>NZ_JAHZTD010000009.1 GCF_019599275.1 Hymenobacter sp. HSC-4F20 | reverse complement strand
AGCCGGGCTTAGGGGCGAGCGTAGCGGTACTCGTTTTCGGATAAGATTCTTCCTTGCTCGTCACGCACGCGTTGCAAACGGCCTAGCGCGTCGTATTCATAAAAGAGCGTGCGTCCGTCTGGGCCCGTTTGGGAACTTAAGCCTACCAAATGTCGGTAGGTGTAGGTCGCCAATTGGCTGCCGACCAAGTGCAGCCGCACCTCATCCACCCGCACGCTTGTTCCCTGACTATTGAGACGTATCGAACTGCGAATCGGAACGCGAACCTGATAGAGTGCCCAATTGCCGTGGCGGGCAACGGGGGCAGACAAGAACTGTGTGGTCTGATCAGCCACTATGGTCGGCACCCCCATTGCCCAGAAACTGAGTTGATAGATGCCTGGCGCTAGACCTGCGCGCGTTAACTCGCGACCAGCAGCCAAGTCATAGGACCACTCCCCACTTAGACCTCCAGGCACGCGGCCAGCCTCGGTAAATGTCCAACTGCCCGATGCACCCGGCTCGAAGCTACTGAAGGCTAATTGATCTAACGACAAGGCTTTACCTTCAGCTAGGAGTTGCCCGCTGAACTGATCCCAGAGGTAACTAGTACTGACCCCGCGCGGAGTGTGGGCTTGAGTGATGCGCGCCTGCGTATCATAGTGGTCTACGATCAACTCGGGCTGATAGGCAGTCGCGTAAGTTAACGCCCCCTGTCGGATGGCGGAAAAGGTAAAATTCTTTACGGAAATCGGGGCCGCCAAGCGCAGGGCCAGTTGCTGGTTGGGTACTACTATCCCTGGTGAGAGAATACGTGGCAGGAGCAGACTACCTTGCGTGACGAGCGTGTCGGTACCACGGATTCGTAAGGTTGTCTGTTCCAAGACTTGACTTACCTGATGATTGCGCAGCCATTGCCGGATTGCTAGCGCCTCACTACTACTCACTTGCGCCGTATCGTAGTCCGCTGCGTAGCGAGTCCGCTGCTGGCGCACTTCGCCCGATACAGTGGTTTCGACTAGGGTCGGTTGCTGATGGCGAGGGTTAGCATACTGGTAGGAGGTCGTACTCAGGTGGTAGCTGGTTGTGTCTCGTATGTTGTACTGATAGCGTTTAGTCCGATGTAGAGCTTGCCAGCCAATCGTCTGCCGAGTCTTCTCCCACCCGTAAGCATACACGCCATCTCGTTCAGCGGTGGAGAAGGGGTCGTAGGTGATGGTTGCGTTAAGGCCTGCACTGAAGCCCATGATCTGTACGGAGTCAGTCGATACTTTGTATTCGTTTTCCAGACGGGAAACTAACTGCTGTCCCGTCCGCTCAGTTGTATAGACGTCCTGCCGTAGCAGGTGGTCTCGTTGCCAACTATTGCTGATTTGTGGAACAGGTGGATTCCAGCCTCCACCATCATCACTCATACTTCCATACCAACTGATCGTACGACCAGCCGTTTCGCCCGTACTGGAGCTATCCACTACCTGCACGACGTAGTATCCTGCTACCCGGTCACTGCCCGACAATTCTGTGTAGGAATTAGAGCTGAGTACGGTATATACGATGTCAACTGGTGGCGGTGGCGGACCACCCATGCCGCAGTCACTACAGTTATTAAATACCCCGCGTACCCGCGTAATTTGCTGGCGGCTATATAGGGGCACAGATTTGCCAACCAGATAGCCACTGCTTAACGTCGAGCCTGGAGCTTGGTAATAGTAGCGCTTGATGGACAGGGGTTGTTGTGGTGCAGGCTGCAGATGTAGCTCTCGTATCCGTACGCCACCTATTACCTCGTTTCGATAGGCATCTAGCCGAACTCCGGACTGATGTGTCAGTACTAGGCGTGCCGATGCACTACCACAAACTCGCAGTTCTACTTGATAAACATGATCTTTCTTCCAAGGAATACCGCCCTGCCCCGCCCAAGTAGCCGTCGTCCCAAACTGCGTCGTTATAGTCGTGACAACGGTCTGGCTATATCCAGGGGTAATATCCGTGATAGTAGCTACGGCGTTGTGGTGCCCTCGGCCCTCCGTTGTAAGAGGGTGGGAGGCATACAAACTATACGTTCCAATAGGCGCTTCTTCCGTTATTGTAAGCGTTTGAAACTTGCTTTGGCACAGTTGATCCTCTGCATAATCACCGGGACCATTTCCTTGCAGCTCGACCGTTGTCACGGGCGTAGGTACAGTATAGCGCTTAGCTACAGTGTTAGGTTCGTAGACTAGCTTTTGGTAGCCCCCTGTCGGATAACGAATCTGAGTAAGCAAGCCGGCCTGCACGAACTTGGGATTCGGCTCCCGGTCCGCTCCTGAGTATACGTAGGGACTCGTGCTAAAATACCGGCCAACCAGCGTTGTAGGGATGTGTAGAGGAGTGTTCTTAGGTGAGATAGGCTGCGCAGCCCCATTCGTATAACCCCAATGGTCCCGAGCTCCGGTTAGTCGGTTAGGCAGCGGTTGTTGATTATACGTGAGCACATAGGCCGGATAACGCAGCCCGGAGGCCTGCGTGCGTACAGAATCAAGACGCAAGCGGGCATCATCCCCTAGTTTGTCACCGCCGAAATACGAGTGAAATAGCCGTACATGCTGCAGTGTATCGCGACGGGAAGCCGACAGTACTGTCAGAGATACCAGGCGCATGTCCCCTGGAATATCGCGCCGGCTGGCATCCGTAGCCACGTCGATCACTCCCCCGCGAAAATAAATATGCCGCACTTTCAGCGTTTGCTGACTGGAAATCGAAGACGTTTCATCAAACGACTCTGTAGGGTTTCGATCCAAATGTGATGACCCATCCGTGCGTATCTCCGTCACAAAGGTTTGTTGCTGCGAAATAGATCGTTGTTGCAGGCCACGCGATTCATAAGTAAACCGGATCGTGTCGGCTCGGTCTGCCGAGATAATCTGGTTCAGGTACCAGGCCGATTGATAGCTAATAGGTGCTTTACCCCGTACGAACATGTACTCTGGGCTCCGGAAGTAGTAACGCGTTCCACTGGCATCCGTCAGTTCGAATGCTGAATCCCGCCGCTGAATATGCAAGGGCTGCAAAGGAAGCGTGTGAAATTGCTTGTCATTTCCTAGCTGGAAGCTGCCGGACTGTCCCAGCATCGTGAACGTATACAGATCCGGCTGGTAGTCAAGTTCATTCTTCGCCACTCGGTCTAGAAAGCCGCCGTGAGTGGCTATGCCGATATCTCGCATATAGGGCACTAGGTCGGCGTAGTGTTCGAAGCCTTGGGGACCATCGTCGGGTGCCCCGCGCACAATGCGGGTAATGGCGCCGCCCGCCTGCAAGCTCCACCCTAACCCCGCCCAAGAAGCCCCATCACTGACGCGTACGCCCGAAGCATGATAACTCAGCGAAATGGGCACAGAGAGCGAGCCGCTACGCACCTGATACAGGGGTATAGAAACGCTGGGCGTACCGGCTGCCTCATTCACGGGCATAAGCGCATAGCGTTCTAAAGCCGCGGTGGTAGGGGCCGGGGGTACGTGCGGCAAGAAGGAGGTTGTGGGGCTAGTTGATTGGGAAATGGCGCGTAGGCTAGCAAGTAGCAGCCAAGCCAAAAGAAGGGCGCGGGAGCGCATAGGAATAGAGGTGTTTGCGGAAAGCAAGTAGATAAAAGAGACTGCCGGTACGCCTACCTAGACAAATAGTAATGCAATGATTAATCTATTCGCTCGCGTAGAATCGGGCGGAATATGGTGACAATACTAGAGAAAAATGAGCGATTTATAATGTCTTAGCACCAGACAGCTTCTGCTTTTATTTTTTGGACTATAGCAGGACAAGTTCATTTGCATCCTATCAAAACAATTGATTTCATAAGGAAGTAGAGAACTGATACAATTAATAGAGATTAGACAAAATCCTGTACGTGGACAGATGCCCAGGGCTATTGACCGGAAAAATGTTTATAATTACATTGAAAGCTCCATACCGCATTTACTCTTTTCAACTGCACCGTTATAGAAAGCTTCATTGACCTTATCTACGTTTAAGGCGATAGTCCCAGTAATGAGAATAGCTCTGGAAGCACACAGGTAGAATACTGTGTACCTCCAGACCCTTTCGAAAGCTCTCGTCTAGTGGTTGCTATGCTAGCCTGTAGTCTATACTACTCTCGCTTCACTAGCCAGTCCTCTCCACCCCGCTGCTCGACAGCAAACCCGTCCTGCAGATACACTTGATACAGATGCTGCTCAAAGGTGGCGGCCCGTTTCTGGCGTTGGGCATAGGGCCCGGGGTTGTCATACATCTCTTGCGCCTCGCTCAGGCGTAAAGCAACTTCGATGCCTTTGCCGGCTGCTTGTCCCTGAGGGTTCTTCTTTGTTTCTACCGCCGCTTTCGCCTGCTGGTAGTCAGCATAGAGGTATTTCTCGATCAAGGCTTTGTAAATAGCTCCGGCGGGCTTTTTGATCTTGCCCTTACGGAATTGCCCTTCGACGATACGCACCACGTAGGCGATATAGTCTACATCATACTCTCCTGCCTCAAGCTGCTGACTAACCACTGCTAAGCTCCTCTCCCCCACTCCTATCTCGGCTAAGGTTCGCGTCCAAGCCGGTACTTCACTTGAGGGCGATTTTGTAGGCATGACTTGCTCCGCCTGGGGAGCACCTAACAGGAACTTTACCTCTGACACCGCCTTACCCTGCTTCTGTAACTCATAGGTAAAGGACATATCCGTCTGCTGCATCTCCGTCTGCGCCTTGTCCAGGATACGGGTGCGCAGATTATTGAAGCGTGGGTATTCACCCTCTTGCAGATCCAGCAGGAAACGCAGCTGGGCAACGGTAATCGTCCGTTCCTTGAAGGTAGCGTACTCCTTCAGCAGCCAGTAGATGCGGTAGGAGTAGAAGCTCTTGAGCTTATTGAGTTGCTCCAGCTGCGCCAAGGTAAAGTTGCCGCTCTCCCTCAGTTGGAGTAGGTAGGGCATAATCAAGGGGTTAAAGGAGGCTACTACCCCTCCCCGATCGCTTTCGTAGGCCGCCTTGGCCATGAGTGGAATGAACTCGAAGTCCGGTTTCTTGCTGCGTTTTCGCGTGCCCTGTTGCGTATCTACCAGCTTTTCAATGTAGAGGCGACGGGAGGTAATGTTGTTGCACATCTGTTTCACCTCTTCGTAAGCTGAGCCGCCCGTGCGCTCGTGAATGATCTCGGCCATGGGTACGAAATGCTCCCGAAACTGCGCATCTCCCGGCTCAATACGGGTAAGCAGAGAGATAAACAAGCGCATCTCCAGCGGTACAAAACTGAAGCGCGCGTTGATCAGCGCGTTGTGTTGCGCAACCGTTTTGTCGATAGCCGGAATCAAGGGCGATTTTGTAGGCATAAGCAGCGCAACCGGGCGATTTTGTAGGCGTGAAAGGGCGATTTTGTAGGCATCAAACGTCGATTTTGTAGGCATAAGAGGGCGATTTTGTAGGCATGTATCCCTTTAGACCACACAAAGACAATAAGTTACGGCCTCCGTAATTACTAATATAGTATATGTAAAAAGCTAGCTTGCTTAGGGCGATTTTGTAGGCATGAAATCAAAGTATTCTTGCAGGTAAAAATTAGTACAACTCAAGAATTTTCGCCGCGATTTTTTTACCATTTTACACCTTTGTAAACGGCACATAATATGCGTATTACGTGCTGAATATCAGCTATGTACCTGGGTACGGAGGGAGCTTCCGCTTCACACGTTCTTTTTCCGGGAGTGGCTTGCCAGCATCCGGGTTTTTCTCGAAGTGCGCAAGCAAGGCCTCTTCCAGAATGGTGCTCATATCCTCGCGTGACCAGAACGAGAGTTGGTGTAGTTGGCGAAAGACCTCGGTAGGCAGTGTATTAGTGAACCGGGTCCTCTCCTCTACTGGCTGCTCAACGGGAGTCGACGTAGTGGGGGCTGATTTGGGTGTTGCCGTTCCTAGCAACAGGTCGTCCGGATTCTCAGCGGTGTTGGAAACTAGCTTGGTAAGCCCGAATTTGGATTTAGCAGCCATATGATACAGCTTGTATGGGTAATGCAGATGATGTTTATAAGGTAGACATTTTGCGTATTTCCTGTGTCAGCGCTTCGTAGTCCTGCAGGGCATTACTATGCCGGGCCCACTCGTACAAGCTTTGACGCTGCACCTGGGCTTCTGCTACCGACACATTCTCCCGGATAGTGGTCTGCATGACCAACGGGCCCAGCTCTGGGTGCTCCTTCATCATCGCAACGAACTCGTGGTGTAGGCTACGCCGGTAGGAAGGAGAATATTTCGTCAGGAACAACCCGCCTACCCGCAGGCCTGGGTTGTAGTTCTTCTGAATACGCCCTACGATATCAAGCAAACTTTGCAGCCCCTCGTAAGCAAAGTATTCCGGCTGTACCGGTATGAATACGTAGGTTGAGGCAGTCATTGCCGCTAACGCCAATGGGGAGTTAGGGGAAGGGCTGGTATCGAATAGGACGTAGTCTATCATCTCCTCTAGTCCGTCGAGTGCGTTGCGAAACAACATGGGGTACGCCATGTCCGCACCCAGCACTTTTTCAGCAGCTGTCAAAGACTCCGTAGCAGCTACCAGCCACAGGCGTTCCCCTACTGGCTGCATCATCTCGGCCAACGAGGAGGAACCTTCGGCTATTTGAGTTAAGGACTTGTCCTTCGCTACCTGCGGCAAGCACATCGTCAGATTGCGTTGTGGGTCGCAATCAACCATAAGCACCCGGCTTCCGGCATTCGCCAAGCAATGGGCTACAGCCCATACGCTGGTACTTTTTCCAACACCGCCCTTCCTGTTTGCAAAGGTCAACAACTGCATACACTGCATAGTAAGGTTAAACCATACCATGAAGGTCATGTGTATACTCTGTATTTGCAATATTATCCACAAAGTATTCCTTATGCATATTATATGCATAAGGAATACCTCACACATATACTGCATTATATTTACTATACATATTTAGCATTTTAAATCAAGCATCCATATGTCACTATTTATCTAATAATGACCTGGATACGGGGCACACAGCCTGCTATGTTTAGCTATCCATTCATATATCATTCCTCTATTATGAAACACGTATCCCTTTTCAAAAGGGCCACCGCTTTGCTTTGTGGTGGTCTACTCTTTACCAGCCAGCTTAGTCACGCACAAGAAGCTGACCCTGCTTGGCGCGCTTATTACCGCACCAGATTGCGTGAGGTAGAGCAGGAACTCAACAAGAAGCCTGGCGCCATTCAGAGAGCAGGAGCACCTGCCGCCACCTCCGTAGCGCAACGGGGTGCCTGTGATCTGGTCACGAATGGCGGGTTCGAAACCCAAGTTGCCGCTCCCAGCCGCATTAACAATATGGGGGGTGGGACTTGGGCCAGCAACAACCCCGACTCGAATCCCATGACTTCCCAAGTATCCGGTTGGTCAAGCCCGACGGAAGGCACGCCAGAGTATTATGCGCTGAACGCGTCCAACCCTGCTAACCCAGCGGCGGCAGCTTTAGTGAACCCTAATACCGCTTTGATGGGGCAGTATCCGGTATACATGGACCAGGCAAATATCGGCTTGTTTCAAGCGCCAGCCAGTTCGTATTATGGAGGGCCCTATGCGGAGTATGCCAGCTCGCAGCTAACGCAGTCCTTGACAGCCGGGCAATACTACGCTGAGTTCTACGTCTATCGGGCCGCCAATACGGTGTGGTCGGCCTATGGGATCAACCGGGGGTTCGGTATTAACTGTACAGCCAGCCCTGTTGCCATGCAAAATGGTGCCGGCGGCTATCAGACATTACAGAGTGGCAGTGCCAGTGTCCTGAACAATGTAGGCAACGCCCGGGGTGGAGCCATCACGGCCTCCAGCTGGAACCGGATTTCCGGCCAATTTACGGCCGCCGGAGGGGAGCAATACCTCACGGTGGGACAATTTCAATCGGACGCGGGAGCCTACGGCTACATCAATGGCGACAACACCCGGGGAAGCTACGTGTATGTGGACGAGGTAGCCCTGTATCGCATCCCGACTGCTGGGCAAAACCGGACGGTGTGTACCCCAACTAACGTCACGCTTGGCGAGGGGTGCCCGATCCCCGGAGCCACGTACAGTTGGCGGGTAACCGGCAGTCCGTACGTGTTTGCCGGTACGTTGAATCCGAGCGTCAACGTGCCAAGCACGACCTCCTTCACTCTCACCGTGACGCTGCCGGACCAGAGCACGGCTACCAGTACAGTCATCATCACCGCGCTGGGGCCTCCCCCCACGCCGACCTTTAGCATGACGTCCAGCACCTCGCAGTGCACCTCCACCAAAAACTACCAGATCACCAACTACGACTCGCGCTTCAACTACGTTATCTCCGCGGGTAGTGGAGTCTCTGTCTTCCGGACCAGCCCCTCCACCTTCGTGCTGCAGGCTACCAGCGGCACCAGCAGTAGCTTCACCGTTACCATCACCGGGTGTGGCACGAGCACGACGACTGTGCCGATTGATTTTCCGGCGGCCGAGGTGGCCGGCAACTACTACTGCGGTTACAGCCCCAGTTACAGCAATCAAATCCCGATGAACACGTATCAATCCCTGGGCATTACCAATCCGCAGGGAGCAGATGTCGGCGTATTTTTGAATTCGCCTTATCGATTTAATTTCACCACGAACGTCCCCGGGTTTTATCTGACGGAAACCAGCGGCGGCGGCACCCACTTTATTTTGAAGCCAGGGCAAGGCATCACCCTAACAGCTACTTCCATTAACGCACCTTGCCCGATAGTGGGGCGCTGGGCCTTCTATGCTCCTAGTTTGGGAACAGCGTACCGAGTCGCCTCCAACCCGGTGAGTTCGGAGGTGCAGGTAGATGCGTTGGATACGAACTCGACAAGTGTAGTTCCCAGCGCGTCGGCTGAATCATTTGAGGCAAGGCTGTACGACAGCTTTGGTCATCAAGTAAAGACGCAACGTAGCGCCCAGGGTAAAGCGGTATTGGACGTACGTAGCCTACCCAATGGACTTTATATCCTACGCGCCGGGAAAGGCAAGGACGCCATCTCCGAACGGATTCAGGTGACGCACTAAGTAGTATTACATCTATAAGAAAAGGGCCACCCAATGGGTGGCCCTTTTCTTATAGATGTTATGATAGCTACCCGTTAACGGGTCAGCACCAGGCGCGTGTGCAGCGGTGGGCTGCCGCCACCGCTCACGCGCAGCAGGTAGGTCCCCGCGGGCAGGGTAGGGGGCAGGGCCAGCGGCACTTGCTCTTGCTGCGCGGCTGGCCGCAGAGGCTGGCGATACTGTACCCGGCCCACCTCGTCAAGCACTTGTACTTCCACTGCCTGGCCGGCACGGCCCGTCAGCGTGAGCTGTACCGGCTGGCCGGCCACGGCTGGGTTGGGGGCCACCTGCAGGGCTGCCACGGAGCCATTGGCGACGCGGGGAGTTACGGTGACGATATCACTCTGGTGGCGTGTGCCATCCTGGTCTTCCTGCTCCAGACGGTAGTAGAGCAGCCCCGCGGGGGCAGCCGCGTCCAGTAGGCGATACTGCCGGGCCTGGCTGCTGGTGCCGGCCGCCGGTAGGCTGCCCACCATGGTGAAGGTCTTTCCATCCAGCGAGCGCTGCACCCGGAACGAGCGGGCCTGCAGCTCTTGGGCTGTGGTCCAGGCTACCTGAACTTCCCCGACCGCAGTGCGCTGGGCCGTCAAGCGGGTGAGTGTCACGGGTAGCGGGGCCACAAAGGCGCGGGCAGCGGCGTAGCTGTTGGCCACATGCAGGCCATCGAGCAGCAGCGGAGAAGTGTTAGCCCCCTGGCGTAGGGCAACGGCCCCGATATTGTCCGGGGCGGAGCTGGCGGCCTCCGTGCTGATGGCATTGGCCGTGGTGGGCTCTGTCTGCCCGGGGTTCACGTACAGACGGGTCTCCGTGCCCGAGGGGCCAAAGGTGTAGCGCACCAGTAGTAGGTAGGTCTGGTTGAGCTCGTAGGATGTCGGATCGTACTGGGTCGTGGTGCCGCTGCCGGAAACCCCAAACTGGATTCTGCCCCCGGCGGCAGAGCGCACGAACAGGCGGGCCCGAAACGTAGAGACTACCGGGTCGGGGCTCAGGTGCAGGAAATAGTCGGCCGTGCCGGCGCTGCTCACGTTCACCAGCACGGATGCGTAGACGGCCGTGCCAGCCGGCTGCGGAATGAAGGTGCGGTGCACGTCCTCGCCCGTCGCCGTAAGGGCCGCGGCCGCGCTGCCGGCCGTCAGGCCGTAGCTCGGGTAGCTAAGTCCCGTCGCACTTGCCTGAATAGAGTTCGTGCCCGGAACGCTGTGGGCTGTCCAGCCGTGATCGGTGAGCCGCTCCCCGGCCGGGTAGGCGAAGTCCTCGGTCAGCAGCAGGCCGGCCGGGGGCGCGGGTGTGGATAGGGTCAACTCGCCGTAGGGCGTGAGCAGGTAGTTTTCGGCCCCGCTGGTGTTGTCGTCATTGTAGTCGAACACGGCGAAGGTGTACTCCGTGTCAGGCGTCAGACCAGTCACCGTAACGGTGGTGGCGGCCGAGGCGGCAACCACGTAGGTGCCGGGGGCCGGCTGGTCGCCTTGGCCGTAGGTGACGTTGGCGGCGTACGTGGTGCCGTCCTGGGGCTGGAACGAGAAGACGGGGCCTGGGGTAACGAGCAGCAGCTTCTTGGCTCCGTTACCTCCGCTAATGCGCAGCGTCACGCTAGTGGGGGCAACGGTGGTGGCCGCCAGGGTACTGCCCTGGGTAGGCTCGGCGGCCAGGGCCACCGGGGCGGTCGTCAGGCTGACCTGCGGGCCGTAGCTGGTGCCCTGGGCGTTGGTGGCGTAGGCCCGCACGTAGTAGGTCGTGTTGGGCAGCAGATCCGTCAGCGTGCTGGTGAAGGCCCCCAGGCCGCTCCCGGCTAAGGTAAAGTCGTCCTGGGTGGTGGGGGCCTGCGTAGTGGCGTAGACCACGCCGCGGGCCGTCACGGGGCTGCCCCCATCTTCCAGCACCTCGCCTCCGGCCGTAGCGGTGGTGGCCGTCAAGGCGGTGGGCGGGGCCGTGCTCAAGCTGGGCGGATACACCGGACTCGTGCCGGTGCCCGATACCTGAATGCCGGGGAGGGAGGAAGCCCCGACAGAACTGACGGCAATCGTGGCCGCATAGGCCTGCGCCAGGGCGGGCACGAAGCGCACTTCCACGGTGGCCGAGAGGGTGCTGCCAGCGGGCGTGAGCGTGAGCGGGGCGCAGCTGAAGGCGGTGGTGCCGGTGCGCAGCTGAAAGCCGCTGGGCGGGGTGAGCGTAACCGGACCGGAGAGGTTGCTGCCACTCAGGCTCAGGGTAGTAGCTGAAGAGGCGGAACCCACCACGACGCTGCCAAAGTCGGGCACGGGGTTGGGCGTGACCGTCAGCGTGGGCTGGGGAGCAGAGACGATAACGGTAACCGGGGAGCTGGTGGCCGGCACGCTGCCGCAGGTGCTGGTGGCCTGGGCCACGACGTAATACGTACCGGCCGTGCCGAAGTCGCTGCCTTTGGGCGTGTAGGTGGCGGCGGTGGCGCCGGGCAGGGTCGTGGTGAAAGGGCCCGTGCTGGTGGTGGCGTACCGCCACACGAACGAGGACGGTGCCGTGGCCGTGGCCGTGAGCGGCGTCCCGGTGCCGGTAGTCGTCAGGCCCTGGTCCGCGGGTGGGTCAACCGTCACGGCGTTGCTGGCCGGCGGGGTGATGAGGGTCAGGTCCGCGGGGTTGGGCGTGCCCATGGTGCCCGAGGCGGCGTGGATAACCCGGATGCGGTAGCCGGTACCGGCCGGTGTGCCCGCCGGTAGGGTCGCCGCGATCGGCGAGGTGGAGCCGGTGCCGATCAGGTTCTGGGTTAGATCGGAAGAGAAGGCGCCGGCAGCGTCGGAAAACTGGGCGCTGAAGGGGCCACTCAGACCGCCGCTCACCGTAAAGGGTACGGTGACCGCCGCCCCGGAGCTGCCCACGCAGAAGGGGCTGCCGCTAATGGTACCGGTCGTCAGCGTGGGCGTCGCGGGCGCAGTGGACAAGGTGGGGGTTAGCACCAGGTTGTCCAGGCCCAAGGCCTGGGCGTTGGTGCTGCCGCCGCTGCCCACGTAGGACCAGCGCAGGTAGAGCGTGGCGCCGGCCTCCAAGCGGCCGAGTTCAACGGACTTGCGGATGGACGTAGGCGTAGCCAGTACGCCCGTTGTCGCGTCTGCCGGGTAAGTCTGAGACCCCTCCGTCACGAAACCAGACCAGGAATTCGCTTCCCCGGTCCGGCTGAGCCGAAGTTGCCAGTCAAAGGCCCGGGTACCGGTGCGGTATTTTTCAATGTCATACTCCAGCAGCAGCCGGGTCATGGGCTGAGCCGTCGCGTTGCGCACGGCCAACAGTAAGTCGCGGGGAGAAGAATAGCTGTTGGAGGACAGGTAACCCAAGGCCCGGTCCGTACTCGTGGCCGTGGCACCGGAGGCGAAGTTGTACGCCCCGCCGGTGGAGGTGCTGTTCAGCGCCCCGCTACCAGAGGTACCTGCGGCCTGGGTAGTGACGGTTGTGTTGCTAGCCGCCCCATAGGCCGGGGAGCTCCCTCCGGAGGATAGCTGAAAACCGGTGGGGACGGGAGCTGTGGCGCTGGTGCCCAAGCCATCAAAGGTTTGGGTAACAGGGTCGGCGCTGGTCAACTGTATTTGGGCCTGGCTGCTGAGACTCAGCAGCACTAGCAGGGCCGTGAGCACGCGCGTCAGGGAGGAAAAAGCCTGCATATCGGAAGCGGAAAAAGTCAGAAAGGGAAAGGGAATCGACGCACCTAGTTGGTAGGACCGTTGTCGACCTGGGCCTCCACGACTTGCTGGACGCTCACAGGCAGGGCCGAGAGCAGGTCCAGGCCCGTCGCGGCTTCAATGGCATCGACCGTGGTGCGGAACTGCCCCCAGTTGGGGCTGATCGAGTTGTCGTTGGGCGTATCAATGGCGATGATGCGGGTGTTGGCATTCACCCGGCTCACGTCCCCCGTGCCCACGGGCAGCACCACAATCACTTTCCACACGCGGGCGGGCACAGTCACGCGGCCCTGGTCGATGGTTTCCAGGTAGCCGTTGCGGCCGGTGCCGCCCTTGCCGTAGCTGCCCATGATGATATAGAGTTCGTTGCCCTGGCCTACCAGCGTGCGGGAGTACCCCTCCAGATTGTTCCAGGTCTGCTGGTTGTTGTTCGGCGCCTGCGGAATCATGTTGGTCATCAGGAAGGTGGCTGAGTTATCGGCTACCGAGCGGGTGCGGTCGGCCGAAGGGGTGTTGTGCCCCCGGTCAAAGCCCGAGCCGGAATAGCTGGTGCCTTGTACCCGGTACCAGCCGGCGGGTAAGGTCTCATCGGCGCGGAAGTCGTCCTGCCGGGGTGCCGAGCCCTGCCAGTCGCGGGAGAGGTACCAGCTCACCCAGTTGGGGGTGCCTCGGTCCCGGTGGTAGCTCAGCGCATACTGCGGCTTTTCCAGCAGGTAGTTAAAGGGCTGGTTCACGTCGGCCACGGCCCCGCTGGGGTTGCCCATCGTCAGATGCTGATTGTCCCCGGCCACGGGCAGCGGCGGCGTGGCCGCGAAGGCTGCCACGGTGAAGTTGTCGAGGTTAAGGCGGGCGGCGGTGCCGGTTACCTTGCGCAGCTGGAAACGCAGGCTACCAGGCACGTTAACGGAAAAGGAAGCCGTTTGTAGAGCGTAGCTGCTAGCTATGACTGGCTGGCCCACGCGCACCCAGTCGGCGCAGCCCTGGGTCTGGTAATACAGTTCAAAAGCAGAGCTGGCATCGGTGCCGTAGGCAGCGTGCTGCACCGTAACAGTCGAGGCGCCGTCAGCCAAGAAGAAATCCATGGTGAGCGTACCGCGCTGCTGCAGGCGCGCGGATTGGGTGCCCATGCGATGGTCCTCGGCGCTGGTACCCAGCAGGGCATCGTCCAGGGTCCAGGAGCCGGAGCTAAGCGCCACTTGGCCGGCCGGATAGGTAGTTTTCGTGCCGGTGTCAAAGGATTCCTGGGTCGCCGTCTGTGCGTAGGCGGACCGGCCCGCTAGCAGGCAGCCGACGAGTAGCAGCAGTTTCCAGGCGCTCGGCCAGCGCTGGTAGGAGTGTTTCATGCAACAGGTAATAGATGGAGGAGAGATGACGGGCTGAAAGCCACCACAAAAATAGGATGCAACTCACGCGCATATGTTATCCTAGTGTTACCACTTCAATTCTGTATGGAATATGTTATATGGCTGAGCATAGCGTAGTTACATCTGTTGCCTGCGTACAGGTATTAGCACTAGGTTAGAATTAGCTGGGCAAGCGAATGGGGAAGAGATGCACTTAGCAGAGCAGTACCGTAGAGGTGCCGCCGTAGGATAAGCTTTGTATCAATTCAGGATAAGTTCACGTAGTTTCACCTAGCCAAGCAGCGAGCTCTCCGTTCGCGCATTGGCATGTAGTCAGGTATGGAAGACCCACATGCAATGGCCCCGGTGAGCCGGCCACTCTTTCTGGATCCGAGCCGATCTATTTCGTACGAGGTAGCTGTGCGAGTATGCCAGCATGTGCTTGGCTCCTTTGCTCACGGAACTCTCAAGACGTGGGCACAAGCCCAGCAGCCTCCCATCAATTACACGATGCTGGTCAATTTCAAAAACAATCATGTGCCAAAGCCAATGCCTCAACTGGTCCAGCGCATTCTGCAGGGACTAGGCTTGCCTACCCATCTATTTCGGGAGCCCCATACGACGTACTTCCTGTTCCAATACCAGGCACACTTTGATCAAGTACAACAGCATCTGATCCAGATAGCGACCCGGCTGCAAGCCGATATGGGAAACTCCGCTAGCTAATCATATATATAGCCTTTGCCAATAAAGTAGTCGGCAGAGGCTACAAACCCAGAATATAACATTATATAAACGGGCGTTTGGAAAACGTTACAGCCTCGGTCTTTCTCTTTTCGAATGCAGTGGGCGTTGGAATCCATGGGCGTCTAAGACAACAACTCATGAGGGTCGGGGTGTGATTATGCTACACTTTCCCCAGTCGTATGTTTGCACCGCTTGCTCCGGGTTAACAGGTGTGTGTCCTGGAGTAGTAGAGCCTACCTACTGCAACAAAGCCCCACCTGATATCAGGTGGGGCTTTTCTGTATATCTATTTTTTCTAAGAGAGCCTCTATAGGCATTTTCATATTAGGGTGCCTACCGCGGTGGGTGGGCTGAGTATGGCATAGGCTATTTAGTCGTATCGGAGTTGGTATTGGGCAGTAGGATGCTTTCCTCTGGCAGCGTGGCGGCGTACTCGCGGGCCTCGCGCTGGATCATTTCAAAGTAGGCTTGCTGATCTTCTACGGTGCCGTTATCCCGTTCAAACAAGGGTAGGATCTGCAATGCTAGCCCCCGCAGGTAGCTGTCCGACTTTACTTCTGGGTGGTAGGTTTCTCCAATTAGGGTGAAGAGCATCTGCCGCCACACTGGCTCGTCTTTCGTGCGTTCAATGCGTTGGCGTCGCAGTTCAGAAGTGCGCGCCTGCTTCAGCGTGGCCGTTAGAGAGGGAGTAGCTGATTTCGCAGGCCGGCCAACTGCGACCGTCGGCTTAGGCATCTTGGGTCGGTTCGTACTGCCATCGCCCCGGATGATATAGAGTAAGTCTACTTCAAAGTACGCGTCGAGCATAAAGACAAGTTTAAGCGTGCAGTGATAGCGGCCGGACTGAATTTCGGAGATAATGCTGCGGTGGGCCTGCAGAATGGTGGCCAGTTCCGAATAGGTATCGAAAGCACCCTCATAGCGCAAGCGCTGCACCTCCTCCAAAAATCTAGCATCTACATCCGCCTGGCTAAAAGTAGGCACCTGCATTTCATAGGCTACAGCAGGATCTCGCTTCAGCATGTCACCATCGCCGGTTAGCAGCCATTCTGCACGTAATTCCGGATAAGAAGAGACGATTTTTGACAGAACATCGTAGCCTGGCTTACTCTGGCGCTTGCCCAGAATGTCCCCTACCGTGCCTGTTCGCACGTCTATTTTACGTGCAAACGAAGCTTGTGAGCCTTTTTCCAAGTTATCAATCAGATGCTGAATGCGTTGGTTAATAGTTGATTGTGGTTCTTCCATAGTTTTTGTGCAGGGTTTTGTTCGTTATTTCTTGCTCTTTGTCCGTATATGATGTTCATTTGCATTAGTCATCATCATCATCACGAGAACGGCCGCAATGTACGGCATTTCTAATATTCGATATGGACACCCACATTCCAACTATCCGCGAGCTGATGCCTGATGGGTTTCTGCGTACGCTCGTTTCGCGTACCAAATGCCGTCAGCCTGCATACCTGTCCAACGTGGTACTGTCTGAATCAGTCGCCTCCAAGTATTGGGGTGCCGTTGAAGAACTGGCTCAAGAGAATAATCCGGAAGGATACGCTCGCTGGAAAGCGGCCCAGGCCGAACCTGTTAAGGCTTAAGGCAATGCGGGAGCTCGTGTTTCCTACGGAATCTGGCAATGCGGCAACTGATACGTTGCGGGTAGCCGCTGCCTTTGAGAAGCAACACGAAGACGTTCTCAGCATCTACGATGAACTGAAGCTGCTGCCTTCTATTCGCAGCTGCAACTTTGGGGAAGGGTTCTATACCGATGCCCAAAATGAGCGCAAGCGTAGTGTGCTGATGACTTGCACCGGCTTCAAAAGCTTGGTGAACGGGTTCTCGGGAAGAAATTATGCCCACATCAAGCGCATGTTTCTGGCTGAATTCGAGCGCCTGGAAGCCCAACTGCGCGGATACGAACAACCGCTGCAGGGCTTGCCTCTGTTGGGGTTAACCAACCGGTCCACTCAGGTTGACGCCGAAACCCAACTCGCGCAACACTTACTGGCTCAGCCTGCGGGCGCACACGGCCTAGCTGCTTATCACAACAACATTATGCGCTGTCTGACGGGTAAAACAGCCGCAGAATATGTGCAGGCAGGTGTATTCGCGGGCATTTGCCCACCCTCCACCTCGGGCCGAGAGTTGCTGCGGCAACTGGAGCCTGCCAAAGCAGCAACGGCGGCATGGATGGATGACCAGATGCGCCGCGGCCGCACCCTTACTCAGCTCACAAAAGCTGGGGTGCACAAATACCTTCCGCTGGCCTTTGAAGCGATGCTCCGGGCGGGCATTGCACCGGCGGAACTACAAACAGAATCACACTCAACCCATGGCGACTGGCCTCGCCTTAACGCTTAATCAACCTTCACTCTTTTTCAATTCCTCATTCTATGAAAGCTTCTCGCAAAATCACCGCTGCTACTGTAGTAGCTCCTGTTGCCACTGCTAGCGTTTCGGCTACGAAAGCCAAAGCAGTCAAGGCTGATGCCCCTGCCAAATCAAAGCGCGCACCTCGTGCGAAGCGAGCTAAGCGGCCCCAAGCTCCCCTTCAGTATCATGTGGTAACCCCGGAGGGCAAGAAGGTTTCGCTTTCGTCGGTTCGTCCTGGTGACCAACTCGCCGTGTACACCGTCACCAATAGCTCTACTGCGGTGCCGGTGCAGGTTACGCCCGCGCCAATCATCGGCTGGGCTCGCACGAGCACCGGTATCTCCCTCTACCTCCCCGGCTCCACCAACTCTTCCTTTCGCTCGGCTCTGGAAGAAGAAGAAGGGACTCTGGTAGAAGAGTGCTTTTTCACACCGGCTACCCCTACTACCCTCTGCGAAGTAGCCATACAGGAGCATAGCGTCGGTGAGCTGGTGTACTACCCAGCTGTCAATCAGACACGCTATGTAACGACCTCTACTATTCGCCCCTAGCAGAGCAAAAAAAACGGGCATCCCTGGCCGGATGCCCGCATTTCAATTCTTCATGAGCAGCTAGCTCACCACAAAGAAAATGAAAACTCGCCAGATCAATGTAATCACTGCACAGAGTACTACCAGTACATCTACAAAGGCGCTGGATCCTGATTTTATCAGTATACCTGGCTTACCTGATACTAGGTCCGCAGACGAACCGCAACCTCTACAAAGCTGGTTGAAAGACTCTTTGCTTTACATGGCCAATAACTCCCCATTGGACTGTGTGGAAACGGCTAAGGTCTCCAAGCTACTCGCCAGGCCTGGCTTCACTCAGGAAGCCGGACTTCAATTACAAGAAGTTCTGATTCGCGCTATTCGGCAAGCAGAAGCGAACCGCATAAAGCAGCTTAAGAATCGGATCGCTGACCGAATCCATGCTTATCCTGAATTATTTACTCAGACTTATTTCGGACGGGGCCGGGCTCAGTCTTACTTAAGTTCTATTTCCAGCGATTACATATCCTGGAATCATCTGGAGCGGATTGACGTCGAATCCGAAGAAGGTGTGCAAGCCTGGCTTGACTTGTACACACTGATTGACCGGGCCTTGGTAGACGGGGAGAAGATGCAACAGGAGATGCGCCGGGCCATGCGCAAACCTGGCACGACGGAGGCTGATGACCAAGCAACGATTGCCCAGCATTTAGAGTGCTTCCTGAAAGGTCGCGCTGGTCAGGGCAAATACCAGATGATGGAAGCAGCTCGCCACCTCTATGAGATGCTGTTGGATGCGAAAGACCCTAAACGGTTTATTAATCTCGTGCTGCTCCAGTTAGCGACTGTGAAAGACAACTTGCCTGAACTCATGGCCAGTGGACAAGGCCCGGTTTCGACGTTAGTAGATATTCCTGAGTTGAAGCATTTGACTCAGAATCTGTTTGTGGCTTATACAGACGGCGCAGATTCAGAGGCTATCTACAGAACCATTTCGAGAATTTATCGCATCCTCCTGCTCTTGCCCGCGCACGATAAGTCTATAGATCCGCTGCAGCAATTGATGACTGATTATAGAGCGTCCTAGCCTATGGTGCTTGCCTTTTGAAGTCGCCACTGTACGGCTCCTTGTCTATTCTTGCTCGCTGCCATGGTTATCACTCCACCTCTGAGGTTTACCAGTTAAGTAGGAAACCAGTTCCGCCGCCCTCCTTTCTATAGTTCAATTTCCTGCGGCAACAGGATTGACGTCTCTCCTACCCTTGGTCTCGCGGCTGGCTCCTCGTCAGCCGCGCACCTATTGCCCGCCTCATGTCCACTACCGAGACCTCCAACCGTGCTCTAATCATCCCGCCCGAAGTGCTGGCCTTGCCCATCGACCTGATTACATGGTCGGCCCGGCTGGTTTTATCGGAAATCATCGACTTGCACCGGCCGCATCACTGTGTCTTTGCCATGGATGATCATTTCGCGAAGCGTTGTGTGATGAAAAAGCGCACGGTGGAGGATGCCATGACCCAGCTGCATAAGGCAGGGCTTATTATCCGGGACCTGGATCAGAAAAGGCCCGCTTGGTGCCGGCGTATTGTTACACCCAAAGTACCTGGTCTCGTGTTTGGGCCGCCTACCTCAAAAGAACCGCTGGCCTTTGATCCACGTCGCTCCCTACCTACCGCAGAATTTGCGGTAGGTAGGGGAGGCAGTGACGCTCACGAGGGGGAGTCATTAGCTACCGCAGAATCTGCGGTAGATTCAGAATCAGTAGCAGATGCCGAACCCAGTTCGGCTATAGCTCCCGCAGAATCTGCGGTAGGTAGTGATAAGCTCCCGCAAAATCTGCGGAAGGCTCCCGCAAAATCTGCGGTTGACCTACCGCAAAATCTGCGGGAAGCTCCCGCAAAATCTGCGGACATAAATAACAGTTTAAATACCAAGGGAAATATCAGTGAAGAACCTATCCATACCGCGGCTTCGCCGACGGGTAATGGCTCATCTTCTTCGGATAGTGGGAAGTTGACCCAGGACCGTTTTGCCAAGTGGCAGACGTGGGCCAAAGAGCATGCCCCGCAGGTTCTGAAAATGAAGGTACCGTTAACGGCCGAAAAACTTGCTGATCTACGCAGTAAGTGGGGAGTGGCCTTACTCCAGGAGGTCTTTTCAGCGATGGACAACTGGGAGCCCCTGCTGAAGAAAAACCGCAATGCCTGGAAAACGGCCAACACGTGGTGCCGGAACCGGCAAGGCAATCCTCAACCAAAGGGGAAAACAACTGCGCCTGTCACCCCTGCTCGGACGTCGGATAGCATGGCCGATAAAATTCTGGAAATGGAAACCAAAGACATCGAATGAAAACGCCCCAACGTACCGAAACCCTGCCCCCGCCCAGTGATATAAAGTTGGAAATCGCCACGCTGGGCGCCATGCTGCTTGAAAAAGCAGGTTTGCAGACGGGCATGAGCCTGCTGCGAAACAATCACGAGGTATTTTACGAGGACAAGCACCAATATATATACCAGGCTATTGTCAAGCTCTACAACCTGGGGAGGGCAGTGGATATAGCCACCGTTGCCCACCAGCTGCGGGTAGATGGCAAACTGGATAAGGTAGGGGGCGCGCACTACGTAGCAAACCTAACCCTGCAGATTAACTCGGCTGCCCACCTGCATACTCATTGTGCCTTTCTGCTGGAGTTATACACTAAACGCACGATGGCCGACGTGGCCAGGCGTATTCTGGCTAAAGCATATGACCCAGTGTATGATGCTCACGCCCTGATCAGTGACTCCTATTCTGACATGAATGGGCTGCACGATGTGTTGCAGATCAAGCGGCCGATGTATGTACACGAGCTACTGGATGCCACACTGGACAAAATAGAGCTGGCAGCCCAGCAACCTGGGGGGATAACAGGCATACCAAGTGGCCTGCGCACACTGGACCGCATTACCGGGGGGTGGCAGTCGCCGGATCTGATCATTATTGCCGCGCGGCCGTCGATGGGCAAGACTACCTGGGCTCTGTACATGGTGCGCCATGCAGCAGAACAGGGCTTTCCCGGCGTGTTTTTCTCGCTGGAAATGAGCGACACCCAGCTGATCACCAAGATGATTGGCACGGTGGCCGGCTA
This sequence comes from Hymenobacter sp. HSC-4F20, assembly GCF_019599275.1. GTDB lineage: Bacteria > Bacteroidota > Bacteroidia > Cytophagales > Hymenobacteraceae > Hymenobacter. Next base: position 29,619 of record NZ_JAHZTD010000009.1, on the reverse strand, counting down.
CTCGACGAATCGCCTGACGCGGGGCAACTTTCACGGCGGTGTTGACGAAGCCCGCTCTATTCGGGCCAAAGCGGAATCCTTGCGGCCCCTGCCCATGCTCATTGACCAGACCCCAGGCCTTTCGATCAGCGAGTTTCGGGCGAAGGCCACTAAGCTGAAGGCGGAAGCCGGTATACGTTGGATCGTTGTTGATTACCTCCAGCTGATGCGAGGTGAGGACCGTGGCTCGCGTGAGCAGGAAATAGCCAGCATTTCCCGCACCCTGAAGGAAGTTGCCAAAGAACTCAACGTCCCGGTGCTGGCCCTCTCGCAGCTGAGCCGGGAGGTGACGAAACGGGACGGTGAGAAGGAGCCGCAGCTGTCAGACCTGCGCGAGTCCGGAGCCATTGAGCAGGATGCGGATGTGGTTGTATTTCCGCATCGCCCCGAGTACTACAAAATCACGGAAGATGCTCTGGGGAATCCGACGAAGGACACTACCAAGATCATCTTCGGCAAGCATCGAAACGGCCCACTGGAAGAGGTAATTCTGTATTCAAACCTCACATATGGCCAGTACAAAGACCTGGGGGACTCTCCCCTGGCGATGACGTTCAACACGTTGGAGCAAAGCGCCGGCAGTAATCAGGATGATGAGCAAGACCCGTTCTAGCCCACCTGATGCCCCCGATGCATTTATTCATTCACGACATCAATTCCACCTCCATGGCCACTACCAATCTGGATTACCTGACCCGCCTGCAGAATGTGCTGATCGAAGCCAAGCAGGAATACGATGTATTGCAGTATATCTCGCTCGATGGCATGATTGAAGTAACGGCGGGCTCTGCCAAGCGAACCGTGAAAATAGCCCTACAGCCTGGGCCTGCGGTGGCCGTGTTCACGGAGTTATCGCAGGCTGCTTACGAGCGCGTCCAGGAACTGGAAAAGGAACTGACATCAGCAATTAATGAATTCGGTGACGAGATCGGGGCTGATCATCCCTTGATTGTTACGGCGCGCGCCCTGGCTAATGGGCAGTCTATTCCTACCCAATTCACTGCACCTATTTCCCGCGCCGGGGCCTAGCCCCAGCTGCGCTACCTTCTTCATTCTTATTTCCTCATAGCCATGCACTACCGTATCCTGGAACCTATACAGGCAGAAGATAATTTGGCGCAATTGTTCAACGCCTACACTCGCGGTCTTTCTACTTATGAAATCGTGACGGTGCCCCGCGAAACCATGCGGGAGTATCAGCAGGAAATGAAGCAAGAGTTGGAGGCGGAGGATCTGGATACCCCTTCCGCTATTGTCGAACGCTCCTTGCGATATTACGAGCTGGCCGTACTGCGTAATGCGCTGCATGGGCTGCACCAAAGCGTTGTGCAAGCCGTTGGCACGCTGCATAGCTTCTTCACCACCTATGAAGGTGACCTGCAGCGATTCGCTATTGAGAATCGAATCAAGACCCTGGAGCAGTATGGCGATGGGGAAGATGATAATTGGGAGTGGAATGGCATAGGAGACAGGTAAGACACAACCAACTGGAAGCCGACCTATAAAGAGGACCTGGATAGTATTCGGCCCTACTCCCTGCACGAGGAGTTGGCCAGCTGTTTCGCTGGTTACGACGGCCGGGGAGAATACATCGGAACCAGTGGCCCAGCCGACTTTGAGCTATCTAGCCAGGTGGTTGCTATCCAAACCGACATGTCTTTCCGTCGGATCATGGGGGCCCGCTTGGGAGAAGATCTTCCGGTATATCGGGTGGAGCCAGGGGGAGAGTTTGTGCCGCTATCCTTGGCCGACCAGATAGAGAGCGAGATAAACGAGGACTTAGCTAACGCCCGACTCGTCGAGGCCTTCAATAGCGTACTGCTCCTAGGAGCAGAGGCCCTGCAGTTGTATCAAACCCTGGACCCAACCCAAAAAAACTCCTATTATCACCTCCAGTCCCTACTTACGTGGATGCTGGACTACAAGGTAACGCTCGCCACCGGTGCCTGAACGGAGCCAGGCAGGGATTGCCGCATGCCACCTCGGCCGTTTCTCATAGAGATTCCTTGTATCACTGCGGTGAATATAGTCGCCGCGCTGAAAACCTGCTCCACTGCATGTAGGATGCATATTTCAGCAGAATGACGTCGACGCACTGGGGCGGTTTCAACCAAAGTCCGGATTTCGGACCCTGCCCAACACCCTCACTATCTCGCTCGCACACTCTTCCAATTCGCCCCAAAGCCACTGAGGCCACCGTTACTTTTCGTTACCTGTTTGCCAATTCAGCAGGTACACACCTTTTTTCGATAAACCCCGCACCAAGTTCAAGGCAACGCTGGTGGGTGTAGGAGGGCACGTGACCAATTTCAGGCCATTTCTTAGCAATTACACCGATATATCGTATCATTATGCCGTAAATCTCGACAATTAACCCTACCTCGAATACTTATTCATCTCGGTATGTCATCTTCAGCTTCTGGTGCTCCCTTGTCTCGTCGCAAAAAGCGCTTTGTTGATCTCTTCGCCGAAAGCGGCCAAGCAGTAGCCTCGGTCGAGAAGGCCGGGTATAGCCCGCGGCGGTCAGCTGAAATAGCCAAGGAGTTCCTGAAGGATCCTGCCATCATCGCAGCTGTAGAGCAACGCACCCGCCTGGCCAGCATCACCCGACCCGAAGCACTGATGCGCCTGACTCAGATCGGCCGTAGTAGCATGCAGTCATTTCTGGAGGTGGTTACCACACCCACCGGCGAGCAGGTTCGCATCAACCTGACTACTGAGGAAGCCCAGGAAAACCTGCACCTGATTAAGTCCGTGACGCAACAGCGCTACACGATGCAAACGGCTGATGGGCCGGTAGAGGTAGTCGAAACCGGGATAGAGCTGCACTGCGCTATGACGGCCATTGATTATATCCTGCGGTTGCTCGGGGAATACCCTGCCCAAAAGGTTGATTATACTACCAATGGGCAAAGCATCAACACCATCCTGGACCTTGGGCGCGTCGCGCAGCAGTTGGGAATTGCGGATCAGGATGTAGCCCGCTTCGTGATGGCCGTGAATGCGGCCGTGCAGACCTTGCCGTCGGAGAGTAGTCCCGACACTCCGGAAACCACTGCTCCTGCAGCCGCTGCCGCCTAGCAGCGGCTTTTTCCGCCTACCAGCTTACCAATATTCACCCTCTATTTCCGATGGCTACCGAACAGCCCTCCCAGCCTGAGCTACCGGCCGACACCCGGCCCCTGACCGACCAACAAAAGCGGTTCGTGGATGATTATGCCCAACACTGGAAAGGAGCACAGGCCGCCCGCACAGCTAAATACAGCGAGTCCCGCGCCAAGCAGACGGCCCGCGACCTGCTAAAGGATGACCGGATCCTGGCCGCTATCAAAGCCCGCGCTATTGAGCTGGGTATGAGCCAGGAGGAAGCTACGGTGCGCATGAGCCAGTGGGGCCGGGCGTCTATCGAGGATGTGATGGAGAAGGTGGTAGTAGAGTACACCCCGCGCATTCACAAGCCCTTGAAGGATATCGTAGCCGAGTTCAAGGACCAGATGGAATTTGAGCAAGAGGTTGCTATCGCCACGGAAGCTCTACTCTCGGGCAAGGCTCAGACCAAGTACCGGAAGCGGGCCCAGTCTGTCCGGCAAATGAAAAAGATTGAACTGCTGCGGATGGAAATGGAGTTAGCCCGCAACCCGAAAGCCAAGCGCTGGGTGAATGGCGAAACAGTTCCAAAGGAGGAAGTTCGCTTGAGCCTCGTGAAAGTGTTGGAGGCAAAAGCCGGTGGCATGATCAAGAAGATTACGCCTACTCGGTACGGTATGTCGGTGGAACTGCACGACGCCAAGGATGCTACCACCACCATGCTCAAAGTATTAGGGGCTTTTGCCCCAGTTAAGGTAGATCACACCACCAATGGCAATGATATGCCTGGTTCCAACATCATGATGCCCGACAATGGCCGCGACTGATCTGCTGGATGATTGGGCTACTGCCGCCTGTTGGGCCGTTGAAGACGAGGTAGCCGCGAGCTACGCGGAAGCACAACGGAGCATTCTGGCGTCGGTGCAGACCGTGTCGGCCCGCCTTAACGAACAGGAAGCCGTAGTACACGCTGGCTTCTTTGATCAGTACGAACAATGGTTGTTCTGCCAGTATGGCGACCGTCGCAATGGTGGCGAAGGTTTAGGGCCCTGGGGCAGTCGCCACGTTTGTGAAATGCTTTCTTCCAGCTGGAACGGCTGGCATAGTAGATCATAACCCCATGAGCCACTCACAGACCAATGCCCTCAACCCGGCTGTCCATAAGGCCGACTTCTCTCATCCTGGGTATCAGGCAATGCATCGCTGGTTCGGCCAGAGCTATGCCAACTACCTTATCCTGCCACGTGTTCAGCTCCAGTCAATGCCTGAAGAATGGCAGCAACGGTTTGCCTCCTGCCTGCGGGAGTTTACGGCGGCCTTCGCTGGCAGCGAGCAAGCCCGCAGCTACCAGGTACGGGCCATAGATGCGGAAGGGCACTATGTAAAGGACCCAGTGCCGCACTATGATGGCGGGCGCGCCCGTCTACCAATTAATACCACTGGCCATGAGTAGCCAGTGTATCCGTCGGCAGCTGCTGGCCCGTGGAGCAGTGTTCCGACCTGCCTTGCCTCTCGAATAAGCTTTTCAGCGTTTCCCACCTGCTCGCTTTTCCCATGAACACGTTCACAACACCTCGTAAGCGCCTGGCAACACGTCGGCGCCAACAACGCCTGATTATACTGGCAGGCCATACCGACCGGCTATTTGCCTTCTATGCCAAGGCCTATGCTGAGCGCCCACAATACGCCCTTCCACCGCGGGTACAGCTTCAGTACTGAACTGTACCAGCCTTTTGGTTGAGCCTCTCTAATCCTAGGGAGGCTTTTTTATTCGTCAACCTCCACCACAATAGCACATATCCGGCCCTTATATCGTCACTGTAGGCTGGTTGGGCACGGCATTTATAACGAAGCTATACGTTATATCTTCACTTATTAACGTAATTTACGATCATTAAAACAACACTCGTGCACGATGGCCGGACCTATTAACTACTCTGATTTATTCGAAGGCCTAGGCCCTGGAGCCGCAGAAATCCTTGATTTCACCAAGAATGTCAAAGGGCTCAACTCCAGCTATAAAACCTTTGCGAAGAATCTGGATGGAGACTCGCAGAAAATAGCGGCTGGCCTGGCCACCGTGCTAGCTGCTATTAATGGCACAAAAACCAAGTTTGAGGACGTCAACGTCGTTAGCCGGAAGAGTCGTACTACTCTCGATGAGTTGAGCGGCACGATTGCCAAGCTGGCCAAAGAGCAGCAGGAGCTGAAGGACCAGCTTGCGGGGGTAGCCAAGGTGCAGAAGGATACGGAGGCTTCTACGAAGGGCCTCAATTCGGCCCTGAAGCAGCAGCAGGATGCGTTACGCAAAGCGTTTGCTGCCGGTGACATGGAAGCGGCAAAAGCGGCGGCCCGCGAAATCCTGAAGCTCAAAGGAGAAACGGACAACCTGAGCCGGGCCCTGCGGGGGGCTAACTCCGACTTCACCGCGGCGGCCGGCAGCTTCCGGGCCATGGAGAACGAGGCTCGGCAGCTCGACATGAAGCTGAAAGGTCTCGCCGGAGGCATGGACAGCAACAGTGCCGAAGCCCAGCAGCTCAAAGCCCAGTTGGCCGACGTCAACGAACGGATGCGGGTGTTTACCCAGGAAACCGGCCGGGGCTACCTCAACGTGGGTCGTTACGCCGAATCCTTACGGGAAGGTGTTTCGGCCCTGAACACCCAGCGTACGGAGCTACTGGCCAATGCGGCGGCCCTGCGCACGCAGATGCAGGCTACCGGCTTGTCAGCCGAGCAGCAGGAGCGGTTGCAGAATGAGCTAAAACAGACGGATGCTGAGCTTGCCAAGAATACGGCTAGCCTGCGGCAGTATGGCGTTGGAGTAAAGTCCGGTAGTGGCCTTACGGCTGGGCTGAGCAACAGCATGGGTGGCCTAGTGCAAAGCTTGACCGGTGCCTATTATGGTATTCAGGGCATTGCCACGGCCATGCAGCAAGGCTTTGCTTCCAACGTCAAGTACAGCTCGGAACTGGCTGATGTGCGTAAAACCACAGGTCTGACCGGGGAAGCGGCTGAACTGCTGGCCGACAAACTCAAAAGCCTGGATACCCCCACCACGCTCAGTGGCCTGCTGCAAATCGCGAAAGTGGGCGGCCAGTTGGGTTACAGTTCGGAGCAAATCTTTGATTTCACCCGGGCGATCGATACCGCCGTCCAAGCATTAGGGGATGACTTCGGCGGTGGGGTCGAGTCAGCTGAGCGCATAGCGACAGAATTAGGCAAGATTGCCAGCGTATTTAAGAAAGACTTGGGCCCGGACAAAGCCCAGAACCTGCTCGCTATTGGTTCCGCACTCAACCAGATTTCAGCCGACGGATCCGCCACGACCGTGTTCCTTTCCGATGTAACGCAGAGGGTCGGACAGATGGCCTCTGCGTATGGCGTTGGATTAGATAACGTACTGGCAATGAGTGCAGTACTAGAAGAAAGCGGAGCTTCTGCCGAACGAGCCGGCACAAGTTTGAATAGGCTTTTTTCAACAATTGCAGGCAAAACCAAGGCCTCTTTCGAGATTGCCAAGCTCGGCGATGCCAACCTCACGCTTCGCCAGTTTACCAAGCTCGTCAATTCAGACTTTAACGGGGCCATCCAAGCCTTCCTTCGTGGGTTGAATTCCGGGGGAACAAGTACGACGAAAGTAAACCGTTTGCTGAGTACGTTGAAGTTGGAAAGTGGGGAGGCGAAAAACACGATCCTGGCTCTGGCCCAGAACACGGAGTTATTCGCTCAACGGCAGGCCACGGCCAATGAGCAGTTGCGTGAGGCTACCAGCTTATCGGCAGAAGCCGCTATCAAGACGGATACGCTGGCCGCCGCGTGGGAGAAGCTCAAAAACAACATCGTGGCCACCGTCACGAATGGTACGGTAGGGGCCTTCCTGAAAGGAACGATTGAGTTCTTTAACGGCGGTATTCTCTACAGTGAGAAATACACGAAAACCCTTACTCAGACGGTTAATGAAACCGTATCGGCCGGTAAAGCAGCCAAGCAGCTCGCCACCGACGGCAAGAGCCTATTCGATACCTATCAGAAGCTCTCTTCCTCGGCGTCACTCACGACGGACGAACAACGCAAGCTGCAGTTGACGATCAACGAGCTCCGCAAAAAGTTTGGCGATTCGGTAGCTCCCATCAACCAGCAGACGGGCGCGTATGAGTTGAACGCCAAAGCCGTGCAGGGCCTCATTGAGAAGAATGAGCAATTGGCCAACGCTCAGGCTATCACCTTGGCGAAACAGCTCTCCGATCTGGACAAGCAGAAGAAGGCCGTAGAAGCTACCACGTCGGCGTTGACCAAAACCACCGATGCCCAGGCTCAGCAGTTAAGCGAAATTGCTACCCCGGATCAGCTCAAGCGCATTCAACGTTACCTCGACCTGGCCCGGGAAGGCTCCTACCTCTCGAAGGTGGGGCTACCCGTGCAGGTAACGAATGAGCAGGTAGCGTTGGTAAAAGACCTGGAGCAGGGCACTGCCCAGCTAGGGAAAGAGGGGCTGAAACTGGAGACGATTGACCGCGACAGAGCTGAAGTACTGCGCGGCCTGGCTGCTATGCACCTCACCGCGGAACAGGCCCTGGCCTTTCTAGCCGGCACCACGAAGAAGGCTACTAAAACCGTAGATGACAGCATCGAAGCCGATAAGGCTAAGAAAAAATCCGTGGCAGACGTAGCGGCGGAAGAGTATAAGCGGCGCAAGCAGCTGCTCGAATTCGAAGCCGATGACCTGGAGCGACAGTCAAAAAACCCAGCTAACAACGAAGAGATTCGCTTACGGGCCCTGCGCAAGGAGCGGGGTGTTCGGGAGGAAATAGCCAAGCTGGATTTGGCAGAGGGAATTCGGCAGGCGGCCCAGTCTAATAAGGACAAGATCAATGGGCAGAAGGCGACAGAAACCACGAGCCTGCTGCTGACGGAGAAGTATAAGGAAGATGTGCGCCGGCTGGGCGTCAAGCTCAGCAAGGATGAAATTGCTCTGCAAAACCTTACCCTCGATGCTCTTTCACGAGCTGACCAAGCCAACGTCGAGGAGCAGATTCGGTCAGCCGAGCTAGTGCGCGACAACATCAATCGCACGTACGAAGAGCGGCAACAGGCCGCGCAGGACGTAGCCGACTATCAGATTCAACTCGCCCAGCTTACTTACGACTCAGAGATTCGGGCCGCCGAAGGGGCGTTGGACAAGATTGCTGATGCTGAGCGTAAGTTCGAAAAGGCCAAAGCCGAGGCAAAACGGTCAGTAAAGTTCTTTGACTCGGACAAGGCGATCGACGACATCGAGAAGGATTTTGCCGCCCAGCAGCTGGCCTTGGAAAAGGCACGCAGCAAAGGACTCGTCACGGAGAAGGAGTATCACAAGCAGTTGGAAACGTTGGATTACCAGCGGGAATATAGCGTTATCGCCGCCCTGGAGCGGGAGTACGGGGTTACGGAGGAAACCTTACGCCGCAAGCGTGATCTGTACAATAAGTACAACGAGGAGGTTCTAAAGGGGGAGCAAGAGGCCTTCGATAAGCGCATGGAGCTAATTCAGATGGGCCTGAGCTTCACCGAGGAAGTAGGTAATGCTATTTTCCAAAGCAAAGCCGACTCGCTCAGCCGGGAGCAGGAACTGAATCAGAAAACGTACGATTCGGCCACCAAGGCGGCCGGTGAAAACTCACTGCTGAAACAGCAGGCTGAAGAGCAGTATTTCAAGAAGAAAAATGATCTGGCCCGCAAGCAGTTCGAAAACGATAAGAAAGCGGCCCTGTTCCAAATCGCACTCAGTACGGCCATGGGCGTTGCCTCAGTACTCTCCACCGGTGGCCCGGCCCGGTATGCCGATGCGGGTATTGGTGCCGGTATCCTGATAGCTGGCGTACTGGCTTCCGGTGTTGCGCAGGCTGCCGTCGTACTCTCGCGTCAACCTCCTCTGCCAGAATACTTCAAAGGTCGGGAAGGCGGTCCAGCTGAATTTGCCTGGGTAGCCGAACGGGGCCCAGAGCTTATTGAGGGCAAGAGCGGCGGTAGTCGGCTGGTGGAAAAGAAGCAGATTACCTACCTGCAGGAAGGTGACAAGGTGTACACCGCCGACAAAACCCGCCAACTGCTGGCCAATGTGCCCCTCCTGCGGGAACCAGCGTCCGCAGCACGTCAGGATATAGAGAATACCGCTGCCTATACCCAGAAGCTTCAGCAGCAAACCCAGGCATACTTATCTCCTTTTGCTCAGGATGCGCAGGCTCAGGCCCGCGACACACGTATGGCACAGATCATTGTGAATGGTGTCGTTGAGGGCACCCGCAAAGCCCTGCATGAGCGACCAGAATATCAAGTAACAGAGCAAGGCATCTTTCTCTTTACGAAAACCTCGTCTGGCGTTACCAAGCACCTGAACTCACGCCACAAGCGCAACGGATAGCATCAGGCCAAAAACGAAGAGGGGCCGTTACGCAAGTCGTAACGGCCCCTCTTCGTTTGAGGTAATGACCCTAGCTATTCTGCCGATTTGTTCTTGGAGGCCATCTTCTTAGTTATATAGTCAATGCGTGCCTGGAACTGGAATAAGGTCATTTTTTCGGGTTCTGGAGTGCCGTGGTCCGCCAACACCCCGCAAAGTTGTGAGAAAGCAATGCGGCGCATTACAAGTGCATTTTCCGGATGACCCGTTTCGAATACCTCTGGCTCCATCATGTCCAATAGGGCATTGTCTACATCTTCAATGGTTTTCAGATGCTTAGGGTCCTGATCCAACAGGTAATTGCACATGGCTAATCCGCGCCGTTTCAATTGAACGGCTTTGTTTATTTCGCTGCCATCCTGATCATATCGGGAAGGGAAGTGCTCAGCTAGTTCGCTGCCGAAGGCTTCTCGCACAGAGGCTAATGACTTATTTATCAGCTCGTCGGTCAGGCCTAACACGGTAAGTTGGGTAAACAGCGACTCCAGCCCATGCTCTGTAATGTCAGTTGTAGGCACGCCGTCTACAGTCTCGACCAGCACGGCAAAGGCCAGCCGCCGCGGCGAATAGTTCATCTCGACGAAATGTTGAGCATAGTGAGCGTTAGATTTCTCTAAAAACTCTTCATACTCCTTCCCTTTCCGTGCCCCGAAGCGAGCAGATAAAGCAGTATGCCTTTCCACGTCTTCTGGGGTAGAGCCAACGCCAGCATCCAAAGCCATATAACACTGATACTCCATGTGTCGCCCGGCCGGCAGCTCCATAATGGATTGATAAAAGCGAAGGCTATGCTGGGGGCTGAGTTCAAGGGTGCGCATGAGTGAAGCGATATGTACGATTGTGTAATAATAACCGTAATTTACGTCATAAATATACGATATTTCGTCATGATCGAGACCAATGCGCCCCAATTCCGCTTTATATTAACCTCCGGCGTCTTCGGCCGCCTGTTGCTTAAGCATGACCCTATCGGCTGGGATACTATGGGCCTGTCGGTGCATCGAGATCAGAAATATCATGGTATTGCTACCGAGTATAATGCGGAAACGCTGGGCTTTATCAAGGAAGGAAAGCAGTATTTAGAACAAGCCAAAGAACTGCGGGGCATTGAAGCCGATATTGATCTGGAGGTTCAGATATTCCAGCCCAACGACTGGCTGTGGTACACTTACCGGCACTATCGAATTGATATGACGGCCGCCGAAGAAACGGCCAATGAGTTCCGGTGTGGGCTGGACAATGCCGGCCTGATGCAGAAGTTTCTCAATCGCGATGACACGAAAGTAGACCTGTTTGGGCGGGAGACCGTCAGCAACTATTCTTCCAGCCCGGTAACACCTCTCCCGGTGGAGATGCACTCGCGCGCCATTTACCAGCGCTACGAATCTTTTATTAAAGATGTGGACGTGGTGGCCGCTCCCAACTTTGTGACCGACGGCGAATCCCGCTTTCAGACTCTGTATTTCGGTTTTGGTGAGCCAACTATCAATGACTTTAAGCTTGAATCCGTCTATGGAGGCTTCTTTACGGTGCCCAGCGGGGTCAACAACCCGGAGCAGCCTATCTATGTCACCAAGGAAGCCGGCGAGTTTAACATTGAGCTAAGTATCCTTTGCCAGTTATCGATCAGCCGCGGCGGCAACGGGTTCGGAGACTTTGATAAGGTGGAGGGTCAGATCTACTTCCGCATCAACGACGAGGCTCCACAGCGGATCTACAACTTTCAGGACCAGAACGCGAGCCAGTACCAGCGGCTGCTATCTACTTCTCACCGGCTTATTCGCACCCTGGCTATCGGAGACCGGATCTACCTCTACGGCCGCATCCACGTCTTTGACATCCACGAAGGAGTGTTTGGCTATCGGTTTCAATTAGATGCCCGTTTCCTGCCGGGTTCCTTCCTCAAAATCAGCGCCCACAGCACCACCCCACCCAGCATGGCTAATGGGCTGCTGATCTATGAGGCGTTGGAAAAGCTCGCTCGTGATATCACCGATGAACACGATTGCTTCCGCTCGAATTTTTTCGGGCGTACCGATAGCGCGGATCCTTATCCGGTTGATGGGCCTGGTAGCCTACTGTTCGTCACTGGAGGCTTTCAGTTGCGTGGGTTCCCCCTGGAGAAAAAGTCCCTGTTCGCTAACTGGAAGGAGTTGATCGACTCACTATGTGCCATCTACAACCTGGGCGTAGGGGTTGAAAGGAAGCCGGACGGGCAGGAAGTAATTGTAGTAGAAGATGTGACCTACTTCTACTCTGATGAGATTGTACTGGACCTGACCGACCCACAAGAGCAGTATTCCTCCCTGCGTCTACCAGGTAAAGGAGATGAAAATTCCCAGGAAGCCAAAAAGGTGACGATAGCTGCGGAGCATTACAACGCGGTGGATATCGGGTATCAAAAGTGGCGACCAAACCAAGTCAACGGCCTGGATGAGTTTAACACTCGCCATGAATACTCCCTGCCCCTTACGCAGGTAAAGAACAAATACACCCAACTGAGCTCCTACATCACGGCCGGTCACTACATTGAAACCGTGCGCCGGGACCGTTACGATATTACCGCCACGACTGACACCGGTTCGGATGATGAGGGTTTCCTGATCTGCGTGCTTCGGAACCCCACTGCTCCCAGCCTCTTCATAACGGAGCGTAACCAACTAGCACTTGGGCCTATTGAGGAGATATTTTCACCCGACACAGTCTACAACCTGCGTCTTAGTCCTAAGCGGATGCTGTTGCACCATGCACTGAATATCGCTGCAGGTCTAATTAGAAGAGACGACAAACGGATAAAATTCATCTTCGGCGAGGGCAACACCTTGCTGAAAAGCTGCTTAATGGGGGAAGATATCCCTGTAAAAGAGAATGTGGACCTGCGGGTTGCTCCTACGGTGGTAAGCAATGATCAGTATGCATACCTGAATCTGGGTATACCTGAACCGCTCTGGCTCCCCTTGCAGTACATATTCGATCATCCCTTACGGCATCATCAGATGCAGCGGATATTAGAAAACCCACGGGGGCGGGTGCGCTTTCGCGACGCAAAAGGCAGGGCTTGCGAAGGCTGGATTATTGACATAAAGCATGAGGCTGCCGAAAATCGCGCCTCCTTTACCTTGCGTGCCTGCGCCCGTTTGGTAGGAGGCAACTAGATTGAATTAGGGGTCCTACCGCGGCGGGCCCGGCGCTTGGCCCCAATCGCAGCGGCTTTCTCCTCGAATGCTTGTTGCTCCGCTCTCTTCAGCGCGTCGATCAGGTTGCGATCCTGCCAAGCTCGTATGTCGCTTAGCCGAACACGGTAGCCTCGGGCGGTGTCAGTGCATTGAATAAATGGTAACCGGCGAACATGCCCTTCTGGTTTTTTGAAATAAGAACGCACAGTGCTTACTTCAAGAGCCAGCAGCTCCGCTACTTCTTGGGCAGTATATTGTGGATCAGGTTGGGGTCTTTGGGCAAAATACTGGCGCAACCAACTGTCTGTTATCTGTTCCATTGAAGTAGTCAATGGGCCATTAACTTTCTCAACGAAAGATTTTAGCACCTCTTCCATGAGCAAAGTATTATTCTGAGACATAAACTGCTGGTCTTAATTCGTTGAACGCCTCCTGTAATCCGTAAATTGGCTCCACCACGTTATCTCTCCGTTACCAATTAGCAGCCCATATGCCTCGCGAGACACCTGCCTCCTATCACACTCGGCAAATGCAATTGAGTCAAACGTTACGAGATACTTTTCCTGGCTTCGTAGACTTCTCGGACCGTGTGATTGTGGCGGGTGACTGGGTCTATACCTATCGGGATAAGTACCCCAAGGTTGATAAAATGGGCCTAGATCAATCTCACCTATGGCGAGTAGCCGAGCGCAAAGACGGCAAGCTGGTACTGGTTGGCCAGGACAAACAGGTGACTCTACTGCTCACCAAGGAGCGGGCCCGGTGGTGTCACGTGTTTGAGCCAGCTGATGCGCTACCCCTAGCACTATATCCAGTGGAAATGCAGCGCTGGAAAGCGGCCGGCTGGGATCTCTTCTTACAAGTAAATACTGCCGGTGGCCTACAGTTGTGCTCGCATAGTTTTCAGAAAGGAACTAGTAGCGGCTGTAGTGCTTCCGCAGAGGAGATGGAAGCTATTCGCCAGGATCCTGAGAAAGCAAAGCTCTTTCTGATGGAAGCGCTGTTCTACCATGTTCATCACATCAAGGCGCGCCGACTGTTGACCGCTAACAACGGCCAGCTACCTAGACAGGAGCTAGACGCTTTTATCAAGAAGATGGAGCGACGGGAGAAGCGTGTAGCATAACCCTAAACAGCAAGACAATTTACTTACCTATCCCCTTCATGTTTAAGCAGCTAGGCTCTCTAGAAATCACTGTACCTACGCTTCTCTTTCTTATATATTTAACGGGATTCCTCTGCCTAAACGCTCATTTGCATCCTTATGGACTCTACGAGACCAATGCACTGAGCTTTAGCTATGTGAAAGCAGGGGCTTTATTCCTTCTCTACAACTCCAGCTTAGCTGCACTGACCCACCTAGTTCATCAGGAACAGCATAAGACCCCTCTATGGGAGTATGGCTTTAATATTCTGTTAGCTGCTGTTCTCTCAGTCGAGGTTGGCGCAGCTGCTATTTACCTCTATGACACAGTGACTATTACTAGCTTCCCTTTTAACATCACTGCCGAGCACCCGTGGGTAGCAGGAATAGTAACAGGAGCAAACATCACAATGCTAATCTGCATTGTCAACCTATCCGATGGAGAGGAGATAACATCTAAGGATAACAAATTGCTTTGGGCACTATTCTTTAGCCTCATCATTACTGTCATCCTATTGACCTATTTCGAAAAAAGCATTCTCTTGAGCTTGGCTGCATACCACACCATAGCTATCGGAGGATTTTTACTACTTGTAGCCGATGTTCGCTCAGTGCTTAAGGACCCAGAGGACTCTATCGGCTCCGTTATTCCCACCTTCGCATTGGTGTTGCTGTTTGCCAGTTTAGCGTTTGGGAAACTGGTGTACCCACTAGTTTCGGTGGCAGTGGGAGGAGGCAAGCCTTACGCTTCTCGCCTATATCTAACCCCAATGGAGCAAAAGGCACTCATCCAGAGTCACCTGCTTCCTTCAGCCACTCGACTAGATAAGCCTGTATTCATCCTCTATCAGACAGAGAAGACGGTGTATGTGCGATTAGGGCAAAAAACAGTTGGCATTGCAGCCGACGGAATCAAAGCATATGAAGCGATTCCATAACGCTAGTTATATCAAAGAGTACGAAAAAGTGTCTATTCCTTAGCGTGGTGAGTCACTTATTCGCCCAAAGTCCTTACTATCGTAACACCACAGGATAAAACAAAAGAAATGGCAAAGCAGAAGGCTTCGGCGCAAGCTCTCACTGATGAAGAAGTTCTAAAAGAGTTTGTTCGCCGATTTGAGTGTGATGGTGCTGTGCTAATATACCTCGACTCATCTACTGAATTCGGCTTTGGCCGGTGGCGCAATTCTAAAGGCAAACACTGGGCTGAAGATGTATTCAAGCGAGTAAAACAACCTGTGTTCGTTCCATCGGCTTCTCAGGACCTAGATGGCGGTGTAACTCTTTGTCTCACAGATTAAATATCAACATATATACTCCTCTCCATGAGCAAACGTAACCCTTTGCCCTCTATCGAATATTCTTCTCCCGCTAAACCAATAGGGTCTTCGGGTGACAGTTGTGCAGATCTTTCCTTCACAGATGACCTAGGCTCCATCCAATCGAGCGCGTTAGCCAACGTCCAGCCTGGAGATGTATGTAGAATCGAACTCAATGGTAGCATCCCAGAAGTATTGAACTCTAAAGGCGAGGTGTGTGGAAGAGTTATCTCTTTGCGAAGCATGGAATTGGTTGAATGTCTAAGAAAAGGTCATCCATTTAAAGCTATCATACTGAACATTACTGCTAGTACATGTTCAGTAATAGTCGAGTCTGCTAAGAAGTAGGGTATGTTAACTATTGTTGGTGGCACATACTTGGAGCTGTGTCGAGAACCTCATTCTGAGGAACTTTACGGCTCCGGTCTTAGAGCGGCCGTTGCCTTGTCTGGTAACATAACTGATATTCATTTTCATAGTTGTGTTGGTGCTGACAAGCTTGGGATTGCTGAGTTTTATGCAGAAGCTTATCGATTCAGAGCTTCTTTTTCAGAAATACCTAAGACTATCGCATTCCATTACTATCATCCTTTAGCGCCACCATACGTCAGTCCAAGAGAGGTATTAGACCAACCTAAACTGAGGCTACCAGCTATTCAGGCGGAAGCTGTTTTACTCTATGGCCAAGTTGAGGCTGAAGTAGAGGTGACTGGAACATATGTGGTGTATGATCCTCAGAACCATATCCCATGGAAGCAGGCACTTTCAACTGCTAAACATCTAGCACTGGTTCTAAACCGAAAGGAGGCTCTGTTGCTCTCAGGCCTGCCAAAAGATACTGAGTTGGCGGCGGTAGGCAACGCATTGTTGTCGAGTGAACAAGCTGCAGTCATCATCATCAAGAATGGTTCACAGGGTGCTTTAGTAATAGATCACTCCGGGACTCAGTTCATTCCAGTCTTCAAAACCACTTCCGTTTGGCCTATTGGCTCGGGAGATATTTTCTCTGCTGTCTTCGCGTGGCAGTGGGCAGTTAACCACGTTCCGCCTGCTGAGGCAGCACGATTAGCCTCGCTATACACCGCACATTACTGCCAAACGAAACAGCGTCCCCTGCCTGTCACCCATCCAGTGCTTGAAGCTTTAGATAGTAAGCCTCCAGGTCAACTGATATACCTAGCTGGCCCGTTCTTCACAATGGCAGAACGCTGGCTAATAAATGAGCTACGTGACAAGCTTCTAGAGTTTGGTAATATGGTGTTCTCTCCTCTTCACGATGTAGGAGCAGGCCCTCCACACCAAGTAGTTGAGCCCGACTTAAACGGCATCCGTCGAGCTGATGTGGTATTAGCCGTAGCTACTGGTTTGGACGCAGGAACACTATTCGAAATAGGCTACGCCAGGGCACTTGGTAAGCGCGTCGTTGTATTTGCCGAGAATACAACAGAACATGACTTGACTATGCTGATTGGATCAGACTGTGAAATTACCAGTGACCTTTCTAGCGCTGTGTATCGAGCATCCTGGTAAGCCTTATTCTATTCATAACAAGCCATTATATTAGGTGATCTATTTATGCACAAGTCTGCATTCATTGTTGTAGGACTAGGATTTGGGGACGAAGGCAAAGGATTAGCAACAGACTACCTCTGCCGGCATTCTCCTGATCCGTTAGTTATTCGTTTTAATGGAGGGCATCAGGCTGGCCACACTGTTGTAACTGAAAGTGGACATCAACATATATTTTCCACTTTTGGAGCTGGTACTCTCCAAGGTGTTCCTACCTATTGGTCTAGGTACTGCACCTTCTCCCCGGCAGTCCTGCTGCCTGAATACAAAAGCTTGCCTATCCGACCTAGACTGTTGGTAGATCAACAATGTCCTGTTACAACTCATTACGATATACTCTACAATCGTCTGCTAGAATCTACGCGTGGAGATAGTCGTCACGGAAGCTGTGGCTTAGGGTTTGGCGCAACAATAGAACGTCATCAGTATCAAGCCCTACGCTTGTATCCTACTGATCTCCTCGAAGTTGCAAAATTCAAGCACAAACTTCAATTGATCAGATCGTACTATAAAGCTAAAATTGCTCAGGACACCCACTTCTCCTTTCGCCAGTTTGATCATGACACGGCTGACCTAGAATTTGAGCGAGAGGCGAAAGAAGTTAGAGAGTTAGTTGAGCAGCAAATTATTCAACTAGTATACGAAGAGGATATCTTTTCACTAGGTACTCCTTGGCAAACCTTCATCTTTGAAGGAGCACAGGGAGTGCTGTTAGATATGGATTTCGGTATTGCTCCTCACGTGACACGCAGCAATACTACATCAAAGAATGCTTTGCAGCTCTTACACGAATACCTCCCTACTACGGCGGCATCAGCGACTATACTCTATGTCACGCGAAGTTACCAGACCCGTCATGGTGCTGGCCCTATTATAGGTAAAGAGGTTTCTTTAAGCCTTATCAACCGAGAACATGAAAGCAATCAATTTAATGAGCATCAAGGCGAGTTTAGAGTAAGCTGTTTAGATCTTGACGCCTTAAACTTTGCATTGACTTCCGATAATCAATTCTCTAAGGGATTATCCAAACAGCTATTAATAACTTGCTTAGACCAGTTGAACGCTGAGAAGGTGCCATACCATCATAATGGCACTGTTGAAACGGTACATTACACTGCCCTTCCTACTCTGCTAAATGTGAAATTTGACCGTCATTTATTCAGCTTTGACAGCTGTGCATCTTACTTATAGGAATAAGTGCGTCGATCTAGAGAATCGTATCTCGTAATGAAGAAACACCTACTCCTCTGGCTTCTGTACCTGCTCCCATTCGCTCTCTGTGCTCAAGTAGTTGATACGACGGCCCAGGTAGCGCCCCAAGAACAGACTATCGCCTACCGCTACGTCAACGCCTCCTCCCTTACCCTACGAGCCCTACCTTCTGCCTCTGCTGTGGCCCTGGCCAAGATCGATGGCGCCGGCCGGGTAACGGTCCTTGCCGAGCGTCCCGACGGCTGGAGCAAGGTGCAGGTGGATACCTATCTGGGCTTTGTCAAGTCCGAATACCTGGTCGCCCAGCAGCAGGATGTCACAGCGGAAACGATTGACTGGTCCTCTGTGGAAGCCAGCGGTGGTGAGGCCTATGCCCAAGTAAGCGCTGTGGATGTCCGCGCACCTCAGGTTACCCTAGCTCGTCCCGTAGTTCGTAAGGCGGCGCCGAAAGCGTCTGCTGGGCCTAGAGTGTATATCTGCAATAACGGCCGCACGGAGGTATATCACAGTAGTGAGGACTGTTCCGCTATGCGTCGGTGCACCTACACGACGAAGGTGGCCAGCACCGGGGAGGCGCGTGGCTTAGGGTTGCGGGAGTGTATGAAGTGCTATTAAAGAAGCCCCAAATAATATTCGAGGCTTCTTTAATTCAAACGGGTGCTTCAACTGCGAATTATACTTTGACAAACTGATCTGAACCAGTATAAGTATCCTTCCAATTCAACTCTGCTTCGTCTCCCTCTTCTACGTTAACGATGAGGTGCCACATGGTAACGAGTTTTTCTTTGCCTTCCTCATCCTTTTCAATCTGACCAGACCAAGTTGCTAGTGATCTTCCAAAATTGACAGTAAAGGTTATTATATCCTTGAGCGCAAAGCCCATCAACTCTGACTCTTTTTGCTCAGGTTTCCCAACAGCCGTAATGTACTTGCCAGTTACTTTGCCATCAACTGACACGTTTATCGACATACTGGATTTCAACTGGTTTTTCCATTGTCCCGAGAACAAATCTGTGTACGTCTGTGCTTCTGACTGATCTGCTATGGCATTCAGTTTTGTAAGTAAACGATCCATGGGATAAGTAAAGTGGTGAAAAGGAGTGCTCTAATATAATAGCTTTCCTATACAGAGAGCATAGATACAATAGGGGATAGCCTCGCTGTTCTCAAGTCATCAACTTTCTGTCCACCACTTGTGGACACTTTCTTGGTAAGCTCGTATGTTTGTACTGTCTGACAGACATATGGTCTGCCAAAGACAAACGGCGGCCAGAGCCGAAGCCCTGACCGCCGCCATCCTTAGGGATGTCCGAGCCAGTAGCTAACTACCGCTCGAATCGCTCCCCCTAGTGCGGCCTTCACCAGCTCTAGGGAAATCCGAAACCAACCAGCCTTGCTGGTTCGTTTCGCCTTCGCACGTTTACCCATTTTGCATCGGGAGTAAGGGTGCTGAATCCACCCACTTCCTGAAGCCCCGAGGCCTGCCAGCCTTGGGGCTTCGTCTTTTCAGACAAAGCCGGCTGGGTGACTTACCGTGCTAGTACGTCAAAGGTACTGGCTATTTTCCCTATTTCCAGCCGTAAAGCGGCAAACAGCAGGATATCGTCTCGTTTCGGTCACTACCTGTTCATGCCAGTTCATAATAGACCGCGCGGGCTACGACAAGCCACCAACTTTGAGCAGATACCACCGAGGCAACCGGTAGCTGTTGCCAGCAGGTGACAGGGCAAGCCGGGGCAATTAGTTACACCGGTGAGACTGTGAAGACTTGGTGCAACTCAAAAACTGCGGTTAGTATGCGGAAACAGTAACCATGATGAGACTAGCTTTTCAGCATGTATGTAAGCTATCTACATCGAGATTCCCTGGTCCCGCTCCCGGGGCTGCCGATCTCGCTCCAGCGTGCGCACCGCACCGGTACGGGTTGCTTGGTTACCATAGCTCTCCTCCACTACCACGCCCTCGGAGCGCT
Source organism: Hymenobacter sp. HSC-4F20 (assembly GCF_019599275.1). Lineage (GTDB taxonomy): Bacteria > Bacteroidota > Bacteroidia > Cytophagales > Hymenobacteraceae > Hymenobacter. The sequence continues at coordinate 9,662 of NZ_JAHZTD010000009.1, read as the reverse complement.
GAGCCTTCTCCAAGGCCTTGCTGATCTGCTCAATCGTCTTCCAGTCGAAAGGATAGGCAACACTTAAAGATGTTCGTTTATCCTCCAGGGTGCGCACCTGCCAGACGCTGGCACCCGCTTCCTCGAAGGCAGCCCGGATACGCTCCGCCTTCTCGGCATCCACTACCGTAATGGTGGCCTTAAGCGAGAGAGGATCTTTGGCTACTTTCATTCTCTCCTCTTGCAACTGCTCAGCTAGGGTACGATCGATCGCTCCCCGCAGTTGGGGGGCTAGCGGCAGACCATTGGGGGTAACTTCCTCTCCCTTGAATCGAGCGCTGGTCAGCGTATCCACAACGTACACCTGGCCAGCCTCCCGCCGGACGGTGTAGCCGATCTCAGCCAGGTCCTGCTCGAACGCCTTGACCGTCGGCATAGGCTTCTGCAGGGTAAGAGCAACCTGCTCGCATAACTCGACGCGCACCCGCTCCCGTAGTTCCCGACCGTACTGTATCAACGTCTGTCCTTCGGGATCGCCCTGAGCCTGCTGCACGGCCAGGCGATTGGCCCGGCTGGTCATCCCGTCCACTTGCTCGGTCTTTTCGGTAACCTGCTGCTGCAAGGATTTAACCTCAGTACCTAATCGCTGCTCATGCTCCTTGCTGGTAGCGAGCTGCTTTTCCAGGACCCGTACCCGGTCCTGCGCCAGGGTGTTAGCCGTGGCAATAATGGAGACCTGTTCCAGCTTGGCATTGACCGCGGCGACCTGTCGGGCCAGGTGCTCGTTCATGCGGGCCTGCTCGCGCTCCAAGTAGGCCTGCGGGCTGACCCGATCCATGGCCTTCAAGGGCGGTAGCTGAAAGGGCTCATGCACCAGCGGCTTGGTCAGTTCCGCGAGTTCTTGTTGGCTGGTCTTCTGGGCTCCATAAAAGCGGCGTACATCTTGATGAATGGCTGTGCTGTATTCAATGCCCCGCTTCAAGCCATAGGGCGCCATGGCTTGAGCGTAGTCAGTCTGCAGCTGCCGCAGGGCTACCGGGCTGAAGAGGTCCCGGGCTGAAAGCCGCTCTTTAGCCCCAACGCGTTCGCCCTCGTGTAAGCGTTGCTGCTGGGTAATTGGGACAACTATCGCGTGTAGGTGCGGGGTACTCTCATCCTGATGGAGCATGCAGCCGATCACGTTTTCGGCTCCGTAGCGCTTCTGCAGGAAGGCTAGGTTATCCTTCACCCACTGGGACTCCCGTATGTCCTTCCGTTGCCCGGTCGCGGGGTCTTTCGGAAACTTCTCCTCGCTGGCGGTGAGCAGAATCTCAACGGCCCGTACGGCATCCTTGCGGAGGCGGGGTAGCTGCAACTCGGCAATGCGTTCGCCGGCGAGGTCCCAGTAGCTGCGCTGCTCGTGGTTGACGAGCTCGTGATTCAGGTGCCGTAGAGCCGGGTCGGCGTTGGGTGTTTCCTGGGTGCGGTAGTTGTGGTGGGCGACGCTAATAGCCTGCTCACGACTGGTAATTTTGGTGACGCGGATAATAGCGAAGGCCATAACGATAAGCTGAAGAATTACATCTTCACTTACGTGCCAATGTATAGTGAGTTATACATTGAACAAAATCGTCAGCTCCGTAGCACCGATCCTATTTACTTTAGTGCTATGCTCATCTTCCGAAGGAAGTGCACAGTGGTCGTTTTAGAAAAGGAAATGAAGCGTTACTTACAGCCCAATCAGCCAGTTCGCTAACGGAGAATTTCCGGCAGCCGCGTTTAGGAGTTTCCTTACCTCGACGGCTACTTAGACTCAACTAGTGAGGTGAACACGTTCAGCACAAGCCATCCCTAGGTCAGGTCGTGTTGATGGCATCGGCATCCTTAAGCGAAACCAGAGCTACGCCTTTAAATTTCGATTCAACCATTATGTTCAGCAGGTGTTGAGCGAGCGGCCCAAACGCTTACACGCTACCTTATAATGGTTAGCAGCACTTGGTATAGGTTAGCCAACATCGCATCCGGTTGTCGCCCGACCTACATGACCAGCCACGCTTGCGTAGCCGCTTCTATGCACCGCGACACAGTCCCCGTCCGGGCGGGGCCGCTGCCGAGCCTGTTTGCAGCTATCGTAACACGAGGTTGCCTACGAAGGCCACACTCATACAGAAGTGGGTAGCCACCTGCACTTACTGATTCCTCAGTTCGGTCAGCGTTTGCGCCACACTCTAGTGCAAATTCAAGAAATACACTTGCATCTATACGTAGCAAGTCCATTAGCTGCTTATCTGTCCCCGAAGCTTCTATTGTTATTGGCGAATATTATCAATGAGGCACTATGGCCCGCACCACTATTAATATTCCTTGTTCATTAAGCAATTCTGTTTGCTACACCCGCTTTCAGGATGAAGACTAATGTTGTATAAATTTATTATTTTATCATGTGAAGCACAATATTCAGGATCTACATAATAATATTCTCTTTTATTATTTAATAATGAGTCAATCATTATAGACAATTTGAACTTAGAATTATTTTTTGAAAAACTTCTCATTTCAATACAATCATCATAATTCAAGCATTCAGTATAAGTCATAAATTTTTTGTTATAGTACTTTTTAAAATGCACATCAAAGCCATAATTAAAATTAATATAGCTTAATGCTGTATTATCTTTTACAAATACAAATCTGTTGATATTATCAGGACAAACAGCGCCATCTATTACAATATTATTCCAATTAACCCATGATAATCTACTCTTCACCGAGAGCAACGAATTATAATCAAAAAACACATAAACTGAATCCCAGTCACTGTTGTTAATAATAGCAAGATCTACAGATTTACTCTTACCTTTTTTAGCATCATTAATTACATTCTCAATATTAGCATCAAACGCAGATTGCAATCCATACTTATTGTTGCAAGAAAATAGCAACAAAAAAAAGCACATTATTAATTTTTGTATATTTTTCATTTTAAAAATCTATAGAATTCTGGCACCATGTGCATTTCCCTCTTGCTGTACTCTATCCTCTATTGCTTTATCACTAGCCTGCTTTTTCGTACGACCGCTGTTATCCATTGACATAATTGCAGCTTTTGCGTTCCTGTACTCTTTTCTTGTCATAGAAGTGTGAGTAGGCTCTGTTTTCTGTTTATTATTCATTTTCAGCCACCCTTCTTGGGCCAAATCTAATACATACATAGCCATTTCCTTAGGACTATATTCAGCTAAGTTAGGATCAACTCCAATGCTACGTCCAACAGTATTGTTGTAATAATCAATCTTACTGTCCAAAATCGGTGAATTGGGATCTGTATCACCATGTGCCTCATTTGCCTCTAGAGTTATGGCCTGACCCAGCGATCTCGCAGTAAGAGCAGACGCTAAAGTATGCCTTATAGCATTAGGAATTGATCCACCTCCTGTATCATTAAAACCAAGATTGTCTGCCATTCGGGCTGCTACACCTGCGTATCCTTCTCCATCCAGGGTACCTATAACTAATGCTTCATTGGGATGTCTTATTCCAAACAAAGCTTCATCATAGCTAACTCCTTTCGCTTTGGCCGCAATATTTACCACTGTTGATGCAACGGTTTTCCACACTGTTTTAAGCATATCACCAATTCCTGCTTGCCGTCCATCTAAATCGTTATAGCGGACAGCATTATCTAGCCCGAACTGGTAACTTCCCCAACTTTCTTGTCCCCCTTTTTCAGCATCCGGGTCACTCACTACCCATCGTCCCAGGGTCGGATCATAGAAGCGCCAACCATGGTCGTGCCAGTTCAGGCCAAACTCGGTCTGCTTCTCCTTGCCATTCCACGTGTACTGGTTTTGCGGCGTAGCTGCTTTGCTCAACCCGGCCAAATCCAGTCCATAGGGATCATACTGATTCTCCTGCACCTGCAGGCCTTGGCGGTGCTCGACGGTGATGTCGTCAAAGAACACGTCCGTGTCGCTCTCATTGGCCACGTAGGCCTGCACGTAGCCAGAACGGGGTACGACAACCGAGTCTTGCAGCTGCTCATATCCGCCCTCCGAAGCCAGTGAAAGCTGCTTTGTCTTGACGCGTACTAAGACCGAGTCACTATTAAAGACCAGTACCCGCAAGTAGGCCTTGGGTACACCGCCGGCCAGTTGCTGCAGAGCGGGCAACGTCGCCGCGGTCAGGCCGGCATTCAGCAGGGGCAGCACCCGTACGCGTCGAGTACCCTCTGCCGAGGGCGTCGCGGTCGGCTGGGGTTGTTGCAGCAGTGAAGCGACGAAGCCGGCCAAGGAGAAGCCCCAGGTAGTATTCGTATTTACCTTCTGCTGGTACATGCCGAAGGCCGTTACCAGCACCGTATCGCTCTTGGCTACCGCTAACTGCTTCAAAGGGCCCAGTGGCCGCGGTTGCGCGCCGCTGGCATTGAGCAAAGCCACCCCGTCGCCGCCATGGGCAAACTGCCCACCGACCACCTGTCGGATAGGCGCCGATACGCTCACTGAGTCAAACTGGTGCTGCTCGCGCCGGGTTTGATCCGGGTCGGAATCGAGCATAGCCATGTAGGTGGTCCGCTCACCAGGGTGGAAGGCCACGCGTAGGTTGCCCAGGTGGTCTTTCAGCGTGTACTCATACTGCACTTTGGAGTCGATGCCTTGGGCGGCATTACGCCGGTAAATCATCAGGGCCCGGCCTTCGGCGTGGTTTAACCACCTGAGCGAGTCTTTTTCGTATTGCCACGCCCCCAGGTAATCCGTGCGCACCGGTGCCAGCGTGGGCTTGCCGGCCACGGCGGCCGGGGTGGCTAGCTTCCCTACCTTTTGGCCTGTCGCAGTGTAGACATACTGCAGCTTATTGCCGTTGCTCCACTCAATGAGCTCGGGCAAATGCAGGTAGTTGTACTGAATGTGCGTAATGCCTTTGTTTCGATCACTCAGCAGCGAGCCGGCCGCATCATAGGTGTAGTCCGGGCTCTGGCTGCCACTGGTGCTACCATCCGAGAAGTCCGGACGCTCGGGCAGCTTACCGCCAAAAGCCGTCGCGGCCGGGGCCAGATCATCCACCCGCTGCAGGCGGTTGCTTACCGGCTCGCTATTGGTAGTGGGCTGGTAGCGGTAGCGCAGGTTGTCGGTTTCGGCATACTGAGCCGCTGTGGTGCGAGTCGCCGCAGCCACTAGGCCCCGCCGGCGCAGGGTCAGCAGGTTGCCGCCCGCGTCGTAGGAGGCAAACGCGAAGCGGTAGTTGCCGCGCTCGGCGCCCCAAGAGCTAGTCGGACTGGTGCTGGTACGGGCCACAAAGTCGCCTTGCAAGAGGCGGTTGACGTTATCGTAGCGGTAGCCATAGGCCCGCTCGATGCCGTCGGAGAGGGAGCGCCAGGTCTGACCGGCGATGTTGCCGTTGTATTGCTTCTCGTCGAAGCCGCAGTCGTAGTGCAGCGAGAAGTTCCACAGGTCCTCGGCGTTGGGATTCTGCACGTCGTTGATGCTGGTGAGCCAGCCGCGGATGTTGTAGCGGTAGTCCACCGTCTGCAGGGCCTTCGGGCCCGCCGTGGGCGGCGGTGGGGTCACGGCCGCGCCGGTGCTGGCCGCCAGGTTGCCCCCGAGTTGTTTCTGCTCCAACTGACCCAGTTCGTTGTAGGTGTGGCGGGCCAACACCTGTGGGGTGGCCTGGTCCAGCTCCTGGGTGACCGTCAGTAGGCGCCCGGCATGATCGTAGCGGCTTTGCTCGCGCACCGTGTGAGCTGCTTGGCCCGGCACCTGGTGCACGGCGTAGGAGGCCAAGGCCTTGCCCGTAAAGTCGTAGCGGGTGCTCACCACGTCTGTGCCCCCGCGGGCGTTGGTGCTTTGCACCTGAATGGGGCGCAGCTTCTCATCAAAGAAGGAGGTAGTCGTCAGCCACGCGCCGGGCGCGGATTCGGCTACTCCCAGCACGCGCACCAGGCTGCGGGTCGTCTGGCCCGTTACGCGCAGGTCCACCGGCGGCACCTCACTCGGGGCGCAGGCCAGCTGCGTAGCCGTGGGGGCCTGGTAGCTGGCCTCGGCCTGCCCGTTCTGGTCAAAGTCGTAGGAGTCGTAGTAGCTCACGGTCAGCAGCTGGCTGCCCGTAAGCTGGGTCACGTCCGGAAAGGAGGTGTGCGAGTAGTAGGCCTGGGTGAGCGTGGTCGTGCTGCTGGGCGCCTCCCACAAGGCCGCGGTCGAGGCCGTGGCCTGCCGTTGCAACTCGGCGCGCTGCTGGGCGCTGGTGCCCGAGAGGGTAGGAAAGCGCACCAAGGCTGTGTAGACCACCCGGCCCAGGGCATCATACTTGGTGGCCACCCATTCTTTGGTGGCCTGCTGGGCCACGTCCTGGCTGAGGATGGGCTGGTCCAGCTCGTTGTAGACCGTGTAGCTGTAGCCGTCCTGGTCCGGTATTTTCTTTTCAATCAAGCGCCCTTGTTCGTCGTAGTGGTAGCGGAACAACAAGTGCTCCACCCCCGCGCCCGTCACCTGCCAGGGGCCCAGCGAGCTGAGCTTGCGCAGGCGCTGCACGGCTTTGGGCGGCAGCACGGCCCGCAGGCGGCCGAAGTCATCGTAGACGTAGTAGGTCTTCAACCACTGAGTAGCGGGCTGGGCGTACGTACCGTCCAGGCCCACTTGCTTGAGCACCACGTGGCCTTCCTTGTCCGAGAACTCCTGCACCCAGTGGCCCTGCTCGTCGCGGGTCTGCTTCATCCACAACTCGCCGGAGGCGTAGGCGGGCTGCAGCACTAGGTCCTCGCGGTTCGTGTCGTAGCCGGGCTGCCAGCGCTGGACCGAGTCGGCCAGTGTATTGGGCCGCTCCTGCTGCATGACCACATTGCCGCGACTCAACATCCAGCTCTCGCCCGGGCTGGCTTGCAGCAGGGGTCGGTTCAGAGGCGAGGCCTCGAAGACGGTTTCGCTGAACGGTACCCCCGTCTTCGGTAAGGTGTGCACCAGGCTGGCGAGGGCCGGATCACTGCCTTGGTAAAAGTCATACTGCTGGCGCAAGGCATTGGGCTGGTATGCCCCCTCTGCTGTCGCAATGGCCGTATACGGCAGGTACTGCTTGGCTTGGCGACCCAACGCATCGTAGGCCACGGGCTGCACGATATCGCGGCCCGTGGGCGATTCCTGGCGTAACACCGTCTGCACTTGTCGGCCCAGCCCATCGAGGTACTCGGTTTTGATCTGCACTTGCTCTTTCGTCCAGTTGTCCGCGAGCAGGGTCGCTGAACCAGCGGGGCTGCTCTCCTCAGCCGTCACGGGAACGTAGGTGGAGAGGTAGCCAGTAATCGGACCGGCAAACGTGCCATCGGGCAAGCGCCAGGCCACGGCCAGGTTATCACCGCCGCCATGCTCGTGCTGCTGGGCCTCGATATAATAATACTGCCCCGCAACCAGCATCACGCTGGCGGATTGTTGTTCGGGGTACTTATACCATTCTCGCTGCTGAGTCCACCCGGGTACGCCAGCGACGTGCACGCGGTGCGTGGAATCCGCATCGGGGCTGAGCCATAACTGACAGTCGTCATCGCCGGCCACCCAGAAGGTATACATCCCGGTTTGGGGTGCTTGCACATAGCCCCGCAGGCGCGCCGTATAGTTGTCGGCGATGTTACTGAGTCCTTCGGCGGCAGAGACCGTTTGGCGGCGGGTCGGGGGGGCCAGTTGCGCTCGATTAGCGGTAGGGGCCTGGCTGCTGGCCTCCCACATCTCCCACCAGAGCGTGCCCGAACCCGTAGGAGTTGTGATCGCCGCGGGGGCCGGAGAGGAACCGGCAGTTCCGGAAGAGGAGGTGAGGGTGGTCAGGGGTACCCGGGGGATATAGGTGCGCACGTAGTTGACCGAGTCGCGAGTACCAGTACGATCAGTTGGGGGCATTACCGTGGCCGGACTGGGGCAGCCCGTGGTCACCGGCTCATTCAACGCCAGCGGCGCATAGGGTAGCATACTTAAGTGAATGCTGCGCGAGTAGAGCGTCATCTCCGGCACCCAGTCGTTGATCACCCGGGCGCGGTACTCGCCTTCCTGGCCTTGCTCTTGCAGCGTGAGCGTATACTGTGCCTGGGTGGCACCGACCAGCGCAACCCAGGCCGCGCCGAGTTTGCGCTCCCATTGGTAGCGGTTATGCTGGCCTGGTATGGTCGCTTCTAAGGTCATGATCTGGCCTTTCACACCCGCCTTTGTCTCCGGCAGCCCTGTTTTAGGCAACTGCCACCGCATTTCCAGAGCGGCATGCTTGGGGTAATTCGGTTCCTTATACAGTGCCTCCAATGCGGCGAAATCAAGTTGATTTCGGGCGACATTCAGGGAAGCCGGGAACGGACCGGGACCGGCGTCCTCCGTGCCGGTGAACAAATTGTCATGCAAGGTTAGCAACGAAACACGGGGGAGACGCAGCACACCGGCCGGCAAGGAGCCATTCAGACGATTGCCCGAGAGGGTCAGATGCACCAAGTTTGACGCATTACCCAACTCAGCTGGCAGTGGACCACTAAATTGGTTGCGATCGGCATAGAAGTAATTGAGGGCTGTCATCTGGCCCAGCGAGGTAGGCAAGGGACCAGAGAAGCCGTTGTCGGACAGATTGGTGTGGGATAGCTTCTGAAGCGCCCCGAAATCAGCGGGCAGCGAACCGATGAAAGTATTGTGGGATAAGTCGGCGTAGGAGAGGTGGCTGAGGTGCGTATAGGATGCGGGCAGCGGACCGGAGAAGCGGTTGTTGGCCAGATCTAAAAGGCGCAAGTGCTCCAACTGGCCGAATGTGGTCGGCAACCACCCACTGAATTTATTGTTCTGCAGGTAAAGGACCTCCAAGTTAACCAACTGGGTTAACTCAACTGGCAGCGGCCCAGATAGCTGGTTACGATCTAATCGGAGTTCTGTCAGCGCGTGCAGTCCTCTCCATTCCATCGGAATGCCACCGGTGAGTTGATTACCCCATAAATGCAACTGCTGTAAGTGGACAAGCTGGCTTACGGAGGGAGGCAAGGCACCGCTGAATTGATTATCGGCCAGAAACAGGCCCCGTAACAAGGGAATTCGTCCTAGTGAAGCGGGAAGCAGACCAGTAAGCAGGTTGTGGTTTAGATTCAACCATTCCAGTTGAGAAAGCTCGCCGATCCACTCGGGTAGCCCTCCGGTGAAGCGGTTCTGGTCGATGGAGAGTTCCCGTAGCTTGGTCCAGTTGCGGTAGGTTCCAGGGATAGGACCGGTGAGCTGGTTTTGTGTCAGAGTCAGGGACTGCAGTTGTCGCAACTCGCCCAGGCAAGGATGCAGCGGCCCCTGTAGATTGCTGTAGCCAAAATAGATGGATACCACGTCGCCGTTTTCGAGGCGAATGCCAGGCCACTGCTTCAAAGGCAGGTCTTTCACCGTTTGCCAAGTTGCGGACGGAGTCGTAGCAAAGACAAATTGGCGCAGCACACGGAGTTCGGTGGAGTCGGGCACCAACCCCTCCGTGGTTTGCGCCTGACTTCGGGCAAAACCGGCCCAGAAGCTGCACAGGAAAGCAACAAGAAAGCGAAAGGCGTAGCCGTGCCGCATAAGATAGAGCTAGAAAGGATATAAAAGCAGCCTGGAGCCGGGCTTAGGGGCGAGCGTAGCGGTACTCGTTTTCGGATAAGATTCTTCCTTGCTCGTCACGCACGCGTTGCAAACGGCCTAGCGCGTCGTATTCATAAAAGAGCGTGCGTCCGTCTGGGCCCG
>NZ_JAHZTD010000008.1 GCF_019599275.1 Hymenobacter sp. HSC-4F20 | reverse complement strand
CTGCAGACCTCAGCAGGTGACACACGACGCGCTGGTAGGTATCCCCGTCGGGCGCAGGCACCAGGGAATGCGCCAGAGAATACGCCTTTCCCCGCCAGCGGAAGGATTCTCCGCGCAGGTGTAGCAGCACGTCTCGTCCCAGTTCCCAGTCCAGCCGCAGCCCGGCCTGGGCGCGTCCGGCTAGTACCGTCGGAGCGTCCAGGCCTGCGCCAGCCGGGCATGCGTGCGCCCGATGGTGCGGTAGCAACCCGGAGTAGCTAGCCGGCCGCCGACCAGCGGGTGCCCGGAAGTAGCAGCCCGGCCCGATGCAGCGGAATAAGACACGCCACGAGGCTAGCAGGCGTAGCCGGTGCCCTCTCCCGCTCCTGGCCGCAAGCCACGAGCGGGAGAGGGCTCCTAGTATAGAACCCTTACTGGCCCGCGGATGGGTACAACGGTCCGGCTTCCTGCAGTTCATAACAGAGTCCCAGTGCAGAGGCGGCAAGCCAGTAGCCAACCAGGCTATGGAAATAGGCGCCATCCGTCCATCATGTGGAAGAAGATTTGGCCGTCGGCTGGATTACCCGGAACTAAGATCAACCTCTTGAAGCAACGTAGTCATCGTTTCTGAGTAGCGGGCTATTACTGTCTGATAAGATACCCCCTCATCGTCTTCGGCATTTACCACAGATAACTATTGGAAACTATAACTCTAAGATAAGGACTGATAATGTTTACTTATCGGTCCTTATATTAGGGTAAAGAAAATCCGCTGCTTTTTGCTTCGCTACCCTTATATATTATACATATGACTACCGAAAATCAGCTGCCCCTCGTTACCTCCCCACCGGTTGCCCAGGTACCCGCGCACTTGGTGGAGTCAACCCACCGCTACGTCGAGTCCGGTCTGCGTGGGGCGGCCAACACGGTGCGCGCCTACGCCGGGGACTGGAAGCGCTTCACCACCTGGTGCCAACTTCATCAACTCGCGCCGCTGCCCGCGCCGGTCGAAGCGCTGACTGGATTTCTCACCGAGCTAGCCGACGCAGGCAAGAAATACGCGACCATCGAGCGGCACACGGCCGCCATTGCCAAAGCCCACGAGCTGGCCAGCTTGGAGTCGCCTACTTCGCATAAGAAGCTTAAGGTACTGCTCAAGGGTATTGCCCGCGAAATCAAAACGCACCAAAAGCAGGCGCCCGCCTTTTCACTCGATTCGTTTAAGCGCACCATCAAACGCATCGACGTCACGCTGCCGGCCGGGCTGCGCAACCGGGCCTTGTTGCTGCTCGGGTTCACCGGGGCGTTTCGGCGCTCGGAGCTCGAAGCGCTCAACATCGAAGACCTGGCTTTTGATGACGACGGTTTAGTGGTGACGCTGCCGCAGAGCAAAACCAACCAGCTGGGTCAGGCCGAAGAGAAGGCGATTTTCTATTCTCCGGATTCGGCACTGTGTCCTATTCGTTCCCTGCAGGCCTGGCTGCAGATGCTGGGCCGCACCGAGGGGCCGGTGTTCGTGTCGTTTAGGAAGAACAATCAACTGACGACCCGGCGCCTGACAACTAAGTACACCAACCTGATTGTGCAGCAGTACCTGGGCCCGCAGTACACGGCGCACTCGCTACGGGCCTCATTCGTGACCGTGTCCAAGCTCAACGGCGCCGACGACTCCAAGGTCATGAATCAGACCAAGCACAAGACCAGTGCCATGATCCGCCGCTACACCCGCCTCGACAATGTGCGCCAGCACAATGCGGCTAAGGAACTCGGATTATAAAATATAACCCCTCTCCTCTCCTTCTGCTTGGTTTCATTCTCAGCAGGAAGGTTTTCAAGAGTAGAGTAGGGTTACGCTTTCATTTATCTTTTGAAAGCACAACCGCCGGGCTACCACCGGACGTGCTGTGCTCGTCAGCAGAACAGGTATAGAGTAGGTTACTATTAATGCTTGTGTCGCTTTTTTATAGTAATAGTACTATTTGCATACTACTTGGCAACTTACGACTTGCTTCTATTTAATCTGTAGCCTGCTTATTTTTGACGCCAGCGGCCCCCCCTTGCTTCACTGTAGTATAACTAACTACAGTTTCAATGGTAGCCACAATTGTACTTAGGCGCTATTTCGCTGCAATAAGAAGTAAACCGGCCTCTAGTATATTCCTTCTCGTGAAAGAACACGATTACGTTAGTAGTAACTGCCTTTAGGCAAACGATTCTTGTTCGATCTGCATGCCCACCTCTGCTATTGTGTATGACCCAACGTTACTTTTCCTTCTTTTTTCACCATCTCTTTCTTCTGCTTCGGCACGGGTACCTGGTTGCGGGGCTGGTCAGCCTACCCTACCTAGGAGCTGCTCAAGCCCCTCTCACGGAATGGGACCGTACCATCGGCGGGCCCACCAATGACGGCATTGGTATTGTGCGCCAAACCCAGGATGGGGGATACTTCGTGGCGGGCGGTTCGGATTCTCCCGTGGGCCCGTTCAAAAGCCAACCTCCACGCACTACCTCCGACTATTGGCTTCTCAAGCTTGATGAGCAGGGCCGCTATCAATGGGACCGTACGCTAGCGGGGGAAACCAATAGTCTCGGTGGCTTGGCCGAAGCACAGCCCACGGCGGATGGTGGGTATATCGTCGGAGGCGAGTCCACTTCCGGGGTGGGAGGCGACCGGACAGCACCTAGCCGGGGCAGTTACGATTACTGGCTTATCAAGCTGGACGCGCAAGGACAAAAAGTGTGGGACCAGGCGTATGGGGGGGATGGTCCGGATTACTTGCGCAGTATGCAGCAGACCGCTGATGGCGGCTATATTCTAGGGGGCTATTCGCACTCTGGCGTGAGCGGCGACAAAACTGAGCCGAGCCGGGGAAATACCGATTTTTGGATTGTGAAGGTAGATGCACAAGGTACTAAACAATGGGACCGGACCCTCGGGGCGAAGGACCTCGCCAACCCTTACATTGCCAATCATCTGAGTAGAGTTCGTCAAACCAGTGATGGAGGATACTTGGTTGGAGGATACACGGACGGAGGCCTGGGGGGCGACAAAACCGGAAATAGTCGGGGCAGTACTGACTTTTGGATTGTCAAACTCAATGCGCAGGGCAGTAAGCAGTGGGACCGAACCCTCGGGGGGGCGGCCGTTGATATGTTGCAGACCTTACTGGCTACCCCGGATGGGGGGGCCTTGCTGGTCGGTACTTCCGCTTCGCCAGTCAGCGGGGAGAAAACGCAGCCCAGCCGCGGTACAGGGGATTACTGGCTGGTGAAAGTGGATGCCCAGGGTAACAAGCAATGGGACCGTACCTACGGAGGCGCGGACTACGACGATGTTACGTCGGTGTGTGCTGGCGCCGATGGCGGCTACTTGGTAGGTGGCTTTTCCTGGTCAGGCGCTAGCGGGGACAAAACCCAACCTAACCGGGGACGCCTAGATGAATGGTTAGTGAAGGTAGATGCCCAGGGTAATCTGGAATGGGACCGTACGCTCGGTGGGCCAGAATTGGATTACATCGGGGAAGTACAGGCCACTGCCGATGGGGGATATATTTTGAGTGGTGCCTCACAGTCGGGGGTATCCGCGGATAAAAGTGAACCGAATTTGGGGATTCCCTTCTACTTTGATGGCTGGCTCATCAAACTGGCTGCACCGGTTGTACGCATCACGGGGCCCACGACGCTCTGCCCGGGCAGCACCCTCCAACTGACGGCAAGTGGAACTGGCCGGGTGGTCAGCTACCAGTGGAATACCGGCGCCACATCCGCTACGCTCACCGTTACACAGCCAGGTACCTATGCCGTTACGGCTACTTTTTCCGGAGGGCGCACTCATACAGCCACGTACCAGGTACTACCCTTTCAGGGAATTGCGCGCATAGTGGGTGATTCTGTGCTCTGCCCCGGCCGTAGCGTTGCCCTCAGTGTACAAGCCCCAGGCAATGTAGCCATACGCTGGAGCACGGGAGCTAGCACGCCAACCCTTACCGTTACGCAACCCGGGGTGTATTCCGTGGTGGCCACTTATCCAATGGGGTGTACTAGCACTGCAACCGTTCAAGTGCGGGCTGCCCCCGCTCTACCCCGCTTGGCGCTGGGAGCCGACACGCTAGTATGCGCTGGTCAAGCCCTTACTCTATTCCCTTCTGGCGGTAGTCTAGCTGCCCCCTATACGTACCGCTGGTCTACAGGAGCTACTACTCCAACGCTCACGGTTAGGGAATCCGGGAGTTATTCGCTCACCATCCAATCCGCCTGTGAAGTATACTCGGCCACCCGAACAGTTACGTTTTCGCCTTGTCTGACTATCCCGAACATCATCACCCCCAACGGCGACCTGTTTAACGAGCGGTTTGTCGTGCAAGGGTTGAGCGGAGCTGGGTGGATGTTGGAAATCTACAACCGGTGGGGCCAGCAGGTGTACAAAACCCATGACTATCATAATGAGTGGGGGCCCGGCAGCACTCCCGGTACTTACTATTACTTATTGCAACATGCGGCCACAAGCACAGTTCGGAAGGGGTGGCTTCAGGTGGCCCCATAAGCTGTGGTAAAAAGGATACTACCGGCCGACTACCCCGGCCATTATCAGCTAGGGCAACGGGTATGCCCTGGTTTCAACTTCCTGCTGAGCTTCCTGCTGAGGTATACTTACACCTTTTTGAGTTGGCCCCGGCCAGCAGTACTATTAGCACCCGCATTCTTCCGTCTAAATAAGAGGAAGAAAACCAGCCCCGAAAACGCATGTTTTCGGGGCTGGTTGATGGGTGGCGGACGTGTCTAGAAACCAAGCGTTTTTTGGACCGACTTCGTGTTAGCCAGTCAGAATCCTACCTGTCTTTTCTGAAGGAACGTTTGCAATACCTAAGAACTGCGTTCTATGCACTCTACTGTCTATGTGATAAGCTCTTCTGCCCAATAAATCCTTCTTCTATCGGGTTGAATCAGCCAGAGAGCTACATTCTTCCGACGTGCTCAGTTGCGCGCTGCTGGATTGCGCCCGTGTAGCCAGGGTAGTGCTGAGCGCCTGCGCGGCAGCTACCACTTGCGCCGGGTAGTGCAGGCGCGCCAACAGCCGAATGGCATTGCGCGTGGTCAGCGGACCAGCTTTGAGGCGGTAGTCGAAATACCAGTCTTCCTCCGTGACTGTCTCGCAAAAGTGGTATTCAACAAAGCTTGAGTGCAAGAGCGCGCCCAGCTCCCCATCGTGGGTGGCTGCCACAACCCAGCTGCGGGGCTGCAAGTAGGCCAGCACAGCTTTAGTAGCGGCAATGCGCTCCTGCGTATTCGTGCCTTTGAACAGCTCATCCAGCAGCAGCAGGTAGCTGCCGGGGGCCGCGTCGCAGGCCAGCAGCAGCTGCCGCATGGTTTCGGCTTCGACCAAGTAATAGCTTTTGCCCGTGGGTAGGCTGTCGGCCAGACTGAGGCTGGTGAGCACCCGGCAAAAAGGGGCGCGGTAAGCGGTGGCCGGGCACGTAGCTATGGTCTGGGCTAGCAACGCATTCACGCCTAGCGTACGCATAAAGGTAGTTTTGCCCGCCATGTTCGAGCCGGTGAGCAGTACGCCTGGCCCGGTCAGGGTGAGGTCGTTGGGCACGCACCCCGGTACCAGCGGGTGGTAGCCAGCTTGCAGCTGGATGCCCTCAGTAGCCGGCCCAAAGTGCGGCACGCAGGTGGCGTGGCGCTGGCGGAAGCTGGCCACGGCGAGGGCGCAATCGACGTAGCCAACGGCCTCAAAGACACTCCGAATCGAGGGCGCGTACTGCTGCACGGCCACCCGGCACCGGGCATACACCAGCAGGTCTAGCAGCAGCAGCATCTTGAGCAATTCCAGCAGCCAGTTGTCTTCCACCTGAAAGAACGCTACTTGTCGCACGAGCGCCCCCAGCCGGGCTAGCGGCGCTGCCAGCGGCTGAAGCTGCCGCAGGGGCAGGGCCGCCCGCTGTAGCGCCTGCCCCGCCCGGTGCAAGCGGCCCAGTTGCAGCAGCGGGCGAACACTGAACTTAATCCGTTGGAGCTGCCAGAAGTGAAACACCGCATTGGTAAGGGCAAACGCAATCGTACCCCACCAGAGGATGGGTAGCCAAAAGCCCCCGAGCACTGTGGTCAACAGCCCCAGCGCGAGCAGCGGCGCGAAACGAGCGCCGGGCAAGGTGGGGAGCGGCTGGCCACTAAGCAAATCGACTAGGTAGTACGCCTCGCGGGCAGTCAGCTGGTCGAGTGCGAGCAAGGCTTGCCCGCGGGCCAGGGGTTGCTGCGCCAGCAAGGTCGCGGCAGCATCAAACTCGTGCAAGGTGGTCTCGTCGGCTAGCGGGCTGCGCAGGCGGTGGTACAGGCATTGCTGTCCTACCCGGCTCACCGTGGCATCGAGCAGTTCAAAGAGCAATTCGCCATTCAGATCTGCCCAGGTTTGGTCAGGTAGGCGGTGGTAGGCGGGCTCATGCTGCACGTAGTCGTAGTAGCGGGCCACCAAGGGGAAGTGGGGGGAGCGGGCAGCTGGCTGGAGCCAAGCTGCCTCCAAGCGGCGTAAGCGTGTGCGGGATGAAGTCCACATGAGATACAGGGGTAGCTACCAGGGCCTGGGCGGTGAGGTGGTGCCACTGGTACTTATAAGTAGCGCGAAAGGTAGCTAAGTGACACGTATCATATAAAGTACCCTATCAACAGCAATCTGCGCCTAAGCCTAGCGCCGGTACTGTTTCAGGACGTGTTCCCACAGATTACGTTAAGCAATTGTTTCAAGAACAGTGGAAGTGGAGCTGGATAGGTAAACTCTACCTTTTATATACTTGACCCAAGTGTCAAGATAGTCTTGAAAAAAGGATGACCACCGATGCACGTTTCGGCGAAAGGATGGATTAGTATAGGCTCGGCGTTAGGTGGCTTGCTGATCGGCTTCGAGTGGGGAAGTCGTAGGCATTTGCCTGAGCCATCTCTCAGGCAGTACCAAGGACAGCAGAATATAGAGTACGAAGACTCCTATATCAATGCCGTAGTCTTTCGGAGCGGACTGCGGGAGCAACCTAATCTAGATTCTCTCTTTGCTCACAAGCCTTTTTTCCATCAGGCGATTCGTGTACTTAGACAAGATTCAGCAGGCATAGAAGCGCTTTCTATGCCACGTCCTGGAACAAGGGAAAACTACTACCTAATCCGAGGTGACTCCATTACCCAACTTTGGCTAAGCTCTAAAAAGCTTCGTTAAAGATTGTCCGAGAAGTCGAATTACGTTAAGCTAGGGCATCCTCATGCCTTATCGTAGCAATCCAGGCACTAGGCCAGGATCTAGTACAACGTTCTCTACAGGTAGCTTCATCTAGTATCCCTAGATAAATATGCCATGAACAATATGTTGGTGCAAGAAGAACAACTAGATTTACAATTAAAATTACAACCGGTACCAGTTCAACCACGACAACATGATCTACACGGTAGGCGGCATCAAGGGAGGCAGCGGCAAGACGACGATTGCAACGAATCTGACGGTGTATCTGCTCCAGCAGGGACGAGATGTGATTCTTATCGATGCTGACGACCAGGAATCGGCCACAGACTTCACTTCCTTCCGTCACCAGTCGCTGGATGGAGACTTGGGGTATACAGCCGTTAAGGTAACGGGCCGCGAGCTGAATGCCCAGGTGCAGCGCCTGGCTACCAAGTGCGACGACATCGTCATCGACACCGGTGGCCGCGATACCGTCAGCCAGCGCTCCGCATTGACTATCTCCCACGTCTACCTCGTTCCCTTCGCTCCTCGCTCGCTCGATATCTGGACGCTGCGAAAGGTGGAGAACCTTATTGCGGAGGTCGCGCCCTTCAACCCCGGCCTGCGCTCCCTCACGTTCATCAATAAAGCGGATGCACGCGGCACCTACAAGGAAGAAGCCGCCGAACTCTTGCGCGGCTCCGAGTACCTGCAGTTTCTGGAGGCATCCGTCGGTAACCGCATCTCGTTCGCAAACGCTGCCGCTTCCGGCCTAGGGGTCCTGGAAATGAAACCGCTCGACGAGAAAGCAGTTGCGGAAGTTAATGACTTATGCAGCAGTGTGCAAAACGCAATAGAAGCAACAAAATAGAGAACCAAAGCACCAACCTGTTTTACAACTAAAATAGGTTGTAAAACAGGTTGCTAATATAGAACCTCAGTAAGAACCTATGGCCACGAAGAAACCTAAACTCGGCCTCCCTCCTACGCCCCCGGCCTCGCTGTCGAACCCGGCTATGCAGGAGATGATCAACAAGGGCGGCTCCGTGTTGGAACCGCCGGTTGTGCCGGCCAACCCACCGGGGGCCGCAGAGGATAAACTCAAGTCTTTTACCTTCAAAATCTACGAGAGCGAGCTGGCCCAGATCCGAGCTATCCAGGACAGCTTACCCAAGCGGGACCGTATCTCCATTCACGACTTTGTCGTGGCCGCGGTGAAGGAGAAGATCGACAAGGCTGCTAAAAAGCACAACCCAAAGTAGTTGTTGATTTAGTTGTAAATAGAGTTGTAAATAACTAGCTGCACCTCTTCCTCTGGACTACACGATGAGGAGGTGCAACTAATCTTTTACAGAGTACTGTATCATTTGTCTGCGCAAGCAGATCCACAACCGAATACACTTGTTTATTCAGTTGTAAATTAGGGCTTCAACAGCTGGTTTTCCAGGGACTTCACGTGCTGGCCTACCATAAATTCCCGGAAGATCTGCACATCCTCTGCGCGCCGGCTGCTTTCCAGGGCGGCGAAGTAAGCCGCCTTGTCTTCCCGGAAGACAACGGTTAGGGGCTGCTTGAAATACTGTTGAATAAAATTCATTAGCAGCCGGGAGGTGCGGCCGTTGCCATCGTTGAAGGGATGAATGCTCACCAGCTGCAGGTGCGCGTCAAAAGCAATCAGCAACTGCTCTTGCCAGGTAGCAGCCGAGGCCATGCACTGCTGCAGCTGGTGGGTAAGCTGGCTTACCAGCCAGGGCACCTTCTGCGCGTTGGGAAACGAGCTGGCTCCCAGGATGGAAACCTTGTCGAGGCGGAAGTCGCCGCGGGCCGCATCCGTGCTGCCCAGGATGCTGTTGGTGCGGAGCCCGGTGGTGCGCATCACGGCGCCGGCCAGCTCTTGCAGCAGCAGTGGGGTAGGTAGGCGTCCCTCGTCGGCCCACTGCAGAGCCAGATCCAAGGCCTGCGCATGATCCGCCAGCATGTCGTAGCCATCCCAGGGTAGGCTCGGGTCAATCATGGCCTGCTCCCCGACCAGGAAGTCAAATGCGGACTGCACCGTAACCCGGGAGCCCTCGATCATCGTCGAGTGTGCCGATACAAGCACGTGATTTAACTGTTGCCGGGAAAGCCGGTCCGCCGGAGCCAGCTGCTGCACTAGGCCGGTTAAGCGCTCTATCTCCTCCCACCTCATGCGGCCATGGCTTGGCGCAGACGCTCGATGTCCACGCTGGCCAGCGCCACTGGATACTCTAACCCGGAGACGTGAATTACCTGGTGGGCCCAGGCAGCCAGATCGTGGGCGTAGATAACGGGCCGGTCGGCCGCATCGTGGTACACGGTTTTCCCCAGCATAAAGGTCTCTACGCTGGGCCGTAGCAGTGCCGGCACCTCTTCCAGGGCTTTGTCCTGCGGATCGGTAAGTAGATGCGTCAGATAGGCTCTGAGCGCGCGGTAGGCTTCCTGGTTGTGCGAAGTCATGATAGGGGAGAGGCAAGGAGGTTAGCTGTTCTTGGTCGCCGTCTTGAGGCCCAGCACCGCCAGCAACAGGCCCGCCGGGTTCTTATTGGCTTTGCTCTTATCGGTCTTTAACCGGTACATGAACTGGAACAACTCGTTTACGAGGTTCTCATCGCCAACGATCTGACTGACCAGCTTCGGATCCTTGATGTCCAACGATTCCAGATGCCGGCGCGCCATCAGCAGTTTGGCTTGCTCCGGAGACTCCTCGAAGGGAATCGGCAGCTGCTTGGGCTCCTGCTTGGTGACGTAGAAGCGCACGGCGTGGAAGGAGCGGCCCTGCTTGAGCAGGGTGTAGCCAATCTTGAGTTCGGTGTTCTCGTTGATCTGGCGCACGGCAATATCCAGCACTTTCGACTTCAAGTCGCTGATGCGCTGGAACTGCTCGGGTTCCTTACCCTTGGGATCCTTGAGCTTGAGCATGAGCTTGAACTCATCCAGGTCGTAGGTTTTGGTTTCCCCGATGTCCTTCCACTGCGAGGCCAGGTGATAAATACGCTTGGCGTACTTGCTGGAAATCTTCAGGGCCGAGAAGAGCTGGTAGGAAGTGAAGTTGCTTTTAAGCTCGAACAGGTAGGGGCGGATATCTTCCGAGAGGCGAATCCGCAGGTAGCCCTGGCCCTTAACGTATTCCACCTTCTGAAACATCCAGAGTTGCACGTAGGACTGGTCGTTCTCCACCTCGAACATGCGCGAGCCCATGGACTCGGTAGCTTCCCGCAGTTGCTGGTAGTGCCACTCGCGGCCCGTCACGGCCACCACCTCGTTCATATGGATCTGATACTCCTGGTTGGGCTTGTCTTCTCGTCGCAGCTTGGAAAGCAGAAAGAAGAGCAAGTCCAACTGGCAGGCCGTGTAATCATAGCGAGCCGTCGTGATGGCGTTGTATTGCCTGACTTCCAGGGATTCGGATGCATCCATAGCAGGGTGGGACAGGCAACAAATGTAGGAAAGCAACGAAAACCTACTGTAGTTGTTGAAGGGCGTTTTTAGCTGATAAAAAGTCGTTTTAATAACCCCGTTCTCATTCGGGCTACCCCTCGGAGGGAAGATTCGGTGGTTACGGGCCTATGGTATGTCACCTGCAACGGGCTTATTGCGCGACCTTGCTAACTAGATGCGGACGCTATTTTGCCATCAGCTGACTCTACTTTCTGTGCTTGCTACACTTCTGCTTGACGCTGACATACTGGAATTTGGGTACTTCTTCCTGGCTAAGTTCATTCCTACCGCGGCCCTCTATCTCACAACCGTAGCCTTGTTGCTGCGCAAGCAACGCACTTCATTTGATGAGCTACTCGGTAGCATCTTTGCATGCGGCTTGGTCTTTATCGGCTTTCTCACCTGGCCGGATATTGCGTCCTACCAGCGGCATACCTGGTCTGATTACGCTACCCTCTTGTTTTTCTGTCTTCCATTGCTACTCGTGGTAGCGCGCTGCACGGCTTCCCGTAAGCCGACGCAGAAGAAGGTACTGATTGGCGGCGTACCCTTGACTTCAGAAGACCTGACTACGCTGCAGCAGCTGCTGGCCGATGAGGAACTTGATCTAATCGCAGTGGAACCTGTGGATTCAAGTCAAGTGGGGACCCTGGTTTTTCAGCATGGTCAAATTAGCCACTTCGTGCAGGGCACTTGCCTCAGTTCGGTTCTACGACCTGTGTACGACCAACTACGTCCCCTGCATGAGTATGTGCAGCGCCGGCATCCGATTCACCTAATCATGGTCGAGAAGAAATTTGTAGAAAACCAAGGATGGCCCTTCCGGCTTTGCTTGGTCAGTCCACTAGATCAAGTAGAACAACTTCTCCAAGCAGTGGATACCATCCCTCGCCAGCACCTGCGAGCTGAGAAGGCCGATGGTGTTGTCCGGATCCAGTATGCGGCAAAGGGCCACGTGACCGTAATAGACCAGAGCGCACCCCCTAGTGGTTGGAAGCCGGAGGTGTAGCGCGTAGCTTTGGTACACTAGCACGATAAGTCACCCAGCCGGCTTTGTCTGAAAAGGCGAAGCCCTCAGGTGGTGGCGACCTAGGGGCTTCAGGAAATGGGTGGATCAAGTACCCTTACTCGGGGTTCTTATTCCAAAAGGGCAGATTTACACGCTAAACCATTGGCTCATCAGACTGGCCACCGCTACCCCGCTCCTTGATATTGCTTGGGGGTCACGCCGTAGAACTGCTTAAAGGACTGAATAAAGCTGGACAGATTCTCGTAGCCTAGCTCGTCAGACAGTTCACTCACGTTACGGTCCGCCTGTCGAAGCAGGGTGGCAGCTTTTTCCATCCGCCGCTCCAGTAGCCATCTGCGCGGGCTCGTACCGTAGAGTTGGGCAAACCGGCGCTTGAAGGTGGACAGACTCATATGGCACAGAAAAGCCAACTCCGCGACGGCAACCGGACTGCCGATATGCGAGGTAACCGCTTGACGGACCAATACTTCTTCGTTAGCCTCTTGACCCAAGCGGCGAAGTTGCTGGAACTGCCCGGGATAATGGAGTGCTAGGTACAGCAGTAACTCTTCCAATTTCACGCGCTGTAACTGCTGGGGAATAGCCGCCGCTTCCTCCGTCAGCAAGCAGTCCAACGACCGCACGAAAGTGGCCAGGAAGGCATTTTGCTCAAACCGCAGAAACGGCTGGCTCGCTGCATGCTGGTCGGGCTGACCGAGCCACGCGGCATGGCGATGACAAAAATCAGCGAGCACCTGGTGGTCGAACAGCAGCAGCAGGCTATGGTACTCTGTGGCCGGAGCCGCTATCTTCTCGCTCATCAAGCAATTTCCCGCCGCCAGGAGCACAAACTGCTGCGGCTGAATGGTCACCTGCGCACCGGCAAAGTATACCGTTTTTTCGCCGGCCAGAAGAAAGGTAAACATATGCTGGGGCAACAGCACGCGAGCCCGGGGAGCAGGTGTCTGGGTGCAGTAGCGTAGCAACGAAATCGGGGCTTTCGTGAACTCACTGTTCGAAGAGGGGGCAGATGCAAGCATGAGCACTAGGTGCTGAATGGGGGCTACGGAAGCTTCTATGCGTGAACTGGGCGCATAAACCAGTACATGGCGGGGTAGCCGAGCGCTTTGCGAATGATACTCATTTGCCCGATATGAAAGGCCTCGTGCAGCACCACCGAAACCAATAAGTCCTCCAGCGTATGGCCTCCGGTTGGACCGCTGAGCGGCAACACGGTTTGCAGTACACGTTCCTCGGCGGCTTGCAGGGTGGCTAAAAAGGTCTGAGAAACCCGCTCCCATGCCGAGGTGCACTCGGCTAGGCTCGGGTAGATCCGGTTGCTGTCGAAGGGGCGAAAGCCGGGCAGCGGCAGAGTCGGATCCACATAGGCGTCTAGGAAGGACCACTCTGGTGTCGGCCCCCCTAACCGGGCGAGGTTGCGGCTGCGCGTCACCAGCAAGTGGCCGGCGAGCCATTCCAAGCTATTGTTGTGCTCACTCAGAGTTCGGCAGCCGTCAGCCGGTTGAACGCCTTCTAGCACCGAAAGGTACCAATCGGTTAGCAGGCGAAACTGCCGGGTTTGTTGTTCCATAGTCGTCATGCGGTACGTCGTGCTTAAAGAGAAAAAGAGGTGGTTGCAGCTGGTTACTAGCCAACTGTGACGCGTTGGCCAGCAGCAGCATGAGCAACTGGACTACAGCACAAAGGTCTGGGCAATGCCGAACGACCATGGATAGGCAAACGGCCAAAAAGTAGGGCCAAACGTTCAACCTGTTATTCGTCCCTGCTGGTCTCTACTCATCAGAGATGCGACGGGAGATGAGCCGTTTACGCAAGGCCAAAAATGCTTAGCGTGTAAATCCGTCCTTTTGGAAGAGGAACCCCTACTCCCAGTGCAAAATGGGTAAACGTGCGAAAACGAAACGGACCGACGAAAGCGGTTGGCTTCGTGTCTGCTTCCATTTTTTGTGGAACCGGAAACATTGAAAGCTGGCACTAGGCAGTACTGTTGCTCGTACTCGTCTCCCGCCCTATTTACCGCAGTTCCTGCAGGTGTGTTTCCTCCTATAGGGTGCTGACTCCAGTATTCGATTAGAACGCGTGGTATATCTTGTCTCCAAACGTTTCTAAATCCGCCTGATCCGTGTTGGTTAAAATGATAACCACTTTCGTGAAGTCGGGAGTGGTTAATAACACGGAATTGAAGCCATCAATACTGCCCCGGCGCTCCAGGATGGGGGCAGCCATTGACTTGTCGTTGTAGAAGAAGCCAATCGTGCTATAGCCGCGGGCATAGTCGATGAACGTACCTTGTTGAGGCTTGAGCAAATAGGCTTCCGTGGTGGCGGCCGAGAGCAGCGTGTGGGCTTTCACGCCGTGCACCAGCTTGAGCAGGTCGGTGGCAGTAGAATAGAGCGCGCCGGCACCGGCGTAGTTGGACACGTACCGACGGTCATTGCGTAGCGTGTCCTTTGCGCTGCCCTTCCCAAAGGTATAGTTATGATAGCCGTAGGCCAGCCGTGGAATGACGCGGGACTCACTTAGAACGCCCGTGTCCCGCATCTGCAAGGGGCTCAGAATCTGGGCTTGCACCAGGGCCGCAAACGGCTTCTTGGTAACCGTTTCCAGAACGTGGGTAAGCAGAATGTAGTCCACGTTATTGTAATTAAACGCAGAGGGCTTCTGGGTGCTGTCCTTGACCACGAAACGCTGCACGAACTCCTTAGTGGAATACGCGGCTTGATAGGCCCGCACCGGTTCGTTCTGTAAGCCGGAGGTGTGCGTGAGCAGCTCCCGGAGGGTGATACTGCGGCAAGCCGCGGGTAAGTCCGGCACGTAGGCAGAGGCGGGAGCATCCAGGCGGAGTTGGGCTTTCTCCAGAAGTTGTAGTGTCAGAATAGCGGTAAACAACTTGGTCATGGACGCAATGGGAAACCGTGTATCCGCCGCAATAGGGACCCCAAACTGAAAGTTGGCGTTTCCTTTACTCACCTGGGAGACGACGCGTCCATTTTTCTCGGCCAGCACGGTCCCATTGAAATGCCCTGCTTGGTATTCCTGGGTAGTGAGCGTGGGGATGGTGCGTTGCGCAACGGCCTGGGTGGTGCAGGCAAGTAAAAATATCACAAGGAAACGCATCGTACAGGTATAGAGATTACAGGATAATGCTGCGTCCAACGGTACGGGTGGCGCAACACTGCTACCGGGTTATAGGCAGAGCGAGCAAGTGGGAGCAGGCACAGGAGCCAGAGGAGTAGGTGTTTCTTTATAGAGTAGGTTTATTTACGCACCAAGATAGAAACAGCCCCGGCCCCGGATGGGGACGGCCGGATAGAATTTCAGTAGGTCGGCTGGGTGGCTTCATAAGGCGTGCCTTGTTAAGCCACAGAATTACTGTTCTTGCTAGTCCCTCCTTTTAGACAAACTACTTATTTCTTCGCCTTGTGCTCTTCTCGAATCCAGCGAATAGCACGCGTTACGACTTCGGTGGACTTGCACCGCTCGTCGGGTGCTATCGAGTGGCCGTATGGTACCAGATGGCGGTCGGCGAATACGGCGGTCGTCAGCCAGATAATAGACCCATCAGACAAATCAAAGCGGCTGTTGCTAGTCGACACGCCACTTGTATTCGTTCCAAAGCTTTTGGTGTGCTTCCGAGCCTTGAAGGCGACTACCACGGCCTCGCCCGAACTGGCCGTTAGGCTGTCGGTCAACACGGCCACGACCGGATTGGCGGACTTTAATGTGTAATACGGAGTTGTCTCTGCCTGTATGTCGCCGTCCAGCAAAGCTTTGCCTTTTTCGTAACGCCACACGGTTTTCGTCTTATTTGAATCCAAAAAATAGCCGACTGTATCTTCTCCCAAAACCGGCCCTACCCCCACGAGCATGGGCCACATATTCCCGCCCATATTCCCTCTTAGGTCCACGAGCCATCCTTTTAATTCCGCCTTATCCCGCTCCTTGATCTGGGCTTGTACATGGGCTATATACGCGGCCAGTTGTTGCTGATTGCCGACTACCCAGGGGATGCGGATGTAGCCGATGTCTCCGGGCACCGGCTCATCAAGGTATACCGGGGGCTTCTTATCTGCGGGGCCTTCGGGTCGCTTCACAGGGCTTGCGGGCACAAAAAAACTGTGTTTATCGCCTAGGGCAACGATGGCGAATACAACTGCTGGATAAGCCTGCTCAATCGTTTGGGCGTCGCCTGCTTGCGCTAGCAGGTTTTGCCTGAAGTCTACCCAGTTGATAGTCTTCCGATTAACAGAGTTGGCTTGCATGATACCAACGACTTCTTCCAAATATTTCCGCACCACTGGGGAAGGCAGTTTACATTCTGCCCGACAAGAAGTAATGAGAGAGAATAAAAGACAGAGCCTAAGCGTCATGTGTGCGCGGGGTAATGAAGCCAGGGTGGATAGGCAATAGCCAGCCCAGAAAGGTACACCTTTCTGAGCCACTGCAGCTTAGGGTAGTACTGTTACCCAAATCCGGAAGCAAAAAGCGCCAGCCTACCGGCTAGCGCTTTTTGCTTCCGGATTTGGGTAAAGACAAGCCGGATGGTCAGGGCTTTTGTGTTGAGATGACCTAGTGTTTTTTGTGCGTATACGTGTAGACCTTCCCTGCTTGCTTGGTTCGTTGGTCAAGCTCTAAGACCAATTGTTTGGCTGTGTGTTCTTTCACCGTATAGTCTAAGATATCATCGAGTAGCGTATTCTGCAGTGTGCGCAGATGCCCGGGCGTATAGGTATAAGTGCCACTTCTGGTAAAAGAGGAAGCAGCATAGGCCTCGTATAAGTTGTTCGCCTTAAAGGTCATATAATACTCTCCTTGAGCACCAGCGCTGGGCGTATCGGTACGGTCAGAGATAACACGCCCACTAGAATCGTATTCCTTCGTGTTAGTGGTTACCAGATCCCACCGGCCAACAATGCTGACGGGCGAAGGTGAATCGTCCTTTTTAGTGCAGCTAGCAACTAAGCTGAAAAGGAGAATACTAGACAGAATGGAGAAGAGATATCGCATAAAGTGAATTGTAGGCCCATATTAGGCAGAATCCGTTACTTCACCGCATTCCCCTGCTCTACAAAACGGTCTCATAGACACCCGCGACTTGGCGCCAGCCTTACTCGCGCTCAGTGACCTAGTCGAGCAAATCAACCACCACCTGAATCTCGACAATCCACCATTGCATTTTCGTGTGGCCTAGCGGGGCTCACCAACTATCAGCTAACGGCAGGGCAGTAGGCCTCTTCATTACCAAGAAAAAGCCTGAAGCGTATTCTACGAAAGAGCAACAACGAGCGCATACTACGAAATATTTCGTAGTATGCGCTCGTTGTTGCTCTTTCGCATTACTACTCATTCTATGAGCCGCTTCTTTTTACTACTGCTACATCGGCTTCTCTGCCTGCTTCTGCTACTCACTCCTCTAACGGGCCGCGGACAACAGGCGAAAAACGACTTATTTGAGCATTGCACGCTTCACCGGGCCCGGCTGAAGAGCTTTACTATTCATGTCACCAAGTCTGCTTCCAAAGCCAGAAGACCATTGCTGGTGTATCTGGACGGCTCGGGCAACTTTCCTCTTTATTACAAAACCAAATCGGGGCGCTACAATAGCTCCGTCCCGTTGGACGTCCGCCGGTACGCGAAAGACTACTACGTTGTGGTTATCAGTAAACCAGGTATTCCGTTCCAAGACAGCTTGCGCTACAGCAGTTCGGGCCGTGGGTATTATCCCGAAAACGATACGTTCACGCACCTCTACAGTTTGGACTGGCAGGCGGAAGCAGCCTCAGCAACCATTGATTATGTAGTTAAAAATTTCCCTATAGATACCCGTAAGGTCATCGTCATAGGTTACTCTGAAGGGTCGCAGGTAGCACCTCGGGTAGCCGTTCTGAACAAGAAGGTCACCCACGTCGTGTGCCTGGTGG
The DNA here is from genome assembly GCF_019599275.1 of Hymenobacter sp. HSC-4F20. Classification (GTDB taxonomy): domain Bacteria; phylum Bacteroidota; class Bacteroidia; order Cytophagales; family Hymenobacteraceae; genus Hymenobacter. Next base: position 37,781 of record NZ_JAHZTD010000008.1, on the reverse strand, counting down.
GTAATACGTTGAACCACCTGTATGACTTTCTGCTAACTGCCCGCTTGCAGGTTGAGCGAAAGCAGATAAGCCCGGTCGAGGGCCAGCGCATCGTCGATTCGTTGTACGCAGAGTATGCCAAGCTGTACCAATCGCCCAAGGCCGTAGATCAAACCTGGTATGGTTCCACTTACTTGAAATGGAGCAGCTTTAGCCGAACTACGCCTTTGGAAAACATGCTCAAGCTGTCCATTCCTATTCTATACATCGCCGGCGGACGTGACAATAATCAAACGATTATGAGTATGGATTACGCCAAGCTGGAATTTCTGCGCCAAGGCAAAACCAATCTCCTCTACCGCGTCTACCCAGACTGCAACCACTATTTCCAGGAGGAAAGGGTAGTTAATGGGGTGCCGACGAACATAGACCGCATCGACGAGGTGCATCAGTTCGCCATCGATTGGGCGAATAGCGCCGCAAAGACCATCTGAAGCTACGCCTTACGCTTCGGGAGCCTGCTGGATAAGCCATTCCAGGGCCTGTTCGCGCGAACTGGCCACGCACAAGCGGACCCCACGCCGGCGCAGCTGACAGAGAAAGTCAGCAAAGCCCACGTGGGCAAACAGCCCCTTGGGCGGAATTAGCGCGTAGCACCAGCCGCCGGCCGCTTCGGCGCGGGGAAACCAGTCATAGAGTAGCCAGGTGTGGTAGGCTAACGGGAAGGTCGGCAACGGGGGCTGTTTGATGATGACTTTGCCCCAACCCGTCTGGTGTAGGCATAGCAGGAGTTGCTCCATCACTGTGCGCGCCGCGGCCAGGTTCCAGGCCGCCTGTTTCCACACCAGGCGAATGTACTGGCCGCACTCTTCCGTTAAGATTACGGCCAGCGGGTTTTCAAAAAATACCCTAGGTGTGGTGGGCAGCGAAGACATGAAAGGACGAGGGGGAGAGAACGAGCACAATAGACTATGCAAAATACCGCATTGGCTGGTCTTTTAAAACTCTGGTCACACACATAACCCGCTGTTTACCCCTTTATTAAACACGCATGATGGAGTGCAACTCTGCCATAAAAATCACCCTCTACCGCGACGGCCGGGTGCGCCTGACCAAGGCTGCAGCCATCTATTTCAACATCGTTTCCACGGCCGACTTGCGCCCTGGCTCCGCATCCGGGTGACTCGCTGCATCTTGCCCGTGAGCACGAGCCACCTGGCAGTTTCGTAGCGGCTACCGGTTGGAGCGCGTGTTCCCCCACAACTTTCCCAAGCAGAAGATCGTGCTCTTGCCCGCTGATGAACCCCAGGTTACGCCGGGGCTGTACCCCCTGCGCCCCGCCGCCTGACTTGGGAGTACAAAGTACCTTACCTGGGTACCCACCTCTGCTTCGGCCTACTGCCTGCAGCAGTTGCCGCGCGCCTACCGGGAAGTGCTCTACACCTGGTGGGACCTGCACCTGGCCATTACTACCTGCTTCGGCCCTAAGCAGGGTAAACGCCGCGCCGCCGCTGAGGATCGGTTGCAGTACGAAGTACCCGGACTACTGGAGCGTATGAGCCTAGGGGAGAAAACATGCTCTGCTGCGTTCAGTGCTCTTTGTCTTAGAACGAACTGCCCTTGGTCCGATAAGCCGCCTTACATGCATACTCCGTTTACTCTACAAATGGAATAGCATCGCGGCGCTACCGGTGTGCGCCTGCGCGGCAACTACGCTAGCTCGGTGGAGGCGGCTGCCTTCCTGGAAACCATGTAGGACCTGATCGAGTCGGGCACTTATACGCTGTGGCTGGATTGCCAGCGGGTCAGTAACCTGGCCCGTCCAGGTCAACACACCGTGCTGCAGATGGAACGCCTGGCCGCCCTGCATCAACTCGTTATCTACTGGTGTGGCTTCAGCGGCCGGGTAATACAGCAGCTGTCAGCTTCAGGCTTGTACCTGCTGCGCAACCTGCCAGCCAGCTGCTATCAGGCCAGCGGGCAGGGATGAGAAGATCCATTCTAGGCTAAGAGCGAGGCTTGTCTAGCTCCGCCAGCGGCAGCGCAGGTGCCTGCAGCCACTCGCTGGCCTGCTCCGTGGTCGCGAAGTATCGGGTGGTAATGCCGTAGCGGCGCTGGCCTTCCGAACTAATGTCGAGGGACTGTAAGCGCAGGTGTAAGGGGGTGGCTGTCACCACGGCGACCTGCGCCAAGTGCTGGCTGCTTCCCGCTCTGGGCAACCAGTCGGCCAGCAGCCAGCCCATGTACTCCTCCGTGGCGGGAACCCGCCGGCGCTGATCAGTTAAAAGCTTGCCGCAGCCTGTGACTTCTAGTAAGCGCAACACCTCATTAAATACGTGCTGCGCCGCCACGGAATCCTCCGACCCAGGTCCCCAGATTAAGTGAATGTATCCTTCCGGCCGCACCCATAGTTCCCCTGCTGCTAAGCGATAATAGGCATTCATATACGGCATGTGAGAAGTCAGAGCCTAAGATAGGAGTCGGCACGTACTGACGGTAAGGAGAGGAACATCGCGTCACTATGCTAGCGCAGCCGCTGCCTAGACCGGAAAAGGTGCTCCCTTGCCAAGCGCAGTAGTGGTACGTGTTTAACTCATGAGCTATGACTAAGGTCCTCTATTCCTCACGTTTCGGCTTTACCCGACATTAGCGGAGTCAGATGGTAAGCACACTTGTTCCTCTTCCACGGTCGGCCCCAATGGCCTCTGTTCCGTGATGAAGCAATGGGTCACGGTCCGCCGGGATGTCAGTTCGAGGCCGGCCTGATTTTGCGTGACGGTGGAGACGCGACCGTAGGTACAATACTTCTGGATCGACACGAACAGGAACTGGTAGGACGATAGGGAAAAGAATGATTCACAAACCTGAGATTATAACATTTTCTGAACGGGTCCTCCTTAAGATGTAACCAACCCTATTGCACTACATTCATGGGAGTGATGCCATTCTGCGCTGTATGCCCTGCGCTGGACGTAGTGCTTTGCGTATAGAGAGCCGCTATCGGCGCCCGTACCAGCACGGACAGCGGGGCCAGCAGCGGCGGGTGTAGGGGGAGGAAAACGGTACAGCAGAAAAAGCGTTTTGTCGAAATGCTGGCTGACTTCTATCAACGGCCTTGGTTTGTGCTACTGCTGAAGAAAAGAGAACTAGGCCGTAGCTTGGCTACTTATTCCTAGCCCTCCTGACCGAACGCACGATGCCCTGTATTATCGCCCGCTGTACGCTATTTAACTTGATGGGAGGGACAGTCCGTTGGTGCCTCTCGTTACTGCTCGTCATCGCCTGTGCCCTGAGCGGCGCGGCGCAGGACGTTGTCGGAATCCCTTTGGTACGGGAGACGGGCAGCAATCGGTTTGTATTTTCCACGCAGCTCGACACGGTGCAAGCCCCTACCTCCGTACCCAAGGGAATGAGCCGGTACCTGCTCAAGTACGTCGAGTTCGGCGGAAGTCCCGGGCCACTGCCTGCCCAGCGGGTGAACTTCCTCATTGGGCGCGACGCCCAAGAGCGCATCGTTTTCGTGCCAGCGGCCGGCCCCGATTCGTTTACGTTCCGAGCCCGTGACCAGCAAGTATTGCCGGCAACGCCGGGCAGCACCCCGCCGGCAGCCTTCCGCATCGCCTTGCAGGGAGCGCGCGCCGCACGGCTGCTCGAACTCCGGCCGGTGCTCTATGCCGCCGGGGAACGGTACGCCTCCGCCCGCGAACAGGACTTGTTTCTGCGGCTCGAACTCCTGGGACATCGGTCCACGGGAACCTTACCCTTGGGCTCAAACCGCCTCGCCCTGCGCGTGACTCACCCCGGCTACCCCGGCCTCCCCCGGGACCTCGTCTACCCAGACTCCAGTACGCAGGTGCGTATACTGGACGAAAAAAACGCGCCTATCGCCTACCGCCTGGGCGAATCGTTCCTGGTGCATGGACACTTGGTCCGGCTCGACCACCTCAGCCCCGCGGGCGACAGTTTGTACGTGGCGGTCACGGGGCCCGAGAAGTCGCCCTCCGCCTACGGGAGTACTCCGCACTTGCTGTTTCGGCCCACGGAATCGACTGATGTACAGGGCCAACGGGTTCGTTTGACGGGCACCGAGCGGCCCCTCGTGCTGGACTTCTGGGGAACCTGGTGCAGACCCTGCGTAGCGCTCACCCCCGCCCTGCAAGCGCTGCACCGGCAGTATGAGGCTTCCATCGACCTAGTGGGGGTAGCCCTTGACGACCCGGAGAAGGTAAAACACTACGTAGCGGCCCATTCTATCCCGTGGCCGAACATCGTCGTGCCGGCTAACAAAGCGCATTCCTTGCTCACGCAGCTAGAGATTCGCGAATACCCCACCTTTATTTTGGTCTACAAGGGCAAGATTCTCTATCGTGGGATTGGAGCTCGGGGGCTTCAAGAAGTGACTCTGCGCCTATCTCAACTGCCCTAACAGGCGTTCACGCTAATGGTTCTTTAAATGAACATACTGTTTAGCGAAACGAGGGGTTTCTATACAAAACTTATTAACGCCTTAACGCCGCCATCTTCACCGCTCCTCTGGGGGCAGCCGCACCGGAGCCGTCAGGCGAACGGCCACCGCTTTCCCATTTTGTTTGCCCGGTCGCATCCGTGGCAGGTGACGCACCGTTTCCAGCACGGCCGCGTCGACTGTAGGGGAGAGCCCTTGCTCAATGGTCACCAAAAAGATGCTTCCCCGCGGACCCACCACAAAGCTCACGAGCACCTGACCCTCCACTGGCTGGGGCGTGGGGCCCAATCGGCGCCAGGTTCCGCGGCGTAACGTGTCAGCCAGCGCGGTGATGCCCCCCCCGGTTGGCAGCGAGGGCAGTTGTTCGACGAAGGTGTAGACCCGTGCGGAATCCGTTCCCGGGTACAGCGTCGCAGCCGGCTCGGGCGGATGGGGGGGCGGCATAGCCGGCTCGGGCCTTGGCGCCAACACCGGCCCCCAGCCGGCGGCGCCGTGCCACAGCCCCGCCAGTAATAGGACCGGCAGCAGTCCCAAGAAGACCGCACTCGCCTGGGGGAAGCGTTTGCTGAACAGCAGCCCCAGGAGCACGAGAAAGCCCAGCAGCAAACTGCCGTCCAGCAGCGCGAAGCTCTCTGGTACGAGGTCGGAATTGCTTTTGGAGTAGTGTGTCAATTCGGTCACCAGCACTCCTACCACGACCCCACAGCTGAGCAAGAAGGTGCCGGCCAGCAGGGCCACACTGCGCCCGGCGGTCTTAGTAGCCGAGGTGACGGGGGAAGGGTGTGGAGACACCGGTCCCGGACGTGGGCCAGATTCAGGGAGGACGTCGGGCATAAGGGCTAAAATACGGTACGTAGGTGCTTCACTTACTTAGGCCGTGTAACCGTAGTGGTCATAAGTTAATCCCTCAAGCGCCTCTCCTGCGTTCACTCAAACGGCCGTTTGTTGAACGAGGTTCGTATTAGCGAGTTAGGATCCTATTACCTTTTGTAGAAGGACGTTTGTAAAATGACAATTAATATGTTATATGTTTAATATATAGCTTTATAGACTAAGTATTCTTTAAAGCAAATAGGTCTCTAGTGCTGTAGAGTCAGCGTTATGAGGCTGTCTCTCCTGTTGCCTAGCGTATCCCGCAAGCGAAGGTGTAAGTGCTGGTCGGTTGTGCTAGACGCTACTAGCTTAGTATAGCTGGGAAAGAACCCGACTACCACTTCTTTGCCGGCTCGCACTTCGCGGACTTGAATGCCGTTTGGCACGGTGGCATTCGAGGCAATCGTATAGAGGGTAAAGCGCTGCTGCGTCCTAGGAAGGTCAAGCTGCTTCAGGAGCTGCGGAGGTTCAGTGTCAAAAATAGAGAAAGTGGCCAGTTGGTAGGCGAGTACGCCCAAGAGAACGAGGAGCGAGGAAACGAAGAAGACTGCTTCTCTTTTCATGGCTTGCTTTACCCCCTCAAAATGGGTGACGGTACTACCGCAACTATTTCCACCACCTCGGAAAAGCAGTAATTTTTATCTTCCATCTCTCGAATGTAACCCACTTATCACCTCACTTGAAAGTTGGTTGAAGTTAAGTGACAAGACTCTGGTAGTAGCTTACTAGTTCGCCTCTTTCGCGCGCAGGTGTGCTTGCAGAGTCAAATTGAGCAAGCCCCCGACAACCAGAATCGCGCCCGCCACAAACGGAAATCCCGCCCCTACGAGGTCGGCTAGGTTTGCTGACCATAAAAACGGATAACAGAAGAGCATGGCGGCAATACCGACCGCCATCAACCCGTAGCTGCCCAATAAGCTCAAGCGAAGGTGTACCGTCGTCTGGCGGAGGGGTTTGATTTCCTGATAGCGATTAAAAAGCTGGCTGCGAAGTTCGTGTAGCAACTGGTGCTGACAGTCTTCTATCGTAAGCGTAGCGAGGGGGAGGCATTGTCGACCGGCTTGAAAATCCTGCCGGAATACGGCCCAATGCTGGGGCAAGAGAACAAACCCAAACAGGAAAATAAGCAGACTTGGCAGCGTCCAGTTCCCATTGCCGAGCATAAACGCTTGTAAACGGATTTCGCCGACAGGTTCCAACTCATAGGCGAGGACAACGTGCTTGAGGTCGTGGCTCTCAAAGCCGGGAACCAAGGTAAGCTCCCGCGCTAGCAGACACTCGGCAAGGGCTTGGCCTACGGAACCCTGGGGGAGCTGGCTCAAGGCGGCCACCTTCTGCTGATAGGGCGCCATATCATGGCACTGTTCCAAACACCAAACCGAGAGGAAAAAGGCGTGGCGAATGACCTGCTCGAGCAAAGAATATTTCATATTAGGCTAGTAGCTTCTCACGAGGCAATATCTGGCATAATCCTAAGAGTGCGTTTATAACAACAATTATGTTTATCAACTTTCTCAAGATCGAAGAGGGACGTTATAGAGATGCCTACTCCGGATAAAGTCCTGTTTGCTTGGCATTATAGTGGTGTTTGGGTCCGAGTCTACGAAACTCATCTCTGCGGGTCATTTCTTAAACTCGTACGGTTCTGATAGGCACATGCACTCTCGGTGCCGATCTACTGGTGCCCGTTCCGTAAAAAGAGCCATTAACTATTCGCTGATCACCTGCCAGTAAAATCTAATGCCACCGTTTGTAATCACTTTCTGGGCTTGGAGTAGGAAAGTAAAAGCATCCTGGGGAGGTTCGGATTGCACCATGAGTTGTATGACCACCGGGCGGCCTTTTGCTTCTGGGTATGCCTCAAGCAGTTGCTCGCTTTCGATGAACTGCAGATACGTATTGAGTTTGTTTTCCAATAAGGAGAGGTGGTCGGCCTCGCCCCAGGAAAGATGGTCCGAGATGGTGAGCACCACCTCCAGCTCGGGAGACGTACTTATAAAGTCAATCGTATCAATCTGGTCAACGCTCATTAGAGTCAGGTTAGCAATGATTTTGGAGACGGGGGTACAGGATAGAACACAAGTTCTTCAAGGCTTGTGCATCTTCTATCAGAAGTACTTCCTGTAAGGAAGCATACTACATGGATCCGTTCTACTTTCAATACTTGACTAGGGCATCCCTTCAACTAGGGGTTGAAAGAATGCCCTGGTCAAGTATCCGCTGCAGATAACCCGCTGTACAGATCCCCAGGAGCGGTACTGCTTTACCGTCATCGATACCCCCAATGAAAACAGTGTGAGCTTCACCCGGGGCCAGTACCGCACCAGGGTGGACGCCATTGAGGCCGCCACCGGCCTAGACCTGCTCTCGGCAGTGGCCCCGCCTGTGCAGGCCATGCTGGTAGCGAAGGCGGATACCGGGCCGACGCAGTAACGCGTTTCGTTACACCCATAGGAGCCCGGGCCGAAGGTTTGGGCTGCTTATTGCCACTGGCGGGCCAGGCAAGCAGGAAGTAGTGGCCTGCTTCGAACTACTTGTACCCAACCAGATTCCGCAAAGCCATGCCGTAGCCATTGCGGGCGGCTGGCCATCCTACCGCCAGGCAGTTCCACAGTTGTCCACCCACGGCGGCTGGGTACGTGCTACGCCAAAGCAACAACTCCTGTACCCAAGTGGCAGGAATGGCCGAGTCAGATACGTAGCAAGCGGGTGGTTAGCAGACATTCAGTAAGCTAAGACCGTTTCCACCTTCTGCGGAAGGGTAGGAGTAGGATTCGGAAATGGTACAAACCGTAACTACAAGCAGAAAGTCCACCTGTCTATTGGCCTCTACTACCTTCGGCATCCTGTGCTACACGCAAAGCTACCCGGCTAGGCTCCCCCACTGTTTGCTAGGCCACGCCAAGGCCAAGCAGCACCCGTACCGTAGATAAAGGAGAAGGCACTGACGTTGGCGAAGTGTAAAGTCTGCTCACGTGCACCACGTCAGCGATACAACAAGGCCATTTCCACCATGCATAGCCTTGCTGTATGGAGGCGACACGACTTATTTATTGCCGGGGAAGGCAAAGCCTAGCTGAAATTGAAACACCGAGTTGTATATCTTATTGCCTCCGGGCAGGGCGGCGTCGCCGTCGTAGAGTTTGGTAATGCTGCGGTTGTAGCGGACGCCCACATTGGGACCACTCTCCAGCTGGTAGCCCACACCCACGATGTAGCCGAACTGGAGCTTGTTGAGCTGGCCCCGGTTGGTGATATCGCCCATGGCTGAATCGTCAAACTTCGTCTTCCGCGCGAACAGGTAGCCTACTTGCGGGCCGACCTCTACCACAAAACCGGCGGCGTTTAGGCGGGCCAAGAGCGGCACATCGAGATTGTGAAATGTGGTTTTGGAGACATCCTCAATCTGGTAGCCCCGCTGGGAATACAGCAGTTCGGGGTGCAGCTCGAATAGTCCGCCCACGCCCAGGCTCGTCGTGGTTGTGATGCCGGCCTGAAATCCAAACCTATTTTGCACATCACCCTGGAAGTCTTTGTCGTCGCCGGCCAGCGAGGCGGCCACCACGCCCACTTTGAGGCCGAAACGGGTGCCGCTTCCGTTGGTAGATTGGGCCTGAACGGCAGTAGCGCCGGTAAGCAGGGCCAGAGAGAGGAGAATCTGTTTCATAGCTGGTAAGGACAGGTAGTAAAGGGGGTTTTTCGCACCGGAAGCAGCGACTTGAAAGCCTTTGCATATCGGAGGCTTATGTAAAGACGGGAAACGCGTTATTTTGTTCGATTTAATATATTGATTTTCAATACGTAACCTCAACACTAACACTACCCTCCGGAGTCTTCTGTCAGAATACCTTTGTCCGCCAGCCCGCTAGGTTGCAGGCAGCCGTATCCTGCAAGCAGTCTGCCACGCGCGCCCATTTGGATCAGGTTAGCTTTTCCTCAAAGCCGGTGGGCAGACGCGTGAACAGTTAGCACTGGCACCCGACAGGGGCGTGCTGGTGGCGTTGCCAGAAGCGGGCCTTCGCCAGCACCTACGGGGACCCGGCCGTGGTCAGCGCCCGGTCCAGACAGGCGAGAAACTCGACAGTCGGCGCTTCGTGGTACATCTGCTCCCGGCTGCGGTGAAAATCACGCTGCCTAGCTTCGCGCAGTGGCAATATGCTGTTGTCCGTGGCCTACCTTTAGCTACACGACAGAGTTCTTACTCTTGCGAGATTGTTCACAAGAAGGCCGGCAAGGCTGTCATCTTGGGAGGCGCCCTGCAGGTGGAGTGGTATCAGTGAAGACAACGTTGGTGAATCCGCACGGCTACTAGCCTTTTCTAACTTATAAAACCTATTACTTCGCTTTGACTTAAGCTGGACTGCAAGTTTGCCTCTTGCTAGAAAATATATTTTATAAGCCTGCAAACTCCTGTTAAGGTAATCTGTGTGCCCATTATCACTAAATCAGACACTTTAGGCTTGCTTGTTCAACAGAAGTAAACCCTTGCGGAAGACTTATAAAAGCTATTAGTAGCGCTTTCGTTGCTTTTTCAAGTATTCTGAGTACATCCATAGAAGCTCAGATAGTAGAAAAAGGTAAAATATTATATAAAAAGTACAATCCCTTCTTGTGCTTGTTTAAACTCCCGTTTTTGTTGTTTTCGTTCGGGTTTTGCCCTAACCAACCACTTTAAGAGCTTTTGTACTTCAGCTTCAACAAATTTGTGAGTATTTATAGTATTTAAGGTATTTGCAGGGCTCACAACTATCTACTTACCAGTTGTTTAAGTAGGTTTGCTAATAGGTTTTATAAGCTAACTAATAGGTTTTATAAGCTAACTAATAGGTTTTATAAGCTAACTAATAGGTTTTATAAGCCGAAGTAATAGGTTTTATAAGCTGATTAATAGCCTTGTGAAAATCATCTATTAGTTTTTCGTCTGTAGGCCAACTAATAGATTTTATAAGTCTGCTGGGCTGACCCCTATGCTCCTGCCTACTTCCCCCGTGCTCGAACTAATAGGTTTTATAAGTCTAAACTAATAGCTTTTATAAGTCTCAGGGAAACCTCGCGCCGAGCTAACTAATAGGTTTTATAAGTCGGTGCGAAGACGAGCGTTTCCCTTGCTGATAGAAGCCAGAATCGTCTCTATTACTTTCCGCTTTAAGATGTATGTTTGTTTTACACCCCCACTATAAAGAGCAGCTATGGCGGCGCCCGAACCCAACGTCCCGATAGAAATCAGGCAACACAACGCGCTGACGACAGCTCGCTATGAGATGAGTGCCTGCGAAATGGACATTGTGTTCTCGCTGCTCTCTAAGCTTACCAAGCAGGATAAGGCCGGCACCATCTACGAAATCCGGGTGCAGGAGCTGATGGAGATGACTGGCCGCACTTGGAACTACAAGCAGTTGCTGGAATCAACCGAGAACCTTAACAGCCGAGTCTACCACATCGAGAACGGCCAGACCTTACTACAGGTAAGCCTGCTCGCTTCAGCGCTGTACCGCAAGGGCGAGGGCACTATTGAGTTGGAGATATCTGAGCGTATGCGGCCCTTTCTGATTGACTTGAAAAGCAACTTCACTTCTTATCGGCTGCAGGCCGCGTTCAGCTTGTCGAGCAAGTACGCTAAGCGCATTTACCAACTCGCCTCACAGTGGAAGGACATTGGGGAAACCAAGACCTACTCCCTGGATGAGTTCAAGGCCATGCTTAAGCTCAAAGATCCTACGGGCAAGGAGCCGGAACAATACGCCCAGATTTCAGCCCTGCAGAAGTACGTACTCGACGTAGCTACCAACCAGATCAACGAGCACACTGACTTGCACATCAAGTACGAGTTGCTCAAGAAAGGCCGCTCCTACCAAAGCATCAAGTTCTACGTCAGCACCCAGATACCCCAGCAGCTTCCTATTCCTTTTGAGCTGGAAGCCGACGATGCCAAGCTGCAGCTGGCGCGCAAGCACTTAGAAACCTTGGGTATTGCCGAACTTAAGCTGATACAGGAGATTCTGCAGTCGGCCAAGCACGTGGATGCCTTGTTTGCTTTCGTTTATAAGTTGAAGACTGATAAAATCAAAGCAACTAAAAATCCGGGGGGGCTTTTCCTAAAAATGCAGGGTCTGCGCTAATAGAGAGTCACTTAGCAGAGTGCTATTACGTTGGCAGTAAGCTCCTGTAGAAAGCCTTACTTGGGTGTTTCTAACTGCATCCATGTGTGCTGGATGCTACAAGCAGTACACTCCATCACTAACTCGGTTGCAGGGGCATACCGCTCCAGCACCTCCAGGTGGGCGTGCAGCCTTTGCTGTCAGCAGGTGGCGCAGAGAAGCAGCTCCGTCGCCTCCGGTTGCTCCTGCAGAAATTGTAGCTCGTTGTTCTTCTTGGCAGCCAAGGAAATAATTGGCAGTGCTACGTAAGCGCCTCAACTACCTCTTTTCATCCGCCAGCCGTCAGCCTTTGCTCCTCGCTTACTGGGCCGCCGGGTACCAGTTGCGCAGCCGCACGTCAATTTTTTTGTTGGCTGCATTCACGATTTTCCGAAAGGCGGCCACGTCGCTCAAGCCATTTTGGCCCCGATAGTGGTAGGGGTACACGATGCCCGGCTTGAAAGCCAGCACGCCCTGCACAGCCTGCTGCACGTCCATGGTGTAAGGCAGATTCATGCACACGAAGGCCACATCAATGCCCTTCAGGGCGCGCATTTCGGGAATATCTTCCGTGTCGCCCGATAGGTATACGTTTTTGCCGCCCAAGTTCAGTACGTAGCCATTGCCGCGGCCCCTAGGGTGCATCGCGCCGGGCGCTTCGGGCAGATTGTACATGGGAATGGCTGATACGCTCAACCCCAAGGTGTCAAGCCGATGCCCGTTGCTGAGGATACGGACCTGCGCTTTGTATTCAGCAGGTAGCTTCTCCGCCACCGCTTTCGGTACTACCATTACGGCTTTGCCTAAGGCAAGGCCCTCCAGCGTTTTGGGGTCCAGGTGGTCACCGTGGATGTCGGTAATGAGAATCATATCCGGCTCGGCTAAGCCAGCATAGGCCCCGGCCCCACCGTAGGGGTCTACGTAAATGGTCTTGCCGTTCCAGGTAAAGACCACGCTGCCGTGCGTGATGGGCTGCACCGTAAGCGGCCCTTGCTTGGTAGCAATCTGGTCGGCAGCCGCGCGTGGAGTGGCTGCAGTAGGCGTAGTTTGGGCCTGCGCCTGAACCGTGAAAGCAGCCAGTACGGCCGTGCAAAGTAGGGTAGCCTTCATCCGTTTTTGGTACCTATGGATTCAGAATTAACGTCTGATTTTTTGAGCAGCAATGCGCCAGTGGCGTAGCCTCTCACGGGGACTATAGGTATAACCTGGTGGCCCGTTACAAGTTCGTGCTAACTGTCGATTCAGCTGATAGCGGTGCGGAACTCACGAATGCTTTCTGCTCATTGCTCAGGACCTTCCTCTACCCGACCAGCGGCCTCGGTTGATAGCTCCGTACTGCGCTGTGCTTCCTGCAAGCTGCGGCCGGCGCTTCGCAAGCTGGCCGCAGCCTCGGCTAGTTCTGGTAGCTTTCCGGCCCAAGCCAGCGCCTTTGAAACGGCTTGCAAATAGGCTCCACCCAGATAGTCTAGCTTTTCCACGGCTTTGCAACGACACCGCTGCAGCTTCACTAGCGCGGCCCCGAAACGAGCTACTTCCTGCTGCGCGTCCGGGAGGTGCACTTGTCAAGTTTCTCCATCGCCAAGAAACAGCTGGGTTGGCGGGGGCGAATCTCAGGCGGGAAAGTACACGGTAAAGCAGGAGCCGACGCCCACCTCGCTTTCCACCTCGATCAGGCCCCCGGCGTTGTCAACCATGCGCTTGACCATGTACAAGCCAATGCCCGTGCCCGGCACGTGGCTGTGCAGGCGCCGAAACAACTGGAACAGGTCGGCGTGCTTCCCCGCCTCAATGCCCAGCCCGTTGTCCTGCACCCGCAGCAGCGTGTAGCCCTGCTGCGCCTGGCAGCTGATGCGCACCTGCGGGGCGCGGGCCGGGTGGCGGTATTTCACCGCGTTGCTGAGCAGGTTGTAGACCACCGAGCGCAGGTTCTTGGCCGAAAAGCACACGCGCGCAGTCGGCCCTACCTCCAGCAGCACCTGCGCCCCGGCCGCGGCCAGCACCGGGCGCAGGTCGCGCCGCACGTCCTCGAGCACCGGCAGCAGCAGCACCTCGGCCACGGGCTCGGCGTGCTGCTTCTGCAGCTTGATCACGTCGCTCAGCTGCTCGATCGTGCGCTGGAACCGCGCCACCGACTCCTGCATCATGCCCAGCAGCGGCCCCACGTCGTAGGTGTGCTGCACGGGGGCGGGGAGCTGGGCCTGCAGGGCGTGGATCAGCCCCTCGATGTTGGTGATGGGGGCCTTCAGATCGTGCGAGGCCGTGTAGATGAACGTGTCCAGGTCCGTGTTCAGGCGCAGCAGCTGGGCGTTGAAGGCCTCCAGCTGCTGCTGGGAGGCGCGCAGGTCCTGCTCCACTTCTTTGGCCTTCGTGATGTCGAGCACGAACTTGACGCATTCCGTCTCGCTTAGGCGCTTACTGGCGGAGAGTCCCCACCACAACGACCCGTCCGGGCGCTGATACTGTTTCTCAAACGGGATGCTTTCCCCGACCGCGCGCAACTGCTGTAGGGCTTGATGGGTAGCGGGCAGAAACGCCGGGGTGGACAACGTGTCCAGGGACACCTGCCCGCTGGCCAGCGCGGTCGGGGCGTAGCCGCTCATGCGCTGGAACGCAGCGTTGCCATCGTGCACGCACCCGTCCAGGTCAAAAAAGAGCACACCCACCGTGTCGATGGTCAGGGCCCGTTGCAGCCGCGCCTCGCTCTGCCGCAGGGCTTCTTCGGCCTGCTTACGGGCCGTGATGTCGGCGGCCGCGCCGAACCATTCCGTTATCTGGCCCTGCGCGTCGAGCACCGGCACGGCGCGCGAGAGCGTCCAGCCCACGGAGCCGTCGGCGCGAAACACGCGGTGTTCCAGGTGAAATAACCCTTTGCTGGCGATGGCCGCCGCAATGGCGTGCTGCACCAGCGCTTGATCTGCCGGCGGAATATACTGCCGCAGCCAAGTGGCGGTCGGATCAGTTGTATCAGCCAGGAAATTGCGGCCGTCGAGTGTGAGCATGTGCTCCCAGTCCGGGCTCATCTTGTAGAGCGTATCCGTGCTGGTGGTCACGAAGAGGCGGAACTGCTCCTCCGACCGGCGCAGGGCCTCCTCGGTGCGCTTCTGTGCGTCCACGTCGAGGATGACGGTGACGTGCCCGGCGATGCGGCCGGCGGGGTTGGCGAGTGGCACGGCAATGACCTGGGTCCAGACGGAGGAGCCGTCCGCTTGCGTGTAGAGCATCTCGGTGCCGGGCACGACCTTCTCGCCCCGCAAGGCGCGGGCGCCAGGGAATTCCTCCGGTTGGAGCGGGCGCCCGTCCGGGTGAAAGGCGCGCCAGCGGGAAGACTGGGTGGCCTCGCGCGAGGGCACCACGCCAGTGGGCAGGTACTGCTGCATCCGGCCGTTGGCCAGGGTCAGGTGGCCACGGGCATCCATCACGCCAACGCCGAGCGGCAGGGCCTCGAACACGGCCGCGAGGTGGGCCTCGTTGGCCAGCACCTCGCTCGTACGCTGCCGCACCTGTATTTCCAGCTCCTGGTTGAGCTGCTGCAGCTGGCGCCGGTTCAGCACCTGCGCGGTTACGTCGTAGGCGAAGTTAAATACGCCGTCAATGCGGCCTTGGGCATCGCGCAAGGCCTGGAATGACACGTTGTAGTAGCGCTGTTCGGGGTGGCCCGTGTCGGTTACGTCCACCCACGTTTCCTGCTCCAGCGCGTGGTGTGCCTCACCGGTCTGGTACACGCGCTCTAACTGCTCGATGATGCCCTGCCCCTGCAACTCGGGCAAGGCCTCCCGAATGGGCCGGCCCTGCAAACGCCGGTCGCGGAACAGCTGCTGGTAGCCCGGCGTCACCAAATCGTACACCAAGTCCGGGCCGCGGTACGTGGCGATGCTAGCCGGCAGTTGCAGGAGCACATCGTGGAAGCGCTGGCGCTGGGCCTCGGCCTCGGCGCGGGCGGCCTGCTCGCGGGCCCGGCTCTCGCGCAAGGACTGCTCCACCGCCGAGCGAGGCAAATCAGCCAAGTCAGTAAAATTGACCACCAGCAAGTCGCCGCTGCGCTGGGCCACCAGCCGAAAGAAGGTGTCGATGCCGTCGCCCTCATAGGGCACGTCGTAGGTTGTGGCCTGCCCCGTTAGGTAGGCCGCGCGGTACTGACCAAAAATACCCGTCGGTACACTGTGAGGGTACAACTCGCGAAAGGTCTGGGTCGGGTGCGCCGGCAGGCCCAGCAGGCGCTGGCCCGCCGGATTCAGGCGCACGAAGCAGAAATCGACCAGCTCGCCCTGCTCGTCGTAGCGAGGGGCATACAGGGCCGCGCCGGTCGGCACTAGGTCAAAGAAAACCTCCAGGGGATGGTCAATGGACGCCACAGAGCGTAAGAAAGTAAAAGCAAGAGGGAACACACCAGCGGCACCGACAACCCGGCCCACCAGTTCACCAGACCAGTATACGCGAAGGTAGCCAACGCAGCAAGAGCGGACACGGGGGTAGGCCCAGTAAGTTGTTGTCTGCCGCGTAGGCGCTCAGTGCTGCGTGGGGTAAACGGCAACTGAACTGTTCGGTTTCAACCGTACGAAAAGCCCAGGCAGGATTGAGGGGGTTGCATTTGCTTAAGCGGGTGGTACTTCCCCGCTTGCAGAAGCAGGCGTCCGCGCGGTATCTATTTCTGGTGAACTAGCTTCTTAAAAAGACTTGCCGGCACGGAGTGTACCGCCTATACCTGCGCCTACTTGAACCTCTCAGAACTTTGGCAAGCTGTTGCTACCGAGTCACTTCTGGATAGAGGTTGTGTCTGAACCACCCAGTGGCTGAACGACTTCACCAGTCACCGCGTCCTGGGGGCCACACGCCTGGTAGAGGCAGAGCCCGAGAATCTCCACTCGATGTACTACGCACTGAAAGACCAGCTCGGCGGTTGGGTCTTCCTACCCCCCGATGCGCGAGTGCTGGGGTTCTACGTGGCGGAAACGCCCGAGGCGGCGTTGAGGCTGCCACTCATCAGCCGCACCCCACTGCAATAGATACAGGCAGTACCGGTACCCTGGCCAGAAAAGGTGCTGACAGACCTGCTCAGAGAGGGCTGGTAGGGGCCAGTACGCGTTGTACGTAGTGGAACCCGTTGACAAGGGCCGGCTGCACCACCTGAGTGAGCATCCGTAACCGGTTAGTGGTGCAGGATACCGAACGGGGATGAACCTCTTCTACCAGATGCCCGTCCATAACGGAGATGGCACTGCTCAAAAGGTAATTGCCTTCTCTATTTCTTGTGTACTCCTACCAGAATAGGACGTCTCGTATATGCACGGTACTTTTCGCCCGTTTGTCTTCTGCCTGTGACTTCTTCTGCCTCTGCCTATTCCGCTTCGGACGAGCTGCTGCAAGCCGTTCTTGAGGTGGCGTCCACCGGTTTGGCCTTGCTGCGTCCTGTCCTGACGCCGGGCTCCGCCACGCCGGTGGACTTTGTCTACCAGTACCTGAACCCCGCGGCTCAACACCTGCTGGGGCTGCCGGCGCGTCCTACCCAGACCCATCAGACCTTATTTCCCCAGGCAACGGCCAGCGGTGCACTGGCTGTGTACCAGCGGGCATTTGAAGGAGAGATAGTCGACAACTATCCCGCCACTGACTGGCTGGCGGAACGCCGGCAGCCCCTGCTGCTGACGGCCCGCCGTAGTGGGGAGCTGTTAGTAGTGAATTTTACCGAAGCCGGGGAGCCAGGGGCTGGGGAACAACCCGAGGGAGGGCAGGAGCACGGGGAGCTGACCACTGCGCAGCAGCTGGCCGCCACGACCCAGGCGCTGGCCCAGGCCCGCGCGGCCAGCGAGGCAACCCGACAGCACCTGCACCGCCTGTTCCAGCAGGCGCCGGCCTGCATTGCCACGCTGGAAGGCCCGGAGCTGGTCTTTACCCTCGTTAACCCACCCTACCAGCAACTGGTCGGGGAGCGGCAGTTGCTGGGCTTGCCCTTGCGGCAGGCCTGGCCGGATCTGGCCGGGCAGCCGTTTTACGACTTGTTAGAAGGCGTGTACCGCACCGGCGAAACCTACTACGGCAATGAGCAGCTGGCCTCCATTGACCGTGCGAACACCGGCCAGCCCGAACCGGTGTACTTTAATTTCATCTACCAGGCCATCCGTGACGCAGGGGGGCTCATTACAGGCGTCACCATTTTTGCCTATGACATTACGGAGCAGGTGGTGGCCCGCCGGCAGGTGCAGCACCTCTACGACCAACTCAACGCGGTCAACGAGGAACTGGCTGCCGCCAACGAAGAACTTCAGGTCACGAACGAGGAACTGCTTACCAGCAATGCCGAGCTACAGCGCACCCATTTGCAGCTGCAAGAGCTCAATCAGGAGCTAGAGCACCGCGTGCAGCAGCGCACCCAGCAACTACAGCAGGCCCGCGCGGAGGCCGAGCGGCAACGGGCGCACCTGGAGCGCCTGTTTCTGCAGGCGCCCGCCGCCATTTGCATCCTGCGCGGCGAGCAGCTCGTCTACGAACTGGTCAACGCCGGGTACCAGCACCTGTTTCCCGGCCGCGAGCTGCTGGGACGGCCCCTGCTGCAGGCACTACCCGAAATTGCGGACCACGACGTGTACCGCACTTTCCGGCAGGTGTACACCACCGGCATCACCCACCAGGAGTTAAACATGCGCGTGCCATTAACCCGCCCCGACACCGGCGAGCTGGAGGAGCGCTACTTCCACTACATTCAGCAGGCCTACTACGCCGAAGACGGGCGCATCGACGGGGTCATCGTCTTTGCGTTTGAGGTGACGGAACAGGTGCGCGCCCGCAGGGCCAGCGAAGCGGCAGCCCGCCAGCTGCGGCTCGTTACCGACGCGCTGCCCGTGCTCATCAGCTACGTTGACCAGGCAGAAACCTACCAGTTCGTGAATCAGGCCTACGAAGGCTGGCTGCAGCGTCCGGCGCACGAGTTGCTGGGCCAGCCCCTCCGGGCCGTACTGGGGGAGGCCGCCTACCAGTCTTTGCACCCCTATATCAAGCGGGCCCTGGCGGGAGAGACGCTGGATTTCGAAACGCGCCTTACCTACCCCCACGGCGGTAGCAAGTACGTGCGGGCCAGCTACGTCCCCGACATCGTCGAGGGGCAGGTGCTGGGGGCCTACGCTGTGGTCAGCGACGTGACGTCCCTGGTAGAAGCGCGGCAAGAGGCCGAGCGGCAGCGGCAGCTACTGCACCAATTGTTTCTGGAAGCTCCGGCCCCCATTGTCATTCTCGACGGGCCGGATTTCATCTACCAGCTCGTCAACCCGGCTTACCAGCGTATTTTTCCCGGTCGGGAGCTGCGGGGCAAGCCCCTGCGCGAGGCCTTGCCGGAAGTGGCAGGCACCTTCATCGACGAGGTGCTGGAGCAGGTCTACCACACCGGCGAAACAGCTGTGTTCCAGGAGTTGCCCCTGCAGCTGGCGCGCACGGCGGGCGGGCCGCTGGAAGAAATCTTCTGGACCTTCACTTACCAGGCCCGCCGCAACGCGGAAGGCGAGGTAGATGGCATTCTGGTGTTTGCCCACGAAGTCACCGACCAGGTGCGAGCCCGCCGCGTGGTGGAGCGCAACGAGCAGTACCTGCGCCAGATGGCCGACAACGTGCCGGCTATGATCTGGCTCACAGATGCCGCCGGCCAGTGCCAGTACCTGAACCGCCAGTGGTATGAGTACACCGGCCAAACCGAAGCCGAAGGCCTGGGCCTGGGCTGGCTGGAGGCCCTGCACCCCGACGACCGGGAGGCGACCCGTATCACGTTCCAGCACGCGTCCGAGCACCAGGCCCCGTTTAGTCTGCTCTACCGCCAGCGCCGCCACGACGGCCGCTACCGCTGGGCCATCGACACGGGGTTGCCGCGCTTCAGCCGCAGTGGTCTGTTCGAAGGCTTTGTGGGTACGGTCTTCGACATTCACGAGCAGAAGCAGGGCGAGTTGGCCTTGCAGCGCCTGGCCAGCAGGCTGCGCACGGCCCGCGACGAGGCCCAGGCGCTGAATGCGGAGCTGCAAGTCAGCAACGAGCAGCTGCGGCGCACCAACGTGGACCTGGACAGCTTTATCTACACGGCCTCGCACGACCTCAAAACGCCGATTACCAACATTGAGGGCCTGCTGCACCTGTTACAGGACCACCTGGGGGCTCACCCTACCCTGGCAGCAGAACTCCAGCCGGTTCTGGGCATGATGCACACCTCCGTGGAGCGGTTTCAGCGGACGCTGGAGCATTTGAGCGATGTAACCAAGCTGCAGAAAGAGCACGCGTCGCCCGTAACCGAGGTAGAATTGCAGGCCGTCGTGGAGGACGTGCGCCAGGACCTGCTCCCCCTGCTGGAGGAAGCGCAGGCCCAGGTGGAGGTGGACGTAGCGGACTGCCCGCACGTGTCGTTTTCAGTGAAGAACCTGCGCTCGGTGGTCTACAACCTGCTCACCAACGCCCTGAAGTACCGCCACCCCGACCGGGTCCCGCACGTGTTGGTGCGCTGCCGGCCAGCAGGAGCCTACACCGTGCTGGAAGTGCAGGACAACGGGCTGGGCCTGGAGCCGGGCAAGCAGGCCGAACTGTTCACCATGTTTCGTCGCTTCCACGCCCACGTCGAGGGCTCGGGCGTCGGCCTGTTCATGGTGAAGCGCATGGTCGAAAACGTCGGCGGCCGGGTGGAAGTCGATAGTGAGCCAGGGCGCGGGTCGACTTTCCGCGTATACTTTCCCGGCTAAGGTCCGTATAGGCAGGCTTGCCGGCTTGCGCTTACCCTCCCACCGGCCTTTTGCCGATGACGCCCTTGCCCTGTGTGCTGCTGGTCGACGACGACACAACCACTAACTTTCTGAATACGTCCTTGCTCCGGCGCCTGGGGGTAGCCGAGCGCATTGCCGTGGCGCTGGACGGCGAGCAGGCCCTGCGGGAGCTTTCCGCCCACTGCGTACCGCCTACCCCCACCTGCCCGGTACTGATTCTGCTGGATGTGAACATGCCAGGCATGAACGGCATTGAGTTCCTGGAAGCCTACCAGCAGCTCCCGCTGGCCGAGCAGCGGGCCATCGTCATCGTGATGCTGACCTCCTCGCTGCACCCGCGTGACGTGCAACGCGTGGAACGGCTGGACGTGGTAGATGGCTTTCTTAACAAGCCCCTGACCCGGGAGAAAGTAGAGAAACTGCTCCGCACCCATTTTCCGGCTCAGTAGCCAGCAGGACCCGGCCGGACGGTGCCCGGACTAGTTTCCATAGCTCGGGGCTGGGCTGAGTAGCCGCCAGCCCGGCGGGTGGCACCCAGAGCCGGCTCACGCGCTGGTGCTCGGGGAGGTACTGGTCGCCCACCACGTTCACAACTGGCTAGGCCTCCGGTAGGTGACCTAACGGCTGTGGTGCTTCTCCGCTTAAAAATCTCGGCCCTGCGGGTCGTGCTCCCCCAACAGGCACAGCGAGGCTTGCCAGGCCGGCAGCCACCGCACCAATCAGTATGGCCCCCGTTACGCATCCAAACCAGTACAGCGGCACGTTCCACTGCTCGGATTTGCGAAAAAGTGCGGAGAATGGCCACGTAAAATACGTAAGCTCATCCCCGCAACCAGCAAGAAGTCAGCAACTTGCTATAGGTAGCTCGGCGCGGCTGCCCTCTACTCGGGCAGGGGTAGCGCGATGGTAAACGTAGTGCCCTGCCCCTCGGTACTCTCGAAGGTGATGTGCCCTTGGTGCAGCCCCACGATGGTCTTGATGATGGACATACCCAGACCGGTGCTTCGCTCGCCGCGCAGGCCCGGGCGCCGGGCCTTGGTGAACTTCTCGAACAGGTTCGCCTGCAGGGCCGTGGGAATGCCCACGCCCGTATCAGTCACTGCCACCAGGGCCACGTCGGAGCGCCGGCTCACCGCGACGGTGATGGAACCGCCGTCGGGAGTAAACTTGATGGCGTTGCTGAGCAGGTTGTTGATAACCTGCATGAACTTGTTCTGGTCTATCTCCACATAGAGCGACGCCTCCTGCGCCACAAAAGCGAAGCGCTTGTCGACTAAGTGGCTGCCGTGCTGGTATTGCTCCAGTACCAGGCGCAGCTTTGCCACCAGGTCCACCCGCTCCCGCTTCAGCTCCACATTCACTGAGTCAAGGAACTCGTTGTCTACGAAGTCGCGGATCAGGTTGACGCTGTCCCGACATAGCTCGCGCATATGATCAATCATGCTTACCAGCTGCGGATTTTGCAACGGGGCCACACTGGTTTGGAAATAGTCGCTCATCTGCTGCAGTACCGTAAAAGGACCCGCCAGGTCGTGCGACAATATCTCCAGCGTTGTATTCTTCTTAGAGTTGTACTTGTCGGCGTGCCAAAGCATCACCTTGGTGGCCGTGATGTCCTCCAGCAGACCGCCAAGTTGCATCTGCTCGTCAGGCCCGGAGAGGTGGTAGGGCGTTACGCACAAGTGCTGGTCCTGGCCCTCGGCCCCGCGCAGGCGCAGCTCAAACGGGTCGCGCAGGCGGCCGGCCAACCAGCGCTGCCAGCAGTCGGCAGCGTGTTCTCGGTCATCGGGGTGCAGGCGGGCCAGCAGGGCCGGCAATTCCTCGTTCACCTGGGCACAGTGCCCCTGCAGCATCCGCTCGTAGGCGGTGCTGACGTACTGCACGCGCTGGCTGGGCACGTCGTAGACAAAGAAGACCTGAGGCGCCTCCTGCTGGAAGCGCTCGAAGAAAGCGGCGGGAAACTGCATCACAAATGGGTGGGTTGGTAGCGCCCGGCGAAAGGTAACACGTTACGGATGGAATGGCACACGTGCGCGCCCAGCCGGAACTCTGGTCGGGCAGGCACGTGTGCCCTTGCAAGTTCGACATGTTACGCCACATTGGCGCAGGTAGCAGTATGCATCCTCTGGAACGCGATAACCTGACGCTCCTTCACCACCGCTTGCTGCAGGCCGGCTGCACCTTGGAAGAGGCCCTGCCCAGCAGCACCCGCTGCGAAGACGAAGACGTGTACATGCGCTTAAGTCAGGGCAGTACCTTCCGGCCCTTTTTGCCTCATGCGCGCCGGTCAGGTCAACATCTCGTCAAGCAGCATCTACCACCCCGCCGTGCATTACACCGAGCCGGCGGCTCGCTTGGGGACGCTGCCGGGCAGGCCTGGGTTGGCGGGGGCGAATCTCAGGCGGGAAAGTACACGGTAAAGCAGGAGCCGACGCCCACCTCGCTTTCCACCTCGATCAGGCCCCCGGCGTTGTCAACCATGCGCTTGACCATGTACAAGCCAATGCCCGTGCCCGGCACGTGGCTGTGCAGGCGCCGAAACAACTGGAACAGGTCGGCGTGCTTCCCCGCCTCAATGCCCAGCCCGTTGTCCTGCACCCGCAGCAGCGTGTAGCCCTGCTGCGCCTGGCAGCTGATGCGCACCTGCGGGGCGCGGGCCGGGTGGCGGTATTTCACCGCGTTGCTGAGCAGGTTGTAGACCACCGAGCGCAGGTTCTTGGCCGAAAAGCACACGCGCGCAGTCGGCCCTACCTCCAGCAGCACCTGCGCCCCGGCCGCGGCCAGCACCGGGCGCAGGTCGCGCCGCACGTCCTCGAGCACCGGCAGCAGCAGCACCTCGGCCACGGGCTCGGCGTGCTGCTTCTGCAGCTTGATCACGTCGCTCAGCTGCTCGATCGTGCGCTGGAACCGCGCCACCGACTCCTGCATCATGCCCAGCAGCGGCCCCACGTCGTAGGTGTGCTGCACGGGGGCGGGGAGCTGGGCCTGCAGGGCGTGGATCAGCCCCTCGATGTTGGTGATGGGGGCCTTCAGATCGTGCGAGGCCGTGTAGATGAACGTGTCCAGGTCCGTGTTCAGGCGCAGCAGCTGGGCGTTGAAGGCTTCCAGCTGCTGCTGGGAGGCGCGCAGGTCCTGCTCCACTTCTTTGGCCTTTGTGATGTCGAGTACGAACTCGACACACTCGCCGGTGCTCAGGCGCTTGCCGGCAAACAAGCCCCACCAACGCGAGCCGTCCGGGCGGATGTACTGCTTTTCGTAGGGCGTATTCTGGCCCTGCGTCAGCAGCTCATGCTGGGAGCGGCGCGTGGCATCCATAAACTCCGGTGGCGTCACTTCGTCCCAGCGCACCCGACCACTGACAAAGTCTGCGCGCGAGTAGCCGCTCATGCGCTGGAAGGCCGCGTTGGCGTCGTGGATGCCCCCCTGCAGGTCAAAGAAGATGACCCCGACCGTGTCGATGGACAAGGCCTGCTGCAGCCGCTCTTCCGACTGCCGCAAGGCCGTTTCGGCTTGTTGGCGGTCGGTGATGTCGTAGCTCACGGCCAGCGCCCCATCCACTTGCCCGGCGGCGTTGTGCAGCGGCACGCCGCGGGTCAGGAACATGCGGCCGTAGGCTTCCAGCTCCACGGCAAAGGCCTGGCCGGCCAGCGCGGACCGGTAGTAGGGTTCGTGCTGCGCCCACAAGTCCGGCGGCATGACCTCGCGCACAGAACGGCCCAGCAGGTCGGCCGGCGCAAACCCGGCGGCGCGCAGGGCCTCACCTTCGGCCAACTGGTAGCGCAGGTCCCGGTCGACCACGAATACGGCACCGCCGGGCAGGTTTTCCATCAGGGCCCGCTGGCGCTGCTCGCTGGCCTGCAGGGCTTCTCCAGTGCGCTTGCGGACGTCAATGTCGATGATGACCGTTATGTGGCCATCTACCTCTCCCCGGTTATCCTGCAACGGCACGGAACTGACCTGCGTCCAGACTTCCTGGCCGTCGTCTTGCGTGTAGCGCATCTCCGTACCCGGCACCACCTTCTCACCCCGGAGCGCCCGGGCCCCGGGAAACTCGCTGCGCGGCAGCGGCTGGCCGTCCGGGTAGTAGGCGCGCCAGCGCGCGTGTTGTGTCTCGTCGCGCGAAGGCATGATGCCGTTCGGCAGGTAGCGCTGCATCCGGGGGTTGGCCAGCGTAAGCTGGCCCCGGACGTCAAAGACCCCAACCCCCACGGGCAAGGCGTCAAATACCGCGGCCAGCTTGACCTCGCTCGTGCGCAGGGCGGCTTCGGTTTGCTTGCGGGCGGTGATGTCGCGGAAAAACACCGACAAGCCGCCCTCGCGGCCCGGGTAGATAAGGACGTCGATCCAAGTGCCGAGCAGGGGCGACACGGTTTCGTAGTGCACCGGCTCGCCGGTTTGCTGCACCAGGTGGTGCTGGCGGTAGGACTCGCTGCCGACGGCCCCCGGAAACTCCGTCCAGTAGTGCCGGCCGATGAGCGCGGCCTGGTCGCGGCCCCAGAGCCGGGCGGCCCGCTGGTTGACGTAGGTGAAGCGGAAGTCCGCGTCGAGCGCGTAAAACGCGTCGGTAGTGCTTTCCAGGATGTCGACGACCTGTTCGTGGGCACGCCGCAGGGCTTCCTCGGCGCGACGGCGCTCGGTCACGGGCTGAGTGCGCCCGCCCACGGCCTCCACCGACCCATCGGCGGCAAACAGGGGCACCAACGTGTACTCGTAGTAGCCCGTTTCACCGACTGGGCTGCTGTACGGCGTTTCGTCCGAGACACTCTGCTGGGTGCTAATCACGTGCTGGATCTGCGCCTGCAGCCGGGCGGCGAGTTCCTGGGGGTAGTTCAGATCGTGAAAGTTCTTGCCCACAGCCTGCTCCAGCGTCAGCCCCCACAAGGCCAGCAAGGGTTGGTTGGCATAGCGAAAGCGTCCCTCCAAGTCGAACAGGTAAACGTATTCCTGCAGCCCCGCCAGCACGGCGTCCACGCTCTCCATCTGGCGGCGCTCCTGCAGTTGCTGGTATAGCGGCTCGGCGGGGCCGGCAGGCGCTGGTTCCTTCGTCGCTGAAGTGGGTTCTGCCGGCGCAGCCTGAACGCTGAGCAGCAGCCCCGCATCCAGGCGCTGTGCCGTCAGGTGCAGCGGCGTGGCCGCGGGCTGCACCCGGGCGCGGGCCGGCTCCCCCGTGCGCAACGTGGGCTCGTACCACGCGGGGCTGCCGCCTGCGGGCACCCCGAGCCATTGCCGGTACGTGACGGCGGGCTGGGCGGGCAGCTGCAGCAGGCGCTGCGCTGCCGGGTTCAGGTAGGTAAACGCCAGGTCTGGAACTTGGCCGACAGTATCTGTTATTGGGGTGCAGAAAACCAGCCCGGTATCCGGCAGATCGAGCAGAGCCGGCAACAGCGACGGTGACGCAACAGGAATAGTAAGGGAAAAAGCCGGGTCCACAGGCAGAAAAAGCGACGAGAAGAGTTACGGTTAGGGCGCGCTCCGACGGGCCGGCAGCTCAATAACAAATGTACTGCCTTCGTCTTCGGTGCTGGTAAAGCGAATAAGCCCCCCGTGCAGTTCCACGATGGTCTGGATAATGGACATGCCCAGCCCCGTAGTTTTCTCGTCCCGCAGGCCGGGCCGGCGGGCCTTGGTGAACTTTCAAATACGATCGGCTACAGCGCCGCGGGTATACCCACGCCCGTGTCGGTCACGCGCACGACCACCCGGTCCGCCAGCTGTTCCAGGCTCAGGGCAATGCGGCCGCCGTCGGGCGTGAACTTGATGGCATTGGAAATCAAGGTGTTGTCAACCTGCTGAAACCTGTTGATGTCCACGCTCATGTACACAGGCAGCGCCGGGGCCTGGAAAAGGAAGTGAAAGTAGGTGTGCCGCTCGGAGCGCTGGTACTCGTCCATGATGGCGGGGAGCCACCCGACCAGGTCGGTGCGCTCCTTCTTGAGTACTACCTGCGACGATTCCAGAAACTCGTTGTCGACAAAGTCGCGGAGTAGGTTCACGCCCTCCGTGCAGGCGCGCTGCATGAGCAGCAGCTGCTGGTGTCGGTGCTGCGGCCCGGCACCTCGTAGCGCAGCTCCTCGGTGAGCTGCTGCAACAGTGCCAGGGGGGAAGCTAACTCGTGGAAGAAGATTTCGAGCGTGGCGTCTTTCTTGGTGGTAAATTTCTCGGCGTTGATGCTGGTTTCCTTGGAACGGGTCATGTCCAGCACCGTCCCGCTCAAGTACACCTGCCCGTCGGACAGTCCTTCCCGGGCAGCCAACGTGCACAGCCCCTGGGGGCTCCCGTCGGGTCAGCGCCAGCGCACTTCCACGTTCTGCACCAACTCCCCGCGCATGCGCTGGCGCAGGTGCAGTAAGTCGTCGGGATGGACGCGCTCCAGCCAGCCGGGCAAATCTTTGTTCACGTTTTCCTTGGTCCTACCCCCTACCTGCTCGTAGGCCTGACTACCATACACCATCCGTTTCTCGTGCACGTGGCAAGCAAAATGCACCGTTTTGCCCCGGTCGAGCAGGGAGCTGAATAACAGTGGCTAAGTGGTCATGCGCGGTGCTACGTAGACGTAAAGTTACTCAGATGCCAGCAGCCGTTTGGTAGTATCTACCCAGTGGTAGCAGCTTGTATTTCGGCCAGTATCACCGCTAAAATGGCTTCCCCTGGCTTATCCAGCAGGTCAGTCACGCGCAGCACTTCGGCAACGGTAAAAGTGGCGGCGGCAGTCTCGCGCTGCTGATGGTGCGGTGAGTCACCCGCAAGTGTTCCATCAGTTCGCGCTCGGCAGACTGGTACCGGCTGTGGCGCAGTTGAAATTGGTTAAGTGCGCTACGCCTAGTGCACGGCAGCATGGCTGGGCAGGAGCCGGGCCGGCTGTTCGCGCTCCAGGCGCTCGGCACACTTCTCGCAGCAGGCACCGGCCGTTGGGCGCTCGGCAGCACGTAGAACCAGCACCGGAATCTGGGTGTGGTAGGCGCGGGTGGTGGTGTAGCACCTATCGAAATACTGCAGTACCTGGGCCGGGCTACCAGGCGCGATGATGAGCAGTTGGGCCTGGGTGCGGGCGCAGAACTCGCTGCTGCCTTCCAGCGGAGCATCGTCTTCGAGCAGGTGGGGAGTAGTGAGCGGCCAGGTAAGGTGGGCAGCGGCCTGGGTTACGGCTTGCTTGAGCTGCCGGCGTTGGGGCCGCTGCGTGGGCGAGTAGAACTGTACCAAATCCAGGGAAACCGGAAACGCCTCGTGCAGGGCCGATAAGCGGGGTAGCACGCTCAGGGGGAGGGTAGCAAAATCGGCGGTAAAGGCTACACGGTTGGGCAGGGTCCGGCGGCCGGGCGGCACCACCAGCACCGGGCAGCTCACCAGTTCGGTAATGGCAGCGGCGTGGTTGCCGGGGGAAGCTTGCCGGTTGCCGTCAATATGTTCCAGCCCCATCACGACCAGGTTGGCGGCGCAGCGGGCGGCTTCTGTAGCAGCGTGGTCGTGGAGGCAGCCTGCTAGCACGCGGTAGCGGTAGCGGATGCGGCGGCCATCCTGGCGCGTGAGCTGCTGGTAGCGCAGGCGTTCCACCAGGCTGCGCAGGCGCTGTTCCTGCTCGGGCAGGTTGGTGGCAGGCTGGCCTGGTCCGGCACCGGGGTAACAGTAGAGCAGCACGATTTCCGCGGGCCAGCGCACGGCCAGCTTGTTAGCGTAGGCCAGGGTATGCTCAGCGGCTGCCGTGTGGTCGAGCGGAACAAGAATAGTTTTCATGAAGGGGCGTAATCCGGTGGTGGAAGAAGTTAGTGGCGGTAGTGCACGCTGCGGGGATGCGTAGCAGAAGCCGGAGCCGCGACGAGCCAGGCCTGAAGGCGAGGACTGAGGTAAGGAATGCCCAGCCCCAAGCCGCGCACACTAAAGAGCACGGCCAGCAAGGAGGCCGCATCGGGCACCACCTGCCGGAGCTTGGCGCGCCAGTACAGCGGCACCAGCCGCCCCGTGCGCGACAAGGCCAGCATGCGGGGTAGGGCTTCGACTTGCATAGCCTTCAGGAGGGAGAGGTGTTGTACTCCAAAGGTCCTGCGGGGCTAGGTGCGAAAAGATGACGAAAGTCAGCCGTAGGGTTGATTGATGTCAGGCAGCCAGCACCGGAAGCGCCGAAAAAAGCAGGGGCAATTGTCCGGTTCGTTCGGCGTTGTAGCTTGCGGGGCAACAGCTCGTTATGACCTCGGAAGCCCTAATCCAGTTTTTTCTAAGCACCGGCCGGATGAATGCCGCTCAGGCTGCCGACGTGGCCACCAGCTTCTCGCCCCGGCACCTGGCCCGGCACGATTTTCTGTTGCGGGCGGGCACCATCAGCGACGAGTATTTCTTTCTGGAGAGCGGCATCGTACGCGCCTTTGCCCATGATGCCGACGGCAACGAGGTAACCACCGGGTTGTATTCGGCCGGGCAGGTGGCCCTGGAGGTGTCGTCGTTTTTCAACCGTACGCCCAGCCCGGAGCATTTGCAGGCCCTTACCGACTGCCAGGGCTGGTGTATCACCTATGCGCAACTCAACGGCCTGTTTCACGCCCGGCCGGAATTTCGGGAGTTTGGCCGCGGGCTGCTGGTGCGGGAGCTGGCCCGGCTCAAAACCCGCCTACTGGCCCTGTCCACCGCTACGGCTGCGGTCCGCTACGAAGCCTTGCTGAAAAGCAGCCCCGAAATCCTGCAGCAGGTGCCCCTGAAGTATGTGGCTTCCTACCTGGGCATCACAGATTCTTCGTTGAGCCGCATCCGGTCCGGCAGCCGCGGCGCCGAGCCGGCCTGATTTCTTGTCATTTGACAAGTGCCCGGGCCCGGGCGTAGCGCTTCCTTTGTGGCTACTACTTTGTCCGCTTTAGTATGGAGAATGTACCTGCTACTCTTGGGCTGGCTTTCGGGCTAATTGCCGCCGCTACCGTATGGCTGTTTTACCGAGCCGCTCACTATTCTCGCCGTACGCTGATGGTGCTTCTTGCCTGGCTGCTGCTGCAGGCCGGGGTAGGCCTAAGCGGGTTCTACACGTCCACTGCGGCCATACCGCCCCGGCTGGTGCTGGCGGTAGTTCCGCCCTTACTGCTTACCACGGGGCTGCTAGGCACCACAGCCGGCAGGGCCTACCTGGATAGGCTGCACCTTGGTTACCTCACCTTGCTGCATACCGTGCGCCTGCCGGTGGAGCTGGTGCTGCTAGGGCTTTTTCACTACGGCGCAGTACCCCGACTAATGACCTTCGAGGGGTACAACTGGGATATTTTTTCGGGCCTGAGTGCTCCGGTAGTGTACCTGCTGGCTTTCTATGGAAAGCCGTTCAGCTCTAAAGCTCTGTTGCGCTGGAACGGACTATGCTTGGTATTACTGATCAATATTGTAGTTCGTGCGGTGCTGTCGGTGCCTTCACCTGTGCAGCAGCTGGCATTTGAGCAGCCTAACGTAGCCGTACTTTATTTTCCTTTTGTATGGCTGCCTGCCTGTGTAGTGCCACTGGTGCTGGTGGCTCACCTGGCGGCTATTCGGCAGTTAATGAAAAAAAGCTCTGTAGATGCAACGGGCTGGGTTCAGGCAGTACGCGGAGCACGCACCTGTTCGGGCTCTTCCTCCTCAAGCAGCCTACGCACGGAAGGCATGTAGTCATCCTCGTACTGGCCCGAGCGCACGGCCCACAGGAAGCCACCCGGAAAGGTGAGGGCCACCAGCAGGCTGCTACCGATAAGCAAAAAGATACTGTTCATGAGCGGGCAGGGTTAGAGGCGGCGCCGGTAAGCAGCGTAGCGCACCAGCAGGGTAGCAAACACCATCACGCGCAGAGACCTAACGGGCATTAGAATAGCCGACACGATGGGGGTAAAGCGCCCCTGCGCGGCCAGGCCCCGCCCGATGCCGTTGTAGCAGAACGACAGCACGAACGTGCCCAGCACCACCTGCAGGCAGCCTTAGGGAAACGGCAGGAACGTGCTGAGTTGCCCGAAGCTGCCGGCGTCCAGGATGGCGTCGCAGGCGGGAGAGAAGTTGGTGAGCGTGTCGGTGAAGGCAATACCGGCGTCGGCCTGCTGCCGGGCGCCGGCGTCGTTGAGCCCGTCGCCGACCATGATGACGGTGCGGCCCTGCTGCCGGAGCCGGGCCACGTAATCGAGCTTTTGCTGGGGCGACTGGCGGAAGCGCAGTTCCGTTTCGGGGCCAAACAGCTCGTGCAGGCGGTCCTGCCCGGTGTCATTGTCGCCGGACAGCACGGCCAGGCGGTAGTGCCGGCTCAGCTCAGTAAGGATTGGGCGCAACTCCTCGCGGTACGCATTGCGTAGCAGGTAGCAGCCTTGCGTCCCGTCCGCGCTGATATACACGCGGAACAGCAACCCATCCGTGGTAGCGGTTGATTCAGCAGCGGGCGTTTCAGCCGCCGGGGCGAAACTTCCTACCCCCACGAAAGCGGCCAAGCATACCCGCACTTCCCACCCGTGTACCCAGCCCCGCAGGCCCTGGCCCGGCACCTCCTGGAACTCCTGAACCGGCGGGTGGCTGGCCGGCACTCAGCTTTCAGGCGCTGACTTAATGAGTGAGTGCAATGCCTGACCACCGCCGCAATAGCTTCCTGTTGGGCTAGGGTGAGGGCGGGACCCACGTATTCTACTGCCGAGCGTTTTACGTCCGTTAGGGTGCCGGTTTTGTCGAAGACAGCCCCGGGCACTGATCAGTAGCACCGGAAAACTCAGCTCCAGGCTCAGCCTTGCAGCCCCGGCAGCAGAAAGGCAGCTCCGGCCGGGCCAGCAGCCGGATGGGCTGGTCGGGGCAGGCGTCGCCGCAGTGGGCGCAGGCCACGCGGACGGGGTAGGAGTAGGGGAAAAAGTCGGCACGGATACAGGCAGCTGATGTAGGCCCAAAGCTCCCTCGGTTCGCGCGCTCCACACCTGACGAAAATCAGTTCCCCTTGATTCATCTCACTATCTTCCTACCCCCAGCCCCCGGCCCGAACCCTCATCTTTGGGGCTGTGTTCTGGTCGCCGGAACTGTCTGTACTGAAATAGTTGCTATGTCCCGCTCCCGCGCTACGTCTTCCTTGTTGCTGGTGCTGGCCCTGTTCGTCTGGGCTGGCATGGTGGCCGGCATTTCCTTTCTGGAGGCACCGCTCAAATTCACTGCGCCCCGCATTACTATTCCGCTAGGGCTGGGTATTGGCCGCATCGTGTTTGCCGCTTTAAACAAGGTAGAGCTGACGTTGGCCGCCGTGGCTGTGACGAGTGCCCTCTGCCTGCGGGTTCCCGCGCGCCTGGGTGGAGCGCTGGGGGTAGTGGTAACCATTCTGGCGCTGCAAACGCTTTGGCTGCTGCCGGCCCTGGATGTGCGGGCCCTGGCTTTGCTGGCCGGCCAGCCGGCCCCGCCCAACTCCCTGCACATGGTGTACATTGGGCTGGAAGTGCTGAAACTACTCCTGTTGCTGCTCACCGGCGCGTGGGTGCATGGGTGGTCGTTGCGGGTAGCGCGCGGGCAGGAACTCAACCACCGCGCCGCCCAGCAGACAGCCTAGCGTATTCCCCGGCAAAAGGAGGATGGCCGCTACCTCCTCCATTGGGAAGAAGGTAGCGGCCATCCTCCGGAAAAAAGTAGTTTTGGGCTATGTACATGCTCAAAAGCCCGCAGCTCGTGCCTACCTACCCGTTTGAGCGGGATGAGGCAGCTGGGAACAGCGCCTTCACCATCACCCGCTCCGAGGGCGGGC
Organism: Hymenobacter sp. HSC-4F20; assembly: GCF_019599275.1. Classification (GTDB taxonomy): domain Bacteria; phylum Bacteroidota; class Bacteroidia; order Cytophagales; family Hymenobacteraceae; genus Hymenobacter. The sequence continues at coordinate 5,909 of NZ_JAHZTD010000008.1, read as the reverse complement.
TGGTCTACGAAGAGGACCTGCTGAAACCGCACCGGAAGGCATACTACCTGCTGGTGTTTGTAAAGCATAACACTGGCCGCCACTGGGCAGATATGACTGCCTATGAGCATGTAGACAATACGTTTTACTTCACCACGCCCCACCAGGTGCTGGTCAAAGAGGAGCCTACCCCCTTCTGGGGCAGCTACCTGACGTTCACCAACGAGTTTTTGGCCCTGCAGCAGAACGCCGCTTTGCGTGAGCTGCCCATCATCCAAAACCCTTATAATGGGCACGAGCTGCGGCTGACTGCGGCGGATGCAGCTTTTGTAGAGGATGCGCTGGATAAAATTCAGGGTGAATACACCCGCCCCGGCGAGTGGCAGCACCGCATGCTGAGCGCCCACCTGGCCGTGCTGCTTACCTACCTAAGCCGCTTGTACACCCAGCAGTTTGCCGCCGATGAGCCCTCGGCTGAAAAGCTCTTGCTCAAGACGTATCAGGCCAAGATTGAGGAATGCTACCGGGAGCTGCACGAGGTAGGGGCCTACGCCTCCCTGCTCCATATTTCGGCCGGACACCTGAGCGAGGTAGTAAAAGCCCAGAGCGGGAAATCGGCCATTAAGCATATTCATGAGCGGCTGGTGCTGGAAGCCCGGCGTCTACTGTTTTACACTCCCTATTCGCTCAAGGAAATTGCCTTCGACCTGGGGTTTGCCGATGCCTCCTACTTCAACCGCTTCTTTAAGCGCGAAACCGGCGTCACCCCGGCGGAGTACCGCGCTACCATCCGGGAAATGTACCAGTAATACCGCAGAATAGGTACCAGCGGCGCGCAGGGTGCCAGGTAGTTTTGTGCCATTCATTCACCGGCTAAAAACCACCATGAAGACAGCACTTATTACCGGCGCCAACAAGAGTATTGGCTTTGAAACTGCGCGCCAACTCCTGCAAAACGGCTATACCGTGTACCTGGGCAGCCGCGACCTGCAAAAGGGACAACAGGCCGCTGAGCGGCTCAAGTCAGAAGGCCTAACCCAGGTGGAGCCGCTCCAGCTTGATGTAACCGACAGCGCCTCCATTGCCGCCGCCCGCCAGGCTCTGGGGCAGAAAACGCAGGCGTTGGACGTACTCATCAACAACGCCGGCATTCTGGGCGGCATGATGCAGCCCCCACTAGGTACCAGCCTTAGCACCATTCGGGAGGTATTCGATACCAACGTATTTGGGGTGATGGAGGTAACGCAAGCCTTTATCGACCTGCTACGGCAGGCGCCCGCGCCCCGGATTGTGAACGTGACCTCGGGCCTTGGCTCCCTGACCCTACACAATGACCCTTCCTGGAAATACTACCCCGTGAAAGGGGCCGCCTACCAGCCCTCCAAGGCCGCGCTGAACGCCTACACCATCATGCTGGCTTATGAGCTGCGCGACACCCCGTTCAAAGTAAACGCTGTGGACCCCGGCTACACCGCCACCGACTTTAACCACCACAGCGGCCCCGGCTCAGTAACCGATGCCGCCGCCCGCGTGGTGAAAGCCGCCTTGCTAGGCCCGGATGGCCCAACCAGCCAGTTCTTCAGCGACGACAACGCCCCGGAAACCGGCGTAAGCCCGTGGTAAAAAGCAACGGCGCCTACCTCCCTCACAAGGCGGAACCTGAGAGGACAGTAGGCGACATTACCGGCACAGAGAAAATCTAACTAATACAGCTTTGTGCTGCATCAGGACAGGAATCCGGGTGCCGCTGCCGCAGTTGCTTACCAGTTTGGCTGGCGCAGCTTCTGGGGCTGCAGCACCCGGATTCCCTTGCTGGTCAGCTCCACCAAACCGTCCTGCCGGAACTCGCTCAGGGTTCGGATCAAAGATTCCGGGGCGGTGCCTACTACGGCGGCCATGTCGTCGCGGGAGAGTTGGATGAGGGTTTCGGGGGTAGCGCCGGCTTCCTGGTGCATGCGCAGGAGCGTATCGGCTACGCGGCGGCGCAAGGAGTTGTAAGCCATGCCCACCAACTGCTGCTCCCGCTCGCTCACGCGGCCCGCCAGCAGCCGGATAAACTGCTGTCCCACAGTGGGGTTGCGGTGCACCAGCTGGGTAAAGTCTTCGCGCGGAATGTAGAGCAGGGTAGCATCGTCGAGCACCACGGCCGTGTCGTCGTGCGGGGTTTGCTGCAGCAGGGGCAGGTAGCCGAAAAACTCACCGGAGCCGTACACGCCCGTAATCAGCTCCTTGCCAGCGGCGGTGCGCCGTACGGTTTTCACCCTACCCTCCTGCACGAAGTACAGGCGCGTGGGCTCGTCGCCCTCCACGTACACTTCCTGCTTTTTGCGCAGGGCGTGGGGGCGCCGGTCGGCCACCAGGTCGGTGAGCTTGCCCACGGCCGCGGCATCATCCAGAAACTCGTTGAGCGCGCCGGGCTGCTGCAGGTCGTAGTCGGGGCGCAGGTGCTGAAAGCGGTTCAGGCGGCCGGTGATGGCGCTCAGCAGCTCGGTTTCATCAAAGGGCTTCGTCAGGTAATCGTCGGCGCCCAGCTCCATGCCTCGGCGCTGGTCGGTGCGCTCGGTTTTGGCCGTCAGGAAGATGAAAGGCACGCCCGCCAGCTGCGGGTTCTGGTTGAAAATCTGTAGCACCCCGTAGCCATCCAGCACGGGCATCATAATGTCGCACACCACCAGGTCGGGGCGGGTAGCCAGGGCTTTTTCCACGCCGATTTTGCCATTCTCCGCCGTCAGGACCGCGTAACCAGCCAACTCCAGAATTTCGGCGGTGTTTTCGCGGATAAACTCGCTGTCTTCAATCAGCAGAATGGTTTTCATACGGAAGGGTAACAGTAACAGTGGTGCCTACCCCCGGCTGACTCTGCAAGGCAATAGTGCCGCCCATGAGCTCCAAGTAGCGGCCGATGATATACAGCCCCAGACCAGTGCCTGGGATGTTCGTGACGTTACGGGCGCGGAAAAACCGCTCAAATAACTGCTGCTGGTCCTCTGGGGAAATGCCCACGCCCTGGTCCTGCACCCGAATACTTACCTGCCCCTGCTGGCACTGGGCCTGCAAGGCCACCTGCGTGTTTTCGCCGGAATACTTGAGGGCATTGGAGAGCAGGTTAACCAGAATCTTGCGCACCAGCGAGGGGTCGAGGTGCACGGGCCCGGGGCAGGCCAGCTCCAAGGCAATGGTCTGGCCGGTTTTGCGCAGGCCCTGGACATCGGCCACGGTTTCGCGCACCAGGGCCGGGAGGTCTAGGGCTACCGGCCGGGCTTCAATGCGGCCTTCCTCAATGCGGCCCACGGACAGAAACTCCTCCAAAATATCATTGAGGTGGTTGACGGAGGCCCGAATACGCTGCAGGTGACGCAGGCGCTTGTCCTGCTGATCGGTGCCCGGGTACTTCTCAATCAGGGCCGTGGAGGTAAGCACGGCCGTAAGCGGGGTGCGGAATTCGTGGGAGGCCATGCTCACGAAGCGCGACTTCAGCTCGCCCAGCTCCTGCTCGGCCCGCAGCGCCTGGGTAAGCTCCTGGCTACGCTGCTCCAGCTGCTCCAGAGTGCTCAGCAGGGCGTGGGTACGGTCGGCTACTTTCTGCTCCAGCTCGGCGTTGAGGCGCTCCACCCGCTGGCGCTGGGCAATCAGCTCCCGCTCGGCTTCTTTTTTAAAGGTGATGTCGAGGATGTAGGACACCACGTACAACTCCTCATCGAGGTAGAAGTAGCTCAGGCTCACCTCCACCGGGAACACGGAGCCATCTTGGCGCTGGGCCAGCAGGTCGCGGTTGTGGCCCATGCTGCGCACCTGCGGGTGGGCGTTGAAGGAGGCGCGCAGGCGCTCGTGGTGGGGGCCACCCGCTGCTTCGGGTACCAATAGCTCAATGCGCTGGCCCAGCAGCGCCTCGGGCGCGTAGCCGAATAGCTGCTGGGCAAACTGGTTGGCCGACACGATAGTGCCGGGCCGGTCGCAGACGATGATGCCGATGGTGGCGCTGGCAAACACGGCCTCGAAGCGCCGCACACTGTGGGCTAGCTCCCGCTCAGCCTGCTGCAAGCGGCTCTGCTCCGTCAGGCGCACCAGCAGAAAGGGCCGTTCCTCAATCTGGCAGTACGTCAGCTCGGCCTGCGCCCGGAGCAGCGTGCCGTTGTAGCGCCGCACTTCCAGCTCGGCCGCCTGCAGGCCGTGGTGCCGGGCCTGCTCGCAGAGGGCGTGCCACGGCCCCTCGGAGGAGCCTAGCTGCCGGTCGGGGTCAGTGAGTAAGGCCTGCTCCGAGGGATAGGCCAGCAGCTGCCACCCCGCCGCATTTACCTGGGTAAACCAGCCCAGCATTAGGTCATAGAGTCCCACGAACTCCTGGGCGCGGGTGTACAAAAGCTCAGCAAGAAGGGTGGGGTAGGGCGGGGACACCATAAAGCGGGTAGGGGCGAAAAGCAAAACAGCAGCCCCCGATTCGGGCTGCAAGGTAGGCAGGGAGCCAGGTGATACCGCACTCCGGCTCCCTGCTGAAAGTCAGTTGGTCATCTGATCTGCGTCATGCAGGTGCGCTCGGGCTCCCGCTACTTTTACGGCTCTACTCCCCCTTTTGCTGCCCATGCCGGTTTCTTCCCCCGCCCTTGCCCCTCCCAATACGGCCGTGCTGCTGGTGCTGCTGCCCCTGGAGGCAGGCGCAGCCCCACCCACCACGCTGGCTTGGCTGAACGCGCTGCAACAACAGCTCCGACCAGCTATCCGGGTGCTGAAAATTGACGAAGCCAGCCACCCGGTGGTGGTGCGCAGCTTCCGGGCCGCCGAGCTGCCGGCCTGCGTACTGGTGCGGCAGGGTATTGAGCTGTGGCGGCAGCACGGCCTGCCCGTAGGCGAACACTGGGCACCGCTGCTGCTCAGCAAGCTGACCCCGGAGGTGCGCCCCTGAGTTTTTCCAGAAAGATAATGTCCTGACAGCTAACGCACTACTTGTTGTCCTTCTGTGCTGTAACCACTTCCAGACGTGCAAGATGATCCTTGTCATGTTGCGGGGAAGGAGAAGCGGGGAGCTTTGCAGCATCAAAAACGGCTCCGGCGCACGAAGGACACAGCCTTTTTTCCTCCGGGCCGAGTCTAGTCTCACTTCCCCTCTTTTCTTCTTGTTATTGCTGTCATGGCTTATTCAGTTACTAATTCTGCCGGTAAAGTAGTAGATGCCATCCTAACGGATTTGCCGGGCCTGCTTGCTATTGCCGTCGTGGACCTCAACTCGGGCATGAGCCTGGCTTCGCATTCCAATTCACCCGCCATTAACCCCGATACGGCTGCCGCCTACAACACAGAGGTAATCAAGCAGAAGCAAAAAGCCATGGCGGCCCTGAAGCTGCAGGGGGAAGCCATTGACGATGTGCTCGTAACCCTATCCAACCAGCTGCACCTGCTGAAGCTGACGGAGGCAGGCACCAAATTTATTTACCTAGTGGTGAATGCGCGCGACACCAACCTGGCTATTGCCCGCGAAGTACTCCGTACCCACGCTGCGCAGCTCAACTAACCCCTGAGCTGGCGCGTGAGCCGTCCGCTGCCCCGGGTATGGACAGCATCAGTTGCGCATCAGTATTGGCCGGAAATAGGGAATCCTTCCAGCGCCGGGTCAATCATCAGGTTCGTGCCGCGGCTGTTGACGAAGAACTCACCCATGCCCAGCTAGCGCAGGGTAGTCTTGCCCGATGCCTTAAAAGCCGCAGCCCCGAAGGCTTGCATCGTGGGCGCAGTAGCCTGGTATTTCTTCGGCTCGGGCGAGGTGGCGCCGGTAGTAGTCTGCACCCGCAGGCCCAGAACGGAAGCGGCTGACACACCCAATGGCAGGGCTAGTGCTTTGGCACCAGCAAGGGCGCGTCGTACGCCAGGGAATTCGGCGGCGCGTAGAGTTAGGTGCACTCAGGCCGGGGATGCGCGTCGTGTGTCACCTGCAGACC
>NZ_JAHZTD010000007.1 GCF_019599275.1 Hymenobacter sp. HSC-4F20 | reverse complement strand
CACACAGTCCGATTGAAGTCGGCCTCATCGGGGGAAGCGGCCTGCATCGGAATTTATTTCAATTCCACACAGTCCGATTGAAGTGAGGCAAAACAACCATTGCAACGCTTATTCATGTCTATTTCAATTCCACACAGTCCGATTGAAGTGATATTGGCCCCGCTACCAGGTGCGAACTGGTGCGATTTCAATTCCACACAGTCCGATTGAAGTGGCGTGACACATAAGCACTAATCCAACAATCCCGCTATTTCAATTCCACACAGTCCGATTGAAGTGAGTACTCCATGGGGACGAGCATCTTCGCTGCCGACATTTCAATTCCACACAGTCCGATTGAAGTTCTACCCCTGTATCGGTGGGGTCTTCATCGGCCATTATTTCAATTCCACACAGTCCGATTGAAGTAGAGCCGGTGCAGGACGTGGCCGCCCGAGTGCGCCTATTTCAATTCCACACAGTCCGATTGAAGTTGCCGAGCTGATGATGAAGGGTGGTCTGACGGCCCAATTTCAATTCCACACAGTCCGATTGAAGTACCCCGACATGATGAACGTGTTGGGAACCGGCCTGATTTCAATTCCACACAGTCCGATTGAAGTCGGTGAAGCTCTTGGTACCGGCCTCGTACACCGTATTTCAATTCCACACAGTCCGATTGAAGTACCGGCTGGCCCTCTACTGGATTCGCTTCTACAATCATTTCAATTCCACACAGTCCGATTGAAGTTGGATACCCTCGGTCAGCATCGAGGACTTCATGGAATTTCAATTCCACACAGTCCGATTGAAGTCGCTGGCCAGAGCTGCCGGGTCAGGCACTACTACCGATTTCAATTCCACACAGTCCGATTGAAGTTGGGTCTGGGCGCCCACCCACTTGTCGCGCTGCTTGATTTCAATTCCACACAGTCCGATTGAAGTTCGGCCGGAATAGCACTGCTCACATAGTCGTAAATATTTCAATTCCACACAGTCCGATTGAAGTTAGCTCTTATCGGTGGTGCTAAAAACCTATTCAAGTATTTCAATTCCACACAGTCCGATTGAAGTTGCTGAGGGTTGAAAATCTCGATCTTGTCGAACTTAATTTCAATTCCACACAGTCCGATTGAAGTCAGACGATGATTGTTCCGCCTGCATAAAAGTAAACGATTTCAATTCCACACAGTCCGATTGAAGTACCACGCAGGAACCACGGATGCCGAAATGCCCTGCTATTTCAATTCCACACAGTCCGATTGAAGTCCTGATCCGGGCCTTCCAGCGTGACCTGCACGTAGAATTTCAATTCCACACAGTCCGATTGAAGTCGCAAACTGCAGCCGTTGAGCCGGCGTGTGCATGTTATTTCAATTCCACACAGTCCGATTGAAGTTACAGGAAGCCAAACCCGCCACCGAGTCATTTACCGATTTCAATTCCACACAGTCCGATTGAAGTCCGGCCGCCACCCCGATGCTCACCAGCGAGCAGCTATTTCAATTCCACACAGTCCGATTGAAGTTAGGTGACGCCGCCCACGGTGAAGCTCGTGGCGTTATTTCAATTCCACACAGTCCGATTGAAGTGTCATTTTCCGGGCCAATGGCATGCAGTTGCCCATAATTTCAATTCCACACAGTCCGATTGAAGTTGGTGAGTTGGAAAAAGTTGCCCTCTGCCCCCAGAAATTTCAATTCCACACAGTCCGATTGAAGTGGTAATTTTATCGCCATTGGAGTCGCCAGCGAACCGATTTCAATTCCACACAGTCCGATTGAAGTCCGCGCAAAAAAGCCGCTAGTGGAGCCTAAAACTATATGTTTACCCATAAAACGAAAGAGTAAAGTCGTCGCATGGCAATACCAGGATTTTACTCAGTCGTCGACAACCTGTGAGAGTCAGCTACTTAGCTTTTACCTCAGCTTAGTGCGCTTCCGGAACATAGCGTAAACCAGCTGACCGACGACTGTACTGCTTCACAGAAACGTGTCCAGCCGGTAAGCAGGCGTACGCTCATTATGTCAGGAGAAGGGTACCAACGACAGGCAAAATACGCAGGCTCTCATTGCTTCGGATGGGTATTCCTGAACTACGCAGGTCATGCAGCGCAACCAAAGGGCCTCTTTGACCTTGGTTAAAATTTTGATATAAAAGTACATAGACAGTTTCGCTACGCCGACAAGGAAGAACAGCAAGCCGACAAAGGCTTCTATTGAAATGCGCTTCAAGCATTTGGGCCGTGCGTATATGCTGGCACTGCTTGTACCTGGCCCCTCAGCTGTTTCAGGCCCGACCCCCATCAGGCGGCAAAATGCCGCTCGGTGGGTCGGGCCCGTGAGCTGGCCGCACACCAACCGGCACGGCGAAGTTGACTTACCCGATGAGGCTCCACAAGACTACTTACGCGTTGCCGTAGACGCGCCTTTTGCCTTTCCATAGGAGCCTTGAGTCAAGCCGTCCGTTTGACTTTATGATTCCACTTTTACCTCAGGTTTAGGGAGCCAATCGGCCCGGAATGCTTCCGCAGAGCGCAGTAAACCGAAAGTTCTTCGCTCGTTTGTTCGCAATATGTAGGTTCGCCCCAACAGAAATCTTGCCTACCATGCTTAAAGGATACGTAACAATGCCGTAGCTTTGCACCATGCTTCAACCAAAAAACTTGTTGATGAAGCGTGGAACCCTGCTTGGCAAGGAACCGCGAGTGGGCCGGAAGGCCTTCGCCACCATCGGTTTTCCTGATTTTGCCTCTGGTATTTCTGTTGTTTTTTCTGGGTGTTACCCCGCTACCGTTTCGGATTCCGAAACGGTTTTTTTATGTCCGTCGAGTTCGTCTACTGCCGCCCCGCAGCTAGTTCATAACTCAAGCGCAACCCCCAACCCCTGCCCCAACCCGTGGCTGCTGCCGTCATTGCCTTGGCCCCCACCGGTAGCTGGTTTCTCCGTCGTGGGGAATGGCAGATAAGACGTCACCTTGTCCGTTTTAGCTAGACGACCTCACTTTTCCTCAACTCCGGTATGGCACGTAAAGACCTGCTCGACATTGCATCCCTTCACCGTGAGGAAATCGAGTTTTTGCTCGACCAATCCACGTCCTTTAAAAAGCTATTCACCCACTCGGTGAAGAAAATCCCGGCCCTCGAGGGCAAATCCGTGCTCATGCTGTTCTACGAGGCCAGCACCCGGACGCACTCCTCCTTTGAGGTGGCCGCCAAACGCCTCTCGGCGGAGGTAACGAATTTCGACGTTGCCCACTCCTCCATCACCAAGGGCGAGTCGGTGCGCGAGACCATCGAGACGCTCCAGGCCATGCGCACCGACTACATCGTCGTCCGCCACAGTCACCCCGGCCTACCCGGCATGATTGCCCGCCAAACCACGGCGTCGGTCATCAATGCCGGCGACGGGGCGCACGAGCACCCCACCCAGGCCCTGCTCGACGCTTTCACTATCCGGGAGAAGTTTCCCGACCCCCGGGGCAAAAAGGTTCTCATCATTGGGGATATTCTCCACTCCCGCGTCGCGCGCTCCACCAGCACCCTGCTGCAAAAGCTGGGCGTGGAGGTGGCCTACCTCGGCCCAGGCTCGCTGGTACCCAAGTATGTCCCGGAAAGCATCCGCCGCTTCACCGACTATGAGGCGGCTATGGCCTGGGCACCCGATGTGGTGTACCTGCTCCGCGTGCAGATGGAGCGCCAGGACGTGCAGTTTTTCCCCAGCGTCCGGGAATACCATCGGGTCTACGGCATCACCACGGCCCGGCTGGCCGAAATCCGCGACCGGGGCCTCTACATCATGCACCCCGGCCCCGTGAACCGGGGAGTTGAGCTGTGCGACGCCGTCATGGACTACGAGCGCAGCCTGATTACCAACCAGGTCGAAAACGGCATTTCCATTCGCATGGCCGTGCTCGACTGGCTAACGCCGGGCGGCGATTTTCCGAAACAGGAAGCCTATGCCGCGCAGCAGCGGCCCAGCTCAAAGCTCGTTATGCCCTAACCGCCGGACGCGGCCCCTACCCCTACTCTTACTTTACACCTCCCACAGCCTTAACCGGTTACCCGTAATTACCACTTCATGCTTCTCCTTCAAAACGCCCGCCTCGCCTCCGAAAATTCACCTGTGCTTCTCGAGAGCGATGTTCTGATTGTTGAAGGAAAAATTCAGGACATCGGCCCCAACCTGGCCATTCCCGAGGGGGCCCGCGTCATCGACGCGCGGGGTCGGGTGCTGATGCCGGGCATGTTTGATGCCCACGTCCATTTCCGCGCCCCAGGGTTTGAAAACAAAGAAACCATTACCACGGGTAGTGAGGCCGCTATCAACGGCGGCATTACCGGCGTGGTGATGATGCCGAACACCCGCCCCGCCCTCGACTCGGCCAGCTCAGTAGCCTCCGTGCTGGAAAATGCCAAGCACCGGTCCCGCATTCCGGTGTACACCTCCGGCTGCGTCACCAAGAACCGCGAGGGCAAGGAGCTGGCGGAAATAGAGGGCATGCGCGAGCTGGGGGTGAAAATGCTCACCGACGACGGGGACACTACCAGCGACCCGGCGGTGCTGCTGCGGGCCATGCAGTACGCCACCGAGTTTGGGATGTTTTTCGCCAGCCACTGCGAGGTGCCGGAGCTGGCCGGGCCGCGTGCCCTCAACGAAGGGGTAATGAGCTACCGGCTGGGCATTAAAGGCTCGCCGGCCTGCGCCGAGGAAATCATCATCGACCGTGACATTCGCCTGGCTCAGGCGGCGGGCGCGCACGTGCACATCCAGCACGTATCCAGTAAGGAGGGCATGGAAACCATCCGCTGGTGGAAATCGCGCGGCGATGTGAAGGTGACGGCCGAAGTGGCCCCCCACCACCTGCTGTTCACCGACGAGCACATCGGCGACTACGACACCAACTACAAGATGAACCCGCCGCTGCGCACCCAGGCCGATTGTGATGCGCTGCTGGAGGGGCTTAAGGAAGGAGTATTTGACCTCATTGCCACCGACCACGCCCCGCACACGCCGTTCGAAAAAGCCCAGGACTTCATCAGCGCGCCCAATGGCATTACCGGCCTGGATACGGCCCTGGTGTCGCTCTATCACTTCTTCGTTGAGCCCGGCAAATTCGGGTGGGACTTGGTGGTGAAGCGCTACTCGGCCGAGCCCCGCCGCCTGATGGGCCTGCCGGTACCTACCATCGAAGTCGGCCAGGAAGTTAACTGCGTCCTATTCGATACCGAAGCGGAAACAACCTTCACGAAGGAATTCATGAAATCCAAATCCCAGAACACGCCCTTCATCGACCAAACGTTGAAAGGCCGGGTAGACCTGGTGATTTTAGGTACGGAAATCCTCCTGGAGCGCTAGCCGTTGGAGCCTAGCTAAAAAAAAGAACGTCATGCTGAGCTTGTCGAAGCATCTCTACCGCTTCGTTGAGTTGTTTCGATTGACCCATTAAAGCAATGGATACGAATCAATACAAGCAGCTGAAAGAACGTGGAGACGTTCTGGATTTTGCTACTCTGAATGCTACACGCAGAATCTTGACGCAACGTGGCCAAGCGTACCTTGCTGACCGTATTACCCGCATTCTGTCAAACGACAAGATTGATAAACCTAGCTTGCACAACGCCCCGCAGGAACGCTTTTCAGATTTATATCGGGTCAGCTTAGCCGCTGAAGATGTTGCAGGTGTTGTTTCAATCCTATTCGACTACGAAACTGAAGTAGTTGACATTAATCCATCAGCAGCTGACTTAACTGACAAATGGAGTAACCTTAATGGGCTAACGAAGCAGTAGAGATGCTTCGACAAGCTCAGCATGACGACCAAATAATTTCGATGAGTACTCTTTCCTCTCCCAATACACCCAAACCCATAATCGGCGTGGTCATGGGCTCCAGCAGCGACTGGGACACCATGCAGCATGCTGTGCAGATTCTCATTGACTTTGGCGTGGCCCACGAAGCGCGTGTGGTGTCGGCCCACCGCATGCCCGACGACTTGTTTGCCTATGCCGAACAAGCTGGCCCGCGCGGTTTGCAAGCCATCATTGCCGGTGCGGGTGGGGCTGCCCACCTGCCGGGCATGCTGGCCGCCAAAACCACGGTGCCCGTGCTGGGGGTGCCGGTGGCCAGTCGCCATTTGCAGGGAGTGGATTCGCTGCACAGCATCGTGCAAATGCCCAAAGGGGTGCCCGTAGCCACGTTTGCGATTGGCACTGCCGGGGCGGCCAATGCGGCCTTGTTCGCCGTTAGCCTGCTGGCCTTGCACAACCCGAACCTGGCGACGAAGCTGCTGGCGTTTCGCGCCGAACAAACCGAAGCCGCCCGCGCCATGACGCTACCCGTATGAGCGCCGATAGTCACGTTACAGCCATGACCCCAATTTTCCCAGGCAGTGTGGACGCCGCCGGCCAACAGGCTACCCTAGGGGTGGTAGGAGGCGGCCAGCTGGGCCGGATGTTTGTGCATGCCGCCCAGCGCCTGGGGTACTTCACCGCCGTGCTGGAGCCGGACGCGCAAAGCCCGGCCGGACTGGTGAGTCACCACCACATCCAGACCGGCTACGACGACCCGGCCGGGCTGGCGCAACTGGCCCAGCTGTGCCAGGCCATCACCACCGAGTTTGAAAACGTGCCCGCCCAGGCCCTGCAAACGCTGGCGCAGACCCGCCCCGTGGCGCCGGACGCGGCCGTGGTGGGCATTGCCCAAAACCGCATCGAGGAAAAAGCTCACTTCACGGCCTGCGCGGACCTATCGGGGGTGAGTTGCGCGCCCTATGCCGTGATTGAAACGCCGGTCCAGCTGCAGGCCATCCAGGACGATCGGGCGGATTTGCTGCCCGGTATCCTGAAAACCGCGCGCCTGGGCTACGACGGCAAGGGCCAGGTCCGCGTCAGGACCGCCGCTGAACTGGCCACCGCCTGGGCGGAGTTGGGCAGTGTCGCCTGCGTGCTGGAAAAGATGCTGCCGCTAACCGCCGAGTGTTCGGTGCTGGTGGCCCGCGGCTGGGATGGACGGGTCGTCAGCTTTGCCCCGCAGCGCAACGTGCACGTCGATGGCATTTTGGCTGTGACCCACGCCTACGAAGAAAATATGCCGCCCGCCCTGGCAATTAGGGCCCGCGACGCGGCCGTTTCTATCGCGCAACAGCTGGACTATGTTGGGGTGCTGTGCGTGGAGTTTTTTGTGGTGGAAGACGGTAGTGAGCACGGTGGCCTGGTGGTCAATGAGATGGCCCCGCGCCCGCACAACAGCGGCCACTACACCCTGGACGCCTGCGACGCGTCGCAATTCGACCTGCAGGTTTATGCCATGGCGGGGTTGCCCTTGCCGCAGCCGCGCCAGCATTCCCCGGCTATCATGCTCAATCTGCTGGGCGACGTATGGTTTGACGCCAGCGGTCAGCTGCAGGAGCCAGACTGGCGCTCCGTGCTGAGCCTACCCGGAACGCACCTGCACCTGTACGGCAAGTTGCAGGCGCGCGCAGGCCGCAAAATGGGCCACCTGACCATCACCGGCCCGGATGTCGCCAGGGTTAAAACCGTGGCGCGACGTGCCGCTACTCTGCTCAGCCTGCCAGGGCTGGACGCTATTTAAACCCCCTAGTCTGAATGTGACCAAGTCAACCTGACGGCGAGGCCTTTTTGTAGCAGCAAGCAGGTAGGTGCACTCTAAGAACATACATCATACTACCTGTGGCTTCGCTTTTAGGCAGATGTGCACTTCGTATGGTTGACAAGTCCGATACGCCAGGGCTAGCAACCAGTAGCCGCCGTACGCAGCGAATCAGCCCTATGCCAGCACTTTCACCTGTCGAAGGCAGGCGGGGGGGATGTTTAGCGCCTCGGCCCCAGCACGAGCGGGAGCTGATCAGCAAGCGAACCAAGGAGGCGCTGGCGGCGCTACAAGCCCGTGGGGTTGCCCTCGGAACCCCACGGGCTTGTAGCGCCCGCTGCCATTCGTCAGGGTCAGGTCGTGCGCCAGCAGAATGCCGGGGAAAACAAGGAAAACCGCCAGGCCATACGGCTGGCCCTTCTCTTGCGCCAGCAGGGCCACACCTTGCAGCAAATTACCCACGAACTCAACGTGGAAAGTACCGCACGCGCCGGGGAAAAGACTTTGATGCTACTGCCGTGCGCCGCCTCTTACATCGGGTGCATTCCCACAGGCCCCCCCGGACGAGATGAGTACCGGATGCATCTAAACCATTGTACTGGCCTACCGCAGGTACTACCAGGGCCTTCCGCTCAGGACACGCCTACTGCCTGATAAGATGGGTGAGAATGGCCCTACCAGAAGCGGTTGGTGCACACCGCCTGGGCCTTCTTCTTAAGGCGCAGCCCCAACAGCACTTCGTGGCTGCCGCCGTGGTAGCCTGCCAGCTCGGACAGGCCCGCATCGTAGGAGTAGCCCAGCGTGAGCTGCTCGTAGCTGAGGCCCACCATGCCCACGAAGGAGTCAAAGGCACGCCAGGACACGCCGGCCCAGAGCAGGTCCTGGTACTTGAGCTTGGCGTTCAGGTCGAGGGAGAGCGGGGCCGGGTTCACGGCCTTAACCAGCACCGAGGGCACCAGCGACCAGTCATCGTTGAGTGGCACCCGCACCCCGGCGGTAGCAAAGTAGTGGCGCTTGAGCGTATTGCCCACACCGGCGCCCAGCCCGTTGAGTTCATAGGAGAAGCCGAGCTTGTTGCCCAGCAACTGCGCGCCCGAAATGCCCACGTAGAAATCAGAGCTGTACACCCACAGGCCGATAGAGCCATCGAGCACCCGCGAGGCGGCGCTGCCCGCGTAAGAGGTTGTATCGTAGAAACGCAGCTGCTGACCATCGACGGCAAATTGCTGCATACCGGCGGACACGCCCAGCGCCGCCCGCAGGTTAGGCCTCAAAACCAGGTTGTAGGCGTAGGAAAGATAGGCACCCTTCCGGCTTGTAGGGCCAGTTACATCGTTGTACACGAGGCCGCCTATGGCGTGAAACGGCCGCCGCCGGTCGCGCAGGGTACGCTTGCTGGTGGTACGCCACTTGCCCAGCGAGGAACTGGCGCTGAGGTAGTAGGTTTTGGGGGCTCCTTCCAGGCCCGTCCACTGGGTGCGGTAGCTGGTCTTGATGTCGATGTAATCTTCCACGCCCGTAGTGCCGGGGTTGAGAATGTAATTGTTGTTCATATACTGGCTGTACTGCGCCTGCTGCTGGGCCCGGGTTGGGGCCGCGGCCAGCAGCAGTAACGGCAGCAGCAGTAGAGTTAGCGCTCTTGTCATAGCTGAAAGTGCCTTAGGGTCTGTCCAGGAGAGGAGGGGAGCCCGGCGGCGAGCAGCGCCGCCGGACGGCTGGTTAATACAGAATCGTAATCGACCCACTGTAGGACCGGCCCAGCGGACCCTTCGTGACGATGACGTAGTAGTAGGTGCCTACTGGCGCAGGCTGGCCATTGATGTCGCCGCGCCACTCAGTGGCCCGGCTGTAGTTATTCACCGAGAAAATGCGGTTACCCCACCGGTTAAACACGCTCACCGTATTGTCGGGAAACTGCTCAATAAACTCAATCTGCCAGGTGTCGTCGCGGCCGTCGCCGTTGGGTGTGAAGGCATTAGGAATACGAATAGCTGGGCGCACGGTCACGGTAACCTGGTCGGAATCGGCGCAGCCGCCGGCCCCGGCCGAGAGGGTATAGGTGGTAGTCACCCTGGGAGAAGCCACGGGCCGCAGCGAGTCGTTGGTCGGGAAAGACAGCCCCACCAACGGCGTCCAGCGCACCGGATACGTGCCATCGGCCCGGCCTTCCAGGGCCACGGAGGTACCGGCCAGAATTTCCTTATCGGGGCCGGCATCTACATCAACCGGTGGCTGAATGCGCACGGGTATCCCATTGGACACGACCGTAACGGGCTGGGCACACACGTTGGTCGTGCGCAGACGCACGGTTACAATCTGGCCCGCGCGGAGCGTGGTGCTGGTGAAAACCGGTCCTGTGGCGCCGGCTACGTCGTTGCCATTCACCTGCCACTGGTATTCGGGGGCCGGGCCGGGCTCGGTTACACTGGCAATGCTGAAGGTAAGCGGAGCCCCCAGACACACAGGGCCGCCCGGCTGCACCACAATAGTGAGCGTGGGCAGGGGCGTAGGGGTGCGCGTTACCGTGACTGTGGCCACGGCTGGTCCTGCGCTGCACAGGCCCGCCGTGGGGGTCACCTCTACCCGAACCTGGTCGCCAGAAGCCACCGTGCTGCTGGTGAACGTGGGCCCACTGGCTACAGCCGTGTTGTTCACGAACCAGCGGAAGGTAGGCGCGGCTCCGGCGTTCGACGCCACGGCTGTAAAGGTCAGGGGCGTGCCAGGGCACTGCACGGGCGGAGTTGCCAGGCTTACTGTGGGCGTCACGAGGGGTTGCACCCGCACGGTTACTACGTTGGAAACCACCGTGGCGCAGGTGCCGGTACCCGACGTTACGCGCCGCCGGAAGAAGGTAGTGGCCGTGAGCGGACCGGGGGCAAACGTGGCACCGGTGGCGCCGGCAATAGCCGCCCAGTTCGAGTTATCGGAGGAAGATTCCCATTGATACGCAAATGTACCCGTGCCGCCCGTGGCCCCACCACCACTAAGGGGCGCGGGTGCCGTGCCCGCACAGATTTCCTGGTCGGCGGCAATGTTTCCTGCTAACAGCTCGGGCAGCACCGTCAGGGCCACGGAGGGGGTGATTTCCGGGCCGCAGGGTCCGGAAATCACCCGGCGACGGTAGTAGGTGGTAGCCGTAAGCGGGCCAGGGGCGAAGGTTTCGCTGGTAGCACCCGGGATGACCGTCCAGGTAGAGTTGTCCGACGACGACTCCCACTGGTAACTGTAGCTGCCCGTGCCCCCCGTAGCGGGGGCAGTGCTCGTCAGCGGCGCGGGGGTAGCGTTCAGGCACAGGGCCTGGGTGGTGCCGATGGTGCCGGCGGCCAGGGCGGGTGCTACCGTAATGGTCACCACGTTGGAGGAGACTGGTCCGCAGGGCCCGGAAATAGCCTGCCGCCGGAAAAAGGTGGTTACACTGAGCGTACCCGGCGCGAAAGCCGGCCCGGTAGCCCCATTGATAGTCGCCCAGGTGGTATTGTCCGTCGAGGATTCCCACTGGTAGGCAATGGAGCCCGAGCCGCCTGTAGCCAGAGCCGCACTGGTCAGCGGAACCGGAATGCCGCCCGTACAAATGGTTTGGTTAGCGGCAATGCTCCCACCCGTCAGGGCCGGCACCACGGTTATGGTCACGACGTTGGAAAACAGCGGGTCGCAGGCTCCCGATACCACCCGGCGGCGGAAGGAAGTTGTACCCGTGAGCGGACCGGGCGCAAAGGTGGCGCCGGTGGCCCCACCGATGGGCGTCCAAGTCGTGTTATCCAGGGAAGATTCCCACTGGTAAACAAACGTGCCCGTGCCGCCCTCGGGGCTGGCGGTGCTGGTCAGCGGGGCAGGGGTAGCCCCGGCGCATATCGTTTGGTCGTTGGCAATGCTACCCGGCTTTATGGCCGGCAACACCGTGATAGTAACGACATTGGATACCACCGGTTCGCAGGGCCCGGAGGTTACCCGGCGGCGGTAGTAGGTGGTAGCCATGAGTGGCCCGGGCGCGAAGGTTTCGCTGGTAGCACCCGCAACAGGCGTCCAGATGTTAATGTCCGGGGAGGACTCCCACTGATAAGCTAACGTGCCCGTACCGCCCGTAGCCGCCGTGGAGCTAGTAAGCGCGGCGGGGGTAGCGCCCGGGCACACAGTCTGGTCGGCGGCAATGGTGCCGGCCACCGGGGCGGGCGTTACCGTAATGGTTACCACATTGGACAAGGCTGGAGCGCAGCCACTACCCGAACTGGCCCGGCGGCGGAAGGAGGTGGTTACACTACGCTGGCCCGGCTCAAAGTTTGGTCCGTTGGCCCCACTGATAGGCGTCCAGGTAGCGTTATCCGTCGAGGACTCCCACTGGTAGGCAATGGTGCCGGAGCCGCCCGTAGCGGCGGTTTCGCTGGTGAGCGGGGCGGGCGTACTGCCCGCGCAAATGGTTTGACTAGCGGCAATGCTCCCACCCGTCAGGGCCGGTACTACCGTGATGGTGACCGTATTGGAAGGCGTAGCCGTACAAGCCCCGGATGCCACTTGCCGGCGGAAGAGGGTCGTAGCCGTGAGCGGACCTGGTGTAAAAGTCTCACTGGTGGCGTTTGGAACAGGCGTCCAAGTAGTGCCATCCGTTGACGATTCCCACTGGTAGGCAAACGTGCCCGTGCCCCCCGTAGCGGGGGCGGTGCTCGTCAGGGGCGCGACGGGGCTGCCGGTGCAGACCGTCTGGTTGGCGGCAATGCTGCCCGGCACCAGGGCCGGCAACACGGTAATGGCTACCGAGGCGGTGAAGCGAGGCGTGCAGTACGGGCCGGTTTGGTCAGGCAACAGCAGCTGCGCGCGCCGCCGGAAATACGTAACGCCCGTGGGCAATGAATTTCCGGGCTGATAGGTGGCGCCGGTGGAGCTGCCGGGTGCGGGTCCCCAAGTAGCATTATCCGTAGAGGTTTCCCACTGGTACACCAGCGGTAGGCCCGCATCACCCGAGGCATCGGCAGTGCTGGAAAGGGCGGCCGGCGCGGTGCCGGCGCACAGCACTTGAGGGGCCGCAATACTACCCGGCTCCGGCAGGTCCGGCACCTGGATTATCCCCGAGCTTTCACGGCAAAAACAGTCGGTTTCGATGCGCAGCGTCACTTGGTAGTTGCCGGGCGTAGCGTAAATATGAACGGGATTCTCCTCCGTTGAGGTAGCGCCGTCGCCGAACGTCCAGAAAAACTTCTTGTTATCAAAGTCAATGGGCGGGGCCTCAAATGAAATTTGCCGACAACCCGTTATCTGCCCACTAGGCCCCACGCGCAGCAGGGAGCTTTGGTTGAAGTTGACCAAGCCCAGGCCACTCAGGCGGCCACCCAACTGCAGGCTATCGTCCGCGTAGCCAACCTTGACCCCCAGCGAGTCCGGGAAGGGAATGAAGCCCAGCGCGGGCTGGTTGTCGCGGGCCACGTAAATTTTGCCATCAGGCGCCGCCTGCATCGAGCCCAGGTCGGCCGGGGCCTTCTGGTTGAGTGGAATGTCTTGCTTGGTAACCGGCCCGTTACCGCTGATGTCAAATTGCAGTAGCTTGGCCGGGTTGCGCACCGTGGCGTAGAGGTAGCTGCCGGGCGAAAACCCCACCCCATAGTATTTCCCTGCGCCACTGTCCACGACGAATGGAACCTGCGGGTTGACGCTCACCTGGCCCGTGTTGGTATCAAACCCAAACAGCTCAACGGTGCTGCTGGCGTCGCCTACCACCTCGCTGTAGCGGGCCAGGGCCAGCCGCTGCCCATCGGGAGTTACCTTCATCTGGCCTTTGTAGCCCAGGGCCGCCACGCTCGGCGCGTGCAGGCTGCCTACGGTAGAGAGAATTGGCGCGTCGATAACAACCGGACCTACATAGCCGGCTGCTTGCCGCACGCGGTAGGCCAGAAAGGCGTCGCCGCGGTTGTCGTTGCCAGATGTGGCATTGCCCCAGCCGTGGGCGATAACCCAGATGTCGCAGCCGTTCTTATGGAATACGCCCGTTAGCTTTTCCGCCGTGCCGCGGGCCAGGGGGGTGTTTTTGGTGGCGGCTATGACGGTGCCCGGCCCCCCACCCGCGGGAATCTCTATTTCCGAGTAGCTCAGGCCCACGGTGCTGTTCAGGGTGAAGAGCAGGTAGCGCGTCGGTTGGCCCGGTGCAGGTCTGCCCGGCATCCGAATGGGCAAGGGGCCGTCGGTGGTGAAGCGGTTGCCCGCCAGGCCCGTGCCGTTGGTCATGACGGTGCCGTCGCCGTTCCAAACGGTTTCGCCGTTGCTGTAAAAGAGAATTTTCCCGTCCTTATCCGACATCACCCCCGAGCCGGCGGGCGCATCCATGGCCCCATCCGTGAGCACCTTCGGGAGAGAGTCGGCAGAGGCCTGGTTGAAGTCCAGCCCCGCCTTGAAGCCAAAATACCAGGTGTTGGCAAACTTTTCATCGGCCGCGCACTCCGGGGAGGTCGGCGCCTGCGCCAGGGCCGTTGAAGCTGCGCCGCCGAGCAGCAGGAGCAGCAGGGTCAGCAGCCAGCCGGCGGCCGCTGGCAGCTGCCTAGGCGAGTGCCGAGGACGTATCCCAGGCAGCAGGCTGGATTCGGAAAGTAGTGGTAAGGAAGTACTAGTGGTCAATAAGCCAGGGGGCGGTAGCGCTGCGGGCATAGTGGGGCGGGTAAAGGGCAGACTGGTAAGCGGATACTCTAAAAAGAAAATGCCGCTTGCCGCTCTTAAGAAACGAAGCCTGATGGCTAACTATTGCCGAAAAGGTTGCCAGCCGGTTTCAGTAAATCTACACACTGTTGGCTAGGTTTGTGCAATACAATGCCAGAATAGTGCTACGGCCTGCTATTATTTACCTTGCTTCTAACAGGTTGGCTAAACGAGTTGAGCAAGCCAACTTATAAGTGTCTTTAAATCAAATAAATACAGCCAAATATTCACGAAATTATCTATTCACTGACTCAGCTAGCCACCATCAATTGTCTTGCGCGTGTTGGTCCACCATATACAACCGTGGGCGTACCACTTCCGGTGTAGTAGTGAACGGGTAGGCGACGACAGCCGCTGCCAAAGGCCCATGAAGGACCCGTGGCGGAGGTAGCGCTGCGGGTAGGGGAAGGCGTGCGCCGCAACTTGCGTCCCGGCTAGCACAAGGCGGTGCTTAGGTAGAAAGTAATAGGCAGGCGTGTTCAGGTGTGCCGTTTGCGCCCTACATCGTACACTCAGCAGGGTACAACCTACCTCTCTGGTACGCCTCACCGAATCTGGCCGCCGCTGGCCCAGGCTCCCACAGCCTCTGCCTCGGCGTCGGCACCGAGCCTGTGCTGCCATACCGGTTCCTCCTACGTCCCTCTAACTTTATGTGGGAGAGAGGCACCCTGGGAACCGATTGCGCAGGCGGCAGTGCCACGAGCAACTGAGCGTTCTGGCACCTAACGAAGCTTCCACTAGCGCCTTGTTCCGGGCATACCGGCTCCTGCTGATTCCGCAGAATTTCATTGCTTTGAGCAGCAGAGCTGCTCGCGGGCACGCTCCTGGTTACTCATCCTGCCCACGTCCCGAGAGCTGCGCCTTGCGGTTGGCTTGTGGAGCCTGTTTATTCTGCATGAAAAGATTCTTTCTAGCTCTGGGCCTGCTTATCACCCTGGCCACCGGCGTAAGTTTCAGTCAGCCCGGCCCCGCCTACTTCGATACCCATGTTGCGCTGCCCACTACTAAGCTGCCGCTATTCGAGGTTCAGCAACCCGACCGGCAACGAAGCCCCTACACTGGCCTGACGCGCCGCCACTGGCAGGACGCGGCGCGTTACCTGCTTAGCGGCGCCTTCAGCTACGTCCATCAACTCGACGACCCGCTGCAGTTTCCTAAGCAGCCGGGCAACAGCTACCCCCGCACCCAGGAGCAGGTACCCACCGAAAAGCTGGAGGGATTGTGCCGCACCCTGTTCATGGCTGCGCCCCTGCTCAAGGAAGACCCCAACCTCAGGCTCAACGGTATACCGGTAGCCGACTACTACCGCTACCAGCTAACCCAGCTGGTGAACCCGCGCAGCGCCAGCTTTATCCCGCCCCGGGCGGCTACCGGGGGGCCCAGCCAGAACCTGGTAGAGTTCGGGGGCTTAGCGGTAGCCCTGTTTGCGGCACCCGAAATCCTATGGGACCCGTTGCCCCAGGCTACCAAGCAGGCTTTGGCTGCTACCATGCTCAGTTACGGCGACGGCCCCACCATACCGCAGAACTGGCGCTACTTCAACATCTTCATTTTGAGTTTCTACCAGAGCCGGGGCTATCCGGTGAATGAAAAGCTGCTGGCCGACTACCTCCACAAGCAGCTGGCCCACTACCGGGGCCAGGGCTGGTACGACGATGCCCCGGCTTTCGACTACTACAGCATGTGGGCGTTTCAGATGTACGGCCGGCTGTGGGCAGAATACTTCGGGCGGGAGCATTACCCCGAGGTAGCCCAGCAGCTCACGGCCAACTTCGCGCCCCTACGCGACACCTACCCCTATATGTTCGGCCGCAACGGGCACATGATTATGTGGGGGCGCAGTATCAGCTACCGTTTCGGGGCGGTGGTGCCGTTTCCGCTGCTGGGGCTGCGGCCTGAGGCCGGGACTAACTTCGGCTGGATGCGGCGCATTGCCTCGGGGAGCCTGCTACAGTTTCTGCAAAACCCCGACTTTTTGCAGGACAACGTGCCCACGCTGGGCTTCTATGGAGCGTTTGAGCCGGCCGTGCAGTCCTACAGCTGCCGGGGTAGCGTATACTGGATGGCCAAGGCGTTCCTGGGGCTGCTGGTACCGGCCGACAGCCCCTTCTGGACGGCAACCGAAAACGAGGGGCCCTGGGAAAAGGAGCTGGCACCCGGCACCGTATTCAATACGTTCGAACCCGGCCCCCACATTCTCGTCACCAACTACCCCAACAGTGGCGCGGCCGAAATCCGTACCGCGTCTGACCGGGGCAGCACTGACCCCTACCGTGGCAATGAGGGCTACAACCGTCTGAGCTACAACAGTGCCTTCCCCTGGCAGGCCGACGGACCCCAGGGCGAGGTGGCCATGAACTATGTCATCCGCAATAAGGAGCAGCAGTGGGAGCCCCTGCGCCTGTTTACCTTTCAAAAGTTTGCGGACGGTGTGTACTACCGCCGGGCGGAGCTGGAGAGCAACCGCAACATCAGGCTTGACCTGGCCGACCTGCCCTTGCCCAACGGCATCCTGCGCATTGACCGCACCGCCAGCACCGAAGATGCAGCCATTCGCCTGGGCCACTACGCCCTGCCGCAGATAGGCGGTCAGCCGATCCGGCGCGAAGTCCGCAAGGTAAAGGGCCGCACGGTGTACCTGATCAGCAACGGCGAGTATCAGTTGGCGCTGGTGCCATTGCAGGGCTGGCAGCGGGCCGAAGCCGTGGACGCACAAGGCCTGCACCCGGCCAGCGCGCAAAGCACGGTGCTCAACGCCATGGGCCAGCTGACGCCGGGCCCGGTGCTGGCTACGCTGCTCTTGTGGAAAAAAGCTGGTGAACAATGGCGGCCCGACGAGTTGGTACCCGTAAAACGGCTGATTTATACCGCTCAGACCAACCGCGTACAGATTACCTTCGCCGACGGCACGCGCAAAGTTGTGCAGTACTAGCGGCCAGCACAAGCATCACCCGAACCCCGCACTGCAGCCGGTAGCTCTACTATCACACGCCCTGCTACCTGCTCAGAACTAGTCCGGCACGTGAGCAAAGGCCACAGCAAGCGGCTAGGCTCAGCGGGATGAACTCCGTTGCCGGCCCTGGTGGGTACGTGCATGAGCGAACAGCCCGCCGGTAAGGCTGCCAGTAAGCCCGCGAGCTTACTAGCAGCCGCAAGAAAGGCGCAAGGCGTGGGGCCGACGGGAGCAGCTAGAGCTGGCTCAGAGGCAGGAAGCCAGACAAGCCGGATGAGCTGCCATCGGATAGGTGGCTGGGCGTGACTACGGGTTCCACGCCGGATAGGGCTCGGGCTACCAGCAGTGCTCCTTAAATAGAGGCTAGCAGGTACCAGCTGGAAAGGCCCCTATCCAAGCAATGAAAAGAGCCTGCAACAAGTGGTTGCAGGCTCTTGCTTTAAAGGAAAGGCCGTACTAAATGCCTTTGTACTTATTGTCGACGTAGGTCAAGCTGAAGTTGCCCAGGTTTTTGAAGTAGCTGTTCACCAGTTTGGCGGGGTCGGTGGCCAGCTCGCCGCGGCCGGGCACGTCGTTGCCGTCGTCCCAGGCCCAGGGGGCGTTGGCCCCGCCATTGCCGTAGCTTTTCACGAAGCCCCCGGCCGCCGAGGTGAACAGGGCCGTGTTGGTACGCTGGTCCCAGAGGCCGCCCGAGGCGAAAATATCCGCCAGCTTGTATTTCACGTCCCGGTCATCGGCGTTGGCGGGCACTTCGGCCACGGTAGCCGAGGGGAAGTACTTGATGCCGTCCCCATTGAGCTGGTAGTAGGGGTAGGCTTTCAGGCCGTGGCCCTTGGCTTCCTGGGCCGTTACCGGGTGCAGGGCACCATTATAGCTTTCCATGCTCAGCGTACCGTCGATGTCTTCCTGATTAGCCTGCAAGGGGCTGCCCGCTGGTACAAAGGAGTAGAAATCGGAGTGCGCCACCGTGACGATGGCCTGCAGGTTGCCGTAGGTCGAGCCGTCCTTCTTCACTACCGCTAACAAGCCTTCCAGGTCGTTTTCGTGCTCGTCAATGTTGTAGGCGATAGGGTTATCAGTCCAGTCGCGGGGGTGGAAGAAGGCGTAGGTAACAAACCAGTGGGTGCTCGTTTCTACCACCGAGTAGTAGCCGTGGGCCGCGGCGGCGTAGTTGGGCAGGTTGTTCCAGTTGTTGGTGCCCGACCAGTCGCCGTCGTAGTTGATGGCCGTAAGGTAGTCGGCCTTGCCGCTCAGGCCGTGGGAGCCGGTTACGTCGGTGTCCTGGTAGTGCACCGGAGCCCAGCGCAACGCTAGTTCGGCTTTGAAGGCCGCGGTAGCATCGGCGGCGCGGGTAGCTTTGGGGGCCACCGCTTCTTTCGGCGCAACCGTTTCATGGCAGCTCGACAGGGCCGAGAGAGCCAGGCCAGTGGCGAGGAGCGCCACTTTAGAGGTAAGGTTTTTCATGAGGGTGTTTGGTTATGGGTGAAGGAAAGGAAGGTTAGTAGCCGGGGTTCTGCTTGAGCTGAGCGTTCAGGGTCAGCTCGGTAGCGGGAACAGGGAAAATGCGGCGGTAGGTGTCGGCGTTGGTTTTCATGCCCTGGCCCCACACCGATTCCCACTTGCCGAAGCGAATGAGGTCGTGGCGGCGCCAGCCTTCCCAGGCCATTTCGCGGCTGCGCTCCTCGAAGAGGGTGGGCAGATCTACGGCCGTGAAGGCGGGCACCTGAGCGCGGGTGCGCACCTGGTTCACGAGGCTCAGGGGGGTAGCGCCGTCGGGGTCCTGGCCCCCGCGCAGAATGGCTTCGGCCTTCATCAGCAGCACATCGGCGTAGCGCAGCAGCACCAGGTCGTTGCCCTGGTCGCGGGAGGTCGAGGACTTGTCGGGGTAGTACTTGATGTTGCGCGTACCCTGGGCCTTGCCCAACTCGTCGTTGCCCACATCAAACTTGGCCGGGTCGCGGAAGGTGAGCTTGTCGCTCAGCTCCAAGTGGTAGTTGATTTTGTCGTTGCCGTCGGCGCCGGTGTAGCGCGAGTCAAGGCCTTTTTTAGTCGTGGCAATCAGGATGGGCGTGCGGCCGTCGTTGAGGTACTGCTTGCCCGCGAGCCACTGCTGGTTGCGCGTGTCGGTGGGCTCCTTGTAGAGGGCGTAGAACTCGGGCCAGGTCAGGCTGGCGTTGCTGGGCGTGAAGAGCAGGCTAAACTTGTCCTTCATCTGCTGGTGCAGGGCAAAGCGCGACATCATGTTGCCCTGGGCCAGGTTGGCATCAAAGGGCACCGCGAAGATGATTTCGTTTACCTGAGGGCCGTTTTCCACCGCAAACACGTCCATGTAGTTCGTGGCCAGGCTGTACTTCTTGCCCTTGATGATGGCGTTGCAGGCCGCAATGGCCTCCGTGTATTTCGCCTGCCCAATGTAGACCTCGGCGTTCAGGTAGAGCTTGGCCAGCAGAGCCTGCGCCGTGCCCTGGGTGGGGCGCCCGTAGGTCTGGGCCGAGACGTCGGCGGACAGGTTGGGCAGGGCCTGCTTCAGCTCGCTTTCGATGTAGGTGAACACCTGCTGGCGGGTAGCGTTGGTAGGCTGCTGGGTCGAGCCAAATTCCGGCACCAGCGGAATGTTGCCGTACAGGTCCATCATCAGGAAGTAGTACAGGGCGCGCATGGTGCGCAGCTCGGCCGTGAACTGGGTTTTAAAGGCCCCGTCGGCGGTGTTCTGGAACAAGGCCAGGGTACGGTTGCAGGTACTGATGCCGCTGAAGCCCCATTCCCAGGCCACGCGCACAAACTCGTTCTGGGGGTTCCAGGTGTGCAGGCTCAGCTGCTGGTAGCGGGCCCCGTCGTAGTAGTTGCCGTTGCGGGCCACAATCACGGCCTCGTCGGTGCTCAGCTCCTGCAGGTTCCAGTAGGCTTTGGCTACTTCGCCGCGCATCTGGCTGTACACCGGGCCCGAGGCGGCAATAAACTGCTCGGGCGTGGTCAGGAAGTTGCTGGGCGTGTACTCCGATTCGATGGGCGCATCCAGGTCGGTGCAGCCGGCCGTGAGCAGCAGGGCCGTGAGAGCACCGGCTAGGGTCAGGGAGCGGGCGGGGCGTATCGTTGAGAAAGAAAAGGACATGGAGGCAGAGGCTTAAAATTCCAGGTTCACGCCCAGCACGTAGGAGCGGGTCTTGGGGTAGAAGTTGTTGTTGTCGAGACCGGGGGTGAGGCCGCCCAGGTTCATTTCCGGGTCGATGCCGCGGTAGTTGGTGATGGTGAACAGGTTCTGGCTGGTCACGTACACGCGGGCCCGCTTCACGTACTCGTTTTTGAGGGGCAGATTGTAACCCAGCGTCACGTTGTCGAGGCGCAGGTAGGCGCCGTCTTCGAGGTAGCGGTTGGAGTAGTAGTTGGCGCGGTTGTCGGCGTAGGGCTCCCCGAGTGAGAAGGCCGGCAGGTTGGTGGCCGTCGACTGGGCCGGAATGTTGAGGTTGGCCAGGGTAGCGTTCAGGATTTTATTGCCCGCTACGCCCCGCAGAAAGAAGTTCAGGTCGAGGTTTTTCCAGCTCAGCGTGTTGCTCAGGCCATAGAGCAGGGTAGGCTGGGCGTTGCCCTGGTACTTGTAGTCGTTGAGGGTCGGCGAGCCGGTGGTGGTGCCGTCGGCCTTGTAGAACAGAGAGAGGCCCTGCTCGTCGCGCCCGGCATACTCCGGCAGAAAGAACTGCCCAATAGGGTAGCCCGTCTTCACTACCTGGGTAGAAATGCCGCTTTGGCCCGAGCCGCCGGGGTAGGCGGTGTACACCTGGTCGAGGCGGAACTGGTCGTTGGCCAGCTTCTCCACCTTGTTTCGGTTGTGGGCCAGCGTGCCCGTCAGGCTCCACTGGAAGTTGCCGCTCTGCACGGGGGTAGCGTTCAGGGTCAGTTCCAGGCCCTTGTTGCTGATTTCGCCCACGTTGGCGTAGAGCGTGTTCACGAAGTACTGAGTCGTCGAAACCGGGTAGTTCCAGATCAGGTCGGAGGTGCGCTTGTCGTAGTACTCCACGGTGCCGCCCAGGCGGTTGCCGAACAGGCCGAAGTCCAGGCCCACGTTCAGCATGGCCGTCGATTCCCACTTCAAATCGGGGTTGGGGTTCTGGGTGGGGCCGATGGCCTTGATGAAGGAGCCGTTGTAGTAGAAGGTGCCCACGCTGCTGTAGCGCTGGGTGGCAATCAGCGGGTCGAAGCCCAGGGAGTTACCCGTGATGCCGTAGCCCACGCGCAGCTTCAGCTCATTGAGCTTTTCCTGGCCCGAGAGGAAGTCTTCGCCGGCCAAGTTCCAGGCCAGGGAGGCCGCCGGGAAGGTACCCCAGCGGTTGTTCTGCCCGAAAGCCGAGGACCCGTCGCGCCGCACCGACACCTGCAGGAAATAGCGGTCCTTGAGGCTGTAGTTCAGGCGGGAGTAGAAGGAAATCAGGCGCAGGGTGGAAATGCCCAGGCTGTAGCCGGCAATGGCCGCGTCGTAGTTCGGCGAAACGCCGCCGGGGTTGCCCAGGCCCAGGTTGTTGTAGCCCAACTGGTCCGACACGAAGCCGCGGGTATCGGTCTGGAAACCGTCGCCGTTTTTGTCTTCCTGCCAGGAGTAGCCCACCAGCACTTTCAGGTCGTTGGTGGCGTTGCTGAGCGGGTTATAGGTCAGGTAGTTTTCCAGGATTTTGCGGGTGTTATCCACGCTGTAGCGGCGGGCCAGGCCCCGGGCCGCCAGGCCGGTCACGTTGGCTGCGTTAGGCACCGGCGATTCGCGCCCCTGGTAGGAGCCACCCTTCACCGACTCATTCTGCATGCTCAGGCTGAGCGTGTTGGTGAGATTGGGCAGAATGGTGAGCTGGGCGCTGGCGTTACCCAGCAGCGTGTTGATTTTGCGCTCCTCCTTGTTCTGCTCCAGCAAGGCCACCGGGTTGTAGTACTGGGTGCGGGTCAGGTTTTCCTTGTAGGTACCGTCGGGGTTGCGGATGGCCGTGGTGGGCAAGTGCGTGAGCATGTTCTTGTACACCAAATCCGGAATCAGATTCTGCTTGAGCAGGGAGTTGGTGAGGGTAAAGCGCAGCTGCAGCTTGTCCTTGAGAGTTTTCTGATCTAGGTTGATTTTGCCGATAACCCGCTCACTATCGGAGGTTTTGATGACCCCGCCCCGCTTGAAGTAGTTCACGCTGGCATTGAAAGCCGACTTCTCGGAGCCGCCCCCGTAGCTAATGGTGTGGTTGTGGCTCAGGCCGGTGCGCATCACCTCCTTCTGCCAGTCAGTATTCACGCCCGCGTCGTTGTCGGCGGGGCTGAGGCTTTTGCTGTTGGCATCGAGGTAGCCCCGCAGCTGGTCGCCGTTGAGCATCTCAATGGTGTTCGACACCTGCTCCACGCCCACGTAGCCGCTGTACGACACGGCCGCGTTGGGCTTCTGTCGGCGGGTAGTAATGATGATAACCCCGTTGGCTGCCCGGGCCCCGTAAATGGCCGTGGCCGAGGCATCCTTCAGTACATCAATGCTCACAATATCGTCGGGGGCTACCAGGTTGATGCTGGCCGCGGGTACGCCGTCAATCACGTAAAACGGCTCCTGAGCCTGACCCGTGCGCAGGGACGAAGCGCCGCGCAGCACCACGGAGGCCGTGGCGTTAGGGTCACCGCTGCGCGTAATGTTGAGGCCGGCCACCTTGCCTTGCAGCACCTGGTCGGGGGTAGCCACCACGCCGCGGTTAAACTCCTTCGGATCAACACTGCTGATGGAACTGGTGACTTCGCCCTTCTTCACGGCCCCGTAGCCAATCACCACCACGTCGTTGAGCAGCTTGGTGTCCTGGGCCAGAGCCACGTCCACGCTGGCCCGGTCGCCGATAGTTATTTCCTGCCCCAGGTAGCCCACAAAGGAGAAGACCAGGGTCGTAGCATCGTCGGGCACCTGCAGAGTGTAGAAGCCCTCCGAATTGGTGACAGTGCCCACGGTAGTACCCTTCACAATAACCGTGACGCCGGGCATGGCCGTGCCAGTGCTGGCGTCGGTAATCTTGCCCTTGATTTCGCGGGCGGCTTTGCGGCTGGGGTTGGGGGTTTCAGCAGGGGTAGGCCCACCTAATTTCAGGATGATGACGCCTTGCTTTTCCTCGAATTGCAGCGGCGTTTTGCGCGTCATCTGCCGCAGGATGTCGCCCACCTTAGTGTCGCGGAATTCGGCGGCTTCCACCCGGGCCTGCTGCACGTCGCGGGCTTCGTAGAGAATATTGACGCCGGTTTCGCGCTGGAGGCGCTGCAGGGCTGAAGCCAGCGAGCCGCTCTGCATAGCGAAATAGGGCACGGCGGCGCTGGTTTTCTGAGCCTGGCTAGCGGGCGGCAGCGCCGTGGCGGCGGCCAGCAGGGCCGTGGTCAGCAAGAGGGTACGGCCGTGCGGTCGGCCAGGAAAGAAGGGGTCCAGGTGCATCATACAAGGGGTAGAGTGGGGGCAAGGCGGTGCCCGGCAGGCCGTGGGGCCTGTGATGAGAAGAAGAAAGGAGAGGGGCCGGCAGGCGCGTTATTCTACCTGATAGGCGGTGGCAGAAAGCTTGGTAATGCGCAACTGGTGGCGTTGCAGGAGCACATTGAGCACGTCGGTAATCTGGTCGGCAGAAAGGGAGGGGTCCAGGGTTCCGGTAAGGGCTACAGTGGGGGCGGGGCGCCGCAGCGTGAAGTGCACGGGGTAATAATTCTCGAGCTGAAACAGGATGTCGGGCAAGGAGGCCTGCTCAAAGGTTAGCAGCTGGCGGGTAGGTAGGGCGGCGGTATAGTTATTAGAGGTAAGCGTAAGCTGCCCGGTGCGGGCGTGGTACTGGAGTTGGTCGTGAGGGTGCAGTACGCCCAGCACGCGCTGCTGGTGAGCTACCTGCACCCGGCCCGTGTGCACCAGCACGGTAGTGGCCGGTAGCTGGGGGTAGGCTTGCACCAGAAAAGAGGTGCCCAGCACTTTTACCGCTACTTCCCCAGCCTGCACCACAAATGGGTGGGCTGGGTCTTTGGTAACGCTGAAGAAGGCCTCGCCCCGCAGCTGCACGCGGCGCACTGCCCCGAAGGAAGCCACGCAGGTCAGCTCCGAGCGGGGCCGAAGCCAGACGTGACTGCTGTCGGGCAGCACTACCTCGCGCTGCTCGCCTACGCCGGTTGCGTAGTGCAGCAGCTCCGGTTGCTGCCCCCGGTGCCAGAGTACCGCTCCAGCCACCAGCAGCGGTACTATTACGGCCGCCACCCGTAGGGTGGGCCAGAGCGACAGCACCCGCCCGGAAGGCCGGGTACGGGCCCGAACCCCCTCCAGAATCCGGGCCCGCCGCTGGGCTTCCTGTTCCGGGTCGAGGAGCTCGTCATCGTCCGGAGTAGCGGCTACCAGCTCATCCAGCCAGTGCTCCACCTGCGGTTGTGGCCGGGCAGCCGAGTGGCCCCGCAAGTAGCGCAGCAGGTGGGCAGGTAAGTGGTTGAACCGGGAAAGAGGCGACTTCATACAAGAGTTGCACAAGCCCCGGCAAGTAACTACTGGCAGGGCCTGATTTAACGAAAGCGTAATCTGGTAGGAGAGAGGCGGCTAGCGTGTAACCTCACCCCCGGCCCCCGCAAATGCTTGAGGCGCATTACCACGGGGAGAGGGGGAGCCTGACGAGACTCAGAGGCGGATGTGCCAAGAGCCAGCCACGGGCTGCCAACCCAAGGAATAACGAATCAGAGGCGGATACATCCGTTTGCCAGGGCTAGCGGCGCTTTTTGGGGCCAGCAGTGGAAAGCACTTCCGGTATGGCCTGGCCGGTGCAGGCGCTGGGCAGCTTGCTTTCCACTAGCATGGCGGCCGTGGGGGCAATATCAGTGATGGTGTGGTATTGGTAGCTGATGCCCGGCGTGATGCCGGCCCCAAACCAGAGCAGGGGTACGTGGCTGTCGTAGGCGTAGCCCGAGCCGTGGGTGGCGCCTACCCCCATTTCCCAGGTCCAACCGGGTTCCAGCTCAAAGCGCACATCACCGAAGCGCTTGTAATACAAGCCATTCTGAAGTTTGGATTCCAGGTAGGCCGTTTGGCTGCTCGCTAGTAGCTGGGCCGAGGTGCTCACCTGAGCAATGCCGTCTTGGTTGCGCAGGTACTCGGCCAGCATCTCCTGTACCCGGGCCAGCTCCAGCTTGCGGCTGGCAATGAGCGGGCGGTTGAGGTAGTACATGTTGTTGCGCTCCGTCTCAATCCAGGCGCCGGGCCCCAGCTGTTGGTTCAGGTAGTCGGCAACGCCTTTGTTCAGGGTAGCGTGCGACTGGGCCCCGCTGGGGGCATGGTGCCGAGCCAGGTAGCGGGGCACTTCGCTGGCGCCGTGGTCGGCGGTCAGGAAGATGGTGTAGTTGCCCTTGCCCACAGTTTTGTCCAGGGCCTGCAGCAGGCGGGCAATTTCCAGGTCCAGGCGCAGGTAGAGGTCGTTTTCTTCCTTGGACAGGGGGCCGAAGGTGTGGCCGACGGGGTCGGGGCTGGAGTAGCTCAGGGCCAGCAAATCGGGCACGTCGTCGCGGCCCAGATCCGTGTGCGCCAGCGCTTCCAGGGCCAGGTCCGTCAGCAGGTTATTGCCGAAGGGCGAGATGTTGACCATCTCGTAGGGGGGCGGATTGAGCGGGGCCAGCTTGCTGAGCTCGTAGGGAAAGGTAGCAACCGTTTTGCCCTTGAAAATGCGCTCAAACGAGTTGGAATCGGCGACGCTGTTGAGGTAGGCCTCGGGGCCGCGCAGGGGCGTCCAGGTTTGCTGGCGGTAGTAGTCGGCCTTTTTCTGGGCGTTGAAATCGGCTACCCACTTGGGCAGCGCGGGCATGTAGTACGTGCTGGAAATAAAGTCGCCGGTGTTCATGTCGAACCAGAAGGCTCCATCGGCCATGTGGCCCGCCGGCAGGGCCGAGGCGCGGTCCTTAAGCGACAAAGCAATGACTTTGCTGCGCCCGTTCGAGACCATCTTCATCTCGTCGCCCAGGGTAGTGCTAACCTGGTTGCGCGCCGAAACGCCCATGCCTTTGGGAGTGCCTACCAACTGCACCGTGGAGTCATCGGTGCAGTACACATCACGGCGCAGGCGGCGGTCGTACCAGGAGTTGCCCACAATGCCGTGGTAGCGGGGGGTAGTACCGGTGTACACCGAGGAGTGGCCGGGCCCCGTTACGGTGGGCACGTAGTTGTAGTGGGTGTTGCGGCACTGAAACCCTTCGCGCAGCAGGCGCTTAAAGCCGTCGGGGCCCATCTGGTCGGCGAAGCGCGGGAGGTAGTCGGCGCGCATCTGGTCCACCATAATGCCCACCAGCAGCTTAGGTTTCTTAGGGCTTTGGGCAAGCAGAGCCGGTGCACTCCCCAACAGGAGTGCGGAAAGCAGAAGTTTTCGAATCATACTAGAGGAAGGCACTACCTCGGGGCGACATACGCCGGGGTGCCAAAGCGGAAAAGGAAGATGAAGAAGCCTACCCCGCCGCGGGCGTAAACCCGGCGGAGGCGCGTTCTGGTAAGAGCTACAGGCCGCAACTCGGCCACCTGATGACGAGCAACTTGCTTTTCCCGGCCGGGGCGCCATCTACTCTACCAGTTGCACTGCCTCGGTTTTGTAACTACTGTCT
Organism: Hymenobacter sp. HSC-4F20; assembly: GCF_019599275.1. Lineage (GTDB taxonomy): Bacteria > Bacteroidota > Bacteroidia > Cytophagales > Hymenobacteraceae > Hymenobacter. The sequence continues at coordinate 53,124 of NZ_JAHZTD010000007.1, read as the reverse complement.
TTCGCTGATTTAACGAAGACGTAACACCAGCTCTCGGCGGCGGCTGACGCGGCTAGCTCAGGATTTTGGTTAGGAAGGGGGAAAGTTTGTGCAGGGCGCTGTTGAGTTGGTTGCGCACGGTTTGCTCGGAGGTGGCGAAGCGCTCGGCCATTTCCTTTACTGAAAAGTCTTCCAGCATGCCGAGCAAGAAGACTTCTTTTTCCTTGGGGGGTAGTACCTGAGCCTGCACCTGAATGGCGGCCAGGGTATCGTGGCTGACCAGGCGCTTGAGGCCCAGTTCCGTGCTGGGCTCTTGGGTAGCGCCGAACTGCTGAAGGTGGCGGGCCCGGATGTCGGCGTCGCGGAAGCGGGTAAGGATTTTTTTGCGCAGAGCCCCCACCAAGTAGGCCTGGGCGCTGGTGTGCACGCTGAGCCCGGCGCGGTTAGCCCACAGGTCGCAGAACAGCTCCTGGGTGAGGTCTTCCGCCTCCGGGGCGTCGCGCAGCACCTTATAGGCGTAGCGAAACAGGTCCTGCCAGTGCAGCTCAAACAGCTGTTCAAAGGCCTGGTAGTCGTCGTTGCGGATCCTCTCGAGTAACCCGAGTAAGTTGTCAGTAGCCACGGCGCGTTGTTTGCGCCAAATGTAGAGGGCCCCGGGTAGGATAACAGACGGGGCCGGCAGACATCATAAAAGCTTCATCCCGGAGTAATGAATTCATAAACTAAGAACTTAGCTGCGTGCTGGCTGCAGTTGCCGTACTTCATGCCTTGGCCTCGGGGCTGCGGGTGATGATCTTCCGGTGGCCACCGCCCGCTGGTACGCCCCGCTTACGGACGATAACCTGCAGCAGGACGCAATACAGGTTGCGTACCCCTTCAGCCTTACCGAAGGAAATCTTCCTCATGCCAGAAAGTAGAGCTATCGGGCAAGCAGGCACCCGCGGAGTAGGGGCAGCAGAAGTTAGGTCGTAACAATTTCTTCATCCTGCCTGCGTGACGGGGCAGGGCTATTCTGCGTTACCCTCCAGGTCGCCTGTTCCGTGGCCGCTTCGGGTATGGCATCTTCTCCCGTATCAATTGTGCTGCTGGCCGGCAGCGGGCTGGTTTTGTTTCTGTATGCTGTAAGCCGCTTGGCCTTGGCGCTGCGGCACGTGGCCAGCCAGCAGGTGCAAAACGTGCTGCACCGGTTTACCAGCACCATTCCCCTGGCTATGCTCACGGGCACCGTCGTAACCGCCCTGCTGGACTCTTCTTCCGTTGTTATTATCCTGGCCATTGCGCTGGTAAGCGCCGGGGCTCTGCCCTTTCGCAACTCGCTGGGGGTCGTACTGGGAGCCAACATTGGCACTACTATCTCCAGCCAGCTTTTCGCCTTTGATCTGGGGCAGTATGCTATTGTTGCCATGCTACCCGGCTTCGTGTGGCTTTCCGTAAGCAAAAAGCGCACGGGGCGCACCGCCGGACGGGCCCTGTTCTGCTTTGGTCTGCTGTTTTTCAGCTTGTACTTGGTGGGGGAGGCCGCCGCGCCCCTCCACGACTATAAGGGGGTGCAGGCCTGGCTGCTGCAACTAGAAAACCCTGTGCGCGGGGCCGGCACCGGCGCTATCATAACCCTGGTAATCCAGTCTTCGTCCGCAACGCTGGGTATGGTGATTAAACTAGCGGCAAAGGGGCTGCTAACTCTGCCCGCGGGTATTGCCGTGATGCTCGGGGCCGAACTGGGCACCTGCTCCGATACCCTGCTGGCTACCCTGGGCCGGGGACGCGCAGCCCTAAAGACCAGCCTTTTTCACCTGGGTTTCAATACTATTTCTATTGCCCTGGGCTTGGTACTGATTGCGCCCTTTACCACCCTGGTGCTACGCCTTGCGGGGCAAGCCGACGTAGCCCGACAACTGGCACACGCGCACGTGCTGTTTAACGTGGCTGGGGCGCTGCTCTTCGCTCCCTTGGTTCCGCTGTGTCAGCGCCTGCTGGACGCCTGGCTGCCCGAAGCGGCCCCCTCGCTACAGCTGCGCGTTCAGCCAACCTAAGCGTTACCCTTCTGCCCGGGCCTACCGCGAACTTCGCCGGCTTTCCTTTACGGAGGTGGTGCGCCGCGGCGCCCGGTGTATACGGTACAGGCCAAGGGCGGCTCAATTACATAAACCAGCCTTCACGGCCTGGTAACACTGTGCTTCTACCTTCACGGCCAGAACGTTACCTCTCCCGGATATGGCAGCAAAAAAGACTACCCCGCTAAATCGTCGGCAATTTCTCAGGAACTCCGCTCTGCTTTCCGGCGGCGTGGTGCTGCTACCTTCCTTACTCACCGGTTGCACCGAGGAAGGCAGCTTGCCGGAGTATACCGGCAGCTTTGGCTTTCACGAGGGGGTAGCCAGCTTCGACCCCACAGCCACCAGCGTGCTACTCTGGACCCGGTATACTCCCGCCGATAACGAAGCCGCTGAGGCACAGATACGCTGGGAAATAGCCGAGACCAGCAGCTTTACACCCCTGACGGCTAGCGGTACGGCTACGGCCACGGCCGCCGCGGACTATACCGTGCGGGCCGATGCGGCCGGCCTTACCGCCAACAAAACCTACTACTACCGTTTCCGCAACGAGCAAACCAAGGCCGAGTCCGTGGTGGGCCAGACCCGTACCCTGCCCACGGCCGGCCAGGTCGCCAGCATCAAACTAGCCGTGGTTTCCTGCGCCAACTATCAGGCGGGGCTGTTCAACGTGTACGGGGCCGTGGCCGAGTCAGAGGCCGACGTGGTGGTGCACCTGGGCGACTACATTTACGAGTATGGGCAGGGCCAGTACGGGACCACCAGCGCCACGGCCCGTCTGAACCGGGGCCATCAGCCACCCACGGAAATCCTGAGCCTGACGGATTACCGCACCCGCTACCGCCAGTACCGCGGCGACCAGCAGCTGCAACGGGCTCATCAGCTCAAACCTTTTGTCTGCATCTGGGACGACCACGAACTCACCAACGATGCCTACCTCGACGGGGCCCAAAATCATCAGCCCGAGGAAGGCAGCTTCGCCCAGCGCAAGCAGATTGCCCAGCAGGTGTGGCACGAGTACCTGCCGGCGCGGACCTCCGCCCCCGATAAAATCTACCGCAGCTTCGACTTCGGCGGCATTGCCCACCTGCACCTGCTCGATACGCGCCTGGCCGGCCGCGACCAGCAGCTGAGCCTGAGCGACTATTTCGGGAGTGGCGGCAGCTTTGATGCCACCCGGTTCGGGGCGGCCTGGCTGAACCCCAACCGAAGCCTGCTGGGGGCAGAGCAACGCACGTGGCTGGCCGCAGCCCTGGCTGGCAGCACGGCCCGCTGGCAGGTGTTAGGCTCGCAGGTGCTGATGGGCAAGATGTACATTCCGGCCGAGCTGCTGCCGCTGGTAGCTCAGCTGGCTTCCGGGGGTGCTACGGCGGCATTGCTGGCGCAGTATACTGCCCTGGCAACTCAGCTTATCGCCCTCAAGCAGCGCCTGCAGCAGAACGACCCCACTCTGACGGCGGCCGAGCGGGCCCGTGTGACGACGGTGCTGCCTTACAACCTGGATGCCTGGGACGGCTACCCCGCCGAGCGGGAAAAAGTATACGCAGCAGCCAGAGGCAAAAAGCTGATTTCCCTGGCCGGCGACACCCACAATGCCTGGTACAACGATCTGACCGATGCCACCGGGCGCAAGGCGGGGGCGGAATTTGCCTGCTCTTCCGTTTCCTCGCCCGGCTTCGAGGCCTTCTTTGGGGGCAACGCGGCGGCAGTGCAGGGTTTCGCTCAGTCCAACCAGCTTCTGATCGACGACCTGCACTACCTCGACGCCTCCCAGCGTGGTTACGTACTGGCCGAGTTTACCGCGGCGGCCGCTACGGCGCAGTGGCGGTACGTGGCAAGCCTGGAGCAGATAAACACCCAAACTACCACGGGTAAAACCGTTACTGAGTCGTAAACGCCGCAGCCTACGCCAGCTCAGTGCTAACGCTGGCCGGTATAAAACGGCCCGGCTGCAGAACGCTGTAGCCGGGCCGCTCGGTAGGGTGAGGATATGGGCTTATTCAACCACGACTTTGCTGCTGGCTCCGTCCGAGGCGCGCAGCAGGTACACGCCGGCGCTCAGCCCACTGGTAAGCAGACGGTCAGTAGCCGTAAGCTGGCGCACGGGCCGCCCGGTCAAGTCCGTCAGCGTACCCGATACGGGCCGGCTCAGGCGCACGCTCTGGCCCCGGCTGGGGTTGGGGTAGGCGAACAGGGGCTCGGCAGCGGGGCGGTTGCCGCGAGTGGCGGTGGGTACGGCTGGCTGCAGGGCATACACGGCCAGGGTGCTGCTGACTTCGTTGGCCAGCACCAGCAGGGGCTGCCCCGTGGGGCTGTCGGCGGCGGCAATAAAGATCAGGCCCTCGGGTCCCAGGTCGCCGGTACCGGCCGTGAGGCTGCGGTTGTTGGCGTACAGCTCCAGCACCGGGCTGGCCGGGTTGTTTATATTAAACACGGCTACCCCGCCTACCCGCTCCAAGGACACGAAGGCATACAGGTTGCTGCCGATGCGGCCCGTTGTGACGCCTTCCGGCTCCGGCCCTTTGTCGTCGGAGCGGTTCTTGCGCGTGGGCGCTTCCCCAAAGCTGTTGCTGGCATTGAAGATGTCTCCGTAGGTAGGAGAGGTGGACGTCAGGCGCTCCAGTAGGTTGCCGCTGTCATGCACCTCGGCCCCAGTGGTGGCGTTGTAAATGCTGAAGGAGCGGCCCCCAAAGGCGTAAATCTCATCAAAGTCTCCGTCTCCGTCGGTGTCGCCCAGGCGGTTGGTAACGTTGAGGCGGCCCAGGACGGCGGCGTTCTTGAGCAGGGCGGCGTTTGGGAAAACGGTGGGGTCGAGCACGTAGGGGGAGCTGGTGCTGGTAGTGCCCAAGCGCACCTGCTCGCTGAAGCCGGTGTAGTCGCGGGCGTCACCTTCGTTGGCCGTAATCAGGTAGGGCACCCCGCCCACCTCAAAGCTGGCCAGGGCATCGGGCAGGCGCATGCCCTTTACGGGCCAGTTGGCAATAAGCACATCCGTGGTCTGGTCGGAGGCGTCAATACCGTGGCCGGGCTGGCGCAGGTCGCTGTAGCCCACCGGGCGCAGGGCCGTAATCTGCTTGGTTTCCAGGTCCAGCACTGCAATGGCATTGTTTTCCTGAAGGGTCACGTAGGCCGTTTTGGAGTCGGCACTCAGGGCAATGTATTCAGGCTCCAGGTCCTGGGCCACGGTAGCGGGAGCCCCGGCCCGTCCGCCGTACACCCGAATGCCCTGGGCGCGCAGCGCAGCAGCTTGGCTATTATAGCTGGTAAAGCCTACCGTCGTGACGCTGGCCTGGGTAAGGCCGGCCACGCCGCCGCTCACGTCCACTACCGAAATGCTGCCTTCGGGGTCTACGCTGTAGTCGGCGCGGGGCTCGCCCTCGTTGGCTGTCAGCACGGTGCGCCCGTCCGGAGAGAAGGTAATCATGTCGGGCATAGCCCCTACGGTTACCTGCTTGAGGAAGGCTCCGTTCTGATCGAAAAACACCACGCTGCCCTCAGCCTGCGGATTCGTGTTTTCAATGGCGCAGGCTACCACCCCGTTGCGCACGGCCACGGAGTTGATGTTGCCGTAGGGCTTGATGTCGATGGAGGCCACCGGGGCCAGGGCCGTTGGGGTAGCCAGGCTAACAATGTCGAGCTTGCCGCCCAGGGAGTTAGCCACGTACAAGCGCTTGGCTGTTGCATCGTAGGCCGCTATTTCAGCCGAGTTCACCTGGGTGTTGCCGCTGAAGGGTGCGGCCGTCTGGTAGCTCTGCAGCAAGGTAAGCGTCAGGTTGCCCGCCGCCCGCGGGGCGGGGGTGTCGTTGTCGCGCAGGTACACCAGCACATCGGTGGCCCCAGCCGCAAGGGTAGCGTTGGTGGGGTTTTGCAGGCGCAGCACAAAGTACTCGGCCTCTTCGGCCAGGGCGTCGTCGCTGATGGGAATGGTCAGGGTTTGCGGGCCGGTAGCGCCGGCCGGAAACGTCAGCGTTTGGGTAGCGGCGTAGGTGAAATCCTGCCCGGCCGTGGCCGTACCCAGGGCCTGCAACGCTACCTCCACGGTGCTGGCCGCGGTGCCCGGGTTTTGAATGGCAAAGGAAAGGCTCACGGTTCCAGCTCCTTCGGCAACCGTAACGGTGGCGCTGGGCCGGCTGATGGTAGGGGTAGTCTGGGCCTGGCCGAGTCGGGCAATCAGGCTGAGCAGCAGGGCAGTGGCAGGTACTACAGCGTAAAGGGTAGGGCGCATATGCACTCGGTTAGGATGAGGGCTAAAGCTACCCGCAGCACATTACCGTAGCGTGACCAAGCTGTTAGAGAATTGTAAACTACCCGGCGGTTGGCTTCCTACTTTCCCTGGGTGTATAAGGGTGAAGAGAAGTGGCTTGCTACCCCCTCGTTTCCCTCAACCCCTGCCAGAAACTGCCGGTACCACCAGCCCGAGTCCTTTACGGTACGCTGCTGGGTGGCGTACTCCACGTGTACCAGCCCAAAGCGGGGTTCGTAACCTTCGGCCCACTCGAAGTTATCGGTAAAGGACCAGGCAAAGTATCCCTCCACCGGCACGCCCTCCCGCCGGGCGCGCAGTACCTGCCCGATGCAGGCCTGCAAGTACGCCTGCCGGGCTGCGTCGGCAACCCGTCCACCCCGGACCTCATCGGGAAAAGCCGCGCCGTTTTCCGTGACCAGCAGGCGCGGCGCGTTGGGGTAGCTGCTAAACTGCCGGAGCATGTGGTACAGGCTTTCCGGGTACACTTCCCAGCCCATCTGCGTGTAGGGCACCCCGCGGCGGGCGGCGCCTACCAAGTTGGCCCACAGCAGCGGTACGTAGGGCGAGTGACGCACTACTTCGCGGGTATAGTTCTGCACGCCCCAGAAATCGAAGGCAAAGGGCAGGCGCTGCTCATCACCCGGCTGCATATAGCGCGCTATCCGGCCCAGCAGTGGCAGGTCGGCCAGGGGGTAGCCCAGGCCCAGGGCCGGCTCGACGAACAGGCGGTTGAGGGCGGCATCGGCGCGGCGCACGACTCGCTCGTCGCGGGGTAGGCCCGGCCGCCAGGGCGTGAGGTAGGAGCAGGAAAAGGTGGTGCCAATCTGGGCGGAAGCGGACAGGGTGGCCCGCAGGGCCCGCCCCCCTTCGGCCTGGGCGAGGGAAGCGTGGTGGGTAGCGGCCAGAAAGGAGCCGAGGCCGCGGCGCCCCGGCGCGTGCAAGCCCAGCAGGTGGCCCGCCCCCGTAAACACCATGGGCTCATTAAGCACCATCCAGTGCTGCACCCGGTCGCCGAGGCGGCGGGCCAGCACCTGGGCGTAGTCCGAGAGCCAGCTTACGACGTCGCGGTTACCCCAGCCCCCGCGCTGCTGCAGAGCCTGGGGCAAGTCCCAGTGGTAGACCGTCAGCCAGGGTGTAATGCCCCGCGCCAGGCAGCCATCCACCAGCCGGTCGTAGAAATCCAGCCCCGGCGCGTTGACCGGGCCGGTACCCTCCGGCAGCACCCGCGACCAGGCCGCCGAAAACCGAAAATCGGGGATGCCCAGGTGCTGCATCAAATCCAGGTCGGCGGACCAGCGGCGGTAAAAGTCCGTGGCGACGTCCGCGGTTTCGCGGCCTTTGATGGCGCGCCGCCCTCGCACGAACGTGTCCCAGATGCTGGGCCCTTTACCATCGGCTGCCCAACTGCCCTCCGTCTGGTAGGCCGCCGTGGATACGCCCCACCGGAAATCGGGACCGAAGTCGGCGCGGGAGTAGGGGGTAGGCGTAGTCGGCGGAAAAAAGGCAGCGGGTAATGCAGGCATGAGCAGCTATACGGAGAGGGTGCAGCAGCACGCCACCCCTTCTTCAGGTAAACTAAGTGAGCCTTCCTTTTGAGTAGCAAGAGGGGCCTAGGCTAAGCGCTGGAAGCCTACCCCGGAATTCCTCCCTCGCCCGGCAAAGAGCAGATTCGGTTCGAAATCGAGGGTAGGAAAGCCTAGTGCTCTGCTACGCCAACAAGGCCGGTACCGAGCTGGTCTGCTCCTGCAGGACCCGGTCCAGGAGCAGGGCCGTTTCATCGGGGTAGTGCACCGGTACCGGGCGGCCCTCGCGCAGCCATTGATCCAGGGTAGCCAGGTGCTTATCCCGCAGGCTTTTGACCACGGGCACGCCCATAGCAGCCAGGGCGGCGGCGTTGCAGGCTTGCTCGTACTGGTTTTTCATGGGTATCACCAGCAGCTTTTTACCTAGGTACAGGGCTTCCGCGGGCGTCTCGAACCCGGCCCCGCAGAGCACCCCGGCGCTGCGGGCCAGGCTGTCGGTGAAGGCGGCGCCGCTCACCGGACGCACCCGCACATTGCCGTATTCCGCCTCGTGGGGGCTATGGCGGGAAAACACCTCCCAGCGCACGGTGCGGCTCAGGTAGCGCAGGCGCCGCACCAGGGTGGGCTCATCAAAAGCCGGCAAGTAAACGGTGTAATGCTCCTCGGTGCGGGGCGTGAGCTGGCGCACCTGCTGGCGGATAACGGGCGTATGGATGCCCGGTGCGTAGGCCTCGAAGTGGAAGCCGTAGCTGGCCGTAGCCGGCGCGTAGTGGCGCAATACCGATTTTCCAATCACATCGGGGCGGGCCGGCTGGGGGGCAGCGGCGTGCAGCACGGCACTCTGGTGGCTCAGGGCCACGCACGGCTTCTGGCGCAGGCGGCAGGCCCAGGCCGAGACCGGCTCAAAGTCGCTGATAACTATATCATAGTCCTGCACTGGCAGCTGGCGCATCTCGCGCAGAAAACTTGCCGAGTTCAGCTGCCAGAAGGTTTTCAGAAAATCGATGCCGCCCTTCTTGCCGAAAATAAAGCCCATGCCGTGGCAGCGGTACCGGACCGGAAATGGCAGGTCGCTGTCGGCCGCCGGGCCGCTGACCAATACATCGAGGTGGCTGGCGCGCTGTTGCAGCAAAGGCACAATATCGAGGGCGCGACTGAGGTGGCCGTTGCCGGTGCCTTGGATGGCGTACAGAATGCGGGGCATGCAGAAAAGAAAAGAGAGGCAAAAAAGCTTAGCGGGATAAATTGAATTCGGCCAGCAGCCCCGCCAGCAGGGCATCATCCGAGTCATCGGGCGCGTCGGGCTCGGGGGGCGGCGGCAACTGCATGGCCGGGTCGAGGGCGTAGTGGTAGAGCTGCCAACCCTGGTTCGCCGTGTACTCCAGGGCCGTCAGGTTTTCTACCCAGTCGCCGGAGTTCAGGTAGCCTACTTCGCCGCGCGGTGTGTTAATAGATTTCAGGGCGGGCTGGTGGATGTGCCCGCAGGCCACGTAGCGGTAGCCGGCATCGGCGGCAATAGTGGCGGCTGTCTGCTCAAAATCTCCAATCAGGCTCACCGCTCCTTTTACCCGGTCTTTCACGGCTTTGGAAAGAGCCACGCGCGGGCGGCCTGCTTTGGCCAGCAGAAAGTTCACTAGGCGGTTAAGCAGAATCAGAGCATCGTAGCCGTGGGCGCCCAGCCGGGCCAGCCAGCGGGCATGGCGCATGGTCACATCGAAGACGTCGCCGTGGAACAGCCAGGTTTTGCCGTGGGGTAGCTCCAGTACCAGCTTGTTGGCAACGGACAGGGCTCCCAGTCGGGTACCGGCAAAGCGGCGCAGCAGCTCATCGTGGTTACCGGTGAGGTAGTGGACGCGGGTGCCTTTGGCCATCAGCCCTACCAAGTGGCGCACCAAGCGCATGTGAGCTGGCGGCCAGTAGTTTTTGCTGAACTGCCAGATATCCACAATGTCGCCGTTGAGCACCAGTACCTTGGGCCGGACGCTGCGCAGGTAGCGCAGCAGCTCGGCGGCGTGGCAGCCGTAAGTGCCCAGGTGCACATCCGAAATAACGACTACCTCTACCCGGCGACGCTTGGGGCCTTTGCTCATAGCGTAGGACGGGGCCAGAAGCGCGGCCGAGCGGGGGTAGGGGGTAGCTCATTCGCCCGGAACGGCGAGCGGAAGGCTTTGGCCAGGTGCAGGCCGTAGAGCACCACGAGCAGTACCTGGAAGAGAAGGTAGCCCAGCCAGCCGGCGCCGTAGCGCAGAAGCGGAATCAGGACAGGAGCATGCATAACGGCAGACCAGTTGCTTCACTGCAAATTTCCAAACCAGGTATGACTCAGGCGTTAAGCAGGCATTATGCTTCTGTTGCATTCAGGCAACAGCAGTTGTTCCCGGGCTCATTATAGCCAGTACCGCATTCGGGTAGCCCAGTGGTGTAGGCAGGGGCCGTACCGGGCATAGCAGGGAATAATGGAAAGATAACACGCTGTTTGGGCCGCAGGGCCGGCGCCCAGGGTAGCTTTGCAGCGCCCACCGCGTCGTGCTGCCAGTGGGTATTCCTTGTTGCTCCCGTTGTCTACCTCCTCTGTCCTTGCTGGTCAGCGGCCCGCTACCAAGCGGTTCCTGACGCTTTCCCCCGCTGCTCAGCAGGCCGTTGTGCAGGCTTTGCGGGAGCAGTTTTCTCCGCAAGGCATGTTTTCGCCGGTTCCCGCCGCCGAATGGCTGCGGCTGCTACGCCTGACCGACCCCCTGATTCAGAGTGTGCAGGGGCCCTGCCCCGAGTATCGGGTGGCAGAGGGCCGCCTGCTGTGGGAACTGCTGGGCCATTACCTAGATGTCACGTAACCCTTATCCGGCTGCCTATGCGTACCATTCTCTTCGAGCGGCATCCGCGGCTTAGTACTGAGCCAGTACGGCCACCCGCACCCGCTGAGCTCACCACCATCCGCCGCCTGCTCAGCATCCGAATTGCGCTGGGAATCAGCGGAGTGCCGGCACCCGACGCAGCCGGCTACCTGCAACTCACGCGCTATAGTGCTGGTCGGGTGGCACTGGCTGATATTCTACCCCTGCTGTCAGTACGCTAGCGGCTGGGCCAGCCATAGCGTTGCCGGGTTACGGCGGCCTTATGGCTGAGCTGCTTTTTTCCACCTTGCGCAACCTTTTACCCTCTCCCGACGGCGGCTACCCTGCGTAGCTCTGGCCAGGGTGCGTTTCCCCATCATCCATGAATTCACAGAAACAAGAGCTTGTTGCGCACCTCCTGCAGCAGCTGGCCCCCCAGCTTGAACAGACGACCCCCGCGGGACAGGCGCCCCCCAAAGCCGTCCTCAAAGCCGTTCAGGAGCTGGCCAGTCAGTTGCTGCGGGCCCAGGCAAAACAGGAAAAGCGTGCGGCGAAGGCACTGAACCCCTCGCCCCGTGAGCTGAAGCAGCGGCTGACGGATGAACTGACCACGGTGCTGACCTCGCATTTCTCGGAGGAGGAATTGTTCCCGCAAGAAAGCACCTTGCTGGCCGAGTCGGCGGAAGAATTAGCCGAGAAGCTCACCCGCCTCCGTCTTAAGCAAACTCGCAAAACTGCCGCTTCCGATTCTGCCGCGCCGCCAGCAGCACCTCCGGATGTTGCTACCCCTACCCCCACGCGCACCCCGCGCCGGGCTGGGCGCAAGACTGCGTTAGCCGCTAACCAGGCGGCCTAACCCTGCCACAGTAAGAAGAATACAAGCACAGACTCCGTAGAATACTAGCGAGGCCTGCGCCCCAGCACGACAAGGACTCCGGTCGGGTTGGCGGTGCCTGAAAGCTTACAGAACCTGGTCAAACAAGCCCCCAGCGGATGCACAGGTACCAGAGTAGGCGTCCTGCCGTACTGGGGCGGGTAGTGAAGCTTCGTGGCTGAGCTAGGTAGCAGTATCTTACTTTGCAGCTGCATACTGCGCTGGGGTGGTGCATGCTGTTGAGGCAGGAGCCGGCCCTGCCATCTGTATCGGTGGGTACCTGAAACGGCCGGTACCAGGCACCGAAAGCCCCAGTAGGAACCGCTGGTTAACGGGGCCACAGGCAGGATAGTGCAGGCCCGGACTCTGCCTGCCGAGCGGCTTACGTGTGCCAGTACCTGGGTAGGGTGTCAGACTGGGGGGCCGTGTAGCCCGTATGTAGCCTGCGGGAGCCGCGGCGCAGGCCCGTAGTGAGTCCTGGCCACTACCCCGGCACCTTCGGGCCAGGGTAGTGGCCAGGTCCGGTTTTTTTTGCAGCTTGGGCCGGCCCTGTTGTTTTAATTCCCGGGAGCGGCCCGCCTCTCGCCCGCGCTGGAGTAGTAAGGCAGCACTGCTCCTAGCTGGCCAGTGAGCGAATCGGGAGCCGCAAGCAGGAAATGTAACCCCGGACAAGGAGAACAGCTACCCCAGATACATGAGCATCCTTCTTCTGCTAACTGCCCTGCTGGTACTGATTGCCTTAATCAGCTGGGCCAAAGTGCATGCATTTCTCGCGTTTCTGCTGGTAAGCATCGGGGTAGGGCTAGTGTTCGGGCTGGCCCCCACGGCCCTGATGCAGGCCGTGTACGTGGGGGTAGGAGACACGCTGGGCGCCGTGCTGCTCGTGATTGTGCTGGGAGCCATGCTGGGCAAGCTGGTAGCGGAAAGCGGGGCGGCCCAGCAAATTGCCTCCGCGCTGATCGGCACGTTTGGCACCCGCTACATTCAGTGGACGCTGATGATGGCGGGCTTTATCATTGGCATTCCGCTATTCTACAATGTGGGCTTTGTGCTACTGATTCCGCTGATTTTCTCCGTGGTGTACCAGTACCGCCTGCCGGCCGTGTACGTGGGCTTGCCCATGCTGGCGGCTTTATCGGTTATGCACGGGTTTCTGCCGCCGCACCCTTCCCCCACGGCGCTGGTGGCCCAGTTTCACGCCAATATGGGCCTTACTTTTCTCTACGGGCTGCTGATTGCCATTCCAGCTATTATTCTGGCCGGGCCTGTGTACGGCCGCACGTTGCGCTCTATCGTATCGGCGCCTTTGCCCGGCTTTGGGGCCGCATTTATCCCGGCAAACAGCTTGCCGGGGAAGCTCAACAGCTTCTGCTCCTCCCTGCTACCCGTGTTCTTGCTGGTCGGGGTGCTGGCTTTGCAGCGGGCAGTACCTCCGGGCGGCCCGTGGCAGCCGGCCCTGGCTTTCCTGGCTGAGCCTTCCGTAGCCCTGCTCTTAGCGGTGGTAGTAGCCACCTGCAGCCTGGGCCTGGCCTTGGGCAAGTCTGTTGCGGCCGTTATGGATACCTACTCGGCGGCGGTAAAGGATGTAGCCCCCATTCTGCTCATTATTGCCGGAGCCGGGGCGTTGAAGCAGGTGCTGGTAGCCAGTGGGGTAAGTGCCGAAATTGCCGTTGCGCTGCAAGCAGTAGGGCTGCCGCCCTTGTTGCTGGGGTGGTTGGTGGCCGCCGGTATTCGCGTGTGCCTGGGCTCGGCTACCATTGCCGGCCTCACCGCCGCCGGCGTGATGCTGCCCACCATGGCCAGCACGCATGCCAACCCCAACCTCATGGTACTCTCCATTGGGGCCGGGAGCCTGCTGCTTTCCCACTTCAACGACACAGGCTTTTGGCTGTTCAAGGAATACTTTAACCTGAGTGTGCGGGATACGCTCCGGTCCTGGACGGTAATGGAAACCATTGTGTCAGTGGTCGGGCTCATCGGGGTGCTGCTGCTGAACTGGGCCCTGGGGTAGCCTCCCGTAAGGCCAAGCACTGATTTCAAGCCAGGAGCTGCTGCACGCGGCAAAATTCTCTTGCCACAATCAGGCTACACGGTACCGCGCGCCCTGACAATGACATAGCACCCACGAGATACGATGCGCCGGCACACAACCAGTTAGCCAAAAGCTTTTGCCACAACAGCTACCGTCCACGCCCTCTCCCGCGCGTATACGAAGGCCCCCTGGCTTCATCAGGACCGTAGTGGCCTCGGGCGCCCCTGCGGCGCCTCATTCATAAGGTGCTGGCAAAGCTCATCGGATTCCACGTGGCTCCCGCTAAGCAGCCCGCTATTTTACCAGCAGCTCGGCGGGCGCACTCTTGCGGCCGTTGGGAGCGATGGTAACGGCGCGCACCGTGAGCTGGCGGTTGCGGGGCACGGCCAGAGGCTTGGTGTACAGCTCGGTAGTTTCGTCGGGCAGCTTGCCATCCAGGGTGTAGCGGATTTGGGCCCCGGGCACCAGGGAGCGGAGTGTGAAGATGGCTTTTTCGCCGGGAGCCGCCAAGCCGGTGCTGTCCAGGCCCAGGGGCTCGGGCACGCGGTAGTTAATTTTCTTGGCATCGAGGCGGGCAAAGTGCTGGCTCATGCGGGGCACAAACGCGGCGTAGCTCTTACGGGCGGCGGGTGTCCAGCCTACCTCCGAAACCGCCAGCAGCCGCGGAAACAGCATATACTCCACCTTTTGGGGGGTAGTGATGTACTCCGTCCACATATTGGCTTGGGGCCCGAGAATGTGCTTTTGCTGCTCCAGGGTCAGCTCTTTGGGCAGGGGGTTGTAGTTGTAGATCCTGTCCAGGGGCAGGTAGCCGCCAATCATCAGCGGCTCATTGGGGCTGTGGGGCTGCGGGTTCTGGCCGTAATCGATGTACAGATTCGTAGTAGGCGTCATTACCACATCGTGGCCCGCCTTGGCTGCCTCAATGCCGCCTTTCTCGCCCCGCCAGCTCATCACGGCCGCGCTGGTGGGAATGCCCCCCTCCAGAATTTCGTCCCAGCCAATGAGCTTTTTGCCCTTGCTGGCCAGAAACTTCTCGATGCGGCGGTTAAACCAGCCCTGCACTTTCTCCACGTCCGTGATGCCCTCCCGCTTCATAATATCCTGCACGGCCGCACTTTCCTTCCAGCGAGTTTTGGGTGCTTCGTCGCCGCCAATATGCACGTAGGGCCCGGGAAACAGGGCACTGACCTCCGTGAGTACATCCTCAAAAAAGCGGAACGTGGGCTCGGTAGGGCACACAATGTCCTCGTTCACGCCCCACATGGTCCAGGTTTCGTAGGGGCCGGGCTTGCAGGCCAGCTCGGGGTAAGCAGCCAGAATAGCTACCGAGTGGCCAGGCATCTCAATTTCGGGCACGATGGTGATGTAGCGCTTTTGAGCGTAGGCCACTACCTCCCGGATTTGCTCCTGGGTGTAAAAGCCGCCGTACGGGGTAGCATCGTACTTGAAATCCTCGGGCTTTTTAAACGTCTGCTGGGCCCCAATCAGGGTTTCCTTGCGGAAAGCGCTGACCTGCGTGAGCTTGGGGTACTTCTTGATTTCAATGCGCCAGCCCTGGTCGTCGGTAAGGTGCCAGTGGAAGGTATTGAGCTTGTAGGCGGCCAGGAAATCAATGTAGCGCTTGATAAACTCCACCGGAAAGAAGTGGCGGCACACGTCCAGCATGGCCCCGCGCCAGCGAAACGCCGGCTCGTCGGCAATGCGCACGTAGGGTACGCTCGTGGTAGCCGCGGACCGCGGAGGCAGCAGTTGCAGCAGGGTTTGGGCCCCGTAGAACAGCCCCGCCCCCCCGGCGGCCGTAATCTGGATGCCGTCGGTGCCAACGGCCAGTTGGTAGCCTTCCGGAGTGGGCCCCGTCCCGGCGGCTGTTACCAGCCTGATCTGGGCGGCTTGGCGGCTGGTGGTGAGGGTAGCGGTTTTGCCCAGGGGCGCCAGCAGGCCCTGCAAGAGGGTGGCCACGTTGCGCTCCTCAGGGCTGCTGGCGTAGATGCTGATTTTCTGGGGTAGGGAATAGGTGCCGGCCGAGGTCTTTACTTCCCGGGGCAAGGGAATCAGGCCCAGCCGCTGGGCCGGCGTTTCTGCCTGCTGCGCCAGCCCAGGCTGACCGGCAAGAAAGATGACCGACGCTACGACGAAAAAACGGGTAGGGAGAGAAAATCGAACGGGCATGAAAGGCTGGGCTAGAAAAGGAAGGTAGGAACGTATTGGGTGAAATAAACGAATAAAGAACGTCCTGTTGAGCGGATCGGCAGCAGCTCTGCCGCTTCGTTGCCCAAGCAAGACGTGTCCTGCTAATCCCCGCGAGCAGCTCTACCTTAGGTTAACCCACCCCTGGGAACCAAGACGGAGAGCTGCCTCGCGGGGCTCAACAGGATGTGTTTTGCTTTATAGACCCTCGACATCAACCAAGTAGGATGCTTGCCTCCGTCGACCTTGGGCTCGACTCCGCTTGGCGGAAGGTTCTTTTTGCACTGAAATACCTTACAACAAGCACGCGGCACGCCTATCGGTTGCTTACTTATCCCACCACACGCGGCCGGTGAGGTTGTCGCCGCCGGGTACGGCGCCGCTGGCGGCGCGGTAGTTATCGGGGTTGCTGGTGATTTCCGAGGTCGGGTACGGGAAGCGGCGCGGAATCTGGCCGTTGGTGGCATTGTTGGGGTAGACTACCGGCGTCAGGACCGGGAAGCCCGTGCGGCGCCAGTTCGACCAGGACTCGTAGAAGTCCAGCATGGTGTTGGTTAGGGCCCAGTATTGCGTGTTGATTTGCTCCAGGCCCCGGCCAGCGTTGTAGGGGTTGGCCGTGAGGTAGGCGCTGGCTTCCGCGGGCGTCACGGTCAGGGCTGGGTCGTACTGGCTGAGGTAGGTCATGGCGGCCGTTACGCCGTTGGTGTAGTGCTGGGTGGCGCTGCCCAGGCCCCAACGCTGGGCTGCCTCCGCCAGCAGCAGCTCCGTCTCGGCGTAGGTCATCACGAACGTGGGGCCGTTGCGCTTAATCATGCCGGGGCTGGGCGAGGAATAGTCGGGGAAGGTGGTGTAGCCCGGAGCCGTGGAAACATCATAGGCAGCCCGCCCGCTGAGGTCCCGGCCGTTGGGCAGGCCTTTTTGCGCGGCAGCCGTCGAAATGGGGGCCGCGTTCTGGGTTTTGCTGGTGGGCGTGAGGTAGAGCTGGGTTACGGCTATCTTCGACAGGCGCGGGTCGTTGTTGGTTTTCAGGTAGTCGATAAAGGTTTTCGACCACTTCACGTAGTAGTGCTCCTGACCACCGTCGCCGAGCAGCACCTGGCTGTTGCGGTTCTGGGTAGCGCGGCCCCCGGCCACGTCATGCGGAACGATGGCGTTATCGGCGTTGCTCTGTAGGGTTTTGCCCTGTACCTGGGTAGCGTAGGTGCGGGCGGTGGCTTCGTTCACCTTGGTCAGGCGCATGGCCAGGCGCAGCAGCACGGAGTTGCCCAGGCGCTGCCACTGCGCGATATTGCCCTTGTAAAATACGTCGCCGGCCGGCGCGTCGGCGGCCGGGTCGAGGGCGGCGGTAGCCTCGCTCACTTCCTTGAGCATATCGGCGTAGATGGCCTCCTGCTTGTCGTACTGAGGCGTAATGATGTTCTGGTAGTAGCCCTGGCCCGCCTGGGTGTAGGGCACGTCGCCGTAGAGGTCGGTGAGGCGCTGCATTACCAGCACGCGCATAATACGGGCTATCTGGTGCAGGTTTTTGTAGGAGCCTTTACCCCGGGTAGACTCCACTAGGTCCGTAACGGGCTTTACCTGCTCGCTGTAGCTTTTTTCCCAGTAGGCGGCCGTGTAGCCCTCGTTGAGCAGGTATTTGTCGCCGCCCCAGTAGCTGATTACCGTGGCCATTCCTTGCATCATGGTGGCGCAGTAAATCAGGTTGCCGCGCCAGGTTTCAAAGGCAAAGTCGGTGCTGCCGGTGTACGTGAGCTGGGTCTGGGTCAGCACGTAGTTCGGATTGAACGAGGCCTGGCTGTAGGTCGTCGGGTTGGTGTTGATGTCGTCGAAGTTGTCGGTGCAGCCGCCGGCCAGCAGCAGAGCGCCCACCAACGCAGTATAGTTAGGAAATAGGCTTTTCATGGAGCTTGACAGTAGAATGAGTGGATGAGGCGGGCCCTAGAACTTCGCGCTCAGGTTGAGGCCGTAGGTGCGGAAGGGCGGCACGCCGCCCAGCTCCAGGCCCTGCGAAAAGGCGTTGTAGCTCCCCTCGGGGTCGATGTTGTCGGCCAGGCGCCGGATGAAAAACAGGTTCCGGGCCACCAAACTCAGGTTTAGCCGCTGGATTTTGCCGCCCAGCAGCGAGTTGCCAAACGAGTAGCCCAGCGTTACCTGCCGCAGCTTAATGAAACCGGCATCCTGCACAAACTGGCTGGAAACGTTGTTGGCCTGGGTGCTGTAGTAGGTGGCCGCATCCAGGTTGCTGGGGCCGAAGGTGCCTTCCCGGTTTACCAGGGTTTGCTTGTGCAGGCCGAAGATGGTAGCGTAGTAATCGGTGGCCGAGAAGATCTTGGCCCCAAACTTCCCATCAATCAGCACGCCCAGGCTCAGGCGCTTGTAGGTGAAGTCGTTGCTCCAGCCGCCGGTCCAGGGGTGGAAGGCGGTGCCGAAGGACGTCAGGTTGCCGCGGGCCGGTACGCCGTTGGTTGTCAGCACAATGTTGCCCTCCGCGTCGCGCTGGTAGTCGTAGGCCAGAATTTGCCCGAACGGCTTACCCACCAGCTGCCCCACGAAGCCCACGCCGGAGCGGGAGGTAGCGTACACCGACTGCTCCTGCCCAGCCGCCAGGGAAAGCACCGTGCTCTTATTGTAGGCCGTGTTAAAGGAGGAAGTCCAGGTGAAGTTGTCCGTGCGCACGGGCGTCACGGTCAGCAGCAGTTCCACGCCCTTGTTTTCCAGCTCGCCCGCATTAAGCACGGCCCCCGAGTAGCCCGAGGTGATGGAGGCGGGCGTGTTTACAATCTCCTTCGAGGATTTCTTCTTGTAGAAAGTTAAATCCACCCGCACCCGGCTGTCAATAAAGGCCAGCTCGGTGCCTACCTCTACCTCCGTAGCTTCCGAGGCTACTAGGCGGCTGTTCGGGATGTTGGGGTCCGAGGGGCCCCCGTAGGGAAAACCCGCCAACGGAATGGAGGACAAAGAGTAGTTCAGCTGCGTCCGGTACGGATCCGTGGCCTGACCTACCCGAGAGTAGCCCGCCCGCACCTTGCCGAAGGACAGGAAATCCGGCTTCCACAGCTCTGAGAATACAAAGGAGCCACTGACAGCTGGGTACGTGGTGCTCAGGTCGTTATCGAGGCCCGGCGTGGCCAGGGTGGAAAACCAGTCGCGCCGTACCGTGGCAGTCAGGAACAGAAACTCCTTATAGGACAAATCCAGCGAACCGTACACTGATTGCACCTCCAGGTCGCTGAATAAGGGTGCCACAGTCCGGGTGCGAGTGTTCCCCAGCGCGTTGATGCCGAATACGGCAAAATCGTCGCCCGAATTACGGAAGCCCTCCAGCTTGGTGCGGCGGTAGCTGGCCCCCAGGTTAGGCGTGAAGCTGAAGGCTTCGCCCACCGTAAAGGTCTTGCCGGCCAGCACGTCGGCGTTGAGGTCGGTGAACTGGGAGGTGATTTCCGTGATGCTGCCCGTGGGCCGGTAGGCTGTGCCCGAGGGCGTTACGTTGGTGATGCGGTCGGTGTAAGAGTCACGCCCCGCCCGCCCCTGCAGAAACAGGCCGTTATCCAGGGTATAGCGCGCCGACAGCGAGGAAATCAGCCGCTCGCGCCGGGTGTCGTTGACAAACTGGTTGGCCGCGAAATAAGGGTTGGTGTTGAAGGGGTTGCCCGTGTTGAAAGTCAGCTCATTGCCATCGGCCCCAGTGCCATTCCCATTCGGGCCTTTCAGGTCGCGCACGTCCAGGCTGGTAGGCAGGAAGGTAACGTTGAAGTTGGCATTGCCGGCCCCGTCGGAGAGGATGGGCCGGTTCTTAGCCTGCTCCAGAATGTAGTTGGCCCGCGCATCAATCACCAGGTGTTTGAAGGGGTCAAACGTGCCTACAAAATTGAACGTCTGACGGTCGAGCCGGGAATTGGGCACCACCGATTTATTGTCGAGGTTGCTGGCCGACAGGCGCACGGAGCCACCCGTGAAGCTTTTGTTAAAGGCCAGCGTGTTGGTAAAGCTGCTACCCGTGCGGTAAAAGTTCTCAATGTTGTTTTTCTGGGCCACGTAGGGCCGCGTTGTGCCATCGAACTGCACCACCTGGGAGCCGTCGAGGCGGGCGCCCCAGCTGGAGTTGCCGGCCTGCGCAGCAATGACGGCCGTAGTAGGCTTGATGTTGTTGGCGCCCTGGCCGTACTCGTACTGCCAGTCGGTGAGGTTGAACACCTGCTGGGCCACGTAGTTGCTGTTGAACTCCAGGCCGTCGTTGCCCTTGGCGCTCTTGGTGGTAATCAGAATAACGCCGGCCTTGGCCCGGTAGCCGTACAGAGCCGAGGCCGCCGCCCCCTTAAGCACCGAAATACTTTCAATATCGTCGGGGTTGAGGTTGGAGATAGGGTCGCCGAAGTCGGGGGCGTTATCGTACTGGCCGCCGCTGTTACCGATGGTAGCGCCCGCGCCGCCGCTGGGCTGGCTTTCCACCGGCACCCCGTTGATGACGTAGAGCGGCTGGTTAGTCTGGTTCAGGCTGGAGGCACCCCGGATGATGACGTTACTCGAGGAGCCCGGCCCGCCCGATGTGGAGTTGACGTTCAGCCCGGCCACTTTGCCTACCAAGGAGTTGGCCACGTTCGTTTCCCGCGCCTGAGTCAGCGACTCGCCCTGCACTTCCGTGACGGAGTAGCCCAGGGCTTTGCGCTCCCGTGCTACCCCCAGGGCCGTTACAACTACCTCATTCAGCACCTGGGCGCTTTCGCGCAAGGTCACGTTGATGACGCGCTGGCCGCCCACGCTCACGGTCTGCGGATCGAAGCCAATGGAGGAGAAAACCAGCGTAGCCGACTCCGCTGCCTCCACCGAGAACCGGCCTTCCGCATCGGTGCTGGTGCCTTGCTGGGCTCCGCGCACGAGCACTGTCACCCCCGGCAGGGCCTGCCCTTTGCCATCGGTTACTTGTCCGGTTACGGGTGCAGTTTGGGCCTGGGCCAGGCCAGGGGCACCCAGCACAAGCAACCAGGTAAGCCTAGTAAATCTTTTCATAAACTGTCGGGTAGAAGGTTGAAAAAAAGCGACAAGGCAAGCAGGCTCCGAAGGCGAAAGAAGGCAGGAGACAGGCAGAGCAAGAGAAGCAGGGCAACGGGAAATGAATCCGGGGGGGGAAAGAGTGGGTAGCGCCGGTCAGGCCCAATAGGTAACTAATCAATAATACGATATAGCAACATAGTAACAATCAGTGCACTACATTGCCACGACGGGCCTTGTACCTAGCTAAGCGCCTTTTTAGCGCCTCTTGGAGGAGCGGCCCGGTTGCTTGGCTAAAGCCTGGGTAATGGCCGTGAGCAGGGAATTGCTACCCGCGGCGTCCTGGGTTAGCTCCCAGATCATGATGCCGCTGGCTTGACGTAGGGCAAGATGGGTTTTGCTGACGATGGTGGGCAGCCCGTTGTAGCCCTCCCCCTGAAACCGGTCGGCCTGCGGGCTGGCGCCCCGGGCCAGCAGCACACGGAACGCTTCCCCACTCGGCTTACCGTAGAAGGGCACGCCCAGCACAGCTTTGCTAGTGGGCAGCCCGCGGCCCTTCCAGTAAGCCAGGGTTTGCTCAGCGGCCGCGTAGGTAGAGTGGTCGGGCGGGGTGTCGTCGTAGGCCATGATGTTGAGGAAATCAACATTCTTAAAAACGCTGGGCAGAATGCCCGGCCCGGCCCAGGTGCCCCCGGCCACGGCTGCCGTCAGCAGCTTGCCCCGGGCGTGCAGCTCTAGGTCGAGCTGCTGCATCAGGGCTGCGTAGCCGGGAGCCGTGGTGGAATCAGGGTGCTCCCAGTCCATATCCACCCCATCCAGTTGGTACTCCTCCACAAAGCGCAGCAGGTTGGTAGTCAGCGCCTGGCGGTAGCTTGGGCGGGCTCCAATAGAGTCGAAAGCGCTGTGGTCCCCGTCGTGCCAGCCCCCTACCGATATCAGCACCCGCACCCGGGCCGCGTGGGCCGCGGCTACCAGCTGCCGCAGCTTCTGGGGGTTGCGGATGGGCTCCAGGCCGCCGGTGGGGGTAGGCTGCACAAAGGCGTAGTTGACGTGGGTAAGCTGGCGCAGCTGGGCGCCGCTGACTTCCCCGCGCCAGGAAGGCACGTAGCCTACCACCCGGAACTGGGCCCAGGCTCCGGCCGGCCCCAGCAGCAGAGCTACCAGTACAAAACGCAGTAAACAGGTTACTTTCATAGGCGTGCCGTTTGCTACCCAAGTGAATACCAGCAGAAGTCACAGGCGCCCGGGGCGGATCTGGGGAGCCTTTCAGGGGCGAAAACGCCGGCTAAAACCGGTAGCGCACGAAGGCCTCAATGGCTTCATACTCCGTCAGGCCCAGCTGGTCGTAGAGCTGGGCTGTAGCGTGGTTCCGGTCTTCGGCCCGCTGCCAGAACTCGCGTTTGTCGTTGCCAGGAAACACGGCGCTATCCTTCTGCGACTGATGCTTGAAGATGGCTTTGCGCTTGCGCAGCAGCTCTTCCGGGCTGATGGGCACGGCCATTTCAATTTCTTCCACGTCCCATTCCTGCCAAGCTCCGCGGTACAGCCAGAGGTAGCAGTCCTCCACCCAGGCTTCGCGGCCCTTTAGCCGGGCCAGGGCCGCGAAGATGGCGTCCAGGCACACCCGGTGGGTGCCGTGCGGGTCGCGCAGGTCGCCGGCCGCAAAAATCTGGTGGGGTCTGATTTGCTGCAGAATATCCACCACGGCCTGGATGTCGGCTTCTCCCAATGGGTTCTTTTTCACCTGGCCCGTTTCATAGAACGGCATGTTCATGAAGTGCACGTTTGGCTCTTTTACCCCGCAAAAGCGGCAGGCGGCCTCGGCTTCCCCCTTGCGAATCAGGGCCTTGATGTTTTGCACCAGCGGGCTGTCTTCCTCCCCCAGCTTTTTACTCCGCAGAAACTCCACCACTTCCGCCCGCTCGCGCCGCATTCGGTCCACGTCGGCGTTCAGCCGAACCGCGAAATCATAGGCAAAATCGGCGTAGCGCCGGGCATCGTCGTCGAACACGGCAATGTTGCCCGAGGTCTGGTAGGCCACGTGCACGTCGTGGCCCTGGTCGACGAGGCGCAGCAGGGTACCGCCCATAGAAATAACGTCGTCATCGGGGTGGGGGCTGAAAATCAGGGAGGTTTTCAGGGCCGGCAAGGCCCGTTCCGGACGCTGGGCATCGTTGGAGTTGGGCTTGCCGCCCGGCCAGCCGGTAATGGTGTGCTGAATGGCGTTGAACACCTTGATGTTCAGGTTGTAGGCATTGCCCGCCTCTACCAATAGGTCACTCAGGCTGCCATCCTTGTAATCCTCATCCGTCAGCTTCAGAATGGGCTTGTGCATTTTCAGGCTCAGCCAGATAACCGCCCGCCGGATCAGGGCGTCGT
Source organism: Hymenobacter sp. HSC-4F20 (assembly GCF_019599275.1). Classification (GTDB taxonomy): domain Bacteria; phylum Bacteroidota; class Bacteroidia; order Cytophagales; family Hymenobacteraceae; genus Hymenobacter. The sequence continues at coordinate 30,027 of NZ_JAHZTD010000007.1, read as the reverse complement.
CCCAGGTGCACATGCCCACCAGCCAGGGCGTCTTGATGCGCGTCAGTTCCAGGGCTGCCCACTGGTCTACGACTACCTGCACGTGGGGGTGCTGCTGCAGAAACGAGGCCGGCACCTCCTCCGACACCCGGCCTTCTACGGTTTGCTGCAAGATCTTGGCCTTGCCTTCACCCCAGGCCATTAGAATGATGCGGCGGGCTTTCATGATGGTGCCTACCCCCATCGTTAGGGCCCGCAGGGGCACGTATTCTTCCTTAATAAAGTCTTTGGCCGCGTCCGTAATTGTCAGCGCATCCAGCTTTACCAGCCGGGTGGTGGAAGTAAGGCCCGAGCCTGGCTCATTGAAGCCGATGTGCCCGGTGCGCCCGATGCCGAGTAGCTGCAAATCCAGCCCGCCCGCGTCCTCAATCTGCTTTTCGTAGGCCTGGCAATACTCCTTTATCCGCTCGATGGGGAGGGTGCCGTCGGGGATGTGCACATTTTCGGGCCGGATATCAATGTGGTTGAACAGCTGCTCGTGCATGAAGTAGACGTAGCTCTGCAGCGCATCCGGCTGAATGGGGTAGTACTCATCCAGGTTAAAGGTGATGACGTTGTGAAAGCTCAGGCCTTCTTCCCGGTGCAGGCGGATCAGCTCCTGGTACACGCCAATCGGCGAGGAGCCCGTGGCCAGGCCCAGAACTGCCGGCTTGCCCTTTTGCTGCTTGCGCCGGATAAGGGCCGCAATTTCGTGGGCAATCTGCACTGCGCCCTCCTGAGCCTGCTCGCAGATAGTGACTGGCAGCTTTTCGTAAGTGGTTTCGGGGTAGCTCAATACTTCCATAGCTGTCTGGCGAAGAGAAACGGTGAAGAAGCAAGAATATGGCGGGGAAACTACGGGCGGCCAACGCACCGGTCGGGGTAAGGAGCAGGGCCGGAACCGGGCTTAAGCAACGCGTGGTGCAACGTGGGGCGGGCACTCTTCTGCCCGTCGCAGGGGCTACTACCGCAATTGAACTTTTCGAATCTTTAGCGGCTATATGTCTTAAACATAGCGGTATACAATTTATAAGTCAAGCTATTTATAATATAAATGTGTGCGCACACGCAAATTCCCTGGCTGCGGTGTGCGCGCGCACGCACGCACCGCAGCCAGGGCTAGGCCCTTAGGTGCTGGCATAACCAGGGCTTAGGACAAATAAAGGATGAAAGTAGACGTATATAGTATGGCCGGGAACCGGACTTCGTGTATATTGAAGTAGCCTAGGGCTCCTGGCAGGTAGGGCCGCAGGCGGCATACTTTCCGGCAGACAACAGCAGCAGGGAGGCCCCGGTGGGCTGGCGGGATGATAGCGCCTGCCCTCGCACCAAGACGCCTGCCGCTGGCTTTCGTATGCCTTGCTGACTTTCGATTTCAGCTCGGGGGTCCCTTCCCCAGGGATGCTAAACACTATCGGTATGGGTAACAAAGCGGTGCGGCTCAAGGATATTGCGCTAAAGGCAAACGTTTCGGTAGGAACCGTTGACCGGGTATTACACAACCGGGGCCGGGTATCGGAGCCGGTGCGCCAGAAGGTGCTGCTCATGATGGAGGAGTTGGCCTACGAGCCGAACCTGATGGCGCGCACCCTCGGGGCCAACCGTAGCTACCAGCTGGCGGCCATCCAGCCCGACCCTACCCTGGACCCGTACTGGCAAGCCCCCTGGGAGGGCATCGAACAGGCCGCGCGGGAGCTAAAGCCTTACAGAGTGACGCTGAGCATGTATCCTTATGACCTGGGCCAGGTAAACTCCTTCCTGGAGCAGGCTGGCCAGGCTACTGCGGCCCGTCCCGACGGCATTTTGATTGCGCCGCTGTTTTACCGGGAGTCCCTGGCCTTTTTTCAGCGCTGGCAGCAGGGGCGTATTCCTTATGTGCTGTTCAACACCCACATTGCCGAGCTGCCCTACCTGAGCTACGTGGGCCAGGACTCCTATCAGAGTGGTTTTCTGGCGGGCAAGCTGGCGCAGCTCGGGCAGGCCGAGGGCGGGACTTTTCTGGTGGCGCATATTGCCGAGGATTTGGCCAACTCCCTCCACGTGACGCAAAAGGAACAAGGTTTCCGGGATTATTTCGCGCAGCGGGCAGCAGAACGCGGGAGCCCAGGCCCGGCGTATAAAGTGCGAAGCATTGCGCTGCCCAGCCCCGCCGAGCCCGCGTTTGCCCGGCAGCTGAACCAGCTGCTGGATGAAGAAGGGCCCCGCCTGAAAGGAATATTTGTGAGCACCTCCAAAGCGTACGAAATTGCCCCCTACCTACAGGCCTATCACCGCGAGGACATCCGGCTGGTAGGCTACGATCTGCTGGAGCGAAATAGGCATTTCCTGCGGGAAGGAATCATTGATTTTCTCATCAATCAGAACCCGAAGCAGCAAGGCTACCGGGGAATTTGCGCCTTGGCTGACCAGCTGATTTTCAAGAAGGAAATTGCCCCGGTTACGTATCTGCCCCTGGACATCATTACCAAGGAAAACCTGCAGTACTACATATAATCATCCGCCTGATTAGCTGCTTTGGCGCTACGCCGGAGCCTGGCTGGCACTGAAAAAGGTAGGCGGGCCAATTCGCCTACACGTAATAGAGGTAAAGGGTAAGGTATAGCCTGCGCGCCTTCAGTGGGGAAACAGGTGCTACGTCTTTCCCTTAAAATAACGAACTAGCTACAACCAACATCAGCCGGAACTTATGAGCGCGCCCTTTTCACCTGAATGCTTTGTGCACCACGTGCTGTTTTACACCCCGGCCAACGCCAGCGCAGAGGAAAAAGCCAGATTACTAGAAGGGCTGACTATGCTCAAAACTATTCCCTCGATTAAGCTGGCGCACATTGGCACGCCCGCTCAGACTACCCGCGACGTTATTGAACGAACGTATACTTACTCCTGGCTGTGCTTCTTCGACAGTGCCGAGGAGGAAGAACGGTATCAGCGGCACCCCACCCACGATGAGTTTCGGAACGCGTATGCTTCGTGCTGGGAGAAAGTTGTAATCTACGACTCCATTGGCCTGAAGGAGGAAAAGTAGCCACCCGAATTAATGGAACGGACTCCCAGGCCGCCCGGGTGCTGACGAAGGGGTGTAGCCTAACGGCTCTGTGTCGTCGTCTACGCAGGCTGTTGGCGGCGCTTGTTGGCGGGCATGCTTGCCGGGCCGGTGCTTTCTGCGTCGCTTACACGAGCAGCTGGGGCTTCTGCTGGTAGATTTTCCAGAGAAATTCGCCGAAGAGGGTGTTGGCCCAGGCAAACCAAGCCCGCGTGAACTTGGTGGGGTCATCCTTGTGAAAGGCTTCGTGCATGTAGCCTGTACCGGCGTGGGTAGCGCGCAGGCTGTGCACGCAGGCCCGAATTTCGGCGTCGCTGGTGCTGGTGAGCCCGCGCATGGTAATGGCAAGGGGCCAGATCATGTCCTGGCCCACGTGGGGGCCCCCAATGCCTTCGGCGGCCCGGCCTGTGAAAAAGAACGGGTTGTTGTCGGACAACAGAAACCGCCGCGTGTTCTGGTAGATGGGGTCGGTGGCCAGTACGGCCCCCAGGTAGGGCAGGGCCAGTAGGCTGGGCACGTTGGCGTCGTCCATCAGCACCTGGCTGCCGAAGCCATCCACTTCGTAGGCGTACAGGCGGCCGTGCTTCGGGTGGTCGACGATGGCGTACTGGCGCAGGGCGGCTTCCACTTCGTCGGCCAGGGCAGTAAGTTCCCGCGCCGTGGTAGCGTCCTGGGTTAGCTGGGTTATCATCTCAGAAGCCTGGCGCAGGCTTACCACGGCAAAAAAGTTGCTGGGCACCAGAAAGGAGTAGAGCGTGGCATCGTCGCTGGGGCGGAAGGCCGAGCAAATCAGGCCCACCGGGCGTACGGGGTAGCCGTAGCCATCCATGGGCTGGGTATCGGTGGCCTTGGCGGTTTCCCGCTGGAACTTGTAGGGCCCCAGGCTGGTTTTGCGCTGCTGCTCGCGGAAGGTTTGCAGCACCATCCGGATGGATTGCTGCCAGGCCGCATCAAATGGGGTAGCGTCGCGGGTGATTTTCCAATAGTGATAGGCCAGCCGGATGGGGTAGCAGAGCGAGTCTATTTCCCACTTCCGCTCGTGCACACCAGGCTGCATGGCGGTCAGGTCCGACTTCCACTCCCCTGCCCTCGTCTCGTCGCCGTAGAACGCATTGGCGTAGGGGTCTTTCAGAATGCAGCGCGTCTGGCGGTTAATGACGCCGGCCACCAGCTGCCGCAGCTCCGCATCCTTCCCGACAAACTGCAGGTAGGGCCACACCTGCGCCGAGGAGTCGCGCAGCCACATGGCGTCAATGTCGCCGGTGATGACGTAGGTATCGGGGCGCCCCTCGCGCAGGGTGTAGGTAACGGTGGTATCCAGGGTGCTGGGAAAGCAGTTGGCAAACAGCCAGCCGAGCTCCGGATCAGGCACCTTTTTTTGGAACTCCTGGATGGCCGCCTCTACGGAGCGGCTCCGAAACCGCCGTTTTACCGCCGCAGGGCGCACCACCGGGAAGCTGGGGCCCGCAGCCAGCAGCGAAGCAGGTTGCAGCAGCGCGCCGCCCGAAAGCAGCGTGAGGCCCTGAAGGAATAGTCGGCGGTTCATAGTGGCGAGGGAATAAGAGGGTAAAGCTTTGATGGGCAAGCTGTCAACGCGTCGTGCAAGGCAACTCGCTGACTGCTACCTGGTTTCTGCAGTTCTGAGGGGTGTCGGGTGAGCTGCGTAACGGCGCTCCGCCTGGCAACTCTCAGCCCCTTTATTGCAGCACCGACTTTGGCCGGTCGGCGGGGGCCACCCCCCAGGTAAGGCTGGGGGTAGCCCCCATGCTGAACGTGAGGGTACCGCCTTGTAGTAGCTGCTGGTGCGTGATGTACGACTTGGAATAGGCCTTGCCGTTCAACGTAACGGCCTGAATGTACTTATTTGTCGAGCTATTATTTCTGGCTTCAATGGTCAGCGTTTTACCGCCGGCTAGCCGGATGGTAGCCTGCTTAACGGCCGGGCTGCCGAACACATAGGCACCGTTGGCCGGGTTCAGGGGGTAGAACCCCAGGGTAGAGAAGACGTGCCACGCCGACATTTGGCCCACGTCTTCGTTGCCGATGATGCCGTCGGGCTTGGCCGTGTAGAAGTTATCGGTGATAAACCGAACCTTGTCGGCAGTCTTCCAGGGCTGGCCCACGTAGCTGAACAGGTAGGTAATGTGGTGGCCGGGCTCGTTGCCGTGGGCGTACATGCCCATCAGGCCCGAAATATCAGGTGAGGCTTCTTCCCCCATGCTTCCCTTCACCAGAAACAGGGAATCCAGCTTCTGGCTAAACCGCTGCTCGCCTCCCAGCAAGCCAATGAGGCCCTCCACATCCTGGGGAACCAGCCACGTGTACTGCCAGGCGTTGCCCTCGGTGAAGTCGCTCTTCATGTGCACGGATTTGAAGGGGTCGAAGGGCGTGCGCCACTCATTTTGTCCCACGCGGCCGCGCATGAAACCCGTCCGCTGGTCAAAGTAATTCACGTAGTTTTTGGCGCGCTGGCTGAAATAGGCGTAGTCCTCGGCCTTGCCCATCTTCCGGGCCATCTGCGCAATGCACCAGTCGTCGATGGCATATTCCAAGCCTTTCGACACGCTTTCTACCTCGCCATTGGCCGGGATAAAGCCTACCTCTTTCACGGCTTTCAGCCCGAACTCGTCGCGCATGGCGGTGGCTTTTACGGCCTCGTAGGCCAGGGCGGCGTCGAAGCCCCGGAAGCCTTTCAGGTAGGCGTCGGCCACCACGGGTACGGCGCTGTAGCCCACCATGCAGTTGGTTTCGTTGCCCATCAGGTGCCATACGGGCAGCTTACCCTGCTGCTGGTAGATGGCCAGCATGGAGCTGACCATATCATTCACCCGCTCGGGCTGCAGAAGGGTGAACAGCGGGTGCGCCGCCCGGTACGTGTCCCAGAGGGAAAAGGTAGTCAGGTTGGTAAAGCCCGGGGAGCGGTGCACCTGCTGGTCGGTGCCGCGGTAGTCGCCGTTGTGGTCGTTAAAGACTGAGGGCGCAATCAGGGTGTGGTACAGAGCCGTGTAGAAGGTTTTCAGGCGGGTTTCATCGGCCTGAATCCGAACTTTCTGCAGCTCCTGGTTCCAGGCGGCATCGGCCTGGGCCACTACCTTATCGAAATTCCAGTGCGGAATTTCAGCGCTGATATTGGCCTGGGCCCCGGCGGTGCTCACGGGGGAAATGCCCACTTTCAGCCTTACTTTTTCCCCCGCCTCGGTTGCAAAAGTAACCACGCCTTTAATTCGGTTGCCAGTGGCGGCGGGGGTCGTGTTGCCCAGCGTATCCAGCACCTGCACGCTGCTGAAGCTGCGAATGGGTTTCGAGAATACGGCCGCAAAGTAGAGGCGCTGATCCACGGCCCAGCCCTTGGAGTTGCGGTAGCCAATGAGGGTAGTGTCGTTGAGCTGCTCGATGTGGGTGTCCGTGGCCAGGTCCCAGCCGATGCCCTGCTGCAAGTCAAAGATCAGGTGCGAAGCGTCGGATTTGGGAAAAGTGTACTGGTGAAAGCCTACCCGCTCGGTGGCGGTCAGCTCGGCCTTAATGTCGTAGCGCTGCAGGCGCACGGCGTAGTAGCCGGGCCGGGCATGTTCTTGCTTGTGCGAGAACAGGGAAACAAAGCCCCGTTCCGGATTCTTTACCCGGCCCTCGGTCACGCGCACCGCCCCGGTGGTCGGCATCACCGTCACGTCGCCCAGGTCGCCGATGCCGGTGCCGCTCAGGTGAGTGTGGGCAAACCCGACGATGGTAGAATCGGAGTAGTGATACCCTGAGCACCAGTCCCAGCCTTCGGTAATATTGACGGGCCCCAGCTGCACGGCCCCAAACGGCACGTTGGCTCCCAGGAACACGTGCCCGTGAAACCCCGTGCCGATGTAGGGGTCTACGTACTGCGTGAGGCTAGCCCCTGGGCTCCTGCTCGCTACCTTCTGGCTGGTGGTGCAAGCAGCCAGGGCGGCGCTACCACACACCAACGCGGTGACAGCACGGATGACTAAACGGTTACTGCGCATCATACGGGGCTTTCGTGAACCAGTAGACAGGGCGGAAAAGATAAGGCTTTCAGGCACGGAAGCTACCGTTGCGGTGGGTTAGTTGGCCAGTACAGGCACCAGGTGCTTCCCCACGTTCCACCCTTCCACCGCCACGACCGGGGCGGGCCCAGCAGTGGTAGGCGGGTAGTCCAGCACCACCGTTTTCCGCTCGCCCGGCAGCACCGACACGTAGTTATCGGAGTAGAACACGGGTAGGATGCGCTTCTGCGTGGTGGGGTTTATCAGGGCCAGGCGGTTGAAGAAGGCCACCGGGCCGCCGGCCGGATTGGTCAGGGTAACTTCAATCTGGTTCTTGCCTACGTGCCGGGCGGCGGCGTGCAGCGCCGTTTTCGGCATGGCTTTCAGGCCCGAGTGCTCCCCCCTGGCGTCGGGCAGCCAGTACAGGTTCTGGCTGATAGGCTGCTTGTTCAGGTCCAGGAGTTGCAGGGAAAGAAACAGGCCTTTTTCCTTCGCCAGCTGCCGCACCGCCGCGCTTACGGGCAGGTATTTTTTCGACATCGACGGGTTGATTTCCACAAGTACCTGCGTGATGCTGGTCTTCTTGCCGGCCATGTCATAGGCATCTACTACCAGCATCATATCCCGTTTCACGTCGAACCCGTTGTTGGTCATCATCACCACGCTGTCGACGGGGTTGTACATGACGTGCAGCGGCTCGCTGCCGGTGCGCAGGCCGTAGAGGCAGGCGTTCGGGTCGAGGTAGTAGTCGTACATCTGGCCGCGCAGGGCAGTCCAGGGGTTCTGGGTTTTCCAGATGATGCTACCCGTGTACCACTCCCACATGTGCGCGCTGAAGCCTTCCATGAGGGCGCGGTACTGGTCGTAGTTTACGAGCTGGGCTTTCAGGCCAAAGTCGCGGGCGTCGCGGGGGGCGCCGTAGGGCAGCAGGTGCTGCTCGTAGCCGATATACTTGTGGTAGTTCCACACCGAATCTACTTGCTCGGCGGGCTTGCCCGGCCCCCCCACGTACTGCGGCGGCACCAGGTTGGCGGCGGGCAGAAAACGCTCCAGCGACTCGTAGTCGCCTACCCCCACCGAGCCTACCTCCGAGTTGAAGGGGTAGGTGCGCTGCGCCCAGAAGCGGCTGAGGGGCTGAATGGTATACGGCCCGTCGCCGCCCCCACCCAGGGTATTCGTCGACATGCTGTCGGAGTTGGAGTACGGAATAAACCAGCGCGTACCATCAAGGGTGGGCAGGATGGAATCTTCCAGCGCGGTGAGAATGTCCCGGGGCGGGGTGATTTCGTTGCCCCCGCACCACATGCCCAGAGAAGCGTGGTTGCGCACCATTTTCACCTGGTCGGCGGCCGACGCCAGGAACAGGCGGTGGTCGGCGGGGTACTGGCGGCGGGTCCACTGGTCGTCCAGCTTCAGGGGGTCTACCCAGCGGCCGTTGGCGTCGCCCGACATCCAGAAGTCCTGCAGCACCAGCAGCCCATACTTGTCGCAGGCCTGGTAAAACTCGGGCCGCTCCACCAGGGCCCCGCCCCACACCCGAATCAGGTTGAGGTTCATGTCGCGGTGGAAGCGGATTTCAGCGTCGTAGCGGGCGGCGGTAAAGCGCAGCATGGCGTCGGAAATAATCCAGTTGCCGCCCTTCATAAAGATTTTCTGCCCGTTGAGCAGCACCTGCATGCTCTGGGTTTTCGCGTTCCACTCCGGCCGGATTTCGCGCACGCCCACCGTCACGTCTTCCGCATCCGATACGGTTTTACCCACCAGGAACTGGAGCTTGGAGGGGTACAAGTGTTGAGCACCATAGCCGTTGGGCCACCACAGCTGGGGGTTGGGGAGGGTTAGCCGGGGTAGCGCCACCAGCTGCGTAGCCCGGGCCGGCAAGGTTACCTTCTGCCTGACGGTTTGGCCAGCAATGGTGTACTGCAGCACGCCCGATACCTTTCTGCCGGTTGGGTTTTCCAGCTCCGCCGTCACGTCGAGGTAGGCCGGATGCTGGGGGCCAGTAGGCCGGCGCACGCCAGGGACCCGGGTTATCACGTGCGGGTTTTTCAGGTTAACCTGCTTGGTTTTCTCAATCATGACCTTGTCCCAGATACCCGTGTTCCGGTCCCGAATGGGCTGAATCCAGTCCCAGCCGGCCACGTACTGGTGCGCCACGTTGCGGGCAATGGTACCGTCGCCGCCCTGCCCGCCGTTGGGGTTACCCACGGGGTCGGGTGGGTACACTATCACGGCCAGGCGGTTGCGGCCGTCGGGGGCCAGGTAGGGCGTGATGTTGTAGGTCTGGCGCAGAAACATGCCGCGGTGGGTTTGCTGGTTAAGCTGCTGCCCATTCAGAAAAACCTCGCAGCTGTAGTTAACGCCCCGCAAGTGCAACCACACTTGGTCAGTGCCCGCGGCGGGAGCCTCCTGGAAATCCTTGACAAACCAGTAGGTATAGTAGCCGGGCCCCGTGTGGAAGATGTCGGGGATGCGGTTGTTGTTCATCCCGAAAAAGGGGTCGGGCACCTGGTTGTTGGCGAGCTGCGTGGTCAGCACCGTACCCGGCACTACGGCAGGCAGCCAGCCGCTCAGTGGGTAGGAAGGGCGCGAGAGGTGCGGCCCGTCGGCCTGCACTTTGGCTATAGGGTGCGCCAGCCAGCCTGCATTTAGCTCGTAGCGTTGCTGCGCCGCCAGCGGGTAGGCTAACCGCAACACTACTAGTACCGCCAGTAGGTGTTTCTTCATTCGACAGAGCTCAGGGAATCAAGGACAATCCAATCCGGCTGCTTATGCCCAGCCTTACCGCTGCTACCCGGGAGGCTTTCTCACAGGGAAGGTACGTTATGAGGATTGGTACGCAACTCCTGCTTTAGCTGGCACAGAGCCGCGGCGCCCAGGATGGCCGCGTTTTCAATGGCTGAGGGCGCAACAACCAACTGCTCCACCACTTTCGGGAAGGGAAACTCCCCCAGGCTTTCGTGCAGGCCGCCCTGGAAATACTTGAAGCATTTGCTGACCGAGCCACCGAGAAAGATGGCCTGCGGCGCCACCGCAAACAGAATGATTTTGAGGGCGTTGCCCAGGTGGCGGCCGTACTCGGTCAATAAGGCTAGCGCTTCGGGGTTGCCTTGCTGGGCCAGCGCATGCCACTCTGAGCCTGGCCGGCCGGTTTGTTGGGTAAAGAACTTACCGCTGCAATACTCCTCCACAGTTTTGTCGCGGTAGGGCACGCATCCAAACTCCCCGGCACTAGACAGCGCGCCGGAGTACACATCGTGGTTGATGATAAGGCCCGCGCCTACCCCAGTTCCGAGCGCCAGGCCTACCAGGTTGGCAAACGGCCGGCCCTGCCCGTACATCTTCTCGCCCACGGCGAAGGCATTGGCGTCATTGGTCAGGTAAACCGGCATATTGAAGCGGTGGGTAAGGTACTGCTTCAGGTGCACTTGCTGCCAGGAAGGAATATTCTGCACGCTGTACACAATGCCGTTTTCCTCATCTACCAGCCCCGGCGTCCCGATACCAATACCAGCCACCTCGGCATCCAGCACCACATCGATATGAGTTGCCAATTCCGCCAGAATCTGCTCTTTCGAGGCAGTAGCGAAAGTTTCGAACCGCCTTTGCTGGACTACCACCCCGTTCTGCACAACGCCGACCTGAACCTTGGTTCCGCCAATATCTATTCCGATGTACTTGGTGTTATGCATGCAATGTCAACCCGTGTAGTTGCTACTCCCCGGCGAAAAAGAATACGTAGTTGTTTGCCATAGAGAAGCAGGTAAGCCCCCGGGTGGAGCCTGGCACTACTAGCAAGATTGACTACTGGTCTAAAATATCTGCAAAAGTTTATCAAGTAAAGCAAAGAACCAGGACAATTACTAGCCCGCGTACTATACTACAGGAAGCAACGGATACAGAGACAAGAACGTACCAGGCCATGTCTGACAGCTGATGCTACAGTAAACAACGAATGCCGGTTAGCAAGTATTGGTCGTGTTTGCATAGCATATAGCCACCATCTAGTGGCGCTCTTTGAGCGCCCCATGCGCCGCCACATTGCGGCAGGCATACCTTCTACGCCTGCAAGGGCTGCCCCCTCAATTTCCTCTGGGCGCTACTGAGGGGCAGGCGCATTCCGCAGGGGTTGTATCTGCCCAATTCTTTGATTCGTCCTAAGGCGGCTTACCCCCATCGCCGGTAAGCTGTGCCAGACACAGGCACCCGGTAATCGGGGATCCTGCAGTTGCTAGAGAGCATTTAGCTAACCAGCGAGATACGTTAGCTATATCTACAGCGTAGCCTTTCACATTTCTACACCTAAAATTCCACCCGTAAGTATAGGTAGTATTGCACCTGTTAATACACCTATAATTGTTTTTCTTTACGCCAAAAAACGCAGAAATTCCGCACCTGATTAAACACGCTCAAACAGGTTAGATTCCAGGTTATGATCCGAACCTGTTTTTACACCTAGAATTGGGGTATATTATCACCCTGTATAACACCTACTTTCACACCTAAACAAGCGCCACAACTACATGATTATTACCGTAGGAGGAATAAAGGGCGGCACAGGCAAGTCCACCATTTCAACTAACTTAGCCGTGTGGCTTTCCCGGCAGGGTCACGACGTACTGCTAGTAGATGCCGATGAGCAGGAAAGCTCGTCTGACTTCACCGCGTGGCGGGGCGAAACCCGGGGCGGAGAACTGGGCTACACGCTGGTACAGCTAACCGGGGCGCTCGTTCGCCGGCAGGTAGAACTGCTAAAACCCAAGTACTCGCACATCATCATTGATACGGGGGGGCGGGACACATCCAGCCAACGGGCCGCCTTATTTGTCTCCGACCGGTACTTATTGCCCTTCGCGCCCCGCTCGTACGAAATCTGGACGCTCTCTAAAGTGCTGGCTCTGCTCGCTGAAGTGCAAGATGTGCGGACTACGCCCCTGCAGACTTTCTCCTTTCTAAACAAGGCCGATACGCGGGGCGTGGATAATGCCGAGGCAATGGAAGTACTGCGGGAAAACGAGGCGCTCAACTTCGTGGATTTTCCAATAGTTAACCGTAAGGCTTTTGCTACGGCTGCCAGCAAAGGCTTGTCCATTTTCGAAACCTCTCCTGTGGATGAGAAAGCGGTTGCCGAACTCAATGTTTTGTTTCATCACGTCACGCAGCAGTAGCATGGCCATCTCCAAGCCCCCCATTCGCAAGGCAACCGTGCCAACGCCAAGCCCGGTACCAGATGAAAAGAAGATTGAGGCTGTAATTAATCGTGGCAGCACCTCGGTGACTGCTGAGCCCTCCGTGGCGGTTACCATCAAGAACTTCAATATCAAGTTGCCCTCCACCATGCTCACGGTTATCGATGAACTCCGTGCCAAACGGCCCCGCAAGCCAACCAGTCCGAAGTTAGGCATCTCCACCCAAGACTGGCTCCTGGAGGCCATCCAGGAAAAAATACAGCGGGAGCAGAAGAAGTATGAAAAAGAGGGCAAGGGCAGTTAACTGTACACGTCAGTATACACCTACAATCAGGTTGGCTTTAGCACCTAGAATCAGGTGCTAAAGCCACTACAAAATACACCTAATTACACACTTACTTTTGAACGCACTACTAGGTGTAAAATAAGGTGTATTATTTTATATCAACATGCATATTATCAATATCTTATTACAACTAATACCTCTTATTATTATAGCGTAAGTTTACTTATAGCATCACCCTTTTACTTCTTCCTTTAAGGTCTTGCATACGCCAATCTGTGGAGCCGCCGTGAGTGCTGTAGCCTCTTACTTACGGTGACTACTAGGCGCGTGGAGTTTCGGGCTGGTTAGGGCTTGATCAGCCACTGTACTCCCTGCTCGTCGGTTTCCTGTCGGAACCCTGCTGCGAGCCAGACCCGCGCCAAATTCTCTTCAAATGTTTCCTCCCCAATCAGCTGACGCTGGCGCATAGTCTCGTACATGGCGTGCACATCATCGAGCGTATGCCGCTCCTGGAGCGAGAGCATCGGACTGGCCGGCCGACGCTTCGGTTCCTGGGCTTTGCCTTTGCGCACCTGTCGGCGATACTCCTCCAACAGGTAGCCCTCCACAAGGGCCTTGTAGACGGCCCCGCCTACCTTCTTCACTTTTCCGGCTGTTGCCTGCCGGCGGACATACGCCACAACGAAGTATACATATCCTTCGTCGTAGTATCCGTTTTCCAGCTGAGTCCGGATGCCGGCGATGCTTTTAGCGGCGATGCCTGTTTCCAGCAGGGCAGCTTCCCAGCCAGATTCGGGGACCGGTACCGCCGGTAAGGCGCTGCCGGTTGGCTTAAACAAAAAGCAGATGTGGGTAATTGTGCGGCCTTGCTTTTCTAGCTCATAGGTAAAGGCCATATCGGTTTGGGCTAGCTCGGCCCGGGCCCGGTCCAGGATGCGGGCCTTGAAGTTGGTAAACCGATCATACTCTTCCTCCACGCCCAGAATGCTTTTTAAATCGGCCACGGCCATTACTCGTTTACCGAAAGCGGCGTACTCGCGCAGCAGCAGATAGATGCGGTAGGCGTTGCTGCTCTTCAGCTTCAGCAGTTCGGTTAGTTGGGCCTTGGTAAAATTCTCCCGTAGCTGCAGTAGGTAGGGCATGAGCAAATCATTGAACCGGGCTTCGACAATACCCTCCCGGTGCTTGTACTCAGCAAAGGCAAGCAGGGGTAGAATGGAGAAGTCAGGCTTGCTCTGGCGACGGGCAGAAGTATCCAACTTCTCAATCAGCAAGGTGCGTGAGGCAAAGTGCTTGAGGGTTTTGCGCACCAGGTCATAGGTAGAATTGCTTGAGCTATGTCCCATCAGTTCCCGGACCGGGATCTGACACACTTGAAACTGGGTGTCATCCCGCCCGATGCGGCTGAGCAAAGCGAGAAACAGGCGCGACTCGGTGGTATTGAGTTCAAACCGGGCGTTGATCAGCGCGTTATGCTGCACAATGAGAGGATGAGCTGCGCTATCCTCCTTTACCAAGGCATCTTGTTTCATGAAGCCAAAGTAAGCAAATGCAGTACATTATGCTACATATTCACGAGGTTGTAGTCATATGACCCCTTTTTTGTAGTCATATGAGGCCCCGCTGACCCCTTTTTTGTAGTCATATGACCCCTTTTTTGTAGTCATATGACCCCTTTTTTGTAGTCATATGACCCCTTTTTTGTAGTCATATACGTCTATATAATACTGATGTACAGACAGTTACAACACCTGTAAACTAAGTAAACTTTATAAAGGAAGAAAACTACTAGTTTCTTGAGTAGCTTTTTTGAAAAATCAAATACAATACTGACTCTACTTTCTGCAGGTCCTGATTGAGTTATAAACAGGCTTTTGCGCTGACCCCTTTTTTGTAGTCATATCCCGCATGAAGGAAGGGGTGGGAGTGCATACAAGGGTGTATCTGATCAAATAGCCTTTCCCCTCACCCCTTTTTTGTAGTCATATGCTGAATGAGCCAGAGGGCACTGGAACAGGGAAAATATAGAGCTGTTTAGCTGCATAATGCTAATGGCATATGACTACAAAAAAGGGGTGAGGAGGTACTACAAACTAACAGCCGCCGCTTAGCGGAGAAAGCATACGACTACAAAAAAGGGGTGGGAGCGTTAAAAGGGGAGTCAAGGTAAGAACCAGTATATTCTCAAAAGCGAAGCAAACGGATCTAAATCTAAGGCGGTATATTTTAGTATAACTGGTGAACGGAATTTGTACTGAAATATACTTCTCGACTACAGACGTGAAAGCTTGGGTTAGCATTTTCTAAACGTGCGTTTGGAAAATGTTACGGGCCTCAAAAGATCTAGGACGTACGTGATAAATGAACTCAACACGCTGTTGGAGCAGTAAGCTCATCGTCTAGTGGCTCAGCACTATATCCGCTGAGACGGGCACTAGCACGGTCGCGAGATAGGCCTGGAGAGGCCATTCATTACTTTCATCACCTTTTGCATAAACTAGAAGCCCGCTTCCATTATTCGCGAACGGGCCAAAGCCGGCCTGACGGTGGCGCGGGCCGGAGGGCGACAGGGAAGGCGGGCGGCCCAAAGACCTCTCCAAGCAGGCCCTTTCCAAAGCACAGGCAGCCAAAACGCTCTACTTGCAGCCGGACAAGACAGTAGCCTAAAATCGGGCAGTTACACGGAATCGGCTGGGCCACCATTTACTGGTATCTATAGCGCATGTAGCTGTTCCTACCGGTGGCAGTATAGGAGCAGCCCCTGGTACTTAATGTAGAAGTATGCTTATACTACTAGAAGCTAACTGCGGGGAAACCACAGCTGAAACGCACTGCCTGCCCCCTCTACGGAATGGACCTGAATGCTGCCTTGGTGCAACTGCATGATTTGCTTGGCCAAGCTCAGCCCAATCCCGGAGCCGTTGGGGCGGGTGGTGAAAAAAGGAATAAAGATGCTGTCCAGCACGTCGGCAGGAATACCGCTCCCGTTGTCTTTCACCGCAATAACGACTCGCTGCTGTTCATCGGACCAAGCCTGCAGGCTAATGCGAGGGGTAGGGGTGTGGGTAACTGCCTGCGCCGCATTGAGTACCAGATTGATAAGCACTTGCTCCAGCAGGTGGCCGTCGGCGTGCAGGGTGAGGTAGGCGGGCCGGACGCTCAGGGTAACCTCAATGCCTTGCGCAGCCAGCTGCTCCGCCAGGAGCTGGCGGGTGGCCTGGAGCAGTTCCTGCACGTACAGGGTGGTGCGCTGCGGCGAGCCCAGGGTGCTGAAGTCCCGGTACACCTGGGCGAAGCGCAGCAGCCCTTCGCTGCGCTGCTGGATGATGCGAATGCCGATGCCCACGTCGTCGAGCAGCTCATCCGACGCCTCT
Organism: Hymenobacter sp. HSC-4F20; assembly: GCF_019599275.1. Classification (GTDB taxonomy): domain Bacteria; phylum Bacteroidota; class Bacteroidia; order Cytophagales; family Hymenobacteraceae; genus Hymenobacter. The sequence goes on along the minus strand of NZ_JAHZTD010000007.1, from coordinate 14,125 downwards.
TGCTGCCGGGCGCGCTGCACGTGGCGGCCCAACGAATCTGCCAGTGAAGCAATGGGGGCAACCGAGTTCATGATTTCGTGCGTCATGACCCGCAGCAGTTGCTGCCAGGCGGCAGTTTCGGTGTCAGCCAGGGCCTGGCTCACGTTCTTGAAGGCGAGGAGGGTAAACGCTTCGCCTCGCAGCTTAAACCGGGTGGCCGAAACGAGCAGCTGCACCGTCTGGCGGTCTACCGTCAGCTTCACCACCACGGGCTGGCCGGGCACTGCCCGGCAGATGGCTTCGTAAAGAACCGGCTGCCGGGATTGCAGCGCCCGGATATTTTTCAGGTACGGCAGGTGCAGCATCTGTTTAAATGCCTCGTTCACCCAGGCCACGGTGCCCGTTGCGTCGTAGGACACGATGCCGGTATCCAGTAGGGCCAGGATGGTTTGCAGGTACTGGAACTGCCCTTCCTGCGCGGCCCGCAGCTCCCGAAACGTGGCGTTGACCTGGTTGAAGGCCTCGTGCAAGGGCCGCAGCGACGCCGGACCGGACTGCGCCGGGTACTGCCGCGAAAAATCCCGGTACTGGAGAGCCAGGGTAAAATCGGCCAGAGCCTGCTGGCCGCGCGTCAGGTAGCGGGTTAGGTCCACGACCAGGAGGAGTAATAGCACCAGGCCCCCCAGGGCTAGCCCGTAGGCGTGGTGCAGCGCGGCGTACCCGCCCCCGGCCAGCGCGGCTACCAGCAGTACCAACCGTCCCAGCAGGCGGGCGTCCAGGCTATTAAATATCATGCTTGTCGAGCCGACGGTAGAGGGCAGTGCGGGTGAGGCCTAGTTCCTTGGCCGCTTTGGTAAGGTTGCCTTGGTGGCGCTCAATGGCCTGCAGAATGGTGTTTTTCTCGACTTCCAGCAACGGCAACGGCTGCTCAGCCCCGGTCGCAGCTGGCGCGGCAGCCGTGCCCGAGTCGGGGTTGCGAAACGAGAAATCGGCCGGTAGCAGCACGGGGCCGGTGCCCAGAATAACGGCCCGCTCTACGGCGTGCTGCAACTCCCGCACGTTGCCGGGCCAAGAGTGCTCCCGGAGCTTGCGCAGGGCAGCGGCACTGAATTCCGGCACGGGTTGCCGGTTGCGGGCGGCGTACACCTGGGCGAAGTGCTGGGCCAACAGCTGCACGTCGTCGCCCCGCTCACGCAGGGGCGGCAGCGTGATTTCGACCGTGTTGAGGCGGTACATCAGGTCCTGGCGGAAGGCACCGCGGGCTACCAGGGCGTGCAACGGGGCGTTGGTGGCCGACAACAGGCGGATATCTACCGGAACGGGGGTGTTGCTTCCTACGGGCACCACCTGGCGGTTTTGCAGGGCCGTAAGCAGCTTGGCTTGCTGCGGCAGGCCAATGTTGCCAATCTCGTCCAGAAACAAGGTTCCGTCGGTGGCCGCCTCAAACCGGCCCACGCGGCTAACCTGGGCATCCGTGAACGCCCCCTTGGTGTGCCCAAACAGCTCGCTTTCAAACAACCCTTCGCTGAGCGCGGCCACGTCGGCGGCCACAAAGGGCCTCGCGGCGCGGCGCGACTGCTCGTGCAGGGACCTGGCGACCAGCTCCTTGCCCGTACCGTTCTCGCCGAGCAGCAGCACATTGGCCTCGGTGGGGGCGACCTTTTCAAGTATGGCGCGCACTTCCTGCATGGCGGCTGACTCTCCCAGGAGAGCAGTGGCCGGCCCGGCTGGTTTTTTCGGGGTGCCCCCACTTTTACTGCCGGGTGTGGGTTGAAGGGCGGCGGCCAGCGTTTGCAGGAGCTGTTCGTTGTGCCAGGGCTTGAGCAGGAAGTCGGTGGCGCCGGCTTTAAGGGCGCGCACCGCCGTGCGCACGTCGCCATAGGCCGTAATGAGGATAACGGCCGTGGTAGGGTCGTGCTCCCGGATACGGCCCAGCCAGTAGAAGCCCTCGTTGCCCGTCGCCTGGCCGCTGCGGTAGTTCATGTCGAGCAGCACGGCGTCGAAGTGCTGCTGGCGGAGCAGGGAGAGCAGCCGTTCCGGGTTTTTCTCCGTCACGACTTCCCGCACCTCGGTTTTGAGCAGCAGCTTGAGGGCAAACAGCACATCGGGCTCGTCGTCCACCACCAGGAGGCGGGCGTGCGTAAGGTTCATGAAAAAACGGCTTGGTAAAACGTAAAAGTCGGGGATAACAGGTGTCGGTACCAATGCAGGCCACATAAACCGTGCAGGCCTTGGAAAATACTGGTTTTCAATCCGCCAAGCAGATTTCAGCCCAGCGGCTCAGGCGGAGTGTATCGGAACCGGACGGTCAACTGTAGCAAAACCGGACGTTTGGCAACAACTGACAGGTAGATTCTAAACCCATATTGTTGATTTACAATGCCTTGCGAGTAGGGCACCGTTCTTGGCATCTCCGGTCACTAGTTTTTTGCTGCTAGTTCCTGCCTCGAACCAAATGGATGTCCTGATACCGAAGAAAAAATGGTGGTTTGTTGCCCGCTGGTGGTGGCTGGGGGGCCTGCTGCTGGCGGGCCTGGGCGCGGCTGGCCTCTACTGGCCCAGGCCGGGCCAGCGGCTGCACGTGGCGGCCAGCCGGCTCACCATCAGCCCCGTCACGCGGGGCAACTTTCAGGAGTTTACGGCCCTCGACGGGGTAGTGCAGCCCCTGCGCACCGTGTACCTGGACGCGGCGGAGGCTGGCACGGTGCAGCAGGTACTGGTGGAAGAAGGCGCGACCCTGACGGCGGGCCAGCCGTTGCTGCAGCTGGCCAACCCCGACTTGCAGCTGGAAATGGTAAACCGCGAAACGGCCGTGTACGAGCTGATGAACAACCTGCGCAACACCCGCAACCAGCTGCTGCAAAACCGCATTCTGCGCCAAAATCAGCTAGTCGAAATCGACTTTCAGCTGGCCGAGGCTCGGCGGGAGTTCGACACCAACCAGGTGCTCTACGACCAAAAGGTAATTGCCCGGCAGGACTACCTGCAGAGCCAGAACGCCTACCGCTACCAGCGACGCAGGCGACAACTGACGCAGCAAACCCTGCGCCAGGACTCAATAGCCATGCAGCAACAACTGGGCACCATGCAGGAATCGGTGCAACGCATGACCAGCAACCTGGCCCTGATGCGGCGCAAGATGGACGACCTGCTGCTACGGGCCCCAGTCGGCGGGCGGCTCAGCTCGTTGGCCGCGGAAGTGGGCGAGGCCAAAACGCGGGGCCAGCGCCTAGGGCAGATTGACGCGCTGGCGGGCGTGAAATTGCACGCCGCAGTGGACGAGTTTTACATTGCCCGCATTGCGGCCGGCCAGGTGGGCGAAGTGGTAGTGGATGGCCAAGCGTATGCCTTGCGCGTGACCAAAATCTTCGCCCAAGTGGCCAAAGGCCTGCAAATCGACCTGGCCTTTACCGGCCCCCCGCCACCGGGCCTGCGGCGAGGCCAGACCCTGCCCATCCGGCTGGCGCTGAGCGCAAAGGCCCCGGCGGTGCTGCTGCCCAAAGGGGGCTTTTACCAGCAAACCGTGGGCAACTGGGTGTTCAAGCTAACTGCCGACGGCACCCGGGCCCAACGGGTAGCCATCCGGCTAGGGCGGCAGAACCCCGATTATTACGAAGTGCTGGCGGGCCTGCAACCCGGCGACCAAGTGGTGACTTCCAGCTACGAAGGCTACGCCGACCGCCAGGAGCTGGTGCTGGACAGCCGCCAGCCCTAGGCATTTTACTAATTACTTGGCTCAACAAGACTACTGCTCATGATTAAGACCGAAAACCTGGAAAAGGTGTACCGCACAGAAGAGGTGCAAACCAAGGCGCTGAACCACGTCTCGCTGACGGTAGAGCAGGGGGAGTTTGTGGCCATCATGGGCCCCTCGGGCTGCGGCAAGTCAACCCTGCTCAACCTATTGGGCCTGCTCGACGAGCCCGATGGCGGCAGCCTGCAACTGCTGGGCACCGAGACCAGCCGCTACTCCGAGCGCCAGAGAGCCGAACTGCGCAAGCGCAGCCTGGGCTTCGTGTTTCAGAGCTTCAACCTGATTGACGAGCTGACGGTGTTTGAAAACGTGGAGCTGCCCCTGCGCTACCTCGGCGTAGGAGCCGCCGAGCGGCGGCAGCGGGTGCAGCAGGTGCTGGAGAAAATGCAGCTGCTGCACCGGCGCAACCACTTTCCGCTGCAGCTCTCGGGCGGGCAGCAGCAGCGCGTGGCCGTGGCCCGCGCCGTGGTGAACGCCCCGCCGCTGCTGCTCTGCGACGAGCCCACCGGCAACCTCGACTCGGCCAGCGGCCACGACGTGCTGGGGCTGCTGACCGAGCTGAATGAGGCCGGCACCACCGTGCTCATGGTCACGCACTCCGAGCATGACGCCCGGTATGCCCGGCGCGTCGTCCGCCTGCTCGACGGGCAGGTGGTGCTCGAAAACAGCCGCAGCCAATTCTAACCGATTCCTCCCCCTTCGGCCATGCTTCCCTACCCCTTGCTGCTCATTTACCGCAACTTCAAGCGGTTCAAAAGCACGTTCTTCATCAACCTCGTTGGCCTCTCAACCGCCCTGGCCTGCGCGCTGCTCATCTACCTGTGGATAAGCGACGAGCGCAGCTTCGACCGCTACCACGCCTTGGACGGCCGCCTGTATCAGGTGCTGGAAAACCGCCGCACGGCCGCCGGCATCGAAACCCAAACCGGCACCGTGCCGCTACTGGCCGAGGCCCTGCGGCGGGAAATGCCGGAGATTGAACTGGTGGCCACCACCACGCCGGTCCCCTTCTTCCCCAGGTTCACGCTGGTGGCGGGCGGCCAGCACCTCACTGTCGCCCCCAAATACGCGGACCCGGCCTTCTTCCAGCTGTTTTCCTACCCCTTGCTGGTGGGCACCCCCGCCACGGTGCTGCAAAACAAAGACGCCATTGTCCTGTCCGAGGGCTTGGCCACCAAGCTCTTCGGGTCGCCGCAAAACAGCCTGGGTAAAGCCGTGGAATGGCAAATGGCCGACCGAAAACAGACCTGCCTGGTGGCCGGGGTGTTTGCCGGGGTGCCCCGCAACTCGTCCGAGCAGTTTGACTGCGTGCTGCCGTTTGCCTCGTTCAAGGACCTGATGCAGATGAGCGAAACCATCAACTGGGACGACGACGGCCCATTCACCACCTACTTAGCCTTGAAGGAGGGGGCCGACCCCGCGCAGTTTCAAGCCAAGCTGGCGGGGTTGCTGAAAACCAAAAGCGCGCAGGCCCAGGCCCGGGGGCGCACGCTGTTCGTGCGGCCGTTCTCGGCGGCCTACCTGCACGGCACCTACGAAAACGGCGTCGCCACTGGGGGGCGCATTACCTACGTGCGGCTGTTTGCCCTGATTGCCGGGCTCATTCTGGTGATTGCCAGCATCAATTTCATGAATTTGTTCACCGCCAAGGCCTCGCGGCGGGTCAAGGAAGTGGGCATTCGCAAGGCCCTGGGGGCGAGCCGCGCCGCGCTGGTGGGGCAATACCTGACGGAATCCGTGGTGATGGCCTTGCTGGCCCTGGTGGTGGCCGTGGGGCTGGTCCAGCTCGTACTCCCGCAGTTCAGCGAACTGACGGGCAAGCCGCTGGCTTTGCGGTGGGAGCCGCAGCTGGTGGGGGCTGGCCTGGCCCTGGCGCTGGGTACGGGGCTGCTGGCGGGCAGCTACCCCGCGTTCTACCTGTCGGGGTTCCAGCCGGCGGCCGTGCTGAAAGGCAAGCTGCCGACCAGGGCCGGCGACGTGTGGACGCGGCAAGGCCTGGTCGTGCTGCAATTCACGCTCTCGGTGCTGTTCATTGTGGCTGTGGTAGTGGTCAACGCGCAGCTGGCGTTTGTGCAGCGCCAGCCGCTGGGCTACGACAAGGCCCACGTGCTCCGCTTTGATACGGGCGGCAAGGCGGCGCGCCAGCAGGCGGCCTTTCTGGCCGAGGTGAAGAAACTGCCTGGCGTTGTACAGGCGTCCAGCGTCTTGGGCGGCTTCCTGGGGGGGCGTCACGTGGAGGAGGTGAGCTGGCAGGGGAAGCGCCTGCCAGTGGGGACGATGCTGGTCAACTACGACCTACTGGAAACCATGGGCCTGCACTTGGTAGCCGGCCGCAGCTTTGCGCCGCAGTTCCGCGCCGACAGCGCCGCCATCCTCGTCAACCAAGCCCTGGTGGCCGGCCTGGGGATGCCGGACCCCGTGGGCCAACAGCTCAACGGCGCCCGCATCGTGGGGGTGGTCCGCGACTTCCACTACGAGTCCCTGCACGAAAAAATCAAGCCTCTGCTCCTCAAGCTCGACCCCCAGATCAACACGGTGCTCGTGAAGCTCCAGCCGGGCGCGGAGCAGGCCACGATTGCGCGGCTGCAGCAGCTGTACGCGGCCTATAACCCCGGCTTTACGCTCGACTACACGTTTCTGGATGCCGACTACCAAGCCCAGTACGTGGCCGAGCGGCGGGTAGCGGTGCTCGCCCGCTACTTTGCCGGGCTGGCCATTCTCATTTCTGCCCTGGGTCTGTTGGGCCTGGCCGCCTTCACCGCCGAGCGACGGCGCAAGGAAATCGGCATCCGCAAGGCTTTGGGCGCTAGTGAGCTGAGTATTGTCTGGCTATTAACCAGCAGCCTGACCTGGCTGGTGGTCGTGGCCATCGTTTTGGCGCTGCCGCTGAGCTACCTGCTCCTGCAGCGGTGGTTGGAGGGCTTTGCTTACCGCGTGGCATGGCAATGGTGGTACTTCGCGGCAGCCGGGATGGGGGCCCTGCTCATTGCCTGGCTCACCGTAAGCGTGCAGGCCTGGCGAGCCGCCCGTCGCAACCCCGTGCTGAGCCTGCGGGCCGAGTGATAGGCAAATAGGGTGGGCGCTCTGTATTGCTAAATGATAGACGACCAACCCCGCTGCCGTTGTACGCCGGCGCAGGTATGCGCTAAGACCTCTGGTTCCGCACTGGTGCCTTTCCACGACAACCACAAGCCCTCCGATGCCGGTAGCGTTTCTGCGTGACGGTAAACTTCCTAGCTCGCTCATACTACGGTCAGCAGTGACTCGTAGGATTTCACGCTGTCCGAAGCTGTTGTGCCGACCAACTGCGTCCCTTGCGCACCCTAACTAATTGGGAAGCGTCGCTCAACGAATTGGCCTAGCGATATTTTCTATTCTTACTCGAGCGCTACCCCAATCAGGAGGAAGCTGTAAGTTGCCGCCTTCTTTGATCTTGACACTCTATGCTCCTTCACGGTACTCTTTCGCTGGCGGTTGCCCCTCCCAGTAGATGGCTAGCGCAGAATCAGGTGGCGGAAAACGATTTTCTCTGCTTTTGGTCTGCCGCACTACCCTACATCTTCGGAGCCCACGTAACGTCTGTTTCCGGTGGGCCCTTGCGGGTAGGAGAAACAAAAGGTGCGGTACTCGCTATTCCGGCAGAAGCAGCAGCCCCCTTACGAGCAGGAGCGAGTATCGCTATTGGCACGGCCCTCCGCGAGCAGATTGGGCACTTTGTGGTGGAGGTGTTGCAAGAGGAGCCCGCACAGGACCTGCCAGGCGTGCGACCGGTAATGGCCGCTGAGCGGGGTGCTCTTACCCACAGCGAGCAACAGTTATTTGCGTGTATTGAGCAGTGGGTGCAGCAGGCGGACAGGCTCTGTTGTGCCCTGCGGCAAGCCTATGGGCTTGATTTCACGCGCATCGGTTGGGTAGAGCGGAACGCCTGTATGGGGCAAAGGGGCAGGGTCAATGGAATTGCCTATTCCTTTCACGGCATCGGCTGCTACTTTGAAAACGAAGGGCTCAAATTGGATGTTGACTTTGATTCGAAAGGGGACTGGCATGGGTTCGATCTGTGGCGTATACAGTCGTTCATCGAATGGAATTACCCGCAGTTGGTTTCTTCCCTGGAGCCTATCGAACAAGGGCTAACAGCACTGCTTGGTAAGAAGTGGCTGTACCAAGTGGATCGGCGCTATGACCACGACTTCTACTTTGTAACGCCTACTACCTAATGGCCGTCCCATACGTCCAGTTATGTACACTTTCTCTCCAGGAGCAGGCGGCAAGAGTAGGTAGAAACAGCTGAGTAGCAGCTGCTACGGGGAGCCTAGCGACCGGAGAAAGCCAAAAGGGCGTGTTGGCCTGCAACGACATAGTGAGAGGGGTAGCACAAGAGTAGGAACAGAAAATATCACTAGACTAATTCACGAAGCGATACTTCCCAGGGGCGAGGGTGCGCAAGGGGCGCAGTTGGCCGGCGCAACGGTTTCGGGCTGGGGTCGGCGTGGTAGCGCCCGTAGCGGGCGGCCTGCTCGTCACGCAGGAATTCAACGGGCATGGTAGGAAAGGTAACAGATGGCAGCGTTGGTTACTGGTGGAGGCCGACTGGCCATCGTTCCGGCGCTACCCACCTATACCACCCCTATCACCCTGCGGCTGGTCTTCCATGGTGCTGTCGGACTTTTTGGTCCCCAGAAACCAGGAGAATCCCAGGTAGCCCACGCGCGTTTCGTACTTGGTTCGCAGGTCAGTGGCAAGTCCGTCGGCCGCGAGCTGCGTGTACTGGCGGCGCGTATTGAAAAGGTCACTCACGCGCAGGGTTAGCGCGGCCCGGTCGTGCAACAGGCGCTGGCGCAGGGCCACATCCACCCCGTACACGGCCAGCACGCGGCCCTGAGGAACCACCAGTGGGGCCTGGTAGTTGCCGCTGAGCTGCACGGCCAGGGTCTTGGTCGGGCTAAACTGGTTGAGCAGATACGCCGTGCCGGTGAAGCCAGCGCGGGTACCCTCGCCGCTGTAGCTGGCTACCTGGTTACGGTAGGCAGAGCCGCTGGTCGTGAGCTTCCACCATTTGGTCACGGGCTGCGTCAGCGAGAGTTCCAGCCCGTAGCTGGCCGTGTGGCCAAAATTGGCGTAGCTGGTGCGGGTGATGAAATCGGGCTGGCCGCTGCGGCGGGTGGCCAGGGTATCGATGGTGCGCAAGCTCTGGATGGACTGACTAGCAACGCGTCCAAACAGGGTAGTACTGAGCGTCGTGGCGCCCCACGTTAGCTGGTGGCCCAGTTCTGCAACGTGCCCGTACTCGGGGCGCAGGGCGGCATTGCCCACCACGTAAGTACGGGCATCGGAATAGATGGGCAGCGGAATGATTTGCAGAAAATTGGGCCGGTTCACGCGGCGCGAGTAGCTGAGTTGCAGGCGCTGGTCGTGGGGCAGCGTGCGCGCTACCGTCGCCGAGGGGAAGAAATTGAGAATCCGTTGGCTCTCCGCGCCCGTGGGCCGCACCTGGGCGGAGAGCCCCGTAAATTCGGCCCGCACCCCGGCCTGGTACTCCCACCCATCCGAGTTGTGTTGGTAGGACCCATAGGCCTGCGGAATGAGCTGCCGGTAGGTGTAGCGGTAGGAGCCCGCGTCCTGCCCGATAAATTCGCCTCCCGGGGTGGCTTGCACCGCATAATCGGCCGTGCCGGGCGTCACCAGGGCATCGGTTTTGACGCCCACTTCCCAGCGCCGCTTCTGGTCCAGCGGATGCACATAGTCCACCCGCACCGACGGCATATGAATGGTGACGTCGAGCAGTTGCTGGCGGGCATTGCGCGGGTAGCGGGCCGGCCCATCCAGAACGCGCTGCTGGGTCGTGACAGTGCCCCCGTCGAGGTAATACGAGGCGCTGGCGGTTAACGCCCGGCCAGGGGACGCGGCCCAGGTGCGCCGGTACGTGCCCGAGAACCGGCTGCCGTACAGGTTTTCGGCCTGCGTGTTCTGGTTGCGCAGCAGCAGCGAGGGGGTGGCGTCCTGGGCGAGCCGGGTGGCAAAGTTCTGCGTGGTGCGAAAGTCCTGGGCGTAGTACTGGGCCGTGAGGCTAACGCGCTGCTCGTCGCTGAAAGCGTACGCAACGCCCAGCCGCAGGCTGTAATTGGTTTGCTGGCGCGTGCTGGCCCCCGTCTGGTCGGTGCGGCTGGTGCGGCCATCTACCGCGGCGACCTGCTGCAAGGCCGAGCTGCCGCGGAACCGATTGCGCAACCCGTCGGCGTTGCCGGAAAAGGTGAGTTTGCCGACCTGCCGGTTGCCGCTGAGCGCCGCCGTGTACTTGTCCCGGGTGCCCACCGTAGCCCGGGCGTCGCCGTTCCAGCCCGCTTGGGTTTGTTTTTTCTGCACTAGGTTGATGATGCCCCCCGTACCCTGGGCCGCATACTGCGCGCCGGGATTAGTGATGATTTCAATGGTTTCCAGGCGACTGGCGGGCAGTTGATCGAGGCGCAGGGTAGGGGGCGCGGGCTGGCCGTCGAGGTAGAGGGTGACGCTGGCATTACCCCGCAGGCTGACCTGGCCGTTGTCGTCCACGGCCACCGAGGGCACTTTCTGGAGCACATCCGCCGCCGTACCGCCCGCGCTGTTGAGGTCTTGGTCCACGTTGAGAATAGTTTTACCCAGGTCGTTGACAACGGCCGCTTTTTCACCCCGCACAACCACGCTGCCGAGCTGCACGGCGGTTGGAACGGCCAGCCACTCCCCCAAGCGCACGACCGGAGCGGTAGCGTTCAGCGTGGCCGGTCGGCGGGCGGCCTGGTAGCCCAGGGCCTCGGCCCGCACGACGTACCGGCCCAGGGCGAGGCTAGTCAGGGCAAAGGAGCCGTTTGCAGCCGTTTGGGTATTTCCGATGAGCGTCGAGTCGGGCAGCCGCAACAGCACCACGTTGGCAAAGGGCAGGGGCTGGCGCGTGCGCTGGTCCAGCAGGGTGCCCGACACTTCCCCCAGCCCCTGGGCCAGCAGCCGGCCGGGCAGCAGACTGGCTGCTACTAACCCGAACCAGCCGAGCCACCCTACCCCTCGAAGCCAGCCGGTAACCCAGGACCATGCGGTAGCCGGATGCCCCGCCTGATGAATTGTAACTATTTGTCTAGTAGATTTCATTGCAATACATATTACCTTGTAATACATAGTAAGCAAGCCAAAGGAAGGGGGCTGTTTCATGGCATTGGCCGGGAACGGTAGTAGAAGTTGGTTGTGCTTGGCTAGTGGTTGATTGGGGGAATTCCCCTGCAGACCCTAGGATAGATTACTTGGGCAGATAGCCACGGCGGGCCCCGCTACCAACTGCTGACCGCTAGGTTTTTGACCACCACGGTGGCAGGCATCGCACGGGAAGTCAGCTTATTTACCCGCATGGACGAACCCTGATCTTGGGTCTGCACCCGTACCAGGCAGCGATACACCTGGCCGCCGGCCTGCAATCGCACGAGGTAGCGGCCGCTGGGCACATGGCGGAAGTCAAACCGGTGGCCGTACGCCGGAACGGTATAGGTTTCGCTGAAAAGGGTTTGCCGGCTGCTCAGGCGCACCACCTGCACGCTCCCGGGCAAGGCAGTAGGGTTTTCAATGCGCAGGCGCAGGGCGGTGGGGGCCACCTGGGTGAGGCTGATGGCCCCGGATGCCTGGGCCAGCGCGGACGTGGCGCCGGCGCACAGGGTCACTACGCAAAGGGGGCGGAGTAGTAGGGTCAGGAAGTGCATACAAAACAGCATAAAGGGGTAGGCTAACTACCTTGTGGGTAGTAGGAAGTAGTGCAATCGTACTAAGCAGAAGGGGCTGCCTACTTGGTTTGGCGGCGCAGAAAGAGGTAGTAAGCCAGGAAGCCGACGGCGGTGCTAAAGAGCAGGATGATGACGGAGTGCAGGCCCCAGGGCAGGTACCAGTTGCACAGCGCCAGCCCCGTGCCCGTACTCAGCAGCAGCGTCACCCACTTCACCACCTTGTTTTGCTCGTCCTGCGGGCGGGGCAGCAGGCGTTCGACAATGCTTTCCGAGGTAGCAGCCGCCACAATCTGCTTTTTTAGCAGGTAGTTTAACACCAGCTTGACGGCAGCCAGGACGAAGTTGCAAAGCAGGAAAAGCCCTACCACGGGCAGGAATACCCGTCGGGCCAGCTCCAACGCGCTACCATCAAGGACTGGGCCCAAAGCACTAGTGCCTTGGGCCGAAGCCTCCCAGGTGGCGAGGCAAAAAAGCAGGAGCAGCCAAAAACGTTTCATAGGGTGAGCCGGGGAGGAGCGGTACCGGATGAGACCGGCTGCCGCCCATCATGTTGCAAAAGTTTTTAAGAAAAAGCGAGTTGGCGCATTTGCCGGCGATGCCGGGCCACCAACTCCAGGCACTGCCCGGCCACGAACAAGCCCGCCACGGTTACCAGCCCGACTCCCAGACTGGTAGCGAAGCTTTGGAAAACCGGTACCAGCAGGCCCCCAAACAAGGCCAGAAACGCGACGACTACCCCCAGCACGAGAGCAGCCACGCCGCTCAGCACCCAAGGAAAAGCGGGCTTGGGCCGGGGCAACTGCGCCAAGACGCTCGCCGTGAGGTCGAATGCAAAGGTGGGAGGCGGCTGGTGCGCCACGGCCGTCAGCAGGTGCCGGTAGGTAGCTACCCGGCCCTGGCACAGGGGGCAGCTGCGCAGGTGGGCCGCTTGGGCAGCGGGCAGCCGGGAAGTCGATTCGGCGGCCTCCTGCTGGGCGTGCTCGGAAAGATGGGGACTCATCATAAGTCGTCGCGTTGATAGCTGGCCAGTAAGTGTTGTTTTAGCCGTTTCCGTGCCCGGAAAAGGTAATTTTTCACGGTTCCGTCCGGCAGGGAGGTTATCTGGGCAATTTCCTCGTAGCTCAGTTCCTGCTGGTGGTACAAGGCAATCAGGGTGCGGTAGAGGGGCGGCAGTTGCTCGATGGCCGCGCTCAGAATAGTGGCTACGTCTTGGTCAAACAGGGCCGTTTCCGGGTCATCTCTCGACTCAGCCACCAAGCGTACGGGAGGGCTGCGGCCTTCCTCGGGCGAGTCGTCCGGTTTTGGCTCCGACAGGTCGACCAGCACCAGGTGTTTCTTCTCTAAGTAATGCAGGCACGTATTGTAGGCGATTTGACCAACCCACGTCGAGAGCTTCGCCTGAAATTTAAACCCCGCTAAGTTTTTAAACACCTTCAGGTACACCTCTTGCGCGATATCCGGGCGGTCGGCGGGATGGCGAATCATTTTGAATACCATCTGCGTGACCAGCCCTTCCGTGCGCTGCACGATTTGCCCGAAAACCGCAGTATTTCCCCCCAGCACCTGCGCTACAAGCTGCTGATCGGTCGCGGGGGAGGTGGGCAGGTTGCTCATCTAGGCATGAGACCGGTCAGCCGGCAGGTTGTTGCACCAAGAGGCTGTAGCGGGAATTTCTTTTTTGATAAGGCTTCGGTACCGACAGTTCAGGTTGACGTGGCGGTGCTGCCAGTGGGTACGCGCAGATGGGCCAGGTACCGGTAACTGGTGGTCCGGCTCACGCCGAGCAGTTGGCCGTATTCTGAGACAACCGCCTGTGCAAATTTCCCCTACCGATATTTTCTGTTCCTACTCTTGTGCTGCCCCTAAGAAGAGTTGCTGCCTCTGAACTCGACCCGACAAAGTGAGGTAAACGGCCGATATCGGCACCGCTACCCATGCCGGTATCGGCCGTTCACCTAATGGGGTCACCCGGCTTTCTTCGCTCCTGACGGGGACAAAGGCGGTTTCCATGGTGCTGCGTACACCTACCTTATGGCACCAGCAGGTCGTGTCGGGAGGTAGGGTGTAAGCTAACCCTGTGTGGGCGCAGACCGGCACCCAGAGCGGCCGATTAGTCCCTCATTGTGCCTCAGACTGATATTAGACTGAACGGCCTGCCACAGCCGAAAAGGACGAACCAAACGCATGGCGGTTTTATTTCAATTCCACGCAGTCCGATTGAAGTATGTATTTGACCTCGAACACGGCAATACGCTCCCAATTTCAATTCCACACAGTCCGATTGAAGTTACGCAAGAAGAAACCCCGACTGCGCACGTCAAACGATTTCAATTCCACACAGTCCGATTGAAGTGGAGCATGCAGGCCTATGGCCCTACCCATAAGCACTATTTCAATTCCACACAGTCCGATTGAAGTCCGGTATCCAGAATGATGGACGCCACATCTACATTATTTCAATTCCACACAGTCCGATTGAAGTCAAATAGCCGGGTCGTTGTGTTGCTCTCGCCGCTATTTCAATTCCACACAGTCCGATTGAAGTCGGCCTCATCGGGGGAAGCGGCCTGCATCGGAATTTATTTCAATTCCACACAGTCCGATTGAAGTGAGGCAAAACAACCATTGCAACGCTTATTCATGTCTATTTCAA
>NZ_JAHZTD010000006.1 GCF_019599275.1 Hymenobacter sp. HSC-4F20 | reverse complement strand
CCAGGTAGTGGCCGTGCAACTACCCCGTACCGAGTGGCTGCCGATTACCTTGCTGGCCGTGTTGCACAGCGGAGCCGCCTACCTGCCCGTCGACCTTACCTACCCCCAGGAGCGCATCGACTACATCCTGCAGGACAGTGGCTGCGACGTGCTTATTACGGAAGCATGGCTTGCCGCTTACCAGCAGCAGGCCCCGGCCGCCGGGGTACCGGCTGCTACCCCCGCTCTTGCAGCCGAGGCACTAGCCTATATCATCTATACCTCGGGCTCTACGGGCAAGCCCAAAGGCGTCATGATTTCGCATCAGAATGTGTCCTTGTTCGTGCAGTGGGCGCTGGATGAGTTTGCGGCCTCTGCCTTTGAGGTGGTGTACGCCGTTACGTCTCACTGCTTTGACCTTTCCGTCTTTGAGTTTTTCTTCAGCTGGGCCGCCGGCAAAACGGTCCGGATTCTGCCCTCCGGCCTGCACATTGCCGATGCCATTGCCGCCGACCGTGGCGTACTTATCAACACGGTACCCTCGGTGGTGCAGCACTTGCTTAAAGACAGCTCTTTCCCCTGGGAAAATGTGGCCGTACTGAACATGGCCGGCGAGGCCGTACCCCAGCACTTCAAGAGCGCCCTGGACTACACCAGCCTAGAGATACGCAACCTGTACGGGCCCTCCGAAACCACCACCTACAGCACCTGCTACCGCTTTACTGCTGAGGATGAAAGCATCACCATCGGCCGGCCCATTCGCAATACGCGCATCTACGTTCTCGATGAGTTTCAGCAGTTGGTGCCCACTGGCCTCGATGGGGAGCTGTACATTGCCGGGGCGGGCGTAACGCTGGGCTACAAAAACAAAACAGCCTTAACGCAGGAGCGCTACCTACCCGATTTGCTGGAGCCCGAGCAGAAAATGTACAAAACCGGCGACCTGGGCCACTGGACCGAGGACGGCCAGCTGGTGTACGCCGGGCGGAAAGATGACCAAGTGAAGCTCCGGGGTTTCCGCATTGAGCTGGGCGAAATTGAAACGGCCCTGGAAGAAGCCGCCGGCGTCCGCAAAGCCGTGGTACAAGTACGCCAGTCGGCCAGCAAGGGAGCCCAGCTGGTGGCCTATATAGCCGCCGCCCAGGCCCTGGAAGAAGAACAGCTACGGCAGCAGCTGAAGCAGCGCTTGCCCGCCTATATGCTGCCCGACGTGTACGTCAGCCTGCCAGCCCTACCCCTGACGCCCAACGGCAAGGTGGACAAGGCGGCCCTGCCCTGGGAGGAAAGCTTCCTGGCCTCTTCCCCCAAGACTACCCTAGCGCCGCGTACCCCTCTGGAAACGCAGCTCCATGCGCTGTGGGGCGAGGTGCTGGGCGAAGGATTCCAGTTCGGGGTGGAAGATAACTTCTTTGAAATCGGGGGCAACAGCCTGCACGCGGCCCGGCTGCACTCCCTGCTCAAGCAGCGCCTGGGCCTGCACAAGGGCATCCGGTTTGTGCTGGAAAATACCACCATTGCCGCGCAGGCGCGGCTGCTACCCGCCGCGGCCACCGGGCCGGAAACGGAAATTCCGGCGGCACCGGTTCAGGCTACCTACCCCGTTAGCAGCTTTCAGGAGCACCTGTGGCTGCTGAGCAACAACGCCGAAGCCGCGCAGGCCTACCACGTACAGGGCGGCCTGGAGCTACACGGTACTCTGGATGCGCCGCTGCTGGAGCAAGCCTTCCGCCAACTGATTGAGCGGCACGAGCTGCTGCGGTCGGTTTTCGAAGAAACCGCGGCGGGCGACGTGCACCAGCGCGTGCTGCTGCCGGAGCAGGTAACGTTCCGCCTGCCCGTCGTAACCGCCGCAGAAGGGCCTGCCCTGGAAGCCCTGATCCAACAGCACGAGCAGGCTGCCTTTGATTTGAGCACCGACCTGCCGATTCGGGCCACGCTGGTGCACCTGGGAGCCAGCCGCTACTACTTACTGTATTGCCTGCACCACATTGTCTGTGATGGGTGGGCGCTCAAGATAATGGAAAGGGAGCTGATGCAGGCTTATCTGCAGCTCCAGGGGCAGCAGGTGGCGGCCGTGCCCCGCCTTTCCATTCAATACAAAGATTACGTTCACTGGCAGCAGAAGCAGGATTTCAGCCCAGCAGAAGCCTACTGGAAAACCAAGCTGGCCGCCCCGCTGCCCTTGCTGGAGCTGCCCCTGGACCAGCAGCGGCCCCACAAGAAAACCTACCGCGGGCACAGCATCAGCCGTACCCTGCCCGCCGCTACCGTGCAGCCGTTGAAAGCTGCCGCGCTGGCAGCCAATACCACCGTGTTTACGGGGTTGCTGGCGGCGCTTAAGCTCCTGCTATGGCGCTATAGCGGCCAAACCGATCTGATTCTGGGCGTGGCCGTGGCCGGGCGGGAGCACGCTCAGCTCCAGGACCAGATTGGCCCCTACCTGAACACGCTGCCCCTGCGCAGCCAGGTGCAGGCCACGGACACGTTTCCGCAGCTGCTGGCTCAGGTACGCCAAACGCTGCTGGAGGCCTACGAGCACCAGAGCTATCCTTTCGCCCGGATAGTGGACCTGGTAGCCGCGCCCCTGGAAGCGGGCCATTCTCCCCTGTTCGACATACTGGTGGTGTACCAGAACCAGGCCAGCGCCGGTATCGGCGGGCCGGCCGAGGGCCTCGCGCCGGCCGGCGTCAGGGTGGCCCCGCTGCCGGAGCGCAGCTTCAGCGTGAGCCCCCTGGACATGACCTTTATCTTCCAGGACACCCCCCAGGGCCTGGAGCTGCGGGCTGAGTACAACGCCGATGTATACTCCGAAGCCTACATGCAGCGCCTGCTCACCAACTACGCCCACCTGCTGTCCTCCCTGGCGCAGCAGCCCCAGCAGCCCCTCCATAGTCACGACTTCATTGCTCCCGCGGAGCGACACTGGCTGCTGGAAACTACTACCCACGATGTGCGGCCCTACCCCGAGGCCTCGCTGGTAACTCTGTTTGAAGCCCAGGCCGCCGCCACGCCGGCCCACACGGCCTTGATTGCGGGCCGCCGCCGGCTCACCTACGAGCAGCTCAACCAGCAGGCCAACCAGTTTGCCCACCACCTGCGCCAGGCCCACGGCGTGGAGTCCGGCACCACTGTCTGCCTGCAGATGCACCGCTCCGAGCGCCTGCTCGTTGCCATGCTGGGTATTCTGAAGGCCGGCGGCGCCTACGTGCCCGTCGACCACAGCTACCCCGCCGAGCGGAAGCAGTACATCCTCTCCGACAGCGCCTGTGCCCTGACGGCCGACGATGCGTTTTTTGAGGAGTTTCTGGCTCTGCAGCCGCGCTACGCGGTGCACAACCCGGGCCTGACCATCAGCCCGGAGCAGCTTTGCTACGTCATTTACACCTCGGGCTCCACGGGTAACCCCAAGGGCGTGATGGTGCGGCACCGCAACGTGGTGCCCCTGGTCAAAAACACCAACTACCTTTCCCTGCAGCCCTCCGATGTGGTGCTGCAGTGGTCAAACTTCGCCTTCGACGGGGCCGTGTTCGACATCTTTGGGGCCCTGCTGAACGGGGCCACGCTGGTAGTGCTGGCCGGCTCCGAGGTAGCCTCCATCGACGCCATCAAGGCCCGGATTCACGAGCACCAGGTGTCGGTACTGTTCATTACCACGGCCCTGTTCAACCTCATCGTCGACGCCGACATTACCACGTTCCAGCCCTTGCGCAAGCTGCTCTTCGGCGGCGAGCTGGTGTCCAAGCACCACGTGCGCCGGGCCGCCGAGTACCTGGGCCCCGGGCGCCTGCTGCACATGTACGGCCCCACGGAAACCACCGTGTACGCTACCTTCCACGCCGTGGACGAAGTGCGGGAATCGGACCTGACGGTGCCCATCGGCATTCCACTTACCAACGACACCCTGTACATCCTCGACGAGGGCCTGCGGCTCTTGCCCCGCGGGGCCAGCGGGGAAATCTGCCTGGGCGGCGCCGGCGTGAGCCTGGGCTACCTCAACGACGCGGAGAAAACAGCCGCCAAGTTTGTGCCCAACCCCTACAAGGCCGGCGAGCTGCTTTACCGCACCGGCGACCTGGGCCGGTGGCAGGAAAACGAGGCGGTGGCTTTCATGGGCCGCATTGATTTTCAGGTCAAGATCCGGGGCCACCGCGTGGAGTTGGCCGAAATTGAGTACTACCTCAGCCTCTGGGACGAAATTACCGACGGCGTGGTACGGCTCAACGAAGATGCCCGCGGCGACAAGTACCTGTGCGCCTACGTGGTAGGCAGCATCCGCGACGAGCAGGCCTTGCGCGCCTACCTGCTACAAACCCTGCCCGAGTACATGGTGCCTACCTGCTTCGTGTCACTGGACAAGCTGCCCATCAACGCCAACGGCAAAGTCGACCGGCAAGCCTTGCCCGTGCCCGCTCATGTGGCCGCCGGCCCTGAGGTGGCCCGGGTGGCCCCCCGCAACGGCGTGGAAAAGCAGCTCTGGCACCTGTGGGAGAAAGTGCTGGGTCGCAAGGACTTTGGGGTAGAGGAAAAATTCTCGGAAGTAGGCGGACACAGCCTCAAGGCCAGCCGGCTGCTGGCCGAAATCCGCAAAACCCTGCAGGCCGATATTGCCCTGGCCCAGCTGCTGCACTCCTCCATTGCCGAGCAGGCGGCCCAGCTGCACCGCGCCGAAAAAGTAACCTTCCAGCCCATTACCCGCGCCCCCTGGCAGAAAAGCTACCCGCTCAGCACCCAGCAGCTGGGCATCTTCGCCGCCGACTGGCAGCACAGCGGCAGCGAGTACCTGATCAGCGGTGGCATGTCGCTGAAGGGAGAGTTGCAGCCCGAGTGCTTCCGGCAGGCCGCCGCCCTGCTGCTGGACCAGCACGACATTCTGCGCACCGTGTACCGCCCCGACGCCACCGGCGAAATCCGCCAGTGGGTGCTCAGCGCCATCACCGTGGAGCAGGTATGGACCTACCAGGACCTTTCGGACCGGCCCGAGCCGGCCGCGGAAATGGCCCGCAGCTGCCAGGCTCTGCAGGCTACCGTGCTGGATTTGCAGGCGGGGCCGTTGTTCAAGCTGGCCCTGTTCAAGCTGGCTCCCACCGAGTACGCCCTCCACTACTTCCTGCACCACATCGTCAGCGACGGCTGGGGGCTGGAAGTACTGCGCGAGGAGCTGCTGCACGCCTACCTGCTGACCCTGCAGGGCAAGCCCAAAGTGCAGGAGGAAATTCAGTATAAGGACTATGCCAGCTGGCAGCAGCAGGAGCTGGGGGCCGACTCGCTGCCCCTCTACGAGCAGTACTGGCGCGAGCAGTTCCGCCAGGAGCCCGAGCTGCTGACCTTGCCCTTCGCCGGCAGCGGCGACCCAGACAGTGCCGAACCCGGGCTAATAACCACCGAATTGGCCCCCAGGCTGTTGCAAGACCTGCAGCAGCTGGCGGTGGCCACCAACAGCAGCGTGTTCTCCGTGGCCCTGACGAGCCTGAACCTGTTGCTATACTCCTACACGGGCCAGCGCGACATCACCATCCGCAGCCCCTTTGCCGGGCGCCTGCACGCCGACCTGGACCGCGTAATCGGGTGCTTTGCCGACTCCGTACTGCTGCGCACCCAGCTGCACGAGCATCAGTCGTTGCAGCAGCTGCTGGAGCAGGTGCACGCCGTGGTGGCCGCTACCTATCAGTACCAGCTCTATCCCACTACGTTACTGCACGAATTGCTGCAGCAACTACACGGCATTGATCTGGGCGATTTGACCAAAGTATCGATCAACTACCTGAATATCGATATCAGAAATAATCAGCGTGAGAATACGGCCTTAGATACCGTGCAATTAGAGATTGGTGTATTACCCGAGCAGGAAGCGAAAAGTAAGTACGACCTTAATTTCATATTCCACGAAAGCGGTGGCACACTGGTGCTCCACCTGGAATATAACCCCGGCAAAATAGGGGTAGCCTTGGCCCGGGAGCTGCACCAGCGGCTACTGGACATCCTGCAGCAGCTGCTCACCGCGCCGGCTCTGCTGCTGCCGGAGCTGGCCCGCACTTACCAGCCCGCCGGGCTGCCGGCCCTCCACGAGTTGGCGCTGCAGGATGTGGACGACGAGTTCTAGGCCGCTCCGGCGCCCGAAAACCGCCGCCTGGCCCGCACCTGCTACCTGCCTTTCCCTACCTGAATCTACCCATCATCACTACCCGCCGCCCCGGCCTTCTTCCTTTCCCCGCCAGTGCTACTATGAAGCAGATTATCCATACCCTCTTTGAGCAACAAGCCCTCGACGCGCCGGCCCGCACGGCCGTACGGCACGGCTCCCAGACGCTGACCTACGGGCAGCTGCAGCAGCAGGTAAATGCCGTGGCTGGCGCCTGCCTGCAGCTGGAGCCTACGGAGCGGGGGGTAGTGCTGGTGCTGCTGCCCAAGCAGCCGGCCGTGGCAGCCGCGCTGCTGGGCGTGTTCAAGGCGGGGAAGGTGTATTTGCCCGTAAGCTGGCAGCTGGGCGACAACACCTGGCGCAAAATCTGGCAGGACATCCGGCCCCAGCTCATTCTGACCCTAGTCGCGGAGCTGCCCCGGCTGGAGGCCCTGCTGCAGCGCCTGCAGGCCGAGGCCCCGCGCCAACTGCTGGCCCTGGACGAGCAGCAGCAGCTAACCTACTATACCTGGCAGCAGGGGCGCTACGTGCGGCAAGCCCTGATCCTGGCCCCGGCGCCGGCCCACGAGGTAGCCATTGCCCCCACCGATACCTGCTACCTGTTTTTTAGCTCCGGCACCACAGGCGCGCCCAAGGTAATTGAGGGCGTGCAGCGCAGCCTGAGCCACTTCATCCACTGGATAACCAAGGAGTTTGCCTACACCGAAGACTTCCGGGTGTCGCAGCTGGCGGCCCTGACGTTTGACGCCTCCCTGCGCGACATTCTGGGCCCGCTGGTCACCGGGGGCACGCTCTGCATTCCTCCGCCCGACATCATGAGCAACGTGCGGGGCCTGCTGCAGTGGCTGCAGCAGGAGCGCATCACCCTCATGTGCACGGTGCCCTCGGTGTTCCGGGCCATGATTCAGGAGGTAGAGGAAAGCGGGAAAGGGGCCTACTCGTTTCCCGACCTGCGCTTCTGCCTGCTGGCCGGCGAAACGCTCTATAACAAAGACGTGTACCGCTGGCAGAAAAACACGGGCACGGGCACGGAGCTGGTCAACCTCTACGGCACCACAGAAAGCACCATGCTCAAATCCTTCCACCGGATTGGGGCCGCTTCGGGCAAAATGTCGGACCGGGTCAGCGTGGGCAAGCCCATTGCCAACACCCTGCTTCTGCTCATCAACGCCGAGGGCAAGCTCTGCGCCGTCGGGGAAGAGGGCGACGTGTACATCAAAACGCCTTTCCTGACCAAGGGCTACTACCGCGACCCGCAGGCCACCGCCGCCGTGTACGTACCCAACCCCCTGACCCAGAGCCCCACGGACCTCGTCTACAAAACCGGCGATGTGGCCAAGTACCTGCCCGATGGCACTATTACTCTTATCGGCCGCAAGGACGGGCAGGTAAAGCTGCGCGGCATTCGGGTGGATGTGGCGGGGGTAGAGGCCGGCATTTTGCAGCACAAGGACGTGCAGCAGGTGAAGTGCCGGGTGCGGGAAACGCCCGCCGGCGACCAGTACCTGGTGTGCTACTACGCCGCCCACACCCCGCTCAGCGAAGAGGCCCTGCGCGCCTACTGCCAGGAGCACCTCAACGCCTATGAAGTGCCGGACTACCTCGTGGGCCTGGAAGCGTTTCCCATCAACGGCCACGGCAAGGTTGACCTGGCCGCCCTGCCCGACCCACTGGCCGCGCCGGCACCCAGCGCTACGCCCGCGCCGGAAATCCTTAGCCCCACCGAGCAGCAGCTCCGCGCCATCTGGCAGCAACTGCTGCAGGTAGAGCCCATCAGCGCCACCGACAACTTCTTTAAAATTGGCGGCAACAGCCTGAAAGCCATTCAGCTGGGGGCTAGCATCACGCGCACTATGCACTTGGAGTTGGGCGTGGGTGGCATCCGGCAATTGTTCAAGGCGCCTACCCTGCGCAAGTTTGCCGAGTACCTGGATGAACTGCTGCTGGCCCAGACCCGGGCCCTTGGCCCCATCCAGCCCGCCGCCCCCCAGCCGGCCTACCCCCTGTCGTTTGCCCAGCAGCAGATCTGGCTGGCGAGTCAGACGCAGGCCGGGCAGCAGGCGTACAACATGGCCCAGGCTTACCACCTACGCGGCCCCCTGCAGCCTGAGCTGCTGGCCCAGGCCCTGCAGGCCGTGGTAGCCCGCCACGAGTCGCTGCGCACCTCCTTCCACGAGGCGGGTGGCCAGATAACCCAACGGATTCACTCCACCCCAGCCGCTGCGGTGGCTCTGCAGTTCGTGGACGCCTCCGGGGCCGCCAGCCCCGGAGCGCAGGCTGAGGCCCTGATTGCCGACCTCACCGATACCATCTTCGACCTGACCACGCCGGCTCTGCTGAAGCTACTGCTGGTAGCCCTGGGGCCGGAGGAGTACGCTCTGGGCTTTGTAATGCATCACATTGTGGGTGACAGCTGGTCGGGGCAGATACTGGTGCGTGAGCTGCTGGAGTGCTACCAGCAGCTGGCGGCCGGTGCTACCTGGACCAAGGCCCCCCTGGCCATTCACTACAAGGATTACGCGGTGGATGAGCAGGCGCGCTGGCAGGGCGAAGGCCTGCAGCAGCTCCAGGCCTTCTGGCAAAACCACCTGGGCCGGAAACTGCCCGTGCTGGCTCTGCCCACCGACTGGCCCCGCACGGAGCAGAAGTCGTCGGAGGGCCGCCGCTACGAGTTTACCCTGGCCCCCGACCTGCTGGCCACGCTGCAGCAGGTAGCCGCCGCCCACGAGGTAAGCCTGTTTGCCCTGCTGCTGAGCGCCTACTACTTGGTGCTCAACCGCTACTCCACCGACCAGGAAATTATTGTGGGCGTGCCGGTAGCCGTGCGCAGCCGCAGCGAGCTGGTGGACCAGATTGGCGTGTACGTGAACACGCTGGCCCTGAAAGCCCACATCGACGAGGCCCTGACGCTGGGGCAGTTCCTGGCCCAGGTACAGCAGGTGCTGCTGGACGGGTACGCCCACCAGGAGTACCCCTTCCAGGAAGTGGTTCGCCACTACGCCCCCGCCCGGGATGCCAAGCACAGCGCCGTCTTCGATGTAGCCATCAACATGCTTACCAGCGCCCCAGCCGCGCCGGCGGCCACCGGCTCATTGCAGGTAGCCGACTGGGACCGGGTGCACACCCAGAGCAAGTTCGACCTGACCCTGTACGTGTACGATAACCCGGAGCAGGGCGGGCGGCCCTTCATCGAGTACAAAACGGCGCTTTTCAAGCCCCAGACTATTGAGCGCTTCGCCGACCGGCTGGTGAGTCTGCTCGGCCGGTTCGCGGCCCACACGGAGCAGCCCCTGCGCCACCTGCTCACGGAGCGGGTGACGCTCCCGGCGCTGAAAAAGGCCCTTCCGCGCCCCGCCCTGGCCCAGTAAGCGCCCTCGGCTACCCCCCTTTTCTACCCCACAATACAGCCTGCACGCCCTGAGCGCGGCGCGGGAGGGGCTGCTGCTGCCCATTCCGCGCCGTTCGCCCGCCTTACGATGTACACCCCCACAACTAGTAAACAGGATATAATGAATACCACTTTATCACTTTCTTATCATCAGGAGCGTCTGTGGTTTATTGACACCTTTGAAAAAGGGAAGTTATACGAGGCCAGTCCTGTTTACCACAACCTGCCCCTGCTGTTGCAAATTGATGGCCCCCTCGACCCGGAGTGCCTGCGCGCGGCGGTGGCCTACCTGGTGGGCCGCCACGAGGTGTTGCGCTGCCAGTTGCAGGAAGGCGAGTTTCCGGCCCTGACGGTAGCAGCTACCCTACCCGTGCCCCTGGAGCAGCGCCCCCTGCCCGAGGTAGGGCCGGCGGGCGTGGCGGCGGCCCTGCGGCCCCACGTGCAGGAGCCCTTCGACCTGCAAAGCGGGGTGCTGCACCGCACTACCCTCTTCACCAACGGGCAGCAGCAGCACTACCTGCTGTGGGTGTTCCACCACTTCATCGTCGATCGGTTCTCGGTGCAGGTGCTGTTTGAGGAGCTGACCACCGTGTACCAGCAGCTGGCCCAGGGCGCCGCCCCGGAACTGGCCCCGCTGGAGCTGCAGTACGTCGACTACGCCCTCTGGCAGAAAGAATTCCCGGAGGAAACCGTGGAGTCGCTGCTGTTTTACTGGAAGCACGAGCTGAAAGGCAACGTGCAGGCCCTGGAAATTGCCACCGACGCCCCGCGCGACCATATCCACCTCTACGACGGGCAGACCTACAATTTCCGCGTGCCGGCCCCCCTGGCCCAGCAGCTGCAGGCTCTGGGCGCCGCCCACGGCCACTCCGGCAAAGAGGTGCTGCTCACGGCCTTTCTGGTGCTGCTGCACCACTATTCCGGGCTGGAAGAGGTGGTAGTCGGTACCTTCGGCGATAACCACCGCCAGCACCTGGGGCCAGCCGCCGGACCGGCCGACAACCTGTTGGTTATCCGTAGCTTCCTGGATAGGCAGCAGCACTTCCCGGAGCTGTTGGGCCAGGTGGCCGGCAAGCTGGAGCAGGCCCTGGCCTACCAGGAACTGCCCTTCGAGCAGCTCTGCACCTTGCTGAACCCGGCTAAGGACATGAGCCGCACGGCCTTTTTCGACGTGCTCTTTCACTACGAGGCTGCTACCCCGGCCCGGGCCGCGGCCGGCGCTACCTGGACCTACCAGGAAACCAACTCCGGTCTGGGCAAGTACGATCTGAACCTGCTTTTCAAGGAAGATGCCGCCGGGGAGCTGGGGGGCTACCTCACCTTCAACCAGCGCTACTTCGATCCAACCACTGTTGCCGCCTTCTGCGAGAACCTGCTCTACTGGCTAAGCCAGCTCAGTGCCTCCCCGGAGCAGCTCCTGGCCCGACTTCCCTACCTGGCCCCGGCCCAAGAAGCAGCTCTGGCCGCTGCCCTCGACTTTACAGCCGTAGCCTTCCCCACGGAGGAAAACCTGGTGAGCCTGTTTGCCTGCCAGGCCCAGGCCGTGCCCGACAATACAGCTGTCGTGTTCTACGAGGAGCAGCTTTCCTACGCCGCCCTCCACGAGTACAGCACCCAGTTTGCCGCCTACCTGCAGGAGCACCACCAGGTCCACAACGAGGACTTCGTGTCGGTGTGCCTGCCCCGCTCCGGCCACCTGATTGGGGTGATGCTGGGCATTCTGAAAGCCGGCGGCTGCTACATTCCCGTGGACCCGGGCTACCCCCGGGAGCGGATCGACTACATCGTGGCCGACTCGCGCAGCAAGGTGCTCGTGGACCAGGCCGTGCTGGACGAGTTCCTGAGCCGGCGCGCTGAGCTGCCGACCCAGGTGAGCCCCGTGGCTATTGCTCCGGAGCAGCTGGCCTATGTCATCTACACCTCGGGCACCACGGGGCGGCCCAAGGGCGTCAAGGTGTCGCACCGCAACGTGGTGCGCCTGCTCTTCAACGAGCAGAACCTCTTCGACTTCCACGATCAGGACGTGTGGACCATGTTCCACTCCTACTGCTTCGACTTTTCGGTGTGGGAGATGTACGGCGCCCTGCTCTACGGGGGCAAGCTGGTGGTGGTGCCCGAGATAGTGGCCAAAGACACGGAGCTGTTCTGGCAGCTGCTGGTGGAGCAGCGCGTGACGGTGCTCAACCAGACGCCCTCGGCCTTCTACCGCCTCATTCACACCGACGCTACCCAGCAAGGAGCTACCCTGCCGGCCCTGCGCTACGTCATCTTCGGGGGCGAGGCGCTGGCCCCTCTGCAGCTGAAGGACTGGGCCGTGAAGTATCCCCGCACCCAGCTGATTAACATGTACGGCATCACGGAAACCACCGTGCACGTGACCTACAAGCAAATCAACCAGCCGGAAATTGAAAGCGGCATCAGCAACATCGGCCAGCCCATCCCAACGCTGGGCTGTTACATCCTGAGCCAGGACCAGCAGCCCGTGCCGCGCGGGGTAGTGGGGGAGCTCTATGTGGCCGGCGAAGGGGTAGCCCACGGCTACCTCAACCAGGAGCAGCTCACGGCCCAGCGCTTCGTGGAGCTGCCCGTGGCCCCGGGCCGGTGCCTGTACCGCTCCGGTGACCTGGCCCGCATCACGCTCAGCGGCGACCTGGAGTACCTGGGTCGCATCGACAACCAAGTGAAAATCCGGGGGCACCGCATTGAGCTGGGTGAAATCGAGAACAACCTGCTCAAGCACGAGCAAGTGGAAACGGCCGTGGTAGTGGCCCTCAAAGACGAGGACGGAGACAACTTCCTGGTGGCCTACTATACCGGCGAGGACACGCTCAGCGCCAAGGAGCTACGGCTGTATGTGCAGCTGCACGTGCCGCCCTACATGGTGCCAGCCTACTTCGTGCGCGTGCCCACCATTCCGCTCACTTTTAACGGCAAGGTAGACCGCAGCAAGCTGCCTAACCCCAAGGCGTACGTGGAGGATGAAACCACCCTGTACGTGGCCCCCCGCACGGGCGTAGAGCAGGAAATGGTGGCTATCTGGCAGGAGCTGCTGGGCCTG
Source organism: Hymenobacter sp. HSC-4F20 (assembly GCF_019599275.1). Taxonomy (GTDB): domain Bacteria; phylum Bacteroidota; class Bacteroidia; order Cytophagales; family Hymenobacteraceae; genus Hymenobacter. Next base: position 76,117 of record NZ_JAHZTD010000006.1, on the reverse strand, counting down.
CCCAAGGTTAGCGTGAAGGACAACTTCTTCGACCTGGGCGGGCACAGCCTCAAGGCCACCCAGCTGATTTCGCGCATTAGTGAGCGGCTGGGGGCTACCCTGCGCCTGAGCGAGATTTTCGCCCACCCTGTGCTGGAGGAGCTAACCCAGATGCTGGAGCTGCAAACGGCTGCCCCTACCTCCTGGGTAATCCTGCCCCGGGCCGGCGAGCAGCCCAGCTACCCCCTGTCGGCTGCCCAGAAGCGCCTGTGGGTGCTGCAGCAGATGCAGCCCGAGTCTACGGCCTACAACATGTCCAGCGCCTACCTGCTGCCGGCCCCCCTGGACCCGGCCCTGCTCCAGGACGCCTTAGGCCAGCTGCTGGAGCGCCACGAGATACTGCGCACCGTGTTCCGCAAAGACGAGTACGAGCAGGTGGCGCAGTGGGTGCTGCCGGCTCTGGCCGCCGGGGAGGTGTTCACCTATTACCCGGAGGCGCTGCCCCTGGAGGAGGTAGCGGCCCGCTTCCGGACTGAGGCCCTGCGCCCCTTCGACCTGGCCACCGCCCCGCTGCTGAAAATTGCTCTCTACAAAACCGAGGAGGCCCAGTACGCCCTGGGCTACGTGATGCACCACATCATTAGTGATGGGTGGTCTATGAACGTGTTCTTCACCGAACTGCTGGCCCTCTACCACGGGCTGCTCCGCCAGCAGGCCGTGCCGCTGCCGGCCCTGCCATTCCAGTATAAAGACTACGCTGCGTGGCAGCAGCAGCAGCTGGCGCAGGGGCTGCTGGCCCAACAGGGCGCCTACTGGCAGGAGCAGTTTCGTGGCGGCTGGCCCCGCCTCGACCTGATCGGGCAGAAGCCCCGGCCCGCCGTCAAGACCTCAGCCGGCGCCCTGGCCGAGTTTACTGTGGCGGCTCCCCAGCTCCAGGCCCTGGAGCAGCTGTGCCACAGCTTGGGTGGGTCTCTGTTCATGGGTCTGTTCACTTTGGTCAACGCCCTGGTAGCCCGCCACACCGCCCTCACCGACGTGGTACTGGGCGTGCCCACGGCCGGCCGTGAGTTCGTCAGCATCGAAAAGCAGATTGGCTGCTACATCAACACGCTGGCCCTGCGCACCCGCTTCAGCCCCGACGATACCCTGGCCCAGCTCTTCGAGAACGTAAAGCAGACCGTGCTGGCCGGGTTCGAGCACCAGAGCTACCCCTTCGACAAGCTGGTGGATGATTTGCGCCTCAAGCGCGACGTGAGCCGCTCGCCCCTCTTCGACATGATGGTGGTGCTGCAAAACACCCAAGACGTGAACGTGGCCGCCGGCTCCGGCCTGGAAACCGGCCCCGAGCTGGCTGCCCGGCCGCTCACCTACACCGGGGAGAACAGCAAGTTCGACCTGACCTGGTTCTTTGTAGAAACCGAGAAAAAGGAGCTGCTACTGCGCCTGGAGTACAATACGGACCTCTACGAGGCGGCCACTATGGAGCAGCTGGCCGGCCACTTTACTACCCTGCTTCACCTCTTCCTGGAGCACGCCGGCCAGCCCTTGCGTGCGCTGGAGCTGGATCCGGCCACCGAGTGGGCCGGGCTGGCTGCCCGCCCCGCCGCGGCGCTGGAGCACGCTGGCCTGTTTGCCACCCCCGAGCCTCAGCCAGAGCGCCGGGAGGCGGCTGTGGGGCCGAAGGAGGCCCGGCTGCTGGCCGTCTGGCAGGACGTGCTGGGCCTGGAAACCATCAGCCGCACCGATGACTTCTTTGCCCTCGGCGGCGACTCCATCAAAGCCATTCAATTGGTAGCCAAGCTTAAAAAGCACCAGCTGCACCTGAGCGTGGCCGAGGTGATGCAGCACGCTACCCTGCAGGAAATGGCAGCCGTGCTGCGCGCCGACCAGATGGAGATAGAAGAGGAAACCGTGCGCGGCGTGGTGCCCCTGAGCCCCATCCAGCAATACTTCTTCTCGGCCATGACCACCGCGCCGGCTCACTACAACCAGTCGGTGGTGCTGCACAGCGCTACTCCCCTCGACCTGAACCGGCTGACGGCGGTGCTCCACACCCTCACTGAGCGCCACGACATGCTGCGCGCCGTGTACCACCAGGAAAATGGAACGTGGGTGCAGCAGGTGCGTCCTCATCAGGACAGCGCCCTGGAAGTGCACCACTTCCGCGACGTTACCCTGGCCGAAAACCTGGCCACCGTGGAGGCCCTCTCGGACAAAGCCCAGGCCAGCTTCGACCTGACCACTGGCCCCTTGTTCAAGTGCGTGCTCTACCAGCACCAGGACCAGGATACGGTGCTGCTCTGCGCCCACCACTTGCTGGTTGATGGCGTTTCCTGGCGGATTCTGCTGGAAGACTTTGAGGCCCTCTACACCCAGTCAGAGCAGGCGGCGCCGGCCCTGCCGAAAACGCACTCCTACCGCAAATGGGTGCAGCACCTGCAGGCCCTGGCCGACTCGGCTCTGCTGCAGGATGCGGGGGCCCGCTGGCAGGCCGTGGAGCAGCAGCTCACGGTGCTGCCCAAGGACGCGCCCCAGGCTCCAAATCAGGAACAGGATGCCGTGCAAGTGCACCTGCAGCTAAGCGCCCACCAGACCCAAGTGCTCAGCCAGGCCGCGCACCGCGTGCTCAAGGCCGATGTGCAGGACCTGCTTGTGGCCGCCCTCGGCCAGAGCCTGCAGGCCTGCTTCGGGGTAGCGCAGCCGGGCCTGATGCTGGAAAACCACGGCCGCAGCAGCGTTATGTCCCTGGATTTGAGCCGCACGGTGGGCTGGTTTACGGCCCTGTTCCCGGTGGTGCTGCCCCCCAGCCAGCCCGACAAGCTGCGCTACCTGATGGAAGTAAAGGAAGCCCTGCGGGAATACGGGGGCGTGAGCAGCCACTACGGCATCTGGCGCTACCTGGGTGGCGGCCAGTCGGCCGCCGCACCGTCGGCCGATATCTGCTTCAACTACCTGGGCCAGTTTCAGGCCTCGGCCACTACTGACCGGGAAACCACGTTTACTCTCTCCACGGAAGGCAAGGGTACCGAACGGGCCGCCCAGCAGTCCCGCTTGTTTGCCCTGGAAGCCACAGCGGCCATTGCCGGCCAGGAGCTGCAGCTTTCCCTGCGTTACGGCGCCCGGCAGTACCAGCCCGCCACCATGCAGCGCCTGCTGGCCCAGTGGCACGAGCAGCTGCTGCAGTTGGCAGCGGCCTGCGAGGCGGCGGAAACCCAGTTCCTGACGGCCAGCGACGTAACGGCCCAGGACGTGGACATGACGGCCTTACTGCAGCTGCAGCAGCAGTGCGCTGTGGAGGACGCCTACCCCCTGAGCCCCATGCAACAGGGCTTCTACTACTACCACGCCCGCTACCCGGGCTCCACGGCCTACTTCGAGCAAACGCGCTACCGCCTGCAAGGGCCCCTGCAACCGGCCCTGGTGGCCGAGGCCCTGCAGCAGCTGGCCCGCCGCCACGCCGTGATGCGCACCATCTTCCGCGACAACCTGGGCGCCGAGGTGCTGCAGGTGGTGCTGGCCGACCGGCTGCCGGAAGGAGGCTTCCTGGACTTGCTGGAGGAAGAAGCCCCGGAGCCCATTCTGGACCACTACGCCGAGCAGGACCGGGCCCGCGGTTTCGACCTGCAGCGGGAGCTACCCATTCGCTGGCACCTATTTCGCCTGCAGCCCGAGGTGTTTGAGCTGGTGTTGAGCTACCACCACATCATCATGGACGGCTGGTGCATGCCCCTGATTCTGCACGAGTTCCAGGCCCTGTACCAGGCCCTGAGCCAGCAGGTGCCGGCGGCCCTGCCCGCTTCCCCACCTTACGTCGACTACATTCAGTGGCTGGATACCTACCCCGAGGCCGCGGGCAAGGAATACTGGCGGCAGTACCTCTCCGGCTACGTGGGCGGCGCCGGCATGAGCCGCGCGGAAGAAGACACCCACGAGCTGGTACGGGACTTAGCCACCGTCGAGCTGACCCTGGCCGGGACCGAGTTCCAGGAGCTCCAACAAGTTACCCGCGAAACGGGCACTACCCTCAACGAGTTGCTGCAAGCGTTGTGGGGCGTGTACCTGGGCAGCCGCAGCCAGCGTCAGGATGTGGTCTTCGGCACGGTGGTATCGGGCCGGCCAGCGGAGCTGCCTGGGGTGGAGGCGATGGTGGGGCTGTTCATCAACACCCTGCCCGTGCGGGTGCGCTTCCAGCGTGAGGAGTCCCTGCGCCAGGTGATGGAGCGGGTGCGCGAGCAGGCCATTGCTTCCCTGCCCTACCACTACACGCCCCTCAGCGACATGCCCCACGGCCGCGCCGCCGGCGGTGCCCTGTTCGACCACTTGATGGTGTTCCGCAACTACCCCATGCAAGAGCCTGAGCAGGCACCTTGGGAGTTGCTCCACGTCAAGTCCTATGAGCCCAACAACCTGGACTTTTCCATTCACGTGCTGCCCAACCCCGGCAGCCTGACAATTCGCTTCGTGTACCTGCCGGGCAAGTTTAGCAGCGCCGAGATGCAGCAGCTGCGCGACACCTTCGCGGGCTTAGTGCAGCAGTTCCGCTGCCAGCCCGAGGTCAGCGTGGCCGCCCTGCAGCAGCGCCTGGAAACCCAGCGCAGCGCCCAGCGCAAGTCCAGCGTGAAGCAGCGCCTGGTATCCCTGAAGAAATAGTAAAAACCCGGGGCCGGTCGGCTCGCCTCCCCGGGGCTGCCGGCCGCCGGACTTCCCCCTGTATGCTACCTGTTATCAACAGCCTTTTGCGAAAGCAGGGGCACAACCATCCCTACAATGCGCACTAGAGAATTAAAAGGAGCACTTAGCAAAGCCAAAACGGTATCGGCCCACATGGTGAGCCTACTGGAAGATGTGGTGCAGGAATCCTTCCTGCCCGGCACCGCCGCGCCGGTAGTCCTTACTTGCACTATTCCGGGCGTGGACCTGGGCGGCTGGATGCAGGAGAACAAGCCCCTGGTGGGGCGCTACCTCAACCAGTACGGCGGCATTCTCTTCCGCAACTTCGGGGTCAGCACGGTGCCGCGCTTCAAGCAGTTCGTGGATCAGCTGGAACTCAACGCCCTGGAGTACAAGATGCGCTCCTCGCCCCGCCACGAGGTAGGCGACAAAATCTACCACACTACCACCCACCCGGCCGACCAGACGATCAACATGCACAGCGAGTCGTCGTACGCCAGCTCCTGGCCCATGCGGGTGATTTTCTGCTGCGTGACGCCCGCCGCCGAGCAGGGCGAAACCCCCATTGCCGATACGCGCCAAGTGCTGGCCGGCCTCAGCCCGGCGCTGCGGCAGAAGTTCGAGCAGCTCGGGGTGATGTACACCCGCAACCTGTCGCAGAAGCTGGGCCTGCCCTGGCAGGAAGTGTTCCAGACCGCCGACAAGGCCGAGGTGGAGGAAATATGCCGGCAAAGCGACATGGAGTTTGCGTGGCAGGGCGAGGAAAAGCTGGTGACGCGCTGGCGCAAGAAGGCCATTTATACCCACCCGGAAACCGGAGAGCAAACCTGGTTCAACCACGCCTTTTTCTTCAACAAATACACCCTGGACGAAGACCTGCTCAGCATTCTGGGCCAGGACAACCTGCCCTTTGATACCTGCTTCGGCGACGGCTCCGAAATCAGCCGGGCGGAGGTAGAGGAAATCGGCCAGGCCTACCAGAACGCCCTGATTGTGTTTCCCTGGGAGAAGGGTGACGTGCTCTTCCTCGACAACATGCTCATGGCCCACGGCCGCATGCCCTTTAAAGGAGAGCGCCAGATTCTGGTGTCGCTGCTGGAGCCCATGGAAGACTAGGCCCGGGCCAGTAGTAGCTAGTGATTTTATCGTATCCGCGGCCCGCTACCTGCCGCGCCCGGCCCGGGCTGCCCCTGCGGCCGCCCCGCTGCAGCCAGGAAGAGTTGAGGAAGAGTTGAGAAATAGCAGGGTAGCGTGCTTTTAGCCAAGTAGTTGTATTCAGAGGCCCAGAGTGCCGGCCGCCACGGCCGCCCTCCTGCTGCCGTCCTTATCACCACCCCTTATGGAACAGAATTCCCTTACCCTCCAAGGCTACTCCCTGGCGCCGGCGCAGGCCAGAACCTGGGACAGCATCAGCCAGGTGCAGCAGGCCGGTACGTGGGCCACTGCCGAGCTAAACGGCACCATCGCCAGTGAAAAAGTACAGCGCATTCTGCAGCAGGTAGTGCAGCGGCACAACAGCCTGGCCATGTACTTCGGCCGTTCCTCGGCCCTGCACTACCCCCTGCAGCAGCCCCAGCAAGCCGCTACCCTCGCCTGCGCCACCCACGACTGGCAGGACCAGGATGCGGCCGCCCAGCAGCAGCTGCTGGCTTCCCTGCAGACCGACTGGGCCGCCCCCGTGGCCCTGAATACCCCGGTGCGGGCCGCCCTTATTCAGCTGGCACCTACCCGTACCCTGCTCTGGTTGCGGGCTCACCCCTTGCAGGCCGATGCGGCCAGCCTGCACGTGCTGCTGCAGGAGGTAGCGGCCCTCTGCAACGGCGCCGAGCTTACCCCCACCGAGGACGTGCTGCCCTACGAGAACTACGCCTCCTGGCAGCAGGAGCTGCTGGCCGATGCGGACACCGAGGCCCTGACGTACTGGAAGCAATACCGCCCGTATTACTTCCAGAAGCCTCTGGTCCCCTTCGAGCAGAAGGCCGGCGCCCCCCGGGCCCTGGCCCGCCGGCGCCTGGTAGCGGAGCCGGCTGTGTTCCAGGCCCTGCAAGCGCAGTGCGCCGCCCACAGCGTTTCCCTGCGCAACTTGCTGCTGTCCCTGTTCGCCCGGTTTCTGTACTCGTTTGAGCGCCCGGAACACTTTGTTATTGGCCTGCAGCGGTTTGACCGTCTCTACGACGAGTTGAAGCACGCCGTGGGCGCCATGGGCAAAACCGTGCCCCTGCTGGTGAAGGCCACCGACTTCGGGCCCGAAGCCAACCCGGCGACCCTGCTGGAGCAGCGGGAAGAAGAGCTGCTGGACTGGGAAGACTTCTTCAGCTTCGCTCACGTGGGTAAGGAAGACACCGACTTCTACTCCTACGGCTTCGGCTACCTGCCCGCGGCGGCCTTCCAGCCCCTGGGCCAGAATGTTACCGTAACGCTCACCGACCTGCACGCCGTAGCCGAGGCGCACGCCCTGCAGCTGGTGGTGCAGGAGCAGGCTACGCAGCTCGTGTTCGACTTTTACTACGCGACCAACGCCTACCCGGATCAGAGCATCGAGCTGGTAGCCGAGCAGTGGAGCACGTTCCTACGGCGCAAGCTGGCCCTCTCGCCCGCCGATCAGCTGGCGCAGTGCGCCGCGGGCCGCGCGGAGCAGTCGACGGCTATTACCCCGCAAACCGTGCTGGAGCTGTTTCAGGAGCAGGTGGCCCGCCACCCGGCGGCGGCGGCCGTAGTCTATAAGCAGACTACCCTGAGCTACGCCCAGCTGGATGCGGCCAGCACCCGGCTGGCCCATGTGTTGCGCCAGCGCTACCACATCGGGCCGGGCAGCCACGTAGCCCTGCTGCTGGGCCGCAGCCAGTGGCTGCCGATCAGCATCCTGGCCGTGCTCAAGGCCGGGGCCGCCTACGTGCCCATCGATACGGCCTACCCCGATACCCGCATCAGCCAGATCATTGAAAGCGGCCGCTGCCAGCTGGTGCTCTCTGAGGTGGCCGTGTGGAGCCAGAAGCAGCAGCTGTGCCAGCTCACGGCCCTGCTGCTGGACGAGGACGACGTGCTGGCAGGCGCTTCCACCGAGCCCCTGCCCCTACCGGCCCTCTCGGATCTGGCCTACATCATTTTCACCTCCGGCTCCACGGGCAAGCCCAAGGGCGTCATGATTCAGCACGGCAGCCTGACCAACTATGTGCAGTGGAGCAATAATTACTACTTCGCGCCCGGCGAGCGGGGCAACTGGGCCCTGTTCACCTCCATTGCCTTCGACCTGACCGTAACGGCCATCTACACCTCCCTGTGCCGGGGGCAGGTACTCTTCATCAGCGATGCCGAAAAGCACATTCTCAGCATTCTGGAAGAAGCCGTGGATGCGGAAAAGGGCCTGGCCATCGACATTCTCAAGCTCACGCCCTCGCACGTGGCCATGCTCAAGAACCTACCCCTCACCCGCAGCACGGTGAAGAAGGTGATTGTGGGCGGCGAGGCCCTGGAATGGGACCACATCCACACCCTGCGCAAGCTCAACCCCGACATCGAGATTTACAATGAGTACGGCCCCACGGAAGCCACGGTAGGCTGCGTAGTGCAAAAAGTGACCCCGCAGGATGAGCGCATCTTTATTGGGGAGCCCATTGCCAACACTACCGTGTGCGTGCTGGATGAGGCGCTGGAGTGCGTGGGCAACAGCTGCATCGGGGAGCTCTACATTGGCGGCGACTGCCTGGCCCAGGGCTACCTCCACCAGCCAGAACTAACGGCCAAGAGCTTCGTGACCCTGCCCTGGGACCCGCAGCAGCGCACCTGGTACAAAACCGGCGACCTGGTGCGCCAGAACGCCGACGGCATTTTCGACTACCTGGGGCGGGCCGATAAGCAGGTGAAAATCCGGGGCTACCGCATCGAGCCGGGCGAAATTCAGGCCGTGCTGCTGCAGGTGCCCGGGGTGTCCAACGCGCTGGTAGGCGTGCTCAAGCACGAGGAGGAAAGCTACCTGGTGGGCTACCTGCAAGCGGAAGAGCCCGTAGAGGTGGCCCGCGTGCGCAGCTACCTGGCCGAGCGCCTGCCCGCCTACATGGTGCCCATGCAGTGGCTGCAGGTAAAGGCCTTCCCGCTCACGCCCAATGGCAAAGTCGACGAGAAAGCGCTGGCCCAGCTTGCCACCGAGCAAAAGCAGGCCGAGGAGCGCCCCTACGTGGCCCCGACCACGGTGCTGGAAGCCGAGCTGCAGAAAATCTGGGAGCAGGTGCTCAAGCAGAACCCCGTCAGCGTGCAGGCCGATTTCTTTTCCCTGGGCGGCAACAGCCTGAACTTCTCCCAGCTTATTCTGCGCGTCAACCAGGCCTTTGGCAAGAAGGTTAGCTTCAGCGAGTTCTTTGACTACCTAACCGTAGAGAAGCAGGCTGCTTTCCTGGCCCAGGCCCGGCCCGAAGCTGCTGCCCGGCATATCAGCGTGGCCCCGGCCCAGGAGCGCTACCCCCTCACCCCGGCCCAGTACAGCATCTGGAAGGCCTGCCAGTCGGAGGGCAGCACGGTGGCCTACAACATGCCCTTCGTGCTCCGGCTGGAGGGCGAGCTGGACGCCACCGCCTTTGCCGGTGCCGTGGCCGCCGTGGCCGCCCGCCACGAGAGCCTGCGCACGGTGTTCCGCAAAAACGCCGACTGGACCGTAAGCCAGCAGGTGCTGCCCACCGGGCCCGTGGCCGAGCTGCTGACCCAGCAGGACCTGCGCGGCGACAACCTGAGCTCCGAAGCCCTGCAGGCCAAGGTGCTGGCCGAAATCCGCACCCCGTTCGACCTAGCCGCCGGTCCGCTCATGCGCCTTAAGCTCTGGCAGCTGGGCACCCAGGAGCACGTGCTGGTGTATACGCTGCACCACATCATCGGCGACGGCTGGTCCATGCAGGTGCTGTTCGATGAGCTGATGCAAGCTTACAACGCCCTGACGGCCGGCCAGCCCCTGCGCCTACCCCCGCTGCCCATTCAGTACAAAGATTACGCGGCCTGGCTCACGGCCTCCCTCGCCGGCGAGGAAGGCCAGCGCCTGGAGCAGTACTGGCTCAGCCAGTTTGCCGAAGCCGTGCCCGTGCTTGACCTCTCCCCCGACTTTCCACGACCAGAACACCGGACCTACGCCGGCAAAACCCTCACGGCCGACATCACCCAGGCCGAATACCAGGCCCTGCTGCAGCTGGGCGCCGCCCAGGAGGGCACCTTGTTCATGACCCTGCTGCTGGCTACCAACGTGCTGCTGCACAAGTACACGGGCCAGACCGATATGGTGATTGGGACGCCCATGGCCGGGCGGGAGCACCTGGACCTAGAAGGCCAGATCGGCCTCTACGTCAACACACTGGCCCTGCGCTCCACCTTCTCAGGCGAGCACACGGTAACCGAGCTGTACCAGCAGGTGAAGCAGCAGGTAGTGGGGGCTACTTCCCACCAGCTCTACCCCTTCGACACGCTGCTGCAGCAGCTGAACCTGCCGCTGCAGGCCGGCCGCTCGCCCCTGTTCGATGTGATGATTGTGCTCCAGAACATCGACAGCCAGCAGGCTCCGGCGATGCCCACCGGCCTGACCATCTCCCGCTTCGGCTCCGACCTAGAAAGCAGCAAGTACGACCTGTGCTTCTTCTTTGTGGAGGAGGCAGGCGCCGTGCGGGTGCACCTGGAGTACGACACGGCCCTGTTCCGCGAAGACACGGTGCAGGCCCTGCTCGGCAACCTGCGCCACCTGGCTGGCCAGCTGACCCCGGCCGCGAGCCTGCGCGACCTCAGCCTGCTGGCCTCGGCCACCGAGGCCGAAGAAGCCGACTTGTTCCTGGCCCAGATGCTGGAAATGTAGCCCCCTGGCGCCGCCAGCCCCTCCAGCTCCTCCCAGTACCCCGGTGGTGGCGGCCGGAACGCGCCGGCCGCGCCCCCTCTTCCTTCCTCTATCTCTACCCTACAGCTCCTTGAGCGTCAACCACTATGTGCGGGATAACCGGAATTTTTAGCCAGGATAAGCAACACGTCATCCCGGAAGATATTATCGTCAACATGACCCGGGCCATCAACCACCGCGGCCCGGACAGCACCAACATTCACCGGGAGCCGTACTGGGCCCTGGGGTTCAATCGCCTGAGCATCATTGATCTGGCCGGCGGCTCGCAGCCCTTCTACAGCGAGGATGAGCAGATTATCCTCATCTGCAACGGCGAGATTTTCAACTTCAAGGAGCTGCGTAGCGAGTTTATCGCCAAGGGCTACAAGTTCACGTCGGAGTGCGACGTGGAGGTAATTATTCCGCTTTACTACGAGTACGGCTACCGCCTCTTCGAGCGGCTGGTGGGTCAGTTCGCCTTCGCCCTCTTCGACAAGCGCACGGATACGCTGCTGCTGGCTCGCGACCATTTCGGCGTCTGCCCCCTGTTCTACACCGAGCAGCAGGGCCACCTGATTTTCGCCTCCGAAATCAAGGCCATCCTGGAGGTGCCCTTTGTGGAGCGCCGCATCAACATGACGGGCCTGGACCAGGTGTTTTCCTTCCCGGGGTGGGTAAGCCCCGTGACCATGTTCAAGGGCATCCATAGCCTGCGGGCCGGCAACTATCTGCTGCTGAAAAACGGCGTGTGCACCGAGCACACCTACTGGGATGCCGACTTCCCCCAGGACGGCGACCATGACCTGAGCCGCCCGGAAAAGTACTACGCCGAGCTGCTGGAAGAGAAGCTGCTCAAGTCGGTGGCCTACCGCGTGCACGCCGACGTGCCGGTGGGCTTCTACCTCAGCGGCGGCCTGGACTCGTCCCTGATTGGGTCGGTGATGAAGAAAACCCACCCCGGTTCCTCGTTCAAGTCCTTTGCTGTCACCTTCCCCCACCACGACAACAGCCAGATTGACGAGGCCGTGTACCAGCGCAAGATGGCCTCCCACCTGGGCAGTGAGCACAACGAAATTTCCTTCGACTGGCAGAACATTTCCCAGCTGCTGCGCAAAACGGTGTACTACGGCGAAACGGCCCTGAAGGAAACCTACAACACCTGCTCCATGGCCTTGTCGGCGAGCGTGCGCGACCAAGGAATCAAAGTAGTATTATCCGGGGAAGGGGCCGACGAGCTGTTCGGGGGCTACGTGGGCTACCGCCTGGACGCGGTGGGTAACCGCGCCCGCTACGACGACGACCTGACGGCCATGCTGGAGGGCCAGATGCACGAGCAGCTCTGGGGCGACGGCAACTTCTTCTACGAGAAAAACCACGTGGCTTTCCGCACCGACAAGCAGGACATCTACTCTGACGCGGTGAATGAACGGTTTGATGAGATTGACTGCCTGCGCAACTTCCCCATCAACAAGCAGCAGCTAGCCGGGCGCAACAGCTTCCATAAACGCTCCTACCTGGATTTGAAGCTGCGCCTGGCCGACCACCTCATTTCCGACCACTGCGACCGGATGTGCTTTGCCAACTCCGTGGAAGGCCGCTACCCCTTCCTGGACGTGGAGCTGTTCGAGTTCATCAAGACCATTCCGCCCCAGTACCAGATGCAGGGCCTGGCCGAAAAGTACCTGCTGCGCAAGGTAGCCGAGCAGTACGTGCCCAACGAAATAGCCTACCGCCAGAAGTTCGGCTTCGTGGCCCCAGGCAGCTGCCAGCTCATTCAGAACAAGGATGAGATGGTCATGGACCTGCTCAGCTACGACCAGATCAAGCGGCAGGGCTACTTCAACCCGGCCGTGATTGAGCGGCTGAAAAAGATGTACAGCCGCCCCGGCTTCAAGCTGAACATGCCCTTTGATAGTGACCTGCTGATTGTGGTCATCACCTTCAACCTGCTGCTGGACGTGTTCGACATGCCCAGCTACAACTAGCCGCCGCGCCGGGCGGGGCTACCCCCCGGCGCCCGGAAATCAACCTCTTTATCTAGTAGAAAAATGCAAAAGAAGAAATTAGGTATTATCGGTGGTATGGGTGCGCGGGCAGGAATGCTGCTGCTCAAGCACGTTATTGAAAAATCTCCGGCCAAAACCGACCAGGAGTTCCTGGAAATAGTGCTGCACAGCAACTCGGCCATTCCGGACCGCACCCGGGCCATCCTGTACAACGAGCCCTCCCCGCTGCCGGAACTGCTGCGCTCGGTGGAACTGCTCAACGCCCAGCAGGTTGACCTCATCGTGTCGGCCTGCGTGACCTCCTATTACTACTACGAGGCCATGCAGCACCACTCCCGGGCCCTGCTGCTGCACCCGGTGCGCCTGGTGGCCCAGCACATTCTGGCTACCTACGGCCGCCACGCCAAGGTGGGCATTCTGGCTACCAGCGGCACCATCCGCACCCGCCTGTTCCAAACCGCCCTGGAGCAGGAAGGCATTGCCTACGTAGTGCTACCCCCCACGCTGCAGGAGGAAGGCTTTATGCAGTCCGTGTACATGGAAAACGGTCTGAAATCGGCCGTGATATGCCAAGAAGCCAAGGACCGGTTCTTCTCCTGCATCCGCTACCTCAAGGAGCAGCGCGCCGACGTGGTTATCGGCGGCTGCACGGAGGTAGCCATCATGGCCGATGAGGTGGCAGCCTCCATGCCCCTGATCAACGTGCTGGAAGTGCTGGCCCAGGAAATAGTAGAGCAGAGCTACCAGGAGCTGCTGGTGCCCAGCCTGGCCTACTAACCCGCCCGGCTACCCCCACCTTGCGCCTGTGGGCGCGCCCACCTCTCCCCACCTTTCTATCGATTAGTTCTCCTCAGGATGAAACCCCTAGTTTATAAGCAGTTCGAAGACATTGCAGCCCAGAACCCGACGGCGGAGGCGCTGCGCTTTGGCGCCCGGCACCTGTCGTACGCCGAGCTGAACGAGCAGGCCAACCGCATTGCTGCCCTGCTGACCGCCGTAGAGCCGGAGCCGGCCATCATCAAGGTGCTGGTGCCCGCCAGCCCCGAGCTGGTAGCCGCCCTGCTGGGCGTGTTCAAGGCCGGCCACGTGTACCTGCCCGTTGACTTGCACTTTGCCGAGCAGCGCCTCCAGCAGATTTTCGAGGAAACGCCCGCGGCCAGCGTGCTGGTGCACCGCGCCTGGCTGCCCGAGTGGGAGGCGCTGGCCGTCCGGGTGGGGCTGGAAGCCGGCAAGCTGCTGATACTAGACGAAAACGAGGGCATTACAGTAGTGGAGCAGGGCCGGCAGGTGCACCACGCCTGGGCCGAGCTGCCGGCCGCCAACCCGGCCACGGAGCAGGACCCGGAGGACGCTAACTACCTCTTCTACACCTCCGGCTCCACGGGCAAGGCCAAAGCCATAGTGGGCATGCACAAAAGCCTGGCCCACTTTATTGAGTGGGAAGCCAAGGAGTTTGCCGCCGGACCCGGCCTGCGGGTCAGCCAGCTGATTCAGTTTACCTTCGACGCCTCCCTGCGCGACATTTTCCTACCCCTGTGCACGGGCGGCACGCTCTGCATTCCGGAGGCGGAAACCCGCGGCAACCTCACCCAGTTGGTAGAGTGGATTGACGCTGAGCAGATCCAGTTGCTGCACGGGGTACCGTCCTTGTTTCAGCAGTTGACCAAAACGGCCCAGCAGCACGAGAACAAGCAGCTGTTCCGGGCCCTGCAGTACGTGCTGCTGGCCGGGGAGCCCCTGTACGCCAAAGACCTGCACCGCTGGCGCGAGGTGTTCGGGGAAGGCATTGAGGTAGTGAACCTGTACGGGGCCACCGAAACCACCATGATTAAAACCTTCCACCGCATTACGGAGGTGCCCGCCGCCCCGGGCCAGATTCTGTCGGTGGGCAAGCCCATTGACAACACCTTTATTCTGGTGCTCAACCAGGGCAAGCTCTGCCGCATCGGGGAGATTGGCGAGGTCTACATCAAAACGCCTTTCATCACCAAAGGCTACTACAACAACCCGGCCCTGACCCGGCAGGTATTCGTACAAAACCCTCTGATTCAGGATCGAACGGATATCATCTACAAAACCGGCGACCTGGGCCGCTACGCCCCGGACCGCTCCCTGGAGATTCTGGGCCGGCAGGACCGGCAGGTGAAAATCAACGGGGTCCGCATCGAGCTCAATGAAATTGAAGAAGCCCTGCTGGCCGTGGCCGAAGTGGAGGAGGCCGTAGCCAAAACCATCAAGGATGCCGAGGGCAAGCTGCAGCTCGTGTGCTACTACACGGCCCCCGCCCCCATTGCCGACCTGCGCGAGCAGCTCATGACGCGCCTGAACGCCTACATGTTGCCCTCCTTCTTGGTGCACATGCTGGAGTTCCCGCTCAACAGCAACGGCAAAATAGATAAGGCCGCCCTGCCCTCTCCCGAGGAAGTATTGCTGGGCAGCGAGTTTGACCTGCCCCAGGAAGGGCTGGAAACTACCCTGGCCAACATCTGGAAGGCCGAGCTGGGGCTGAAGGCCATCAGCCGCGACCTGTCGTTCTACCACATGGGCGGCAACTCGCTGAAGGCCATGAAAATAGCTGGCGATATTCAGCAGCAGCTCAACGTGGAGCTCAAGCTCATGGATATCTTCGTGTATCCGACCATTGCCAAGCTGGCCGCCTTTATTGCCGAAAAGGTGCCCACCGAGGCCGGGCACCCCCTGCTGCCCGCCCCGAAGATGGCCTCCTACCCCCTCACGCACACGCAAAAGCGTCTGTGGGTCATCAGCAACCTGGAAACGGCCTCGGTGGCCTACCACATGCCCATCACCTACGCCCTGAGCGGCGCGGTGAATGCCGAGGCGCTAAGCGCTGCCTTCCAGGCCGTGCTGGCCCGCCACGAGAGCCTGCGCACCGTATTCCGGCCGGTGGAGGACGACGTGCGGCAGGTAGTGCTACCCTGGCAGCCCGGCCTGTTCACCCTGCAGCAGGAAACCGTGCCAGCTACTGCCGGCTCCGCCGAAGAAGCCGTGCGGGAGCAGGTGCAGCACTTCCAGCAGCTTCCCTTCGACTTGGTCAACGAGCTGCCCATCCGGGCCAAGCTACTGGTGGTTTCTCCCACGGAAAGCGTGCTGGTGACGGTGGTGCACCACATCGTGTTCGATGGCTGGTCGACGAGCCTGCTGCTGCAGGAGCTGACGGCCAGCTACCAGGCCCTGGCCGCGGGCCAGCCGCTGCCGGTGCTGCCGGAACTACCTGTGCAGTACAAAGACTACGCTGTGTGGCAGCAGCAGCAGCTGAAAACGCCCGCCATGCAAGCCAGCGAGGCCTTCTGGAAAGCCCAGTTTGCCACCGAAGTGCCGGTGCTGGAGCTGCCCCTGGATAAGCCCCGGCCCCTGCTCCGCTCCTACGCCGGCCGCCTGCAGGAGCACCTCATTCCCCGGGCCACGCTGGAGCAGTTCCGGGCCTTGTGCCTGGGCGAGCACGGTACTCTGTTTAATGGCCTGACGGCGGCCGTGAACGTGCTGCTCCACCGCTACTCCGGGCAGACGGATATTGTAGTGGGTACGCCGGTGGCCAACCGCGAAAAAGCGGAAATCCAGTCCGTTATCGGCTTCTTTGCCAATACCGTGGCCCTGCGCAACACCTTCAGCGCCCAGGATACGTTCCAGCAGCTGTTGGCCCGGGTGAAGCATACTACTACCCAGGCCCTGCAGCACGCCGCTTACCCCTTCGACCGGCTGGTGGAGCAGCTGCCCGCAGCACGGGAGCTGAGCCGTTCCCCCCTGTTCGATGTAGCCCTGATTCTGCACAAGGCCGAAGTCGAGGCTCAGGAAGGCGCCGCGCCAGCCACCGAGGCCCGCGAGGCAGCCGAGCTAACCGGCCACAGCAAATTCGACCTGACCTTCTCCTTCCGGGAAGTAGCCGAGGGGCTGCTGCTGAAGCTGGAATACAACACTGACCTGTTCACGGCGGCCCGCGTGGCCCGCATAGCCGGTCACGTAGAGGAGCTGCTGCACCAGGCTGCCGCCGCGCCCAGCACCACCATTCAGGCCCTGCGCTTCATTCCGGCCCCGGAACAGGAGTTGCTGCGCCGCTTTTCCCACGAAGACCTGCTCCAGCCCCTGCCCAGCGGCGAGGGTAGCCTGGTGCGCCTGTTCAAGCAGCAGGCCGCCCTGTACCCCACGAAAGCTGCGGTACAAGCCGTGGTCAATGGCACCCAGCTCACGTACCAGGAGCTGGATGAGCAGTCGGATTACCTGGCGGCCTACCTCGTGCACCAGGCCGGCGTAGAAGCCGGCGCCAAGATTGGCATCAGCACCCCGCGCAACCAGTGGGCAGTAGTGGCCATGCTGGGGGTGCTGAAGGCCGGGGCCGTGTACGTGTTCCTGGAGCCGTCATTGCCGGCCCAGCGCCTGCGCTATATCTGTGAGCATGCGGCCCTACCCCTGGTGCTGTCCTCGGGCCCGGCGCTGGCCGTCCCTGCCGGGGTGGCTACCCTGGCCCTGGAAGACGCCGTGCAGCCCAACGCCTACCCCCTGCCCGATGCCACCGCCAGCGACCTGGCCTACCTCTGCTACACCTCCGGCTCCACGGGCGTGCCCAAGGGCGTGCTCATCCGGCAGAATGCCGTGGTAAACATGGTCGACAGCGTGCCGGGCGTAGTAATCACGCCCCAGGACTGCTTGCTGAATGTGTGCTCCTTCGCCTTCGATGGCTCCGTGTTCGACCTCTACGGGGCCCTGCTGAAGGGTGCCACAGTGGTACTCATGGACGAGACGCAAGCCAAGGACCTGTACGCCTACGAGGCGGCGGTTATGCGCTACGCTATTACGGTAGCCTTCCTGCCCACGGCCCTGTTCAACGTGCTGATGGACGTGGGTTTCCCGGGCTTCGGGCAGCTCCGCCATGTGCTGATTGGGGGCGAAGCCGCATCAGGCAAGCACCTGCGCGCCTTCACGGAGCAGTTCGGGGCAGGCCGCCTGCTGAACATGTACGGCCCCACGGAAAACACGGTATACGCCACCGCCTACCCGGTAGCGGCCGACGCGCCCTACCTCACCCCGCCCATTGGCCAGCCCACGCGCAACGTGGTGGCCTACCTGCGTGATGCGCACGGCATGCCGGTGCCCGTGGGAGTGGTAGGAGAGCTGTGGCTGGCCGGCGCCGGCCTGGCCCAGGAGTACTACCGCAACGAGCAGCTTAACCAGGAGCGGTTTGGCCTCGATGCCCTGACCCAGCGCCGGGTGTACCGCACCGGCGACCTGTGCAAATGGAGCGAGGACGGGCAGCTGCTGTTCACCGGCCGCAAAGACGACATGCTTAAGATCCGGGGATTCCTGGTGGAGGTGGAGGAGATTGTGGCCGCGGCCCTGGCCCACCCCGCCGTGAAGGAAGCCGCGGTGCTTTATCAAGAGGTGGAAGGCGTGCCCGCGCTGGTACTCTACCTGGTACCCGCCCAGGAACTGGCCGACCAGGCCCTGCTCACCTTCCTCGGCCAGCGGGTGCCCGGCTACATGGTGCCCCAGTACGTGGTGCGGGTAGCTGCCATGCCCCTGAACCACAACGGCAAAGTAGACCGCCCTGCCCTGGCGGCCCTGCCCCTGGGCCCGCTCGCCGCCGGTCCGGCCGTGGCCGCCGAGTCGGCGGCGGAGAAGCTGCTGGAAGCCTGCTGGCAGGTGCTGCTCAAGAAGGATGAACTCAGCGCCACCAGCAACTTCTACGCCCTGGGCGGCGACTCCATCAAGCTTATTCAGCTGGTATCCATGCTGCGCCAGCAAGGCTACCGCTTGAACATCAAAGACTTCATGGAGGAGCCCACTATCGCCGGCGCGGCCACCAAGCTGGTAGCGGTGCTACCCGAGGAAGCCGCAGTAGAGTACACGGGCCAGGCGGGCCTCTCCGCTATTCAGCTCCGCTACGTGGATCTGGTGGCCGAGCCCTACCTCCACCACTTCAACCAGTCCGTGAAGCTGATCCGGCCCGCAGGCTTCGCGGCCGAGGCTGTGCAGACCATTCTGCAACACTTGGTGGCCCACCACGAAGGGCTGCGCGCCCAGTTCCGCAAAACCGAGCAGGGCCAGTGGCAGCAGGTAGTACCGGCCGAAAGCCCCCGCCTGACCGTGCCCGTCATCGACCTGCGCCTGGAGGCTGACCCCGAAACGGCCTTTGCCCGGCAGGCTACGGCCCTGCAGCAGAGCATGAGCCTGGAGCGGGGCGAGCTGCTCAAGGCCGCCATTTTCCGCCAGCCGGGCGAAGATGTGCTCCTGCTGGCCGTGCATCACCTGGTAGTAGATGGAGTTTCCTGGCGTATTCTCTTCGAAGACTTTGGGGTACTGTACGCCCAGTACGAGGCCGGTAGCCCCCTGGCCCTGCCCGCCCCGAGCACGGCGCTGCTGCGCGCCGCCACCTGGCAGGCCACGTACGCCCACTCGGCGGCGCTCGGCGAGGAGCAGTCCTACTGGCAGCAGGTAGCAAGTCAGCCCCAGGCGGCCCTACCCGTCGGTCAGCCCCAGGGCACCAATCTGGTCAGCGACAGTGCGACCGTGTCCTTCAAGATTGAAGCCCGGCATACGGCCGTGCTCCAGACTGCCGCCGCGCAGCTAACCCAGCTGGAGGTCCACGACGTGCTGCTGGCGGCCCTGGGCCTGGCCTGCCACCAGCACTTCGGGATGCACAACGTGCCCGTGCACCTGGAAGGCCACGGCCGCGAGGAGGTAAACGGAGCCCCCGATCTGAGCCGCGTAGTAGGCTGGTTTACCAGCATTTTTCCGGTGGTATTGCCCGCGCCGGGCCCCCAGGGCGTGCTGGCCTACGCCCAGCAGGTGCGCCGGCAGCTGCGGGCCGTGCCCCACAAAGGGCTGGGCTACGGTATTCTCAAGTACGTGGCCCAGGACCCCGTCCTGACCCAGGCGCCTCAGCCGGCCATCTGCTTTAACTACCTCGGGCAGTTTGATAGCCACATTGCCACCCAGCAGGCCGAGGATATTCGCCTGGCCCTGGGCGAGAAAGGCCGTGAAGTGCACCCGCTGATGCCCCGCTTCCACGAAATCGAGTTTTCAGGCCTGCTCTCTGAGGAGGAGCTGCACTTGTCCTTGCAATACAGCCAGGCCCGGTTTGGCCGCGCGGAAATAGAGGCGCTGGCTGCGCGCTTCTCGGAGGCCGTGGCGGCCCTGGTGGACGCCGTAACCCAGCACAGCCAGCAGCAGCTGCTACCTCTCTCCTACACCCAGCAGAATTTCTTCTCGCCCTACCGGGTGGTAGGCGAGTACTCGGAAATCGGGCCCGTGCCCTGCCCGGCCTTCAACCAGCCGGCCCTGGAGGCCGCCCTGCGGGAGTTGCAGCAGCGCCACGACGCGCTCCAAACCACCTTCGTCCTGCACGATGGGGTGCCCTACCGGCAGCTCCAGCCCCCGGCCCCGCTGGCCCTGGAGTGGGTAGATTGCCGGATGGAGCCAGCTACCCGCCGCCCGACATTGCTGCGCGAGGCGCAGCACGCGGCCCGGCAGCAGGTAACGCTGCAGCGCCCCTGGGCAGTACGGGTGCTGCGGTTCGAGGACGAGGACGAGCTGCTCATCGTGCTGTCTCACCTGATTTTTGACGGCTACTCCCAGGGCGTGCTGCAGGCGGAACTCACGGAATTGTATCAGGCGGCCCTGGCCGGAACCCTGGCCCCCAGCCCCGCTCCGGCCGCCCCAGCCTACCAGGCCTTTGTGGAAGCGCAGCAGGCCTACGTGGCCGGTCCCGAGGGGGCGCAGGCTCTTTCCTACTGGAAAAAGCAGCTGGCCGGCGCCAATCTGGCCGCCCGCCCTGCTGCTCCCCACGCCATCAAGGTGTCAACGTTTGTGCAGGGTAGCGCCCTGCTGGATTTCGAGCAGTGGCTGGATAGCCAACGGGTGATGCCCCTGGCGGCCCTACTAGGCCTCTGCCGGCGGGTATACCACCACCTCAGCGGGCAGGAAGATGTGGCGGTGGCGGTGCCAGTTTCGTTGCGGGCCCACAACCTTTACCATACCCTGGACAACCGGCAGGCCATTGGCTTCTACTCCAACATCGTGCTCAACCGCGGTGCCTGGAGCAGCCAAGACTCCCTGGCTACCCAACTCAACCAGGTGCAGGACAGCCTGGCCGCCGATTTCGGTCAGCACCAGTACCCCTACGACAAGCTCCTGCACGAGCTGCAGGCCGAGCCCGGCTTCTTCCCCGAGGTAGGCATCAACTACCAGAACTACAGCTCCCTGAAGCAGGCGGCCATCGACATCAGCGCCCAACCCGCGCCCCAGGTACTGCCCGGAGAGTGCCGCGCCGCCTGGTGGCTCGACGTCTTCCACTTTGGTAATGCGTTGCAACTCAACATGCTGTTTCATCCGGGGCAGTTCTCGGCTGAGCAGGCCCAGCAGGTGGCCGACCTATTCACCGCCGAACTAAAGCACGCCGTGCAGGCTGCCTGCGCGCCGGTACTATCCTAAGCGGCCGGACTCTATCCTTCACGCTACTTCTCTATCACAGACGCGACATGAATCTACTGAAAGGTCATTTTGGAAAATACGCGCTATTCGTAGCGCTGGGCATACTAGCGGCCGCCGGCAACACGGCCATTATCTTCATTATCAATAAAATAGTCAGCAATTCCATCCAGGGGATTATCAGCCCCAGCCGGGAGTACCTCTACCTGTTCGCCGGTAGCCTGGCCCTGTTCTTCGTCAGCCGCTGGCTGGTTTCTCAGAACATGATTTCGTTTATGCTCAGAATCCTGCGGCAGGTGCGCCTGGAGGTAGTAGAAATGGTGCTGACCTCGGCCTACCACCCGCTGATCAAAAACAAGGAGCGCATTTATACGGCCCTCACCCGGGATACGAACAACGTGGTCAACGCCTCGGTCAACGTGATTGACCTGATGACCAACTTCATCATTATTCTGCTTTGCTGCGGCTACATGGCATTTCTCTCCTGGAAGCTGCTGCTCTGCACCTGCCTGCTGATGGCCTTCACAGTGCTGATTTACACGGTAAGCGAGAAGAAAGCCCTGGCCCTGTTCGACAAGGCCATGGCCAGTGAGGACAGCTTCGTACGCCACCTGAACGAGATTCTGGTGGGCTTCAAGGAAATCAAGATTGCCCGCGCCAAAGGTACCGACATTGTAACCCGGCACATGTACCCGGCCGTGGATACGGCCTCAGCCTACAACAAAAAGGCGCTGGTCTACCACCTCAACAACCGTGTCATCGGGCAACTGGCCTTCTACGTGTTCATCGGTGCGCTGCTGCTGTTTCTCGGCGACTGGCTTTCCATCAGCGGCCCGGTGATCATCAACTTCATTTTTGTGCTGATGTACATCTGGGGGCCTATTGAGTCGGTGGTGCTGATGGTGCCCGGCCTGGCGCAGGCCCACGTATCCCTGAACCGGCTCAGCTCCCTGAAAGAGTCGTTGCAGGAAAAAGACGTGGAAGGCGAGCCGGTTGCCGCGCTCCAGCAGTTCGATAGCCTGAAGCTCTACGATGTGTCCTACCAGTACACTAGCGAGGAAGACACCCATTTCAGCGTCGGACCCAACGATTTTTCCCTGCGCCGGGGCGAGGTAGCATTCGTGTACGGCGGCAATGGCAGCGGCAAAACCACGTTTATCAACGTGCTGATCGGCCTGTTTGTGCGCGAAACCGGCCAGGTCTATATCAACGACGAGGCCCTGGAGGAAAAGAACTTTACGGCGTACCGGGCCTTGTTTGCCCCCGTGTTCAGCGACTTCCACCTGTTTGAGGAATTCTACGGAGTGGAGCACGTAAACGAAACCAAAGCCCAGGAGTACCTGCGGGTATTTGAGCTGGACAAGAAGGTAGAAATAAAGAATAACAAGCTCACTACCATTAATTTGTCGACGGGGCAGAAGAAGCGCCTGGCCCTGGTGTGCGCTATGCTGGAGCGCAAGCCCATCCTGATTCTGGACGAGTTTGCCGCCGACCAGGACCCGTACTTCCGTAAGAAGTTCTACACCGAGATTCTGGACTATCTGAAGGAGGAAGGCTTCTCGGTGGTAGCCATTACGCACGACGACAACTACTACCCGTGCGCCGACAAGCTCTATAAGATGAATTACGGCAAGCTCGAGAGTGTAACCAAAGTGGAAGCCCTGAACGCGGCGTACGTGTAAGGGGTGCTTAAGCCCTTGCGCCGCCTGCCCCCGCTGGCAGGTGGTGCAAGGCACGAGCACCAGCCCCCGCGCGGTTAGAGCCGGGAGCGGTGCCCGCTACCCTCGCCTTTGCCCGGCGAGGCAACGACAAACCCTGATTAAACCTTACGGATATGAAAATTATAGCGCTGCCGTTTGCCGGCGGCTCCAGCATTTCTTACCAGTCGCTGAAGCAATACTTCACCCAGCCGTACCCTGTGGAAGTGCTGGAGTACAGCGGCCGCGGGTACCGGGCGGGGGCCCCCTTGCTCACGAGTATGCAGGCCGTAGTAGACGACCTATTCCCGGTTTTACTACAAAAAATCAGTGCCGATGACGACTACATCCTCTACGGACACAGCATGGGTGCCCTGGTAGGACTGCTGCTGTGCCGCCAGCTGCACGCGCAAGGAGAAGCCCTGCCCAAGCGCCTGATTGTATCCGGCAAGGCCGGCCCCGCGGCCCGGCACACCAGAAACGTCATCCTACATACGGTAAGCAAAGAAACCTTCTGGGATGAGGTGTTCAGCATTGGCGGTACGCCGCAGGAGCTAAGCGAGTCCCGTGATTTCCGGGAATACTTTGAGCCGATTCTACGCGCTGATTTTCAGGCCGTAGAAACGTTTTGCTACGAGGCCTCTACCCCGCTGCCCATTCCCATTCAGGTGCTGTACGGCGACAGTGAGGGCCTGGACGTGGCAGTAATTGAGAAGTGGCAGGAAGAGTCCCTGTTGCCCATCAGCCACCGGGCGCTGCCGGGCAACCACTTCTTCATTTTCAATAATGCCCAGACCGTGGCCTCGCTGATTGAAACTGGGGCCATGCTGTGAACAGCGGCCCGGTCCGGTGAGGGCACCCTTCCTTTTGTACTTGTTGGATTACATCTCCCCCAGATCATGATAAAGGTACTGTACTCATGCTTTGAGCGAAAACTCACGGCCCAGGAGCTTGCTACCTATGTAGCAGTGTTTCCAACCAGCATCAGAAATAAGATTCTCAAGTTTCAGCGGTGGCAGGATGTGCAGGCGTGCCTGTACGGCAAGCTGCTGCTGCTGAAAGGGCTTGAGCAGTTCGGTATTGCTCCTGATTTGGAAAAGCTGCAGTACACCGCCTATAGCCGCCCTTACATTGATAAAAGCATAGACTTTAACATCTCTCACTCCGGCTGCTACGTCACGTGCGTTCTGAGCGATTCGGCCAAGGTAGGCATTGATATTGAGCAGGTAAATTCCATCCCGATTGAGGATTTCGCCTGCTATATGCTCCCCGAGGAGTGGGAGAAGATTACCCGCGCCAGCAACAAATACTACGAGTTCTATGAGTACTGGACGAGAAAGGAATCCATTATTAAGGCCGACGGCAGAGGCCTGAGCATTCCACTGGAGGAAATAGTGGTCAGCGGCAATCGGGCCGTAGTAGAAAATGCCACGTGGTACTTAAAGAAAATCAAGCTGGTGGATGAGTACATTGTGCATGTGGCGGCAGATGCCGAAGAAATAGAGCCGGTTATCTGTAAAGTGGAGCTGTAGCACCACCGGCGGGCGCTGGCTCTGGGGCAGTACAGGAGTGCCCGCACAGCTCATACGCGGCCAACAGTGGCAAAAGCACCGTGTTGCCCGGGTAGCCGGAAGCACAAGCTTGGCTTCCGGCCAGTGAATTACAAAAAGATACACCCCCGGTGCGGAGGCCTCTTCTTGAAAAAAGAGTGCCCCGCACCGGGGGTGTATAAGTACTGTGCAATGGGGTTGTGGCAGCCGAAGCGGCCAGCCCGGCGCGCTTACAAAGCCAGGTGTCAGCACCGGTAAAGCCAAGAGGATACCACCTGGCCAGAATGATAATAGCCGCGAGCCGCGAGCATGAAGCGCATGGCGTATGAGCGGCTGCGGCAGCCGTGGGGCAGTGCCGGTACTGCCTATAGTTGTCTCGCCACAGGTTGACCCACTGCTACGTAGGGTATTGTAAAACAGCAGAATATGGCACCTGGGTCAGCAAGCGCCACTGGTATTACCTTTTGCTCCCCATCATATTTTTGTTTAAAACATCAAAAAAATTAGTGCGGTATGTGTCTCCCAAAGGAACATACGCTTTCATATCCTTAAGAAGAATCTGGTTGCTATCCAGAGCTTTGATATTCTTAATGGAAACGATATAGGACTTGTGTACACGAATAAATTGTTTCGCTGGTAAGCGGCCTTCCAAGTCCTTTATATTTAGCAGTGTAATTATGCGTTCCTCCTTTGTATAAAGTGATACGTAATTTTTTAAGCCTTCTATATAAATAAGGTCGTCAAAATTTACTTTTATCATCTTGCCTTTGTTTTCTGTTTTCACAAACAGAAAATCATCTTCTTTTTCAGATTGTTGCCAATCAGAATTGCTGACAAGCGTATTGTTGAGCGCCTTTTGCGCCGCCTTGAGAAAACGCTCGAAGGATATGGGCTTAAGCAAATAGTCCAATGCATTATGCTCGAAACCGTATACTGCGTATTCGCTGTAAGCTGTTGTTAATACTACCTGGCATTTGTCTTTTAAGATAGGCATCAACTCAATGCCGGATATCTGCGGCATGTTGATATCTAGAAATATTAAATCGATGCTCTGAGTGCGAAGAATCTGCAACGCCTCCAGCGGGTTAGTGGTACTACCTACCAGGTTGAGGAAAGGAGTTTTCTTTATGTAATTGATCAATAGATCAATTGCACCTTGTTCATCGTCTATTACAAAGCAAGAGAGCATGAGATTACAGTTTTAAATGGAGTACACAGGTGTAAAAGTCTAGTTCGTCTTTCAGCTCAAGGGTATGAGCATTCGGGTACTTTATAGCTAGCCTCTTCTTCGTGTTTTCTAAGCCTAGGCTGGTTGATTTCTCCTTTTTGCCATTGCGCTTTTTATTGCGACTAAAGAACGTGAGATTATCATTTTCAACGGTTATACGAATAATAAGTGGGTGCTCAGGATCTAATAAATCGCCATGTTTGAAACTGTTCTCAACAAAGGTGATTAACAGCAGAGGAATAATCATTCTAAATCCTAAGTTGCCCGTTATTTCTAATTTAATCTGCCATGAGTTGTTAAATCTTAATTGGTTCATTTCTATATAGTTCTTCAAATGCTGAACCTCTTCTTCTAACATTACCTTTCCTGACGCATCATCTCTAAGCGCGTAGCGCATAATATCGGATAGTAGCAAGATGCCGTGAGCTGCTTTCTTTGAAACAGGATACACTTGCGAATACAATATGTTTAATGAGTTGTATAAAAAATGAGGATTTATCTGATTCCTGAGATTGTTAATTTCTAGCTCTTTCAACGTTGTTTCAGTTTCGCGTAAGAGCTGCTCTTTTTCTATGCGTATTTCTGCCAATTTTCTTCTTTGCCGCTCGGTAGAGATAGAATGGACGGCAAAAAAGTATCCTAAGCTTAGGAGAAAAAAATACCCGCCTCGCCAGATTGACTGAGCTAAAAACAATCTGTTATTTGTAAACGGATATTGCATTTTAGAAGGTAATAAAGCTAATAGGTATGATACAACGAAATAACGCAAAGCAATAAATATTAAGAATAATATAATAATAGAAACTATCAGGTGGAAATACCTTCGCTTTACCAAGTAAGATGGAAGAATAAATAAGCTGTTTGCGTAGAATATGCAAGCGTAAAGAACAAAGTTCAAACAGGTTTCCCAGATATTTATAGTGGTTTCATCTACAATTAGGAGCACAGAAGATTCATAAAGAATGTAAAATACCCAAAGCGTAACGTGAATGCACGTTTGGCGGAATCTCTGTGAATAGAAAAACATTATTTTGTAAATTTCCTGGTACGGCTTGTAGTTTAGGTACGCGCCTGTTGCTGCTTAAAGATAGTAGAATATGTTTGACCGGATTATTGTGTTTCCCTTGCTAGTGCTACTGACAGAGCAGCTTGCTGAAGGATCTACTTTGTATGGAAAACAGAGCTCTGCTTGCGTAGCTGCCTTGTCGGGAAAGGTGCGGGCGCTTGATGCCAGCAGCAGCGTCTGGTGAATAGAGGGTAGCAGCCCAGTGAAAAGAAGAGGTGTTGTTATCCGGCTGGGGGCCAGTTCGGGGAGTAGTACCTGCGGATGCCATTACGCGGCTCTTTTCTAGACGGCACTACCCACTGGTGAGGCTTACGGGTGTGTGCGAAACGTGCTGATCAGCACCAGCCGTAGCAAGTAGCCCCCGCGTAGCGACGGATTTCTGGCGCGCTGCGCGAGTTGGTCTCGCAGCAGGCTTCCCGTGCGCTCAAGCCCAGTATTGAGGTAACAGTCTGCTGTACAAAGGCAAGTGGCCCGGTGTCAGGAACCAGGTCAAGAAATCACCACCAGGCTGGCTAGGGTAGGAGCCCACCAGCGCCGTGCTTTTCGCGAGCCGGTAAATACCACGATAACCCGGGTTAGTACAGAGGGTAGCCGGGTTGGTGTAATAAAAAACAACAAGTTCTTTCAACCATCCATCTTTGGATCATCAACAACGGTAGCACAGCTAACGGCTACTGCACTTCGAAACCTGTTCCTTTATTACCCCAACCAATCATGAAAGCATCTTCAAAACCAACTGCCCTTAGCCTCCGCAAAACCACCATCAGCAAGCTGAGCCCTGCCAGCGCCAAGCATAGCACGCTGGCAAAAGCTAAGCCAACGCCTGCATATTTTACAACCGTTTCATCACTGGCTTTTTAAGTAATATATGTGTTAAAATAAATACCACTACTATTTCTACGCAGCAAGCTTAAAGGGCACCGAAGCAGCAAGCCTATGGTGCCCTTTTTGCGTGCCCTGTACTTATCTTCTGTTATTTTTTGAAGCTTTTACCTACTTCTGGAAGCCTCTACTATACTACTCTGGCTCTGCTACTCTTGCTGAATACGTACACTATTAGTCATGCCGAAATTAGAGGATATTAACAGCTGCTTGGAGAAAATACACACAATCGTTCAGAACGAGCGGTCTGAAGACGTATGTAGTGAGCAAAAGCAGGGTTTGATAGTATATTATTACCTGCGCTACAAGCTGTACGGCGAGGCTTCTGATGCGCGGCAGATAAATCAGCTGTTAAGTGAAGTAATAGATGAGATTTTAACTGGCTTTACGGAGCTAACAAGCCTTCATGGATTCCTTATCGTGAATGACTTGCTGCACGATAAGCTGCTGAACGCTGAGGTGACAGGTAAAATCTATCAGCTGGATACCTTTCTGGCCAGCCAGATTGCGCTATCAGGCGAAGCTATTAGCCTAAACCCGTTCCAGGGAGTAATCGGTATTGTTCACTACTTCGTAGAGCGCCTACCTAATCCTGAGGTGGAGAAATGCTTGTGGCGGCACATTCCCTTGGTGCTGGAGCGGTTTGCACACCAGTATCCGCACCAGGCAACGAAGGGCGCGGAGGTAGGGCTGGGCATGATAAATGGAATTACGGGAGTACTGTTTGTGCTACTGAAGCTCTGCGAAAAAGGCTTATACGTAAATGATATAAAGGCAATTATTTACTGCAGACTAGCCCACATGATTTCTTGCCGACAGGAAATAGACTTTTTCGCAGAGAGATTTTCCTTGTTTCCTGAGGTAATACAGGCCAATACTGGTGAATGTGTTTTTGGAAGAAGAATGACGTGGAGTGACGGGGACTTAAACAAGTCACTCTTCTTGTATAAGGCTTGCAACATATTTCAGGATGCTAAATTCGAACAGGTAGCTAACCTGGTAGGACTGAATACATTGTTGCGTAAAACCAAGAAGACCACTGCGGTTCGCCGCGCTTGTTTTTATGCCGGAGCTGCGGGAGTTGCGCAAACCTACCGTAGCCTGTACACCATGAGCCAGCAGCCCGCTTACCAGGAAGGCTACGCGTATTGGATTAAACGTACCGTAAAGCTCCTGAAGCAGGAAATAGAAGCAGAATATTATCAGGCAAAAGCCCTGGACCTGTTCCGTGGCCTGATTGGCTCGGCCCTGGTCTTGCTTGACTACCTGTTGCAAACTCCCTCTGCCTGGAGCAAAACCCTGTTGCTCTAACCCTCGCTAGGTCAAGTACCGCGCAGTTCTACTCACAGAATACTTTCCGATTCTTCTGGGTTTGGTACTCCCGATAAATAAAATCGTAAATCACTAGCTCGTGCAAGCGTTGATTGTCGGGAATTAAACGGTTGAGAAGCATATGGATGTGGCTGGCTAACAGGTTGTCCAGCGGAATACCGAGCTGCTTGTTTTCTGCTTGGTGAACCAGCTGGCCCACTAAGCTTCGCGTCAGCTCGGTACGTCGACTGATGGGAAAGAAGGGGGAGTAGTCTTCGTCTTTGCTTGCCTCCGGCAGGCTGCCGCTTACTAGCTGCGTGATACGCCCTTTGTGCTGACGGTATTTCGCATCGATTTGCAGCTTAAGGCTCTTATCTACCTTAAACTCGTTTCGAAACGCCTCCGTGGCGCGCTGCATAAGCAGGGCTTTCTGCGGGAGCGAATAGCCAAAGGAAGCCAGCAGCGCATCTATTGACTTTATTCCCCACAGCCACCGAAAGTCTTCGTCATCAGTCAGGTATTCGAGCGCGGCCAGAGTAGCTTCACTATCCCGGAAAAACAGTTCCTCGGCTAAAGCAATAGAGGCTTTGCCGTACCGCTCTAGCTCACGCTGATACGTATCGGTTTGAGTTTTCCAGATGTAGCCACTGGCGACCAGGGGCTCCAGGTAACGGTTAATCAGCAGGATAACCTCGCCTACGCGTTGCGTATCCGGCAAATGGAACCGGACTCGCAAATGGGTATCCGGATCTGCGTAGCGAATAAAAAACCACTGGTCTAGTAGCTGACGAGCCAGCAGCTCATCGACCAGGGGCTTTATAACTTCCAGCAGAATTCGGTCGGCAGCTTTAACGCCACAGTACAGCTTATAATAGAGCCACTCTGACCCCAGCCCGAACTCGCGTTGCTTGTTGCCGGGGTAGGAGTCTGGGGTTGCCTTTACCCGGGGCGCATATACCGCCGCGGTATTGGTCAGCAAGGCCACAAACTGCCCGACGTAGGGGTTGCCGGCCCTGTCTCGTACGCAGGCTTCCGCAGGGGTAAACAGGAATTCCCGGAGCGTAATGGCGTCACACTTTCTGATGGCACTACGCCATGCATGCACAGTAAGCGGGTTATCAGCATCCACTAGTAGCTCATTATCGCCCTCGGTGAGGGTAAAAAGCTTCGGCAGATGCCACTGCTCCCGAAATGCGGTAAAGCAGGAGCTTACCTCCGCGTCCGGGCAGGTAATAAGATTCTGAACATCCGGATAGGAGAAGTGCCACGTGGCCAGGTGAAGAATTACCTTGCCGTAGGTAAGGCGGGGGAGAAATTTGGTAGCCGCCGCTGGCTGCCACGTAAGCGGTAAGGAAGTGTGCTGCCCCTGCGCTTGCAGGTCGCAGAGGAAGTTATACACGGGCAGGGAGCGGTAGCGGTAATTGTGCGCAGTGCTCAGGCGCGGAACCACCACCTTACGGAGCCTTTTTGAGCGCAGTACCACAACATTATCCTCCACTGAAACCTGCAGATCCTGCAGGGGAATTTGCGCTTCTTCGGGCGCCCCCGACTTGGTCAGGTAGGGAATTTCGTATTCCCGGAAGGAAGGCCGGGTGATGATGTTCCCCAGGCGACTTTCCGGCAAATGGCAAATTTCCGCGAATACAACCTCCGGGTTGTGCTCCTGCTCCAGAGTGGTGATATCCCGCGCAATATCCTGTAGCTGCGGGTCGGCATACGCGAAGCGCCCAATAAGATTAACGGCGCTGGAGCCGCCCACGTGCTCACAAAGAATGGTCTGGGGGTTGACCACGCGGAACATAACGGCCAGGGAGGGAGGAAGCGAAGCCTCGGCCTGAAGGGGCGCCAGCTCCTCGCGCGTTAGCTCTACAGTATAGCGCCCCTGCTGCTGGGCCTCTCGTAGTTTGTTTTCTAGCAGTAGCTGGGCCGGCCGCTGGTCCAAAACGCGCCCAGGCTGTTCGGCCAGCGGCAAAATCAAATCTTCCGTTAACGGGGTGTAGGCATGTTCTCCGTACTGGGCGTATTTGATGCCGCTTTCCGGGTCCAGTACTTCCAAGAGCGGACGTTGCTGATCCCCGTAACGCTCATAAAACTTGGTTTTGAACGCCGTAAGCGCCTCGGAGGCCGGGGGGGCAGCCAAACGAGCCAGGGCATCTATGGCGGCAGTTAGCGAAGCCTGGATATCCCTCGATACCGTATTCTCCGTGAGAGCGACAAACTGATCTACCTGAAAAAGCTTGTCTTCTTCAAAAGGGGCCCCTAACGTAGCTAACAGGTCAGTAATCCGGGCGTAGTGGGCTACATCATTGACGGGCTCGGAGTCCAGGTGGTGCAGGTGCGTTGCTACTTCCCGCAGCGCCTGAGCAACTGCTTGAATTCGCTCTTCGGGCTGAGCGGCCAGTATGCGTTCCAGCACCTCTTGTATATGGGCAAAATAGCCCTTTCCCGTGACCGATGGCTCCAGTTCACTTACCAGCAACTGAGCCGCAATGATGGCATCCGTAAACGATGTGGCTTCCTCCCAGGTCGTATCCGGTAGGGCCTCCAGCACAGTCCGGGCTATTTCCGCGCGACGCAGGCCGGCGGTGCTTCGGGCAAGCACCAGGCGCAGATGAGGCGAGGCCTCTACCGAGCTAACCTGCGATAACCGGTTTATATCACCCGGATCGTACTCGGTGTAGCGGAGTTCATTTCCGATTTCGTACAGGCTGGAGTTGGGGTAATACCGGAGCCTGTCGGTGATGCCCGCCTGTTGTTCCAACTGCTGGGTTAAGGAACACAGGTATTTCATATCCAGGCGCGTATGCCGGATGGGGCGGGCCGTATCCCGGACGATGCCGGTGTGGTCGGCCCACTGTACCACGGTGCAACCGGCAAAAAGCCCGAAGGGCGTACAGCGGCTCATGCTCCGGCAGTAGTACTTCACTACCGACAGCAGCAAGCGAGTAGACTTGTCTGGGGTACTGAGCGGCTCGTTCCGGTGTTTCAGGCACGCCGCGTGCAGAGCAGGAGAGGCCAGATAAAGCGACTCCATAAACCGCTCATCGGCCATACACTCTTCCACGAACTTCTGATCGAACTCGCTGGTGAAAGGCAGGGCGGGGGTGCGCAGGATTAGTTTAGGATAGAAAGATAAGGCTGGCATATCGGCACTGCAGGGAGGATGATAACGCGGGCTAATAGTAGTGAATTTGTAACGTAACTGCTGCACTCACCCCGCGCCTGCCGCCAGGTTCCACGCTCTACCCTCTACCCTACGGGCCGGCACCGGGGCTTGCGAGCCTACTGCTCACAAGCCTCCTCCGCAAACAAGGAAAACGGGCGCCGCTGACCAGGAACGTATTGGCACCCGTGAAGGCGGGGTTAGTCTAGCGCATCCCCAGGTTGGTGTAACGTTTTTTCACATCTCTGCGGGGGGTAGCACCTTTAACCATCGGAAGTACACTAGCTCTCCGTCCGCCGCGCCCAGCGCACGGGCTACATGGTAGCGCTACAACGGATCTTTTGTAGGTGTGCTGGCCGGTTAGTTCCCGGCGTCCTCGTTGCACCCGTCTGCGCCCGATCCGCTCCTTGTCTGCCGGGCCACCTATGCTACCGCGTCAAAAAAGGCAGGACGTACTGCTGGCCTCTGCCGGGTAGCAGTGGGAGGCCGGGGCGGTATAGTACCCAGTACGCTCTGGATAATTTTTATACGATAAAGTCACATTAAAGGCTGTAATTCAATGAATTCAATTACCAAGCTTCATGTATTGCTACTCCTGCTGCTGGTACGTGTGGTGCCGGGCTTTGCGCAGCAGGCCGGTAGCATCAGTGGGAAAGTGGTCGATGGCAAAACGCCTATTCCCTACGCCAACATTGTGCTGTTTGCGGATGCGGCCAAGCAGCAGCAGGTGCAAGTAGCCGCCACGGACGACGACGGAAAATTCGTGCTTGACAATATCGCGCCCGCTACCTACACGCTTGTCATCTCCTTTATTGGCTACCAGGCGTTCGAGAAAGCAGTGGCCGTTGCCGATAAGCCGCTGGCCTTGGGCGAACTACCCTTGCAGGTAAACAGCAAAGTTCTGGGCGAGGTCACGATTACGGGGCAGCGGAGCAACGTTGAGTTCCACATCGACAAGCAGGTAGTCAACTTCACTCCCGAAATGCTGGCCGGCACGACCACTGCCTCCGACGTGCTAACCAAAGTACCGCAGATCAGTATGGACGCCACCGGCCGGGTGAAGCTGCGCGGCGACGCCGGCGTACGGGTGCTCATTGACGGCAAGCCCACCATGCTGAGCACGGCCGACGTGCTGGCTACCCTGCCCGCGGGCAAGCTGAAGAAGGTGGAAATCATCACGTCCCCCTCCGCCAAATACGACCCGGAGGGAGCCGCCGGCATTCTCAACATCATCACCCAGCAGCAGAACAAGGCGGCTACCGAAGGCTTGGTGAATGTGGGAGTAGGCCTGAATAAGAAGTATAGTGGGCTGGCAAAGCTGGATTATAGCTATGGCAAGTGGAGCAACTACGCTTCCCTGAGTTTCCGCCACGAGGACCGCCCTACCCAGACCAGCCGGCAGTACTATGTCGAAAATGCCCTCAAGTTTACCTCGCTCTACAAGGAAGCCGAAATAGAAAAATTCACGAATGCGGAGATTGGCACGGATTACAAAATTGATTCCCTCTCCACAGCTTCCCTGAGCTACCAGTTTTCCTACCTGGACCGGAATACCCCTTCCACGTACCGCCAGACGGGGGAGTCGGTGCGGAACACGGGCGCGGGCAACGTGCTGTTCACCACCAGCGAAAACAAGGTCCGCGCCGGCTACGCCCGCAACGCGGAAAAGAACACGGTTGGCGTTGATTTTATGTACGCCTGGGGCATCGTGGATATCAACTCCAACAATACCCTGCGCAGCCAAAGCAACACGTTGCTCAACAGCTACGCGCTGGCCAACCAGATCGACTATTTCTTCTTCGACTACGACGTAAGCTACAGCCGTGCCCTGAGCCAGTACTGGAAACTTGATTTGGGCTATTCCGGGGAGGAGGTTCGTTTCGGCAACGCGTTTAGCAGCGTCATAGATAACGCCCGCAATGACCTGAACTACAACTACAAGGAAAGCATTCAGGCGGTATTCTCCCTGTTTTCCTACGCCAAAGGCAACTACAAGGCCCAGCTGGGGCTGCGCCTGGAGAATGCGCTGCAGGAAATCAGCAGCATTCCGAAAAAGCCCTACGTGAACCTCTACCCCAGCCTGACGGTGGAACGCAAGCTGGACGATTCCAAGTCGGTGGTGCTGAACTTCAGCCGGCGCATCTCCCGCCCCGACCCCTTCCAGTTTGCCCCCTTTGTTCGCTACGACAACGTAAACCAGCGCAGCCAGGGTAACCCCCTGCTCAAGCCCGCCTACGCCAACGTAGTAGAGCTGAACTACCTCTACGCCAACGACCGGTATAACCTGAAGTCGTCCGTGTTCCTGCGCAACAGCCAGGATGTGATTAACAAAATCATCGTGCAGGAAGGCGACCTGACGACGGTTACCTTCGACAACATTGATGAAGTGAACATGGTGGGGGCCAGCGTTAGTGGGGAAGCAAACCTGCTCACCTGGTGGGGCCTGAATGGCGGCGCCGAGGCCTTCTACAATCAGATTTCGGATGACCAGTACACCTACGGGCGTCGCAAGAGCGTGTACTCTGTCCTGAAGCTGAACTCCGTCTGGACGGTTAAGAAAAACCTGCAGCTGCAGGTGAACAGCAACTATACCACCCGCACCTTTGAGGCCCAGCGCAAGCTGCTGCCCTTCTACACGGCGGGCGTAACGGCCAGCATGACAACGCTGAAAAAGCGCGGCAATGTCTCGTTCCGGATAGATAACCTGGTGTACAGCGGCAGCCGCAGCTGGATTAACGCGCAGCCCTACCTGATCTGGGAACGGTACGAAGCCCAAAACCCGGTGTACCGGCTGAGCTTCTCCTACAAGTTCTGAGTTCTTTCCTCCGCCTGCGTGGGCCGCGCGCCCACGCAGGCGGAGGAACGGCATCCTACCGGTCGCGCGCCCTGGGGGCGGAGGCTCTAAGGAACCGTAGCAACCTACAATACAGCTGTTCGCCTTCCTTCCCGTGTTCTAATGTCTAGCTATCAAGATACCGAACTAAAGCGTCCCTCTGTCACGCAAAAGCTTATCTGGCGCGACCAAGCGTTTAATTGTAACTCCCCTAAATACAATATTGGCGGCTACGCCCTTCTGCAAGGTCCGCTGTGCGCGGCTACCCTGGAAGCCTCTATCGTGCAGGTGCTGAAAAGCCAGCAGGTGTACTCGTCTGTATTCGAGGAGAAAGAGGGCGAGCTGTTTTACACGGTGCAGGACGCGGCCCCGGCCTACCGGCTGGCCCGGCTGGACTGCTCGGCGGAGCCCGACCCCATGGCCGCCGCCAAGCAGTGGATGGACCAGGAGTTCGGGCAGTGCTTTGAGTTGGAAAACCGCCACCTGTTTACGTTTCAGCTGCTGAAGCTGGATGCCGAAACGCACCTGTGGTACGCCAAAATTCACCACCTGATCGGCGACGGCTGGTCGTTCAGCCTGCTGCTCAATGCCATGGCTGCCTTCTACCGTAGCCTGCGGGAAACCGGGGCCGCCGAGTACACGTGCTACTCCTACGAGCACTACATCCAGGATGACCAGGCGTACTACCTCTCCCAGCAGGCCGCCGACGACCGGGCCTACTGGATGCAGCAGTTTCAGGGCTACACGAGCCTATTGCACCAGAAGAACACAATCAGCTACGCCCGGAAGGCGGCAAGCAAAACCCTGGCTCTACCCAAGGAAACCTACAACGGCCTGAAGGAAGCCGCTGACCGGCACGGGGTATCGGTATTCCAGCTCATCCTCGGAAGCCTGCTCCTGTATTTTGGCAACACCCAGCAGCAAAGCACCGTCGCCATTGGCATGCCCGTGCTGAACCGCACCAACAAGCTATTCAAGCAAACGGCCGGCGTGTTTATGAACCTGCTGGCCGTGCGCTTTACCCTGGACGAGGATGCTTCGCTGGCAACCTTGCTCAGCGGAGTAAAGCAGAAAATGCGGGAAACGCTGCGCCACCAACGCTACCAGTACGGCAACCTGGTGAAAGACCTGGCCCGGCAGGGAGAGCGGGCCGGCTTATACGACATCCGGGTTTCGTACGAGGAATTTGATTTCACCTCTTCTTTCGGGGACGTGCGCTCCAGCGCCTTCGCCTTGTCCAACTACTGGGAAGAAGACCCGCTTTCCATCTACGTGCGGGGCTACCACGACGACGGCGTTGACATTCGGTTTGTCTTCAACCAACAGTACTTTGCCGCGGAAGAAATCGACCTGCTCATCCGGCGCCTGCAAACCATCTTCCGGATCTTTAGCGCCGATACCAGCGCGCTAGTACGCCACGTCAGCCTGGTAGATGCCGAAGAGCAGCGGCTGCTGGAAGCGGCGGCGGTGGGGCCCGTACGCCCCCGGGAGCAGGATTCCTTTGTGGCACTGTGGCAGGCCGGCCTCGCTACCCACGCCAACCGGATAGCTATTTCCAGCCCAGGCGCGCAGCTAACCTACCAGCAGGTAAACGAGCGGGCCGTGGCCGTCGCGCACGAGCTGACGCGTTGGGGCCTGCAGCCGGGCGACACGGTGGCCCTGCTGCTGGAGCGCTCCGAGTGGATGGTAGTGGGCATGCTGGCCAGTATGCTGGCCGGGGTAACCTACCTGCCCCTGGACCCGGCCTACCCCGAGACGTTGCTCCGTTACATGCTGGAGAATGCCGAGTGCAAGCTGGTGCTGAGCGGCAGTCGGCTTCCCGTGCCGTGGTTGCCACCGGTGGAGTGCCTGGCAGTGGACGCCTGCCCGCCCGCCGCGGATGCGGCCGGCCAGCTGCTGCCGTTGCCCGGAGCCGGTAGTATGCCCCATACGCCGTGCTACATCATTTACACCTCGGGCTCCACGGGCAACCCCAAAGGGGTGGTTATTTCCCACGGCGCCCTGCTGGATTACGCTCTCAGCTTCACGGAGTATTTCAACGTAACGGCCCAGGACGTGGTGCTGCAGCAGGCATCCATCAGCTTTGATACATCGGTGGAGGAAATCTTCCCGGTGTTGGCCGCTGGGGGCCGGCTGCACATCCTACCCGCTCCCAAAGACCTCGATGCCCTCAGCGCGACCCTGGAGCAGGAGGGTGTTACGCTGCTAAGCACCAACCCCTACGTTATTGCCTACCTGAATACCCAGGAACTGCCCGCTTCGCTGCGGGTGCTCATTAGCGGCGGCGACGTGCTGAAACCAGAGTACATTTCCCGCGTGGTGGGCCAGCCCGTGGCGCTCTATAACACGTACGGCCCCACGGAAAGTACCGTGTGCGCTACCTACCATAAGGTAGAGCGCCTGGAGCCGAACATTCCCATTGGCACGCCCCTCTACAACCGGGAGGTGTATGTGTTGAATGAGGCCCGGCAGGTTCAGCCCGTGGGCCAGGAGGGAGAGCTTTACATTGGAGGCGCCGGCTTAGCTGAAGGCTACCTGCGCCAGCCGGAGCTTACCCAGGAAAAGTTTGTGCCGCACCCCTTCCAGCCCGGCCAAAAGCTCTACCGCACCGGCGATGTCGGCTGCCTGCAACCCGACGGAACCCTTCTGTTTAAAGGCCGGATAGATAACCAGCTCAGCTTCCGGGGCTACCGCCTGGAAGCGCACTACATCGAGTCGGCCATCAATGCCCAGCAGCCGGGGCTCGACAGCATCGTGGCCGTGCGCCACCTCCAGGGCCACCCCATGCTGGTGGCCTTCGTGCAAAGCCCACGCCCCCTTGCGTATACGCTCCCAGACTGGCGTCGCCTGCTCAGCACCAGCCTGCCCGCCCACATGATTCCGGAAGTATGGGTGCAGCTGGAAGCATTTCCTCTCTTGCCCAATGGCAAAGTCAACCGCAAGGCCCTGCCCGAAATCCACGCGGGTATGCTGGCGGCCGAGTCCCGGCCCACAGTTGCTCCGCAGAACGCGCTGGAAGAAAAGCTGTGCCAGCTCTGGTCAGAGGTGCTGAACCAGCCCGCCGTGGGAGTTCTGGATTCCTTTTTTGAGTTAGGCGGACACAGCCTCAATGTCATTCAGTTGCTGGGCCGGCTTCGCACGGAGTGCAACGTGTCCTTGCAGCTACAGGATATTTTCACCCATCCTACCATTCGGGAGCTGGCCCCGCTGCTAGTGTCCACGCGCCCCGCCTTAGCTCCGCTACCGATAAGCCCGCACCATGGGCCAGCTGCCGCGCGCTACCCGCTCACCCACGCCCAACAGCGCATGTGGCTGGTCAGCCAGGCCGAGGAAGTTTCCCGTGCCTACCACATATCCGGGGCGCTGCGTCTGCAGGGCGAGGTAAACGCCGCCTGGACGGCCGAAACCCTCCGCGACATGGTAAGCCGGCACGAAGCCCTCCGCACCGTCTTTCAGGAAGACAGCACCGGTGAGGTATACCAGCAGGTGCTGGCCCCGGAAGAAGTGGCCCCCAACGTTCTTACCTGTTACGACCTGAGCACCGAGCCTGACGAAGCGGCCCGGCACACCCTGCTGCGGGAGGTGCTGTACCGCCCGTTTGAGCTGACAACCGGGCCCCTGCTGCGCGCTGCGCTGATTACCCTCGCCCCCGCCGACTACCTGCTCGTGTACGTCATGCACCACATCATCAGCGACGGGTGGTCCGTGGAGGTGCTGTTCCGGGAGTTTATGGCCGGCTACCGTGCCCGCGCCGCCGGGCAGCCCGCCGCCTTGCCCGCGCTGCCTATTCAGTTCCGGGACTATGTGCGCTGGGCCCGGCAGCAGGAACAAACGCCCCAGCCCGCCGACGAAGCCTACTGGCTAGGCAAGTTCGCGGAAAAAGCCCCGGTACTGGATTTGCCCACCCAGCACCCCCGCCCCTCGGCCAGAACCTTTAGCGGGGCCGAGGTAGTGCTGCCCCTGGCCGGAGAGCTGCAGCAGCGGCTGCAGGCCGTGTGCGAGGCGGAAGGAGCCACGCTCTTTATGGGGTTGTTTGCCTTGCTGAACGCCACCTTGTTCCGCTATACCGGCCAGGAGTGCACCGTTATCGGGACGCCGCTGGCCAACCGCGAGCAGCCCGAGCTTCAGCAGCAGGTTGGGCTGCTGCTGAACGTGCTGGCTATCCGCACCGAGTTCAGCGGCCGCCAGTCCTTCCGCGAGCTGTTGCAAGTGCAGAAGCAGGAGTTGCTGCAGGCCTACCAGCACCGCAGCTACCCCCTGGATAAACTCCTCGACAAGCTGCCGTACGCCCTGGAACCCAGCCGCTCGCCCCTGTTTGATATCATGCTGGTGCTGCACAACCAGGCAACGCTGAGCCACTTGCACCAGCCCAGCCCTGACGCCAGCCTTCCCGGTGTGGCCGTTACGCCTTACCAGGAGCTGCCGCGCGAAAGCAGCCAGTTTGATATGGCGTTCGGCTTTTCCTATACCCCCGACGGGCAGGGCCTCAGTCTGGCGCTGGAGTACAACACGGGGCTGTTCAGCGACTGGTTTGCTCGGCAACTGGCCTCCCATTTTATTGCGCTTGCCGAGCAGGTTGTAACTCACCTCGATACGCCCATTGAGACTCTCGACCTGCTCTCGGCCGCCGAGCGGCAGCTGCTGGCCGGCCCTGGGCCGCTGCCAGCCCCCGAGCCGGCCCCTACCTCGGCGGTATGGGGCTCGTGGCTGGCTAACTGGGAGAACGATACGCCGGAAGCTACCGCTGTTGCCTCCGGCCGGCAGTGCCTGAGCTACCGGGAGCTGGCGGCCGAAGTCCGGCGCACTGCCCACTACCTGCGGGAAGCGAAGGGCGTGCGCCCCGGCGACCGGGTAGGGGTCATGCTGGACCCCTCGGCCTGGCTGCCCGTGGCCATGCTCAGCATCTGGATGGCTGGTGGCGTATACGTACCCATCAATCCGGCCTATCCGGAGGCCAGAAAGCAGCTGATTATCGCCGACGCCGAATGCCGGCTCGTGCTTACCGCTACGGAGTGCCTGGAAAGTGCGGGGTACTCCGCGGGGGCGAGCCTGGCGTGGCAGCCGTGGCCCACGGCCTACCTGCTCTACACGTCCGGTACCACGGGGCGGCCCAAAGGGGTAGCCGTTGGGCACGCGGCCCTGGCCGACAAGCTGCAGGTAGAGCTGGAGCTGCTGGGGCTGGCTGAGCCCGTGCACACCATCCTGCTCACGAATTACAGCTTCGATGTTTCCCTGCTGGAGCTGCTGCTACCGCTGCTATCCGGCGGCAAACTGGTAATCCCCGATCCGCAGCTGCTCCTGCAGCCACAGGAGTTGGCCGGGGTTCTCGCC
Source organism: Hymenobacter sp. HSC-4F20 (assembly GCF_019599275.1). GTDB lineage: Bacteria > Bacteroidota > Bacteroidia > Cytophagales > Hymenobacteraceae > Hymenobacter. The sequence goes on along the minus strand of NZ_JAHZTD010000006.1, from coordinate 36,116 downwards.
CAGGAGCAGGTGCGGGTGCTGCAGGGCACGCCCACCTTCATCGAGACCTTCTGCCAGCACCTTTCCGCCCCCCTCTGCGCCTCGCTGGCGCGGTCCCTGCGCGTATGTTGCATCGGGGGGGAGTCCTTGAACAAGAAGCTGGTGGAGCTGCTGAAAAGCAAGCTGCCCACCGTACGGCTCAACAACCACTACGGCCCCACGGAGGCGGTAATTGATGCCGTAGTAAACCAGGACGTGCGGCACTTTGAGCGCAACATCATCGGGCGGCCCCTGAAAAACACCCGGGCGTTCGTGCTGGACAAGCAGCGCCACTGCGTACCGGCGGGTGTTATCGGGGAGCTGTACATTGGCGGGGCCAGCCTGGCGGAGGGCTACGTGAACCTGCCGCAGGAAACCAGGGAGAAGTTTGTGGACAGCCCATTTGCGGCCGGCGAGAAACTCTATAAAACGGGCGACCTGGTAAAGTGGGACCATGCCCTACAGTTGGAGTTTATCGGCCGCGTTGATGAGCAGGTAAAAATTCGGGGACTGCGAATTGAGCTAGAGGAAATACGCCGCGTACTGGAGCAGGCTGAACAGGTGCAACAGGCCGCCGTGTTCTGCCACCAGTACGCCGGGCAACCCCAGGTGCTGGCCTTCCTGCTGATGCCGGCGGCCGCATTGGATACCGCCGGCATTAAACAGTACCTGCGCACCCAGCTGCCGGACTACATGGTGCCCAGCGTGCTGACCCGGGTAGAACACATTCCGCTCAACAAAAACGGCAAAGTAGACAAAACAGCCTTGCTTGCCCAGGTCGACGTGACGGCCGGCAGCACAGAGCGGGTAGCCGCTACCACCGAAACGCAACGAATGCTGGTGCAGCTATGGGAAGAGCTGCTGGGCCGGCCCCAGCCGGGCATCACCGACAACTTTTTTGATGTCGGTGGCAACAGCATGCTGCTGATGAAGCTGCGCATCGCCCTGCAGCAAACCTTTGGTGTGCAGCTCAGCATTAAGGAGCTATTTAAGCTGGTAACCATTGCACAGCTCGCCGAAGCCCTGGAGGTGGCCGCCTGGCTGCAAACCGACTATCAGGATATTACTCAGGAGCTTACCGAAGAATTCACCATCTAATTCCACTCCACTATCAACCAGTCTACTAGCAAGATGAAGCATTATCTAAGCCTGGCGGGCCTGGCGAGCCTGCTGCTCGCGTGGGTGTGGGTAAGCCAGTCAACAAGTTGGGGCGGCAACTCCGCGGCCAACATTGCGGCCTATCACGGGGGCATTCTTTCGCTACAGGAACCCGCGCCCACCCCGGTGCTTACGCTGCGTACGCCGGTGCAAGCAGCTCAGGTGTACGTGGATACGCTGGCTATTCCGCATATTTTTGGCAAGGATGCCCCGGCCGTTGCGTATGCTCTGGGGTATATGCACGCCAAAGAGCGGTACTTTCAGATGGAGCTGCTCTCCCACGTGGTAAGCGGCCGGCTGGCCGAGATGGTGGGGGAATCGGGGCTGGGCTCGGACAGGGAGTGGAAGCCGTTTGAGTTCGAACGCAAAGGCGAGCTGATATTAGATAGCCTGCGCGCAGCCGACCCCGCCCTACACGCCTACCTGAGCGCCTACAGTCAGGGGGTTAATGCCTACCTGGGCCAGGAAGCTCCCGCCCAGCGCGACCCAATGTACCTGCTCTTCGGCCGCTCTCCGCAAGCCTGGAAGCCGTACTATTCCTTTCTGCTGCAGTGGTACGTGGCCGCCCAGCTTTCCTACTACGATGATTACATCGATAAGCAGGAGCTGCTGGACAAGCTGCCCGAGCAGGTGCGCCGCATGCTCTACCCCGACTATCCTACCAACCACGACCTGATTGTGCCAGCCAGTGCCGGGCCGGCGCGCGCCCCCCAGCCGGCGGCTGGCAACGCCGTAGTAGCCGTTTTTCGGCCGCAGCAGGCCAATACCTTCGCCACCCGGCCCACCACCAAAAGCTTAGGCAGCAACAACTGGGTAGTGGGGCCGCAGCGCACGGCCTCGGGCAACGTGCTGCTCTGCAACGACCCGCATCTGGTGCTGACCTCACCCAATATTTTCTACGAGGTGCAGCTCCAGTGCCCCAGCTTCCACTTGTACGGCTACACCATTCCGGGCATCCCGATGGTGCTTACGGGCCACAGCAACCGCATTGCCTGGGGCGTAACCAACGGCAGCTGGGACGTGACCGAGCAGTACGTGCTGCGCCTCAACCCCCAGGATAGCACCGCCTACTGGCTGGATGGGCGCTGGCAGCAGATGCAGACCAAAGACTACCGCCTGCAAGTGAAAGACGGCGCCGACGAGGTAGAGCGGGTGGAGTACTCCGTGTTTGGCCGGGTAGTGCGGAAAGGCCCGCTGGTATACGCCCTGCGCTGGCACCCGCAGTACGGCACGCAAGCCGTGCAGGCCCTGTGGCGCGTTATGCAGGCCACCAACTGGCAGGAGTTCCGCACGGCCTTGCGCCACTACGACTATCCGTCCCAGAACTTTGTGTACGGGGATGTGGACGGCAACATCGGGGAAATTAGCGCCGGCCGGATGCCCATCAAGCCTGCCCGGTACGCGGGTGGCATGCTGGATGGCACTACCCGTCCCATCCAGCGCTACGTGCCCTTCGACTCGTTGCCGCAGGCCTACAACCCCAGTCAGGCCTACCTGTTCTCGGCCAATCAGGAACCGCAGCGCGGCCGCTATTACTACGCCGCGCACTGGTTCGAGGACCTGTACCGCCCGCGCCGCATCCGGACGCTGCTCCAGCAGGGCTCCGCTCTCACCAAGGATAACATGATAGCCATGCAGCAGGACGTGGTCGATTTGTCAGTGTCTGATCTGAAACAGCTGCTGCAGAAGTATACTACCCCCCGGGAACGGTCCGCTACTTGGCAGCGGCTGGCCCAGTGGAACGGTACCCTCGATGCCACAACGAAGGAAGCCCTCTTCTATAAGTGCTTTCGGCGCAGTGCCGCGCTGACGGCTAAAAAACTAGCCGATCAGCTGCACGTCAAAACTGCGCCTTCTTTCGACCAGCTGCTTAATTTTCTGCTTAAGTACGAGGCCTTGCCTGTGGCCACGGGCAAGATCCGGAGCAACGCGGTATTTCGCCGCATGATGGCCCAAACGGATTCACTCTACCAAACGGCCAGCGCCCACCAAGCAGCCGAGGGCGCGGCGTCCACCGACCTTACCTATGACTTCTCGGTAGCGCACATATCCTCGCTGCCCGGGCTGGAAATGCCGGTGCGCGGGGTAGGCGGCAGCGAGAATACGATCAACGTGAACTACGACGCGCATTCCGTGATTCGGACCGTGGTGGAGATAGGGCCCCGGGGCGTGGCCTCGTGGATGATAACCGGAGGAGGGCAAAGCGGCCGCCTAAACTCCCGGTTCTACGGTCAGCAGCTTGGCGCCTGGAAGCAAAACACCGTCCATCCGACGCAATTCGTTTCCACACCGGCAGAGTTAACGTCTATTTCTCAGCAAATCCATTTCGTTAAACACTAACTTCTATGCGGTATAACAACCTGTTGCCCTTGTGTGGGGCTCTGCTGGTCATCCATATGGGGCTGCAAGGACCAGAGCTGCTGGCCGCCTGGATGCTGGTGGGCGTAAGCAGCGCGTTCTGGTGGAAGTCGCCTGGGTTTCTACGGGCCGTAGTCGTGAGTGAAATACTAATAGCCCTGGGGTATGGCCTGTTGATAAGCGGCCGCCCCCAACTCCTGTGGCTAACCCGCAACTCCTCCCTGCCCTCGTTGGCCTGGCTGGCTATTCCTATGGTCTTCAACCTGCTCTCCTCCTGCATCTGCGTGGGCATTCCGTACGCCATTACTACCCGCCTGCGCCGGTGGCGCCGTTCGCCGAAGGTATCAGGCAAAGAGCCTGCATATGCGGCCCCCCGCCACCTGAGCAAGCAGGCCGTGTAAGCGCGGCCAGGCCGCTGACTATCCCTTGCTTAGAGCACCTGGTGCAACTAGCAGCGCCGGTACTTCGCCCAGCAGCCCAGGCGCCTCGGCGGGACGCGGCACTGGTGCTTGCCTTGGTATAGCTGCCCGTGGTATGTTGTGGGCTTTCCCATACCGCGCTCAGGCAAGAAATGGCGCTGATCCTTGGATACGGGGCGAAAAAGAACAGAATACGAGGGCCGCTACCACCAGCCCGCTCAGGGGTACCAGCAGTTCAGCGGTACCGTTAGTGGGTAGCAGAGGAGAAGCCGCGTAGGCGCAGCGAGTTGGTGAGCACCGATACAGAACTCAAGGCCATGGCGCCCGCCGCCAGCATGGGCGAAAGCAGCACCCCGAATACGGGGTACAGGAGGCCGGCGGCCACCGGAATACCCAGGGTGTTGTAGAGAAACGCAAAAAACAGGTTTTGCCGGATGGTGCGCATGGTCTGCCGGCTCAGCTCAATGGCCGTCACTACCCCGCCCAGATCCGAGCGCATCAGCGTGATGCCGGCGGCTTCCAGGGCTACATCGGTGCCCGCGCCAATGGCCAGCCCGACGTCGGCCTGGGCCAGGGCGGGGGCGTCGTTGATGCCGTCGCCGACCATGGCCACTACCCGGCCCTGCGCTTGCAACTCCCGGACCTTGCTGGCCTTATCCTGGGGTAGTACCTCGGCAAAGAACTGCTGAATCCCTACCTGCCTGGCGACCTGGGCGGCAGTCTGCGGATTGTCGCCGGTCATCATCACTACTTCAATGCCGTGCTGCTGCAGGCGCTGAATTGCTGCCGCCGAGGTGTCGCGTACGGTGTCGGCCACCCCGAGCAGTCCCACGGCCTGCCCCTCTACGGCCACATAAAGTACCGTCCGGGCCTGGGCCAGCAGCTGCTCGGCCGGCGCCGTCAGCTCCGGGGGTAGCGCAATGCCTTCCTTGCGGAGCAGGCCCTGGTTGCCGATAAGTACGGCCTGCCCCTGCACGCTGGCAGCGGCTCCGTGTCCTTCCACAGCCCGGAAGTGAGTAGCGGCCAGGGCCGGCACCGACTGCTGCTCGGCGTAGCGTACCACGGCCTGGGCCAGCGGGTGCTCCGAGAGGCGCTCCACAGCGGCTGCCACTTGCAGCAGGCGCGCGGCAGCCTGCCCCCTTGCGGCCACCACTTCCGTTACGGTGGGCTCTCCGCGGGTAATGGTACCGGTTTTGTCCAGCAGCACCGTATTCACCTGGTAGGCCTTTTCCAGGGCTTCGGCAGAGCGAATCAGCACGCCGTACTGGGCTCCCTTCCCGGTGCTCACCATAATGGCCGTGGGCGTAGCCAGCCCCAATGCGCAGGGACAGGCAATGATCAGCACAGCCACAAAGTTGACTAAGGCCAGCGGCAAGCGTACGTCCACTGGGGCCAGACTAAACCAGAGCACAAACGTGAGGAGAGCTATAATGACCACCGTGGGCACGAAGATGGCGCTGACTTTGTCGGCCAGGCGCTGAATAGGTGCGCGGCTTCCCTGCGCGTCTTCTACCAGCTTCACGATCTGGGAAAGCCTAGTGTCTGCCCCCACTTTGGTTACGCGGAAGCGGAAAGACCCGGTTTTATTGAGCGTGGCCCCGAATACCGGGTCGCCCGCTTTTTTCTCCACGGGCAGGCTCTCGCCGGTTAGCATAGCTTCATTTACAGCAGAATAGCCGTCTTCCACCACACCATCGGTCGCTATTTTCTCCCCGGGACGCACCACTACCACGTCGCCGAGTTGCACTTGCTCAAGGGGCACGTCTACTTCCAGGCCACCGGGGCGTACTACCCGGGCCGTTTTGGCTTGCAGGTCCAGCAAGGCTCTAATGGCGGCCGACGTTTGGGTTTTGGCGCGCATCTCCAACACTTTGCCCAGTAGAATAAGGGCAATGATGGTGGCAGTGGTATCATAGTACACCTCGGGCGGGATGCCCCGGCGCATAAACCAGCCCGGCACCACCGTAGCTGCCAGGCTGTAGAGAAATGCCGCCCCGGTGCCCAGGGCAATGAGGGTGTCCATGGTGGCGGCCCGGTGCTGGAAGCTGTTCCAGGCCGAGGCGTAGAACTCCCGCCCGCAGTACAGCAGCACGGGCAGGGTAAGCAGCAGCAAGAGGTAGTTGATAGCCTGCATGGGCACGCCTGGCAGCAGGCCCGGCCACAGCATGAGCATACTCAGCGGCATGATACCCCCCGCCAGGCCGGCCGCCACCCAGAAGCGGCGGGTAAGCCGGCGGTAGGCTTCGGCCTTCTGCCGGTCGATTTCGGCTTGGCGGTCGGCGGCAAGGGTATTGGGGGCGCGTTCCAGCACGCCGTAGCCGGCCTGTACCACGGCTTCTTTCAGGCTGGCCGGAGTAGCCTGCCCGGGCAGGTAGTCTACCGTTGCTTTTTCGGTAGCAAAATTGACCACTGCCCGCTGTACGCCGGGGGTGCGGCTAAGCGACTTCTCCACGAAGGAGGCGCACGAGGCACAGGTCATGCCTTCGATGTCGAGGGTTTCAGTTTGGGTGACGGGTTCCATAAAAAGGCGTACTCAGGGCAGTTGCGGCCAGTTCAGCCCGGAGAAATGAGGTCCCTGGGTACGCTACAAAGAAACAGCCTGCAGGGGCCAGTGTTGGTACGGAATCCTTTCGGAATCTTGCAAAATTTGTGCGCGGAAGAGGAGGGTAAACGGTGGTAGCTCGGGGTAGCCAGCCGGCCCGGTTCGAGCCGATCTAGCCGGAAGTATACTAACTGGCTGACGCCCCGCAGCACGAGGCACTGATCAGCCGCTACCGTAGAGGTTGTTGCCGGTTCTACGGGGCGGTCGGCGCAGCCATTAGGGCATCTTTTATCGGGGGCGGGGGCCGGTTGCGGGTTGATAGGGCGCTGGCGGCCAGCAGCGAGGCGGGCGTAGCGGCCTCTTCTCCGTATGTTTAGTGTATGACAGATACTCCTTCAGTGGCTCCGGCAGAGCAGGAAAAACAGCGGGCTGCCAGCGCGGCCCTGCACTGGGTGCAGAGCGGAATGCTCCTGGGATTGGGTAGCGGCAGTACCGCCGCGTACTTTATTGCGCACCTGGGGGCGGCTGTGCGGGCCGGCCGCTTCCAGGTGCAGGCCGTTGCTACTTCCTTGGTCAGTGAGGCGCTGGCCCGGCAGGCTGGCATCCCGCTGGTCGAGCCTCGCCGCGGAATGCGCCTGGATTTAACCGTAGATGGGGCCGACGAGCTGGATGCCCAGCTACAGCTTATCAAAGGCGGAGGCGGGGCCCTGCTGCGCGAGAAGGTGCTGGCAACGGCCGCCAACTCCCTGCTCATCCTGGCCGATAGCACCAAGCAGGTGCGGCAACTGGGCCAGTTTCCGCTTCCGCTGGAAGTAGTGCCCTTCGCCGTGCCATGGGTACTGGATGCAGTAACTTCGCTGGGGGGCCACCCCGTAGTGCGGCCGGACCGGACGCAGCCTGCCCAACCCGCCCGCACCGACCAGGGAAACCTGCTGGTGGATTGCCACTTTGGTCTGCTCCCGGACCCGGCCGCCCTGGCCCGGGAGTTGGAGCAGATTCCGGGCCTGGTAGAGCACGGGCTGTTTCTGGGGCTGGCCCACGCGGCCCTGATTGGGCAAGGCGAGCAGGTGCTGCTTTACCGGCGGGGGCAGGAGCCCCAGCTCGTCGAGCTTCCGGCCCGTCCGTGAGCAGCCCCATCACTTACGTGTGCTGTACCGCTAGTAAAGCCGCTGCGTCCGCGTCCAGAAACCAGTGCAGGTTGCCGGAGGAGGGCCTAATCAGCTGGGCCGGAAACTGGGCTACGTCCCGGGGGCCGGTTAGCACGTGCTGCACGGCAGCGGCTTTGCCGGCCCCGTACACCAGAAAGACAACGGTGGCGGCTTGGTTCAGCAGCGGGGCCGTCAGGGTAATGCGGTAGGCCTGCTTCTCCTCCACAAAAACTTCCTGCGCCTGCGCTGCGGTAGCCGCCAGCACGGGTGTGTGCGGAAATAGAGAGGCAGTATGCGAATTATCGCCCAACCCCAGCAGCACCAAGTCGAAGTGCGCCGGCGCTGGCTGAAAAAACTGCTCAATGCGGGCGGAGTACTGCCGGGCCGCGCCAGCTGGGGGCAAGGCAGTGTCCACGGCAAACACCTGCTCCGGGGCAATAGCCAGGGGCTCAAACAGGGTTTCGCGAGCTAGCCGGTAGTTGCTTTCCGCATCGGTTGGGGGCACGTAGCGCTCATCCCCGAAAAAGAAAAACACTCGTTCCCACTCTACTTGCTCGCGGTAAGGCGGGGTAGCCAACCGCTCGTACAGCTTTTTCGGGGAGCTGCCGCCGGACAGCGCCACCGTAAACCGGCCCCGGGCGGCCACGCTGCGGGCCGCCAGCGGCACGATGAACTCGGCGAGCTGGGTTACTACCTCCTCGGGGGTAGGAGAAATGTGCAGCGGCGGGAAGTTAGTGCTTGCCATGGCTAAGGGGGAGGGTAAACCAGTGAAACCCGTCGCGGGCAATGAGGGCTTCGGCTACCTCCGGCCCCCAGGAGTCGGCGGAGTAGTTGGGGAAGCTCTGGCTGGCCCGCCCCTGCCAAGCGGTCAGGATGGGCATCACCAGGTCCCAGGCGGCTTCCACCTGGTCGCCGCGCATGAACAAGGTCTGGTCGCCGAGCATGGCATCCAGCAACAGGGTTTCGTAGGCCTCCGGGGTGGCGGTGGTGTAGGTGCCCTGGTAATCAAATACCATGTCCACGGTGTTGAGCATCAGGTCCAGGCCGGGGCGCTTGGCTTGCACTTGCAGGCGGATGCTCATTTCGGGCTGAATGCTGATGATGAGCCGGTTCTGCTGCCAGTTCTCGGCTGTTTCGGGCGGGAAGATGGAGTGGGGCACGTCCTTGAACTGGATGGTGATGAGGGAGGCGGAGCGGTGCAGGCGCTTGCCAGTGCGCACGTAAAACGGCACCCCCTGCCAGCGCCAGTTGTCCACGAAGAACTTGACGGCTGCAAACGTTTCGGCGTTGGAAGTCGGGTTGGCGCCGGGTTCCTCCCGGTAACCGGGCACTTGCTGCCCCTCCATCCAGCCGGCCCCGTACTGGCCCCGTACCGTCGATTCGCGCACGTCCTCGGGCGAAAACCGGCGCATGGCCCGCAGCACATCTACCTTGCGGTTGCGCACCTCATCGGCCGTGAAGTTGATGGGCGGCTCCATGGCCACCAGGCACAGCAGCTGCAGCAAGTGGTTCTGAATCATGTCGCGCAGGGCGCCGGCCCCATCGTAGTAGCCGCTTCGCTCCCCTACCCCCAGCTGCTCCGTCACAGAAATCTGCACGTGCTCAATGTAGTTGCGGTTCCAGAGTGGCTCCAGCAGGGCGTTGGCAAAGCGGAAGGCCATGATGTTCTGCACCGTCTCCTTGCCCAGGTAGTGGTCGATGCGGTAAATCTGCTGTTCCTGAAAGCGGCGGCCCAGCAGCTGGTTTAGCTCCCGTGCCGACTCTAAGTCGTGGCCAAAGGGCTTTTCGATGACAATGCGGGTGCGGTCGGCGTCGGCGGCCAGCTGGCTTTTGGCAATGTTTTCGGCAATGATGGGAAAGAACTCCGGAGCCACGGCCAGGTAGTACAGCACGTTAGCCGGCGCCCCCCACTGCTCCTGGTACGCCTGAATCCGCTGGCTAAACTCTTTATAAGCCGCCGCGTCCTGCACGTCGGCGGCCTGGTAAACAACGTGCTCGGCAAACGATTTCCACTTTTTCGCATCCGCCTTGCCCGTGCGCGAAAACTGATTGATGCCCTCCAGCAGCCGGCCGCGAAACTCCTCATCGGAAAGCGTGGTGCGGCCCGTGCCGATTAGGGCGAACTGCTCGGGCAGCCAGCCATCCAGAAACAGGTGGTAGAGGGCCGGGGCCAGCTTCCGGGCATTCAAGTCCCCGGTACCCCCGAAAATGATAAAAATAGTAGGCGGAACGTGTGCGGTAAGGCTCATACAAAGGGGGTAGGTAACGTGTCGGGACAGCTAAGAGCAAGACTATTGGTTGGGCAGCACTTGCTGCTCGCGGGTGTTTTCCTCCCCTACATGCGTGTCCTGTTTGTTGCGGGCGTCCTCGTGGGCGGGCGTCCATTGCGTGTGAAACAGCCCCTCCCGGCCAATTAGCTCGTAAGTGTGGGCGCCAAAATAATCCCGCTGGGCCTGAATCAGGTTGGAGGGCAGGCGCGCCGTCCGGAAAGAATCGAAGTAGCTTAGGCTGGCTGCATAGGCCGGCACGGCTAGCCCCGTGGTGGCGGCGGCGGCTACTACGGCCCGGGCCCCGGGCAGCGCCTGCCGAAGCTGCTCGGCGACGGCGTCGTCGAGCAGCAAATGCTCTAATCCCGGGTTCTGCTGGTAGGCGGCGTAGATGTCGCGCAGGAAGCCCGCGCGGATGATGCAGCCGCCGCGCCAGATTTTGGCAATTTCGGCCAGGCGCAGGTCGTAGTGGTACTCCCTGGAAGCCTTGGCCAGCAGGTGCATGCCCTGGGCGTAGGTAAGGGCCATGCTGAAGTAGAAGGCCTGCTCCAGGCGGTCTACCCAGGCGGCCTGCTCGGCAGCGGGCACGGGGGTAGGCGCGGGGCCGTACTGGCCGGCCAGCTGCTCGCGCAGGGCTTTGTACTTCGATAAATCGCGCAGGGCCACGGCCATGTCAATCGTCGGGACGGGCACTTCCAGGTCCATTGCTACCTGAGAGGTCCACTTGCCCGTGCCCTTGGAGCGGGCCTCGTCCTTGATGTCGTCGAGCAGCAGGTGGGAGCTATTGGGGGCGCGGAAGGCGAAAATATCCTTGGTGATATCCAGCAGGAAGGACTGCAGCCGGCCCGCGTTCCAGGTGGCAACTACCTGCCCGATGGCGTCGTTGTCGAGGCCTACCCCGTGCTTGAGTACCTCGTAGGTTTCGGCAATAAGCTGCATCAGCCCATACTCGATGCCGTTGTGCACCATTTTCACGAAGTGCCCCGCCGCGCCCGGCCCGATGTAGGTCACGCAGGGCTCCCCGTCTACCTGGGCCGCAATGGCCTCAAACATCGGCTGCATCACGTGGTAGGCCTGCCGGTCGCCCCCGGGCATCATGCTGGGGCCAAAGCGGGCCCCCTCTTCCCCGCCGGAGATGCCCATGCCAAAAAAGTGCAGCCCGGCTGCTTCCAGGGCCGCCGCGCGGCGGTCGGTGTCGGTGAAGTGAGAGTTACCCCCGTCAATGAGAATGTCGCCCGGGGCGAGCAAGGGCCGCAGCTCCTCCATTACGCTGTCCACAATCGGGCCCGCCGGCACCAGCAACATAATAGCGCGCGGGGTCTGCAAGTGGCTGACAAACTCGGGCAGGCTACCAAACCCCTGCACCGGCAGTCCGGCGCCTTCCTCGGCCAGCAAGCTAAGCTTGCTCGGGTCTTTGTCGTAGCCGGCCACAGCAAATCCATGGTCGGCCAGGTTTAGCAGTAAGTTGCGGCCCATGGTACCCAGGCCTATCATGCCAAACGAGGAGGTAGTCGGCGTTGTGCTCATCATGCAGTAGTTTTCGGATAGAGTCGGTGGAGGAAAGCGCCGCGCGGCGCCCAGAGCTGGTGGCTCAGCTTCTACTCTCTCAACTTAAAGTTCAGGTAGAAGGTTATACACTTGACGACCGGTGCAGCCGTGGTACGCAATTACTGCTGCGAAAGTCAGCCCCATTCCCGGTGGGGCAACCTCCCTGGCGCGCCAGCGGGCCTGGCGCCGGTTAACGTTCGGGTTTTTAGCTTTTTCCTATGCGTGGCAACCAAGTACTTGTAATTATGGGGGTGTCCGGCTCGGGCAAATCAACCATCGGGGCCCTGCTGGCCCAGCAGCTGGGCGTGCCCTTTCATGACGCCGATGATTTCCATTCCGCTGCGAATGTGGCCAAGATGCAGGCTGGCACCCCGCTCGAAGACGAAGACCGAAAGGACTGGCTGGCGGCCTTGGTAGCAGGTATTCGGGAGTGGAGCCGGCAGGGTGGGGCGGTGCTGGCTTGCTCGGCCCTAAAAGAAGCGTACCGCCAGCAGCTAGCCACGGCGGGCCCCCTGGTGTGGGTGTTTCTGGATGGCTCCCAGGAGTTGGTGCGTACGCGGCTGGCCGCCCGCTCCCAGCACTACATGAACCCGGCGCTGCTCGCCTCGCAGTTTGCTATCCTCGAAAAGCCAGCCTACGGCCTTTGCCTTTCTATAGCGGAAGCCCCGCAACAACTGGTAGCCCAGATTCTGGCGTACCTGCGGGAAGAAAGCGTCAGCGCAAACCCGGGCGCGGGCGCGTAGGCTCCGGCCACGCACGTTCTGCCAGCGGCGGGGCGGGAGTAGCTCGCCCCGAGGCGAGCACCCCCGCCCCAAACAACCACCGGGTCTGACGGAACACTCAAAAGACTCTATAGGCAGGGCTGAATGCGTTTCCCGGCACTTCGCAGGCGACGCTGTTGCTGGCTTTGGAGTTACGGTAAAGTCCTGCCTGTTGGCATAAGGGCAGAAACGCGCCGTTGTGTTCGGCCGTCTGGCTGGTCGCCCATGAGGCATTCCACGACGAGCAGCCGTGACGGCGCATTTTTGTATTCCCCAGGCTACCTCAGCCAGCTTCCGGCAGCCGCTATTCCGCTAGCTCGTGCGCGGGAGCAGACAAGCCAGGGCGGTACGGCACGGACCCATCGGGGCGGGTCCAGGGCCGAAGCGGCGCCAGGGGCAGCGCCAGCAGCTGGCGCACCGACTGCTCAGCCGCGGTAGCGTAGGCGGGCACCCCAATGGTTACTTGTTGCTGGGGCACGTTTAGGCGTAGGGTGGAGTGCAGCCGGTCCCAGAGCGTGAGGCCTACCCCAAAGTTGCTCCCAGCTTCCTGCTCAACGATGGAATGATGAATGCCGTGCATGCGTGGCGTAACCAGCACCGGAACCACGCGCCGCTCCAGGCCAATGGGCAGGCAGGCATTACTGTGGTGAAAAGCCGTGCAGGCTTCCAGTACGGCCTCGTAGGCCAGCACTGTGGCGGGGCGCACGCCCAGTAGGGCCGGTAGCCCGCCGCGGTACGGAATGCTGGCCAGCATCTCGCCAAAGTGAAAGCGCCAGGCCGTAGTCAGGTCCATGTCCAGGTCGATGTGGTGGACGCGGTGCAGGCGCCACAGCAGCGGGGAGTGCAACAGCCGGTGCCAACGATACGCCAGGTAGTCGAGCAGGAGTAGCTCCGCTACCGCTCGAAGCGGCTCGGGCAGCTGCGCCAGGCCCACGCCGCGCGCCGCCCCGGCCTGGGCTAGCTTGGTCATGATGGGTAGCAGGGTCAGGCGCATGGCCAGCAAGGAAGGGGCGCCTACCCCCACGTTGCGGAGCCACCGCTCAGGGCGGGGCCGGGTACGGCGCCGCAGGGGCCGCACGGTTTCCAGCAGGAACACGCCCAGCGCCACGGCGGCTAGCGCGGGCGTAGCCCAATGGTCGAAACGGCGTAGGAGAGTGCGCGCCGCCGCAGAGGTAGTAGCCATCCACATAATTGGTAACCGAAGCGGCATCACGCGGCAGGCCCCGGCTGCTGGCCGAGAGTTGCGGGTGAGGCCGTTTCCCGCACCAGCAGGCGCATCGGCTTTTCGGTTAGTACGGAGGAAGCACCATTCTGGTAGGGCAAAAACTTAATGCTTTTGCTTGACTGCTTCCTGATTAAAGGCTGCGCTCGTATTGGGGTTAGGGTAGCTCCACCGAAGGGCTATACCCCCAGCCGCTATCCGTATACCGTTTTTGACTCAGGGTTACTGCGGTGAGAAAGGACGTTGGCTAGCTTCCGGAGTACCCTTACTCCTCCTCGGCGGAAATAGCGGCCGGCCCTTCGGGAAGGTTCAGCAGGGAGCCCAGCAGCAGGGCATTGGTGAACAGGCGGGAAGTGCCGTGCCAGTAGTGGCGGAAGTTGGGGTCGTCGGCGAACAGCACCACCCGGCCCGCGCCCGCCTTGCTCACTACCACGGCCGCCGTGTTGCGAATCTGCTGCACATTGGCCCTCGATACGTACCCGCTCACCAGCGGGGTAGCAGTGTACTGGGCCACGGTGGCGTAGGGGTTGCGGCTGGGCCGCAGGAACGTGGTACCATTGCGGAACACGTAGAGCTGGCGGCTGGGCAGCCCAAAGCCGATGGGGTTGGTAATGTCCACGTCGGCGCGGTAGATGGAGCCGGCAATGGCGCGGGTACCTTCCTGCTCCTGGGCCACGAAATCGAGGCGGCGGGCCGCTACGGATTTACCCTTGCTGCCGGCCGTGGCCGTGGTGTCGGCCCAGCCGCCGCTGGCCGGAATCAGCAGTTTTTCCTTTACAATACCTTGCTTAATAGCCCACTCCGAGGCGTTTTTGAGCGTAATGAGCGTGCCGCCCTCCTGCACCCAGCGGCGCAGTTTTTCCACCGCAGCTTTGTCGAGGGTAGCGTAGGAGCCGCCCACCAGCACCAAGCTGGTGTAGCGGCCCAGCGGGGCCCGGCTGAAGTTACTCAGCTCCAGGCGGCTCAGCGGCAGCCCTAATTGTTGGCTGGCTACAAACCAGGCCTCCCCCACCTCCGAGGCATTCAGGCCGGTGCCCACCAGCAGGGCCGCCTTGGTTTCAGGCACCGTGCGCACGTTGTTCGAGCCCAGATCAATGCCGCTCAGGTTGAAGCCGGTGCCCACGCCGGTGAAGCTCACCTGCTGCTGCCGCCCTACCCGGCTCACTACCTGAAACAAGGAATCGGCGGGCAGCTTCTGGGCGGCTACCGGAATAACCAGCGTGCCGTAGCCGAAGTCGGTGGCCTGCTCGCTGGTGCCAGCCCGGAAGGGTTTAAAGCTGACCTTGGCCGTTACGCCGGCCCGCTGCAAGGCCACCAGGGCCCGCGGGGCATTATAGTCGGACCAGGGCAGCAGGTAGGCGTAGGAACTCTGGCCCCCGCGCACAGTGCCGGTCAGGGTTTTCGGCGCCGTTATGGGGAAGCCTTGCACCAAACTGGTGTTCTTCTGCTTGGCGAAGGGTAGGCCGTAGGCGTGGGCCTGGCTCCAGCCCGTCACGTCGTAGAATACGCTGTCGTGGAAAGTGGTCAGTTCCTCAAACAGGGAGTTGACGATGCGGTACTGGGGTTGGCTGGTGGGCACCACGTAGGCCTTGCCTTTCTCGAAGGTCTGCTTGTCCAAGGTGACGGTTTTGCCCAGCTCGTGCACCTGAATTTTGTGTTGGAGCAGCAAAGCCAGAAACCGGTTGGTCAGGGTCTCGTCCTGAGCGTTGCCGAACACGTAGGCCTTGGTCGGGAACTTGCGGGCATCAGTAAGGGCTGAGGTGAAAAAGTCGCGCTGGTGACGCAAGTACAGGTCCTTTTCTTCCACCGCCCCGCGCACCGTGGCCAGGCCCGTGGCTACGTGGTTGCGAATGGTAAACGGAAAGGTCACTACCCCATTCGTGCCCTCCTGGGCCAGCCCGCGGGAGCTGCCCACCTCAAACGTCACCCCTACCCCACCCTGAAAATCGGGGTAGGTAGAGCCGTAGATGGGTGAGAGGTTATCAAACTGCTCCTTGGTCCAATACAGGGAGCCTAGGTTGTCTAGGGACTTGGCGAAGTACTTGGCTAGGTGCACGTTTAGCACCTCATAGGTAGCCCGCGGAATCAGGTCGTTTTCGGTACTAAAGGGCTTGGAGGGCTCGAAGTAGTAAGTACCGTTGGTGCCCATTTCGTGAAAGTCAATCATCACGTTAGGGTACCACTCGTGAAAAAAGGCCATACGGGCCCGGCTTTCCGGCTGGGTCAACGACAGCCAGTCCCGGTTCAGGTCGGTGTAGAAGTGGTTGGTGCGCCCGCCCGGCCAGGCCTCGGTGTGCTCCCGGTCCAGGGGGTCGGTGGGGTTAGGCCACGACTTGTTCTGGTCGAACCAGTGCGAGGCTCGGTCGCGGCCATCGGGGTTTTCCAGCGGGTCGATGGTGATGACGGCCTGCTCCAGCCACTGCTTGGTTTCGGGGGCGGTGGAGGCCGTGAGGTAGTAGGCCAGCAGCAGAGCCGCCTCCGAGGAGGAACTCTCGTTGCCGTGCACCCCAAAGTTCAGGCTCACCACCACCGGCAGCTTGCGGTAGTCGGGCGCGGCCAACTTGGGGTCGACGAGGGCCCGGCGGGCTTGCTGCAGGCCAGCTAGGTTCTGCTGGTTTTCCGGGGCCGTGATGGTGGCTACTACCTGGGGCCGCTCCTCGAAGGTGGTGCCAATTACCCGGAAGCTCACCTTATCCGACACCCGATCCAGCTCCCGCAGGTAGGCCACAATCTGGTCGGTGCGGGTATAGTGCGTACCGATGGGGTAGCCTAGGAACTGCTCCGGCGTAGGCACGGCCGGGTCGAACGACGCAGCCGGAGCCGCAGGAAAAAAGTAGGTATTCTGGGCGGCAGCGGGTAAGTGGAGGGCCAAGCCCAAGGTCAGGAGGGCGGCGGAAGCGTAAGGTTTCAACATGGAAAGGGAAGTCGAAAGCGGTTGGTAGCAGAAGGGCGCGGCTCTTCTGGTCGAGCCTGCGCAAGGTTTTTCGCTTGATATAGGATTGTCATGCTGAGCTTGCCGAAGCATCTCTACCGCTTCGTTGCGATTCACTAGCCCAGGGTTTAAACCCTGGGCTATGGAGCGGTTCTCGTTGCTACCCTCTTGGTTAGCCAGAGGTAGAGGTCCTTCGCTCCGCTCAGGATGACAAGTAGTGTGGCGACGTCAGCACGCGAGATGTCTCGGCCCCTTGCTTGATGCGCAACATGCTCGACATGACGTTCTGGGTTGGTCAGCAGTACTCCTAGTACCCCGGGTTTTGCTCTAGGTCGGGGTCGGCTACTAGGTCGTTGAAGGGGAGCGGGAATACCCAGCGGCGCTGGTCCGTGACGCCGAGCACGGCGCCGGCGCGGCCAGTGCGCACGAGGTCAAACCACCGGTCGGCCTCGAAGGCAAACTCCACCCGCCGCTCGTCTTCAATAGCTAGTAGCAGGGCGTCGGCGGTGGCGGCGGTGCTGGCCGGTACTCCGGCGCGGGCACGCACGGCGTTCAGGTCGGCCAGGGCATCGGTGAGCTTGCCTTGCTTGGCCCGGGCTTCGGCCCGAATGAGATATTGCTCGGCCAGGCGCAGCACGTAGCTGGGGTCGTCACGCTGGGCGGAGCGGCTGTAGAGGTTGCCGTAGGTGACATTGCTACCGGCAATGACGGTAGTAGCCAGCAGGGCCGAGCGGTTGCCGCCCACGGTGGGGTCGTTGAGCAGAGCAATGGCGGCGGGCACGGGCTGGAAATTGAACTGCCCGCCCAGGGCGCTCGGAAACCAGTTATTCCACATCGTATTAGCGTCGGAGTTGCTGAAAGTCAGCTCAAACACCGACTCCCGGCTCAGGAAGGGCGCCGTAGAAATGGCGCGGTAGGGCGTCACAAGGCCATAGTTGCTGCTGCTGATGACCTGGGTGGCGTAGGCTTCGGCTTCGGTCCACTGCTGGCGGTAGAGGTGCAGGCGGGCGCGCAGGGCGCGGGCGGCGGCCTTCACGGCCCGGTTGCGGGTAGCCGCCTCGGGCAGCAGAGCTTCGGCCTGAGTCAGGTCGGCCAGCACCTGGTCGTAGGTTTGGGCGAGGGTGCTGCGGCGGATGCCCCGGCCGTTTTCCTTGGTGCGGGTGGGCGTGAGCACCAGCGGCACCCCGCCCCAGCCCCGGCCCAAATCGAAGTACACCAGGGCCCGCAGGAAGTAGGCCTCGCC
The DNA here is from genome assembly GCF_019599275.1 of Hymenobacter sp. HSC-4F20. Classification (GTDB taxonomy): domain Bacteria; phylum Bacteroidota; class Bacteroidia; order Cytophagales; family Hymenobacteraceae; genus Hymenobacter. Next base: position 18,500 of record NZ_JAHZTD010000006.1, on the reverse strand, counting down.
CAGCAACTGGTTTTTCTCCGTCGCCGTCAGTAGCGGGTCACTGAGGCCGGGCAGGGCGGCCAGCACGTTGTTGGCCCCGTTCACGGCCTGGTACATCTGAGTCCAGGCCTCGGTAATGAGCACGTTATCGGCGCTGAGCTGGTTTTGGTCGATCTGCAGAAACTGGTTCAGGGTGCCGTTGAAGCGCACATTCTCGCCGGGCAGAAAGCCCAGCACCGGCCAGTTCAGCTGGTAGTAGGCCTGCACCCGGTCGTAGACACCAATGGTGGCGGAGCGGGCGCTGCTGGCATCGGTGATGGCTTGGTCGTCGGGGAGCTGCTGCACTGGCGTGGGGTCCAGCAAATCGTTGCAGGCCGAGAAGCTCAGGGTAGCAGCACCCAGCACGGCGGCAAACAGCAAGTGGTATAGCGAAGATTTCATCGAAGGAAAAGCTTAGAGTCCGACCGTGATGCCTACCTGGAAGGTGCGGGGCTGGGGCACAGTGGCCCAGTCAATGTTTTTGGTGTTGGCTACCCCGCTCTGGGAGTTTACTTCGGGGTCGATACCGGAGTAGGGCGTGATGGTGAGCAGGTTGGTGGCCTGCACGTAGAGGCGCAAAGAGTTGAGGTGGGCTTTGGCGGCTACCTCCTTCGGCACGGTGTAGCCCAGCGAGAGAGTGCGCAGGCGTAGGAAAGAGCCATCTTCCAAGTACCGGTCGCTCAGGTTCTGCACTACCCCCCCATAGTTGTTGGAGGCTGGGTTGGTCGTCAGGCGCGGAATGTCGGTTTGGTCACCGGGCTTTTGCCAGCGGTCCAGCTGCTCGCGCAGGTAGCCGATGTTGCTCTGCGTGCCGCCGTGCACCAGGAAGAAGCGGTTCATGTTCATGATTTTCGCTCCCTGCTCGAAATTCAGGGTAAAGCCAAAATCAAGTCCTTTGTAGGTCACCGAGTTAGTCACGCCTCCGAAGTAATCGGGCCAGGCGTTGCCCACCAGCTTGCGGTCAGCCACCGACAGCTGCCCGTCGCCGTTCACGTCCTGGTACTGGGCGTCGCCGGTTTCGGAGTTCACGCCAGTTTGGTGGTAAAGCCAGAACGAGTAGAGCGGGGCGCCTTCTTCGAGCCGGAAAATGTCGCGGGAGCCCGAGGTGATGGGGGCCGCCAGCTTCTCGATGCGGTTCACATTGCGGGCCACGTTGAAGGTAGTGCTCCACTGCACGGCCGAAGCAGACGGCAGCCAGTTGGCCGTTAGCTGCACCTCGAAGCCCTTGTTGCTCACGGCCCCGTAGTTTTCCACCACCGAGGCAAAGCCGGTTTTGCGCGGCACCGGCACGTTCAGCAGCAGGCCCGAGGTGTACTTATCGTAGTAGTTCAGCTCCAGCAGTAGGCGGCTTTGCAGCACGGCCGCGTCCAGGCCCACGTTCCACTGCCGGGTGCTTTCCCAGCTCAGGTTGGGGTTGGCCAGCTGCAAGGGGGTAGTGCCGGGCAGGTCGAGGTAGTTGGCCCCGCCCTGCACCAGGCCGCGGGCGGCAAAGTCGCTGATGCCGGCCTGGTTGCCGGTTTTGCCCACACTGCCGCGCAGCTTCAGCTCCTGAAACACGTTCAGGTTCTTGATGAATTCTTCCTCACTCAGGCGCCAGCCCAGGCCCACGGCCGGGAAGTAGCCCCAGCGGTTATCGGCTCCGAAGCGGGAGGAGGCGTCGGCCCGCAAACTCACGTCGGCGGTGTAACGCTGCTTGAAGCTGTACGTCGCCTTACCGAAAAACGACAGCAGCCCGGCCTGGGAGCGGGACGAGGAGCCCGTTTGGGTAGCCGCCGAGGCGATGCTGGTCAGGTCGTTGCTCGGGAATTGCTGGCCCGAAAGGCTGGTGCGCTGAAAGGTATTTTTCTGGATGGTATTGCCCACCAGGGCCTGCAAGGAGTGGTTTTCGCCGAAATCAACGGAGTAGTTCAGGGTCTGCTCGTTGAGCAGGGTAATGTCGCGGGAAAGGAAGGAGGTAGCCGTACCCCGGGGTTGCCCGGCCAGGATGAGCGTGTTGTTGAAGTTGTTCTCGTACATGTCGTTGAAGTCGATGCTCCAACTGCTGCGCAGGGTCAGGTGCTTGCCAAACTGGTACTGCCCGTACACGTTCGAGATGACGCGCGAGCCCACCGCGTCGTTGTTCAGGTTGTCAATCAGGGCCTGGTGGTTGTCGAAGGAGCCGTACTTGGCGTAGGTGCCATCGGGGTTGTAGATGGGCAGGTTGGTACGCGGAAACAGGGCCGAGTTGATGACGCCCACCGGGTTGTTGTCGTTGCTGCTCACGTTGCGGTGAGTGCGCGTGAGGGCCGTGCTCGTGCCGATGCGCAGCCGGTCTGTCACCGAGTTGTCCAGGTTCACGCGCAGACTGAATCGGTCGAAGTTGGTAGGCCGGGCAATGCTTTCCTGCCGGAAATAGCCGCCGCCCACGTAAAACTGCGTTTTGGCCGAGCCCCCGGCTGCCGACAGTTCGTAGCTCTGGGTCTGGGCCGTGCGGAAGACGTCGGAGAGCCGGTCGTAGGTTTGCTGCTCCTCGGGCAGGCCTCGCCCCCCGGAGGCCACCGAGCGGTAGGGCAGCTGGGCCGGGTTGCCGCCGTCGTTCAGGAACCGCTCATTCTCTAGCTGCGCCAGCTCCGGGCCGCTCACCAACTCGTACTGCTTCGGCGCCTTCGACCAGCCGTGGTAAGTGTTGAAGGTAATGCGGGTTTTGTCGCCGGCCTTGCCGCGCTTGGTGGTGATGAGTACTACCCCATTAGCCCCGCGCGAACCATAAATGGCTGTGGCGTTGGCGTCCTTCAGGATTTCGATGCTCTCAATGTCCTGGGGGTTGATGTCGGCCAGCGGGTTGCTGGATACCTGGTTGCCCAGGCCGGTGGCAATCAGGTTGGTGTTGTTGATGAACACTCCATCCACCACGTAGAGCGGGTCGTTGCTGGCATTCACGGAGTTACTACCCCGGATGCGGATGAACACCCCGCCCCCCGGCACCCCGGAGTTGGCCGACACTTGCACGCCGGGCGCTTTGCCTTGCAGCAGTTGGTCGGGGCTGGCCGCCGGAATATCCTTAAGCGCGTCGCCCTTCACTGAGCTAATGGCGCTGGTCAGGGTCTTGCGGTTTTGCTCGCTGTAGCCCGTTACTACCACTTCCGAAAGCTGCTTCACATCGGCTTTCAGGGCCACATTAATGGGGCCGCCAGTTGCCGCCACGGTCTGGCTTTCGTAACCCACGGCGCTGATGGTCAGGGTGGTGCTACCGGGCGGCAAGGTCAGGGAGAACGAGCCATCGGGCCCGGTGGAGGCACCCACGGTGGTACCTTTCACGACTACCGTCACGCCCGGCAAGGGGCTGCGGTCCGTGGCATCCACGATGGTACCGGTTACGGCGGAGGCGGCCGTCTGGGCGAAGCTCGCCGGGGCCAGGCCTGCCACCACTGCTGGCACCGCCAGAAGGGTAGAGGATTTCATATGCAGGAAAGAGTTGGAAGGTGAGCACACCACTTCCTGGCCAGCCCCGGCACAAAGGCCACGTTGGCAACTCCGGAAGGGTAAGCAAAGGGGTGAAAACCCAGGAGCGGATACCTTCTGCCCAAATCCGGCTCGTGCACAGCCGGAAGCTATTCGGTCGGCGGGAGCCAACGGAACCAGCAGTTTGCGGGAAGAGAAAGCGCCGCGGGGCGGCTACCTGGCAGCCGAAGTAACCGACCGACAAGCAAAGCCCTCGGGCCTGATAGGCCCGGGTGATGCGTAGGACAGTTGCGCGCTACCGCACTACCCTACCGGAGCAAGCAAAAAGCAAGTAAGGGAATCTCCCTCCGCCTTAGCAGCCCATGCCCAGCATCTGCATACAGACGAGGCCACGCATCAGGCCACAACAGGCATGCTGAGGCGCAACGTGACGATGGATTCTGTTGGGGGTGCTGGTGAAGAGCTTCACGGCGTTGTTGTTTTTATATGGTCAGGACTTGGCACCGTTCCGGATGTTCCGGGGGTTGTCGGCGGTTCATCGAGCCTGTCTCTCCGCGCCTCTGTATAAAAACAATCCTTTGTGAGAGAAAGAATTGGTAGGGCAAATGTACTGGCGCTTTTTTATAAAATCCAAATTTTTATTTGGATAGCTCCTGCAAGGGTGCTTAGCAGCTCAATCCACAACCACTCGACGCTGGCGTATTCGCCAGTGTGAGAGAGGTTCGTCACAATGGCCGGCACCTGATCAGTTGCTAAAGCGGGGCGGCTGCTCCCGCCCCTGCTGTTCTTCTGACTTCTGTAAAGCCGAGTCCTGCTTTACGTCCGGACTATGGCCCGCTACCCTGGGCTGCCCTACCCTAACCAGGCTTGTTGCGTTGGACTGTTAGCGCCTTTATGCCTTTAGCAGACGCGCCTTGAGGCTCAACAGCGCCATTGGGCGCGAAACGCCTCGCTGCTGCAAACGTGGCCAGGGCTCTGCTCCAGGTAGCCTGAGGGGAAACGTGCTAGTAGCCAATAAACCAAGCAAGGGCTTCGCAGGACCAGAATTTGCAGGCACCTTTGCGGTTCATCTTTAAGAGCCGCCCGTGAGAAACGCAACTGAACAGGAAGAGCGAGAATACCTGGAAGAAATCAAGGAGAAACTCGCGTGGGCGGTTAAGCGGGTCGATGACACCGTCAGGCAGTTTTCCGACGAGCTGCGGCAGAAAAAGCAGTATATCCACGAGCATCAGTCGGGCATGGACGACGCCGACATGGTGGCCGCTGGCCAGTCCATTAACCGCATGGCCTTCACGGGCGAAGCGGCCGTGAGCCGAAAGCGCAAACTCCTCAAGCTACGCCAGTCGCCGTACTTCGGCCGTATTGATTTCGTCGCTCAGGATACGGCACCCTCGGCGGTGTACATCGGCGTGCATACGTTCACGGATGAGCAGCGCCAGAACCTGATCTACGATTGGCGGGCCCCGATTTCCTCCTTGTTCTACGACTTTGAGCTGGGGGAAGCCTCCTACACTACCCCTTCCGGCACAGTCCGCGGCACGATTGAACTCAAGCGGCAGTACAAGATCCGCGACGGCCGCCTGGAGTTTCTGCTTGACAGCGACGTGAACATCCACGACGACGTGCTGCAGCAGGAGCTGGCCAAGTCCTCGGACGATAAGATGAAAAACATCGTCGCCACTATTCAACGGGACCAGAATGCTGTTATCCGCAACGAGGAGGCCCTGGTGATGGTTATTCAGGGAGTGGCCGGCTCGGGTAAAACCTCCATTGCCTTACACCGCCTTGCCTTCCTGCTCTACCGCTACCGGGAAACCATGGCGGCCAAAGATCTGCTCATTATTTCGCCCAACAAGGTCTTTGCGGATTACATCTCCAACGTCTTGCCCGAGCTGGGGGAAGAACACATCCCCGAGATGGGCATGGAAGAGCTGGCCGCCGACCTGCTCGACAACCGGTACACCTTCCAGACCTTCTTCGAGCAGGTGTCTGCCCTGCTGGAACAGCCTGATCCGGCGTTTATTGAGCGTATCCGGTTCAAATCTTCGTTTGAGTTTCTTAGCAAACTAAACCAGTACCTGCTTCACGCTGAGAATACGTACTTCACTTATGCCGAGCTGCGGGTTGGCAACACGCTGGTTCCCCGCTCGCTGCTGTTGGAGAAGTTCAAGACCTATCATCGGGTGCCACTCTTAAAACGGTTTGCGCTGGTGGCAGAGGACGTGCGGGCCTACGTGCGCGACGCTACCCGCCGCAAACTAACCGAGCAGGAGAAGGCAACCATCGGGGAAGCTCTTCCGCGCATGTTCCGGTTTACTAATGTGCTGGACCTCTACCGGGATTTTTACCGTTGGATTGGCCGGCCCGAGCTATTGAAGCTCGACCACCGCATGCACCTGGAGTACGCGGACGTCTTTGCCCTGATTTACCTGCGCCTACGCCTGGAAGGCATCAGCACCTACGACCAGGTAAAGCACTTGCTGGTCGATGAAATGCAGGATTACACCCCGGTGCAATACGCCGTCTTGTCCCGCCTGTTCCGGTGCCGGAAGACTATTCTGGGGGATATAAGCCAGACGGTAAATCCCTACAGTGCTTCCTCGGCCGAAACCATCGAACGTGTCTTCCCGCAGGCTGATGTCGTTACACTCAACCGAAGCTACCGCTCAACCGTCGAGATTACGGCCTTCGCGCAGCGTATTACGCCGAATCCTGACATTATTCCGCTGGAGCGCCATGGGCAGGAGCCGGCCATCAGGCGCTGCCACAGCCAGAGCGAGGAGTTGGAAGCACTCCGACAGTTGGTGGCAGAGTTTAAAAGCTCCGGAAGTCACTCGCTGGGCATCATCTGCAAAACACTCCGGCAGGCAACCCAGGCGTATGAGGCACTACACGGAATAGGCGTTCATTTGCTCACGGCCGAGTCTGCTTCCTTCAAGGAAGGAGTTAGTATCACCACGGCTCACTTGGCGAAAGGGCTGGAATTTGATGCGGTTGTTGTGCCCTTTGCCTCCGCACGCACGTATAAAACGCTGGTAGATAAGAGCATGCTGTATGTCGCCTGCACCCGGGCCATGCACCAGCTCACACTCACGTATGTCGGTGAACTCACCCCATTCTTGTCCGCGTAAAGGCAGTGCTCTGGCTTGTGTGCCGTCCTGGAGCTAGGAAGCAGAAAAAACGTTTGCTTCCAGCCAGTGCCCGCCTTCCCTGGTAAAACCCAGGGCTACCGGGTGGCTTGCTGCGAAAATCAGGTAAAACAGTTGTTCTGCAGCCGGTCAGCGGGCATCGGCCCTGAGCAGACTCGCTCGGCATAAGTTACTCGGATACGCTACCATTCTCCTGGCGTGAGATGCAGGCTTTCCGTTGTCCAGTTACAAAGCAGAGAAGCAACGGTAAACGGGACAAGCCGGTAGGGTGCCTGCTTCCAACGAGTTTCCGGATTGCGTAGTGACACGAGGAACCTGCCTGCGCCTTGCCCAGAATGCGAATGGCTAAAGCCGGGGTATCCCCCCTTCTTGCAGAGCTAGTAGGAGTTGAACAATGGTGATGGTGCATTTCTGAAGCGTGGCGTATCCGTTCAGCAGCCAACAAATCCGGCAGGAGGCAACGCCCGTCCGCTTCCCGGGTTGCTTTAGCGGCGGTAGGGTAGAGTTGCCCTTCCCTCGCGTAGCAGCAGAAGGAGATTATATGAGCAGACTCCTCCTCCCCTATCACTTGCGTAGGCAGCCTCGCTAGCAGTGGGATAAGCCCACAGTCCGGCTTTTTATACCGTCTCGGGGCTCCCTACTGCATGCCAGCCAGCTTCTTGCTATGCAGGTGTCAGGAAGCACTGGTAGTGCTCCTGTGCTTTACCTCTTTGTCCCTCAAGCCCAGTGCAACCCTCGGTACTCTTCGCTGTAGGCCCGGAATGCTTTCCTAATTGGTTGTCTCCCGACGCAACATGAGTAAGCAAGAAGACGAATACTCGCCTCTTTAACGGTCTGCAACTGCATTGGCAAAGAGGCGAGTATACTGGCCTCGCGTTTTGCCGCTGACCGGCACAAAGGAGGTTTTTGCCCCGCAACTACTTGAGCTTCCTACCCTGCAAGCGGTACTGCTCATCCTCCGGAAGCGGTCTGTCGGCCCCCTCCATCGTGTCCAGGAAGGCGCACAGAGCGGAGTCAACCGCTTTTTTCAGAACCAAACGGTCCCAGTACTCGCTCTGCTTTAGGCGCACGTAGGTGCTACGACGTAGAAAGCTGCTGAATTTTATCCATTCTTCTTCCGCTGGCAAGGAAGGCGAGGCCTCAGGTGCAGTGGCCGCAACGGGCGGCGCTGCTAGGTGCGGTGAGAGGCTTCTATTTACCCCATATAAGAGGGCATCATTCGCTAGCGGGGGCGCGGGGGCATCCAAATCATCCCCAAAAGTTGGTTTTTTCGTCTGCTTGCTCATACTCGGGCAACAATTTCTTGGGTGAGCGATTCATAATCCGTGGCGCCATTGCTTTCTGGTGCCCACTGATAGATGCTTTGCTTTTTAATTTGAGCTTCTGCCAGCGAAACGTTTTCACGGATGGTGGTCTCCATCAGCAGGTTCGCCTCCGAGTATTTGGAGTCAATCAGGGCAACCACATCGTGATGCAGCTTTTTGCGGTATCTGCTGCTGTATTTGGTGAAGAAGATACCGCCTATAATCAGGTTGGGGTTGTACAGATCCTTAACCCGCTCACAGGCTTGCATGAGCTTGTTTAAGCCCTCATACCCAAAGTATTCCGGTTGGCAGGGGATAAATACCGCATTACAAGCTACCAAAGCCATGTACGTAAGCGCTGACAAGGAAGGCGGCGTATCAATCAGACAGTAATCGTAGGTATTCTGCAGTGGCGCCAATCCCTTCCGGAGGATACTCTCATACCCCAGTTGCTGTCCCACCATCTTCTCCAGGTAGTCCAGATCCGGAGTAGCGGCCACCAGATGAAGATGCTCTTCTATGGCCAAGACAACATCAGCTAGCGGCGCTTTTTTTTCTAAAACCAACCCCAAGTCCGGATACCCTGCCGGTAAGCGGAAAGCCAGTGACAGATTACGTTGGGCGTCGCAGTCAATTACTAGCACTCGCTGACCATCGCGCGCGAGGGTCTGGGCTACACTAAGCGTAGAGGTGGTTTTTCCTACCCCACCCTTGTGGTTGGCAAACACGATAATCTTCATGGTACAGCTGAGACTTAATATCCTGAAGCAATAATAAGGAATTCGAACTTCCTGAGCTTCTTAAGCAGGTAGGAGAATAGAAAGAAGTAAAACTTCCTCTACTTCCTCAACCTCCTCAAATTCTTTATATGGCTAAGGAATTATAAGAAGTAGAGGAAGTAGAGGAAGTAGAGGAAGAACAAGAAGTTTAGGAACCCAGAGAACTTTAAGAAGTAAAGGAAGTTTAAGAAGTTTTAGGATAGTCGGCATGCAAAACGCCTGCTTCTGTGACGCAACAGGCCTTTTTGCGTGTTATTGGGGGCAAAGCGCAGTAATTTGTCAGCAACGGTTGGATAGTACACCGCATTCCTGAGGGCTATACCAAGTCACTTCCTTCTGCTCAGATAGTGGCGTCTCGTGTACTGGCTGATGCCTTTGCTGTACTCTGCTTTCCCTTCAAGCTGGCTGGGAAGTATTGCTGGCTTTTCCCAAGTATGTCTGCCAACAAGCCTACTCCCTACAAGTATAGGCGGCCAGATTTCAACTCTGCCATTCGGTTATGCTCTGTTTTTTTGCAGCACTATGAGCAGGGCTCATTGCCCCGAACGCTCTTGCTCTGGCGCAGAAGCATACTGCCAGAGCCGCTGAACGGTCATGGCTGCATACTTCTTGCCGGCGGCAGTGCGAAACATAGCCGCATTTAGCTGCGTGGCAATCTGCCGAAAAGTGAGTCCTTGGCTGCGCAACAGGGTAACTAAGCTGGTTGCCTGCTGATTTTGAGGAGTCTGCTCTCGTTGCTGCCGGCGGACGGCCGCTCCCTTCAACCGGGCCTCTTGCGTCAGGTTTTGCGGACTACCCAGCCGCACCCCCCGGGCCTTCTTGGCTTGGAGCGCGTCCTTCGTGCGCTTGCTAATCGTTTCCCGCTCGTGCTGCGCAATAACGGCGAATATGCCCACCGTGAGCGTGTTGGCATCCGGCATGTCGCAGGCCAGAAAGTCTACCCCTGAGTCCCGCAGGGCAAAGATGAAGCGGGCATTCCGGCTCAGCCGGTCCAGCTTGGCAATGAGCAGGGTGGCGCCGTGTTGCTTCGCGGCCGCAAGTGCTGCTTGTAGTTGTGGCCGGTTATTCTTCGTACCCGATTCCACCTCGATGAATTCCTGCAGCAGCTGCGTACCAGCCGGCAGATAGGATTGAACCAGATGCTGCTGCGACTCCAGCCCCAGGCCACTGGCTCCCTGGCGGGCAGTGCTCACGCGGTAATAGGCAATGTAGGTACGCATGCGGTAGGGGTGGGTGCTGTCGCGCGGCCGGAGGTACTATTGAACGAAGATACAGGTTTGTAACGGATCATAAACGGTCGTTTATGATCCGTTACAAAGTAGATAGGAGGGGAGTTGGGCTACCCTTAGAGAAGAAAGGCTGGGCCAGACATTGCCAATAGGTAAGTAGAAACGGCAGCTCTGCTCACACAAACGAGGTCCGCATCATAGGGCCGCAGCACCTTCCGGCCCGGGCCCACGGTGCGGCCCTGCACAATAGGGGGCCGGCGTATCAGCACTACATCATCTCGGGGAAAGTGCCGTTTCTGGAAAAGGATTGTGAACTAGTAGCCACCGATCTGGAAGCTGCTTTGCGCAAGCGTGCCCCGGCAGTGCTGGTTGCTTTCCAGCAGCGGGGTTGGCGCTTACCCTCGTCCCTGGGCCGGCTCTACGTGTCTACTCAGGCAGAGAAGGGCCTGGGGTGGGTTCCGCAGTACAGCTTCGAGGAGGTACTAGCCCAACTCGACCGTGGTAGCTTAGCAGTACTCCCTACGCCCTGAGATACACTGCCACTTGTCCTGCTCTTCTTGCCTGTTCCCCATCCTATTGTTGATGCTAGGCTTCTCTTGCCGGCCGAACGGCTCCCACCCGGCCCAGGTGGGTATCGCGGAAGTCGGTCGTGTACTTGAGGCCATAGCCCAGCAGCCGATCCAGGGCGCTGTGAAAGAGAAGCACTGTGCCCGCCAGCAGCAGCACAGGCTGAGCTAGCCACCAGCCCGCAAGACCCGCCGCCACGGCCAATGCCTTATGGTGAGCGACGTTATAGCAAAAGGCTCCCACTCGGGGGCCCGCCAGGTAGCCGATCATACTCAGGTCTGGGAGCAGAAAAGTGGCGGGCAGCACCCACCACGCATGGGGCAGGTAGGCAAAGACAGCCAGCGCAAACAGGGCTTCGGCCAGTTCTTCCAGTTTCAGCAGGTTTTTCATACGCGGGCAGCAAGGAGAAGTGACAATAAGAACTTCTGCAAAAGTCTGCCCGCGCGGCAGCAATCAACGATAACAAAAGCTAAGAAATAACAGCGCTAGGTGCCCCGAGCACAGGTTAGGAATTCTCATCCGGGTTTCGCGCTACCCGGTTCCGGATGCGGCTCAGCGAAACAGGGGTGATGCCAAGGTAGTTGGCTACTAGCTGCTGAGGAATGCGTTCCAGAATCTTGGTTTTGCCGCTGATCAGCAGCGCGCGGTAGCGCTCCTCGGGCGAGAGCAGCAGATGCTCGACCAGGCGAGCATCGGTGCCGAGCAGCAGGTATTCCGCCACTAGGCGCCCAAACCGCTCGTACACTGGCCGCTCCGTATATAAGTGACACAGCAGCGCGTAGTCGAAGACGGCCAACTCGGCGTCAGAGAGGGCCTGAATGCTGAACTGGCAGGGCTGACCGGTCAGACAACCCGGGTAGTCCCCGAGCAGGTGGTTCTCAAAAAAGAAGTATGTGGTGCGCTCATCTCCGTTGGGGCGGGGGTAGTAAAGCCGGCAGCTACCGCGGAGCAATAATGCCAATTGGGGCCGGTACTCGCCCGCTTGTACAAAATGTTCCCCGCGGGCTAGGTGGCACGGGCGTAGTGCCTCGGCCAGCGGCTGCCAGTCGGCGTCCGTGAGGGTCGGAACAAAGCGGTGCAGATACGCGCGCAAGGGGTGCATGGTGGTACAAGGAATAGGTGGTTGCGAGGGCATTGTCCGCGGTGGAATGCGGCTACTCCGGCGCTGGGGCGCGCACATGTAAGCGTTGCTGATGCTGTAGCCCCCATTCTTTTAAAACCTCAATCACGGGGTCGAGTGTGCGCGCGTAGGGCAGCGCCTGGTATTCAACGAGCACGGGCGGGCCGGGGTGTACCGTGCGGGAGATGAACTGATGAGCTTCCAGCTCCTTTAATTCCTTGGCCAGCACCTTGGTAGAGATGCCGGGCACGCTACGCTCCAAGCCGCGGAAATGCCGGGTGCCGGCGTTAAGTGCTACGATAATCTGGAGCTTCCACTTGCCCTGAACCACTAGCAGGGCATGGCGCAAGGCCTGCATGGTCAGGATGCAGGCAGAGGTTTCGGATGTAGTCATGGAAGAAAGGCAAAAGCAGGAAAGCGGGCTACTGGGCCTGATTACTTGCAGGTAATCAGGCTACCTGTGCGTAATCTGAAGTGATGACAAGGTACAAACAAAGGGGGAGCTGATTACTTACGGTAACCTGAATACCCGACAACTTTACCCCCTTAACCAACAAGTACCATGATTTTAGTTACCGGTGCCACAGGCCAATACGGCACGAAGGCCATTGAACATTTACTGCGTAAAGGCGTTAAGCCGCAGCACATTTCCGGCCTGGTTCGAGAGGCGGCCAAAGGCCAGCCTCTCCGAGACAAGGGAATTAGCCTGCGGGTCGGTGAGTACACAGAGTATACGTCACTGGTGCGGGCCTTTGAAGGAGTAGAGACCTTGTTGCTGGTGTCTACTAATGATCGGGGGCCAGCAGAAAACCGCACGGCACAACATATAAACGCCATTAAAGCGGCCAAAGAAGCGCAGGTAAAGCATCTGGTGTACACTTCTTTTGTCAGAAAGCCAGCATTTGCAGACTCAGCTATAGGTGCTTTCCAACAGTCGCATGCTGACACCGAACAGTTTCTTCAAGACAGCGGCCTGACGTATACCATCCTTCAAAATGGGATCTACCTAGAGATGATTCCGAGACTGGCCGGCGAAAACGTAGTTGAAACCGGCGTTATCAGGCTACCAGCCCAGGACGGCAAGGCCAGCTGGGTGCTTCGGGAGGAATTGGCCGAAGCGGCGGCTCACGTCTTGACAACTGCAGGGCATGAAAACAAGCGGTACATCCTGACGAATAGCGAATCCGCCTCTTTTGGCGAGGTAGCCCAGGAGTTATCACGCATCCTAGGGAAAGAAATACAGTACCAGTCTCCCGCGGTGGAAGAATTTCAAGCCAGCCTGACACAAGCCGGGATACCTGCGCTCTACATCGGTATGTTCACGACGTGGGCAAGGGCAATAGCGCAGGGGGCGCTGGATGTTGAGGATGCGACCTTGGCATCCTTTTTAGGCAGAAAGCCGACTACCACCGCGCAATTCATCTCGCAGATGTATGCATAGCCATACCTCTAAAGGCCGGGTGGGAGCCGCATTCTATTCGGCCTTTAGAGGTATGGCTCTTCGCGAGTGCAAACTCCAGTGTCAGGCTGCTCTAGCCGGTTCAGCCCAGGTAGTAGCGGGAAAGGAGCCAGACGGTGTATAGCTACCCTACCGCTCCAACGGTTTAATGCGCTGGCGGCAAGCGTGCCTAGCTCGGTCCTGGGTAGCCGTTGCGCTGCAGCGCAGGGTTTGCCTGAATAGGTGAGGAGCGGACTTACACCTGAGAAGGAAGATGCCTGTAGCTGATGATGGGCGCGTTTTTCCGCTGTACGTGTAAGCGAACCGGCTTCGTACCGATAGCCGCGGTGGGGCATTGCCTCGAGCAGTGGCAGGCTCTGCTTTTCCTCACTTGCAATTGGTAGAAAGGTAAATGGCTGGCAGTTTCGGGGGTAGAGTTTGTCCTGCACAAGGCATTGGAAAACCATAGAAAATCGGTCTGACCAGTGTCTTATTGACGCCTCTCCTTTGTTGCTGTGCTGGGTGGAATGGTCTACTCCGTACGGGCTGCCTTTGCTAGTGCCTGGGTACCCATGCAGCCGGGAACTGTTGGGTACAGTGGTCTGACGTCCCTGCTACAGGACTGTCTTTACTGAGTACGCTCCCCGGCTGATCTGTCATCCACCAGCAGCGCGTGACCCTCGGTGCGGGAAAAACAATGAACGCCCTTGGAGCTGAACGCACGCATCAGACAAAACAAATTCAGCAACGCCCAGGCCATGCCGGAGTCGGGTCCGGCTTACCACGCACCAGATAGCCACGGCGCTACGCTATCTTTCGCCGCCAACGAATGGGTGGCCGAACTATGAACAACACATCTAAACGAGACCTCACGGCTACAACGCCCCCTCTTGTAATGGCTACAACCTTCCGGTATGGGACAGATAACGCTCCCGCAGCCACAGGAGCCGACGGGCAAGAAGGAGAGCAGTGTACTACCCATTCGCACCGAAACCCCTTGCGTTTAACGCAAGGAGTGTACCGGGAGCCAAGCGCTGTAGGTGAAGCAGTGGTTTGTACTCCGCTAAAGAGGCAGAACAGCACTAAGCCAATTCCGCTTAAAGACCACCACGCATTGCCGCTGGGCCACCTCAAAACTTTGGGCAATAGAAGTATATAAAAGTAAAAAAAGCGCGGTTTTTAAAGCGGAAATGGGCTTTTTTAGACGCATGCAGATTTCACTATGTGCTACAAAAAAGACGTTAACAAAAAACGCAACTAGTCTTTCTTATTAGTACTATATTATATAGTATTATAGGTCTCATAACTATCTGATTATCAGTTTGTAACAAGGGTCATCTGCTACAAAAAAGACGTCATCTGCTACAAAAAAGACGTCTACCTGCTACAAAAAAGACGTTTATCCGCTACAAAAAAGACGTTGAACCAGCCTATCTGCTACAAAAAAGACGTTACCGCTGTATGGATGCTTCCTCAGACAAACGAGTTGCGCAACACAACGCGCTGATCAACGCCCGGTTTAGCTTTGTGCCGCTTCAAATGCGGCTATTTGTTGCCTTGCTGTCCCGAATCGACTTTGAAGACGCCGACTTCAAAGAACACTTTATTCCTCTCGAGGAATTGGTGTTTGACCGACGCGGGGGGTCTGCCTACGAGCAGGTTGATGAGATGTGCAAGGGGCTGGCGTCGTTTACTCTGTACATTGAAGAACTAGAGGAGAAAACCCGGAAGCGGCGGCGTAAGCCCAACTACACCTATATCCCGCTCATGGCCGAAGCCGGCTACCGGGCAGAGTTGGGGGGAGTAGTTGCCAGCTTTAACCCGAAGATTATGCCGTACCTGCTACAGTTACGCGAAAGTGGAAACTTCACTACCGCAGACTTGAAGCAGATTCTTAAACTCAAGAGTCCACAATCTTTGCGGATTTACTGGTTATTAAAGGAATATGCGGGCTTTGGGCGCCGTACCATCAGTGTCGACGACCTGCGCTTTGTATTGGGAATTGAAGAACACGAATACCCTCGGTTTTCCAATTTCAGGGCCCGCATCCTGGACAAGGCGCAAAGTGAAATAGCCGCCACTGACATCCCGTTCACGTATGAACTCGAGCGAGAGGGAAAAACGGTAGCACGCATCAAGTTTCTGTTTGAGCAGCTGGCCGCATCTGCTACAAAAAAGACGTTGCCAGGTGCCACCGAATGGGCCAATGCCCTTCTGCAAATTGGCGTAAGTCAGCGGAGCATTAGTACCATTGCTAAGCAATTGGAGAATACAGAGTACGACGTAGGCTACATTGCATTCGTCGTGCGCATTGTGGAAACCCAGTTCCGCAAAGGAAAGATTAAAAAGCCTGCGGGAGCAATTTACAAGGCCCTCATAGAGAAGTACCTGTTAGAAGATTACTACCTCACGGCCAAGGCAACTACTCCCCCCCAACGGGAGCAGCTTCCTGCTGCCGCCGAAATTGCTTTCCGTCTCCGCGAGGTTCGGGATATGTACGAAAATCCTGGCCCGTATGCGCAACGCCAGAAACAAGCCGACACCTTCGAGCAGCATGTGCAGCAGGTATACCTTAAGGATGGGTTCTTGCTGGAATACCGTGAAGGGGAAGAATGGCTTGTGAAGCCCGGGTAAAACACACGTAGGCGTGTCCTACCCGGGCAAGAAGTGCAAGAAGTAGGTGCGCGTTTTGCATAGTCTGGTAGTATGTTGCCCCGTTCGCTAGTGCAAAAGGGGCGTATAGTGGTGAGTTTATCTTCTGAGAAGCTGTAAAAACAGTGCTTTCCTGTGCAGCACCTGCCTTGTAACCGAACGTACTTGCCCCAATACTACTAGGAAACCTTCTGTAGAGGAGCGGTCAGAGGACCTATGGGCACTATGAGCAGGACCTACAGCCAGCAAAGCAGGACAAACAAACCTCTGAGCTCGGCGCTGTGGTAGCAGAGCAGTAGAGGGCGCATAAGGCCATAGGCAGGTAGGCGCGCCGTAGTAGTTCGACCGGAAGGTATGGCCGCCAGGCTGTGAGCGTGTGAAGCAGCCTGCTTTCTACTAGAGGCTGGAAGGGTAGGGCGCGGCCTGCGGGCGACGAAGCACGCATATCTGATTGCCGCCGGTGTAGTAAATGGCCTCACTGACAGTTGTTTACGCCTATACGTGGGAGGGCCAGGCACGCAACACGAACAGGAGCGCGACCAGACTTACTGGTACAGCACTGGTGCCCGGCCTCCGCTGACTTACGCCAAGGTGCAGAAGGGCATTGGCCCATTGCAAGCAAAACGGTCAGGTGCAGAGTTGCCCTGCATCTGTATGACCCGACGAAAGCCGGTTGCCCTCTTGAGCAAGGAGTGGTAGGCGACTACCCATGCTCAAAATGCATGGGTTAGTACGTCAAAACAACGGGTTCGTGTAACAAATTATGCCGGCCCAAGTGAGTGCAACACCTTAGAGCCATGCTAGTAGCAAGCCAAGAGGCATGCTCATGCATACTACATGCAGAAGCGGGGAGCCTCATACCCACCCGTAAGGCGCACCAGGCAAAGCGGCTACCCATTACAGGATCTGCATCCACTTTTAGCTCTATACCGGCACACCGTTTAAGTCTGTTTACATGGAAGTTTTTGAGTTCATCAAGCAGTTGAAAAAGGCTGATGTTCAGCTATTTGTACAAGGCGAGGAGCTACAAGTAAAAGCGCGGCCCGGAGCGCTGACTCCCGCCCTGCTCGTGCAGCTAAGGCAGCATAAGCAGGCCCTGCTTATGCTGCTGCAAGATGGATCATCGTCCGCCACCGACATTGCCGAAGCACCAGCCGCCGCGGATTATCCGCTTTCGTATGGTCAGCAAAGCATATGGACGCTAAGCCAGGACGAAGAAGGGGCCCAGGCGTACCACATGCCCGTGGCTATGCGCCTAAAGCCGGAAGCCGACCCCGCCCACCTACAGCAGGCCATCCAGGACCTGATTGAGCGGCACAGCATCCTGAGAACTTCCTTCTTCGAGCAGCCCGATGGCTCGGTCAGACAACGCGTGGAGCAGCATACGCCTTTTCGCCTGCAAACCCTGGACGTCCCGGACCTATCGGACAACACCCTGAAGAACTACCTGCTGGCGGAGAGCATGGGCGCGTTTTGCCTGGGCAAGGCCCCTCTGCTCAGAGGCACGCTGCTGCGAAGCCCCCAGGCCAGCTACCTGCTGCTCACAGTTCATCATATCATCTGTGATGGGGTGTCGCTTGATATTTTGCAGCAAGAGCTTCTGCTCAGCTACGAAGCTAGAAGACAAGGGCAGCACCCCGTCTTTCCGGCCCTGACCAGAACCTACCAGGACTTTGCCGTATGGCAGCACACCTGCCAGCAGCAGGGCGTGTGGCAAGCCGAAGAACGCTACTGGCAGGAAGTGCTGCAGCCACCGCTCCCGGTCATAGAGCTGACGGGCAACAGCAAGCGCCCCGCAGTTAAAACCTTCGGGGGAGAGCGGCTGCGGTTTCACCTGCCTGAAAACGTGCGGGCCGCGCTGCAGGCGCGTTGTGCCCAGCAGCGCACCTCGCTGTTCGCGGGCTTGCTGGCGGGCGTACAGGCCCTTATCTTCCGCTACACCCAGAAAACCGATATAGTGCTGGGAACGGTTACGTCGGGGCGGTCCGTAGCATCGCTGCAGAATCTGGTGGGCCTTTTCATTAACACCTTACCCCTGCGGCTCAGCCTCCAGCCGGAGCTAACGTTTGAGCAGTTGCTCTTGGCCCAGCAGCAGGTTCTGCAGGATGCGCTAGCCCATCAGAACCTGCCCTTCCAGAAAATGGTGGAACTAGCCGGTGGCAAGCGCGACGTCAGCCGCTCGGCTATTTTCGACATCATGGTGATTTTCAACGAGCACACGCCGGAAAATCACGCCACTGCCGGCACGTATAGCTTTCTGCAGGAAGACCTGCGCACAACCAGCCAGTTTGACCTCACTTTCACGTTTGAATCGCGGGTTGATGCCATTGCCGCTACGCTAGAATTCAATACGGCTATTTACAACGCCGCCTTCATCAGCCGCTTGTGGGAGCATTTCGTGCACTTGCTGGCGGAGCTACTGGCCGCGCCGCACCAGAAAATCACGAGCTGCATCTACCTCACGGAAAAGGAGCAGCAGGAGCAGCTGCAGGTGTTCAATGACCCGGCGCACTACTACCAGCCAGAGGCAACGGTACTCGACCTTATCCGGGCTGCTGTTGAGGCCAATGCCGGGAAAGTCGCCCTTATAGGCCCAGCTACGCAGCTCACGTACCAGCAGGTATGGGAGAAGGCAACAGCCCTGTCGGCGTATCTGCGCGAAACGGTAGGGCCAGGCCAGGTAGTGGCCGTGCAACTACCCCGTACCGAGTGGCTGCCGATTACCTTGCTGGCCGTGTTGCACAGCGGAGCCGCCTACCTGCCCGTCGACCTTACCTACCCCCAGGAGCGCATCGACTACATC
>NZ_JAHZTD010000005.1 GCF_019599275.1 Hymenobacter sp. HSC-4F20 | reverse complement strand
GTTCATGGATGTAGTACACCCATGAACACGCCCCGCGCCGGGTAGGGGTGCTGCCGTTGTTAAGAGGAAAGACGGATGCTGGCTTCCAGCACCTTATCAACCACGTGGTCGAAGCGCAGGGTAAAGTGCTGCTTAGGCTGGTTGCGCCGGAAAAAGACCAAGCCGATGTAAAACAGGTCGAGGGTGAGCGTAACGTCCGGGTGCTGCCGGATGGCTTCCCAGGCCCGTTCCATTTCCCCCGACCAGTGAATGTCATCCAGCACGAATACGCTGTGCTCAGAGCGGTGCTGGTTGAGTTGCTCAAAGTAGCGCAGCGTAGGCTCGTAGCGGTGGTTGCCATCGAAAAAGGCAAAGTCCACGGGTTCGGCGAGAGTGGCAAGGGTAGGAGCCAGCGTATCGTCGAGGTTGCCTTCCACGAGGCGGATGTTGGCCAGGCCCAGGCTCTGGAACGTTTCGCGGGCAACTTCTGCCGTCGCCGGGCAGCCTTCGAAGGTGAGGACCCGGGCCCGCGAGTTTGCGGCGCTGAGGTAGGCAGTGGTCAAACCCAGGGAGGTGCCCAGCTCTACCACGGTGCGCGGCTGAAACTGATTAACCAGGCGAAACAGCAGCTGCCCCAGCTTCGGGGGCTTGGCCGCGGTGCGGGCAATGTCGCGCAGGCGGCGCTGCCGGCCCGCGCCAGTGCGGGAGCCCGCCCCAAAGTCGCGGACCTGAATACGGGTAGGGTCGGTCAGCAGCTCCCGGCGCCGGGCTTCCACGGCCTCGTAGGCGGCGAAGTGCCCCGTGTGGTTAATTACGTGCGCATACAGGCCGAACACGAAAGGCGAGTGCAGTCCGTGCGCGTTGCCGGACCGCACTAAGAAGCGGAAATAGCTGATAATCTGGAAAAGCAACGGCGCAAACGCAGCAGAGCCCGCCACGCAGGCTCTAGTGATGAGGCAAACAGGGGAGG
Source organism: Hymenobacter sp. HSC-4F20 (assembly GCF_019599275.1). GTDB lineage: Bacteria > Bacteroidota > Bacteroidia > Cytophagales > Hymenobacteraceae > Hymenobacter. The sequence goes on along the minus strand of NZ_JAHZTD010000005.1, from coordinate 109,890 downwards.
CTGCGAAGATACGGGATGCCCGGTAGTAGCGGGCGAAAAAAAGCCGCCCCGTGTAATGCGGGGCGGCCAAAGGCATTTGGTAAAAGGAGCCGGCTAGTTGAGGCGGTAGGGCACCACGAGGGTAAACTCCGGAATTTCTACCGTAAACTCGCTGCCGTCCATCAGGCGCTCCATCTGGTAGGTGCCGCGCATCTTGCCCAGCCCCGACTTTAGGTTGCAACCTGATACGTACTGGTGGGACTCGCCGGGCTCCAGCACAGGCTGCTGACCGACTACGCCTTCACCTTCCACCTCCCGCACCACGCCATTGGCGTCGTAGATGTACCAGTGGCGGCGCAACAGCTTCACCGTATACTCGCTGTTGTTGCGGATATCAATTTTGTAGGCAAAAACGTAATGCTCCTGACCCGGGCTAGAGTAGTCGGGTAGGTAGTTGGTGGTAACGCTAACGGTTACACCCTGGGTGGAAATGGTATTCATAGCGCCTGGGGTCCGGGTAGAAAAAGCTAACAGCCGTATGCGGAATTTGGTTTATCTACGTAGCTAGTGCACGTTAAGGCCCACTCAATCGCAAAAATAATCCTCTCCCGTATGTCTGTAAAGATAGAAGAAAGCTGGCGCAAGGTACTAGCCCCGGAGTTTGAAAAACCGTATTTCCAGCATCTTATTGCCTTTGTGAAGGGTGAGTACGCTACCACAGCCGTGTACCCGCCGGGGCCCCAAATTTTTCACGCTTTTGAGGCCTGTCCCTTCGATGAAGTCAAGGTAGTGATTCTGGGCCAGGACCCCTACCATGGCAAAGGCCAGGCGCATGGGTTAAGCTTCTCGGTGGCCGAAGGCGTCCGGACGCCTCCTTCCCTGCAAAATATTTTCAAGGAGCTGCAAACCGATATTCCCGGTACGCCGCCCGCCCCCAATGGCAACCTCGACCGGTGGGCCCAGCAGGGCGTACTGCTCCTGAATGCTACCCTCACCGTGCGAGCCGGCGAGCCAGCCAGCCACCAGAAAAAGGGTTGGGAGCAGTTTACGGACGCCGTTATCCAGCAGATTTCCGAGCAGAAAGAACACGTGGTGTTTATTCTTTGGGGAGCTTCCGCCCAGAAGAAGGGCGAAATTATCGATACCCGCAAGCACCTCGTGCTCAAGGCTGCCCACCCCTCGCCCTACGCCGCCGACCGGGGCTTCTTCGGCTCCCGCCCCTTCAGCCAAACCAATGCCTACCTCCAGCAGCACGGCAAAGCCCCCATTCAGTGGTGAGCCACGGGGTTTCTCGGATGGAGCCAGAGAAGTCAGACTTTGTAGACGATTACTCTGCGTCTGTGCCATCTGAAAATAGCTAGCCCCACACCCAACGCGCTGCTTCTAGTAGGAAGCGGCGCGTTGGGTGTGGGGCTAGCCGTTGGTAAACTACTCAGCTACAAAAGCCGATTATTCCGACCCCATCCGAGAACCCCCGTGATTAGTCGACTAGATTAAACAGGCGGCTCCAGCGGATCTTCTGGGCAAAGGATGCATTCGGGTCAACGGACAGCCAAATGAGCACGGCTTTGCCCACAATGTGGTCCTCGGGGACAAAACCCCAGAAGCGGGAGTCGAGGGAGTTGTGGCGGTTGTCGCCCATCATAAAGTAGTAGTTCTGCTTGAAGGTGTAGCTCTTCAGCGGCTGCCCATTTTGCAGAATCTGCCCGTTAGCATCCACGCTCATGCCCTCGTTGTGCTCGTAGCGCAGGATAATTTTCTGGTAAATAGGCGAATTCTGCGCCGTGAGCTGTACCGTCTGGCCTTCCTTGGGGATTTGCAACGGCCCGTAGTTGTCCTTGCTCCAAGTCGGGAAGGGCGGGTTTTGCAGGGGCTGACTGTAGGGCGAGTCGGGATTGTTGGGGAAAACCTGTTGGCGCTCGGGCTGGCCCACGGGCGTTTTCAAATCAACGATGCCTTTCACGTACGGCTGCTGCTTGAAGTAGTCGTAGGCGGCTTTGGTCATGTGCACCTCGTAGCCCAGGCCGTACTGCGCGGTCTGCATCTGAAAGGGCATGCCATCCGGTGAGTCGTAATTCACCACGCCGAACTGCTTAAAGGCGTCGGCCAGGTCGTCGTTGGGTTGGGGCACCTGCAGAAAGTAGCTGCTCTGCATCTCGGGGTAGTTCTTGGCCGCTTTGCCGTTGATGAACACTTGCCCTTGCTTAATCTCCAGCACGTCGCCGGCAATGGCTACGCAGCGCTTGATGTAGTTCGTGCGCAGGTCGGCAGGGTGTTCAGCCTCAAACGGGACATTGAACACCACCACGTCGTTGTTTTTAATTTCCGAGAAGCCCGGCAGACGGTAGCTGGGCAGCTGAATCAGGTCGGAATAGCTTTTCAGGCTGGTGCCCCAGATGGTTTGGTGGGTGAGCGGCACCTGCAGGGGCGTTTGGGGCGTTCGGGGGCCGTAGTGCAGCTTGCTCACGAACAGATAGTCGCCTACCAACAGGGAGTGCTCCATAGAGGGCGTTGGGATGGTGTAGGCCTCAAACGTAGCCCAGCGAATAAGGGTGGCGGCCACCACTGCGAACAGAATGGCGTCCCCCCATTCCCGCATGGCGCTCTTGCGCTTCTTGGGCGGCCCGGCCGGAGGAGCCGGCGCTGGCTTATTTTTTTCGAGATATTTCTCCCAGGATTGTACTGCCATAATGAATCGGAGGCCAGAAAAAACGAATTGCCGGCACGCGCCAGCCCCTTTCCGACTTGAACGCCGGAAGATGCGAAATAATGCGGATAGAGGTGAAATTGTGAGAGGGTGGAATGGTGAAATTGTGAGCCGTAAGCTTATTGTTCACACTGCTCAAATGGCGCAGACAGTACAATAGACATCCGTTCACCAGCCCACTATTTCGTCACCTACAGCCCCAGCAAATCCTTCATACCAAACACCCCCCGGCGGCCGGGCAGCCACTCGGCGGCCAGCAGAGCGCCCTGCACAAATCCTTCGCGGGTATGCGCCTCGTGCTTTAGCTCGATGCTATCGGCGGGGGAGGAGTAGGTAACGATATGGGTACCCACTACTGCCCCCTCCCGCTCGGAGAGAATAGCCAGCTCGTTGGGTACCTCAGTGGCTTCATTGCGCCAAGTGGTTTTGGCCGGAAAGTGGCGCAGAATACCTTCGGCAGTTGTCAGGGCCGTGCCGCTGGGCTGGTCCACTTTCTGGGTGTGGTGAATCTCACGCACCTGCACGTTGTAGCCGCCGAACTGGTGCATTTTGGCGGCTATGTACTCGTTGAAGTGGAAGAACAGGTTCACGCCTACGCTGTAGTTGGAAGCGTAAAACAGGGGCGTATTGGTTTGCTGGCTCAGGGCCTGGGCTTCCGAAAAATGGTGCAGCCAGCCCGTGGAGCCGCACACCACCGGGATACCCTGCTTCAGGCAGGCCACCACGTTCTGAAAGGCCGCGTCGGGGTGGGTAAACTCAATGGCCGCATCTACCTGAGCGGGCGTGAAATCGGAGATGTGCACCTCGGGCCGGGTCGGGTCCACGATGCCGGCAATCTGGTGGCCGCGGGCAATAGCCTGGGCTTCGATGGCCCGGCCCATTTTGCCGTAGCCAATCAGCAGGAGCTTCATTGGGGAGATTCTATAAGCAGAGTGTACGTAGGCGGCAGAACCTGTTCTGAAAAGCCAGGGAGGTCGGCGCCGCTTTATTTCAAGTGCAAGGTAAGGGCCAGGCCGGTGCCAGGAAGGGGCGTAGCCGTGGGAAGCAGGGCAGGCTCCAGGCGCAGCGCCAGGTCGTCGCTGATGTCGAAGTCGCGCAGGTGAGCGTCGACCAGGGCATCCAGAATAGTGATACCGTAGGCCACCGCTGTGTAGGCAATAAACGTGTCGCGGTAACGGCGGTAGCCTACCAGGCCCGCTTCCACATTGGCCGCGCTGGTTTCCAGCCGCACACGCGGGCCACTGAGTATGGAAGGAGAGGTACCAGCGGGTAGGTTGGCTAACTCCGCTTTCCCCTGCTTGTACTCTTTAAAAGCCTTTTGGTAGAAGTACAGGCCGTAGCCGGTGCCACCGATTGCCCCGTACACCAAGGGGAGCTTCCAGTAGCGGTGGTTGTAAATCTGGCCGGCGCCGGGGAGCATCAAGGCCAGCAGGGCCGCCTTTTGGGGGCGGGTTACGCGCTTGCCAAACAGCCGCTCCGTGCGCCTGAGCGAGTCAGAAACCGTAGGGGTTGCCACTCGCGCCGAGTCGGGGCCCACTGTAACGGTTTGAGCCGATAGAGGCCGGTGTAGCCCAAGCCAAAGAAGCACCGCACCCGTCAGTTGAAGAAAGCGCAGAAAGTTCATGGCAGGAGCTGGGAAGAAACGTGAGGAAATACGTGAAGCTGCACTTGTACACCGAAGGCTACGGGCGTGATACCAGTAGCTAGCATAGTGGGGTGAAGATGAAGCGCCAGATTTTCACTTACATCAAAGTTGCGTAAGTGGGCAGCAGCTATTGCATCCAGTATCTGCCCCCCATAAAGGGCCGCTGTTATGCCCATCCAGGAGTCGCGGACTGTTCGGTAACGGTAAAACTGTGATTTTTGGGCTGCATCCGTGGGTTCTTTGCCAGAATTTCGGCCGGTATCTACCGCCGTTAGCTCACCTTGTGCCAAGCGCTTTCTGGCTTCGTATCCCCGCCGATATTCTTGGTAGCGCCGCCAGTAAAGGACCTCCAGGTAGGTAGCACCTCCTAGTGCGCCGTACACCAACGGCAGTTTCCAGAGCTGATGGTTATACACCTGACCAGCGCCTGGCACCACTGCCGACAGAATTCCGGCTTTTTGGGGTGGCGTAACAGAATGCCCGAGCAGCCTTTCCTGCGTTCGGCTGGAGCCCGGTGCGGCAAGTGCTTGCTGCCCGTGAGCTACTCGCGCCAGCAGCAGAGTAACTGGCAACAGCAGCGAGAGAGAAGCCACAGGGCGTAATTCGAACATAAGGAGAGGGAAAGAAAAGGCGAAACCTAGGTTTCGCCTCTCCGCTTGTTTTAAGCTGGCTGCAGAATGTGCAGGATGCGCTGCATATCTTCCACCGAGTCAAAGGCAATTTTGATTTCGCCTCGCCCCTGTGGCCCGGGCTTCACCAACACCCGGCTGCCAAAGCGCTCCGAGAGGTGGCGCTCAGCGCGCTTCAGCTCGGCCGGTGGCACTGCCGGGGCAGCAGCCTGGGTAGGTTTCTTTTCCGCTTCGGGGGTAGCACCGGCGCCGCTTCGTACCAACTGCTCTACGCGTCGCACAGAAAGATCTTCATCAACGATGCGGCGGAACAGATTGAGCTGCTGGGCCGTGTCTTCCACGTTCACCAAGGCGCGGGCATGGCCCATGCTGATAACGTTGTCGCGCAGGCCGATTTGAATATCGGGTGGTAGCTTAAGCAAGCGCAGGTAGTTGGTTACCGTCGAGCGGTTCTTGCCTACCCGGTCGCCGAGCTCCTCCTGCTTGAGGTTACACTCGCTTACCAGGCGCTGGTAGCTGAGGGCAATTTCGATGGCATTCAGGTTTTCGCGCTGAATGTTCTCGATAAGAGCCATTTCCAGCATCTGCTGGTCGTCGGCCTTGCGGATGTAGGCCGGAATGGCATCGAGGCCAGCGAGCTTGGAGGCCTGCAAGCGCCGCTCCCCACTAATAAGCTGGTAGGCGTTGGTACCCGTCTGACGCAGGGTTACCGGCTGGATAATGCCCTGGAGCTTAATGCTTTCCGCTAGTTCCTGGAGCGCCGCCTGGTCAAAGTGGGTACGGGGCTGATAGGGGTTGGCTTCAATCTGGCTCACGGCAATCAGGCCCACGGAGTTCACCGGGTGCGGAACCAGACCCAGCCGCTCGCTTTTCTTCTCGTAGCTGCCCTCAATCAGCGCGTTCAGCCCCCGGCCCAGACCGCCGATTTTGCGCTTGGCGGCGGAAGCGGCAGCCGGCATATTCTTCTCTTCGTTTTTCTCTGACATACCTACAAGCAGCCCTCGCCCAATAGCACGGGACGAAAGCGGGATTCAAAAATACACAAACGCCCGGGATGCCGGGGAATTTTGTTCCACGCCAGAAAAAAATTGTGGAACATAGAGGTAAAATAAAAGTCGGCCAGCTACTTAAGTAACTGGCCGACTTTTCAAGCACCGGATTTTTGCGGTACCGACTTATTTAGGCCGCCGTGTCTTCTGCAGCTTGTTCCTGCTCAGGGTCAGCCGATACAATGTTCTTTTCCACGATTTCGCGGGCCAGGTTGAGGTAGCTGATGCTGCCCTTGCTCTCGGCATCGTGCAGGATAACCGGAATGCCAAAGCTCGGCGACTCCGACAGCTTCACGTTGCGCGGAATGATGGTGTCGAACACCAACTGTTGGAAGTGCAGCTTTACTTCTTCCACTACCTGGTTGGAGAGGCGCAAGCGCACGTCGTACATCGTCAGCAGAATGCCTTCAATTTCCAACTCCTCGTTCAGGCGGCTCTGAATGATCTTAATGGTGTTGAGCAGCTTGCCCAAGCCTTCCAGGGCGAAGTACTCGCACTGCACCGGCACGATAACCGAGTGCGCGGCCGTCAGGGCATTCACCGTAATCAGACCCAGGGAAGGCGAGCAGTCGATGATGATAAAGTCGTACTGATCGGCGAGGGGGCGCAGGGCCTCCTTCATCTTTTCCTCCCGGTTGGGCAGGTTGATCATCTCCACCTCAGCGCCTACCAAGTCAATATGGGAGGGAATCAGGTCGAGGTGGGGGAGCAGGGTGGTTTGCAGGATGATGTCCTGAGCGTTGATGCCATCCACCATGCACTCGTAAATGCTGTTCTGAATGTCCTTCGGGTCGAAGCCCACGCCGGAGGTAGCGTTGGCCTGGGGGTCGGCATCCACGAGCAGGGTCCGATACTCCAGCGCCGCCAGCGAGGCCGCGAGGTTAATCGAGGAGGTGGTTTTGCCGACCCCGCCCTTTTGGTTGGCTACCGCAATGATTTTGCCCATGTGGTTGAAGCTGTTAGCTACTAGCGGTTAGCTGTTAGCTTGTCTCAGGTAATGCAAAAAGAATGAACCGCCAGCCAGTAGCCGGCAGTTGGTATTACAGCGTAATGGTTTCGCCAATGGCGAGCAGCACCAGTTCCTTGCCGGCCTGCTGCGCCTGGGCTTTGGCTTCGTCGTGGTTGATGACGAGGGGAGGGAAGGTATCGTAGTGCATGCCAATAACCTTCGATGCTCCGGTCCAGTCGGCGGCAATCAGGGCATCATCCACGCCCATGGTATAGTGGCCGCCGATGGGTAGGATGGCAAAGTCGAGCTGGTGCCGTTCCCCGATAATCTTCATGTCGTAGGTAAGAGCCGTGTCGCCGGCAAAGTAGAAGGTTTTGCCTTCCGTTTCGATAACGAAGCCAGCGGCCAGACCGCCGTACGAGCCATCGGGCATGGAGCTGGAGTGCGCCGCTGCTACCATCTTCACGGAGCCGAAGGGTAGCTTCACGGTGCCGCCCAGGTTCATGGCGTAGGTGGCTTTCAGGCCTTTCTGACCAAACCAGCCCAGTACTTCTACCATGCCTAGCAACTCGGCGCCCGTGCGCTGACCAATTTCCTCCACGTCGCCCACATGGTCGCCGTGACCGTGGCTGAGCAGGATGAAATCAGCCTCAATTTTATCTACCTCAACATCCTGAGCCAGGGGGTTATGGCGGATGAAGGGGTCGAAGAGCACTTTGCTGCCACCGGCTTCCAGCAGGAAGCATGCGTGGCCGTAGTAGGTCAGGTTCATAAGGAAAGGGTAGTTAAGCAGCGCAGTAGCTGCAAACCCCGGATGTGGGATACCTTTGCAAATATACACTGTTTCGCCGTTCCCATGCTTTCGTTTTCGCGCCGTGTTGCCGGTTTTGCTTTGCTCCTGACCAGCCTGCTCACGGGCTGTTCCGAACCGACTTCTACCACTGATGCGCGCCGGGTGTTTCGCTACAACCAGCCGGAAAGCCTAACGTCCCTCGACCCAGCTTTTGCCCGCAATCAGGCCAATACCTGGGCCGTGACTCAGCTCTACAACGGACTAGTGGAGCTCGACGACAGCCTCAAGCCCGGCCCTTCGGTCGCACGCCACTACGACATCAGCCCGGACGGTCGGCAATACACTTTCACGCTGCGGCCCGACGTGTTCTTTCACGACGCCGAGGTTTTCCCAGGTGGCAAGGGTAGGCGCGTAACGGCCCAGGATTTCGTGTATAGCTTCCGGCGGTTACTGGACGGAGCTACGGCAAGCCCCGGCGGCTGGATTTTCCGGGGGAAGGTGCTGGAAAAGGCCGACGGAGAGCCTTCTGATACGTGCTTTGTGGCGGTAAACGACTCTACTTTGCGCATTCACCTGAAGGAACCCTTTATTCCGTTTCTGGGCATTCTGACCATGCCCTACGCCTATGTGGTGCCGCGGGAGGCCGTACAGAAGTATGGCAAGGACTTTCGGGAACACCCGGTAGGTAGCGGCCCGTTTCGGTTCAAGGAGTGGGACGAAGGCAACGCCATCATCTACCACCGCAACCCGCGCTACTGGAAGAAAGATGCCCAAGGCCGGCGTCTGCCCTACCTGGATGCCGTGCAGATCAGCTTTATTCAGGACCGAAAGACGGAGTTCCTGACCTTTATGCAGGGCAAGCTGGATTTCCTGAGCGGCATCCGCTCGGGCTCCCGCGACTTGATTATGTACCCCGATGGGACGGTGCGCGAAGACTTCCGGGGCAAGTTCCGACTACAGAAAGTGCCCTACCTTAATACCGAGTACCTGGGTATGCAGCAGGACCTCAAGAACCTACGCGGCGACAACGCCGAAACCGGCCGGGCCCTCCAGGACAAGCGCGTGCGCCAAGCCCTGAACTATGCCCTCAACAAGCCCGAGTTCCTAGCTTACTTTCTCAATAACGTGGGCAAGCCCGGCAACTCGGGTTTCGTGCCTGCCTCGCTACCCTCCTTCGATCAGCAAAAGGTGCCCGGCTACACCTACCAACCCGACAAAGCCCGGCAGTTGCTGCGGGCGGCTGGCTACGGCCCCGGTAAACCCTTGCGGCTGCGCCTAAGCACGGTGGCCGAAACCAAGGAGTTCTGCGAGTACTACCAGAAAAAGTGGGCCGAAGTAGGGGTGCAGGTAGAAATCGATGTGAACCAGGGCGCGGCCCACGGGGAGCTGATTGACAACGGCCGGGCCGCCTTTTTCACCCGCAGCTGGCTGGGCGACTACCCCGACGCAGAAAACTACTTGGCCCTATTTTACAGCAAGAACTTCGCCCCGGCCGGTCCTAACAAAACGCACTTCAAAAGCGCCACTTACGACCGGCTTTACGAGCAGGCCAAACTGGAGCAGGATGCCGCCAAGCGCTACGCCCTCTATCAGCAGATGGACCGCATCGTGGTGGAAGAAAGCCCTGTGGTAGCGGTGTACTATGATGAGGTAGTGCGGCTAACTCAGAACAACGTCCAGGGACTCACTCCTAATCCCATGAATCAGCTTCTGCTGGAGCGCGTGCGGAAAAAGTAGCCGCCACCGGATCCGGTCCGACACTGGAGGCACCCGACTAGTTGACGCCCGCGCCACTAACCAAAACAATCCTACCCCCTCACGGCCGCAGACCCCAGCGGCCAGAAGTCAGCACGGAGCCAACCGGTCGGGTGCCTCCAGTGTCAGACCGGGCAGATGTGGCGAGTGCCCGCAAAAACAGCAACGCCCCGCGGCCAGAAGCTGCGGGGCGTTGCTGTTTTTGCGGGCACTCCGAATTACGAGCGGCGCGTTTTGCGGGGGCGCTTGGGCGAGATATCCGAGGCGCCAGTGCCAGGCTCCGTATCCGCGTCGTCCTTGTCATCGGCGGCGGCAGGGCGGCCTCCACCCTGGCGGGCCTGGGCTTCTTTTTCCTGGGCGGCTTTCATGGCATCGGCCAGGCGAGCCCCGAAGCCGGAGGGCTTCTTGTCCTTGTTCTTCACCTTGTTGGCTTCCAGCTTAGCACGCACCTTCGTGTCGTCGACGAAGCGGCGGGTAAGCGCCTGCTGACCCAGGGTTACCAGGTTAGAAACGAGGTAGTACCAAGTCAGGCCAGCGGCGAAGTCATTCAGCACGAAGAAGAAAATCAGCGGCATCAGGTAGCTGTAGAACTTCATCGGGCCCTGCATGGCCGTGGGGTTGTTCTGGTTGGTCTGGTAGGTCATGGCCAGCGTCGAAATCGTCATCAGCAGCGTAAACAAGCTGATGTGGTTTCCGAGGAAAGGCACGGTGAACGGCAGCTTAATCAGGTCGTCGTAGGTGCTCAGGTCATTCGCCCACAGGAAGTGCTCCTGCCGCAGCTCAATAGCGTTGGGGAAGAACTGGAACATGGCAAACAGAATCGGGATGGTGAGCAGCGTGGGTATGCAACCGCTCAGCGGCGATGCCCCCATGGTCTGGTACAGCTTCATCTGCTCCTGCTGCTGCTTCATGGCATCATCAGGGTACTTCTCCTTGATGGCATCCAGCTCCGGCTTCAGCACCTTCATCTTGGCCTGCGACTCGTACGTTTTGTACGTTAGGGGCCAGGTCACCAGCTTAATCAGCACTACCAGCAGGGCGATGATGATGCCGTAGGAGCTGACAAACTTCTCCAGCACATGGAACACCGGCAGAATCACGAACTGGTTTACCCAGCGGAACAAGCCCCAGCCCAGGTACACGTTCCGGTCGAAGCCTGGCGTAACTTCCTTCAGGATGTTGTAGGAGTTAGGGCCGAAGTAGAAGCGGAATTTGGCGTTGCCCTGCTGCACATCGGCGGCCGGAATGGTCAGCGTCGTGCTCAGGGTCTTGATGAAGGTCGTGTCGTTCAGGTCAACGGTGGAGTTGAACTGCCCGTTGCTGAATTCTTTATCAGCAATGATGCCGGCCACGAAGAAGTCGTGCTTGTGCGCTGCCCACTTCAATGGCTCGGCAACCTTCACTTCTTCCGGTTTTTCCGAGGCCTCGGCCATCGCAAAATCGCCCGAAACGAGGTAGTGGTTGATGGTGGTGTGGTTGCGGTTCTGTTTGGCCATCTTCTCCGTCTGGCGCACCCGGTCGAGGAAGGTGAACGTCAGGGGCTCTTGGGCAATGGCATTGTTCAGGCCGTTGAAGCGCAGAGTATAGCTTAGCTCAAAGCTATTGGCCGGCAGCGTATACAGCTGCTCAATCTGACCACCAGCTACATCGGCCACAAAGCGAAGGGCGTTGCTACCCTGGGGCTCAGGGCGGAAGTACAGGTCCGACAGCTTAATCTGGCGGCCATCGGTGGTGCGGAAGCGCGTATCCAGCTGGGCGCTCTGGGCATCCAGCAAATCCAGGGGCTGCCCGCGGAACGTCTTGTACTTGTTCAGACGCACAGCTTCCACCCGGCCTCCCTTCGAGGAGAAAGTGATGGTAAGGTTTTCGTTCTGGAGCTGGGTAGTCTGGGCAGTGCCTTGCGCAGCTCCTGCAAACGACCCCAACTGCCGGGCCAGCACGGCAGAATCAGGAGCGGCGGGCGTGGTACCTGGGGCGGCCGCGGCGGTTTTGGCGGGCTGAGGCGCAGGCTCCGGTTTCGGCTTGGGGGCAAACTGCAGGTAAATCAGGAGCAAGGCCGCCATCAGGAAGAGGCCTATTGCTGAATTTCGGTCCATTCAGATACTAGTGAAGGCAAATAAAGGGAAGGTGAGAAGGCGCACCGCCAGCAAAAATCCGGCGGTGCTGCCCCAAAGGTCGGACTTGTCAGGCGAATATTTTTCGCGCCGGCGCTTTTGTCAGGTATAAAGGTGAAATAGAGGGGTAGGGAAGTGCTGAAAACACGTCATGCTGAGCTTGCCGCGGCCTCTTTCCTGCAACACCAACTTACTTGAATTGGTCTGCGAGAGAAAAGCTGCGCCAAGCTCAGCATGACAAGCTGGTGGTCTGAGGAAGAGGAGTAACTCATCAGTTCACCACTTCCTATTCATTGCTTCCTACCCCTTGCGGTTCTGGATAGCGGCGCGCACAAAGCGCACAAACAGGGGGTGCGGATTCTGGACGGTGCTTTTCAGCTCCGGGTGAAACTGGCCGGCTACAAACCACGGGTGGTTCTGAATTTCTACCACTTCTACCAGGCCGGTATCAGGGTTGAGGCCCGAGGCGACCATGCCGGCTTCCTCGTAGCGCTTCAGGTACTCGTTGTTGAACTCGTAGCGGTGGCGGTGCCGCTCGCTGATGTGGTTGCGGCCGTAGGCTTTGGCCGCTTTCGAGCCCTTGCGCAGCTCGCAGTCGTAGGCGCCAAGGCGCATGGTACCACCTTTCTGGGTGATATTTTTCTGCTCCTCCATCATGGCAATGACCGGGTCGGGCGTCTGGGCGTTCATCTCCGTAGACGAAGCTTCTTTCAGCCCCAGCACGTTACGGGCAAACTCTACTACCGCTACCTGCATGCCCAGGCAAATGCCGAAGAACGGAATGTTGTTTTCGCGCACGTGCTTCACGGCCAGAATCTTGCCTTCAAAGCCTCGCTCCCCAAAGCCGGGAGCTACCAGCACCCCATCTACGCCGTGTAGTAGCTGGGCCACATTATCAGGGTTGATGTGGTCCGACTGAATGCTGCGCACCGTCACTTTGCACTCGTTCTGTGCGCCGGCGTGCACGAAGGCTTCGTTAATAGACTTGTAGGCATCGGGTAGCTCTACGTACTTCCCTACCAGGGCAATCGTCACTTCCTCGGTGGGGTTTTTCAGGCGGCCCAGGAAGTCTTTCCAGGCTTCCAGGTCGGGCTGGGGCGCGCCACCCTGCAGCTTCAGCTTCTTGATAACCCGCTCGTCGAGGTGCTCTTTCAGCATGAGCAGGGGCACCGAGTAAATGCTGTCGGCGTCAAGGCTCTCGATAACGGAGTTGATGTTCACGTTGCAGAACAACGCGATTTTGCGGCGCATTTCGGCCGGAATCGGGTACTCCGAGCGGCACACCAGAATATCGGGCTGGAGGCCGGCGCTGCGCAGGTCGCGCACCGAGTGCTGGGTAGGCTTGGTTTTCAGCTCGCCCGCCGCCTTGAGGTAGGGCAGCAGCGTTAGGTGAATTACCAGGGAGCTGTTTTCGGGCAGTTCCCAGCGCAGCTGGCGCACCGACTCCACAAAGGGCAGCGACTCAATATCGCCAATGGAGCCCCCGATTTCGGTAATCACCACGTCGAACTCGCCGGTTTGGCCCAGCAGCAGCATGCGCCGCTTAATCTCGTCGGTGATGTGGGGCACCACTTGCACGGTTTTGCCGAGGTAGGCGCCTTCGCGCTCCTGCCGGATAACGTGGTCGTAGATGCGGCCGGTGGTAACGTTGTTGGCCTGGGAGGTGGGTACGTTCAGGAACCGCTCGTAGTGGCCCAGGTCGAGGTCGGTTTCGGCGCCGTCGTCGGTTACATAACATTCGCCGTGCTCGTAGGGGTTGAGCGTGCCGGGGTCGATGTTGATGTAGGGGTCGAACTTCTGGATGGTAACCCGGAAGCCGCGGGCTTGCAGCAGCTTGGCCAGGGAGGCCGAGATGATGCCTTTACCCAGTGAGGACGTAACGCCGCCCGTTACGAAAATGAACTTGGCCGTAGTGGCAGCCGCGGAAGTGGGGGTTCGGTCTGGCATAACGGGAAACAAAGTTAGCGGATATATCCGGGGCCGCTTATGAAACTTTGTGTTATATGCGCACAGGAAAAGAGAATAATCTCCGGCTAACGGCTTTTATCTTGCCGCCCTGGATATAGTGTAAACAGAACGTATGAAGGTGTTTTTTACGGTTATGTGGCTGCTAGTAGCCATCAGCAGCGGTCAGGCGCAAGCTGTTCTGATACACGGCACAGCTACCACATTAGAGGGGTATCGGGTGCAACTGGTTGTCAATGACACCCTGCGGCGCCTCTGGCGCACCGTGCCCGATCAACCTTCTCTCTCTCCTGAGCAGGAAGAGTTAGTCGAGAAGGTAACTCAGCAGGACTTCGCGCTGCGGCAGGCCGGACACTACGTGCTGGAAACCGATTCAGCAGGCCATTTCAGGGTTTCCGCCCGCCCCCAGGATTCCGTCACCTTCACTGCCTACGGCCATGTGTCTCAGACGCTAGGCGTGCGTGACTTGCTTCGGCAGCCAGCTGTTCAGGTTCGGCTCCTACCCCGGCCGTGTCAGGAATATGTGCCCTGCCAGGAGGCCAAGCCCGCGCACTTCGTGTTCATTGGCCGCAAGCAAACTGTTGCCCGCGCCCAGCAGCCCAACTACTGCAACCGGTTCAGCATGGATGGCAAGTTTACGGCCCGGTACCAGGTGCTGGAAAACATCTATAACACGCTGCCTGACACAGTGGTATCCTTCGCCGCCTACGACCACTACGGCTGGCCCGGCTTCAGCCGCCACGAAACCGTGCTGCTGTTTGTGAGCCGGTATTGCGGAGACTATATTCAGGAGAAGTACCAGTACTACCCGCTCTATCGCACAACGGACGGCCGTTGGGCCGCCCCGGTAGATACCGACGACCTGACGCACCCAATGGCCCGCAAAGGACCGAAGCCAACCAAGCTCACGTTTGCGTCGCCCGTGGAGGTGGACGTCACGAAGTTGGATGCCGAGCAGCGCAAGGAATATTATCCGGCCCCTTACTACCGGGTAGAAGGTCAGAAAGCCATAGCCGTATATGGCAACTACGTAGACGAGCTACTACAAATCAAAAAGAGCACGGTGTTAAAAGCCCGCGGCATCAAGCTCAAGTAGAAAGAACAGTATTGCCCGGCAGCCTGAAGAGTTCAGCCCTGTTCATCATTTGCCTAGGCAGATAATGAACAGGGCTGAATGTTGTCTGAAATGATACGCTACTACGCCTGTTTGGGCTCGGGGCCGCGGAACACGTCGGTGCCTTTTACTTCCGTCAGCTTCACTGGGCGACCTTCGCGGGCCGACTGGTAGATGGCTTCCATGATGCGGTGGTCTTGCAGACCTTCCTCGCCGGGGGTGTGGGGCGGCTTGTCTTCCAGCACGCACTCTGAGAAGTGGTCCATTTCGGCGGCAAACTGGTTTTTCTCGCTCAGTACTACCTGCGTTTTCATTTTGGCGGGCCCCTCGGCGTGCGAGGTCTGCAGCTGCTGACCGGTGTAGGCGTAAGCATTATCCACGTGAATCCAGCCTCGCTCGGAGTTTACGCGGTAGAAGCGCGAATCGTGGGTGTTGTAGTGGGTGATGCAGTTGACGATGACGCCCTCCGGAAAGCGCATCTGCCACGACATGGCTTCCTCTATTTCCTTGAACAACGGGTTGCCGGGGGTGCTATAGGAGTAGGCAAATACCTCCGTAGGCTCGGTGCCCAGCACGAAGCGGCTGGTGTTCAGGCAGTACAGGCCAATATCGGGGAGGGCGCCGCCGCCGGCCAGGTCCTTTTTGTGGCGCCAGTGGTCGGGGTTGGCGGAGCTTTGGCTGTTCTGGGCTTCGATGTACTTGGGCTTGCCGAACTTATTGCCGCGTACCATTTCCTTTACCTGCCGGTTGTAGGGCTCGTATTGAATGCGGTAGGCCACCATCAGCTTTCTATTGGCCTTTTTGCAGGCCGCAATCATGGCCTCGCACTCGGCTGCGGAGTTGGCCATGGGCTTTTCGCAGAGGATGTGCTTGCCGGCCTGGGCCCCCCGAATGGTGTACTCGGCGTGCATGGAGTTGGGCAGCACAATGTAAATCACCTGCACCTCGGGGTTGTCCTTGAGCTTGTCGTACTCCTGGTAGCTGTAGCAGCTTTCGGGCTTGATGCCGTACTGCTGGGCTACTTTCTTGAGCTTTTCCGGCGAACCGCTGACCAGGGCCACCGGCTTCGATTTTTTGCATTCTCCAAAGGCCGGCAGAATTTCCTCCAGCGTCAGGTGACCCAGGCCCACCAGCGCATAGCCCACGCGCTTGTCCAGGGGTAGAGGGGTAGGCACCGGGCCCGATTGAGGATCTACGTCCGACTTCCACGCTTCCAGTTCAATGGGCTGGTTGAGGTCGGTGGGCACCTTGGCCGGCGGCGACACGGCTTCGGAGGACGGTACTTTCTGCCCGTCGGGCGCGGTGTACACGGTGGAGCCGTCCACCTCTGAGGCGGGCGTGCCGGTGGTGGGCGTGGTGGCCGCCGAAGCAGAGGACGACTTATCCTGACAGCTGGCCAGGGTGCTGGCCGCTACCCCCACAGCGAGGCCCCGGCCCGCAAGGCTCAGGAATTCTTTGCGCGAAACTTCCTGGCCGGCGTGGCGCAGGACGGTATTGAGTAGTTCGTTGGTGACAGACATAACCAGCAGGTAGTTCGTGATAGATGTAGTATCTCATACTGACAGGTTCTGAGGAGGTTGCCTTTGCCCGTTGGGCAGCCGCTATGAAATTATGGCCTCGGCAGGCACCGATGCCGCAAAGAAGCTGGTCGCTACGCAGGAAACAGGCAGGGTTTGAAGCCGCTCGGAGGGTAGGGGAGATGATGGCAGAAGGTGTTTTCCAGGAAACCCCGTGTCATCCGGCGCCTAGCGAAGGGCCTCTCCCGCTTCGTTGTAACGGCTGCATTACCCTCTGTAGAAGTCCTTCGCTGGGCGCCGGATGACACGAGGTTTTAACCACAACTTACGTCTGCCCAAAAGCCAGGCAGTTGAAAAGCGCAGCGGTTTTACCCAAGTTGCAGGCGTTTTGCTTATTGCTTCTGCTCTGATGTCGTTCTTTCGCTTTCTGCAACGTGCCCTGCTGGTGCTGCTCTGCCTGCCACTGGGGGCTGTTGTGGCTCAAACGCTGCCCCCTGCTACCCCTGGGCCTGCTTTCAATCTGCCCTGGCTGGAGCAGCTATTGCGCGAATCAACGGCACTGCGGCGGCATAACGTAGGAGTATGCCTGACCGATGCCGCTACCGGCCAGCAGCTTTTCGGGCAGAACGAAGACCGGTATTTCACCCCGGCCAGCACCATGAAGCTGTTCAGCCTGTACGCCGGCCTGCGGATGCTGCCCGATTCGCTACCGGCCCTGCACTACGTAGTACGCCCCGACAGCCTCCTGTTCTGGGGCACCGGCGACCCTACCCTGCTCCACGGCGACGTACCCTCGGCGCGCGCTTTGGCTTTCTTGCGTAATCGGCCCGAAAAGCTGTTTTATGCCGACGTACCCACCGTGACGGCCTTCGGCCCCGGCTGGAGCTGGGACGACTACAACTACTACTTTCAGCCCGAGCGGGGGGCATTTCCGGTGTATGGGCACACGGTGCGCTTCTACGCGAAAGCCGGGCAGCCCATGCCACGTGTGTACCCGCGCTTCTTTCGGCCCCTGACAGCGCTGGCTCCGGCGGGCACTCCAAACCCTGCGGATGACCATGTGCACCGCACTGAGCTGGAAAACCGCTTCACCGTTTTTCCCAGCGCCAAAAATTGGGTGTATGAAACGCCCTTCCGCACCAGCCCAACCTTGCTTCTGCAGCTGCTGCAGGACACCCTGCGCCGGCCCGTGCTCCCCGCCCCGTTTCGGTTGCGGCTCCAGGATGCGGTGTATACCCTGCGCGGGCTGCCCGTCGATTCGCTCTACCGCCGCATGATTCGGGTAAGCGACAATTTCCTGGCCGAGCAGCTCCTGCTAATGTGCTCCTCCTCGCTGGGGGTAGACTCGCTCAGCACAGCCCGCGTCATCCGGATGATGCAGCAGCGCTACCTGACCGGGCTACCTGACCGCGTTATTTGGGTGGATGGCTCCGGCCTTTCGCGCCTGAACCTCGTGACGCCCCGCACCCTTACGGCACTGCTGGTACGTTTGCATCAGGAAGTAGAGGAAACGCGCCTACTGAGCCTGCTGGCGGCCGGCGGTGGGCAGGGCACGCTGCGCCGCCGCTACCGCCCGGTAGCGGGCAAACCCTGGCTGTGGGGCAAAACCGGCACGCTCACCAACAACCACAACCTGGTAGGCTACGTGCGAACCAAATCGGGACGGCTGCTGGCGTTCAGCTTCCTGAACAATAACCTGCCCGGCGACGACGCCCCAGTGCGGGCAGAAATGGAGAAAATCCTTACCCAGGTGCGCGAGCGGCTATAATGCCGACAACCTAGCTGCGGAACAGTAGCACAAAAAGGCTCGCATAGCATTTTAGTCGATTCACCGACTGAACCATAGGATTGGACTCAATTTGCCCAGCATGGGAAAAAGGACGGATAGCTTTGTCAAAAAAGGAAAAAACGCGGCTGTTTCTCAACCAGAGAATTCGCCCTTTTCCAATCCTGAGACAAATTCCCTTCCCTACACCTATGGCCCTCTTTCTACCTCGCCTTCTCCGCTCCGCTGCTGTAGCTGGTACGCTTCTACTGCCCGCCGCCGCCCTGGCGCAGGCCCCAATTATTCTCAGCTTTACACCCACCAGCGGCTCCAGCGGTCAGTCCTCGCAGGGAACCGCTGCCACCATCGTTACCATTAGGGGCACGGTGCTGAGCAACACGCTCTCGGTGATGCTTAACGGCCAGCCCATGCCTATTCTGGCCAGCCCGGCCAACACCAATACCTCCGTGAGCGTGCAGGTACCTCGCGAAGCCATTTCGGGGTTCCTGCGGGTTACAACGGCTGGGGGTACTGTCCTGAGCACCAACAAATTTACCGTAACTCGCCCCGCCGGAACTGGCTTTCTGCGCCAGGTTTCCACCTCATTCAACTCCTTCGACGTGGGCACGTACTCCACGGCCGCGTCTACCGACCTGGACAACGACGGGCTGATTGACCTGCTGGTTGGCGAGGCAACGGGCACCATCTACCGCATGGAGCAGTCGGCCCCCAACTCTGCTACCTTCACCAACCTGGGCCAACTAACCCTGGGCAGCGGGGCCACCCTAACGGTGAACAACACCGGCAACACCCGGCAGTTTGCCAAGCCCACCGTGACGGACATGGACGGGGACGGGCTATTGGATTTGTTGGTAGGCGCCCAGGACGGCACCATCACGCGCTTTGAGCAGACGGCCGCCAAGGCCGGCACGTTCACCAACCTCGGTATCCTGCCGGGCATTGATGGCACCGACGTGGTGAAGCCTTCTATTGTGGACCTGGATGGGGACGGCCTGCTGGATATGTTGGTAGGAGCCCTGGATGGCCTGATTCGCCGCTATGAGCAGACCAGCCCCAACGGTCCTTTCTCTACTACCCCCACCACGCTTACCAACGCCGCTGGGGCTAATCTGGACGCCGGGGGCTACTCCAAGCCCGTTTTCACGGATCTGGACGGGAACGGCCTCATTGATATGATTGTGGGCAGCCAGGATGGCACCATCTACCGTGCTGAGCAAACCGGCGTTAACTCGGCAACCTTTACGGCCCTCTCCCTTATGACCGGTGCCAACGGCGTAGCCGTGGACGTGGGCGGTTTCGCGGCCCCGGCTCTGGTGGACGTGGACGGCGACGGGTACCTGGATTTGCTGGTGGGCAACGACGTCGGCACGGTATATCAGTTTGAACAGGTAGTATCCGTAGCCCGCCCTCTGCCGGTAACGCTGGTTTCCTTTACGGGCCAGGCTACCAGCACCGGCACGCTGCTGCGCTGGGTTACCTCTCAGGAGCTGAACAGCGCCCGGTTTGTGGTAGAGCGCTCTGAGGATGGCGCCACGTTTAAGGAGGTAGCTCAACTGGCCGCCGCCGGTACCAGCACCACCACCCGCACCTATCAGTACCAGGATGCGGCCGCCAACAGCCAAGTGGCCGGCACCCGCTACTACCGCCTGCGCGAAGTAGACCAGGATGGTGCTACCTACTACTCCTCGGTAGTAACTCTGAGCCGCCCAGCTGGCTCCGCCCAACCGGCCGTTGCCTACCCCAACCCCTTCGCCCAGGAGCTGCTGGTAGCGCTGCCGGCCGGCTCGGCACGCCAAGCCACCACCATCACGCTGACCTCCCTGACCGGCACTACCGTGTACTCGGCTACCCTGCCGCTCTCGGCTGAGCCTCAGGTGTTGCCTAACCTGCCCAGCCTGCCCGCCGGCCTATATGTGCTGCGCCTCACCACGGCGGCCGGCACCGTCAGCACCCAGCGCGTAAGCCACCGCTAGTCAGTTACCGAATCCTATAAGAAAGCCTCTCCCGGCCGTAGCACTGCACGGCCGGGAGAGGCTTTCTTATAAGGTATAAGCAGAGGCCCCTAGTACAGCACCCGGAACTTGATGGTATGTTCCACTTTGCGCAGCTCGCCAATTACCTCCGGCTCGTACTGCTTGTCGATGTCGGTAATCACGTAGCCGATGTGCTCGTTGGTTTTCAGGTATTGCCCCAGGATGTTGACGTGGTGCTGGGCCAGCACGTTGTTGATGCGGGCCAGTACGCCGGGCACGTTGTGGTGAATGTGGATGAGGCGGTGGGCCTGTTGCTCCGGCAGCTGAATGTTGGGAAAATTGACGCTCTGCTGGGTGTTGCCGGTATTCACGTACTGCATAATCCGCTCGGGCACGAACTCGGCAATGTTGCGCTGGGCCTCGGCGGTGCTACCCCCCACGTGGGGCGTAAGCAGCACATTGGGTAGGCCGCGCAGCTCACTCTCGAAGCTTTCCTGGTTGGTTTTGGGCTCGTAGGGAAACACATCGACGGCAGCCCCGCCGAGATGGCCGGAGCGCAGCACGGCGGCCAGGGCGGGCACATCTACTACGTGGCCGCGGCTGTTGTTGAGCAGCAGGGCGCCGGGCTTCATCATGGCCAGCTCGGCCGCCCCGATGAGGTT
The DNA here is from genome assembly GCF_019599275.1 of Hymenobacter sp. HSC-4F20. Taxonomy (GTDB): domain Bacteria; phylum Bacteroidota; class Bacteroidia; order Cytophagales; family Hymenobacteraceae; genus Hymenobacter. The sequence goes on along the minus strand of NZ_JAHZTD010000005.1, from coordinate 89,253 downwards.
GGTATTGGCCGGGCGGCCATCCACGTGCAGGGTTACGATGTCGGACTGACGTAGTAGCTCCTCCAGGGTGCGGCACTTCACGGCGTTGCCCAGCTGCAGCTTCTCGGCCACATCGTAGTAGAGCACCTGCATGCCCACGGCCTCGGCCACTACCGAGAGTTGGGAGCCAATGTTGCCGTAGCCCACGATGCCCAGCTTCTTGCCCCGGATTTCAAATGAGCCCTTCGCCGACTTGTCCCACTCGCCTTGGTGCATTTTGGGGCTTTTCTCGGGGATGCGGCGGGCTAGCATGATGATTTCGCCCAGGGCCAGCTCTACCACCGAGCGGGTGTTGCTGAAGGGCGCATTGAACACGGCTACGCCCTTCTTCATGCAGCCCGTCAGGTCAATCTGGTTGGTGCCGATGCAGAACGCTCCGATGCTGATGAGGCGGTTGGCGGCGTCCAGCACCCGTTGGGTTACCTGGGTTTTGCTCCGGATGCCCAGAATGCTCACGCCCTCAATCTGCTGCACTAGCTCGTCCTCGTCGAGGCCGCCGGGTACGGTGTCTACCTGGTAGCCTTCCTGGCGGAACAGCTCGGCGGCGCGCGGGTCGGGGTTTTCGAGCAGCAGGACTTTGATGCGGTTTTTGGGGTAGGAGAGCGTCATCGGAAGCTTGTTCTGGTAGAGAAATTCGTCGAAGGAAGGCAGCACCTCATCGGCGCGCGCCACTACGGCCTCCCGGTGCACATTTTCGGTGAAGGCGTAGAAGCGGTTGGCCAGCCCGGCCTCCCGGATCTGATAGTCGGTGTAGCCGTCGCCGAGGGCGTACACGTCGCCGTCGAGGTCGAGCTGGCGCAGTTGTAGAATCTTGCCTCCGTCGCGGCTGAGCACGTTTTCCGCGTCGAAGCCGGTAATGCGGCCTTCCGCGTCGAAGGTAAAGGTGTTGGCCAGCACATGGTCGGCATCAAGGCCAAACTCCGCCACCACCGGCTCAATAAACTCCCGGAAGCCGCTGCTGACAATGTAGATACGCCCGTGAAACTTCTCGAAAAAGCCGCGGTTGCGCTGGATGCTTTCGGATACTTTGCCGCGCAGGCGCTCCACCAGCAGCGGCAGGTGCTCGCGCCGGGCCGGCAGCAGGGCCAGCCGCTGCTTCAAGGACTCCGAGAAGTTCAGCTCCCCGCTCATGCCCCGGTCCGTGAGGGCCCGAATGGCGCCGACTACCTCCTCCCGGTTAGGCTGACCTGCCAAGGCAATATCGGCCAGCTCGTCGAGGCCTTCTACCTGGGTGAAGGTGCTGTCAAAATCAATGATGAGGTAGGGGAGTGGTTGGGGTAGTTCGGCCATAACGGGAGCAAGGTAGAACGGAACACGGGTTCATAAGGATAAACTACGTGAAATACCGCGCTAGTATGCTAAAAACGGTTGAGCTAGGCCTCTAAACCCAGGTAGAAGGCGCACCGGCCTTACGTGCTTGGCTACCTCCTGGCGGGGCTACTTGCCGCAGGTAGCCTTACAAAATGAAGTCAAGGACATAATGCAGTATAGGCACACGCAGAACAGGTAGCAGGCTACTAAATAGCCGCTTTAGGGTAGGAAGCCCTATACACTTACGGCGCAAGTGAGTTCGGCTGTAGCCGGGAAAAGGCGCAAAACCTGCACCAGAAAGCTTTTTACTTGCTGGTTTTTGCCGTTTCTTCCGGGTATTATTCTCTTTTAGCTTACCTATATCCAACGTGTTGTTTATCTGCGGTAGCCTAAGCCGGCTACCCTCCGTCCCCGCGTCAACCTTTCCAAACCCACCATATCTTATGCGAAAACTGCTACCCGCATGGGCCATCGGGCTCTTGCTGTTGCTGCTGGGCACCACCTCTGGCTACGGCCAACTCCTGCGCGCCGATGGCCGCCGCATTGTAAACGACCAGGGTCAGGAAGTAATCCTGCGTGGCATGGGCCTCGGGGGCTGGATGCTCCAGGAAGGCTACATGCTGCAGACCGAAAGCTTTGCTAACCCGCAGTACCAAATCCGGACAAAAATCCGGGAGCTGGTAGGCGAGGCGCAAACCCAGGCTTTCTACGATGCTTGGCTGGCCAATTACATCACCAAGCGCGACGTGGACTCCCTGGCCCGCTGGGGCTTCAACTCCATCCGGGTGCCCTTGCACTACAACCTGTTCACGGCCCCTATTGAGGAGGAGCCGGTGGCGGGCCAGAACACCTGGCGGCCCAAGGGTTTCGAGCTGACCGACCGGCTGCTGGCCTGGTGCAAGGCTAACCGCATCTACCTGATCCTGGACCTGCACGCTGCCCCCGGCGGGCAGGGCACCGACGCGGCCATTTCCGACTACGACCCCACCAAGCCTAGCCTGTGGCAGAGTGCAGCCAACCGCCAGAAAACGGTGGCCCTGTGGCGGCGCATTGCCGAGCACTACGCCAATGAGCCCTGGATTGGCGGCTACGACCTCATCAATGAAACCAACTGGGGCTTTACCAACCCCACCGGCGACCTGCACGGCTGCAGCGAGCAAACCAACGCCCCGCTTAAAGCACTGCTGAATGATATTACTACGGCCATCCGGGAGGTAGACAAGCAGCACATTATTTACGTGGAGGGCAACTGCTGGGCGGGCAACCACTCGGGCCTGTGGCCCATGAACGACAATAACGTGGTGATGAGCTTCCATAAGTACTGGAACGCGAATACCAAAAGCGCCATCCAGGGCATGCTGGACCAGAGCAGCCGCTACAACGTGCCGCTCTGGATGGGCGAATCGGGCGAGAACTCCAACAGCTGGCACCGGTCGGCTATTCAGCTGCTGGAGCAGAACCACATCGGCTGGTCGTGGTGGACGCTAAAGAAGGTAGGGCTGAACACCCCGCTGGAGGTGCGCCGCCCCGCCGCCTACGAGAAGGTACTCAACTACTGGAAGGGCTCAGGCGCCCGGCCTTCCGACAGCGAAGCGGTGGCTGGCCTGGCCGCCCTGGCCGAAGCCTACAAAATCGAAAACACCTTCTACCACCCCGACTACATTGATGCGCTGTTCCGGCAGGTAGCTACCACCGCTACCCGGCCGTTTCAGCCCTACACGCTCAGCCCCACAGCCCCGCTTTTTGCCGTGAACTACGACCTGGGCCGTAACGGCGCTGCCTACTACGACCTGGATACGGCCACCTACCACTCCGACACCAACCAGTACCAGGCCTGGAACCAGGGCTGGGTGTACCGCAACGATGGCGTAGACATTGAAACCAACCGCGACGCCGTAACCAACGGCTACAACGTGGGCTGGATTTCAACCGGAGAATGGCTGCAGTACACCGTGCAGGTGCCCGCCGCCGGACTTTACGATGTGCAGGTGCGCATTGCCTCTGCCTCGGGTGGGGGGCAAATCACTCTGAGCAGCAATGGCCTGCCCCTGACCAGAACTATTACCTTGCCCAGTTCCGGTAGCTGGTCGGCGTGGACTTCAGCCGAGATTAAGGACGTGTACCTGGCTGCTGGCACCAATGCCCTGCGGCTGCACGTACTCAATGGCGGGTTCAACCTCAACTACCTGCAGTTCAGTGCCCCACACGCAGCCACCACGGCCCCGCAGCTGTTGGCGGCTACTACGGCGGAGGCCGGCCGGAGCGTTGTACTGACGTTTAACCAAGCCCTGACCCCGGTAACGGCGCCCACCGGTTTCAGCGTGAAGGTGAATGGCACGGCCGCCACCGTCAGCGCGGCTGCGCAGCCCGCTACCAGCCCGCAGCGGCTGGTGCTTACACTGGCAACGCCCGTAACCTACGGCGACGTGGTGACGGTGAGCTACGCCGGCACTACCGTTACCAACACCGGCGCCGTAGCCCTGGCTGCCTTCACCGACCAGCCCGTAACTCTGGACCTGGTAAATCCGGCCACGCTGAAGCTGATTCCGGGCCGCCTGGAAGCTGAGGCGCTGGACGTAAACGAAGGCGTAACCGTTGGCGGCGCGGCCGATGTGGGCGGTGGCTCCCAGGTGGGCTACCTTAACCCCGGCGACTATTTCGGCTACAACGTGACAGTAAAGGAAGCGGGCACCTACCGCGTCGACTACCGGGTGGCCAGCGCCAATGCCAGCCCCAGCGTGATTCGTGTATCGAGCGTGGTCAACGGGCAGACTACCCCGCTGGAAACCCTGACGGTGGCTTCTACCGGCGGCTGGCAAACCTGGCAAACCGTTACCGGGCAAGAGTTTAGCCTGGCGGCCGGCAGCCAGCAGGTTCGCATTGACGTGGTATCGGGCGAGTTTAACCTGAACTGGATGCAGTTCCGCCTGACGGGCGTACCCGCAGGCACGCCCCTGCGGCTGGTATCGGGCCAGACCAACGCGGAGGGTACCGCCGTGCTGCTGACCTTAAACAAGCCCGTGTCCTCGGCTTCCGTCAGCAACCAGGGTTTTCGCTTGCTGCTCAACGGGGCGCCCGCTACGGTGGGTGCAGCCTCACTGAACACCCAGCAGCAGCTGGTGCTGACCTTGCCCCAAACCATCACGCCCACTACCGTAGTAAAAGTGAGCTACGACGGCAATGGCACCGTGAAAACATACGCTAATGAGGCCTTGCAGGCTTTCACCGCCGAATTCATCCTCAACAAAACCGAGCTTATCCGCCACCAGTTGCCGGGTAGGATGAAGGCGGCAGAATTCTCCGTAAACAGCGGCCTGGAAACCGAAAACAGCAGTGACACCGGCGGGGGCCTGAACGTAGGCCACGCTGAGCCCGGCGACTACCTCGATTTTGTGGTGAATGTGACCCAGGATGGTATGTACCAGATGGACTACCGGGTGGCCAGCGAATCGACGGCCGGCGTCGTAAAGCTGCAGCTGCTGGACAGCGGCACTCCCCAGGACTTGCACACGGCCACCTTTGCCGTTACCGGCGGCTGGCAAACCTGGCGCACCTTCACGGTACCCGGGGCCGTACCGCTCACAGCGGGCCGCCACGTGCTGCGCGTGCTCGTGCAAACCGGCTCGTTTAACCTGAACTGGCTGGAAGCCCGATACCAATCGGTGCTCAGCAGCCAGTCGGCGCAGGCCGCGGGTGCGCTGGTGGTGTATCCTAATCCTAGCCACGGCAGCTTCCGGGTGCGCTTCGCCGATAGCAGCCGACTACCAGCCCGCCTCGTGGTGCGCGACCTTACGGGCCGGGCCGTGCTGACGCGGCTACCGGCCAAGAACACCGCCGAGGTAACTGTGCAGCACCAGCTCTCCAAAGGCATTTACTTGCTGGAAGCCGAGCTGCCCGGTGGCAAGGTAGTGCAGAAGCTGGTGGTGGAATAACGCCGCTTTTCTTCGTGAAAAAGCCCACTGCGAGCAGCAGTGGGCTTTTTTGTGGCCGGCATCTTTCCTGAGCAAAGGCCCGGCAAGCGCGGCTACTGCTCATAGAATTCCAGAGGTAGCCCGTCGGGGTCCTGAATAAAGGTGAAGCGCCGGCCAGTAAACTCATCTACCCGCATTGGCTCCGCCACTACCCCGTGGCGGCGGAGGTGAAGCACCGTGAGGTCTATATCGGAAACGGCAAAGGCCAGGTGGCGCAGGCCAGTGGCTTCGGGCTGGGTGAGGCGGGCGGGCGGCTGCGGAAAGGAAAACAGCTCGATGATGTACTGCTCGCCCAGGGCTAAATCCAGCTTCCACGATTCTCGCTCGGCGCGGTATACTTCCCGGAGTATGCGCAGGCCCAGCACTTCGGTATAAAACTGCTTCGAGCGAGAGTAATCGGCGCAGATAATGGCAATATGATGAACGTGGAGCAGGGGCAACATGGCTAGCGGCGCAAGAAGGGTAGGCCACAAAGCTAGACAATACGCAGGCCGGTAGCACCCTTGCCGGCTACCTCAGCTGCATCATTTTCGGCCCGCAGTAGTACACCTCTTGAGCAACGATAAAGCAGTACGCGTATGGCACGGCAGCAACGACAACCGCAGGAATATGTGTTAGAAACAGTAACGGTAGACCGCCAAGCTTAAGGGGTGGAAGAACTCACGCTGCGTACCAACGCCGGCTCACTGACCGCGCGCCTGCATCCGGCTGCCGCCGGGGCCGCCGTGGTGGTGTGGGTCGGGGGCGCGGGTGGGGGTCTCGATGGGCCTGCGTGGGGCATGTATCCGCGGTTAGCCGGGCAGCTGGTGGCGCAGGGTGTGGCCTCTCTGCGCCTGCACTACCGCAAGCCCAATTACTTAGAGGAGTGCGTGGTGGATGTCTTGCTGGCCGTGCAGTACCTGGTGGAGCATCGTGGCTACGGAGCCGTTGCCCTGGTCGGGCACTCATTCGGGGGGGCGGTAGTCATCAGTGCTGGTGCGCTAACTCCCGCCGTGACGGCCGTAGTGGCCATGAGTAGCCAAACCTACGGCACTGACCTGGCCCCGCGTATAAGTCCCCGGCCCTTACTGGTGCTGCACGGCACCAACGATGAGATACTGCCCCATCGTTGCTCTGAAAGTATTTATGAGCGGGCCCGGCAACCCAAGCAACTCCTGCTCTACCCCGGCTGCGGCCACGGACTAGATGAGTGCCGCGACCAGGTTGACACCGATGTAGTACAATGGCTGACCACCCAGCTGCGGGCGGCGGCCCCGCCAGCGTAAAATGTAGTGGTGGGTTGGAGAAAAGTGGCGTACGAAAGGATGGCGTTACTGCACGCGCCTATCGGTGCAGGCGGGCACCCAGGCGTCTTCGTGGCACACCGGGCAGCGGGCAACCCCGCCGCGGGGCAGCTGCTGCACGTGGCCGCAACAGGTGCAGGCATGCGGTCCGGCTTCGTCCACCCGGTGCTCTAGTTGCTTTAGGCGCTCCGGCCAGATCGGCAGACCAGGCCGCACGTCAGCATCCTCGAAAAAGTAGATGCTCACGTTGCCAGTAGCCTCCATGTAGGCGCGGCGTACCTGCCCCAGGTGCTCCACCTGGTGTTGGCGCAACTCCCCAAATAGCTCTTTTTGGGTCAGGTTCTGATTTTTCAGAACGTCAAACTTCACTTCTCCATTCTCGATTAGCAGGATGGGGGCCCCTTCCAGCCAGTCGGAGAAACGAGGATAGTGCTCTGTGAGCCAATTGAACAGCAAGTACAGCACCGAAACCACCACGAATACTACCGTTACGTGCAGCATCGGCACGTCGTCGTAAAACATGGCGTCGCCGGCAGCCGAGCCCAGCGCCAGGATAATGCTTAGCTCGAAGATAGAGAGCTGACGCACCCCGCGCCGGCCCGTTACACGCAAGGCTCCCAGCACCAGCAGATAGGTGACTACGCAACGGAAGGCAATTTCCAGCAGGAAAAGAGGAGGAGCAGTATCGGAAATCAGTAAGCGTTTCCAGTCAAAGGGCTGGATATCGGCGGCAAGAAGCATACACAGCAGAAAAGCAGACCGGCCAGCTTGGCCGTGTTCGGTCTAACGCAGGTAGTAGCTGCACAGTTAATTAAATCGACATTAATATGGCTGGCCGGTAGCGGCTGGGTTAGCCGGCGCGGATAGGGGCAGCATCAGGTGGTAGGTAGCGGGAGTAAAGCCCAAAGCGGCCCAGAACTGCTGCCCCCCGGGGTTGGCTACGGCCACCTGCAATTCTAAGTGGTCGGCACCCTGGCGGGTCAGCCATTCGCGGGCCGTTTCAAATAGCAGCCGCCCCAGGCCGGTACGCCGAAACTGGGGCCGCACAATAGTTTCGGCAATGTAGCCGCGCCGGTTAAAGTGCATGCCATTGTTGCCAATCTGGTACATAGCCACGAGCAGCCCGGCCAGCCCCTCGGAACTTTCCACAATGAAAAACCGCGTGTACGGCTCCTGCAGCCGCTGTAGCAGCACCCGTTTCAACTCCGCTTCGGCTAGCCGGTGGTAGCCAAAGATGGGGTGATAGGTCTGATGCTCGTCCATCAGCTCAGTCCAGATACTATACAGGTTGTCGAGGTCGGGCCGGGTAGCGGTACGAATGGTCATGGAGGACAAGGAAAACACTCAGTCGGTAAGATAGGGAAGGACGGCCGAGTCAATAGAAAGATGTCGGCATGCCGACCATATTTTTCCTTCTTGTTTGCTTACAACACCTGCCGGGGCCCACCTGGGGTAGCCCCCACACCTCCGCCGCGACAGAGTTGCCAGCCGGGAGCAGAGCAGGCCCAATGCCACGTGCCCCGGCCGGAGTAGCAGCTACTCCGGCCGGGGCACGTGGCAGAGGCAGAGCTAGGCGCTAGCCTGCCCCAGTTGCGTCAGGTCTTCGGGGCTTAGCTGCAGCTCGGTAGCGTGCAGCAGCTCCTGCACCTGCTCGGGGCTGGTAGCGCTGGCAATGGGTGCCGTCAGGCCGGGTTGGGCCAGCAGCCAGGCCAGGGCCACCTGGGCGGGCGTGGCCTGCTGCCGGGCTGCCACGGCATCCAGTGCCCCGAGAATCCGCAGCCCTTTCTCGTTGAGGTATTTCTGGCCCACACCGCCGCCGCGGGCACTTTTTTGCAGGTCGGCCTCGGTGCGGTACTTGCCGGTAAGGAAGCCTGCGGCCAGCCCATAGTAAGGAATCACGCCCATCTGGTATTCTTGTACCAGGGGTAGTAGCTCCTGCTCAAACTCGGACCGGTCGTAGAGGTTGTAGAGCGGCTGCAACGTCTCGTAGCGCGGGAAGCCCAGGCGGGCGCTGGCCTCCACCGACTCGCGCAGGCGGGCCGCCTCAAAGTTCGAGGCCCCGATTACCCGAACCTTGCCCTGCTGCACCAGGCGGGCATACGCTTCCAGGGTTTCTTCCACGGGCGTCGTGGGGTCGTCTTTGTGCGACTGGTAGAGGTCGATGTAGTCGGTTTGCAGGCGCTGGAGCGAGCCTTCTACGGCACGCAGGATGTAGTCTTTCCGCAGGCCCTTGTTTTCGGGGTTGACTTCCCAGCCGACCTTGGTGGCAAGAACCACGTCGTCGCGGCGGCCCCGCTGCCGCAGCCACTTGCCAAGGATAGTTTCCGACTCGCCGCCCACGTGGCCCGGCACCCACACGGAGTAGCCGTCGGCAGTATCAATGGCGTTGCCGCCCCCGGCCACAAAGGCGTCGAGAATACGGAAGGAAGTAGCTTCGTCGGCCGTCCAGCCAAAAACGTTGCCGCCCAGCACAAGGGGCGCGATGCGCAGGCCGGAGCGGCCCAGTTCACGGTGTTGCATACGTTGGGTGCGTAAGGAAAGGAAATGATGAAGTAAACCGGCAGAAGGCCCGGAGGTTAGGACCTGGGTGTGCCACAATGTATTTTACCGCATGGCTACGAAACTGGATTCGCTGGAAGTAGTGGATGCCCCCAGCCGCCCGGAGTGGCGGGCGTGGCTGGCAGCCCACCATACTCACTCGGTAGGTATCTGGCTGGTACTCTACAAGAAAGGCAGCGGCCCGCCCCGCCTCAGCTACGCCGAAGCTGTGGAAGAAGCCCTGTGCTTCGGCTGGATCGACTCGTTGCCCCGCAAGGTCGACGCCAGCCGCTTTCACCTGTACTTTTCGCCCCGCAGAAAAGGCAGCGTATGGTCGGCAGTCAACAAAAAGCGCATCGAGCAGCTCCGTGCCGCGGGGCTGCTCATGCCAGCCGGACAGGTCAAGATAGCCGCCGCGCAACAGGACGGCAGCTGGACCGCGCTGGACGAGGTAGATGCCCTGCGGGTGCCGCCTGACTTGGCCGCGGCCCTGGCTGCTACCCCCGGCGCTGAGCAGAGCTTTTCCCACTTGGCTCCCAGTAGCCGCAAGCAGCACCTCCAGCAGTTGGCTGCCGCGCGTCGGCCCGAAACGCGGCAGCGCCGCATTGCGCGTATAGTGGAGCAGCTCACTCCGCCGCAGTCAGGGCAATAGCTCACCCAGCAGACGGCGGCGCGCTCCGCTGCGGTGCGGCCTTTATCTTCGCGGCTATGCTACGGACTTGCTACCTACTGCTGAGCCTCAGTTGCTTGCTGCTGCTTAGTACCGCGCCCGCGCCTCGTGTTACGGAGCGAAACTTTCAGCAACATTTCGATGCGTACGGGGTGCGCGGCTCATTTTTGCTCTACGAAACTGCCACGGGCCGCTTCACCGCCTACCAGGAAAAGCGCTGCCGCCAGGGGTTTCTGCCCGCGTCCACGTTTAAAATTCCGAATACTCTCATTGGCCTGCAAACCGGCACCCTGCCCGATACAGCCACCCTCTGCCGCTGGGACGGGGTGAAGCGCGACTTCCCGCAGTGGAACCAGGATATGCCCTACGCCCGGGCCCTGCGCGTGTCTTGTGTGCCGTGCTACCAGCAGCTGGCCCGCCGCGTTGGGGTGAAGCCCTATCAGCAGTGGCTGCGTAAGCTGCGCTACCCCGGCATCATGGTCACGCCTAGCACCCTCGATACCTTTTGGCTGGATGGTAACTCGCGTATCAGTCAGTTTGAGCAGGTAGATTTCCTGCGGCGTTTGCAAGCGGAAACCCTGCCAGTGGAGGTGCGCCACCAGCGGGCTGTGAAGCGGCTGCTGCTGCTACAGAAAACCCCTGCGTACTCGCTCTACGGCAAAACCGGCTGGCGCTTCCACTCCGCCAACAATCCCGATAACGGGTGGTTTGTGGGCTGGATCGAGCGCACCGACGGCCGCACGGCCATCTTTGCTCTTAACGTGGAGCCTCAGTATGGCCCGAAAGCCGACAAGCGCTTCATGGCCGGCCGCCGGGCCCTCACGGAGGCTATTCTGCAGCAAATGCAGTGGATGTAAAGAGGAATTTCAGGCCCCCAGCGAAATACTGCCGGGCTAAAGCAGAGGAACACCACCTTTTGGTGCAGCGGCCGCCCACGCAGCCTGCTAAGGTTTGCGGAACACTCAGCAGCAACAGGATAGGGGGTACTTTGTAGGCAAGCAACACTACCACAGCTGCTTGTAGGCTTAAAAACTTGCTGGTACTGGTCTGGCCGTACGGGCTTATGCGCTTCTTCCGGCTGATTGTCTCGCTGCTTCTACTCCCCTACCTAGCTACCCCGCAAACGCCGCGGGCAGACTTGCTTCTTCGCAACGGCTACCTCTACGATGGCGCCGGTAATGCCTGGGCTTTCGGCGACGTGGCCGTGCGGGTAGGCAAGCGGTAGACCATTTTTTCCAGGATACGGTGCTGGCTAAACAAGGCTTACTGCTTCTCCAGCACCCGCCAGCCCTGGGGCGGCAGCACCAGTTCCTCGCCCGCCCGGAACAGTAGCGTCTGGCCACTAAACACATCCTGCCAGGTGCCGGCGGCGGCAGCTGGTAGCACAAGCAGCTGGGGCTCGGGGCTAATGTTAACGCCGGTAAGCACAGCCGCCAGGCCTTTGGTACGTAGAAAACAGTAGGTGTCGTCGGGGCTGGGCAGGCGCTGGAAGCGACTGAGCGGGTCGCCGTTCTGGAGGGCAAAATGGCGGCGCTTGAGCTGGAGCAGACGGGTATAGAACTCCTGGAGGGGGTAGTCCTGCCAGTTAATAGGATCTTTGTCGAAGAAGGCCAGCCGCCTGTTGAGGGCCGCTTCCTGGCCGGTGTATACCAGTGGCATACCGGGCAGCAGTACGGTAAGCACCGCAAAGGGTAGGGCCAGCGGGCCCAGGCGCTCATACTCGGTGCCGTCCCAGCTGTTCACATCGTGGTTGCTGGTGAAGTGCATCAGGTATACCGAGGGCGGGTACTTAGCCCGTTCGGCGGCCAGGTAACTATCAATGTCGCGGAGGGGGTGCTTGCCCTCGGCAATGTGGTCGAGCAGGTAGTGCAGGCGCAGGCCAAAGGTCATGTTGAAGGCCTTCTCCAGCAGCTTCGTATCCGGGTTGAACTGCTCCCAGGTTAGGCCGCCCGACGGATACAGCTCGTCCCATTCGGCCAGCATAAACAGAGGCTTCACTGCGTCTAGCTCCCGGCGGGCTGCGTCCCAGAAATCGGTGGGCACCAAGCCGGCCACGTCGCAGCGGTAACCGTCAATGTCAGCCTCGCGCACCCAGTAGAGCAGCGCGTCGGTCATGTAGCGGCGCAGCTTGGGGTGGCGGTAATCCAAGGCTGCTACATCGGTCCAGTCGGGCACGGGCGGCACCAAGTGGCCCTGCTCGTCGTGCTGGTACCAGTCGGGGTGCTGCTGCACCAGGGGGTTGTCCCAGCTGGTGTGGTTAGCTACCCAGTCGAGCAGTACCCGCAGGCCCAGCTGGTGAGCGGTCTGCACCAGGTGGCGCAAGTCGTCGAGGGAGCCAAACTCCGGGTTTACCCCAAAATAGTCGCGCACGGCGTACTGGCTGCCCAGGGTGCCCTTGCGCCCTACCTCGCCAATGGGGTGAACCGGCATCAGCCACACAATACTTACGCCCATAGATGCCAGCCGGGGCAGGTGCGCTTCAAACGCCCGAAACGTGCCTTCTAGCGTGAATTGACGCAGGTTTACTTCGTAGATGGTGGCGTTGGCCGCCCAATCGGGGTGGCGGACCCGGAACAACTGGGCGTTGGGGTGTAGCAGAAGGTCAGACACGGGGCAAGGATAGTAGGTGCCGCGTCTACGGAAAAACCGGGCACTGGGTCCGGATTTTCCGTGGGCTCCCGGCGTTTTGGGTACCTAGGGCCTCCTCTGGCATCAGTGCTTAGCCGGGGCGAACAGCCACTGGCAGGTAGAGCAACCCCGGACGCTTGGCGGCGTCGGTAAAAGGGGAGAGTAGCCCGGTAGCAAACCCGCCGGAGAGCTGCCGCTAGTGCGTTCCTGCTGGCCGTGGTTGGTAGTGCACACCGCCAAACCAGTATAGCATCAAGGTGCGGGAGTAGCGCAGGCTGAGCGGGGTAAGCAATACGGCCAGGGCGGCTACGCTCGTCACGTACACCCACACGGCCGGGTCGTGGAACAGGTAGTACACCAGAAACCCCGTTACCAGCATAATGGCCGTGGAGAAGGCGTAGCTGATGAACATGGCACCCCAGTAAAAGCCCGGCTCTGGCTCGTAGGCCTGCCCACACACGGGGCAGTGCGCCGGCATTTCGGCAAAGCGGACGGGGTTGGCCGCGGAGTAGCTAAACAAGGGGCCTTCGTGGCAACGGGGGCAGCGTTGTTGCAGCAGCGCCAGGGCCGTTGAATTGATTCTTGTCATGATTCTTACGTGTTGGTGACATCGTAAGACAAAAGTAAAACGGCGTATGCGCGCCCGTAAGAGCCATTTTCGGCTTTGTCCGGTACAAATCAACGCGGGGCCATCATCTGCCACAGATTCTGCCCAATGGCTGGGTGGAGTGGTCGGGTGGGGGAGCCATGAGGTTACGCGGTCCGGAAAGCCTCGGGCGTTTGGCCTGCGTGCGTGCGGAAGTAGCGGCTGAAGTAGGAGGCATCCTCGAAGCCCAGGGCATCGGCCACCTGAGCAATAGTGGCAGAGGTGTGGCGCAGCAGGCGGCGGGCCTCAATGAGCACGCGTTCCTGAATCAGGGTACTGGCCGTTTTGCCCAAGTGGCGGCGGCACAAGGCGTTAAGATGATTGGGCGACACGTGCAGCAAATCGGCGTAGAGCTGCACCGTGCGCTGGCTGCGGAAGTGCTGGTTGATAAGGCTGCCGAACTCGCGCAGCAGTTGCTGGGCATGAGGAGCCTCGCCCGCCGCGGGTTTTGGCGGGGCCGGGGGGTAGAGGCGGGCGGCCAGCTCCAGGCAAATGTGCAGGTAGGAGCGGAACACCTCATCCTGCTGCGGCGCCGGTGCCTGGTGTTCTCCCCACATGCGCGCGAACAGCGGCCCCAGTTCGGTTTCATCGGGGGGCAGTTGCAGCACCGGGCGGTGGGCGTGCTGGAAGAAGGGGTACTCAAACAGCCGGGCCCCGGGGTAGCGGAATAAGTAAAAGGCGGCCTCGAACAGCACCACGTAGCCCTGGGCATCGGAGGAAAGCTGCCAATGGTGCACCTGCCCTGGCGTCATAAAAAACAGGCTGCCCGGGTGCAGCTCATAGCTAACCAGGTCAATGGTGTGCGTGCCGCGCCCGTGGGTAACGTAGAGCAGCAGGTAAAAGTCGTGGGCGTGGGGCTGGCTCACGCCGGGGAAGTTGGCCACGTGCTGGGCCAGCCGCTCCAGGTACCAGGGCCGCGGCCGGCTCTGCGGAAACGAATCGAGGGTAAGAACCGGGAGGCTGGGTGGGTGCATAAAAGCAAGCAGGAGCCACCCGGAGGCAGCGTTAGTCGCTGCCGAAGTTACGCAGGTGCTTTTTGCTAAGTTCGTAGCTCAGAATGGCCGGGATGTAAAAGGTGACGTCGGCTAGGAATTTGGCCAGCAGCACACCGCCCGCGTGGCTCCCGGTCCAACGGGGCAGCCAGTACAGCAGCGCCGGCCGAATCAGCAGGCTGTCGAGCACCTCCGCCAGGCCAAACTCCACGGCTAACGCCCGCACGTTGCGCCCGAAGGCGCGGCTGGTGTAGCGTCTGCCCTGGGCCCGCAACTCCCGCCGGGCCAGCCGCACATCCTGGGCCAGCAGCCACCCGAAGTACGCCACGTTGCCTGCCCAGGTACCCGCCAGGGCTGCCCGCAGGTCTTCGCCCGGGGTCAGGTGCCAGACCACGCCTGCCCCGCCCAGCGTAGCTACTACTGATAGTGCCTCGGCCGGCAGGTAGCGCCGGCCCCATTCCCGGATTTTTAGCTTCGCAGACAAGAAGTGACGAGATGGAGTAAAGGAAACCGAACAGCGGCAAGCTTTATAAAGGGGTAACTACTCGTGAGCTATTCCTCTTTCCGGCCAGCCACCCAGGAGCAGCACTTGTTTCCCTACGGCGAGGGGCACGGTCAGGTGCTGATTTCCCTGGTCTGGTTTGCCAGCAGCCGGATGGCGTGGCTTACATAGTTGCTTACTGGATACGGCCGCTGAGCCAGAAAGCAGGCAAAATAACGGTTGAAACCGTCTCGAAAGCTGCGGGCGTTACGTAGTAGGCAGGGGAAGAAGGCTGGCAACGGTTTAGGCACGCCCGGCACTTGGCCTACCCTGCAGGCGGGGCCGGAACCTGCCAGGCAGCAGCACTAGTTTGCCCGGGAAGGCAACGCCTGAGCCGCAGCGGGCGTACAGTTCTACTACCTCTTCATTCTTCCCAACCTCCTGCGTTATGAATCACGCCGACCGCATTGAAGAAACCATTGAGGGCATTTACCATGCCCTGGAGCAACACAGCAACCACCCCGTAGACGCCGGCCTGGGCCATATCGACAGCTGGATTCAGGCCCTCGACAGCCTCGGCGGCTCGGCCCTTACCGGGCTGCAAACCGAGCTGCGCAACCTGCGCACCTTCGTAGAGCGCGACGACCGCCCCGCCATGGCCAACTCCCTGCAGCTGCTGGGCCAGCAAACCTCCCTGATTGCCCGCGACATGCACGATGGGGTAGGCGACCATCTGCGCCACCTGGGCCAGGTACTGATTACGGCCGCCGGCAACCTGAAACTTTCCTAGCCCTTCCGCTTTCCTGCCGTGCTTCCCTGCAGCCTTGCCTTCTCTGGGCGAGGCTGTTTTTTGAGCACCCAGGCGAAAGTGTTTGCACCCGTTGGCGACATCTTTTTTACTTTCTGACTTGTCTCTTTCCCATATGAGTACTACCCCCTCCGACCACGGCCACGCGCCCGGCTCTGTGCTGGCTGGCAGCCAGCCCCACCTCGAAGCCACCTTGCACGCCCTACAGCACGACCAACTGCCTCACCTGCGGCCCGCAGCCGGCGACAATTTATACCGCTGGATGCACATGCTCCAGACGGTGGAAGGCGACCGGTTTGCTCCGCTCATTGAGGAGCTGCAAAACCTGTACAATGCCATCGGCCACGGCGAGCCCAATGGCCCGCAGGTAAAGCAGATTCTGCAAAATCTTGCTACGCTAACTACCCAGGCTGCTACCAGCGCCGACCCAGAATCGCAGCCCAAGCTGCAGCAGCTAAGCCAGGCCCTGCAAAACGCTGCGGCCACCCTCTAGGGCCGGGGCCATCTTTACCGGAAACTTCCGCCTACCTCACGAAAGCGGCCTACTCTTCCGTAGAGGGTAGGCCGCTTCCGTGAGGTAGTAGTTGTAGGCAGAAAGAATGCTACTGCCCGTATAAACAGCTGTTGGAAAGGCAGTGGCGCAGGCCCCGAAGCTGAGCCGCAAGCCAAATCTTGTACGGACTATGCGGCCAACCCGCAACGTAAGGGGATAGTAAACAAGAAGATTCCTGTTGTTTCACCTTACTTCCTACCCCATGTCTGTATCCCATTCTGCCAGCGCCGACCAGTTGGAGGCTACGCTCCGCATCCTTCGTAGTGAAGATGTAACCCAGGTGCTCGCCCGGGCCACTGAAAACATCGACGGCTGGATTCAGATGCTGCGCGCTTCTGGCGAAACCGCTCATGCCACCATTGCCGCTGACCTGGTGAAGCTCAAGGGCTTTCTTGCCGGCACTGACCCAAACCCCATCAGCGACGTGCTGCAAACCCTGGCCGAGCACATCAACAGCTTCGTGGATGATGCCAACCCCCGCTTTATCGAGTCCCTGGACCAGCTCTCCAAGCAGCTCACCGACGTGGCCCGCAACCTGCAAACCACCCGCGACGCAGAGCAAGCCCAGTAAGGCAGCTTTCAAACTAAGCTACTACCAAACGCCCCTCTTTGGATATAGGAGGGGCGTTTGGTAGTAGCACCTGTTTAATACCCGGCCGCTGCGTCGTCGCCGCGGGGGTCGGCGCCGCCTTCCAGCTTGCCGCCCGGTAGCACCCGAATTACCTCTACCCGGCCCCAAGGGGCGCGCGGGTTCAGGCGGTAGCCACGCGCTTGCAGCGTGTCTTTCGCTACGGGAAGCAGCGCGCCTTCTTCCACGTCAATCTGGTCGGGAAGCCACTGGTGATGCAGCCGCGGAGCAGCTACGGCTTGCTGGGCATTCATGCCATAATCCAGAGTGTTGAGAATAGCCTGCATAACGCTGGTAATGATGGTGCTGCCCCCGGGCGTGCCGACTACCAAGGCCAGCTTTTTATTCTTGCTCAGGATGGTGGGCGTCATGGAGGACAGCATGCGCTTGCCCGGAGCAATGGCGTTGGCTGCGCCCCCTACCAGCCCGTAGGCGTTGGGCGTACCGGGCTTGCTGCTGAAATCATCCATCTCATTGTTGAGCAGGAAACCGGCCCCGGCTACCACCACCTTGCTGCCGTAGGCCCCGTTAAGGGTAGTGGTGCAGCTCACGGCGTTGCCCTGCGCGTCCACAATGTTGTAATGCGTCGTCTGGTCCGATTCGTAGGCGGGCAGGCCCGCGCCGGCCGTTACCTGGGCGCTGGGCGTGGCCCGGTAGGGTAGGGTAGAGGCCATGCGCTGCTGGTTGTAAGGCTTTTCCAGTAGCTGGGCCACCGGTACCCGCCCGAAGTCCGGGTCGCCGAGGTAGGTAGCACGGTCGGCGTACACGCGGCGCTGGGCTTCGGTAATCCAGTGCGTGGCCTGGGGCGAGTGCCAGCCGGCTTTGCCCAGGTTGTACGGTTCCAGCATCTGCAGCATTTGCAGCAGCGCTACCCCGCCGGAGCTGGGCGGCGGAAACGTGAGTACCTCATAGCCCCGGTACGTACCGTGCAGGGGCGTGCGCCACTTGGGCTGGTAATTCAGCAGGTCCTGCTTGCTGATGATGCCCTTGCCGCGCTGCATTTCAGCCACAATGAAGCTGGCCGTTTCGCCTTCGTAAAAACCAGCGCGGCCCTGGTCCCGGACGCGCTCCAGCGTGCGGGCCAGCTCTGGTTGCACGAAGGTTTCGTTGGCTTTCCATTCACCCTGCGTGCGAATGAGGGCAGCACTTTGATTCACCTTCAGGAAGGTGTCGCGTGTGCGGTTCAGGCCAGCAGCTTCTTTTTCCGTCAGTACTACCCCCTTGGCGGCCAGGTCTACGGCCGGTTGCACTACGTCTTTCCAGGGGAGCTTACCCAGCTTTTTGTGCAGCTCGGCCATGCCCGCTACGGTGCCTGGTACGCCAGCGGCCAGGTGGCCCAAGGTGCTGAGGTCCGGAATTACGTTGCCCTGCTTATCCAAGTACATGTCGCGGGTAGCGGCGGCGGGAGCGGTTTCGCGGAAATCGAGGGCGCCTTCGCTCCCATCGGCGCCGCGGTACAGCAGGAAGCCGCCACCCCCAATGTTGCCCGCCACCGGAAATACCACGGCCAGCGCAAACTGCACGGCCACGGCCGCATCATACGCATTACCGCCTTTACGCAGGATTTCTACGCCTACCCGCGTGGCCTCGGGGTGCGCCGATACCACCATCACCTTATCGGTTACCACGGGGGTAGCGGCCGGTACGGGCGTAGCCAGCGCGGCCGAAGCGGCCGGGGCGGTAGTGTTTTGGGTAGTGGAGCAGGCGAGCAGTCCGGCCAGGGCCAGCGGGTAAAAGAACCGTTTCATAGAGTAAAGGTAGCATACCCGGTTGCACGTAGCGCCCCCAGCAATCTGAGTCTGGAGGAAAGACCTGTACTGTCCGATATTCTTGTGCCGTACTCAGCCTGCAACTCATCGTCCTACTAAGACTTCGACGAATCCTGTAGCTTTGGGCCCGACCGACTTTCCGTTTTGCGCTATGACTCCAGACCTGCTTACCGCCGCCGACACCGCCGAACCAACGCTCCTGCTGGTGCAGCAAGACCCCTGGCTGATGCCCTACGAGCCGGTGCTGCTCCGGCGCCAACAGCGTCTGGCCCAGCGCCTCAGCGACATTGTGGCCGAGTGTGGCTCTCTGAGCCGGTTTGCGCAAGCCCACCAGCACCTTGGCCTCAACTACGATGGGCGCCGCCGCGGCTACTGGTTCCGCGAGTGGGCCCCGGCTGCCGAAGCAGTGTATTTGGTTGGTGACTTCAATGGTTGGGACCGGCAGGCTACCCCCCTTACGCGCGGTAAGAATGGCGTGTGGGAGGTGTTTCTGGCCGATAAAGAGTACCAAGACCGCCTAACCCATCATTCGCTTTACAAAGTGCACGTCGTAACCCGCGAGGGGGGTAAAGACCGTTTGCCCGCCATGTTGCGCCGGGCCGTGCAGAACCCCGAAACCAAGGATTTTGCCGGGCAGGTCTGGAAGCCGGAAACGCCCTTCGTCTGGACCGATCAGAAATTTCGGGTCCCGAATTTCGTGCGGGAGCCGTTTATCTATGAGGCGCACGTAGGCATGGCCCTCGAAGAAGCCAAGGTAGGCTCCTACCTCGAGTTTGCCGAGCAAGTCCTGCCCCGCATTCAGCAGGAAGGCTACAACTGCCTGCAGCTGATGGCCGTGATGGAGCACCCGTACTATGGCTCTTTCGGCTACCATGTGGCCAATTTCTTCGCCGTATCCTCGCGCTTCGGCACGCCTGAGGAACTCAAGCACCTCATCAACGAGGCCCACAACCGCGGCATTGCCGTTTTGCTGGACGTGGTGCACTCCCACGCCGTAAAAAACGAAGCCGAGGGCCTGGCCAACTTCGACGGCTCCGGCCACCAGTATTTCCACGAAGGCGCGCGTGGCGACCATCCGGGCTGGGATTCCAAGCTCTTCAACTACGGCAAACCCGAAGTGCAGCAGTTTCTGCTCAGCAACCTGCGCTACTGGCTGGAAGAGTTTCACTTCGACGGCTTCCGTTTCGATGGCATCACCTCCATGCTCTACCTCCATCACGGCGAGGGGGTAGCGTTTGGCTCCTACGACCGGTATTTCGGGCCCGAGGCCGACGACGACGCCATTCTGTACCTGCAGCTGGCTACTACCCTCGTGCGGGAGGTGAAGCGCAGCGCCCTACTGATTGCCGAAGACATGAGCGGCATGCCCGGCCTGTGCCGGCCCATTGAGGAAGGCGGCATGGGTTTCGATTTTCGCCTGGGCATGGGCATCCCGGACTACTGGATTAAGCTGCTCAAACACACCCGCGACGAAGACTGGAACCTGCACGACCTGTGGTACACGCTCACCAACCGTCGGCTAGGCGAAAAGACCGTCGCCTACGCCGAAAGCCACGACCAGGCCCTGGTAGGCGACAAAACCCTGGCCCACTGGCTGCTGGACAAGGCCATTTATGAGCACATGCACAAAGATGACCCCGACCCCGTTGCGGCCCGGGGCATTGCCCTGCACAAGCTCATTCGGCTGGCTACCCTGAGTTTGGGCGGCGAAGCCTACCTCAATTTTATCGGCAATGAGTTCGGCCACCCGGAGTGGGTGGACTTTCCGCGGCAGGGTAACAACTGGAGCCACCACTTCGCCCGCCGCCAGTGGAGCCTGGCCGACAACCCCGACCTGAAGTACCAGTTTCTGCTGCAGTTCGATAAGTCGATGATTAAGCTGGCGAAAACCACGCGCCTGCTGGCCGCTACCCCTGCCCGGGAGCTGAACATTGACTCCCACAACCAGGTCCTCATCTTCGAGCGGGGCGGTCTGATTTTCGTGTTCAGCTTCCACGTCGACCGGAGCGTGCCCGACTACCGCTTCTACGTGCCCCACGCCGGCCGCTACCGCATCCTGCTCAACTCCGACGATGCCGAGTTCGGCGGCTTCACCCGCATCGACAATAACTACACCTACGAAACCTTTGAGGAAGACGGCGTGCACCGGCTCAGCCTCTACGTCACGAGCCGCACGGTGCTGGTGCTGGGCAGGGTGTAGCTATTTGTGCCGGATAAGCTGAAAACGCTAGTGGCTTCTTTCCTGAGCAGGAAAGAAGCCACTAGCGTTTTCATGGAAGAGCAGTAAGGGTTAGTGCTTGGTTTTGCGGCCGGACTGAGCTTGTCCCAGGGCGTCTTCAATGCGTTGGGCGCGGGCTTCGGGCTTTTTGGTGCGAGCTACCCGTTGGGCCAGCTCTTTGCGCTGGGTGTAGGGGAGGGCATCAAAATTTACTTGCAGGCCGGCCCGTTCCAGGGCGTACTTCAGGTCGTCGGGTAGCTCAATGCCGCTGGAATCGGTGTCGCGCTCCAGCACCACGTGCACCGTGTCGGTCCAGGTTTTGTTGATGGCGTTGCGCACTTCCTTGCGGATGCTGATCATGTGCTGGCCGTCGCCCATGGGCACCAGGTTCAGCCGGATAGGGAAGCCGTCTACGGTGCCGCGCACGGGCAGCGGGCCTTTGGTGCCGTACACCTCGGGTACGCTGAAAGGAACTACCAGGAACACGCCGCTGTCGGCCCCGTCCATTTCCAGGGGGGCATCAAATTCGTGGCGAAGAGGGGTTTCAGTACTCATGCAGTAGGCGGAAAAAAAGGCGCGGGCAGTTGGCGCACGGGTAAGCCGTTGCCCAGTTGGCGCAGGGTAGTATGTAGGGTTTCGGTGTCGGTGGGGTCCAGCACTTGCAGGCGTGGGGCCAGGTAGGAGTAGCGGCTCAGCAGCAGCTCGGCTACCTGCTCGGTGGCGGCCAGCACTACGTCGGCGCGGCGCAGGGCCAGGCGCTCCAGGGCCAGCGCCCAGCCACGGTCGGCGTGGGTGGTGCGGTCCTGGGCCAGGCTGTGCACGTGCAGCACCAGCGGCCGGCCGGTTTGCTGCCGGATTTCCATGGCCGCCAGCCACGTCGTCCAGTCGATGGCATACACCACCGAGAATTCTTCCAGCAGGGCCCGGCGGGTAGCAAAGCGCGCGTACTGAATCACCTGAAAATTAAGGTCGGCATCCGACGTTTGGGTATTGCCGAGGGCAACCAGGGCATCGGGGAGGGTGGCCAGTTGCGGCGGGGCGACGGGGTGAGCCTCGGCTTCGGGTGCCAGGTCATTGGCGGGCTGGCTTAGGTCGGCCGCTTCCGTGGCATCGGGCTCAGCGGCTTCTCCCGCAAAGTCATCCTCATTGAGCAGTAGCTCAGCCGGTGAAAGCTTGGTAAGCGGGGTAGGGTCTGCGGCTGCCGCAGGGGTAGCAAAAGCCTCGGCGGCAGGGCGGCCATCGGGCAACACCGCAATAGACGTACCCTCCACTTGAGAAGAGGCAGCGTTCAAGGCAGGGGCGGGGGTAGCACCCAGGTAAGGAGCAGCCGGTGTCTGCCAGGTACCATCGGAAGCCGCCAGGTAGGAAGTTGGCCCCGCTGCTTCCGCGAGAGCCGAGGCTCCGAGGTAGGGCGCCGCCGGCCGCTGCCAGGCGCCGGGCCGCTGGTCGGGGCGCGGGCGGGGGGCTTGGGCCTCGGCCCGCGTCAGGTTAGCCAGACTGGTAATGCGGGTAGAGGCGGGGGTAGTGAAGGGGGGCTCAGGTAGGCGGGGCACTATCACTGAGAGGGGCGTGCGTGCTGCCAGAGCCTGCACCAAGGAGCGTACACCGGGCAAAGAGGGCCCGCCGGCTTGGGGTGCCTCATCCCAACCAAGCAATAACACGGAAAACGGGGCGGAAATCATAAACAGAATAAATGAGCGGCGGGCATGACGAGGTATGGCAAGGTAGAGAAAAAAGCTACCCATGGTGCTTTTATAGCGGGCCGCCGGAAAACTACAGCTGAGTACGGCCTACGGTGGCCCGGAACATTTTTACCTTTGCCGGCTGTGTAGCGTCCGACCGTTGCGTCTGGGGTTATATTGCCTCCTCTCCCTCGAAATTTACCAGCATGGCCGACAATATTCAGGAAAACAATTACATGGTCAATGACCTGGCCGCCCGATCCAGGCAGGAATTCTACCCCGGCCGGGTGGTGCACAGCGAGCGGCAAGGCACTGATTTTATTTTTCGTTGCGATAATGACGTGCAGCTTTGTTTGCAGGTCATCACGGATAAAGTACTGCGCTTTCGCTACGCCACCGAAGCGGGTTTCCCCACTGATTTCAGCTACGCTTTCCCCGAGGGCGTGCCCACGCGCCAGGAGCTGGAGTTTCTGGAGTTCCGCGAAAAGCCCGACCATTACCGCATCACCACCGACCGCCTGATTTGCGTCGTCGACAAGGAAAACCTGCGCACCCGCGTCCTCAACCGCTCGGGCCTGGTGCTGAGCGAAGATGAGAAGGGCTTCCACTGGGAGTACGAGTACGAAACCGGCAACGACATCGTGAAGATGAGCAAGCTGGTGCAAAGCGGTGCCCACTACTACGGCCTCGGCGACAAGCCCGACAACATGAACCTGCGCGGCCGCCAGTTCACCAACTGGGGCACTGATACCTACGGCTACCAGAAGGGTTCTGATCCGCTCTACAAGAACATTCCGTTTTTCCTGGCCCTGCACCAGAAAACGGCCCACGGCATCTTCTTCGACAACACGTTTAAGGCGAGTTTCGATTTTGCGGCGGAGCGCGCCGACGTAGCCTCGTTCTGGGCCCAGGGCGGCGAGATGAACTACTATTTCATCTACGGCCCCTCCTTGCTGGAAGTAACCCAGGAGTACACCCGCCTGACGGCCCCGCCCGAGCTGCCCCCCCTCTGGGCCCTGGGCTACCACCAGTGCAAGTGGAGCTACTTTCCCGAAAGCCAGTTCAAAGCCATTGCCCAGGGCTTCCGCGAGCGGAAAATCCCCTGCGACGCGCTCTACCTCGACATCGACTACATGGATGGGTACCGATGCTTTACCTGGAGCCCTACCCACTTCCCCGACCCCAAGCGCATGGTGCAGGAGCTGGCCGAAGATGGCTTCAAAACCATCGTCATCATTGACCCCGGCATCAAGATTGACCCCGACTACCCGGTGTACCAGGAGGGCCTGAAAAACGACTACTTCTGCCGCCGCGCCGATGGCCCCCTGATGAAGGGCTCGGTGTGGCCCGGCCTCTGCAACTTCCCCGACTATACCCGCCCCGAGGTGCGCGAGTGGTGGGCCGGCCTCTTTAAAGGGCTAATTCAGGAAACCGGCGTAAAGGGCGTCTGGAACGATATGAACGAGCCCGCCGTGTTCGAGAAGGGCACCTTCCCGGATGACGTGCGCTTCCACTACGAAGGCCACGCCGGCTCCCACCGCAAGGCGCACAACATCTACGGCATGCAGATGGCGCGCGCCACGGCAGCCGGCGTCAAGCAGTTCAGCTACCCCAACCGGCCCTTCACCATTACCCGCAGCACCTACGCGGGCGGGCAGCGCTACTCCTCCGGCTGGACCGGCGACAACATTGCCTCCTGGGAGCACCTGTGGCTGGCCAACATTCAGTGCCAGCGCCTGAGCATTTCGGGGTTCAGCTTTATCGGCTCCGATATTGGGGGCTTTATCGACACGCCCGACGGCGAGCTGTACGTGCGCTGGGTGGCCCTGGGCGCGTTCCACCCGTTCTTCCGCACCCACAGCTCCGGCGACCACGGCGACCAGGAGCCCTGGTCGTTCGGGGAAGACTTTATGGCCATAGCCCGCAGCTTTATTGAGCTGCGCTACCGCCTGCTGCCCTACATGTACACCACGTTCTGGCAGTATGCCCAAGCCGGCACGCCCATGCTGCGCCCCCTGGCTTTCCTCGACCAGACCGATACCGATACCTACCTGCGCATGGCCGAGTTCAGCCTCGGCGACCATCTGCTGGTGTGCCCCATCACTACGCCTGGCGCCGATGGCCGCTGGATGTACCTACCCCGCGGCGACTGGTTCTACTACTGGACCGATGAGGCCAAAGCCGGCGGTGCCGAAGTATGGGCCTCCGCCGACCTTACCCGGATTCCGCTGTTCATCAAGGCCGGGGCTGTGGTGCCCATGTACCCCCTGATGCAGTACGTAGGCGAGAAAACCGTGGAGGAAATTACCCTGCACGTGTACTACAAGAAGGGCACCGAAGCCAGCGTGCTATACGAAGACGGAGGCGAAGGCTACGGCTACCAGCAGGGCCAGAGCACCACGCGCCGCTTTACCGTAACCGGCTCCGATCAAGGACTATTGCTTCAACAGCACATCGAAGGCGACTTCCAGCCCACCTGGACTACCTACCGCGTGGTGCTGCACGGCCTGCCTTTCCCGGCTACCGCCTTCAGCACTGACGGCCAGCCCGCCGCCGCCACCGACGTAACCACGGAAACCGGCCTCACGCTTCCCGGTGTGGCAATTAGTGCCGGGTTTACGGAGCTGGTGGTGGGGTAGTGCTCTTTTGAATTTTCCTGTCATCCTGAGCCAGGCGAAGGATCTTTACCAGTGGTAGTCAGTTAGCTGTCTTCGGTAAAGGTCTTTCGCCCGGCTCAGGATGACACGTTTTGCAGGCAGCTCAGAAAGTCAGCCGTACGTCGCCGCCTACGGGGTGACCGGTGCAGGTAAGGCAGAGGCCGTGGGCCAAGTCCCGATCAGTCAGGACTTCGTTGTAGGAATGCCACACCTGGCCCTCCAGGCAGCGCATGGTGCAGCTACCGCACACGCCCGCCTCGCAGCTATACGGCAGCAGTACGCCTTGAGCGCGCGCAGCTTTCAGAATAGTATCGGGGTAGGAAACCACCACCGTGTGGGTCTGGTGCGGCGTTTCAATAACGACGCGGTGGGTGGCGGTATCGGGTGGTAGGGCGCGCTTGAGGGGCGGGGGCAGCACGAAATTCTCGCGCCGGATTCGTGTAGGGGGCAGGCCGGCGGCGTGCAGGCCGTAGCCACACATGCGCATGTACTCGCCGGGGCCGCAGCTAAAGGCCAGCATCCGGTCGGGGGTAGTAGTGGCGTGCTGGCGCACGAGCTGCACCAGCAGGTCTTTGTAGAGCCGGGCACGGGCCAGGTTCGGATGGTCGCTGTAGAGCAGCTCCAGCGCAAAGCGGCCCGGAAACTGCGCGGCCAGCTGGCGCAGCTCGGTCCCAAAGATGGTTGCGGCCACCGTGCGGTTGCTATACACCAACAGCACCCGCACCGTAGGCTGATGGTAAAGCACTTCCTTCAGGAGAGAGTACACTGGCGTAATGCCGCTGCCGGCCGCAAACAGTAGTACCTGCTCGTAGGGGAGCTGGTTAGGGTCGGGCAGCGTAAACAGGCCCCCGGCGCCGGTCGTCAGCAGCTCGTCGCCTACCTGCGCTTCGTCAATCAGCCACCGCGAAAACAAGCCGTTGGCCACCCGCCGCACGGTAATGGCCAGTCCGGCGTCAAGGCCGGGGGTAGAGGACATGGAATAGGAGCGCCGCAGCTCGGGGTAGCGAGGCTGCAGCAAAGTGAGGTATTGGCCGGCCTGGTAGGGTAGGGGCCGGCTGGGCTCCAGCCAGAAGGTTTTCACTTCCGGAATTTCCTCAACAATGCGGCGAATAAGGAGAGGCTGCGTCACACGAAGGTCGGGTAAGGCTACGCAGGCAGTACGCCGCGCACAAAAAGCAGGTTATTCGGCCACCCGCTCGCGCAGGTACTGGTACACCTCGGGGCTGCTGAGCAGGGTGCCGTGGTGCAGCTGGGAGTACACCTGGGTAGTAATAAGCAGGTCGGGCGGGGAGGCGGGGTCCTGGAAGATGCGGCCCCGGGCACTGCCACCGCCCACCAACCCGTCGCCGAAGTACTCATGCAGGACCGAGCTGGCAGTTTTCAGCAGAGAGCCCACCAGCACATGGTAGCGCACTCCCGGCAAGGGCGGCACTACCGTCCGGGGCGGAAACAGGTCGTCGGCGTGCTCGTTCTGCCAGTCTTCGTCCACCAGCCGGGCCAAGCGCAAATCCTTGATACCGTTGCTGCGCTTGTCAATCAGCCCGCTGATGGCGCGGGTAGGCCACAGGTTGATTTTGCGCAGAATCAGGGAGGTGAGGTGGCTGTTCTGCTCCAGAAACGAGCCGTCGTTGGGTACGCCCAGCAGAAACACGTCGCGCAGGCGAGGAAGCCAGGCGGAGGTTTCGGAGGAAGAGTTGCCTGCCGTTACGGGGGTAGGAGTTGCGGCTTTCGTGGCTTCCTGCCCGGCATAGTAGCCCGCCGAGCGAATCACCAGCCCGCCCATGCTGTGGCCTACCAGCACTAGCTCGCCCACGGCGGCCGGAAACGTCTGGACCAAATCGGTTAGCAACTGGTGGAGCAGGCGGCCATTTTCGGAGATGTGCAGGCCGGAGTTGTACCGCACGTACAGGCAGTGCACGCCTAGCTCCCGCTGCAACCGCGGCCCAAAGCGAATGTCCTCCGAGCCCGTGCCGGTTTGCCAGATAATTTCGTCGCCCATGAGTCCGTGCAGAAACACCACTGTTTTGCGTGGTTTTCCAGGGGGTGCCGCGGTTACATGAAGGTCGGCTACGGGCACATCGGCCTTGTAGCGGCGGAAGCTCATCCGGATGGCGCGCCGGTCGTGGCGGGCCGCTAGCTGGTCGCCGAAGGCCCCGTTGAGGACGGGCAGCGTGAAGTGCAGGTTTTCCCGCCCCAGCCGGTACAGGGCGTCGGCGCCAGCCAGGGGCACCCGGGCGGCGCGCTCCAGGGCTGCCGCGGCCTGGCGCCAGCGAGACGTTGGCTGTGGGGCACCGGAAAGAGCAGAAGAATCCTCGGGGGTAGTCATAGCCATGAAGCGGCAAGGTAGAAAACTACCAACGTATGGCTGCCGGCGAAGGTGCCCCGGCCCTGTCAGCAGCTTCGGGAGGCCCCAAGCCCAGAAGACTGCCCGGAGGGTGTGGAGTGAGCTTTCACCCGGGCCAAACCTACCGGCCAGTACGCAGCACAAAAAGCCCCGCCCCGAAAGTAGTCCGGGGCGGGGCCTGATATAAGCGGTAGCGTTTACTGAATAACCAGTTTACGAGTCAGGATGCCATCGGGCGTGTTCAGTTGGAGTAGGTACACGCCACTGCGCTGCTCGCGCAAGTCAACCAGGCGGCCGCGGGCGGCGCTGAGCGGCGCTTTGTCCTGGCGCAGTACTACCCGGCCCGTAACGTCGGTAACCGTGAAGGGAGCCGTCGAAACAGTCGCGTCGGTGAGAGAGGCCAGGGAAAACTCGCCCGTGGCGCTAGGGTTGGGGTAAATCTGCAGGGCAGCCTCGGCCGCGGGGTTGCGGGTGGCCGTGATGCTGCCCGTCAGCTGAATGTCGTCAATGAGCAGCTTGGTGCCGTCGTGCAACTCATCGGCAATACCGGAAAGAGCTTCTACCAGCAGCGTGTCCGGCGACAGGCCCAGGGGGGTGTACTCAAAAGGCTCGCTGACCAGCGTATACACCGCCGCGGGGGCAAGCAGGACCTCGCTTGTGCCAATTACCTGAGACTCGCCCCCAACATTGCGAGCTAGGATAGCCCCCACGTAAGCCGAATCGGCTTTGGCATCGGCGCCGGTGAGGCGGTACCAGAACTGCAGCCGGGCGGGCCGGGAGGTATACGGAATGCCCGCTACGCCATCGGTGCCCGTACCAATAATGCCCGGCAGTACGAGGGGAGAAGCCGAGCCGATATCAATGCTGGTCAGCTCGGCGGCAAATGTGCCCTGGTGCACCGTCGTGGATTTGGTTACGAAGCCAATAGCGGGGAGCTGCTGCCCAACCAAAGGCTCCAGAATATCCTCCGTGGTAAACCAGCCCTGAGGTATTTCCCGGGCCGCATTGCGGGCTACCCAGGTATCGAGCGTACCGTTGGGAACGGGCGTGGGGGTTTGTGCCTGGGCCGTCGAGGTGGCCGCTAACAGGCTTATTCCCGCGAAAAAAGAGCGTAGCAGATGTTTCATACAAAACAGAGTATTAGGTAACTGGAAAGGAAAGTAGCAGTTTATGTAAGATCAATACTACTGAGGCACAATTTTGTTAAAAGAGTTGCATAATTCTGCTTCTTTCGTAAAACTAACGGTGCGGCCGCACCAGCAGGCCCCACGTTGCACCCACCAGCAGCCCCCCCAGGTGGGCGGCATTATCGGTAGTGTGGGTTTGTAAGCCCGTGGCCAGACTACCCGCTACCAGATACAGAACGAAGAGCAGCACGGTGTAGCGCTCGGAGCGGGTAAAAGCGGCTGGCCGCCGGACGAGCGTACACAACAGTAGCCCGTAGAGGCCAAAGATAGCGCCGGAGGCCCCCACCGAGTTTAGCCCCTGGGTGTGCCACCACCAGCTAAGCAGGCTGCCCCCCAGACCACTGAGCAGGTAACCCGTCAAAAACCGGCGCCCCCCCACCAACCGCTCCGTGAGCAGCCCCAAAAATAGGAGCGAGGCCATGTTGGTAACCAGATGCGCCACCCCACCGTGCAGAAAGCAGCTGGTGAGCAGGCGCCAGGGCTGGGTGGGGGTGAGAGAAGTGACGTTCGAGCCCCAGCGTATCAGGTCGGCGCCGCTGGGGTGCCAGAGGCTAACGCCGGCCGCTGCCATGGCCAAGTACACCAGCACGTTCAGCCCGAGCAGGAAGGGAGTTACACGGTAGCCCGGGCGAGGCCATGCAATTCCTTTAAGGGTGCCCCAGAGTAGTCCGGCGGCGGTAAGCTCCGGCTCGGGGGCCGGAGCTGGCGTGGAAGGTAGGGCGGGCAGCTCAGTTGGAATCAGGCCGCGCCGTTGCAGCTCCTGCACGGCAGCCCGGCCCACCGCCGCCGGATAGTGGGGCGCGTGCTGGGCCAGGTAAAGCAGCTCAGCATCGGTCTTCTGGGCGAAAAGCGCGGCGGGGTCGGGGGCAGGCATGTACGAAAAGCAAGACGGCGGCCCGTACCGTAAGCGCTTGGCCGCTGCCCTCCGGCGTCATAAACCCTGCCAGCCCGCCAGCACCTGACAGGATTGCGGGCTACCCGGCTAAAGGTCTGTGATATTGCCCCGAATAGGCTCTTTCCGCTGGTAGCGGCCGCGCAGCTCTTCCGCAAAGCCCGTAGCTTCCTCATTCACGCGCTCCTCCCCGGGGTCCATCATGGTCAATTCTGCCTCGTAGCGCGACTTAAAGCTTTGCAAGGAGCTGCGGCGCAGCGCCAGGCCTTGTTGCATAAGCGTCAGACGAGCCTCCATAAGGGGCGTGAGGTGCTGGTTATAGGCTTTGGCGCGCATAAACCAGGAAATGCGTTCCAGCGCGAGGTCAACCTGACCTGGAAAAACACCCGTGGCGGCGTTGGTGCGAGCTTGCTTGGTGAGGTGAACGGCTGCGTTTTCGGCCAGCCAGTAACGCCGGGCCATACGCAGGTAGCGGCCGGTGGCAGTAGTATCGGCGCGCTCGGAGGCGGGCAGCTGCCGGCGCAACTCGGCCACCTGAGCGGCCGTCTCTGCCTCAAAATCGGGTAGCCGCTCCGCTTTCACCGCCTCCAGCACAATGGGCGCGGCCGGCCGGGCAACAACTTTGGCGGCCGGTGTGGTGCTCGGAGCCGACGAGGAGCGCAGGCCCCACCAGCCCAGCCCCAGCACGGCCGCCGCTAGCACTCCGGCTGGCCACCAGCGGCTGGCTCCCGCCCGGGCCGGCTCCTCCTCAATAGCTACCGGCGGTGGCCCTGGTTCCGGAGCGGACGGATTGGGTAGGCTGGCCCCGCGCCGCCGTAGTTCCCGCCCAGCTTCGGCGATTAGGGCAGGGTGATACAGCTCGGGGTGCTGCACCAGGTAAAGCAGCTCATCGGTGGTTTTTTGCAGAAACGAATCGGGGGTAGATGCAGCAGCCATGCGCGGATAAGGAAAGGAATAGCAGCAGAAAAATCCCTCTAAAATGGGAAAAAGCCACCGGACTACCAGCGGCCGGGGCTCAACGCCCCGGCCAGGGCTTGCGTATAGCCAGAGCCGGGCACCACTCGCCCGCATCCTTCATCCTAATAGAACCACCCGCCATGAGCACTCCTCGCGAAGAACCCCTGGACGCCAGCACGCTGCCTAACCGCCCCGACGCCGTTTCGGACGACCGCCAGCCGGAAGGCCGTATTTTTCCTGGCAGCCAGGATACCGGCATGAACGCCGATGACAACTCCGGCAGCGGCGGCACCGAAGGCGGCCAAGCCATCAGCGGAACCCGCGTCCGGTCTGGGGCTCCTAACTACGACGCCCCCGGCAACGCCCAGGACGGCGACGTGGGCGGCAACTCCATTAGCGCCGGCACCGGTGTATCGGGCGGCGAAACCGGCCAGGTACCCCAACTCTAACTTTTCATTCCACCCTAACGCTCCCATCAGTATGGCAAACGAGCCAGGCAACTCCCCGCAGAACGGCGGGCAAGCCCCCCAGCCCAACACCACGGCCCCGCACGAAACCGCTAAACAACCCGCCACTACCCAGGAAGAACTCTCGCAAGATGATGGCGCCGGTATCCGGGGCGGCTACGGCGACAGTGACCAAACCAACGGTTTGGAAGGCGGCGGCCAAACCAAATCCGACCGTTCCGACATTCAACAGTCGGCTCAGGAATAGCCCGCCGCCTGCTTGATTGCAGCAGACTAACCATTTGCTCTGCGGTCCACGGGCCGGTACCGGGTAGCCAGCTAAGCTACCCGGTACCGGCCCGTGTTGTTAGCTGAGCTGCTCCGCCGCCGGTATCGGCTTGCGCCGCCAACTATGCCCTGCTGCGTAGCTACCTACACCACCCCGGCAGAGTCACGCCCCGCGCTACCTGGCGGCGCAGCACCCCGATGCCTGGGGCAAGTTTCTTTCTGCCGGCCGGTGGCCCGGCAGGCTCCGGGCCTTCCGCGTGGAGCTATACAGTAAGATTGGCCAAGCTTACGGCTTCCTGCCCGACACCGCCTACCTCACCGGTTAGGTCCGCCCCGTCGAGTTTCTGCTTGGCACCGGCGTCTATGTCAGCCAGGATGGGGCTTAACGACGACCAGCACGACTACGACTTCGCGGGGCTACCCTTCCGGTGGCGGCTGGGGGCAGGTATTCTACGAGGCGGCAGTGAGCTGCTAGGCTCGGCGCTGCTCGGCGGCTGGTACTGTGGAGTAAAGCAACGGTAGCGCTTTTATCAGCGTAAGAGCTACTTTCGGTACAAGTCCAGTTACGGTCCTGGTCGAAGCGTCCCCATGTCAACCAACCCGTTCGGGCTTCCCCTCATCAGCTCAGTGGAGCAGTATCAGCAGTATGTTGCCGCCCGTGCGGAGCAGGAACTGGTGGACCTTACCGAGCTGATTCCGGATGTAGTGCTGGACATCCGCTACGCCACTGCCCGCAACCTGCTGGGCGAGGCCCTCTACCCGTTGCCCCGGGCCTATCTGCGGCGGCCGGTGGCGGAGGCCCTGCAGCGGGTACAGCACGCGCTGGCCCGGCAGGGGCTGGGGTTGTGCGTTTACGATGCGTACCGCCCCTACAGTGCCACGGTGCGCTTCTATGAGCACGTGCAAAATGAAACTTTCGCGGCCCCACCCTGGCGCGGCTCCAAACACAACCGCGGCTGCTCCGTGGATGTAGGCCTGGTGGAGCAAGCCACCGGCCGGACCTTGCCTTTGCCCACAGACTTCGACGAGCTGACGCCCGCCGCCCACGTTAACTACAGCGGGTTACCCAGCCACATCATCCTGAACCGCAGCATCCTGTTGGCCGCCATGAAACGGCAGGGCTTTATCAACTACCCTCACGAGTGGTGGCATTTTGATTACCACCGCTGGGACGAGTTCGATTTGCTAGACCTGCCCTTCGAGGCGCTGGGAGAGTAGAAAATAGTGAGAGGGGAAGTCTGATGTTCTGGTTGCGCTGCCTACTCAGCTGATGCCGGGAGAACAGCCAACTCACCGCCTCTTTCACGGCCCCCCTCTTTCACCACCTCCCTGTTCGTACCTTCGTGGTGATGTTCCGATTACTTGCCCCCGGCCGCTTTCTGTTTGTTTTTGTTCTGAGTATCCACTGGCTGACGGCTGCCCGGGCCGCCGACGTGCCGCCCAAGCGGGAGCTGCGGGGCGTCTGGATTGCTACCGTGGAGAATATTGACTGGCCCAGCAGCCGCGGCCTCACCCCGGAGCAGCAGCGCCGCGAGTACCGCCGCATGCTCGATGACCACCAGCGCAGCGGCATCAATGCCGTGTTCGTGCAGGTGCGGCCCGCCTCCGATGCGTTTTACCAGAGCAACCTGGAGCCCTGGAGCAAGTGGCTGACCGGGCAGCAGGGCAAGGCCCCCGCACCCTTCTACGACCCATTGCCCTTCCTGATTGAGGAAGCCCACAACCGCGGCATGGAGTTTCACGCCTGGTTTAACCCCTACCGCGCCACCATGGACACCGTGACGCGGCGGCTGGCTTCCAACCACCCTTACCGCAAACATCCCGAGTGGTTTCTGCGCTACTCGGGCAAGCTGCTCTACAACCCCGGCCTGCCCGAAGTGCGCAACTACATCAGCGAGGTAATCCTGGACGTGGTGCGCCGCTACGACATTGATGGGGTTCACTTCGACGACTACTTCTATCCCTACCCCGAGGCCGGGCAGGTCATTCACGACGAAGACGCCTTCGCCCGCTTCAACCCCGATAACCTCAAGCTGGCCGACTGGCGCCGGCAGAACGTGAACACGCTGATTCGGGACCTGCACGATACTATTCAGCACACCAAGCGCTGGGTGAAGTTCGGCATCTCGCCCTTCGGCGTGTGGCGTAACCAAACCTCTGACCCCAACGGCTCGGCCACCAAAGCCTTCCAGGGCTACGACGGCCTGTACGCCGACGCCCTGGAGTGGCTGCGCCAGGGCTGGGTAGACTACGTGCTGCCCCAGCTGTACTGGAGCACCGGTTTTAAGGTAGCGCAGTACCCGGTGCTGGTGGAGTGGTGGGCCCGCAACAGCAACGGCCGCCACCTCTACATCGGGCACGGGGCCTACCGCATGTCGGAAAGCACAAAGTCGGATACGGTGTGGCGCAACCCGCGCGAGCTGCCCCGGCAGGTGCGCCTGAACCGCACCTTCCCGACGGAAGTAGGGGGTAGCGTATTCTTCAGCTCGAAGTCGTTGATGGCGAACGTGCTGAACACCACCGACTCCCTGCGGCAGCACGAGTTTCACTACCCCGCGCTGGTGCCCACCATGCCCTGGCTGGATGCCGTGCCCCCGCGCCCGGCCCAGAACCTGACCGCGGCAACCGGGGCCGCCGCCACCCGCCTGAGCTGGCAGCCCGGCCCCGCCGCCGCTGATGGCGACGAGGCTGCCTACTACGCCCTCTACCGCTTCGCCGACGACCAGACGCCTACCCCCGACGACCCACGCAACCTGCTGGCCCTCGTCCGGCCCCAGCCCGGCCGCCCCCTCACGTTCACGGACACCACGGCCCGCGCCGGCCGCGGCTACGCCTACTACCTTACCGCCTTCGACAGGCTGCACAATGAGAGCCGGCCGATTTCCGTACGCACTACCGGCCGCGCCGCCGAGGTAGTGGTAGCCCAGGCCGCGCCGCCCGCGCCGGGAACCCCGCCCGTTGCTACCCCGTCCCCGGCCACCACCCAGCCCACTGCGCCACCCGTGCGCCCCACACCCCGGCCAGCTACCCCACGACCACCTACTACCGTTAGCACGCCTACCAAGGTAAAAGTCAAAACCAAGCCCAAGCGGCGCGGCGGCTTCTTCCGGCGGCTGTTTGGCGGGCGTTAACTGGCCTAACAAAAAAGGGCCTCCCCAAACCGGGGAGGCCCTTTTTTGTGCCGTAACGAAAAGCGTCTACAGCGCCTTCACGGCCAGGGTCAGCGTCACGTCCGTGGCGGTGCGGTTGAGGCCCGTCACGGTGAAGATGGCGTACTGGTTGGCGTTGCGCAGGCGGGCAACATACACGTCGCCCACCACGGCGTTGTCGATGGTGGTTACCTGGGCCGTGGTGGCGGCGCTCAGGTAGGTTTGCCGGATGCTGTTGAGGGTAGCGGCGGTGTACACGGCGGCCGTGGTTTTCACGAAGCGGGTGGGCTCCACGGCGGGGGTAGTGCCCGTTGCCGGCTTGCCGTTCAGGGCCTGAAGCCGGACGGCGTTGCTGGCCGTGCTGGTAATAGCCAGGTCCTTGAGCAGCGGGTCGCCGGTGGCCGGCACCATGCTCAGCGTGGTTAGGTCCAGGGCGGCCTGGTCGCCGCCGGTGGTGCCGGTGTAAGTGAGCGTGAGGGTACGGGCGGCGGCCAGCGCCGTGGCGGTACCCGGCGTGAGGGGCGCGGCCGTAGCCGAGCCGGTCCGTACGCTGGGCGTGCCGGCAAACCGGCTCTTGGCCTCGAAGCGGTAGGTGACTTCCTGGCCGCTGGAGCCGGCGGGCAGGGTTACGTTCACGTCAACGGCGGTGCGGGCTCCGGTTTGGGCGCCAGCGGCGGGTAGGCGCTGGCGCAGGGCCCGCCGCTCGGGGGCCGTGCCTACCTTCACGTAAGTAATCAGGCTGTCGAGGTCTTTGTAGAGCGTGCCGGCCGCCGTGAGGCTGGTAGCGGCATTGATGCCGCCGTCATTCAGCACTACGTTGTAGCGCACCACGTCGCCGGGCACCAGGGTACTGCCGGCGGGGGCGGTTACGTTGGTAACGCTGTTCACTTTTACGGTCGGCGTCGGCTCGGCCAGGCGGAAGGAAAAGGTGCGCAGCTTGGACTGGCTATTTTCCGCGGTTACCACCGCCGACACCCGCACGTTGGCCTTGTTGACCCCGGCGGGCACGGTGTAATTGACCACCAGCGTATCGGCGTTTTTTCGCTTGGAGAAGGCCGCTTTGTAGGGAATAGTTTGCACCAACGTGGAGTCGGTGGCCGGCTCAATGCGCTGATAAATGCGCACGTCGCGCAGGGGCGAGGTTTGCTGGGCGTACCGCAACTCGAAGGTGAAGGTCTCGCCGGTAGCGTACTTCGTGTTCAGGCTCAAGTCGTTACCTACAAAGGTCGGAATCTGTTCGCCAACCTCCGTGTACATGGTATCCAGCTCGTCGTGGCAGGCGGCCAGCAGCAAGGGAGCCGCGGCCAGTAGCCAGCGGCGGGTAAGGTTCAAGGGTATCATACAACTCGTTGCGTTCATGGGTCAGGAGAAATCAACTGGAAAGTGGGCGCAGCTTACGGCTGGTCCCACCACACGGGCTTGTTGATGTACTCGAAATCATTGGTAGCGCCCACGGCGGCGTACGCGGCCGCCACGTTGCGGGGGTTGTACTGGGTTTCGGTGAGGGCGGGCAGCAGGCGGCGGGGCCAGCGGTTCTTGTAGTCGGCCTGGTTAGCCAGTGTGGTGTTCACGCCCACCGGGTAGCGCAGGTTCACGTAGATGTTCGGGTCGAAATCGTAGCGGCGCAGATCGGACCACGACTCCGGGTTCAGAAACATAGCAATGTACTTCTGCTCCATGATGCGCTTGAGGTCCAGCTGATCGGGCGTCTGGGCCACGGCGGCGCTGTTGAGGTAGTCCGTAATCTGCTGGGCCGTGATGGGGGCAAAGGTTACGGCGGGCGAGGCATTGCTGCCACCTACCCCAATTTTGGCCATGTGGGCCTTAATGCCCTCCCGGTAGGCGGCCAGGGCGCCGGCCTTATCGCCGGTAATAAACCTCACCTCGGCTTCGATGAACTTCACCTCGTGGTAAGTGATTACCTCGAAGTAGCCCAATTCGCGGGCGTACCAGCTGCTGTAGAAGTCGGTGGCGTTGCCGGTAGCGGCCGAAATGGGCGTGCCACCAGCTACGCCGGGGTCAGTACCAGTGCTACCCGCCGTAGCCATAATGGGGAAGCGCGGGTCCACCACGCCGGGGTAGGTAGCCCCCGGCGCGTTGCCGTTCAGATACTTGATGATGTTGGCTGAGTACGTGGCCGAGGTAGTGGTATTGGCAAAGTTGGCGCGGGTAGGCCCGAAGATGTTGGTAGTACCGGTAAGAGGCGCTACGGCTGCTTGGTACTGAATCTGAGCGTCGTCGGCTGAGCTCGTGAAGCTCTCAGATACGAGCTTCAAAATCTGGGGCGCCACCTGCGCGGTGAAGTTGGCCTTTTTGCTTAGGTGCAGCAGTTGCCGGGCTTTCAGAGCTTTAGCCAGCCAAACCCACTTCTGCGGGTTGCCGCGGTAGAGGATGTCGCCGCTGATGGTGGGGGAGGTGCTGTAAAAGGCGCGGAAGTTGGCCGAAGCCGGCTTCGACAGCTCCGTAATGCCTTCATCGAGCAGCTGCTGAATGCTCTGATACACCTGCTCCTGGGGGTCGTATTTGGGCGTGTAGTTCTGGGCGCCCTGGAAGGCCTCGGAATAGGGCACGTCGCCGAGCATATCGGTAGCATGGGCCAGGCCCATGGCCGTAATGATTTTGGAAGCCCCCACGTAGTACACCGAGCCTTCGGCCTCAGCCGTTTTCAGGGCTTCGCGAGCATTGCCTGCCGACCAGTAGTAGAAGTAGTTCAGGGTGTTATTGCCATTGCCCGTCGTCAGGAAGAACTGGTCGGTGCTGGACTGGGGCGTGCGCCGTACAATGTACTGCGTGATGTAGGGCGTAGTCAGGGCGGTAAACATTTGCTGCTGGAACGCCTGAGAAATAGCGCCGGGTAGCAGGAAGTTGGGGGTAGCGTCTACCGGGTTGTTGGGGTCGTCGTTTACGTCGAGGAAACTCTCGCAGGACGTGAGTAGCCCACTGCTACATAAGAGCCCGAGGGCCAGAATATATTTTTTCATCAAAGTCGGAAGTAGGAAATGAAGAGGAAGGCAGCCGGCGGGGAGGTTCTGAAACCGCGCCGCTGGGCTCATTCACGCCATCGGCTAGAAGTTGAAGCGCAATGCCATATCCACGCCGCGGGTTCCCGGCACGCTACCATAGTCGAAGCCGCCGGAGCCGCCGCCGCGGACGCCCGCGCCCGCCGCTGCCGTTTCAGGGTCGGCGCCGGAGTAGTTGGTCAGCAGCAGCAGGTTGCGGCCCGTTACGCTAATCTGCGCGCCCTTCACCACCGAGTTGCCCAGCCACGCGGCCGGCAAAGAGTAGCTGAGCGTGACGTAGCGCAGGCGCGTCCAGGAGCCATCTTCAATGAAGGGAGTACCCACCGCGCCCAGAATCGTTCGGAAATACTGCTCGGTGAGTTCCACCGGCCGGGTGTTGGGGGCATAGCTGCCATCGGCCTGCCGCACTACCCCCTCAAACACAGCCTGCTTAAAGCGGTCCTCGGTGCGGGTGCTCAGGCCGTTGCGCGTCGTAAACCAGTCGTTGCCGTTTACTACCTTGCCGCCCTTCCGGAAATCGAGCAGGAAGGTCAGCTCCAGCCCTTTGTAGGTCAGGGTGTTGGTAATCTGCGTGGTGAAGTCGGGGGCCCGGTTGCCGGCGTACACGTAGGTGCTGGCGTTGGTGGTGGGGTAGCCGTTGGCCCCGATGATAACCTGCCCAGCGTAGGGTCCATCGGCTACGCGCACGTAGTCCAGGGCGGCAATGGAATTGATGGGACGGCCGGGAAAGGCACTACCCCGCGCTACATCAATAATGTTGGCGTCCGACTGGTTGACTTCCGTCAGGAAGCTGGGCAGCTTGGTGGCCTCGTTTACGTTGCGGTAGAAGTTGGCCAGAATATCCCACTGCAGGCCGTTGGCTTGCTTCACCACCGTGCCGGCCAGGGCTATTTCTACCCCGCGGTTGGTTACGGTGCCCCCGTTGATGTACTGGAAGATATAGCCCGAGGGCTGGCTTACGCGCGGGGCAATCAGCTGATCAGTAGTCACCTGGTAGTAGTAGCCGGCATTTAGACTGACGCGGTTCTGCAGAAACTGCAGGTCCAGGCCGGCTTCGTAGGCGGTAGTGCGTTCCGGTATCAGATCTGGGTTTCCACCGTAAAATCCTTGCCGGAAGCCGCCACCGATGTAGGTGCTCTGGGCCAGGGGCGAATCAACGCGGTAGGGGATGGGGTCTTTGCCTACCTGCGCTACTGAGGCCCGGATTTTACCGTAGTTGAAGATGGGGTTCTGGTCCAGGCCCAGGGTGCGGCTGAACTCGTAGCCGGCCGCGGCGGAGCCGTAGAAGAAGCCGCCCCCGAAGTTCTTGTTGTTGCGCGGCAGCGTAGAGGATACGTCGTAGCGGCCACTCAGCTCCAGGGTAATCTGCTGCAGCAGGTCCAGGTTCAGGCGGGCAAAGTTGCCGATCAGGCGCCGCTCGTACGTCGTGTTTAGCGCGCTGCGGTTGTCGGTGTTATTCAGAGAGTTGATGCCCGGCGTGCGAAACACCTGCCCCAGCACGTCCGTGGTTTCGCGCCTGCTGGCTTCCACCGTATTGCCCACCGTGAGCACGCCGGTCAGATTCTCATTGAACTGGTGGGTAAGAATAGCCAGCAGGTTGGAGTTGAGCAGGCGGTTGAGGGTAGTCGATTCCGAAAGTCCACCGTCCTGGTTGCCCGGCTGGGAGGTGCCAATGGCCCGCACCGAACGGGTTTTCTCGGTGTACAGGTCGGTGCCGATGTTGTAGCTGATCTTTAGCCACTTAGCCGGGTCATAGCTAAATTGGGTGTTGCCGATAAAGCGGTTGGTACGGTCCGTTTGGGGGTTGTTCTTGACCGTCCAGTACGGGTTGTCGGCATCGTTGGTGCCCAGGCTGCCGGGCAGCAGGCGCCGCTTGGTGCCGTTGGGGTTCAGGTACACCCGGGCATCGTCGTTGCGGGGCCAGTTCAGCAGACTGATGAGGTAGCCGCCCGTGCCCCCGAACAGACCCGGACCTTGCAAAGGCCGCTCCGCCCCGGAGTTCAGATACTCCGCCGAGCCCGAAGCACTCAGCTTGGGCGAAAGCTGCAGCGTGCCCGCCAGGCGCACCGTCGACTTATCGTACTGGCTTTCCGGTACTACCCCCTTGTTATCGAGGCGGGAGGCCGAAATCAGAAACGTGCCTTTCTCCGTCCCGCCCGACGCGGTTAGGTAGTTCTGAAACGTAGTGCCCCGCTGGTGGAAGTCGCCCAGGTTGTCGTACACCGTTTCGCCGGGCTGGAACCGGGGGCCCCAGGAGTTGCGGGTAGTAGCGTCGAAGATGCCAGCAGTGCCCTGCTTGTACTGGTCCTGGAGCTTGGGCAGGCGGTTCACCTCATCCACCGAAAACTGGGTGCGGAAGTCAATGGACGTGCGGCCGGCCCTGCCTTTTTTGGTGGTGATGATGACGGCCCCGTTGGCGGCGCGCAACCCGTAGAGGGCCGCTGCGGCCGGGCCTTTCAGCACCGTCATGCTCTCAATATCCTCGGGGTTGATGTCGGAGGCGCGGTTGGTGCTACCTACGGAGCGGCCCAGCAGGCCGTTGAAGGCCGAGCCGCCGCCGGGCGCTGTGCTTTCCGCAAACGAGGAGTTATCCATAATAATCCCGTCGATAACGAACAGGGGCTGGTTGTCGGCATCGAGGGAGTTGCCACCCCGGATAACGATGGACGCGCCCTCGCCGGCCCCGCCACCCGAGCTGGTTACCTGCACCCCCGCCACTTTGCCCTGCAAGGCATTTACAATGTTGGGCTGGCGCGAGTCAATCAGGTCCTTGGCCTTCACTTCCTGGGCGCCGTAGTTGATCTGGCGGCGCTCCTGCTTGATGCCGAAGGCCGTCACCACGACTTCATCCAGTTTGCGGGTGTCAGCCGACAGGGTTACATTCTGGTTGTCGGCGGCAGGCCGCTCCAGACTGGTGTAGCCAATAAAGCTGAATACCAAGGTTGCACCCTCTGGCACACCAGACAGGGTGTAGCTGCCAGTGGCGTCAGTTTGGGTACCAAGGGTGGTGCCTTTTACTAATACGTTCACCCCGGGAAGAGGAGCCTGCCCACTAGCGTCCGTAACAGTACCGTGTAGTGTGCGTGTAGAGGCCTGCTGGGCCCACGCCGCGGGCGCGGTCAGCAGCAGGCTTACTGCCAATGAAGATGCCCATAAACGTCTTTTCATACGCAGTGCAAGAAGGTGAGAGTGAGAGAAATAGAAAGAAACGGCCGCTGCCCCGCCCCCAATAGCGGGCAGGGGCAGTACAGCCGGAAGAGGGCAGAGAGGAGGCCGGATGGGGTGGGAATCCGGCTGGCCGCGGCGCGGCCGAGCAGCACAAAGTTGGGTGGGAAGGAGAGGAAGGGCGGGACCTGCTTGCGAAAAAGAAATCTATTCTAAGCAGGGGAGCTAAAACTACAGGATGCAGCCTAGGCAAACAACTATATATGGTATTTTTTGAAGGTGTAACTTAGGCTTGAATCCAGGCCCAAATCCGGCCTTATTTCCTGCTCCGCTGCCTAATTGTGCGGCCCAATCTGCTCGTCTTCTTTGTCCGCGTTGTTTTTGGCTCCTCCCATGCAAAGTACTATTCAGGCCGCTGCCCACACTACCGCCACCCAGCCCCTGGCCGAGGCCTCGCAGCCCGGGCGCCTCGTCAGCCTCGATGTGTTCCGGGGCCTGACCGTCATGGCCATGATTCTGGTGAACAACCCCGGCGACTGGGGCCGCATCTACGCGCCGCTGGAACACGCGCACTGGCACGGCTGCACCCCCACCGACCTGATTTTTCCCTTCTTCCTGTTCATTGTCGGCGTCAGCATTACGTACGCTCTCGACGGCGCCCGGCGCCAGCCTGAAACCCACGGCCGAACAATGGTGCGCATCCTGAAACGCTCGGCTATCTTGTTCGGGTTAGGGCTGTTTTCGGCCCTGTTTCCGTCTTTTGATTTCAGCACGGTGCGCATTCCGGGCGTGCTGGCCCGCATTGCGGTGGTGTTTCTAATATGTGGCATCTTGTTTCTGAAAACCTCGCGCCGCCAGCAACTGGGGCTGCTGGCTTTTATCTTGGTTTTCTACAATGTGCTCATGCAGCTGGTGCCTGTGCCCGGCTACGGCCCCGCCAACCTGGAAGCCAGCACCAACCTCGGCGCCTGGCTCGACCGGACCCTGCTCGGCGAAGCTCACCTCTGGAGCCAAAGCCGCACCTGGGACCCGGAGGGGCTGCTGAGCACCCTGCCTGCCGTTGGCACCGGCCTGCTGGGGCTGCTGGCCGGGCAGTGGCTGCGTCGTAAGGAGGTAGAGCCTGCCACCCGCGTGGCATGGCTGTTTGTGGCGGGTAGCGGCTGCGTGCTGCTGGGGCTGATCTGGAATGGGTGGTTTCCTATTAATAAAAGCCTCTGGACCAGTTCTTTCGTGCTCTACACCGGCGGGCTGGCCCTGGCCGTGCTGGCGGGCCTGTACTGGCTTACCGATGTGCAAGGCTACCGAGGCTGGATAAAAGCGCCGCTAGTGTACGGCGTCAATGCTATAACCGTATTTTTCCTCTCGGGCCTGATTCCGCGGCTGCTCAACATGGTGAAAATTACGGGCGCCAATGGGCAACCCACCGGCCTCCGCGACTGGCTATACAGCACGTTTTTCGTACCCTACTTCAGCCCCATTAATGCTTCCCTGGCCGGGGCCATCGTCTGCGTACTGATTTGGCTGGTGGTACTCTGGCTGATGTATCGGCGCAACATCATTATTAAGGTATAGGGATAGAAGACAGGGGATGCCAGCGAAGTTGCGCTGCTGCGGAAGGGTAGCAAGTTTCGCAGCCGATAAAGGGGGAAGCACGAGAGGCAGCAGCTTTGGCCTGCGGCAAGGGGTAGGGCGTAGCTCCTGCTAGCGGCATGGAGCTCCTTTCACAGCTAACGGCCTACCTTCTCGATTCTATTTCGTACTTCTGTAGTATGAAGAAATACCTGATTCTGGCGGTGGGGCTTGCCTTCGCAGCCCCGGCCGCCACGGCCCAGTCAACGGCATCTGCTGCGGGTGCGGCCGCGCCTATTTCAGCCGGCCAGCGCAAAGCCGCCGAAGAATTACTAGCTGCTACCGACTCCGAAAAAAACCTCTCCGCTACCATCGACCGGTTACTAGCGGCCCAGATAGAGCAAAACCCGGGTATGAAAGCCGTGGAGCCCGAAATGCGCGCCTACCTCAACAAGTACATGAGCTGGCAGTCGATGAAGGACGACATGGTGCAGCTCTACGCCCGTGAGTTCACAGAGAAAGAGCTGAAGGAACTAACCAAGTTTTACCAGACGCCCACGGGCCGCAAAACCATCACCAAAATGCCCCAGCTCATGCAGGCCGGCATGGAAATCGGGCAGAAGCGTATGCAGGAGCACCTGCCCGAGCTGCAGCAAGCCATTTCCGAAAAGCTAAAAGCTCAGCAACCGGCAGTAAAATAGTGAAATTGTGAAGTGGTGAACTGGTGAGTTGTCATGGCGAGGAGGCACGACGAAGCCATCCGTCCTGACCAACATGCTACC
Organism: Hymenobacter sp. HSC-4F20; assembly: GCF_019599275.1. GTDB lineage: Bacteria > Bacteroidota > Bacteroidia > Cytophagales > Hymenobacteraceae > Hymenobacter. The sequence goes on along the minus strand of NZ_JAHZTD010000005.1, from coordinate 46,580 downwards.
CCCTGAAATGTGACAAGCCCTTGACGACTGTGCCTAGCGTCAAGGGCTTGTCTGTTTATCAGGCTTTGAGCAAAAGAGAGGAAGGATGGCTTCGTCGTGCCTCCTCGCCATGACAACTCACCAGTTCACCACTTCACAATTTCACCACCTCACCACTCGTACCCGGCGAAATCCTGGCGGAGCTTGGTTTTGAGGAGCTTACCAGTAGCGGTGTGGGGTAGGTGGTCCACAAACTCCACCGCTTCGGGCACCCACCAGCGGGCCACTTTCCCATTATAGTAGGCCCGCAACTCTTCCTTGCTGACGGTGGCCCCGGGTTTGCACACTACTACCAGCAACGGCCGCTCGCTCCACTTCGGGTGCGGCACCCCGATAACAGCCGCTTCAGCTACTTCGGGGTGGCCCACAGCCAGGTTTTCCAACTCGATGCTCGAAATCCACTCCCCGCCCGATTTAATGACATCCTTCGAGCGGTCGGTAATCTGCATGAAGCCGGTGGGGTCAATGGTGGCGACGTCGCCGGTGCGGAACCAGCCGCTGGCCGTGAGGCCGCCGGGCTGCTCCGCCCCGAAGTACTCGCCCACAATGAACGGACCGCGCACCAACAGGTCGCCGAAAGCCACGCCATCGTGGGGTAAGTCCTGGCCCTCGTCGTCCACAATCTTCATATCCACCCCGAAAATGACCCGGCCCTGCTTGGTCTGGATGGCGAACTGCTCATCGGGGCTCAGGCTAAGCTGCTGGGGCTTGAGGGTGCACACGGTGCCCAGGGGCGAGGTTTCCGTCATGCCCCACGCGTGGCGAATCACTACCCCCAACTCTTCGTCGAAGGCTTTGAGCAATGCTGGCGGACACGAAGCCCCACCCACAATCATCTGCCGGAGCGTGGAGAAACGCAGCTTTTTCTCCCGCATGAATGTCAGCAGCCCGAACCAGATGGTGGGAACCCCCGCCGAAAACGTTACCCCTTCCTGCTCGAACAGCTCGTAGAGACTGGCTGCATCGAGGCCGGGGCCAGGCATTACCAGCTTGCACCCGTTTAGGGGTGCCATGTACGGAATGCCCCAGGCATTGACGTGGAACATGGGTACTACCGGCAGCACCACGTCGCGGGCCGAGCAGTTAAAACAGTCGGGCAGGGAAGCGGCGTAGGAGTGCAGCAGCGTGGAGCGGTGGGAGTAGAGCACGCCCTTGGGCTGGTCGGTAGTGCCCGAGGTGTAGCACAGGGAAGAGGCCGTGTTTTCGTCGAACACGGGCCACTCATAGTCGGCGGGCTGGGCCACGAGCAGGTCTTCGTAGCAGCGCAGGTCGGGGAGGGTGGTAGTCTCGGGCATGTGGGCCCGGCCCGTCATCAGCACCCAGCTTTCCACGGTAGGGCAGAGCGGGGCCAGCTTTTCTACCAGGGGCAAAAAGGTGAGGTCAAAGAACAGCAGGCGGTCTTGGGCGTGGTTGATGATGTACACGAGCTGCTCGGCAAACAAGCGCGGATTGATGGTGTGGCACACGGCACCCATACCCGAAATACCATAATACAGCTCGAAGTGCCGGTGCGTATTCCAGGCCAGCGTTCCTACCCGGTCGTCATTCTGGATGCCAAGCTCCGTCAGGGCGTTGGCCAGCTGCTTACTGCGCTCATGGGCAGCTGCGTAGGTATAGCGGTGCAAGCCACCCTCGGGCAAGCGCGACACTATTTCGGTATCACGGTGCCACTTGGCGGCGTGTTCCAACAGCCCCGCAACGCGCAGGGGCTCGTTCATCATTAAACCTAGCATAACAAGCGGTGGGAGTGGGCAGGAAAAAGGAAGCGAGGCAACGGACAAGCTACTGATAAAAGAGTAGTTTACAGTGTTCTATCCACTACCCCTGTTATGTATCCTCGCTTATTCCTACTCGGCGGCCTCTGGGCCTGCCCCGCCCTGGCATTTAGCCAAGCCCTGCACGAGGGCGACATAGTGCCGGATTTCACCTTGTCGCAGGTGGTGAACCGTAGCACCGGAAGCTTCACTTCCACCGAGGCCAAAGGCAAGGTGCTGGTGGTAGAGTTCTGGGGCACGTGGTGCGGCCCCTGCATTCCGCCGTTGCTCCACCTTGATTCGTTGCAACGAGCCTTTCCGCAGGAATTACAGGTAGTAGGCGTTGCCGACGACTCGGAGCAGCGCGTGCGGACGTTTCTGGCCCGTCGGCCGGTGCAGCTACCCCTGGCCGCCGCTCCTACCCATACGGAGGCTATTTACCGCTATTTTCCGCACAACACAGTGCCGCATACGGTAGTCATTGGGAAAGACCAGCGGGTGCTAGCCATTACCCGGCCGGAGCAGCTCACGGCTACTGCCCTGCGGGACATTCTGGCAGGCAAACCCGCGGCTTTGCAAACCAAGCACGATGTAGTTGTAAAAGATCCGCTGGTGTTCTTCCCGGCCGACACGGCTACGCAATTTGCCGTAAGCGTGCGGCCTTACCTGCAGGGGCAGGGTAGCCAACTTCGCCGCGACCAGACGCCGGGCCTGCGCGGGCGGCGCCTGACGGCTATTAACATGCCCATCGAAACGCTTTTTCGGCAGGCCTATGGCGTGTCGCACCTGCGGCTGAAAAATGAGCTGCCTGCTTTGCAAACCAGCCGAGAACCGGCCAACCTGGTGTGCTTTGATTTGGTGGTGCCGCCCCCGGAAGCGCCGCGCTTGCTGCAGCATCTGCGGGATGAGTTGCCGCGGCATTTTCCGGTGCAGGCTCGGCTAGTGCCCGAAACGAAGCCGGTGTATGTATTGCGGCAGAGCAAGTCGCGGAAGCCGTGGCCGGGATCCAAGAAACCGGAAAACGGCATGTGGTCGGGCAAAGGAGTTGACCTAGAAGGAAGTCGGATAGAAATGCTGCGCGAGTTTCTGGAAAATATGTCGAGCAAGCCCGTGGTGGATGAAACGGGCCTGACCGGGCGCTACGACATAAAACTGGAGCTGCAGCCGGAAGCCAGCAGAGCAGACGTGTTAGCCTCCCTACAGCAACTTGGCCTGGAGTTGCAGGAAACTACCCGGAAGATTGACGTGCTTCATCTGAGCCCGGCAGCTTCCACTGCCCGCCGCTAACCAAGGTGTTGTTGTCGGTAACTTCGTCAGTTTCAGAAGGCTAGAGTTATGAATAGTGCTTTCAAGGTAAATGCTGTTTTGTTGAATTAATCGTAAGTAATCGAGTTGAAAGAAATCATTTTTGCATAAAAACATCTTAAAGTTTACAATAATCATTGTGTAGTGAAATCCGAAAAAGGGAGGCTGCTCGTAAATACAGGTGAGCATGCGGGGGCTTGGTATGGCTATGTACTACCCCTAGTGCTTCAGGAAACCCGTCGTCAGAAAGGGGCCTGTACGCTTCTCTCTTTTCCAACCTCTTTTCCACAACACACATGAAGAAACTTTTAGTGGTTTTTGCTTTCGCCAGCGTATCGGCCGGAAGCGCCTTCGGGCAGGCCGTCATCGACCCTGAGTTGAGGAATGCCTTTAAAAGCAGCCCCGTAGCGCAAGTAATTGTGACCTTCAAAGGTGAAGGAGCCCCGTTGCTTTCCCAGGTAGGCTTGCTGCGCACCCTGGGTATCACCAAGGGTATTACATTCCAAGCTCTGCCCATTGCCGGCATTGTGGCCACCCAGGCGCAAGTGAATGCGCTGGCCCAGAATCCTCAGGTTAAATCTCTCTACTACAACAAGAAGCTAACGTACTACAACTACGACGCAACCAACCTCACGGGCGTAAAACGCCTGCGCGCCGACCAAGAAATGACGGCCCGCAACAAAGGCATTCCAGTGTCGGGTCGCGGCATTGGCGTGCTCATCAACGACAGTGGGGTAGATGGCACCCACGACGACATTAAGTTTGGCACGCACCTGGTGCAAAACACGCTGGGTAGCACCAACCTGAACGCGCTGGACGCCATGCTACCCGTTACCTACCTGGAAGGTGTGCCCAACACCGATACCAACTCCGGCCACGGCACGCACTGCGCCGGCACGGTGGGCGGCAATGGTGCCAAATCGGGCGGCAAGTATGAAGGCGTAGCGCCGGGCGCTTCGCTGCTGGGCTACGGCTCGGGTGCGGCCTTGCTGGTGCTGGATGCCATTGGCGGCTTCGACTACGCCCTGACCCATCAGTACCAGTACAACATCCGGGTAGTAAGCAACTCCTTCGGCTCCAGCGGCGACTTCGACCCGAACGACCCGCTAAACCTGGTAACGAAAAAAGTGCACGACCGGGGCATGGTGGTCGTATTTGCTGCGGGCAACGAAGGTCCTGGCGCCGATACCCACAACCCCTATGCCATTGCCCCCTGGACCATTTCGGTAGGAGCCGGCGACAAAGACGGTAAGCTGGCTGATTTCTCCTCGCGCGGGGTGCGGAACGAAGGCGGCACCTTCACCACGGCCGACGGTCAGACCTGGACGTACAAAAACGAGCCCTCGATTGTAGCGCCTGGCGTCGATATTGTGTCTACGCGCGTGCTGGGACCCGTGGCTACCCTGGGTATTACCACCGACGTTGGGACCCTGACCCCCGCCGAGCTGCCCTTTTATACGCACATGAGTGGCACCTCTATGGCTACGCCGCACGTAGCCGGCATTGTGGCCCTGATGCTGGAGGCTAACCCCTCGCTCACACCCGATCAGGTAAAACAAATTCTGCAGCGCACCGCTACCAACATGCCCGGCCGCGAGTCGTGGGAAGTAGGATCGGGGTACGTAAATGCCTACGCGGCCGTGGATCAGGTGTTCCGCGGTACCAGCTTTGGGGCTACCGTAAATGCCAGCCGCGCCTTCAAGAGCAGCGTAAATGCCTCGTCTACTACCCAGAACCTCACGGTAAACTATAATCCTGCCCTGACAACCGGCAACCAGGTGTCGTTTGCGGTGGGAACCGGGGTGAACAGCCTGGAAGCCAAAATTACGGCTGGGGGCATCTCGGGCCTCACGGGCAACCCCCTGAACCTGATTCTGATTGACCCGAACGGGGTGGAGTACCGGGCCGGTATTCCGGTAGCCTTTGCCTTGTACCCCGACCGTAGCGTGGCCGTCGCTTCGCCCGCGCCCGGCAACTGGACCCTGAAGGTGGATGGCCTGAACGGGGTAGCCTTCCCGGAAACCGTGACGGCTCAGCTTACGCAACTTGTCACCTCGGGCACCAGCGGCCTGAACGATATTGTGGGCCATCCGGCTGAGGCCTCCATTAAGGCTGCCGTCAGCAACCGCCTAGTAGATGGACTGAGCAACGGCTTCAAGCCTGATGCCCCGCTTACCCGCCTACAACTCGCCGACTACCTGCTGATGGGGCAGGCAACCCGCCAGTTTGTGCCCACCAATGGCAGCCGCAGCTTCTCCGATGTATCGGCCGCTGAGTTGCTGCTGGCGGAGTCGGTAACGGCCAAGGGCGCCGCCCTCCGTGACCGGTTCCACCAGTACAACGGCGTGATGCTGCCCACCGCTACCGGTACCTTCTCGCCCAGCAAAGTAGTAACCCGCGCCTCGCTGGCGTACTCGCTGGTGCAAAGCCTGGGCCTGCAGCAAGTAGCCACCAGCCGCACGGGTAAGCCCGTAACGGTGCAGGCGAACGGCCAAACCGTGCCCTTGGAAGATGCCGCTACCATTCCGGCTGGCCTGGAAGGCTACGTGAGCGTAGCGCTGGAGCTGGGCTTGATTAACGCCTATTACAGCGTAACCCAAGGCCCCTACGACTTACAGCCCACGGTACACGCTACCTTCAAACCTGCCCAAAACGTAACCCGCGCTGACTTTGCTGTAATAGTAAGCCGCACCTTCCCGCACTGGGAAGCCGTTACGCAGCCTGCTACTACGGCTCAGGCCCGCAGCGGAGCCACTACGTCGGCCTCGGCTACCCCGGCCATGGCTCTGCTCAACACCGAAGCTACCGCCTTCCCTAATCCTTTCTCGGGCACTACCACCATCAGCTACAGCCTGACCCAGGACGGACCCGTAACGGTGGAGGTGTACAACACCCTCGGTCGGAAGGTAAAAACGCTGGTGGAAGGCTCGCAATCAGCAGGCTTACACCAAGTTGATTTCGATGGCAGCAGCCTTGCCCGCGGTACCTACCTGTTCAAAGTAAGCACCACCAGCAAGGTGTCGTCGAAGCGTCTGGTGCTACAATAGTCTTCTTCATAGCTCCCCAACTAAAAAAGCCCCAACCGTGTGGTTGGGGCTTTTTTGTGTAACCAAGTGAGAATTCAGTCGAGAGGTTTGTGGCTTAGTAAGGGGTAGGGCAGAGCCCCCTAGCTGCTGACTTGAACCCGGTCCCGCAACGCTTCCGTGCTACCCTAAACTAGGCTATGAGGTGCCCCAGGTTCGTTCTTAGTGCTCCTGCGGTACGGTGCTTTCTACGGCCTGCTTCCGGGCCTGCTGAATGCTCTCCAGCGCCACTTGCAGCACCCCGGAACGGACACTGCGCTCCGTGATTTTGTTGTTGCGGCGGGTGGGATTCACGCGGTTGGTCAGCACGATGCAGGTAAGTTCTTCCTTGGGGTCAACCCAGAAATAGGTGCCTGTGAAGCCCGTGTGCCCATAGCTGAGCTGGGAAACACTCTTAGCCGAGTTCACCGTAGGATTAGCCGCGGGCCTATCGAAGCCCAGGGCGCGGCGGTTGTCGGGGCAGAACTGGCACTTGGTGTACTCGGCCAGGGTTTCGGGCTTGATCAGTTGCTGCCCGCCGTACTTACCATTCCAGGCGTAGAGCTGCACCAGCTTAGCCAGGTCGTTGGCGTTGCCGAAGAGGCCAGCGTGGCCGGAGAGGCCGCCGAGTAGGGCCGCGCCTTCGTCGTGCACGGTACCGTGCAGTTGGGCGTGGCGGAACAGGGAGTCGTACTCGGTGGGGGTGATGCGGCTGAGCGGGAAGCGGCGGGTAGGGTTGTAGCCCAGGGTAGTAGCGCCCAGCGGCCGGTAGAGTTCATCCGTTACGAACTGGTCAATCGTCTTACCCGAAGCCGCCTTGATGAAGCGCGGGTACATGATAAACGACAAATCGGAGTACACATACCCCGGCTTCTCGTTCAGCGGCGACTCAGCAATGGCTTTGGTGATGCGCTCCGGGAAATCTTGGCGGGCCCATAGGCCGGGGCCGGCCGGCAGCGGGAAGCGGGCCGAGGAATCGGGGCGGAAGTAGCGGCGGCTCATCTCGGCGGGCTGCGTGGCCGATACGTCTTTCGCGTCGGGGCTTTTGCCGAGCAGGGAGTTGAACAGGCCGCGGGGCTTGGTGTAATCTTTCCAGAACGGAATCCAGGACTTCAGGCGGGCTTGGTGGGTCAGTACGTCGCGTAGCTTCAGGCTTTCCTTGTTGGTAGCCTTAAATTCCGGGAACAGCTGGCCCAGGGTCATGTCGGGGTTGAACTTGCCTTCGTCCTGGAGCTTCATCAGGGCTGGCAGGGCCGCCGCTACCTTGGTCACGGAAGCCAGGTCGTAGAGGTCGGTGTTGCGAACCGGGCGGGCGGCTTGGCCCGCGGCGGAGGGGTAGGAGTGGGTGCCGTAGCTTTTGCGCAGCACTACTACCCCCCGGCGGGCAATCAGCACCTCGCCGCCCGGAAATGCCTGGGCCGCTACCGCTCCGTTCATGATGGAGTCCACGCGGGCTTCCAGGTTGTTGTTCATGCCCACGGCCTCGGGGAAGCTGTAGCGCAGCCGGATACCGCCCTTGGTAGCCAGACCGGCGCCGTATGGGTACCGGTCGGAAACCGTAACGGGTAGCTTGCCGCTGGCTGACACGCCCCCGAAAATTACCTCAGCGGCTACGTCCTGGGCGTTCTTGCTTTCCTGGTAGGCCAGCACCACCGCATCAGCGCGGTCCAGGTCCCGGACTTTCGCCACGGCGTACGCCGAGCCAAACACCGTCACTACCAGCTTCTGGCCCTTGCCGCCCAGCTCGCGCAGCAGCACGTTTGTTTCCGGCGCAATACCGAAGTTGGTGGCGGGCAGGCGCCCCAGGTTATTCAGGCCCACCAGCACCAGGTTGTAGGGTTTCAGGGTTTCGCGCATGCGCGTCAGCTCGTCCATGCTGGGGGCGGCGGGCAGCCAGAAGTGGCGCACCGGGGCGTAGTCGGCCGCCATGCGCTGAAAGTCGGTGGTGTCCTTGGTGCCGATGGTGAGGGTAGCCAGGCGCAGGGTATCGAGGCGCTGCAGGGGTAGGAGGCTCTTCTGGTTGCGCAGCACCGTCACGCTCAGCTCCGTGAGACGCTGGCTCAGGTACTGGGCGTGGGGCGTGTTCAAATCCTGGGTCAGGTTGCGCAGCTCGATGGGCTTGTATTTGTTTAGGCCGGCCCACTCTTTCAGAGCCAGCACCTTGCGGCAGCGGGCGTCGAGGTCGGCTTGGCTAAGCTGGCCTTTGTTGATGGCTTCGCGCACCAGTTGAAGGGCCAGGGGAATGTTCTTCGAAAACTCCAGAATGTCGTTGCCGGCCAGCAGGGCGCGCAGGTCCGCGTCGCCGGGCGGATACTTCGAGATGACGCCCTTCATGTTCATGGCATCGGTGAAGATAATGCCCTCGAAGCCCAGCTTCTGCTGCAGCAAGCCCTGGATGATGGGTTTGGAAAGGGTAGAGGGTAGGCCCGTCGTATCGAGCGCCGGAATGTTGAGGTGGGCCACCATCATGCCCCCAATACCGCGCTTAATCAGGCTTTTGAAGGGATAAAGCTCCAGGGTATCAATGCGCTTCTTATCAATGCGCAGCAGGGGTAGGGCCAGGTGGGAATCGGTGTCGGTGTCGCCGTGGCCGGGGAAGTGTTTGGCTACGGCCAGCACGCCCGCGTCCTGCATACCCTTCATGTAGAGGTAGCTTTTCTCCGTAACGCCTTCTCGGTTTTCGCCCCAACTGCGGTACCCAATGACGGGGTTCTGAGCGTTGTTGTTTACATCGACCACCGGGGCGAAGTTAACGTGCATGCCCAGTCGCTTGAACTGAGCCGCTACCTCGGTACCCATGTCGTACACCAGCTGGTTTTCGCGGATGCCGCCCATGCTCATCTGGTAAGGGAAGCGCTGCACGCTGTCGAGGCGCATGCCCACGCCCCACTCGGCGTCCATGGCCACCAGCAGGGGCACTTTGCTCTGGCTTTGGTAGCGGTTCAGGAGCTTGCTCTGGCGCACCGGTCCGCCCTGAAAGAAAATCAGCCCCCCAATACCGTACTGCTGAATCAGCGCCGATACGGAGTCCTCATCAATGCGCTTGCGGTTGGAATACGCGGCCACCATGAACAGCTGGGCTACCCGCTGATCGGGCGTCAGGGTCTTCATCACCGAATCAACCCACCGCGACTGGCCCAGCTGCCCGGCAAACGGCACCGGCAGGTTGCGGCTCTTGGCGGGGGTAGGCTTCTTGGCAGCCAGCGGTTTGGTGGCTCCGGCTGCCTGCGGGGCGGCAGCCCGGCGAGCAGTAGCAGTAGTTTTCGTAGCGGACGACTTCTTCTTGCGGCGCTGGGCCGAGCCATCGAAGGGGCTCAGCAGCGCCAGCAGCAGCCACAGAAACGGGAGGGAGCGAGTGAAAGACAAGGGCAGTTGCAGCGGTTAGAATGGGTAGGCTGCGAATTTAGCGGAATTGAAGAGGATGGATGGACTGCATCAGTGAAACAGCAAAACATCATTCCCGCCAGAATTAAGAACGTTATTCCGAGCGGAGCCGAGGAATCTCGCTGCTTCTCCAGAACGTCATGTCGAGCTTGTCGAGACATGACGTTCTGAATTACTCTTTTGCTCTTCCTGCCACTTGCTTGCTCTGCCTACCTGCTACTTGCCTACCTCTATCTTCTCCGAGTAAAACACTTTGCCCTCGTCGCCCCGCAGCGAGGCCGTGACGAAGAGGCACTTGCCTTTGGGCTCAAACTGGAAGAGAGCGTAGTGCTTCTCGTTCACTAGGGGCCCCAGGCGGTATTGGTTTGGCTCGCCGGTGTTTTGGGTGGCAGGGTGGGTGAGGCCGCTGGATGTTACCTCGTACACGGGGTAGGAAACGCCCGGCACCGTCATTTTTGATACCTCCCCGATGTGCCGGTCGCCGCTGATGAGCAGCACGCCCTTGGCCTTGGTGGAAGCCAGTAGGTTGAACAGGCGCTGGCGGGCGGCCGGGAAGTTGGCCCACTTCTCGAAGCGGTGCTCCTGAGGTAAAAATTGAATGCCCGAGGCAATGATGTGAGCGTCGGCATCGGAGTTCTGGAGCTGGGTTTGTAGCCACTGCCACTGCGCCTCACCCAGGATGTCGCCGGTGGGGTTGGGCTGGTACACCCGTTGGGCGTCGCGGGTGAGTGGGTCTTGGAAATACCGGTCGTCGAGGAGGATGACTTTTACTTTTTTCTTGCCCGCCTTGTACTCGTACGCGGCGTAAATGCCTTCCTGCTGGCGGCGCGGGCTACCGGCGGGCTCCTGCAGAAAGTCAAGGGCCAGCTGCTGGTTCTGGGCTTTGAAGGGGTAGGTCTTATCGCCGTCGTTGCGGCCGTAGTCGTGGTCGTCCCAGGTGCCAATGACGGCGGTACCTTGCTCGCGCAGGCGAAGGTAGTCAGGCTGGCGGAGCTGGGCGTCGTACTTGGCTTTGAGCACGGCAGGGTCGTCGGAGTCGCCGTAAATATTGTCGCCCAGCCAGATCCAAACGTTGGGCTTGTCTTTGGCAATATCGTCCCAGAGCGGCTGGGGCAAATCATGGCGGTTGCAGGAGCCGAAGGCAATGCGCAGGTCGGTGCCGGCTTTTTGCGCGGTAGCCGCCGGGCTGGTCAGCAACAGGGAGCCAGCGGCCAGCAGGTAGGTCAGGGCTGTTTTCATGTGGCAAAGATGCATCTAGGTTTCGCCGCCCCGCACGGGGTAGCAATATGGTAACAGATAACTCAAGGCCTAATAGGACTATCGAAAACCGGTTATTGAGATGTATAAAATCCCGCTAATGGCGTATAATACTTGGTGCAAGAGGCCGGAGGGTGTTCCTTTGCACTACTATTCGTAGCTTCTCATCCGTTTCCTGTGCGTCAGGCCATAGCTATTCTGCTGCTGTTCTCGCTCTCAGTGCACTGCACCGGGCAGCTGGGTATTGCGGTGAGCTGGTGGCTGAATCAGGACTACATTGCCCGGGTGCTGTGTATTAACCGCGACAAGCCCCAGCTGAAGTGTAACGGCAAGTGCCACCTGCGCAAGCAGCTCAAGGCCGTGGCCGAGCACGAGAAAAAGCAGCAGCCCGGCAGCAAGCAGGTAGTGCAGGATATCAACCTGTTCTGCGCTACGGTCCTGCCCCTGCGCCTCACACCGCCGGCTCACTTTCCGGCTACCCCCCGCTACGGGGCGTACCGTGTAGAGGCCTACGCCTGGGACCGGCCCGGCCCCGACCACCCGCCCGCAGAGGGCTGATTGACCCCGGTTTTTACGGAATTTGGTGGGCCCGCGCGGCCTGGCCCGGCATCTGCGTGTGCTGGGGCCCGGCGCGGCCTGCCGTCAATCAGCCTTTCTTCCTGTGATAAAAACGGTATTGCTGCCTCTGGCCCTGTGCGCCAGTCAGGCCGCCTGGGCCCAACGTGCCCTAACCGGACGCGTCTTCGATGCGGCCACCAAAGAACCTTTAATTGGAGCCACCATCCGGACCCCCGATGGGCAGGTAGGCACCGCCACCAACACGAACGGGCAGTTTTCCCTGACCACCTCGGCCACTGAGCTGGTGGTGTCCGCAGTGGGGTATGAGCCGTTTACCGTAACCATGCCGGCCGAGGGCCTACCCCTGCGCGTGGCTCTGAACCCGGCCGTGCAGGACCTGCAAACGGTGGTGGTAACCGCCAGCCGCGAGGCCCAATTGCGCACCGACGCCCCGGTGGCTATTGCCAAACTTTCGCCTACCCTGGTGCAGGACACCAAACCCACCCTGCTGGCCGAGCTGATCAATAAGGTGCCGGGCGTGGTGATGCTCAACTACGGTAACGAGCAGCACGCCATGGGCATCCGCCAGCCTTTTGGCACCAACGCTTACTTCCTGTATCTGGAAGATGGAATTCCACTGCGGCCCATGGGCGTGTTCAACCACAATGCGTTGCTGGAATCAAACCCGTTGGCCATCAACTCCATCGAGGTGGTGAAGGGCCCGGCTTCTTCGCTTTATGGTCCCGAGGCCGTGGGCGGCGCCCTCAACCTGCTCACCAAGCGCCCTACCGCCGTACCAACGGCCAGCGTGGGCGTGCAGGCCGATAACTACGGCTACCGGCGGGTGCAATTTGGGGGCGGCGGCATGCTCACGCCCCAGCTCGGGGGCTTCGTGAGTGGCTACGTGGCCCGGCAGCGCAACTCCTGGCTCGCCAGCTCCGACTACGACAAAGTCAGTTTGAACGCCCGGCTGGAATACGCCTTGGGCACCCGCACCCACCTGACGGCCGCCGCCTCTTACAACGACTACGACTCTCAAACCAGCGGCTCGGTGGACAGCGTGGCCTACTACCGCCGCGAGTACAGCAGCCCCACCGATTTCACGTACCGCAAAACCTACGCTTTGCGCGCCCGCCTCACCGCCGAGCAGCAGTGGAACGCCCAGAACCAGACCACGCTCACCGGCTTCTTCCGCGACAACAGCATCGGCCAGAACCCTTCGTATGGCATCCGGTGGCGGGCCGGCGCTACTACTGCTACGGGCGAGGTCAACGAGAACCGCTTCAAGAGCTATGGCCTGCTTGCTCAGCACAGTGTGCGCTGGAACTGGCTGAACTCGCGCCTGATTGGTGGGGCCAGCTTCGATTATTCGCCTACCCAGTACGATGCTCACCAGATTGACCTGGCAGCCCAGTTGCGGGCTGATAAAAAGTCAGTTGAGAAATACTCTATCACGGCCGACCGCCCCGACTTGGCTATTGCCGACTACGATACCGACCTGCTGAACTCGGCCGTGTACGCCCAGCTGGATGTTCACCCACTGCCCAAGCTGCAGCTAACCCTGGGCGGGCGCTTTGACCGCCTGTCCTTCGATTACGACAACTACCTGGACAAGTCGAGCGGCACGAAAACCTTCCAGCAGGCTACCCCCAAAATCGGGCTGACCTACGACCTGGGCCACGGGCGCGGACTGTACGCCAACTACTCGCAGGGCTTCTCGCCGCCCGGCCTCACGGCTATTTTCCGGAAGCGGCCCGGCACCGGCGTTGCTACCCCCACCGGCGAGGTGGTACCCGCCGAGTTCTACTACAACCTGCAGCCAGCTCGCTTTTATAACCGCGAAATCGGGGGCTGGGCTTCCTTGCTAGACAACAAAGTGTACGTGGATGTGGCGTTGTACCAGCTAGATGGGCGCAACGAGCTGCTCAGCATCCGCCAGCCCGATAACTCCACCGACTACCAGAGCGCCGGCAAAACCCTGCACCGCGGCATCGAATACAGCCTGACCTGGAAGCCTACCGCCGAGCTGTTCTTCCGCTTCGGTGGCACCAACGCCGTGCACCGCTTCGAGGAGTTTGCCCTCAGCACCAAAGCCACCGACGCGGTAAAGGACGTGAACGGCAAGCAGATGCCCCAGGCCCCGCGCTGGGTCGCCAACACTGAGCTGACCTACAAGCCGCAGTGGCTGCGCGGCCTGCGTGCTTCCCTGGAGTATCAGCGCATCAGCAGTTGGTACCAGGACCAGGTAAACCGGGTGCGCTACGATGACCGGACCCTGTTTGGCGCCCGCGGCGTGAGCGTGCTCAACGCCCGGGCCGGCTATAGCTGGCGCGAAACGCTGGAAGTCTTCGTGAACGTCATCAACCTCACCGACGAGCTGTACGCCAACGCCGCCACCCGCGGCAACGCCCCCACCGACCGCACCACTTTCACCCCCGCCGCCCCCCGCACCGTGTCAGTAGGAGTGCAGTACAATTTCATTGGGAAGAAATAGGGGGTAGGGGAGAGGTGATAAGGTGAATGGTGACACGAGAAAGGTAGAACGACAACCCTAAAACGTGTCATGTTTGATCTGTCATCCTGAGCGGAGCGAAGGACCTCTACCTCTGGCTAACCAGCTGGCCCAGTACGTCAACCGCTCCATAGCTCAGGGTTTAAACCCTGGGCTAGTGAACCACAACGAAGCGGTAGAGCTGCTTCGGCTCCGCTCAGCCTGACAGATAGATACTCTGGCTACGTCACCTCGCCCCCGGTCGCGTCAGCATACCGGATGGCCTTCTACAAAAGAACAAACAAGGTCTGTCGGCCTTGACAACAGACATTTTCTATGCAAACAATTCAACAAGCTGCCCCGGCGGCTCGGGCTGCTGGCCCTGTAAAGCGGGCGGTGCAGCGCAACATGTACCGCTGGCACCGCATCATCGGGCTGCTGACGGTGGTGCCGGTTATCCTCTGGACCCTGAGCGGCCTCGCGCACCCGCTGATGAGCAACTGGCTGCGGCCGAAAATAGCCCGCGAAGCCTTGGCACCTACCCCTGTAGACAAGCCCAAGGTGGCGTTGCGGCAGGTGCTGGCGCAGAATCAGATTGCCAGCCTGCGCGGCGTGCGCGTAGTGCAGTGGCAGGGCCAGCCGGCCTACCAGGTGCAGCTAGGCACCGAAGCACCTACGGCCGTGCCGCGCTATTTCAGCGCCGAAACCGGGCAGCCCTTATCCGCCACCGCCGACCGGCAGTACGCCGAACAATTGGCCCGCTACTTCACCCAGGACTCTACGGCGCAGGTGAGCAGCGCCGTGCGCATCACGGGCTTCGACCAGGAGTATAAGTTTGTGAACCGGCTGCTGCCCGTGTGGCGCATCGCCCTCGACCGGCCCGATGGACTGGTGGTGTATGTGGAAACCGCGCCGGCCCGGCTGGCTACGTTCAATAATGCCAGCCGCAGCGCCTTCATTCGGGTGTTCGACTTGTTCCACAACTGGTCGTGGCTGGAGCTGATAGGCAACAATACGTTCCGGGTGCTGACTATGCTGGTGCTGCTGGGCATCATCATCGCCTCGGCCGTGAGTGGGCTGGTGATTTACGGCTTTATGTGGAAGAAATTCCGCAAGCCCCGCAACGCCCAGGATCAGGTGGGCTGGCTGCGCAAGTACCACCGGCAGGTAGGGTTGGCCGTGGCCTTGGTCACGTTCACCTTCGCGGGCAGCGGCGCCTTCCACGTTTACCTCAAGCTTCACCCCGACGACCGGCTGCGCTACCAACATGCCCCCGCCGTACCTACCCCCGCCTTGGCCGTGGACCTAACGGAGCTACCCCTGGCCTGGGAATCGGTGCAACAAGTGACCCTGGCGGAGCTGAACGGGCAAGTGTACTACCAGGTATTCCAGCTCCCGGCCGAAAAGCCCACCGGCCCGGCGGCCGGCGCCAGCACGGGCCAGCCGGTGGAGGCGGTGCGCGCTACCCCCGTAACCTACTACAATGCCACTACCGGCCAGCTGCTGCCCGATGGCGCCACGCAATACGCGGTGTTTCTGGCTAACACCTTCCTGCAACAAGCCGGGGGTGGTGCTACCCCTGCCATGAGCGGCAAACCCGCATTGGTGGATCATTTTGAAGGGGAGTACGGCTTCATCAACAAGCGCCTGCCCGTCATGAAAGTGGCCTACGATACCCCGCAGCAAACCACCCTGTACGTGGAACCCGCCACCGGCCGCCTGGCCGCCCGCGTCGAGAACGTGGCCCGCTACGAAGGCCTCAGCTTTGCCTTTTTGCACAAGTACCACGCTGCCGGGGAGCTGGGCAAAAACATCCGCGACATCATCACCATGCTGGCGGCCGCAGGCGTATTGGCCGTGTCGGTGCTGGGCTTGTGGCTGTTTATCAAGATGAAATGAGTGCGCCAATGAAGCTGAATGTATGGCTGCGTTACGCGGCCCTTTCCCTGCTCGCCGTAGCCTGCCAGCCCCAGCAAGACCAACCCGCTGAAAGCAACACGCCCGCTACCCGCGCCGCCGTGATGCGCCACCACGACGAGTTGATGGCCCGCATGGATGGGCTGGTATCGGAACGCCAGCGCCTCGCCGCCCAGCTCGTCGGTCTGGATTCTGCTACCTCCTCCGGCCGGGCCAAAGCCGAGCGCCTGCACCGCACCATCAGGAGCTTGCGCCGCGCCGATGCCGCCATGATGAACTGGATGCACCAGTACAAAGAGCCCGACACCGTGCAGCTGACCGCCCACCAGTACGAGGATTTCTGGGCCGCCGAAGCGCAGGAGCTAACCGAGCTGGAACACCAGATGACTGCCGCCCTGGATTCCGCCCGGGCCGTGCGGTAGAGTTGCCGTTAGTATTCTCTAAAGCAAAATATTGTTCCTCCTGCACGGTCATTGGTGGGCCGCTTTCGGCTTGGGCTTGCCCGAGTTCTTCAGAATATTGTTCTTCCTGCACTGTCATTCCGAGCTGGTCGAGGAATCTCGCGTGCTGATGTTGTAATGGTAAGCAGACGTCAGCACGCGAGATTCCTCGACCAGCTCGGAATGACAGTTCTAGATTTTCAGCATAAAAAAGGCCGCTTCTGAATCATCAGAAGCGGCCTTTTTGCGCGGAAAGGGAAGGGCTACCCTTTGCGGGCTTCGTCGAAGCGGCGGTTCACTTCGGCCCAGTTAATCACGTTCCAGAAGGCCTTCACGTAATCGGGGCGCTTGTTCTGGTACTTGAGGTAGTAGGCATGCTCCCACACATCCAGGCCCAGCAGCGGAGTGCCGCGCTGAATGCCCGAGAGGTCCATCAGGGGGTTGTCCTGGTTGGGCGTGGAGGTAACGGCCAGCTTGCCCGACTTCTTGTCGTGGATCAGCCAGGCCCAGCCGGAACCGAAGCGGCCGGTAGCGGCCTTGGTGAATTCGTCCTGGAATTTCTCGTAGGAGCCGAAATCCTTATTAATGGCTGCAGCCAGGGCCCCAGTGGGCTGTCCGCCGCCTTTGGGGTCGAGCAGCAGCCAGAAAAACGAGTGGTTCCAATGGCCGCCCGCGTTGTTGCGGATGGCATCGGGCTGCTTGCTGGCCGAGGCCAGCAGTTGGGCCAGGCTCAGCTTTTCCTCGGGCTTGCCGGCTACGGCCTCATTCAGCTTGGAAACGTAGGTTTTATGATGCGCATCGTGGTGAATCTCCATCGTCTTGGCGTCGATGTGGGGTTCCAGCGCATTGAAGGCGTAGGGCAGGGCCGGCAGCGTGAAGGGGCCGTCGGCTATGGGCGTGGCGCGGGCTTCGCGCAGCAGCTTTTCTTCGTGGGCCGCGGCCAGCACGGCGGGGCTTACCAAAGCCCCCACTACGGTTAGCAGGCCGTTTTTCAGGAAATCTCGCTTCAGCATGAGAGTAGGAGAGAAGGAAATGTGGAAGGACTGAACGACCCCGCTAACGCCGGAGCCGCGTCCTAAGGTACACTACTTACCTGCATTAGGCCCTTGCTGTTGCGTTTAGCGCCTACTTTTGTCGAAGCGGGCACGGTTTTGGGTCGGGCCCGCGTTATTCTGGTCGGCGTACCGTTTTTTCTTTTTAGCTGCTCATCTGCCATGCTTCCAGCTCGTTTTCCCGCGGTTCTTTCTTCCACCTCCGCGCGGCCGTTTCGGGCCGCCTTTATCCTCCTGGCCCTGCTGCTTAGCCTGGCTCACCTCAGTCAGGCCCAGGTACAGCTGCGCGGGGTAGTGCGCGACAAAGAAACCAAGGAGGTGCTGCCCTTTGCCAGCGTGGCCGTGCCCGGGACCAGCAACGGGACAACCACCAACCTAGAAGGCGAATTCACCCTGGTGGTGAAAAGTCTGCCCGTAACGCTGCTTTTCTCGGAGCTGAACCACGTAAAAGACACCCTGCGCGTTACCACCGACGCGCCCCTGAACGTGACCCTGGCCGAGGCCACCGTGGTGCTGCCCGAGGTGAAGGTGGCCAGCTTCCCGTTCCAGCTTGTGGACCGGGCCTTCCGCAACCTGCAGCGCAACTACCGCCGCACTTACTACGGCAAGGCGTTCTACCGCCAGATTACCCGCATCGACAACGAGCCTTCGGAGCTGCAGGAGGTAGTCTGGAACGTGAAGTCGAACCCGGCCCGCATCGACGGGACTACCCTGGCGCAGGGCCGCTACGCCGCCCGCCAGGCCCCCATCAATCTGAGCAACTTCTCGGTGTACACCCGCAAGTTTGGCCTCTTCGACCCCCAGCAGGACAGCACTACCTCCCTGGCCCTGCTCAGCCCCAACGTGGAGAAAAATTACCTGCTGGAACTGAAAGGCATTGTGGGCGAAGACTCCACGGGCGGGGTAGCAGAAATAGCCTTTGAAACCCGCCCCGAGGTAAAGTACCGGGCCCAGGGCACCATCTGGATTGATATTGAAACCAACCAGGTAGTGCGCTACCGCATGGTGCAGCCTAGCTTCACGGGTTCCACCAACAACCTGCGCCAGCAGTTCACCAACGCCAAGCTGACCATTGAAATGGCCTTTCACCCCGGCGGCAAGGCCAGCGTGGCCCCGCTGGAGCTGATGAAGATGGATTTAACCACCGATCTGACCGAGCCGGGCAAAAAGCCGCTGAGCATCAACGTGTCGTCGTTTACCTTCTTCTACGACCAGTCGACTACCCCCGTGCGTCTGCCCTATGCCCGCGCCAGCCTCACCGACCGAGACCTGGATGCCATCCGGGCCAAGTCCTACGACCCTGAGTTCTGGGCCAACAACCCGGTGGTAAAGCGCACCCCGGCCGAAGAGGAAGTAATTGCCGCCTTCGAGCAGAAAGGTGCCTTCGGGACAATGGTAAAGAAGCCCGCTGCAAAACCCGCCAATAAGCTGCAGTAGCCCGAAATAATTTCCACAAAAAAGGCCCGTAACAGCTGTTACGGGCCTTTTTTGTGGTAGAACTGTGTTTGCCGCTTATGGCTGGGTAGCGTTAAACACCTTTTCTACCCTTTTTCTACGGGTTGGTGCTCCACATACCGGCTTCCTTGATGAAGATGCGGCGGTTGAGCTTGAGCTGGGAAATGATAAACTCGGCTAAGTCCTCGGGCTGCATCACCTTCTCGGGGTTGCCGTCGGTGAGCTTGTTGTTGATGGCCAGCTCCGTTGCTACGGTGCTGGGCGTGAGGGCCGATACCCGAATGTTCTGTTTGCGCACCTCTTGCATCAGCGACTCGGTGAGGCCCAGGATGGCAAACTTGGAGGCACTGTAGGCACTGGTAGTCGCGGCCCCGCGCTGGCCTGCCGTGGAAGCAATGTTGATGATGTCGCCGGTTTCGCGGGCAATCATCTGGGGTAGCACGGCCCGCGTTACGTAGTAGGTGCCCAGCAGATTTACCTGAATAATCTTTTCCCATTCGGCTGGGTCCATGTCCACGAGCTTAGCAAAGGTGCCAATGCCAGCGTTATTAATCAGGATGTCGATGCTGCCTAGCGCCTGCAGGGCCTGCCCAACAGCGGCCTCTACCGCCAGGCGGTCAGCTACGTCGGCGGTGACTACCACGGCCCGGCCGCCGAGCCCTTCAATTTCCTGCGCTACTTCGCGTAGCTGCTGTTCCGTGCGCGCTAGCAGAGCCACGGTAGCTCCTTCCTGCGCCAGGGCCAGGGCTACTGCCCGCCCAATTCCTTTGCCTGCGCCTGTTACCAGAGCATTCTTGCCGGCTAGTGTTTCCATGGGTATTTGCTGTGTATGTCGAAATGTGGCTGTATAACCCGTCTGCGCAGGTTCGGTTATAGAATAGAGCTATAGCGTGGCACGGAAACCAGCAAGTGCAAAGTAAAACCACTGCCAGAGTGACATCCACACTGTACCTACTATACCAAGCGCTGTAAATTTTTTACAGAATATTTTAGTAGAATATGTATTATATATTGTACATTTTTAATAAAATAATAGTCATAGTCGTAGCGTGAGGTGCATTGCGTAGCGGCCATGTTGTAGTTGAATAGTTAAAATACCAATAAATAAATTTATACTAAATACGAATATCGTTATAATTGCATGAATGTTACAATATTTATTTTTAATTGTATCAAAATAAGTATCATGTCGTATAGGACGCAGTTTTGGGCGCTAATGCCCAGTTGTTTAGCTACACTTCATGAAAACTTCTATACTCTCACTTGCTTTAGTTGCGGCCACCAGCATAGGCTTGGCAGGTCGTGCGCACGCCCAAACTACCTTTACCTCCAAGCCCGGGGGCGGTAAATGGAGCGACCCCAACACGTGGGTGGTGACCAATGGCAGCAACGGCCGGCTGGCACCTACCCCGCCGGCTACCACGCGCACCCAGGCCGCTACGAATGATATCATTGTCATTACCTCGGCCGTAATTCTCAACCAGGACTACTCGGTTACCGGTGATGAGGGCAAGATCCTGATTGCCGCCGGCGGTTCGTTGGTGGAGGACGCGCCGGGTCGGACTCTGAGCTTTGGCAGCCAGAACAAGCCCGATGAAACCCGCCTAGTAACCAACGGTGTGCTGCGCGTGTCTTCCCTCAGCTTCTATAAAGCTGACGCCGATATTAACGCTCCGCTGCAGGCTACCTGCAGCATTACCCTCGCCAACCAATCGACGCTGAACGTGGACAGCAACGTGGCCATTGATGGAAACCTAGTGTTGCTGCAGGGCAACAGCTACATCACCACCGACGCCAGCGCCTCGGCCTCTCTCAGCATTGACGGCTGCGTGATGACCCAGGGTAACGGTCGGGGGCTGGTACGGAACCTGTTCGACACTGACCTGCGCGTGTGCATTGGCGGAGAAAGCTCCGACTGCGGCGTGGCTGCTACCGGCGTGAAGGGGCTGGAGTGCAACTCCTACGCCACCGAGCAGATTAGCCTCAACGGCTGTGCCCGCCCGCTGCCTGTGCAACTGGTTTCCTTCACGGCCCGCAGCCAGGGCAGCGGCGTGCAGCTTAACTGGACGACGGCCACGGAGCTACACGCCGCTTCGTTTACGGTGGAGCGCTCCGCCGATGGTACGAGTTTTCAGCCCGTGACGACCCTACAGGCCGCCGGCACCAGCACCACCACCCGCACCTACTCCGCCACCGACGCTATTCCAGCGGTGGGCACCCGTTACTACCGCCTGCGCCAGACCGATTTGGATGGTACCGTAGCTTTTTCGCAGGTAGTGCCGGTAGTTGCCAGCACCGGCGGTTTGGCCCAGCAGGAAATGGCGGTGTACGGCACCGCCACGGCCTTGACCATTGATATGCAGCTAACGGGGGTATGCGAGGCGGTCCGCATTATGGATAGTATGGGCCGGGTGTTGCGCACCGAAACGCTGCCCGCTGGCCAAACCGGCACCTTCCGCCGCCAGGTAACGCTGGGGCCATCGGCGCCCGGGGGCGTGTACATTGTGCAGGCTATTACCAGCACGGGGGTAGTAAGCCGCCGCGTGCTGGTGCAATAGTAGCTCGCCGCCGTTTTTGGGCCTAAAGCAGCCTGGCTTCTCCGCACTACTGTAGGGGGAGCCAGGCTGTTTCCTAGAGGGGTAGGGTAGTAAGCGAAGCAGGAAGGATAGTGGGCATTTGGCCCGGGCTACTTACCTTCCCGCTTCCTCACTATTTCCCTTCAGGTAATGAAAAAACTTGCCCTAACCGGCCTGCTAGCCGGGGCACTGCTGGCTGGCTGTAATCAGCAAAAACCAACGAACGAAGCGGCCTCTACCGAAACGAGCTTGTCGGAAGTAAAAGACTTGCCGACGTTATTTAATGCCTATTGGGAGGAAAACGCCAAGCTGTTCCCACTGGAAGCTACTGCCCAGGGCGACAACCGCTACAACGACCAGCTACCCAACGACGGCACCAAAGAGTTTAGGGGCAAGCTGCAAGCTTTCTACCAGAAATACCTCGACGGCCTGCACCAGTTTAACCGCGAGGAGTTGTCGGCCAACGACCGAATCAGCTACGACATCTTCCAGTACGACCTGGAAAACAAGCTGGAGGGCCTCCAGCACAACACCTGGATGATGCCATTCCAGCAGTTTTGGGGCCTGCCCATCACGCTGGGGCAGTTCGGGTCAGGGGAAGGCGTACAGCCCTTTAAAACAGCCAAGGACTACGACAACTGGCTGGGCCGGGTGCGCGGCTTCTCCGTGTGGGCCGATACGGCTATCAGTAACTTTCGCCAAGGCATGAAGGCCGGGGTGGTGCTACCCCACGCGCTGGTCGTGAAAATGATTCCGCAGCTGCGGGCCATGGAAACCTCAGACCCCACCAAGAGTCTGTTTTACGGCCCTATCAGCAAGCTA
The DNA here is from genome assembly GCF_019599275.1 of Hymenobacter sp. HSC-4F20. Classification (GTDB taxonomy): domain Bacteria; phylum Bacteroidota; class Bacteroidia; order Cytophagales; family Hymenobacteraceae; genus Hymenobacter. The sequence goes on along the minus strand of NZ_JAHZTD010000005.1, from coordinate 24,468 downwards.
CCCCAGGATATATCGGCGGCCGACAAGCAGCGCATTACGGCCGCCTACCGGGAGGCCATTCAGCAGGAGCTGGTGCCGACTTACAAAAAGCTGGGCGACTTCCTGGAAAAGGAATACCTGCCCAAGTCGCGGCCCAGCACAGGCATTGCGGCTATTCCGGGCGGCCCAGCACTCTATAAGTACTGGGTGAAAACGTGGACGACCACCGACAAAACGCCGGAGGAAATCTACCAGACGGGCCAGCGGGAGGTAGCCCGCATTCGGGGTGAGATGGAGAAAGTAAAAGCTCAGGTTGGGTTCACAGGAGATTTAAAAGCCTTCTTTGCCTCCCTCAAAACCGACCCCAAGCTCATGCCCTACAAAACCCCGGAGGACGTGTTAGGAGCTTTCCGGGCTATTCAGGCGAAGATGCAGCCCAACCTGAAAACCATGTTCGGCCGCACTCCCAAAACTCCGTTTGAAATTCGCCAGACGGAAGCCTTCCGGGCAGCCTCCGCTTCGGCCGAGTACAACCCAGGTAGCCCCGACGGCTCCCGGCCGGGCATCTTCTACATCCCGATTGTGGACGCTACCAAGTTCAACGTCACTTCCGGCATGGAGTCGCTGTTTTTGCACGAGGCCATTCCGGGCCACCACTACCAGACTTCGCTGCAGCAGGAAAACACGGATCTGCCCAAATTTCGGCGCTTTGCTTGGTACGGCGCCATGGGTGAAGGTTGGGCTCTATACACGGAAAGCCTGGGCAAAGAGCTGGGTCTCTACCAGGACCCCTACCAGTACATGGGGGCCCTCGGCGATGAAATGCACCGCGCCGTGCGCCTGGTGGTAGACGTGGGCATGCACACGAAAAATATGACCCGGGAGCAGGCCATTCAGTACATGCTAGCCAATGAAGCCATCAGCGAAGAGGGGGCCACTGCCGAAATTGAGCGCTACATGGCCATCCCAGGTCAAGCTCTGAGCTATAAGATTGGGGCCCTGAAAATCCGGGAGCTACGCCAGAAGTACGAGCAGCAGCTGGGCGCGCACTCCAACAAGCTGCGGGAAAAGTACGCGGGCCAAAACCGCTCCCACTTCCGCCTCAGCGACTTCCACGACGAACTGCTCAAAGATGGCGTAATGCCCCTGGCCGTGCTCGAGCGCAAGATGGATGCCTGGGCGGCAAATCAGAAGTAGTACTCCGCTACCTCAACCAAAAAGGGCAACTCCATGAGTTGCCCTTTTTGCTGCATGACAGAGTAGGAAAAGCTGGCTTAGGTAGTGCCGCCGCCAGTGCTGCCACCGGAAGTAGTACCCGTCGTGCCGGTACTGCCGGTACTGCCAGTGGTACCGGTCGTGCTGGTGGTACCCGTCGGCCAGCCCGCTTTGGCGCCGGCCTGCCCTTCCCGAAAGATTTTCTGACCTTGAGCCGCCCGGGTGCGTTAAAGGCAGCAGTGCAGCTGCTGACCATTTACCTGCACTTCCCTGTTTATGAGCAAACACTTGTGGCAAACAGTGGGGCTCGGCGCCATTGCCGGTTTCCGGAGCATGACGGCCCCCGCCCTGTTGAGTAGCAACCTGTTGACGTATCATCCGCATGCCTTGGCCGGCTCCCCGCTGCGCTGGCTGCAGAAGCCCTGGGTAGCCCACGGCTTAAAAGTGCTGGCCGCCGGCGAAATGACCGCCGACAAGCTGCCCCAAATGCCCGACCGTATTGCTCCAACTGCGCTGGCCGGGCGGGCTGCGGCCGGCGCGCTGGTAGGAGCTACCCTCTACAAAATCAACCATGATAAACAGTTGACCGGTGCACTGGTAGGGGCCCTGGCTGCCCTTGGTGCCACTTACATCAGCTTTTTCCTGCGCAAAAAGGCAACGGCGGGCTCAGGGCTGCCTAGCGGCCTAGTGGGTGGACTAGAAGATCTGTTGACTATAGGGGCCGGGGTAGCCCTGGCCAAAGGCTCCCACGCCGGGCAGCCAACCCCGCGCCGGTGGGTGCTGTAGTGGCTGCTACCCGCATGTAGAAAAGAAAGAGCCCCCGGAATACTTCGGGGGCTCTTTTGTATGTAGGGGGCGCAGAAGCTGGCGGTGCCTATTGCTCGCGGGTGGTACTTTTTACCTCGTTGTTGGTAGCCGGCATATCTCCCACGGGTGAGTTGGCATTGTTGGGCTGGCCTTCCAGGGCCGCATCCGTCGACGTTTTCTGATCCTGAGCAGAGCCGGTGCCAATGGGCGTATAGGCCTCGTCGCCTCCGCTCACGCTGTCACGGTTGGTTTCTGTAGCACTGGCTTTCCGATAGGTAGAGAAGTCCTGGGAAACTTGCGGGTCTTTGCCCGGGGTATTGTTGTAGTCGCAGGCGGTCAAAGAAACCAGTAAGCCACTGGTCAGAAGCAGAAGAAGACGTTTCATGGTCGAAAAAGATAAAGGTTGGGAGGAGGCAACTAGTTACCCGGTCCGGGACCCGCGGCTGCCCCGGCCGACACGGCGTGCTGCACACTCTGTTGCTGTACGCCGGTGGCCGTGCCGGTGGTGTCAGAAGAGGGGCTGCCACTATGGCGGGCTTCAGCGGGGCGCGCTCTTTCTCCGCAGGCACTCAGGCTGAGAACTACTACGAGTACGGCAAGGGCGGGCCAGCGGGCAGCGAAAGAGGTCATGGATACGAGAACAAGAGTTTAAAGGCAAACGTACCGGGCCCTCCTGCGGTTACGCTAACTCTTGCGGCGGCCAGTCTTGGTTCTACCTTTGACGTATGGCCTTTCCCACCCTCATGAACTGGAGCGGAGGCAAGGATTCGGCGCTGGCTCTCTACCACGCCCTGCGCAATCCTGCCCTGCACGTTACCGACTTGCTTACCAGCATCAATGCCCACTACGGGCGGGTATCCATGCATGGCGTGCGCGTGGCCCTGCTGCAGGCCCAGACCGAGCGTATAGGCTTGCCCCTGACCCAGCTAGCCCTGCCCGAAAACCCTGACATGGCCCAGTATGAGCAGCAGCTACGCACTACCCTGGTGCCCTTGCAAGCCCGGGGAATTCGATATTCCGTATTCGGAGATATTTATTTGGAAGATTTGCGCCGGTACCGGGAACAGCAAGTGGCCCAGGTAGGAATGGAGGCTCTGTTTCCTTTGTGGCAACGCCCGAACGCCGAGTTGCTGCGCGAGTTTTTCGCCCTGGGCTTTCGGGCCGTAGTTGTGTGTGTCAATGAGCAGTACCTGGATGCCAGCTTCTGCGGCCGCCTCCTCGACGAGGAGTTTCTGCGCGACTTACCGCCGGGGGTAGACTCCTGCGGGGAAAATGGCGAGTACCACAGCTTCGTTTTCGATGCTCCGTATTTCAGCCACCCCATTTCTTTCCGGCCAGGCGAACTGGTGCGCCGCTCGTACCCGGCTCCGGTCGCCGGTGGTCAAGCTGCGGGCTTCTGGTACCGCGACCTGCTGCCGCTGCCGTAACAAACCAGGGCCGGTAGCGGTACCTACTCTACCCCCGCTCAACTCCTACCTGTATGTCGCCTGCGCCTTCCGCCACCATTCTCTTCGATGGAGTCTGCAACCTGTGCAACGGGTTCGTGCAGTTTGTCATCGAGCACGATGCCGCCGGGCGCTTCCGGTTTGCCTCCTTGCAGTCAGTAGCCGGTCAGGAACTGCTGCGGGCTCATGGCCTGCCGTTGCAGGCAGAGCCAGAGTCGGTTGTGTTGGTAGCAGGAGGGCAGGCCTACACCCATTCGGCGGCGGCCCTGGGTATACTAAAACAGCTCAGTGGTGCCTGGGGTCTGGTCGGGACGTTAGGCGAGGTGTTTCCCCGGTTTCTGCGCGACGCCGTGTACCGCCTCGTGGCCCGCAACCGCTACCGCTGGTTTGGCCGCCAGGAGTCCTGCTGGCTACCCACGCCCGAGTTGCAAGCCCGCTTTCTGTAAATGTGAACCTCCGGGTTCGCCACCCACCCATTTCTCCACCCTATACCCCGCTCTATGCAAGCCCTTGTGCTCACAGGAATCGGTCAGCCCGCTACGCTACAAGAAGTGCCAACCCCGCAACCCGGTCCCGGCCAGGTCCAGGTGCAGCTGCACGCCGCTGCCCTGAACCACCGCGACGTCTGGATTCAGAAAGGCCAGTACGCCGGCTTGAAATTCCCGATTATCCTGGGCTCCGACGGTGCCGGTAGTATTTCGGCGCTGGGCGAAGGCGTGGACGCCAGTCTGCTAGGCCAAGAGGTAGTAATTAATCCTGGCCAGCACTGGGGCAACAACCCCGCCGCCCAAGGTGCCGACTTCCAGATTCTGGGCTTGCCTCAGGACGGCACATTTGCCGAGTATGTGTGCGTGGCCGCTCAGCAGGTGAGTGCCAAACCTGCGCATCTGAGCTTTGAGCAGGCGGCTGCCTTGCCGCTGGGGGGCGTTACGGCTTACCGGGCCGTGTTTACGCGCGCCGGCTTGCAGCCCGGGGAGCGGGTGCTGATTAGTGGGGTAGGGGGGGGAGTAGCCCTGCTGGCCTTACAACTGGCCGTGGTTAGTGGGGCCGATGTGTGGGTAACCTCAGGCTCGGAGGAAAAAATTGCCCAGGCCGTAGCCCTGGGTGCCAAAGGCGGCATCAGCTACCACGCCGAAAATTGGCCGGCTACTCTTATCCAGCAGGCGGGCGGCGGCTTCGATGTGCTGGTAGATAGTGCCGGTGGCCCCGGCTTCAGCAACCTGCTGGACGCGGCGGCCCCCGGCGGACGCTTGGTATTGTACGGGGCCACCCATGGGAATATTCCGCAGGTAGCAGCCCGCAAAATATTCTGGAAGCAGCTCTCCGTACTGGGCTCTACCATGGGCACGGCTCAGGATTTCAACGCCATGGTACGCTTCTTCGAGCAGCATCAGATCAGCCCCGTAATCGACGAGATATTCGCCCTGGCAGATGGGGAGCAGGCCCTGCGCCGGATGGACGAAGGGCTGCAGTTTGGCAAGCTGGTACTGCAGATAAAAGCCTGATCATCAGGTAGATTTGTTTACTGGTAATCACGAAAATATCCTGCTTCTGCGGAATGAATACGGGGGGCTTCCTGTTACATATCCGACATTGATAGTATAGACTTGCTGCCCGATGAAAACTCCTGCTGAATACCTGGATTGTCCGGTTTTTGAACTCACTTACCCTACTGGTGAAACGGCTGAGTCGGTGCCCGTAGTGGCTTATAATGATGCCATGCGCGCCGTGGAACAAGCCCTGGCCGACGCTGAAAAGTACAAATACTTACTGATGCGCGCCCTGCGGCGCCATGCTGCCGACACGAAGGCCTCGTACCCGGCTGTTCCCGTACTACCCCTCCCCGAAGAAGCTACCGATACTCCTGTACGCCCGCTCTACCCCGATTTGGCAGCGTAGGCTTCTTCCGGCAGCTGCTGCAAGCAAACGGCCGCTCCTACTAAAGGAGCGGCCGTTTGTGTTTCTCCGCAGAATAAATTCCCCGCAGTTAATGAGTTGTTTTCTGTACCCGAAGAGTTTGGCAGCCCCCATTCGAAGTCAGGCGCAGAAAGTACACGCCCGCAGGTACGGCCGCCAGGTTGGCTACTTCTGCCTCGTGAATGCCGGCGGCCTGTGCGGGTAGCTGTTGGCGGTGTACCAGGGTGCCCACGGGGGAAAGCAGTTCTAGGTGTACTGGGCCGGTCTGCCGCAGTTCGTAGCGCACCCGCAGTTGCGTATCAAACGGCACCGGGAAGCTAGTGAAGCTGGCAAACGGGCGGGCAAGGGAGGCGGCCGTGATGGTGCTGGCTACGTTGCCGGGCAGGTTGGCATCCATCCAGGCCAGCCGCTCCTGAATCCAGTGCTTAAGGGCGCTGATTTCGTCGGCGTAGGTAGCGGCCACCGGCAGCGGGTTGGGCCATACGTGCTGTCCCATAATAGGCCAAGCCTGGAAGTTGCGGCGCTGCCCTTCCTCCAGCACCGCAGCCGTCGAGTCGATGTAGCGGTATAGGCTTTCTTCCCGAAAGGCGGTAGCGCGCAGGCTCTGCCAGCGCTTATACAGCTGGTTGGTAAACGTGGTGTCGTCCAGCAGCCGCCGGCGCCAGAAGGGCCCTGTGTTCCAGCGGCCGTTGGAGTACTCGTGTTGCCAGCCTTCGGCCAGGTAGGCGTCGGCGTAGTCGGCGTTGTGCCAGGCTAGGTCAAAATCCCAGGCGGGGCCCGCCGTGAGTTTGCCGCCCTTGCTGTCCTTGTCTTTGTAGAAATAGGTGCTGGAGGCGAAGCCATCCACGTTGCGACTCAGCTCCGTTAGCAGGTAATAGTCAATAAAGGAAGGTACGTCTAGGTAGCGACGGTAGCCCCGGTCTGGATTAGCGAAGTCGGGGCCGTCCAGGGCTACTTCAAAGCTATCCACGTACGCCGAGATGTAACCAAGCTGGGCCGGCGAGAGGTCTTTGGCCTTAGGGTACTCCACCTCAAAAAACTGCCCGTCGTCGTCAGGAAAGCTAGGATTGTGGTGCCGGGAAGTGAAGCCGCTGGCCGGCTTCACCACGGGCCGGTCGCTCTTGAAGAGGTAGCCCCCCGTAACAGCGTCGCCGCTGACGTCGGTGCTTTTCATCTTGCTGATGTTCACGCGGCGGCTGCCCCGCTTCACCTTTTCCCCCAGCACATACACGCCCATGTACTCGCCGTTGAGCACTACCTCGCAGTAGTGGCTGCGGCTGGCGTACTGCCCCTGCTGGCGGGCCAGCTCATAGGCTAGGGAATTGCGCAGCAGGGTTTTATCGGCGTAGTTGGCCGTTAGTACCCAGTCGTGCTCGGCGGGCATCCCTAGCAGGGTAGTGTCCAGCTCGCCCCCGTCAGCCGTTCGGGTTTCAAACCCGTAGCTTTTCTTGGGCATGATCTGCGAGGAAGCACCCCGCAGTTCAATCCCGATGAACCCTTTGTACTGATTTGGGGTATCAGTGAGGAGGTTGCGCCGACCCGGTCCGTGGTCGATGATGCGTAGGCGAGCCGTGACTTTAGGATCGTCCAGAATGGGCTGGTTTTGGGTGTCAATCAGCACAATAGGCAGATTCGACGACGTGAACGGCACCGCTATGGCTTGGCCCACTGCGGGCAAGGAACTGCTCCCCAGGAGCAGACACAGTAATAGTTGCTTCATATAACAGAAGTGGAAAGGATAACGGATACCAGCGGCACCCGTAAGGGGGCCGTAGCAATAGGCGAGCAGGCAGAACTTAAAAAAACGGAGCGCAAAGGAAAGGCAAAAGTTGCACTCCTGGTAGGTGCTCTGCTGATTTTCTCGTTTAAGTGGTATCTTTAGTCGGAATAAAACAAGATGATGCACTCTGGTTGGTTTAGCCTGATGCGCCGTGTAGTAGCGGTAGTTGCGTTGGTGGGTATAGGGAGCGGTCCAGCCTGGGGGCAGCGCTTTGCCGTGGTAGGCGACTATGGGTCAGCCAGCGTAGGTGAGCGAGACGTGGCCCAGTTGATAGCCGGCTGGAACCCGGAGTTTATCCTCACCATGGGCGACAACAACTACGAACGGGGCTCGGCCGCCACCATCGATACCAACATCGGGCAGTTCTACCATCAATATATTCTCAACTACCAGGGGCGCTACGGCGCCGGCTCGCCTACGCAGCGGTTCTACCCCTGCTTGGGCAACCACGACTTATACACAGGTGCTGGCAAACCCTACCTGGAGTATTTTACCCTGCCGGGCAACGAGCGGTACTACGATTTTGTACAGGGCAACGTGCATTTCTTCGCCCTCAACAGCGACAACTCAGAGCCCGATGGCAATACCAGCACTTCCGCGCAGGCACAGTGGCTGAAAGGGAGGCTGGCCGAGGCCAGGGAACCCTGGAAGGTGGTGTATCTGCACCATGCCCCATACTCCTCGGGTCCCCACGGCAGCACCATTGCCCTGCAGTGGCCTTTCCGGGAGTGGGGCGCTTCCGTGGTGCTGGCTGGCCACGACCACCAGTACGAGCGGCTGGAAATAGACGGGCTGACCTACCTTGTGAATGGACTCGGGGGCCACAGCCGCTACGCTACCCCGGTGGCCGTGCCCGGCAGCCAAACCCGCTTCAGCGGCGACTACGGAGCTATGCGCGTGTTGGCTACCCCGGATAGTCTGCAATTTGAGTTTATCACGCGTAGCCAGCAGCTCATTGAGCGGTACACGCTGCGCCGCCCGGTTCAGCTGGGGCTGCTATCGGTGTTGCCCAACCCGTTCAGTGAGGCGGCCCGGGTGCAGGTAGAGCTGCCGGTTACTACCGCAGTGCTGGTGCGCGTACTGGACAGCAAAGGCCAGGAGGTAGCGCGCCTGCAGGAGGGGATATTGCCTGCGGGCCGGCACACCATTGGCTGGGAGCGGGGTAGCCTAGCCAGCGGCATCTACTACATTCAGCTACAGGCCGGGCCGCAGAGCCGTACGGTAGCCGTGCAGGTGGAGTAGATTCTATTACTGTTGCATGCGTAGCCGCTGGCCTAGCTCCCGGGCCAACTCTGTGGCCTGGTTGCGCAGCTCTGGTACGGCCGTCGACTCAAAGCCCGCGGGGCGGCGGCTGGCCCCAATGGTAAACAGCACGGATGAAACCTCGCCCTGCGCGTTGAGCAGCGCGCCGTCGGCATCCGTTTGAATGCCCAGCCGTAAGGCGTCCGGCACCAGATGCCCGGCCTCGCGCAACCCCACTACCAGCGGCGTCGAAATACGACTGTAATCCAGCAGGGGGCCCGTGCAGGTAACCACGTGGCGGGCCGTAAGCTGGCGTGGAGGCTGCCCGGAACCCGTTTGCACGGACACCACCAGCTGGTCGGCTACTGGCTCAATGGCCCGAATGCGGCCTTTTTCCAGCCGCACCAGCCCCGAGTCCAGCATCTGCTGCACCGCCGCTGCATTCTGCGGGGGGCTCCGATGACGCACCACCGACCAGATACCGGCTAAGTGGCGCAGAAAGCGGCCCTGCTCCGCCAGTGACCACGCCCCCCAGATGCGCCCCAAGTCCGGCCGTAGCGAATCAATGACCGGGCGCCAGCCGATGCCTTGCTGGGCGGCTTCCTGTATCTGCTGCCGAACGGCCCGCAGTACATCTGCTACCCGGGTCAGGTGGGCCAGCCGGGTAGCGTAAAAGCTGGGGTAGGCTTCTTCGGCGGGCAAATGCGCCGCTGGCCAGCGCCCATGCCCCGACACTACCGTAATCGGGCCGTGGTGCCCGTCGGCCCGCAACCCCAGCAGCACATCAATTGCCGTCAGTCCGGTCCCGATCAGCAGCACCGAGTCCCCAAGGCCGATTTCGCGCAAGGCACCCCGCGCCCAGGGGTTGCCATGGTAGTTGCGGCGGGTGAGGTAGCGCAAATCGGCGTGAGCGGGCGGGGCGGGAGGAAAGTTACCCAAGGCCAATACCACGTAGTCACTGCGAATTTCGGCGCCGGAAGTAAGCCGTACAGTGGCCGTTTTGCCGTCGGGCGCCACGTGTACGCCCGTAGCCGTCTGATTATGCCACTGGCACCGGATACCGTTGGTGGAGGGCCACTCCAGCACTTGCCCTATCAGTTGCTGCAGGTAGCGGCCGTAGCTTTGCCGCGAGCAAAACCCGTGCTGGCACGGCTCCGACTGGGTAACGCGCAGCCAGTTGGCGAAGTGGTCGGGCTGGGCCGGGAAAGCGCTTAGGGCTTCCGTGCGTACGTTAAGCAGGTACTCGGGCCGGCGGGCCGTATATGCCAGGCCTGGCCCCGGTACCGGCCGCGACTCAATTAGGTGGACATCACAAGCAAACGGCTCCTGATTTGACAGTAGGGCTAGTTGGAGCGCCAGCATGGAGCCGGAGAATCCACCTCCCACAATGGTTATGCTTTTTCGTTGCACCAGCCTGCGAGCAATGAGATGAACTAGGGTCGGTAAATTACTCTGGAAAAAATGATATAAAAATTAATTTTTGCTATATGCCTATCTGCTGGCGCCTAATCTGAAGGGATACCAGGCGCGGGCCTCCACTGTAGGGGCCTGCACAGCCCGGGTTCCGGAGCAGAAAACAACGGCTGCCTTTCGGCTAGCCAGCCTTCTCGCTCCGGAGCCCTGCGCGTAACTCAACTTCAGTAATAAAGTAGCTTAGAGGTAGCGGCCCGGCACCAGATAATTCCGCACATAGTCCGTAATGCCGTCTTCCAGCTTCGTGAACGGCCGGTCGTAGCCGATGCTGCGGAGCTTGCTCATATCAGCCTCCGTGAAGTACTGGTACGTGTCGCGGATATCCTCGGGCGTATCGCGGAAATGAATATCAGCGGTGCGGTCCAAAGCCGCGAAGGTGCTCAGGGTCAGGTCCAGGAAGGTGCGAGCCTCGCCAGTGCCTAGGTTATAAATGCCCGAGTTGCGGCGGTTCTGCAGCAGAAAGAAGCACACCTCCACTACGTCCTTCACGTACACAAAGTCGCGCTGCTGCTCGCCGTCGGCGTAGTCAGGGTTGTGCGAGCGAAACAGAGTCATGGAGCCCGTTTCCTGAATCTGGCGGAAAGCGTGCAGAATTACGGAGGCCATGCGGCCCTTGTGGTACTCGTTGGGGCCGTACACGTTGAAAAACTTCAGACCTGCCCAGAAAAACGGCTTTTCCGGTTGCTGTACGGCCCAGTTATCGAAGTCATTCTTCGACTCGCCGTAGGGGTTCAGGGGGCGCAGCAGGGGTAGGAGGGCGTCGTCGTCGGAGTAACCTAGCGTGCCCGAGCCATAGGTGGCCGCTGAGGAAGCATACACCAACGGCAGCTGGTAGCGGCAGCAGGCTTGCCACATGCGCTGGGAGTACTCTAGGTTGAGCACGTTGAGCACGTCGCGGTTCTGCTCCGTGGTGTCGGTGCGGGCGCCGAGGTGAAAAATAAACTCCACCTGCTCGTGGTGGGCCTCCAGCCACTCAAAGAACTCCTCCCGGTCTACGTATTCGCGCAGGTGCTTGCCCGTGAGGTTGGCCAGCTTGCGCTCCGAGGTGAAGTTGTCCACCACCACGATATCGTTGAAGTTGGCGGCATTGAGGCGGGTGACAAGACAGCTGGCAATAAAGCCGGCGGCTCCAGTAACGACGATCATAAGGCAGAAATTTGCGCTAAAAGTAGTGATATGCAACGGAAGCACGGCGCTCAGGGGCTCAAACCGGCGGTTGAATTAGCCGCCGGTGCGACCCTGACTACCCGGCTGCGCGGCGTTGAGTAGGGGTAGCGGCTGGCCTAGTACGCAGGCAAAGCGAAACCCGATGCCGCTTCCGCTACCTTTGTCTTATGCCCCGATTCCTTCGTTTCGCCGCCGTCGGCCGGAAGTTTCTGCCCCTGCTGCTGCTAACGGCTGCCTGCCAGCCCGATAAGCCCACTCCACCTGAAGCCGTTGCTCCCCAGCGCGTGCGCGACGACCTGGGGCGCGAACTGACGCTACCCGCCCGCCCGCGGCGCATCATGTCCCTGGCGGCTTCCATGACGGAAATGCTTTACGCCGTGGCCGATACAGCTACCATCGTGGCCCGTACCCAAGTGTGCGACTACCCGGCGGCGGCCTTGCGCAAGCCCGTTATCAATAGCTACCCCCTGGACCTGGAACGGCTCGTGGCCCTCAAACCGGAGGTGGTATTTACTACCGAAGGCATCACTTCCCTAACCGATGCTCAGCGCCTGCAGGAGCTAGGCATTCCAGTGTACTACCAGCGCTACACCCGGGTAGAGGATATCTTCCGGGGCCTGCAAGACCTGGGCCGCCTACTGGGCCGGCAGCCCCAGGCCCGCCGCCTCACCGACTCTCTGCGGACCGAGCTGCGGCAGGTTTCAGCCGGCCCGGCTGCTGGCGCCTCCCGGCCCCGGGTGCTGGCCATTACCTGGTCAGACCCCATTTATGTGTACGGGCAAAATACGCTGTTCACGGATAAAATTGCCTTAGCTGGCGGCCAGAATGCGGTGCAAGAGAAGTTCGCTCAGCCCTACCCCGCCCTGACCCGTGAATACATCCTCAAGCTGAACCCCGATATTATTATCGGCGGCACTTTCGGGAAAATGGACAGCACCTTTTTTCGCCTGTACCCCGAACTGAAGCGCATCCGCGCCTACCAGACCCGCCGCATCTACCGTGTCACCGATGACCTGATGTCGCGGCCCAGCCCGCGGGTGGTGCAGGGGGTGCGGGAGCTGCAGCAGGTTGTCTCTGGTTTGTAAGCTCCTGTCGGCTCTGGTATGTCGCGCCCCGCTCTGCCCTGGATTCTGGCTTGTCTGCTGCTCACGGTGGTGTTGCTGGCCATAGGGCTACGCGTAGGCAGCTACGAAACCAGCTACCAGCTCATCGGCCGGGCGCTGTTGCACTACAACCCCCACGATGCCGCCCAACTGGTGCTGATTGAGCTGCGCCTGCCGCGGCTGCTGTTGGCGCTGCTGGCCGGGGCCGGGCTGGCTGTGAGCGGCTACCTCATGCAGGCCATGGTCAACAACTCCCTGGCCGACCCGTATTTGCTGGGCACAGCCTCGGGCGGAGCCCTGGGGGCCACCCTCGTGTTTACGTTTTTTCCTACCCTAACCCTAATGGGGGTCTACCTACCACCCCTGGCGGCGCTGGCCGGAGCCTTAGGTACTACGCTGGTCGTTGTCATTATTGGCAGCCGCCGCGGGCGTATTATTCCGGCGCAGCTCCTGCTGGCGGGGGTAGCAGTAGGCTCGCTTACAACCTCCCTGGGGGGGCTGCTTACCTTTCTGGCTGCTACCGAAGAAAAGCTGCGCACCATCACCTTCTGGGCGCTGGGCGGCTTCGACAAGGCCAGCTGGGCCGTGCTGCCGTATCCGGCGGCGGCGCTGGGGGTAGGGCTGGTGCTGCTGGCCCTGCTGCATAACAGCCTCACCCTGCTGCTGCTGGGCGAAGAGCGCGCCACGGCCCTGGGCTTGCCCGTGGCCCGTACCCGCTGGCTACTACTGCTGATTGCTTCCGGACTTACGGGCTGCGTAGTTGCTCTGGCCGGACCCATTGGGTTTGTTGGGCTTGTAATTCCGCATATCACCCGTTGGCTGCTGGGCGCGGTAGGGCGCGGCAATCTGCTGTTTTGCGCCCTGCTTGGTGGTAATTTCCTGTTGCTCTGCGACCTGCTGGCCCGCCTGCTGTATCCCCCCGCGGGCCTGCCCGTGGGGCTGGTCACGGCCCTGTTCGGCGTACCGTTCTTTGTATATTTGCTGCGAAAACAGCCTTGATTGTTGCCGGCTCATTGTGGATGGTGGCTAAACAAACCAAGTAATGAGGGGCCTTTTGGGCCTTGCTGCTTCCATCGGCAAGGCCTTGCCTAACAATCAACTTCAACAAGCAATCCGCACATGGTATACATCAGCCGACAGGAGCATTTCAACGCGGCCCACAAGCTCTATAATCCGCAGTGGAGTGAGGAGCGCAACCGCGAAGTCTTCGGCCCCTGCGCCAATGCCAACTGGCACGGGCACAACTACGACCTCGTCGTGACTGTTAAAGGCAAACCCGACCCTGAAACTGGCTTTGTCATTGACCTCAAGCAGCTCAGCACTGTTATCCGTACGCACGTAGTCGATCAGGTTGACCATAAGAACCTGAACCTCGATGTGCCGTTTATGCAGGGCCAGCTGGCCAGTACCGAAAACCTGGTTATAGCCTTCTGGAAAATTCTGCAGCCTGAAATCGAGCAGATTTCTGCTGCCCGCCTGCACAGCATTAAGCTCTACGAAACCCCACGCAACTTCGTGGAATACTTCGGAGAGGAATAATTAAGACGTAAGAGGTTGCACTGAAGAATGGCTTGCCAGGCTTATTTCAACTGCAAAGCCTGGCAAGCAAATTCTGATTGCTGTTACTTCTTGATTCTTAATTGCTAATTATTAATTCATCAAATGAAATATTACCTGATAGCTGGCGAGCGTTCCGGCGACTTTCACGCGGCTAACCTTATGCGCGAGTTGCGCCAGCAGGACGCCCAAGCGGAGTTCCGGTGCTGGGGCGGCGACATGATGCAGGCTGCCGGTGGCGAGCTGGTGCACCACTACCAGGAAATGGCCATTATGGGCTTTTGGGAAGCGGCCACCAGCATCCTGAAGTTCCGGGGCTACCTGAAAGAATGTCAGCGCGACCTGCTGGCGTACAAGCCCGACGTGCTTATTCTCGTAGATTATGCCGGCTTCAATCTGCGCATTGCCAAGTTTGCCAAGGCCAACGGCATCAAGGTGTTTTATTACATCTCACCTAAAATCTGGGCCTGGAACCAGGGCCGCGTGCATCAGGTAAAAGAGCTGGTTGACAAGATGTTCGTCATCTTACCCTTCGAGCAGGAATTCTACCAGCGCTTCGATTACAAAGTAGACTACATCGGCAACCCTACCGCCGATGCTGTGGCCGAGCACCCCAAGTCCGCCGACTTCTACGAGCGGAATAACCTGGACCCGTTGCGCCCTATCATTGCCGTGCTACCCGGCTCGCGCAAGCAGGAAATCGAGGAAATGCTCTACGAAATGGTGGCCATCCTGCCGCCCTTCCTCAATTACCAATTCATCGTGGCCGGCGTCGACAACCTCGACCGGAACTACTACGCCCACTTTGAGCGCAACAATGTCCGCATCCTTTTCGACCAGACGTACGACCTGCTGGCTCACGCCACTGCCGCCCTGGTTACCAGCGGCACCGCCACCCTCGAAACCGCCCTCTTCGATGTGCCCCAGGTAGTGTGCTACCGCACCAGCGCCGTGTCTTACGCTATTGGCAAGGCCGTTATCAAAGTGCCGCACATTTCCCTGGTTAACCTTATTGCCGGCCGGGAGGTAGTAAAAGAGCTTATCCAAGGCGACTTCAATGCCCGCAACCTCGTCACGGAGCTTAAGAAAATCACTGACGACCAAGATTTCATTGCCAAACAGAAAACTGGCTACGCCGAAATCCGCGAGAAGCTAGGCCAACAACGCGCCGCCGAAAAAGCCGCTAAGCTGATGGTGGGATATTTGAAGGGGTAGGCTTTGGGAAAGGTAGTATTTAGGCTGTAACAATTCGTGCGCGGATGTAGCTATAGCTATAGCTGGATAATAGTATTACTAAAACTCCTTATAAGGCAGAGTTTCGCTGCCTGTATTACTACCTTCATTTAGGCTCGCTACAATATTATACATAGCTAGTTGACCAACCCAATACACAGATTTTCCCTGTGCTTTGGCTTGTTCATAAAATAACTGTGTCTCCAAGCTCATTCCAATTCCGTGCACAGAGTAGCACTCAGTAAAATCAAGTAGGATTGTATGAGTAGTTTGATAAATGGGGCTTCTTATTAATTCATCTACTGTCAAGACGAAAGTAGGGAAGAAGTACTCTTTAAGTATGCGGATGCGTACTACGTTACTATCACTAAAATATGGGTAGGCTTTGTCGGTCATTATCTCAAGTTTTAAATAATAAAGGGACCAGAATAACATTCTGGTCCCTTTATTATTACTAACGAGCTAGTTCCAGCTAAGCTGCGCGCAACTGCTTTAGCGCGGTCTGCTCAAACTTGCTCCGGGCGTATTCTTCGTCAATTACCAGTTCTTTCACGCCTTCTTCCGACGGCATATCGAACATGGCGTCCGTCATAATGGCTTCGCAGATGCTGCGCAGGCCGCGGGCCCCCAGGCGGTACTCGTCGGCTTTCACCACAATGTACTCTAGCGCATCGTCGGAGAAACTTAGCTGAATGCCTTCCATGTCGAAGAGACGCTGGTACTGCTTCACGATGGAGTTCTTCGGCTCCGTCAGGATTTTGCGGAGGGTAGCGTGGTCCAGGGGGTTCAGGTGCGTCAGCACGGGTAGGCGGCCGATCAGCTCGGGAATCAAACCGAATTGCTTCAGGTCCTGGGCCGTCACGTAGCGCAGGAAGTTCTGGGTGTCAATTTTCTCTTCCAGCTGCGTCTTGGCAAAACCAATCGGCTTGGTGTTGAGGCGGTTCTTGATAATGCGCTCAATACCCACGAAGGCGCCACCGCAGATGAACAGAATGTTCTCGGTGTTCACCGTAATCATCTTCTGCTCGGGGTGCTTGCGGCCGCCGTGCGGGGGTACGTTTACCGTCGTTCCTTCCAGCAACTTTAGCATGGCCTGCTGCACGCCCTCGCCACTCACGTCGCGGGTAATGCTGGGGTTGTCACTCTTGCGGGCAATCTTGTCAATCTCGTCGATGTAGACGATGCCGCGCTCGGCCGCCTCCACGTTGTAGTCGGCGGCTTGCAGCAAGCGGGTCAGGATGCTTTCCACGTCTTCGCCTACGTAGCCCGCTTCCGTGAGCACGGTGGCGTCGGCAATGCAGAAGGGTACTTGCAGAATGTTGGCCAGCATCCGGGTCAGGAACGTCTTACCGGTACCGGTTTCGCCGACCATGATGATGTTTGATTTCTCAATCACCACGTCGTCCTTGGCTGGTTTCTGCATCAGGCGCTTGTAGTGATTATACACCGCCACCGACATTACCTTTTTTGCCTCGTCCTGGCCTACCACGTACTGATCAAGATACTCCTTCATCTCGCGCGGCTTCACGAGGTTGAACTTCGGGGCCTTGGAGTTAGCCCGAATCTTATTCTCCTCGTTCAGGATTTGTTGGGCCTGTCCCACACACCGTTCGCAGATGTGGGCGTTGATGCCCGAAATCATCACCGAAACGTCTTTTTTGCTCTTGCCGCAGAAGGAGCACGTGATATCTGCCATTGTCAGGGGAACTCTCAGGATAGGGGAGGATAGGTAACTTTCGCTAACCTACCTCAAAGGTACGAAAAGGCCAACGCCGCGCACTCTTAAAAAAGTGCCGTTGGGCTTGGCCCCTACTAAAAAGAAAAAGCCCGCCGAAGCGGGCTTTTTACAAGTAGCATTCCCAATGGAACATCGAATCTGGGTGATAGTCAGCGCCTGATAGCTCAAGCGCTAACCACTACTAAGAGGGACGACCGTAATGGATTAGTCCTTCTTTTTTTCCAGAACCTCGTCAATCAGGCCGTATTCTTTGGCCTCATCGGCCCGCATCCAGTAGTCACGGTCCGAGTTGTCATGAATTTCCTGGTAGCTCTTGCCGGTGTGCTGGGCCAGAATGTCGTACAGCTCTTTCTTGAGTTTCAGAATCTCGCGAGCCGTAATTTCGATGTCCGACGATTGGCCTTGCGCGCCACCCGACGGCTGGTGAATCATCACGCGGGCGTGGGGTAGGGCCGAGCGCTTGTCTTTAGCACCACCAGCCAGCAGTACGGCACCCATGGAAGCCGCCAGACCCGTGCAGATGGTAGCTACGTCGGGGTTTACATACTGCATCGTGTCATAGATACCCAGGCCGGCATACACCGAGCCACCGGGGGAGTTGATGTAGAGCAGAATATCTTTCTTAGCATCTACCGACTCCAGGAACAGCATCTGCGCCGTCAGGATATTGGCAATGTAATCATCCACGGCTGTACCCAGGAACACAATGCGGTCCATGATCAGGCGCGAGAATACGTCAATCTCCGCGAAGCGGGTAGGGCGCTCCTCAATTACCGAGCGGGTCATGCCCGTGGGCAGTATCAGCCCGTTGCGGGTCTGGCCCTCTACGTGTTGAATGTATTGATCAACGCCCAGGCCGCTGAGGCCCTGGCCTTTTACGGCAAACTTGCGGAACTCTTCTTTATTCAGCATGTCAGAAAATTAGGAGAAGTAAGGTGGCACAATGAAACCGCAAGGGCAACAAAAAAGCCCATACGACAAGTAAGGGCTTTTTTGTTGGTTCTAGAACCGAAAATGTTAGCGCTTAGCCAGCATTTTGATTGCGGAAGTCCTCGGCCGTAATCGGGTTGTCATTAACAACAACTTTGCCGCGCAGGTTTTCCAGCACTTTCTCTGCCAGAATGGCCTCATACTCGCTCACGTAGTTTTTGCCGTTCTCCTGACGCAGGAAGTTGTCAGCAAAGCCGCGCACCGATTCTTCCAGTTCCGGGGTCATTTCCATGTTGAACTGGCCCAGAATCTTCTGCATCGTGCGGTCCACGATTTCCTCGTTCGATACTTTCAGTTCCTGCGCTTCTACTACTTTGTTGCGGATCAGGGACCATTTCAGCTCCTTCTCGTAGTCCTCGTAGTGCTCCTCAATCTGCTCTGGTGTCAGCTTGCCCTCGTTGGCCCGCAGCAGCCACTTCTTGAAGAACTCTTTGGGAATCTCAATGGTAGTGTTTTCCAGCATCTTATCGATGATCTGGCGGTTTACCAAGTTGTCGGCTTCCCGGTCGTAGTTCTCCTGCACCGTCGAGCGAACCTTCTCGTCGAAGTCTTCCTTCGAGGTTACAATGTCCTTGCCGAATACTTTGTCGAACAGGTCTTGGTTGAACTCAGCCGGTACCGAGCGCTGCACTTTGCCCACCGTCAAAGTATAGTCGCCTTCTACCGCTTCGGCTTCCTCTTTGCTCAGGCCCGAGAAGCTACGGATGGCCGCTACGTCGCCGTCAAATGCGTTCTTGAGGTCAAAGGTGATTTCGTCATCTACCTTAACCCCTACGAACTTATCGGCATCGTTTTTCAGCTTGTTGGTCGGCAGCAGCACCACACGGCCTTCGCCTTCTTCGCCTACCTTCTTCAGCTTACCGGAAATGTAGTCGCCGGCTTCAGCAGTTTCGGGCTCCGAGGTTTCGCCGAATTGGCGCTCTAACTGCTCGTAGGTTTCCTTCAACGTGTTTTCATCGAGGTCAACCTTGTGACGATCAATGCTAACCGACTGATCAGCGGGTAATTCGAAGTCGGGCAGCAGACCCAGCTCAAACTGGAAGGAGTAGTCTTTCTGGTTGTCGAAGTCGACGTCTGTAGGAATTGGTAGGGGCTCGCCCAGGATTTTGAGGTTGTTCTCCTTAATATAGCCGTCTACCGACTTGCCCAGCAAGGCGTTGATTTCGTCTACCAGAATGCCTTTGCCGTACATCTTGCGCACCAGCGTTACCGGCACTTTGCCCGGGCGGAACCCTTTGATCTGCGCCTTTTTGCTGTATTCTTTCAGCTTGCTCTCCACGGCGGGAGCGTAGTCAGCCTCCGTGAGATTTACTGTCAGGATGGCATTCAGCTGGTCGTCTTTTTTGTCGAGGGTAATGTCCAAAACGGGTCGTCGGTTAAGGGTACTACGAGTGGTTGGGGTCAGCACCGGGCCAAAACCCGGATAAAAAGAAACCCCCAACGGGTGGGTTGAGGGTTTAGAAGCGGTTTTCGGTTGAAAACCAGAAAATAAGTGCGGATGGAGGGACTCGAACCCACACGCCTTGCGGCACCAGATCCTAAGTCTGGCACGTCTACCAATTTCGCCACATCCGCGTCTCAAGGCCGACTGCCTCGGGGGCGCAAAACTACAAAAGCCAATTATAAAAACAAGACGAGTCTGTAAAATTAACAGAAGCCGGTAGGTTTCTGCTTACCAAGGCAGGGTAGCAGCTGAGCCCTTGGAGCAGGTTATCCGTCGAAAAGTGTGGGGCATAAAAAGCCAGTTCCTTATTCTGCACCAACTTATTGCTGGCGGTGTTGCGGTAGTAGTGGCGGCAGAGTAAGGGAAACCTGGGATTTGTCGCCTGAGCTTGTCCGGCAAGCCGTACCTTAGCAGTTCTATACTTTCGGCGCCCTCGGTGCCGCTCGCGTACCATGCCTACTGTCATCGACCCCGAAGTAGAGCGTCAGGAAATTCTGCGCCACTACCGCCGCCTTTTGCGCACCGCCAAGCCTTACTTAAAAGAGGGTGACGCCAAGCTAATCAAGAAAGCGTTCAACACCTCGCTGGAAGCCCACAAGGAAATGCGGCGCAAATCCGGCGAGCCGTATATTCTACACCCACTGGCTGTGGCTCAGATTGTGGTGGAGGAAATCGGGCTGGGCACCACCAGCATCATTGCCGCGCTGCTCCACGACGTAGTGGAGGATACGCCTTGGGAAGTGGCCGACGTGGAGCGCGAGTTCGGCGCCAAGGTGGCGCGCATTGTGGATGGGCTCACCAAGATTTCCGGCGTATTTGAGTACGGCACCTCGGAGCAGGCGGAAAACTTTCGCAAGATGCTGCTCACCCTCTCCGACGACGTGCGCGTGATTCTAATTAAGCTTGCCGACCGCCTGCACAATATGCGGACGCTGGACTCGATGCCGCGCCATAAGCAGTTAAAAATTGCTTCGGAAACCATTTACCTCTATGCGCCGCTGGCCCACCGGCTGGGCCTCTACACCATTAAAACGGAGCTGGAGGATCTGTACCTGAAGTACACCGATACCGAAATTTATACGGAACTGGTGAACCGGGTGCGGCAGAGCCGCGCGGCGCGCAACCGCTTTATCAAGGAGTTTGTACAGCCCATTGATGAAGAGTTGAAAGCTCAGGGCTTCGATTATGAAGTGAAGGGACGGCCAAAGAGCATTTATTCCATCCTGCGAAAGATGCGCAAACAGAACATCACCTTTGATGAGGTGTATGACCTGTTCGCTATCCGCGTAATCCTGGACGTTCCCCCGGAGCAGGAAAAAGCCGCCTGCTGGCAGGTATACTCCATTGTCACGGACTTCTACCAGCCGAACCCCGACCGCCTGCGCGACTGGGTCAGCACGCCCAAAGCCAACGGCTACGAGTCACTGCACACCACCGTAATGTCGCGCACCGGCCAGTGGGTAGAAGTGCAGATTCGCAGCCGCCGCATGGATGATATTGCCGAGAAAGGCTACGCGGCCCACTGGAAGTACAAGGATTCTGGCACGCCCCAATCTGAGTCTACCTTAGAGTCGTGGATTAATAAAGTGCGCGAAATGCTCGAAACTAACAATTCCAGCGCCCTGGAGTTTATGGACGAGTTCCGCCAGAACCTCTTCGTTAAGGAGGTTTACGCCTTCACGCCCAAAGGCAAGCTGGTTATCCTGCCCGATAAAGCTACCGCCCTGGATTTCGCCTTTGAAATTCACTCGCATATCGGGTTGCAGTGCCTCGGGGCCAAGGTTAACCAGAAGCTGCAGCCCCTCAGCTACCAACTGCGCAACGGCGACCAGGTAGAAATTCTGACCTCGCAGAAGCAAAAGCCTACCGAGGAGTGGCTGCAGTACGTAACTACCTCCAAGGCGCGTACCCGCATCAAAGACTGGCTGCGTGACGAAAAGCGCAGCAAAGCCGAAGATGGCCGCTTTCTTGTGGAAAAACGGCTGGAGCTGCTCGGGGTTGAGTATTCTCAGGACAACGTGAACCGCCTGCTGGCTCACTTCAACACCAGCAATCCGCAGGAATTTTTCTACCGGGTGGCTATTGGGCAGATTGATGGCCGGGAAATTCAGAAAAACCTGTTCGATTCTACCGTGGAAGCGCCGCGCTTACCCTCCATGTTAGAGCCCAGAGCCTTCGACCATGAGGTGCAAAAAGTGCGCGGCGTTAGCGCCAATATGCTCGTTATCGGGGAGCGGACCGATAAGTTCGACTACACCATTGCGCCCTGCTGCAACCCCATTCCCGGCGATGATGTGTTTGGTTTTGAAACGGAACAGGGTATTGTTATCCACCGCACCTCCTGCCCGAAAGCAGTGCAGATGATGTCAAACTTCGGTAACCGCATTGTGCGGGCCAAATGGACGGAGCAGCTGGAGCTGGCTTTCCTAGCCGGTATCCGCATCAAAGGTTCCGATAGAGTAGGGCTCGTCAACGACGTTACTCGCATCATCAGCAACAGCCTCAAAGTAAATATGCGCTCCATTACCATCGATTCCAACGACGGAATGTTTGAAGGACAGATCATGGTATTCGTGAACGACACCGACCATTTGACCAAGCTCATTCAACGCCTCTCTAAAGTGAACGGCATGCTGCTAGTAGAGCGGTTCGACTCCTGATGTGGTCTTAAAAAGTTTTGCGAAAAAGGGTAAGTACAAAAGAGTACAAAGCGCGAAGGACGAGTGGTGATGTTGCCCAGAATGGGGCTTCCTTTCTGCATGTGTATGTGCTTGGCACAAACTACTGGAAGGTAGTTGGTTTTCTCCTTATAAAAGGATTCTGAAATGTCTGTTACTGAGAAGCATTTAGATAAAGAGAAGTACGAGGAGGTGAAAAAGATTTTCACGGCTTACCTCGAAAACAAAGGCTTGCGTAAGACTTCTGAACGGTACGCTATTCTGGAAGAAATCTACTCGCGCACAGGCCACTTCGACGTAGAAGAACTCTACGCGGGCATGAAAGAGCAGGGCCTGCAGGTCAGCCGGGCCACCGTGTATAACACCCTCGATTTATTGGTCGAACACGGCTTGGTGAGCAAACACCAGTTCGGGCGCAATCTGGCGCAGTACGAGAAAAGCTATGGTTACCGCCAGCACGACCACGTTATTTGCACGGAGTGCCATAAAGTAGTAGAATTCTGTGATCCGCGCATTCATGGTATCCAAACGATGGTAGGGGAGTTGCTCAACTTCCATATCTTGCACCACTCTTTAAACCTTTACGGCGTGTGCGGTGACTGCCGCGCCAAAGCTGCCGCCCGCTCTTTAGCTGAATGAAAACTGATACCACCGTCCAAGACGGCATCCTTTTCGTGCGCCTGTCCGGCGACTTGATCGGTAGCCCCGACACCCAGCAACTGCTGCAAAGCGTCGACCAGCATTTAGGCGACGAGCTTCGCCACTGCACCGTCGATTTGTCGAGCATCCGCTACATCAACAGCACCGGTATTGGCGTGCTCGTGTCGCTGCTGACCAAGTTCCGGAGCCGGGGAGGTGAAATGATGTTGATCAACCCCGCCGACCACCCCCGCAAGATGCTGGCTCTTACGAAGCTGAATGCCATTTTTTCCATTGCGGACGATGAACAATCGGCCGCTCAACAGTTGAAAGCCGCGAACTAATGCCCGTTGACGTACTAGTAGGATTGCAGTGGGGGGATGAAGGCAAAGGCAAAATCGTCGATGTGCTGGCCCCTACCTACGATGTAGTAGCCCGCTTCCAGGGTGGCCCCAATGCGGGCCACACCCTCACCTTCGATGGGGCCAAGCACGTGTTGCACCAGGTGCCTTCCGGTATTTTCCATCCCCACATTATTAATGTGGTAGGCAATGGGGTAGTGCTAGATCCTGTGGTATTTCGGCAGGAACTGCAGAAACTCACTGATCGGGGCGTAAACTGGGGTCAGAACCTGTATATTTCCCGTAAGGCTCAGCTTATTCTACCATCTCATCGCGCCTTGGACCGCATCAGTGAAGAGGCCCGGGGGGGAAGCAAGATAGGCTCTACACTTAAAGGCATCGGCCCTACGTATCAGGATAAGATCGGTCGTACGGGCCTGCGGGTTGGTGATATTCTGTTGCCTGATTTTCAGGAGCGTTATCAAGAAGCAGTTGCCCGCCACACTACTCTGGCTGAATTCCATGGCCGCGGCCTCGAAATCGAAGAATTCGAGGCTGAATTCTTTTCTGCTGTAGAGTTTCTCCGCACTCTGCAGCTAGCAGACACGGAATATCTGTTAAATAAGCTGCTCAAAGAAGGCAAGCAGGTATTAGCGGAAGGAGCCCAAGGCTCTATGCTGGATGTTGATTTTGGCACGTATCCTTTCGTTACTTCCTCCAGCACCATTGTAGCGGGCGCCTGCACTGGCTTGGGAATTGCTCCTCGCCATATTAATAAGGTATACGGAATCAGCAAAGCCTACTGTACGCGCGTCGGCAGCGGCCCGTTTCCTACAGAGTTGCACGATGAGGTAGGAGAGCGAATCCGAGCTGCCGGGCGTGAGTTTGGCGCTACCACGGGCCGCCCCCGTCGCTGCGGCTGGATTGACCTGCCGGCCCTGCGGTACAGCATCATGCTGAATGGCGTAACGGAAATTCACCTCATGAAAGCCGATGTGCTGGACGAGTTCGATGACATTCAGGTTTGCACCCACTACCGTCTACCCAACGGCGAACAGATTGATCATCTGCCGGATTACGGCGACCTGCAAAACCTGACGCCAGTATATGTGAGCTTACCCGGCTGGCGTACTGATCTGCAATCGATAACTGATATAAACTCCCTGCCTCAGCAACTGAAAGAGTATGTCCAGTTCTTGGAGCAGCACGTAGAGGTGCCAATAAGTATCGTTAGCGTTGGCCCTGATCGAGTAAGTACATTACATCTGAATTAGATTAAAGCTGCAAAATGTAGGAAGTCACCCGACGGGTGGCTTCCTACCAAAAAAGCCAGGGAACAGCTAATAAGGATATAGCCCAGGTAGTGAAAACAAGTAGCAGTTCAAATGCTATAGTAAGCATCTCTTACTCAGTGCTCTAATGTTGCATAAGCTAGCTCTGTGTAGCTTGGATAGCTGGCTCAACTGATTTAAAGAGAGCCAAATCGTTGGCTAGTAGAGCGACAAGCTACCTTGCTTCCTACCAAAAACTAGAATTGTATAGATAGATTTATAAGGTATTATGCTGTATTGCTTGGATAAAGATAAATCGTTCTTATCTTTGCAGCCCGCTTCAACAGGAAGCGCGAGCAAGAGAAGAGAGCAATAAAAAAGTTTGCCGCTTTTCTTGCTCTACTAGGAAAAAGCAGTACCTTTGTCGCCGCTTCCGATAGAAACGCTAT
>NZ_JAHZTD010000004.1 GCF_019599275.1 Hymenobacter sp. HSC-4F20 | reverse complement strand
TCATCCTGAGCCAGGATCAAACTCTCCATTGTATAAATTACGTAGCACCTACCGCAGTAGGGCCGATGTCAAGTGCTGATCCGACTCTGTAGTGTATGCCCGAGTCATGCCCGGGAACACTGCTTATACGCAGCCCGAGCTCTCGCCCGCGCTGCCTTACCTATTTGTCTTTTCCAATCATTCAAAGAACGACTATACAATGCCGTTGCACTATATCTTGACCCCTCTACAGAGAAAGGCAACTTTTGATTTCACAGCCTTTTAGACAAAAGCGGGTTACAAAAGTAAGAGCTGTATTTTAAAAGAGCAAGTGCAAGAAAAAAATAATTTAACCTGCAGAACCCAACTCTTTAATTTAGAACGGGCTGCAAAGATAAAACAACTTGTTTAGCTTTGCAAGCACTCGCCTGCTCTTTTATTGTAGTAAGACAACTCTGCAACAACAAAAGGCATTGTCCCACCCACGATT
This sequence comes from Hymenobacter sp. HSC-4F20, assembly GCF_019599275.1. Taxonomy (GTDB): domain Bacteria; phylum Bacteroidota; class Bacteroidia; order Cytophagales; family Hymenobacteraceae; genus Hymenobacter. The sequence continues at coordinate 472,470 of NZ_JAHZTD010000004.1, read as the reverse complement.
CGGATTGGGAGTGCAAAGGTGAGGTATTTATTTAGAGTTTCCAAACCCACTTTCAGTTTTTCGTTTGAGGCCGGCTACACCTAGCCGGCAAAGAGCTTCTTCTTACTTTATGTTTTCAGGGATGAGGAAGTCGGTTAGGGTAGGCGCAACCGTATGGGGACGCTGGGCTTCGTATTCACTTATTAGCTGCCCCAGCGATTCAAGGAATGGTAAGCCAATAGTTTCGTATTCGTAGACCCCGTCGTTAATAATGCCATCTTGGTTGACGTAGAGCACGGCACTAAGCAAAAACTCGGTGTGGTGGGCTGCGTCAGAGAAGTAGGCTACGTCGGAAAGGTAGCCGTGCGACATACCTACTACGTTGTAAATACGCAGGGTAGAACGTTCAGGACTTTTGCGGCGGCCGTAGTACAGATACTTCTTGTACGCGTCGAAGTATTTGGCAGAGGCAAAGGCAGAGAAACTTGAGCTGTGCGGGGTATGATGCAGGTAGTAGCGGAGAAAGGCATAGTCGTTGGCAGTAAGATTGAAGCGCTGCTGGACAGGAACAGCGGCAGGGAAGAGAAGGGCTTTTAGAATGTCGGTACTATGCTGCAAGGGCAGATAGTTAGCCGTCGTAAAATCGTAGGGGCGTTGCACTAGGTGCCCTCCGCTTTGGTAGGCACGGCCCTTTCTAACTTGGCCTAAGGGGTAGGAAAAGGGGATTGGGTTGACAGCGGCAGGCTGCTGGTAGCAGATTTGTTTGGTAGCGGGGTTATAAAACGTAATGGGATTAGTGTAGCGGTTAGCGCCGGTATCGCAGGGGGCGAAACGCCGGACGATGCGGGCACTGGGATACCCAAGCTCTGCTAGCCGCTCGTTGAGGGGACGCTGCCCCAGAAACTCGTAGAGACGGTTATACGCCTGATTGTCGCTGACCAGCAACATGCGCTTGATGTAGTTGCCGACCGTATTGATGCGGTCAGAATCGGGGGAAGCCACGTAGGGCACTGCCGTTTGGCAGCGGAAAGCAGCCCCGGTGGCCATTGGGGAGCGACGGGTTAAGCAGGGTTGGTCTAGCTTGTTGAGCTTTTCTAGGGCCAAGACAGCTACTGGCAGCTTGACTAGACTTGCGGGGTTGAAATACTGACGAGCATCGAGCCGGAAATTGTGCTGGACGAAGTGGGGCCGCTGTTGGGCGTCGCGGTTGATTTGGGTGTAGATAATTTGTAACTCATAGTCGGCAGCACGTGCCACAACAGGAGCCAAGCGGGGCGAGGTGCGCAGTAAACTATCGAGCAAACGGCTAGTTGAAGGGCCAGAACTTTCCTTACTGGAACGCTCGTTGGCAGCCGGCAGCTCGGTTGTATCCGAGAACAAGCTTAGCAGTGTGGGAACGAGCAAGAGCAATGAAGTGCGCATCATCTCTGGCAACATACTAAAAAGCGCTTGTACCTTTTCTAGCGGCGCTACACGGCCTCTACTCCTAGTAACACCAAGAGCTGCTTTGGACTAAAGCAGCTCTTGGTGTTAGCATAGAATCGGTTCCCGCTTACGGCACAGCTGCCGTTCGGCGGGCAAGCAGCAAGTTGGAGTCGTTCTGGCGCCAATTATACCCGGTGCCGAAGGGCAAAGGGCGCGGCGGGCGGGTAGAGTCAGAATAGGCGGCCGTCAGGGCGGGCTGATAATGCTTGGCGAAGAGGTTGATTGGCCGCTTGTAGGTGCCGTAGTAGGTGAAGTGCCAAGTGGCGGGCTGAAAATACTTCATGGCAATGCCCGAGTCATCCTGCAGGACATAGGCGCTCTGCTCCAGGATTAGGTTGCGCACCTTGCTGAAGTAGCTTTTATGCATCAGGTAGGTGGCCGACTTGACATAGGTGCTCAGCGGGCCTAGGCTGCGAACATACTTCAGGGCAGCTTCCTTGGTAGTACCCAGCTTCCAGTCGCTGAGGTCAGCGGAAAAGTACAGCACGGTCTTTTGTTGGCCGGTGGGGGTACGCAGCTTAAGCTCAACCCCCGGGACTACCTTTGGCCCGGGGCGACGAATAACGGCAGTATCAGCGTCTGTAACTTCTCCCTCGGGAGTAAGCTGCAGGTAACGAACAGCCTCTACTTGGTGGTTAGTGCGCGCAGCAAATAAAAGCAGTAGCGGCAGGGCCCCATCCAGCTCCACCGACTTGAGGTCTACCGCCATATCGTTGGTACGGAAGAAACTAAAGTTGAGCACCGACCACAGAGAAGCTTTTAGGGCTGGGAATAGCTTCGGATTTTCCAGGGTAGCCTGCTGGGGCAGGCTACCCACCGGCTCCAGGCCCATCAGCACGTAGGTTTGGCTGGTGGGAAACATGGTAGTTACGTTAAGAAAGTCGGGGCCGCTGAAGGGGTAGAAAACAGTGGGGCTGGCTGAGCGGACCGAGTCCAGCTCCGTACGGGCCCAGTCCTCTATTTTAGCGGTGCGCGTGGCGTGGTAGGTGGTCCAGCTCTTGTTGGCGTCGGTGGCGTAGGCCTGCCAGGCGGGCTGCGCTGTCAGAGGCCGCAACTCGCTCGTCCGGCTCACGGGCAACCCAGCCAGGTACGCGGCGGCGTTATGCAGGGCGGTGGTATCGGGGGCGACGGGGGCAGCCGGCACCGGCGGCCGACCAATAGTATCAGCCGGCGTTGGGGCGGCGGCTTGCTCCGGACGCTTGGAGTTCTGCTCGGAACACGCGGCTAGCAGTACTGCCATAGCGGGCAGCAGCTGCCGAACGGAAAGAAAACGCATACGAAAACGGATTGGGAGAGGCGAAAGTAAAAAATGTACGGCGGAGCCTCCCCTTCCCTATAGTTTCTCGCCGCAGCGCCAGCAAAACTCCGCTTCGGGCCGGTGCTCCGTCGCTTGACACACGTGGCAGATAACCTGCTTGTAAGTCGGGGCAGGGGTAGCGGGGGTAGCGGGCGTGGCCATCTGGGCCGAAACGATTCCTGTGGGCACGGCAATGATGGCGTAGCCCAGAATCATCAACACCGACGCTAAGCTCTGGCCCAGCACCGTCACGGGTGAGATGTCGCCGTAGCCGACCGTGGTAAGCGTGACAATAGCCCAGTAGATGCTTTTGGGTATGCTGGTAAAGCCGTTTTGCCCACCTTCTACTACGTACATCAGGGTGCCGATAACCACGACCAGCGTGAGCACAGCCGTCAGGAACACCAGAATTTTGAAGCGGCTGGCCTTCAGGGCCCGCACAATGAACTCGCCTTCGCCCACAAACCGGCCCAGCTTAAAAATGCGAAACACGCGCAGCAGCCGCAGCGTCCGGATTACCAGTAGGTACTGGCTGCCGGCTACGACCAAGCTGACTAGTGTAGGCGCAATAGCGAGAAAATCGATGATGCCCAGCAAGCTTAGGGCGTAGGTGAGCGGACGCCGCACTACCACTAACCGGGCTATATACTCCACCATAAACAGCGCAGTAAACAGCCATTCTATGGCCCGCAGATACGTGCCATACTGGGCGTTGATGCTGCGGACACTTTCCAGCATGACGGCCAGCACACTCAGCAAAATAGCCCAGAGCAAGGCAATGTCGAATGCGCGGCCCGCGGGGGTGTCCGATTCGAAGATGATGCTGTAGGCCTTTTGTTTCCAGCCAGGTTGTGAACGGGGAGCTTCCATACACGGAGAACTTGCACTACGACCGGGATGCGGGGGAAGGTTGACGGAACAGCCGTTGCCCGGCCAAGTACAGAAGCAAGCCGATAGCCAGGGTAGCGAGGCCGTAAAGGGTTTCATGGGGCTTACTCTGGGCAATGAAGCGGAGCGTCCAGCCATTGAGCAGCAGAAATAGCAGGGGGGTGAGCGGATAGCCCCAGGTCCGGTACGGTCGCGGCAGTTCCGGCTGGCGGAAGCGCAGCACAAAGAGACCCAGCACGGTCAGGAAAGTGAATAGGCTCAGCACAAACCCAGCGTAAAGCAATATCTGCTCGAAGGTGCCAGTGAAGACAAACAGTAGGGTGAGAGCCGTCTGAAACATCGTTGCCCGCACCGGTATGCCCGCTGGACTTAGCTGCGCCAAGGGCCGCAGAACGGGTAGGTCTTCGCCCATTACCTGCACAATGCGCGGGCCCGCGAACAGCATGGAGCTAACCGTGGACACGAGCAGTACGGCAATAGCGCCGCCCATTACCCGGCCGGCCACGGGGCCGAACAGCGCGGTAGCTACCACGAAGCCCACTTCCAGTTGGCCACTGATTTTAGCTAGGGGCGTAGAGTACAGGAAAACAAAGTTCAGACCTACGTATACCAGCAGCACCAGACCAGTGCCCAGCACCAGAATGCGCGGCAGATTGCGTTGGGGCTCCGCCACCTCGCCAGTCAGGTACACGGCCGCGTTCCAGCCCGAATATGCGTACGACACATACACCAACGACACAGCAAAGGCCGGACTCACTAATTGCTGCCAATCGGCCACAACATGAGGCACGAAGGAAATAGGCTGCGGGGTAGCTACTAGCAGCCCGACTCCAATTAGGCCAGCCAGCACCAACACTTTTACGCTGGTAACCAGCAGCTGGAGCCGGCTGCCCGCCCGCCGGCTCGTGCTATGCACTACCGCCAGCCCCAGCACTACCCCCACCGACAGCCAAAGCGGCGACAGGCCCGGCCAGACGCTCTGGGCGTAGCGGCCCAGGGCCATGGCAGCCAGCGCAGTAGGAGCAGCAAAGCCGACCGTAGCCGATACCCAGCCCGACAAAAACCCAACCGCGGGATGATAGATGCGGGAGAGGTAGTGATACTCGCCGCCGGAGCGGGGCATGGCGGCGGCTAGCTCACCGTAGCTCAGGGCCCCGCACAAGGCAATTACCCCGCCCACTACCCAGAGCATGAGCAGGGCAAAGCCACCTTGAATGTCCACTACCTGAAATCCTAAGCTGGTAAACACGCCGGTACCCACCATGTTCGCCACCACAATGGCAATGCCCGTCAGCAGACTTATTTTATAGATAGGAGCCGGGGTTGCTTGAGTCATGCGCAGAAGATTGGAGAACTAAAGATGCACATTCTGCCGGGGCTCCTAGGATACCGGTCCTTCCGGAAGCTGCCGCGCTTATGGCTACCTGCGTCGCTCGCACTTGCCCGCTGCCGGGCGCCGCGTGGCCCGGGCCGGCTCATTTTGCCTTATCCACAAGGCTTTATACTACCTCCCAACAAGCAAGAAAACGCCCAGGAAGAGGTGTTTCCGGGCGTTTCCTTGCTTATAAGATCAGGATACTTATGCTTTCGGGCGCTTATAGAGCGGGACGGTACTGCAGGGCTCGCCATACATAATGCTGCTGGCTACGGGTAGCAGCTTCTGCATAATGGCCACGTAAGCGTAAGTTGGCACCGGCTTGTCGCCGCATCCTTTGATGACCAGCTTGGCATCCTGATACTGCTCGGGGCTGATGGCGGCAATGGCTTCGTGAAACAGCTCCTGCTCCAGGGCATCCAGGTTACCGAATACGTAGCGGTGGGCGTGGTTCTGCAGCTTAGATGCCAGCAGCATGTAGGCCCAAGTCGGCACGATGGCATCGGTGGAGCAGATGATGGCCACGTTCTTGCCGTCGTACTGGCTCCAGTCGTGGGTTTTGATGAATTCCCGGAAATCCTTTTCGCGCAGCATCAGGCCGTGGAACAGGTTGTCCTTGATATCATACACTACCCGCTCCCCCGGATGAATAAATTCTTCGAGGTTGAGGGTAGTCAGGGCGCTTTGCGCCACGCGGTTGATGAATTCTTCCATACTGCATGCTACCGCAGGGTAGCCGTTTTACAAATGCTGTTACTTGCTAGCTGTCGGCCCCCGAGCAAGGCGACCATCATGCCTTGTTTTTGGGCGTGGTGGTATGTACTTCCTTCAAGTAAAAAGGCTCATAGTAAGCTACACTCTGAAATTCCTGTTGATGGTAGGCAGCAACTCCCAACGCCCCAACTGCCACTGCCGAAGGCTCAATACCCGGCAGAAACTCAGCCCGTGCGTTGCTGGCTACCAGTGGCTGAAACTTTCTGGCCCCGCCACCAAAGAATAACAAGGAGTGGTGGGATAAATGTTCGGCCAGTGTGGACTCTTCCAGAATCAGGGGGGTAGGCGCCAGCACTTCGGTAATATCGGAGCGGTACATGGCCGCGTACACTTCCATGCGGCGGGCATCCAGCATAGGGCAATACAGGTACTGCTCCGGCCGGGGTGTGCGGCTTGCTACTTGGTAGGCTAGGCTGCGCAAGGTACTCACGGCCAGCAGCGGAACATCCAGGGCGTAGCACAGTCCTTTAGCGGCGGCAGTGCCAATCCGCAGCCCCGTGTAGGAGCCAGGCCCATCCGACACGGCTACCCCTGCCACATCCTGCAAAGTATGCAGCGTATTTTCTAGCAACTGGTGGATTAGTATGCTCAGGTGGGAAGAGTGCGACTTTTCCAGCCGCAGCTCCGACTGCCCCACCAGTTCGCCGTCGTTTAGACGGTGCAGGGCAACGGAACAAACCGGCGAGGAGGTTTCCAGGGACAGTAGCAAGGTAGGCATAGCGCAAAGGTACCATTTGGTTTCGGCTGTTATTCCAAGCCGCTAGCGCAAGTACACCCGAAACACCAACTCCAGTGCTTCGAATAGAATACTCTCAGCTTCTAGAGCCTCACGTATCTGCTGCTCATAATTATGCATCCGTGGCCTAACCAATCGTCCTACAGGTTCCACCACAAAGGGATTCACTTCCAACCATTCCACTTCCCGCGTAGGACACGGACCGAAGTGTTGTCCTTCTACATAGCCCTCAACGGGTGCTATCATCCAGGTAGACCAAGCCGTAACAGCATCTTCTGCTGAGAGCTTTGCTCGAACGGCTACGCTATACTCTGAATTTAACTTACTGATAAGATCTTGGGGACTCACTGGAAACAGAAAAAGCAGCCCCAAGATGAGGCTGCTTTCCTTAATTCGCAATTTTGGGTTATCTACTTACCGCCGGCCGTACTGCGCTTGGCTTCGGGGCGGGTTTTGGCTTCCACGGTGCCGGGCTTGAGCAGGGCCGCGTAGCGGGGCTGGTCGTTGAGTACATTCAGGGCCATCAGAATATTGGGGTCGTCGTCGAAGCTGGCTTCTACGCTGCCCTTCTGGAAGTAGTAGCGCGAGACAATTTCCTGCTCCAGCAACTCCCGGATTTCGGGCTTGAAGCGCATCAGGTCATTGGCCTTGTTGGTCGTGACTTTCTTGCGCATGCCTTCCAATTCTGCTTTCACGTCGTCGTAGTGCTTTTCCTCTTTCACCTTCTTGGTGAGGTCGGCCAGGGCTTTTTCGGCGTCGGTGCTGTAGTTGATATCCTTGCCCTTGAGGTAGTCCACGAACTTCTGGTAGTCGGCATCCGAGAGCTTGAACTGCCGCGCCGGCGCAATGCTGGCGTGCTCAGCCCGGTAGCGGGTGGCGTAGTCAAACAGGTAGCTTTTCTGGAGCAGCACGCGGGTGATGTCGGCAATTTCGCGGTCCTGCACTTCCACGTCGGGCGCTACCCCTCCCCCATCGTACACGGTGCGGCCGGCCAGCGTTTTAAACGCCGTGCGCAACGAGTCGGGCACTTTGCCCAGCGTCCCGTCGTCGGCGCGGTGGGTGTAGTCGATTTCCTGAATGCACCGGCCACTGGGGATGTAGTACTTGGCGGTGGTAACCTTCAGCTGGGAGTTGTAGCTCAACGGGCGGGTAGCCTGCACCAGCCCCTTACCGAAGGTCCGCTCCCCCACCAGCACGGCTCGGTCGTAGTCCTGCAGCACCCCCGATACAATTTCCGAGGCCGAAGCCGAGCGGTTGCTGGTAATGACTACCACCGGAATCTGCGTGTCGAGCGGAGCATCCAGGGCTTTGTAGGTTTTATTCCAGTCCGACACCTTGCCTTTGGTGCTGACGATGTCCTTGCCCTTGTCCACGAACAGGTTGGAGATGTTCACAGCCTCATTGAGCAAGCCGCCCGGGTTGTCGCGGATGTCGAACACCAGCTTTTTGGCTCCCTGCTCCTTGAGTTTAGCCACAGCTAGCCGCACTTCCTTACTGGCGTCCACGGTGAAGCCCGTTAGCTGAAAATAGCCGATTTCCGGCGTAAGCATGCCGTAGTAGGGTACATTGTCGACCTGAATCTTGTCGCGGGTGATGTTGATTTCCACCGGCGCCTCCTGGCCGTAGCGCGTTACCATCAGCTTCACCTGAGAGTTAGCCTGGCCCTTGAGCAGCTTACTGATATCAGAGTTGCTCTTTTTATCGACGTTTACGCCGTTAATGCTCAGGATTTCGTCGCCGGGAAGCAGGCCCGCCTTTTGGGCCGGGTAGCCTTCGTAGGCGGACTGCACCACCGTACGGCCGCTGCGCTTAATGACCACTGCCCCAATGCCGCCGTACTGGCCGGTGGTCATGGTGCGAAAGTCCTCAATGTCGTCTTCCGGGATATAGTTGGTGTACGGGTCCAGCGACTTAAGCATTGCGTCAATGCCCGTTTTCACCAGTTTGGCGGGTGGCACCTCGTCCACGTAATACGTATTCACTTCCTTGAACAGGGTAGCGAAAATGTCGAGGTTTTTGGCAATTTCGAAATACCGCTCATTATCGGAGGCCGAGCGGAAGGATACGAGCAGGGCGGCACCACCAAGCAAAGCAGCAGCGGCCAAGGATTTTTTACGCATAAACGGGGCTGAAAACAACTATACGACCCTACAGTGCACCTCGTTACCGGCCTTCCTGGGCGGATGAGCAGCCGGGCGGCAGGCTATGTATACTAAGAACCGGCGGCTCGCGGGGGAGTGGCACCGGCTTCAGTGAGCAAACGCTCTAGCCCTGAAATTAATTTTTTTTCAACCAGCGTGAAAGGCTTTTTTTCCTTGCCCGTGTAGATAATAGCCAAGTACCCGAGGTGGTGGCCGCCTTCTGCTTCTACCAGCCGGTACTTATTTAGCCGGTAAGCTTCGCGCAGGACGCGCTTGAGGTAGTTGCGGTCAACGGCACGCTTGAAATTGCGCTTACTCACGCTCACCAGCACTTGCGGCGGCGCGGTAGTTGAAGCACCCGTAGGGAGCCACACCAGCCGCAGGGGGTATAAACCAAAAGAAGAACCCCGGCCGAAAAGCTCGTCAATGAGCTTTTTGCGGCACAGATGTTCTTCTTTTGGAAACGAGTAGGAGCGCACGCCCGAGGCAGGGTTCATTGGCCCAGAGAGCGGCAGCTGCACAGAAGCCGGCAGCGGCTTAGCGCTTATGACGACCTTCGTCGGATACGGTCAGGCGCTTGCGGCCTTTGGCACGACGACGAGCGATTACGCTGCGGCCGTTAGCGGTTTCCATGCGCGAGCGGAAACCGTGCTTGTTGCGGCGCTTGCGCTGCGAGGGCTGAAAAGTACGTTTCATGGTATGGTTAAGTGACTCAGTGACAGGTAAGGCCGGCAAAGGTAACAGGTTGAGTTGGAAAAGGCAATGCCTCCCGCGGCTTTTTCCCGGCGCTTTATCTGGATTTCGGTGAAAACTCCGTCACAATCCGGTGGTTATTTTCCCGTGACGGTCGTATGAAAACCCGGGCGTACGGCCCCGCAAATTCGTAGCTTTACGTCCAAGATGTACCGGCCTTTGCCGCCGCCCGCGCTTCCATGATTCACTACCACGTCTCGTTCGAGAACCCGCTTACCTTCTACGTCCAAATTCAAATGACCTTTGCCGTGGCCCCGGACGCCACCGGCCCAGTGGAGTTGCAGCTTCCGGCCTGGCGGCCCGGCCGCTACGAGCTGCAGAATTTCGCCCAGAAGCTCCAGCACGTGGTACTAGAGGATGCGGCCAGCGGAGAGCTTCTTTCCTCCCGCAAGATTACCAAGGACCGGTGGCAGGTAACCGGCGCGGCTGGCCGCACCGTGCGGGTGCGCTACAACTTCTACGCTCACCAGATGGATGCTGGCGGCTCCTGGCTCGATGAAACCCAGCTTTACCTGAACCCCGTGCAGGGCTTTATGTACGTGGAAGGCCGCCAGCAGGAGCCCTGCCAGCTGCTGCTGGAGTTGCCCGAGGGCTGGCAGATTGCCTGTGGCCTGCCCCAAAGCGGACCGAATACCCTGCAAGCTCAGAGCTTCGACCACCTCGCCGACTCGCCCCTGATTGCCAGCCCTACCCTGCAGTACCGCAACTACGAGGTAAACGGGTTGCCCTTCTACATCTGGATTCAGGGCGAGTGTCCCGTGGACTGGGCGCGGCTGGTAGAGGACTTCCGCCGCTTCAGCCAAGAGCAGCTGACGGTATTTGGCTCGTTTCCGGCCCAGGACTACCACTTCCTCAACCAGGTTCTGCCTTACAAGCACTACCACGGGGTAGAGCACCTAAACTCCACCGTTATTACCCTGGGTCCGGCCGAGTTGCTCATGACGGAAGGCCTCTACAAGGAGTTGCTGGGCGTGAGTTGCCACGAGCTATTCCATGCCTGGAATATCAAAAGCATTCGGCCCGCCGAAATGCAGCCCTACGACTACGCCCGAGAAAATTACTTCCGTACCTGCTTTATAGCCGAGGGCATTACCACTTACTACGGCGAATACCTGCTGGCCCGCGCCGGGGTGCGCACCGCCGAGCAGTATTTCCAGGAGTTGAATACGGTGCTGCGCAAGCACTACGACGACTACGGCCGCTACCACCTTTCCGTGGCCGACGCCAGCATGGACCTGTGGCTGGATGGCTACAAGCCGGGCGTGCCCGACCGCAAAGTATCGGTGTATCACAAGGGCGCCCTGGTAGCCCTGCTGCTGGACCTTACCCTGCGGCAACTGTCAGGCCACAAGCGCAGCCTCGACGACGTGATGCGTCGGCTGTGGGAAGAGTTCGGCCAGACTGGTGTAGGCTACACGGAGGAAGACTACCTACGCATCGTGAAAGAAGTAGCCGGCCGCGACATGCAGGCCTATTTTGATAAGTTCATCTACGGTACGGCCCCGCTGGAAGAGCCGCTGAACCGGGTGCTGGGCTTTGTGGGCTGCCGGCTGCGCATTGATGAGAACCTCTCAGTTTCCGAAGGCATCTACGGCTTCCGGACAACGGTCAAGAACGAGCGTACGGAAGTCACGGATATTCTGCCCGATGCGCCGGCGGCCCTGAGCCTGACCGTGGACGATGAGGTAGTGGCCGTGAATGGCCGCCGGGTGGACATGAACCTGCAAACCCTGCTCAGCGATGGAGCCGACCGCCACGAGGTAACTGTTTTCCGCCAGAACCGCCTGCTCACTGTTCCGTTAGTGGCTGACGCAGCCCACCGGTTCTGGCAGAAAATTACGGTGGAGAAGCTCGCCTCGCCTACTCCAGAGCAGCAGGCCAGCTTCCGACAGTGGATGCAACAGGATTTCTAGCCGGCCAGTCTCACTGCCCAGACCTACGGGAACGGCGGCTGGTACGCCTGCATCTGGCTCCCGCTTTGCCGGCTGGCTGTTCTTTGCTCCTCTTACCCGTAGTACGTTTTATGGCTGCACCCTTGGCACGCCAACTGCGTATTTCATCTTGAATTTCCGGCTGAATCCCTGATTCGCGGAACCCGCTGCATGCCCTTTTCTTTTCGCTCCCTGTCTCCTAGACGTCGCGCATTTCGAATCAAGCCTACCCCTATCATGTCTCGGTTTCGTACCGTAGCGGCCGTTTTGCCGCTGGCCATGGCTTTGCCGGCTTGTTCGTTGCGCATGCAGCCAGCGGAAAAGCCGCGTCCCGGCATAGCTGTACAACCTCTTCCTGCTCCGAAGCCCCCGCGTATCTACCGATTAGAGCACCTAGATACTTTGGTGCAGGTACCAGGTCGGGTGCTGCGCATCTATCCGGCCGCGCGCCCAGTATATGAGCGGCTACCTAGCCCTGAGTGGGTAGTAAGTGAGCCGGCTTCGGCGGCAGAAGAAGAATCGTTTTTAGATTTTGCAGCCCAGGAAAAGCGCCGGCTAGCGCACGCTGGCCCCCGGGTGCTACGGACAGGCCGTGCCCTACGCCTACGCCCCACTGCGGCGGCCGAGGTACGCCTGGTAAATAATCCGGCGGAAGACGAACGTAATGTAGCTTACGAGTACCTAGCCAACTTACCAGAAATCAAGCAATGGCTGGTTTCCGTGCACTTGTATGAAGGGGGGTACTATGTACTTGTAGACCAGCGCACCGGGCACCGGACGCAGCTTATGGCCCCGCCTGTTGTATCACCTGATGGCCAACACTTTGTGTGCGGTAACTCCGACGTGCTGGCCCGTTTTGAGCCCAGCGGTTTGCAGCTGTGGGCCATGGATGGGGGCAAACCGCACCTGCTGTGGGAACGACAAACGGAGTGGGGGTGCACTCAACCCCGCTGGCTCGACAATAAAACTATTCTCTTCGAGCAGGATTTCTTTGATAAAGGCGACGTTGACACGCGCGTAGTGCGGCTCAAAGTAGTTCCCTAGCTTCTCACCCTGTGCTATGCCAAAAGGCCCCTCGCAGTAGCTTGCGAGAGGCCTTTTACTTTTTATCAGAATCTATTTCAGCTTTTGCTGGCTTGGGTTAGGATTATGGCGGGGCTTGTTGGCCTGCGTGGTCCGCTCCTGTTCACTGTCGCCGCCCCCCGGGGCATTGCTCCGGGTGTGGTTGCCGGCCTGGTTAAGACCATTCTGGTTATCGTTCTGTACCGTAGTGCCGTTACCGCGCGTGTCGGGGTCAACCGAAGGCGTATGGTTCAGGGCGTCGGGGCCCATAACCGAGTCGCTTTTTTGATTCGAAATCGGAGAATCTTTTTTATGCTTAGACATGGTAGTAGAGCTTAAGGGTGAGCGAACAGTCTTTCTTGTTTTACCCCTCCAACAGCCTTAAGGTTGTAAAAAACAAGCAGACTTTTATCAAGCTAATCCGTGGCTAAACAGAACTGTAAGCTCTATCTTCCACTACCGTTTAGCTTGGTAAAAGTCCGCTTCGTGCTCAACGGAGGCAGGTAGACTAATCGGCTTTTTTGCCTGTTCCCCGCTGATTGCCATCTACGGACATGGGCTGATTGCCCTGCGGATTATTGCGGATGGGTGTGGTCTTGCGGGGCTCGTTGCCAGCGGAGTTCCCATCCGTAGTGTTGCCGTGCGTAGATACGTTGCTCACATTTGGGTTCTGCACCTGCGTGCTTTTCTTCTTGGTATTGGCTGCCGGATTGACGGAGGTTTGCTCGTTGGTCAGGTCCGTTTCTTTTTTGCTCATGCTCATGGCCGTAGGGGGGTTACGGGTGGATGGATAGAGCTTGTACCTCGTCCGTAGCTGGGGGGTTATGGTAAAATTCGGGCCACGCAAAAGCCCTGGCTGCTCGTGGCAGCCAGGGCTTCTTGTTTTGTTAGAGACTTTTACTGCGCTACAGCCGAAGCCGGTACTACGGCTACCAGGTCGGCGAACTGCTGCTCGCGGGCTTCAATTTCCTCTTGGCTCAGGTTCAATAGACGCTCCGTACCAAACTTCTCCACGCAGAACGAAGCCATAGCCGAGCCGTGAATAACGGCGCGTTTCATATTGTCGAAGCTGATATCGTCAGTAGCAGCCAGGTGCCCAATGAAACCACCTGCAAACGTGTCGCCGGCCCCGGTGGGGTCAAATACTTCCTCCAGGGGTAGTGCCGGAGCGTAGAACACTTTGTTTTTATGGAAGAGCAGGGCACCATGCTCTCCCTTCTTGATGATGAGGTACTTCGGGCCCATTGCCATGATGATTTTGGCTGCCTTCACCAACGAGTGCACCCCAGACAGCTGCCGGGCTTCTTCGTCGTTGATGCTGAGCACGTCCACCATTTCAATAGTGGTTTTTAGCTCATCCAGGGCTACGTCCATCCAGAAGTTCATCGTGTCCATTACGATGAGCTTGGGCCGGTTCACGAGGCGCTGAATTACCAAGCGCTGAATCTGGGGCGTCAGATTGCCCAGCATCAGATACTTGCAATCCTGGTAAGAGTCCGGAATGATGGGGTCGAAATCAGCCAGCACGTTCAGCTCCGTCACTAGGGTCTCGCGCGAGTTCAGGTCGTTCGAGTACTTGCCCGACCAGAAGAACGACTTTTCTCCTTCTTTAATCTGTAGGCCTTCGGTATCCACTCCGTGTTCCTGCAACAGCAGAATATCCGACTGGGGAAAATCGTCGCCAACTACCGCAACTACCTTTACCGGTTTCACGGAGTACGAGGCCGACAGGCCAATATAAGTGGCGGCACCACCTACAATTTTGTCGGTTTTGCCGAAGGGCGTTTCCAGGGCGTCGAAGGCCACCGTGCCGATAACAACCAGACTCATAGATTAGAAGAGAAAAAGTGGTTCATGTTCTACTATTACTGCTCCGCAACACGGCTCGGCCTTAAATCCTTCCGCCTGGGCCGGAAAAAGAGGCTGGATGAGCAATTTGGGCAAATAAAAAAGGTCTCTACCGTAGCGGAGAGACCTTTTTGAGGTGGGTAAGTAATGGGGCTCGAACCCACGACCTTCGGAATCACAATCCGACGCTCTAACCAGCTGAGCTATACCTACCGTGTTGGGTATTGGAGCCACAAAAGTAGGGGCCGGCAGCGAATTTGCAAACGTTTAGCCGACTTTTTTCACCAGCTCAACCACGCATTGATCTAACTACCTAGCGCTGAATACGCAACCCGAACCGGCAGCAACTACATTAAAATACCCGCCTGACTGGCTCCGCCCGCTGCCAAGAGCTAAGTGACTAGCAGCCGCTCACTACACCACAGACGCCCATTCAGCATGGCATCTGGGCTTCTAAGAACACCGCCCAGTGGCAAGCACACCACTGGCTACTGCCAGCGCCCCAGGGAGGCATTCTACCTGAAATAAGGAACTGCTAGCGGTAGTAAGCCGTTGAAAATGAAGCCTCCTATGGGTCGGCAAGTCCCCGATATAATTCAGGCCCAAGCTGGAAGCGAAAAAATTATGGAGGGCGGAAGCTGTACCTTTACGCTTTCATCAGAAGTTAGAGTACCATGTCCGATACGCCGCAGCCGCTGTCCTTTGCCGATTTTAAGCTCAACAAGCAACTCCTCATGGCCGTGGAGGAGGCCGGCTTTGAGCAGCCTACTCCCGTGCAGGAGCAGACCATTCCGCTGCTGCTGGCAGGCCACGACGTGCTCGGTATAGCCCAGACCGGCACGGGCAAAACGGCTGCCTTCGGCCTACCCCTCCTGATGAAGGTAAAGTATGCTCAAGGTATTCATCCGCGTGCACTTGTTCTGGCGCCTACCCGGGAGCTGGCTATGCAGCTGGAGGCCCACCTAAAAAAGTTGGCTACCTATACTGACCTGCGCATTTTTGCTATTTACGGTGGCCTGGGCCCTAAAACGCAGATTGAAACCGTTGCAAAAGGAGTTGATATTCTGATTGCTACCCCTGGCCGCCTCATGGAGATTTATCTGCGCGGCGACTTGGTGCTGAAGGAGCTAAAGACCTTGGTGCTGGATGAGGCCGACAAGATGATGGATATGGGTTTCATGCCCCAGATTCGGCGCATTTTGGAGGTTATTCCGCGCAAGCGCCAGAACGTACTGTTCTCGGCCACCATGCCGGAAAAGGTGACCACCCTGAGCGAGGAGTTTCTGGAGTTTCCGGTGCGGGTAGAAGTAACACCCGCTGCTACCTCGGCCCAGAATGTCAGCCAGAGCTTGTATGAGGTACCGAACCTAGTTACCAAGATCAATCTTTTGGAGTACCTATTCCTGGACTGGGATACTTTTCACCGGGTCATGATTTTCACGCGTACCAAAGAGCACGCTGAGAATGTGGCCAGCTTCCTGCAGCGCAAAGCCCACGGCGAAGTGCGAGCCATCCATGGCAATAAGGGTCAGAATGTGCGCATCAATGCCATGGAAGCCTTTAAAGCCGGCGACATACGGTTTCTGGTGGCAACCGACGTAGCCGCCCGCGGCATTGACGTGCCTCAGGTGTCGCACGTCATCAACTTCGACGTGCCGCTGGTGTACGACGACTATGTGCACCGCATTGGCCGCACGGGGCGGGCCCAGCACACGGGCGCCGCCATTACTTTCGCCAACGAGGCCGAAATGCACCACATGCACCGCATCGAGGAATTGATTCGGCAGCAGATTCCGGTACTACCCCTTCCGCCCGAGGTAGAGGTTGCCAAGACCAGCTTTGATGAGCAGCAAAGCATGGACCGCGAGAAGGACGAACGACGCAAGCGCGAGGATCCTACCTTCCAGGGTGCTTTCCACGAGCGCAAAGAGTGGATCAAGCCCGGTGTGACTATTGATAAGCGCACCGGCCGGGAGTTCGTAGCGGGTCCAAACCGCAGCCAGAAGGGCAAAAAAGTAAACCCGTCCAAAGGCAAAGCCTCTTCACCCGCCGCCAAAGCGGCTAAAGCGGCCAAAGGCCGCGCTGAGCACCGGCGGAAAAAGTAGATTGCCAAGTATTTTGATATCGTTAAAAAGAGAGGCTTGCTGTACAGCAGGCCTCTCTTTTTAACGATACTGAAGTAGTTTTCACGGTCAGACAGCTTGTCACCACAACCCGTCTACTCCTTATTGCGTGCTTAGCCCGCGACTCACCGATAATGGTCGAAGATGGGCAGGTGACTGAACTTGACGGCCAGCAGCGTGAAGGTAACGCCCCACAGAGCAGCACTCCAGAGCATATGCACCAAGATGCGCCAGCGCGGTACGTGCAGTTGGGTAGCAATAACGGTACCGCCCACGGGGCTGAACAGAATAGGCGTGAGGAAGGCAATACCTACCATGCCGAACCGCCGGTAAATACCCACAATAGTGCGGCTACGGCGGCTAAATAAAGGTTTTCCTTTTTCTTCCCGCTTGCGGCGCTGGTGCAGGGCCCAGGCCCGGCCCAGCCCCGAAATCAGCACAACCGTCGTCATCATCCCCGCCACCGACAACCCCCAGATGACGCTCGGCTGCAAGCCCGCGGCTACCCCGGCAATAGGCGCAGCCACGAACTTAAACATGCCAATGGCAAAAACGGAGGCGTATTTCAGCAGGACAGGCAGCACAGTGGAAAAGAGCAGTAAGGAAGAAAACAGGCGTAAACGCTGTGTTGAAGATAACAGGTTTCGGGTAGGGAAGTTACCCGCCGCCCCGTTAGGGTTATGTTACTAAGCGGGGCTAGAGCTTGCTGCCGTATGACAGGTCGCCGGCATCGCCAAGGCCAGGAATAATATAGGCCTGGTCGTTAAGGCCCTGGTCGATGGCGGCTACCCAGAGCGTGGCCTCCGGCACTTCGCGCGTCACGTATTCTACCCCCTGGGGGCTGGCAATAACGGCAGCAATGTGCACCTGCCGGGGCGTGCCGAAGCGCAGCATGGCCCGGTAGGTTTGCACCAACGACTTGCCGGAAGCCAGCATAGGGTCGGCCAGAATCAGCACCCGCTCGTCGAGGCTGGGGGCCGAGAGGTAGTCAACCTGCACCTGTACCTGAGCCGTGCCCTCGATGCGGTAGGCGGCGGCAAAAGCGGAAGGCGACTGGTCGAAGTAATTCAGGAACCCCTGGTGGAAGGGCAGGCCGGCCCGCAACACGGTAGCCAGCACCGGAAAATCGTGGAGCAGCTTGCCGCTGGATTCGCCCAGTGGTGTGCGCACGGTCTGGTTCGTATAGCTGAGCTGGGAGCTGATTTTATAGGCAATGATTTCGCCCAGGCGCTGGAGGTTGCGGCGGAAGCGTAAGGAATCCTGCTGCACGGTCACATCGCGCAGTTCCGCCAGAAAGTGGTTGGCAATGGACGGTTCGGCGCAGACCACGTGCACGCGGCTGAGGTCGGGGGCGGAAGAAGTAGCCGCCGAAGCGGAAGAGTCGGCGGGGGTAGGCGTCAGCGCATCCATTTCAGATACCAAGGGCGTTGGGTGAACGATAGGGCCGCGTAGGCTACGGGCTCGGCCCCGAAATTGGCGAAAAAACGGGCAATTGACGGTATCATGCCACCTTCAAAATCCAGAATCAGCTCGGGCGTGCCGGCATGCCGGCGGATGGCATCGTCGAGCAACAGCAGGGGCGCCCCGGCTTTCTTGCCCGTCTCGGAGGCCGCGGCAAACAAATAAATCAGCTGCGTACGATAGTGTACAAATAGGGCCCCAGCCAGCAGCGTATTGGTTTCGGGGTGCCGCACTTCCCGCAACTCCAGCAGTTGGCGCTGCTGCAAGGCTGCCACCAGCCGCCGCAGTCGGGCGTAGTGCTGTTGCTTCAGACCGGCCTGCGGCCCCTTGGTTTGCTGAAACAAGGTGAGCAGTGGCTCGGCGCTGACGGCTTCAACCACGCCCAACGGAGTAGCCGCCGATTCATTGAGACGCAGGCGGCGGCGGTAGTCGGCGGTATACGCGGCTTGCACCTGCGAGTAGGGCTTGTGGAGGGGCAGCTGGTAGGTACGGCGCTGCTCCACCTCAGCGCCTAGGGCAAGGCAATGGGGCAGCGCGTTGCCAGTGTTGAGCTGGGTATAGAATCGGGAGTACTGGTTGACGGGCTGCAGCAACCGTAGCAACTCTGTTGTAGCTGTCGTTTCCAGAACTCCGAGCTGTTGCGTAAACGGGGGCTGATGCACTTCCCGGCCCCAGGGCCGCCACTTTACGGGCAGGGGCCACACAGTCAGGTAACGACCGGTTTCTTCTTCCAGCTCCACCAGCGCATCCCAGCGGCCCGCCGTGGCTTGTAGCCACCACGAGCAGGCGTAGGGGACCACCTGCCGGGCCGAATCAACGCAGGCATCCCAGGCGGTCAGGTCGATTTCGTGGTGGCGGAGCAGGCGCGTGGGCATGAGGCAAAGGTACTGCGGCGTAACTTGCGGCGTTATACCCCGTGCTACCTCGTCCAATACTGCCTAAACTCCGTAGGTTTGCCCACCCGCGCGCCGGCTTTGGCGTAAACGGCTCTGCTTATGAGAAAACCCTACCTCCTACCCTTGGCGTTTACCGGTCTGCTGGCCACCTCCGCGGCCGCCCAGGATACGCCTACCCGCCCTACCGATGGGCAAGGCAACTGGCTGACTTACGACAAGCCGCCTCAGCCGCCGCGCCCCAACAATTCGGCCGCCGATTCGCCTCAGCCGCTGCGTACCACTAAAACCACCATGGGCACCACCTACGTGCCCTTGGATGCCGATATATACCGCCTGATTGATCGGTACGTCATCAAATTTGGCCCCGATTCCCTCACGGACCCACACACCGCGGTGCGGCCCTACACCCGGGCGGCCGTAGCCCGGCTGGCTGAGCGCATGCTGCAGGATTCATCGGCGGGCTTCTCGCGCCAAGATCGGTTTAACATCCGTTACCTGCTGCGCGACAATTGGCACAATGCCCGCCAGGACTCGGCCGTGAACCTGCGCGAAAAACCGATTTTCAACCGGTTCTATGAGCGCCCTTCGGATTTGTACAGCATCGAGACGCCCGACTTCTCCTTACGCGTGAACCCGGTGCTGGGCCTGAGTCTGGGCAACTCCGATGGCTCGAAAAGCTACGCCTACCTCAATACCCGCGGCGTGCAGGTTGAGGGCACCATTGACCAGCGGCTGGGCTTCTACACATTTTTGGCCGATAATCAGATGGCCGTGCCGCTGTACGTGCAGCAGCGCGTGGAGCGCGACCAAGCTGTGCCGCACGAAGGATTCTGGAAGCCATTTAAAAACCAGGCTGGTCAGTACGACTTCCTCTCGGCCCGCGGCTACCTCACCTACGCCGCCGGCAAGCACGTGAATCTGCAGCTGGGCCACGACCGGAACCAGATTGGCAACGGCTACCGCAGCCTGATTCTGTCGGACTACTCCTCCCCCTACCTGTTTCTGAAGGCCCAGACCCGCATTTGGAAATTTCAGTACCAGAACCTGTTTGCCCAGCTTATCACCGACCCCGGCAACCTGGACGCCTCCTACGACCGGAAGTTTCTGGCCCTGCATCACCTGAGCCTTGATGTGCTGCCCAACCTCAACATCGGCATCTTTGAAAGCGTACTGTCGGCCTCCTCGCGGCGGGACTCGGTGATTAGCAACGGGCAGGTGCGGGTGCAGCGGCGCAATACCTTCGATATTCAGTACCTGAACCCTATCATCTTCTACCGCACCATTGAGCAGAGCACCGGTTCCTCCGATGGCAACGCCCTGCTGGGCCTGGATTTCAAGTGGAATCTGTGGAAGCGCGTGCAGCTCTACGGCCAGCTGGTGCTGGATGAGTTCGTGCTCAGCGAAATTCGGGCCGGCAACGGCTGGCGCGGCAACAAGCAGGCCATTCAGCTCGGCGCCAAGTACATCGACGTGGCCGGCATCCGGAACTTCGACCTGCAGGGCGAATTCAACTTCATCCGCCCCTACACCTACCAAGCCCTCGACAAGTACCGCGACTACCAGCACGCGGCCCAGCCCCTGGCTCACCCCATGGGCGCCAACCTCTGGGAACTGATTGGCATTGCCAGCTACCAGCCCCTACCCCGCCTGAACGTGGTAGCCAAGGGCTTTTTCGTGAAGCAGGGCCTAGACCCCGCGGGCCAGAACTACGGCTCCAATGTGCTGCTGCCCTACGATGAGCGCCCTCGCGACAGCAGCGGGCAGGTGCGCGAGTACGGCTTTTACGTGGGCTCGGGCGTGAACTCCTACCTCTTCCACGGCGACTTCACGGCCTCTTGGCAGGCGGCCCACAACCTCTGGCTCGACGGCAAGTTTATTCTGCGCCACCGCACCCTGGAGCTGCCCGTACCCTACGCCACCGCCGGCACCGATGCCCTGGCCTCCGTGTCCCTGCGCTGGAACCTTGCCCAGCGCCTGCACGAGTTTTAACCGCCCTTCGGCAGCAGCAGCTACTTTCCTACCCTCCTTATGCGCCACGAACCCGCTGCCTTGCTCCTCTACCGCCCCGTAAATCAGGCGGAGCTGGATTTGATTGCTGCTTCCGGGTGGCTGGCGTTTCCGCCCCGCCTGCCGGAGCAGCCCATCTTTTACCCTGTACTGAATGAGTTGTACGCCGCCCAGATTGCCCGCGACTGGAACGTACCGTACTACGGCGTGGGCTACGTGCTACGCTTTGCCGTGGATGCCGACTATGCGGCGCAGTTTCCGGTGCAGAACGTAGGCGGCCCTGAGCACGACGAGCTTTGGGTGCCGGCCGAGGAACTGGCAGAATTCAACCAGAATATCATGGGCCAGATTGAGGTGGTAGGCGTATTCAAAGCCGAATAAGACTTCCGTCCTATACTTGAGGTAACTCGCACAAAAGCCCTGCTCCGGAAATGGAGACACGGCTTTTGGCTTTTGCAAGGGGTAGGGCATTTGGTGCCCCCTAGCGGTAGGCTTCCCGCCGCAGGAGGCTGTCCGGCTCTGCACCGTTTGGAGCCACACTGAATGCCATACCTTTGTCTTTCCGATGAAGACCTACCTCCGCATTCTGCAGTACGCCCGGCCGTGGGCCGTATTTCTGCCCCAATACTTGCTGTACACCGTGCTGACTATCTTTTTCAGCATCGGTAATTTTACCCTCATCATTCCGCTGATGAGAGTGCTGTTCGATAAAACGGATAAGGTACCGCTCAAAGCACCCAGCCGTATCCCGGATTTTGTGCCTACAATCCAATGGGTAACGGACACATTCAATTACTTCTTTGCCCAGGTACTGGAGCAGCGTGGCAAGCTGGGGGCACTGGCCTTCGTATGTGGGGTGGTAGTGATGTCAGTACTATTAAGTAACGTGTTTCGCTACCTGAGCTTACGCTTACTGGCTACGGTGCGCGCCCGCGTTATCCGCAATCTGCGCCGTGATTTATACCACCGCATCATCAGTCTGCAGTTGAGCTTTTTTGGCGGAGAGCGAAAGGGCGACTTAATGTCGCGCTTTACTGCTGATGTCCAAGAGGTAGAAACGTCCGTGGTCAATACTATGACGGCCGTTATTAAAGAGCCGCTTACAATCATTGCTTACTTCGCGGTGTTGTTTCACATTTCCACACCGCTTACGCTGTTTACCTTGGTTCTGCTACCTATTTCAGGAGGTATTATAGCCACTATTGCTAAGCGGCTGCGCACCCAAGCTAAGCAGAGCCAGAGTACGCTGGGCAGTATGCTCTCAGTAATTGATGAAACCCTGGGCGGCATCCGGGTTATCAAGGCGTTCAATGCCCAGGACTACATCAAAGGCAAGTTTGAGGACCAGAACGACCAGTACGCTCGCACCTCCCGCGCCATTGATAACACCCGCGACCTGGCCTCGCCCTTCTCAGAATTTGCGGGCGTGTCAGTGGTAGCGGGATTAATGTATTTCGGCGGCATCCTCGTATTGGGTGGTCAGTCTGGTCTCGATGGCGAAACGTTTCTTGGCTACGTAGCTCTATTCTCGCAGGTGCTCACGCCGGCTAAGGCCCTATCCTCATCGTTTGGCAACATCCAGCGCGGACTGGTGGCCGGCGAGCGGGTGCTGAGCATAATTGACACCGAACCCATCATTCGGGACAAGCCCGGCGCACAGGTGCTACCTCCCTTTAGGCAGCAGATTGAGCTGCGCAACCTGCAGTTCAGCTACGGCGATACGCCCGTACTCCAGGATATCAACCTGACCATTCCGAAGGGCAAAACGGTGGCCCTGGTGGGCCCCAGCGGGGGCGGCAAAAGCACGCTGGCCGACCTCCTGCCCCGTTTCTACGACCCCACCGGCGGGCAGCTCCTCATCGACGGCCACGACGTGCGCGACTGCACCATTCACTCCGTGCGCGACCAGATGGGCATCGTCACCCAAGAAAGCATTCTGTTCAACGACACCATCTTCAACAACATCCGCTTCAATACCGAGGCCACCGAGCAGGAGGTGATGGAAGCCGCCCGCATTGCCAACGCCCACGACTTCATTATGGCCGCGCCCGAAGGCTACCAGACGGTAATCGGTGACCGGGGCAGCCGGCTTTCGGGGGGGCAGCGCCAGCGCCTCAGCATCGCCCGGGCCATTCTGCGCAACCCACCCATCCTGATTCTGGATGAGGCTACCTCAGCCCTGGATACGGAAAGCGAGAAACTGGTGCAGGAAGCCCTGACGCGCCTGATGCAGAACCGCACTTCCCTGGTTATTGCCCACCGCCTGAGCACCGTGCAGCACGCCGACGAGATTATTGTGCTTCAGCATGGCCGCATTGTGGAGCGCGGCACCCATGAGGAGCTGCAGCGGCGCCCTGGTGGCCTCTACCAGCGCCTGAGCCTGATGCAAACCACCAACGCGGCTCTGGCTTAAAGCAGCCGCCGTGTGGGCCGCGGTGAAGAGAAGGTACGCGGGAGAAAGGCCTAGCTTTAGCAGTGGGCTCCTCTTCTCTTGCTCGCTCCGCAACGGCAGAGTAGGGGGCCTGTTTTTACCGGTACCAACGGCTCCAGCCCCTGAGCTCAACCGCTCATCCAATTTCCATTGCTAAAAACCTATATTTAGTCCGCGAATGGAACTCGCCCGTATGAGGGCTAATCCTGTACTCCATTACAACCTGTTACACCCATGCTTGCTCTCAAACGTCTGGTTACAATTCTGGTAATGGTGTTTTTGCTGCTGGCGCTGCTGGTGCTGCTTCTGCCTTCCGTGCGGGCCAGCTTTGTGGGCATGGCCGGCACTCCGGAAGCGTTGTACTTTGGGCTGTTGATAGCGGCGGTAGTGCTGCTAGGGCTGCAGCTGATTACTGAAAACGTAGACAGCGTACTGCTGCGCCGCGAAGTGACGGCCCGGGAACTGAAGATTAATGAGCTGAAAGCCCGCCTCTACGATTATCAGATGGAGCAGCGCGTTACGGCGGAGCGAGGCGTCCCCGGGGCACCCCGCACAGGCACTACTACCTACCCCGATAACGAGTCGCGCCCCGCGTTTCCGCCCCAAAACCCTACCCTGAGCAGCGCGCCCAGCTCTACCATTCCGCCCGATGCGCCGAGTCGGCCGGCGTAGTATCTTTGGGGCGTGAATTCTCTTCCGCTTTCCGACCTTATCCGGGCTGAGCTGACCGAGGCGCAGTCGGTGCTCGACCGTTTTCTGCAGGACCCCGCCCAGCTCCGCGCCATTGAGCAGGCTGCCCGACTGATGGCCGCTACCCTCCAGCAGGGCGGCAAAATCCTGACCTGTGGCAATGGCGGCTCGCTCTGCGATGCCCAGCACTTTGCCGAGGAGCTTAGCGGCCGTTACCGCCAGGACCGCCGTGCACTAGCTGCTATTGCCCTCACCGAAGCCTCGCACATGAGCTGCGTGGCTAATGATTTCGGGTACGACTACGTGTTCAGCCGCTTTGTGGAAGCCTTGGGCCGCCCCGGCGACGTGCTACTGGCCATCAGCACCAGTGGCAACTCGCCTAACATTTTGCGGGCCGCCGAAGCTGCCCGCACGGTGGGGATGCAGGTGGTAAGCCTGACGGGCAAGGACGGCGGCCAGCTGGCCGGGCTCAGCAACGTGGAAATCCGGGCCCCGCACTCTGGGTATGCCGACCGGATTCAGGAAATCCACATCAAGGCCATCCACATCATGATTCTGCTCATTGAGCAGCTGGTAGCCTAAGCTGCTTCTCACCGGTTCTATGACCTAAAGGAAAAGGCCCTGGACGCGCTGTACCAGCAGGCAGTAGCGGAGCAGGCTACCTCGCTGCTACGCTGCTCGGCCAAAGCGGTGGCGGCCCTATCCTCTTCCGGCAGCTTTGCGGCGTGTGTAGTCGGGAGGCCTATTACTGCTTATCTCTGGCATTACAGCTTCAGACACGAGGTACATTACGTGTGCAGCTTGCCGGAAGGGTGTGGCTGGTTCTGCATCAAAAGTATGTGAGCGGGGTTAAGACAGATGCCAGCGGCAATGTGGTTTCTCTACCAGAAATAGAGGTAGCGGCTTACGATTAAAACCTTTCGGCGTAGTACCTTCATACTCGTATCGTTTATACATTCCCACCGTTCCATCTATGCTTACCAAAACCTTCGGCTCGGCCGTGCAAGGGGTTAACGCTTATACCATTACCATTGAAGTAGTTGTATCACAGGGCACCGGATTTTTCGTGGTAGGCCTGCCGGATAATGCCATCAAGGAAAGCCAGCAGCGAGTGGAGGCGGCCCTGAAGTTTCGGGGCTACCGCATGCCGCGCACGAAAGTGGTGGTGAACATGGCCCCGGCCGACATCCGCAAGGAGGGCTCGGCCTACGACCTGCCCATTGCCGTGGGGATTCTGCACGCTTCCCAGCAGCTTACCACCGAAAAGCTGGGCGAGTACATCATTATGGGTGAACTGGCCCTGGATGGGGAGCTGCGGCCAGTGCGCGGGGTGCTGCCCATTGCCATCCAGGCGCGCAAGGAGGGCTTCAAGGGGTTTATCCTTCCCCGTGGCAATGCCCAGGAAGCGGCCATCGTCAACAACCTTGACGTCATTCCGGTGGACACGATGCAAGAGGCCGTGGATTTCCTGGAAGGTCGGGTGCAGATTACGCCATTGGTAGTTGACACGCGGGACGTGTTTCAGCACACAGCCAACCAGTACGCCGCCGATTTTGCCGACGTACAGGGCCAGGAGAACATCAAGCGGGCCCTGGAAATTGCGGCGGCCGGCGGGCACAACGTCATCATGATTGGGCCGCCCGGCGCAGGCAAAACCATGCTGGCCAAGCGCCTGCCCAGCATCCTGCCGGCCCTGAACATGCAGGAAGCCCTGGAAACCACCAAGATACATTCGGTGGCCGGCAAGCTGGGCGCCGATGCTTCGCTGCTTAACACCCGCCCGTTCCGGGCTCCGCATCATACTATTTCGGACGTGGCGCTGGTAGGCGGCGGGGGTAATCCGCAGCCGGGTGAAATCTCGCTGGCGCACAACGGAGTACTGTTTCTGGATGAGCTGCCGGAATTTAAGCGCACGGTGCTGGAGGTAATGCGCCAGCCCCTGGAGGAGCGCCGCGTCAGCATTTCGCGGGCCAAGGTCAGCATTGATTTCCCAGCCAACTTCATGCTCATTGCCAGCATGAACCCCTGCCCCTGCGGTTACTACAACCACCCGGAGAAGGAGTGCGTGTGCGGCCCCGGGGTAGTACAGCGCTACCTCAACAAGGTAAGCGGCCCCTTGCTGGACCGCATTGACCTGCACGTGGAGGTAACCCCCGTTACGTTCGACCAGATGACGGAAACGCGCCGCTCCGAGGATAGCCGCTCCATTCAGGAGCGGGTAGAGCAGGCCCGGCAGCGCCAAGCCGAGCGGTTCCGCGCCTTCCCCGATATTCACTCCAACGCCATGATGCCCTCCCAGATGGTCAAGGACATCTGCCGCGTAAACCAGGCCGGCCTAACCCTGCTCAAAACTGCCATGGAGCGCCTGGGCCTTTCGGCGCGGGCCTACGACCGGATTCTGAAAGTAGCGCGCACTATTGCCGACCTGGCTGGCACTGAGGAAATTCAGATTCAGCACTTGGCAGAGGCCATCCAGTACCGTAGCCTGGACCGGGAAGGCTGGGCGGGGTAGCAGTGAACTAGTGAGCTTGCTGGTTAACTGCCGTAATTGCGCGCAGACAGAGCTGTAAACTTACGGTTTCGCCATCCTACCATCTCACAATTTTACCACCTTTGCAGCGCCATGTATAAAGCGCTGCTCAAACCCCTGTTCTTTCGGCTTGATGCGGAAGAAGCTCACCATTTGGTGTTTAATAACCTGAGGCGGGCCTACCGTCTGCCGGGCATGCCTGCCGTGCTGCGTGGCCTCTATGACTACCAGCATCCGAGCCTGGAGCGGGAGGTGTTCGGGCTACCGTTCCGCAACCCAGTGGGGCTGGCGGCGGGCTTCGACAAAAATGCCGAGCTGACGGATGAGCTAGGGGCCCTGGGGTTTGGGTTTGTGGAAATTGGTACCGTCACGCCCCGGCCCCAGCCGGGCAATCCACAGCCGCGCTTGTTTCGGCTACCCCAGGATGAGGCGCTGGTAAACCGCATGGGCTTCAACAATGCCGGAGCCGAGGCGGCGGCCGTGCGCCTGCGGCAGCGCCGCACCCACGGCCTCATCATTGGGGGCAACATTGGAAAGAACAAGGATACGCCCAACGAGCTGGCTGCCCAGGACTACGTAGCCTGCGTGGAAGCCCTGCATGAGGTAGTGGATTACTTCGTGGTCAATGTTTCTTCGCCCAACACGCCCAATCTGCGGCAGTTGCAGGAACGGGAGCCCCTGATTGCCCTGCTCCAGCAGGTGCAGGAGCGCAACCAGATGCTACCCACGCCGCGGCCCCTACTCCTGAAGATAGCGCCTGACCTGACCGACTCGCAACTCGACGACATTCTGCTTATTGCCCGCGAAACAGAGCTGAGCGGCCTGGTAGCCACCAATACCACCATCAGCCGGGCGGACCTGACTACCCCTGCCGCCGCGGTAGAAGCGCTGGGAGCCGGTGGGCTCAGTGGCCGCCCCCTGCGCCGGCGGGCCACCGAAGTAATCCGGTACCTAAGCCAGCGCAGCCGGGGACAGTTGCCCATCATTGGGGTGGGCGGAATTCACTCCGCGCGTGATGCGCAGGAAAAGCTGGCGGCGGGGGCCGCCTTGGTACAGCTGTATTCCGGCTTTATTTACGAAGGGCCGGGCCTAGTGCGGCAGATCAATCATAGCCTCGCGTCCTTGTAATACTACGTGAAACCTTGCCCGCTCATTAGAGCGTAAGAAGTAGCCTGTATTCACTTTTAACCACTACCATCATGGGCAAAGGAGATATCAAGACCAAGCGCGGCAAGCGCACAAACGGCAGCTTTGGCGTGCACCGCAAGAAAAAGCAGACGCCTAAAACTCCCGCCGTTAAATCCGCAGATAAGAAGTAGCATTACTGCCCCGGGCCGGCCGCTCGGGGCTTTTTATTGCTGGATGCCAGCCCGCTCCCGGCGGGTACATAGTGGCGCTGCAGCCACACCAGCAGAGGCACCAGCACCAGCGTGGGCCAGAGGAAATTAAAGGGGAAGGAAATAAACCGGAGGCTGGTAGCCGAAAAGGCCGACACGGCAGCAATATAGGCGCCTACAAATCCCGCAATATGGTTGCGCAGCCACTGCCCGGCGGGCCAGGGACCGGGGCGGCGAAAAGCGCGGAGCTGCCGCAGTGTGGTCAGGAGCCCAATTGCTCCAAACACTACCATGGCCAGGTTGAAAGGCCGGTGCCAGAGGCCATAGGCCAGTGTGCCGGCAAACAGCCCTAGCCCCAGCAGCACGCTACCCCAATCGTAGAGGCCGAGGCGCTGCCCCCGCCCGAGGCGTTGGTGGGCCAGGGAACGGTACCCAAATTGCGCCAGGTAGAGGCTGAATACACCCGTCAGCAGCAGAAACGTTAGGCCTTTTATGCTGGCCGCCAGAATAGCGGTAGTGCCAGCCACTACCATCGCCCAGAGGAACACTCGTCCCCAAAAGCGGTGCGCGGCCCCACCCTTTCGCACGAGCAAGGCTACGGGAGCCACCAAGAACCCGGTGAAGCCAGCCGTAATGTGGAGCCAGCGGTTAAGCAGCAAGAAGGTTTCCATAGGAGCAGCCAGTAAGGCGTGGACAGGTAGCGAAAGATGCTTTACTCACGGACTGCGGAGAAATCAGACCTGCTCAAGTGTGCATAGTGGCTTCCGAAGCGTCTATAGATTCATCCCAACCTACTTTCCGGGCTGCCTACCCCGGTACTTTTCTCACAGCTTCACACCTATTCGGCACTCTATTACGTCGGCGGCGCCACGGTGTACTTTCAGGTCTACATTCCCAAACAGGCGGTCGGTGAAGTGATACTTCAGGCCAAGCCGCTCGTAGTAGAAGTTGTTGGACTTATAGGGATTATAGAGGTAGAACCCCAGGTGCGAAACGACAGCCATCCGGCCAAACAGCAGCTCGTGACCTACGTATACCCCGGCCTTTTTTACATCGGGCAGCCGCTCTCCGACGCGGGCCGTATCCTGAAGCTGGGCAGCCAGGCTCCGGTCATAGAAGCCTTCCAGGCCGGC
This sequence comes from Hymenobacter sp. HSC-4F20, assembly GCF_019599275.1. GTDB lineage: Bacteria > Bacteroidota > Bacteroidia > Cytophagales > Hymenobacteraceae > Hymenobacter. The sequence goes on along the minus strand of NZ_JAHZTD010000004.1, from coordinate 443,593 downwards.
TACCAGGCTACTCTTGCGATTCACGCGCCGCCCCACGGCCAACGTTACCGAGTTTACCAGATAACGCCGGGAGTCCGTTTCATTACGCTGCTTCCAGCCCACAGATGTGCTCAGGTTCAGGTAGTTTTGGCCAATATCGGCGGGGGCGGGAGCCGGGGGGGCGTTCAGGGGCCGTAAGGGGCGCTGCTGATGGTAATTAAGGCCCAGCAGCACCGTGGGCAGATTGATGCCGAAATTAGGCTTGGTAGTCGCCCCGTTGGAGTAGTGGTTTAGGCCTACCCCCAGCAGCAGCCCCAGGTGCTCCGTCAGGGCTACATCGTATTCCAGACGGGTTTGCAGGGTAGCATTCAGCCGGGAGCTGATGATGGTGTTCTTGTGGTTGGTGGCCTGATCGAAACGGCTTGGGAAGTAGCCTACCCCAGTACCGACGCGGAAGCTAAGCTCCTGCCGCTGAGTACGCCAGAAGGCTTTGTTGAGGTACACGCTGGCTGCGTAGGAGCGGCCCAGCACCGGGTTGTGGTAATCGTAATACACTAGGGCCAGCCCTACCTTGGGGTAGCGGTACCAAGCGTGCCAGGGCTCGGCGCCGTTGGTCTGACGCTGCAGATTAAGCTCCAGCCCCGTAGGGTGCGAGACGGCTAGGTGCTTTACCGCGGGGGTGTGGGCAATGATAAAGCTGCCCTGAGCGTAGGCCCCGAGCACCAGCGGCCCCGTTGGCACCAACGGCAAAGCTTCGCTTTGTCCGTAGCTCACAGCGGCGCTGCCTAAGAGACCAGCCAGCAGCAGTCCGTCCCGAATCTTCATCTGATACACGCGGCAAATCAAGCCAAAAGTAGGCAAACCCGCTCGGTACGCTCGTGGAAACTTGAATAAAAACCAGGTGCGCTAACGCGCTACTGCTGTTGAGGTTTGCCGGGAACGGACTAGTAAACTTACAGTTACTTCTACGTAAAATCTAAACTCAGCCGCAACCTTCCGCCTCTGGTTTGCGCTATGAAGCCCAGAAATCCACGAAAAACGTGGTTGTGTTGCTTGGTTTAGTGGTGTCGACTCCTTCCTTCCCCCCCTCTTTGGTTATGAAAAAAATTGCAGCTCTTTCGCTCGCACTCATCTCGGCCGCTTCTGTAGCACACGCGCAGGATGCCGGCGGATTCCGTATCGGCGTGAAAGTCGGCGGAACGTATTCGAACATCTCCGGCGACAATGTCAGCCAGATTACCGGTGCCAACTACAGCACTGATTTGGGTGACTACAAGCTGGGCTATAATGCCGGCATTGGGCTGAGCATCCCACTGAGCAGCGACGGGTTCTTCTCCTTCGCGCCGGAATTGCTCTACAACCGCAAAGGCTACGAAATCCAGTCGAAGCAAACGGGTAATCTGGGTACCGAAAATGGCAAGACGGTTGAGAGCCGCGAGCTAGAGCAGAAGCGCGTGCTGCACTACCTGGATGTACCGCTGCTTGCCAAAATTAACGCTGGCGGTCTGTTCTTTGAGCTAGGCCCGCAGGTAAGCTACTTGTTTGGCTCGAAGAACAAGCAGCAAACGACCACGAAGTACACGGACGGCACCAAAAACAAGGTGGATAACAACGGCGAGTTCCTGGATTACACCGGTATCAGCCGCGACGACGCTTACAAGTCTGACTTGGCGCAATTCGACATCAGCGGGGTAGCTGGCATTGGCTACATGACCGACGGCGGCATCAGCCTGGGCCTGCGCTACGCCCGCGGCTTCAACTCCCTGATCGACACCAAAGACCAGGACAACGAGCCGAAGGCTTTCAACAACGCTTTCACGCTGCAACTGGGCTACCTGATTCCGACCAAGTAGGCTGCCCGGCTTACTTAACAAAAAGGCTGCTCCCGCGTGGGGTAGCCTTTTTTGTTGTCGTTGCGCTTCTGCTACCCCACTCTGGCGCCAAGCAGAACCCCCTCTACCTAGCTGATAAACAGATTGCTCAGCAGAAAGCCAGGAACAGCGTGGAACTTTTTCGTGATGAAACTGCAAGGCTGGCACACTTTTCGAAGCTAGCCCGGTTGTGCATCTCTCACTCAACCCTATTTGCACCATGAAAAAGACCGTCTTTTTTGCCGCTGCCCTGCTGGGTGTAGCTGCTGTTTCCACTTCTTCCTATGCCCAGGGCGTGCGCCTGGGTCTGCGCGCCGGTGCCAACTACTCCAACCTGGCTGGCAATATCCAGAACGAGAATACCTACAACAACAAATTTGGCTTTCTGGGCGGCGTGATGCTGAATGCTGATGTAACCGGCGACGGATTCTTTTCCATTCAGCCGGAAATTCTCTACTCTCAGAAAGGCTTTGAAAACAAGCCTACGGAGTACACCAGCACCCTGCTGGGAGTAGGCTACACCGAAAAGCGCGAAGGCAAAGTCAACTATAACTACCTCGATGTGCCCGTGCTGCTGAAGGTAAACGCCGGGGGCCTGATCTTGGAGGCCGGTCCCCAGTACTCCTACCTGCTCAGCGCCAACGACGAAACCAAGGTAACCCGCACGCGCCAGCCCAACGGCACGCCCACTGTATCGGAGGCTCAGAACAAGAAAGACGTCAGCGGTTTTAACCGCAGCGAACTGGGCTACGTAGCTGGCGTGGGCTATCAGGCCGACAACGGCCTGAGCTTGAACCTGCGCTATACAGGCGCTTTCAGCGACTTTGTAAAGAGCGACAACGGCAGCTACTTCAACGGCGACCTGGCCAACGCCCGTCACTCGGCTTTTCAGCTCTCGCTGGGCTACCTGATTCCGAGCAAGTAAGTCCTGCTACCTCCCTGCTAGGGTACAAGCCCCGGCCTGCCTCTTCCCGGCAGCCGGGGCTTGTTTGCTGATTGGGGCTACTTTTATGCCGGTGCTTACCCTTTGCTTTCTATGAAAAAACTCTCTTTCTCCCTGCTGCTAGTGGCTGGCCTTACGGGTCTGGCGCGGGCCCAATCGGTGCAGGCTGGCCTCAAAGCTGGCGCTAATCTGGCTACCATCACCGGCGACGACGCGGACAATAACAACAAATACAAAGTAGGCCTCAATGCCGGGGTAGCCCTGCAGGTTGGCCTGGCCCCGAAGAACTTCATTGCCCTTCAGCCTGAAATCTTGTACTCTATGAAGGGAGCCCGCAGCGAGAATGGGGCGGCCGAGGCTACCTCCACGCTCCACTACCTCGAGGTACCAGTGCTGCTACGCATCAACGCCGACGGTCCGTTTTTTGAGCTGGGTCCGCAGGTAGGGTTCCTGCTGGCGGTAAAGAATGAGCTGAAAAGCGGCTCCGCCTCGGTTTCCAGCACCAGCAAAGACCTGTACCATACCGTCGACCTGGGCGGGGTAGCGGGCATCGGCTACCAATTTAGCAGCGGCCCCAGCATTGGCGTGCGCTACAATATGGGCTTTGCCCCCCTCTATAAAGATATTCTCGGCACCACAATCAAGCAGTATAACTCGGCCTTCCAGTTTCAGTTGGGCTATCGGATTGGCCGGTAACGGGGTGTAACCTGTCTGCTTGGCGAGCCAAATACTTTTGTGACTTTAGCATTGGGCTTGTACTTTTCAGCTACTTTTGATTATTCATTTATATAACTTCTTTCATTTACCATGAAAAAACTTATTCTTGTTCTACTAGGTACGGCTGGTTTGGCTACGGCAGGTCACGCGCAGGGCGTAAAGCTGGGCGTGAAAGCAGGGGTTAACCTGGCTAACTACGGTGGCGATGGTAAGAAACTTATTGAAGATACGTTCGGTACAGATGTGAAGTCTCTCGTTGGTTTCCACGGTGGTGTCATGCTGAACGCCCCCCTGAGCAGCGACGGGTTCTTTGCTATTCAGCCCGAGTTGCTCTATTCCCAGAAGGGCGGCCGCCTGGAAGAAGATGGCGACAAAATCACCTTCCGTCAGAGCTACCTGGATCTGCCGGTGCTGGCGCGCATCAACGCCGGTGGCTTCATTTTCGAGCTGGGTCCGCAGGCCAGCCTGCTGCTAAGCTCCAAAACCAAAGTAGAAGTTGGCGGACAAAGCAATGAGGAGTCTGATACGGATGGCATGAACAAGTTCCAGGTGGGTTACGCTGCCGGCGTGGGCTACCAGCTGTCCTCAGGTCCGAACTTCACCATTCGCTACAATGGCAACTTTACCTCCATTGACGAAGACAGCGACAAAGACAGCAAAATCACGCACCAAGTGTTCCAGTTTTCGGTAGGCTACCTGTTTGGCGGCAAGTAAGCCGGCTTCCTTTCGGTTATGTAAAAAGCCCGTTCCTGGTCAGGAACGGGCTTTTTTGTGTTCTTACAAAGCTACTACTACCTACTTCATACGGGCCGCGTAGTTGCGGTAGAAGTGCGGAATGGTTTCGATGCCCTTCAGGAAGTTGAAGACGCCGTAGTGCTCATTGGGCGAGTGAATGGCGTCGGAATCGAGGCCGAAACCGAGCAGCACCGAATCGAGGCCCAGTTCCGTCTTGAACATGGCTACAATCGGGATGGAGCCGCCGCCGCGGGTAGGGATGGGGCGCTTGCCGAAGGTGGTTTCCATGGCATCGGCCGCGGCTTGGTAGGCCACCGAGTCGGTGGGCGTTACCACCGGCTCGCCGCCGTGGTGGGGCTTTACCACTACCGTTACGCCAGCCGGGGCAATGCTTTCGAAGTGACGCTGGAAGATTTCCGTGATTTCCTCGGAGGTCTGGTGGGGCACCAGGCGCATGGAAATTTTGGCGTAGGCCTTGGAGGCAATAACGGTTTTGGCTCCTTCGCCGGTGTAGCCGCCCCAGATGCCGTTCACGTCCAGCGTGGGCCGGATGCCGATGCGCTCTACGGTAGTATAACCTTCCTCGCCGTAGGTAGCGGGCAGACCAATGCTTTGCTTGAACTCCTCGTCAGAATGCGGCACGCGGTTCAGCTCGGCGCGTTCCTCTTCGCTGAGCACCGCTACCTTATCGTAGAAGCCGGGGATGGTAATGTGGTTGTTTTCATCGTGCAGGGAGGCAATCATCTTGCAGAGCACGTTGATGGGGTTGGCCACGGCCCCGCCGTAGAGGCCGGAGTGCAGGTCGCGGTTGGGGCCGGTTACTTCCACCTCGTGGTAGCTCAGGCCGCGCAGGCCCACCTCAATGCTGGGCTGGTCGTTGGAGAGGATGCCGGTGTCGGAAATCAGGATGACATCGGCTCGGAGCTTCTCGCGGTTCTGGCGCACGAAGATGCTCAGGTTATTGGAGCCGATTTCCTCCTCGCCCTCAATCATCACCTTTACGTTGCAGGGCACGCCGCCTTCCTGGTTCATCAGCTCCAGGGCTTTCACGTGCATGTACACCTGGCCTTTGTCGTCGCAGGCCCCGCGGGCGTAGATGTTGCCATCCTTGATGACGGGCTCAAACGGGCCAGAGGTCCACAGTTCGTAGGGGTCGGCGGGCTGCACGTCGTAGTGGCCGTACACCAGCACCGTGGGCAGGCTGGGGTCAATGATTTTCTCGCCGTAGACGATGGGGTTGCCGGCCGTGGGGCACAGCTCCACGTTCTGCAGGCCCACTTCCTCGAAACGGGCTTTCAGGTACTCGGCGGCGCGCAGCACGTCGCCATGAAACTTAGGGTCGGCGGATACGGAAGGGATGCGGAGCCAGTCAATCAGCTCACTCAGGAAACGCTCCTGATTCTGCTCGAGGTAGGAAGCCATGCGGCGGTGGGGTTGGTTGGAAATGCTGGGGGTAAAGGTATGATTTGGCCAACAAGCCCTCAATACTAACTAATACTTTTAAAACCAGATAACAATTTCTAAATCACCTCAGCATTTAAAGCTAGTGTTTATATAACTCTGTCAAAAAATTGAGTTGACCATTAGGATACAACTTTGAACGCAAAAAATAGTCTTTTAAATCACCTATTAGCCAGTTTACATCAGGGTGCGCAAACAGCTCTTTCCAAGGAGCATAAGGCAAAATATTACCTAACATTCTATCTATCTTTCCTTTATCAATCAATTCTATCCTATATCCTTGTTTAAGCGCTCTTTCATTTTGCTTTCTTGCTTGATAAGAAAAAGAATCAGAAGTAGAAACAATTATACCATTTCTCTCACCTTCTAGAGCAAGAGTTCCAAGAATACTTTGCAGCGTGCTAAATGCTTCGGCTTTTTTGGGATTCTCTCTTCTTTTAACCTGTATTAACCATTTCTCGCCTTCCCCATCAACAAAAATTACATCAATTCCTTTATCACCAGGTCCACCAACATGCATTACCTCACTATTTTTATAATTATATTTAAATATATCTGCTACTAATAACTCCATTTGACGAGGATTTATAGTATGCCACAATTTATCATTTCTTCTTAATTGCTGAGCTAACTCTTCATTACATATAGCCGGAATCTCATCTGAAAATCTAGCCGAAATAGCTGTTGCAATGACTGATTGGCTAGGGTCGCATGCATTGCCACACTCAGAGCCTTTAAATTCCCAATATGCGCATCTTTGACAGAATATTAAAGTATGCCATCTATTATTATGCCATCTATCGTTATCTTCAGCAACATCTTCAAAGACAATGTTTTTCAAATAGCTATTGCAATAAGGACATATTTTAGTAGGTGTTTGTAATTGCATAATAGCTTCAAGATAATTATCCACATCATCATCTTTATTCTCGCCGTTAACACGCCAAGAGCCATTTACTTCAGTAGCTAAATCGAAAAGCATATCAATACTATTTAATCTGTTTCGCAATACTACTTCTTATCCCACGGCATAGGCACGCGGCTTTCGGTGCCGGCGCGGAGGCGCCCGATGTTGGCGCGGTGGGTGTACACGAGCAGGGCAGCCAGTACGAAGCCAAACCACAGCAGCAACGAGTTATCCGGCCGGAACTGGGGTAGCAACTGGAGCAGGGCAAACACTACCCCGGCTGTCATGGAGGACAGGGACACGTAGCGCGAAATCAGCAGCATGGTGATGAACACCAGAATGCACACGCCCACCGTGGCGGGGGCAATGGCCAGCATCATGCCCAGCACCGTGGCTACCCCCTTGCCGCCCCGGAACCCCGCCCAAATAGGATAAATATGGCCGACTACGGCCAGCACCCCACAGGCCAGTTGGTAGTACAAGAGCTGCTCGGGCAGGATGGCGCCTTGGTTAAGCATAACCTGGGCTAGGGAGGTAGCGGCCCAGCCCTTCAGTACATCCACGGCCATCACGAAGGATCCCGGCTTCTTGCCCAGCACCCGGAAGGTATTGGTGGCGCCGGAGTTGCCGGAACCATGCTCCCGAATATCCAACCCAAAAAAAGCGCGCCCTACCCATAATGCCGTTGGGATGGAGCCAATGAGGTAAGCGGCCACCAACAGGCCAAGCACTAAAGGGAGATTCATGAGGAAGGATGGGGTAGCAATTCGTCGATGAGGTAAAGATACGAGCGGAGTGAGGCGATGTTAGGGGATGAAGGATAGAGTAGCAAGGTGGAAGCAAAGCCATTGCCCCAAGCGGTAGTCATCTTACCCTCTCGTTTGTCATCCTGAGCAGCGCGAAGAACCGCTACCGCTTCGTTGTACTAGTAATTACTCACGGCAGAGGCCCTCCGCTCCGGCTCAGGATGATAACCGGGGCGTTACTACCCTACTGCGCAGCAAAAAGCCCCGGCAGATAATCTGCCGGGGCTTTTGAGGCTACTCGTCGCCGAAGGGGTCGTTGGCGTCCTTCTTCTTTTTCTTCTTGGATTCCTTTTTCGGCTCCTCGGCCGGCGGGGTGTCGGCGGGCGGAGTGGCTTCTACTGCCTCATCCTTTTTCTTCTTTTTCTTGGCAGTGTCCTCAACCGGGGCATCTGCCGCGGCGGGAGCAGCTTCTACCGGCTCGTCTTTCTTCTTCTTTTTCTTGGCAGCCGGCTCTTCCTCGACGGGCGGGGTAGCATTGGGGTCAGCTTCCAGAGCTTCGTCTACGGCATCCTTTTTCTTCTTTTTCTTTTTGCTACCCTCTTCCATGAAGTCGAAGTTGCCGGTGCTCTGCGGCTGCGTCGTGTTGACTTTGCGCTTGCCGGTTTCTTTCAGGTAGTCTTTGCGGAAGTGGTTGAGGAAGGTTTGCACCTCCATGTCGTCGCCGAGGTAGAAACCGTACTCGGTGGCCGTGTTGTAGTCGCCCTTAGCTTTCAGGCCAATGATTTCGTCGAAGGAGCCGTGCTGGGCTTTGGCCAGCAGCACGTTGTTGGAATACTTGAGGTAGTACCAGGTCTGGGGCTCGGCTTCCAGGTACAGTTCCACGGCGTCGCCGGTGCTTTCTTTCTTCACCTCAATGTAGCCATCAATCAGAGCGTTGATGTCCTTCTTGCCCACGCTCACCAAGCCAATTTTCCCTACCGAGTACCAGGCCTTGAACTTCTCATTCCAGCGCAGGTTTACCTGGCTCAGCACTACCGTGTGCAGGAACTTGGCCGATACTTTTTGCAGGGGCACGTACCCGCCCTTGCGGGTGCTGTAGTCCTGCACGGCCTTGTTGCCAATGAACTCGCCCATCTTGTAGAGCTGGGCCGGGGAGCCATCCAGGGCCTCGGGCGCACCTTTAGCGTTGGTGGCCAGGTCGGCGGCCATGGCTTCTACGGCCTTCTCCGGCAGGTTAATGTCGAAGGTCATGAACGTGTTCAGGTCGTAGAGGGCGCTATCGGGCTTGGCCGTGCCCAGGCCGGCGGCCGTGAGGGTGTAGTCCTTGTTGGAGTTGATCAGGTTGAGCTTGCCACGGAAGTCCAGCTGCCCCGTAGAGTCGGTCAGGGTCAGCACCGAGCCTTCGTACACGTCGGGGTCGGCGGGGTCGTGGCGGCTGATGGTGTACTGGCCGCGTTTCTGGTTGAAGCGCAGGTCGCCGTCTACCTCAAACAGGTTCATGTCCGTTACGCCGGGCTTGGGGGCCACAAACAAGGGGTAAATCTTGCCCGTGCCTTCCGACATAAACAGGCCCGAGAGCATGGGCGTGCCGTCGTCCGACTTCGGCTCGTGGAGCTTGATGCGAATTCCCTTGGGGTCGATGGTGTCCTGCACGGCAAACCACCCGGAGGCCGTCGTTGACTTCACGAAATTGAGCTTGGCCTGCCCGTCGAAGGTGAAGCCTTTCTTCTGGGAGTTCATCGTGACGCCGCCCCGGTAGGCAATGCGCGGAGCCAGGTGAAACTTGTCGGTAGCTTGCAGGGTAGCCACGGCAATGGTAGGTGGTGATACCGGCGCTTCGTCCTCGGCGGGTCCGCGCTTGAGCAGGCCTTTCATACCGCCCTTGCCGCTCCCGTTCTTGCCCAGCGAAGCCGTCATGGTTGCCAGCGAATCGACGTGGAAATTGGCAAACTTAATGGCAAACGAGTCGGCGGAGGCGTTTTTGTAGTTGTAGAGGGCATTGCCCGTGAAGGCCGTGCGCGACAACACCCGAATTTCGCCCTTGTAGAGCTGGTGGTACTTGCGCAGGGTGTCCATCACCACGCCGGCGTTCTGGAAGGCGCGCATCTCGGCGTTGGGTAGAATGTACACCTTGCTGGAATCGGGGGTAATCCAGGCATCGGCCGAGGAAATGCGCGGCACGCCGCCGGCCACCAGGCGGTAGCGGCTCAAATCGTACTGGCCGGTAGCGGCCTGGAACTTCAGGCCCTTCTGCTCGGGCTTGGTGCTGTAGAAGAAGGAGCGGGAGGAGTCGGCACCGGGCGCCACGCGCAGCTGCACCAGCTTCTTCTTGAAGTCCCACTTCCCCCCCGACAGCGTAGTGCGGTATTGGGAGTAGGGTAGCTCAATGCTGGATTTGTTGTCGCCTTCCTCGCGGGCAAACTCCGTGTTACCAGCCTTCAAATCAAAGGTGAAGTTTACGTTGTTGGCCGTGAGGGCCGGCTTGTTTACCTCAGCCGATTTGATGTTCAGGGTTGATTTCTTACCCGTGTAGCGGGTAGGCTTGAAGGCAAACTGCGTGGAGCGGATAAACGACTGCGGCCCGTCCATGCGGCCGTCGCCGTAGAGGCCGCCAGGTGTGTAGGTGAGCGTACCCTTGAAGCCGTTGTTGTTGTCGTAGAGCTTGAATGCTTCGCCCTGGGTCTGAGTCGTCAGGTACATCGAGTCCTGCTTCACAGCCCACTTCATCTGGTAGCCGGGCAGGAAGTTCACCTTGGCAAACTCCGTCCCGCTGAGCGGCCCCGGCAGAATGGTCCCACTCTTGCCCACGGTCACCACCGAGTCGCGGTAGAACACGAACTGGTCGCTCTGGAAGTCGCCGGTGAGGTACTTCACGTTCCCGACGCCTTGCAGGCCCTGGTTGTTCATGCGCACCTTGTTGAACAGGCGCCCCTTCCCTCCATACAGCGGAAATCCTTCCTTGGGCACGTTGTATACGAAGCCCAGGGAGCCATCTTCCTGCATACTCAGTTTGGTCTGGAAGTCGGGCATAATGCCGCCCGACACGAACGTACCCTTGAAGCCCACGGCCACCCGGTTTTTGTTGTTCAGGGAGTCGAGCTTGAAGGGCGGGATGTCGAAGTACATGGTGGTGTCATAGGCCCCACCCAGCACTTCGGGCTTGTCGAAGTACACGTAGGCCCCGGTGCTGGCGTCGAAGGTGGGGTAGGCGCCCAGCTTCTTGCGGCCCGACTTGTTGTTGGGCGCGTTGATGTAGAGGCGGCCGGCCGAGTTCTTCTTCTTGTTGGTCAGGGTCCAGTCCACATCCTTGCGGGCCTTCATCACCGAGCCCTTGGAGCCTTTCCCCTTCACAATGATGGAGTCAATCTTCACCAGGTCGATGTAGAAGCCGTCGTAGTCGAACTTAAACTCTTTGCCCTTAAACACGAAAGCCGAAGCTACCACGGTGCCGTTGAACAGCACGCCGCGGTTTTTCTGAATCCGAATCACCGAGGAATCGGGCTTCACAAACACGGTTACGGAGTCGTCGGAGAAGTTGAAGCGGTCCACGCCCCGCACAATCAGGTCGTTGGAATTCAGATCAAGGGTAGCGTTTTTGCCCGAGGGCGAGAGGCTCTTGATGGCAATGTGGTCGTAGTCCTTTTTGCCGCGCGAGGAGTTCACGTAGTGCAGGGCCTTGGGTAGCAGCACTACCTGGTCGGTCTGCGGATACCAGGCCACGTACCCGTCGCGGGCCAAACCGGCCACCGCCGTGCGCACGTTGTCGGGCTTGAGCTGGCGGAAAGTGGCCACGTCCTGGATGGTAAACAGCTTCTTATTGCCGTTTTCCATGCTGTAACCCACCACCATCTGCAAGGGGTGCAGCTTGTTGATGGCCTTGATTTGCTGGTAGCGGGTGTTGGTGTAGAACTCCTTGGACTCGAAGTTGGCCGTTACCTGATTCTTGGCCGTGAGGATGGAAAAGTCGATGTAGGGGGTGCGTACAGGCCAGGTTAGCAGCTCGGCCGTCACTTCCATCTGGTGGTAGGAGTCGTAGAAGGGCGTGGTTTTGTAGAGGCCACTCTCGCGGGCCAGCTGCAGCACCTGCTTGGGCTTGTTGTACTTAAGCTTTACGCCGGGGTGGGTCAGGGAGTCCTGCTTGTCCTGGAAGATGGTAACGGAGGCGTGAGCGGCCGTAATGATGGAGTCGCCCAGCTCATACACCCGCGAGGCGGCCCGGAACTTGGGCTTGCCGTCCACGTCCACGATAATGCGCGACAACGCCCCGTCCAGGGACGAGGACAAGGCCCGATTGCCCGACAGCGAGAAGCCCCCGAAGTAGCGAATGTTCTCACCGATGTTTTTTACCCGCGCATCGTTGGTGGTGGAAATAAAGCGGGGGTAGCCAGTATCGGTAGTCGGGGTTTTGCGCTTGAGGCTACGGTAGGCCAGCCAGCCCTGCACGGGCTGTTCCAGCACGGCGGGGTAGGTAAGCGTTACGGGGTTAGCCGTGAATTCCGGGCGGGTAATATCGAAATCGTAGGTGGTCAGGTCGGCCGTAACGGGGCTGGTGTTCACCTGCCAGGCAAACTGCCCACCGTAGCCCACAAAGCGGTTGCGGGTGGGCACAACGGCCCCGCCGGTTTTGCGGATGTAGACTGAATCACCGGAGGAGGCCATAAACAAGTCGGCATCCTTCAGCAACAGCACCGGCCCGCGGGTAGACGGGGCCATGTAGGAACTGTACGAGGGCGCCTGGTTGGCCCAGCCAGTATCAGCGGGTTTGGCTGCGGCAGTACCAGTGCCCGATTTCTTAGGCGTATCCCAGCCGTTGTCGGAGCCCCAGGGGTCTTCGTCGCCCCAGCCGCTGTTCTTTTTGGTGGCAGTGGCTTTGGTATCCAGCTTTTTGGTAGATACTGTGGCAGGGGCCGGAGCAGGTGCGGCTACGGGCGCGGGCGCCAGAGAGGGCATGTCCGTCTCGTTGTAAGCGAAGCTGAACGTGCCCCCCACTACCCGCAAGGTGCTGTAGCGGGAGCGGTATAGAAACTTGGTATCCAGGAACTGCGCCGCGCTGGCCAAGAACTTTTCCGATTCCGCGGGCAACTCCTTTTCCAAAGTTTTGCCTGCCACACTCAGAAACTCCGTCATTTGCTGATCGGAGAAATTCTGCACCAGCGCCCCGGCCGCAATGGCGGTGTAAAAGTGCTCGAAGTGGGGCCGCGGCCGAAACTTACGCGCCAGCATGTACTGGCTCAGCGACACAATGTAACGCTGTTGGGTAGCCGTGAGCTTGTTGCTGGCCCACAGTTGCTGCATCCGGGCGCCAGCAGCTTTAGCTGAGGCCATGTTGGTGGTAGCCATCATCGACTGCACATCCACCATAAACTGCTCGGGCTCCGAGCTGAGCTTGCCCGTGAACTTGGGCAACGCCGGAGCGGCAGTTGGCGCGGTGCCAGCCGGTTGTTTGGCAGGTTGCGGCTTCTGCTGTGCCCAGGCCGGAGCACTCATTCCCAACAGCAGCGCGCAAACCCATCCAAGTAGAGTACGCTTCATATCAAATTCGTCAAAGCCTGATTAATCGCCTACAATTTCGGCAAAACCCAGCACTTTTCGCGCCGTATTTCCCCCGCCCACGCCACAATCATAAGCCACCCTTTTTTTGTACCATTCTGAGGCTCAGCTTTGTTTACTCCGCCTGAATAGGTGCGGCTCAGTGCGCAGACCGAACTCCAAAAACGACGCCGCCCAAGCAAAATTGTTGCTCGGGCGGCGGGGCAGGTTTTCGGTAAAATACTACTCGCTTAGGCTGACTGCCGAAACACGGCCGAAACCCAATGATTTTGCGTGCGATGATTTTCGTACTGAAACCCTGCTTTTTCGGCGGCTTCCCGGATCAAGGGCAGGTCATCTTCATAGAATCCGGAGAACAGGATGGGGCCGCCAGGCTTCAGGTACCGGGCGTAGGCACCCATGTCTTCCAGCAGCACGTTGCGGTTGATGTTGGCCAGGATAATATCGAAGGGCTCCTCCCCTTCCAGGGCCGTCACGTCGCCGAGGCGAGCCTCCACTTTATCCTGCACGTTGTTTTCAGCAGCGTTATCGGCGGCATTTTCGGCGGTCCAGGGCTCCACGTCCACGGCTAGCACATAGTCGGCACCCAGTTGCACGGCCATCACGGCCAGAATACCGGTACCGCAGCCCATGTCCAGTACCCGTTTGCCCTGGTGGTCGATGCCTAGCTGGTTGGTAATCATCAGGGCCGTTGTATCGTGGTGGCCGGTGCCGAAGGACATGCGCGGCATAATCACAATTTCGTGCTCCAGGTCGGGCCGGGCTTCGTGGAACGGCGCCCGCACCGATACCTTATCGGCAATAACCAAGGGCTGGAAGTTCTTTTCCCATTCGGCGTTCCAGTTCTGGCGGGTAATTACGCGGTGCGAGAACTCCAGCTCGCCCAAACCTTCGTAGCGGCTCATGACTTCGGCTACGGCATCGGCTGAGAACTGGTCTTCGTCAATGTAAGCGCAGAAACCTTCTTCATTGTCTTCGAAGGTGTTAAAGCCTACCTCAGCTAGTTCGGCCACCAGAATATCTGACAGTTCGCGGGGGGCCTGCACGCGCAGTTCAATGTAATCCATACTATACCTACTAGGGGTCAATCAACAAAAAACCGTCCCGCACCTGACAGGAACGGGACGGCAAAGGTCGGGGAAAAAACGAGGCATACTATTGCCTGCGGCAGCCCGCGTAGGAACGCACCTTGGTATAATGGAATGAGAAGTCGGCCAAGTTGCGGTTATCCGTCACCAGGAGCACATAGTCGGCGAAGTCGCGGGAGTCGGTGAGGTACCACAGGCCTACCTTGTCGGCGAAAAGCTTGTTGGTTTCCTGAAATACCATTAGGTCGGCAAAGCCCTCATCCGGCTCCTGGTACACTACCCCAAAGCACTGGCTGCGGCGGCGCGAATCGGTTTCGAGGTACACAGAGCCGTAGAGGCGGCAGGGGTCCACGGAACTCAGGGCGGCCGGCACGGCTAACGGAACGACCGGCACCGACCGAAACGGGTTCAGCGCAAGCAAGCCGGAAAGGAGAAAAGTAGTGAGCATGTACGGGCTGAAGCTGGCGGCCTAAAAACCGGTTGTTATCCTAAACCTCGCCCAGGACCTTTGGCTATCGAAGCTACCTTCTGCACAGGCCCGGGGCGGGGTTCAGGATGACAAGAGCAAACTTGCTGCCGGATACTTAGAACGACTTAATAATTTCGGTAAAGTCCCGCGACTTGAGAGAAGCGCCACCAATCAGGCCACCGTCTACATCGGGCTGGCTGAACAGCTCCCGGGCGTTCTGCGCGTTAGCCGAGCCGCCGTAGAGAATAGTGGTGTTTTCGGCAGCTTCAGCATCATAAGCACGGGCAATTTGCTCGCGGATAAAGGCGTGTACTTCCTGTGCTTGCGCGCTGGTAGCGGTTTTGCCGGTCCCGATGGCCCAGATGGGCTCATAGGCAATAACTACCTGGTCGAACTCCTCATTCGAAAGGTGGAACAGGCCATCTTTCAGCTGCTTGCCAATAAACTGGAAGGTTTCTTCATTCTCGCGGGTTTCCAGGCTCTCGCCCACGCAGAAAATTGGCTTCAGACCGGCCGCCAGAGCCGCTTTTAGCTTCTGGCTCAGCAGCTCATCGTCCTCGCGGAAATACTGACGGCGCTCTGAGTGCCCCAGAATTACATACTCGGCGCCTACTGACTGCAGCATCTTGGCCGATACTTCGCCAGTAAAAGCACCGCTTTCTTTTTGGTGGCAGTTTTGAGCGCCGAGGTGGAAACGGCCGCCGCTGGGCAATTGCTTGCCAATAGCCGACAGAAACGGAAAGGGCGGGCACACGACTACCTCCACCTGGGAGCCAGTGACTTCGTCCTGCACCATGTGCACGATTTCGGAAATCAGCGCCTGACCATCCTGGAGCGTGGTGTTCATTTTCCAGTTGCCGGCCACAATATTCTTACGCATAGCGGAAAGGGTTGAGGTTGGGAGTGAGGGCGCAAGTTAGGGGAATGAGCAATAGAGACATTTTCTCATTCCTCAGCGGCCGGCCTTTATCACTGCCTTTCTGCTACCCCACCATACCAGCCCCAGCCCTACCACTACTACCAGGATAGCTACGCCCAATGCCATCCAGGAGAGAACCAGCGTATCGGCTTGGAAGCGGCGGGCGGCCCAAATACCCAGCAGGCCCCACACTACGGCAGCCGGGTAGGCAACCTCTCGGAAGCGCTTGGTTACATTCAGGGCCAGTCCGGCGGTAACACCCAACAGCACAATGGCTATTTCAATACTTCGCGCGGGGCTGGTTTGCCATCTGGTACCAAGGGCAAGTGTCACGTTCACCATGGTGGCTACCGAAATCCAGCCTAAGTACAAACCAAAGGGCACGCTGGTGTACCACGGTGCCTCGTCCCGCTGAACATAGTGGCGGGCCCGCCCATACATTACCGCCAAGCTGCCTAGCAACAGCAGCATGATAAGCGCACTCGGAACCAGCAACTCGTAAGCAAACACCACCAGCCACGCGCACGTCAGCAGATTGGCTACCACCAGGGCTCGGGCAATGGCATCGGGTAGCGGGTTACGACGCTGGCCAGGGAGCAACTGCCAGATGGCGTACGCCGCCAGACTCAGAAAAATCAGCCCCCAAATGCTGAAGGCATAGCCCGCGGGCGTTAGCGGCGTGGGGTATTTGTACGATACTTGCCCGTTGGTTTGCCCATTGAAGGGGTAGCGCTGCGAGACATAGTTCATGGCAATGTTGCCAACAATAGCCGCCGAGGCAGCCCAGCGCCAAGCACGACTTTCGGTGGGGGCCGTCAGGGCATCGAAGGCGGCTTGGGAGGTAGCAGAAGAGTTCATGGAACGAATAACCGAGAAATCGGGCACTCTTCCTTCCTACCCCCACTGCGCTCAGGCAGCCACATATTTTTCTACCAGCTCGTCGGTGAGCTCCCGCGAGCCAAACTGGCCATTTCTAGCGGGCGGGAAGGCGTTTCGGCAGAATCCGGCCTGTCGCTGGAAGTCATACAAGGCGTGACTCCGCCCGTTCAGCAGCAACACGGCCGCGGTTTGGGCTTCATCCCACATAATCTGGGCCGTAACGGGTAGGTGCCGGTCGGCCACATCCGCTACGTTATAGATGTGCAGGGCATCCAGGATTTCCAGCTCCGCCGCGTCGCGCAGGGCATAGAAATAACCAGTGGTACCATCATCCTCGAACACCACCTGAAACTCCTTGTTGGCCGCGGTGCTGCTTATCAGGAGGTTTTCCTCGCCGGGCGCGGGCTGGCCTACCCTGAATTTTTCTTCAATCCCCAGAATCATGGTAGTACTATAGAAGAAGAGCCACCTTTGGGTGGCTCTTCGTTATACGGTAGAATACGGACGCCAGCTTACAGCTTTTCGGCCAGGAAACGGGCGGTGTGGTTGGAGTCCTTGAGCTTCACCATTTCCTCGGGCGTGCCTTCGAACAGCAGGTGGCCGCCATTGATACCGCCCTCAGGGCCCAGGTCAATAACCCAGTCGGCGCACTTGATGATGTCCATGTTGTGCTCGATGATGAGCACGGAGTTGCCTTGCTCCACCAGCGCATTCAGGGCCGTCATCAGCTTGTTGATATCGTGGAAGTGCAGACCGGTGCTGGGCTCATCGAAGATGAACAGGATTTTATCGTTCTGCAGGGTGTTGCCCTTGGTTAGGAAGGAGGCCAGCTTCACGCGCTGGGCCTCGCCCCCGGAAAGCGTGTTGGCCGACTGCCCCAGCCGGATGTAGCCCAGCCCTACGTCGTCGAGCGGCTTCAACCTTTCCACAATTTTGGGCTGGTCCTTGAAGAACTCGATGCTGTCCTCGATGGTCATTTCCAGCACCTCGTTGATGCTCTTCTCCTGGTATTTCACGTCCAGAATATCCTGCTTGAACTTGCGGCCCTCGCAGGCTTCGCAAGTTAGGTAGATATCGGCCATGAACTGCATTTCGATTTTCACCTGGCCTTCGCCCTGGCACACCTCGCAGCGTCCGCCGTCAATATTGAAGGAGAAGTGCGAGGGTTTGAAACCGCGGGCTTTGGCCAGCTGCTGATCGGCAAACAGGCTGCGGATGGCGTCGTAGGCTTTCACGTAGGTCACGGGGTTCGAGCGGCTGCTCTTGCCGATGGGGTTCTGATCCACGAACTCGACATGCGTCACCTGCCCATTTACGCCCATGAGGCGGTCGAACTTGCCGGTAGCTTCGCCGGCTCCGCCGCCGAGCTGCTTGAGCAGGGCCGGGGCCAGAATCCGCCGAATCAGAGTGGATTTGCCCGAGCCGGATACGCCCGTTACCACCGTCATCACGTTCAGCGGAAACTTCACCGATACGTTTTTGAGGTTGTTTTCGCGGGCGCCGGTCAGCTCCAGGGCGTTGCGCCAGGGCCGCCGCGTTTTGGGCACCGCTACCTCCATGCGGCCGCTCAGATACTGACCGGTATAGGTGTCGGAGGTCAGGACCTCGGCGTAGGTGCCTTGGAATTGCAGGATACCGCCACCGCTACCAGCTTCGGGCCCGATGTCGATAATCTGGTCGGCCTGCTCCATCATCTTGTCCTCGTGCTCTACCACAATCACGGTGTTGCCCAGCTGCTGCAAGGAGCGCAGCACGCCAATGAGCTGCTCGGCATCCTTGGGGTGCAGGCCAATGCTGGGCTCATCCAGAATGTACATGGAGCCTACCAGCGCCGAACCCAGGGAGGTAGCCAACGAAATCCGCTGGCTCTCCCCGCCCGACAGCGTACTGCTCAGGCGGTTGAGGGTGAGGTAGCCCAAGCCTACCCGGTTTAGGTACTCCAGGCGGTTGGTTACTTCCGTCACGAGGCGCTCGGCTACTTTGGCTTCATGCTCGGGCAGATCCAGGTTCTGGAAAAACTCCAGGGCCCGGCTCACGGGTAGCAGCACCAAGTCGGTAATGCTTTGGCCACTGATTTTAACGTACTGGGCGTCTTTGCGCAGGCGGGTGCCGCGGCAGTCGGGGCAGGTAGTGCGGCCCCGGTAGCGGCTTTGCAGCACCCGGTACTGGATTTTGTGCGTTTGCGTAGCTACCCAGCGGAAGTAAGCGTCGAGGCCCTCAAAGTACTTGTTGCCTTTCCAGAGCAGTTGGCGCTCGGCTTCGCTCAGCTCATTGTAGGGCCGGTGAATGGGGAAATCGAACCGGATACCGTTTTTGAGCAGCGGCTTCAGCCACTCGCTTTGCTTATCAGTACGCCAGGGAGCAATAGCGCCTTCGTACACGGTCAGGCTCTTGTCTGGAATTACCAGATCCTCGTCAATACCCAGCACCGAGCCGAAGCCTTCGCAGGTCTGGCAAGCGCCGTAGGGGTTATTGAAAGAGAAAAAGTTGACGCTGGGCTCCTCGAACACTAGGTCGTCCAGCTCGAACCGGTCGGAGAAGGTGCGGGTTTCCTCATCGAGCTTCACCAGGCAGGTGCCGTGGCCTTCAAAGAAAGCGGTCTGCACTGAGTCGGAAAGGCGGAACATCAGGTCCTCGTCGCCGGGCTGAATTACGGCGCGGTCAATCATAATAAACACGTCGCCCTGCACCTCGGGCTGGCCCTCGGCAATCAGCTCCTCAATGAAGGCAGTTTCGCCATTTACTACCACGCGGCTGTAGCCTTTTTGCAAGAGCAAATCCAGCTCCTTGCTCATGGGCCGGCCGTCCTCGGAGGGTAGCAGCGGGGCCAGCACCATGGCGCGGGTACCTTCGGGCAAGCGAAAGAGGTAGTCCACTACGTCGGCCACGTTGTCTTTGCGCACCTGCTCCCCGCTCACCGGCGAGTAGGTGCGGCCTACCCGGGCGAAGAGCAGCTTGAGGTAGTCGTAGATTTCGGTGCTGGTACCTACCGTGGAGCGGTTGTTCTTGATGCTGACCTTCTGCTCAATGGCAATAGCCGGCGAAATGCCCCGGATGTAGTCCACATCGGGCTTGTCCATACGGCCCAGAAACTGGCGGGCGTACGAGGAAAGGCTTTCCACGTACATGCGCTGCCCCTCAGCGTAGAGCGTGTCGAACGCCAGACTCGACTTGCCCGAGCCCGACAGGCCCGTTACCACAATGAATTTATTGCGCGGCAGCGCTACACTCAGGTTCTTGAGGTTATGAACCCGGGCATTTTTTATCAGAATGAACTCGCGCGGGTCGAGCTGGTCAATGGGGTCAGCTGCGGGAGCAGCCACTTGCAAAGCGGAGTTATCGGCCATAGGTTGTTAAACAGCCCGGAGCTAGGGTTTGGTTTCCTGTGGTTTCCGGCCGGGGTAGTTTGGGTAGGCGAAGGTACGGCAGACGGATGGGGGTAGGAAACGCCCTGTTGATAATCACTGCCTCGTGTCCGCAAATCATTAACACTGTAGTGCCGCTTATTTTATTAGCTCCAATGCCTTTTTCTAGTCCGCTCACTTCTCTTTATACTGTTCTGCAAACCGTTCGCGCCAGTGCGGAAACCAATGGCCCACTCCTACGCAAAAACGAAGCTGCTACCCGCGCCGCCCTTATTGGCCCCATACTGCGGGCTTTAACGTGCAGATGGTAGAGCCAGAAACAACTATAGGCGGCGATTTGCGAGTGGATTATTTGCTACACAAGCTGCAGGCAACCCTCATGTGGTTGCAGAAGCTAAATGTCTGGGCGCGAGCCTTGATAAGCACGGCTAAGTAAGCAAAGTGCTGGGCTATGCCCTCGGATTCAAAGTGCAAACCGTATTCGCAAGCCTGCTACTCCTCCAGAAAAACACGACCATCTGATTACCCTTGGCGGATAAATCAGGCAAAAAACAGCTTTGTTTTCTTGGCAGAAGCCACAAAAAGGAAGTAGCCACACGCCTACTTACCAGAGCCGACCCTTATACATTTATACTACTTACAGCGCGCTATCTTGCTTGGCTAACGCCTTGGATCATGAAAAGCACTACACTCCAGCAGTAGCCTTTTACCCCCTACCGCTTCAACGCCTTCCCCACTACCCCCTTCCATACCTCGTAACCTGCCGGGGTCATGTGCAGGCTGTCCGAGACGTAGAACTGCGGTTGGGGCCGGCCGTTGGGGCCGAGCAAGGGAGTAGCCGTGTCTACGTAGCGCAGGCGCTTGGGGTGAGAGGCAATGTACTCCCGGATGAGGCGGTTAGCTTCCTGCACCTTGGGGTAGAGTGCCCAGCGCGAAGGGCTGGGCTTGATGGCCAGGAAGACCAGCGGCACCTTGGGCAGCTTCTGCTGCATCAGCTTCTCGAAGGCCAGAAACGACTGCAACACCTCCTGCGGGGTAGCACCCGATCCGATGTCATTGTCGCCTTCATAGAGCACTACCTGCCGCGGGTGGTAGGCTGCTACCAGTTTATCGAAGAAGTAAAGGGCATCGGGGAAGCGGGAGCCGCCGAAGCCACGGTTGAGCACCGGCCGACCGGCAAAATCAGGTGTTAAAGTCTCCCACTTGCGGATAGACGAACTGCCGTAGAACAGGATGGGCCGTTTGGGCGGGGGCGTAAGGCTGTCCTGCCGAGCAAAGGCGCGCAGTTCCCCAGCCCACTGACCAGGATTGATGGGCGGCGTGGTCTGGGCGTGCGCACCAGCCGCCGTCAGGAGCAGAATAAGGCTGACGCGCAGCCGCCGGAAAGCAGAAGGAAGCATATTGGGGAGAGAAGCAGAGGCGCAGTATACAAGGTAGCGTCGGCTAATGCCAGCGCCACTCAGATTCTCCTGCTTACTCCCTCCTGCCACCAGAGCATCAGCTACCTATAGCAGCCACAGAAATAAAACACCGGCATTAGCTTTTTATTATATATATCATGTATAATGCTTACAAGCTGATCAGTAGCAGATACCATTGATATTTTTTTCGGCTTTCTCGTATCCTATCCCCACCTTCCGCGGTTAGATAAATCATTTAACTGGCAACTCTACCCCAAGTTTAATATTTTCATCCTCAACCCTTTCGCAAAGCGGTAGAATACCATTGTTGACTTTCATTTTATGAAGAAAACTTTACCCGCGCTCCTCCTTTTGTGGCTGCTATACTGCTTACCACTACTGGCTTCGGCTAGTAGCGCTCAGACGCCTGGCCTCAATGGGCAGTGGAAGGGTCCGCTCAAGGTGCCCGGTGGTCAGCTAACGTTGATTATCACGGTGGTTCCCCTTTCCAATGGCACGTACTATGCTGCCCTCGATGCGCCACAGCAGCGCATCAGCCGTATGCCTGCCGAAGTAACGCTAAAGGGCACTGATATTACCATCAGTATTGAGCAGGCGGGCAGCAAGTTTGTTGGCAAGGTGAAGGACGGAGGATCCACCTTTCAGGGCACTTGGTCGCAGCCCGGCCTGACGGCTCCCCTTACCCTAACGCGTATGAAGCCTACGCAGGCGCCAGTGGCTGCCGGCAAGCCCCGCCTGACGCCTCCCTACCGCGAGGAAGAAGTGAAGTTTGTTAACACCAAAGCGGACCTGGCGCTGGCCGGTACGCTTACGATTCCGGCCGGGCCCGGGCCTTTTCCGGCAGTAGTACTGCTGTCGGACAATGGGCCCCAGAACCGCGACGTAGAGCAGCAGGATTACCGCATGTTCGGGGCGCTGGCCGACCATCTGACTCGCCGGGGAATTGCCGTGCTGCGCTTTGATGACCGAGGGGTGGGCAAGTCGCAGGGCAACCACTTTACGGCCACTACCGCCGATTTGGTAAGCGACGCGCAGGCCGCCATGGTGTATCTGCGGGCCAAGCCCCTCATCGATCAGCGCTACATTGGGCTGGTTGGCCACGGAGAGGGGGGCAATGTGGCCTTGCTGGCCGCCGCGGAGCAGCAGCCTGCCACGCCGGCTTTCGTAGTGTCGCTCTCGGGCTACGGCGTGCCGGGGCGCGACGTTATCATGCACCAGCAAATGGAGATTATGCGCCTGATTGGCTCCAACCCCGCCCAGGTAAAAGCCGCCCTGGAGTTGCATAAGGAAATGGTGGAAATCATCCGGCAAACGCCCAACGACAACCAGGCCCGCGGCAAAGTAGCCGCTACCCTGCGCTTCAACAACACCGATTTGGACCCCCACATGGCCCGGGCCCGGGCCGTGCAGCTGACCTCACCCTGGTCCCGCTACTTCCTCGACTTCGATCCTACCCGCAGCCTGCCCGCCGTGAAGTGCCCTGTGCTGCTGCTGGGTGGCTCCAACGACTTACAGGTAGACCCGGCGCAGAATATTCCTCCCCTGAAAAAGGGCTTGAAAAATGCCGATGTCACTTCCCAGAAGCTGGCGGGCGTAAACCACTGGTACCAGCCCGAAATGAAGGATTGGCCCCTGGTAAACGGGGAGCAGCAGCCAGCCTTTTCACCCAAAGCCCTGACTGTGGTTCGGGAGTGGATATTCGAGCACACGGAGCAGCCGAAGCCCCTGCCTACCTCCGAAACCAAACCAGCATCTACCACGCCGAAACCAGCCGGAAAAGCGGCGAAGTCAGCTCAGGCTAGCCGATAAGGTTTTATCTATGGTCCTTATGGTATAAAGCACCGGAGTTCTACTTCGGTGCTTTTGCTTTCTATAAGGTAGGAAAGGGCAGGGGTGAAACGAACCACCCTGGAACAGTACCTACTGGCAGCAGCCTAAAATCAGCATCTGGGTACGCTGGAATATGTGCATAAACCCCAGGTTATCCACATACTTATCCACATTTTCAGAATTATCCAGGTCTCGTCAGGCTTTCTGCATCCATTAGTCAGGAGCTACGTAGGAATTTGACTTCCTATCACTGCGCTTATGACTACTTCCCGCTCCCTTTTACCCGCCCTCCTGAGCCTGGGCTTACTGGCGGCCTGCCAGGGCCGTGAGCAGGGGTTTGGCACTGGTCCGGAAAACCCGGCCGCCGACAAAGATGCCGGGGCGGCTGCCCGGCCACTGGCGGGCATCTACGCCGACACGATGCCGTGCAACGACTGCCAGGGCATTGCCACCCGCCTGACGCTGAAGCCTGATAGCCTCTATGAGTTGCAGGAAACTTACCTGGGCCGCACCTCGCCGGTTAACTACCGCCGGGGGCCCTGGCGCGTGCGCGGGCAGGTGGTTACGCTGGAGCCCAGCGGCAACGACCCTGTGCGGCGCTACAAAGTGGAGGCCACCGACCAGGCACTACGGCTGTTGGATGCTACGGGTAAACCCATGCAGGACGCTGGGCAGGACTACACGCTTGACCGGCTTTCCGCTGCCAACTTAAGTGAAACGGGCACCCGCCGCGAATTTACGGGTAAGTATACTTACCAGACCTCCGGCGCTACCTTCGTTGAGTGCGGCACCGATAAGCGCTATACGCTGGCAGACGCCGGCCCGGGTGCGGAATTACAGCAACGCTACGGCACTACCCGCAAGCAGGCCGGCCAACCCGTATTCGTGCGCGTGCAGGCTACGGTGCAACCGGGCAGCAGTGGGGAGGCATTAGCCGTTGAAAAAATTCTGGAAATGAAGCCCGACCCAATTTGCCCGCAGGCCCAGAAGCAGGCCTTTCAACAGTAACCCAATTGCTTCTTCTGAACGCCAAGAGCCCACTGACACTGTCGTCTGGTGGGCTCTTGGCGTTTGAGCACAGGTTAGGCCTTTTGCTTTTCCGGCGTCATGTCCAGTTGGCGTAGCTTGTCGGCCAGCACAGCTGTAAGCCCCACCACGCCTAAGGTCATACACCCGCCGAATACTACGGCGTTAACTACCCCGAGCACCCGCGCTGCTACCCCCGACTCAAAGGAACCGATTTCGTTGGATGAGCCGATAAAGATGTTGTTCACGGCAGAAACGCGGCCTTTCATATGCTCGGGCGTGAAAGTGTGCAGCAGCGTGGAGCGCACAATCACCGATACAGAGTCGAATACTCCGGTTAGGAACAAGAGGAATAGGGAGAGGTGGTAGTTGGTAGAAATACCGAACAGGATGGTCACCAAACCGAACCCGGCTACGGCCCACAGCAGCTTGCGGCCCGCGTGCCGGCGCAGGGGAAAGTACGTTAGCAAGGCAGCCATGAGCACCGAGCCAATGGCCGGCGCCGATTCCAGGTGCCCCAGTCCGGGGGCGCCTACCTTCAGAATATCTACCGCATACACGGGCAATAGAGCCACTGCGCCGCCAAACAGAACCGCAAACAAATCCAGCGAGAGGGCTGCTAGTACCAGCTGATTGCCCCAGATAAAGCGCAAGCCGCTGAGAATACTATCCTGCAGGCCCAGCTTTTCCCCCTCGGTAGGAGGCAGGGGCCGCGAGGCAATGGCGCTAAACTGCACCAGCGCCACTACTAGCAGCACAGTAGCTACCACGTAGGAGTTGGCCACCTCCAGATGCGCCACCAGATACCCCCCAATAGCCGGCCCCAGTACCGCCGCCCCCTGATAGGTAGTACTGTTCCAGGTAACGGCGTTGGCCAGCCGTTCCCGGTCGGGCAGCAGTTGGGGCATAAAGGAAAATAAGGCCGGCCCCAGGAAGCCGCGCGCAATGCCGCTCACGAATATTATGCTGTAGAGCGGCAGTGGAATGGTGTAGCCCTTTATATGAAGCGTGTAGTGCTTAAGCTGCTCCAACCCCGCTGGTGATGCAAAAAAAGCTAGCGCCACGGCACACAGCACCTGCATTGCTACCGTGGCCACAATGATGTTCTTGCGGCGCACTGAGTCGGCCACGTGCCCGGCGTAGAGCGATACGCCAATGCTGGGAATAGCCTCGGCCAAGCCAATGAGGCCGAGGGCTAGCGGGTCGTTGGTGAGCCGGAAAATCTGCCAGCCCACCACCAGCCCCTGAACACGGGTGGCAACCGTAAGGCACACGCGGGCAGATACTAGTCGACGAAAATCAGGGATACGCAGGGCCGCATAGGGGTCGTGCGCGGGAGTGGCAGCAGGAGCAGACATAAGACGGGTATACCGGAAAGTGCCCGGTGGCGCAAAGGTAGCCCCCTGCCCGGGACCCTGGCGGACGAATCTCCTTACTTTTGCCGTTGGCCGCAGCGGAGCTTCTCCGGTATAGGCTGCTTTTACCCGCGTTACCGTATGCTTCAAGCAAAGCAACGGCACTTTCTGCCGAAAGCTCCCGGGTAGGCAGCAACGCCAACCTGCACCTACGCCCCTGTTGTTTGTTTCACCTGTTTGTTCTGTCCCATGCCTCCAACCTCCGCTTCTGCGCCCGACTTTGTTTCCTTGCAGCACCGCGACGAGTTAGGCATTTTGGTTATACGGTGGCAGCGCCCCGTTTCGGCAGCTGAGCTACAGCAAAGCTATGCGGCGGCGCTTGCTGCCGCGCGGCCTACCCGCACCCGATACTGGCTGGTTGACCTTCGTAGCCGCGGCCCCGCCAGCGAAGACGATACCCACTGGGTGCTTACGCAGTTCGTGCCCACGCTTGCCACCCGCCTCCGGGGCCCCGTGTACCTGGCTTTTCTGGTGCCGGCCGGCCAGCTTACCCCCGAGGAGCAGGAAGCCGGCGCGCCCATGGTACTGACCGATACGGCGCACGTGCGGCTTTTCGCTACGGAAGCCAGCGCCCTGTACTGGCTTAGCCGCCGCCAGCACCACGACAGCACGTAACCACCAGCGCCCGCCATAACCGTAGCGGGGCTTTCGCCCGTATGCAGCCTACCTCCCCACCCCAGATGTTACACTCCTACTGTATGGCTTCTCCTGTTTTTGTTATTCGCTTGTTCGCCCTGGCCGGGCTGCTCGGCGCAGTCCAGGCGCCGATACTGGCGCAGACCACCCCTAAGGCTTCAGCCGCAACTACGCCCTCCCCGCTCAAAGACGGCGCTTTTCGGCGCAACGGCACAGTTTACCGGCTACAAGCCGGTCGCGCAACGCCCCTTACTACTTCCATGCGCTTTAGCAACGGGGCTACCCTCACCCCCACCGGCACGCTGACCGGGAAGAACGGTAGCCGTCGCCAACTGCCGGAAGGCCGGGCCGTGAACATGCAAGGCGACGTGGTTATCTACCGCGACGATATGATGAGCGCGCAAGCCATCGAGCGCCACGATGAGGTGACAACCGGCTCGAAGCCAACGGTAGTAGCAATTCCGGCATCGGCTAATCTTACGGCTCTTGCGGCGGAGTTGCAACGTACCTCGCAACGCCTGACCCAGCTCCGCCAGCTTACCAATCTGCTGGCCGAGCGAGCTGCCAGCGCCGCCGCCGGCGCTACCGAAACTGGCAATACCGAACAGCGCATTCAAGAGCTAAGCCAACAGCTTCGGCCGTAGCGCACTATTTTTGCTGTTAAGGTTTTGTAAACTAAACCGGAGTTCTTCTTAACTTAAGAGGACTCCGGTTTTGCTTTATGCTCAATAGCTTAAGCGCCAGGCCACACTAGCGAATGAAGTATTATAAATACTTTATATTTTAGTTTCAGATATAGCAGAAAAAAATTTTGGCCCTTGCGAGGGTCAGCCATTGTGTTTGGGCAAAGGGTTCTCTACATTTGATTTCATCGGGTCCTTCATTCTCCCTTCACTTCTCCTCTTCTCACCGGCAACTGCACTCTATGGCCTAAAGCTCTACGTCCCCTAACTCTCGTAGTCTTTATGGAAACCATGCAGCCGAGCGATTCCGCTCTCATCGCACTTTACATTGCCGGCCAGGAAGAGGCCTTCGCTCAGTTGCTTGAGCGGCACAAAGCCCGCGTCTTTACCACTATCCTGCTGATTGTGCGCGACGAAGACGTGGCCGAAGATCTGCTTCAGGATACTTTTATTAAGGCCATCCATACCATGAAGGGTGGGCGCTATAATGAAGAAGGTAAGTTCTCGTCCTGGATTTGCCGAATTGCGCATAATTTGGCTATTGACTGCTTCCGGCGGGAAAAACGCAGTCCTTTATTGAATCTTGACACAACAAGTCATGCATTTAACTCGTTGTCGTTGGCAGAAGAAGGAGCCGAGGCTGCGCTTACCCGGGAGGAAACCCACGCGCGGCTTCGGGAACTGATTCAGGAGCTGCCCGCGGCGCAGAAAGAAGTCCTGGTTATGCGCCACTACGGCGACATGAGCTTTCAGGAAATTGCCGACGCGACGGGGGTCAGCATTAATACGGCGCTGGGGCGGATGCGCTACGCGCTGATTAACCTGCGGAAAAAAATGGCCGCGCAACCCGTTTTCTATGATCAAAACCTTTACCCACGAGAAGCTGCTCCGGTACGTGTACAACGAATTGCCGGCTAAGGAACACCAAGAGGTAGAACAGGCCCTGGCGCACGACGCCGATCTGGCCGCTACCTGCGCCGATTTGCTGCTGGCCCAGCGCGCCCTCAACGGCGTGCGTCGCTCACCCAGCCAGCGCACTACCGACGCTATTCTGCAGTACTCGCGCACTTTTCTTAAGGCCGGGTAAGCAATTTCTTAGGGGAACAGTGTAGTCCTTGCGGGTAGGAGCCGTACAGCTTCCACCCGCAAGGACTTTTTTTGCCTGTACTTTGCAGGGTACTTCACTTCTGCCGTATGCGTAAGCCCGAGCGGTTCCGCCACTTCCTTGACTACTTCACCACCAACTTTCCCGAGCCTAAAACGGAGCTGGTGTACTCTAATCCCTACGAGCTGATCGTGGCTGTAGTACTCAGTGCGCAGTGCACCGACAAGCGCGTCAACCAGATTATGCCGGCACTGCTCGAGCAGTTCCCAACCCCGGAGCACCTGGCAGCAGCCTCTGCCGAGGAGATATTCCCGTTTATCCGAAGTGTTTCCTACCCCAACAACAAAGCCAAGCACCTCGCTGGGCTGGGTCGCTTGCTAGTCCAGGATTTCGGCGGCGAAGTACCCAGCACCATTGAGGAATTGCAACGCTTGCCCGGCGTAGGACGCAAAACGGCCAACGTAGTAGTATCAGTAATTTACAACCAGCCTGCCATGGCCGTAGATACGCACGTGTTTCGCGTTTCCCATCGGCTGGGACTGGTTTCGCGCACGGCTACCACTCCCCTAGCCGTTGAGAAAGAGCTGGTGCGCTATATACCGCAGGAATTAGTACCCAAGGCTCACCACTGGCTGATTCTGCACGGGCGCTATATCTGCGTAGCCCGCCAGCCAAAGTGTGCTATTTGTCCTCTAAAGGGTTGGTGCAAGTACTACGCTGAAGTCGTCGCCAAGCAAACTGCACCCGTTGATAAAAAGGCTGTAAAACGCGGGACAAGTGGAAAACCGACAGATCTGGGCACAACTTAGTACATAAGTAGTATTAGGAGGTTCTAAAGCCCGCTGCTCTGGAGCTTAGCGGTTTCTAGTATGCGTTCTATCACCATACCAATGTGCTGCCGGTCGAACTTTTCCTGTGCTACCTGCTGACCTGCTTGTCCGGCGGCGCGCAGAAGCGTTGGGTGCTGAAACAACCCCGTTAAGCAATCGGCTAGCTTTATGGCATCCCCGGCCGGCGTAAACCAGCCGCAGCCGCGCTGCTCAACCAAGGCTTTCGTCCAGCCCTGATTAGTGACAATGACCGGCGTACCAACCGCCAAGCTGTCGTAGAACTTGGCGGGGGAGTTGGTATCCAGAACGGGTAGGCCCAGAAAGGAAACCACGGATATATCGGCCAGCTTAAACCATATAAACACAGCATGGCGTGGCTGCGGGGGCACTAGCCGAATGGCCGAGCAACGGTCCGCGGCAGCCCGCAAGAGCGGCTCGTCGTAGCCATGGCCCATAAACAGCCACACTGCCTCCGGACACTGCACGGCCAACTGCTCAGCCGCGGTTATAAGGGTAGGAATATCATTGGCGCGGCCAAAGGTGCCAGCGTACAGAATTACGCGCCGCCCCTCCAGGTTTTGCTGCCGTCGTAGGTTGGCCACGGCCTCGTCAGTTGCCGCCGCGGCCAGCTCCAGGTCGGTGCCGTTGAGCACGGTGTGCACTTTCTCAGGGCCGAAAGCACCTGGGGGCTTTGCCCGCCGGCCAATTTCTCGCACATAGCCAGTCATGTCGGGCGACAAAGTCATGATGGCCCGCGCCGACTGGTACAGGTTCTGCTCCAGAGCGTACAGCTGACGTTGCGCTATTGGGCTGGGCACCGCTCCCATAGCAATAGGAAAAGCCGGCCACAGGTCCTGCACCTCAAACACCCACGGCACCCGGCGCAACCGGGCCACCTGGGCCGCCGCCCAGGCCGCCGTGAGCGGGGTGCTGATACCCCAGATAACGTCGGGCTTCTCAATGCGCAGTCCTTCGCGCAGGGCGTAGGCCGCGTACTGGCCGAAGGCGAGCACCCGGCGCGCTACCCCCATTTTGTTTTCATACGGCACGGCGGCCGCACGCATTTCCACTCCCTCGGGCAGCCACGGAAAAGCCCGGGTCAGGCGCTGCCGCTCCCAGGTGCGGGTGGTGATGAGCGTAATACGGTGCTGGCGGGCCATCTGCGCCAGCAGCGAGTAGTGCCGACTAGTGGCGGGGCAGTCGGGGTTACTGTGGTACTGGCTGAAGACGGCAATGTGCATGGCTAGCTGAGGCGGCCCCGGTTCTGCTTGGGCCGGTAGCGCGACTCGTTGAGAATACGCTGGGCGTTCTTTTCGGCCATGAGCTGCTTGAGCGTTACGTTGGGGTGGTCGGCCATGTACTTGCGCACAATCTGCCACCCTACCCAGGCTCCTACCCTGCCGGGGCAGGTTTTATCAATTTCCGGGATGTTGGGCCGCTCCCCGATATACTTCTGGATAGTAAAAGGCGCCGTATTGTAGAGCAGGTTTTTATCGATGAAGTGAGCCCATATTTTGCCTTCATTGAAGCTGACGCCAGCCATTTCCTGGCTGGTATAGCCCATCAGCAAGGAGTCCGGGGTGCAGGGCAGTACCTTCTCAGCAAAATAGAGTGCCTTGCCGAACTGCACCATCTCGCCCAGCATGGTTTGGTTAGTAAGCTGCTTCTGGTTGTACTTGCTACTGATGGCCAGGGCCACGCCTGGCAGCACGTGTTCCTTAGTGTAGCGCCGCTGAATGTACCCGGGTACGTTGGGCAGGTAGGCTGCTTTCGGGCCCACAAAAAAATCGGTGCTGATAACCAGCAGGCTGTCGTTGACAAACAAATCCTGGCTGAGCCCGCTCACGAAGGTGTTAACTGGCGGCACCCGGAAATCGGGGAAGTAGTAACGAATGTGCTGGAACAGCAGCTGCAACTGTGGCCGGAGCTGCTCTGTGCGGAAGGTGGTGTCGGCTTGCGCGCCCAGCTTCTGCAGGCCCGAGTTGGTGGCCAGGCGCGTAAGGGTAGCGCCCAGCACCCCGGCCGGATACTGGCGACTCTGCAAAAATTGCCGCGCGAAGAGCTTATGCTCTTGCAGAAACCGCTCTGCCTCAGCAGGGCTTTTAATCTGGAAAAAGGATTTTTCCAGTCGCTCCAGCTTCACTGGTGCCGCCACCTTGGCTACCTCAGGGCTCAACTCACAGGTTTCTTGACCGCTACTACAGGCGGCCAGGCCCAGGCCGGTAGCCAGTACGGCTGCCAGCAGAGCCCGCATACGGGCAGGAATATGCATCACGCTTCTATCTTTAAGGCGAAATTAGCCAAAACGAAACGGCCTACCGCCGCGGCTTCGTGTTTCCTCTACTTGTAATTCCGCAATTGCCATGAAAAAAGCTCTGCTTGCCCTGTTGATCAGTGGTGCCACCATTGGCGCGGCCTCTGCTCAGGTTGAAATCGGCCTGAAAGTTTCCCCTTCCGTAACCAACCTGCGCGTCGACTCGCCCTCAGCCTACAGCTTCGTGAACGAATCGGCCAAGGCCAGCATTGGCGGCGGCCTGATCGTCGACTATTTCTTCGGGGAGAACTATGCCTTCGGCACGGGCCTGGAACTGACAGGCAAGGGCGGTAAAATCAGCTACCTAGAAACCACCACCACGGGTCAGCAGCAGCGCATTGAGCAGAAAATTAGCCTGCAGTACCTGCAGGTGCCCGTAACGGTGAAGCTGTTCACCAACGATGTGGCCACCGACACGAAGGTATATTTCCAGCTGGGTGGCTCGCTCAACGCGGCCATTGCCGGGCGCATCAACGGCGACAAGCGCTACCTCGACCCCGCTACCGGCCAGGAAACCAAAGGCTCCAAGCACGTTATTATTCCGGATGCGGCCTTACGCGCCGGGGCGGGGGTAGAATACCAACTGGGCCAAAGCACGAAGATGATAGCCGGCGTGAGCTACCACCGCGGCCTGTTCAACATCGACCGGTACTTTGACAAGGAACGCGGCTTCACGGATATAGAGCTTAAGAACAGTGAGTTCGCCCTGGACCTGGGCATTAAGTTCTAAGAAACACTGCGGCCCGTCAGCTATCTAATAGTGACGGGCCGCAGTGTTTTCTCGCATTAGGGCGAAGCGGCAATTATGCGACCGGGCCCGGGGATACCTCCCGGGGTAACTCGGCCAACGCCCGCCGGAGCTGAGCAACAAGTTGCGCCACGGCCCGCTGCCTGGCGGCGGTTTCTACCGCCTGAGTAGGCAGAGGCTGCTCCAGCTGCTGCACTAAAGGCCCTATTTCCCGGATGCCCAGGGACTCAACGCTCGGCTTGATGTGGTGGGCCAGGGTGGCTACCTGCGCCCAGTCGTCCGCGCCGGCGGCCGCCTCGAGCTGGGCAACACTGGCGGGCATGTGCGTTAGAAATGAGGTAACAATTTTGGTGATGAAGGCAGGACGGCCGTGGGCCAGGCTCCGCAGCTTGGTCAGATCATAACTGGCCAGGGGCTCTGCCGGCCCACTTGGCTGCAGCAACACTTGCAGGTGGTGGTACAATTCCTCCTCCTCGAAAGGCTTAGTCAGGCAGGCATTCATCCCGGCGGCGAGGTAGCGGGCATTATCGGCCCGAAATGCGTTGGCCGTCAGGGCCAGGATGGGCACACCGGCGCGGGCCGGGTCGGGTAGCTGCCGGATAATAGCGGTAGCCTCCAGCCCGCTCATGCCGGGCATCTGAATATCCATCAGCACGGCGTCGTAGAGCCGGTGCTGCAGCATTTCCAACCCGATTTGCCCGTTTTCTGCCTCATCAACCTGCACGCCCCATTCTTCCAACAGCATGCGGGCCACGTCGCGGTTAATTTCGTTGTCTTCCACCAGCAGTACGCTACGGCCGCGCAGCACCCCTGTATCGAAGGAGGAGACGCTGGTTTCGGCCGCTACAGCGAGGGTACGGGGCAGGGTAAGCACGAACCGAAAGGTACTGCCTTTGCCTACCTCACTCTCCAGCGTCAAGGTACCACCCAGTTCTTCCACAATGGCCCGGGAAATGCTTAACCCTAGCCCGGTACCGCCGAAGCGCCGCGTGGTGTCGGCGTAGGCCTGGGTGAAGTCCTCAAAGATGCGTTCCTGCTGCTCGGGAGGAATTCCAATACCCGTATCGGAAACGACAAATTCTGCCGTGAGCGTTTGGTCAGAGGAATCCAGCTGACGGCCAATAATGGTAATATGCCCGCCGGGCTCCGTAAACTTTACGGCATTAGCCACCAGGTTAATCATCACCTGGTTGATGCGGTACTGGTCGCCCGTCACCCAGGGCAGGGGGCAGGAGTCGCGCAAAGGGGTAGCCGACACAGTGAGGCCCTTCTCTACGGCTTGCAGCACCAGCGGCTGCAGAGCCCCCGACAGCGAATCGCACAAGTTGAAAGCCGTTTGCTCAAATTCCAGCTTGCCCGAGGTTATCTTGGCCATGTCCAGCACATCATTGATGATGCTGAGCAGGTGCTGCCCGGAATTGCGGATGATACGAACGAATTCTTGCTGCCGGGCATCCAGACGGGTTTTGGCCAACTGACCGGCCATGCCCAGCACCCCGTTCATGGGCGTGCGGATTTCGTGGCTCATGTTGGCCAGGAAGTTCTCCCGGGCACGCACGGCCGCTTCGGCCTCTTCCTTGGCCCGGTTCAGTTCCTGCTCCACCAGAATGCGCTTCGTGATGTTAACCAGGTAGAGGTTTGCGTAGCCTTCCTCCGGAAACGGAGCTACAAACGTCGCGTAAAACCCCTCTCCTATGGGCACATCTACCTGCCAGGGTTGGCTGTGGGCCAGTGCTGTGGCGGCCAGCCGCTGGGCCTTGGTCAGTAAGCGGTTCTGATCTGCCTCGTCCAGGGAGTGGAATAAAGCATTGGCGGCGGAGTTGGTGTAGAGCAACTGCCCGGTTGCATCCAGTCGAAAAATGGGGTTCGGGTTCTGGCCCGGAATGCTGGCCACAGCTCGTAGCTGCTCCGTGGCGCGGTGATATTCCGTCACGTCGCGCAGCCGGATCAGCACGTTGGTCGCGGAGGTTCCAGCTACTGGAATAGGCACAAAATCCCGCTCCAGCATCCGCCCGTCAACCAATTCTACCGGGTCATTAAAGACCGGCTGCCCCGACTCGCGCTTGCTGTACACACTCCGCTCGAAGTGTACCGAGTCGATAGTCAGAGGCGCGAGCACCTTGGCCAGGTCCTGCCACGGTCGGCCCAGCCAGTAATCAGCCGTTTCCTCTATGTCCCAAAGCTCACAAAACCGCTCATTGATAATGGCAATGTTGCCCGCCTCGTTAGTTAACAGAATGCCTTCCTGCAAATGACTTACCAACTGCTCGGCGCGGGCATGTGCCCCTCGCAAAGCAGCTTCCAGCTCCTGAATGCGGTGCTGGGCTTCTTCCAGAGTACCGGGTAAATCTGTGGGAACAGGTGAGGGAGCGTGCATAGTGAGGGAAGTAGAGCGTTACCGAAGGTACTAGCAACCTCGCCCAACGGTTCCAAACTCTGGGCGAACAGCTGCTTTCAGCCGGTAAAAAAGCACTTCAAGCAAGCGAACTGCAGAGCTACCCCCGCTACTACCCCGGCAGTACAGACGCAAAAAAGCCCGGCCTACCGCTGGCAGCCCGGGCTTTCCTTCTATCAGGAGGAGTTTTCTCGCAGAAAAAATCCGTCGTTAATCCGTTATTTCCACTTCCCGGTCCTGCAACCGGCTCATGGCCGCAGCGGCCGAGTGCAGCTCGATTTCCTCGCCGTTCTCGTCCTCGATGCGGTACTCGGTGAGGCCCAGACTAGTGTCCTTCATCACCTTCACCCACTTGTAATACTTCAGGTACCACTTCATCTGCCGGCTTACTAACCCTTTGGTATAGTAGGCATGCAGGAAGGGGTGTACGTAAAGCGTAATGCCCGACTGGTTTTGAGCTACCAGCAGGTCGTCAATGCTGTTGTCAATTTCGTCCGTCACGAGGATGGAAGCCGAAATCTTGCCCGTGCCACCGCAGGTAGGGCACACCTCACCGGTGACAATGGCTTCGGCCGGCCGCACACGCTGCCGGGTAATCTGAAGCAGGCCAAACTTAGTTATTGGGAGGATGGTGTAGCGGGCCTTGTCCTGCTTCATGATGCTATGCACCGCGTCTTCCACCTTTTTCCGGCTCTCGCCCGACTTCATATCGATGAAATCGACGACGATGATGCCGCCCATGTCGCGCAGCCGCAGCTGGCGGGCTACCTCTTTGGCGGCCGCGAGGTTCACGTGCAGGGCCGTGGCCTCCTGGTCGCCTTCCTGGTTGCTCTTGTTGCCGGAGTTCACGTCGATGACGTGCAGGGCCTCCGTGTGCTCAATGACGAGGTAACCTCCACCAGGCACCGTTACGGTTTTGCCGAACAGTGTTTTCAGCTGTTTTTCAATTCCGTACTGCTCGAAGACTTTGACTTTGCCGGTGTGCAGCTTCAACAGGCCCAGCTTATCGGGCGCAATCTGCTGCAGGTAGCTGCGCATTTCCTCGTACATCGGCGTCGAGTCCACGGTAATGGCATCGAACGACTCGTTGAGCATGTCGCGCAGCATGGAGGAAGTACGACCCAGCTCGCCCAATACCTTGTCGTTGGGCTTGCCGGTGCGCAGGTTCTGGAAAAGGGTTTCCCACTTGCTTACCATGCTCTGCATATCCTTGTCGAGCTCAGCCACCTCGCGACCTTCGGCCACGGTCCGGATAATCACGCCAAAGTTGTCGGGCTTAATAGAGGCAATGAGCCGCTTGAGCCGCTCCCGCTCCGTCTTGCTGACAATCTTCTTGGATACGCTGATGGTGTTCGAAAACGGAACCAGCACGAGGTAGCGGCCAGCCATGGAAATATCCGTGGACAGGCGCGGGCCCTTGGTGGAAATTGGCTCCTTCACAATCTGAACCAACAGTTGCTGGCCCTTCTTGAGCGTGTTGTCGATTTTACCGACTTTGTCGAGCGTCCCATCAAACTGGAAAGTTTTCAGGGCTCCGACGGGTATTTTCTGCGATTGGACGCCTTTGCCCCACTTTACCAGGGAAGGAAAGTTTTCCCCCAAGTCGCCGTAGTGCAGAAAGGCATCTTTTTGGTACCCAATGTCAATGAACGCGGCGTTCAGACCGGGCATAACTTTCTTGACCGTGCCCAGGAAGATGTCACCGACTGAGTAGGCGGTGTCGTTGCGGTCGAAATGATATTCGATGAGCCGCTTGTCCTGTAGCAGGGCAATCCGTTCTCCGTCCTGAGTAGAATTAATGATTAATTCGTTACTCAATGGATTAAGCGGTTAGAATAGAATCTCCGGCGAAGTGTACCAGTTGGCAAGCTCCGGCCCCCGAAACCCGTAAAGGGAAGCCAGCGCGCAAGGCACCAGCTTCCCTTTTAAGCCACGGGGAAAGTAAGCTTCTGGCCACTCTCAGAGAACCTAAGTGAGAGATAGACGGGTTGTCTTCCTACGAGGAAAAGCCCGCCAGCGAACCCCAGGTGGGCTTACTTCTTCTTGTGACGGTTCTTGCGCAGACGCTTCTTCCGCTTGTGAGTGGCAATCTTATGACGCTTTCTCTTTTTACCGCAGGGCATGAGTTGAGATGGTTAAGGGTGTAAAAAATACTTAGTTCAGCTTCTGGAGTTGCTCATCCACCGAGGCAGCTAGGGCCGGATCAGTGCTGAGGCTTTTTGCCTTTTCAAAGGCTTTGCGGGCTTCTTCCTTGGCCCCGGTTTGGGCTAAGGCGACGCCAAGATAAAACTGTCCGTTGACGTTTTCGGCGTTTATCTTGATCAATTCCCGGAAACGCTCCACGGCCCGATCAAACTGGCTGCTCTGAATTGCCAGGAAACCAAGGTTATACAGGGCTTTTTCGTTGCGCGGGTCTGCGGCCAGAACTTCCCGTATCAGGGTGATGCCCTGCACCGGATTGTCGCTGGCCATGTAGGCCATGCCCAGATTGGTTTTCGCGTCGAGGTTGTCGGGATTGTTTTTCAGCACTTTCCCGTACAGTTCCTGGCACTTGGCCCCGAGCAGTTTCTGGCGTTCCTCCGTAGCCGCGAAGCTGTAGGCTTCGAAGTACTCATCGGCGGCCCGTTTCCAGGCTTGCTCACCGGGTCGTACCAAGGCAATCTGCTCGAAATAGTAGCCGGCGCTGTCGAACTTCTCCACGGCCTTGTACTTAGCCGCCAGCTCCTGAGCCAGCCGGAGCCGGCCCGTCAGATCGGCCCCCGCGGCGTTGTACTTGGTCAGCAGCCCATTGATTTCCTGCCGCTGCGCAGCGGGCACTACCATGTGGGGCTGTTCCGCTGTTGCCCCTTCAGGCTTGCCCATGGCATCCACGGAGGCTGTAGAAGGAGCAGCCGCGCCATTGTCGCGGGTAGCCGTGCGGGCGGCCGTTCCGGCCAGGTCGCCTTTGCCCTCTTTGGGCTTGACAATTACCTTCGGCAACAAAAACAAACCGGCCACCAGCGCAACCGCCAGGGCCAGAAGTAGAAGTTG
Source organism: Hymenobacter sp. HSC-4F20 (assembly GCF_019599275.1). GTDB lineage: Bacteria > Bacteroidota > Bacteroidia > Cytophagales > Hymenobacteraceae > Hymenobacter. The sequence goes on along the minus strand of NZ_JAHZTD010000004.1, from coordinate 406,531 downwards.
GTGCTTGGAAGTACTGTTGGTCATCAGCGAGAAAAAAAGCCGGCCGCCGGGGTTCCGTACCTGGAATTCCCGGCGGCTCAGCCGGCAATATTACAACGAGAGCAGGTTAGGCGTTGGCCGTTTCCTTGATCTTCTTGCTGTTCTTGATTTTGCCGATGAAGGTTTTCGACGGCTTGAAGCTCGGAATGAAGTGCTCGTCGATGATGATCGACGTGTTTTTCGAGATGTTACGGGCTACTTTCTTCGCGCGCTTTTTGTTCACGAAGGAGCCAAAACCGCGCACGTAGATGTTGTTGCCGTCGGCCATGGAATCCTTCACAACTTTGAAGAAGGCTTCTACGGTAGCCGAAACGTCTGCCTTCTCAATGCCGGTCTTGTCGGCAATTTCGGCGATTACTTCTGCTTTAGTCACGCTGGTAAGTGTACTAGGGAGTGAAAAAAATTGTGTTGGCAAATTATGCCGACCTCAGAACGTAAGCACTTGCCCGGTAAGAGTTTGCCTACGTTTTGAGGGGCACAAAGGTAGCCCCCTTTTTCGGTTTTACAAACGGTTTTTGTGCAATCCATTCTGCTTCCCCGGTTGCATCCAACTTATTCTTTCTCAAAGCCTTGACTTTTTCTCTAACCGCTGCACCTGCTCCTTGGTTCGCTTCTGCTTTATTAAACTGGTATCCCCGTCACCGTCGCGACCTACCCTGGCGCCACACCCGTGACCCGTACGCCATCTGGTTATCAGAAGTAATTCTGCAGCAAACCCGTGTCAAGCAGGGTCTGCCCTATTATCTGGACTTCATTTCTACTTACCCTACCGTGCAGGACTTGGCCGCTGCCCCTCAGGACGAAGTACTGCGGCACTGGCAGGGCCTGGGCTACTACTCCCGGGCCCGCAACATGCACCACACGGCCCAGCAGGTAGTGCAGGAGTACGGGGGCGTATTTCCGGGCTCCTATGCCGCGTTGCTTAAGCTGCGGGGAGTAGGCCAGTACACGGCAGCAGCCATTGCCTCCTTCGCCTACGACGAGCCAGTGGCCGTGCTGGATGGCAACGTGTTTCGGGTGCTGGCCCGCGTATTCGGACTATCCCAAGATATTGCCGCGCCGGCCAGCCGCAAGGTGTTTCAGCAACTCGCTGACACTCTCATTCCGCGCGAGCAACCGGCCGAGTTCAATCAGGCCATCATGGAATTCGGGGCTATCCAATGCACCCCCGTAAAGCCCGACTGCTTATTCTGCCCCCTGCAAAGCCAGTGCTACGCTTTCCAGCACGGTATGGTGCAGGAGCTACCAGTAAAAAGCAAAGCCAAGGCCTCCCGGACGCGCTACTTCCACTACCTGGTGCTCCGCCACGAGGACATGCTGTACATGCGCAAGCGTGGTCCCAAAGACATCTGGGAGGGCCTATATGATTTCGCTTTGCACGAAGCCGATACGGCGGAGTTACCGGCCGGGCACATTGTAGACGCCGTAGAGGCACTGGGTGGCCGGTTTGCAAGCGCGCAGGTAGCGGAACCAGTGCGCAGCCTACGCCACATCCTGAGTCATCAGAAGGTAGAAGCTCAATTTCATGCCGTCCGGTTAGCTGAGCCACTACCAGATGCCGCCTTGGCGCGAAGCGGGTTAGCAGCGTACCGAGCGGAGGAAATAGAGGCCCTCCCCAAGCCTGTACTTATAACTAATTATATTAGTACAAGCCGGGCTTGATTACCAATTATATTGGCAAATATGATTTTTATTTCCTATATTTATGGAAGTAACTACCTCCTTACTCTTTTTCCCTAATTCACTACTTAACAAGCATATGGCAGGCGTAAACAAAGTCATTTTAGTTGGCAACCTGGGCAAGGACCCAGAAGTACGGCACCTTGAAGGCGGCACCAGCGTGGCTCATTTCACGCTGGCGACCAATGAGTACTACAAGGACAAGCAAGGCAACCGGGTAGAGCGCACCGAATGGCATAACATTGCGGCGTGGCGCGGCCTGGCCGAGCTGGCCGAAAAGTATCTGCGTAAAGGCCAACAGGTATACGTAGAAGGCAAAATCCGGACCCGACAGTACCAGGACAAGGACAATCAGACCCGTTACATTACGGAAATCATTGCCGACGAAATTTCCATGCTTGGGGGCCGGCCCCAGGCTGCCGAAAGCACAAGCGCACACCCGGCAGCCGCACTGGAAGCTCCTACTACCTTTCGCCAGGAACCTGAGTTAGATCAACTACCGTTCTAAACGGGCTTGGTCTTGTTTTAACGTAAAGCCCCGGTTATACCGGGGCTTTTTGCGTGCGAGCCTGCCACGCGAAAGCCCTGCTGCTCCGGCGTGAAAGCGCCTGTTTCTTAACTACCTTTGATACTTCATTTGCTTTTGCTTCTCATGCCCGTTTTTCCACTGCTGCGCGCCGGAGGCGCGGTTTTCGTTTTGCTGGCTCTGACGGCAGGCTGCACCTCTACCCCCGATTTCACGCCCAAGCCCAAAGGCTACAACCGCATCGACCTGCCGGCCCACGCTTACCAGCCGCTGGGCCCGGGGCACCCGTATCAGTTTGAGTATTCGCGCTACGCGAAAGTGCTCCGCGACTCTTCTTACCTGGCCCGGCCGCACTGGATTAATGTGTATTATCCGGCCCTGCAGGCCAACATCCAGATTACATACTCCAACATTGCGGGTAAACCCCAACTCTACCACAAAATGCTGGAGGATGCGCGCAAGCTTACCAGCAAGCACGAAATCAAGGCCACGGCCATCGACGAGAACGTGTTGAAAACGCCCGGTGGCCTGCGAGTGTCCGTGTTTGAGTTGCAGGGGGAAGTACCCAGCCAATTTCAATTCTATACCACCGACAGCACCACGCACTTTTTCCGGGGAGCCCTCTACTTCCGCACAGCCACGGCCAACGACTCGCTGGCGCCGGTCATTGAGTACGTGAAGCAGGATATTGTCCGGATGCTGAACACGCTAAAGTATCAATGAGCAGTGAAGAATGGGGAATGAAGAAAGGTGGGAGCCCCTACGGCCCGACCGTTCTTCATTCCTCATTCCTCATTCTTCATTCTTCATTGATTTATGAGCAATTTCTTTCAAACAAAACTTGAGTACCTGCGCGGCGTGGGGTTACAGCGGGCCCAACTCCTGCAGAAGGAGCTGAACCTGTTCACCTACGGCGACTTAATTCAGCGCTACCCTTTCCGCTACCTCGACCGCACCCAGTTCTATAATATCTGCGACCTGCACGACGACCTGCCCTACGTGCAGGTAAAAGGCATTCTGCGCGGGCGTGAGGTACTGGGTGAAGGCCCCAAGAAACGCATGGTGGCCAAAGTAGCCGACCCCAGTGGAGAGTTGGAGGTGGTGTGGTTTAAAGGGGTGAACTACCTCGAAAAAATAATCAAGAACCACCAGGAGTACATCGTCTTCGGCAAACCTACCTTATTCCAGGGCCGCCCGCAGATGGCTCATCCTGAGCTAGAGGAAGTAACGGAGCAGAAGCCCGGCCAGAGCTACCTGCAACCAGTGTATAACACCACTGAAAAGCTCAAAAATTACCACCGCGTCGATAGCAAGGCCATTGCTCGCATGGTGGCCGATCTGCTCAAGATTGCCCTCCCCCACGTTCACGAAAACCTGTCGGCGGATATTATCCGGCAGTACGGACTCATGGACAAGGCCACGGCCCTGCAGCAGGTACACTTCCCGCAAAGCACAGAGCTGTTGCAGGCCGCGCGGTTCCGGCTTAAATTCGAGGAGTTGTTTTACGTACAGCTCAAGCTGTTACGGCAGAAAGACCAGCGCAAGGTGACGCTGGCGGGGCAGATCTTCAAGGAGGTGCCAACCCTGGTGCATTTCTATAAAAACGTGATGCCCTTCGACCTGACGGGAGCCCAAAAGCGGGTGATTCACGACATCTACAAGGACTTCTGCTCGGGCCAGCAAATGAACCGCTTGCTCCAGGGCGACGTGGGCTCGGGCAAAACGATTGTGGCGTTCATCAGCATGCTTATGGCCGCCGACAACGGGGCGCAGAGCTGCTTGATGGCGCCTACCGAAATCCTGGCCGACCAGCACTACACCGGCCTCAAGCAGTTTGCCGATCTGCTGGGCCTGAAAATTGGGAAGCTCACGGGCAGCACCCGCACGGCCGAGCGCCGGGTGCTGCACGAGCAGCTCCGCTCCGGCGAGATGCACATGCTGGTGGGTACCCACGCCCTGCTGGAAGACGTGGTGCAGTTCCGCAACCTGGGCCTGACGATTATGGACGAGCAACACCGCTTCGGGGTAGCGCAGCGCTCCAAGCTCTGGCAAAAAAACCCACATATCATCCCGCACGTGCTGGTCATGACGGCCACCCCGATTCCGCGCACGCTGGCCATGACGCTCTACGGCGACTTGGACGTATCGGTAATTGACGAGCTGCCGGCCGGCCGCAAGCCCATCGTCACGGTGCACCGCTTCGACTCCAACCGCCTGAAGGTATTCGGGTTTCTGCGCGACCAAATCAGGCTCGGGCGGCAGGTATACATTGTTTACCCCCTCATCGAAGAAAGTGAAACCATGAGCGACTATAAGGACCTCATGGATGGCTATGAGAGCGTGGCCCGCGCCTTCCCCGAGTTTCAAATCAGTATCGTGCACGGACGTATGACGGCCGGGGAGAAAGACGCTGAAATGCAGCGCTTCCTGAAGAACGAGACTCAGATTATGGTGGCCACTACCGTAATCGAGGTAGGGGTAAACGTGCCCAACGCCTCGGTGATGGTAATTGAAAGCACTGAGCGGTTCGGGCTTTCCCAGCTACACCAACTGCGCGGGCGCGTGGGCCGGGGAGCTGAGCAGAGCTACTGCATTCTGATGAGTGGCTACAAGCTCAGCAAGGACTCACGCACCCGCATAGAAACCATGGTGCGCACGAACAACGGCTTCGAAATTGCCGACATCGACCTGAAGCTCCGTGGCCCCGGCGACCTGATGGGTACCCAACAAAGCGGCGTGCTGGATTTGCTAATTGCCGATTTGGCTAAGGACGGACGTATCCTGACGGAAAGCCGCGCTGCCGCTCAGCAACTCCTCAACGAGGACCCTAACTTGGCTAAACCTGAAAATCAGCCCATCAGGCACCATATTGAAAGCCTTCCCGCAACAGCCGTAAACTGGAGCCGCATTAGCTAAGCAGCGCTCTACTTAACGTGAACCCGGCGTTACCCGGCCGCTTGTAGCCGCTGGGTAACGCCGGGTATTGAGGAAACATAAAAAAAGCGCCTTTGTATAAAAGGCGCTTACAGCGGAGCTACTCTAAAGAAGCAGTGTGTACCGGAGCGGGAGCAGTAGCCTGCCAAAAGCGGCCACCTCCACCCTGGGTTGTCTTTCGCTTAACTGGGGTCAGGAACTGGAAAAGTGAAGAGCTTTGAGTTGGCACCTGCCAGGTGGTCTGAACAGCTGTAGCTTCGGCCGTTAGAGGGGTACTCTGTCGAGTTAACTTACCCGCTACCACGAGCGAAATCATAAGCACAAAGCGAAGTAAAGATTTCATAAGGAACTATCTGGTTATGCTGGCCTGGGGGCTAGGCAAATTTCAAGCCATTTCGGTGAGTACCGAAGTTGGATTACGGGCAATAAATAGAAAGAGCAAAAAGTTGTTCATCCACGGCTAAGCTGCCAGAACAACGCATCGACCCCTTCTGAAGGCAACATTTAAAATTCTTATATTTAGATATTCCTTCCACAACAGGTGCGCATTGCGTTGACCACAGCCAGCTTTTGAATTCGCGCTGCAAAGGTCGCTATATATCCTTGAAAGTCTATTCCATAGACATTAATAAAGTATGATTTCCTTTCCGTATAGCAGCCTATTGCATTGGGGCTGCATATTGGCGTAGAACAGCTGAAGTTAGGTACCTTTGGAGAATACAGTTTTCGGCTATGGCCTTCTGTTTCACTTAACTGTCTTCCTCCGTGCGCTTTCCCTTCTTGTTGGCAGCTGGCCTTACGCTAACTAGCTTCCTGATGGTACCAGCCTCGCTCCAGGCTCAACGGGTTAAATCGACTCCGTTCAGTTACCTGCCCGAGCGAGCCGATGACCGCTACAACCAGCGCGTAACGAGTAAAGCATTGGCTTTATCGACGGGTGGCTTCGTAATCCTGGCGCATAAATCGGCCACCGAGTATGCCGTAGAGCGCTACGATGCCGATCTGAAACGCCTGTGGAGTACTACCCTACCGCTGGCTGCCGGCGAATCAGTTGATGCCTTCGCCCGCAGCGCCAACCAGGCTACAGTAGTGCTTCACTCGGCAGGAGCAGCGCAGCAGCTTAGCGCTTACACCTTTGAGCTAACCAATGGCCAGAAATCGCCCGCCAAAAAGCTCATTGAGGCTGGCCCGCGCGAACGTCGCCTAGCAGCCAGTTTTTCTCCAGATGGTACCAAGTTGGTAGCGTGGCGCTACCTCACCCGCGACGAACAGATCCGGGCCATTAGCGCTACCGTGTACGACGAGAAACTGCAGAAGCTGAAAGACCGCACCTACGACTTTCACGACCAGGGCGGCTTTTTCTCCACTACGGTGCAGGTTGGCAACGATGGGTCACAGTTTGTTACTCTCGTTAGCGACGGAATGAAAAAGCTTACGGCACGCCGCTACCGCAACGATTCGCCGGAAGTAAAGGTGATGTCGGTTTCAGTAGGTGGCACCTTTGGTGGGAAAGAAGTAAACGTGTTTGACTCCCGCTTTGCCCTGCAGCCCGACAATACCCTGTACGCGGCAGCTATTTGCAATGAACGAGAAACTGGCCTTTACTATAGCCTGAAGCTGGTGAAATTCGACTTTTCAGCCGAGGGCGATATGAAGTTCGCCCCGGAGGTGAAGTTTACTTCTGACTACCTAGCCGAAGTTAACAAAGCCACGGGCGCTACCGCTAAACGGGTGGAGGATGTATACCTCACCGATCTGCTCCTCACCGACGAGAAGCAGGTGGTAGTCATTGGCGAAAAGAAATATGAGGAGGGCGGTGACGAGTCGCCGGGTCATACCCGCGAGCTGCACCTGTTTGGCTACAACGAATTTCAAACGCCAACTTGGCACCGTATCATCGCTAAGGACCAGGTAGCACCCGCCGCCGAGGGATTTAGCAGCATTAGCTACCGGGCTGCCTTGTTTGGCCCGGAAGTGCAGGTAGTAACCTGGGAGAAAATCAAGAACAAGTCAGACCTGTATATCCGCCGCGTAAATGCGCAAAACGGCACAGTACAGGAGCCAAAAGGACTTGGGCTGAACGTAGCCTCCGACCAAAATCCTTCCTATGTTAAGGACTTTACTACTTGGCTTGATCCGAAAACCATCATTGGAGTAAGCCGCCCCAGCAAAAAATCAGCGGCCCTAATGCTGAACAAAATCGTCATTAAGTAAAGCACACACTTGTCGGATTGGACGGATTGTATTGCCAGCATTTGGCTTTATGAATGGGGCGTAAAACAAAAGGGCTTGCCATTAGGCAAGCCCTTTTTGATGAAGGAGAAAGGTGTCAGCAAACACCTTGCTTTAGAAAGCGTACTCGTTGGCCTGAATCAGCACGTCGGCAATGCGGCGGCGGGCATCTTTGGCGTTATAGAGGTCGGCTTTGGTGAAGCGCTTCAGGCCCATAGCCAGCAGGCGCTGCTCGTCGCCCTCGGTCATGGAGGCAATGGCGTCTTTGCCGAACTTGTTCACGTTGTCCACGGTATCAGCGAGGTACACACGGACAATGTCGATTTGGGCCGACAAAGCTTCTTCACCTTTTGCCGCAGCTTCTTTCTCTACGCGCAGCAGCGTGCTTTCAGCGGTGTACACTTTGATGGCCATATCGGCAATGTTCATGAGTACTTCCTGCTCCTTGGCCAGGGAGTTCATGTACTTCTGCACGGCCGTGCCTGCTACCATCAGAATAGCCTTTTTCAGCTTCTGAATCGTCTTTTTCTCGGCAGCGAACAGACCAGTTTCTTCTTCCAGGTTGAAGTCCGGAATGGCCATCAGCTCCTGCTGCACCGCCTGGGCCGGGCCCATCAGGTCTAGCTCGCCTTTCATGGCCTTTTTCAGGATCATATCCACGGCCAGCATGCGGTTGATTTCGTTGGTACCCTCGAAGATGCGGTTGATGCGTGAGTCGCGGTAGGCACGGTCCATGGGGTAGTCGGCTGAGAAGCCGTAGCCGCCGTACACCTGCACGCCTTCGTCCACCACGTAGTCGAGCACTTCCGAGCCTTCTACTTTTAGCATGGCGCACTCCACGGCAAACTCGCGGGCCGCGCCCAGCAGCGCTTCATTGTGGCTCTGGCCTTTGGCCAGCAGTTCCTGCTCCATGCGGGCAATGTCCATACCGGCGCGGTAAATCGCCGATTCTACGGCGTAGATGCGCACGGCCTGCTCAGCCAGCTTGTGCTTGATGGCGCCGAACTTGCTGATGGGCAGCTTGAACTGCACCCGCTCGTTGGCATACTTCACGCTCAGCGTAGAAGCCATTTTAGTAGCACCCAGGCAAGCAGCAGCCAGCTTAATGCGGCCGATGTTCAGGATGTTGAAAGCAATGAGGTGGCCCTTACCAATCTCACCCAGCACGGCCGACTTCGGCACTTTCACGTCCGAGAGGAATACCTGCCGCGTAGAGGAGCCTTTGATGCCCATCTTGTGCTCCTCGTTGCCGAGGCTCAGACCGGGCGTGTTGCGCTCCACAATGAAGCCGGTGAACTTGTCGCCGTCAACTTGAGCAAACACGATGAACACGTCGGCAAATCCGCCGTTCGTAATCCACATTTTCTGCCCATTGAGCACGTAGAACTCGCCGTCTTCAGTCGGAATGGCCTTGGTTTTAGCACCAAGGGCGTCGGAGCCGGAACCGGGCTCCGTGAGACAGTAAGCACCCATTAACTCCCCGCTGGTCAGGCCAGGCAGGTACTTGTTCTTCTGCTCTTCGTTGCCGAAGTACAGAATGGGTAGCATGGCAATGCCGGTATGCGCCGCAAATGCCACCGGGAACGAATGGCCGCCGCCTACCCCTTCCGTTACGCGCAGGGAGGTAGTAAAGTCCATGTTCAGCCCGCCATACTCTTCCGGAATGCTCACCCCGAACAAGCCCAGCTCGCCAGCCTTTTCCATCAGGTTGCGCATCAGACCTTCCTCGTGGTTATCGAGGCGCTCCAGCAAAGGCTGTACCTCCTTCTCCACAAAGTCGAGGGCGGTTTGATGCATCATGTTCTGCTCCTCCGAAAAATCGGCGGGCGTGAATACGTCCTGGGCGTCGGTTTCCTTAATGATGAACTCGCCGCCTTTCACGAGCTTGTTGGTTACTTCCATGGCTAGGGTGAGGTAGTAATGTGGGAGGTTGATGTCGAAAAAGAAAGACAAACTATTCGGCTTGCCGAGTATTATGAGGGTAGCAAGCCCAGTTGTTTGTGGTACCGAAATATAAGAAAATATGGTATGCTTGCCGAGTACTTAACGAAAAGAAAACCCCGTTTGATGCGGGGAATCTCTTTTCATTGAGCAAATAAAGAAGCTATGCACTCTGCCTCTCTGTTGAGCTACGTGCTTAGAACGAGGTAAACAACCCCAATTGATGCCGTGACGCAAAACGCTGCGTCTCTGCTTCGTTCTTACTAGCCTCAGCTCGTGCCACATGCTGCCTGAGTTTTCCGATGAAAGCGCTGCCACGCTTTCGAGGCCACATATGGCACGAGCTAAAGCCTGCTGTTACTTCAGCAGCTCATAAATGCCGGCTACGCCCTGGCCGCCGCCCACGCAGGCGGTTACCATGCCGTACTTCTTACCTCGCTCGCGCAGCTCGTGGAACAGCTGAATGCTGAGCTTAGCACCGGAACAGCCCAGCGGGTGGCCGAGGGCAATGGCGCCACCGTTCACATTCAGCTTGCTCTCGTCGATGTTCAGCTCGCGGGTAATGGCAATAGATTGGGAGGCAAAGGCCTCGTTTAGCTCAATCAGGTCGATGTCATCGAGCTTCATGCCGGCCTGCTTCAGCGCCTTGGGAATGGCCTTAATGGGGCCCATGCCCATGATGCGCGGGTCGATGCCTTCGGTGGCGTAGGTAATCATGCGGGCAATGGGCTCCAGGTTCAGCTCCTTCACCATGCGCTCCGACATCACCAGCACGAAGGCAGCTCCGTCGGAAGTCTGGGAGGAGTTACCAGCCGTTACGGAGCCGTTGGCGGCAAATACCGGACGCAGCTTAGCCAGAGCTTCCAAGGAGGTATCCGCGCGGGGTCCTTCGTCGGTATCGACCACGTAGGAACGGGTTTTCTTCTTGCCGGTGGCTTGGTCGAGGTAGGTTTCCTCTACCGTGATGGGCACAATCTGCTCTTTGAACTTACCAGCCTGAATAGCCTTAATGGCCTTCTGGTGGGAGTTGTACGCAAACTGGTCCTGATCCTCGCGCGACACTTTGTAGTCCTGCGCTACGGCTTCGGCCGTGAGGCCCATGCCGAGGTAATAGTCGGGATGCTGCTGGGCGAGCTTGTAGTTGGGTACGGTTTTCCAGCCGACGGTAGGCACCATGCTCATGCTTTCAGTACCCCCGGCCACGATGCAGTCGGCCATGCCGGCCGTAATTTTGCTGGCGGCCATAGCAATAGTTTCCACACCGGAGCCGCAGTAGCGGTTCACGATAAGGCCCGATACGTTCATGGGCAGAGCCAGCAGCGAAATCAGGCGACCCATCTGCAGGCCTTGCTCCGCTTCTGGTACGGCGTTGCCGACCATTACGTCGTCAATACGGGCAGGGTCGAGGGCAGGCACGGAGGCTACTAAGTGTTTGATGACGTCGGCGGCGAGGTCATCGGGGCGGGTGAAGCGGAAACCGCCACGGGTGGCTTTGCCAACGGCCGTGCGGTAACCAGCTACGATATATGCGTTCATGTTTTTAGTACTGAGTAGTGAGATGGGAGTAGTTAGATGCTATTCCAGAGCTACTGCTTTTCAGTCAAAGACTTTTGTAAGCCAAACAACATTTTCTGCAATTCCGTGAGTTCTGCGGAAATGGTATTGAGACTTTCTTCCGTGATGTAGCCGAATGAGGCAGCTGGTAGGAGTTGAGTTTCCAACTCATAAGCTGATCCGTTAGCAATGGCTAAAAACTGGCGAAATTCGAGCTTTGAGTTTCGCCCAGCTCCCTCTGCAATGTTGGAAGGTAGGGAAACAGCTGCCCGCCGCATCTGCGAAACCAATCCATACCGCTCGTTATCCGGGAAGCCAGCGCAAAGCTGATAAGTAGATCTAGTGATACTCATCGCTCTCTGCCAAACCTTTAGCTCTTTGTATTGGTGCATGGGAAGAAAGTCTCAATACTCACTACCGACTACTCAATACTAGTTCCGCAGTGGTTTACCCGTGGTCAGAATCGACTGAATACGCTCCAGCGTTTTCCGTTCCCCGCAGAGGCTGAGGAAGGCTTCGCGCTCCAGGTCCAGCAGGTACTGCTCCGATACTTCGGTGGGGCTGCTCAGATCGCCGCCGCACATGATGTAGGCCAGCTTGTTGGCAATCTTCACGTCGTGGTCGGAGATGTAGCGGCCTTCCTTCATGGCGTGCACGCCGGTCAGGAACATGCCGAGGGCGCCCTTGCCTTGCACCTTGATGTTGGTTTTCTGCACTGGCTGGGTGTAGCCGTCTTCGGCTAGCTCAATGGCAGCAGCTTTAGCTTGCGCGATGACGCGGTTGCTGTTTACCACTACCTCGTCGCCGCGGCGCAGGAAGCCCAGGTCGAAGGCTTCGGCCGCAGAGGTCGACACCTTGGCGGTGCTGATGGTCATGAAGGTGTTGCGGAGCAGGTTATACTCGGGCTCCCCTTCTTCGTACTTGGCCGCGGTGCGCAACGTCATTTCCTTGGTGCCGCCACCGCCCGGAATCAGGCCCACCCCAAATTCCACGAGGCCCATGTAGGTTTCAGCGCCAGCTACTACCCGGTCGCAGTGGAGGTTCAGCTCGCAGCCGCCGCCCAGCGCGAGGCCGTGCGGAGCGCCTACCACCGGAATGCTGCTGTAGCGCATTCGCATCATGGCCTGCTGGAACTGGGCAATCATCAGGTTCAGCTCGTCGTACTCCTGATCCAGGGCAAACATGTACACTAGGCCCAGGTTAGCGCCGGCCGAGAAGTTGGGGGCGTCGTTGCCGACCACCAGACCGCGGAAGTCCTTTTCGGCCAATTCTACGCCTTTCAGCAGGCCCTGAATTACGTCGGAGCCCAGGGCGTTCATCTTGCTGTGGAACTCCACGTTCAGGATACCGTCGCCGAGGTCGAGCACCGATGCACCCGCATTTTTCCACAGCACTTTGCCAGTGGCGCGCAGGTTGTCGAGGATGATGAAGTTCTCTACCCCCGGAATAGCTTTGTAAGCCTTCGATTCGATGTCATAGAATTGCTTCACGCCCTGCTCGCTGACCTTGTAGAAGGTAGCGTTACCGGCAGCCAGCATCTCTTCTACCCACGGCGCTACCGTTTTGCCTTCGGCCTGGGCTAGCTCTAGGCCTTTCTGCACACCCAGCGCGTCCCAGGTTTCAAACGGGCCCATTTCCCAGCCGAAGCCAGCACGCAGGGCGTCGTCAATCTTATAAAGCGAATCGGTAATTTCCGGAATCCGGTTGCTCACGTAGGCGAAGAGGCCGGCGAAGGTTTTGCGGTAGAAGTCGGCGGCTTTGTCTTTGCCCGATACCAGCACTTTGAAGCGGTCAGCCAGCTTCTCAATCGGCTTAGTGGTTTCCAGGGTGGCAAACTTCACCTTGGCGCTCGGCTTGTACTCCAGGGTAGCAAGGTCGAGGGCCTGGATTTCCGACTTGCCACCTTCGCCCTTCACTTTCTTGTAGAAGCCCTGGCCGGTTTTGTCGCCCAGCCATTTATTCTCGGCCATCTTCTTGATGAAGTCCGGCAGCTGAAACACTGCTTTGGCTTCGTCGTTCGGCAGGTTCTGGGCCAGGCCGTTGGCTACGTTAATCATCGTATCCAGGCCTACCACATCGGAAGTACGGAACGTGGCCGATTTGGCGTGGCCGATAACGGGCCCCGTCAGCTTGTCTACTTCCTCTACCGACAAGCCGAGCTGGCTCATCACCTGCACCACGTCCATGATGGCGAATACGCCCACGCGGTTGGCGATGAAAGCCGGCGTGTCTTTGGCCAGCACCGTGGTTTTACCCAGGTACAGGTCGCCGTAGTGCATCAGGAAATCTACTACCGCTTGGTCCGTGTCCGGGCTCGGGATGATTTCGAGCAGCTTCAGGTAGCGCGGTGGGTTGAAGAAGTGCGTGCCGCAGAAGTATTTCTTAAAATCGTCGGAGCGGCCCTCCATCATCATGTGAATCGGGATGCCGCTGGTGTTGCTGGTAATGAGCGTGCCAGGCTTGCGGTACTGCTCCACGCGCTCAAACAAGCTTTTCTTAATGTCGAGGCGCTCTACCACTACCTCAATCGTCCAGTCGCAGCCGGCAATGTCCTTGAGGTTGTCGTCGAAGTTGCCGGTTTTAATGCGCGCAGCGTCCGACTTGCGGTACAATGGCGAGGGGTTGCTGGCAATAGCGGCCTGCAAGGAGCTGTTCACGATGCGGTTTTTCACCGCCGGGTTGTCCAGCTTCAGGCCTTTGGCTTCTTCGGCGGGTAGCAGCTCTTTGGGTGCGATGTCGAGCAGCAGCACTTGCACACCAATGTTGGCGAAGTGGCACGCAATGCGCGAGCCCATCACACCGGAGCCCAGCACGGCTACTTTTTTGATGGTACGATTCATTCGTGGGGAGGAATGAGTGGGTGAGAGATGGAAAGTTAAGGTAGAAGCCGCCGGCAGGTAGCAGTCAGCTTTTCATTCAAATTGTTCGTCATGCAGCGCTTATAAAAACATAAAGCGCCTGACCGGTTTGGCACAAAATGCAAAAGCTATCAGCCGAAAGCTAATAGCTAAACACCTCATCAAGCTGGCGACTCAGAGCGTAAAGGCTTGGGCTTGAAGTCCTCATAAAGAGTTTTCCCCTCAATCATACCCGTGATTTGCCCTACTACTTTAAAGAACACATCCAGTTGATTCTGCGGGATTTTCTCGCGCACCTTTTGGTTGAAGTGGCGCACCGTTTGGCGGGAAATTTCCTTGCCTCGGAGCCCTTCTTCCGTCAGGAAAATTCGCACGGAGCGCTTATCCTGCGTGTCGGCCTGCTTGTAAATGAGCCCCTTCTCTTCCATTGAGCGCAGAATGCGGGTGAGGCTGCGAGTTTCCAGCCCCAGCAACGGGGCTATTTTCGTGGCAGGCGTACCATTCTCCTGATCGATGTTCAACAGTACGAAGCCTATGCTCGTAGTGATATCGTGCTTGGCTGCCTGCGTATTATACATGCGAGAAATGGCATGCCAGGCAACTTTGATATTGTAATCGACAGTTTCTTCGGGTTTCATGGGTACGGAAGGCGAGTCCGGTAAACATACTGAAATATGTTATGCTTGCATACTAAGTTACGCAAAAAAAGTTTTGCCTAAGACGCGCACTACCTAGCTTTCACTCGCCCCTTTTTTAGCAAGAATGCTACTCGTGATGCTCCCGCTTTCCGGCACTTGAGCCCACTCACTACCCGCTTTCACTCTACCTCTAAGCAACCTTCTAAGCTATTCCTACCCATCCATCCATCGGGCAGGCCCAAAACCAAACGGCCCCGCAATGTCATGTTGCGGGGCCGTTTGGCTTAGTGCTTCTCAGCGTGCTGATACAGGCTTTCAATCAGTTCCTTGTTGTTTTCGGTGATGACCTTTCGCTTTACTTTCATAGTGGGCGTCATCTCGCCGCTTTCAACCGTCCAATGGGTAGGTAGTAGCACAATTTTTTTGACTTGCTCCCACTGAGCAAAGCCATTGTTGTACTTGTGCACAAGGTCTTCGTACATCTTCACTACCTTCTCGTTCTTAACCAACTCTTCGGGCGAGGCATTGCAATCCACACCATTGCGTTTGCACCAGCCTTTCAAATCATCGAAGGACGGAATGACAAGAGCCGAAGGGAATTTTTGCCCGTCGCCAACTACCATGCACTGCTCCACCAGCGGCGACTCCTTGAGTTTGCCTTCAATTACCTGCGGAGCAATGTATTTGCCGCCCGAGGTCTTGAACATCTCCTTCTTCCGGTCCGTGATTTTCAGGAATTTGCCGTTTACCATTTCCCCGATGTCGCCGGTATGGAACCAGCCCTCTTCGTCGAATTCCTTGGCGGTCAGCTCGGGCTTGTTGTAGTAGCCCTTCATCACCGACGCCGATTTGGTCAGGATTTCGCCATCCGGAGCAATTTTTACCTGTACATCGTCGATGAGCGGGCCCACGGTGCCAATCATATTGTTTTCGGGCTCGTAACCGCCTACAGCAATAACCGGTGAGGTTTCCGTTAGGCCGTAGCCTTCCATCACCCGAATACCCGCGGCCCAGAATACGCGCGCCAAACGCGGCTGCAGGGCTCCGCCTCCGCTTACAATACAACGCAGGTTACCGCCTAGGGCCTCACGCCACTTATTGAAAATCAGCTTATTGGCCAAAGCCAACTGGGTGTTATAAAGAAACCCGTTGTCCTTCTGGTTATCGTACTTCAGACCCAGGTTTAAGGCCCAGAAGAAGAGCTGCTTTTTCACTCCTTCCAACTCGTGGCCTTTCGCGACAATCTTGTCATACACCTTTTCCAGCAGGCGCGGCACGGTGGTGAAGATTTCGGGCTTCACTTCTCGTAAGTTGTCGGCAATGGTTTCCATGCTCTCGGCGTAGTAAATACTCACGCCGTTGATAAGGTAGAGGTGGGTTACCATCCGCTCGAAGATGTGGCAGAGCGGCAGGAAGCTCAGGGCTTTGTCGTCGCGGGTAACGGGCACAAAGCGCTGGGCGCTACGGCAGTTGCTCAGGATATTATTGTGCGTGAGCATCACGCCCTTGGGCTGCCCGGTAGTACCACTGGTGTAGATAAGGGTCAGCAGGTCGTCGGGTTGTACGGCGGCTTTCAGGGGCTCCAGAGCAGCAGGGTTGCCTTGTTTGCCTAACTCCAGCAGCTCTGAGAAGTGCCGGGCACCTTCTATTTTGTCGAAGGTGAAGATGTTCTCAGCCGGAATGTTCAGGCCCTGGGTAGCTTCGCGTACTTTGTCCAGCAGCTTCTTATCCGACACTAGTACGGCTTTCACGCCCGCATCGGAGAAGATATACTTGTAGTCTTCCACCGTAATGCTGGGATACATGGGTACGCTGGTAGCGCCTAGCTGCGCAATCCCGAAATCGGAGAGCATCCACTCGGGGCGGTTCATCGAAATCAGGGCCACCTTATCATCCTTGCCGATACCCAGGCTGCGTAGGCCCAGGCTGACCTGATTTACCTGTTCTACTACGGCATCGGTGCTGATGGGGGTGTAGTGGCCGTTGACTTTGGCGGCAAAACAGTCAGGTTTGTTGTACTTCTGCTGCAGATGGGGCAGAATGTCGAAGGTGCGGCGAATATCCATTCAGAGAGAAGGCACTATGGTGGGTTGGGCCAGTTACGGGAGCAATTGCGCGCTGCCGACGGCCAAGTTGGCAACCCCGACAGAAAGCGCTGCTTAAATAACGTTTTTTTCCGCGGAAAGCTTCTATCTGCGGCGAAAACTCGGTAGGGCCGTGGCAGGCTTTTGCGTAGCTTTGTCCGAGTACGCCTCCTTTGCGCACGATGAATCTGGCCATCTTTTTTGATCCGCTCCCCGAAGAGCTGGCCGGTCCGGCTACCGCCCCGACCATGCTGGCTGCCTACGCTACGCCCTTTCTGGACAATTTCCCGGACTGGCGGGCAGCCGACTTGGCCTTAATAGGCTTGGATGAGTGGCGCGGTAGCGCCGCCGGAGCACCCGCCGGCCACGGAGCCGATGCGGTACGCCGCCGCTTCTACCACTTGCAGAAAGGCACGGGCTCCGTGCGCCTGGTGGACCTGGGCAACCTGCGCCCGGGCCTGACGCTGGAGGATACGTACCAGCGGCTGCGCGAAATTATTGCTGCCTTGCTAGAGCACAACACGGTTCCTCTGTTGCTCGGCGGTTCGCACGACCTGGACTACGGGCAGTTTCTGGCCTACGAAACCCTGGACCGGACCGTAAGCTTTGCTACCGTGGATGCCCGCGTAGATATGGCGGAGCCAGTGGGTGCCCGCCCCGAGGACAGCCACTTGCGCCGCATGCTTCTGCACGAACCCAGTTTTCTGTTCAATTTCGCCCAGCTCGCCCACCAGCAGTACCTAGTAGCCCCGGATGTGCTGGCGGCCCTGGAAAAGCTGCACTTCGAAACGCTGCGCCTCGGGGCTATTCACGCCGATGTACGCCAGGCCGAGCCCCTGCTCCGCCAAGCCGACTTCGTGAGTTTTGACGTGGCAGCTCTGCGCTGGAACGATGCACCGGCCTACTGGCCCGCTAACCCCTTCGGCCTGACCAGCGAGGAAGCTGCCCAACTAGCTTGGTACGCAGGCCATAATGACACGCTCACGTCCTTTGGCCTTTATGGCTACCGCCCCGAGTACGACCCCAACGGACTAGCCGCCGCTACCCTGGCCACCATGCTCTGGTACTTCGTGGAAGGCTACTACCACCGCCGCCAGGAAACTGATTTTCAGAGCCGGCGCTTTATGCGCTACGCCGTGGGGCTGCCGGGCACGCCGGCCAAGCTGGTGTTCTACAAAAGCAAACGAACTGAAAAATGGTGGCTGGAAGTGGAAAGCCTGGCCGACAGTGACATCAAGCGCATTGTTCCTTGCAGCTACCAAGACTACCTGCGCGCCGCCCAGGGCGATTTGCCCAACCGCTGGATTCTCACCCAGGCCCTGTTGGGGTAGCACCGTGCAGTTTGCCCCGGGGGTCGCTGAAATAGTAACGCCGTACATGAGTTCTGATCCTGACCTTGCCAACCTACCTACTTACACCAAAGCCCAGTTGGCCCTGCGCAATGGGCAAGACCGGGACGAAATCTGGGTAGGCTACCGGGGCTTGATTTACGACGTGACCCGCTCCCGCCTCTGGAAGCGCGGCAACCACTATGAGCACTGGGCTGGGCAGGACCTGACCCAGGAGCTTGACCACGACGCTCCGCATACCCCGAACGTCTTTGATAAATTCGTCGTCATTGGCCGACTAACCTAGCCCTGCCAACCGGTTCGGTGGTTTTTCAGCCCCGTTGTCTTTTCTGCGTATCTGCCCTGTTCCCTACCCACTTCCTACTCATGAGTACTACCGAAAGCTCTTCCCTGTTCAATAACCTCGAAAGTCTCTCGACCCGCGAACTGCTCACCGGCATGAACAGCGTAGACCAGACCGTACCCCTGGCCGTAGCTCAAGCGTTGCCGCAAATTGAGGCGCTGGTAGAAGCAACAGTAGCTCGCCTCGGCGCGGGCGGGCGCTTGTTTTACATCGGGGCAGGAACCAGCGGCCGGCTCGGAGTTCTGGATGCCTCGGAGTGCCCGCCCACCTTCGGGGTACCGCACGGAGTGGTGGTAGGGCTGATTGCCGGCGGTGACACGGCCATCCGCAAGGCCGTAGAAAACGCGGAGGACAACCCCCAGCAGGCCTGGCGCGACCTGCAGGAGTACGATATTACGGCGCAAGATATTGTGGTAGGTATTGCAGCATCCGGCCGCACTCCGTACGTAATTGGCGGGCTGGAGCAGGCCCGTCATCACGGGGTAGCCACCGGGTGCATTGTGTGCAATGCTGGCTCTGCCGTGGCCGCTGTGGCCGAGTTTCCGGTTGAAGTGGTAACGGGTCCGGAGTTCGTGACGGGCAGTACACGCCTGAAGGCCGGCACCGCGCAAAAACTGGTGCTCAATATGCTCACCACCGCCACGTTTATTCGCCTAGGCCGGGTGAAAGGCAACAAGATGGTGGATATGCAGCTCTCCAACGCCAAGCTGGTAGACCGGGGGGAACGTATGCTTATGGATGAGCTACAGATTTCGCAGGACGAAGCGGCGGACTTGCTGCGTCAGCACGGCTCCGTACGGGCAGCGCTGGCAGCTCGCCCATCATAGAATGGCTTACTACAACGGCTAAAGTGGCTACGCGCTATATCACCTGGGGGCTCGCTGCCTTGCAGTTGTGGTTATGCTGCTTGATTCTGATGTACGGCGACGGGCTGCTGGGCCTAATCAGTGGGGCGCTACTTATTTTTCCACTTAGTGTACTACTGCTGTGGCTAGGACTGGTAGCCGCCCATCGGCAGCAGTGGGGAACTGCACTTGTAGCCGGTCTGGGCTGCCTGCCCGGGCTCCTGTTGGCTGGCTTATTTTCTCGGGTGTTTCTAACGTAAGCCTCCCACCCCGCGCCGAACGGTTTACGCTGCAAACCCGTTAAACCAAGCAGCCGCCCCGGCCGGTAGTGCCCGGGACGAGCCGCCTGTTTTGCTACTTTCTGCCTGATTCGTGCCGTGCATACCATCGAACCTCATTACGCCTGGCTGGAGCAGTACGCTGCCTCCGAAGACCCCCGCTCTCCCCTTTTCGAGGCTGAAAACAGCCTTGACAGCTACGTAAACACCATTTATGGCTACTACATCCACCCGCAATGGGACAGCCTGGATTCCGATACGCTGTACCTGAAAATCCTGTTCGTGGATTATGACCTGGGCATCGGGATTATTGAATTCATTGGCGAGTGGAACGACGCCATTGAGAACGACATCATGCAGCTGAAGCGGAACATCATTGACTTGATGACCCACGAGGGCATCCGCAAGTTTATCCTTATCGGGGAAAACGTGTTCAACTTTCACGGCTCCGATGATTCTTACTACGAGGAGTGGTTTGAAGACGTGGAAGAGGGCTGGATTGCCGGCGTTAATTTCCAGGAGCACGTCATCCGCGAAATGCGTCAGTATAACATTGACAA
Source organism: Hymenobacter sp. HSC-4F20 (assembly GCF_019599275.1). Classification (GTDB taxonomy): domain Bacteria; phylum Bacteroidota; class Bacteroidia; order Cytophagales; family Hymenobacteraceae; genus Hymenobacter. The sequence goes on along the minus strand of NZ_JAHZTD010000004.1, from coordinate 386,670 downwards.
CTATGTCAACTTTGGGGGCCAGCTCGATGAGTTACCCTGGCGTACCTACCCGCCCCGCAAGCTGTTTGAAGTAGTAGACAGCCTCTTGCAGCGCCGCCTGGGCTGACTTGCTCAAAAAGGCCCCGGCCGTTTAACGTTCTGCGCTACGCTCAGCTGGCATCTCAGAGCGTTGAACTACCCTCTACTAAAAAGCTGCTCCTTGCAAGGCGGCTTTTTGCTTAAGTATGCTAGATGCTGCTGTGGGCTGTTTACGGGGCATCCATCGAATCAGCCGCGTTATCAAGAGCATTGGCTTTGGCGTCTACGGAGTCTCGAACGGCGTCCACTTTTTCCTCTAGCGCGTCCACCTCAGCATCACCGGACCTCTCCTCACTGTCGATGGCCTGCTTCTGGGTATCGTGCTCTTTACCTTGGCAGGAGACCAGAGAGAACGAAGCGGCAGCCAAGAACATGACCAGTACTTTCTTCATCGGGTGGGAGGTTACATTTTAAAATCACCTATTTAGCTAAAGGGCTATCCGGCAGCTATTCGTGTGTGCTACGTATACTGCACAGGCCGCAAAGTAGCCTACCTGCTCATTCAGCGCAATAGTGCCAGCCGAACACAAAAAAGGCTACCCCTATCCGGAGTAGCCTTTTTCGTGTTCTGATTAGACAGCCGCTTACTTAGCGTCGGTCGAGTCAGCAGCGTTTTCGATGGCGTCAGCCTGAGCTTCGGTAGCGTTTTCTACCGAGTCAGCCCCAGCTTCGTTGCCAGCGTTTTCCATAGCGTCAGCTTTAGCTTCGCCAGCATCTTCTACTTGCTCAGCCTGAGCTTCGGTAGCGTTTTCAGTTTTGCTGTCGCAGGAAGCGAAGGTGAACGAAGCGGCAGCCAGGGCGAGGAACAGTACTTTTTTCATGGTAAGGGTAATGTAAAAATGAAGATTCAAAACCAGAGCGACTGCCGAGTTTACTCGGTAATCGGGGCTTTATATCTCATCCGTAAGAAGGTAACCCAACCAGTAGAGAACTTTTTCCACTCTACCCTACTACCACCCGTTTACTTCTTCCGGAACACGATGCCAATGGGCACGCCGGTAAAGTCGAAATGCTCGCGCAGGCGGTTTTCCAGGTAGCGGGCGTAGCTTTCCTTCACGTACTGGGGCAGGTTGCAGAAGAAGGCAAACACCGGGTTGTGTGTGGGCAATTGGGTAGCGTACTTGATGCGCACCATCTTTCCCTTCTGGATGGGCGGCGGGTATTTCTCAATTTCCTTGAGCATTACCTCGTTCAGCTCCGAAGTTGGAATTTTGCGGCGCTTGTTCTCGTACACATCAATGGCCGTTTCAATGGCCTTGTGAATGCGCTGCTTGGTGAGCACCGAGGTAAAAATGATGGGCGGGTAGCTGATGGGCGCAATCTTCTCTCGAATCGTCTCCTCGAATTCCTTGGCCGTGTTGGTTTCCTTGTTTTCGATGAGGTCCCATTTGTTGACCAGAATCACAATGCCCTTGCGGTTCTTATCGGCCAGCCCGATGATGTTCAGATCCTGGGCCTCAATGCCGCGGGTAGCATCCAGAATCACGATGCAGACGTCCGACTCTTCCAGGGCCCGAATGGAGCGCAGCACGGAGTAGAACTCCACGTCTTCGTGCACCTTGGTTTTGCGGCGCAAACCGGCCGTATCTACCAGAATGAACTCCTTGCCAAACGCATTGTAGCGGGCCTGAATCGAGTCGCGGGTGGTACCGGCAATGTCCGTCACGATGCTGCGCTCGGTGCCCAGCAGCAGGTTCACGAACGACGATTTGCCAACATTCGGGCGGCCCACCACGGCAATTTTTGGTACACCGGCATCCGGTTCTTCTACCCCTTCTTCCTCAAAGTGGCTTACCACTGCATCCAGCAGGTCGCCGGTGCCAGAGCCGCTCTGGGAGCTGATGGGGTAAATTTCACCGTCGCCGACGCCCAGGGCGTAAAACTCTCCGGCCGCGTGGGCGCGGGCGTTGGTATCGGCCTTGTTGGCCACAATGTAAATCGGCTTTTTACCCTGGTAGCGGCGCAGCACGTTGGCAAACTCCTCATCCAGGGAGTGCAGGCCCGCGTCAACATCCACCATGAACAGGACCACGTCGGCCTCGTCGATGGCCAGCTTGACCTGCTTGTTGATTTCACCCTCGAATATGTCCTCCGAGTTGTGTACGTACCCGCCCGTATCGATGACAGTAAAGTACTTACCGGTCCAGTCGCCGTAGCCGTAGTGCCGGTCCCGGGTAACGCCCGATTCGTTGTCCATGATAGCCTTGCGCTGGCCTACCAGACGGTTGAACAAAGTGGATTTGCCCACGTTCGGGCGGCCCACAATGGCAATAGTATTTTTCATTGGGTCTGACTCCAGCCGCCGGCCCGACCAGTTTCGGCAGTGCCCGGAGTAGTTAAGTGAAGGTTGGTCGGAAGGAAAATAGCGAATGAGTAGGGTAGGGAATGAGTGCCGCAGAATAAAGGCCGCTTGTTCCCTACCCTACCCATTCACTTATTGATTGTACCCGAACCGGCTCAGGGCCTTCGGGTCAGTACGCCAGTTTTCGTTGACTTTGACGTGGATTTCGAGAAAGACTTTCTTCTGGAAAAACTTCTCCATTTCCTCGCGGGCCCACGTACCCACTTTCTTTAAAGCAGTGCCTTGCTGACCAATGATGATGCCTTTCTGGCTGGCGCGCTCTACGTAGATAGTAGAGCGCATTCGGATGATGTCTTCCTCTTCTTTAAACTCATCAATAGCTACCTCACAGGAGTAAGGAACTTCTTTCTTGTAGAGCTTGAAGATTTTTTCCCGGATCATTTCGGCGGCAAAAAACCGTTCGGGCTTATCCGTCAGCTCGTCCTTGGGGTAGTACGGCGGGTGAATGGGCAGATAGCTTAGAACCAAATCCAGCAGCTCGCCGGTTCCAAATTTCTCCAGCGCCGAAATGGGTAGCACCCGGGCCGCATTGGGCAGGTGCTCACGCCAGTACTCCACTTTGGCTTCTACCTCGGCCTGGTCGGCCTGGTCAATTTTATTCACCAGCAGCAGAATAGGCGTATCCTGCATCTTGCGCAGGCGCTCTACCACCGGCTCCTCGTCGTGCTTCTCGTAAATGTCCGTCACGAACAGGATTACGTCGGCGTCTTCGAGGGAAGAGTACACGAACGACATCATGGCATTGTGCAGCTCGTACTTAGGCTGGATGATGCCAGGCGTATCAGAGTAGACAAGCTGAAAGTCGTCGCCGTTGAGAATGCCCAGGATGCGGTGGCGCGTGGTTTGGGCCTTGCTCGTGACGATGCTGAGTCGCTCACCCATCAGGGCGTTCATCAACGTCGACTTGCCCACATTGGGCTTGCCGATAATGCTCACAAAGCCAGCGCGGTGCGGGGTTGGGTCGGTATTCATTTCAGAATCTGAAATTTGGCCTGCAAAAGTACAGCTTTAAAACGAGGCGCACACGCTCGGTATATATTATAGCTACTGGCGCCGGTTTAAGCAAATCCGTTACCCTGGCTGCCGGCTGAGCCGTAAACCAGCCGAACTGGAAACAACGGGCCACCAAAATTTGTCTGTATGCCGAGCGAAAAGATGATGTACATCAGGTTTTTGTTCAGTGCTCATTGTGCGACCTTTGCCGCTGGTTACGGCCAGCGGCAGTTCGCGGCTTCGATGACTTACCGGCTCCTCTGGCGCCCTACTTTTTTATGCCCTCTACTCCCACCTCATCTAAAGGCCGCATCGGCGTACTACTTGTAAACCTCGGCACTCCCGACTCGCCCCAGACCGGCGACGTGCGCCGCTACCTCAACGAATTTCTGACGGATGCCCGCGTGATTGATATGCCGGCGGCCGTGCGCTATCCGCTGTTTCGGGGTCTGATTGTGCCTTTACGCGCCCCAAAGTCGGCGAAAGTGTACCAGCAACTCTGGACTGAGCGGGGCTCTCCCCTGCTCTACCACGGCCTAGACCTGCAGAAGCTAGTGCAGGAGCAACTGGGCAAAGATTACCTGGTAGCCTTTGGCATGCGCTACCAGAAACCCAGCATCGAAAGCGCCCTGCAGGAGTTGCGCGACGCGGCCGTGGACCGCATCATCGTGCTACCCTTGTTTCCGCAGTATGCGGCGGCCAGCACGGGCTCGGTGCAGGAAAAGGTGATGGAGCTGGTCAGCAAGTGGTGGGTAGTACCCAGCATCAGCTTTATCAGCACCTTCGTCGATGACCCAGGCTTTATCAACAGCTTTGCTACGCTGGGCAAGGCGGAAATGGCCCAGCGCAACTACGACCACGTTGTGTTTAGCTACCACGGTATTCCCGAGCGCCATGTGCTGAAGGGCAGCCATAAGGGCTACTGCAAGCTGGGCAACTGCTGCAACAGCTACAACAAAAACAACCGCTACTGCTACCGGGCTCAATGCTTTGAAACTTCGCGGCAGTTGGCCAAGGCCCTGGGCCTCGCGCCCGAGCAGTACACTACCTCTTTCCAGAGCCGCCTGCAAAGCCGCCTGCGCGACCCGTGGTTGCAGCCCTACACCGACGAGGTGCTGAAGGAAATGCCCGCCAAAGGCATTAAAAACGTGCTGGCCTTCTCTCCTGCTTTCGTAGCTGACTGCCTGGAAACGACCATTGAGGTAGGCGAAGAGTTCAAGGAAATGTTCGAAGAGGCCGGAGGCAGCCACTGGCAGCTGGTGCCGTCCCTGAACTCCCGCCCCGAGTGGGTGCAGGCTGTTACTGAGATGATCCGGCGAAACTAACAGTTTCTGGCAGTAAAAAAGGGAGCTACTTCAGTGTGAGGTAGCTCCCTTTTTATGTTTTAGCGACTAACTCAACCGCCGGCGTTGGTAGAAGGCGTGGTCATCGTAGCTAGGCTGGCCGTAAAAGTCGGAGGCCGTGGCCGCGGGCAGGGGTAGGTTCAGGGCCCGCAACATGGCTTCCTCGTACTCACGGGTAATCTGAATTTCGGCGTAGGGTGGGTAGTTTAGTACGGCTTGGCTCGTAAGGGAGGGAACAAACACATTATCCCCGTCTTCATCGAGGGCAGCTACGCCAATTGGTAGCAGGATGTGGCGGTCCCGCTCGTTGATACGCAGGCTGTTATCCAGCTCCACATCGAGGTAGCGAACTTTAAGTGCGTCTACGTCCACAATCAACTCGTGCACCTGCCCAAACTGCCGGCCATCTGCCCCACGCACCGACCACCCCCGCACATCGGGGCTGCCATCGGCTACTTCAAACTCAGTTAGGTCGTGGAGGCGGCGTAGGTGCAGGCCCTGGCCGGAAGGAATGGGGTCCATGGTAGATTCCATACGAGAATAAAGGCTGGTGCCACTTAGCGGGTTGGAGACTGGTTGAGAGTTTTTGCTATCCCGGCAGCCCGCGTGAGGTACTCGCGCAGCTGCTGCTGGTCCTGCGGTGTGGTTGCGCGCCCGCTAAGCGCCGCCGCCTGGATAGTCAGCTGATTTACTTCAGCCTCAAGCCCGGGGTAGGCTTTCTGCTGCATGGCCTGTATAAGAGCAGTAGCAGCCACGTAGCCGGGTCGTAGACTGCTGCCTGCCTCGTCTAACCGCGCGGTGGCACTGGTCAGTTCGTCGCGCCGGCCGGCCACAGTAGCATCCCGCAGGTCGTCTCGGTCGGCCAAGTCAACCAAGTATGACGTCAGCAGGCGCAAACCTTCCCGGCCGTACTGTGGCTGGGACGCGTCGCTTTCGGCAAAGGTGGTCAGCACTTCGGGTGTTGCGGGCATGGGCTCGGCGGCCATGTCGCCCAGGGCATCGGCGGTTGGGCGTGGCCCCGTTTCGGCGCCGGTGGTGCTATCCGGGGGCGCAGGCACACCAGCTTCTGTCGGCGTGGGGTCCGGGGCGGGGGCGTCAGTATCGGCCCGCAGCAGGAAATACGCTGCCCCGGCAATAACCGCCAGCACAAGCAGCACAAGCAGCCAGGGGTTGGGAGAAGATTTTTTGCGTTGGATATTGATATCGGCCATACGGGTGCGCAGCAGGTGAGAGCCCGTTCTTACGCAGGATGGCCAGGATACGATGCATCATCACCTGCCTACGGGAGTACCGGCAGCGGAATAAAGTCGGCAGGGGCGGGGTGAGCTACGGAGCGGACGCCCTGCACTTTGCTTAGAATAGCTTCCAGTAGCGGCCTCATGGAATGCAGGTGGCGGGTCTTGATCATAAAATTCCAGAGTGGCTCGAACCGCTTCCAGCCCCCGGCGTAGGCAAAGTGCTTGAGTTGATGCCTGATAGTCTGGTGCGTCAGGCTGGCCTTAGTAATATTGGCCCAGGAATAGAACTCGCGGTAGGCCCAGTCGTAACCCTGCTTAAGCTGAGCAGCCGTGAGCCCAGGGCCGGGCCGATGCACGACCGTGCGCGTATCATATTCGTTCCAGCGACGGTGCAGCAGGCGACCTTCCGCCTCTATTCGCTTATAATACTCCGTGCCCGGGTACGGAGTAGCAATGTGGAAGGTGGCAGTGGTGATGCCGTGGGAAACAGCCCACTCCACGGTGCGCGGAAACACGTCGGGCCCGTCGTCATCCAGCCCAAATACAAAGCTGCCGTTGATCATGATGCCCAAGTCGTGGAGGCGGGCAATAGCGCGGGCGTAGTCGCGGCCCAGGTTCTGCCGTTTGTTACTGGCTCGCAGGTTAACCGTACTCAGCGTCTCGAACCCCACAAACAGGCTCCGAAGGCCAGCCGCAGCGGCTTTTTCCAGCAGACCGTTGTCCCGCAGAATGCTATCCACGGTGGCCGCGCCCTGAAACAGGCGGTTCATCCCCTGCATCCCGTCGAACAGGGCCCCGGCAAACCGCTGGTGCCCCAGCAGATGGTCGTCGAGAAAGTACAGGTGCCGACCCGGAAGCCGGTCGATTTCGGCTAGAGCGTCTTCTACGGGCTGGGTGTAAAAGGTAGTACCGCCCTCGAAAAAAGCATCCTTATAGCAAAAGTCGCAGTGGTGCGGACAGCCCCGCGTTACTACTATAGAGTTGGGAACCAGATAAAGCTCCCGCCGGATAAGGTCGCGCCGGATGGGTGGCATGCCTACCAGCGTCCGGCGGGGTGGCGCTATGTAGCACGGCCGCGCCTGCCCGCGGCGCCAGTCGCTCAGAAACTCGGGAAAGGTATCTTCTCCGGGTCCCAGGAAAATGCTGTCAGCATGAGGGGCGGCCTCTGCGGGTAAACTGGTCACGTGCAGCCCGCCCAAGCATACGTAGCTTCCCCGCGCCCGGTACAAATCAGCCAAAGCATAAGCGCGGTAGGCATTGGTAATGTATACTTGAATAAGTACGAGGTCGGGGGTATCATCCAGATACAGCTCTTCTACGTGTTCATCCTGCAAGCTTACCTCCCACTCAGCAGGCACGAATGCAGCCAGCGTAGCCAAGCCTAACGGCGGAAACAAGGAATACTTAATAGGCCGCCAATAAGGATTAGTGGCTTCCGTAAGGGCAGGCAGGATAAATTTGACGTGCATAGGAAGGTAGGAGTATAGCGGTGAGGTGGGGCAAATAGCACCATCAACTTTGTATTTCAAAGTACTTTATGACATATTTAATTTTATCTCTCCAGCCTACGCTAACTTTTGCGTATACCGGCTTTCACTTATTTCCATTCTATGCATCGTAGTCTAGCGCTAAGCGTTCCAGCAACCGTCACCAGCGACTTGTGTCAGCAGTTGCTTCCTCTCGAAGACGTAATTGGCCTGAGCGTCCAGCCTGGCGCCTCGCTTAAACCGCCCGGCGATGTTATTACCGTGCACGTGCTAAATCGGGGCGCCGATGAAGTGTTACGCCGAGCCCAGGCAGCTGTACCGGAGCCCGAGGCGCTGTCGGTTGCCACGGCCGAGTTGAGCAGCATTATTGCTCCCGCTGATGGGGAGCGAATCATGAATGATAAGGATGAGGCTATCTGGGAAGAAGTAGAGGCCGGCCTGCGCCATCAAGGGCGCCCGACCCCCAACTACGCCGCCCTCATGGCACTAGGCGGGGTAATTGCCGCCGTAGGTCTAGTTTCTGAGCCAGTACCGCAGGCCGTGGCCTTTATTGCTTCCAGTATTATTTCGCCAGGTTTCGAGCCGATAGCCTCTATCCCCATGGGCACGGTACTGCGGCGTTGGCACGTAGTAGGACGCGGACTACGGTCCGTACTGATTGGGTATGCTTTGTTTATGCTCACAGCGGGCCTTACGATGCTCTGGTTGGTCGGTGCTGGCGAAGCTTCGGCCTCGGCCCTAGCGGCTAACCCGGAAGTGAAGAACATTGCGAATCCGAGCCTGAAAGAATTTCTGCTATCAGCGTGTGGTGCCGCGGCGGGGATTGTCATTATTGCGGCATACCGCCGTAGCGTTATTGCGGGCGCCCTCATTGCCCTGATTCTGATGCCTGCTGCCGCGCTCGTGGGGTGCGGAATAGCCGTAGGACAGTCGCACCTCGCCATGGAAGGGCTCACTCGTTTTCTAATTGACGTTGGGTTTGTGCTAGTGCTCGGGCTGCTAATCTTCTACATCAAGCAACGGGCCGTGCACCAGCGCAAACCGCTGGAGTAGTTTCGCCTAGGCCTAGTACCGACAGCGGCCTGCTACCCCAGGGTAGCAGGCCGCTGTCGGTACTGGGCCTAAGCATCTGTTTACACCTTCTGAGGCTCTTTCCGATACATTTTGGCCAGTTGGGCCACGGCGTAGTCTACCTCCTCCGTTGTGTTGTACTTGCTCATTGAAAAACGAATGGTCCCCCGGTTCGGATCAGCGCCTAGCGCATTAAGAACATGGGAACCAGCATTGGCGCCGCTGGTACAGGCCGAGCCGCCCGACACTGACACTTTGTTGATATCCAGGTTAAACAGCAGCATTTCGTTTAGCTCGGAAGGCGGCAGGCTCACGCTGAGCACTGTGTACAGGCTCTGGTCCGCCTCGGCTGAAGTACCGTTAAACTCTACCCCCTCTATCTCAGACCGCAACAGAGTAATAAACCTATCTTTTAGGCCTTGGATATAGCGCTGATGCTCAGCCATATCCCGGTAGGCAATTTCCAGGGCCTTAGCCAGGCCGATGATGCCGTAGACGTTCTCGGTGCCAGCCCGTTGGTTTCGCTCCTGCCCCCCCCCGTGAATCAGTGCGTCCACGAGCAGACCCGAGCGGCGGTATAAAAACCCTACCCCTTTCGGGCCGTGAAACTTATGCGCCGACCCTACGAGGAAGTTTGCTTTCAGCTGTTGCACATCGTGGCGATAATGCCCCATCGTCTGCACCGTATCCGTGTGGAACACGGCGTTATGACGGGCACAAATTTCCCCGATGGCTACAATGTCATTCAGGTTGCCAATCTCATTGTTGGCGTGCATCAGGCTCACGAAGGTACGCGGGTGGGCGGCCAGCAGTTCGTCCAGGTGCTCCAGATCCAGGCGGCCCTGGGCATCATGCCGAAGGTAGCTTAGCGTGATGTCGCCGGCTTTTTCCAGTGCTTGCATAGTATGCAGCACTGCATGATGTTCCAGCGTCGACGTCACGGCGTGCTTAAGCCCCAGTGTCCGTACGCTGCCAAAGGCGGCGTAATTATCGGCCTCGGTACCGCAGGAAGTGAATACGATTTCGGCGGGAGCAGCATTGATCAGGTGCGCAATGGTCTTGCGCGCATTCTCAACGGCCGCGCGCACTTGCCGGCCATGACCGTGGATGCTGCTGGGGTTACCAAAATGGTCGCGCATAAAGGGCAGCATGGCATCCAGCACTTCGGGGTCGAGTGGCGTGGTAGCGGCATTATCGAAATACACGTTCATGGGCAAGACAGAGGCGTAATCGTGAGTACTGGAAAGAAAGTCAGGGCAAAAATACAGGATTCCAACGGGGTAGCCGGAATTCTGTACATTTCACTAGCTGCACCGGCAGGTAGTAAAAACAAAACGCACGCCGATTCGGCCATTAGATAGGCCGAATTGGCGTGCGCTGTGGTAGAATAAGCGCCGGGGCTTATTTGCTGATAATCTCCTTTATATCACCAATAATCTTGTTGGCAAGATGGTCAGCGGTAGCGTTGGAATCCGACTCTGCATAGATGCGGATAATAGGCTCCGTATTGGACTTGCGCAGATGCACCCATTCTTTATCGAACTCAATTTTCACCCCGTCGATGGTGTTAATGGGGTGTTTGGAGTAGCGCTCCTGCATCCGCACCAACACCTCATCGGTATTGATTTCGGGAGTCAGCTCAATCTTATTCTTCGAGATAAAGTAATTTGGATACGAGGCCCGCAGTCGGGTCATCGTCATACCGGATTTAGCCAGATGGCTTAAAAACAGGGCAATGCCTACCAGCGAGTCGCGCCCGTAGTGCAACTCCGGGTAAATGATGCCCCCATTGCCTTCGCCCCCAATGATGGCGCCGGTTTCTTTCATCTTATTAACCACGTTTACCTCGCCTACTGCCGCGGCGGCGTAGCTTCCCCCCTGCTTTTCGGTTACGTCGCGCAGAGCCCGGGTGCTGCTAAGGTTACTGACCGTGTTGCCACCGCCATGTTGCTGTAGCACGTAGTCGGCCACGGCTACCAGCGTATACTCCTCGCCGAACATAGTGCCATCCTCGTTCACCAGCGCCAACCGGTCAACGTCCGGGTCTACCACAATCCCCAAGTCAAAAGAACCTTTTTCTAGCACCCGCGCAATGTCACGCAGGTTTTCGGGTAGGGGCTCGGGGTTGTGGGCAAAGTCACCAGTCGGTTCACAAAACAGCTTTTCAATCGTTTCTACCCCAAGCTGCTCCAGCAGCATTGGCACAGCAAAACCACCGGTGGAGTTTACCGCATCTACTACCACCCGGAAATTCTTGGCCTTGATAGCCTCCTTATCGACCAGGGGTAGCGCCAGAATAGCGTCGATGTGCTCCTGCAGGAAGGTAGTATCAGTAGAGTATTTGCCTAGCTTAGTGACGGGGGCAAAATCGAATGCCTCTGCATCGCCTAAGGCTAGTACCTGCTTCCCATCTTCGTCGGAAATGAACTCGCCCTTCGCATTAAGCAGCTTCAGAGCGTTCCACTGTTTAGGATTGTGCGAAGCCGTAAGGATAATGCCGCCACCCGCTTGTTTAGCCGGAACCGCCATTTCTACCGTTGGCGTTGTACTTAATCCCAGATCGAGTACATTAATGCCTAATCCTTGCAAGGTTGCCGCCACCAAACGGCTCACCATATCACCCGACAGGCGGGCATCCCGGCCAATGACGATGGTATTGTTTTGCGTTTTTTGCAGCACCCATGTGCCAAAGGCGGCGGCGTATTTTACCACGTCTATGGGGGTCAGGCCGTCACCGGCTGCTCCTCCTATGGTTCCTCGGATGCCCGAAATGGATTTAATCAGTGCCACTGTGCTGTCTGTATGTTGAAGTACTCTGAAGGACGGATAAACAGAGGCAAAAGTAGCTAAACTACCCCTGCTTTCCCTACGCGGAAATGTAGGCTAAGGGTAATTGCCCAATAATCGAAACTCTGCCCTTCCACCGGATGACGCGTGTCATCGTATATTTGAGCTAATGGAATACGATACTGCTGCTCGCCGCACGGCTCAGCTAGAAGCCTTCAGCCGCCTGCTCGACGTGCTAGACCGCTTACGGGCGGAATGCCCCTGGGACAAAAAACAGACTTTGGAAAGCCTGCGTCATCTCACTATTGAAGAGACGTATGAGCTAAGCGACGCTATTATCCGTGGCGACTTACCGGACCTGAAAAAGGAGTTGGGCGACGTAATGCTTCACCTCACCTTCTACGCCAAAATTGCCAGTGAACAAGGGGCTTTTGATATTGCTGATGTACTGAATGCGCAGTGCGAGAAGCTTATCTTTCGCCACCCTCATATCTACGGCACTACGCAAGCTGACACGGAGGAAGATGTAAAGCGGAACTGGGAACAGCTAAAATTGCAGGAAAAGGGGAACTCATCGGTCCTAGGCGGCGTACCTACGTCACTACCCGCCTTGGTAAAAGCCATGCGAATCCAGGAAAAAGCCAGAGGCGCTGGTTTTGATTGGGAACGTCCTGAACAAGTCTGGGAAAAAGTGCAGGAAGAACTACAGGAATTCCAAGCCGAGTTTGCTGCTGCTCCCACAGAAGATACGCAGACCCGGGCCGCCGCCGAATTCGGCGACCTGCTGTTTTCCCTAATAAACTTTGCCCGGCACGCTGGTATAAATCCAGAAGAAGCTTTGGAGCGCACTAACCGCAAGTTCATTTACCGCTTCCAGTATCTCGAAACAGCAGCAGCTCACGACGGTCATCAGCTCCGAGACCTCACTCTAGCTCAGATGGATACTTATTGGGAACAAGCCAAGCAACAAGCCGTTACCGCCTCTGAAACGAAGTAGAGTACGCCATTTTGAGGCATGCCCATAGTGCTTTAAAGCGTTTAAACCCATTTTTCATTTGGCCACACACAGGTTTTTAGTTAGGTTTGCCAAGGCTAGATCTATTTTCTAACCAAGCCCCGCGCACGAGCAGACCCACGCTATCCACCCTTTTCGGATCTATGCGTGTGGGTGAGCGGGGTTTCCCGTCTATAGACTAGTCAGCTGTTTTTCACTTTTTTACTCGTACTTCAACCTTTCACCAACAACCCCCTAATTCTCCGGAACAATGGAACAAAAGAATGCCATGAACAAGCCCGCGGCTCGGCCCGCCGCTGCTGCAGCGCCGAAAGGCGAAGCCAAGGGCGGTGGTTCGTCCCTGTTTGCCATTCTCGCCATCGTGTTGGCGTTTATTGTAAGCGTGATCATCTACAAATTTGTAATGGGTGACCCCAGCCACTTCCAAGGTGGTAACAATGAAAATAACCCCATTGGTGGTGACTATTTCGGCGTAGTGTACAAAGGCGGTCCTATTGTACCGTTGCTGATGACCATGTTCCTGTGCGTAATCATCTTCTCGATTGAGCGCGCCCTGACTATTAGCCGTGCTAAAGGCAGCAAGAGCATTGAATCGTTCGTACGCACCATCCGTCAGAAGCTGAACGTGAACGACATCACGGGTGCTATTGCCGCCTGCGACCAGCAGAAAGGCTCGGTAGCTAACGTAGTGAAAGCTGGCTTGGGCAAATACCAGGAGATGGCTCGTGAGCGTGGCATGGAGAAAGACCAGAAAATTCTGGCCATCCAGAAAGAAATCGAGGAATCGACGGCTTTGGAACTGCCCATGCTGGAGAAAAACCTCGTTATCCTCTCGACCCTGGCTTCTATCGCTACGCTGGTAGGTCTGCTGGGTACAGTATTTGGTATGATCAAGGCCTTCTCGGCTCTGGCACAAGGTGGTGCTCCTGACGCAGTAGGTCTGGCTAACGGTATCTCGGAAGCTCTGATCAACACGGCTCTGGGTATCGGTACCTCAGCTATTGCCATCGTAGCGTACAACTTCTTCACCAGCAAAATTGACGAGCTGACCTACAGCATCGACGAGGCTGGCTTCAGCATCATTCAGACCTTCGCTGCTCAGCACGGCGAAACCGAGCACGTTGCCTAATTTTAGTGCTTTCCCGCACTAAAGCGCAGGTAACTTCGTTTCTGAATCACGCTACTTAATCAACACCAGCAATGCCCAAAGTAAAGCCCCATAGAACGTCACCGTCGCTGGATATGACCCCGATGGTGGACTTGGCCTTCCTGCTGGTGACCTTCTTCATGCTCACCACCAAGTTTGCCCCGGAAGAGGCTGTGGTGGTTGATACGCCTTCCTCCACTTCCGAAATCCGCCTGCCGGAGTCACACGTGATTACCATCTCGGTTGACAAAGACAAGCGCGTATTCTTCGGCTTGGATGATGACGAAATCAAGTCGGATTTGCTGACGCAGGTTGGTGCTAAGTACGGAGTGAGCTTCACTCCTACCCAGGCTAAAAACTTCCATGCGGTAGCATCTAGCTTCGGTACCCCCATTGAAAAGCTTCCTGCTCTCCTGAACTTGGATGGCGAGCAGCGTAAACTGGTTAAGCAGGAAGGCATTCCCGCCGACTCTGTGAATAACCAGTTCATTGAATGGGTGGTTGCCGCACAAGCTCTCAGCCGTAAGCAGTATGGCAAGCCTTCGTACGTTGCTATCAAAGGTGACGGTAACGCAGACGTGCCGACCGTGAAGAGAGTCATCAAACTGATGCAGGATAAGAACATTAACCGGTTCAATCTGATTACCGATCTGGAAACCAAACCAGTAGCCGGTAAGTAATCCGCACAGACATGGCAGAAATCCAACAACAAGCCGACTCAGGCGGAAAAGGCGGAAAGAAGCGGGCCAAGAAAATGTCGACCAAAATCGACATGACCCCGATGGTGGACTTGGCCTTCCTCCTTCTGACCTTCTTCATGCTCACGACGACCTTCAGCAAGCCTACCGTAATGGAGGTTGCGATGCCAGTGAAGCCAAAGCCCGGAGATGAGCAGCCCCCAATTAAGGCTTCTAACGCCTTAACACTGCTTCTGGGTGAAGGCAACAAGCTGTATTATTATGACGGCTTATTAGATGGCAACACTAAACCGGAGTTGAAACTCTCCAACTACGGAGCCGACGGAATTCGCAAAGTGCTGTTGCAGCATAAAAGCAATCCGCAGCTAGTAGTGCTCATCAAGCCAGATGATAAGTCCAACTACAAGAACATGGTCGATATTCTTGACGAGATGAACATCACTGACACGAAGAAATACGCGTTGGTTGACATCTCAAAGCCCGACCAGGAACTGATTAAATCTTCTGGATTATGATGGACAACGCACAGTTGGCCAAAGCATCTCTCGATGATATTGTCTTCGAGGGGCGCAATAAGGCCTATGGAGCCTACGTAATCCGGCGCGTGTATGGCAAGCACGTAACCCGTGCAGTGCTTATTGCCATTGCTCTCTTCTCCATCATGATTGCCTTCCCTTTGGTGGCACGCATGCTGAAAAAAGAAGAGGTAGTAGTGGACGATAAGATGCTGAAGGCGAACGAGCTGATGGAAGCCCCGCCGCTGGATGCCACCAAGCCGCCACCGCCGCCGCCGCCACCCCCAGAGGCGCCGCCACCACCCCCACCAAAGCTCTCCACGATCAAGTTCGTGCCTCCCGTCGTGAAAAAGGACGAGGAAGTACAGAAGCAGGAAGAAATTCCGGATCAGGCAGAGCTGAAAGACAAGGTGGTAGCAAACGAAACTGTGAAAGGCAACACCGATAACCCCGCCGACTTGGCTGGTTTGGAACCCGGTGAAGGCACAAAAGCAGTTGAGGAGGTAGTGGAAACCAAGCCCTACACCTACGTTGAACAGATGCCGGTTTTCCCCGGTGGGCAAGAAGCTCTACTGGCGTACATCGCCAAGAACATCAAGTACCCCGCCATGGCACTGCGCAACCAAGTAGAAGGTCGCGTTTTCATTAAGTTCGTAGTAGGCCCCGATGGAGCCGTTACGAACGCTGAAGTGCAGAAAGGCATTGGTGCCGGTTGCGACGAGGAGTCGCTGCGGGTTATCAAGAACCTACCCCGCTTCACTCCTGGTAAGCAGAACGGCCGCGCTGTATCAGTGTACTACACTGTACCGGTGACTTTCGCTATCAAGTAAGCGTATTGCTGCTGGGCAACCAGCGCTAGTATAAGAACCCGAATCAGACCTTGGTCTGGTTCGGGTTTTTTGCATTAAAGAATTTGTATAAAAAAGTATAGTAGGCACGCATACTAGCTCGGCTGCTACCTGCGTTTACTCCCTGCAAGCCAGCTAGTAATGGGCAAGTTGAAGTACGGTGCAGGCTTGGGATGATTAGATAGTATCCATTCATTGTTCACTTAATTCTATAAGCTCATGACCACGACCGCACACACCACCCTTCCATCCCTTGACGATATTGTGTTTGAAGGGAGAAACAAAGCGTACGGTGCCTATGTACTGCGCCAAGTGTATGGACGTCACATCAGTACAGCAGTGGCCATTGCCACAGCCTTAGCAGTGCTGTTGATTGCTATTCCTTTGCTTGTGCAGCGGTTATGGCCCACTGTCATTGTGGTGCCTCCCATTACTTCCAACGATAAAATCATAGAAGTAATGGCTGATCCCACTAGTAAGCTTCTACCGTCTACTCCTCCCGCCGCGGCCGTTACGGTTCGGCCAGCGGCGGCTGCTACCCCAACGCGGGTGGTTCGGGACGAACTCGTCAAAACGCCCGATCCTGCGACGGAGGTAGTAACACCCCTCGATGGGCCCGCTATTGAAGGTCCTGTTGCAGCAGTAGGAGATGGAGACGTGCTTGTTCCAGGCACTGTAGGCGGCAAAGATACAGCTGCTAAACCAGCTGCTCCGGCTGTAACCGAACCCTTCGTGCACGTAGAGAACATGCCGGAATTCATGGGTGGTAATGCAGCTCTCACTAAATATTTGCAACGTCAGCTTCACTACCCTTCGCAGGCCTTACGTGCTGGCGTAGAGGGTAAGGTTTACATCTCCTTTGTCGTAAATGCCGACGGCAGTATCACTGATGTATCGGTTTTAAAAGGCTTGGGCTACGGAACCGATGAAGAGGCTTCCCGCGTGATTCGGCAAATGCCTGCTTGGAAACCTGGCTATCAGAACCACCATGCCGTACCAGTGCGCTATACGCTGCCCATTACCTTTCAATATGAGTAAGTAGCTTCTGGCTATATATTCAATTTTAGATTGATATTTGGGCGCTCCGAAGCGGCTGGCAATACATTGCTGGCCGCTTCGGAGCGCTTTTGCCACTCCTCTGCACCTTATCAGCCATAGCGCTGACGCAGCAAAACGAACAAACGCATCCTAATTTGACGTTATGCCCCTACACACCGCATCTTGGTTTTATGCTTGACTTACCCACTACCGAAGAACGACTGGGCAACCAAAAGTCACAGTCTTTAGTACGGTACTTCACCCTGCTTATGTCGCTAGTGTATGCGGGCTTGGGGCTATACCTATGGTTTGCTCCCGCTGGCACGCTTATACTAGGTAATACCCCACGTCGTTTACTGGCGGCTGTCTTTGTATTTTACGGAATCATTAGATTTGTTCGCACCTACCAGCAACATTTCAAGAAAAGTAAGGATGATGCGCGCTAATTTTTGGGGTTTGGGCCTTGCCTTATGCGCCAGCATGGGACTAATGGGTTGCGAAAATAACAGCACCCCTGGTACTCAATCCACTGATACGCCTACCAGTGGAACCATCCGAATTGGAGTTGACGAAACGTTTGAGCCCATTCTCAAGTCGCAGGTAGACACCTTTCAGAAACTGTACCCTGGTGCAAAAGTTCAGGCTGTATACCAGCCGGAGCAGAATGTAATGCAGGCCTTTCTAGCTGATAGCTTACGCCTAGCTATTGTATCAAGGGATTTAACGGCCCAAGAGCGCGGTACTTTCGAGCGTTTAAAGCTGGTGCCCCGCTCTATTCGGATTGGGGTAGACGGGGTAGCCATTATTGTGCATCCCAGTAACCCTGACTCGCTCTTGACGCTGGCCCAGTTACGAGGTATCTTCACTGGGCAGCAGCAGCAATGGGCGCAGCTCAGTGGCAAGAACAAGCTGGGTGATATTACCGTTGTGTTTGACAACAACAACTCCAGTACGGCCCGCTTTGTTCAGGATTCAGTAACCCGGGGAACTGCCTTGACTAAAAAGGCTTTCGCCTCCAAATCGAACCCAGCGCTGCTTGATTACGTTGCTACTCATCCAAACGCTATTGGCGTGATTGGGGTTAACTGGATCAGTGACCGGGACGACGCGGCCGTTCAGAAATTCCTGAAACGGGTGCGGGTAGTAGGAGTCAGCCCCAAGGCTACTGGCTCTACCCCCGAGGATTATGTGCAGCCCTACCAAGGGTATTTGGCGCAGAAGACCTATCCTCTGCGGCGTGAGCTCTACGTCATCAGCCGCGAAGCCCGCGCCGGACTTGGCACCGGTTTTGCATCCTTTGTTGCTGGAAATAAAGGCCAGCTCATTATGCTAAAAGCGGGGCTGATGCCTGCAACCGGCCAGGTTCGCCTCATTGAGGTAAAGCCACGCTAACACACTTTTTGTCTCCTTTCCCCACGCATTTTCACTAAACCTTTTGCTCATGAATCTCAAGCCCTGGAAGCTTACGCTCCTCGCTGCTTTGTCTGTTTCGGGTTCTGCTGCCCTGGCCCAAACGTCGGGCGTTCAAAAAGCTATTGAGCTGGAGCGTTACAGCGAAGCCCGTGCTGCTTTGCTGCGGCAAGGCCAGTCGAACGAGACGTCGTTTGAACTTGGCCGCCTGTACCAGTTGCGCGATATGCCCGATTCGGCCGCGTATTATTTTAACCGCATTGCCTTAAATCCGAAAGATGCCATGACCCAGATTGCCGCCGGCCGTGCCGCGCTGGCGCAGGGCAAAACGGCAGAGGCGGAAATTCAATTTGATAATGCCGTAAAAACCTCCAAGGGCAAAGACCCCAAGGTGTATGCCATGATTGCTCAGGCATACGCGGAGTCGAATGTTAAGGACGTTACCAAAGCGCTTACTTACGTGAGTGCTGGCGAGAAGCTGGCGAAGGGCAAGGATGACCCGGCATTGATGATTGCCCGCGGCGACTTGTACCTGAAAACGGAGCAGGGCGGCGGTGAGGCGATGAACAGCTACGAGCGTGCTACGCTGGCTGACCCAAACAATGTGCAGGCCTACGTGCGCAAAGGCCAGCTAAACATGCGGGCCCGTACCTACAACGAAGCCAAGACCAATTTCGACAAGGCTATCAGCATCGATCCGAACTACGCTCCGGCCTATAACTCCTTGGCTGAAACGTACTACTTTGCTGGCCGTTACGATGATGCCTTGGCGCAGTTCCAGAAATATTCTTCGCTGGCCGAAAAGTCTTCGGATACGGACGCTAAGTATGCTTCTTTCCTGTACCTGACCAAGAAGTATCCGGAAGCGCTAACGGAGGTAGATAAGGTGCTGGCGAAAGATCCAAACAACCTCACCATGAATCGTCTGCGGGCTTACTCGCTCTACGAGACGGGCAAGAACGATGAGGCGTTGGCAGCCATGCAGAAATATATGCAGCTAGCTACTGCCAGCAATAAGGTGATTACTGAAGACAACGTCTACTACGGTAAGATGCTGATCAAAGGCGGTAAGACGTCGGAAGGTGCAGCTATTATCAAGAAGGCTATTGACGCTGATCCGAAGAAAGCAGCCGAGTTGCAGAACGAGCTAGCTCAAGCTTATCTGGCAGCCAAGGATTACCCAAATGCTATTACTACCCTGAAAGCCCGGATGGCGGCTACCAAAGGTGGTGAGCTGACGGATAAGGTATACTTGGGCCGGGCCTACGAGTTAAACGGCCAATACACCCAGGCTGATAGCCTCTACGGGGTAGTACTGACCGAGCGTCCGAACTACATCCCGGGCTATCAGATGCGGGCCCGCGCTAATGCCAACATCGATAAGGACTCGAAGCAAGGCTTGGCTAAGCCCTACTACGAGAAGTACATCGAGGTAGCAGGAGCGGCAACTGATGCGGCCAAGTACAAGACCGGCCTGATCGAGGCCAATAAGTACCTGGGGTATTACTACTACCAAAAAGGTGACAAAACCGCTTCCTTGCCTTACTGGCAGCAGGCGCTGGCGCTGGACCCGAACGACCAGCAGGCTAAAACGGCCGTAGCTGAAATCACTAAGCCCAAGGCTCCGGCTAAAGCGCCCGTAAAGCGCAAGTAATAGCCACCTACAATAAAAAAGCCCGCTACCATGGTAGCGGGCTTTTTTATTGTAGGTGGCCTACTCTGCGGTTTGTGCATATTGCTCCCACGCTTCCAACAGGCGTTCAAAATCCAGGGGTAGCTCTACCTCAAACTGCATATGCTCCTGCGTAACTGGGTGCTGAAAGCCCAACGACTTCGCGTGTAAGGCTTGCCGGGGCATCAGGGCCAGCATCTTCTCAGCAAAGGCTTTGTAAGCACCCGTCCGTTGGCCATACACAATCTTATCTCCCCCGTACGTAGCGTCGCCAAACAGCGGGTGGCCGATGTGTTTCATGTGAACTCGGATTTGGTGCGTACGGCCTGTTTCCAGGTTGCACTGGAGCAGCGCCACTTTACTCCCGAAAGAGCGAAGCACTTTATAGCGCGTTACGGCATGCTTGCCATAGTCACCGTCGGGATACACGGCCTGGACCTTGCGGTCCTTTAGGCTGCGACCTATATGCCCCCGAATAGTGCCTTCCGCTTCCTTAGGCACTCCCCATACCAACGCCAAGTAAGTTCGCTCAATGGTATGGTGAAAAAACTGATTGGAAAGATGAGTCATGGCCCACTCAGTCTTTCCAA
This sequence comes from Hymenobacter sp. HSC-4F20, assembly GCF_019599275.1. Taxonomy (GTDB): domain Bacteria; phylum Bacteroidota; class Bacteroidia; order Cytophagales; family Hymenobacteraceae; genus Hymenobacter. The sequence goes on along the minus strand of NZ_JAHZTD010000004.1, from coordinate 366,378 downwards.
TCACCAGTAGTCCGGAAGTATCTTTATCGATGCGGTGCACCAGCCCGGGCCGGATTTCGCCATTACGTCCAGTTGGCAGGTTCTGCAGATGATAAGCCAGCCCGTTAACCAGGGTGCCGTTCCAGTTGCCGTAGGCTGGGTGCACTACCATACCGGCGGGCTTGTTTACCAATAGCAGTTCTGCGTCCTCGTAGCGTATATCCAGTTCCATAGGCTCGGGCACAACCTTAAACTCGCGCGGCGGCTCAGGCAACGTAATGGTGATGACGTCGAGCGGCTTCACGCGGTAGTTTGATTTTACCGGCCGGTCATTTACCTGTACTGCTTCGGCCCGAATGGCATTCTGAATGCGGGTACGCGAAGTACTAGGCAGGCGGTTCAGCAGGAATTTATCGAGGCGTAGCAACTCCTGCCGCCGGTCAGCCCGGATGCGGTGATGCTCATATAACTCGTCCTCATCTTCTTCCTCTGGCTCATCCTCCCCCAACGGAATGGGACTTGCAAATTCATCTGTGAACTCCTCCGGGTCGTCGTGCTGCATATGATAATCTGGCTGTGGCTGGAAGTATCCGGTTGGTTCGAAGCGTGTAGCATCCAGGTGTACGTTACGTCGAATTGATAACCCAGCATCTACATAAACAAGCACAGCCGGAGCAAAGCCCCGGCTGTGTGGTATACGTGATGTACGCGGCTGTTTAAGCGCTTACTTTTTGGTTTTGGTTTTGGTCTTAGTCGAGCTACCTGCAGGCGTAGCGGCAGCAGTGCTAGCAGCCGGGGTAGTTACTTTGGGCGCAGCGGCGGCGGCACCTGGCGTAATGCCCATTTTCTTCAGGATCAGGTCCGATACGTCGCCGTCCTTCGGGCCATGCAACAACAGAGGGCTGTCACCATCAGAGTTCAGAATGTAGGTGTACCCATTCTCGTCGGCCACAGCATCGATGTTCTTCTGGAGCTTGTCCAGCGCCGGCTTCAGCAGGGTCTGCTGCTTCTGCTGCAGCGATACCTCGGCGTTTTGCTGGAACTCCTGAATCGACTGCTGCAAATTCTGCAACTCTTTCTCCTTATCTGCCTTCACTACATCCGTCATGGTAGCGCCACCTTTTTGGTAAGCTTCCACTTTGGTACGGAATTCAGTGCTTTTGGCATCCAGTTGGCCCTTAAGTTGGGTGCTGTAGTCTTTCAACTGAGACTCAATCTGCTTGCTCTCGGGCATCTGGCTCAGGACGTATTGCACGCTGGTATACCCGATTTTCAGCGGTGCGGCCGTCTGTGCCATAGTAGCCGTAGCCGTGGTGAAGGTAAGGGCGGCAACAGCCAGTGCAACGCGAAATTTGTTCATGATGGTCATTAAAAAGAGAAGTGTCAGAGAGTTAGATGCGCAAAGTTAATTTTTTCGGGTTGCCGGCCGCGTAGTGGTACGGGTCGGCTGCTTGGTACGGGTTGGAACCGGCTCATCCTCTACGGTGGCTTCCCCGCCCGGAGCTTGTGGGGTAGTTACGGAACGTACGGCGCCTTTCTGTCCGGGCTGATTACGCTCCTCGGAAGCCAGGCCCAACTCCTCCAAAACAAACTCCGTGTAATCGTGGACAGGATTGGTGTAGAGCATGGTCAGGTCGCCAGACTTATCGAAAACAATGGCCAACTGTTTCTTTTTGGCGACTTTCTCAATTGCCTCAAACACCTGATCCTGCACTGGCTTGGTCAGTTCCTGCCGCTTCTTAAAAAGCTGGCCCTCAAAACCGAAGATATTGTTCGAGTAGGCTTTAATATCCTGCTCCTTCTTCAGTATCTCGTCCTGCCGCTTTTTCTTCATCGGCTCTGTTAGAACGACTTCTTCGGCCTGATAATTCCGATAGAGTTTGTCCAACTCTTTTTTTTGCGTCTCAATATCTTTTTGCCAGTTACTGGAAAGAGTATTGAGTTCCTGCTGGGCCTGGGCGTAGGCCGGTAGTTTACCCATAATAAACTCCGAGTCGACGTAGCCAAACTTCTGCGCCTGTGCGCCTTGTGGAACTGAAAGGAGGAGTGCTAGCACTGCGGCCGCTATCCACGAAAACATCTTGTTCATACGCTAAAAGAAGATGAAGTATCGCCGGCCGCACCGCCGGGTTTAGCGGAGCTGCTGACCAATGATAAAGTGGAAGATGCCTTTGTCCTGTTTCTGACCCGGGGTATAGATCGGCACTTTGTCGAAGCCCCAACCGTAATCAAAGCCTAGCAAACCAAATGCCGACATGAAAATACGGGCCCCTACCCCAGCGGAACGGTACAGCTTGTAGGGGTTATAGTTGGAATAACGCTCAAAAGCATTACCTGCTTCAGCAAAGCTCAACACGTACACAGTGGCGGCCGGATTAAGGCTCACGGGATACCGCATTTCCAACACAAACTTGTTGTAAACAACGCCCCCACTAGAGCCATTTGTGCCGCTTACCGAGGTAGGCAAGGGAGAGGTGGAAGCATCTCCTGGGTCGTTGTAGCCTCGCAGACCAATATATTCAGTACCGGCTATAAAGTTTGACGACCCTCCGTATCCCAGGCCAGAGCCACCCAACTTGAAGCGTTCAAACGGTCCGATCGGACGGCTGCTGTTGTAGGTGCCAATGAAACCGAAGTGGGCGCGGGTGTTTAGTACTAATTTACCTACTACTGGCGAGAACCAGGAAGCATCGAACATCCACTTGTGAAACTCTACCCACTCGCCTACGCTGGGGTGCGAGCCAGGAAACAGGGAGTACGGCGGCGTCAGGTTCACGCTCAGGGCCAGCGAGGAGCCCCGTCGCGTGAAGGTGGGGTTGTCGATGCTGTTGCGGGAAAGGGTAGTATTAAACGTTATGTTGTTTGCATTACCAGTCCCACTAGGAAAGAACTCCGAGCCTAATGCCGTATAGTTGTTCAGCTTGTACTGAGTGAGGGACAGTGCATTGCTAAGCGTGAAGTAGTCGTCGGGCCAGCGCAAACGACGGCCCAGGCTTATGCTCGCCCCGTTTGTTTTCAGGAAACTACCTGTTTCGGCGTCGAAGTTGGTTCCTAACCGGTATATAGTCTTAGTTAGGCTTACTGACAGCGAGTTTGGCTTGCGCCCGCCCAACCACGGCTCCGTGAAGGAGAAGGAGTAAGCCTGATACTGCAACCCGTTGGCTTGCACGTTCAGGGCCAGGCGCTGACCGTCGCCGGCCGGCACCGGCGTCCAGTTACGCAGAGTGCCTGCTTTCCGCAGGGAGAAGTTGTTGAACACCAAGCCCACCGTGCCGATAAAGCCCGCATAACCGCCCCAGCCGCCCGAAAGCGTAATTTGGTCGGAAGGCTTCTCCTCCACTGTATAGTTAATGTCTACCGTACCGTCAGCTTGGTTAGGAACCGGATTCAACCCGATTTTTTCGGGGTCGAAGTAACCCAGGTTGGCAATTTCACGCTGGCTACGGATAAGCTGCTCCCGGCTGAATTTGTCGCCCGGCAGCGTGTAGAGCGAGCGGCGCACCACGTGGTCCGACGTTTTGGTATTCCCCGCAATGTTAACGTCTTTGATTCGAGCCTGCACCCCTTCCGTGATGCGCATCTCAATATCAATCGAGTCACCTACTACCTTGGTTTCTACCGGCTCAATCTGAAAAAACAGGTAGCCATCATTCATATAGAGCGACGTTACATCCTGCCCGGTTGGGTTGTAGTTCAGGCGCTTGTCCAGCGTTTCTTTGCTGTACACGCTGCCTTCCTTAATCCCCAGAACGGAGGCCAGGGTTCTGTCGTCGTAGAGGTAATTGCCCTTCCACGTAATGTTGCGGAAGTAATATTTAGGGCCCTCATCCACCCGGATGGTGAGTCTCAGCCCGTCATCAATCCGCTCCAGTGTATCGGAAACTACTACGGCGTCGCGGTAGCCTTCCCCGTTATAAAACTCCAGGAGTTTAGCTTTATCCTCGGCAAACTCCTTGCTCTGAAACTTGCCCGAGTTGAAGAGCTTAGGAAATTTCTTCTCCTTGGTTTTCTTGAGTTTGCCTTTCAGCTTACCATCTGAAAAAGCCGTATTACCCTCGAACTGAATGTCGTTGATTTTGACTTTGGAGCCTTTCTCAACGTTGATGTTCAGCACGACGCTGTTAGAAAGCGAGGAGTCGGGCGTCTGCGTAATGGTAACCTTGCTGTCGAGAAAGCCCTTATTGGTATAGAACTTCCGGACCTGGGCGCGCGTGTTACTCAGCAGCGCATCCGTAACGACCTTACCGCGAATAAGCTTGATTTTGTTTTTCAGCTCATCGGCCTGGCTTTTACCGATGCCGGAGAACTCAAATTTAGATAGGCGTGGCCGTTCCTTCAGGTTAAAGTCCAGAAAAATACGACTGCCTTCCGTGCGCGCAATGCTCACGCTCACATCACCTAGGATGCCCTGGTCCCATAGCCTGCGGATAGCTTTCCCAATTTCTTCCCCAGGAATAGTAATCGGGTCGCCGACCTTTAACCCTGTCAGCCCAATCAGCGTATTAGGATCTAAGTATCGGGCACCGCTGATGGTGATGCCGCCCAGCGTATAGCGCTGAGGCTGCTCACCGGTTACGGCAGGAGCCTGGGTTTGCGCCGTAGCGGTACCAACCGGTATGGCGCCCAATGTCAGGGCCAGCGCAGCAGCCGGGATAAGCTTATGGTAAGAAGAACTCATGTTCTGTAATTACGAAACAGTTAACTGCTCACTGGTTTTTCCGAAACGCCGCTCCCGCTGCTGATAAGCTCGCAGTGCGTCGTAGAAATGCTCCCGCCGGAAATCAGGCCACAGCAAATGGGTTATGAACAGTTCCGTGTAGGCCAGTTGCCATAACAAAAAATTACTGATCCGCTGTTCACCACTGGTACGGATCAGCAGCTCTGGATCCGGCATACCCGCAGTTGACAGAAAGCTGGTTACGGTTTGTTCCGTTATCTGTGTAGGCTGCAGGCGGCCTGCGGCTACCTCCGCGGCCATACGCTGGGTTGCTTGAGTGATATCCCACCGGCCGCTGTAGCTTAAAGCGAGGAGCAGCGTCATCCGGTTACCCTCCTTAGTCAGCTCAATTGCTTCTGCTAACTCCTTTTGACAGGAAGCCGGCAAGTTTTCAATCTGACCAATTGCTTGCAGCCGAATGCTGTTCTTTAGCAGAGTAGGCGTCTCCTGCCGAATGGTATGCACCAGCAGTTGCATCAGTGCCATCACCTCATGCGCCGGCCGTGACCAGTTCTCTGTCGAGAAGGCATAAAGCGTTAGATAGCGTACACCTACTTCAGCCGCAGCTTCTACGGTTTCGCGCACGGCCGTAATGGCACTTTGGTGCCCGAAAATGCGCAAGCCACCTTTCTGCTTGGCCCACCGGCCATTACCATCCATGATGACGGCGACGTGGGCGGGAATATTCTGGGAATCTATTTCGGACCGGACGGCCATCAGTACTTTTTGCGTAAAGAGGCTGCAAGTTACGCAAATGGTTGCATTCCCCTCTGCTCAAGAACAAGTTGCAGCCTGAGGCCTTTATACGAACAAACCCTGGCGTTTAGTATGCCAGGGTTTTCGGTGGTCATTAGGAGGCAGGAAGCAGCATTGGGTTACTTTTTGCTTCTTCCTTTATCTTGGCTATCGTCGGGGCACCGGATCTTGTAAAAGGTGTATGAAACGCTCAACCCGTTGTAGAAGTACCAATCTTGGTCGTGCGGGTTGCCCAATAACTCGTTCGTAGCTTTTGAGCCACTACCTGCAGGCAGATCGGAGCCATTATAGCCATCTAGCTTGTCGGTGAATGCTTTACGGGCCCCAGCTTCCAAGCCCAGGTTCCAATGTGTTGATAAAGCATACTTAATTCCAACTCCTGCTGGTACGGCTATTCCCAACAGGTTTTGGTATTTGCTATTTGCTATTCCTTGGCCTTCGGCCGCAGTATGAGCGTAGAAGCCTGCTAGGCCTACAAATACGTAGGGCGTGAAATGAACCTTATCGTGCCGGTCATGGTAGTCGAAGAAATTATACTCCAACACTCCGGAGGCTTCCAACAAACTGCCTTTCATATTTGCCTGCCGATACGCAGCTAGCGGTGCATTCCTATTGTTTACGTCTTTTACGCTACCATCGGCAGCCCGCAGCATACCGGCCGTAAGACCAGCCCGGAGTGTAACAGGGGCAGAAACATCTTTCCGATAAAAGGCTGTCAGAGCTGGACGATTATTGCGAAACTGATAAGCGGGGGACAGTTCGCCTTTGTACGTCAGGCCTCCAATTCCAAGACCTACCTCACTGGTATTCTGTGCGACGGCCGCTTGGGCAAAAAAAACACTCCCTACCGGCAATAAGCCGATAAGGAGTGTTGTAGGGAGTTTCGGATGGGTCATTAGACTGGCTGTTGGTGAAATCGACAGCCAGTTGACTGGCTACCGGAATTTGGGGCTTCTTACTCGTGGAGCAAGGATGTAATTCACTGATACGCCCAGCGTGGTGTACCAGTCTTTTTCGTTGCTCTTGCCACGCATCTCGCCGCCCTGAACGGACTTTGTGTACGTATTAGCTACTTCTTTAGTAATGTCCCAGCCGAAGTATTGGGCAGCACCGCTGGACAAAGCAGTACGATCAGACACATAGTTACCGCTTACATCGTCAAGATAGTCAGTAAACGTTTTGCGGAAGCCAAGTTCCAAGCCAACGTCGAACTGCTTGTTCAGCTTGTAGCGAGCACCAGCACCGAAAGGAATTACAAACTGCGTAAGAGAATACGCATCAGCTTGGCCTTCCGTTCTCAGCGGCTGCAGAGCAACGTACGAGCCTTCAGAAATATTATTGCTGTTGGGTCCTATCAGGCCCTTTGGGTTATGGTGAATTACGCCTACCCCAGCAAATACGTAGGGAACGAAATCAGGACGACGAATGTAGTTATTACGGTTCTCGATCAGGTCGAATACGCCGGTTGCGGCGAACTCCAGAATATCATTCCGGAAGTTCATGTTCCGGTTGTAACGGTATTTAGCGTCGCCATCGTTCTGATCAGCAGCTTTGGAGTCGTCGCCGGTGATGCGACCGTAGGCTAACGAAGCCCGACCCGAAATACGCGGCGCGAAGCGACGGGTAAAGGTCAGGCCCAAGTTAGGACGCGTAGCGCCGGCCCGGAAGCTTGGAATGCTCGGCTTGGGGGTGATGTCCCCAAAGTAGTTCATCGCATTTAGGCTCACGCCAACGGAGTTGTACTGCTTCCGCTTGCTGAATTGCTGCGCACTCGCTTCCGTTGCTACCAGTGCGAGGGCCAGCAGCAAGGCCGTAGTGTAGGTGAAGAGTTGCTTCATATTAAGCGAAGGTTAGAAATATTCAAGTTGAGGGATGCGAAAATCGTACGGACACGGTCGCAGTCAGCGACAAAAGTAGAAGATGATGTGAACTTTAAAAACTATTACCGTAAAATCTCTATTCTTAAATAGGTATGCCGGCGGGGTTCCGACGGTCAAGACCCCAATTCAACTTACTGCGCAAGGTACTCAGGAAGTTAACATGATTCAGCTTTACCAGTCGAGCGTTAAAGTTTTCTCGGCGAACAGCAATCTGAATTCCGGCCTCTACTGTTTCGGAACGGGAGTCGAGCGAGAGCAAAAAATTATTACTCCGGCCTTCTATTTCAAAAGAAATAACGCTCCGGTCTGAGACGATAAGAGGGCGTACATTCAGATTGTGGGGGCATACGGGAGCAATAATGAAATTGTTTGTTTGTGGCAGCATAACTGGCCCGCCACAGCTTAGTGAGTAGCCTGTGGAGCCCGTGGGCGTAGCGACAATGAGACCATCGGCCCAGTAAGAGTTCAGGTATTCTCCGTCTATGTAGGTGTGTACTACAATCATGGAGGAGGTATCCCTCTTAAGGATACTAAACTCGTTGAGGCCGAAGTTGATAGAGCCAAACGTATCCGGATCAGTATCTACCCGGATCAGACTCCGGTCTTCCAGAACGAAGTGCCCTTTAAAGAGAGAATCAAGGGCAGGAGTGATTTTATCGGGTGAGATAGTGGCCAAAAAGCCAAGCCGTCCGGTATTGATGCCGAGGATAGGAATTTGGAGCGGGCCCACGTAGGTCACCGTATCCAGCAGGGTTCCGTCGCCGCCTATACTGAGCACGAAGCGCATTCCCTGCAGAGAGTCACCGCGGCGGAAGGTGCTGATGCCCACCGGCAACTCTACCCGCTCGCTTAAATAGGCATGGAACGATTCAAGAATGCAAACTTCAGCTTGGCGCCGGGTTAGCTCTTCTACCATCTCGCGCATGAACGGCGTGAGGTCGTCGTTGAAAGGCTTCCCTAGAATGGCAATTTTCATAATAAAAACTTAACCTAGCTATTGGTACGCAAGATGGCTAGATGGGGAACTGAGTACGGAAAAAGAGGCCACCTTGCCGCTCCCGGGTGCGTGCATACTCTAACGTAAACACCCAGTCGTAGTACGTAACCAAGTGAAGCGCGGCCCCACCAGAAGCCAGCAACCGATTAGGCAGACGATTCGTTGACAGTTCCGTGGGTTGACGCACGTACCCCACATCGGCAAACGCATTGGCGTAGACGACCAGCGGAATTGTGTTAAACTTTGCTGTCCGAAGCCCCTTGAGTTGGAGCTGTCCAACATCCAACAACCGATACGTGAGCCCCTGTTGGAGCAAGCCATAGTGGCGTCCATCTACTACGTACGCATCATACCCCCGCACCAAAGCTTCGTAGCCCAGCGCCCGGTTATCGGCGTAGGCTAGCGTATGGGCTGCTAGACGGAGTTGAGTTAGTGCGCCAACACTGTAGTAGAACGGTCCGCCAAGGGCAACGTAGCGGGCGTAGCGCCCGCGCAAAGTCAGAATATCAGAACCGCCGCTGGCGAGAAACGACCGATAAGATAAAGACACTTGCACGTACTGCCCGGTGAGGGGGTAGGCAAAGGTGTTCCGCTGATTCAGGGTGCTGACCAGGATGAATTCCAAGTACTTTCGTTCAGGCCCGTGCAGAAAGTAAGCAGGGTTGTAGTACAGCACTGAATCGGATACTTGCTCGTGATGGTACGAGACGTCGAAGGCGGTCAGATGCTGGACCGTACGGCGCCACCGCACCCCCACCGTGGCGTATTGGCGCTGGATAGGAAAATTGGACTCCTGGCGCAAATTCACCAGCTTATCCCGCATGGTAATGTAGTCCAGCGCATGGCTGCGGTAGTAAGAGAAGCCGGTCCCAAACCCAATGCGCCGACGCCGACCATACCCAGGCGCTTCGTAAAACAGCTCGTATTTGCGGTTAAAGCCCAGCTGCAGATTTCCCAGTAATTGCTCATTGCGGCCGCGGAAGTTGCGCCGGACCAGGTGCAGGCCGTAATCAACCCGCTGCCAACGGTCGGGACGGTTAAGCCATGAGCGAAAGTTGCGGTCAGCCAAGGAGAAAATAGGCACGGGGAAGGTGTACCACCGCTCTTGCACACTGTAAAGGATAGTAAGCTCGCCGTCGCGGCACACAGCTTGCATCAGTACCTGATGAAAGAGTTGCAGATTAAACACCCGGCGCCGGTTGGCTTCCAGGCGTTTGCTCAGTGTAGTCGCCTGTAAGGTGTCCCCCTCCCGAAAATCCAGCTCGGCCCGGAGGACGGGTTCTTTAGTAACCTTATGGCCTACGAAGAGGATACTCGCTACCCGCAACGTGGAATATCCGGGGCATTGTGCCTGTACCAGACTATCAGTAGCCGTGCGGCGCAGAGAATCCGGCGGAAACCAATTGGAACGAGTAGCCGACGCTGCCGCGGGTGCCGATGACAGCAAGCCCAGCAGTAACGTCAATACATACAGCAGCACCTTCCTGACCAGCTCAAATGTTGAGGTAGCGCAGCAGAGCGTCATAACGCTGCTGCTCGTCCTCGCTCACTTCTTCCGTACCACTAAACTGCGCCGTGATGGAGTACCCAAACCGCTCCAGTGTAGCAATGATGCGGGTAATATTAGGGGTATTGAGCTTTAGAGTCAGACGGATGCGGTAGGGGTCGTGCTCATCTTGAGCGACGTGGGCACTGATGATTTTGGCATTGTTTTCCTCCACGTAGCGGCTAATCTGCGTGAGGGAATAGTCCCGCTCTTCCATGGCCAGCACAATGATGCCCTGCTGGCTGCTGGCTACGGGCATTTTGCCAAACGCCGCCAGCGTATCGCTCACGGTCACTACCCCCAGATACTCGTGCTGGTCGTCCAGAACCGGCACTAGCTGCACCTTATTCTGTACTGCTAACTCAATGATGTGGTAGAAGTGCTGGTCGCGCTGCACATGCACATTGGCGTAGCTCAAGTCTAGGTTACCCAGCAGCTTATCGTTGGCTTCTTGGTCCAGTAGGTCCGACTCCGTGACCAGGCCGCGGTAGCTGCGGTTATCGAGTACTGGAAGCTGGCTTACGTGGAATTCCTCCAGCCAGCGAGCTGCCTTCTCCATAGAGTCCGTCACTTTAAGGGGCGGAATCATTTGATTTAATAAATCCTCGGCAATAATGGAGTTCATAGGGCGGGGCTAGCTGGAAGCAAAGAAGGCAGAAGCGCTACGAAAGGAACGGCTGGCAAGCATACATACGTACGAAGCTAGCTAAAAGAGTGGCGCGACCAAGCGAAGAGTTGCACCACCCACTAAAAGCGACGAGCACAGTTAATCCGCTACGGCTGCAGTAGTACGGCTCAGGAACTGCTGCAGCAACTGATTAAACTCGTGCGGACGCTCCATCATGGGGGCATGGCCGCAGTGGTCGAGAAAGCGCAGCTCCGAGTTTCTGATTAGCCGGTTGAACTCGTGGGCTACTACCGGCGGGGTAATGGTGTCATTCAGCCCCCACACCAGCAGGGTAGGAACCTGGATGCGCTGCAACTCCTTGGCCAGGTTATGCCGTTGAGCAGAGCGGGCAATGCTGATGATACGCAAGCATTTAGCATTAGAGTTGGTCACACTAAACACCTCATCTACCAGTTCAGGAGTAGCCACGGCCGGGTCGTAGAAGGTATACGCTACCCGTTCCTGCACGTAGGCGTAGTTGCCCCGCTTAGGAAATGAGCCGCCCATGCTGTCTTCGAACAGGCCGCTGCTTCCCGTCAGGACCAGGCGGGAAACGCGGGGAGCGTTGCGCAGGGTATACACCAGCGCAATGTGGCCGCCGAGGGAGTTACCCAGCACGGTACAGGGTTCCGCGAGGCCTACCTCGGCCAGGAAATCCTCCACAAAGTTTACCAGCCCTGGCACGCCAGCTTTGGTTAGCGGCATGTCGTAAATCGGCAGTAAAGGAATAACTACGCGGTAGCGGGTCTCGAACTCAGCTACTACCTGCTGCCAATTGCTAAGGGCTCCGAACAAGCCGTGCAGCAGTAGCAGCACCTCGCCGGTACCCTCGTCTACGTACTGAAATCCATTTTTTTCCTTGATCTGCAACTCCATCGTCTCAGGAAATATGCTGCGCAGCCGGGAAGACTGCGGCAGGTGATGCAATGATACAATTCTGAACCCAGTTGCCCAGCAGAGCTAGGCCATTGGGGGTCAGCAGCGCCTCGGGATGAAACTGTACCCCGTACAACGGCAGCGTACGGTGGCGCAAGGCCATTATTTCGCCCTCGCCGGTGGTGCGAGCCAGAACTTCCAGGGGCGGCGGTACCGTACCGAGGACCAGCGAATGGTAGCGTGTGACGGGCATGCACGACGGCAGCCCCGCGCTGAGCGGATTTGGAGTCAGCCACTTTACCTCCGAAACCTTTCCGTGCATGGGCTGCGCGGCGCGCCGCAGCTCCGCCCCAAAAAACTCGCCCAGGGCCTGGTGCCCGAGGCAGACCCCCAGCATGGGCACCTGGTGGTGATACTCCTGAATGACTGCCGGCAGTATCCCAGCCGCGCCAGGAGTGCCCGGCCCCGGTGACAGCACAATACCATCAAACGCCAGCTCCCGCAGGGCCGACAAGGGTACATCGTTGCGGCGCACTACTACCTCACACCCCAATTGCTGAAGGTAATCCAGCAAGTTGTAGGTAAACGAATCGAAGTTGTCTAGCAGCAGCAGACGCATAGGATACAGAATATAGGTAGAGCATAGTAACTGCTTAGGTACCCTACTGGTTGCCGACTACACCGGCGGGCAAGGCTAAAATACCTGACGCACCTTATCGAGCAGACTACCTGCAAAAGGAAGCACAAAGCTTACTATACTGAGTGCCAAGGGGGTAGCTTCACGTACCACGGGCAATACCTGAGACTCGGCTAGTAACCCAGGAGAAATCAGCTCCAACCCAGCCATGCCAATGCCGTGCAGCAGCAAGCTCAGGCCCAATATCCACTTCAGCACCCCGCTTAGAGCCCCGCCCAGGCTGTCGAGCATGCCCAGCGGAGTCAGGTGCACGGCCGAGCGCAGGAAGCCGCCCAGCAGGTGGATGCCCCAGCCGATACCGGCGAATACGAGCAGAAATGATACCAGCGGCAGCAGCCCGAAGGCCTCTCCTACGTACTGACGAACTACGGGAATAGCGTCGTTGAGCAAGGCCAGCCCACCTACTACGCCTAGCACGAGTGCCAGCAACGAAGCTACCTCCAGCAGCAGGCCGCGGCGAAAGCCCTGCACCGCTCCAATGCCCAGCGGAATAAGCAACAGAATATCAAAGGCCGACATGTGGGGAGGGTGGGCCAGTAGCGGGCAGGCAAGCGGCCGAGAAGATTAGGGGCAGCATAACTACAGGGAGAAGTACTGCCCCAAACCCCTCGGAGACGCGCACCGGCCGGCTACCGTGCCCCTTACACGTTCGTGTTATTCAGCAGATTGTTCACCACCTGAGAAATCTGGCGGCCATCGGCCTGGCCGGACAGCTCGCGGGCTGCTACGCCCATTACCTTACCCAAGTCGGAGGGGCCGGTAGCCCCCACGCGCTGGATAATGGCTACTAGCTTTTCCACCAGATCAGCCTCCGAGAGCTGCTGGGGCAGGTACTCCTCAATGATGGCCAACTCCGCCAACTCTACCTCTTCCAAGTCGGAGCGGAACTGCTTCTGATAGGTTTCAGCGGCTTCGCGGCGCTGCTTGGCAGCCTTGGTCAGCAGCTTGATTTCGGCGTCGGGGGTAAGCGCAGCGCCGTGCTGGCCCTCCGCTGTTTCAGCCAGCAAAATCTGCGACTTAATGCTGCGCAGGGCCGTGAGACGAACTTTATCTTTGGCCAACATGGCCTTCTTAATATCGGCGTCGATGGTTTCTTTCAGAGCCATAGCTAGGGGGAATAATGGAAATACAAGATTACGGCTTATTCCGGATACTAGGCCGTTTCCGGTCCATCAGGGCCGGGTACCGGATACAGTACGCAGGACAGCATCCGGCTGATCTGCCCAACAGCTACGGCGGGGCTCAGTTCATGGAAGCCGGCAAACGGGGGTGGAGCGAGCGGCGAAGCGGCATCAGGTTGCCGGATTATCAGTACCTCTACTCTAGTGCTACGCTGCACGGTAGCAAGCCTTGCCACACAGCAGGTGGCAGCGCAAGCCCGTAGTCTGGGCTGCGGAGGCAACCGGAAAGCGAGGCCCGCTGTTTGAGGTTGTATCTTTGGTTTCCTACTCCTCAACCGGCTGCCCCCGATATGACGAAGCTTAGCGTAAACATAAATAAAATTGCCACCCTGCGGAATGCCCGCGGCCACAACCGCCCCGATCTGCTGCAGGCTGCCCATGACTGTGAGCGGTTTGGCGCCCAAGGCATTACGGTGCATCCCCGCCCCGATGAGCGCCATATCCGCTACCAGGATGTGCGCGACCTGAAGCGCGTGGTCGCCACGGAGCTGAACGTGGAGGGTAATCCGACCCCCGATTTTCTGGAACTGGTGCGGGAAGTGCGCCCCGAGCAGGTAACCCTGGTTCCGGACGCACCCGACGCTATTACCTCCAATGCCGGCTGGGACACGGTGCGGCACCAATCGTACTTGCAGGATGTTGTGGCCGAATTGAAAAGCCTGGGTGCCCGCGTCAGTATTTTCCTTGACCCCTTGGTAGAGTTGGTGCACGCTGCTGCTACTACTGGTACCGACCGGATTGAGCTTTATACCGAGGACTACGCCCGCCACTACCACGCGGGCCGGGAGCAGGCCATCCGGCCCTACCGGGAGGCAGCCGTAGTGGCGCAGCAGCTCGGGCTGGGGCTCAATGCCGGCCACGACCTCGACCTAGACAACCTGGCGTACCTGCACCAGAACTTGCCGGGCTTGGCCGAAGTCAGCATTGGGCACGCCCTAATTTGTGATGCCCTGTACCTAGGGCTGGAAAACACGATTCAGCTGTACCGCCGCCAACTTACCTAGCGGCCGCGCTACCGTAAGATCCTAAGCCGCGGCGCGGCGCAATCCGGTACCTGCTGCCTAGCTGTTTATTACCCCTTCGTATTTCTTATGCCTCGCCTGCCCCTCCCCGATTTTCTACAAGGCCCCACTCAAGCGCCTATTCTGGATGTGCGCGCGCCGGTTGAGTACGCGCAAGGCCACATTCCCGGGGCCATCAGCTTTCCTTTATTTTCGGATGAGGAGCGGGCCCGCATCGGCACAACCTACAAGCAGATGAGCCAGGAAAAGGCCGTGCTGCTGGGCCTGGATTTTTTTGGTCCGCGCATGAGCCAGATGGTGAAGCAAGCCCAAAAGCTAGCCCCACACAAGCAGGTGCGTGTGCACTGCTGGCGGGGCGGCATGCGCAGCGGGGCGGTGTTGTGGCTGCTGGAGCTGGCGGGCTTTCAGGTGCACCTGCTCAACAAGGGCTACAAAGACTACCGCCACTGGGCTCTGGCACAGTTTGCTCAGCCTCGCTCCCTGGTAGTGCTGGGCGGCCTCACCGGCTCGGGCAAGACGGATGTACTACAGGCTCTGGCGGCGGCGCAACAGCCCGTGCTGGATTTAGAGCACCTGGCTACCCACAAAGGCTCCGCTTTCGGGAGCATTGGGTTGCCGGCTCAGCCTACCCAGGAGCAATTCGAAAACAACCTAGCGGCGGTGCTGGCTACCCTGCATGCCGAGGTGCCAACCTGGGTGGAGGACGAAAGCCGTACCATCGGAAGCGTGCACGTGCCGCCGCCGCTGTTTGCCCAGCTGCACACGGCCCCGCTACTGACCCTGGAAATTCCGCGCCAGGTGCGGGTGCGCAAGCTGGCCGAGGAGTACGGGCGCCACGACCCCGCCGCGTTGGCCGCTAGCGTCCTGAAGATTCGTAAGCGCCTGGGCGGGCTGGCTACCAAGGAAGCCTTGGCCGCCATTGGCGAGGATGACATGGAAAAGATGGTGAGCTTGGTACTGGACTACTACGACCGGACCTACAGCCACGGCCTATCTGAGCGGCCTGTCGTGCGCGTAGTTTCCGACACCGCCGACCCACTGATAAACGCCGAGCTGGTACAGCGGGCGGCGCTGAAAGCGAACTTTCTTACCTTCAGTCAGCCGATTGGGCATGGTTCCTAAGCTGCGGGTAGCCCGCCCCACCGATCAGCTGGCGGCGGTGGTTCGTTTTTACCGCGACGGGTTGGGCCTGCTTGAGCTAGCTTCTTTTAAAGCCCACCACGGCTTCGATGGGGTAATGCTGGGCCATCCACAAGCACCTTATCACCTTGAATTTACGCACCAACCAGGGCATACTGCCGGGCGGGCGCCAACCCAAGACCACCTCCTGGTGTTCTACCTTCCTGACCCTACGGAATGGCAAGCCGCCGTCGGCCGGATGAGGGCACGCGGCTACCTTCCGGTGCCAGCCTACAATCTTTACTGGGACCAATTGGGGCTTACTTTTGAGGACCCGGACGGGTATCGGGTGGTGTTGCAACACGCCGCTTGGAATTACTAATCACGCGCACTTTCTTATGTCTTTCTCCGCCGAACCCACCACCGACCAGATTCGTCTTACTCAGTACAGCCACGGCGCGGGCTGCGGCTGTAAAATTGCGCCTAAGGTGCTGGACCAGATTCTGCACACCAGCATTCCACAGCCCCACAACGACAAGCTGCTGGTGGGCAACTCCTCCCGTGACGACGCGGCCGTGTACGACATTGGCGGCGGGCAGGCCCTAATTAGTACTACCGACTTCTTCATGCCCATCGTCGACGACGCCTATGACTTCGGGCGCATCGCCTCGGCCAATGCCATCAGCGACGTGTATGCCATGGGTGGGCGGCCGGTACTGGCTATTGCCGTGCTGGGCTGGCCTGTGGATAAGCTGCCGCCCGAGGTAGCACGCCGCGTGATTGAGGGCAGCCGCAGCATTTGCGCTGAAGCAGGCATTCCGCTGGCCGGCGGCCACAGCATTGACTCCCCGGAGCCCATCTTCGGGCTGGCGGTTACCGGCTTGCTCGACATTGCCCATTTAAAGCAGAACGATACGGCTACGGCCGGCTGCGAGCTGTACCTGACCAAGCCGCTGGGGGTAGGTATGCTCACTACCGCCCAAAAGCGCGGTATCCTGCGGCCCGAGCACGCCCACATTGCCCCTCGCAGCATGATGCAGCTCAACCGCATCGGGCAGGATCTGGGCCAGCTGGAGGCCGTGCGGGCCATGACCGACGTCACGGGCTTTGGCCTGCTGGGGCACTTGGCCGAAGTATGCGAGGGGAGCAACCTTACGGCAGAGGTGGACTTCAGCCGGGTGCCGCGCCTGCCCGAGGCCGAAGAATACCGCCTGCAGAAATCCGTTCCGGGGGGCACCGTGCGCAACTGGGATTCCTACGGGCACAAAATCGGGGAGACTACCGAGGAGCAGCGCCAGTGGCTGTGCGACCCGCAAACCTCCGGCGGCCTGCTCGTGTGCGTGGAGCCGACGGGCCGGGCGGCGGTCCAGGCCGTATTCGCGGAGCACGGGCTGGCGCTGGAGCCCTTCGGGACGCTGCGGGCGCACGCCGCCGGTGAGCCATGGATTCTGGTGCGCTAGGGTGGCCTCCATGAAGCTTCTCCCGTTTCTGCGGCCATTGCTGGAGGCCGGGGCCGCCATTACGCTTATGGTAGTAGGCTTGCGTATCATCACCAGCTTTTTTACTCGTAAGAGCCGCATTTACCGTCCTACCTTTCTGCGGCAGTTTGCTCTGCTGTTCTGGCCGCTGCTGTGCCTGGGTGTAGGGCTGCCGTTTCTGGGCTCGTTTTTCTACGCCGATACCCTAGCCCCCCACGAACTAGTCTTGCTTACGGCCCTGGCTGCCGTGGTATTAGGCTTTTCTATGCCCGCCTTTGTACTACACAGCCAGTACTACGCCCGTAATCTGCACACTACCCTGGTGTTCGACGCCAAGCAAAATGTGCTGGAGGTGTACGAAGGACGGGTGCGGGTTCCGTTCGGCAAAAAGGACCTGGTGCGGGTAGAACGGGTTACCTGCCAGTCGGAGCGGGTGTTTTGGAGCAAGTACACGTACCTTAAGTTGCACCTGCAAACCGGTGAAGTACTTACCCTCACCTCCCTGCTTACTAATCTGGAGCCCGTTACGGAGTTTTTGCGCAATACGCCTTTGGAAAGAAAGCAGCGGTGGTTTTGCTGGGCCTAGCAAGACCAGCAGATTCCACTTAAAAAAACTAAGCGGAACGCACGCAGAGAAGGCACTCAATGCTTTCTATTTCATAGCATCTCTGCTATATTACGGAATCTAACCGCCTCTCCTTTGGGTTCCCTTGCTGGGTGCCACCCCCCCATCTATTGCCTATTCGTTGCTGATGCAGCGCCTGCTTCCTATCCTTTTATTACTGTGCCTTGCGTGCGGCCGCCTAGCTGCTCAATCGGCTACGGAGGCGGCCCTGCTTGGCCAGCTTCGCACGCACCCGTCCGATACCGGCCGGGTGCGGCTGCTCAACGCCCTATGCTACGAGCTGCACGACAGCGCCCCTACCCGGGCCCTGACCTACGGAGAGCAGGGCGTTGCGCTGGCCCGCAGCCTTCGGGACCAGTCCGGGCTGCTACAGGGGCTCCTGAACCTGGGCAGTTGCTACGCCAACCTAGCCGACGGACCGCACGCGCTGCAGCTGCAGCAGGAAGCCTTACACCTGGCCCGCCGGCTTAACAGCGCCGATGGAATTGTGCGTAGCTACGCGGGCATGGGCGGGGTCTACCACGAGCGCAATGACACGGCCGCCGCCCTGGTGAATTACCGCCGGGCCCTGGAGCGGGTGTACCAGCCAGGAGTGCGCGTACGCACGCAGCTAATGCTGTTCGGCAACTTAGGCAACCTCTATTTCTACCTGGGTCGTCGCCAAGAGGCGTTAGTGTTTACCCGCCGGGCCTTGCAGCTGGCGCGCCGTACCGGCGACCGGGCCGGCGAATCGCTCTACCTGGCTGATCTGGGCTCCTTCTACCTTCAGATGGACCAGCTTGAAACCGCGGAGGGGCTCTTACGCCAGGCCGTTACCCTGGTAGAGCCACTGAATACGCCCCGCTTCGAGGCGGGCCACTTGGAGCTGCTGGCCACGGCCCTGCTCATCAAAGGCGAAATTGAGGAGGCGGAGGAGCTGACCCGGCGGGCGTTGGCGCTTTCCCGCCGCATTCAGTACCGGGAGCGGGTATTAGATGCCTACAGCCTGATGGCTGAAATTAATGCCAGCCAGCGCAATTTCGAGCAGGCGTACGTCTGGCAGAACCGATTCCGGGACTTGAATGACAGCCTCAATAGCCGCTCCCGGGTGCAAACCCTTACCGCCCTGCAAACCCGCTACGAAACGGCGGAAAAAGAAAGCCAGATCCGGCAGCTGACTGAGCGGAGCGTCGTCTCGCAGCAGCGCAACCGGGCCCTATGGGGAGCTATTGCGGCATTGTTGCTAGGACTCAGTGGGATGGGCTTGCTGTACGGCAAACTGCGGCGCAGCCGGGCCGCGCTGGCTACCAACCACCGCATCCTGGAAGAAGCTACTCA
Source organism: Hymenobacter sp. HSC-4F20 (assembly GCF_019599275.1). Taxonomy (GTDB): domain Bacteria; phylum Bacteroidota; class Bacteroidia; order Cytophagales; family Hymenobacteraceae; genus Hymenobacter. The sequence continues at coordinate 347,521 of NZ_JAHZTD010000004.1, read as the reverse complement.
GGAGCTGCGGCAACTGGCCGCTTCCAAAGACCGGCTGTACGCCATTGTGGCGCACGATTTGCGCGGGCCAGTCACCTCGTTTGCCGGCGTCACGGAGCTGATCGACTTTTACCTCAAACAGGGTGATGAGAAAGGGCTGCGGCGCCTACCCAACCTAGTACGGCAGTCAGCGCACCAGCTTAACCACTTGCTCGACAACTTGCTGAACTGGGCCGTAAATCAAACCGGCGAGCTAGCCTTTCGCCCCGAGCGGCTGTCGGCCATTGAGTTGCTGGTGCAGGCCTTGGAGCTATACGCCAACACCGCCGAGGCCAAGCAGATTACCTTGCAACTGGAGGCGCCCCCGGAGCTGGCCGTCTGGGCTGATGCGCACATGACCCAGACGGTGCTGCGCAACCTAGTGGGTAATGCCCTCAAGTTTACACCCTCCGGAGGAACCATCTGCCTGCGGGCCAAAGCCCTACCTGGCTCAGGCGTTCAGCTAAGCGTGGCCGACTCCGGTACCGGCATGGCCGCCAGCCAAGTGGCGGCGGTGCTGACCGACACCGGCCCCAGCCGACCGCTCAAGCGGGAGCCGGGCTCGGGTACAGGATTAGGGCTGCTGCTGTGTCGCGCCTTTATGCACCGGCAAGGTGGCAGCCTCGACATCAAGAGTGCGCCCGGGCAGGGCACCACCGTGTCGGTCACGCTGCCAGCGGCGCGCGGGCGCAGCGGCAGCGAACTGCTGGTCCTATGAGCAAAGTCCGCATCTTTGCGGGGCTATGCTACAACTTCACTTCCGCGAAATGGGGCAGGGTGCCCCGCTGGTCATTCTGCATGGTCTCTTCGGAACCCTCGACAACTGGCAGACGCTGGCCCGGCGCTGGGCGGAGGCTGGCCACCGCGTTATTGTGGTGGACTTGCGTAACCACGGCCGCTCGCCCCACGCCCCAGAACACACTTACAGCCTCATGAGCCAGGATGTACTGGGCCTCTTCGAGCAGTTGCAGCTGGGCCCCGAGACGACCCTGATGGGCCACAGCATGGGGGGTAAGGTAGCCATGCGCTTCGCCTTGGATTACCCACAGCGCCTGGGCAAGCTCGTCGTGGTGGATATTGCCCCGCGCTTTTCCGACATGCGCCATCAGGATGAAATTGTGGCGGGCCTGAACGCCGTGCCGCTGGCTACCCTGGAAAACCGGCAGCAGGCCGACGAGGCTCTGTCCCGCTACATCCGCCAAGTGGATGTGCGGCAGTTCCTGCTCAAAAACCTGTACCGCCGCGACGATAACTCCTTTGCCTGGCGCCCCAACCTAGCGACCCTGACGGCCGAAATGGAGGACATTGGCGCTGAGATTACCGCCGAACAGCCCTTTCTGAAACCTGCCCTGTTTATCCGGGGCGGTAAATCGGATTACGTCACGACTGAGGACAAGCGCTACGGCATCCCGGCCCTGTTCCCCAATTCCCAGGTGGAAACCGTGGTGGATGCCGGCCACTGGGTGCATGCCGAAAAGCCGGAAGAGGTATTCGGGCTAGTGAAGGCGTTTGTTAAACAGTAACCCGTGGCTAGCTCGTGAAAGGCACCCTGTATCTTATTCCAACGGTCCTGGCTGAGGACACAGCGGCCCAGGTTCTCCCCCCCCAGGTAGCAGCGCAGATAGCCGCCCTACGCTATTTTCTGGTGGAAAATGCCCGCACGGCGCGGCGCTTCATTAAAAGCGTAGCCCCGCAGCAGGTAATGGAGGAGTTGCGCATCGGCGTTATCGACAAAGACAGCACCGAAGCCCAGATTCAGGCGGCGCTAGCTCCCGTTGCTGCGGGCCAGGATGCGGGTGTCCTCTCCGAGGCGGGCTGCCCCGGTATTGCTGACCCCGGCGCCGAGCTGGCCCGCCGGGCCCATCAACTAGGCATCCGGGTAGTGCCGTTGGTTGGACCGTCTTCCCTGTTGCTGGCCCTGATGGCTTCGGGGATGAACGGGCAGAGCTTTGCCTTCCACGGCTACTTGCCCATTGAGCGGGCCAAACGCGTTGCTACCCTGAAAAAGTTGGAGCAACAAGCCCTGCAGCAACACCAAACCCAGCTCTTCATTGAAACGCCCTATCGCAACCTGCCTTTGCTGGAAGATCTGCTCCAGACTCTGCACCCCGGTACCCGCCTGTGCATAGCAGCCAGCCTCACGGCCGCAAACGAGCTGGTGCGAACCGATACTGTGGCAGGCTGGAAAAAATCGGGCCTACCTGATATCCATAAGCAACCCGCCGTGTTTCTTATCGGCCATTAACATCAGAAGGCCCGCGAAACCAAATTTCGCGGGCCTTTCAGATAAAAACACAGTATCCTACTTCAACAGCTGGTATACCACCAAGGACGAGACGTAGGCCAGGCCCGTCATGTAGAGCATTTGCAGAATAGGCCATTTCCAGCCCTTGGTTTCGCGGTAGGTAGCGGCCAGGGTGCTCATGCACTGCATGGCAAACACGTAGAATACGAGCAGGGAGAAGGCCCGGGCCGGGGTAAAGAAGGGCTGGCCATTGTCGTCTTTCTCGGCGGCGAGCTTTTGCTGCACCGTTTGCTGGTCGGCATCCTGGCCTACGCTGTAGATAGTCGACATCGTGCCCACGAATACCTCCCGGGCCGCAAACGAAGTAATCAGCGAGATACCCACTTTCCAGTCGAAGCCCAAGGGTCGAATCCCGGGTTCAATGAGGTGGCCGAATAGGCCGGCATAGGAGTTTTCGAGCTTCTCGGAGGCCACGTGGGCTTCCGTTTGTTCCGGAGTCAGGCCACGGGTAGCGGCTGTGGTACGTGCGTGCGTTTCAGCCCGGTCCAGCGCATCACCTGGCCCGTACGAAGCCAGCACCCACAGCAGAATAGATATAGCCAGAATAACCTTTCCTGCCTGAAACACAAAGGCTTTCACCTTCTCTACAATAGTGATACCCACGTTTTTCCAGCGCGGCCAGCGGTACACTGGAAACTCCATGATGAAGTAGCTGCGCTCAGTGGTTTTCAGCAGCAGCTTCATAGCCCAGGCCGAGAGAATGGCCGCAAAGAAGCCCAGCAAGTATAACCCCATCAGGGCTACCCCGCGCAGATTGAAAATGCCCAGCACCGGCTCGTCGGGCACTACCAGCCCAATGAGCACGGTATATACCGGGATGCGCGCCGAGCACGACATGAGCGGGGTCACAAAGATGGTAATGAGCCGGTCCTTCCGGTTTTCGATGGTGCGCGCGCTCATAATGGCCGGCACGGCGCAAGCTACCCCCGAAATCAGGGGCACAATGCTTTTGCCGTTCAGCCCGAACCGCCGCATAATCCGGTCCATCATGAAGGTCACACGGGCCATGTAGCCGGTTTCCTCCAGCACCGCAATAAAGGCAAAGAGCAGGGCAATTTGCGGAATGAAAATCAGCACGCCGCCCAGACCCGCCAGCACCCCTTCGGTGAGCAGGTTAACGAGCGGCCCGTCGAAATTTGACTGAATCAGGCTGTTAATCCAGGCTACACCCTGATCAATCAGGTCCATGGGGTAGCTGGCCCAAGCAAACACGGCCTGAAACATCAGGAACAGCACCCCGAAGAAAATCAGGTAGCCCCAGACTTTGTGGGTCAGAATCCGGTCGAGGCGGTTGCTGTACGGCTCGTTTTTCTCCGTCCGGGTTACCGAAACGCAGTTGAGCAGAATCTCATTGATGCGCTGGTAGCGGTTGATGGTTTCCTGGGCCTGCCGCGCCATGGGCTCGAAGCCGTACTGCTCGGTCAGCTCCTGAATGTAGGCCCGGTCGTCGGTCGTCAGGAAGCTGATGTGGCGGTACTGATGGGCATAGTGCAGAGCCAGGTAGTCGTTATGCAGATTGAAGTAGTAGCGAATCTGCCGAATCATGGGTAGCAGCTCTTCCTCCGGCTCGTAGAAGTGGGCCTTGGGGGCGCCCAGCGTCTGGGCCATCACAATCTTGAGGGCTGCAATGCCTACCCCTTTGCGGGCATTCATCGGAATGATGGGCACGCCCAACTCTTCCTGCAGGGTAGTAATATCGATGTGTATGCCGTGCTGCTCGGCTACGTCCATCATGTTCAGAGCCAACACCGTAGGCAGGCCCATATCGGCAAGCTGGGTGAACAGCAGCAGGTTCCGCCGCAGGTTGCTGGCATCGGCCGTTACCACCACGAAATCGGGATACTGGGCGCTGGTCTTGTCGTAGAACAGGTCGGTAATTACCTTCTCATCGAGGCTCTTGGGGTAGAGTGAGTAGGTGCCCGGCAAGTCGATGATTTCGGCTCGGTGCTGGGATGTGAGCTGGCTAATACCCGTTTTGCGGTCCACCGTTACGCCCGGAAAGTTGCCTACCTTCTGGTTAAGGCCTGTCAGCTGGTTAAACAGCGAGGATTTACCGGAATTTGGATTGCCCACCAGCGCAATGCGCGTGAGGGAGCCGGGGTGGCGCAGTACTTCGGGTTCCAGTTGGGCTGCTACCCCCGCGCCGGCCCGGCCGGAAAGTATTTGCCCGCCTGCCATGTACTCAGGTTATTTCAAAAGAATAGTTGCGGCTTCGCTAACCCGCAACGATAAGGTGTAGTCCGCCGTGTCGCCAATTACTACTGTGATGGGGCAGCCCAACGGAGCCCGGCTATTCAGCCGCACCTGCGTGCCCGGAATACACCCCATCTCCAACAGTTTTAGCGCCATTTCCGGGTCCTTCAGACAGCAAATGGTGCCGCTCTCCCCCAGCTGGAGGTCTTTCACGCTGCGAGGCGTGGCCGGCGTTGAGGTAAGAGTGGAGCGCTTGGACACGGGTGGATTTATTTAGATTTACTTCAAACAAAGGTACCACCCTTTTAGGTTTCGGCCAAAACCAGCTTTTTCAGATAGTTCGTCCTTTCGGCTTCGCTCACAGCTTCCTAACCTGCTGATTTGTAATTATTCCGAAGACAAATTGCATTTGTATAAATATTCTCAGAACACTTGCATTAAGTGCTCGAATTCATTGTAATTTTGGCATATCACATATTGTCTGTATATGCTCCAACGCGTACTTTCTCTTCTCTTTTTTGCTTTGCTCCTTCCGGCACTGAGTTTCGCTCAGGAGAACAAGATTTCGGGCCGCGTAGTCGATGAAAAGACCAAGGAGCCCATTCCATTCGCCTCTATCGGGCTGAAGGAAGAACAAACCGGGGCTCTGACCAACGAGTACGGCTACTTCCAGATTCCCATGCCGGAGAAAAACCCGCAGGACTCGCTGGTAGTAGTCGCCCTGGGCTACTTCCACAAGGCGGTGCTCATTAAGCCGGGCATCAAGATTCAGGACATGATCATCGAGGTTCCCAAGCGCGCCATTGAGCTGAAGGAAGTAAAGGTGGTGAGTAGCGCCAAAATCAAAAACCTGGACCTGGGTTCGAAGTCGAACACGCCGGGCGAGGGCATGATTCAGGGCATGCCTGGCAGCCAGTACGCCTTCTTCGTGAAGAATGACAAGGGCAAGAAGCTGGGCAACGTGCGCTCGGTTTCCTTCTACATTGGAGAAAACGGCTTCCCACGGGAACCGTTCCGGGTGCGCCTCTACAAAGCCGATGGCAACTACAACTCGCCCAATACCGACTTGCTGACCGAGAATATCGTGGTTTCGGCCCCCAAAGGCGGCGAGTGGTACACCATTGACCTGACCCAGTATAACATTGAAGCGCCAACGGAAGGCTTCTTTGTGGCCATGGAGTGGATTGTAAGCGGCGACAAGTTCTACACTACCAACTTTATGGACAACTACACGCCTTACGGTCAGATTCTACGTCCGACTTTCGAATTCAAAGAAAGCCGCACCTGGAACTACACCATCGGCCGGGGCTGGAGCCTGATTACTTTGGCTAACAACGGTATGCGCTACAACGCCATGATTCGCGCCGAGGTAGACCAGATCAAAGACTAATTACGGGTTTTCTCGGAGTTGACGGAGTGGTCGGATTTTGTAGCCGATTTCTCACTTCTCCAACAAAAAAGGCTTGCCAGATGGCAAGCCTTTTTGCTTTGATTTCTTCAGATGTTCCGGGACCAACCAGAATCGGCTACAAGATCCGACTGGTTAGTCTTCTCGGAGAAAATCTGTTAGATTATTTACGCACGGCAATTTCAACCCGGCGGTTTTCCTGGCGGCCAGCGGCCGTGGCGTTGGAGGCTACCGGAGCAGCTTCGCCCATAGGCTCCAGGCTTAGCTTATCGGCGGCTACTTGGCCGTTTTTCACCAGCCAGTCTTTCACGGCGGCGGCCCGCTTGGCGCTTAGCTCACGGTTGTAGTTTTTGTCGCCGCGTGAGTCAGCAAAGCCCATTACCTGCACTTCCTTGCCGCGGTAGCGACGAGCAATAGAGGCGCTGATTTCTGACAGGGCTCGGGTAGCTGAGGGCTTAATTTCGGCTTTATCGGTGTCAAACAGTACTTTCTCTTCGAGGCTGTACACGTTATATTGGTCGTCGCCGCGGACGCTAACTTCGGGCAGGTCGATTTCCTCGAGCTTCACATCGGCCAGCTTGGCTTTGGTCATATCCCAGGCATTGCTTACGGCGTTGCCGGCTTTGTCGGCGACATTACCGGCAGCATCGGCTGCATTTTCAGCTGCGGCACCTGCCGTTTGCCCGTCGCGGTAAACTACGGCCGTATCGGCGGTAGCTTCCTGGGGCTGGTCTTTTTCTTCGGGCTTCTTTAGGTCAGAGCAGGAGGCCAGCAGGGTTGCGGCTGCCAGCACAGAAAACAGGTGTTTTTTCATGGAAAGTCGGAAATAAGTGGGAGAGATGTAGGGATACGTAGATTAGCTCAACATGGTGGCGCTCCAAGAAAATTTTAGGGTTTCTTCAACTGGCCTACTATCCACTGGCGGATAATCTCCTCGGCTTCTGGCGAGAAACTCTCGCGCTGCACCCCATTAACAATGGGCCAGGTAGCAGGGTCACCCTGGAATAGGTGATTGACGCCCGGAAGCTTGCGTGTCGTTACGGCGTTGTTCGCCTTCAGGGCTTTATTGAGGGCAGTAAGGTTGGTTTCGGGGGTTACGTTAAGGTCGGCAGTGCCATTGAGCAGCAGTACAGGGCACTTTACTCCGGATAAGCCCGAGAGGGGATTGAAAGCCAAGTAGCTGCGGTAACGGCGGGTAGTTAGCTCCACGGCGCCCGCCCGGGCCGTTACCGAGTCGACGGAGGGGTTGGTTTGCCGGATCATATTGGCTACGATGGCGCGGGACTGGGCGACATCAGCAGTATTCTGAATGATTTCCATCATAGACTGCTGCCGTTTTACGGCGGCCTCTACCTGAGCTTCATCAGCTCCCAATGATTTGAGCGTATTCGCCTGCTGCTCCACGGCAAGCGCGTCCCCGCGCTGCCCGTGGGCCGCCAGCGCCACCACAAAGTTGGGCGGCAGGGGCTGGGTGGCCGTCAGCAGGGCCACATTGCCCCCCAGGCCGTGGCCAATTACGCCGAGCTGACTCATGTTTACCTCCGGCCGGGTGCGCAGGTAAGTCAGCGCGGCCTGCACGTCCATGATGGTTTCATCTACGGTAGCCAGCGTCCCGCCCGTCTGCCCAGCCCCGCGGCTGTCGAAGCGCAGCACGGCAATGCCCCGCCGCGTCAGGTAGTCGCCCAGAATGCCTAGCAGCCGGTAGTCGCCCACGGTGCCGTCCCGGTCGTAGCCGGCGTCATCAGCTACCAGCACCACGGCCGGGAACGGCCCCTCGCCGGCGGGCACTGTCAGCTGGCCCCCGAAGCGTAAGTTGGCCGCCGAGTTGATGTACTGCACGTCTTCTTCGCGGTAGGGCGGGGTCAGGCGGGCCTTGGGTGCGGTGCTGATGGGTGGGGGCGCGTACTGCAGGGTCATGGGCACGGAGTAGCCGGGCTGCTTCCAAGTGCCTTGCACCTCCTTGCCGCTCGCCATCAGTTGGCCGGTAAAGCGGCTTCCTACGTCCTCGGCTTCAAACACAACCGTGTCGCCGTGGGTAGTGACCGTAACGGGCAGGCGGCTGATTTTTTGCAGGGGCACGTCCAGAGTAGCGAAGTAGGAGCCGTTGGTGAGGCTGACCAACCGGAACACAACCTCCAACTGCCCTCCCGGCACCTTCAACGGTCCTTTCCAGAAACCTTCCAGGCTAGCAGCGTTGGCGGCATGCCCGCTGGCAACCGCGCAACAGAATAACAGGGCCAGCAGCAGGCGCCCCAAACGAAGTGGATAGTTCATAATGGCTAGAGCAGCTCGTTGGGGATGACGGCTAGAGGCCCAGGGTATAGGCGGCCTTCAGGTAGAAATAGCGCCCGGTAAGCGGCATCTGCTGCGACTGGTAAGGCAGAATATCGAAGTCGTAGGGCACGTTGATAGGGCGGCCGTAGGTTTGCTGGAAGTACTGCGCGTACTGATCCAAGGAAGCAAATCCATCGGGGGCGCGGCCCTGACGGGCGGCCTTACTCGTGTTGTCGGGGTACACGTTGAACACGTTGTTGACCCCGGTTGTCAACTGCAGACCTTTGGTAGGGCGGAAAGCCACCGTCAGGTCGGTAGTGAGCTTGGGATGAAAATCCATAAACACGCTACCCTCATCCAGCCCGTCGAAGTTGAAGTCGTAGGTCTGTACCCGACCGAAGTAGAAGTTGCGCATAAGGGCGCTGAACCTGCCAATGTCGTAACCCGTGCTCAGAATCAGCTTGCTGGCGGGGTTGCCCGTAGTAACCAGGGAAAGCTGGCGCTGGTCGATGTAGTCGTTGCCAGGCTTGTCATCGGTCTGCAGGCTCTGAAACTGAGCCGGCACGTGCAGGGCGCGGATGGTGGTTTTGTTGAAGTTGGCGGCCAAGCTCAGATTCAGCGTACCACGGCCAACGGCATTTCGGTAGGTAGCCACTACGTCGAGGCCGCGGGTGCGGGTATCGGCGGCGTTGGTAAAGAACTGCGCGTTATCGGCATTGGCGGCAGTCAGGGCCTGATTGAGCGCAGCCCGTCCGCCGGTAGTGTCCTGCCCAAACTGCCCGGAAAGCAGAATCCGGTCGTCGATGTCAATCTGGTAGGCATCCAAGGTCAGCGTCAGAGACGAAGTAGGCGTCAGAATCAGGCCGGCGCTGATGTTGCGGGAGCGTTCCGGCTGCAGCTGGCCTATGCCCGCGGCGGCGGCTACCTCGCTCTGGTTGTTGAAGATGCCGCTGTACTTGGGCCCCGAGGAAGTGGGCAGCAGCGTCAGCTGCCGGTACAATACCTGCTGCAGAGCCGGCGCCCGGAAGCCCGAGTTAAAGGCCGTGCGCAGGGCCACAGACTTCGCCAGCTGCAGGCGCGAGGCTACCTTGTATGTAAAAGCCGAGCCAAAGGAGTTATAATTTTCGAAGCGCAGCGCGGCCTCTGCCATCCACTTTTTGGTAATGTCGGCTTCCACGTCGGCGAAGGCGCCCACGTTGCGGCGGGTGCCGCTAATAGTTGTGGATGGGTCAAAGCCAATAAAGCCTTGGGAGCCCGCTGAGGCGTCGGCCTTACCGCGCCCGTAGTCGAAGTACGAAGCCTCTTCGCCTGCCAGAATCGAGTACTGGTCGTGGCGCAGCTCGGCCCCGAAGGCAACGTTGGTACCTGCCAGCGCCTTGGAGAATAGGCGGCTAAAGGTGGCGTTGGTTACGTTTTGAGTAAAGCGCAGGCCTCCGGCCTCAAACGTGGTGGGCGAAGCGGCACCCAGCGTGCTGTTGAGCGTGTTGCTCAAGTCGTAGCGCATCTGGTTGCGGCCTACTACGTGGCTTACGTCCAGGGCCCACTGGCCCAGGGTGAAGGCCAGCCCACCCACGGCCGAGGCATCGTGAATGCGGGTGTTGATGTGGGGCTGGTAGCCGAGGGGGAAGATGTTGTCTACAATATCGGCAGCGGCGGAAGCGGGCAGTACCCAGGGCGCTACCGCCTCGCCGCGGCGGAAGTTGTAGCCCCCGAAGGAGTACAAGCGGATTTTCTCGGTGAGCGGCACGGCCAGGTTATAGAGGCCGCGCAGGTTGCGCATTTTGGCGTCGCCGTTCTGCTGCTCGAAATCAGCGTAGCTTTTGCCCGACGCGGCCATCATCTGGCGCTCTTCTTCGGCATCGTACGAAAACACGGGCCAAGAGGCAATATCGCGCTGGGGGCGGCGGGTAGTGGCCCCGCGGTAGTCAGCATCAGCCGTCAGGTTCAGAAAGCCCTTCTTGCCCAGCTTCAGGCCCCGGTTCAGGCTCAGCAGCCCCGTCAGGCCGTCGCCGGCGCTGGTGATGCCGGTGCTCAGCAGGGCGTTGCCGCCGTGGTTCTCCGACTTGAGGTTGATATTGATTACCCCGGCAATGGCGTCGGAACCGTACTGGGCGGCGGCCCCATCGCGCAGCACTTCCACCCGCTCAATAGCATTGGTCGACAGGGTGTTCAGGTCGTAGCCCACACTACCCACACCCCGGCTCCCGAGCAGGTTAATCAGGCTGGTGGTATGGCGGCGCTTGCCGTTGACTAGCACCAGCGTCTGGTCCGGGGCCAGGCCGCGCAGGCTGATGGGGTCGACGTGGTCGGCGCCGTCGGCTGAGGTTTGACGGGTGGCGTTAAAGGAGGGCACCACGTGGGTGAGCACCTGCGTAAGGTCAGTCTGCGGCACGAGGGGTAGCAGGTCGCGCACGTCAATCACGTCCACCGGCACAGTCGACTCCAGCAGCGTACGGTCAGCCCGGCGCGTACCCACGGCTACGGTAGCGGTAGGCATTACGGTAACAAAGCGGCTTGGCTTGTCAGCTACCAGAAATACGTTGGTGAGCAGTTGGGTCCGGTAGCCCGACTGAGCAATCTGAATGGTGTAGGGTCCGCCTACCAGCATGGCCGGGATGCTGAATGCCCCTTGCGCGTCGGTGGTGGTAGTGCGGCGGATACCCGTCGGCAGGTGGATAGCGACTACCGTGGTGTTTGGCAGCACCTCGTTTTTATCGGAGGTAACGGCGCCGCTGATTTCAGCGGTGGGTCCCGCTACCTGAGCCTGGGCGGGCGTCCAGCTCAGCCATACTAACCAACTCGTAAGAAGAAGTAATCGGGTAAAAAATGCGTGCATAGAAAAACTGTATAGAATGAAAAAGTCCTGTAATCCGAAAATGGTACACAGAGTTTCAAATCTAGACAGAATCTGCTTATATCGTATATTAATAAGTTACATTTGTATTATATAAATTCAAAATCCACAAATAGCACAACAGATTCCAGCAATTAGATGATATATCATGCTCCTTGCTTCTATAAATCCAATTTGTTTTCTCACTGTTTTCGAGCTATTCGGCAATAAATATCCGTTTTACCCGCTCACTCACATTAGTTAACAGCTCATACGGGATAGTGCCGATGCGGCCGGCCAGCTCCGTAAGGGGTAGTTCTTCGCCAAATACTACTGCTGAGTCGCCAGCCTGGGCCTGCGGAATGCCCGTTACGTCCACCATGCACATGTCCATGCAGACATTGCCCACCAGCGGGGCCCGTTGCCCCCGGATGACTACTTCCCCTACCCCATTGCCAAAGCGACGGTCGTAGCCATCGGCGTAGCCGATGGCCAGCGTAGCAATGCGCCGCTCGTAGTCGGCGGCCTGGCCGCGGCGGCCGTAGCCCACGGTGGCGCCGGCAGGCAGCGTCTTGATTTGGGAAATAGTGGTGCGCAGGCTGCTCACGGGCCGCAGCGCGTCGGGCTGCTGCCCGCTGGCTTCTACCCCGTAGAGCCCGATGCCGAGGCGCACCATGCTGTGCTGGGCTTCCGGAAAGCGCACAATCCCCGCCGAATTGAGGGCGTGCAGCAGAATGGGGTAACCCAGGGCAGCTTCCAGCCGGGGTGCCATGCGCTGGAAAGCGGCTAGTTGCTGACGCGAAAAATCGTTGTGCTGGGCTTCGTCGGCGCCAGCCAGGTGGGTGAGGGCACTAGCTACGCGCACGTGCGCAGCATGTTCGCGCAGCACCTGACACAGCTGCGGCAAGTCTTCTTCGGCGAAGCCCAGCCGGCGCATACCCGTATCGAGTTTGAGGTGAATGGCGGGCAAGGCTTGCTCCTGGGCCGCCCGGAGGTAGTCGTGGAGACGCTCGAAAGAGTAGATTTCAGGCTCTAAGTGATATTGGCGCAGCTTCTGAAAGGCATCGGGCGAGGGGTTCATCACCATGATAGGCAGACTGATACCGTGCTGGCGCAGCTCCACGCCTTCGTCGGCATAGGCCACGGCCACGTAATCGACGCGGTGAAACTCCAGCAGATTGGCCACTTCATAAGAGCCGCTACCGTAGGCGAAGGCCTTGACCATTACCATCAGCTTCACGCCCGGCTGCAGGCGCCGCCGGTAGAAGTTGAGGTTGTGCACCAAAGCATCGAGGTTGACTTCCAGCACCGTACCGTGAATCTTCTGCTGAAACGCGGCCACAATCCGCTCGAAGCCGTAGCGGCGGGCCCCCTTTACCAGAATGGTTTCGCGCCGGAACTGGTCGGGCTGGAAAGCGTCCAGAAACGTCTGGGTATCGGGGTAAAACTCGGTAGCCAAGCCCTGGAAGGCGGCACCGTGCTGGCTAATGTCGGGCCCGATGCCGATGAGCCGGTCGACGCCGTGAGCTGGCAGCAGGGCCGCAGCCCGGGCGTATAGCTCGGCCCCACCCAACCCCGATTCCAGCACATCAGAGAGGATGAGGGTCCGGCGGCCGCGGCGGGGCTGGCGCGTGAGGGCATCGAGGGCGAGGCGCAGGCCGGCCAGGTCGTTGTTATAGGTGTCGTCGAGGACGTAGCAGTCGTTGAGGGCCTGCTTCATTTCCAGGCGCATGGCCACGGGCTGGAGCCGGTCGAGGCGGCGCTGAATTTCGGCGGGCGGCACCTGGCGCCATAGCAGCACTGCCAGGCCGTGCAGAGCGTTTTCTACCGAAGGCTCATCAGCAAAAGGCAGCGTGAAGGTATACTCCTGGGGGCGGGGCCGGGCGCGTTCTACCCGCACCACAGTCCGGTCGGCGGAGGCTTCGTGGATAGCCACGAACAAATCGGCCTCCTGGGCGTCGAAGCGGGCTCGCTGCCGGGTCCAGGCGCTGAGAATAGTGCGCGCGGGCCGTAGCTGCTGGCGGGCCGCCGCGTGCACCAGGGCGTGGTCGGCGCAATAGAACAGCGTGTCTACGTCCTCGAACAGGTGCATTTTCTCGGTTACTTTCTCAGCGGCCGACGCGAAACCCGCGTCGTGGGCCGTGCCCAGATTGGTGAAAATACCCAGGGTTGGCTGGATGATGCGGGTGAGGCGCTCCATTTCGCCAGGCTCCGAAATACCAGCCTCGAAAATGCCCAACGTGTGCGTTTCGTTTAGCTCCCACACGCTTAGGGGCACGCCCACCTGGGAATTGTAGGAGCGCGGACTCTTGCAAATTAGCTCGTCGGGGCTCAGCAGCTGCGCCAGCCACTCCTTCACGATGGTTTTGCCGTTGGAGCCCGTAATGCCGAATACCGGCAACTGAAAGCGCCGACGGTGGTCGGCCGCCACCGCTTGCAGCGCCGCCAGCGTGTCGGGCACCAGCAGAAACCCAGCGTCGGGGTAGGCCCCTACCCCACCCGGAACCGCCGCCTCCGCCACCACAAACAGCCGCACGCCAGCCTGGTACAACTCCGGCAGGTAGCGATGACCGTCGTGCTGAGGACCGCGCAGGGCAAAAAACACGCTGCCCGCCGGCATGGTTACCTGGCGGCTGTCGAGTAGCAGACGGTGTACCGGCGCGGGCGCGGAAGAAAGCTGAAGCAGGGTGCCGCCGGTAAGGGCGGGCAAGTCGGAAAACTGAAGCATAGCGGCGTAAAGGTAGAACGGGGCCCGCTTACAATACCGCCCATAGCGTCCGCAGCTACTAAGAGGTGTTACCGCTTAAAAGGCGTTCAGGCGGAGGCTATCCGTAAGCCGGAGCTGTATACGTGCCTTAACAAGGCAGCCCTACATTTGTCTGGCCCCGCTGCGCCAAAACGGCCGGGCTCCCTACCTATTCAGATCTACCAACAATCTGAAGCCTACCGGCTCTGGGATGGGGTGAAAGCAAGTTGGGCAGTATCTTTGCCAGGCAGTACCCTTACTTTTTTGTTGTTGAAACTTTCGCGTCATCACCTGGCCGCTTTGGCGGCCTTTCTCATTTGGGGCTTTTTCCCGATTCCGCTGCGCTGGCTGGCGGGCTACGCCAGCGGACAGATTCTCTTCTTCCGCATCCTGATTTCTCTCTTGATTCTGCTGCTTCTACACAGCCTGGGGCGGCGGGCGGCCGTGCGCGGCGTGTGGGCGCAGTGGCAAACCGCCGCCCCCGCCGAGCGGCGCCGGGTGGCCCTGAGTACTGGCCTGGGCGGACTGCTGCTGACTTCCAACTGGCTGCTCTTTATTTATGTAGTAAACCAGGTGAGTGTGCAGGCTGGCTCGTTTGCCTACCTCATCTGCCCCATCCTGACGGCCTTGCTGGGCTTCGTGGTGCTGGGCGAAAAGCTCCGGCCCAACCAGTGGGCCGCCATTGGCCTGAGCGCCCTAAGCTGCGCCTTGCTGGGGGTAGGTGAAATCCGGATGCTGCTGATGAGCCTGGTGGTAGCCTCTACTTACGCAGCCTACCTTATCAGCCAGCGCAGCCTGCAGGGCTACGACCGGCTGGTGCTCCTGACGGTGCAGCTGCTGCTGGCGGCTGCGCTGGTGCTGCCGGTAGCTCCGCTACTGGGTGCCGAGCCGCTGGTCGGCCTGCAGGATGGGCGGCTGCTGCTGGTGACCGGCCTGCTAAGCCTGGGCTTTACCGTGGTGCCGCTGTTCCTGAATCTGTACGCCCTAAACGTGCTACCCTCCGGGGCCGTGGGCATCATGATGTACCTGAACCCGCTGGTGAGTTTTGCGCTGGCCTTTCTGTATTTCGGCGAGCAGGCCACTACTACGCAGGTGGTGGCTTACGGCGTAATTTTACTGTCGGTGGTGCTGTATAATCTTGCCTTCCAGCCTCGCTCCGCGTCAACAAACCCCTAAAAACGGGTACCTTCGGGCTGCCAGGCCGGGCCGTGGGGCGCCGGTGGGCCGTTTTCCGATTTGTAGTAAGCCGAATGACCACTCCTTTCCGTCCGGCCACCGTGCCGCTCTGGCGGCGGGTGCTGCCGCACCTGCTGGCCGTCCTGTTCTTCCTGGTGCTGGCCGCCGTGTACTTCTCCCCCATCCTCTTCGATGGCAAAACCCTGGCCCAGCACGACATCGTGCAGTTTAACGGTGGAGCCCACGAGGCGGCCCAGTTCCGGGAGCAAACCGGCCAGGAGGCGCTCTGGACCAACTCCATGTTCTCGGGGATGCCGACCTACCTCATCAGCACCCGCTTCCCCGGCGACCTGAGCGTGTACCTGCACCAGCTGTTTACGCTGGGGTTGCCGGCCGTGGTAGCCAACCTGTTTCTGGCCCTGGTATGCGGCTACGCCCTGTGCGTGGCCCTGGGCCTCTCGCCGCTGGTGAGCGTGGTAGGAGCCGTGGCCCTGGGCTTCACCAGCTACAACCTGATTATTCTGGCCGCCGGCCACAACACCAAAAGCCTGGCCCTGGCCTACGCCCCGCTGGTGCTGGCGGGTTTGCTGGTAGCCTTCCGGCGTAACAAGTGGCTGGGTACGGCCCTCTTTGCCCTGGGTTTGGCCATGAACGTGCGCTCCAACCACCTTCAGATTACCTACTACCTGCTGCTGCTGGTACTGGTGTTTGGGGTAGTAGAGCTGATTTTCGCGGCCCGCGAGAAGCGTTTGCCCGACTTTTTCAGCCGTACGGCGCTGCTGGCGGTAGCCGCCTTGCTGGCCGTGGGCGTCAGCTTCGGCCGCCTCTACACCACCCTGGAGTACAGCAAGTACAGCATCCGAGGCAAGTCGGAGCTGAAGACGCCGGCCCCCACCGCGCCCGGCCAGGCCGCTACCCCCGCCGATGATGCGGAAGGCTCCGGCCTGGGCAAGGAGTACGCGTTCAGCTACAGCTACGGCATTGGCGAAACGGCAACCCTGCTCATCCCTAACTTCTACGGCGGCGCTTCGCAGATGAAGCTCAGCGACAACTCGGAAACCGGCAAAGCCCTGGCCGCGGCCGGCGTGCCGCCCGTGCAGCTCGCCGACTACCTGGCCCAGATGCCCACCTACTGGGGCGACCAGCCCATTACCAGCGGCCCGGTGTACGTGGGCGCGGTGGTGTTCTTCCTGTTTGTGCTGGGCCTGATGGTGGCCGACCGCCGTACGCGCATCTGGCTGCTGACCGGCACCTTGCTGTCGGTGCTGCTGGCCTGGGGCAAGAACTTCGAGACGTTCAACTACCTCATGTTCGACTACTTCCCGGGCTACAATAAGTTCCGGGCCGTGAGCATGGCCTTGGTTATCGCTCAGCTGGCCATGCCCCTGCTGGCCGTGCTGGCCTTGGCCCGGGTGCTGCGCGGACGCCCAGTAGCCGCAACGGCTACCCCTAGCACCCACCCGAGCCTGGCAGCCCTGGCCGGCAAGCCCGTCGATGACGCCGATACGGCCGCTTTGAAAAAGCATGTGCTGCGGGCGTTGGCTATTACCGCCGGGCTGTGCGCCCTGGCTTTCCTGGTGGGGCTGGTGTCGGATTTTGCCGCTCCCATTGATGCGCAGTTGCAACAGCAGGGCTTCCCGCTGGATGCGCTGCGCGCTGACCGGGCCTCGTTGCTCCGCACCGACGTGTTCCGCTCCCTGTTCTTCGTGGCGGCGGCCGGCGGAGCGTTGTGGTTTTTCCTGCAGCGCAAGCTCTCGGCCGGCCTCACGGCTACCCTGGTGGGCTTACTGACGCTTATTGACCTCTGGGGCGTGGACAAGCGCTACCTCAACGACGGCAACTTTCAGCAGGAAACCATTGCCGAGCAGTTCGTGCCCAGCCCCGCCGACCAGCAGATTCTGCAGGACAAAGACCTGAGCTACCGGGTGCTCAACGTACAGAACCCCTTCAACGAGGCCCAGACCTCCTATTTCCACAAGAGCATAGGGGGCTACCACGGAGCCAAGCTGCGCCGCTACCAGGATTTGATTGAGCGGCAGATTTCGCAGAATAACACTCAGGTGCTCAATATGCTGAACACGCGCTACGTGATTGTGCCGGGTCAGCAGGGCCAGCCCCAGCAGGTGCAGCGCAACCCCGGCGCCCTGGGCAACGCCTGGTTTGTAAGCCAGGTGCAGAAGGTGCAGAACCCCGACCAGGAAATCAGCGCCCTTACTACGCTTAATGCCGCTACCACGGCCGTAGTGGATGCCTCGAAATTCCCGCAGGTGAAGGCCTCCTACCCCACCGCCGGCTCCAGCATCGGCCTGACCAAGTATTCGCCCAATGAGCTGACCTACCGCGCCAACGCCGCCCAGGAGGGCCTGGTGGTCTTCTCAGAAATCTACTACCAAGATGGCTGGAACGCCTACCTCGACGGCAAGCTAGTGCCCCACCTCCGGGCCAACTACGTGCTGCGGGCCCTGCCCGTGCCGGCTGGCGCGCACACCATCGAGTTCAAGTTCGAGCCCACGGAGTACGCCCTGGGCAACACTGTTTCCCTGGTATCTTCCGTCTTGCTGATTGCTGCGCTGCTGGGCGCCCTGTTCTACGCCCTGAAACAGCGCCCCGAGCCCCATACTATCCAGGAGACCATGCTGGCGTAAGTGGTGAGCCGGTGAATGAGTAAATGAGTAGTGAAGTAGGCGGTCAGGGCGGGGAGACCCGACGACGCATCCTTCCTCTCTCAGTGATAAGCCTACTACTATGACAAGCCCTTGACGCCACCATACGTTAAGGGCTTGTTACATTTCGGAGGGGTAGCACGGTGGCCAGGACAGCTGCCGTTGTCGTGCCTCCTCGCCCTGACCGCCTACTTCACCACTCATTTACTCATTCACCGACTCACCACTTACGCCTATGCTGCTTCAGCCCCTTGATGAGCCTGTTGCTGACCGGGCCGGCGTACGGCTGCTGCTGCTTCGCGACGACCTGAACCACCCGGAGCTGCCGGGCAACAAGTGGCGCAAGCTCAAGTATAATCTGCAGGAGGCCGAGCGGCTGGGCTACCGGGCGCTACTTACGTTTGGCGGGGCCTACTCCAACCACCTGGCGGCCGTGGCCGCCGCCGGCCGCCTGACCGGGTTGTCCACCGTGGGGGTAGTGCGCGGCGACGAGCTGCAAGGCCAGCCGCTCAATCCTACCCTCACTCAGGCCCGCGCCAACGGAATGGTGCTGCACTTTCTTGACCGCCCCACCTACCGCCGCAAGCACGAGCCGACCGTAGTGGATGCGTTGCTGCAGCAGCTGGGCCCGGCCTACGTGCTGCCTGAAGGCGGCTCCAATGCTTTGGCTCTGCCGGGCTGCGCTGAGTTAGTTCCGGAACTGCTGGCCCTCACCGATTTTGATACGCTTTGCGTGGCCTGCGGCACCGGCGGCACCTTGGCCGGGCTACTAGTGGGGCTGGATGGGCAGCGGGAGGCGCTGGGCTTTGCCGCCCTCAAGGGCGCCGATTTCCTGCGGGCCGACATCAACGCCCTAACCCGGCAAGCCACCGGCCGCCAGTACCAGAACTGGTCCCTGCAAACGGGTTACCACGGGGGCGGCTACGCCCGCCTGAGCCCGGAATTGCAAAAGTTCTGCTGGGAGTTTCAGGGCCGACACGGAGTGTTACTGGACCCCATTTATACCAGCAAGATGATGGTGGGCATCCTGGATTTGCTGGCGCGGGGCTACTTCGCGCGGGGTAGTACGGTGGTAGCCATTCACACAGGCGGCTTGCAAGCCTGGGCTGGGTTTGGCAGGAGCGAGGCGTCGCTCCTTAACCTGCCTCAGGTCTGAGGTTTGCTTGCTTGGTCGCCCAGCCACCGCTGCACCCGGTGCCAGCCCGGCATAGCCCCCAGCGCAGCTAGTACGAACACATACGGTAGAATAGGGCCCGAAAAGCGCACGTCGTAGTCCTCAACGGTAAGCGCGACGATGCCAGCCTGCAGCACAATAACGGCTCCCAGAAACACCCGCATGGGGCGGGCAACCCACCGGGCCGCCAACCCACGCACGGCTAGCCAGTATACCAGCGGCAGCACAATCAGCTGCCAGAGGATATGCAGGGCCGAGAAGTACGGCTTAGGAAATCCCATAAAGAACGTCAGCTTCCAGATGGCTAGCTGACCGAAGTAGCGCGGGTTGTGCAAGATAAAGTATGCCAGCCGCCCCACCGGCGAAGCCTCCTCCGGCGGTAAGTCCAGGGGGGCCGCCGGGTGCACCAGCAATCCATCGTACATGAACATAACCATGCCTTCCTGATAGGTTTTGATCAGCCGAAACGTGAGCAGCAGCTGGTTGAGCGCTATCCAGGCCAGGGGCAGCAGAAGCAGCGCTCCAACCGCTACCAGCCACTGTACCCGCCGCGAGGCCCGCTGCCGGAGCGCCACCGTCCCGGCCAGAGCGGCCCCGGCCAGGGCCACAAAGCCGTTGGGCCGGATGCTCACCGTAGCCAGCAGGACCAGCAGAGCCAGGGTCCAGCTTCCGGCCGTACGGGCCCGTCCTACGGCCCAGAACGAGAGCAGCAGCAGGCTGGTAAATAATGATTCCGTGAGCAGAAAGGCATTGAACCGCTGAATCTCGGCCCACCCGATATACAGCAGCGTGGCCAGAAACGCCGGCTCCCAGGCACCCTGAGCCAGGCGACGCACGGCCCGGTAGAGGGCCACCGTGGCCAGCCCCGCCACGGCATACTGCCCCAGCGCCATGGCCGTGCGCCCCAGCCCGAGCTTGAGGAAGGCGCTCAGATACAGCGGGTAGCCCAGGTAGCGGGTGTAGTGTACCTTCACAAAGTTTCCCTGCTCAGCAATCTGGCGCGCGTAGTCGAGGTAGTGCACACTGTCGCCGTAGGTACGAGGGCTGCGGTTCAGATGCCAGCTCACGGCCTGCGCCAGCAGCCAGGCCACCGCCAGCAGGCTGCCGTGGTAGCGGGGCAGCCGCCGGGCCCAAGCCACCCCGCCCGACCGAATAAAACCAAGCACCGTAGCCGCCATTCAACCAGTTCAGTAAGCTTCAAAGCTAGCGAGGGAAGCGGAATTGCACGGCCTACCCCGGCCATCCTGTTTGCGCGCCGCGTATACCCGTTTTCTACTGTTCTGTTTCTATGCCCCGTTTACTACGTCGCTTGCTCCCCCTTGCTTTTCTGCTGGGCCTGGGGTGGTTTCTCTGGACGAAAGTTCGCCCCGCGCTAAGTGGGTTCGAGAATCCCCTGGCTCCTACCCCTCAGATTACTGTCACGCACAATACCGTGCTGGAAAAGGTGGAGGGCCTGGGCCGCATGGAGCTGGTTCGCTACCAATTCAAAGACGTAGTAGAGTACAAGAAGAGCACGTACCGCTTTCTGCCCGACGCTAAAGTGGCCCTAATTGTGGCCGGTAATGCCATAGGCTGCCTCGATTTGCGCAAAGTCCGCCCCCAGGACGTGGTGCTGGAAGGCGACTCGGTGGTGCGCCTGGCCCTGCCGGCTCCGGAGCTGTGCACTTGGCAGGTCGACCACAGTAAAAGCAAGGTGTACAGCGTAGAAAACGGCTTTTTTCAGGACGCTGAATTGGTAGATGCAGGCTATAAGTATGCCGAGGCCAATGTGCGCACGGCCGCCCTGCAATCGGGGATTCTGGCCCAAACCGAGCAAAACGCCGAGCAAATCCTGCGGCCCCTGCTCGAGACCATGACCGGCCGCCGCGTCATCCTGACCCGCCGCCTGGAGAATCCGCTCCTGCCCGCCCGGCGGTAACGCTGTAAGCCTGGGTGCCTCCAAGCTCAATCCCTGTCTGCCAGAATCCTGTCACTCGGTGCGAAAGGAATAACGGGGTTCTATGAGCCGGAGCGGGGCTTCGCCGGGCTAGTCCTCATCCTCAGGCTCTTTTTCCTTGCCGAAGTCGTCGAGGGCCATTTTGATCAAATCCGACTCGTAGCCCTTGGCCGTGAGAAAAAGCTGGATTTTCTGACGGCGCAGGCGAGGATTACGCTCCTTTTCCTGCCGGTCCTTTTTCTCCAGCACGTCCAGCAGGTTCTGGTAGTACTCGTCGCCGTCAATTTCCTTCATGCCGGCCTTGATACAGTAATCCGACAGGCCTTTCTGCTTCAGTTCCTGCTGAATACGGCGTCGGCCCCACTTTTTCTGGCGCACATGGCCGCGTACAAAGCTTTTGGCGTAGCGCTCCTCATCCAAAAAATTCTCCCGGCTCAGCCGGATCATGATTTCGCCGGCTTCCTCTTCGGTCAGGCCGTAGTCGCGAAGCTTGCTCTCGGTTTCCTTGAACGTGCGCTCCTGGTAGGTACAGAAGGCGGCAATTTTCTGCAGGGCCTCGGCTGGGGTGTAAAACTTCTTTTTGGGCTGATTCATGCGGGGAGAGAAAGCGCCGGAGGGCGCAAGAACAGGGCTAGTAATTACGGTAACAGCTCGGCGCCAGGCTTGATTCCGCTCGGCGCGGGTAAATACAGCCGGGCTGCAAGCTACGGCCCCCGCCGAGATTCTCGTCGGCTTGCCCCAAGCAGGATGGGGTAGTAAAGCAGCAAATTTTAACTGCCAGCCAACCATTCCCGTGGCTATTTCCTCTATCTTGATACCACCTGTGACTACTGCCCTGATGCCCCGCACTTTCCTGCTATTACTTCTCCTGCTGAGTACCGTATTGCCGGCCGCCGCGGGCATTGTCCGGGGCCGTATCACCGATGTGAAAGGCGAGGGCCTGGCCTTTGCCAACGTGGCCGTGCGCACGACAACCACCAGCACTGCCTCCAACGAGCAGGGCAACTACCAGCTGCGCCTGCCGGCGGGCCGCTACGAGCTAGTATTTCAGTACGTAGGCTTCAAGCCCCACCTGGAAACCGTGCGCGTAGCCGGCGGCGACACGGCCACGGTGCTCAACATTTCTCTAACTCCGGAAAGCTATCAGCTGCGGGAGGTAATTGTGCGCTCTACCGACAAGGACCCTGCTTATACCATTGTACAGCAGGCCATGCAGTGGCGGCGCTACCACCAACGTGAGGTAGCCGCCTTCAAGGCCCGAACCTACATTAAAACGCTGGGCCGCTTTACCGATGTGCCGGGCAAGATTCTGGGCTTGGTGAAGGTAGGGCCCGACATCAAGCCGGGCATTTTTTACTTGTCGGAAACGGTGTCGGAAATGAGCTTCCGCCAGCCCAACGTGGTGCAGGAGCGCATGATTTCCTCCCGCGTGAGCGGCGACACCAAGGGCATCAGCTTCAACCGGGCCAGCGCGGGCCGGGGCCTGAACTTCTACCAGAATGTGCTGAAAAGTGGCTTTTCGGAACGAGGTTTCGTGTCGCCCATTGCCGCCAATGCACCCTTGTTCTACCGCTACGAGCTGGAAGGCAGCACCCGCCAGGGCGCGCTGCTTATCCACAAAATCAGGGTAACGCCGCGCCGCCGCACCGACCCCGTGTTTGCCGGTCACATCTACATCGTGGACGGCACCTGGCGCCTGCACTCCGTGAGCCTGGACCTAAGCAAGGATGCTCAGCTCGACTACGTGGAAAATCTGCACATTGAGCAGATTTTTGCGCCGGCTCCTGGCCCTTCGGACGTGTGGGTAATGCAGTCGCAGAAAGTGACGATGGGCTTTACCGCGTTTGGATTTAAGGGCAACGGCTACATCACGGCCATCCTCTCCAACTACCAGGTGACGCCTACCTTCCCCAACCGCCCTGCTCCCACTACCCCCGCTCCCGCCGCCACTCCGGAGGCCCCGGAAGATGCCCCCGTTACCCGCGAAACGGTAGCGCAGGTGAAAAAGCAAAAGCCCAGGCTTGAGGGCCTGACCCGTACCGCACGTCGCCAAAGCCGTCAGGCCGCCACCCGCGACACCAGCGGGTTAGGGCTGGGCCAGCTCAAGCGCGGGGAGGTGATGCTAGTGGAAAAGGGCGTCAACGAGCGGGACACCAGCTACTGGGCTACCATCCGGCCCGTGCCTCTAACGGAGGAGGAGCAGAAAGATTACCAGGTAAAAGACAGCACCGAGGTCATCCGCAACTCCCGCCCCTACCAGGACTCCCTGGACCGCAAGCGCAACGAGCTTAGCGTCAGCAAGCTGCTGCTGACGGGCTACGTATACAGCAACAGCTTCCGCAAGCGCCAGTGGTATGTAGCGCCAGTGTTTAACATTGTGAATTATAACACGGTGGAGGGATTGGTCGTCAACCCGCAGGCCACTTATACCCAGCGTACGGATGACCGGCGCACCTGGTCCGTGACGCCGGCTCTGCGCTACGGCTTTAGCAACGAACTGCTTAGCCCGAGCGTGGCAGCTTCCTGGCAGCTAGACGCCGTAAAACTCTCGCGGCTGAGCATCCTGGCCGGACGCACGGTGGAAAACTTCGACCCTACTAGCCAGCTCACGCCGTTTATCAATACGTACTACACCCTGCTGGAAAACCGTAACTACGCCAAGCTTTACCGCCGCGAAGGAGTGCAGCTCGGTTACCAGTGGGAGCCCCTCAACGGCCTGACGGTGCAGACTACGGCCAGCTACTTCAGTCGGCACGAGTTGCAGAATACTACTTTTAAGCTACTGCGCGACCGGGAAAACCGGGCTTTCACGCCGAATGAGCCCATCAATGCCGAGCGCCCCGACGGCACCCGCTTCGGCCGCAACCAGGCCCTGACCACGGAGGTAGTTGCCTCGTGGCGGCCGGGACAGCGCTACATCACCCGCCCCGATGGCAAGTTCAACCTGGGCTCCAAGTACCCTTTATTGTCCTTAACCTGGCGACAGGGTTTTGGCGGGGTGCTGGGCTCCGATGTGCGCTATACCTTACTGGAAGCGGGCGTGCGGCATTCCGTGAGCCTGGGGCTGCTGGGTACCAGCACCTACCGGGTGGCGGCGGGTATTTTCCCGGGGTCAGGCACGCAGCTATCCTTCATGGATTTCCGACATTTTAGCGGCAACCGCACCTATCTTACGGAGGACTTCAGCAAGTTCCAACTCTTGGATTACTACCGCTTTAGCACAGCCGATAAGTTTCTGGAAGCTCACTACAACCACCATTTCAACGGCTTCCTGCTAAACAAAGTCCCGCTGCTACGGCGCCTGCACTGGCAGGAAGTAGCCTCGCTGAATTATCTGACGACCCCTACGGCCAACCACTACGTAGAGGTAGGCGTGGGCGTAGAGCACGTATTCAAAATCCTGCGGGCCGACTTCTACACCAGTCTGCAATCCGGGCAGCGGGCCGGCACCGGCGTACGGGTAGGCATCGGATTCTAAGGAAAGAGGTAAGAGTAATACGCGAGGGTGCCCTTGTGAGAAATTTACCTCACAAGGGCACCCTCGCGTATGGCAGCTTATTTTACTTCCTCGAAGTCGACGTACTCGCCGCCTTTAAACTCCTGGGGCGGCCGGGGCTTGGTGCGGGGCGGCACGTAATCGACGTGTACTTCCCCGGGCGCGGCCCCGGAACCGCGCGGGCCGGGGCGGGGTGCTTCAAACGGCGAACCGCCAAATTGCTGCCCAAACCGCTGGGCTTGCTTTTTAACCAGGTTGCCAACTACCAGGCGCAGGATCAGGGGCATCACGAAGCGCATGAGCAGCCAGAGCAGCAGCAGAACGAGCAGGAATTTTATCATCAGGAAAGCACCGGGCTAGGAGCTGCGGAATCGGGTTTAAAGTAAAAATCAGCCGTGACAGCGCTGCTCAACTGTGCTTCGGAACACGGCACCAGTTCAAAACGCTCGGATAATACAAATGGTTTATAGCCCAGCCCAGCCAGCAGCGCCGCCACGGCCCGGCGGTTTTCCAGCCCGTTCAGTTCGGTCTGGATCAGGGGCTGAAACCGGCGCAGCGTGGCTTGCATGTGGCGGAACACTTCGTACTCGAAGCCTTCCACGTCGCACTTCACAAAGTCAAGGCGAGGCAGGTCCAGAAACAGTTCGTCGGGCACGCGCATGGGTACCTCGTAGGTGCGGGCGTAGTGCTCCTGGGTGTTGCTGGCTGCTACTTTGGTCATGCCGTGGTGTAGCAGCCCGTCGCGCTCCGGGGTGCCCATCTGCACCGTGGTGTTTTCTCCACCAAGCGCGTAGGGCAGCAGCGTCAGGTTCTGGTGGCCGCTTAGGCGCACGTTATCCTGCCAGATAGCCTGAAAATCGGGGATAGGCTCCACGGCCAATACGCGCCCCTGCGGTCCTACGAGGCGCGAGAGGGCTACGGAGTAGTAGCCCAGGTTGGCGCCAATATCCAGGCACACAAACCCGGGCTTAACGAGCTGCTCCAGGAAAAAGAGTTCCGGGTACTTCTGCCGGCCCCAGCCCGCTTCTACCAGTCGCAGGTACACCCGGCTTACCAGCCGAATGTAGCGCTCAAAACCCAGCGTGCGGACCAGCAGCTTGCGCAGTTGTTTCATCATAGCGGCGCAAAGATGCCAGAAAGCCGGCAAACCTGCCTGCCAGCTTTTCTGCTTACATGCTCCGCCTGCTGCCGGCCTTGCTCCACCCTGCCGAGGCAGCCGCGGCTACTATCCCGCCCAATAAGTACCACGCTACCGTCATGGCCTTGGTTTGAGGAGTGCGGTTACTGGGGCCGTTGCCTAAACCCAGGGGGCCAGGCAGGAGCACCCCCCCAACCCCCGCCGCAAGGCCCAGGGCCGCTCCGCGCCACCAAACGCCCCGGCCCGTGCCAACTAGGCTGTAGTACAGCCCGTTGCTGACTACGTCGCCAGCTAGTGTTAGGACATAGGCAGTATCTTGGTCAGGTTGCGGCGCGTTGACGTTGAAGAGCAGCCGCCGCAAGCCCCGCTCGCCGAGAATATCCATACGGGGTGCATCTACGGGGCGCAGGTGACGCACCGTTTCGTGCACGGCATTCAGTACCACGGCACCCGCCAGACCACTACCGAGGGCCTGAACCAAAGGGGAAGAAGAACTACTCATATACAAGCAATGGGGTGAAAACAGATGGTAATGCCTACTGACACTTTCTAAAAAATTAGGTCCAGAGTTTGCGTCTTGTTCGCCGGGCTTTCTATCTTTGCTGCCCCTACCGGATACGCCGCTAGGGAAATGCCTCTTTAGCTCAGCTGGTAGAGCAGCTCATTCGTAATGAGCAGGTCGTTGGTTCGAGTCCAATAAGGGGCTCAGCAAACGCCGCTTCCTCGTCTAGGAAGCGGCGTTTTTTGTTTTCAATGCAAAACGCAACAGCGGCTGGGGAGACAGTTTCCCCAGCCGCTGTTGCGTTTTGTGGTTGGTTACGGGAGAGGCTTACAAATCAGCGGCGTAATCGTCTTCGCCGTAGCTGCGGGTAGCCCCGCGGTATACCGAGTCGCTGGAGCTGTCCCACTTCGAGGATGAACCGCTGGCAGAGCCTTCCGAGGAGCCGCGGTAGGCACGGTAGGTTTCGCCTTTGGCGCTGCTGCTCTTGGAACGCAGTGCCAGCCAGCTCAGACCACCAGCCAACAGGGCGCCACCAATTACCTTCTGGGTGGGGCTCATCTTGTTTACCTGATCCAGAGCTTTGGTTCCCAAGTCTTTCAGTTGCTGCACATCCACGTTTTTCAGCCATTGCTGCTGGTCCAGCCACGACTGCTGCTTTTGAGAGGAGCTACCGGCAGTGGGCTCGTTGTAGGCAGAAGAAGCCGAGCCATTATTGTCGCTCGACGAATCGCTTGCTTCCTGCGACGTTTCGCTGGCGGGGGTGAACGTTATGTGCTTATGGGCGGGGGCGCCAGGCTGATTAGATTTTTGCGTGCTCATGATGGAAAGGGTTAGTAGTAGATCTAAGTGAATCGGCCCAAGGCTGATTCTTCCCCCTATTCGTGAAAAGTTACTGGAAGGTTATGCCCGCTACGCAATTTTATCGGCTCGTAGCGCCAGTACCTCACCTGGTTTCTTGCTTGGCGCGGCAAGGCGCCAAGTGCCTCTCTACCAGTCAACCACTTCGTGCGGCAGCGCGGGCCCTGCTAGCGCCAAGCTTGGACGGAGCGGCCCGGCCTGTACGCGCCAAAGCGCTTGCCCTGGCTTAGCTCAACCCTCCCCAGAATCCTGCGTTTGGAGTAGCCGGCTGGTACACGCTGTGGAGCGCACGGTAAAGGAGTAGGGCCGCATTGACGTGCTCATCAACGACGCGGGCATGATGACCTTCGAGCCTGTTCAACGGCTCGACCCGAAAGCCTGAGACCAAGTAATGCAAGTAAATCTGGGCCCCTTGCTCCGGCTACCCCAGCTGTGCCTGCCGCACTCGAAGCAGGGAGCTATTAGGGCCGTCAGCTCGGTACACGTCCAGCAAGCCGCTACCAATGTGATACCCTACGCAGTCAGTAAGGGCACTACTGAGGCGTTTGTACGCGGCCTGAGCTAGGGAAGTGCCCCACACCCACGCGCGCATTACTACCGTCGCACCCGGAGCCGTGGACACGCCCATGCTCTGGGACAGTCCCAACGTGAAGAGCGGCAAGGAAAAGAGTACGGGTCAGATAGGCACCCCAGAAGAAATGACCACCACATTTTGCTATATGGTTTCCATCGAAGCCAGCTTTATTAATGGCACTGCCCTGGTAGTTGGCGGGGGCCGCTTGGCAACCCTTTCGCTATTCTATATTTAGGATAAAAGCTACGGCAAGCCTGCCTTATCCGGAGTAAAGCGCAGGGCCCCACCCCTGAGCCGGGGGACTATGCCAGCTTACCCTTTTGCTTTTGGTGTGGGGTGCCGCTCTTCGCTGCCGGGTAACGGGCGTCCCTGGGCATACAGATGCGCATTTAGCTCGGCAGCTTCCCGCGCGGCTACTTCAAACGGAATATTATAGTAGCCATGACGCACCCAGTCACGGAGGTAGCGGGCCAGGAACCCTAGTCGGCCGTGCTCCTGAAACTGCCGGATATGCTCCATTTCGTGGGCTACCCAGAAGGGGTCACGCAGAAAATCCTCCCGGCTTACTCCGCTCAAGTGGATACTAGTACCCAATACCATTGCCACATTAGCCGCCCCCAACTTGAGGCGGGCCAGCCGGGCAAACGGCGAGTTTTCAACGATGCGAGGTAGCTCCATGGATAGGTAAAAAATGGCCGGAGTATACGCATACTCCTTTGAAGCAGTTGGGCCCGGTGACATGATTTTTCATATAATCTACTGTCCGATTAAAAGAATTTTATCCTGTTTCGGGAGGAAAGCTTGGCAGTTCCGGAATTTTGGGGCTAGCTTTAACCAATGGCCGTCGAACCACTAGCTGGCTTCGGCGACTGAAAAGGTTTCTTTCATCCCCCTTTTTGCTTGCCGGTTTGGCCGGTTGCCTATCGAAAAAAGAAGTACGCTTCCGCTGCCCGGCTGACCCCGGCGGCTCTTTTACCACCTCCCGACGGACAATGAAAAACAGCATTCTGTATTGCCTCGCCGCGGCCTCGATGGTCCTCTCTTTTTTCTTCGAAAAATCTCCCTCCGCCTACCCGGCAGCCTCCGTAGCCTCTACGCAGGAAGCCTCCCTGCTCAGCGGCTTATTTTCCGGCGACGATGATACGCCCCGCCTGCTGACCGCCTCCGACTCAGTAGCCTACGATAAAGTAGCTCACCGCCTAGGCATTGATGCCAGCTACACCGAAGATCAGTCTCTGCTGGAAACGGTAGCCTCCTGGCTGGGCACCCCCTACCGCTACGGCAGCAACAGCAAAAGCGGTACCGACTGCTCTGGTTTCGTGACCCGCGTGTTCAAAGAAGCCTACGGCATTACCCTGCAGCGCAGCTCCCGCTCCATGTTTAGCAGCGTAAAGCACGTGCAGAAAGATGAAATGCAGACCGGCGACCTGGTATTCTTCCGCCGGGGCCCGGGCCAGCCCATCTATCACGTGGGCATCTACCTGAAAGATGGCAAGTTTGTGCATTCCGCCACCAACGGCGGCGTGATGGTAAGCTCCCTGAACCAGGCCTATTACAACCGTAATTTCTACGCCGCCGGCCGCGTGGAGCGCTAAGCTTCGGCTCGCACCTGGTCTTATCTCCAGTTATTGCAAACGCCTCGTTCCGCGGAACGAGGCGTTTGCTGTTTTCTACCCCGACCTTGGCGGCGAAAACCATTTTGTTCCAACGGAGTATAGCACACCGCCGGGGCCCTGCCCCCTTTCTGTTCAACTTTCTCTCTACCGCTCTATGGACAAGCAAAACCCCAAAGGCGAACATATTGCCTCCTCCCCCCTCTTCAAAAAGTTTGTTAGCAAGGCTGAAGAGTACATTCAGAAGCCTACGCGCATGAAGCAGCTGCTCAACGACGCGTACCAGAAGGCCAGCGAGAAAAACGACGTAGGCACCATTGCCCACGAAGCCTGGGAAACCTTGCAGACCTTGTTCCGACTGATTCGCTCGTCGGTATCCGGTGAGTATACGGGCCTGCCCACCTCCACCATTATTGGAGCAGTAGCCGTAACTATCTATTTCCTGAGCCCCATTGACTTGGTTCCCGACTTTATTCCGGTACTGGGCCTGCTCGACGACGTAGCACTGGTAGCGTGGTTCAGCACCACTATCAAGGAAGAGATGGAAAAGTTTCTGGAGTGGGAAAAAACCCGTCCTACCCTCGTCAGCGACGCCGAAATAGTGGAGGACAAAGCCGCAGCCACTCCGTCTATGGCACCGGTAGAAGCGCCAGATGCGCGCAATCCTACGGCTTCTAAAACTGATTCCGGCATCAGTGCCCCGGACAGCAGCAAGCCCGCACCCGCCAGCATCACCGATGCGCCCGCTGCCGAGGCCACACCCCACGCCGACACGTCCGCCAATACCACCGACAGCAGCCGCGAGCCCCACCTAAGCGCCAGCTCCGGCCGCACCAGCGGCGGCGACCCGGGCGGTAATGTTCGGTAGGCTTCGGGTTACCATCCGTATTTACACACAAAACCCCGTCGAGGAGCACGTATTTGGATGCTCCCCGACGGGGTTTTGTATGTGGCAACGACTGCCGGAACTGCTTAGGCAGCTTTGGCGTGCGAGGCAACATAGTTAACAAAGTCGCCTACCGTAGCCAGGGGAACTTCGTCGGGAATGGTGATATGGAAGCTGCGCTCTAATTCCAGGATAATATCCACAACGTCAACGGTGTCGAAGCCGAGTTCCTGATTGAGGCGGCTGCTAATACGCAGGCGGTTGGCCTTGATAGCCTTCCGCTTGCTGATGATGCGCAGCACTTGCTGCTGAATAGATTTAGGGGCGGTAGTCGTTGAGGTGAACATAGGGAGAAACGACAGGGTACAAAGGGTACTTTACTACTGATGGGCCGGGTTGAGCACCACCCCGTCCATCCGGACGAAGGAGTACAGACAGGCAGCGAATAGTTGCAAGCGCCACCAGAAAACCAACTGCTGATGGAGCCCCGGCCTGGTAAAATGAGTCGTCTGCACGACGACACTGCCAGGCCAGGGCTCATCCAGCTTACAGATTAATACTCGGCCAGCACGGGCGGACGAGCGGCTTCCGTTTCTTCGGCCGAAGCCGGCGTATCGGAATCCTTCTTCAGACGCAGCTTTAGGCTTTCCGTCATCAGGTACATTACCGGTACTACTACCAGCGTGATGACCGTTGCAAAAACCAGTCCGAAGATGATGGTCCAGGCCAGCGGACCCCAGAATGTTACCGACTCACCCCCGATGAAGAAGTGGGGCTGGAAGGAGTTGAACATCTCGTAGAAGTCGACGTTCAGGCCGATGGCTAGCGGAATAAGGCCCAGGGTAGCGGCCGTAGCCGTCAGGATTACCGGGTTCAGACGAGTCCGGCCGGCCAGCACAATGGCCTCCCGCAGGGGCATACCCTGGCTACGCAGAATGTCGGTGAATTCTACCAGCAGAATGCCGTTTTTCACCACAATACCAGCCAAGGCAATAATCCCTACCCCCGTCATTACAATGCTGATGTTCATGCCCGTAATGGCCAGGCCCAGCATTACCCCGATTACCGAGAAGATAATTTCGGTGAGGATGAGCAGCGGCTTGCTCACGGAGTTGAACTGCATTACCAACACCAAGAAGATCAGGGCAAAAGCACCCACGGCAGCTACGCCAAGGAAGGAGCTGGTTTCCTGCTGGTCTTCCTGGGCACCACCCATACGCACAGTGTAACCGGGCGGCGTGGGGTAGGCTTTCAGAGCTGTTTCGATGTTGCGCACCACGTCGGGGCCGGTGAAGCCGCTGAGCACGTTCGAGGAAATGGTGATAACGCGCTTCACGTCTTTGCGCTTGATGCCGCCGTAGGTGGTACCGTAGCGTACATCAGCCACCGAGGAAATGGGCACTTGGCGAATAGCGCCGGTAGCGTCGCGGAAGGTCAGGGGCGAGTTCAGGATGGCGTCCACGTCGGAGCGGTAAGGCTCGGCGTAGCGCACCTGAATGGGATACTCGTCGTCGGGAGTCTTGAATTTGCTGGCTTCGGTGCCGTAGATAGCCGTACGAACTTCTGAGCCGATCTGGGCCGTGCTGATGCCTTCGCGGTTGGCCCGGATCCGGTCGATGTCCACGGCAATTTCGGGGTTGCGGTCCTCCAGGTTGGAGCGCAGCTGCTCAATACCGCCAATGTTCTTCGACTCGATGTAGCGGGTTACGTCCTTGGAAAGCTTGATAAGGGTAGGGTAGTCGTCGCCGGCTACTTCAATGGCAATTTCCTTACCCGTGGGCGGGCCACTAGCTTCCTTGTCTACCGAAATTTCGGTACCTGGAATACCTTTCACCGCTTCCCGGATTTTATCCATGTAGGTGCTGGTAGCAGGGCCGGTCCGTTCGCTCATTTCCTTGAAAGCCACGGCCACCTTCGCCAGGTTCGACTGCGAGGTACCCGAAGCCGAAGCTTCGCCCGGGTCGCTGGCGCCAATGGCTACGTTGGTAATCACCGATTCCACGTCGGGGTTGTCTTTGCCGATGACGTTGTAAATGCGGCGCTCCAGTACGCGGGCTACCGAGTCGGTTACCTCTACCCGGGTACCTACTGGCATCTTCAGGTAGGTGTACACGAACTTGGGGTCGCCGGAGGGGAAGAACTCTACTTTGGGGCTACGGGCGCCAACGGCAAAGACGGACACCACAAAGAGCACTACCATGCTGATCATCACCAAAGCCGGGTGGCTGATGGCCCAGTTCACCACACGGGCGTAGCCGTTCTGGAAGCGGGGCAGCACCTTGGTCTGGAATCCGGCAATCCAGTGCACGAACACAAACTTGTCGAGGAAGCAGAACAGGATGATGAACACCGTCAGGTTGCCCACAAATGGCGAGCCGGCCAGGTAGCCAATCACGGCAATAAGGGCCAGCACGCCCATGGCAATCAGGAAGTTCTTGGTCAGCTTGGGCTTCTCCCCGCTGTGGTGGTCTTCGCGCTCCATGAACGACACGGCAAACACCGGGTTCATGATGAAGGCCACGACCAGCGACGACATCAGGGTTAAGATCAGGGTAACCGGCAGGTAGAACATGAAGCTACCTACTATCCCCGGCCAGAACATCAGCGGCACGAAGGGCGCCACCGTAGTCAGGGTACCGGCCAGAACCGGGATGAACACCTCACCGGCGGCGTACTTGGCGGCCTGGGCGGTGGTCAGGTTGGGGTGCTCGTGCAGGAGGCGGTGGGTATTTTCGATTACCACAATGGCGTCATCGACCACAATACCCAAAGCCAGCAGGAAGGCGAAGAGCACAATCATGTTCAGGGCAAACCCGAAGCCGGGCAGCAGCACAAAGGCCAGGAACATGGAAATCGGCACCGACAGACCCACGAACAGAGCGTTGGTAGTACCCATGAAGAACATCAGGATCAGCGTTACCAGAATAAAGCCGATGATGATGGTGTTGATCAAATCGTGGAGCGTTACGCGGGTGTCGTTCGAGGTGTCGCCCGTCACGGTGATGGTCAGCTCCTTGGGCAGGCTCTGCTTCGACTCATCGATGATCTGTTTGATCTTGTCGGAAGCGTCAATCAGGTTTTCGCCCTGGCGCTTAATCACGTTCAGGGTAACGGCGGTTTTGCCGTCGAGGCGGGCGTAGGATTCCCGGTCTTTGAAGGCGTCCGTCACGGTAGCAATGTCGCCGAGGCGCACGGCGGCACCGTTCAGGTTTTTCACCTGAATGTTGGCAATATCAGCAGCGCGCACGTACTGGCCGGCTACCCGCACGGCCCGCTTCTGCTCCCCTACGTTTACCGAGCCCCCCGAAATGGTGATGTTCTCGCGGGCAATGGCGGCGCTGATGTCGGTGAAGCTGAGGCGAGAAGCGCGCAGGCGGTTCAGGTCCACATCGACGTTTACCTGCTGCTCCAGGGCCCCGATGATGTCCACGCGGGTAATTTCGGGCAGGGCCTCAATCTTATCCTGGAAGTCATCGGCGTACTTTTTCAGCTGGCTGGTAGTGAGGTTACCGGCCAGGTTGATGTTCATGATGGGCAGCTCCGAGAGGTTTACTTCCTGCACGGTGGGCGGCGAGGGCAAGTCGTTGGGCAGCTCGTTGCTGGCCTTGTCCACGGCGTCCTTGATGAGCTGCTTGGCGTACTGCACGTCCACGCCGGAGTTAAACTCCACGTCCACGATGCAGTAGTCCTGGTTCGAGGTCGAAGAAATCTTCTTCACCCCGTTTACGCTCTTGATTTCCTTTTCGAGCTGGCGCGTTACCAGGTTCTCGATATCAGTGGGGGAAGTACCCGGGTAAATCGTGGCCACGATGATGCGCGGAATCACGATGTCGGGAAATTTCTCTTTCCCCAGCTTGATGTAGGAGAAGATACCCGCCACGCACAGCAGCAGGGTAATGATGTAAATACTGGTTTTGTTGTCAATCGACCAGGAGGTCGGCTTGAACTCTTTCTCTAAATCCTGCATGAGTTCTGGTTTTGACGTTCTGCTTTAGCCTCGCTCCTAGCCTACCCATGAGGTGCGGCCATAGGGCGGGGCAACTACAGGCTAACCGTTTGGCCCTCGTTCAAATTCTGGTAGCCGGCCGAAATAACCTGGTCGCCGGGTTGGAGGCCACTGGTCACTTCTGCTTTGCCATTGTAAGTATTGCCAACCTGAATGATGCGCTTGGCCGCCACTTTCTGTCCGCCCTTGTCGCTCACTACCAGCACGTAGCTGTTTTGCTCGTCCTTCTGCACCAGGTCTACGGGTAGCACGGTAGCGTTCTGGCGGTCGTAGTTTTGGATGCGCACATTTACCACCATGTTGGGGCGCAGCTTGCCGGCTTTGCCAGGGTTATCCAGGCGTAGCTCGGTAGTAAAGGTGCGGCTGGTGGGGTTGATGGTGTTCGTGACTACCCGCACGGTAGCCGACAGTTCCTCATTGCCGAGGTCCGGAATCGTCACCAGCGCCTTGTCGCCGGCCTTAATGCGCGAGGCATAGGCTTCCGACACGTCCACCACAATCTTGCCGCTGCCGCTGTTGCTGAGCAGCTTCACTACCGGCGCACCGGGAGCTACGGTTTCACCCAGCTTAGGCAGCACGTCATCTACGGTGCCGCTGAAGGGCGCCACTACGCTGTAAAGGGCCCGCTGCTGGTTCAGGGAGGCCAGGTTGCGCTGCAGGGCCTGGTAGTTGTTTTTGGCCTGGAGGTACTGAATTTCAGTGCCGATTTCCTGTTTCCAGAGGCGGTCCTGCTTTTCGTAGACTACCCGGGCCAGGTCCATGCGCGTGCGCAGCTCAGCAATACTGGCATCAAGCACGGAGGCATCCACGGTAGCCAAAGTCTGGCCTTTGCTCACCCGGTCGCCGCGCTGCACGCGCAGGCTGGTGAGCGTACCGGCGGCGCGGGCGGCTACGGTAGCGTTCTGGTCGAAGTCAACCCGACCCTGCACTTCGAGGTAGCTCTTGAAGCTTTCGGGCGCTACTTTGATGACGGATACGGGGGTAGCCTGCACGGCCGCTTTCTCGCCGGTAGTGCCGGCTTTCGCTTCCAATTCGGCAATTTTGGCCTGGTTGGCAGCTTGCTCTTGTTTAAGCTTAGCCAGTTCAGCTTTGGGGTCCTTCTCGCCGCAGGCGGATAGCAAACCCAGAGTTAGCAGAAAGGCAGAAGTTGTGTATTTCATATGGGGAGAAGCTAGGAGCTAGAAAGGATAGGTATGCGGCTGGGTCAGAAGCTTCTAGCTCCTGGCTTCTGACGCCTAGCTCCTTATTTCTTGGCTTGATTGTACAGTTCGCCGGTAGCCTTGTCGCGGTCCACCTTGGCTACCAGCACGTCGTAGAGGGCAGCGTAGTAGTTGGTCTGGGCTTCGCGCAGCGAAGTTTCGGCGGTTACTACCTCCAGGTTGGAGCCCACGCCCTCTTTGAACTTGATGCGCGAAACGCGGGCTACCTCATCGGCCAGCTCCAGGTTGGCTTTCTGGTTATCCAGCACATCGAGGGCGTTGATGAGGGTAGTGCGGCTCTGGGCATCCTGCAGGTCAATGCTCTGGCGCAGGGTTTCGAAGCCCCGCTCAATAGTTTGCTGCTGAATGCGCGCCTGCTGCACCTGGTACTTGCGGCGGAAGCCATCGAACACCGGAATCTGCAGGCTCAGGCCCACGTTGCCGAAGCCAAACCAGTTTTGGTTGGGGAAGCCGTTGGCCGCCCGCGAGTCGGGCCCGCGGAAAGCAAACAGGTCACCGCGGTTATTTGCCGAGCCCGTGAAACCGTACGCCGCCGTAGCCAGCAGGCGGGGGTAGGCCCCAGCCCGGCGGTTAGCCAGGTCCAGGCCGGCCAAGGCCTGCTGGGTTTCCAGCGTGGAAAACTCGATACGGTTATTGTAGTTAAAAGCCGCGGCCAGCTGCCCCGTGCGGGCACCGCTGAGCGCCGTTTGCTGGTCCTGGCGGTTTTGCGCGTCGGCGTTATCAGTTGTAGGAGCCGGAGCCGTGGGCACACTACCCAGGCCACTTACCCCACTACCGGTAGCGAAGCTAGCTACCCCCAGGCGCTGGCGCAAGGCGCCGGCATCAACCACAGCCGCTCCGAGCGAGTCAGTGAGCTGCACGGCCTGGTCCTGGGGAAGGCCCATCTGAAACTTGAGCAGGGCTACGCTCAAATCGGTCAGGCGCGCCGCCTTTTGCTGCTCCACCACCAGGTTGTTGCGCTGCACCTGCAGGCGCTGCACGTCCAGCTTCTCAGCAAAACCAGCCTTAAAGGTTTGGTTCGTCTGGTAGAGAATGGTGTCGAGGCGCTGCACGTTGCGGGCCAGCAGCTGCAGCCGCTCCCGGGCTACTAGCGTGCTGTAATACGCCTTGCTCACCTGCTCCACCACGTCAATTTCGGCCTGCTGGGTTTGCTTTTTGGCCAGCTCTTCGTACACCTTGGCCGCGCGCAGTCCAATCAGATACGCGCCATCAAACAGAAGCTGCGATACGGAAGCACTGGTGTTGCCAGCATGCCGCAAGCCGAAAGCCAATGCCTGCGGAGGCACCGGATCGGAGGGTACCGTAACCGTCGAGAGGTTCACGGATTGCCCGGCCTGGGCAGCCGCCAGGTCCGTGGGCGTCAGTTGGGTAGCCGTTGAGCCGCCGGCAAAGGCGCCAAAGTCAACCAAGCTTTTTTGCAGCTTAAAGTTGTCGGCCAGGTTAGCCGCTACACTTACCTGCGGCAAGCCAGCTGCCCGAATCTCACCCACCCGCGCACGGGCTGTTTGCTCGCCCAGGCGGGTAGCCAACAAGGACGACTTGTTCTGAATGGCGTATTCAACGGCCTGTTGCAAGGACAGCGGCATATTGCCTACTGTCGCCGAGGGGCTAGCCGTTGCCGGCCGCGCGGTCGGTGCCTGCGCCACGACTGACCCGACGGGGGCCAATAGGCCCGGCCCGGCCGCCAGCAACAAAACGCGGAGGTTCTTTTTCATATAAGGAAAGCGGGTGATGGAGCTTATTCTTCTTCCGTCACGTGACGGTACTCGTTAATGAGCTTGTGGCCCTTCAGGGTCACCATGCCCAACAAAAAATGTTCGTTGCAGGCCATTTGCACCCGGGGCTGGTCGAACTCGGCGTGCGGGAAGATGTTGGGGTCGAACAGCACGTCGATCTGAGCCAGGCGCAGGCGCGATAATACTTCGATGTCGAGGTCGGAACGGTAAAGGCCTTCCGTCACTCCGCGGCGCAGGTTGGCCTGAATCTGATTAAGGATATACTTGTTTTTGTGCGCGTGGAACAGGTTCCAGGCGGCCGGATAGTACTTGCGCAAATCGTGAATGGTGTTAGGATTCACGTTTGAAAACTGCCGCTTTGCCCAGTCCATCATCTGCACCATCTCATCGACGGCGTTGCGGGCGTGGCCGATGATGCATTCGCACTCACCTTGCACGCCGCTGAGGTGGCTGGAGATGACCGCTGAAACAATTTGATCCTTGTTTTCAAACCACTTGTAAAGCGTTTTCTTCGAGATACCCAGGTGGGTAGCAATGTCGTCCATCGACACGCCCTTAATCCCGTTGCTAGTGAACAGGTCGCGGGCAGCTTGTAAGATTCGGTCTTTGATTTCCATGACTGCGGGTGCAAAGATACAACGGAAACTTTTAATGATTCCTAAGTTTCCATTAATTCTTTGCTATACTCTTGCAGGTTTCCGCGCACTCTGCTTTACCCGACGCTTAACTGGGCGTTTTACTTTAGCCCGCGCCCACTATTTTTTGCCGAAACGCAACGGCTGCATTGGCGTACCTTGCCGTTCCGTTTCCTTTTTTCCTTTACATCCATGAAAATTCGGACTGGCTTCGGCTACGACGTTCACCAATTGCGGGAAGGCCTTCCCTTCTGGCTCGGCGGTATTCAGGTGCCCCACACCCACGGCGCCCTCGGCCATTCCGACGCCGACGTGCTCATTCACGTTATCTGCGACGCCCTACTAGGCGCGGCTAACCTGCGCGACATTGGCTTCCACTTCCCCGACACCGACCCGCAGTATAAAGGCATCGACAGCAAGCGGCTGCTGGCGGAGGTGGTGCGCCTGCTGCAGGAGCGCGGCTACACCATTTCCAACATCGATTCCACTATCTGCCTGGAGGCGCCCAAAGTCAACCCGCATATTCCGGCAATGCAGCGGGTGCTGGCGGAGGTAATGAATATCCCTCCCGACGACATCAGCATCAAAGCCACCACTACCGAAAAGCTCGGCTTCGTGGGCCGCCGCGAGGGTGTGGCGGCTTACGCTTCCGTGCTCATTGTGCAACCCTAGCGGCGAAATGGTGAACTTGTGAGGCGGTGAGCTGATACAGACCTAGCTACCTACACGTACTACCCCGCTGCAAACGGCTTGTCCTCCTGCTTCCCCCTGCTTCGGAAGGCTCTTTTTACTAAACAGCCGGGTTCACTCCCCTACCCTTTCTACCGTTCCCAATCCTCTTTCTTTTTATGAAAAAAACTTCCTTTCTGGCTTTCCTGCTGGCGGCTGGCGTAGCAACCTCCGCGGTGGCCCAGCAGGCGCCCGAGAAAATCAAGGTTAAGACCAAGCGCAAGAACAAAACGGAGGCTCCCGCCGCCACGGAAGCGGCCCCAGCCCAAGCTGCCGCCGCTCCTGCTGCCACTGACTTTGCCCGGACTTACGCCGAGAGCATTACCCAGGCCGACCTGCGCCAGCACCTCACCGTACTCGCCTCCGATGCCTACGAAGGCCGCGAAACCGGGGAAAAAGGCCAGGAAATGGCCGCCGAGTACATTGCCAACCGCTTCAAGGAGCTGGGCTTGCAAGGTCCGGTGCAAGGCTCCGATAACCCCTACCTCCAGCACTTCACCATGGTGCGCAGCACCTGGGCCGACGGCGCTACCCTGAAAGTAGGCGGCCAGGCGTACAAGTGGCTAACCGATTTTTACGCGGTTGGCAGCACCGGCTTTGCGCAGGAAACCGCCGTTCAGCCGGTATTTGCGGGCTACGGTATTGAGCAAGACGGCTACTCCGACTACGCTGCCCTCGGCGACGTGAAGGGCAAAGACCTGCTCATCCTTATTGGGGAGCCCCAAACCGATAAAGGGGTAGCCCTGCTCGGCAAGGATGGCCAGGGTAGCAAGTGGGGCCAAGACTACCGGGCCAAGCTGCAGATGGCTACCCAGAAAGGTGCCCGCTCGGTGTTCTTCGTAGATTTCAACCCCAACAGCAACTTCCAGAAAATGGCGGCGCGTATGACGCCCTACATCAGCCGCCCCAGCATTGCCTTCAAGGATGCTGCGCCCGGCCAGACGCGCGCCACGGCTTTCTTCGTATCACCGGCGGTTGGCTACAAGATGCTGGGCACTACAGCTGCAGCCGTAACTAAATACACCGCTAGCGTAGGCGCGGCAGGTAAACCCGTAGCAGGCACCTTCAAGCCAGCCAAAATTATGGTGAAGGCGGCCAAAAAGAATGAGGACTTCACCACCGAAAACGTGGTAGGCTACCTGGAGGGCACCGATAAGAAAGACGAAATCGTGGTGCTGTCGGCTCACTTCGACCACATCGGCATCATCAACGGCGAAGTACACAACGGCGCCGACGACGACGGCTCGGGCACGGTAACGGTACTGGAAATGGCCGAAGCCTTCACCAAGGCCAAAGCCGAAGGCCGCGGCCCGCGCCGTAGTGTGCTGTTCCTGACAGTAACGGGCGAGGAAAAAGGCCTGCTGGGCTCGGAATATTACACCGACCACCCCATCTTCCCGCTGGAAAAAACCATGGTGGACCTAAACACCGACATGGTGGGCCGCACCGACAAAGACCACGAGGGCAAGGGCGACTACGTGTACGTGATTGGCTCCGACAAGCTTAGCTCCCAACTGCACCAGGTGCTGCTGGACCAGAACCAGAAGTACACCCAAATGGACCTCGACTTCCGCTTCAACGACCCCGAGGACCCGAACCGCTTCTACTACCGCTCCGACCACTACAACTTCGCTAAGCACCGCATTCCGGTGGCTTTCTTCTTCAACGGCGTGCACGATGACTACCACGGCCCGGGAGACGAAGTGGAGAAAATTGAGTTTCCGAAGATGGAGAAGCGCGCCCGCCTCGTGTTCTACACTGCCTGGGACCTGGCCAACCGCGACCAGCGTATTATCGTCGACTCGAATAAGAAATAGGTAATTTCTTCTCCGTTTCTTCCTACCTTCCAAAACCCGTCGAACCCAAGTGGAGCGGCGGGTTTTATCTTTGCAGACCATTTGGTCAACCTGCTGCCCGCCATGAACCCGACGACGACCACTCCCCTCGCTCCTACCAAAGCCCGCCAGTTCCTCACCGATTCCGACCGCAAGGCCTTCGATTTGGAGCACCGGCGCAAAATCCGCTTCAACATTGGCAAGTACAACGCCGCCGTGCAAACCGGCCTGGGCTTCTACCAAGACCATGAATTGGCGCGGGCCCGGGCTTCCTACCTCAAAACGCAGGTAATCAACCGGCTGGATGAATACCTGTTGCAGTTCGAGGAGAAGTTTACGGCTAAGGGCGGCAAGGTTATCTGGGCTCAGAACGCGGAGGAAGCCTTGTTTGAGGTCGGTAAGATTATGGAGCGCCGCAAGGCCCGCACCGTAGTGAAGGCCAAGAGCATGACCACCGAGGAAATCCACCTGAACAAGTACCTTGAAAAGCGCGGGATTGAGTCGGTAGAGACGGATTTGGGCGAGTTCATTGTGCAGCTGAACGGGGAGCGGCCCTACCACATCGTGACGCCGGCCATGCACCTGAGCAAGCTCGATATTGCCGATATTTTCGTGAAGCACCTGGGCATTGAGTACACCGACGATGCCCAGAAGCTGGTGCTCACGGCCCGCCACCTGCTCCGCGACAAGTACACCTCGGCCGAAGTGGGCATTACGGGCGGCAACTTCCTCGTGGCCGATACCGGCGCGGTGTGCGTCACGGAAAATGAGGGCAACGCCCGCCTCTCAGCTACTTTTCCCCACACCCACATTGCTATTGTGGGCATTGAGAAGGTGATTCCGCGCCTGCAGGACCTGGATTTGTTCTGGCCCCTGCTCAGCACCAGCGGCACGGGCCAGCAAGTGACGGTGTACAACACCATTTATACCGGCCCGCGCCAGCCCCTGGAAAAGGACGGCCCGGAGGAAATGTTCGTGATTCTGCTCGACAACGGCCGCACTAATCTGCTGGCCCAGCCCGACAAGCGCGAAGCCCTGAACTGCATTCGGTGCGGGGCTTGCCTGAACATTTGCCCGGTGTACAAGAACATCGGCGGCCATACCTACGAGGCTACCTACTCCGGCCCCATCGGCTCAGTTATCACGCCCCACCTTTCGGGCATGGCCGAAAACAAGCATCTGAGCTACGCCAGCAGCCTGTGCGGGGCCTGCACCTCCGTATGCCCCGTTAAGATTCCGATTCACAACATCCTGCTCCGAAACCGCCAGCAGAGCGTACAGGAAGGCCTCGCGGAGAAGGAGGAGCGCCGCGCCATTCGCTTGTGGCTGCACGGCATGAAGCACCGCTGGGTATGGGATGTGGCCCCGGCTTCGGCCAAGAACTGGGTGTTGAGCCGCCTGCTGGGCGAAGTAGGCTGGAGCAAACGCCGCGACGCAGTGCAGGTAGCGCCCAAAACCTTCCGGCAGCTCTGGAAGGAGCGAAAGTAACGGCCCCGCGCTAGGTCTGTAGCGCTTCCTACCCCTGCTGGTTCATGCAGGCGTATTAACCTCCATGCGCGTAATGCAGTAGAATGCAGGCGGCAGTGTTGCCGCATTGGCGCTACTGCACTATGCTGGATACAGGATTACGCGCGCTGGCTTTTGCCGGTGGCGCATTTATGGTGGTTACTACGGTGCTGGCGGCCATTCGCTCCTTTGTACTACCCCGCAACGAATCTGTATTACTGAACAACTGGATTTTCACGGGTATTCGGCGCGTTTTCACCCTTATGACTTCCCTGGGGCGCACCTACGGGCAGCGCGACCGGGTAATGGCTTTATACGCTCCGGTAGGGCTGGTAGCACTTCCTATTGCCTGGCTGGGGGTAGTGAGTTTTGGGTACACGGCCATCTTCTGGGCTCTGGGCGAAGGCGACCTGGACCGATGCTACCGCATCAGCAACAGCTCGTTGCTTACGCTGGGGTCGGAGGAACCCAGTGAGGGCGTGGTGGCTACCGTTATGTCGTACTCGGAAGCTACCCTGGGGCTTCTGCTGATGACCTTGCTGATTTCCTACCTGCCCACCATCTACCAAGCCTACTCCCGGCGCGAGCTGGTCATAGCCCGCCTCGATCTGCGAACGGGCACCTCTACCTCCACAGTGGGGCTGGTGAGATGGATGCACCAGACCGGCTCTATCTCCGATGAAAAAGACCAGTGGCAGCAGTGGGAAGAATGGTTTGTGGAAATAGAGGAAAGCCATACCTCCCTGCCCATTCTTTCCTTTTTCAGGTCGCCGCAGCCGGGCCGCTCCTGGATTATGGCCTCCGACATTATCCTGGAAACGGCGGCCCTGCTGATCAGCGTGATAGATGCCCCGCGCAACCCGCACATGGTATTGTGTTTCAAGGCGGGCTGCCTGGCCATCAACCGGGTATCGCGCTTTTTCAAGTATGAGGCCGATACCGAAGAACCCGAGCCGCCCAGTGACGAAGAGCCCGTGGAAGATCCGAAGTACCAGGATTTTCAGAAAGCCTGCCAGGAGCTGCAGGAAGCCGGCATTTCGCTTCAAGTAGACCAACAAGCTGCCTGGCGCAAGTACCAGAAGCTGCGCGGCGAGTACGCCGCAGCCATTCACTACCTGGCCAACCTGACCATGGCTCCGCAAATCAAGCCGCTTTAAGCTCTTTGCTGCACAACATGCCAGCTACGCAAGTGGCGCCTTACTGCGAATCTTCATCGGGCAGAATCTGCACGTCCTGCACCAGCACCATTTTTTCGATTTCCCTACCCCGTGGGGTATTGGCCAAGCCGCCGAGGGCCGTTTCCTTGTAGCGGGTTTCCATGCTCTGGCCCACTTCGCCGAGGGCCGCTACGCACTGGTCCACGGGAATTACCGGGTCGACGCCGGCAATGGCAATCTGGGCCGAGCTAAAGGCAATAGCCGCTGCCGAAGCATTGCGCACCACGCAGGGCACTTCCACAAGGCCGGCTACCGGGTCGCAGACCAGCCCCAGCATGCACTGGATGGTAATGGCGACGGCGGCAAACGTTTCTTCCACCGACCCGCCCAGACAGTACACAATGGCTCCGCTGCCCATAGCCGCCGCTGAGCCAGTTTCGGCCTGGCAGCCGCCCACGGCTCCGGCCAAGGAAGCGTTTTGCTCGATAATCAGGGCTACCCCCGCGGCCACCAGCAAACCCTCCAGAATGGTGCGGTCGTCGAGCTTGTGCAAATCCTGGAGGGTAACGAGCACCCCGGGCAAGATGCCCGAGGCTCCGGCCGTGGGCGCTGCTACTACCCGGCCCATGCACGAGTTTACTTCCTTCGCTCCCAACGCCCGTGTCACGAGCTGCTTAAACTCCGGCGACAACACCGTAACCGGCGAGGCCGCAATTTTCTTGGCCCCATTGTTTACCATGCCCGAGCGGGAAGTCATGTTCTGGGTCAGGCCGGTGTGCACGGCGTCGCGCATTACATCGTAGGCGCGCTGCAGGCCCGCCCAGATTTCCTCCTCGGTGCGGCCTTTCTGCTCCACTTCATAGGCTAGCACGGGTTGATAGAGCGGTTCGCCGGTAGCAGCGCAGTGGGCCTGCCAGCTGGCAAAATCAGTGAAGAGTAACGACATGGGGTGGGTAGAAAATGGGTGGGAAACAGTTTAGAACACCGCCGTTTGGGAAGCAGTTCGGGGTAGCGGGTTGCGAAAATACGCAGCTTCCAGGCGCGGCGTGCTACTCATGCTCTCACCGCGAAGCTTTGTTTGTTGCTGCTGCATACCACAAGGCCTCCCTGCGTTCGGCAAGGAGGCCTGGTATGGGCACCCACGGGTAGCGGAGTTAGCTTACTTTTTCTGGCTCGCTTACCAGCTTAATGGCCGCCGAGTTGATGCAGAGGCGCAGGCCACTGGGGGGCGGACCATCGGGGAAAACGTGCCCTTGGTGGGCGTCGCAGACGTTGCACAGCACTTCCACGCGCGTCATGCCGTAGCTGGTGTCTTTCTTGTACTTAATGGCATTTTCCTGCACGGGCTGGGTAAAGCTCGGCCAGCCCGTTCCCGACTCAAACTTGGTGCGGGAGTCGTAGAGCGGGGTGCCGCAGCACACGCAGG
Organism: Hymenobacter sp. HSC-4F20; assembly: GCF_019599275.1. Classification (GTDB taxonomy): domain Bacteria; phylum Bacteroidota; class Bacteroidia; order Cytophagales; family Hymenobacteraceae; genus Hymenobacter. The sequence continues at coordinate 303,478 of NZ_JAHZTD010000004.1, read as the reverse complement.
CGTAGAGGCCCGCCTCGTGGGCTTCGCAGTACTCGCCGGTGAAGGCGCGCTCGGTGCCGTGCTGGCGGGTGATGTGGTACTGCTCGGGCGTAAGCTGCTGGCGCCACTCAGCATCCGTTTTTTCTACTCGTTTATCGGGGGCCGGGCTGCCGTGGTTGGCCAGCCGGATGACGTCATTCCAGGTTTGCATGGGTTGTGAAGAGTTAGTTCGAGGGTCAGTAAGATGCAAACGCGGCGGCTGGCGCGGAAGTTTTACCTCGGCACTATCTCTCCTTAAGAACTCAAAGCTGTTCGGGCTGATGATAGACAATCCATTTGCGCCATTGCCGCCGGGCGTAGCGCAGGAACTGAGGTGGCGCGCCCTGGAAGCTCTTTTCGTTCTCGTAGCGACCCGCGTACAGCTCGTAGCCCTGGGGCGCCTCCAGTTGCTGCTTACTGATTGTATCAAGGCAACAAGGGTTAGCGGGCACGCGCTGGGCCATCGGCACGGAATCGTATTGCACCACGTTCTGCCCCCGAAGCGCGTACTTGTTCTTGCCTTCCCGGATAATCAGCTTCAGGTTATCCGGACTCACGTCGCTGCGGCACGTGAGCTGGTACACCAGCGTAGTTTCCGTCTGCCCGTCCTGGTCCAGGTCGGTAATCTGGGTAGAGCCGGGCAGGGTCCCCAGCCACATATCGAAGGGGCAGTTCCGGATAGCATCCTGCAAGCGCCACAACTCCTTCCACTGCCCGGCCCGGCGCACGTACTGGCGGGCGAACAGCTCCACGTACGACTCTTCGTCGGTGTACTGCGTCGTCTTTTCAGGAAGGGGGCCGCGCCGGGTAACCACCAGCAGGTTTTCGCCATTGCCATCGGGCCACTGCCGCGCTTCCAGCAGCGTGCCGGGCGGAAGCAGTTCGGGCGCGGGCACCTGGCCGCGCGTGAGGGTGCGCACCTGGCCGGAATCGAAAGTACCTGCGGCCAAAGCCGGTGGGGTATGCGCCGCTAGTTCGGATGCGGGCGGCTGCTTCGCTGACTCGGTGCAAGCCCCTACCCCCAGCATGAGGGCCATTATCCAATTTTTTTGCCGCATTATCGTCCTTCTTGTTCTTCTCTCAAGTATAGGCAAACTATGAAAATCCTGACCGCCGCCCAGACTCACCTTGCCGACCAGGCCACTCTGCACGCCCAGGGCCTCCGTTCCGATGAGCTGATGGAGCGGGCCGCCGCTGCGTTCTGTGAGTGGCTGCTCCCGCGCCTAGACGGGGCAGCGCGGCCGGTGCACATCTTCTGCGGCCCGGGCAACAACGGCGGCGACGGACTAGCCATTGCGCGGCGGCTTTTTCAGGAGGGCATGGAGGTGCAGGTCTGGCTGCTGCCGGCAGCCAAGCACTCCGCCGACTTCCAGGTAAACCGCCAGCGGCTCCCCGCGGACGTGCCGTGCCAGGAACTGAACCCTGAACAGCTACCCCTCCTCTCCCCCACCACTCTCGTGCTCGACGCCCTGTTCGGCACGGGCCTGAGCCGGCCCTTGGCAGATGAAGCCGCCCGGCTCGTGCAACACCTCAATAGCTCTGGGGCGCCCCTGGTGGCCGTGGATATGCCCTCGGGCTTGCTCACCGATGCCCCGCAGCCGCCGGACAGCGCCGTGGTGCAGGCGCGCTACACCATCAGTTTCGAACTACCGAAGCTCGCCTTTCTGCTACCTCAAAATGCTCGGTTTGTTGGCGAATGGCAGGTAGTGTCGATTGGCCTCAATGCTGACTTTATCCACAATGCCCCTGTGGATAACTTTTTCATGGATGTGAATTCCTTGGCGGGGCGGCTGCCGGCCCGGAGCAAGTTCAGCCATAAAGGCACCTTTGGGCACGCCTTGCTGCTGGCGGGCAGCCGGGGAAAAATTGGGGCGGCGGTGCTGGCTTCCCGGGCCTGCCTGCACGGTGGGGTAGGTTTGCTGACGGTACGCGTACCGGCCGTGGGCTACGACATCCTGCAAACCTCCGCCCCCGAAGCCATGGCCCTAACCGACCCGGCCACCGACTTCGTGACGGAGCTACCCGATCTGACACCCTACGCCGCCGTCGGCATCGGGCCCGGCCTGGGCCAGGAAGGTGCTACCCTGGAGGTGCTGCGCCAGCTTCTGCGCAAAGCCAATGGCCTGCCCCTGGTGCTCGACGCCGATGCCCTGAACCTACTGGGTGCCAACCCGGAACTGCTCAAGCTCCTCCCGCCCGATACGCTGCTTACCCCCCACCCGAAGGAGTTTGAGCGGCTAGTGGGCAAGCCCGCCCGCGACGACTACCACCGGCTGGAACAGCTGCGCCACTTCGCCCAGCACTACCGCTGCTACTGCGTGCTGAAGGGAGCGTATACTGCGCTGGCTACCCCCGAGGGCGTCATCTACTTCAACAGCACGGGCAACCCCGGCATGGCTACCGGGGGAAGTGGCGACGTGCTGACGGGGCTGCTACTGGCCCTGCGCGCCGATAAGCGCCTTACCCCCTTGGATGCAGCCCTGCTGGGCCTGTACGCCCACGGCCGCGCCGGCGACCTCGCCGCCCAGCAGAGCGGGCAGGCGGGCCTCGTAGCCGGCGACATCGTGCGCTTTATCGGGCCGGCTTTGCAGGAGCTGACAACCCTACCGGCGGGCTTTTGAGAAGGAATACGGGGCTTCTTTGAGGGTAGCGCCGCGCTGGCGGTTGGGCTCCGGGGCCATGTCGAAGTCCAGGGTGGCGCCTTGCATCAGGGCCTGGTGGCTTAGCCAATTTTGTTCGTACTCGCGGCCGTTCAGGGTGAGGCGGCGGATGTAGCGGTTGGCGGCGCTGTTGTTGGGCGCGTTCAGTACTACCTCTTTGCCGTTCTCCAGGCGTAGGGTTACTTTCGGGAAGAGCGGAGCCCCGAGCACGTACTGGTCGGTGCCGGGGCAGACGGGGTAGAATCCCAGGGCCGAAAACACGTACCACGCTGAGGTCTGCCCGTTATCCTCGTCGCCGCAGTAGCCGTCGGGGGTGGGCTGGTAAAGGCGGTTAAGCACTTCGCGGGTCCAGTACTGCGCTTTCCAGGGCTGGCCAGCGTAGTTGTAGAGGTACACCATATGCTGAATAGGCTGGTTGCCGTGGGCGTAGTTGCCCATGCCCGCAATTTGCATCTCCCGGATTTCGTGAATTACGGAGCCGTAGTAGGAGGCATCAAACACGGGGGCCAGGCTAAACACGGTATCCAGGGTAGCCACGAAGGGCTTCGGGCCGCCCATCAGGTTCATCAGCCCCTGCACATCGTGGAAAACCGACCAGGTGTAGTGCCAGCTGTTGCCCTCGGTGAAGGCGTCACCCCACTTGAAGGGGTTGAAGGGGGTTTGAAAGGTGCCGTTCTGGTTTTTGCCCCGCATCAGCCCGGTTTGCTTGTCGAACAGGTGGCGGTAGTTCTGGCTGCGCTGAGCGTAGAGGTTCACTTCCTTCTTGGGCCGGCCCAGGGCCTCGGCCAGCCGCGAAATCGTGAAGTCATCGTAGGCATACTCCAGGGTGCGGGCCGCGTTTTCGTTGATTTTGACGTCGTAGGGCACGTAGCCTTTCGCGGTGTAGTAGCTGGCGCCAGCACGGCCCACGGCCTCCAGCGGGCCGGGGTTATTGGCACCCTTCAGCAGAGCTTCGTAGAGCACGTTGATGTCGTAGCCGCGCACGCCTTTCAGGTAGGCATCGACCACCACCGAGGCCGAGTTGTTGCCCACCATCACGTTGCGGTAGCCGGGGCTGGCCCACTCCGGCAGCCAGCCGCCCTCCTGGTAGGTATTCACCAGTCCGGCCTGCACCTGGCTGTTCACGCTGGGATACATCAGGTTCAGGAAGGGGAACAACGCCCGGAACGTGTCCCAGAAGCCGGTATCGGTGTAGAGGTAGCCCGGGCGCACCTGCCCGTTGTAGGGGCTGTAGTGCACTACCTGCCCGGCGGCGTCCAGCTCGTAGAACTTGCGCGGAAACAGCAGGCTGCGGTACAGGCAAGAGTAGAACGTGCGCAGCTGCGCATCGGAGCCGCCTTCCACCCGAATGCGGCCCAGCTGCTCGGCCCAGGCCGCCCGCCCCTTCCGCCGAACCGTCTCGAAGTCGTCGGCCCCGATTTCGCGCTCCAGGTTCAGCACGGCCTGCTCCGGGCTGATAAAGGACGAAGCCACCCGCACCTGCACCTGCTCGCCCTTGCGGGTCTTGAAGCCTACCACGGCGCCGGTGTGGTTGCCGGTAGCTTCCAGCCGGTTGCCGTCCAGCGCCTTGTCCTGGTAAATGGTGGTACTGCTAAAGGCATGGTCGAACTCCAGGACGAAGTAGTTGCGGAAGTTCTGGGGTACGCCCCCGCTGTTGCGGGTAGTATAGCCGATGATGCGCCGCTGCTGGGGTAGCACCTGCACGTGGGAGCCTTTGTCGAGGGCATCCAGCACCACGTAGGCGCTGTCGGTGCGCGGGAAAGTGAAACGGAAGCGGGCGGCCCGCTCAGTGGGGGTCAGCTCCGCCGTCACGTCGTGGTCGGCTAGGTACACGCGGTAGTAGTGGGGCTGGGCCACCTCGGCCTTGTGCGAAAACCAGCTGGCTCGCTCCTCTTCCTCAAACCGCAGCTTGCCGGTAATGGGCATCAGGGCAAACTGTCCGTAGTCGTTCATCCAGGGCGAAGGCTGATGGGTTTGCTTGAAGCCCTTGAGCTTATCGGCCGCGTACTGGTAGGCCCAGCCACTACCCATCTTGCCGGTCTGGGGCAGCCAGAAGTTCATGCCCCAGGGCAGGGCAATGGCCGGGTAGGTATTGCCATTGGAGAGGCTGGGCTTGGAATCCGTACCCATCAGGGGGTTCACCAGATCCACGGGCTCGGGCGTCTGACCCTGCGCCGTACCTACCATCAGACCGAGCAAGAGGGCCACACCAGCCCGCAACATACGTGACATACGACCAAGTTTGTAGGGCCCGCACCGCACGGACTCAACAAGAATAGGTCTTTTTTTCAGCAGCACCCAAGCCGCCGCTCACGAAAGTAGCACGGCCTGCCCTTGGGTAGCCCACCACACGGCCAGAAACAGTACCAGCATCACCCCATCAGTCAGCAGGGCAAAGTAGTAGTCGGGCCTAGTTTCCTCGGCAAACCAGATAACGCCCGCCGCCAGCAGCAACGGGGCCGCCAGAGCCAGCTCGTGGTGGGCAGGGGCCCCGGGGGGCACCAGCAGCGCAGCCACCACCAAGGAGGCTAGGGCAATACCCTTCGTGACCCCAATGCCGAACACGCCCGGAAACGTGCGCGTATCCGTGAGGCGGTCCTTGGTGTAGTCCCGGATGTCGAACACGAAGGCCAGGGCCAGGATGAACAGGAAACGCCGCAGAAACAGCAGCAGCACCACGGGCTCCGTCAGTTCCCGCCCCAGGTACAACGCCGGAATCCAGACCGTAACGGCCGCCCACACGTAGCCAATCAGAAATACCTTCAGCAGGGGCAAGTCACGTAGGGCCCACCAGCGCCCCCCGCGCCGGACCAGGGGCATAGAGTACAGGACCGATATACCGCCCAAATGCACCAGAAAAAGCGTCAGACTCAGGCGCGCATCCGTCAGAAACAACACACCGGCCGCCCCACCCGCTACCGCGGCCACTACCAGCAGCTCGCGGCGGTGGGTTTGCATCCACTGCTTGCGCTTAGAGAGGCCCGGCTGCTGCCCCTGCTTGTAGGGTAGCACGCTGTCGAGGTTATACAGGAATAGAGTCGCCGTGAAGATCAGCGCGCCCAGCCGCAACGGAATGTGCACCCGCCAGAACAGGAACGTGGCCCACATCAGCCCCAGCGCGGCCAGGGAAAGCCAGGTGCTGCTGTACAAGATGGCGTCCAGCAGCCGCAGCAACCCAGTCTTGAAGGCATGAAAAGCGGTACCCATACAGCGGAGAAGAGGACGGCACAAGCTCCCGGCCCCAGGTCGAAGATACAGCCCCGCGCTACTTCCCGGTTTCGCTGTGGGCCGCATCCACCGGCTTCGACTCCGGGGAGCCGTGCTGACGCAGGAAAATGGACAGGCCCACCAGGGATACAATGGACAAAAACTCGCTCTGCCAGTTCTGAAACGACTCAAACCAAAACCGGCTGGTAGCCAGGTAGCCCAGCGTATCCACGGCGGGCTTGCCCTGCTGCAGTTGCTCCAGGCTGTATACCTCGGCCCCGCCCTTGGCGTGCAGCCACACGGACCCGAAAAACAGCACGAAAAAAGCCAGGCTGAGGGAGCGGCGGTACCAGGCCAGCTGCCACCCACCCCGCTTCACCGGGCCCGGCGCGTCTTCCTTGGTGGGGTCCGGCTCCTTGTCTACTTCTTCCTCCTCGTAGAGCTTTTTCGACTCAGAGGAACCCCGCTGCCGTAGCCAGATGGTCAGGATAACATACAGGCCCATCTGCAGAAACTCACTTTCCCAGTTTTCGAAGGTAGCCTCCAGAAAGTGCCCCGAGCCGAAGTACTGCCCGGCCGTGAGGGGTAGCAGCCCCATTTCCTCTAGGTCGGAGTTGTGGTCGTGCCAGCCCGTGAGGAATTGGCCAACGAGGGTTATCAGCACCAGGGATACGCCCACCAGAAGCAGGCTATTTTCGTAAAGAAATCGAAGGACCTTGGATTTTGGCGGGTGGTTTGGCATAGGCTCTTCATACGCAGATTAGCTCGGAAAAAGATGCTACGCTTGAGCTTTCGAACGAACCCCTACCCCCGCCGCGCGGACCAGTATAACGCAGCAGCCCCCGGCGCCATAAAGGCGGCCGGGGGCTGCAGTGGTGTGGATGTGTAGAGGTAGTAGAGTTAGCTCAGAGCCTCTTGTACGTCCACCTCGTCCTGGGGGTTGCCTTTCGGGAAGGTTTCGTTGTAGAGTTTGATGCTGTCTTCGATGATGCGGTAGGCATCTTCGCGGCCCATAAAACGCTCCACGGTTACCTGCTTGTGTTCCAGGGCTTTGTAGTCCTCGAAGAAGCGCTGCATTTCCAGCAGGGTGTGCGGGGGCAGGTCGGCAATGTCGTTGTAGTGGTTGACCGATACGTCGTTGGCGGCCACGGCAATGATTTTGTCGTCTTCCTCGTCCTGGTCAATCATCTGCATCACCCCAATCACCTTGGCATCTACCAGGCACATGGGCACAATGTCTACGGAGCACAGCACCAGAATATCCAGGGGGTCTTTGTCGTCGCAGTAGGTTTGCGGGATGAAGCCGTAGGCGGCCGGGTAGTGCACGGCCGAGAACAGCACGCGGTCCAGCTTCAGCAGGCCGCTGTCCTTGTCCAGCTCATATTTGCCTTTCGAGCCTTTCGGAATTTCGATAATACCATTAACAACTCGGGGAGCGTCTTCGCCACGCTCTACGTCGTGCCAGGGGTTAAAATGAGCCATGTGAGAGAAATGTCGGGGCCAGATGGATCCTGGCCCGCTAATCGTTGGTAAATAAACGTTTGTGCGCTTTAAACGGCAAGCTACTGAAATAGATATGAGCTTCGGGTCCGCCACCGAGCGGCGGTGGTCCTTACCAGCCCAGCACCTCCGGGAGCGGCTGCCCGGTGCAGCCGTCGGGCTCCTGAATGTGCAGCCAGCGGGCTAGCGTGGGTGCAATATCGGTAATCTTTGCCGGAGCTGACGACTGCCCGTGCTTTACATGCCAGCCCCAGAATACCACCGGAATGTGCGTGTCGTAATTTCCGGAGGAGCCGTGGGTAGTGCCCTTGTTGATGAGGTACTGGTACGATTCCAGCCAGCCCGGTTCCAGCACCACCAGCACGTCGCCGCTGCGCTTGGGGAAGTAGCCGTTTTCCAGGTACATCAGCATCCCACTTTCCCAGTGCGACTTTTGCACATCCTCGGCGGCCAGGGCCCGGGTTACGCCCGCAAATTGCAGCATAATGCCCGCTACCTCGCGCTGCAGCTGGTAGAGGTCGAGCTTTTTTTCCTCGATGAGTGGGCGGTTCAGGTACACCTGCTGGTTTTCATAGCTGAGTACCCACTTGCCAGGGCCGTGCAAGCGCACCAGCTTCTGCTGCAACGAGTCGCGCATGAGACCGGGCCCCACTGAGCCGGCCGGTATTTTTTTGTCAATCAGGAAATTCGGCGAGTGGGCCGCCCCGTGGTCGGCGCTCAGGAACACCAGGGCCTGCTTCTTGCCCACGGTCTTGTCGAGGTAGGCGAACAGGCGCTCCAGGTCCTTGTCGAGGCGCAGATACGTATCCTCCGCTTCGATGGAGTTGGGGCCAAACTGGTGGCCTACGTAGTCGGTGCTGCTGAAGCTTAACGCCAGAAAGTCCGTCTGGCCCCGCTGGCCCAGTTGCTCGGCCCGAATGGCTTCCAGGGCAAAGTCCAGGGTCAGGGAATTGCCGAAGGGAGTGGAGCGAATCAGGTCCAGGTTGCGGGGCGTAGCTACCGGGGCCTTTTCGCCAGCGGCCTGCATGTTTTGCTTAACCGGCGTGGTAGGGGCCGCGCTCAGCGCGGGCAGGTCGTGCGGGAAAACGGGCTTCGCTTCCCCCTTGAAGGCACCCTCCCAGGCCACATCATCGGGGGAGCTTTCGGTGTACTGGGCAATGGGCAGCAGCGTGTTCCAGGCCTGATCGAGGTACTGGGCGGCCCGGTTTTCGGCGTTGAATTTCGCCACCCATTCAGGCAGCTGCTGGGCGTAAAAGGTGCTGGTAATAAAGGCGCCATTGCCCCCATCGTACCAGTAGGCTGCGTTGGCCGCGTGCCCGGCCGGCAGAATAGAGCCCCGGTCCTTGATGCAGACGCCAATTACCTTGCTCTGGAAATTACTGGCGAGGCGCAGCTCGTCGGTGATGGTAGTGGTGAGCATGTGGCGCGGGGACTGCTGCCCGGCGGCGGCCGAGCCCCCTACCGCCTGCACGGTCTTGTCTTCGGTCACGTAGGTTCCTTTGCCTTCCTCGCGCACCAGCCAGTTGTTGCCCACGATGCCGTGCACCGAAGGGGTAGTGCCGGTGTAAATGCTGGCGTGACCCGGTCCGGTGTACGTGGGCACGTAGTTGTAATGGGCGTTTTCGTAGCTGAACCCTTCCCCCAGCAAGCGCCGGAAGCCGCCCGCCCCATATTTACTCCAGTAGCGGTAGAGGTAATCATAGCGCATCTGGTCTACCACAATCCCAACTACCAGCTTCGGGCGCTCGAGGGGTTTGCCGGCTTTCTGGGCGAAGGTGGGGGTGGCCAGCGTGGCGGCCAGCAGTAAGCTTAGGCTCGTTTTCTTCAAAATGGAAAGATGTTGTGACACTACCTGGTGGGTAGCGCCGGCTTCGGCGGGCGCAAAGATAATCCAGCCGGCCGGGGAATAAGCTCGTCCGCAGCCAAAACAACCCGGTGTGCGTAGGCATACTGGGTGGCGCAGTAGCTTCTGCGCAGTCCGTTGGCGTTGCCTCTATCCCCCTCCTGCATCCTCCCCTCACTATGCCCAACAGTTCCCAGCCCTATGCCTTCATTTTTGACATGGACGGCGTGCTTATCGACAATACGGCTGTGCAAGCCCGGGCCTTTCAGCTTTTGTTTCGCGACCTAGGCCTGACCACCAATGCGCGCCGCCTGCTGGAACGCCTCAACGGCATGCCGGCCACCAAAATTCTACAAACTGTTTTTGCCAACCCGGTACCCGAAAAGACGCTCAAGCAGTATGCCGATCAGCGGGAGTTCCTCTACCGGGTGCTGTACTGGGATAAGCGCAAAGAAGTAGCCGGCCTCCGTGCTTTTCTCCAGGCGGCCCGGGATGCCGGCTGTAAAATAGGCCTCGGCACCGGTTCCGCCGCCGATACCATCGGCTATATTATCGACCACCTGGACTTACGCCGCTATTTCGACGTGGTAGTAGGCAAAGACGACGTAGAACGCGGCAAACCCCACGCCGATACCTACACCACCACAGCCCAGAAACTGGGCATTCCGCCCGAGCGGTGCGTGGTATTTGAAGATGCTATTCTGGGCGAACAAGCGGCTTACAAAGCCGGTATGCGCTGCATTGCTCTTAGCACGACCCTAAAGCCGGAGAAGTTCCAGGCTCCGCTGAAGGTAATCAACGATTTTACGGGCATTACGCCCGAGCAGATTCTGGCACTAGTGGAACAGCAGCCCGTTACCCCTAAGCCAAACAAAGAGTTGGCTAAACGGCAGTACACGCAGCTGTAGCACAGGGCCTGCGGCAAGCCGCTGCCTCTCAGCTACACTTCTTTCCGGCTGCTTCACCTGCTCCAGGCAAGAGGTTAACTCTTCTGGCATCGGGGCGCGCAGCCCCGTACCAGAGCGGCTTGAAGCGCATGTTGCTGAGGATACCGTCAACTTGCTTCATACCCGAGGGGTGCGGCAGGTGCTTGTCTGTTCCCGCCCCCATACGAGCAGTCATTACTCCACCGCTAATGTTTGGCTTACCTGTTGCGCACCTATCAGCATCTGCACCTTGTAGAGCCCCGGCGCCAGGCTTGTAAGGGCTACCTGCGCTGTAGTGCCAGAAGCGGACAGCGGCAACACCTGGGTACGCACCGTCCGACCCAGCGCATCAAGCAGCGAGAGGGTAGCATAAGAAACTCCTGCCGCCGCGGGTACGCGTACGAAAAGCTTGCTCCGGGCTGGGTTAGGATACATGCGCACCTCCAGAAGTTTCTGTGCGACTGTTGGCGTCAGGGAGGAAAGGGTAAACGGCAGCGCATTAGTGCTACCGTTGGGGGTAGTTAGCGTGACGGGCCCGGAAGCTGCTCCGCTGGGCACCACAATGCCGCTTACCTGTGTGCCAGCACTGTTTACGGTAAAGCCCGTCGTGACAACATGGGTAGCCGTACCAGCGAAAGTAACGGCCGTTGTTCCGGTTAGATTGGTACCTGTAATAGTCAGGCTAGTACCTACCCTGCCAGTCCCGGGCGAAATACTACTAATGACTGCCAACTGCGGATCAGCATAGATACCAACCCGCGACATGAGTTTACTACCGTCAGCTACCGCACCAAAATTACCGCCGACTACTACTTGACTGCCCGGCCCAATAGCTAGCGCCAGAGCGTTTCCATCTAATCCGGAGCCTAGGCTACTCCACTGCTGCCCGTCCCATTTGGCTATAAAGTTGGTTGAGGCCGGAGGTGACGTCCGAACGGAATAAAAATCGCCGCCTACATACACACTTGTTCCCGACACGGCAATAGCCTTAACTGCAGCATTGGGTGCCAGCCGCTGCCCCAAGCCGAAACTGCTCCAGGCAGTGCCATCCCACTTGGCCACCGCAATAGCCGGTACGCCGTCAGCCATTGTGAAAGAGCCGCCCACGTACAACATAGCATCTGCTACAGTTAACGCCTCTACCGAGTAGTTAACCCCCGGGGTTCGGCCCGAGCCGACGGCTGCCCACCCTGCGCCGTCCCATTGAACCAAATATTGCAGTAGCTCTCCTGCAGGAGTCCGGACAAAACAGTTTCCTCCAACGTAAAGCGTTTTGCCCAGCACGGCCAGGGCTCTTACCTCGCCCGCTACGCCATTGACGGCCCCGGCTAGCAGCGGGCGCCAAGCAGTTCCATCCCACTGAGCAATGGAGTTGGCACTGTTCCCATCGGCTGTATTAAAGGATCCTCCAGCATACAGTGTTTTCCCGTCGAGGGCGAGGGCATACACTAGCCTATCGGTACCTGCTCCCAGGGGGCTCCATGCCACCCCATCCCATTTAGCTACGTGCTTGGCGGCCAAGCCGCCCGCGGTAGTAAACTGCCCGCCCGCGTACACTGTGCTGCCCGCTGCAACCAGGGCGAGAACTGTACCATTCACGCCGTTCGCAGTACCTGTTCCCAAAGAACTCCACGTTGTGCCATTCCACTTGGCTATGTGGTTCGCTTGTACACGGCCCATGGTAGTAAAATACCCGCCCACGTACACATCCGAACCCGATACTGCTACGGCCGATACCACACCACTAATACTGCTACCATTACCGGGACCTACGGAACCCCACGCTGCCCCGTCCCACTGGGCCATATAGGAGGCTGCTCTTCCACCCGCCGTAGTGAATTCTCCTCCTACGTATAGCATGCTACCAGAGGCACATAAGGCTTTTACACGAGCGTTAACGCCGTTAGTCGCCCCCATGCCCAGCGTGCTCCACGTACTGCCATCCCATTGTGCTAGTGCATTGGATATAGTTCCTCCAGCTTGTTGAAAAGTTCCGCCTACATATAGCGTGGTAGCGGTGGCCGCCAACGCGTACACCCGATTGCTCACCCCCACTCCCAGAGCCGACCAGGTGGCCCCATCCCACTGCGCTACATAATGGGCGCTTGTTCCGCCCGCTTCCAGGAACTCACCTCCAGCGTAAAGCCGAGTGCCGCGCACAGTCAAAGCAAACACATCCCCGTTGGTACCAGTGCCCACAGCCTTCCAGCCTACCCCATCCCACTGGGCAATATGATTAACCGTAATACCGCTTGCTCTGTCAAAGCTGCCGCCAACGTACAGCGTGGTACCTTGTACGGCCAGGGCCCTGACTGTGCTGTTTACTCCTCCCCCCAAAGCACTCCAGCCCGTACCGTCCCATTGCGCTATAGAAGGAGCCGTCACGCCGCCGGCTGAGGAAAAGTTACCCCCGGCGTACAGCGTGGTGCCCTGTACAGCCAACGCAAATACTTCTCCTGCTACTCCTGGGGTAGGCCCTGCGCCCAGGCTACTCCACGCGCTGCCGTCCCACTTCGCGACACCACGAGCCGCTACCCCACCTGCATGGCTGAAACTTCCCCCTACGTATAGGGTTGTTCCCTCCATGGCCAAAGCGTTGACGGTGTTGTTTACGCCGTTGTTTGCCCCAGTACCCAAGGAAGCCCATTCGGTACCATTCCACTTTGCAATTCGGTTGGCGTTTACCTTTCCTGCAGTAATGAAATCACCTCCTACATAGACGTCGGAACCAGCTTGCAGCACGGCATTCACGTGATATTGCATACCAGGCGTCTGGAATCCTTCCTGCCAGTTTCCGTCACCCGCGCCCGCAGAACCCGTCACCCCAAGCGGGCGAAACACCGGTCTACCATCAGGTGCCACGTACATTGTATAATTTCGAGCATCAAAGGAGCCTTCCATGCCCGTGCGCAAGGTGCCGTCGGTGTTCAGTACTTTGGCTAAGGCAGATCCTTCCCCGAGTATAGTATTCTCATAGCTGGGCCCGCGACTTGCAAAAGCGGGGGTAACCGCTAGCGCTAGCATACAGCCTAACCACCACCCAATAGCCCTGCTTCCTTGCTGAAACAGAGGTAAGAATAGCCGCGAAACTTGATATTGAGCGCGTAATTTTCTTGACATAAAAAGCTGTAATAAAATTTCTGAGTAAAAGTAGCAGTGCGCGTCATCGGATGAGCTTTAAATACCCGTTGCTTCTCCCGTTTGTCATGCCCTTTACAGCAGATGACGCAAAAAGGCCCGCTTTCTTTCGAAGGAAAGCGGGCCTTTATCGATTCTGAAGAGGTAGTATTCTTACCGACCGGCAGCCAGCGCCTCAGCGCCACCCACAATTTCGAGAATCTCGGTGGTAATGGCAGCCTGACGCGTACGGTTGTACGTTAGCTTCAGCTGCTTCAGCAGCTCACCGGCGTTATCCGTAGCCTTGTCCATGGCCGTCATGCGGGCGCCGTGCTCCGAGGCATTGCTTTCCAGCACCGCCTTGTAGAGCTGCACCTTCAACGACTGCGGAATCAGGGTACGCACGATTTCTTCTTTCGACGGCTCAAAGATGTAGTCCGCGTTCGAGGCAGCCGGCGCACCTACGGGCTGTTCAGCGGGCACCAAGGGTAACAGCTGCTCAGTACGCACAATTTGCGTGGCTACGTTCTTGAACTCGTTATACACCATCACCACTTCGTCGTACTGACCTGCCCGGAAGCCGTCCATAGCCTGTTCGGCTGCTTCGCGTACGGTATCGAACGAGAGTTTGCCGAAAACGTGCTGGTAGTTACCCAGCAGCGGCAGGCGCTTGCCGAAGTACTCGTGCGCCTTGCGGCCGATAGCCAGCACCGTGACGTTGCCAGCCGCCGCCTGGGTAGCGTAGCGCTCCTGCAGTACAGCATTCACCCCCTTAAAGATGTTGCTGTTAAAAGCGCCTGCCAAGCCACGGTCGGAAGTAATGGCAATGATCAGCACGCGGCGCACATCGCGCACCACGCCGTACTCACTTACCACATCCTCGCCAGCCAAAGCCGTTAGGTTGCTCAGAATGCTGTTGAGCCGCTGGGCATACGGGCGCATGCGCAGGATATTATCCTGCGCCCGACGCAGCTTGGCAGCCGCCACCATTTTCATGGCTTTGGTGATTTGCTGCGTGCTCTGCACCGACGTAATGCGGCTCCGAACTTCTTTTAAGCTAGCCATTTGTTTTGAATTAATAATTAGTAATTAAGAATTAGGAATTGCTGATCCGACTCAGAAAGCTCGGAGCAACAATTCCCAATTCTTAATTACTAATTCCTAATTATTAATTATTTGTTGGCGTAAGCTGCCGACAGGTCTTTGGCAACCTGACGAATAGCGCCGGTCGTTTCGTCGTCCAACTTACCAGCCTTCAGGCCTTTCAGCACTTCGGGGTGGCGAGTGTTCATCACCTGCGTGAACTCCTTCTCGAACTCCCGTACCCGGTTCACCGGAACTTGGTCGAGCAGGCCGTTGGTAGCGGCGTAGATGATGGCTACCTGATCCTCCACCTTCTGAGGCGAGAACTGCGGCTGCTTCAGGATTTCGAGGTTACGACGGCCGCGCTCAATGGTGAGCTTGGTCGAGGCGTCGAGGTCCGAACCGAACTTGGCGAAGGCTTCCAGCTCGCGGAACTGCGCCTGGTCGAGCTTCAGCGTACCAGCTACCTTCTTCATCGACTTGATCTGGGCGTTACCACCTACGCGCGATACCGAGATACCTACGTTGATAGCGGGACGCACACCCGAGTTGAAGAGGTTGGTTTCGAGGAAGATCTGGCCGTCGGTAATCGAAATTACGTTGGTCGGGATGTACGCCGAAACGTCACCAGCCTGGGTTTCGATGATGGGCAGAGCCGTCAGCGAACCACCGCCTTTTACCAGAGGCTTGATGCTCTCGGGCAGGTCGTTCATGTCGCGGGCAATGGCGTCGGAAGCGTTGATCTTCGCGGCGCGCTCCAGCAGGCGGCTGTGCAGGTAGAATACGTCGCCAGGATACGCCTCACGTCCGGGAGGACGACGCAGCAGCAGCGACACTTCGCGGTAAGCTACCGCCTGCTTCGACAAGTCGTCGTACACTACCAGAGCCGGGCGGCCCGTGTCGCGGAAGAACTCGCCGATGGCAGCACCCGTGAAGGGAGCAAAGAACTGCATGGGAGCCGGGTCAGAAGCCGAAGCCGACACCACTACCGTGTAGTCCATAGCGCCACCTTTAGTCAGGGCGTTTACTACTTGCGCTACGGTCGAAGCTTTCTGGCCTACGGCTACGTAGATGCAGAAAACCGGCTCGCCGCGCTCGAAGAATTCACGCTGGTTCAGGATGGCGTCCAAGGCTACCGTCGACTTACCCGTCTGACGGTCGCCGATGATCAGTTCGCGCTGGCCCCGGCCAATCGGAATCATGGCGTCAATAGCCTTGATACCCGTTTGCATGGGCTCGTTTACCGGCTGGCGGTAGATAACACCAGGAGCCTTACGCTCCAGGGGCATATCGTAGGTAGCACCCTGGATAGGACCACGGCCATCAATGGGCTGGCCGAGCGTGTTTACCACGCGGCCAATGATGCCGTCACCTACCTGAATAGAAGCAATCTTATTGGTACGACGTACCGTTGCGCCTTCCCGGATTTCAGAGTAGTCGCCGAGCATTACGGCACCTACGTTATCTTCTTCCAGGTTCAGCACCAGGGCCTGCAGCCCATTTTCAAATTCGAGCAATTCCCCCGACTGGGCTTTGCCCAGGCCGTAGATGCGGGCTACACCGTCGCCTACTTGCAGAACCGTACCAACCTCTTCGAGTTCGGCTTCGGTTTTGAAGTTGGACAGTTGCTCCCGCAGAATGGCGGATACTTCATCCGGACGTACTTCTGCCATGGTGGGTTATAGTTGGGATTGGTAGGGGTTCTTCGAGAATTCGGTGCGCAGCTTGCGCAACCGGTAGCTAACCGAGTCGTCGATGAGCCGGTCGCCGATGCGCAGCACGAAGCCACCAATCAACGAAGGATCTACTTTCTCGGTGAGGGTCACCTGCTGCTGGCCCGTTTGCTGGCGGACCAGATTGACTACTTGCAGGCGGGTTGGAGCATCCAGTGGGGTAGCCGTAGTTACCTCAGCAAGCTGCACGCCACGCAGTTGGTTATATTGGCGCTGAAACTCGCTGCCAATAAACTCCAGCGCGCTTTCGCGGTTTTTTTGCGTGATAATGGTGAAGAACTTGCCGGTCAGCTCCGACACCTTGCCCGTGAACACCGCGTTCAGAATAGCAAGCTTCTTGTCGTGCTTCACAATGGGGTTGCGCAGCAACAGGCGCAGCTCACGGTTCTCGTCCAGCGTTTTCGTGAACAAGTCCATGTCCTGTTTTACCTGTTCCAGCGTCCCACGCTCCTCAGCCAAATCCAGCAACGACTTTGCGTAACGGGAGGCAACTCGTAGTTCAGACATTGATTTCAGTATTGAGTAGTTGGTAGTGAGTATTGAGTTGATTCTATTCAGCGGGGCCGAATCTCATTACTCAATACTCGATACTCACTACTAATTCAATTTCACTTCTTGCAGATACGAGTCTACGAGTTGCTGCTGAGCAGGCTGGTCGGCCAGTTCGCGGCGCAGGATGCGCTCGGCAATATCGATAGAGAGCTTGGCAGCGGTATTTTTCACCTCAGCCAAAGCCGCGTTTTTCTCGTTCTGAATGGCTTCGCGGGCCTGCACAATCATGCGGGCACCTTCCTCATTTGCCTTGTTTTTGGCCTGCTCAATGAGTTGGTTCGAAACATCGGTGGCCTCTTTCAGAATACGGTCGCGCTCCATGCGAGCTTCGGCCAGCAGCTTTTCGTTACCGGCTTTCAGCTGCTGCATCTCCAGCTTGGCTTGGTCAGCCATGCGCAAGGCGCCTTCGATAGAGCTTTCCCGCTCTTTTAGAGAGCTCAGAATTGGCTTCCAGGCAAACGCGCGGAGAAGAATCAGCACGATGCCGAAAATCACCAGCTGCCAGAAAATCAGGCCTAATTCGGGCGTTACAATTTGCATCGTAGAAACTAGTGGGTAGTGAGTAATAGGTACGGAAAAAACGGAACGCTACGAGGAGGGATGTTCCACCAGATAGTAGCTTGCTCTGCCGTACCGAAAAAGCCAAGACAGCCCGCTACGCCGTGCGCTGAAGCGACGCGCGCAGCGGGCTGCTCCTGTACTACCTCTATCCCTAGAGTTTGAACGAAATCAGCAGGCAGACTACTACTGCGAACAGAGCCAGACCTTCAATCAGAGCAGCTACGATCAGCATAGCGGTTTGAATGCGGCCCGAAGCTTCCGGCTGACGGCCGATGGCTTCCATAGCCTGACCACCAATGCGGCCGATACCCAGACCAGCGCCTAGAGCAACCAGACCGGCACCAATAGCGGCACCAAATACAGCCAGACCAGCGGAGTTAGCAATCTGCAACAACAGAGAAAGAAGCATAAAAAAATGGTTTGTGGGGAGTGAAAAACAAAAAAATCAGGGGGTGAGTAAGGCTTAGTGAGCGTGAGCATGAGCCTGCTCCGGGCCGTCGCCACCGCCTATCTGGTAATCGGCATCGTGGTGTTCTTCTACTGCGCCGCCGATATACATAGCCGTCAGCAGGGTGAAGATGTACGCTTGCAGGATAGCCACTAGCAATTCCAGCATGTTGATAAACAAGCCAAACGCCAGGGTTACAGGGGCTACTCCGATATTGCGGAAGATGAAGATGAGCGAGATAAAGCTCAGGATTACAATGTG
This sequence comes from Hymenobacter sp. HSC-4F20, assembly GCF_019599275.1. Lineage (GTDB taxonomy): Bacteria > Bacteroidota > Bacteroidia > Cytophagales > Hymenobacteraceae > Hymenobacter. The sequence goes on along the minus strand of NZ_JAHZTD010000004.1, from coordinate 285,569 downwards.
ACCCGCCGTAATGTTAGCGAACAAACGCACCATCAAGGAAAAGGGCTTTACAAAGATGCCGATGATTTCTACCGGAATCATAATGGGCAACAGGGGCTTCGGTACACCGGGCGTAGCGAAGATGTGGTGCCAGTAGTTCTTATTTGAGCTGAACAGGGTGATAAGCAGGGTTAGCACAGCCAGCGTCAGAGTTACAGCAATGTTGCCAGTAAGGTTGGCACCTCCCGGTAGCAGGCCAAGCAGGTTGTTAAACCAGATAAAGAAGAACACCGTCAGCAGATACGGCATATAGCGCTCGTACTTTGGGCCAATGGATTTTTTGGCTACCTCGTCGCGCACGAACACAATAATGGGCTCGAAGAACGACTGAATGCCTTTGGGAGCACCGCTGCCGCGCTTGGCGTAGCCCCGGGCTACGGCCGTGAATACGAGCAGCAACAGCACCGCACTCAGTATTAGGGAGGCTACGTTCTTGGTAATCGAGAAATCATATACTTTGCTACCATCTTCGGAAACCAGATGCTCATGCTCCAGCTTCAGGCCCTGGTAGGTTTTGCCCTCCGCCAGTTGCGAAGACGAGAACACACTCAGACCCTGTGAGGGACGGTATGCTATAACCGGCAGCGGAATAGTAAAGTGCGTACCGTGCTCATTCTCATCACCGAGAGTAGCGAAATGCCACTCGTGTGCATCACCAATGTGATGCAGAATCATTTCCCCAGGGCTGAAAGCCTCTTTGTCCGTGGCTTCCTCCTGGGTAGGAGTGGGCTCGTTGGCGTAAACAGAGAACGAGAGTAAACAGAAGAGAGCTAAAAGTAAGCGCTTCATTCAGAGGGGGTTGGGGTGGGGTTCACAAAACCTTCATCTTGGATTTTCACCCGGTTTTGAAAACGGGCGCAAGTTAGTCAGAACGCTCCAGACTTCAAACCCAGTAAAGAGAAAATACAACACGAAGAAGCTTCCTAGGAAAGCCCACTGCGAGGAGGTTTCACGGCCATACCCCAGTAATAAGTACACCAGCACTAGGGTAAGCGACAAAAGCAGGCGTGCAACCATCCCCCCAAAATACGCGACCATAAAATTTTGCGCATTGCGCTGCACCATCTTTGCCGTCACCCAATAGGTCAGCAAGGTCAGTAAAAAAAAGAAGCCAAAGGTGTAGCCCGTAAAGGGGTGCACAATGCGAGGGCCGAACTGGCTATAAACGGCGTACAGCACAAAGCCCAGCAGCAGGCAAAAAAGGAGGTACGATTGGAGGAAAGGCTTCAAGGCAAAGTGAGGATAAGGTGAGTGGGACTACTATACCGGAGCAGATGCGAAGCCGTTAGTAAGTTAAACCCTACTATGCCTCGTGCTAGGCTTTCTTTTACGATTTGAGTGTCCTCGCTGAGTTGACCTGTGGTTAGTTCATTAGGCTCCTCTTCTGTATAGAGTTGGCCGCTAAAAATATCCCAATAGAAATCTTCTTCAAGTGAGATATACCCCAGCGGACCGTACTGCTGCCTGGGGCCTCTATCGCCAGAAACAGAGCCTGCTCTAGTTCAGAAATTGATGTTGGGTACCCACTCATTACGGTTCTCTGGTAACCGAGCGAATGACATTGTACAGGGCCGCAAATAGCCCTAGCAACATCAGCCCCAGCGTAAACCAGGGAGTTTTGGTGTGAAAGTGCCCGTCGAGCCAGTAGCCGGCCCAAGTGCTCAGGCCGATGGTAGCCAGCATTTGCGCGCCAATACCTGAGTACCGGGCCACGGCGCGCAGCCGGCCCGAATTGCCATCGGAGCCAGGGCGAGGACTGGGAGAGGAAGCGGGAGTAGACATAGAGCAAAGGCCACGGTGGAAACCGTAAAACTACGCGCCATATTCGTAGGAGTTGGCTGCGCCGACGTGGAATGACGGGTCCGGGCAGAAACCTGTACTTTTACTTACCTCATTACGTTGTGGGAAGCACGGGCCGGCCGAACGATTCGGGTCCGCTGTCACGTTTTCTATCCAGAACCCTTCGCCCTGAGCTTTTGCTGCTTTGACGACGACTACCTCCCCGCTTTTGCGTTTACTATCGGCACCAGCGGCTGCGCTGCTGCTGGCCGCCGGTGTGGCGGGCTGTGCCTCCGAGCGCCCGTCCCTGATTGGCCACGCCTACGACAACGTGGTGGCGCGTGACAATGCCTACTTCCTGGCCCGCGAGAAAATGTTAGCCACCGAGGCCACCCTCTATAAGGCACGCATCAATGACTATAACCGGGTGCTGCCCCTCTTCCCTACCCTCGATGATGCCACAGTAGCCCGCGTAACGGCCGACTTGGAGGACATTATCAAAAAGGCCTCCCTACCCATTCAGCACCGCCCGGGCTCCGATTGGACAGATGACAGCTACATTCTGGTGGGCAAGGCACGCTTTTACAAGAAAGAGTACGAGGACGCCGCCAAGACATTCAAGTACGTTAACACTACTAGCAAAGACGCCAACGCCCGCCACGAGGCCCTGATTTGGTTGATGCGCACATTCCTGGCGACCAAGGAGCTAGACAACGCCGCGGCCGTTTCCGATATTTTGGATAAGGAGCAGGGTACGGAGCGCAATGCGCGCGAGCTATTTCTAACCCGGACCGAGTTCTACCTACTGCGGGGCGAACAGGCTCAGGCCATCGAAAACCTGGAGAAGGCTATTCCTTACATTGAGCCTAAGAATGAGCAGTCGCGCACCCGTTACATCCTGGCCCAGCTCTATCAGGCGCAGGGCGAGGACAAGAAAGCGTATGCCCAGCTCAACCAGATTCTCAGGAAAAATCCGCCCTACGAGCTGGACTTTTTCAGCAAGCTCATGCTGGGGCAGGTGTCGGACTTGAACCAAACGGACCGGGCCCGGCTCGATAAGTATTTCGCCAAGCTCCTCAAGAACGCTAATAACAAGGAGTATCGCGACAAGATTTACTACGAGATGGCGCGGCTGGAATACCGGCAGCAGCGTTATCCCGAGGCCTTGGCATTGCTGCAGAAATCGGCGCGTACTCCTTCCACCAATCGGGCCCAGAAGTCTTACGTGTATCTGCTTAGTGGGCGTATCTACTACGAAAACCTGCAGCGCTACCGCTTGGCAGCCGCTTACTACGATAGCACCGTGCAGGCTCTGCCCCGGGAGGCCCCGGAGTACGCTGCCATTGCCGAGCGTGCGGCAGTACTTAAGGACTTCACGCAGCACCTAACAATTATAGAAACCCAGGACAGCCTGCAGGCCCTGGCCCGGCTCGATTCGGCTACGTTGCGGGTCCGCCTGACGGGCTATGCCCAGTTGGAACTGGATGCCCAGCGCAAGGCGGCAGAGCAACTAGCAGCTCAGCAAGCCCGTGCGGAGCAGCGCAATGGGCAGCAAACCGTAACGGGCATCAGTGGAACCCGAGATTTGCAACCGGAGGTGAACACCGATGACTTCTTGGCGGGCAACACCGGGGTGAAATGGTACTTCGATAACCCGACTGCCCTGGGCACGGCCCGCAACGACTTTATCCGGCGTTGGGGCGACCGGCCTCTGCAGGATAACTGGCGCACGGTTAGCCAAATGAGCAGCTCGCCGGTTACTAGCCGCGGGGGTAACGTGCCCGTGAGCATTGCCGGCAATGCTAGCACCAGCGTCAACGGGGCTGGCAGCCTCGGCGCAGCGCCAACTGCTACTGCCACTGACCCGGCCCTGCAACTGCGCACCTTGGTAGACCAATATCGGCAGAATATTCCTCTGACGGAAGCCCAGCGCAAACAGTCCGACGCGCAGACGGAAGAGGCCCTGTATGCCTTGGGAAGCATTTATAATCAGCAGCTGCGCGAGCCCCTGCGGGCCGCTGAAACCTACGAAACCCTTCTCACTCGCTTCCCCCAGGGCGCACACACGCCCGAAACCCTCTACATTTTATATCTTATTTATAAGGAGCAGAACGCGACAGGCAAGTCTGAAGGCTATGCCGAGCGCCTACGTCAGGCCTATCCCAACTCTTCCTATGCCCGCCTGGTAGCCGACCCGGAATACCTGCGCCGCACCTCCGTGGTTAATGCAAAAGTAGCCGTGCTGGTTGACTCAGCGTTTACCTTCTATAAAAATCAGGACTTTAAGAAGGCCAGCGCCGTACTAACCCGGGCCCAAAAGCAGTATCCCGAAAACGACCTTAACGACCGGGTAGCGTTTATCAGCACGCTGCTCACTATCCGAACTCAGCCCCCGTTGACCGCAAAAGCGGCTGTTGAGAAGTTCTATAAAGAGTACCCCACAAGCCCACTGGCACCTCAGGCCGCTACCCTGCTCAACACCTACAAGCAGCAAGCGGAAGGGCAGATTACCGGGGCGCTGGCCTCGACGGATAAGCCGGTGGTCTCCGTATTTAAACCAGGAGAGGTAGAAAACCGAATGCGCATTTTCTACGGCGAACAGGAGGCTCCGGCTGCGCCTGCCCCGCCGCGTCCCGCACTTTCTGCTACCCCTACTACTCCAGCAACTACTCCTGCGGCCGCGCTGCCTACTGTGCCCGCGCCGCAGCCAGGGGCGCCAGCTTCCTTGCCCGCGCCTACGTTGCCCCCCGTCACGACGTCGCCAACCCCGGCAGCGCCGGCGGCCCCAGCCCCGGTTGTAGACGAAGCCAAGGCCGCCCGCATGGCCGCCGCGCAGGCCCGAGCCCGCGGAAAAAAAGCACCAGCCCCTGCTAAAACGGCCGCTCCTACCCCGGTTGCTCCGGTGCCGTCTACGGCTAGCCCCGCTAGTACGCTTCCTGCCCCCTCCTCCGCTCCGCTAGCTCCTGCTCCCTCGTCAGTGGCCCCGCCCGTACCCACTCCGGCACCCGCAGCTACCCCCTACAAGGCCGACGCCGCGGCTACCCACGCCGTGGTTCTACTTCTGTCGAAGGATGCTCCCGCGTTAGCCGACCTCGCTGCCCAGCTTGGGTCTTATAACAGCCGCTATTTTAAATCCAGCAGCCTGTTGGTGCGGCGCCAGCCTCTGGGCACTACTCCCCAGGAAATGGTGATAATTGAAGCCCTACCCGGCGCGAAAATTGCCCAGAGCTACGCCTTAAAGCTGCGTGGGCCTCAGTCGCCGCTGAGTAAGCTGCGCGGTGCGGGTTACCAAATACTCATTATCAGTATTGATAACTTGCCGCTTCTGCTGCAAAGCCAAAATCCGGAGGAATACCAGCGTTTCTACCAGCAGAGCTATTCTAAATAACTTGTTAGGCAACCTGGTCACGACGTAAGCTTTAGGCTCCTACGGCCTTGTTAACCTCCACGCCACCCGCCACCCGTACTTTCTCTTGCAATGGCTCAACCTGCCGCCAAATCAAAGTCTTCCTCGCGTAAAACCAATCAGCCCGGGCGCTATACCAGCTGGGCCCGTCTGCTGTGGGCCCTGTTTGGCGCGGGCGTACTTGGCTTGGTACTCTATGTGCTGGCCGTCAGCATCAACTTCCTGAACTTGTTCGGGCGCATGCCCAACCTGAAAACCCTCGAGAACCCACGCAGCGAGTTGGCCTCGGAAATCTATTCGGCTGATGGGGTACTGATGGGCAAATACTTCCGCGAGAACCGCACTCCGGCGGAATACGAGGACCTGCCCCAGCATCTGGTAGACGCGCTGATTGCCACTGAAGATGCCCGCTTTGCGGAGCACTCTGGTATCGACCCCAAGGCTACGGGCCGGGTGGCAGCTGGTTTGCTGACGGGTGGTAGTGGCGGCGGTGGCTCCACCCTCACGCAGCAGCTGGCTAAAGTCTTATTCCGCACCCGCGACGACCTCAACGACGGAGTGCTTAATGATGTGCCGGGCTTGCGGATGCTCATCACCAAGACTAAGGAATGGATTCTGGCCGTGCGGCTGGAACGGAGCTACACCAAGCGCGAAATCTTGCGCATGTACCTCAACACCAACGACTACGGCTCCAACGCTTTCGGCATTAACACGGCGGCCAAAACCTTCTTCAGCAAAACCCCGAAGCAACTGACGCGGCCCGAGGCCGCTACGCTGGTAGGGGTACTCAACGCACCTTCGCGCTTCAGCCCCAAGTACAACCCGGCCCGCTCCAAAGCCCGCCGCAACTGGGTACTGCGCCAGATGCAGAAGTACGGCTACCTTGATGCGCAGCAACTGCAAGCCGATACGCTTAAGCCCATTGTACTGCGCTACAACGTTGAAAACCAGAACGAAGGCATTGCTCCCTATTTCCGGGTGGAAGTAAGTAAGATGCTGCGCCAGTGGGCCAAGGAAACCGACCACGATCTGTACTCCGATGGGCTAAAGATTTATACCACCATCGACTCGCGGATGCAGAAGTACGCTGAGTCGGCGGTGGCTGAACACATGAAGCTCCAGCAGAAGTGGTTTGATGCCCACTGGAAGGGCCAGCAGCCCTGGCGCGATGAAAACGGGCGGGTAATACCTAATTTCCTCTCTACCTCCATCCAGCGCACGGAACGCTATAAGTCGCTGACCAACCGGTTTGAAGGCAACAAAGACTCCATCAAGTATTACCTCAACAAGAAATACCGCATGAAGGTGTTTACTTGGAACGGCGGTGAAAAGGAGGTGCTCATGTCGCCAATGGACTCACTAGCCTACTACAAGCGCCTGCTTCATTCGGGATTCATGGCCATGAACCCCCTGAACGGGCAAGTGAAAGCCTGGGTAGGCGGCATCAATTTCAAGTACATCAAGTACGACCACGTTAAGCAAGGCAAGCGCCAGCCCGGCTCTACGTTCAAACCCTTTGTGTACGTAGCGGCCATCGACCAGGGCTATTCTCCCTGCTATCAGCGCCCCGACGTTGCTACTACCTTCCCGGCTGAACGCGGACGGCCGGCTTACACGCCTAAAAACTTCGAAGGCGGTTACTCGGGTCGGGTGTTCACGCTGCGTCAGGCCTTGGCCCGCTCCATGAACTCTATCACGGCGTGGCTAGTCCAGAAGCTCGGGCCGGAAACGGTGGTGAGCTACGCCAAGCGCCTAGGCATTACCTCGCCCATTGAAGCCGTACCAGCCGTGGGCTTTGGTTCCTCCGACGTGAGTATTTACGAGCTGGCAGGCGCCTACAGCACGTTCGTCAACAAAGGCATCTGGACGGCTCCGATGATGGTGACGCGCATTGAGGATAAGAATGGCAACGTGCTGCGCGAATTTGTGGTGCAAACCCGCGAGGCCCTGAGCGAAGAAACCGCCTACCTGATGACCTACATGCTCCGCGGTGCAACGGAGGAGCAAGGCGGCACCAGCATCATTCTGAAGGGTGGCTTCAAGTTCCCCTACGAAATGGGCGCCAAAACTGGTACTACCTCCAACTACTCCGACGGGTGGTTTATGGGCCTCACGCCCGATCTGGTTTGCGGTATGTGGGTAGGCGGCGAAGACCGGAGCATTCACTTCCGCACGGGTTCCTACGGGCAGGGCTCCCGCCTAGCGCTACCCATCTACGGTTTATTTATGCGCAAAGTGTACGCCGATAAGAGTATCGGCATCAACACAGGGGCCTTTCCCAAACCTACCCAACCCCTGAGCATCGAAATTGACTGCTCGCGCTACTACAACGGCGCCGGTGCCCGCGACACGATTCCTTATGAGCAGAAGCTCAACCAAGTGGAACTGGAAGACTTAAACGAAGAAGATATTTAACCTTCCTCCCGCGTCTTTTCAGAACGTGGTCGGGACTTCCTGGCCACGTTTTTTGTTGTCATATATACTGCCCCAGCCGCTGCCGAACCTCAGGGGCCGTAGGCTGCGTACCTTCTTACACACACTGTAGCGCCGGTTTTCAGGGCGCCTCTACTGCATTTTCTATGGCTGCCAACGCCCACCTACAAGACCAGATTCGTCAGCTTCCGCACCGGCCGGGCGTTTATAAGTACTTTGGGGAAGAAGACACCATTATTTACGTGGGCAAGGCCGTCGACCTCCGCAAACGGGTCAGCAGCTACTTCACCAAGCAGGACCACAACAAGAAAACCCAGCAGTTGGTCAAGAATATCCGCCGCATTGAGTTCACCATTGTTGACTCGGAGTCGGATGCCTTCCTGCTGGAGAACAACCTCATCAAGCAGCACCAGCCTAAGTACAATATCCTGCTGAAAGACGGAAAGACCTACCCCTATCTGCTACTTACCAACGAACGATTCCCCCGGCTTATTCCTACCCGCAACAAGCGCCCTGGCGATGGCCGCTACTACGGCCCCTACGCCAACGTAACGGGTATGAACCTGCTGCTAGAGCTGATCCGGGCCTTATATCCGCTCCGGACGTGCACGTACAACCTGTATCCGCAAAACGTGGAGGCCGGTAAGTTCAAGGTGTGCCTGGAGTATCATCTGGGCAACTGCAAAGGCCCTTGCGAAGGCTTGCAGGATGAGGAAACGTACAACCAGTATATCCAACAAATCCGGCAGATTCTGAACGGCGACCTGCGCCTGCCGAAGCAATACTTCCGGGACAAGATGATGCAGGCAGCCCAGGAGCAGCAGTATGAGCTGGCCCACCAGCTCAAGCAAAAGCTGGATAAGCTGGATGAATTTCAGGCCAAGAGCACCATTGTCAATGCCAATCTTACAAACATTGATGTGTTCAGCATTGCCTCCAACGAGAAATCGGCCTTTATCAACTACCTCAAAGTGATGAACGGCAGCATCATTCTCACCCAATCTATTGAGGTGCAGAAAAAGCTGGATGAGCCGGACGATGAGATTTTAGCTCCCCTGATTATGCAGATGCGGGAGGAGTTCGAAAGCCAGTCTAAAGAAATCCTGACCAACGTACCCCTCCCGGAGCTGCCCCTACCCGGCGTAGTCATCACCCAGCCTCAGATTGGTGACAAACGCAAACTGCTGGAATTAAGCATCAAGAACGTTCTCTACCTGCGCAAGGAGAAGGAAAGCATGAATGACCGTAGTAAGGACCTGAATGAGGTCCGAATTATGGAGACCATGAAGAAAGATCTGCGCCTGACAGAGCTACCTAAGCATATTGAGTGCTTTGATAACTCGAACTTTCAGGGGGATAATCCAGTAGCGGCCATGGTATGCTTTCGCAATGCCAAGCCCAGCAAAAAGGATTACCGGCACTTTCACATCAAAACGGTGGTAGGCCCCAATGACTTCGACTCAATGTACGAAATCGTAACCCGCCGCTACCGTCGCCTGCTGGATGAAGGTACCAGCCTACCCCAACTAATCATTGTCGATGGCGGTAAAGGCCAACTCGGAATGGGAGTAAAAGCCTTGAAAGATCTCGGCTTGTGGGGCCAGATTCCTATCATCGGCATCGCTAAGCGCCTGGAGGAAATCTACGTTCCCAATGATCCACTTCCCCTTTACATCGATAAGAAAAGCGAAACGCTACGTCTGATTCAGCGCATGCGCGACGAGGCCCACCGCTTTGGTATCACGTTCCACCGTTCCCGTCGGGATGCAGCTACCCTGAAAACAGAGCTAACTGACGTAAAAGGTCTCGGCCCGGTTACGGCGGATAAGCTATTAACTAAATTCAAATCCGTGAAAAAGATAAAAGAGCTTTCTGAAGATGAACTGATAGCTGAAGTGGGCAAATCGAAAGCGCGCATTCTGCTGGCTTACTTCAGCCAACAGGACACTACTGCTTAACTCTGTACCTTATGGTATAAACAAAAAGCCCCGGCTATACGGCCGGGGCTTTTTGTTTACGCTAACCCTAACTAAGAGCTTAGGAAGCCTTTTAGAAGCTCCACAAGTTGTATTCGTACTCAATCAAATCAGCGGCGGCTTGCTGCGAAGCCAAAATTCCTTGCTGCTGACCGCCATAAATTTCGTCCAGACGAGCATCGTTAGGGTTCGACACCTTCACGATATAGGAATTGAACAACCACAGTTCAAAGGCGTCTGCAAGGTTCTTGTGCTGCGCATCGTTCTGGGGATTAAACCAGATTGCCTTATCCGGATTAGCCCGGAACACTCGCACCAAGTCGCTGTATTTGAACGTACCAATGGGCTTTTCAATGCCGGAAGTGTTCGAGCCAAGCGTAGAAGGCACCAGCAACGTAATGCACTTGATGTCGTGATACATCCGCGACCGTTTCTTGTCGAAGATCATATCTTCCTTCATCTCCATCTGGTAGATGTCCTTAGGCCGGTACTCGTAGCTTGGCGGAGCTGCAGGAGCAGCTTTGGCAGCCGTTTTACCCTTGCCTTTCTTTGCTGGGGCGCCCCATCCATCGTCGCCACCGCCTAAGTCACTATCAGAGAAGCCTGCTGCTTTCTCCTCATCACTGAGGCCAGCACTAGCTTCTACAAACGACATGTTGGATGCTACTTCCGAGGACGAAAAGGTAGAAGTTAACGAATCGTTCTTGTAGGCTTGAAGCTCACCGCGCTTTACGGCGTCTAAGATTACGCGGCTGATTTCCTTGCCTTCCGCGAACATAGGTTTGTTCTGCTTCTCGCGCAGGTCAATCGCGCGCCAGATCGTCTTGCGGAACATAATGTCCGAGTTCGGAATCGGGCGGTACGAGCCATTGCTGCTCGCGGTGGTAGCTTGTTCCTGAGCCGAAGCTGCCACCGACAGCGTCAGGCCGGCCGTCAGAGCGGCGAAGGAGAGGAATTTGTTCATACCGTGATAATCAAAAAAGCGCCGTACTTAGTTCAGGTAGTTAACGCTTAGATCAGCGGAATATTGAAGGTCTTGGAAACATTCACCTGCTCGGTGTTCCCTTGGAAGTTCATGCGCTGTACTTCTTTTACTTCGATGTACAAACGGTCGCCTTCCCGAGCCGAGTTCACTACGTTGCTTAGATCAGCAGTGGGCCCATTGAAAGTCATCGGAGGCATAGCCGGGCGCTTACCGCGCACCAGAATTACTTCGTAGCGGGTTACACGGAAACGAGCATCATCGGGCAGGAAGTTAGCAAAGCCGGCATCAGCCACAGCCCGTAACTGCATGTTGCGAACAGCCGTAATTGGGGTACCCTGCTTTTCATTCGCCTCACGGCCACCTACTACGCACTTGATTTCCGGCTTGGGGATCGGGCGCACTTGGAAAGTCTGCGAGCCAATGGGGTTGCCACCACTGCTTACACTTAGCGTCACCTCTTTCGAGTTCGGAACCAGTGTCACTTCACCCTTCGCAGAACCTTTAATAGCTGAAGCACCGGAAGCTGAGAAGCTAGGGTCATACTGAGCACCCAGAGCAGGTACCTGTACACTCAGCTTGTTGCCACACTTGAAGTACAGTGCCTGTACCGAAGCCGATTGAATCTGCATTACCGGCTTGGTTACTGTATACGGCACCGTCACGTTAAACGTGGTGTCGCGGCCGTTCTGCTTAAAGCGGATCGTGCCTTTCCACTGAGCTTTAGCATTACCCGAAGCATCAAATGCGCCCGGACGTGCCGTAAACTCCACCTTACCTTTACCATCCGGACCAACCGACAGGGGTGAACCGTTCAAAGTCATGGTCGGGCGCAGATCCGAAGCCGATGCTGTCAGGAACAGTTCAGCTTTGTATTTGGTACCAGCCGCTACCGTATTCGACTCAGCGCTGGCGAAAGCCCCAATCTTGTCAAATACAATGGTAGTAGCGCCTACCTGAGCAGCCAGCTTGTTTAGGGCATCTGCTTCGTACTTCAGTACCTCTGTTTCCTTCTGCGACAGAACTGCCAGAGCAGCCACTACCGGCGTGTTCTCGAAGTTCAGTTGAGCGAAGTCTTTGGTTTTCTGATCCGGCGTTACGGCCGGGTCATCCTTTGCGTCCAGCGCTAGGGCCGGAGCCGTGAAGCCGGGCACAATTTTCTGCAGGTCCGAAGCATAAGCATTCAGCTCATCCTTCATCTTATAGCCCAGGCCGTCGCGGCTGCCAGCGCCACCAAGCATCACGTTAGCCACTTTGTCAGAGGCCTCCATGTTCTTGTATTCGTTCTTATTCTTGTTTTCCGTTGCGTCCAGCAGTTTCGTGCGAATATCACGCAGGTAGGCAACCATTTTAGCCGTCCGTTCCCGCACCGTTTCGCCCTGCTTTAGGATGGCAAGGTCACGGGCCTGGTTACGGTTTTTAGCTACGGTCTCCTGAATACCCTTTACGGCACCCTGGTTAGTTTTAGCAGTCTTATCGTTTACTCCGATTAGGCTGTCGTCCAGAAATTTAAACTTCAGCAGAATAGCTGAATTTACTTGTAGGGCCAGAAGAGCAGTCAGTACCAAGTACATCATGCCTATCATCTTCTGCCGCGGAGTCTCTTTTGCTCCCGCCATCGTATCTCTCTGTGTCTGTAACTACTGTGTAGGAGAAAAGTGCCCGGCTTACTCCCGGGCACTATCGTTGCAAACCGACAAATTAGTTGGTGGCGCGCATTGCGTTCAGCATGTTGCCATACACGCGGTTGAGCGAGCTGAGGTTCGAAGTCAGGCTAGTTACTTCCTGCTTGAACTGTTCGGTTTCTTTGCCAGCCTCAGTCAGGTTTTCCATGGCTTGGGTCAGGGTGCCATAGAATTTATTCATCGACTTCAGGTGCGTGTTAGCATCCTGCAGTTCCATCTCGTACACTGCGTTCAGAGCGCCTAGGTTCTTGGTGACGTTCTGTACCTGCACGTGATACTCACGGGCATCGTTAGTAGCATCGGCCATAGCCGTCATAGCCTGAGCCGTGTGCGAATAGGCTTCGTTGATGCGCTCCAGAGACTGAGCAGCCGACCGGACCTTCGAAGTATACTCTTCCGTAGCGTTAGTAGCATCACCCAGAGTAGAGAGCTGCTGCGTAGTCGTGCTCAGACGGTTCAGGCCCTGTCCCAGTGAGGCAATGGCTTCAGGAGTTACGTTAGCATCCTTCAGCATATCGTCCAGCTTGCGGGTCAGGCCCGTACCACCGTTATCAATTGCATTGGTGCGGAAGCTGTTCGAATTAGTCGAAGGGTCGTAGCCCTCGCTCAGTTCCGGATATACCAACGACCAGTCTACTTCCTTGGGGTTAGGCTGGAAGGCGCTCAGGAAGAAAATCAGAGCCTCAGTTCCCAGGCCCACCATGAGCATAATATCTGCGCCTTCTAAGTGAAGAATTTTAAACAGTGCCCCGATAATTACTACTGCAGCGCCGATGCCGTAGATTTTCGGCATCACCACATCGAAGAAAAAGTTGCCGCCTTTTGCTGCCATGTTGTAGAAAGTTGGAAAAAAGAAGGTAGTTGGAGTGTTTTAGAAAATTCGAAAAGCGAACAAATGAGGATGTACCGAAGGAAAGCAGCGGTTAGTTGAGACTACCGTTGGAACCCATACCAATCTGAATCATGGCCGTGCGGAAACCGATGTAGGAACGAGCCGAGTCTTGGTATTCAAAATTGCGGGTACCAGTTTCGAGGAAATACGCAATATCTTTCCAAGAACCACCACGCACCACTTTGCGGGGCTCGTTGTCGTCGGGGTTCGTCGGGTTCATATCCCACACTACCGGAACAGAAGCTTCCATGTAAGCATCATCGCACCACTCCGATACGTTGCCCGACATATCGTACAGGCCAAAATCGTTCGGAAAGAAGGCTCCAACTGGCGAGGTATACGCGTAGCCGTCGGAGGCATAGTCGCCACGGCCGGGCTTGAAGTTTGCGAGCATGCAGCCTTTCGAGTTCCGCAGGTACGGACCGCCCCAGGGATAGGTAGCCAAATCACGACCACCGCGGGCAGCGTATTCCCACTCGGCCTCGGAGGGCAAGCGGAAATTCGGAGTTGGTGCTAAACCAGCCTCGGCATTAGCCGCATTTTTGTTCTTGGTACGCCAGTTGCAGAAATACTTAGCAGCAAACCAGTCTACCCCTACCACCGGATAATCGTCGAAAGCCGGGTGGGTGTAGTAGTATTCCATCAGCGGGTCACCCATGTGATACGTAAAGTCGCGTACCCACACGGTAGTATCCGGGTAGAGCTCCGTCATCACATACTCCTCGCCGAGCACATCGATGGAGTCCTGACGGATAGCATTCATAAACTGACGGTATTCGTTATTGGTGATTTCCGTCTCATCCATGTAAAAGCCGGCAATAGTTACCTGCTTGTTCATGTTCACCATGGAAGCCGAAATATCCTGGTCCGTCTGACCCATGTGGAAAGTTCCGCCAGGGCAGGGCACCATGCCGAACGGTACTTCCTGAGGATTAAACTCCGGACGGTCTTCCGCTCCGACCAGGTCGCCTTGCGGTCCTTTGCTAAAACCACAGCCTCCCAGGATAAGCGTCGAAAGCGCGACGAGAGGCAATACGAGAAACTTGTTCATGTGAGAAAGAAAAAGACTGTCTAGGCGGCGATACCCAAAGATTACAATTTTCTGAGCTGGCAAATCTAGTGAAACATCTGCTCGTAAACAAGCCAATCGGCCAACAGTAACAGTTTGTCTACGAATCACTTTCACAACTAGCCTAACGAAGAAGGCAAACAATTTATTGGAAGGCACTTTCAATGAGATGGGCAAACAATAGGTGAATGCCTATTTTCATTTAAACAGACCTAAAAATTTAGAAGCTGTACCGTGGCGTGTGGATTGCAGGCTTGAGCCTTGGCCCTGGTTTAGGCAGTCGATAAGCCAACATCACCTCAAACGAGCTGGCGGCTTTGGCATCTTGGCCAAATGCAATTACGTCATAGGCTAATCCCAAGCGCAGCGCGTTGTCTTTCGCAAAACTAACCCCTCCCAAAGCGGTAAATGCATCGCCAGAACGGTACCCTATTCCTCCCCAATACCGGTCATCAAAAGTTGCCCTTGCGCCTACCTCGTACGAGTTGTTACGGAAGGAGAACTTATCACTTTCACCGAATTTGCCAGGCAGTACCATCTTCACAAGAGCAGTCGGAGTTAGAACAACGGATGAAGTAAGGTCGATATTGCAACCTGCTGTTAGATAGGCATGATTCTCATTCAAATATTGGGCCGAACGTCCGCTGGTAGCAACCTGGCTACTGAATTTATATTCTGAACGAAGCAAATTATTAACGCTTAGGCCTGCGTAGAACTTTGGGTTCTCGTACCAAACACCCGCTCCTACATCTGCTTTGCCATCAGAACCTTCCCTGGGCACGAAGATGTCCGTGTCATCATTAGAACGGTACTTACCCTGGTAGATATTATTAAATACACCCTGCACCCCTATACCCAGCGTACCCTCACCAAGGGCAAAGTGCCGCGAGTAGGATAGCTGCACGTTAGTTGTATTCAACTCAGCTATTTTGTCACGGTAGATACCAATGCCTATCCCGCCGGCTAGCACTGGTACCGGCAAAGAAGCCGTAAGCGAGGCCGTAGTGGGAGAGCCTCCATCGTCGAAGGTTGCATTGTAGCCGAAGTACTGCACGCGGCCAATAGCCGTAAGTTCACCGAAACCCTTAATACCAGCGTAAGCCGGGTTTAGGTTCATTCCGTTAAACCCATAATGGCTGAACTGCGGCTGCTGCTGCGCCATCACTTTGCCCGCTAACAAAGCTGCGCAGGCACAGAGTATTCTTCTCTTCATAACAATCAACGACAAGCCAGGAACAGATGAAAAACGGCAGGCAGGACGTCTTCAAATGTAACGAAAAAACTGCCTGTATCAATTCACGGCGTATACGCAAGAGGAGCAGTAGTAGCTGCTCCTCTCACTCTATTACTCAGATACTTTACTTATTATTTTTTTTCTCCTTCACTGGCTCAGCGCCGTGGTGCAGGCGAATGTAGGCTTCGATAGCGCCCGTCATGGATGGCGCATTGGGCTGAGGCGCTTCAATATCTAGCTCCAGGCCTGCTTCTACTACTGCCTTGGCAGTGGTAGGTCCGAAAGCAGCAATGCGCGTACCGTTCTGCTCGAAATCAGGGAAGTTGATGAACAGCGAGCTAATACCAGAGGGACTGAAGAAAGCAATACAGTCGTACTTCACGTCCGACAGGTCCGACAGGTCGCTGGCAACCGTGCGATAAATAACAGCTTCCGTGAACTTGAAGTTGTTGGCTCGCATGAACTCCGGAATATCGTCCTTACGAATATCAGAGCAAGGGTAAAGGAACTTCTCACCCTTGTGCTTCTTAATTACGTCAAACAAATCCGCCGCCGTGCGCTGGCCTACGAACAGCTTACGCTTGCGTAGCACAATGTACTTCTGCAGGTAGTTAGCCGTTTGCTCCGAAATGCAGAAATACTTCATTTCGGCAGGCATCTCAATCTTTGCTTCCTGGCAGATGCGAAAGAAATGGTCAACGGCGTTACGGCTCGTAAAAATAATAGCCGTGTGTTCCAGAATATTAACCTTCTCTTTGCGGAAGTCCTTATAGGAAACCGGCTGCACCTCAATAAACTCCCGGAAGTCTACTTTAATCCCATACTTTTCAGCAATGGAAAAGTAGGGCGAAACGTCGTTCGTGGGCTTTGGCTGGGTGACAAGAATGCTGGAGATGCGCTTGGCATGACGGCCCGTCCCCGGTTTGTCTTTGCTCTCGGCCATAGGGTAGGAAAAAGGGTAAATCTAAAGCGATAAGGGAGCGTTGCGGGCAGCGCCGGTGCAGGCCGGCAGAAGGTGCGTCAGTAGGTAAAAACGATCAGTTTTAACAGAATGATCAGGGGAATCACTTCTGTGGCGCAAAGGTACGAAAACAAATGCAGATTCAGTAGGGAAGTCTTATGATGCAGCGTTCGGGCTACCCGCAAGACGGTACCCACCAACAGCAAGGAAACCACCCCGTTGGATATCCAAAGCACAGTTTCAGGCAAGCGCTGATTCAGGCCCAGATAGAGTAACATGACGATGGGCAAAAACAGGCCCATGAAGAGAATAGTCCGAATAAATTCCCGGTACTGAATGGTCACTAGCTCGGTAACGTCGAAGATGTAGCCCATTAACTCCAGGAACAGGTATTTCCCAAGTACGAATCCAGCTACTAAGAGCGTGTATAGTAGCACTCGCACCACTATGGCAGACTCAGCCACATCAAAAAGTTGGCGCAGGATAACAATGCTTTGAATGTTGGTATGGATGGCAACCAGCAGCAAAGCAAACGACAAGGCAAACAGCAGCACCAGTACTAGGTTCAGCCAAGTAAGGGTAGGCTTGACGAGGAAATCTTGATCGGCGGAGGCTTTGCCCCATAGACCTTCTACTTGGTAAATTCGGGTGAAGCCGGGCTGGTAGGTGGCGCGTAAACCGCCGTAACATAAGCCAATCAACAGTAGAAACCCTACGAACACATTCTGGCCTTGGTGGCCGCGAGGGCGGGGTTGGGCCGCAAGCACACTTGGAGCAGCCTTACCGGCGGGGGTTGGACCCACAGTTACCGCATTGGCAAAGGAAGCTAGATCAGGTAAGGCATCTGGCTGCCACACGCATAGTAGATGGGGCCCGGCGGTACTGCCGGCCGGTAGCAGCGCCGCTAAGTCGACGGTATAAGTTGCAGGAGCCCGCGCCGTGAACACCAACCGGTTGTCAAGGAAAAGGCTTAGTTTCTCGCGAGCCGTAAAGCTAATGGGCAGGGCCTTACCGGGCCGGATGGAGAGCCATTGGTAGTAGGCATGGGTAGGCGTATGGTAGTCGGATAAATACAGCACCAAGCGGTTACGGGCCTCGTCATGAATTAGCCAATCCTGGGTAAGGCCAGCTCGGGGTGCGGGAGGCAGGGGCCGGTACTCAGCAGCGAGCAGTAAGTGCGGAAGCAGGCTCAGGCTAACTAGCCAGAGCAGCGCCAGAAACCGACAAAAGTGGCTGCTACGCACGAACTAGAAGGCACTAATTAGAGGCTACCCGCTGCCGCTCGGCCCGGCTGTGGTACACGCCTAAGAACACGCTCAGCACTAAGGAGAAAGCCACTAGTGCGCAAATCAGCAGCGTATTGCCGAGGTAAGCAAAGTTGATGACAAACAGTATGACCAGAATATTGAGCAGCCCCAGCAGAAGTACTGTGCTAATTTGCTGGAAGCCCATGGCCAGAATCCGGTGGTGCACGTGGTTTTTATCGGGGGAAAAAGGCGAGCGGCCGGCCATCATGCGTACGATGAACACACGCAGCGTATCAAACAGGGGCACGAATAAAACCCCAGCAGCCACTGAAGGAGCCGATGACGCAAATGGCTGGCCTACCTTCAGACCCATTTCAATAAACTGAATGGTGAGAATGGAGACAATAAAGCCGCACACCAAGGAGCCCGTATCTCCCATGAATATAGTGGCTTTATGGAAGTTATACCGCAAGAAGCCAAGCATCCCCCCTATCACGCAGACCGAGACAAACACGTAGTTGCCAAACTGGTCGCCACCGTACTGGTAGAAGTAATAGCCGAAGGTGCTAACGATAATTAGCACAATAGTTCCAGCCAAGCCGTCCAGGCCGTCAATCAGGTTGATGGCGTTAGTAATACCAACAATGGCGAAAAAGGTGAAGGCGTAGCTTATGCCCACTGGCAATTCCTGAATCCCGAGAATACCCTGAAAGCTCGTGATGCGCACATCAGCCATAATCATGACGATGCCCGTGGCCAGCAGTTGTCCAACAAACTTCTTGGAAACAGAAATGCTCACCAAGTCATCTTTCAACCCAACAAAGAACAGTACAATGCAGCCGGCCAGAAGTTGTTGGACACCGTTGTTGAGAGGGGCGAAGATGGTGAGAGCCGACATGAAGCCAGCAAATACGGCCACTCCGCCTAAACGGGGAGTCAGGGACTCATGCACAGTACGCACATTGGGCGTATCGAGCATATTTTTCAGGTGGGCAATGTAAATAATGGACGGAACGGCAAACAAGGCCACCAGAAACGCCCATAGGGAGGACAAGCCCAACTGAATTCCGAGTGCATTCATTGCGGTTCGGCTCTTACGGTAAAGATGTCCCAAGCTGGGACAAGGAGTTGAGGTGCAAAGATAAGGCTAACTATGCAGTACTCCCGGCCGGTCGAGCAGAGCAATGTGCGTTAGGTTGTCAGCAACGATAGAATCGGGGACGAAGATGAATTTCTTATCAAAAATCTTGTCGCCAAGGTAGTAGCTCACCCAGTATTGATTATTGAGATGAAACAGGGCGGGGTCAATGGGCTCGATAGGCACAGCCGAGCGGGGCTCTACCTCCAGTAGCACGTGCCGCAGGGTAGAGGTCCGGATGGCTTCCCCCTCAGCGGTAGTACCGTAGCCGTTGGAGCTTACAATGACGTTTTGCAGCGGGAAGTCATTGTGGTTGAGCAGATACACCTGCCACCCCAGTTGGCTGTCGGCGGCGCTGTCAGTGGTATCGTCAGGAACTACACTAATGGAAACTCCCTCTACGGGGTCAAAAACGATGTCCTTCTTCATGAGTTAGTCATTCTCGTGCAACTCAGCTGCCAGCAGGTAGGCCAGATGAGGTAGTAAACGCTCCTGTACGTCAGCCATCGGCACGGGCCGCCCCAGCTCCTGCGCCAGAGACGTCACGGCTTTGTCGCTGATGCCGCAGGGTACAATGTGCCCGAAGTACGAGAGGTCGGTGTTTACGTTAAGGGCAAATCCGTGCATGGTTACCCATCGGCTGCATTTTACGCCCATGGCGCAGATTTTCCGGGGAGTCGCGGCGCCTTCCTCAAAATCGAGCCACACTCCGGTTAGCCCCGCAATGCGGCCGGCACGTACTCCGTATTCTGCCAGCGTAAGGATAACGGCTTCTTCCAGCACCCGCAAATAGCGGTGAATATCTGTAAAGAAGTTCTCGAGGTCCAGAATAGGGTAGCCGACTAGTTGGCCGGGGCCGTGGTAGGTGATGTCGCCCCCCCGGTTAATACGGTGGAAAGTGGCAGCATGGGCCTGCAACCCCGCTTCGTTGAGCAATAAGTGCTCAGGCTTACCACTTTTGCCCAACGTATATACGTGCGGGTGCTCGCAGAGCAGCAAGAAATTGGGGGTGCTTTCAGCTGGCAAGCCAGCCTCAGCGGCTTGGCGGTTTCGGGCTTTAACGGCCAGTGTACCGGCCAGAAGCTCCTCTTGCAAATCCCAGGTAGGCTGGTATTCTACCATTCCCAGGCGCCGCACTGCAATCCGACGGTTTTGCCCGTTGCGAACTGCTTCGCTTTCGCTTGCTTCAGGAGAAGTAGAAGGATGGTTTACAGGCCCAGGATTAACGCAAGCAGAATATACCGTCATAGCGTACAAGCGAAAATGAGGGCGAAAGTAGCAGAAGGCAGCGGCACAGACCTGCATTCGCACAAATAGCAGCTTCTAATTTCAGCTGACGAGTGCTATTTCAGGGGGGTAATGCTACGCTTTACCAGCTCGTCCTTAAGTGAAGAAACAATCAAAGGTACTAGATTTCAGTCCACACCAGTCTATCTGATTAGAATACGAGTTCCGCCATCCTTGCTTACGCTATGCTATTTCCTGCTCACCAACTTGGCTCCGATGGCGAAGACGCAGCCCTACAGTACCTATTGGAGCGTGGCTATGCACT
Source organism: Hymenobacter sp. HSC-4F20 (assembly GCF_019599275.1). Taxonomy (GTDB): domain Bacteria; phylum Bacteroidota; class Bacteroidia; order Cytophagales; family Hymenobacteraceae; genus Hymenobacter. The sequence continues at coordinate 265,176 of NZ_JAHZTD010000004.1, read as the reverse complement.
AGTACACCGCAACTACCGCTACCGGCGGGCCGAGGTTGATCTTATTGTGCGCAAAGGAGCCTACCTGCTCGTTTTTGTGGAAGTGAAGACGCGCTCATCAGCGCAGTACGGCTATCCGGAGGAGTTTGTCACGGAGCGAAAGCGGCAATTACTGCGTATAGCTTCCGAGCAGGTTCAAGAGGAGTTGCAGTGGCGTGGCGACATCCGCTTCGACATTATAGCTCTAACCCCAGCGGCAACCGGGCTGCGCGTGGAGCATTTCGAGGATGCTTTCTTTTAGCAGCGCGAGAAGCAGCGTGGGTTATCTGCGCAAGTAAACGGCTACTTCCGGGCGCCCGGCCGGGCAGTATCCGGCTTGTCACGGTTGTCGAACTTATCTTTCTCGAAAATAGCTACCCCGTTGCGGTTATACTCCTTGACTAAGGTAGGCTCGGCTACCTCCGGGTCGTAGCCTGACTCGCCGTACTCGTATTCGTAGCGCAGGCGGTTACGGGTGTTACGAAAGCCCCAGTACCGGTTCCAGGTGCCCACCCGCTTGCCATTCTCGAACTGACCAACCCATTCCAGTTGGCCAGTTTCGTTATAGCGGACGTAGTCGCCCTCCAGCTTGCCGTTTACGTAGGGAATAACCTCCTTTACCTGCTTCTGGCCGGCGTCGTAATACGTGATGTTGGCGTCGCGGGGGAACCCCATTTCGTAATGGGTTTTGCTGATCAGAATATTGTCGCGGGTAAACTTTTCCCACCGCAGATGCCGCGTTCCGAGGGCATAAAAGCCAGTTTCAACTACTTTGCCTCCCTGCATTCTTTTGTACGGTCCGTGCAGGACTTTCACCTGAGAGCCATCTAGTTCACCGGGCCCGGCTTTAAAGATGCGGTGTTTCTTGGGGTCAAAAGCGTAGCGCGCCGGGGCATACAGGTTCGGTTGCTGAAAGGTGCGCAGGTAGTAGAAGATTTCCACTACTTGATTCTTGCCCTTAGGCCCCGACTTCACATAGCCCTTTTTGATTCGCTCCCCCAGGAAGATGTTCTTTTTCTTGCGGGGTTTGCGCTGAGCTGCTTTTTCCTTTTCCTTGGCGGCACGCTCCTGCTCCTTGGTCATGGCCACGCGCTTGGCTTCCAGGGAGGGCGCGGCCGTAGTGTCACGGGCAGTGGCAAGGGTATCGGCTGTAGTTGTGGCTAGTCCTGGGTCCGGGCGGCTGCTGAAAGAAACCGTTTTCTTGGAGCAGGCCGCCGCCGCCAGCAATGCCAGTAGGGAGTACAAACGAAACAGACGCATAACAGGAGTAAGCAGAATTCGCAGCATCAAACGTAAATATAAAGGGAATTGGTGCCCACCCTGAGCGCAACGGGACAGAGGGGTAACGGGAGCCCAGCCTACCACAGCACACCTATCTTCTTAGCTTTCTAGCCAAGCCTATAAGCGAAAACCCTGGCAGCTTCAGCCACCAGGGTTTTATACCTCTTAAAACTTCACAGACTTTCTAAGACTATTCTGCAGCCAGCAAATCGGCGCTACGCTTCACAAAGGCCGTCAGGGCCTCACCTTTCAGCATACCTTGCGCTAGCAGAGCAAGGTCGAAGGCCTGACGGGCCAGCTTGGCGCCAGCTTCGCCCTGAGCCTGCAACACGCGCTGGGCTATCGGGTGGTTGGCATTCACGCTTACCGTGTAAGAATCTGGCAGAGAGCCGAACATCTGCATACCGCCGCCACCCGTGCGCTGCATATCCTTCATGCGGCGCATGAACTCGGGCAAGGTAATAATCACAGGGGCGTCCTGGGGTGAAAGAGCTTCTACCTGCACATGCATGTGCTCATTGCTGACAGCCTGCTTAAATACCTCCTGTAGCTTGGTCTTATCGTCGTCGCTGAGGACGCTTTCCGTCGTTTCATCCTTCTCGATGAGCTTGCTAACGGTATCAGCGTCTACGCGCTTGAACGTCGTTTTTTCCAGCTTTTGCTCTAGCTGCCCGATGAAGTGTGGGTCCAGTACGGCATCCAGTTTCAGCACATCATAGCCACGCTCCGTAGCTGTTTGCACGTAGGCGTGCTGAGACTCCGCATCGGTGGTGTAGAGCACCACGGTCTGGTCGTTTTTATCCTTCTGGTTGGCCTGCACAAACTCCTGGTACTCACTCAGGGTAAAGTACTTGCCAGCCGTATTCTGCACCAAAGCAAACTCCTTGGCTTTATCGTAGAACTTCTCGTCGGAGAGCATCCCGTACTTTACGAACAGGCCAATATCCGACCACTTCTCCTCGAAGCCCACCCGGTCTTTGCGGAACAGCTCCGCCAGCTTATCGGCTACCTTTTTGGTGATGTAAGTGTTGATTTTACGCACGTTCGAGTCAGCCTGCAGGAAGCTGCGCGACACGTTCAGGGGAATGTCCGGGGAGTCGATAACACCGTGCAGCAGCATCAGGAACTCGGGCACTACGTCTTTCACCTCATCGGTAATAAACACCTGGCGCGAGTAGAGCTGAATTTTATTGCGCTGGAACTGCAGCTCGTCCTTCACTTTGGGGAAGTACAGAATACCCGTCAGGTTAAAGGGGTAGTCGACGTTGAGGTGAATCCAGAACAGGGGGGCTTCCGAGAAAGGATACAGCTCCTGGTAAAACTTGGTGTAGTCCTCATCCGTCAGCTCAGAGGGTTGCTTGGTCCAGATGGGCGCCGTCTGATTGATTACCTCTCCTTCGAACTCAATTTCGACCGGCAGAAACTTGCAGTACTTATTCAGGATGCCCTTCAGCCGAGCGGCTTCCAGGAATTCGTCGGAATCCTCCGCGACGTGCAGCACTACGTCCGTGCCGCGGTCGGCCTTGTCGATAGTCTCGAGGCTAAATTCCGTGCTGCCGTCGCATATCCAGTGGGCAGCTTCGGTATCGTCTTTGTAGCTTTTAGAGAAGATTTCTACTTCTTTGGCTACCATAAAGGCCGAATAGAAGCCCAGACCGAATTGTCCAATGATCTGGTCTTTGGCTGCCGCGTCCTTCTCCTTGTACTTCTCCACAAATTCCGTGGCGCCGGAGAAGGCAATCTGGTTGATGTACTTCTTGATTTCCTCGGCCGTCATGCCCAAGCCGCGGTCCGAAATGGTGATGGTGCGGGCTTCCTTGTCCACGCTCACTTTCACCTTCAGCTCCCCCAGCTCGCCCTTAAACTCGCCTAATTGCCCCAGGCTTTTCAGCTTTTGAGTGGCATCCACAGCATTGCTTACCAACTCACGCAGGAAGATTTCGTGGTCAGAGTAGAGGAACTTCTTAATAATAGGGAAGATATTCTCGGTATGGATCGAGATGCTGCCTTTTTCTTGCATAACGGGAAGGAACGTTGAGTGAAAACAAAATCGTGACGCCTTGCCAGACCGTAAGCCGGCCCGAGGCACCAGTTTTCACGTTTCAAACCTTGTTCCAGCTTGGTTGCAGCTGTCAGCTTGACAGAGGCGCCCCCTGGCGTATTAGAGTAAAGTTTTCCCTAGGCAGCTTTGTATGAGGCGTGATGCACTGATCGTACTGACGTTTCCAGCGCTGAGGGGTGCCGTAGCCACTCCCGCGCCGTATGGGCGTCGTCGAACACCTGAATCTCGAAGGGCGGTTGGTGGAGTGTAATTTCCAGCAGCAACTGGTGCTGCATATAGGAAGTAAGCACCAACGCTACCTGACGCAGAGGCAGCAGGGGCAAGGCTAACAAATAGCTGGTCTCCAGCAAGTAGCAGTCCAGGGCTGAAAGCTCCGGCATGCCGTCCAGATTCAGCAGTAGTTGCTGAACACGCTGGTTCTGCACTTGTTGCAGCACCTCCAGCAGGCAGTCTTTGGCCTGATGTGGCGACGAGAGAGGCCGCCACTGTACCTGCAGCAGCCGGTGCTCAGGCTCGTACCAGGTAAAAAAACAGTCGGAGGGGATTACACCCCCAGGTGAGTTATGCATGTACTATTGCGAGTTTCTAGCAAGTAACTACTACTTAGAACCTCAATAATACAGGGGCTACAGGCAATATATAGTGAAAAGTCGCCCACCTTTACTAGGTAGCCGATCAATTGTACAATTTAGCGGACTAAGCTTTTATATAGGCTCAGAACCCGTTGCTGGTCTTGGTAATTTCTTGATATTGAGACAGTATAACACTCCTCTTTATCATATAAAAAATCCTAATTTATCTTTTATCAAACCAGGGACCTAGCTATTCATATCTTGGCAGACACCTCTTTACTTCCTTCCACTGTTGCTCTAAGTGTTCTGCCTGACAAGGAGAGGGAGTTAGCCAGTCAAGAGCGGCGAGGATGTCGGAAAAAAACTGCACCTCCGTCCGCAGATAACGCCGCCCGTCCGTTAGTACACTCTCAAGCACCAGTTGGTTGTGCAGGTTGACGGGTTGGATAAAGGCAATGTGCTCGATACCCAACGCGGCGAACTGTTCCAGCCAAGTTTCACTAAGCCAGGCTTGCTCGTCGGTCCCAACAGAAGGCATGTGCGAGATATCTGCCAGCCAGTTCTTTACCTGATGACTGTTCGAGTACGCTAGCAGGCTTTTAAAAGCCACTTGGAAGTCCTCCGACGAGACTGTCTCTTTCCACTCCCACCGTAACAAGCGAAGCGTGGGCTCAACATGGACCCAAAGGCATCCAAACTCAAAAAACATAACAAAAAGCAAGTTATTGGCTCCGTACTTTCGGCCAACAGCTACAAAAGTAGCCTTTGCTTTTCCATGTAAAATTATATTTCGTCAACCCCCGCTTTCTGCTCGACCAATAACTAAGTTCGACCGTTTGAACCCTAAAGGCAGGTGCCGCATCGGCCTCCTATGTACTTCATGACGTACAGGCGGCCAACGCAACTATACAGTGAAACGCGCACTATTTCAGCCCTGAATCTGAATTTTACGGCATAAGTGGTAGCTCTGCTATTCGTGTGTCACACAAATAGCGGCTCACTGCCATCAGCTGTAGCTTGTTTTGCACCAGGACGTATTCCGCGGGCTATTCGGTGTAGCAAACGAGTGGCGAAGGTCTTCATTACAATTTGCACATTGATATTACTTGACAAATGTACTTTTGTATTATTACGTCTATACCACTACATTTTTACCTTTCTGTGACGTCATAATTTTATTATTAGAACATTCTTAGCATATCTGACAATTACCCCTACATTTGCTAATACCTGATACGTTGTTGCAAATGCATACTTTTCGGTCCCGGCTGGCTCTTGTGCTGCTCCTGTGCTTTGTGCGGGTGCTGCTGCCTGACGCGTGGGTACTTGCGCTGCACCAACACGAGCATACTACCGAGGAGCCAACTCGGGCTACTACTTGGCCGAAGGGTAAAGCGCTGCTATCAGGCAAACACCAACACTGCGACGCCGACCAGTTCTTTAAGTCGGCCTTCGAGCCTGCACCGCCCGTACCGACTACCGTTTCGGCGGTGTTTGGCTTTGCGCCGGACCTGAATCAGGCGCTGGTAACAAGTGAGCACCTAGCACCGATAACAACGGCCGATTTACGAGGCCCGCCCAGCATCGGCTAAACCGTGTGCACCTCGCAGGAGCGGCATTTGCCTAGCAACGCATCGTTGCCGGCGTTGCTATTCTGTGCTGAGTAAGGCTAGAGCCCTGCTGTCTCCCTGACCTTACATGCTACTGCGAGTAGTTTAGTTTTCTTCGGCAGCTTCCCTTCGTTTTTATGCTTTTCCGCGCTCCGGGCCATTCCTGGAGTCGCCTGACTCGGTGGTTGCCGGGCGTAGCGCTGCTGTGCGCGCTACCCCTCGGACAACTAGCAGCCCAGTCGGTGGCTCCTGGGGGGTGCGCCCTGCTGCTAAGTGGCCGCGTGCAAGACCATGAGTCGCGCGGGGCCCTAGCCGGGGCTACGGTGGTGGTTCTGGAAACCCAGCAGGCCACGCAAACCGAACCCGACGGCCATTACCACCTCGACCTCTGCCCTGGTACATACCATGTGCAGGTATCCTTCGTGGGTTTTACCTCCGAAACGGTAGAAGTGCGCCTAGCAGGCGCGGTACTCCGCGACTTCCAGCTGCACCCCGATGCTATTGCGCTAAAAGGCGCACTAGTGGAAGGACAACATGTAAACGCCCCTACCCCCCAGGCTACCGCCAGCCTGAGCGGACAGGCGCTGCGGCAAACCCGCGGGCAGGCGCTGGGCGAGGCCTTGCAGAAAATATCCGGGGTAACCGCTATCCAGACTGGACCGAGCATCTTCAAGCCCATGATTCACGGGCTGCATTCCAACCGCGTGACCATTCTGAACAATGGCGTGCGGCAGGAAGGGCAGCAGTGGGGCCAGGAGCACGGTCCGGAAATCGACCCGTTTATTGCCTCCGAGCTTACGGTAGTGAAGGGGGCGGCCAGCGTGCGGTATGGGTCTGATGCTATTGGAGGGGTAGTGTTGGTGCAACCAAAAGCCCTCCACGACTCCGCGGGGACCGGGGCTGAGCTGAACCTAGTAGGGATGAGCAACAACGGACTGGGAGCTGCTTCGGGTACCGTAGAAGGCAACCTCCGACGCTTACCGGCCCTGAGCTGGAGGGTGCAGGGCACCGCAAAACGGGCCGGCACCATGCGGGCCCCGGGCTACTACCTGCGCAATTCTGGCTTTGAGGAAGCTGACTTCTCGGCGGCCGTGGGCTGGCGCAAGCCGGGCTACGGGCTGGAAGTTTTCTACAGTCAGTTCAACACTAAACTCGGGATTCTGCCGGCGGCCCACGCCGAAAGTCCTACGGATTTGTACGCGGCCATTGCCCGGCGCCGGCCGCTGGAAACTTCTGGTTTCAGCTACGCCATCAACCGCGCCTACCAGCACATCAGCCACGATCTGCTGAAAGCCACAGGGTTTGTGCGGACAGGCACGGCGGGCAAGCTGACAGCTACCCTAGGCCAACAAACCGACTACCGCGACGAGTACGACCTGTACAGTGCCCGCAATGCCGACCGCGCCGCTCGTAATCGGCCTGCTTTAAGCTACTCTAACCGGACTACTACCGGGGAGCTGCTCTGGGAACACCGGCCCTTAGGAGGCTTTACTGGCAGCATAGGGGTAGCCGGCACCTATCAGTTTAACCGCTACGCCGATGGCACCCGCGGCTTCATTCCCTTTTATAACAACACCATTGCCGGGGCCTTTGCCATCGAGCGGTGGACGCGCAACCGCTGGCAGTTGGAGGCCGGGCTCCGGGCCGACTACCGCATCCTGGAAACCCGCCGTGGCACCCGCGATACGCTGGGCGTGTACTACGTGGAACGGCGCGAATTTACTTATGTGACACCCGCCGCTTCGCTGGGGGCTATTTTCGATGCTACCCCCCACCTCAGCCTCAGCCTGACCACTAGCCTGACCCAGCGCGCCCCGGCGGCCAATGAGCGGTTCAGCGACGGCGTGCATAATGCGCAGTACGAGCTAGGCTACGACCTGGTACCCGGCAACGGCGCACTGGGGCCGGAAACGGCATACCACACGGGCTTAACTGCTAGCTGGCATGATAATCCGCGCCTGAATGGGGAGCTGACTTTGTACCAAACCACCATTGACGGCTACATCTACCAGCGCCCGATTCTGCCGCCGGTTATCAACATTCGGGGCACGCTGGTTAGCTGGCAGTATCTGCGCACCAACGCGGTGCTGCGGGGCCTGGACCTGGCCGCTACTTACCGGTTGGCTTCCCAGTGGGAGGTAGGCGGCAAAGCCTCCGTGGTACGCGGACGCGACACGCAGGAGGATGAGTGGCTTTTCTTTATGCCTGCCGACCGGGCCGAGCTATCGGTACGATACGCGGTGCCCGAGCAGCCAACGACGCGTCTGACCAGCCGGTACGTGCAGCTAGGGTCCTATGCCGTAGCCCGCCAGACCCGGGTGCCCGCCGACTACGCCGCCAAAGATTATGCGCTGCCTCCCGCTGGCTACGTGCTGCTGGGGTTGGAGGCCGGAGCCACTGTGCACTGGGGCCGCCTCCCGCTGAACGTCAGCCTGGCAGGCTCTAACCTTCTCAACCAACGCTACCGCGACTACCTCAACCGCTACCGCTACTTCGCCGACGAAATGGGCCGCAACGTGACGCTGCGCGTGCAAGTGCCTTTCGAGCTTAGTCCGCGGCGCTAACCTCTTTTTCATTTCACTTCATCCATCTCTTTTTCCTCTCCTCATGAACAAGTCTGTTTTCCGTCCTTTTCTGCTAGCACTGCTGGCTTCTACTACCCTGCTCTCGGCCTGTAAGGATGATAACGAAGACCCCACGCCCGACGAAGACAACGAGCAAATCACGACCGTAACCTATACGCTCACGCCAACTGGCGGCGGTACCCCCGTACTGGTGCAGTACCGCGACCTGGACGGTGACGGTGGCACTGCCCCTACCATTGGCACGCTCACGCTGGCTGCCAACACCACCTATACCGGTACGCTCGCTCTGCAGGACGAAACGAAGACTCCCGCCGAAAACACCACGGCGGAAATTCAGGAAAAAGCCGATGAGCACTTGTTCTTCTTCGAAACTTCGGGCACGAACCTCACCATCACCCCCACCGATAAGGACAAGAACAACCTAGCGGTTGGCCTTACGACGCAGGCCGTGACGGGGGCGGCCAACGCCACGGGCACTACCGGCACGCTCAAAATCACGCTGCGCCACCAGCCTGGCTCCAAGAACGGCACCTTCGCGCCCGGCAGCACCGATGTAGAAGTAAACTTCCCGACTGTGGTGCGCTAAGCGGAAGTGAGATGGTGAAACGGCGAGTTTAACGCTCGGGCAGCTCCAAGACTCCGGGCACGCAACCTGTTGCAGGTGCCAGCGCGAGCAGCCACTCACCTTCTCACTAATTCATCACGTCGTCAATTTTCGGAAGGGCTGGCTGCAACTGGCCTTTCCACCGCCTTTTCTCCCGTTTTGGTTGTGGAGAAACTCCAGGAAGACGCCGGCCTTTGGCCGGCGTTTTCTTTATATAAGAGCCCATGCAGCCTTTTCGCCTCACGCTCCGTTCATTGGCTTCGTGTAATTTGCACTTCTATGTCTCAGCTCTCCTTAACTGCCGGCTTGCTACTGCTGACCGGGAGTGTACTGGCCCAAACCCCTACCCCCGCCCCAAGCCCCAACCCTCCCCGTCCGGTCCGGGTAGCTACTCCGGTAACAGGCCGCATTACCGATGCCAGTAGCGGTGAGGCTTTACCTGGTGCTACCATCGTATTTCCGGATCTGAGGCAGGCCACGGCCACGGGCCCCGATGGCAGCTTTCAATTTGTGAATCTGCCGCGCGGGCGCTTCCTGATGCAGGTGCGCTTTGTGGGTTATACCACCGTAGTGCGCACGGTAGATACCAGCGCTGGTCAGGCGCTGGATGTGGCCCTTACGCCCGCCGAAACAGAAATCGGGCAGGTGGTGGTAACGGGCGTTTCGGCCAGCACCGAAATGCGCCGCTCGCCGGTGCCTACCAGCGTGGTAGATCAAACGCGCCTGCGCCAAACGGCCGCTACCAACGCCGTAGATGCCATTGCCCACACTCCCGGCCTCAATCAGATTACCACCGGAGCTGCCATCAGCAAGCCCGTTATTCGGGGCCTAAGCTCCAACCGCGTTATCACCCTTAACAATGGCGCCAAGCAGGAAGGCCAGCAGTGGGGCGATGAGCACGGCATCGAGATTGACGAGTTTAGCATTGATAGGGCCGAAATCATTAAAGGCCCCGGCTCCTTGCTCTACGGCTCCGACGGATTGGCGGGCGTTATCAACTTCCTCCCCCCCGACCCCGTCGACGATGGCCGCATCCTGGGCTCCGTCACGGCTAACTATCAGACCAACAATTACCAGCAGGGCTACTCTCTCTGGAATGCCGGCAACCTGGGCGGCTTCAACTGGCAGGTGCGCGGCTCGGGCAAGGTAGCCGCCGACTACCGCAACCGCTACGACGGGCGCGTGTATAACTCCGGCTTCCGGGAGCTGAACGGCAGTGGTTACGTGGGCCTCAACAAAAGCTGGGGCTATTCTCACCTCACCTTCAATAGCTTCAACCAACTACTGGGGCTGATTGAGGGCGAGCGGGACTCACTGTCAGGCCGATTCTTACGCACGAATAGCCTGGGCGAAACGCAGGTAGTAACGGGCCACGGCTTCTCGGGCTACGACCTCGACGTGCCGCGCCAGCAAATAAACCACCTGCGCATCGGCACGGATAACAACTTCATTCTGGGCCAGCACCGCCTAACCCTGAACGTAGGGTGGCAGCAGAACCTGCGCCGCGAGTTCGGCAACCCCGCGGATTACTACGAGAAGTCGTTGTACTTCCAGCTCCGCACTGTAGACTACGCCCTGCGCTGGTTTTTGCCCGAAATGCGCGGCTGGAACACGACAGTGGGCGTGAGCGGCATGCAGCAGCAAAACCAGAATAAAGGCGTCGAATTCCTGATTCCGGCCTACGATTTATGGGATGGCGGCCTGTTTGGCATCACCAAGAAAAGCTTCGGCAAGCTGGACCTTAGCGGGGGCCTGCGCTACGACCTACGGCGCATTCATGCCGATGCCCTCTACCTCAACGACGACGAGCAACCCGTACCGGCCGGCCTTGGCGAAGAGAAATTTTCGGGCTTCACGAGCAGCTTCCGCAACGTAAGCGGCAGTGTGGGCGGGGCTTACAATGTAAGCGAAAAGTGGCTGGTGAAAGCCAACGTCGCCCGCGGCTTCCGGGCGCCGAATATTGCCGAGCTGGGCTCCAATGGCATTCACGAGGGTACTACCCGCTATGAAATCGGGGAGCCTGACCTGAAAGCTGAAACCAGCTTCCAGCTGGATGGGGGCCTGAACTTCACCTCCGACCACGTAAGCATCTCCGCCGACGTATTCCGGAACCGCATCAGCAACTACATCTTTCCCCGCCGCCTAGCCGCCGCCGATGGCTCCGACTCCCTTTCGGCGGAAGGGGACCGGGTGTTTCGCTACGGGCAAGGCGACGCCCGGCTAGCCGGGGGCGAGGCCAGCATCGACATTCACCCGCACCCACTGGACTGGCTGCACTTCGAAAACTCGTTTTCGATGGTGCGGGCCATGGAGTTCAATCAGCCGGCGGGGCAGAAAAACCTGCCCTTTATTCCGGCCGACCGGCTACAGTCGGAGTTGCGGGTAAACTTCCGAAAGCTGGGCGGCTCGCGCCTGCACAACCTCTACGCCCGCGCTACTATGGAGCATAACTTCGCCCAGAACCGCATTTTCTCGGCTTTCGATACCGAGACACCTACCCCAAGCTACACGCTGTTCAATGCCGGGCTGGGCACCGACGTGGTGTCGGCCAAGGACCGCACGCTGTTTTCGCTTTATCTCGCCGCCAACAACCTGTTTGATGTAGCGTACCAAAACCACCTGAGCCGCCTGAAGTATACTGCCGCGAACTATGCTACCGGCCGTACGGGGGTGTTCAACATGGGCCGCACGGTAAGCGTGAAGCTGGTTGTGCCGTTGAGCTTTAACTAACTTACAAGGGTAGCGAGGGTAGGGCCGGCAGCCGGTAGTTGAACTGTCTTGCGTGCTCCCCCGGTTCTCTGTTCTGACCTCCGGGCAAACCATCCTTTCCCATGGCGCACAACCACCAGCACGGCCACGACCACTCGCATCATCACCACGGTCCGCCAGCGGATGGTAATTTTGGCCCGGCTTTCGCCTGGGGTATTGCGCTGAACTTATTGTTTGTGGCCGGCGAAGCAGCCGGCGGACTCTGGGCCAACTCTTCGGCGCTGCTTTCCGACGCGGGCCATAACCTCTCCGATGTGCTAAGTCTGGCCCTGGCCTGGGGGGCATCTTTGCTAGCCAAGCGCCGGGCCTCGGAGCGCTACACCTACGGCTACAAAGGGGCTACCATTCAGGCGGCACTGCTGAACGCGGCGTTGCTGTACCTGGCACTGGGCTTCATCCTCTGGGATACCATCAATCATCTGCGCCACCCGGAGCCGGTAAATGGCACTGTGGTTATGGGCCTGGCCGGGCTAGGAATTTTGGTTAATGGCTTTACTGCGTGGCTGTTCCGCCACGGGCAGAAGGGCGACGTGAACGTGCGCGGCGCTTATCTACACATGCTTACCGATATGCTCGTGTCGGTGGGGGTAGTGGTGGGGGGCGCGCTGGTGTACTTCACCGGCTGGCACTGGCTTGATCCGGCCATCAGCTTCGTGATACTGGCAGTGGTAGGCGTGGGCTCCTGGGGGCTGCTGCGCGAAACCGTGCAGCTAAGCCTGCAAGCCGCTCCCGCCGATATTGATGTGGCAGCGGTGCGCCGCTGGCTGCTGGCCCGCCCCGGCGTCAGCAGCGTCCACGACTTGCACATCTGGCCCCTTAGCACCCAGGATACGGCCCTTACGGCTCACCTTGTGCGACCCGGCGGCCAGAACGCCAACGTGTTTCTGCGCGAGCTACAGCACGATTTACTGCACGAGTTCAACATCAGCCACTGCACCGTACAGCTCGAAGACGACCTCCCCCTGATGGGTGCCCACGGCTGCTGCGACCAACAGGTGGCCCCTGCGGCATCGGGCCGGTAGCGCGGGTTGGCAGCGAAAAAACTCGTAATCTGCGGCCTGTCAATTTCCACCGCATGAAACCCGCTACCTCCCCTACCCCACCCAAAGCTGCTGGCCTGCTCAGCGCCATTGTAGTAGTAGCTGCCCTGGGCTACTTCGTTGATATCTACGACCTGATCCTGTTCAGCATTGTGCGGGTACAGAGTCTGAAAGACTTAGGAATTACAGCCCCCGAGGCCGTTACCAACCAAGGCCTGTACCTTATTAATATGCAGATGGGCGGCATGCTGCTCGGCGGTATTTTGTGGGGTATTCTGGGCGACAAACGGGGCCGGCTGTCGGTGCTGTTCGGCTCCATCCTGATTTACTCGCTGGCCAATATTGCCAACGGTTTCGTGCAAAGCATTGAGCAACATGCCTGGCTGCGGCTAATTGCCGGTATTGGCCTGGCCGGAGAATTGGGGGCCGGCATCACGCTGGTTTCAGAAACGCTACCCAAGGAAAAGCGCGGCTACGGCACCATGATTGTGGCTACCGTGGGCGTATCGGGGGCTATGCTGGCGTATTGGGTAGGCGAGGCGCTGGGCTGGCGCAACGCTTATTTCGTGGGGGGCGGCCTGGGTCTGGCCTTGCTGGCGTTGCGGGTAGGCGTCTATGAATCGGGGATGTTTGAGCAAACCAAGAAAAGCGAGGTAGAGCGGGGCAACTTTCTGGCCCTGTTCACGAACGGAGCCCGGCTGGCGCGCTACGTCAAGTGTCTGCTGATTGGGGTGCCGCTCTGGTTTGTGGTAGGCATCCTAATTACGCTGGCCCCGGAGTTTGGCGCGGGCCTCGGCGTTACGGGCCCCGTCACGGCCGGCCTGGCCGTGTTCTGGTGCTACTTCGGCCTCGTGTTCGGCGACTTCGCCAGCGGCACGCTCAGCCAACTGCTGCGGAGCCGCAACCGGGCGCTGCAGCTGTTCCTGGTATTTTGTGGTGTGCTGGTGGCAGTGTACTTGTTTGGCCTGCGCGGGGCATCTCCTACCGTGTTCTACGCCGCGTGCTTTGTGCTGGGTATTTCGGTAGGGTTTTGGGCTTTGTTCGTGACGGTGGCCGCCGAGCAGTTCGGCACCAACCTGCGGGCTACGGTGGCTACCACTGCTCCCAACTTTGCCCGGGGTTCCGTGGTGCTGCTGGTTCCGCTGTTTCAGGCGCTGCGCGGGCCGATGGGCCTCAGTGGCAGCGCCGCAGTATTAGGGTTTGTTTCCCTGCTGATTGCGTTCTGGGCCGTAACTACGCTGCCCGAAAGCTTCGGTAAGGACCTGGATTATGTAGAAAACTAACTGCCAGCCGGCTACCTTCTACGAAACACATGCCCGGGTTTAGCACAGATGCGTAGAAGGGAAACAGGTTCGCACACGACCCAGTGGGCCCGTACCGCGACCTTCGCATAGGCTCATCTCGTCTTTTAGCTTAAACTCCGACTTGTAGTCGGAGTTTTTGTTGGGGGCTGCTACCAGTTGCCCCAGCTGCGCCGTACTCAAACACTGCCTTTATTTTTTACTTACTTCTACCTTCTCACCTACCTGCTGTATGTCTGCACACCCGACTCAGAACAAACCCATGTATTATCCGCTGCACCACTTTGTGTTGCTGCCAGCCGCTTTAATCCTTTTTCTGTACAGTATCCGTCGCTACGTAGCTGTGGCTGGTGATGACTCGGAAATTTCGCGGCTGTGGTTTACGGTAATGCTACTGGCCGGAGTTGGGCTTGGCGCGCTGGTGATGCTCCGGCAGCATTATGCCCTTACCCTCCAGGACCGCCTTATTCGGCTGGAAATGCGCCAGCGCTACTTTGAAATTACCGGCCAGAGCCTGCGCCCCCTGGAGGAGCAACTGCAGCTGAAGCAACTGCTGGCCCTGCGCTTTGCCGGCGATGCTGAACTGCCCGGTCTGGTACAGGCCGCTATCCGCGAAAAGCTTTCCTCGAAAGACATTCAGGCCCGCATTCAGGAGTTTCATTTCGACCATATGCGGGTGTGAGGTGGCCGGGAGGCTTCCGCACAAACCTCAGGGTCTTGGATTTTTTGCCCGACTTTTGTGTTACTTCTTTCTGTTGCACCGGAGCGGCTACTTCAGCGGCCCTTACTTTAAGCATTCCTTACCATGATTCTGTACAACGTCACAACCAGCCTCGACCCGGAAATTGCCGACCAGTGGGTGGAGTATATGCGCGACACCCACATGCCTGATGTTATGGCCACCGGCTTCTTTCTCAAAAGCCAGTTGTGCCGGTTGCTCAACGAGGAAGATAACGGCATTACCTACGCTGCCCAATACTACTGCGTGAGCCTCGAACAGTTGGAAGAATATCAGGAGGTAGCAGCACCTGCCCTGCGCAACGAAATCGAAAAGCACTTCGGCGGCCGCTACGCCTCCTTCCGCACCATGCTAGAGGTAGTAGACTAACTGGTGAGAAGGCTGGATGACGCCATTCTTTCCCTCTTCACATTGACAAGCTCACCTGCAGGCAAGCCCTTACTTCCTAGGCGGAAGTAAGGGCTTGTCACGTTTCAAGGGGTAGCAGCTCCGCCCGGACAATGCTGCTCCGTTCGCCCGAACACGTCACTTATTTCATCCTTCTCTTCTTACTGAACCACCTCGCAGGGGTAGGCCAGCAGTTGCTCGGCGGTGAGGTTGCCGTTGTGCCACTCGGGGTCGAGGTTGGCACCGATTTTCTTGTAGAAGCCGATGGCCGGCTCGTTCCACTCCAGTACCTGCCACTTCATGCGGTTGGCGCCCGTGTGGCGCGCCTCGGCTACTACCGCATCAAAAAGCCGCTTGCCAATGCCGGTACCGCGCAGGTCTTCCGTCACGACCAGGTCTTCGAGGTAAAGCATACGGCCCTTCCAGGTAGAGTAGGCCGTGTAGTAAAGCGCAATGCCGATGATGCGGCCCTCGGGCTGCTCGGCCACGAAAAACTTAAAAATCGGCTCCGGGCCGAAGCCGTCGCGCTGCATGTCAGCCAGCGTATTCGTGACTTCGTGCGGGGCACGCTCATACTCAGCCAGTTCCTGAATCAGGGCCAGCACCTGGGGCAAATCGGCCTCCTGGCCGCGGCGGATTGTGAGGTTGGACATGTAGGTAGAGGTAGGAAGAGGAAGACGGCGCCGGATACACGGCAGAATCTGGCGCTTACGAAGTCTGGAATACAAATGCCAACGCCCTCCCGCAGGCAGCGGAAGGGCGTTGAGCACGTGGCACAAAGGCCGAATTACATGGTAGGCTGCATCTTCTTGATGTCCTCGGTGGCATTCACCGCATTGATTTCGCGGGTTGCTTCGTTGGCCGAAGGCGTTTTGCCACCGGTAGTGTCGGGAGCGGCCGGGATGGGAGGCAGCGGCGTGGTGGCTACATCTTCATCCGATTTAATATCGGGGTTGCTGCACGAAGTAGTGGAGAGCAGCAGCGAACCGGCCAGCAGACCGAACAGGAATGTTTTTTTCATATCTGAAAGCAAAAGAACAGAGGCAATTACGGGAGTTGCGGCCGCGAAGATACGGCGGTGGGTTGATAGTGCCTAGTGCTTGGTGCGTAGGGCGCGGCGCCTTCGCTGGTTTACTGGCTAAGCCACGCTCCGCTCCAAGCCCTGGGCCCGAAGCCCTACCCCTACTTCCGGTACGGATGTACGCCCATGTTCTGGTAAGCAAACGCCCAGATGTCGGCCCATTCCTCAATCTGGAGCTTGGTGCTTTTGCCGGCGCCGTGGCCCGCATTTACATCCACCCGAATTAGTTGGGGGCGCGAGCCTTCGTTGGCAGCCTGCAAGGCGGCGGCAAACTTAAAGGAGTGCGCGGGCACTACCCGGTCGTCGTGGTCGGCGGTGGTAATGAGGGTAGCGGGGTAGCTGGTGCCGGGCTTGAGGGTGTGCAAGGGCGAAAACCGGTACAGGTTCTGGAATTGCGCGTAGTTGTCGGAGGTGCCGTACTCGGGGGCCCAGTTCCAGCCGATGGTAAACTTCTGGTAGCGCAGCATATCCATCACGCCTACGGCCGGGAAAGCCACGCCGCAGAGGTCGGGGCGCTGGGTCATGGTAGCACCTACCAGCAGGCCGCCGTTGGAGCCGCCGGCCATAGCCAGCTTCTCGGTGCTGGTGTAGCCGGTTACTTTCAGGTATTCAGCCGCGGCAATAAAGTCGTCGAACACGTTCTGCTTGTTCGGCGTCATGCCGGCCTGGTGCCAGGCCTCGCCGTACTCGCCGCCGCCGCGCAGGTTCGGAATGGCCAGCACCCCGCCATTTTCCAGCCACAGCATGCGCGCTACGCTAAAACTCGGAGTCAGGGAAATGTTGAAGCCGCCGTAGGCATAGAGGTAGGTAGGGTTCTGGCCATCCAGCTTCACGCCTTTCTTGTGCGTGATGAACATGGGCACCTTCGTTCCGTCCTTGCTCTTATAAAACACCTGTATGGTTACGTAGTCTGCGGGCTTCACATCCACCTTAGGCGCACGAAATACCGTGCTGGTGTTCGTAGCGAGGTCGTACTTATAGATGGTAGTGGGGTAGGTAAACGAGGTGAAGGCGTAGTACACCGTTTTGGCGTTGCGGCGCCCCCCGAAACCGGCCGCCGTGCCAATGGCGGGCAGGGCTACGTCGTGCTTGAACTCACCCTTCTCCGTGTATACTTTCACGAGGGAGCTGGCATCCTTGAGGTAGGAAGCCACCAGGTAGCCGCCTACCTGATCTACGCCTTCGAGCTTGTTTTCCGTTTCGGGCAGTACCTCTTTCCAGTTGGCTTCCTGAGGCTTTTTGGGGTCGATGAGCACCACGCGGTAGCGCGGGGCCTTGTAGTTGGTGTACACCAGCAGCTGCCCGCCCACGTTGCCCACCACGGAGTTGTTGTACTCGTAGTTGCTGATGAGGGACGTGAAGCTGTTGGCCTGCTTGGGGTCGGTGAGGTCGCGCACGGAAAGGCGGTTGCCGTCGGCTTTGCCATCAGTGAGGTAGAGCACCAGAAACCGCTCATCCTCGGTGGTGCCCACGGTGCGGAAGCCCAGGGGCATCTTGGGGTCCTCGTACACCAGCTTATCGGCGCTCTGGGGCTTGCCGAGCTGGTGGTAATACACCTTATGGAACTCGTTTTTGCCGGAAAGCTGGTTTTCACCCTTCTTTGGCGCATCGTAGCGGCTGTAGAAGAAGCCATCCTTGTACCAGGCCGCACCGGATACTTTTACCCACTGCAATTCATCGGGGAGGGGTTGGCGGGTTTTCAAGTCCAGCACCTTTAGCTTCTGCCAGTCGGAGCCGCCGCCGGAGGTAGCGTACGCCAGGTAGCGGTGGTCGGTGGAGAAGTAGGTACCGGCCAGGGCCGTAGTGCCATCAGCAGAGAACTTGTTGGGGTCGAGGAGCACGTCGGGCTGGCCTTCCTGGCCATTTTGCTGCACGTACAGCACGGCCTGGTTCTGGAGGCCGTCGTTTTTGCTGAAGTACAGCTGCCCGCCTTCTTCCTCGGGCACCCCAAACCGCTCGTAATTCCAGATGGTGGTAAGCCGGTCCCGGATTTTGTCGCGGAACGGAATCTTCTCCAGGTAGCCGAACGTGACTTTATTCTGGGCCTCAACCCAGGCTTTGGTTTCGGGCGAATCGAGGTCTTCTAGCCAGCGGTACGGATCGGCTACGGTAGTACCGAAGTAATCGTCTTTCTGGTCTGTTTGCTTGGTTTGCGGGTATTGCAGCACGGCGGAGGAGGATGAAGTAACGGCCCCTTTGGCGGAAGTAGCCTTCGCGGCAGGAGCACCAGACTGGGACGAGCGGCAGGAAGCCAGCGCGGCCAAGGCTAGTACGGGAACAAACAGTTTTTGCATGGGCATACGGTGGGAATGCGCCCAAGATAAACACGCTAGCCGAAGCCGCCGAGTCAGCCAGCCGCAATTCTTGCTACCCCTCCCGACTTCCCAAACCCAAGCTTGATGCTTCTAGAACCGGCCTACCTTCGGAATTACCTGAATCAGAAAGCGTTTGTTGTCACCCTCGCGGCGGCCACTGTAGCGGCCGGTACCGTAGAAGCCGCTACCTCCAATAATCAACTCAATGCTGCGGTCCTGACTGAAATTCAGCCCGTTTTGCTTCCAAAGGTTCAGTAGGTTCAGGGCGCGGCGGTAGCTGAGCTGGTAGGTGGTTTGCTCCTCGCGGGCGTTCCGTGGGTCGCCCTGGGGGTAGCGCGCGGCCATGCCTTCCACAATCACGAGGTAGCGCACGGGCTGGTCGGTTTTGATGTTTTTGAGCACGGTGCGCAGGCGGCGGCCCGCTTGCAGCAAAGCGGGTTTGTAGGCCTCCTGAATTTCGTCGCGGCCGGCCTTGAATTGTACCGGCACCAGCAGCTCGTGTCGCTCGTTGGCGGGGTCGTAGCGGAAGTAGCGGCCCTCCAGCTGCTGCAAGGAATTGCGGATTTTGGTAATCTGCTCCAGCTCGGCGGCTTTTACCTTCAGTTCGCCGTTGGCCTTTTTCAACTCCCCTTCCCGGTCTTTGAACAGCTTGAAGCTGTACACAAACAGCACCAGCATCACCACAAACAAGGACGTCATCAGGTCCACGTAGCTGGGCCAGAAGAAGTCGTTGCTTTGGCGGTTGTTGAAAGTGGAGTTGTTCATGTTTTACAAAGTTGTCATCCTGAACGGAGCAAAGGACCTCTACTTAGGGTAATTAATTTGCTACCCCAACGAAACGGTGGAGGTCCTTCGCTCCGCTCAGGATGACAAAGATTTAGCTTCTATTACTGTGGCCGCACGCCACCAAACAGCTTGTCCATAAACCGCTGAAAACGGTTCTTAGACGTAGCCTTTACCAGCACCGTGTTCAGGTTGGAAAGCTCGGAGAGCAGCTTGGCCTGAATCTGCGAGTCGAGTTCAATTTTGCGCAGTAGTTCGCGCTGGGTGGCCGTGACGTCGCGGCTGAGGTCGGCTTGCTGGGTGTTGAGGTTCTGGAAGGGCTCCAGCTGTTTCAGTAGCTTCTCGAAGATGTTGTCGGCGTTGAGCTTGTCGAAGTACTGCTGCCACTTCTCGTAGGCCAGCTGGGCCTGCCGCTCATTGTAGGCCAAACGCTGGTTCATGACCTCGGCCAGGCCTACCCCCGCCTGGTCGATGTGCTGCTCGGCGCGGTCCTTGAGGTTGCGCAGCTCTACCTGGTGCTTCTGGAAGAAGTCGAGCATAAGCTGCACCGAGTTGTTGTTGCCGCCGATGTACTGACCCAGGTCGTTGATGCCCTTCTCGAAGCCGCGCAAACGGTCTAGGATGTTGTTCACGCTCTGCGCCGACTGGTAGCCGTTCTGTAGCATTTCATTCAGCCGCTGCTGGTAGCCGGTGAAGGCTGCAAACATCTCCGCCGACTCGCGCACCTTCTCGAACACGAGAATATTGGCGGCGGCCATTTTGTCGTAGCCAATGGTATCGAGCCGCTCCAGGAAATCACTCTGCACCCGGATGTTCTGGGTCACCTTGTCCATGAGCGGATTAAACAGCTCCACTTGGCCCACAAACTGCTGGTTAAACGCATCCAACACCGATTTCAGGTTGGTGAGCGAGCTGGCCATATCGGCGTGCAGCACGGGTAGCAAACGAGCCTGCAGGAAGGTGTAGTACTGGTTCTGGAGCCGGTCGAGCTGCTGGCGGGCCTGGCGCAGCACGCCGTTGCCGAGCAGCGTCAGAAGCAGGCCCACGAAGGAACCCGTCATGGCAATGAGTACGCCGGTGAGAAAAGGAGTCAGGGCATTTTCATCCGATACGCCGTTGCGGGCAATACCCATCAAACCTAGAATAACGCCCAGGAAGGTACCCAGCAGCCCCAGGTACAGGGGCGTGGCTACGGTGGCCTGCACCTCATTGTCCAACACTTCGCTCTGGCGCTCCGATATGTCCTTGAGAATACCGAAATCGGCCGCGGCGCCTTTATTGTGGCGCAGGTAGTCGTTGGTATCGAGCAGGATTTCCTGGAACTGCGGCGAGGCATTTTCGGCCTTTACCAGGCTGGTAGCAAAGGATTCGGGCGGGGCGTCGGCGGCGTACTCGGGCAAGTCGCGGCCATCGGGCAGCACAATGCGGTGCTCCACGCGCAACGTTTCCTTGGGCGGATACAGCGCCGCCAGTTGCAGCGCGTTGGCCCTCGTCTTCAGAAACGTACGGATCTGCAGCCCAACTACCACGGCCACTACGGCTACTTCGAGAATGATTTCAAGCATACAATCGTAAATAACGCCATTCTTCGCCGGTCATCCTGACGAAGGAAGGACCTCATCACGCTGGAACGGGTCGATCAGACGATACTCGTTCAGCCGCGAAAAGGTCCTTCCTTCGTCAGGATGACGGGCGCAGTTTACTCAAATCGGATAGCCGCCTTCTGCTCAATCTGCCAGGAGCCGCCCACTTTTCGCAACACGCCTTCTTCTTCCGTCACGATACGGGTAACGGGGCCCGCGGGCTGCTGATACTTGCAGGCCTCGCGCAAGGAATACTGAGCACTCTGGATAGCGTAGGCGTGCACCGCCGGGTTGGAGGTTACGCTGAAGGTAGCCAGCTCGGGCCACTGGGGGTCAAAATAGATTTCGTAGATGCTGTCGTGCTGGGGCTCGTCGCTGAAATCATACTCGCTGAAAGCTCCGTTCACAGGCACCTTCACGTAGCGCGTTTGCGGCAGGGCGGCAAGGTTGGGAGCCGCTTGGGGGGTAGCGGGCGGGGTAGGAAGTTGCACCGGAGGCACCAGGCTTTCAAACTCCTCGCGGGGAGAGGCAGAAGGCGGTCCTGCTGGCGTTACCGGCGGCACTGCCGACATTTCAGCCGGTTGAGCTGGCGCGGAATAGACAGCTGCTACCGGTGGAGCAACGGGCACTACGGGCGCCGATACTTCGGGCGCAGGCTGCGGGGTAGCAGGCTGCACTAGCGGCTGAACGGGGTTTGATGAATCGGAGGTAGCACTGCGCTCGGGCGCAGCGGTAGAAACCTGACCGCGTAGCTTCTTTAGCTCTTCTTCTACGCGCTGCTGCACCAGCTTTTCTACCTCCCGCTGTTGGGCAGGTGTGAGGCGGTCGGCGGGCGGAGGCCCGGCGGCTCGCGGGCCCCCGCTGGCTGGTGAGTTTTGCAGGGCTAGTATTTCGTCGCGGCGCTTATCAATGCGGGCACTCAGCTCCTTCTGAAAGGCTCCGATGTTTTTGCGCATCAGGGCATACAGCACCAAACTCAGCAGGGAAAGAATAAGGGCAAGGGGTCCGAAAAACTTGTTCATTAGACTTTCTCCCGCTCCACTGTTTGTTTGAGCAGTGGGGGTAGCAACGCCGGCTTCATCGAGGCCCGCATCGCCGGGCGCAGCTGCCGCGGTAGCTTCGTCGGTGGTGGCTGTTGTGTCAACCGTTTCGGCCGCCGACTCGGTAGAAGCCAAATCCCCGATGGGCGTGCCGTTTTGCACATAGCCGTTCAGGGCCGCCTCCAGCGTGGCTACGCGCTGCATTCGGGCGGGGTTGGCCCGGCGGGCCGGCGACGACTTCAGCCGATTAATGATTTCGGTGGTCAGCTTCTGCAGACGAGACGAATTGGAACCCAGCCCCTTGTACATAGTACCCCGCGCCTCCAACGGCTGGTAGAGCGCTGAGTATACCCGCTGACTATCCGGCTTAATGCTATTCTCAAACTCCTTCAGGGAGCTGCCGCACCGCAGGCTGCTCTTGAGGTTAGGACGACCGGTATCCTCGTATACAAACTTGGCCGTAGCGCACCAGATTTGCACCTTTTGCTCATCCAGTGTAGGCTGGCCGAGGGGAGTTTGAGCGTGGCTGCCCGCTGCCAGAAGCAGCAGACCAGTAAGCAAAGAAGCAGCGCGACGGGAAAGGGTCATAGGGTGTTGGGTAGAAGTTCGGGAGAGGCTAGAAGTAAACGGTAAACGCGAAACTGGGTCTGATATATAAAGCCAGCAACTGGTTTCCTACGGTTTCCTGCTTGGGAGAACTAGGGAACCAGTTGCTGGCTTTAACAAGACGTTGGTAGCTAGGCCTGCAGCTCGCGGCTCAGGTTGTACAGGGCCTGTTTCAGCGGCAGGAAGAACAGGGTTTCGGGCAGAGTTTCGTCGGAGGAAAGCTGGCGCTGAAACTGGTGCAGGCCCAAGCTTAAGCTGTCCTCGATTTCACGCTGCAGACTATCCTTCACGCGCTGACGGTCCACGTCTACGCCTACTTCGCGCAGGTAGGGCGCTACTTCGTCGCCTTCCAGCACCAGCGTGAGATAGTTGCGCACGTTTTCGAGCACCGTGTTTTTCAGCTCGGCATCTACCTGATTCAGCTTCAGGCGCTGCTGGTTAAGCTCGGTTCCTTCCACAGCGCCGCTGTACTTCACTGGTTTGATGTTGTCGTAGTCGGAAGTGTTGCTCTTTTCCTCGAACAGCACGCCGCCGTTGGTAGTAGCTTCTTTGGGGTTGTCGGCCAGAATAACGCGGAAGTTGTGGGGCGGCTCGGTGCCGGTTACAGCGTGGAAAATGGCCTTCGTAATCTTCTCGATGGCCACCAGGGAGCTGCCACCGGCCAGCAGACGCAGGTAGAGGCTGCCTTTGCCCGAGAAGCAGAGGTAGCGCGGCGTTTTCAGGCCGAGGTGCTTCACCAGCTGCGCCGTGTGGTAGATGATGCTGGTGTAGTGCAAGTAGAACAACACCCGCAGCTGCCGGCCTTTGCCGAGGCCCAGGGCCTGGGTAAAGCGCAGGGCGTCATCGTATTTGAATAACAAGCTAGTCACGTCAGCAGAACCAAAATCGGTGTTGCTGAGCGCGGCACGCAGGTAGCCTTTGTATTCCTGGTTTTGCTCGGAGTCGGGCAGGCTTTCGACATGACCTACGCCGAGGCGGAGCAGACCGTTTTGCTTGGGTGCGCCTTGTACACGGGCGTAGCCGTCGCCCCACAGGTCGTCGCCGGCGAAGCGGAACGAGGTACTGTAGGCGGGTTTCTGGTCCGCAAAGAGCAGCAAGTCAGTGGTACCACCACCGATGTCGATGTTCACCACGTTTTCGTCGCGGTTGGGGACTACCTGGTTGGTGGCGGTGAGGTAGTAGTACGGCGCTACCGATTCGGTGAGGCAGATGGTGGGGCGGCGCGTCTTGAATACCTGCTGGAACGACTCGTCCCATACCTGCTGGAACTGGTTGCGCAGGAAGCCATCAAAGCTCAGCGGCGCAAACCACACCACGCGGGTGTCTTCCAAGATGCCGCCGTGCAGGGCCGCCTTGTGACGGAGCAGCAGCAGGATTTCCTTGAAAAAGGCCTCAATGCGCGACACGCCCTGTGGGTCCAGCTCCGCCGACCACTTCAGGTTGGTAATGAAGCGGTTCTGGGGCAGCTCCGAAGCGTTTTCGGTGTTGATGCTGAAGCCGATATTAATGTTGCTGAGCACCTTGGCGGGCTCATTAGCAAACGACGTTGTTTCGCAAACGGCCGTCCGAATCGGAAACTCATACACCGAGCCGCCTTCGCCCACAAACGAGGGCACAAACTCGCGGTTCTGCAGGGTAGCAATGTAAGTCCAGATTTGGCCAGCACCGGTGCGGTAGCGCTGGGCTGCCGAGAGGCCAGCATCGGCTACCGGCGCATGAAGCCACTCTACCTGCACATCGGCCTCCCCAATAGTCAGCGGACGCGGGTGCGCCGTGGGCGAATCGGCGTAGGCAATGTGGGTGTTGGTGGTACCAAAGTCCACCGCGAAGGTGAAGCGGCGGGTGCCTCGGTCCAGCTCACGCCAGCGCGGCACGAACAAACCCCGGGCCGGCTCTGCGCCAATGGTGGCCGGCGGGCAGGTTAGTTCCACTAAGTCGAAGTGCGTGCCGGTTACCTCATAGTAAGTGCTGCCGGCAGTGGCCATGCTCTTCTGGGTACGCTCGTAGCGAGTGGCGCGGCGGGCGGCACCTTGCTCCGTGATTCGCTCCCCGTTCACGAAGAACTGCAGGTCGTAGCGGCGGCTGAGCATGGTGGGCGAGTTATCGGCATCCACCAACATCACCTTGTAGAGGTCGTTGTACTCGGGCTGGTAGCGCACCTTGTAGAAGGGGAACACGCCCACGCCTACGGTGGCCTTCACAATGCGGCCCTTCTCCAGAATCTCGCGGCCCTGAGCATCCTTCGGGTTCTGCGGATTGGTGTAATAGCTGCGCTCGAAGGTGATGAAGCGTCCCGCCTGCACCGGCACCCGCAGCTGCACGCGCACGTGGCTGAGGTCGATGGTGAAGGTGAGCAGCTCGGCTAGCTCATTCTCCGTGAAGTACTCGAAGAAGGCTTGCTTTAGTGGCAGCAGGTAGGGAAAACGAGCACGGCCTTGCCCGTCGGCCCCATACTGGAAGGTTACTTTGCCAGTGTGGAAACGCTGGGTATTCAGTTCGTAGGGCAGCTCTACCAGCGAGTCCTCCAGCAAGTCGCCTACTGTGAGGTAGGGGTACTTGAAGCCTTTGCCGGGTAGTACCCGGTTTTCCAGGGCTACTTCATCGTGGTAGGGAACCGGCGTGCGGTCGTCCCAGGGCTGGCCGTTGAGGTAGTTAGCGCCGGGCATTGTCAGGTTGGGGCGCAGTACCAGTGGCCTAGGCCGGCCAGCAATAGCCTCCCGCGTGGGCTGAATGAACAGGTCGGAGCTGGTCACAGCCGACTGGTCAGCGCGGCCAGGCAGCGGCACGCCTTTCACGCTCACTAGGTTGCCGTGCACATCCACTAGGGCGGGGTAGCGGGCCGCAAACTGCTGCGCGCTCCGGTCGCCCTGCATCTGGAGCTGGTTGATTTTGCTGCGGTCGAGGCCTGCGTACACGCTGCCGGCAAACTCGCGGCGCTGCAGCTGCGGGTAGGCTAGGAACAGTTCGTACACGAACTCCCGGAATTGCGGGTCACGGTCTTCGAGCAGCACAGTTTGCTTGTCGAAGTAGTGGCCGCGTGCCTGCGGGCGCTCTAGGTCTAGGGGCTGCACCTCGGGCCCGGTGAACAGGATGGTTAGCGGCGAAGTGCCGCCCAGCAGGCGCGTGCCGCCCGCCAGCTCCGGCGACTCATAGTACACCAGATACATGTCGGTGAAGTCGCGGAACCGCTCGTCCTGCATGTACAGCTGCAGCGTCTCGCCCAGCAGGCGCGTGCCCTCCTCCTGCCGCATCCGGCGAATTTCTGCCTCCGCATTCCAGCGGCGCAGCGTGATTTTGCGGCCGGCTTGGGTGTAGAGGTGGTAGTTGTAGAGCAGCTCCAGCAGATCCCAGAAGTGGGTTGTCAGCTCGTGGTACACCGAGCCGGGATTGCGCTGCCCTTCGCGGGCCAGGAAGTCGAACGCCGTTTCAAACAGGTGCATCCGCGCAAAGGGCGTCGGGATGCTCACGGCTAGGTTGCGTGACTTGCCGCCCGCGGGGTCCGTAACGGTGTTGATTTCGGTGCTCGTTACCGGCGCCGTTTTCTGCCAGCCTTGAACCTGCTGGGAGCCATTATTATGTAAGCGAAGGACTTTGGCCATGTTGTTTTCCGGGGTTCCCAGGGTTGAAACCCTGGGCTAGTTAGCGGTTCTGTTCTTGTTTGGCGGATGGTGCGGGGCGTGGTCGGTGCGGGTGTCCCAGGGCTAAAGCCCTGGGCTATGGAGTGGGCCGTTCTATTTCCGCTGACTAGCCCAGGGCTTCAGCACTAGGACGCCCGCGTCGTCTGCATAGCTTATGGCACCCTAGCTAATTTTTCCAGCATTTCCATTTCCTGCCAGTAATCCTGCTCCTGATGATGCTTCTCCTGATTACGAATGTAGTTACGCACCCGCTCGACGTGTGACGGGCTGACTGAAAACGCACCGTAGCCATTCTGCCAGCCGAAGGTAAAGTCGGTTAATTGCTGCTCATTCACCCAATATGCACTTTTACCCTTCAGTTGCTGCATAATCAAATCCAACCGGCTCGTAGTGCGCAGTGAGAGCAAACAGTGCACATGATCATACACGCCATTCAGAAAATCGAGGTGAATGTTATCCTTCTCCGCGATATGGCGAATCTGATTGAACAGCACTGGTTTCAGATCTGGTGTGAGCCACGGCTGCCGATTTTTGGTAGCCCATGTAACGTGCACCCACAACGACTGAAAAACGTGGCTCATGTTGATTTCTCGATGTCCCAGGGCTGAAGCCCTGGGCTACGTAGCGTTCAGTTGACACTCGTTTGCCTACTGACTAGCCCAGGGTTTCAACCCTGGGCCACCCGCGCTGCCAGGGTTACACGACTTTGATTTTCTCCTCAAACGCTTTGTCCGTCACATCATAGAACAGCTCCAGCATCTTGCGGAAGTTGTCAGGTTCCTGGATGGACTTCTCGGTTTTGTTGAGGTTGTCGAGGAGGTAGTTATGGCTGAGGCCTTTGTTAAAGAAGTCGTTCCACTTCTTCTCAACGGGCTTGCCGAGGATCATGGCGTTGAAGTCGTCAGTCTGCAGGTCGAAGGGGCGGAAGGAACGACGGTTCTGGGCCAGTTCCTGCAGCCACTGGTCTACGCCGGAGTCGGGGCTGTGCAGGAAGGTATTCAACTCCCGGAAGATGGGCTCGTTGCGCATGGCGTAGTCCAGCTTCAGGTTGTCAGCGTACGGCGCCTTGTCGGTGGGCAGGTGCTGCTTGTGGTAGCGCGTGAAGTACAGGAACTGCGTGAGTTGCTTGGCAATGATTTCGCGCGACTCATCGGGCAGGTGGCTGAACTGAATTTCCGGCGCATCGGCCTGCAGGCCATACTCGTGGAAGTGCGGGCCACCGGTGCGCAGCTCCGCGGGCGAGTAGCGCATGAAATCCACGATGCTCAGGGCCGCCAGCAGCTCAATTACGTGGGCCTTGTTCTTCTGCTGAGTGCCGCCGGGCTGGTTTTCGTAGGGCGTATCGGGCGTGTCGGCGAGGTAGTACAGCGCGTCGAGGCCTTGAAGGTTGTGCTCGTAGTAACTGAGCGCCGCCTTCGTTTTTGTCAGGAAGTTATTGGAGTCGATAACGGCGTTGTCTTCGCTTTGGAGGGCGAAGTAGGGCATCACCGTCACGGCGCCAGTGGGCGCGTCGCGCAGGTAGCGGGCGTTGCTGAGGCGCGTGTTGGTGTCCTTCAGGTTCTTGAGCATGAGCGGGAAGCCCGCCGCGCCCGTACCACCGAAAATACTCGACACGAAGAACACCCGGTCGCCATCCTGGAAGTTATCCGCGAAAAACCGCATTTCGGGACTTTCCACCAGCTTGTTGAGCACAATGCTGCCCACGTTCGGGGAGCCGCGGAAGCCAATGGTCAGGGGGCTTTCCAGGTTATCCTGGGTGAACAGCAGGTCTACAAGGCCCTTGGAGTCCACCGACAGCCCATCGTAGCTCAGGTATTGCCGGAAGCTCTGGTTGATGCCACCGAAGTCGAAGATGAAGGTATCCTTCACCGAGCCGTTCACATCTTGCGAAATACCGCTCAGCGTGCTGATATCAGTTTTGAAGAAACCTTCTTCGCGGGGACCGAGGCGCTTATAGATCTGCTGGTAGCTCTGCAGCAGCTGCACCGTACGGTTCATGTCGCCGTTGTGGGCGTCGGGGTCGATGATGATGGGCACTACCCGGTCGCAGTTGGGCAGGTCAACGCCCGCGGCCAGCAGCATGGTGAGCGAGCGAATCACGCGGGAGCCCGTGCCGCCAATACCGAATAAAAAGAGTTTAGCCATGAGAATTAGAGCTTAGACCGTGAGAGCTTAGAACTTAGACCGCGTGCTGACAACAGCGCCACTAGAACAGAGTCTAAGTTCTAAGCTCTCACAGTCTCACTTCTACATTAAAAGGGAGTAGTGCTGGCGTTGGTGGAGCCTTTACGCAAAATCAGGGAGAAGAGAAAGAACCAGAACAGGCCCAGGATAGCGTTCCAGGTAGCCAGCCAGTAGATGTAGCTATGGTCGGTGACCTGCTGCGCGTGAGCTTGCCCAATGGCTAGCCCGAAGGCAATCAGCGCATTCAGCACCAGGAAAATAGCCCAGTGCCGCCCCTTATTAAAGGTAGCTACCCCTAGCGCCCGGTTGATGACGTAGTAAAAAATCACTACCAGCGCCAGCGAAATGCCCAAGTTGAGCAAGCCGATGTTGGGGAATACGACGTCACGGTACACGGGCGTATCAGCAGGGGGCTGCGGAGCACCAATGATTTCGTAGATGGAGCGGAAGAGTGCTTTCATGGAAGGAGGTAACGCGAAGCTTCCGCTCCGCGGCTCGTTGAACGATATGGGTAGGGCGAAATTGTGGAACGAAGGGCCGCCTCACGGGGCTAAGGCTACGCCACTTCTGGTGCTTACTTGAACGAAAATCGTTCCAACTGGTACAGGCTTATAAGAGAGGCACAGCAAGGCAAAAGGCTTGCTTACTGTTATTCAGCGGGTTGCAGCGTTAGGGGCAGCTCAAAAATCGGGCGCTTATCTTCTCCTTGCCGCTCCAACCCATCGAGTAAAGAGCTTAGGGCAAAAGTTTTGGCGGC
The DNA here is from genome assembly GCF_019599275.1 of Hymenobacter sp. HSC-4F20. Taxonomy (GTDB): domain Bacteria; phylum Bacteroidota; class Bacteroidia; order Cytophagales; family Hymenobacteraceae; genus Hymenobacter. The sequence continues at coordinate 236,221 of NZ_JAHZTD010000004.1, read as the reverse complement.
TGGCGTGGCATCATTCTTAGTAGTCCACTGCGCAACCCAAGCCGGACGCTGATCCTGTAAACGCAAAACCAACGGCCGAGCAGCCTTGGGCTGTCGGGTTAAGCCTACCTTCACAAAGTGGGTAAACCGGCTCTCCGGGCCGCTGCTGGTACGGGTTTGGTCGGTGGCAGCAAAAACAGTCAGCAGCTTGGCATCAGTATCCACCCCTTGCAGTTTAAGGTTTTGCTTGAGGTAGGCTACGTCGTGGTATTGCCCGGGTAAGCCCGCCAGATCAAGGCCGACCACAAACTCTACCGGCTGCTGAGCAGAAGCTTCGCTCACAGCAACTACGCGGTACGTATCGGCGTTGCGCTTGCTGGCCCCGGCATCGCCGTAGTACCAGCTGCCTTTGTTCTGGAATTTGTTGAGCAACGAATACGTAGGCTGCGGATACGTAACCCCGAAATGTGCTTGCTTTGCCGGCTGTTTTTCCAGTAGGGCATTATCAAATTGCCGCACTGCATCGGCGGGCCCTACTACCCAGATATAGTACGGAATTTCAGTGTCGCAGCAGTTGGTTTTTTTGCCGGAAGCAACCAGCGCCGGGTAATACGTGCCACGAAAATCCGACGTGTATCCGTACACCGACACGGCCAAATCCGGATGCTCGCCACTGCGGGAAAGAGCGTCGGCAATGTCGGTTTTGATATAAGGAATGGCGCCAGCGTTCCTTGGGGAGTAAATGAAGTCCGAAATGAGCACACTAACGGTGCCGGGCTGGTAGTAGCGGCTCATCAGCGTATCCAGCACCGAAGGAATATCGGTGCTCTTGGCGGGCTGCTGAATACCGCTGCGCACGGTGCCGGAAATTCCCTGGTAGGAGTCCTTGTATGGCTTCTCCTTAATGCGGAAAAACGTCTTTTGCCGAGCCGCACTGCTGCGGTTTACTTCCGACAGAAACTGGGCTACGTGCTGCTGAAACTTGGTATTCTCGCCGCTGGCTCCGGTTTTTGGCATAAAGCCTTCCATCGAGCCCGATACTTCCAGAAACACATTCACTGCCTGCAGCGGCTGAGGGTTCGACTCTGCCGCGGGGGTAGCGGCCGGAGCCGCTGAACCAGGGGCAGGTGGTTCTGCGGGCTGCGTAGTGGCAGGCGTTTCGGTAACAGCCCCTTTCTCCGTTTTCATATCGGAGCGGGAGTAGCAGCCGGGCAACAGGGCAAGGGAGAGGCCCAGGGCGGGCAGAAGGCGGGAAAAGGGCGTGAGGTGGCGCATCGGGCTAAAGTAACGACAATCTATCCTTAGCGGATACATAAGGTCAAGAAGAGTGGTTACAACTTATGGCACACCCTGTGAACCCCAACAGCCGAAAGCCTTTTTCTTGTTGCGCTTCACCAGTCTTCTACTAGCTATATAGCATCTTGCTGTGTTCTGTTTTCAGCTCTTATTCCATGACAAATAATAAGATTCTAATTGTTTTTTTCTCTAGTTGCATTGCTCCTTATATTCAACTCCTTAATTCACCACGCAATTATTCTTTATTACTAGACTCACTCTCTTATTGTGCTTAATCATTACTTCTTCTATTTTATCTTATCGTTCTCGATTTAGTAGCAAAGTCATTATTTACCCTGCCCTAGGAGTAATAGCTGTGGCTCTATACTTCGGTTGTATTGAAGTAATACAGCAAGCGGGTGATTATATCTTATTTAAGAGTGAACAAAAGCACCCCCAAAAATTCGTCGGCCAACTCAAAAGCTCTGCTAACCCGCATGAGATACGGGTATCGGCGGCAGACTACCCTTTACCAAACGTTAAAGAGTATATAGTATTGAATAAACAGACCTTCTTATTCGTACAAGGAGGACAATCGAGCTTTTCAGTTTGAGGAGTAGCGTATTCAGAGACTGGCATAAATCCCATACACAACAACGCCCCTATGGATTATTGGAAAAAGCTGGATGATAAGTGGTATATGTGGTTGCAATACGAAAATTAACAATAGCGGATAAATGAGCGGGGCACTGTTAGTTAACAGCGCCCCGCTCATTTATCCGCTATTGTTAATTTTAGCTATAATCTATTTCCGTGTTGTCGCCGATGTTGAGGCTGTGGCGGGTACCCTTGAACAGCGCGTCGGAGCCCACAATGCAGTCGTGCATCACGGCGGAGCGCAACTCCGAGTAAGAGCCAATGATAGATTCGCTCAGAATGGTGTTCTTGACAATAGTCCGGTCGCCGATGGCTACGTTAGGACCAATGATAGAACCCGAAATCTGACAGTCTTTGCCGATGCTGACGGGTGGAATGATGATAGTATCCGGAAACTCGGGGTACTCCTGGCGCTTCAGAAACTCGGGGCGGTTGAGCAGACGGGCATTTGCTTCCAGCAGGCTGTCCTTGCGGCCGCAGTCAAACCAGTTGTCCACGGAGGTCGTCACCATTTCGGCCCCATCCTGAATCATAAGCATGAGGGCGTCGGTGAGCTGAAACTCGCCGTGGGTACGCTGGTCCTGATCAATAATGCGCTCCAGGGCCGAGGCCAGCCAGTCGGGGTTGGCAATTTTGTACAGACCCACCAGCGCGTAGTTCGACTTCGGGATGCGGGGCTTCTCGACCACTTTCGTGACGCGGCCACCCCCTCCGGTTTCTACCAACCCAAACAGCGAAGGTGTTTTTACCTCCTTCACGGCCAGCACGTTGCCGGGTGCGCGCATCATCTCGGGAAGGTCAACATCTACAATGGTGTCGCCGAGCAAAATCAGAATCCCTTCCTGCTCGTGGCGGAACTGGTCGCGAGCCAGCCAGAGGGCATGCGCAATGCCTTCGCGCGGCTCCTGAATCACGAAAGTGGAGCGCAGCTGCGGATACTCGCGGCGCACGTAGCTTTCTACTTTCTCGCCCAGGTAGCCGATGATGAAGACGAACTCCTGCACGCCAGCTTCCACCAATCGGTCGATGATGTGGCCGAGAATCGTATTGCCGGCCACGGGCACCAGTGTTTTAGGCTGGGTGTGTGTGTGAGGGCGTAAACGTGAGCCGATGCCGGCTACGGGAATAACTGCTTTCATGCGAGAGAGAAATCGGGGAGCACCGACGTGCAAAATACGGAATCAACCGGGAGCACCGCCTATGACAACCGCACTGGCTTGATTTCGTACTTTGCTGCGGTGCAATGGGAAGTCATAAATGCCTGATTTGGTTTCGGGAAAATGACCGAGCCGTGTAAATCAGCATTGATAGCCTATCCTTTCGCCAACCTACTTCTTCATTTTTACCCTCTCCCAACCAATCATGAAACGCTTTCTGCTCTATTTCGCTGGCCTCGTACTGCTTCTTTCGCAGTCTTCGTGCGGCTACAACTCCATGGTTCAAAAAGACCAGGCCGTAAAGGCTCAATGGGCTAACGTGCAAAGCGCCTACCAGCGCCGCTCCGACCTGATTCCGAACCTGGTGAACACCGTGAAAGGAGCTGCCAACTTTGAGAAGTCTACCCTGACCGACGTGGTGAATGCGCGGGCCAAGGCCTCCAGCGTGCAGCTGAACGCCGACCAGCTGACGCCCGAAAATATTCAGCGCTTCCAGGAAGCTCAAAGCCAGCTCAGCAGCGGCTTGGGCCGGCTGTTGGCCGTATCGGAAAACTACCCTGAGCTGAAAGCCAATGCCAACTTCCAGGAGTTGCAAGCTCAGATTGAAGGCACCGAAAACCGCATCAATGTAGAGCGCAACAAGTTTAACACCGTAACCAACGACTACAACGGCTACGTGAAGAGCTTCCCCAATAACCTGTTTGCCGGCATGTTTGGCTTCCAGGAAAAGCCCTACTTCGAAGCCGATGCTGCCTCGCAGAAGGCTCCTACTGTTCAGTTTTAATAGCGGTACCAGTTGTCGGTTACCAGTTGCCAGTTTATGAGCTGCCGCTGCTGACCGGCAACTGGCACCTGGCAACTGGTACCTGATTATGACCAATCCTCTCACCCCCGAGCAGGAAGCGGCACTAGTAGCCGCCATTCGCCAAGCCGAGCTACGCACTTCCGGCGAAATTCGTGTGCACCTAGAGGACACCTGCCCTACTCCGGAACCGCTTGACCGGGCCGCCCAGGTGTTTGCCGAGCTGGGAATGCACCGCACTGCCCAGCGCAACGGCGTACTTTTTTATCTGGCTTGGCAGAGTCGACAGTTTGCTGTCATCGGCGACGCGGGCATTAATGCCGCCGTGCCCGATGATTTCTGGGAAATGGCGAAAGAACATGTGCTTGAACATTTCCGGGCTGAACGCTACGTCGCTGGGCTGGAGCAGGGCATTCGGTTGGTAGGAGAACAGTTGCGCCGTTACTTTCCCTACAACGCGGCCACTGACCAGAACGAACTCGACGACTCCATCTCGTTTGGCGGCACCCCGCCCCCACGCGCATGAGGTGCCTGTTTTCCTCTTTTCCGTATCGAATGCCTACCCTTCGCCTCTGGCTACTACCCCTGCTGCTACTATTCATGCAGCTGGCCGGGCTGGCCCAGAACGTACCACCCCGCCCTAATCCGCCCCGCTTGGTTAATGACCTGGCTGGTATGCTGCGCCCCGATGAAGCAGCGCAGCTGGAGCGCAAGCTGGTGGCTTACAACGACTCTACCTCTTCCCAGATTGCGGTAGTTACCGTACCTACCCTCGGCGACTATGATATTTTCGACTATGCCCAGCAGCTCTACCAAACCTGGGGCATTGGGCAGAAAAGTAACAACAATGGCATTCTGCTGCTAATAGCCCAACAGGAGCATAAGGCGCGCATTCACACAGGCTATGGACTGGAAGGGGCCGTACCGGATGCGTTGGCTAAACGCATTATTTCCAACACTATTGTTCCGGCCTTTCAGCAGGAGCAGTACTACGCGGGCCTCGACCGGGCTACCGACCAGCTGATTGCCCTGGCTAAAGGCGAGTACAAAGCCGACCCGGCCACCCAGCCCCGTGCCCAACGCAGCCGCGAAGATTCTAGCGGCTCGGGCATAGGCTTTTGGGTGATTATTGCCCTTCTAATTTTGTTTATCCTGTTCCGAAACCGGGGCGGCGGTTCCGGCAGGCGGCGCAACCGAGGCTTTGGAGGCGGCATGATGCCCCCCATTATCTTCGGTGACTTCAGCGGTGGCCGCGGCGTGTTCGGCGGCGGTGGCGGCTGGGGTGATGGCGGAGGAGGAGGTTTTGGCGGCTTCGGCGGAGGTAGCTCCGGCGGAGGCGGTGCCTCCGGCGACTGGTAACTTTCCGGACCCAAGCGCAAAATAAAAGCGGCTTCTTCAACTGAAGGAGCCGCTTTTGTGTGACTTAAGCTATCGAAAAAAATAACTACTCCACTACAACCCGGCAAGTTACCGGCCCAGTGGCGTAGGCTACCTCCAGCAGATAGACACCTGGTTTGATGTTGGGTAACCGTAACTTGTGCTCCGCGGCAGTCACTGGCTGGCTCACGAGTATTTTGCCAGTAATATCACGCAGGGCAAGAGAGGAAGGCTTGGCGGCGACATCCATGCTAATTGTTAGCACATCATGCACGGGATTGGGCGCAACCGTGAGGGCTGTTTGCTGGGAGCTGTTGCGCAGGTGCAGCACCTGGCCCTGCTGTAGCCGGGCAATGGCCAGTTGGGGCTGGCCAGCCACACTTTGAAACGAGCCAGCCACCAAGAATTTACCATCCGTCTGCACCTCCACCTTTGTAACTGTTGCGGCGGGTCCTTGGCTGGCCACATAGGTAGGATCAACAGCTCCATCAGGCAGCAGACGGCCAGTGCCGCCGCCGGGTAGGTTACCGCCCAGCAGCAGGCGCTGGTCAGGCTGCAAGGCGATGCTCCGAACCGTTACTCCTACCGGCAGCCCCGATACGAAGGAGGCATCAGCAGTGCCATTATCTTGTAGCCGCACAACGCCGCTGGTAGTTACGTTGCCGTATTTTACCAGCGTACCACCGGCCAGGAGCTGCCCGTTAGGGAGGGGCAGCAGGGTATTGACAAGGCTGTTGCCAGGAGTTAGGGCAAAGGTTTGGTCGAAGGTACCATTGGCCAGCAGCCGCCACACGCTACCAGAGGTATTCGAGGTTGCGTAGTAGCCTGCCACTGTCACGCGGTCATCGGGGTGCACCACTAAGTCGTTGATCGTGGCTGAGGTACCCGTCATTCTGAACGTATTGTCTACCTGCCCTGCAGCAGTAATACGCGCCAGCAGCTCTGGCCCCCCATTTCCGGCGGCAAAGTCGCCGCCAATCACGATGGCCCCGGACGACTGTCGCCCCATGCGCACTACGGATACTACGGTACTAGCAGGCGTGAGGCCGGTAGCCGGGCGGGGGAGTAGCGTTGGAGCAAAGGAAGCGTCGGGGGCACCGGTGCTCAGCAAGCGGGCTATGCCCCGGTGGTCGAAGCCACCGGCCTGCAGAAACCGGCCCGCCGCCAGCACGTTGCCGTTGGGCAGCAGCAGCAAATCGGAGACTGTCCCCCCCGTGAGCTGGGCATTGGCCGCATAGGTTTGATCCACGGAGCCGTCGGGGTTGAGACGCGCCAAGTTGCTCACGGCAGTTCCCCCAACTTCGGTGAAGGAGCCCCCAATAACTATTTTGCCGTCGGCTTGTCGTACGAAATCAGCAATGCTGCCTCCCGTTAGCAGGGTAGGCATAAAGTTGTAGTTGTAGCTTCCATCGGAGTTCAGCAGCCCTACCCCGGTAGGATTGCTGTTGGGAGTAGCATAGCGCATCACAGTACCTCCCACGAGCAGTTGTCCGTTGGCAAGCAACTGCAAAGAATACAACGCCCCTACTCCTTGCACCGTGCTGCTCTGGAAGTCAGGATCAACGCGCCCACTTGCCAGCAGCCGAACCACGCGCCCAGCGTTCTGGGAATTGAGCTGCATGGTGGGATGATACGCTAATACCACAATCTTACCATCGGGCTGCACCTGGATAGGGTCGGTATTCAGGTAATTGAAGGCATAGGTAGTCAGGCTGCTGGTTAAAAAGTTGGTATCGGTAGCCCCGGACGGGAGCAGGCGCAGCAGGTTGCCGTAGTTACCATTGGCGGAGATAGTGCCTCCCGACAACAGAATTTTGCCGTCGGGTTGCAGAGCCACGGCGGAAGCGGTGCCTGAGGTGGAATGAATATCAAAATTGGTATCCAATGATCCATCAGCATTGAGCCGGGCCAGATTCTTGCGGTAGGCAGCGCCTACTTTGTTAAAGTCGCCAGCGGCCAGCAGCTTGCCGTCGGGTTGCCGGGCCAGGGCGTATGGCTCTCCATCGAACCCAGCACCGGCGTCGGTAAAGGCGGCATCCCTTGAGCCATCTGCGTTCAGACGGGCAATGTAGCTGGCCGTTTGACCATTGAGTTGAGTAAAGTTACCGCAGAGCACAATTTTGCCATCGGGCTGCACGAGCAAGTCATTAAGGGACCCTCCGCTGTTCAGTGCAACACTCCCGGTAAACGACGTATCGAGCGTGCCGTTGGCATTGAGCCGCACCATTCCCACGCGGGTCTGGCCGCTTACCGTCATGGTATTGCCGTTGGAGCTTACCAGAATTTTCCCACCCGGCAGCTCCTCAATCATATAGGGAAACCAGGCGTTATTGGCTACGGCCGTATTAAAGGCTACATCCAGCGCGCCGCTGGGCAGGTAGCGCACCATCCGGGCTGCGGGCACCCCATCGGCCCGCAGAAACGTTCCGGTCACGATGCGGCTGCCGTCGCTGAACTGCCGGGCGGCATACACGGTAGCGGGTTGGTAGATGGCCGGAGCTTGAAACGTGGGGTCTGGCTGAACCTGCGCCCGCAGGGTAGTGGGCAACGTAACGAACAACGTAGGCAGGGCCAGGCACCAAGCAAAAGTAAAAACACGCATAGGCTAGGGAAAATAGAGGCAAAAACTTGTCGAAGGTACGCTTAAGTCCGTCTAGCTGTACCTCTTAAGTGCAAAACTTTTCCTTAGCATTCCCTCTGTATTACCTGAGCAGTACCGTGTTATTCTGACCCCGAAGCGTGCCCCATCTTATACACCGGGAGTTCATAGAACGGGCGCAGCAGCTGCACTACGTCGAGGGCGTCGGCCAGGGCTTCATGGGCCACGGTATCATCCTCAAAGCCGGCGCGGGCCTTGCAGGTTTGCATGGTCGGGAGGCGGGTATCCTTGCGCCAGTTGAGGTAGAAAGCGGCGGGGTCGAGCATGGCCGGTTCAGCTCGGACCAGCGTGCCGTAGCCCGGTAGCACACGCAGAAAGCCTAGGTCGTAGGAGGCAATGTTCTTGCCGGCCATGGTCACGGTTACGCAGTTCTGCTTATCTGTTTTGAAGCCCTGAGCCAGCAGAAACTCCCGCAGCTGCAACAGCAGCTCGTTGGGGGTGCATAGCTCGGGATTGGGGTCCTGGCGAGCCAGTTCCTGTAGCAGCCGGGCATTGAGGGCCAAAGCGCCGGCCGTACCCACATATTCGGGGTGGCGCACTACCCGCCGGAAAGTCGGCAGCTCCGGCAGGGGCCGCAGGCGCTTGGTGTCTTCTACCACGGCCGCCAACTCCAGAATCTGATGGCGCTGGGGGTTGCCGCCGGAAGTTTCGAGGTCGAGGGAGAGGTAGCGCATGTAGGCCTGTACGCCGAGGCCGCAGTGGGGTTAGACGTAGCCCTGCTGGCAGAGGCAAGTATTTACCGCCAGCGGGCGAAAAAGCATATGGATTTCCGCGTATGTTTGCTACACTAGCTTACCGCCCTATCCTTGCTCGTGCAGCCAGCCCCACAACCAGGCTGTCTGTTGGTTACCGCTCTGTATCCTTCTCCTTTCCAGCTATGCAAACGCTCCGGGTTTTAGCCGGCTCAGCCGCAGTAGGCGTATGCCTTGGCCACTACGCGCACGCCCAGGTGGCCGCCCCTGACTCTGCCTTCCTGGCTACGGCCCGTACGCTGGCCGAGCAGCGCTACACGGCTGCTATCCGGGACCAATCGAAGCTCTACAACGGTAGTGAGTATTTTAACTACACGCGCTACTACCAGGAAGTTACGGGCGACCAGTTCTTTATTTCCGCGCAGGAGGCTCCCAATGGCACCGTCGATTATGATGGCCAGGTGTACACGGCCGTGCCGCTGCTCTACGATATTCGGCTGGATCAAGTAGTAGTTAAGCAGCCTACCAGCTCTTTTTATCTCCAGCTGATCAGTGAGCGAGTGCGGCAGTTCTCGCTACACGGCCACACGTTTGTTCGGCTTGTCCGGGACAGCACCGTGAGCCAAGATGTTCGGCCGGGGTTCTACGACCTTCTCCTGGATCAGAGCGGCGTTCGGGTGCTGGCCCGCCGGACCAAAAAAATGCAAACGCAGCCTAGTCAAGGCATCACCAGAGCCGAATTCTACCCCTATACCTACTATTTTATTGAGCTAAACAACGCGTACCACTCCGTTAAAAGCAAGGGTTCGGTTATTTCCTTGTTTCCGGCTCAGCGCAAGGCACTGCAACAGTTTGCCCGCGACCGTAGGCTGGCTTTTACCAAGGAAACGCGCGAGGCCGATATCCTCCAGCTGGTCAGCTACTACGCCGGCCTACCCGGGGCGAATTCACCGGGCGCAGCCCGCTAGGGCCTTGCTTTCTCCCTGTTATCTTATCCTGCGGCTGTTTCGCACGAAAGCCCCCTATGAAACATCTCTTCTCCTTTCTTTTTCTGGGCTGGGTACTGGGCATGGCTACTCCCACCCGCGGGCAACAGCCGGAGCCGCAGCGCGTGAGCGTTTCTTTGCAGCAAGCCCACTTCGCTGAGCTGGTTCGGGAAATAGAAGCCCAGGTCCCCTACCGGTTTTTCTTTAACCCGGCCGCTGTAGACAGTGTGGTAGTAACGGTGCGGGCCCAGCAGCAACCCCTGCCGGAGGTGCTCCGCCAAGCCCTCCAAAACACGCCCCTGCGCTTCGCCATAGATGCGCAGAACCGCATTTATGTTACGCGCGGCGTTACCATCCAGACCGAGCTGCCGGATAGCTTCTTCCAACCCGAACCCGCCAACGCGCTGGCTTCCTCCCCCGACCCGGCGGACCCTGTTCCGGCCACCAGCCGGGCCGGCAGCACGTCGGCCTTCAAGCTCTACGAAATCGGGACGGGCTCGGCCACGGGTAAGGCTACCCTGGCGGGCCACGTACGTGAGGCCAAAACCGGCGAGCCAGTGGTGGGAGCTACCGTGTACGTGGAGGCGCTTAACGCGGGGACTAGCACCGACCAGTTCGGGTTCTTCTCGCTTACGCTGCCGGTAGGACGACACGAGGTCAAAATTCGCGGCATTGGCTTTAAAAACACCCGCCGCCAGGTGCTGCTGCGCGGGGATGGTAAGCTAGATATTGAAACGGAAGAAGACATTACCACTCTGCGGGAGGTAGTCATTGAAGCCGAGAAGGACCGCAATGTGGCCAGCCTGCAGATGGGCGTGGAACGGCTTGATGTGAAGACCATGCGCCAGGTACCCACGGCCTTCGGCGAGACGGACGTGTTGCGGGTGGTGCTCACGCTGCCGGGCGTGAAGTCAGTCGGCGAGGGCAACACGGGCCTGAACGTGCGCGGCGGAGCTACCGACCAGAACCTGATCCTATTCAACGACGCTACTATCTACAATCCCTCCCACCTGTTTGGCTTCTTCTCGGCATTTAACCCCGACGTTATCAAGTCGGTAGAGCTGTATAAAAGCGCCATTCCGGCCAAATATGGGGGGCGCCTGTCGTCGGTGCTGGACATTACCACCCGCGACGGCAACAAGAAGAAATTCTCCGGCTCGGGGGGCATTGGCCCGCTCACCAGTCGCCTTACCCTGGAAGGTCCCTTGGTGAAGGATAAAAGCTCCTTTCTGGTGGGGGGCCGCAGCAGCTACTCCGACTGGATTCTGCACCTGCTGCCCAATGAAAGCTTCCGGCAAAGCTCGGCCTCGTTCTACGACGTCAGTGCCCACCTCAGCCACGAGTTCAACGAGAAAAACACCGTTTACGCCACGGGCTACCTCAGCACCGACAAGTTCCGCCTAGCCAGCGACACGGCCTACAAGTACCTGAACCAGAATGCCAGCCTGAAGTGGCGGCACACTTTCAACAACAAGTTGTACGGTGTACTCACCGGCGCCCTGAGCCGCTACCAGTACGACATCACCAGCCAGCGTGATGCGTCTGTCGCCTCGGAGCTAACCTATCAAATCAAGCAGTATAACGCCCAGGCCGATTTTTCCTACCTGCCCAATGCCAAGCACACGGTGGATTTTGGCGTTAGCTCCGTGCTCTACCACGTGTCGCCGGGCGGCCTGACGCCGGTAGGAAGCGAGTCGCTGATCAAGACCGATGTACTGCCCCGGGAGCAGGGCCTGGAAAGTGCGCTCTACCTTTCCGACCGGATTGATGTTTCGCCGCGCCTGTCGGTAGCAGTGGGGCTGCGCTACTCGCTCTACAACGCGCTGGGTCCGCGGGAAGTGTACCGCTACGTGCCGGGCCAGTCGAAAACCCTCAACACCCTCACCGATACCGTTGCCTACGGGCCGGGCCGGGTGCTGGCCACCTACCACGGCCCCGAGTATCGTTTCTCGGCCCGCTACTCGCTTACGGCCGTTTCCTCGGTGAAGGCCAGCTTTAACCGCACCCGTCAGTACATTCACATGCTGTCGAACACCACGGCCATGTCGCCGACCGACATCTGGAAGCTCAGCGACGCGAACGTGCGCCCCCAGGTAGGCGACCAGTACTCGGTAGGGTACTATCACAACTTCCGCGCTAACACAATCGAAGCCTCCGTGGAAACCTACTACAAGTCGACCAAGGACTTTGTGGACTACAAAGGCGGGGCTACCCTTATCCTGAACCGACACATTGAAACCGACATTGTGAATGCTGTGGGCAAGGCTTACGGGGTAGAAGTGATGCTACGCAAGCTGACGGGCAAAATTAACGGGTGGGTCAGCTACACCTACTCCCGCTCTCTGGTGCAAGTAAACCAGGGCACGCCAGCCGATCAGGTAAACGGAGGCGAGTACTACCCCAGCAACTTCGACAAGCCCCACGATTTCACGCTTATCGGCAACTACCGCTTTAGCCGCCGCATCAGCTCCTCGCTGAACTTCACCTACAGCACGGGCCGGCCCATTACGCTGCCCCTGGCCAAATACTACATGGGCAGCGCGACCCGGGTGTACTACTCGGAGCGTAACGCCTACCGCGTGCCGGATTACTACCGCGCCGACTTTGCCCTCAACCTGGAAGGCAACCACAAGGTGAAGAAGCTGGCCCACGGCTCCTGGACGTTTGGGGTATACAACCTCACGGGCCGCAAGAACCCCTACTCCGTGTATTTTAAATCAGTGGGTGGGCAGATTCGGGGCTACCAGCTCTCCATCTTCGGCCAGCCCATTCCAACCGTTACCTACAACTTCAAGTTCTAGCCACCACCATTAGCTACTATGCGCACCCTGTGGATTCTAATGCAACGCTGGCTGATTGGCATTCTGCTGCTCCTCGGGGTAAACAGCTGCGTGGAGCCATACGCGCCTGAGGTGACAACAGCAGCCAACAACTATTTAGTAGTCAGTGGCTTTATCAATGGCAACGGCAGCACAGCCATTCGCCTCTCGCGCAGTGTTCAGCTGGCGGCGCCGGCTACCTTCCCGGCCGAAGCCCGGGCTATTGTCACGGTTGAGAGTTTGCGCGGCCAACGCTACCCCTTGCCGGAAACCGACACGGCGGGTCTTTACCGGTCGGTGAGGCGGCTGGCCTTGCCCCCCAACGAGCAGTACCGGCTGCACATCCGCACGGCGGGCGGGCGCGAGTACGCCTCCGACTACACCCTGCTTAAGCACACGCCCGCCCTCGACCGGTTCGAGGGCCAGATCCAGGCCAACGGGCTGCAGATTTACGTCAGTGCCCACGACGAGCAGGCCCAGACCCGCTACTACCGCTGGGAGTACGAAGAAACCTGGGCCTTTACCTCGGCCCATTGGAGCCGCTGGCGCTTTTCAAAAGGCACCCCGCAACGGCGGACGTATTTCCCCCGCAAGGAAGACATTTATCACTGCTGGCGCACGGAGCCTTCTACCACTGTTATTACCACTAGCACGGTTCGGTTGAGCCAGGATGCAGTGCGCGACTACCGGCTGCTGTTCATTCCCGCCTTCTCGGGCCGGCTGCAGTCGCTCTACAGCCTGCGCGTGCGCCAGTACGCCCTCTCGGCCGAGGAGTTCGACTACTGGGAAGCCGTCAAGAAAAACACGGAAAACATCGGCACCCTCTTCGACCCGCTGCCCAGCCAGGTGCAGGGCAACGTGCACTCGCTCACTGACCCTGACGAGCCCGTGCTTGGCTTCGTCGGGGCCACCACCGAGGTCAGCCAGCGCCTGTTCATCAACCGCCACAGCCTGCCCCCCGACTGGCACTCCCGCAACGAAGGCTACGAAACCTGCACGGAAACGTCGTCCATTACCCACGACAGCATCCGCGGCCTGAATATGTACGAAGAGTTTGCCGATACCACTTACCGGGTCCCTATCAACGAAATACGCACCCGTACTGGCGACATCATTGGCTTCAGCTATCAGTCGACGGCTTGCGTGGATTGTCGCCTGCGCGGCACCAATAAAAAGCCCAGCTTCTGGCCGTAATCTTCTTTTCCTACTGGTGTATGCGTCGCCTTCTATTTCCTCTTTCCGGGTATCTGGTGCTACTCTTGGCCGTAGGGAGCTGCGTGCAGGAATACTTGCCCGAGGTGATTAACTCCACCGAGAGCTACCTGGTTGTCGACGGCTTTATCAACGGCCAGGGCGTTAGCACCATCCGGTTGTCCAAAACCGTACACCTGACCACCCAAAACGGCTTTCCGTCGGAAACGAAAGCTACGGTTGCTATCCAGAGCCAGAGTGGGCAGCGCTACCCGCTCACTGAAAACGAGCCGGGGGTGTACGTCACTGCTTCCCAGCAGCTACCCGCCAACGAGCAGTACCGGCTGCACATCCGCACGGCGGGCGGGCGCGAGTACGCCTCCGACTACACCCTGCTCAAGCACACGCCCGCCCTCGACCGGTTCGAGGGCCAGATCCAGGCCAACGGGCTGCAGATTTACGTCAGTGCCCACGATGAGCAGGCCCAGACCCGCTACTACCGCTGGGAGTACGAAGAAACCTGGGCCTTTACTTCCGCCTTTCGCAGCACCCTAACCTTTGATGGCCAGCGAGTAGTGCCGCGCACCGAGAACATTTACAACTGTTGGCGGACGCAAAATTCCATGGCTATCAACACCTTCAGTACGGTTCGGTTGAGCCAGGATGCGGTGCGCGACTACCGGCTGCTGTTCATTCCCGCCTCCTCGGGCCGGCTGCAGTCGCTCTACAGCCTGCGCGTGCGCCAGTACGCCCTCTCGGCCGAGGAGTTCGACTACTGGGAAGCCGTCAAGAAAAACACGGAAAACATCGGCACCCTCTTCGACCCGCTGCCCAGCCAGGTGCAGGGCAACGTGCACTCGCTCACCGACCCTGACGAGCCCGTGCTTGGCTTTGTCGGGGCCACCACCGAGGTTAGCCAGCGCCTGTTCATCAACCGCCACAGCCTGCCCCCCGACTGGCACTCCCGCAACGAAGGCTACGAATCGTGCACGGAACTGGACACCTTTCCCAGTCAGACGTGGCGGGGCTGGACGTTACAAGAGTACTTCGCCGATCCTCAGCAGCGCATTCCGGTGGGCCGGGTAGGCCCCAGGTACACCGCCCAGAGTCCGCAATGCGTGGACTGCCGCGTTCTGGGCACCAACGTTAAGCCCAGCTTCTGGCCCTAGGGCTCCCCCCTTTCGTTTGTTGCTCTTCCTGCCGCGTTTCTATGCTACTCTCACCAATTGTTCGCTTTGCTTTCGCTTTTCTCCGCGCTACGGGATGGCTCTGGCTTGGCCTAGCTAGCTCCGGGGTAGCCCGGGCACAAACCGACTCACTGACAAGCGTACCGCAGCAATTTACCCGCTACCAGCAGCAGACGCTCCAGGAAAAGCTGTTTCTGCACCTGGACCGGCCCGTGTACCTTAGTGGGGAGGTGATGTGGTTTAAGGTGTACGCCACCGATGGCACCTATTCTAAACCACTTTCCCTGAGCACGGTAGCCTACGTGGAGGTGCTGGATAAAAACCGGCGGGCTGTGCTACAGGGCAAGATTCCGCTGAAGAACGCCACCGGCCGCGGCTCGTTTCAACTGGCGTCTTCGCTGCCTTCGGGTAGCTACACGGTGCGGGCTTACACCAACTGGATGAAGAATTTCAGTCCGGATTTCTACTTTCACAGTTCGGTCACCATCGTCAATACCGCCCGCGCCTCCGGGGTGGTTTCTACCCTGGATACTGCTTCCTACGACGTACAGTTTTTTCCCGAGGGGGGCAATCTGGTCCAGGGCATCAGCAGCAAAGTGGCCTTTAAGGTTACGGACCGAGCAGGCCGGAGCGTACCGGTGGAGGGCACTGTGCTAAACGCCCAGGGCCAGCCACTTACCACCTTCAAAACCCTGCGGTTTGGGCTAGGCTCGTTCTGGTTTACTCCTTCTACCGCCGCCGCCTACACCGCCCGCCTGAAACTGCCCACTGGGCGCGTGGTATCCCACCTGCTCCCGGCGGCTCACCCGGCGGGCTACGTGATGCGGCTGGAGGCCCCCCGCCCGGCCCAGCTGAACGTGGTGGTGCAAGCCCCTGGCCACGGTACCGAGCCGGTGCTGCTGCTGGTTCACGCCCGGCAACGCCTGTTGGTAGCCACGAGCCGGACTTTGGTAAACGGGCGGGCCGAGTTTGCCCTCGATCCGCAAACCCTGGCCGAAGGAATTTCTCACTTCACCGTCTTCAATAGCCGCCGCCAGCCCGTGTGCGAACGGCTGTATTTCCGGCGCCCCGCCCAGCCCTTGCGCCTGAGTGCCCAGACCGACCGCCCTACCTACCCTACCCGTACCAAAGTGAGCGTACGCATAGCGACGGGCGCAACGGAGCAACCCTCCCCCGCCAGCCTGTCGGTGGCCGTTTACCGCCTCGATTCGCTTTCGGCCACGCCCAGCCCTAGCATTAGCAGCTACCTGTGGCTAACTTCCGACCTGCGGGGCACCGTAGAAAACCCGGACTACTACCTGACTAGCACCGAGGCCGAGGTAGCCGCCGCCACCGATAACCTCATGCTCACCCACGGCTGGCGACGGTTTCGGTGGGAAGATGTGCTGCGCCCACAGCTCCCAGCGTTTGCTTACCTGCCCGAACTCAACGGCCACCTGATACAGGGTCAGATTACCCACCGCACAACCAACCAGCCCGCCGCCGACGTCACAGCCTACCTGACTTGCCCTGGCCGCTTGGCCCGGCTAAGCAATTCCATTAGCGGGCCCACGGGGAACATTCAGTTTGAAACCACCGACTTCTACGGGCCGCGCGAAATCATAGTGCAAACCAATCCGCGGCAGGACAGCACCTACCGGGTGGATATATTCTCGCCCTACTCGGCGGTTTTTGCTACCGGCCTTGCCGCTCCTGTCTTCGCGCCGTATGCCCGGTTCCGGGACGACTTCACCCAGCGCCACGTGCAGACTCAGGTGCACAACACGTATTTCCGCAACTACAACAACGTGTTTGCCCCGCCTCCCGTCGATAGCCTGGCCTTTTACGGCCAGCCCGATGAGCGTTACCGGCTCGACGATTATACCCGCTTTAAGACAGTAGAAGAAGTACTGCGCGAGTATGTGCCCGGGGTGAAGGTGCGCCTGAAGAAAGACGGCTTTCATTTCACGGTGCTCGACAATCCCAACCGTTCCATCTTTACCGATCCGCCCCTGGTGCTGGTAGATGGGGTTCCGGTCTTTAATACCAACCACGCGATGGCCCTGGACCCCCTCACTATCCAGAAGCTGGAAGTGCTGGACCGCCGGTATTTCCAGGGCCGGACTATGTACAGCGGTATTGTGAGCTTTACTACCTACAAAGGCAACCTAGGAGGCCTGCCCTTAGATGCGCGGGCCCTAGTGCAAGAGTACGAGGGGCTGCAGGTACCGCGCGAGTTCTACGCGCCCCGCTACGATACTCCGCAGGCTCAGCAGAGCCGCCTACCCGACCTGCGCAACCTCTTGTACTGGAACCCCAGCGTAACCACTACGGGCAGCGCCCCACAGCAACTGGAGTTCTACACCGGCGACCAGGCTGGCCGCTACGTAGTAGTAGTTCAAGGATTATCGAACACTGGTTTGGCAGGTAGCACCAGCTGTACGTTCGAGGTGAAACAGCCGTTGTAGGGTAGCGCCTACCGCAACGGCTTCTCGCGTGCCGGGGGCAAGCAGGAAAAAACCGCTCCGGCGGGGTGGTTTAGGAAGTACAGATGGAGGGCTGCTAGCGCCGCACCTGTATCTGCTGGTGCCGCCATCGGAGCCGGGCGCCCGAACCGGATAGCCGTAGGGCGAGGCAGTGGAAACGCGGTGGGCACTGGTCAGCGGCGTTTCGACCCAGTTCCAGGCAGCGTTGCCGCTGTAGGCCTGGCCCCGGGAGTTTGCTTCATGCGCATTCAACACCATGCCCTCGTTGGGATACACCAAAAAGCTGCTACCTGGGGCCCAGGGGTAGGGAGCGGTTGTTGCGGAAAAAGCCGTCGAGCACGGGGCTGGCCGTTAGGCCCAGTTGGTGTCGGTAGGTGGTCGTTAAGTCAGGGACCGGGGTAGGCGCCTGGGCCAGGGCAGGACTGGCCCCAGCAGGGCAGCCCAAAGCAGGGTACGCATGAGGATGGAAGGAAATAGAATAACGGCCAGTAGAAGCCCGGCCAAACGAGAAAACACGGGAATACGGCGGGCAGCAGCCCGTATGACGGTGCAAGGTAGCCGTGCTGCTTTGACGCTACCTGACCACCACCCCCGGTTATGTAACTAAAATTCTTGCTGCAAGCAGGACGCTGCTGCCCCAACCGACAAAATCCGGCCGCTGAGGCCTAGCGGGTTGCCCGCTTGCCCGCGCCGGAGGGCCGGTGTGGCCCGCCGGCGCATAACCTTGCAGAAACTTCCAACCTCTACCCCGCCGCCTTGCGTACCTTCGCAGATATGACCGACGCTCCTGCTTCCCAGCCCCACAAGCTCTTTCTGCTCGACGCTTTTGCCCTGATTTACCGCGCCCACTTTGCCTTCAGCAAAAACCCGCGCGTCAATTCCAAGGGCCTTAATACCGGCGCTATCCTCGGCTTCACGAACACGCTGGTGGAAGTGCTGCAGAAGGAAAAGCCGACTCACATCGGGGTGGCTTTCGATGCCCAGAAAAAGACGTTCCGCCACGAGCAGTTTGCCGAATACAAGGCCCAGCGCCAGGCTATGCCCGAGGACATCGGGCTGGCCATTCCTTACATCAAGCGCATCATTCAGGCCTTCAACATCCCTATTCTGATGGTGGATGGCTTCGAGGCCGACGACGTAATTGGCACCCTGGCCCAGCGCGCCGAAAAGCAGGGGTTCGGGGAGGTGTTCATGATGACGCCCGACAAAGACTACTGCCAGCTCGTGACGGACTGCATCAAGATTTACCGGCCCGCCTTCATGGGCAACGCCGCCGAGGTGCTGGACGTGCAGCACGTGCTGGAGCGCTTCGAGATTGAGCGCGTGGAGCAGGTAATCGACATTCTGGGCCTGCAGGGCGACGCCTCCGACAACATTCCGGGCATTCCGGGCATCGGGGAGAAAACGGCCAAGAAGCTGGTGCAGGAGTTCGGCTCCGTCGAAAACCTGATTGCCAACGTGGATAAGCTCAAGGGCAAGCAGCAGGAAAACGTGCGCAATTTCGCCGAGCAAGGCTTGCTGAGCAAGGAGCTGGCCACTATCCACCTCGACGTACCCATTGAGTTTCACGAGGAAAACCTGCGCCTGGAACAGCCCAACGTAGAGCAATTGCAGCAGCTGTTCGAGGAGTTGGAGTTCCGGCAGCTGGCAGCTCGGGTGTTGGGTGGAAGTAGTGCGGCAGGCGCTCCGGTAGCCGACCGCACCAACCCACGGGCCGGCTCGCGCCGCCCCCGTGTGGCCGAGGGGCAGGGCAGCCTGTTCGCGTCCTCGGCCGATGCGGCCGTGGGCATGGCCGCCGAAGAAGGCGAAACCGGCTCCTTCGGGGCACCCGCCGGTCCGCGCCTGACCCTGCAGGACGTACCCCACCAGTACCACCTCATCGACACGCCCGAGCTGCGCCAGAGTCTGCTCAAGTTTCTGCTCCAGCAAACCGAAGTCAGCTTCGATACCGAAACCACCGGCCTCGACACCATGACGGCCCGCTTGGTGGGCCTCTCCTTCTGCTGGCTGCCCGGCGAGGCCTACTACGTACCCGTGCCCCACGACGACCAGGCTGCGGCCCAGGCCCTGGTGGATGAGTTCCGCCCCTTCTTTGATGCCGAGCACATTGTGAAAGTGGGCCAGAACATCAAGTACGACCTCACCATTCTGCGCCACTACGGGGTGCGGATGCGCGGCCGCCTCTTCGATACCATGCTGGCCCACTACCTGTTGGAGCCCGACATGCGCCACAACATGGATGTGCTGGCCGAAACCTACCTGCACTACACGCCCGTGAGCATTCTGGAGCTGATCGGCCCGAAAGGCAAAAACCAGAAAACCATGGCCGACCTCCCCCCCGCCGAGGTGTCGGACTATGCCTGTGAGGATGCCGACGTGACTCTGCAGCTCAAGCACGTATTCGAGCCCATGCTCAGGGAAGTAGGCCTGCTCGACTTGCTGAACGAGGTAGAAAACCCGCTGGTGCCGGTGCTGGCCGACATCGAGTACGAGGGCGTGAAGATTGACTCCTCGGCTATGGGCGAATACTCGGCCGAGTTGCAAGGCTACATTCAGGACATCGAGAAGCAGATCTTCTCAGAGGCCGGGCAGGAGTTCAACATTGGCTCGCCGAAGCAGTTGGGCGAAGTCCTGTTCGATAAAATGGGCCTGGGCGGCGGTAAAATCAAGAAAACCAAAACCGGCCAGTACGCCACCGGCGAGGAAATCCTAAGCCAGCTGGCCGCCGACGCCCCCATTGCCGGCCTGATTCTGGAGCACCGCCAGCTTACCAAGCTGCGCTCTACCTACGTAGAGGCCCTACCCCAGCTGGTCTGTGAGGCTGATGGCCGGGTGCACACTAGCTTCAACCAGGCCGTAACGGCCACCGGCCGCCTCAGCTCCACTAACCCCAACCTCCAGAACATTCCTATCCGCACCGAGAAAGGCCGGGAAATCCGCAAGGCCTTCGTGCCGCGCGACGAGCAGCACGTGCTACTAGCGGCCGACTACTCGCAGGTGGAGCTGCGCATCATGGCCGACTTCTCGGGCGACGAGACGATGATTGAGGCCTTCCGCCAGGGCCTCGACATTCATACCAGCACGGCCAGCAAAGTATTCCGTGTGCCTCTGGATCAGGTCGACAGTGAGATGCGTCGCAAGGCCAAAACCGTCAATTTCGGTATCATCTACGGCATTTCGGCCTTTGGCCTGGCCCAGCGCATCGGCATTTCGCGCAAAGAAGCCACCGACATCATCGATACCTACTTCGAGGAGTTTTCGTCGGTGAAGAAGTTCATGGACGACAGCATCAACCGGGCCCGGGAGCTGGAGTACGCCACTACCCTGCTGGGCCGCCGCCGCTACCTCCGCGACATCAACTCGCGCAACGCTACCCTGCGCGGCTACACCGAGCGCAACGCCATCAACGCGCCCATCCAAGGCACTGCCGCCGACATCATCAAGAAGGCCATGATCAACATCCACGAGTGGCTGATTCAGGAGAAGCTCGGCACCAAGATGATTCTGCAGGTGCACGACGAACTGGTGTTTGATGCGGTGCAGGAAGAGGTGGAATTCATCACGCCCAAAATCAAGGAGCTGATGGCTACCGCCCTGCTCCTACCCCACGGCGTGCCCCTGGAAGTAGAGGTAGGCACCGGCCGCAACTGGCTGCAGGCCCACTAAGCACACTCTCTTTAACTGCAAAAAGCCCCGCTCCGACTGATTAAACAGACCGGAGCGGGGCTTTTTGCAGGGCCCAGGCTTACTGCCGAACAAACCGGTACGTGTACGTCATGATTGAATCCCGGGCCTGAATTTCGGGTGTTTCCAGCAGCATGGTGGTAGCATTGAGCTCCCGGATATGCAACGGGCCGGTTACGGCTCCGGTGTAGGGAAACTGCACATTTCCCTGATGGTTTATGGCCAACTTGGTGTCTTGGTCCAGCAGTTGCCAGGTGCCCCATTCTACGAGGGCAGGCTGGGGCGTTGTGCAGAGCGTGCCGCTTTTATCCCATTGCAGCTTGCTGGTCGCCTCGAAGCGGTACACATCATCCGCCTCGCATTCCCTTCCGGTTATGAACTCCAGCTGGATGGGCGTTCCATTGGCTGCGGCCCGCGTGTTGTACGTGTAGTTGGTCATTCGCCAGCCACCCGCTGAAAGCCACGTTTCGCGTTGGCTAAGCACGGTTTCTTTTTTATTGCAGGCACTTAGGCCGAGTAATACGGCAAGGTAGATACTGGTTTTTCTTAGCATAGGTTTAGGTTTAAAAATGAGGTGAATGTCGCTTTGTCTTACCCTGACTGGGTAGCTTAGCATTGCGTTGTGTGTCCGATTTTTTATTGGTTTAATTCGTCCGGGAGCGTCGGGTGGTATATCCGGCCGGGTACCTTAACGCGGAGCTTCAGGCACCAGGCCCCTTAACTGCGCCAGAAGCGGAGGCTCACCTTCGGGCTCCTTCAGGCTAGGGTATCCGGTCCGGCCGCTGGGCCGTATAGCCTACGGCCGGACTAATCCTGGCGCAACCAACCTTTATGCTGGAAAACACGCACACGACCACGCTGCAGAACATAGCCCGCGGCGTGCTGGGCACTTTCATGCTCGTAGCCGGCACGGGCCACCTCACGTTCGCCCGCCAGGAGTTTCAGGCTCAGGTGCCCGATTTCGTGCCGTTGGATAAAGACAGTGTGGTCTTGGCCTCGGGGGTAGTGGAAATCGGGCTGGGGCTGGCGCTTTTGGCGCTGAAGGGCCGGAACCGCGTACGTATGGGCATCGGCCTGGCTGCCTTTTACGCCGCTGTGTTTCCGGGCAACATTCACCAGTACACCCACCATATTTCCGCCTTCGGCCTCGACACGGATGCCAAACGCTTCGGGCGGCTATTCTTCCAGCCTGTGCTCATGGGTTGGGCCTTATGGAGTACGGGGGCATTGCAAGCACTGCGGAAACGTGGGACCAAGGCAGTAGAATAGGTCAGACCTAGCTGATAGTCGCTAGTTTTTCACAAACGACTACGTGATGGTAATGACGGAATCAGCCGCGCGCACCACGTTGTTTTTCAGCACCAGATCATCGGCAGTGAGCCTAACTATGTCGAAGGCGGGTAGCAGACCGGCGCGCCCATTCCGGTTAAAATGAAAGTAGTTCTCTCCGTTCCGATTCAGCGGCAGTTGAGCATTGTTCGCCGTTATTTGCCAGGTAGCCCAGGGTGCGGAACCGGCCGGATTACCTGCCCACACGTCGTTGCCCTGAATCCAAATCAGCTGGTTATCAGACTTAAAGCCATACAGGTCGTCTTTCTCGCAAGTGAGCCGGGGAAAATAATTGATGGTAGTGGTTGGGCCACCGGCCTTGGGCGTTGCCTCATATAGGTACCCCACCAGCCGCCAGTTGCTATCGGCAATAGCTAGTTCTTCTTTGGTAAGAGAAGGTGAAGGCAGCTTCTGTTCTTTTGCACAGCTACCCAACCCAATTGCCGCAACCAGCAGCACACTCCGAATACTTTTCATAATGAATTTGTTAGGTATTTAATAGGCTCATAGCTAACCCACGTAACTGTTGGTTGTATTGCCTTCAACCTACTGAACGACAGGGCGGCAGCTTTCCGTGTAGCAGAAATTAAATATATATGCTTTCATCATTTTTTGACGTCGTGGTAATCGGGGCCGGGCCCGTGGGGCTGGCCTGCGCCATTGAGGTGCAGCGGCGTGGTTTTTCCGTCGTAACCGTGGACAAGGGCGCGCTGGTAAACTCCATCATCGGCTACCCCACCAACATGGAGTTCTTCTCTACCCCCGAGCTGCTCGAAATCGGTGGCCACCCCTTCCCCACCAGCCACTACAAGCCCCTGCGCGAAGATGGCCTCGATTATTACCGTCGGGTAGCCTTCGCCGAAAACCTGCAGTTGCGCCTCTACGAGCGGGTGCTGGGGCTGGAAGGCGACGCGGGCCGCTACGAAGTCGTCACGGAGAAAGGACGCATCGGCTGCCGCTACGTCATCATTGCCACGGGTTTCTACGACGTGCCCAACTACCTGCACGTACCCGGCGAGGACCTGCCCCACGTAACGCACTACTACAAGGAGCCCTACGCTCACACCGGCCAACAGGTGGTAGTAGTGGGGGCCAAGAACTCTTCGGCCAAAGCAGCCCTGCAGCTGCTGCGCGCCGGCGCCGACGTGACACTGGTCGTGCGCGGGTCGGAAATCAGCGAGTCGGTGAAGTACTGGATTCGGCCCGACCTCATCAACCGCATCAAGGAAGGCCGCATCAAGGCGCTTTTCAACACCACCATCCGTCGCATCACGCCGGAAACGGTGGAAGTCCAGACGCCCGAAGGCCCACAAACCCTGCCGGCTACCTACGTATACGCCCTCACCGGCTACCACCCCGACTTCTCGTTTCTGGCGGCCCTGGGCATCACCTGCCAGACCGACGCCGCCCAAACTCCCACCCACGACGCCGATACCCTGGAAACCAACCGCCCCGGCGTGTACCTGGCTGGCACCGTGTGCGGGGGCCTGAATACCAGCCGCTGGTTCATTGAAAACGGCCGCTACCACGCCCAGGTAATTGCCGCCCGCCTGGCTGGGGAAGCCACCCCCAAGCTACCAGAGGTACTTCAACCCGTACAGTTTTCCTAGTTTCAACTACCTGCCTCAACACTAAAAAAAGCCCTTCTGATTACTCAGAAGGGCTTTTTTGCACTGCACTCAGTTAGCATTACTGTGGAAAACGCACGCCGCGGTAGTCGTTGGGGTTTACCGTCGGCACTTGAGCACCGAATTTAGCATTGATTGCTTTAATCATTTCATTTGCTACCAACGCGTAGCCGCGGGGAGTAGGATGCACCCCATCCAGAGAGAAGAGGTTGCCACTCACGAAGCTGGTGTTGTTGCTTACGCCGTTGGTTACTATTCCGGTCCGAGCAATGCTACTGAAGTAGGTATTTGCATCGAATACTGCTAAGCCTTTACGCTGAGCGCTGGCAGTAATAACGGCATTCAACTCAGTAGTACGTGCGGTTACGGCTGCTACTTCGGAAGCGTCAAGCACAAGGTTGTTGGGCACCGCGTTAGAACTGGCCGCCAGGGCAGTAGCCGTAGCCGCGGGTGCGCCGGGGATTACAATGCCTATGCCGCCCGGGAAAACGTTGGGAGCCACGGCTGCCGAGTTAATGAAGGCACTGGCAGGCAGCAGTAACAAGTCGTTTTCAGTAGCTTCCCGCACGGGAGTGGTGGTATTGCTGGTACGCACGTACAGCCCGAACCGGGTGCCGGCAGGTAACGGTGAGCCAGCGGGCAACTTGAGCTGAGCTGCAATAAGGGGTACCAAAGCAGCCGGGATGGGCGTTGCGTTGATCTGGGCTATAACGGACGCCGTGGGCACCGTGGTAAACAGCGGCACGTTGGTTACGCTGGGGATAGTAGCCACCAAACCTTTAGCCCCATCTACCGTCAGGGCGTCAATTACTTGGTTGTATTTGGTGGTAAACTCAGTTACCGCGGTCAGCGGGGCAGCCGTTCCGCCAGAACTGGCAAAGCCTAGCACATCATTGTTGCCCAGCCAGTTGGTGAAGAAGGTAGGCTTTACCGTAGCAACTCGCTCCTGTACGTACTGCAGGTAGGTCCGCGAGTCGGTGCCGGTGAGCAGGCGCTCAAAATAAGTGTTGAAGTTACCCGCGTTGCTCTGGGCTGTCAGTTGGCCGTAACTGGTGGTCGTAACATCGGCCACCCGAATACCCGGCACCCCCAGATTCTGGTTATCGGTGGCTGTGTACCGAATCAGTAGCGGCGAGCCGGTAGCCACGACGGCGCGGCCAGGCGCAAACTGTCCGATGGGAACAAATGCGTTGTTGACCCGGGCCTCAGGATTAATGAGCGGGTTGGCACCGTTGAACCCAGTAATAGTCAGGTAGCCACTACCGTTGGCATTAGCTTCCGGAAACAAGGGTTGGGCAAATTCTCCCCCGCCTACCGTGCGGAATTGCTGGGCCAGAATGGAAGGATAAGAAGTGAGCTGGCCTTCCCGGTAAAGACCATTATCGCCGTAGCCGGCTGTCAGGGAGTTGCCCACGGCAATGTAGCGGGAGAAGTCGACCGAGCCTTTGCTAGGCTTGAAGTCATCCTCCAGGTCGGGCTGGCAGGCAGTAATGCCCAGCCCCAGTAACGCCACCAGGGGCGTGAACTTGCGAAACAGAAACGTATTCATGGATCAGGGAGCGAGTCGCGGTTAGAAAGCGTAGTTCAGGCCGATGCCCGGAATAACGATGTTGGTCTTATAAGTACCGGCAATCCGGTCGGTGGTGCCGTTGTTGAGCAACTCCGACTGCGTTTGGGTGCGCTTCTTGATGCCCACATACTGCGCCGAAAGGTCTACCCCAAACTTACCAAAAGCGTAAGAAGCTCCAATCGTGCCGCTGAGACGGTCGTTGTCGGGAGTTTCAGGGGTTACGTAGCCTTCCTTTACCGGAGACTGGTCATAAGCGCCTCCGGCACGCACCGTCAGGCCTTCCGTGAGCTTGTACTGCCCACCGAGGCGGAACGTTAGCGCGTCCTGATAGTAGCGCTTCGACTCGCTGGTGGTAGAACCGTTAACCTGCTGATCAAAGTCGAAGCGCAGCACCCGGTACTTGCTCCACTGGGCCAGGCTGGCATCAAACCCGATGGTCAGCTTCTCGTTGGGCATAATGCCCAGGCCCACGCTGGTCGTCGCAATCAGGGGCAGGGTAGCGCCAAATTTCGTAGCCTGGAAGCGGGAGGAAAAAGTGGCCGAGATGCCCGAGAAGGTTACATCGCCATCTTTTACTACTGCATCAATTTTTGAGCGGTAGTTGATACCCAAGGACAGTTTATCGGAAGGCTTGAAGAACACACCGGCGTTGAAGCCAAACTTCGTATCGGCTTTGCCGTCCAGCTCAACGTGGCCGTAGGAATCGGGTAGGGGAATATCACGTTGCAGGTTCACGGCCCCGTAAGCCAGCACTACCAAGCCCGCGCCCACGCTGAGCTGATCGGTAATGGCGTAGCTGATAGTAGGCTGCACGAACACCGACTTTAGATCGATATCCGTCAGGGACGTGCGCCCTTCCCAGCCATCAGCGTACTGAAGCTTGCTGCCGAACGGCGTGTACACAGCAATGCCCGCACGGAACTTGCCTTCGGCGGGGCCAAAGCCGGCATAGAAATTCAGGGGCGTAGTGTACGAATTACGCAGCTGGCGCTGCTGGCTGCCCCCCTCCGCTACGAAGGCGTTGCGAGCCAAGGTTAAGTTAGCGCCTACTTGCACGCCACGGTCCTTCACCATAGCCAGGGCGCCGGGGTTGTAGAACATGGCCGCCTGGTCCAGCGACAGGCCTACGCCTACGCCGCCCATACCGTTGTTCTTCTGGCCGGCCAAGGTTACCTGGTAGCCACCCGCCGAAGCCGCCGTACCCGAAAGCAGCGCCCCTCCCGCGAGGAGTAGAGATTTTAGATTCATACGAAAGAAGTGAGTGAGAATTTGGGGGTTCGTGGCCTAAATGTAGGGAGAAAAACGAAGTTTAGTCGGCGTGCCGAACAAGTTTAAATACAGGATTTTGGCACTATTAGCAGCTTTTTTGCCTGTTTCTCCGCTTCAACGACCATTTACAGTTCTAACTCGCACTGCCCCATCCTGCTACACTTCTAGTAAGCAATCACTCACTATTTTATACGCACCACCTCCCGTGAAAGCAAATCCAGCTGTTGGCCGGCTACCAGCAGGTGTACTCGAAGGTTTTGCGCCCCAATTGGCTCCCCACGCCCCACCTGGCCGAGGTTGCTGTCGTGGAGGTGGCGGCCATCCACCACCATTACCACCCCGTCGCCGAATACCTCCGCGTAGCGCCCACTCCGGATAATCACGCCGGTTTCCTCAGCCAGGCCAATACCCAGGCACATAGGGTGTACCAGCAGGGCGTGAGCTAGCCGCCCGAATCGTCCGCGTTCCACAAAGTGCTGGTCGATGAGCAGTTGGGGTAGCAGGCCCAGCCCGGCGCTGGTTTGCGTACCGCCCTTGCGTAGGGCCCGCCAGCCGTAGCCCTGCACCACCATGTACTCGGGCATCACGGCGGCACCGGCGCTGGTGCCGGCAATAATGAAATCGGCTTCCTGCTGGTATCGCTCGCGCAGAACGCGCGCAAACTCGGTGCCCTGCAGAAAATCAGTGATACGCTCCTGGTCGCCGCCCGAGAAGAACACCAAGCCCGCCCGCCGCAGGCGGCGCAGGGTATCGGGCGCATCGGCAGGGTGATGCTCACTGATGCGCAGGTGCCGGGCGCCGGTGCACCCCAGCTCGCGCATGGCCCGCTCGTAGGCCCTCCCCGAGCGGGTATCGTCGCGGGAGGCAACGGTAATAATTTCGATGGGCGTGCCGGAATCCGGCAGCAGGTCGCAGAGCAGAACCAGCAGGGCGTCATCGTCGCCCCCCCCGAGGGCAACGAGTGTGCCCAGGGGCAGAGTAGCGGAGGAATGGGGCATAAAGCAGAAGAAAGGGGCCCAAATAGACCGGGCCCACCGGAAGGAACTGCCCGGCGACCGGGAAGGTTACGGTCGAGTTTGCATTACCCGCAGACCCGGGCGCAGTAGTGCTGGGCAAGCCGCCGCCGCCAGCCCCGCGTACGTACTGCTGGCTGACCGGATAAATATGGCCGCCGGGCTACCAAACAGGGCAGGAAAAGGCTACTTTTGCGCGCCGGTTCGGCCCTCCTTCACCAATTCCCTTCTGCCTAGCGAAAAACACCCCCTCTTGCAGTTCATGAATCAGCACCCGACTACCGACCACATCACGTCCCTGATTCAGGAGGGCGAGTTTTTCAAGCTCAAGGAAGTACTCAAGCGCTTTGAGCCCAACGAGGTGGTAGAGCTGCTGGAACAGGAGGAGGAGCGCGAGCAGCTGATTATTTTCCGGCTGCTCCCCCTGAGCCTGGCCACGCAGGTGTTCGAGTACCTCGACCTCGACATTCAGAAGCACTTTCTGGCCAACCTAAGCCAGGATAAAATCGCTGACATTCTCAATGAGATGTCGCCTGATGACCGTACGGCGCTGCTGGAGTTTCTGCCCGACGAGTTGGTGCGGGAGCTAATCCAGACCCTCTCGGAGCCGGAGCGCCGCGTGACGTTGGAACTGCTGGGCTACCCCGAGTACTCGGTGGGCCGCCTGATGACGCCCGACTACATTGCCATCCGCGAGAACTGGACGGTACAGCAGGTGCTGGACTACATCCGGCGCCACGGTGGGCAGTCGGAAACGCTGAGCGTGCTCTACGTGACCGACGAGCGGGGCGTGCTCATCGACGATATTCGTATCCGGGAATTTCTGCTGGCTGATCCGCAACGGCGCGTGGGCGAGCTGATGGACCACCGCTTCGTGAAGCTCAGCACGATGCAGGACCAGGAGGAAGCCATTGACGTATTCCGCAAGAACGACCGGGTAGCGCTACCCGTCGTCAACGACGAAGGTGTACTGTTCGGCATCGTAACCATCGACGACATCCTGGATATTCGGGAGGAGGAAGATACCGAGGACATCCAGAAGCTGGGCGGCTCGGAAGCTCTCGACGAGCCCTACC
This sequence comes from Hymenobacter sp. HSC-4F20, assembly GCF_019599275.1. Lineage (GTDB taxonomy): Bacteria > Bacteroidota > Bacteroidia > Cytophagales > Hymenobacteraceae > Hymenobacter. The sequence continues at coordinate 207,406 of NZ_JAHZTD010000004.1, read as the reverse complement.
TCGCTACTTCTATCTGGAGCATGGTGAAGAAGCGGGCCGGCTGGCTCGTGATTCTGCTGATCGGCGAAATGCTGACTACCTCGGCCATGCACCACTTCGAGGATGATTTGCAGAAAGCAGCTGTGCTGGGGCTGTTTATTCCGCTGATTATCTCGGCCGGCGGCAATGCCGGCTCCCAGGCTACCTCGCTGATCATCCGGGCCATGAGCCTGGGCGAGTTCAGCCTCTCGGATTGGTGGCTGGTGCTGCGGCGCGAAATTCTATCGGGCTTGCTGCTGGGGGGTATTCTGGGGGTAGTGGGCTCTCTGCGCATTGTGCTCTGGGCCACTACCATAGACCCCGGCTACTTCGGGCCATACTGGCAGCTGATTGCCGTGACGGTGGGCTTCTCGCTGCTGGGCATTGTGCTCTGGGGGGCCCTCTCAGGGGCCATGTTGCCCATGCTGCTCAAACGCCTGGGCCTGGACCCGGCTACCGCTTCGGCCCCGTTCGTGGCCACATTGGTAGACGTTACGGGGTTGATTATCTACTTTTCCGTGGCCACGTTCGTGCTGAGTGGCACGCTGCTGTAAGCCCAGCGTTCAGGTTGTTCTTATGCGCCCTTTTCTGCCTTGTGCATGCTTAGGCGCCTGGTTAGTAACCGGGTGTGCGGCCGTGGGGCGCCTGCCCGCGCTGGAGCCCGGCGACTACCAGTTTTTTCGCACCAACGACCCCGCCCTGGCGGCTGCCGTGGGCAAGGAGCGCACCTTTTACGTGGAACAGGCGCACGACTCACTGACGTTTATTTCTCAGCCGGACTCAACTGGGGCGCCGCGGCGCTTTGGCTACGGTCTGCACCGGGGCCACCACGTCATTCTGGTCGACCGGAAGTTCGACCTCGACGTTTTCACAATTCCCTTCAAGGCCCGGCCGCCGCAGGGGCCCGTGCCGGTGCAGTTGAACACCAACTTCAACGCGGCCCTGTACTTTGGCCGCCGCCTTGATTTCTACCACGTGAACAGCCGGGCCTTGCTGGCAGGCCGCCAAGAGCCGCAAATCCGGACGGTGGGCCTGGGTTACGGCGTGTTCACGGGCCTGGGCTCCACCATCATCAACCCTGATGTTACGGGCCAACGCAGCCAGGTAGCCGAGTACGAAGGCTTTGTGGTGCATGCTGGGGCAGCCGCTATTTATGATGCCCGCATTTTCAACCTGGGCCTGGCCATCGGGGCTGACCAACTGCTGGGCCCCGACGGCCGCCACTGGATTTATCAGCGCAAGCCGTGGTTTGGGGTACTGTTTGGCCTGGACTTGAACTGAGAAGCTGCTACCCGGAACTGTGGGTGAGATACCGCCGGAAGCCAATGCGGGCGAGCAGCAGGGCGCCGAGCATAGAGGGCAGCCACAAACAACAGCACAACAGCCCCTTGTCTACCACGGCATCTACCACTTGGGGTACGCGTGGCCGCACTGCCAGACTCAGACCCGCCATTTCCAGCACCATCAACCCGTACGCGCCGGCCACCCACCAGTTCAGGGCAGCTTGGTAGGGCCCGGGCCGCAAGTCGGCCAGCTTCAGCAGCGCCCACCGCACAATGAGGGGCAAGGCTAGAAACACGGTGGCTAGGGCTAACACCGCTACTGCACCCGCCAGAAATAATCCACCATAGAAGAGCACGAGGGCTAGTAGGTAGCCCAGAGAAGGAAATATAAAACACAGTGGTATCAGAGCCAGAACCAGCACTCCTAGCATTCTTGCCACTTTAAACACTAGCATTCTTACTATCTTATACATAAGCCTTAATAGGTAGCGCTACTAACTAGCTATATCCCTAAAAATCAACCCGGCCGCGGTTGGCTTTCTTGTCGCCGTGCTTTTTCTTGGATTCTAGGCGCTGGCGCACGGCCCCCTGGCTAGGCTTGGTGGCTTTGCGGGCTTTGGGCTTGTGCAGGGCCTTTTGCAGGGTTTCGTAGAACTTGCGCAGGGCCGTTTCCTTGTTGCGGAGCTGGCTCCGGTCTTCCTGGGCCGCTACCAGCAGCTCGCCCTCAGTAGTCAGCTTGGAGGCCAGCTTTTGGAGCAGGGTCTGTTTTTGTTCTTCGGTCAGCAGCAAGGAATCCGGGATACGGAAGCGCAATTCCACCCGAGACTCTACTTTGTTTACGTTTTGTCCGCCCGGGCCGCTGCTGCGGCTGGTTTGGAAATACAGTTCGGATAGAAAAGCTTCGGGGGGTGGAAGCATGAAGCAGGGGTAGTAACGAGAGGAAGAAACCAGTACAAAGTAACACGGCCGGTACGCTACGCCGCGGGCGAGGCCGCAAAATGCAGCATTTTCCAGAGCTGCCATCCTAACAGTGCGGTCCGGAGGGTCCAGGCCAGGGTACGGGGCCAGTTGGTGCGCACCAGCCCGTCAATGGCCACGTAGTCGTAGCCTTCGGCCAAGCGGTTGTGAAAGGGCACAGAAACAAAGAACGTAGCGGCCCAGGCCAGCACTACCAGCAGCAGCTGCCACCACCGGGCCGCGCCTAAGTCGTGGCCTTGCCAGGCCAGGGCCACCCCTAGTAGCAGCTCCAGCACCATCGGGCCCAGCACCAGCCAGCTGATGCGGCGGGAGTGCTGGGCATGAAAAGCAGAAAAAGTGTCGCGGGCAGCCTGGGCAAAACCCGGGTAGTGCACCAGCTGCACCGTCCAGATAACGCCCGTCAGGTAGGCAGCCAACAGGAAATTAACCAGGAGAAGCTGGGGCAGATTCATAAGCAGGCAACGCAAAAGACAAAGAGCTGTCTTTGCGCCTACGTGAACCAGCTGGTTCCCGCTACATTCGCTTACTTCTTACCGCTCATTCCGTTCTGTATGAACCTCTCCCCTACGCTGCGCCCCTGGCTGCTGACGGCCCCGTTGCTGGGCCTGGTGTTCACGGCCTGCCAGCCCGGCGGCACTTCCGCCGGCAACCAGCCCGATATTATCCAGGCCAACCTCGACACCACCGTGCGCCCCGGCGACGACTTTTACACCTACGCCAACGGTACCTGGTTTAAGCAGCATCCTATTCCGGCTTCGGAAAGCAACTGGGGCATTGGCAAGGAGGTGCAGAACGAGGTGTACGCCCGCCTGCGCAAGCTCAACGAGGAGGCCGCCAAAACCAAGGCCGCGCCCGGCTCAGTGCAGCAGAAAATCGGCGACTTCTGGGCCACGGGCATGGACAGCGTTACTATCAATAAGCAGGGCGTGGCCCCGCTGCAAGCCGAGCTGAACCGCATTCAGGCCATGAAATCGGTGGCCGATGTGCAGGCCGTTATGGCCCACCTGCAGCCCCTGGGCGTGAACACCGTTGTGGGCGGCTACGTGGGTCAGGATGCCAAGAACAGCGAGAAGATGGCCTTGCAGCTGTGGCAGTCGGGCCTGGGCCTGCCCAACCGCGACTACTACTTCAACAAGGACGCCCGCACCAAAAACATCCGCCAGGAGTACAGAAACCACTTGGTTAAGATGTTCACGCTGCTGGGTCAGGATGCGCCTACCGCCCAAGCCAACGCCGAGCGGGTAGTGCAGCTGGAAACCAAGCTGGCCGGCGCTTCGCGCAAGCTCGAGGCCCTGCGCGACCCCTACGCCAACTACAACAAAATGGCCGTTTCGGGCCTGGACAAGCTCACGCCCGGCCTGAGCTGGAAGCCCTGGCTAGCCCAGATGGAGCTGGGCAAAGCTGACACCGTTATTGTGGGCCAGCCCGAGTTCTACCGCGAAGCCGGCCGCCTGCTCCAGTCGGCCCCGCTGGATGACTGGAAAGCTTACCTGCAGTGGCAGCTGGTGCATGCCTTTGCCCCTACCCTCAGCCAGGACTTCGATAATGAGAACTTCCGCTTCTACGGTACCGTGCTGCAAGGGGCCAAGGAGCAGAGGGCCCGCTGGAAGCGCGTGCTCGACGCCGAAGAAAACGCCATTGGCGAGGCCCTGGGCCAGCTGTTCGTGCAGGAATACTTCCCGCCCGCTACCAAAAAGCGCTACGAGGAGCTGACCGCCAACGTGGTGGCCTCTTTCCGGGAGCATATTCAGAAGCTGGACTGGATGAGCGACTCAACCAAGCAAAAGGCCCTGGTGAAGCTCACCAAAATCACCCGCAAAGTAGGCTACCCCGATAAGTGGAAGGACTACTCCTCGCTGCAGATTGACCGCAGCTCCTACGCTCAGAATGTGATGCGGGCCAACCAGTGGGCCTACCGCTACAATATCAACAAGCTGGGCAAGCCCGTAGACCGTACCGAGTGGGGCATGACCCCGCAGACGTACAACGCCTACTACAATCCCAGCAACAACGAAATCGTGCTGCCGGCTGCCATCTTCGCCATTCCGGGCCTGCTGGACGCCAACGCCGACGACGCCATTATCTACGGCTACGCCGGGGCCAGCACCATCGGCCACGAGCTAACCCACGGATTCGATGACGAAGGCAGCCAGTTTGACGACCGGGGCAACCTGCGCAACTGGTGGACCAAGAAGGACCGGCAGCTGTTTCAGCAGCGCGTAAACGGCATCGTGCGCCAGTTCAATGGCTACACCGTGCTCGACTCCCTGCACATCAACGGCAAGGCTACGGCCGGCGAAAACATTGCCGACCTGGGCGGCATCGTCATTGCCCTGGATGCCTTCAAGAAAACCGAGCAATACAAGAAGGGCGAGAAGATTAACGGCCTCACGCCTACCCAACGCTACTTCCTGGGCTACGCCCTGGGCTGGCAGGTACACCAGCGCGATGAGCGCCTGGCCCAGGCCATCCTTACCGACGTGCACTCGCCGGCCCAATTCCGCATCAACGGCCCCTTTGCCGATGTGCCGGAGTTCTATGAGGCCTTCGGCGTGAAGCCCGGCGACAAGCTTTACCGCCCCGACTCCGCGCGGGTGAAAATCTGGTAGGCCGCCAAGCTCAAAGTCATAAAAAGCCCTTCCGCGCTAGGCAGAAGGGCTTTTTTTATGGGATACGTAGCGTAGCGTCTACCCTACTGGCTGGCTCCCGGTCAGGTTGAGGGGACGCCGGAAGCCGCTCTCCATGACAAGCCCTTACCAAGTTGCTGCTCCACAATGGCGTACTTCCCAGCATTTTGCTACCTTATATAAGCCTACATGAATTATTTCCCATTTCAGGCAACGGTTGCGACTGGTCCGCCATCTTGCCCTCGAATGTTCAACCTTAACTTCCTGCCTCCTATGAAGATGCTCCGCTTACTCGTCCCGGGCCTGCTGCTGGCCGTGCTCCTGCTTTCAGCCTTCCGGGTGGCGGCTACCCGCGAAACCCGTCCCGTCGGCGCCTTTACCTCAGTAGGGCTGGGGGGCTCTATGCGGGTGGTGCTGCGTCAGGGCAGCCCCCAGAAAGTAGAAGCGGAAGGCGACGCCGAGGACCTGAACCACCTGGAAACGGTGGTGCAGAACGGCCGCCTGCGCATCGGCACCAAGAAGGAAGGCTATTTCAGCTCCTATAACTACAAGGGCAACGTAACCGTGTACGTGACCATGCCCACCATCAAGGCGCTGGCCGTGAGCGGCTCGGGCACGCTGAAAGCGGCTGATGGCATCAGAGCCGACAACCTGGATTTGGCCGTGAGCGGCTCAGGCGGCATTCAGTTGGCCAGCGTCACAGCCGATAAAATCAGCTCGTCGCTCTCGGGCTCGGGCACTATTGAAGCGGCCGGCGTAGCACCCGACCACAATATCAGCGTGAGTGGCTCCGGCGATGTGAAGGCGACCAATCTACAGAGCAAAACCTGCAGCGTAAGCATCAGCGGCTCCGGCGACTGCCGGGTGCGGGCCAGCCAGTCGTTGCAGGCCAGCATTGTGGGCTCCGGCGACGTGTACGTGGTAGGTAACCCGCAGGTGAAAAGCTCCGTGGTCGGCAGTGGCCGCGTGCACCGCGAGTAGCACGCCTTTCCATGCTACTACCAGCAACAACGCCCCGGCTACCAAAGTAGCCGGGGCGTTGTTGCTGGTAGCAGGCGCTAACGAGGGGGAGCCCCTACTGTACTTCCAGCCGTTGCGTCACCGTGCCCTGGGCCGAAGTGACCCGAACCAGATACACACCTTTCTGGAGGTGCCGAGTAGAGAAGCGGTGCTCCGGGTTGGCTTGGCTGGAAGCCAACGACTGCGCGTAGACGAGGCGCCCGGTCAGGTCCAGCACCTGCAGTTGAGCGGGCACCGCCGCCGCCTGCTCCAGCCGCACGGTGCAGGTACCCGTGGCAGTTGGGTTAGGAAACAGCACCAGTTGCAGCCCATTGCTTGCTTTGCTCCACCGAACCGGAGCCACGTCCGAGAGGTGGGCAGTACTGTCCTGGTCGAGCTGGCGCAGGCGGTAGTAGCTCAGGCCGGAGAAGGGTGCGCGGTCGGTGAAGGTGTACTGCTGCCGACGTTGGGTAGTACCGGCCGCTGCCACGCGTCCTACGGCCTCAAACACCTGGCCGTTGGCCGAGCGCTCCACCACGAAGGCGGCGCTGTTCAGCTCCAGGCTGGTTTCCCAACTGACCACGACGCCGGCCTTGGCAGCCTGCACCCCAAAGCGGGTGAGAGTAACGGGCAGGGGCGCATTGGAAAGCGTGGTGCACAAGCCGCCGGCCGGCACGAGTTGGCGGGTCACGCCGGCAGCAGCACTTTCGTATTCCAGGCGCAACGTGTTTAGTCCGCCATTATCCCCGTAGAGCAGCAGCACGTCGTGCAGGCCAGCCGTGAGCGTAACGGTGGCCGACTGAGTAGCTTCGAGATGAAGGCCGCCGTTGTTGATCAGGGCCGATGCCACGGTGGGCGTAGTAGCCAGCGCGGCCCCGTCCAGCCACAGGAAGGAAGCATCATCGGAAGTGAGGTAGAAGGTATAGGTGCCCGCGGCCGGCACCTGGATGCGGCCCCGCAGGCGGGCGCTGAACTGGTCCGGGTTCTGGGCAGTGCCGCCGGCCACACCGGTCAGGTCGCCCCAGCTCGCCGTACCAAAGTCAATGGCCTGCGTAGCGCGGCGTAGGCTTGGGGTAGTGTTAGTGAAGAAGGCAGGGTCGTCGTTGAAATACCCCGGAAATACCTCGGCATACAGCCCCGAGGAAGCCACGGTGCCGCTACCATCCAGGCCGGCGCAGCCCGCCGGCGCCTGCACGGCTACTTCCAGCGCAAATGCCCGGCTGAATACCGCCTGGCCCCCGGCGTTTCGCACGGCCACATCCAGGGTGTACGTGCCCACTGCTACCCCCGCATCAACCGACAGGCGGCCGGTGGCAGCATCAATGGTGATGCCTGCCGGCAGGGTAGCCGCGTTGGCCAGCCGGTACTCTACCACGGCTGAAGGGCTGGTAACAGTGGGGGCTACCGAGGTGGCGGCCATTCCTACTGTGGCCCGCATGCTTCGGGGAGCGTACACCAGCGCCGAGGCCAGGGGTAGCAGTGGCTGGGTGGCCGTGCAGAACAGGCTCCCGGGTACTACCGCGCGGGCCAGGCCTAGTTCGGCACTTTCGTACTCCAGTACCAAGTCATTGTTACCGCCATTGTCGCCGTAGAGCAAAGCAATGTTGTGCAAACCGGCGCTCAGTTCCAGGGTTACGGCCACTGTTTTTGACAAATGGTAGCCGCCGTTGTTGATGGTAGCATCAGCCGGTTCCAGCGGCGAGGCCAGGGCGGCGTTATCCAGCCAGAGGTAAGCGGCGTCGTCGGCCGTGAGGTAGAAGGTGTAGGTGCCGGCCGCGGCCAGGTACAGGCTACCGCGCTGGCGCAGGCTGAACTCATCGGGGTCGGTGAGGGAGCCGGTAGCCGCGGCCAGCAGATTACCGAAGCTGTCGTTGTTCGGGAAGTTGACTTCGGCATCGGTCCGCACCAGACCGGCGGTACGGCCCCCGAAGAAGGTGGGGTCATCGGCAAAGTAGCCACTAAAGTACTCGGCGTACAGACCGGCGGAGGCCGGCTGCCCGGCGGGGTCTTGGCCGCCGCACCCGCCCGCCAGGGGCGGCGTTACGGTAAAGCGGAAGGCATTCCGGAACGTAGCAGTACCCATAGCGTTGCGTACGGCCACGTCCACATCATACGTGCCCTGGGCCAGCCCCGCCGCGGCCGTCAGGACGCCCGTGCTGGCGTTGATAGTAATAGTAGCTGGCAGCTCGGCCGTGTTGGCAATGGCAAAGCCAGTAACAGCCGCACCGCCATCCTGGACTGCAGGGGCCGCGGAGCTGCGGGTAGTGCCAGCCGGCAGTACCCGCGAGGCGGGGGTATACAGTACGGCCTGAGGAACCAGGGTAGCCGAGCTGACAGCCGTGCACAAAGCAGTGGTGGGCACTACCTGCCGGGGCAGCCCCGGTCCTTCGTACTCCCACACCAGCACGTTCTCGCAGCAGTCGTCGCCGTAGAGCAGTAGCACGTCGTGGCGACCCGCTGTGAGCGTTATCGTGGCCGTGCGTGTAAGGGCCTGGTGGGTGCCGCCAACGTTGATCAGGGCTGCGGCGGGGTCCGGAGGAAGAGCCAGAGCAGCGTTATCCAGCCAGAGGTAGGCGGCGTCGTCGGCCGTGAGGTAGAAGGTGTAGGTACCGGCGGTGGCAATGTTCAGGCTGCCGCGCAACCGCAGGCTGTAGCGGTCGGGGTCCTGGGCGGTACCTTCGGAGGTGGGGCGCAACTCCCCGAAGCTGGCAGCATTGGGGAAGTTTACCTGGGCCTCCACCCGGCGGATACTGGCCGGGTTGGCATTATCGGAAAAGAAGCCCGGGTCATCGGCGAAATAGCCGCTGAAATACTCGGCATATAAGCCATTCGTAGCAGGCTGCCCATCCGGACTGGTACCTGAGCAGGCCGCTTGGGCGTACGCTCCATAACTCGACGCCCCCCCTGCAATCCACAGGAACATCCATACCCAACACCACCGTTTGAAAGCGGAGAAGTTTTTCATCATTTGCAGATTTTATATAACAAAGCTGACTTACTTCAAGGGATAAAAGTACACACAAAACTCTTAATTGTAGAATTCTTATTTAATATTGTATTAATTATGCAAGACGTATTTCACTATTCTAAGCCAGCCGTACGAACCAATGCTTTTCAAATGCGCTACAGACGCTATAACACCTTCTCTGATCTTAATAAAAGCCAAAATTTTATTACCTAAGAACAGATTACAATTCCTACATCTTTCCTTGCCCCGGACTATATATAACTTTACTACTTATACTGGCTGTTACCCGGCCTGTACATCTGGCCCAAGCATAACGAAACGCCCTGCTGTCACTCCCGCAAGGGAAGCAACAGCAGGGCTTGGCAGTCGGTAGGTGTCGGCTTAGAAGCGGCGCTTTTAAGAAAAGCCGGGGGCGTTAGAAATCGAACAGGCCGGGCCGGGAATTGCTCTTGGTTTTGGTCTTTTCCTTCTTCTTACTCTTCCCGTCGCCGAACAAACCATCGAATAGCCCAGTGTTTTTCTCCTTAATAAAGATGTAGCGCACGGAAAAGGCGGTAGGAAAGCGCGCCCAGTCTTCGGAGTTAAATTCTACAGTCGGCTTAAAATCCAGACTGAGCACGATAGGCGTAAAAGCTACTTTATATTCCACCCCGGCCAGCGCGTCGAGCCCGCCAAAGCCGCCGTTGTCTTTGTGGGTACCCAGGTGGCCTCCGGCCCCGAAATAGTAGTTCAGGCTGGGCCCCAGAATACCAAAGTGCCGCTCAGCCAGCACCGTAGCACTCACCTCGCGCGAGCCCACCAGGGCGAGGCCCTCCAGGGTGGTTTTGTCGAGGATTTTTTGTTGCACCGTGAGCCCATAGTTGTTTTTTCCGAGGCGTAGTCCCGCGGCCGTACGGTATTTCTGGGCCTGAGCGGTTTGGGGTAGTAGCAGGACCCCAAGGGCAAAAAGGGCGGCCCAGGGGCGGGAATATGGGGAAAGGCGGAACGTCATAATCTTGTAGAAGGCCGGCTGAACTTGCGCAACGTAAGCGCGTTGAACGAGCAGGGCCAGTGCAAAGTACGGTTCGCATACTGAAAAGGCCATAAGTTGCCGGGCAAGGGCGTACCTTGCTGCCCTGTTTCTGCTTCGCTTCACTCTGTATTTTCTCCCGTGTACATTCATCAGGTGGCGGCCTACCTGCCCGCCGAAATCATTACCAACGAGCATTTCACGCGGCTGAATGGCCTTTCGCACGAGTGGATTACAGAGCGGACAGGCATTCAGACCCGCCGCAAAGCGGCTTCCGAAGAGAATACCAATACCATGGCCCTGGAAGTAACCCGGCGGGTGCTGGCCCAAACCAGCGCCGTACAGCCAGGGGAAGTTGACTTGATTGTGGGCGGCACCTATACGCCCCATGACACGATTTACACCGTGGCCCACGCCGTGCAGCGGGAACTGAACGTATCCGACATTCCGGTGGTCAGTATTTCCTCGGCCTGCTCATCGTTGCTGAATGCCGTGGAAATTGTGGAAGGCTACTTTGCGTTAGGCAAGGCCCGCCGGGCGCTGGTAGTGGTAAGTGAGCATAACACGGCCTACAATAACGAGCAGGACACGGTAGCCGGCCATCTTTGGGGCGACGGAGCCGCGGCCCTGCTGCTCACCCAGGAGCGCTTGGCTCCTACCGACCTGCACGTACGCACCGTACTGACTGGCGGGGCCGGCAACGTGGGCAAGGCCGACCACGCCGTGACGCTCAAGCCCGTGGCCAAAGGTATTGTAATGCCCCACGGCAAAGACGTGTTTCTGCATGCCTGCACCTACATGACGCGCGTAACGCAGCAGGTGATGGAGCGAAATGCCCTGTCGGTGGCCGACATTAGCTACCTCATTCCCCACCAGGCCAACCTGCGCATTACCAAGAATGTGCTTCAGCAGCTAGGCCTCTCCGACGACCGCGCCGTCTCTAACATTGAGGAATTAGGCAACACGGGCTGCGCCGGAGCCGCCATTGCCCTGGCTGATACCTGGGACCGGCTGCAGCCTGGCAACAAAGTAGTAGTTACCGTATTCGGCGGCGGCTACTCGTACGGGGCCATGCTGCTAGAGCGGTAGCTTCTTTCTCAGATAACGTAAAGTGCCACTTACTCCGCTCGAGCGGGGTTACAGGCTACTCAGTTCGTACGAACGGGGTAGTGCCTTTGGGACCATTGGAGTCCGTCCAGCGCAGCAGATAGTAGCCGGCCCGTAGCACGGGAGGTACCACTGTCAGTCGGTTAAAGCCCTCCTGGTACGGCACTAGCGTTCCGCCTAGGTAGCGGCCAATGGCATCGAAAAAGCGAACCGTAAGCGTGCCGGGGGTAGAACTCACGTACTGCAGCCCAAGGGGCGCGCCATTGCCTGTTACTGGATTAGGAAATACCTGCAACGTGTTCAGGGCGCTGGCATCGTCGGTGACGCCTACGGGCGGGGCATTGTCGAGGCTGTTGTCGGGGCGGCGCACCCGCACGCGGTAGTAGTTGAGGCCGGCCGGGGCCTGAGCGTCCAGCAGGCGATACTGGCCCGCCGTAGCGCCGGCTGGCATGGTGCCTACCGCCTGCCAGCCCGCCGTAGTATCACCCGAGGCACGCTCCACCACAAAGCCACTCACGAAACACTCGTCGCGGGTGGTCCACTGCACGGTAGTGCCGGCGCCGGCCAAAAAGCTGGCGCTCTGCCCAGTTAGTGGGGCTGGAAGCATAGGCTCGATGCTGCAGATGGGCACGGCAAAGCTGCGGGTCCGCAGCACGTACCGCCCCCCAGCAATGTCGCTGGCCGCGGCCAGGGTGCGGCTGCGCTGCCCCCGGGCAATGGCGTAGTGCATCACGGCCGAGGGCAGAATCAGGTGGGACAGTTGCTGGGCATGCCCCAGCTCGTGCACCGCCACTGATTCAAAATCGAGTTGAGAGGCCGTGGGGTTAGCAGGCCCGAACTGCCAGTTGGTGGCGTCGTCAAACTGCATGTCGATTTCATCCACGTAAAACGAAACGCCCCCGGAAGGCAGATAGCAGCCCCGGTAGTAGCTGGTAGTGCGGCCCAGCACGTTGGTGGGCAGCTCCGCGCCATTGTCGAAACCCACGGCGTTTTCGTCGTCGTCGGCGGCCCCGCGGCCCGTGCGGGGAGTACCCACTTCCCAATTGATGCCCGTTTGGCAGCGCCAGGTGGCCAGGGCCCGCTGCCAGGCGGCACTCGCGGCGGCGTTGGCGCTAAAGTTGGGCTCGAACCGAAAAGAGACGCCGCCGGAGCTGTTTTGATTGCGGTGGCCGGGCACGCCGCGCTGACTCGTACGCGAGTCCTGCACGTTGGTCGCGGCGTATATAATCTGCACTGTTGCCAGGCTGGTTACTACCAGTTGATCCGCCGAGGTTACGCGCACGGGGCCCGTACCGGCGGGGTTGCCGGTGGCGCTGGTAGAGGGCACACGCACCTGAATGCGGGTGTCGCTCCAGCTGACGTAGTCGTCATCGTTTACCCGGGTGTAGGTAGCCCCCCCATCGTCGGCGTTGCGAAACTGCACTGACCCGCTCCCGCGCGCGGCCCCGAAGCCCGAGCCGTTAATTGTTAGCACAGCGCCGGTGCCGGCCGTCAGGCTACTCGGCGACAGGCTCGAAACAAGCGGAGCCTGCCCTTTGGCCGCAACGGCCGGGGCAGCCCGTCGGGCCAGAGCGGCGCGCAACGCGACGTTGGGCGCTACCTCCCGCAGTCCGGTGGCACCCAGGGTCCGATACAATTCGTCGCCGAGGACGGCGTAGCGGCGAAACGGCTCCGCCGCAGTGGCGCTGCTTAAATCATAGCCGACAAAGCCCTGCTGACTGGCGTAGACGGCCCAGCCGCTACCCGTTGCAACTCCGGGAAAGGCTGCCGCCTCCAGAAAGAAAACTCCTTGCTGCCCTGGGGTTAGGCGGAGCGTATTGGTTAACTCCTGCCGGTCGAGGCCCACGGTGCCGCCTTCCGTTAGCACGGTCAGCTCCGCGGCCGCACTGCCTTTCAGGCTCTTGTACACTCGTAGCCGGTGGCGCGTGTAAATGCGACCGTTGCCCACCCGGAACCCCTGCGCATCCAGCACCTCGGCTTCTACAATAAGCGGAACGTGGGCCGCACGCGCGGCAGGGTCCAGGGGCAGGAGCAGGCAGTGGGTTTCCGCCTCAGAGCCTGGGGCAGCAGGAGCAGGCAGCGACTGAGCAGCGGCGGAGAAAGCCAGCCCTGAAGTCAGCCACAGGAAGGGTAGAAATTTCATAGGGTAGGAAAGGCCCGGCGGGACACGTTTCAAGGTAGTGGTTTTGGCAAGCGAACAGTTGAGGTGGAACCCTCTTTTTTTACTTTCTCCTGCTACGTGCAACTGGCCTATAAGGCGAGTCTCTTTCCGTCTATTATTTTCTCGGGCCGTTTCCTGCTGCCTACGCCTAGTCATTGGAGAATACGCCCCTATCCTCGCTGCATCCTGGGTGGTATGAGCTTAGAGTGGGCAGCAAAGGCTTCTGCATTGCCTCTAAACGCCGCGAAGCATTTCGCTTCAAGCACCTGATTAACAGAGTGTACAAAGCGCTAAAACAGACTACCCTGCACGGGCTGCGGAATCACGCGGGGTGGCTGCACGGCCATTCCCGTTAGCTCGTGCAGGCGACGCAGCAAGTGCTCGGCCCACAGGGGGGAGTGCATAATGTCCTTCTGATGAATGAACACGTAGGCCGTATGCAGGCCGGCTTCCAGCCAGCCGGCGATGCGGGCGGCCCAGTCATCGGCCCGGCGGAAGTCAGAGTCGATGAGGCCGTGGCCGTTGATGCGTATAAACGCCGTGGGCGTCGTCAGACGCATGTGCAGCACATCGCGCCGGCCGGCCACGTCGCTGAGCACCAGCGGCTTGCCCAAGGCTTCCAGCATGGCCGTCACCGAGGCCAGCAGCTCCTTATCGGTAAACCAGGCGGGATGCCGTAGCTCCACGGCCAGGGGCACGTAGGAGGGAAAGTCGAGTAGGTAGCGTTCCAGCCGGGGCAGGTGTTCCGGCCCGAAGGTAGGCGGCAGTTGCAGGAAAGCGTGCCCCAGCGTGGGCCCCAGCCCTTCAATGGCCCGGCAAAAGCTCAGCGTCAGCTCATCGGCATTGTAGAGGGCTCGGTCGTGGCTGATACTCTGGGGGAGCTTGGGGCAGAACCGGAAGGTAGTCGGTACGGCCTCGCGCCAGCGCCGCACCGTGGACGCGTCGGGAATGCGGTAGTGGGTGGTATTCAGCTCAATGCTGTTAAACTGCCGGCCATAATGGTGCAGGTAGTCGGCTTCCCTGATACCCAGGGGAAAGTAGTTGCCCAGCCAGGCCTTGTTTGTCCAGATGGGGCAGCCCACGCGCACGTCCGGCGGGGCAGGCTGAGTAGGCAGGGCCCGCGCCAGCACACCCGCCGTTTCGGGGTGGTCGGCGGGGAGGCGAAAGTTAACGTAGCGCAGGTCGGAAAGACGGCCAAAATCCATACCCGAAGGTACGGCGAAAGTGGGGTTACTGCCACAGCCAGGCAGCTGACTGACCGCGGTGTGTAGCTTACTAGGCTTAGCATATTTCCGGGACTTTTGCAACCTGCCTTTCGGATAACTTCCACCGGGAAGGCCAAAATTTTTTAACCCGCGGATAGTCTTATTTCATGTAACTACCGGTAATACCCTAAAAAGAGTGCAAAACTCTTCTTAAGGAAACACAATCGTGAATTTAACCTCGTTGCATCTGATTATTTAAATGCAATATTTCTTCAAAAAGAACAATTTATGGGTCAGCACCTGGCTGTGTACGAGGCTGCTGGGCCGGCGGGTTTGGGAGGCGCGCCTAGTTTTGTCGCACTCACCAACCAAGAGAATGAATGAAGTTGCATCTACGACTGCATGTCTCGGGCTTGATGATGGCCATGCTCCTTGTGCTGCTGACGGCCTTCTCCGCCTCAGCCCGCGCCCTGCGCATACGTGAAGATGAAAAAGCCCCCGCCGCTGCTGCTAAAAAGGCAACGGTACTGCGTGGCCGCGCCTCCTGGTACGGCCGCGAACATCAAGGCCACCGCACCAGCAACGGCGAGCGGTTTGACCGCAACAAATACACCTGCGCCCACAAAACCCTGCCATTCGGCACCAAGCTGCGCGTTTCTAACCCTGAAAATGGGGAATCGGTAGTGGTGCGCGTCACGGACCGCGGCCCTTTCCGCCACCAGCGCATCCTCGATTTATCGGAAGTAGCGGCCCGCCCCCTGGGCATTGTTACCCACGGCGCCGTATCGGTAGTGGCAGAGGTCGTGAACCCGGAAACCCCCCTGGGCCCCACCGCTGCTCCCGCCGACCTGGCTACGCTGGCCGCCGACTCAACGGTGGCGGTGGGCCTGCTAACCGATGTGCGGGCGGGTTCTTCCGAGGCTGAGGACGTGACGCTTACCCCGGAGCCCACCGCTACCTACGTTATTCAGGCCGGTACCTTCGGCGACGCCCGCAACGCCCGCGCCGTGATGGACAAAATTCAGAGCACCGAACCTAAGCTACTGGTAACCACGGTAGCTACTACCTCCGCCGAAGGCCGGGCCCTCAGCCGGGTAGTAGTAGGCCGGTTTGCTACCCAGGCCGAAGCCGACGCTGTGCGCCAGCGTTTGGCCCGGCTAGGCATCAGCGGATTGGTGCGGCAGGGCGAGAATCTGTAGTTACCTTTCGTTCAGAAGCGTAAGGCCCACCTTGTCTATAAGGTGGGCCTTTTCTATATAGCTGCGTTATTATATTTATGGTATAGTCTTTGTGACCTGTTGTATACTCATCAGTAAGAAGTAGACCGAAGGGGCTACCGCTTTTTTATCCGGCAACAGTCCACCTATTCCTTTTATATGAAGAAACTCTCCTACGCAGCGGTGGTAGCTTGCTTGCTACCCCTCTTTTCCGCTCACGCGCAGAGC
Organism: Hymenobacter sp. HSC-4F20; assembly: GCF_019599275.1. Taxonomy (GTDB): domain Bacteria; phylum Bacteroidota; class Bacteroidia; order Cytophagales; family Hymenobacteraceae; genus Hymenobacter. The sequence continues at coordinate 191,606 of NZ_JAHZTD010000004.1, read as the reverse complement.
CTCACGACAAAAGGCACCCGCACGTTGGGCGTAGCCGCCACTGACCAAAGCTACTTTAGTACTACTGATTACTCTACCAGCCTGCGTATTTCCGTTGCTCCATCGGTAGGCAAGTTTTTCGCCGACAATTGGGCCGTCGGGTTGGCAGTTCCACTAGCCTATGCTTCAACCAAGACCAAGCAGACGGGGAACCGTAGCCGTGGGCTGGCAGTAGGAGTTGTGCCGTGGTTGCGTTATTACCTGCCGTCAGAAAGTCGCCACCGGGTATTTGCGCAAGCACAAGCAGGAGCCATCTTAGATGCTTCGTGGGGCCAACGAGCTGTATATGATGGGTTCGACTCTACTATACAGCCATATCGCAACACCGACTTCGGCTACCTGGCCGGCTTGGGGGCGGGCTATTCGTACTTTCTTACGCCCAACGTTGGCGTAGAAGCCTTGCTGCTTTACCACCAGGGAGGCTTTTCTAACACAGGCAACCTTGGTGTTGACATCGGACTGCGCGCTTATTTAGGCAATTAAACCATACGTAGGCAAGTCCTGGAAATCGAAGCATTTGCTACCTTCCACCTCCGCGAAACTGGTTAGCCAATGCTTCGATTTCTTCCGGGCACGCTCGTGCTCCTCGTTACGCTTACCCTTACCTGGGCTCTGAACACAAAGTTGGGCGACGTACCACCGGTGGCCAGCCTGCTGAGTCCGTACCGGGGAATCTGGCGAAATGCTGAGCCGGAGCAGGCCCCGCAGCAAACCTTACAGCTCCCCGGCCTGCAGCAGCCCGTGCGCGTGCGCTTCGATGATAGGCGCGTACCCCACATCTTCGCCCAGAACGAGCACGATCTGTACTACGCCCAGGGCTACCTCACGGCCCGCGACCGGCTCTGGCAGATGGAGTTTATGACCCGGGTGGCGGCTGGCCGCATTTCGGAGGTAGTGGGACCCAAGGCTCTGGAGTACGACCGGTTTCAGCGGCGCATGGGCCTGCCCTACGGGGCCGAAAACTCATTGCGCGTTATGCTGCGCAATGATACTACCCGGCTGGTGCTGGAGGCCTACTCCCAGGGGGTAAATGCCTATATCAGCCGCCTTTCGCCCGCAGAGTATCCTTTTGAGTACAAGCTGCTGGACTACGCCCCCGAGCCCTGGCAGCCGCTTAAAAGCGCCCTACTGCTCAAGCTGATGGCCTGGGATTTAAGCGGCCGCTCCGACGATGTGCGCCTGAGCAATATCCTGCGCAAGTATGGTCCGGCCGTCGTGCGCGACTTGTTCCCCGACTACCCCAACCGCACCGACGCTATTGTGCCCCCTGGCACGGCCCCCGACTTCCGGCCGGTGCCCGTGCCGCCTACTCCGCCAGCCTTTGCCGCGGCCCTGGCGGGAGGCTCGTGGCAGCGGCAGCCCGACCCGGAGCTGGGCTCCAACAATTTCGCCGTGGCGGGCAGCCGCTCCGCCTCGGGCCTGCCCCTGCTGGCCAATGACCCGCACTTGCAGCTGAACCTGCCCAGCATCTGGTACCAGGCCCAGCTGCACGCGCCCGGCGTGAACGTATACGGCGTCACTATTCCCGGAGCGCCTACCATCATCATCGGGTTTAATGAGGACGCGGCCTGGGGCGTAACCAACGTGGGCGGCGACGTACTGGACTGGTACCAGCTCCGGTTCCGGGATGCCAGCCAGCGCGAGTACTGGCACGCGGGCCGCTGGAAGCCGGTGCGCCGGGTAGTGGAGCGCATTCCGGTGCGGGGTCAGCCCGACCGCCTCGATACGGTGCTCTACACCCACCACGGCCCCATCGTGTACGACCGCAACGAAACCGTATTCAACAAGCAGACGCCCATCCGGCACGCCCTGCGCTGGACTGCCCACGACGGGGGCAACGAGGTGCTGGCCTTCTACCGTCTCAACCGCACTCATTCCTACCCCGAGTACCGCCAGGCCCTGCGCACCTACGCCTCTCCGGCCCAGAACTTTATCTTCGCCGACCGCCGCAACGACATTACCATTCAGCCCAACGGCCGCTTCCCGCTGAAGTGGCCCGACCAGGGCAAGTTTATCCTGGATGGCACCGATGCGCGCCACGACTGGCAGGGCTGGATTCCGATGGACCAGAACCCCCACGTGCGCAACCCGGCCCGCGGCTTCGTCTCGTCGGCCAACCAGCCCTCCGCCGGCCTCGACTATCCCTACTACCTGGGCTGGGACTACGCCCCTTCCGACCGGGGCCACCGCATCAACGAGCGGCTGGCCGGCATGCAGCGCGCCACCCCCGACAGCCTGCGCCAACTCCAGAACGATAACCTGGGCGTGAATGCCCGGCTGATGCTGCCCTGGATGCTACGTGTACTGGCCGGCAGTCTACCTCCGGACAGTGCCCCTCACCCCACTGCGCCCGGTGCACCAGAGCAGGCCGCCCAGCGGGTGCTTGCCGCCTGGAACTACCGCTACGAAGCTCCCGCCGTGGCCGCCAGCATTTTTGAGCTGTGGTACACTGACCTGGTGAAGCGCCTGTGGGAAGATGATTTCGGCCCGGCTACAGGGGCGGAAATGCGCTACCCCTCCCGGGCCCGCACCAATCAACTACTGCTGCAGGAAGCGGCGACATCTGCCTGGATTGATGACCGCACCACTCCCCGGCGCGAAACCGTGCACGACCTGGTGGCCGCCTCCCTGCACTTCGCTGTGGATTCGCTAACCCGCAAATTTGGGCCGCTGGGACCGAAGTGGGCCTGGGCCAACCAGAAAAGCACCGACATCAACCACCTGGCCAACCTGGCTGGCTTCGGACGCCAGGATATTGACTGCGGGGGTAGCCCCGGCTCGGTGAATGCCACCGGCCCGCGCAACGGCCCCTCCTGGCGCATGGTGGTGGCCCTGGGGCCGCAGGTGAAGGCCTACGGCATCTTCCCCGGCGGTCAGAGTGGCAACCCCGCCTCCGCCTACTACGACGACATGATTGATACTTGGCGGGTAGGCCAGCTGGATGAGTTGGTGTTTCTGCGCGCCGCCGATGAAAACCACCCGCGCCTGCAGGTTGCCTGGCGGCTGGAAGCCCCGCACCAGTAACCGCCTGTTTTCCTTCTTACCTCCATCCCTACTACCATGCCCCGGTTTTGGCGTCTCGCCCTGCTGATTGCTGTTTTGTCATCATTAGCCCAGCTGTTGCTGCCGTGGTGGGTGGTAGTACCCGTTGCCTTTGCCGTAGCGGCAGGGTGGGGCGCTACCGGAGGGCGCGCTTTCCTGGCCGGGCTGCTGGGTGTAGGCCTGAGTTGGTGGCTGCCCGCCCTGTGGCTGCACACCCACGGGGCCGCCCGCCTGGCCGACCGGCTGGCAACCCTGCTGCCGTTGGGCGGAAGCGGCTGGACGCTGGCGCTGGTAAGCGGACTGGTGGCCGGGGTAGTAGGGGGGCTGGCGGCACTTAGCGGGGCCTGGGTTCGGCAGGCCGCGCGGCCCCGAAGCCCAGAGGGCACCTCCACCCTCTAAGCCCTGCTTCCTAGAACGCCAAAGTCCCGCCTACCAGGAGCAAGCGGGACTTTGGTGTACGTATAATCAGCGGAGGCTAGTACTGCGAAATGAAGGCAAAAGCCTGCAACGTATAAGTAGCCACCGAGCTGAAGTGGTTGCCGCCCTGAATGGGCTTCAGCTGCACTTGCGTAGCGCCACGGGCGCGCATGGCGTTGTAGGCATCCTGGGAGTTGAAGTAGGGCACGTAATCGTCGGCGGTGCCGTGGAACAGGGCCACGGGTGCGGTTGGCTTCCAGTCGTACACGTCGTTATCCTTAAAGGCAGCCGTGAGAGCGGCATCCGTATTATTAAGTACGGCCTGGCGGAACGGCTCGGCAAAAAGCTCTGAGGCTTTATTAGGCACTGAGCTGAACGGATCAGCCTGCAGGCGGGTAGCGTATGGCTCCTTAAAGTACGCCGATAGGGGCCGGTTCAGGTTGTACACGCGGTTATACGTGCTCAGCACCCACACGTAAGTACTCAGGAAGTTGAGCGGCTGCTCCGATTTCGTGATGTACTGAGCGAAAGCCGTTTTGTGGTAAGCACCGGCGCCGGGAGCACTGGCCGTTACGGGTAACTCGGTGGCGTACTTTTCCTCGAGCAGCTTGTGCAGCGACATAGTGGCGTAGCCGCCTTCAGAATAACCCAACAGGAAGTTTTTCTGATTTACGGCCACGTTTTCCTTTTTACAGAACTCGCGGGCCGCCCGCAACATATCGGCCGAGGCCGAGGCCAGCGAAGGCCCGTGCTCATACGGGTGCGGATATGCTTTGGAAGCGCCGTAGCCAATGTAATCGGGGGCCGACACCACGTAGCCCGTGGAGGCCAGCACCGATACCGCCGACCACAATTCGCTACCCGAGCTATAGTGCGAAGGAGCCCGGTCCTCATCATCGGGCCGCAGCGTGCCGTGCTGGTAGCTGATAACGGGCAACGCCTGCGTAGTTACGGGCACGAGCAGCGCACCGGAGGCGGTAATAGCGTTGCCATCGGTATTACGGGTAGTGTACGTGAGCCGATACACCTTAATCGAAAAACGGGCCAAGGAGCCTACCAGCGGAATATCGGCTACCCGTCCGGCCAGTGCGGAGGTGCTGTACTCCCCAATGAGAGTGCTGCCCACCAGCACGGAGGTCGGCTCCGGGGCCGGGGTAGTAGCAGGAGCAGGAGCCGTCGGCTCGGGCGAGTTGCTTTTGCAGCCGGGCGCCGACACAAGCAACGTCAGCAGCCCAAGTGCCCAGCCAGCCGATGCGCGGCGGAAGTTAGATAACGTCACAGGAAGAAGTTTTGGAAATAAAAGCGTCTGGTGGTTTAACACTCTCCTTACTACCCCCGTTCCGCCCGGCAACCTTTTACCATTGTCAGGCAGTGCTTTTGCTGACATTTTTTCTCTTTACTAATTTTATAGTTGTTAAACTAAATAATTAGTTATATCTTCATTTCACCTTACGCCTTTCTCTTATGTCTGATCCTTCTTTTCCTGAGCTCACCCGTGCCGAAGAACAGGTAATGCAAGTGCTGTGGCAGCGCGGCCCTTCCTTCGTGAAGGATGTGGTGCCCGAGCTGCCGCCGCCTACCCCGGCGTACACCACGGTTTCTACCATCATCCGCATTCTGGAGCAAAAGGGCTTTGTGAGCCATGAGGCCTTTGGGCGCACCCACCGCTACCACGCCCTGATTGCCCAGGATGAGTACCGCCGGTTTTCCTTGCGCAAGCTGCTGGGTGGCTACTTCGGCGGCTCGTTTACGCGCTTGGTTTCCTTTTTCGCCAAAGAAGAAAACCTCGATGCAGCCCAGCTCGATGAGCTGCTGCGTCACGCGCAGGCCTCACCTCCACCCCCACCCGCCGATGCTAACCCTGCTGCCCCCGACCATGACCCTAGCCACCCTGCTTAGCTGGCTGCTGCATAGCTCTTTGCTACTTGGGGCTGGGTGGCTGATGTACTACCTGGTGCTGCGCCATGAACGGTGCTTTCATTATAACCGCTGCTTTCTGCTGCTGGCTCCCTGGCTGGCGCTGGTGCTTCCACCGGTGCTGGAGGCCCTGAGTCCGCTGCTCTTGTCGGTTTTACCGGCCTGGGGTAGGCCGGCCGGTAGCAGCTTGCTTGGGGGTAGCCTACTATTGCCTAGTGTGCAGGTAGTAGCGTCCGGCTCGGCTGGAGGCAGCGCCCTGCCGGATGCGCTGGCATTGCTGCCGATGCTTTACGCGGGGGTAGTACTGCTGCTGCTGGCCCGCTTGGCCGGACAGCTCCTGCAGCTGTGGCTTACGGCCCGCCGCTGGCCCCGCCAGGTGCGCGCTGGCTATACCGTACTCTACACCACTGGTCAGCGGCCCGTCAGCTCCTTTGGGCGCTGGATCTTCTGGGACGAAACAGCTCCTCTCGCGCCAGCCGAAGCAGAGTTGATTTTTGCCCACGAGGTAGCGCATGTGCAGCAGGGTCACTCCTGGGAGCGGCTACTGCTGGAAGTTGTGCGGGCCCTGCTCTGGGCCTGCCCCTTCGTGCACCTGTTCCCGCGCGCGCTGGCGCTTACCCACGAGTTGTTGGCCGACTTCCAAGCCATAGAACAAGCTCCTTCCTCGGCACACGCCACGGCTGAATCTTATACTACGCTGCTGGCTCGCATGGCCCTGCGCCAGCTTCACCCTGATTTACCGCTTAGGCATTCTTTTACGCAATCCTTCACCCTTACCCGTATCCGTATGCTTACCTCCCAATCACCCGTTCGGCGCTGGAAGCAGTGGCTGGCGCTGCCTCTGGGAGCAGTGCTGCTGCTGACCATGGCCTGCGAAAAAGCCGCTGAGCCTAATGCGCCAGCAGCTACTACCCACGACGAGCTGGTGGCTCCCCCACCACCTCCACCCCCAGCTGAAGAAGCTCCCGCACCGCCGCCCCCGCCGCCGCCTGCCTATTTCTATGTTGAGCAGATGCCCGAGTATGCCGGAGGGCAAGAGCAATTAGTGGCTGACCTGAGTAAACTGGCAAAGTATCCGGCAGCGGCAAAGGCCGAAAAGCTAAGCGGGCGGGTATTTGTAGGCTTTGTAGTAGCTGCTGATGGGACCATTCAGGGGATTCACCTAAAAAAAGGAATTGAATTCTCCGTCAAATATCCGGGCAACTCCGGAAAGCAGATGTCCACAAAAATCAGTACGCCAGGAGCGCAAGCCTTGAACGAAGCCGCGCTGAATGCTATCCGCAGCCTGCCCGGCAAATGGACTCCCGGCCGCCAGGATGGGCAAGCAGTAGCCGTGATGTACACGGCGCCTATTTCATTCTCGTTGAAATAAAGCTTTCATTACCATGAAAAAACGCTACCCTGAGCACTCTGGGTAGCGTTTTTAGCTTCTGACTGTACCTTGCCGCCTAATCTTCTCGGCAACTAACGCCACGCCACCCCGGTTGTGCAAGAAGAAAGCCCTGTTGTTTAGCTGTTTGTGGAGTTGTAATGCGTCTATTTCTGAAGGTATCCTACTCTGCTGTCTACGGCCGCTTAAGCTCTCTGCTTATTCTGCTGGGCCTTATGTTGCCTGGCTTTTGCCTGCTGAGCTGCGATTCTACTTCCTCCCGCTCCACTCACCTGAGCATTGCCGAGGTTGCTTATCAGAGGCGGGAGTTGCTGCACCACGACTCATTGCGGGCCGATTCGGTGGCACGGGCGGGCGGACAGTTGCCGGGTGCCATTCTGCCCGGCAACCGCATTGTGGCCTTTTATGGCAACCCCCTGCACAAAGCCATGGGCATTTTAGGCGAGCTGCCCAAAGACGAGATGCTCAGGCGCCTTACCAAGCAGGCCGCCGAGTGGCAGCGGGCCGATTCTCTACCCGTGCGCCCGGCCCTGCACCTGATTGCCGTAATTGCCCAGCGCGACTCCGGCTCCGATGGTAAGTACCGCATGGCTCTGCCCGACACCACCATTCGCCGGGTTATCCGCTGGGGGCAAGAGCATCAGACGCTGGTGTTTCTGGATGTGCAGGTAGGCCTCAGCGACCTACAGCACGAACTACCCAAACTTGCTCCCTACCTGCGCCTTCCTTTCGTTCACCTCGGCATCGACCCGGAATTTTCCATGAAGTCGGGGCGACGGCCGGGCACGGAGGTAGGCGAGTTCGATGCCGTGGACATCAACTACGCCCGGCAGTTTCTGGCCCGCCTGGTCAGCGAAAACCACTTGCCGCCCAAAGTGCTGGTAGTACACCGCTTCCGCCAGGACATGGTCACGAACTACCAGGACATCAAGCTCGATCCGCGCGTGCAGATTGTGATGCACATGGACGGCTGGGGCACGCCGCGCATTAAGCGCAGCTCCTACCGAAAGTTTATCAAGAAAGAGCCCGTGGAATACACCGGCTTCAAGATTTTCTACCGCAACGACCGCAAAGGCGAGTCGCGCCTGATGACTCCGCGCGAGGTAGTAGCCCTCACCCCCGCTCCCCTTTACATTCAGTATCAATAGCCGAAAACGACTACCGCGCCGGAAAGCAAGGGACTTGCGAAAGGTCCGAGGGGGAAGCGGGCCGCTAGCACGCTCCGCAAAAATTACGGGTAGCCCCGCCGTAGCTGCACCGGGAAAACCGTAACTTTCCGGCAACTCTCTCTTATTTACGTTCATCCGTGCGGCATTTTTCACTTGTTGGCGCTGGCCTTACCGCCCTGGGCCTCGCTTTTTCCCTGGTTACCTTGCCCGGCTGCGGCTCCCGCTCCGGCACCGAATCTGAAAATACCGCGGCCGTGGCCGACACGGCCAAGCCCGCGGTAATTGACACCGTGGCCCTCAAGCGCCAGGCCATGATGCGCGACTCGCTCAAGGCCGATTCCATCGCCAAGAAAAACGGGCAGCTGCCGGGCGCCATCCTGCCGGGCCACCGCATTGTGGCGTTCTATGGCAACATCCGGGCGAAAGGCATGGGTATTCTGGGCCGGGAGCCCAAGGAGCAGATGCTGGCTAAGTTCCGGAAAGTGCAGAAGGAGTGGCAGGACGCCGACCCCTCGCTCCCCATTCAGCCCGCCCTGCACAGCGTAACCATTACGGCCCAGGCGGCGGCCGGCAAAGACGGTAAGTACCGCCTGATGAACTCCAAGGCCACTATCGACGAGACAATACAGTGGGCCAAGGACAACGGCTGCATTGTGTTTCTGGACGTGCAGGTAGGCCTTTCGGACCTGGAGCACGAGCTGCACAAGCTGGAACCCTGGCTGAAAGACCCCATCGTGCACATGGGCATCGACCCGGAGTTTGCCATGAAAACCAAAGGCGTGCGTCCGGGTAAGAAAATCGGGACCTACGATGCCAAGGATGTGAACTACGCCATCAACTTCCTGGCCCGCATCGTGAGCGAAAACAAGCTCCCGCCCAAGGTACTGACGGTGCACCGCTTCACCCAGGGCATGATTACCAACTACAAAAACATCAAGCTCGACCCGCGGGTGCAGGTAGTAATGCACATGGATGGCTGGGGCAACCCGGTGCTGAAGAAGGACTCGTACCGCGACTACATCCAGACCCAGCCCGTGCAGTACACCGGCTTCAAGCTGTTTTACGAGTACGACCCCCGGCCGGCTCCTCACCACATGATGACGGCCAAGGAAGTGTTGGCTGAGCTTACTCCCAAGCCCCTGTACATTCAGTACCAATAGCGCGGAGCTAATGAGTTAGTGAAATAGCGAGTTCGACGTTCAGACGGCTCTTATTTCATTGAGGTCATCAACCTTTTTAAAAGACAAACGGCCCCGGCAACTACAGTTGCCGGGGCCGTTTGTTTTGGGAAGCAAGCTCACAGGAGCTGACAAAACATCAACTCCGTAGCTCTGCGCTAGTGAGCAGCGTTGAGGTCTACTTTCTCGCCGGGTTTAGGACGCTTAATGATGAGCACCAAGGGCACGCAAATCAGGAAGAAGGTGCCAATCATCAGGAAGATCTGACCGTAGGTAATGATTGATACCTGCTTCATCAGGGTGCCTTCCAGAGCCGCGTAGGCCTGCTGCTGGGCCTGTACGAAGCTGGCGCCCTTCGACATAAAGTTAGCCGTGAAGGCTTGCAGGCGCTGCTGCGTTTCCGGGTCGTAGAGGGAGATGTTAGGCAGCAGGGCCACCCGGTTTTTAGCCAATGAGCGCTCCAGGTAAGTGCCTACCAGCGCTACCCCGAACGAGCCACCCAACTGACGGATCATGCCGGTGAGGCCAGCGGCCTGCCCCGCATCTTTCCCGCTGATGCCGGAAAGCGACATGGTGGTGATGGGCAGGAAGAGCAGGGCCAACCCGAAGCCGCGCAGCATCAGGGGCCAGAAGAAGTCGTGCTCACCGGCGGTGGGCGAGAGCTGCGTGCTCATCCAGTAGGAGAAGATGAAGAAGATGCCGAAGCCTACCGGCAGCATAAATTTCTGCGGTACGCCTGCCTGAATCATCTTACCCACAATGGGCATCATCATGCCCGAAAGCAACGCACTGGGTAGCAGGATAAACCCGGTTTGAGCGGCGGTAAAGCCCAGAATGCGCTGACAGAAAATCGGGAATACGAACACGGAGGCAAACAGCCCGAAGCCCAGCACGAAGGACAGGAAGGCCCCGATGGACAGGTTGCGGCTGCGAGTAAGCACGCGCAAATCCACAATCGGGTCCTTGGCCGTCAGCTCCCGCACAATGAAGCCTACCAACCCGACTACAGCCAGGGTGGTGAAAAACAGGATGTAAGCACTTTCAAACCAGTCCTCGGTTTCACCCTGCTCCAGCACCAGCTGCAGTGAGCCTACCCCCAGAATCAGCAGGAAGATACCGGCCCAGTCAATCTGACCAAGCGGCCGGCGGACGGCATTCTTGATGCGCTCCGGGTCGCGGATAAACAGCATGGTGAAGATGCTGGCCAGTACGCCTACCGGTACGTTCACGTAGAAAATCCAGGGCCAGTCGTAGTTATCCACAATGTAGCCGCCCAGCGTCGGACCAATGGTGGGCCCAATAATAACCCCCATGCCGAACAAGGCCTGACCCAGAGCCAGCTGCTTGGGCGGGAAGGTGTCAATCAGAATGGCCTGGGAGGTAGCCATCAGCGCCCCGCCGCCTACCCCCTGGATAAAGCGGAAGGCCACCAGCTCCCAAATGTTCGTGCTCTGCCCGCAAGCCATGGAGGCCAGCGTGAATAGCACCACGGAGAAGAGGTAGTAGTTTTTGCGGCCAAACTGCTCGGCCAGGAAGCCCGTCATCGGAATCACGATAACGTTGGCAATGCCATACGAAGCTACTACCCAGGTTACTTCCTGCTGCGTGGCTGAAAGGTTGCCCATCATCTGGGTCAGGGCCACGTTTACAATACTGGTATCGATAAGCTCCAGCAAGCAGCACATCACCACCGTAATGACGATGATCCACTTGGTAAATCCGGTTTCCATTAGGTGCTGAGAAGTGAGAAAGAGAAGTGAGAACGAAGACTTTTGGTTAGGCGGAGGCTTCACGAAAAAGTCTAGGTTCTCACTTCTTGGTTCTCCAGTCTAAAAATTACTTGGTTTTCACCGTCGCTACCACGCTCATACCGGCGCGGAGGGGGTGCTCGGGGTCAACTTTATCGAGCACAATTTTGACGGGCACGCGCTGAGTTACTTTCACGAAGTTGCCCGAGGCATTATCAGGAGGCAGCAGGGCAAAACGGGCGCCCGTAGCCGCTGACAGCGACTCGATGTGGCCGGAGAATTCTTCGTTCGGGTAGGCGTCTACCTCAATCTGCACCGGCTGGCCTATTTTCATATTCTCCAGCTGAGTTTCCTTGAAGTTGGCGATAATCCAGGTGTTGCCGCTGGCTACCAACCCCATAAGCTGCTGATTAGGGCTCACGAGCTGGCCGGGCTGCACACTTTTCTTGCTCACGATGCCGTTGGCGGGCGCCGTGATGGTGGTATAGCTTAGCTGCAGACGCGCGTTATCGAGGTCGGCCTGGCGCTGCTTTACTACGGCTTCGGCTACGGCTACCTGCTGGCGCGCGGCTTCTACCTGCTGCTGGGCCACGCGCACCTGCTGCTGGGCCGTAGCCCGCTGGGCCGTCGTCGATTTCAGGTTGGCTTGTACGGCGTCGTACTCGCTTTGCGGAATGATGTCTTCCTTGCGCAGGAACTGGCTGCGCTTCAGGTCTTTCTCCAGGCGGGAACGGTTAGCGTCGCTTACCCCGATGGTAGCCTGCGCCGTGCTTACGTTGGCTTGGGCAGTGCCTACGGCGGCGCGCGCGGCCACTACGTTGGCCTGGGCGGCGGCCAGGGCGGCTTCAGCGGCATTCACACGCTGCTGGTAGTCGGCCGGGTCTACGGTCACCAGCACGTCGCCTTTTTTCACCGGCTGGTTGTCTTCTACCTTCACTTCCAGCACCGGGCCCGAAACGCGGGGCAGAATGGGGTACACGTCGCCTTCTACCTGGGCATCGTCGGTTTCCTCGTGGGTCTGGCCAAACTGGTAACGCTGCCAGCCGAAGTACCCCCCTACGAGCAGTAACAGGGCCAGAATGATAAAAATAATCGGGCGCTTCGAGCGACCTTCTTGTTCCTCCACTACCGGCTCGTAAGCGGCAGATTGGGTAGGCGCTACGGCCGAATCGTGTTGAACGGGAGTTGCCATGTTGGGTACTTGGTTGTCGTTGTCGAGAGTTGAGAAGAGCAGGCGAGCGGGTCGCCTCCTCTCTAAATATTACGCCGATTGGCGGTACGCATTCGGGCAGCCGGGTTTCACTAACAGCGTCACGCACGGAGCGGTTCGCACGACAGTTTCGGCGGTGCTACCCATCAAAAAGCGCGTCAGGCCCGTTTGGCCATGCGCTCCAATTACAATAATGTCGGCCGGGTGGCGGCGCGCTTCTTCTACGATTTCACGGGCTGCATTGCCGGAAATAATGGCGGTAGTTACCTGAGCACCAGCTGCCAGCGCCGCCTCCCGCTGCTGAGCAAGCTGCCGGGCTAGCTCTACATCATCGTGGGGGGCCGTGGTAGCCCGGGGCTCCGGCTCCAACACGTGTAGCAGCCGCAGCTCCGCGCCCGTACCCGCCGCCAGAGCAGCCGAGTACTTTACCACCGCCTCCGTCACGGCAGAAAAATCAATCGGACACAGGATGGTCATGTTGGGGAATGAGTAAGTGAGTGAATGAGCGAAGTGATGGAGTGAACAGGCAGCCGGAAGAGACGACTCACTCATTCACTCAGCTACTCATTCACCGTTACCAAATCTGCTCGCCGGTGGCCCGGCGGAGCTGGTATTGGCCGAGGGTATAGTTGTAGATGGCCTGCAGGCGCGAGAGGCGCGACTGCGCCAGTTGGGTTTCCGCATCCAGCACGTCAAGGTTCGAGCCGACGCCGTAGCGGTAGCGGGCCTGGGCGCGGGTGAGGGCGTCCGCAGCCTGGGTAATCTGCACCTGGGAGTTGTCGTAGCGGGCGGTGCTGGACTGCATGTTGTTCACGGCTTGCAGCACGTCGGCGCGTACTTGCTCCTGGGTATCCTGAGTGCGGGCCTGGGCTCCTTTAATAGCCGATTGAGCCGCGGCGCGCTGGTACTTGTTCCGGTCGCCGTCGTAAATCGGAATAGAGAGCTGGGCGCCCGCTACCGTGTTGAAGCGGAAACGCTCCAGGTTAGGCACGATGTAGCCGTTTTTGCCCCCGGCCTGGGCCAGTACGCTCAGGGAAGGCTTGTTGCTGGTTTCGGCTACCCGCAGCTGGGCGGCGGCCGTAGCCTCGGCATCTTTCGCCAGCTTCACCTCGGGGCGGTTTTCGGCGCCTCTCGTCAGGGCAGCAGCTACGTCTATCGACTGCGGATTGTACTCAAACCGGCCTCGCACGGGCACAACCTCCGATTCGGGACGGTGCAGCAGGCGGGCCAGCTGGATTTCCTGGTTGCGCAGCTGGTTTTGCAGGTCAATTTTGCGGTCCTGGGCCTGAGCAATGCGCACCTGAGTGGTTGTCACGTCAAAATTGGTGCTTACCCCACCTTGCACGCGCTTCTCCATTTCGCGCTGGTGCTGCTTAAGGGAAGCAATCTGGGCATCCTGCACCCGAATGGCTTCGCGGGCGAACAGAATGCTGTAGTAGCTCTGCGCGGCGGCGTAGGCCAGGTCGCGGCGGGTTACGTTGATTTGGTCGGCCGCCGTGATGGAGCGGGTGCGCGCCGCCTCAATGGCCGCATTTACCCGCCCGAAATCCAGCACGGTGTAGCGGGCCGTTACGTGAGCGTCGTAGTTATTATTGGGTGCCAGCTGAAAAGCCGGTGCGTCGGGGCTGAGCTGCAGCTTCACCTGCGGGTCGACGCGGGTGTAGCTGGCCGTGCCATCCACGATAGGACGCAAGGCCGTCCGAGATTCGTCGAGGCGGCTCTGCGCTTGGTTTACTTCCTCCTGCAGGGCATTGATGGCCGGGTTGGCATCCAACACTGAGCGGACAGTGGTTTCCAGCGTCAGGGAGTCGCCCGCCGTGGCAGTGGCAATTGGTACCTGCGCATGGGCCGCATTTCCTACCAGCAACCCTAAGGTGGCTAGCAGTGGTGCGGTATAATGTGGTCGGAAAAGCATATCTAAAACAGCTTATGGATGCCTGCCACTTACCTAACCACGTGCCAATCCGTTAAAATCATTTTAATCCGACCTCGAAACTCCGTTTAAGCCCTGAAAACGCATAAAATATTTTTCCGTGGTGTAGTAGCACACTTTCTTGATAGGGTTAATTTTTCCTTATATATAAGGATATCCTCACTATTGTTCCTGATATTTAAGGACTATTTACTGCTTCTCCGTTACACCTGAGCTTTACTGAACCGCCATGCCAGATCAAGATGACTCGTTACTTTTGTATCTGAACGATGCCATTGCCACGACCCGGAATAAGGAAGACTTGTTTCGGAGCGTAACGGAGAAGCTGCGCCTGATTTTCCCTTTCGATGCTATTACCATCCTGACGCTCGACGCCGAGCACCAGTACCGCCGCGTATTCCTGCGCGACTACCTGGGGGAGATGCTCCTACCCGACCAGATTGGCCGAAAGCCTCTGGGCCGCACGCCCATCGAGGGAACCCCTATCGAGCTGTTCGTACGTCAGCCCCACCTACACCAATATGATCTGACCGAGCTGCTCGATACTTACCCCCAGTACCAGCCATTCGGCGCACTCTTGGAGCGCGGCATGCGGTATTTCACGGTAGTGCCGCTTCGCACAAGCGGGCACCTGATTGGGTTGCTGTCCCTGGTAGCCCGCCGTCATCCGGACTTCTCGCCCAACGATATAGACCTGCTGGAAAAGATTGGCAGCTTGGTGGCGGTAGCGGTTACCAATACCCTTGCTTTTGAGGATATGGCCCGGCGGGAGCAGGAAAAATCCATGCAGCTGGCCCTCAACAATGCGCTGCTGAGTATTAAGGAGCGCGGCGAGCTGTTCCGGACCATTGCCACCGAAATCAACCACGTAGTGCCTTGCGACTACTTTGGGGTCCGGGTTCGGGAGCCAAACTCACCGGTGCGGGCGCTGGCTGAATTCAACAAGCAGTCCGATGGCACCTTCGCTCCGTTGGATGAAAACCGCTACGACGACCTTCCCCATCCGGTGCAGAATAAAGAAGCCGTGGTAGAGCTGTTTTCAAAGCCCGCCGTGTACGTGGGAGCCGATTTTGAATCGTTGTCGCGGCAGTATGATTTGCTGCGCTACATCCGTGAGCAGCGGGGCACGCAATCCATCCTGTGCGCTCCTCTGGATGCGAACGGGGAGCCCGCCGCGGCCCTGATTCTGGCAAGCCACCAGCCGCTGGCCTTCACCGAAGAAACCCTGGAGCTGATTCAGACCCTGGTGCCCCAAATCCGGCTGGCCATCCAGAACGTGCTGGCTTTCGAGCAGATTGATGCCCTGCGTACCCAGTTGGAACGGGAGCGGACCTACCTCATTGACGAAATCAATACCACCGCCGCCGCCCGCCTCGACGACTTTGTGGGGGGTAGCGCCGTGATGCAGCAGGTGTACACCCGCCTGGCCCAGGTAGCCCCCACCGATACTACCGTGCTTATCACCGGCGAAACCGGAACGGGTAAGGAGCTAGTGGCCCGGGCCCTGCACAACCTCTCGCCCCGCAAGGAGCGGGCACTTATCAAAATTAACTGCGCCGCTCTACCCGCCCAACTCATCGAAAGCGAGCTGTTCGGCCACGAAAAGGGCGCCTTTACCGGAGCCCACGACCGGCGCATTGGCAAGTTTGAGCTGGCAGATGGGGGCACGATTTTCCTGGACGAAGTGGGCGAGCTACCCCTCGATTTGCAAGCCAAGCTGCTGCGGGTGCTGCAGGAAAAGGAGTTTGAGCGCATCGGGGGCCGCCGCGTTATTCATACCGACGTGCGGGTTATTGCCGCTACCAACCGGGTGTTGGAAGATGAGGTAGCCGCCGGCCATTTCCGGGCCGATTTGTACTACCGTCTCAACGTGTTTCCAATTAAGCTACCGCCCCTGCGCGAACGGCCCGAGGACATTGAGCCCCTCATGCGGCACTTCCTGGAACGCTTTACCAAGCAAATGGGCAAACCCGTACGCGGCCTGCGCGAACGGGACCTGAAAGCCCTGCGCCAGTACGGCTGGCCCGGCAATGTGCGCGAGCTGGAGCACGTACTGGAGCAAGCCGTTATTGTCAGTCAGGGGCCGTTTCTGGAGTTTGCCGGCTTCTCGGCCGCTGCGCAGGTAGCACCCGCCGCGCCCGAAGCCGGTGGCCCCCTCAAAACCCTCAAAGACCAGGAGCGCGACCATATTCTGGCGGCCCTGCGCCGCACGGGCGGCCGCGTGAGTGGTCCCAACGGTGCGGCCGTGCTGCTCGACATCAACCCCAAAACCCTGGAAGCCCGCATGAAAAAGCTGGGCATTCAGCGGACGGTAGAAGTAAAGTAGTAAGAGCGTGACCAAGTGAGGGTGACCTTCTCGCGGCCCAACGGGTCCGGTTTAGAGGGCAACCTCACCCGTGTACTATTTTACCACCGAGGGAGCAAACATGGCGGCGAATGCGTTTTAACGTACTTTAGAACCGGATGCCGACTCCCGACCTCGACCCTACCCACCTTACCCGCGACCAGGTTATTGCGGCCCTTCGTCAGATGGACCACGAGGGCCCCCGCATGCCCCTGAGCACTGTCTACGACCTGGTTTTCAAAGGTAAGCGCTACGCGCCGCGGGCTGTGGCGCAGCTGGCGTTTCGGTTGGCTACCGGCGTTGCTGATGCGCCCTGGCCCCTACCCGCCGGCGCGCCGACCAACCGCGTGCTGGAGCAGCTCGATTTCACCATTGCTACCAAGCGCCCTACCCTCGAAAACTCGCCTTTGTTAGATGGCGATGTGGCGGCTCAGGAGCAGATGCAAGAGCTTTACATTGGTGCTGCCCGCGAAACCCCACCAGCCAAGGGCAAGAAGCAAGGGCGCCCTACCCCTCCCGATGCCGCAAACGAGCTGGAAGCAACGCCTGCCCCCTCTGAAGTACACGAACCCGCGCCAACGTATCAGCGGCCCGCACCAGAGCCCTACAACCGGCAGCAGGCGCTGAATGAGCTCTTTCTTTCCGAAGAAAAGCTGGACACAACTCTTGCTGCTTTGCGCCGCCGCCGCAACCTGATTCTGCAGGGGCCACCCGGCACGGGTAAAACGTTTCTGGCCCGCCGCCTGGCCTGGCTGGAGCTGGGTGCTACCGATGCTCAGCGGGTAGAGCTGGTGCAGTTTCACCCAAGCTACAGCTACGAGGACTTCGTGCAGGGTTTTCGGCCCGATGGGACCGGCAACTTTCGGCTTCAGGATGGCATTCTGGTGGATTTTTGCCAGCGGGCGGCCCAGGAGCCGGAGCAGCCCTATTTCCTGCTGATTGATGAGCTGAACCGCGGCAACGTAGCCCGCATTTTTGGGGAGCTGCTGCTCCTGCTGGAAGCCGACAAGCGCGGACCCCGCAACGCCGTGCGCCTCCCCTACGCCCCGGCTGGCAGCCCCCCCTTCTTCGTGCCCGAAAACGTGCACCTGATTGGCACCATGAACCTGGCCGACCGCAGCCTGGCCCCGTTGGATTACGCCCTGCGACGTCGGTTTGCCTTCGTGAACCTGGAACCCGAGTTTGGCGTGCCCTTGCAGGAGTTTCTGGCTACCCGGCAGGTACCGGCCGCTGTCATCAGTCGCCTTACTACCCGCCTTACGGAGCTAAACCAGGTTATTGCCGACGACCCCGAGCTGGGCCCCGATTTCTGCCTCGGCCACAGCTACTTCTGCCAGCCGCCCCCTACCCCTGCCGCAGCCTCAGAGTGGCTGCAGCTGGTTCTGGAGCAGGAAATTGTGCCCTTGCTGGACGACTACTGGCTCGACCAGCCGGCTAAAGCTGCACAGCAAAAGAAAAAGCTACTGGCCCGGTAGCCCGCCCGATGATTCCCATCCAGAACCTCTACTACCTGCTGTGCTACGCCTGGAACCGGCTGCCGGAGCGGGAAGAATTGCTGGCCACGGAAGCTACTGCGTTTCATCGCCCCCTGGAGCTGCTCACCCACGTGCTGCTTTCGGCTACCCGCCGACAGTTGCGCCAGGGCTTGCCGGTAGCCTATGCTGAGCGGACTGAGGAGCTGCCGGAATTGCGGGGCCGGGTGCAGCTGGCTCCTACCCTCAGCCGCGACTTGCTCCGCCGTGGGCGGGTGGTGTGCGCGTTCGATGAACTGGGCCCCGACACGCCGCTTACGCGCCTGCTGCTGGGCACTTTGCAGCAGCTCAGTCGTACCCGCAGCCTGCCGGCGGCCTTGCGTCAGGAAGTACGGGTAGTGCTGCGCCGCTTCCCGGCGGCGGTAGCGCCTGAGCTACCTACTGCGGCTACATTGCGGGCCGTACGCCGGCGGCGGCCCACCGGCCCGGGCGGCTTCTTACTAAGCGTGTGCGAGCTGATTTATCAAAGCGCCCTGCCAAGCCCGGATGCGGCCGGGGCGACCCGCTTCCGCGACTTCCGGCGCGACGAGGCGCTAATGGCCCGCATTTTCGAGCAGTTTGTGCGCAACTTTTACCGCCTGGAGCAGCGCCGGTTTCGGGTGTTGAGCGAGACGATTCAGTGGCAGGCCGAAGCTGAAATGCCTGACGCGCTCGGCCTGCTGCCCGCCATGATTACCGACACGTCGCTGGAAAGCCCGGAGCGCAAAATTATTCTGGATACCAAGTACTACGCGGCGGCTCTCAAGCCCCGCTACAACCAGCAAAAGCTGATTTCGCCCCACCTCTACCAGCTGTACGCCTACCTGCAAAACCAGCCCCTAGCCCCTGAGCAGCAGCTGGAGGGCATCCTGCTGTACCCGGCCGCCGCCCAGGCCCTGGACGTGCGCTACAGCCTGGGCGGGCACCCGGTGCGCATCGTTACGCTGGACCTGAGCCTGCCCTGGCAACAGATAGCCGCTGAGCTTTTGCGGTTGATTGATTAAGGGATTGGCAACGAATTCCGAGGTTCTTTGCCTATAATGCAGCCTCGCTACGATAGTTGCGTCAATTGGTTACAATTGGCGGACTGCCGGCCAATACTTTCCTTCGATTTCCATTCCTCCATCACCCAAACTTTTACCTTCTTGAAACGACGCGACTTCGTGGGGCTGACTGGCCTTGCTACCGGGGCCATGTTTCTGCCCTCGGTTCCGGGCTTCGGCGGCGAGCTGATAGACCCCGCCCGCTTGCTGGAGCAAGTGGATCCGGCCATCAAAAAGCGCCTGGCCGACTCGGCCCTGAACGCGGCCAAATCGGCGGGGGCTACCTACGCCGATGTGCGCATTGGGCGCTACCTCAACCAGAGCATCTTCACCCGCGAAAAGCAGGTGCAGAACATTGCCAACGGGGAAAGCTACGGCGCTGGCATCCGGGTTATTGCCAATGGCACCTGGGGCTTTGCCGCTACCAATACCGTTACGGAAGCCGGTATGGCGAAGGCCGCCCAACTGGCCGTGCAGATTGCCAAGGCCAACTCCAAGGTGCAGAAAGAGCCCGTAAAGCTGGCTCCGCAGAAAGGCTACGGCGAGGTGACCTGGAAAACCCCGATTCAGGTAAACGCCTTCGAGGTTCCCATCAAAGACAAGGTGGATTTGCTGCTGGCCGCCAACGCCAAGGCCCTCGACAACGGCGCCAACTTCGTGAATTCGGCCCTGTTTCAGATCAACGAGCAGAAGTACTTTGCCTCTACCGACGGCTCCTACATCGACCAGGACATTCACCGCATCTGGCCGACGCTGGGGGTAACGGCCATTGACCGGGCCAGCGGCAAGTTCCGCACCCGCGAGGCCCTCAGCTCGCCCATGGGCATGGGCTACGAGTACATGCAGCCCAAAGCCCAGGACAAAATCGCCGGCCCCGCCGGCACCGGTCTGGTGGGTTACAAGTACAGCTACGACATGCTGGAAGATGCCACCCTGGCCGCCAAGCAAGCCAAGGAGAAAATCACGGCCAAATCGGTAACGCCGGGCAAGTACGACCTCGTGCTCGACCCTAACCACTTGGGCCTGACGATTCACGAAAGCATCGGCCACGCCACCGAGCTGGACCGCGTACTGGGCTACGAAGCCAACTACGCCGGTACCTCCTTCGCGACTCAGGAATGGAAAGCCAAAAACCAGCCCTACGGCTCGAAGCTCGTCAACATCATTGCCGATAAAACCCAGCCCGGCTCGTTGGGCGCGGTGGGCTACGACGACGAAGGCGTGAAAACCAAGCAGTGGGACATCATCAAAGATGGTAAGCTGGTAGACTACCAGAAGATTCGGGACCAAGCCCATATTGTGGGCCAGAACGAATCGGATGGCTGCTGCTACTCCCAGTCGTGGGAAGATGTGCAGTTCCAGCGCATGGCTAACATCAGCCTCAAGCCTGGCACCGAGAAAATGAGCGTGGATCAGATGATCAGCAACGTGGATAAAGGCATCTACATTGCTGGCCGCGGCTCTTTCTCTATTGACCAGCAGCGCTACAATTCCCAGTTCGGCGGCACGGTGTTCTACGCCATCGAGAAAGGCAAGATTGCCGGCATGCTCGAAGACGTGGCCTACCAGACTAACACAGTTGAGTTCTGGAATAGCTGCTCCGCCATCTGCGACCAGTCGGACTACCGCCTGTTCGGCTCCTTCTTCGATGGCAAGGGCCAGCCCCCGCAGGTATCGGCCGTGAGCCACGGCTCCAGCACTACCCGCTTCAACGCCGTGAACGTCATCAATACTGCCCGCAAAATTGGATAAACGGTGGCTTCACTAGCTCCTTCGCGGGGGCTGGCCCACCATCAGCATATCAACCCATATGGCAATTCTTTCTCAAACCGAAGCCCAGGCCATCCTGAAAAAGGTGCTGAGCTTCAGCAAAGCCGACGAGTGCGAAGCCACGCTCAACGGCCAGACGGGCGGCAACGTGCGCTCGGCGCGCAACGCCATCAGCACCAGCGGCGGCATCGATAACGTGGCCCTCACCGTGGAGTCGCGCTTTGGCAAACGCTCGGGGGTAGCCACCTGCAACCAGTTCGACGACGCAACCCTGCGCAACTGCGTGCAGCGGGCCGAAGAAATTGCCCGCCTCGCCCCGGAAAGCCCCGAGTACATGCCCTTGCTGGGGCCCCAGAAGTACTTGGCTTCGCCTCAGAGCTTCGCCAAAGCTACCGCCGACATCACGCCCGACTACCGCGCTACCCAGGTGGGCGCCAGCATGAAGCTCTGTGACGAAAAGAAACTGACCTCGGCGGCCTTCCTGAACGACTCGGCTGGTTTCGTGGCCAAGCGCAACAGCAAGGGCCTCGAAGCCTACCAGCAGGTATCGGGCCTGGAGTTTAGCATCACGGTGCGCACGCCGGATGGTACCGGCTCGGGCTACGCCACCGCGGATTATAACGACGCCAGCAAGTTCGACGCCCGCCGCCTGACCCAGATTGCGGCCGACAAAGCCGCTGGCTCGCGCAACGCCCAGGCCCTGGAGCCTGGCAAGTACACCGTTATTCTGGAGCCCGCCGCCCTGGTGGCTAATACCGACGCCTCGCTGCTAGCAGCCCTGATGGGTGCCCTCGACGCCCGCAACGCCGATGAAGGCCGCTCCTTCCTGAGCAAAAAAGGCGGTGGTAACCGCAAGGGCGAAAAGCTGTTCGACGAGCGGGTAACCATCTACTCCGACCCTACCCACCCCGAAATTGCCGACCTCACCTTCTCGGGTGACGGCCGTCCTCAGCAGAAAATGACCTGGATTGAGAAGGGGGTAGTAAAAAACCTGTACACCTCGCGCTACTGGGCCCAGAAAGCCGGCATTCCAGATATTCCGCGCCCCGGCGGCTGGATTATGGAAGGTGGCACCCAAAGCACCGCCGACCTTATCAAAGGCACCCAGCGTGGTATCCTGGTTACGCGCCTGTGGTACATCCGCCCCGTTGACCCCCAGACCCTGCTTTACACGGGCCTCACCCGCGACGGAACCTTCTATATCGAGAACGGCAAGATTAAGCACCCGGTGAAGAACTTCCGCTTCAACGAGTCGCCGATTATCATGCTCAACAACCTGGAGGCCATCGGCAAGCCGGTACGGGTAGGTGGCAACCTGGTGCCCCCGCTCAAAATCCGCGACTTCACCTTCACCAGCCTCTCCGACGCGGTGTAGCCTAGCGCCTGCCGCGGTGTTCGTGCAAACCCGCTTGGCCCTTGCCGGGCGGGTTTTGCTTTCTCATTTCACACAGCTGAGTGCTCTGATGGTGACCTACTAGGTTTCGCTCTTGGGTGCTTTCTTAACAAGCTTCTTACTTCCAACCTCTACTCCTTTGAACAGACGTGATTTTGTGGGCGTTACTGGCCTGGCGGCCGGGGCGCTCTGGCTACCGTCGCTGCCCAGCTTTGGCGGCAACCCCGTTGACCCGGCCCGCTTTCTGGAAGGGGTAGACGTAGCGGTGAAAAAACGCCTTTCCGACGCAGCCCTGAACGCGGCTAAATCGGCCGGTGCTACCTACGCCGATGTGCGCATCGGGCGCTACCTTAACCAGGGCGTGTTTACCCGCGAGAAGCAGGTGCAGAACATTGTGAACTCCGAGAGCTACGGGGCCGGTGTGCGCGTTATTGCCAACGGTACCTGGGGTTTCGCGGCTACCAACCAAGTGACGGAAGCGGGCATGGCCAAGGCGGCGCAGCTGGCCGTGCAGATTGCCAAGGCCAACTCCAAGGTGCAGAAAGAGCAAGTGAAACTAGCGCCCCAGAAAGGCTACGGCGAGGTTTCGTGGAAGGCCCCCATCAAGCAGAATGCCTTTGAAGTTCCCATTAAGGATAAGGTAGACCTGCTGCTGGCCACCAATGCCAAGGCCCTGGAAAACGGCGCCAGCTTCGTGAATTCGGTGCTATTTCAGGTGAATGAGCAGAAGTACTTTGCCTCCACCGACGGTTCCTACATCGACCAGGACATCCACCGCATCTACCCCACGTTTGGGGTAACGGTAGTAGACCGGGCCTCAGGGAAATTCCGCAGCCGGCAGGCGCTTAGCTCGCCCATGGGTATGGGCTACGAGTACCTCACGCCCAAGGCCGAGGATAAAGTAGCTGGCCCCCAAGGCTCCGACGTGGTAGGCTATAAGTACAGCTACGATATGCTGGAAGATGCCGCCCGCGCCGCCCGACAAGCCAAGGAGAAAATCACGGCGAAGTCGGTAACGCCGGGCAAGTACGACCTGGTGCTCGACCCGCACCACCTGGGCCTCACCATTCACGAGTCGGTAGGTCACCCGCTGGAGCTGGACCGCGTGCTGGGCTACGAGGCCAACTATGCCGGCACCTCCTTCGCTACCCTGGAGTGGAAGGCCAAGGGTCAGCCTTACGGTTCCAAGCACGTCAACATTGTGGCCGACAAGCTGCAGCCCGGCTCCCTGGGTGCCGTGGGTTACGACGACGAAGGCGTGAAAACGAAGGAGTGGATGCTGATTGACCAGGGCAAGCTGGTAGACTACGAGAAAATTCGGGACCAGGCGCACATCGTGGGCCAGAACGAGTCGGACGGCTGCTGCTACTCCCAGTCGTGGCAGGATGTGCAGTTCCAGCGCATGCCCAACGTGAGCTTGCGGCCCGGCAAGGAGAAGCTGAGCGTAGATCAGATGATTGCGGGCGTAGATAAGGGCATTTACATTGCCGGCAACGGCTCGTTCTCCATCGACCAGCAGCGCTATAACTCGCAGTTCGGCGGCCAGGTGTTCTACGCCATTGAGAAAGGCAAAATTGCCGGTATGCTCGAAGACGTGGCCTACCAGACCAATACCCTGGAATTCTGGAACAGCTGCGCGGCCGTCTGCGACCAGTCGGATTACCGGTTCGCGGGCTTCTTCAACGATGGCAAAGGCCAGCCCAGCCAAAGCTCGGCGGTAAGTCACGGTTCCAGCACTACCCGTTTCAACGGCGTGAACGTTATCAACACCGCCCGCAAAATCGGATAAGCTATGGCCATTCTTTCCAAAGACGAGTCGCAGGCTATCCTGAAGAAAGTGGTAGGTTTCACTACCGCCGACGAATGTCAGGCTACCCTGCAGGGCCGCACCAGCGGCAACGTGCGCTACGCCCGCAACTCTGTAAGCACCGCCGGCGCGGCCGATAACGTGTCGTTGGTAGTGGAGGCACGGTTTGGCAAGCGGGCGGGGGTAGCCACCTGCAATCAGTTTGACGACGCCACCCTGCGCCGCTGCGTGCAGCGAGCCGAGGAAATTGCCCGCCTCGCTCCCGAAGACCCCGAGTACATGCCCTTGCTGGGTCCGCAGCAATACCTCACGCCCGTAAGCTACGCCGCCAGCACGGCCGCCATTACCCCGGATTTCCGGGCCCAGGCGGCCGGCGACAGTATAGCCTTGTGTACTGCCAAGCAGCTGACCGGCGCTGGCTACCTCGAAGACGGTGCTTCTTTCCTGGCCCTGCGCAACAATAAAGGCCTCGAAGCCTACCAGCAAAGCACTACCCTCGATTTCTCGGTGACGGTGCGCACGCCCGACGGCACCGGCTCGGGCTATGCCGTAGCTGACTTTACGGATGTCAGCAAGTTCAACGCCAAGGCCCTGACGCAGATTGCGGCCGACAAAGCCGCCGGCTCGCGCAACGCCAAAGCCCTGGAACCCGGCAAGTACACCGTGATTCTGGAACCTGCGGCCCTGGTTTCCGACGAAGGGTTGCTCAACAACCTCGTGTACAACTTCGGGGCCCGCGAGGCCGACGAGGGCCGCTCCTTCCTGAGCAAGAAAGGGGGCGGCAACCGCACCGGCGAAAAGCTCTTTGACCCGCGCATCACCATCTACTCCGACCCGCTGAATCCTCAGGCGCCCGGCGGCGTGTTCGATGGGGAAGGGCTGCCGGTTAAGCGCATGAATTGGGTGGAGAAGGGGGTAGTAAAGAACCTGTACTACACCCGCTACTGGGCCCAGAAAACCGGCAAGCAGCCTACGGCCTTCTCCGGCAACTTCATCATGGAAGGCGGCACCCAAAGCGTGCAGGACCTGATCAAGAGCACGGCCAAGGGCATTCTGGTCACGCGCCTGTGGTACATCCGCGACGTGGACCCGCAGACCCTACTCTTTACTGGCCTGACCCGCGACGGAACGTTTTACATCGAGAACGGCAAAATCAAGCACCCGGTGAAAAACTTCCGCTTCAACGAAAGCCCGGTGATTATGCTCAACAACATCGAGGCCATTGGTAAGCCCGTGCGGCTGGGCGGCAACCTGGTGCCCCCGCTTAAAATCCGCGACTTTACCTTCACCAGCCTCTCCGACGCGGTGTAGGCCTGCGAAGTGGGCTGTAGAGCATTGTGGCTTCTCCCGGGTGCCGGGAGAAGCCACTTTTTTGTAGTGCATGAAATACCTTCTGTTGCCTACTATTCTGCCAGCTCCCCTTCTTGCCTCGGCACAAGTAGCTGTTCCAATAGCTGAGCCCAGGCCGGCAGCTACAACCTCAGGTAGCCGCAAGATTTAATCAGGATTGTAACCAATTATAACCGCTACAAAAGCAACATATCCAGCAGCGGCCACTGGGTCGGTTTACTTGCCCAGCTGTAGGGCCACGTATCCCTGAATCACGCGGTTGCGCAGCCGCGGGTCGTTGGTGCCACTGACGTTACGCACGTCGTTGATGTCGTTGACCCCAGCGTTGAAGCGCGCTCCTATCAGAAGGTTGCTCAGTTTCAGACCCGCACCGGCGCACAGGCTCAGGTCGCCGCGCTTGTAGCTGCTGTAGGGGCCCGTTCCGGAGGATGAAACGCTCAGGTCGCCGCTGGCATCTTTGGAGAGCAGAAACCCAAACTGCGGTCCGGCCTCTACGAATACTGGCCCGACGGTTACCTTCGCCAGCACCGGTAGGTTGAGGTAGTGTAGCTTGGCGTTGTAGTTTCCGAGCGCATCCTTAAATGAGCTACCCTGCAAAGAATACAGCAACTCCGGCTGAATCGAAATCGGGCCAATCAGGTCGGCTTCGTAGAAAATGCCGGCGTGGTAGTAGGTTTTGTACTTGGTGGAGGTAGACCCGAGGTTGTCTCCATCGAGAACAGCCGCGTTGATACCGGCTTTAAGGCCCAGCTGAGCATGGGCGGTGGCGGCTAGCAGCAAGACTAGCAACAGGAGCAGAGTACGTTTCATAGCGCAGGTAGTGAAGTGGTTATACGAGCAGGTGCTGGGTAGTAACGTAAAACCTTCTGCCTGAGGTATGGTCGACTTTCGGAATTACGACTTGCCGAGCTGCTTTCCAGCAGACACCCGAGCCTGCCAAACTCCGCTTTATTTTCGGCAGAACTTGCGCCCTGGGCACGCCGAAACTTCCCAACTTTCTCGCTTCTTGCAAGCCACCTCGGCTCTATACCTGGTGTCTTTGCCCCGCATCTTCTCTTTTTAGCTCTCCGCATGCCTGCTCCCTTCACCTTTGTGCGCCTACAATACCGCTCCGGCGACTGGGATGCCGTGGACGAACGGATGCCCGCCAACTTGCTCCACTCCCTGGTCCAATACACGAAAGTGCCCGTCAATGCCAAGGAGAAAGTAGTGGCTCTCGACTCGCCGGAGCTGTTTCGCTACCCCTTCTGCTACCTCTCAGGGCACCGGCTGGTGCAATTCTCGGCGGCGGAAAAAAAGAACTTCGAGCAGTACGTCCGCGGGGGCGGCTTCGTGTTCGTCGACGACTGCAACCACGATATCGACGGGCTATTTGCCCGCTCCTTTGAGGAGCAGATGCGCGTATGCTTTGGCGCCGGGGCGCTGAAGAAGCTTCCCAAAACCCACCCCATCTATTCGCAGTTTTTCAAGTTTCCGGAAGGTCCGCCCAACACCGGCTTCGAGCTTAACGGCTGGGGCGACGACCTGGTGCACGACTACCTGAAGGGAATCGAGATGAACGGGCGCCTGGCCGTGCTCTACTCCAACAAGGATTATGGCTGCGAGTGGGACTACGACTTCCGCAACAAGCGCTTCCTGGCCGAGGACAACACCAAGTTCGGGGTCAACATCATCCTGTATGCGCTAACGGCCTAGTTTACCCCAGCGGTATGCTACTCCCAGGCGGCCATCAGGTAGCAGGCGGCTTTTCTGGTACATACTTTCATCGAGATTAGTTAAGCTACCAAGCGGAACGTCAGAGGAAAGTGGGCCCCAGTAATTCACTCCTAAGGCCACATCAACGCCCCAATGGCCTTTCCGATTAAACAGTTGCCACCCAACCGACAGGCCCGGCCCAGCCCAGTGCTGCCACCAGTCGCGGTATCCCAAATCGGTGCGAACCGCTCGGTAGCGCACTGCCCCAGCTAGGTATAGTCCTTCTGCCGGACGCAGCTGACTTACTAAATAGTACCGCCCTTGTATGCCACCGCCCCACCTGACATCCTGCGGCCGACCGCCCCAGAGTAATACCTCAACTCCTACGCTTTTGTGGGGGTCAACAACTCGCTCATAGGACAGCAGTACGGGTACAATTGGCTTGAAATAGCGCCGCATGAAATTATAGTCAGCGGTAAACCCAAGCGGCCCCCCTATATCAAGCCGGATTACGCTGCAACCCCCAACAGAGTCGGCAGGAAGTAGCACTTGGCCTTGCGCTTGGCAGGGAGACGCCTTTACTATTAGAGCAAGCGTAGTAGTCAGGAGAAGAAGGCCGCAATGGTGCATAAGCGAAACAGAGCTATAGAGTAAAGAATAATTGAGCGAGCTTAAACCCGGTACCCCAGGCTGATGCGGCGGCCGTCGAATACCGCACCGCTCTTATAATTCCGGATCAGAATGCCGCCTATAGCTAGCCGCAGGACGTGACAAAAGGCTGGAGCCTTACGTGGGAGTAGGGAACCCGTGGGTGCTTGGGCGGGCAGGGCACCGCTGACGAGGCCCGGCACAAATACCAGGGAAACCCGTTGGGCCAGTTGAAAATTGCGGAGGTAGTTGTGTATCATGGGCCGAAATAGATACTTGCAACTGGGGCCCGCAAACCAGTCGGCTACCCAATCAGACTTTATCAAGCCAATAAAAAACAAGGCAAAACTCATTTATCAAGCATCCTTGCGGTACTATAGCTGACTTTATGCTAGTGCCCCAGCTTCTCTCCCGACTTCTCAACCTTGCTTTTCCGTGACCGAACAAGACGTAACTCGCCTACTTCAGAAAATACCGCAGCTTAAACAGGAAATCGGGAAGGTGATTGTGGGCCAGCAGCAAGTGCTGGATGAAGTGCTGGTAGCCCTGCTGGCCGGGGGCCACGCCCTGCTGGAAGGCGTGCCCGGCCTGGCCAAAACCCTGCTAGTGCGCACCCTGGCCCAGGCCACCGACCTGCCCTTCCGCCGCATTCAGTTCACCCCTGACCTGATGCCCACCGACATTCTGGGCACTGAAATTCTGGAGGAAGACCACGGCACCGGGCACCGCTCGTTCAAGTTCAATGAGGGGCCTATTTTCGCCAGCCTCGTCTTGGCCGATGAAATCAACCGGACGCCGCCCAAAACCCAGGCAGCTTTGCTGGAGGCTATGCAGGAAGGGCACGTAACGTACGCCGGCCAGGAGCACGCCCTGCCCAAGCCGTTCTTTCTGCTGGCCACCCAGAACCCCATTGAGCAGAGCGGCACCTACCCCTTACCCGAGGCCCAACTCGACCGATTTCTGCTCTACGTTCGCATTGGCTACCCCACCGAGCAGGAGGAACTGGCTGTGCTGAGCGGCACCACGGGCACCAGTCGCCAGCAGGTGCAGCCGGTGCTGGGCGGCGAGGAAGTACGGCAGTTGCAGCAGCTTACGCGCCAGGTGAGCATCAGCGAGGAGCTGCTGAGCCTGGTAAACCGGCTGGTGCGCGCTACCCGCCCGGCAACGTCGGAGGTGAAGTTTATCCGCGACTATGGCCGCTGGGGTGCGGGTCCGCGCGCGGGTCAGGCCCTGATTCTGTGCGCCAAGGCCCGGGCCCTCATTCACGGCCGCTTTGCTGCTACCCTGGAAGATATTCAGGCCCTGGCCCCGGCCGTACTGCGCCACCGCGTGCTGCTCAACTTTAACGCCGAAGCCGAAAACCTGACGCCCGACGATGCCGTGCGGGAGCTACTGAAGGCAGTTTCCTTATAGGGTGCGCGGGTAGGAAGGTGTGAGGGCAGGGGTCGGGACGCATACCGGCCTTTCTACTGCGCTTCTCTATTGTATTTGTATTGTCCTACCTCTCTAACCCCTACCCTCACACCCTCCTACCCTATACAAGCATGCTAACGCCCGAACACCTCCACGCCCTGCACAACCTGCCGTTAGCCGCCAAGCGTGCCGCCGAAGGCCTGCTGCACGGGGCGCACGCCAGCCGGCGGCGCGGGGCAGGGTTGGAGTTCAGCCAGTACCGCCCCTACCAGCCCGGCGACGACCTGCGCCGCCTTGATTGGCGCCTGGCGGCCCGTTCCGACCGGTACTACCTGCGCGAATCGGAGGTAGATACCAGCCTGGTGGTACACCTGGTGCTGGATGCCACCGCCAGCATGAACCACCGCGACGATAATGGCCTCACCAAGCTCGACTATGGCCGGCTGCTGTGCGCGGCCCTGGCCTACGTAGCCAGCCAGCAGGGCGACGCCGTGGCGCTTACCATTCTGCACCCGGCCGGCCTGCGCCACCTGCCGCCCCGCGCCGATGCCCGCCAGTTGCCGCGCCTCTACCACGCCCTGGAAACTACCGAAGCCACCGGCTCTTTCCCCGATGCGGCTACCCTGGCCCCGCTCACGGCCCGCCGCCAACCGGCCCTGACCATTTGCGTGAGTGATTTGTACGAGGAAAACGGGGAGATTGAGCGGCTCCTGACCCGGCTGCGCGCTGCCTCCGGCGAAGTACTGCTGCTCCAGCTGCTGGCCCGCAATGAGCTGGAATTCACTTTCCGCGGAGCCATAACCTTCGAGGACCTGGAAACCGGGCGCACCTTGCAGCTCAATGCCGATCAGCAGCGCCGCACCTGGCAGCAACACCTGCAGCAGTGGCTCCGCGACACGGCCCAACGCGCCCGCACCCACAGCTTCGATTACTACCAGCTCAGCACCGCAGAGGCCCTAACCAGCGCCCTGCGCGAGTTCCTGCGGCGGCGTAGTCTGGCATAGGCCGCTATCCGGGAGTCCGGCTGAATAGTTGCTTTACCTGATATTCTACCGTATTCCTTTGGTTATGAAGCACTATTTTCTCGCTGCAGCTCTTAGTTGTTTGTCTCACGCCAGCTGGGCACAGTACGCCCGGGCGCTACCAGTAGTGCCTATCGATAGTACTACCCAGCTTATCAGCTACCGCGGGACCCTGCCGGTTCCTACCCTGCCGGCCGCTGAGCTGTACGGCCGTGCGCAGGAGTGGCTGGCCCGGCAGTTTGAAGACTACAGGTCGGTGGTACAGTTTGCCGATGCCACCCGCGGCGTGCTGATAGGTCGGGCCATTGTGCAGGCCCATGCGCCGGCCCAGAAAAACCAGGATGCCCGTAAGTTCAACGTGCTTTTTCGCTTCTGCTTCCGGGTGCAGAACGGGGCGTTGCGCTACGAGCTGACCGACATCAGCTACCCAAGCTACCCGGTTACGGTGGCCGCCGCCGATGCCGGCAGCGGGTTGGCGGCCGATGGCTTGGTGGGGTGGCTCCGCCAGGATGAGTTTTCCCGCCTGGGCACCACGGCCACTCAAACTTACCGGCAGCCTGTGGAGCCAGTTCTGCGCAACTACGATCAGTACACGGAGAAAGGAGCGCCCAAACCGCGCATGCTCCAGCAATGCCAGGGCATTGAGGAGGCCATGACTACGCTACTGGCTTCGCTGGGTCAGCAGCTCACTAGCCCACACCCGTAAGGAAAAACAACGGACGGAATTGGCGGGGAGCTTCCGGAGCAGGTCGGACCGCGTTAGTGAGCGAAGAGCCGGCAGCTGCTGAATTTACGGAGTAGTTCCCGCAGGAGCCGCAACGCCGACACCTGAAGTTGTGTCTGTGTTTCTGTTTTGCCTACTTTCCGGCGGGAGGTAGCTTGCAGAAGTTGCGTATACTTCGTCACCAGAAACCAGATTCGCTGCTTGCCTTCGTTGTTTTTCCTCCATGCCTCCGCCGGATGGCTGGCCCTGCTGGGGCTGGCCGTGCCGCTGGCTATTTACCTCTGGAACCGGCGGCCGGGGCGGGTAGTGCCAGTAGGCAGCCTGCGGTGGCTGGAAGCGGCGGCCAACCAACGCCTGCGCAGCATTAAGCCCGAACAAGTGCTGCTGCTGCTGCTGCGCGCTGGCATCCTTGGCCTACTGGCGTTGGCCCTAGCCGGCCCAGCCCAACGCCGGCTCCCGCTGCCCCGGCGAGGACAGGTGCTGCTAAGTCCGGCCGCTTCGCCGGCGCAGTTGGCCACTGTACGCCCCCTGCTGGACTCGCTGCGCCGCCGCGGCTATGAGCTGCGCTACCTGGGCAGCCCGCGGCCAGGCTTGCCCACGTCCTGGGCCGCAGTGGGGCTGGCGGATGCCCGCACGGCCGATACTACCGCGGTCAGCCTAGCCCATACTCCTGCTACCACGCCCCTCTCTTTATGGAGCAGCGTGCAGCAGGCCGCCGACTCCCTTCCCGGACGCCCCCTGGTAGTGGTAGCCCCGCTTACCCTGGAGGCATTCCGGGGCAGCCGTCCGGCCCTGCCGGCCACTGTCCGCTGGGTACCGCTCCCGCCCGCCGACTCCGTGACGTGGCCCGTGGCCGCCTGGCGCCCCCACCCCGATAGCCTCGTGCTCCTGCTGGCGGCCGGCGCCGAGAGGAGCACCGTTTTCCGGCGTATCCGGCGGGCGTGGCCGACCACGAGCGGCTTGGTTTCTGGCCTGGGAACGGGCGTAACAGTTGATTTCGACGCGCAGCGCCAGCAGCTCACGACCCTGGCACCCGGCGGCGCCCGCCGGGCGCTTCCCTTACTGACCCGGCCGCTTCGCCTGGCCGTAAGCACCGATGCCACCCACGCCCCCGCCGCCGAGGCACTTACGGCGGCGCTGCGGGCGGCCGGCTCTGTGCTGCCCCTGCCCCCCCGGCTCCGGGTAACGACTACTTCTACCATTCCCGACTCGCTGGACTGGCTTTTTTGGCTGCGCGAAGCACCCCTGCCTGCCGAGTGGGCCCGGCGGGTTTCGGCCGGCCTGCAGATTTGGGAGGAAGCCCGGGGTCGGGGGCAGGATGCAGCGGACAGCTACCTGCCCCCAGGCAGCACAGCTCCTATCCGGCTTCTGCGCCTCGATACCGCCCGCCGGGCCGGGATACCCCGCTGGGCATCGGCTACCAACCGGCCCCTGCTGACCGCCCGCACGGAAGGTCGTGGCAGCCGCTACTACCTGCACACCCGCCCTGATCCACAGTGGAGCGAGCTGGCCGACAGCCCCGAGCTGCCAGCTCTGCTCCTGCCCCTGCTCCTGCCCGCTTCCCTGGCTGCCCCGGGCTCCGACCCGCGCCCTATGCCTTTGCGCCAGTTGAGCAACCCTTTCCCAACACAGACTGCTACCCCGGCCGCCGAAGATAAAGTACCTCTCCGTGACCTGACTCCGTGGCTGGTAGCGGCGGCGGGCCTCCTTTTTGCCCTGGAGCGGCTGCTGGCGGCCCGGCGCTTACCCGGCAGACTTCCCGCTGCCTAAACCCTTCCTGACTTCTCGTATTTCTCCCGAAATGAGTTTACTCACTGCTACCGTTGCCGCCCCCGATGCCGCTTTGCGGGAAGCGCAGGGCTCGTGGGCCCGGCGCCGCACGGCCGCCCTGCTGCTACCGGCCCTGGCGGGCGGCGTGCTGCTGGCCGCAGGGTACGCCGGGTGGCCGGCAGCACGCCCAACGGTAGTAGTTGCGGCCTGCCTCGCCCTGGGTGGGCTGGCCGTGCTGCTCTGGCGCATCTGGCGGGTCGCGCTGCCTGAGCTGGCCCGGCGTCTTAACCGCCAGCATCCCATTCTCGAAGACAGTGCCGGCCTGCTGCTCCGCGCCCCGGAGCGCCTGAACCTGCTGGAGCAGCTCCAGCAGCAGCGCCTGCGCGCGCGCCTGCCGGAGCTGGCCGCGGCCGGGCCCTTGCTACCCGTAGATTTTCGGCGCCCCCTGCTGCTGAGCGGCCTGCTGCTGCTGGTCGCGGGGGCCGTATACTGGCTGCGGCCCACGGCTGAGGCGGCTAGCACCCCAGCCGGAAAGCCGGTTCAGCTGCGGTTTACGCAACCGGCTACCCAACCCCCATCCGCAGCCCGCATTCTGGAAACCCGCCTGCGGGTAGCACCGCCGGCTTACACCCACCAGGGGGCCTTTTCCCCCTCCGCTGCTTCGTTTCGCTGCCTGCGCGGGAGCCAGGTACGCTGGACGGTGCGGGTAAGCCGAGCCGGGCAGCCGGCACCCGTGCTGGAACTGGGGGGCCGCCGGCTGAGCCTGCGCCCGGTAGCCGGCCAGCCAACGGAGTTTATTGCCGAAACGACGCTGAACACCGCTGCCCTCTACCGTCTGCGGTTGGGCCAGCAGGTTTCCGACGAATACGCCATCGACGTGTACCCCGACCGTGCCCCAACTATCCGCCTGCTTACCCCGAAAGCCTATACCTTAGTCGAATTCGGGCGGCCACCACAGGTAGCGGTGCGTGCGCAGCTCCACGACGACTTCGGCCTGACCCGGGCCCGCCTGGTAGCTACCATTGCCCAGGGCCAGGGCGAGGCTGTAAAGTTCCGGGAGGTAGTTACCGACTTGAGCGCCGTGCTACGGGGGCAGCCCGCAACAGTGAGCGTGCAGCACTTGCTGCGCCTGCCCGCCCTGGGGCTGACCTACGGCGACGAGGTGTATTTCTACTTGCAGGCCTGGGATACGCACCAGCAGTTCACCCGTTCCGATACCTACCTGGTGCAGTGGGAAGATACCACCGTGCAGGAAAGTGCCCTGGATGTGTCGTTGGGGGTGAGTGCCAAACCCGCCTACTTCCGCAGCCAGCGCCAGATTATCATTGATACCGAAAAGCTGCTGGCAGAACAGAAAAGTCTGGCGGCCGCTACGCTGCTGGAGCGTTCCAACGGCATTGGCTTCGATCAGAAGATCTTGCGGATGCGCTACGGCAAGTTTTTGGGCGAAGAAGCGGATGAGACCATCGGGGCCGCGCCCCAGGCGCCCGCCGCCGATTCCCCGCCCGAAGCGCCTGGTCTCGGCTCCGTAGTAGCCGAGGACCACACCGAAGCGCCTACCCCGGCTGCCGAAGAGCACTCCCCCACCGATGGACACGACCACAGCCACGAGCACGCCGGAGCTGCGGCCGATGCCGCGCCCGGTGCCGCCCTGACCGCCGAGCTGATGGACCCGTACATCCACCACCACGACGACTCCGAAACGGCCGATTTCCTGGAGCCGGCCGTCAAAGCCAAGCTGCAAGCCGTGCTTGGTCAGATGTGGGAAGCCGAGCTGCGCCTACGCACCGGCCGGCCGCGCGAGGCGCTGCCGTTTGAGTACCGCGCCCTCCGCCTGCTCAAGCAAGTGCAGCAACAAACCCGGGCCTACGTTAAAAAAGCCGGTTTTACGCCTCCTCCTATGCCAGAAGCTACTACCCGCTTAACCGGCGACCTTACCGGCGCGGCAGCCCCGCGCCGCCAGCAGCAGCTACCCGCTCCTGCCCGCCAGCCCGTGGTGCGTGCCGCCCTGCGGGTGCTCACGCAACTACGCGCCGGGGAGCGGCCGCCGGGTGCAGCGGCCACGCTGGAACAGGCCGGGCCTGAGCTGTCCCGGGCCGCCCTTCAGCAGCCCGGCGCTTATCTGAGCGCCCTGCGTGAGCTGCGGCGGCTCACTGCTGCCCTGCGGCAGCAACAACCGGTTACCACCTTGGCCTCCACGTCGCTGGAGCGCGCCCTCACCAGCCTGCTCCCGCTTCCGGCAGCGTCTCCTACTCACGCGCCCGCCCCGGCAAACCGCTTGGCTCAGCGTTACTTCCAAGAGCTTTCCCGGTAAGTCACCTGTCTGCTATTCTTCGCCCGTCAGCTTATTTTTTGCATGCTTTACTTTCTTGGTTTCTGTCTGCTGCTGGCGATGGTGCTAACGTTTGCCGCGTGGCGCCGGCCCGGCCCGCGGCGGCTGGCGTGGCGGATAGGCGCGGGGCTGGCGGCTGTTGGCGGGCTCTGGCTGGTGGCATTCCCGCCGGTTCGCACCAAGCGGCTACCTGCCTCTTCCACGGCCGTGCTGCTGACGGATGCTTACTCTGCCGACACCCTGCGCCAAGTGCTAGGCCGGCTGGGTGCCGCTACCCTGGTGTGGCGTTACGCAACACCCGCCGCCGATACGCCTACCCTAACCAACCTACCTGCCCTACGGCAGCGCCTACCCCAGCTACAAACCTTGCACGTGCTAGGACAAGGTTTGGCGGCGGCAGATGTGGCTGCCTTGCACGGCCTGCGCGTAGTGGCCCACCAAGATTTCTCAGTCGGGGGCTTTCAGGCGGCGGCCTGGCACCGGCGGCCTGAACTGGGGAAGCCCTGGTTTGTAGAAGGATTGCTTACTGGCATCAGCGGCCCCACCTGGGTTAGCCTATACGCCGCCGGCGCGGGCCGCGACTCCGTGCGGCTGCCTGCTGGCAGCGGCGGGTTCAGGCTGCGCTTTACTCCGCGCACTGAAGGGCGGGCAATCTACACGCTGGTGGCCCGGCAGGCGGGCGGCGTGGTGGCACAGGAGCCCATTCCGCTGGAGGTTCAGCCGGCCCGGCCCTTGCGGGTACTGTTGTTGGCGGCAGCCCCTTCTTTTGAAACTCGCTTTCTAAAGAATTACCTGGCTTCTCATCAGCACGCCGTGGCCGTGCGCACGGGGGTAAGCCAGGGGGTAGCTCAAACAGAGTTTTTGAACGTAGCTACTTCTCCTCCCGACCTTACCCGTCTCACACCGGCCTTGCTGGCCCGGTTTGAGGTAGTAGTAGCAGATGCCGCTTCCTTGGCTGGTCTGGCGCCCCCCGAAACGACAGCCCTAGGGCAAAGCGTACGAGCCGGCACGTGTGGCCTGCTCCTGCTGGCAGACGCGCCCAGCGTGCCTCGCAATCTGCCCGCCAGCAGCACCTTTCAGGTACAGGCCCTACCTGCTGCCGCTATAGCCCCGCAACTGCTGTCCTGGCCCGAGGCGCCGGCCCGCCTGGGCGCGCCACTCACCGCGGTGCTTCGGCCGGCTACCGGCCTCCGGCCCCTGGTAACCACTGCCCATCAGCAGCTGGTAGCGGCCCACCGCCGCGTTGGCCTGGGCCGAGTTGCGGTAACCACACTCACCGAAACGTTTCCCTGGCTTCTGCAGAACCACGCGGCGGCATACGATGCGTACTGGAGTTACCTGCTGACGGCCGTGGTGCCTACAACCGGAGCAGCAGCTACTATTCAGCCTCTGGCGCTCTGGCCCCGGCCCAACACTCCCCTGCTGCTGCGCGTGACCGGGTCGCCCGCCTCTTTGCTGCAGGTGCGCCCGGCCACGGCTACAGCTACTACGCCTGAAGCTGTGGCGCTACGCCAGGATGAGTACGTTCCCGAGTGGGCGACGGCTCCCTATTGGCCCGCGGCACCGGGCTGGCACGAGGCCCAAAGCGGGGCGGCCCGGCACTGGTTTTATGTGTTCCGCAGCACCGAGTGGCGCGGGCCAGCCTACCAACAGTGGCAGCAGGCCGCAGCGGCTTTGGGCCCGCAGGCCGTCGTTCATTCTGCAGCTGTGGCAGAGCTTCACCGTACGGCCTGGCCACGCTGGTGGGGCTACCTATTGTTTCTGCTGGGTGCCGGCCTGCTGTGGCTGGAGGAAAAGCTGTAAAACGCCTGGCCCCATCTACTATACGCCCCAGAGGGATAACAACGAAAAGGCCCGGGCTCCGCCGTGCGGAACTCGGGCCCCAGGAATAACGTACCGGCCAAACCGGCGCGTAATTACTTCTGCTCGGTGGTGGTAGTCGTGGTGGTAGCTTCCGTGGTAGCGGGAGCAGCCGTGGTAGCAGCATCGGTAGTAGCAGCCGCCGTGGTGTCGGTGGTAGCAGCCGTAGAATCGGTGGTAGCCGGAGCGGTAGCTTCTACCGACGTAGCTTCGGTCGACGTGGTGGTTTCTTCAGCTTTCTTCGACTCGCACGATACGAGGGTAGCAGCGAATACAACGGCCAGAGCAGATACCTTCAGGAGGTTGTTCATTTTTGGTAGGTTTGAAAAATTTTGTCCGAAAAACGCCCTTCATACTGGCAAAGGCGAATAGTAACCCAACTGTAGAAAATATTTTTTCCCTGGGTTACGAAGCGGAGTTCAATGTATTAAGCAACAAAGCGAATGGGTAAGGGACAACCTGCCTACACCGACGAGGAATTTGTGGCGGCTATTCGCCGCGACGACGACCGGGCGCTGGCGCAGCTCTACCGGCTACACTTTCCCATGATTTCGCACTACGTGCTGCAAAACAGCGGCACCGACGACGAGGCCAAGGACGTGTACCAGGAGGGCGTGATGGTATTCTATGAAAAGGTCCGCGACGGCTCCCTGGAGCTAAGCTGCCAGATCAAAACCTACCTCTACGCCGTGTGCCGCCGCCTCTGGCTGAAACGGCTCACCGAGAAAACCCGCTTCAGCGGCCGCCTCGACGACCACGAGCCCTACCTCGAAACCGGCGCCGAAGCCGATTTGGAGGTAGCTGAGGAGCGCGACCGGCAGCTAGGCACCATGAGCCAGGCGCTGGAGCGGATTGGGGAGCCTTGCCGTTCGCTTTTGGAAGGATTTTACCTGCTCGACAAATCGATGCAGCAGCTCACGGCTGAGTTTGGCTATACCAACGCCGACAACGCCAAGAATCAGAAATACAAGTGCCTGGTCCGGCTTAAAAAACTGTTTTTCAGTCAGTACCAGGAACATGAACCCTAGCCCCGGCGGTTAGTATGGAAACATGGGCTCACGCCTAGTTCCGGCCTCTACCGCCACCCCCGGAAATGAAAACCGAAGCTGACTATTTTGCTTTATTCGATGCCTACCGCGCTGGTACGCTGCCAGCCGACGAACGCGCGGGCCTGGAACTCCGGCTGGCCGCCGACGCCGACCTGGCCCGACGCCTCCAGGAGTTCGAGGAGCTAACGGGCACCCTCACGGCCTACGGCCGGCGTCTGGCCCTGCGGCGCAAGCTCCACGCCATTCATGCCGATATGGAGGCCGAGCAGGCTGTGCGCCTTACCCCGCTGGCGAAAGTAGCCGAGGAAGACGAGCGCCACGAGCGGTTTGCCACGGGCCAGGCTCCGCGTCCGCTGCTGCGCATCTCGCGCACCGAAGAAAAACTGCGCGCCTTCTGGAACAGCCACCGCGCCACCATGATGGTGGCAGCCTCCGTGGCCGTGATGGCCGTATTTACTACCCTCTTGGGTCTGGAATGGTGGCGCGCTTCCCAGAGACCTTCCCTGTACGGCTACACGGTGCTGCGCCGGGAAGTAGAGCGAATTAAGCAGACCCAGCGCTCCATGAACCGTACCCTAAACCAGATTGAGTCGGCGCCGGAAAAGAGCAACCCTGGCAAATTCAGCGGCACAGGCTTTGCTCTTACTGCCGATGGCTACCTGGTAACCAGCTACCACGTTATTCAAGGTGCTGATTCTTTGCTGATTGAAGGCCGTGACCGGCAGCGCCTGCGCGCTGAGCCTGTCTTCACAGATGTGGCCCATGACCTAGCCATTCTCCAAATTAAGGACAAAGCATTCAAGGGCTTTGGCCGTCTGCCCTACTCCTTCAAGCGCGGACAGTCAGATTTGGGGGAGAAAGTATACACCCTGGGCTATCCGCGCGAAGACTTGGTGTTTAATGATGGCTCGCTCAGCGCCCGCTCCGGCTTCGAGGGCGACACGGGCTTCTACCAGATCAGCATTCCGGTTAACCCCGGCAACTCCGGTGGCCCCCTGCTCGACGACAAGGGCAACCTGATTGGGGTAATCAGCGGCCGACAGATGGATGTACAGAGCGCTGCCTTCGCTACTAAATCGTCCTACCTGATGCGGCTGGTTGACTCCCTGGGCTCTGCGGGGGCAGGTCAGCCCTACAACCTGCCCCGCTCCAACCAGCTCACCGGCACTTCCCGACCCCAGCAGATTCGGAAGCTACAGGACTACGTGTTCGTGGTGAAGGTATACGAGTAAGCCGTTTAGTTGCTCACAACAACGCCTGACTAACCGGCTGGCATGCCGGGTTAGTGCTTAGCCACAAAAAGCCCCTCCCCCGGAGGGGCTTTTTGTGGCTAAGCACTGTTACTGCGTAACTACTTGCCCCGATGCTGATTAAATTCCTGTGCCGCGTAATTGCATGAGCAGTCAGCAACCTAGCTAACCAGTGCTGACCGACAAACCCCATCTCAGCCATATCAAAAAGGAAGCATCTTCCGTACAGGCTCTCGGTGGTTAAGCCATCAGTTTCTAAGCCCTCTTCCTTCACTTGTCCTTATTTGCCCGCTATGAGCACTCAATTGCCAAAAGAAGTCGAAAAAATTGCTCCGGAAGAAATCATTGATACCCTGCAGAGTGCCTACAAGGTGTTCAAAGGGGAGCATGATCACCTAGACGACCTGCTGAAGAGCAGCGGTCAGTTACTCCGTAAAGCTTCCCAGCGTTTCACTCCTACCCAACTGATTATCGGTATTGCAGTAGTAGCCAGTATTGCCGTTTTCGCCGTAGCGAAGGCTACCGACTCTGAGCACGAAGCGGCATAACACTGTTCATTGTATTACTGAAAGCTCCCTGTGACCCAGGGAGCTTTTTTTGTGGGCATATTTGATATGGTTTTTTTAATAAATAATTTATCATATACTTGCAAGTAGTCAAACGAAACTCACTTGCGTTATGAAAATATCTACTGCTGCCTTGCTCGGCATCCTGCTATTTCTTGGAGTTGATGCCGCTGCCGCCACCCACGAAACAACGGAGGCAACTTCTGTGGCTGTGCCGATTCTGAGTGCCAGCCGTCCTCACAAGCACGGTGGCTGGGTTAAGCGCAAGAAGCGCCGTGTTGTACCAGCTTACCGCCGCCTCATGCGGCACCGGTAGCACGCTTTTATCTTGTTGAGCACCCAAAAACAGCCCAGCCGGTTTCCCTGCAGCTCCGTTGCAGAAGTCGGCTGGGCTGCTTTTGGGCGTGTATAGTATTACGTAAGCAACCAGCAAGCTTATTGCTGCAACAAGACATAGTATTGTAATATCCTATATATGATAAGTCAAACTAACCAGTTATACTTGCCTTCGAATTTAATTATATGTGATTATAATACCATGAAACACCTGCTCCCGGCTTTTCTACTTCTGGTTACTTGCACCATCATCCTGCCTGACACGGCGGCAGCCGCTCCCGCTCCTAGTGGCCGGGCTCGGGCCAAAAATGGCTGGCTTAGCCGTCACCTGAAAAAGCGGCGTCCTCCTGTGCTGCCCTACGAACGAGCCCTACGCCGCAACGAGTTGTTTCGGTCTTAGAGCACCTTGGCCCGCCGTACAATAGACAAGCAGCAGTATAGGCTTCAGACCACAGCCAGTTAGGCCTGCGCCGAGCAGGACCTGACGCCGGACAGGTAGTGCGGAACTTAGCTTAGGGCACGGAAGGCTCTGGGGCAAACTAGGCGGCGGGCACAAGTACGCTCGGGTCGTTATGGGCTGGGGAATTTACCAGCGGACTTACCACATACTCCCGCATGGTACGGGCGGTATGTGGCTGCAATAACTGCTGATGGGCGGCGGCTCCTACGGCATCATCCAGCCACGCCAACTCCGCTGCCCGATCCGGTAACAGCACGGGCATGCGGTTATGGATGGGAGCCATCAGGCTGTTAGGTGCTGTGGTAATGATGGTGAAGGTAGGTTTCACTTCTCCCGTTTCTCGGTCCAGCCACTCATCCCAAAGACCCGCAAAGGCAAATGGCTCTTCGGAGGCCAGCAGAATCCGATGCGGCACCTTGCCGTGGTCAGTAGCTTGCCACTCATAGAAACTATCGGCTAGTACCAGAGCCCGCCGACGCTGCAGCAACGTCCGGAAAGAGGGCTTTTCGCTTAAAGTTTCGGCGCGGGCATTAATGGGCCGGGGTGCTTTCTGCAGGTCGCGCACCCACCCGGGCACCAGTCCCCACTGCACCAGCCGAATACGGCCGGGGTCGGTATTCAGAATGACGGGCAGCCGTTGCGAGGGTGCCGCATTATAGGTAGGAGGAGCCGGCGACTCCGCGAAGGAAGCCTCGAAACGGGCTTCCAGCGCGGCAGCAGGCGGCGTAACGGTGTATCGGCCGCACATAAGAAAACAGAAGTAGTACTGCTCCTTTTACGCATCTTTTGGCGGCACGGCCATAAAAACCTGGTGACTACCGCGTAGCTGCTAGTTCTAAGCACCCTGGCCTACTGTCCAGCCCGCTACGTGGTATAGCTCGTAGCTGAGAGGCGGGCCCCGGCGTACCAGCTAGGCGGGCTGCAGTCGGGGTAGCCGAATATAGAAGGTAGTGCCCTGGCCCTCTTCGCTTTCGTAGCTGATGGTCCCCTGGTGCAGTTCCACGATGACCTTAATAATGGACATACCCAGACCAGTACTTTTTTCGCCCCGCAGACCCGGGCGGCGGGCGGGCGTAAATCGTTCAAAAAGCGTGTTCTCGTACTTTTTAGAAATTCCAATGCCATTATCGGCCACGGCTACCAGTACCTGCTCCCCCGAGTCCTGCACACTGACGTGAATGTGGCCGCCATCCGGAGTAAACTTGATAGAGTTGCTAACCAGATTGTTAACCACCTGCATAAACTTATTCTCGTCGAGGTAGAGGTAGCAGGTAGGCGGTCCGTCAAACGTAAAGCGCTTCTGAATTTCATCACCCGATTTCTCGTACTCTGCCACCAACGTGCGCAACTCCGTGGCCAGATCCAGGCGCTCCAGCTTCAACTCCACATTCGACGATTCCAGAAACTCGTGGTCTACAAAATCCCGAATCAGGTTCACGCTGTCCTGGCAAGTTGTCTGCATAGTTAGGAGCAGCTCCGTGAGTTGAGTATCCTGCAGCTTTTCTATCCGCTCGCTCACATAGCCTGCCACCTGCTTAATCATAATGAAGGGTCCCGCCAAATCGTGAGAAAGGACCTCCAGCGTTATATTCTTCTTTTTATTGAAGCGATTAGCATTATCTATGTACTCCCGGGCCCGGGTAATATCGTGCACGGTGCCAGTAAGGTAGGTGTAGCCCGGCGCCTGCTCTACCCGGCCCACCGTCAGGCACAGCCACTGAATACGCTGCAGTACCCCCCGGGGCGGCAGCAGACGCAGCTCCACGTCTTCCACAAACTTGCCCTGCAGCACATGATTAAGCCGGGCGGAGGCAAACTCTTGGTCCTCGGGGTGCAGGCGGGCCAGCAATTCCGGCAAGTCTTCATTGACTGCTTCCGGTGCCCGCTTTATAACTGCTTCGTAAGCCGGACTGACGTACTCCACCTGCCCCGTTTCTAAGCGATACGCAAAGTAAAGTACTTGGCTACGGTCGGCCAGCGGGCGAAATAGAGTGGCGAAATCAAGCATAAAAACAGAGATAGTATGCATACATACGTAAGACCCCAGCAGGCGTTAGGCTACGTGTAACCTATTGATTATTGGGCAGTAAAGAAACCGGCAAGTGCTGCCAGTCGCTCTCGTGTGCGTTGCCCGCCCCGAAGCCAGACCAGTTGTGCGCACCTGGGTACCGGCGTATCCTGGGCGCATTAGGGAAGAGAAGTGGGTAGTTCACGAGCCCCCTGTGCCGCCAGCGAAGCAGTAGGCTGAATAAACAGGTGCTGGATATCGGGATATTGCTGCTGAATGGTTGTCTGTAAGTGGCGGATAACATCACTGAGCTGGGCAGCTGCCAGATGGTCCTGAAACTCTACGGGCAGCACCAGCAGAATATCATGCGGGCTAAGGTAGGAGGAGAGAGGTGGGGCAGTGGCTACCACGGCGGCATTGGCCCGCACAAGGCGAACCACCTCGGCCAGTAGCTCCGGCTCAGCCGGCTCGCCAAGCAGCAGGCTCTTGTTTTCGCGCAGCAGCAGCCCAGCCACTACCACCAGAATCACCCCGATAAGCAGGGAAGCTACTCCGTCGAGGTAAGGGTTTTGCAGCTGATGACTCAGAAAAACTCCCAGAAAGGCAACCAGTAACCCGAGCAAATCGGCCGCATCCTCGAACAGCACTACGAACGTCGACGGGTCTTTGCTGCCGCGGAACGCCCGCCAAAAGGAGCGGCTACCCCGCTGCGCATTAAAGGTGCGGCGGGCCACCAGAAACGACGCTCCATCAAAGAGGAAGGCCACCCCCAGCACCACGTAGTTCCAGGTCGGGTCGCCGGGCGGTACGGGGTGGCGCAGGTGCTCGATTCCCTCATACATGGAAATGCCCCCCCCGATGGCAAAGATGCAGATTGAGACGATAAACGACCAGAAGTACAGTTCTTTGCCGTAGCCAAAGGGTCGAGTTTCCGAGGCGGGCTGCTGGCTTCGGCGCAGCCCCAGCAGCAGCAACCACTCGTTGGCCGTGTCCACCACGGAGTGAATGCCCTCGGCTACCATAGCCGAGCTGCCCGTGAAAGCGGCCGCCACAAACTTAATAACGGCAATGGCCAGGTTGGCTGCCAGCGCAGCCACAATAGCCAGTTTGGAGGAGGGCGGCGCGGGCGCGGTAGTAGAAACGGGGTTTGACACGGAACAGCAGGCATAAGATGAAGCGGGCCCGGCAACGCAAGGCACCGACGATGCGTGTTCGGGTGTACGGGGCTCCTCGCTGGGTGGCCGCCGCC
This sequence comes from Hymenobacter sp. HSC-4F20, assembly GCF_019599275.1. Taxonomy (GTDB): domain Bacteria; phylum Bacteroidota; class Bacteroidia; order Cytophagales; family Hymenobacteraceae; genus Hymenobacter. Next base: position 147,963 of record NZ_JAHZTD010000004.1, on the reverse strand, counting down.
GGGCATCCCAATTTCTGGTAGCTGACTCGCGGCCCCCTTCCTTGGCTAGCCGCGGCACCCTCTTGTTCCGTACTAAATCAGCTGACTGCCCCGAGCAGCTAGCGTATGTTTTCCGTGTTGTTACCAGGATGAAAAATTATGTAACCTTCCGCCGTCTGGTTGTGGTGGGCGTGGCCGCCGCGCTGGCCGGCACCCTGTTCGGCTGGAAAGCTCTTGCCGCCCCGCCCCAAGACCGCCCCATTCGCTCCGTTCTGGCCCCGCACGCGACGCCCAAGCTGGTGACCCGGCAGTTTACGTTCACGGAAGGCCCGGCAGTGGACAAGGCGGGCAACGTATTCTTTACCGATCAGCCCAACAACAACATCTGGCGGTATAGCACTGATGGGCAACTCTCGGTTTTTCTGGATAAGGCCGGCCGGGCCAATGGCCTGTACTTCGACAAGAAAGGAAACCTGCTGGCCTGCGCCGACGAGGACAATCAACTCTGGTCTATTGATGCGCGGGGCCGGGTTACGGTGCTGGTGAAAGAGGTGCAGGGCCACCGCCTCAACGGACCCAATGACCTGTGGATCAACCCCAAGACTGGAGGCATATATTTCACGGATCCGTACTACCAGCGTGACTATTGGACCCGCACTGCCCCCGACCCCGGCCTGAGGGGCCAGTATGTGTACTACCTGGCCGACGGGCAAGCAACTCCCGTTGTAGCGGCTGACCAGTTGCGCAAGCCCAATGGCATCATTGGCACACCCGACGGGCGACTGCTCTACGTTGCCGACATCGAAGCCAACAAAACCTACCGCTACCAGATTGGCCCTGGGGGCCAGCTTACTAACCGGCAGCTGTTCGTGGAGCAGGGCTCCGACGGGATGACGCTGGACAGTGCAGGCAACGTGTACCTGACGGGCAAGGGTGTAACGGTATATAGCCCCACCGGCCAGCAGCTGGAGCACATTGCTATTCCTGAAGAATGGACCGGCAATGTATGCTTCGCGGGGAAAGACCGCCGCACCTTATTTATTACTGCCTCCCAGGGCATATACACCGTGCCGATGCGGGTAAAGGGTGCACAATAGCTCCGGGAATGCGCTACCTCAGTATTGACGCTGCTGCACGTCCAGCCGCCTGGAAAAGGGAAGCCTAGCGAAAAGCCAAGGCGCTCCGCTCTTTTTCGGCCATGCTCAACAGCGCATCGCACTCAGCGGCCGTGGTAGTAAGGTAACAGAATAGGCATACTACTGAATAAAAGGTACGTGATAACTAAACAAATAGGTATAAGGCATTGCTAGCGAGGCAAAAGCACGCAACTGCCCCGTAACAGCCAACCAGTGCTCTTTCAGCAGAAACTCCGTCAGCTGGGGCTAACCCAGAGCCCGGGCCAGCCGAAGGGCTGCCTGCCCGGCCTCGTAGTCGAGGGCATCGATGCGCAGCTCCAGCAGGGCCTGCGCGGCCGGGCCGCTCCGGGCTACTTCCTGCTGCGCTTCTTCCTCGCGCAGGGCCAGCCACGCCTCCTCTTTCCGCGCCGCCCCGGCAGTAGCCAAGGGGCGTAACAGGGGTACCAGCTCGCGGAGCACGGCTTGACACTGGCTGGCCTTTGCGCGCATGTGCGCCAGCTCCTGCCGCAGCCGGGTAGCCTCGTGTGTGCAGTCGCGCAGGCGGCGCTGCAAGGCCGTGCGGCTGGCATCGTCGAGGGCAGTCGGGGTGCCCGCGCTGGTAGCCGGCGCTTCCAGTACGTGCAGCAACGGCAGCAGCTTGCTCCAGGCGGTGGTAGGCAGAACCCGGCGGCCTTGCTCGGCCATAGAAACCTGCGCGCGGGAAACCGATAGATATTCCGCTAATTGCGCCTGAGATAGGCCGTAGCGGGTGCGCAAAGCCAGTAGCAGATGAGGAGTTGGGTGAGCAGTCATGCTCCTGTAACGAGCAACGGGTCTGAATTGTGTCAAATATCAATTCATAGAATAAATTGACACCATTCTGTGTCAATTTATTATCCATATCATAATCTGACACAAAGCCTTAGTATTGCGTCCTGGTTCGTGGCAGGGCGTTTGTGTGGGCCCCGAGCGCCCTCCAACGGGCAAGTCTCGGCCGGTAGGAAATCTATTCGATCTGACTTGGAGTAGGCACAAAAAAAAACCGCTGCCCGAGGCAGCGGTCTTTTCCGTCGCGTTGGCCGGCAAATATCATTCATCCACCCTACTCCTTTTGCCGGTGGTCAACACTTCGCGGTACGAGCCTTCCTTTCCATAAACCCTACACGCGCTGAATACTTATTGAGTCAAAGGTAGGGCACCAGCCCAGGCCTGCGCAGCTTTATTGGACCAACGCTCCCTACCTCCCAGCCAATGGCGCGTTCTGCCCGGTAAAAAGCACCTGCTGTACCCGCTGGCTCCTGCCGGCCACGACACTAGCAGGCAGAAAATTAACCGCGTAGCGAACAGTTCAGCCAGCCTTCTCCTTCATCCCCATCTATTCTCCGGATTCGGTGCCGGGCGCCAGCGCTTGGCCCGGACCGGCGGCGCGCGGTATGCTGTTGCCAGTGCTGGTGGGGCCGCTGCTACCCGCGTGGCCGGCCCCTAGTGAGGTAGGCGCTGCTCCAGGCGGAGGAAGAAACCAGCGCTTAAGTTGCTTACGCCCTGGGCTATACCTCCGGTGGGCTTCCCCGCCTAAGAAATATATTGGTACGCCTCAGGTTTGGGTATAACGGCCGCAAAGGGTAGTTTTCTGGTGGGAGCAGGCAATTGTGAAGCCCGGTAATGGCGGTCCAGCAATTTATAAGCATATTATTTTACATAGATTATATTATTTATTAACTAGATGCAATGTATTGCGTTTAAAGCAAGCCGATCTATCCCACACTTTTCCCCACCGCGTATGCACTCATTACTACTACCTGCTATCTGCTCTGCCCTGTTTGCCCTGCCTTTTACCGGGGTCGCCCAATCAGCACGGCCGGTGCCCGCCACGGAACGGCTGGCATTAGCGGCCCCACCGGCTTCGGCTGCTGCCCGGCTGGAATGCTCCCGCTTTACAGGTCAGGTACTCAACGCCGAAGGGCAGCCGCTGGTAGGAGCCACCGTTACGCTGGTGGGCGGCCGTATTCCCTACATCACAAACTCCGAAGGCAAGTACATCATCACCGAGCCAGTATACCGCGGACAGAAGCTGCGCGTTGCTGCCGCTGGCTACGTAGACCGCGAGCTTCCAATGACCAGCTGCGAGGCGCCTATCATTGGGTTGGAGCTTGCCGAGGGTACCCGCATCAAGCGCAGCGGCAAGCGCGCCGGCCAAATTGTACGTTTCGGCCAGGCCTACCGCCAGTAGCGCCCTGCAAAACGAACACGCATTGCTGCAAGCAGCCAAAAAGCCACTCCGGGCCGGGGTGTCTTTTTTGACGTTCTGGCCAGCAGCCGGAGTTGGTTTAGCTCCGTGCTTACATTGCCCACGGGGCGCCCCCACAAGCTGGCGAGCTTCCGTAAAATTCAGTGCTGACACGGAGGCGACAATGATTTGTGGGAAAAGGCCCAACTCGACCGGCAAGTGCTGGATCAGGAAATTGGTCGCCTGCTACGGGCTCGCCTGGACCGGCTGCTGCGGATGGTGCCCAAGGAGTTTCCCGGGAAAGGCGCTGCCAAATGGTGGTGCCGAATCAACTACTGGCTGGCCAAAGACCAAGTGCTGGACACGGTCCACAAAAAGATACTTCACAAAATCCGGCAGGAGCTGGAAACAGCTGGCTTGTTAAAATAATGCCTCGCGGCAGGAGGCAGCTGCTACCCCCTTTTGCACTGGATACGCTCAGCAAAATACACTTAAATAATTCATGTATATGGAAAAGCAGCCTTCTAGTTTTTCTTTCTCTATACAGAATTTAAGCAGCAAAGCTACAGTTAGTATTTACGGCATATTGTTTATTGCTATAGCCATTGGAATATTCAAAAACAACTTAATAATTATATACACTGCCACCGCTCTACTCATTGTATTTTTCTTTATCCGGCTCACCAAGTTCTTTCCGATAAACTTAATTAGCCAGGAATCAACTCCCAGCAGGTTATCTTTTACAAATACTTTTATAGAGATATTCGCTCTGATATTTGCTGGCATGTACTTCTTCTACAAAATCTTTGGCAATCTGGATATTACAGACCTGCAGCTAAGGCCTGAGTATTCGAGGGTGCCTATTCCCGACAGCAGCAACGATCATTTAGCAATAAAAATAAACTTGACAAAGGGCTCCACTACCTCTATGAAAATCGAGGATATAAAAATATACGTACACAACACTCAGACAAGCGGTCATTACAAAGTAGTGCATGCAACTGGATTTGCTAAGCTTTACACTAATCAGTATGATCAGAGGGGAAATTTAAAAGACTCACATACTGCCTATATTACTGACATTGATAAGGATGACAAATATTCATTGGCCGCCACAGAAACAACTTGCTTTAGTGCGTACACCACTGTAAAACGTGATACAGCCTACATTATCCAGGTACTAGTAGTTGGCCAACGACGTAAATTTCTCCATAAAACTTATCCGCTATTCAGAAGCTCTATTATAGCCCTCCCAGCAGGAGCTGCGGTGGCACGCCCCGGTGCTGACGAAACATAGCCACACCGCAGGCAAAGTGCCGTTACCCATTCGCTTTACGCATAGCTGACTACACTGCCCATTCTGTATAAGCAGGAGTGCTACACAAGCCCTATGTTTAAGGGCATTTGCTCCTGTGGCCTATACAGGTCGCTGGGGCCTACCCGCGTTGCGCCCGGAAATGGCGCAGGTGTGGGCGTAGGCTTCCAGCGCCACGCACCTAAACACGTTACCCCGCACGGTGCGCGGGTGCCAGAACCCGGCACCGGTGCAGCGAGAAGTCAGTGGCCCGGAACAGCACTGAGGTGCTTAGGTCGCGGCCGAGGCCACGGAAGGCGGCCAGCAGCTCCGGGGAATGTAGGGGGGTATCCTGCATGTTGCCGTCTGCGATGCCATCAAGCGCAGTCAGGCTTGTACGCGGAGCCTCGCCAGGCTGGTGGCTGCGCGCTACGCGCAGGTAGGTGAAGCCATGTAGAGGCAGGAGGTATGGGTAGCTCATGCTAGGATGGGGGTAGCCTTTTTGCCGGGCAGATCCTACCTTCCGCCCCCGGGCCATCCGGCTTGGCTACCTCACCCAGCATACCGGTTCATGCACGAAAACACCTTACACGGAAATATTCTACTGGTTTTAGGGCTGCTATTTGCCATGCTGTTGCTCGTGATGCTGGGCCAGAAGCTGCGCATCTCCTACCCTATTTTTCTGGTGCTGGCCGGGCTGGCCCTGAGCTTTGTGCCGGGGCTGCCACCCATCACCATCAACCCCGACCTGATCTTTCTGATTTTCCTGCCGCCCCTGCTCTACCAGGCAGCCTGGGATACCTCGTGGCAGGATTTCTGGCGGTGGAAGCGCCCTATTGGCCTGCTGGCCTTCGGGCTGGTGTTCTTTACTTCCACGCTGGTAGCCTACGTGTCCAGGGCCATGATTCCGGGCTTCACCCTGGCGCTGGGGTTTCTACTCGGCGGCATCATCTCCCCGCCCGACGCGGTAGCGGCCACTTCCGTGCTGCGGGGCGTGAAGGTGCCGCGCCGCGTGACGAGCATCCTGGAAGGGGAAAGCCTCATCAACGACGCCAGCAGCCTTATCGTCTTCCGGTTTGCCCTGGCGGCGGTAGTATCGGGCACGTTTACCTGGCACGCAGCCGCGACCAGCTTTTTGCTGGTTAGCGCCATGGGGCTGGTGGTAGGGCTGGGAGTCGCTTACGGGTTCTACCTCATTCACCGCTTCCTGCCCACTACGCCCAGCATCAACACGGTGCTCACGTTTCTGGCGCCCTACGTGATGTACCTGCTGGCCGAGGAATTTCACTTTTCGGGGGTGCTGGCCGTCGTGAGCGGGGGGCTGCTGCTTTCCCACCTCTCCCACCGGGTTTTCGATGCAGATACCCGCCTGCAAGCCATCAGCGTGTGGACGAGCGTGGGCTTTGCCCTGAACGGGCTGGTGTTTATTCTGATTGGGTTGGAGCTGCCCGTAGCGGTACAGGGCCTGGGCACGTACTCGCTCCGGCAGGCCATTACCTATGGCCTGGTTATCAGCGCCCTCGTGATTCTGATTCGGCTGCTCTGGATGTTTCCGGCCGCCTTTGTGCCGCGCTGGCTGAGCCGCCGCATCCGCACCACCGAAACCAGCCCCGGCTGGCAGGGGCCGGTTATTATTGGCTGGGCCGGTATGCGCGGGGTGGTGTCCCTGGCTTCGGCCTTGTCGGTGCCGCTGCTCCTGGAGAACGGGCAGGCCTTTCCCCAGCGCAACCTGATTCTGTTTATCACCTTCGTGGTGATTCTCGTCACGCTGGTGTTCCAGGGCCTTACGCTGCCCGCCCTTATCCGCCTTACGGGTATTGCCGGCCTGGAGGAGCGCATGCCGGCCGAGGAGCAGGAAGCCGGTATTCGGCTGCGCCTGCGCCGAGTGGCCTTGGCTCACCTGGCTCAGGAGTACGCCGCCGACATTGAAACCAATGAGCTGATTAGCGCCCTTCAGCACCGGATGCAGGCGGAGGCCCAGCGCACCGGCAATCTGCTTGAAGCCCTGGACTACGATGAATCCAAGCGCCGGGCCCTGCAGCGCTACCACCAGGTGCTGCTGGATGTGTTGCACGTGCAGCGCGAGGAGCTGTTTGTGCTCCGCCGTGAGGACGTGTTCGAGGAGGAAATGCTGCGCCACCAGGAAGCCCAGCTCGACCTCGACGAGGCCAAAATCAGCCACATGCCGCACTAATCTCTCGTCCGCATCTGTACGCATTGCGGCCTTACTCCTCGCACTCCGTTGTGTTTGGCGAGGCGGCGTACAGCGTAGTGGAGGGCAGTAGCCGCTGGGCCGGGCCGCGGGACCTGCCCTACAGCTCAACGGCAGGGCAGCGCCAGATACTGGCGGATTAACTACCTCGGCTACAGCACGTATAGCCTGGAAAGTTTCTTTTCGCCACTTCAACCACCCCGCTATGAGTTCAAACGAGCATAACCGCACCCAGGCCCAGGCCGCCAACGACGGTACCGATACGCCCCGCCCCGAAAACGCCCGCGGCGCGGCCAGCCAGCAGCAGGGGCAAGCCTCGCAAACCCCGGAAGGAGCCGACAGCAGCGGCCGGCACGGGGGCAACCACGGCAACGACGGCGGCCAGCCCACCCGCGACGCGAAAGGCAGCAGCCACCGCGGCGACGAGCCCAATGCCGAATCAGAAAACACGGGCGGCGGCTCCGACAACGAGCGGAAAAACCAGACCAAGAACACCACCGCCGACCGCTCCGACTACGGCACCGGCAACGCCGCTCCCAGCGCCGCCAACGACGGCGGCAAAATCGGCGACGCGGATAATCCTGCCTAACCCGCTTGAGCGTAAAGCAAAAGCCCCGCTGCACATAGCTGCGGGGCTTTTTGCGTAGTATCTACTGCTAAGTAGGTACAGTGGGTTGTATGTATCTGCCCGCTAGGCAATGCCACTACCCCGCCGCTACGGCCTCGCGCTGGTACTTGCTGCGGTACTGCTTGGGCGAGAGGCCCGTGACGCGCTTGAAGGTGAGGCGGAAGGCTTTGGGGTCGGTGTAGCCCACGTTGTACATCACCTCATTCACATTTTCCCGGGTCGATTCGAGGCTGCTTTTGGCCACTTCCATCTTCACCCGCTGAATGTACTCGACCACCGAGTTGGAGGTAGCTTTTTTGAAGCGCCGCTCCAGGTTGCGGCGGCCCAGGGCCAGCATGGAGGCCAGCTGGTCCACGGTTATTTTCTCGCGGTAGTTTTCCTCGATGTAGGCCTGAGCCTTTTTAATGGGCTCGTCTTCGTGCGCTTTCTGCCCGTTGAACACCACAAACGCCGACTGGCTGACCCGTTCCATATCTATCTGGAATACTTTGGCGCAGAACACAGCCATTTCCCGGTTCACGTACTTCTCAATGAGGTAGAGCACCAGGTTGAGGTAGGAAAAAGCACCTCCGCTGGAGTAGATGCCGTGCTCGTCCGTGATAACCCGGTCCTCCAGCAGCTCTACCTCCGGAAACATCCGGCGAAAATCGGAGGCGGCGGCCCAATGGGTGGTGCACTGTCGGCCGGTTATCAGGCCCGTAGCGGCCAGTAGGAAAGCTCCTACACACAGGCTGGCTACTTCGGCCCCTTCTCTGTACTGCTTTACTATCCAGGGCAGAAACGCCTGATTGCTTTCCAGCGCCTGCGCCAAGTCGCCATCCACGGCCGGGATAATCACTAAGTCAGTGTTAGTAACCTCTGGCAGGAGCGCATCGGGGGCTACGGTGTAGCGGCCGCCGCACACTGCTGTGGCGTGGTCGAGGCCTACCAGCTGAATGGTGAACAACGCCGGCTTGCCCATACGCTGCAGCAGGGCATTCACTTCCGAAAACACCAGTCGGGGCCCTTCAATGCTCCCCAGAATAGCGCCCTTGGGCACCAGAATGGATATATGTTTCATGGCGTAACGCTTACGTGGTGCGATGTCGCAAATAACCCCGAATTAGTCGGAATTGCCCCTCTATATATCAACGCACTAATACTAATTTTGTTGGCATCAAGTAACAAAAAAGCGGGCGTTAATACTACCCATGTTAGCTCAGCTTAAAACCTGTTCCTCTTCCGTCTTTTCCACTTTCATTTTATCCTGTATATGAACATGCCCATGCTCACTCCCTACCTCTGTTTCGATGGCACCTGCCAGGAAGCCATGACCTTTTATCAGCAATGCCTGGGCGGCGAGTTGATGGTGCAACACTTCGCCGGTACGCCAGCCGCCGAGCACGTAGCCCCCGAAGCCCAAAACGGCGTGCTGCATTCCGTGCTCAGCACCGACCGTTTTACCCTGATGGCCTCCGACGCGGGCATGCAGAAAATCACGAAAGGCAACATGGTGTCCTTGTCCCTCGACTGCAAAAGTGAGGAGGAAATTACGCGCTACTTCATGGTCCTCTCGGAGGGCGGCACCGTGACCATGCCCCTGGCCGATACCTTCTGGGGCGCCCTCTTCGGCATGTTCACCGATCGGTTCGGCATTGACTGGATGGTGAACTACGACAAGCCAGCTCAGTCCTGACGCTCCTCCCCCACTACCCCACTAAACCCATGCGAAGCGCCACCGCTATGAAAAAGACTAACATATTCTATTGGATTTCTACCGGCCTGCTGGCCGCCCTGATGCTGATGTCGGGCATTTCGAACGTGATGGTAGACGCCGCATCCGTGGAAGCCTTCCGCCACCTGGGCTATCCGGTGTATTTGCTTTCCTTTCTTGGTATTGCCAAGCTGCTGGGGGTAGCGGCCATTCTGGTGCCGGGCTTTCCGCGCCTGCGGGATTGGGCCTACGCCGGCTTCGTATTCGACTTAAGCGGGGCTATGTACTCGCTGATTTCGGTGGGCGAACCGGCCAGCGTGTGGCTGCCCATGACGATTGGCTTCCTGCTGATTGCAGCTTCCTACCAGCTCAACCGTCGGCGGGTAGAAGCTACCGATGCAGTCCCCGCCGCTCCTAGCATCGCCTGATTTGCTGTTCTGCCTACCCCTTGCCCCGAGGACAAGGCCATAAGAGAGGCAATGGGCGGGTCTCCTACCCTGGTCTAGTGCTCAAGATGTTACCAGTTGCTCTCAAAGGACGGTCATGTCGAGTTGGTCTGGACATCCTGTGCGAGTCGTTGGATAGTCGTTCAACGTCAGCACGCGAGATGGTTCTCATCTGCTCTGCATGACCGCCTTTGGCTATTCATCAGCTGTGCGATGACTAATCCCTTTACTCCGCTCACGTTTGCCATGGTAGAAGTTTTCAAGACCAATGTGCAGGGCCAGCGCCACGCCCGGCGGCTCCTCACCCGGATTCATAAAACCTTCCGGGCTTATCGGGCCAGCTTTGACCTGGAGGACTGTGACCGAATTCTGCGAGTGGAAAACGCCCAGGGCTCGGTGCATCCCTTTGGCCTGATTCATCTGCTGCAGGAAGCGGGTTTTCAGGCCGAAGTGCTGCCCGAAGATGCGTAACTCCACTGCTCCTGGTGAGCCGGGCTACTGAGGCCAGCAGCTTATCAGGAGCCTACCAGCGTGGCCTTGGGCCTCTGCTTCCTTAACCCCGACTATAACGCTACCCCTCCCCTGGGCCGTAAGCAGGATGAACCTTGCACTCCGCTCATGCCCACTCCCCTCGATAAGTTGCCGGCCCACGCGGCCCACTCCCGCACCCATGTGCACGTAGTAGTAGAAACGCCCAAGGGCGAACGAAATAAAGTGGCCTACGAGCCCGACCTGGGCGTGTTCATGCTGAAAGGCGTGCTGCCTGAAGGCCACAGCTTCCCCTACGACTTTGGCTTTATCCCTTCCACCAAAGCCGAAGACGGCGACCCGCTCGATGTGCTTTTGCTGCTGGACGCGCCCACTTTTGCCGGCTGCGTGGTAGAAGCCCGCCTCATTGGGGCTCTGGAAATTGAACAGCTGGAGGATGACGGCTCCCGCGTCCGCAACGACCGGCTACTGGCCGTAGCTGCTAACTCGCGTCAGCACAAAGGCCTACACGAAATCACGGACCTCTCTCGGGAAATGCTCCACGAAATAGAGCACTTTTTCAGCTCCTACAACTCCGTGAAAGGCGGCGAGATTACCGTGCTGCACCGGGTAGGCTCCAAAAAGGCCCACGCTTTACTGGGGCAGGCGCTGGTGTAAGAGGACTCACTGACCCTAAATAGAACATCATGTCGAGCTGGTCGAGACATTTTGCGTGCTGACGTTGAGCTACTATCACAACATCAGCACGCAAGATGTCTCGACTAGCTCGACATGACGTTCTGTTTTGGGCGTTACCAACACAATTCACTACCCCTTCTACTTTAGCAAACCTCCCGCTTCGCGCGCAGATTTTCCGGCCGTGGCCACCATGCCCGTTCCGTGGGCAACTGTAGGCGCTGGCCTTCAAACTGCCGGATACCGTAGGCGGACCCGGCAGCTTCGGCAAAGCCCGTGCTGCACCGCACAGTGTACTGCTCATCTATCCAGAAGAGGTGCCGATCAAAGGCCCGGTGCAGGTTGGGGCACAGCGCCAAGCCGTTGCCGATGGTATCGTCGTGGGTAAGGGCCCAGGGCACAATGTGACAGGCATCCAGCAGCGGATTAAGCGCCGCCGTGTTCGTGCTGACCAGCTTCAGACCTGATATGGCGCATGTATGGTCGTAGGTTTCCAGCACCACGCGCTTAAACAGTCCGCTTCGCACGGCTGCATCCAGCTCATCGGTAGCGGCGGCCGGGGGCGCGTAAGTGGCGGCCGGTTCCTCCAGCATCTGCCGCCGGAGCTGCTGCACGACCTCGGTACCGGCACGGGGCTGGTAGCGGAAACGCGTCTGCGGGAAGTAGCGGCGCAGCAGGGCCTGGCGCAGCTCCTCGCGGGCCACTGGCTCCTGCAGCAGCACCCACAGTTCGGCATCAAGGGTAGCATACTCCACAGTTTCGCGCAGACTCCGCAGGCTTTTCACGGAGCGGGAAGCCGTCAGCACCATCTCCATACCGGGCAAGGTGCGCAGGTGCCAGAACCCGTCGCCGGTGAGGTGGTAGAAGGGTAGGGAAAAATCGTTGGCCCGAAATAGCGCTGAGGTGCTCAGGTCGTGGCAGAGGCTGCGGAAGGCGGCCAGCAGTTCCGGAGTAATATAAATGCGGTTGTCCTGAATGCTGCCGTCTTCAATACCATCGAGCACAGCCAGCAGCAGAGCGGGCTTGTAAGGAGCCTCGCCGTGTTGGCGGCTGCGCGCCACCCGCAGGTGGGTAAAGCGGTGGAGATAGGAATTGGGAGCGGTAGGCAAGGAAAGTAGTTATTAGAGCCCGTTGGGGAATCAAGATAGGCGGTTGAGGCAGAGTGTCACGTTGACCCAGAGGATCCACGCCGCGTGGCTTTCGGGCGTGTACTCATAATCCATCACGAGGCGGGGGAAGAAGTCCAGCCAAGCAAAGGTGCGTTCCACTACCCAGCGGCAGCCCACCGGGACGAAGCCCCGGGCGGAAGGCGGCCAGCCGCTTACTTCTTGACGCACGCCGCGGGCGAGCAGCCCGTCGGCAAAATGGCCCTGGTAAGCCCGGTCCATTTTGCCGACGGTGGTTAGGTGCGGGCGCTGATTGGTGGCTTTGAAGTCCCCGCAGTAACACCAGAAGCACCATCTGTGGGTGTTTTGATGGGGCGGTGGAGGCTATAGCGCGAGGAGCAGCTCTATGTGATGCGAAGAGTGAAGGGAAATGGGATTGACAAGAATGTGGAACTCTATATCAGGACATATTACCTTACTCAGCTAATTGCCTCCTACCGTCACCAAGACAGTCTATGATAACCAATCAACCTACACCGCGCGATTATAAATCATTAGCAGATAGCTGCCTAACGCAAGCTTTTGACATCATTTTTGAAACAGATAAAATCATCGACAATCATCAAAAAAAGTTAGACGAAGAAATAGTATGGGAGTACTTGCAGGATAAGCTCAACGCATCAGTAGTGCTTATCCATCAGGCTATTGAAGCAAACATGAAATCTGTTGTTTGTTCGACAAGCCCGTATCTATTGATTGAGGGCAAGAAGAATGAGTGGCCTGTCCTTCCAAATCAGGGTAACAAGAGATTCGATGAATTTTTTTCCATTAGTTCTGAGTCGCTAGTTTATGTTTTTTTTGCTACTGCTAGAGATAGTTACGATGATAAAATAGCCGACCACATCGAGTACATCCGTAAGCTTCGGAATCAAATAGTACACGGCATATCAAGAAACAGGCTCACTGCTCGCGACTTGATTTCATATATACTTGATACCTACACATTCTTTGATGGCCTGGATGCTTGGTGGGATAGTCTAAGAAATTACTACTTTGAACATCCATTTAATGCTGGCATGGACCAGGGGGAACTAGAAACAGTTGTTTTTATTGAAAGACTAACTTATGCCTGGAAAAAAATTGGAAAGTCATCATTTTCAAAACATTTCTCAGTTAACACAAAAGAAAGAAGCTACTTCTGCCCTTATTGTTTGCCTGAAGATAAAGCCCTGTTGAAAAAATATGATTATAAGTGGGCTTTCCTATTCCCAGAGGGGAAGAATGCAAGCCTAATACGATGCATAAACTGCACGAATGATAATCAAGTATCAAGAGTTTCTTGCCCAATAGAGGGTTGTGCAGGAACCGTGATTTGGGAAGATTACTTATGCCTGACTTGTGGGCGTGAGATTCGTGACGAGCTACGAAAGAAAAAAGAAGCAATTACCAAAATTATAGCCTCCCTTAGCGTAAGCGCAAACACCCACTAAGAAACCGGTATTTCGTCCGAGTCGTCAAGTATTGATTTATGGTTGTGCTCATTAAGCCACTTCTTATAACTTTCAGTACCTGGTCCACCCATGTTTATGGCGTATTCAATACCCAGAATGCACAGAACGAAATAAAGGTGCAACTCGTCAGTGTACAGAAAGCGCCATTCATGAAGTATCTCATAATTGGCCACGCCCAGTTTCGCATTGTTGAAACGAGATGTTTCCGAGTATAACCTACGCTGGTGGTAAGGCCAGTAGGCAGTAATTTTGCCAAATCTGGCGTACTGTTTAATTGGTTCCAAGTCAGGTTTGTTCAGTACTTCATTCATTAAATCTGCGTCTGGATAAACCTTTAGCATCAATGCTTCAATCGAAGCCTTTGCTAGGAACCGCGAGATTACAATATTGTCACTAGCGGGCCCATCTAAAACGGGAATAATGAGCCGGCCTGAGGTGGCACCGAAATACTCGCTAGGGCTTTTACCGTCTGGGATAATAATACTAAATTGTCCATCCCCATCATTCATGAGTTCAACCTTCTTGGGGCCTGGACTCAGACTAATTATTTCTACTACTGGAATAGTTTGTTTTTTATTTTCTATTCCTAATCTATTTCTTACAAATCTGAAATAAGGTTGTTCAAGTAGCGGCTTCTCTACCTTAATAGCAAAATACTGGTTGCATTTGTCGCAGACAAGGCCTTTTGCCAATACATGTTCTTTATTGCCCAAACTTTCCGGAATGACATGTTCCACGCTCTTTGAAGCGCTACTGTCCTGTTTGCAGAATAAGCAGTTCATATAAATTAAATATTAAAAAAGGGCTTCAATCTAATTGAAGCCCCCTGCTCTAGCTTTAATCAATGTAGATAAAAGACTGCGGCGGAGTCGCTTGAAAGTCAGTCTTAATGCACATAGGCTCCTTGTACAGCTTCACTTTTTTTATCTCAATCGCAAAGCCTTGCTCTTTGCCTGTGAAGTACTCCATGAAGTAATCCTCCGTGATGCCAGAGTGCTCCTTCGTTTCGTGCCACAGCGCCTCTACATCGGCGTTGATGATGCGCTTGATTTCGAACTCGCCAATCACCTTCTGCATGGGCGAGGAGGCGTAGACTACAACGCTTTTGACGGCGGCGTTTTTGAAGATGGAGCGCCGGAACTCGAACTTCTTGGTGCCGTCAAAGATTTTGGTGGCAAACTCGGGCTTGATGGAGAGGAGGACGCGCATGGCGGTGAAGGAGAGCTAGTGGGGGAAGGGAGGAAACTGAAGATATAGGAGCTGATAACGTTGAACAGCACCGTAATAACCAACAGTACGAGCAGGTACTTGCCTAAGACGCGCCAGTTATTACGCTCAAATTTGGTACGCAATAGCACACCGAAGTCCTCTCCGTTGAATTTTCGCCATTGGTAGGCTAAGTAAATCTGGTCTTTCAGCTTCTCATTGCCCACATAGCTGGCCCATCGGTAGTTCTCCAAGTTGCGGCACTTGTTATACCGCTCGTGTGCCCCCACGATATCTTCACCATAGGAGCAGACAAAGAAGAAATGCACCTTAGCCAGCTGGAAGCTGGACTGCTTGCGCATCTCCACCAGCAAGTCACGGTTCAGGTCTCGTGCCTCGTTTACCCGAAAGTCAGTCATCTCGGTTTGCGAGAACCCACTTTGTAGGATGGTGTTGGTGGGCTCCTGGGTGATGCTAAGCGAGGCTGGGTAGTTTCCGCTCACTCGGAAGCGCAGGTATAGCGGTAGGCCGTTATGCTCGAAGCTCACCCGAAATACCGTACCCCCAAACTCGCGCGCGCGCTGCACGTTCTTCCCACTGGTCTCATAAATGTCGAACTGCTCTCCCTTCGTCCCAGTCACCAGATGCGACTTGGAGCCGGCCTTCGACGACACGGTGTAGTTCTCGTTGAAGATGGCGCTTACCAAACTAGAGTCGTTGATGAATTTACCAACGATGTCCACGAAGCAGTCAGCCGGTACTTCAAATGGAAAGTATAAGCACAGTTGGCTTACTTCTGCCGGGTCGTGCAGCTTGATGCCGATGTCTAAGAACCGCTCGTAGCGGCTACCGCTACCAATGGGCAACTTCCACAGGTTCAGGTGTAGGTCGAGGCTGCTTTGACCTGTTCCCCCCTGGCTCGACTCGTACCAGATAGCAATTGTCTTGGGCTGGATGGGTGCCGTGTTCATACCGTTTCCACTGGCTTTGTAACCAGAAAGCGACGGTCTGACCGGCTAGCTGTCAGAATCAGGTTCAGTGCTTCTTTGCTGATTCGGGCAAAGCCCTGCGGTACCGAATGCACGTCGGCTACTACCCCCAGCCGAATCAACTCAGCTAGATTAGGCCGCTTCGGAAAGGAGTAGACCGAGAGGAAATTGACGATGAACGGTGGGCTGCGCTTGTGGTGCCAGTGCTTCGACAGTTCCGTATCATCGAATACACTTCGTTTGCGGCATAGCTTGATAAACGTCTGCTCGTCGGGGATATTCACCGTCACGTTCTCCACCACCCCGATTGTTGTCACCACTCCGGCATAGTACCCCCCTGTCCGGTAGAAGACAATAAGGTCGCCCGGCTTCATGCTGCGCTCGAAGGAGCGCGAGATGTACACCTTGCTGATAGCGTTACGGTGCGGCTCATGCTCCACAAAGTCGGCCGGCGACTCGTTATTGAGAATGGAATCGGGTAGCAACTCGGTATGGTATGCCTGGTAGATTGGCACTAAATACACGTTCGCGTCGGCATCCACGTAGGGAAAAGTGAGCTTGGGATTGGCCTTGTCGACCATCGGGTGGAAGTCGCGGATATACACGTGCTCGTTGCCGGTAGCGCTGGCCTTTAGGCCGTGGTACTTGAAGCCCCACTCCTGGAGCATGCTGATAAGCAGCTTTTGCTCCAACGTCTTGTCGAAAATGGTAACGTAAATCTCCCCAACGCCGAACTGCATTGCGTTGTCGAAGATGATTTTTAGGAACCGCTCTCCAATCTTATAGCCATTGTGGACGACCTTAAATGTGCCGATTTTAAGCCGTTTCGCTCGCCCCATTGGCGGCGTGATGTCGTTGTAATTTTCATCCGGTCCTTCCTGTTTAAGGTAGAGGAAGGCTACGATATCCGCGTCCACCGAGCAGATGTACGCCCATTCGTCTGCCTTCTTATTAAACCACTTATCAAAGCCAGGATAATCCTCCCGGAAGCTGTCAAAGAAGGGGTCAGTCACATCAATGTTGCCGAAGTGCTCCTTTTTAACCGATAGCACTTTGTAATCAGCTAACTCTGGATTCTCCGCAACTACTTTCTCTAAAAACTGAGTAATCGTGAAGACTTTATCCGTACAGCCAAGCACCTTGGCCTTTTTGTGAATATTCTTGTCTTCCGTAATCAGCAAGTCAACTCGGTCGCTAAACACCTCATTTAGAATGGCTGTGTCAATCGTGTCATTGGGTGTTTTATCGTACTTGGCGCTTACAGCTTGTACTTCCTGCCCCATCGGCGCTACCGTTTTTAGGATGTGGTAGCTGGATAGCTTTACCGCCATCGTTTTCACGACCTGAGGGTCTTTGTGGCGCTTTATTTCATCCAGTGTCGCCGGATGTATGCACTTGGTATACTTCAGGTCATCCAGCCATTTGAATAAGTGTCCGATATCATTTTTCATGATAACGCTAGTCTCTCTGTGAATGACAATGTTGGTATCGAGTAAAACCTTCATTGCTTTGATTAGTAATTGAACGATATATAAGCGCTAAATGTATAAGCTGCCTTGCACTTTCCAATGCATAACTGTTCGTCTTTTTTAACTAACAAACGGGCCGCCGGAAGTACTTCCAACGGCCCGTTTATGCAAAGAGAAATGCAGCTTACCCTAGGCTCCGGTACCGAACCCGCTTGGGCTCCACGTCGCCGAGGCGCTTGCGCTTGGCTTCTTCGTAGTCAGAGAAGTTGCCTTCAAACCACACTACCTGCGAGTCGCCCTCGAAGGCCAGGATGTGGGTAGCGAGGCGGTCGAGGAACCAACGGTCGTGGCTGATGATAACGGCACAACCGGCGAAGTTCTCCAGCGCATCTTCCAGGGCCCGGATGGCATTTACGTCCAGGTCGTTGGTTGGTTCGTCGAGCAGCAGCAGGTTGGCGCCCTGCTTGAGGGTAGTGGCCAGGTGCACGCGGTTCCGCTCCCCACCCGACAGGCTGCCAACTTTCTTTTCCTGGTCGCCGCCGCGGAAGTTGAAGTTGCTCACATAGGCGCGGGAGTTCACCTGCCGGCCGGCCAGCAGCATGGTTTCCGTGCCGCCCGAAATCGTCTCAAATACCGATTTGTTGGGGTCCAGGGTATCATGCTGCTGATCCACGTAGGCGGTTTGCACCGTGGGGCCCACCACGAACGTACCGGCATCGGGCTGCACCTGGTCGGTGATGAGGCGGAACAGGGTGGTTTTACCGGCGCCGTTCGGGCCGATGATGCCCACAATACCGCCCTGGGGCAGGTTGAACGAGAGGTTCTCGAACAGCAGCTTGTCGCCGAAGGCTTTGGTCAGCCCCTCGGCCTCAATTACCTGGGAACCCAGGCGCGGACCGTCCGGAATGAACAGCTCCAGCTTCTGCTCTTTCTCGCGGGAATCCTCGTTTACCAGCTTGTCGTAGCCGGCCAGGCGGGCCTTGCTCTTGGCCTGGCGGGCTTTCGGGGCCATACGCACCCACTCCAGCTCGCGCTGCAGAGTTTTCTGGCGCTTGCTCTCGGTTTTCTCTTCCTGGGCTAGGCGCGAAGCTTTTTGCTCCAGCCAGCTGCTGTAGTTGCCCTTCCACGGAATACCCTCGCCGCGGTCCAGCTCCAGAATCCAGCCGGCCACGTTATCAAGGAAGTACCGGTCGTGGGTTACGGCTATTACGGTGCCTTTGTACTGCTGCAGGTGCTGCTCCAGCCACAGCACGCTCTCGGCATCCAGGTGGTTGGTCGGTTCGTCCAGCAGCAGCACGTCGGGCTCTTGCAGGAGCAGGCGGCACAGGGCCACGCGGCGCTTTTCCCCGCCCGAGAGGTTGCCGATGATGGCATCGGCCGGGGGCGTGCGCAGGGCGTCCATGGCGCGCTCCAGCTTGCTGTCGAGGTTCCAGGCGTCGAGCTGGTCGAGGCGCTCCTGCACGGTGCCCTGGCGCTCCAGCAGCTTGTCGAAGTCAGCATCCTCGGCCCCGAAGGCCTCGTTGATTTCATCAAATTCCTTCAGCAGAGCCACGGTTTCGGCGGTGCCTTCCTGCACTACTTCCAGCACCGTTTTGGTTGGGTCGAGCTGGGGCTCCTGTTCGAGGTAGCCCACCGAGTAGCCCGGCGACCATACCACGTCGCCCTGAATCTGCTTGTCTACCCCGGCAATAATCTTTAGCAAGGAAGACTTACCCGAGCCGTTGAGGCCGAGTACGCCGATTTTGGCCCCGTAGAAAAACGAGAGGTAGATGTTTTTAAGAACCTGCTTCTGGGGAGGGAAGATCTTGCTTACCCCCGCCATGGAGAAAATAATGGTGGGTTGGTCGCTCATAGTAGAGTTAAGAAAGTGCGCAATTATAAAGGGCGGGCAGAAGTACTTCGGGTAGCCGGGCACTGGGCAGCTTGCGAGTTCAGCGGAGGTTTCTATTTTGCGCCGCAATACGGCAGCGGGCCGTATCGGCGGCCTGGGCCTTCAGGGCCCGGCTACCGGCTGATTTTCCACGCGTAATAACCACACTGGCTGTCCGTTCGTAGCTTCTCCCGATGAGTTGCTACCACCTGGCTCCAACCGCCAACTTCTGCGTAGGCGGCCGGAATCCCAAAGGTAGGCAGCCCACGCAAACATTCCGCGGCCGGGGCCAGGCAGCGGAATTACCCGACAACGTGTAAACTTGTACAGCTTTTTGGCCTCAATCCCCGACCTGTCCACCTATTCGCTCCCCCGCTATCTGATTATGGAACAACAAGACCACTTGCTGGCCGAAGCCCGCCGTTATGGCTACATTGAGGGCGACCAGGTGTGGCTTCGCCCCCTATTAGACTTGCCCGCCCGCCAGGTAGGGCAGGTAAAGGAATCCGCTGATGCTTCCCTGATTTATTTCGCCCAACGCTTCACCCTCTTTCGCACCAAGGTAGAAGACCTGCTCCAGAAGATTGAGGAGTCGGACAACAAGGGCTCGTTTCTGATGAAGGCCCTGCACCTCAAGGAGCAGGTAGCTTCCTACGATGCCCTCGGCGACTTTGAGAGCCTGCACCGCCGCCTCACCGAGGCCGAGGAATCCATTAAAGTCACCATTAACCGCAACCGCGAGAAGAATCTGGCGACCAAGATCAGCCTGATTCAGGAAGCGGAATCCCTGCACGATACCGTTGACTGGCAGGGAGGTAGCGAAAAGCTGAAGGACCTACGCCAGGGCTGGATTAAAACCGGCCCCGTGGAAAAGCACCTCACCGACGAGCTGGAAACCCGCTTTCAAGCCGCCGTGGATGCGTTTTTTGCCCGCAAAAAGGAATTCCTGGCCGAGAAGAAGGCCATGACCAACCGGGTGTACGACCAGTACAAAGACCTGATCCATAAGTCGGAGGCCCTGCAGAATTCCACCGATTTCGAGGAAACCACCCGCAAGCTCAAGCAGTTGCAGCAGGCCTGGAAGGACATCGACGGCACGCTACCCCGCAAGCAAGCCAACGACCTGTGGACTCGGTTCCGGGCGGCGCACAACCACTTCTTCGAACGCCTGAAGGTGCACATTGAAAGCAAGCGCCAGGAGCAGCAGGTAGTAGCGCCGGGCGGCGAGGACAACCTCAGCCGCAAGCGCGCCCTGGTAGCCGAAGCCCAGGCCCTGCTCAATCAGCCTATGTCGCAGGCAGTAGCTAGGGCCAAGGAGCTGCAAGCGGCCTGGAAAAAGGTCGGCCCCGTGCGCGGCGAAGAATCGGACAGGGTATGGGAGCAGTTTATTCTGGCCTGTGACAAAGTGTTTGAGATGAGCGCCCTGGAACACTACATTCGCAAGCGCCAGCCCGGGGCGCCGGCCGAGAGCAGTTCGCCCCGTGACCAAGCCAACCTGCGTATTCAAGCCCTGCGCGACTTTATCAAATTCGACAAGCAGGAGCAGGAAGTGCTGGAAGAAAATTTGGGCAAGCTCAACGACTCGCCCGGCAACGAGGCCTTCCGGACCATGCTGCAAGGCAAAATCAGAGCCTTCGACCGGAAAATCCGCACCAAGAACGAGCTGATTGCCATGTTTCAGCAGCGCGTGACGGGTTAGGCCAACTTTACTGAGTATTTTACGTTGTCGACAGCGAAATGCAACTCCGGACCGGTAAAGGTGTCATGCCTTTACCATCGGTTAGGTTTTTGCTGACAGAAACTTACTTTTTGACCACCTTTTTTAGTAGCACCTACGACTATGTATTGGACCCTGGAACTTGCTTCGTACCTGGAAGATGCCCCCTGGCCGGCCACCAAGGATGAACTCATTGACTATTCTATCCGCTCGGGGGCCCCGATGGAGGTAGTGGAAAACCTGCAGGCTCTGGAAGACGATGGTCAGCCCTACGAGAACATCGAAGAAGTATGGCCGGACTACCCGACCAAGGAGGACTTCATGTTTAACGAAGACGAGTACTAGTAGCACCTAGATCAGCAGAGTTCAGAACTCAGACTGTGTTCTTCATTCTTAGTGGGTGAATCCCTATGAAAAGGGTCTAAGTTCTCATGTCTGACATCTCAATTCTAACCATTCAAAACCTGATTGCGGGGTATGGACAGCGCGTCCTGCTCCGCAATTTGTGTTTTACGGTGCCGGGGCCGGCGTTTGTGGCAGTTGTCGGCCACAACGGCTGCGGCAAAACCACCCTGTTTCGAGTCCTGACGGGTCAGATTCCGTACCAGGGCACCGTGCAGGTACAAGGCCAGGACCTGTCTACTCTGCGCCAGCCCGCCGCCCGCGGCCTACTGGCTCACCTGCCGCAGCGCGGTAGTGTGGAGTTTTCTATTCCGGTGCGGGAGCTGGTAGTGATGGGGCGCTTTCGGCACCACCAGTTTCTGGGCGCCTACTCCACCCAGGACTACGCCCTGGCCGACGCAGCCCTGGCCCGCGTGGGAGCCGCCCACCTGGCCCGGCAAGACTTCACGCTGCTCTCGGGCGGGGAGCAGCAGCTGGTATGGCTGGCTCAGCTTAGCCTTCAGGACGCTACCCTCTACCTGCTCGACGAGCCCACCCAACAGCTCGACGTGTACTACCGTCGCCGCGTCTTCGACCTGCTGCAGTCCTGGGTAAGGGAGCAGCAGAAAACCATTCTCTGTATCACCCACGACCTGGACAACCTACCGTCGCTTGCCGGCTACCTGCTGAACCTCTCGGCGCCTACCCCCACCCTGGAGCCACTTACTTCTGCCACCATCCGCGCCGCCCGCGAGTACCTGGAAAGTGAGGAAAGCCTGGAAGGGAGACGGGGGGTAGATAAGTAAGTGAGCGAGGCAATCCGCCCTCTCCGCCTGATCAGCTTGCTGATGTGATAAGCTCTTGACACGCACGTATCAAGCGCTTGTCACATTGCCACAGGGCTAGGACTTCGTGCCAAACGGGTTGCTTCGTTTTTTGTCTTGGTCATGATAAAGCTCCCTCCTGCATCACGTCACCGCCTCAACATTATTCCCGCTTGCCTGGCCGGCCGCGGAGCACATGCCAAATGGAGCGCAGGAAGGGCCAGGGTGTGACGGAATGCATAATCTGGAGATTTTCCCAGGCGGAAGTCCGCTCGTCCAGAAAATCGAAGATGCGCTCCACTGGGTTTTTCCGGAACAGGTCAGCAAAGATGTCGCGCGTGATTTCGCCCCGGCGCTGCATAATATCCAGCAGCAGGGTGTCAAACAGGCGAAATTGCCACTTGTCGCCGGTGAGGTCCCGGGGCGGGCGGCCGGTGGTAGCCAGGCCTGTTACCAGCCGGGCAGAATGGGCCTGAATGCGCTTGAACGCGTAGCCGGTACTGGGCTTGGCCCTCCCAGCCCTAACGCCCAGATGAACGATGCCTGGCCCGTTACGTGCGGGCAGTGGGTGGTCCGTCATCGGAATGGCACCTACCTCCTCGGCAGTTATGCGAAATGAGCTTATCCCCACCCGCTCTCGCAGGTAGCGCCTAATTTCGGCCTCGTATTCGGGTTTCGGTAGTATCTGCGCTGAAAAGAGGGTGTATTCCACCAAGGCTTGGCGCTTGCTGAAGGGCAGCACGTACATAAAGCGAGGCTCCTGGCGCTGCTCCCCTCGAAAGTCCATGAACTCCTGCGTGGTGGGGTCGAACGCATCGTGGTCGGTTTCTACCTCCCACCCCACAAAGTGCTGCAACAGGTAGCGGTAGCGGCTGGGCTGCTGTAACTCGCGCAGTGCCGGCGGCCGGCTATCGAAGGCGTAGCGGCCGGTGAACTGCTCGCCGGCCGTGGTTATGGCGCGCACTCCTCCATTCGGCAGGTTTTCGAGGGTAGCGACGGCGGTAGCCACCCGGCTGAACTGCGGGTTTTTCGCCAGCGCGCTTCCCACAAACTGGTAGAAATCCAGCCCCCGAATCATTTTGTATCGGTGCCGCCGCAGCGGAAAGACTTTCTCGAAGGTTGGGCTCCGGAAAGCCAGCCGCTCCCATTCGTGGGCCACTATCTGATCAAACGCCAGCGGCTCATCGGCCCAGAACGACCAGGTTCTATCGTTCTGTTCTTTGGTGTCGGGTTCCAGCACCAGCACCCGTTTGCTGGCTAGCCGGGGCTCCTGGCTGAGGTGATATGCCAGGCTCAGGCCCGCCGCCCCACCGCCTACAATGAGGTAGTCGAAATCAAAAGGTGCATCCATACCAAAGCGGCGGCTCAGAAGAGCCGCCGCGCCAAGATAAACCGGAAAGCTTGATTTCAGGCCGGCTAGCTGGGCAAGGAAGTCAGGGCACCGGCTAAATCCCGCACCGCGTCGCGCACGTCGAAATCCAGTTGGGCGCTGAAATGCTGCCTGCCGTGCAGGATACTCACGCGGGAATGCAGGCGCTCTACCCACAGCCGCTCATTGTCCTGGTAGCCGGAGGTGTAGGGGTCATCGTCGGAGAGCAGCACGATGAGCTTGTCGTCGGGAATCAGTGCCCGCGCCGCTTCGTAGTTGATGGGCGCCTGCATCCAGTTCAGGATATCCTGCCAGGGGCTGTCCACGGAAAACCAGCCTGCTACGCACAGCACGCCGCCTACCGGCTGGGTTTCCGGATACTGCTCGGCCAGGCGAGCCAAGTAGTGCAGGATGGCCAGGCACCCTACGCTGTGGCCTACCAGGTACACGTGCGGCCCTACTTTCTCGGGTGGCAACACGGTCATCAGGTAGTCTACAGCCTGCTCAATTACGGGCAGGTCCCAGGCCGGCATGGCTAAGGTCCGCACGTTATAATCGACGCCGTCTTCGGGAGCCACGGCGCGCAACTGTTCTTCCAGCCAGGGATACCAGTCGTGGTGCGGGGCACCTGCCCAGCGTGGTACAATCAGGATGTCTTTACGGGTGGGAGTGGTAGAGAGGTCGGGCATGTATTGGGCTACTACGGTTGAAATGAACAGTTCTGTAATATAAGCACCATGATTTGTATTTATCAGTGATTATAAGACTCTTTTTTCAAGCTACTACATAAAAAAAGCCCCTGGCATCTTCTTGGGGAAGACACCAGGGGCGAACTGGGTACTGCCTAGGGCCTAGAAGTTCGGTGAGAGCAGGTACTTGCTGTAGAAATCGTCGATGATTTTCACCGCCGATTCGGCGTCGTCAACCAGCTGCACCAGGTTCATGTCCTCGGGCGAGATGTTGTGCTCGTCTTCCAGCATCACCTGCTTGATCCAGTCGAACATGCCCTGCCAGTAGCGCGTGCCTACCAGCACAATGGGGAAACGGCCGATTTTCTTGGTCTGAATCAGGGTAATAGCCTCGAACAGCTCGTCGAGGGTGCCGAAGCCGCCGGGCATGCCAATGAAGCCCTGGGCGTACTTCACGAACATCACCTTGCGCACGAAGAAGTAGTCGAAGTTAATCACCTTGTCGGGGTCAATGTAGGCGTTGTGGAACTGCTCGAAGGGCAGTTCAATGTTTAGGCCTACCGATTTGCCACCTTCGGAGTGAGCACCTTTATTGCCGGCTTCCATAATACCGGGGCCACCACCCGTAATTACGCCGTAGCCGTGACGTACCAGCTTGGCTGCAATTTCTTCGGCCATCTGATAGTAGGGGTTGTCGGGCTTGGTGCGGGCCGAGCCGAAGATGGACACGCAGGGCCCAATCTTGGTCATTTTCTCGAAGCCCTCTACAAACTCGGCCATTACCTTGAAGATCTGCCAGGAGTCAGCAATCTTAATCTCGTTCCAGTCCTTATCCACAAAGGCTTTGCGGATGCGCTGCTCATCATCCAGCTGCACGGTCCGCTCACCGTGGGTTTGCTCCCGGATATCACTAATGGTTTTAACCTTGTTATCGTTAACGTTGGGCTGAACGATGGTTTGGCCGCTGCCGGCGTTCAGCACCTGATCGGCTGCTTTGGTTCTGCTGGTTTTTTTGAGCTTCGACATGACAAGCTACGCTAAAAAGGGTCGCGGATAGCCGGCTGGCGCACGGGCCGCCGACCGAGGTGGGAATGAATCCGGACCCGAGGTAAAAAATTAAGAAAAGGACAAAAAGAAAGCCGCCCTCCGGAAGGGCGACCCAAGGTAGCGACCGGCAAGTTAACAATTTGTTAACATTACGCTACCTGAATGTTAGTGCTCTGCACCGGCTTTTCCGGCTGTAAAGTGGTAACACGCTCGGGCTGCTACCCCGATTCCCCGCCCACTACTTGGCCCGGATGGCAATAACCGGGTCGAGGTTGGCCGCCAGCACGGCCGGGATAATGCCAGCCAGCACCCCAATTACCACCGATACCGTCAGGCCCAGGGTAATGTTGCCCCAGGAGAGCAACAGTGGCAGCGTATCCTGCGGAATCAGGGTAATGAGCCACACCAGGAAAATGCCGGCCGCTCCGCCCAGCAAGCACAGAAACACCGCCTCGAACAGAAACTGAAACAGCACGAAGTAGTTCTTGGCCCCCAAGGACTTCTGAATGCCGATGATATTGGTGCGCTCCTTCACCGACACGAACATGATGTTGGCAATGCCAAAGCCGCCTACCAGCATGGCAAAGGAGCCAATAACGGCACCGGCAAAGCCAATAACGGAAAACAGCTTGCCAATCATGTTGGCGAACATTTCGGGGCGGTTGAGGGCGAAATTGTCCTCCTCGCGGGGGCGCAGGCTGCGGATATTGCGCATAAGGCCGCGCATCTCATACTCCAGGTCCAGCAGGCCCTGGTCTTCTTCGCGGCCCTTAACGGCAATGGTAGGCGTGATGCCAAAGCCGTTGCCGGTGTTTAGGGTGAATATCTTGGTAAAGGCCCCGAAGGGAATCACCACGTTGTTGTCGTTGCTGGGCGTGTCAATCAGCTTTTTGCCTTCTTTTTGCACTACCCCAATGATGGTGAAGCGCTGCCCCTTGGCCTTGAACTCGCGCCCAACGGCTGAGCTGTTGGGAAACAGGTTGGCGGCAATATCGGCCCCCACAATAGCCACGGTACGCGCCGACTCCACCTCGCGCTGGGTGAAGTAGCGGCCCTCGGCAATGGGTAGGTCCGCAACGCTACGGAAATCATAGCTTACCCCTTGCAAGGCCACGCTTTCAATGCTGTTGTTACCGGCCCGCAGCGTGTTTCCACCGGCGCTGGCAAACACGGCCACCCCTTTGTTATTGTCGCTCAGGCTTTTGCGCAGGGCATAATACTCGCGCACAGTGGGTACGGGCCGCCCGAAGTACTTCCACCACGGGTAGTCCGGCTGGTCGAAGGTCCAAGGCATCTTCATCACGTAAATCACCTTGTCGCCCACGAAGCTCATGCTCTGGCGCACGTTGGCCTCCAGCGAGTCGACGACGGTAAACACGGCAATGATGGCGAAGATGCCCACTGTCACCCCGAGCAGGGAGAGAACCGTACGGAGGAGGTTGGCTTTCAGGGCTTGCCACGCGAAGCGGAAACTCTCCAGGGTCAGACGCAGAGCTTTCATGCAGCGGGGGGTTCGGCGAAGGGCGTAGCGGGGGCAATTAGCAGATTTCGGGCGAAAAATACCAATTAATCCGGCATAACTCCGTACTTTTGCGGTTCGATTTTTTACACTAGGTTCCCCTCCTATTGCCCTGTCCGGCCCATGAAACTGTCTGAGTTCAAATTTGACTTGCCCGAAAGCCTGCTGGCACAGCATCCTGCCAAAAACCGCGACGAGTCGCGCCTGATGGTGCTGCACCGCGACAGTGGCAAGATTGAGCACCGCGTGTTCAAGGATATCATTGAGTATTTCAATGACGGCGACGTATTCGTGGTCAACGATACCAAAGTGTTTCCCGCCCGCCTCTACGGCAACAAGGAGAAAACCGGCGCGCAGATTGAAGTATTCCTGCTGCGTGAGCTGAATAAGGAAATCCACCTCTGGGACGTACTCGTGGACCCGGCGCGCAAAATCCGGGTGGGTAACAAGCTGTACTTCGGCGAGTCGGATATGGTAGCGGAGGTGATTGACAACACTACCTCACGCGGCCGGACCATCAAGTTTCTGTTCGACGGCTCCGACGAGGAGTTTTACAAGGCCCTGCACGACCTGGGCGAAACCCCGATTCCGAAGGAGTTTATTTCCCGCGAAACCGAAGCCGCTGACAAGGAACGCTACCAGACTATCTACGCCAAGCACACCGGCGCTGTAGCGGCTCCCTCGGCTGGCCTGCACTTTACCCGCGAGGTACTGAAGCGCCTGGAAATCAAAGGTGTAGATGTAGTGCCGGTAACCCTGCACGTAGGCCTGGGCACCTTCCGCCCGGTAGACGTAGAGGACCTGACCAAACACAAAATGGACTCGGAGAACTTTATCGTGCCGGCCGAATCGGCGACGGTAGTAAACCGGGCTCTGGATGCTAAGAAGCGGGTGTGCGCCGTAGGTACTACCTCCATGCGCGCCATGGAGTCGTCGGTTTCGGCTCACTCGCGCCTGAAGCCAACCGAGGGCTGGACGGATAAGTTTATCTTCCCTCCCTACGACTTTAAAATCTCTAACGCGCTGCTCACCAACTTCCACACCCCGGAAAGCACGCTGATGATGATGGCTTCGGCCTTCGCTGGCCACGAGTTGCTGATTGAAGCCTATCAGACGGCCATCAAAGAGAAATATAAGTTCTTCAGCTACGGCGACGCCATGCTTATCCTGTAGGAAAGCGTTGAGGCTCCGCTGCCTTTCTAGACAGAGAAAACGCCGGATGTTCTTTTCGAGGAGCATCCGGCGTTTTTTATTCGGTTATACTTGCAGCCTTTGCTTGCTGACCCACGATGCTTTCGCCTACCGAAGCCCACCTCCTGCCCCCCCAACCCTCTTCGCTCCCACCCCGGTTTGCTATTCTGGTGGCGGGCGGAAACGGCACGCGCATGGGTGCCGACCGGCCCAAGCAGTTTCTGCCGCTGGCGGGCCAGCCGGTGCTGCTGCACACGCTCCGCCGGTTTGCAGAGCCGGCGCTGGGCGTGCAGCAGTGCGTGCTGGTGCTCCCCCCCGATCAGTTTGAAACTTGGCAGCAGTTGTGCGTGGAATACACCGTAACGCTGCCACACACGGTGGTGGCCGGGGGAGCTACCCGTTGGGCATCGGTGCGCAACGGACTGGCCAGCTTGGCCGAGCAGACCACCGGGGTAGTAGCCGTGCACGACGGTGTCCGTCCGCTTACCCCGCTCAGTGTGCTGGAGGCTACCTATCAGGCCGCGCATAACCACGGCGCCGCTGTGGCCGCCGTGGTGCCCAAAGACTCCGTGCGGGGCCTTAATCAGCAGGGCTCCTATGCCCTGAACCGTGCCCGACTGCGGCTGGTGCAAACCCCGCAGTGCTTTGAAATTGGCCTGCTACGCCGCGCCTACCAGTTGCCCGAGCTGTCAACCTTTACTGACGACGCCAGCGTGGTAGAAGACCTGCACCCTATCCATCTGGTAGAGGGCGACTACACCAACCTTAAGATTACTACTCCCGAAGACCTGCTGCTAGCCGAGGCCATTCTGGCCCGGGCCGCAGGTTAGCTCAGGCACTTATAGCAAGCAAGAGGCGCCGCTACTGTCAGCGGCGCCTCTTGCTTTGTTGTTTTTTTAAGTAACGTAGAGCGGCGCCAGTTACAGCCCTCGCCCTACGCGCATGGTACGGGTGCTGCCGTTGACGGTGATGGAAGCCAGGTTGTCGCAGGCCTGGGTGCCCGTGGGGTCGTAGTTGAGCAGCAGCTCCTTCCCCTTAGAAGTCAGGATCTGGACGGTGCCCGCTACAAACGTGCGGACACAGCCGGCCTGTAGCTTTTTATGCAAAGGCTGCTGAATGACAGCCGTGTAGTGGCTGCCCTTACGGTTGGTGCCGCTGGCCTCCCCCGTTACGCTGTATTCGTCATCGAGGATGGTGCGGGTGGCGGCGCCGGCCGTGCGGGTATAGTGCCGCTGGGAAACCCAAGTGTGCGTGCCAGCAGCTGTGGTGACGCTGGCGTTCTGCACGTCCAGCCTCCAAGAGCCCCCGCCCAGGGTTGTGATGGTGCGAGTGCCGGTATGCCGGTTGTCGTTGCGGTAGTAGTCCACCAGAGTAATGGTGGTGAGGGCGCCGGCCTGCCGGTAGGGGCCACTGAAGACAGCCACAATTTTACCACGCCGCGCTACCCCATTCGGCCCCAGGCAATTAGTTGCGCCGAAGTCCAGGGTAAGGGTGCGGGTAGCGGCGTCGTAGGTGCGGGTAAAGCAGGAGCCGGCTACCCGAGCCAGGTCGGCTGGCTCAGCTGTGGCGCTGCCCGTAAGGGCGGCATCGGCAGGAGCAGCGGCCTCCACTAAATCGGTAATAACGGCGCTTTCGTCTTCGACCAGACTTTGATCCTCCGCCGATACGGTTACATCAGGCGCGGCCGGCGCGTCGGCGGTTTTGGCGCAGGCACTCAACCACAAGGCAGTACTGGTTACCAGCACCACGCGCAGGGCACGACGTAGAGAAGCTTTCATGGAAGTAGGGAGTAAGGATGGGAAGATGATTTCGACCCTTGGAAACTCTGGCTGAAAAATAGTTTAATCAGGTCAGGAACTTTTTTCTAAAACGGGAATCCCAACCTAGACTATGAACGCGCGTATAGGCTACAAACCTCCGCCTTTAGGGCCAATTATCTGATCTTATGCTATTTTCCCCTCGTTTGTACGCGCTGCTATTTTTCCCGCTGATAGCCGCTTGCTCCTCGGGTGAAAGCAACAAAGACCCCATCTTCAGCGCCAAGTTTCAGAACGAGAAACGGATTCAGGAAGAGGCCATTACCAAACGCCAGCTTCAGGACGCCGAATTTCTGGTAGATGCCGCCAGCCGTAAGATGGCCCTGCTGGAAATCAGCCAGATTGCCCAGCGGAAAGCCGCCTCTCCCGACATCCGTTACCTGGCCCAGAACGCCACCTCGCAGCTTACTACCCTGCTGCAGGAGCTGAAAACGCTGGCGCAGCAAAAAAACCTGGTGCTGCCTACCGGCCTCGGGGAAGACCAAGCCAAGCAAGTGGGGGAGCTGACGGCGCTTAATGGGGCGGCCTTCGATCAGCAATTCACTGAGCTGTTTGGCAACCTGCTCAACCAGGATACCGAGGCCTACGACGATATGAGCGAAGATGCTTACGACGGCGACGTGCGGGCCTTGGCGGCCCGCCAGCTCTCCATCCTCAAAACCCAACACGATGCCGGGGAAACGCTGCAAGACAAGCTTAAGCCCTAAGCGTTCCGGCTCTATTCTTTCCATTCTTTCCTACCACTGATGAAAACCCGATTTCTTCCTTTCCTGACTCTGGGCGCCGGCTTGCTGCTGGCCAGCTGTAACAACGCCGAAAAACGCACCGATGGCACTGCTGGCGAGGCCGTAAGCGACATGGACAAAGCCGCCGATGAAGCTGGGGTACAGGCTGATGCCGTAGTTATCGACAACAATGCCGGCCCAACCGTTACGGCCAACGCCGACTCGGCCGCTGCTGCCGACTCCACTGGCGCTACCCACTAGCCCTTCCCCTACTTGTTCCACTCTCACAACCCTTCTCCGATGAAACGTATTCTGTTATCCGCCTCCTGCATTGGCTTGCTAAGCCTGGGAGCCTGCAGCAACTCCGGCACCGAAACCACAAGCACGGAAGGCGCTACCTCCAGCACCGAAAGCTCCACCAGCACCACGTCCGACACGGCTATGGCCTCATCGGCTACCATGCCCTCGTCTGACACTTCGGCTGCTATGGCCACGGACGGCCCTACGGCGCCGCACTCCACTGATCCTGAGTTCATGATGTCGGCTGCCCACAGCGACCAGAACGAGATTCAGCTGAGCAAGCTGGCGCTGGAAAAAGGTGTGACGGGCATGGTAAAAGACCACGCTAACAAAATGATTACCGACCACACCAAGTCAACGGCTGACCTGAAGCCCATTGCCCAAAAGAAAGGCGTGACGCTGCCTACTGATATGGACGCGGAGCACAAAGCCATTGCTGCCCAGATGCAGAATCTGTCGGGCAAGGAGTTTGAAACCAAGTACATGGCGCAAATGCTGCTGGACCACCAGAAAACGGTAAACACCATGGTGGCGCACAAGCAAATGACCCAGGATGCTGATCTGCAAGGGTTCATCACCAAAACTACCCCCGTAGTACAGGCGCACCTGGCCATGTTCAAGCAGCACGCCGGCGGCGGTGCTGGCTCGATGTAAGCGACACTGCATTTCCTTTATAAGGTAAGAGGCCGCCCCACTGCTGGGGCGGCCTCTTAGTATGTATGCGGTTCTGGCTGGCGCACCGGGGCTACGCGGCTTCGGCCTTACCGGGCTTTTCCTCGGCGTACTTACTGGTGCGCAGTTCCTCGGCCAGGAAGCGGCTGGTGTGGCCTTTGCCCGACTTAGCGACCTGCTCCGGCGTGCCCTGGGCCACAATGGTACCGCCGCCGGCCCCACCCTCGGGCCCGATATCGATGACGTGGTCAGCCACCTTGATCAGGTCCAGGTTATGCTCAATGATAAGAACAGTGTTGCCCTTGTCGGCGAGCTTGTGCAGCACCACGGCCAGGTGGTTGATGTCCTCGAAATGCAGTCCGGTGGTTGGCTCATCGAGGATGTAGAACGTCTTGCCCGTGTCTTTCTTGCTCAGCTCCGTAGCCAGCTTCACCCGCTGTGCTTCACCGCCCGAGAGGGTAGTAGCTTGCTGGCCCAGGGTGAGGTAGCCCAGCCCTACCTCGTTCAGAGTCTGAATCTTGCGCAGGATGCGGGGCTGGAACTCGAAGAACTCCACGGCCTTTTCCACCGTCATGTCCAGCACATCGGTAATGGACTTGCCTTTAAAGCGCACCTCCAGCGTTTCGCGGTTGTAGCGGCGGCCTTTGCAGGTTTCGCAGGGCACGTGCACGTCGGGCAGGAAGTTCATTTCGATGGTGCGCATGCCAGCGCCTTCGCAGGTTTCGCAGCGCCCGCCCTTCACGTTGAAGGAGAAGCGCCCCGGCCCGTACCCCCGGATTTTGGCCTCGGGCAGGGACGAAAACAGCTGGCGGATTTCGGTAAACACGCCGGTGTAGGTGGCCGGGTTGGAGCGCGGCGTGCGCCCAATCGGCGACTGGTCCACCTCGATTACCTTGTCGATAAACTCCAGACCTTCGATGGTGCCGTAGGGCAACGGCTCGCGCTTGGCGTTAAAGAAGTGCTGGTTCAGGATGGGGTAGAGCGTATCGTGAATGAGCGAGGACTTGCCCGAACCTGACACGCCCGTTACGGCAATGAGCTTGCCCAGCGGGAACTTGGCCGTAACGTTCTTGAGGTTGTGCCCCTTAGCACCCTTGAGCACCAGCTCGTTGCCCTCGCCGGCCCGCTTTTTCTTGCGCAGCTCAATGTGCTTCTGCCCGCTGAGGTACTGGGAGGTGAGGGAGCCAGAATTAAAAATTTCGGTGGGTGTGCCCTCGGCCACAATAGTACCGCCGTGAATGCCGGCGCCGGGGCCGATGTCCAGCACGTAGTCGGCGTGCAGAATCATATCCTTGTCGTGCTCCACCACAATCACGGAATTGCCCAGGTCGCGCAGGTGTTGCAAAGCCTTAATCAGCCGCTCATTGTCGCGCTGGTGCAGGCCTATGCTGGGCTCGTCCATGATATAGAGCACGCCCACCAGCTGGGTACCAATCTGGGTAGCCAGGCGGATGCGCTGCGACTCGCCGCCCGAGAGCGTGCGCACCGAGCGGTGCAAGTTGAGGTAGTCGAGGCCTACTTCCAGCAGGAAGCCAATGCGCTTGCGAATTTCCTTGAGCAGCTCACGCGCAATCAGGTTTTGGCGCTCCGAGAGGCGGTCTTCCAGGCCCTCAAACCAGCCGGCCAGCTCGTTCAAATCCAGCACCGACAGCTC
Organism: Hymenobacter sp. HSC-4F20; assembly: GCF_019599275.1. Classification (GTDB taxonomy): domain Bacteria; phylum Bacteroidota; class Bacteroidia; order Cytophagales; family Hymenobacteraceae; genus Hymenobacter. The sequence goes on along the minus strand of NZ_JAHZTD010000004.1, from coordinate 115,149 downwards.
TCCGATATGCTTATCATCTATTTTGAAGTGCAGGCTCTCCTTTTTGAGGCGGTAGCCGTGGCACTCCGGGCACTCCTGAGCCTGGGTATACTGCTGAATCCACTCCCGAATGTTCTCGGAGTCGGACTCCATCTGGCGGCGCAGGAAGGGGATGATGCCTTCGAAAGGCTCCACGTAGTTGGCCTTCTTGGGGTCAGCATCCTCGTCCTCGGGTACGCCATGGAGCAGGCGCTCCACCAGCTCGGCGGGCAGCTTCTCAATGGGCGTGCTCAGGCTGGCCTTGTGCTTTTTCACGATAAGGCTGAGCTGCTGGAAAATCCAGATGTCGCGGTACTCGCCCAGGGGTGCAATGCCGCCCCGGCTGATGCTCAACTTCTTGTCCGGCATCACCGATTCCTCGGTGATTTCCTGCACTTCGCCCAGGCCGTTGCAGGTAGGGCAAGCCCCGTAGGGCGAGTTGAAGGAGAAAGTATTCGGCGCCGGGTCGTCGTAAGCAATGCCGGTAGCCGGGTCCATCAGGAAACGGGAGAAGAACTGGGTGTTGTCCTTTTTCTTGTCGGGGTCGAGCACCAGCATGGTGCCTTTGCCCTGGGTCAGGGCATTTTGCACCGAGCCCGAGAGGCGGAACCGGTCTTCCTCCTTCACCACCAGCCGGTCAATTACAATTTCGATGTCGTGGATTTTGTAGCGGTCCACCTGCATCTTGGGCGTGATGTCGAGCAGCTCCCCATCCACGCGCACCTTGGTAAAGCCCAGCTTGGCAATCTGCTGGAACAGTTCGCGGTAGTGGCCCTTGCGGCCCTTCACTACCGGGGCCAGCACAATAAGCTTGCGGTTGTCGTACTCCTTGAGGATGTAGTTAATGATCTGGTCGTCGCTCTGCCGGATCATCTTCTGGCCTGTGGCGTAGCTGAAGGCCTCGGCGGTGCGGGCGTAGAGCAGGCGCAGGAAGTCGTAAATCTCGGTGATAGTGCCGACGGTGGAGCGGGGGTTGCGCGAGGTGGTCTTCTGCTCGATGCTGATTACCGGCGACAAGCCCTCAATCTTGTCCACGTCGGGGCGCTCCAGCCCGCCCATAAAGGAGCGGGCGTAGGCCGAAAACGTCTCCATGTAGCGGCGCTGGCCCTCGGCGTAAATTGTATCAAACGCCAGCGACGACTTGCCCGAGCCGGAAATGCCAGTGAATACCACCAACCGTCCGCGCGGAATCTGGATGGATACGTTCTTGAGGTTATGCTCCCGGGCCCCGTACACCTCAATATACGGCGCCTCCAGGTCGGCGGGACCGGTGAGCTGGCCAGTCACCCGGCTTTCTACCACGGCTTCGGCTACCTCCCCCAGAAGGGCTACGGCCTGCACGGCGGCGGTAGTGTGGCGGTCAGCGTTATCGGCTACGGCTGCAGCCGCAGAGCGGGGTGCTTTCTTAGGCTTGGCCGCCGGAGCTTCCGAGGCTGCCGGGGCCTTCGCCGTTTTGGCCGGGCGGGCAGCTTTAGGAGCCCCCGAAGCGTTTGCGGCAGAGGAAGGAGAAAGAGAAGCAGCAGTTGTTTTTTTAGCCATGCAGCAGCGAAGCGGATAAGTCTGCAAAGGTACGCAAATCAGGCCCCAACGGCTACCCCGGGTAGTTGATCTGGTAACCAGATGAGTGGGGAGCAGCTGATGCTGAAAAGCAGGCAGATGGGCTATAACACGCACCCCTGGCGAAATGTCCCGTACGGGGCGAAACTTCTTTTTAAACCAATGGCCCGATTTCCGTCTAAGCCGTGAATTGTGGTGCGGCTTTTGCGTTAGTGCTGTGCATCTCCCTTTTGCTTTTTGCTCGTATGAAAACCTTGCTCAAATCGGGTCTGGTCTTGGCTCTGGGGCTGCTGCTACACAGTGGCAGCGCGCAGGCGCAAGTGCAGATCAACGTGAACGTACCGTCCTGGGGGCCTGCCGTGGGCCCTAACGTGCAGTACTACTATATCCCGGAAATAGACGGCTACTACGACCTGTACTCCCAGACGTACTTGTTCTTCGACCCTATGTACGGGGCCTGGGTTAGCTCGCCGGTGTTGCCGCGCATGTACGCTGGCTACGACCCGCGCTTCTTCCACCCCGTAGTGGTGCAGTACATCGGCCGGCAGCCCTGGGGCTACCTGCGCGACCACCGCGCCTACTGCGACCGGTGGGGTGTGCAGCCCGGCCGCTACTACGGAGCGAACTGGCCCGGTCGCGGGTACGTGGTAGCGCCCCGCCCCACCTACGGCCCCGGCGGCTACTATAACCACCCGTATCCCAACGGGGGCTACGCCCGCGGCGACTACCGGGATAACCGGGACTACCGCGGCAGCTACGGTGGTGGCTATGATGGTCGCCGCGACGACAACCGCCCCAACCAGGGCAACTACGGCGGCCGGGATGAGCGCAACGACAACCGCGGCGGCTACGACCGAAACGATAATCGGGGTGGATACAACGGCCCCGCCAGCCCGGGTAACATCCAAAGCCCGGGGGCGGGAAACCCCAACGGTGGGGGACGCGGCCGGGGTCGGACGATGTAGCGCTTCTGAGGTACAACACAAGGCCTTCTACTTACCGTAGAAGGCCTTTTTGCTGGTGCTTCACCCTCGCACAGGGGCATCCCGTGCACGCCTCACCAGACCAGTTGCCCCGGTAGCTCCGCGCTTTGGCTCCGTTCTTGCCACGCAGTTCCTGTTCCTACCCTGTTCACCAACTTTCATACCCCATGACGCTTCTCCCCAAATTCGCTTTATCGGGTTTGCTAGCGCTTTCCCTCCTGGGCCTTGCCCCTTCCGCTGAGGCGCAGGTTACCATCAACGTAAACCCGCCCTCCTGGGGTCCGGCCGTCCCCGCTGGCACCCGGTACTACTACATCCCGGAAGTGGGGGGCTACTACGACCTGCGCGACCAGCGCTACCTGGTGCAGCGCGACGGTAAGTGGGCGCGGCTAACTACGCTCAACGGGTATTCTACCAACTCCTTCCACCCGGTAGTCATTGATTACGTGGGGGCCCAACCCTGGACGCTTATCGGCCGCCACCGGCAGTTATACCCGGCCAGCCTGCCGCCGGGCCAAGTAAAGCGCCTGGAAAATGGCAAGGGCTTACCCCCCGGCCAGGCCAAAAAGCTGGGCTACGGCGGCCCCGGCAAGGGCAACGGCAAGGGCCACGGCCACGGCAAGCAGTAGCCTCGCGTAGGGCCAACTGGTACTGCCCCCGGTTTCCTGACTCCGGAAGCCGGGGGCAGTGCGCGTTGTGTAAGCCGGTAAACCCGTATTTTCGGGACGTTTATTCCGCCTGCTTACGTTGCACTACATGGTTTTCAGCCATCTGTTACTTCCGCCTCGCTTCCTACTGGCCTGTCGGCGGCAAAACCTGGGCGGCCGGTGCCAGCCTGCTTTTCCCGCTGCTTCTCGTTTGCTGCTATGCGCCAAGTAAAGCTGCTACTGCTGGGGACGCTGCTGCTTCTCCTACTCGTGCCGGCCCTGCAGGCTAAATTCAGGGTGCTGCCGGAGCCGGCGCTGGCAGGCAATTACAGCCTCTCGCCTCATCCCAATTTCAGTACGGGTAACTTACTAGCCAACAGCTATCAACCGGAGCTGGAGCGTTACCTGGAAGACCGGCTGGGCCTACGAACCTGGGCTATTCAGGTGCGCAACCAGCTGGCCTACTCCCTGTTTCAGGTTTCCCATTACTCTTACGCCATGATTGGCCGGCAGGGCATGATTTTTCAGCCCGAGCCGGTAAATACGTACCTCGGCGTAGATACCATCAGCCGGGAAGAGGTAGCCTTTCGGGTGCGGCGCCTGCGGCAGGTGCAGCAAGACTTAGCGGCCCGGGGCATTCCCCTGTTATTTGTTATGGCCCCCAACAAGGCCCGCCACCTGCCCGAACTGCTGCCCGACTATTTACCGCGCCCGCGCCCGGGCGGCTCTAACTACGAGCGGTTTATGGCCGAAATGCAGCGCCAGCAGGTAGCACTGCTCAACTGTACCCCGCTGTTTCTCGCCTGGAAAGACACGGCCCGCTACCCCCTGTTTCCGTGGGGGGGCACGCACTGGAGCGCCTACGGAGCCCAGCTCGCCGCCGACACCCTGCTGGGCCGGGTGGAAGCCCTCGTGCACGCGCCCGTGCCGCGCCTGCGCCCCATTGGGCCGCCGCGCATCACCACCGACTCGCTGATCGGCTTTGACGATGACCTGAGCAAGCCCATGAACCTGCTCAGCCCGCCGGAAGGGGCGGCTTCGGTGTACCCGCGGCTGAGGCCTGCCCCCGCCCGGCCCGGCGAAAAGCGCCCGAACCTCTTGCTGGTAGGCGACAGTTTTGCGTGGGGTCTGATGTTTTTCTCCCCCTTTCTGCAGCACGCCTTTGCCCCGGCCTCCCGGTTCTGGTACTACAACAAAACCGTGTTTCTGCCCGACTCTTACCAGCACGAGGAGCCCGGGGTGAAGCGCGAGCAGCTCGACCTGCGGCAGCAGCTGGAATCCCGCCAGGTGGTGGTGCTGCTGCTGACGGAGCACAACCTTACGGCCCGGGAGTTTGGCTTCACGGAGCAGGTGTTCAACCTCTACCACCCGCTCACGGCCCTGGATAACGCCCGCATCGATTCGCTGGCTAAAAAGAAAGCGGAGCACGCTAACTGGGAGGAAATGGCCAAGGACCCGGAGCACTTTACCCAGCGCCTGCACGAGCAAGCCGCCGCCGAATACGACCGGCAACGGTAAGCTAGCTGGCGCCTTGGCCGCGCCCGTGGCCCTACCCCTTACCCCCTAGCCCGTGACGCCCGCTGCTTTTCCGTCGCTTAAGCGCGTACTACTGGGGCTGCTGCTGGCGGCCCTGGTGCTGCCCGCGCTGCAAACAGCCTTTACGCTTGTGCCTATTCCTGGGCTGGCGGGCTACGGGGTGAGGCCGCCCCGGCCTATTTTCACGGTTGACAGCCTGCTGCGGGGCAGTTACCAACCGGCCCTGGAGCAGTACGCGGCGGGGCACGTGGGCTTTCGGGGGGCCTTTATCCGGCTGCGCAACCAGCTGGCGTACTCGCTTTTCCGCACGGGGCACGCCCGCGACGTGCTGGTGGGAGAAGAAGGGATGCTGTTTGCCCAGGAGCCCATCCGTGCGTATCTGGGGCAGGATTTTCGGGGCTGGCCCGAGGTGCGCCGCAACGTGCGCCGGCTCCGGGCCGTGCAGGATACGCTGGCCCACCGGCGTATTTTGCTGGTGTTTGCCATTGCGCCCGATAAAGCCAGTTTCTACCCCGACTACCTCCCCGCCTATTTCCGGCAGCAGCCCCGCGGCCAAACTAACTACGCCGCCTACGCCCGCGAAATGCACGCTCAGGGCATCAACCTGGTTGATTTGGCCGCCCTCTTTCAGCAGTGGAAAGACACGGCCGCCTACCCCCTGTTCCCGCGGGGCGGTATTCACTGGAGCGGCTATGGTATTACCCTGGCCGCCGACACGCTGCTGCGCTACATTGCCCAGCGCGGCCACCTGCACTTGCCTACCTACACAGTAACAGGCCGCGACGTGCTGCCTACCGCCCGCGTCACCGACGCCGATATTGCCAGCGCCCTGAATCTGCTGGTGCAGCCAGCTCCCTTTCAGATGGCTTACCCCCGCGTACGCTTTGCCCCGCCGGCCCCCGGCCAACGCAAGCCCCGGCTGCTGCTGGTGGCCGATAGCTTTGGCTGGAGCCTGATCGGGTTTTACCCCTACCTGCCCAGTTTGTTTAGCAGTCCGGTACCCTACTGGTACTACAACAAGGCCGTGGTCCCTGGCAACCCCACCCAGCCGGGAGGGCCGCCGGTGGAGCGCCCCCTGGACCGCCGCGCTGAGATACTGCAGCAGCAGGTAGTGCTCCTGCTCTTTGCCCAGCACAACCTGCGCACCTTTGATAGTGGCTTCAGCGCCAGCGCCTACGACATCTTTTGCCAGCCAGCCGGTGCCGCGGGCTGGCGGCGGTGAGCAGGGAAGCAACCCACCGCAGTTACGGTAGCCAAACCAGACTGTATTGTCTTATCGTAAGAACATAGGAACTAGCACATCTTTTTACTGCTCAATTCGTTCAGCCTGCTATGTCTGCCTTTCAGCCCCTTGCTTCCTGCAGGTTGCCCACCGAGCTTCAAGAGCTGATTGGGCCCGACCAGCATTGCCGGCTGGTGTACCGGATGCCCGGCACCTCCGCCGAGTTCAGCGTGTGCGGCAGCCTAGTGGGTGTACTCCGGCGGGCGCAGGTCGACTACCTATGCCTGGCCAGCGGCTGCGAGTTGCGCCTCGACTGGCTGGTAGCCGTAAACGGGCACCGCCTGGCGGCGTAGCGTCCCTGGTCATTAACCTGTCCGGGCGGTTTTGCCGTAAGAAGAAGGCATCTTTTTCCTACTCCATGTCAGACTCCGCCTACCGCCCCATCAGCTGCTCCTTCTACGACGAGCTGGAAGCCCGGGCCACTACCGGCCAGCCCTGCACCCTTACGTACCGCACCCAGCCGGACACGCCCCCGAGCACGTACCGGGGCACCATCCAAGACCTTTTCATCCGGGACAAAGTAGAATACCTGCGCCTCTCCGACGGCTTTGAGCTGCGCCTCGACGCCCTGGTGGCCGTAGACGACAAAGAGCTGCGCAACTACTGCTAGCCCGGCTACTGCTCACCGGTTTGCTTCAGCACTGGTCTTGGAACAACGTGCGGAGCTTGCGCATCTGGTGCTTACGAGAATACTGGCCGGCTTACTACCTTGTGCTGAATTCTTACGTTGCCGCGCATGGTTTTTAGCAGTACGCTGTTTCTATTTTATTTTCTGCCGGGTTTTCTGCTAGCCTACTTCCTGGCCCCTACCCGGCTGAAAAACGCCGTAGCCCTGGTAGCCAGCCTGCTGTTTTACGCGTGGGGCGGGCTCAACTTTTTAGCCCTGTTTCTGGCCTCTGTGGTCATCAACTTCGTCCTGATTCGGTTCATGGATCGGGCCCAGAACTGGCAGAAGCGCATCTATTTGATTATGAGCATTGTCCTGAACGTGGCAATGCTATTTTATTTCAAGTATGCCAACTTCTTTCTCGAAAACGTGAGTGCCGTGGGGCAGGCCGTGGGCGGTCCGGCCCTCACTTGGGAGAAGGTGGTGCTGCCCATCGGCATTTCGTTTTTCACCTTTGAAAAGCTTACCTACACCATCGACGTGTACCGCGGCGTGAACAAGCCGCTGCGCAGTTTCTGGGACTTCCTGCTCTACATCATGCTGTTTCCCAAGATGATAGCAGGGCCCATTGTGCGCTTCCACGAAATAGCTGACCAGCTCACCGACCGCACCGCCTTCGACACGGTGGATCAGAAGCTGGCCGGCTTGTTCCGGTTTATGGTGGGCCTAGCCAAGAAAGTGCTCATTGCCAACCTGCTAGGAGAGCAGGCCGATGCTATTTTCAACCTGCCGCCCGAGCAACTGCCGGTAGCCCAGGCCTGGCTTGGGGCCGTGGCCTACACTTTCCAGATTTATTTCGACTTCTCTGGCTACTCCGATATGGCCATCGGGCTGGGGCGGCTGATGGGCTTTCAGTTTCCCGAAAACTTTAATAACCCCTATATCTCGCGCAGCATTACGGAGTTTTGGCAGCGGTGGCACATTACGCTGGGCCGCTGGATGCGCGACTACCTTTACATTCCGCTGGGCGGTAACCGCGTGAAGCCCGCCCGTCTCTACGTCAACCTCTGGACGGTGTTTATCCTCTCGGGCTTCTGGCACGGTGCAGCCTGGAATTTTATTGCCTGGGGAGCCTACCACGGCCTGTTTCTGGTGCTGGACCGGCTGTTTCTGCTGCGACTTTACCGCAGAGCGGGCGCCCTGAGTATAATTCCTACTTTCCTTATCACGGTAGTTGGCTGGGTGCTGTTCCGGGCCGAGACACTGGCGGGCGCATTAGCATATGTCAGCCGCATGCTGGGCCTGGGGGCCGATGTTGCCGCGGGCCTGCCCTACTACACCCGCGAGTTCTGGTTTACGTTGGCGGCCGCGGCCCTTTTCTCCTTCATGGCCGCGCTACCCCGCATCGAGCGGTGGGAAATCCGGACGCTGGCCGCCTCGCATTTCTCCACCCGGGCCGCCGCCGGGCTCACCGCCGTCACGGCCCTGCTACTGCTCTTGAGCATGGGCTACATTGTGGGCAGCTCCTTTAACCCCTTCATCTACTTCCGCTTCTAAAGCCAGCTTAGCTGCCAGGTCAGCCGGGCGTGCAGACTCCGCATAAAGCAAGAGCGGCTCCGGGAAGGAGCCGCTCTTGGTGCTTGAAAGCCAAGCAGATTCTGGTTAAAACTCGGCGCTTTTGGGGAAGCGGGGGAAAGGAATTACGTCGCGGATGTTGGCCATGCCGGTCACGAACAGGATGAGGCGCTCAAAGCCCAGGCCAAAGCCCGAGTGGGGGGCGGTGCCGTACTTGCGTAGCTCCAGGTACCACCACAGCTCATGCTCGGGCACGTTCATTTCGGCCATGCGCTTGGTGAGCTTCTCCAGGCTTTCCTCCCGCTCTGAGCCGCCGATAATTTCGCCGATGCCGGGGAAGAGCACGTCCATGGCCCGTACGGTTTTATCGTCGTCGTTGAGCTTCATGTAGAAGGCCTTGATATCCTTGGGGTAGTTGGTCAGGATAACTGGCTTCTTGAAGTGCTTTTCCACGAGGTAGCGCTCATGCTCACTTTGCAAGTCGGTGCCCCAGTCCACGGGAAACTCAAACTTCTGCTTGGCCACTTTCAGAATTTCCACCGCCTCGGTGTAATTCAGGCGCTGAAAGTCATTGTCGACTACAAATTGCAGGCGGCTCAAAAGCTCCTTGTCGTACTGGTCGTTGAGGAAGCGGAGGTCGTCCTGGCAATTATCGAGGGCATAGCGCACCAAGTAGCGGAGGAAGTCCTCGGCCAGGTCCATGTTGTCCTGCAAGTCGTTGAAGGCTACCTCGGGCTCAATCATCCAGAACTCGGCCAGGTGACGGGCCGTGTTGGAGTTTTCGGCCCGAAACGTGGGGCCAAAGGTATACACCTTACCCAGGGCCATGGCGGCTATTTCGCCTTCCAGCTGCCCCGATACCGTTAGGTTGGTTTGCTTGCCGAAGAAATCCTGCTTGTAGTCCACCGTCGACTTATCCTCGGTCAGGGGCGGGTTCTGGTCGGGCAGCGTGGTTACCCGGAACATCTGCCCCGCACCCTCAGCGTCGGAACCCGTGATGATGGGCGTGTGCACGTAGTAGAAGCCCCGGTCGTTGAAGAACTGGTGCACGGCAAAAGCCATGGCATGCCGGATGCGCAGCACTGCCCCGAAGGTATTGGTGCGCGGGCGCAGGTGGGCAATTTCGCGCAGAAACTCCAGGGAGTGCCCTTTCTTTTGCAGGGGGTAGGTAGCCGGGTCGGCCGAGCCGTACACGGTAATTTCGGTGGCCTGAATTTCCACCGACTGCCCTTTGCCCTGGGAGGCTACCAGCTGGCCGCGCACTTGCACGGCGGCGCCGTTTTCCACCCCGTCCGCCTTCAACTTCTCCTCCGGAAACTGCTCAGCGTTGGCAACTACCTGAATGGAATTAAAGCCGGAGCCGTCATTCACGGCAATAAACTGCACGTACTTGTTGCCGCGGCGGGTGCGCACCCAGCCTTTCACCAGCACTTCGCGGTCCAGCTCAGTGCTGCGGAGCAGGTCCTGCACGCTGGTTTTTCGGAGGTCGGACATCGGGAGGTTGTTCTTCTGAAAAGTAAATCGTTAAGAAGCGCAAAGGTAGAGGTTTTGAGGGCTGCGGCCTTACCCTACCGCCGTCGCTTGGCCGGCCCCTGCCTCAGCCCGGGTACCGAAGGCCCTGACTGGGGTAGGCAGGGCAGGATTTCCGGACTCGTACTGCCGGTTGCTCCTCAGCAGTAAGACGCCAGGACGGGCGGAGCAACTCCCAACATTTTCCCCTCAACTCCAGTACAGAAAGGTCTATATTTGGCCTAACCACCCCGTTACCAAACCGGCGGGGCGTACGCGTTTTTAGAGTATGCAACGACTGGACATGAAACAGCTTCTCTCGCAGAAGCTGTCGCCCCAACAGATTCAATTTATTAAGCTGCTGCAAATTCCGACGGCAGAGCTGGAGGCGCGCATTAAGGAAGAGTTGGAAGTAAACCCGGCCCTGGAGGAAGGCGACGAGCCCGAGGACGAGTTTGAGCAGGACCGCGACGAGGACTCCGGCGACGACGGCGACGAGGACTTCGACAACGACCCCGACGCGGAGTTTGACAACCCGGATAATACCCTTGATGAGGACTTCGATACCGGCCAGAGCGAGGAGCAGCCCGAAATAGAGCTACCCACCAAGGAAGAGCCCGCCGACAGCAAGGAATCCTCGTCGGAAAGTGACGACCTGGATTTGAGCGACTACCTCCACGACGACGAAATAGCGGGCTATAAAATGCAGGGCGACGGGCCCGGCGAGGAAGAGGACGACCGGGAAATGCCCCTGGCCGATACCAGCGGCTCGCTGATGGACAACCTGCTCGACCAGCTGGGCTTCGCCAGCCTCGACGAAAAACAGGAAGCCATTGGCCGCCAGCTGATTGGCTCTATTGACGGGGACGGCTACATTCGCCGCGACCTGTCGGCCATTGCCAACGACCTGGCGTTTTCGCAGAACATTGAGGCATCGGTGGCCGAGATTGAAGGCGTGCTGCACGTCATTCAAAGCTTTGACCCGCCCGGAATTGGGGCCCGCGACCTGCAGGAGTGCCTGTTGCTGCAGCTGGAGCGCCGCCCCCAGGATGAGGCCACCGAGCACGCCGAGCAGATCCTGACCGAAACCTTCGACGAATTTACCAAGAAGCACTACCCCCGTATTCAGCAGAAGCTGGACCTGGAGGACGACGAGCTAAAAGAAGCTATTGCCCTGATCCTCAAGCTCAATCCTAAGCCCGGCGGCACGGGACCGGTGGGCATGGGCAAGGTGCAGTACATCGTGCCGGACTTTATTCTGACCCACGACAACGGCCAGTTCAACCTCACCCTGAATTCGCGCAACGCCCCGGACCTGCGGGTATCACCGGCTTACACGGAAATGTTCCGGGCCTACGATAAGGCTTCGAAGAAAGACAAAAAGATGAAGGAAGCCGTGACCTTCGTGAAGCAGAAGCTGGACTCGGCCAAGTGGTTTATTGATGCCATCCGGCAGCGGCAGAACACGCTGCTGCGCACCATGGATGCTATTGTCCGCTACCAGAGCGAGTTTTTCCAGGAGGGCGACGAAAGCAAGCTGCGGCCCATGATTCTGAAGGACATTGCCCAGGAAATCGGCATGGATATCAGTACCGTCAGCCGGGTAGCTAACTCGAAATCGGTGCAGACGGAGTTCGGTATTTATCCGCTCAAGTACTTTTTCTCGGAGGGCATTGCCACCGACTCGGGCGAGGATGCCTCCAGCCGGGAGGTAAAGCACATTCTAAAGGAAATTATTGAGGGAGAGCAGAAAAATAAGCCGCTTTCCGATGACAAGCTGGAGAAGATGCTCAACGCCCGCGGCTACAACATTGCCCGCCGCACAGTGGCCAAATACCGGGAGCAGCTCAACATTCCGGTAGCCCGCCTACGAAAGGAGTTATAAGCTTGTCAGCCCCCCGTAAAACCAGCAGAGCCTCCCGTAGCGTAGCTTCGGGGGCTCTGCTGGTTTTACGGGGGAGTAGCAGCAGCTGCCCCCTGCCACCCCAGGGCTGCCATACCTTCGTTTTGCTCCTGCTCTTTTCTTAAGCTTACTCGTGACGCGTGGCCCCGCCATGGCCCTTTCAGCGCTATTCCATCCGCTGCTGGTGCCATTTTATTTGTTTTATCTGGTGTGCTACCAGCTGCCTGGCGTGGTAGTACTTCCTCCCACACCCGACCGGTGGCTGGTGCTGGCCGTAGTAGGGGGCTTCACATTTATACTGCCAACCCTGGGCTCCATTGTGCTCCTGAAGTTTGGCGTGGTTGATTCGTTGGAAATGCCGCTGCGCCAGCAACGAGCCTGGCCTTTGCTACTGGCCGCCGTCAGCTTTGGGGCAGCAGCGTGGCTGTTGCGCCGCCCCGGGCTGTTTGATCCGTTGCTCCCGCAGATGATGACCGGCATGACGCTGGCCGTGGGGCTTACTTTTCTGATTACCCTGCGCTGGAAAATTTCGGCTCACGGCGTGGGCATGGGCGGGGCCGTGGGGCTGCTGGCCGTGTTGCACCTGGGCCAGAAAGCTGAGCCGGAAACCGTGTGGTGGCTGGCGGGCACAATTGTGCTGGCTGGAGCCGTGGGTAGCGCCCGGCTAGCTCTGAACGCACACACCTCGGGGCAGGTATGGGCTGGGCTGGCCCTGGGCGCAGGCCTGGTGCTGGGATTGAGCGCCGGCGTAGCCTTGAGCTAGCCCGATTCCTACCTATCTTTCCTATACCAACCCGCACTCCCGCCGGTTGGCTGTACTCTCTTGTCAGCCAGATAGGTAGTTCTTTTACAACTCGCTCTGACTTTGCCGCTTTATGTCTTCTCCCACCCCTACTCCCGACCTGACTGCCCTAGCCGACCAGCTGGCTCAGGAGCGCCAGGAACGACTGGCTGCTGAACAGCAAGTTCAGGCCCTGCGCCGCCACTTGGCCGCTACCCAGCGGGTAGTGGGCCGCCTGACGGGCAGCATCACGCGCCTGACCCAGAACCTGCGGGTAGCGGTTCTGGTGGCCCACCAGAACGGCAACGTAGTGCTGCTCAACCAGGAGTTCTGCGACCTGTTCGGGCTGGAAGAAAGCGCTATTGGTATGCAGGAGCAGCCAGCCGAGCCAGTGCTGGAGGCCCTGATTAACCAGTCGGCCCGGCCGGACGTTACCCGGCAGCGGCTGGAGAGCATGCGCTCGGCCAACCAGCGGACCCTGGGCGAAGACCTGGAACTCGGCGACAGCACGGTGCTGGAAATGGACTTTATTCCGCTTAGTGGCCCCCAGGATTTGGTGCCAGCCGGCTACATGCTTTCCTTCCGCGACGTTACCCAGAACCGCCGGGCCGAACAGTACCTGAATTCTCTCTCGCGCATACCCGGGCAGAACCCTAATCCCGTGCTGCGAGTGCACGCCAACGGGCGCCTGCTCTACGCCAACCCTGCCGCCGAAGAGCTGCGTCAGGAATACCTTGATCCGCGGACTGAGCCGGAGTTTGCCCAGCAGCTGTACCAGGCCGCTACCCAGGCTCTGACGGCCGGAACGCCCACCCAAAGCGAAATCGGCTTTGCCCACCACTGCTTTCAGCTGGCCATTGTGCCCTTCGTGCACGATCAGTACGTAAACCTGTACTTCACCGACATTACCCAGGTGAAAGATGCGGAGAAGCGCCTGGTGGAGCAGCAGGAATTCTACGAAACCGTACTCAACCAGCTGCCCGCCGACGTGGCCGTCTTCGACACCGAGCACCGCTACCAGTTCGTGAACCCGGCGGCCATCCGCGACGCGAGCCTGCGCGAATGGATTATTGGCCGCACTGATTTCGAGTACCTCGAACACCGGGGGCGTCCCCTGGACCTGGCCCATACCCGCCGGGCTATTTTCGAGCAGGCCGTGCAGCAGCGCCGGGTAGTAGCCTGGGAAGAAACCCTGACTACTTCCGAAGGCCCGCGTCTCTCGCTCCGCCACATGCAACCTGTCTTCGGTCCCGAGGGCAGCCTGCGCATGGTTATCGGGTATGGCCTGGACATTACCGAGCGGCACGAGGCCGAGGAGCAAGTGCGGCGCAGCGAGGCCCGCCTACAGGAGCAGCAGGACTTTGTGCAGCAGGTCGTGAACACTACACCCATTGTTATCTGGGTGTGTGATGCGCAGGGCCGCATTCAGTTTTCCAACCGGGCTTTTGAGGAGCTGATAGCCACCGGCCGCCACCGCTTTACCGATTCCTCCAGCCCTGATGACCCGGTATCAACGGAGAATTGGGCCCACGAACAAAGCATTCAGCAGGTGTTGCGCACGGGCCAGGAGCTGGCCTACGAAAGCTCGTTCACCCAGCTCAGCGGCACCGTGCGCTGGTTCCAGACGGTGGTGCGGCCCCTCCCCCGCGCCGACGGCAGCATCAACGTGATGGGCGTAAGCACCGACATCACGGAGATAAAGCAGGCTGGCGACACGCTGGAGCGCACGGCCAAGCAGTACCGCGACCTGATGCACTATTCGCAGGCGCTGATCTGTACCCATGACCTGGACGGCGTACTGCTCTCGGTGAACCCGGCCGCCTCCCAGCTGGTGGGGGTAGTGCCTGAGCTACTGGTGGGGCGCCGGCTGCACGAGGTGCTCACCCCGGACCTGCACCCGCAGCTAACTACCTACCTTCACCAGGCCCGCCACCAGCAGGAACTCACCGGCCTGATGACCCTACGTGGCCCTGATGGCCGGCCTCACCATCTAATGTACAACAACTACCGCGTGGAGGAGCCCGGCGAGCTGCCCTACGTAATTGCCTACGGCCAGGAAATTACGGAGCGGATTCAGGCCGAGCGGGAACTGCTCCGGGCCAAGGAGGAAGCCGAAAACACCGCCCGAGCCAAGGAAAACTTCCTGGCCAATATGAGCCACGAAATCCGCACGCCCATCAATGGCATTCTGGGCATGGCCGGACTGCTAGCCAAAACGCCGCTGGCCCCCACGCAGCAGGAGCACCTGCGCATTCTGCGCAACTCGGGCCGCCACTTGCTTACCGTTATCAACGACGTGCTGGACGTGGCCAAAATTGAGGCCGGCAAGCTGGAGTTGGAACAGGTAGCCTTCGACCTGAACCAGTCCATTCAGGATGCGGTGCAAAGCCTGGCGTTCCGGGCCGAGGAGAAAGGTATCGGCTTCCGGCTGGAGCTGATGCCGCTGGCGCATCCCGCCGTTATCGGCGACCCGGGCCGTATCAACCAAATCCTACTAAATCTGCTCAGCAACGCCGTAAAGTTTACTACCCACGGCGAGGTAGCGCTTACCTCACGCCTGCTGCACGAAACCAGCACGGAGCTGACCCTGGAGTTTCAGGTGCTCGACACCGGTATTGGCATTCCGCCCGACAAGCAGGAAACTATCTTCGAGAGCTTTTCCCAGGCTTACGCCGATATTTCCCGCCGTTTCGGGGGTACCGGCCTGGGGCTGACCATCAGCCGTAGCTTGGTGCAGCAGCTGGGCGGACAAATGTGGGTGGAAAGTGAGCTGGACAAGGGCAGTTCGTTCTTTTTCTCTCTCACGTTGCCCAAGGCCCAGCAGGCCCACCTGCCCGAGCCCACCCAACTCCCGCCGCCCGACTACTGCCGGCTGCGCGGCAAGCGGGTGCTGCTGGTAGAAGACCACCCCGTAAATCAGCAGCTGGCTATGCTGATTCTGGAAGGCTGGGAGGTGGAAACCCACGTGGCTTCCGACGGCAACGAAGCCCTTGCCCAGCTGGAGGCCCGCCTCTACGATGTCGTGCTGATGGACATCCAGATGCCGGGCATGAGCGGCCTCGACGTAACCCGCCGCCTGCGCCAGCACCCCGATCCGCTGCGGGCTGCTACCCCTGTTATTGCTCTGACAGCCAACGTAATGCGCTCCGATGACGAAATATACCGCGCCGCCGGGCTGGATTACCTCTCCAAACCCTTCGAGGAGGATGACATGTTCCGGAAGCTGGAGGCCAACCTACGACCCGTGGCCGCCGACGAGCTGGAGGCCCGGCGTGAAGGAAGCCCTACCCCGGCTGCCGCCGGAGCTTCTGCGGCAGCCAGTCCGGCGGAGCCTACCTGCCCGCCAGTGTTCGACCTGGCCCGGCTCCGCGACACGGCTCACGGCAGCACCATCTTTATGCAAAAAGTCATCGGCTCCTTCCGGACGCACACGCCCCTGGCTACGGCCCAGCTGCGGGAAGCCGCTGCGGCCGCCGACTGGCTCACCATCGGCATGGTCGTACATAAGCTGAGGCCCTCCCTGCAACTACTTGGCATTCAAGGCACACAACAGGCCGTGGCCGCGCTGGAACCCCTGTCTCGCCTCTCCCCCGGCTCCCTGCCCCCGGCTCCCGACGACCTGCCCGCGCTGACCCTACAGCTGGCGGACCTGCTGGAAACGGCCGTGGAGCAGCTTGGCAACGCGCACATTGAGTAACGCTTCTACGCCACGCGCCTGCCCAACACCTTGCCTAGACTAGGAAGCAAGATGTTAGGCAGGCGCGTAGCGTGGGAGCCAAGTACCTAAATACGGTTCAGCTTGCGAAAAAAGGCCTCTTGGTACGATTTGCCGATGGGCACGTGGTGGCCGCCAGGTACTACGGCGGCACCGTCCTCAATGGCCTCAATGCGGCGCATGTTCAGGATGTAGGAACGGTGCACGCGCACGAAGTGGTCGAAGGGCAGGCGCGCGTCCAGGGCCTTCATGGTGGTATACACGATGTACTTCTGCTTATCGGTAACGATGATAACGTAGTCCGACAACGCTTCGATGTAGAGCACCTCATCGAAGTTGATGCGCACCATCTTGTTGTTTACCTTGACAAACAAGTCGTTATCCGGTGGAGCGGGGGCCGCAGCCGGCCCGGCAGCCGCGGCTACGGGAGCCGTGTGCTGCTGCAAGGCCCGCTGCACCGCCCGGCTGAAGCGCGCGTAGTCAAAAGGCTTCACCAGGTAGTCGGTCACGCGCAGGTCGAAGGCATCGACGGCAAAATCCTCGTGAGCCGTGGTCAGGATAACGATGGGCGGATCGGAGAGTACGCGCAGCAGGTCCAGCCCGTTGAGCTGGGGCATCTGCACATCCAGGAACAACACATCTACCCGGTTACCGGCTCGGAAGTAGTTCAGCCCCTGGAGGGCATCGTCCAGAGAGGTCACCAATTGCAGAGAGTCCGTGAGGGAAATATAGTGTTCCAGCGTCAGCCGATTGATTTCTTCGTCATCAATGATAGCACAAGTCAGAACAGGGGCAGTAGCCATACAGAGCGGGGAAAGAAAGAAGAACGTGAGCCGCAGCCCCGCCAGAATGGCAACTATCTACCTACTGAACAAGGAATTTGGCGGCTTACCGAGTAGCTAAGCTACTGTACTTATGGTAGGTAATCAAGTTAATTATATTGTACAAAACCTATTGTCCCGTTTTTGGACAAACCGCGGGTTACCAAACCGGGCGCACGCCGGGCGCTTTGCTTTTCGAGCTACCTCCGCTCGGGGTACCCATAGCTTTTCTCATTTTAGGACAGCTCTTTTCCCACCGAATAGCTTCGGAACTCTCCCAAAAGCTACAAAATGGTCCTACTCAAGCGCGGCGGGCCATCTCCTCGGCCACCAGCCGTTGCACTTTCGGGAGCTGATAGTCGGCTTCGGAATGAATATGCGGCATCAGGCGCTGCATAATCTGGTCCTGCTGCTGCCCGTTGGCCCAGGCCTCGGCGTAGGGCAAGTGCGAAAACGTTACCTGGGAGTACAGAGGTAGCCACTTATCGGGGTACTGAGCCGAGATTTTACTTTCGATTTTCTTCTGGAGCAGAAACCGGGGGTCAGCCACCCGGTCGCGCATTTCCTCGAAGTTGTACACCGCCAGATCGGCCATGGCATCCGCGTTAGGCTTGCGCACCCGCTGAAACTCCTGAAAGATGGCCGTCCAGTCGTGGCCGTGGCGGGTGAGCAGCTCGTGGAGGACGGTGCAGTCCTCGAAGCCCGCGTTCATGCCCTGTCCGTAAAATGGCACAATAGCGTGGGCCGCGTCGCCGAGCAGCAGCACCGCATCCTGATAGGTCCAGGGGTAGCAGCGCACCGTAACCAGGGAGCTGGTGGGGTTCTCGAAAAACTCGGTTTCCAGCTCGGGCATCAGGGGCACGGCATCCGGGAATACTTCCTCGAAGAAAGCCCGTACCTGCGCTGGGGTCTGCAGGGCCTCGAATGATACGGGGCCTTCGAAGGGGAAGAATAAGGTGCAGTTAAACGAGCCGTCGAGGTTGGGCAGGGCAATCATCATGTACTGGCCCCGGGGCCAGATGTGCAGGGCGTGTTTCTCCAGGGCCCATTGCCCGCCGGGGGCCGCCGCAATGGTCAGCTCTTTGTACCCATAGTTGAGGTAGTGCTGAGAATAGTTGAACCGGTCAGTGCGCTGCAGGGCCCCACGCACAGCCGAGTAGGCGCCATCGACCCCAAACAGGCGCTGAAACGGCACGGTGCGCACCTGGCCCGATTCGGTATCCAGCACTTCCACCGTTTGCTCACGCAGGTGTACGCGCTGGCAGTGCTGGTTGAATGCTACCCGAATCCGGGAGCTTTGTTCCACCAGATCCAGCATCCGCCGGTTGAGGCCAGCCCGTGACACGGAATAGATGGACTGCCCCGCCTGCCCGTAGGCTTGGTAGGTCAGTTGGCCCTGCGCGTCGTGCATCATGCGGCCGTGCATGGCAATGGCTACGTCGCGCACGGAATCGGCAATACCGACTCCTTCCAGGGCTCGCCAGCCGCGGTCCGACAACGCCAGATTGATAGAGCGGGCCTCCACCGGACCGGCCTGCCGGATGTCGGGGCGGCGCTCGAACATCTCAACGGAATGGCCGTGCCGGGCCAGGTACAGCGCTAGCAGGGACCCTACTAGCCCGCCTCCCATGACAGTAAGCGTTTCGGATTCAGAAATGAGAGCAGCAGCAGCAGTGGCCATAGGGGCGCGCGAGGAAAGGCGGTGAGAAAACAGCAGAGCAAGCAGCGAAAGTAACCGATTCCGTTGGCATCGATTGACCGGCAAAAGGAATTGGTTGAACTGGCAGCAGGTAGTAGTTGAACGGAATACCCAGCATAGACGCTGACCCCGCTCTTTATTTGGACTATTAAACGATTTTCTTGGCCCAACTGACCAGCCTTTCGCGCTGGCTTTCCGCTCTTCTCATGTCTTGCTCCCCCCGTTGCCACCACCGGGCACCCGCGCGGCGTTGGGTACGCTTCGTACCTACTCATTCCCACACGCGGCCCAAAAGTACGTACCACTCAGCTAGCCCCCCGGCTACCAGCACGGTAGCGCGCACCGTACTACCCACCCTGAAGTACGGCGGGTATCTGCTGGGCGATGAGGATTGTCTTTTTCTCTACGGTCCGTCCGATATACGGTACTAACTTCCCCTCGTGGCCAAATTGCCGGCCGGCAAAGAGGCAGCAGCCTACCCCATAATGCCTACCCAGCGGGCGCAAACCAAGCCTGAACGATTATCCCATTATCGGAATATTTTTTCTCTGGGGCACTATCTGGTAGCACTGGCTTTGCCAGGCTGGCCGTTGATACTGAAGAATACGCGGTTCAGCGAAAAGCTCCACAGTAGTGCGTAGCGCAGTGGTAGGTTTGTCACCCTTTTACTTGCCCGACGGCTTCCACACCTACTTCAACACCCCCAAGCACAAGTACAACATAGGCGCCAACGGCCAGGCCGGCAACCTGAGCTACTCCGTAACCTACCGCTGGGTGCAAGGCCACCTGCAGGAAATGCCCTTCGCCGTGGGTACCATCCGCGACTACAGCACCACCGATGCCTACCTGGGCTACGCTGTGCCGAAGTTGGGCAGTACCTTCCAGGCGGGCGTATCCTACGCCTTCAACGCCAACAACGTGCAGGTATTCGGTGGGCCCCAGATTGGCCGCCTCGCCTACCTGGGCTTGCGGGTAGATGTGAAGTAGCCCCACAATAAAGCCTGCGCTTTGTGAGTTAACAGAGCCGGAAGGAATTCTGCCGCCTTTCCTTCTGGTAGGAAAACTCACTACCCAGACGAGCCCTTCCCTCCGCCCCGGAGGTGAAGGGCTCGTCGTGTTTAGGGGCAGCCAGGAAAGCGCAATACCGGGCTGGCTACCTAGTTATTTGCCGGAAGGTAAGGTTAAGACGAGGGCCAACAGGCCGCGCCGTTTTGGGCAGGGCGTGCAGCCAGTGCTGTTGGGTGGCCCCCCGCATGAGCAGCAGGCTGCCAGCCGTCAGGGGCAGGCTGAAGGGGGCGTGTGGCAGGCGGTGGGGGTCGCGGGGCTTGAGGCGAAAATTGCGAGTTGCGCCCAGCGTAACGGAAGCAATAACGGGAGCGGGTCCGAGTTCCGGCTCATCGTCGGCGTGCCAGCCCATGCTATCCTGACCTGTGCGGTAGAGGTTGAGCAGTACGCTATTGAAGAATGTGCCAGTGGCCTCTTCTACCCGCTGGCGCAGGCGGAGCAGCGCAGGCGTCCAGGGCAGCGGCTCCAGCCGCAGGCCGGAGTACTGGTAGCTGGCCCCTGGGTCGCCATACCAGGCCGTGAGGCGGGGCTGCAGCACGGAGCGCCCGAACAATTTAATGGCCTCCTGCTGCCAGGCAAGTGAATTGGTCAACTCCTCGAGCAGTTCCTGCGCTTCGGCAAGGGGCAGAAACTCCGGATCGAAGAGCAGTTCCGCATCCGGCAACAGAATAGGTAGTAGAGGCATACATTCCTACGCTTCTGGCCTACCTCAGGGTAGGCCCGCGGAACCAAGAGCACCTTGGCTCATACCGCGTTACATGGCCTGTTTCAGGGCCTCCAGCTGCTGGGACAGGAAGGGTGCCAGCAGCAACATCAGCCCAAAGCGCAGGACGGAGCAAATCAGGAAGGGCAGCAGCCAGCCCCGGCTCTGGTAGTGGTACACGCCCACGTAGCGCGGCCAGAACCACAAGTTGTAGGCGATAATGGCGGGCAACTCGGCAAACAGCAGCAGCATGACCATGCCGGCCCGCACGAGGGGTCCCATGAGCAGGCCCACCAGCACCAGATAGCCGATGATAAACAGAATAAGCCGCCCAATGGCTCCTTTCCGGTGCAGCGTCCGGAAGTTGATAGCCAGCAAGGCTCCACCCGCCAGCATCGAGAAAAAAACTGAAAACAGGGTGATGGTAACGGGCGAATACAGGCGGGGGCCCGGCTCGTCGGCGGTTACCTCGGCGGCCTGAGCTTCCGTGTACCGCTGGGCCTCATCGGCTTGCTGCTGCGCTACTACCGGCCCCAGCTCGGCCCGCAGCCGGGCCGCATCCAGGCCCGCGGGCAGCACCTGCCGGCGCTCCGCCTCCTCCAGGGCAGCCAGCACGGCCTGCTCCTGGTATTCGGCGCGGTTCTGCAGGTAGAGAAGCAGTTCGGCGTCGGTTTTACGGCCCATTTTTGCCGCGAAGTCTTCGGCCATGAGTAACAGATAGGTAAGTCAGAAACAAGAAACAGCTACGCCGCTGTTTTTCTTTACGCAGAACAGCCCCGGCCAGCGAAAAACTTTCCGCCGGGGCCAATATTCTATTAGCTCCTACCCCTGCCGGCCGGCCCACTCGGCCAGCACCTCCCCGACCCGGTACACGTCCTCGAAGGTGTTGTAGAGGGGCACGGGAGCCAGCCGAATCACGTTGGGCTCCCGCCAGTCGCCGATAACGCCCACGCTCATCAGGTGCTCGAACAACTCGCGCCCTTGCTGGTGCACCAGCAAGGACAGCTGGCACCCGCGCTGGGTGGGGTCGGCCGGCGTAATGATTTCGAGGCGCGTTTTGGGCAGCGCCAGGCGGGTGATGAGAAACTCCAGGTAGCCCGTCAGCCGCTCGCTTTTCTGGCGCAGGGCCGCCATGCCGCCAGCGGCTTCGTGGATGGCCAGCGCTGCCTCGTGCACGGCCATGGTCAGGATGGCACCGTTGGAAAGCTGCCAGCCGGCGGCCCCGCGCATGGGCCGGAAGCCTTTTTTCATCTTGAAGCGCTCCTTATCGTCGTAGCCCCACCAGCCGGCCAGGCGCACCAAGTCGGGCCGGTCAGCAAACCGCTCGTGCACGAAAGCGCCGGATACGCCGCCGGGGCCGGAGTTCAGGTATTTATAGGAACACCAGCAGGCAAAATCCACGTCCCAGTCGTGCAGGTGCAGCGGGATATTGCCAGCAGCGTGGGCCAGGTCGAAGCCCACCATAGCACCTACGGCGTGCCCCGCTTGGGTAATAGCGGCCATATCGTACACTTGCCCGGTGTAGTAGTTGATGCCGCCCATGAGCACGGTGCAGAGCGAGTCGCCCAGCTCCTCAATTTTAGCCAGAATGTCCTCGGTGCGCAGGGTATGCTCACCGGGGCGGGGCGTCAGCTCCACCAGGGCCTCGTCGGGGTCGAGGCCGCGCATGCGCACCTGAGTTTCCAGGGCATACTGGTCGGAGGGGAAAGCGCCGCCTTCCATCAGCACCTTGTAGCGGGTAGCAGTGGGCTGGTAGAAGGAAATGAGCAGCAGGTGCAGGTTGGTAGTGAGGTTGTTCATCACGACCACCTCCACGGGCTTGGCTCCCACAATGCGGGCCGAGGCCGCCTCCAGGCGCTGGTGAAAGTGCATCCAGGGCGTCTCGCCGCGGAAATGCCCCTCAACGGCCAGTTCCTGCCAGTTCTGAAACTGCTGCTCGGCCGCGGCGCGGGCCGTGCGGGGCTGCAGGCCCAGGGAGTTACCGCAGAAATAGAGGCTTTCCTGCCCATTCGGGGCGGGCGGAATCAGGAACTGCTGGCGGAAGTCGCGCAGTGGGTCCTGGGCATCCAGCTGGCGGGCAAAATCGAGGGTGGGTTCGAAGGTCATGGGTAGCAAAAATAGTGAATGAGTGCTTGAGTAAAGGAGCGAGGCGTATCAGGGCGGGAAAGCACGACGACGCCATCCTTCCCGACCCCAGGCTACCCCTTCGAGGGTGACTAGCTTCTTTCCATCCGTGCTGGGTAAGGGCTTGTCGGGGTAGCAAGCTTGGGCACAACGGAAGAATGGTGTCGATACCGGCTTAATGCGCCACATGCTCGCCCTGACACATTTCCCTCCATCACTCATTCACCGTTTCCCCTACTGCACCACGTAGAACTGGAGAAACCCTTCTAGCAGGTGGAACAGCATCACCATGTTGAAGACGTAGAGCAGCATCGTTACTTCAGCCTGCCAGCGCAGCTGCCGCCACGCCAGGTAGGCCAGCAAGTAGGCCGTCACGAGGCCAAAGTACCAGAGGGCCTGCGCAGTAGTGTAGGTATCGAAGTCGAGGGTGTACGCCCCAAATGCCTGCCAGAGCAGCATAGAGGCGGCTGCTAGCAGCAGGTAGCGCCGCCAGGGCCAGGCCGGCCGGGAACTCAAATAGGCCACCAGCACCACAAAAAACGGCGTAGTAAAAATGTAGCGCCCGATGTTCCAGACGCTGCCGGCCTGGTAAAGCAGAATGAACAGGAACACACTTACGCAGTAGCCCAGAGCAAACACCACCTCCGGGGGCAGCGCCGCTGCCACGGCACCGCCGCGCACCTGCTGCAGCCAGCGCCAGGCCAGTCCGCAGCACACGCCCACCGCCGCCACGCCCAGCCACAGGGCCAGGGCATCGAGCCAGAGCACGTTGATGCCGGAGGGGTCGGTGAGCGGGAAGACGGGCATCTGTAGAAAGTGGCCCCAGAAGCGCTGCGCCAGGGCAAAGGCAAACGGCTCGCCTACCTGCTGCCACTGCACGGTAGCCACCACCCCCACCGACAGCCCGAGGGCCAGCAGCCCCACCGCGCCCCAGCGCAAGGCCGTGCGGGCCTGGCCGGGCTGGGCGGCCCAGAGCAGCACCATAAAGAGCAGGGCCGGGGTGAACATGGTGCTGGCCGAGCGAGTCAGCCCGCAGCCCAGCAAACCCAAAAACCACCAGCCCAGCCGCTGCTGCCGCAGCCCTAGCACCAGCAGGGTGGCAAACACGAAGAACAGGGCCTCGGTGTAGGGCACGAGCATGAACAGCAGGGAGGGCGTGGAGGCCAGCAGCAGCCTAAGCCGGGCGGGTACCTGCAGCTGGTGAGTCAGCCAGGTAAACGCGGCCAGAAAGAGCCCGGCGTTAACCAGGCCGATGCCCAGCCGGTCAAGCCCGCTGAGGCGCCAGAAGTACGGAAACAGGGGGAAGAAGGCTACGTTGCTGGTGCTGGTAGTGGAGTAGGAGTAGCCTTCCCGGGCAATCTGCTCGTACCAGTACACGTCCCAGCGGTCGAGGGTAGCGGCAGAAGGCAGGTAGCGGATGATGCCAAAGTTGTAGAGGGCAGAGCCCAGCGCCGTGAGCAGCAGCACGTGCAGGGCCGTGAGCAGGACGCTTTGCGAGCGGGTAAGGCCTCCGGGGGGCAAACTAGTTTCGGCCACGAAATAAAAGTAAAGTACTACAAATCAGAATATTGCGCAGCTACTGCCACCCTTCCACCAGCAGGTCGTCAACCCAGGTGGGCTCTCCGTTGGCTTCGGCGTGCCACACGTAAAACTGCAGCTCATCGGAGGGGTCGAGGTCAGCGGGCAGGGCAATGTTTTTCTGCACTCGCTCCCACTGCTGGTAGCGCCGCACCACTTCCGACACTTCCAGGGCCCGCCAGATGTTGGGACGCCGGCCGTGGCAGTCAACCTGCACGACCAGCTTGGTTTTGCGAATCCGGCCGCTGGGCAGGTACACCCAGGCACTCAGGCGCAGGCGGCGGGGTAGTCCCTCGCACCGGGTGTTAGCCAGGGTGGTGCGGTAGACGCTGCCGTACTCGGCGCCGTTGCCCAGGCGGTAGGAGTAGCGGCCCGAGTGAGCCTGCTCGGCGTTCAGGAAGCCCGGCAGAGGATCAAACCAGCCTTCAAACTGTTCGAAATCAGATTGAATAAGCACGCAGGCTTCGTTGGCGGGTGGCTGGCAGCCCGGCAGCAGCCCCAGCAGCAAGCAGAGCAGCCCCTGAAAAGAACGTAATGGCATATAGAGGTAGTACCAAGCAGAGAATATTACAAGGAGAGGCCCGGCCCGAACCGGCTGGCTTCCAGCCCCAACCAGTCCAGGGCATTCTGGCCCAGCATCCGGGCTTTCACGTCGTCGGGGTACGGTAGGGAACGAATCAGCTCGCCGGGCACGGCCTCGCCCAGGGGGAAGGGGTAGTCGGTGCCGAGCGTGATTTTATCGGGTCCGATGGTTTGGGCCAGGTAGTCGAGCAGGCGCGGGTCGTGAACCAGGGAATCCACCCAGAAGCGGCCGAGGTAGTGGCTGGGGTGCACCGGGTTATCGACGGCACACAGATCGGGCCGCACCTCGAAGCCGTGGCCAATGCGCCCGATGGTAGTGGCAAACGTGCCGCCGCCGTGGGCCACGGCCACCCGCAGGCGCGGCAGCCGCTCCAGTACGCCCCCAAAAATGAGGGAGCACAGGGCGCGGGTGCTTTCGGCGGGCATGCCCACCAGCCAGGGCAGCCAGTACTTGGGCATCTGCTGCTGGCCCATCATGTCCCAGGGATGAATGAACACGCAGGCGCCCAGCTCCTCGGCGGCCTGAAACACGGGGAACAGCTCCGGCGCATCCAGGTTCCAGTCGTTGACGTGGGAGCCGATTTGCACGCCGGCCAGTCCCAGTTTCATGCAGCGCTCCAGCTCCTGCACGGCCAGGTCGGGGGCTTGCAGGGGTAGCGTGCCCAAGCCCACGAAGCGGGTAGGGTAGCGCCGCACCACGTCGGCCAGGTGGTCGTTCAGCAGCTGGCTTAAATCCAGCGTATCCAGGGGGCGGGCCCAGTAGCTGAACATCACGGGCACCGTGCTGAGCACCTGCACCTGGGTACCTAGCTGGTCGTACTCGCGCAGGCGTACCTCGGGGTCCCAGCAGTTATCCTGAACTTCGCGAAAAAACCGGTCGTCCTGCATCATGCGGGCGCAGCAGGGCCGGTGGTGTTCCAGCCGGATAAAGCCGCCGTACCCGTACCGCTCCCGCAGGTCGGGCCACCGCTCGGGCAGAATGTGGGTGTGAATGTCTATTGTTAATGAGGAATGAGGAATGAGGAGAGAAGAATTCTGCTGCGGATTCATAGCTAGTGGTGCTGGGCAAGCGGGCTCAGGATGGTTCGGTATCCTGGTCTTTCTCCTTTTTGATGCGGGTGGTGTTCAGAATGGCGCGTAGGATACGGCAGAGCTCTTCGCAGTCCGTTTGAATGCTAGTGAATGCCACGGGGGTCAGGGTTTCGGTGGCTGCCAGCAGCTTCAACCAATAGTTTGTTTCGCGGGCTTCTTTGTAGGCAATACTGATTTTATGAGAGAAATCAGCTTTGGAAATGGCCCCAACAGCTTCTTCCACATTAGCTCCAATGGAGGTACCGGAGCGCAGCAGTTGTTTAGCCAAAACATACTCGTGCTGGTCGGTCCGCAAATGCCGGCACAATCGCACGATTCTAACGGCAAAGGCAAACGACTTGACGGCAACAGTATTTTCAGCGTCCATAGGTGGTCGGCATCTGGGCAAGCCTATTCCTCACTCTTCATTCCTCATTCTTCACTACAGGGGCGGGGCTTCCATGTAGGTGCCGCACACAGAGCAGGTGCGTAGCGCATCAGAGGCCCAGAACCGGTTCATGATGGGGGGCAGCTGAGCCACGATGTCGGTGATTTCGGCAAACTCCTCGTGAAGCTTGTGGCCGCAGTTCTCGCAGTACCACTGAAAACCGTCCAGCTCGCCGGGGGTGCGGTAGCGCTCCAGCACCAGCCCCACCGAGCCGGCCGGGCGGCGCGGCGAGTGGGGCACCCCGGCCGGGAGCAGGAACATGCTGCCGGCTTTAATCTCAATATCGACCGGCTTACCGTCTTCGATAACCTTTACCACGATGTCGCCCTCTAGCTGCAGGAACAGCTCCTCGCCCTCGTCCACGTGGTAGTCTTTGCGGGCGTTGGGGCCGCCCACTACCATCACAATGAAATCCTTGTTATCCTTGAATACCTGCTGGTTACCAACGGGGGGCTTGAGCAGGTGGCGGTGCTCCTCAATCCACTGCTGAAAGTTGAAAGGCCGAATCATAAAGCGAGGCGCTGGGGTGAAGACATGGGTAGGCAACGGGTGCCTCACGGCAAATAACGACATTCCCGCGTATCGGGGCCACCGACTTTACCTGCATATTTGGCCGGTAGCTCACGGCTTTCCCTTCTTCCCTTACCTTATTCACCGATGGACTTACTTTCTCGTCGCGCCCTGGTGGGCGGCAGCACCCAAGGAATTGGCCGGGCCGTGGCCGAGGAGCTGGCCCGGCGCGGGGCCACCCTCACGCTGGTAGCCCGCAACGAAGATGCCCTGCGCGCGGTAGCCGCCGCCCTGCCTACCCCCGCCCAACAGCCGCACGATTTCATTGTGGCCGATTTCAGCTCCCCTGCCACCCTGGCCCAACGGGTGCAGCAGTATCTGGAGCAGAATGCATCTGGCTTCGATATTCTGGTCAACAACACGGGCGGCCCGGCTGGCGGCCCCCTAGTGGAGGCGCCGGTGGAAGCATTTCGGGCCGCGTTTGAGCAGCACGTGGTATGCAACCACCTGCTGGCCCAAGCCTTGGTGCCGGGCATGCGCCAGCGCCGGTGGGGGCGCATTATCAACATTATCAGCACCTCCGTAAAGCAGCCGCTGCCGGGGCTGGGCGTGTCGAACACCATTCGGGGGGCCGTGGGCAACTGGGCCAAAACCCTGGCCAACGAGCTGGCCACCGACGGCATCACCGTCAATAACGTGCTGCCCGGTGCCACCGTCACGCAGCGCCATACCTCCCTCATTGCCAAGAAAGTAGAAGAAACCGGGCAGACCACCGAGGAAGTGGAGGCGGCCATGCTGCGCGGCATTCCGGCCGGCCGCTTCGGGCAGGCCCGGGAGGTAGCGGCGGCCGTGGCCTTTCTGGCCTCGGAAGCCGCTGCCTACATCACGGGCATCAACGTGCCCGTGGATGGGGGGCGCACCAGCAGCCTGTAGCGCAGCCGCGTAGCCCGCTTTACTCAGCCGTAATGGTTAGGTCGTCGAGGTAGGCAGGTTGGGCGGCGCTGTTGCGCCAGAGGTACACCTTTAGCTCGTGGCTGGCTTGCAGGCCGGCGGGCAGGGTGTATTCCTTGCTAATCTGCTCCCACTGCCCCGGCGTTTTCACCTGCTCGGCGAAGTGCAGTGGCTCCCAGTACAGCTGCTGGTTGCCCTGGGCGGGGTCCGTGACCTGCACAACCAGCGTGGCCGAGCCGTCGGGGCCCTCCCGGCGGGCCCAGCCCCGTACCGTGAGCTTGCGCATGCGGGCAGTGCTGGCCTTCCCCAGCAGGTTGGCGTACCCCAAACTGTACTCCACGGCGTTGTCGACCTTCACGGCAAACCGGCCCGAGTGCGCTTTCTCGGTAGTCAGCGACGGAACGGCGGGGCCCCAGCCATCCACGGCCTCGAAGTCGTTGTAGGTTACGCGGTGGCCCGTTTCTTCGGTGGCGGGAGCAGTAGAGCAGGCGGTGAGCCCTAACAGCAGCGCGGCACCGGCCGGCCGGAAAACAGAAAGTGGCAGCATAAGAAGTCGGTGAGCTTCGGAAAGAAGCCCGGACAAAGATAGAAGCTACCCGCAGCTGCCCAATCCATTTCGCGCGACCCGCCCATTGACCATCGTCCTTTTTTGGAATACCGTAGTTTTGGCCAACTTTGGCGGGGCTGCGGCCCCGGGGCGGAGACCTTCCGCCCGTTACTCCACTGAGCCGCCCACCGGGCCCCTCCCCTTGCATGAAGATATCCGTTGTTATTCCGGCTTATAATGAAGAGGAGAACTTGCCAGAAGTGGCCGCCCGCGTGAAAGAGCACCTGGCCGGACGCTACGAGCGGGAGTTAATTTTCGTGGACGACGGCAGCCGCGACGGCACCCAGCGCGTGCTGCGCGAGCTGCGCGCCCAGGACCCGGAAATTCACTACGTGCTGCTCTCCCGCAACTTCGGCCACCAGAGCGCCCTGCGCGCCGGTATCGACTACGCCACCGGCGACTGTGTTATTTCCCTCGATGCCGACCTGCAGCACCCCCCCCGCCTGCTACCCGAGTTGCTGGGCCACTGGCTGGACGGCTACGATATTGTGTACACCCAGCGCCAGGACGACGAGCGCCTACCCTGGCTTAAGCGCCAGACCTCCAGCGCCTTTTACCGGGTAATGAACGGCTTGTCCAGCGTCGACTTTGAGCCGGGCACGGCCGACTACCGCCTCATCGACCGGCGCGTGGCCGACGTGGTGCGCTCCAGCCCCGATGTAGACTTGTTTCTGCGGGGCTTCGTGCACTGGGCAGGCTTCCGGCAGAAGCGCGTGGCCTACACCCCCGATGCCCGCTTCCGGGGCACCACCAAGTACACGGTGCGCAAAATGGTAAAGCTGGCCCTCAACGGTATTACGTCCTTTAGCGTGCGGCCCCTGCATTTTGCCACCCTGGCCGGCGTGGGCGTTTCGGGGCTGGCGTTTCTCTACGCCCTCTACGCGCTGTTTATCCTGATTTTCACTGATGACGCGGTACCCGGCTGGGCCTCGGTGCTGATCAGCGTGCTGTTCATTGGTGGCATTCAGCTGCTCGTGCTGGGCATTATGGGCGAATACCTGGGCAAGCTTTTCATCCAGGCCAAGCAGCGCCCGCCCTACCTGGTCAGCGAAACGGACTCCGGACTGCCGGCCCCCGCCGGTGCCCCGCGTCCTCGTACTCCTTTCTCTCCTTCTGACGCTTCCCTATGATTTCGCCCCGGCCGCTGGCCCGCCGCTCCGCCTTTTCCTCCGACCTGTATTGGCTGCTGGGGCTGGTGGCGCTGCACGTACTGGTGCTGTGGTTCCGCGTGGGACCCATTCTGCTCCACCCTTCCGAGTATTTGTTCACCACCGGCGGCGACGGTATCAAGTCGTACTTTGCCCTGCTCTACTATTTGCAGGCCGATGCCGGGGTGCAGTTTACCGGCATGCACTACCCCTACGGCGAGCTGCTGACTTTTACCGATGGATTTCCGCTGCTGGCCTGGGCGCTTAAAGCTTGGAAAAACGCCTTTGGAATTACTCTTTCCCAAGCAGTAGCGGCCTTTAACCTTACGGTGCTGCTTTCCTCCGTACCCACCACGCCGCTGGTATTCGCCCTGCTCCGGCGCGGGGGCGTGGGGCGCTGGTTTGGCGCCGCCGCTACCCTGGCCATTGTCTTTCTGGCCCCGCAGTTTCACCGCATCGGCGCGGGGCACTACACCCTGGCCCTGCCGTTTGTAGTGCCCTTGCTCTGGTACCTGCAGCTGCGGCTGCTGGAGGCCGCAACCCGGGCAGCCCGCCTGCAGTGGCTGGTGCTCTACGTGGTAACTACCCTGCTGGTCACGCTGGTACACCCGTATTACCTGCTGCACGCCCTGCTGCTGCCGGCCGCTACGGCTCTGGTGCTGGCCGCGCAGCGCCTGGCAGCCCGCCAGGGCCAGTGGTGGGCCCAGCCGGCCTGGCTGCTGGCGGCGGGCCTGCTGCCGCCGGTGCTGTTCCAAACTTGGATTGGCTTGCTCGACCCCATCACCGACCGGCCCATCAACCCCTACGGCTTCTTTGTCTACCACACGAACGTGGCGGGCGTGTTTGGGCCTTCCATTGAGCCGTTTGCCGCCGTGTTCAAGTTTATCTTCCACACCTCCGACCCCATTATGGAGGGCAAGGCCTACGTGGGGCTGGTGGTAGGGCTGGGGGTAGGGCTGTGGCTGCTGCGCGTGGGCTGGCACCTGGTGCACCGCCGCTGGCGCGGGGTGCTGCGCCCGGCCCTGCCTGCGATGTTGCAGCCTACGGTGTGGGCCGCGTGGCTGGTGCTGGCATTTTCCATGTGCCTGCCGTTCATTCTGCCCGGCTTCGACCGGCTGCTGGACTGGCTGCCGGCGCTTAAGCAGTTTCGTTCCCTGGGCCGCTTCGCCTGGATTTTCTATTACGTGGCGGCCGTGCTGGCCGCCGTGCAGTACTGGCAGCTGTACCGCTTCCTGCGCCAGCGCCGGGCCGCACGCCTGGGCCAGCTGCTGCTGGTGGCTGTGGCGGGCGTGTGGTTGCTGGAAGCCAAGTACCAGCTCAAGGAGCTGACTGCCCCGCTGCTGCCCAACCGCGTGGCCGATACCTTTTTGCAGCCGGGCGGCAACTACGCCGAAACCCTGGCCCGCGCCGGCCACTACCCCGATCAGTACCAGGCTATTCTGCCCCTGCCCTACTACTCGCTGGGGTCGGAGAAGTTTGACCTGGGCGGCGGAGGGGTAGGCACGGCCGAAAGCTTCCGGGCGGCCCTGAGCCTGCAGCGGCCTATTGCCGCCACCATGATGTCGCGCACGTCCACGGAGCAGACGCTGCGGCTACTGGAGCTGTTTTCCTCCGACCTCACGCCCAAATCCTGGCCCGGCCGCCTACCCTCCCGCCAGCCTCTGCTAGTAGTGGCCTCCCGCCTCGACTCGCTGCGGCCCGCGGAGAAGGCTCTGCTTCAGCGCGGGGCTGTTTTGCTGACTACTACGCCGCTGGTAAAGCTCTATGAGCTGCCGCTCCGCGCCTTTGCCACCAGCCGGCCGGCCGCGGAGCGGGCCTGGTTTGCCGCGCACCAAAACGAGTTGCTCCGCCAAGGGCAGCTCTGGCGCACGGTGGCCGGGCCGGGCGTGGTGTGGCGCACTTTCCAAGATGCTACCGCGCCCGGCAGCGTCAGCTTTACCCGCCCCGGGGCGGCCCACGCCGACAAGGGTATGCTTCCGGTTTTTGACGGGGTGCTACCCGGCGCCGCCGACACTACCTCCTACGAGCTCAGCATCTGGGCCTACGCCAAAACCACCGACTGGATGCCCTACCTCAGCTACCGCCAGCTTAGCCCTACCGGCCAAGAGGTGGAACGGGTAGAGCGCTCTTTGAAAGAATCCACGGAAATTCACGGCGACTGGGTCCGCTTTACCCTACCCATCCGCCTGCAGAACCGCGCCAACCGCATTGTGGTGGAAATGGGTGGCGACGATATTGTGGTCGATGACCTGCTGATTCGGCCCCGCACTACTCACGTGTACTGGCTGGATGCCCGTCAGCAGCCTGTGCTGGATGGCTTTCCGCTGGCCCGCTAAACAAGGTCAAATCATGTAGCAAAAGCGGCTGCCCCTATCCGGAGCAGCCGCTTTTCTTATTCCAGGGCTAACAAGTAGTTGAGTTACTCGGCCGCCGTCACGTTCAGGTCGTCGAGGTATACGGGCAGGGGGCCGCCGGTGCGCCACAGGTACATCACAAACTTGCTGGTCGGCGACACATTTTCGGGCACGGCCAGCTCGTTGTTAATTTCTATCCACTTGCCGTACTGGCCTTTCACGGCCGGGCCCAGGTCGAGGCCGTCCCACACGGCGGGCTTAGCATCGGGGGCCGTGTCGCTGATAACCGTTACCAGCTTGGCACCAGCCTGCGCGCTCGGCACGAACACCCAGGCGTTGACTTTGATTTTCTTGACGCGCGTATCGTGCATCTTACCCAGCAGGTTGGAGTACGTGCGGCTATACTCGGTGCTACCGTCTACCTTCAACGAGTACCGCCCGGAGTGCGCTTTCTCGCGCGTTACGGAAGCGGTGTTTTGGTCACCCAGCCACCCGTCCAAGCTTTCAAAATCATTTGATACCAGGGTGTCAGGACTGTTGGCCGGGGTCTTTTCACCACAGCCGGCCAGGCTCAGCAGCAGCAGGGCCCAGGGTAGTTTTTTCATCACGCGAAAGAAGTGCTAAGGGGTTCAGAATGTAAAAGTAATGGTATTTCGCGGGCCTCCGTTACCCTTATTTTAACTCTGCCAGCTGCCAGTCATCGGCGTACACGGGTTGCTGGGCCGTGCCGTTCCAGAGGTAGAGGGCCAAGCGGGTGTTGCGGTTCACGGTGCCGGGTACATCAATCTCGCGGCGCACCTGTTTCCACTTGCCGTAGGGTCCACGGTCGGTCAGGTACACGTTTTTGTGCAGCAAGGGGTGCTCCGGGTCGTCGGGCGAGGTAAGGGCCAGAATGAGGGTGGCTTCGTCTTCGGGCCGGGGCACCCACACCCAGGCGCTGAAGATGAACTTGCGGGGCTTGGTGGTGCACAGCTGCCCCAGGGTGCCGTGGTAGGTAAGCGAGTACTGATTTTGCGCATCGACGCGCACGGCGTAGCGGCCGGTGTGCGCTTTTTCGGTGGTTAGCGAGGGGGGCACCTGCTCAGCAAAGCCCAGAATATTCTCAAAACTGCTGCTAACCATTACCCGCTCGCGCACTTCTGGCCGGGCGGGCGCGCCGGTGCAGCTACTCAGGGCAGCTAGCGCACTGCTCATTACCCACATTCCGCCGCGCATCATTCGTACCATATACCTCTAGCTACCTTCTATTTCAGGATGTTACTTGCCGTAGCGCTACCAGGTCCGCCGCATGTCCCGACGCCGCAGTACCACAGCCGGCTGCAGGGCCAGGGGTTCGAAGGCAGCGTTCAGCGCCTCCTGCTGGGGCGCCAGCTTTTCGTACACGGCCGGGGCCATGAGCACGTATTCCAGGCTGTCGGTGGCCATTTCATCCAGCAGATTATCGGGCGTTAGCTTATCGACCTCGTACTGCCAGTTTCGGCCGCGCCGGTCAAAGTACACCAGCCCGAGGTTGGGGGCCGGGTCGTTAAAGAGAAGCACTTGGGCCTGCGGCGGCACGCCGGCACGGCGCAGTAAGTCGGCCCCGCCGCGCATCCACTCGTAGGCATACGGGCTGAAGGGTGGGTACTCGTCGCTCATGCGGCGCTGCAGGCGGGTGTAGCCCTGGACCACGAACACCACCGCCAGCCCGGCCAGCCCGGCCGTGGTAGCGTAGCGCACCCAGCCGGTGTAGCGGGCAATATTGAGCAGGGCCAACACCAGCAACAGCACCGCCGGCGGAATAAACGAGCAGATAAAGTAGTAGTCGTGCACGCCCATTTGGGCACCCATCAGCTGAAAAAACAGGTAGCTGATGGCGGCCGTCGCCAGCAGCAGCAGCGTGAGGGGCAGGTGGCGCCGCAGGTTGGGCCAGGCAAACACCAGCAGCAGCGCCCCGCACACGGCCAGCACGCGGTACTGAGTGTTGGTGGCATACTCAGCCAGCCAGTCGCGGCGGATGTAAAACCACACCTGCTGGCGCACGTCGTCATCGGTGATGGGCCGGGCTTCGGCCAGAAACTGCCCCGACTGGTAGGTGGCGTTCAGGTGTTGGTTGTGCACGAAAAAGGCCACAATCAGCCCCACCCCCGCCAACACAGCCCCCAGCAGCTGCCGCCGCTGCCGCACTGTAAGCAGGGGCTCAGCGGCCAAATACTCCCAGCCCAGCGTGAGGCCCACCAGCGCCGCCAAGTGCAGACTGGTAGTAGTTTTGATCAGGCCCGCCAGCGTCAGTACGGCCACGGCCACCAGCAAGTCGCGGAAAGTGCGCTGCTCGAAAAACCGCAGCCAGTAGTAGTAGCCCACAAAGCTCAGGCTCAGGCTAACGGGGTCGGGTAGGTAGCTAACGGCATAAAACGCAAAAAACGGAGAGGACAGCAGAAACGCCCCCGGCACCAGCGCCGCCACAAAGTGCCCCGTGCGCTCGTAAATCAGCCGGAACAGGTAGTAAAACCCGACCACGGCTACGGCCGCATCAATAGCCCGGAAGGCGCCGTTGATATTCTCGCGCCCAACTACCAGCCCGCACAGGGCCGCCAGGTAGGACGGGAGCGGAAACTCTACCCCCGTAATGCCGCCGATAGAATTCAAGGACGAAGTCCGGGGTTTGAAAAAGTTGAAGCCGTAGTCGTAGAAGTTCACGGCCAGCGCCAGCCGGTCGGCTTGGGCCCAGGCGTGGGGCCCTACGGGCAGCGTACCCAGAAAGGGCACGTAGAAAGCCAGCCCTACCCCAATAAATAACAATAAGGCTGCAATATGAAAGGGACGAGCCCTTAGCACCGAAAGAAATGGCATACGTAGGCGAGTGCGCCGGACTTCCGGGCTCAGTTGGCGCAAAAGTACATGGTTCACTGCTTCCGGCAACCCCGTGTTCGGAGCCAATTATTCTCCTTCTGGCTTAGCTGGGCCGCAAGTACTAGGTATGGTGTTTTCTCATTCCGTACTTTCGCCGTATGCAAGTTCAATACGAAGCACTCTACCATCAATTAGAAGAAAATCACTGGTGGTTTCGGGGCCGGCGCGACAGTGTGTTTGATCAGATCAAGCAGCTACGCCTGCCCACTACTGCGGCTATTCTGGAAATTGGGTGTTCCGGTGGCCCCTTGCAGCAGCAGCTACGCCAAGCGGGCTTTCACCACCTGACGGGCATCGACATCAGCGAAACGGCTATTGCCCTGGCTCACCAGCGCCAGATTCCGAACGTATCGGTGATGGACGGGGCCCGGCTGGACTTCCCGGATGCTTCTTTTGACCTAGTGGTAGCCTCTGACGTGCTGGAGCACATCGAGGACGAGCAGCAGGCCCTGCGCGAGTGGCGGCGGGTGCTGCGCCCCGGCGGACAGCTGCTGGTGTACGTACCAGCCTATCCCCAGCTCTGGAGCCAGCACGATGTGGTAAACCGCCACTTCCGCCGCTACACTGGCGCTACCCTAAAACAGGCTCTGCAAGCTAGCCAGCTGCAGGTACTGCGCCAGTCGTACTGGAACTTCGCCCTGTTTTTCCCCACCTACCTGATTCGGCAGGCCCAGCGCTTAACCAGTGGCAGCAAGCCCGCCGACGAGGCCGGCACCGGCGACCTGGCAGCCCTGCCCCAGCCCCTAAACCGCTCCCTCATCTGGCTGCTGCAGGCCGAGAACCGCTTGCTGCGCCACATCAACCTGCCAGTGGGCGTGAGCGTTTTCGCCCTGGCCCGTAAGCCAGCCGCCTGATGCAGCCGGCCGCTTTTCCACCCGTTCGCCCCGTGGACCTGTCCGTTATCATCCCGATTTACAACGAGGAAGCCAACATTCCGGCGCTCTACGAACGCCTGCGCGGAGTTCTGGACCCCATGCAGTTGCCGGGTGGCTACGAGTTTATCTTTATCAATGACGGTTCCCGCGACCAGTCGCTGGCCCTGATTCAGACCCTGGCCCTGCGCGACCCGCGGGTGCGCTACCTGGATTTCAGCCGCAACTTCGGGCACCAGATTGCCGTGACGGCCGGCCTCGACCGGGCCGAAGGCCAGGCTGTCTGCATTATCGATGCCGATTTGCAGGACCCGCCGGAGCTGATTCCGCAGCTGTTGCAAAAGCTCCAGGAAGGCTACGAGGTAGTATACGCCAAACGCCGCTCCCGCCAGGGCGAAAGCGCCGCCAAAAAGCTCACGGCTAAGCTCTTCTACCGCATTCTGGCCAGTATTACGCACATTTCCATCCCCGTGGATACCGGCGACTTCCGCGTGATTTCCCGCAAGGTGGTGGAAGCCCTGCGCCGCATGCCGGAACAGAACAAATTTATCCGGGGCCAGATTTCCTGGATTGGCTACCGCCAGACGTACCTGGAGTACGACCGGGCCGAGCGGGCGGGCGGGGCTACCGGCTACACCTACCGCAAAATGCTCAAGCTGGCCCTCGATGGCATCACGGCCTTTTCCGACGTGCCCCTGAAGGCGGCTACCGTGAGCGGCTTTATCGTATCGGGCATTGCCTTTTTAGTGATGCTTTACACGCTCTACTCCCGCTTCGTAACGGAGAAGTACGAGCCGGGCTGGCCTTCCCTGATGGTAAGCATCCTGTTTCTGGGGGGCGTGCAGCTGATAGCCGTGGGCATCATCGGCGAATACATTGCCCGCCTTTCCGCCAACGTGCGGCAGCGGCCCTTGTATATTGTGTCAGATTCCAACCTACCCGAGCCCCCGGCCCAGCCCCAGCGGTAAGCCAGCAGCCGGGCACCCCCTTCCCCGGCCTATGGTACAGCTGCAGAACTTCATCAACGGCGAATTCCGGGCGCCCGTCGCGGGTTGCTACCTCCCCCTGCTGAACCCGGCTACCGGCCGGGTATTTGGGCAAGTGCCGGACTCCGCGGCCGCGGACGTAAACCTGGCCGTGCAGGCAGCCACGGCGGCCTTCCCCGCGTGGCGGGCCGTACCGGCCGAGGAGCGGGGCCGGCGGCTGGTTCGGCTCTCGGAGCTGATCGACCAGAACCTGGAAACCCTGGCCCGGGCCGAAAGTCAGGATAACGGCAAGCCCCTGAGCCTGGCCCGCACCCTGGATATTCCGCGGGCAGCCAGCAACTTTGCCTTCTTTGGCACGGCAGCCCAGCACTTCGCCACCGAAACTCACTTGCAGGAAGGGGTGGCGCTTAATTACACGGTGCGCCACCCGCTGGGCGTAGTAGCGTGCATTTCGCCCTGGAACCTGCCGCTCTACCTCTTCACCTGGAAGATAGCGCCCGCGCTGGCCGCCGGCTGCTGCGTGGTGGCCAAGCCTTCGGAAGTAACCCCGTACACGGCCTATCTGCTCAGCGAGTTAAGCCGGGAGGCGGGTTTGCCGCCGGGCGTGCTCAACATTGTGCACGGCACCGGCCCTGGCGCCGGCCAGGCGCTGGTAGAGCACCCGGGCATCAAGGCCATCAGCTTTACCGGGGGTACGGCCACCGGAGCCCACATTGCCCGCACGGCGGCTCCGCAGTTCAAAAAACTTTCCCTGGAGCTAGGCGGCAAGAATCCCAATATCATCTTCGCCGACTGCGACCTGGCGGAGGCCGTGCAAACCAGCCTCCGCAGCTCCTTTGCCAACCAGGGCCAGATTTGCCTCTGCGGTTCCCGTATCTTGGTGGAGCGCTCTATTTACGAGCCGTTCAAGGCTGCCTTCCTGACGAAAGTCCGGGAGCTGACCGTCGGCGACCCGCTGGAGGCTGGCACGCAGCAAGGAGCCATTGTTAGCGAGGCGCACCTACGCAAAATTCTGGGCTACATTAAGTTGGCACACCAGGAAGGTGGTCGTTTGCTGATTGGCGGCGAGCAGGTGCAGCTGCCGGGGCGCTGCGCAGAAGGATATTTTCTGCAGCCCACCGTGTTTGAAGGTCTGGCCCCCGACTGCCGTGTAAACCAGGAAGAAATCTTTGGCCCCGTGGTTACGCTCACGCCCTTCGATGACGAAGCGCAGGCCCTGGTCTGGGCCAACGGCACCGACTACGGCCTCTCCGCCACCATCTGGACCCGCGACCTGGCCCGCGCCCACCGGGTGGCTCACCAGCTGCAGGCCGGGGTAGTATGGGTGAATACCTGGCTGCACCGCGACCTGCGCACGCCCTTCGGCGGGATGAAGAATTCGGGCCTGGGACGGGAGGGTGGGCTGGAAGCTCTACGCTTCTTCACCGAGCCGCAGAATGTGTGCGTTTGGCTGTAGGGTCATTTGCCAGAAATTTACATCCTAACCCGACAGGGAGGAGTTTCCTCCGTTCAGGGTAGTCAGGGGTAGGGCCGTCTCCTGTAGCTGTTTCAGGCTCTGATACCGGCCGCGCGCTAAACCTCTTCCATCGAGCCCCCATCGGGCAGATGCAGGAAGTAGACTACCGTATTCTTGTACCGGTAGGCTTCTATTCTTGTGGCCGTGCTAAGAGGAAAGTCTAGAGTAAGCTATTCCTCCTACGGGGTTAGTAGGCGGGTATCGTTGAGCTCGCCTACCAAAGGTACAGCTCCGGGGTAAAAACCTTGCGCTATAGCCCGGACTTCGGCTAACGGAGCACCAGGCCCTGTCTGTTGCCGCTCCGGCAGGGCCAATACTCCCATCCGGCAGGGAGTTTACCGCTGGCCGGTTTCAAGCCTCGGCGGAGCTAACCTAAGCGTGCCCCTAGGCTAGGTCCTCACGCACAACCTGGCCTTGTCCGAGGGCCCGAAAAGAAGTCATTCAGCTACTCGTCCGAGCTAGTCCAGCCGGGCCAGGGTCGCTTCTAAGTCGGAAAGGGTGGTTTCCTGGAAGCGCAGGGTGTCAGAGGGGGTGCTGGTGGTGGCTTCGCGCCGGGCCAGGAAAGGCGTACCGTTTTCGTAGCGCAAGCCCAGCACGACTACAGCCGCGCCGGTAGGAGCAGTGGCAAAGTGGTAGCCCGTAGCGTGCGGGGTGCCGGCCAGTACCATCCGGCGGCCTGGCACCAGCAGGCGTACTGCCGTATGGTCAGCCTCGGAAGGGGTAGCAGCCGGTATGTAGAGCGCCGCCGCCGAACCAGCCCAGGCTTGCCCCACGGCCAGCCACCCCAGCTTGGTAGGTTGCAGCGCGTTGGGGGCCGGCGCTAATTCGTCTGGTCCCGATTCAGAAGCTACTACAGGCTCGGATTCCGGAGCCGGGTCGGGGGCGGAGGCAAGGCCGGGCTGGAAGTTAAACCGAATGGGCAGCACCATTTTTACCTTTACAAAACGTCCATCCTGCTGGCCGGGCGTCCAGTGGCCCGAGGTTTGGCGCAGCACGCGTAGTACTTCGTCGTCGCACCCGTCGCCGAGGCCACGCAGGATACGGGGACTTTGCACACGGCCGGCTTCATCTACCACGAAAGAGGCAAAAACCAACCCCTGCGTCTGGTGTTCCTGGGCCTGGCGGGGGTAGCGAATCAGGCGGTTAATGTCGGCAGGGCCCTGGCCGTAACGGGGCATTTGCTGGGCCGTAGTGTACACCTGCTCCGAGGCGGCCGTGCTGGCCTCTCCTTCCAGCCACCGCACGGGCGCGCCCGGCTGAGGCACCTGGCCATAGAACAGCGGCTTGGGCGTGTGGCTGCCGGCCAACTCCAGCTGCAGGCTACGGCCAGCCGCCAGCAGTAGCTGTTGCCCCCCAGCCGTAGCTCGCACGAGTACCGCGCCGGTTAGCTCCAGGGGCGCGCCAGCCAGCGTTTCGGTTAGCAGATTGGAGAGCAGCATATCGGAAGCGGCGTAGCACTCCTTCAGCTCTACCCATACTGCGCCGGTGGCCACGCGCTGCTGCTCATCAACCAAAGAACCGGCCGGAATCCGCACCACGGTTCCTTCCCGGCCGCGCACTTCGGCCGCCTTCGTGGGGTCAATCTGGAAGTACTCGCTGGCTTTTAAGGTGAGGTCCTGCAGGCTGGCTTCGGCCGGAGGGGTAGCGCCACCCAAACTGGCGGGGCGGCGGGTGCTTCCCCGGTACACCACCAATGGGGCCCGGCGGCTAGTAGGCTGCTCCAGCCGGTGCCAGTCGCGGCGCACGGGGGTAGCGGCCGTGGGCTGGGCCAGGGAGTCATACGCAAGGCTGTCGGCCAGGGCAGGAGCCGTAGCAGATGGTTCGGGC
The DNA here is from genome assembly GCF_019599275.1 of Hymenobacter sp. HSC-4F20. Lineage (GTDB taxonomy): Bacteria > Bacteroidota > Bacteroidia > Cytophagales > Hymenobacteraceae > Hymenobacter. Next base: position 75,282 of record NZ_JAHZTD010000004.1, on the reverse strand, counting down.
TGTTGGGCAGCGCGCTCGGGTTGGCAGGCAGCCACCAGCGCACCAGCTACGCCTACAAGCAGAAAACGAATGGGGGTAAACGTTGGCATAGGACCACTCTACGCGGGAAACACCAGATTTATTGACCCAAGGTTACGTTTTTCTGCTAAATAGTTGAGTAAAAATCAATTTAGTTCTATTCCCCCTCCCCAGGTGGCTGTTTGTCACGGCCAGTCACCTGGTTTTATCTACCTTGCCCACCACTACTTTCTGCCTATGCTCGACCAAGTAATAGACGCCCGACAGGCGGCCCTCAGTCCTGGTTTTGAAGTGCGCCGCATTCTGCCCTACCGCCTGCGGCGGATGCTGGGCCCTTTTATTTTCATGGACCACGCCGGGCCGGTTAGCTCTGTACCGGAAAAACTTTCGGAACTGGATGTGCTGCCGCATCCGCACATCGGCCTTTCTACAGTCAGCTACCTGTTCGGCGGGCAGGTAACCCACCGCGACAGTTTGGGCGTGGAGCAGATTATCCGGCCGGGCGAGGTAAACTGGATGACGGCCGGCTCGGGCATTGCCCACTCCGAGCGGTTCGAGGACCCGGCCGCGCTGGCCGGCGGCGCGCTGGAAATGATTCAGACCTGGGTGGCCCTACCCGAGAAGGACGAGGAAAGTGCCCCCGCCTTCAGCAACTACCAGCCCCACGAGCTGCCTATTTTTACTGATGCCGGTGTGTGGATGCGCCTGATTGCCGGCGACGCCTTCGGGCTGCGCAATGAGGTAAAAACCCACTCGCCCCTGTTTTATCTGCATGTTATTCTGCAGCCGGGCGCCCGCTTCGGCCTACCCCGGGGCTACCCTGAGCGCGGGGCCTACGTAGCCAAGGGCCTAGTGGAAGTAAATGGCCGCATGTACGGCCCCGGCCAGCTGCTGGTGTTCACGCCCGGCCTCGACCCGGTGCTGGTGGCCCGCGAGGCCAGCACGCTTATGCTGCTGGGCGGCGAGCCGCTGGGCGAGCGGTACATCTGGTGGAACTTCGTGTCGTCGCGCAAGGACCGGATTGAGCAAGCCAAGGCCGACTGGCAAGCCGGCCGGATTCTGCTACCTCCTACCGATAACGCGGAATTCGTGCCCCTGCCCCAGGACAAAACCCGCCCCGCCGGTACCGGCTCGCCCCCGCCGCAGGCCTTGTCATAAAAAACAAAAGGCCCCAACCGCAGTGGTTGGGGCTTTTTTGTAGGGTAAGTCGATTACAGATTCTGGAGCACGAAATTGGTCATCTGGCGGTAGAGGTGCAGGCGGGTGTTGCCCCCGTAGATGCCGTGGTTGCGGTTGGGGTAGTACAGCGTCTCGTAGTCCTTATTGGCCTTGATCATGGCTTCCGTGAAAGCCACCGAGTTCTGGAAGTGCACGTTGTCGTCGCCGGTGCCGTGCACCAGCAGGAGCTTGCCTTTCAGCTTATCGGCGTACTGCACCGGCGAGTTGTCGTCGTAGCCCTGGGGGTTCTGCTGGGGCGTTTTCAGGAACCGCTCGGTGTACACGGAGTCGTAGTAACGCCAGTTAGTGACGGGCGCCACCGATACACCCATCTTGAAGACATCGGCGTTTTTGGTCAGGGCCAGGGCCGTCATGTAGCCCCCGAAGCTCCAGCCCCAGATGCCAATGCGCGACTTGTCCACGTAGGGCAGGGTAGCGAAGTATTTGGCGCTTTCGCCTTGGTCAATGGTTTCCAGCTTGCCCAGGTTGGCGTAGGTGCTTTTCTTGAACGCTGCCCCACGTGCACCCGTGCCGCGGTTATCCACACTCACAATGATGTAGCCCTGCTCGGCTAGCAGCTGGTGCCAGAGGTAGTTGGTGAAGGCAATTCCCCCACCCGCGTCGTCTTTCACGGTCTGGGAGCCGGGGCCACCGTACACGTACATCAGCACGGGGTATTTCTTGCTGGCATCGAAGTTAGCGGGCTTGAGCACCGAGGCGTTCAGCTCTACCCCTTCTGCAGTTTTGAACTTGATGAACTCCAGCTTGCCCAGGTTGTACTGCGTCAGCTTCTCGCGGAGCTTGGCGTTGTCTTCCAGCACTTTCACCAGCTTGCCATCCTGACCGTTGCGCAGACTTACCACCTGGGGCTCACCAGCCTGCGAGTGGTAGTTGAGGAAGTAACGGGTATCGGCGCTCATGTTCACCACGTCGTTGCCGGGGCCGGCTTCGCTGAGGCGGGTTTTACCCTTGCCTTTCAGGTCGATGCGGTAAAGGTGGCGCTCCAGGGGCGAGGCCTCGGTGCTGGTGAAATACACTACCCCCTTCTTCTCGTCGAAGCCATCAATGCTGGTAATTTCCCAGTTGCCTTTGGTGAGCTGGCGTACCAGCTTGCCGTTCAGGTTGTAGAGGTAGAGGTGGCGGTAGCCGTCCTTTTCGCTGCTGAACAGGAACTCCTTGCCGCCTTCCAGGTAGCGCAAATCGTCGTTCACCTCTACGTAGGCCGGGTCGGTGTCGGTCAGCACTACCTGGGTTTTGCCGGTGCGGGCATCGGCGTGCAGAATCTCCAGCTTGTTCTGCAGGCGGTTCATGCGCCTGATGCTGAGCAGGTTGGGCGTCTGGGTCCAGATGATGCGCGGAATGTACTGGTCGCGCTCCGGGCCCACGTCCATCTTGGTGTTCTTGCCGGCGGCCACATCGTAGGTCGAGATGCTCACTACGGAGTTCTTCTCGCCGGCTTTGGGGTACTTATAGCGGTAGTCTTTGGGGTAGAGCGGGCCCCACTCCTGCATGTTGTACTCGGGCACTTCCGTCTCGTCGAAGGTGTAGTAGGCCACCTGCCGCGAGTCGGGCGACCATTGAAAGCCCTGGGCAAACTCGAACTCTTCCTCGTACACCCAGTCGGTGCCGCCGTTGATGATGCGGTTCTGGGCGCCGTCGGTGGTCACGGCGGTTTCCTGCATAGTAGCCAGGTCCACCACAAACAGGTTGTTGTCGCGCACGAAGGCTACGCGCTTGCCATCGGGCGAGAAGGTGGCGTAGAGCTGCTTGCCGGCCGTTTTGCTCAGGGGCACCAGCTGCTTGCTTCCCCGGTCATACACGAAAAAGTACGACTTGCTGCTGCGCCGATAAATCGGCTCGGTGTCGGTGCTGAACAGGATTTTCGTTTCGTCGGCATTGAAGCTGTAGCCATCCACCGCCAGAGGCTGGCTTTGGCCGGGCAGCTTCAGATCCTGGCCGCTCACCAGAGTTTGCACGGGCTGGCCGGTGGTTACGTCGTTCTGCACCAGGTTGCCCTGGCTGAGCGAGGAATAGTAGCGGCCATCCTTCATCCAGTTGAAGCCCGGCACGGAGCGGGCCGCGAAGGTGCCTTTCTGCCAGATGTCTTCGAGGGTAATGTTTTGCTTTTGCTGGGCAAAAGCAGCCGGAGCGGTACCGGGGAGCAAGGCCGGACTGGCCGTAGTCAGAAACAGGGCCAGGCCCAGGAAGCGAAAATTCATGCAGGTGGAAGTAAAATGTCGGCGGAAATCAACCGTTAAGGTAGGAAATGCAGGCAGCATGGTTGCACGCGGCAGCCGCCAGCCCGGCACAACCCTATAATTACCGGGGCCTTGGTGGCGGTTTATTCTCCTAGATGAATCACGGCTAATATCCCGACCTTTACGTGGCTATGCGTTTCCGTTTTCTTGTTCCGGCCTTCTCGCCTATCCTTTTTCTGACTTCCTGTGAGCCCAGCCTGCAGTCGGGGCCCCGTGTTGAGCTGGTGGGCAGCAGCCGCTTCACTACCGCCGACCGCCGCCTGACCACTCCCGGCGATACCGTGGCGGCCAAAGTGTATGCCGAAGCCGACGACAGCCCCCTGCAGCGCCTGACCATCACGACCGAGTACGTACCCATTCCGGAACCCGTCTTCTACGACCCGCCCTACGACCTCGACGATCCGCCCCGGCGCACCTACACCTACCTGGACTCCAGCCTGACCGCCGCTGATGCTGAGCGCATAGCTTTTCAGCATGTGCTGGGGGCGCGCACCACGGCGGGCCTGGAGGTGTGGCGCTACCAGGCTACTGATGAGGAAGGCCGCACCGGAGTACGCAGCTTCCGCCTCCGCCTGGGCCGGACCGATTCTGTCCAGGCTTACCATAGCTACACCGTGCCCGTGCAGCGGCCCGACTCGGCGCGGAGCCCACAAGGACCCGGGCTCCGCAGCTTCCTGGCCTTACGCGAAGGGCTCGTATTCCCGAAGTTCTCCGTGCATAACCTTCCCGAAAATCAGGCGTTGGTTGATGTGGTATACCTGCCCCAGCGCGCTACGGGGGCTCCTACCCTGGCCACGGCCCAGGACGATACGCTGGCCCTGAAATGGCCGACGCGGCGGGCTACGGTTATCCGCTCCACAACCTTAAATGCTACTACGTTTGCGGCGGTAGCCACTGAGGCTGGCTTCGCGGCGGCTTTCACCCAAGGCAATCTATTCACGCCTCGCGCTACCAGCACCGGGCCGCTCACCAAGGGTCAGGTTATTGCCTTTCAAACCCCCGCCCCGGATAGCAGGTACGGGTTAATTTTGGTGCAGGACGTTATTACTACGGGCATCCGCACCTTGGTGCTACAAGTGCGGGTAGCCAAATAAGCTACCCGCGCGGCACTCATGGCGTTGACAGTACCCAGTAACTCAACGGGGCGCCTCTGCCTGAGACGCCCCATTGGGTTAGTAGCTGCACAAATGGAATATTAGAACTGGAAGCCCGCCGTGATGGTCGTGGTGAAGCGGTTGTCATCCACGCTAACGCGTGGGGTATTCTGTGGGGAAGCCAACTCGTAGGGCGTGTACACCTGCTGCCCGGAAGAATAAACGCCGGCTACATCCAGGAAAAAGTTGTTCTGCCGCAGGCCCAGCCCGGCCGTGTAAAAGTTGCGGGTGTTGGTAGAGGTGCTGCTGCTCACTTTGTATGGACTGCCATAGCGCGCATAGCCTGCTCGCACCCGGAAGATGTCGAGGCGCAGTTCGCCACCCGCCCGCAGGTTCACCGTCGACTGGTATTGCTGCCGGATATTGTCGTTGGCAGGCCCCAAATCGTCGGGCGACACAGCCGTTGAGTTGCTGTCGTCGTAGCCCAGCCGGGCCTGTCCGTAGTTCACGTACTCCGCATCGGCGCTGAAAAAGCCGTTTTTGCCTACTACTACCGCCACGCCACCCGTCGCTCGAAACGGAGAGGTGATAGTATAAGCCAGGTCTTCGGCCGGGTAGTTGGCGTCGCCTGAGCTGAGCGTGCTGCCATCCACAGTAATCGGCGAGTCATAGGTCGTATTCAGCGAGGCACTGTAGGTTTCCACCACCTGCGAATAGGTAGGGCTTTGGATGGAAGCTCCCAGGCGAAGAACGTCTACGGGCCGGTAAATTACCCCCAGTCGCGCATTCACGCCGGTGCCGCGGGTTTGGGTATTCTCCCGCAGCGTAAGGCTACCGAAGGCCGTACCCGGATTGCCGCTCGGCGCGGCCGGGTCGGTGGCCGTTAAAGTCGACACTACATCATAGCGCGTTGAGACAATGCCGATGGCCCCGCCAATGTAGATTTTGTCGCGGTAGTTGTTAGCGTAGCCAAAGTCGAACTGGGTTTGGCCGCCGCTGCGCTGAATGGTTTCGCGCTGGGTTAGCTGGCCGGTATTCTCGTAGTCAGCCGGGATATACGTACCCTGGGCATCTCGCTCAGTCAGGTAAGCCTCGTAGGCCAAGTCGTCCAGAATGTTACCCTGGCCTTCGCTTAGGCGCTGCAGAATATCCTGCTCCAGCCGCGGGGTAGCAGAGTAGCGGAAATTCTGGTTGAAATTACTGAGCCGGTTTACGCCCAGGGCAAACGTACCCCCACGCCAGTCAGCCTGGTCACTGTCAGGCCGCCGAGCCGAAAAAACTACCCCCAGGCTACTTACCTGTAGGTTGTTGCGGGAATCGGTAGTGCTGGTGCCAAAGGCCTGACTGGTGGTATTGCTGATGCCCAGCCCGGGGGAAAAGCTTATTTCGGAGCGCTGAAACAGCCCTAGTCCGGCGGGGTTGGTTACGAGGCCGCCAAAATCGGCCCCCACGGCGGAGGTAGCACCGCCAATGCCCAGGGAGCGGGCCGTACCGGCCGGGCTGGTTTGCGAAAAACGGAGCGCGTCGGCGGCGGTTTGGGCAAAGCCGTAGCTAGCCGGGCTTAAAAAAGCCGCAGCCAGGTAATATTTCAGGTTTTTCATAGGGGGAAAGGAGCGCCGGCTCCTGGCAGAGCCGGCGATGCACATAGAACAGGTAGTACCTACTCCAGAGTAGGCTGATTAATTACCCCGGCCGCGTCCGCCGCCGCTGCTGCTGCGGCTGCCACCTCCGCCGCCACTGCTGCCACCCCCATCAAAGCTACGGCTAGGTGCCGAGTACGTGCGGGAAGGCTCCGAGTATGTGCGGGATGGTTGCGAATACGAACGGGCAGGCTCTGAAGACTCGGAGGATGAACGGGTAGGCTGCTCGTACACCCGTTCCCGGCGCGGCTGAGCGGTGGTGCCGCTTTCGGCAGCCGCACTGCGGCTGCCACTGGTATTATCCCAGGTACGACGGCTGCGGGTGGGCTCGGCTCCGGCTTCCGTAGCCGCACCCGTTCCTGATTCGCTCAGCACGCGCCAGCGGCGCACCGGCTGGGTAGTGGGCACCGCCTCGGCTACCCGGCTCTCCCCGGTGGTAGTTGTGCCGGGCTGAACGCCGCCGGGCGTAGCCTCGCGGAAACGGCCCCGACCGCCCGTGGGCGACGGCACGACAGTAGCGTTGGAACTAGCGGTACCGCTCGGAGCAACCAAGCCACCTTCTACTACACCCCGGCTGCGGCTGCCCGTGACGGCACGCGGAGTATTCTCGGGGTAGCTGCCAGAAGTGCCCGCCAAGCGGCTGCGCGTGCCGGTTACAACTGAAGGCTGGGGTCGGGCAATGGTGTAGCGGCCACCATAGTAGCCCCCTCCGTAGTAGCCGCCCAGGCCACTGTAGTAGCCACCTAAGCCGCCATAGTAGCCGCCCCAGGGGCTGCCATAGCCGTACGGGCTATAACCGTAACCATAATCAAAGGGGCTGTAGCCATAGCCGTAATAGCCACGCCACGGCCGGTACCACGGCCGCCCGAAGCCGATGTTAATGTTCACGTAAGTACCCAAGCCCCAGTATGGGCTATAGAAGGGGTCATAATACGCGGCAGGTCCCCAGGAGGAATAAGCCGGTCCGCCGTACCAGAAGGGGTCCGTATAGGCGAAATCGTAGTAGCCCAGACCTAAGCCCCGGTAGGCGGGCTGGTGAAAGCGCCGCAAGCGGGCCGCGTAGTAGTCATCGTCATAGTACTCAGGGCTGCCCGTGGCCTGGGAGCCGCTGGTGCCTGCGTAGTCCGGGTTAGCGACGTCGCCGGTGTCTTCGGTAGTGCCTTCGGGGCTGGCTGTCGAGGCAGTTTCCACAGCCGGAGCCGTTACCCGATCTTGCGAGGAATAGTATACGCCGTCACTCTCCGTAGTCTGGGTGAGGGCCGACGTGCCGGCGCAGCCTCCTAGCGTAAGCAGGGCCACGGCGGGAAATACGGATGGAAATAATTTTTTCATGGCTGCTTACGCGTAAGGAATGATTCGGAAGATGAAGAGCGAATGTAAGCCGAGGCCCCAGGACTACTACGAGCCTGAACCTCCGGATTTAATAACGTAATTTGGACCCGAAACGGTGCCCTATTTTGTGCGACAAATCTTGTACCAAAAAGGGGAACTTTTTCACTACCTCTAAGATACTCTGAATATGAGCAAAAGTTTGCCCAAGCGCAGTGAAGATTACTCGCTGTGGTACAACGAGTTGGTAAAGCGCGCTGGTTTAGCTGAAAACTCTTCCGTGCGGGGCTGTATGGTGATTAAGCCCTACGGCTACGCCATCTGGGAAAAGATGCAGCGCACCCTCGACGATATGTTCAAGCGCACGGGACACCAGAACGCGTATTTTCCCCTGTTCGTGCCCAAAAGCTTGTTCGAGGCTGAGGAGAAAAACGCCGAGGGCTTCGCCAAGGAATGCGCCGTAGTAACCCACTACCGCCTGCAGAACGACCCCGATAAGCCGGGCAAGTTGCGCGTAGACCCAAATGCCAAGCTCGAAGAGGAGCTGATTGTGCGCCCTACTTCGGAAGCCATTATCTGGAGCACCTACAAAAACTGGATTCAAAGCTACCGCGACCTGCCCCTGCTCATCAACCAGTGGGCCAACGTGGTACGCTGGGAGATGCGCACCCGCCTGTTTCTGCGCACCGCTGAATTCCTGTGGCAGGAAGGCCATACGGCCCACGCTACCGCCGAGGAAGCCCTGGCCGAAACTCGTCAGATGCTGGAAGTGTACGCCCAGTTTGCGGAGGAGTGGTTGGCTCTACCCGTGGTAAAGGGTGTGAAGACGGAAAATGAGCGGTTTGCCGGGGCCGTAGAAACCTACTGCATCGAAGGCTTGATGCAGGATGGCAAAGCCTTGCAGGCCGGTACCTCGCACTTCCTGGGGCAGAACTTTGCCAAGGCTTTCGATGTGCAATTCACCAACAAAACCGGGCAGCTGGAGCATGTATGGGGCACGAGCTGGGGCGTAAGCACCCGCCTGATGGGTGCGCTGGTGATGGCCCACTCGGATGATGAAGGCCTAGTGCTACCCCCCAAGCTGGCTCCAATCCAGGTAGTGATTGTGCCCATCTACAAAACCGGCCAGCTTGAGGAGCTGATGGAGCGCATCCGGCCCATGCAGATGGGCCTGATTGAGCGCGGCATTTCCGTGAAGGTAGACGACCGGGACACGGAGCGCCCCGGCTTCAAGTTTGCCGAGTGGGAGCTGAAAGGTGTGCCCGTACGCATTGCCGTGGGCATGCGCGACCTGGAAAATGGCACCCTGGAAGTAGCCCGCCGCGACACCAAAGAGAAGCTGACCCTCCCCCTCTCGGACATCGTGAACAGCGTGGATCAGCTGCTGCAGGACATTCAGCAGAACATCTACCGCCGCGCCCTGACCTTCCGCGAGGAGCACACCACCCGCGTGGAAAGCTACGAGGAGTTCAAGCAGGTGCTTGATGGCAAAGGCGGCTTCGTGGTGGCTCACTACGATGGCACTTCCGAAACCGAGGAGCGCATCAAAGAGGAAACTAAGGCTACCATCCGCTGCCTGGCTCTGGCCGAGCCGGAGGAAGAAGGTATCTGCATCGTGACGGGCAAGCCCTCTACCCGTCGCGCCCATTTTGCCCGCGCCTACTAGGGCGTACTGAAGCGGGAGCTAAAAAGCCCGTCATCCTTTGCTCTGCTCAGGATGACGGGCTTTTACTTTTACTGAGCCGCGGCAATGGCCTGTTTCAGCTCCTCATCGGAAAGGTTTTCCTGCCAGTCGGGGGCTAGCTCCAGGCGTACGGTTTGGGCGCCGCCAGTGGGGGTACATACTACGGTTACGCCGCTTTGGTCGGTGGTGCTGCGCTCTACGGCTTCGGCAGTGGCGGCAGTTTCTACGCCGGCATAGGCTTGCACGCAGGTCCAAGTGGTGTTATGAGAGTCGGTTACTTCGCGTTGTGTCATCATGCCAGGTAGTACGCCGGAGCAGCGGCCAAGTTCCCTCTGGCGGTCGGCTACTCCCCGTCGTAGTGAATGGCGGCTACTTCCAGTTCTTCCGCCTTGGGGCCCAGCTTCACCTGCACGCGCTGACCCAGCTTGGCGCCCTGCACGGCGCGGGCAATAGGAGCCACAAACGCTACCTTGCCCGCGGCCACCGAGGCTTCATCTACGCCCACAATAGTAAAGCGGCGCTCGGCCCCTACCCCTCCCACCGGCCGCAACGTAACGGTAGCCCCGAAGCGCACCTCCTTGGCCGGCTGGCTGCGGGGGTCCACCACTTTGGCGCTGGCCAGGCGCGAGTTAAGGGCGCTGAGCTGGCCGTTTAGCACCGTCAGGCGGCGGGTACGGTCGGCCTCGTTTTCCCGGTTTGCTTCGGCCTGGGTACGCTCGGCTTCCAGGGCAGCTAACTCCAGGCGCAGCAGCTCCAGGCCCTCCGGCGTAACGTAGTTGGGTGTGCCCGGGGGTAGGGCAGCGCGGGGCGGAATAATGGGGGCCTCCAGCGAATCATCTTCCTTGGTAAAAGCTCGGCTCATAGCTACTGCTAACGCACCCGTCAGGGTGGGGTTGCGGTAGTCAGGGAACCGGGAGCCGGAACTTCCCGCGCTACTGAGCCAGCTTCTGCGTATCTTTTCTCAACTAACCCTCCTACCCTTATGGACTGGCTCACGATTGCGCTGCTGCTTGTATTTGGCCTGCTATTCCTGGTGGCCGAAGTGATTTTTATTCCCGGTACTACCGTGGTGGGGCTGGTGGGCTTTGGCTTGCTGGTGGCCGGCATCTGGTTTAGCTACCGCGACTTAGGCGCTACTACGGGGCATATCCTGCTGGGTAGCTCCGCGGTGGCTATTGGGCTGCTGGTGTACCTGGGGCTGCGGCCCCGGGCCATCAACCGGGTGGCCCTCACCAACGTCAACCATGCCCGCGTGCACGATGTGCGCCACCCCGATGTGCAGCCCGGCACCACGGGCCGCGCCCTCTCGGCCCTGCGCCCGGCCGGCACTGTGCTTTTCGATGACGACCGCCGCGAAGTAACGACGCGGGGCGAGTTTGTGGCGGCTGGCTCGCAGGTGCGGGTGCTGGGCATTGAGCACAACCGCATTGTGGTGGAAGGCGTGGCCTGAGCAGCGGCGCAGTTCTCGTTTTTTGTTGTTAGTTGCCGGCCGTACGCCCCTGTCCCTACCCCCTTTATCCTTTTTAACCTCCTGCATGGATCTTCCCTTCCCCCTTTTCCCGATTATCGTCGGTGGCATTGTGCTGCTGGTGTTTCTGTACTTTTTCCCCATCAGCCTCTGGATTACGGCGCTGTTCTCGGGGGTGCGGGTAAGCCTGTTTCAGCTGGCGTTTATGCGGGTGCGCAAGGTGCCGCCGTCCCTAATTGTCAACTCCCTGATTACCTCCACGAAAGCGGGCCTGGAACTAACGGCCAACGACCTGGAAACGCACTACCTGGCGGGCGGCAACATTCCCAGCGTCATCAAAGCCCTGATTTCGGCCGATAAAGCCAACATCCCGCTTAGCTTCAAACAGGCTACGGCTATTGACCTGGCCGGGCGCGACGTGTTCGAGGCCGTGACTACCTCCGTAAACCCCAAGGTAATTAACACCCCCAACGTGGCCGCCGTGGCCCAGGATGGCATTCAGCTCATTGCCAAGGCCCGTATTACCGTCCGCGCTAACATTGCCCAGCTGGTGGGTGGAGCCGGCGAGGAAACCATTCTGGCCCGCGTGGGCGAAGGCATTGTAACCAGCATTGGCTCGTCTCGCTCCCACAAAGAGGTGCTCGAAAACCCCGACAAAATTTCCAAGCTGGTACTAAGCAAGGGCCTCGATGCCGGCACGGCATTCGAAATTCTCTCCATTGACATTGCCGACGTCGACATTGGGGAAAACATCGGGGCCAAGCTCCAAACCGACCAGGCCTCCGCAGACCTGCGCGTAGCCGAGGCCCGCGCCGAGGAACGCCGGGCCATGGCCGTGGCTATGGAGCAGGAGAACCGCGCCAAAACCCAGGAAGCCAAATCACGGGTAGTAGAAGCCGAAGCCGAAATTCCCAGGGCCATTGCGGAGGCCTTCCGCTCCGGCAACCTGGGCGTGATGGACTACTATAAAATGCGCAACGTGCAGGCCGACACCGATATGCGCGACTCCATTGCCAACCCCGGCGGCCAAAGCAGCAGCACCAAGCCCGGCCGCGACGAAGCCCGACTATCGTAGTTGCATCATTACGTTACCTATGCCAAAACAAGAGAGCCGGTTTCGTCCTGAAACCGGCTCTCTTGTTTTGGCATAGGTAACGCGCGTACTGCGTTACTTCTTGGTAATCCGGAACTCTACGCGGCGGTTCAGCTTGCGGGTTTCCTCCTGCTCGTTGCTGGCAATGGGCTTGCTCCCCCCGAAGCCTTCGGTGGTAATCCGGTTGCCACTGATGCCTTTGCTTACCAGGTACTTCTTTACCTCGTTCACGCGGTCCTGGCTAAGCTTCACGTTCAGTTGGGGGTCGCCCTGGTTGTCGGTGTGGCCTTCCAGCTTGATTTCCACTTGAGGGTAATCTTTCAGAATCCGAACCAGACGCAGCAGCTCGGGGTAGGAATTTTCGCGCAGGTAGTACTTGCTCTGGGCAAAGAAGATGTTGTTGAGCTTGATGCTTTGGCCCACTGCGAAAGGTACCAGAAACAAGTCCTGGTTTACCTCCGAGTACTTCTGGCGGTCCGTCACGTCGAGGTTGTCGGATTCGGCCAAGTAGTCTTTGGCTTCGGCCCGGTAGCCGTAGTGAGCCCCCGAGGGCAGCACAATAGTATAAGAACCGTCGATGGGGCTAGTTTCAGCTACCCCAATTTCCTCGCCGGTCAGCAGGTTTTCGTAGCGAATGGTGGCCGCTACCGGCTTCTTGGAGGCCGCGTCCAGCACCTTGCCGCGCACCAGGGTTACTACTTCCGGCCGGAAGGTAGGCGTCAGGCTGATGCGGAAAATATCCTTGGAGCCGCCAATGCCGTTACGCGCCGACACGAGATAGGCATCCTCACCCGCCGCCGATACGGTGTAGTAGGCATCGAAATCGGGGGAGTTGACACTGGCGCCCAGGTTGCGGGGCTTGCTCCAGTTGGTCCAGGTATCGTCGAGGCGCTTGGAGTAGAATACGTCGCTCTTACCGTAGCCGCCGTGACCCTCCGAGGCGAAATACAAGGTTTTACCATCGGCCGCCAGAAAGGGCGCAAACTCCGGCTTCTTGGTGTTGATGTTGGCCCCAAGGTTTTTAGGCTTGCTCCAGGTTTTGCCGTCGGCCTTCAGGAAGCTCACGAAGATGTCCTGCTCCCCCTGCCCGTCGCGGCGGTCCACGGCCATGAGCAGCACTTTGCCCGAAGTGGCGAGGTAGTAGTCTACGTTTTCTTCGTCGTTGTTATAGAAATCCTCGATTTCAATCTTCACCGGCTGGCTCCACCCCGTTTTTGTGCGCCGCGCCAAGCTCAGACCCTTAGGGTCCAGAGAGCCATCAGGGTTATACACATTGATGAGCACGGCCGTATTGCCATCCGACGACACAGAGGCCAACCCGTTGGGGCCGGGCGTATTAATGGGGCTACCGATGTTTTTGGCCTGATTCCAGGTTTTCTTCTGGGCGTTCGTTAGGTTGCTGTACCACACGTCCTGCACATCCTTGGCACCGCCCACGTTTTGCGGGCTTTCCTGGCGGGCAAAAAACAGGGTGCGGCCGTCGGGGGAAATAACCGGGTGGGTATCCACGTACTTGGAGTTGACGTTGGGCCCGAGGTTTACCATGGCCGAGTCGAAGGTGACGCCGGGCTGCTCGTTCTTGAACTCCTTTTTCACCATGGTTTCGGCCACGTCGGCAATGCCAATGGCGTCAATCTGGTTGACACCGTTCACGGCCTTGGTATTCAGCGTCACTACAACCCCAATGGTGCGGTACGTAGCGGGAGAGAAGGTTACCTGCAGGGAGCGAAACTGCTCCGGCACCGGGCCGGGGCTGTCGTTGGTATACACCTGGTGCTTGGCTCCGCGGGTGTCCACCAACTCAATCTTCGTGACGGAGCCAGGGTTGAAGTTCTCCACTACCGTCACCTGCTTAGCTACGAGCGACTTACCAAAGCGCACTTCGATAAACTCGTTGGTCCCTTCCTTTTTCGGAATCCAAGCCTCGTTACTGGCTTGCCCGAGCGGGGTAGCATTGGGTTCACCCAACACCTTTTCGGGTGAGAAGGCCTCTTTGCCCTCTGCCTTCTGCGACGACACGGCCACGATTTTGGCTGCCCATACGGCGTGTTGTGCCTTCGCAAGCGTACTTGCCCCTACTACCAACCCCAGCGACAACAGTAACTTTGTAACGTTCATACAATCAAGGCCAAAACTAAAGCTTTTGGGAGGGCACCTTCTCTCGAAAGGGAAGTTCAGAACTGTCAAGACGTCCTGAACCGGCCGTAAGTTTCGGGGCCGTGTAAAAGCCGTCCTAAAAGTACCGCCTATTGGGCTGCCCATTCATTACGTGCAAGTTAAAAAAGCCAAAATTACCACTGGCCCTTTTCCTCTCAATTCATCCGTCATAGCGGCTCCAAGCCGCCAGCTTGCTGTTTTTTTTGGCAACGCCCGCCGGCCGAAACGTAGCGTTGCCAGCTGCCGTTCAGCCCCTGCTGCTAAGTATGGCGGGCAATTTTTAAGTACCTTGCAGCTCCGTACCTCGTCCCCCCACACGTACATTTCTCTTCATGATGGAAGAAAAACTGCTGGAGGCAATTCCCTCCCTCGATTTGGCTGACTTCCGCTCTGGTGACCCGGAGCGCAAAGCCCGTTTTGTTCAACAACTCGGCGAAGCCTATCAGAATATCGGCTTTGTAGCCCTCAAAAACCACGGCCTCACCGACGAGCAAACCGAGAAGCTGTACTCCGACGTTAAGTCTTTCTTTGCCCTGCCCGACGACGTAAAGCGCCAGTACGAAAAGCCGGAGCTGGCGGGCCAGCGCGGCTACGTAAGCAAGGGCAAGGAGCACGCCAAGGGCCGCAACACCGGCGACTTGAAGGAGTTTTACCACGTGGGCCAGGAGGTTGACGACCAGAACGACCCCATCAAGTCGGAGTACCCCGACAATATCTGGCCCGCGGAAGTGGGTAGCTTCCAGGACACCTCCCTGACGACGTACAAAACGCTGGAGGCAGCTGGCAAGGACGTGCTGCGCGCCATTGCTCTGTACCTGGAGTTGCCCGAGAACTACTTCGACGAGAAGGTGCGCAACGGCAACAGCATCCTGCGGCCCATTCACTACTACCCCATCGAAAACCCCGATGAGGTGCCGGCCGATGCCGTGCGCGCCGCCGAGCACGGGGATATTAACCTGATTACCTTGCTGATGGGTGCCTCGGCTGATGGCCTGCAAGTGCTGCGCCGCGACGGAAAATGGATTCCGATTACGGCCCTACCCGACCAGATTGTGGTAAACGTGGGCGACATGCTCCAGCGCCTGACCAACGGTGTGCTCAAGAGCACCATTCACCGCGTAGTGAACCCGCCCCGCGAGAAAATGAACTCCTCGCGCTACAGCATTCCTTTCTTCATGCACCCCCGCTCCGAAATGAGCTTGGCCGCGCTGGAAAGCTGCGTTACCCCTGACAATCCCAAGAAAGAAGCTGACATTACCGCTGGCGAGTTCCTGAATGAGCGCTTGGTTGAGCTAGGGCTGAAGAAGTAACTTTCCTCACGCTTCTACTTGCAGCAGCAGGAATCCGGTTACGCAGCTGCGGGCCACCCAACGTTCTGCTGAGCCGCCAAGATACTATGGCTACTGTGTTTCCGGCCCCGGCTGCCTTGTGTAGCTGGGGCCGGTTGCTTTTTCGCCGACTTTCCGCGTCCTTGTCTGGTAGCCACCGCTTTTACTTTCGCCCTTGACTCCGCAAGAAGATATTACGCTGGCCCCGCCCCCGCGTCGCTCGGCCCGGGTAAAACGGGTGCGCAACTTTATTTTCCTTAAGGACGTGGCGGCCCTTGGCTTGTCGGCCTTTGGGGGGCCGCAGGCGCACATGGCCATGATGCTGCGCCTGCTGGTAGACAAGCGCCGCTACCTCACGGCGGCCGAGCTGCTGGAGCTTACTGCCCTGTGTCAGATTCTGCCCGGCCCTACCTCTACCCAAACCATTACGGCCATCGGGTTCCGATTGGGCGGGCCCAACCTAGCCTACCTTACCCTGCTGATCTGGATGCTACCGGCCGTGTGCATCATGACAAGCGCCGGCCTGACTATCAGCTACCTGGACAAGGCTCAGGTGGCCCGACTGGTGCAGTATGTGCAGCCGGTGGCCATTGGCTTTGTAGCTTACTCAGCGTACAAGATTGCCGAGAAGGTGATTCACACTAAAACGTCCGTGGCCCTGATGGTGAGTGCCGCCATGCTGGTGTACCAGTTTCAGGTACCCTGGCTGATGCCCCTGCTACTGCTGCTGGGGGGCCTGGTAACCACGTTTCGTTACCGGAAGCTACCCCAGGAAACCAAGGTACCCCTGCGCATTGAGTGGTCGAACTTTCTGCTGTGGCTGGGCGTGTTTGTGGGGGCAGCCGTACTGGGGCAGTATACCCAGCTGCTACCCGTACGCCTGTTCGAGAACTTTTACCGCAATGGCAGCCTCGTGTTCGGGGGTGGGCAGGTGCTGGCTCCTCTGTTCTACACGGAGTTCGTAGAGTTTAAGCACTACCTCTCACCCGAGGAGTTTCTCTCGGGGTTGGGCATGGTGCAGGCCCTACCCGGCCCGAACTTCTCGTTTGCTTCCTATATCGGGGCCCTGGCCATGCGCCGGGAGGGCAATGGGCTGGATGGGCAACTGTTGGGAGCAGTAGTGGGCGCCGCAGGCATCTTTATGCCAGGCACACTGCTTATCTTCTTTCTGATCCGCTTCTGGGACCAGCTGAAGCGCTACCGGGTTATCAAGGCCTCACTTGAGGGCATTAATGCTGTATCGGCAGGGTTGGTGTGTGCGGCCACCTTTTTGCTGTATCATCCCTTGCCGGATACGCCCGTGAATCTGGGGCTTATTGCTGCTACCTTTCTCGTGCTACTTTGGGACAAGATTCCGTCCTATCTCATTGTGCTGACTGCCTTGCTGGCGGGAATCTTATTCTAAAACACCGTGCCCACAGAAAACGCCCGGCTTTCCCTGAGGGAAAGCCGGGCGTTTTCTGTGGGCAGCGAGTATTTACTGGTAGCAGGGCTATCCTTTTACTACCAACTGTTCGGGCAAGTGAAGCAGGTAGTCGCCGTAGCCACTCTTGCGGAGCGGCTCGGCAATTTTACGTAGCTGATCCGCGTCGATAAAGCCCTGGCGGTACGCAATTTCCTCGATGGAGCCCACCTTCAGGCCCTGGCGCTGCTCAATCACGCGCACAAACTCGCCGGCTTGCATCAGGCTCTCGAACGTGCCCGTATCCAGCCAGGCCGTGCCGCGGCCCAGAATGCCCACCTTGAGCTTGCCGCGCCGCAGGTACTCCTGGTTTACGTCGGTGATTTCGTACTCACCGCGGGCCGAGGGCTGCAGGTTGCGGGCAATTTCTACTACCTCATTATCGTAGAAGTAGAGGCCAGGCACCGCGTAGTTGCTCTTGGGCTGCTTGGGCTTTTCTTCAATGCTAAGAGCCTTATTGTTCTGGTCGAACTCTACCACGCCATAGCGCTCCGGGTCGTGCACGTGGTAAGCGTACACTACACCGCCCTCGGGGTCGTTGTTCGCCTTGAGCAGTTCCTCCATGCCTTCTCCGTGGAAGATATTGTCGCCCAATACGAGGGCTACCTTGTCATCCCCAATGAAATCAGCACCCAGCACAAAAGCCTGAGCCAGCCCGTTGGGCACTTCCTGAATGGTGTACTGGAAGTTGCACCCCAGATTTTTCCCGTCGCCGAGCAGCTTCTGGAATTGAGCCTGGTCGTGGGGGGTAGTGATGATGAGGATGTCCTTAATGCCAGCCATCATCAGAATCGACAAGGGGTAGTAAATCATCGGCTTGTCGTAGACGGGCATGAGCTGCTTGGACACCGCCAGCGTGAGCGGGTGCAACCGCGTGCCGGAGCCGCCGGCGAGGATAATACCTTTCATGGAGTGGGGCTTAAAGTCTCTTTTTTGAGAATAGAAGAGCGTCAGGCTTCGGCTAGGTCTCTACCTGACGTTGCGTTTCTATCAGGTTGTCGCTAATTGCGCTCGGTAATGAACTCCTGGTTGGCTTTAAACCACGCCAGCGTTTTCTGCAGGCCTTCCCGAATACGAATTTGAGGATTGTAGCCGAGCAGGTTCTGGGCTTTGCTGATATCGGCCAGCGAGTCGCGGATGTCGCCGGGACGGTCGGGGCCGTACTCCGGGGTGATGTCCGAGCCGGCTTCTTCCTTCAAAATGTTAAACAGGTCATTAAGGGAAGTGCGGTCGGCGACGGCAATGTTATACACCTGGTTTACCGCTTCCGGGTTTTGCACCAGCGCCGCCTTTATGTTGGCCTGCACACAGTTCTCCACAAAGGTAAAGTCACGGGTCTGGCCGCCGTCGCCGTTCATGCGGGGGCGCTTGCCCTCCAGTACCGCATCGATAAACAACGGAATTACGGCCGCGTACGCCCCATTGGGGTCCTGGCGGGGCCCAAAGATGTTGAAGTAGCGCAGCCCGATGATTTCCATGCCGTAGGTTTTGCCAAACACGTCGGCGTACAGCTCATTGGCGTACTTGGTCACGGCGTAAGGCGAGAGGGGCTTGCCAATGCGGTCCTCCACTTTGGGCAGGGCCTTGTGGTCGCCGTAGGTCGAGGACGAGGCCGCGTACACAAAGCGCTTCACGCCTGCTTCCTTGGCTCCCACCAGCATGTTCACGAAACCGCCCACGTTCACATCATTGCTCGTGATGGGGTCGTTGATGGAGCGGGGCACTGAGCCCAGCGCCGCTTGGTGCAGCACCACATCAATGCCCTGGCAGGCATCAAGGCAGGTCTGCCGGTCCCGAATGTCGCCTTCAATAACGCGCAAGGCCGGGTTGCCTTCAAACAAGCGCACGTTTTTGCGGAAGCCGTTGGAATAGTTATCCAGCACGCGCACCTCTTTGGCGCCGTACTTGAGCAGATATTCAACTAGGTTCGAGCCGATGAAGCCAGCACCGCCCGTCACCAGGAAGGCCAGATTATCAAGGGGCTGATCGTGAAAAGGCGTGTTATACATGTTTTAATTGAGAATTGAGAATTAAAAATTGGCTGTTTAAACTGTGCTCAACCAGTCTTTGGGGGCTATGGGCACACTTCTTAATCCTCAATTTTTAATTTTTGCTTGAACTAGCGGTTGTATTGCTGCTGGTAGTAAGTCTGGTAGGCCCCGCTGGTTACGTGGTCAAGCCATTCCTGATTTTCCAGGTACCAGTCTACGGTTTGAGACAGGCCTTGCTCAAACGTTACGGACGGCTTCCAACCCAGCTCATTCATAATCTTGCTGGAATCGATGGCATAGCGCAGATCATGGCCGGCCCGGTCCGTCACGAAAGTGATGAGCTGGCGCGAGGTGCCTTTTTCCTTGCCGGTTTTCTCGTCCAGCGTGTCGCAGAGCAGATGAATGAGGTCGATGTTCTTCCACTCGTTTACGCCTCCAATGTTGTAGGTCTCCCCTACTTTGCCCTTGTGGAACACGGCATCAATGGCCGTGGCGTGGTCTTTCACGAACAGCCAGTCGCGCACGTTCTCGCCCTTGCCGTATACGGGCACGGGCTGGCCGTGCTGGATGCGGTGGATGGCCAGCGGAATCAGCTTTTCGGGGAAGTGGTTGGGCCCGTAGTTGTTGGAGCAGTTGCTCAGCTTCACGGGCATGTGGTAGGTGTGGTGCCAGGCCCGCACAAAGTGGTCCGACGATGCTTTGGAAGCCGAGTAGGGTGAGCGAGGGTCGTAGGGGGTGTCTTCGGTAAACATCTCCGGGCCCATCTCCAGCGAACCGTACACCTCGTCGGTGCTCACATGGTAAAAGGTCTTGCCTTCGTAACCCAGGGGCTTCCACAGGTTTTTGGCCGCGTTGAGCAGATGCACCGTGCCCAACACGTTGGTTTTCACGAAGGCCAATGGGTCGGTAATGCTGCGGTCTACGTGCGATTCCGCCGCCAGGTGAATTACGGCGTCGGGCTCCTCAGTGGCGAAGAGTTGGTCGACGAAGGCTTGGTCGGTGATATCGCCCTTCACCAGCCGGTAGTTGGGGGCCGATTCAATATCACGCAGGTTTTCCAGATTGCCCGCGTAGGTCAGTGCATCCAGGTTCAGGATCTGATACTCGGGATACTTGGTTACAAACAGGCGCACCACGTGCGAGCCAATGAAGCCGGCCCCGCCGGTGATGATGATTTTCATATGGTGAATGCGTAAATGCGTGAATAAGTAAGATAAGCGTGTAAAGCAAACGAGTTCAGTAGCGCACCAACCCACCCATTCGCTTATTCCCTTAGTTACTTAATGACAATTGCCACTTCCAGGCGCTGGCCAGGGCCTCTTCCAAAGTAGAGGTTGTTTGGAACCCCAATTCCTGGGTAGCCTTGGTTACGTCGGCGTAAATAGCCGGCACGTCGCCGGGGCGGGGCGGGCCGATAGTATAGTTGAGCTTTTGGCCCGTGGCCCGCTCAAAGGCCTGCACTACTTCCAGCACAGAGTTGCCGCGGCCCGTACCCACATTGTAGGTTTCGACGAGTTCTCCCTGCCCATCGAGAAGCCGTTGTACGGCGACCACATGCGCTTTGGCCAGGTCCACCACATGCACGTAGTCGCGGATATTGGTTCCGTCGGGCGTGTCGTAGGTGTCGCCGTAGATGGTGAGCTTTTCCCGAATGCCCGCCGCCGTCTGGGTTACAAACGGAATCAGGTTCTGGGGTACGCCCAGGGGCAACTCTCCGATTTTAGCGGAGGGATGCGCCCCAATAGGGTTGAAATAACGGAGCAGAATAGTGCGCATGCTCGCCCCAGGGGCCGCCGCTACGTCGCGCAATATGTCTTCACACATCTGCTTGGTAGCGCCGTAGGGCGAGTTGGCCTTTTTAGTGGGCGTCAGCTCGGTAACGGGCAGTGCGTCCGGCACGCCGTACACTGTGCAGGAGGAAGAAAACACCAGGGCTTCCACGCCAAACTCGCGCATTACCTGTAGCAGCGTCAGCAAGGAGCCCACGTTGTTCTGGTAGTATTCCAACGGCTTCTGCAACGATTCGCCCACGGCTTTGTAGGCGGCGAAGTGAATCACCCCCCGCAGGTTACCTTCTTCAGCAAACACAGCCCGCAGAGCCTCAGCATCGGTGCAATCGACGCGGTGAGCCGGCACCCGCACGCCGAGAATCTCTTCAATGCCTCGCAACGACGAGTCTTCGGAGTTGCTGAAGTTATCGATAATGATGGGCTGAAAGCCTGCTTCGTACAACTCAACTACAGCGTGCGAGCCAATGTAGCCGGCGCCGCCTGTCACGAGGATTTTGGTTCTCTCCATGGATGAAAGTGTGAAAGTGTGAACTAGTGAGCTTGTGAAGTAAGGGTAGTGTCTGGGTAAGTTATCGGCTTTGCTGGCACGGTAGCCCGATAACTTCCCTACTCACACTTCACAATTTCACCACTACAGGCTCCAGTAGGCGAGGTCCTGAATCTTGTCGCGGAACAATCCCTTGATGTCAACTAGCACGGCTGGCTGGTTGGTGAGGCTCTTGAAATAGGCTTCGTCCAGCTGCGTATAGGGCTGGTGGCTTACAGCCACGATGATACCATCGTAGTCGTTGCGAACTTCACTCTCGGGCGTGAGCCGGAAGCCATACTCGTGGTGCAGCTCGTCGGAATCAGCGTGCGGGTCCACAATGTCAACGTTTACGGAGAAGTTTTTCAACTCCTGAATAACGTCGGCTACTTTGGAGTTGCGGATGTCTTCCACATTTTCCTTGAAGGTAGCGCCCATTACCAGCACCCGGCTTTTGGCCACGTCCTTCCCTTGCTTAATCATGGTTTGCACCGTTTTGCGTGCGATGTACGCCCCCATGTTGTCGTTGGTCGTGCGGCCCGAGAGGATAACCTTGGCGTCGTAGCCTAGCTCCTTCGCCTTGTAGGTCAGGTAGTACGGGTCCACGCCGATGCAGTGGCCGCCTACCAGGCCGGGCGAGAACTTCAGGAAGTTCCACTTCGTGCCGGCGGCTTCCAGCACCTCGTAGGTATTAATGTGCATGCGGTCAAAAATCATCGACAGCTCGTTCATCAACGCAATGTTCACGTCGCGCTGAGTGTTTTCGATGATTTTGGCAGCCTCGGCTACTTTAATACTGCTGGCGCGGTGTACGCCGGCCTTTACCACCAGTTCGTAGGTTTTGGCAATTTCCTCCAACGATTCAGCGTCGCAGCCGGCTACTACCTTCACAATGCTGGACAGCGTGTGCTCTTTGTCACCGGGGTTGATGCGCTCGGGCGAGTAGCCTACTTTGAAGTCGGCCGGGTACTTCAGGCCCGAGAGCTGCTCCATTACCGGAATGCAGTCTTCTTCGGTGCAGCCGGGGTACACGGTGCTTTCAAACACCACGTAGTCGCCCTTCTTGAGCACTTTCCCGACTGAAGAGGACGCTCCGAGCAGCGGCTTCAGATCAGGCTGCGCATGCTCATCAATGGGCGTGGGCACGGCCACAATGAAGAAGGTAGCCTGCCGCAGCACGTCCAGCGAGTCAGTGAACTCAATGTCGCAGCCTTCAAAGTCCTTGGCATCCAGCTCCCCGCTCGGGTCAATGTTATTGCGCATCATTTCAACGCGTTTAGCATTGATATCGAAGCCGATAACCTGAATTTTGCGGGCGAATTCAAGGGCAATAGGCAAGCCTACGTAGCCGAGGCCGATGACAGCCAGCTTGGCCTGTTTCTGGAGAAGTTGCTCGTACACGATAGGAAATTTAGGACGTAAAGACGTTGGAGTCGGGGCTTACGAAAAGCTAAAAAACTGAAACTGGGCGCTGCGCTAGCCGGGGCTGATACGAAAAACCTGCCCATCGGTTAACTGATACTGCTGCTGACTTTCGGGGCAGGTAGCGCGGCCAGCCTCGTCAAATACCAAGCGGTGTCCGTGGGTACTCATCCAGCCACGCGGGCGGGCCGGGTTGCCGTATACCAGAGCATAGGCAGGTACATCACGGGTTACTACGGAGCCGGCCCCCACGAAAGCGTACTCCCCGAGGCTGACGCCGCACACAATGGTGCTGTTGGCCCCAATGCTAACGCCCTGGGCCAGCCGGGTGGGCTGGTAATACTCCTTACCCCGGCGTGGCACGGCCGAGCGCGGATTCAGCACGTTGGTAAACACTGCCGACGGGCCAATGAACACGTCGTCGGCGCACTCTACTCCCGCGTACAGGCTCACGTTGTTCTGCACTTTTACATTGCGGCCCAGAGTTACCCCCTCCGCCACGAACACGTTCTGCCCCAGCGAGCAACCCGCTCCCAGCTCGGCGCCGGAGCTTACGTGGCAGAAGTGCCAGATGCGGCACCCTTCCCCAATGCGGCAGCCTTCGTCCAGGACGGCAGTGGAGTGCGCATAGTAGCCGGAGGTGTCGGGCATGCCGAAAGAGTTGGTAAGCAGAATTTCAGCCGGCAAAGGTAGCAGTTTTAGAAGTCTGTTGAGAATTTATTGCGGCACTTCCACCCCGTGCTCCACTCCCTGCCTGATTATCGTTTTGTGATGTTACGCGCCACTGCCCGGCCAGGTAGCCCGCACCAGCCGGGCTTTGCCAAACAAATCAGGCAGAGCCTGGGCTTTATGGTACCCGAAGTTCGTCAGCATGGCAACTGTTTCGGTGGCAAACTGCTCATTGATTTCAAAGTATACGGCCCCGCCCGCGCGCAGCCACCCGCGCCCCAGATCCGCAATCCGACGGTAGAAGAGCAAAGGGTCCTCGTTGGGCACGAACAGAGCCGTGGCGGGCTCGTAGTCGAGCACATTGGGTCGCATCAAGGGGCGCTCCTGCTCCAGTACGTACGGCGGGTTGCTTACCAGCACATCAAGCGGGCCAGCCAGCCGGGGGGTGCTTTGCAGGATATCTACCTGCTGAAAGTCGATGGGTACTTGGTAGGTAAGGGCATTGCGGCGGGCTACGTCCAGGGCCTGGGCGGAAACATCAATGGCCGTCAGGTGGGGTACTGCCAACTGCCGGCTCAGGGCCAGCGGAATGCACCCGGAGCCAGTACCAACATCCAGCACGCGCAACTGCGGGCGCGTAGCCTGCTCCCGGCTTATCAGGGCTACTAATTCTTCGGTTTCGGGGCGGGGGATAAGGGTAGCGGGCGTTACTTCCAACTCCATGCCGGCAAAGAAAGCTATGCCCAGCACGTATTGCAGGGGCTCGTGGCGTAGGAGTCGGGCCCGCAGGGGCTCCAGGGCGGCCAGCATTGGGGCGGGTATTACCTCACTGGCCTGCATCCGGCGTTGCAGGGGCGTGAGGTCTAGCAGGTGCTCCAGCACCTGCCCGGCTATAGCTTCCGCCTCCGGGGCGGGGTAGAGAACCGCAAGATCAGTAGCTAAAGAGGCCGTAAGCTGGCGAAGCGTAGGCGTGCGCATACGGCAAAAGTACGGGATTTGCGGCCGGCCCCGGGCCGTATCTTCGCGCGCCCGTTTCGGTAGGAGCTGTATCTTCACCATCCCACCTCCTTTCCACCAGCCCCACCCATGCCTACTTTCTCCGCTGTTGATGAACTCATGATGCGCCGCGCCCTCGACCTGGCCCGCCTGGGAACCGGCTACGCCCGCCCGAATCCGCTGGTGGGCTGCGTTATCACCCACGAGGGCCGCGTTATCGGTGAGGGCTGGCACCAGCGCTACGGCGGCCCCCACGCCGAGGTCAATGCCGTGGCGGCCGTTAGGCAGCCGGAGCTGCTGGCGCAAAGCCGCGTGTACGTTACCCTGGAGCCCTGCTCCCACTTCGGCAAAACTCCGCCCTGCGCCGATCTGCTGATTGCCAAAGGCGTGGCGGAAGTAGTAATCTGCAACCTCGACCCCAATCCGCTGGTGGCGGGTGGGGGCATCCGGAAGCTGCAGGAGGCCGGCATCCGGGTAGAAACCGGGCTCCTGGAGGCCGAAGGGCGCTGGCTAAACCGTCGCTTCTTTACAGTGCAGGAGCAGCAGCGCCCGTACGTGGTTCTGAAATGGGCCGAAACAGCCGATGGCTACCTGGCCGGCCCTTACTTTCAGCCCGTAGCTATTAGCGGGGAGCTAGCCCGGGTAGCCGTGCACCAGTGGCGGGCCGAGGAGCACGCCATTCTGGTGGGTACGCGCACCGCTCTGCACGATAATCCGCGCCTGAATGTGCGGGCCTGGCCCGGCTCCAATCCCATCCGCCTGGTTATTGACAAAAACCTGAGCTTACCTCCTACTCATTACCTGTTCGACGGCAGCCAGCCTACGGTGGTCTTTACCTACCGGGAACGGGCTTCGAAAGACAGCCTGACCTACGTTACCCTGTCGGAAGCCGAAGACTTGTTTCCGCAGATTTTGCACTACCTCCAGCAACAAAACGTGCAATCTGTGCTGGTAGAAGGCGGCCCGACAGTGCTAAACTCGCTGTTAAAAGACGGCCTCTGGGACGAAGCGCGCGTGATTCGCAGCCCCCGTCGCCTGCATGGCGGAGTAACCGCGCCCCGCATGGGTCTAACCGGCCTGCGCGAACGGTTCGGGCTGGGTGAGGATGAGGTATTTGTGTATCAGCGGTAGCCCTGCGCCCAGAAGCTGCCCCGGTAATGAGCAACCGGCGCGCTAGCCGTACCTTTGCGTTGCTGAGCAAGCCCACGCCTAGTTGCTTGTCAGGCTTACTACCTTCTCTGACGTTTACTTCCCCTGCCCTATGGCCGAAGAACTGCACCTCGATACTACCCTGAGCAAGGCAGAGCAATACCGCCAGCTCTTGCCCCAAATCACGGCTCTGACCACTGGGGAGCCCGACTTAGTTGCGAACCTGGCCAATACGGTGGCCGCGCTGCGGCAGGCGTTTGGCTTTTTCTGGGTAGGCTTCTACCTGGTAAAAAGTAACGAGCTGGTGCTGGGGCCGTTCCAGGGCCCCATTGCCTGCACCCGCATCCGCCGGGGTAAGGGCGTCTGCGGAGCCAGCTGGGAGCAGGCGGCCACCATCCTTGTGCCCGACGTAGAGCAGTTTCCTGGGCATATTGCCTGCAGTTCCGACTCCAAGTCGGAAATTGTGGTGCCTGTGCTCAAAGACGGACAGGTAGTGGCCGTGCTGGACGTGGACAGCGACCGGCTTAACGACTTTGACCAGGACGACCAGCAGGCCCTGGAGCAGCTGATGCCCGTGGTAGCCAGCTGGTTCTAGCTAGGGCATGGGGTGAGCAGATGCCGGAGAATCTGCGGAGCTAGTAGTGGTTCGGAACGCCGGAGCGCCTAACTTACTCCGCATAATCCGAACCCACTCCACCTCCACCCAATGCGTAAAGTAGTATTGTACATTGCGACTAGCCTCGACGGCTACATCGCCTCTCCCGACGGCTCCGTAGAATGGCTGCCGACCCCACCCCCCGGCGAAGACTACGGCTACGCTGATTTCCTGGCTACTGCCGATGCTACCCTCCTTGGCCGGGCTACCTACGAGCAGGTGCTCACCTTTGGCGAGTGGCCCTACCCTACTCTTACCAACTACGTCTTCACCCACCGACCACCCGCAGAGCCCGTACACCCATCGGTGCATTTCGTAACCGAAGATCCAGCCCGGTTTGTCACGCAGCTCAAGCAGGAAGCGGGCAGCACCATCTGGCTGATTGGCGGGAGCACCTTGGCCGCCCCGCTGCTGGCCGCGGGCCTGATTGATGAGCTGATGCTGTTTATTGTGCCTCAGCTGCTGGGCTCGGGCATACCGCTGTGGCGGGAGCAGCCCCGGCCCCGGGCTCTTTCGCTGCAACGCACCCAAACCTGGCCCGATGGCACTACGCTGCTGCACTACCAGTTGCCGGTTGCTGTGAAAGCGCCAGCCGCACCCGCAGAACCAGTAGCGGGCTAGCCCCTAGCGTGCCTTCCCTTCTAAACGCCCGGGGCGCTGCTTAGTAGTAAGCAGCGCCCCGGGCGTTGGTGTATATGCAGGTGCTAAACCCCGAATGCTTTTCTAGAACAACGAAGGAGTATTCGTTTTAAGCTGGGCAATGATAGTCTGCCCGCCCTTCACTTTCTCCCCAATCTGTACCTTCACTTCCGTGTCCAGGGGCACAAAAATATCCACCCGCGAGCCGAACTTGATAAAGCCGAACTCCTCGCCTTGGCTTACTTCGTCGCCCTCGTTCACGTACCACACAATGCGGCGGGCCATGGCGCCGGCAATCTGGCGGAAGAGCACAAACGGACCGGCTTCCGATTCCACTACTACTGTGGTGCGCTCGTTCTTGGTGCTGCTTTTGGGGTGCCAGGCTACCAAGTAGTTGCCCGGATGGTACTTGAAGTAGCGCACAATGCCTGAAATGGGATTTCGGGTGATGTGCACGTTAATCGGCGACATGAAGATGCTGATTTGCTTGCGCTCATCATCGAAATACTCCGGCTCGTGCACATTCTCAATCACCACTACCTTTCCGTCGGCCGGGGCAATAACTAGGTCCTCGTGCGTAAATAAGCGCCGGGCAGGGCTACGAAAAAACTGCAGCAGCGTCAGGAAAACAAGCACCGAGATACCGGCGAAAACCTTATTGAAACCGTCGTTTTCGGCATTATAGCGAAACAGCAGCAGGTTCACGGCCAGCAGGGCCAGCAGGGTAAAGAACAGAATACGTCGTCCTTCTTTGTGGATCTTCATGAATCGCTGATTTGCGCTGATTCGACTTCGGGTGCTGAGTCAGGCGCTTTTCCAAAATAACTACGGGTCTAACAATTCCGGCGCGAAAACCGTTGCCACCCAAACTACACAAAGATAGCCCGAACCACCGGCTCGGGCTATCTGCGAACAAATATAGTAGGGCCGGGCATATCACCCGAATACGCAATGCACCACCTGTTGGGTTAGCGCCCCGCGCACTATTTTTAGCGCAGGGCTTCGCCCGGCGCTGGCCCTTTAGAAGCCGCCGCGGAACTTGTAGGTCTGGGCTACCTTATCAATGGCTACCACGTAGGCAGCAATACGCATCGGGATGTTATACTTCTGGGAGGTAGCATACACCTTCTCGAAGGCTTCCGTCATGATGCGGTCGGCGCGCTCGGTCACCATATCCTCGCTCCACTTGAAGCCCTGGCGGTTCTGCACCCACTCGAAGTAAGACACGGTTACGCCGCCCGAGTTGGCCAGAATATCGGGCACTACCATTATACCTTTCTCGTTGATAATGGGGTCAGCGGAAGCCGAGGTCGGACCGTTGGCACCCTCCACAATCAGCTTGGCTTTGATTTCGTGGGCGTTGTGCTCGGTAATGACGTCTTCCACGGCGGCGGGCACCAGCAGGTCCACATCGGCCAGCAGCAGGTCGTCGGCGTTGTCCATCAAGGTAGCGCCGGTGAAGCCATCAAGACGGCCTTTGTGAGCGTTCTTGTACGCCACGGCCTCATCGATGTTGATGCCATTCTCGTTCCAGTAAGCGCCGCTTACGTCGGAAACGCCTTTAATTTTTACGCCCTTCTCGCTGAGCAGCTTGGCGGCCCAGGAGCCCACGTTGCCGAAGCCCTGCACCACAGCCGAAGCCTGGGTAGGGTCCATGTTCAGCTTTTTCATGGCGGCCAGGGCCGATACCATTACCCCACGGCCGGTAGCCTCGGTGCGGCCCAAGGAGCCGCCCATTACCAGGGGCTTACCGGTCACTACGGCCGGCGAGGTAGCACCTACCGTCTTGCTGAACTCATCCATGAGCCAGGCCATTTCACGCGGGCCGGTGCCCATGTCGGGAGCCGGAATGTCGCGGTCGGGGCCAAACACATCCTTCATGGCCAGGGTGTAGCCCCGGGTCAGGCGCTCAATTTCGCCGGCGCTCATGGTGGTCGGGTCGCAGATGATGCCGCCCTTGGCCCCACCGTACGGGATATCTACCACGGCACACTTCCAGGTCATCCAGGCGGCCAGGGCCTTCACCTCATCCAGGTGCACGTTCTTATCATAGCGAATACCGCCTTTAGAAGGCCCCAGGATGGTGTTGTGCACCACGCGGTAGCCTTCAAACACGCGCACCTTGCCGTTGTCCATTGTCACGGGGATATGGACGATGATCTGCTTGTCGGGCGCTTTGAGTACGTTGTAGGTTTCGTCGTCGAGGCCCAGAATTTCCGTGGCCACGTTGAAACGCGACATCATGGATTCCAGGGGATTTTCGGCATCGACGCGGGGTGCCGGCTCTTTGTACACCGTGGTGGCAGCCATACGGGGTTGGGGTTGGGGTGGGTGAGAAAATTACTTGGCGACTAAGCGGTGGGAGCTAGAGTCGCGCACGGGAAAAATTTGGGTGGTCAAAGGTAGTAGGTTTATGCCATACGGGAGGAAGCGCTGCCGGGGTACGTGGCTGCTTGCGAGCGGGAGCTGTGCATCTTCCTACCGGGTAAAGATTCTTGCTATAAGGTTTGCAGCGTCTGGCCACAATACCTGTGCGTATTTCTAAAATCAAGCCTGTATTTTTTCAGCGCAAAAGCCGGCCCTTGGCAGCAAGGGCCGGCTTTTCTGCAGTAGTTACTACCCTGCCGCTAGGAGGTTATTCCAGCACTAGCCGCAGCAAGGCCAGCACCGGCAGAATAAACAGAAAGGCATCGAAGCGGTCCAGCAGGCCGCCGTGACCGGGCATAATGCGGCCGGAGTCTTTAATGTCGACGCTGCGCTTGAGCATGGATTCGGCCAGGTCGCCGAGGGGGCCGAACACGGCTACTACGCCGGCCACTACCAAGCGGTAGGTCAGGGAGAGTTCGGGTAGCATGTAGCCCAGGGCCCAGCCCATGCCCAGCGTCAGCAGGAAGCCCCCAATGGCGCCCTCCCAGGTTTTGCCGGGCGAGATTTTGGGCGCCAGCTTGTGCCGGCCAAAGGTTTTGCCGGCCGCGTAGGCCCCAATATCTGAGGACCACACCAGCAGCAGCAGCGCGAAGATGCGGCGGTAGTCGTAGCCCGTATCCGTGAAAGCCAGCACGCTCAGCAAGCTCATGGGCAGGCTCACGTAGAGCAGGCCTAGCAGGGCTACGCCCACATTGGAAAACGGCGAGAAATCCTGTTGCTCCCGGGGCCAGGCGGCCATTTCGCGCAGAATCAGAATGACGGGCAATAGCAGCAGAACCCCCGTCAGAATGATGCCAGCCGAGCGGGCGTCGCCCACCACGTGGTGCATCCCTTCCCCGATAGAATCTACCGTATTGTTTACTACAACCACGCCGAGCACTCCGGCAAAAATCAGTATGCTGATACCGCCCCCTAGCATGGCCGCCGGCTTGTAGCCTACCTCCCGCATCATGCGGTAAAACTCCCACAGCATGCGCATCTGCACCAGCCCAAAGAAGAGGGCAAACGTCCATGCACTGTACCACACGCTACCCAGCAGCAGCACGGCCCCAATGACGCCGAAAATGATGCGCTGGGCCAGGTTCGACATCGGAGGCTTGCCAGCCGAAGGCTCAGCAGGGGCGGGCGGGGCGGGGGCGGGAGAGGTAGACAAGGGAGAGGGGAATTATAAAAGATAAAAACGAGCTGTGGCTAAGCCTACCCCTCCGAGCGGGTAGCATCTATGCCGTCGTGGCTGAGGGTGCGGGCGGTGGTGGTGGTTGCCCCTGCTTTCTGCACGGCTACGCCGGTAGCGCCCAGGGTACGCAGCTGGGTCGGCAGCTCATCGGGGCGGGGTTGCTGCATCTGGCGGTAGAGGTACCACATGCCGGCCGTGCAGGCCACAAGGGAGAGCAGCACCCAATACCAGGGCATAGCTTCCGTAGAATCAGGGTCGAAGTCAGCGGCCGACCATTGCCGCTGCTGGGCATACAGCAGAACCAGCTGAAAAGCGTTCTGGGTAAAGTGCGCGGTCATGGGCACCAAAATGTTACCGCTCCACTCGTAGAGGTAGCCCAACACTAGCCCCAACACAAAACGGGGAATAAATCCCTGGAACTGCAAGTGAATGGCACTGAAAATAGCTGCCGCCAGCCAGATGCCCGCGTGCTGGCCGGCCCACTGCACCAGGTTGCGCTGCAATACGCCGCGGAAAAACAGCTCCTCACTCACGGCCGGCACCACGGCCATGACCAGCAGGGCCACTACAAAGCGCAGAGGCGAAGAAAAGTTGGTTAGCACCTTCAGAATGGCTTTGGCCTGCTCCTCCTTATCCAGAGCCCACTCGGGCAGGTCCAGACTGGCGTTCCAGGCAATCAGACCCGACATGGCCGGCAGGCTCACGATAATCAGCAGCCCCGCCAGTAGCAGCCAACCAGCCGGCACCGGGCGCCGGGGCAGAAAGTAATCCGCCAGTTTGTTGCCCGTGAGGGCGGCCAGCGCCAGGGCCGCGCCCCCAAGGCCTCCCAGCAGCAGCACCCCTTGGCTTAACATAGAAACACCCCACCCGTTGGCGTAGTCGGCCGGGCGCTGCGTAACATTGCCCATTTCCTGCATGCCCACCCCAAAAAACAGGTAGTTGAACACCATAACCAGGAAGCTGGTAATGCAGAAAGCTGCCAACAAGAGCACGACCAGCAACCCCAGATTAGCCAGAGGATGCAACCGGCTGGAGACGAAACCTTTCATGGGGAATCTGTGCTTAGAGCGTGAGGGGTAGTGCTGAAGGTAGGTGCCAGGAATAGCAACGGCTGGATACTCTCTGGCTAAGCACTAAGTCGTAAATTTGCGCAAAATACTAGAAGACTGCCGTGGTACACATCCGTAATATATCCCTTCCTGATTTTCCCCTGTTGCTTGCGCCCATGGAGGACGTATCGGACCCGCCGTTCCGGGCCGTGTGTAAGCAGGGCGGGGCTGATTTGATGTACACGGAGTTTATTTCCTCGGAGGGCCTGATCCGGGCCGCCGCCAAAAGCCGCCAGAAGCTCGACGTATTCGACTACGAACGGCCCATCGGCATCCAGCTGTTCGGCTCCGACGTGGAAACGATGGGCGAGTGCGCCCGCATCAGCACCGAAGCCGGCCCTGACCTTATCGACATCAACTACGGCTGCCCTGTGAAGCAGGTAGCCTGCCGCGGCGCCGGCGCAGCCCTACTGCGCGACATTCCGAAGATGGTGCAGATGACCGAAGCCGTGGTGAAGGCCACCCACCTGCCCGTGACGGTAAAAACCCGCCTGGGCTGGGACGACTCCACCAAGAATGTAGAGGATGTGGCTGAGCGCCTCCAGGACATTGGCATTGAAGCCCTGACTATTCACGGCCGTACCCGCGTGCAGATGTACAAAGGCGAGGCCGACTGGGAGCTGATTGGCCGCATCAAGAACAACCCGCGCATCAACATTCCCATTTTCGGCAACGGCGACATTGACTCGCCCCAGAAAGCCGTGGAGTACAAGAACCGCTATGGCGTGGACGGGGTGATGATTGGCCGCGCCGCTATTGGCTACCCCTGGATTTTCCGGGAAGTAAAGCACTTCGCTGCCACCGGGGAGCTGCTCCCCCCGCCCACCGTGGAGGAGCGGGTGCAGGCCTGCCGCATGCACTTCGAGAAAAGTCTGGAGTGGAAAGGCCCCCGAGCCGGTATCTTTGAAATGCGCCGCCACTACGCCCAGTATTTCCGTGGGCTGGAAGGGGCCCGGCAGTGGCGCACCCGCCTGGTGGAAAGCAATGACCCCGAGGAAATCCATACGATTATGGATGAAATTATTGCCGCCGAGCCAGTTTTGGTGGGATAAGCTGTCTTAACGGTATCCCGTAAACGCCATGCCGAGGAGCCGCCTCGGCATGGCGTTCTTTTTCTTTCTTCCTACCCGGCCCACTCCATGCCTTCCAGTCCTGCCCCCGCCGTTACGGCTGCGCCTACCCAACCGCCCGCTGCGCCTTCCCCACCGAATCATACGCCGGCCTCAGCCTGGGGGCTGCTGTTGCTGCTGGCCAGCATCTGGGGCACGTCATTTATTCTGATGAAAAAGGGGTTGCTGGTGTTTTCGCCGCTGGAGTTAGGCGCTACCCGGGTAAGCGTGGCCGCATTGCTGCTGCTGCCCTTCGCGCTTCGGCACATCGGCAAGGTAGAGCGAAGCCGGTTTAAGTGGCTGCTGCTGAGCGGCGTGGTGGGCACACTCATCCCGGCCTTCCTGTTTGCCTATGCCGAAACCCGGCTGGCATCAGGGCTGGCCGGGGTACTCAACGCCCTGACGGCCGTGTTTACGCTGGTAGTGGGAGCGGCTTTTTTTGGGCAAAAACTCACGGGCCTGCGCACGCTCGGCATTGGGCTGGGACTAGTCGGTACCATTGTGCTTATTCTGCTGGGCGGCAGCGGCGGCGACGCTACCCCTTCCGGGGAAAGCAATGCCTGGTACGGGCTCTATATCGTGCTGGCTACCCTAGGCTACGGCGTGAGCGTGAACGTGATAAAGAACCGCTTGCACGGCATCCCTTCGGTGGCCGTAACGGGGCTGCTGCTGCTGTTTATCGGGGGGCCGGCACTGGCGTACCTACTAGTGGGTACCCAGTTTTTGTTCAAGCTGGCCCACACACCCGGCGCGTGGGTGGCTTTCGGCTACATTGCCCTACTGGCTACCATGAGCACGGCTGTGGCCATGGTGCTGTTCAACAAGCTTATTCAAAGCTCTACCGCTCTGTTCGCGGCGTCTAATACGTACCTCGTGCCCATCATGGCGCTGGGTTGGGGCCTGCTCGATGGGGAGAGCTTCAACCTCTGGCATTTGCTGGGCATGGGCATTATTCTGCTTAGCGTGTTCATTATTCATCGGGCCCGGTAACGGCAGGCTACCAGGCTTGCGGGCCGCTTCGGCCATGCTCCGGCGGGCTGCAACAGGCCAGTACAGAGCGCCTAGCCTGCTTCTGCTGTTCGCCTGTTAGGGGGTGGAGCAAGCAGGGCCCGGTAAGCCGGCGGCGCACCCAGCTTTCCTGCCCGAAAACCGTGTGCCGCGGCCGGGCCTGCACTTGTACACAGCCCTGAAAAACGGGAACTCGGGAGCCTGCTCCGCCGAGGTTGGGAGCTTCGTGCTCCTACCCATACGCCCACAGAGTACCCGCTAAGACACAGAAGTTCACAACACTATATAGACAGCACTTTATAGAGCAGTAATGCTTCTGTCTAGTTTTGTGTATATTATCCATATAAGCTCTCTTGTCACCATGCCCTACTTGCCTACTCACACCTATGTCAGATTTCGCACAGGCCGCAATGGCTTTCCCCGACCCCCTCTTAATTGTCAGCTATGCTGACGGCCTTCGGTATGTCAAACATCGGCTTAATGCGTTTGCCCACGGGGGCCTCAAGCCCTGGGCCGAAAGTCAGGGCATGAATTACACGATGGTGGTGAATTTGAAAAACTCTCAGCTCACCAAACAAACGCCCCTGCTGGTACAACGCATTCTAAAGATCTTCGGCTTTGACACGGAGCCCATCCGGACAATGCAAGGAGGAAAACAAGCGTACCGGTTTTTATTTTCCACGCCCGAGCAACTTCAGGTGTTTCACACGCAGTTGGCTTTCTTTGAGCCCGAAGACCCTTCTTCTGTACCGGCCAGCTAGCACTTCAGCCTAGTTTGCCCACTCCGTACTTTTCCAACCTGGTAGCCACCATAACCAGCCTGCAACGACAGAGAGCTAGTGGTTGCCAGTTAACACGTACGGGTTCTTCTTGCACGTGCCCGCTCACTTCCCGAGCGGGCACGTGCTATTTCTGGTAGTAGGGTAGGCTATACGCCTACTCTTCGGGTAGCAACTTGCTATGCAGGCCGGCCGGCTTTACTACTCCACCCACTTCTACTACCGCGTTGCGCTCCAGCAGGCTAGCCAGCCTGGCATCAAGCTGGGGGCGCATATCGGCGGTAAGACGGCGGAAGCCCAGCAGCCGCACAGCGTGCAAGTAAGCTACCTCCCGAGGTAAGCTAAAGCCCTGCATGATTACTGTTTGCAGGGCCCGGCTTATTTCTTCGGGGGCCACAAAGCGGAGCTTGCGCGAGAGGTCAGGCAAGTGGCATCGGTTGCGCAAGGGTGGTTGCTGCATGGTGTTTTCCCACAGAAAGTCGCCCTGCCGGCGTAGGTAGTGTAAGTGCGCTGCCAATGCAGCGGCTTGCTGCCCTGCTGCGCGCAGGCGGCTCCCCATTTGCGTGGCCCCACTGGCCTGCGCCAGCCGTCGGGTAGCTTCTTCCACGTGCACGGGGCTTTCGATGCGCACTACCAGGGCCAGCCAGGTGGCTAGCTGCCCTAAGCTGTGTTGATGCAGAGGGCGGTGCTTCAGAGCCGCCGGAAGCTGGGCCACTTGGTAGGGCTCGGCTAGGGCTGAGGGCCGCCCTACCCCTGCTGTATCGGTAAGTACAGCCCCGGTAACCGCAGTGGCCGGCAGAGGGGCCGGGGCCAGGTTGCGCCCCGCGCGGGCAGCCTCAATAGCCTGCACGGCCCGTTCCGCCTCGGCCTCGGGGTTACGCAGCCAGTCCGGGCTCCAGATGTGGTGCAGGCGCCAGCCCCGGGTTGCCAGCAGCTGCTGGCGCAGCTGGTCTCGGTCGTGGGCCGTGCGGGCCGCTCGGTACATGGCCCCATCTGTCGTAATGCCCAACACGTACCGCTGTGGCTGCTCAGGGTCAACAACTGCCAGCTCCAGGTGAAACCCTGGGCTGCCTACCCGGGGGTGCACGGTGTACCCCCGCGCGGTAAGGGCCTGAGCCACTACCTGCTCGAAGGGAGCTTCTTCGAACAGACCAGCAACGCTGGGCGGCGGCCCGTGCTGGGCCGCGTGCAGAAAGGCTTTCAGGGCTGCGACTCCCGCCGAGTTGCTGCGGCTTAGGTCAAGATCGGGGGCGGAGAGGTTGGTAAAGATTTCGCACCGACGCCGGGCCCGGGTAATGAGCACGTTGAGACGCCGCTCCCCACCTACCCCGTTCAGGGGGCCAAAGTTCATCGGGACTACTCCCTCCCTGGTGCGTCCGTAGCCGAGACTGATCAAGACGACATCCCGCTCGTCGCCCTGCACATTTTCCAGGCTTTTGATAAAGAATGGCTCGTGCGGATGTTGGCTGAAAAATAATTCACTCACTGGTGACAACGGCCGGCGTCTCTCCAGGGCTTCCTGTACGGCCTGCCGCTGGGCTGAACTAAAGGCAACAACTCCCAGCGTAAGGTGAGGGGTAGTGGCGGCATGATGCAGTACGGCTTCAGCTACGGCATTAGCTTCCAATGGGTTAGTGCGCGTGGTTCCCCGCTCGTAATACGTTGTAGGCAAGAACCGGTAGGCTAGCCCAAGCTGCTCGCCGGGCGGCCCCGGGTTCGGAAAAACCACCAGCTTGTTGTCGTAAAACAGCTGGTTTGCTAAGGTTATCAGCGACTCGTGGGCGCTACGGTAGTGCCAGCGCAGTGGCTGCACTGGCATCCCTCGGGCCTGGCACAGCTCCAGAATACTCTGCACATCGGCCGTGGCGTTTTCCTCAGCTGCTTCGTCGGGCTGCTCCAACAGCGAATCGAAAAACGTAGTGGGTGGTAGCTGGCGGGAGTCACCCACGACGACAAGCTGCCGGCCCCGGGCAATGGCACCGAGCGCATCTACGGGTCGTACCTGGCTGGCTTCGTCAAACACCACTATATCAAACTCCACCGCGCCGGGGGGCAAAAAGCTGGCTACCGACAGCGGCGACATCATAAAAATTGGCTTGATAGCCTGTATGGCGGCCCCGGCTTCCTGCATTAGCCGGCGCAGGGGCTTGTGGCGCGTTTTCTTGGCCAGCTCGTGGCGGAGCAGCAATACCTGCCCGCCGGCCTGCGGATGAGGTAGGTGCTCGTAATGCTTGCGGGCGGCGCGGCCCCGGTGGTAGGAAAGTGCGGCAAGGTCGGCGGCGCGGAAGCGGGTGACGGTTTCCTCGTGCGCCTCCCGCTCAAACTGCCGCAGGGCTGGGTGCAAGGCGTACGCCTGCTGCAGCAGCAGCTCCAGCCACGTCTGGCGCACGGCCGCCGCCAGCAGCCGGGGGGCGGGCTCCCACTGCTCGGCCACGAGAAGCAAGTCCCCCAGGCCCTCAGCCTGCACCCGGGCTGCTGCATTATTCCACTCCAAGAGCGGAACCAACGCCTCCGGGGCGGCCTCCCACTCCGATAACGTGGCCTGCTGGGCGGTAAACTCCTGAAACTGCAAGCGGCCGGCCGAACCAAAGCGGCGCGCTTCGTTTAGCTGCAGGGTAGCTACCACCGCCTGCACGGCCGAGCGGTGGACCCGCAGGGCTTTTTCCAGCGCCGCCAGTAGGGGGTCAAGTTCAGATTCGGACGCAGGAAGGCCGGCCAGGCTGCAGGTGTGCAGATGGGGCAGCAGCGCGGCCGGAAGCTGGCGCTGCGCAATTCGCCGGTATGTAAGCGCCAGGTAATCGGCACTCTTGCGGAGCGCGGCCCAATCGGAGTGGACACCCTGCCAGCGAGGCCCGAAGAGTGCGGACCCTTGCTCCTGGGCATGGGCAATAGTGCGGGCATGGTGGCGGGCTTCGTGCACCGCATCAATAGGAGCCAGTATGGTGGCGGGGTCTGGGGGGAGGGGCTGCCGCCACAGCTGCTGCAGCCGGGCGCGGGTGCGGCGGTACGCCGGGCTCAGAAAACGCCACCACGCCACTCCGGCCGTAAGTACGGCTGCCCGCTCGGCCCGCAGGTCTTCGCTCCAGGCTTCGGGGAGCAACACGGCCTCGTAGCGCCGGCGGAGGGCCGCGTATTGCATCCCCGCACCTAGCACCTCATTCAAGGCGCTGCCGGCGTACTCCCAGCCTGGGTGCAACACGGCTACTCCGGTCAGCGGGGGCGCTAGCTGCGCGTGGCGGGCAGCGGGTAGTAGCTGCTCGGCGGCCGTGCGTTCAAGAGGAACCGGCAAGCCGAGGTAGGAGGCCAGGGCGGCCGCGGCGTTTTGCAGTTCGCCAACTGCGCCCTGGGCCTGCCGCACTTGCGCGACCAGAGCGGCCTGCTCAGTTGGTAAGAGCACGGTTAGCTCGCTTCCCCAGAACGCAAGGCGCGAGGGCACTCCTACTTTCAGTAGGGTAGCCTGCAGCTGAGCCGCCACTGCTTCGGCCCGGGCTGCTTCAGCATCCGTCCAGGTAGAGAGGGTCGGGAACGGAAGCCGGGGTAGCGCCGTGCTGCCTACCTCGGCCCGCACTTGCAGCAGTTCCCCGGCAACCTGCTGGGCGGTACGGCGGCTGCGGCCAATGGGAGTATGTACGGCCAGCGCGTAGGCGTTGAGGTCGGCGCGGTAGAGCGGCAGCTGGGCTACTTGGTTGGGGCATGGGGGGGATGCTGGCGGGCTTAGGTGCAGCGCAGCCTTTAGCTCCTCGTGCACGGCGCGGGCGTTGGTGGTATGACTGTGCAGTTCCCAGCACGCGGCGCCCAGGCCTGCAGCATCCAGACGGCGCTTTATTACTTCCAACGCCGCCATTTTTTCCGCCACGAACAACACTTTCTTTCCGGCACCAATGGCCTCGGCCAGCAGGTTGGCAATGGTCTGCGACTTGCCCGTCCCGGGCGGCCCCTGCACCACCAGGTTGCGCCCCTCGCGCACGGCTAGCAGCGCCAGCCGCTGCGAGGCATCGGCCTCAAATACCGGCTGCAGCTCAGAATCCGGACGGTGAGTATCCAGAAAGGTGGTGTCGTCGGCGGTGGGTAGCGGCTCGGCAAAGCCGGTATCAGGAGTAAGCAGGGCAGCTACAGCCGGGTGGTCGAGCACGCCGTGGCGTTCGGGCCAGGCGCTGGGGTCCAGGTCGCGGTAGAGCAGCAGCTTAGCGAAGGAAAACAAGTCCAGCACCACAGGCGAGGCGTCGACTTCCCAGCCGCTCTGGCCTGCCACGGCAGAAGCTACAGCCATCAAGTACTCGTCCAGGGCAAGCGGCTCTTCTGTCAGCGGCAGGGGCAGTGCCAGCCCGAAGCTGGCTTTCAGCTTGGCCTGCAACGAGAGGTTGCCTTCCACCGCCCCCCCGGTGTAGCGGAGGGTAAACTGCGCTCCAGTGCGCTCCAAGGTCACGGGCACAAGCACCAAGGGCGCGTGGCGGACTTCCGTGGGGGCGGCCGCGTCGTACCAGCGCAGCTGACCTAACGCTAAGTACAGAATCTGAACGCCCTGTTCCTCCAGGCTGGTACGGGCCGCGTAGTAGGTGTTACGCAGGCGCCGCTCCAACTCTCCCCGGCTTACCTCCGCACGCAGGCAGGTAGCAGGTAAAACCGGCGGCAGATTGTCTGGGGCCGCCGGCGCAACGTTCAGGGGGATGCTTTTCTCAAGCAGCTGGCGGAGCAGGGCTGCGGGCTCCGCACCAACCATCGTCATCCCGCGCGTTCTGGAAGCCCGGTAGTTTAGCAGCGGGTTGCGCAGGCCCAGATCCAGCAGTTGCTGGCGCGCGGCATGCAGCCGGGCCGCCAGCGTAATACCAGAAAAATCAGCGGCCATGAAGCAAAGCAACAGAAGTTGGGGTGCCAATTTACGCACCAAACCCGCCGGCAACGGTAGCCGGCGGGTTTGGTGACACAGGTAACGAAGGGAGCGGCTAGCGGGCTACGGCCTTTTTCAGCCCCAGACGGCTGTGCTTGAACCCATAGTTGAAGTACAGGGCCAGGCCAATAATCAGCCAGCCAAAGAACAGCAGCCAGTTGTTAATGCCCAGCTGGGTCATCAGGTAGAGGTTAGTGAGCAGCCCCAGCACCGGCAGCAGCGAAAGGCGCTTACGGAAGGAAAGCCAGGCCAGCGCCAGGCAGAACCCAAAGAACACCAGCATCGGAATGTAGTGGCGGGCTTCCTCGTAGCCGCTGCCCAGGGCCCGCTGAAACTCCTGAATACCAGCTTGGTTGTAGATGAGCAGCAGCACCACACCTAGTATAAGGAGAAGGGGCACCAGAAACTGCCCGTTGATGTAAGGCACTTTGAAGCGGGCCTCGCTCTGGCCATAAGGGTCAATAATCAGAATCCCCCCGCACACCAGCGCAAAGGCGAACAGCGTCCCGATGGAGGTCAGGTCGATAACCAGGTCCATATTGAGCAGTAGCGCCGGTACCCCCACGAAAAAGCCCGTTACGATGGTACTGAACGAGGGCGTGTGAAAGCGGGGATGTACTTTAGAGAAAACCGGCGGCAGCAGTCCGTCGCGGCTCATGGTCATCCAGATGCGCGGTTGCCCGATCTGAAACACCAGCAGCACCGAGGCCATGGCAAACACCGCCGATACGGCCACGATGCCACCCAGCCACTTCACGCCCACTTTATTAAACACGTAGGCCAGCGGGTCGCCTACGGCCAGCTCCTTATAGTTTACCATGCCGGTCAGCACCAGCGTGATGATGACGTAGAGAATGGTGCAGATAATCAGGGCGTACATCATGGCCCGGGGCAGGTCGCGCTGGGGGTTTTTGCACTCCTCGGCCGTGGTGGAAATGGCATCGAAGCCAATGTAGGCGAAGAACACCGCCGACACGCCCTTGAGTACGCCCCCAATGCCGTTCGGGGCGAAGGGGCTCCAGTTGGCGGGCTGGATGTAGAAGGCGCCCACCAGAATTACTACCGCCACCACAATCAGCTTGAGGGCGACCAGCAGGTTTGAGGCGTTCTTCGACTCCTTGATGCCCACGTACACCAGGGCCGTAATGGCCAGGGTAATCAGGCCGGCGGGCAGGTCAATTACCAGCCGCAGGCCGCCCGGCAGCTCCGGGGCTGCGCTCCAGGCCCGGTAGCCTTCCAGCTGAGCTGCCGAAGCCTCGGCCAGGGGCTTGCCCGCTTGCATCAGCTCCAGCACCTCGTTGTAGTGCTTATAGGCGCTTTGCATGCCCATAGTCAGCCAAACGGGTATGTGCACCCCTACCCCCGCGAGCAGGCCGGTGAAGTAGTCCGACCAGGAAATGGCTACCACGATGTTGCCCACGGCGTACTCCATAATCAGGGCCCAGCCGATAATCCAGGCGGCCAGCTCCCCGAAGGAGGCGTAGGCGTACGTGTAGGCCGAGCCGCTGACTGGAATGGTAGCCGCAAACTGGGCGTAGCACAAAGCCGAGAAGGCGCAGGCCACGGCCGTAAACACGAATAGCAACGACACGGCCGGGCCGCCGTCGTGGGAGGCGTTGCCGATGGTGCTGAAAATACCAGCCCCGATAACGGCAGCAATGCCCAGGGCCGTCAGGTCGCGGACAGTCAGGTGGCGGGCTAAGCCCCCCCCGGCCCCGCCGTGACCCTCGGCGTCGGCGGGCGGGTTGTGCAGAATATCGTCGAGGCTTTTGCGGCGAAACAGGCCGCTGCTGCGCGTAGGAGGAAGGGGCGTGGACAAAGCAGTAGTGAGAGGTTAAGAGGGGCAAAAGATACAGAATAATGCCGGGGGCTGCATATTGCCGCTACGCTTCCCTAGCTTCCATCCAATACCCCTCACCCTCCCGGGCAGCCCCCGCCCTCCTTTTAGGTTTGAGTAAGCTGCCGGGGTACCCGGACGCGCGCCCGTACCCCGGCTACCAGCCATTCAGCCTACCCCGCGGAGTCAGTGGAAGTACGTTTCTACTCATTCCTATGGAATCTGGCCCGGTTTTGCATCTGGCTACCTGTCTCACCCCATTCACTCTCCCTTATGGCCTTTTCCGTTCCGCAGCCCTGCCCCCAGCCCTGGGCCGACATGACGCCTACCCCCGATGGCCGCTTCTGCGGCAGCTGTCAGCACGAAGTGGTCGACTTTTCCGGCATGACGCAACCCGAAATTCTGGCTTGGCTGGCCCGGCCGGCCAGCGGAAAAGTGTGCGGTTTCTTTGCCCCCGAGCAGTTCGCGCCGCCTGCCGCGCCGCCCGTCGTGCTTAGCTCACCGGCGCCCCGCTGGCGGCGCTGGGTGCTCACGGGGCTGGCCCTGCTCAGCGTAAAGCCCCTGCTTACGGCCTGTCAGACGGCCAGCCCGCAGCACGCGGCTGGCCCCCGCCCCACGGAGCAAACCGACGCCACGGCCGCAGCCCCGCAGGGACAGGTTACCGTCCGGGGCCGGGTTCTCGACGACTCTACTGGCGTGGGAGTAGCGGGAGCGGAAATCTTTATTGGCGATACCAAGTACGGAGCCGTTACCGACGAGCAGGGCAACTTCAGCTTTACCATGAAGCAGCAGTGGGCGGCCGTGCAGCAGGGCAACGTCAGCCTGCGGGTGCAGGGCAGCCCGTTCGTATTCACTAGCCAGACGGTAGAGGTAGCCGTGTCGCCTGCACCCCAGCCGCTTACCGTGCGCCTGAAGTCGCGCCCCGGTCGGGGGCAGATCATGGGCCGAGTGGTGCAGCACGCCCCACCCCAAAAGCCGCCTCTGTAACGCAGCCGAAGGCGGGCATAAGAGGTGTCTTGGTTATTCACCGGGGCCCTTTTGCAAAATAATTCCGGCGCGACGTGTGGAATCTGGCCCGGGCTGGCATCTACCAGGTCAACGTCAACCTCTGCTGCCCATGTCGCTCCGTCCTGCCATCCAGGTTCCGCAGCCCTGCTCCGAAAGCTGGGCTGCCATGACTCCCGCCGCCCAGGGCCGCCACTGCGCCGCCTGCAACAAGGTAGTCGTGGACTTCACCCGCATGACCGATGCCGAGCTGCTGGCCTACCTGGGGCAAGCGGCGGGCACTACCTGCGGCCGGTTCCGGGCCCAACAAGTAAACCGGCCTCTGGCGGTGCCAGTCGCAGCCTCTCCGGGCTGGCGGCGGCCGGTTCTCGCCCTGGCGGCCTTGCTAGGATTCGGGGCAGCCGCCACTTCTGCTGCCCAGGCGCAGGTAGCGGCCAAGCCTACCCCGGCGCCGCACACCATTACGCTGGGCATGGTAACAGTTCCTCAGCCTGCTGCGCTGCCCAGCCTACCCCGCCCCATCCTGCGCGGGGTAGTACGTAATTCGGTTACGCGAGAGCCAATGCCGGGAGTTACGGTGCTACTAGCAGGCACCACCATCGGGGTAGCCACCGGCACGGATGGCACGTTTGAGCTGCAACTGCCGGAAGCGGGGGCCCGGGAAGTAACCCTGCAGTTCACCGATGTAGGCTACCGTAAGCAAGAACAGCGGGTAACGCTGCCGCAGACTAACGCGCTCCAGGTACTGTTGGCCCCCGATGGCCAGATGCTCAGCGGCGAGGTGGTGGTAATGGGCGGCATCAGTGCGTCCCGGTGGTATAGCCCGCGCAACCTGTGGTGGCGCCTGACGCGGCCCTTCCGCCCGTAAGAAAGCCCCGCCCAGCAAACCTTTCGGGCCCCAAAATCCTTATTCCGGGGTATGAAGAAGTTGCTATTCGCTACCCTCGCCCTGCTGCTCACTACCGCCGGCTGCGCGCTCAAACCTACCAACAAGTACGATGTAGTGGCCGAGCGGGCCCAGTTGCCCCAGGAAGAAGCCGTGCACAAGCAGAACTCCCTGGAATGGTGGTACTTCACCGGCCACCTGCGCGACAAAGCCACCGGCGAAATGTTCGGGGTGGAATACGTGTTCTTCCACTTCAACCTCACGGGCCAGAAGGACTGGCAAATGGTCAACTTCGCCCTCACCGACCCGCAGCAGCAGCAGTTTCGCTACGACTACAAGGTGACGCGCCTGCCCCAGCTGCTGGCCCCTACCCTGCCGCTGAGCCTGAGCGTGCAAAAGCAGGCTCAGCGCTGGACCCTTACTGGCCAGGAAGGCCGCTACCACCTGCAGGCCCGCATGGCCGCTCACCCTGGCCAGGCCATCAACCTCACCACTACCCCCGCCAAGCCCGTGCTGCTGCACAGTGGCACCGGCTACGAGCACTACGGCCCCACCGCCACGGCTGGCTACTACAGCTACCCCCGCCTGCAGGCCACCGGCACCGTGGAAGTAAACGGCCAGCCCCGGCAGGTAGAGGGCGAATTGTGGTACGACCGGCAGTGGAACTGCAACAGCGTGACCACCAAAGACCTGGGCTGGGACTGGTTCAGCATTCAGCTCGATGAGCACCGCGAGGAAATTATGGCCTACCAACTCTACAACAAGGCTACCGGCCAAAGCATCGGCGGGGGCTCGCACTACGGCTCTCAGGCCCAGAACATCCACCTCGGTCAGGAAGACTTCCAACTGGAGCCCCTGGCCTACTGGACCAGCCCGCACTCTAAGCTGCGCTACCCCAACAAATGGCGCCTGCGCCTGCCCAGCCAGGGCTACGACCTAACCATCACCCCAGTTATGCCGGACCAGGAGCTTACTCTGAAGCTGTTTGCGGGCATCAAGATGCACTACTGGGAAGGCATGTGCCGGGTAGAGGGCACCCACCACGGGAAGCCCGTGAAAGGCAACAGCTACGTGGAAATTACCAACCGCGCCGAAGTCAGGAAAGCCCGGGAGGCGGCCGAAACGGTAGCCGCCCAGCAGGACGCCCCTAGCTCCCAGCCGAAGCAAAAATAAGAGCTACCCGCGCGCAGAGCGAAGGCAGCTAGGGGCGCGGTCTTAGCGCTGGAAGAGGCTTAGCTTACCGCTGGGCAGCCTTCTATATTACCCATTCAGGATTACCCGGAAGGTAGTGCCCCGCCCTACCTCGCTCCATTTCACGAAGAGGCGGCCCCGGTGGTAGTTCTCAATAATACGCTTGGCCAGAGCCAGCCCTAGCCCCCAGCCCCGCTTCTTGGTAGTATAGCCGGGCAGGAACACGCTTTCCAGCTTGCTTTTCGGGATTCCTTTGCCGGTGTCGGTGATG
Organism: Hymenobacter sp. HSC-4F20; assembly: GCF_019599275.1. Taxonomy (GTDB): domain Bacteria; phylum Bacteroidota; class Bacteroidia; order Cytophagales; family Hymenobacteraceae; genus Hymenobacter. The sequence goes on along the minus strand of NZ_JAHZTD010000004.1, from coordinate 31,009 downwards.
TCAATGGCAATCTGAGACTTGTTGCGCATGGGGCGGCGCAGGTGAATAGTGATGCTGCCCCGGCCGTCCATGGCATCCACGGCGTTCTTGCAGATGTTCTCAATCACCCAGTCGAAGAGCGGAATGTTAACCTGGGCGGGCGTATCCAGGGGCAGGTCGGTTTTTACCTCGAAGCTGACCTTGCGCGACACCCGGCTTTGCAGGTAGCTGATGGCATTGGTCGTGACCCGGTAGATGTTCTCGTCGTTGAGCACCGGCACCGAGCCGATGTTACTGAACCGCTCGGTAATGATTTCCAGCCGCCGGATGTCCTTGCCCAGCTCTTCCACAATGGGCTCGTCCTTAAACCGTTCCGACTCGCGTAAGTACGCCTGCCAGCCTACCAGGCTGCTCAGGGGCGTACCCAGTTGGTGGGCCGTTTCCTTGGCCAGGCCTACCCACACCCGGTTTTGCTCGGCCCGGCGCGAGTAGCTGAAGGCGAAGTAGGCAATAATGCCCAGGCAGCCGATGATGGCCAGCTGCACCAGCGGGTAAAACCGCAGCTGCGTCAGCAGGGCCGACTCCTTATAGTAGATAAAGTTGCGCACTCCACCCCCGATTTCAATAACAATGGGCGTATGCTGCTCCTTCATCCTCAGCATTTCCTGCTGCAGGTAGGCTACCCGGGCCGTTTCACTCAGGCCCTTGGGCACGGGCAGGTTCTGGGCGTCGAGGGGGTAGCCGCTGTCATCGGCCCAGATAACGGGAATGGTGGTGTTGGCCTCGATAATCTCGTCGTAGAGAAAGGACACGTTCGATTCCTCCTCCGTATTGATCAGGTAGCGCTGGGTTTTGGCGTACAAGTCAATCTGCTTCTGCTCCCGCTCCGAAAGGCGCTGCACCAGCAGGTTGGTATAAATGACCGTAGCAGCCCCAATCAGCAGGGCGACGCCCACAATGATGAGCTTAATGCGGGACTTCTGGTCGTAAATCGGGATGGGCAGCACGAGCGGAAAACAAGCGGGTGGCAAGGTGCAGCATACGGCCCGCACCCCGGCGAAGATACGAGCCCACTACGGGGCTAGCTCCCCTATAGGGCTGCCACCGCACGTAAGCGAAATGATTTTTGTCAGATTAAACGAGAAGAAGCTCTCTTTAATCTGTTGAAACAGGGTATTTGGCGCGAATACACCCTGATTCGAACCTGCTGGTTGTAGCAACTGTTTTCACGCTAGCAATTTGTACTGTATTTTTGCCTTCTGATTTTCGCACTAGCACAAGCTATGCTCCATCCATTCAAGGCCGTCAGTCTCTCTTTTAAAAAAGCTCCCCTCGAAATTCGGGAGCTGATTGCATTGGACGAGGCTGCCTGTCGCCGTTTCCTGCATACCCTGCACCACGAGTTGGCTCTTACGGATCTGCTCGTGCTGAGCACCTGCAACCGTACGGAAGTGTACTATTCCGCTGAGCGCGACCAGAGCCCGGCCATCATTGAGGCCTTGGGGCAGCTCAAGCACCTGCCCGAAGTGGCGGAGTACTTTCCCTACTTTGATATTCTGGACCAGCATACTGAGGCCGTGCGCCACCTCTTCGAGGTAGCCATGGGCCTCGACGCTCAGGTAGTGGGCGACATGCAGATCAGCAACCAGGTAAAGCAAGCCTACCAGTGGTCGGCTGATGCCGATGCGGCTGGCCCCTTCCTGCACCGCTTGCTGCACACTATCTTCTTTACCAACAAGCGCGTACAGCAGGAAACTTCCTTCCGCGACGGAGCTGCTTCCACTTCCTACGCGGCGCTGGAGCTGGTGGAAGAGCTGACCGCCGACGTGGCCAACCCGCGCGTGCTGGTGGTAGGCCTGGGCGAGATTGGGGCCGATGTGTGCCGCCACCTCGGGGACAGCAAGCTGTTTCAGGACGTAACCATCTGCAACCGCACCCGTTCCAAAGCCGATGCTTTGGCCGAGGAATGTGGCCTCAAGGTAATTGACTTCGAGGACCTGGTGCCTGGCCTCCGGGACGCCGACGTTATCATCAGCAGCATTTCCCGCGACGAGCCCTTCTTCACCCGCGACATGGTGGAGCGCCTTGACGTGATGAGCTACAAATTTTTCATCGACCTGTCGGTGCCTCGCAGCATTGCCACCGATGTAGAGCAGGTGCCCGGCGTACTGGTGTACAACATCGACGCCATCCACAGCAAAGCCTCGGCGGCGCTGGAGCGCCGCCTGGCGGCCGTGCCGCAGGTACGGGCCATCATCGGGGAAAGCCTGGCCGGTTTGCAGGACTGGACCAAGGAAATGATGGTGTCGCCGACCATTCAGAAGCTTAAGAATGCCCTGGAGCAGATCCGGCTGGAGGAGATGGACCGCTTCCAGAAAAAAATGAGCCCCGAGGAAGCCAAGCGCATGGACGACATAACCCGCTCCTTGATGCAAAAGGTGCTCAAGCAGCCCGTACTGCAACTCAAAGCTGCCTGCAAGCGCGGTGAAGCCGATCAGCTCATCGATGTGCTCACGGACCTTTTCGATTTAGAGCGCCAGCCCGACGTAGCCTAGTTTCTGGCTACCCGCTAAACGCAAAAAAGCCCGCCTGCTGACAGGTGGGCTTTTGCGTAATCAGATACCGCTGGCGCCATGCGTCCCCAAGGATAACCCAGGGGCTGACTGCTTACATCACGTCGCAGCAGTCTTCCAGCGAGTCAATTACATCCAGCAATTTCGGGATGGAAAGGGAGTAGTAGATTTTGGTACCTACTTTGAACGAGGACAGGATGCCGCGGTCTTTAAGGGTAATGAGGTGCTGAGAGGCAATAGCCTGGGGCAAATCAAGGGAGCGGTAGATTTCCGTGACGGTCATCTTCTCTTCTTTGCCTAGCAAGTCGACAATGGCCAGGCGCTTGGGGTGCGCTAACACCTTAAGCATAGCCGCGGCCTTGTCAACCTTCTTTGATTCTACTCTTGAAAGCAATGGTTTCATATGTCGTTACAACGGTGTACGGGGGAGCCTGTGCAGGAATATGCGTAATACGATATTCTGACTCTGCATAGTTCCTTCTTAACGTACCGGCGAGTGAAAAAATTTATAAATCCGGGAATATTGTACAGTACTGTCTTTATACGCAGCTGCCAGTTGGGCAGCTGAACCAGAAGGAATACAATCTGACAACCAATACATTACAGCTTTTCTTTCTTTCGCGTTCCGGGCGGCCTCCACACTGGCCGGCAGCCAGTCGGTGCGAGGCTCTGTAATTGGGGTGCGTACCTTTGCTTCCAGAGTACTTCACCCCACCCTTTAGTGTACCAACCCGATGAAAGACCTGCTAGCTACCTTTGAAAATAAGCGCCCCGAAATAGTTTTTGAGTGGAAAGACGCCGAAACGGAGGCCGAAGGCTGGGTGGTGATTAACTCCCTACGCGGCGGGGCAGCCGGCGGCGGCACGCGCATGCGTAAGGGTCTCGACAAACGCGAGGTGGAAAGCCTGGCCAAAACTATGGAAGTGAAGTTCACCGTGTCGGGCCCGGCCATTGGCGGGGCCAAATCGGGCATCAACTTCGATCCGCAGGATCCGCGCAAGCGCGGCGTGCTGGAACGGTGGTACCGGGCCGTGATTCCGCTGCTGAAAAATTACTACGGCACGGGTGGCGACCTGAACGTGGACGAAATTCACGACGTAATTCCAATTACGGAAGATTACGGCCTCTGGCACCCTCAGGAAGGCATCGTGAATGGGCACTACCGCGCCACCGAGCCCCAGAAGATTCAGAAGCTGGGCCAATTGCGCCAGGGCGTGGTGAAGGTGCTGGAAGACGCGGCATTTTCCCCCGACCTCAGCCGCAAGTACACCGTGGCCGACCTGATTACGGGCTACGGCGTGGCCGAAGCCGTGCGCCACTACTACGAGCTATGGGGTAGCCGCTCGGTGGCCGGTAAGCGCGCCATTATTCAGGGCTGGGGCAACGTAGGCGCGGCGGCGGCCTATTACCTGGCCATCCAGGGCGCCCGCATCACCGGCATTATTGACCGGGCCGGGGGCCTGATTAACGAGGAAGGCTTCTCGCTGGAAGAAATCCGGACGCTGTTCCTGGAGCGCGACGGTAACGCTCTGGCCGCCGATAATCTGCTACCATTTGAGGAAGTAAACCAGCGCATCTGGAACAGCGGGGCTGAAATTTTTATTCCGGCCGCGGCCTCGCGCCTCGTCTCACGCCAGCAGGTAGAGCAATTGGTAGCCGGCGGGCTGGAAGTTATTTCCTGCGGCGCCAATGTGCCGTTCCAGGACCCGGAAATCTTCTTCGGCCCGACCGGTGAGTTTGCCGACGCCCACACTTCCGTTATTCCCGACTTTATTGCCAACTGCGGCATGGCCCGGGTGTTTGCCTACCTGATGGAGTCCAACGCGGAAATCACCGACCAGGCCATCTTCCAGGACACGTCCCGCGTAATCCGGGCGGCGTTGGAGCGCACTCGTCGCCAGAGCGAGGCCACAATCGGCATTGCTCAGACCTCGTTTGAAATGGCGCTACGGCAGTTGATATAAGAAGAATATGTGGTGACAGGTGCAGGAATGTGCGGATGTGCAGTTCCTAACGGCGTCCTTCCTCCTCCACATTTCTCAATTTCAACCATATTCGGCACGTTCCCTTCATGACTTTTCAGGAAATTCTGCGTTTTCGATTTCTCGGCAACAACATTGGCGCCTACCTGACGTGCCTGGGCATCCTGCTGTTTGGGTACGCCTTCAAGACGCTGCTCTCCCGGCTGCTGTCCAAGCTGGTGTTCCGCTTTATCCGCAAGCGCACCGAGGGGGTAAGCGAGCAGCAGTTCCAGGCTCTGCTGATTCAGCCTATTTCGGTGGTGGTTTTCCTGATTACCGCCTACTTCGCCTTTCAGGTTCTCGACTACCCCGTGCGCAGCGCCGATATTACCCGCAACGAGCCCTGGCCGCAGGTGGCTTTGTTTCGGCTATTTCAGCTCTCCGTTATTTGGGGCATAGGCTGGATTGGGCTGCGGCTGATTGATTTTCTGGTACTTGTATTTCAGCGCCGAGCAGAGGCTACCCCTTCCCGGCTCAACAACCAGCTGATTCCCTTCGCTAAAGACCTGATGAAGGTACTGGTGCTCACCCTGACTTTTCTGGTGATGCTGAGCAAAGTGTTCGGGGTGAACGTAACGGCCCTGATTGGCGGGCTGGGTATTGGGGGGCTGGCCGTGGCCTTCGCCGCCAAGGAAAGCCTGGAAAACCTAATTGCCTCCTTTACCATCTTCCTCGACCGGCCCTTTGCCGTGGGCGACCTGGTAGAGGTAGGCACTGTTACGGGCACCGTGGAGAAAGTGGGCTTCCGGAGCACCCGCCTGCGCACAGCCGAAAAGAGCTACGTGACCGTACCCAACAAGGCCATGATTGACAAGCCGCTGGACAACCTTTCGCTACGTACGGCCCGGCGCGTGAGCTTCACGCTGGCCCTGAGCCATACAACTACCAGTCAGCAATTGCACCGCATTGTGGAAGAGGGCAAGCAGGCCCTGGAAGAAAACCCCTTGGTGACCAAGGAGGTACAGGTGCAGTTCGCGGCCCTCACCCCGGCGGCTAAGGAAGTAACAGTGCAATACTTCGTGGAAACCACGAACTACGACGAGTATTTGCAGGTGAAAGAACAGCTTAACTACCGCTTGGTAGAGGTAGTAGAAGCCGCCGGCGGCGTTTTCGCCAGCACCGGCACCACCGTAGTACAGCTCGCCGGTAGCGGCCGCCTCGACGGCCTGAATCCGACAAGCACCCCGGTAGTATAGCGGGGGCTTATTAACGCAGAAAGCCGGCTTCTCCTCGCGGAGAAGCCGGCTTTCTGTTATGCTGCGCTGCAGTTGCAAGCAGGCTCCGAACTCCTAACGGCCGCCAAGCAGACCGCCGAGCAGGCCGCCCATGCCCCCGCTCATCAGGCCGCCCAGGCCACCACCGCCGGCGCTACGGGGCTGCATGTTCGGTTGCCCGCCCAGGCCGCCCAGAATGGACATCAGGGAGCCTAAACCGCCGCTGCCTACGTGTGAGCCTTGCTGCGGATAGTTGCCGTAGGAGCTTTGCTGGCCACCGCCCATCATGCCACCGAGCAAGCCACCGCCCAACAAGCCGCCGAGCAAACCGCCCATGCCACTTTGGGCGGCCCCGCCGAGCAGACCGCCCAACGAGCCGCTGCCCATGCCTCCCATCATACCGCCACCGACGGGCATGCCGGCTCCGCCACCGCGGTTCATTACTTTAGAAATTACCATAGGCGCTACTACCCCTAATAGGCCGGCCATGAGCGCCCCCTTCGGAATGCCCACGCTGGAAAGCTTGTCGGTAATACCGCCGAAGAAGCTTTGCTTGGCGGGGTCGTTGGCATCGTGCGGAACCTGAGCCGCCTGGTCGACTACCTGCTCTAGCGCCTGGGTTTGCTGCTGGTTAATGCCGAGATAGGCAGCAATTTTGTTGACCATCTCCTCCTCTGTGTTCGAGTAAGCGCCATCAGCTCGAGCAAAGCTGATAAGGTCCGTTACCAGCGAGAAGCGTAGGTCGCTGCCGCGCAGGGCATCCAGGTTGCCTTTGATGCTTTCGTTGGTGGCATCCTTGGCCGCCGTCAGCACTTGCTGGGTAGCACCTCCGCTTAGGCCAGCCTGGTGCGAGAGCTGCTGCAAAAATTCTATTTCAGCGGCCGAGGCTTCGCGGTCGGCAGAAGCAAGGCTGGCGATAACGCTCAGGTAAGCGGCTTTTTCCTGGTCGGAATAGTTCTGCAGGAGTGGGGTATCGTTCATAACAGAAAGGAAAGTAGGTGGAAATAAACCAGGTACCCTTAACGCAAGCTCTTCGGATTGGTTAGCCCCGTCTTTGCCCCCTGCCCTACGAGGCTGCCCTGCGGTCCTGCCTACGCCCCCGTACTCCCCTGATAGTCACGGCGCTGTCTCTGCTCATTCTACAAGTGCCGCCCTTAACGCTTAAAAATCGAAGTACTCGCCGGTCTGGGGCTGCGCGGGCTTTCTAACGGGTTTCTTGAGCTGGAAGCTGGGCTTGGGTACCGCTGCGGGCGTAGCCGCTTCCGCGGCCGAGGCCGGAGCGGCCGCGGCCGGGGGCACCCGTCCCGAACCAGCCTCGGCCGGCGTTGCGGGCGCGCGCACGCCTCGCTCGTAGCGAACGGTAAAATTCTGTTCATCGCCCTTAATAGCTAACCGCAGTGTAGGCCCTTCAGCGCGGGCGGCAACCGTTGGCAACAGCCCCGGCAACAGCGGAATCCGCACGTGGTAATCTAATTGCTGGTCAAAGGTATGCGTGCCCGTAACCCGAATCAGGGAAGCGGCTTTCACATTGGAGCGAATATCCATTTCGGGTACGTACACGGTGCGGCTCTGGATGTAGAGGCGGTTTTGCAGCTCGGCAAAGCGCAGGTGCCGCAGGGTGGCGCGGCTGGCCAGGAAACTCAGCTTCTGCAGGGGCTCGAAGTTGAGCAGCTCTCCGTTGCGCACGGTGGCGTGCACTTCAGCCTCCAGGCGGTCGGTAAGCGGGGTCAGGTGCTGGTCGAAGTACGAGTCCACTTCGGCCCGGGCCGTTAGGCTACCGCGCAGGTGGCGCTGGGTTATAAAGTCCTGCCCGAAGTTTTCGAACACGTAGAACAGGCTGTCGAGGGGCACCTGCTGGCAACTCACTACCGTACTAGCTTTCAGCAAGTTGGCCTGGCGAGCATCTACTGTACCCTGCACGCTGGCCTGCCCTCCGGCCGCCAAGAGCGTCAGTCCCGACGAGCTGAACACTTGTCCTTGCAGCCGCACACTACCGCGCAGCTGACGCCCGCGTAACCGCCGGAAGCGAAGCTGGTTAGCGGTGGCCTGCACGCTGAAGGCAATGCCGGCTGGTACGCGCAGCCCGCCGGAAGCATCCCTCCTGTTATCCGTCCCGGCACCACCCGCTGGCTGGTAAGTGTAGAGCAGTTGGTTAAAGTCCAGTACATGGCTGGCTACTACTGCTTCCAAGCGCAGGGGTTGCCGGGCACCCAATAGCCAACTAGTGGCATTGCGCAGAGTGCCGCGGCCACGGAAGTCCGAGTTGCCCAACCGGCCGCGCAAGGCCGGCACCGCTACGTCGGTTCCTTGCAGCTGCAACCGGCCGGTTAGGTCCGAGAAGGGGTGTCGGAAGTCACGCAGCTGTACGTGCACATTCCGCAGCAGCAGCTGGCCAGCGGCCTGAGCGGACGTGGGATGCTGGCGCAATTCCCGCAGCCGGCCGTTCAGCTGCAGTTGCACCACGGCCGTGCCACGGGCCGCTCGCACCGCCGCCACCGGCAAGAAGCGTAGCGCGCGAGCCACGTCCACATCGGCCTGCATTTGTAGCCGCACGGAAGGATCCCGCAGGTTTTCCAACCGCAGGCTGCCGCTGAACGGCCGCCCACTGAGCTGGCCTTGCACCCCACTGAGCGTCAGCAAGGCCGTTGAGGCCGAATGTGCGGCGCCGTTGGTGAAGGAGCCGCGCAGACTCACGTGGTCAACCGCCTGTCGGTAGCGGGGGTGAAAAAAAGATGCTTCCCGGCAGCCAAACTGCACGCTCACTACCGGATTATGCCGCCCGGAAAGCTCCCCGCGCACCGTGCCCCCGAAGTAAACCTGTCCCCGGCTCTGGTAGTCGGTCAGGGGCCGAGCCAGGCGGGGCGGCAGCAGGGCCAGTACCGACTGCACATCGGCGCCGACGGCCTCGCCCCGCAGGTTAAGCTGAGCGGCACGCCGGTAGTCAATGGTGCCCGCCACGGTGTACGCCGCCGGCCCGATGTGCAGCTGCGAAGAAGAAATAGTGAGTTGCTGCGCGGGCCGATTGACCACTAGCCGCGTGCTTACGACCACCTCTTTACGCTGGAAATACGCATCCGAACCTAGCCGCAGCACCTCCACCTGGGCGGTGCCCTGGGCCACGATATCCACCTGCGTATCCGTGATAACCAACGCGGCCCGCAGCGCCGGCGTGCGCAGGCTCAAGTGCTGCTTCCGGGCCGCATCTTCGTAAAGCACTTGCACCCGCTCCAGCTGCACGCGCTGCAGTTCCAGATCAAACGGCACCGCCATGGCAGGGGCCGTAGTATCGGGGCGTAGCACGTGGTAGTTGCCCAAGCCCTGGGCGTTGCGGCGCACCCGCACCTGGGCATCGGCCAGAGTTACGGCCCGGATGCGGTAACGTCCAGCCAGCAGGTCCCAGGCGTCGAAGGCGCAGTACAGGCGGCGGGCCCGGGCCAGCTTCATGGTATCAGCAGGCACTGAGCCAGCCACCACTACGTCGTGCAGCGTGACCGACAGGTGCGGAAACTGGTCCAGCACCGACACTTCCAGGCGGCTGGCCTGCACCGGAACCTGCAAGTGGCGGTTCAGGGCCTGCACGAACAAGGCAATGATGTGCTCCTGCCCCAGCCACACTCCTATTATCACACTACCGAGTAGCGCAACCAGGGTCAGAAAAGAAATTTTAAGAAATCTGCTCACCGTATTTTCTCCCCGAAACTTCTGACTGGCAAGTAGTTTTCCCTGCTACCGGGGGTAACCAGCGAAATTTCTTGGCCTAAAGATGGGGGAAAGTGTTGCGTATTCGAAAATGACCTCCCATATTTGCCATCCCAAACGGGACACGCCCATGGGAGATTAGCTCAGCTGGTTCAGAGCATCTGCCTTACAAGCAGAGGGTCACTGGTTCGAACCCAGTATCTCCCACTTCTTTTTTACGCGTACCCCACGGGAGATTAGCTCAGCTGGTTCAGAGCATCTGCCTTACAAGCAGAGGGTCACTGGTTCGAACCCAGTATCTCCCACGAAAGGACAGTCGGTAACGGCTGTCCTTTTTTGTTTTTAGTCTGGGTGCCACCGACCAGCAGTGGCAGCCCTACCCCACGGCGGCTGGTCGCTACTTCATTACGGCCTACCGGCGCACCCCGCCGCAGACCGCTAGCGTGGGGGTAGAAGTATTCATCATTCAAGCGAACGGGGCCCGGGTGCTATCCATTTTTCGACGGGCCGAGGGTCAGCCGATGGCGCAGCCGGTATCCCACCACCAGGGGAAATAAGAGCAGAGCCGGCTCGGCAAAGAACCGCCACCGAAACCCCACGAAAAATACCAGACTCAGCACCCAGGTAGCCACCAGCGGGGTGAGCAGCAGCGCGTCGGGGGCCTGGAAGCGCAGGCCTCGGTAGCGCACCGCTGTCAGGAGCAACGCCACGAAAAAGGCCAGGTGCACTAGGGCCGTGAACGGGTGCCAGGACGTGCGCGGCGCATCGGCCACAAAGTTTTCGGGTGAGAAAAACAGCAGGGTTTTGCGCCCCCACAGCCGTAGTTCCTCGCTGGGATGAGCCGCTACCCAGCGCCGGGCCAGCCGGGCCCGGGCCTGACTTTCCTGGTACTGGTCTAGGGAGTCGAGGTCGGGAATGGCGGCGCGTACGTACTGGTCAAAGGGCCGCGTCCGATCGTCCCAGTCGAACATAAAGCGGCCCTGAGCTACGGGGTTATGTCCTTGCAGAAGCTCAAACCCGGCCTGGTTGCTGAGAATGTAGGCTCCGAACTGCTGGTAATTTTTGCGCAGAATGGGCACGTGCGCCATGCCCAGGGCCAGCAGCACTGCCAAGCTCAAGCCCCAGGCCCTGCGGCGCGGAGCAGCGGCGGACCGCAGCATAAGTCCCAGCCAGACGGCAAATAAACTTGCGTACACCGCCAGCAGGTAGCCCCGCAGCAGACACGACACCACCACGGCCCCTACGATGCTGATGGCATCAAGCCAGCGCAGGGGCCGGCCGCCGTGCAGGCGCAGCAGCTTATACATGACCACAATTAGCAGAGGCAGGGCAATGTTTTCGTACCACCAGAAGGCTCCCACGTAGTACACCACCCCCGGCGACACGGCCCAAAGCCCGGCGCCGGCCCAGGCAGCACTGGGAGCCAGCCCGAAGTAGCGCAGGGTGCGCTGCACGTACAGTCCGCCCAGCAGGTAGCAGCCTGCCGCCACCGCGTAGACTAGCAGGGTAAAGTAGTGGCGCGGCAGTCCGGCCCGGCTCCAGCCCACGTACAGCAGCACCGGAAAGCTTGCGTGAAACGAATCGGGGCGCAGTTGCTTACGTTCAGGGTCGATGCTAACGTAGCCGCGGCCGGCTAGGTAGTTGTCGGCAATGCGGCCGTTGCGGCGTTCGTCGTAGTTCCACTCCAACCCCGGGTTCAGGCCCAGGTTCAGGGCCAGCCGCAAGGCCAGCAGCAGGGCAGCTACCAGCCAGATAACGCGAGGGATGGAACGCAGCACCGCAGTCGGAAATAGAGAGTTGAAAATGATTTGCCGAATTTAGCTGCGTTTTCCGCTTTCCTACCCTTGCCCCTCATGCCAACTCCTGCTTCTCCGCGTGCGGTCCGCGCTGCCAGCCCTCGGGGACGCTGGACGGTAGGAGCTTTTTTCGGGCTGCTGGTGGTGCTGGGCGCGGCCCTGCACCGCGACTATGGGGTGGGCTGGGATGAGCAGCTTGACCGCCTCAACGGCGTTATCAATGCCAAGTACGTGGCCCTGCGCCTGGCTCCGGAGTTGGCCCGCCGCCAGCCTACCTTCGCCGAGATTCCCAGCATGAGCGAAAACCAGGACACCGACCACGGAGTGCTGTTTCAGCTGCCGCTGGTGGTGTTGGAGAAAGTGGTGGGGGCCGAGGACTCGCGCGAGGTGTATTTTCTGCGGCACCTAGTTATCTGGCTGACCTGCGTGGCTGGCACCTACGCCCTCTACCGGGTAGCGGCCCGCTACCTCGGCGGTTGGCGCTGGGGCTTGCTGGTGGCCGCCGCGCTGGTGCTCACGCCCCGGCTCTTTGCCGAATCGTTCTACAACTACAAAGACCCCGTGTTTCTCGGGTTTTTCACCTTGGGCGTGGGCACGCTGCTGCGGTGGCGGCGGCAGCCGACCTGGCGCACGGCGGCCCTGCACGCCCTGGCCACCGGAGCAGCCATCGACGTACGGACCATGGGCGTGCTGCTGCTGGGCCTGACGCTGGGGGTTGCCAGCTTGGAAGCCTGGTTTCGTCCTGCCCTGCGCCGCCCGCTACTTCAGACGCTGGCCCTGTTTTTTCCCCTAACTGCCGCGGTGGTAGTGCTGGCTTGGCCTTACCTGTGGGAGCACCCCCTCGACCACTTTCTAGAAGCCTTTAACAGTTTCCGCCGCTACCGCGCTGATATGCTCACGCTCTATCTAGGCGAGGAAATTTCCATCCGGGCCCTGCCCTGGCATTACGCGCCGGTATGGCTGGTAGTCACTACCCCCCTACCCTACCTGCTCCTCTTCGGGCTGGGCGTGGGGGTAGTAGCTACCCAAGCCATCCGCCGGCCCTGGGCATGGCTGGCTACAGCGGTCGGGCGAACCGATTTGCTGCTGCTGGCGTGGTTCTTCGGGCCTCTGCTAGCGGTCATTGTGCTGCATTCGGTGCTGTATGATGGGTGGCGTCACTTGTATTTTGTGTACCCGGCCCTGCTGCTGCTGGCGGCCCGCGGCCTGCAAGCGGGCTGGCGGGCCTGGCGCGCCACGGCGCGGCCAGGCCCGCGCCGCCTCGGGTACGGGGTAGCTGGCCTGTTGGCGCTGGGGGTAGGCCACACGCTCTGGCGCATGGCCGCCGACCATCCCTACCAGAACCTGTACTACAGCTTCCTGCCCGGAGCCGCGGCCGGCCGGCTGTTCGAGCGGGACTACTGGGGCCTCTCGGGCCGGGAAGGGCTGGAGTGGATTCTGCGCCACGACACCAGTGCCCGCGTACCCGTTGCCACCGACCCGCGCACGGGCCTGATGCTGCACAACGCCCAATTGCTGCTCTCTCCCGCCGACCGTGCCCGCTTGCGGCTGGTGCCTCTGGCGCAGGCCCGCTATTTCCTGACTACTTACCGCTGGCACCCCAGCCCCTACCCCACTACTATCGGCCGGGAGGTATATTGCCGGCGCGTCGATGGAATACTTATCCTTTCCGTGTTGCGCCGCCCCGGGTTGTAACGCCTTCCACTTGGCTGCCAGCGGCTAGCCTGGCAGCACCCTTTTCCTGAACTCTGCTTATTCTCCCCCGAATGCCCCTGCTTGAAGTTACCACCGCCCAGCATATTCGTCAGTTCCTGGATCTGCCCGCCCGCCTCTATCAGCACGACCCCAACTGGATTGCTCCCCTCGACCACGAAATCGAAGCTGTGTTCGACCCCAAGCGCAACCATAACTTTGCCCACGGAGAGGCTATCCGCTGGATTCTGGTAGATGGTGCGGGGGTAGTAGTCGGACGGGTAGCGGCCTTTATCAACCACGCAACGCCCCAGCCTGACCCGGCTCATCCCGTGGGCGGCATGGGCTTTTTCGAGTGCATCGATGACCAAGCCGCGGCCAACGAGCTGTTTGAAGCCAGCCGGCAGTGGCTGCTGGCCCGCGGTTTGGCCGCCATGGATGGCCCCATCAACTTCGGCGAGCGGGACCGGTACTGGGGGCTGCTGACGGCGGGCTTCACTGAGCCCAACTACGGCATGTTCTATCACGCGCCGTACTACCAGCACCTATTTGAAAACTACGGCTTTCAGGTTTATTTCAAGCAGTACACCTGCTACCGGGAGGTAGCCGTGCCCCTGCACGAAAGCTTCGGACGGGCGGCCACCACATACGCGCAGCAGTACCCAGCCTTCCGCTTTGAGCACGCCCGCAAACGCGACGCCGAAAAGCTGGCCCGCGACTTTCACCACGTCTACAACCTGGCCTGGGCCAACCACAGCGGCGTCAATCCCATGTCTCTGGACAAGGCCCGCGACCTGGTGCGCGAGATGAAGCCCGTGGTGGATGAGCGGCTGCTCTGGTTTGCCTACCACCAGGACGAGCCGATTGCCTTTTTTGTGAGCCTGCCCGAGCTAAACCAGATTTTCAAGCACGTAGGTCGCCACTTCAACCTGTGGGGCAAGCTGCGCTTCCTGTGGGAAAAGCGCAAGTACGACCAGCGCCCCGACAAGAAAATGTTTGGCGTCATCTTCGGGGTAGTACCCGCGTGGCAAGGGAAGGGCATTGAATCGGCACTGATGGTACACGCCCGGGCCCAGTTCATGCGCGCCGGCTACACCGACATTGAGATGAACTGGATTGGCGACTTTAACCCCCGTATGCTGGCCGTGACCCGCTCCATTGGGGCGCGCATCTACAAAACTCACATCACCTACCGCTACCAGTTTGACCGTACCCGTCCCTTCGAGCGCAGCCCTATCATTCGGTGATTTGCTCAGGTAGCGCCTTCGTGAGGTAGTACCCCCAGAAATGTGATAAGCCCTTGACGCGCCAACGTCAAGGGCTTATGACTTTCTTAGGCTGGCGCGTCCTGCGTCCTCGTCGTGCCAGCCCAGCAACTCACTCAAGCATTACCTCACCGTATCACTGCTCAGCTTCTAAACTCTTTATCTAACTGCAACACCTGCGGAATGAGCAGGTGCTGCTCATCGTTGCGGATGATGTAGTCGGCGCGCTGCATCTTTTCTTCCTCGCTCATCTGCTTGCCGATGATGTTCTGAATATCATCCGGCGTGCGGTGCGGGTCGCGGCGCAGCACCCGCGCCTGCCGGATTTCCAGCGGGGCGAAAACAGTGATGATCCGGTCTAACTGCTGGTAGGCGCCGGATTCGTAGAGCAGAGCGGCTTCCTTGAGCACGTAGGGGTAGCCTTGCGCCCGGCGGGCCGCCGTCCAGTCGGCGAAGTCGCGGCCTACGTGGGGGTGCACCAGAGCGTTGAGGCGGGCCAGCTGAACCGGATCAGGAAAGGCCACGCGGGCCAAGTAAGTCCGGTTCAGCTGGCCCTGAGCATCAAACGTTTCCACGCCGAAGGCGGCCCGCAGCTCGTCGCGGAGCTGGAGGTCGTGGGCCATAACCCACTTGGCGCGGGCATCCGAGTCGTACACTGGCGCGCCCAGCACCTGAAACAGGCGGCATACCACGCTTTTCCCCGAGCCAATTCCGCCCGTAATTCCAATGGTTCGCATGTATTTTCTGATAAGACGGGGGATGTGCGGCTACTCTACCTGCTGTACCCGCACACCGCGCGTCAGCAGCAGGTAGCCCCGGGCGCGGGCGGGTTTCTCCGACAAAAACGGCTGTAGGCTGGAGTCGCGGTTGGTGAACTGGCCGTAGTGCAGCTGCACCCGCACCTGCTCACGCTGGAAACCAACGGTGTCTTCGGGGAAAAACTGCAACCGCACCCGCACCGTAGCGGGCGCGAAGCGATACTGCCGGCCAACGGGCGCGTCCAGCAGCTCGGGGATTACGTCCACGGGAATATTTACCACGGGGCGGCGCAGCAGGCGCACGCGCACGTCCTGCACGTTGGTTTGCACCAGGTCGGGGCCTCCGATGGGTACGCGAATATCTCCGGTGGAGGAACCGGCTGGGGCCTGGGGTAAGTGTACCGGGTAGGGAGCCGGCAGCGTGTTCACTTTGCTGGCCGGCCCCCGGAACACCACGCTGGCGGGCTCAAAGCGGGCAGCATAAGGCAGAGCGGCACCATCGGTGGCGGGGCTCAGGCCCAGTGGCAGCCGCCGGCTGATGAGGCGGTCTAGCTCTACCCACAGCGTATCGGAAAGCAGGTAGTTGAACTGTAGTCCTTCCATGGCCTGCTGCAACGCCGGCCGAATAGTGCGCGCCGTGACGTAGCGTGTGGTGGTGGGCGTGCTCAGGGTCAGCTCGGCCGGCTTCACGTCCAGCATCAGCTGGCGGCGCAGCAGCTTCCAGCCCCGCCCCGTAACGTTCACGGGCACCTCCCGGGGCAAGGGCTGTACCGGAATAAACCGGCTTTCGTCGTAGCGCCAGGCCAGGGGGTAGGTAATGCGGGTAGTGTACGTTTTATTCAGAGCATTGAGCAGCCAGAAGGTGCTGGCCGCCAGAAAACACACCGTAACGGCCCGCCAATAGCTCCGCTCCTGCCCGTAGAACGGGTACATAAACCAGCGCAGTACACGGCCCGGACGAACAGATGGCACAAGGCAAGCAGCTAAAGTGAACAAATCGGCCGCCGGCTGCGGCGGCATCCCGACACGAGGCGTTAGGCGGCCGGAGACGGGCTCTTACTAACCACCTCCCGGGCGATGGAAGCCCGATCAAAGCGTAGACGCACGCCTTTGTCTACTTCTACCGTTACGGTTTCCTCGCTCACGTCCACGATTTTGCCGTGCAGGCCGCCAATGGTTACCACGTTGGCACCCTTCCCCAGCGACGCGCGGAATTTCTTGGCCTCGGCGGAGCGCCGCTGCTGAGGCCGGATCATGAAGAAGTACATTACTACTACCATAGCCACGAGGGGCAGGTAGGAAATCAGGCCGCTGGTAGCAGAAGGGGCGACTTGGAGAAGAAGGGTGGCAAACATGAGCAGAAATATCAGCGGGAAAACAAAGAAGTTAGAAAGATAAAGCCCGGCTAGCGGCGCCAGCTCCTGCTTTACTTTCTAACTTCTGTTACGGGCAGGCCAGACCTAGCGAGTCGGGCCATTCTGGCCGTCGGAAAGAATGTTGGCTTTGATAACTACTTTGGTGATGCTGGGCTGGGTGTTGGCCTGGATAGCCACTTCCTTGTTCTGGATGCCCATTTTACCGTGCGAGTCAAACTGCACATCAATGGTGCCTTTAGCGCCGGGGGCAATGGGCTCTTTCGTCCAGTTGGGGGTAGTGCAACCGCAAGAAGCCGTGGCGTTTTCAATCAGCAGCGGCGACTTGCCGGTGTTAGTGAACTCAAACGTGTGCTTTACCACTTCGCCGGGCTTGATGTCGCCGAAATCGTGGTCGGCTACGGCGAAGGTCATTACCGGAGCATTCGGGTTAGGGGCCTCGGTTTCGTTGGTCACGTTCGGGTTGTCCACCACGGGGTTCGCCACGGCCTCGTTGGCGTTGGCAGCGGCGGCATTCATGCCCTCGGCGCCAACTTCACCTTTGTTATTGTTGCAAGCCCCTAGCAGCAGGGCGCCAGAGAACAGAAAAGCTGAAAACAGATTGCGTTTCATGGTGGTCAGAAAAAGGCGCTGACGTGTGCAGGTCAGTCGCTTACTACAAAAGACGTTTACCGTTCGTGAAAGTACGGCATTAACCGCAGATAGCCCACAGATACAGCGGATACCTTGCTGGATAGAACGGATAGGCGCTATAGCAGGTGGCCTTGGGCTTCTTTCTATCTGTTCTCCTATCCGTCTAGTCCGTTTAGCTCAACCGCTGAATCTGGGGTCTTATTTGTTCAGGTTTTCGATGATAGCCTGCGCGAATTCGCTGGTCGAAGCCGAGCCGCCCAGGTCGCCGGTGCACTTTTGCTTGTCCTTCAGGGTAGCTTCCAGGGCCCGCTCGATGTTGTTGGCGTGCTCATGCTCCCCAATGTGGTGCAGCATCATCAGGGCCGAGCGCAGCAGGGCAGTGGGGTTGGCCTTGCCCTGGCCGGCAATGTCGGGCGCGGAGCCGTGCACAGCCTCAAAAATGGCCATCTCGTCGCCGATGTTGGCGCCGGCTACTACCCCCAGGCCACCCACCAGACCAGCGCACAGGTCGGAAAGAATATCGCCGAACAGATTGGTGGTCACAATCACATCAAACTGCTCGGGCTTACCGACCAGCTGCATGCACATATTGTCAATGATCTTGTCTTCGTACTGAATCTGCGGAAACTCGCGGGCGGCTTCCTGAGCAGCGTCCAGCATGATTTTGCCGGGCACTTTCAGGATGTTAGCCTTGTGAGCCAGCGTTACCTTTTTGCGGCCGTGCTTGGCGGCGTAGGCAAAGGCGGCGCGGCAGATTTTGCGGGCGCCTGCCACGGTTACGCGGGCAATAGAGTCGCCAATGCCGTTGTGCTCATCCCACACTTCCAGGCCGGCGTACAGGCCTTCGGTGTTCTCGCGGAACAGCACCAGGTCGATGCCCGAGTAGCGCGTCTGGATGCCCTCGGTGGTTTTCGAGGGGCGCACGTTCTGGTAGAGGTCGTACTTCTGGCGCAGCGTTACGTTAATACTGCGGAAGCCTTTGCCTACGGGCGTAGTGATGGGGCCTTTCAGCGCTACCTTGTTCTTTTCCAGGGACGAGAGCAAAGCCTGCGGAAGCAGCTCGCCCGACTGGTCGAAGGTCGTCTGGCCCGCGTTCTGCTCCTCCCACTGCACCGGCACCTGCGCCGCCGCGAAAATATCGGTTACTGCTTTCGTGATTTCGGGGCCAATGCCGTCGCCGGGAATGAGAGTGATGAGATGCATTCTATTGAGTTGGGGTTAATGGGCTAATCTGGGGCAGGCAAACTGAGAAGTTAGGGGCCGCTGCTGAAGGTAGCAGGCACGCTCTTTCAGTACCGCCAGCCGGCCGCAAAGCTACCCGGTACTGGCGTCCCACCATGTTGCGCAAAGGTACCCATCCTTGGCGGGTACTAAAAATGAAGATGTGCTGATGTGCTGCCGGCAGCTACCTGCCTATCAGCGCATCAGCACATCCGTACGTTACTGCATTTGGTTAAATCGTTTTCCGCGAGTTGATCTGGTTAATAAGCTGATCAACATCACCCAGCAACTGCTCGGCCTTGCTCTTGGCGTCCTGAATTACCCGCTGGCCTTCACTCTTGGCGGAGCTGGGGCCCTGGTCGGCGCGGCTGGTCACTAGGTTCTCGGTCAGGTCGGCGAGGGTTTCGCGGTATTTCTCCAACTGGTAGCTCAGCCAGCTGCGAGTTTCACGGCCCTTTTCAGGGGCGTACAGAAGTCCGATAACGGCCCCGGTGAGGGCGCCGCCGGCGAAGCATAGAATGCCGGTGGTGGTTTTGCTACCCATGATGGAGAGAAATGAGTACGAGGGTGGAAAAGAAGGTAGGGAGTCGAGATAAATACGTAGAACGAGGGCGCAGGATATAGAAAATTCAGAATATTATCTGCTTCTCCTACCTCACCCGGTCCGTGAGCTTACTGATTGTCCAGCAGCCCGCGGCCCGATTTGCGGATGGCTCCGCTGGCCGTCAGATCCTGCGCCAATTTATCCAGAATCCCGTTCACAAACTGCTTGCTCTTGGGCGTGGAGTACATCTTGCTAATTTCGATGTACTCGTTGATGGTCACTTTCACCGGAATAGCCCGGAACAGATGCATCTCGCAGAGGGCCATTTTCAGCAGGATCTTATCGGTGAGGGCCACGCGCTCCACATCCCAGTTCTGCACTGATTCGGCAATCAGCTTCTCGTATTTCTCGTCGTCCTGTAGGGTTTGCTTGTACAGGCTCTCGGCAAACTCTTTGTCTTCCTGCCAGTTGGCGGACAGTGACATAAGCACCAGATTCTCGTCGGCCGACTCATCGAGCATTTTAATGGTTTTCACCACCAGGTTTTTCACAATGGGGCGGTTTTCCTCCCAGTTCAGGTCGTCCTCCTCAATGTAGGCCGGCAGGCTTTCCCCCTTGAACACGTAGGTTTTGTAGAGGTGCTTCAGAATTTCCTGGTCCTCCTGGTAGTTGCCGGCGGGTGCGGCCAGATAGCTCAGCAGTTCCGGATCCTGCTTCATCTCATTACGCCACGCGTTGCGCAGGGCTTCCAACTCGTCCTCGCCGTGCCACTTCACGGACCGGCGGATCGTCAGGTCCTGCAGCTGCCGGTTGTTCATGAGCTTTTCCAGCACCGGGTTTTCCTGCAGGCGCGTGGTATCCAGCAGAGGCTCCTTGGCCGCCGTAAAGCGGCGCGAGTCACGGATTTTCTCCTCCTCAATTACCTGCAGCAGGGCTTCCGGAATGTTGAGCAGGTGCAGGTATTGGTCGTGAATGCTTTCGGCCGCGTGCACCATCTGCCCGCCGTAGTAAGAAGCGTCCTTGGCTACGGCCTTCTGGTAGAACGTAATGGCGTCCTGCACGGCGGCGTCTACGTCCGCGTCGTCGGATTTTTCGGGGTCCGCTCCCGTTTTGTGCCACTCTTTAAAAATGACCTCAGCCAGTTTGCGCTGGCCCTGCAACTGCTTGCGGTCCTGCGGCTCTGGTGAGTTCAAATCGGGCGCGAAGGCATCCGCAATCTGGTCAAGAGCCAATGAAAAATCGGACCCGACGGCCTGATGGTAGGCGTACAGGGCCTGCATGACCTTGATGCGAAGCGTGCGACGGTTGAGCATTCTGTGAGAAGTGAATGAGTAAATGAGTGAATGAGTGAGGTAGCGAATAGCGTATGGGAACAACCACTGCACTCAATCACTCATTCACTCACTCGCTGTTTAGTATGTTGATTTAACCTTGCCAATGGCGGCAATGCGCTCCTCAGCCTGGCGGGTAGCGGCGGCCTGGGGGTGGCTGCCTTCCTGCTCAGCTTTAGCAAGAACCTGGGTGGTAATATCGTAGATACGCTCGGTCTGAGTCATCACCGACTGGCGGTTGCCCCCCTGTACCTCGGAGCACACGTTAATCAGGCCACCGGCGTTGATGAGGAAGTCGGGAGCATAGATGATACCTTGCTTTACCAGAGCAGGGCCGTGCACGTTCTCATCGGCCAGCTGGTTGTTGGCGCAGCCCGCTACTACCTGGCACTTCAGGCGGCGAAGCGTGTCGTCGTTGAGGGTAGCACCCAGGGCGCAGGGCGAGTAGATGTCCACTTCCTGGTCGTAAATTTCGTCCAGACCCACCACTTTGGCACTAAAGCGGGCACCGGCCTGCAGGGCGCGGTCTTCGTAGTAGTCGGTTAGCACTAGTTGGGCGCCCTCTTTCTGCAGATACTCCAGCAGGTAGGTACCCACGTGGCCCACGCCTTGCACCGCAATGCGCTTGCCCTGTAGCGAGTCGGAGCCGAAGGCTTTCTTAGCGGCGGCTTTCATGCCCATGTAGGTCCCGTAGGCCGTCACGGGCGAGGGGTCGCCGCTGCCGCCCATGCTCTCAGGCAAGCCCGACACGTGCTTGGTTTCCATGCGAATGTACTCCATGTCCTTGGTGGTCATGTTTACATCCTCGGCCGTAATGTACTTTCCGTTGAGGTTCTGCACAAAGCGGCCAAACTTGCGCAGTAGGGCCTCGGTCTTCATAGTCTTGGCGTCGCCGATGATAACGGCCTTGCCCCCACCTAGGTTCAGACCCGAAATGGCGGCCTTGTACGTCATGCCCCGCGAAAGGCGCAGCACATCGTTCAGGGCCTCTGCCTCGGAGGTATAGTGCCACATGCGCGTGCCGCCCAAGGCCGGGCCCAGCACTGTGTTATGGATGCCGATGATGGCACGCAGGCCCGTCTCGTGGTCATGACAAAACACGACTTGCTCATGCTGATACTCGGCAACTTGCCCGAAGACCGACGTTTCGGTCAACACTTTCGTTTCTACCATGCCTTGGGTGGTGAGGTGGTGAAGAGGAGAAATAGTGCGCTGGCGAGGCCGGTGTCTCAACGGTCCCGTTTGCGTTATTGCCACGCAAACTTTCCTGTTGCCCTGTTTCAGCACCTCACCAAGTGTACCTTTGCAGCAGCCCCCGAAAACCTTGCTGTGTAGTACGTTAAACGAATGACGGCTCTCAGTGGCTGTTTCCTCGTTGTGCAATGGTACGTACGCAGCTTCTTTTCCGTAGAGGCTTCCCGCAATGCGGGTGCAAAAGTACTCCGATTTTCCGACTTCAACCATCCGTAAACCGTCTTTTCCGGGAGTTTAGAACTTTGGCAACGAATAGGTTAGACGGGTACACATGGCCCCACCAAACCCCTTGCCTAGTATTTTAACTTACTAGTTGCCAAACTCCTATTCATTTGCTCGGGTTATTACAAATCTGTTTGGTAGTAGCCATCGGGCCCTGGTTTCCGTCAGTGAGATGAGGCACTACCCCTCCCGCAACGCCAGACGCCGGTCGGCTGTCTTTCCACTTTCTAATTTTCTGCTCTGTGCGCGCCCTTTCCGCTACCAACGTATACTTGCTGCGCTATAAATGGCACTTCCTGGGTGGGGTGCTGTTTGTGGCGCTGAGCACACTGCTCGCCATCTTCCCAGCCCAGATTGTGCGTTATGCTTTTGATCTGGTAAGCGAAGGCATCGACCTTTATCACCTCTACGCCGGCACCCGGGCCCAAAGCGAGGTGTACGAGCTATTCGGGCGCAATGTGCTGCTCTACGGAGTGCTGATTCTGGTAATGGCGCTGCTGCGAGGCATCTTTCTGTTTTTCATGCGCCAGACCCTCATTGTGATGAGCCGGCACGTAGAGAATGACCAGAAAAATGAAATCTACCAGCACTACCAGCGTCTGCCCCTGAGCTTCTACCGCCGCCACAGCACCGGCGACCTGATGTCGCGGATTTCGGAGGACGTCGGGCGGGTGCGCATGTATATCGGGCCGGCCCTGATGTATTTCATGCAGCTGGTGATTCTGTTCGTGCTCATTGTGCCGCTGATGTTCATGGTGAACGTACGCCTGACTATTTACACGCTGCTACCGCTACCCATCCTGAGCGTGAGCATATTTTACGTCAATAACCTGATCGAAAAGAAGTCGGACGAGATTCAACGTTCTCTGGCTTCCATGACGACGTTCGTGCAGGAGGCCTTTTCAGGCATTCGGGTGCTGAAGTCGTTTGTGCGGGAAGAGGACTCGCACCGGCAGTTTGCCGAGGCGTCGGAGCACTATAAGGAAAAGTCGCTGAGCCTGAACTTCGTGAACTCGCTGTTCTTTCCCCTGATTCTGTTTCTGGTTGGCCTGAGCACCATCTTTACAGTATGGCTGGGCGGGCAGGAAGTGATTCGCGGCACTATCACTACTGGCAGCATTGCCGAGTTTCTGATTTACGTAAACCTGCTTACCTGGCCCGTAACTGCCCTGGGCTGGACCAGCTCCCTGGTGCAACGCGCCGAAGCCTCGCAGGCGCGCATCAACGAATTTATGCACCAGCAAACCGATATTGTATCACGCCAGAATCTGGAGTTGGACCTTAAGGGCGACATTGTTTTCGACCACGTTACCTTCACTTATCCCGATACCGGTATTCAGGCCCTGCGCGACGTATCGTTCCGCATCCGACCGGGGCAAACACTGGCTGTTATTGGCAACACCGGTGCCGGCAAAAGCACCGTGGCCGCAGTATTATCGCGCCTGTACGACGTGACCAGCGGCCGCATCCTGGTTGATGGAATAGATGTGCGCGACTTGTCGCTTCACTCTCTACGCAGCCAGATTGGGTACGTGCCCCAAGATGTGTTTCTGTTTTCCGACTCCATCCGCAACAATATTAACTTCGGCCTCGATGCACCGGACGAGGAACGAATGCTCCAGGCCGCCAAAGATGCCAACGTGTACGAAAACATTGCGCGCTTTCCCGAAGGCTTCGATACGAAAGTAGGAGAGCGGGGCATTACCCTCTCCGGTGGCCAGAAGCAACGCGTGAGCATCGCCCGGGCTCTGGTAAAGGAGCCCAAAATCCTGATTCTGGACGACGCCCTGTCGGCGGTGGATACCAATACCGAAAACGCCATTCTGGGTGCTCTGCAGCGCATTATGCACAACCGTACCAGCCTTATAATCTCGCATCGGGTCAGCAGCGTGAAGCTCGCCGACGAAATCCTGGTGCTCGACGATGGCCAGATTGTGCAGCACGGCACCCACGAAGCCCTGATGCAAAACGAGAACGGCCTTTACCGGGCACTCTACGAACGGCAGTTGCAAAACGAGGAAGCGTAAGCTGGCATGGCGCAAGTTACCAGCAACTTGCCGGGACAGGAATAGAAGCCCAGCTACCCTATAACAAAGCCCCCGCACTGCACGCGGGGGCTTTGTTTGCTAAGAGCCTGGCTTCACAACAACGGGTGTTCTACTGCCCTACTACTACTCGTTTCAGCCCCCGCCGCTCGCCGGAGGTGCACTGTACAATGTAAGTCCCGGCCGATAAGCCGCTCACATCCAATACGGCCGCGTCCTCGCCCGAAATCAAGTCGCGGGTAATGATGGGACGTCCATCCGTACCGTTGAGCTCTATCCGGGTTGGCCCGGTAGCATTAGTACGCACCGTTAGTCGTTTGGTAAGCGGGTTGGCTTCGGCCCGTACTTTTAATGCCTCGGTATTAGGTGTTGGGTCAGCCATCTTATCCGTGATAAGGGCTGGCGGCGTAGCGGCTGTAACAGCCGTAGCAGAGGCCGCTGCTTTGGTTTGCGCGTGTGCAGCACGCTGCCCGAAAGCAAGCAGTATCAGCAAGCCCCCCCAGAAAGTAAAAGTTTTCATACGCGTTTCTAATAAAAGACTGTAATCGATACGCCGCCTACAAAAGCACGCAGCCCCATTCCAACCCGGGCTAAGACGCACCCAGCCGTGGTACGGCAGAAGCAAGAAGCGCGCCAGCCAATTTTTTAGTGTATAAGCCGTCCGCACCCACTTCCACTTAACTAGCACAAAGATAAGCCAGTACTCTTTTTAGCCCACATAGAAACTAAAAATGATTTGCCCGTTAAAAGAAAAAAGTAATGCAAAGCTTGCAAAAACGTTGATGGCTTGCTTACATTTGTGCCACAATTCTATCGGGGTGTAGCGTAGCCTGGTATCGCGCCAGCATGGGGTGCTGGAGGTCGTAGGTTCGAATCCTGCCACTCCGACGGAACAGTTTACTGTCCGGGAAAGCCGCTGAACTTAGGTTCGGCGGCTTTTTTAGGCGGCTAAGCTGAAAAACAAACAGAATACCTCGTCTGCGCACAGGCTAGCGCAGAATTTCGGGGTGTAGCGCAGCCCGGTAGCGCGCTACGTTCGGGACGTAGAGGCCGTAGGTTCGAATCCTGCCACCCCGACACTGGTATTCTCTTCTTTGAAACCGCCTGCGGAACTCTGGTTCGGCAGGCGGTTTTTTTATGCCCTCACCGGCTCCTTGTTAGAACCCCGCCCATCCCAACAGATACGGAACGGACGGGTACGTATTGGGAACTACTACTTCACAACCGCTAGTACTTCGGGCTCTCCTTTTTCGGGGAAACGCTCCAGGTACACATTCTGCAGAGTAAGCTTATTAGCCGCCGCGTATTCCTTAATGCCTGAGTACAGCTTGTCGGGAGCCACTAGGTAGCTAGCATCGATCTGGGCGTGTACTACCTTCTGCCCTGCCGCAAAGGTTCGGTAACGGTAGTCAGCAGGCAGTTGCTGCGAAGCAGTATCGGCCACCACAATACCCACGAACACCTTGGCTGCATCGCGGGATGTTTCAGGGCTGTTATAAAAGATATTCCCAAAGTCGCCCCGGAGCTTACCCTCTTTGCGCAGCTGATAAGCTTGGCGGGTCAGGTCGCCGAAAGCTTCATCATTAGCGGGGCCTTCGTAATAGCGGCCCGCCAGGAAGTAAGGCTGCGTGGTGGTTTCTACGGCAATAGTAGGCGCCTTAAGGCCGCCCATCTTCCAATATGCTACCGAGAAACCGACAACCAATACAAGGGCCAGCGCCAGGAAAATCTTATTCATGCAGTTGAAGAGAAGACCAATGGAGTAAAGAGTACTCCCAAAGATAAGTATCAGAATACACCTGCCTCACTTGCCTACGACAGCACTCCTTTGTACTGCATTTGATAGAGGGTAGCGTAAAATCCCTGATGGCGCAATAGCTCCTCGTGCGTGCCTGCTTCCTTGATTTCACCCTTATCGAGCACAATGATCTGATCAGCTTTCTGAATCGTGCTCAGGCGGTGAGCAATTACCAGAGAAGTGCGGCCCTGCATGAGTTTGTCAATGGCTTCCTGAATCAGCTCTTCAGTTTCAGAGTCAACAGAGGACGTCGCTTCGTCCAGAATGATAATTCGCGGCTGATACACCATAGCCCGCACGAAGCTGATGAGCTGGCGCTGTCCCACAGAAAGCGTAGCCCCGCGTTCCATCACCTGATAGTCGAGAGCCCCGGGCAGGCGCTCAATAAAGCGGCGGGCTCCTACCAAGTCGGCCGCTTCCCAGATCTGCGCATCGGTAATGTCAGTTTTGCCCAGCGTGATATTGTCGCGGATGGTACCGGCAAACAGGAAGACGTCCTGCAGCACTACTCCAATATGGCGCCGCAGATCCTTCAGATCATACTCGCGCAAATCGAGGCCATCAATACGAATGGTCCCCTTGTTGATTTCGTAAAAGCGGCTCAGCAGATTAATAATGCTGGTTTTACCTGCCCCGGTAGCTCCCACAAAGGCATACGTCTGGCCGGCTTTGATAGAAAAGTTGACGTCGCGCAGTACCCATTCCTCGTCGTTGTACGCGAACCACACGTGCTCGAAATCTACGTCGCCGCGCAGGTTGGTGGGGGTATACGTGCCATTATCGGCAATCAGCTCTTTGCTATCCAACAGCTTTAGCAAACGCTCTGTGCTCACCAGCCCTAGCTGCAGGGTATTGAACCGGTCGGCAATTTGGCGGATAGGCCGGAAGAACAGCGCATTGTACATGATAAAGGCAATGAGGGCCCCCTTGGAAATAGTGCCTTCTATCTGCCCTTGCGCCGCATACCACACCAAGAGTCCAACACCGGCGGCGGCCAGCACCTCGGCCACAGGAAAGTATATGCTGTAGTACAGCACGGACCGGATGTTGGCCCGCGTATGTTCCTGGTTAATAGCTTTGAACTTACGCAACTCCCGCTCCTCGTTGTTGAAGATCTGTACCACGTTCATGCCCGTCAGGTGTTCCTGTACAAAGGAGTTCAGGTTAGCCACGGCCGTGCGTACTTCCTGAAACGATTTCTTTACCTTTTCCTTGAACACGTAGGTGCTGAACAGCAAGGGAGGAATTACCGACAGGCTCACCAGCGTCAGGCGCCAGTCAATGTAGAACATAAACGACACGATGAATACCAGCTGCAGGATGTCGCCAATCATGGCGGCCAGCCCCTCGCTAAACACGTCGGAAAGGGTTTCTACGTCGGAAATATTGCGCGTTACCAGAACCCCGATGGGAGTTTTATCGAAGAATTTCAGCCGCAGGTCCAGAATATGCTTGTAGAGATCCACGCGAATGTCACGTACGATGTACTGCCCCAGCCAGCCGCCGAAATAAGTTTGCAGGTAGCTGACAATGGCATGAGCCACCAGCAGCACCAACAGCAGCCCAAACATGCGGTTTAGCCCCGCCCAGTCGCCCTGCTCAATCGTCACGTCAACCATCCGCTGAATCAGGAAGGGCCGTAGCGTACCCAGCACGGCCGTGGCCACTGTGAGGAAGATCAGGAAGTAGAAAATTTTCTGATACGGCCGCACGTATGCCACTAGCCGGCGCAGTACCTGCCAGTCGAAGATATTACCGCTTTTAGTAGCCGTTGTAGCTTGCTCCATATAGTGTGAGAGGAGGTGGGTGAGGTAGTAACAGGCTAGAAGCGCATTTGTACTAAGGCGCTAGGAGTTAGTGGTAACTAATCCAGCCGCGCCGCTCTTATCGGCTTTGGAGGCCTATACTTGTGAGAAGTACGGCAAACCGGCAGGTAGTGCTACATGCTGCAACAGTTCCGCCGGGTATTCCACTCGGCAGAGAAATAGCCCGTTGGCGAGGGCGGCGCCGCTGGCATGCACCCGGTTGAGGCTGCGAAACGTTTCTCCAAATGCCTCAGGGCTCATCTTTCCGCGGCCTACTGTAAGCAGCGTTCCGACCACGAGCCGCACCATGCCTCGCACAAAACGGTTAGCCCGGATTCGGAATACCAGACCACCGGGTACCTCGTGCCAGCCCGCTTCAAAGCACGTGCAGATGTAGTGCTTCTCACTGCCTTTCACCTTCGAGAAGCTGGTAAAGTCGTGGGTGCCCAGGAGCAGCGCCGCTGCCTCGTTCATGGCCGCTACGTCGGGGGCCCGGTCCAGATAAAGGCTGAAGTTGGGTGCAAATGGGTCGGGCGTGAGCCGCACGTGGTATTCATAGGTTCGGGCCACCGCATCGAAGCGGGCGTGCGCATTAATCGGCACGGGGTGCAGGGCTTGGGCCCGAATGTCGCGGGGTAAGGCCCGGTTGAGGCGGTACAGAAGCGTAGGCACATCGAGCTCAGATGCCAACTCTGCATCGAAATGAGCCACCTGATGGCTGGCATGAACCCCGGAATCAGTGCGGCCACTGCCTAGGGAGTACACCGGCTGCCGCAATACTTGGGAGAGGCAACGGTCCAGTTGCTGCTGCACCGTTATAACGCCAGGCTGAATCTGCCAGCCGTGATACTGGGTGCCATCGTAAGCCAAATGAAGAAAATAGCGCACGTGGGTACGTAGAGGGTAAGAAGAACTAGTAATGAGCTAGGCGTATTGGGATCTGCCGGAAAGCGGCTTCGATAGGCAACTACGTCAGCGCAGGTTTTCTATACTACCAGTGCGTACAGAAAAGAATCCAGCATCTGCCCGTTCTTTACAATGCTGCGCTTCATGCAGGCTTCCCTCTCATACCCCGCCTTTTCCAGCACACGCCCGGAAGCTGGATTAGAAGCAAACACAACCGCGTACAGGCGACAGATGTCAAAATGCGCCAACACATAGTCACTCAGCACCCGGACTGCCGCCGTGGCGAGGCCTTGCCCCCACTGCTCTCGGGCCAGCCAGTAGCCTATTTCGGCTGAGCGTCGCCGCACGTCCGTTTTGAAGTGTATTCCGATACTTCCAACAGCTTCGCCCGCCACGTCAATGGCTAAATGCAGATCCTGATGATTATCAGCCACCAGCGCGAGGAAGTAGGCTGCATCCTCGGCCGTGTAAGGATGCGGGAAGGTATCACGTAAGTTTTGCCAGATCTTTCGGTCGTTGGCATAACGCGCCAGAGCAGCTGCATCCGATGGCCTCCAGGGGCGCAGTCGGGCGCTGCTGAGAGGCAGGGGAAGCACGGGCGCGAGTACGGAGGCTGACATAGGAAAGCGCAGCATTGGGCCAGGCCCAACGTGGCGTCTTACTTACAGCTTTTCGTAAATCACGGCGGCACCCTGCCCTACCCCTACGCACATGGTAGCCAGCCCGTAGCGTACATCATCGCGGCGTTGCATCTCGTGTAGCAGCGTAGCAGTAATTCGGGAGCCACTTGCCCCGAGCGGATGACCAATTGCAATAGAGCCACCGTTCACGTTCACCTTATCAGGGTTAAGCTCTAGGTCTCGGATACAGGCAATGCTTTGCGCTGCAAATGCCTCATTCAGCTCAATAAGATCAATGTCATTCAGAGTCAGGCCTGCTCGCTGTAATACCTTGCGTGTGGCCGGCACCGGACCTAGCCCCATATACGCCGGATCGACGCCCGCTACTGCTGACGCTACTACCCGTGCCAGAGGCTTCAGGTTATACTGCTTTAACGCCGTCTCGTCAACCAGCAATACGGCGGCGGCTCCATCGTTAATGCCCGCCGAGTTGCCTGCCGTTACGGTACCATCCACCTGAAAAGCTGGTTTAAGTGTAGCTAGCTTCTCTAAGCTAGATAACCGTGGTGGCTCATCCTGGTCGAATAATGCCGTATCCCCCTTAGGCTGTGGAATGAAAACGGGCACAATCTCCCGCCGGAACCGCCCCTTCTCGAATGCTCGCTGGTACTTGCGCTGCGAGTTGAAAGC
Source organism: Hymenobacter sp. HSC-4F20 (assembly GCF_019599275.1). GTDB lineage: Bacteria > Bacteroidota > Bacteroidia > Cytophagales > Hymenobacteraceae > Hymenobacter. Next base: position 1,570 of record NZ_JAHZTD010000004.1, on the reverse strand, counting down.
AAACTGATCCTGCTCTTCCCGGCTGATACCATATTTCCGCGCTACGTTCTCAGCCGTTTCCCCCATAGCGTAAGGGTGGTGCATCTTGGCTAGCTTCGGATTCACAAAGCGCCATCCCAGGGTAGTATCATGCGCCGTAAAATCACGCGCAAAAGCCGTAGCCGACTTTGCCATCACAAAAGGTGCCCGCGTCATGCTTTCGGCTCCTCCGGCCAGATACACCTCCCCTTCACCAGCCTTAATGGCTCGCGCGGCGTCCATAATGCTCTGTAGCCCTGAGGCACAAAGGCGGTTGAGAGTTACTCCAGGCACCGTGATAGGCAGCCCGGCTAACAAGGCAGCCATTCGGGCTACATTGCGGTTGTCTTCCCCGGCTTGGTTTGCAGCGCCAATCAGCACATCTTCAATAGCTGTCTTATCAAGAGAAGAGTTCCGACGCAACAGTTCACGCAGCACGTGAGCAGCCATATCGTCGGGACGGACGCTACTTAAAGCGCCGCCAAACTTACCAATCGGGGTGCGGACGGCGTCCACGATGTATGCAGTAGGCATTGTATAGAATGCGGTTTTTCCGGTTGTTGTTGGCTACTTTTGCCCACCTGCCAGCGAGTGTAATGGTGGGCAGAACTTGCAAAACACAAAGATGATACAAAGAATCCAAAGCGTGTTCCTTCTGTTGCTGGCCTTGGCTATGCTAAGCGTACTGTTCCTCCCCATCTGGAGCAAAACTGACCCAGCTAGCCAGCAAACACTTGTCCTGACTGCTACCAAACTCTCCTATGCCGGGTCTGGTGCTGGCAGGTCAGTTCCTATTAACTCCTGGCCTATTGCGGCCTTATCAGCTTTGTCTGCGGTGGTAGCACTCCTGGAAATTTTTCAGTACCGCAACCGATTCAACCAGCTTAAGCTTGGCATGGTAAACTTTCTTCTAATAGTAGGCAGCATCGGGGCAGGATTTTATTACTCCGGGATTGGGGAGCGTCTTCTTAATGTGAAGATACCCGGCAACTTCGAAGCCGGTTTCTACCTCCCTACCTTGGCTCTGCTACTCAACCTTCTAGCTAATCGTTTCATCCGTCGCGACGAGCAACTAGTCCGTAGCATGGACCGATTACGGTAATTTGCTGCTCTATCCCAGCATTAAAAAAGCCCTCTCCATATAATGTATAGGAAAGGGCTTTTTTAATGCTGGGATAGACTGGTTCCAGTTCCTACAGCTACGAAGCGAAGGTATTATGGAAGCATTTATTAGCCGCAGTATGGGGGCATATTCTGATTCTACAAAGTCAGCCTATATATAGGCTGACTTTAGCTTGTCAGCAGTTATTAAAGCCTGCAATAACTACCTGTACTAATAAACAATATATGCAGGCTTCTCCCAGGCCGGAGGCTGCGGCCGGGCCAGGAGGGGCCCCTTAGAGCCTGAGCGCTGCCACGCTGCCGGGGGGGGGGGGAACGCAACACGGCCCCCCGCAGCACGAAGTCGCGGGGGGCCGTGGAAGGCATAGGGTTGGCGGCGACCGACTCTCCCACCGATGAAGGCAGTACCATAGGCGCACCGGGGCTTAAC
>NZ_JAHZTD010000045.1 GCF_019599275.1 Hymenobacter sp. HSC-4F20 | reverse complement strand
AGCAATAAAAAAGTTTGCCGCTTTTCTTGCTCTACTAGGAAAAAGCAGTACCTTTGTCGCCGCTTCCGATAGAAACGCTATTGGCGTAGGGAAGGCAAGGCAAGCAGCTTGCCACGAGGCTGGTTCCAATAGGGGACTGGCAGACGTTCTTTGAATGATTGGAAAAGACAAATAGGTAAGGCAGCGTGGGCGAAAGCTCGGGCTGCGCATAAGCAGTGTTCCCGGGCATGACTCGGGCATACACTACAGAGTCGG
>NZ_JAHZTD010000044.1 GCF_019599275.1 Hymenobacter sp. HSC-4F20 | reverse complement strand
ACAAGGTAGCCGTACCGGAAGGTGCGGCTGGATCACCTCCTTTCTGGAGCTTGACCGACTCGTTTGCTACGAGCTCTGGTCGTGGGACACTGCTCCCACTTATCTACCTGTCTTTTCCTTCATTCAGCTTTTGAAGCTGCTGCGGGTCACCCGGCAGCTTCACCTGCGCTTCTCAACAGGAGAAGCACACGTTCTTTGACGTACGAAAACAAGAGAGAAATATACTGGCTTGCCTGTGTAAGGCAAGTTAAGCTCGACTCTGTTCCGCAAGGAACGAGTCACTACGAGAAGTAGACAAGGGCACACGGGGGATGCCT
>NZ_JAHZTD010000043.1 GCF_019599275.1 Hymenobacter sp. HSC-4F20 | reverse complement strand
GAAGGCAGCAGCAGAAGTACGTGACCATATCTGGAGCTACATTTCAATTCCACACAGTCCGATTGAAGGTATCACCTCGTTCGTGCGCCGGGAAAAGCAGGTGCTATTTCAATTCCACACAGTCCGAGTGAAGGAGAATAAGCCCATTACCAGCGGCACAGGGCAGAACGATTTCAATTCCACACAGTCCGATTGAAGGCAGCAGCAGAAGTACGTGACCATATCTGGAGCTACATTTCAATTCCACACAGTCCGATTGAAGGTATCACCTCGTTCGTGCGCCGGGAAAAGCAGGTGCTATTTCAATTCCACACAGTCCGA
>NZ_JAHZTD010000042.1 GCF_019599275.1 Hymenobacter sp. HSC-4F20 | reverse complement strand
CTGGAGGCGAGCCTGCTGCATCCGCGCCAGAGCGCGCCGCGCCGCGAATACCTCACCGCGATGGACGAGCTGTCGGGCCTTGCCTTCAAGGCCTATCGCGGCCTCGTCTATGAGACCGAGGGGTTCGTCGATTACTTCTGGGCCTCGACCGTGATCAACGAGATCGCGACGCTCAACATCGGCAGCCGTCCGGCCTCGCGCAAGAAGACCCGCGCGATCGAGGACCTTCGCGCGATCCCGTGGGTGTTCTCGTGGGCACAGTGCCGCCTGATGCTGCCGGGCTGGTACGGCTTCGGCAGCGCGGTCGAGCAATGGATTGCGCAGCATCCGGACAAGGGCATGCCGTTCCTGAAAGAACTCTACAGGGAATGGCCGTTCTTCCGAATGC
>NZ_JAHZTD010000041.1 GCF_019599275.1 Hymenobacter sp. HSC-4F20 | reverse complement strand
CATAGGGACCGGACTGGCCGTAGCCGAAGGCGCCGACATAGACGAGCGCGGGATTGACCGAGCGAAGCGTCTCGTAGTCGAGGCCGAGCCGCGCCATCGCCTGCGGGCGCACATTGTAGACCAGCGCGTTGGCGCGCTTGGCCAGCCGCAGCAGCGCGTCGCGTCCCTCCGGCTTCTTCAGATCGAGCACGATGCTGCGCTTGCCGCGGTTGGCATTGTGGAACATCCCGCCCATGCCGGGCGTGCGACCGGGACCGATCTGGCGAACGATGTCGCCCTCGGGACTCTCCACCTTGATGACGTCGGCGCCCATGTCCGCCAGCACCTGGGTGCCGTAGGGGCCCATCAGCACCGAGGTCAGGTCGAGAATGGTGAAGCCGGCGAGCGGTCCCATGGGGCC
>NZ_JAHZTD010000040.1 GCF_019599275.1 Hymenobacter sp. HSC-4F20 | reverse complement strand
GCGTTCTCGATGATGTGGAAGACCAAAAATATTTACAACGACGTGCTCAACCACCGCGTGGAACCGGAGCGCCGCTTCGATGGCGACTACCCGCTTTGGTCAGCTCTCGAAAAACTAGGCGACAGCTATTTCTCACGCATTGGCTGGGGTGTGTTCTATGTGATGTTCTACATCTCCTTCGCTACGCAGTGGTGGATGTTCCTGCTTTTGCCAATCCACTTCCTGATGGGCCCGGTGCACGGTGCTATCGTAAACTGGAGCGGACACAAGTATGGTTACCAGAATTTCGACAACAACGACAAATCACGCAACTCGCTTTTCTTTGATTTCCTGACAGGCGGCGAATTGTTCCAAAACAACCACCACAAACTGCCTAACCGTGTGAACTTCGGTGTGAAGTGGTGGGAAGTAGACCC
>NZ_JAHZTD010000039.1 GCF_019599275.1 Hymenobacter sp. HSC-4F20 | reverse complement strand
ACCAGTCACCGCGACGTCGTCGAGGTGTACCGCCCGTTGACCCAACTCATCCACCTGTACTGCATGCACACGGGCGCCCTCTTCGACGCCTCCAATAACTTCCTGCAACTCACCCGCCACGGCATGAAGCGCACCCCCTTTGTCATCGGGATCGCCGGGTCGGTGGCCGTTGGCAAGTCGACCGTGGCTCGTCTGCTACGGGAGCTCCTGGGACGTTCCCCGCGCCGTCCGGTCGTGGACCTCGTGACGACCGACGGATTCCTCTACCCTAACCGGGTACTCGAGGAACGCGAGCTGCTTTCCCGCAAGGGGTTCCCTGAATCCTACGACCGCAAGGCCTTGCTGAGGTTCGTCGTCGATGTCAAGTCCGGGATGCCTGAAGTCACCGCACCGGTTTACTCTCACGTCACCTACGAC
>NZ_JAHZTD010000003.1 GCF_019599275.1 Hymenobacter sp. HSC-4F20 | reverse complement strand
TCGTGCTGCGGGGGGCCGTGTTGCGTTCCCCCCCCGGCAGCGTGGCAGCGCTCGGGCTCTAAGGGCCCCCTCCCGGCCAGGCCCGGCCGCAGCCTCCGGCCTGGGAGAAGCCTGAGAATAAACAGAGGAGAGCCGGCGGTACGATCGTACCGCCGGCTCTCCTCTGTTTATTCCCAGGTTAAACTGTTACTGTCGGGCACACTGGAATGGGTCTATTGAGGCATACTGTGGTTTGTGCTGTTGCTATTAGCTCCATCGTGCAAGGACATAGGTGTTCCGGATTGATATACATGGCTTTATACAAGGTGAGATTAATATCCCTTTGTGCCGTTCTTTACGTGGAAGCGTCTAACTAAATAGTAAGCAAAGAATAAGGGAGCTTCTCTTGAGAAGCTCCCTTATTCTTTGCTTACTATTTAGGACCAGCAACCACCTCAATCATGCAATTAGGTGCTAAGTATTCTTGAGCTAGCGTAAGCAATGTTTCAGCTTGTACACTTTGTACGCGCTCAACAAACTCGGAGTAATAGCTCTGAGGAAGATCATGTAGGACCTGTATCTTGTACTTATCACACTGCTCAAATACGGTACTGAGCTCATTAGCAAATTTACCCGTCATGTAATTTTTAACAGTCTGTAGCTCATCTGTTGGGATGCGCTCATTTTGTAGACGTTCAAGCTCCCGATACACCTCTTGAATAGCGGCATCAGCGTTGGCTGCATTCACATCGGAACCAATAACGAAGCTAGTAGCATGCTCGCGCGGGCCGACGCTAGAATAGATACCGTAGGTAAAGCCTTTGTCCTCGCGGATATTTCGCATCAGTCGCGAACCGAAATAGCCACCTAATACCTTTACCAGCACTTGTAGGTTGTGAGCTTGCGGGTGGGTGAGAGCCGGCCAAAGACGACCAATCCGTAGGGAGGATTGCAGGCTTCCTTTAACCGAAACATAGTCGCGGTTAGGAAGATCAGATGATACAATGGTAGGAGTGTATAGTATAGAGCTACCCGCAGGAGTTATGCTGCCGAACAGTTGTGCAATTAGCTTGTTGTGTTCGTCCGTTACATCACCGCAAAGGAAAATCTCGCTCTGAGAAAGCACATAGGCTTGCTGATGAAATTGGCGGACCTGGGCAGTTGTAACAGTTTGGAAGGCATCTTCATCGAACTTGCTGCCGTACGGACTTGCTGCCCCAAATAAATTCTGAGAGAACTGTTCAGCAGCCAGGTAGCTCGGCTTTTGCCGCTCCACACGCACGTTCTGGATGGTACGAGCTTTGAGCAAGGCAAACTCAGGCTCAGGAAAAGTAGGCTCGGTTACTATATCAACTACCAGTGGCAAGAGTTTTGGTAGGTGGCGGGTAAGGCAGTATAACGTGAGGGTAGCACGGTCAAAGCCTTGCTCACACTCCAAAGAGGCGCCATAGAAAGCTACTTCATCGGCTATTTGTCGGGCGGTGCGGGTGCGGGTGCCTTCAAGCAGCATGCGGGCTGTGAGCAAAGACACACCCGTACTGGGTTCATACCACTTGCCCGCTTTACATACAACTTGTAGCCGTACCACGGGCTGGGCATCATTGCGCAGAGTGTGCAGGCGGGCTCCATTAGGGAGCGAAAACACGTCAGCCGCGGGCAGCGTTACGCGGGCCAGCGGCTGAACGGGAGGAGCGACTTTTCGGTCGAGCATCAATAAGAGAGAAAATTAGTTGGACGTGTCACCGGACGAGCCGAAAGCTTCACTTAGCTCGTTGAAGTTGAAGTGCAGCGACACTCGTAAAGTTTGTGCTAACGGGTTGGCTTTAGAGTTAGGCACCAAGTAAGTGCCATCGACCCCAAAAACCTGGTAACGCACGCCGGCGCCGAAGCTGAGGTATTGCCGGTCGCCCTTTATAGGGTTTTCATAGAAGTAGCCTACGCGGGCCATCAGCAAATCGTTGTACGTGTACTCAATGCCGCCCGAGAGGTTGATTTCCTTTAACTCCTCGCTAAAGCCACCGGGCGCGTCGCTAAAGGAACTGGTGATGCCCTGAACAATGCCAAAATCAGCGCGGCGCTCGTTTTCCGCTACCACTGTCGGATCGTTGTCGGGCACTCCTTCTTTGTAGTACGGGGTGGGCACCAGCAGCTTATTGGCATCAACCGTAAAAGTGAGCTTGTTGTAAGGGTCAAGCTCTTTGGTGATGGCCGTGCCCAGCTTCAGATTAGTGGGCAGGAAGTTCTGCTCATCGGTATAGGAAATCTTATTGCCGATGTTCGACACGGTCGCGCCGAAGGCTAGGTTATACTCACCGGCACCGATGGTCAGGTCGGTAGTGTAATATGCTCCCAGATCCACCGCTATGGCGTTACCCGGCTTAAAATCGATTGTGCTACCAGTGAGATTGGAGCGGACGTAGCGCGCATTCAGGCCAACCCCAAACTTGTCGCTGAGCTTTTGCCCGTAGCCGACGCTGAAGGCGTATTCTTTGGGGTTGTAGGTGCCTTTGTCGGTTCCTCTTTCGTCGCGGTACTGGATAGAGCCCAGATCGAAATACATCAGGTTGGCCGAGAGGGTAGACCGCTCGCCAATCTTGGTAGTGCCGCTCAAATAGGCCAAGCCCATGTCGTTGGCAATGGAAGCCAGCCAGGGCGTGTACGAGGTGGCTACGCTGTACTGATACCGCACAAAACCTAGCTTGCCCGGGTTGTAGTAGCCAGCGTTGGCATCGGGGCTGATAGCCACGCCAGCCTCTCCGAGGGCGGCGGAACGCGCATCGGGGCTAACGGTAAGGATGGGAACAGCGGTGGTGATGGCATTCACCCGGGTTTGTGCGTGTGCACCAGTGGCCAGACCCAGCAGACCCGGCAGCAGCATGGAGCGCAGGGTCAGTTTCGTTAGTGTCATAGAGGAAGAGAAAATAGAGGCGGAAGGTAGGCGAAATGCGGCAGCTTTTGGTTAGTTAAGTAAAACCAGTTTTTCAAACTTAGAAGCAGTAGATCCGTCGCGGGGGGAGCGGACGCTGACGCGGTAAACGTACACTCCACGGGCTAGTTGGTCTTGGTATTCGTCGCGGCCATCCCAACTGATAGAGGCAACGTGGGGGCCGCTGCTGAGGGCTGAGGCCTGAAGGGTACGGACGAGCTTCCCAGAAACTGTGAAAATCTGAACTTGTACCTCTAGCTCCTCTCCCTGGCGGTTATGGTCGAAGTGGAAAGTGGTAGCAGTTGCGAAAGGATTGGGATAGTTCAGTACGTGCTGCAGCGCGAGCTTTTCGGTAGGAGCCGCAATAAACTCAATAGCTCGTTCAGCAGAATTATTCCACGTATCCCAGGCTTTCACGCGCAACTCATGCGGCCCGGGGCTGAGGCTCTTGAACAGGTATTTCACCTGGCCCGCCTGAAAGCTATCCACTTTCGCGGTGTAGAACTCATTCAGTATAGTTACCTGGGAAGGGTCTCCATCCAGAGTGGCGGTGAGGTCGTGGCCGATGCCCGTGCCGGCGGTGTTGATGCCACTCTCGTCGCGCAGATTGCCAATGAGGGTGGTAGTAGTGCCTGTTAAGCCCCCAAACACAAAGCTGTTCTCATTATCCATGAACAAGCGGATGCGGGGTGGGATGGTATCGCGGAAGGCCAGCTGGGCCGCGTCGCCGATGGGCACCAGCAACTCGCCATGGGCATCGGTGCGGGCGGCGGCGTCGGCGGCGTAGAGGCTGATCTTGCCCAGACCTACTTGGTAGTTGATATCCTTCGGAACCACGAACTGCACGCGGAACTGCCCGTTGCTTACCGTGGCTGGGCCATCGTAGAGCACGTTCTCGCGGATGGCAACGGAAATAATAGAGTCCGTTGGATCGTTACCGAGAGTTTTAACGATAGACTTCTTTTCGAATACCTGAATCTGTGCCGTTCCGGTAAAGCGCGTGTCGCGCTGGCCGGCCCGTTGCACTTCGCCCTTTATCTCTACCTGCTGCAGAGCTTTCAACGTATCCAACTGCGTGAAACTAGCCGACTTGCCATTTATTTCGGTTACTGTGGCTTCCTGCTTGGGGTAGGCCAGCCGCATGGAGGGGTCGCCGAGTAGCGCGTAATTGCGGTTGTTGTCGCCGGATACGGCAGCGTTTTTAGTGGCCAGGCAGATGTCACCCATACGGGGCATGCTGCCATCGGAGTGCGGGGTGAATAAGTCGCGGAAGAACTCAACGGCCATGTTCTGATTCCGGTCGGCGTACACCACCCTGGTCGTCGTGAACAGCCCAATGGCGCCACCCGTGATATCCGTCAGCGACTGTTCGCCGGCCGAAGTGAATTCCGGGTTATCATAGGTGCTAAAGTCGCAGGTACCGGTAAAGAGGAAGGCCAGCCGGTTGCTGTTCTGCAGGCGCAATACCGATGCATTGGTCAGAATCTGTTCGTCGGCCCATCCTTTGGGGCCGCCGTGCCCGATGTAGTTAATCAGCAGGGAGCCCTGCTCAAATGCTTCGTCAATGGCTTGCTCCGCTGCCGGCGAGCGTTGCCCCGCCGCCACAACCAGTTGCGGATACATGTCCAGGTAATGTTTATACACGTTGTACCCACGCGCCGTAGCAAGCGTATCGAGGGGGGAGGTCAACTGCTCGGTGTACGTAGTAAACAGGTTGGTGTCGCCGTCGTCGCTCACGAAAGAAAGCCGGTTGCGCCACTTGCCGTAGCTAGTCGGCGAATCATACGCAATCAGCTTGTCGATTACCAAGCGGGCCTGGTCCGCGGTACGAACCGGCAGGCGCCCAATCCCGATATCGAGTAGCTCCGAACTGGTGTTGGGTATCCAGGCGCCCTCGGTGTCATCCAACAGGCCGTAGTAGTCATCGGAAGAATAGGTAATGCCCTGGCCGCCGGGACGGGCGCCCATAATCAGGTCGAGCCCTTCCGCTGACTCGTACACTGGCACAAAGTTCTGGTTGATCTTGTCGGCGTTGGCGGGGAGCCGGTCTTTCCACCAGGCGGGCAACTGGTCGGCCTTATTAGCAGGGTCGGCCTTGTAGTCGTAAGAAGCGTCACCGAACAGCAGCAGATACTGCCGCTTGCCGGCGGGGGCCCGGTCGTACACCATCTTCATAAAATCCCGGATGGCCGAGACATCCTGGCCACCAGATCCAAACTCATTGAATACCTGGGTAGTCGTAACGACTTGGGTAGTTAGGCCATCGTGAGTGGTGCGGTGGGCGGCCAGCCGGTTAGCTTCGGTCAGGAAAGCAGGATGCGTCAGGATAACTAGTTCCAGCTTGCCGTCGAGGTTCAGTGCGTGCAGGTTCTGGGTGGCTACCCGGCCGAAGTTACGCGGGGTAGGAAAGCTACTGCCGCTGAAGGCTACAAATTCGCGCAGCGTGTCAGTGCGAGCCAGGAACACACCATTGGTAGCTACTACCTCATTGACCCGGCGCGGGTTGGTGACATCCCAGATACTAACTCCAGCGGCATTAGCTAGCTCAAACTGGCTAACGGCCGCGGGGGCAATGTTTTCCAGAGAGCGAAATTCCAGCTGGCTGCCTGTAAAACGCAGCTGGCGGCGGGCGTTCAGTTCCAGATAGTCCAAGTAGCCCTTGGCGGCTGGGTCGTTGCTTCCATTGTAAGTAAGGTCGACCTTGATATCGGTAGGAGCTGAGGCAGGCACGGAGTAGTTCAGCGTCGTCAGGTTGGTGTTGCCTACCTCAGGGTAGCAGCCCGGCCCTCCCGTGCAGAAATACCCCGGCACTACTTGGCTAGCGGCTGTTTGTCCGTTGATGCTGGTTTGAAAAAAGGTAGGGGCCACTGAGGCAGCCGCCACCGACGACGTCACCTGCACGGCCGTGTTCGGGACCAGGTCGGGCACGGTAAAGCTAACGGACCGTTGGTCGGTGGCAGAAAACTGTTCACCCAGCCACAAACGACCCGATTTAGCGAGATTTACCAGCTCCCGCTCGTAAAATTGTCGCTCCGTAAACGCTGTGATACGAGCGGAGGCAGAGCCCGTAACCACGGGTGCAGCAGCCACCCGGCGGCCGGCGCTGCTCCCTACTGTCAGGAAGTAGTAGGCTGTATCGGTGTAGGGGTTTTGGTGGTGTTGAAAGCGGGCAGCACTGCCGGCGCGCGTCCAGGTATGGGGGCCGCGGGCGTAGAACAGGAAGTACTCCGCGTCGTCGAAGGTAGCATTAGCATCCCCCACAAAGCGGATGTTGTTTTCTACCAGGTCATCGGGACGAAACGTTTGGTTCGGTTGGGGCAGGGTGCCCATGGCGTTGCCAAACAGACGTAGCCGCGCCGGATCGAGACTCTGCACGTTTAGGCCCAGATCGGCCAGCGCTTTTTTATCGAGCTTATAGATGCCGCTGGCCGGCACCCCAATCTTGTACCAGTCGCCCTGGCTGAGCACTGAGGCACGGGCATAAGTGCGGGCGCTGGCCCCCGGCCGTTGGGCCGCGGTAGTATAGGCGTAGGCGAAGGATACCAGCTTCTCGGCCTGGCCGGTTTGCGGATTGCGCCGCAGGGGCTGAACGGCCAGCAGCGTTACGGGCTGGTGCTGGGCCAGGCCACTGGTCAGCCGGAGGGCGGGTAGGGTAGGCAGGGCAGCTAGATCGAGCTGGCGCGCATCGGCAGCGGTCAGTGCCTCGTAGGTAGCATCGCGCAACGCGCCGGTGGTTACGGTGCCGGCCAGCTGGAGCTGGTAGGTGCCTACCTGTTCATTCGGGGCAAATGCCGCCCCCTTGAAGGAAGGAACTCGCCGTTGCTGACCCCGGACGGTAAGCGAAACCGTACCCGCCCAGACAATGCGGGCACGCACCACCTGCTCGGTAGCCTGTGCCTGCGCTGGCCTGCCTGCTCCACCTAGCCCCAGAAGAATAAACAGCCAGAAAGTAAAATACCGCATAGAGGGGGCGCAGAAGTCAATACAAATAAAAAGCGGCGACTTTCGGGAGGAAACAGGCGGGATACGAACACAGTTCAGCGCAGAATAGGTAACTGCCCAGTTCGGAAAATATTGCGGGGGCAGGCCGGAAAAAATGCTGTTCATGAACGAAGGAGCATAAGGCTCTGGGAGTAAGCAGTCGGCCCTAAGTAAAAGCGGTTTATGCCTGGGTTACCGGCGCCTTGGGGCGCGTGAGCAGGGAAAGCAGCACGTAAAGCAGGATAATAGGCGGAATGGCAGCGGCGCCGAGCACTAGTAGTAAGATAACGCTGAGCAGCAGAAATAGAAAGCGAACCTGGTTGCCCTGCCAGCGAAACGACTTGAATTTGAGGGCGAAAAGCGGCAGCTCCGCTACCAGTAGCCCCGACAGTGCGATGGTAAGCCCGACTAGCAGCCACGGTTGCAGAATAAGCCAGGTAAGGCCAAAGGTGTCGTGCGCTAGAATCAGGGGGAGCGAGGCTACTACCAGCGTACAGGCTGGGGTAGGCAGCCCGATAAAAGAATCTGACTGGCGGGTGTCGTTGTTGAACTTGGCAAGGCGCAGGGCCGAGAAGACCGTTACGATGAATCCCGCGTAGGGTAGCCAGGCGGGCAGGTCTGCGCCGGCCTGCCGGAGCAGGTCGAAGAGAAAGGCGCCCGGCACTACTCCAAACGATACCACGTCGGCCAGTGAGTCCAGGTCTTTGCCGATGGGGGAGGACACGTGCAGGGCCCGGGCCAGCAGCCCGTCGAAGAAATCAAACAAGGCCGACAGGCCCACAAAGTAAGCCGCTGTTTCCAGTTCGCCGGCGAAAATGTGGCACAGCGCCAGGCAGCCCGAAAATAAATTAAGACATGTAACGGCGTTTGGGAGGTGTCTTTTCAAGGGAGGAGTAACTAGATAAGATATAAGGTCGGAAACGTGTCGGGGCGGTGGGATTCTACCGCAGAAACGGGTTGGTGTTTCGTTCCTGCCCCACGGTGGTAGCTGGCCCGTGGCCTGGGTACACCACGGTGTCGTCGGGGAGGGTAAGCAGTTCGCTTTTGATGCTGGCAATAAGCGTGGCGTAGTCGCCGCCGGGCAAATCGGTGCGCCCAATGCTGCCCTGAAAGAGCACGTCGCCCCCGATAACGGTACTGGTGGGAGCGTGGTATAAAACAACGTGGCCGGGTGCGTGACCTGGGGTAAAGCGCACCTCCAGCTCTGTAGTGCCAAAGCGGATGGGCTCCCCGACCTGCAGGAAACTGGTAGGCTCGGCCGGAGTGTAGCGTGCAAAGCCGTAGCTAGGCGCATACGCAGGCACAGACCGCAGCGTGGCCAGATCAGCCTCGTGAATCAGAAACGGAACCTGGTACGTGTCAAGAATAAACTGATTGCCGAACACGTGGTCGATGTGGCAGTGGGTGTTCAGCAGCAAAACGACCCGCAGCCCTTGTTGGGTAATGAAGCTGTGGAGAGCTTCCTGCTCGGCCCGCTCGTAGCAGCCCGGATCAATCACCACACACTCGCCAGTGGCATCGTGGAGCAGATAAGTATTCTCGGAAAACGCGTTGAAAGTAAAGCCGGAAACGGTCATGCAGGAAAGAGAAAGGGCCGGTTGTCCGGCCAGGCAGATTTACGAGGGTAAGTTACGAGTCTTGGGGCGAACGGAAGCAGGCAGGGGAGTCCTGAACCGTCGGACTCAAGCGAGCAGTAGACCCCCGGCGGGCACCTAGCTGGCCTGGACGGTGTTGTGTATTTCTCTCTTACCTTGCCTGCCATGACACGCGTTGAGTACTTACTTATTGGGCACGGCATTGCCGGGGCTACCTTGGCGGCGGAGTTGCGCGACCGGGGCCATCAGGTGCTGGTGTTCGATACGCCCCAGCCTGATTCCGCCTCGCGGGTAGCAGCCGGCCTGATGAACCCCGTGGCCGGCAAGCGCTTCGCGCTGGCTTGGCGGGCGGCAGAACTGCTCCCCGCAGCGGCCGTTTTTTACCGGGCCCAGGAGCAGCGGCTGGGCCAGCAGTTTTTCCACGAGCTACCTATTCTCAAGCTCTTTTCGTCGGTGGGGGAGCAGAATTCTGTGCTGGCCCGCAGTGCCGACCAGCCCTGGCAGGATTTTGTGGCCGATACTACGGGGGAACTGCCCACGCGCCCCGGCGTGCGGCAGGAACTGGGTGGCCTGTCCATCCGGCGGGGCGGGTACGTGCGCGTAGAGGAACTGCTGACGGCCTTAAGTACTGACGGGCTCCGTCAGGGGTGGCTACTCTACGAAACTTTTGATTGGACCCAGCTTGTTGCCCAGCCAGATGGTAGCCTCATCTACGCCGGCCGCGTGCACGCCCAGCACGTTGTTTGTTGCGAAGGGGCGGCGGCCGTTCACAACCCGTACTTTCAGTGGCTGCCCATCACCCCTAATCAAGGCGAAGTGCTGGAAGTAGAGTGTGCGGGCCTGCCCGCGGCTGAAGTACTGAATAAAGGGGCCTACGTGGTGCCACTTGGCAACCATCGGTTCCGGGTTGGGGCTACGTACCGTTGGCCGCCCTTCGCCGAGGGTACCACGGTGGAAGCCCGCCAAGAATTAAGCCAGCGCTTGAGCGAGATGACGACCCAACCATTTGTCGTCATCGGGCAGCGGGCGGGGGTGCGGCCCGCAGTGCGCGACCGGAAGCCGCTGCTAGGCACCCATCCGACGGCTACGAACGTACATATTTTCAATGGCTTGGGCTCGAAGGGGGTGATGATGGCGCCCCGTTTGGCTCAGGTAATGAGTGACTGGTTGGAAAAAGGCATCGAGCCCTGGCCCGAGGTCAATATTCGACGGTATCTTACGTTATATTCACCGGCCTCGGCTTCGGCTGGCCCGGCTTCTCCTGCGTCCCGCTCCTAGCTTTTCCCTATGAAGCACATATTCTTCCTCTCCCGGTCCGCTTTTCGGCGGCCGGTCGGCTTGGTCGCCTTGGCGGCGGGGCTGGCGTTTTCCGGTCAAACCGCGCGGGGGCAAACCGCCCAGGAGCCCTTCGGGCGCGTGCGGCTGCAGTACAAGAACTTCGACTGGCTGCAGCTAAGCACCCAGAACTTTACCATTTATTATTACGCCGGGGGAGAAGCTAACGCCCGACACGCGGCTGAGTACGCGGAGAAGGAGTTGCAGCGCATTACCGGCCTTATTGGCTACTACCCCTACTCGAAGACCACCATTATGCTCTACAATTCCGTGGGCGACCTGCGGCAGAGCAACGTAGGCCTCGACGCGGATAAGTACGCCACCGGTGGCGAAACGTCCTTGGTGCGCTCCACAAAGGTGCAACTGGCGTTCCAGGGTCAGCAGACACGCTTCAAGCAGGATTTGAGCAACCGTATTACCCGCGTACTGCTCAATGATATGATGTACGGAGGCTCCTTGAAAGAAGTCATCCAGAGCAGTTACCTGCTGCAACTGCCCAACTGGTTTATCAGCGGAGCTTCGGCCTACGCCGCCCAGGGCTGGAGCGTGGAAATGGACGATTATATGCGGACCATGACCAAGGAGCACGAGGGCAACCGCACGGCCCCCTTCTTCCTGCGCAACCCCGAGCTGGCGGGCCAGAGCGTCTGGAACTACATTGCCGAGCGTTATGGCTACACGTCGGTGCAGAACATTCTGAACCTGACCCGCATTACCCGCGACGTGGAAGTGGGCATTAGCTCCTCGCTGAACGTACCCTATAAGGTGTTTCTGAAGGATTGGCTCGGCTACTACCGGCAGCTGAACGCCCAGCCTCAGACGCCCTACCAAGAGGCCAACGATGCCCGCCGGGCAGTACGCATCAACCGCCGCGGCACCATCTACAGCCAGCCCGTGCTAAGTCCGAACGGGCAGCGGCTGGCTTTTGTGCAGAACGATTTGGGTCGTTACCGGGTGGTGGTGATGAACAAAGACGGTCGCGGCCGGGACATCATTCACCGCGGCGGCTACAAAACGCCCGACCAAGAAGTGGAAACCCGCCTGCCCGTGCTGGCCTGGCGTGGCAACAATCAGCTGGCCATAGCGGAAATGGATAAGGGGCAGTTGACACTGCAGCTCCGTGAGGCCAACGGCGGCATTCCCAACATGGTAGCGCGCCTAAAAAGCTTGGTGCCCACGTTCGGGCGTAGCACCTCTCTGTTTGCGCAGTACTCCCAAATCACAGATTTAAGCTACTCGCCCGATGGCAAATCGTTGGTGTTTAGCGGGGTACGCAATGGCCAAACAGACCTGTACCTGCTCCGGGCGGGTAGCCGAACGCCGGAAAAGCTAACCAACGACGTCTTTGACGACGTGGAACCGGCATTCCTGCCCGGGGGCAGCGGTATCGTGTTCAGCTCGAACCGCTGGCTGGATTCAGCGGGAACGGCACGGGGTAGCTTCGGCACAGTAGTCAACAACTACGACCTCTACCTCTACCATCTCGATGGCCGGCCGCAGCCGGTGGAGGTGCTGGCCAACACCATTTCCAACGAAGGGCGCCCCCGCGCCATTTCTGATTCGGAAGTGCTGTTCCTGAGCGAGGAAAGCGGTGTGCGCAGCCTCTACCGGCTGCAGCTGGCGACCAAGAAGTATCGTCCCGTTACCAGCTTCCTGGCTAACATCAAGAACTACGATTACAACCCTGCGACCAACACGCTCGGGTTTGTAGCGGCGCAGGAAGCCCGGGACTATATCTACCTGTACCCCAACTATCAGCTGCCAGATTCGCTCGCGCTGTACAAAACCGCCCGGCAGGAAACCCTGGAGGAGCGTTCCCGGCCCGCAAAGGCTGCGGCCCCGGTAAATAACCGCCCTGGCCCAACCATTGCCAACGCCACCCAACAGACGGAAACTGCCCCGACCGGTACTACCCCACCAGCCACTGCGCCAACTCCCGCGCCTACCACTTCGGAGCCGACTCCCGCGGCCCCGAAATCTGCCGGGCGCATCAACACCAGCGACTATGAGTTCGACGAGGACATTCCGGCCTCGCGGGCTACCCCCACTACCCCGGTTAAGCGCCGGGCGGCTACAGTGGTAGCCCTGCCTCAGGCAGCTCCTACGGAAGCCGCGACGCTGCTAGGACCCTTCCGCTACGACACCCGTTTCAGCATCGATAACGTAGTTTCTTCCCTCTACGCCGACCCACTACTGGGGCTGGGGCTGATGGGACAGGTGAATATGTCGGATCTGATGGAAGACCACCGCATCCGGGCCGGCATCTTTGCTCTCACTGACCTGCGCACCAGCAACATCTTCGCCGAGTACACCAACCTCAAGCACCGCGTCGATTGGAGCGTGCTCTACCAGAAGCAAGCGTATTTCTTTGATAACGAGACGACGGGCCGCACCCGCTTTGGCCGCCACGAAATTGCGCCCACCATTGCCTACCCGCTCACCCACAACCTGAGCGTGCGCGGCGGCCCCCGCTTCGTGAACGTCAGCCGCCGAACCTTCAGTATGCTGACTGGGGACAATGATAGCAACACCAGCTACCTCGGGGGCGCCGGCGAGTTGGTGTTCGATAACTCAGTGGTGACCGGGGTGAACATGCTGCAGGGCACGCGCATGAAAATTGGTATGACCCGGCTCTACGACTTCGAGGGCGGCGACAAGGATTTCACCAAGCTGTACGTAGACCTGCGGCACTACCAAAAAATTCACCGGCAATTGATTTGGGCCAACCGCGTGAGCTTCGGCCAGTATATTGGGGGCGGCTCGTCGCAGCCGTTTTTCCGCCTGGGTGGGATGGACAACTGGCTGAATGCCGATTACGAGAAAGGGCAGTTGGTATCGAGGGAAGACAACGTGGTAAACCCCGCCGATGTACCGCCAACCCAGATGTTCTACCAGCAGTTCGTGACCAACCTGCGTGGCTTTGACTACAGTAAGCGGATAGGGCAGAAGTACGTGCTATTCAACACGGAGCTGCGCTTGCCCATTATTCAGTACTTCTCGCGTAACCCCATTGAGTCGGGCTTCTTCCGCAATCTACAGCTTACGGCTTTCGGGGATATGGGCACTACCTACTCGGGAACTAACCCTTTCAGCGTCAATAACTCCAACAACACGCAGATTTTGCCGGGCAACGGCAACAGCTTCTCTGCCACAGTTATCAACTTCACCAACCCCATGCTTTATGGCTACGGTGCCGGCATCCGGACCACCATGCTGGGCTTCTACGTGAAAGGGGATGTAGCCTGGGGCCGGGAACAGTACACTGAGAAAGGCCCCAAGCTCTACGTGACGCTGGGCTATGACTTCTAATATCACCCTACATCTGTAGGGTAGCGGGCCGCTCACCACCAGGGTGAGCGGCCCGTTGCGTTTACAAAAAGCAGCCTTTAACGGACCGCTGGCCCAGCGGGTTGGGGTATTCGGGGGCAGATGCGGAAGAATCCGGGAGTTGGGTTGTATCTTTGCGGTCCTTTTACCAGCCGTGTTGCCGTGACGCTTCTAAGCGAAATTTGGGTGTTGATGCAGAAGGACTTTCGTCTGGAGTGGCGCCAGCGCGCAGCCCTGAACGGCATGCTCCTCTACGTGGGCAGCACGGTCTTCGTCTGCTACCTGAGCTTCTCCTTACGCGGCGGCCAGCTTCCGGCTCCGGCCTGGAACGCCCTGTTCTGGATTGTGCTGCTGTTCTCGGCCGTGAATGCCGTGGCCAAAGGCTTTTTGCAGGAAAGCCGGGGGCGCATGCTTTACTATTATACGGTGGTGCGGCCCCAGGCCGTAATTCTGGCGAAAATCGGGTACAATGCTCTGCTGCTGCTGGGCCTGGCGCTGGTGGCCTTCGGGCTCTACGCCGTGGTACTGGGCAACCCGGTGCAAAACGTGCCTCTGTTCGTGGGCAATGTGGTACTGGGGGCCGTGGGGTTTGCCAGCACGCTCACGTTGGTATCGGGCATTGCGGCCAAGGCCACCAACAGCAGCACGCTGATGGCCGTGCTGGGTTTTCCGTTGATGGTGCCCATGCTGCTGCTGCTCATCAAAGTATCCAAGAACGCGCTGGACGGTCTGGAATTTGACGCCAGCCAAAGCTCCTTGCTAACGCTACTGGCCCTGAACATGATTGTTGGGGCCGTATCGTACCTGTTGTTTCCCTTTCTGTGGCGCTCCTGAGGTGATGGTAAACACTGACGCATGAACTATCCGCTGCGAAACCTGCTTACTGTCGCACTGCACCCGGGACGCGGCTGTTGCTTGCTTGCGGGCCGCTACCCCGGCGAAATGCCGCGCATTGTCCAAGGGCCTTACTTTTTACTTGCCTGTCCTCATGTCTAAGAATTGGTGGAAAGCCTTGAGCGTGGTGCTACTGCTGTACGTGGCCGTAGCCGGCTTACTGCTGCCAGTGCCGCGCCTTGCCATTCTCAACGAGAGCATTCGTAACCTCTATTTCCATGTGCCCATGTGGTTCGGGATGACCTTCATCCTGATTGCTTCGGTGTACTACTCGGTGCGCTACCTGCGCACGCCTACTCCCGAGTTGGATATTCGGGCCCATGAGGCGGCGCGCACGGGAATTCTGATGGGGGTAGTGGGGTTGGCTACCGGAAGCATCTGGGCCAAATATACCTGGGGCGCGTGGTGGACGAACGACCCTAAGCTCAATGGCGCGGCCATTGCCATGCTGATCTACGGGGCCTACCTCGTGCTGCGCTCTTCCTTTACCGACGAGCAGCAGCGGGCCCGCGTTTCGGCTATCTACAACATCTTCGCCTTCGCCACGGCTATGCCGCTGTTCTATATCCTGCCACGCCTCACGGATTCCCTGCATCCCGGGGCCGGCGGCAACCCGGCCTTTGCCAAGTACGACCTGGACAGCAACATGCGCCTGGTGTTCTACCCGGCCGTTATCGGTTGGACTTTACTGGCTTTTTGGCTGGCTCAGCTAGCTAGCCGCGTTTCCCTGCTCAAACTCAAAGTGTATGAAAAACAGCTTGCCTAAGCTGCGCGCTGCGCTGTTGCTCCTGGCAGCCTTGCTGCTGCCCGTGCTGCAGGTAGCCGCCCAGGCTACCACCTCCAACGAGCCCGAAATGGCCGATGCCCTGCGTCAGAGTGGGAAAATCTACGTGGTAGTAGCCGTCATTACGGTAGTGCTGGCGGGGCTTTTGCTCTTTCTGATTTCTCTGGACCGCAAGCTGAGCCGTCTGGAGAAGGAAGTGAAAGAGTAAACTAAGGCGGTTGTAGCCAGCCTGTGTACTACGCAAAATCATCTGCCGTAACACCGCTATTTCCTGTTTTTGGCGGACCTTTGCCGCTGCTTTTGTTGTTCTGAATGTCCTCGGCTCCGGGGTGGAGCCAGCCTGTTGTAACCCGACATGAAAAAAGCCCACATTCTTGCCGTTGCCATTATTGCCGTGGCTATTGGCATTATCATGAGTGCCGCTGGAGACGCTAGCGTGTACGTTTCATTTAAAGAAGCCCGCGAGCGGGCGGCCGAAGGAAACCTGACCAAGGTGCACGTAGTGGGGCGCCTACCCCGCGACGGTCAGCAGAACATCCTGGGCCTGGAGTACAACCCGGTGGTTGACCCCAACTACTTTGCCTTCACTCTGGTGGATACCAACCGTATTGCCCAACGGGTGATTTACTACAACCCCAAGCCCCAAGACTTTGACAAGTCGGAGCAGGTAGTGATTACCGGCGCCATGCGTAACAACCTCTTTGTAGCCGATAAAATCCTGCTGAAGTGCCCCTCCAAATACGTGGAGAAAGACATCAAGGGTGCTACAGCCTCCCTCAACTAATACCTCTACTACCTCCGTATGCGCAACAGGTACCGAACGGCTAAGTCAGACACGAGAAGAAGTTCTCTTGGGTGGCGGACGGCTGTTAGTGGCTTGTTGCTGTTGCCGGGTTCGTTTCCGGGGGCGCAAGCACAAGCTGCCAACGACAACATCGAAAACCGGCGGGTGCTGAGCCTCAATGAGGCGGTGGCCTCTAACACAACTGGGTGCACAGTGCAATGGGCGTGCGTGGATGAAAAGCTTACCGGCAAGTGCATTGAGTATCACAACGACCAATGGTTTGAGTTTACTCCCCGCACGACGGGCCGCTACTACGTCAACATCGGTGGGCAGCAGTGCCGCGACACCCGCGGGGTGCAGCTGGTGGTCCTGACCGGGGAGCCCTGTAATCCGACCACCTACCGGGTACTGTCCTGCACCTCACTGGGTAGCCAGGATGATGTATTCGTCACGCTCGATTCTTTGCGCGCCGGTCAGCCCTACTTGCTTGACGTGGATGGCTACCTCAAGGACTTCTGCCAGTTTACGGTGGCTATCAGCGACAAACCCCGGGGGGTGCCGGCTCTGACGCTGCCCCAGGTAGCCGCAGTAGCAGCCTCGGCCAATCCGGTGGTTACGCTGCGCTGGACACTGCCTGACTCGGTGGGTGCCCCACGCAGATTTCGGGTGCTGCGGCGCGAGGCGGCGGCATTTCGGGCCGGCGAGGTAGCTGCGGTGCCAGTGCAGCGCACTACTTACGGTGCCACCAGCCCCGAGTACACCTGGACGGATACCCTAGCGCAGCCGGGACGCTATCTGTACCAGGTCGTAACGGACGGGGAGGGGCCGCCGCTAATTGTGCAGCAGCAGTGGTATGCTTACCGCCTACCTCTGCCGCCGACTGATAAAGCCAAGGCCCAGGCCACGGTGGAAGCTACGCAACGAGCTGCTAAAGCGCAGCAGACTTGGGAACGGCGCAGCCACCGCGCCCGGATGAAACGATTGGCCGGGCAGCGGCTCTAATATCTTAAACAAGTTCATGTCGGCCGGGTAGTATACCGTCGGGCTAACATTTCCTCTTCAACGCAGTAGCCATGTTGAATACACTAATCGGCGACGTCGGACACCTGGGAGTTATTGTGGCGTTTGTAGCCGCCGCCGTAGCGGCGTACTCCTACTTCAAAGCCGGGCAGGGCCGCACCCTCGGCGACACCGACGCCGCCTGGCTTCGGCTAGGACGGGGCGCTTTTGCCATGCACGGGCTGGCCGTGTTTGTGGTTATTGCCGCTCTGTTTGGTATCATCCACGGCCACCGCTACGAGTACTACTACGCCTGGAGCCACAGCAGCAACCACCTGCCAGTGTACTACATGATTTCCTGCTTTTGGGAAGGGCAGGAAGGAAGCTTCTTGCTCTGGATTTTCTGGCACGTACTCATCGGGTTTGCCCTGATGCGCTACAGCCGCCGCTGGGAAGCCCCCGTGATGGTGGTGTTTGCCGGCGTGCAGCTTTTCCTCACCTCCATGATTCTGGGGGTAGTGCTGGGCGACCTGAAAATCGGTTCTTCGCCTTTCATTCTGCTGCGCGACTTTATGCCGGATCTGCCGGTATTCAAGCTCAACCCTGACTTCGTGCCCAAAGACGGCACGGGTCTGAATGCCCTGCTTCAGAATTATTGGATGGTCATTCACCCGCCCACCCTGTTCCTGGGCTTCGCCCTGACCCTGGTGCCGTTTGCCTACGCCGTGGCCGCCCTCTGGAAGGGTGAACTGACAAAGTGGGTACGTCCGGCCATGCGCTGGTCGCTGTGGGGTGGGTTAGTACTGGGCGTGGGCATCATGATGGGCGCCTACTGGGCCTACGAAACCCTCAACTTCGGGGGCTACTGGAACTGGGACCCGGTGGAAAACGCCGTGTACATTCCGTGGCTGGTGCTGGTGGCCTCCTTGCACGGGCTGGTGCTGTGGCAGCGCAGCCGCACGGCCCTGCGCACCTCGTTCGTGCTGGTTATTGCCACCTTCCTGCTGGTGCTCTACGCTACCTTCCTGACCCGGAGCGGGGTGCTGGGCAACGCCTCCGTGCACTCCTTCACCGACCTGGGCCTTTCCGGACAGCTAATTATCTACCTGCTGGCGTTTGTGGTAGTGGCCGTGGCCTTGTTGGTGTGGCGCTGGAAACAGATTCCGGTTTCTCCCAAGGAACTGACTACCTACAACGCCGAGCTGTGGGTGTTCGTGGGCGCGACGGTGCTCTGCCTGGGCGCGTTCCAGGTGCTGGTAACAACCAGTATCCCGGTGTACAATGCGTTCCTAGGCTTTATCGGTATCAAGTCTAACCTGGCTCTACCCGCCGACCAGATTCAGCACTACACTAAAATCCAGCTGTGGATGGGCGTGGGCGTGGCCTTCTTCTCGGGGCTGGCGCAGGTGATGTGGTGGCAGAAAAACAACAAGGACTCGCTGACCAGCTCCCTGACGGTGCCTGGCATTCTGACTTTGCTCGGCGCGGCCCTCGTGATTCTGCTGGTGCAGTACTACGGCCTGAAGATGGAGGCCAGCTACATTGTGCTGCTGACCACCGCGCTGTTCGGGGTGCTGGCTAACCTGGGTATGGTGTTTACGCTGATGAAGCGCAAGGTGAGCCTTTCCGGCGGCGGCATAGCCCACATCGGTATTGCTCTGATGCTGCTTGGCATTCTGGCTTCGGCCGGCTACTCCAACATCATCAGCCAGAACGTATCGGGCCTGCTCTACTCGCGGGAGTTCGATGAAACCACCAACCGCGACAACGTGCTGCTGTGGCGCAACGACAAAGCCCCTATGGGCAAGTACGACGTGAGCTACACCGGCCAGTACTTCGACGCGCCCGGCGTGCCCGGCTACATCGACAAGCAGCTGCTCTTCCGTACCGCCGATGAGTACAAGGCCCTGGCCCGCGCCGACATCAAGCGCGGGGACAAAGTGTACTACAAGGCCGGCGACACGCTGGAGATTCTGCCCGAGAACACCTACTACCGGGTGGAGTATAAGGACCGCAAAACCGGCGAGGCCTTTGTGCTCTACCCCCGCGCGCAGGTAAACGAGGAAATGGGAGAGGGCCTGCTGGCCTCACCCGATATCAAGAAATTCCTCGACCACGACATCTACTCCCACATCAGCGCCGTGCCCCCACCCGACAAGGAGAAGGACTGGAGCGAGGTGAAAGAGCACGTGCTCAGCGTGGGCGACACGATTTTCCTCAACGACTACTTTGCCGTTTTCCGCGGCGTAGAGCCAGCTCACCAGACGGCCGGCCTGGGCCTGCAGAAGGGCGACCTGGCCATCCAGGGCGACTTCCTGGTATTCGGGGAAAAGAAGCAGTACCATGTGCACCCGGTATTTGTGGTGCGCAACCGCATGATTGGCCGCGTGCCGGATGAGGTAGAAGACCTGGGCCTGCGCCTGAGCTTCCTGGCCGTTGATCCTCAGCAAGGCAAATTCACTTTTGGCGTGAGCACCACCCAGAAGGACTACATTATCCTGAAGGCCGTAGAAAAGCCCTTTATCAACCTGCTCTGGAGTGGCACCCTGCTCATGGCCGTGGGCTTCGGCATGGCCATCTACAAGCGCCGCCGTGAAACGGAGGCCGTAGTAGAGCCAGCAGACACTGAAGCAGCTCAAGTGGACTACGACTATACGCCCAAAGCTCCGAAACGCCAGGTGGCCTAAACAGCCCCGCTACAAGTCAGAAAAGCCCAGGCTATAAATAGCCTGGGCTTTTTCGTTTTGCACTAGTGTAAGGTTGGGGCCTAATGCTGCTGGAAACAGTGGTGCCCGCTGCAGGCAGGGAGAAGAAAGCAAAGACTAGTCACGGTAGCATATGAAAAAGGGTAGTCCGACGGACTACCCTTTCTTGAGGAGTTGAAGGAAGAAGTGCTACTTCTGCACCACAATGTTACCAATCATGTACTCGTCGCCGGCCAGAACCTTCACGATGTACATACCATTGGCCAGGTGAGCCAGGCTCACCTTGTTCTCGAAGTTGTTGCGGATGGAAGTAGTGTGTACCCGCTGGCCCAGCGTGTTCAGCACCTCTACCTGCAACGCGCCCTTGGTAGTTACGCCGCGTACGTCAATGGCCAGCTCGCCCGCCGTGGGGTTCGGGAACATGGTAATAGCGCGGGTCAGGGCTTCGGAGCTACCCGTAACGGTAGCGGTGGTAAGGCGGAAAGGGCCAACCAACTGGCTCTGGTCCGTTGCGCCGCAGTTGCTGCGCACATACACCTCGTATACCGTGTTGGCCGTCAGGTTAGACAGCGCAACGGTGGGCCCGGTACCTGTTGCGGTAGTGCCAGCAGACGCAGGGTTGAAGCCCGCGGGGCCGTAAATGATGTTGTAGCTAGTGCCGGCAGTAGGTACCCCGGTAAGCCGGATGGTGGCACCGGTGCTGGTGATGTTCGTGAAGCTTGCATCGGCCACAATGGGGCAGCTCAACTGCGTACCTACAGTAGCTTCCACCGCAATGCGGGTCCGAAGGGTAGTGGAAGTAATGGCCGTCCAGGCGCCACCCGGCACTTGGTAATAAAAAATCCCGCTCCGTAGTGGATCCTCTACCTGATAAGCCACGGCCGGGTTAGTAGTCAGTTCCCGGACCGCTACGTAGAAGCCCCCCGTTACGCGTATGCTTGGTACGGGCAGAGTTACTGAGCCGCCCGCCGCGGTGCGCGGCCGAGCCGGCGTGGCATACAAAACAGTGCCAGGCAGGCCGCCGGCTCCAGTAGCATCAAGTACTACCAGCTGGTAGGACGACACATTGTTAGCGGAAGGA
Organism: Hymenobacter sp. HSC-4F20; assembly: GCF_019599275.1. Taxonomy (GTDB): domain Bacteria; phylum Bacteroidota; class Bacteroidia; order Cytophagales; family Hymenobacteraceae; genus Hymenobacter. The sequence goes on along the minus strand of NZ_JAHZTD010000003.1, from coordinate 602,448 downwards.
GCAAACGTTGCTTTCACTTCGTTCACGTACGTCGGCTGGCTTACTGTGTAAAGCGTAGCCAGCATGCCTCCCGCCGAGCCCACGCCCACGCCGGTGGCGTTGTACGGTTGAGTATCATCAACGTACGCTAGGTTGCCGGACGTCACTACCTGCGTGTAGCGCAGGGTGTTGTTATCGTTGTTGTCGTCGGCTGCAACAGCTACCGTCAGGTTGTTGGTGCCGGTAGCCAACGTGGCTGGGTAGGCATCGAACGTAACCGTTGCAATGGCTCCAGGCGCCAGTAGCGGCACCGTTTTGGTGCTCGTAAACGTGTTGGCCCCGCTCACAGTAAGGGTCACGGGTACGTTGGTCATGGAGTTCAGCCCGCGGTTCTGAACGGCCGCGGCCACGGTGTGGGGTAGGGAGTACGGCGTGGCCAGCTTGCCCAGGGTGTGAATAACGGTGACGGAAGCATCCTGGGGCTGGGAGGCATTGAAGCGGTAGACCAGGCCCGAGGTGGGCCGTGAGATGCTTCGCACGTTGAACACGTCGCCGACATAGTTACCCGCCAGGAAGGTAGGCGCCGTCCAAGCTGCCGTGGAGGTTTTCAGCACGGTCAGGGTTTGGCCAGCGGCTGGGCCGGAGCCTTTCAGGCCGACTGCGGCGGTGCGCAGGGCGTCGGTAGTTCCCGGGTTAGCCGTGAACGTGCCGTACACAAAGTCTACGCGGTTGAGCGTTTCGTAAAGCTTTACCTGGAAGCTCGCCGTGGAGTATTGCTTGGCCACGTTCCCCGAGGCTTTGTCACTCACATTCTTCCACTGAATGGTACACACCCGGTTGGGCGCAGTGCCCGAGGTAAGTACGCGGTATTCCGTGGTAGTGGAGCCTTCCAGGTCCAGGTTGAAAGGCAGAATCAGGTTGGTTTCCGCGCTGTTATCCAGCGGACCCTTGAAGGGGCTCTGCGGTCCTTCGTAAAAGTAGGGAGCCACCGGAGCGGTAGTGCCTAGCTTCAGGTAGCCGTTCGTGTTGAGCACGAAATCAGTAAACGTCTGGCCGTTGTACTGAAAAGAGAAACCAATGGGAGTAGCCGCCGAGTTGGCATCGTCGGTGTTGGGAGTGCTGATAACAGTGCCGTTAGCGGCCAGGTCAACGTAGGTTCCCTGGCCGGCAAGGCTGGCCAGAGTTGTATAGGCGAACTGGGCCTGCGCCGACAAAGTGCCCACGCTGAGCAAGGCCCCCAGGGCCAACCGCTTTGGAGTGAGCAGATTCGGGTAAAGTTTCGACATGAAGAAGGATTGGGATGTGAGAATGAAGACGTCGGCGGAATGGAAAAACGAAAAATCGTCTTTTCAAAGTAAAGCCATTTTTAGGGACATATGGTGTAAAATTGATTTATTTTTTGCGGATAAAATGCCAAAAACATACACAGAAACGGATTTTCATAGAATAGCTCATACTAGCAGCGCGGAAGGGTTTTGACCGGATTGCCTAGCTTCGGGCGGCACGCTTTACCCTCTAAGCCGGTGCTGCTGAAAGGAGGCGGGCGCTAGGCTCTTTTCTCAGTGGCCCGGCATAAGAAGAAATTGAAATTACATTCCGCTGGCTTCTCCTCTTTAACTGCACGCACATGGCTGTTTATCGTATTGGGCTGCTAGGGGCCGGTCGGGTAGCCCACCACCTGGGCCCAGCCCTGGCCCAGGCCGGGCACCAAGTGGTGCACATTTGGAGTCGCACGCTCCCCGCGGCTCAGTCCCTGGCCAGCTCGGTTCGGGGCGCTACGGCCGGAACCGAGCTGGCTGCGCTACCTCCCGCTGAGGTCTACATCATTGCCGTGCCCGACGGGGCCGTGCCGGCTGTGCTGGCGGCGGCCCGCTTCGCGCCGGGCGCTTTGGTAGTTCATACTGCCGGGGCCCTGCCACTGGCCGTGTTTGCGGCCCGGCCGGAAGTGCGGGGTGGGGTTTTGTATCCGCTTCAGACGTTTAGCCCGGGCCGGCAGATTGCCTGGGCGACGGTGCCGCTGTGCGTGGAGGCCGCCGAAGCCCACGGGCAGCAGCAGGTGCTGGAACTGGCTGCTTCGCTCAGCGCCGATGTGCGGCTGGTTAGCTCGGCGCAACGCCTGCACCTGCACGTAGCGGCGGTGTGGGCGTCTAACTTCCCCAACCACCTGCTGGGTATCAGCCGGGCGTTGCTGACGGAAGCAGGGTTGCCGTGGGAATTGCTGCACCCCTTAATTCAGGAAACTATCGATAAGGCGTTGACTCAGCCTCCTTTCAGGGTGCAAACCGGTCCGGCCGTGCGGCACGACGAGGGCACCCTGGCCCGTCACGAGGCCGCCCTGCAGGGTCGGTCCGAGTGGCAGGCGTTATACAAAGCACTGAGTACCAGCATTCAGCAGGTGCAGGCGCAACTAGCCGTAAACAATGAGCCCGGTGTATAGCTTTGATTCGGGTAGCGGGCTGCGTACCTTCGCACCCGCATTTTTGCCTCGTTCTCCTAGCGTTACGCCGTGAAAGCCGTAAACATCACCTTTAAGTTTCAGGACGGCCAGCCCGACCAGACCCACGTGGCCGCTCAGGGCGAATCGGTGCTGGACGTGGCCCTGAACAACGATATTCAGCTCCAGCACAACTGCGGCGGCGTCTGCGGCTGCAGCACCTGCCACGTATACATCCTGCAAGGCGAAGACGACCTGCCCGAAATTTCGGACAAGGAAGAAGACTTTATCGACCGTGCCGTAAACCCACGCATCAATTCCCGTCTGGGCTGCCAGTGCGTGGTGCAGGGCAACCAAGATGTGGTCGTGCTTATTCCCCCGCAGGAGTTTCTCGGCCACTAGGCAGGTAGCAAGATAGCGCGTGTGCTACGTGCTGTGTGCCTTGTACTTGTTCGTGCGCCTTTTACTTTCAGCGCATTCCCCACATTTCCCGTTACCAGATGAACCACTTTGAGCCCCCCATGCAGTGGAGCGACCATGAGGATATTGCCATGGCGCTGTACGAAAAGTTCGGCGACGACTTCAGCGAGGCCAAAATCTACCGTATCCGGTTTACCGATTTGCTGGAGTGGGTCCTGACCCTACCCAACTTTGAGGGTACCCGCGAACAGGCCAACGAGGGACACCTCGAGCAGATTCAGGCCAAATGGGTGTATGAGTGGCGCGACAATCAATAATACGCTTCCTCGCGGCACTGGCGGGCCGCGGTAGCCCGTCAGGACCCGGCCTATGCCTACCCACTTTGCTTCTGCAGCTGTTTAGATGACGTTTTCTGCTACCCCCCCCGATCTGCGGGCTATTCAAGGATTTATCTTCGACGTGGACGGGGTCCTGACCGATGGCACGCTGCTGGCCCTGAACTCCGGGGAGCAGGCCCGGGCCTTCCACATCCGGGATGGCTACGCCGTGCGCCATGCCCTGGCGAAAGGCTACCGCGTAGCCGTTATTTCGGGCCGGGAGGAGGAAGGTGTGCGCAAGCGGCTGGAGTCGCTGGACGTGCGCGACATTTTCCTGGGAGTTGATGATAAGATGAAAATCTTCAATACCTACATCAACACCTACCGCCTTGACCCCAGCCGCATTGCCTATATGGGCGACGACGTACCGGACCTGGAGGTAATGCGCCGCTGCGCCATTGCTGCCTGCCCCGCCGACGCCGCCGCCGACGTGCGCGCCATCAGTAACTATACCGCCGCCCTGCCCGGCGGCCACGGCGCCGTCCGCGAGCTGATTGAGGCCGTACTTAAAGCCCAAAATACGTGGTAGCGCCTCCAATAGGCCACTTACTTACCCCTTATACCCCTAGTTGCCCTTCGCGAAAGTAGAGTTGCGCTTTTCTAAAATCCCTCTATATTTACCCCGACCATCATTCACCTTATTACTCTTTCTTTTTTCATGAAAACAGGAACCGTAAAATTCTTTAATGAGTCGAAGGGCTACGGCTTCATTACGGAAGACGGTACGAAGGAAGATTTCTTCGTCCACATTACCGGCCTTAACGGGGGCCAGATCCAGCAAAATGACCGCGTAGAGTTTGACACTCAGGAAGGCCGTAAGGGCGTTAATGCGGTGAATGTGAAGAAACTGTAAACAAGCTGTTGGCTTGAGTTTTTAGCATATGTAGAAAGCCTCTTCCGAATTCGGGAGGGGCTTTCTTGTGTGGGTTCTCATGGGGTAGTGCATCTTTGCCGTAGTCCTGGTCTTGTTTGCTTTTCTGCTCATGTCTGCTGCGCCGCTGCCTTCTGCTTCTCGCTCCGTACCGGGGCCTCCCGCGGCACCGGAGCCGGGCAACTGGCGCCAGATGGCCCGCTTGGTGCGCCTGCCTAACCTGCTGATTATGGGCCTGTGCCTGCTGCTGGTGCGGGCATGTTTGCTGCTACCTGGCGCCGGGTGGCAGCGGGTGCTTACTCCCTCCTTCGGGCTGCTGGCCGGAGCGGCCCTAAGCATCGGGGCCGCGGGCTACATTATCAATGATTACTACGATGTCAAGATAGATGCTATTAACCGGCCTAACCGCCTGGTGGTGGGCCGGGTGGTGAATCGGCGCCATGCCATGCTGGCCCACCTGCTGCTTTCCGGAATAGGCGTGGCCATCAGTGGATTTCTGTCGCCGTTGCTGGGGATGGTTAACCTGGGGTCGGCGCTACTGCTGTGGGGGTATTCTGTGCGCTTCAAGAAGGTAGCGTTGGTGGGCAATCTGAGCATTGCCACGCTTACCGCTGCCCTGGTGCTGCTGCCCGACCTGCAGGCCCGAACAGGTAATACGACCGTGTGGGGCTACGCCCTGGCGGCCTTCCTGCTGACGGTAGTGCGCGAAATACTCAAGGATGTGGAGGACATGCGCGGCGACGCCCAGCACAATTGCCGGACCCTGCCTATTGTGTGGGGCGTCGCCCGTACCAAGTGGGCAGCCGGTTTTTTCCTAGCCTGCCTAGTATTGCTGGTGATGGGAGCCAGCTATAACGCCCTGGTTACGCGCCGGTTCTGCCTGGGGGCGTGGCTGCTGGTGGGCGTACTCGGGCCGCTACTGGCCCTGGCTAACCACCTGCGCCGGGCCGACCGTAAGCGCAACTTTTCCACCTTAAGCCTGTGGTGTAAATGGATTATGCTGGCCGGCATATTGTCTATGCTGGTAGTAGCTGCATAGCCGCCAGCTAGTTAGCGCCGGAGCCGGAAACCGCCGGCGACTAGGTGCCGGAGGCCGCCCCCGACAACCGTAGAGGCTACTGTTCCGTTAGGAGGATAGTGCTGCTGCCGCCCAACTGGCTTCCTTGCTGAGCTGGGCCGGCCCGCTCCCAATCCCACTTCCTGACATTAGCCATCTACGTATGCGCTTTCTCTACCCGCTGCTGGCGCTTGGTGCGCTAGCCGCTCCGGCTGCCCGGGCGCAGTCGACGCTTACTACGCCCGATTCTGCTGGCACGCTGCTGGCTTCTGCTGCCGCCGTGACCACCGAACCAGCGGCGCCTGCTACCGCTGGGGCTCCCGTGGGCCTGAACCGGGCGCTGGCTCCGGCCGCTCCTGTCAAGCTAGTCCCCGATGACCCGAACAAGCCCAGCTTTATTCCCGTCCCGATTGCGTTTTACCAGCAGGAAACCGGGTTTGCGGGCGGGGCCGCCATTCTACCGGTGTGGCGCTTTGGCCAGGATACCACCGTGCGCAAGTCGAATGCTCGCCTGATTGCCTGGATTTCGCAGAAAAAGCAAACAACTGTCCAGCTGACGCATACTATCTTCACCAAAGAGGAGAAGTTCTTCTTCTCCGGCGAGTTGAGCTACTATGATCTGGCATTCAACTACTACGGTATCGGGAATAATACCAATAAGGATATTGAGTCCCACATTCAGTATCCGCTGTGGGTGTTTGATGAAAAGGCGCTGGTGAAGGTGGTGCCGAACCTGTTCGTGGGGGTGCGCTACCGGTTTACCAACCTGGGTGAGGTGACGCTCAAAGACACGGAAGGCAATACTACTCCCTACTACACCTTATCTGCCAAGGAGCGCAACGGCTACACCACTTCCGGAGTAGGCCCCGCTCTGCTCTACGACGGGCGCGACAACGTGCTGGCTACCTACCGTGGTAACTTCGTGGACGCGCACATGCTCTTTAATGGCGGGGGGCTCGGCAGCGACTACAAATTCACCCGCTATATGGTGGATGCCCGGCACTTTAACCCCCTGTTTGGCTCCAACAACACCATCCTGGCCCTGCAGTTTCTGGGCCAGTACCACACGGGTAGCGTACCGTTTCGCGAGTTGGGCGGCATGGGAGCTACGCTGGGCGGCTCGCTCTACAACAATGCCTACCTGATGCGCGGCATCTACGAGGCCCGCTTCCGGGACCGGCAATTCTCCACCTTCCAAGCCGAAATCCGGCAGAAACTGTTCTGGCGCTTCGACGGCGTCGTGTTCGGGGCGGCGGGCCAGGTAGCGCCCCGCCTCGGCGACTATAAGGTCGACGAAATGAAGTACGCGGGCGGCGTGGGAGCCCGCTTCCGGTTTAACCGGCGCGACCGGCTCAACATCCGCCTTGACTATGGCGTAGGCTCGGGCGGAAATTCCGGTATCATCTTCGCCGTGGGTGAGGCATTCTAGCGCGGGCATCTTTTCCTACCTGCTTTCTGCTGGGTTTCATTCCTCACTTCCTACGCTATTCCCGTTGCTGCCTATCCGTGGTGTGCAGGCCAGCATTATTATCCGAACTAAAGATGCAGCTGCTACTCTGCGCACAACCCTTGCAACTCTGGCCGCGCAAACCGACCAAGTCGCCGTTAGCAGCGGACAAGTGACGTGACTGGCCCCCGAGTCGAAGGTTTTGCTGCCATGCAGGCAAAAGCACCCGTTCGGCAGCGGGGGCCAGTCACGCCATCAGCGGCTTCGGTGTTCCACACCCCAAACAAGTGCCCGGCTTAGGTATGGGATGCCTAGCGGCTACCCAAGTTGTGGCGGCCGAAGCGCTGCAGAAGCTGGGGGTATTTACGTGGCCTTCGTACACGCGCCGGAACGCCAGGTTGCCGCGGATACTGTGCCGCAGGACGCTAAGCAGCAAGTAGGTGTGCTCCACTTTCCAAGGCCGGCCTCTCTCCAGACAGGGGATAGGGGCGCCGTCAGCAGCCCTACGTCGCGCAGCCACTGGATTTCTTCTACCGGAAAGCCTCCTTCGTAGTCAGAAAAGGCAGCACGCTGAAAAAGTCATGGGGCCTGTGCGGCAGCTTCGGCCAGCTCAGGAGTAACCAGAAACCGAGCAACGGGCGGTGAAATACGTGCTTCGGGCATATAAGGTACCAGCAAAGGAATACTCGACTATACGATAACTTGACCGTAGGGAGGGAAGCTGAGGGGTAGGTGCGGGCCGCTGCACGGGCAGTTAATAATTCCGTAACATCGCTCTGGGGGGTGGTGCCTACCTTCGCGGCGCGTTTCACTTCTTCACCAATCAGTTGCTCGTTATGTCGCAGCCCATTCGTTCCGCCCTTGTTTCCGTTTATTATAAAGACCGTCTGGGGCCCCTGGTAGCATTACTAAAGGAACACGGCGTAACCATTTATTCTACGGGCGGAACCCAGCAGTTTATTGAAGAGCAGGGGGGTACCGTAACGGCGGTGGAAAGCCTCACGGGCTTTCCGGCCGTATTCGGCGGACGAGTAAAAACCCTGCACCCGAAGGTGTTCGGGGGCATCCTGCACCGGCGCCACGAGGCCGCCGACTTGCAGGAAGCCGAGCAGCACCAGATTCCACCCATCGACCTGGTAATTGTCGACCTCTACCCCTTCGAGGAAACCGTAGCCTCCGGGGCCCCCGAGTCGGAGGTAATTGAAAAAATTGACATTGGCGGGATTTCACTGCTGCGCGCCGCCGCCAAGAACTTCCGCGACGTGCTGGTGGTCAGCAGCCGCGAGCAGTACGCGGCCGTGACCGAGCTACTGCAGGCCAAGGGCTGCGCTACCGACCTGGAAGACCGCCGCCACTACGCCGCCGCCGCCTTCGAGGCTACCTCGCACTATGATACCCAAATCTTCCAGTATATGGCCCAGGGTACGGAGCTGGGCGGAGCTACGCTCAAACTCAGCCAGAAGCCTGCTACTCCCCTGCGCTACGGCGAAAATCCTCACCAGGCCGGCACCTTCTACGGCGACCTGGCAGCGCTCTTCGACCAGCTGCACGGCAAGCAGCTGAGCTATAACAACCTCGTGGATGTGGACGCGGCCGTGCTGCTGATGCAGGAGTTTGCCACCGACGGCCCCGCTGCCTGCGCTATCCTTAAGCACACCAATGCCTGTGGGGTAGCCCAGGCCGCAACTCTCCGCGACGCCTACCTCAATGCTCTGGCCTGCGACCCGGTATCCGCGTTTGGCGGGGTGATTATCGTGAACAAGCCGGTGGATGCGGCCACGGCTGAGGAGCTGAACAAGCTGTTTTTCGAGGTGCTGATTGCCCCGGAATTCCTGGCCGATGCTCTGCCCCTTCTGCAAAGCAAGAAAAACCGTATTCTGCTGCGCCAGAAGCCAGTGCAGTTTCCCGCCAAGCAAGTGAAAACGTTGCTTAATGGCATTATTGAGCAGGACTTTGACCGCGTAGTGGAAGGGGCCCCGGAGTTCCGCACCGTTACGGAATCGGCCCCGACGGCCGAGGAGGTAGCGGCCCTGGAGTTTGCCCTTAAAATCTGCAAGCATACCAAGAGCAACACCATTGTGCTGGCCCGGGCCGGGCAACTGCTGGCCTCCGGCGTGGGGCAGACCTCACGGGTGGATGCACTGCGCCAAGCCATCGAGAAAGCCCGCAGCTTCGGCTTCGACCTGCAGGGTAGCGTTATGGCCTCCGACGCTTTCTTCCCCTTCCCCGACTGCGTTGAAATTGCTGGTGAAGCCGGTATTCGGGCCGTGGTGCAGCCAGGCGGCTCTATTAAGGACCAGGATAGCATTGCCGCCGCTAACCGCCTGGGCATGGCCATGGTGCTAACTGGGGTTCGGCATTTCAAACACTAATCGTGCTGGGCCACTAGGCTTTCCTCTACTGTCCGCTGCCGCGGGCGTCTTCCCGAAGCTTGGGAAGATGCCCGCGGCAGTGCTGTTACGCGGCGCCGGTACCTGCGTTGGGGAGAGCAGCGCAGGGCTGGTGCACAATGCCCTGAATGCGTTGCGGGTGGCCGAACTCATTGCTAATTCGTTGGCCTTGCAGCACAAGCGGGTGAGCAGAGCCATCGGGCCATAGAGCGTGCAACGCGTGTGGAGGCATGACGCCGTGCTGGTAGGCGTGTTCCAGAGCGGCCTGCAGCGGTGCGGCGTCGGATGGGTGCACGGTGGCTTGCAGCAGATCTAGGGACAGGGCGGTGGTATCTTCCGGCGGCCAGCCGAAGTAAATCCGGGCCTGGGCATTACAGTGCACCTGGTTCGTCGCCACATCCCACGACCATATTCCGGCATTGGTGGCGGCCAGCGTCAGCTCTAGCTGCTGCTCGCACTCCTGCCGGCGGCGCTGCTCCTGTTTCTGGGCCGTGATATTGCGCCAGAGGACGTGCAGCAGTAACTCCCCATCGGTTTTAACCGGAGTCAGGACGGCTTCTACCCACATAAACTCTCCGGACAAGCGGCACAGGATGCCCTCGCACCGCTTTGAGCCCGACCTCAACGCCTCCGCTACCGATTCCCGGAAGTAGGAAACGGAGCTGACGCCGGGCCGCTGTTCGTAAGGGGCCAGGTCCCAGGGGTAGTGGCCCAGAATCTGCTGCTTGTCAGTGGCCCCAAGCAGCTCCAGCACCGCCGCGTTACAATCAATAAACTGTTCGTTCTGCATTAAGGCTACCGCGTCGGTGCTTTGCTCAAACAGCCGCCGGAACTTCTGCTCGCTGGCCGCCAGCACCACCGCCACCTGCCGGGCCTCCGTAATATCAAGCAGGGCCAGATAGCACTGCCGTTCGCCCTCGGGCGTGAGGGCCGTGGTGCCTTCCAGCTGCACCGTAAGCGCGTGGCCGTAGCCGGTGTGCAATACTACCTCCCCGGTTTGGGGTAGCGTAGTCGTCATAATTTGCTCGAAGGAGTGAAGAAAATCCCACCGCTGCAGCGGACTTACGAGCGTAGCGAAAGCCACCCCGCGCAGCTGCGCTGTGCTGCGGCCCAGCAGGCGCTCAGCCTGCTGGTTCAGGTGCACCACGGTGCCATCGGTGCTGAGCGTGCAGTAGGCTACCGGGGCGTGTTCGTGCAGTCCTTGGTAGTAGGCCTGGCTAGCCTCGGTGGCGGCATATGCGCGTTGCAGGTGCTCATACAGCTCCTGTAGCTTGGCGTACGCGGCGGCATCAGGAGTTGCCGGGGGCAGGGGCGGGGTGGGCAGGGCAGGTTGAAACATAAAAACTCGGGGTAGCTGTACTAAAAAAATAGCCTTCGGTAGCGGGTTGGGCAATATCTCGGAAAAAGCTGCCAGGCCAGCTACTACTGCTGATACGCGCGCAACGGGCACTTTGGTAATTACATACTAAAATGCCTATATGCTAAACTTTCCCATTAGGAGGCTGGCTTTGGCTCTACCATGTACGAACTCAGCCTAGCTGAACGTTACCCTGGCTTGCGGGGCGGAACCTTCGCGTAGTGTTTTGGTGCAGCCGTACCCGCAGGCATCGGGCTTCGCCGAAACTTGCTTACTTTTGCCCCCACTTTTGACGGCCGCAACCGGCCCGTTCTCATTTACTTGCCGTTACTCGATGGGTTTCTTTAATTTTCTGACCAGCGACATTGCCATTGACCTGGGCACGGCCAACACCCTCATCATTCACAACGATAAAATCGTGGTGGATGAGCCGAGCATCATTGCGAAAGACCGCACGACTAATAAGGTAATTGCCGTGGGGCGGCAGGCGCAGCAAATGCACGAAAAAACCCACGACAACATCAAAACCATTCGTCCCCTGAAAGACGGTGTTATTGCCGATTTCCACGCCGCCGAGGAAATGATCAAGGGGATGATTAAGATGATTGACACCCGCACGCGGCTGTTTCAGCCCTCGCACCGGATGGTGATCTGCATTCCCTCGGGCATTACGGAGGTAGAGAAGCGCGCCGTGCGCGACTCCGCCGAGCACGCCGGGGCCAAGGAAGTCTGGATGATTCAGGAGCCCATGGCCGCCGCCATCGGCATCGGCATCGACGTGGAGCAGCCCGTGGGCTCAATGATTATTGACATCGGGGGCGGTACCACTGAAATTGCCGTGATTGCCCTGTCGGGTATCGTCTGCGACCAGTCTATCAAAACCGCCGGCGACGTGTTCAACCAGGACATTCTGGACTACATGCGCCGCCAGCACAACCTGCTGATTGGGGAGCGTTCAGCCGAGCGCATCAAGATTGAGGTAGGTGCGGCCCTGACTGAGCTGGAAGTACCGCCGGCCGACTTCGAGGTGCGCGGCCGCGACCTGATGACGGGTATTCCGAAGGTAATTAAAGTAACCTCCTCGGAAATTGCCATTGCCCTGGACAAATCGGTGGCCAAAATCGAAGAGGCCGTCCTGAAAGCCCTGGAAATCAGCCCGCCCGAGCTGTCGGCGGATATTTACGAGAACGGCATTCACCTGACTGGCGGCGGGGCCTTGCTGCGCGGCCTCGACAAGCGCCTGGCCGTGAAAACCAAGCTGCCCATCCACATTGCCGAGGACCCATTGCGTGCCGTGGTGCGCGGCACCGGGGCGGCCATCAAAAATATTCCGGCTTTCCGTAGCGTACTGCTGACGTAAATTGTAATGAAGAACGAAGAATGAGGAATGAGCACTGGCCGGGGTTCCCGACTGCTCATTCCTCATTCTTCGTTCTTCATTCCCTCCTTCCATGAATAATCTCCTCGCCTTTCTGTTTCGCTACCGGGGTATCCTCGTGTTTGCGGTGCTGGAAGTGTTGAGCTTATACCTGCTGATTCGGAACAGTACCTACCAGCGGGCCGCATTTTTTAACTCCTCGAACGCCTACGTCGGTCAGGTCCTGGACTGGCGCAACCAAGTGCAGGATTACTTTCGCCTCATTGAGGTAAATCAGGGGCTAATGCAGGAGAATGCCCGGCTCCGTCAGCAACTCTACCGCCCTGACCTGAGCGCCCGGGAGGCCGACTCCCTGCCCGTGCGCAAGGACAGCCTGACGCAGGCGCGCCTGGCCCGGCTTGGCCGGCCCGATTCGCTGCTGCTGGGGCTGCGCCAACTTCCGGCCCGCGACCCAGACTACCCCCTGATTCCGGCCCGAGTAGTAAGCGGTACCCTGCGCCGGGTAGATAACTACCTGACCCTGAACGCAGGAACAGTGGATGGCGTGAAGGAAGGCATGGGCGTTATATCGGCGGCGGGTGTGGTGGGTCGCGTAAAGGTGACCTCGGAGCATTACACAACCATTACGTCGGTGCTGCATTCCAAAACGCGCATTTCCGCCCGCATTCAGCGCGACGGCACCATTGGCACAGTCCGCTGGCTGGGCGAAGACCCTACCTACGTGCTGCTCGACGAGGTGCCCCGCCAGAACAAGCTGGTGCGCGGCGATACGGTGGTAACCTCGGGCTACAATGCCGTTTTTCCGGAAGGGGTGCTCATCGGAACCGTTGACTCGTTTGTGCGGGAGCCGGATAAGAACTTCTGGACGGTACGCGTGCGGCTGGCGGTGGATTTTGCGAGCTTGAAATACGTGTATTTGGTTACCAGCCGCCCCAAGGCCGAGCGCGACACGCTGGAGGCCCGGGCGGGTGTACTACCGGAAGGGGAGGGCAAGCCATGAGGGGAGGCGCGTTAGGTATCGTCTGGCAGCTACTGCGCGGCATCGGCTACATTGCCCTCTACGTGTTGCTCATCAGCGGCACCGATTTCGTATTGTTTAACTTGGGCTGGTGCCTGATTTACCTGGGGTTCCTGCTGTTTCTGCCCATTGCTACCCCCATTGTGGTGCAGCTGGTGCTGGGCTTCCTGACGGGCATTATCCTGGACATTACCTTTGATACGGGCGGGGTGCACGCCGCCGCCGCCGTACTGCTGATGTACGTGCGGCCCTGGGTGCTGCGCCTGCTTACCCCCCGCGACGGGTACGATGCCCAGGACTCAGTGAACATTCATCAGATGGGCTGGCAGTGGATGGTGGTGTATCTGGCCATGCTCGTGGGCATTCATCACCTGGCCTTTTTCCTGCTGGAGCTGGGCTCGTTTCAGGTGCCGGGCATCACGCTGGCCAAAATAGTAGTCAGCACCCTCTACACCAGCCTGACCCTGCTCATTATCCAGCTGATTTTCTTTCCCACCCGCCGCAGAAATAGGTGAAATGATGAGTTTGACGTTCTGCCTGCGCCCGTGCGGGTAAGAGAACCTCGAACTAACCATTTCACCGTGTAGTATCTTTGCGAATCCGGCACGAAAGCCGGACTCGTTCCCTCTCAGTTTTTCTGCTTTGCAATACCTCGAAGGCCGCAAGTACGTAATCCAGGCAATTTTCCTGGCCGTCGCGCTGGTGTTTGCGACGCGCCTATTCTACATCCAGGTGCTGGACGGCAGCTACAAGCTCGCCGCCGACCGCAATACCCTCCAACGCATTGTGCAGACCCCCTACCGGGGCCTGATCTACGACCGGAAAGGTCAGATACTGGTACAGAATACCCCCGTCTACGACCTGATGGTCACGCCGCGGGAAGTCAAGCAGCTGGATACCCTGCGCTTCTGCCAAGTGCTGCAGCTGCCTCTGGAAGAAGTGCGAACCGCCCTGAAAGCGGCCCGGGCCTTCAGCCGGGTGAAAGCCTCGCCCCTGATCCAAAACCTGAGCACACCAGAGCTGGCCGCCATCCAGGACAACCTCATCGACTTTCCAGGCTTTACCATTAAGTCGCGGATGGCTCGCTCCTACAATACCCACACGCTCGCTCACGCCCTGGGCTACGTAGGCTCCATTCCGCCGGCCTTCCTGGAAAAGCCCAAGTACTCGAAGTACCAAGCCGGCGACTTCCTGGGCATCACGGGGCTGGAGTCGTACTACGAGGAGCAGCTGATGGGCCGCCGCGGGGTGCAGTACCGCATGGTAAACGTGCGTGGCATTGAGAAGGGCGCCTTCCGGGGCGGCGAGTTCGATACGCTCTCCGTGGCCGGCCAGGACCTGCACCTGAGCATCGACTCGGAGCTGCAGGCCTACGGGGAGCTGCTAATGCAGGGCAAGCGGGGCTCCATTGTGGCCATTGACCCCAAAACCGGCGAAATCCTGGCCTTCGTGTCGGCTCCTAATTTCGATCCGGCCACGCTTTCGGGCAAGGGGATGGGCAACCGCTACATGGACTTGCTCAATAACCCCGAGCGACCACTGTTCAACCGCCCGCTCATGGCTACCTACCCCCCCGGCTCAGTGTTCAAGCTGGTGAATGAGCTAGTAGCTATGCAGATGGGCGTGGTGACGGCCAGCACAGGCTTTCCCTGCAACCAGCGGCTGGTGCGCTGCACCCACAACCACGAGTACCCCAGCAACGTGGGCATTGCCATCAAGAACAGCTGTAACCCGTATTTCTACCAGGTAATGCGGGCCGCTGTGATGCGCGGGCGCTCCACCAACCGCTTCGAGGACGCCCGCCTGGGCTTGGGCGAGTGGCGCCGGCAGGTGATGAAGTTCGGCCTTGGTGATAGGCTGGGCGTAGATATGTCCCAGGAGAAAAAGGGCCTGATTCCCTCGCCCGACTTCTACGATAAGCGCAACGGTTTCCACCGCTGGAACTACCGCACGGTATACTCCCTCAGCATCGGGCAGGGCGAAATCGGGATTACGGGTCTGCAAATGGCGAACGTGCTGGCTACCATTGCCAACCGCGGCTTCTACTACACCCCGCATTTCGTGAAGAGCGTAGGACAGGGCGGGCCGCTGCCCCAGTTCCGGGAGCGGCACACCGTCGGCGTCGACCCCGCCCATTTCGAGGCCCTGATTCCGGGCATGCAGGCAGTGGTAGACGGCCGGGGTGGCACGGGCAGCCTGGCGTCGCTGGCGGAGTTTGGCATTTCGGTGGCCGGCAAAACGGGCACCGTGCAGAATCCCCACGGCGACGACCATGCCACTTTCGCCGCCTTCGCCCCGGCCGAGGACCCCAAAATTGCCATTGCCGTCTTCATTGAAAACGCGGGCTTTGGTGGTACCTCCGCCGCTCCCATGGCCGCCCTCATGATGGAGAAATACCTGCGCGGCAACATTGCTCCCTGGCGCAAGCGCTGGGAGTTCTGGCTGCAAGGGCCCGCCGAAAAGTTTGTCCGACATCGTTAATTGCCCTTCTGCCAGGTGGAGGAATCCGGATCAGGTTCAACTACTACCTCCGGTTGCTTGCTTCGCCCGGCGTGACACCAGTATATGCCCACTTCCCCCGCTCGCTATTCGCGTAGCATCGACTGGCCCACCGTGCTGCTCTTCCTGCTGATGGTGGGGCTGGGCTGGCTGAACGTGTACGCGGCCAGCTACTCGCCCGATGCGCCGGCTAATCCGCTCAGCACCCTCAGCTTTCAGGAGCTGATGGGCTTCAACTGGTTTAAGCAGATTCTCTGGATTGGCACCTCCATCGTGCTCATCGTCATTCTGCTGGTCATCGACTACAAGGCCTACGATACGTTTGCCTTTGTGCTCTACGGGGTTATGATTGCCTTGCTGATTATCACCCCCTTTATAGCCCGGCCCATTGCCGGGTCCCGCTCCTGGCTGGAACTGGGGCCGGTGCGCCTGCAGCCGGCCGAGTTTGCCAAGTTTATCACGGCCCTGGCCGCCTCGCGCTACATGGCCGGCATCAACTTGCGCCAGCAGAACTTCCGCGACCAGCTGGTGCTGGCCGGCCTCACGCTGCTGCCACCCCTGCTGATTGTGGCGGCCAACGAAACCGGACAGGCCCTGGTGTTCGGGGCGTTCCTGCTGGCCTACTTCCGGGAGGGCATGTCGCCGCTGATTCTGCTGATTCTGGCCGCGGCCGGCCTCATCCTGATTCTGGCCCTGCTCGTGCCTAAGTTGTGGCTGGTGGGCGCCTTCACCGTGCTGCTGGGGCTGGTGTTTGCCTTCAACTCCCGCGTGATGCGCCACCACCTGCCCCTGTCCCTGAGCGTGTGGGCCGTGGTCATCGGGATGGTGTTCGGGGTTGATTTCTTTTTCAACAACGTGCTGCAGCCCCACCAGCGCAAGCGCATTGAGGTGCTCATCAACCCTTCGGCCGATCCGCTGGGGGTAGGCTGGAACGTTACGCAGTCGAAAATTGCCATTGGCTCGGGCGGCTTGGCCGGCAAGGGCTTTCTGCAGGGCACGCAAACCAAATTCGACTTCGTGCCCGAGCAAAGTACTGACTTCATTTTCTGCACCGTAGGGGAGGAGTGGGGCTGGGTAGGCACCATGACGACCATTATCCTGTTCATGGCCCTGCTGGCGCGCATTGTGTACGTGGCGGAGCGGCAGAAATCGGTGTTCGGACGCACCTATGGGTACTGCGTGGCCAGCATTATCTTCTTTCACTTCTGCGTCAACATCGGCATGACCATTGGCCTGGCCCCGGTAGTGGGCATTCCGCTGCCCTTCTTCAGCTACGGAGGCTCCTCGCTGTGGTCGTTTACTACCTTACTCTTCATTCTGCTGGCCATTGATGCCTACCGCAAGCAGGACTTGGAGCGGTACTAACCCTTGGAGGTAGCGCCGAGCCCGCGCGGCGGTGTTGTGTGGTGTTGCCGGGCGTGCCAACTTGCACCCCATGCCTCTGAAGCAGCCTACCCTCGCGCCCCCGCCCGCAACCTATCGTGCCCCGTGGTGGGTGTGGCTGGGGCTGGTACTGCTGCATATACTGGCCCTGGGCTGGCAGCTCTACCACCGGCAGCCTCTCTTCCCCGACTCGGACCGGTATCTGGAGGCTGCTCGTAACCTACGCGACGCCGGCCTCCTCTACGCCCGGCCCCTCACCGAGCGGCCCTTGCACCCACCAGAATACAGCATCCGGCCCCCTGGCTACCCCGTGTTTCTGCTCCTGACCGGCGCGCTGCCCCAGGCCCTGCCCATATTGACGCTGGTGTTGCAAAACTTGCTGAGCCTGCTGAACCTGGGACTGGCATTGCGGTGGCTGGCACGCCGGGCGGGCGGCGTAAAATCGGCTTGGCAGTGGGCCGTAGTGCTGCTGCTGGCCGCCACCATGCCGGCGCAGTACATCTACGCCAATGTGCTCATGAGCGAAACGCTTCTGCAAACGGCTGTGGTGGGGCTGTGGCTGACCCTGGAGGCCTTTCTGAGCGCGCCGCACCGGGGATGCTACTACCTGGCCGGGGCGGCGGGGGCGGCGGCCCTGGCCCTGCTGCTTAAGCCTGTGTTCTTCCCGTTTGCCCTGGTGCTGCTGGGGGTAGGCGGGTGGGCCGCCTGGCAGCAGCGGCGGCCCCTGCTGACCTTGCTGGGCGCTGTGCCGTTGGCGGTAGCCCTGCTGTGGATGGTCCGTAACGAAGCGCGCACCGGCTACTTTCACTTCTCCAGCATTGCCGAAATAAACCTGCTGCACTATAACGTGCGGGGTGTGCTCCAAGCCACTGAGGGCCTGGCCGCGGCCGATGCCTTCGTGGATAGCACCGAAGCCGCTGTCAGCCGACAGCCGAGCTTTCGGCAGGGGCAGCTGCTGCTGCGGCGTCGCAGCCTGGCCAAGCTGCGTCAGTACCCGGGCACCTACGCCGCGCAGCACGCCCGGGGCATGATAAATCTGCTGCTCGACCCCGGCCGGTTCGACGTGGTATACTTCCTGAGCCTACCCGAAAAAGCGGGCGGTGGCCTTCTGCAGCAGGCTAACCAGGGAGGATATTCTGCCGTGCTAGGCGCCGTGCGCCGGTTGCCGCTGGCCCTGCTGGGCGGGCTGCTGCTGGTAGCGGCCGGCAACCTGCTACGGCTGGCCCTGCTGCTGCGGTTTGCCTGCAGTAGCCGCTACCCCTGGGTCCAGCGCCTGGTGCTGGTGGGCCTGGTGGGCTACGTAGCCCTGCTGACAGGTCCGCTGGGAGCTGCCCGGTTTGCCGTGCCCGTGCTGCCCCTGCTGCTGGCCGGGGCCGGCCTGGTAGCGGGAGCCTGGCGGCAAGAAACCCGGTAAAAAGAACAGCGCGGCCCCGGCGGCTGGCAGTACACCAGGCTAGGGCCGCGCTGTTAGACAGGTAGCTACTGGGCTACGTAGCTTAATTGCCGAACTTACGGTCGATGAGCTTGAGCAGCTTGTTAATGTGCTCTTCCTTGCGCACCCAGCTGTACTTGCTCATCAGGTTTTCTGTAACGTAGCGCTTGGCCGAGCTGGCGTCGGGCAGGGTGTCCAAGTGCTGAATAGCGGCGTGGTATTCCATGTTTTCGCCGTTAAACAGCTCATTGATAAAGCTGAACCGCTGATTGATGGAAATAGCCTCGCGCAAGGATTCCACCTTCGGGACTTTGTCAGCCAGGGTAGTGCTGGTCCGGTCCTGGCGCAGGGTTTCGCTGAGGCTGGGAGCCGCGGGCTGCCCGGCCTTCAGCTTCTCGTAGAGCGGGACGGCGGTGCCTGAAGCCGCCGCCTCAGCCAACGGGCGGCGGGCCTCCGTGGCAGCTTCGGGCGCCGCCGGCGGGGTAGGTACCGGGGTAGCCGGCGCGGGAGCCGCCGGCGCTGCTGCTGGAGCTGGAGCTGGGGTTACGACCGGAGCCGGAGGGGTAGGCCCGGGCGCAAAGGTTGGTGGGGAAGCAGAAGTCGGCGCTGCTACCGGGGCAGGAGCCGGAGTAGGCAGCTCCTCTTCGTACAGGTCTTTTTCCGTCAGGGGCAGCAGCACGTTAAAAGGCTCCAGCACCGCGGCAATGGGTTGCAAATCAGCGGTGTTGGCCTCCTCATGCAGGCGGAAGCGACTGAGCAGATAGTCGCGCTCCTGCTCCTGGCCGGCCGGTAGCGTGGCCAGAAAGCTTTCGAATACGGGCTTGTTCAGGTCAAGGTAGCGCAGGCCCTCCCGCAGCTGCTCGGGGGTGCAGGTGGTGGCCTCACCCAGCAGTTTTTGCGCAAAGGTTTCCGCCGGCACCAGAGCCCCACCGAGCGTATCGGTAATGGCCTGAGCCAGCAAGGGTTCAAACACGGGGCGGCTAAGCTTAATGCGCCGGGAGAGGATGTTCATGAACTGGGTCAGGGCCTGGCGCACATCCGCATCCTCAAAATCGAAATACGGGCTGCGCAGCTTGGCCATTTCGGACGTCCACTTACCTAGCAGCTGCTGCACCACAAACAGGTTAACCTGCCGGATGGGCGTAAAGCGCAGCACCGCCGGGCCGTCGAGGGTAGCGGTGGGGCGGGCTCCAAAGTGTTGGTCGCAGAGCAGCGCGGCCAGCAGCCGGCCGTATTGTTCACGCTTGGCGTGGCTATATTTGGTCTTCATCGAAAGCCTGATTCAACGGGCAATTTAGGGAAAGATGCCCACTCTACTTGTGCAAAATCTGCCCCACGGGGCCATTGCAGTACCCGCGGGCACAACCCTGCTGGCTGCCATACAGGCCGCCGGCCACGACTGGCTGCACGCCTGCGGGGCCCGGGGGCGGTGTACCACCTGTCGGCTGCAAATAGTCAGCGGCCTCGAGCTGCTAACGCCGCCCACGGAACCGGAGTTGCGTTACCGGGCGGCGGGTCGGCTGCTACCTACCGAGCGACTCACCTGCCAGACCCGTATGGTTAGCGGCCAGGTGGTAGGGCGCGTGCCGGACGCTACCAAGCTGCCGCACGTTACCTACGCTGAGTAAGGCCCGTGGTATAGCCCTTCGGGCCTGGCTGCACCGGGCCGATGGCGCACCCATTGCGAAGCAGCCAGTCACTGTCTACACCCGGAAAAAGACGATAAACTTAAGCTCAGCTATGGCCCAGATAATGAGTAAGGTAGGCTAGTGCCGGACTAGGCAGGGGCGGGTGCGCCAGCGGTCTAGGCTCCTAATTAGTTGCGGGTATCCGACGGTAAACGTGTAATTTCGGTAGTTGGCTTGCCGCCCAGGTCCGCCTCCGGACGTATTCGCTCACCTCTTTACTCTCCCATCCTGTGTTTATCGAACCCCGCGTCGGTACCGGCCGTGATATTGCCCGTCGGGGCTGGATTGAAGTTGTGTGCGGCTCTATGTTCTCGGGCAAGACGGAGGAGCTGATCCGGCGCCTGAACCGGGCCAAAATTGCCCGCCAGCGGGTGGAAATCTTCAAGCCCGCCCTTGATACGCGCTACCACGCCGAAGACGTCGTCTCGCACAACCAGAACAGCATCCGCTCTACCCCGGTGCCGGTGGCTCAGGAGATGCTGCTACTGGCCGCCGGCTGCGACGTGGTAGGCGTCGATGAAGCACAGTTTTTCGATGAGTCCCTGGTGGATGTGTGCGTGCAGCTGGCCAACCGGGGCACCCGCGTCATCGTGGCTGGCCTCGATATGGACTATATGGGGCAGCCCTTCGGCCCCATGCCCGCTCTGATGGCCGTGGCCGAGTTCGTAACCAAAGTGCACGCCGTATGCGTGTGCTGCGGCGAAATTGCCTCGTACTCGTTCCGGGTAGCGGCTTCGGAAAGCAAAATTCTGCTGGGCGAGACCGACGCCTACGAGGCGCGCTGCCGCCACTGCTTCCAGGAAGGTATGCGCGAGAAAAACACCGAGCCCAGCAGCCAGGCCGAGGTGCACTAAAGCGGCACTGCGCGCGGCGCTTTTCTGGGGGTGCCGGCCGGTAGCTACACGAAAGCCCGCCCGCAGGCGTTATCTTGCCACGGCTTCCAGTGTGCCGTACTTCTCTGCCGATGACTCTAGTGTTACGCCTGCGCCGGGGGGCTACTCTCGCGGCTTTCTTCGTGTCCGCTCTTGCTGCCCGGGCCCAGTCAACGGCTGGCTACGGCGACTGGCAGCTGCACCTGCCCACCAACCGGGCCAAAGCCCTGGCCGAGGCCGCCGACCGGGTGTATGTGGCCGCTGAGGATGCCTTCTTCTACTTCGATAAGGGCCTGAACACCACCCGGCTACTCTCGCGCCGCGACGGTCTGCACGATGTGAGCGTAAACGCGCTGGCCTACGACTCCGTCAGCCAGCAGCTGGTAGTCGCCTACCGCAACACCAACCTCGATATTCTGCGCCTGAAGGATGGGGCCGTGGTAAACCTCAATGCCATTCTGCGTAAGGAAATCAGCGGCACCAAAACCATCAACCACATTGTGGTCAGCGGCAAAATGGCTTACCTGGCCAGTAGCTTCGGAATTGTGGTACTGGATTTAAGTCGGCTGGAAATCCGGGATACTTACTCCAACATCGGTCCGGGCGGCACGGTAGTGCAGGTGTATGCCACGGCGGTAGCCGGTAACCAGCTGTTTGCCGCCACGTCCAACGGCCTGATGCGGGGCCTGCTTTCCGCCAACCTACTCGACTACCGCAACTGGACCACCGACCTGCCCAGCCGGGGCACCGATTCGTTTCGGACAGTGGCCGTGCAGCAGGGGCTGGTGGTGGCCGGCAGCAACGGCGACCAGTTGTACCGCTATTCCCCGGCTACCCCCGCCGCCGGCTGGCAACCCGTGGCCGCTACCCTGCGCGGGGCAGAGTTCCGCCAGCTGGTGCCCTCGCGGGCGGGGCTGCTGGTGGTAACCAACACCAACGTGGCCGTGCTCAACACGGCTACGGGAACCGTTAGTGCTACTCTGCGGCCGGCCCAGCTCCAAGATCCGCAGGCGGCCATTCGGTCCCGGGAGGGTACGTACTTTCTGGCGGATTTCACCAATGGGCTGCTGAAAACCAGCACGGGTCAATTGGCCGAGCAGTTCGTTACCAATGCGCCGGCCCAGGCCCAGGCCTTCAGCGTGCTGGCCGATGCCCGCACTAACACCGTGGACGTGTTCAGCGGTGGGTACGAGGAGCGGTACAAGCAGCGCGACTTCTATCGGGGCTTTTTTGAGTACAAGAACGGGCAGTGGACCAATATTACCAGCGCCACGCTGCCCGCAGCAACTCAGTATCCCAACCCCAAGGATGTGGCGCGGGGAACCCGTACGCCCGATGGCACGCTCTACGTAGCCAGCTACGGCAACGGGCTGCTGGAGTGGAAAGGCCCCGGTGACTTTCGGCTTTTCAACCCCAGTTCCGGCCTGCCCAACCCGCTACGCAGCGCCGACACCAGCACTGATATCAACGCAAAAAATTATACCCGGGTAACGGATGTAACAGCCGATGCCGAAGGCAAGGTATGGGTAGTGAACCGCCACCAAGTAGCCGGGCAGTCGGGCCTGTTCCTCTTCGACCCCGTGGCCTCCACCTGGACGACCCTGCCGTACTTCAGCGGCAGTGAAAACCTAGACCGTATTGCCCTGGATGATGCTGGCGGTGCCTGGGTAACCGGCGCGCGGGCTCCCCAGGGCACTATTGGGGGCGTGAATGTCCTCAACCCAACTACCAACGAAAGCCGCCATTTCGGGGTCACCGAAGGCCTGCCTTCCGCTGAACTGTACGACATCGTAAAAGACCGGAACGGAGACATTTGGGCCGCTACCAGATTGGGCCCCGCCGTATTCAACGGCCCCGCCTCCGCCTTCGACCTTTCCCTGGCCCTGGGCTTCCAGACGCCTATCGTGCGGCGTGGGGAGGGCACGGGCTTTCCGGCCCTGTTCAACGAAGCCGTGCGCGCTATTGCTGTGGATGGCGGCAACCGCAAGTGGTTTGGCACCGACCGGGGCTTGTGGCTTTTTAGCCCCGACGGCGACGAGGCCCTGGAGCACTTTACCACTGAAAACAGCCCGCTCCCCTCTGACCGTATCGTGGACGTGGACGTAAACGACAAGACCGGCGAGGTGTTCGTGGTGACGGATGCCGGCTTGGTTGCTTACCGCGGCGCCGCTACCGTTACGGAGGGCAAGCCCAACTGTGCCAGCGTTTTTCCCAACCCTGTGCGCACCAATTTCGCCGGGCAGGTAGGCATTTCCGGGCTGGCCAACAACGCCCCGGTCAAAATCACCGATGTGACCGGCAAGCTTGTGTACCAGACCCGCGCCAACGGGGGGACTGTCACCTGGAACCTGACCGACTACAATGGCCGCCGGGTGCAGTCGGGAGTGTACTTGGTGTTATCCTCTGATGCGGACGGGAAAAACGGGTGCGTAAGCAAAATAGCGGTAGTAGAGCGGTAAAACTGAGCTGATTATCGGCTTCCGAGCCGTGTGAAGGAGCTAACTGGTCGTTTTGCGTGTTCTTCTCTACCAGAGGCAAGCTTGCCGTATAGGCCTCCGGAGCGGCAGCCGCTCCGGAGGCCAAGCCCTTGCGTTTTGGCGGGTAGCGGCCAGTTTCTCTTTTCCTCACTAGTCATCCAGCGTATGCTTATCAAAACCCGCGGTATTGTGCTCAACTACATGCGTTACCGCGAAACCAGCATTATTGCCCGTATCTACACCGAGGAGCTTGGCCTGCAGAGCTACGTGGTCAACGGCGTGCGCAAAGCCAAGCCCCCGGGCCGCATTGCCTTGTTTCAACCGTTTACGCTGCTGGAATTGGTGGCCTATACTTCCCGCAACGGGGGTCTGACGCGCCTCTCCGAATACCGGTGTGCCGAGCCGTTCCGCTCCCTGCCCTACGACGTACGCAAGAGCAGCGTGGCCTTGTTTCTGTCGGAAATTACCGGGCGGGTGCTGCAGGAGGAAGAAAAGAACGAGCCGTTGTTTAGCTTTTTGCACGACTCCATTCTGGCCTTTGACCGGCAGGAAGAGAACTTCGAGAACTTCGCCCTGGAGTTTCTGCTGGGCCTGAGCCAGTACCTGGGCTTCGGGCCCGAAACGGGGGAGCAGATTACTTCCCAGGTGGCATTTGCCTCCGAGACACCCGGCGCAGTCACCAGCAACAGTGCCACCGCCATGCGGTTTCAGGAGTTCGAAGCCTATTTTGACGCCCTGCTTCGCCAGCCCGCCACGGCTAGTATTCCCAACGGCCGCGTGCGGCGGGAATTGCTGGGCGTGCTCATCCGCTACTACCAGTTGCACGTGGAGCACCTCGGCGACATTCGCTCCCTGGCCGTGTTGTCCGAGGTGCTGGCTGAGTTGTAAGGGGGCTGGAGTTAGTTGTTCTACTCACGCAACGAGGCCGGCTCTGGAGTAGAGCCGGCCTCGTTGCGTGAGTAGAATCAGGAAGCCTTACTGTATCCCAACCACTTCCACGTTGAAGCGCAGCACGGAATTAGGTGGAATATCGGCTCCGGCCCCGCGTGGCCCGTAGGCTAGGCCTGATGGAATCAGTAGGATGGCTTTGCTACCCTTGGTGAGCATGGCAATACCCTGGTCCCAGCCGGGAATCACCTGGCCGGCCCCCAGCGGAAACGTAATGGGCTGGTTGCCGTTATTCTCCGACGAGTCGAACACTTTCCCACTCAGCAGCAAGCCTTTGTAGAGCACCGATACCGTTTGGCCTTTCTTGGGCTTCAGACCGGTGCCGGCTTTGGTGATGACGTAGTACACGCCGCCTGGGGTTTTCAGGGCTTTCAGCTTGTTCTGCTTCAGATAGGCCTGAATGCGGGCATCATCCTTCAGGGCCTGCTGAGCAGCTTGCTTTTTGGCCTGCTCCTGCGCCTGGGCTCTTTGTTGCTGGATTTCCTGCAGAACCTCCGCCTCCGTCTGAATTTTCTCGGCCTTGGCCAGCACCGTGAGGGTAGAGCCTGCTTTGTGAAGGAAGGGCGGTACCGGCTGGCGGAACGACTTGGCAAACACCGTGTCCACATTCAGGCGAAACACCCCTGAATCGCCGGGTTGCAGCAGCGAAAGCGCTTCTTCCACTCCCCCTACCTGCTGGCGCCGAATCGTGTCTAGGGGTACCCGTACGGGCCGGCCTCCGCCCTGCCGGCGCGAGTGCATCAACACCGAGTCAGTGGCAGTGCGAAACTCCAGATGCAGGCTCATAATGCGGCCCACGCGGGCAGCGTACGCGGGGTCGCCGGCGGGGGATAAGGCCGGGCGCAGCACGTAGCGGCCGTTTTCGCGGTGATAAATCCGGTACTCCAAGCCCGATTTCAGCTTATTAAAGCCCGGTGGCTTCTCTTGGAAGCCCGTGAGGATGAGCACCCCAAGCAGGAGGAGGAGGACAGGAGGTGAGAAAAGCAGGCGGGAGGAAGAAAGCCACATACAGAATAACGTCAGACGGTCAAGTTAAGTCGGATTTCGGGGCCGACAGTCCAAGCCGGGCAGGGCACTACAGCCTACGGGTTGGTTATACCTAGTTGGAAGAGCTAAAAACAAGCTGACCCAACGGCGGGGTGCCCTTGGGTCAGCGGTTATTTTACTTTCAGCACTTCCAGCTCAAACACCAAGTCGGCATTGGGCGGGATGAGGTAGCGCCGCTCGTCGTCCGGGTCCCGCCGTCCTTCGGCCCCGTAGCCCAGCGCGGCCGGAATCCAGACCCGCGCCCGGCTCCCCTGAGGTAGCAGCAGCAGCATTTCGTCCCAGCCGCGCACTACTTCGCCCCGGCCAGCGCGCACTTTCAGCGGCCCGCCCTGCTTGGCAGATGCATCAAAGATGTGCCCATCGGGGAGAAACCCGGTGTACTGAACCGAAACCTTGTCGCCGGGCCGGGCTGTGGGGCCGCTTCCCGGCTGCCGAATCAGGTAGCGCAGGCCGGAAGCGGTAGTGGTGGCGCGGGGTAGCAGCGTATCGGCTGTGGGCACCGCTACCGGCAGCACCTGCTGGGCCACTACCGTCAAGGGGGACAGACCTGCTGCCAGTGCTAAAATGCCATATTGCCAGTGCTGCATGAGGAAGGGAATGGCTACGAAATAACGGTCTTATTGTACGTCGGTGATTTCGATGTCGTACAGCAGTGGCGTGTTAGATGGAATGGCACTGGAGCCAATGGTACCGTATGCTAAGTATGAAGGAATCAGAATCAGCTTACGGTCACCTTTCCGCATCTGCAGGGTAGCGGTGTTCCAGCCCGGAACAACCCCATTCTGGCCATTCACGAAGCCGATGCACCCGCATACAGACCGGTTTTCGCTGGAAGCTTCGAATACCTGACCGTCATTCTTCTCACCGATGAATTTCCCGACGTGCACCATGGTCACCTTGTTACCTGCTTTAATCAGGGGGTTGCTGGTGGGGCCGTCCGTGACGGGCACTAGGTAAATCCCAGACTCCAGGCGGGAGTAGTTCGTAATGCTGTGCCGCGTGAGGTAAGCCTGAATGGTGAGGTCGTCCGCCTTTTTCTGATCTTCCTCCAGCTTTCGGGCGTTCTTGATGTGGTCGGGCTCCGTGTTGCAGCTGGTGAGAGCCGGCGCGGTCAGGAGCGGCAGGGCCAGCAGGGAAAGGGCCAGCGCAAACTTTTTCATGGGGTAAACGCAAAAGGTAACGGACTCCTGAGTATGTTGTCCGGACTTAATTTACTTGACATCAGTTACTTCTACATCGAAACGTAGAATGGAGTTAGCCGGAAGCGCACTGATGGCTCGGTTTCCGTAGGCCAGGTTGGAGGGCAACAGCAGAATAGCTTTACTGCCTTTGTTCAACAAGGTAAACCCTTCATCCCAACCAGCTATTACCTGTCCGGTACCCACCGTGAAGGAGAATGGGCTGGCTGGCTTAGTAGTATCAAACACCTGCCCGTCCAGAGTAGTGCCGGTGTACAGGGCCGAAGCCCTTTGGCCTTTTTGGATAGCAGTGCCAGTGCCCGGCTGCGTAATGGCCACGTACAAGCCCGAGGGCTGCCGCTGAAAGCCGGTAAGCTTCTTGTCAGCAATATACTGCTGAATCGTTGCTTCGTCGCGGGCGGCGTAGTCGATTGAGCTGGCAATGTCCACGACCTCCACGTCGAAGCGCAGGACGGTATTGGGCGGAATTGGACCGGCCCCGATTTCTCCGTAAGCCAAGCCAGAAGGAACCAGGAAGGTCGCTTTAGCCCCTTTGTTGAGGTGGGTGAACCCTTCCTCCCAGCCCGGAATCATCGTATTCTGGCCTAGGGCAAAATCCAGTAGACGGTAGGAAGAAGTGTTGCTGTCAACCACTTTGCCATCCAGTAAGCTAGCACTGTACTTGGCCGATACCCACTGGTTTCTCTGAGCCAGGGCTCCGGTACCCGGCTGCGTAATGGCTAGGTACAGTCCCGAGGACTGCCGTTGAAAGCCCGTAAGCTTGTTGTCAGTGAGGTACTGCTGAATCGTTGCCTCGTCGCGGGCGGCGTAGTCGATAGTATCTTCCTTCTGACAGGCCCCTAACAGCAGCGTAGATAAGCCCAGCAGTACCAGAAGCAACCGAGCTAGTGGGGAGGGAGAAAAAGCAGTGTGCATAGAATAGAGAGGAAGGACTAAAGCGGTATCTAGCGCGGTGACTGGCGGCAAAGCCAGCCGAGTCACCTGCCAGTAATGAGTTGTAAGGGCAGCTTTATTTGATGTCGACTACCTCCACATCAAAGCGCAGAATAGAATTCGGCGGGATGGACCCCGCGACTTGCTCGGCATAGGCCTGGCCCGAAGGAATCAATAGAATGGCCTTGCTACCCTTGTTGAGGTAGGTGAAGCCCCGGTCCCAGCCCTTGATTACGTCGCCAACGCCCAACACAAACTGAAAGCCAATGGCCGCCGGATTGCTTTTGTCGAACACTGTGCCATCGAGAGTAGTACCCACATACTTGGTCGTTACCTTCTGCTTTTTTACGGCAGTAGCGCCCGTCCCTGGCTGGGTGATGATGATATATACGCCCGTCGAGTCGCGCTGAAAGCCCGTAAGCTTATTCTCGGCAATGTAGGCCTTAATGGCTTCTTCGTCGCGCGCACTGTAGTCAACGGTTACCTGTTCTTCATCTTTCTTACACGAAGTGAGCGAAAGAAACAGTATGCCTAGCAGAAAAACGGGTAACCACCCTACCCGCAAACGGAAAAATGAAGTGTGCATACTCAAAAATAAACAACCGTGTGGGTTCAAGAGTAGAAAAGCCCCCGGCCCGGTTGCACCGGACCGGGGGCTTTTGCAAGAAACTACCTAAGCGACGGGGTTACTGGCCCTGCTGCTGGCGTTGCATCTCCTCAATCTGCCGCTGAATATCTGCCGCGTTGGGTTGCCCAGCCGGCGCGGCTGGGGCGTTCTTCACGTCGACCAACTCCACGTCGAAGCGCAGGATAGCGTCGGCGGGGATGTTGGCGCCGGCCCCACGCTGTCCGTAGGCCAACGAGGACGGAATCAGCAGTACGGCTTTCGAGCCTTTGTTCAGCAGCGGGATGGCTTTGTCCCAGCCCGGAATTACTTGGCCCACGCCAATCGGGAATTCAATGGGCTTGCCCTGGTTACCTTTAGCCGAGGAGTCGAACTCCTTGCCATCGAGCAGGGTGCCTTTGTACTGCACCGATACCACTTGGCCCTGCTTGGGCTTGGGGCCGGTACCGGGCTGCGTTACGGCCACGTACACACCCGAAGCATCTTTCTGGGCGCTCAGGTTATTTTTCTTGATGTAATCCTGCAGCGTTACATCATCTTTCTTGAGCTGCGCTTCGGCGTGGGCCATCATCTTTTGCTGCTGCTCCACCTGCATCTTCTGCACGTCGGTCATGGCCTCCTCGCGCGACTGCACCTTGTCGACTTTCACGTACATGGTCATGGTGTTGCCAGCCTTCTTCATGAAGGGCGGCACGGGCTGGCGGAACGACTTGGCGAAAATGCTGTCCACATTGAAGCGGAACACGGCCGAGTCGCCGGGTTGCAGCAGGCTAATGGCTTCTTCCAAACCGCCGCGCTGCTCCTTCCGCACTGAGTCTAGGGGCACGCGCACCGGGAAGCCCATCTGTTGCTTGCGCGAGTTAAACAGGATAGAGTCCTTGGCCGTGCGGTATTCCACGTGCAGCGCCATGATTTTGCCTACCCGGTCTTTGTAGGTAGGGTCTCCTTCGGCGCCAAGCTCGCGGGAGTCATACTTGCCGCCGGTGCTTTTGAAAACTTTGTATTCAATCCCCGATTTCGTCTTGCTGAAATCACCGCCTTTGTTGCAGGAGGCGAGGCCCAGGACACCGGCAGCGAGGGCCAGGCTCAAAAGGTTGCGTTGAAGGAGCATGAAAGGGTTTAGCGTTAAAACAGAATGTGGGCCCAAGTTACACTGAATTATACCGATGGCGGTGTGGCCGCCAGCGGAGCCGTAACTAATTGGGTCTGATACTCGGGCAACAAGTCCAGGAAGCGCCGCACCGTCACGTCCAGCGAGTCGCGGCTGATGCCGCCGGCGGCATTGTGGTGGCCACCGCCCTCGAAGTGGCGGCGCGAAAACTCACTGACCGAGAAGTCGCCCACCGAGCGAAACGAAATCTTGACGGCTTGGCTGCGGTCAATCAGGATGGCGGCAAACACGATGCCTTCAATGCTGAGGGCGAAGTTCACCAGTCCTTCCGTGTCGCCGGTTTTGGAGTGGTACTGCCGCAGCTCATCGGCGGTAATGGCAATGTAGGCCGTGTTGTACTCGCGCAGCACCGTGAGCTTGTCCTTGAGTACGAAGCCCAGGAAGCGCAACCGCTCCTCGGAGTGGGAGTCGTAAATGCGGCGGTGTACATCGGAGAGATTAATGCCGGCATTAAGCAACTCGGCAATGATCAGGTGTACGTTGCGGGAGGTGCTGGGGTGGCGGAAAGAGCCTGTATCCGTCATGATGCCAGCGTAGAGACACTCCCCAATACCCGTATCAATCAGGTCCTGGTCGCCCAGGTCCCGAATAACTTCAAACACCAGTTCAGCCGTAGCGGCCGCTTTGGAGTTTGAGTAATCAAGGTCGGCGAATTGCTCGGGCTCCTGGTGATGGTCGATGAGCACCTTGGTGCCAGGCGCCCGCCGAATGTACTCGCCCAGCTCATTGATGCGGCCCAGACACGAAAAGTCGAGGCAGAACAGCACCTCGGCCGTCCCGATAATGTCGCGGACCTGGGCATCGTTTTCGCGCGGCTCGTATACTACCACCTCATCGTTGCCGGGCATCCAGGCCAGGAAGTTAGGGTAGTCCGACGGAGTAACCACCGTCACGGAGTGGCCCTTCTTGCGCAGGTAGCCGGCCAGGCCCAACGACGAGCCCAGGGCATCCGCGTCGGGCTTGTGGTGCGTGGTGATGAAGATCTGTCGGGGTTGCGCTAGCAACTCCTTTAACTCAGATATTGTGGACATTGCCTACGGGGTAGGTGACTGAATTTCGGTCGATTAGGCCGCGTACAAAGGCGGCAAAAGTCGGAAATATTCTGGGTTCCAACAAAACCTCGGTAGGAAAGGTGCGTTTAAGGCGCTTATTGCCCACGGAGAATAGCAAGACACTTTTGTGGAATACTTCAGTTCCACCACGCAATGCCGGGTAAACCCGCTACTTTTGCGCCCGCAAACCCCACGTTGCTCTTCACGCAGTATCCATTTCAACCCCAACCATACGACTACCATGGCCACGAACCGCACGTTCACGATGATTAAGCCCGACGCTACCCAGGAAAACCACATTGGTGGCATCCTGAGCATGATTGAGGAAGGCGGCTTCCGCATCGTTAGCCTGAAAAAAGTACTGCTGACCCCCGAGCGCGCCGGCAAATTCTACGAAGTACACAAGGAGCGCCCCTTCTACCAGGATCTGGTGAAATATATGTCGTCGGGCCCCATCGTAGCGGCTATCCTTGAGAAAGACAACGCCGTAGCAGACTTCCGCACCCTGATTGGCGCCACCAACCCCGCCCAGGCCGCCGAGGGCACCATCCGGAAGAAGTACGCCAAGAGCATCGAAGCCAATGCCGTGCACGGCTCCGACTCCGACGAAAACGCGCAAATTGAAGGTGACTTCTTTTTCTCGGCCGACGAGAAGTTCTAAACATCAGGTAGATGCTGGCTCCCCGCTATAGGGTAGCTAAGCCGAGGGCCTCTGATGGCGTTAAACCTGAAAAATCCTGCTTCATAGCTCATGAAGCAGGATTTTTTATGTACCATACACAGACTATTTATAGACTACTTATGTGCTAGTTTAGTGCTAGTAAAGCTGGTTCAGCGGCTGAACCCAATACGACTGCCGTTAACGGGAGTGTCGAAGATTGGCGCATCGCGGTTGTAAATATCGGCGAGGGCCAGGGGGGTAGTCACGGGTTCTGTTTGGCCTAGCGAGGTAGCCAACGCCTGCGCCTTAAGCTGAGCCAGGGGCTGAAAATGATAAGCGGCAATAAGCCGGCCTTTACGCAGCAGGGCGTTATCGATGCGGGCCAGATCGGTGTTAAAGGTGCACACAATCTGAATGTGGAAGCAGTCGGCCAGCAGCCCGTCGGACAGGTTCAGCAGGTTGCTGACAGCACTGCTGCCGCGGCCGCCGTCGCGCTTGAGTAGTAGTTCCTCGGCGTCTTCAATAAGCAGCACCGAGTTGGTATTATCATGCAGCAGGTTGATAAATTCCGGGTCGGCGATGCGCGCCGCCAAGTTAGGCGGAATGAACAGCTTGGCCTTATCCGTGAGGCCGCACAAGTGCCGGATATAGCTGGTCTTGCCGGTGCCGGGCTGCCCGTGCAGAATCACGATGCCTTTGTCTTGGGGCTGGCGCAGGCGCTGCACGATAGTTTCGTGGGTGAGTAGCAGATCATCGTTGTAGTGGGTGGCCAAGTCCAGTTCCGGAATTTTGATGCTCAGCGGGGTAAATTCTAGGTCGTTGAAGGCCAAGCGTAGCACATGAATACGGTGGCGCTCCTGTTCCCCGGCATCAAGCAAGCTGGTCAGAAGCGTGGTTACCCGTTCCAGGTCTTGGCGGTTGGTGTCGGGGGAGTAGAACACAAACGCTCCCCGGTCGCCGTAGCCGCTTCGGTCGCCGAATAACAGCAGCAGCTCCGGCGCCAGCAGGAGCGCTGTCGTCAGCACCTCCGGGTTTTCGCCCGCTTTTTCGTACGACTGCGTATGCACGATGATGGACGCTTCCAGATCGTAGTAGACGCTGAGCCGGGCAAGCAAGGTTTGTCGATCTTCCTTGCCGGCCAGCTGGAAGTTCAGGCGCCGGGGCAATTTGCCGTACCGCTGGTAGAAGTAACTAACGGGCTGGAAGTAAAACGCCGTATCGAACATAGGCATAAGGCCTGGTACAACAGCGGGGGAGGGGGGAGCAGTCGTTTGTTTTTCCAAAGTCGAAGGAGAGCAGTGCTACCACATAGATAGGGAATTAGCACAAAAGGTGAATAAGCCCGCGCGTAATATCGGACTGCTTGGGCGACCTTATTCTGCCCTACTCAGCAAAAAGCCCCCGCTGCCGAAACCGGCGGCGGGGGCTTGGCTGGCAGGTGTTGGCTGCCCGATTAACAGGTGCTCTATGCCTGGCTAGGCTGCCCGGTGGCAAGCAATGGCTCGGCATGTGCTTCATCGTCGGCAGCCTGTGGGGTGTGCTTGTGCTTGAAGAGCACAACAAACAGCGCGGCAATGACCAAGGCGTACAAAGCAAATGTCAGCCAGATGCCTTGCCAGTCCTTGGTTACGCCATCGGGAGCAGTGAAATATCTTTCTATGACGATGCCACTAACTGAACTGCCCAGCACCGCGCCAAAGCCATTGGTCATCATCATAAACAGGCCCTGCGCGCTGGCCCGGATGGAAGAGGCAGTCTGAGTTTCCACGAACAGCGAGCCAGAAATGTTGAAGAAGTCGAAGGCCATGCCATACACGATGCAGGACAGGATAATTAAAGTAATGCCGGGAAAATTGGGGGTACCGAAGGCCAGCAGGCCGAAGCGCAGCACCCAGGCAATCATGCTGAACAGCATTACTTGTTTAATGCCAAAGCGGCGCAGAAAGAACGGAATGGCCAGAATGAACAGCGTCTCGGAAATCTGTGAGATGGACATGATGATGGCCGGATACTTTACCGCAAACGTATCCTGGTAGGCAGGCACCTTGTCAAAATCGTGCAGGAAGGTGTCGCCGTAGGCATTGGTAAGCTGCAGTGCAGCGCCTAGCAGTAGCGCGAACAGGAAGAAGGTGAGCATCTTGGTGTCGCGCAGCAGGGCAAACGACTTCAGGCCCAGGGCATCCACCAAGGAGCGGCTCGGGGTGTTCTTGGAGGGCGGCGGGCACGCAGGCAGCGTGAACGAGTAAATGCCCAGGGCAAAAGCCGCGGCGGCGGCTACGTAAAACTGGTTGGCCGACTTCTCGAAGCCCAGGAAGCTCACCGTCCACATGGCCGCAATGAAGCCAATGGTACCCCACACCCGGATGGGGGGGTAGTCCTTCACCACATCCAGTCCCTCGCGCTTCAGCACCGAGTACGACACGGCAATAGACAAGGCCAGGGTGGGCATGTAGAAAATCATGTTCAGCAGCATTACCCAGAACATATTGCCAGGGTCAGTAACCAAGGGCACAATGCAGAGAACTGCCCCGCCCAGGATGTGTAGCAGGCCGTAGAGCTTTTCGGCATTCACCCACTTATCGGCCACAATGCCCATGAGCGAGGGCATGAAGATGGACGCAATGCCCATGGTGGAGAAAATGGCTCCAAACTGAGCCCCCGACCACTGCTTCGTCTGAAACCAGTACGCGCCGATAGTTATCAGCCACGAGCCCCAGATAAAAAACTGTAAAAAGCTCAGAATAATGAGACGCAGCTTCGTACTCATGCAACTACGGTTGAGAAAAGGAAGGGGACAAAATTTCGAACCTAAAGATACAAGAATTCTTTCCCGTGAAAATTCGCCCAGAAACGAAGGCAGTTGCTACCAGAGTACCTCGCTGCCTACCCGGGGTAGCGCTCAGCTATACAGCATGAGCTTTGCTGAAGGTAGAGAAACTACGAGGTAGCTGTAAGTGCTGGCTGAAGCGAAAAAACAGCGCTTGTAGGAAACGATATGCGGTAGGTGCCTCCCTCGGGATGGTCGAGGAAGCTAAGGCAAGAGTGGATTGGGAGCGAAAGAAACTATAGCCACAAGGTATCATTAGTCCGCTACTTATCGTCGTGGCCATTGAGGATAAGCCAGGTTGATGTCTCTTGGCTAGATGCTGGCTACCAGCTGGGTAGGCCGGGCCTGCGCTACTGTTCTCTTGGGCATATCCTAGACACACTAGCTTACTGCGGTACTAGGGAAGATAGGTAGATTTAGTTAAGCGTATTCGCAGCAGAGTAGGTATATTCGAGGCGCAATACAGTTGAGCTGAGCAGAGAGCCATCAGCCTTGGAATGCTTGAGCACTACTATTCCGTGGTTACTTTACTTACCAATAAAGCCGTCCAAGCGTCCCGCTTACGTATTGTTTTTGTTAGCTCGTGCGATGGAAGCTGGGGCGGAAGTGAGGAGTTGTGGGCTGGTACTGCCTTGTGGCTGGCGCGAGCCGGGCACAACGTGTATGCATTTAAGACAAATGTAGACGAGCACCAGCCGCTGGTTGGTGAGCTGCGGGCAGCAGGGTGTCGTATCAGTGAGCTAGACAGAGCAACTCCTCTATTTAACCGCATGACGAACCGGTTATTGCCTTACCACTGGCAGTACACCCGGCAAAAGAGTAGTCAGCAGATGTTGCGCAAGCGGCTACAGGATATTAAACCGCACGTGGTAGTCGTTTCGCAGGGAGCGAACTACGACGGTATCCTGTTTGCCGACGTCTGTCGTCAACTAAGAATTCCTTATGCCTTGGTAGCCCAAAAGGCCACCAATTCGCGGGCCCCTTATGCGGTTGAGCGTGCCCAGGTGCAGGAGGTGTACCGGAAGGCTAGGCGTAGTTACTTCGTATCCCAGCATAACCTGGAGCTGACGCAGCTGCAGCTGGGTATGCAACTGCCGGCGGCTGAGGTAGTCAGAAACCCTTACAATGTTCCTTTCGACGGGGAACTGCCCTGGCCTACGGAGGAAAATGGCGTATTCCGTCTAGCGTGCGTGGCTCGCTTATTCTTATCTGACAAAGGCCAGGATATCCTGCTGCAGACGTTAGCCCAGGCCAAGTGGCGGCAGCGGCCTCTGTTCCTTACCTTGTACGGGGCCGGCCCCGATGAAGCGGCCCTGCGCGGTATGGTGGAGTTTCTGGGCCTGCAGCAGCAGGTGCGTTTTGGCGGTCATGTGGCCCAGGTTGACCAGGTCTGGCGTACCCACCATGCGCTGGTATTGCCTTCGCGCTACGAAGGCCTGCCCTTAGCTTTAGTGGAGGCCATGTTATCGGGAAGGCCCGCTATTGCGGCTGATGCCGGCGGAATAGCGGAGTTACTGACCGACGGTGTGACCGGCTTTCTGGCGGCGGGGCTCACGGTAAAAGCGCTGGATGAGGCACTGGAAAATGCCTGGGCTGCCCGGGCCAATTGGGCTGTAATAGGCGCGGAAGCAGCACGGCAGGCCCGGGCAATTGTGCCCGCGAATGCGTTGGAAGAGTTTGCCGGAAAGCTGCTGAGGATGGTCTATGAAGCGCCGCCTTTACCGAGGCAATCGTACCAGAAGGCTAGTCCTTTATTGCAGCCGGTGTAGGGTTTTGCGCATTGTTAGGCTGCTTGCCCAGCCCAGGTATTTAGCAGTTTGCCAAAAGCAGCCGGCAAACAGGAGTAAGTGTAGCCCCACCACGAGCAAGTCCGCAGGGTGGTGGCTGGCTAGCGTTAGCAGAAGCGCCAGGGGGTAGAATACCTCGTAATACTCATTGAGTAGTACCCGGGCCTGTGGATCCAGTATTTTAGCCCGGTTTCCCCACAACCGCCACTTGAAGCCTTCCAGAAGCAGGTACGGGAGCAGAAACAGGACCGGCCACAGCTGCTGACCTAGCACCAGCAGCAGACTAAAGCTCACTACCTCAATCGGAAAAATAGCTGTTCGTCCTATCTGGCGCGTGAACTGTGGGCCCCGCACCCGCACCCAGGTATGAACGCCGGCTTTTGCATCCGCCTCAACATCGTCGAGCTGATGGCGCAGGATGTTGCGGATGCCACAGGCCCAAGCCCAGGCTCCCAACGCCACGTACCAGAGTACGGGCAGGGAGTGGCCAATCCAGGCGGCCGCTAACGAAGCGGTAAGCAACTGAGGAAAAAGGTGAGAGCCCGATGCATCAGCTAATACTCCCAGTAACCCACGGTTTTTCAGCCGGATGGGTGGCAGAGAATAACACGAAAAGGTAATCCAGGGCCCTAAGTAGAGCCAGCCGCTGGCCGGGTTCCACTGCCAGAAGTAGACACCCATGCCCAAACCTACAAGAAGACACCCCGCAACCAACAGCGCCGGAAACACTTTTGATTTGCCGGCCATGTGGTTGTACTTCCCCCCAATACGGTCATCGTACAGGTCTGTCCAGTCGTTGATGACGCTGACATAGGTAGCGCCTACTACCAAGGAGAGTAAGAGCAGCAGTAGCTTAGGCACCAAGGGCCAGACCGGGGCTCCAGTAAAGCAGGCAGTTGCGTAAAAGGTAGCTAGGACAGGCGAAAACTTATAACTCCACCACGATTGTACCCGGGTGATTTCGGTTAATTTCCTGCCTAGCGTTTGCACGTAGGCAGAGGGTAGGTATGCCATTTTAAGGTGCTTGCTGCAAGACAAGCGTAATAACTTGAGTAAATAAATTGAAATTCTCTTCAAATATAGGGAAGTAGCATAGATTTATAATTTTTTTAATATTGATGGCAGAATGCCCTTGTGCAAAAAACCAAGTGGTAAATTGCAAGCTAAGCTAGTTATACACCTCAGGGCATGTTGAAAACAGCGGTATTCAATCAGGAGAAAAGTGCTATACTGGAAGAAAGCTCTTTGCGTAATCCGGCCATTGGAGTAGAGCAACTTGACTGCGCCATCCAGCAAGCATTGGCCTATTTGCACCAACACCAGTTTGCAGATGGCCAGTTTGCATCCTATTGCGCTGGTGACGCCCCCATGCAGGGCTGGATTTATGCTGACAGCGCAGTGTTTCCTACTGCCCTGATTGCGCATTGCTTATTGCACGTAGCAGAATATCCGTCAGCGGATCAGATGCTGAAGCGGACGACGTTGTTCCTGCAAAATCAGATGAACTTTGGGGGGCTGTGGAATCACTTCACCTCTATTCACCGGCTGCGTCACCTCTGCCCGCTCGATGTCGACGATACCGCGTGCGTATCGGCTCTGCTGCGGGCCCGTGGAATTGAGTGCCCGGTACCAACGAATGCCCCCCTGTTTTTGGCAAACCGGAACCGGGAAGGGTTATTCTACTCTTGGTTCATTATGCGCTGGCGCTGGATACCAAGCCGTACTTTCTGGCGCGTAACGGTGCGTGAGCTCCTGCATCCAATTCAGAGTATGCTGTTTTGGTACGGGGTAGAGGCTAGTCGTGGTGACGTAGATGGGGTAGTGAATGCCAATGCACTGTATTATCTGGGAGATATTCCGGCAACCCAGCCGGTAATAGCCTTTCTGCTGCGCATCATTGCGGAAAAGCGGGAAGGAAACTGCGACCTGTGGTACCGGGACTCCTTATTCGTATACTACTCCTTCACGCGGTGTTACTATTCAGGCATTACCAAACTGGAACCTCTGCGTCAGCCCATTATCGACCGAATTCTAGCCCTGGCAAAGCCTGATGGCCGTTTGGGGGAAACATTGGCCGATACAGCCTGGGCAGTGTGCAGCTTACTTAATTTGCACTGCCAACCGCCTGAGCTAGAGGCAGCTATACAGTATATTCTGCGCGCGCAGAATGCCACCGGAGAGTGGCCACGCTGGCTGCTATACTACGGTGGTCCTAAGCTTGTGGTGGGGTGGGGCTCAGAGGAAATGACGACTGGTTTTTGCTTGGAAGCATTGGCGCGGTACCGCAACCTGGTTAAGGCCTGAGTTTTCGTGGGCGCTCAGACTAGGTTACCAACAAAAAGGCTTCCTGCGCTACGCAGGAAGCCTTTTTTATAAGCCGGAACTGGTGGCCTGTGCTAAGCGGCCTCAGCGAAACGACGGTTTACTTCGTCCCAGTTGATGGCGTTATAGAAAGCCGCAATGTAGTCGGGGCGACGGTTTTGGTACTTGAGGTAGTAGGCGTGCTCCCACACGTCGAGACCCAGTACGGGGGTGCCCTTGCAGCCAGTGTCGGGCATCAAGGGGTTATCCTGGTTGGGAGTGGAGCAGATTTGCACTGAGCCGTCGGGCTGCTTGCACAGCCACGCCCAGCCCGAGCCGAAACGGGTGGTAGCGGCCTTGGTGAATTCTTCCTTGAATTTCTCGTAGCTACCGAACGCCTGGGTAATAGCCTCGCCAATAGCGCCGGTGGGCTCACCACCACCGTTCGGGCCCAGAATAGTCCAGAACAGGGAGTGGTTCCAGTGGCCGCCACCGTTGTTGCGCACGGCGGCCGGAGCAGCCGCAATGTTGTGCAGCAGTTCTTCCAGGCTCTTGCCTTCCAACTCGGTACCGGCAATGGCGTTGTTGAGGTTGGTAACGTAAGCCTGGTGGTGCTTGGTATGGTGGATTTCCATGGTTTGCGCATCAATGTGCGGCTCCAGGGCGTCGTAGGCGTAGGGAAGTTGGGGCAGTTCGAAAGCCATAACAGAAGGGTTTGAGTGGTGGAAAGAGGGAGGGACGCGTCCGCTCCGGGGTACCTGCAGCTATAACCGCCGCGGTGGCCTCAGGGTTACGGAAGCGGCCAAAAGTAGACTATTTCCGCTTCTGCGCGAAGAATTCCCGCATCAACTCCTCACTCTCATTGCTCAGGATACCACTCACCAGCTCGGCCCGCGGATGCAGCAGGTTGCCGTGGCGGCGGAACCCAAACTTGGGCTCGGCCGCTCCATACACTACCCTGCGTACCTGCGACCAAGCCGTGGCCCCGGCGCACATGACGCAGGGCTCCACAGTTACGTACAAGGTGCAGTCGGTGAGGTATTTATTACCCAGATGGTTAGCGGCGGCGGTTAAAGCCAGCATTTCGGCGTGGGCCGTTACGTCCTGCAGCTTCTCGGTCTGGTTGTAGGCCCGGGCAATGATGCGTTTGTCCAGCACAACTACGGCGCCAATCGGAATTTCCTCCTCCTCAAATGCGTAGCGCGCCTGCTTAAGCGCCTCGCGCATGTACTGTTCGTCGGAATAAAGAGAAAGAGTCATGGGGTAGTGAGCTGGTAAGATGGTGAAACAGCGAGGGCAGGAGCAGCTAGTGCAAAGGAGACAAACAGAAGCTCCCCCGTGCTACTTCGCCCTCCCACTAGCTACTTCATCGCCACGCTATTCATAACCGCCTGGGCAATGGGCTGCCACTGGGCCTGCTCCTCGGCGGGAGCCACAAAGGTGAAAACAAATAACTGGTCGCCCTCGATGGCGTACTGCACAAACTGGTACTTGCGAATGGGGGCCAGATTGCCGCCGCGGCGGTTGTCGGTCACGGTCGAGACGAACTCCAGGGCCACGTAGTCGCGCTTGTTGACGGTGCGGATGTCTTCCTGCAGAAACTGCACTTTCGAGTACATGTTCTGGATGCTGGCCTTGTAAATTTTCAGCAGCAGAGCGTAGTCGCGGTTGCTGAAGGTAGTGGGCTTCTGGGCCACGCTCAAGTCGATGCGGCCGCTGGGGTTGCTGAACACGGCCAGGGGCTTGCGGGCCGCCGGGTACTTGGCAGCAATACCGTCGTCGGGCAGGGCCGCGAAGCCTTCGGGTACGCCCAGCGTGATGTTTTGGCCGATGGGCGTCTTTTTAAGCTTAGGGCCAGCAAAAGCCAGAAGTGCGCCTACTACCAGCAGGAGCGGAGCAAACCGCAAAAAACGAAACGTTGTCATAGTCGGGAAAGGGGTAGGGTAGGAAGTGCAACCTACTCGGTCTGGAGCAAACGGTGGAGTTCCGCAAATGCAAAGCTCCGAAGCCGTAACGACTCCGGAGCCCGAAAACGTGCAAAACGGCTTCTAGCGACGCTTCTTGGAAACGGATACCGAAGGGTACTTGATGCTCACCTTTTTCCAGTACACGTAGTTCCCGGTTTTGGCTTCAATCAGGTAGGTGCCGGCCGGAATACGACCCAGGTCCACGGGCTCGCCGGTATTGTTCTGCGGGTCCAGCTCGGTGGTGTACACGGCCTGCTTCTTGTAGTTGGTCATCACCAGCGTGCCGGGTTTGGTAAACTGCTGGGTAAAGCTGAGCATGATGCTCTGGCCACTCGAAGAAGGAAATACGTCGATGCCCGAGAGGGTTTCCACCCGCTTAATGGGGCCGTTCAGGGTCACGGGCTCCACCTCCGACTTGGTTTTGATTTCCGTGCCGTTGTCAGACTTGGTTTTGGTCTTCACCTTGGTCTGGGCCTGCGCAGCGGAAAACGAGAGCAGCGTAGCAGTCAGGGCGAGCAGAGCGGAGCGTTTCATATAGGTAAAAAGGGAGTGTGGCACGTGAAGAATGGTTCGTACAGGGCAGTTTGCATACTCCGTGCCGGATTTGGATAGAGTATGCAAAAAAGGAGCCCCCAGCCGGGAAATCCTAGTTTCCCTCAACTACGCCCCCGGTAAGTCCCGTTCCCAGCCCGACGTTTTTTCAGCATTTGACTGATTTTCCTGCCTACCTTCGCCCTGTAATCGAATGAGGAAGGAAGAATGAGGAATGAAGAATTGCCGTCAGCGTGACTCCCAATTCTATTCCGCATTCTTCATTCTTCATTCCTCATTCTAGTAAGAAGATGCTCCGGACTCATACCTGCGGCGAATTGCGCCCCGAACACATTGGTTTAACCGTTACGCTCTGCGGCTGGGTTCAGCGCACCCGCGACAAAGGCGGCATCCTGTGGGTTGACCTGCGCGACCGGTACGGCCTCACGCAGCTGGCCCTGGAAGAAGGGGTAGAAACGGCCGAAGTGCGCGAGCAGGCCCGCCAGCTGGGCCGCGAGTTTGTGCTGAGCGTAACCGGCACGGTATCGGAGCGCCACTCCAAAAACGACAAGATGCCCACCGGCAGCATCGAAATTCGGGTGCAGAAGCTAGAGGTGCTGAACCCGGCCAAGCTGCCGCCTTTTCTGATTGAGGACGAAACCGACGGGGGCGACGACCTGCGGATGAAGTACCGCTACCTCGATTTGCGCCGCAATACCGTGCGCCAGAACCTGATGCTCCGCCACCGTGTGGCCCAGGCTACCCGCCGCTACCTCGACGGCCAGCAGTTTATCGAAGTAGAGACGCCCGTACTCATCAAGAGCACCCCGGAAGGTGCCCGCGACTTCGTGGTACCCTCGCGCATGAACCCCGGCGAGTTTTACGCCCTGCCCCAAAGCCCCCAGACCTTCAAGCAGCTGCTGATGGTGTCGGGCTTCGACCGGTACTTCCAGATTGTGAAGTGCTTCCGCGACGAAGACCTGCGCGCCGACCGCCAGCCTGAGTTCACCCAGATTGACTGCGAAATGTCGTTTGTGGAGCAGGAAGATATCCTGAACACCTTCGAAGGACTGGTGCAGTACCTGTTCCGGGAAGTGAAGGGGTTGGAAATCGGCCAGCTGCCCCGCATGACCTATGCCGATGCCATGCGCTACTACGGCAACGACAAGCCCGATACGCGCTTCGAAATGAAGTTCGTGGAGTTGAACGAGGTAGTAAAAGGCCACGGCTTCCCGGTGTTTGAAGCTGCAGGACTGGTAGCGGGCATTTGCGCCACTGGCGCCGCCACCTACACCCGCAAGCAACTTGATGAGTTAACGGAGTACGTGAAACGCCCCCAGATTGGCGCTACCGGCCTGGTGTATGCCCGCGTAGAGGCCGATGGCTCGGTGAAATCATCGGTAGATAAGTTCTACTCGCAGGAGGTGCTCCAGCAGTGGAAAGCCGCTTTCAACGCCCAGCCCGGCGACCTGCTGCTCATTCTGGCCGGCGAACCAAACAAAACCCGCAAGGCCCTCTCGGAGCTGCGTCTGGAAATGGGCCAGCGCCTCGGCCTGCGCGACAAGGACACGTACTCGGCCCTGTGGGTAGTCGATTTCCCTCTGCTCGAATACAACGAGGAGGAAGGTCGTTACTTTGCCATGCACCACCCCTTCACTTCGCCCAAGCCCGAGGATGTAGCCCTGCTCGACAACCCTGAGACCATTGGGGAGGTGCGGGCTAACGCCTACGATATGGTGATTAACGGGGTAGAAGTAGGGGGCGGCTCCATCCGCATCCACGACCGGGCGGTGCAGGCCCGTATGTTCTCGCTGCTGGGCTTCTCCGATGAGGAAGCCAAAGCCCAGTTCGGCTTCCTGCTCGACGCTTTTGAGTACGGCGCCCCGCCCCACGGCGGTATTGCCTTCGGCTTCGACCGCCTCTGCAGCCTCTTCGGCGGCGCCGACTCCATCCGCGACTTCATTGCCTTCCCCAAGAACAACTCCGGCCGCGACGTGATGATCGACTCACCCTCACCCATTTCCAAGGCGCAGCTTAAAGAGCTAAGTATTGCTACGGCAGTGGTAGGGAAGTAACAATTGATATTGGGCTAAACAAGAAAGCGGCTTCTGATGCATCAGGAGCCGCTTTTTAACTTATTGCTTGTCAAAAATCCAGCCGGTTGATTGGTCAAACGCTGATCTTTCTTCAGGCGTCATTCTATTGCGAAGTAGCTTGACTGTATAACCTCCCATGAGGTGGTTATTTTGTGTGTAATCCCAGTCAACCACAACGGCAGTATCTATTCGCACTTTCTGCCCTGCTGCAACTTGCTTGGTGTACTCCGGCGTATTGGCTACGGTGCCATACCACTGACCATTTTCCAAGACTGGGTCACTAATCCACAGGAATTCCTTCTGCTCACCATCGTCGTAATGAACCTTGACAGCTGGGTTGGAGATAGTCGAATCAGGTTTGCTGATAGTGGTCAGAAACTGAGGCAAGGTAGCTTTACCCTGTTTCATGGCGTGGTTCATTTCCGCATCCTCAGCCGTTACGTTATAAATAGCAGGCTCGCCCGGTCGCTCCACTTTGTCAGCTGAAGAAGTACAGCTGGCAAAAAGAAGTAAAAGACCGGGTAGCAGAAGGATACTGATTCTCATAGAGGTGGGGAAGAGGTAGCGTTCAAATATAGATAGGGAAATGTTGCTTCCTATTAAAATAATTAGATATTTGTCTAAATACCTAACCAATCTTGAACGCTCTCTTTAAAGCCCTCAACGACCCCACGCGCCGTGCCATTCTGGAACTGTTGCGTCAGCAGCCGCGCACGGCCGGCGAAATAGCCGAACACTTTCAGTTCTCGAAGCCTACCATCAGCCACCACCTCGATCTGCTTCGCCAGGCTGAGCTGGTGACGAGTGATAAACAGGGACAGTTTGTGACTTACACCCTGAACATGACCGTGATGGACGAGCTGTTGAGCTGGCTCCTGCAATTCAAGCCCACTAACACTACTGATACAAATCCATGAAGACTATTAGCTGGAAACTATTGACGCTGCTAGTGCTGGTGTTGCCGGCCGCGTATCTGGCGTATACCTGGCCCGCGCTACCGACCCAGATTCCTACCCACTTCAATGCGGCCGGCACTGCCGATGGCTTCACGGCCAAAGAGAATATGTGGCTGCTTTGCCTGGGCTTGCCGGCAGGTACTTATCTACTGCTAACTTTCCTGCCCCGCCTCGACCCTAAAAGGCGGCTGGATGCCAACACCACGAACTACCAGAAGCTGCAACTGCTACTGGTGGCCCTAATGAGTGGCCTCAGCCTATTCAGTCTGTACGCGGCCCTGCACCCTTCCGTGCAGCCGGGTCGGGGGCTGGCGGTTGTCATGGGTGTGTTCTTTGCCCTCA
Organism: Hymenobacter sp. HSC-4F20; assembly: GCF_019599275.1. Taxonomy (GTDB): domain Bacteria; phylum Bacteroidota; class Bacteroidia; order Cytophagales; family Hymenobacteraceae; genus Hymenobacter. Next base: position 558,926 of record NZ_JAHZTD010000003.1, on the reverse strand, counting down.
TGGGCAACTACCTAACTACTGTGCAGCCCAACTACTTTGTCGGGTTCAAAACGCCTTGGGCCCTGGAGTTTCCCCTGATTTGGGCGCGCACACACCGGCTGGGCGGGTGGCTGTTCTTTGCTACCGGCGTGCTGAGCGCGTTTCTGGCTTTAGTTTGGTCGGGGGAGGTAGGCATGAGCGTACTGCTGACAGGTGTGCTCGGGACAACGGTAGCCGTGTACGCATATTCTTATTGGTTGTATCAGCAGGAAATGGCGGCAGCAAAAGGAGTGAAGTAGATCATGCCGAATGGCCTGGGGTAGTAATAAAGCCAGCGTATGGTTCTATGCTGGCGGCTTCTTCTATCTATCCTGTTTCTCTCCTCGCTTCCTGCCCGTGCCTGTGTGCGCCTGTTCCGCGGCCTGAAACTCGACGAGGTATTCGTACCGGATATTGAACCCATACCCTGCGTGGGTTGCCACAACGACCTGAAGAAGATGTTGAAGGAGCTGTGGGAGCGTAAATGCCATGCCCTGCGCCGCGAAAAAGGCTGGATTTCCCATTACGACCACGGTGCGCCTCTGCCCGATACCCTGCACGCCGCACTGTTCGAGCAGGGCGGTATCTACGCCGAGTCCACCGAGGAAACTGTGCCACGACGCGCGTAGCCATTTCGGCAGAGCAAAAAAAACCTAGCTGTTGCACGGGGTAAGAAAGCACCTCCGCCTGGGGCCATACAGGTGGTTGAACTATCTGGTGGGGCGCGGAGTGCGCGCCGAAAAGGGCCACCCGCCGCGCTAAAAAGCAGAACAACAGACCGAAAGAAATAAAAATAGAGGCTCTATAACGTAATTATTGCAATAAATAATTGTACTTTGTGGTATGTTGGATTGATAGGGAATGCATAGTCATGGAACAAACTGTAACGCACACTGCACAGGTATTTTTTACACACGAAGTAGTAGGCCGCTTGGCCGAACAAACGCATGAGAGCCAAACGGGAATCTGGGGTGCCCTAAGCCAGTTGGTGCCGTTGGTAGTGCATTCGCTGGCTGGCCGGGCCAGCGGCCCCGATGGGCCGGAGGCCATCTGGAAGCTTAGCCGGGAAGCGTACGGAGCCAGCGTACTGGAAACCATTGTGGAGCCGGGGCAGGAAAATTGGCTGCAGCGGGGTGAGGCGCTGATGCGGGGGCTGCTAGGAGAAGCCTATCATTTTACCAGTCTGCAGGTAGCGGCGGCCGCCGGCATCAGTTCCCCAACGGTCACGCATTTACTGAGCGTAACGGCCGTGGCCGCGCTCGGCGTGGCTGGCGAGTACAGTCAGGAGCATACCTTCGATGCCGGGGCGCTTGCTCGCTGGTTTCAGCAGGATGAAGAAGGTATCTGCCGGCTGTTGCTGGCCGGTAACGCACCTGCTGAACGTCCATCTACTCCAGTACCCCAAGTAACCTTGGGTAGTGGTAGTAGCGGTTTGGCCACGACCTCGAGTGGAAATGGTGCCTGGGCTACGGTTGGTGGTGGCCGCACCTACACGCCCCCTCCGCCAGCGGCAACCCCGGCTACGCCCATTGCCAGCCAGCCCTGGGCCTGGGGCGTGCTGCTGCTGACGGCGGTAGGCTTGGGCTATTTTTTCGGCCATGACTCGGGCGACGGCAAAGAAAGCGCTGGCTCTGGGCTGGTGGCAACCAGTAATGCAGCCATGACCCCGGCCACGCCCACCGCAGCTACTTCGGCAGCGGCTGCTACAGCAGGCCACTACGACCCCGTCAATGACACGTACATTTACGACACGGGGCAACCGCTGATTCTGCGTTTGGCTGACGGCACTACGCAGAAAGTGGGGGCCACCTCCACGGAAAACCGGCTGTACACGTTTCTGGCCGACCCCACTATGCAAGTGGATTCTGTTAACCGGACCAAGGGTTGGATAAACTTCGACCGGGTGTATTTCGAAACCGGGCAAAGTACCCTCACGGATGAGTCGTTTCAGCAGTTGCGCAACGTAGCCAGCATCCTCAAGACTTTCCCGCGTTCCGTAGTTAAAATTGGAGGGTACACCGATAGTACTGGCAACGCTGTGAAAAACTTTCAGATCAGTGAAGACCGGGCCAAAACGGCGATGCTGGTACTGGCCAGCCTGGGGGTCGACATGAACCGGCTGCAGGCCAAGGGATATGGAGGCAAGTATTTCGTCACCTCTAATATTACGCCCGAAGGCCGGGCCCTCAACCGCCGCATCAGTATTCGGGTTATCAAAAAGTAGAGGGGGTAGTACTACAGCAAAAAGAGCGGCGCAAGCGCCGCTCTTTTTGTTTAACCGCAAAGGTGATTCTCGTAATTACAGAATGCCGGCTAGCAGGCCTGGCAGCACACCCAGCACGACCGTCAGCAAAGCCAGCACCAGTAACGCGCCCGATTGGAAGCCCGAAACCGGTACCGCCGTAGCCGTTGCTTCGTCGTCGGCGTCGCGCATGTACATGGCGATAATGGGGCGCAGGTAGTAGTAGATGCTCACCATTGACATGACCACGGCAAATATGACCAGCCCAATATAGCCCTTCTCTACAGCCGCCGAGAAAACAAAGAACTTACCGAAGAAGCCTCCCGTGAGCGGAATTCCGGCCAATGACAGCATGGCTACCGTCAGCACGAAGGCCAGCAGTGGGTTGGTTTTGGCCAGGCCGTTCAGACCGTTGTAATCCTCGCGCGAGCGGGCATCGGAAACCAGCTTCAGCACGCCGAAGGCCGCTACCGTGGCTATGGAGTAAGCCAACGAGTAAAAGAAGATACCGTTGGCCGAGGCGCCTTCCAGCTGCCCGTTGAAAGCCACCAAGCCAATCAGCAGGTAGCCCGCGTGCGATACGCTGGAGTAAGCCAGCATGCGCTTCGCGCTGGTTTGCGTTACGGCACCTACGTTCCCGACCAGCAGCGTAAGGGCGCACATGGCCGTGAGAGTAGGCAGCCACAGCCCCTGAGCCGAAGCCGCCGGAAAGGCTTGTACCAGCAGTTTCAGGAAAGCAGCGAAGCCGGCGGCTTTCACTACCGTGCTCATAAATGCCGTGAAGAACGTGGGCGTGCCTTCGTACACATCGGGCGTCCAGAAATGGAAAGGCGCCGCGGATACTTTAAAGCCCATGCCAATGAGCATCAGCAGCATGCCGATGTAGAGCATGGGTATCAGGGAGGCATTCACCGGGTTCTGCACCGCAAAGCTGATGTCGCGCAGTACGAAGGTGCCGGTGGCCCCGTACACCAGCGCCATCCCGAAGAGCAGGATGCCCGTAGTAAAGGAGCCCATCAGGAAGTATTTCAGGGCCGCTTCGTTGGAGCGTAGGCTGCGCTTCTCGGAGCCGGCCAGCACGTACATGGCAATGCTCAGCGTCTCAATTCCCAAAAACAGCATTAGCAGGTGGTTGTAGGCTACAATCATAATAGCGCCTACCAGCGAGAACAGCAGCAGAGAGTAGTACTCAGCCAGATTGGCCTCGCCGTCCTGCACGTATTTCTGCGAGAAGGGCAGCAGCAGCAGCGCTGTCAGGACCACAATGGCCGTGAAAGCCACCGAGAAGTTGTCGATGACCAGCATATCGTTGAAAAACGACTGCGACGTGCCCCAATCAAGAAAGTTTACTCCGAGCACCACAACCAGCATAAGCATGGCCGCGGGCAGCAGGAGCCGGTTGGAGCGGCGGAACCCGAGGAACAGGTTGCCAAGGCCCAGAACGGAAAGTAGAATGATGGAATTCATTGTCGGCTGATGGTAGCGCGAAGCTCCAGCTTCGCGTATCGTTGAACGAAGTCGTCGAACGATAATCGTTATGACGGTGCAGACGATGCGCGAGGCTGGAGCTCCGCGCTATAGGTTAGCGCTTTACTACCTCGCTGAGAATATTTAACACGCTACCTTCCGACAACTGCAGGAAGGTGTTTGGGAACAAGCCAATCCAGAAGACCAGCACGAGAAGCGGTACTAGCAAGGCCAGCTCAGCGCCGGTTAGGTCGGTGAACGTGGCGGTAAACGATGAATCCGGGCCCAGCATTACGCGCTGAAACATACGCAGCAAGTACACCGCGCCCAGAATGATGGTTACGCCGGCTACGGCACCCATCCAGGCGTTATACTCGAATACGCCTTCCAGCAGCAGGAATTCGCCCACGAACCCGTTAGTGAGCGGCAGGGCTACTGTACCCAGCAGCAGCACCAGGAAGCACACGGTCAGTACCGGTGCCTGGCGGGTGAGGCCGCCTAGGTCAGCAATAGTGCGGGTACCGGTGCGGCGCTCAATGGCGTCGGCGATGAAGAACATACCCACCACGTTCACCCCGTGAGCCAGCATCTGAATGCTGGCTCCCTGCAAGCCAATTTGGGTTAGGGAGAACACGCCGGCAATCATCAGGCCTACGTGGGAGAGGGAGGAATAAGCAATCAGCCGCTTCACGTCTTGCTGACGGATGGCAATAATGGCCCCGTAGATGATGCCAATAACAGCCAGAATCAGCACCAGATTCTGCCACCGGTCCACGCCCAGGGGCACTACCGGCAGCAGCCAGCGCATGCAGCCATAGATGCCCATTTTCAGCATGATGCCTGAGAGCAGCATGGTTGCCGGGGCCGGAGCCTCGGTGTAGGTGTCGGGCTGCCAGGTGTGGAAAGGGAAGATGGGCATCTTCACGGCAAAAGCCGCAAAAATCAGCCAGAACAACCACATCTGCGTTTCGGCCGGCAGGTTTAGGTTGTAAAAGGCGGCCAGGCTGGAGTTGTGCGCTGCCAGACCATCGGCCGAAGCCCCAGTCTGGAAGTAGAGGTACACAAAGCCGGCCAGCATGAACAGTGAGCCGACGATGGTGTAGAGGAAAAACTTGAACGTGACTTTCGCCCGATTTACGCCGCCCCACACGCCGGCCAGGAAGTAAATCGGAATTAGGGCCACCTCCCACATGAAGTAGAACAGGAAGGCATCTTGGGCGGTGAACACGCCAATCAGGCCGGTTTCCATGAACAGCACCAGGGCGTAGAAAACGCCTTCGTTCTCGAAGTTGCGGCGGAACGCGGCCAGCAGAATGATGGGCACCAGGAAAGCTGTCAGTAGCACCAGCAGCAGGCTCAGGCCATCCATGCCCACGTGGAAACTGATACCGGCGGAGGAAATCCAGGGCAGGTTCAGGGAGAATTGCCCGGCGTTGTTGGGGTTGAAGGCGAAGGCCGCGTAGGCCGCCAGCACAAGTTCAACCAGCGCCGCGCCAAACGCTGCCACCCGGGCAGCGCCGCCTTTGAAGAAGTGCAGCAGCAGGGCGGCCGCCACGGGCCAGAGAAGCAGTAAGACAGTTAGCATACGTTATCTGGGTGCAGGTGAAGCCACGGCAAAACGCCGGCCTCACCCGTCAGAGAGAATTAGAAGCGAAAGTAATTCAGGGCCAGCACCAGCACGATGCCCACTACCATCAGAATCAGGTAGGTCTCCACGGAGCCGGTTTGCACGTAGCGTAGCAGCTGCCCGCCACCCATGGTCAGGCGGCCGAGGCCATTTACTACCGGGTCGATGATGCCGTTTTCCACGAAGCGGTAGAGGCCACGCGAAAGGCCCATGATGGGACGCACGAACAGGGCGTTGTACAGCTCATCAACGTAGTACTTGTGGTACACCAGGTTCTCGGGAGCCGAACGGTGCGCTTCGTCCTCGGCCGGGCGTACGCCGCGGCTCACGTACTGCACGTAGGCAAACACAATACCCAGTACACCCGCGCCTACTGACAGGCCGATGAGCATGAGTTCGGTAGCGTGGTCAACCTCCAGGCCAAATGCTTCGGGGTTCAGCTTCCGGGAGTAGGTGAACAGGGGCGCGAGGTAGTTGGAGAGGAAGGCGTTTTCTTCGCCCAGGAAAAAGGGCGCGTTCATGAAGCCACCCACGGCGGCCAAGATGGCCAGCACAATGAGGGGCAGAGTCATGGAAGCGGGCGACTCGTGCAGATGATGCTTCTGCTCCTCGGTGCCCCGGAACTCGCCGAAGAAGGTTAGGAACAGCAGACGGAACATGTAGAAGGCCGTCAGGAAAGCCGTGAACAACCCTACCGCGTACAGCACTTTGCTGTGCTGGTACACGTGCAGCAGGATTTCATCTTTAGAGAAAAAGCCCGCGAAGGGTGGGATGCCGGCAATGGCCAGGCAGCCCACCAGGAAGGTGATGAACGTGATGGGCAGGGCTTTGCGCAGGCCGCCCATGCGGCGCATGTCCTGCTCGTTGCTCATGGCGTGAATCACGGAGCCCGCACCCAGGAACATCAGGGCCTTAAAGAAGGCGTGGGTCAGCACGTGGAACAGGGAAGTGCTGTAACCCATCACGCCCAGGGCCAGGAACATATAGCCCAGCTGCGAAACGGTAGAGTAAGCCAGCACCTTCTTAATATCGTTTTGGGCCAGGCCAATGGTAGCGGCAAACAAAGCCGTAGCGCCACCGATGATGGCAATAACCTCCAGTGTATCGGGGGCTAGGGTGAACAGTACGTTGGCGCGGAGTATCATGTAGATGCCCGCTGTTACCATGGTGGCGGCGTGAATCAGGGCCGAAACCGGGGTAGGACCGGCCATGGCGTCGGGCAGCCAAGTGTAAAGCGGCAGCTGGGCCGATTTACCGGTGGCGCCCACGAAGAGCAGCAGGGTAATGGCCGTTACTACCCCCGTTCCAATCTGCAAGGTGCTGGCCTTTTGAAACACCTCGGCGTACTGCACCGAGTCGAAAGTGAGGTAAATCAGGAAGATGCCGAGCAGGAAGCCCAGGTCGCCAACGCGGTTAATAATGAAGGCTTTCTTGGCGGCGTTGTTGTAGCTGGTATTCTTGTTCCAGAAGCCGATGAGCAGGTAGGAGCACAGGCCCACGCCTTCCCAGCCAATAAACAGAATCACGAAATTGGCCCCTAGCACCAGCACCAGCATGCTGAACACGAACAGGTTCAGGAAGCTAAAAAACTTGCCCACGTTCTCGTCGTGGTGCATGTACCCGATGCTGTAGACATGAATCAGGAAACCCACACCCGTTACCAGCAGCAGCATAATCAGGCTTAGCTGGTCAATCTGGTAGGAGAAGGGAATCTGCAGGGAGCCTACGCGAATCCACTCGAACAGGGTGACCGTGTAGGGGTACTGGAAGGTGGCGAACAGCGTGGCCGAAATCAGAAACGAGCCCAGCACCGCGGCCGAGCCAATCAGGCCGGCTACCGTACCCGATAGGCGCCGGTTCAGCAGCCCGTTGATCAGAAAGCCCAGAAACGGCAACAGCGGAATCAGTACGTACAGCAGCGTGGGGTACGGGGCGCCGGCAGCGGGTATTACTTGTTCTTGCATAAATCAGGGATGCAGAAGCGCGTTTGTCATCCGGAGCGCAGCGAAGGACCTCTGCCGAGGGTAATGACTACCCCTAGCTACGCGGTAGAGGTCCTTCGCTGCGCTCCGGAGGACAGGAAAAACTAGAACTTCAGGCGGTTCAACAGATTGACGTCGGTGTTCTGCAGGTTGCGGTAGATCATCACGATAATGGCCAAGCCCACGGCCACTTCGGCGGCGGCAACAGCCATGATGAAAAACACGAATATCTGTCCGTTCGCGTCGGCGCGGTAGGCGGAGAAAGCCGTCAGTAGGACGTTTACGGCGTTGAGCATCAGCTCCACGCACATAAAGATAATGATGGCATTACGTCGGGTAAGAACTCCGAGCACGCCAATGCTGAAGAGGGCAGCGGCGAAGAAAACGTAATACTGGAGAGGAACCGTTTGGATAACCTGCGGTATGTTCTGGTCCATGCGGTAGAGCTGACGGCGAAAAGAATGCCCTTCCTCACGGAGGAGGTCCGGGACACTAGCCGGCAAAGGTATCCTGAAAATCGGAAAACGCCACGGCAAAATGCACCCGTTTCCCGCGGGCGGTAAGACGATGATTCGCTCAGGCGGGGCAAGGCAGGTAGGTAGGAAAACGCCGACCGCGCGGCGGTGGCCCAGCCGGGCAGAGGCCACAGTACCCGTATCGGCCTAGTCGCCGTACCTTCGCCCACCAACTCTCACTCTTACCTCCGCCATGAGCCTCACCATCAGCAGCCTCACCGACCTGCAACAGTACGAAGCCCAGGAACTGGGCGTTTCGGCCTACCACATTATCACGCAGGAGCAAATCAACCAGTTCGCGGCCGCTACCCTCGATTTCCAGTGGATTCACCTCGACGCAGAGCGGGCCGGTACGGAGTCGCCCTTCGGAGCTACCATTGCCCACGGCTACCTCACCGTGTCGCTGCTGCCCTACCTGTGGAGCCAGATTATAACCATTGAGAATCTGAAGATGCAGGTGAACTACGAAATTGAAAGCCTGCGCTTCAACCAAGCTGTGACCGTCGACAGCCAGGTGCGGCTCCGGGCTAAGCTGTTATCGGTGAAGGACCTACGCGGCATTGCCAAGGCGCGCATTGAGGTAACCCTAGAAGTAGAAGGCAGCCGCAAGCCCGCCTACACGGGCGTCATCACCTTCCTGTACCATTTCGTATAATCCTGCTGCTGGCGGTTTCCTTATGCTTCCGGGCGAGAGGACAGACCCCTGCATATAAGGTGGGTAACCCCTGAGGTGCCAGCTGGAATCTGCCTCGGGCCCTGGGGAGCATTCGCATAGGATGCTTCGCCTCCAATCGGGATGACAGGTAGGGAGCCGGTTCCGAAATAATTTCTACCTAGCCTAAAGTATTTTACCTGCTCCCGCGTCTGTCGGAGCAGAATGGAACCTATCGTATTACCCCTCGACGCTTCGCTGATGACGGCTGGCCACCAGGACCTGCAAATTCAGGAAGCCGTGCGCACCCAGCGCGGCCGGCTGCTGGCCTTCATCCGTCGCCGCATTCCTGATGAAACCGAGGCGGAGGACGTACTGCAGGACGTTTTCGCCGAACTGGTTGAGAGCTACCGTATGCTCAAGCCCGTGGAGCAGGCAGCGGCCTGGCTGTTTCGGGTGGCGCGCAACAAAATTACGGACCTCTACCGACGGAAGCGCCCCTCCTCGCTGGAAGAGGAGTTGGTGCGTGGCTATGATGACGAGGACAACTCTCTGCTGCTGGCCGACATTCTGCCTGCCGCCGACGATGCCCCGGAAAACCGCCTGCTCCGCGAAACGCTGATGGAAGCCTTAGCCGATGCGCTGGCCGAGCTACCCGCCGCCCAGCGCCAAGTATTCATCTGGCACGAGCTGGAAGACAAAACCTTCCGCGAAATGGAGGAGGAAACCGGCACGCCGCTCAAAACCCTGATTTCGCGCAAGCACTACGCCGTGCAGCACCTGCGCAAACGCCTGCAAACGCTCTACACCGAGCTGTTTACCGATTAATCATTTGATAGAAAGAAGCCTGGCTGCCGTCGGCGGTGCTCTTCTTCCCAGCAAGCTACTACTTCCCATGAACCGCTCCTTCTGGCTGCTTGGCGGCCTTAAATTTATTCTCTTCGCCAGCCTGTTCGTGGCCGCGGCCGGCTACCTCACCATGAATCTGTGGAACTGGCTGGTGCCTGAACTGTTTCACGGCCCTTTTATCACATTCTGGCAAACCATTGGGTTGCTGGTGCTTTCCCGTATTTTGTTTGGTGGCTGGGGCCGTGGTGGCCGCAGTGGAGCCTGGGCCCGGCGGCGGCGCATCTGGAAGCAGAAGATGGAGTCCCGCATGGCCGGCCTGACGCCGGAGGAGCAGGAGCGCTTCCGCCAGAAAATGCAGGGTGCCTGTGGCCCCGCCTGGATGCGGCGCCGCACGACCGAAGACGTAAGCTAGTCCTGCTAGTGCAGCAAAAAGCCCCGGCAGTGCCGGGGCTTTTTGCTGCCGGTATTGGGTACGGTGCTACCCTTTCCGCCAGCTTAGAAAGGAGCGTAAGCGGCCCAGATAAGAAGCCTGTGTTGCGGTAGCCGGTGCAGGCGGAAAGGCCGGATTGGTGGCCGCGGGAGCAGCAGGCTTTTTCAGGCGGGTTTTACTGGCCACTGCCTTGCTGCGGTTGGTCAGCCGTGACTTAGCCACCGGCGCGGCCTCGGACAGGCGAAAGTGCAGTTCGGGGTTACCATCGAACGAGTAGACCGGCTGCATCCGGGCTTCCTCGTTCAGTCGGTATTCCATCACGCGGGCGTAATAGGTGCGGCCCGGCAGCAGCCCCGTTACCTGCACGCTGCTGTCTGGGCCGGCGGCTACCACGTAATTTCCCTGCCCCAGGCTAGCGCCGTGCCCGAAGGTGCGGCCGCCGGCGTACAACTGACCTTCCAGTGGAAATGCATTCACCGGGGCACCCTCGCGCAGCACTACCAACCGGTGGGTGCCGTTGCCGTTGGCCCAGGTAAGCGTAGCAGATTTGGCGTTGGTGTGGGCCACCCGCAGGCGGGTAGCATGTTGCTCGGGTGGAAACAGGTCGTAGGAGGGCCACATGGTACTGCTCTTCACGCAGTTCCCGCCCAATTCTTCCACGTCGTTCCAGAAGCGGGTCGTGTTGGGGCAGGCATTAAACAAAATGGCCCAGGTGTAACCCTCGGCTGTGCGGGCTACCAGGCTGGTGGAGCCGTTGAGGCAGCCCGTATGCCACCATAAGCCGTGCTTGCTGACCATCCAGCCCTTGGCGTAGCGCCGGGCCTCAGCCGACGGCGCCGTCATCGTGTCCAGGGTTGCTGGTAGCAGAATATCGGGGCGGGTAGGCGAGCCATCGACGGCCAGTAGCAGGCGCACCAAGTCGCGGGCTGTAAACAGCCAGCCGCCGTGAGCATTCATGGCCTCCAGGTTAGCCCCGCCATACGCATACGGTACCTTCTTACCCGTACCGTAGCACGACTCGCCAGTAGCTGGGCAGAAGTACTCCGCCTCGTTTTCCAGTTTGGCCGTGCGCAGGTTGTGCCCCAAGTGAGCCTCCCGAATGCCCGCCGGCTCCAGAATGCTGTGGCGGACCCAGGCCTCGTAGCGCTGCCCGGTTATCTTCTCGATTATCTTGCCGAGCACCAGGTAGCCAACGTTGGAGTAGGCAAAGCGGGTGCCCGGGGTAAAGTTTAGTCCCCGGCTTAGCAGGTAGCGCACCAGCGTGGAGTCGCCCACCGGATTAGGTACTTGCATTACCTGCGCCACATGCAGCGGGAAATCAATGGGGTCGGAACTGCTGAACCCGTCTACCCCGGCGTCCCGGTTCCAACCCGCCGTGTGTTCCAGCAGTTGCCGCACCGTGATGCCGTAAATGCGCGGGTCGGTGATGACACTCGTGTAGTAGGCATCATTGAGGTAGCCGTCCGCCCCGAATACTTTGTGTTGCAGGTTCAGGCGTCCTTCCTCCAGCAGCTTCATAATAGCCACCGACGTTACCGGCTTCGAGACGCTAGCCACCCGTAGCAGGGTAGCAGGCGTCATGGGCTGGGTCTTGGCTAAATCGGCGTAACCGAAGCCGCGGGCATACACCAGTTTTCCCTGCCGACTAATAGCTACGGAAGCGCCCGGAATCTTCCAGCGGCTCATAAACTTCTGTATCACGGCGTCACAGGGCGCTGTTTCAGACGATGATACCCCTGTTTGCGCCCATGCCGGAAAGGCAAGCAAGCCCAGTAGGAGGGCAAGCAACTTCTTCACAGAACCAACCTAATAAAACAGTCTCTATCACAGCTAAATCCAGCTGCCGCAGCCTGAATGCAGACGTACAAGTCTATTAGATATTTTTGATAAAATTGCTAGCCTTTTGCAGTATAAATTTGAATTATATTAATAAAATTCAGCTGATAACTTACAGCGTTACTGGTAACTTAAGAAGCAAGGAAATAAGGATAGTTCTATTATTTACTAAGCACGGGCTTTGTTCAGCCCCGTTGGTATTCGCACAGCAGCATACCATCTTCCCGGTATACTTCTACCTGACAAGGGCAGACAAGGCGTACGAGTAGTTCTGTTAGGAATATCCAATGCGGCTCAGTGTAAAGAATAAGGCCGTGCAGGAGAGGCGCGCTGTCTGGCCCATCCAACTCTAACGCTGACCATTCATTTTCCAACTCGTAGTCTGTCCATGATGATTTCCTAACAAGCCAGCCATGATGCTTGAACAAGCACATAAGCTCGAATTTGCTTATCTGGGTGAAAGCCGCGTAGAGAGTAGGAGTGAGGGTAGGATCTTTCATGCTGATAGGTACCCAATAAAAAAGGCCACTGAAGATTCAGCGGCCTTTTTCCAAGTGCTTTAGAGGCTACTAAAAGTTTCGTTCTCCGGCTTCCCGCTTGCCCAGCATCACGGCACCCACCATGGCTACCAGAAACAGCACCGAGGCCAGCTCGAAGGGCAGCAAATACTGCTGATAGAGTACCAACCCCAGGCGGTCTACCATGCCAATCTGCGAGTCGAAGCTGGCATCCAGAGCAGCGCCGGTGGGTCGTACATCCTTGAGGGCCGCAACCAGGATAAGCAGTAAGGAGCCGCCGGCAACAGCTGCGGCAATTTTGGCCAAGGCTGGCTTATGCGGCTCCGTGTCCACATTCAGATTGAGGAACATAATCACGAACAGGAACAGCACCATAATAGCACCGGCGTACACGATGATGTTCACGGCGGCCAGGAACTGCGCGTTCAGCAGCAAGTAGTGGCCCGACAAAGCAAAGAACGTCAGAATCAGAAACAGCACGCTGTGCACCGGGTTTTTAGCGAATACTACCCCTAGTGCGCTCAGCAGCGCCACAAAAGCCAGAAAGAGAAAAAGAGGAGACATATCGGATGATTTAACCGCGTTGCCTGGTGCAGCCCTGGCAAGGGGTAGGAGGAATGCGCTAGGCGGGCTGTTGCGCCAACTTGTTGCGAAGGGAGTCTGCCTGTTCCGGCGTGAGCTGAATGCCGCGGACCGAGCGCGCATCTGGTGATACTGGCTCGACCAGACGGTCTTTGCCGTAGATAAACTCGTCCCGCTCGTAGCGTGGGGGCGCAATCTTATCGGGTTGCAGGTACACGGCGGCCTTCGGGCAGGCTTCTTCGCAGAGGCCGCAGAAGATACAGCGCAGCATGTTTACCTCGTAGCTGATGGCGTACTTTTCCTCGCGGTAGAGGTGCTCTTCGCCTTTTTTTCGCTCACCGGCTACCATGGTAATGGCTTCGGCGGGGCAGGCCACGGCGCACAGGCCGCAAGCCGTGCACCGCTCCCGGCCCTGCTCGTCGCGCTTGAGTACGTGCAGGCCGCGGAACACGGGGGAGAAGGGGCGTACCTCTTCGGGGTAGCGCACGGTGGCCTTCTTCATAAAGAAGTGGCGCATCGTGATGCTCAAACCTTGGAAGATGGCAGGCAAGTAGGCCCGCTCCGCCAAAGTCATCGGCTTCTTCTCTAGTTTCTTGGCTCTATTCGTGAGTTGCATATATCGTCAGACCAGGTGTTACGCCCGGCTTGAGCGGGCGCAACGAGGTAGGGATGGAAAGTTACTGAATCACCCCGAACAGGATGAGCCCGCCGGTGATGAGGATGTTAAGGACGGCCAGCGGAATGAGGATGGTCCAGCCCAGGCGCATCAGTTGGTCGTAGCGGAAGCGTGGCAGAGTCCAGCGCACCCACATGAAGAAGAAGATGAATCCAAAGATCTTGGCGAACAGACCCACGGTTCCGAGTACCGTAATCAGGTTTTGAGCCGAAGCCAGCTCCCAGCCGTGGTTGCTCACCAGCCAGTCGCGCAGCTCGTACTGGAAGGGGAAGTTGAAGCCACCGAAGTACAGTACGCTCATCACGGCTGAAGCCACGAAGATGTTGATGTATTCGGCAAACAGGTACAAGCCCAGCTTCATCGAGGAGTATTCCGTGTGATAACCACCCACCAACTCCGTTTCGCACTCTGGCAGGTCGAAGGGTGTGCGGTTGGTTTCAGCGAAGGCGCACACACAGAAGATGATAAAGCCCAGGGGCTGCTTCACGATGTTCCAGAAATGCCACTCACCAGCCACCGACTGCTGCAGGGTAATTTCGCGCAGGCTCAACGTGCCCGACATCATCAGCACCGCAATCAGAGCCATGCCCATGGCGAGTTCATAGCTGATGTTCTGAGAAGCTGCGCGCACCGCGCCGAGCAGGGAGAACTTGTTGTTGGAGGCCCAGCCGCCAATCATCACACCATACACCCCCAGAGATACTACCCCGAACACCCACAGCATACCCACGTTCACCTCGATACCCTGCAGGAAGAAGGCGTTGTTGCCGAAGCTCACATTGTTGCCGAACGGAATCACCGCCGACGACATCAGGGCCGTAATCATCGCCAGGCAGGGGCCGAAAATGAACAGGGCCTTGTTGGCGCCGCCGGGGAAGAATTCCTCTTTGGTGAACATCTTCACGGCGTCGGCCAGGGGCTGCAACAGGCCGTAGGGACCAGCACGGTCCGGACCCACGCGGTCTTGCAGGAAGGCTGCAATAACGCGCTCAGCGTAGGTGCAGTAGGTCGCAATCAGCAGCGAAAGCGCAAAAACGACGAAGATGACAATGGATTGCCAGCCTAGAGCGGGTAGTTCAATCATTAGTTTTTCACGTTTGCCATGCTAACGAAGGAAGCATGACGTTCTGTTTGTTAGCTGCCCAGTTTCAGAGGAGGGTTCTTTTCCAGGTCGCGCTGGGTGCTTTCGGGCAGGTCGGCTATTACCGACTGGTTCAGCACGGGTAGCTCGTAGTGGTTAGCCGAAATTACCGAAGAACGGTCGATGTGGGCGGGGCCTTCGATGGTCCAGTCCGACGTTTCCTTCTTCTCGAAGCGGCACTCGTTGCAGATCCACTCCTTCACCTCGCCGTACTGATCCTTGCGGGCTGTCGTGCGGAGCACTTCTTTACCCTTGTACCAGAGCACCACGTTGCCGGAGCACTTCGGACAGTCGCGGTGGGCATTCACGGGCTTCGTGAACCACACGCGCTGCTTAAAGCGGAACGTTTTGTCGGTGAGGGCGCCTACCGGACACACGTCGATGACGTTGCCAGAAAAGTCGTTGTCGATGATGTTCTCGATGTACGTGCCGATTTCTGCCGCATCGCCGCGGCCCAGCACGCCGTGCACCCGGTTATCGGTAATCTGATTGGCCGTGTACACGCAACGGTAGCACAGGATGCAGCGCGTCATGTGCAGCTGAATCAGCGGCCCAATGTCGATTTTCTCGAAGGTGCGGCGCTCTTCCTGGTAGCGGGTGGTGCTTACACCGTGCTCGAAGGCAAAGTTCTGCAGGTCGCACTCCCCGGCCTGGTCGCACACGGGGCAATCCAGCGGGTGGTTGATGAGCAGCATTTCCACAATGCCCTTGCGCACGTTCAGCACCTGCTCAGAGGTAGTGTTTTCCACTACCATTCCGTCTTGCACAGGAGTTACGCACGAGGCCACCAGCTTAGGCATAGGGCGCGGGTCCTTGGCCGAGCCGGCTGCTACCCGTACGAGGCAGGCGCGGCACTTGCCTCCCGAGCCTTTCAGCGGGGTGTAGTAGCACATGGCCGGGGGCACAATGCTACCCCCAATTTGGCGGGCAGCATTCAGGATAGTGGTTCCGTCCGGAACTTCTACCTCAACGCCGTCGAAAGTTATTTTAGCCATTATTCAAAGCTTCCTGATCGGGAAGAGAAAGTCAGTTACTAGAAATTAAACCAGCACGGCATTAGCCCGGTACACGGCGCCGGGCTGGGCCGCTTCCTTGGCGTGGGTCACGTGCCACTCAAACTCGTGGCGGAAGTGACGTACAGCGGCGGCAACGGGCCAAGCGGCCGCTTCACCGAGCGGGCAAATGGTGTTACCCTCGATTTGCTTGGCAACGCTTACCAGCAGGTCGATATCTTCCATGTGGCCGTGGCCGTGCTCCAGGCGGTGCAGCACCTTTTCCATCCAGCCCGTACCCTCGCGGCAGGGCGAGCATTGCCCGCACGACTCGTGGTGATAGAAGCGGGAGAAGTTCCAGGTGTTTCGCACAATGCAGGTCGTCTCGTCCATGGCGATAAAGCCACCCGAGCCCAGCATGGTACCCGTTACGAAACCACCATCCGACAGCGACTCATAGGTCATGAGGCGGTTTTCGCCGGCAGCTGTTTTTAGGATAAGCTCCTTGGGTAGAATCGGCACCGAAGAACCACCGGCTACTACGGCCTTTAGCTCCCGGCCCTTCCAAATGCCGCCGCAGTACTCATCGGAGTAGATGAATTCTTCGACGGGAAGGCCCAACTCAATTTCGTAGATGCCGGGTTTGTTGAGGTGGCCGCATGCCGAAATCAGCTTGGTGCCAGTGCTCCGCCCCACGCCAAGCTTGGCGTACTCGTCGCCACCCTCATTCACGATAACCGGTACCGCCGCAATAGACTCCACGTTGTTTACTACCGTGGGGCGGGCGTACAAGCCCTGCACAGCCGGGAACGGCGGCTTGTTGCGCGGGTTGCCGCGCTTGCCTTCCAACGATTCCAGCAGAGCCGTTTCCTCACCGCAGATGTAGGCACCACCACCAGGATGCACGTGCAGGTCCAGGTCGTAGCCCGAGCCCAGGATGTTCTTACCCAGGAAACCGGCCGCGTAAGCTTCGGCAATGGCTTTTTCCAGGATGCGCAGCACATACAACAGCTCCCCGCGGATGTAGATGTACGAGGTGTTGGCGCCCAGCGCGTACGAGCTCGTAATCATGCCCTCGATGAGCAGGTGGGGCAGCTTCGACATCAACTGCCGGTCCTTGAAGGTGCCCGGCTCCGATTCGTCGGCGTTGCAAACGAGGTAGCGCGGCACCCCTTCGGGCTTGGCCAGGAAGCTCCACTTCATACCAGTAGGGAAGCCAGCGCCGCCGCGGCCCCGCAGGCCCGACTTCTTCACTTCTTCCACCACCTCGTCGGGAGTCATTGTCTTGAGGGCCTTCTCCACCGAGCGGTAGCCGCCGTGTTTGCGGTATACCTCAAAGGTGTTAATGCCTTCAACGTTAATATGTTCGGTCAGCAGTTTGCGTCCCATAGTAGTAGGCAGTTAGCCGTTGTATTTCGCTTCTAGCACAGCCAGACGTTGCTCGAAAGCGGCGTTTATCTGCTGCTGTTGCCCCAATGCTTTATTGATGGAATAGGTCATGAACTGACGACCTTCTTCGCCTTCGCGCCGAACCTCATTAATGAGCGAAATATTTTCCTGTCGCGCGTCAGCCATTATTGAAGCCATGAACGACACGTTCTTTTTATTCTCATCGAGCAACACATTGAACATAGAATTCATATGCTCCTGTTGCTTCACAACAACAGACGCTACTCGGTTAAGAGCTTCTTTCATCTCGTGCATCTCAATGAGAATTTCCGAGACAATCAGCGGTAGGTCTTTATTTCGTTCGTCCATGGCCGCAAACAATTAATTGTTAGCCAGCGCATTCGGGAGGCCGGTTTCTTCCCACGGCAGGGCCGGGCGGTGCACCTGGTTGCGCAGCTCCGTGAGCATGGCATCCACGGCTTCCGGGGTGTCCAGCTGCTCGTAGTACTTCTCGCGTACCTGCACAATAGGAGCGAAGCCGCAAGCCGCCAGACACTCTACCTCCTTCAACGTGAACAAACCATCAGCCGAAGCCGGGCCGCCCACTTTGGCGCCGGTAATGCGCTCCAAGTGAGCCGTAAGCTCATCGGAGCCGCGCAGCATGCAGGGGCCCGTCCGGCAGATTTCCAGCACGTGCTTGCCTACCGGCTTCAGGTTGAACATGGTATAGAAGGTAGCCACCTCATACACCTCAATGGGCTTGATATCCAACACCTCGGCCACCAGGTCCTGTACCTCGGGGCTTACCCAACCACCGAACTCGGCCTGGGCAATGTGCAGCACCGGTAGCAGAGCCGACTTCCGGCGGTCGTCGGGGTAGTGGGTGAGCAGACGCTTGATTTCAGCCTGGGCGGCTTCAGAAAATTGCGGCTTGACGGCAGTCGTCTCCATAAAAGTCAAATTCAGCAAAAAACTACGCGTCCAGCTCGCCGGCAATTACGTTCATCGACGACAAGGTCACGATGGCGTCGGAGAGCGTCTGGCCCGTTACCATTTCGGTGTAAGCCTGGTAGTAGATGAAGCAAGGGCGGCGGAAGTGTAGACGGTAAGGGGTACGGCCACCATCGGAAACCAAGTAGAAGCCCAGTTCCCCGTTGCCTCCTTCTACCGAGTGATACACCTCGCCCACGGGAGCCTCAATCTCGCCCATCACAATCTTGAAGTGATAAATGAGGGCTTCCATATTCTTGTACACGGCCTGCTTGGGCGGCAGGTAGTAGTGCGGCGCATCGGCGTGGTAAGGACCTTCGGGCAGGTTTTCCAGCGCCTGGTTGATGATGCGCAGGCTCTGCCAGATTTCCTCGTTGCGCACCATGAACCGGTCGTAGGTGTCGCCCTTCGTGCCCACCGGAATTTCAAACTCGAAATCCTGGTAGCTAGAGTAGGGGTTCATCACCCGCACGTCGTAGTCGACACCCGCAGCTCGCAGGTTGGGGCCGGTGAACCCATAATTCAGCGCCCGTTCGGCGGAAATAGCACCTACGTCTACCACGCGGTCCATGAAGATGCGGTTGCGGTTGAACATCTTCTCGAACTCGCTCATCACGGCCGGGAAGGTTTTCAGCCAGGCGCGCAGCTTTTGGATGGCTACGTCGGTGAAGTCGCGCTCCATACCGCCTACCCGGCCCATGTTGGTGGTCAGGCGGGCGCCGCTTACTTCCTCGTAGATTTCGTAAATCTTCTCCCGTTCATCCATCAGGTAGAGGAAGCCAGTGAAAGCCCCAGTATCTACCCCCAGAATGCCGTTGCAGATGAGGTGGTCCGAAATACGGGCCAGTTCCATCAGAATCACGCGCATGTACTGAGCGCGCTTGGGCACTTCCACGCCCAGCAGCTTCTCTACCGTCATGTGCCAGCCTATGTTGTTGATGGGCGACGAACAGTAGTTCATGCGGTCCGTCAGGGGCGTAATCTGGTAGAAAGGCCGGCGCTCGGCAATCTTCTCGAAAGCGCGGTGGATATAGCCAATAGTGGGTACGCCCGTCACGATCCGCTCGCCATCCATCTGCAGAATGTTCTGGAAGATGCCGTGGGTAGCGGGGTGAGTAGGGCCCAGGTTGAGCGTGGTCAGCTCCTGGTTAAAGTCGTTGACGGAAGGCGCCAGTGGGTGCAGATTGGGTCTCTGCGCCTCGGCCTCTTCCACAATTTTGCGGGTGCCTTCCAGCGTATCGTTTACTGCCATGATAAAGGTATCAGGGGCCTAGCGGCCGAAGAAAAGGTCGGTTTTATCTTCGCGGGTACCATCTTCCAGCGCGTATTCCTTGCGCATCGGGTGGTAATCCATATCCTCCACATTGAGGATGCGAATGAGGTTGGGGTGCCCCGGAAACTGAATGCCGAAGAAGTCGTAAGCCTCACGCTCCATCCAGTTGGCGGTGGAGTAGAGGTCCGTCATCGTGGGCACTACTGGGTCCGAGATGGGGAAGAAGATTTTCAGGCGCAGGCGTACGTTGTGCACGAGGCTGTGCAGATGGTACACCATGCCCAACTCCTGCCCTTCCTTGTCGGGGAAGTGCATGCCGCACATGGTGGTCAGGAAGTTCACTTGCAGTTCCTGATCCTGCTGCAGGCCGGCAATGATATCGTGAATCCGTTCCCGCGTGGTCGTAGCGGTCAGCAGACCGTAGGGCTCTTCCACATCGGTGAAAGTGTCCTCGCCGAACAAGCGGTGCAGTAGAGCCAGCAACTGCGCGTTTTTCTGCGTTGCCGGGTCCTGAGCAGCGGCCACTTCCTGGGCCGGGATGGATTCGTTCTGATCAGCCATTTCTGAGTATTGGGTATTCGGTATTGAGTATTGAGAGGCCGACCATAAAAAGTCTAACTACTCAATACCCACTACTCACTACTTACTTAATGTTGTAAGACGCCAGCAGAGCCTGGTACTCGGGCGAGTTGCGGCGGCGGAGGGATTCGTTTTTGGCCAGGTCCTGAATGCGCATCAGGCCGTCAAGCACTTGTTCGGGGCGGGGCGGGCAGCCGGGAATGTACACGTCCACCGGGATGATCCGGTCGATACCCTGCAGCACGGAGTACGTATCGAAGATGCCACCCGAGCAGGCGCAGGCACCCATGGCCAGCACCCAGCGGGGCTCCGCCATTTGTTCGTACACCTGCTTTACAATAGGGGCCATCTTCTTGGCAATGGTGCCCATTACCATCAGCAGGTCGGCCTGACGAGGTGAGAACGAGGGGCGCTCGGAGCCGAAGCGGGAAATATCGTAGCGGGCACCCATGGTGGCCATGAACTCGATGCCGCAGCAGGAGGTAGCAAAGGGCAGGGGCCAGAGCGAGTTAGCGCGGGCAATACCCACTACCTTCTCTAGGGAAGTGGCAAAAAAGCCCGCGCCTTCCATGCCTTCCGGCGCGTCTACCATTTTGATTTCAGGAGCTCTATTTTCCATGATGGTCAGTCAGTTTGGGGGAAGCGAAAGGCTTCAGTCAGGCAACACAAGCGGGCGCGCAAAGGTTGCCCTTAGCGCGACTCGTTCCAGCGCAAAACGCCCTTTTTAATCACGTAGGCAAAACCCGCCATCAGCAGGGCCAGGAACACGATCATCTGAATGAAGCCAGTAGTACCCAAAGCCCGGAAGTTCACGGCCCAGGGATACATGAAGATTACCTCCACATCGAAGAGTACAAACAAGATGGCCGTGAGGAAGTACTTTACCGAAATGGGGGTGCGGGCATTGCCCACCGATTCGATACCGCACTCAAAGGCTTCGTCCTTTACTACGCTCTTCCGGCGCGGCCCCAGCAAGTGCGAGGCTACCATGGAAAACGCAACGAAGGCTATGGCCAGCACAAACTGCACAATAATCGGCAGAAAGTCAGAGGGTTGATATTGGGTTGGAACAGCGAGAAGCATAGATATCGACAGCGTGAGGCCGCTCAGAAACGGCATGGAAGGCAAAGGTACCACGAAATGCGGGCGGAACAAACGCGAAATGGGAGGGTAGGGGAAAGGTGGATCCTTACAAAAGGATAAGGCCGCTCCGGAATCCCGAAGCGGCCTTATCTGGTAAATCCTCAAACTACCTTAGAAACCTCCCTGACCGGTTACGTTCAGGTTTTCGCCGGTTTCCACGCCCAGGAAGGGGTAGCGGTAATCGGTTACGGGTACGAAGGTTTCCTTGATGGCACGCGGCGACACCCAGCGCAGCAGGTTCAGCAGGGAGCCGGCCTTGTCGTTGGTACCGGAAGCGCGGGCCCCGCCGAAGGGCTGCTGACCTACCACGGCACCGGTGGGCTTGTCGTTGATGTAGAAGTTGCCGGCGGCCTGTACCAGCTTCTTCGAGGCCAGTTCAATGGCGTAGCGGTCCTGGGAGAAGATGGCGCCGGTGAGGGCGTAGGGCGAAGTGGAATCTACTACCTCCAGGGTCTGCTCGAACTCGGCTTCGTCGTAGATGTACACCGTTACTACGGGGCCGAACAGCTCGTCGCACATGGTGGTGTACTTGGGGTCCTTGGTCACGATAACCGTGGGCTCAATGAAGTAGCCCTTCGACTTATCGTAGCCGCCACCCGCCACAATTTCGGCGTTGCCATCGGCTTTGGCTCCATCAATGTACTTGGCCAGCTTATCGAAGGAAGTTTCGCTGATAACGGCGTTGATGAAGTTCGAGAAGTCTTCTACGTCGCCCATCTTGAACGAGGCGAGGTCCTGCTTCACGTAGCCCAGAATTTCGTCGGCGAGGTTGCTGGGTAGGTAAATGCGCGAGGCAGCCGAGCACTTCTGGCCCTGGTACTCAAAGGCGCCGCGGGTAATAGCCGTAGCCACTGCTTTGGCGTGGGCCGAGGGGTGGGCGACAATGAAGTCCTTACCGCCGGTTTCGCCCACGATGCGGGGGTAGGAGCGGTAGCGCTTGATGTTCTGGCCAATCGTCTGCCAGATGTTCTGGAATACGCCCGTAGAGCCGGTGAAGTGGATACCGGCGAAGTCGCGGTGCTGGAAAATAACGTCGCCAGCAATGGGGCCATCCACGTAAATCAGGTTGATAACGCCGTCGGGCAGACCGGCCTCCTTGAACAGCTCCATCAGCACCTGCGCCGAGTAGATCTGGGTGTAGGCGGGCTTCCATACCACCACGTTGCCCATCAGGGCGGCAGAGGTAGGCAGGTTACCGGCAATAGAAGTGAAGTTGAAAGGCGTGAGAGCAAACACGAAGCCTTCCAGGGGGCGGTGCTCCAGGCGGTTCCACATGCCGGGCTGGCTCTGGGGCTGCTGGTGGTACAGCTCCTGCATGAAGTGCACGTTGAAGCGGAAAAAGTCGATCAGCTCGCAGGCCGCGTCGATTTCGGCCTGGAAGGCGTTTTTGCTCTGGCCCAGCATAGTGGCCGCGTTGAGGCGGGCGCGGTAGGGGCCGGCCAGCAGCTCGGCGGCCTTCAGGAAGATGGCCGCGCGCTGCTCCCAGGGCAGCTCAGCCCACAGGGGGCGGGCAGCCAGGGCGGCGTCAATGGCCTGCTGTACGTGGGAGGCGTCGCCCTCGTGGAAGTAGCCAAGGGTGTGCTGGTGGTCGTGGGGCGGGAAGATGCGCTGGGTGTTGCCGGTGCGTACTTCCTGGCCGCCGATGTGCATAGGAATGTCGCGCTCCTGCTGCTTCAGCTCTTTCAGAGTCTTGAGCAACTCGGTGCGTTCGGGCGAGTTGGGAGCGTACCCTTTCACGGGTTCGTTGACCGGAGCGGGAACGTTAAAAAAGGCGTTGGCCATAGTCCTTACTGGGTTTTGGGTACTTAGATGGTGGAGGGGGAGGGCAAAGGTAAAGAGGCCAGGGCTAATACCTGCCGGGAGAAGCATACGGCAGCTAATGGGCTCAGTCTGGCTCCGAGTGCCTGCGGTAACGCCACTCCTCAAGCAGCCTGATCTGCGTCATGAGCAGGACGAAGCCCATTACTACCAGAAGACCGTCAGAACCGCCTTTCCGCTCTGTGGCGGTAGGCTGAAGCTGGAGCAGCAGCTGCGCCTGTTCCAGATGGTGCTCAGGATACCACACCTCTACCTGAGGGTGCCAGCCTAGTGCCAGTGCTTGCCCGAAGGTGTAGTGGTACACTGCTGGCAGGGGTAGCAGGCGTAGGCGCGCCTCGAAAGAGGCGGGTTCATCCGGGGGCCGGAAAGAAACATACACGCCAGGTGCTGTACCAGGCGTGCTGGCCCCTACTACCCGGCCCAGTACATGCGGGCCTTGGTAATAGGGTCCCAACTGCCCATCCCGCCCCGACCATTCAATGCACCCTCGTAGTCCGGCCGTTAACACACCTGCCCCCAGCAGCGCCAGACTGCTATGCTTGCTGAGTTGAAACCACTGCCAGCTCTGTAGCTTAGCTAACCAGTGCGCCGGCCAATACGCACTGCCAACTGCCAGCAGCGCAAAACCCACCATAACAGTAACCCAGACTATGCTTGTATTGGAAGAGAGATAGGCAGCTGTTTCCGGGTGAGAAGGCAAATAGCGGATGGCTAGCGTATCGCAGAGATGTCGGCGGTCATACAGGCGCATATCTACTGGCACCTCAGTAAGGACAAGCCGTGATGTATCATTCGGGGGGTGAAAAGCCACCTGAGCAAAATAGGAAGTGGTCTTGCCCGTGTTTTTACCGAAACGCTGTACCCGGGCCAAGGCCACAGAGGCGGTGTCTAACTGCTTCTCCTCATAAAATTGGTAGCACACAAAGAGTGCAGCAACCACCCAGCCTCCAACAACTACTAGTTTTCTCAGGCGGCTGTCAGTTGTCATATCAGGTTGAGATAAGTAGAAAGAGCGTGGTTGAAATAGAAACAGAATACCAGATCAATAGAGCCAATAAGCACACCTTACATAAGTAAAAGGGTAGGCGTACTGCTATGCCAGGAGCGCGTAGTAAAGCTACTACCAGGGGCTATGTTCCCGGCCCAAAATGTAGAGCCAGTATCCAAGCCAGTTGAAATTCGTTTGCATACGGGTGTATCGACTACCCCCGCTGTTATGCCCAACCCCGCCGCTACCTACCGCAACCCCATCTGGGACTTCGACTTTCCGGATCCTACCCTCATTCGGGCGGCGGATGGCTATTACTACGCCTACGGTACCCAGACCAAGCGGCCCGGTAACCTCATCATCAACCTGCAGGTAGCTCGTTCCCCGGATTTGGTGCACTGGGAATACCTGGGCGAAGGCCTGCCGCAGAAACCGATTTGGGCGAGTACTACGCAAAAGTTTTGGGCCCCGCACGTAAGTGAGCATAACGGCATGTACTACCTCTATTACTCGGCCAAACCCGATTCGGGCGCCGGGCTTTGCCTGGCCGTGGCTACCTCTACTACCCCCGCCGGACCGTTCCAGGATATAGGCGCACCCTTGCAATGCGGCACAGGCTTCCTGGAAATCGACCCCATGGCGTTTGATGACCCCGCCACGGGCAAGCGGCTGCTGTACTGGGGCTCGGGCTTCGGGGCACTGCGGGTACGGGAGCTAGCCGAAGACCGACTTTCCTTTGCACCAGGCAGTGAGGAAATAACGCTGCTGGAGCCCGCCGGGGCCGGCGACCCGCGGCGCTACGACCAGCTGCTGGAAGGTAGCTGGGTGGTGCTACGCCACGGCTGGTACTACCTATTTTACTCCGGCAACAACTGCTGCGGCCCCGATGCCCACTACGGCGTGCTGGTAGCCCGGTCCCGCGCGGCTACCGGCCCCTTCGAAACTCTGGCTGAAGCCACCGGCAACCCCTACGCCATGCTGCTGGAAGGCAACGACCACTGGCACGCCCCCGGCCACAACTGCGTGGTTACGGACGTGGCCGGGCAGGACTGGCTGGCCTACCATGCTATTGACCCGTGGCAGCCAACCTTCGATGCTATTGATGATGAACAAGGCTTCTCGCGCCGCGTGATGCTGCTAGACCGGCTGGAATATGTAGCTGGCTGGCCCCGGCTGCTTTCGGGCGGAACCCCTTCGTGGGAAGACCAGGCGGCGCCAGCCTAGCATTCTACACCCGCTCTAATAGCTCCCGTACCTGCTGCTCTAGTTCTGCCACCGAGCCTTCGTTGCGGAGTAGGAGGTCGAAGTGGGGGTAGGTGTCGAGGGCGGTTTCGCTGGGGTGGTTGTCGTCGCGGGTGCCGTCGCCGCGCTGGCGAAGCGGGTCGCCTTCAACGCGCAGCATCAGGCCGCCCCGGCTCCGGATCAGGTCGGCCTCGTTGGGGAAGCGCACATCAGGAATGACCGTGCACTGGTCGGTGGGAAGGCGAGAGAAAAAGGCCTGTACCCAGATATCGGGCTCCCATTGGCGCAGGGCTAACCCCACTTGCTGCAGCAGTTCGCCCCGGGTGCGCCCGAACGCCGGCAGCCGCTCCGCCTTGCCAGCCTGGGAGAAGTAGGGGGTAACCCCTTCGCCGGCCAGGGCGGCGCACACGGCCTTAATGGGCTCGCCTACGGAGCGAATGTGCCAGCGCCGCTCTGGCTGAAGTTGTTGCAGCATGCGGGCAATAGTGTCTTTGCCGCTGCCACGGCGTCCCGAGAGGCCAATCAGTCTGATCATGGCCGCAAAGGTAAGTACCTGCGTCCGGAGGTGCCGTCTGGGCGAGCTTACGCCGCGGCGCTACGCCCTCCAAGCTACCTACAAAATGTCCTTCAGCTCGCTTAGGCAGCTGATTTCGTAGGTAGTGTGGGCAAGGTGGCGGCGCTTTTCGGGGTTGAAGTACACTTGGTCGATGCCGGCGTTGTAGGCCCCCAGCACGTCGCACTCCAGGTTGTCGCCAATCATGAGGCTTTCCGCCGCGGTAGCGCCACTGCGTTCGAGCGCATGCTGGAAAATACGGGCATCGGGCTTGAGATGGCCGCAGCACTCCGAGGTTACAATTTCCTGGAAGTAGTCCGTCAGGCGGGAGGCGCTGAGCTTTACGTGCTGAATCTCCTTGAAGCCGTTGGTAATAAGGTGGAGCACATACCCTTTGTCGCGGAGGTAGTCGAGCACCTCGTAGGTGTAAGGGAATACGGCCGTTTTGTGGGGTAGCAGATCCGTAAACTCCGACGACATATCGGCCGGCGCGTCGGCTTCCGTCAGGCCCAGCTTCACGAAGGTGCGCGGGAAACGGGTGGCCCGCAGCTGCTGCTGCGTGATTTTGCCCCCCTGGTACAGGCGCCAGAGCCCATGGTTGATATCGGAATACACCCGAATAAACTCCTCAACTGTAAAGGAACCGTAGCGCCCCAACTCGTGCTGCGCAAACAAATGACGCAGGGTTTCATTGGCATTGGTTTCGAAGTCCCAGAGCGTATGGTCGAGGTCGAAGAAAATATGACGGTATTTCAAGGGGCAGAAGTAGCAGGTGAAGAAGGTACAGGACAGAAGAGGGGGTAGCAAAAAGTAAACGTACGCACCAGCACCGTAGCACGGCGCGGCCTTGCCTGGCAGAGGTTGATGCTATAAAGGCGTTTACTCCACCCGCAGCCTCTTTACAACCCGGCCCTCGCTTAAGTGTTCCCGCACAATATCAGGAGCGTCTTTGGGCTTCACGTCGCCGTATACCGTGCCTTCGGGATACACGATGAGGGCGGCGCCGGGTCCTTTCTTGCAGTGCTTACACAGGTCGAGGCAGTTGCAGGTTTGCACCCGGGTTTTGCGCTTTTCGCCCCCGCTCAAGAGGGTTTTCAGGCCCTGCTTCTTCAGCTCTATTTTCAGCGCCCTGGCCACGTCCTTCCCAACTTCATCTTTCTGGGCAGTGCAAACAAACAATCGGGTAACAGCGGCGGCAGATTTCACAGGTAGCAACGGTTAAAAGGCAGAAAAGCCGCCGGCAGTCGGCAGAAGTTCCCACCTCAATGAGCGTCGGAAACTCCGGTCCAGCGACGGTTTTGCAGCTTATACGCGGCCAGCTCCCGGTTCGACCAGAGCGTTTGGTAAATCTTCTGGTCGCGGAGTAGCTGGGGGTCGCGCTCCATGTAGCTCAGCAGCTGGTGCAGAAAATCCTGGGCTTCATCCTTAATGAAGTAGAACACCCAATTGTCGAGGCGGCGGAAGTTGACGAGGCCCGCATTTTTCAGGTACGCTAGTTGCCTGGAGGTTTTGGTCTGGGTGAAATCCAAGACCTGCTCCAGGTCGGAGATGCACATTTCCTGGTTGCGCCAGAGCAAATGCAAGATGCGCACCCGGCTCTCGTCGCCGAGGGCTTTGAATAGTTGCTGGCCGAATGCAACGGTAAAGTGTTTGAGGCGCATCTTTAGTCGAAAGCAGGAAAATAGAACCCTGAACCAAATCGGGCGGGCCCGAATTTACCTTAAACCCGCCAGCGGCCCCCGAAAGTGCCGTATCTTTGTCGCTTGTAATGCCTTGTATGTTTGCTGTGGCCCGAATTCGAATGTCTTTTCTACCCGTTCTGTTCGGGTTGCTGCTGGTGGCTTTGCTGCTGGCCCCCGGCCATGCGCGGGCGCAGGGCCAGCGCCAGGTGGTGCAGTTCACCGGCATTGTGGCCTCCGGCGACTCCCTGCTGGGGGTGCCGGGCGCGGCCGTGTTTGTGCCCAAGGCCGGGCGTGGCACCACCACCAACCCCTACGGCTACTTCTCTATCCCGGTGCTGGCCGGCGACAGTATCGTGATTCGGAGCCTGGGCTACCGCAATCAGTACGTTGTCATTCCGCCTAACTACCCCCGCCAGAGCTATTCCGTGATTGTGCAGCTTCGGGAAGATGCCACGGTGCTGCCGGAGGTTCGTATTTTTCCTTATGCTACCGAAAAGGCTTTCAAGGAAGCCTTTCTGGCCATGAAAGCCCCGGCGGAAAGCGACCGGACGGCCGCCGAGAAGCTCAACGAGCAGACAATGCGCCGCATGTTTAACACGCTGCCCGTCACGAGCATGGGCAACTACCGCCAAACCATGCAAAACCAGCAGTACGACCAGCAGCGGCGCATGGGCATGGCTCCTACGCCCGCTACCAACAACCCCTTGCTCAACCCATTCAGCTGGCTGCAGCTTATCAAGCAGGTGAAGGATGGGGAGTTTAAAAAGAAAGAAGGGGTAGACTACTAAGCCAGTGTGGTTCGGGCAAGCCGCACAGTTTTTCGTCTCGAACCCTACCCCTCCTCCACGCGCAAGCCCTTGCTGTGTATCCTCGCAGCAAGGGCTTGCGCATTTGCGAGAGGGTAGGGGTTAGGTAGCAAATACTTGCCGGGCAGCGTGCTAGTCTTTCCTCCGGGTAAGCTAAACAGGTAGCACAACCTATACTTCCGATTTTCGGTACAGGATTTTGGCGCTTTTGCCGCAGTTTGTCGTACTCTTACGCCGACATTCAGCTGTATCAGATATGGATACCAACCTCCCGGCTACCACTCAGCCGCGTATTGTAATTATTGGCTGTGGCTTTGCTGGGCTGCGGCTGGCCAAGGACCTTGCCGACGCGCCCGTGCAGGTAGTCGTCATCGACCGGAATAACTATCATAATTTCCAGCCCCTGCTTTATCAGGTAGCTACCGGCGCCCTGGAGGCGGATAGCATTGCCTACCCCATCCGTAAGATATTTGTGGGCCAGCCGAATTTCTTTTTCCGCCTGGCCGATGTGCAGCGGGTAGATCCGGCCCGCAACACCGTCGTTACCAACATCGGCGAAATCCGCTACGACCACCTGGTGGTAGCTACCGGCTCGCTCACCAACTACTTCGGGCTGGAAAGCATTGAGCGCAATGCCATGCAAATCAAGAGCATTCCCAATGCCCTGAACCTGCGCAGCTACCTATTCCAGAACTTCGAAAAGGCGTTGCTCACCGAAGACCCCATGCAGCGGCAGGCTCTGATGAACGTGGTAGTGGTAGGCGGCGGCCCCACCGGCGTAGAAATCTGCGGCTCCCTGGCCGAAATGCGTAAAGATGTACTACCCCAGGACTACCCCGAGCTGGACCTGAAACAGATGGAAATCTACCTGGTAGAGTCGGGTGGGGAAGTGCTCGGGCCCATGTCTGTCGACTCACAGGTGCAGGCCAAGCAGTACCTGGAGGAAATGGGCATCCATATTCGACTCAACACCAAGGCTACCCGCTTCGAGGACGGCAAGCTCTATTATTCCGATACCGAGTTTCTGCGCACGGAAAACCTGATTTGGGCGGCCGGCGTGAACGGTGCCGCGGTGGAAGGCTTTCCGGCGGAGGTAGTGGCTAAAAATAAGCGGCTCAACGTAGACACCGTAAACCGCTTGTTGGGCAGCAAAAACGTGTACGCCATCGGCGACGTAGCCAACATGGCCACCGAGGAAATGCCGCGCGGCTACCCCATGCTGGCCCCCGTAGCTATTCAGCAGGCCGAGCAGCTGGCCAAAAACTTTAAGCGCCTGCTGCAGGGCGAAGCCTTGCAGCCCTTCAAGTACTTCAACAAGGGTAGCATGGCTATTGTAGGCCGCAACCGCGCCGTAGTGGATTTGCCCGGCGACCGGCACTTCGGAGGCTTCCTGGGCTGGCTCACTTGGTTGTTTGTGCACCTGATGACGCTGGTTGGCTTCCGCAACAAGGCCGTGACGCTGGTAAGCTGGGCCATCAGCTACTTCAGCTCCGATAAGGCACTGCGCCTTATCATCCGGCCTTACAAGCGCCACGATTTCAAGGACGATAAAGGCAAGAACTCGGCTCAGCACAACGCCTCTACCTCCGAGTATAACCCCTCTGTGCCGGTACCTAATGCAGCTGTACTAGGAGGGTAGTATGAAAGGGCTTCCTGAGTCAGAACAATACCCCGCCTGAGAAGGTGGGGTATTTTTTTAGGGTGCTAAGCAAAGAAAATAGCTAGTATTCCGCTAGAAGCCCCTAGATTAAGACCCGAATCAACCAATACCTAACCTGGCATGCACGACTTGCTTCCCATTGCGTTTGCCTTTCTGGCCGGCATGGGGCATGCTTTCGAGGCCGACCACCTGATTGCCGTTAGTACGCTGGTAGCCCGCCACGACAGCCGCCTACGGGCCGTGCAGGAAGGACTGTTCTGGGGGCTAGGGCACACCACTACGCTGGTAGTGTTCGGCGGGGCACTGCTACTGAGCCGGGCACTCATCAGCCACTCCAATTACTTCGAGGCGGCCGTGGGCCTGATGCTGTTGGTGATGGGCCTAAGCCGCCTGACCGACAAAAGCTACTACCAAACGGCGCCGCCGCGTTACCGCCGCGGCACGGCCTACGCCGTGGGGCTAGTGCACGGCTTGGCGGGTAGTGGGGCCTTGGTCTTGCTCTTGATGGGAAGCCTGAAAAATCCCTGGCTGGGGGTGGCCTACCTGCTGCTCTTCGGGCTAGGCTCGGTACTGGGCATGCTGGGCGCCACCGGCCTGATGAGCATTCCTTTTACCCAACGCATGCGCTTTAGCCGCAACCTGCGCGCTGGTATGGTAGTAGCCTCGGCCCTGCTTAGCATCGGCTATGGCGGTTGGATGGTGTACGGCAATCTGTTCGGGGCTCCGAAACAGGAGCCAAGAACTCAAACCCGGTCAACGCCACCGCCAGAAAATCGGAGTGGCTTAGGTAGCCTAATCTCTCGAATCTAAGCTCTCAGCTCTCACAAGAATGCACCTGTCGCCCAAAGACCTCGATAAGCTGGTGTTGCACCAAGCCGGCGTGGTAGCTCAGAAACGCTACGCCCGCGGCCTGGCCCTGAATTACCCCGAAGCCGTGGCCCTGCTGGCTACCCAGTTGCTGGAGTTTATCCGCGACGGCGAAACCGTGGCCGTGCTCATGGACAAGGGCAAGCAGATTCTGGGCCTCCAGGACGTGCTGCCCGGCGTGGCCGAGCTGGTGGCCGAAGTGCAGGTAGAAGGCACTTTCCCCGATGGTACCAAGCTGGTAACGGTGCACCACCCCATTTGCCGGGAACAAGGCTCCCCGGAGTTGGCCCTCTACGGCTCCGGCCTCACCCGAACCCAGCCCGCCGCTGCCGCGCCGGTTGCGCCTACCCCCGGCGAGTACCACCTGCTACCCGGCGACCTGACCCTGAACGAAGGCCGCGAAACCCTCACCGTGGAAGTCCTCAACCGCGGCGACCGGCCCATCCAGGTGGGCTCGCACTACCCCTTCTTCGAAACCAACGCCGCCCTCGACTTCGACCGTGCCGCGGCCCGCGGCTTCCGCCTCAACATCCCGGCCGGCACCGCCGTCCGCTTCGAGCCCGGCGAGCGGAAACGAGTACAATTGGTAGCCTTGGCTGGGGAGAGAATCGTGTACGGCGGCAACGCCCGGATTAATGGGAAGGTGGATTAAGATTTTTACGAAGGTATTCCGAGCGTAGCGGAGCAAAGTCGAGGAATCTTGCGTGCTGACGTCGAAGTGTAATCAGATTATTGCCTGAAAAAACAACAAGAATGAAAAGGCTGCTCTTGCTATTGATATACTTAATATATGTAAATATTTGCAAAGCGCAAAGTAGACAATATGTCGCGCATGCCACACTAAATGGCAAACCAAAGCAGTTATTTCTAATTGACAAAAAAGATGGAACAAAGTATATTCTGGACTCAACTAGAGTATATATAACCGCAATTGGTAGTAATGGGAAAGTAAAATGGAAAACGGATCCACATAAACAAAGTAAAACACAGATGTATAGAGTTGTGAGGCCAATAATAGTGAGCTTTAATTTTGAGCGTTGTATATATTGTAATATTTTAAAAAAGAAAATTGAAGGGTTTGATAAAAATGAAGAGGTTATATCTATAACTTATAATAACACTCAGTTTGGGTATGTGAATAAGAAAAATGGTGCGTTTTTTTATTTAGGCCAAGATTAGTTCTTCTCCCCATGTCCCTTTCCCTTGACCGGCGCGC
This sequence comes from Hymenobacter sp. HSC-4F20, assembly GCF_019599275.1. Lineage (GTDB taxonomy): Bacteria > Bacteroidota > Bacteroidia > Cytophagales > Hymenobacteraceae > Hymenobacter. Next base: position 527,193 of record NZ_JAHZTD010000003.1, on the reverse strand, counting down.
GTACGCCGATATGTACGGCCCCACCACCGGCGACCGGGTGCGGTTGGGTGATACCAGCCTCGTGATTGAGGTGGAGAAAGACTTCTGCACCTACGGCGAAGAATGCAAATTCGGCGGGGGAAAGGTGCTGCGCGACGGCATGGGCCAGGCCGCCGGTATTCCGCAATCCGAGGCCCTGGATTTGCTCATCACCAACGCCCTGGTGCTCGATTATACCGGCATTTACAAGGCCGATATTGGAGTGAAAAACGGGCGCATCAGCGGCATCGGAAAGGCGGGAAATCCGCACATTATGCCGGGCGTCACGCCCGGTATGACGGTCGGTGTAACCACCGAGGTAATAGCGGGCGAGGGGCTAATTTTGACCGCGGGCGGCATCGACTGTCATATTCACTTCATCTGTCCTCAACAGATTGACGAGGCGCTGGCATCGGGCCTGACAACGATGCTGGGGGGCGGCACCGGGCCTTCGGCGGGTACCAGCGCCACTACCTGCACGCCGGGTGCATTCTACATTGAAATGATGCTGAAGGCTACCGATGCGTTTCCGCTCAACTTTGGCTTCCTGGGCAAGGGCAATACGTCCCGGCCCGAAGGGCTGCGCGAGCAGCTGGAAGCGGGTGCCCTGGGCTTCAAGCTGCACGAAGATTGGGGCACTACCCCCGCTACCATTGATACCTGCCTGCAAGTGGCCGAGGAGTACGATGTGCAGGTGTGCATCCACACCGATACGCTGAACGAAAGCGGTTTCGTGGAAAACTCGGTGGGCGCGTTCAAGGGGCGCACCATTCACTCCTACCACACCGAAGGCGCCGGCGGCGGCCACGCCCCCGACATCATTAAAATCTGCGGGGAGCCCAACGTGATTCCGTCCTCCACCAACCCTACCCGGCCCTTTACCCGCAACACCATTGATGAGCACCTCGACATGCTGATGGTCTGCCACCACCTCGATAAGAACATTCCCGAGGACGTGGCCTTTGCGGAAAGCCGCATCCGGGGCGAGACAATTGCCGCCGAAGACATCCTGCACGACCTGGGTGCCCTGAGCATCATTTCCTCCGACTCCCAGGCCATGGGCCGGGTGGGGGAGGTAGTGACGCGCACCTGGCAAACGGCCCACAAAATGCGCGAGCAGCGCGGCCTGCTCCCCGAAGATGCCACCCGCGGCACCGACAACTTCCGGGCCCGCCGCTACGTGGCCAAATACACCATCAACCCCGCCCGCGCCCACGGTTTCGCCGAGGAAATCGGCTCGGTGGAGCTGGGCAAGCTGGCGGATTTGGTACTCTGGAAGCCCGCTTTCTTCGGCTCCCGGCCCGAAATGGTGATTAAGGGCGGGGTAATTGTGCGCAGCCAGATGGGCGACGCCAACGCCTCTATTCCCACGCCGCAGCCTTCCTTCTCGCGACCTATGTTTGGCGCCTTTGGCGGCGCTACCGGTCCAACTTCCTTGGCCTTTGTCTCAGCCGCCTCAGTGCAGCATGTGCGCGGCACGTATGGACTGCAGAAGAAGGTAGTAGCCGTGAAAGGCTGCCGCACCGTGACCAAAAAGGACATGGCCCTGAACGACTACCTGCCCAACATTGCCGTGGACCCCGAAACCTACCGCGTCACCGTGGATGGCGTGCACCTCACCTGTGAGCCGGTAGAGAAGCTCCCGCTGGCGCAGTTGTACAATCTGTTTTAGCGCCGCCTGATAGGTTAACTGGCTGGTTGGCTGGCTGCAATAAAGCAATTGGCTAGAATCTTCTGGTTATCCGGTGGGGTAGGGCCAGGGCCCTCTGCCGAATATAAGGGCTACCCTAATTAAGCAGTAAGAGCCCACCCTTCAGCCTGATAAAGAGGCGACGACAAGCAGATTACCTACCCCTCTCAAATTGTTTTCTTCCCGTGTCTACCCGTTTGGCCCGCCTGCTTCACCTCGCCGATTCGGCCCTGCCGACGGGCGGCTTTGCGTATTCCTACGGGTTGGAAAGTAGCCGCACGTTTGGGCTGGTGCGCAGCCAAAGCGGCTTGCGCAACTACCTGTACTCGTATTTGCAGCAGGTAGTAGGGCTGGAAATTCCATTTCTGAACTCCTGCTTCCAGATAAGCCTGCCCGCTGATGCGGAGCTGCTGACGCTCGTGGTAAGCGAATACGACGCGCAGCTGTTGGTTCCGGCCCTGCACAAGGGCAGCCTCACCCAGGGCAAAACCTGGCTGCGGGTACTACACTCGTTTCAGCCGGAAGCAGGGGTAGCAGCGCTGGCTGAGTGGTTTGCCCAGGAAGAAGTACCGCTGCATTTCGTGCCGGTGCTGGCCCTGAGCCTGGCCCGGCTGGGATACGCACTGCCCGAAGTTCATACCCTCTACCTGCACCTGGCCCTGCGCGACCAAATTAGTGCGGCCATTCGCCTGGGGTGCGTGGGGCCCATGGAAGGGCACCGGCTGCAGCATGAGTTCTACGCCATTTTCGATGACCTGCTGGCCGGTGCCCAAGCCCTGGATTACCGCGCGGCCACCCGGTCTGCCAGCCTGCTCGACGCCGCCCAGATGCTGCATGAGCAGGTCTATTCGCGTCTTTTTCAAAACTGACCAGGATGCGGCGGTAGCGCTATTGCTTGTCCGTTTCTGTTTCTAACACTCTCTTATCCTTCACTTCGCACCATGGCCTTCATCGATAAACTCGCCCTGCTGCTTCATGGCCACACCCACGAGTACTACGAGTCGCCGGGCGACTATGCGCAACGTGAAACGCGGCGGCTGCCTTCGCACCGCAACTTTCGGCAGCGGGCTTTCACCGTGGGCATTGGTGGGCCGGTGGGCACGGGCAAAACGGCCCTGCTGAAAGCCCTGTGCGAGCGGCTGCGCCATGAGTTTGAGCTGGGGGTAGTAACCAACGACATCTTCACCCGCGAAGACGCCGAGTTTCTTATCCGGCATAGCGCCCTCAGCGAAGACCGCATTGTGGGCGTGGAAACCGGCGGCTGCCCCCACGCCGCCATCCGCGAGGATATTTCCTTGAATATGGATGCGCTGGAAGGCCTCATGACGCGCTTCGACCACCAGCTTGACTACCTGTTTGTGGAAAGCGGCGGCGACAACCTGGCGGCCCACTTCAGCCGTGAGCTGGTCGATTACTCCATCTATGTCATTGACGTATCGGGCGGCGACAAGGTGCCGCGCAAGGGCGGCCCCGGCATCACCCAGTCAGACCTGCTGGTCATCAACAAAACCGACCTGGCCGAGCTAGTGAGGGCCGACCTGGGCGTGATGGACCTGGACGCCCGGCGCATGCGCGGCGAGGGGCCGTTTCTGTTTGCCCGCGCTCTGCACGGCCATGGCCTCGACGACATCATTCAGCATATTCACGCCGCCAAAGCCCGCGCCCTGGAATCGGTGCGCGAGGATAGAAGGTAAGCAGCGCCAGTATAGAAAGAGCCCCCTAGTATTTCCGGAGGCCCGGATGATACCCCAACAGGTCCGGGGCTGCTAAGGCCTCGTGCAAGGCTGCGTAGATGGGCTGCAATGCGTGGCGGCTGGTGCCAAAGGCGCGCAGCAGGTGCACCCCCGGCCGGACGGCGGTAACCGCTACCACGCACTCCTGGGTAAAAAGCTCGGGCGAAAGTCCGTCGCGGGAGTGGGGCTGCTGGGTTTCCAGCGTCTGCCGAAGCCGGTGGAACCGGGCGTCCGTTGGGCTGCCAACCAGGTACACGGCCAAGGAAGTTTGGTACCGGTCGAAGTGAGCGGGGGAGGTAGCAATATGCTCGGCGGGGCGAAAAGCAAACCGATCCAGGACCAGCAGCCTACCCCCCACACTTACCCGCAACTCCGACTCGTAGGACGTAAACGCGAATTGCTCGCCACTATCCATGCGGCCCGAGTGGAACCAGTCGGCCAGCAGCAGCAGGGCCCCGGGGGCCAAGTGCCAATGCTGGTGCTGACGGTAGCGGCTCTGGGCCTGCAGCACCACGGGGTCGGGCAGCACGGCCGCCAGGCTACCCGGCTCCAGGGCAGCTTCGGTAAGTTGTTCGGCTACGCTACCCTCCGGCGAGCGGTAAATGCGGGTGTTGGCCTGGGTGCCCAGCAAGAAACGCGCGCCCATGCGCCCTACAACCTGCAGCCGGATTACGTCGCCGGCCAGCAGGCCGCCCCCGTAGCTGGAAAGCACTATGTGGCAGCTGCCGCCGGCGGCCCGTGGGTTCAGCAGCTTCAGCGGCTGCACACTGCGGCTCATCGTCAGTACCGAGTAGTCCCGGACGCAGCTTATTTCCAGCTTGCTCCACTGGGAAGGGGTAGGGGGAGTAGGAAGAAAGGCTGACGCAGGTTCCAAGGCAGAGAGAAAAGACGATAAGCAGGACTGATTCCGGGCTCTGAGCAAAGTAACCCCTAAATCTTATTCGGCTGGCTACTATCTTCAGTAAGCAGGCGGGCGCAACTTCACTTCTCGAGCGCCGTCCTTGTTCCCTTTCCTCGTTTCTCCTCTGACTACATGAAAAAGCTACTACTTCTGCTGGGAGTGCTGGCCCCGGCGGCGGCGTGGGCACAATCGGCCCCGCACCCGCTCACGGCCCGCGACCTGCAGCAGCTGCGCGACGTAAAAGACGCCCACTTCTCGCCCGATGGGCAGTGGGTTACCTACGTAGTCAGCCAAGCCGATACGGCCGCCGATAAAAACAACGCCGACGTGTGGATGGCCCGCTACGACGGCAGCCGCAACCTGCGCGTAACCACCAGCCCCGACAACGAAACCAGCCCCCGCTTCTCGCCCGACGGTACGTACCTCAGCTTTTTGTCGAGTAGGGGCGAGGGCGAGGAAGGCCACGCCCAGCTTTGGCTGCTGAACCGCAACGGGGGCGAGGCCGAGAAAGTCACCAAGCTGAAAGGCAGCGTGCAGGACTACGTGTGGGCCCCCGATGGCAAGCGCCTGGCCCTCATCATCCGCGACGCTGACCCCGACTCACTTACCCAGGTGCAGCGGGCCAAAAAGAAAACCCCGCCGGTTATTGTCATTGACCGGTTTCAGTTCAAGCAGGACGTGGATGGCTACCTCAACAAGCAGCGCCAACACCTGTACGTGTTCGATGTGGCCACGCGCAAGCTGGTGAACCTCACGCCCGGCCGCTACGATGAGCACGCTCCCGCCTGGAGCCCCGACAGCAAGCAGCTGGTGTTCGTGAGCAAGCGCGGCGAAGACCCTGACCGCCACGACAACTTCGACTTGTACGCTATAGACGCTACCCCCGGCGCCCAGCCGCGCCAGCTCACCACTACCGACGTAGCCGACAGCGCCCCCAGCAACTGGAGCGGCCGCCCCGCCTGGAGCCCCGATGGCAAACAGATTGCCTTCGTGGAAGGCGGACCTAAAGAGCAGTTAGTCTATGGCCTGCACCAGCTGGCCGTTATTCCGGCTACGGGTGGCACGCCCCGGCTGCTCACCCAGGGCCTTGACCGCAACACCCTGAAACCGCAATGGTCCAAAGATGGCAAGAGCCTGTACTTCCTGCTAGAAGACGACCGCGCCCAGGTGCTGGCCCGGGTGTCGGCCACCGGCGGCAAGGTGGAGCGGGTGCTCGATGGCCAGCGCGAAATCACGGAGTTTGAGCTGGGGCCGAAAGGCCAGGTAGTGGTTGTGAACAGCGAGCCGCTGCTGCCCGACGAGGTGTTTGCTTTCGAGAAGAAAGGCCTGCGCCCGCTCTCCAAGCAGAATGACGCCTGGCTGAAAACCGTGCAGCTGGGGGCCGTGGAGCCCATTCAGGCCAAAAGCAAGGACGGTACCCTGGTCAGTGGGTTTGTGGTGAAGCCGGTGGGCTACCAGGCCGGCCAGAAGTACCCTACGGTACTGCGGATTCACGGCGGGCCCGTGTCTCAGTTTGCGTACAGCTTCTCGCCGGAGTGGCAGGTGCTGGCGGCCCGCGGCTACGCGGTGGTAGCCAGCAACCCGCGCGGTAGCTCGGGCCGGGGCCTGGAATACTGCCGCGCCATCTACGCCGACTGGGGCAACAAGGACTCCGACGACGCCCTGGCCGTGGTGGACTACGCCGTGCAGCAGGGGGTAGCCGACCCAGGCCGGCTGGGCGTGGGCGGCTGGAGCTACGGCGGCATCCTCACCGACCACCTCATTGCCCGCGACAAGCGCTTCAAGGCTGCCACCAGCGGCGCGGGCATTGCCAACGTGCTGGCCGGCTACGGCACCGACCAGTACATCCGCGACTACGAAACTGAGTTGGGCACCCCCTGGGACCATACCGACGTGTGGATGCGCATTTCCTACCCCTTCTTCCACGCCGGCCAGATCAACACGCCCACGCTGTTTCTCTGCGGGGAAAAGGACTTCAACGTGCCCCTGCTTAACACCGAGCAGATGTACCAGGCCTTGCAAAGTCGGAAGGTGCCCACCCAGCTGATCATCTACCCGGGCCAGTTCCACGGCATCAGCAAGCCCAGCTACGTGAAGGACCGCTACGACCGGTACCTGGCCTGGTACGACAAGTACCTGAAAGCCGGAAGCACCAGCGCTGGCGGCCAGTAAGAGCCGTTATGATCAACAAAAAAAGCCCGTGGCGTATATGCCCCGGGCTTTTTTACTGGCTAACAATCTATTTGCTGCAACGCGGGGACTCTACTACCATCTGGGGCACGTCGAACCTCTGGTAGATGGCCAGGCACGGGCGCGAAGCGGCTTCCTGAGCCGTGGGGTTGCGCAGCGCAAAGGTAATCTTCCGGCCTGGCTCGGCCCCGGTCGGCAGCTCAGAGTACGTACCAACTACGTGCGTACGTAAAGTGTCGCGGTACATGATGGTATTGCCGAAGTTTACATTCTCATCCAGCTGCAGGAGCATGCCGTTGCAACTGAGCCCGAGCACCCGCACGGAAACACAGCTCAGATCGGGCTCCTGCGCCTCTTCCTCAGTCTGGCAGCTAACTAGCAGGCCTAGCAGAAACAGGCTGCCCAAGGTTATGGAGAGTAACGAACGCATCATAGGGGAAGGAAGTAGAGGTTACTACCAAGAGCTGCCTACTGGCCAGATGGTTGCACGTCACTACCTCCGCGCTACAGCGCAAACTCGCTCAGGGCCCGGTACACGTCGTGAATGTTCTTGTCGTTGCGGAAGGTCTTGCTGATGGGCTCCGTTTGGCCGCGCACCCAGATTTTAATTTCCGCATCTAGGTCGAAGTGGCCGGTGGTTTCCATGGAAAACCGCTCGATGCTGCGATAGGGTAGGCTTAGGTACTCGCGCTTCTTACCCGTCACGCCCTGCTTATCCACCAAAATCAGGCGCTTGGTAGTGAATACCAGCAGGTCGCGCACTACGGCGTAGGCCGCGCGCACGGTTTCGCCCGGAGCCAGGAGCTGGCTGAGTTCGAGTTGAATTTCCTGGGCGTCGGTTTCGGCGGCGTTGCCGAGGAGGGCATCAAGGAGTCCCATAGAGGTAAGGGTGAGGTGGAAAGATGGAGAGGAAGCTAAAACAAAAGCGCCGGACTACAGAGTAATCCGGCGCTTTTCGCTTAAAAGGCGGTGTCATTCCGAGCCAAGCGAGGAATGACAGTTAGTTGGTGCCGCCCGGGGAGGTAGTGCCGTTCACCGGCTTCTGCTCCTTCTGTTGCAGGGCCGACTGTTGTTGCATGGGGTTGGGCTGGGCGCGCTGCTGGTACTCGAACAGCTCGAAACGCGAAGGTGCGGCTTTCTGGGGCCAGGCATTGTTCGAGAGGTCGGTGTCGGCAGTTTGCTGGAAGGGGTCCAGCACGAAGCTTACCACTGGCTTTTCGGTGATAAACACCTTGGTTACCTCGGCGTTATTCTTCCGCCAGATTTCAGCCGGAATGTTCATGATTTCCTGCTTGCCATCCTCATAAGTCATTTGCACAATCACGGGCATGGTAAGGCCGCCTTTGTTTTTCAGGCTTACCTCGTAGAAGTTCAGGCCGTTGCTCAGGCGCTGCTGCTGCTCAGGGCTCATGCCTTTTATCAACTGCTGGTAGCGCTGCTTGTCGGCTTCGGTGGTGGCCAGCGGGTCGTAGTTGTTATAGAAGTCCTTTAGGTCGGGCTTCTCATCTACCAGCGTCTTCTGAATGTCCTGGAGGTTGCGCTGCTGCGAAATGCTCTGGGGCGCCTTATTGATCATTTCGCGCTTGCGGGCATTTTCAATTTCGGGGTTCTTGGAATCCACCGTGTACCATTTCACGCCGTCGATGGCCAGGTCGGTCTTATCCACGGAATAGAACCAGCCGCGCCAGAACCAGTCGAGGTCTACGCCCGAGGCATCTTCCATAGTGCGGAAGAAGTCGGCGGGGGTAGGGTGCTTGTAGGCCCAACGCTCGGCATACTCCTTGAAGGCGTAGTCGAAGAGCTGGCGGCCCATGATGGTTTCGCGCAGGATGTTCAGGCCGGTAGCAGGCTTGCCGTACGCATTGTTGCCAAACTGCAGCACCGATTCCGAGTTGGTCATGATGGGCGTCTGCAGGCTCTTGTCCGTCTGCATGTAGGCGACGATGTTGGCCGGCTCGCCGCGCTTGGAGGGGTAGTTCCGCTCCCACTCTTGCTCCGTGAGGTACTGCACAAAGGTGTTCAGGCCCTCGTCCATCCACGTCCACTGGCGCTCATCGGAGTTCACAATCATGGGGAAGAAGTTGTGGCCTACCTCGTGGATAATCACCGAAATCATGCCATACTTCCGGTCGGCCGAGTAGGTACCGTCCTTCTCGGGGCGGCCGCCGTTAAAGCAGATCATGGGGTACTCCATGCCGCCCACCGGACCGTGCACCGAAATGGCCACCGGGTACTGGTAGGGGATGGTGAACTTCGAGTAGGTTTTGATGGTGTGCGCCACTACTTCCGTGGAGTACTTGCCCCACAGCGGGTTGCCTTCCTTGGGGTAGTAGCTCATGCACATCACGGGCGTGCCGTTCTGCTTGATGCCCATGGCATCCCAGATAAACTTCCGCGAAGAAGCCCAGGCAAAGTCGCGCACGTTTTTGGCGGCGAAAGTCCAGGTTTTGGTGCCTTTGGCGCGCTTTAGCTCCGCCTGCTCCGCCTCCAGGGGCGAGACAATCAGAACGGGCTTCTTGGCGTTTTTGGCCTGCTCCAGGCGCTGGCGCTGGGTCGAGGTTAGCACTTCCGAAGCGTTCTGCAGGGTGCCGGTAGCCCCCACTACGTGGTCGGCGGGGGCCGTGATGCTTACGCGGTAGTCGCCGAAGGGCAGGGCAAACTCGCCGTTGCCCAGGAACTGCTTGTGCTGCCAGCCCTGGTTGTCGGAGTACACCGCCATGCGGGGGTAGAACTGCGCAATTTCGTAGAGGTAGTTTTTGTCCTCCGGGAAATACTCGTAGCCCGAGCGTTGGTTAATTTTGGTTTGGTCGTTGATATTGTAGGCCCACTTAATGCTGAACGTGACGGCCTGCTTGGGCCGCAGCGGCGTCGGCAGGTCAATGCGCATCATGGTGTGGTTGATGACGTAGGGCAGGGCCTTGCCGCCCTTCATCTTCACTTCCGCAATCTTGAAGCCCCCATCAAACTCGCTGCGCTGCAGGTAATCCAGCGCCTGAAACGACATGCGCGGCTGAATCTGGCCTACTTCGGTAGCGGTAGTAATCGAGTTTTTGTCGAGGATGTTCTGGTCGAGCTGCACCCACAGGTAGGTCAGCACGTCGGGCGAGAGGTTGGTGTAGGTAATGTCCTCGTCGCCGGAAATCGACTGTTTCGCGTCGTCCAGCTTTACCCGGATGTTGTAGTCGGCGCGCTGCTGCCAGTACTCGCTGCCGGGCGCGCCCGAGGCCGTCCGGTAGGAGTTAGGGGTCGGCAGCAGAGTTTCCAGCTGGGCGAATTTATCGGTGCCGGAGTTAGTGTTCTGCGCCGCCGCCGGCAAGGCCAGCAGCGCCGCCAGCCCGGCGGCCAGCAGAGTAGGTTTCAGCATATAGGTAAAAGGGGAGAAAAAGGCAGAATTGGGTTGAAACGCAGGCGGCGGCAACTGCTACCCGCCGCGTGCGGCGAAAGACACACCCGCCCGCGGCGGGTTGCAAATCAAGTTCACTACGGTACCACTTAGCCCACCAAAAGAGTGAGGGCAATACCTAACGCAGCGCCGGTGGTTACCAGGAGCCAGTCGCGGCGGGTTACGGTAAAGATACGCAGTAACACGAAGCCAATCAGCAAGATGAGTCCCACAATCAGCAGCTGGCCTAGCTCGACGCCCAGGTTGAAGCTGAGCAGCTCCAGCACTGGCCGGCTCTGTCGGCCCAGCAGCTGGCGCAGGTAGCTGGAAAAACCCAGCCCATGAATCAGCCCGAACACCGCAGCCAGCAGGTTGGGTAAGGTCAGGACGAGGCCGGATGCCTCGGGCCGTTCCCCGGGCCGGCTGGCCGGCCGGCCAGCCCGCGCCAGGTTCAGCAGGCAGGTGAGAACAATAGTTATCGGAATCAGGGTTTCGATCAGGTCCGGCGAGTAGCTGACCACGTCGAGAGTGGCCAGGGCCAGCGTAATAGAGTGGCCCACGGTAAAGCTGGTAACCAGCGCTACTACCCGCCGCCAGTCTTGCAGCACGTAGGGCGCGCACAGCGCCAGCAGAAACACGAGGTGGTCGTAGGCCTGCAGGTTGAAGATGTGGTGAAACCCAAGCTGCAGATAGGTGGTGAAAACGGAAGGCGACATCAGAGCAAAGCTACGGCCTACCCGCCAGATGCGTATTCACCTGCCGCTGCCTGGCCTAGCACCGGCCGCCAGTCTGCCCGCCGTTGCCAACCGCCAAGCCCGCCGGGTGCGCGCCCTTGTCCGCGACTAACGAGGGCCATCGGCAGCAAAAATGCCCCGCCGGAAAGCCGACGGGGCATTGCCTTGAGTAAGCCAAGAAGCTGCTTACTGCTTCACGATGCGGCGAACATCCAGGCCCCCCTCTGTGCGGGCGCGTAGCAGATATACGCCGCTGGGTAACTGGCTCAGGTCCAGGGGCTGGTCGAGGCGGCCGGCTGGTACGGTTAGTGTGCGCACGGGTTGGCCCACGCTGTTATACACCGTCAGCTCCACCGCTTTCGAGTAGCCCTGCAGCTTCAGGGTCAGGCGACCATCGGAGGTAGGGTTAGGATAAATCATGAGCGAGGAGCCAGCCAGAGGCTTCACGCTGGTAGTGACTACCAGCGGCTGCGAAGCTGGCGAGGCGCAGCCCTGCGCCGAGGTAGTGACTACGGTGTAGGTACCATACTGCGCGGCAGCGCTAACCACGTAGGTAGAATTGGTAGCGCCGGGAATAGCCGTGCCGTTCAGGTACCACTGGTTGCCGGTAGCCGCGCTGCTGGTCAGGGTAGTGGTGCTGCCGCTGTAGGTGGCCGTAACCGTGGGCCGGGCCGGGGTAGCGTTAATCGTGACAGTAGTCGTAGCTGTTACCGCCGCGCAGCCTCCCGAAGCGGCCACGCTATTGGTGACCGTGTACGTGCCGGGAGTGCTGGAGGCCAGCGTAATGGCGCCAGTGGCCGCATTTATCGTCAGGCCGGTAGTGCTGCTGAAGGTGCCAGCCGTAGCTCCCGTTGCCAGGGCAGGGGTGGGAGTGGCGGCGTCACCCGAGCAGAAGCTGGCGCTGGCATAGCTAAAGCCGGCGGTGGCCGGAGCCGTAATGGTTACCGTGGCCGTAGCCGTAGCAGCGGCGCAGCCTCCGGCAGCAGCTACGGTGTTGGTAATGGTGTAGGTGCCCGGCGTGCTGGTGCTCGGCGTGATGGCGCCGGTAGTCGGGTTCAGGGTCAGGCCAGCCGTGCTGCTGAAAGTGCCGGCCGTGGCGTCCGTGGCCAGTGTGGGAGCTACCGCGCCGCTGGCGGAAGTGCAGAAGCTGGTGCTGGCGTAGCTGAAGCCCGCCGCAGCCGGGGCCGTAATGGTCACCTGGAACGTGGCGCTGGAGGGGCAGCTGCCGCCTACCGAGTTGGTAATGGTGTACGTGCCCGGCTTACTGACAGACAAATCAATGGTTCCGGTAGCAGCGTCCAGCACCAACCCCGTGGTGCTGCTAAACGTGCCGGCCGTAGCTCCAGTAGCCAGGGTTGGGGTGGGGTTAGCCGTGCCGGAGGTGCAGAAGCTGCTGGCCGCGTAGCTGAAGCCCGCCGTGGTAGCGGGGTTTACCGTTACCTCAACAGGAGTTGAGGTGGTTGAGCAGCCGCTGGTATTGCTTACCGTTACCGCGTACGACGCGCTGGCCGTAACGGTGGTGGTATACGTAGCGGCAGTAGCGCCAGCAATGGGCTGGCCGTTGCGCAAAAACTGGTAAAACACAGTGCCCGTGCTGGCCGGAGCCGTGAGCGTGAGCGTACCCGAGCCGCAGAAGGTAGTGGCGGAGGTAGCCGTGAGGGTAGCCACCGGGGCCGGCGTTACGGTAACGGTAACAGGCTGGGAAAACACGGTACGGCCATCTACAGTGCGCAGCACGGCCCGGAAAGTGGACGTCTGCGTGAGGTTGCTGAAGGTCAGCGTAGGGGAAGTAGTAGTGCCGGCCACGTCTTGGAAGCCCGCGCCCGTATCTACCTGGTAACCCACAATGGTACCGCTGTAGTTGGTGAGCGTGAGCGTGCCGCCAATGCCGGGGCAGCCGCCCGCAATGCTGCTGCTCAGTACCCCACCTTCCTGCTGCGTATTGGCCAGCACGAAGTACTCCTGGCCGCTAGTCAGGCTGGCGGTGGAAAACAAGCCCGTGGTGGGCGTGCTGGTTGGGGCACCACCCACCGACGTGTAGGGCCCGGTCGGGGCGGCGGCCTGCGCCACTACCGCCGAGGAAACATTGCCTACCACGTCGTCCGAGCCGTAGCTGAGTTGCACGGTGGCCGAGGCCGGGAGCGGCCCCTGTACCCGGGCGTAGCGGGTAGTGTTAATTACCGTTAGCGGGGCAGTACGCGTGGCTGCGGGCGTGCCGCTGAGTACGGTAGCCGTAAAGGTTTGCATGCCGGTAGTAGTCAGGCCGCTTACTACGATGGGACGCCAAGCGGTGGCGTCCCCCACGGCAAACGTGCGCGCCGCCACTGATGAGCTATTGATCTGAATAGCCAGGGGCCCTTGTACGTAGCTGGCAGCCGAGCCGGTGGGTGGGCTGGCTGTTTGCAGCGTCAGCAGGTTGGTGGCTGTAGTAGCCAGCTTGCCGCTGGTAAGTACCAGGTTATCGGCCACGGTCAGCGGAGTGCCCAGCGTCAGGCCGGCGGCGTTGTTAAGCGTGAGCGTGCCCACTGCCGAAAAGGTGCCCGTGCCACCCAGCGTCTGGGCAGTAGTGCCGGTAAAGGCCAGCCGGCCGCTGGTGGCCGTGAGCGTGCCATTGTTGGTAATGCCCGGGCCACGGTAGGTTAGCTCCAGTACCCCCACGTCCAGAGACGTACCTGAGTTAATGGTAACCGGGCCGTAGATAGTGGTAGGAGCGCCGAGGGCTACCGTTTTGGCGTTGGTGGTATTGTCAATGACCAGGCCCGGTACGTTACCCCCGATTCTGAAGTTAAAATTGGTGGCCGTGGCCCCCGAGCCGACTTGCAGCGTCCCGCCCGTGTAGTTCATGGTACCCAGCACGTTGTAGTCGTTGCCCGGCGTAACCGCCCCGTTGCGGTTCACCAGCACGATGGTACCGCCCGAGATGTTCTGCACGTTGGCCGGGTCGTTGCTCAGCAGCCCAAAGGAAGCAAATGCGCTGGTGGAGGGCGCCTGCGTCAGTACGCTGATAGTGCCTCCGCTCTGAGTAAAGGTAATGGGCGCTGTGGATGCCGCATTCAGGCGGCCAGCCACGTTCAGGGCCCCACCTTCCACCGTCAGAGCGGCCCCGCTGCCAAAGCCCAACGAGTTGCCCGAGCTGCTACCAATGGTGTACGTGCCCGCCGACACGCGCAGCAGTCCGTTGTTGGTCACGGAGCCATTCTGGCCTACTACCGTAAAATTTGGGTTACTCAGCCAGATGCCTCCTGTGGCCGGGATGATGTAGGAAGCCGACTGCACCACTTTATTGGTGAGCGTAGCTGTACCCGCCAGCCGCAAAATGCCGGTCATGTAATCGGCCGCCGGCGAGCCGGCGCGTGTTATCAGGAAGCCCGTGCCGGTGCTAGGCGTGCCCGCCGCGCCCTGCACCGCCAGATTCGGCAAATCCAGGCTTACCACATCCGTCGCGGCGGCTTTGCCCAATGAGAGGCTTTGCAGATCCGTGGTACCCGTGCCGCTAAAGCTGGCATTTCCCGCGCCCGTAAACCGCAGCTCCGAGCCCACGGTAGCCGTGCCGGTGGTGTTACTCAGGTCCAGGGTGCCGTTGTTGAGCAGGCTGCCGGCTACCTGCAGCTGGTACGCCGTGCTGGCCGAGGTCAGCAGGGAAGCGCCGCCGGCAACGGTCAGGTTGCCGCAGGTGGCATTCACGTCCAGCGTAACCGTAGCGCCACTCGCAATGGTTACCTCGTCGTTGGCTGTGGGCACTACGCCCCCAACCCAGGTAGTGGCGTCGCTCCAGTTGCCGCCCGTAGCGGTGGAGCTGATAGCGGCCTGCGGAGCACGCGCGCCTTGCCGTACACTAGTAGCCGCCGACACAGGCCGCTTTTGTGCTACGGCTCCGGAAAAAGACAACAGCCCCAGCAACGCCACGGCAAGTGGCCGGCCAAGGCTGGTCATAGTAATGGTTCGCATCATGGTGATGGAAGTAAGGGTGGGAACGATAGAGAAAGGAAAGAGTCTGGAAAATACTGGCCGAAGCCGAGCCTATAACGGATAGCCCTACGTTTTGGCTGGCTGCTAAGCTCCGAAAAATATAGTATGATACTTTACTGTGATTATATTGAATTAAAAATAATTTTCGACTTCCTGCTTGCTCTCTGTTACCTACGCTCCCCCGGCTAAGCAAACGCCGGCCAAGCGAAGCCGGCCGGTATGTACAAATATGCCACCCGAAAAGATGGACCTAGTTGCTGTTGTGTGTTCCGAAGAAGGAGCAGACGGTCCGCTACCGGAAGAATGTATTGTCAAGACTGCGGGTAGTCGGATAAAAAACGCAAAGCCCCGCCGGCAGTGGGGCCGGCGGGGCGTAGTCGCACCCTGCCTGGGTAGTGCACAATCCGTTTAATGGTCGCCCTCGCCGCTTAGGTCCGCCCCAATCATGACGATGCGGGAAGGGGCGCCCCCTACGCTGAAGGTGTGCTTTTCCTGGAGGGTGGCTTTGTCCAGCATGTGCACCTTGCCCTGAGTGGGGTTGGTCAGGTACACGTTGGTTTTGGAGGCTGTCAGGAAAGGGGCGGTGGCCGTTACGTCCGGAATAAGGGTGGAAACCGACTTCTCCACTTTCTTCGCCCCCGTAGTCCCGTCAAAAACCAGCAGCTTGCCGTCAGCCTGCAGCACCAGAATATCCTGGCCTGCCGCGTCATACAATGCCCGGGTATAGTGCGTGATGCCGCCTACGCTCGTGAAGGTGTTGGTCGTTGGGTTAACTAGGTGCAGCCCCGCCGTGGCACTCATCCCCAGGAAAGCTTTGGCAGATGCGCCGTAACTAAGGCTGGACAGCCAGTTGGAGCCAAAAGCCGCGGGGTAGGGCAACAGCTCCTGCTGGCCCCCGTCCCGTACCTTAAGAATACCCTGCGGTGTGCCGAACAGGGCCAGCGTACCATTGGTAGCGTTGCCATGGATGTTGGTAACCGCAATAGTAGCAGCGCCGCCCACTTCCTGGCCCTGCGTATTGACGATTTTCACCCGCCAAGGCGTCGCGCCGGTGGCTGCCTTATCGGAAACGGCAAACGTGTTGTTGCTGAACGTGACAACGGCACCGTGGTGCGCTGCGCCCACCGGAACAGGAGTAGTAGAAGCCGCCGTGTGCAAGCTGGCTTCATCAGTTAGATGCAGGTGGCCGTCCCCATCCCCGAAAATAGCAATGCTGCTGCCCTGCACGCTAAAGTGAGCCGGCTTCACGGCCCCCGATTTGGTGAGAGCCCATTTGGGCGTGCCCTTCACGTGAGCGTGGTCGCCGTGAGCTTCAATGCCACTGTCGAAAAACTCGACCGAATTGTTCGCCCCCGATACAAAAGCGGCAAAGCGGCCGCTGCCCGTGGGGTACATGGTAGCGCCGCCAAAGCTGGCCTGAAAGCTTTCCTGCGTCTGCTTGCTGGGCGTGAGCAGGGTAACGGCCCGGCTCGTTTGGTCAGTCACCAGCAGGCGTACGTGCTGGCTTTCTGTTCGGGCTGGCTCAGGTGCGGCGCTTTCCGTGTCGTTTTTATCGCACGAAGAAAGGGAGCCGGCCAGGAGAAAGGACGAGTAAATAACCGTGCGGGTCAAGGTCTTCATAGAAGCGGAAAGGAGTAAGATGAATAATGCGCAAATGTATATATGAAACATTGTTGCAAATATTAATATGCCATTAAAAAACCTGTCAGCCAGTGCTGACAGGTTTTTTAATGGCGCTAAGACCAGGAGGCTACAGTGGATAAGATGCCTGACCTTATACGGGTAGCACCCCACGTTATTGATTGCGGCGGAAGATATAGGTAGTAACAGGGCCACCCTGGGTACCACCCCCAGCCGTGCTTACGATGTGGTAGCCTTCCTGGTAGAGGCGGTCGACAACCTGCTGAATCTGGGCAGCACTTTCCTGCTGGTCTTTATCTCCTACTGCTCCCGGTGTTTTGACCGTTTCGGTTTTGCCGTTGCCGTAGCTGATTACCAGGTTCCGATGATTGATAATCTCATATACGCGCACCACAACGGTAGGGCTGGGGGTTTGCGCCCGGCTGGCGGCGGGCAAAAAGCTGAGGCCCACGCATAGGGCCAGGGCGCTGAGAAAGGTTTTCATGGGGAGTAGAGGGTAGGTATAAGCCGCTAGATACTGCTGAGGCGGTGGATTTACCAGATTTCTCGTACGGAATGTGCGCCGCCATACCAACAAAAAGCCCCGCCGGCGCACTGCCAGCGGGGCTTTTCCGTAGCGTAGTCGAACGGCGCTTACACGCCCGGTATTTCCACGTCCACATTCACGAAGCGAATCTGGTCGTCTTCCAGAGTGGCTTCTACTACGGCATCCTTGCTTACGCGGCCGGACAGGATGTCTTTCGACAGTTCGTTGAGCACCAGGCGCTGCAGCACCCGCTTCAAGGGGCGAGCCCCGAACTGCGGGTCGAAGCCTTGCTCGCCGAGGTAGTCCAGCACCTCGTCGGTAGCTTCCAGACGGATGCCCGCTTCTTCCAGGCGCTGCTGAATCTGACGGAACTGAATGTCCACGATGCGGCGGATTTCGCGACGCTTCAGGGGCTGGAACATCACAATTTCATCAATGCGGTTCAGGAACTCGGGGCGCATGTGACCTTTTAGGCGCTCCACCACTTCCTCGCGGGTGCGGTCTACCACTTCGTCATGGTTGTACTCGTTCAGCTCCTTGAAATTGCGCTGAATGATGTCGGCACCCGTGTTGGAGGTCATAATGATGATGGTGTTCTTGAAGTTCGCCACCCGGCCTTTGTTGTCGGTGAGGCGGCCATCATCCAGCACTTGCAGCAGGATGTTGAACACGTCGGGGTGGGCCTTCTCGATTTCGTCGAGCAGAATTACCGAGTACGGCTTGCGGCGCACGGCCTCCGTTAGCTGCCCACCTTCGTCGTAGCCTACGTAGCCGGGAGGCGCCCCAATCAGGCGCGACACGGCATGACGCTCCTGGTACTCACTCATATCGATGCGAACCATGCTGTTCTCATCGTTGAACAGGTACTCGGCCAACGCCTTCGCCAGCTCGGTTTTCCCTACCCCTGTTGTACCCAGGAAGATAAACGAGCCAATCGGCCGCTTGGGGTCCTGGAGGCCAGCCCGCGAACGACGCACGGCATCCGAAATAGCCGCAATGGCTTCCGACTGACCCGCTACCCGCTTGCCCAGCTCAGTTTCGAGGTTCAGGAGCTTCTCGCGGTCCGACTGTAACATCTTGCTTACCGGAATGCCCGTCCACTTGGCTACCACTTCGGCAATGTCCTCGTGGGTTACCACTTCCTGCAGCATATGGCCGCCGTCTTTGTTGGCGTTGGCTTCATCCTGCAGGGTTTTGAGCTTGGCTTCGGCTTCCTGGATTTTACCGTAGCGCAGCTCGGCCACGCGGCCGTAGTCGCCCTGGCGCTCGGCTTGCTCGGCTTCCAGCTTGTAGCGTTCAATGGCTTCCTTCTGCTCCTGGATGTTGGTCAGCACCGATTTCTCATTTTCCCACTGCGCCTTCAGGGCGTCGCGCTGGCTGGAGAGGTCGGCAATTTCCTTGTTGAGCACGTTCTCCCGGTCGTGGTTTTCTTCCCGGCGGATGGCTTCGCGCTCAATTTCCAGCTGCATAATGCGGCGCTGCACCTCATCCAGCTCCACTGGCATGGAGTTCAGCTCAATGCGCAGTTTAGCCGCAGCTTCGTCCATCAGGTCGATGGCCTTGTCGGGCAGGAACCGGTCGGTGATGTAGCGGCTCGATAGCTCTACGGCGGCAATAACGGCGTCGTCCGTAATCCGCACCCCGTGGTGCAGCTCGTACTTTTCCTTGATGCCGCGCATGATGCTGATGGCGTCCTCTACGGTCGGCTCATCCACCATCACGGCCTGGAAACGGCGCTCCAGAGCCTTATCCTTCTCGATATACTTCTGGTACTCCTTAAGGGTAGTGGCCCCGATGGAGTGCAGCTCACCGCGCGCCAGAGCCGGCTTGAGCAGGTTGGCCGCATCCATGGCACCCTCGCCGCCGGCACCGGCGCCAATCAGCGTGTGCATCTCGTCGATGAACAGGATGATCTGGCCTTCGGAGTCGGTTACTTCTTTGATAACGGACTTGAGGCGCTCCTCAAACTCACCCTTGTACTTGGCGCCGGCAATAAGCAGGCCCATGTCCAGGGACATAATGACTTTATCCTTTAGGTTCTCAGGTACGTCGCCGGCCACAATGCGCTGGGCCAGGCCCTCCACAATGGCAGTTTTACCGACGCCCGGCTCGCCCAGCAGGACGGGGTTGTTCTTGGTGCGGCGGCTCAGGATCTGGAGGACGCGGCGGATTTCCTCGTCGCGGCCGATAACCGGGTCCATCTTGCCGGTTCGTACCTGCTCGTTGAGGTTGCGGGCGTAGCGGTTGAGGCTCTGGTATTGGTCTTCGGCGGTCTGTGAGGTCACCTTGCGGCCCCCGCGCAGCTCCTTGATGGCCGCTTTCAGGTCTTTCTCGTTGAAGCCGGCGTCCTTCATCAGGGTAGCTACAGCGTCTTTGCCGCCCAGCAGCCCCAGCAGCAGGTGCTCCACCGACACGTACTCATCATCGAACTCCTTCAGGAAGCCGGTAGCGCGCTGCAGAGCGGCGGCGGCTTCGTTGGAGAGGTAAGGTGAGCCTCCGCTTACTTTGGGGTAGCCCGCTACTAGTGCATCGAGGCGGGGCGTGAGGATGTTCAGGTTCACGCCCAGCTTCTTAGCCAGAAACGACAGAACGTTCTCGTCGCTCTGGAAGAGGCCCTTCAGCAGGTGGCCGGTTTCAATGGCCTGCTGCTGGTTGCCCCCGGCAATTTCAGTGGCCTTCTGCACGGCCTCCTGTGCCTTGATGGTATAGTTATTAAAGTTCATGGTTGCTAGGGTCTAGGTAGGTGCTTCGGGTTAGGAAGTTCTACGAGATGCTTAGCAAACGGGGTGCAGAAGAGCTTATGCTGACGTTTTGTCTGAAAAATTGTAAATCAGCTAAATTGAATGTGTCATAATTGCATATGAAAGGCCTGCTCATATAAAGCAAGTTGTCATAATTCAGGGCTTACCCTTCGCCTAATCCGGCAACTGACAACCTCAACGTAGTCATAATGAGCGTGAGTGCAGTAGTGGCTAAAATAGTGAAAGGAATGCCTCAGAGCCTGAGTGATGAAGGGTATTCCCTTCTGAGTCCTAAGTTGATATGTTCAGGCTTGAACCACCGACCTTTCGCCACTAAGCTACCTGCTGTTTCGAGCCCAAACCATTAACGCTGGCCCGCCGAAACAGCCACCCTGCTACTACCCACAGCCCGGCGAAGACGGTGTTCAGCACAATCACCCACAGTACCCCCAGGTTCAGCTCAGGCCGCCAGATAGCCATGGCCACGAACGGAACCGCAAACTGCGTAAGCGCGGCAGCGAACATGGCCTTGGCCATGCCCTGCGGCTGGAGTTTCGCCACAATGGCCCCAATGAAGCCGACGGCCAGCACGCCAGCATATAGTAGGTTGGCCGGGTTATCTTCGCTACCAATAAATCCTACGGCCAGGTTGCCCCACACGAGCAGGAGGGAAGCGGCTACTGCTACGCCCGCAGCCAGTTTATACGCACCATTGCGTCCCCGGCTTGCTATCAACAGATACAAAAGCCCTGCGACAAGCAGCAGGATGCCAGCCATTACCAAGTGGGATGTGGTCATGTGAATAGTATGTAAGGTTCAGGGATGGTATGGTACTATACACCTCTAGGCCAACTGCCGGGTCGAGCCCGAGCTGGTGGCGCTGGCGCGCCGGAACAGCCAGCCCGAAACGGCCCATATAGCGGCGAAGGCTCCATTGGCTACCAGCACATTCACCAGCCGTACTTGGGGCTCGGCAGCGGCGCCCGTGGGCGTCCAGATAAACAGGGCTACAGCCGTAACCGCCACATAGGTTACTGCCGCCGCGAACATAGCATTGGACATGCCCAGGGGGCGAAAACGGGCTGCAAAGGCCCCAATGAGCGCAACGGCCAGTACTCCGAGATACAGCAGATTAGCCGGGTTTTCTTCACTTCCCACAAGCCCCACCGCCAGATTTGCCCACACGAGCAGAAGTCCGGCGGCTACCCCCACGCCGGCGGCCAGTTTGTAGGCAGTGTTGTTGCCCATCCTGGAAATCAGAACAAAGGTGAGCCCTGCTCCGAACAGCAAGATACCAGCGGCTATGAAGTCGCCGCCGCTCCAGGCCATGCCCGGAAGAAACAGCTTACCAGCCAGAGGAACAAGCAACAGGAGGCCAGTAGCCAGGGCAACGCGAAGAATACTTTTGCTGAGTGTCATGACAGGAATTAATTGAGGTGTAACATGAGCTGGGAAAACACTTTTGTTGCTGGTAGGTATTCTTTGCCTTTAGAAGGGTAACAGCTACATCTGCTGTTCTTTAAGCGCTCTGCGAAAAGCTGCTTCCGCCTTGGTAATGTCCGCCAAGTACCCGCCCCGGTCAATAAATGGCACCACCGGATCGGGGGCCGTGGTGCGTTCCTCTCCCTTGCGCTTCAAGCTAAACGAGCGTGCATGGGAGGAAAGGTAGATGTCGGCCGGAAGGCTCCGGAGTGTGACAAAGCTGCGTTCCAGCTCTTGCCGCAGCGCCGCATCGTATGTCCAATCAAACAAGGAGGTGGGCATGGGTAACGAGAGACTCCCGATGCTAACTGCTAGCAGCTCCCGGTTGCCGTCGCGGACGGGAAACTCCCACGTAGTACAGCCCGGCGTGTGGCCCGCCGTAACGTGTGCCGTAAGGCGGATAGATCCCAGCCTGATCTGCGCGCCATCCCGGAACCGGTGGTCTACGCGGGGTGCCGGATATTTCATCAGCCCGAGGTAGACCAGCCAGTTCACCGGCGCCATGTTTCGGTCGCTGGCCCCTCCCGACAAAAGTATATCGGCATCTCCCTCACTTGCCCACAGCTGCGCCCCGGATGCTTGCTGCAGCGCTGCCAGGCCGCCGGCATGGTCAAAGTGGGCGTGCGAGTTGAGCAGGATTTTTACGTCGGTGATGCGAAAGCCAAGCGTTGCAATATTCTTCAGAATCATTGGGGCAGTGCCGGGGTAACCGCCGTCGATCAGCACGTGGCCCGCGGGGCCGGTGAGCAAAAAGGACGTTACGTCGCGGGTGCCTACGTAGTAAAGGTTGCCGGCAATGCAAAACGGTTCCCGGGGCAGCTGTCCGCCGTTGTTAATGGCGGCCTTCCACTTCGGAATAATCAGCATGGCCGCCACGGTAAGCAGAACGGCAATGCCTGCCAGTACTTGGCGCTGTTGGCTCCTGCCGCTTTTTATCTTGAGGCTCGTCATGAGAAACAATAGGGCGGATTCTGCCAGGTCAGCTTGTTGCCTTAAGTACGCCACCAAAAGTACTTTGTTTTTCAAAGTTTACAAAGCTAAGCAGACGAATTTTGTTTCTTTAGCCTATCGGCTCAGGTAGTTGCCCTAAGAAGTACGCGTTGTGGGATGCTACCAGCAAGGGGCTAGGGTAGTGATGGAGGGTAGCCGTCAGGATTTCCAGCTCCCGAATGTCCGGGTTGTCGGTGAGCTTATCAGGCAAGAAGAGGTAGGGGGCTTGGGGGCCGACCAGCAGGTAGCACAGCAGCAACTGCATTTTCTTGGCTCTGCTCAACGTGTTGCGGCATTTGGCTCAGTACGCTTTGGTAAACAGGAAGCGGGGCAGCCACCTAGTTACTTCGTGCTCCTGGAGCCCAACAGTAGTAAGTAGCTGGGCTTTTTCGTGCACCGGAAGCTGATCTTGGAAGTGGAGAAGGGAACACTCCGAATCACTGGATACTGCCTTATTCACGGCCCAAGCCGGCATGTGGTGCGTAGACTCCAGCTTGTCCAGCAAGAGCCTGCTTAACGTGCTGTTGCGCGAGCTTTCCGGTCCACGCAGCCTCAGTTGCTCCCTGCTTCGAATCTGGAAGGTCAGGGATGCGGACCACAACACGTAGGGCCGTAGCTGTACTTCAGGCCGGGGGCCGAAACCAGAATCTTGCCTTGCGGGCAGGCTGGACTGACCGAAGTCATCGGTACCGGATACTTCCCGTCGCGGCTCACACGTACGCCGCTGCCCCACCAGGGCAAGCTTTTTTGGGTGAGGTAACTACCGCGTCCAGTTGGGTAAACAACGCGTTTTTGCCGGAATGCGAGTGCCCTGATACCGAAGCTGCTGCAGCGGCCGAAATACGGAAGTACGCCCGGGAGCTAAACCGCACAACTGCTCCGCCAGGGTCCTGCGCACTACGGCTCGCCGACTTTCATTCGGTTGTCAGGTGCGGATATGGTATCTTGCAACGTATTTTTTGGGTTTCTCCTCTAGCCTCCAGTAGGGTGCAGGACGCCACTTGCTGGTTGCCTGATGTGAAGCGACTCTCTTTTTATTTGTGGCTATGACTACTTCATCCCAGGCGCAGGATATGTCAATGCAGCGCGAAATCGGTGAGTTTTCCGGCATTTTGCAGCAGCAGGGAGTACACGCGGCGCTTAAGTACCTTAACAGCCGTACGCCGCACCAGTACACGGGGGTTTTTCGGTTCGATGGCGATATGCTGCGCAATGAGGTTTTGTTTGACCGCTACCACCCCACGGTAGAAAAAGGTGGGGATACGCCCATGGAAGCCACTTTCTGCTCCCTAGTAGGTCAGCAGCAAGCTCCGCTGGAAATTAAAGATGCTCAGGTTGATGCCCACGTGAAAGGCTTGATAGTCACCCCAGTTGTTTCGTACTGCGGTGTGCTCATCCGGGACGCGGTGAGCAGACCCTTCGGCACCCTGTGCCATTACGACATGCAGCGCTGTGAGGAGCGTACTTCCGACCTGCCGCTGCTGCAAGCTGCTGCTGGTTTGTTGTACCAGTATCTGCGCCCGACTCAGGCAGTGTAGTCCGGGTAGAACCGTGGCCGAATCAACGGCTCCCGTTTTCGGGTTGCGAGCGGCTGCCAGCTTGTGCCGTACGGAGTAGCGGCCATCGTGCAGGCGCAGGGCCCGTAGCTTAGCTACCTCATACTTGCGGCCAGACACTTGCGCATCGGTCCGGAATACGAGGCCGTTATCGGTAGCGAACTGTGGTATTGTCAGCTGGCCCTGTAAAGTGCCTTCGGTAGCCCTCACAAGGTAGCCCGGTTGGTTGTAGATACGACCTTGGGCGAAGGATAGGGTAGGCAGCAGCGCGGCAACAGTTGCCAGCGCGCATCAAGCAACCAGACGAGAAGGAAGCATGCAAAGCGAGAATAGTGCCCGGGGATACACAACAGACGCTTGCCTGATCCAGTGGCACGGGGACGAAAGACAGAACCAAATTAAAGGAGTCAGCGGGCAAAAGTAGTTGGGCTTACCGGAGGCTACCAGTGCTCAGGGCAGCGTATTTCCAGCGTGTACACGATAGAGACGAGTGCTTGCACGGAGCCGGCTTTGAGAAGCTAGTTATAGCTGAGCTACGCACGTGCGCCCGGTGCCTGGGAATAGACCGCCGGCTGACACTTATTTCTTTGGACTACAGCGCGCCAGCCGATAAATTTGTGTCCGCATTCTCTTATTCTGTACCGTTTTTGCTCATGTTGCTCGCTGATTTACTGGAATTAGGCTTTCGTGATTCCTCGGAGTGCCCGCCCGCCTGGCAGGACAAAGGGCGCGTGGTATGCCGGCACTTCGACAAAGCCCTGATCAGCGTGCTGTGGTATTCCGACTCTTCTGAAATTGAAGTTTTGGTGGGCCCGGTTCATTCTCCGCTGCTGCACTTTCGTTCTTCCCTCCTGACACTCTCGCACCTGCAATCCTTGTTGCGCGATTACTGGTCGGCGGCGTAGCCCGCTGGGGTGCCTGCGGTGGGCTGAGTCCTCGGACAGGAAAAAAGTAACTAACAACGACGGGCCCGGTACAGCATGTACCGGGCCCGTCGTGTTACGTTTCTGACGTAGTACTAACGCGGCAGACTAGGCCGCCGCCGCGGGCAGGGTTTGTTGCAAGAGCCACTGGTAGAGCTTGTCCACGTCGTCTTTTCGGAATAGCTCGGTGCCGGGGTTCATGGTAGCCGCCGTGCCGCAAGCCACGCCCAGGCGCACGGTTTCCCGTACCGAGAGGCCGGTGGCCAGTCCGTACACCAAGCCGGCCACCATACTGTCGCCCGCGCCCACGGTGCTGCGCTTTTTCACGGAAGGAGCTGGTACGTGGTCTACGAAGTCGTCGGTTACAACGCAGGCGCCCTGTGGGCCGAGGGAGGTTACCACAATTTCGCACTTATTGTCGCGCACCAGGGCGCGGGCGGCCTCGGCTACGGCTGCGCTGTCTAGCTCGTCCACGCCCGCCATTTTGCTTAGCTCGCCTACGTTGGGCTTAGCCAAGTACACGCCTTCTTCCAGCACGCGGTGCAAAGCCGGCCCCGAGGTATCGATGACTACCTTGATGCCCAACCCTTTGGCAGCGCGCACAATCCGCACCAGAAACTCGGGCTCTACACCAGGGGGCAAGCTGCCACTGATAACCAAAAACTCAGGGAGGTTGGCCAGGCTTTTCAGGGTAGTCAGAATTTGTTGCTGTTCCTCCGCGGAGAGCGGGGTGCCGGGCATGCCGAAGCGGTACTGCTGCCCGGTAGAGGCATCTACCACGATGAAATTCTCGCGGGTGCGGCTCACGGTTTCCACAGGCTGCTGCTGAATGTGCTCCTGCTCCAACAATTCCCGCAACAGCGTACCGGTGGGGCCCCCAACCGGAAAGACGGCCACTGACTCGGCGCCGAGGCGCTTCAGGGCCCGGGAAACGTTGATGCCTCCGCCTCCGGGCTCAAATTTGGGAGCCGCGCAGCGTAGTTTTTGGTCGGGAATAATTTGGTCGGCCGTGGTACTCTTGTCCACGGTAGGGTTCAAGGTCAGCGTGACAATAGGCTTCATAAGCGCAGAAGTGGCAGGTGAACAGGCCCGGTGCCTTCGCAGAGGCCGGGCAGGTAGTAGTGCAGTGTACTGGTAGTTGGCCGCTTGGTTGCATGCCACAGCCACTCGGTGCGGGCCACGGCTGAGCTACGCAGCAGACCCGCGGCCCGCAATTCTTCCCAAACTGGCGGAATTGTTCGTCCTTTGCCGGGCCTATTTCACCTTTCCCGTGCTCTATGCAGGCCACCAACCTTTCTCTGAGGACCGTTGACGTGACGCGCTACGTCACTCCATTGCGCGAAGGCGGCTCGCTGCCTGCCCTCGTAGAAGCCAACGACGGTTTCATGTACGTGGTGAAATTCCGGGGAGCAGGCCAGGGCGTAAAGGCGCTGATTGCCGAGTTGATTGTGGGCGAAATGGCACGGGCCCTGGGCCTGCGGGTACCGGAGCTGGTGTTCTGCCAGCTGGATGAAGCCTTTGGCCGCACCGAGCCCGACGAGGAAATTCAGGACCTGCTGCGCTTCAGCACCGGCCTGAACCTAGCCCTGCACTACCTCTCCGGCGCCAGCACTTACGACCCGCTGGTAAACACCATTGAGCCCGGCTTGGCTTCCCGCATTGTGTGGCTCGACTGCCTGACCATGAATGTGGACCGCACCGCCCGCAACACCAACCTGCTGATGTGGCACAAAGAGCTGTGGCTGATTGACCACGGCGCGGCCCTCTATGTGCACCACGCCGGCCCTGGGTGGGCCGAGCCCAAGCCTCGTCCTTTTCCTCAGGTGAAAGACCATGTACTGCTACCGCAGGCCAAGGAGCTACCCCTTGCCGATGCCGAAGGCCGCGCCCGCCTCACCCCGGAGCGCATCCGCGCCATTGTGGAGCTGGTGCCGGCCGACTGGCTGGCGGAATCAGGAGTATCGGCGGAGGAGCAGCGCGAGAACTACGTGCGCTTTCTCACGGCCCGCCTTGCCGCATCAGAAACCTTTGTTCAGGAAGCCGAAAATGCCCGAAAAGCACTTGTTTGAGTATGCCGTGCTGCGCGTGGTGCCCCGCGTGGAGCGCGAAGAGTTTCTGAACGTCGGCGTGATTTTGTACTGCTCGTCGCAGGGGTTTTTGCAGGCCCGCTTCGAGGTGCCCGAAGCCCGGCTGCGGGCCTTCGCCGGCGACCAGCTCGACCTACCGGAGCTAACCGAGCGGCTGCGCTCCTTCGAGCGGATTTGCAAGGGTAGGAAGGAGGGCGGCCCCATTGGGCAGCTGCCGCTGGCCTCGCGCTTTCGCTGGCTTACGGCTACGCGCAGCACCATTGTGCAAACGTCCCCCGTGCACCCCGGCCTCTGCGAAGACCCTATGGACACGCTGGCGCGCCTATACGCCCAATTGGTAGAGTAGTCGCTGGTAGCGCACAGCCCCGGCTTGGCGTATCAGTAAGCAAGTTTGCTACGGGTAGCGCAGCATTAGCAACGCTACGTGAGGTCCGGGCCTGGCGCTACGGGCTACTCAGCTAGAAGCTGCTGTTCTTTCAGCCAATCGAAAATCAGTTGGTCTACCGCCGAAACCCGGGGCCGGTCGTTGTACGTCAGCCACGCTACTTCCTCAATTTCGGCGGCGGGTTGCAGGTGGCCGGAGTACGCGCCGTAGTAGCACGTCATCTGCACCAGCACGCCCGTCGGGTGGCCGTGGGCGGGGGCCGTGAAGGTGCCGGCGTGGAGCAGGGTAGCGGGGGCCAAGTCCACGGTTAGCTCTTCCTTGATTTCCCGAATGAGGGTTTGGGCGTCGGTTTCGCCGGGCTCGCGCTTGCCGCCGGGGAAGTAGTACCGGTCTTTGCCCCGGCTGCGGGTACTCAGCACGCGGCCTTCACGCAGGTGCAGCCAGGCAATTTTATCAATGAAGCTCATGGGCCAGGGTGGGGGTAGTGGAATCGGGTTCTGTTGCTATCCAAATGTCCAGCTTCTGCCAGGAGGCGCGCTCTAAGCCTGCAGCCAAGCTGCCACCGGATACGTGGTCTTTGGGTAGCTCCCGGTAGCGCAGTGTCACGGGAAAGTTACGCGCAAAGGGCGAAGGAGTAATCTGCACGCGGTTTTTGGTGGCCCAGGAAGCTTGTACTAGCGTACCTTGGGTGAAAGCAAAGAAGTCAGAAAGTGGAATGCCGTTTGTAAACCACGGATACTCGCGGGCTTTGCTGACGCCCGGCTCATTCAGGCAGAGGTAAAGCGAAAGGTTGTCGCAGAATTTGAGCAGGTGCAGATGAAACGTCAGTGTGGCTTCCGCAGCCAGGGTGGTGAGGCTTAGCTGGTGTCGTAGGCGTTGCTGGCGCTGCGCTTCATAAGCCAGAAAATGGCGGCCGGCTTCGTGCTTGGCTACATCGGGGAAGGAGGTGTAGTGCAGGCTGCACAGCAGGGCGGCATACGGGCTCAGCTGCTCGGTTTCATCAAGGCCTTGCTGGTAGTGCTGCACTTTGGGCGGGGCGGGGTAGTCGAGAAAGGAGTGCGGACGATGCGCCGTCTCATTCCAGATGGGCGCGGCATCCAGCGGAATCCAGGCCCGGTCATGCTGGCGTACAGCCAGTTCCACCTCCGGCCGGCGGCCCGCATCCTCAAAATACTCAGCCCGCCAGTGCTGGGCCAGTACCGCAGCTACCTGGGCGTGGTCGTGCTGGGTAAGGTAGATAAAGCTGGCGGGCGTTTCGCGGACAATCATACAGACTACAGGCTACGCAAGACACATACGCTACGTAAATAAACCGGCCGAACCTATGAGGGTTCGGCCGGTTGGCAAGGGTAGGAAACCAGGGCGGCTTAGTTTACTGCCTGGTAGGGCACGCCCATATTCTGGAACAGGAAGGCCCATTTGTCGGTCTGCTCACTGATAACCTGGGCCGTAGAGCGGCCGGCGCCGTGGCCGGCCTTCGTTTCAATGCGGATGAGCACCGGAGCGCTGCCCTTCTGGCTTTCCTGCAGCTTGGAGGCAAACTTGAAGGAGTGCGCGGGCACTACCCGGTCGTCGTGGTCGGCGGTGGTAACCAGGGTGGCGGGGTAGGAAGCGGGCTTCAGGGCGTGGTAGGGCGAGTATTTGTAGAGGTACTCAAACATTTCCTTGGAGTCCTGGGCCGTGCCGTAGTCGTAGGCCCAGCCGGCGCCGGCCGTAAACTGGTTGTAGCGCAGCATGTCCATCACGCCCACGGCCGGGAAGGCTACCTTGAACAGCTCAGGGCGCTGGGCCATGGTAGCGCCTACCAGCAAACCCCCGTTCGAAGCACCCGAAATAGCCAGGTAGTCTTTGGAGGTGTAGTTGTTTTTGGTCAGGTACTCAGCGGCGGCAATAAAGTCGTCGAACACGTTCTGCTTCTGCAGCTTGGTGCCGGCCAGGTGCCACTTCTCGCCGTACTCGCCGCCGCCCCGGATGTTGGGCACGGCGTAGATGCCGCCATTTTCCAGCAAAATGATGTTGCTGGTGCTGAAACCGGGCGTTACGCTGGAGTTGAAGCCGCCGTAGGCGTAAAGCAGGGTCGGGTTCTTGCCGTTCATCACCAGGCCTTTTTTGTGGGTGATGATCATCGGAACCTTAGTGCCGTCCTTGGAAGTGTAAAACACCTGCTTCGACTCGTACTTGGTGGGGTCGAACTGCACGCCGGCTTTCTTGTACACCGTGGATTTGCCGGTGGCAATGTCGTACTTGAAGATAGTGGGCGGGTAGATGTAAGAAGTAAAGGTGTAGTAGGTTTCCTTTTCCTCTTTCTTGCCGTAGAAGCCGCCGGCCGTGCCCACCGAAGGCAGCGTAATGGCGCGCTCCTTCTTGCCGTTCATGTCGTACTGCTCAATGAGGGAGGTAGCGTCCTTGAGGTAGTTGGCGAACAGCTTGCCGCCGCTGGTGCTTACGTGCAGCACGTTCTGCGTTTCCGGAATCAGGTTTTTCCAGTTGGCGGGGGTAGGGTTGGCCGCATCCACGGTAACCACGCGGTTGTTGGGCGCACTGAGGTTAGTAACGATGTAGAGCTTGCTGCCTACGTTATCTACCACGTTCACCTCGTTTTTCTCGTGGTCAATGACCTGCACAATGGCGCTGCCGGGCTTGCTCAGGTCCTGGATATACAGCTCGTTGCCGGTGGTGGTGTTGGCGGCGCTAATCACCAGGAACCGCTCGTCCTCGGTCAGGGAAGCCCCGATGTAGCGGCGCGGCATTTTCTCGCCTCCGAAAATCAGCTTGTCGGTGCCTTGCTTGGTGCCGAGCTTATGGTAGTAGAGCTTGTGAATCTGGGTTTTACCGGCCAGTTGGCTGCCGGCCGTGGGCTTGTCGTAGGAGCTGTAGTAGAACCCGTCGTTGCCCTTCCAGGCCAGGCCCGAGAACTTCACATCCTTGAGCGTATCGCCCACGAGGCTCTTATCGGCGGTTTTCAGCACAATCACTTTGCGCCAGTCGGAGCCACCTTCGGAAATCTGGTAGGCGGCCAGGGAGCCGTCCTTGGTAAAGTTGATGCCCGCCAGGGAGGTAGTGCCATCCTTGGAAAACTGGTTCGGGTCGAGGAACACTTCCGGGGTGCCGGTGCCTACCTGCCGGTACAGCACCGACTGGCTTTGCAGGCCCGTGTTCTTCGAGAAGTAGGTGTACTTGCCTTCCTTGAAGGGGGCGCCGTATTTCTCGTAGTTCCACAGCGTTTCCAGGCGCTTCCGAATGGCGTCGCGGTACGGAATCTGGCTCAGATAGGCCTGCGTCACCTTGTTTTCTTCCTGCACCCAGCCTTTGGTGTCGGCGGCCTGGTCGTTTTCCAGCCAGCGGTACGGGTCGGCCACTTTGGTCCCGAAGTAGGTGGTAACGGTGTCTACCTTCCGGGTCTGGGGGTAGGGTAGGGTTTTGATGGGGGCCTGGGCCAGGGCCGCCGTACCGGCCAGTAGCGCCGCCAGCGTCGGGACTATGTTTCTCATAGGAAAGGGGAAATATGCAGGAGAATAGACTTCGAAGGTCGACAAACTGTCATGGGCAAGATAAGAAAGCTGCATCAACCTGCGGGTACCTGCTTGCTTATCAGGTAGGGGCAGCGGAAAACACGTCCTGGCTGTGGCTGTAAAGCTGGGCGGTAGTGGCCGAATTCGGGCGGAGTTGCGTACTGCCCAGACTCAAGCGCCCGTCAACCGGCTTGTCTTCCCCCTCTTATGCCCACCCTTTACATCGGCTGCTCCGGCTTTTCCTACCGCGACTGGAAGGGCGTGTTCTACCCCGCCGACCTACCCCCGCGCAAGTGGTTTGCCTACTACTGCACCCAGTTTAACACCCTGGAGCTGAACGTAACCTTTTACCGTATGCCCGAGCTAACGGCCTTTGAGCAGTGGTACGAGCAAAGTCCCGCTGATTTTCGGTTTGCCGTGAAAGCGCCGCGCCAGGTTACGCACTACAAGAAGTTCGGGCCGGAAGCAGGTCCCATCCTCGCCGATTTTTACGGGACAGTGCAGGAAGGCTTGCGCGAGAAGCTGGGCCCCGTACTGTTTCAGCTACCCCCGAAATCTGCTTACTCCGAAGACTACCTCACCCGAATTCTGGACCACCTCGACCCGGCATTCCTTAATGTGCTGGAGTTTCGGCACCCGAGCTGGTGGGATGGGGAAGTGTTCCGGCGCTTGGCCCGGCACGGGGTCAGCTTCGTGGGCCAAAGCCACCCGCAGCCCCTCCCCGACGAGGTCATCATCAACACGCCCGCCGTGTACTACCGCTTCCACGGCGTGCCGGAGCTGTACAAGTCGTCGTACTCCGAGGAGTTTCTGGCGCGGATAGCTACTGAAATACGGAGCACGCCCGAGGTGAAGGAGGCCTATCTGTACTTCAACAACGGCATTGGTGGGGTAGGAGCCCTGAATGCCCAGCAACTGCAGCAGCTGCTACCCGGTAGTGATGCAGCACCCCCACCAGCTTAAGCGCTACCCCTGTTCTGCAACACAAAGCGGCCTTCCTCCGCATACGTGCAGAGGAAGGCCGCCTTGGTGACTTGTCAGAAAGCAACTACTCTTGGTTGCTTTGGGAGGAGTTGGAGCGGTTGCCACCTTTATCGGAGGGAGCAGTCAGGCCCGTACCGCTTTCCAGGTCGCCGGCTAGCTTGTTTTCGAAGGATTCGGGGCGGTTGCCCGCGGCTACGTGCGGCTGGCTGGCCTGGCCCGGCAGGCCGCTGCGTACCGAGCGGTCCTGGTCGGTGGAGCCCAGGTGCTGGGCTTCTTCCGAAGACTGGTTGCTGATTTTTTCGTTTTTATTCGGCCCGGCATTGGGGTCGTTTTGGCTGCGTTTGCCAGATTGATTAGACATGCTCGTGGGGGTTAGGGTGGTGGAAAAACGGCCAACGAGCGGCCGAAAAAAAGACCCGGTCCTGCGGCATACGTACCGCGTCGGGCCTGGTAGTGGTACGCTGCCGGGCCGCCTCAGTTGCGTTACCATCCGAAAAACTGGGGTAGCTCAACAGCTAGCCGTCAGGGGGGGAGGTTAAGGTTGAGTTGGTGCGCCGGCCCGTCTGCACCGGGGTGGCGTGCGAGCGTGGCGGCGCAGCCAGGGGTAAGCTCGACATAACATTTCGGCCCAGCTGGTACGTACTTGCTTTGTATCTCCTGCCTCCCTTCGAAGATGAAACCAGTGGTTGCTGTCTGGCTGACCTGTTGCTTGCTGCTGACCGGCCCGGGGGCTCAGGCCTGCCGAGTGTGCCGGCCGCGGGTGCAGGCCGGCATCCACAATACTGAGTATACGGCCAACCTGCTGCTCCTGCTGCTCCCGGTGGTCCTGCTGCTGCTCATTGGGGTAGGGGTGTATTTCGCTTCTGCTCTCACCTCGCGTTCCTCCTTACCTCCTGCCCATGACTGAGCCCCTGCACCGTACCCCGCTGATTGCTGCCGGCCTGCTGCTGGGCGCCGGGCTGGGTGGTTTCGTGGATGGCATTGTGCTGCACCAGATTTTGCAGTGGCACAACATGCTTTCCAACCAGCTACCCCCCGATAACCTGGTGGCTGCCAAGGTGAATATGTACTGGGACGGAATCTTTCATGCCGGGGTGTGGGTGCTTACCGTTATTGGGCTGCGGGTGCTGTGGGCCGCCAGCCGCCGGGCCGACGTGCCGTGGTCGGGGCGCACGCTCGTGGGTAGCTTGCTGCTGGGCTGGGGCTTATTTAACGTAGTCGAAGGAATTATCGACCACACGCTTCTGGGGCTGCATCACGTGTACGAATACACCGACGCGAAAATGCCCTGGGATATGGCTTTCCTGGCTTTTGGAGTGCTGCTGTTGCTGGCTGGCTGGGGCCTGATTCGGGCGGGCCGCCACGATGCTGCCCCCCGAGCTGCCTACGCCGCCTAGCCTATGGACCTGCACGCACCAGCGGATCAGCCATCGGCAACGGCCTACCATATTGGCTGCTCTGGCTTCCACTACAAGCACTGGAAAGGCACTTTCTACCCCGAAAAGCTACCCCAACGCCGGTGGTTTGAGTTTTACCATCAGCACTTCCGGACCCTGGAGCTAAACGTCACGTTTTACCGTTTCCCGCAGCTTTCGGCCCTGGAAAGCTGGTACCAGCAGAGCCCCGAGGACTTTCGCTTCTCGGTAAAGGCGCCGCGGCTTATCACGCACTACAAGCAGTTTCACGACTGCACCCAGCTGCTCGCCGATTTCTACGGAACGGTGCAGGAAGGCCTGCGCGAAAAGCTGGGGCCCGTGCTGTTTCAGCTTCCACCCCGGATGAATTATACCGAAGAACGCCTGGTCCGCATTACGGAAAGCCTGGACCCGGCCTTTCAGAACGTGGTGGAGTTCCGGCATCCGAGCTGGTGGCTGGGCCACGTGTATCAGGAGCTGGCCCGGCGCCGCATCGCCTTTGTAGGCCAGAGCCACCCGGCCCTACCCGATGAGGTAGTGACTAACTCGGGGCTGGTCTACTACCGCTTTCACGGGGTGCCGGAGCTGTACAAGTCGCCCTACCCGGAAGAGTTTCTGCGGCGGGTGCTGCACGATATTGAGGCGGCCAGCCACGTCCGGGAAGCCTACCTCTACTTCAATAACGACATCGACGCCTCGGCCATTGGCAACGCCCGCCAGATGCTGGCATTGGCCGGCTTGTAGCGTCCTGCGCTAGTGCGGATACCGGCGCTGCCAGAATTTAAACCAGCTTTTGTTGGCCGGGTAGCTGCGGTGCGAAGTGGCATTGTTGAACACGATGGCTACCAGGAATAAGATCAGCACCCCCGAAAACACGGGGCAGAGCACGTAGAGGTAGCCCATTGCCTTTAGCTTTTCGGAGCCGATTACCGCCATCAGGGCCGTCGCTCCGCCGGGTGGGTGCAGCGTGCGGGTTATCTGCATCAGCACAATAGAGAGCGAAACGGCCAGGGCCGCCGCCAGCCACATGGGGTGCGGTAGCACCTGCTGCACCGTAACCCCCACCACGGCACTAACCAGGTGCCCGCCTAGCAGGTTGCGGGGCTGGGCCAGGGGGCTATTGATAATGCCATAAATCAGGACGGACGACGCCCCGAAGGAGGCAATCAGAAACAGGTTGTCGTGGGGCGACAGGAACTGGCTGTTCAGCCAGCCAAGCAAGCCAATGCCCACAAACGAGCCCAGAAAAGTCCAGAGGTGTTCCCGATAATCGAAAAGGGTTTCCTGATAAAAAATGTAGCGCGCCCGGCGCATGCGCTGTCGTAGCTTCTCTCGCATTCCAGAATTATATCATCCTGCAATACTACTAATCCATACCTGACAGAGAAAGCAGGAGAATACGGACGTTAGCTACAATAGCTTGAAAACCAGACGATAATATCAGATAATAAGTGGCGAGTAGCTATGATTTCTGCCCTTAAAAAGGTACCTTAAGAGAACACACTCACCTAACCGACACGGCCATATGGAAACGAGACCAAGAAGGTACATGGGCTTAGGCTACCGCCTTACCCACATGCCCTGGTGGGCCTATGTACTGGTGATTATTGGAGTGTATCTGGTAGGCTGGATGATGCGGCTGACGGATATTATTCCGGGGCACTAGCCAGAGCACCTGGTAAAGGTTTGGGGGCAGGCTGGGGGTAGCACGTGCTACCCCCAGCCTGCCCCCAAGCCTTGCTGCGCAGTTAAGAGGCTACCCCACCAGTGCAGCTTGGGGAGCCAGGTGCTGCAACAGCACGTACAGCATATGATAAATTTCCTGCAGCTGGGCCGGATCGGTGATGCCTTCTTCCTTGGTGAAAACAAGCATAACCTCCGCGCCGGGCTCGTGCGAAGTTGGGGCCAGACTCAGGCGTAGCTCCTGGTACTTGAGCAGGGTAGCACGGACGCTTGGCTCCGTTAGCAAGGTGCGTAGCACCCCCGCGTCGTTGGTGGTAATGATGAAGGCCGCATCCAGCTCAGGGTCGCCCAGTTCCACATCCGTCAGGCCCAGGAGCTTGCCTACCTCATGCACCCAATCCTGCTCGTGCAGCGCGAAATGGAAGCCCGGGTGGTTGGACACGGCGGCCCTGAACGTGGTTAGCTCGTAGCCGCCCTCAAACCCACCGCCCAGGTCAATATCCAGTTCAAACTGAATTGAGTAGCCGCCCTGCCGCAGCTCGGCGCGGTACTCATACAGGTTCTCTTCCTGGGCCAGGTCGGCGGCTACTTGTTGCCACAGGGCGTTTTCGGTAGTGGCAGAATATGTGCGGCTGGTGCTCATGGGTAGTAAAGCAAGGTCAGATACGACAACCCGCAGCTCGGCCGGCTACCGACGATGGCGCTATCGTTCCTGCCGTTACGGTAAAGCGGTGCGGGCCGTTTCCTGCGGGGCTGGGCCGATGGTCTGCGCCGCGTGGGGGTTACCAGGCGGCACCAATCCGAAGACCTACCGGAAAATAGCTTCCCTCGGAGCCATAGTCGCTCATGCCGCTCGCGTACTGGTTTCCGCTTACGGTAGAACGAGAAGACGCTTTCCGTAGTCCAATCCCAATGAAGGCATCAATAAAGATGGGAGTTCGGGGTAAAAACGCCTGCGTACCTACCACAGCGCATACCCCATACCGATTAATTGTTTCAGTTTGGGGGCGCAAGCGATACTCGTAGTAGGTGAGGCCGTTGCTTCCTAGCTCGGGTGCCCAGCTGCGGCTCTGAAACGCCATACGAAAATGTTGGTAGCTGGGTCCGTAAGCCAGGTAGAAGCCTTCGGCCCCGGTAGTTTGCTCGCCCAGGTAGATGCGGTGCTGCGCCTCCAGGCCAAAGCCACGCACCCGGTCATTTTTGCCCTCGCTCAGGTCGGAGGTAAAGTCGGAAACGGGGCCGTAGTAAAGCTGAGGCGTAATCACCCAGGCGTTGCGGGAGGAAGGCCCCCACATTTTTTCCCCGCTGACATGAAAGCCCCCTGCTAGCACGGGCATCAGGCCCAGCTTTACGTTGTGCAGCCGCACCGGCTGCCCCGTAGCCACCGACTGCGCCACGGCCGCGGCGTTCAAACTCAGCAACCCTCCACTCAGTACTCCCCAGGTAAGAAAGCCGCGCATTAGTTGGTGGGGGTAATGGGCAGGTGGCTGAGGGGCGTGAGGGTGTTGCCGCTGTAGCGGTACTGGTACAGCCCCTTGGGCCCGATGGCCAGCAGCTGTCCGCGGTGCGGAATCACGTCGGATACGCTGACACTGAACGTTTGCGGGGCTGGTAGCGCCGGTGCCGTGCGGGTACTGAACACTTTCAGCTCGTCTTTGTCGCACACGAACAGCAGCGCGCTGTCTACCCCCAGGCCCAGTGGATGCGTCATGGGGTACGACTGAGCCAGGCGAGGAGCCCGCAGGTTGGTCAGGTCGATAACCTGGAGCTGGTTGGGGCCACCCCCGCAGCTGCGGCCGTCGCGCAAGGTTACATAGGCGTACTTGTCGTCTACCACCACCGGGTCGCAGCTGATGACGTGCTCATAAAACGCCAGCTGCTGGGGCTGGGCGGGCTGGCTGGCATCGAAGATATACATGCCCCGTTGGGTGCCCAAAAACAGGTAGGGCGCGCGTGGATAGATGGTTTCAATGCCAAAGCCCAGGGGCACTACCGTGCTCCGGGCCGGGGCGGTAGGCGTCGTCAGGTCGAAGAGGCGCAGGCTCTGGTTGTCGACGACATAGAGGGTGTTATTGAGCACAGTAAAGCGGGCCAGCGAACCGCCTTTCCCGTCGCTGCCGGGGGCCAGGTCGGCGCTGGCGGGGCTGGCGTCGCTCTGGGTTGAGCAGCCGCTTACGGCCCAGCCAAGGCCGCCGGCCAGGGTAGCAATCAAAAGAGTAGAGAGTAGACGCATACAAAAGAGAAAAATAGGATTATAGCTTCTGCCAGCCTACCACCACCGCATCGGCGGGGCGGTTCTGTTCCTGGTATTCTGCGGGAACCTCAGCCGTTTCGGGCATAGGCAGCTCGGGCACGGCCTCGCGCACGCGGTGGAGCAGGCGGGCAGCCTGCACGTTCGAAAGGTCGAAGGTGAGCAGGTCGGGGCCGCTGTCGGCATAAAGCAGGCTCCCCTTCATTGCCACGTCTACGTTGCCAGGAATGCGCAGAAAGGCTACCGGCTGCGGGTGGGTGGGGTCCTGGTTATTGATGATGTGTACGCCCTGATACCGCTCATTGATAAGGATGTACGGGTCGCGCAGGTAGATTTTGCCGGTGTTGTGCATCTCCTGCGGCGGTAGCACAGCCACGGCTTGCTCTAGCTGCGTCCGGGCCATCAGCAGGGGCTTGTAAGAGGGTAGCGGCACCCGTTCAAAAGGCTCCACCATGGGACAGGCGGTGAGACTCAGCAGCAGCGTGCCGCCTACTAAGAGAGAATACAACTGACGCATAGCAGGAATAAAGAAGTAGATAATGGCCAGAGTGCACCCACCAGTGAAATGGTTGCATTCTGAGGAGCAGAATAAAAGCTTCTATGAAGCTAAAGAGCCGCCAATCAGAGGTCGACGCTAGCAACCCAACCCAGGCTTTTGGTCGTAGCACGGGTAGTAGGTAGTTTCTTCCACTCTTTTACGTGCGGCTTATGTTACACTCGCTACGCTTGGTGCTGGCTCTGGTGGTTTTGCTGCCAATGACTTTGCGCGCCCAAACTACCGTGAGCGGCACCATCCGGTTCGGAGGGGTCGTGCGCGACTACCGCCTGTACGTGCCCCAGGCATATGCTAGCAGCACTGCTACCGTGCCGCTTTTGTTCAACCTGCATGGCTACGGTTCCAATAAGGAGGAGCAGGAACTCTACGGCGACTTTCGGGCCATTGCCGACACGGCCAACTTCTTGGTGGTGCATCCTAACGGCACCCTCGACCCTGCTGGCAACCGGTACTGGAACACCTTCACGCCGCCCGGCACCGGCGGCCCCGACGATGTAGCCTTTCTCTCTGCCCTTATCGACTCGCTGCGGCTGCGCTACCGCATTGATGCGAACCGGGTGTACAGCACCGGCATGAGCAACGGCGGCTTTATGAGCTACGAGTTGGCGTGCCAGCTTAGTAACCGGGTGGCGGCCATTGCCTCGGTGGCCGGCAGCATGACTACGAGCCGCTTGGCCGTTTGTAACGCTACTCGCCCCGTGCCGGTGCTTGAAATCCATGGTACTGCCGACAACACGGTGCCTTATACTGGCAATATTCTTTTCGTACCCATTCCTACGCTGGTAGCCGCCTGGGTACAACGCAATGGCTGCAATCCTACACCTACCCTCACGCAAGTGCCCGACCTTACCGCCACCGATGGCAGCACGGCCGAGCGGCAGGTGTACAGCGGGAGCCAACCAGGAAGCGTGGTAGAGCATTACCGCATCATTGGGGGTGGGCACACCTGGCCTGGGGCCCCGGTAGATATCGGCGTCACAAATCGTGACATTCATGCTAGCCGGGAAATATGGCGGTTTCTGCGGCCCTACCGGCTCAATCAGCTTACGCCGCTACCTACCCGCACGGCTGCTACTGCTGTGGGGTTGCGCCTGGTGCCCAACCCGGCTACCCGCTGGGTGCAGGTGCAAAGCGCCCAACCGATTCGGCCTGGCAGTGTGCGGGTATATGACACTACCGGTCGGCAAGTAGCCATCCAGCCCCAGGTAACCGGCGCAACCAGCGTACAGCTGAACACGGCCGGCTGGCCCGCCGGGGTTTACTTAGTAGAAGTAGAAACCGGGGAGCAGCTAGTGCATCAGCGCCTGCTGAAGCAGATGGAGTAGCCCGAGCGGCTGATTCCGTCTTAGAAAAGCAGCGTTTAATTTAGCTTCCGGGCTTAGTAGCCGCGTGGCAAGTCGACTTGGTTTTCCAGGGGCTCCTGTTGGCGCAGGTGCTGCAGGTTGCGCAGAAACAAATCTACCTTGCCTTCATCCTCACCGGGCTGGCCACCCCCGCTGTGCTGAGTAAGTAATACGCGTGGCAGGCTCCAGAGCGGACTTTCACTGGGCAAGGGTTCCTGAGCCGTTACGTCGAGCACGGCGCCTGCCAGGTTGCCTGCTTGCAGGGCGGCTATCAGGGCGGGCTCATCGGTGGTGTTGCCGCGCCCGACGCTGGCGTAAAAAGCCCCGGAATGCATGGCCGCAATCAGCTCCTGAGAGAAAAAGCCTTCCGCACTGCCCGGCAGGCAATTCACTACGATGTCGGTATGGGGTAGGGCAGCCCGTAGCTCCTCCTTGGAGTGCAGCTGAGCCCGTGGATCGGTGCGGGCCAGAAACTGCACGGCGCACCCAAAGCCCGTAAGCTGCTGAGCTACGGCTTGCCCAATAGCGCCGCTGCCCAGAATAATGACGCGCTTCCCCCGCAGCAGGCCCAGCTTCGGGCGCAATGGCCCGCCTACCCACCGTTTTTCAGCCTGCAACACGGCCAGCTCCGGTACATAGCGCAACAGACCCAGCAAGCCGGCCACCATGGTTTCGGCGCAGGGCCA
This sequence comes from Hymenobacter sp. HSC-4F20, assembly GCF_019599275.1. Taxonomy (GTDB): domain Bacteria; phylum Bacteroidota; class Bacteroidia; order Cytophagales; family Hymenobacteraceae; genus Hymenobacter. The sequence continues at coordinate 487,815 of NZ_JAHZTD010000003.1, read as the reverse complement.
GGCAAAAAAGTCGCCCATGTTGGCTACTGGGCACACTACCGGCACTCGCTGATACCGCTCAATGCCAGCCGAATCAATTTGCCAGAACTTCAGCTGAGGCGGCGGGGTAGTAAGCCAGTCGGCAGGCGGATTTCCCAGCAGTAAAGTGGCGTTAGCCAAGGCCGGCTGCTGGTCGGTAGGGGGTAGCTCCGTGCGAAACACGGCGGTAACCTCCGAAGGCAAATGGGCACGTAGCCGGTCCTGGGCTTCAGCGTGCAAGTCAGAGTAAACAAATAGATACATGGTATCCATATTCGCTACCGCGGCCGCTAGGTTGCACGGCCATGCTAGCGTAGGCAAGCGTTCAAACAAACTACCCCCTTTGCCGGTCCGTATGAGCACAGGCTCAGCCAAGGCCCTACCGGCGGCAGGCCCCCAATCATTTGTGTATGCAGGCACTTACCCAACAGCAGGTACAAGACTACTACGGCCGCCAGCTGCAAACGCAGCACGACTTGCAAACCAATGCCTGCTGTACCGATGCTATTCCGGTAGAGCACCGTCGGATTCTGGCCCAGCTGGAGCCCGAGGTGCTGGAGAAATATTATGGCTGTGGCGTGAGCGTGCCGCCCGCCGTGGAAGGCTGCACAGTGCTGGACCTAGGTTCGGGTAGCGGCCGCGACGCTTATCTGCTTTCCAAGCTAGTTGGCGCGTCGGGCCGTGTCATTGGGGTAGACATGACGGAAGAACAACTCGCGGTAGCCCGCCGTCATGTGGCGGCGCATACACACCGCTTTGGCTATGCCACACCCAACGTAGAGTTTCGCCACGGCTACATTGAGGATTTGCGCACGGCCGACCTAGCCGATAATAGCATTGACGTGGTGGTGAGCAACTGCGTCATCAACCTCAGCACCGATAAAGAAGCTACCTACCGGGAAATCTTCCGGGTGCTCAAGCCGGGAGGGGAGCTGCACATTGCCGATGTCTTTGCCGACCGTCGCATTCCGGAGGCGTTGCGCCAGGACCCCGTGCTGTACGGGGAGTGCCTAAGCGGAGCCCTCTACACCGAGGATTTCCGCCGGCTGCTCCAACGCATTGGCATAGCCGATCATCGGATTACAGCCAGCCGACGCCTTACCATTGGCAACCCGGAAATTGAGGCCAAAGTGGGCAACATTGGGTTTTACTCGCTTACGGTGCGGGCTTTTAAGCTCCCCGAACTGGAAGACCGGTGCGAAGACCACGGGCAGGTAGCGACCTACCTGGGCACCGTGCCCGGCCAGCCCCACGCTTTCCTGCTCGACGACCACCATCGGTTTGAAACGGGCCGGCCCATGCTCGTGTGCGGCAATACCGCAGCCATGCTCAGCCAAACGCGCTACGCCCCGTATTTCCGCGTCCTCGGCGACCAAAGCCAGCATTTCGGCTTGTTTAATTGTGGCCCGTCGCCGGCTGCATCGGCCAGCACTGCCGACGCTTCCGGAGGCTGCGGCTGCTGAGTCTACCTTATTGCTTGCTACAAACAAAAAGCCCCGTACCGTAAGGTTCGGGGCTTTTCTTCAGCTAAATGGAAGTATTTAGTCGCGGCGCGAATACTGCTCGTAGCGCACCGGATCCTTTTTCTTGTCTTTTTTCCGGCCAATGATACCGCCGGCCGCAGCACCCGCTACGCCACCTAGCACGGCCCCTTTACCACCGCCAATTACGGCCCCAGTTACAGCCCCGGCACCGCCACCAATGGCGGCTCCTTTTGCTTTTTTACTCCAGGTTTTCTTAGGCGTAGTTTGTGCTGCCGCATCCGAAACTACTACCGTGCTTTCCATGACGAACAGGGCCGAAAGCATAGCCGCATATATCTTGAGCGTTTTCATGGCATCTATGGTTAAAATCCTAACAGGATGGGTTTTGTCCTTCTAACGCGACGCTACAAGCCGAGTTACAAAGTGGTCATAATTTTACACGAAATGCTATTGTTTATATCAGTAAGGCGGTATATAAGAACTGAACTATAAAAAAATACCCCCGAGCCATTGGCTCGGGGGTAATAAAGGCTACCAGAAGGCAGGAAAGGGCTTAGCGAGCGTCAGCTTTGGTAGCGTCCGTGGCCGGAGCAGTTGAGGCTTTCTTTACGTACGTGTCCAGCCAGGTATTCATTTCCCAGAGCATGTGCATAATGGACTCGCGGGCCGCGTAGCCATGCGATTCGGCCGGTAGTACCACGTAGCGCACGGTGGCACCGTGGCCTTTCAGCGCGTTGTAGAACCGCTCGCTCTGAATCGGGAACGTGCCTGAGTTATTGTCAGCCTCGCCGTGGATCAGCAGAATCGGTGCTTTGATTTTATTGGCGAAGTTGAAGGGCGACATGGCGTTGTACACTTCTGGTGCCTGCCAGTATGTACGCTCCTCGCCCTGAAAGCCAAAGGGTGTGAGCGTACGGTTATACGCGCCGCTGCGGGCAATGCCTGCTTTGAACAGGTTGGTATGGGCCAGCAGGTTGGCCGTCATGAACGCTCCGTAACTGTGGCCCATTACCGCCACACGGTTGGGGTCTACTACGCCCAGGCGCTTGCCTTCGTCGATGGCGGCTTTGGCCGAAGCCGTGAGCTGCTCTACGTAGGTGTCGTTGGGTTCTTTGTTGCCCTCACCCACAATCGGAATGCTAGTGCCTTGCAGTACGGCATAGCCCTGGGTTACCCAGAACACCGGCGAGCCCCAGGTAAGGCGGGCAAAGGTGTAGGGCGAGCCTTTCACCTGGCTGGCATCCTTCTTATCCTTGAACTCTACGGGGTAGGCCTCCATCAGCGTGGGCAGCGGGCCGTCTTCTTTCTTGTAGTTGGGAGGAAGGTAAAGGTTAGCAGTCAGCTCCACGCCGTCGGCGCGCTTGTATTTGAGTACCTGCTTTTGCAGGTTACCGATGCTGGCGTACGGGTTCGGGAACTTGGTCAGGGGCGTTACTTTCAGGCTCGGGGCATCGCGCAGGAAGTAGTTGGGCGCCTCCTGCGGCGACTCCCGGCGGGTTACAAAAACGCGCTTGCCAATATCCAGAATGCTTACCGGCATCTCGTAATACGGCGCCTCGGAGCGCCACCAGCGCACGCTCTTCTTGGTGCGCACATTCAGCTCGTCGATGAAAGGTCGGTCGCCCTCCGGCGAGGCCCCCGTTCCGATGAAGTACACCACGTCGCCGTCGGTTTCCAGCACCGGGCGGCCCTGGGCGTTGCGGTGGAGGTAGGGCGTGCCAGGGTCAGTATAAGTGTCCTGGGAGGAGCGCTCAAATAGCGGTGTGAGCGAGGTCTTCACCGTCAGGTCCAGGGTCCAGGTGGTTTCTTTGCGGTCAGCCCAGCGGTAGCCTTCTATCAGGGCCAGCTTATCGGTGCCCCAGTGAATGTCGCGGAAGCGCAAGGGCAGGGAGGCCAACTCCTGGGGCTGCCCGTCGAAGGGAGAGCCCACCACAAAAATCTTGTCGCGCACGGCCGCTTCGGTTTTGGGGTTGCCCCCGTCCTGGGCTTCCACCCAGAACAGTGTATTGGGTGCGTCTTCTCGCCAGCCGAAGTTACGCGGCCCGGTGGGCACGGCATCAAAGCTGGTGGGCACGTTGTCGGCTAGCGGCAGTTCAGCCATTTCCTTCACTACCAGCCCTTCCAGGTTCAGTACTTCTACTCGCTGGGGGAAGCTGCTGACCGGCAGAGTATAGGAGTAAGGGCGGTGCCGGGTGCGCACCAGCACATAGCGCCCGCTCGGCGAGGGAGTAGCCTCCTGAATCATGCCGGGCTGCCCCAGCGGCGCCATTCGGCCGTCTAGGCCTACCTTTACTACCTGCGAGAGGGCATAGTAGTCGAACAACCGCTCATCCACGGGGCTCTTCAGCAAATCTTGGTAGGTGCGGGCCGCGGCCGTGCGCCCAATGTTTTGCTGAATTGCCGGACCTTTGGGGGCTTCTGTGGGGCTGGGAGCCTCGCCGCGGCCTCCTACAATGGCCCGGGCGATAATAGTTTTGTTGTCGGATACCCACTCGAAGGGGGTGCCGAACACCGCGTTCAGAAACAGGTTGGGCACTAGCCGGGCCGAGGCGGAGGCTACATCCGCAATCCACAGCTCCACGTGGTTGTTGGTGGTGTGGGTGAAGGCGACCTTACTGTTATCCGGCGACCACTGCACGTCGCTGATGCGGGCGTTGGCAGGCAGGCCGGTGATGAGCAACTCCTTGCCATCTGGCAGGCGCCGCAGCCGTAGGGAGGTAACGTACGCTGCCCGGCTCGGGCCATTCGTACGCGGGTTGATGCGCAGGCCGGCTAGGCGCAACTCAGGCTGGCTAAGCTCCGCAATGGGCGGCATGTCGCGCACGTCCATAAGCAGCATCCATTGCCCGTTCGAGGAGAAGCTTACGCGCGGGGTAGGCGCGGCTTCCGCCAACATAGCAATAGCCCGCGGGGGCATTTGGTAGGGCAGGTCCTGCGCCGTAGCCATGCTCGTTGCCCCTATGCACAGCGCTACTGTGAGTCGAAGTAGTTTCATAGAAAAAGGTATGCACCAGAAAATTACCACAAAGGACGGTACAATCCGGCAAATTTTCTAGAAGATGTCCTACTTAGCCCCGAGTTATCCGCCACAGGTGCGTCCCACCAGGTAGGGCTGAAAGCAGCACGCCTTTGCCTTTGGCAAAGGCGTGCTGCTTCGGAAGGCATCCAGGCCCGACTACCAGGGTCGTATTCGCTTAGTGGTTGATAGGAGCTTCAATCACAAGAAAGTGGCTTTCTGCTTCTACCTGAAGTGTTACCATGTCGGTTTCCCACAGGCCGAGACTTTCCCGCGGGGCTACCGACTGCCCGTTCACGGTTAGCTGGCCTTCTAGCACGAAGATGAAAACGCACTTGTTCAGCGGGGTAAGCCGGTACTCCACCGTCTGTCCCGCGTCGTACAGGCCTAAACTGAGCTTGGCGTTCTGGTTGATCCAGCAGTGCGCCGTGCCTTCTTCGTTGCTGACGATGGTAGTAAGCTGGTTGCGCCGCTTTTCCCGCGGAAAGTGGCGGCGCTGGTAGCGGGGCGTCACGTTTTGCAGCTTGGGCTCAATCCAGATTTGCAGGAAATTGACTTCCTCTTCCCCAATGTTGTGCTCCTCGTGCCGCAGGCCTGAGCCGGCGCTCATAATCTGCACCCAGTCCCGGGTAACTTCTTCGGAGTAGCCCAGGGAGTCCTTGTGGTTCATGCGCCCCGCCAGCATCACCGAAATAATTTCCATGTTGGCGTGGGCGTGCAGGCCGAAACCGTTACCTGGCTTTACAAAATCATCATTAAAGACGCGCAGCAGCCCGAAGCCTGCTCGCTCAGGGTTGGCGTAGGGGCCAAAGCTCAGGGAGAAATGACTTTGCAGCCAGCCAATGTCTTTCAGGCCGCGGTCGGCGGCGGGAGTGAGGCGGTGCGGCATAGCTTACGCTGGCAGATGTTGGTGGAACACAATTTCAGTCAGCGGCTTGCGCTGACGCGGCGCTTTTTCCCGGCTCAGAAAGGGTTCTTCCAGTTGTTCGGCGGCTCCTGCGTAGCCCAGAGCAATGAATACAACGGGTTGCAGCGTTTCGGGCAGCTGGAATACTTCGCGGGTCTTGGCTACGTCAAACCCGCCCATGAAATGGCCGTGCAGGCCCAGGGCGGTGGCTTCCAGAATCAGGTTGCCGTTGGCTAGGCCTACGTCGTGCAGGGCGGCGCCGTTTGGGTTGCCATTGTCGTAGTGCGTTTTGGCCAGAGCCAATATCAGTACAGGCGCATGTTTGGCCCAGGGCTGGTTGCCCGGCAGCAGGCAGTCCACCATCTTCTGAAAGGTTTCCTGGTCGGCATGATGAGCATAGATGTAGCGCCAGGGCTGTTCGTTCATGGCGCTAGCTGCCCAAGAAGCAGCTTCAAACACCTGTTGCAGCGTTTCAGGGGCTACGGGGTAGCTGGCAAAGGCCCGGGGGCTCCAGCGTTTGCGAATACTTTCCTGAACCGGAAAGGAAGTGGGAGCATGTTTCATAGTAGCTGTAAAACCATACTTCCCGCCTTTGTTTAAGCCAAGGCATCACAAAGGGCAGGAAGCAGGCAAAAAATCAGGTGTGTGAAGGTAAAAGTAGAGGCTAAAACTGGAAGCCCGGCAGCAAGTCGGCCAACGCATGCTTTTCGTCGTTGGAGCAGGCGGGCCAGTTGGCAACCAATAAATTACACCGTCATGGGCACTTCCATTAGCAGCAAACGGGCCTTGGAATCAGCCTGCACCGTGAAGCTCTCTGCGTCCCAGATGCCAAACCCGTCGCGGCGGTGCAAGGGCTGACCCGCCACGGTTACGTCGCCTTCCAGCACAAAGGCGTACACGCCATTACCGGGCTTTTTTACTTGATACGTGGTAGAGAAGTCAGCGTCAAAATCGGCCAGATGAAACCACGCGTCCTGGTGAATCCAGACGCCAGCATCCTCGGGGTTGGGTGAGAGAACCTGCTGGAACTGATTGTGGCGGTCCTCGACTCGGAACGTCTGCTGGTCGTAGCGGGGTGACACGTTACGCTTGTTGGGAAACACCCAGATCTGCAGGAATTTTACTTCCTCGTGCTGGCTGTGGTTTTTCTCGCTATGGGCAATACCAGTGCCGGCGCTCATCACCTGCACGTCGCCGCTGCGGATAATGCCGTGGTTGCCGGCACTGTCCTTGTGCTCCAGCGTCCCGGAAAGCGGAATGCTGATGATTTCCATGTTGTCGTGAGGGTGGGTGCCGAAGCCCATGCCACCGGCCACGGTATCATCGTTGAGTACGCGCAGCACCCCAAAATGCACCCGCTCCGGGTTGTGGTAGCCCGCAAAGCTGAAGGTATGGTAAGAATTCAACCAGCCGTGGTTGGCGTGGCCGCGCGAAGCCGCCGTATGAAGCAGAGTTTGCATGATGGTATTGCTGAAAGATGAGTTGTAACCTGCAATCATATGTACATACATAGATTGTAGGTCAAAGATTCACCTCTTGCTATACATTTGCAAGTAGTTACACAGATGTATATCAATATCCTATGTGTAACTTTTATTGATAATCAGGCAGATACAATGGCTACGCGAGCAAAAGAATTTCCGCAGTGCGCATTTCGGCAGACGCTGGATGTGCTGGAAGGCAAATGGAAATTTGCCATCATTCATAGTTTACTGCTGCACCGGAAGCTACGCTTCAAGGAGTTGGAGCGCGACGTAGCCGGCATCACGGCCCGCATGTTGGTGAAGGAGCTAAAGCTGCTGGAAGCGCACGGCATTGTACGGCGCGAGGCCTACGCCACTGTGCCGCCCACCGTGGAGTATTCTTTGACTGAATGCGGCCGGAGCCTGCTACCGGTAGTTGAAGCCATTCAGGTGTGGGGTGAGCAGAACAAAGCAGTTATCCAAAGCAAAGCGGGGTAGGCATACGCGCAAGGCGCTTGCCAAAGAACAGGCAGAAGAGGACGCCCTCCGGAGCAAAAGTCAACCAAACAGCGGGTGTGCGGAGTTGCAACCGGCATGGGGTTCGTGGCTGGCATAGGCTTCAGGAATGGGAGTGAGGTAGTACCTTGTCGCCGTTATGATGCTGTTTCAGCTGCCGCTTGTCCCCGTTGTCTCGCGCCTGGCGCCTACGCCCAGCGGCTTTCTGCACTTGGGCAACGCTATCAACTTTACCCTAACGTGGCTGCTCACGCGCCGCGCCGGCGGCACCCTACACCTGCGCATCGATGACCTGGATCGGGCCCGGTTCCGGCCCGCCTACCTGGAGAATATCTTCCGAACTCTTGAGTGGTTGGGGCTTGATTATGACCACGGCCCCACGGGCCCGGATGACTTTGAGCGCCACTTTTCCCAGCGCCACTTTCTTCCCGACTACGAGGCAGTGCTGCAGGCCGCCCGTACGACGCATCCGAGCGTATTCTACGCTTGCAACTGCTCCCGCTCGGCGCTGGCTAGCCACACCCTTCCCGATGGCCGCTACCCCGGCACGTGCTGTTTCCGGAGCTTACCTTTCGAAGCCCCGGATACCGCCTGGCGGGCCCACGTGCCAGCTAGTACGCAGGTCTATATTCAAGATATAGCTCAGCAGGCCCTACGGCTTTCTTTGGCGGAGGTGCTCGGCGATTTTGTGGTACGCAAAAAGAATGGTGCTGCCGCATATCAGGTTGCTTCGGTGATAGATGACGTGCGGCTAGGGATAACGCTAATAGTGCGCGGCCAGGATTTGCTACCCAGTACGGCTGCGCAACTCTGGCTGGCTGGCTACCTGCCCAATCAGGAGAGATTCACCTCTACCCAGTTTCTGCATCATGGTTTGGTGCTGGATGCTACTGGACAAAAGCTTTCCAAGTCGACGCAAAGCGGTAAGCAGCGCGGCGTTGTGGACGAGGCCAGCTCGCCGCAAATAGTGTATCAGGCGGTAGCGCAACTGCTGGCGCTGCCATCAGAAGCTGCTGATGCATTGCCCTCTATGTTACAAGAACTTCTATCCTGAATCTGCTACGCCTCATTGTGAGCAGTATGCAGGTGCGGCTCTCCAAAACATAAAAAGCCTGACTGATTCCAGTCAGGCTTTTTATGTTTTAGCTCTCCTAAGTACTAGTAGCCAGGGTTCTGCTGGCTTGCCAGCGTCGGGTTGTTAGCTACTTCAATGGCCGGGATGGGCCACAGGAACAAAGTGCTGCTATAGGGTACAGCGGTTACTGAAGGTGTTGCCAGAACAGTAGTATTGTTGCACGCATACCGTGCCAACGTTACCTGACCTGAAACTAGGCCACTGAATTTGGCAGGAATACCGCCTGGGCTGTACGTCGGATCCGGCGACAGACGAGAAATATCTCCCCACCGCTTGCCTTCCCCCACGAACTCAATACGGCGCTCGTCAAGAATAGCACGGATCAACGCAGTTCCAGTAAGGGAGCCGGCAGCATACTGGTCGGCAGCAGTAGTAACCGAGCGGTTACGAACGGCGTTTAGCAGTTGCAAGGCCAAGGCATCGTTAGTACCAGCGCGGGCGATGGCTTCAGCCTGGTTCAACAGTACTTCAGCGTAGCGAATGATGGGTGCAAAGTCGGAGCTGGTAGCTGCGTCGGTGTACTTGCGAAGTACATAAGCCGGACGAACCCCGTCCTGCTGCATCATCGCCGTACGGCGCAGGTCGCCGCAAGTGAAGAAAGGAGCATTGTACAGGTTCGGGCTTACTGCCAGAAGTGCACGGCCGTTAATACCGCCGTTGGCTGGAGTAGCCGACGAACCATAAACGTTTGCCAACGCACCGTTTACGCCCGGATTGTCATCAGAGCGGTTTTCAACAGAAAACACGTTTTCAGCAGTTACGCCAGTGCCACCGGGGAAGGCAGCACGCTGGGTAGCAGCTAATGCGTAGTTTCCGATAGGGCTCGTGAAAGGAGCGCTGGTACCTGAAATGAGCTTGTTCCCCTCGGCCACGGCCGCAGTCCAGTTAGCCTGGTGCAGCCGCAGCCGCTGTTTGAGTGCGATGGCTGCTCCTTTGGTAGCACGCGTCACAGAAGGAGCGGCAGCTCCGCTAATGGTACGAGTAGCCGGCAGGTTGCTTTCCGCAAAGTCCAAGTCAGCCAGCATCTTGGTATACACCTCAGCCACCGTGCCACGACCTACTTCGCGGCCGGTAGTTATGCCAGCAATGGTGTTGGCTGCCACTTCCCGGTAGGGTACGCCTGGGTTAGATCCATTCTTGTCAGTGTACGGCCGCGAAAAATGGATAACCAGCTCATGATGAGAGAGGGCCCGCAAAAAGCGAAGCTCTCCTTCATATACTTGGGCCTCAGCGGCGGTAATAACGCCGGCAGCGGCGGCTTGGCGTACGCCTTCAATCGTAACGTTAGCTTGGTTGATTACTGCGTAGCAGTTCGACCACATGTTCACGACATTCGGGCTAGATGGGGTTATCTGGTTTTGAAAAACAATACCAAAGAAACCCGCCATGTCCGAAACGTCTTCCCCGCGGGCATCATCCAGCGCGTTGGCGGCTGCCCCGAAAGGATAGCCCCGTACGGCCAGTGCACTACCATTCAGCGGATCATAGAAACCCGATTGAGCGGCGTTATACACACCAGCCACAGCTAGTGCAATACGGGCAGGATCATTGTAGACAGCGGCTTCGGATAGCTGATTCTTGGGTTGCAGATCCGTGACCTCACATGAGCTGAGCCCTAGGGTAGAAAGGAAGGCCAACGCCAACACGCGCTGACGACTAGGAGCAAACACAGTTAGAAAATTTTTCATGATTGCAGCGAAAGCGAGAGTTAGAAGGCAACGTTTAGACCACCCGTAAACACTCGCTGTTGGGGGTTACTGTTGTAGTCAACACCAATTTGGGTGTTGGTGGTGAAGTTGGTATTCACCTCTGGATCTACCCCTTTGTACTTAGTAAAGGTGGCCACGTTCTGGGCCTGTACGAAGATGCGTACTCGGCTCAGATTGATGGGCGTAACAAAACGGGTGGGAATAGTGTAGCCCAGCGTAATATTCTGCAGACGAACGAAGTCACCGCTTTCCACAAAACGCGTCGAAGCATTGTTGTCTTGGTTCACGAAAGCGCTAGTACCCGATGCAAGGCGCGGTGTCTGTCCATCACCTGGGTTTTCAGGCGACTGCCAACGGCCTAAAATTTCGGTGCCATTATTCAAGAAGTCGGTGCGCAGCAGCTGCTGACGCGTCACGTTCATGATTTTGTTACCAAAATTGTAGCGGAAGAACACGTCCAAGTCAAAGCCCATGTACGACACGGTGTTGCCAAAGCCCCCGAATATTTTCGGGTTGGTTCGACCCAGAATTTTCTTGTCCGCAACCGTCAGCGTTCTTTCGTTTGCGGCCACAAGAGCGGCATTCGGATTAGCTGCATCATAGAGATAGTAGCGGCCCTGCGTGGCGCCCGAAGCAGCCGTGCTACCTTGTACCAGCGTTACACCGTCAGCTTTACGGTAGATTGGGTTACCGTTGGCTCGGTTCACGCCCACGTAATCATAGCCAAACAAAGCACCAATTGACTCACCTACCCGCGTGATGTTGTAAGTCTCAATGATGTCCTCATTGTTGTTGAGGGCCGTGATTTCGTTTTTATTGGTGGACAGGTTAAAGTTCGTTGTCCAGGTGAAGTTGTCCTTGCGGATATTCTCCGTCGTGAGGGTAAACTCGAAACCCTTGTTGTAGAGCGAACCGATGTTGTCGTTGTAGCGGTTGTTCGGCACCCCCAGCGACAACGGGGTCCGTACACCAAGAATCAAGTCGTCAACGTTGTTCTTGTAGTAATCTACGTTGAGGTTCACACGACCACCGAAGAAACCTAAGTCAACACCGAAATCGGTTTTCTTGGACGTTTCCCACTTCAGTTGGTCGTTGCCGAAACGGCCGTAGGCAATACCAGCTTGCGAGGCATACTGAGCCGGTGAGTATGCTCCAACGTAGGGGAAATACCCAATATCAACGTTACCTACTCGGGCATACGACGCACGCAGTTTGAAGTCAGTTACTACGCTCGACAGGCCTAGGCCTTTGAAGAAAGGCTCCTCGGAAACACGCCAACCAATAGAACCACCTGGGAACAGACCCCGCCGGTTATCAGCCGGCAGAGAAGACAAGGCGTCGGAGCGAAGCGTAAAGCTCAACAAGTACCGATCCTTGAGCGAGTAGTTCAAACGGCCGAAGTAAGACTGCAGGCCATTCTCTAAGAAGTCGCCGCCAAGGCTGGGAGTGGCCAGCGTAGAGCTGATGATACCATTTTCACCTAGCGTACGGTCCGAAATACCCGTGCCGTTGGCAGAGAAATAAGAGGTAGTGGTTTTCTGATATTCAGTACCTACTACGGCATTGATCTTGTGGTCTTCGCCAATGACGTTGCTGTACGTAGCAGTGTTGACCCAGTTCCACCGAATACTAGGGCCGAACAGTTGGTACACCGAGCCATTAACACCGCGGCCGTCGCCCTGACGTGGATCCAGGAACTGGAAGTCATCCTGCAACTGTGAGTCGGTGCTTAGCGAGGTGCGCAACCGGAGGTTCTTCACAGGTTCCGCCTCAAGGTAACCGCTACCCAAGATGCGGTAGCTGATGGAGCGGTAGATGTTGTTCTCCAGCGGGAAAAGAATGTTCGGGTAGTTAAAGGCAATGCCGGAGGTATTGTTGCCTTGGCCGATGATACCCGCGGCATTCACGTAGGGGGTACCGTCAGGATTGCGGGCTGGTACGTTTGGGAAAAGAGACAAAGCCCCCGCCACGTTGCCAGAAAGACCGTTCACACTGGTGTTCAAGCCAAAGGTACGGGTGCGAGTCAAGCCCAAGCTCAACCCTACGCGCAGCCACTTCTTGACTTCCGTATCAATGTTAGAGCGGAAGCTCAGACGCTGCAACTCATTGCTCTTGATTACGCCGGTCTGATCAGTGAAACCACCCGAGAAGTAATAATTCGTTTTTGCCGAAGCTCCCGATACCGAGACTACATGGTTTTGTTGGAAACCCGTGCGGAAGATTTCGTCCTGCCAGTCCGTACGCACCAGATTGCCATTTTCAAGCAAAGGTGCCGCGATGGTTCCAGCCCCACCCGCATTACGGTCTTTCTCGTTGCTGATGGTGATAAAGTCCTCCGCTCCGAGTACATCGTAGCGCTTCAGCGTCTTGGCAACACCCAAATAGGTATCGTACGTTACAACTGCTTTGCCTTCTCGGCCGCGCTTAGTCGTAATCAGGATTACCCCGTTGGCAGCCCGTGAACCATAAATGGCCGTAGCCGAACCGTCCTTTAACACTTCATAAGACTCAATGTCTGATGGGTTAATGTCAGCTAAGGGGTTCGATCCGTTGGCGAAAGCACTGGTGTTGCCCGTGAAAATAGGCTGGCCATCCACTACTACCAGCGGGTAGGTACCCGAGGAAATAGAGTTAGTTCCCCGGATTTGGATGCGGGGCTGTTGCCCAAGCAAGCCCGACGGAGTTTGTACGTTTACGCCGGCTGACCGACCCGCCAACTGCTGGGCAAAGCTGGGAGTAGCCAAATTAGCAATGGCCTCGCCTTGTACAGTAGTAATAGAGCCTGTCAAATCGCGGCGCTCCTGCGTGCCGTAGCCTGTCACGACTACCTCACTCAGGGTCTTGGTATCAGAAGCAAGCCCGATATCAAGAGTATTATCTGTGCCAATAGGGCGCTCTAAGGGGATGTAGCCCACCGAAGAGAATACCAGTGCGCCACCAGTGGTAGGCACCGTTAGCGTATAGGTACCATCAGAATTTGTGGAAACTCCATTCGTGCTGCCTTTCAACAACACAGTAACCCCAGGTAGGCCTTCCCCAGTAGCCCGATCAGTAACTCGGCCAGAGATACTACGAGTCTGGGCCCAAGCTCCCTGGCTAGTAAGTGCCAGCACCACTAAAGGCGACAAGAGTAAGCTTTTCTTCATGCTTTCGTTTATGATTGTTAAAAACTCAACGAGTAAGGCGAATAAACGAGTAAATCGCAACTCAACCAAGTAATGGTTGGCGTATTTTCAGGATTAAATCTATTTGATTAAACAAATGGGGTACATAAACCGCTGTTTTATTTTGTACTTATCTGTGATTTCATAAATGACAGACCCCGCAGCACTTCCTAGTGGCTGCGGGGTCTGTGGCGTAAAAGAATCAGCTGAGATGTCGTGCTGAATGCTGTTAAAGCCTTTTTGTCCTAATAAGTGGGTGCCTGTCAGGGAGTAGTACCAGGGAAAACCTGTACACACAGTACCCTGGTTACCGTAACTCTTTTTTGAACTCCTCCGCCCAGTGGTCGGCCAAGCGAGTGGGTTCGGGAAGTTTGTAGCTCCGCAGGCAGGACAAAGTGAGGCGGGTGGCAGTAGCTTGGTCACAGCGGTGGCCGGGGCTCACGAATAACGGGTTCACCTTGTCCTTCGAGCGGATGACTTCTCCCAGTAGCTCGCCGCTGCGGTCGAAGAGCGGGCTGATGCTGCCCTTGTGTAAGGCTGGTTCCTGATAAGTGCCGGTAAGCTTTTGCTTGGCTACGCCGAAGGTAGGAACGTCCAGCTGCACCCCTACGTGTGCGGCGATGCCCATGCGGCGCGGATGGGCAATGCCGTGCCCGTCCACCATTATCACATCGGGCTTGTGCCGAAGCTTCTCGTAAGCCAGCAGCAGGTTGGGCGCTTCGCGGAAAGCGAGCAGGCCCGGAATGTAAGGCAGCGTGACGGGGCTGGTGTGGTACACTTTCTCCACTATTTCGAGGGTAGGAAAACGCAGTACTACAAACACCGACAACACGGTTTCGGGAGTAGGAAAGGAGGAGTCGCAGCCGGCAATGAGGCTGGGTTCCTGAGCCAGAGGCTCCAGCCGTACCAGGGTGCGCAGTTCATCTTGCTGGCGCGTGAGGTCACGAACGATGATGGGGTCGGGGGGCGGCCCGGGCGGGCGGTAGTAAGCCATACGCGAAAAAAAGGGGTGGACAAGTCGTGTACTACGGCTGCCCCGGCGGGGTTGTGGAGCGGCAGATGCTACAACCCCACGGGGCCGGGCACGTTATTCAGGCAACTACCTTTTTGCGCTATGTCTAAAGCTGAACAACCCGCCCACACCGGCAGCGGCCCCTTTTTTGAGCGCCGTTACTGGGTCGATGTGCAGCACCCACGCCGTCCGGCCGCCGAGCTGCTGCACCACATCAAAGGCCATTTGCCCGAGTACTCCCCCGACATGCTGGCCGATTTCGAGAAAGCCCAGGGTCAGCCCGGCGAGCTGAGCGTGGGCGACGAGTTCCGCATCAAAATTCTGGGGCCCTGGAATGGAGAAGTGCGCGTGACGCAAGTAGGAGCCGATTATTTCGAGTTGACTACGCTGGAAAATCACCCGGAGGCGGGCTGCATCTGCTTTACTCTCCGCCCTCACGCTACTCTACCCGACACGTTGCGGTTTGAAATCCACTCCCGAGCCCGCTCCCGCGACGGACTGGTGGCCCTGACGTACGATACGTTGGGAATTGGGCGGAAAGTGCAGCAGCAGACCTGGGAAACGTTCTGCCAGCGCGTGGCCGAGCGCAGTGGCGGCCTCCAGCTTGGTCCGGTACAGGTAGAAACCATCCGGCAGAATACCGCCGGCACGGAGGTCACCCACGATGCCTAAGCCGCCCCTCTACCAGCTGCAGAAGGCCCGGCTCGATGCCTACACCCAGGCGGGCTATAACTTTGACCTCACGCGTACCAGTGAGTACACTGTTGAAAACGGCTGGCGCGTGGATGATTACGAAACGGAGCTGCCACTGGAAGCACCCGGCCCACCTGAGCCGCACGGCTCCTGGGCCGCCGCCCGCGAGGTGCTGCGCAACTACACGTTTCCTCCGCCTGACTTGATAACGGGTATTTTCCTGCCCGATCAGCCCTTGGAGCAGCGCGTGATGGTGCTGCGCGGGCGTTTCCTGTTTTTTACGTTCTGGTTTGGGGTGCGTATCGGGGGGGTGACGGATGAGGTGCGGACCCTACCCGGCGGAGACCAGGAGCGGGTGTGGGGGTACAACTACCGCACGCTGGAAGGGCACTTCGAGCGGGGGCAGATTGATTTTACCATTCATAAGCACCTGAGTACCGGGCGTGTGCAGTTTCGTATCCATGCCTTCTCGCAAACGGGCCGCATTCGTAACCCCTTCTACTGGCTGGGCTTTCGGCTGTTTGGGCGAATGTTGCAACGCAAGTTTTCCCGCGAGTCGATGCGGCGTTTGCAAGAGCAAGTAGCCGAAATGCTTCGCAAAGGCTGGCAAGCCCCCGTCCCGCAGCAAGCCACTCCGGTACAGGCCATTTCAACGGAACAGGCAGCCCGGGAGCAGCTCGGTAAAAGTAGGCAGTAGCTGCCGGGTGTTTTATAACCGGCTGTACAGCCCAATGCCCAGCACCACCAGCCCCATGCCGAGCTAGCTGGTTAGAGACGGAAACGGCGCCCCCAGTAGCGTAACCTCCAAGGCTACAGTAGCCAGCAGCTCTACCGCTTGCGTACCTTCCACGGCACCTAGGAGGGTAGCATTCTGCCCCGCCAGGGCCAGAGCGTAGTAAAACAGCCCCGTCGCCAGTACGCCCGCCAGCAACGCTACCACCAGCGTGTAGCCCCACTGCGACGGCGTGGGGCCAGGACCCGTCAGCATGCCCCACACTGAGAGTAGAGCCCAGAAAGGAAGGCTACCCATAGCCAGCCCCAGCACCATTTGGGTAGCCGATACACGTACGGGAGCCGTTTCTAGATACACCAATACGTTGCGGTTGGCCAGGGGGTAGAGAAACGTCGCCACTACTACCATCCCAAACCCGAGTGAGGCCCGCCCCGAAACCCCACGGAGGAGGTTCTCGGCCTGCATCAGCAGCACCCCCAGCACCACTAGTCCGGCCCGGCTCAGGGCCCGCAAGTTCAGCTTGGCGCGGTGGTCAGAGTAGATAACAGGAGTGAGCAATATTCCCGACAGCAGCACGAGTTGAAAGGACCCGGCTATCAGCCAGGCCGGACTGAACTGCGCCGCAATGGCCAGCAGGGAGTAGAACAGGCCAATGCCCACGCTGCCCCACAGCACCCACACCCGCCACGAGTTCCGCCAGAACTGCCAGAAGCCGTGCCATTGTCGGCGTACCAGCAGCCAGCTCGTCAGCAGCAGGGCAGTATACACGTAGCGCAGTACCGCTGTCCAGACCCAGAAGCCGCCCGTAGTAGCCATCAAACGGTTGAGCAGAAAGGTAGAGGAAAATAGCACGGCCCCCAGCGTAGCTAGCAAGATGGCACGGAGAGCGGGTGGGGGAGCAGGAGCGGTAGAATGCATGCGCGGAGCAGTGGGCCAAGGAGCCCGCTGCAAGGTACTGCGCCACCCCGGGCGGTTGGCCCAACTTGCCTGCCGCAGCCTCCCTTAAACAAACAATACAGGGTCTACAACCGTTGTTGCGTTTCTGTTCGGTATTTGTCTTTCTCTACAACCAACTCCTTCTCATGTCAGAAGCAAAAGGCTACGCGGCCCCGGTCGCGCATGCCCCCCTCGAGCCATTTAACTTTGAGCGCCGTGCGGTAGGACCGCACGATGTGCGCATCGAAATCCTCTACTGCGGCGTGTGCCACTCCGATGTGCACCAGGTGCGCGACGAATGGGGCGGCTCCATCTTTCCTATGGTACCGGGTCACGAAATTGTGGGCCGTATAACAGAGGTTGGCGCGCACGTAAAAAACTTTAAAGCTGGTGACCTGGCCGGTGTAGGCTGCATGGTCGATTCCTGCCAGCACTGCTCCGAGTGCAACGACGGACTGGAGCAGTACTGCGACGAAGGATTCGTGGGTACCTACAACGGCATTGGCAAAGACGGGCAGCCTACCTACGGCGGCTACTCCAACCACATCGTCGTAACGGAGAAATTCGTGCTTCATGTATCGGAGAAGCTGGATCTGGCCCGGGTAGCACCGCTGCTCTGCGCTGGCATTACCACATGGTCGCCGCTGCGGCAGTGGAACGCCAAGGCCGGCGACCGGGTGGCCGTAATGGGCCTGGGCGGCCTGGGCCACATGGCTGTGAAGTTTGCCGCGGCCCTGGGCTGCGAGGTAACTGTACTCAGCACCTCGCCCGGCAAGGAAGCCGATGCCAAAGCCCTGGGGGCCCACAAATTCGTGGTAACCAAGGACGCCGAGGCCATGAAGGCGGTGTCGAACTACTTCGACCTGATTATCAACACGGTGTCGGCGCCCATGGACTTGGCTCCTTACATCAACACCCTGCGCCGCGACGGTACTATGGTGCTGCTAGGAGTACCGCCGGAAGCCCCGCAGCTGCACGCCTTCAACCTCATTGCCAAGCGCCGCCGCATTGCGGGCTCCCTAATTGGTGGCATTCAGGAAACCCAGGAAATGCTGGATTTCTGCGCCGAGCACAATGTTATGAGCGACGTAGAAGTGATTCGGATGGACTACATCAACGAAGCCTATGAGCGGATGCTGAAGTCCGATGTAAAGTACCGTTTCGTGCTGGACCTGGCTACGCTGTAAGTAGTGAAGGCGCAAGTAAACCAGTGACGTGGTGAGCTACACCCTGGTGTAGTCCAGAAAGCGACTATGTGGCACGGAAAGTCCCGGCAGGGTGCTGCTTCTTCAGAAAGGAGAAGGTGGCAGCTTGCCGGGACTTTTGCGTAAGAGTACAGCCGTCTGCTCATGGCAGGAGTGGTTATGATGCCCGGTAAAAGCTGGGCAAGGGCGCACCGGGGTACTGCGCCAAGTAGGCCGGCGGCGCTTCTGCCTTCCGGAATCTTTGCCCGGCAACTGCGGTATCGGCATCAACTTGAAAGACGATGAACGCACTGTTCTTCTCCGGTACAGCAATAGCGCGTCAGTAGGTATTAGCCTACTCCACTAAAAAAGAAGCGTAGGGTACACGAAAAGCATAGTAGCAGGAAGCCGTTTGGCAGCAGATAGTTGCCCAACAGTAAAGAGCTACTCCTGCTCCACGGGGTAGCGAAACGTGCCTTCCAGGGTCAGGCGCCGGCCGCCGCGGCCCGATTCGCAGACTTGGCAGCGGTACGTGCCCATCAGCCAGTGGCGGCCGGGGTTTACTCCCGTAATGGTCACGGAGCCGGGGTTGTCGGGGCAGGATTTGGAGTAGGCGGCGGTACTGCCGAAACGGTAAGAGGCGTCGCGGTTGCGTCCGCTCAGAATCTCCTGAAACGTGTAGGTGCCAGCCTGAATGGGAAACCGGTCGATGATGATGGTCAGACCCTCCCCATCGGGGTCGTCGGCCCGCACAATGTTCAGGCGCAGGGCGCGGTCGGCGCCGAGGAAAAAGCGGGAGCTGCTGGTATCAGTTGCCACCGGCTGTCCATTGATGCGCAGTGTAAGTAAGCGGGCTGAATCGGGGGTAGGGTGGTAGGGGTACCGGAGCGTGGCACCCAGCAACGGCAGCAGCAAAAGAGGCAGGTAGCATTTCATCGGAGCGGGAAAAGGCAATAATCAGCCCAGAAGATACTAAAAGCGCACGTAGTGCTACCACCTGGCCGGCAACCCAATCAAGCTCAGCTAAGCGGCGCATTTGGTAAAAAAGGAATGTTCCCCAACACAAGCAGCCGGTTCTGTTGGGGAAACCACCGTAGAACCGGCTGCTTGCAGCGCCTTGCTGGTTACTGCTGGCGGCCAGGGTATTGCTGTAGTGCTACTTCCAGGCAGTCCATGGCCTGGCTGATGATGTCTTGGTTTACCACGTAGGCCATGCGCATCTGCTGGCGGCCCAGGCTCTGGGTTGCGTAGAAGCCAGCGGCCGGAGACACCATCAGCGTCTGGCCCTGGTGCTGAAACTCCTCCAGAAGCCACTGGGCAAAGCGTTCCGCATCATCGACGGGGAGGTGGCAAAGCACGTAGAAAGCCCCCCGGGGCAGCGGACACCGTACGCCGGGCATGGCCCGCAGGCGCCGAACCATCAGGTCGCGGCGGGTCTGGTACTCGGCTTTGGTATGGTCGAAGTAGTCTTCCGGCAGGTCGGCGGCTGCTTCGGCCAGCAGCTGCCCCAGGCCAGGGGGGCACACCCGCAGTTGGGCCAGCTTAAACACCACCTCGCGCAGGGCTTTATTTTTGGTAACCAGCGCCCCGATGCGGGCTCCGCAGGCGCTGTAGCGCTTCGAGATGGTATCAAGCAGCACCACATGGTCATCGGCCCCCTCTAAGCTGAGGGCGCTGGTGAACTCATCGGAGTAGCAGAATTCGCGGTACGCCTCGTCGGCCAGGAGGTAGAGGTTGTGGCGTAGGCACAGCTCCTTGAGCTGCTCCAGCTCGTGGCGGCTGTACACGTAGCCCGTGGGGTTGTTGGGGCTACAGATAAGAATGGCCTTGGTACGCGGAGTAATCCTTCGCTCAAACTCCTCGATAGGTGGAAGGGCAAAGTCCTGCTCCAGGTACGAAGCCACGGGTACCACCTGTGTGCCCGTAGAAACGGCAAACGCGGTGTAAGGGCCATAAAACGGCTCAGGTACAATAAACTCGTCGCCAGGGTTCAGGCAAGCCAGCAAGGCAAACGAAATCGACTCACTACCCCCGGTGGTTACTAGGATGTCGTCGGCCACGATGTTCAGCCCCAGCCGCTGGTAGTACTCGGCTAGCTTCTGGCGGTAGCTGGGGTAGCCCGCAGTAGGACCATACTCCAGCACTCGGATGTTGGCCTGCTGCACGGCGGCCAGCATAGTTGGGGGCGTTTCAATATCGGGTTGGCCGATGTTGAGCGGATGCACCGTAACGCCCCGCTCACGGGCGGCTTCGGCGTACGGAGTAAGACGGCGGTAAGGGGAGGGCGGCAGTGCCAGGCCACGCTGCGAAATCTGAAGCATGGGCTTAAAGATAGGCTACCGGGGCCAGACGTAGCGGCTTTTTACCTGCTCATGCGCTGGCACTTGGTTGCGAGAACCGTGGGCTTGAGTGAGGCTGCCCGCAAACCCAGACCGCCTACTGGTAGTTACCAGGGTATGACTACTCCTCTCTCCCAGCCAGAAGTGTGGCTACGGGGCCCACTCCCGGACCTCTCGCCTTTGTTGCAGCCCCTGGCGCATGCGCTCTTGCAAGCCCGGGAAGAAGTGCAGGCGGCCCTCCATGATTTCCCCGACGACCTCCTGCCAGAGCGGCCGGCCGGGGTAGCGTCCGTGGGCTTTCACCTGCGGCACCTGGCCGGAGTGCTTGACCGGATGCAAACTTACGCCCGTCATGAGCCGCTGAGCGAGGCGCAATTTCAGTTTCTGGCCACTGAGAAAGACGGACCCGCTCTGCCTGCTACTACCACCGCGTTGCTCCGGCAGTTCTCGGCCCAGGTAGAAACCATGCTGGCTACCCTGCGCGCCACTCCTGAAGCTACGCTCCCGGAGTTTCGGCCGGTAGGGCGGGCAGGGCTACCCAGCACCGTAATAGGCTTGCTGGTACACGCAGCCGAGCACACTACGCGCCATGTGGGGCAGGTGCTGGTAACGGCGCGCATAGTACGGGCCGCGGCTCATTAGGCAAGGGGGCAAATGGGGGTTCGTGTAAAGATTTCAATATCTATCTGCACAGTGGAAACCCGCCGGTTTGTCCTTCGTTCGTACTAGCTCAATCTTTTACCAATGCTATGGAAAACAAGCCAACCTCCCTGCCCCCTCAACAGCAAGAGCAACAGCCTGGTATTGAACAGGAAATGACGCCTCAGCCGCAATACATCCGGCCCGGGTATAAAGGCAGCGAAAAGCTGCAGGGCAAAGTAGCCCTTATTACCGGCGGCGACTCCGGCATTGGCCGGGCCGTAGCCGTGCACTTTGCCCGCGAGGGTGCCGATGTGGCCTTCACCTACCTGCCCCAGGAGGAGCAGGATGCCTACGAAACCCGGCAACTGGTAGAAGCCGAAGGTCGCCGCTGCCTGACGCTGCCCGGGGACCTGCGCGACCAGCAGTTCTGCCAGTCCATTGTCGATCAGACGGTACAGGAACTGGGTCAGCTTAACGTCTTGGTGAACAATGCCGCTGAGCAGTTCGTGAATCAGGACGTGGCCGAGATACCGGACGAGCAGTGGCAGGATACTTTCCAGGTCAACTTTTTCTCCTTTGTGCGCGTGACCCGGGCCGCACTGGCTCACCTGAAAGAGGGCGACTCTATCATCAACACCTCGTCCATCAATGCCTACCGGGGTAACCAGCAGCTCGTAGACTATACCTCCACGAAGGGAGCCATTACGGCGTACACCCGCTCCATTGCCCAGCAACTGGCTGAAAAAAAGATCCGGGTAAACTCCGTAGCTCCGGGCCCTATCTGGACACCGCTCATTCCGGCTTCGTTTCCCGCCGAGAAAGTAGCTTCCTTCGGCAAGGATACGACCATGAAGCGCCCCGGCCAGCCCTCCGAGGTAGCCCCCGCCTACGTGTTCCTGGCCTCTGAAGATGCCTCCTACATCACGGGACAGGCCATTCACCCCAACGGCGGAGAGGTGCTGAATACCTAGCCAGCCACGGGCATAATCACCAAAAAAGGCACCCACCAGTGGGTGCCTTTTTTGTAAGGTAACTTCTTGTTAAGAGGTTAGTACATGGCGTCGATACCAGCCTTGTCGCCGGTTGAAAGCGCGCTGCGCTGGATGTCGAAAGTAGAGCCGTCCTTCTTGGTAATGGTGGGCTGCCCATTTGAGGAGAAGGAGAACGAGCCGTACATCATAATGGAGCCAAAGTCAAGCACTCCGTAGTCGGTGCCGGCGTACCCTGATGCCGAATACTTCGAGAAGTTATTCTCGTAGCCTGCCTGAATATTTTGGGTGAGAATGTTCACGTAGGTGTCCCGGTCGTTGCGGGTTTGCTCGTGGAACAGGCCCAGGGCATGACCAATTTCGTGAATGGTGTTACCCGTGGAGCAACCCGAGGCCAGGTTGATATACTGGCGGCCGCCAATCATGCCAATGTTGGAGGAGCAGCCTGAGCCTACCCGGAACGTAACGTAGTTGGCCTGGGTAGTACGCTTCACGAAGCGGATGGCGGTGTTGGTTTGCCAGTGGGCAATGGCGTCGGTTACGCGGTTCTGGCTGGGCAGGGCGGCGTCAATGGTATAGTACACCACCGCCGAGGGCCAGCGTCCCGATGTGCGGCCGGCGCTTTCCGGCCGGGCTCCCGTGTTGGCCACCTGCTCAGAGGTCAGGATAATGTCGCCTTCGTAAATGTTTTCGCCGTTGATGCTGCGGTACTCAATGGGCTGACCGCTGAGGTAGCCTGCTTGGCTATTCCCGTTCTGGCCGGGGTAGGCTTCCTCCACTTTAGCGCTCTGGCTGCTGCTGGCTGCGGGCTGCACCGCCGCCGAGTCATTCTCCTGACTGCAGCTGGCTACGGAAAAGGCGCCAATAGCTGCTACTAGGGCCAAGCGGGTTGCGTGTGATGTGAGCATGAATACAAGTGTTATGGTTGTGGATAAGTGAAGATCGGCGCAAGCAAGAGAAACTCCTGTAGCGTAAGTTGTGAATAAATGCGAGTATTGCAAAACAACAGCCAATTTTATTGATGTTTATTCAATAAAATTGGCTGTTTGTTAAAATATTGCTGGCTTGTCTTTCCTGAAGGAGCACCGCTTGGCCGCTGGCGGGTGTGGTTAGACGGCTAGTGAGAAGGCCGGTTGTGGCCACCACTCAGGTGCAGGCTTCCCCTGGAGAGGGCACCTGAGTGGTGGCAGGTAGCGCAGCCCGCTACTCCGGGCGGAAAAGCTTCTTATCGGCCCAGAACGTGCCGAAAGGCACTACCGACACAGCTAGGGCCAGCAGCGCCTTCTTCCACGACCAGCTATGCTCCAAGCTCACCTGTAGCACCAGCAACACATAGGCCACAAATAGCACCCCGTGCGCCATGCCCACGTAGCGCACAGCCGCGGGTTGCCCGGCCAGGTATTTCAAGGGCATGGCAATGCCCAGCAGCACCAGAAAGGAAATGCCCTCCAGAAACCCAATTGCCCGCAGGCGGCCCAGAGAAGTTCGCAGCAAAGAAGAAAGCATACAGCCGGTAACCAAGTGAAGCTGCAAGTTACGCCAGTCGCGCCGGTTGGCCCTTTGATCCTAGGCGAAAGGTCGGCTACCCCAGCCGAGCGCCACGCTGCTGATGTAAAGAAGTTTTTGAAGCAGTAGCTATACGGTTTGTACCATCTGCCTCGCGTGATGCGCAGCTCTCATATAGTGGGGGGGGCAAGCCTCCTGCCTAGAGGATCTATACCAGCAGTAAAATTCAAAATAGAGGCAACCCTATATTACGACGCTACATCTGTCCGAACGTAGCCCCGCCGGGCGCACCGCATCTGTACGCTTTCCTTATTTCTCTCCCATGAAAACGCCACGCACAACCACTTGGGCCCCGCTGGTCTGGCTTGTACTGTTCCTGAGCTTTGGCACTGCCTCTCAGGCGCAAGCGGCTACCCCTCCCGATAGCCTCGACCTGTTTCTGCAAGCCAAAATGCGCCAACTCCGCATTCCTGGGCTGCAGCTAGCGGTTATTCGGCATGGTAAAATCATCCGGACGGGGCAGTACGGGCTGGCTAATGTGCAAGACTCGGTGCCGGTAACCGGCCAGACGCGGTTTACCATCAACTCTATTACCAAGGCCTTTGTGGGGGTAGCGGTGATGCAGCTGGTAGAAGCCGGCAAGCTGGACCTGACGGCCCCCGCCTCGCGCTACCTCGATGGGCTGCCCGCCGCCTGGCAGTCCGTGACGGTCCGGCAGCTGCTTACCCACACCTCCGGCCTGCCCGACATCATGCCCGACGATGAGATGGTGACCGAGGAAAATGAAAGCGCCGCTTGGGCCAAGGTGCAAACCCAGCCGATGGACTTCGCGCCCGGCGAGAAGTTTGCCTACAACCAAACCAACTACCTGCTGCTGGGCAAAATCATTGATAAGCTCAGCGGGCAGCCGTTCATCGAGTTTATCCAGGAGCGCCAGCTGAAGGTAGTGGGGATGCCGCGCACCACCTTCGGCGACGCCCACGACGTGCTGCCCCACGCAGCCCGGGGCTACACCTACTACCACAACAGCAACGGGCAGATGCGCCGGGGCAACCAGCTGCGCAATACCTTCGAGACGTTTCCGCCTATGTTGCGCACGGCGGCCGGCATGAGTTCTACGGCCGAAGAGGTAGCCCGCTGGATTATCGCCCTGCAACAAGGCCAACTCCTGAAACCCGCCAGTCTCCCTACCCTCTGGACGCCCGGCAACCTCAACAACGGCACCCAGCGCGGTTTTAGTCGCATGCTGAACGGCTACGCCCTGGGCTGGCCCACGGTAACGCGCCCCGAGCACCGCGCTGTGGCGCCAGTAGGAGGGGGCCGCTCCGCCCTGTTCATCTACCCCGACGATGACCTGGCCATTGTAGTCCTGACTAACCTCATCGGAGCCAACCCCGACGTATTTATGGATGAAATAGCCGCCCATTACCTCCCCGATATGCGCGCCGTGGCCGGGTTCGGGCTGCCGCCTACCATCCGGGCCCTGCACACCGAGTTGCGCAAGCGCGGCTTTGCCCAGGCCTCGGCGCTGGTAAACCAGGAGAAAAAGAAAAACGCCGCTTACCAGCTGCCTGAGGATGAAGTAAACGCCTGGGGCTACCTGCTGCTCCGCCAGAACATGGCGCGGGAAGCCGTAGAGGTGTTCAAGCTCAACGTCAGCCTCTACCCCCAGAGCGCCAACACTTACGACAGCCTCGCCGAAACCTACGCTGACCTGGGTAACCAAGAGCTAGCCACCAAAAACTACAAGCGCGCCCTGGCTCTCAACCCCAAAAACGCCGCTGCCGCCGCCTACCTCAAAAAGCAACAGAACTAGCAGGAGTGTTGGGTTTGCAGTAGCTATAGATATAGAGTGTAAAGAACGTCCTGTCGAGCTGGTCGAGACATCTCGCGTGCTGACGTTGAGATACTAACCCAACGTCAGCACGCGAGATGTCTCGACCAGCTCGACAGGACCTTTTGTAGAAGAACGTGAGATGCCATGTTTCGGCTCCGTCTCTGTATGACGAGCCTTTCCGGAATTCTCCGTGGTTACTTCTTCCGTTTCTTGATGCGCAGCAGACGCAGGTAATGCGTGGTGTCGGGG
Source organism: Hymenobacter sp. HSC-4F20 (assembly GCF_019599275.1). Taxonomy (GTDB): domain Bacteria; phylum Bacteroidota; class Bacteroidia; order Cytophagales; family Hymenobacteraceae; genus Hymenobacter. The sequence goes on along the minus strand of NZ_JAHZTD010000003.1, from coordinate 462,283 downwards.
GTAGTGGTGGTCAGAACCTGGTGGGCGCCGTTGGGTGTGACTAGCAGGTTAGTGCTGCCATGGCGGTGGAGCACCGAGTGCGTACCATCGGGATTGACGATGACCGTGGGGTTGCTTTCCACATTGGGTACCACAGTATGAGTACCGTTCGGATTAACCAGTACCGCTGAGCTGCCGGTTTGGTGTAGCACCGAGTGGGTTCCGTCAGGGTTAACCACTACGGAGGTTTGGGCCTGCGCTGCCGTTAGGCTGCCTAGCAGCAGGATGGTAGGAAATAGGGAGCATTTCATAGAAATAAGCAGAGGAATAGAAAGGAAGAACCCGCCTAGGAGCGCAACAATGGTGCTAGTTCCAGGCAGTGGCCCCAACGGTTCAGGTGTGGAGGAACCGATGGGGGTAGCAACTGCGTATGTGTAGCTACACCTCTAGTATTTGCACCATGCTATTCCGCATTGTTGGGCTGCTGCTGGCCGCCACCTGCTGTTTCTCCTGCGAGGGGCAGGCCCAAACCTCGCCTGCTAAAGCAAAAGCTTCAGCCGCCACCAAAACGGCCGCCAAGCCCGCTACCTCTGCCACCGGCCGCAACCCCTACTACTCCCGTACCGATACTACCCGCCTGCGCCTCTCCGATGCGCAGTGGAAGCAGGTGCTCACGCCCGAGGTGTACCGCGTAGCCCGCGGCAAAGACACCGAGCGCCCCTTCACCGGCAAATACTGGAACGCCGAGGCCAAAGGCACCTACTACTGCGCTGCCTGCGGCAACGCCCTATTCCGCTCCACGGCCAAGTTTGCCAGTGAGTGCGGCTGGCCCAGCTTCTTCGAGCCTCTGCGCACCAAAGCCGTGCGCTACGAGGCCGATAATACCCTCGGGATGGAGCGCACCGAAGTGCTCTGCGGCCGCTGCGACTCCCACCTCGGCCACATCTTCAACGACGGCCCGCCGCCCACCGGCCAGCGCTACTGCATGAATTCCATCGTCCTCGATTTCGTGCCCAGTAAAAGTCCTGCATTCGGTGTGCTAGGCAACTAGTGCCTACCCCTACACCTGGCTTAAACCTCACAGAGCGCTCCACCTGGGGCGCTCTGTTTGTTGTTGGGCTACTCCGGCGGTTGCAGTCTTTACTGTATTCGCACGGTTGTCACCCCGCCAACGCGTCGTCTGAAAAGACGAAGCCCCGGCTGCGGGAACAACCGGGGCTTCAGGAAGTGAGTGATTAGCGCACCCTCAACCTGATCAGTTATGGGTAAACGTGCGAAAAAGAAATCAGTTGACAAAGCCAATTGGTTTCACGTCGTGTTGAAACTGACGAAAGCAGTTCTAACAGGCACAATTCGAACTGTGGTCAGCCACTGGCTCGGACATCCTCAGGATGGCGGCGGTCAGAGCTTCGGCTCTGGGCGCCGTTTGTGCATCTGGCAGACCGACTATCTATCAGATGCACAAACATACGGAAGATGCAAAAAAAGGGATAATAGGTTGTCCTTAGTGACTCTTTAGCACATAGTCATATTGGCTGTGTGCTTAGAATCTGATTGAAGTAAGTAGTTATAATATGAATAATTCAGAATTAGGCAACGCCCTAATCTGTGGATTTCTGTATACCATTTTATAAATAAAGCTCAGAAGTCGTTGAAATTCTTTTACCCTATTGTCTGCTGTTTCACAGCCATTTTCAAATCTCACTTTATGTTCAACACCGTTACAGCGAGTGGCTAGATTATCAGTTGATGAAGGGTGAATTATACCATTACACTGTGGAGTTAAAACTGCCGGCAGAGTAAAGAAATGTGTGTTTCCCATCATTCTATAGATAGAGTCCTTTTGTTGGGAGGTGAAATCAAAATGGACAGTGGTATCTCTGAATACCTCTCCTGCTTTATTTGAAGCTATTCCTCGCCTAGTAAACGTACCCTGAAATGTGTTGATAGTGTCAGTATAATCTTCTATTCTAAGCGTAAAATCAGCGGGTGCATGTGCAGGTTGAGTGCAAGTAGTTGTCGATAATAAAATGAACAGTGCAGTTGGATATAAAGCTTTCATGTAGGTTAATGAAACAAAAACCCCGCGCCGGCCTTGCAGCCAACGCGGGGTTTCGTGGTTTAATTGGCTAGTGCCAAGCTACTACATCCGGCTGATAATCTCGTCGCCGAACTCGCTGCACTTCAGCAGGGTAGCACCGTCCATTAGGCGCTCGAAGTCGTAGGTTACGCGCTTCGAGGCAATGGCAGCTTCCAGGCCTTTGTAGATCAGGTCGGCCGCTTCCTGCCAGCCCATGTGCTCCAGCATCAGGGCACCCGAGAGGATAACCGAGCCGGGGTTCACTTTGTCGAGGCCAGCGTACTTGGGCGCGGTGCCGTGGGTAGCTTCGAAGATGGCGTGGCCCGTTACGTAGTTGATGTTAGCACCGGGCGCAATGCCGATACCACCCACGATGGCGGCCAGGGCGTCGGAGATATAGTCGCCGTTCAGGTTCAGGGTAGCCACTACCGAGTAATCGGCGGGGCGGAGCAGGATCTGCTGCAGGAAGGCGTCAGCAATGCTGTCTTTTACCAGAATTTTGCCGCTTTCCAGAGCAGCTTTCTGCTGGGCGTCGGCTACTTCCTGGCCTTGCTTGGCCGCTACCTTGTCGTACTGAGCCCAGGTGTACACTTTGTCGCCGAACTCACGCTCTGCCAGCTCGTAACCCCAGGTTTTGAAGGCACCCTCGGTGAACTTCATGATGTTGCCCTTGTGCACAATGGTCACCGAAGGCTTGTTGTTGTCGATGGCGTACTGAATAGCAGCGCGCACCAGACGCTCGGTGCCTTCTTTCGACACAGGCTTAATGCCGAACGAAGACGACTCGGGGAAGCGGATTTTCTTCACACCCATCTCATCCTGCAGGAATTCCAGCATTTTCTGAGCCTGGGGCGTGCCGTTCATGTACTCGATGCCGGCGTAGATGTCCTCGGTGTTTTCGCGGAAAATCACCATGTCGGTCAGGTTCGGCTGCTTCACCGGCGAAGGTACACCTTCAAACCACCGTACCGGACGTACGCAGGCGTACAGGTCCAGTTCCTGGCGCAGGGCAACGTTCAGCGAACGAATGCCACCACCTACGGGGGTAGTCAGGGGGCCTTTGATGCCCACGAGGTAGTCGCGGAAGGCATCCAGGGTTTCGTTGGGCAGCCAGTTACCAGTCTGCTTGAACGACTTCTCGCCGGCCATTACTTCTTTCCACACCAGCTTGCGCGAGCCGCCGTAGGCTTTTTCTACTGCCGCGTCGAACACGCGGACGGAAGCCGCCCAGATGTCCGGACCCGTGCCGTCGCCTTCGATGAACGGGATGATGGGTTGATCGGGCACATTCAGCTTGCCGTTCTTGATGGTGATTTTCTCTGCCATTGTTGAAAAGATTGTCAGGTGTTACGTGACAGGTATTTAGGATTGTGGGTTTTGAAAAATGTTGCTTCTGCTACCCCACCTGTCATCCTGAGTGCGACGAAGGACCTCTACCGTTAGTAATTGAGTAGCCCTACAATGAAGCGGTAGAGGTCCTTCGCTGCGCTCAGGATGACAGGCAAGATGGTAGTAACGACATGGGACCTAGTAGCCGAAAATCTCTTTCAGCGTGAGTTGCTGGACCTGGCCGTATTTGGCCAGCTCCTTGAAGTTGAGGCGGTCTTTAGAACCGATAACCAGAATCGTTTGGGGCTGACCTTTCACGCGGGCCTGCTGGAATTTCTGCAGATCCTGGAAGCTCATGTTGGAGGTCTGCTCGTACACGTCGCGGCGCACATCGTAGTCGAGGCCGAGGCGCTTGGCGCGCTCGTAGCTGAACAGAATGTCAGACTTGGTGATGCGCTCGGTGGCAATGCTGTTGCGGATGCTCTGCTTGGCAATCTGCAGGTTGGCTTCGGCCACGGGCATATCGTTGAGCAGGGTGTTCATGCCGGCCATAGCCTCGGGCAGCTTGTCGCTCTGGGTGCCAATGTAGCTGAGGTTGTAGGAGCTGCGCCCTACCTTATCGGCTGAGGCAAACCGCGAGGAAGCCGAGTACGCCAGCGCCTTCGACTCGCGCAACTCCTGGAACACAATGCTACCCATCGAGCCGCCAAAATACTCGTTGTAGAGGCTGGTCGTCGGCAGCAGGCCCTTGTCAAACACCGGCCCCTTGCTCAAAAACAAGATTTCGGCCTGTACCATGTTGTAGTCCACCCAGTACACCTTGCGGTCCGTCATCGGTTGCTCAGCAAAATCCTTATTGGCCGGAACGGGGGTAAGGGTTCGGGCTGGACCTTCTACAGAATTCCTAACGTTGGAGCGAAACTTCTGGGTAGTCAGCGAGGGTAGCTCCTTGATAGGAGTTGTGTATAGAACTTGTAGTTCTTGCTCCAAGCCAAATACAGGTGAGGTAGCTACGCGGTTCTCCGAACCCTCGATTTTGCCCTGTTTGCTTGACAAAGGACGTGGACCGTAGTATAGAATACGATGCTGATAGGTCGGGAGCTTCTGAATCAGCGCAGTGAGTTGCTCGGGCTTTAAAGCTTTCAACTCTTTCTCGCTGAGTTGGCTAGTGAAAGGATTTTTCGCGCCGTACTTGGCGTAGTTCACCAAGGCCTGGTTTAGAATCACGCCTTTGTTCAGCTTAGCATCCTGGCGGGCTTTGAGCACCCCAGCCACCATGTTCTTAAGGGCAGCCGCATCGGGTTTGGGAGCATGCAACAGGTTCTCAAACAGAATCAGCGCCGCTTCAAAGTTGGTGTCGAGGCCGGAGAGGCTGACGAAGGTGCGGTCCTGGCCGCTTTGCACCGAGAAGGAGCAGCCGAGTTTGTAGAATTCCTGCTGGAGCTGGGCGGCGTTGTACTTGCCCGTGCCCAGGTACTGCAGGTAGTCGGTGGCGAGGCCCAGCTTGGGGTCGTGGTTCGTGCCTAGGTCGAGCACGTAGTACAGGTTGAAGAGGTTGTTCTCGGCGTTGTGAGTGTAGTACACCGGCACGCCCGAGGCCAGCTTCGTTTCCTGAATGTCTTTCTTGTAGTCCAGGAACACCGGCTGCAACTCCGGCGAGGTCATGCTGGTTACCTGCTTGTAGAAGTCGGAAGCGGCTTCGCGGTTCACCGGCACGGGCGTAATGGCGGGCTTCACCACTTTCACCTTGTTGGGGTCCTGGCCGGTTCGCTTGTATACCAGGGCGTAGCCGGGGCCGTAGTACTGCTGGGCCACGCGCATCACTTCTTCCTTGGTGATGGTCGCGAAGTCGTCGAACTGCTTGAGGTAGTCTTTCCAGTCCTCGCGGGCCACGAAAGCCGCCACGAAGGCGCCGGCGCGGGCCTCGTTGCTCTCGTAGCTTTTGGTGCGCTGCAGCTGCTCGTTGTTGATGATGGCCGGAATCAGCCACTCCGGGAAGTCACCCTTCTTTACCTTGCTGAGCTCACCCAGCAGCAGGTCGCGCACCTGGTTGAGGCTCTGGCCCTGGCGGGGGGTAGCGTAGAGAATGTGGGTGGAGTAGTCGTTATTCAGGTCCGTGAACGAAGCGGCGCTCAGTACGGCCTGTTTCTGGTTCAAATCCAGGTCAATAAGGCCGGCCTGTCCGTTGCTCAGAATCTTGTCGATCATGCGCAGCACCAGCGCATCACGGGTGGCGGTGCCGGGGAAGCGGAACCCGACCATGACGTTTTCGGCGTCGGGGCCCAGCACTTCCTTCACGATAGGGGCCGTAATCGGTGCTTCCTGGGCGGGCGTGAAGGCTGGCACCGGCTTGGGTTGCAGCTTGCCGAAGTATTGGTCAATGATGCGAATGGTCTGGTCGTAGTCCAGGTCACCGCTCAAGCACAGGGCCACGTTATTCGGCACGTAGTACTGGCCGAAATACTTCTTGATTTCTGTAATCGAAGGGTTCTGCAGGTGCTCGATGGTCCCGATGGTGGTCTGGGTCCCGTACTCGTGCTTCTGGAACAGGCTGGCGTTCATGGCCTCGAATTCCTTGCGGAAGTCAGAGTCCAGGCCGCGGTTCTTTTCCTCGTACACGGCTTCCAGCTCGGTGTGGAACAGGCGCGGCACCATTTCCTGCATGCGCTCGGCCTGAATGGCGGCCCACTTTTCCAGCTGGTTGCTCGGAATATCCTCTTGGTACACCGTCTGCTCCACGGAGGTGTAGGCGTTCGAGCCCTTGGCCCCGATGGCGCCCATCACCTTGTCGTACTCGTTGGCTACGGCGTACTTGGCCGCCACGCTGGAAATCGAGTCAATCTGGTGGTAGGTGCGCTTGCGGGCGGCGGGGTCGTTGCGCTGGGCGCGGTACTGCTCGTAGAGGGCCTCAATCTTATCCAGCTCCACTTTCTCGGCGGCCCAGTTCTGGGTGCCCAGCCGAGAGGTGCCCTTGAACACCATATGCTCCAGGTAGTGGGCCAGGCCGGTAGCGGTGCTAGGGTCGTTTTTGGAGCCAGCGCGCACCGCCAGGTAGGTCTGGATGCGTGGGGCGTCGTCGTAGTCGGAGAGGTAGACGGTCAGGCCGTTGTCCAGGGTGTAGATGCGCGCTTTCAGCGGGTCGCCCTCCACGGTCTGGTACTTGTACTCTTTCGGCTGCGGGGTGGAGGTAGTGGCTGTTTCGGTGGGTGAGGCCGTGGAGGTAGCCGTTGGCTTGCTCGTCTGGCACTGGGTGAGGCCAAGCGTAGCCAGGGCCGGGAAGAGAAGCAGCAGGGGTTTTTTCACGGGCAAATCGACGCGGAAAGCAGAGCAGGAAAGGACAAGGAGCCAAAGATAGGCGGCCCCCCCGGGAATAAAAAGCTTGACAAAGGCCCCGCGCCCGCGAAGTGCGAAAAAATGTGTATAGGGAGTGTCTTATCCTGTCATCCTGAGCACAGCAAAGGACCTTTTGCGCTTTGTTGGAGGAGTAGGTACCTTCTGGCGGGACTCTTGCTCCATCAGGATGACAGGTGGCTTTGTTGTCCTCTTGGCGAAGGAAGAGCCTGTACCGCTTCGTTGTTCCCCCAGCAGGGTAGCCAGCAGCAGAGGCCCTGGGCCTCGTTCAAAATGACAGAAAAAACTAACAGCTTAAAAATCAGCGTCCAGCCCTAGCTTTTGCTTCATGGCCGTGAGCATGGGATACTTCTCCATCAGGTACTCCAGCTTATCGTTGGAGGTGTAGAGCTTGCGGCCGGTTTCCACCCGCTCCACTACCTCGGCTTGCACGTTGAGGCGGGGGTAGCCCGTGCGGCGGCGCAGCTCCCCCAGGAACTCCGCCCGAAACTCGTTGAACTGGTCCTCCTGCACGGGGTTATCTACCCGCAGCACAATCAGGTGCTGCTCGTTGGCCTGCACGGGGCGGTTAAGCAGGCTGTAGTGCATCATGCTGATGGCCTTACGCTCCTCGGTCAGCTCTTTCCACACCCGCTGCAACACCTCGTCGTTGATGGTGGGTAGGCCAGTCACGGGGCCGCTGGGCTCAGCTTCCACGGCGGCTTTGCCGGCTGCGGCCTGCTGCTCCAGCTGCGCCTTCATGGCCGATAGGCTCCCCAGGCCCGGCAGCTTGGTGCCCAGCCCCAGGGGTTTACCGGTGGGCATTCCGGGGCGGGGCGGGGGTAGGGGAGCGGCCGTTACCGGCGTTTGGCCCGGCTCATGACCGGCCACGCTTGGCGTACCAATTTCCACGTGCGGCACCGTGTCGCGGATCAGGCTGGTGGGCGGCACCAGGGTAGCGGCCTCGTCCTCAATGCTGAGTGTATCGTGCAACTCCTCCACGCCGCTTTCCACCGGCACTACGGGTTCCGGGTCAGCCGGGGCCGACTTCGGCTGGGGAATGGGGGTAGGCACGGGTGCTGCCGGTTCTGACACCGGAGCAGCCGCTCCATTCCCGGCGGCTTTTGCATAAGCCGCCGGTGCTCCGGCCGTGCCATCCGCTACCTGCTGGCCGTTTACCGGGGCGGCGGGGGCTACACTACTTTTTTTTTTCGCCTCGCCGTTACTGGCAGGCGCGGCGCCGCTGCCCAGGTCGCGGGCAAACTGCACGGCGCTGTTGAGGTAGGCCAGCTTCATGAGCATCAGCTCCACGTGCAGGCGCTGGTTTTTGGCCTGCTTAAACTCCCGGTCGCACTGGCTGACCAGGTTCAGAGCCGAGAGCAGGAAGGGCAGGGGTGCCGCCTGGGCTTGCTGCACGTAGCGCGCCCGAATGTTGTCGGAAACTTCCAGCAGCTGTACCGTCACGGGGTCCTTGCACACCAGCAGGCCGCGCAGGTGTTCGGCGGCGCCCACCACAAAGTTGTGCAGGTCAAAGCCGTTCTGGACTACCTCTTCCAGCAAGAGCAAGGTCTGCGAGAGGTTTTCCGTCAGCAGGGCATCTACCAGCCGGAAATAATACTCGTAGTCCAGAATGTGCAGGTTCTGCACCACGTCCTTGTAGCGCAAGTCGTGGCCCGAGAAGGTCACCATCTGGTCAAACATGCTCAGGGCGTCGCGCAGGCCCCCGTCGGCTTTTTGGGCCAGCAGGTGCAGGGCGTCATCCTCGGCCTTGATGTGCTCCTGGGTTGCCACGTAGCGCAGGTGCCCCCGAATATCATCGACCCGAATCCGGTTGAAGTCGAAGATCTGGCAGCGCGAGAGGATGGTGGGGATAATCTTGTGCCGCTCGGTGGTGGCCAGAATGAAAATGGCGTAGCTCGGCGGCTCTTCCAGGGTTTTCAGGAAGGCGTTGAAGGCCGCATTCGAGAGCATGTGCACTTCGTCGATGATGTACACCTTGAAGCGGCCCTGCTGCGGGGCGTAGCGTACCTGCTCCACTAGGCTCCGGATGTCTTCCACGGAGTTGTTGGAGGCCGCGTCCAGCTCGTGCACGTTGAACGAGGCGTTTTCCTGGAAAGCCCGGCACGACGAGCACTTGCCGCAGGCTTCCAGCTCGAAGGGCGTGTTGTCGGGGTCCGGGGCTGTTTGCAGGGCGTCGGGCACGATGTCGGGCTGGCTTTTCAGCAGCTCCGAAACCGGCCGGCCTTTGCGCACGTGCTCCTCTACAAACTCGCAGTTGATGGTTTTGGCCAGAATGCGGGCGCAGGTGGTTTTGCCTACCCCCCGCGGACCGCAGAACAGGAACGCCTGGGCCAAGTGCTGGCTCACAATAGCGTTCTGCAGCGTGGTAGTAACGTGCTGCTGCCCAACTACGCTGCGAAACGTAGCGGGGCGGTATTTCCGGGCCGAAACAACGAAATTCTCCATAAGTCCTGGCTACAAAGATACCCCGAAAAGCCGGGGTTTGGAAGCCAGAGCCACCGCTTCTTATCCGGCCACGCCCAATACCCGGCACAGGGCCGCCGTGCGGTTATCTACCTCCAGCTTGGCGTAAATATTCTGCAAATGATTCTGCACCGTGCGCGGACTGATGTTGCACACCCGACTGATTTCTTTGTCGGAGAGGCCGCGCATAAGGTGCTCCAGAATCACAGTTTCGCGCGGGGTAAGCTCGCGGGTGGCGGGCCGTGCGGCCGGAGCGGCTTGCTGCAGCTCCCGCACCGTCTGGCTGAGGCGTACGGCTGCCTGGAAGTGGGGGACCAACAGCTGCAGCAGGGCTTGGTCGGTGGCCGTAAAGTCGCGGTGGGAGCGGTTGATGGCGCACGTAATCTGGCCGTAGTGCGCCACCGATAAGCCCACTACCAACTGGTGGGTAATAGCCAGTGGCCGGTAAAAATCATAGTGCAAGGAGCTGTTGAGGAAGCGCTTGAGCGATACTACATCGGTCGTGCGCACGGGCTGAGTCCAGCGCTGCTCTATAAGGGCTGGAAACAGCGGGTGCTCCGGCAGCTGAGCGGCCAGCTGAGGAAAATCGAGCACGGAAAACATGGCCTCGGGGTACGCCCCCAGGTGGCCTATGCGCCCACTCGGATCAACCCCATCGAAGCACGCCGTTTCGGCCTGGATGGCCAGTGCTGCCGCTTCCGAAAGCCTATCGAACAAGGTGCTGGGTTCCAGCTCGGCGTAAATCAGGGCAACAGCCTGGTTCAGGCGCAGAAAATCGGCGGTGCGGAGGCGAAACATGGCAGAGCAAGTAAGGCAACCAGGGGCGTTTTAGAAAGAATAGGCTATAGGTAATATTACTCATTTTCTGGACGATAGCAGCGCGTAGCTTTGGTCACAACCGAAGCGGACGCGGCAAGTCTGGCGGCCAGCTGGTGTTTTCCTTGTTCCACCCCACGCAACCACGCACTCCCCCTTATGCTTAAACTTTTCTGCTTCCTACCAGCACTTGGGCTGGTAGCCACGGCCGCGCTGGGCCAGCCCACGGCGCCCTCGGTATCCGCTACCGACACCTACTTCGGGGTGCAGGTGACGGACCCCTACCGCAACCTGGAGAACCTTACCGACCCGGCCGTGCAAACCTGGATGAAAGCCCAGGCCGCCTACGCCCGCCAAACCCTCGACGCCATTCCGGGCCGGCAGGAACTCATCAATAAAATGAAGGAGTTCGATGCCCGCAAAGCTTCTGTAGTGGGCCGCCAGGTATTCATAGCCGACAACGACCGGTACTTCTACCTCAAAACGCGCCCCCAGGACGAGCAGCCCAAGCTCTACTACCGCGACGGCTACCAGGGCACCGAAAAGCTGCTCTTCGACCCCGAGAGCTTCGAGTCGGGCAAGGTGTACACCATCAATGAGTTTGCGGCGGCGTATGATGGAAGCAAAGTGGCCTTCTCGCTCAGCGAGAAGGGTAGCGAAATAGGCGAAGTGCGCATTCTGGAGGTGAAAACCCAGAAGCTTTACCCGGAGCGCATTGCCCGCCCCTGGGGCAGCGGCGAGTGGCTGCCGGACAACCAGAGCTTCACCTACACGCCCCTCAACAGCGCCGACGTGAAGGACCCTGCCGCCCGCCTCAACACCCAGGCTTACGTGCACCGGGTGGGCACTCCGCAAAGCCAGGATAAACCTGTTTTCTCGGCTAAGCTCTACCCGAAGCTGGGCATCCAGCCCGCCGAGTATCCCTACGCCGGCATCGACCGGGACACGAAGCTGGCTTATGGCTTCCTGGGCAGCGTGGACCGCTACCTCTACGCGTACTACGCACCGGCCGCGGCCCTAACCAAGCCGGCCATTCCCTGGCAGCCCCTCTTCAAGCCCGAGCAAGAGGTGACCAATCTGGCCTCAGATGAGCAGTATATCTACTTCACTACCTCGAAGAATACGCCGCATGAGAAAATTATGCGCATGCCAGTCTCGAAGCCTAACGTAGCCACGGCCGAGTTGCTGGTGCCTGAAAGCCCTGACGAGGCCATCAACGACGAAGAGCTTAAGACTACCAAGGACGGGCTGTACTTTGTGCGCACCCGCAACGGGGTAGAAGCCAAGCTGTATTTCGTAGCCAGAGGCAGTAAAACCGTTCAGGAAGTCAAGCTGCCGCAACCCGTTGGCACGCTCAGCCTGCAAAGCAAAAACGCCCAGTCTCCGGACCTGTGGATTAGTGCCGTGGGCTGGATTACGGACCGCCAGCGCTACCGCTACACGGCCGCTACCCGGCAATTCACGCCCGAGCCCTTGTCGTCGGAAAGCCAGTACCCGGAGTTTGCCGACCTTACGGTGGAAGAAGTGATGGTGCCCTCGCACGATGGCGTACAGGTGCCGTTGTCGTTGGTGTACCGCAAGGGGCTGCCCCGCAATGGCACAGCGCCCGCCCTGATGGTGGGCTACGGCGCCTATTCCAAGTCCACGGGCCCGTTCTTTTACCCGCCCTACCTGCTCTGGACCCAGCAGGGCGGCATGCTGGCCGTGCCCCATGTGCGCGGGGGGGGCGAGCTGGGCGAGGCCTGGCACAAAGCCGGCCAGAAAACGACCAAGCCCAACACCTGGAAAGACCTTATTGCCTGCGCCGACTACCTGGTAAAGCAGCAGTACACCGGCCTGGGCAAAATTGCCATCAATGGAGGCAGCGCCGGGGGCATCCTCATCGGGCGGGCCATGACGGAGCGCCCCGATTTATTTGCCGTTGCCATGCCGGAAGTAGGCTGCCTGAACGCCGTGCGCATGGAAAACTCGCCCAACGGCCCCGTAAACGTGCCGGAGTTTGGTACCGTGCAGAAAGAGGAGGAATGCAAGGCCCTGCTGGAAATGGATGCCTACCACCACCTAGTACCCGGCACTAAGTACCCCGCTACCCTCGTGACGGCCGGCATGAACGACCCGCGGGTAATTGCCTGGCAGCCCGCCAAGTTTGCCGCCCGCCTGCAAGCCAGCACCACCTCCGGCAAGCCCGTGCTACTATTCACCGATTACGAAGCCGGCCACGGCATCGGCGACTCCAAGCAGAAGCAGTTTGAAACCATGGCCGACTTGCTGGCCTTCGGCCTCTGGCAAACGGGGCACCCCCGCTTCCAGCCCAAAGCGGCGGCTATGAAGTAGCCGAAAACCCTACAGTAGAACGTCATTGTGAGCTTGTCGAGACATCTCGCGTGTTTTCACAGACCGTCATGCAGAGCGCAGTTCTGCATGACGGTCTGTGTGCTTTCTACAATGGTTTTGGGCTACTCCCGCTCTATAAACAGGGTGGCTGGCAGGAACAATTTTACCAGCAGGCAACGTTTTCTTCTCAGCGTGCGTACATTTGCACCCCGCTCCCCGGAGCAGGAATCGTTCTTTACCAATTGGGGCTGACCGGAATTGACAGCTTGTGCAGGTCGCGAGTAAGCGTGTCGGGAGTTGGATGAATCTCCCGTTAAAAAGTCGTCCAAACAACAACCGGCGAGTATAGCTACGCCATGGCTGCCTAATCTAGGTATTAGGTAATTGCCATCGTCCCGCATCCGTCCTCCTTCTCACGGGTGAGTTCGGGGCGTCGTAAGTAGTAGGATAGTCTTGGGGGCGCTGCGACTCCAGGGCGAAACTCAAGCAGATAAGGGCAAACCAAGGGCCTGATGTGCGCCTGGGATGTCACGAAAATTCAAGCATAGATACACACGTAGAAAGCTCGACGGCTTCCTTGTCTGGACCAGGGTTCGAATCCCTGCAGCTCCACTTTAAACCCGCTTCATGGCATCATGGGGCGGGTTTTTCGTTTTCGGCTACCTTGCGGGCACGTTGGGGCAAAGTTGCTGATTGACGGAGTGCAGCCTGCAGGCGGCTAGCGGCGGTTGGCTTTGTAGGGTAGGCAGCACAGGTGGCGTAAGGCTGAGCCGGAGGATGAGAAGGCCCGGAAATGTGCCTTGCTATCCTGAGTGCCTGCTTGGTTTCTAGCTAGCGGCCACAAAGGGTAGCCCGGTCACCATTCCCGTCAGCCCCAACCTGTTTCCGGTACCGCTGCGCCACCCAGTCTGGCGCTATCCGCTATACAGCCTACGCAACACGGCACGGCTGATCTAGCGGCGTTGAGAGGAATCCCGAATTAGCAGGTCGGGCTGCAGCACAATGCGGCGGGGGGAAAAAATTTCGCTTCGCTCTTCCCGCATTTCCAGAAACAGCCGCACCGCCGATTGGCCCATCTGCTCACAGCGCTGATCCACGGAAGTCAGCATGGGCTCGGTCAGGGACGTGAAAGTTTCGTTGCTGAAGCCGGCCAGGGCAATATCCTGGGGCACACGCAGCTTGGCGCGTTTCAGCACTTGCAAAGCGCCAACGATGGAAAAGTCGCTGGCGGAGAAGACCGCATCCGGGCGCTGCCGCAGGGTCAGCATCTGCTCCATGCCCCGAATGCCGTCGTCCACGGTCATGTCGCAGTGAAAGATTAGCTTTTCGTCCACGGGCAGGCCGTGTTCCTGTAAGGCGTCGAGGTAGCCCAGGCGGCGGTTCTTGTAGATGTTCAGGTGCAGCGGACCGCCAAAATGGGCAATCCGGCGGCAGCCTTGCGCAATCAGGTGCTTAGTGGACAGGTAGCCGCCCTCCCGGTCGTCGAGCACCACGGCGCTTACGTTCTGGCCGTCCAGCACCCGGTCGAAGAAAACGAGGGGAATTTCCTGCTTGGCCACCTTCTCGAAGTGCTTAAAGTCGCGGGTGGTGCGGGCCAACGACACCAGAATGCCCTCTACCTGAGCACTGAGCAGCGTTTCGATGTTTTTGCGCTCGTGGGTAACGTCTTCGTTCGATTGGCAAATGAGCACGTTGAAGCCCGCCTTGGTAGCCACTGTTTCAATGCCTTTTACCACCAACGTGAAAAAGTGCCCGTCGATGTGCGGCACGATGACCCCCAGCAAATTGCTGCGGCCCTTGCGCAACCCGGCGGCCAGATGATTAGGCTGGTAATGCAACTCTTTGGCTAGTTTCCACACCCTCTTCTTGGTGGCGTCACTGATGCTGGGATGGTCGCTCAGCGCCCGCGAAATGGTGGAAACGGAAACGCCCAGCTGCTTGGCCAGATCAGAAATAGAAGCTTTCGTGCGCGCCAAGGCTTTGCCGGATTAGAAAGAAGAGGAGTTCATTTAGCCAACTATATGCGCAAATCTTACGCAAATAGTTGGCTAAATGAAGCAAAAGTTTTGATCAGTTTTGCGCACAGTTGTTTTGGCGCTTCTCTGCACCGCCCTGGCCCAGCCTGAGAGCCGCCTACCTGGGGCGCTGGTTGCGGCCCCACGTAGCACGCGGCCCTCAGGCTGGGCCAGGGCGGCCACAGCTAGGCTGGCAGGGGCTGCGGCGTGTAGGTAGGTCCTTGGCAGCGCGGACCCTGGGCCGTCCAGGCCAGCTTATCAATGCAGAGTTGCCGCTCCTTCATGCCCTTATCCCAGGCGTGGTAGACGAGGTATTCGGTTTTACCATCGGGGCTGAGCACGTGGGAGTGGTGGCCCGGGCCGCGCACATGGCCTTCTACCGCGTGCAGGACGCGGGCCCCCTTGTCGGCTCCGGCATCAGAGTAGGGCCCCAGAATGGAGTCGGCCACGCAATAATCTACCCCGTAGCGGGAAGTCAGGAAGTTAGCGCCGCTGTAGAAGCAGTAGTATTTGCCGTTGTGCTTGCGCATGAACGGGCCTTCCAGGGTATGCCACTCGGGAAAGGTTTTGCCGCCGTACAGGGGCATGGTGCGGTTTTTCTCGAACACCGTCCAATCGTGGCGGGCCCGCATTACGGTGCGGCTTTCGCCGGCCAGGCGGGTCATATCCAGCAGGCGGTCTACCACCAGGCCAGTGCCAGGGCGGTAGCCATTGTCGGAGTCGATAAAGTCGCGGGCGTAGAACAGGTACCACTGCCCGTCGGTGTCCTGGTAGGGGTGGGCATCGATGGTAAACTTGCTATCGGGTACGTCGAGCAGGGCTACCTGCTGGTAGGGACCCTGCGGCGTTTTGCTGGTGGCCACGTGCAGGCGGTGACCTACCGTGGCCCCGATGGCCCCGCCGCCCATGGAGTAGTACATGTAAAAGGTGCCGTTGTGGTAGATAACCTCCGGCGCCCAGAAGTCGGCCCCATCGGCCCCGTCAGGCGGCGTGAGAGCCCCGCCCGCAGGCTTCCAGTCGACCAGATTATCGGAGGTGAGCAGGGTGAAGATGCGGCCATCTGTGGTGCGCCCGGTGCCGGTGGTGCCAAAGGCATAGTAGCGACCCTGGTGGCGCAGCACAAACGGATCGGGAAACTGGCCTGCGTACACGGGGTTGGTGTATGTACGGGCCGCGGCACGGGCCGCCGCTTGGTGCATCAGGGCGAGAGTGGCCAGGCCGGCAGTGGCTTGTTGCAGAAAATGACGACGGGAAGGCATGGGGTTATGGAGTGGGAGAAGTTGAGGTTAGAGGTAGGCTTACGAAGTGAAATAGTCGGCTGTACTAGCGGAGCGCCCGGCCCAGCCCGGGCAGCATCTTTACCCCTTCGTGCTTGCCTGCTTATAGCAGGAGCTGGCCTGCGGCAGAGAGGCCGCAACCTGCTCAGTGTACCGTGTAGTCTTGCCCCGTCAGCACGCGGAACGCTCCGGCTCTGCGGGTGCTAGGGTAAACAGCATGCTTGGGCAACATGCGACTACGAGTGCAAGCACGCTGTTTACGGCTTCACTTGCTCAGCCGACAGACGTTTTTCCAGCATTTTAATGAAGTAGCCGCCGACTACGGAGCGAGCTTGGAAGCCGGATTGGCGGGCATCGGTGGTTTCGTGCCAATCGGTGAGTGGCACGCGGCTGGGCGTTTCGTGGGCAAACTGCCAGACCGGGGCTACCAGCGCCTGAAAATCGGCCTCACGCTCGGCCAGGGTCGCCGTCCACAGTATCCAGTCGGACTTGGTGTAGGTTCGGCGACTGTCCAGGGGTAGGCCGTAGCGCTGCTGATGCTGGAGGTAGAAAGCCAGTTCCTGCCGGGCTACTTCCGGTGGAAATACCTGCAGGCCCAGCAGCTTGTCCCACACCAGGTTGTACTTCTGGCTCCAGGAGCCGGCGGGCTTGTCGAAGGTGAGAGCGTAGTGGTTGCCATCCTGGGCCATTTGCTGCCAGCGCCGAGCCAGGTCGCGGGCCAGGGCAAGGTATTGAGTGGCCGTTTTCTCGTCGCCGAGCTGGCGGGCCAGCTGCCCGTAGCAGGCAATGCCCATAATGGCCTTCACGGAGAGGTTGGTATTGCGGGCCAGGTGGCCGGCGAAGTCATCGGTGCTGAGCTGGGTGGCCGGGTCGAACCCGTCGCGCTGCAGAAAGCCTACCCACTTGGTGAGCGTGGCCCAGTGCTGGCGGGCAAAGTCGGGCTTGCCGTCCCTCTTCACCACGGCGGCCGTCAGAATGAGCATGTTGCCAGCTTCCTCCACGGGCATGTCCTCCCCGTAAGTTTGGCCGTTGGCCAGAGGGTAGGTACCGATGTCGTGGGCCGGAAAATCCTTTTTCCACCGCCCCGACTCGCTGTAGTCAAAGATGAAGCGCAGCAGGCCCTTGGCCAACTCCGTATTGTAGAGCAGAAACAGCGGGGCCGACGGATACGTCACGTCGACGGTGCCGATGGAGCCGTTGCTGAAGTTTTCCTTGGATAAAAACAGCACTTCTCCCTTCGGGCCGGCCACGATTTTGTGAGCGGCAATGGCCTGCCGGTAGGCCAGCTGGCAGAGGTCGGCGTACTGCCGGCCACCGGCGGCCTGGGCTTCGGCGTACAGCTGCTGGTCGAAGGCAGTGCATTTCTGGCGCAGGCGGGCGTAGTCGGCTTCGGCGGCTTCCAGCGTTTTTTCCATGGTGCTGCCCGGAGCCCGGCGCCACCAGCCGCGCAGGTTCTGCCCGAAATACTGCACTGAATACTGGTCATCGTAGCCCAGCAGCACGTGCTGCTCCGTTGGCTGGGGCCCCACGCGGCCCAGGTTGAGTACCGTGGCTAGGGCCACGCGCTGGGCCGGGCTGCTAACGGATTTGGTGGTTGCCAGCTGGCCCGATTTGGCAAAGGTGCTGCGCAGGGTAGCAGGCGCGCCTACGGTAGGCGAGCTACCCGTTGGGGCTGCCAGGTAGGCCTGGCCCCAGTCGATGCGGACGTTGTCGCCGGCCTTGCCTAGCACGGGCTGAGCCGTGGTGCCTACGGCCTGCCACTCTAGCCGGGTGGTGCGGCCGGCCTGCGTGGTAACGGGCTGGTAGGGCGTGTTGGTAGCTATTGTGCCCGCTTCGGCCAACAAAACCTGCACCGCGTGGGGCTGGCCGTCGGTGGTGGTGGCGCTGAACGTGACGTAGCTCACGGGCCGGGCTACGGTTTCCAGTTCATCGAGCAGCAACGGGGAGAGGAAGTTGACCGTCAGGCGTACCGGGCCGGTGGCGAAGGTATACGTGGTTTGCGTAGCCGTGACGGTGGCGGCCGTTTGGCGGGCCCTGGGCAGGCGCGGCTGGGGCAGCACTTCGTACAACCCCGCGTCCAGATGGTCGCCGCCCTGGGGGCTGGTGCAGTGCAGGGCCAGCAGGTTTTCGCCGCGGCGCAGCGCCTGCCGGGCCACCTCGGGCACCTCAAAATACTGGTAGCTGCCGTTGTAGCTGTCTTTTTTCAGCAGCAGCGTGCCGTTCAAATACACCTCCACATCGTCATCGTGCCAGAGCTGCAGCACCAGCTTGCCCTTGGGCAGCGCGTCGGCCACCGTCACGGAGCGGCGCACCCAAATGTCGCCGCCGCTCCAGGCCGTGCCTTGCAGCGACGTATTATCTGTGAACGGGGCGGGGCCGGTCTGCCAGCCCTGGGCCGCGGCAAATGCAGGTTTTTCCCAGCCCGGCGCGGGTGGGCTAAAGGTGTAGCGGGCCGTGTACGGCTTTTCCTGGGCAGTAGGAATAATGGCGCGGTACTCCGGGGCCGCTTCGCCCAAAAACTGGTAGACCTGCCCATCTACGCGCACGACGCCCTCCAGAGCCTGGGGCTCCCCGGTCCAGTGGCGGGTAGGGGCGGCCGTCAGGGTGTCCTGGAAAGACCACAGGCTGAAGTAAGGGTCGTGGGTGATGAGGGGGTAGGCCGGAGGGCGTAGCTGTTGGGCGGTGGCCGCGGGGGAAACCAGGGCCAGCAGAGCTGCCGCGCCCACGCCGGCCAAGCGCGGCCAGCCCATACCGAGAAGAGAGAAAAGCATAGGAAGAGAATAAGGGCTAAGCCGGGAAAAAAAGCTGCCGTTAGCGGGCCGGGCCGAGGTTTACTTCCAGGTCGTCCTTGGAGGGTAGGGCGGGGAAGGGGGCATGGGGCTCGGTCTGGTACCAGTACGCCACGGAGGCCACGTCGTCCTGGAGGGGTAGGTAGCGGCCGTTGTAGCGCCAGCCCAGGGCTTGAATGGTAACGCGCACATCGGAGGTGAAGCGGATGGGGTCCGGAATGTGCCAGCGGTACATGCCAAAGCGCTGGTTGGCGCGGTAAAGTCCGTCGGGCCGGATAACCTGGTGCAGGCCGGCGTAGGGCGTGGAATACTCCTGGTACTGGCGGGTTTTCTTGTTCTCGAAATTGTAGGAGCCCAGGAAGTAGTCTTCGGTGCCGGTGCCGTTGATGGTAGGAAACTGTCCGTCGCCATCCAGGAAAAACTTGATTTCGCCCTCGCCCCACCAGTCGTTGCTGTTCACGCCCCAGGCCAGGTAGGTACCCACGTACTGCCCCCGGCCCTTCACGCCATCCAGAATGGTATAAGGCACCTTGTACTGGGTAGGGTTCTGGCGCCGGAACTGGGCGTGGAAGTACGCTGCGTCGTTGGGCACGTCGGTCAGGGTGTAGTCTACCTGGTAGTACAGAAACATCTCCTTCTCGTCGATATTTTCCAGGGTGATGCGGCACTTCTTGCGGAAGGGCATGAGCCAGTAGCAGTTGAAGGCGCTGCCAGGGTTTACGGCCACCGGAATGGAGTTGAGCAGGGCCGTTTCGCCCCAGCCCTGCCCGAAAAAGTCGCCCACGGGCACTTCCACCGAGGGCGTTTTCTCATCGTCCCAGTACATGCGCAGAATGGCAAAGCGCCACAGGCCGGTGGGCGTGAGCCAGATGTGCTGAATGGCGCCGGGGCCGTCGATTTCGGCCACTACGGCCGTCTGACCCGCTTTGATAATGATGCTGGGGCTTACTTTCCAGCCAAGGCCCAGGTCGCGGGAGGCGTTCTGGCCCGTGCCGGTGGTAGCGCGCCCGCCCTGGCCTTTCGCGCCGGTAAAGTTCTCAGGGCTGATAGAGCGGGTCTTGGCATCGGAGAGGCGGTAGAGGTTGCCCAGCTCGGAGCCGAGCCCGTTGAATTTTTGCGCCCCGGCAGGTCCCGGGAGGCAGAATACGAGAAGTACTAGTGCTAGTCGGAATGAGTGGGGCATAGCGGGTGGGGGAAGACAGAGCGAGTGGCAGAACAACAGGCACCAAGATGCAGAGAAAGATGCAAACGTTTGCATTAGTTGTGCTGCAAACTTAGATTGCAGCACAACTTTCGTCCTAGTCAGTATGCGTTAGGTACTATGCGCCTCTTCTGGACTTCTCCCTTTCTCCTTTCTCTACTTAGAAGGAGAAGTAGGATGGTAGCAAGAAACGTCTGGCGTACTACCTGACTCCCTACCCGTAGGCCGGGGTATGAGAGGCTGATTTTCCTTGTGTAAAGCAGCCAGTCGTGAGTCTGAGAGGTCTGCATGCGTTGCTCTACCTCTATTTTCTGTAGGTGCAAACGTTTGCGCAAGGGAATTTTTAGCTAGTAAGAGCCCCTGCGCTTGGCCCAATCATGTGCTCCTTTAGTCCTATTTCTTTCACCCAACCCCACCACAACCATGAAGCACTGTCTATTTCTTTTTCGCCTTGTTGTAGCCCTGCTGCTCGTGCGGCCCGCTGCGGCCCAGACCAGTGGCAACCCGGTGCTGCCCGACTACCACGCCGATCCGGAGATGAATTACTTTAATGGCCGCTACTACATTTATCCCACCTCCAACGAAGGCACCGGCGGCCAAGATTTCCACGCCTTCTCCTCGGCCGACCTTACCAACTGGCGTGACGAAGGCGTTATTTTCGACGTGGGACCCCAGTGCACCTGGGCCGATTTCAATGGCTGGGCGCCCTCCGTGGTGGCCCGCAATGGCAAATACTACTTCTATTACTCAGCCGAGGTAAAGATAGGAGTGGCCGTGGGTACCAGCCCTACTGGCCCGTTTACGGATATTGGCCGCCCCCTCATTGGCTCCGACCCGTACACCGTGGACATTATTGATCCGCATGTGTTCGTGGATGACAACGGGCAGGCCTACATCTACTATGGCGGCTCGAACGGCAGCAGGCTGGTGGCCCGCAAGCTGAATCCCGACATGGTGAGCCTGACTGCCGATGCCCCAGTGAACATCACGCCCCAAAACTATACGGAGGGGCCCTACCTGGTGAAGCGCAACGGCCTCTATTACATGACGTACTCCAACGGCTCGTGGACCAACGCCTCCTACAACGTGCAGTACGCTACCAGCACCTCGCCCCTGGGCCCCTGGACGTATCGCGGGTCGGTGCTGTCGTCGGATGCGCAGAACCAGGGGGCCGGGCACCACTCCATTACCAAAATTCCGGGCTGCGACGAGTACTACATCACCTACCACCGCTACCAGAACAACAACTTCTCGACCCGCTACGTGGCCATCGACCGGCTGTATTTCGCTGCCGACGGCTCCATTCAGAAGGTGAACATGACCAACTACGGGGTAGCCCCGCGGGTGCCCGGTGGCACTTGTCCGGTCAACAACCTCGTGTCGGGCGGCACTTATAAGCTCACGCACAAGGGCACGAACCAGTGCCTCGACGTGGCTGGCAACAGCCCAGCTCCCGGGGCCAACGTAGCGCAGTACACCGACAATGGCAACGACGCCCAGCGCTGGGTTGTAACCCTGCAAGCCGACGGCCATTACAAGCTGACCCATAAGGGCACGAACCAGTGCCTGGACGTAGCCGATAACAGCGCCAGCCCCAACGCCAACGTGCAGCAGTACACCGATAATGGCACCGACGGGCAGCGCTGGCGCGTGGAAGCCATGGATGGCGGGTATTACAAGCTCACGCACAAGGGCACAAACCAGTGCCTGGACGTGGCCGGCAACAGCAGTGCTCCCAACGCCAATGTGGCCCAGTACACTGACAACGGCAACGACGCCCAGCGCTGGCAGTTTACGCTCACGAACCTTGATATTGTGTCGGGCGGCACGTACCGGCTTACCCACAAGGGCACGAACCAGTGCCTCGATGTGCCCAACAACTCCGTTACGGCCGGTACCGCCTTGCACCAGTATACTGATAATGGTAGTGACGCCCAGCGCTGGGTAATCACGCGGGAGGCCGATGGCTACTACAAAATCCGCCACCGGGGCACCAACCTCTGCCTGGAAGTGGCCGGCAACAGCGGCAGCGCCGGCGCCGTGGTGCAGCAGTGGACCGATAACGGCAACGACGCCCAGCGCTGGCAGATTGTACACCTCGGTGATGGCTACGTGAAGCTGGTGCACAAAGGCACTACCATGTGCCTCGACGTGGACAATAACCTCTCAAACCCTGGTACCGCAGTGCACCAGTACACCGATAACGGCAACGACGCCCAGCGCTGGAAGCTGGATTTGATGCCGGTGCCGCTGAACAGCGGCCGCCCCGTGCTGGCCACCCTTGCCGAAACCCCAGCCGGCGCTTTCATGGCCTACCCTAACCCCGCCACCCAGGCCCTTACGCTCTCGTTCGTGCCCCAGCAGTCGGGGGCAGCGAAGGTAGAGTTGTATAACAGCACGGGGCAACTGGTGCGGCAGCTCGCGGTGCAGGCCGTGGCCGGCGTCGCCAGCACCAACGTGCTAGCAACCGAAACGCTACCCGCCGGCCTCTACTCTGCTCGGCTAACGAGTGGAGGTAGTACCCAGCGGTGCAGCGTGGTAGTAGTGCACTAAGCCGTCAATAGCCGCGGGTGCTGGCCTACCAGGGCCCGCGGCGTTCAGGTACTATCCATGACTCAATTTGTGTTGCGGCACTCATTTGCCAGCGTGCTACTAAGTAGCGTGATGCTGGGCAGCCTCCCGGCCCGGAGCCAGGCCGCCCCGGGAAGTGCCGGCGTTGCACTCGTGCCCCTGCAGTACACCGAGCTGCCGCTGGGTGCCATCCGACCGCAAGGGTGGCTGCGGCAACAGCTCCTAATCATGAATCAGGGGGCCACCGGGCATTTGGATGAGTTCTTCCCCAAGCTCCGCGACGACAATGGCTGGCTCGGCGGCAAGGGCGACAACTGGGAAGAAACGCCTTACTGGCTCGACGGCGCCGTGCCCCTGGCTTACCTGCTCAACGACGCCCGCCTGCAAGCCAAAGTGCAGAAGTACATCCACTGGACCCTGACCACCCAGCGCCCCTCCGGGTACTTCGGCCCCCTGACCAAGGCCGAGCAGGCCGCCGGCCACCCCCTTACCATTGTAGGCGAGCAGGGCGAAGACTGGTGGCCGCGCATGGTAATGCTAAAGGTGCTCAAGCAGTACTACCAAGCCACCCAGGACGCGCGGGTGCTGCCCTTCATGACCCGGTACTTCCATTATCAATTGCAGACCTTACCGGCCTTTCCACTGGTGAAATGGAGCGAGTGGAGCCGGGCCCGCGGCGGCGACAACCTGGAACTGGTGTACTGGCTCTACCGCCAAACCGGCGACGCCCAACTGCTCCAGCTCGGCGACCTGCTCACCCAGCAAACCACACCCTGGACCCGCTACCTGGGCGGCCGCGACTGGGTAATGCAAGCCGCGGCCAACCAAACCGGCGAGCAGTGGATGGACCGCCACGGCGTGAATGTAGGCCAGGGCCTGAAGCTGCCGGTTGTCCGCTACCAAGCCACTGGCGACCCCCAGGACGCCCAGGCCTTGCGCACCGGCTGGCTTGATTTAATGACCCTGCACGGCCTTCCCATGGGGATTTTCTCGGCCGATGAGGACTTGCACGGTAACCTGCCTACCCAGGGCACCGAGCTGTGCGCCATCGTAGAAACCATGTACTCGCTGGAGCAGGCCATTGCCATTACCGGCGAGCTGCTTTACATGGACGCCCTGGAGCGTATGACCTATAACGCCCTACCCACCCAAACTGCCCCCGACTTCCAGAGCCGGCAGTACTTCCAGGTGGCCAACCAGGTGCAGGTCGCCCGCGGCGTGTACGACTTCTCCCTGCCCTTCGAGCGGGGCATGAACAATGTGTTCGGGCCCTACGCGGGCTACACCTGCTGCACCTCCAACCAGCACCAGGGCTGGACCAAGTTCACCAGCCACCTCTGGTACGCCACCCCCACCCACGGCCTAGCCGCCCTGGAATACGCCCCCAACGTACTGACGACCACCGTGGCCAGTAACGTGCCCGTAACGGTGCGCGAGGAAACCAATTACCCCTTCGAGGAGCAGGTGCGCTTCGTAGTGGAAACCAAGAAGAAAGTAGCCTTCCCGCTGGCCTTGCGCATTCCGGGCTGGTGCCCGCAGGCTACCCTGTTGCTAAATGGCCAGCCCCTCCGCTCCGAGAAAGGCGGGCAGGTTGTGACGCTGAACCGGGAGTGGAAAAACAAGGATGTACTGACTCTGCAGTTGCCCATGCCTCTTACCACCTCGCGCTGGGGCCGCAACTCCCGCGCCGTAGAGCGGGGCCCCCTCGTGTACGCCCTGAAAGTGCCTCACACGCAAACTAAGGGTAGGATTCAGGAAGAAGGCGACTACTACGAGTTCAGGCCCGCTGGCCCCTGGAACTACGGCCTGCCCAAGAAGCTTATCGAGCAGCCCGAGCAGCACCTGACCGTTAGGCAAACACCGTGGCTGCCAGACCAAGCGGGCACCGTCTGGAGCGCCGAGCGGGCCCCCGTTGAGCTGACGGCTCCTGCCCGCCGCATTCCAGGCTGGCAGCTCATCGGCAACGTGGCGCCCCAGCCCGTTACCTCGCGCGAGGAGGTTTACAAGGGCGAGGTCAGCGCCGAAACCGAGAGAATCACCCTGATTCCCTACGGCTGCACCACCCTGCGCGTGGTAGCCTTTCCGGTAGTACCCACGGCCACCGAGAACTAACACTCGCTACCCCTCCACTGTCTAGTTTACTACCCCTTTCCTGTTTCCATGCCCCTTTTCCGCTTCCTGGGCACCGCGCTGCTCGGCGCCGCCCTCACCACTGCCGGGCTGACCTCCGGCGCTGCGGCCCAGCAGCCCGCCGGCACGTTCCGCAACCCCTTACGCAACGATGGCCCCGATCCATGGGTGACGCAGCACAGGGGCTATTATTACTACACCAACACGACGGGGAGCAACATCACGCTCTGGAAAACCAAGGCGCTAAGCCAGCTGCGCGACGCCCCGGCCGCCGTAGTCTGGACGCCGCCGGCCACCGGCCCCAACTCCCGCGACATCTGGGCCCCGGAGCTGCACTTCCTCGACGGCAAGTGGTACCTCTACTACACGGCCACTGACCAGGCCAGCCCCGGCGACAACGCGCGCTACGTGTTCGTGCTGGAAAACGCCAGCGCCGACCCCACTACCGGCCGGTGGACTGACAAAGGCAAGGTGAATACCCAGTACCCGGGCCTCGATGGCTCGGTGTTCGAGCACGGTGGGCAGCGCTATTTTGTCTACTCGGCCTACGTAGGGGCCCAAAGCGTGCTGGCCATTGCCCCCATGCAAACCCCCTGGGCCCTGCGCCCAGGCCAGGAGGTAATTATTGCCCGGCCTACCTACGACTGGGAAAAAGGCGGAGGCCGCCAGATTCTGGAGGGGCCGGAGTTTTTGCCGGGGAAAAAGGGCCAGCTGCTTCTCGTGTATTCGGCCAGCGCCTGCTGGGACGATAACTACTCGCTGGGTATGCTGGTGGCCGCCAAGGGCAGCAATCCGCTCAGGCCGGAATCCTGGACGAAAACGCCTTCGCCGGTATTTTACCCCTCGGCTGAAAACGCTGTGTGGGGCACCGGGCATAACTGCTTCACCAAGTCGCCGGACGGGCGCGAGGACTGGATTGTGTACCATGCCAAAACCGCTGCCGACGGGAAATGCGCCGGCCGCAGCTCCCGCATGCAACGCTTCACCTGGAACCCCGACGGTACGCCTACCTTCGGTGCCCCCGTGTCGCTGACCCAGCCCCAGCTGAAGCCCTCGGGCGAGTAGAGGGCGCTTTCTTTTACCACTATTTCTTTTCCTTTCGTACAGTACATGAAAAAACTGCTGCTTCTCGTCTGGCTGCTGGCTGCCACCACCAGCACCTTCGCCCAGAAAACCAAAATCAAAACCAAAGGAGCGGCGGCTACCGCCGCGGCTCTGCAAGGTCAGCGCTGGTCGGCGGAGAAGGCCAAAGCTTGGTATAAAACGCACCCCTGGATGTCGGGGGCGAACTTCGCGCCCAGCACGGCCATCAACCAGCTGGAAATGTGGCAGGCCGACACCTTCGACCCCGCCACCATCGACCGGGAGCTGGGCTGGGCCGAGGGCATTGGGTTCAACACCATGCGCGTGTTTCTGCACAGCCTGGCCTGGCAGCAGGACCCGCAGGGCTTCAAGAAGCGCGTGAACGACTACCTCGCTATTGCCGATAAGCACCACATCCAGACCATGTTCGTGTTCTTTGACGACTGCTGGAACAAGGACCCCAAAGCTGGCGTGCAGCCCGCCCCAAAGTCCGGCATCCACAACTCGGGTTGGGCCCAGGACCCCGGCGACCCCGCCTCCCGCGACTCGGCTACCTTCGTAAAGCTCAAGCCTTACGTGCAGGACGTGCTGCGCAGCTTTGCCACCGACAAGCGCATTCTGCTCTGGGACCTGTACAACGAGCCCGGCAACAACAACAAGGGCAACGCCTCGTTGCCGCTGCTGCGCAACGTATTTGCCTGGGCCCGCGAAGTAAACCCCAGCCAGCCCCTTAGCTCGGGCCTGTGGAACTGGGGCCTCACGGAGCTGAACACCTTTCAGGCCCTGAACTCCGACGTGATGACCTACCACAACTACGACGACGTGGCTGCCCACGAACGAGTAATTGAGTTGCTGAAAACCCACGGCCGCCCGATGATTTGTACTGAGTACATGGCCCGCCCGCGCAACTCGCGCTTCGTCAACATCCTGCCCCTGCTGAAAAAGCATAACATCGGCGCCATCAACTGGGGCCTCGTCGACGGTAAAACCAACACCAAGTACCAGTGGGACGTGCCCATTGCCAACGGCGGCGAGCCGGGCGAATGGTTCCACGAAGTTTTCCGCAAAGATGGCACCCCCTACCACCAGGACGAAACCGACCTAATCCGCAAAACCAACGGCAAGTAGCCGGAGCTGTCAGTTAGCCAACGCTAGCGGCTCGCTTTTGCTCTAGTTCAAATAGCCTACCCATGAGAAATACAGTTTGGCGTCTGCTACTTAGTGCCGTTCTGCTAAGCAGCGGTGCCCAGGCTCAGCAGTCGGCCACCGGTACGGGGCCTGCCGCTACCTTCACCAATCCACTGCTGCCGGCCGGGGCCGACCCCTGGAGCATTTACCACAACGGCTATTACTACTACACCCACACCACCGGCCGCAACATCACGCTCTGGAAAACCACGTCGCTAAGCCAGCTGAAAACGGCCCCGCACAAGGTTGTCTGGACACCGCCGGCCACTGGCCCCAACTCCCGCGACATCTGGGCTCCGGAGCTGCACCGCATCGGAAACAAGTGGTACCTCTACTACGCCGCCGATGCCGGCACCAACCAAACGCACCGTCTCTGGGTGCTCGAAAATAG
Source organism: Hymenobacter sp. HSC-4F20 (assembly GCF_019599275.1). Classification (GTDB taxonomy): domain Bacteria; phylum Bacteroidota; class Bacteroidia; order Cytophagales; family Hymenobacteraceae; genus Hymenobacter. Next base: position 435,286 of record NZ_JAHZTD010000003.1, on the reverse strand, counting down.
CGCCGCCGATCCGCTGGAGGGTACTTGGGTTGACAAAGGCCAGCTCCGCGACACTGCTGACAAGTGGGCCATTGATGGTTCGGTGTTCGAGAACAACGGGCAGCTCTACGTTGTGTGGTCGGGGTGGGAAGGCGACGTGAACGGCCGTCAGGACATCTACCTGGCCCGCCTGAAAAACCCCTGGACCATTGATGGCCCGCGCCTGAAAGTTTCGACGCCGGTGTACAGCTGGGAGCGAAACGGCGACCTGAACAACCCCCAGGACCCGCCCCACGTCGATGTGAATGAAGGCCCGGAGGTGTTGCGCCACGGCGACAAGCTATTCCTGATTTACTCGGCCAGTGGCTGCTGGACGGATTTCTACGCCTTGGGCATGCTCACGGCTTCCGCCGACAGCGACCTGCTGCAACCCGGCTCCTGGACCAAGTCGTCCACGCCGGTGTTCCAGCAAAACGCGGCCAACAAGGTGTACGCGCCCGGTCACAATTCCTTCTTCAAGTCGCCCGACGGCACCCAGGACTGGATTCTTTACCACGCCAACGACGAGCCCGGCCAGGGCTGCGGCCGGTTCCGCACGCCCCGGGCTCAGCCCTTTACCTGGAACCTCGATGGAACTCCGAATTTTGGCGCTCCGGTGCCAATCGGCCAGCCCGTGGCCCGGCCATCGGGGGAGTGAAGCTCTTTCGCAAACAACGCAACGCCCCACCGTACTGCACGGTGGGGCGTTGCGTTGGGAAGAGGGCTGGTCTAACGAGCTTCCTGTACCGGGGCTTGCTTATAATGCACCTCGGGTAGCTCGCGCAGGCGCTGGGCAGCGTACTCGGGGGTAATGTCGCGCTGGGGGTTGGCCAGCAACTCGTAGCCCACCATAAACTTGCGCACAGTGGCCGAGCGTAGCAGGGGCGGGTAAAAGTGCAGGTGCAAGTGCCACTCGGGGTATTCGGCCCCGTCGGTGGGGCGCTGGTGCAGGCCGGCGGAGTAGGGGAAGGACGTTTGGAACAGGTTATCGTAGCGAATAGTGAGGCGGCGCAGGGCGTCGGCCAGGCCGGTGCGCTCTGCCTCGGTAAGCTGGGTAATATCCTGCACGGCGCGGCGCGGTAGCACCAGTGTTTCAAAGGGCCAAGCGGCCCAGAAGGGTACCAGCACTACCCAGTGCTCGTTTTCTAGCACTAGCCGCTGCTGCTCGCGCAACTCGGTTTCGAGGTAGGCGGTGAGCAAAGTGCGGCCGTGCTGCTGAAAGTAGGCGCGCTGCTGCACGGTTTCCTTGGCCGGGTCGCCGGGTACCGTGCGCTGGGCCCAGATCTGGCCGTGCGGGTGGGGGTTCGAGCAACCCATCACCTGGCCCTTGTTCTCGAAAATCTGCACGTAGTTGATGTCGGGCCGGGCCCCCAGGGTCTGAAACTCATCGGCCCATACATCTACTACCCCCCGGATTTCCTCCGTACTCATCTCGGGGAGGGTCAGGTCGTGGCGGGGCGAAAAGCAAATGACGCGGCCCACGCCGGATTCAGCCTCGGCCCGCAGCAGGCTACCTATCTCAACCGTGCCGGCGGGAGCATCGGGAGTGAGGGCGGCAAAGTCGTTATCGAATACGAAGGTGCCCGTGTAGGCCGGGTTCACGGCTCCGTTGGCGCGGGTGTTGCCGGGGCAGAGGTAGCAGGTAGGGTCGTAGGCGGGGCGCTGGCTGCGGTCGGGGGCTTCCTGCTGGCCCTGCCAAGGGCGCAGCGCCCGGTGCGGCGACACGAGCAGCCACTCGCCGGTGAGGGGGTTAAAACGACGGTGCGGATGTTGGGCGAGGTCGAAGGAAGCCATGCGGAAAGCAAAAAAGTGAGAAGCTAGGGTCCAGGGGTAAGCACTGGGCTACTAGGCGATGGCCGGCCCAGTGCTGCCTCTAACGTGTTTTGGCGGGGTCTGATCATGTCCAGGCCAGCAGTATTTAAGATATTCCGGCCCAGGCAGCAGCCTTTGGCGGTTCCCACTCCTCCATGGCCCGCTTGCCTGGGTCCGAAATATCTGCTGCTAGTGGACCACTGCTGGCTCCAGGGCCTCCACGCCAGCCATAATAGTGGTCTGGTACGTTTCCAGGGGTATGCCGGTCTGTTGCTTGTACTGGGAGCTGATGGAGCGAATAAACTCCTCTACCTGGTTCACCTCTACCAAGTTGATGGTGCAGCCACCAAAGCCGCCGCCCATCATGCGGGCCCCGAACACACCGGGCGCAGTCTGGGCCGCCGCCACCAGCACATCCAGCTCCCGGCAGCTCACCTCGTACTGGTCGCGCAGGCCGGCGTGGGAGGCGTACATTTCCTGCCCGAAGGCCTGTAGGTTGCCGGCCGCCAGGTGGTGGCAGGCCGCTTCTACCCGCAGGTTTTCTTCGACCACGTACAGGCAGCGGCGGCACACTACCTCGCCCAGCTCCTCGCGCAGGGCCTGCACCTGTTCCCAGGTAGCGTCGCGCAGACTTTGCACGGCGGGGTAGTGCTGCTGCAAAATGGCAACGCCCCGCTCGCACTCCTGGCGGCGGGTGTTGTACTCCGAGCTGGCCAAAGAGTGCTTCACCCCGGAGTTGCAGAGCACAATGTGGCAGGCCGAGGTATCAAAGGGAAAGTACTCGTATGCCAGGGAGCGGCAGTCCAGGCGTACTACCTGCCCCGCCTGCCCGAACAGGCTGGCGAACTGGTCCATCAGTCCGCACTGTACGCCGGCAAACTCGTGTTCGGCTTTCTGGGCCATGTGAGCCAGCGTCATCCGGTCCAGCTGGGTTTCCAGCAGCTGGTCCAGGGCAAAGGCCAGCCCACACTCCACTGCCGCCGATGAAGAAAGGCCCGCTCCAATGGGCACGTTTCCTCCAAACACACAGTCGAAGCCTGGCACCTGAATGCCTCGCTTCTGAAACTGGGCTACTACCCCCAGCAGGTAGTTGGCCCAGAGTGTAGCTCCCGGCTGCACCTCCGTGGCTGGGGTAGTATATAGAGCCTGATTGTCGTAGGAGTAGAGCTGGGTAGTGGCCGTGTTGTTGAGGCGGATAGCAAAGTAAATGGCCTTGTCAATAGCAGCCGGCAGCACAAAGCCCGCGTTGTAATCCGTATGCTCACCGATTAAGTTAACGCGGCCAGGAGCGCGTACGAGCAGGGTAGGGGTATGGTGGAATTGACGCTGAAAAGCAGCGCTGACGGACTCAGCTAACATAAGACAGTACGATGAAGTGACGGTAAAACCTTGGCCCGGGGCCGGCAGTTGGAAGGCTCCAACGGGTATTCACCTGCGCAAACGTTTGCAATAGTACGAATTATCTACTTGTAACCTAGCTGCGGGGGTAGTGAGTAAGCGAGAAAGAATAGCAATTGCGTAAGGCTAATGCCTGGTAGGAATAGAATTTATTTCATAGCTGCTTGGATATGTAGGGCTTGTAGAAGTGAACTATTCTTGATAATTTCTTGACAATTCCTGAAATGGTGCTTATTCTTACGCTGTAATTGTGAAGTGCACCGGAGGGCTATGCCGCCTTCCTTGCCTGTAGGCCGCATTTTCCACCTCTTTTCCTGCGTTAGTCCATCTTCTTTCCCCATCTGTCGCCTTCTGTCGCAAACGTTTGCCTATGGGTTAATCGCGCAAACGTTTGCAGTAGTTAGACCAATTTACCATTCCCACTCATCAATTCCCATGAAAAACTCTTACCTCAAGCTGCGGCGGCCCACCGTGCCAGCGCTGCTCTGTTTTCTGCCGTTGGCGGCTACGGCAGCTACGGAAGCTAAAGCAGCGGCTCTGCGCACTACCGAGCACCTCAATGCGCTGGTGCCCGCCCAAACTATTACGGGCCGCATAGTAGATGAAAAAGGCCAAGGCATGCCCGGCGTAACTGTGCTGGAAAAGGGTACTTCCAACGGTGCTACTACCGACAACGACGGCCGGTATTCCCTCACGGTAGCTGATAACGCAACCCTCACGTTCTCGTTTGTAGGATATGTAACGCAGGAGGTAGCCGTAAATGGCCGTACCAGCATCAACATTAACCTGGCCCCTGACTCCAAGGCGCTGAATGAGGTAGTAGTAGTAGGGTACCTGCGCCTGCCTACTGAACAAGTAACCGGCTCTGTAACACAGGTAAACCAAGAGCAGATCCGGCGCGCCCCGGTGGCCTCCGTCACGGAAGCCCTGCAGGGCCGGGCTGCTGGCGTGCAGGTAGCCAACTCTGGGGCCCCCGGGCAGAACCCCATTGTCAACATTCGCGGCGTGGGAAGTATTCAATTGGGTAGTTCGCCCCTTTACATCGTAGACGGGGTGTGGACCAATGAAATCCGCGACATCAACCCCAGCGACATTGAATCGTCGACTATTCTGAAGGACGCGGCTTCGTTGGCACCCTACGGCTCCCGAGGCGCCAATGGGGTCATTATCATCACGACGCGCCGGGGCAAGCAGGGCAAGCCGGCCTTCAACTTCAATGGCTACGCTGGGGTTCAGAACATCGCCCATACCTACGACCTAGCCGGTACCGCGCAGTGGGCCGACATCACCCGTCAGATGTACGAAAATGCGGGTCAAACACCATTTTCCGGGGCCGCCAACCCCCCGGCTATTAATACCGACTGGCAGAAAGCCCTTATTCAGAGCGGCCGGGTACAGAGCTACAACCTAGGGCTGAGTGGGGCCAGCGAGTCAGCTAACTACAACGTGTCGGCGGGCTATTTCAATCAGAAGGGTACCATCGTCGGACCGGATTTTGAGCGCTACAGCGTGCGCGTGAATACAGGTGCCAACCGGGGCCGCTTCCGCATCGAGCAGTCGGCGCAGCTTTCACGGGCAATGACTACCCGCGTGAATGGGCTGCCCTTCATCGACGTGATTCGGATGCTACCCATCATCCCGGTGCGCGATTCTGCAACGGTGAGCGGCTACGGCTTCGGCAATACCAACCGGATTACGTTTGGTACTAACCCCGTAGGCCAGCAGGATGTGTACCATAATACTAATCTGGAAAACCGTCTTATCGGCTCATTAGCGCCGGAAATCAAACTGTTCGATTTCCTGACGTACCGCCTGAACCTGGGGATGGAGTACGTAGGTTTCCTGGACCGAACGGAAAGCAAATACGGGCAGGCGGGCGGCCTACGCATGAACGAGCCCGTTCGGCCGGCGCAATTGTATGAAAGCCGCGGTGAACGGATTTTCCTGCTGGCCGAAAATACACTGAACTTCCAGCGTACCTTTGGCAATCATAATGTGAGTGCCGTAGCGGGGTACACGGAACAAAAAAATACTATCCGGAACACGATTGCCGATGCGCAGGGCTTCGGTACGGGTCCAACCTACTACTGGTCGTTTGGCGCCGCCACGAGTTCGGCTAGTGTAGGCGGCGGCACGAATAAGTGGGCCAAGCGCTCCTTCCTGGGGCAAGTAGCCTATGACTTCGATGACCGGTACTTGTTCACGGGGGCCGTTCGCCGCGACGGTTCGTCGTTGGTAGACCCGGTCAATAAATGGGGTACGTTTTCGGCCTTCTCGCTGGGCTGGCGTATTAGCCGGGAGTCGTTCTTCGAGAACGTGCCGCTGTTCAGCGACCTGAAACTGCGGGCCAGCTACGGCCAGCTCGGTAACGACAACCTGTCGGAATACCTGTACCAGCGCATTCTGAACCCGAACGTAAACTACCCGCTTGGGGGCGGGGCTTCGCAGCCCGTGCAGAACGGGTCCACCCAAAACCAGCTTTCCAGCAACGACCTGCGCTGGGAAAAGCGTAAAACGACCAATTTTGGTTTCGACGCGGGTTTCCTGGACAACCGCCTCACGCTAGCAGCCGATTACTACATTTCGCGCACCACGGACGCGCTGGTAAACCCGGCTATTCCGCTGTATGAGGGCAATGTGGGCGGTAACCCTTTCACCAACCTGGGTGAGTTAGAAAACCGGGGCTTCGAATTTCAGGCCGGATACCAGAACACCACGGGCAACTTCCGCTACGGCGCCAATGCCAACCTCACAACCCTGCGCAACCGCGTAACGCGCCTGGCCTTCGAAGGACAAAATTATACGTCGGGTCCAGGCGGGGTAACTCGTACCGTGGTTGGACAGCCGGTAGGGGCTTTCTACCTGATGCATATGCTGGGTATTTTCCAGACGCAGGCTGAAATCGACGCCTACGGCAAGCAGCTTGGTGCTAAACCCGGCGACGTAAAGTATGAGGACCTGAACAACGATGGAATAATTTCGGATGCCGACCGCCGCTTCACAGGAAGTCCCTTCCCCAAGCTACAGTACGGTTTCAACCTGACGCTGGGCTACAAAAACTTCGACCTGGCCGCGTTATTTCAGGGTGTGCAGGGCAACGACATCTACAACGTGACGCGCTACTGGACTGACCGCATGGACGACAATGGCAACTTCCGCGCCGACATTCGCCCCTGGACGCCTTCCAATCCTTCCACTACCACGCCCCGTCCGTTGCTGGGTGGAGGCCAGAACGCGCTGATGATTACTGACCGGTGGCTGGAAAACGGAGCCTACCTGCGCCTGAAAAACCTGCAGGTGAGCTACTCCCTGCCCAAGACCGTCACGGAGAAGCTGACCGGCGTGGGAAGCGTCCGATTTACCCTCACGGCCCAGAACCTGCTCACCTTCACCAAGTACACCGGCTACGACCCTGAAATTGTGGGTGCTGGTTCGCTGGCCCGCGGCGTTGATGAGGGCAACTACCCCAACGTGCGCACCATCACGGGTGGCTTGCAGGTTGGCTTCTAATCTCCCACCCACCTTTCGCTGACTTTACCCATGAAATATCATAAAAAACACCTGCTGGCTTTTCTGTCCAGCGCCTTGCTGCTCACCACGGGCTGCGAAAAAGACCTGCTCGACCAGCCTAACCCCAACCTGCCCACGGCCGAAACCTTCTGGAAGAACAGCCAGGATGCCACCAAGGGTATTGTGGCGGCCTACAGCGGCCTACAATTGCTGGGCAATTATCGCCGTTGGATATACTTCGACTACGATTTGCGCTCCGATGAAGGGTTCTCCAGCAGCCCCTGGCCCGAGTTGCAGAATTTCACCAAATTTATTCTCACGGACTACAACTTTGAGGTGAATGCCGTAACCTGGGGCAACCACTACGTGGGCATTAACCGCTGTAACCAGGTACTGGCTTATGTGCCAGCCATTCAGATGGATGGAACGCTAAAAACCCAGATTCTGGCCGAAGCCCGTTTCATCCGCGCTCTGCATTATTTCAACTTGGTTTCGTTGTACGGACGGCCCGTGCTGGCCACGGAGCCCTCTACGGCCGACTACCGGCCTCCCCAAGCCAGCTCAGAGCAGGAAGCATGGGATTTTATCGTGCAGGATTTGCAGGCTGCCAAGGCGGGTTTGCCGGTAAGCTACTCCGGCGCTGATTTAGGCCGTGCCACCAAAGGCGCCGCTACGGCCTTGCTCGGGAAGGCATACATGCAACAACAGAAGTGGGCTGAGGCCAGCACCCAGCTGGCGGAGGTAATCAGCTCGGGCAGATACTCGCTAGCCGCAGATTACCGCGACAACTTCCGTCACGACCGGGAAAACAATTCTGAATCGGTATTTGAAGTGCAGTTCACGGCTGAGTACAGCGCTGACCGTGACGACGACTATGCTGGCGCCTCGGAGGCCAGCCAGCGGGCTCAGTTCTTCGGCCTGCCTAGCAAAGGCTGGACTGATGGCGAAGCCCGGTCGTGGCTGATTGATGAATTCTTAAGGGAAAAAACTACCACCGGTCGGAAAGACCCGCGCTTGGCGGCTACTCTTTTCTTCAGCCGCAACCGGACGGGCTACCCTTACGATGCCACCGACCCCGTAGACCAAGACGACAAAGCCTACGACAACCAGACGTTGGATCAGCGCTTTTCTACCGATGCCTACAATCGTAACCGCGTCTACTGGCGCAAGTACGAAAACGACTACTGGAAAAACGTAGAGGGCTATTACTCGCCCATCAATCACCGGGTGATTCGCTACTCCGACGTGCTGCTTTCGCAGGCCGAATGCCTGAATGAGCAGGGTAAGACAACCGATGCAATGGCGCTGATCAACCTGGTGCGCCGCCGGGTAGGGCTGGCTGATCTGAGCGGCCTGAGCCAAAGCGCATTGCGCACTCAGCTGATGCACGAACGCGTGACGGAGCTAGCTGGCGAAACCTGGCGCTGGCACGACCTGCGCCGCTGGGGCCTGCTTGATAACCAAGCGGGCATTGATCAACTGAAAAGTCGTGACCCGGATTTTAGTAATTACGTGGTAGGCAGATCCAAGTACCTACCCATTCCGCGCACTGACGTGGATATAGCCGGCCTAGCCCAAAACCCAGGCTGGAACTAGCAAAACCAGTACCCCGGCCGCCGCGAGTAGTATACGCGGCGGCCGGACTATGTTCACAGTTTCTTGTCTATTCCTTTTCCCTTGTCCATGTTTTCTTATTCGCATCAGGTACTGAGGGCACTTCTGCTAACTACATTACTGCTGACTGGGTGCCAGAAAGAAAAGCTGGCACCCTACGTGCCGAATACCCCGCCCACTACTACCACGTTTACTAACCCCTTGCTCACCGTGGGCCCCGACCCATGGGTGTACCAGAAAGACAACACGTATTACTACATGAGTACTACGGGTGGCAACCTCGTTATTCGCAAAACGGCGAAGATGTCGGAACTGGGCTCGGCGGTAAGTACGGTGGTCTGGACGCCCCAGCAGGCCGGCATCAACCAGCGCGACCTGTGGGCCCCGGAGCTCTTTCACTTCGATGGCAAGTGGTACATCTACTACTCCGCCGACCCCCTCTGCTGCGCCGGCCACCGCGTGCACGTGCTGGAAAACGCCGCCGCCGACCCTACCACCGGCACCTGGACCTATAAGGGCCGCATTGCCAATCCCAACGTGGATTTGTGGGCCATTGATGGCACCGTGCTGGAGCAGAACGGCAAGCGCTACCTGATCTGGTCGGGCCACGAGGTAGAGAATGGCCGCACCCAGCGCATCTATATTTCCGAGATGAGCAACCCCTGGACCCTAGTGGGCCCGCGTGTGGAGCTTTCTCATCCCGAGTATACTTGGGAGACTGTGGGGGACCCCGACGTGAACGAGGGGCCGGAGATTCTTAAGCACGGCAACAAAACCTTCCTCATCTACTCGGCCAGCCACTGCAGCACCGACGACTACGCCCTGGGTATGCTCACGGCGTCCTCCACGGCCGACCCCATGCAGCTTTCCTCCTGGACCAAGTCGACTACGCCCGTATTCACCAAGAACACGGCAGGGCAGGCCTTCGGCCCGGGCCACAACGGCTTCTTTAAATCCAAGGATGGCACCGAGGACTGGATTATCTACCACGCCAACCCCCAACCCGGCCAGGGGTGTGGCGACAACCGTAGCCCCCGGATGCAAAAGTTTACGTGGAAAGCCGACGGTACTCCCGATTTTGGCACGCCCGTAGCCCTGGGTACTTCCTTGCCCAAACCCGCCGGCGAGTAGATGCCGGGGCCCGGCGGTTCGTTCTTGTTCACTTTAGCTGTTACGCATCTTGCACTTCTCCTTTTCTGCTCTGACTACCCGCGGGCTTGGCGGCCTGCTGCTGGCGGGTAGCGTACTGGCTGGCTGCCAGCGGCCCGCCACCACCGGCGCGGGCACCTCGGCCCCGGCAGCTAGCGGCCCGGCGACGCCCGCCATTGCCAACCCCGTGCTGCCCGGCGACTTCCCCGACCCCTCCGTAGTGAAAGTGGGCGACACCTATTGGGCTACGGCCACTACCTCCAACTGGGGACCGGTATTTCCACTGCTCTCCTCGAAGAACCTGACGGACTGGAAGCTGGTAGGCCATGTGTTTCCGCAGGAGCGCCCCGGCTGGTCAGACTACTATTACTGGGCCCCGGAAATCAGCCAGGAAAACGGCAAAACCTACGTGTTCTACACGGCCCATAAGCGCGGCGGCAATCTGGCCGTGGGCGTAGCCAGCGCCAGCCGCCCGGAAGGCCCCTACACCGACCACGGCCCCCTGGTAGGCCAGCCCGACGGCTCCATCGACGGGTTCCCGATGCGCGACGAGAAAGGCCAGCTGTACCTGATCTGGAAGGAAGACGGCAACAGCATTCAGCAGCCTACCCCCATCTGGGCCCAGCGCCTGAATGAGGAGCGCACTGCCTTGGTAGGGGAAAAGCAGGAGCTGTTCCGCAACGACCCCAGCACCTGGGAAGGTAACCTCGTGGAGGGTGTTTCCATTGTGCGGCACGAGGGGTACTTCTACGCCTTCTACGCCGGGAACGGCTGCTGCGGGCGGGGGTGCACCTACGCCACTGGCGTGGCGCGGGCTAAAAATCTGCTGGGCCCCTGGGAGAAGTACGCCAAGAACCCCGTGCTCATCAACAACGATACCTGGAAGTGCCCCGGTCACGGCACGGCCGTGGAGCACCAGGGGCGCTGGTTTATGCTGCATCACGCCTACAATACCGAAAGCCAGGAGTTTGTGGGCCGGCAGGGCGTGCTCAGCGAGTTTGTCTGGACTGCCGAGGGCTGGCCTGAGTTTCGCGGCGGCAGCACCCCGGTAGCTACGGCCGCGCCGGCGGCGCGCCCCCGCACGTTCACCGATGAATTTACGGCAAAGGCCCTGCAACTATCCTGGCAGTGGCCGGTGGAGCTACGCCCCACCTACGCCCTTAGCGGCGGCCAGCTGCGCCTGACGGCCCGCCCCGACCACAGCGGCGCCGCCCTGGGCCAGTCTACCACGGCCCCGAACTACACGGCCACCACGACGCTGCTCAACCCCCGCGCTCTAGCCGCCGGTAGCCGGGCCGGTCTGGCCGCCCACGGCGACCCCGACAACACGCTGATGCTGGTAGCCAACGGTGGGCAGGTGCAGCTCATTCAGCTAGAGAAAGGCCAGGCCAAAACGCTGGCCGAGGCCCCGTTACCCGCCACGGTCACTTCTTTGCAGCTTCGGGTGCAGGCCCAGCAAGGCAGCCAGTTTACCTTCAGCTGGAGCACTGATGGGGGGAGCCGCTGGCAGCCCTTGCCCGCTGCCGGCACCGCCGTAAATGGCAGCTACCTCCCGCCCTGGGACCGGGGCGTGCGGGTAGGCGTTGTGGCCCAGGGGCCAGCAACTACAGTGGCAGCTTTTGAGAATTTCAACCTCAGTTCCCAGCCCTGAGCTACCCAAGCTGCTTGGCTGAAGCCCGGCTTTTGGCCGGTTTTCCACTGCTTTATTTCCTCCACGTTCTTTCCCTTGCTCGTATGACCCTACCGCTCCGTACCGGCTTAGCTGGCGGACTGGCCGGCTTGGCCCTGCTGGCCGCCTGCACTTCCTCTACCTCCGACTCTGCCACTGCTTCGCAGGCCGATGGCGCCGCTCACTCCATGACCGACTCTACCCAAACTGCTGCCGGCGCTACCACCGCGCCACCTGTAGCCTCCTTCGGCAACACCCCCGCCGGCGCCGAGGCCCAACTCTACACGCTCACCAACGCCCACGGCCTCAAAGCTACCATCACTACCTACGGCGGTACGCTCACCAGCCTGCTCACCCCCGATAAGAACGGGCAGCTGGGCGACGTAGTACTTGGGTTCGATAACCTGGGCGGCTATACCAGCGACGTGTACCTCAAAGAAGGACCGTACTTCGGGGCCCTGATTGGGCGCTACGGCAACCGCATCAAAGGAGGCAAGTTTACGCTCGATGGCAAGGAGTACACGCTGGCGAAAAACAACGGCCCCAACACCCTGCACGGCGGCAAGCGCGGCTTCGACAAAGTAATCTGGCAGGCCCAGCCCGGCACCTCCGCCGACGGCCAGACCCTCACGCTGACCTACCTGAGCACGGATGGCGAGGAAGGCTACCCCGGTAACCTGAAGGTGACGGTTGTCTATACCCTTACCAACGACGACGCCCTGCGCCTGGACTACACCGCTACCACGGACAAGGCCACGCCGCTTAACCTAACCAATCACAGCTACTTCAACCTCAACCACGGCCAAGCCAAAAACGCCCTCGACCACGTGCTGACGCTTAATGCCGACCGGTTTACGGTGGTCGACGCTACCCTGATTCCGACCGGGGAGCTGCGGCCGGTGCAGGGCACGCCCATGGATTTCCGCCAGCCCCACGCCATTGGGGAGCGGATTACGCAAGTGCCCGGCGGCTACGACCACAACTGGGTGCTGGCTGATAAGCAGCGCGCCCAACCCGAGCTGGCCGCCACAGTGTACGAGCCCGTATCGGGCCGGACCATGGAGGTGCGCACCGATCAGCCGGGCGTGCAGTTCTACTCCGGCAACTTCCTCAATGGCAACCTCACGGGGAAGGGAGGCACCACCTACGGCAAGAACTATGGCTTCTGCCTGGAAACCCAGCACTTCCCCGATTCGCCCAACCAACCCAAGTTTCCTAGCACCATTCTGCAGCCCGGCCAGACGTTTCACTCCACCACGGAGTACCGGTTTGGGGTGCGCAAGTAGCGCGCCGGCCCTTCCCGGGTAATTCCATTCTGCGGGCAAAAGTCGCGGCCCCAACCCCGCGCAAAAAGCTGCCTTTCCGGGCGGCCGGGCGGAGCTGTGTGCCCTGTGGTTGCCTTTCTCTTTCTATTTCGATGCAGAACGCACTTAACTTTCTGGACCTAGCGGTCTTTCTTTTCTACCTGGTAGGGGTTTCAGCCTACGGCTACTACGTGTACCGCAGCAAGCAGAAAGCCCAGGTGGACACCAAAGATTACTTTCTGGCCGAAGGCTCCCTGACGTGGTGGGCCATTGGGGCCTCCATGATTGCCTCCAACATCTCGGCCGAGCAGTTCATCGGCATGTCGGGCTCGGGCTTTACAGTGGGCGTGGCTGTGGCGGCCTACGAGTGGGTAGCCGCCATTGTGCTCATTTTCGTGGCCGTGTTCTTCATGCCCATCTACCTCAAGCAGAAGATCTACACCATGCCCCAGTTTCTGGAGCAGCGCTACAACGCGGCCCTGAGCCTGATCATGAGTATCTTCTGGCTGTTTCTTTACGTGCTGGTCAACCTAACGGCCATTCTCTACCTGGGCGCGCTGGCCATCAACAACATTGTGGGCGGCGACAGCTTTCATCTGATTATGCTGGCCCTGGCCGTGTTTGCCGTGGTAATTACGCTGGGCGGCATGAAGGTAGTGGGCTACACCGACGTGATTCAGGTAGCAGTACTGCTGCTGGGCGGCTTGGCTACCAGCTACCTGGCCCTCACGCTGGTCAGCCAGAAATTTGGGCTGGGCAACAACGTGGTGGCGGGCTTTGGCGCGATGATGCGCGACGCCGGTGACCACTTCCACATGATTTTCGAGAAGCCCGGCCCTGAGGCCCCTCAGCCCTACATCAATAAGTATCTGGCGCTGCCGGGCTTGGCCATGTACGCGGCGGGGCAGTGGGTTGCGAACCTCAACTACTGGGGCTGTAACCAGTATATCACGCAGCGCGCCCTGGGGGCTGACCTGCCCACGGCCCGCAATGGCATCCTATTCGCCGGCTTTCTGAAGCTGATTATGCCGGTGATTGTGATGCTGCCGGGTATTGCCGCCTACGTGCTGCACAAGAATGGTAGCCTGCAGGCCGAAATGGCTTCCTCGGGCTCTTTCAACGCCGACAACGCCTACTCCGCCATCCTTACCTTCCTACCCAATGGGCTGAAAGGCCTATCCTTGGCGGCTCTCACGGCGGCCATTGTGGCCTCGTTAGCGGGCAAGGTCAACTCCATTTCCACCATCTTCACCCTCGACATCTACAAGCGCTACCTCAACAAAGACGCCAGCGAGCAAAAGCTGGTAGTGGTGGGCCGGCTGGTGGTAGCGCTGGCTATGGTGCTGGCTATTGCCCTGACGTGGAAGGACCTGCTGGGTATTAGCGGGGAGGGGGGCTTCACCTACATTCAGAAATACACGGGCTTTATCTCGCCTGGCATCGTGGCCGTGTTCCTGCTGGGCATGTTCTGGAAGCGCACCACCGGTACGGCGGCCATTGCCGGTATTCTGGCGGGCTTCCTGCTGTCGGTGGTGTTCAACCAGTACGCGCCGGCCTGGTTCGGGCCCGAAACGCTGTTGTACTCGGCTTTCCCCAACGGGCACGGCGGCTACGAAATCCCCTTCCTGGTGTGCATGGGCTGGTCGTTTTTCTTCACCGTGGTTCTGATGGTTGCCCTGAGCCTCGCGGGCCCGGCCATCAACCCCAAAGCCCTCGATTTGCCCCGCGGTCTGTTCAACGTCAGCCCCCAAAACACGGCCCTTATTGCCATTATTCTGCTGCTTATTACGGCGTTGTACGTGAAGTTCTGGTAGCTGCCTGCCGAACAAGCATCCGCCCCGAAACTAGCTGATTTGGAAGGACTACTTGCCGCACCTTCTGTTCGTTGTGGATTCCAAAGCCAGCAGAGTAGAAGGTGTTGGCAGTAGCAGGAGGCTGTAGAACAGCGGCTTGCTGCTATGAACAAGATTGTGGGGTTAGTAGCTGAGCCGTAGGGAAGAGCGTATACCTGGGAGTCGGTGCCAGGTAGGCGCCGCCATCCACTCTGCCTTTCTCATGAAAACGAAACTTCTTCTGGCGGCTGCGCTCCTACTGGGCTCGGCAACGATTGCCTCGGCCCAAACTACGCCTACCTCCACTCAGCATGGTGGGGTAGTCAACCAGTCTACCGTACCGCCCATGAATCCGGCTAACCCCACAACCAACCCGGGAACCCTGGATCAGCGCACGCCCACCACGGCCAGCCCTACGCAGCAAGGGGTAATAGGTACCATCGACCAGACTCCCCAACCCCAGCGCCCGATTACTGAGCAAGAGATGCGTCAGCCGGTTCCGGCAACGGGCACTACCACTGGTACCATGCGCCGGTCTGCGCGCCAAACCACTGCGCCTCGCCGTACTACCACCGAGCGCCGAACCACTACCACGCAATCTGCTACCCCCCGGCCCTAGCCAAACGTAGAAAACGAAAAAGCCTCCTCAGTACGCTGAGGAGGCTTTTTTGCGCGCAAAGAGTAGTGTTATGCCTCCTGCTCTAGCTGCCCGCCCATGCGAAGCAACGTATCCGACAGGGCCGTGAGGCGGCTGCGCACATCCTCGTTGGCCGTGCGAGCTACTTCGGCGGTTTGGCTACCGAGCATACTAAGCGAGCGGCCAATAGAAGGGCCATCCAGCCCGGCTGTTTCCTCGCTGCTTAGCAACGATTGTAGGTTGCCGATTTCACGGGCAATATTCTGAAGCATGGGGTCGCCACTTTGTAGAAAGTGTTGCTGCCAGGTTTCGGTGGTGTCCATGGCGGCGCTGATGGGCAAGCCGGTTACGCCGTTGCTTAAGGAATGGGTGGTTGCGTCGAGCAGGTCAGAGAGTTCAGCCATAATAGTAGGGTAGGAGTCGGGTTAGATGGTTTGAGCGGCTACAATGCGGCCCAGGTCGCGCAGAATGCCGCAGGCCCGGCCCGCACTGGCTTCCTTGTCTTTGATTTCAAGCATAATATCCACGTCCAGGTCGCCTAGCTCGGTGAGGAAATCCTGGAACAGGTCTTCTTCTAGCGAAGCTGTATGCTTGCCGCGTCGCTCACCGGGGGCCTGCGAGCTGTAGTCCATCATCATGATACCGTCGCGGGTAGGGTGCCAGGTAGCCGCCGCCAGGCGCAGGGCCTCGGCCATGGGCTCACCGTTGTTCAGGCACTCATGGTGGAAATTGTCGAACAAGATGGGGATGCCTACAGCCCGGTGTACTCGCAAACAGTCCTGGAGGCTAAAGAGCCGGTCGTCGTTTTCGATGACGAGGCGGGCGCGCACGGCTTCGGGTAACGTCTGGTAGGTAGCAATGAAGCGCGAAATGGCCAGCTCCCGGTCGCCGTACAAGCCGCCCACATGAATCTGGAGCTTGTGGGTGCTGTCGAGGCCCATCAGATCGAGCATGGAGCCCTGGTACACCAGCTCCTGAATGCTGCGCTCCACAATGCCGGCATCGGGCGAGTTCAGCACCACAAACTGATCGGGGTGGAACGAGACGCGCATGCCGTTGGCCTTGATATAGTCGCCCACGGAGCGAAACTCGGCGGCAAAGCGCGTCTGCCAGGGAAAGGTATTGATGGGGTGGGAGCCAAAGGGCACAATGCCCGAGCCAATGCGAAAGAACAGCAGATGCTGCGCCACATTGTACACCAGAATGCGCTGCAGGCATGCCAGGTTGTTGCCTACGGCCAGTTCCACCCGCTCATCGGAGTAGGAAGCCAGCCGGAAAGTGCTGGTAGAAGTGCAGTCCAACGATTCGTTGACGCAAGGATAGCCTATTCTCATAGACTCGCTTACGTGAGAACCCGCGAAATGGCGAAGAGGTGAACGTGTGAAATGGTGGGGTTACCAAATAGGCTGGTGGCGAATAGCCCAGTACCATCCTTGCGCCGCTCAAGCCTACCGCTTACTAAACCGATACACCTTCGGCGCACTGGCATCAAAGGTTAGCCGTATCGTAAGGGGTAGCACGATGAGTAAAGGTCTGACTTCGTTGTGCCTCTTTGCCCCCTGCAACCCCCAGGGTTTGTGCATTACTGCCCCATGTTACCGCCTACTGCTCGTAGCCGCGGTTGTCTTTGAAGTTGGTGTTGTACTTACGGCGGGCCTGGCGGGCTTTTTCAGCGGCTTCTGCCGCCTGAATTTCCTCCATTTTGCGGCGCTGCTTTCCCTCCCGCGAAAACTGCTCATACAGCAGGCTTACGGGGCTGGCCAGGGTAGGCGTAGGGGCCTTGGGCGCCGCCGAGTCGACGGGGAACATGGGCTTGGGCGCCGGTGGGCGCTTCACGTAGCTTTTGGGTGCGGTGCTGGGCCGCTTAATGTTACGCAGCGCTTTGTTGATGGTGGCTCGGTCGGGCCGGCCTTCGGTCACGCGCACCTCCCCCAGCAGCACGGTATCCTGCTGAAGCTTGATTTGCACAATCAGCTGCGAAAGTCCCGCCCCGCCCAGGGGCAGGCGCTGCGCCTTAAAGCCCACGGCCCGAAATATCAGCGTATCGGTGCTGGCGGCCTGAATGCTGAAGTCACCTTCCTGATTGGCGGCTACCCCCAGCCGGGTCCGCTGAATAAACACTGAAGCGCCCGGAATCGGCTTGCGGGTGCTGGCATCGGAGATGCTACCGGTTACCCGGATCTGAGCTGTAGCGCGGCTCGAAGCCCCAAGCCCAGCCAGCAGCACCAGCCACAACACAAACCAAAAAGGGGAAAGCTGAACTCTCATCAAGGGGTAAACTAACACAGTACCGGGGTAGGAAGCCAGCAGAACCTACCGACCACAAACTATTATCGACGGAATAACGCTAAACAGAGACAAAAAAAGTCCGCACCGTTGCAGGCGCGGACTTACTCAGAAAAGCAAAACAGCAGAGCTGTCCGTTATTCCACTTTGGCCTTTTTGCCGTCTTCGGGCTTGGCTTTCACGGTGCCGTCGTCGGCATCCATCTTCAGCTTGTTGCCCTCGGCGTCTTTAATTTTTACGTCGCCGTCGCGTTTTACTTTCAGCTTGCCTTCGCCCCCAGCGGAGCCCGACTCCATACCAGCAGAGCCGGAAGCATCCATCGAGGCGTCCGAGCTCATGTCGGAAGTAGCCATGTTGCTGTCGTCGTCCATGTAGCGGTCATCCATGTATTCCATGCGGCTCGACTCGTACGTGGAGTACTGCGTGGGGTCAGTGATGATGCTTTTCAGCTCGGTGTCGGTGTTGGTGTACACGTCGCGCATGGCGGCGGCCATACCGGCCGTATCAGAGGCGTAGCGGGTTTGCAGCTCGGCAATGCGCTGGCCGCGCGTTACGTAAGCCGTCCGGATTTTGTCACGGGTAGCCTCGTCAAACTTCATCTTGGTTGCCATGTCGGCCGCAATGCGGTCAGCGCGGCGCTGAATGGCGTCTTCCGAGTACGAAGTGTTCGAAACCGGAGCCGTGGTAGAGGTAGCAGCGGTGTCAGTGGTCGTGGTTTCGCCGGTTTTATTTTCCGAGCACGATGCTATGGAGAAAGCAGCCGCAGCCGAAAGCAGAAGCAGGGTCTTTTTCATGATGGAGGAGAGGTGAGAGAAAGAGAAGGGGAGAGGTGGAAAATTCCAATGGGACCTATACGGTTCTGCTACGGAGGCGGTTACTCTGGGGTAAACAAAAAGCCACTACAACGATTTGCAGTGGCTTTCAGAACTTGAACAAAGCAAAATTGCTACCCCCGGCGCAGCTCGAAAACGGTTATTTCGGGCAGGAAGCCCACCCGGCCGGGGTAGCCGATAAAGCCCAGCCCGGCATTCACGTACAGGTACTGGCGCCCGCGCTGGTACAAGCCGGCCCACTGCTTGTAGGCGTACTGCACCGGGCTCCACTTCAGAAAGGGCAGGTTCACGCCAAACTGCATGCCGTGGGTGTGGCCCGAAAGCGTCAGGTCAATATCTTCGTAACCGTGTACCTGCTCGTCCCAGTGTGAAGGGTCGTGGGAAAGCAGAATCTTAAATGGGGCGGTAGGGTCGGCGGCGGCGTGGGCTTTATCGAGCTTGCCGTACTGGGCAAAGCCCCGGGCTCCCCAGTTCTGCACGCCCAGAATAGCAATTTTCTCACCGTTGCGCTCAATGGTGCGGGCCTCGTCGAGGAGTAGCTCCCAACCGATTTTGGCGTGGTTCTGCTTGATGCGGGCCAGGTTAGCGGCCTTAGCCGGGGCGCCGCCCTGCTCTTCCCAATTCACGTAGTCGGCGTAGTCGTGATTGCCGAGAATGGAGTAGATGGGCAGGCTGGATTTGATGCCGGCCAGCGTGTCAATGTGCTCCTCTACCTCATGGGCAAAGTTGTTCACCAGGTCGCCGGTCATGAACACCAGGTCGGCCTGCTGCTTATTGATCATAGCTACGGCGCGCTGCAAGGGCTCTTTCGACTGGAACGAACCGGTGTGCAGGTCCGAAATCTGAAGCAGCTTAAACCCATCGAAGGAAGCGGGCAGGTTGGGGAAACGCAGGGTTACGCGCTTCACGGTGTAGTCGGTGCCGCCCTTTACCATACCCCAAATCAGGGCCACGAAGGGCACAGCCCCCGCCACCAGAGCCAGTTTGCTCAGGAACTCACTACGCGAAATAGCCCGGCCCTCCGCGCTACCCCTTGGCTGCGACGCAGCCTGCACTACCCAGCGGATTACCCGCGTTACGTCTTCAATCAGCAGCGGAATGATGATGACAATTTTGGCGGCCACCATGGCTAGCAGCACCCCGCCGAAGTACGATTTAAAGGAAGCGTGCTGGCGACGGTTGCTCATGGCCCAGATACCCAGGCCCCAGATCAGCACCGTCAGAATCCAGTACACGGCCACGGTAGTGCGGCGGGCGGTGGGGGAGGAGTGTTGAACCAGGGTGCGTACGGCCTGAAAGCCGTACCACTCGCCGGCAATAACCAGCGCGAAGAAGATGAACGGAATGACGGATCTTGACATAAGTAGAAGGCAAACCCGCGCGGGCGGAATAGGTTCGGGCTAAGTTGCCCTGAACGCAGACGCGGGAACCAGGTTTTTGCTTTAAATTCCGGGGTTTACAACAACGGTGCCCTATGCAAGAAGTTGACAATCTGACGGGAAATCTATCCGACGCTACTACCCCCGAGCCCCCGCCCAACCGCTATGAAGTCCCGGCTACCTTCGGCATCAAGAGCTGGGCCGAAGAAGACCGCCCCCGCGAAAAGCTGCTGCAAAAAGGCCGGGCCGCCCTTTCCGACGCCGAGCTGATGGCCATTCTGCTCGGCTCGGGCACGGCCAAGCTCTCGGCCGTAGACGTAGCCAAACTAGTGCTCAACGCTGCCAGCAACGACCTCAACCAACTGGCCCGCTTCTCGGTGAAAGAGCTGATGCGCCAAAAAGGCATCGGCGAGGCCAAGGCCATTACCATTGTGGCCGCTTTGGAGCTGGGCCGCCGCCGCAAGGAAGCCGACGCACCCGCCCGCCCTACCATTACCGGCTCCCGCGACATTTACCGGGTAGTGCGGCCCTACCTCCAGGATTTGCCCCACGAGGAGTTTTGGGTGGTGCTCCTGAATCGGGCCAACGTGGTGATGCGCACCGTGGCCATCAGCCGCGGCGGTGTGGCTGGCACCGTCGCCGACCCCAAGCTGATTTTCAAGGAAGCCCTGGAGCAGCTAGCTTCTTCCATCATCTTGGTGCACAACCACCCCAGCGGCAACCGCAACCCTTCGGCCGCCGACATTGCCCTCACGCGCAAGCTCAGGGAAGCAGGCCAGTTTCTGGACCTGCCCATCCTGGACCACCTGATTTATACCGACGGCGGCTACTTCAGCTTTGCCGATGAAGGGATGTTATAGCCTACCAGTGAGGGCCAGGGCGCCTACGTACCTACCTTTGCACCATGCGAATTAATCCTAAACTCTTTATCGGCCTGGGGCTGCTGCTCGTTTTTGGCTACTTCTTGCAGGACTTGGTGCTGAGCGACAATCAGTACGCTGTAGGCGTGTACAAAGCCCGGAAGGAAAAGAACGACTCTTTCCGCCGCGCCACCGATTCGCCTCTGAGTGCCGAGCAGCGCCAGGAGTTCGACAGCCTCCGCTACTTCGCCCCCGACAAAGCATATCGGGTAAATGCCAAGGTAGAGCAGTTTGCTAAGCCCGAAGCCATCCAGATTCCGATGACCAATGGCAAAGCCGAAACCTACCTGCGCTGGGGCCGCGCTTCCTTTGAGCTAGCCGACGCGCCCCAGCAGTTGGTGCTGCTCCTGAAGCCGGAGGAAAAGGACGGCAAGCTCTTCGTAGCCTTCTCCGATAAAACCAACGGCTTCACTACCTATGGGGGCGGCCGCTACCTCGACGTGAACTTGCCAGCCGAAGGGGAAGACGAAATCATCCTCGACTTTAATCACGCTTATAATCCCTACTGCGCCTACGGAGCGGCCTTTGCCTGCCCCGTGCCGCCCCAGGAAAACCGCTTGGCTGTGGAAGTACGGGCTGGCGAAATGGCCTTCCCCGAAACCGACCACACCGGCCACAACCACTAGCCACGACGTTTTAGCCGCCCGCCCGAATCCGTACCTTTGTGCTCCCTTGAGGCTGGCCGCAGGCCTGCTTCGGGGCCACTACTACCTGACAACCGAAGATGAAAATATCCCTCGACTGGCTCCGCACGCTACTTCCTACCGATAAATCCGCCGAGGAAATCGGCCAGCTACTGACGGGCTCGGGGCTGGAGGTGGAAGGCATTGAGGAGCTGGAAAGCGTTCCGGGCGGCCTGCGCGGCGTGGTGCTGGGCACGGTGCTCACCTGCGAAAAACACCCCGACGCCGACAAACTCAGCCTGACTACCGTGGATGTGGGCGACGCTACCCCCCGCCAGATTGTGTGCGGTGCCGCCAACGTGCGCGCCGGCCTGAAGGTGGTAGTAGCCCTGGAAGGAGCCACGCTCTACCCCACCCAGGGCGAACCGTTCAAAATCAAGAAGTCAAAAATCCGTGGGGCAGCCTCCGAGGGCATGATCTGTGCCGAGGATGAAATTGGCCTGGGTACTTCGCACGCCGGCATTATGGAGCTGGACACCGACCTGCCCAACGGCACCCCCGCCGCCGACTACTTCGGCCTGGGCTCCGATTCGGTGTTCGAAATTGGCCTGACCCCAAACCGCGCCGATGCTGCCTCGCACTATGGGGTAGCCCGCGAGCTACGCGCCCTGCTCCGCCAGCCCTGCCATCTGCCTGATATCAACCACTTCCACGCCCCTCAGGAAGCCGCGCAGAACATTCAGGTAACGCTTGAGGATGCCGCAGCCGCCCCGCGATACGCCGGTTTGCTGCTGGAAAATGTGCAGGTAGGCCCGTCGCCGGAGTGGCTGCAACGCCGCCTGCGCAGCATTGGCCTCTCGCCCATCAACAACGTGGTCGACATCACCAACTTCGTGCTGCACGAGTTGGGCCAGCCTCTCCACGCCTTCGACGCCGACCAGATTACAGGCAACCAGGTGCGCGTGAAGCGCGCCGAAGCCGGCGAGAAGTTCGTGACACTGGATGGGGTAGAGCGCACCCTGCGCGCCGAAGACTTAGTTATTGCCGATGCCAATGGCACACCCATGGCCCTGGCTGGCGTGTTCGGCGGCAAAACTTCCGGCGTCTCGGAAACTACTACCCGCGTGTTTCTGGAAAGCGCCTACTTCACACCTGCCGTGGTGCGCAAAACCGGCCAGACCCACCAGCTCAAAACCGATGCCTCTTTCCGCTTCGAGCGGGGTACTGACCCACACATGGTGCCCGTGGCCCTGAAGCGTGCGGCCCTGCTGCTCCAGGAAGTAGCCGGCGCTACAGTGGCCGCCCCGGTGGTAGATGAGTACCCCACTCACATTGAGCACACGTTGGTGCGCCTGCGCCTGCCGCGCGTAGAGAAATTGGTAGGCCAGTTCATTGCGCCTGAGCGTATCCGCCAGATTCTGACTGACCTCGACATTCTGATTACCGAAGAGCTGACCAACGAGGCCGGCCACGCCGAGTGGATTCTGTCGGTGCCCCCGCACAAGGTAGACGTGACCCGCGAAGCCGACGTAATTGAGGAAATCCTGCGCATCTACGGCTATAACCACGTAGCGCTGCGTCCCCACAACTCGGCTTCCTACCTCGCCAAGTTCCCGAACCCCGACCCGGAAGTTATTCGCCAGAACACAGCTCGGCTGTTGAGCGGCCAGGGCTTCTCCGAAATCATTACCAACTCCATCACCAACTCGCTTTACTTCGAGAAGGAAGGGGAGCCGGACGCTACCCTGGTGCGCCTGCTCAACTTCAACAGCGCCGAGCTGAACGTGCTGCGGCCCACGCTGCTGCACAGCGGCCTGGAGGTAGTGCGCCACAACGTGAACCGCCGTCAGCGCGACCTGAAGCTCTACGAGTTCGGCAAAACCTACCACCAGAAAGCCGACAGCCAGTACGAGGAGAAGAACAAGCTCGTCATGTACCTGACGGGCAACACGGCCGCCGAAACCTGGCAGCAGAAGTCAGAAAAGGCAACTTATCATCAGCTGGCTGGCGCAGTGCAGCAGGTGCTGGCCTCGCTGGGTTTCTCGCAGCCTACGTCGCAGCCAGTGCAACACCCTTACTTGGCTGGTGGCCTCACGCTGCTGGCCCAGAACCAGCCGGTGGCGCACTTGGGCGCTGTATCAGGGGTAGTACTCAAGAAGCTCGACGTGTCGCAGCCGGTATGGTATGCCGAGCTGGATTGGGACTGGCTGATGCGCAAGTACAAGAACACGCTGGTAGCCCGCGAGCTGCCCAAGTTCCCGGAGGTGCGCCGCGACTTGTCGCTGGTAGTTGATAAAACCGTCACCTTCGACCAATTGCAGCAGATTGCCCGCCGCACCGAGAAGAAACTCCTGCAGCAGGTAAATGTGTTTGACGTGTACGAAGGTGAGAACCTGGGAGCGGGCAAGAAATCTTACTCCGTGAGCTTCCTCCTTCAGGACCCCAGCCAAACCCTGACCGACCAAGCTATTGATGGCGTAATGCAGCGCCTGATTCAGCAGTTCGAAAAGCAGGCTGGGGCCCTAATCCGGAAGTAGCTTTCGGGCGAAGCCCTGGCTCCGTGTGTTATTGCCCATGCCGTGGTCGTTAGGGCCACAAAGAAGGTAGCAAAACACGAGGCTGGAGCTTCGCGCTACCTGCGTATCTTCACCGAAAACATCTAACCTAAAAAATGGCTTCTTCCCAGCAGCTTGCCCAACTCGACCGCCTGGAGCGGCAGGTGACCACCTTAGTGGCTGCCTATCAGCAGTTGCGCGAGGAGCTGGCCGATTCGCAAACCACCATTCAGCAACTCCGGGCCGACGTGCGCGACCGGGAGCGGCAGCTGAAGGATTTCCAGAATCAGGAGAATATCACTAAACTTGTCAATACCATAGCCGGAGAACCGGCCAATGTCAACGAGCTGAAACTTCGCCTCAACGAATACATCCGAGAAATAGATAAGTGCCTTGCCTATTTGAGGGAGTAACCACCACCAACCCACCGCCCACTGGCTACTGATGTCCGAGCTATCCATTAAAATCCGCGTTGCTGACCGGGACTACCCCATGCGGGTAAGCCCCCAGGACGAAGAACGCCTGCGCCTCGCGGGCCGGCTGCTAAACGAGCGGCTGAAGGAGTTTCGGGAACAGTATGGCATTCAGGACAAGCAGGATTTGCTAGCCATGATTGCGTTATCAACAATGGCTGACCGCCTCAAGGTTAGCAAGGAAAAGGACGGGACCGATGCAGCCCTGACTGAGCGCCTTACGCGTTTGGATGAGCTGATGTCGGGAGTGGTGCTAGTCTAGCCAGTTACGCGGTTAGCAGCAACGCGAAGCGTAAGCCCGAGCAGGGTAGGGCAATCGGCTCTACTTTCTGCGCGGGCATTGGTGTTTCTACCGGAGCTATGGGTTTCTTCCTTCCTTAACCCCCTTCATAGCTCATGTCCGAACCTCTTTATATTGTCCTCGCTGCTGTGCTGGCCCTGGTGGTTGGCGTGGTGGTAGGGCGCCTGCTGGCGGGTAAAGCCCGGCAGGACCACGAAGCCGATGCCAAAGCCCGCGCCCAGCAGATTCTGGCCGAGGCAGAAGCCCAGGCTACCCGCACCCGCGACGAGCGGATTCAGCAGTCGAAAGATAAATTCCGCACCCTTAAGCAGGAGTTTGAACAAGAAAGCCGCCGCCAAAAGCAAGCTCTGGAGCAGGAGCTAACGGAGCGTCGCATTGCCGTAGTGGAGCAGGAGCAAAGCATCAAGCAGCTCACCCTCACTACCCAAAAGCAGCTGGAGCAGATTCAGCGCAAGGAAAAAGAGCTGGATGCAACCCGGGAACGAATTGAAACGCAGGCTCAGCAGCAGCGCGAGAAGCTGGACGCGCAGGAAGAAAAGCGCCGCACTACCCTCGAAAACCAACTGGCGAAGCTGGAGCAGCGCGAGCGGGAAGTAGAAACCGAGCTGGAGGAGCGCGGCCAGGAGCTAAGCGAAAAGCTCCAGCAGGTAACAACCCAGCTCGAAAGCATTTCCGGTCTGACCGCCGCCGAAGCCCGGGAGCAACTGGTGGAGTCGCTGAAAAACGAGGCTCAGATTCAGGCTTCCAGCTACATCAAGGACGTAGTAGCCCAGGCCAAGCTCACGGCCACCAAAGACGCCAAGAAGGTAGTGCTGGAAACCATTCAGCGCACCGCCGCCGAGCACGCTATTGAAAACTGCGTGTCGGTGTTCAACATTGAATCGGACGACGTAAAAGGGAAGATTATCGGCCGTGAGGGGCGCAACATCCGCGCCCTGGAAGCCGCTACCGGCGTCGAAATTATAGTGGACGACACTCCCGAGGCCATCATCATTTCCGGCTTTGACCCGGTGCGCCGCGAAATTGCCCGCCTGAGCCTGCACTTGCTGGTGAAAGACGGCCGCATTCACCCGGCCCGCATCGAGGAGATTGTAGCCAAAACCCGCAAGAACATCGAGGAGGAAATCGTCGAAATCGGGGAGCGTACCATCATCGACCTCGGCATTCATGGCCTGCATCCGGAGTTGATTAAGATGGTTGGCCGCATGCGTTTCCGCTCTTCCTACGGCCAAAACCTGCTGCAGCACTCGCGCGAGGTAGCCAACCTCTGCGCTACCATGGCCGCCGAGTTGGGCTTGAACGTGAAGCATGCCAAGCGCGCCGGCCTTCTGCACGACATCGGTAAAGTAAGCACCGAGGAGCCCGAGCTGCCCCACGCCATCCTGGGCATGGAGATGGCCAAGAAGTACAAGGAGCACCCCGACGTAGTAAACGCCATTGGTGCTCACCACGACGAAATCGAAATGACGGCTATGATTTCGCCCTTGGTGCAGGCCTGCGACGCCATTTCTGGCTCTAGACCGGGTGCCCGCCGCGAGATGATGGAAAGCTACATCAAGCGCCTGAAGCAGCTGGAAGAAACGGCCAATGGCTTCAAGGGCGTGAACCAATGCTTCGCCATTCAGGCCGGCCGTGAGCTGCGCGTGATGGTGGACGCCGAGAACGTAACCGACGAGCGTGCCGCTGAGCTGAGCTACGAAATTTCCCAGAAAATTGAGAAGGAAATGCAGTATCCCGGCCAGATCAAAATCACGGTTATCCGCGAAATGCGCGCTGTAGCCTACGCCAAGTAAGGTCTATGCCGGCTGCGAAGCCTAAACCCGCCCCCGTAGCATAAGCTGCGGGGGCGGTTGCTTTATCTGGTGGCAACTATCGTTGGCACCAAAGTTCCAGATACTTCGCGTCGCAACTGCCAAAGCGCGTGTACTCGTTCATAGAGTTGCCGGAGTTCTGAATGAGCAGTACACTATCCTGCCAAACAGCGGAAACATCTTCCTCCGGGTCCTGCCCCTTTAGCCCTATGAAGGTAAAATAGGTATCGGAACCTTCCCGGGTTACTTCTACCAGACCCTGGGTAGCAGCGTAGGAGTAGGTATAACTGCTAGCCTGTTTTTTTACGGTAATTGACAGCTGGCAGACGGCCGTATCCTGCACGGCGTACGTTCCGGCGTAGTTGGGGCCGGAATTGAGCGCAGCAGGTGAGGTGGCGGGGGCTGGAGTAACAGAAGTGGCAGACCTGCTTGTAGCGGGAGGGCTAACCTCACAGGCTACAAACAAGCAGGCTGCACTGAAGCCCCAACGGAGTACAGCAGAACATTTGGTAACATAAGCCATGGCCTTGTTAGTATCGGCTGCGCTACTCTGGCTTCTCCAGCTTACTGAATAGGTTGTTCAGGGCCTCGGCCCAGGTAGGGTGGGCCAGCACCATGTTCTGCAAATCGTTGCAGGTGAGGCCGCCGGCCATGGCCAGCTGCAGCATGGACATGATTTCGCCGCCCTGCTCGCTGAAAATGGCCGCCCCGAGAAGATGGCCGCGTGGGTCTACGAGTATCTTCATAAAGCCCGTAGTGTAGCCGGTTTCCTGAGCCCTTCCGATGGTGCGTACGGGCATGGTAGCTACCCGGTAAGCTACTTTCTGCTCCTGCGCTTGCTTTTCGTTTAGGCCAACACGGCCTAACTGGGGTTGGGTGAATACCACGTAGGGTAGGGGACGGCTCTTGGCCGAGCGGCGCTTGCCATGCAGTAGGTTATCACGTACCACACGGTAGTCATCGTAGCTGAGATGCGTAAATTGGGGGCCAGGGTGGGAGTCGCCGAGGGCATAAATGCCGCGCACGTTAGTTTGTAGGCGCTCATTAACCAGCACGTAGCCTTCCTCATTGGTTTCGATACCGGCAGCATCTAGGCCCAGCTCATCGGTGTTGGGCTCCCGGCCCACGGCTACCAGCAGGTGCGAGCCACGCAGGCGCCTTTCCCCAGCCTTGGTACTCGCCGTGAGGGTGTACTCGCCGTCGGCGTTGCGCGAAACGCGCCGTACGTCAGCCCCGAGCACAAACCCTACGCCATCGGCTTCCAGCTGCGCCTGCATGGCGGCGCACACGTTGTCGTCTTCGTGCTCCATGAGGTGGGCCGAGGAGTCGATGATAGTTACGCGGCTGCCAAAGCGCCGAAACATCTGGCCAAACTCCAACCCGATATACCCCCCGCCCAGAATCAGTAGGTGTTCGGGTAGCTCTTTCAGGTCGAGAATCTCCACGTTGGTGAGGTACCCACTCTCAGTTAGTCCTTCGATGGGCGGTACGGCGGCGCGGGTGCCAGTATTGATGAAGATGCGCGGCGCGGTAAGAATCTGCTGCTCGCCCGTGGCTAAGGTTACCTGCACCCTACGCGGCCCCGTGAAGGTAGCCCGCCCGTGCAGTAGTGTAATACCTGATTGCTCCTGGGTAAGGTTTTCTGCAATACCCTCGCGTTTTTTCTGGATGATGGCGTCCTTACGGCCTACAATAGCGGCAAAATCGGGCTGAGGAGAGGTAGTGCGAATACCATAGTCGGCGGCCGTGGCTACCTGGTGGGCGCGTTCGGCTGAAGCCAGCAGGGCCTTCACCGGGGAGCATCCGTAGTTGATACAGGAGCCGCCCAGCAGGTTTTTCTCCACAAGGGCTACCTTTCGACCGGCCTTGGCCAGGGCCGTAGCCAAGGGGTTGCCCGCTTGGCCGGAGCCAATAATCAGCGCATCGAAGTGGGTAGTAGAGGCCATAGAAAAGCACACCAGAAGCATAGTTGAAACCCAACCATAGCCCGTATACGCAGCTTGCCGGTAAACTGCCGGCTCAGTTGTTGCAGGGCACCAGCAGCTACCAACACAACGAAAGCCCACGGCGAACGTTCTGCCCCAACTGGCTCTCTTCCTTTCTGCCTATGCTGCTTGTTTTCCACCGTATCCGGGTGCTACTCGTATTGCCGCTGCTGGCTAGCTGCTCGTCGTTGTACTTCCCGCCGCCGCCCCAGGTGCCGCTGCTCACGCAGAAGGGTGAATGGAGTGGGGGCCTGCACACCAATTTCAGCCAGAACACCTCCGTGCAGGGCGCCTACGCCTTCACTGACCACCTAGGCGTTATGGGTTCTGCCTCGTTTCTGCACACGGATAAGAAGAAGCGGGCTGAGGACCACGATTTCGGCGAGGTAGGACTAGGCTACTACACCCGCCTGCGCGACAAGCGGGTGCTGGAAATTTATGGGGGATATGGGCTGGGCCACACCAAGCGGGTAGAGCGCACGCCCGCCGAGGGCGTTACCCGTACCCTGGAAGGCAACCTGACCAAGTACTTTGCCCAGGTCAACTATACCTCGAAGGACAAGAAAACCTATCACGTGCTAGGCCGCGACTGGCCCGTAACCTATGGCACGGCTCTGCGCCTGAGCTACGTCAACCTCAGCAACTTCCGCCTTGATCAGCAAGCCCACGCTTCTGAAGACAACATCTTTCTGGAACCCATTACTTACACCCGCATCAACCTAGTCGGCCCCGTCGACTTTCAGCTGATCAGCGGCAGCAACTTTGGCCTCAAGCACCGCAAGTACCTGAAGGCGGCCAACTCCGTGTTTCAGTTTGGGGTAGTGGTGAATGTGGGTGGACAGAGCGGAAGCAAATAGCGCGCGGGAAAAGTCTAATATGTAGGGTGCGTATCAGCCTGCGGGCCGAAAAAACAGGAGGTAAGCGCCTAGTTGGGGCTAGTTGAAAAGTCAGACAAAAAGAAAAGTTGACTTCAGTTAGCCCAGGACTTCTCCTACTTTCAATGGGTATTCTTACTTCTACCCATTATGTTTCAATTACTACGTATCCCTGGTACGCTTGGCAGTTTACTGTTGCTTTTGCCGGGCTGCATCGTCTACGCGCCTACCTCGCCGGCAGTGCCTATGGTCGAAAATAAAGGCGAAGCAGAGGTCAGTGGTAGCGTGCAGCTAAACGGACGCCTGGAGGCGCGCGGAGTGTATTCGCCATTACACCACGTGCTGATAGGAGCGGGTAGCAGTTTCTGTCCCCGGCTGTCGGCTGATAACTACTTCCGGGTACGGCAGGTAGAGGCCCTGTTGGGAGGCTACACCACCTTGAAAAAGAAGCTACTACTCAGCGGATTGGCCGGCACTGGAGTAGCCAGCACCAACCGAAAGTTCGACCAGATTCTGGGTGGCAGCCAACAGTATCAGGCGCGCTACACCACGTGGTTTGGGCAGGGAGGTTTGGGCTGGCAATTCGACAATGGCAGCAGTATCAGCCTGGGCTACCGCCTCACCTCCGTGCAGTTTCGGCAGCTGCGGGATGAAGCACTGGACCTGCCCCTGCAACGCATGAGCCGCCACGAAATCTTGCTGAACCTCCGCCACAACCCCGGCTGGGGCGCGCAGTGGCAAACCCAAACCAGCGTTGGCCTTTCGAGCGGCCGTCGTCCGGGCGACGGCGCCGATGACGATCCGACGGCTTTTGGGGTGCAGTATACCCAGCTACCTACTTTGCTCGTGAACGTAGGCCTGGTATGGCAACCTGCCAAGCGCAATTGGTAAGGAGTACCAGCAAGTGCTAGCAAGTACCCCGGAGCGCATGATGAGCGGGGCGTAGTTATTCAAAAATAGCTTCAACTAATAATACAGATTTGCCCGCGCGGTCTTGGCGCCATTCCTGGGTTAGTGTATCCCGGTGCCAACTGTCTATCTTGGTGGAATCAGGCTTGGTGCCCTTAAGCCGGGGAAGCTTGAATGCATCTATTGTTCGTACCACTGTGCCAGGCTGACTACGACGAGAAATTTTATAATACGCATGTTTCTGCTCATCTAGCATTCCACTCACGTACTCGTCGGTCGTCTCCCCTAATCCCTCCACCACAATAAAAAATCCTCGCTCCGGCACCGGCACCGCATCCATAGGCCACTGGAGGGTTATAGTACGGCGGGCTGCCCGCAGATCAGCCGGTAACAGGAGCACTGAAGCAGGTAGTAAATTATCATCAGCCGGGCTGCCAGCATCCGTTACGGAGGCTACGCGCACGTGGATTTTGTTTGCCGGCAATTCGCTTGCATGCCGAACGTGCAGGCGTACTTGGCGCAGTTGATGATAACCAGCCTGCGCTGCCAGAAAACGAATTGCATTACCGCCACCAGGGCCTACTATATGTGCATGCTTATTGTCCTCGGTGCCCGACGCTACCACGAGCTGTTGTGAGATACCCGCAATTTGCACGTCCGGTAAGGCAATAACACGAGCAGAGTCCTTAGCAGAGTTTGGGGTAATCTGGGCAATAGCATTACTCCGGCTCAGGAAGCACAGGAGAAGAAATACGGCACTGGAATAACGCATACTGTTACGAAGCTTTTGCGGAAGATAACTACCTGAAAAATTACCTGCACTTAATCCCCGTGTTGTCCCAGTCAGCGTAAATGTTCACCCAGAAATAATAGTGGTTAGCCTCGAAAGAAGCTGTGTTATTTACGCATTTAGCTTTTCCAGTCAACTTCTTCCCAAACATTGGGGTAGGCGCAACTGCTCCAATAGCTCCTGTTAACAGAATAGCAGCAGCAAATACTCTCGCTAGAGCTTTCATAGTATACAGAGTTGGTTTCGTGAAAAGTACCGGGGTAAAGTTTGCCCCGGTACTTTATTACGAGCGCACTAGAAATTTTTTAGCAGGCTTCGTATTCAACCCCATGGCTAACTTCCAGCCAGAAGACATAGATGGTAGTATATACTGGACGAACACCCGCGAAGCATTCACCGGGAACCGACTCTGATCCAATGAATGGATTTGCCGAAGCAGTTTGTACGGCCCCAAGAACTAGTCCTGCGGATAGCAGAGCTGCGAATAATTTCTTTTTCATACAGTTACACATTATTCTAAAAACGTTGCCTACTCTACTACCGCTTTTCGGCTACCGCGGGCTAGCGCTGTAAACATAGAGTTTTGTAATTATATATGTAAAGTATTACTAAAATAAATTTATACGCATAGATAAGGGCTGCCCCCGAACCAGCGGAAGCAGCCCTTACTCTCTTAGTGGCAATAGGTTGTGCTATTTGCTACCCAGCACGCGCAGCATCGTGTCGCCGATTTCGGCGGGTGAGTCTACCACGTGGATGCCGCACTCGCGCATGATGGCCATCTTCGCGGCGGCTGTATCGTCAGCGCCGCCTACAATGGCGCCGGCGTGGCCCATGCGGCGGCCGGGAGGGGCAGTCTGGCCGGCAATGAAGCCGACTACGGGCTTCTTGTTGCCGGTTTCCTTGATCCAGCGGGCTGCTTCAGCTTCCATGCCGCCCCCGATTTCGCCAATCATCACGATGCCCTCAGTTTCGGGGTCGTTCATGAGCAGCTCTACGGCTTCCTTAGTAGTCGTGCCGATGATGGGGTCACCGCCGATGCCGATGGCCGTGGTCTGGCCCAGGCCGGCTTTGGTCAGTTGGTCAACCGCTTCGTAGGTCAGCGTGCCCGACTTCGACACGATGCCCACGCGGCCCTTCTGGAAAATGAAGCCCGGCATGATGCCTACCTTGCACTCGCCGGCCGTCATTACGCCGGGGCAGTTGGGGCCTACCATGCGCAGGCCTTCACGGCCTTTCAGGTACTCCTTCACCGCAATCATGTCCTTGGTCGGGATGCCTTCGGTGATGGTCACGATAACCTTGATGCCAGCGTCGGCGGCTTCCATGATGGCATCGGCGGCAAAAGCCGGCGGCACGAAGATGATGCTGGTGTCGGCACCGGTTTGGGCTACGGCTTCGGCTACGGTGTTGAACACGGGCCGCTCCAGGTGCTGCGAGCCGCCTTTGCCGGGGGTCACGCCGCCCACCACATTGGTGCCGTACTCAATCATCTGCTGGGCGTGGAACGAGCCTTCGGAGCCGGTGAAGCCCTGCACAATCACTTTAGAATCCTTGTTGACCAGAACACTCATAGAAGTGGGGTTAGAGGAAGATGCGGATTTGGGGTGGGGTACTACCCATCGGCTCCCGCCGATGGTGCGCAAAAGTAGGCTTTTTTGCCTGTCGGGCGAAGCAATGTTTTGCATTCCGGAGCAAGCCCGAGCTCAGCCCGCCCTGGCCGCGCCGCGCAAGGGGCCCGGCAGGATTCCGTTGGGCAGTTCAGGCCTGCCACCCGAAATCCGTACCTTTGTCTTCTCTCTCCACCACCTACCTCTCACCCATGTACTTAAATAACGTCATTGAGGCCATCGGCAACACCCCGCTGGTGAAGCTCAATAAAGTCACCGAAGGCATCAAGGGCACTATCCTGGCAAAGGTTGAATACTTCAACCCGGGTAACTCAGTAAAAGATCGGATGGCCCTCAAAATGATTGAGGACGCCGAAAAAGCGGGCCTGCTTCAGCCCGGCGGCACCATCATTGAAGGCACTTCCGGCAACACGGGCATGGGCCTGGCGCTGGCCGCCATTGCGAAGGGCTACAAGTGCATCTTCACCATGAGCGACAAGCAGAGCAAAGAGAAGCAGGATATTTTGAAGGCCGTGGGAGCGGAGGTAATTGTGTGCCCCACCAACGTAGCCCCCGACGATCCGCGCAGCTACTACTCCGTGGCCCGAAAGCTAAACCAGGAAATTCCCAATTCCATCTATCCTAACCAGTACGACAACCTCTCCAACTCGGCGGCTCATTACGAAACCACTGGTCCCGAAATATGGCGGCAGACGGAAGGCAAAGTCACCCATTATGCCTGCGGCGTAGGCACGGGCGGCACCATCTGCGGCACGGCTAAGTTCCTGAAGGAGCAAAATCCGGCGCTGGTAACGGTAGGCCTCGATACGTACGGCTCGGTATTTAAAAAATACAAGGAGACGGGTGTTTTCGACGAGAACGAAATTTATCCTTACAAGACCGAGGGCATTGGCGAAGATATTCTGCCTAAGAATGTTAACTTTGACCTGATTGACCTCTTTATCAAAGTTTCCGACAAGGATGCAGCCCTAATGACGCGGCGTTTGGCCAAGGAAGAAGGGTTATTCGTGGGGTGGTCGTGCGGCTCGGCCGTGTACGGAGCCCTCGAGTACGCCAAGGAACATCTGACGGAAGATGACACGATGGTTATCGTGCTGCCCGACCACGGTACGCGCTACCTCGGCAAAATTTACAACGACGACTGGATGCGCGAACAAGGCTGGCTGTAAGCCGCCTCACCTGTTCACTTTTCACCGCCCTTTAATTTTCGGTACCATGTCTAAGAAGTTGCGCAATGTGGTGCTGGTAGACGACAACGAAACTACCAGCTTCCTGAACAACCGGCTGCTCAGCCGCCTCGACGTGGCCGAGCAAGTACAAACCTTCTCCAAGGCTGAGCAGGCCTATCAGCACCTGTGGGGCAATACTCAGGGCGGGCAGCCCACAGCGGAAGCCCCCGACCTGGTGTTCGTGGACCTGAAAATGCCCGGTATGGATGGCTTCGAGTTCCTGAAGCTGTACAGCGCCCTGCCCGAAGCTGTACGCGAAAAAACCGTCATGGCCGTCCTGACCACCTCCATGCACGCCGCCGACACGGCCCGCGTGGCCCAGTACGAAGGTGTGGAGTATCTGGCCAAGCCCCTGACCGAGGAAAAGATGCAGAAGCTGCTGCAAAAGCG
This sequence comes from Hymenobacter sp. HSC-4F20, assembly GCF_019599275.1. Classification (GTDB taxonomy): domain Bacteria; phylum Bacteroidota; class Bacteroidia; order Cytophagales; family Hymenobacteraceae; genus Hymenobacter. The sequence continues at coordinate 401,353 of NZ_JAHZTD010000003.1, read as the reverse complement.
CTTTGAACTGGCTTAATTCGGCGGGTAACGCTACCTAAAAAAAGCCCCGGGCTATCATAGTCCGGGGCTTTTTGCTTGGGCTAGCTAGAACAGCCAGGGCATTATACTACGGCCTCTACAAACCGAAACGCCTCGCCATCGAACAAGCCTTTGTCGCTCAGTTTCAGGCTGGGAATCACCAGCAAGGCCATAAAGGATAGGGTCATGAAGGGCGCTTGCAGTGGGGAGCCAAGCTGTTTGGCCAAGGCATCAACGGCGGTATAAGCCTCCGCCACGCGGTAGCCTTCCTGGTCTGACATCAGCCCTGCCACAGGTAAGGGAAGCACTATTTCCTGCCCGTCCGGCGATACGGCCGCTAGACCCCCGCGGGCTTCAATCACCAGGTTTACGGCCCGGGCCAGGCTCTCGTCGTCGCAGCCGACGGCGGTGATGTTGTGCGAGTCGTGGCCGACGCTGCTGGCCAGGGCTCCGCGCTGCAGCCCAAAGCCCTGGATAAAGGCCACCGCGGGCGGGGCGGCGTGGTAGCGGTTCACTACCGTGAGCTTGAGTACGTCGCGGGTCAGGTCGGGCAGAATTAGGCCGCCTTCCACGCGGGCGGGCACGTCGTGGCGGGCCGTGATAAGCTGCCCATCGAAGCACTCAATTACTCGCACGGTTGCCGTCGGCTGCGGGGCCGGCAACTGGAAATCTTCGGGCCGCACGGGGGCGGTGTTGAAGTTGTTTACTACCTCCACGGGTACGGCCGGAATCAGCGTCTGTCCGCTTTCGGCTACCAGCTCCCCGCGGAGGTAGGTTTGCTGAACCGTAAAGTCGGTGAGGTTATTTACCACGATAAAGTCGGCCGGGTCGCCTTCGCGAAGCAAGCCTACAGGCAGCTTGTAATGTTCTACGGGGTTACGGCAGGCTACGCGTAGCACTTTCAGCACATCCTGGCCGCGGGCCACGGCGCGCTGCACCAGTTGGTTGATGTGGCCCAGCACGAGCGTGTCGGGGTGCTTGTCGTCGGAGCAGAACATCATCTGCTCGTAGTGCTCGGGCAGCAGGTCGATAAGAGCCTCGAAGTTGCGGGCCGCCGAGCCTTCCCGAATCAGAATCTTCATGCCCGCGGCCAGTTTGTCCAGGGCTTCCTCGGCCGTAAAACACTCGTGGTCGGTGCTGATGCCGGCCGCGGCGTAGTGCTGGGCATCCGGGCCGCGCAGGCCAGGGGCGTGCCCGTCCACGGGGCGGCCATAGCGCTGGGCCAGCCGGATTTTTTCCATCACCAGCTCGTCGCGGTGCAGCACGCCGGGCCAGTTCATCATTTCAGCCAGGTACCCGATTTCCGGATGCTCCCGGAACAACCGCTCAATATCGGCCGCGGTTATTTCGGCCCCGGCCGTTTCGAAGGGGGTAGCCGGCACACAAGAAGGGGCTCCGAAGCAAAATTTGAACGGCACCTGCCGGCCGCTTTTCAGCATATACTCTACCCCGGCCACGCCCAGCACGTTGCCAATTTCGTGGGGGTCTGAAACGGTGGCCACCGTGCCGTGGACCACCGCCAGGCGGGCAAACTCTGAGGGTACGAGCAGGGAGCTTTCCACGTGTACATGCGCATCCACGAAGCCAGGCAGAGCGTAAGGCAAGGCCGGGTCGGGGGAGGTAGCCCCGGTAGGCGTAATGCGCTGGATGCGGCCCCCGGCTACGTGCAGGGTAGCGGGCATTATCGTGTTCTGAAACAGGTTGATGACGTTGGCGAGCAACTGAAAATCGGCAGGCATAGGCGCAGCGGAAGGGGTAGGGAATTGTGGAGCCCCGGGGCGGGCAACGGGTAAAGAACCGTATATTTGCCGAAAATCCGCGCCGTGAGAAAGATTGTGACTTTGTTACTGGCAGCCCTGCTTGGCGGCTCGGGCCTGCTAACTACCGGCTGCGCCAGCAGCCGCACTCCGCAGCAGAAAAAAACGGCTTCCATCAAGCGAAAAGCCAAATTCGGTAAACTGCCCTGTCCCTGTGAAAGTCACTAGTGGCCGGTGATTCTTAGTGCATTCTCCGGTAAGCAGCTGACTGCATTCCGGCCACCTCATCCTGTTATTCATCTGCCAACTTCGTGAAAGCCCCCTTCGTGTATGGCGCATTGCTGGTGGTACTGCTCGTTCTGCGTGCAGCATCGGCCCAGGCCCAGATGCCAAGTTATGCGCCTCCCCGCATGGCACCTCCCCCAATGCCTGGGCAACCCGGTGGTTTACCGATGCACTACAGCTATGCAAGCCAGCCTGCCTATCAGGAGGGAAGCTATCAACTAGCCGATGGGCAGTGGCGGCCAGGCCGTTTGCTAGCGAAGCCCAGCCAGTTACTGGTGCGGCCAGTGGCAAAAAGGAGTAAAGAAACTACTGCGTATCACGCTACCGAAGTGCAGCGGTTTGTGGTAGCCCGTGATACGCTCTGCGTAGCCCATGAGGTAGTGCTTCCGCAAAATACGCAGCCGTTGAAAGCCTTATTCGTCAAGCAAGTGTACTGTAGAGGAGGCTACCGATTGATGGCGTACTCCTGGCCCGCCCTGTTTGGTGGCGGTATGCGTGAACGAATGATAGTAGGAGTTCCCGGGCACCCAGACCTCCTACTGTCGACGGGGCGCAAGAAATTTCAGCAGGAAATGCTCACCATAGTCGGCGACGACCCGGTGCTAGCGCGCCAGCTTCAGCAAGATGAGCTGGGCCCCGATATGGCGCAGCCCCTGTTTGAGTCCTACGTCCGCCAGAAAATGCAGGGCACGCCTACCGCATCCGTTACCAACGGCCAGTAACCTTGTTCTATATGCCCGAAACCAACCCGCTTGCTTCCCTACTGACTGCTGCCGAAGCGGTACGCCATCAGCTCCAGGTCAATGCCTTTGATGCTTCCGCCGTTGGGCGCCTGGCCGAGTTTATTGAGGCGCAGCGCCCCACCATCAAAGAAACCGACCGGCAGGGCGTTATCACGGCGCTGGGCTGCTTTCTGGGCCAGTGCCTGGTAGAAACCTACGGCGGCACCTGGGCCCAGGGCCCCGATGGTACTACCGGCGTGGGCATCAACCAAACAGCCTTTTTTAACCCATTCTACCGCGTAAGCGAGCAGCTGACCAAGGGCCTGAGCCAGTCGGTGGCAGCGTTTTTCGCGGATGTACCCCAGCGCCTGGCCGCTAAGCCGGGCCGTAAATCCTGGATGTAGTGAGTCCCTTCCGTCAGCCTGAGCCCAGCACCGACCACGCCATGCGAAAAATCGTCATTGCCATCGACGGCTATTCTTCCTGTGGCAAAAGCACCACGGCCAAGGCTGTGGCCGCCGAGCTGGGCTACGCCTACATCGATACCGGGGCCATGTACCGGGCCGTGACCCTGTATTTACTGGAGCACGGCATCAGCTTCGAAGATTTGCCCCGCGTGGAGCAGGCCCTGCACGAGATGCACATTGCCTTCAAGCGCAACCGCAAAACCGGCCGCAACGAGCTCTGCCTCGATGGGGTGATCCGGGAGGATGAAATCCGGCAGATGCGCATTTCCAACCTCGTCAGCGAGGTATCAGGGATTCCGGCCGTGCGCCACGCCATGGTGCGCCAGCAGCAGCGGATGGGCCGCAAGCGCGGGGTAGTAATGGACGGCCGCGACATTGGCACTACCGTTTTCCCCGACGCCGAGGTAAAGATCTTTATGACCGCCGACGTGCTGACCCGGGCCCTACGCCGCCAGGAGGAGCTGGCCCTGAAGGAGGAGCACGTGCCCGTGGAAGACATTGTGGAAAACCTGCGCAAGCGCGACCACCTTGACTCCACCCGTACCGAAAGCCCCCTGCGCCGCGCCGCCGACGCCGTGCTGCTGGACACTACCCACATGATGATTGACGAACAGGTTGACTTCGTGCTGGAACGCGTGTCGGCTTCTCTGTTTTCCTTGGCGGCAGCTGGCTGGCAGGGCAACGAGCAGAAATAAGACCCAGTCCTGCCCGGAGCAAAAGTGCGGCAGAATTGTTGTAGAGAAAGTAGCTATCTGACCTGCCCCGGGCGGGTCTTGCCCCGGCTGCCTGACTTCTCTGGGGAAGCCCGGTAGTCAAATGAAAGAGCCCATGAACGTCACCATCGATAAAAATTCCGGCTATTGCTTCGGCGTTGAGTTTGCCATTCAAATGGCCGAGGATGAGCTGGGGCAGCAGGAAACGCTGTATTGCCTCGGCGACATTGTGCATAACCGCATGGAGGTAGAGCGCCTGCACGCGCTGGGCCTGCGCATCATCGACCGGGACCAGCTCCAGGAACTGTACAATGCCAAGGTGCTCATCCGGGCCCATGGTGAGCCGCCAGAAACCTATGAGCTGGCTTTGCGCAACAACATTGAGTTGATTGATGCCTCCTGCCCGGTGGTACTCAAGCTTCAGAACCGCGTTAAGCACGCCTTCGATGCGACTACCCGCCAGAACGGGCAGGTAGTTATTTATGGGCAGCCCGGCCACGCCGAGGTGATTGGCCTCACGGGCCAGACGCGCAACCAGGCCCTGATTGTAATGACCGAGCAAGACCTGGATCAGGTAGATTTCTCCCGGCCCGTGACCCTGTTCAGCCAAACCACTAAGAGCACGGCCGGCTTCTACCACATGAAGGCCGTGATAGAGGAGCGCATTCAAGCCGCCGGTGGCTCACTGGAAGCTTTCGACGCCAACGACAGTATCTGTCGGCAGGTAAGCAACCGCGAGCCGGCCCTGGCCAAGTTTGCCCTCCAGCACGACGTGATTGTGTTCGTGAGCGGGCGCAAAAGCTCCAATGGTAAGGCCTTGTTTTCCGTTGTCAACAAAACCAACCCGCGCAGCTACTTCGTGGAAAACGAGCAGGAGCTGGACGAGGAATGGTTTCACGGTGCCGAGTCGGTGGGCATCTGTGGGGCCACCAGCACGCCCATGTGGCTGATGCAGCGGGTGAAGGAACGGATTGAGGAAGTGGCCGAGCACGTAGTGTAGCAGCTTGCTCTAGCAAAAACACCAGCCCCGGCGCAGCTAGCTGCGCCGGGGCTGGTGTTTTTGCTAGAGCAAGCTGCCTTACTGACTTACAGGCTCACGCCGCCGGTTAACTCCAGCCGCTGGCCGTTGAGCCACTTGGCTTCCTCCGTGCAGAGAAAGGCTACGACCCCGCCCACGTCGTCGGGGAGGCCCACCCGGCCCAGGGCCGAGATTTGGGCCGCGAAGGCGCGCATTTCCGGCGTATCCGTCATGGCGCCGCCGCCAAAAATGGCGCCCGGGGCTACTACGTTGGCGGTGATGCCCCGCGCGCCCAGTTCCACGGCCAGGTAGCGCGTGAATACATCCACCGCGCCCTTCATCACACCGTACGCCGAGGCGCCGGGGTAGGAAATACGCGTGGTAGCCGACGACATATTAATGATGCGACCCCCATCGCGGAGCAACGGCAACGCTTTCTGCGTCAGGAAATACACGCCCTTAAGGTGAATGTTCAGCATCTCGTCGAACTGCGCCTCGGTGGTTTCGGCGAAGGGGGCTTGCAGGCCGGTACCAGCATTGTTGATGAGGAAATCGAAGCGGCTGGCGCCGAAGGACGCCTGTAGCACGCCGGGCAGTTGGGCAAAGAAGGCGTCGAAGCTGCGCACGTTGGCGGTGTTGAGTTGCAGGGCTACGGCTTTGCGGCCCAGAGCTTCGATGGCCGCTACCACGGTGGCGGCTTCGGTCTGCTGGCGGTGGTAGGTGAGCACTACGTCGATGCCCTTCTGAGCCAGCTGGAGGGCAATTTCTTTGCCGATGCCGCGGCTACCGCCCGTTACCAGGGCTATTTTGGAGGTCGTCATGAGATGAAAATTGACGGGTTGTAAGAACCCGACAAAGGTCTGCTAGACTACCTACGGACATTTTGTGGATGCCAATCCGTTTTATGTAAAAATCAAACCCTGGTCTGCAGCCGGAAAGCGCCGGGCGCCACGCCCAGCTGGCGCTTGAAGAAGTTGGAGAAGTGAGCCACATCGGCGAAGCCCAGGGAGTCGGCAATTTCGGCCAGCGTCCAGGTGGTTTGCCGCAACAGGGCTTTGGCTTCCTGGGCAATACGGGTTCCTACCAGCTCGGTGGTGGTGCGGCCGGTAGTTTCCTTGAGCACTTTGTTGAGGTGGTTGACGTGCACGGCCAGGTGGTCGGCATAGTCGGTGGCCGTGCGCAGGCGGAGCCGCTGCTGGGGCGCCTCCAGGGGAAACTGCCGCTCCAGCAGCTCAATGAACAGCGACGTAAGCCGGGCCGCGGCGCTGTGGGCCGGGTGCAGGGCAGTAGTCGGCTGGAGCTTCTGGCCCAAGTGCAGCAGCTCCAGCACGTAGGTTCGCAGCAAGTCGTATTTGTAGATGTAGTCAGAAGCCATTTCCTCCTGCATCCGCCGAAAAATGGCGGTAGCCCGAGCTTCCTGCTCGCCAGAAAGCTCAAAGGCCGGGTAGCCTGCGGCTTTGAACAGCGGCAGCTCGTCCAGCACCACCCCGCTGTTGGCCGGCCGCAGAAACTCGGTGGTGAACACGCAGAACAAGCCCGTTTGCCCGGCATCGTACGGCAGCCAGTAGTGCGGCACGTTGGGCGTGGAAAAAATCAGGGCATTTTGGGCCAGGTCGAGGCTGCTACCCGGGTAGTCAATGCGGTTGCGGCCCCGAAGCAGACTGATTTTGTAGAACGACCGGCAGGCGTAAGGCGCGCTGGGCGTTTCGCGCATGGGCTGCCCTGGCAGGCCCACCTCAAACACGTTAAAATGCCCCACGTCCTGCTGAATGCCATCGGGAAGCAGCGTGCTCAGCTCGGCCCCGGTGCAGGCAGTTACGTCGTGGTAGAACTCGGCCAGGGGAGCAGCTTTCATGGTGGCGTGCGTTGTGAAAATCAAAGTTACAACAAACCACTTGCCCGCATAACTGCTACGGGCGTTGAGGCAGTACGGGGCTTGGCTTTTGGGTTTTGGCGGGTGCAGGTATCTTGCGCCGCAGGGCGGCCGTTATACCAGCCGCTCCAACCCCGTGTTCATGCGTCGTTTCATCAATTACTTCCTCAGCGGATTCCTCATTGTAGCGCCCATCGGGCTTACCATCTACATTCTGTACGCGCTGCTGCACTGGCTCGACGACCTGTTTGCCGGGCTGAGCTTCGATGTGCCGGGGCTGGGCCTGGTGGTGGCTGTGGTGCTGATAACGGGGGTAGGGTTCGTAGCTAAGTCATTCCTGGTGCGGCCCTTCCTGATTATCACTGAGCGGCTGCTGCACCGCACGCCGTTGGTGAGCATCATCTATTCCAGCCTCAAGGATTTATTCGATGCCTTTGTGGGCGACAACCAGAAATTTAACCGGCCCGTGCTGGTACGCCTGAGCGCCACCGAGCAAACATTCAAAATGGGCTTCGTAACCCAGCCTACTATGGCCGCCATCCACCGCGACGACCTGCTGGCCGTGTATTTTCCACACTCCTACAACTTCTCGGGCGAACTGGTGCTGGTGCCCATCCAGAACATTACCTACCTCGACCTTCCCAGCAGCGAGGTTATGAAGTTCATTGTCTCGGGCGGCGTATCGCGGCTGAGCTAGTCGTGAGGGTGTGAAACGCTGCAAAAGATGCGGTTGAGTTGCAGTTGGCGCGGCTCTGCACCCCGGCTCGCTGGTTTACAAGGGTACCCTCTTACCACCCATCCTAATGAAAACGCACCTGCACTTTCAGAAGTACGGCGCCGGGCCACGGGTAGTGCTGGCTTTCCACGGGTACGGGCAAAGCGAAGGGCACTGGCGCACTTTAATCGGCACTCTGGGGCCGGAGGTAACGGTCTACGCCTTTGACCTGTTCTACCACGGCCGCAGCAGGCTGGCCAAGCCCGACGCTCCGTTGAGCAAAAAACGCCTCGGAGAGCTGCTGGAAGAGTTTTTGCGGGCGCAGGGCATCGAAACATTTAGCCTGCTGGCTTTCAGCATGGGCGCCAAGTTTGCCCTGACGGCGGTGGAGCAGTTTCCGGTGGCTGTGGAGCAGGTGTGGCTTATTGCCCCCGATGGATTGCAGCGCCAATTCTGGTACGCTCTGGCCACCTATCCGCCCTGGATGCGCGGGGTGCTGGGCCGGGCGGTGCTGCGCCCTCAGCGCCTGCTGCGCTTCCTGGATACACTGCACCAGCGCCGCCTCATTGATGGCAACCTCATCCGGTTTGCGCAGTGGCAGCTGGATAGCCGCGAAAAACGCCTGCGCGTGTACCGCAGCTGGCTGGGCTTTCGTCAGCTCACCTTCGAGTTGAAAAGGCTGGCCGCTATCCTCAACGGCCGACCTACGCCGGTCACATTTTTTCTCGGCCGCCACGACCGGGTAATTCCGCGCGCGGGCTTGCAGCAGTTTATCGGCTCCTTGCACAACGCTCGCACCGTGCTGCTTGAAGCCGGGCACGCCGGCCTGCTTTATGATGTGGCCGCCTACCTGCGCCGCCATCCCGAGTTGCGGCTACTCTAGCCCTTATGCCACGTCACGCCGCGACTGGTCGCGGAAAATTTTGTTATCAACGGAGTAGCGGCCGGGGCCGACAACCATGAACAGCAGGCACAGCACCAGCACCACCGCCGAAACCCACCGTTCGGTGTTGTCCAGCGCCAGGCCGTTGCGGAAATTCACCAGCAGCACTGCTCCGAGCAGAATCGGAATCTGAAGCAAAAGCGCCAGTCGGGTCAGGGACCCGGCCATAATCAGGGCCCCGCCCATAATGTGGAAAAAACTGATGAACAGGGATGCTTTCCTTAGGTCAGCCACGCTTTGTTGCTGGCTAAGCAGGTAGAATACGTCGGAGGAGTTATCAAGAAAGGAAAGGCCTTTGATAAGCAGAAACAGGCCCAGCAGAATACGCAGCCCATCCAGCCACACCGGGTTACCGGCGCTGGTTCTGTTTCGGCGGGGTGGGGCCTGGGTGCGAGGGGGGGGTGCCGGGAAGCGGTGGGACAGTTCCATGGGAGTTCAGGACTAGGGGTGGGAAGAACGGTTTGTATGAAATATACAACATTCCTGGTCTACCTGCTTGCTAGCCAACTACCTGCCGTAAGCCCGCAGGAGCTGCTGCTCGTAGAGTTGGTAGTCCTCTTCGCTAAAAGCCACGAATACCACTTCCCGCGGCTGCTCGTGCGCTTGCAGAAACGCCTGCACCTCCCGAATGGCAATGGCTGCGGCCTGCTCCTTGGGGTAGCCGTAAATGCCGGTGCTGATGCCGGGAAACGCCACGCTGCCCAACGCATGCTCAGTGGCTAGCCCCAGGCTATTGCGGTAGCAGTCGGCTAGCAGCTCCGGCTCGTGCTTGTGGCCGCCGTTCCAGACGGGCCCGACGGTGTGAATAACGTGCCGGGCCGGGAGCCGGCCCCCGGTGGTAACTACTGCTTGGCCCGTAGCCAGCCCGCTGCCGTAGTGGCTAGCGCGTAGCTTGCGGCAGGCCTCCAGAATCTCGGGGCCGCCGGCGCGATGAATGGCCCCGTCTACGCCGCCCCCGCCCAACAAGCTGGAGTTGGCGGCATTCACAATGGCGTCGGTATCGAGGCGGGTGATGTCGCCGCGGTAGAGCAGGATGCGGCCGAAATGCTGGGCATCGGTGCGCCAGGCAAGGGGAGGGGCGGAGGAGGGCATATAGGCGAGTTGGGTACGGGGAAGGTAACGGCCGCGCAGGAGCGGCTGTTGCGGCGGAGCTTCCGCTGGCAGGAAGAACAGCCTTCACGGTTCAAGACTGATTTTCGACGGTTCAGCCCGGCAAAATATCCGGTTGAGTAAATATAGATTTGTGTATATTGATAGACTGCCTACGTTTGAGCATCCAACAACCCGAACCCCTTCTCTAGATCATGGAAACTTCTCAGCGCGACCCTCAACTCTGGCGGATGGCGAAAGAACGCGCCAAGTTTAAATCCCACCTATTCACCTACGTGGCCGTCAATATTCTGCTCTGGACGATTTGGCTGCTGACAGGCCGGCCCGGCCTGCCGCTGCCCTGGCCCATCTGGTCAACCGTGTTCTGGGGCGTGGGAGTAGCTATTCAGGGCTTTGCCACCTACGGCAACCTGAGCCGCGGCAACCTTTCGGAGCGGGAGTACGAGCGGCTGGTGCGCCAGCGCGCCGACCGGGTATAGGCCGCGGCTGCAACCTTCCGGCGGAGGTAGGGGTTTGTGGCAGTATGAAAACGCGCTACTTCCTTCCGCTGCTCGCGCTGGTTCCGCTGGCTCTGGCATCCTCTACCACTAAACCCGCTCCGGCCCCGGCGCCCGATGCCAACCTGAGCAAAATCAAGCTGCCGGCCGGCTTCACCATCAGCTACTTCGCCAAGGGCGTGAAAAGCGCCCGCGAACTGGCCGTGGGCCCCGATGGCACCGTGTACGTGGGCACTAAGGACGACAAAGTGTATGCTCTGCCCGACCGCAACAAGGATGGCCGCGCCGATGAGGTAGTAACCGTAGCCACTGGCCTGAACGCGCCCAACGGGGTAGCCGTGCGTAACGGCGCCCTCTACGTGGGCGAAATCAACCGCATTATTCGCTACGACAACATTGCCGCCCGGCTTAAGCAGCAGCCCAAGCCAGTGGTGGTGTACGGCAAGCTCCCCACCAAGGAGTGGCACGGCTACCGCTATATCGCCTTCGGGCCTGATGGTAAGCTCTACGTGCCCGTGGGGGCCCCGTGCAATACCTGCCTGCCCGAGGAGCCCATCTATGCCACCATCAACCGCATGAACCCCGATGGTTCAGGGCTGGAAACCTTCGCCTACGGCGTGCGCAACACTGTGGGTTTCGACTGGAGCCCCCAGGACAAAGCCCTGTGGTTCACGGACAACGGCCGCGACCAGCTCGGGGATAATCTGCCCTCCGATGAACTGAACCGCGCCGCCGGCCCCGGCCAGCACTTCGGCTTTCCCTATTTTTTCGCTGGTGATATTGCCGACCCCGAGTTTGGCAAAGGCAAGTCCGCCGATACCTACGTGAAGCCAGCTCGTAAGCTGGGCCCGCACGTGGCGGCCCTGGGCATGAAGTTCTACACCGGCAAGCAGTTCCCGGCCCAGTACCGCAACCAGATTTTTATCCCTGAGCACGGCTCCTGGAACCGCAGCAGTAAAATCGGCTACCGCATCAGCCTCGTGCGCCTCGACGCCACCGGTAAGCAGGCCCGCAGCTACGAAACCTTCGCCAGTGGCTGGCTGCAGGGCCAGACTCCCTGGGGCCGTCCCGTCTGCCTGCTTAATCTGCCCGACGGCTCCCTGCTCGTTTCCGACGACCAGAACGACGCCGTCTACCGCATCAGCTACAAGGGCTAGGGGGTAAATTATGCGCTTGAGAAAGGGGGAGTGGATGTTCGAATGGCTTTATGGCGCATATTGCGCTGGTAGAGCGAACAACGACCAACTCACCCTTTCTCAAGTTCACAACTTCACCCTTGATATGAAACAGCGCGGACCGAAGCGGACGGTAGGGCGGCGGGAACTGGTGGATTTTCCGGAGTTTCACCTCTGGGGCGTGGAAGCCAAGGTGGATACCGGTGCTTACACCGGCGCCATCCACTGCTCCAATATTCACGTGGAGACGGATGGGAGCGGACGCCAACGCCTGCATGTGCAGCTGCTGGATCCCTCACATCCTAACTTCGATGGCTCGCCTATGCAGTTTGATGAGTTCACGCTGCGCGACATCAAAAGCTCCAACGGCGAGGTGCAGGAACGCTATGTCATTCGGGCGACCATCCGGCTATTCGGGCAGGACTTTGCTACCGAATTTTCGCTTTCCGACCGCTCCGACATGAAATATCCCGTATTAATAGGACGGGTATTATTGCGTCAGGCGCGGTTGGTTGTGGATGTGGCCCGGCGTAACCTATCCTATAAAAATCAGCCTACCGCCCGGTAATACTGCCCGGCTTGCCGGTTGGGCCACCTATCTTTGCCCCGCGCTTCTGCTCCTATCCCCTCTCACACGTACCACCCGCATCCTGATGAAACTGGCGATTCTATCGCGTGAGCCGAAGCTATACTCTACTACTCGCCTCGTGGAAGCTGCCGAGCAGCGCGGCCACGAAGCGGTGGTGCTCGACCATTTGCATTGCAACCTGGTGCTGGAAAAAGGCCAGCCCGGTATTGTATACGAAGGCCAGAAGCTAGAAGGCTTCGACGCCATTATTCCCCGTATTGGGGCTTCCGTGACGTTCTACGGCTGCGCCGTGGTGCGGCAGTTTGAGATGATGAAGGTGCGCACAGCCGTGGAAAGCCAGGCCATTGTGCGCAGCCGCGACAAGCTCCGCTCCATGCAAATCCTGAGCCGGGCCGGGGTGGGCATGCCCAAAACCGCCTTTACCAACTACTCCGACGACGTACCGGCCATGATTCAGCAGGTAGGCGGGGCGCCCGTCATCATCAAGCTGCTGGAAGGCACCCAGGGCCTGGGAGTGGTGCTGGCTGAGTCGGCCAAGGCGGCGCAGTCGGTGATTGAGGCCTTTCACAACCTCAAGGCCCGCATCATTGTGCAGGAGTTCATTGCGGAAAGCAAGGGCGCCGACCTGCGGGCTTTTGTAGTGAACGGAGAGGTGGTAGGGGCCATGAAGCGGCAGGGCAAGGAGGGCGAGTTTCGCTCCAACCTGCACCGCGGCGGCTCCGGCACCCTCGTGAAGCTAAGCCGGGCCGAAAAGGCCGCTGCCCTGTTGGCCACCAAAGCTCTGGGGCTGGGTATTGCCGGCGTGGATATGCTGCAAAGCAAGCGTGGCCCGCTGGTGCTGGAAGTAAATTCGTCGCCGGGTCTGGAGGGCATTGAAAAGGCCACCGGACTCGATATTGCCGGCAAAATCATTGAGTACACCGAACAGCTGGCGCACAAGAAAAAGCGCATAAAGCCGGCTACTACCCCTGCCGAGCCGAAACCTCTGCCCGACGCTCAGCCCGAAGAATAGCCTCTGGGTCTGCTCCTGACTTTCCAGCGGCCTGTCTGTCTTGCAGGCGGGTCGCTGGTTTTTATCTGGGTGGAAAGGCAAGCTGGCAGCCGTAGCGGCGCAGGCAAGCGTAGCCCAACTTGCATAAAGTCAGCCTTGGAACGATAATTGACATTCGTTCGGCCGGCTGGGGTGCAAGCTGCGCTGGCTGTGGTTTCTATCTGGTGGGGAAGCTCCTTGCCCTGACGCTCTGTATAGCCTTGACCCTGGAATCTGCCGGTAGCTCCTCTGATTTGTGTTTGAATGGCCTCGTTATTAAGCCCGGTGAGCAGGTGCTGACGCGGCTGGTGATTTCGCGGCTCCCCTCCGGCACGGTTATCGACATTCCGGTGCACGTGTTCCGGGCCCTGGAGCCCGGCCCGACGGTGCTGCTTATGGCAGGCTTGCACGGCGACGAGGTGAACGGCATTGAAACCATCCGGCGCCTGATCCGGCGGCAGTTGCTGCAACCGTTGCGGGGTACCATTCTGGCCATTCCCATTCTCAACATCTACGGCTTTCTGAACTTCTCGCGCGAGGTGCCCGACGGCAAAGACGTGAACCGCTCGTTTCCCGGCAACCCGCGCGGCTCCCTGGCCAGCCGCGTGGCCGCCCGCTTCATGCGCGAAATCATGCCTCTGATTGATTACGGCATTGACTTCCACACGGGCGGGGCGGCCCGGGCCAATATCTCCCAGATTCGCTGCCTGCTGCACCAGGACGCCGAAACGGATGCGCTGGCCGAGGCCTTTGCTGCCCCGTTCACGCTACACGCCGGCCTGCGGCCCGGCTCCCTGCGCGAAACGGCCATGCAGCAGGGCCGCCGTATTATCGTCTACGAAACCGGTGAGTCGCTGCGGCTGGACGAGCCCGGCATCGACCTGGGCATTGCCGGCACGTTCCGGGTATTGCAGCACCTGGGCATGGTAGCGGAAGCCGCCCCGCCGGCCCGGCCCTCGGTGGTGTGCCTGCGCTCCACGTGGCTGCGGGCCAAATACGCCGGGCTATTTCACAGCCTTGTGCACCTGGGCCAGTACATCGAGAAGGGGCAGGTATTTGGGGCGGTGGCTGACCCTTACGGCGAAACGTCGGTGCGGCTGGAGTCGCCGGTGGCCGGCTACATCATCGGACTCAACCACATGCCTGTCGTTAACCAGGGCGACGCGCTGGTGCACGTGGGCCGCACGGACTCGGCCCCTAGCCGCTCCGATTTGGGCGTGCCCTTTGAGGAAAAGCCCGCCAAGCCCCAAGACATCGAAACGGAGGAGGACGAGGAAGCCGGCGAGGCTCCGGAAAAATAAGGTTTCGCTCAGGTTTACCGGGCAAGGCAGAACGCGGCCTTGCCCAACTCCGGCTGGGCACCTGCGCAACTTTCCCGTACTTTTGGCACGCCCGACTGCGGCGCTTCGTCTTTTCCCGTTTTCTGAATGAAAAACTCTCTCCAGCTCATCATCAACGCGGTATTGGCCGTGGCGGTGGCCGTATTGTTCTACCTGCACTTCGCCAGCAAACCGGCGGCCGTCACTAAAAAGCCGGTAGCTACCGCTGTTTCTACCCCTGATTCGGCCAGCACGGCTACCATTACCGACGAGCCTGCAGACCTAGTAGCCGTAGCCGACACCGATAAGGTAGCCTACGTCGAATCGGGCAAGCTGCTGGATGGCTATCAGGGCATGAAGGACGCCCGCAAGAACTTTGAAGCCAAGGCCCGCCGCTGGGAAGCTCAGAACCAAACCTTGGTAAAAGGCTTCCAGAGCGCCGTGCAGAAGTACCAGCAGCAGGCCGCCGGCCTGAGCCCCGAGCAGCGCGCTTCCACCGAGCAGCAGCTGCAGAGCCGCCAGGTGCAGGTAGCTCAGGAGCAGGAAAAGCTGCAGCGCCAGGCCCAAGAGGAAGAAGCCAAGATGACCCAGCAGGTGCTCGAACGCATCAACAAGCAGGTGGAGGTGTACGGCAAGCAAAACGGCTACCGGCTCATCCTCATTGCCGCCCCCAGCGGCACCATTGCCTACGGCCGCAAGGACCTTGACATTACCACGCCCGTGCTCAAGCACCTCAACGACGAGTACCGCGGCGGCAAGAAATAAAGTCCAGCTGCGCGGCACTGGTAGCCCAGCAGCAGACCGTCACGCGGTTGTTCTCAGCCCGGTTCGAAATTCATTCTATACTACGCTGGAAAACCCCTGCTGCCCTGGGCGGAAGCAGGGGTTTTTGTTGCTAGCTTAGAGGCAGGAAGTAGCATTGAAAATTACTATGGCGCCGAGTCAGCTTTTTCGTGACTCTGCTACTGCTGCTACCTACTAGGGTACTGTTGACAGACCCCTATTACTACGCGTAAATCTTTTCCTATACATAATTTATACCTCTCTGTATGAGCCGATTATTCTGCTCGCTAGTGCTGGGCGGCGCTACTCTGTCTGCCCCGGCAGTAGTGGCCCAGCAGGCTCCGGTTACTTCCCGCGTAACCATCAGCGGCTACGTGCGCGACGCGGCCACGGGCGAAAATCTCATTGGCGTGGCCGTGGTTAGTCCGGGCACAGGTCAGGGCACCGCCACCAATACGTACGGATTCTACTCTCTGACCCTGCCCGCAGCGGCTGCCGACTCCGTGCGGCTGCTGGTAAGCTACCTAGGCTACGAGAAAGCCCGTTGGGCCATGCCTGCCAGCCGCAGCCTCACCCACGACTTTCGCCTGCGCTCTGCCACCAACGATTTGGCGGGCGTGGAGGTAGTGGGCAGCCGCGAAGAGAAAATTGCCCAGAGCACCCGCATGGGTACCGTGAACATTCCGCTAAACCAGATTAAGGCCGTGCCCGCCCTGCTAGGGGAGCGGGACGTGCTGAAGGTGCTGCAACTGCTGCCCGGGGTGCAGAGTGGGGGCGAAGGTACCAGCGGCCTGTACGTGCGCGGCGGCTCCCCCGACCAGAACCTGATTCTGCTTGATGGCACGCCGGTGTACAACGCTTCCCACCTGTTCGGCTTTTTCTCCGTGTTCAACGCCGACGCGCTGAACAACGTGGAGCTGATTAAGGGTGGCTTCCCGGCCCGCTACGGGGGTAGGCTTTCCTCGGTGCTGGATATTTCGATGAAGGAGGGCAACATGCAGAAGTTTCAGGGCGAGGGCGCCATTGGCCTGATTGCCTCGAAAATTACGCTGGAAGGCCCCATCAAGAAGGATACGGCCTCGTTTATCTTCTCGGCCCGGCGTACCTACATCGATATTCTGGCCCAGCCCCTGATTAAGGCCTCACTGGCGCAGGAAGGGGCAAAAGGCTCCATCGGCTACTTTTTCCATGACCTGAACGGCAAGCTCAACTGGAAGGTAAGCCGCCGCGACCGGCTGTACCTGAGCGCCTACACCGGCTACGATAAGTTTTACGCTCGCTACCGCGAAGAAGACGGCGACAACTACGACCGGAACAAGGCCGGGCTGGGCTGGGGCAACCTCACCACGGCCCTGCGCTGGAATCACCTGCTCACCGACCAGCTGTTTCTCAATACCCACCTTACCTATAGCAAGTACCAGTTCAACGTATCGGAGGAAAATGAAAGTCGCTACCCCAACAACAACGGCGGCACCCAGACCGACAAGTTCGCCCTGAAGTACCTGTCCAACATCCGCGACTTCAGCCTCAAATCGGACCTGGACTACACGCCTACCGCCGACCACTACCTGCGGTTCGGCGGACAGTACATTCTGCACTCCTTCCGGCCGGGAGCCTTGCAAGTGAAGGATAACGCTTCAGACCTCGACTCGCGCCTGAATGCGGGTAGCCGCACCGGGGCCAGCGAGGCTTCGCTGTATCTGGAGGATGACTACCGCCTGACGGAGCGGTTGAAGGTGAACGGGGGGCTGCGCCTGAACGGTTTTCTAGTGGATAAAACCCTGTACCCGTCGCTGGAGCCACGGCTGGCTGCGCGCTTCCTGCTCACCGATGAGTGGGCTCTGAAAGCGGCGTACGCCCGCACCACGCAGTACATTCACCTGCTCACCAACAGCAGCATTGGCCTGCCTACCGATTTGTGGGTGCCGGCCACGGCTAAGGTAAAGCCCCAAAAAGCTCAGCAATTCAGCGTGGGCGCGGCCCGCACCCTGCGCATGCACGACCATGACTACGAGTTCAGCTTCGAGAGCTACTACAAGCCCATGCGCCAGCTGATTGAGTACCGCGAGGGCGCCAGTTTTCTGGGCACTACCGACAACAACTGGCAGGAGAAAGTAACCAGTGGCGACGGCTGGGCCTACGGGGGCGAGCTGTTCCTGCAAAAGAAATCGGGCCGCACCACGGGCTGGATTGGCTACACCCTGGCCTGGAGCAAGCGCCGCTTCCCCGACCTGAACCAGGGCCGCATCTTTCCCTACAAGTACGACCGGCGCCACGACGCCTCGCTGGTGGTCATTCACCACTTCAGCCCCACACTTACGCTCTCCGGCACGTGGGTGTACGGCACCGGTAATGCCGTGACGCTAGGGCAGGGCCGCTTTAGCCTCGGCGACTATGAGGAGTACGAGGATTACGGCGGGCGCAATAGCTACCGCATGCGGGCCTATCACCGCCTGGACCTCGACCTGAGCAAAACGAAGAAGAAACGCTGGGGCGAGGTCGTGAACAGCCTCTCGCTCTACAACGCCTACAGCCGGCGCAACCCGTACTACCTCTACTTCCAGCGAGGCTACCAGGACCAGAACGGCACGGTAGAGCAACAGGCCACTTACAAGCAGATTTCCCTGTTTCCCATCATTCCATCCTTTAGCAAAGCCTTCCGGTTTTAGCGTCGGTACGCCGCCCGCTTTTCCCGGCCGATAACCATTCTGGTATATGCCCAAGCTATTCCCGCTACTTCTGCTCGCTGCTACATTCCTGAGCGGCTGTGAAACTGCCGTTAACTTACCCGAGCCGGCACACACGCCCCGTATTGCCCTGCGCTACCTGCTAAGTACCGAGGCTCCTGGCCAACAGTCCGCCAGTATGCTGACGTTCAATCAGCTTTACGTCAGCAACAGCCAGCGCATGTTTGACACCCGCCCCCTGGAGGGCCGCCCCGATGCCACCGTGGAACTGCTGGATGCCACGGGCACCGTGGTGGAGCGGTTTCGGCAGGCGCGAAACCAGGGCGGGCAGACCTATCCGCAGCCCAGCAGCCAGCCGGGTTATTACGAGGCCACCATGAACTTCGCCGGCCAGCCAGGCCACACCTACACGTTGCGGGGCCGCCTGCCGGGTTTTGAGGCGGTGGAAAGCCAGCTGACCATGCCTCTGCCCCCCCGGATAGCGCGGGCTACCTATGTCAGTCGGGCGCCCACCGACTACGGGCAGCAGCGGGGCCGCCTGACGCTGACGCTCCACGATGAGGCCGCCACCGCCGACTACTACGTGGTGGTAGGTACCGTTTACGATACGCGGGACAATATCTATGGCACCCTGCTATCAGATGATACCGACAACACAGAGTTCGGGAGCGTAGGGGAAACCTTCACCCTTTCTACGCTTTACAACGGCTACTACAACAGCCTCGCGCCCTACCCAGACAGCAACGTGAACGGCCAGCAGATCAATCTGAGCACGGATGTGGTTATCTCCGGCGCGTACGGAGGACTCAATCCGCCGGTGCCGGCCTACCTGGAACTCATGGTACTAAACCTCACGGCCGATGCCTATAAGTTCTACCAGTCGCGCCAGCGCTACGAGGATACCCAGGACAATCCCTTTGCCGAGCCGGCTCCACTCTACTCCAACATCCGTAACGGCTACGGCGTCTTTGGAGGCATGGCGGCGGCTACCTACCGGATTCAGCTATGAAGACAGGGAGTGGAAGAAGTGTTTTTCTTCAAATAAGCCGTTAAACCTGAGGCAGGTAAAGGCATCAAAGAACTGGAGCCTGTTAATAAGCAGGCCGCCCCTGTTCCTATGAAAAGCCTTCTGAAATTCTCCGTCTTTTTTCTTCTGCTGCTCGCCTCGGCCTCCCTGACGGGTTGCGTAGCCTCTACCACGCCGGGTGCGGTAGTAGTAGCTCCGGCGCCCGCTCCATACTACCGCTACCCGCCCCGGCCCTACTACCGCCCGTACCGGCCCTACTACCGGCCTCGTCCGGCCCGGGTAGTAGTGGTGGAGCCCCGCCGACCAATAGTGGTGGCTCCACGTCCGTATTATAATACGCGTCCGCACCGTGGGGTGCGGGGGCGGTAGTGAAATACGTCCTTTAGGTACCCCAAAGCCCCGCTGAATGTTCAGCGGGGCTTTGGGGTACCTATCTACTCAGATGGTCATTGCCGCAGGAAGCGCCGCATAACTACTCCCTGGGGCGTGGCAAGCTGTAGAACATATACCCCCGGCGCCAGTCCCCGCAGGTCGAGGCGGGTAGTGAGGCGGCCCTGGCGGGCAGATGCGGTAGCGGCCCATAGCAGCTGGCCGGTTAGGCTGCGCACCTGTACGGGCACGGCCAGCGCGTCTGGCAGGCCTGTCAGCTCTACTTCGGCGGTGCCCGTTACGGGAACGGGGTACAGGGCTAGCCGGGCGGCCAACTCAGCCGGCGCCTGGGCGGTAGCAATATCCTGGAAACTGCCGTAGCTAGTGCGCTGGCGGTTTATAAACCGGGCATCAGCAACAGAGTATTCCTGCTCAACCTGGCGAATTAGTCGGTTCGTTGCGTCGTATTGGAGCAGGTAGCGTAGCTCGGTATTGACCACCCAACTGCCGTTATCCCAGTCTTCCTGGCGGTAGCCCAGGTCGTTGCCCTGCGCATCGGTGAGGGTGGTAAAGCGGAAGAGGTGTTGCCAGCCCCCGCCGGGCAAGGCGGTTTCGGCCAGGCTTACGGTAGTGCCCGGCGCGTTATAAGTGAAGGTAAGCCACTGAAAATCAGCCCAGTGTCCGCCGGGCTGCGCCGACTGAATCCGGTAGGTAGCTGGCTGGCGGGCCTCCCAACTGTGCCAGTTCAGGTCCAGCACCCGTTCCTCATCTACCCAGCCCCCGGCTTCCCAGCGCTGAGCCACTGATCCGCTCCAGCGGCCGGCGGTGAGGGTATACTGAAAGCGGGTTTCGTTGGTGAAGCTACCGCTGGCAAAGCGCTGCACGACCTGCTCGCTGAGCACACCACTACTGTAGGTATTTTGATAGCGAAAACCAGCCGTGGTTTCCCAGCTGCCGTTGCTCCAGCGCTGGGTAAGCTCCTCGGTCAGCCCGCCCTGCGCGTCGTAGGCACTCACCGTTCGGAGCTCATTCAGCCAGGGAGCGCCATTTCCCGTTTGGTTTAGCTCCTCCACCAAGTGGCCGGCCGCGTCATAGGTATACTGCACCCGGCGGTAGGCCAAAGCCGTGGCCGAGTCAGCCGTGATGCTGCTGCTGACCCGCGCCTGCGCATCGTAGGTGAGCGTTTCCCGCTGGGGTAGCACCCAAGCTGCCGTGGCCACATCCCACCGGTAGCGCATAGCCAGCCGGGGGCGAAAAACGAGCGTGTTACCGGGGCGCTGGGCCCCGGAGGCCCGCAGACGCGGCCAGGGACCGGCCAGAGAACGGGCTCCTGGTGCCTGTTGGCTCCAACCTGCCATGCTGTTTCCCAACAGTACTAGCAGTAACCCGAGGCAGCGAAACAGCATGGCAAAACGCAGGATGAATAGGAGCGAAAAACAAGTTAATAGCAATTCGAAAGGTACGCAAAGACTTGTATTATAGCTAGATAAACAACCGCAAAAAAGCCCGGCTCCGCTGGTTGCGGAGCCGGGCTTGCACAATGCCTGTACTGGCGAAGGAGGGTAGCCTTAGAAGGCGAAACGCAGGCTGATGGCGGCATCGTTGTAGAAGCCGGTATAGCCGTCGAATACCTCGAAGAAAGGTTTGTAGTCTACCCCCACTACGAAAGGCAGGTCCTCCATTTTGTACTCCAGGCCCAGAATCAGGTCGGCGCCGGCTGCAATGCGCGGGTCCTCATCCACCCGGTAAATAGTGTAGTAGCGCTTGGCGCGGCCATGGCCGTAGCGGCCATCGTAGTAATAGTAGTAGCGGCGGTAAGAGCCAACGTGGGCGCCAGCGCCGTAGTAGAACTGTAGGCCTTTGAAGTCGGAAACGGGCAAATGCTTTTCCAGCAGCAGGGTCAGGCGGCCACCGCGGGCGGCGTACTCGCGGGTGAGCAGTCCTTCAAAGGCCACGTTGTTCTTGCCGCTCAAAAAGTGCTTTACCGTCAGGCCCGACGACCAGCCCCCGCCCCGCAGGCCAATACCGGTGGTGTAGCCCGCGCCCGCGCTGCCTTTTTTCTTGCTTTGGGCCTGCGCCCCTTCGGTAGTCATCAACAGCCCCAGGGCTGCCAAGCCAAACATCAAACACTTCATGCGGGAAAAGAAAACAGTACGTATGCCAGTTATATTCCCGAAAAAATACAAAAATGCCCGGAATACTACCGGCGGGCGGCTCGCGTGGCCGTAAGCGCGTCGGACAGATGCACCTGCACACCACGGGCTTCCGCGTGGGCGGCCCGGAGCATGGCTTGGGCCACGGTGGCAGCCTCAGTGGCCCGGTATTTCCGCAGGGGGCCTACCAGCGCGGGTCCCAGCACCCGCAGCACCACCGCTCCTAGTTGCTCGCCGGTACGTTTTTCCGCACGCGGGCCCAGCAGCAGGGAGGGGCGGAAGAAATGGATAGCGCGAAACGGAGTTTGGCGCACGGCTGCTTCCATCTCGCCTTTCACACGGGAGTAGTAGAAGCGGGAGGCCGGGCTGGCCCCCAGGGCCGACACTACCAGCAACTGGGCGGCAAAGTTGGCCGCCGCCAGCGCCGCCAGCTTCACTACGTATAGGTAATCAACCCGGTAAAAGGCGTCGCGGGAGCCGGCCTGCCGCAGGGTAGTACCCAGGCAACAGAACACGTCATCGGCAATGAGTTGCAGGCGGTGCTCTTCCAGTTGGTCAAAATCCAGGATGCGCTGCTCCAGCTTGGGGTGCACGAGCGGCACCGGTCGTCGTCCTACCGAAATTACGCGGCTATAGCGCTCCGAGGCCAGAAGCAGGGGGAGAAGCAGGCTGCCTATCAGGCCGCTGGCACCGGCAATAAGAGCCGTTTTTTGCATATGCTCGGGGGAAAAGAAGGAAACTACCGGATGGGAACGAGGTGGCTATCAGGCGGTACCTGATACGTGTGCTTCCACCGAAACGCCGCCCATCTCTTCCCGGCCAGATGCTGCCGGACCCGCCGCAGTTGCCCGGCCTGCTTTCCTGGGGTAGCAAACACGAGATTCCTCAACTGGCGCAATAGGCCCCGGCTTAGCTTCCCAGGAAGCCAAAACCGGGGCGGTAAGCGTAGCCTGGCTTTATTTCCCGGGAATTAGCTCGGTTTTCTCGGGGGCCAGGTGCACCAGGCCCTGCTTATAAAGGGAACCTAGTGCCTTTTTAAACACTTTCTTGCTCATACCCAACCGGCGGTAGATGTCGTCGGGCTCACTTTTGTCGCCGAGGGGCAGGGTGCCGCCGGCTTGGCGCAGTAGCTCCAGCAGTGTATCGGCGGCGGCCACGGCTTCGTCGTAGCCCGGGCGCTGGAGGCTGAGGTCGAGCTTGCCATCGGGCCGCACCTGCCGGACGTAGCCCGTGTGCACGTCGCCCAGGCGCAGGGGTTTAAATACTTCGTTGTGGTAGAGCAGGCCCTGGTGCGTGCCATCGACGATTACCTTGTACCCCAGGTCGGTTTCCTCAGCCACCAGCAGCTCAGCCGTGTCGCCGGCTTTGCCAGGGTAGGGCTCCTCGCTTAAAAACCACTCCCACTTAGCGGAGGCCACAATCCGGTCAGTGGTGTCATCGAGGTACACAAACACGGTGGCCCGCTCCCCGGGCCGGAGGGTGCGGCGCAGGTTGCGGTAGGGAAGCAGCAGGTCTTTTTCCAGGCCCCAATCCAGAAACGCACCGGTGGGCGTCACGTCGCGGACGCTGAGGGCCGCGAACTGGCCCACCCGGACGTAGGGCTCCAGGGTGGTGGCAATCAGCCGGTCCTCGGAGTCGCGGTACACGAACACGCGCAGCACGTCGCCGATCTGCGTGCCGGTCGGTACGTATTTGCGGGGCAGCAGCAGGTCACCGTCGTCGGAAGTCAGGTACAGGCCGAAATCTACCTCGCGGGCTACTTCCAGCTCGTTGAAATCACCAAGGTTCATAAGCAATGAAGAGTAAAGAATGAGGAATGAAGAATGGCCATAACAGGGAAAAAGCCATCTTTTTGTCTGTCTTCGGGGGGGAAACGCCGCATTACCAGGTCGTATCGGCCAGAGCCTGCACCACCCCAGGGGGCTTACGGGCAGAGGTCCGGCGCAGCCGAAACAGGTAGCAAAGGTCCGAAGAAGCTACCCACCCGCAATTCTTCATTCCTTATTCTTCGTTTTTATTGGTAGCGCACTACTCCCGGCTGGCCAAAGCTAAAGTCGCTGAAGTCGTAGTAGGGCCGGGAGTTTTCGAAGATGCGGATGCCGTTGGGCGTGCTCATGCCGCGGGGGTAAAAGCCAAACGTAATCTGGAAGGTAGGCAGGGCGGCGTACTCGTTGCGAAAGCGCAGCCCCAGCCCGAAGCCCGTGTACGGCGACTCATAGAAGGGGAGTACCTGCTGTTGGGTGCGTGCGTTCAGCCAGGCCACGTCCGCAAAAGCAATGCCCGCCATTCGGAAGCCCAGGAACGATACCGGCGTAAACAAGGTAGCCTCGTAGTTCAGGGTTACCCGGCTGGTACCCAGCAGCAGGCCCCCGGGCTGAAACCCGCGCAGGCCATGCTCGCCGTCGATGCTGAGAGGCTGCTCGCCGGGCCGGCGGTTAAGCCCCAGGCTGGTGCGCTGCCACAGAAAATGCCGCCACTGGTAGTTGCCCGTGTGATACAAGCGGGTGAAATACAGCAGCTCCCCACTGATAAGGCCCTGTTGCCAGTTGTTGTCGTACTCCCGGATGTAGGAGCCAAACTCGCCGTTAAGGTAAAGGTAGCCCCGTTGCGGGTGGTAGCCGGCATAGGCCAGGCGCAGCCCATAGTAGCGGCGGTTGGCCAACTCATTAAACTCGTAGCCCGCCGTTAGGCTCAGCAGCGTACCAGTCGGAATATCCTCGGTGCGGCCGAAGCCGAACAGGTACTTGTCCTTGTAATAGCGCCGGACGCTGTAGCCAATGGTACCTAGCAGCAAATTGCCGTTGAGGTAGTCGGAGGTAGGCTTTTGAGCGTAGCTGGTCCGGATCATGCGGCCCGACACAATGGCGCGCCCCGGGTTTTCGTAGCCCAAATCGTAGCTGCGCAGGCGCAGGGCCCGGCCCAGCCACACGTCCTGCACGTTGTAGCGCAGGGGCTTGAAAATGTACGGATCCTCGACTGTGCCACTGCCCGTAGTTGAAACGACGCGGTCTACGAAATCGTAGCTGACAGCCCCGGCGTAGCGCGTATTGATGGAGTAGAAGTCGCGGCTAAGGGTAGCGCCGGCTTCCTTGTTGCGCGTTTCGTTGCGGTAGCGAACCTGGCCGTACACAAAGTTGCGAAACGGCACCTGGTAGCTCCCAATGTAGCGCCAGGTTTGGGCGCCGGGCCCGGGGTCGCGGCGGCCGTACTCGTAGCGGTTCCGGAACTGGTGGCCTAGCCCCAGAAAGTTTACATCGCGCACCCCAATAACCCCGGCCGCCACGTCGCGCAGCTGGAAGGTGCCGCTAATGCTGAACACGTCTTTGGTAATTACCTGAATGTCGACGCTGTCGGCCGTGCTCGTGCGCTCATTCACGAAAACGCGGGCATCCAGCAGCTCCGAGGTTTGGCGCAGCAGACGCTCCGACTCGGCCAAGTCCTGCGGCTCCAGTTCTTCGCCCTCCCGAAACAGCAGCACCTGCCGCACCCGCAGCTTGCTGGTCTTGACGTGAAAAGTGTTGCCGGCTTTCTCCAGAATATTGTTGGGCGTCCGCAACGAGTCGGAAATGCTGAACCCAAATGCATCGAGCGTGCGGATGTTGATTTGCCGAATGACCTTGTAGTTGTGCCGATCAAACTGTCGGTCGAGCAAGGTCGCATCAAGCCCTGCCTTGTCCTCGCGCCGTTCCGTGAAGTTGAATAGGGCGGAGGCCGCCTTGCCCGCTATGGTTTTGCGCTTGGTGTAGGCCTTGAGATTATTAAGCATACGCTCCTGGTCGAAGCGGCGGCGCAACGAGTCGGGGCGGGCACCGGGCAGGCGCGTGGTATCAGGGTGGGGCAACGCCGGGGTTTGGGCCAATGCAGCGGTAGCCAGGGCTACCCCCAGCACTACTCCCCACATCCACACCAAGTACTTCATAGTATCAATTCGCCAAGTTTGGCAAGATACAGCGCAAACGCCTTTCCCGCAGTTATCGGACCAATGCAGCCGGGCCCGAATTCGGGCCGCAAAACCGGCTGATAGCACTCCTAGGAAAGTTGATGGCTGAGGAACATTTCTAACAAAATTAGCCTTAAAGGATGATGCGTAATTGCGCGCAAGCTCCTATTTTTAAGCCCAGATACCGGCCCAATGAACGACCAGCGCATTCAGGAAAAGCTAAGCATTTTGGCAGACGCCGCGAAGTACGATGTATCGTGCTCCAGCAGCGGTGGCAAGCGCAAAAACGAAGACAAAGGCCTTGGTAACGCCGAAGGCATGGGCATCTGCCACAGCTACACCGAAGACGGCCGTTGCGTGAGCCTGCTGAAAATCCTGCTTACCAACCACTGCATCTTCGACTGCGCCTACTGCGTGTCGCGCCGCTCGAACGACGTGAAGCGCGCCGCCTTTACGGTGGATGAAGTGGTGGACCTGACCATGAACTTCTACCGTCGTAACTACATCGAAGGCCTGTTCCTGAGTTCCGGCATTTTCTCCTCGCCCGACTATACCATGGAGCGTTTGGTGCGCATCATCAAAAAGCTGCGCACGGAGCATAAGTTCAATGGCTACATCCACGTGAAAGCCATTCCGGGCGCTTCCGAGGAACTGATTCAGGAAGCCGGCCTCTACGCCGACCGCCTGAGCGTGAACATTGAGCTGCCTTCGGAAATGAGCCTGACTACCCTGGCTCCCGAGAAAAACTACCAGGAGATTTTAACTCCGATGGCGCAGATTCGGGACGGTATTCAGCAGAATAAAGAGGAAAAGGCGCTGTTCAAGAAGGTGCCGCAGTTTGCCACGGCGGGCCAAAGCACCCAGCTCATCGTGGGTGCTTCCGCCGAAAACGACTTGCAGATCATCAGTCTGACGGATTCGCTCTACAAAGGCTACGGCCTGAAGCGCGTGTACTACTCGGGCTACATCCCCGTCACCGACGACGCCCGCCTGCCCCAAGTAACCCAGCCGCCCCTGATTCGGGAGCACCGCCTCTACCAGACCGACTGGCTTATGCGCTTCTACGGCTTTCAGGCCGATGAAATTCTGGACCCCGCGCATCCCTTCCTGGACCTGGAAATTGATCCGAAGCTGGCGTGGGCCCTGCGTAACCGCCACGTATTTCCGGTGGATGTGAATACGGCTGATTACGAAATGATTCTGCGGATTCCGGGGGTAGGTGCCCGTTCGGCGAAGCGCATTGTGGCCGCTCGCCGGTTTGCACCCATCACCCTCGACCACCTGCACAAATTCGGGGTAGTGCTCAAACGAGCTAAGTTTTTCCTGACCTGCCGCGGCCAAGCCTTGGAGAAGCGCGACTACGACGAGCAAACCATCCGCCGCCAGATTCTTTTCGGGGCGGGCTCGGTGCGCTCCGCGCTGGTTACCCAGCAGCTCGATCTGTTTGCGCAAGCCTCTTAATATACTGTTCCTGGTGGTTGACTTTCAGTGCGTTGACAGGAGCAAATACCCACTTTCCTTGCCAGAAATATCGAAAACAAACCACCAGTAACTCAGCTAATTATGACTATCTCTCATCGCGCTGCCGACGCGTCGGCCGTGTCTGCCGGTACTGCAAAATCCGTGAAAGTGGCCCGAATGGCCTGCTGCTGCAAGCTTTCTGATTTGCTTCCGCTGGTGCAGCAACTTCACCGGGAAGCAGCCCGCACAAATGCCCGGCAGGCCGGACAGCGTTCGGAAGCAGCTTAGCCTGGCCACTAGGAGCTCGGCTTTGGTCGGCTCTGCATTGGTAGCTGGCTGAAGTCGGGCTCTGTCCGGGCCATGGGTGCCGTAACCTTGCTGCCCGCTAGGGGGTAGGAAACGCTATGGCTTTCGACCTCGAACATCACCGCGTACCGACCAATGGCATCGTCCTGCATGTGGTACAGTGCGGACCAACCACCGGGCCCCTGGTTGTGCTGCTGCACGGTTTCCCGGAATTCTGGTACGGTTGGCGCCATCAGATACAAGCGTTGGCCGAAGCTGGCTTTCGGGTGTGGGTACCCGACCAGCGCGGCTATAATCTCAGCGACAAACCACCCCGCGTAACCGACTACCGCATTGAGCAGCTTGGAGCCGATATTCTGGGGCTGCTGGACGCGGCCGGTGCCGCCAAAGCCACCGTTATCGGGCACGACTGGGGCGCAGCCGTTACCTGGTGGCTGGCCGGGCACCATCCCGAGCGGCTGCATCGGGTGGCTATTCTGAATGTGCCGCATCCGGCAGTACTCGGCAACGCGTTGCGCCGAACGCCCCAGCAGCTGCTGAAAAGCTGGTACATCTTCTTCTTTCAGCTACCCTGGTTGCCCGAACGGTTGTTTCGGCGGCGCCAGTTCCGGTTTGGACGTGGAGCCTTGCGAGGCACCAGCCGGCCCGGCACCTTCACCACCGACGACTTGCACCACTACACTGCCGCCTGGGCCCAGCCCGGGGCGCCCTCCGGTATGATTAACTGGTACCGAGCAGCCTTCCGGAAGGCGAGGAGGGTAGGAACTGTAGGCCGGATTACGATTCCGGTGCGCATTCTCTGGGGCCGGAAGGATGCCTTTCTGGTGCCTGAGCTGGCCCAACTCAGTCGGCAGCAGTGTGACCAGGGCGAGCTTACGTATTTCGACCACGCTACCCACTGGCTACACCAAGAAGAACCCGCGGCGGTAAACAAGCTGCTGCTGGAGTTCCTGGGGCGGGCAGCGGCTATTTCTACCACCTGATTGTTCAGTTTATGGGTCGCTCTCTGACGCCAGTTAACCCGAGAAAAAATACGGCTGCCAGCAAAGCCACCGGGCCGGTAGCACCCCGTCCCGCCGTCGTGCAACTGTCAAATCCGCCCCTGGATTACGCCTACGACGGTTCGTTTGAGGGATTGTTGACCGTACTTTTCGCCATCTACGACCGGAAGGCCGCCCCCAATAGCATTCAGCCCCTGGGAGCAGTGCAGGGTGGTTTGTTTGCTCAGCCGGTGCAGATTACTACCGATGAGGCTACGGCTGCCCGCGTGTGGGAGGGCCTGCTACGGCACATGGACCCGGAAGCCCGTACGCGCCTGTTTCATACCTTCTTGAGCGAACAGCCCGACCGGGAGCTGCTTATCTTCCGCTACGCCGACCTAGCCATGCGCGCGGGCCGCGACATTTCTGATAACTACGCCGACGACAATGTGCGCCGCGTAGCCAGCATCGCCCAGCAGATGTACCGCGAAAAGCACCGCATGGAGGCTTTCGTGCGCTTCGAGAAAACCTCCGATGGCCTCTTTCATGCTACCATCGACCCGGATTTTGATGTGCTGCCCCTGATTGCGCCTCACTTCACCAAGCGCTACGCCGACCAGCGGTGGCTGATTTTCGATGAGCGTCGTCGCTACGGCCTTTACTACGACCTGCACCGCACCGATGTCGTGCAGTTTGAAACTACCGGCCCCCAGCGCGCCACCGATATTTCGGCTACGGTACTGGACGAGCGGGAGCCGCTGTTTAAGCTGCTTTGGCAGTCCTATTTCGACCACGTGAACATTCCGGAACGCAAAAACATGAAGCTGCACCGCCGCCACATGCCGCTGCGCTACTGGCGCTACCTCAGCGAAAAACAGCCTCGTGAGCAGCGTTTCGAGCCTATCAAGAACAAGCGTCCTATTCAGTAAGGTATCCGAAGCTGAGTTGAAAAGCCTATTTTGCAGCGCATCAACTGGATTGGCCTTCTGAGCAGTGGTAGGAGGTAGGGTGAACCCGTTGGGAAGGTACCCCACTTTCTGACTGCTTTCAGCAGGACCAGCACCACCTGCTTTCGCTACAACTCACTATTACATGAGCAACATCCTCGTTTTCGGGGCCTCCGGGCAATTAGGGCAGTGCCTGCAACACGTTTCCAAGGAGCGTAACCTCACCAGCTTGGTTTTCCTGCCGGAAGAGCAGGCCAATATTCTGAATGTAGATGCGCTGCAGGCGGTATTCGCCGAGTATAAGCCGACCTACTGCATCAACTGCGCCGCCTACACCGCCGTGGACAAGGCCGAGGACGAGGTAGACATTGCCCGCAAAGTAAACCGCGACGGAGCCGAAAATCTGGCCCGCTTGTGTGGGGAGCACGGCGCTACCCTCCTCCATATTTCCACCGACTTCGTGTTTGCCGGCACGGGCAACACCCCGCTGCTGGAAACGGACGAGGCCGCGCCCATCAGCGTGTATGGTCTTACTAAGCTAGAGGGCGAGCAGGTAATTCCGGCTCACACAAGCCAGTACTTTATCCTGCGGACCAGCTGGCTCTACTCGGAGTATGCTGGCAACTTCGTGAAAACAATGCTGAAGTTTGGCCGGGAGCGGGAGGAAATGAAGGTGATTTGGGACCAGGTAGGCACGCCCACGTACGCCATCGACCTGGCCGGCTGCATCCTTACCATCATTGAGCAGCAGAATCAGCAGTACGGCATCTACCACTACAGCAACGAAGGCCTGACCTCCTGGTACGACTTCGCGGTAGCTATTTTCGAGCTGAGCAATACGTCCGTGCGCACCCTACCCATCCGCACCGCCGAATACCCCACTAAAGCCACGCGCCCGGCCTTTTCGGTAATGGATAAATCGAAAGCTAAAACCCAGTTGGGGGTAGCCATTCCGCACTGGCGCGAGAGCCTGAAAGTGTGCCTGAGCCGGCTGGAGGCCTAACTTCTACAGCAAACCTAAACGCAAAAGCCCCGACCTAGTTGGTCGGGGCTTTTGCGTTTGGAAGGGGGTAGCAAGCCTGGGCTAGGCAGCAGCAGCAGCCTGCCCAAACTGATGCAGCATGCGGTAGTGAGAGCGAAGAGCCGTCAGGAACGAGCGGTTTTCGAGGTAGGGCAGGCCAAATTCATGGGCTGTTTGCTGCACGATGACGGCCAGGGCCGGATAGTGAATGTGGCAAATGCGCGGAAACAAGTGGTGCTCAATCTGACGGTTCAGGCCGCCGCACAGAAAGCTAGCCAGGGCACTGCGGGGCGCAAAGTTGGCTGTGGTGCGCAACTGGTGTTCGGCCCAGGCTTCCTGCATGTCGCCGGTTTCGTCGGGAGAAGGAAAGGACGTGCCTTCTACTACGTGCGCCAACTGAAACACCAGCCCCAGCACGAACCCTTCTACCAGGTGCAAAGTCAGGAAGCCAAGCAGAAACTGCCACCAGGTAATATCGAGCAGCACTAGCGGCAGCACAATAAAGAGCACGTAGTACAGGGCTTTGTAAGCGAAAAGGTTGAAGTACTCCTTGCGGGGGTGACGAGGGGTAGGGTGCTGACCAATCTTTGATTTGAAAAACTTGATATAGTCCTTCCGCACCACCCAGGAAAGAGAAGCTAACCCGTACAAGGGAAAGGCATACAGGTGCTGAAAACGCTGCCAGGGCCGCACCGGCTCCTCTTCCGACAACCGAATCAGGCCCGGCGCTACCTCAATGTCTTCATCGTGGCCCGGGATGTTGGTGTAAGTGTGGTGTACGATGTTGTGCGTGATAGACCACACGTAGGGGTTTGCCCCAATCAGGTTGAAAAGGAGGCTAAAGACCTTGTTGACGTGCTTATTGGCCGAAAATGCCCCGTGCAGGGCATCATGGCAAATGTTGAAGCCAATGAACGCACAGCAGGCGCCCAGCAAGCCGGACAGCCCCAGCATAACCCAGGGCCCGAACTGCCCCGACATAATGAGGGCATATGTTCCTACAAAGGCCGTCAGGAAAAAGATGGTTTTGGTCCACATAGCCCCGTTGGCATGGCGGGAAAGCTGCTGGCTCTGGAAGTATACGTCAACCCGCTGGCGTACCGTAGCGAAGAAGGTAGAGCGGTTGGCGTTGGTGAATTTGAGGGGTTTGGTCATTGGCAACAGTACTGCGCTAAAGCAATGCGTACTGCCTTGGCCACAATAGGAAAGTTTAAATGTATCCCTTCTAACCCATATACTGTCGAGAAAGCTCCACCGATACGACTATTCACGGAATTGTCCAGGTCGTGCCCTGTTTGTTCCTTCAAAATTTCTGCAAGTCAGGCCCTTGGCTCCGCTGCCCCACAACGCTAAAGTGCCCCAGCGAGGGGGCTGGGGCACTTTAGCGTTGTGGAGACCAGAAAGAGCAGATTAGTGGCGGTAGCCATAGTCGCGCCCGTGGTCATCGTGCTGGCGGTGCTGAGCTTCCCAGCGCGCCCGCTCCTGGGCGCGCTGCTGTTCCAGTCGGCGCTGGGCTTCCAGGCGTTGGCGTTCGGCGGCTAGCTGGCGCTGGCGTTCAAGTTCGGCTTTGCGCTGGGCTGCTTCGCGGCGGGCACGCTCAACGTCGGCCCGACGGTCGTACCTGATGGCTTCTTTGCGGGCTTTATAAGGATCGGCAGGGCCAGCCGAAGCGGCGAAGGAAGAAGAGCTGGCTAGCAGGCCCAGAGCGGCAACGAGGGAGAAGATGGAGGCGTTCATGAGTAGGAAGAAAAGAAGGATGAAAAAGCGGTAGGAGAGTAGCACACCGTGCTTGCCTGACCTAGTGCAAGCCATATGCCACGGGCGGCTGGCGTGCAGCCCCGTACCCGCCAGTTTCTTCCAAGCCTTCCGTATTATCGGCTTACTCCCTCTTTTTATCTACCAAGTCTGCGCCCCGGATGGGGGTAGCACCAAGAAGGCGTATACCAGGCCCGCAGCTAACCAAGCACGCGGGTTCCGCCGTCACAAATGCCCCCGGTTTTTCCTAGACATTAGCCCGCGGTGGGTGCATCTTGCCGGGGATAGATGGCGTGCTCATGGAGAAGAACCCGAAATATGGCCCGGCCGCGCAAACGCCGCAGCAACGAGCCTACGTGCTGGCGCAAATGCAAGCAACGCAACCTAACGTACACAAAGCGGTAACCGAATATGTGGCGCAGCTGTACCGTCGCTACGTGGACGGGGAGCTAAGCTGGCAGGATGTGTGCACCCTGCGCGAAGCCACCCAAACCTGAAAAAGCAGTAGTCGCCCGCTTTGTACTTCGGTTAGAAGAGCCGAAAACCATCCGGAAACAGCACCGCTTTCTGCCTAACCCGGATGTCACAACTGCTCCCTCAAGCCGCCAGCTGAGGGGAGCGACCATCTATCCTCTTGGTGGCTATTGTGCAGCAGGTGCGCTGGTAGCGGCGTAGCCGTAGAAGCGGTTGGCCAGGTAGGCCAACACCACAAATCCTAACCCCACGGCACAGACGCCCGCCCAGTGGAAATGGTCCCAGGCGAGGGCGCCCACAAACGAGCCAACAGACGCCCCAATGAAGGAGGCTGTCATGTACACCGTATTAAGGCGGCTGCGCGCTTCGGGGCGGAGGGTGAAGATGCGGGCCTGGTTGGAAATGTGGGTCATCTGCTGACCAATGTCCAGAATCACTACCCCCACAATCAGCCCTACCAGGTAGGTGCCCCCGAAGCCCAGCAGCAGGTAAGCCCCCAGAAACAGTAGAATCCCGAGGTTGAGGGCGTAATCGGCCCCTTTTGTATCGGCTGATTTACCGGCGAAAGAGGCAGCAAACGCCCCACTAGCCCCAATAAGGCCAAACAAACCGGCTACGTCGCTGCCGTAGTGGTAGGCGGGGCTTTCCAGGAAAAATACCAGCGTAGTCCAGAAGGCACTGAAGCCGGCAAACATACACGCACCCACGAGCGCCGAGCGGCGCAGCACTGGCAACTCGCCAGTAAGCGTGCCCAAGGATTTCAGCAGGCTGGCATAGCTCCCCGTAAACTGAGGCTGGTTACGTGGCAGCATACGGGCCAGAATAGTCGTCAGCACTACCATCACGCCTGCACCGGCCCAGAACATAGTGCGCCAGCCAAAGTGCGCGCCCACGTAGCCGCTGATGGTGCGCGAAAGCAGAATGCCAATGAGCAAGCCGCTCATCACTTTGCCCACTACCCGGCCTCTTTCTTCGTCGCTGGCCAGCGAAGCCGCCATCGGAATCAGAAGCTGCGGCACCGCCGAGAAAAGACCAATCAGCAAACTGGCGGCTGCCAGCAAGGCAAATGTAGGCGCTGCCGCGGCGGCCGCCATGCACACTGCCGAGCACAAGAGCAGCACCAGCGTCAGGCTTTTCCGCTCGCGCTTGTCGCCGAGGGGCACCACAAACAGCAGGCCCAGCGTGTAGCCAATCTGCGTGATAGTAGCCACCAAGCTTACCCGGCTTTCGGAAAGGCCAAAGGTGCGCCCTATTTCCGCCAGCAAAGGCTGATTGTAGTAAATATTAGCCACGACCAAGCCGCAGGTAATGGCCATGAGCCACACCAGGGCCGGGGCCAGGGGAGCTTGAGGGGTAGGACGGGCGTCCTCGGTCACGGGCTGAACATCAGCCGCTGCTACGTTAGTCATGAGGCAAAAAT
Organism: Hymenobacter sp. HSC-4F20; assembly: GCF_019599275.1. Lineage (GTDB taxonomy): Bacteria > Bacteroidota > Bacteroidia > Cytophagales > Hymenobacteraceae > Hymenobacter. The sequence continues at coordinate 367,799 of NZ_JAHZTD010000003.1, read as the reverse complement.
CGGCGGATGGTTGGTAACTACCGCTTGCGTGGCCTCAGGTAACAGGTTTTTGACGGGGAAGGTTGTCGGTGGGGCCACTTAGGCACCGTATTGCCGCTTATACAGGCCCGGCGTCACGCCTTCGTACTGTTTGAAGAGCTTCTGAAAATAGGCCGTATTATTGAAACCAGCCCGAAAACAAACCTCGGCCACGGAGGTCAGTGGGCTGCGGAGTAGTCGCTTGGCCTCGGCGAGGCGTTCCTGAATAATGTACTCCACCGGCGTCAGGCCCAGCTCCCGCTTAAACACCCGAAAAAAGGTAGCCTTGCTCATACACGCCAGCTCCGAAAGCTTTTCCACGGTAATCTGCTCGGTGAGGTGCTGCTTGATGTACTGCACCACGGCCGCGAACCGGTGGGAGGTAGCGTGCTGCTGGTAATTCTGGAAAATAAGCTGCCGGGCCTGGGTTTGCATCAGGCGCACCAGCATTTCCTGAATGGTGAAGCCCGCCAGCACATCCTTGATGCGGCCTGTGTCGCGGGAAAGCTGCACGAGGCGCTCCAGGGTACCGGTCAGCTCGGGCGTGTTCCGGAAGTGGGCGTGGTCGAGGGTGTCGAGGTGCCAGGGCAGGTGCTCTTCGGCGCGGGGCTGCTGCTCATTCAGCAAATCCACGGTTTGCCGGATGGTTTCGATTGGAACAGCTACCGCCAGGCATTGGGTGGGCTGCTCCTCCGTGGCCTCCGGAAAGTCGATAACCATGGTTTCCTTTTCGCCTACCACCACCGATTCGCCGGGCAAGTACTCAAACGCCGGGCGGCCGGGTAGGTGCATCACCTTTTTGCCCCTGAGCATGGTCGTCAGCACCACCTGGCCCATGCTCAGGGGCACCTGGTAGGCGGCGCGGTGCGTCTCAAACACGTTCAACTCGAAGGCTTCCAGCGAGTACACCGTGCGATTTTCAATCAGCGTGGTAAGCTGGTGCGGCTGGCGCAGACTAATAGGAGCCGGCAGGTGAGAAGCCGAAGGCATGGGCATCGGGGAAGCTTTCATGCGAGTAGAACGGAGAGACTATACAATATAGTGAGTCCTTACTTAGCACGGCAGCAACTTGCGACGATAGGCGGCTTTTGTGCGACGATAGTGCAGCCGTGGAGGCCGGGAAGAACGCTAGCTTGGCTTATCCAAATTCCACCACAATCCCACCAGCATGGAAACCCTCGAAAGACCCACTACCCTCGTTGCCCGGCCCACCTTCAAGTCCCACTACGACAACTTCATCGGCGGCAAATGGGTAGCGCCTGTCAAAGGGCAGTACTTCGATAATATTTCGCCCATTGATGGGCAGGCCTTCTGTAAGGTGGCCCGCAGCTCTAAGGAAGATATTGAACTGGCCCTCGATGCCGCCCACGAAGCCTTTGCCACCTGGAAGCACACTTCGGCTACCACCCGCAGCAATCTGCTGATGAAGATTGCCGACATCATCGAGCAGAACCTACCCCACCTGGCGGCCGTGGAGTGCGTGGAAAACGGCAAGCCCATCCGCGAAACTACCCTCGCCGACCTGCCCCTGTGCATCGACCACTTCCGCTACTTTGCCAGCGTGATTCGGGCCGAGGAAGGCTCCGCTACCGAACTCAATGAGACTACGCTTTCCCTCAACATCCACGAGCCGCTGGGGGTAGTGGGCCAGATTATTCCCTGGAACTTCCCGCTGCTGATGGCGACCTGGAAGCTGGCCCCGGCCCTGGCCGCCGGCTGCTGCGTGGTGATGAAGCCCGCCGAACAAACCCCCGCGAGTATCATGGTGCTCATGGAGCTGATTCAGGACGTGCTGCCGGCCGGGGTGGTAAACGTGGTGAACGGCTTCGGGCTGGAAGCCGGTAAGCCGCTGGCCTCCTCGCCGCGCATTCAGAAGGTGTCGTTCACGGGCGAAACCACCACGGGCCGCCTGATTATGCAGTACGCCTCCGAAAACATCATCCCCGTGACCATGGAGCTGGGCGGTAAGTCGCCGAACATCTTCTTCAAGAGCGTACTGGATGCCGACGATGATTTCCTCGACAAGGCCATTGAAGGCGCCGTGATGTTTGCCCTGAACCAGGGCGAAATCTGCACCTGCCCCTCGCGCATGCTGGTGCAGGAGGATATTTATGATGAGTTTATTGCCCGCGTCATTGCCCGCGTGAAGGCCATTAAGCTGGGCAACCCCCTGGATATGGAAACGATGATGGGCGCCCAGGCCAGCAACGACCAGTTCGAGAAGATCCTGAGCTACCTGGAAATTGGCAAGGCCGAAGGCGCCGAAGTGCTGACTGGCGGCGACGCCTACCAGCAGGAAGATGGGGCCCTGGCCGAAGGTTACTACATCCAGCCGACTATGTTCCGGGGCCACAATAAGATGCGCATCTTCCAGGAGGAAATCTTCGGGCCGGTAGTATCCGTGACAACCTTCAAAACGGTAGAAGAGGCCATCGAAATTGCCAACGACACGCTCTACGGCCTCGGGGCCGGCGTCTGGACCCGCGATGCACACGAGTTGTACCAAGTCCCCCGTGCCATTCAGGCTGGCCGCGTGTGGGTCAACTGCTACCACGACTACCCCGCTGGCGCTCCGTTTGGCGGTTACAAGTCCTCAGGCTTCGGGCGCGAAAACCACAAGATGATGCTCTCACACTACCGCCAGAACAAAAACATGCTCATCAGCTACAGCCAACAGAAGCTGGGTTTCTTTTAACGAAATGGAGCCGATAAAATAAGAAAGCGGTGAGCTTGACGCCGTCACGGCTTAGCCGGGCGTCAAGCTCACCGCTTTTCTAAAAGGCACTGGGGGCGCGAGGTTATCTTAATTCGTCTGTTCTGGTGCTGCGGGTGCGGCCTCGGCCTTCGCTACCCTGAGCGGATTGAGGTCGGCATCGAAGTAGGCAACGCCGTCGTCGTTCTTCTCGCTGCTGGCGTAGGCGCGGGCAAGCAGGAGTAGTAACAGCCACTCCTCGTCATCAATGGCGGCGCGCGCCTGCTCGATGCTGCTAACCGAATCGGTGCCCCAGGCCAGGGGGCGGGGCTCAAAGTTCAGGTAGTACTCGCCTTCCTCATCACTACCCCCGAATAACGATACGCAGGGCACTTGCTCGCCTACTTGGGCGGGGTGTAGCGGCAGCTGTTCGATAACCACTTCCTTGGTTCCCCAGAAGACCGTCCCAGCCTCCGCCGTTTCGTCCTCGTCGCCGCTGGTGCGGATGTCGGTCACGCACAGCATCGTGAGCGGAGCAAGATTAGTGATGATGCCTGGAATCAGCAGCCCGTTGCGGTAGGCGTCGCCGCGGAGGGTTTGGGGGAGGCGAGCGGCAATGAATAGCACCGGCAACGATAATACAATCAGCAGGCTACCCCAGACAGGGTGCTCAAACCAGCACAGCGCAACGCCTGCCGCCAGTAGTGCCAGCCCGGCCGCGCCCCAGTTTTTCAGCAGGTTGCGGTAGCGCCGGTGGTAAATATCGTAGCGGCGCACTCTGCGCATGTCGGGCTCCAGGTTCACGGCCCGGGTAGCCACCGAGCCATTCAGAAATTGTCCAGGGTCGCCGATAGATCGTTCCATAGTAATAGTCGAGTTACTATATACGGCAACGGCTCCGGCTACTGCCGGGTTACCAGTCTGCATCTGTTTCCTTCCTGATTCCTACTCCTCCATGTCCAGCCAATCTACCACCCCCCGCGTCCTGGTCACGCCTGCCGCCGAAGCAACTATTGATGTGCTCCGCCAGGAAAACGGCCCCCTGATGTTTCACCAGAGCGGCGGCTGCTGCGACGGCTCCTCGCCCATGTGCTTTCAGGCCGGCGAGTTTCGGGTGGGTAGCAACGACGTGTGGCTGGGCCAGATCCATGGCTGCGACTTCTTTATGAGCGCCGCGCAGTTCGAGTACTGGAAGCACACCCAGCTCACCGTAGACGTTACCAAGGGTAGGGGCGCGAGCTTCTCGCTGGAAATTCCGTTGGGCGTCCGGTTCCTGATTCGTTCCCGTCTGTTTACGGAGGAGGAATCGGCAAACCTAGCACCAGTGTATGATGGGGAGGAATACGTAGCGCGGCCAGTAGCGAGCTGATTAAGTGGGGTAGGTACTGAGGAGATTATCCGTGTTTATACACAGGAAATCCGTACAATCCGGTAGAGAATTCCGTGTTTTTGCGTCGGTTTTGAGGGGGGAAGGCCGCGTATTGCTAGGGCGCTTCTCCTCGGAGGAGAGCAACCCCCATCTCTCACACCTCAACACCCTCGTAATGTTTTACCACGATAGACAACTCCAGTACAAGGTCCGGGTCGACAAACCTAATCCTGCATTTGCCCGCATGCTCCAGCAAGCCATTGGTGGCATCGAAGGCGAAATTCGGGTGTGCCTGCAGTACCTGTTCCAGGCCTGGGGTAGCCGCGGCCCGGAAAAGTACCGCAACATGCTGCTCGAAACCGGCACCGAGGAAATCAGCCACATCGAGATGCTGGCCACGGCCGTAGCACTCAACCTGGAAGGGGCTCCCACCAGCATGCAGGAAGAGTTTGCCAACGATAAAATGGTAGGTGCTATCATGGGCGGCATGGACCCGCGCCACATTCTGTCCTCGGGCATGGCTGCCCTGGCTACGGACTCCAACGGCGTACCGTTCAACGGCTCATGGGTGGTAGGCAGCGGCAACATTGTAGCCGATATGTACAGCAACGTGGCCGCCGAATCGACGGGCCGCGTGCTGGCTACCCGCCTCTGGCACATGACCGACGACGCTGGCATGAAGGATTTCCTTTCCTTCCTGATTGCCCGCGACACCATGCACCAAAATCAGTGGATGGCAGTAATTGAGGAAAACGGCGGCCTGCGCTCCATGCCCGTACCCAACAGCTTCCCGCAGAGCGAGGAAGTGCAAGGCTTCAACTACGCTTTCGTGAGCACCTACATCGGCTCCGACACCACCGAAGGAGGCCGCTGGACCCAGGGCCCCTCGCTGGATGGCCAGGGCGAGTTCCACGTAGAGAAGGCCGCTCCGCTGGGTGGCATTCCGAAACTGGCGCCGCCGGTACCCGGCGCTTTCGCTCAAAAGGAGCAAATGACGGCCGTGGATTCCCTCATCGGTACCGTTACCAGCAAGATTGAAGGCACACTGAGCGGTAGCGGCGGTACGCCTTCTACTGAAAGCTAATAGCGCCACGCTACTTGGCAACAACAAAAAGCCCCGGCCAGATGGTCGGGGCTTTTTGCGTAGAAAGAGAGGTAGGAAACTTCTGTGCCGAACAGATTTAAACCTAAAGACTAGGTTCCTTCTTCATCTGCGGGGACCTAGTTTTTAACTCTAGTTGCTGATTTTTACGGGTAAGCCTTCGAGCTGCACGTAGCTGAGCTTCCAGGCGTTTTTCTTGTTCTTCTTCCAGAGCAGAATGAAGTTGCCTTCGCCTTCGCCGCTGGGTTGGCCAGGAGCCTCGGGCAGCACTTCCGTGGAGAACGTACCAGCTTCGTAAGCCGTGTTGGCATCGGTACCCGAGCTGGTAGAGTAGAGCTTCAGATCAGCAATAGTGCCAAGGGTAGCGCGCACCCACTTATCCGATACTTCCGACTTGCCGTTGAAGCGGGTTGCGCCCTGGGCGTATTGCACGTCGTCGGCCAGCAGGGTATCGAGGGCGGCGGTATTCTTGGCGTTCCAGGCGCCAATAAACTGCTGGTTGAGGTTTTTGACATCGACGGCAGCAGCGGCATCGTCTTGCTTAGGCGCCGAGCAGGAGGCCAGCAGAGCGGCACTTCCGAGCAGAAAACCAAACAGAGGTTTCATGGGAACAGAGGTTAGGTGAGGCAGAACCGGGAGAAAAGCGAGGGAACAGAAAGCCCAGGCCCGGGGGCCTGGGCTTAGAAGCTACGGCAAAGAAACGGATTACCAGCTTTTGCGACGTACTTCCGAGGTAGGATAAGCGGCGTCGCGGGCACCGTAGTTGTTGTTGGGCAAATAAGCCGAGCTCATGGCCAGCGAGGTAGGAGCACCAGCCGGAGCGCCAAAGCTGTTCATCATGGCAGGAGCAGCAACGGCAGCCGGTACGGCAGCGGCAGCCAGGGCCGTGTTGTTAGATTTGGCTTTGGCAGCACCTTGGGCCAGGCCAGCACGGTAGGCGGCAGCGCGGCGCTGCTCGGCGCGGCGGGCGGCGGCTACGCGGGCAGCTTCGGCTTTGCGCTTGTTGTCGGCGTTCTTGCCAATAACATAGCCTAAGCCAGCGCCAGCGGCACCCCCCACGGCACCACCTACTACGCGGTTACGCTTGTTGATAATGGCACCAGCGGCGGCACCGCCCAGGCCACCAATTACGGCCCCTTTGGCGTGCGAGCTAATCTTACGATCCTGCGCAAAGCTGGTAGCAATGGCGGAGAAGAACATAACCAGGGCGAGAAGCAGACTTACCTTTTTCATGGCGAAGAGAAGTTTAGGTTCAGCGGGCCGGTTGATCAGCAGCCCTGAACTCAGTTTTACAAGCACCATGCCAATACGGGCAGAATATTGCGCGGGTTTAACCCAACAGTACCCGCATTCCTGGCCTTTCAGAGAGCTTCTCAAAAGCGCAAAAACATGACTTTACAGGCCGCTACTGCTATTTTTTCGTACAGCAGCCTATGGCTGAAAAATTTTTATTTCGCGTAGCTAAAAAAATTCCGCTGCCCGGATTAGGCGTGCTGCTGTTGCCGGCAGAGGAGGCGCCCGAGCTTCAAAAATTCGACTTGTACACGGCCCTGAAACTGCGGCTGCACTACCCCACCGGCGAAGCCGAAACCGCCATAGCTACCGTGGAAGAAATAACCAGTGCCCAGCTTCCGGAACTTCGGGGGCTGTTACTTACTCAGGAAGGAAGTACACCTGTACCAGTAGGCGCAGAAATATGGTGGCCGGGGGCCGAAGTAAGCTGGGAGGAACTGCTTTAGCGCAGCCAGCCCCCAGCCTCCAGCCAGTTTTGCAGGCGGTCCGTCCAATTGTCTTTGGTGGTGTTATTGACCATCCCGAAGCCATGGCCGCCCTGGGGGTAGAGGTGCATTTCTACGGGCACCTTGTGGTGCAGGCAAGCCTCATAAAAGACCAGGCTGTTCTGCACCTTCACGGTTTTGTCGTCCTGGGCGTGCACCAGGAAGGTAGGCGGGGTCTGGGCCGAAACCTGCAGTTCATTGGAATACAGGCGAATTTGGCTGGCGGCGGGCTTTTCGCCGATGAGGTTGGTGCGCGAGCCCGCGTGCATTAGCGTATCCGAGAAGCTAATAACAGGGTAGAGCAGCATCAGAAAATCGGGCCGTACGGAAGTCTTGTCCTTTGAGCTGCCAACGGGGGTAGCGAAGTGGGTGCCGGCCGTGGAAGCCAGGTGCCCACCGGCTGAAAAGCCCATTAGCCCTACCCGGGCCGGGCTCACGCCAAACTCCGTGGCGCGCTGCCGCACCAGCCGCAACGCCTGCTGGGCATCCAGGAGCGGCACAATGGACTTGTCGGTTTGGCTTGCGTCATTGGGTAGGCGATACTTCAGCACGAAAGCCGTGATGCCCATATCGGTTAGGCGCTTGGCTACGTCGTATCCCTCGTGGTCCATGGCCAGCCGAGCATAACCGCCACCAGGGCAGATAATAATGGCCGTACCGTTGGCTTTGGCCGGTTTGTAAACGGCAAGGGTAGGCTGCACTACCTGGGAAATGCGGATGCTGCCGTTGGCTTGCGTATCTACTACCTCTTGTACGCTGCTGGGCTTGGCGTTAGGCACGGCGCCGGGGTACAGGGGAATGACGGATTGCGTCTGGGCCATTAGTAGGGCAGAAGAAAGACTGAAAAGAAGCGTAAGCAGGTAGACGCGCATAAGCAGAAGAGGAATAGTCTGCCACGAATTACGCAGTTAGCAAGCCCGTAGCTGCTTTCTTCAGGGCAGCTGATTGCCCCCAGGCTTGTAGATGTTGGGCAACGGCTGCCGGTACGGGCCGGCTAGTACGGCTCTGCACATCGGCGTATCCTTCCAGCAGCTTGCGGGTGTTGCGCAGGGGCGTGGCCGAGGGCAGGAGGGGTAGCAACACTTCCAGCACTTGGCATACGGCATCATCTACCAGGGGGCTGATGGCGCGAGCCTGCGCTAGCGTATCGCTAAGACGCTGTACCGGTACAAAGCCCACCGACAGCAACTGACCTAGGTGTTGCCCCAGCGCGGCTGGCACGAGCCGGCCGGTATCAACAGAGGCCAGCAGGGCCTCCAGGGCTACTGCCCTACATGCAGGAGCAGAATGCGTAAGCCCCAGCGCCAGCAGCAAGGTAGCCGGCTCGCTGAATAGAGGGCCTGGTTCCAGTAGTGAATGCACCGCCGTTTGTACCACTTCCCGAGCCGTAGTATCTGCCTCATCGGTGCGGCAGCTCAGCCGAATCAAATGCCAGTATACTACGTCGGGGTTATTGGGGAACACGGAAAGCAGGAAGGGCAGCTCCAGTTGCAAGGAGAAAAGGGAATACCAATCAGTGGTCGACTTCGGGGGCTGTACATAGGTGGAATACAGCAGTAATTGGTTGGGCAGCCCCCGCGGCACCGGAGGCGTCTGCACCAAAAGCTCCTGCCACGTATTCGTTACTTCGGGTTTCTCTTTGTTCCAGCTTTGCTTGTAGGTGTGCGTTTTCTGCTCAAAGCGCCATTGGGGGAGCCAGGGCTGAGCCACACCGGGGTAGCTAGCCACGGCGGCCAGCTCCGGCAACTCCTGATAGGGCAGGCGCGTGCGGGCCGCTACTGCCCAAAGCCAGGGCAGGGCCTCCGCCAAGGAGAGCGAGGGTTCCGGGGCCGTGGTGCGTTTCAGAAACGGAATCAGCTTGCTCAGACGCTCGGTGAACTCGCGGGCCATGGGCTTGCTGGCAGTTGGGGCCGCAGGCGAGGGTAGGGCCGTGGGCTCAGGTTGAGGAGCCAGATACCATTCCAGCAGCGCACAAAGTTCAGGGTGCTGAAGCTGAGGTAGCAGCAGGCGAGCAGCAGCGGCATCGTCAGGAGCAGTGGCGGCGGTGCGGGTTAGGGCCAGGGCGAGGTCGGCGGGGGCGGGCTCTGCACCGGCTGCCTGGTAATCCAGAAGGCGCTGCACCAGCACCGAAGGGGCCACCCAGTACGGGGCGTGGCTTGGGGTGCTCAGCAGGGGTAGGGCTGGGGTGGCTGTTTGTAGTCGATGCTCCAAGTCCGCTAGCCGCGCCTGCTCCACCTGCAGCAGCGGGTCGGGGGCGCTGTATTGCTGGGCCTTTAGGTTGACGAGCGAAACGTTGAGCTGAGCGAACCCCTGGTACCAGCTAATCAGCAGCGCCGAAAGCAGCTCCCGGCGGCCCTGCCGAATCCCGCCGAAAGAGTAGGTGCGAAAGTATTCCTGGATTTCGTCGTCGGTTTTGTTTTTGAGCTCCGAGGAGGATATCCGCACCAGGTAGGGCCGCAGCTGCTGGGCGTAGTCGGCGGGGTAGTGGCCGCGCAGGTGTCCCAGGCCATCGAGCCACCGCTCCACGCTGGCGGGGCCATTGTGCTGCACCAACTCTCCCGTCAGGAAGAGTAGCTCGTGCCAGTCGCGCACCGGGGCAATGGCAGTAGCTGCCGAAATATCGGGGATGAAGCTGCTCGTCGGTGTGTAGGTACTAGCTAGCGGTGCAGAGTCGTCGGTTGAGGGTGCGCTTGTGCTTGTTAGGTAGGGCCCCAGCAGAGTGCGCGTAGCCGGTGTCAGCAGGTCAGTGTAGAGACTAATAGTGTCGGTCGTTTCCACTACCTCCTCCGCCGTCAGCAACGGTTTCTTGGCTCCGAGAATAGCTTTCAACAGCTTACCTGCCCGCTCCTGCACGCTGGCATCGGCGTTGGTAAGGGCAGTGGTGCTGAGTCGGCTGAGGGTGGCCGCCAGGGTAGGGTCTTGTTTCAGAAGCTTCTCCAGGCCACTGAACAGTGCCCGGAGGCCAGTCTTCAGGTCTTGGCGGGTAACCAGAGCGTCGGCGTAGAGCAGCAGCGCAGCGGTATCAAACTCCGGCTGCGTCCAGAATTCTTTGAGCTGGTCAAGTGCGAAATTGATGACCAATGGCAGCGGGTGAGCCAGCAGATCAATTAATTCCGTCTGCCGGGCCAGGCGCTCTTCAGGTGTTGGGTGCAAGGCCAGAAACAGATTCTTGAACCACGTCAGCAAGGGCCGCCGGAAGTCGCGGCGCAGGGCCAGCAAGCAGCGCGTAAGCACCTCCGACCGGTTCAGGTGGCCAGAAGCAACCAGCTGTGGCAGCAGCGTAAGCCAGTTTACTAACTGTCGGTCTTTTCCGCTGATGGTGCTGTCAGAGTCCACCATGCTGTCGTAATCGAATAGCAGGAGCAAGTCGCGCTGCAGCAGGGTGGTGTCGGCACGGAGGTCGTGCAGAATCTGCTGGTCGTAGCCGTCAATATCGGTTTTCTTATACGTGTTGCGCAGCCAGTTATAGCGGGTTAGCTGGTGGGCAACCGATTGAGTAAACAGCCAGGGGTCGTGGGCGAGTAGGCCGCGGTTTTCCAGCTCACGCAGCTGCTTGTAAGATATAACAGCCCACTGATTTGCACGGGTAAGCCGTACCAGCCACTCCGCCAGCCACTCGGGCCGGGCCTGTTCTAGTATGGTGATAAAATGCTGCTGGTGGCCCTGCGGGTCGGGGCCCCGGTCCGACAGATGCCAGGGCAGCGAGAAGCTACGAGCTTGGGCTTCCTTGCGCGAGTACGTTGCTAGGCCCGCGAAAAACAGCATCATCTGTTGCTCCTGCGTAAGCTGGTGACGATACTGCCACTGGCCCGGCTTTACCTCGGTGTTCACATAGCGGTCAAGCTCCCGGAGCAGACTTTTCGTTTTCTGCCGGACTGGTACAATGTCGGATTTGCCCAGCGCCCCCAGAAACGGCACCAACTCCCGGCAGCTTTGGTGGCGAATGATGTGCTCGAAGGTTTCAACAGTAGTCATAGAATAGCAGGAGGTACGCAGCGAAAGGAAGAAGGCGAGGCGGAGCCTTGGCCCCGACAACAGGGGTAGGAGGATATTACACGAATTGCATCTGAGCCGCCAGAATGTGCTTGCAAGGGCCGCGCTGCCCCTGGTGCTCACTAAACCAAGTGCACGTGCACTGGGGTGGCTGTGCCCCACCTACCAGCACCGTGTGCCACACGCCCGTGCCCCGCACCCGCGCTTCGGTGCGCCCGCCTTCGCCCACACCAATTAGCTGCACCCCATCGGCGGCGGCCAGCAAAGCCCGGGCATTTTTTAGGCGCGGGTTCAGGCTCAGGATTCGTTGGGTTTTGAAGGGTAGGCGGCGGTAGAAATAATGGTTTTCGGCCAAGTCGAAGCCCAGCAGGCCCATGGCCGAAAGACTGGCGCACAGCTTATCCACGGTGGCCGGGTCGAGGCCATTTTCGAGGGCGAACAGGGTAGGGTTGAAGGTTTCGTTGCCCCGGAACAGGTTGTTGGCGCCAGCAATCCACTCAGTGGGCAGTTCTTCCATCAGGGCATCCAGCTGGTTGCCTTCGCCGGAAAAGCCGCGCCACACATCCGCCGACAACGCCAGCACAAATTGTTGCCCGCCGCCCAGCTCCAGCACAAACGCTGAGGCTTGCCCATCAGGGGTGGCGTACACGCGCAGGGCTTCGCACAGGGGTAGCAGCCCCTCCAGGAGCCGCAGCCGGTGCGCCCCGCCTACCCGCACGGCCCCCGCCGTAGCCACTGGCGAGAAGCTGGGTCGCGGGCCGCGCAATACCAGAAAAACGTCGGTTTTGGCGCTACCAGCGGGTAGGCCTTGTACCAGTTGCACGGCCTGTACGCGGGTCATGCGCAGCTTTTCCTCCATGAGGGCCAGGTAGGCCTGTACGGCTGTAAGGCCCTTAATCCAGCGTTCCGGCAGGGCTACTTTGCGCTCCGTCACGCGGCCCTCGGCCCGCTCCAGCACTACCTCTTTTTCGCCCACCGACAGCAGCACCGGCTCGGTGCGCGAAATGCGGGCCAGGGCATTCACCATAGGCTCGTTGAAATCGACGTTGGTGGTGCCGCTGCTCAGGAACTCTCCGTCCAACGCATCGGGCCCCAAATCAAGGCGGGCGTACACCCCGTTGCATGAGGAAAAAGCCTCGAAGCGCAGCAAGCCTGCTCCCGCCGTCACGATAGGGTCGCGGAGAGCGGCACTCTGGGGCACGAACCGTGAGGCAACTACTTTAGCTAATGTGCTTAGTCCGCGTGCAGCCAGCCAGGAGTTGCGCAGCCTACCCCAAAAAAAGCAGGAAGTCCCCGACTCTATAGCATCTTCAGCAAAGGCAGATAATAATAACGCATTGCCCTCGGGACGGGCTTCCAGCGCGGAAGGACGGGTGTAAGCATAAGCAAAATCAGACATGCGAAGTAGGGTTTTATGATTGCCTCAAGTTCGGAAATCTATATAATGTATACTAATATTTTTAGCATAAGGTTGTGTCTATTTAGTCCTCGCTTGGCTATTGTTTTTAGTAGTGCAAAAGGGGTAAGCAGTTCACTCAGAAGAATTATTTGATGATAAATATTGCCGATGGTAAGGTAGCTAAAGATGCTATAGACGGCTGTGGGCTAGTTGTAACTAAACGCAAACGAAAAGCCCCAGTAGAACCGACAGCTCAAATTGAGAGTGTCAGTTTCACTGGGGCTTTGTCTTGCTACAGGCAAACGTATACTGTAGCTAGAGTCGTTTAGGCGGGGCTGGGCACGGGGGAGTGGTTTCCTTCACCAGGGCCTTCTTCTTGAGGGCCGCCGTGTTCTTCGTCGGGCTTGTAGTTAGCTTCCAACTCGGCCAGCTTCTCCTTACCATAGGCAAAGCGCGTGATAAGCACGTAGAGCACCGGCACGATGAAGATAGCCAGTAGCGTAGCCGAGAGCATACCACCCAACACCGTCCAGCCGATGGTCTGGCGGCTTTGAGCACCAGCGCCGGAGGCAAACACCAGCGGCAGTACGCCCAGAATGAAGGCCAGCGAAGTCATGACGATGGGGCGCAGGCGCAGACGCACGGCTTCCAGGGTAGCATCTACCAGCGGCATGCCCTTGTCTACCCGTTCCTTGGCGAATTCAATAATCAGAATGGCGTTTTTGGCCGACAAACCAATCAGCGTAATCAGACCAATCTGGGCGTAGACGTTGTTGGTAAGCTTGGGCAGGAAAATCAGAGCCAGAATAGCGCCGAACGCACCCAGCGGCACGGCCAGCAGCACCGAGAAGGGCACCGACCAGCTTTCATACAGCGCCGCCAGGAACAGGAACACGAAGGTGAGCGACAAGGCGAAAATGTAAATCGTCTGGCCACCTGCTAACTGCTCTTCCCGGCTCAGCCCCGAGAACTCGAAGCCATAGCCCGCCGGCAGCGACTGTGCAGCCGTTTCCTGCAGAGCCTTGATGGCGTCGCCGGAGGAGTAGCCGGGGGCCGCGTTACCGTTGATTTCCGCCGAGCGGAACAGATTGTAGTGCGAAATAAGCGGGGCCGATTCGGTGCGCTGGTAGCTGGTGAGCGTGCTCAGCGGCACCATGCCGCCCTGGCTGTTGCGCACGTAGTACTGGCCCAGGTTGCTGATATCGGCGCGGTACATGGAGTCGGCCTGGGTTACTACCCTAAAGTTTCGGCCGTACACCGTGAAGTCGTTTACGTAGGACGAGCCCAGGTAAGTGCGCAGGGCCGTACCGATATCCGAAATCGAAACGCCCAGCTTCTTGGCTTTTTCGCGGTCAATAGTCAGCTGGTAGCCGGGCGTGTTGGCCGTGAAGAAGGAGAAGGGACCCGTAATTTCGGGGCGCTTGCGCAGGGCTCCGAGGAAGTTCTGGAGTTGGGCATCGAAGTTCTTGATGTCGCCGCCGGCCTCGCGTTCCTGCAGAATAAAGGAGAAGCCCCCCGTGTTGCCCAGGCCCGGAATAGCCGGCGGCGAAATCACAACGATGTTGGCTTCCTTCAAGTGGCTCAGGCGCTGCTGAATGGTCGCAATCAGGCCCTGAAGCTGCAGCTTTTCGTCTTTGCGCTCTTCCCAGGGCTGCAGCTGGCAGAATACCGTACCGCTGTTCGACTTAGAGGAGAAGTTAACCGCGTTTAGGCCGCCCAGGCCCGCGTAGTGGCGGATGCCTTTAATCTGGCCTAGCTCCTTCATAATGGCGTTTAGCGTGTTCACGGTGCGCTCCGTGGAGGAGGCTTCGGGCAGGTTGAAGGTGATAATTACCCGGCCCTCGTCTTCCGTCGGGATAAAGCCGCCGGGCTTCTTGGCGAACAGCAGGCCAGTGCCGGCCACAATGCACACCAGAATAACCACCACGAAGCGGGAGTGCTTGATGCCGCGCTGTACGCCCTTACCGTACTTGCTGGTCACGCGGTCAAACCACGCGTTGAACTTAAAGAAGAACTTGTCCAGGCCTTTCGACTCCTCGTTGCGCTTATGGGGCTTGAGCAGCAACACGCACAAAGCCGGAGTAAGCGAAAGCGCCACGAAAGCCGAGATAATCACGGAAATGGCGATGGTAATAGCGAACTGCTGGTACAGGCGCCCCGTGATACCGGGAATGAAACCTACCGGCACGAATACAGCGGCCAGAATCAGGGCAATGGCAATAACCGGGGCCGAAATCTCGCGCATGGCCGTTAGGGTAGCGTCCAGGGGATTCATGCCGCGCTCGTTCATGTTGTGCTCCACAGCCTCCACCACCACAATGGCATCATCGACCACAATACCAATGGCCAGCACAAAGCCGAACATGGTCAGGGTGTTGATGGTGAAGCCCAGCGGGATAAACATGATGAACGTGCCGATGATGGACACCGGAATAGCCAGCACCGGAATCAGGGTGGAGCGCCAGCTTTGCAGGAACAGGAACACCACAATAATTACCAGTACCAGGGCTTCTACCAGCGTGTGCAGCACTTCCTCAATCGACACTTTTACAACCGAAGCGGCTTCGAAAGGCACTACGTAGTCGAGGTCGGCGGGGAACTGCTTTTTCAGCTGGGCCATGGTGCCCAGCACGTTCTCGTAGGTTTCGAGGGCGTTGGCCCCGGGGGCTTGGTACACCAGCAGGTAGGCGGCGCGCTTGCCGTCCACGAAGGAGTTGTTGGCGTAGTTGAACTTGCCCAGCTCCAGGCGGGCCACATCTTTCAGATACACCACGGAGCCGTCTTCGGGCCGGGTTTTCACGATGACGTTGCCGAACTCCTCGGTGTCGGTGAGGCGGCCTTTCACGAAGACGATGTACTCAAACGTCTGGCCGGTTTGGGCGGGCGGGGCTCCAATGGAGCCGGCCGCAATCTGGGCGTTCTGCTCCTGAATAGCGGCCGTTACTTCCTGGGCCGTTACGCCTAGTTGGGAAAGCTTGTCGGGGTTCAGCCACACGCGCATCGAGAAGTCGTCGGCGCGGCTCACAATATCGCCTACCCCCTTGGTGCGCAGCAAGGCGTCCTTGATGAAGACGTTGGCGTAGTTGTCGAGGAAGGTAGTGTTGTGCGAGCCCTTGGGCGCGTAGAGGGCCACCAGCATCAGGATGCTGGGGTTACGCTTGCGCACCACCAGGCCCAGGCGCTGTACTTCCTGGGGCAGGGTAGGCTGGGCAATGCCCACGCGGTTCTGCACGTCGAGAGCCGCAATGTTGATGTCGGTGCCTACCTCGAAGTTCACCGTCATGCTCATCTGCCCGTTGCTGGTGCTGTTGCTTTGCAGGTAGGTCATGCCCGGGGTGCCGTTCACCTGCACTTCCACGGGCGTGGCCACGGTCTGCTCCACGGTCTGGGCGTCGGCACCGGTATAGGTGCCGCTCACCGATACGGTGGGGGGCGTAATTTCCGGATACTGCCCCACGGGCAGGTTCAGGATGGCCAGCACCCCCACCAGCACAATCACCAAGGAGGTGACAATGGCGGTAACGGGGCGCCGGATAAAGGTTTCTGCAATCATATCAGAGGAAATAGATGCGCTGCTTGGATGAAAGCCCGAGCCGGACTAACTCACCTCCTGGGGAAGGAGAGGTGGCTGCTTTAGTAAAGTGAAAAACCAGAGCCAGTAACTCGTTTGCCGAGAGGTGCTACCCTTGGCCCGGCTGCTTGGAGCGCAGAAAGTGCCGTGGAGAAAAGCAGGCTGCTAGCTCTGGCCCAGAATTATTTGGCGCCTCCGCCCGCAGCTGGGGCACCGGCACCGCCCTGGCCCGAGGCTCCGGCCTGGCCGGGGGCACCCGTCTGAATCTGACCGCCGTCGCGCAGGCGCTGCAGGCCTTCTGTTACTACCTGGTCGTTTTCTTTAATGCCACTGATAATCACAACTTGGTCGCGCAGGCGCGGACCCAGCTGCACTTTGCGCTGGTAGGCCTTGCTGCTGTCGCCGGCCACAAACACGAAGTTTTCACCCATTTGCTCGGTCACGGCTTTGTAGGGAATCACGATGCGGCGGCCCGACTGCCGGTTGAGCACGCGCAGCACCGTGCTCATGCCGTCCTTGAGCTGGCGCTGCGGGTTGCTGAACTGCACCCGAATCTGAACGGTACCAGTCTGCTGGTTCACGCCCCGGTCGATGGCCAGAATCTTACCGGGCTGCTCGTAGCGGGTGCCATCGGGTAGCACCAAGCGGAAAGTAGAGTCGCTGGCGCTGCCGCTGTTTTGGCGCTGCAGATCAGTGAAGCGGGTAAGGTCCGACTCGGTAATGACAAAGTCTACGCCCATCGGGTCTTCGCCGCTGATGGTGTTGAGCAAGGTAGAGCCGGGACTTACCTGGGAGCCCAAACGCACCTGCGAAATTCCAATACGGCCGGTAAATGGCGCTTTGATCAGGGAGTAATCCAGGTCGGTGCGGGCGGCGGCTACGTTGGCCTGAGCTACGCCTACCTGAGCCTGGGCCGTAGCGTAGTTGGTGCGGGCATTGTCCACAATCTGGCGGGCCACGGCGTCCTGCTCCAGCAGCCGCTCGTAGCGGTTCAGGTTTACCTGGGCGTTCTGCACGGTAGCCTGAGTGCTGCGCAGGCCTGCCAGCGCCTGCTGGTACGCGGCCTGGTACTTGCGCCGGTCAATTTCATACAGGGTTTTGCCCTTCTGCACCACGTCGCCTTCCTTGAAAAAGATGCCCGTGATAAAGCCCGCTACCTGACTGCGCAGCTCCACGTTGTTGATGGCGACGACAGTAGCTGGGTACTCATCGTAATACACGGCATCCGTTACGCGGGCCGTGGTTAGGGTAACGGGCGTAGCAGGCGGCGGGCCGGCCGGTTTTTCGGCCTCTTTGTTGCCGCAGCTGGCAACGGCCAGCAGGCCCGCGGCATACGACAAAACAAGAAAAGTCTTCTTCATATCAGGTATTTTCAGAGAGCTCAGCAGCTAGGCCTCCGAGCTTAGAAGGAAGGCGGGGAATAAGGGGAGCGAGCATTAGAAAGCCCGGGACTGGTAGAGCAGGCAGCCAGTACAAGCGCGCTACCCTATGAGTGGTCAGTAAGAGGTAGCTAAGTTGCCCTGGGCCCGCAGCAAATCCACCTTGCTGCTCAGCACCTGAAACAGGGCGCTGTAGTAGTTAAGCTGAGCCGTGCGAAGGGTGGTTTGGGCCACAATCACATCGAGGTAGGTTTTGATGCCTTCCCGGTACTGCAGGTTTACTACTGAGTACACTTCTTTGGACAGGGCCAGGTTGCGCTGCCCGATGAGGTAGTCCATGTAGTAGCCTTTGTAGCTGGCCAGGGCTTGCTCAAACTCGGTGTTGATGCGGTTGCGGGTGGCCAGGATGTCCTGGTCGATGCGCTGGTCGGTGAGCCGCTCGCGGCGCAGGTTTTGCAGGCGCCGCGTACCCTGGAAAATGGGCAGGCTCAACTGCAGACCAGCATAGGAGTTGGGGAAGCGCTGGCTGTACAGGTCGCCGAAGTTGTTGTTCTGGAATACCGCGTTGTAGTTGCCGAAGGCCGACACGGACGGCAGGAACCCCCAGCGGTAGTAGCTGATCTGGGCCGATTGCAGCGCCTTTTGGGTTTGCAGCTGCTGTAGCTCAATGCGGTTGGTAGGGTCCAGGACCACGGCCGTATCTACTACCGCGTCTTGCATCAGCCGCACCGTGTCGTACTGCAGGGTTAGGGGCTGCTGCCCGCTCAAGCCCATCAACTCGCGCAGGTAGGCCGATTTCGCCTTAATGGCTTCCTGGGCCTGCTTGCGGGCCGCAATAGAGTTGTTAAGCAGAATTTCGGCCTGTTTGTAGTCGGTTTTATCAACAATGCCGGCTTCGTAGCGGGCCCGGGCATCCTGGAGACTGCGCTGCAGGCGCACAATGTCCTCGTTGAGCACATCGAGCTGGCGCTGGGAAAGCAGCACGTCGTAGAAAGCCTTGCTGACATCCGTCACTACATCAATGCGTACGCCCGTGGTGTTCTGCTGGTAGAACTGCCGCGAAGGCCGCGCCGTGCGCAGGGCCAGGCGCACATCGTTGTTGTACAGGGCCTGGGTAGCCGATAAGCCTACCGTGGAGGTGTTGCGCAAGCCAATCTGACGGGGCACGCTTACCCCATCGGCGTTTGGAAACACGGTGTAGGGTAGCTGGAAATAATGCTGCCCGGTGGCATTGAGGCCCACCTGCGGTAACCAGCCCGCCAACCCGATGCGGATAGTGGCTTCGTTGGTTTCTTCATCAATGCGGGCCTGGCGCAGCACCGGCTGGTTTTGCAAGGCGTACTGCAGGCACTGCTCCAGCGTAAGCTGGCTGGGAGGCGGCGGAGGGGAGGTAGGTTGGGCTTGCAGCCAGGCCGGAGCAAGCAGCAACAGCCCAAGCAACAGTCGGAGCACCCGTTTCATCTGTTTCATATCCTAGGTAAAGCAGCTACCGCACAGTGTATGTAGCTTAACACGCTACAGGCTGCGTAGAGGCAGGCTGTATTCCAAACATCAGGCGCAAGGACACCCGGAATGCCCGGCCCGCTGCCTGATGATGATGTAATTCTGTGAAAAAATAAAGGGCGTTCTGATTATCAGGGTGGTACCGTCCAGACTTCTTCCGGAAGAATACAACCATGCTTCTGGCGCTCCAAGGCAGGTAAACCAGGGCAACACCAAAAGGTTGTGGCCGCCGAATAAAATAATAGGCTACCCCCGCCCCGGCCGCCAACCCAGCGCCCATGCACAGCCCAGCTCTAGAAAAACACTGCCCGCGGGCTGGCTTTAGAGGCGCAGGAAGGGATACCCATTATTCTAGCTCCGTGACGGTAACAACCACATCGGCATTGCGGCCGTGGTCATCGGCACAGGAAATCTTGAGCTGACCAGCCGGCGGCCGGATAAAGACCCGTTCGGTGGCCGCCGCCGTGCGCACAAACCGGTCGTTGACATACCAGTGTACCTGCCGAACCTCGCTGTCGGTAGTACAGCTGAGCAGAAGCTGCTGCTGCTCGCGGGCATTGAGCACATATTCCGTGTTGGCAGTAGGCGAGGTAATGGACGGGGCCCGTTCGGCCCCGCCCCGCACCAGCTGGCATTGTGGATTGTGCGGGGGTAGGCGGCGGTACGGAATTCCCTGTGCCTCCTTGTAAGCGGCCACTTCGGGGAGCAAATTGGGGTAGAGCTCCCGCCGATACCCGGCCGCCGGGGCGCAGGCCCGGCAGTAGGTAAAGCTACCGTCGGCCGAAACGAGTACCTCGCGCTGGTGCTGGCAGCGCTGCCCACTGCTTCTGTTCGGCAGAAAGTAGTCGATGATTTGATTGGGGCAATTTTCGCCCGGCACCAGCCCGCTTTCGGCGCATACCAGCCGGAAGTCCAGCGTGGCGGGTGGCACAAACCAATCGTTGGGCGAGTTGTAGGCCAGGGCATTGAACAGGTCGAAGAGCAGGGGCGTGGCTACGTCGGAACCGGTGAGGGCCGGGCTGCCCTGGCCGCTGAAGTTGCCCACCCACACCCCAATGGTGTACTGCCGGTTATAGCCGATACTCCAGGCGTCGCGGCGGCCGTAGCTGGTGCCGGTTTTCCAGGCTACCTTGGGCAGGCGCATACTACTGGCCGCGTTCAGGGGTAGGTCGGGGCGGGTAAGCTGGCTGAGGATGTCGGTGGTCAGGAACGCCGCCGCCGGCGAAACCAGGGCGGTAGTCGCCTCCCCAGGCGGCTTTCTTTCCGGGGATGAAGTCAGGTGCAGCGCGGTGTGTTGGCCGCCGTCGGCCAGCGTCACGTACAGGTTCGTGAGTTCCTCTAGGGTAGCGCCGCAGCCCCCCAGAATACTGCTGAGGCCCAGGCGCGCGCGGTTACGGGTTACGTTTTGAAAACCGGCCTGGCGGAGCTTATCGGTGAAGGTGGGCACGCCGAGCTGGTTAAGTACGCGCACGGCCGGAATGTTGAGCGAGTAGGCCAGGGCCCGTTCCAGCGTCACCTCACCGTTGCAGTGCTTGTCGAAGTTTTCGGGGCGGTAGCCCTGGAAGTTGGTCGGCACATCGGGCAGCAGCAGCTTGGGCGTTACTAGGCCGCGGTCCAGGGCCAGCGCGTACAGAAACGGCTTGAGCGTGCTACCCGGCGAGCGGACGGCCACTACCCCATCGTTCTGGCCCTGGCTGCCGAAGTCGCGAAAATCGGCCGAGCCCACGTAGGCTTCTACCTGCCGGGTGCGGTTGTTCACTACCAGCACGGCGGCCTGGGTAATGCCCAGCTCGTGGAGGCGGCGCACGTAGTTGCGGGTCAGGTCTTCGGCCTTGCTCTGCTTGCTGCGGTGCAGCGAGGAACGAATAATAGCCTGCCGCGGAAACTGCCGCACCAGCCGCCGCGAGAGGTGGGGCGCCAGCGTGGGCGCCGCGTGGCGCTGTACGTCCAGGGGTTCCAGCAAAGCATCCTCTACATCCTGCTGGGGGAAAAGCCCGGCTTCCCCGAACCGTTTCAGCCACCGGTTGCGCTCCTGCAACACAGCGGCGTTGTTGCGGCCCAGCACCAGCCCCCGCGGACGGTTCGGGATGATGGCCAGCGTTACGGTTTGGGCCAGAGACAGGTAGTCGGGAGGCTGCTGGAAGTAGAGCAGAGCCGCCGACTTCACGCCTTCCACGTTGCCGCCGTAGGGCACTAGGTTTAGGTAGAGCTGCAGAATCTCATCCTTGCTGTAATGGGCTTCCAGCTGCATAGCGCGCAGCATTTCCAGCAGCTTGTTGCCGAAGGTGCGCTCCTTCGGCTCCAGCAGCCGCGCCACCTGCATGGTAATGGTGCTGGCCCCGGTGGTGCGCCCCTTGCCAAACGCGTTGCGCCCCGCCGCCTGCACCAATGCTACGGGGTTCACGCCGAAATGCCACCGAAACCACCGGTCTTCCTTCTCGATAATAGCCTTGCGCAGCACGGGCGTAATCTCGCGCAGCTCCGTTTTCATCCGCCACTTTTGGGTGGGGTTGAGGTAGGCGTGCAGCACTGTGCCGTCGGATGTCAGTACAATGGGCGAGTACTGGGGAGTAGGCGGCAGCGGAAATGCCAGGTCAAGGGCCCACGCTACCGCCAAGGCCAGTACCACTCCTGCAATGATTGTTGATGCGCGTTTCATGCGGCCCGCCCGCCAACGACATAGAGCCGTTGTTCAGGGGTAGCAAGATAGAAAGCCGACGGCGGTAGTACCGCTTTTATCGGGGCGGCTCGGGTACTTCTACCTCCAGCTCAAAGTCGCGCTTGGGCGGGGCTTCGTTGTTGGTGGCGTTGCGGTAGAGAAAGCGCAGGGTGGTTTTGCCGGGGTTCAGGGCCTGAAACTGAAATGTAACGTCTTCTGCGCTGCCTGCTTTGGCTTTCTTTTTCGGCTTCTTTGCCGGCGCGGCGGACGGGGGCGTAATCAGCTGGATGACGTTATCGGCAATGGGCATTACCTCCCACTGATACTGCGAGCCAGCGGTATTATCCAGCCGAATAGCCAGCTGGTCGCCCTTGTTCACCTTTACGCGGCTGTGGTTGCCGTACTCCGTGATGTTCACGTTTTTGGCCACGCCGGGCTTATCAATGGTAACAAATACGTGGAAAAAGCCGCCCAGCGTGGAGTAGCCCGTGCCCGGCTGGGCCGACACTAAGGCTAAGTCAAGGCCACCCGTGCCTACGGCCTGAAAGTGAATTTCGAAGGTAGCCGGCGCACCCGGTACACCGCTGCTCAGGCCCGGCAGCACATTTGTGGTCGTTACCGTCAGCTGCCCCGGGTACGCTTGGGTCAGGCGCCAGCCAAAGCGGGGCGAAATCGTTGGCAAGCGAATCGTCAGTTGGTCGCCTACGTTCAGTTGCACCTGCTTGCCGTTATCATTGGCATTGAGAGTCACAATGTCGGCCTGGACTACGGTAGGCATCATGAAAGCCGCCCCGAGCAGAGCCAGCATCGAAAGGCGCAGAAGTACGAGGGCAGTAAGTGAAGTCCGGTTCATATAGCGCACGGTAGTGGAGGTAGGCAACAGCAGCGCAGCCGGCTACTTACCAAGTGCCGGCTGCGTGAAAAGCGGTTAGAAGTGTACGCGTGCTGGGTGGAAAGGCTGCAGTTGAGCTGCTTAATAAGTCTCGGACTGCTATTCGCGGGTTACATTTCGTGTATCCTGTAGCGCACCACTTTACCATTGCTGAATTGTATAGACAACGCGTCGCCATCAATAGGAACTGCTTTAGGAAACATGCCTATATAGTATTCCCAACCATTTTCAAATTGATAGTCCGGCTTGCCTAATAGCTTAATAACTTCTGCCTCCGTAAGACCATCAAGTTGGTGTGATGCTTGGAGGTCTTCGACCATCTCGTAGCGCTTAGGCAAAGTAGATGCCCATCTATTTGGGTCAAAGTCGCGGTGAGGATAGTAGAAGTAGAAATACAGCGCGAGTTGAAATCCAGCCACGCACAAGAAAGGCGTAGTTACAGCCGCTATGCCAATGGAAACTCCAGTAGAGTGCTGTTGCATCGGCCAGAACCGGCTAATTATTGTCCGCACAGCTGCATACACTGATATAGCCACCGGCAGTGCGAGCAATAAAACAATGAAGTAGAAAAGGATATTGTCCCAAGCCATTAGTTTGAAATATAAATGGTTGGCCGAATTAAATATTACCGCACCCGCACCACGCCGCTGCCGGCGTAGCTGTGATATTCGGCGTTGTACATGGCATCGGCGCTGACGGGACCGAGCTTGAAGGTGCCTTTGCTCACAGCGCGGCAGAGGTAGTAGAACGACTTGGCCGTGGGCGTAGCGGTAGTAAACAGGTTAATCCGGTCGTCGCGCACGTCGAGGTAGTCGGGTTGGGCGGCGTCTTTGGCCCAGGTCAGGTCGCGGACGGCCCCAATGCGTGGGTTCTCGATTTCCAAGCCGGCGGGCAGTAGGTCCGTAATGGCCACGTTCTTGACTTCACCCGCGGTTTCAGCTGACTGGATGGTGATTTTGACAACTACCAGGTCATTTTGCTTGAAGCTAGTGCTGCCCACGGGCGCGCCGTTGCGGTCCAGGAACTGGCGGCGCACTTGCAGGTAGGCGTCTTCCTCGCGCACCTGGCCGGTGGGCGAAATGCCTTCCGTTTCCCAGAAGTAGTAAAGGCTGCCTTTGCCGCTGGTGCGCAGCTGCAGCTGGCGGTTAGCCACGTTGCTTACCGTGAGGTCTTTGCCCGAGAAGTTGCCAATGGCCTTGCCATCGGCCAGCAGGCTGGCTACTACCGTGCTGCCGGCATTCTTCTTCGCCAGCTTACCCAGTGCTAGTAAGGCAAATGACCGTTCCTGCGTATTGAGCCAGTAGGCTTGCTTTACCTGGCGGCTGAGCTGACGGGCCAGGGTATTTACCTGCGGGTTGGCGGGGTCGGCGGCGAGCAGGGCATTAAGCACCAGGGCTTCGTCGCGGATGGGGGAGGAGAAGGCCCCGTCGAGCTGGCGGCCGGCAATGCTGGGCGATGCGCCGAAGCGGGTGGGCACCGTGCTTTGGTAGCCGCGCTGGTTGCCGCTCAGGGCGAAGGCCGCTGCCAGCAGGTAGCGCGAATCTTCGGCGAGCTGGGGACGGTTGGCTTTGTAGTAGTTCAGGCCCACAGCATCGGGGCGGCCGGCCAGGGCCAGCACGTAGAGGGAGTAGGCCACTTCCTTTTTGGCCAGCGTCACGGGCTGAATCACGCCACCGGTCTGGATGATATTGTAGGTGTCGGTTTCGCGCTTGCGCACCCGGGCTTGCAGGTAGCGCAGTACTCTATCGAGTACATTCTTGTTCACCTCGAAGCCGGCTTGCTGGGCTTCCAGCAGGAAGTGGGCGGCGTAGGTGGTGGACCACCAGTTGTCGTAGTCGCCGCCGGGCCAGTAGCTGAGGGAGCCGTTGTACATCTGCTGGGCTTCCACCTTCCGGATGGCTTCCTGCACGTGGTAGTTGGGGTTGAATAGGCCTGCTTTGCCAGGCTTGCCGGTTTTCTGGCCTAGCGTGGCGGCCAAATCACCGTAGTACAGCTGCGGGAAAGCGGCCGACACAGTTTGCTCCAGGCAGCCATAGGGGTATTGCAGCAGGTAGCGCAGGTCCTTGGCAAACTCCGTCATCGGCGAGCGGCTCACCACCAGCTGGCTCCGCAACGACGAGGGCAGAAAGTCGGTCCGCAGATTCAACTGCTGAGCCGCGCCGCCCGCTACCACACCCGCCCCCGTGCGCTTCTGCAGCGGCGAAGCAGGGCGGATGGGTAGTTCGATGGTTTCGGTGAAGGTTTCATTAGTACCGTTAGTTTTTACAGAAACGGTTACTAAACCTACTCCTAGGCCACTCGCTTCAATATGAAACTGCACTCGAGCTTCCGAATTAGGCTTTAGAGTTTCAGTTATATCGTTGAGAATTGGTGTTAATACCGATACCTCTCCACTTACCTTATCAGTTCTATAGATAGATTTTTGCTTAGGTATTTTTAAGAGTGAATTGTATTTCAGGGTAATAACAGCATTCATAGGCTTCCCTGTCGTGTTCGTCAGCGTTACGGGCACGTCAATGGTGTCGCCGGGGCTGAGGAAGCGGGAGAGGGCAGTGCTGATGACTACTGGGTCGGCGACGCGCATGGTGTGCTCGGCGGAACCGAAGGCGTCGTTCTTGTAGGCCACGGCCATGATGCGCACGGCCCCGCTGAACTGGGGCACTTGCAGCTTGTAGCGCACTTTGCCGCTGGCATCGGCGGTGAGCACGCCGCTCCATTTAGCGAGCAGCTTTACGCGGCGGTTGGGCACGGGCGTGGTGCGGCGCGAGAGGTCGTAGCCGTCGCCGCCGGTGCTGCTGGTCCCGAGTTCGGGCAGCAGGAAGGGGTAGACATCGTAGGCTTGTACTTCCAGGGCGCGCTTCTGGTAGAAGTAGCCGTAGGGGTCGGGCGTGCGGTAGTCCTTCATCTGCAGGATGCCCTCGTCCACCATAGCCAGCGTCACCTGGGCGCCAGGGGCGGTGGTAACTTCAATGGTCTGAGCAGTTTGGGAGCGGCTTTGCGCGGGCGCTTTAATGGCCACTTGCAGCTTGGCGCCGGGCTTTTCTACCGTGAGCGGCACAAAGCCGCGGGCCACCGTGAGGGGTAGGCGGTTGTCCTTGATTTCGCGGATGGCAGTGGCCGTTACGTACACGTTGGGCACATGGCCCGCGCGAATCGGTACGTCCACCTTGGCCGATTTCTCATCGGTGTTTACGTAGAAGTGGTCGAGCACGCGGTTGCGCTCCACGGTCACGAGCACGCGGCCGGGGAAGGGCGTTTTCAGCAGCAGGTGGGCCACGTCGCCGGGCTCGTATTTGGCCTTGTCGGCCTCAATGGTTACCTCGCCCTCGTTGTTCACCTCGAAGGAGTTGCTCTGGGTGTCGCCGTAGCCGTAGGCGTACACGCGCCGAGCTACGTAGGTAACGGCTCCGGGCCGGGAAACCCGGATTTCGTACTCGCCGGAGTAAGTGGGCGAGAAGCCGAGGTTGGCCTCGGCGTTACTACCGCCATACACCGGAATGGTGCGGTTGAGCACTACCTGCTCCCGCTTCTGCGAGTTGTAGATGTAGCGGCCCCCCTGGCGCTCAATCACCGTTTCCCAGAGCAGGCGCACAATGCGTACCTGGGCCTGCGCCTGGGCGGGCTTGCCGGCTGGGGTAAGGGCCACCAGCTGCACGGCCAGGGGCTTGCCGGTGCTCACCAACTCATCGGGGCTCTTGACCCCGAACAGCACCGACTGGGTTTGCACCTCGAAGGTAGCCAGGCGGTTCACGGGGCGGCCAGTTTCGTCGAATACGGTGGTGAAAGCCGCGCCTTCCAGGGTTCCTAAGTCGGTGTAGTCGGGTACCTCGTAGGTAGCGGTGCCACGGCCAGCAGCATCGGTGGTGCCTTCGCGGGTAGTCTTCTCGAACCGGTCAGAGAGTGGGGTAGATTCCTGGTCGCCGTAGGAGCCACGCCGCCGCTCGCCGCTGTTGATAGCGAAGGTGTACTGCTCAAAGCCTTTAGGGTTGAAGGCTTTTTCCTTAAGCGAAAACTCTACCTCAAACTTGCGGTCGGCGGCGGGCGGACCAAACAGGTTTTGGGCCGTAATCTGGGCGGAAACAGCCTGGCCGGGCTTCACCACCGTGCGGTCGGTTTTTACCGTCACCTTCATACGGTCCGGGATGAATTCCTCCACCGAAATCTGGCGCGAAGTCAGCAGCACATCGTTACCGGTCAGCACTTCCATCGTGTAGAGGCCCGTCATCACGGCGGGGGGTAGCAGGAAGCGCGCCTCGAAGGAGCCGGCCGCGTTCAGGGTTTTCTGTAGGCTGGCGTACTCCTTGCCGGTAGGCAGCAGCAACCGGATTTTTACCGGGAGGCCTTTAGGCGGCGCCTGCCAATCTTCGGTCCGGATGACGGTGTTGGTCTGGATGGTATCGCCGGGGCGGTACAGGTCCCGGTCGCCGTAGAGGAAGGCTTGGTAGCGGGCGGCGTTGCTTTGTAGGCCACCCACCTCGAAGCGGGAGGTTTCTACGCGGCTGCGGCTCAGGTCGAGGAAAGTGAAGTCGTTGCCCTGCTGGGCCATCACCATGCCCAGCCGGAAGCGGCCGTTCTGGGCGGTGCTATCGAATTTCGCTACCCCCTCACCGTTGGTCAGGCCGGTGCCCATTACCTGGTTGTTGGTGCTGATAAAGCGCATTTCCACCCCGCTCAGGGCTTTGGCATTGCGGATGGAGTTGGCAAATACCAGCGTACTACCGGCCTTGCCCTGCTTTACAATCAGCCCGATATCCGACACGGCCACCAGCTTGCTCACCTGCAGCCACTGGCGCTCCGTATCCTGCACTTTGATAATGTAGAGGCCCTTCAGGCCGCCGGAAAACTCCAGGTCCTTGAGGTTCAGATTCAGCAGCCGCAGCCCCTGCGCCTTCGGCAGCCCCGACACCGTGTAGGTGCGCTCCGTGAGTACGTTGCCCAGGTTCTCCACGTCGTAGTACTGGTAGGAGCGGTCCACGTATTCGCCGTTTTCGTCCTGTTCCTCTTCGCCTTCCGATTCTTCGCCCTCGTAGCCGGGGTAGCCGTACTGGGTACCGCCGCGCAACAGCTGCTGAATGTTGTTGGCGTAGACTTTGGCAATGGTCACCTTCACCTGGCCTACCTCATTGATGCGCACGCCCAGGTTGCGGGAGCCCAACGCATCGAGGTACATGGCCTTCTCGGCGCTGGCAAAGCTGATGGTCGGGCGCTCATCGGAGAAGCTCACCGTCTGGGTGAAATCCTCGCCCAGATGGCCGCCTAAGCTGCCGCGCAGCCCCTGGCGCAAGCTCACCTGGTAGCTTTTGCCTACCTCGAAACCGCCCTTAAGGCGGAAGCCGCTTTCCAACTCCTCCACCTCGTAGGCCACCTGCGGCGACACCGACAGAGCATTTTGCAAATCGCCCGTGGTTACCGGCTGGTTGGTCAGGATGGTGATGACCGGGTCAGCTGACTGCAGAGTGCCGGTGATGGAGCGCACCTCCAGCGCCTCCGGGTCGGGCACCTGCACTTGCTTTTCGTAGTCGGCGGTAGATGCCTGGTCGCTGCCCTGGGCGCGCAGTCCCTGAGCCAGTGCCACCGTGAGCGGGCTACCCGGGCGCACCTGTTGGTTCAGGCTCACGCGCACCACCTGACCCGGCTCCCCGCTTACCTCGAAGGCCACGGGCTGCCCGTCCTGGGTTACGCGCAGCAGGGGCTTCACATCGGCGGGCTTTACGCTGTAGTTGAAGGGTAGCTCCACCCGCATTTCGGCCGTGCCCGCCGCCCGCTCCGAGCGGCCCCAGAACGCCTGCGGCTCCTGCAGCTGCAGGTAGGGCGTGTGAAATTTCTGGCGGTTCTCGGGTAGCTCCACGCCCTGCTTGCCTTCCGGCAGGGCCTCTTTGCGTAGCGTGGCCGTGAAGGCGGTGCTGGGCTTAAAGGGGGTGCTGGGAGAGAAAATCAGTTCTCTATCCGATGTCCACTTGAACTTGCCGCGCATGGCCGGCTCGAACGTTACTACCTGCACCGTATCCCACCGGTCCTGCTGCTCGGGGCTGGCTACGGCATCCGCAAACTGAAACACCAGATTCTGGTACGGGTCAATTTCCTCGCCGTTGGGGTCCGAAGTGGCATCAGAGCCCGACTTAGAGCAAGCACATAGCAAAGCCAGCAGCACCAGCAGCGGCAGGCGAGAAAGGGTGCGGGAAAGCATGGATAGGAAGGAGGTAGAAAGGACGCCGGAAGGTATAGAAAAACGGCGTTTTTGCTATGTTATGTATAGATTCGCTATCAGCTTATTGAGAATATTACCTGAATTATCATGAGGCAACGCAACTTGCTACTCACACTGGCTTTAATAGGATGTGTGTTATTGTCTGGCTTTCGTCTTGAAGCAGTGAATTTGCCTTCACATAACATTGCGAAGCAGCCGGGTTATATCGAAGTGCTAGATTCAATTACCAAAAATTATCTGACGAAAAACATTCCTCAGCATAACAGAATGTGGAATCTGCATAAGATTCTTACCAGCCGATTGAAGAAATCGGGAGTTGATACAGTCCTGTTTTATCAGAGTGGTTGTGTAGGCTGTGAGTATCTGCCTGCGCTGGATGAGCTAGGCAAGCCAAAGAAAAGCTGCCTATGTTCAGAGGAAGAGCAGGTTGTTTATTTATTCTGGCGTGACAAAGGCAAAACGCTGTCTAAAAATCTTGATTGCTGCCAAAATCAGCCTGTAGCGACAGGGAGGCCATCTGTAATCAATTTTTATTTTCAGAATAAAACCCACTTCCAAGCTGGAGAGAAATTCTTCCAGGATTTTGAGGCCTATAACCGTACCCATCCAAAAAATATAAAATTTCTGCCTCCAACATCTATACACGATGATGTGACACATATTCAATTTTACTTAGGTAATAAAACGGTGAAGTTTCAAGTCAGGCAGGAGGAGTTTACTAGTTCAGGCGAACCTAGGCACCTTCGCTATACATGGAAGCGCAAACAATGGGAGTGGGCTGACTTGATTAAAAAGTCCGTAGCGACAAAATAAAATACTATACCCCCTCAAACACTTCTGCCCACTCAATGCCGCACTCCGGCAGCGTATGAACCGGAATGAGGCCGGGTGTATAATACTCGCCGCGCACGTGGTAGCGGCCGTCCTGGAGCACGTACACCGTCACGCTCTTCTCGCCGGGCGAGACAATCCAGTATTCGCCTACCTCATTTTCCTCGTAAAGGTCGAACTTCTCCTTGGTGTCGCGGGCGAGGTTGCCGGGGCTCAGGATTTCAATAATCCAGTCGGGGGTGCCTACGCAGCCTTTATCGTCCAGTTTACTTGGGTCGCACACTACGCAGATGTCGGGCTGCACAACGGTGGTGATGTGCGCGTCGCCGTTGGGGCTGGCGGTGGTCAGGCGCACATCGAAGGGCGCGTGAAAAACCTCGCAGGAGCGGTGGGCCAGATGCATGTAAATCATTCCCATGAAACGGCTCGAAATACGCTGATGCACCACCCGCGGGGCTGGGCTCATGGGACGCACTTTGCCCCGGATGAGTTCTACCCACTCCGTGAGCTGCCAAGTCAGGTAGTCGGCGTAGGTGTAGCTTTTACTGAGGTCGAGTTGGGAGAGGCTGGTGATGGGGGGCATGGCGGTAGTATGTTTCGTAAAGTAGAAAGTAGGCTTACACCCCCGCAAACACGCCTTCCCACTGTAGCTCCAACCCTGGCAGCGTGTGCACGGGTAGGGGCCCCGGCTCGAAGTAAGCGCCGCGCGACTGGTACCGGCCGTTTTCCAGTACGTAGGTAGCCACGGTTTTCTCGCCGGGAAACACAATCCAGTACTCGGTTACGCCGCTTTCCTCGTAGAGCTCAAACTTCTCGCGGGTGTCGTAAGCGGCCGTGCTGGGCGAGAGGATTTCGATAATCCAGTCAGGAGCGCCGAGGCAGCCTTTGTCGTCCAGCTTTTCCGGGTCGCAGATCACGCAAATATCGGGCTGCACGACGGTAGTAATCTGGGCATCGCCGTTGGGGCCGGTGGTAGTCAGGCGCACGTCGAAGGGCGCGTGATATACCTCGCAAGAGCGTTGGAGCAAGTGGGCGTACACGGAGCCGAAGAAATAGCCGGAAATCTTCTGGTGCACCCGGCGCGGGGCGGGGCTCATGCGGCGGACTTTGCCCTTCACCAGCTCCACAAAATCCGTGAGCTGCCAGGTGAGGTAGTCGGCGTAGGTGTAGGTTTTGGTGAGGTCGAGCTGGGAAAGGCTGGTGATGGGGGGCATGGCAGCGGGCATTTCGTAGGGTAGTAAAGATACGCGCAGGCGCTACTTTCGTGCTCATGCAGCAACCGACCATCTTTATCGTACCGGGCCTAGGCAGCTCCGGCCCTGACCACTGGCAAACCCGCTGGGAACAGCACTACGGCTACCGGCGCGTAGAGCAGCGCAACTGGGACCAACCCATTCTCTCCGAATGGGTAGCCGCACTTGATGCGGCTATAGCGGCTGCCGGCCCCGAGGTGGTGCTGGTTGGGCATAGCCTGGCTTGTGCGACCATTGCGCATTGGGCCGGCTCCACCTCACCCCGCATAACAGGTGCCCTGCTGGTTGCTCCCGCCGACGTAGACCGGCCCGACTTGCCGCCAGAAGTAGCAAACTTTGCTCCGATGCCGCTTACGCGTCTGCCGTTTCCTAGCACGGTGGTAGCCAGCACCAACGATGAGTACGCCACGTTGGCGCGGGCCCAGCAGTTTGCCAAGGCCTGGGGCAGCCGGCTGGTGAACGTAGGAGCGCTAGGCCATATCAACTCTGCATCCGGTTTGGGGCTGTGGCCCGAAGGACATGCGCTGTTGCGGGAACTGCTGAACACTGCGCACTAGCAGAATAGCTTGCCGCAGGTAGTTAAAAGCAGGCAGTAGAGGCGCGTATTCATATAGGAAGGAGTAGTTGCGGATGTTGTTACAACCGATTCGGGCCGCCCCCGACCAGCCGCTGTGCAACGGGAAGAGGCAACTGCGCGCATCTTAGCCACGAGGCGGTGCACGTCTGCCGTTTATCCCTTCCGCACCTGCCCGGTGCCGCGCACCTGCCACTTGTAACTGGTCAGCTCTTCTAGGCCCATGGGGCCGCGGGCGTGCAGCTTCTGGGTGCTGATGCCGATTTCAGCGCCGAGGCCGAACTGGGCGCCGTCGGTGAAGGCGGTGGAGGCGTTGGCGTACACGGCGGCGGCATCCACCTCATTCAGGAACCGCTCAATGTGGGCCGCATCTTCGGAAATGATGGCCTCGCTGTGCCGGGAGCTGTAGGTAGCAATATGGGCCAGCGCTTCCTCTAAATCCCCGACAGTTTTCACGGCCATTTTCAACGACAAGAACTCGGTGCCGAAGTGCTCGGTAGTGGCAGGTTGCAGCAGCGGTGACGGGTAGGAGCCCGCCAGGGCTTGGTAGGATTCCGTATCGGCATACAGCACCACACCTGCCGCAGCCAAAGGAGCGAGCAGTGCAGGCAACTCGGGCAAGCGAGCCTCATGCACCAGCAGGCAGTCCAGGGCATTGCAGACGCTGACCCGGCGAGTTTTGGCGTTGGCAATGATGGCCTGACCTTGGGCCAGGTCGGCGGTTTCGTCGAAGTAGGTGTGCACGATGCCGGCGCCGGTTTCAATGACGGGGACTTTGGCGTGCTGGCGGACGTAGTCGATCAACTGCTGGCTGCCGCGCGGAATCAGCACATCGACGTAGCCGATGGCTTGGAGCAGGGCTTCCGTGGCCTGGCGGTCGGGCGGAAGCAGGCTGATGCTGGCGGGGGCCAGGCTGTGCCGCCGGAGCACGCGTTGTATCACCTGGCTGATGGCCTGGTTGGAATACGCCGCGTCGCTACCCCCTTTCAGCAGGCAGGCGTTGCCGGTTTTCAGGCACAGCGCCGCTACGTCAAACGTCACGTTGGGGCGGGCCTCGTAGATGACGCCCACCACGCCCAGCGGCACGCGCACTTTGCGCAGGTGCAGGCCATTAGGTAGCGTCCGTTCCTGGAGGGTTGCGCCCAGGGGCGAGGGTAGGGCCGCCACGTTGCGAATATCGGCAGCAATGGCTTCGAGGCGCGCGGCAGTGAGTTGAAGCCGGTCGTACTTCGGGTCCTCGGGCGACATGCGGGCCAAGTCTTTCTCGTTTTCAGCCAGCAGAAACGGTGTTTCGGCTACCGCAGCTGCGGCTAGGTCGAGCAGTACCCCGCGAATGGTTTCGGCCGAAAGCTGACCCAAGGCTCGGCTGGCGGCCTGAGTAGCCTGAAAAATTTCTTGCAGGTGCATAGGATAAACGCTTAAGGAGCGAAAGGCAGCAGGCCAGGCTTCTGCTTCGTATTGCTAATCAACGGCTGTCATTCCTGAACAGAGTAATCTGAGTTACTCTCTAGAAGGTAAACCTAGCTGTGAGGTAGGAGCAGCGCCAAGGTCTAGCCGGCTTCCGTGGTCAGAAACAGGTAGTCGTAGTGTACCAGCGGCTTCTGGTTTTGGTGGCCCAGGCGCTCCAGGGCTTTGTCGGCGCCGTATTCCGCTATGCCCAGGCCCAGAGGCTTGCCGGCCTCATCGAGGATGCGGATGATGTCGCCCTTCTGAAAGGTGTCGACTACCCCTAAAACACCCACCGGCAGCAGGCTAGTGGCCTTGCCGGGGGT
Organism: Hymenobacter sp. HSC-4F20; assembly: GCF_019599275.1. Classification (GTDB taxonomy): domain Bacteria; phylum Bacteroidota; class Bacteroidia; order Cytophagales; family Hymenobacteraceae; genus Hymenobacter. The sequence goes on along the minus strand of NZ_JAHZTD010000003.1, from coordinate 334,806 downwards.
AGTGAGGGCGGCTTTGGCACCAGCGTTGATTTGCACGGCCCCTTTCGCCGCCAGCTCGGAGTGGGCCAGCCACTTCTTTTTGCCGGAGGCCGATTTGCTGGGCACAAAGCGCGTGTTCACTACCTCCTGGCGGAGCAGGCGGGGTAGTACGTTCTCGGTGGTACCGTTGGCAATGTGTACCGCAATGCCCAGCTGGGCTACTTTCTGGGCCATGTGGCACTTGGTAATCATGCCGCCCCGCCCGAACTGGGAGCGTTGCGCCGTCACGAAGGACGAAAAGCTGGTCGTAGCCGGCCCAATTTCCGGAATCAGCTCGGAAGCCGGGTCTTTCGGGTCGCCGTTGAAAATGCCGTCCACGTTGCTCAGGATCAGCAGAGCGTCGGCGTTGAGCATGGACGCCACCAGGCCGGCCAGCTCGTCGTTGTCGGTGAACATGAGCTCGGTTACCGAAATCACGTCATTCTCATTTACAATCGGGATGATGCTGTTCTGGAGCAGGGCCCGGAAGCAATTCTGCATGTTGAGGTAGTGCACCCGGTCGCGGAAGTCTTCTTTCGTCACCAGCACTTGCGCGCACAACAGGCCGTGCCCGGCCAGCAGCTCGGCGTAAGTGGCCAGCAGCTTTACCTGGCCCACGGCAGCCAGTAGTTGGCGGCTGGTAACGGCATCGGCCTTGGCCGGCACCTGCACCACACTGCGCCCCGAGGCCACCGCCCCCGACGACACCACAATTACCTCTTTGCCTTGTTTTTTCAATTCCGCAATCTGCTCTACCAAGTGGCGGATGCGGGCCAAATCGGGGAAGCCGTCGGGCTGGGTTAGTACGTTGGAGCCGATTTTTACAATGATTCGCTGGTAAGAAAGCGCCATAGCCTGCGGTTGAGTTCGGGAGCGTAAGGTAGCAGAGAAGAGGTAGGCAGGGTAGGGGGCAGGGCGGCACCGCAAAAGAAATGTCCGCAGCGCCCACCAGAACCGCCGTGCAGGAAGTGAGCCCGGCAGTAGAAACCGATAATTCGCTAGGCCGCCTACCTCCGCTCGTCTCGTGCGTTTATGCAGCTATGATACTGCTTCGAACCAGCCGCAGCTGGCTTCTGCCGAGCCTGTTGGCCTTGCTGTCCTGCGACACCAACTCCGCCCAGCGCAGCCAGCTGCCGGCCGTATCTTCTCCCACCCAACCCGCCACTACCATGCACGCCGACCAAAACCTGCTCTACGCCCACGTAAAGTTCCTGACCTCGTTGCAACCCGGTCGTCATTACCGCAACCTCCGGTCCTTGAACCAGGCCGCCGACTATATCAAGGGAGAGTTTGAGAAGCTGGAAGCCGGCCCCGTGGAGGAGCAGCCGTTTCGGGCCGATGGGCGGCAGTACCGCAACATTATCCTGTCCTTGGGCTCGGCGAATGCGCCGCGCATTGTGGTGGGGGCACATTATGATGTGTTCGATGACATGCCCGGGGCCGACGACAACGCCAGCGCCGTGGCGGGCCTGCTGGAAACGGCTCGTTTGCTGCACACCTTGGGCTCCAATCTGAAATACCGCATCGATCTGGTGGCCTACCCCAACGAGGAGCCGCCTTACTTTGCCACCGAGTACATGGGTAGCGCCGTGCACGCCAAATCGTTGCATGATGCCGGCGTACAGGTGCGGGCCATGCTTTGCTACGAAATGATTGGCTACTTCCGCGACGAGCCCGGCTCGCAGCGTTTCCCCAATGAGCAGCTGGCCGCCCGCTACCCCAACACCGGCAACTTCATTACGGTGGTGGGCCGGACCGGTCAGGAGGCCTTTACCCAGCAGGTGCAGGAGCTGATGCAAGCCAAGGCCGATATTGACGTGCAGCACATCAATCTGCCCGCCGAAATGGGCCTGGCCGGCCTCTCCGACCACCGCAACTACTGGACTTACGGCTATGATGCCGTGATGATTAATGACACGGCTTTCCTGCGCAACCCCAACTACCACCAGCCCTCCGATACCATTGACACCCTGGATTTCCGGCGCATGGCGGAGGTAGTAAACGGGGTGTACGCCGCCGTTCTGGGGTTATAGGCGCAGGCCTGGGGCTTACGAGAGGGGTAGCATCGGGCGGGCCTGGTTTCCCGAGCAAACAAAAAGGCCGGGGCCGGCTTCTAGTCCGGCCCCGGCCAAGAGTATCAGCTTAAGGAATCGGCCACGGTTTCCTCCGGCGCATCGGGGTGGTCGGGCATTTCGGGAGAGTCGGGTTCGGCAAACCGGCTTTTAAACCGGGCATACAAAGCATTCATGCCCAGCAACAGCACCCCCATCAGGATAAAGACGATGGCGCGGGTGATGGTGCCGTGCTGCTTCAGATCGACAAGCAGCAGGCGTCCGAAGCACAAGGCCGTGCCGGCCAGAGCAGCGTAGCGCAGATCCTGGCGGCGGAGCAGCAGGCTACTGATAAAGGCAGCCAACACTTCCAGCATGAGCAGCACCGTCAGGATAGAGCGGTCGAAGCTTTGGAGCAGCAACAGCGTGAGCACCCCGAAAGCCGGGTACAGCAACAGCGGAATAAGCAGCGCCGTGGGCACCCGCCCCAGGGCTGCCAGCGGGGCCAGCAGCCGCGGCCACGAGGCGGCCGTAGTACTTGGGAACTGCTGCAAGGCCACGGCTGCGTAAGCAAACAGGCCCACGGTGGTTGCCATAGTAGTAAGGCCCGCCAGGCTCAGCAGCTGACCCGGCTCCAGATACGCCAGAGTCACGTAGGCGCTACTCAGCACAGCCGCCCCGAAGAGCAGAAGTCCGTATACGCGCACCCGCCGCAGGCGCAAGGGTAAGTAGCTCCCGGCCAGAGTGAGGGCAAAGGCGCCCAGCACCCACAGCACCGCATGCCATTCAACCCGCGTTTCACCCCACACCGTAAGGCCACCCAACAGCAGAGTAGCTTCGGGCAACAACGGATGCAGGTAACGCCACGAGGCATATACCGGGGCAGTGGCGGGTGGCCGCTGCCAGCTCCAGCCAGCCAGCACCAGGAGCAGAGCACTGGCAGTAAGGCGCCGGGCCGGCCAGCCCAGCAACACATCCATTGAATGAGTGGCTACCAACGTCAGGTGTCCGAGGGTGGCTAGTGCGAGCAGCCCGTAGGCCAGGTGCAGCAGGTAGCTGTCGGGGGAGCCGGCGCGTTGCAGGTCGGCAGGAGCAGGCCACTGCCGACGCACCAGTGTAGCGCCCCAAGCCAGCGCGGCCGCCAGCCCGGTCCAGGCGAGTAGGGGCAGGGCTTCGGAGCGAGGGGCCAGGGCGGCCCAGGTGGCCACCAGCAGCTGCAACCCGCTCAGATACAGCCAGGGCCAGCGGACATGCTGCTGCCGGGCTTCCCACCACGAGCAACTCACGCCTACCATCGGCAGCAAGAGCAAGGGTAGCAAATACCCCAGAACCGGCCCCGGCTGAAATACCGGTCCGGCGGGCAGCACCCGGGTCCACTGCAACACCTGATACCCCAGGGCGGCACCGGCCACGCCCGTCCATAAGCCGGGCAGCGTGGAGTAGCGTCGCCCTAGCAGCAGGGCGCTGCCCAGGGCAACGGCCACCCAGCCGGCCCAGGTATGTTCATACACTAGGCCACCGGCCGCAAGTAAGTGCAGCCCCATCAGCCAGCCCAGCACCCGCAGGCTATAGGTTGGGTGGTACGCCGGGGGTAGGACGCTGGGTAGGGAAATAGTACGCCCTAGTAGCCACTGCGCCGTAAGGGTAGCCAAAGCAGCCACTACCAGCAGCAGGGCCCGCACGGAGTCGGTAAGAAGGCCGGTGTGGTACACGAGCAGCGGCAAGGCAACGGCCAGCAGCAACGACCCATAATGCAGCAACCGGAACACCGGCCACTCGGCCTGCCAGGCCAACCACAAAGTCATGGCCAGTACCTCAGCATATAGCACAGTGCTGGTAGCCGGCCACGACAAGCCGATTTCGTGCAGGCCCAGCACGGCTACCATCAGCAGAAGCTGGCCCAGGAGCAGGTGCGCCTCCCGGAACCAGCCGGTGCTACCCCGAAGCCAGGCTGCAAGGCCCAGCAGCAGGCCGGCTGCTCCCACTGCGCACACCAGCAAGCTGGCGACAGGTGGTTGGGGTAGCGCAAACAAAGCCTGACCAAGCAGCGCCGTTCCGGTGAGGTACACCAGCACCGCCAGCAGTTGCAAGCCGGTATACAGGTGCTGAACTGGCGCCAGCAGCTGGGTAAAGCGTACGTGTCGGCGGGGTAAGATGAGCAGCACGGAGGTCGTCAGGCCTACCAGCAACAGCAGACCCAGCCGCTGATGCAACTCTGGCCCCGCCAGGTGCCGGACGTTGTGCGTCACCTGGAGCAGCAGCCAGCCGCCACTAACCAGTGCCGCCCCAACCAGCAGGCGGTAAGCAACCAGCTCAGCTAGCAAGCCCAGCGTGCCTGCCACCAGCAGCGTTGCCAGATACAGCGTGGCGGCAGTAGCGGGCCAGCTGAGCCCCGCCTCGTGCAGGCCCAGAATGGCCACCGCCGCCAGCATATGTCCGCTCAGGAGGTGCATTGTTCGGAACCACGCCGCGCCGCCGCGCAACCACCACGCCAGGGTCCAGAGGAAGCCTGTACCAGCCAGCGAGCTGCCAATCAGAAGCCCTACCGGTGGCTGCGCTACCCCAAACAGGGCCCGCAGCAGCAACACGGCCGTACCAATGTAGAGGGCCCCTGCCATGGCTCCGACTCCCTGGTGCAGCTCCGTGCCGTAGCTACCGGTATCTTCCTCCGGCAAAGGTTGGCGCTGAACCAGATGGTAGTAGCCGGCCCCCAAAATACCGGCTAGCCCTAGCAAAAAGGCATTGCGGTACAGCTGGGTGGGCGAGTACAGCATGAGCTGGCTGATGTTAAGCGCCAGCAAGGCACCCGAGGCAAGGAGCGCCCCGGCCGTAGCTACCTGGAAAACCACCAGTTCGTGCTCCCGCCGCATAATGAAAGCCACCAGCAGGGTTTCCAAGAGCATAAACAGCAGGATCAGGGTGCCGGAGGCGTGCCAGCCCTGCAAGGAGAAGGCCGTAAATAAGCCTAGTGCCAGGGAGATAACGCTGTCGGTACGGAAAAGCCAGGCAATGCCCAGGTGCCGTGCCCGCCGGGCTACCCAGAACGTCAGTACGGCGCCGAGGCCCAGGGGCACGGTTTTCCAGGGCGAGCCAGTGCTGTACTGGTAGAGGTTGATGCCCAGGCAGGTCCAGTTGAGGACGTGCGCCGCGAACAGCAGGGCATCGAAGCGGGTAGTGGCGTACACCTTGCGGTACTGCACCACGGCGGCCGCTACCCCCACCAGCAGCACCAACCCCATGGCCCCCAAACGCACGGTGCCGGAAAGCGGCCCGCTACTCAGCAGCGAGTGGTGCCAGTATTGATGGAAGCTGAAAAAGCTGATGATGCTTAAAAGCAGCTGATATTTCCAGCGCTGCCGATACGTAATGCCGATGCTGAAAGCCGTGACACCTGCGGCCGCAGCCAGCGTCAGCAGTGTGTGCGGCAGCACGGCCAGGGCCACCAGGCTCAGCACCCCGTGCAGGGTAGCCACCGATTCGCGGCTTGCGTCCCAGGCCAGCCACAGGTTGGCCGCTACCCCTGCCAACAGCAGCAAGTAGCTCAGCGGCGGGCCCGCCCACTGCAAGCCCGGTACACTCACGGCGCCCACGCAGGCAAACAAGAACACCGCTGCCGCACTGCTTTGCAGCCACACGTGCAGCCGGGCAGCAAACGGCTTAGGCCGCAGGTAGTAATGCAGGCCCAGCAACGTTGCCGCGAAGGCCGTAATCATGCCGAAACGTACGGGCGGGCTAACGCGCAAGGCTGTATAAACGCCCAAAAATCCAATTCCCGTAACAAGCACCACGGCCCCGAGAATCCCGGTCCAGTTATCAAGCAGCAGTTGCTCCACCCGGTCCCACCAGCTAGGTCCGGTAGGTTCGGTGGGCACTGCGGTGGGGCGTTGCGGTGGGCAGGGCGGGGAAGGAGGAGTGGGGCTTTGCGGCCGGGGCGGGGTAGTAGCCGCTACCAAAGCCGGCTGAGCGGTAGGCGTGGCCTCCGGAGTAGCGGGAACAGGCGTAGGGGGAATGCCTGGGGCAGGAGCTGCTGGTGCTGGCGCCGCTGCCGGGCGAGTTGCCGGAGCTGGTTCGGTGAGAGGGGCCGTTGGGGCCGCAACCGGCGGAACGGGGGGCTCTGGGGTAGCGGCGGCAGCGGCAATTGCGGGCTGGGCTGGTGCCGTTGCTGGTGTAGCCTCGGCCGGAGGGGTAGGCGAGGCAGCGGCTGGAGGCGGCGCGGGGGTAGCGCGGTACCATTCCAGTGGGCTAGGCGGTGCGGGCTGCGTAAGAGGAGCCGTGGTTGGCGTGGGCGCGGCCGGTGCAGGTTTCGCCGGGGCGGGTTCTGCTGCGGCAGCGCGTAGCTGATTTAGCTCTTGTTCCAGACGGTGCACCGTGGCGAGCAACGCCTGGTGGTCGTCCTGGCGCTGGTGCAGCCAATTACTCAGCTCCCGGATGCGCTTGGTAATGTCCTGGTACAGCAGGCCGACGACAATGACGACCAGCATCAGCAGGGAAATGCCCATAGAGGAATGTGGTTAAGAATAAAACACAACTGGCCGCCGGCGAGCGGCCCATAACAGCGCAAACCCGGTGCGGCGGGCAGATAAGGTGCCGCAGTCCTTGGCTCACAATAACATAGGGACCGAAACATACAAATTGCCCTTGGAATAAGTAATACATAGATGACAAAATTTTACACATTTTTTTCTTGAAGCCTTTCTTGGCACTTTCAGGGCCGTTTTAAGCCTTGCTGCTTCGCCTCTTCTGTTCATCTGTCTGATGCTTTCCTATCCCCACGAAATCTTCTTTGAAGTAGCCCGTCAGCTAAGCTTCACCAAAGCCGCGCAAACCCTGTTTTTAAGCCAGTCGGCGGTGAGTAAGCAGGTAAAGGGCCTGGAAGAGCACTACAAAACGGGCCTGTTTGAGCGGTTGGGCAACAGCATCCAGCTCACGCCGGCCGGGCAGCTGCTGTACCGTAAGCTGCTACTGGCCCGGCAGCTCCAGCACGAGCTGCACCAGGAGTTCAGCGAGCTTAGCCCCATGTTTTCGCCCCAGGTGCGCATGGTTATCGGGGCCAGCACCACCATTTCGCTCTACGTCATTCCGGCCGTGCTTTCCGCCTACCTCAGTCAGTACCCGCATACCCAGCTAACGCTCAAAAACCGCAACTCCGAGAACATCCTGAGAGCCTTGCTGGAGCACGAAATCGACCTGGGCATTATTGAGGGCATCCACAAAGTCAGCAACGTAACCTACACCCCTCTGTTTACTGATGCCGTTATTGCCGTGTGCTCGGGGCGCAATCCGCTACCCCGCCAGCAGCTCCAGGTGCAGGACTTGCGCCGGATTCCGGTAGCCCTGCGTGAAGCTGGCTCCGGTACGCTCGCGGTGCTGGAAGAAGCCCTGGCCACCCACGGTATCCGCCTCACCGACCTGCCCGTGAAAGTGCGACTTGGAGGCACGGAAGCCCTCAAGAACTTTGTGCGGGTAGATACTTGCCTTGCTTTCCTACCCCGGCAGTCGGTTATGAAAGAGTTGGAGGCCGGCGAGCTGGTAGAAGTGCCCATTCAGGGGTTGGAGCTGGTGCGTCACTTCGATTTTGTGCAGCGCAAGGGCACCGAGAACAACATGCCCTACAAAACCTTTGTGCAGTTCGCCCGGCGCTATTATTCCAAAATGGAATAGGCTATTCCAAATTGCCGTTTGCCGGAGGAATAGCTATGGAGGAGTTTTGCGTTGAACTCCCCACTATGAAAACTCTCCTCGCTACTACCTCCCGCCTCCACGAGCTGCACTGTGCGGCCTGCGGAGCCCCGCATTCTGCCTTCCAGCTGCAACGCGTCTCGGAGTGCTGCTCGCAGCCCCTCATCGCCGACTACGACCTGCAGGAACCGCTAACCCGGACGGCTGGTATTGAGCTAGCCGACAACTCGATGTGGCGCTACCGCTCCTTGCTACCCCTGCTCGATGAGGCTAACCGCGTCAGTCTGGGAGAGGGCTGGACGCCGATGCTGGAGCTGCCCCGGCTGGCGGCGCGCTACGGCTTCTCCGATTTGCGCCTGAAAGATGAGGGCCAGAACCCCACGGGCTCGTTTAAAGCCCGGGGCCTGAGCATGGCCGTTTCCAAAGCCAAGGAGCTGGGTGCTACGGGCTGCATCATTCCTACGGCTGGCAACGCGGGGGTAGCTATGGCGGCGTACTGCGCCCGCGCTGGTTTGCGCGCCGTAGTGGTAATGCCGCGCCACACTCCGCAGGCTTTCCGCGAGGAATGCTACTGGTACGGGGCCGACGTGCATCTGGTAGATGGCCTGATCAACGACTGTGCCACCCGGGTGCGCGAGCTAAACGCGGCTGGCGAGCTGCTCGATGTATCCACCCTGAAAGAACCTTACCGGCTTGAGGGTAAGAAAACCATGGGCTACGAGCTGGCCGAACAGCTCAACTGGCACCTGCCCGATGTGCTGCTCTACCCCGCCGGGGGCGGCACCGGGCTAATTGGCATCTGGAAAGCAGTGCGTGAGATGCTGGCCCTGGGCTGGCTGCCCGCCGGTACCAAACTACCGCGCATGGTAGCAGTGCAAGCCGCCAACTGCTGCCCCCTGGTAGAAACCCGCGCTGGCCGCCAGGCCAACTGCCATGCCTACGTCGGCCGGCCCACCATTGCCAACGGGCTAGCCGTGCCGCGCCCCCTCGGCGAGCCCCTGATGCTGGACGTACTAGCCGAATCAGGAGGAACGGCGCTGGCTATTACCGATGAGCAGATGCTGGAAGGCCTGCGGGAGTTGGGCAAAGAGGAAGGCCTGTTTGTGGCTCCCGAGGGGGCGGCCGTTTGGATGGCCGCCCGCCAGTTGCTCAGCATCGGCTGGATACAACCCGAGGAGCAGGTGCTGCTCTTGAACACTGGTTCGGCCCAGAAATACCTTGAGAATATTATCGGGCTGGCCTAAGCTAAGGCTGGAACGAACTCAGACACCTCTAACGCTACCCTTAGGCTAACAGAAAAGCTATAGGCAGTGCTCAGCTGGCTTTCGCCCCGACTGATGTAGAACCTCTGTTGCAGGAGTTCTACATCAGTCGGGGCTATGTTTTTGTAGCCAGTACTTCTGAGAGAAGGGCTACTATATAAAGGGGGGTAGTGTCGAGATAGTGCATGTATTTTAGGAAACACCCTATGTAATTTGATGGGTTATTGAGGAAAGTAATGGACTTGCATGGTATATTGCCTTTGAAAATGATGGTAATATTCTGAAAAGCGCTTTATGACTCCCAAAGCTGCCCCCTTTCGTCCTGGCTTCAGCTTATTCACGCTGGGCGTCTTGCTGGTGCTGGCCATTGTTGCAGCACTAGCGAAAGTACCGCATCCGGCCGCGGCCCCCGGTTCGCTCAACGGAGCCGATGTAGCCTGGATGCTGACGGCCACCGCCTTCGTACTGATCATGACCCCAGGCTTGTCGTTTTTTTACGGCGGCATGGTGCGTCCCAAAAACGTGATTAGCACCATGTTGCAGAGCTTCGTAGCACTGGGCGTTATTTCAGTTTTGTTCTACTTCGTGGGCTTCTCCCTCTGCTACGGCGACTCCTGGTATGGTCTTATCGGCGACCCGCGCACGTTTGCCTTGCTGCGCAACGTAGGCACGGCGCCTAATCCGGCCTTTGCCGCTACCATTCCCTTTATTCTCTACTTCGCCTTTCAGCTGAAGTTCGCCATTATTACCCCCGCCCTGATTACCGGCTCTTTCGCCGAACGGGTGCGTTTCAAGGGGTATCTGGCTTTCATGGTGCTGTTCAGCCTGTTTATTTACTGCCCGCTGGCTCACTGGACCTGGCACCCCGAAGGCTTCCTGCGTAAGTGGGGAGTACTGGATTTTGCCGGCGGTACCGTAGTTCACATTTCGGCGGGGGTAGCAGCTTTGGCCGGGGCCATGGTGCTCGGCCGCCGCTCGGCTAACCTGCGCACCTCGTCTTTCTCGACGCCCAACGTGCCCTACGTGCTGCTTGGCACGGGCCTGCTGTGGTTTGGCTGGTTTGGCTTCAACGCGGGTTCGGCCCTGGGAGCCAATGAACTGGCGGCCCTCTCCTTTGTGAACACCAACCTGGCCTCGGCTGCGGCCCTTATTGCCTGGCTGCTGATTGAAGTGGCCCGCGGGGGTAAGCCCACGGCTGTGGGCGCCTGCACGGGAGCAGTGGTTGGCCTGGTGGCTATTACGCCCGCCGCTGGCTACGTCGACTACGGGCAAAGCATTCTGTTTGGGGTGCTGGCCGCGCTCATCAGCCACGCCGCTGTGCACTGGCAGAACTCGCGCACGACCATCGACGACACCCTGGACGTATTTCCGTGCCACGGGCTGGGAGGCATCGTCGGGATGCTGCTTACGGGCGTTTTTGCCGATAAGGTAGGCCTGATTCATGGCACCTTTACCACGTTTGGCTACCATCTGCTGGGCCTGCTTATCGTGATTACCTACTCCTTTGTGGGGGCCTGGATTCTGCTGAAAATCACCGACCGCATTTTTGGGTTGCGCGTGAAGATTCAGGAAGAAGAGCTGGGCCTCGATTTAAGCCAGCACGAGGAGTCTACCTACCACGTAGACGAAGAATTTGAGCGCACGTACCGCCGGGAGCTAGCCCCCGAAAACGCGTAATAGCCGCGCCGGCTATTTTCAACTTCACCACCGGCAATGATGTGAAGTATAACTCTGACAGCAACTGGAGTATTTAAAAGTTAGGGGTAAAACAAGAAGGCCACCGGTGAGGAACCCGGTGGCCTTTTACTGTTTGATGGGGGTAGGGTAGTTTAGCTAAGCGCCGTCGACCAGAGGTACACCAGCCAGATAATAAACAGCAGCCCTACGATACCCTTCTGCACCCCTGCCTCCGGGAAAAGCAAGCTTGCCCCGGCTCCCGCTACCCCCAGCACCAGCAGGAGCGACGCAGCCACGATAGCCCAGGTTCGGGCTTTGCGCGAAACGTAGGGCCGGAGCGCCACCGTCAGCGGAAACAGGGCCGCCAGCAAACTGCCGCCCAACAGTCCGGGGCCTTCCAGGTGGGTGAAGGTGGCGGTGGTCAGCAGTGCAGTAGCGGCCAGCAGCACGCCGGCAAACACAAGGGCCTGCCGCCGCTGCGCTTCCGAGAGGGCATGGCGCCCGTAGGGATTGAGCAAAAGCAAGCCGTTGAACATGGGGTCGGCAAACCAGCTCATAAATACCAGGGGCAGGTAGAGGGGTAGTAAAATCGGCACAAACCGCACCAGCACATATAACCCAATGAACAGCAGCCGCCGCGTACCGCCGCCCAGCTTTTCCGTCCAGACGGTGAAGCGCAGGAAGGCACGATACAGCCAATACTGCGCTTTCAGCGACTCCACCAGCCCTTCGCGGGCATAGTTGGAGGTAGGCTGTCGGCGCAGGGCGTCGCGGAAGTGCTCCAGGGCCTGGCGGTGGCGGCCGGCTTCCAGGGCTACCCAGCCGGCGTCGGCGTGGGTGCCAGCGTCATCAGGGTCGTAGCGGAGGGCGGTTTGCAGGGAGTCTGCTGCATCTTGGGGCCGGCCGAGGCGGGCCAGGCAGCGGCCGCGCAGGCCCAGGCAGTCTACATGCTCGGGGTCGTAGGCAAGGCCCATTTCGGCCGCCCGCAAGGCCCCTTCCCACTGCCCGCGCTGAAACCGAATCAGGCCGAGGGTATGGTGGTAGTTGGGGTCAGTCGGGTCAAGGCGCAGGGCTTCCTCAATGGCTTCCTGTGCTTCGGGCAGGCGTTGCTGACGCTGGTGAGCCAGGCTGAGCAGGTAGTAGGCAAAGTCGAACTCCGGGGCCAGCCCGATGGAAATTTCAATGTGCTCCTGTCCTTCGGCTAGCTGCCCCAAATCCAGCAGCGCCATGCCCAGCCAGGCGTGGGCCAGGGCATCGTTAGGCTCCTGGCGCAGAATGCGGCGTAGCTCCTGCTCGGCCTGAGCGGCCCGGCCCTGGCGCAGCAGCAGTAAAATCCGGTCGGGCCAGTTGGCTTGTTCCATGGGGGTAGGGGCGTCAGGCACCAAGTAAGTAAACGGTTGGGAGTACGCGGAAAAAAACAAGAATTACCTGTTGAGGATGACTTGTTGCCGTGTGCTTCGTACGCGCCACGCCAACAGTAGGCTACTGCCCACTAGCATGGCAAGGGGGCCCCACGGCCATTGTTCAGCCAACACGCACGCGGTAATGCTGCCTGTAAGCATCAGCCCGGCCGTTAGCAACCACCCCAGGGGCAACTTGTCAGGTGCGGGCAGCTTGGCCGCCGATTTTAGAGCCCCGCCCATTGCCATAACCAATACCGTCAGACCACCCGTCAGGCCCGGACCCAAGCTATTTTCCGGCAACCCTATCCATAAGACTCCCCAAATTACGGGAGGTAGCAGGCTGAGTATCAGGAGCAGCTCCGAAGCTATGGCACCGTATCGATACAGCGTCTCCCGCAGGTAAGAGTGCGTACCAGCAGGGCGGTTGCGCACCTGCCGCACCCGCGGATGCAGCCGCCAGTACAGAGCTTCAAAGCCCATGAAAAGCAGCAATGGAATGCAGAAAAAGGAGAGGGGCAGCAGAATCAGTAAAAAGTGCCCCCACGCCTTGGCCTTCCACTGCCTGGTCCCCTCAGAAATAAAGGTCAGATACCGGTCGATGCGCCGCATTGCGCGGCCTGGGCCGAAGGAGTAGCGTAGTGCTCGGGTGAGGCCTTGGTGCGACTCGGAATCCTCGGGTGCCAGGCGCAAGGCTTCACCAAAGTGCGTCTGGGCAGCCAAAAACTGCTCCTGCCGGAGGGCTTCCTGGCCTAACAGCCGGTGTGCCACGGCCAACTGGGGCTGAGCCTTCACTAAACGGTGCAATACCGTGGATAGCGCGCCCCACTGCTCCTGCTTACACAAGGCTTGGGCAAGTTGCACAAGACACTCAGCATGAGCCGGATCATGCCGCAGGCCCATTTCGGCGGCGGCCTGTGCTTCCTGCGGACGCCCGAGCAAGTTGAGAACCCAGGCCCTGATGCCCAGATACGTACTGCTAAGCGGGTTACGCTGTAAGGCCCGGCCGATAGAGGCCTCGGCGGCCCTGGGTTGCCCAGTCTGGGCCTGGGCCAAGCTGAGCAGGTAATAAGCCTCACTTTCTGCCGGGTTGAGGCTGAGAGCTGTTTTCGCGGCTGTTTTTGTTTCGTCGAACCGCTGTTGCCGTAGTAGGGCCAGCGCCAGCAAAACGTGCGCAAACGGGTCTTGCGGGTGCTGGGCCAAGTGTCGCCGCACCAACTGCTCTGCTTGTTGCGGCCGGCGCACGGCAAGCAGCTGTTGCACGGCAGCCTGCCATGATGAAGTGGCGGTAGTGCTCATACAGCCAGCGTAAGGCTAAGCCGAAGGCTTCTTGATGCCCAGGTACACCAGAATATCGTCGTACACGCCGCCTTCGTTGGAGTAGAGGGCGTAGTTCTTGGCCGTAGCGAACCACTCGCGGGTGCTGGGCTTCACTTTGCTGATGGCCTCCTGAAAGGTAGCCTGCTCCAAGGGTAGAGGCTTGCCAGCTTTCATGGATTCGCGCAGGCGGGCTTCCACGGCCACATCTACCACAGCCTGCAAATCGGCGCCGGAAAAGCCGGCGGTTTGGGAAGCCAGCTTGCGCAGGTTTACCGAGGGCGCTACGGGCTTGCCCTGCAACAACACTTCCAGCACGGCCTCGCGGGCGGGCTCATCGGGCGGCGTAACCAGCAGAATCCGGTCGAAGCGGCCGGGGCGGCGGAAGGCGGAATCGAGGTGCCAGGGCGCGTTGGTGGCGGCCAGAATCAGCACGCCGTCGTTGGAACGGGTAGCGCCATCCAGCTCCGAAAGAAACTGGTTGATGACGGTGCGGCCGGCGCTCTGGCGCAAATCGTGGCGGTTGGCGGCCAGGGCATCTACCTCATCGAAAAACAGCACGCAGGGCGCCTGCAAGCGGGCCTGCTCGAAAATCTGGTGCAGGTTCCGCTCACTGTTGCCCAGCCACATATCCAGAATGTCGTTGATGCCAACGTGGATAAAGCTGGCCTGCACCTCGCCGGCCGTGGCGCGGGCCAAGTGAGTTTTGCCGCAGCCGGGCGGGCCGTACAGTAGCAGCCCGCCGCCGGCCGCCTTGCCATAGGCTTTGTACAAATCAGGAAACTGCAGCGGGTGAATAATCTTCAGCCGGATTTCCTCCTTAATGGCCTCCATACCGCCTACATCGGCAAACGTAATCTTGGGACGCTCCAGCCCACTGAACAGGTTTTGTTCAATACTGCTGAAATCGTCGTTGGCGCCAGCGGAAGTATCAAGCTCTGAACCGGAAAAGGGGGTAGGCGCCCCGCCGTGAGCCGGCTGGGCCGTGGTAGCGGCACCGCCGCGCAGGCGGGCGGCCAACTCAGCGTCTTCCAGGGTAGGATTGTAATGTAGAGCCGTTTGGTAAGCCTCCCGCGCCGCCGTTACCTGGTCGGTAGTGAGTAACACGCGGGCGTGCAGCAGGTGGGCACGGGCGTGCTCCGGGCGGGCGGCCAGCAGTTCCTCCACCACCACAAAAGCCGCGGAAGTTTTGCCCAGACTGGCGTACGTTTCGGCCAGACCCAACTGCAAATCGGGGTCGTCGGGGGCCTGGCGGAGGCCGGTGCGGTAGTGCTCCTCCGCTTCGGGCAGGCGGCCGGCCTGCACCAGCAGGGCCGCAACGTGCTTGCGGAGGGGTAGGTTATCGGGCGAAAAAGATAAAGCTTCCAGTAGCGGTTGAATAGCAGACAAGTCGGGCATACCTAAGCAGAATAAGACAGTAGCTGCAAGCTACGCAGATTTAGGCCCTGCCGGAGTTGCCGAGCTTGGCGGAAAAGTAAAAAAGCCAGGTTTCCGCACCAGCAGTTACCCGCCCATTTTGCTCAGGACAAACGACACTAAAAAGCCGAGCACCGTAATCAGGCCGGTAAAGTTGTGGGCTACATCGAAGGCTTCCGGAATCATGGTATCGGCAATCATAGCCAGCACGGCCCCTGCCGACACGGCCGTTGTAGCGGCCACTACCTCCGGCGAGAATCCACTAAACACGGAGTAGCCTACCAGGGAGGCCACCCCCGATATGAGCGCAATGCCGCCCCAGAGGCCCAATACGTAGATAGGAGTGCGGCCCGCTTTGCGCATGCCCGCGGCGCTGCTCAACCCCTCAGGCAGGTTGCTCAGGAAAATGGCTACCACTGCTACTATGCTCACGCTACCTCCAGCCAGCATGCTCAGCCCAATGACAATGCTTTCCGGAATGCCGTCTAGCAAAGCCCCAATGGCCAGGGCCATTCCGTTGTCGTCGCTACTGGTTGGTTGGTTCTGCTGCACTGCTTGGCGCTCCTGAGCCTGGTGCTCGCCAGAGCGTTTGCGGTGTTTGGCACCGTAGCGCGCCAGCAGCCAGTTGGCCGCCGTGTACACAGCCGCTCCGCCCACAAAACCAATAGCGGTAGAATCGAAGCCGCCTTTTTTATAGGCTTCCTCCATTAAATCAAGCGACAAGGTAGAAATCAGAACGCCGCTGCCGAAGGCCATAACGGCGGCAATCAGGCGTTGCGGAACGTGGGCGAAGTAGCCGATGCCAGCACCCAGCAGCAAGGCCGAGCCGGAAACCAGCCCCCAGAAGCCAGCAACGGCCCAGGTAGGAAAGTCAATCATGGGTGAGGGGAATGAGGAGTAGCGCATCTCCGGCCAGAGCCGGAGCTGAACCGTTCAACGCAAACCCGTACCGAAGGATGCACGCCCGGCGGCTTACACTGCCCGGTGCCGGGCCAAAGCCGCCTGCATTTCTTCGGGCGAAATCCCCGCAATTTCCACCTTCTTAAACGGAGCCGTGTGTCCGCTCAGCAGCGTAAGGCTGGCTTTCGCGACGTTGAATACTTCGGCCAGGTAAGTAAGCAAACAGGCATTGGCCTTGCCATCCTGGGCCGGGGCATTCAGGCGTACTACCACGCTACCGTCGGGGGCTACTTCCAGCTGGTTGCGGCGGGCGTTGGGCTTGGCTTTCAGGTGCAGAACCGGCACGGCTCAGGCGGGGTCGTTGTAGGCGTCGTATACCACCCAGGCCCAAAGCGCCACCGGCACAAGTATGGTCCAGCCCAGCAGGAAGCCCACGGTCCCACCCACCATCCAGATCAGGAGGGCTTTAAGGATCTGACCTTTTACCAGTTGACCCAACCCTGGGAAAAAGGCCGAAAGCAGGGCAGGCAGGCCGTACGTCGTTTTCATAGCTCAAAGGCGGCAAGAGTGGGAGAAAAAAGTTACGTATTGACGCGGGCCTGCCCAAACGGGCACCGGCTCAGCACCACGCAGCGGCCGCAGGCAGGCGTGTGGAAATAGCAGCATTTCTGCCCGTGAAACATTAGGGCCTCGTGATGGTCGTACACCTGTTGAGCATCCCAGTCGAGGGGGAGCAAGGCTTCCAGCAGCGCGTGGGCCGCTGCCTCGCCTACTTTCGGCCCGATCAGGCCCAGGCGCTGGGCTACCCGGTGGTGGTGGCTATCCACGGGCATGGCCGGGCGGCGCAGGGTGCTGAATAGCAGCACGGCGGCGCTGGTTTTGCGGCCTACCCCCGGCAGTTCTTCGAGCCAGGCTCGGGCCTCGGGAATGGGCAGGTCGGCCAGAAACTCCAGGTTGCAGGGGCCGCCGCAGCGCTGGCTTACCTCGCGAAGTACCTGTTGCAGGCGCGGGGCTTTCTGCTCGGGCCACGTGCAGGGGCTAATGGCTTCCTGAACTTCGGCCGTAGGGGCATCGCGCACCTCGTCCCAGGTAGGAAAGCGGGCCCGCAGCTGTTGGTAGGCAAGGTGCGAATCGTGGTTGCGGGTGCGGTGGGAAAGCAGGGAGCTGATGAGCTCACTCAGCGGGTCTTTGGAGCTGAAAAACCGAAAGGGCGCTCCGTACTCGGCGCACAGCCGCTCATGCGCCCACAGCGCCAACTCCTGCCGGGCGAAGAAGGTAGGATCGGGAGCAAGGGGTAGGGAAGAGGCGGCCATGCTGCTGCCTACGCAACTTGCCGGCGCAGGGGCGAAGCGCAGCCCATAAAAAAAGCCCCGGCCATATCCAGCCAGGGCTTTTTCGTACCATAAGCAGGCGCTACTCGCCGCGGTTGTAGAGCAGAATGGCCTGCTTGATGCTGTTCTGCTGCTTGCCACCGATAACCAGCGGTACAATAGCCAGCGGCACCGCCGCGTACATCAGCGGCGACACCGAGAAGCCATTGCCGTTGCCATTAAAGCTGGACAGCACCCCGGCCAGCAGCAAGCCGCCGGCGCCTACGTAGCTCAGCGTGGTTAGCGTCTGGTAGCGGCGGGCATTGGCCAGCAGCTGCTGAGAGCCAGGATTGTCGGTGGTGGCCAGCTGCAGGTTGCGGATGCTCAGGTCCTGAATCGGGCCATTATCCTTGCTGAAATACTCCTGGCGCACGGTGCGGTAGCCGCCAAACCCGCCGTAGCCCGCGTAGGGGTAGCCATAGCCGTACCGGCCCATGCCGTAGGGGCTGTAGCCATACGGGTTGTTCATGTACTGCTGGCTGGTGATGGAGTACAGGCTGATGCGGCCTACCCGGTCCCGGCGCAGGGTGCTTTCGCGCTTGGAGCGGCCGGGCAGGGTAGTACGCACGTAGAAGCCTGTTTCATCCTCGTAGTAGCGCACATCATTTAAATCGAAGCGTTGCTGCCCGTCTACTAGCACGAAGGTGCGGCCCAACAAGGGCTGCTTCAGCTCCACATCGTAAGCCCGCACTACCTGACCGGTTTTCAGCCCTACTGCGTAACGAGTTGTGTTGGCCGGCGGCAGCTGGGCCTGGGCAGCCTGGCGGCGTTCCGATTCGGGTACGGCTGGGGGCGAAGCCAGCGTACGGGGTGCCCGGCGGGCAGTGTCGGCCGGTGCGGGTGCGGGCGCGGGCGCCGCAGCCGGCTGCGGCGCCCCGGGCAGCGTGTTCAGCTCCCGCGGCGTTTGCTGGGCAAAAGTGGGAGCTGCTACCGTGCAGAAAAGAAGCAGGAAGAGGGAACGAAACAGCATAGGAACAGGTGAAGTAGTAGGTCAGCGGAGCGGGCTGCACAAGGAAAACTGCTGGGCTAAGCCTTTGCCTGAGCAGGCTACCGACGAGGTGATTTTTAACAATGAATCTTCCGCGAAGGTGCCCGGCTACGAAGCAAACGAAATAATCCGTTTCAGCTGTATAAGCCACCGGAATAGCCCGGAAACAACCTGCCGCCGGTATCAGGCCAGAGCCTGCCGAAGCCGGAAAGGTTGCATGCCGGGTCGCTGCTGCCTGCTGCCACGCATGTGTTCTTCTTTGAAAGCAGCGGCTACCCGGGCCCGGAAAGTACCAGCTTCACTGCGCGTATTTGGTGGCCTGCAACAGGGCGGGCGGCTTCCCGTGCCCGCGCTGTTGCAGGCCCGGAATCCGGGCTGATTGTAGGCTCTGGCTGTAGGGAAACGTGGGGCAGGCCCCGGGCTACCGTAAAAGTTTTTCCAGCAAACTAAGGCTATCCACCATATCAGAGCTGGTTTCAAAATCCAGGGGTTTAAGAATGTAGCCGCTCACGCCCAGGTTCTGCGCGTTCAAGCGGTCGACGTCCATGCCGGACGTAGTAGTAATGAAGACCGGAATCTGGCTAAGGTCGGGGTGGGTCCGAATTTCGGCCAGGAACTCGTGACCGTTCATTTTAGGCATGTTCAAGTCCAGCAGGATAACTTCCGGCAGCGGCCGGATGGGCTCTGCCCCGTTAGTGCCCAGCAGTAAGTCCAGGGCTTCCAGGCCGTTGAAGGCCGTGTAAAGGCGGTGCGGAACGCTAAACTTTTCAAAGGCCTTCTGGGCTGTCATCGTATCAAAAAAATCGTCTTCGACGAGAAGTACAGAGCGCATCTGGTAAGGTAGTGAAGGGGTGAGGGGTGAAGTTGCAAAGGGTGAAATGGTGATTGAGTGAAGCGGCAAAAGGCCCTGTCGTCCTTCGTGCCTGCTTGCTGCGCCGCCTGCTCAGGCTAGCAGAGCCGCTTGCTTATTCACGCCATCATCTTCTCACGATTTCACTTGCTTAGGCCAAGTGAAGATAAAGGCGGCACCTTCACCCTCGGCCGATTCAAGGTGAATAGTGCCTTTCTTTTCTTCAATAATCTTCTTGACAATGCTGAGCCCGATGCCGGTGCTTTCGGCCGTGTGCCGGTCGCGCAGGGTCTGGAACATCAGGAATACCTTCTGATGAAACTGCGGCGCAATACCGGGGCCATCATCCTCCACCCGGAACTGGTAGCACTCCCCTACGTCGAGGCAGCGTACGGTTATACGGCCATCGGGGCGGTTATGGTACTTGGCGGCGTTGCCGATCAGGTTCGTGAAGACTTGCTGCAA
Organism: Hymenobacter sp. HSC-4F20; assembly: GCF_019599275.1. Classification (GTDB taxonomy): domain Bacteria; phylum Bacteroidota; class Bacteroidia; order Cytophagales; family Hymenobacteraceae; genus Hymenobacter. Next base: position 315,413 of record NZ_JAHZTD010000003.1, on the reverse strand, counting down.
GCTCAGGCGGTCCGTAGTGAAAACGGGCAGGGGCGCCGGTATATCCACGCGGAAGGTAGGCGGCACCACCAGCTCGGCTGTTTCGCGCACCAGCTGGGTAAGGTTTACTTCCTCCAGCTTTTGCTCGGTGCGGCCGGCCCGGGCGTAGGCCAGCAGCCCATTGATCAGGTCTTCGAGGCGGTGCAGGCGTCCCTTCATCATATCCAGGTACTGGCGCATCTGGGGGCTCAGCTCGTGGGGTAGTTCGTCCTCAATCCACTTCACCACCGTTAGTACCCCACGCAGGGGGGCTTTCAAATCATGGGAGGCTACGTAGGCAAACTGGTCTAGTTCGCGGTTGCGGTTTTCCAGGGCCGCGAAGCTCGTGTCCAGGGTTTGGGTCATGTGGTTAAGGGAAGTAGCCAAGTTGCCGAGGCTGTCCTGCTCCCGGTCCGAAATCTTCACGGTATAGTCGCCCTGCACTACTTTGTTGGCCAACCCTTCAATAAGCTGGATGCGGCGGGCCATGGCCTCGTTGTTGCGGGCCAGCTCGCGCTGGAGCTGCTCATTGGCCCGTAGCTCCTGGTTGATTTTGGTGAATAGCCAAGCCACAATCAGGGCCGCCAGCACCGCCGATACCACGATGGCAGCCGGAGTAGTGTGCTCAAAAAAATCTTGGCGTCGGCGCCGTTCCCGCAGCAAGGCCTCTTCCTCCAGATGTACGCGGTTGAGCAGCTTGCGCAGCTGTAGCTGGCGCTGCCGGTCCCCGAGCACCAACTGGCGCACAGCGTCAGTGCTGGGGTGCTGCTGCATCCAGGCGCTGAGGTAGCGGCCTTCGTCTTCCACAGCCTGTTCCAGTGTATCGAGGCGGTTTTGCTGGTGCAGGTTGTCGAGGGTGAGGCGGCGGAGCTGCTCAAAGTCGGCGCGAGCTTCGGGCAGCACCTGGCGGAAACTGGTGCGGGCGGTTGTGTCGGTGAGCAACAGATAGCTACGCACGTGGCTCTGGGCATCGCGCATGTGGGTGCGCAGGTTGGCTACCCCCTGGAGCACTTGGTAGGTGTGCTCCACGCGCTGGGTGTAGTAAGCCAGCTGCTGAATGCTATACCAGGAGCCCGCCGAGGTTAGCAGCAGCACGCCTATGGCAATGACAAAGCCCAGAATAATCTTGGTATGTAGCTTAAGACCCATGCTGGCAAAAGAGGAAAGAGAAAGACAAATTCAGCTGCAAGGTAGGAGCCCGGCGGCAGTAGGTGGCGCGCCTGAAAGGAGAACGGCCAAGCCGGTTCGGTGCGTATCTTCGTGGCCCCAGGCGGAGCCCCACCGGTTGCGCCCAGCCTATGCCAGCTTGCCGCGCCCATGCCCGACCCCATTACCAGTCCCCAGAATCCGCGTATCAAAAACCTGCTGAAGCTCCAGCAAAAATCGTCGGAGCGGCGCGCGCAGGGGCTTACCATTATTGAAGGCTTGCGTGAGCTGACTATTGCCCACGGCGCCGGGGTAGCGGTACCGGCCCTGTTCGTGTGTCCCGAGCTGGCCGGTACCCAGCGGCAGCAGCAGTTGCAGGCCTTGTTCGGGGGTAGGGAAACGGAGTGGTTCGAGGTGTCGAAGGCCGTATTTGAGAAGGTAGCCTACCGGGAAGGCTCCGATGGGGTGCTGGCCCTGGCCCGGCCGCCCCACCTGGCGCTGGCCGAGTTGGCCTTGCCCGCCGCGCCCCTGCTGCTGGTGCTGGAAGCGGTGGAAAAACCCGGTAACCTGGGCGCCATTCTGCGCACAGCCGACGCGGCTCAGGCCACGGCCGTTATTGTCTGCGACCCACGCACCGACTTGTTTAATCCCAATGCCATCCGTAGCAGCATCGGCTGCTCGTTTACGGTACCCACCATTGCCACTACCCGCCAGGAACTGCTAGAGTGGTGCCGGCAGCACGGCATCCGGACCTACGCTGCGGCTCTCACCGAGCGGGCCGTGCCCTACACCACCTGCAACTTCCGGGGCCCCACGGCGCTGGTAATGGGCACGGAAGCCGATGGCCTCACCCCCGAGCTGATGCAGGCCTGCGACCAGACCATTATCATTCCCATGCGCGGGGCCATTGACTCGCTGAACGTAAGCACCGCTACGGCCATCCTTACTTTTGAGGCGGTGCGGCAGCGCGAGGAGTAGCGTGGCGGGGAGCCTACTCTTGCTGGCGGGGTAGTGTTTCTAAAAGGATAATCCGGGTGTATGCCGCGCAACTGGTGCGGGTAGCCGGCTACTGGGCTAGCCGCAGCAGCTACCTAGTGCCACACCAGCTTCCCCGCGCGGGCCGTTGCCACGGTGGTCAGCTCCTCATCAAACAGCCAGAAATCCGCCGTATACCCCGTTTCTAAGTAGCCCAGCTCATCATCGAGGCCCAGCAGTCGGGCTGGATAAAGGGAGGCCATGCGCAACGCCTCGGCCAGCGGTACGCCTACCTGCTCCGCGCAGTTGCGCACGGCCTGGGGCAGGGTCAGGGCCGAGCCGGCCAGGGTACCCTGCTCGTCCACGAAGTGGTCAGCCTGGCGGCGGAAGCGGTAAGCGCCCTGCTGGCTTTCCGTCACGGCGTCGGTAATCAGAAACAGCCGCTCCTGGAGCAGCTTCTTGCTGATGCGCACGGAGGCAAAGTCGCAGTGCACGCCGTCGGCAATAATGCTGGCCTGGGCCGCCGCGTGGTCGTACACGGCACCCACCAGTCCCGGTTCCCGCCCTTGCAGCCCCGACATGGCATTGAACAGGTGAGTAGCCGCCGCAAAGCCGCTGCTGAAACCCTGCGTCGCCTCGGTGTACGTGGCGTTGGAGTGCCCCGCCGACAATACCACGCCGGCTTCCCGCAGGCGGGCCGCTACAGCGGGGGGAGTTATTTCCGGAGCCAGCGTCATCATCCTCAGTGCGCCATCGGCCACCCGCAGCAGCTCATCGATTTCGGCTACTGTGGGCGCGTGAATAAACTCCTGCTGGTGGGCACCTTTCTTAACCGGGTTGATGTAGGGGCCCTCCAGATGAATGCCCAGCAGGCCCGGGTGGTGGCGCTGAAATTCCTTTCCTGCCTCTAGCGCTGCGTGCATCATGGTCAGGGAGTTGGTAGGCATGGTGGCCAGTACCCCGGTAGTGCCATGTCGGAAGGCGAAGCCAGTAAGGGCCGCCAGGGCATCGGCGGTGGGCTGCACCGAAAACAGGCGCCCCTCGGCCCCGTACACTTGCAAGTCCAGCAGCCCGGGGGCTACGTTGAGGCCGCGCCCATCCACTTCAGATAGGCCGGTGGGGGCCACCACTTCGGGCAATACCGCCTCAATGCGGCCGGTATCAATAAGTAAAGCGTGGTGGCGCAGCACCGAAGTGCCGGTATACAGGGTACAGTTGCGAAGCAGGTAGCGCACGGGCAGAGTAGGGGAGTGAAAGTGGGTGTACGGCAAAAGTTGGGAACAAATGGGCAGATTACCGCCTGCAAGGCCGCACACCCGTATCAGGCAGACGCAGTGCCGCCGGAGCGCATTTGCCTTTCGCTTTATTATTTATGAGCATCGAACACCGCACTTTCCTGGTTCGGGGCCACGTCCAGGGCGTATTCTACCGACAAAGCACCCAGCAGGAGGCCCGCCGCCTGGGTCTGGTAGGCACCGTCCGCAACAACCCCGATGGTACGGTAGTAATTGAGGCTGAAGGCCCCGCCGAAGTGCTGGATGCCTTAGAAGCCTGGTGCCGACAGGGGCCACCGGCGGCCCAGGTAGAGCAGGTGCAAGCCAGCCGCGGAGCCGTGCAAGGCTACCGGGAGTTTGTTGTGCAACGCTAGCGGCATGAAACACTGGCTGTACCTGTTCGTGGCAATTGTGTCGGAAACTATTGCCACCTCCGCGCTGAAAGCCTCGGCCGGCTTTAGCCGGCTGCTACCCAGCGTGGCGGTAGTAGTAGGCTACGGGCTGGCGTTTTACTTTCTGAGCCTGACGCTGAAAAGTATTCCGATGGGCATTGCCTATGCCGTGTGGTCGGGCGTTGGCATCGTCCTCATCACGCTGGTTGGGATAGTGTTCTACAAGCAGGTGCCCGATTGGCCCGCTCTGCTCGGGTTGGGGCTCATCCTGGCCGGGGTTATCATCATCAATATCTTCTCCAACATGGCAGGGCACGAGTAAAGCTAGCAGCTTATGCGCCACCCCTTTCCCAAGAACTGAGTGGGTGGCCCATAAATGTCAAAAACACAAAAGGCGCAGCCAACTGGCTGCGCCTTTTGTGTTTTTCGGTAACCAGGGACAACCTAGTCTTCCTTCTTAGCCGAACGCAGACGCTCGTTTTCGTCGAGCAGAATCTTGCGCATCCGCACCGATTTCGGGGTTACTTCCAGGTACTCATCCTTCTGGATGTATTCCATGGCGTCTTCCAGCGAGAACTGGCGCTTGGGCGCAATCTTCACGTTTTCATCCGAGCCCGAAGCGCGCATGTTCGTGAGCTTCTTGCCCTTCTGAATGTTGATGGTCAGGTCGTTGGGACGGGTGTGCTCCCCGATAACCTGGCCGCCGTACACTTCCTCGCCTGGGTCCACGAAGAACTCGCCGCGGTCCTGCATCTTGTCAATGGTGTAGGCGGTGCCAGGACCGCTTTCCATCGAGATGAGTGAGCCGCTGATACGACCAGGAATGGTGCCTTTGTAGGGCTCATAGCTGGTGAAGCGGTGGTTCATAATAGCCTCCCCGGCGGTGGCAGTCAGCACGTTGTTACGCAGGCCAATCAGCCCGCGCGACGGAATGTTGAACTCCAGGTGCTGCAGGTCGCCTTTGGGCTCCATGATGGTTAGCTCGCCCTTGCGCTGGGTTACCAGCTCAATCACCTTACCAGCAGTTTCCTCGGGCACGTCCACTACCAAGTGCTCGATGGGCTCCAGACGGTTGCCATTCTCGTCTTCCTGGAACAGTACCTGAGGCTGACCTACCTGCAGCTCGTAGCCTTCGCGGCGCATCGTTTCGATGAGTACCGACAAGTGCAGAATGCCGCGGCCGTACACCAGGAAGGTGTCTTCCCGGTCAGTTTCCTGCACGCGCAAGGCCAGGTTTTTCTCGGTTTCCTTGTAGAGACGGTCGCGCAGGTGGCGCGAGGTAACAAACTTGCCTTCTTTACCGAAGAAAGGCGAGTTGTTGATAGTGAACAGCATGTTCATCGTCGGCTCGTCGATGGCAATGCGGGTCAGCGCCTCGGGGTTTTCGGCGTCGGCTAGCGTGTCGCCGATGTCGAAGCCTTCGATGCCGGTTACGGCGCAGATTTCACCGGCCTGCACTTCGCTTACCTTGGCTTTACCCAGACCTTCGAATACCTGCAGCTCTTTGATTTTTACTTTCTTCACCGAGCCGTCGGCCTTCATCAGGCTCATGTTCGAGCCTTCTTTCAGGACACCGCGGTGCACGCGCCCAATGGCAATACGGCCTACGAAAGCTGAGTAGTCGAGCGAGGTAACCTGCATCTGGGGCGTGCCCTCAAGGAAGGGAGCCGGCGGGATGACATCAATAATGGCGTCGAGCAGGGGGGTAATGTCTTCGGTCTTCTGTTTCCAGTCCCGCGACATCCAGCCTTGCTTCGACGAGCCGTACAGGGTCACGAAGTCCAGCTGATCTTCGGTAGCGCCCAGGTTAAACATCAGGTCGAACACCTGCTCGTGCACCTCGTCGGGGCGGCAGTTTTCCTTGTCTACCTTGTTTACCACTACAATGGGCTTCAGGCCCAGGTCAATGGCTTTGCCCAACACGAAGCGCGTCTGGGGCATGGCGCCTTCAAAGGCGTCCACCAGCAGCAGCACGCCGTCGGCCATTTTCAACACGCGCTCTACTTCCCCGCCGAAGTCGGCGTGACCAGGGGTGTCGATGATATTGATTTTAACGTCCTTGTAACGTACCGATACGTTCTTGGAGACGATAGTAATGCCCCGCTCACGTTCCAGGTCATTGTTGTCGAGGATCAAGTCGTCGAACTGCTGGTGTTCGCCGAAAATCTTCGAGGCGTGAATGATCTTGTCCACGAGCGTCGTCTTGCCGTGGTCAACGTGCGCAATGATGGCGATATTCCGGATGTTCTGCATACAAAGGGTTTTCCGGGCGCAAAGGTATGGAATGTTTGGCGCAAAAGCGCGCACTAATTAATTGTTACTGAGTGAGGAAGAAACCGCAGGTAGTAAACAAGACAACTACTTGGGCTGCTGATGTTCCCGCCGCCGGCCCCTAGGTCGCCCCAGCCCGCCCCAGAGCGAGCCCAAGCTTAACAGCATGCGCTATGCGGCCAGCACCATCCGTCGGGCACGGGCAGCTGAGTATTTTCTTACCGGTCTCTTTCTATGCGCGTTTCGGCCTTACCGGTGGTATGCGCAGCGTGCTCCCCTGCAACAAGCTGCTCTGCGCCCGATGCGGCGGCTACCTCGGCTACGTCTTCGATGAAGGCCCCAGCCCACTAGCCAGCGGTAGTGCATGGATTCCTAGGGCATGGTGTTCGAGAAGGCAAAGTAAAAGACGTGATACTCCGAGTGGGGAAGGAATTGACACCTCATCCGTAATTTTGCCCAATCCGGCCGGATCAGCTATTCCGTTTGTGGGTAGCCCGGACTCACCCACGCTGCCTTTTTCTGCTTGTTTTATGTCAACCCAAGTTCAGTCTGATTCCATTGCCGCCCTGCAACAAGCCCTGGCCCCGGCCCGCGAGCAGCTCGTAGCTCACGGTGTGTACCAGTCCCTGCATTCCCTCGACGACCTGCGCGTGTTCATGCAGCACCATGTGTTTGCCGTCTGGGACTTTATGTCGCTGCTGAAAGCGTTGCAGCGGGAACTGACCTGCGTAGATGTGCCCTGGGTGCCGCGTGGCAACCCTACTACCCGCCGCCTCATCAACGATATTGTGCTGGAAGAAGAAACCGACGTGGACCCCGAGGGCAACCCAGCCAGCCACTTCGAGCTGTACCTGCGCTCCATGCGCGAGTGCGGCGCCGATACGGTCCCGGTAGAGCGTCTGCTCGCCGCTCTGGCCCAGGGCGCCACGGTAGGAGAGGCCCTGGAGCAGGCCCAGGTACCGGCTTCGGTGCGGGAGTTTGTGCTGGATACCTTCCGCATCATTAACTCGGGCCAGCCCCACGCCGTGGCGGCAGCCTTCACCTTCGGACGGGAAGATGTCATCCCCGATATGTTCCGTCACCTCGTGCACGACTTGCGCCAGCGCTTTCCCGGTCAGCTCGATACCTTCACCTACTACCTCGACCGCCACATTCAGCTTGACGAGGAGGTGCACACACCTCTGGCTCAGCAGATGGTGCGCGAATTGTGCGGCGACGACGCCCAGCGCTGGCAGGAAAGCCAAGCCGTGGCGGCCCGCTGCATGCAGGCGCGCGTGGCCCTCTGGGACGGAATTCAGGCGAGCTTGGTACACGCCAGCCAGGGCTAAAGTCAACCTACCGGCTTCCAGTTCGTTAGGAGAGAAGCTGGCCCGCGTGGGCCAGCTTCTCTATTTTGCCATGAACCTGCTTCATTCTATTCGCCTGGCTATTCCTGCTCTGGGTCTGCTGGCGGCCTGCACTGCTTCCCAGGAAACCTCAACAGAGGAAAGCGCCGTCCGCCGGCCCCCAACGCAGATTCTCACCGATGCTGACCGGCAGGCAGCCTACAACAGTAATGCGGGCTACGGCGGCTCCGTGCCCGATGCTACGCCTGGCCGCGTACTTCTGGGGGAACAGGCCAGTGGTATTAACTCCCGCAAGCGCCCCGAAAGCCTCAATACCAACGACAACAACACGACTACCCCCGAAACGCGGTTGCGCCGCCTCAATGGGGCCCCCGCCGACACCATGCGGCTGCCGCGGCAGTAACCTGGCAGTGGCCGCATTATGCCTGCGAGCTGGTCCCAACGCACTGAGCCCCCGATTATGCATCAGCACCATCGGGGGCTCGGTGTGTTTAAGAACAAGTAAAGCTACAGCCCCACTTCGTTAGTGCTCAGGTCGGAGGCTGGAATGTCACGTAGGCTGTCGGAAGAAGCTACTTTCTTCGCTGTAGTGCGCGAGCGGGCGGGCGTGGCTGGGCGGGCAGTAGTGGGCGGAACACTCGGCGTTACTTTCGGCGCGGCTGACCGGCTGGTAGAGCTGCCCGACCGGGTCCGGGCTGGAGCGGCTGAAGCAGGGGCCGCTTCCGTTGTGCTACCCTCCGATAGAGTAGAGAAGCTGTCGGACGCGGCGGGGGTGCCGGCCTCATGGTGGCGCACAATGGTGTGCAAGGCTTCCTCGAAGAGGTGCTCCATGTCCACGTCGAGGCGGCGGGTAGCATCTTTCACTACCTCCTTCAGCTTGGCCTTCGTTTCCTTGCGAATGCGCTTTACTACCTCGTTAATGCGGATGTCGAGCTGTTTTTGCAGCTGCTTAGCCGCCGTTTTCAGGGCCTTTTTCTGGCTGGCTTTCTTGCCGGACCCCGCTTCGGAAATAGTAGCAGAGGCTGATTGGGCAGCTTTGGCAACTTTGCGCTGAGCCTTTTCGGCCGGGTCTTTTTCTTTTTTAGCCTTTTTAGCGGGCTGGTCCTGATCGGAGTTCTTCATGTCTTTGAACGTAGGAAGGGCAGTACTACTGTGGCATACGGCAAAACTCCACCGTAGGTAGTTGCAAGGTAGAAGGATTCGCAGATGAATTTGTTTAATAAGTATGGGACTTTTCTGGCGCCGGGTGCAAGCGCGTCCCGTTGCAGGCAGCCCACCGCAGCTGGTTATACGACGTTTGCCGGCCCGAGCCGAAAACCAATCCGCGTCTTTCCTCTTTTTTAGCTGTTCCTTTGCAGCTCCGGCGGCTGGTACGCCAGCGCCAAGCTTGATTTGAAAAGTAGCTTTTCGCTTCTGATATGTCCCTTACTCCCCAACGCTACACTGTTACGGCGGCCCTACCCTACGCCAACGGTCCGGTACACATCGGTCATCTGGCCGGGGTGTACATTCCGGCCGACATCTACGCCCGCTACCTGCGCGCCCAGCAGCGCGACGTAAAATTCATTTGCGGCTCTGATGAGCACGGGGTGCCCATCACCATTCGGGCCCAGAAGGAAGGCGTCACGCCCCAGCAGGTAGTGGATAAGTACCACGCCATCATCCGCGACTCGTTCCAGGACTTTGGGATTTCCTTCGATATTTACTCACGTACCTCTTCCCAAACCCACGCCGAGGTAGCCAGCGGCTTTTTCAGAAAGCTCTACGAGGACGGCAAGTTCATCGAGCAGGTCTCGCAGCAGTATTATGATGAGAAAGCCGACCAGTTCCTGGCCGACCGCTACATCGTGGGTACCTGCCCGAACTGCGGCAACGACAACGCCTACGGCGACCAGTGCGAGAAATGCGGCACGTCTCTTTCGCCTACGGAGCTGATTGCCCCCCGCTCCATGCTTTCGGGCAATCAGCCCGTGCTCCGCGAAACCAAACACTGGTACCTGCCCCTGGATCAGTACGAGCCCTGGCTGCGCGAGTGGATTGTGGAAGGCCACAAGCAGGACTGGAAAACCAACGTGTACGGCCAGTGCAAATCCTGGATCGACCAGGGCCTGCAGCCCCGCGCCGTAACCCGCGACCTGGACTGGGGCGTGCCCGTACCGGTGGAAGGAGCCGAGGGCAAAGTGCTCTACGTGTGGTTTGACGCGCCCATTGGCTACATCTCCGCTACCAAAGACCTGCTGCCTGACACCTGGGAAACCTATTGGAAAGACCAGGGCACCCAGCTGGTGCACTTTATCGGTAAGGATAATATCGTGTTCCACTGCATCATCTTCCCGGCGATGCTCAAGGCCCACGGCGACTATATTCTGCCCACCAACGTACCCGCCAACGAGTTTCTGAACCTGGAGGGCGACAAGATCAGCACCTCGCGCAACTGGGCCGTGTGGCTGCACGAGTACCTGCAGGACTTCCCTGGCCAAGCCGATGTGCTGCGCTATGTGCTGTGCGCCAATGCTCCCGAAAACAAGGACAACGACTTCACCTGGAAGGATTTTCAGGCCCGCAACAACAACGAGCTGGTAGCCAACCTGGGTAACTTCGTGAACCGGGCCGTGGTGCTCACCCACAAATTCTTCGAGGGCAAAGTGCCCGCCGCCGTGGGCTTCACCACTGAGGATGAGGACGTGCTGCGCCAGCTCCAGGAGTTCCCACAGCGCATCGGGGAGCTGATTGACAATTACCGCTTCCGCGACGCCCTGAACGAGCTGATGAACCTGACGCGCCTGGGCAACAAGTACCTGGCCGACATGGAGCCTTGGAAGCTGATTAAGTCGGATGAGGCGCGCACGGGTACGGTGCTGCACGTGGCCCTGCAGCTGGCTGCCAGCCTCGTCACGCTGCTGGAGCCCTTCCTGCCTACGGCGGCTGGTAAGCTGGGGCAGATGCTTACCATTGAAAAAGGCCCGTGGCAGCAAGCCGGCCAGCCCAATAACCTGGCTGCCGGGCATCAGCTGGCCGAAGCGGCGCTGCTATTCACGAAAATTGAAGACGCCACTGTGGAGGCGCAGGTCCAGAAGCTGCTCGATACTAAGAAAGCCAATGAACTGGCCGCAGCCGTTTCAGCCCCTGCCAAGGACGACATCAGCTTTGAGCAGTTTCAGCAGATGGATCTGCGCATTGGGACCATTGTAGCCGCTGAGAAAGTTGCTAAAACCAAGAAGCTGCTTAAGCTCAGCGTGGATCTGGGCTTCGAGGAGCCGCGCACTATCGTCTCGGGTATTGCTGAGCACTTCCTGCCCGAAGCCTTGGTAGGTCAGCAGGTGCAGGTGCTCCTCAATCTGGCCCCCCGCGAAATCAAAGGCATCCAAAGCCAGGGCATGCTCCTGATGGCCGAAAACGCCGATGGCTCCCTGAGTCTGATGCAGCCCAGCAGCTCCGTGCGCCCCGGTTCGGGAGTAGCGTAGCGTTATTACTTCAAGCCCCCAAAGCAAGCCGGCCGCCGAGTTGAGAACTTGGTGGCCGGCTTGCTTTGGTAACGCGCTAGGTTATAACTTCTGCCGTACGGTATTAAAGTATACGCCACTGCTTAGAATACCGGGCCACTTGACACCAGGAATGCGGGGGCTTTTATTGCTGTTATACTTGCCGGCCTTTGCTACCCGAGCTTAGCAGTAGGAGTTATATGGGGCGGCATCAACCTGTTGCGGTCTAATAGCAAGGAACGACATCAAGTGGTAACTCCCCTTCGTGGCTTACTGCTGCTATTTTGTGCGGCGGTAGCGCTAATGAGTGTGATTAACTTCCTGTAAGCCTGCTCACTTTACGTTCACCACATTCATGGCCCGCTCCAGCCCTACAGTGCCAAACAGTAGCACGGCTTCGGCTGCCTTTTCCAGGCGCGCCGCCAAATCAATCTGCTCGTCGGCGGAGAAGGGGCTGAGGACGTAATCTACCTGCCGGCCCTTCGAGAAGCTGGAGTCGATGCCGAAGCGCAGGCGGGCGTACTCGTCGGTGCCCAGGATTTCCTGAATGTGCTTGAGGCCATTTTGTCCGCCGGCCGAGCCCTTGCCTTTCAGACGTAACTTGCCAAAAGGAAGGGCCAGGTCGTCGGTAACTACCAGCAGCTGCTCTTTCGGGATTTTCAGCGCACTCAGCCAGTGGGCCGCAGCTTTGCCGCTCAGGTTCATGTAGGTAGTTGGCTTTACCAGCACAAACGTATGGCCCTTGTGCTTGATTTCGGTGGTGAAGGCATGGCGCCCCAACTCAAAGGGTGCAGCCTCAAACTTCTTGGCCAGGTAGTCGCCTACCATAAATCCTACGTTGTGCCGCGTATCGGCATACTCCGGCCCGATGTTGCCCAGGCACAGAACAAGGAACTTCATAAAATCACGGATTTAGACGGATTGAACGGATTACACGGATTCGCTTGTCAGCCTGCGGTTCAACTTCCTTCTGCCGGGGCGGATGCTTCGTAAGGCTTTAGCTTCCAGTAGAGGGGTAGGGAATTGACTAACAGTCGGCAGCTGACAACAAAAAAGCCGCTCTGCAAGCAGAACGGCTTTTTTCGGCAGACGGAGTAACTCGGGCACGGTATCCGTGTAATCCGAAAAATCCGTCTTAATCCGTGATTTATTTGTCAGCCTGCAGCGTGCCACGCAGACCACGCGGGATGGTCACGGTAGCAATGGGAGCCAGCGGGTTGGTGAGGATGGTGTAGCCCTGGGCTTCCACTTTGTTCACCTTAATCGACTTGCCCAGGCCCAGGTCCGAAATGTTTACCTCTACGAAGTCGGGCAGATTTTCGGGGGTAGCCTTTACTTTCAGCTTGCGCAGCTTGCTTACCAGCTTACCACCTTGCTGAACGCCAGGCGAAGTACCCACATACTTCACGGGCACGTCCATTTTCACTTCTTTGCCTTCCTGCAGTTCCAGGAAGTCAACGTGCAGCAGCATTTCGTTCACGGGGTGGAACTGCGCGTCCTGCACGATAGCGCGGCGCATCTCGCCTTCAATGTTCAGGTCCACGATGTGCACCTCGGGGGTGTACAGCAGTTCGCGGAATAGGATGGCCGGAGCCGAGAAGTGCACTTGGGTACCTGCACCGTACAGTACGCACGGTACGTAGGATTCCAGGCGCAGGGCCTTGGCATCCTTCTTACCGAGATTCGCTCTTTTAAACCCTACAATCTCGAGGCTTTTCATAAAACGTGTTCGTTTGAAGAGAAAAACGCTTACCCACAGCAGGTAAACGGGCCGCAAAGATATGATTTTTGCTTTACACTAGCCATGGAAAGAGCAAAGATTCCCTAGCACGCAAGAAGGCTCCTCTAGCATTAGCCTGTCAGCTGTCAGGCTAATGGCTATAGCGCAGACAAAGAGGACAACCAGCAGCCTATGGCCTTCCTCTGATGACAAGTTAGCAAGCAGTACCCTGCGGGATGTAAGGATGCCGACAACCAGTGCTTTGCCCTATAGAAGGACGATACTTAGGAAGCGCCGGGTAATAAAGAGCTTACCTTACTAGGTAGAAGCTAGATAAACAGCGAGCTGATTGACTCGTGGGTTACCACGTTGCGAATGGCCTGCGCAAACAAGCTGGCTACGGAAATTACCTTGATTTTGGGGTTTTCCTGCTTGAGCGGAATGGTGTCGGTAATCACCAACTCTTCCAATACAGAATTCCGAATTCGGTCGTGGGCCGGGCCGCTGAGCACGCCGTGGGTAATTACGGCCCGCACCGATTTGGCGCCGCGCTCCATCAGCAGCTCGGCGGCTTTGCAGATGGTGCCGGCCGTATCCACAATGTCATCCACAAGCACTACGTTCATGCCGGCTACGTCGCCGATAACCTGCATAGAAGCAATTTCGTTGGCCCGCAGCCGCATCTTGTCGCAAACCACAATTTCCGCCCCGAACTTCTTGGCAAAGGCGCGGGTACGCACTACTCCTCCTACGTCGGGCGAAGCGAAAATCAGGTTGTCCAGGTTCAACGACTGAATATAGGGCGCCGTCACGGTAGCACCGTCCAAATGGTCGACGGGAATATCAAAGAAGCCCTGAATCTGGCCGGCGTGCAGGTCGCAGGTCATCATGCGGTCGGCGCCTACGCTCTGAATCATGTTGGCTACCACCTTCGCTCCAATACTTACCCGTGGCTTATCCTTGCGGTCTTGGCGGGCGTAGCCCATGTAGGGCATCACAATGTTCACCTTATAGGCCGAGGCGCGCTTGGCAGCGTCCACCATCAGGGCCAGCTCCATCAGGTTTTCGGCGGGCGGGTTGGTGCTCTGAATCAGGAACACGGCGCAGCCCCGAATGCTTTCATTAAAGCTGGGTCCTAGCTCCGTGTCTGCAAAGCGCTGAATGCTCAGGTCGCCGAGCGGAGTGCCGTAGGCGGCCGCAATTTGTTCGCCCAGTTCGCGCGAGGCGTTGCCCGCGAATATTTTTACCTGCTGTGACATGAAAGGAAAGGTGGAGAAGGTATAGAAGTCAGATTGTATGGCGCAAAAAACGGATGGCACGAATACAGGAGTAGTTACTGCATCCGTGCCATCCGCTTTCTACCCGTTTCATCCGTGGCGAAAAAGCGAAAGGCGCTGACTCTTCCGGGGTAGGAAGAATCAGCGCCTTTCGCGTTGGGTTGTCGGTTGTCCGACCAGGGCTCGAACCTGGACTTTCTTGAATCAAAATCAAGCGTGTTGCCAGTTACACCATCGGACAATTTCCAGGCGGCTACCGGTGTAAGTATGCCGTTTGGTTGTGCAAATGTACGGCAGCTTTTATTCAAGGCAAATTTCCGGGTAAAAATTTTTCGTCGGGCTACCCCCGAAAAGCCCGGCAACGTGGCTTTTTGAGCTGATTTTCAGGTCTTCAGGCGCTGAAAAAAAAGTTGACGGGGCAGGCTTTAGAGGGGTCTTGGCAATGCCGGGATTAAGCCGTACTTTTGCGTCCTGAAACGTTGCACCCATCCCCTTATATAAAAAGCAATGGCGAATACCGGCAAAATCACCCAGGTTATCGGTCCCGTCGTGGACGTGAGCTTCGCGGGTGAAAGCTCTAAGCTTCCCAACATTCTCGACGCCCTCGAAGTCACGAAAGACAACGGCCAAAAAGTTCTGCTGGAGTGCCAGCAGCACCTGGGCGAAGACCGTGTGCGCACCATCGCCATGGACTCGACCGAGGGCCTGACCCGCGGCGCTGAAGTTCGTGACCTAGGCTCGCCCATCACTATGCCTACCGGCGAAGGTGTGCGCGGTCGTCTGTTTAACGTTATCGGTCATGCCATTGATGGCATTGAGCAACCGAAGAGCGACGGCGGCTTGCCGATTCACCGCGGCGCCCCGGCTTTCGAAGACCTCGCAACGTCGTCGGAAGTACTGTTTACGGGTATCAAAGTAATCGACCTGCTCGAGCCCTATGTAAAGGGTGGCAAAATTGGTTTGTTCGGTGGTGCCGGGGTAGGCAAAACTGTACTCATCATGGAGCTGGTAAACAACATTGCCAAGGCCTACGGTGGTCTGTCGGTGTTTGCTGGCGTGGGTGAGCGTACCCGCGAAGGCAATGACCTGCTGCGCGAATTCCTGGAGTCGGACGTAATTAAGTACGGCGAAGGCTTCAAGCACTCGATGGAAGAAGGTGGCTGGGACCTCACGAAAGTGGATGCCGAAGCCCTGAAAGACTCGAAGGCTACCCTCGTATTCGGCCAGATGAACGAGCCCCCCGGAGCCCGTGCCCGCGTAGCCCTCTCGGGCCTCACGGTTGCCGAGAGCTTCCGCGACGGCGACGGCACTGGTGCTGGTCGTGACATTCTGTTCTTCATCGACAACATTTTCCGCTTCACCCAGGCTGGTTCAGAAGTATCGGCTCTGCTGGGCCGTATGCCTTCGGCCGTAGGGTACCAGCCCACGCTGGCTACCGAAATGGGTGCCATGCAGGAGCGTATTACCTCTACGAAGCGTGGTTCTATCACCTCGGTACAGGCCGTATATGTACCTGCCGACGACTTGACTGACCCGGCTCCGGCGACGACCTTCGCCCACTTGGACGCTACCACCGTACTGTCGCGTAAGATTGCCGAGCTGGGTATCTACCCCGCCGTGGACCCGCTGGACTCCACCTCGCGCATTCTCGACCCGTCCGTTATCGGTCAGGAGCACTACGGCACGGCCCAGCGCGTGAAAGAAATTCTGCAGCGCTATAAGGAACTGCAGGACATCATCGCCATCCTGGGTATGGACGAACTCTCCGAGGAAGACAAGCTGACGGTAACCCGCGCCCGCCGCGTGCAGCGTTTCCTGTCGCAGCCCTTCCACGTAGCTGAGCAGTTCACGGGCCTGAAAGGCGTGCTGGTGGACATCAAAGACACCATCAAGGGCTTCAACGAAATCATCGACGGCAAGTACGACCACCTGCCCGAGGCGGCTTTCAACCTGGTAGGCACTATTGAGGATGCCGTAGTGAAAGGCGAGAAGCTGATGGCCGAAGCCAAGTAATTTGGTTGTTGATTGGTGGAAGTTGATAGTTACTCTTTTCAGCTTCCACCAATCAGCCATTAACAATCAACAACCAAAACTATGCATCTGGAAATCATCACGCCCGACCGCAAGGTGTTTGAAGGCGAAGTTGCGTCGGCTCAGTTTCCCGGCGTTGATGGGTTATTTGAAGTGTTGAACAACCATGCCCCGCTGATTTCGGCTTTGAAAGCCGGAGAGGTAGTGGTGAACGGCGGTGCTACTCGCTTTGCCATTGAAGGCGGGGTAGTGGAGGTGCTGCGCAACAACGTAATCGTACTGGCCGAAGGCGCTTCAGCCTAGTCTGCTTAAAGGTTATTCGGTGAAAAGCCCCGTGTCTGCTCTCAGGCACGGGGCTTTTTACATATGGCGAAAAAGGAAGCTGGCTCACATGAGAAAATAAGGTAAAGGAAGCAGATTTTGAATGAGGCACGGCCTGCTAGAAGACAGTGGAAAATTCGGCAACTGCCGTAGCTTGCAGAACCTCTTCTCTGGGCTTATCACAGCGGTTATTATGCATATTCCTCTTGTCACGGCTGGCCTGTTGCTGGTTGCTATTTCGGGTTTCGCTCAAACGTTTCAGATTGACTATCGGCGGGCCATGCAGGCTCAGGATACTGCTAAAGTGCGCAAAGTGCTAGTCGCTTGGCAGCAAAAAGATCCTCAGAATCCTGACTTGTATGTGGCTCGGTTTAATTACCTGCTTCGGAAGTCGTACCGAGTAGTGGTAAGTGCGGCACCGCCTTCGGGTCGGGGGGTAGCAGTTCAACAGAAAGATGGAAAAGCAGCGGGCTCGCTTAATGAGGGCTATGAGCCACAACTGCTCGAAGCCGCCCGTGCTACTTTACAAGAGGGTATTAAGGTTGCACCTGACCGACTGGATATGCGGTTCGGTTTGGCCAAGACTTACGAAATGACCCACGAGCCCGACAAGGAAGTAGCCGTGCTGACAGCAGCCTTAGCCGACCACAAAGCCAGCAGCAAGCCCTGGCGGTGGAGTGAAGGCAAAGCACTACCCGCATCAGAAGCTGTTTTTCTGCCCGAAAGCTTGGAAGAGTATATGCTACCCTATTGGCAATCAGACACGCCCGAGGGAGCAGAAGTGGCCCGACGACTGGCTGAGCTTATCAGCCAGTACTATCCGGAAAGCTCATTAGGTCCCTTCAATTTGGGCATGTACTACACCCTGCAGCAGCAACCCGATAAAGCTTACCCTCTGTTTCAGCAGGCCAACAGCCGCCGCCCTAACGATTGGCAAACGCTGGCTAATCTCACCCGCTTGGCCATCAGTATGAATCGTAAAACCGAAGCTCAACAGTACCTTGCATCATTGCAGAAGCTGCCCGCCGGGCGCCCTGCCGCTGCTGACTTGGGTAAGGAAGTGCGCAAAATGAAATAGTGCCCGGTTGCAACGCTGCCGTAGTTTACCTTTGCTTTTCCGCTTTGCCTGACTTCCCCACCCATGCATATCCACCCCAAAATCACCCCGATTTATCAAACTTCTGTTTTCAAGTTCGAAGACCTCACCGAATTGGAGCAGTATTTTGGGGAGCCGGGCAGCCGCTATATGTACTCCCGCAACGGCAACCCCAACTCCGATGAGCTGGCCGCGGCTGTAAATCGATGGGAAGGCGGCGTGGGGGCTATTGCTACGGGCTCAGGTATGGCCGCCATTTTTGCCGCACTGGCCGCCTGCTGCCAGGCCGGCGACCATGTGCTGTGCGCGGCAGATATTTACGGCGGCTCGTCGTCGTTGCTGAATCAAGAACTCAGCCGGCTGGGCATTACCGTAACCTATGTGCCGTTTGAGCAGCTTTATAACGTAGGGCAGTTTGTGCAGGCTACCACGCGGGTGATGCTGGCTGAAACTATCAGTAACCCGCTGTTGCGGGTAGCCGACCTTCGCCGTTTGGCTGCTGAGTGCCATCAGCACGGACTAAAGCTGGTGGTAGACAATACCTTTGCTACCCCGGTGCTCACCCGCCCGCTGGAACTGGGTGCCGATATGGTGATGCACAGCGTCACGAAATACATTGCCGGCCACTCCGACGTAACGGCGGGGGTAGTGGTAGCGGCAGAGCCTGAAGTAGCGGCGCGGCTCAAACAAGTAAGCGTGTTCTATGGCCTGACGTTGAGTCCCATGGAAAGCTGGTTGGCGGTACGTGGACTGAAAACGTTGCGGCTGCGCGTGCGTGAGCACAGCCATAATGCCCTAGCCGTAGCTGAGTTTTTGCGTCAGCAACCAGCTGTACGGGAGGTGTATTATCCGGGCTTGCCCGACCATCCTCAGCACGCACTAGCCCAGGAGCAGGGTGCAGGCCTGTTCGGTGGTATGTTGTCTGTACTATTAGCCGATGAAGTGGAAGTGGTTAACCGCTTTATGCAGCGCAGCCAGCGGTTTCCCTTTGCTCCGTCCCTGGCGGGGGTCGATTCGTCTCTGTCTTATCCGCTTGGTACCTCACATCGCTACCTCACGCCGGAGCAGCAAGCTGAACTAGGTATCAGTACGGGCCTGGTACGGTTGTCGGTGGGCATAGAACCAGTTGAAGAATTATTGGCTGATTTGAAGCAAGCGCTGGGGTAGCGTGGAGGAGAGTGAAAGCCAGTAGGTGAACAGTTACTGACAGGTATCAGTACGGGCCTCTCTGCTCCTGTCTGATAGCAATACTATGTACCGGAGTCTGAGCAAATCGGCCTTCCAACTCACTAGTGCCCGCTTTGATACGGTAGCACATAATGTGGCCGGCACGTCCGAAGGCTTTGTCGAAGAGAGTCCAGCACAAAGCGCACCCGAACTGGCTGGGTAACATGGGCGCTTCAATTTCGTGTCGAGCAGGCGCCAACCCACTGAAGAGGTATTATTTTTTAGTACTTGGGAGCTGGCCCTAAGAAGGAAGACGCCATAAAACCACCTCTATGCGCCGGAATAAGCCATTTTGTGATATACTACACACTGCAAGCTTTGTGCGTTATAAACTGCCGAATGAACTTTATGTACTAAAAGGGGTAGGCCAGGGCTGCAAGATTAAGTTATAGAATAGCTTTTATTACCCCGGCCACACGCTGCAAATCTGCTTCCGTCATGGCCGATCCGGAGGGTAGGCAAAGGCCTTGCTTGAAAAGTTTTTCGCAAACTTCGCCACCGTAAACGGGCACCGTAGCGAATAGCGGCTGCAAGTGCAGCGGCTTCCAGAGCGGCCGGCTTTCGATGTTGTGCTTTTCCATATGAACGCGTAGCTGCTCAGGCGAAGAGGTAGTATCAGTGGGATGAAGCGTTACGCAGGTAAGCCAGCGGTTAGAGCGCCCACCCATAGGCTCCGCAGGTCCGAACACCAGGCCCGGAATATCGGACAAGTGCTTTTGGTACCACGCGAAAATCTCCCGGCGCTTCTTTACGCGGTCCTCCAGCAGTTCCATTTGCCCTCGCCCAATCCCGGCGAGCAGATTGCTGAGGCGGTAATTGTAGCCTAATTCGCTGTGTTGATAATGAGGGGCATCATCGCGAGCTTGGGTGGCCCAAAAACGAGCTTTCTGGGCCCATTCAGCAGTGTTCGTGATAAGGGCTCCGCCGCCGCTGGTAGTCAGGATTTTGTTGCCATTGAATGAGAAAACGCCAACGTCCCCGAAGGTGCCGAGGGGGTGGCCGTCGTAGCGGCTGCCCAGGGCTTCGGCGGCATCTTCTAGCACAGGCACCTCATACTCCCTGGCTACGGCCATGATTTCGCGCAGGCGGCAGGGCATGCCGTATAAATGCACGATTATGAGAGCTTTGGGCCGACGATTGTGGCGGCGCATATCCTCCAGCGCCTCGCGCAGCCGCTCGGGGCAGAGGTTCCACGTTTCGGCTTCGCTGTCAACAAAAACCGGGGTAGCACCCACGTATAAGATAGGGTTAGCCGTGGCTACAAAGGTGAAAGAAGGGCAGAGCACCTCGTCGCCGGGGCCCACCCCTAGCAGGCGAAGGCCCAGATGAATAGCGGCCGTGCCGGAGGTAAGGGCAACGCAGTACCGGGCACCGGTAAACTCGCAGATGTCGCGCTCAAACCCGTCCAGGTTCGGACCAACCGGCGCCACCCAGTTGTCTTCAATGGCTTTGTGCAGGTAGTTTAATTCGTGCCGGCCGAGGTGGGGAGGAGAGAGGTACAGTCGGTCGTAATCCTGGCTGCGCATTGAAGAAGGATGAGTGAAAGCAGAGAAACGAGGCGCTGACCTACGGGCCAAACGCACGTACTAAGCGGGAAAGAACGGACAAATTCCTGGTTTCCTGGTGCCTACTTCGGATTTCTTATTTTAATTATCTGGGCCGGTACACCCACAGCCGTGCAATGGGCCGGCAGGTTGCGCACGGCTACGGCCCCGGCCCCGATGATGGCACCGGCGCCGACGCGCACCTGATTGATGACGGTAGCATTAGTACCCAGATACACGCCAGCTTCGAGGTAGGCTTCGCCGCCCACGTTAGCATGAGGCATCAGGGAGCAAAAATCTTCCAGTACAGCATCGTGGCCAATGGTGCAGGCCAGATTAAGCAGCACGTGCCGGCCCAGCGTAATATCACACGTCAGGATGCAGCCCTGACAGATAACGCTGCCTGCCCCAATGCGCAGCTGCTGGTAGTCGGCGCGGGCTACACTGGGATGCACAAGGGTAGCAAAGGTGAGTTGTGGTGAGGAGAGCCGCGCTACAATGGCGGCCCGGCTGCGGCTGTTGCCGACGGCTACTACCACGTGCAGCGCCTCGGGCTGCTCATTGAGGCTGGCAATGGTGCCGAGGTAGGGAAGGCCGTGGACGGAAGGGGTAACCGGCGCGCGGTCATCGTAAAAGCCGGCTAATTCCCAGGTCGGGTGGGCTTCGTTGATCTGCCGGGCCAGCACCAGCACTTCGCGGCCCAGCCCGCCCGCCCCAACGATAACCAGTTGGGGCAGTAAGGTAGCAGCACCAGGTACCGTAGAGGATGTAGTCATGCAGTCGGCAGGTTAGAGGGAGGAGTGCCCGTGAATGCGGTAGTGGTGGCTTGACCAGGAGCTGAAATTCCGTGGGCGCCGAGCACCCGGCTTAGCGTGCGCCACAAGATGCGCATATCCAGCCCAAAGGAGAGGTGGTCGGCGTACCACACATCCAGCACAAACTTCTGCTCCCAACTGATGGCATTGCGGCCATTTACCTGGGCCCAGCCCGTAATACCGGGGCGTACATCGTGGCGGCGGGCCTGCTCCGGCGAGTACAAGGGTAGGTATTGCTCCAGTAACGGACGTGGCCCTACCAAGCTTAAGTCGCCCCGGAGTACGTTCCAGAGTTGGGGCAACTCGTCGAGGGAAGAGGCGCGCACCCAGCGGCCCAAGCGGGGTAGCCGCTCGGCATCGGGTAGGAGGTGACCCTGAGCGTCGTGCCGGGAGGTCATGGTTTGAAGCTTGTAGAAGGTAAACAACTTACCGTGTAAGCCTGGCCGTTGCTGCCGAAACAACCAGGCTCCGCCATTCTGAACGGCTAGTGCCGCCGCCAGGGGTAGGAGCAACGGCACCGAAAGCAGAAGCAAGGGCGCGGCCACGGCTACATCAAGCAGACGTTTGCCGCGGCGGGCGTACCAGGAAGTTACAACGGCGCACATAGCGTCAAAAATACGGCGAAATGTAGTGGGCATTTGACTTCGCCGTTGGAGCGGTTAGCTTGCGGTCCAATCTGCGCTTTGTATGCTCGTTTTCCCCAACGCCAAGCTCAACCTTGGCCTCTACATCACCGGCCAGCGCCCCGATGGCTTCCGCAACCTCGAATCGGTGTTTATTCCCTTGCCCTGGACCGATGCCTTGGAGGTGCTGCCAGCCGCCGAAACCACTCTGGGCCTCAGCGGCATTCCTATCCCCGGCGAGCCGACTACAAACTTGTGTCTGCGGGCGTACCAGCTCCTCAAGGCCGATTTTAACCTGCCGCCGGTGCACCTGCATCTGCACAAAGTGGTGCCTATTGGTGCTGGCTTAGGCGGAGGCTCTGGCGACGCAGCATTTGCCCTGCGGGCTTTACATGATCTTTTTCAACTAGGCCTACCCCCCGAAACCCTGCAAAGCTATGCTCGCCGGCTGGGCGCGGACTGTGCTTTCTTTATTCGCAACCAACCCGTTTTTGCCTACGAGAAGGGCGACGTTTTCGAAGACATCAGCCTGGACCTCACGGGCACTGCCTGCAAGGTTATTTACCCCGGCTTGCACATTAGCACCGCTGAGGCCTACTCCCGCGTGCAGCCTCGCACTCCGCGCCACGACCTGCGCACGGCGCTGGCCCAACCTCTGGAAAGCTGGCGACACACCGTCAGTAACGACTTCGAGGAGGCCTTAACGCCACACTACCCGGTACTGGGCGAAATAAAGCAAGCACTTTACGCGGCCGGGGCTGCCTACGCTAGCTTGTCGGGTTCCGGCTCGGCGGTATATGGCCTGTTTCCGGGCCACGAGCAGCCCCCGCATTTAGGGTTGCCCGCAGAGTACCAGATCTGGGACGGAAAGCTGTAGGAGAGAAAGTATGTACTGCCTGGGGTAACTCTGCTCTTGAGGTTATCTACCTCACCTGTTCACCTAATCACTATTCCACCAGTTATCCTACCAGCAAGTCGGCGGCTTCCTTCTGGCGAATGCGCCGGCGGTTCCACTGGTCGAGGATGGGGTGAATCAGCACGCTGAGCAGGATGATGAAGGTGCCCAGGTAGAAACCGGTGGAAAGCTTTTCCTGCCCGAAGCCCGGAATATGAAACGTGTACATGAGCACGGCCAGAATGATACCATAAACCGGCTCCAAGTTGATGGTCAGGTTTACTACGAAGGCTGAAATCCGCTTCATCAGCTCCACGGAGGCGGAAAAGGCGTACACGGTGCACACGCCCGCCAGGATAAGCAGCCATAGCCAGTCGAAACCCGAGAGGCTCAGCTGCACGCCACGACCTTCGGTGAAATAGCGGCCATAGATGGGCAGAAACAGCGCAATGCTCAGGCAGGCCCCCGTCATTTCGTACAGCGTGAGGCGTAGCGGAGGATGACGGTGTACCAGCTTGGAGTTGAACACGCTAAACAAAGCCGAAAGCCCCGCCGATACAATAGCTACCAGCAAACCCGGCAGCTGATCCAGCTCTGCCTGCGACACGAGGTAAAGCCCTACCATCGTCAGCAGGCCCAGCCCTACCTCATAAAAGCGCACCCGCCGCCACAGCAGCAGCGGCTCCAGCAGGGAGGTCCAGAGGGCCAGGGTGGCCATGCCCGCCAAACTCACACTCACCGACGACAAGCGCGCCGAGAGAAAAAAGGTAATCCAGTGCGTTGCTACCAGTGCCCCAATGCCCAACAGCCGCAACGCCTCACTCGCCGGAATACGCCAGGGCTGGCGCCGCCCGAGCAAGAGTCCGGCTAGCCCGGTAGCTGCCAGCAACGTCCGCCAGAATACCAGTTCCACCGGCGGCACCGAAATCAGCTTCCCCAGAATGGCCGTGAAGCCCCAGAGCAACACAATGAAATGCAGGCGGAGGTAGTCTTTGAGCATAGAGTGAATGAGTGAATGCGTGAATGAGTGGAGTAACTGCTCCAATGGCGCGAGTAGTGGTAGTAGAACCCCCAATTCACGCATTCACTCATTCACTATTTCACCGTTAGCGTGGAACCACGCGGTACAGGAACAGGCCAATAATGGTAAACACAATGCTGGGCACCCAGGCCGCCAGCAACGGTGAGAGCGTGCCCACGGCCGCCAGGTTGCGGCTCAGAATCACGAAGATGATAAACACGAAGGCCAGCACGAAGCCCAACGCAATCTGGCCGCCTACCCCGGCCCGGCTCTTGCGGGCACTCATAATCACCCCAATCACCGTCAGGATGAACATGGCGTAAGGGTAGGCGTAGCGCTCATACTTCTCGCTGAGGTACACCTGCGTGTCGTCGGCGCCGCGGGCTATCTTCTGATTGATGTAGCGGTTCAGCTCGGGTAGGGTCAGGGTTTCGGCCAGGCGGTAGGTGCTGGCAAAGTCCTTGGGGTAGAGGTTGAGGGTAGTGTCGCGGGCGGGCAGGCTCAGCAGGGTTTCCTTTTCGCCGTTGAAGGTGCGCACAAGCTGCGGGGTAAGCTTCCAGGCCCGCTTCGTGGAGTCCCAGGTAATGGCCTCGGCCGTCATGCGGCGCTTGAGGAGCTGCCCGTCAATGGTTTCCAGCGCAAACTTGTAGCCTACGTTGTTCACGTTGTCGTAGCTTTCCATGTAGGCGTAGCTCTGCGGCCCGATTTTGATGTGCACGTTGCGCGCATCGAAACGGTAGGGATTTTTGATGTAGGCCTTCTCGAACTGGACCCGGGTTTTGTTGGCAAGAGGAATCAACCAGCCCGTCATGGCCATGGTCAGGACGCCCAGAATGGCGCTGCCCATGATGTAGGGCAGCAGAAACCGCTTAAAGCTGATGCCCGAGGCCAGCATAGCCACTACCTCCGTGCGCGAGGCTAGCTGGGCCGTCACGAACACCACCGCAATAAACACCGTGATGGGGGAGAGCAGGTTAGCGAAATACGGAAACAAGTTCACGTAGTACTCCGACACAATCTGCCAGGCCCCGAGGTCATGCTTGAGAAAATCGTCGTTTTTCTCCGTGAAGTCAATCACGCAGATAACCGACACGAGCAGCACCACCGTGAAGAAAAACGCCGTGAGAAATTTTTTGAGAATGTATTTATCGAGGAGGCGCATAACGTGTTATCTGTCATCCTGAGCAGCGCGAAGGACCTCTACCGGAGGTACTCTTACTACCCTCATCGAAGCGGTAGAGGTCCTTCGCGCTGCTCAGGATGACAAACGAATGGGGGCTTACAAACGTGTCATGACCTGTCTTACCATCCTCTCTTTCCACTCGCGGAAGGTGCCGGCCAGAATTTGCTGGCGGGCTTGCTTCACCAGCCAGAGGTAGAAGGTGAGGTTGTGGATGGAGGCAATCTGCGGGCCCAGCATTTCCTTGCTGTGGAACAAGTGGCGCACGTAGGAGCGGGAGTAAAACGTGCTGACGTAGCCGCCCAGCTCTTCATCAATCGGCGAGAAGTCGTCGGCCCACTTCTTATTGGCAATGTTCATAATGCCCTGCGTAGTGAACAGCATGCCGTTGCGGGCGTTGCGGGTGGGCATCACGCAGTCGAACATATCCACGCCCAGGGCTATGTTTTCCAGGATGTTGGCCGGCGTGCCTACCCCCATAAGGTAGCGGGGCTTGTCCCGGGGCAGAATGTCGCAGACCAGTTCGGTCATTTCGTACATCAGTTCGGCCGGCTCACCCACGCTCAGGCCCCCAATGGCGTTGCCCTCGCGGCCCTGCTCGGCAATAAACTCCGCCGATTTCACCCGCAAATCCTTGAACGTGCTACCCTGCACAATCGGGAAAAGCGTCTGGGAGTAGCCGTAGTGGCCCTCGGTGCTGTCGAAACGCTCGATGCAGCGCTTCAGCCAGCGGTGGGTCATGTCCAGGGACCGGGCGGCGTAGCTGTACTCGCAGGGCCAGGGCGTGCACTCGTCGAAAGCCATGATGATGTCGGCCCCGATGGTGCGCTGAATGTCCATGACGCCCTCCGGCGAGAACAGGTGCTGGGAGCCATCAATGTGGGAGCGAAACTTCACGCCCTCCTCCTTGATTTTGCGGGTGCCGGAAAGGGAGTACACCTGGTACCCGCCCGAGTCGGTGAGAATGGGCCGGTCCCAGCCGTTGAACTTATGCAGGCCCCCGGCTTTGCTGAGCACCTCCAGGCCGGGGCGCAGGTAGAGGTGGTAGGTATTGCCGAGGATAATCTGGGCCTGCACGTCGTCCTTGAGGTCGCGCTGCTGCACGGCTTTCACGGTGCCGGCCGTGCCCACGGGCATGAAAATGGGCGTTTCAATAGCCCCGTGGTCGGTGTGGACTATGCCGGCGCGGGCTTTGGTATGCGGGTCGTTGGCTACGAGGTCGAAGGTCATTCTGCAAATAGAAGCTAGAGCGAGAAGCTGAAAGTGAGATGCCAGAAATTCGTAGCCAACATTTTCAGTGGCTACGTACTTCTACCTTCCCGCTCCCAGCTTCTTCCTGCAAAGGTACTCGGCCTACCCCGAATGCCTACTTTTACCGCCTGAACTACCTGCTCTGCTTTGCCTTTCCATCTTTCTCCGGCCCTGTGGCTGCTGCTGGCCTGCGTGCTGGGGCAGCTTTTCTACGCGGCCTACTACTTTCTGCCCTTTGCCCGCCGGCCTTCCGAAGCCGCCGATGGCCCCGATACCGAGCCGGTTTCCATCCTGGTGTGTGCTCACAACGAGTTGGAAAACCTGCGGCGGTTGCTACCCCTATTGCTGCAACAAGACTACCCCGCCGGCTTTGAGTTGGTCGTCATTGATGACCGCTCCCAAGACGACACCTATCTATTCGTGCAGCAACTCACGCAGTACTACCCCCACGTCCGGCTCGTAACCGTCAACAAAACGCCTGACGGATTGGCACCCAAAAAATATGCCCTGACCCTGGGCATTAAAACGGCCCGCCACGAGCGGATGCTGTTCACCGATGCCGATTGTATTCCGGTCACCAATCAGTGGCTCAGGTATATGCAGCGTGGCTTTAGTAAGCCGGCCGATGTGGTGCTGGGATATTCGGCTTACGCCGAGGAAAACGGCTTTCTAAATAAGCTCATCCGGTTTGAAACCTTCCTGACCGGGGCACAGTATTTGTCGTTCGCGTGGCGCGGCTACCCCTATATGGGGGTAGGGCGCAACCTCGGGTACACCCGGCAGGTCTTTCAGCTGACCAAAGGTTTCGCTTCCCATATCCGCAGCCTTTCCGGCGACGACGACCTGCTGGTGCAGGATGCCGTGGCCCGGGGCGCCCGGGTAGCGGTAGTAGCCGATGCCGGGGCCCATACCCTAAGTGAACCAGCCCAGACCTGGGAAGCCTGGTGGTGCCAAAAGCGGCGGCATCTCTCCGCCGGCCGGCAATACCGGCTTGCCGATCGTCTTCGGATTGGAACATTTATTGGCGTAAATTTGCTATTCCACAGCATGGCAGTCGGCTTGCTGTTTTCCCGGCCCGATTGGGTACCTTTGGCTGTGGTGTGGCTGGTGCGCACCGTGGCTATGACGGCCGTGTACTACCAACTCGGCCGTCGGCTCGAGGACCGGCTGCCGGTTGCGTGGCTGCCCGTCCTCGACGCTGTGTATTTTTTTTATTATCTCGCTCTGGGAATGTCGCTGTTCCTCTACCGCACCCTCCGATGGAAGTAAACAATCAGGAAAAACAGTTCTCCGCCAAAGCCAAGCACGACTTCAAGCTGATTCGGGCCGCCGTTGAGCAGAGCGACGAAAAAGCTTACGCCGAGCTGATGCAGATCTACAAGAAGCCGGTGTACCACGTCGTGCTAAAGATGGTGCGCAACCCCGACGATGCGGAGGACCTCACTATCGAAGCCTTCGCCAAAGCCTTCCGGAACCTGCACAAGTTCAACCCGGAGTTTGCCTTCAGCACCTGGCTGTTCCGCATTGCCACCAACAACTGCATCGACTTTATTCGCAAGAATAAAATCAAGACGATGTCCATCGATTCGGCCATCAAGATTGACAACGGCGACGAAATCACCATCGACTTCCGCGACCAGAACCTGAACCCGCAGGAGTCGGCCATCAAAAATCAGAAAATCGAAATCATGCAGCACGTGGTGTCCCGGCTGCCCGAGAAATATCAGCGCCTAGTAACTCTGCGCTACTTCGATGAGCTGAGCTACGAGGAAATTGCCCAGGAATTGAAAGCCCCGCTCGGCACCGTGAAAGCCCAGCTGCACCGCGCCCGCGAACTGCTCTACGACATGGTGAAAAACAAAAAGGAAATCATCTAGCGAAAAAGCCCCGATGCAAGTCGGGGCTTTTTCATTTCAGGCTTTCTGTGAAATAGGTTGTGCCCCCATCCCAGCAGCAGTTCACACCTCTGCCATTTTCAACCCTATGCTCACAGTTTGGATAGAGCATATTGATGATAAGCGCACTCAGCGCGTAGCCCAAGCACTACAGCGGAGCCAGCAGAAAACAGGCCCGTGCATTCGTCACAGGTCCTGACTGCTCGGTTATCAGCGGAAGCTTCAAACAGATTGGGAGCTGAGAGCTGGCGTAGATTTACGGCCAGTAAGTAGAAGAAAGTAGTGCTGAAGCCCAAACATCGTGCTGCTATCTTTGCGCCTACTATGGAGATTATCACCCACTACTTCCCGCACCTTACCGACCATCAGCGCCAGCTTTTTCAGCAGCTGGAAACCGAATTCCGGGGCTGGAATGAGCGCCTGAATCTGGTGGCCCGCACCGATGTCGACAACCTGGCCGAGCGGCACTTCCTCCATTCTCTGGGTATTGCCAAGGTAGTGGACTTTGCACCTGGTTCCTCGGTGCTGGATGTGGGCACGGGCGGCGGGTTGCCAGGTTTGCCACTCGCTATTCTGTTTCCGGAGGTGCAGTTTCACTTGGTGGACAGCATCGGCAAAAAGATTAAGGCGGTGCAGGAAATGGCCCGCGCCCTGCAGCTGCCCAACGTCACGGCCGAGCAAACCCGCGCCGAGCAGCTGCGCCCGCACTACGACTACGTGGTAAGCCGCGCCGTCGCCCGCCTGGCTACTTTCTACACCTGGATTGAGCACCGTTACAAGCCCCTGGCCGAAGCTGCCCCCGGCAGCGGCCTTTACTACCTCAAAGGTGGCGACCTAGCCGAAGAAATCGAGGAGTCGGGCCTGAAGGCCGAGGTGATAGATCTGAAAGACTTCTACAGCGAAGAATTCTTTGACACTAAGAAGGTAGTGATAGTGCCCGCTGGTCCCAGCAAAAAGCGCTAAAGCAGCAAGTAGCATCAGCAAAGAAGCCCTTCCCTACCTCGGTATGAGGAGTAGAGGAGGGCTTCTTTGCAATTATGAGAAAACCAGTAAGTGTTGTTGCGTGCGCTCGGGTAGCACGGTATTACGCGGGCCTGTCGGCCGTCAGGAACTCCACGGCGCGCCGCTCGGAGTAGTATGCGCCGTCGGGGCTGCCCTCGCCAAAGCCTACATGACCACCAGCAGAAGGCGTTTCCAGGTACACGTACTTACTTTGGGCGGCTACTTCGCGAGGAAAGCAGGAGGGAGGCAGGAACGGGTCGTTCTGGGCGTTGACCAGCAGCGTGGGTACCCGGATGCCGCTGAGGTAGCGGCCGGAGCTGGCGTGCTCGTAGTACTCATCGGCCGAGGTAAATCCGTGCATGGGGGCCGTGTACCGGTCATCGAACTGCGGAAAGTCCTGCAGCTGGTCGAGGTCGGTGAGGTCTACCTGCCCGGGCAGCAGGGCCGCTTTCTGCCGGATTTTGGCCCGCAGGGTTTTCAGGAAGCGCTTGAGGTAGATACGGTTTTCTGGTCGGGCAATGTGGTAGGAGCTGGACTTCAGATCGGTGGGTACCGAGAATACGGCCGCCCGTTGCACCTGGAGAGGTACCCGGTCCGGGTTTTCACCCAGGTATTTCAGCGTCACGTTGCCGCCGGCCGAAAACCCCGTGAGAAATACGCGGCGGTAACGGGCAGTGCCCAGGGCGTAGCGCACCACAAAGTCTAGGTCGTCAGTATCGCCGAGGTGGTAGGAGCGAAGCAGCCGGTTCATTTCACCGCTGCAGCTGCGGTAGTTCCAGGCGAGGGCATCCATACCGGCGCGGTTGAGAGCCCGCACCATGCCGCGCACGTAGGGCCGGCCGGCGTCGCCCTCCAAGCCGTGCGATACGATGCCCAGCGTGTCCGTCGGCTGGTCGGCCGGTTGCCGCGACCAGTCCAGGTCCAGAAAATCGCCATCCTTCGTTTCTACCCGCTCGCGCTGGTAGCGAACTTCCGGCACGGAGCGCCACAGGCTAGGGACAATAGTTTGCAGGTGGCCGTTGAAGAGGTAGAACGGTGGCTGATAAGGGGAGTGCGGGACGAGGGGCATAAGACGACAAGCTGGCGTGAAAGGCTTGTTCAGTTAGTTAAATGTACGTAGAAAACAAGTAGGCATGCATACCTAGTTCGGGGAAGTTGCTGCTTGCTGCTCTTCAGCAGCTTTTCAGTGCTTAGCGTTTGCGTGGACAGGGCGTTACCTTGTATGCTTATTGTGTAAGTGGCTTATAATCAGTAGCTCAACGGTAGTGGGCCTCGTTAGTAAAATCTTGTCAAAGTAGCCGGCGGCGTTGACCTGGCCGGTGAAAAAACGTATGGAGGTATTCGTATTACTAAACTTCTTTCCTATGAAAACGACTCACGCATTTTCTCTTTTCCTGGCAGCTAGCTCTTTCGTGCTCGGCACGGCCTGTAGCAGCACCAACACCGGAACCAGTACCGGCACTACCTCCGGGAGCAGTATGAACGGCCAGATGAGCTCCGACATGAGTTCGGCCAGCGGTACCGCTGCTACCGGCACAAATACCAGCTCCTCGGGCAGCATGGGAGACGCGGGCTCCAGCAGCGCGGCAGCAACTGGTGGCTCGGGAGGCAGCAGCGCTACCATGGGTACGGGCAGTGCATCGGATATGACAGCCTTCATGGCTACGTTTGCCACCATGCAAGACCCGGTATTCCTGATGAATGCCGCCAGCAGCAACCTGCTGGAAATTCAGCTAGGGCAGATGGCAGCCCAGAAATCAACGAATGCTGATGTGAAAAGATTTGGCCAGATGATGGTCGACCACCACACCAAGGCTACCCAGGAACTGAAAACGGTAGCCACGCCGCTCGGCGTCACCCTACCCCAAACCATGATGCCCGTGCACCAGGCCATGGCCGACAAGTTGATGAACAAGTCGGGCAAGGCGTTTGACGAAGGCTACATGGACGCTATGGAAACGGCCCACAAGATGGATATTGCCATGTTTGAGGTGAAAAGCAATGCGGCAGAAACGCCTACCGTGAAATCATTTGCTACGAAAACGCTGCCAATGCTTCGCTCCCACGAAAAAATGGCGAATGAAATCGAGAAAAAGGTAGATTAAAGTGGCGACGGCCCAACAAAGCACGCTGTAAACGGAGCACCGCAGTCCCTTCTGCGGTGCTCCGCTGCTTGTAAGCCGGGCCAGAGGTAGGGCAGAATGCTGGGTCAATTCCTGACACACTATTTGCTATTTCCGAGCAAAGCCTTACCTTTGCACTCCCCAATTGAATTGATTTCGAGCAGAAGACCATATTTCAACCCCCATGGCAAATCATAAGTCGGCCCTCAAGCGCATCCGTTCCAACGAAGCTAAGCGCGTGCTGAACCGTTACCAGGCTAAATCTACTCGCACGGCTATCAAGAAGCTGCGTGCTACCACCGACGCTTCGGCCGCTCAGGAGCTGCTGCAGAAAGTTTCGTCGATGCTGGACCGTCTGGCCAAGAAGAACATCATTCACAAGAACAAAGCCGCTAACAACAAGTCGAAGCTGGCTAAGTTCGTGAAGTCGCTGGCTGCCTAAGCAGTTAACGGCACTCTGCTCTATATACGCAAGGCCCTGGGCGCAAGCTCGGGGCCTTGCTGCGTGTGACCGGTTTTCTACCCTTCCACCCGGCGGCACTGCCAAGGCGAATACCGTCGAAAAGAGAGCGAAGGCATCCTGTGTTACTGGCACTAAAAAGCCCGCTCAACCATTAGTTGAGCGGGCTTTTTGCTGGGAGCAGTCGGCGAAGCTTACGCTACGCTTACTTTCACCATATTCGTTTTGCCTTTCTCATTGATGGGCATGGAAGCCGTGTTGATAAATACGTCGCCTTTTTGCAGGTGACCCGTAGTGGTCAGCGCATACTTAATGTCCGACACGGTGCCGTCGGTGCTTACCATCCGGTCGTAGTAGAAGCCGCGGACTCCCCAAATCAGGCTTAGGGTAGTGAGCAGCGCCCGGTTGTCGGTGAAGATAAAGATGCTGGCTTTGGGGCGGTACTTGGCAATCTGGAAGGCCGTGTAGCCGCGGTGGGTCATGCCGGTAATGGCCTTCGCCCCCGTGTTCTTGGCCAGGTGGCAGGCGGCGGAAAGTACGCTGTCGACCATGAAGGTAGGCGACTCCGGAGTGATGGGGTGCCAGTGGTGGTAGAGGCTGGGCATACGGCTTTCTACGCTGGTAATCGTGCCTACCATAGAGCGGATCACCTCGGCTGGGTACTGACCTACGGCCGTTTCAGCGGACAGCATTACGGCGTCGGCCCCGTCAATAACGGCGTTGGCTACGTCGCTGGTTTCGGCGCGGGTCGGGCGGGGGGCCGTAATCATGCTTTCCATCATCTGGGTAGCCACAATTACGGGTTTGCCCGCCTTGTTGCACTTCTCCACAATCATTTTCTGAGCCATCGGCACCTCTTCCATCTTTACCTCCACCCCTAAGTCGCCGCGGGCTACCATTATGGCGTCGGAGAGGGCAATGATTTCGTCGAGGTTACGTAGGCCTTCCGGCGTTTCAATCTTGGCAATAACGCGGGCCGATTTACCGCTCTCCGCAATCAGGCTCTTAATAAAGCGAATATCCTCGGCGCGACGGGCGAACGAAAGGGCAATCCAGTCCACCTCGTTTTCCAGCCCGAACTTCAGGTCCTCAATGTCCTTTTCCGTCATAGACGGAGCCGACACGTCAGAGTCGGGCAGGTTGATGCCTTTGCGGGGCTTCACAAGGCCCCCGTAGATTACCTCCACGTCCACTTCCTTGTCGCGGTCCGTAGCCAGTACGCGCAGCTCAATTTTGCCGTCGTCAATCAAAATCATGTCGCCAGCCTTCACGTCGCGGGCCAGACCCAGGTAAATTGTGCTCAGACGGGTAGCCGTGCTAATCTCCTTCTCGCCGCATACCAGCTTAATTTTGTCGCCGGGCTTAATCTCCACGCCTCCGCCTTCTACCTCGCCCAGCCGGATTTTGGGGCCTTGCAAATCCTGCAGCAAGCCCACGTGTGTGCGCATATCCTTGTTAAGACGGCGCACCGTGTTAATCACCGAGAGGTGGTCTTCGTGGCTGCCATGGGAGAAGTTCAGGCGGAACACGTCCACGCCTTCCCGCATGAGCATACCCAGCTTTTCGTAGGTGTTGGAGGCGGGGCCAACGGTGGCAATAATCTTAGTCCTATTAAACTGCGGGCGAGATTCCATGTTCGGGGGTTTGTATGCAAAAAATCGTAAGTGCGGAGTATAGCCATCCGTTGCCTGCGTCGGCTGCCAGAGCCCTTACCACGGCCGAATGCCATTGCAGTAATTCCGTGGTGGGGCTGCGGCCCGGCTCAAGCTGAAGGATGGCTCCGAAGCTCAAAAGAGCAGATTTTCTTTGAATTTAAGGTCATTGGGGTCGAATTGGCTGACCAACTGAACTTCTGGCAAGGCCGTAAGCTGTGCCAGCAACTGCTCAGAGGCCAAGGCTCCGGTGCCATTGCTGACTTGCAGCAGATAATCGTATTCCTTGATATCCGGCGCGAGAAACGGCTTTTTTAACGGAGAAGGGTCCACGGAGCGGTTTCGCAGCAGGCGTAGCGTGTAGTGCTCCGTGGCATAGAGGTAATTGCTGATTACCAACCGACCTTTGTTAAACAAGTCATAGATCAGATCCTGCTGCTTCACCAGGCGCAGCTTCAGGGACCGGTTCAACAGCCAGGCCAACGTATGCTCCCGGGTCGAGGAAACCAACCCAAACAGGTCGAACTCGCAGTCGTACTCTACATCGAGCGTCAGAGTTTTCATGGGCGGTGGCAAAGGAGAGGAAACGCAAAAATAGGCACCGCAGTACCCCCGCGGAACTCCCCGGGCCATAATCTTGCACCGGGAAGATTAGGGGGGCGAAGTTTGACAATGTTAGCGAAGATGGTGTTATTTGTGCCGAGTTTTCCTTAAACCCCCACGGAAATGTCTGAAATTGCAGAAAAAGTAAAGGCCATCATCATTGATAAACTTGGCGTAGAAGCTTCGGAAGTTACCCCGGAAGCTAGCTTCACAAACGATCTGGGCGCCGACTCGCTGGATACCGTTGAGCTCATCATGGAGTTCGAAAAAGAATTCAACGTGTCGATTCCGGACGACCAAGCCGAGAATATCGGTACCGTGGGTCAGGCTATCAGCTACCTCGAGGAGCACGCCAAGTAATCCGCGGCAAGCTCTTCTACCCTTAAAGTGCTTACCGGCCGGCCTGCCGCCGGCCGTTTTGCTTTTCCAGTGATTTCCTTTCTTTCGCTTCTCTGAGCCAGCCTATGTCTCTTCGGAGAGTTGTCGTGACCGGCCTGGGTGCCATTACCCCGCTGGGCAACACCGCCCCCGCTTATTGGGAGGGCCTGCAAGCCGGCGTGAGCGGGGCCGCCCCCATCACCCGTTTCGATGCCAGCAAGTTCAAGACTCGCTTCGCCTGCGAAGTGAAGAACTATAACCCGGATACCTATTTCCCCACCAAGGAAGGCCGGAAGATGGACATCTTCACCCAGTTTGCCCTGATTGCCGCCGATGAGGCCATCAAGGATGCCAACCTGGAGGGAGTAGATAAAGACCGGGTGGGCGTTATTTGGGGCTCCGGCATCGGAGGTCTCACCTCCCTGCAGGCCGAGTGCATTGCCTTCGCCAACGGCGACGGTACGCCCCGTTTCAATCCCTTTTTCATTCCGAAGATGATTGCCGACAGCGCGTCGGGCAACATCTCCATTCGTCACAAATTCCGGGGGCCGAACTTCGTGACTACCTCGGCCTGCGCATCTTCCTCTGACTCTATCATCTCGGCTTTCAACTACATTCGCCTGAACATGGCCGATGTGGTAGTAACCGGGGGCTCGGAGGCGGCCATCACCGAATCAGGGGTAGGCGGCTTCAATGCTCTCAAGGCTATGAGCGAGCGGAACGATGCACCTGAGCAGGCCTCGCGCCCCTACGATAAGGAGCGCGACGGTTTTGTGCTAGGGGAGGGAGCAGCTTCGCTGATTTTAGAAGAATACGAGCACGCGAAAGCCCGCGGGGCGAAAATCTACGCGGAGCTGATCGGCGGTGGCATGTCGGCTGATGCCTACCACATTACCGCGCCGGACCCTGAGGGCAACGGCGTAGTGCTGGTCATGCAGAATGCCCTGCGCGACGCCGGCATTTCGCCGGCCGACGTGGACTACATCAACACCCACGGCACGAGCACCCCGCTGGGTGACGGGGCCGAGGTGAAGGCTATCCAGAAAGTGTTCGGCGAGCATGCTTACGGTCTGAATATCAGCTCTACCAAGAGCATGACGGGCCACTTGCTGGGTGGTGCCGGGGCTATTGAAGCGGTAGCCTGTATTCTGGCTATGCAGCACAACGTGGTGCCGCCTACCATTAACCACTTCACCGATGACCCGGAACTGGACCCTAAGCTGAACTTCACGTTCAACCAGGCCCAGGCCCGCGAGGTGAATGTGGCCATGAGTAATACCTTCGGATTTGGCGGCCATAATACGTCCGTTATCTTCCGCAAAGTGCGCGACTAATGCCCAAGCCCGGTCAGCCCCTGCCGTTGTTTGGCTTCTTTCGCCGACTGCTGGGTCGTGACCGGGCTTTTCGGCAGGCCATTGCCACGCTCACGGGCTACACGCCCGACAACGTGCGCCTCTACCAACTGGCCTTCACTCATTCCTCGGTGGTCCGCCAGCAAGGGGAGCAGGCCCGTCATCAGAGCAACGAGCGGTTGGAGTTTCTCGGCGACGCGGTGCTAGGCACGGTGGTAGCGGAATACCTGTTCCGGAAGTTTCCGTACGAGCAGGAAGGCTTTCTGACGGAGATGCGCAGCCGCATTGTGAACCGGGAAAGCCTCAACGCCATTGCCCTTAAAATTGGGCTCGATAAGCTGGTGCAGCTGGATGCTGGCCAGGGCCGGGCCGCCCGTTCCCGCTCCGTAAACGGCAACGCCCTGGAGGCGCTGGTAGGTGCCGTATACCTGGACCAGGGCTACAAAACGGCCCGCAAGTTTGTGCTGGGTCGCCTGATTAAGCCCTACGTGGATGTGAAGGCCATGACCCAGACGACCACTAACTTTAAGAGCAAGCTCATTGAGTGGGCCCAGCGCCACGGCAAAAACCTGCGCTACGACCTCACCGGCGAGGCCCGGCCCGGCGGCGTCATGGAGTTTTCGGCTACCGTGCTGGTAGATGAAAACCCGGTGGCTACCGGTATGGGCCTGAGCAAAAAACAGGCTGAGCAGCTGGCTGCCGAGCGGGCCCTGGAAGTGCTCGGCGTGTAAGAATGCGGATACGCACCGCAGAAACCCGCGTCCTCCGCGCGCTTACATCGTACTAACGACGTAGCGCACGGAGGACGCGGGTTTTGTCTGCAGTAGGCGCGGCGGGCAACCTGAACCGCAAAAATGGAGTTGATTTGCAAAACGAACTTCCTGACTTATGCGAATAGCCGGCGCCGCCCTCAACCAGATACCCATTGACTGGACCCATAACCTGCGTACCATCCGCGAGGCCATTAGCCAGGCCAAAGCCGCGGGCGTTGAACTACTTTGCCTGCCAGAGCTTTGCCTTACCGGGTACGGTTGCGAAGACCTTTTTCTCAGTGACTGGATGCCTGAGGCGGCGCTAGCCCATCTGCAACAGGTGCGGCCCTGGACCGATGGTATTTGCGTGGTAGTGGGGGTGCCCGTGCGGCTGCAGCACCGGACCTACAATGCGGCGGCAGTGCTGCGCGACGGGCAGATTCTGGGCTTTGCAGCCAAGCAGTTTCTGGCCAACGACGGGGTGCACTATGAGCAGCGCTTTTTCTATCCCTGGCCGGCCGGCGAAACTACCACAGTGCAGTGGGAGGGAGAAGAATGGCCCCTCGGCGACCTGACGTTTGAGCACAAAGGCGTGCGGTTCGGGTTTGAAATCTGTGAGGATGCCTGGCGACCCGACAACGTGCGCCCGGCGGCCCGCTTGGCAGGCAAGGTTGACCTGATTGTGAACCCGTCGGCCAGCCACTTTGCCATGAGCAAGACGGACCTGCGCTATAAGCTGGTGCTGAATGCCTCGCGCAACTTTAACTGCACCTACCTCTACGCCAACCTGCTGGGCAACGAGGCCGGCCGCATCGTCTACGACGGCGAAATTCTGGTGGCCCGCAACGGCCACTTGCTGCTGCGCAACCAGCTCATGAGCTTCAAGGAGGTGGATATGGAGTACGTGGATGTGGACTTTGCTACGGAGCAGGTCCGGGCCGATGAAATTCAGCCTTTGCCTACCCCCGATGAGTACCGCGAACTAAACCAAGCCCTGAGTTTAGCCCTGT
The DNA here is from genome assembly GCF_019599275.1 of Hymenobacter sp. HSC-4F20. Classification (GTDB taxonomy): domain Bacteria; phylum Bacteroidota; class Bacteroidia; order Cytophagales; family Hymenobacteraceae; genus Hymenobacter. Next base: position 278,281 of record NZ_JAHZTD010000003.1, on the reverse strand, counting down.
TCGACTACCTGCGCAAGGCCCGCAGCCGGGGCTTTGTGCTGAGCCTCTCCGGTGGCGCAGACTCCGTGATGTGCGCCGTGGCGGTAGCCGAACTGGTACGCCTGGGTACCAATGAAATTGGGACGGCGGAGTTTATGCGCCGCTCGGGGTGCTTCACTACGGAAGACATTGAGCGCCTGGCCGGCCCCGCTGCGCCCACGCCCGACCAGAATACACCCGGTCCTAAGGATGCCTCCCACACGGAACCCAGCCCGGAGCAGCTGGCTATTAACAGAGAACTAACCGGCCGCCTGCTCACCTGCGCCTACCAGGGTACCGTAAATTCCTCCGATGACACCTTTAACTCAGCCAAGGAGCTGGCTGATTCCATTGGTGCCGTGTTTTACCACTGGGAAATTGACCAGGAAGTAACCGGGTACGTGGGCAAGATTCAGCAGGCCCTGGGCCGGGAGCTAACCTGGAAAACCGATGATCTGGCCCTGCAGAACATTCAGGCCCGGGTGCGCGCCCCTTCCATCTGGCTGCTGGCCAACGTACAGAATTGCCTGCTCATCACTACCTCTAACCGCTCGGAGGCCAGTGTAGGCTACTGCACCATGGATGGCGACACGGCCGGCTCCATCTCGCCCATTGCTGATGTGGACAAAGACTTCGTGAAGAAGTGGCTGCGCTGGGCCGAAACAGAACTGGGCTACCCCGCTCTGCGCCACGTAAATAACCTTCAACCCACTGCCGAGCTGCGCCCCCTGGAAGACAAGCAAACCGACGAGCGGGACCTGATGCCCTACGTCATCCTCAACCGCATTGAGCGCCTGGCTTTCTACGACCGGCTCAGCCCCCGGCAGGTGTTCAATGTACTGCGCGAGGAAGAATCGGGCACTGACCCGGAGGTGCTCAAAACCTACGTAAAGCGCTTTTATAGCCTCTGGAGTCGCAACCAGTGGAAGCGGGAACGGTTTGCCCCCGCTTTTCACCTCGACGACTACAACGTAGACCCGCGCTCCTGGCTGCGCTTCCCCATCCTGAGCGGGGGCTTCACAGAAGAGTTAAGTCAGCTGTGACCGGTCATACCAGCCTGCGCGCTGCGGAAGAAATCTGGGGTAGCCAGATGCGTTAATAATGCGCCCAAAAGGCGGCCTTGTGGAGGCACAGCCCGAGGATTTGGCGTATTACCCTTGAAGTGGTATTGTTCTGCTGAGCGCAGCCGAAGCATCTCACTCAACTGGCTGAGCAGCACCTCCAACAGTAGCCCGCAAGATGCTTCGGCTCTGCCTTTGCAGAACGACTGGTCTTCTTCCTTGTTGTAACCCCTATTTCCCGGCTCCGTTGGCAATAGCTCAATCGAAGCAGAACCTGCGTATTTTGGCGCTAGTAGTAGCCATTATCCGCAGGTTCTGCTTCGATTGTTCTTGATAGCAATATTTCCCCGCGTCAGGTCCAAGTACGTGAAGCCACCGAAGTAAAAAAGCGGTGTTGGGTTCTACCCCGCCCGTTAGCCGACTGGTGTCGCTGGACGTGTTTCGGGGGCTGGCCATTGGGCTGATGCTGCCGGTAAACAACTGGGGAAATAGCCTTACTACTATACCCCCTAATGCACGCCAATGGCATGGACTTCACCTCGCTGGCCTGGTGTTTCCTTCTTTCGGGGCTATCATGGGGGTGTCGGTGGTGTACGGCTGGCCATAGTGCGTCCCGACGCTGTAAAGCACTGCCCGGCCCTGGGGCGCGTGGGCCAGCGGGTAGCAATCCTGGTCGTGCTCGGGATGCTGATCGGGCTGGTTCCCAACTTCTACTTTACCTCGTTCCGCATACTAGGCTGCTGCAGCGACTGGGGGTAGTGTACGGCATCTGCGCCGTGCTATACCTGAAAACGATGTGGCGGCAGGTGATGCTGGCCGTGGCGCTGCTCGTGCTCTATGCCTTGCCGCTGCAGGCAGTGCCCGTGTCGGGTTTCGGTGCTGCTAACCTAGAGCCGGCTACCAAGCTGGGGGCCTGGCCGGATCGGCAGCTATTCAGCCGCCATCATCTGAACCACGACCAGGAAGGTTGGGACCCGGAGTTGGTGCCAGGCCTTATATCCAACCGTGAGTATCAGTATTCGAGGGTGCTGGCGGGGTAGTGGCTGCACCACCCCACCCCGGATGGCAGCAAGAAAGCCGCGTGGCTGTTTGTGGTCAGCGCCGGGCTGGTGGTGCTGGGCCTGATCTGGCATAGTTGGTTTCCCATCAATAAGCCACTAGCTCCTACGTGCTATACGCCGGGGGCCTGGCGGGCGCTATTCTGACCACGCTGTATTTCCTCCGCGACGTGCAGGGCTGGCGCGGGGTCTGGCCCTGGCCCCTGGTGGCCTGTGGCAGCAACGCGCTGCTGGTATTTTCCGTGCCGGAAGCCCTGGAACACTTTCTGACCCGCTTCCGCTTTCACCACCCGGATGGCTGTGTCTTCTACGCCCGCGGCTGGCAGTATGCCCACTGACACCCTCTGTTCACGGGTGCCTACCATGCCTCCCGCGGCGGGGCCGTAGCTTACACGCTGCTTTCGATGGCACTTCTGGCTTTGCTCTACCGGCGCCGGCTTTTTTCACAGCCTGATTACCGGGCCGAGCCGAAACATCCTGGAGTACTTCCTGCCAGCCCTGCCAGCAAGAAATAAGGTAGGGGATACTTGGGCCCGTACCTTTAGGGCATCATTAACCCGTACGATATATGAAATACTTGGCGTGGGTGCTATTCTATGGCCTAGTAGTTTTTCTGGCGCTAAACCGGCACTCCAAAGCCAAGCCTTTCACGTACCACAGCGAAATCTGGGCCGACAAGGCTGGCTATTATGTGTACCTGCCGGCGGCCTTTAGGTACGACTTCGACGCCCGCGCCATCCCCGATTCGCTGGCCAAAGCTACCGGCGACGGATTCCGGCTAAACCAAGCTACGGGTAAGGTAGAAACCAAGTATCCGTACGGGGTAGCGCTGCTGGAAGCGCCGTTCTGGGCGGCAGCGCACGCCATCACAACTGATAAGTCGGGCTTTTCCAAGGCCGAGCACAAAGCCATTGACGTAGCGGCGGCTACTTATTTCGTGCTGGGGCTCTGGCTGCTGGCCGCTACCCTGCGCCGCCACTTCTCGGGCCTGGTCACGGCCCTGACCGTTGCTGTGCTGGTAGTCGGTACCAACCTGTGGTATTACGGCATCCGAGAAACGGGCATGTCGCATGTATTCTCGTTTTTCGCATTTGCTCTGTTGCTCTACCTGCTAACCAGGCGGGAAGGCCCGGCCTGGTATGAGCGGGAAGCCTCCATAGGGCATGTAGCCGCCATTGCCACCACCGTGGCCCTGATTTCGGTGCTCCGCCCCCTGAATCTGGTGTTTGCCGTGCCGCTGTTATTATGGCCGGTGAGGGAGGGCGTTTCGTGGTTAACTCAGGTGCGCGCCTTAGTGCACGGGCGAGTAGTGGGGCTGCTGCTAGTGGCAGGGCTGGTATTATGGCTGCCCCAGCTGGCTTACTACCACTACCTGAGCGGCAGCTGGCTGGTGTATAGCTACGGCCAGGAAGGATTTCCGAATGCCCTCGCGCCCAAACTGATTGAGCTGTGGCTGGCACCCCGCAACGGTAGCTTTCTGTATAATCCGGTGCTGCTGCTGCTGCTGCCGGGTAGTCTGCTGCTGGCCCGCACTTCGTCGCGCCGGGCCGTGCTGGCGCTGGGCCTATGGGCAGCCGCTTCTTATTTCTATGCCGCCTGGTGGGATTATGGGTTGGGCTGCGCCTACGCGGGTCGGGGCTTCGTGGAGCTGTATCCGGTGCTGGCTTGGCCGATAGCGGCTGCCGTCGGGTATTTGCTGCAACGTTCGCGGGCGGTGCGCTGGAGCGCCGGAAGCTTGCTAGTGCTGGCCCTGGCGTACAATATGCGTTTGTCGGTGCGTTATGATGGCTGCTTCTACGGTACCCAGGAGTGGGACTGGGCCGCCTACGGCAAGCTGCTGCTGAACTGAGCACCCAACAAGCAAGCGAGTACCCGCGCCTTTCCGTACTTTCGGGCTCCTAACCCTTTCTTTCTGCTTATGAGTTTTCTGAGCGCCATTCTGTGGAGCCCCAACCCCATCCTCGCGGAAATCGGGCCGCTAACCTTGCGCTGGTATGGCCTGCTGTTCATGTCGGGCTTCGTGGTGGGCACCTTTATTCTCTCGCATATCTACCGCTCCGAGAAGGTGTCGCCGCGCTGGGTCGATGTCATTACCATTTACATGCTGCTGGGCACGGTGCTAGGCGCCCGCCTGGGGCACGTTTTCTTCTACGACTGGGACCAGTACAAGGACCGCCTGGTAGATATTTTCAAGATCTGGGAGGGCGGGCTGGCCTCGCACGGAGCTACCATTGGTATCATCTTCGCCGTGTGGCTATTCAGCCGCAATAATAAGTTCGACTGGCTCTGGACCCTCGACCGGATTGTGCTGGTAGTGGCCGTGGGCGGAGCTTTGATTCGCCTGGGCAACCTGATGAACTCGGAAATTGTGGGCCGCCCAACGGATGTGCCCTGGGCGTTCGTGTTTCCGCGCGACGTAGAGCACCTGCAGCAAATGAGCGCCGGCCAGCCCGTGCCGGCCGGCTCCGTCGCCGTGCAGCGCTTTCGCGACGCTGATGGCAAGATCAAAGTAGAAACTCAGGCTGTGTCGGGGGCGGTAGCCGCTACTACCGAAGTGGCGGTGCCCCGCCACCCCACCCAGATTTACGAGTCGTTGTACTGCGTGTTCCTCTTCGCATTGCTCTACAGCATGTGGAACCGCACCAAGGACCGTACGCCGCGCGGGCAGCTGTTCGGGCTGTTTGTGGTATTGCTGTTCTCCTTCCGCTTCCTGGTGGAGTTCCTCAAGGAAGATCAGGTGGCATTTGAGCAGAACATGAGCCTGAATATGGGCCAGTGGCTGAGCGTTCCGCTGATTTTCATTGGGCTGTGGGTAGTGTGGCGCGCGGGCAAAGACCCCCATAACCCCTACGGCTTTGCCCCACGCGACCTGGAGGAACAGGCCGCGGCCGAAGCTGCCTTAGGCAGTCGTAAGTAGGAGCGTGTCATTCCGAGCAGAGCGAGAAATCTGAATTACCTGCCAGAGGCTAACCCAGATTCCTTCCTCTGCTCGGAATGACATAAAAAGCCCCGCTCTCAGCTGAGAGCGGGGCTTTTTTACGCGTAAATAATCCGGGCGGCTAGAAGCGCCGGTTCACGGCGTTCAGGTCCTCAAAGGCCGACTTCAAGCGGGTAACGAACGTTTTTTCGCCCTCGCGCAACCACACGCGCGGGTCGTAGTACTTCTTGTTCGGCGAGTCCTCGCCGGTGGGGTTGCCGATCTGGCTTTGCAGGAAGCCTTCGTTTTTCTGGTAGTAGTTCTTAATACCGTCCCAGAACGCCCACTGCAGGTCGGTGTCGATGTTCATCTTGATGGCCCCGTAGCTAATAGCCTCCCGGATTTCTTCCTGCGACGAGCCCGAGCCGCCGTGGAATACAAAGTTGATGGGTCGCTCCGCTTCCAGCGCGTATTTCTCTTTTACGTACTCCTGCGAGTTTTTCAGGATAACGGGCTGCAGCTTCACGTTGCCAGGCTTGTACACACCGTGTACGTTGCCGAACGCCGCCGCTACCGTAAAGCGCGGGCTGATTTTGCTGAGCTCCTCGTAGGCGTAGGCTACCTCCGAAGGCTGGGTGTAGAGCTTGCTGGAGTCTACGTCGGAGTTGTCCACGCCGTCTTCCTCACCGCCGGTTACGCCCAGCTCAATTTCCAGGGTCATGCCCATTTTGGCCATGCGCTCCAGGTACTGCTTGCTAATCTCAATGTTCTCCTCAATGGGCTCCTCCGAGAGGTCCAGCATGTGGGAAGAGTACAGCGGCTGGCCGTACTGGGCGAAGTGCTTTTCGCCGGCCTCCAGCAGGCCATCAATCCAGGGCAGCAGCTTTTTGGCGGCGTGGTCGGTGTGCAGAATCACGGGTACACCGTAGGCTTCAGCCATCAGGTGTACGTGCTGCGCCCCCGAAATGCCCCCGGCAATGCTGGCTTGCTGCTTGTCGTTGGGCAGGCCCTTGCCGGCAAAAAACTGAGCGCCGCCGTTCGAGAACTGAATAATCACCGGCGAGTTCAGGTCGCGGGCGGCTTCCAGCACGGCGTTTACCGTGTCGGTACCCGTTACGTTCACGGCGGGCAGGGCGTAGCCGTTGGCCTTGGCGTGTTCGAAGAGCTGCTGCACTTCGTCGCCGTGCAGCACGCCGGCGCGCAGGCCGGTGAGGGTGGTTTGGTCAGCCATGTACTAAAAAATGATGACGTGGTCGGGGAAAGGCCGCGCCGGGTTTCGGAATCGTAGGCCAAACTTAAGGAAAGAAGCGGGCCTATCCACAGGATAACATTTGCGAGAAGAAAACTCCCCGGAGGTACTGCTACAAACAGGCCCTGGCTGTGCAGGATGCAGGCGTTAGAAGGTGTACTTGTAGAGCGCGCCCTGCTCACTGCTAATGTAGAGGGTATTGTTATCGGCAAACACGGCTCCTTCCGTCTGACCGGCACCTTTCAGCGAAATCTGTTGGGGAGTAGCCCGTAATGCTTCGTCAAAATTGCTGCCTTCCAGCACGAACATTTCCTGGCGCGCCAGCAGCACCAGCCGACGCCCATCGGGGCTGAGGGCCGCGTCCGTCACTTCGCCGGGAATGGCCAGCTTGGTAATAAGGCGGGCGGTGTAGGAGCCGGGCCGGTCGGGCACGGCATACACCTTGCTGGTCTGGCCCTGGCCCCGGTCCTTGGTAAACAAGTACACGTTGCCCGCGTGCCAGAGGGTAGCCTCGCAGTCGAAATTCTGCTCCTGCTTGGCGGGCGGAAAATCTTTCTGGTCGGGGTAAGTGAGCTTGATTTCCTGGATTTGCTGAATATTCTGCGGATTAACGCGGTAGATGACCAGGTCGCGGCGGTTGTTATTATTGTTGCCCACGTCGCCGATGTAGAGGTTGCCCTGCGTATCGCGGGTAATGCTTTCCCAGTCGTCGCCTTGCACGGGCACTTCCAGCTCGGCCAGCGTCCGGCCGGTGGCATCCACTTTAAACAGAATGGGGCGGGCGCCCTCGTCGCCGTGGGTGTAGAACGTGCCAACTTCGCCCGTCAGGGCCAGGCCCGAGCTTTCCGGTACCCCGTCCATAGAACCCAGGCGGGTCAGGTTGGCAATGTCGGCGGTGCCCTTTCCTTTCTTACCCTTTTTCTTACCTGACTTTTCCTGCTTGGGCTGGTCGGCGGCAGATTGCTTGGTTTGCGCTTCGGAACAGCTGCTCAGCAGCAGGGCAGCCACGGCGGCGGCAAACGATACAGTACGCATAAGGTGGTAGCTAGCTGAAAAAAAAGCTGCCACAGCCAATAGCTACAGCAGCAACACTAGTGCTTATACGGAAGAGAAGGGTAGGGAGGTGGTGAAATGGTGAGCAGGGAGGTAGTGATTCAGCGGATGCGCAAGTTGCTACCTCAGAACAGCACCTGATCCGGAGCAGGTAGCTGCACGAACACCTCACGTCCGCTCGATTATCGCACCAGCGAATCATTCCGCGTGATACAGTTCTGCGCTTGGAGCGCAGGAGAAGGTGCCCTTCCGCGTTCAGCCACCTCTTACGGCACCGGGTCGTAGCCGTGGCCGCCCCAGGGGTGGCAGCGGCTGATGCGGCGCAGGGCCAGGCGGCTGCCGCGCCAGGGGCCGTACTTGGTTACGGCTTCCACGGCGTAGGCTGAGCAGGTAGGGGTGTAGCGGCAGCTGGCCGGAGTGAGCGGCGAAATCAGGTGGCGGTACACCCAGAGCAAGCCTAGTAGCAGCTGGCGAAACAGGTACGACATACCCGCAAAGAACCACAAACGGAGCGGAAAGATTGCGGAACGATACGTAAGCAGCTGTGATGGTCGTGACAAGAGCACCCTACTCGTTCTACTTTCCCGGAACTGGCGTGTACGGCAGTCGTGCGCCCATAAGTTAGGAGCTGGTTGCCAGCTAACTCGGAAAACTGTCATGCCGAGCGCAGCAAAGTATCTGGCTGGGCATGACGGCCTTATATAAGGCACAAACCCTGACTGTTAACACGCCCTAGGAAGTCTACTCTATGGAGCTACGTAAATGTCTTGGAAGCAGGACAAGCGCTACTGAACCTTGAAGAATTACGGCTGGCACTTTTTCTGGAATAATCGGCCCAAGATCATGAGGACTACGCCCAGAATAATAACTAGATAAACAGGCCAGAAAAGCCAGAAAGAGATTAATATGAACCCGGCTATCTAATACAGCATGTTGTCAACTGCATCCTTACAGAGATGGGCTAAGCCTGCAATCAGCAAAATTGAAAGCAGCAGTGTCAGAACGATATTCAGGATTCTAGGCATACTACGAGGATAGGCGGTGCACAATGATAGATTCTGAGCCCGCCCAGTCGCGTCGTAGTGGGCATTTCTGGGTACTACTTCGCTGGTAGTGCAATGCTGATAAACGGGGCACAAGATACCGGCCCTACCCGGCATTCTGTAAATTTGTCCGCTGACTTGGCCAGCCTATTTTCTACCCCCTAACCACCCACTCATGCGTACTACTCACTGGGCCAAAGCCCTGCTGCTGACGCTGCTGCTACCCCTCGCGGCCCGCGCCGACGAAGGGATGTGGCTACCCCTCTTTGTGAAGCGCCTTAACCAGGCCGACATGCAGAAGAAGGGCCTCAAGCTGACGGCCGAAGAAATCTATGACGTGAACAATGCTTCCCTGAAGGACGCCGTAGTGCAGCTTGGCGGCTTCTGTACCGGCGAGTTCGTCAGCAGCCAGGGGTTGTTGCTCACCAACCACCACTGCGGCTACGACGCCATTCAGAGCCACAGCACCCCCCAGAACAACATTCTGCAAAACGGTTTCTACGCAGCCACGCGGCGGGATGAAAAGCAGAACCCCGGCCTGTACGTGGATATTCTCGTGCGCATGGAGGACGTCACGAGCAAGGTGCTGGAGGGCATCACGCCGGCCACGCCCGAGCAGGAGCGCACGGCCAAGGTGCAGCAGCGCCAGCGCGAGCTGGCCGATAACGTAAAGGAAAACGGCAAGTACGTGGCCTACGTGCGCGACATGTTCGGGGGCAACGAATACTACCTCTTCATCTACCAGCGCTTCGGCGACGTGCGCCTGGTAGGCGCGCCGCCAGAAGCGGTGGGTAAGTTTGGCGGCGACACCGACAACTGGATGTGGCCCCGCCACACCGGCGACTTCTCGATGTTCCGCGTCTACGCCGACAAAAACAACCAGCCCACCGCTACCCCCCAGCCCGGCAACGTACCCTACGTGCCCAAAAAGCACCTGCCCGTGAGCCTGCAGGGCGTGAGCGAAGGTGACTTTGCCATGGTGTTTGGCTTCCCCGGCCGCACGCAGCGCTTCCTGCCCGCCGCCGGCCTGCAGCTCACCCTCGACCAGACCAACCCCGCCCGCATCAAACTGCGCGACACCCGCCTGAAACTGTGGAAGGAAGACATGGACCAGGATCCGGCCCTGCGCCTCAAGTACGCTTCCAAGTACGCCGGCATTGCCAACTACTGGAAGTACTACATCGGGCAGAATGAAGGCATGAAGCGGCTGAAAACCGTGGAGGCTAAAAAGGCCGAAGAAAATGCCCTGCTCCAGTGGATTGCCCAGGAGCCGGCCCGCGCCCAGCAGTACGGCGACGCCCTCAACGTCATCAACCAGGCCTACGCCGGTCTGCGGCAATATAACCTGAGCACGCAGTACGTGAACGAAGCCGCATTTGGCACCGAAATTATTCCGCTGGCTGCCCGTCTGATGCCCCTGGCCACAGCCCTGAAGGCCGGCGACAAGGCGGCCATCGACAAGGCCGTGGCTGACCTGCAGGAGCCTATGACCGAGCATTTCAAGGACTATAGCGCTTCTACTGACCAGAAAGTGTTTGCAGCCCTGCTGAACCTGTATATGCAGGACGTGCCCAAAGACCAACTGCCCGATGTGTTTCAGACGGTAGAAAAGCAGTACGGGGGCTCGATGCCGAAGTACGCCGCCTACGTGTTCGGCAACTCCTTCCTGGCCTCGGAGGCGAAGATAAAAGCGTTCCTGGCCGGGCCAACCCTGGCTAAGCTGGAAGCCGATCCAGCCTATAAAACGTACCAGTCGGTGTACCAGAACTACGTGCAGAACATTGTACCCAAGCTGCAGGGCTTGCAAGCCGGCTTGGGCCGGGCTAACCGCCTCTACGTGGCTGCCCTGCGCGAAAAGAACTCCCAGAAAGTGTACTCGCCCGATGCGAACTTCACGCTGCGTCTCAGCTACGGCACGGTGCGTCCCTACCGCGGCCGCGACGCCGTAGCGTACGACTACAAAACCACGGCCCAAGGTATTCTGGAAAAGGAGGACGCTACCACCCCCGAGTTCGTGGTGCCCCAGAAAGAGCTGGAGCTACTTCAGCTGAAAGACTACGGTCGCTTCGCCGATAAGCAGGGCAGCCTGCCCGTGGCCTTCATCACCGACAACGATATTACCGGCGGCAACTCGGGCTCACCCGTCATCAATGGGCGCGGGGAGCTGATTGGTCTGGCCTTCGACGGCAACTGGGAAGCCATGACCGGCGACTTAGCCTACGACCCCGAGCTGAAGCGCTGTATCAACGCAGATATTCGCTACGTGCTCTGGTGCGTGGAGAAGCTGGGCGGCGCCAAGCACCTCGTCGATGAAATGACTATTGTTAACAACGGCCCCAACCCCGGTGTAGGCCCGTCTGCCTCCGCTTCCGCCGCCGACATGAGTGACGTAGAGAAGATGAAGGTGAAAACCGAGCAGGGCGGTAAAACCAAAATCAAGCGCAAGAAGGACGCCGCCGGGCTCTAGGAAGTAGCCCGGTCGTGCGTGTAAAAAAGCCCTGGTGCCATGTGGTGCCAGGGCTTTTTCGTGAGCATGCACCGGGAAATTTGGCACGTTACGGAGGCTGTCCTATCTTTCGATAATATACATTCTATATATCCTGCGTATGATAAAAATATACTGTTGGATAGCTGCTTTGCTGTTTAGTAAGAGTGTGTGCGCTCAGGGCAATGGGCCTGGCTTGTGGGGTGCCCGCAGCGCGGGCCTCGGGCAGATTGGGAGTGTGCTGGAGGATGACGTGTGGGCCAGCGCCACCAACGCAGCGGCGTTAGGTAGCCTCTCGCAACTGAGTGTAGGCATGGGCGCCGAAAACCGTTACCTGCTGCCCGTGCTGAACACCGTAGCCGTAGCCGCTGCAATGCCGCTGGGCTATCAGGCTCCCGCCGCGCCGGTGACAGGTGTACCAGCCGCGGTGGCGGCAGCCGATGCGCCGCGCTACGGGGTACTCGGCCTGACTGCCCAGCGGTTCGGGGGCAAGCTGTACTCGGAGCAACGGCTGGGGCTGGGCTACGGCTACCGCCTGGGCACAGTGCGGCTGGGTGCCCGGGCAGAGATGCTGCAAACGAGTTTGGAAAGTTTGGGCAGTCGGCGGGTGCTGGTGGCTTCCCTGGGCGGACAGGCCGATATTATTCCGCGCAAGCTCACCTTCGGCGCTACCCTCTACAACCTCACCCAGGCCCGGCTGGCCCGCTACCAAGAGGAGCGGGTGCCTACCGTGCTGCGGGCTGGGCTGGCGTGGCGAGCTTCCGAGAAGGTGCTGCTGCTGACCGAAACGGAAAAAGACGTGGAGCAGGACGCTGATTTCAAAGCCGGCCTGGAATATCAGCCGTTGCCGGTGTTGGCCTTGCGCGCCGGTCTTTCCTCGCTTACCACCCAGCTCACGGGCGGGGTAGGAGTGCAGGCTGGCCGGCTTCGGGTTGATTACGCCGCCGGCTGGCACGAAACCCTGGGACTGAGCCAGCAACTAAGCGTAACCTGGCAGCGCGCCCCGAAGCAGCCATGAGGTGGCGTATACTAGCCCTGGTGGGCACCCTGACCGCGACCCTGCCCGCCTGGGCCCAGGAGTACCCGCGCCCTGCGGTACCCGACCTCGACCGCCTGACCCAGGAGTTGTTTGCCGAAATCCAGAGCGAGCAGGTCCCCTCCGAAGACCTCTATGAAACGCTGCTGCAGTACTACCAGACGCCGCTCAACCTGAACTCGGCTACCCGGGAAGAGTTGCGAGGCGTGTTGCTGCTCTCCGAAACCCAGATAACCAGCCTGCTAAACCACCGGCAGCGCAACGGCGCGCTGCTTAGCCTCTACGAGCTGCAAACCATTGAGGGCTTCGACTTGCGCACGATTTACCGGCTGGCGCCTTTTGTAGCGGTTACCTCTACCAACCCCAATGCCGGGCGCGGCTCGCTCTGGCAGCGTATTGCGCACGAAGAAAACAACGCCTTGTTCCTGCGCTACGAGCGGGTGCTGCAAAGCCGCTCCGGCTACGCCCCGCCCGATACTACCCGTTCCGGCGCGCCAGCTACGCGCTATCTTGGCTCCCCGGATAAGCTGCTGGTGCGCTACCGCGTCAGCCACAGCAAAGACTTCAGCCTGGGCTTCACGGCTGAAAAGGACGCTGGCGAGCAGTTTCGCTGGAACCCTGCTACCCGGCAATTCGGGGCCGACTTTTACTCGGCCCACGTGGTGGTGCAGGAGCGGGGGCGGCTGAAAACCCTGGCCCTGGGCGACTACCAGTTGCAGTTTGGGCAAGGGCTGCTGCTATCCTCGGGGCTGGCAGTAGGGAAAGGGGCCGAAACGATTACCACCCTGCGCCGCAGCTCCGTTGGGGTGCGGCCCTATTCCTCGGTGCTGGAAAACACTTTCTTCCGCGGGGCCGCCGCTACCGTGGCCGTAACCCCCACCGTTCGGGCTACAGCTTTTGCCTCGCGCAAGCGGGTGGATGCCTCCGTGCAGCAAGCCCAGGATTCGCTGGCCGATTTCAGCGAGTTTTCTTCGGGGCTGCTGCTGACGGGCTTCCACCGCACCCCTACGGAGCTGACGAACCGGCAAGTATTGCGCGAAACGGTACTGGGGGGCAACGTCAGCTACGCCAGCCCTGGTGGCAACCTACAGGCCGGATTTACTGCCGTGGGCACCCAGTTCGATAAGCCCCTGCTGCGCCGCGACGAGCCGTACAACGCTTTTGAGCTGCGGGGCACGCGCAACCTGGCCCTGGGAGCCCACTACAGCTACGTGTGGCGCAACGTGCTGCTGTTCGGCGAAACGGCGCGCAGCAGCAGCGGCGGACTGGGCACCGTCAACGGGCTGCTGGCCAGCCTGGCTCCGACTGTAGACATGGCCCTGCTCTACCGCCGCTACGGCCGCACGTTCCACACCCTCTACGGCAATGCCTTTGGCGAAAACTCCCGCAACACCAACGAAAGCGGCCTGTATCTGGGGCTGAAAGTACGGCCCACGGCGCGCTGGGAAGTTTCGGCTTACTACGACCGGTTCCAGTTTCCGTGGCTGCGCTACCAGGTAGGGGCTCCCAGCACCGGCCACGACTGGCTGGTGCGTGTTACGTTCAGCCCCACCAAAACCAGCCTGCTTTACGCCCAGCTCCGCCAGCGTACCAAGGCCTACGATGCCGATACGCTCCGCCCCGTGCCGCTGCCCGTGCCTACCCACCGCCGCAGCCTGCTATTTTTTTATGATGCCAGCCCTAGCCCGGTACTTAGCCTGCGCACCCGCGTGCAGGGCACTACGTACCAGGAGCAGGCCGGAGGGCCTATCCGGCGCGGCTACGTATTGGCCCAGGATGTAACCGTGCACCCTGCCCGCGCCCTGCGCCTGAGCGCCCGGTATGCTCTCTTTGACACCGACGACTACGATACCCGCCAGTACGTGTATGAGCAGGACGTGCTCTACGCCTTTTCCGTGCCGGCCTTATCCGGGCAGGGTACGCGCGCCTATCTGTTAGCCCAGGTGGAGGCTACCCGGCACCTCACGCTGTGGCTGCGCTACGCCAATACGCATTACCGTCACCAGCGCACCATCGGCTCCGGGCTGGAGGAAATACAAGGGGCGCACCGCTCCGAGGTCAAGGCCCAGATACGCTACCGGTTCTGAACCGCAGAGCTGGGGTAGTGCATTATACAAAAAAGGGGCTCCTGCTTACAGGAACCCCTTTTTTGTATAATGCGAGTACGGGCGCTAGGCTACTGCTTGAGCAGCCGTACCACCGCTGAGCCATCGGGCATATCGAGGTGCAGATTGTACACGCCCGGTGCTAGCGTGCGTAAGTCAAGCGGATGTTGGAACACTGCCCCCGATTTGGTTAGCGTCTGGGTGGCGATGCTCCGCCCCAGGGCATCCACGACGCGGAGCGTAACTGGGCCGCGCTGGGAGTTGTCCACCTGCACAGTGAAAACATCGGCGCTGGGATTAGGGTAAACGGAAATGCCAGGAAGCAGGGCCGCACTGACGGTATTGGTAACGGTGGAAACCGTCTGGCAGCCTTCGTTGGAGTAGGCCGAAGCCCCCGTAGCATTGATGGCGCGCACCCGGTAGCAGAACGTGCCGTTCGTGCGCACTTGGTCGGTGTAGGCCGTTACGTTGGCGCCTACCGTGGCAATGCGGCTGAAAGTGGAGGTGTTCAGCTGCGCGCGCTCAATCTCGAAGCTGGTTTCATTCCCCGAGTTATCCAGCCAGGCCAGGTCAATGCTGGCCATGTTGTTGGTAATTACTGGCGCCAGCACGCTCAGGCCCGAAGGTGCGGCCGGGGCTTCATTCAAAGTATAGAGGTCGAGTTTCCAGCCAGTGAGCGTACCGCCGCGGGCCGCCTTCGTGTCCCGGATGGTAAGTGTCCAGCTGCCCAGGGCCGGGTCGTTCAACAGGTCGCCGAGGTAGCCGGCGGGGCGCACGGTAGTACCCGCAGGTAGGGGGCAGGTTTGCGTTGAGCCATCATCGGCAAAGCTCAGGTTCAGGTTGGCGGTGCCGGAGCAGACCTGAGCAAGCAGCACAGTCTGACGGCGGGCCGGATTGGTAAGCGTAATTTCCAGCTCACTTATATCCGGGTGCGTAACGACCAAGTCCCGGATGCGCAAGTCCGACACCCGCTCCGTGTTGCCGATAACAATAGTAGACGTGGCCGTAGCCCCGGCGGCCGTACCGATGGTACGAGGTACCTGCGTGGCGGCAATGCTGCGCAGGGTGTGCGTCCCCGTCCGGAATTCCCGGGTGGCCGAGTAGGGAGCTGCCGCGCAGGTGCTGACGGCGCGCACCCGCAGGTAGTACTGGGTGCTGGGCTGGAGCAGCGCCGTAGTGAAGGAAGTGCCCGTGATGCCGGTTTGCGAAACTACCACATTGCTAAAGGCCCCGTCGGTAGCTACCTGCACTTCATAAGAGCTGGCGCTTGGCACGGCCGCCCAGGTAATGCGCGGCCGCAGGGTAGACGCCGCCGCGGCGACTGGCGTGGAAATAATGGCGGCCTGCGTAGCCGTAGCCTGAATGGTCAAGAGCACATCCAGCACCCGGGTTACGCCGCCGCTGGTGCCGGTGAGTTGGAGCGTGTAGGTGCCCGACGGGGCCGTGGCCGCCGCCGTAATAGTAGCCGTAGTGCTGCCGCCGGCGGGCAGCGTTGCTGCGCCGTAGCTCACCGTAACGCCGGTGGGCAGGTTGGTAGCCGAGAGGGCGACGTCTCCTGAAAAGCCCTGCAACTGACCCACGCTAACGGGTAGAGTTGCCGAGGTGCCCGGGCAAAAGGCCAGGGAAGCGGCCACCGTACTCTGCAAAAAGAACGTTGGGCCGGTGGGCGCCGTCAGGGTCAGGTTCTGGTTGGAAATATCGAAGAAGATGCCGCCACTGGCCTGCACCCGCACCCGGGCGGTAGAGCTGGCCGCCACACTGGCGGGCACCGTTACGGCCTCAAACCCGTCGTTGGGGGTGTTGGCCAGCAGTACCGTGGGGTAAGTTAGGCCGCCGTCGGTGGAAAGTAGAATGTCCACGTTGGCGGCATTAACAGGGGCCTGGCTGGTGTTGGCCACGTCCCAGATAACCTGTTGGGAAGCCCCCGCTACCCATGCGGTAGCCGAGTTGGGGGCCCGCACTACAAACGGCCCGGCCGTGGGCACTACCACCACCTGCATGGAGTCGTAGTCGACGCCACCCCCACCCGCACGGTTGTCGCGCGCAACCAGCCGGAAGGTAAGGCGCCGGCCGTAGGTTGGGAGCAGCTCGCCTTTGGTTTGGGTGTTGCCGAGCAAGTCAGCCAGGCGCGGGAAGGTGCGGGAAGGAGTAGCTGTGGGGGAGAAGGCGCGGAAGATAGGCGCGTCGCCAGCAGGGGAGTTGGGCGCACCGCTGGGGCCCAGGGTAAACTGCTCCCAGGAGTAGGTAAGGGCATCCCCGTTGGCATCGGTGGCCGAGCCGGTGAGCACAAACGGCGTGCTGAGGGGAATGGCGTAGTTACGGCCCGCATTCACCACGGGCGGCGTGTTGCCCGTCGCCGTAGCAACGGCGCAGTTGCCCGCCCCCGTAATGTGGGCCACAATCTGGTCGAAGCTATAGGAGTGGAAATAGGGGTCTGAGTTAGGCTGCAAGTCATCGGCTCCGCAAATGCCGGCGTAGGCCATAATGGTTGAGCCCGAGCCCGGTTCGTAGGCCGCCGAAGCGGTGCGGTTGCCGCTGCAGAAGTTCGTCGTGCTGTTGAACGTGTGGTCGGCGCCAAACTGGTGCCCCATCTCGTGGGCGACGTAGTCCACGTCGAAGGCGTCATTCTGAGGCGCCGGGGAACCCGTTACCCCGCGGGCTTTTCCCTCGACGCACACGGAGGGCTTTTGGGCAATGCCCCCGCCCCCGGTGCTGAACACGTGGCCAATATCGTAATTGGCGGGCCCAATGAGCGAGTCGGCTACGGTCTGGTTTTCATCGAGCAGGGCTACCCCGTCATCATTGGAGTAAGGGTCCTGGGCAGCGTTCAGAAAAATTAGGCTCTCGTTATTGGGTACCATTACCAGACGCACAGCCAGCTCTTTTTCATAGATGCCGTTCACGCGGTTGATAGAGGCCACCATGCCCGCCATAGCACCCTGCTTGGTGCCCCCATGGAAGGCCGCGTACTCGCCGGTGCAGGCCAGGGCCAGCCGGTAGGTGCGCAGGGTAGTACCGTTAGCTACGGCAGCCCGGGCCGCGCGGCTCACTGGCCCGGGCGCAGCGGCGGGCGTAAGTTCCGTGGGTGAGGGTGTGGCGCACACGAAGGGAAACGCGGCGCGGTTCATGGCCCGCCGCTCAAACACCAGGTGGTCGGCTGCGCCGCGCACGGCTGGGTCAATGTACACCGTTTTATCGGGCGCCAGAATCATGGCGTGAAAGCCATCGGGGCTTACGTCCAGGCGGGCCGTGGCGGTAGGGTCGTCAATACCCTGGGCCGCGTACGTCTGAATGGAAGGAAAGGCAGCCGCCAGCGCCGGCGCCATAACGGGCGTTTGCACCACCCGAAACCGCTGGGAAGTGCCATCGGGGAGGGGCAAAGACAACACCGTAGTAGAGCCGGCCGCGCTGGTACCGCGGGCTGCAGGAGCTGTTTGCAACACGCTGCGAACAGCATCCAGCTGAAATGTAACCGAGCGAAAGTGAGCCAGCGGTTGAGTAGCGCGGCGAGCCGCCACTGACAGGGCGGGTGCATCGGCCCACAGTACCCGCTGCGCCGTGGCCGACGTGATAGAAGCGCCAAGCGCAGCCACCAAGGTGCCTGCCTTCAGGAAGGAGAGCCGCCGCCAGCGCGGAGTAGAAGTATCAGGCATACAAGTAGGGTAGACTGAAGGGAATAAGTGGCCTAATCAGAAAGCTCTAATGTACTGGTTTTGCGACCAGGCCCTCTGCCGCTGCGCCACATAATTTGGCGTAGTGTCGGCAGGAAAATCCTACGCGAAGCGCGCTTCGGGCGTAAAATAGACGACCAGCCGGGTCCTTAAAAAACCAGTGCGCCTACCCGCTGGAGGTAGGCGCACTGGTTGCAGATTACTGCACTAGCCTAGGCATCGGTTTTCAGCAGCACCACCTGCGCTTTGTCGGCCGCACTGATCTTGCGCCGAAACTCCAGGTAGGCCGGATATTCGGTGCGGGAAAAGCGAGTGCGGGGCACCTGCAGCCGCCGGATGTACTGCAGAGTCCCATCAGGGAGGGTATGCAGCCGGCTGGAGTAGGTCCCGAACTGAGTGCTGAGCTGCACTGGTGCCGGCAACTGCTCGGGCTGCAGGCTGGCGGGCAGGTGCAGGCGCACGGTGTCGGTATATGTAAGCGCATGCCCCAGCCATAGATCAGTTTGCCGCTCACCTACTGAGGCCGCCGGCGCCGACCATCGGCTGAGCAGGTTGGGCGTCAGAAACACCCGCTTCCCGCTGGGCGGAGCCAGGGCAGGAAGCGTCAGGGTCAGGTTCTCCGTCAGGCCCGGCACGGCTGCACCGGGCGGGGTAGGCCGGAAGGCTACTTTGGTGAGGGCAAAGTTGGCCAAGGACAGGCGGCTGCCAATACGCTTTTTTTGCTCGGCCAAGTCTAGCCCGGGCAGGTCGGCCACGGCATCATACTCCAGCCCGGTGCGCAGGGTCCGCAGGGTGGCGGTGGCATTACCCTGGGCATCCACGAACACGTCGGCCAGCCGCTCGCGGCGGTTTTCTGGGGCTCCGTAGCGGGGGGTGGGCACTAGGCGGCCGCCTTCCGGAAGCAGCAGCAAGGCGTGGCGGTTGCCGGTAAAGCCGCCCATGTAGCCGAAGGGGTTGCTCTGGCTAGTGCACTCCAGCCACACGGTATCGGGGCGGGCGCTGTGGGCCAGCGGCACGCACAACACCACGTGGTTGAACTGGGAGCTGGGGAAGTCCACGCGGATATCCTGCTCATCGGAGCCGGCCCGCACCAGGGCGGCGTGGCCCCGGATGCCGGCCGCCCCCAGTAAGGCCTTGCAGTAATTAGTCAGGGCTTTGCAGTCGCCGTAGCCGTTGGCGGCCACGGAAGTGGCTGGAAAGGTTTGCCAGCCGCCCAGCCCCAGCTGAATGGATACGTAGCGAGTGGTGGTCTGCAGAAACTCGTACACCTTCTGAATGCGGGCCCGCTCGTCGGGCACTTCCTGCTTCAGGGCCGCCATTTTGGCTTGCAAGGCGGGAGGTAGGGCGTCGCGGCCGGCGTTCAGCTCGTAGGTCCAGCGGCTCAGGTCGGCCCAGGAGGCTAGGCGGCCTGCATGGCCTTCTACCTCAAACTCGGCGGGTGCCGTCAGTACGGCCGGTGTAACTTCGGCTACCGAAGGCGCATCAGGCTCCTCCTCACGGGCGGCCAGGTCATGCACCTGCCACTCGTACACTTCCTGGCCCCCCTGAGTACGTCGGGCCTGAGCAGCGCCGGCGGGCAGGTGCTGCTCCTGGTAGCGCAGGGGCAGGCCCGTGGGCATCAGCACCCGAAAAGAGGCCTGCTCCACGCTCAGCTGCTCCACCGGCTGGGGCCGCCAGGTGGAGTAAAACAGAGGGTTGTCGGAAACTACCTCGTACTCAAACTCCACGGTGTAGGGATAGGTAGGCTGGCTCAGATCGGCCACGCGGCCGCGGGCATCGGAGGCCAGGCTAAAGCCGTCGGAGAGGCTGATGTCTTGGACGTCGGCGGCCCGCAGCTGGCGCAGCAGCCGGCCCTCGGCATCGTATACGCTACCCCGGAAGTAGCTAATGCTGTTGAGCTGGCTGTAGTATACCAACTCACTGGCCCAGCGGGAGCCGGCTTCATCGAGCACCGTCACGGCCCGGCGCAAGGTTTCCACCGTGCGCCCCACCGATTTCACCGTCAGGGTTTCCTCGTGGCGGCGCACTACGGCGTGGGCATTTTCGCGCAGGGCGGCCGGCATGGATGCTACCGCATATTTGGGAGCCGGGCCGGCAACTGTCCAGGAGGTGGTGGGAAAGGAAAGGCTGGCTCCCATCGTCAGAGCCGCTAGCAACGTACGCATCAGGCTTTCTTTTTAAGCACCAGCTTCTCGCCCTGCTTGGTGATGACGTGCGTGAAAAACTCGCGTAGATGGGCGTATTCCTCCGCCGAATACACGGGGCGCATCAGGCTTAGGCGGCTGATGATCTGGAGCGTCCCCTGGCCCGGCTGCACGCTGTAGAGGAAGCGTCCGCCGCCCTCGGGTATTTCCACCGCCATGCCTTTAGGGGTTTCCTCTAACTCGTAGCCAGCGGGTAGGGTAATGTTTATGAGCACCGTTTCGTCGAGGGCAGTGCCGAAGTCCACGGGAAAGCGACGGTCCTCGTGCAGGAAGGGATTTTTATCGGTGCCGAAATGCCGCAGCGGGTTGAGGTAGATGGTGCCAGCAGGCGTTTCGCCGCCCGCCGCAGTAAACTCATACTCCAGGGTCAGGGGCTTGTGGAAAGTGTCACGTTCCTTGAAGGTGAACTTTGGCACACTCCAGCCTTCGTGCCCGGCAGCCAGCTCTTCCACGTACTTTTTCTCGCCCAGCTTGCGCAATTTTTCGCGCTGCGTCAGGGCCAGGTAGCCGCCGTGCTCTTGGTGTACCTTGCCGCTGAGGGCTCCGGTATTATCCACCGTCAGGTTTACCTGGCGGTACGTGAGCAGACGGTCGGCGGGCTTTAGCTCCACCCAACGCGATTCTCCTTCTTTGGGCAGCAGCAGGCGCCCTACCCCGTTCAGGCAGCGGTAGGGTAGCATACCGCACGGAGCCAGCTCTTCGGTAGCGTCTACCAGCATTGTTTTGCCTTCGGGCAGGGCTACGTGGGCTAGCACGTAGTTAAACCGGCTGATTAAGGGCACATTGGTTTCCATCCGGCCGTGGCTGCGGGTGCTTAGTAGTACCGGATTAGCCGTCAGGCCGGCCTCGCGCAGGGCCGCAACCAGCAGCAGGTTAATGTCGGCGGCCGAGCCGGTTTTCTGCTCGTACACCCGGCGCAGGTTACCCGAGGTCAGGATGCCAGTATTGCCATTATACTTCACGGCCCGGCGCACTAGGTCATGAATAGCCGCTACGCGAGCGGCGGGCTCCGTATGCTGGGCCAGCAGCGGGGCCAATTGTTCCTTCAGAAAGCCGCCGCGGCTAAGCTGAGCCCCCAGGTTTTCTTCGTTGAGCAGCTCCCGGTCAATCTTTTCCCAGGTGTTTGCTACTGCCTTGTAGGGCTCATCGGGCCATTTGGTGCCGGCCAACTCGAAGTCAATCTTGGCGATATAGTCGTCGGTGGTGGTCATGTAGGGCTCCTCGCGCAGGGCAGGAACGTTCTTCATAGCCCAGCGGTAGTTGGTTACGCGCGGCGTTACCACGCCCGCCCCGCCTGATTCGCGCTGGCCCGTGCGCGAGTCTATGTTGGATGACCACCGGATGGTGTATTGCGTGGTGCCTTCCGTGCGTTCCTGCACCTCCAGGGGCTCGTAGCCCTGCATCAGCATCTTGTAATCAAAGTACTCTGGAATAGCCGCCCGGTATTCGCTCCAGCGCACCGGAATGTCCGACTGAAACTTCCAGTCCTGGAAGTTGAAGGTAAATTCCGACGCCACGGTATAGGTAAACTCCACAACAGAGCCCTCGCGCACGTTGGGCATGGTGAACTTGCGGATGGTAATATTAGGAGTACTGATTTCTCGGAATATAGACTCGGAATTGAGCTTTTCCTTGACTACCTGCCCATTCACCAAGTTGTAAGTGAAGCCGCGCAACCCGGTCAGCTTTTCCTCCGAGGTGCCGCGGTGGTAGAGTGGCACCTCTACCGTGGCGTGTTCGTAGCCTGCTTTTTTTAGGATCTTGATACGGGCGACCCGCTCAAAAATCACTCGAAATTGACCTTCGCTGTAGTCGAAGGTAGAGCGGCCGAAGTCGCATAGAACCACGGCGGGAGCGGCGCTGTCGGCCACGAAGTTCTGCCCGGTCAGGTCTCGCTCGTCAATCTTACCGAACTTGATAGGCTCGGCCTGGGCCTGGGCCAGCGACACGGACGCGGCGCTGCAGATACCGGCTAGTAGCAGCTGGCGGAGTAGAGGTTGCATCATACCAACAGGGGTAGGAAAAAGGGTAAGTTAGGATATAGCTAGGGTAGGACACTGGGGCTGGCGGAAGCCAGAACGGGGCTAAAATGCGGCAACGGGATAAAAGCAGCACCGGGAAACGGCCGACAGCTAAATATCACGAGTAGCGGGCACACACGCAAACGGGGAAAAGCCGCTACTGCCGCTGCAGCACAATGGGTTCGGCCAGCTTGGCCAGGGCGCGGGCGTATAGCTCGCGCACGGCCGCGTACTCCTGAGCCGAATAGCGGGTTTTGGCCAGGTGTAGCCTGCCGGTAATGGCCAGGGTCTGGGGCGTGGGCTGCACCACCTGGAAAATAAAGCGGCCGCCATCATTGGGCAAGGAAAGCGTGGCCGCTGCGGGTAGCTCAGTAGCCGCGTAGCCCGCGGGCAACGTCAGCTCCAGCAAGTAGTCCAGCCGACGGCTATTGCCCAGATCCAGGGGATATAGGCGGTCGGGCTGCTGGAAGGGGGTAGCCGGAATACCGAGCTGGGCCAGGGGGCGCACGTAGAGGGTAGCGGGGCGCGCCTCGGCTCCGGGCAGGCGGGCCGCCAGGGTCAGGATTACGGGGCGGGACAGGTCGTCGGTAGTGGCTTCCGCTTTTTCCACCTGCCAGTCGGGGTGGGCCTGCTGCCACTGCTGGCGCAGGGCAGCCAGGGGCTGTCGGTACTCGGTGGCGGCGTAGCCGGCGTACTCCTGGCGCACGGTTCCCTGCAGGCTGCCCTGGGCATCAAGCGCCAAGCGGGCGTGGGTGTAGCGCAGGTGGGGTGTGGCCGAAACCAGCGGAACCCAGCGCCCGGCCGGCCCGAGCAGGCGGCCCTGCCCGTTCAGGCAGTTCTGGGGCAGCAGCTCCCCGGGCAGGGTAGGGTCGGTGGCGTCGAGCAGCAGTTCCTTGTCGCCGGGCAGGCGCACGTGGGCCACCACGTAGTTGAACTGGCTGAGCACGGGCAGCTCCGTCTGAATCTGGCCGTGGCTGCGGGTGCTCAGCAGCAGAGGCTGGGCTTCCAGGCCAGCTTCGCGCAGGGCGCGTACCAGCAGCAGATTTACCTCAGCGGCATTGCCCTGGCGCGTTTCCAGCACCCGCTTGGGGGTAGCGCGGGCATAGAGCGAGGCCGTGCCCGAGTAGCCTACGGCCTGCTGCACCAGCCGGCGGGCCGCGGCGGCGCGGGCGGCTGGGTCCGGCATGGTGCGCAGGGCCGCTGCGCCGGCTGCCAGCGGCGAGTCGAGCGTCAGGTACTCCCCAAACCCCTCCTGCTCCAGCAGCTCCTTTTCAATCTGGCCCCAGGTGCCCACCACAAACTGCGGGTCACGGTCGGCGTCAAACTGGATGCGTTCCAGCTCAAAATCCACCCGGCTCAGGTAGTCGTTTTCCGTCGTCAGGAAGGGCTCGGCCCGGAAGGCCGGCATATCTTTCTGGGCCCAGCGCCGGGTAAGCGCCTGGGTGGTAATGGTATAAGCGCGTTCGGTGGCGCTGGAGCTAACCCCATATGAATCCCGGACTCTTTCGCGGTAGGCGGTGGAGTAGGGCGCGGCGCCCGTTTCGTTGGCGGCAAAGGGCCAGTAGGAGCGGGTTATTTCCTTGTAGCGGTAGAAGCTTGGAATCTGCACCCGGTACTCGCTCCAGCGCACGGGTATTTCCTGCTGAAACTGCCAGTCCTGGAGGTTGAACAGGAAGGGCGAGCGAATCACGTAGGTAAACTCCAGGATGGAGCCTTCGCGCACGTTGGGCAAGGTGAAGGCGTACTCATCGAGGCGGTCGGAGAGCTTGCGGCTGAACACGGCCTCGGTGCGGAGCGCATCCTTGGTCAGCTCCTTGCCGCTCAGGTTGTAGGTAATGCCCTTGAGCTGCTGAATCTGCTCCTGCTCGCCGTTTTTGGTGTCGTGGTAGAGCACCACCCGCACGGTAGCATGCTCGTAGCCCGGGCGGCGCCGGATCAATAGGCGGGCGGTGCGCTCGAAGCGCAACTCGAAGCCTTCCTGGCCACCCTGAATTTTGGATTGTCCGAAGTCGCACACTACCTCTGCCGCGGCCGAGTCGGGGGCCGGGCGGGCCAGCAGTTCGGCGGCTTCCTTGGCGTCCAGCTTGCCAAAGCGAAGGGGAACTTCCTGGGCCCGCCCCAGGGCTGGCAGGGTGAGCAGCAACCCGCTCAGGACCCCGCGCCACACGGTAGGGCTAACACGCATAATCATCCGACGAGAATAGCTTTGGGAAATATAAACTATCCGGGCAGGCCCGGGGTGCAGCAAAGCTATTGAAAACCCCGCGAGCTAGCAAGTCTTACTCAACCATAACAGGACTGGTGCGCGGCTGCCGCAGCAGGTAGAGTAGAGCTGCGGCCACCATGGCGGCACTCAGGCCGTGCACCAGGGGTAGGTGGGCGGGCTCATTGGCATACAGCCAGCCGGCCAGCAACGCGCCCAGCCCGATGCCGGCTTCCAGAGCAATGTACATGGTAGCCACGGCCCGGCCCCGCCGCTCGGGGTGGCTCAAATCTACCGTCCAGGCGTAGAGGGTAGGCGAGTTCAGCCCCGTAGCCAGCCCAAACAGAATGGCCGCGCCCAGAAACACCGGCACCGAAGTAGCCAGGGCCATCAGGCCCAACGCCAGGGCCATCAGGGCCGAGGAGCCAATGAGCACCGGCACGCGCCCGTACCGGTCGGAAGCACGACCGGCCAGCAGGCGAATAACCAGGGAGGCGCCGGTGTAGCAGGTGTAGAACAGGCCCTTGCTGCCGTGGGTGAGGCCCAGCAGGCGGCTCTGGTCGGGAATGACGGTGAGCACCGCCCCAAAAGGAAAGAGGCACAGCAGTGTCACGAGGGCCGGCTTGAGCACCCGGGGCTCCAGCACCTCACTCCAGTCCAGGCGCAGCAGGCTCCAGCGGAAAGGTTGGCGCTGAGCCTGGGGTAGAGTTTCCGTCATGGTTCCCTGCACCACCAGGCTCAGCAGCGCCAGCCCCGAGGAGCAGTAGAACATGGTATTGAGGGAGAATTGCTCGGCCAGGAACGAGCCCAGCATGGGTCCGGCCGCCATGCCCAACGAACCCGCTACCCCCAGCAGGCCCATAGCCTCGCCGCGCCGGGCATAGGGAATGATGTCGGCAATGAAGGCGGCCGTGCCAGTGGGCTTGAAGCCCGTGCTAAAGCCATGCAGCAGCCGCAGCCCCAGAAACGCGGCTACCGTGGCCGTGAAGGGGTAGAAGAACCCGCAGACAAAGCACACCAAAGAGCCAAACACCATTACCGGAATGCGCCCCACCGTATCGGCCAGCTTGCCGCTGAAGGGGCGCGAAAGGCCGGCCGTGAGGGTAAACAGGGCAATAATGAAGCCCTTGTACTCGGCCCCGCCCAGGCGCGTGAGGTAGTCGGGCAGCTCGGGCAGGAGCATATTGAAGCTCATGAAAAACAGGAGCGACGAGAGGCACATCAGCCAGAAGCCGATGGTGTACACGGGAGCAGGAGCAGTCGGGGAAGGAGCAGACATGGAGGGCAAAGGTAGCTCCTGAAGCTTCGGGCGGCCGTATAAAACGTGGTTTCGGCCGGGCAGGAAGGAAAATGCCAAAATTCTTTCGGAGAAAAATTCTCCACTAGACCTAACCTCTGGTGTACCTTGCCGGTATTACACCCATCACTCACACAACATCAGGTATGGCACAAGACCAGCAGAATCAAGCGCAAAACGGCCACTCCGCCGCTTCCGGCGACGCTATGTCGGGAACCGGCACGGCCGTGACCGGCACCGGTTCGTCGTACGACCAGCGCACGGCCAGCGGCGAAGATGCTAACACCCTGACCACCCGCCAGGGCCACCCCGTCAGCAACAACCAGAACCTGCGCACCGTGGGTAACCGCGGTCCGGCTACGCTGGAAAACTACCAGTTTCTGGAGAAAATCAGCCACTTCGACCGGGAGCGGATTCCGGAGCGGGTGGTGCACGCCCGCGGCGCTGGTGCTCACGGCGTATTCGAGGCCTATGGCAAGGTAGGCGACGAGCCCATCAGCAAGTACACCCGCGCCAAGCTGTTCCAGCAGGCCGGCAAGCAAACGCCCGTGTTCGTGCGTTTCTCGACGGTAGGACACGGCGGCCACTCGCCGGAAACCCTGCGCGACCCCCGCGGCTTCGCCGTGAAGTTCTACACCGAAGACGGCAACTGGGACCTGGTAGGCAACAACCTGAAGGTGTTCTTCATCCGCGACGCCATCAAGTTCCCCGACCTGATTCACTCCCAGAAGCCCGACCCGGTAACCAACCGCCAGAGCGGGGAGCGTATTTTCGACTTTATCTGCAACACCCCGGAGGCCATGCACATGGTCACGTTCCTGTTCTCACCCTGGGGCATTCCGGCCAACTACCGCCAGATGCAGGGCTCGGGCGTGAACACCTACAAGTGGGTGAACGACAAGGGCGAAGCCGTATTGGTGAAATACCACTGGGAGCCGCTGCAGGGCATCAAGAACCTGACGGCCCAGGAAGCCGAAGCCATTCAGGCCAAAAACTTCAACCACGCTACCCAGGACCTGTTCGAGCACATTGCCAAAGGCGACTTCCCGCAGTGGGAGCTGTGCGTGCAGATCATGAGCGACGACGAGCACCCGGAGCTGGACTTCGACCCGCTCGACGACACCAAAATCTGGCCCCAGGAGCAGTTCCCCTTCCTGCCCGTAGGCAAGATGACGCTGAACAAAAACCCCGAGAACTACTTCGCCGAGGTAGAGCAAGCCGCTTTCGGTACCGGCGTACTGGTCGATGGCCTCGACTTCTCGGACGACAAGATGCTGCAGGGCCGCACGTTCTCGTACTCGGATACCCAGCGCTACCGCGTGGGGGCCAACTACCTGCAACTGCCCATCAACGCGCCCAAAAAGCACGTAGCCACCAACCAGCGCGACGGGCAGATGACCTACCACGTGGATTCGGCCCCGGGCCAGAACCTGAGCGTGAACTACGAGCCTTCATCCTTGAGCGGCTTGAAGGAAGCGCCCCGCACCTTCCCCGACCACACGCCCCGCTACGAAGGCCGCCTGATCCGGGAGAGCATCGACCGCACCAACAACTTCAAGCAGGCCGGTGAGCGGTGGAATCTGCACGAAGACTGGGAAAAGGATGACCTTATCAACAACCTGGTAGGCGCCCTCACCGATGCTGCCCAGGTGATTCAGGACAAGATGATTGACCTGTGCACCCAGTGCGACGCCGAATATGGCCGCCGCTTGGCCGAAGGGCTGCAGCAAGCCAAAGCCGGCAAAACGGCCGAAGGCGGCAACCAGTACAACGACGCCAAGAGCTCGGAAGCAGCTCAGCAGGCCGAGAAAATCGGGCACGAAGCCAAGCCCTACTAATTCGGGTTTCCGCCGTTACGTATTGAAAAAAGGCCCCAGTCAACTTGGCTGGGGCCTTTTTGCTTATACAGCGAGTATTATTCCGGCAGCTGACTTTCGACGGCCGCAGTATCGGAGCTGGTTTCCTCCGGAGTTTCTTCTCCCGATTCATACAGCCCCGCATCTTCCTGGCTGGCACTATCAGCGGCAAGGTTGTCGGTAGTTTCGGGGGTAGGAGCTGGCTCGGAAGCCGCGCCTTCCTCGTCGGCCACAACAATAGTGTCGGGCTGGATATCGGTGAGTGAGGGCACCGTCGCCTCTTCGGTTGGGCGCTGAGGGTTGGAATTGTTCGTGCGGGTAGGAGAGGGCGCGGCCGCAAAGCGGTTATGCACTAGATTGATTACTCCCCACACCCCGCCGCCGATGCCGAGAATAATGACCACTACCATCAGCACCCGTGGCCACTGGATGCGCCAGGAGCCGCGGGGTAGCAGGTTGCCGCTAGCCGGGACTGGCCGCGCTACGGGGGGCGCTACCTTGCGAGGCGGAACAATAATCGGAGCAGCGGCCGCCGGGGCTGCTGCAGCCACCGGTTCCGGCTGGCGCTGCAGTTGCTGAATCAGGTGGCTCAACTGCTGAATGCGCGCGTCCAGCTCCTGGTTACGCACCGCCGACTCCTGCTGCGCCGCTCGGATGGCTTCTTCCAGGCGGTTTTTCTCCTGAGTTTCGGCGGCTAGGCGGGCCTGCAGGGCGGCTACCTCAGCGGCCGGGCCGGGTGCTTGCGTCAGCTGAGCCCGCAGCTGCTCAATGCTTCGTTCCCGTTCGGCCTCGCGGGCTTCCATTTCCTGCCGCTGCTGAGCCAGCTCGGCCCGCACCTGCTGGCTGAGCTGCTCCAGGCGGTGCATTTCCTGCTCACTGGCGGCCACGGCTTCGGCCGCCGAGCCGTAGGGCGCGTCGTGCGGAATGTCTTCGGCTCCCAGCCAGCGCCAGAGCTGCCGCGCCTTCTGTTCCCAGTAGCTGCTACCGGGCTCATCGTGGTTGGCCTCTTCGGATGGGGTAGGAGAATCTTTGAGCACTTGCGCCCAGGCCAGGAGCTCGTCGTTGGGGAAGTTGATTTCGGGGTTGCTGAGCTGGCGCAGGCGGCGCGGAAGCTGAGGCAGTTCGGCCAGCAGCTGGAAGCTTTCGGCCCCAGGCTGCCGGCGCAGGTAGGTTTCTACCCCTGGCCCAAACTGCACGGGACCCGCAAAGAGCACTACCCCGGTAATCAGCTCGGGCTGCACCGAACTAGTGGGCAGCTGGGTGCTCAGCCAGCGGGCAAGGGCTTCCTGTTGGCGCAGGAACTGCTCGAAGGGGTTGGCCGCGTGTTCATCGCCCTGGAGGGTGTAGGAGCCTAGCCGCCACGCCCCATCTTGTGGGGTGTCGATGTCGAGCAATCCGCCCTCGGGCACAAACAGGAGTACGGTGAGGCTGTGCGGGCGCACCACCAGCGCATCGACTACCTCGCCTTCCACCTCAAAGTTGCCCAGCAGCAGGGTCGGAAAGGCCGTAAGCTCCGCTTCCAGAGCGGCTTTCACCGCTACGTACTGGGCCTGGCGGGCTACATCATCGAAGGCAGAAAACAGAATGCTATGCAGCATAAGGAATGCAAACGGGCAGATTACGCAAGCCCAACCGGTATGTACGCGCGGCAAGAAATTACTGCTGTAAAGTAACGCTCTTCCGCTTCGAATAGGGTAGTGGGCACTAAGGATGGAGCAACGCCGGCCTACCTCAACACTATACCGCTTCCGAAAATGCCCCGTACACTACCCATAACCCTTTTCTGTACAACCATGCCACTCCACCACGAACTAGACAAGAAGCTCAGCAAAATCTACGAGCCTTCGGCCCGCATCAACGACGTGTTCAAGGGCTATGACATTACCTTTCTGACAAATGAAAACGGGGAGCCGGTGGTCCTGTTCTTCGGCAAGCGCCGCCCCGACGGCAAAATTGTGGGCGAGCGGTTTACGCGCACCATCAAGCGCGAGCCCGGCACCATGACCGTCAAGCATAGCCACTGGGACAACCAGGGCAAGATTATGAATGCGTAAGGGCTGTCGGGCACCTTGTACTGCTAGTTTCTTTGAAAGGTCCGGCTGCACGCAGCCGGACCTTTCGGGTAACGGCCCGCCTGAGCTGCTCCTGTTTCCTACCCTGCATACTCTGCCAAAACGGCTGATGCAGCACTTCGGCGCGGAGTGTGCCGTATAGCCGGAATATGGCTCGTTCCGATTCCTTTTTCTCTACTATATCAGCTAAGAAACCACGCCCCGACGGCAAGCCCAGCCTCACGGTGCAGGAGCGGTTCTCGGCGCTGAAAAACCTGCCGGAGTTCTTGCGCCTGGTGTGGCAAACCAGCCCGGCCCTGACGCTGGGCAACGTGGCGCTTCGCTTGTTGCGGGCTGCCTTACCGGTAGCCATGCTCTACGTTGGGCAGCTTATCCTCGACACGGTAGTGCAACTCAGCCGCCAGCCGGCCGCCGAGCGGGCGTTAACTCCCGTGCTGACGTTGGTGGCCCTGGAATTTGGGCTGGCAATTCTCTCCGATGCGCTAGGGCGCGGCGTTGCCCTGCTCGATTCGCTGCTCGGCGACCTGTTTGCCAACCAAACCTCCGTGCGCCTCATGCAGCACGCGGCCGAGCTGGACCTCGACCAGTTCGAGGATAGCACATTCTATGACAAGCTGGAGCGGGCACGCCGCCAGACCCTTTCGCGCACCGTGCTCATGGCCCAGGTGCTCAGCCAGGCCCAGGACTTTATTACGATGGTGTTTCTGGCCGTCGGGCTCACTGCTTTCAACCCGTGGCTGCTGCTGCTGCTGCTGGTAGCGGTGGTGCCGGCGTTCTTGGGCGAGTCGCACTTTAATGAGCGCAGCTACTCGCTGGTACACGGCTGGACGCCTGAGCGGCGCGAGTTGGACTACCTCCGTCAGACTGGTGCATCGGATGAAACGGCCAAGGAAGTCAAGATTTTCGGGCTGTCGGGCTTTCTGATTGACCGGTTCCGGACGTTGTCCGACGAGTTTTACCAGCAAAACAAAAGCCTAGTAATTCGGCGGGCCGGTTGGGGCACCTTCTTCGCTGCCGTAGGGGCGGGCGGCTACTATGCCGCCTACGTCTATATCATCAGCCAAGCCGTGCGCGGGCAGATTTCCATTGGGCAGCTTACGTTCTTGGCGGGTTCCTTCGGCCGGATGCGCGGACTGCTGGAAGGCATTCTCAGCCGTTTCAGCTCGGTGGCCGAAGGCGCGCTGTACCTGCAGGATTTCTTTGACTTCTTCCACCTGCAGCCCCGGATCCGCCGCAACGAGTCGCAGCTGGTGCGGCCGTTTCCGCGGCCCATCCGCGAAGGATTCCGGTTCGAGAATGTGGGGTTTAAGTATCGGAACGCCGAAAAGTGGGCCCTGCGCTACCTCAACTTCACGCTGCAGGCCGGCGAAAAGCTGGCCCTGGTAGGCGAAAACGGGGCCGGCAAAACTACCCTCGTGAAGCTGCTGGCCCGCCTCTACGACCCCACCGAAGGGCGCATCCTGCTCGATGGCTACGACCTGCGGGAGTACGACCCAGCCGAGCTGCGCCAGGAAATTGGGGTGATTTTCCAGGACTTTGTGCGCTTTCAGTTGCCAGCGGGCCAGAACCTGGCCGTGGGCCGCATCGAGCAGAAAGATAACCGGCCGCGTATTGAGCAGGCTGCTGCCCAAAGCCTGGCCGATTCCGTCATTGCCAAGCTACCCCAGGGCTACGACCAAATGATAGGCCGCCGCTTCAACGGGGGCGTAGACCTGAGCGGTGGCGAGTGGCAGAAAATAGCCCTGGGCCGTGCCTACATGCGCGACGCCCAGCTGCTCATCCTCGACGAGCCCACCGCCGCCCTCGATGCTCGTGCCGAGTACGAGGTCTTCCAGCGGTTCAAGGACCTGACCCAGGGCAAAACCGCCGTGCTGATTTCGCACCGCTTCAGCACCGTGCGCATGGCCGACCGGATTCTGGTCATCGAAAATGGGCAGTTCGTGGAAATCGGGAGTCACCCGGAGCTGCTGGCCCGCGGCGGCCGTTACGCCGAGCTGTTTCAGCTGCAGGCTGCTGGCTATCAGTAACAAGTTGCCTAAACTAATTTCGGTAATCCGGAAGTTATTAGGAGCAGCTAGTGGGCTGTTTGTTGTAGAAAGGATGCCGGTTTTTTCTGGTTAAAGGAATTAACATCAACGCATATGAAGAGCTTATTAAGTCTACTATTTGTTTTGCTGTCATGCTCTGGCGCTTTTGCTCAAAAGAATAAGATGATGATTCGGATAGCGGAAATAGAAATTCAACCGGGGTATCTAGAAGAATACAAGGCAATTCTTCAAGAAGAATCCAACGCATCGGTAAGGTTGGAGCCAGGTGTTATTTCCATATACCCAATGTATCAGAAGGATAACCCTGGCTTGGTGAGGATTTTGGAAATTTATGCCAGCAAGGAGGCGTATGAGCTACATTTAACAACCCCCCATTTTCAAAAATACAAGACCACGACGCTTAGCATGGTAAAATCGTTGAAGCTCATTGATATGGAAGCCGTAGATGCTGAGGCCATGCCTAAAATATTTCGTAAGCTGAAAAAGTAACTTATAAGGCGGCTATATACTTTAAACAGTATGATGCTGTTTTATAAAACCTAAGGTTTAGAAATTGTAATAAGCATAAAGAAATCAGGTTGATTATTTTTCCTGATATTAAGAAGAGGTAGCGTAGAACTTGTAGGCTTTCTGAATTGATTCATAGCATGTGATACTGCGCCTACCTTACCGCGCATGAACCAGACATTCCGTTTTCTCCCAACCCTGTCCGCCGCTACAGACTGCAACGCCCTAACTGGTCTGCTTCACCAGATATTTCCTGATACATCTGTTCTTGATTGGGAAAGTGAGTTGCGCTACCAGCAAAGTCGGCAGCCCGTGCAGGTGTGGCTGGCCTTTTCCGGTGACCAACCGGTAGCCTGCAAGCTGGGATACGAGCGTAAGCCCGGGCACTACTATAGTTGGCTGGGCGGGGTACACCCAGACCACCGGTGCCAGGGCCTGGCCGCCGAGTTGATGCGGCAGCAGCATGCGTGGTGTGCAGCGCAGGGCTACCATACCATCCGTACCCAAACCTTCAACCGCTGGCGGGCTATGCTCCTGCTGAATCTGCGGTTCGGGTTCGATATTGTGGGTACCGTCCAGGGTGGGCGCGGCCTTACGCTAGTGCTTGAAAAAAGTACTGCATCCGCAAAAACCGGCTAGCTTTCCTTCTAATGCCGTTTCCTGGCTCGACCCATAATTTTACCCATAACCAGCAGTCTGAAAGCACACTAGGTTTCGTAATTTAGGAACCTCATGCTCCTAACTTTTCCGGGCCTATGAAATTGCTTGCTACTCTGCTGGCCGGCGGCAGCCTTCTGCTGTCCGGGTGCCTTATGTCGCGCGAGGCGCGGGTAGAATCAGACTACAGCTACGCCGGGCAGTTCCGGCGCTACCGCACCTACGAGTTTATCAGCGGTGACGGCATCAACTCCGATACCAGCCGGCTCGGCCAGGCTGTGCGCGATGCCATTCGCGCACGCATGAAAATTCAGGGCTACCGGCCCGCCAACCGGCGCCCCGATTTGCTGGTGAATTTCCGGTTGTTCGAGGGCGACATGCGTTTCCGCGGCTACAGCCAGGACGACTTTACCAAGTGGGTAGAGCGAGGTAGCACCGAGGATGAGGAGACGCCCGCCGATGAGCGTAAGGGCTACCAGCCCGTGCGCCTGTTGCTCTCCGAAGGAACTTTGCTGGTCACCCTCATCGACAACCGTACCAACCGAGCGGTATGGAACGGCTATGCCTCCGGTGTAAGCGTACCCTCGGGGCCCCAGGGCGAAATTGTGCTCCGCCGCTCCGTGCGTTCTATCTTCGACCAGTACCACGTCTTTACCGCGGGGTATCTGGAGGGCACGAACGCCGATCGGGAAACGGGCGAATAGATGCTTAGTCAGTGGGCAGAACATTAGTTACCATTTTGCCCTCTTCGGCCCGGGCTGCTGCCGTGGCTTTCGAGCACAGTAGTACTACTCCCGTCAGCTGGCGTAGGCAGGCTGCCGCACGCGCATATACTGCCAGGTCGCGGGGGAGGGCAGGGGTAGGCTAGGAAACTGCTGGGCTATGGTGGCTGCGCCCAGCACAATAGTGCTCTCCTCGGTACGTCGGATACCGCGTGGGGTCGGCTGGTCGTACACCAGCTTCATTGCGGCGGTGCGTAGCTGCTCCGGGCGTTGCCCCAATACGGTTGGTACCCCAGCCCAGGATGAGCCGTTGCGCCGGTAGGGTGTGGGGGTAGCAGCTTGGGTAGCAGAATCGTGGGTGGCCACCAGGGAGCATAGAGGCGTGAGCGTGCCGGGCATGTGAGCGAAGTAGCTGGGCACAAAGCTATGCTCGGCTAGCCGGAGCAGAGCTTTGTGCCGCTAGGTGAGCTGCTGCAATAATGCCGCGGCCCGCTCCAGACTTTTGTAGCCCGTGCAGCGGCAGACGTTGCCGTCAATAGAAACCAGAGCGTTTCCAGGGTGCTAGGCTGGGAGCTGAGGACGTGGCCCGTCAGCGGCATTCCAAACCCCGCGGAACAAAATTCGCACTACGACTTTCTCTCTTTCTGCTACAATGGTCTGCTATACGAGCCTAAGCAGGCCGCGCGCTGCGCTCGTGCCTTCCACTGTTACCGTATGTTTGCTCTGGGTAGTGCCCAGCGGCGTTAGGTAGGAGGGCATGGCCTGGTAGTGCACCGCTATCCGGGGCCACCTCGCCCCCAGCACGGTGCAAGCCCCGCAGCCTCCCTCCTAACCCTCCCCGATTTAGGTACCCGTCAGGTGCCGGGTATAGCGCACGAAATCGAGTAGGGGGCTGTCGGCAGGCTCCGCCGTACAAACAAGCTGTTCATCAAGGTAAAATGGGAGCATACAGTGGCCAGAGGCGGAAGAGAAAGAGTATGGATTTTCGGCGTTTGGCGAGTAGAGCAGGGTATACTAAGTATACAAGGCAGCCGGCGGCCAGTGCAGACAAACGGCCGGAGGGGACGTATAGCGTAGGTGGCTGGCGTACTAGGCGGCTCCCTGGTTCGTGTTGCGGCGAGCCGGCTGGTAGGCGGGCACAGCGGCCCGGTAGGCTGGAAAGGTTCTGGCCCCGAAAAGCCGGGGTAGTGCCACGCTTTTTCTACTTTCGGCCTGGTTTTGGCCGTGGGCCGGCCATTTGGCTTTTACTTTTCTATTCTATGCATCGTTTCTTCTCCTTCCGTAGCCTGCTCACCCTGGCCGCCAGCGCCGGCCTACTGTTTACGGCTTCCTGCACGGCACCGCGCGCCATTGTCAGTACCGGCAAGGTAACGCCCAAGGGCGAGTTCCGGGTGGGAGGCAACGTGTCCTTCAACGCCCCTACCCAAACCATTGGCAAGCTGGGTTCTACGATCAAGTCGGCGGCCAAGGACCTGGCTAACCAGGCTTCCAAAGACAGCGTTTACTACAGCCAGACGGTTGATAACCTACAGGTAGCGGCCCTGGCCTATATCCTCGACCCGGTGCGCCCTTCCTCCGACCTATACCTTCGCTACGGTTTGGCTGAGCGGGTTGATGTAGGCTACAAGTACGCCTTTGGTTCGCATGTGTTCGATGCCATGTACCAATTTATGGGGCCCACGGGTACGCCCGAAAACCCCGGCAGCCGGCAGGCCGGCGCCACCTATGGCAGTATCGGACTGCAGTACGCTACCCAGCGGGCCAAGCTGCCCAGCATTCCCTTCCTCGACAATGTGAACGACCTGCTCGGCTTTCGGGCCACGCGCCACGATTTACTGGTGCCGCTGGTATTCAGCAAGTCGCTGGGTGTGGAAGAGGAAATCGGGGCCATTTCCTACGGGGTGGTGTACGCCCACAGCTTCCTCCGCTACGGCCTGACCCCCGGCAACCTCTACAACGGCCCCGGCAGCAGCTATGTGACGGGCAAAGTGCCCGAGCTGCCCACGGCCCGGCGCAGCTTCAGCTCCTTCGGGGCCTTTTTCAACGCCAAACTGGGCTACCGCTACGCCTACTTTATTCCGGCCCTGTCGGTGTACTACCAGAACTACGGTGAGTATCAACTGCTGAACAACAGAACCACTCGCCTGAAAGGCTTCACCTTTATTCCTAGCCTGGGGCTGCAATTCCGCATTCCCACGGCTCGGCGCTAAGCGCCGGTTTCTGCCGTAAAGCTCTGCCTATGGCGAGGCTTTTTCGCGGAGGGCAGGCACTTACCGCGCCCTACTTATTCTACTTAGCAGCGTTACGGATTACCCAATGAATATTCTGTACGGAGTGCCCGGCGAGGGGCTGGGCCACGCCACCCGCAGCAAGGTAGTACTTGCGCATTTGCTCAGCCAGGGCCATACCGTGCGTGTAGTCAGCAGCTCACGGGCCTACCACATGCTGGCGGCCAACTTCCCGGGCCTCGTCCACGAAATCCGGGGCTTTCACCTGGCTTACCGGGAACTGACCGTGTCCAAGGCGCGCACGGCCGCCCTGACGCTACGCTCGGCCCCGGACAACCTGCGCGTGAATTTCCGCAAGTATCAGGAGCTGCTTGGCGGCTTTGAGCCCGAGGTGGTAATTTCCGACTTCGAGTCGTTCAGCTTTCTGTTTGCCAAGTGGAAGGGAGTGCCCGTTATTAGCATTGATAACATGCAGATTATCAGCCGGGCACAGCTGGACGTACAGGTGCCACCCGCGGAGCGCGGTAACCTGCAGCTGGCCCGGCAGATCGTGCGGGCCAAGCTGCCGCGCAGCCACCACTACCTCATTACTACCTTCTTCCGTCTGCCCGTCATTAAGGAGCGCACCACGCTGGTGCCGCCCATTCTGCGGCCCGAGGTGCTGGCTTTGCAGCCTACCCGCGGCCAGCACGTGCTGGTGTACCAGTCGGCCACTAC
This sequence comes from Hymenobacter sp. HSC-4F20, assembly GCF_019599275.1. GTDB lineage: Bacteria > Bacteroidota > Bacteroidia > Cytophagales > Hymenobacteraceae > Hymenobacter. The sequence continues at coordinate 242,053 of NZ_JAHZTD010000003.1, read as the reverse complement.
CCAGCGCGACCTGGTGGCGCAGCTGCAGCAGCTACCCGGCCAGGAGTTCCGGGTGTACGGGTTCAACAAGGCAGAAGACCACGGCAACGTGCAGTTGCGCGCCTTTAGCGAGCAGGGCTTTCTCGACGACTTGGCCAGTGCCCGGGCCGTGGTAACCAACGGCGGCTTTTCCCTGATCAGCGAAGCCGTGTACCTGCGCAAGCCCATCTGCGCCGTACCCATTCCGGCCCAGTTCGAGCAGTTCCTGAACGCGGCGGAAGTAGAGAAGCTGGGCTACGGCCGCCACTTTGCGGCCCTCACCCCCGACAACCTGAAAGCCTTTCTCTACGACCTGAGCGGCTTTGAGGCCGCCCTGCGTACGTACGAGCAGCGTGGCAACGAGGAGCTCTTCGCGGCTTTGGAGGAAGTGCTGGCCGGAGTAGGTGGGTAGGGGCGCTGGTGGGGCGGCCACCGGAAGTGGGGAGACCCAGGCGGGACGGGCGGCCCCGGCCCGCCTGGGTTTTCAGCATCAGGACTGATTTTCCGGCGCGGCCAGCCAAGCTTGTATTTCCGCTAGGCGGGCTTGCTTTTCCGTTTCGCGCCGGTGCAGGGCGCTGGGTGTCCAGTAGTGGTGCGCCGTCAGGAACTGCACCTGAATCTGGTTCCAGGCCCGCTCATCCGCCACTGGGCTCCGCACCCGCAGCTCCTCGAACAGCGTTCGGCTGATGGGCCAGAAGTCGGAGCGGCCGAGGTAGTCCAGGTCGGCGTCGCAGAGGAGGCGGGCCAGCAAGCAAGCGCCCGGGTTCTGGGGCACCTGCGTGGCCATGATGCAGGTGCAAATTACTTCTATGTGGGCAGCAGAGTACCCAAAGCCCGGCAGTACCTGCCGGACCACTTCACAGCCGGCGGCCTCGTGGCCCTGGTAGGTGGTAAGGAAACCGGCGTCGTGGTAGAGCGCCGCCGTGCGCAGAAGCAGGAGTTGCTCCAGGTCGCGGAGGCCTTCTGCGGCGGCCAGCGCCTGGGCTTGCGCCAGCACGTCGAGGGTGTGGTGGGGCCCGTGGTAGGTAAGGGAGGGCGGCAGCTCGTGGTGCAGCCGGTGGAGGAGGTAGGCTTCGGCGCGGGGGTAGTCCATGGCGGCGGGGCAGGGGTAGGGTTCTGTAAGTACACGAAAAATCCGGCACCGTGCGGCGGCTAGCCCTATCTTGCAGCTTCTCGCTCCAAGCTTCCTTTCTCGAATGACACTACTTGCGCGTTGGCAGCAGCTACTAGGCATCCGGCCCGAGGAAGGCCGGACGGTAGGGCTGTTCTTTCTGCACAACTTCCTGCTGGGTATCGGCACCATTCTCGTGTACGTGTCGGCCAATGTGCTGCTGCTCGAAAACCACCCGGAGCGCAACTTGCCCCTGGCTTACGGGGTAGCCGCCCTGCTGATGATGGCGGCTGGCAAGGTGTATGCCCACTTCGAGCACCACCTGGGCCTGCAGCGGGTGGCCGTGCGGGTGCTGCTGGCGGTGGTGGTGCTCACGGCGGTGCTGGGTGTACTCGTGGCGGTGGGACACTCGGTGCTGGCAGCCATTGCCATCATGGCCGGTTACCGCGTCATCTACCTGCTCACCAACCTGGAATTCTGGGGCGTGTCGGCGGTGGTGTTTGATGTACGCCAGAGCCGTCGGCTGTTCAGCGTTATCAGCTCCGGCGACATGCCCGCCAAGGCCCTCGGGGCCGTGCTGGCTATTCTGATTCACCACCACACCGAGTTGCTCTGGCTGCTGCTTACGGCCTTCGGGGCGTACCTGGGCGCCTTGCTGGTATTGCAAGCCACGGGCCGCTCCCATCTGGTCGAGGCCCGCTCGGCGGCGCGGGCGTTGCGCGCCGAAACCGTGGCCCCGCGGCTGCAGCGGTGGTTTGGCTCCAGTCGCCTGGTGCTGACCATGTGCCTGAGTATGCTGGCCATTGCGGCCGTTACCACGGGGGTAGAGTACTCCTTCTTTGTGAACGTAAAGCACCGCTTCCACGACCAGGCCCTGGTTATGCGCTACCTGGGCAGCGTGCTGGCCGTTACTTACCTGCTAGCCTTGGTGTTCAAGCTTCTGCTCACCAGCCAGACCCTCGACCGGATTGGGTTCCGCGGAACGTTGCTGGCCTTACCGGCTACTATTCTGGTGGGGCTGGGGCTGTTTGGGGTGTTTCAGTCCCGGGGCCCCAACGACGGGATGATGCTGTACTTCTGCGCCCTGTTTCTGGCGTTGGAAGTGCTGCGCCGAGCCGTATTCGACCCCGTTTTTCTGGTGCTCTTCCAGCCCCTGCCGGCCCACGAGCGGCTGCAAGCGCACACGCTGGCCAAGGGCGTCTACGAGCCCCTGGGCATGGCCCTGGCCGGGGTGCTGTTGTTTGTAGTACACGGCTGGCTAGAGCTGGGAGCCGACATCACGTTTGCGTGGATGGCGGCCCTGACGCTGGGGGCGCTATTGCTGCTCTACCGCACCTACGGCCACTACCTCGCCGAGCTGCAGCACGCCGTCAGCCGCCGGTTTTCTGCCCCCGAGGCAGCTCCCGCGCCATCTTCCAACGGCCATACCTCAGCCGCTGCCAACGAAAACGTTGACGCGGCAACCCTCCAGCAACTTCTTTCCGAACTAACCGATAAGACAACCCGGGCCGCCGCTACCGAGCGGCTGGTGCACCTGGGCGAAGCAGCCCTGCCGGCCCTGACCGAGGCGCTGCGCACCAGTGCCAACGAAGCCATTGTGCGGCGGGCAGCTTACGTGTGCGGGCAGGTGCGCCGGCCCGCCAGTCGGCGCATTCTGGTCGAGCTGGCGCGGCAACCGGGGCTCCTGCGGCGGGAGGCGGCCCTGCGCGCCCTGCGCAATTTCGAGCCGGAGCCAACCGATGCAGCTGTTTTTCACGACTTGGTGCAGCAGGAGCTGCGGCTGGCCCAGCACCTGCTGCACGGCCAGGCCACCACGGCCAGCGCGCCGCTGCGGGCGGGCCTAGAGTACGAGCTGAGCCGCAGTCAGCAGCGGCTGTTCGGGCTCTTGCTTCAGCTCTACCCCCCGCAGCTTATTGCCGATGCCCAGCGCGGCGTGCAGCACGCCGCGCGCGAGCGGCAGGCCAATGCTCTGGAAGTGCTCGATAACCTGATTGCGCGGTCCGTGTACCAGGCGCTGCAAACCTTGCTCGACGTGGCTCCCGCCGCCGAGAAAACCCGCCGTCTCGATGCCCTGCTCGGTAACCTGCCCCAGGCCGTAGCCATCGTGCACAGCATTGTGGAGCAGGGTGAAGAAACCTACTCCGACTGGACCCTGAGCGTGGCACTCCGGCAGTGGCAGCCCACTCCTTACACCATTAACCGGGTGCTACCCCACTTGCGCAGCCTCAGCCCGCTGGTGCGGGAGGCTGCATTTGTTGTGTTGGAACAGTTCGCCCGCAACGCCCCCGAGGGCTACCAGCACCTGCTGGCGGCCCAGCCCACGTTAGCTACTCTCACCATGAACCACCACGCATCCACCTCCCATCTATCAGCCCAGGAGCGGGTTTTACTGCTTAAAAACACCGCGCTGTTTGCAGCTACCCCCGAGAACGTGCTCAGCAGCATTGTGCCCATCATGAAGGAGGTAGCGTTCGACGACGGCCAGCAGATTTTCGCCAAAGGCGACCTGGGTGCCTCCCTGTTTATCGTGCACGAGGGGGAGGTGGGCATCTTCACCGGCGCCCAGCAGTTGGCCACTTTCCGCTCGGGCGACTTTTTCGGGGAGCTGGCTCTGCTCGACGCCGAGCCCCGCTCGGCCACGGCCGTAGCCCACGGCCCGGTTGTCGCCTTCCGCCTCGATCAAGAGGATTTCTACGATGTAATGGAAGAGCGTAGCGAGGTACTACGTAATATCATGCGCGTACTCTGCCAACGCCTGCGCCGTCAGAACGAGATGGTAAATCGGTGAGGAAGCAAGGGGAGGGCCCGGCACGACAACGCCTTTGCCGTAGCCACTGTACTACCCTTACTAAAATGCAAGAAGCCCGTACCTGCAGCGCTGAGGGTACGGGCTTCTTGCATTTTATAGGCGTGTCGCGGCAGTAGGGAGTGGCGCCGATACGGGCTTGGTGTGCCGCCTACTCCCTCACCGCTCCACCGCTACGCTACCACCTCGTAAATCATTACGGGTTGGGCCTTGTTCTTGAGCGTTACTTCCTTAATGGGCTTGCACTGAAACGACTCTTTCAGGCGCTGATAAGTAGCTTCCGTGATGATAATCTGCCCGGGCTGAGCCACAGACTGTAGGCGCTGGCTCACGTTTACGTTGTCGCCGATGACGGTGTAGTCCAGGCGTTTAAGGGAGGCCGAGCCGATGTTGCCGGACACCATTTCGCCGGTATTGATGCCGATGCTGACCTGAGGCTGGTAGGGCTTGCCGTTGGGCAGGGTGTGCTGGTTGGCCTGCACCACCGCGCGCACGGCCAGGGCCGCGTCCACGGCCCGGTCGAGGTGGTACTCGCCCCGAAACACGGCCATAACCGCGTCGCCCATGAACTTGTCGATGTAGCCGCCCTGGGCAATAACCTCCTTCACCATCTGGTCGAAGTACGTATTAAGCATACCGACGACCTCGGCCGGCGGCAGCACCTCCGACAGCGACGTGAAGCCGCAGATGTCAATAAACACCACCGTGGCTTCTACCAGCTCGCTGGCCATTAAGGTACTCTCGAAGCCGGGCTTGCCCACAAAGTTCAGCACCGTTTCGTCGACGTACATTTTCAGGATGTTGTTTTCCTGGATGGCCCGCAGGGTTTGGCGCAGCTGCTGCACGTGGGCGGCCGTCTTGTCCATGGTAAGTTCCAGATCCTGAAAGTCCACGGGCTTGGTCACGAAGTCAAAGGCCCCGCGGTTCATGGCCGTGCGGATGTTCTGCATGTCGCCGTAGGCTGATACCATCACGGTTTTCAGCACGGGGTTGGCTTCCTGCAGCTTGGTGAGCAGCGTCAGCCCGTCCATCACGGGCATGTTGATGTCGGAGAGGATGATGTCCAGATCGGGCGTTTTCTGCACCGTGTCCAGGGCTTCCTGCCCGTTGCTGGCAAACACGAATTCGTACACATTCTCCCGGATTTTACGCCGGAATTTCTGCTTGATGAGTAGCTCCAGGTCCGCCTCATCATCCACGACGAGAATCTTAGTTTTCATGGGTGGCAAGCTGGAGAAGTTTGTCTTTGAGGGCGGTAAAGTCCACGGGCTTGGTCAGGAAGTCGTTGGCCCCGAGCTGCAGGGCCTCGGCGCGGCTGTCGGCGTCGCCGTAGGCAGTAATCATCATGACCTGGGGCGAAGGGGGCGGGGGCGCGGCATACTCTTGCTTGATGCGCTTGAGCAGTTCCAGCCCGCTCATGCCCGGCATATTGATGTCGGAAAGAATCAGCACGACCTCGGAGGCGTGCTCGTGCAGGTAGCGAAGCGCCTCTTCGCCCGAGTAGGCAAAGGAAAACGAGAACTGGCCGTTGCGGATTTCCCGGCGGAAACGCTGCTCGAACAGCGTGCGCACGTCGGTTTCGTCATCGACAACAAGTATTTTCATGGGAAATTGCGCGAATAGAGTGTGGAAGGAAGCGGGGCAGGCGACGGAATACTAGGCGGGTAGGGTAATGCTAAACTCTGTACCGCTGCCTTCGGTGGTTTCCACCGTCAGGGTGCCACCGTGGCCTTTCGTGACGATATCATAGCTCAGGGAAAGGCCCAGGCCGGTGCCTTCGCCCGTGGGTTTGGTGGTGAAAAAAGGTTGGAAAATCTTTTCTACGACGGCCTGCGGAATACCGGTGCCGTTGTCGCATACCCGCACTTCTACTTCCCCGTCAGGCAGGGCCCGCGTGCGCACCGTAACGGTCGGCACGTAGCCGGGCTGATTCAGTTCTTTGCGCTTTTGCACGGCGTAAAAGGCATTGGTAAACAGGTTCAGCAGCACCCGCCCCAGGTCCTGCGACACGGCTTCCACGGTGCCCAGATTGGGGTCGAAGTGAGTAGAGAGAGTAGCGTTAAAGGTTTTATCCTTGGCGCGCAGGCCGTGGTAGGCCAGGCGCAGGTACTCGTCGGCCAGCAGGTTGAGATTGGTAGGCTGCCGCTCGCCGGTGCTGGCGCGGGAGTGTTCCAGCATCCCGCGCACGATGCTGGCGGCCCGCTGCCCGTGGTGGGTAATCTTGAGCAGGTTTTGTTTCAGGTCGCCGAGCAGTTCAGCCTCCAGCTGTGGGTCACGGTTGGGGTTCTGCTGCTCCTCCTCCAACTCTGCCACCAGCTCGGCGCTGACGTCGGAAAAGTTCGTCACGAAGTTGAGCGGATTCTGAATCTCGTGGGCAATGCCAGCGGTCAGCTCGCCCAGTGAAGCCATCTTTTCGGCCTGAATAAGCTGGTTCTGGGTGGTTTTGAGTTCGGTCAGGGCGTCGCGCAGCTCCTCGGCCTGCTGGGTCAGAATGGCCGTGCGCTCGGCTACCAGGCGCTCCAACTCGGCGTTTTGGGCGGCAATGAGCTGCTTGGCTTTTTCTTCTTCCTCGCGTTCCAGGCGCTCTTTCTCCAGGTGCCGTTTCTGGCTGCGGGCAATGAATACGGAAGTAAACAGCCAGATAAAGGAAAAGCCTTTCGACGTGTCAAAAGCCTCGTCGTAGTCCTGCAGCAGGCGCGTGCTGGAGAGCAGCAGCTCCAGGGTGGAAAACAAGATAAAGGGTAGTAGCCCCAACAACAGCGTGCGCGCCGGCCGGTAGGCACGCAGCAGCCCCAGCAGCCCGGCCGTAACGAGCAGCACCAGCAGCAGGTATGCCTCATCCAACTGGTCTGACTTCCAGCCCAAGACCCGGTCGGTGAGAAACAGCAGTACGCCCGGCACCCAAATCCAGGTCAGCGCCTGGTTCAGGCGCGGTAGGCGAGTAGGCAAGTCCAGAAACTTGCGTAGCATCCGCACGAGGGCCACCGCCATTAGAACAGTGAAAAACACTTCTGCGTTGAGGTTCATGGGTGAAGGAAAGGGCTGGTATACAGGCGGCCAGCACGCAGTACGGCTGGTGGCTGGGAGGTTAGGGGGCCGGGTCTTCCTTGCGGTCGGCCAGCAGTTTAGGCAGAGGAATGGACAGAATCAGCACGGGGTTGCTGGTGCTGCGCGGCCGGTTGGGCCCGGTCAGGGTTTTGAGCTTGCCTTTTTCCTTGGAACGCAGAATACCCGTGTACTCACCCAGCAGTCCTACCACAGTAGGTAGGGTTACGCGCACTACCAGCTCTTTCTGCGGGGAAGCGGGCGAAGTGGTTGTCCGGGTCTGCGCCTGACTTCTCAGGGCAGTGAGTACCAGTAGGAAAGCTAATGGATAAAATCTGGCCCTGGACATACGCTGGTGCTTGCTGCCGTAAAGATGCTATTATAAAGCAGTTTCCCCACACCCGCGCGCAAATGCGCTGATTTCTGCAGAGCGGGTATCCGCCAGCAGAGTAGATGGCGGAACGCCCAGGGTAGTTGCTTACGGCAGCAATTTCTACCTTAGACCAACCATGACCTACTCTGCCCAGTGTCGGGCTGCCATGCTGGCGGTTGCCGGCAGCGCCCTGCTTTCTGCCTGCGCCTCCCAGCCAAAACCAGCCGCCACCCGAGCCTTCGCCAACCACTTCGCCGCCGACAGTGTGCTGCGCCGCATTGCCACCAGCCAGGATGAGCGCCGCACCGCCGCGCTGCTTCCCTACCTCAGCAGTTCCCAGCCCCAGTACCGCCGGGCCGCGGCGGAGGCCCTGGCCTCGGTGCAGGATAAGGCGGCTACTACGCCCTTGCTGGCCCGGCTGCGGGAAGACCCCGATGCGGCCGTGCGGCGGGCCGCCGCCTATGCCCTCGGGCAAACCGCCGACTCCACCGCCGAAGCAGGGCTGGTGCAGCGCAGCAGCGTGGAGCCCGATGGGGTAGTGCGGCGCTACGTACTGGAAGCCCTGGGACGCTGCACGTCCCGGGCCGGGCTGGCTATGCTCGCGCGGCTGCCCCCCGCCCTGGCCACCGACACGGCCGCGCTGAGTGGGCAGGCCTGGGGCCTGTACCGGGCTAGCTTACGGGGGGTAACCTCGGAAGCGGCCGTTGGGCGGCTGGTGCAGCTGCTAGGCCGCGGCAACCCGATGAGCGCCCGGCTGGCCGCGGCCAACGCCCTGGCTCGTACGCGCGGCCTGAACCTGACGCCCTATGCCGCCGCTATTAGCGCCGCCGCCCAACAGGACCCGCACTATGCTGTTCGGAGCGGTGCCGTGGCGGCACTGGGCAAAGCTGCGGGGGCCGCTGCCGTGCCGGGGCACCTGGCCCTGCTCTCCCGCCGCGACCCTGACTACCGGGTGCGGGTAAGCGCTCTGCGGGCAATGAACGCCGGCATGTACGCCCCGGTAAAGGAAGCTGCCTGGGATGCTCTTACCGATACCAACGCCCAGGTTGCCCTGGCGGCCGCGGAGTTCTTCCTGCTCCATGCCACCCGGGAGCCTGGTGCCTCTTTTCTGGAAAAAGCCAACCGCCTCCCGCAGTGGCGGGTACGGGCTACTCTGCTGGCGGCGGCCCTGCGCCAGGCTAGCCCCGAGCAGGCGGCCATCCGACGGGCTGTTCAGGAGCGGTATACCGCAGCCCCCGACCCCTACGAGAAAGGCTATTTGCTCAAGGCCCTCGGCGAAGACCCCGCCACCTTTAGTTTTGTGCAGGAGGCTACCTTCGCGCCCAATCAGCCCGTCGTGATTGGCACCTACGGCATGGAAGCGCTGATAGCGATGGGCCGCTCGCCCGGCTTTCCAAAGGCAAGTTACCCCGAGTTGGCGCTGGCCCTGCGCCGCGGGGTGCTCAGCCGCGACGTAGCTTTAATAGGCACCGCTGCCGAAGCTATCCGCGACCCGAAACTACAGTTGCACCAGTGGCTGCCCAACCCGGACTTTCTGGTGCAGGCCCGCAACCAACTTACCTTGCCCCGCGACTTGGAGGCCTGGCAATCCTTGCAGCAGACTATTGACTATGTGCAGCACCGTCCGGCTACCACTACGCCCGTAGCGGCCGCCGCTACCCATCCCATCGACTGGGAACTGGTGCGCACTATTCCGGTCGGGCAGCGAGTAGCCGTTCGCACGGATAAAGGCGACATTATTCTGCGGCTGCTGGTGGAGCAGGCACCGGGCTCCGTGGCCAGCTTTGTGACGCTTACCCGCCAAGGCTTCTACAATGGCAAAAACTTTCACCGCGTAGTACCCAACTTTGTGGCCCAGGGCGGCTGCCCGCGCGGCGACGGTTGGGGCAGCTCCGACTATAACCTGCGCTCCGAGTTTGCCGACCTGCGCTATGGGGAAGGAGCCGTGGGCCTGGCCTCGGCGGGCAAGGACACGGAAAGCTGTCAGTGGTTTATCACCCACGCTCCCACGCCCCACCTCGACGGCCGTTACACCATTTTTGCGCAGGTAGTGCAGGGCATGGAGGTTGTCAGCCGCCTCGACATTGGGGACCGAATTGAGCGGGTGGAGTTATTGCCGTAAACGCGCCCGCCACAGGCGTTTCGCACTGCTCGAAAAAGGCAGGCCCCCGGTTTCTCTACTTCTGAGCTATAGTCCAGGCTTCCGATCCGCTTACCTTATACACAACGGCCCCAGCTACATTGCCTTAGTAGCTGGGGCCGTTGTGTATGAAATGGGAAGTAAACTTATTCTTCGTCGCGGCCGTGGGCCTGGGCGGGCGGCGTGGTGGCTTCAACGGCGGAAAAGGCTTCCAGAATCTTATAGGTGTGGGAAGCACCTTTCGGCACTACCCAGGAGTTGCCGGGCTCCAGTACTACCATCTGGCCTTCCAGGTGTAGCTCAGCCCGGCCTTTCAGCACGTAGCCTACCGTTTCGTAGGGGCGGGACGAGGGCTCTTTCGGTTCGCCGGGCTGCTCGTCTTCCCACAAGCGCATGGCCACGTGCACGCCGGAAGCCAAATATTTTTCGCCCTCGGCGCCGGTGGGGGAGAAGCGGGAATCAACTTTGGTGATGGTGGTATCAGCCATATAGTAGGAAGTAAAGTGAAGAGGTGCTTGCTCCTGAACCTAACGCGACGGAGCAAGGACAGGTTACCTCAGTGCCCGAATCCTAAACCTTCCGCGGGCAACGGTGGTTGGGAAAAGTCGCGGCCGTTTTATCTTCCGCCCTTTCGCCCACTGTCAGGGCTTCTGCTTTGCTCATGTTTCCTGCTAACCACACTTTTATCCAGGCCCTGACGCAGGCTCACCTGCAAACGGCCACTCCACTACCCGCCGCCGCGTTCTGCCACCTGGCCGAGCAGCTGCTGGACCTGCTTTTCCCGGAGCGCTCTGCCCGGCCCTTGCGCAACCCCGATGCCGTGGCTGCTACCCTCGACCAGCTCCAGAACGACCTGACTGCCCTGCTCCGGACGGTACCCGCCGCCCCACCGGCTGCGGAGTTAGCAGCCGCCCTGATGCAAGGTTTGCCGGCTCTGCGCGCCACCTTGCTGCAGGATGCTGCAGCCATTGTAGCGGCCGACCCCGCCGCCCAGGGCCTGGCGGAGGTAGTGGCTTCCTATCCCGGATTCTACGCCATTGCCATGCACCGTTTCGCGCACGGGCTGCACCAGCGCGGGGTACCGCGCGTACCCCGCATTCTGAGTGAGTACGCGCATCAGCGTACGGGTATCGATATTCACCCCGGGGCCCGCATCGGGCCATCTTTCTGCATCGACCACGGTACTGGTCTGGTAATTGGCGAAACCTGCATAATCGGGGCGCACGTCAAGATTTTTCAGGGCGTAACGCTGGGTGCGCTGAGTGTGGCCAAGCACCTGCAGGGTATCAAGCGCCACCCTACCATTGAAGATTACGTGGTGATTTACGCCGGAGCTACTATTTTGGGCGGTAGTACTACGGTAGGTAGCCATAGCATTATTGGGGGCAATGTCTGGCTGACGGAAAGTGTGCCCTCGCACTCCCGGGTATATCATCAGGCTCACATCCACGTTACCCGCTCTCAGGACCCCACCGAAGATATTACGTTTTCCATTTAAGTTGTTCTGACACCCTTCGCCGTCTGCTCCGGCCCGACGGTGCAGGCCTTTCTTCTTTGTTCTCTTATTTCTCCACCATCATGAAAGCCACATCCATTCTGGATACCATCGGCAATACGCCATTGCTGCGCCTCAATAAGCTATTCGCCCACCGCCCCGACGTAGAAGTGTGGGTGAAGCTAGAGCGCGCCAACCCCGGCGGCAGCATCAAAGACCGGATTGCCCTGAGCATGATTGAACAGGCCGAGCGAGACGGTATTCTGACCTCTGACAGTCTGATTGTAGAGCCTACCTCGGGCAACACAGGGGTAGGGTTGGCTATGGTAGCGGCCGTAAAAGGGTATAAGCTAACGCTGGTAATGCCCGAGAGCATGAGCATTGAGCGCCGCCGCCTGATGGCCGCCTACGGCGCCAACCTAGAGCTGACCCCCCGGGAGAAGGGTATGAAAGGGGCTATTGAAAAAGCCCACGAACTGGTGCGAGACACCCCCGGCGCTTGGATGCCCATGCAGTTCAGTAACCCCGCCAACATCAAAGTGCACGCCGAAACCACGGCCCAGGAAATTCTGCGCGATGCCCCCGAAGGCTTCGACTTTCATATTACCGGGGTAGGCACCGGAGGCCACATCACGGCTGTAACGGAAGTCCTAAAGCCGCATTTTCCTCAGATGAAGACCTTCGCCGTGGAGCCCGAGCTTTCCCCCGTCATTAGCGGGGGAGTCCCTGGTCCACATCCTATTCAGGGCATCGGTGCCGGCTTTATCCCCGACAACCTGCACACCGACATCCTAGATGGTACTATTCAGGTCAGCCAGCAGGAAGCATTTGAGTATGCCCGCCGTGCTGCGCGCGAGGAAGGTCTGTTTGTAGGAGTTTCTTCCGGAGCCTCCCTGGCCGCGGTGGCTAAAAAGCTCGGTGAAGTTCCGGAAGGGGGCCGTGTGCTTACTTTCTGCTATGATACCGGTGAGCGGTACCTTTCAGTAGAAGGGTTGTTTGTGTAAGGGGTAGCACGTCTCTATAAAACCCCAAAGGCCACTCTCGGTGCTTACTGAGAGTGGCCTTTGGGGTTTTATGTACTTAGCGGGCAAACGGGGTATTAACAAAAAAGCCTGACTTTTCGGTCAGGCTTTTTTAACGAGAGTGGAGAATATCGGAGTCGAACCGATGACCTCTTGCATGCCATGCAAGCGCTCTAGCCAGCTGAGCTAATCCCCCGTTTTTGATAACCCATTCGCCGGTTGCGTTTGGTGTGACAAAAGTACTGCGGCTTTTCGAATCTGCAAGTTTTTGCCTCAAAAAAAGTGAAAAATATTTTCAATTACCGCATAAAAAAAGTGGGCTGACACTATCGTCAGCCCACTTTTTAGAACCTAAACCATTGGTTTAGTTGAAGATGTAGCGCAGGCCGATCTGGCCCTGCCAGCGGGAACCAATACCACCGGTATCGTTACGGAAAGTCTGTGACAGCGGCACACCCGGAGTCACCGTCGTCGTGCCATTCACGGTCGTCGAGGTGGGGTTAGTCAGGTAACGGTATTCAAATACCGGCTGACCCTGCTGGTTGTAACCAGAGAACGTGAGCGGGTTGGTGCGGTTCGTAGTCTGGAACACACCCCAGTCGCTGTTGATCAGGTTGCCGATGTTGAAGACGTCGATGCTCAGCTGCAGCGAGTTGCGGTTCTCACCGATGTTGGTGAAGATGTCCTGCAGCAGACGAGCGTCGAGGCGGTTCTGCCACGGACGAACGGCTCCGTTACGCTCAGCGTACTCACCACGGTGCTTGCTCAGGTACTTGTCCTGGTTGATGTATGCATCCAGGTCAGCCCACTGCTGTGCTGCGCTGTAGGTTACCCCGTTGGTGGTTACCGGGCGCAGATTGATTTCGCTCTGGTTGCGCGGGATGTACATCAGGTCATTCGACGTCTGATTGTCCCCGTTCATGTCACCCGAGTATACGTAGGAGAAACGACCGGCCGGAGCAGCTTCGTAGAACAGCGAGAGGGTAGTAGCCAAGTGCCCCAAGTACTCCTTGCGGTACGACACCGAACCAATCACGCGGTGCTGCTGCAGGAAGTTCGAGTAGCTGAGGGCTTCCGCATTCGGGTCACCGGATACGGCACGGTCACGCCAGATAGACTGTGCAATCGAGCCGCCGTCGTTTACCGAACGAGCGTCCGAGTAGGTGTAAGCAGCACTCAGGTACAGGCCGCTGCTGAACGATTTCTGCAACTGCGCGGTAACGGCATACGAATACCCCTTGTTGGTGTTCTTCATCAGGATGGCGTCGCTGATGTTGGGGTTAGCCGCCGTAGCGCCACCACGACCACCGTAAATCTGGTAGTTACGAGTAGCAGTTACCAAGCCAGCATTGGCACCGGTCTGGGGAGCACCGAAGGTGTAGAAGATCGGCCGGGTGTCTGCGCCGTTGGAACGGGCGAAAGGAGCTTCTTCGCTGCCCGGCAGGTTCACGTTCTGGTGGTACACTGCGTTAATGTCGCGGGTGTAGAATGCTTCCAGAGTACCAATGATGCCACCAATCAGCTGCTGGTCAACGGCCAGGTTGCTGCGCCATACCTGCGGGAACTTGAAGTTCTCATCCGTTACGGCCAGGTTGTAGGCCGTGTTAGCCGCTGCATTCTGCGGGCGGTAAGCATCTACGTTCGGGCTGAAGGGGTAGATGGACGCGTTGGGGTTTGTTACTCCGGCGCTGTTGGTAGTAGCTACTGAGCCCGAAGTGCTGAACGAGCCGAACTGCACCCCGTTGTTGCTGGCCTGGTTTGACAACCATACGAACGGTACACGGCCCGTAAAGATACCCGTACCACCGCGTACCTGCGTTTTCTTGTCGTCGTTTACATCCCAGTTGAAACCAACGCGGGGCGAGAACAGAACCTGCTTCTTGGGCAGCTGGCTGGTATTAATTTTTACCCCGTCGCGGAAGGTCAGGTTAGCTGCATTCGTGTTCTGCTGCAGATCTGACGTCACGAAAGGCAAGTCAGCCCGTACCCCGTAAGTTACCCGTAGGTTGTTACGCGGCGACCATTCGTCCTGGGCATACAGGCCAAGCTGAGCAGCCGTGATATCAGCGTAGGGGAACTCACCGCCCGGCAGAGCCGAGTACTGCAGGTTGTAGCGAGCCGGACCGGGGCGGGTGGCCCCGGCAGCCAGCGGGGTATAGGTACCGGTAGCCCGGTCGTAGTTGAAACCAGCCGAAGCGTAGAAGTCTTCGAGCGAGTTGAACGAATAGTTACCGTAGTAGTTGGGAGCGAAGCCGTTCCGGAACTTGTAGAATTCGTTGTAGGTACCAACCGTTACGTTGTGCTTACCCAGGTAAGCGGTAAAGTTGTCACCGAACTGGTACACATCCGAGTTCAGGATGTTGAAAGCCGAGAAGGGCTCGTAGCCAAACGAAGTCAGCGAGTTAGAGGCCGTGATACCATTCAGAGCGGCACCTGTGCTGCGACCGATGCCAGTACCAATGTCAACCAGCGGGAAAATACCACCGCTGCTTTCGCGGAAGTCGCGGAAGGCCGAGTAGCCAGCCGTCAGGTTGTTTGAGAAGCGGCCGCCGCCGAAGGTGCTGTTTAATTCAGCAATCAGCGAGTTCAGGTTGTTGTTGATCGTGTAGTACGACGACGAGAACGGCAAACCGAACTGCGACTGAGAGCGTTGGTTGTTGATAGCGCCTGAGGTGCTCGGCGGAATATCAGAGTACGACTTCAGGAAGTTATACTTGATGTTGAAGCGGTGGTTCTGGCTGATGTTCCAGTCAAGCTTCGCCGTAATCTTGTCGCTGTTGGAGCGCAGCTGGTAGTTTTCATACTCCCCAGCGTTGTAACCATACTGCTCCTGCAGGAAGTTGCGCAGCGCATTGAGGTCACGAGCCGAGGCGGCCGAAGTCTGCGAGCCAGCAGCGGGCGGCGTGTCGGCGCGGTTAGCGGTGAAGTTACCCGTGGGCGGATCGTTACGACGTTCCCGCTCTCCGTTTACGAAGAAGAACAGCTTGTCCTTAATGATTGGGCCACCTACGCGGAAGCCTTCATTATGCAGGCGGAACTTGGGGTAATCTTGCTCGAAGTCGCCTACTTTGCTACCTACCAGGTTCTGGTCGCGGTAGAAGCCGTAGATGGAGCCCGAGAATTTGTTGGTGCCGGAGCGGGTTACTACGTTAATACCAGCACCCGTAAAGGAGCCCTGACGAACGTCGAAAGGAGCGATGCTCACCTGAATCTGGTCGATAGCGTCCAGCGAGATGGGCTGAGCACCGGCCTGACCACCTACCGTCGACGACAGGCCGAAGGCATTGTTGAAGATGGCACCATCAACCGTAATGTTGTTGAAGCTACCGCTACGGCCACCAAAGCTTTGACCATTTGCCTGCGGGGTCAAACGGGTGAAATCGTTTAGCGAACGGTTCAGAGTGGGCAGACGCTCAATCTGCTCACGTTGTACTGTAGTGGCAGCACCCGTCCGGCCGGCGTTGATAACCGGATCTTGACGGCCGCTTACTACTACTTCGCCCAGTACCTGCTCCGATTCGCTCAGGTTGATGTCAAGACGCAGGTTCTGGCCCAGCGTCAGGAAGATGTTTTCCCGCACAGCTTCCTTGTAGCCCACAAAAGTAATCCGTATGGTATACGGACCACCCACCCGCATATTCTGCAGGTTAAATCGACCCTCCGAGTTGGTCGGCGCCACGTACTGCGTGTTAGTCGGGGTGTGCACGGCAATTACTGTAGCTCCGGGCAAGCCCTCGCCAGCCTTATCGGTAATAACACCGTTCATGGCTGAAGTGGTGGTACCCTGCGCCCAGCTTACGTGCGCCGCCAGGACTGCCAAAGGCGCCAGCATCACGGAGGCGTAAAGGTTGTTTCTCATAAATGAGGGGGGATTGATGAAAAAAGTGTGCTGAGAAAAAGCGGCGCAAAACTACGGCTTCCAAAACCTGATTGTGTTACGCCAGTGTTATGAAATCTAGAACGTCAGAGGCCAAGAGCCCTGCAAAGGTAAGGGGGAAATTCACAATCTTGGTCGTACTGCCTTAATGAATCTGCTTAGGTAGTAATCGGTTTCCAAAGCATTTTCTATTACACCTAACGAACTGGAAGAGTGAATGAACTGAACACTTTCCGCCGAAGCTTCCGTAATTAAACCTACGTGCGTAATGGTAGCACTGCCAGGTGAAGCTCCGAAAAATACCAAATCGCCTGCTCGCAAATCCTGGGGCCGTACGGGCTCACCCCACAGAGCCTGCTCGTTGCTGGAGCGCGGAATGGCTACGTTGATGGCCGCAAAAGATTCCAATAGAAGGCCCGAGCAATCCATGCCCTGCCGGGTTGTACCGCCAAACTTATAGGGGGTACCTTGGAATGAGCGCGCTGTCTCAATAACTACTGCCATCTGGCGCGGAACGTTTGCGGGCAATGGACGGGCTGGCGCCGGCCGGCGTACTACACTCTTGGCTTTTCCCGTGGCGGTTGATGTCTTAACCTTTGATTTAACCGTAGGCGCGGCAACACTGCGCCGCCGGTTGGCTGCTTTCATGCGCGCCATGTCGCGGGCCGAATAGTAACGGCCGTTTCGGTAATTTACTTTGCTGGTGCTGCTACAAGCCGCCAGCCAACTTCCCAAGACCAACAGTAAGATAGCTAACAGGGGCCGCTGCCACTGCGCCGAATGCTGTACCTTCGTAACGTGTTCCCGCATCGGAACAAAGATAAGCGACGCTGTCATTTCACTCCTCTATATATGGAATATCAAGTTTTGACTCCCGCCCTGGTGGCTGAATTTGAAGCCGTTGTTGGAACCCAGCACGTGCTTACCGCGCATCGGGTGGAGGCGGATGTGTATGCTACTTATGGGCGTGACCATACGGAAGACCTGCACTTTGCTCCTGAGGTGGTAGTGCGTCCCGCTAACGCAGAGGAAGTAAGTGCCATTGTGCGCCTCTGCCACGAGCACCGGATTCCGGTGACGGCCCGTGGGGCAGGAACTGGCCTGAGCGGGGGGGCTCTGCCTATTCACAACGGGTTGGTTTTGAGTACCGAGCGGCTTAATCGCATCCTGCAAATTGACGAGCGCAACCTACAGGCTACTGTGGAGCCCGGAGTAGTAAATGAGGTGTTTCAGAATGCCGTAAAGGAGGTAGGCTTGTTCTACCCTCCCGACCCGGCTAGTAAGGGCAGCTGTTTTCTGGGTGGCAACCTGGCTCACAGCAGCGGCGGGCCTAAAGCCGTGAAATATGGTACTACGCGCGACTACGTGCTGAACCTGCAGGTAGTGCTGCCTACGGGCGAAATCATCTGGACGGCGGCTAATACTTTGAAAAACTCCACCGGCTACAATCTCACGCAGCTGATGGTAGGTTCGGAAGGAACGCTTGGGATTATTACTAAGGTGGTGTTCCGCTTGCTGCCATATCCGCAGCACAACATTCTGATGCTGGTGCCCTTCCGCCAGGAAGCCCAGGCAGCCGAGGCCGTCTCGGCTGTATTTCGGGCCGGAATTGTCCCCTCCGGCATGGAATTCATGGAGCGGGAAGCTATAGCGTGGTCATCGGACTACCTGAAAATTCCGCTCGCCCTGCCAGACGATATTATGGCGCACCTGCTTATTGAATTGGATGGCCAGGATCTGGAACAGCTATATAAAGAGGCTGAGCAGGTGTATGCCGTGTTGGAGCACTATGACGTAGGAGAAATCTTACTTGCCGACACGGCTACCCAGAAAGAGGAACTCTGGAAAATACGACGCAACATTGGCAATTCTGTGCGGTACAACTCGGTCTACAAAGAGGAGGACACTGTAGTACCCCGCGCCGAGCTACCAATGCTTCTCAAAGGCGTAAAGGAAATTGGCGCGCGCTACGGCTTCAAGAGCGTGTGCTACGGCCACGCCGGCGACGGCAATTTGCACGTGAATATCATTCGGGGTGAGCTAACGGACGAGCAGTGGAATGTAGGCCTGCGCCAACCCATCACGGAGATTTTCGAACTGTGCGTGAAACTGGGGGGCACTATCTCGGGAGAGCATGGCATCGGGCTGGTGCAAAAAGGATACGTCGGTATCGCCCTGAAAGAAGCCAACCTCAACCTGATGCGCGGTATCAAGCAGGTGTTTGACCCGCACGGCATTATGAATCCCGGCAAGATCTTCTGAGTACGGATAATTGCAGCTACAAACGTATTAGTCGGATTCACAGACCGTCCAGCGCCTGATGTAAAGCACAAAAAAGCCCCACCGAGAGTGGGGCTTTTTACTTGGAGAGCGGGTAGTGTAGAAGAACAGGCTCCTCTGTAAAATTCGATCAGTCCGTTCCCATCTGCGAAAATCTGTGACTAGCTCTGGTCGCCCTTTAGCTTATCCTCGCCTCCATAAGGAGCACCGGCAGTAATGTCTCCTCGCAAACCGCCTTGTGATACGCCTGGCTGCGTGCTGGGCTGCTGGGCAAGCGTTGTGTTATCATTGGGCTGCACTTCCGGGCCGGAAGCAGCATCGGCTCCCCCTACTTGCGAGCCCGTTGCTGGCTGGCCGTTACCGGTGATAATAGTGGTTTTTTCGCCGACGGGGCCGGCTATTTCGGTTACTTTCTGGATGTACTGGCGGCGGGCATCGTCCTGATGAACGCCTTTGTACTTGCTCCAGGCATCCCACTGGGCTTGCGAAAGGCCTTTCGGACCGTTCGGGTTGTCGGGCGTGTCGTCGCCTACTTCATCGTGCTGGGTGTCATGGTCGCCTTCGGTAGCTTGCTTATACAAGCCGTAGAGGTCCGTCATGTGGGCGGCAGCCTGGTCACCGGGAAGATTATCAACGCGCGATACGGCGGCTTCAAATTGCTGCTGAAGAGTTAGCTGATCTTGTAGAGTCATGATAGGGCGGGGTTGGGAAAACAACTATTCCACGGTTGTGTACTAACGTGGCACGGCTTTGGTTGCGGGCAGACGCTTGTAGTTTTTGCAAACTCAAGTCCCGATAGTTCGTACTTTTGCCCGCCTTATGTGTGGAATCTCCGGAGTATTCGCTTTTACTGAAGCAGGTCGCAACTCGCTGGCCTCCCTGCGCGCCTCAACCGACGCCATTGTTAGCCGTGGCCCCGATTCCCAGGGGCACTTCGCGTATGAGCGCTGCGGGCTGGGGTTTCGGCGCCTAGCTATTCTTGACCTGACGGCTGACGGAAATCAGCCCATGACGGATGAGTCGGGCCGCTACACCATCGTATTCAACGGCGAGATTTTCAATTTCAAGGAGCTACGCCAGAAGCTGCTCAATAAAGGACACCGCTTCCACTCCCAGACCGATACGGAGGTAGTGCTGCACCTGTACATGGCGGAGGGACGCAACTTCTTGAAAAAGCTGAACGGCTTTTTCGACTTTGCTATCTACGACAAGGAAGAAGATTCCGTGTTCCTGGCCCGCGACCGGATGGGGGAGAAGCCCCTGCTGATTTACCGCGACGAGGATAAGCTATTGTTTGCCTCTGAGATGAAGTCGTTGCTGGCCCTGGGAGTGCCGCGCAAGCTGGATTATGTGTCGCTCAGCCACTATCTGCAGCTAAACTACATTCCCGGCCCTGCTACCATCTTTAAAGGAGTGAAAAAGCTCCTGCCCGGCCACTACCTCTACGTGAAGGGGAAGAAAGTAGTGCGCAAGCGGTGGTACAGGATTCCCTACGACGCGAAGAAAGCCGAGAAAAATAAGCTTACCTATGAGCAGCAACAGGCCAAGCTCGTGGAGCTACTCGACGACGCTACCGCCCGCCGGCTCGTGGCCGACGTGCCGCTGGGTGCCTTCTTGAGCGGCGGCATCGACTCGTCGGTTATCGTGGCCCTGGCTTCGCGGCATACCCAGCACTTGAACACGTTCAGCATTGGCTACCGCGACGAGCCGTTCTTCGATGAGACGAAGTACGCTAAGCTGGTGGCCGACAAGTACAAAACCAACCACACGGTCTTCTCCCTTACCAACCAGGACCTCTACGACCACATCTTCGATGTCCTGAATTACATTGACGAGCCCTTCGCCGACTCTTCGGCGCTG
The DNA here is from genome assembly GCF_019599275.1 of Hymenobacter sp. HSC-4F20. Classification (GTDB taxonomy): domain Bacteria; phylum Bacteroidota; class Bacteroidia; order Cytophagales; family Hymenobacteraceae; genus Hymenobacter. The sequence goes on along the minus strand of NZ_JAHZTD010000003.1, from coordinate 222,026 downwards.
GCCGTGTACATCCTAAGCAAGCGCACCCGCGAAAAAGCTACGGTGGCCTTGTCGGGCGATGGCGCTGACGAGCTGTTCGGGGGCTATAATAAGCACATGGGCGAGTTTCAGGTGCGGCAAGGGGGCTTCAAGGCCGAAGCCGTTACGGGACTAAACCTGCTCTGGGATATTCTGCCCAAGTCGCGTAACTCCTTTTTTGGCAACAAGGTGCGCCAGTTCCAGCGCTTTTCCCGCGGCATGCTCTCTGGTCCCAAAGACCGGTACTGGGACTGGGCATCGTTCGCTTCCGAGAAGGACGCGCGCAGCCTGCTCAGCGCCGCCTCGCGCCGTAAGGTAGGGAAGAAGCTGGCCGAGAAGCGCCGCAAAGATCTGCTGGAAGACCTGCACGCCGATGGTGACCTGAACGAGGTGCTGCTCACCGATACCAAAATGGTGCTACCCTACGACATGCTCGCCAAGGTCGACCTCATGAGCATGGCCAATTCCCTGGAAGTACGCCCGCCCTTCCTGGATCCTAACGTGGTGCGCTTTGCCTTTTCTTTGCCCGTCTCCAGCAAGATTGACGGCAAGATGAAAAAGAAGATCGTGCAGGATGCCTTTCGGCCGATGCTGCCCGAAGAGTTATATAAGCGCCCCAAGCACGGTTTTGAGGTGCCCCTGCTCAAGTGGTTCCGCGGCGAGTTGCGGCCCCTGATCGAAGACGACCTGCTTTCGGATGGCTTCATTGAAGCCCAGGGCGTATTTGACGTAGAAGCCATCCGCGGCCTGAAGCGGCAGCTGTTCTCCTCCAACCCCGGCGACGTGCACGCCCGCATCTGGGCCCTGATTGTTTTTCAGTGGTGGTGGAAAAAGCATATGATGGCGTAACAGGCAGCCTTTTAGTAGTTTGAATTCCTCGCAACAGTTTGTTTCTCGTTACCCAAGAGTATGACCCCAGTAGGTACCCCACGTAAGCTTTCCATTGTTATTCCGGCTTACAACGAAGGAGCTACTATTCACCTTATTTTGGATCAGATTAAGGAGGTGCAGCTGCTAGGGGGCTTCACGAAGGAGGTGCTGATTGTAAACGACTGCTCGCGCGACAACACCGAGGAAGCGGTGCAGCAGTACATAGCGGCTAATCCGGAACTGCCAATTCAGTACTACAAGCACGACGTTAACCAGGGGAAAGGAGCTGCCCTGCACACCGGCATCCGGAAAGCTACCGGCGACTACCTCGTGATTCAGGACGCTGATCTGGAGTATGATCCGGAAGAGTACAATATTCTGCTTCGCCCCGTCCTGCGGGGGGTAGCCGATGTGGTATATGGCTCCCGCTTTATCGGGGGTAAGCCACACCGAATTTTATTTTTCTGGCATAGCATCGGCAACCATTGGCTGACGATGCTGTGCAATGCCTTTTCCAACCTGAACCTGACCGATATGGAAACCTGCTACAAGCTGTTTCGGCGCGATATTGTGCAGGGGCTTCACCTGGAGGAAAAGCGCTTTGGCTTTGAGCCCGAAGTAACTATTAAAATAGCGCGCGTACCTAATGTACGCATCTACGAGGTCGGCATCAGCTACTACGGCCGGACCTACGCCGAGGGTAAGAAGATTGGCTGGCGCGACGGCTTTCGGGCTATTTATTGCATCATCAGATATGGTCTTTTCAAGTAGGCCCTCTCTCCAGATTTCATGGTGAGCCTTTGGCTCTTTTTTCCCCCTTATTTTCCCACTTACATGAAAATTGCAGTTGTAGGCACAGGCTATGTAGGCCTTGTAACAGGAACTTGCTTTGCGGAGGTCGGCATCGATGTTACTTGCATTGATATCGATCAGCGCAAAATTGACAACCTGCACAAGGGCATCCTACCGATTTACGAGCCCGGTCTGGAGGAAATGGTATCGCGCAATGTGGCGGCGGGCCGTTTGCACTTCTCCACTAACCTGAGCGAGGCCATTAAAGGCTGCGACGTAGCCTTTATTGCCGTAGGTACCCCTCCCGGTGAGGACGGCTCGGCGGACCTGAAATACGTGCTGGCAGTGGCCCGCGCCATCGGCGAGAACATGACCAGCTACGGCGTTATTGTGACCAAAAGCACGGTGCCGGTAGGTACGGCCGCCAAGGTGCGAAAGGAAATCGAGGACGCTCTGGCCCGTCGCGGCGAAACCATCGAGTTCGATGTAGCTTCCAACCCTGAGTTCCTGAAGGAAGGCGCCGCCATTGATGACTTCCTGAAGCCCGACCGCATTGTGGTGGGCGTGTCGTCGGAGCGGGCCGAGGAGGTAATGAGCCGCCTGTACAAGCCCTTCCTGCTGAACGGCCACCCCATCATCTTCATGGACATTCCGTCGGCAGAAATGACAAAATATGCGGCTAACTCGATGTTGGCTACGAAGATTTCGTTTATGAACGACATTGCCAACCTCTGCGAAATCATGGGGGCCGATGTGAACATGGTGCGCAAAGGCATTGGCTCCGATGCCCGGATTGGCACCAAGTTCATTTACCCTGGTATCGGCTACGGTGGCTCCTGCTTCCCCAAAGACGTAAAGGCGCTCATCAAGACGGCTGCCGAAAACGGCTACCAGATGCAGGTACTGCAAGCCGTGGAAAGCGTAAACGAAGGCCAGAAGGAAGTGCTGTTCAATAAAGTACAGAAGCACTTCGGCGGCGACCTGAAGGGTAAGAAAATGGCCGTATGGGGCCTTTCCTTTAAGCCCAAGACCGACGACATGCGCGAGGCTCCCTCGCTGGTTATCATCGAGAAGCTGCTGGCCGAAGGCTGCACGGTAACGGCTTACGACCCCGTGGCAATGGAGGAAGCCAAGCACTCCCTTGGCGACCGGATAACCTACGCCAAGGATCAGATGGAAGCTCTCATTGATGCCGACGCCTTGCTGGTAGTAACTGAGTGGCCCGAGTTCCGGGTACCCAACTTCGAGGTGATGAGCCGCTTGCTGAAGCAGAAAGTCATCTTCGACGGCCGTAACATCTACGATGCCGCTGAACTGCAAGCCGCTGGCTACGCCTACCACTGCATCGGCATCAAGACGGCCCACCACGAGCCCGCTTAGTCTGCCGGCTGGCACTACCTTTTACCTCGGTTAACTCTCATTCACATGTCAGATAAGAAACGCGTACTTATTACCGGCGGAGCGGGCTTCCTGGGCTCCCACCTCTGCGACCGGTTCCTGGCGGAAGGCTACCACGTCATTGCCATGGATAACCTGGTGACGGGTGACCTGGAAAACATTCAGCACCTGTTCGGCAAGGAGAATTTCGAGTTTCATCATCACGATGTATCGAAATTTGTATTCGTGCCCGGCAAGCTGGACTACATCCTGCACTTTGCCTCGCCAGCTTCGCCCATCGACTACCTCAAAATTCCGATTCAGACCCTGAAGGTCGGCTCGCTGGGCACCCATAACCTGCTGGGCCTGGCCCGCGTGAAGGGCGCGCGCATGCTGATTGCCAGCACTTCAGAAGTGTACGGCGACCCGGAAATTCACCCCCAAGTAGAAGAGTACTTCGGCAACGTGAACCCCGTAGGTCCCCGCGGCTGCTACGACGAAGCCAAGCGTTTCCAGGAGGCCATTACTATGGCTTACCACAATCACCACGGGCTGGAAACCCGTATTGTGCGCATCTTCAATACCTATGGCCCGCGCATGCGCCTCAACGACGGCCGCGTACTACCCGCTTTCCTCTCGCAGGCCCTGCGCGGTGAAAACCTGACAGTGTTCGGCGACGGTTCCCAAACCCGCTCGTTCTGCTATGTCGACGACCTGGTTGAAGGTATTTACCGCCTGTTGCTGAGCGATTACCACCTGCCCGTGAACATCGGCAACCCGTCGGAAATCACCATCAAGGAGTTCGGCGAGGAAATTGCCCGCCTCACCGGCGTAGAGTTCAAGCCCGACTACCGCCCGCTACCCGAAAACGACCCCATGAAGCGCCGGCCCGACATCACCAAGGCTAAAGAGGTATTGGGCTGGGAGCCGAAAGTAGACCGTGCGGAAGGCCTGCGCCGGACCCTGGAATACTTCCGGGAGCATGTGCCCGGCGTAGTAACCGGCCAGGTTGATAACACCCCGCGCACGTTCTAGCGCCTGAGCGCCGCTTATACTGTAGCGAAAAGCCGGTTGACGAAAGCAGCCGGCTTTTCTTATTTTTCCGGGCCCGGTGCCGCTACGCCGCCCAACTACACTATGAAACTGCCGCATCTTCTTTCTTTTCCCGGTATCGGCGCCGACGATATGGGGTATATATCAGTAGTTGACCAGCAGGACCCGCCCTTTGAGGTAAAGCGAGTGTTCTGGACCTACAACACCCCGGAAACCATTGTGAGGGGCCGGCACGCGCACTACCGCACAGAGCAGGTATTGCTGGCTGTTACCGGCCGCATTGTGGTCCTGACGGAAATGCCCGGCCAGGAGATGCAAACTTTTGTCTTGGACCGGCCCGACGTGGGGGTGTACATTCCGCCTTGCTGCTGGCACACCATGCAGTACTCGGCCGGGGCCGTACAGCTCACGCTGGCCTCTACGGCCTACGCCGAGGCCGACTATATCCGCAGCTACGCCGAGTTTCGTCGGGTATGCAGTTCGCAGAGCAGGTAGCAGCGCGCCAGTCGGCCCTGCTGGCGGCCGTGCCCTACGCGGCCCTGCCAGGGTTGGCACCCGACGCAGTGTTTGAGCAGTTTGTTTGGCAGCGGCTACAGGAATTTGCTGGCCGCCCGGGGCACTTCATCTGGTCAGCGGGGGTGGGGGAGCAGCAGGTGGTGTTCCTGTACCGGCATCTGCCCTGGGATACAGCTTTTTTTGGTCGGGCAATGGCGCGCTTGCAGGCCGTGGTGTTTGGTCTGGCTGTGCGGCTGCCCGAACTAACGGCAGCTGTTCAGCAGTTCAGCCGGCACCTGGCCGCTACTTCACAGCAGCACTGCTACTGTGAAGTAGCAACTCCCGACGTTGTGCTGCTGGCTGCGCTGGGCCGCGCCGGTTGGGCCACCGTAGAAACCCGGCTGCACTACTATCATACCCTGCATTCTATTCCGGCCACCCGCAACCCCGTACGGAAGGCTACTGCGGAGGATGCGGAGGCCGTGCGCCGCGTTGCCGCCACTAATCGCAACCCTGCCGACCGTTTCCACGCCGACCCGTTTTTCACGCCCGAGCAAGGCGACGCTTTTCTGGGCGAGTATGCGGCGGCCACTGTGCTCGGCTACACCGACCTGGTTCTCGTGCCGCAGCAGGAGCCGCTCGATAGTTTTTTGGCCATTAGCTACTTGGCGCCGGATGCCCGGCAGCTGGGCTGCCGGCTGGGGCGGGTAGTGCTTGCGGCCGTGGGCGCCCGAAATCAGGGCTGGCACCGCCCGCTGCTTTCTGAAACGCTGTGGCACTTGCAGCAAAGAGGCAGCCGCTACGCCCTGCTGACCACCCAGGCCGCAAACCGGGCCGTAATCCATAACTGCGAGGTGCTGGGCTTCCGGCTGGGCGGCCTCACGCATATGCTGAGCTGGCAGGCCCGGTAGCAGGACCCGTCCGAATTGTTTAATTTCCCCCATGCCAAAACTGTCCATCATCATTCCCTGCTATTTCAACGAGGCCAATATCCCCGTTACCATGCAGGCGCTGGTTGCCAACGAGGCCCGTTTCCCGGCTGGGGTCACCTTTGAGTACGTGCTGGTAGATGATGCCTCCGGTGATGGAACAGTAGCCGCCCTCCACGCCTTCCAGCAGCAGCACCCCGAGCGGGTGAGGGTAGTGGAGCTGGCCGCCAATGTAGGCTCCTACAATGCCATTGTAGCGGGCATGGCCCACGCCACCGGCGACTGTAACGTTATCATCACCGCCGACCTGCAAGACCCGCCCGAGCTGATGGCCGCTATGTACGCTTACTGGCAGCAAGGTTTCCCGCTGGTTATCGGTAACCGCCAGGACCGACAGGAGGGTGCTGTTAGTACCCTTTTAGCTAAACTGTTTCATAGCCTGATGCGGCACTTTGCCCTCCGCAATATCCCGCCGGGCGGCTTTGATTACGTCCTGTTCGATCAGCAGGTGAGGGAGCAGGTAGTGCGCCTGCAGGAGCGCAACAGCAATGTGTTTTACCTGATGACGTGGCTGGGCTACCCCTATGTAAACCTGCCATACTCCCGCCGCCGCCGCGAAATCGGAACTTCCCGCTGGACGCTGTCGAAGAAGGTGAAGCTGTTTCTGGACTCTTTTCTGTCTTTTTCCTTTTTCCCCATCCGAGCCATTTCAGCCACCGGCATCTGCCTGGGGGTGGCAGCACTGCTCTACGGATTGTACCTGGTGGGGCTGCGGCTGAGCGGCACGGTCCAGCCCGCCGGCTGGACCATGCTCATGGTGGTGCTCTTATTTGTATCGGCCTTCCAGATGATGGCCCTCGGCATCATCGGCGAGTACGTCTGGCGTGGCCTCGACGCCGCTCGCAACCGGCCGTTGTATGTGGTGAAAGAAATAAGTAAACCACTGGCCTAGCAAGGCCAGCACAGCTACCTTATGCAAATTCCTTTTCTTTCTTTTTCCGGGCAGCACGATGCTATTCGGGAAGAGGTGCTAGCGGCCATAGCGCGGGTATACGACAGCCATTGGTATGTGCTAGGCCAGGAGGTTGAGCAGTTTGAAGCTGCTTACGCCGCCTTCAATCAAGTGCAGTACTGCATAGGAGTAGGTAACGGGCTAGATGCACTGGAACTCTCGCTACGAGCACTTAACATCGGATCGGGTGATGAGGTGATTGTGCCTAGTAATACGTACATCGCCACTTGGCTGGCTGTATCCCACGTAGGTGCTACTATTGTGCCCGTTGAACCGCGCCTAGATACCTATAACATTAACCCAGACCTGCTTGAGGCGGCTATCACCTCCCGCACCTGTGCTATTATGCCGGTTCATCTGTATGGCCAAGCCTGCGAGATGGACGCTATTATGGACGTTGCTTACCGTCATAACCTGTACGTAATTGAAGACAACGCACAAGCGCATGGTGCTGCCTACAAAGGTCAACTGACCGGAAGCTTCGGCCATGTGAATGCTACCAGTTTCTACCCTGGTAAGAACCTGGGGGCCCTCGGTGACGCTGGCGCTAGTACGACCAACAATGCTGCCCTAGCCAAGAAAGTGCGGACGCTACGCAACTACGGCTCGCAGCAGAAATACTACAACGAGGTAATTGGCCACAACTCCCGCCTCGATGAGTTGCAGGCCGCCGTGCTGAGCGCCAAGTTGCCGATGCTGATAGAATGGACCGGTCAGCGCCAGGAAGTGGCCGCGCTGTATAATGAGCGGTTGGCCAGCATTCCAGATGTGCACTTGCCTGCAGTAGCCGCTGGGGCTACCCACGTTTACCACCTGTATGTGGTGCGTACCAGCCGACGTGACGACCTGCAGCAGTATCTCGCCGAGCAGGGCATCGGCACGCTGATTCACTACCCAATTCCGCCTCACCTGCAGGAAGCCTACCGCTTTATGAACTTCAAAGCTGGGGATTTTCCCATTGCCGAAAACCTGGCTACTTCCTGCCTCAGCCTGCCTATGTGGCCCAGCATGACGGCTGCGGAAGTAGATAGGGTAAGCGACGCCCTGCATACCTTCTTTAAGTCGTAATTCCTACCTTTTCCTGCTTCCAATGCCCAAGTTATCCACCATTACTTTGCCAAGACCTTTCACGCGCTGATGAAGAGAATTGCTCTGTCCAATATTCCGGTCAGAGGGGCGATTTTGTGTTTTTCTACCGGCAGGTAGGGGAGCATGTTCTTGAGTTGAAGGAGCGCAACAGCAACCTGTTCTGCTTGATGGTATGGCTGGGCTACCCCTACGGGAACATTCCCTGCGTGCGGCGCAAGCAGGAGATTGGTAAGTCGCGCTGGACGATTCAGAAGAAGATCAAGCTATTCATCGACTCAATTCTGGCGTTTTCCTTTTTTCCGATTCGGGCCATTCCGGTGCTGGGCGTGGAAATGGGCATCGTGGCCCTGCTCTAGGCCCTCTACATCATGGCCGTGAAGGTATTTGGCGGTATTGAAGTAGAAGTTTGGACGGCGCTGATGCTGCTTTTTGTATCAGCCTTCCAAATGCCGGCCCTTGGCTTATTGGCGAGTATGTGTGCCGTGACCTCGATGCCGCCCGTAGCCGTTCGCTCCACGTTGTGAAAAACCTGTACACCGACCAGAAACCACTAAGAGCACCTAGCAAAACCTATTTACGTATGCTGATAGCATGACACAGCACCTAGCTTCTGATGAGTTGTGGGCGGTTCTAGCGCCGTTGCTCCCGCCTACACCACCGCAGCCGAAAGGCGGCCGGCCGCGCGTCAAGGACCGCGCCGCGCTGCCCGGTATTTTATTTGTCCTACGTAGCGGCCTGTCTTATAAGATGTTGCCGGCCGAAATAGGCTACGGCTCGGGTATGCCCTGTTGGCGGCGGTTGCGCGATTGGCACGAGGCCGGGGTCTGGCAGCACCTGCATCAGGTAGTGCTTGAGCGGCTCAGTGTGGCGGGGCAATTGGACTGGAGCTGTGCTAGCCTAGACGCACAAAGCATCCCGGCCGCAAAAGGGGGCACAGACGGGTCCTAATCCGACGGACCGGGGCAAGCCGGGCACCAAGCGTCCCCTGCTCGTTGATCGGCGGGGGACGCCGCTGGCGGTCAAATTGAGCGCAGCCAACTGCCACGATTCGACCGTGTTCGATTCACTACTTGACGCGGCAGTGCCCGTGCGCTAGGCCCGCGGCCGGCCGCGCAAGCGCCCGCAGAAGCTACACGCGGACAAAGGCTGCGACTGCAAAAAATGCCACCTGGCGCTGCGCAAACGCGGCATCAATAGTCGCATTGCCCGCCGCGGCGTGGCATCCAGCCAGCAGCTGGGCCCTCACCACTGGGTCGTGAAACGCACCTTTTCCTGGGTCAACCGCTTGCGCGTGCGCTATGAACGACGCGCCGATATTCACTTCGCCTTCACCAAACTGGCCTGTATCCTCATTGTCTTTCGGGCTGTCAAACGGATTTGTTAGGTGCTCTTAGAGGCATCATTGGGTAAAGCGCTTGGTCAACCTGCTTATATGGAAGGCCAAACGTTCCTTATTAACCGAAATAGCTTTGGCGTAGTAATATAGCTGCGCCAGCTTGTTTCCATTGGCTGCCTGTAGTTCACTCCTTTCAAAATAGAGGTGCTCTAAGTATGACTCAAAGAATCGTGAGTAGTGTTTGGGCATCATTGCCCGGTGCTGCTGGTTTTCAAAAATGCGCTTTCGATTTTGCTCCAGTGACCGATGCGTTGAATGCGTCAGGCTTGTAGCGTGCCGACGATAAACCGACATCGCATCGGGTAAGTAATAAATACTGCCAGTTCGTGTTGCCAGCAACTGCAGCGTGTAATCACCACTGTGCACCTCTGCAAACCAAGCGGGTAGTGGCAGCGTCAATGCGACTTTAACGAACAGCATAGAGGCGCTGGGAATAAACCAGTGGTGTGCTACCAGCTTGTCGTGCGTAATAATGCCCTCGGTTAACGGCAGCACATGCCGGAACTGGTTGCTGAAGATGTAGTTATTACTTGTTCCATCCTCTGACAACACCTGGGCGTCGTGCGCACAAAGGGTACATTCAGGATGCGCCCGCAAAGCTTCTACCTGACGTTGCAGTTTGTGCGGATCAGTCCAATAATCATCACCTTCCAGAAAAGCAATGTACGTGCCGTTACAGGCATCCATGGTGGCCATAAGGTTTTTCATCACTCCCTGGTTACGCTCAGGAAGTAGTACCCGAATCTGCTCTGGGTAGCGCCGAGCATAGTCCAGCGCAATCTGACGGGTATTGTCGGTGGAGCAATCCTCGCCAATGATGAGTTCTACATCGAACGCCGTTTGTTGCATCAGCACAGATTCAATTGCCTGAGCCAAATAGCGTTCATGGTTGTAGGAGATACAACAAACACTCACTTTTTCCATATGAACTTTTATATATATAGCGGCGAAATTGCAAGGAAAACTTTATGTAGTTTTCTTGCATAGCACTTTAAAATCATTGCAGAGCCAATGAATTTTAATAGCCCCGAGTGGGCAGGTGCCACTAGACAAAGCCCAGGCTGAAAATCAGAGCGATGCGGTGCGGTGAAAGCAGAACAGTAGTCGCGGAGGGAGGAAACCGTTATCGTCTCACAACGCGTAGCCAGGCATTCATATTGCCCGGATTTGTCAAAAAGGAGCCCTGCCACGTTGTAGCAGGCCTTTTATAGGACACTGGGAAGATATGGCAGGAGCATAGCGGGACTCGGCCAAAAGGCACAACACCAGTGGTATATCCGCCCCGTCACCGCCCATTGGTCAGGCTGCCTGGATGGTGGGTAGGGGTAACTTGTGCCACACGTAGTAGAGCCAGCGAACTACTTGTTCAACTGTGGCGTATCCAGCCCTGTGTAAGGCCCTCACCGTATCACTTGTGCCTGCTTAGTGCTCGTTGAAGCTAGGCAAACTACCCTGCCTCGCGATGATCCTGCTCCCGTTCTTTGCGGTGCTAAACAGCAGGCTCACAAACGATACGAGAGGGCTGCAGACTGTAAAAATGGCTGCTGCCACTGACTGCGCTATAGCCCATCGGTAGTGGGTGGAAGTGGTAGCTAACACAAAATCCGTAACTTTGCCCCTCCCTGAGACTTGAGAACTGCGGCCTCTGCAACCAGTAGCTAGCCTCCTGCCTTTCAGTTTTTAAGCAGGCACCTTCCTTATGAACACCGGAATCATCAGCTATTCACTTAATAGCATTCGCTATTATCTGACGTCAACCCAGAAGTACAAAGCCATATGGATGTTCGTCTTGGTTCTGATATCCTCCTTTTTGGATGTCTTCGGACTAGCAGCATTAGTACCGATCATGATGGTAGCGGCCGAGCCTGGGGCCATACAAAAAAGCAAGTATTTTTTTCCAATATATCAGTTCCTGGGATTCCAATCGGAAAAGACGTTTCTGCTTTTCCTGATGGCAATCATCTTCTTATTCTTTCTGTTCAAGAATCTGTTTACGACTTGGGTCAACTACCTGCAAACCAGGTTTACCGCTGATATTGGTCTGAAAATTATTGCTAGTCAGCTGTCCAAATACCTGAATCTTTCCTTCTGGAAGTTTAGCGACACTGGCTCGGCGGCCCTCATGAATGCAGCGCTGCAGGTACCGGGCGTCTATGTTAGTGGCATTCTGCGTCCGTTATTTGTCTTCTTCTCGGAAGTAGCGGTTATTGCAGTCATCGTTGTTAGCATCATCGTTTATAAGCCGCTGCTGCTGGCTATTCTGGGGGTTGTGCTGGTGCCTACTACTTGGCTGATGTACCGGGTGCTCAGAACCCGGACCCAGGAAATAGGACACCGCGTAAATGCCCTGCGGCCAGTTTCATTCAGCATTCTGAGCGATTTGTTCATCGGCTTCATCGAGCTCAAACTGGCCGATAAGCAGCAGGATTTTCGTCGTAAGCTGCTTGAAAACCAGGAAGAGCTGCAAAAGCTGGATGCCGAAGGCTATCTCTACAGCCTGCTGCCCATCAAAATGATTGAAATGGTAGCCATTCTGGGTGTACTTACTATCTTCATCTACGCGCTGTTTTTCTCGGAAAACGCTTCTGATCTGATTGCGCTGGTTGGCTTGTTTGCCGCCGCGGCCTACCGCCTGATGCCTTCTGTGAATAGGATGTTGCAATCCTTGTTTCAGTTGAAGCAGGCTCAGTACACCATTGAAATTATTAACTCAGAGGATGACGCGGAGTACCTGATGCCGCAGCATGCAGAGCAGCTGCCCCTCATCTTTAATCACTCCCTTTCGTTTGATGCCATTTCCTACAGCTTTCCTGGCGCCAGCCAACGCACGCTGAAGGGTATTAAACTCGACATTAAGAAGGGCGAAAAAATAGGCTTTATCGGTAGCTCCGGCTCCGGTAAAACCACCCTAATGAACATCCTGCTCCGGTTTTATATTGAGCAGGAAGGTCGTATTCTGGTCGATGGCAAGCCGCTGACGCCCCAGTACCTACTGGCTTGGTATAAGATTATCGGGTACGTGAAGCAGGATACGTTTCTGATGGAGGCTTCCATTCAGGACAATATCACGCTCGGCGACAAGGAAGTGGACCAGACGCGGCTGCAGTATGCCATTGAGCAGGCTTCCCTAACTGATTTTGTCAAAAATCTGCCGGCTGGGGTGAATACCCACATTGGTGAGCGTGGCTCGAAACTCTCGGGCGGACAGCGGCAGCGTATCGGTATTGCCCGGGCGCTGTACAAACGCACGGAAGTACTGGTGCTGGATGAGGCCACCAGCGCCCTGGACAATGAAACGGAACGGGAAGTAAACGAAGCCATCAATAAGCTTTCCCACACCGATATTACCATTCTCATCATTGCCCACCGCATCACCACGCTCCGCGAGTGTGACCGGATCTACGAGTTAAGTCAGGGTGAAGTAATTGCTACGCACCAGTATCATGATCTGGTCCGCCAGATTGTATAGCAATAGATAGGTGGTGCCGCTAGGCAGAAGAATTTAATTGATAAACCTGTTTCCGCTTTTATGAGCATCAACGTTACCAAGTCCTACTTACCTCCTATGGAGGAATATGTGGGCTACTTAGCAGGCATCTGGGAACGAGCGCATCTGACCAATGCTGGGCCACTGGTGGTAGAGCTGGAGCATAGCCTCAAGGAATATCTGGGTGTAAAACACCTGTTCTTCGTTAATAACGGCACTATTGCGCTCCAGATAGCACTCAAGGCGCTGGACCTGAAAGGGGAGATTCTGACCACTCCCTTCTCGTACGTGGCCACTACTTCCAGCATTGTGTGGGAAGGCAGCGTGCCCGTATTTGTGGATATCGATCCGCAGACCTTGTGCATCGACGCTTCCTTGCTGGAAGCCGTCATTACTCCCCGGACGGTTGCTATTATGGCAACGCACGTGTATGGAAACCCGTGTGATGTGGAGGCCATTGAAGCAATAGCCAAACGCCACAATCTGCGGGTGATATACGATGCCGCTCACGCGTTTGGTGTGACCTACAAGGATACCTCGGTTCTGAACTACGGCGATATTTCCACGCTGAGCTTCCACGCTACCAAGCTGTTTCATACGGTAGAAGGCGGGGCCATTATCACCAATGATGATGAGCTGGCCCACCGCATCAGCTACATGCGCAATTTTGGCCACAACGGTCCGGAAGCATTCTGGGGCGTAGGCGTAAACGGTAAAAGCTCGGAGTTTCATGCGGCCATGGGCCTGTGCGTGCTGCCGAAGGTAGATGAGCTGGTCCGTCGCCGGCGCGAGCTGAGCGAGCGATACGATGCGCTACTGGCCGACACCGCCGTGCAGCGCCCGCAGATTCAGGAGCATACAACCCGCTACAACTACTCCTACTATCCGACGGTGATGCCCTCGGAACAAGTGTTGCTGACCGTGCGCGACGCTCTGAACGATGCCGACATCATGCCTCGGCGCTACTTCTACCCCTCGCTGAACACGCTGGAATATACGGGCCAGCAGCCGGCTCCCGTATCGGAAGATATTTCGACGCGGGCGTTGTGTCTGCCGCTGTATTACGAGCTGACCAATGAAGAGGTAGATACCATCTGCGCCGTCATAAAATCGGTTTTGTAGGGTAGTGCCGGCTGGCCAACAACCGCTGCCCGGTGCGGTCTTGCAACGCCGGATTTTCTGAAGTTTAACAAACGATCATATGCTGGTAGTAGGTGCCCGGGGGCACGCCATAGAAGTGCTGGAATGCCTGCGGCAATCGTCCGATGCGCAGCTGTTTTTCTTCGACGACGTAACTCCTGACCTCGAGCCCCAACTGTTTGGTCGGTATCCGGTGCTGCGTAGCCTGGACGAAGTAGCGCGGCTGTTCGCGCAGGATCCAGCGTTTGTGCTGGGCCTGGGCGGTGGCAAGCTGCGCAAGCTACTAGCGCAAAAAATGGCTGGTCTGGGCGGAGTGCTGACGTCGGTTATTGCCCCAACCGCCCAGATCGGCCGCTACGAGGTAAGCCTGGGCCCCGGCCTAAATGTGATGCATCACGCCCTCATCTCAAACGCCACGCAGCTGGGCGAGGGTACGCTGGTAAATGCCGGGGCCGCGATTCACCACAACGTAACGGTTGGGGAATACTGCGAGATATCACCCGGGGCCCGCATTCTCGGCGGCTGTCAGTTGCACGATCTGGTGCTGGTAGGTGCCAACGCTACTGTACTACCCCGAGTAGTGGTAGGCGAAGGGGCGCGGATAGGAGCCGGTGCCGTCGTGATTCAGGATGTACCGGCGGGGGCTACGGTCGTTGGCGTGCCTGGCCGAGTAGTGCGGCGGAATGCTGGTACTGAATCCCTGTAGGTTGCAGTATCAGCCTGGTTGTTTTTAAAAACCCTTACCCTATGCCCACGCCCACGCTAAGCGTCTGCTGTATAACCTACAATCACGAAAAATTCCTGGCCCAGGCCATCGAATCAGTTCTGATGCAGGAAACGGACTTCTCGGTTGAGCTGGTCATTGGCGAGGACTGTTCGACGGATTCTACCCGGCAAATCGCGCTGGACTTCCAACGCCGGTATCCTGACCGTATCCGGCTACTGCTGCCGGAGAAGAATCTGGGGGTAATGGGCAATTTCCTGGGTACTCTGGAAGCGTGCACTGGCAAATATATTGCCCTGCTGGAGGGTGACGACTACTGGACCAGCCCGCACAAGCTGCAGCGCCAGGTTGATATTCTGGAGCGGCATCCGGGCTGCACCACCTGCATTCATGATGCGGAGGAATTTATGGATGACAACTCCATTCCGCCACGGCTGTTCAGCGAAAAGTTCTCCACCATCCTGCCGACCACCGAGCACGAGTTTACGCAGGGCGACATTGCGCTGCACGGCTGGTTTATCCCGACGGCCTCGATGGTCTTCCGACGCTCCGCGCTGTTTCCTATTCCAGCCTGGGTGAAAAATGCCTTTAGTGGCGACTATTCCCTGCACTTGTTGCTGACTCGCACCGGGAATATTTACTATCTGCCCGATGTGATGTCGCGCTACCGGCTGCATGCCGGCGGCATTATGTCGGCCACGCAGAACGACAGAATTATTGCCCGCAACAAGAAGCAGATCTTCGAAACCGGCTATTACAAGCAGATGGTTGATCCGCAGTACCACGCCCGCTTCAACGGCTTTCTGGAGTGGCTGTACCTCGACCAAAGCAAACGGCTCAAGGAAAGCGGCCACGCGTGGAGCAGCTATTACAACTACTACAAGGGTATTTCAGTAGGCGGCCCACGAAATACCATCGGTCACATAAAGCAGTTGGTGTACCAGTGGTACAAAAAATAAACCCCTAACCGCTTTCACAGTAACATCGGCGTCTGTTTCAACCACGCCGCTGCACCACCCCGCTTGCAATTGTATGGAAACAGCTCAACAAGAACGAGGTATAACGGTACTCATCTGTACCTACAATAGCGCGTCCCGCATCCGGGAAACCATACAGGCCCTGGCCCGCCAAAAAATCAATCCGGCGGTATTGGCGGTTGAGGTTCTGCTGGTTGATAATGCCTCAACGGATGCAACGTCTCAGGTGGCGGCGGCCGAATTTGCGGCCCTGAATTTCCCGTTTCCCTACCAGCTGCTGTATGAGGGCAAAAGCGGCAAAAGCAACGCGTTGGAGCTGGGCTTTGCCACGGCACGTTACGAGTACGTGTGCATCGTCGATGACGACAACTGGCTCGAAGACAACTACCTGACCCTGGCCTGGGAGGTAATGGAAGCGGATAAGCAGATAGCCGCTCTGGGCGGAATCGGCCGCCCGGTGTGTGAAATAACGCCTCCGGCCTGGTTTCCCGAATTTGCCGTTATCTATGCCGCCGATAAGCAGGCCGATCGGCAGGGCGACATTACGCGCCACCCCAGCTACGTATACGGCGCCGGCTGCGTGGTACGCAAAGCGGCTTGGCAGAAAATTCACCAGGCTGGCTTCAAATCGATGCTGATGGGCCGGCACGGCGACAAACTCACCTCCGGTGAGGACAATGAAATGTGCTATGCCTTCGTGCTGGCCGGCTACAAAATCTGGTACGACGAGCGGCTTCGGTTTGAGCATTTCATTCCGGCGCAGCGCCTGAATTGGAACTACGTGCAGCGCATCTTTGCGGGTAATGCCGAGTCGGAAGCCGCCCTGCGCCCTTACCTGGACTACATCCGGGCCATGCAGGGAAACTCGTCGGGCAACAAGCCGCTGATCTGGCTGAGGAATGCTAAGTTCTCCCTGCAATACGCAGTTGTTGCGCTGAATAAGATGCTCAAAAACAACGAGCGTTTTCGGGAGGGAGAGTCTTCGGCTATCCGAACGAGCTTTTACTGGCAGCAGTTTAAGACGTTGGTAAAAAAGGAGCTTACGGGCGACAAGAGCTACGAGCTGGTAGCCGCCTTCATTGCCCGCCTGCACCAGCTGGACAAGTAGAGCGCGTCATTCCAGACATTCTGTCGCTCGGGGCAGAATGATTTTTAAATTTTGATTTTTGCAAGGTGAACGGAATAACTTTTCTTATCTGCACGCACAATGGTGCTACGCGCCTGCCCGATACGCTCCGGCATGTGGCGGCCCAGCAGGTGAGTAATGCCATAGCGTGGGAAGTACTCATTATCAGCAATGCCTCTTCGGACAACACGATTGAGGTAGCCCATAGCCTGCGCGAGACCCTGCATATTCAGGTTCCGTTCCGCGTACTCGAAGAGCCGGTAGCAGGCAAGGAAAACGCGCTGATCCGCGGGTTCAACGAGGCGGCCTACGAGAACATTGTTATCATTGATGATGACAACTGGATAGCGCCCAACTACTTGACCCTGGTAGATGAGATAATGAGCGCGCATCCGGAAATCGGGGTGCTGGGCGCTCACGCGGAAGGAATGTTTGAAGTGCCGCCTCCCGCCTGGTTTGAAACCTTTCAGGCAGTGTATGCCGTTGGGCCCCAGAATGGGGGCAAAAGCGGCCCGTTGCCAGCGCACGAAGGCTATTTGTACGGGGCCGGCTCGGTCGTGCGCAAATCGGCCTGGCAAAAGCTGCTGGATCATGGCTTTCGCTTTACAACCTCCACCAAGCGCGGCAAAATCATCGTGAGCGGGGAGGATGTGGAGCTGGGCGACGCACTGCAGCTGGCCGGCTACCAGCTCTGGTACGATGACCGGCTGCGCTTCAAGCACTTCATGTTCAAGGAGCGCCTGACCTGGAATTATCTGCTGCGGATAGGGCAGGGCACCGCTTCTTCCCAGCTGACGAGCATCGTGTATTACTTCATTTTCCGCCACCCGGAACTGACGGAAAGCAAGTTTCGTCAGCTGTACAACAAGCGCCTGGTCTGGCTGGCCCTGCAGATGGCCAAGCAGCCCGGCAACTTATTGAACGCTGCGTTCCGCCGGCAGCAGGAGGGCATACTCAGCAATTTCGAAACGCTTCGGTTGTTCTATAATTTCCAGACCTCGGTGAAGCAGCGCGAAGAAGCTGTGCGCGTATTTCACCAGATCAGTGAGCTTCGCAACCGACTTGCCAACAAATAATCCGAGCCGTGTCAGGGAAAGCCGAAGGAAACCAGCCACCAGTGCGAACCAATAGCGCAAGCATACACGTCGCCATAGCTTTCGATCAGAACTATGTGACGCCGGTGTATGTGCTGCTTACTTCGATCTTCCTCAATAATGCGCACAATCGTATTGTAGTCCACGCTATTGAAACGGGCTTGACGGCCTTGCAGCGGGAAGAATTACAACACTATTGCGCGGGCTATTCCAGCAGTATCAGCTTTTATACGCTCGAAGAGAGTTTTGCCAGCGACTTTGTGCTGCCGCCAACTCTTTGGTGGACGGCTTCCATTTATTATCGGCTGATGTTTCCGGTGCTCTTGCCGGCGGAGGTAGAGAAGTTTATTTACCTCGATACCGACATCATTGTATTGGGCCAGCTACAGACGCTGTTCGATACTCCGATGCAGGGCCTGCCGGTAGCGGCCGTGCGCGATTTTGTTGATAGCAGACCGGAGCTGGGCATTGTTAAACCGAACTCCTACTTTAATTCGGGAGTGCTGCTTATTGACCGGGTTGAGTGGCAGAAAAGGGAAATCACCGCCAAAGTGCTCGACTTTATCGGCAAGAATGCCGATAAATTAGTTTATCCCGATCAGGATGCCCTGAACGCAGTACTGCTGGAAAGTTGGGTGAAGCTGGATACCCGGTTCAACACAATGTATCATGACATTCCGCACGAGCATCCGCGTAAGCAACTGCGGCAGTTCCTGCAAAATGTAGTTGTTCTGCATTTCACGACGCAGCATAAGCCCTGGGCCATGCTCGGCGAGAACAAGCTGCGCAATACCTATTTTGCTTACCTCGATAAAGTGCCTAGGAAGTATCGTCGACGGTACGACAATTTTACGTGGAATAGGCACAAAATTCGAAAAATGATTGAGATACGACTCAGTGAATGGGCAATTGATTATCCTGCTCTAGTATTAGGACGACATCGGAAGTAAATTGTTTGTTGCCAAAGCTGGGATGTAAAACTTTTCATGTCAAATTAAGGGCTGCTTTCATTCAATAAAAGACAAGTGCCATGCTGCCAGTCGTTGATAAAATAGCAAGTCGCATTTCTGGTAAACGCCGGTTTGAGGCAAGACGCCGGCAGATGCGCCTGGTTCGTAACAAGGACTTTACAGTATTTTCTAATGACTGCTGGGGCGCCGAAGTATATAAGTATTTGTCTTTACCGTTCAATACGCCTTTCATCGGCTTATTCCTAATGGCCCCGTGCTATGTGGAATTTCTGCGCAATCCAAAGTATTATATAGCACAGGACTTGGTTTTTCAGGAAACTTCCCGCTACCAGGAAATCAATAAGATTCGCCAGACAAATCCCTATCCGCTAGCGACGCTAGGCGGTAAGGTTGAAGTCAGCTTTCTGCACTATCATTCTGTAGAGGAAGCCCGGGAAAAGTGGCAGCGCCGGGTCGCGCGTATCAACTGGGATAATCTGCTGGTAAAATTCGACGGCAGCAAAGATGGGGCAACGCCGGAACTGCTACAGGAATTTGAGCAGATGCCTTATCGGCGTTTGCTGCTGGTGAAAGAGCCTGTGCCCACCGTGAAAGATGCCATAGTCGTAAGCCGCTACACGACCAATGGAGCACACATGTTCCAGAATTCAATGCCCGATTATGATTTGGTAAACTGGATTAACACGGGGAATCCAAGGTTTACACTGGCAAGTTGGATTATGCACAAATTACTCGGGGTAGGTCAGTAGTGAAGTATATATTGTTTGCCATGAGGTTATCTGATTTCACGCAAATCTTCTTTTGTAGCGTTTCATGCTAAAGAAAGTAATTGATTTTTCGATAGCCAAGCTGTCTAAAGTTTTGCCTGCCTGGGAAGCAACTACGGTGGTCAACACGTTTCCGGAGGTTCCTGCGCATCGCTATACTCTGCCCGGTAATATTGGCTCAATGCCCGAAGAGGTTGCGGCGCATTATCAAAAAATGGCTGATGAGGCCCCGACAACGCTGCCAGCTTTGCATCTGTATACAATTGCAAATGCCAATGTCTCCTGGCATGGTGCTATGTTTAATAACTTCAGGCTGTTCAAGCCTGAGATGTCGCCTGATGTCGACGTATTCTTTCGGGATAGTTTTTTACTGAAACAGTGGCTACAGCAGAATAAAGTGCGGCGCTACGACGAAGCCGCCTTGGTATATGATATCTGGTCGGCCCAGAATTATTACCATTGGCTTGTAGAATCACTGCCCCGCTTATTGGCCCTGCGCAAATACTACCCGAACATCAGCTTGCTGGTGCCCGACCCAACTCCTTCCTTTATCAAGGTTACCACTTCGCTGCTGGGATTTGAGAAGCTTATTCCCATTAAAAAGGATGAAATAGCGAGGGTAAAGTCTTTGCTTGTTCCGGAAAAAGTGCCTTATCTGGTAATGTCACTTGAGGATACGACGGCCGGACAGGGAGATTTTAGCCTGACTACGGTGCGGAACGAATTATTGCGCGCACTCGATAAGCCAAACCGCTTGCCGCACCGCCGCATTTATGTCTCGCGCGCAAAGCAGGCTGTGCGCCGAGTGTCGAATGAGGTGGCGGTTGAACAGGTATTAAAAAAGCATGGCTTCGAAACAGTTTTCTTTGAAGACCTGAGCTTTAAGGAGCAAATGGCTTTGATGCAGGAAACGGCAGTATTGGTCGGGTTGCATGGTGCCAACCTGACTAACCTGATGTTTCTGCAGCCGACAGCCAAAGTAATAGAGCTCATTAATCTGGACTCCGAAAAATACTTGTTCTACTTCTTTCTAGCTTCCTACTTCAACATTTCCTACTACGCTTCTACCTGTCGCTCGGCCACCGGTGATGTTAATAACCAGGTTGACGTAGTAGTCGATACCGCAGAGCTGGATTCGGTGCTACTGTCTGCGCTTTCCGAGTAGCCGACTTCGGTGCCAGGGATAGTGGGCTGTGCGCAATATGACTGCCAAGGCATACGCCTGGTGGTAACGGGGCGCCGCCAGCTCGTCGGTAAGGGCTGACGGATGTACTGCGCTTTAAGGCGGCAGGCAGGCGAGGCGGGTGCCGAATCGGGTTATTGCGCCGGGCACCGTACCTTTGCGCTATTATGCCTACCACAAAGACGCCGCTCGTTTCCGTGATTATCCCCGTCTACAATGCCGGGGAATATTTGCGGCCTGCCATTGATAGTATTCTGCAGCAGACCTTTCAGGACTTCGAGCTGATCATCGTGGACGACTGCTCCCGGGATGAAAGCCTGGCCGTGGCCCGCAGCTACGAAACCGACCCGCGCGTGACGGTGCTGGCCAACGAGCAAAACCGGGGGCGCTCCTTTACCGACAACTACGGGGCCGAGTACGCCCGTGGCAAGTACATTGCCAAGATGGACGCCGACGACATTGCCCTGCCGCACCGCCTGCAGAAGCAGGTCGATTTTCTGGAGCAGAACCCCACGGTGGGCCTCACCAGCAGCTTCATGAAGTGCTTCGGCGAGTCGGATATCGTGTATGATTACCCGCTGTCGGCCGATGCGGTGCGCAGCTTCATGCTGTTTAACATGCCGGTGGCCAACCCTACGGCCTTTTTCCGCCGCTCCCTGCTACAGGAGCACGGCCTGCGCTACGACGACACGATTCAGGACACCTTCGGCGAAGACTACGAGTTTATAGCCCGCCTGGCGCAGGTCACCGACATCGTTAATCAGCCCGATATTCTGCTGCACTACCGCACCCTGCCCCAGACGCTGAAGGCCGATGTGCACGCCCGGCGCAACGCCAAGTCCAACCAGATTCGGGAGCGGCAGCTGCGCGTGTTCGGCATTTCCTTTTCCGAGCGGGAACTGCACGTGCACAACACCATATCGTATTTCCCCTTCACCCTCGGCGACATTACCCTGGCCGAAGTGCACGCCTGGCTCTGGAAGATTCACACCTTCAACCAGACGCGCCGCTACGCTGACCCCGATGCCATGCTGCGCTGCGTGGCCGAGCGGTGGTTTCTGACCTGCTACCTCAACCCGGATAAGCGCGTCAACTCCCTGCGCGAATACCGGCGCCAGCCCCTGGCGCAGCACCACCAGGTGCCGGCCAAGCTGCAAGGTAAATTTCTGCTGAAAAGCTACGTGCTGCGGCATTTGTAAGACGCCAGAAGTATGACGAACTCTTCGACGCCCGCGCGTAAAAACATTCTGCTGCTCATTCCTCAGCTCACCTACGGCGGGGCTGAGCGGGTTTTTCATGACCACGGCCAGCAGCTGGCCCGCCACCACCACGTGGTCGAGTGCGTGTTCGACAGTAGCACGGAAGTCGCCTTTCCCACCTCCAATACCCTGGTGGCCCTGGATGTGCCCGCCGGCACGGGCCTGGTCGGCAAGCTGCGCAGCTTCGTGGGCCGCATTCGGCGGGTGAAGCAGCTCAAGCGCGAGCACCGCATCGACGTGTGCATCAGTCACTTGGAAGGCGCCGACTACCTGAATCTGCTCAGCAAAGGCCCCGAGCAGGTGCTGTTGTGCATTCACAACTCCAAGCGCCACGACCCCAACATCCGGGGCGCGCTGGGCTGGGTGCGCCGCCGCCTGCTGATGCCCTTCCTCTACCGCTCCGCCGACCGCATCGTGCCGGTGAGCCGCGACCTGCGCCAGGAGCTGATTGACGTATTTGGCCTGGCTCCGCAGAAAGTGCAGACCATCAACAACTTCTTCGACGTGGACGGCATCCGGCGCCGTAGTCAGGAGCCGCTGCTGCCCGTCGAGCAAAAGCTGTTTGATGCTCACCTCGTGCTGATTACGGCCGGCCGCCTGGCCCGCGAAAAAAATCAGACGGCCCTGCTGGAAGTGCTCAGCACCATGCGCGCCGGCGGGCAGCACACGGCCAAGCTGGTGCTGCTCGGCGACGGGCCCCTGCGCGCCGAGCTGCTGCAGCGCTGCCAGGAGCTGGGGCTGCGCGCCTGGCAGGTGTGGAACGAAGCACCCATGACGGCCGACTACGACGTGTATTTCCTGGGCTTTCAGAGCAACCCGTTTCAGTACATTGCCCGGGCGTCGGTGTCGCTGCTTTCCTCATCCACCGAAGGTTTCCCGATGGCGCTCTGCGAAGCCATGGCCTGCGGCGTGCCCGTCGCCTCGACCGACTGTCCCACGGGCCCACGCGAGATTCTGGCGCCCCAAACTCCGGCCAGCGACTATGCCCGCGCGCCGGAGTGGGCCGAGTTTGGCTTGCTGCTGCCTTTGCTGGGCGCGGGGCCGGCCCTGGCCCAAAGCGCGCCCGTGTGGGCCGCTACCCTGACCGGACTGCTGGCCGACCAGGAGAAACGTACGTATTACGCCGCGCAAGCGCACCGCCGGGTGCAGGATTTTGCTCCCGGCAAGATTATGCAGCAGTGGGAAGCTCTGCTCAACCAACCAAGCACATAATGAAACTGCGCCACGTCATTATCTACGTCTACAATAGCTTTAACGACCCGTTGTTTAAGGGCAATCTGCTGTTGTTTCTGCAGCACGTCGGCCGGCAGCAACCCGACCTGCGGCTGCACCTTATCACCTACGAGCAGCAGGATTACGCCCTGAGCGAAGAGCAGGCCGCGCGCGTGCGGGCCGATCTGGCGACATACAACATTGAGTGGCACCCGCTCCAATGGCATTCGGGCAGTTTTAAGCTGCTCAAGAAAGCCTACGATCTGCTGGTGGGGTTCCTGCTGGTACTCAAGCTACGAATCGGGGTGGGCGCGCGTAGCATCGGGGGGCTAGGTACGGTGGCGGGCTCATTTGCCTTCATGATGGCCAAGGTGCTGGGGCTGCGCTACTACGGCTACCAGTACGAGCCCCACAGCGAATTTATGCTCGACTGCAACGTATGGCCCGAATCGAGCCTGGCGTACCGGGGGCTGCACTACATGGAGCGCCTCAGCGGAATGCACGCCGATATTCTCTCGACCGGCACAGTGCATATGGTGCGGCGGATGCAGGAGTGGGGCACGCCGGCCAAGGTGTATAAGCTGCCCAGCTGCATCGACGAAAACAAGATTTTCTTCCGACCCGAAGGCCGGACCCGGATTCGGGCCAAGTACAACATTCCGGCCGGCAAGCAGGTCATTCTGTACCTGGGCAAGTTTGGCGGCATATACTACGACCGGGAAATAGCGGTGCTCTTCCGGGAATTTTACCGGCAGAATCCAGACCTCTTTTTCCTGATTGTGTCGCCCGATGCCCCGGCCCACATTGCCGGGCTGATGCAGGCCGAAGGCTTGCCCGAAACCAGCTACACCATCACGCGCAGCCCCTACGAGCAGGTGCAGGACTACATTTCCGCCGCCGACTTCGGGGTGGTGGCCGTCCCGTCGCAGCCGTCCCAGAAATTCCGCTCGCCCATTAAAGTGGGGGAGTACCTGTGCTGCGGCCTGCCGTATCTGGTGTGCGCCGGCGTGTCGGAAGATGATCTGGTGGCTGAAAAGTACGGCGTGGGCGTGGTCGTGAGCGGCTTTACGCAGGCGGAGGCAGCCAGGGTATATCCGCAGGTAGAACAGCTGCTGGCGGCCGACAAAGAGGCGCTGCGCCAAAAATGCCGCCAGGCGGGCATCGAGTACCGGGGCCTGAGTCAGTACCTGCCGACCGTCGATACAATTTTCGAGCAGCTGTAACGGGCTTTTGCTTGCCAGCGGGCGGTTTTCCCGTGCTCTAACGCGCGCAAGGCCCCAGGTAAAAGCTCTGTACCGCCGCAATAACCTGCTGCTGCTCGGGTAGGCTCAGCTCGTAGTAGAGCGGTAGCCGGACGAGGCGCTCGGCGTGGGCCGTGGCGTGGGGCAGGGGCCGGCCGTCGTGCCGCGCGCGGTAAAATGGGCTGGCGTGCAGGGGCTGGTAGTGCGACACGGCCAGAATCCGGTGCTGGCCCAGGTGCCGAATCAGCGCGTCCCGCTCCTCGAGGCTGGTGCAGAGCAGGTAGAAGATGTGGGCGTTGTGGCGGGCGTAGTCGGGGACGAAGGGCAGCGTGAAGCAGCCCTGGCGGGCCAGCGGCTGCAGGGCCTCGTAGTAGCGCTGCCACTGCTGATAGCGCCGCTGCTGAATCGACTCCAGCGCCCCCAATTGCCCCCACAGATACGCTGCAATAAGTTCGGACGGCAAGTAAGACGAGCCAATGTCGACCCACTGGTAGCGCGCCACTTCACCCCGGAAAAAGGCGGCCCGGTTGGTTCCCTTCTCCCACAGGATTTCGGCGCGCTCGGCAAAAGCCGGGTTATTAATGGCCAGTAGCCCGCCTTCCCCGGCAATGATGTTTTTTGTTTCGTGGAAGGAAAACGCGGCCAGTTGCCCTATCGAGCCCAGGGCCTGGCCTTGGTAGGTACTCTCGATGGCCTGCGCAGCATCTTCCACCAGGCACAGATTGTGTTTCTGCGCCAGGTGCAGCAGAGGCGCCATGTCGCAGGCTACGCCGGCATAGTGTACCGGCACAATGGCGCGGGTCCGGGGCGTGATCAGTTTCGCAACCTTCGAGCAGTCAAGGTTGGGATGGTAGGGCAGGCTATCAGCAAACACAATACGAGCTCCACGTAACACAAAGGCGTTGGCCGTGGAAGTAAACGTAAAGGAGGGTAGAATAACCTCGTCGCCGGGCTGCAGATCAAGCAGGAGAGCAGCCATTTCTAGGGCCGCCGTGCCGCTCGTCGTCAGTAGTGCCTTCCGAAAGCCATACACCTGCTCAAAAAACTGCTGACATCGTTGGGTAAAAATGCCATTGCCCGACAGCTTACCCAGCGCCACGGCTTCGGCAATGTATTTCAACTCAGGCCCAACTAGGTACGGCTTGTTGAACGGGATGAAATCGGGGGGAAGCGGCGACGGAATCATACGAGCGGGGTGCCCTCGGCTACAACATACAGCGGACGCGCCCGCACGCCTTCAAAGGTTTTACCCACGTACAGACCTACTACCCCTAGTACGGTAATCAGCACGCCCGAAAAAAAGCACAGCGACACGATCAGGCTGGCGTAGCCCAGCACGATAATCTGACCGCGCAGAGCCCGGATCAGCATAATCATTCCCAACCCGAAAGCTACCCCGGCGAGCAGCAAGCCAAAGTACACCGCCAGGCGCAGGGGCTTATCGGAGTAGGAGAGCATAATATCGAGGGCCAGCTGCAGGCGCCGGCCCAGGGAGTAGGAGGTAGGCCGCCCGCTGCGGCCGTGCTGCACGGGCAGGGTGGTTTGGCGAAACCCCGACCACTGGACCATGGTGGGAAAGTAGCGGGTACTTTCGCGCAGCTGCCGGACGGTGGCAATCAGGCGGCGGTGGTAGATGCCGAAGTTGCCGACCTCGGGTTCCTGAGCCTGACCGGTGAGGTAGGAAAGCACCGCGTAGAACGCGCGGGCGCGCCATACGGTGAAGGCGGAATCGGTGCGGCTGCCGCGGCGGGCACACACGGCATCGTATCCTTCCTGGGCTTTGGCCCACAGGCGGGTAATTTCCTCAGGCTGGTCCTGCAGGTCACAGTCCAGCACTACTACCCACTCGCCCTGACACTGATCGAGGCCCGCCGTAATGGCGTGGTGCTGGCCGAAGTTGCGCGACAACCGCAGGCCGCGTATCTGCGGCGCTCGGGCTGCGTGCCGGCAGATGCTGGCCCAGCTGGCATCGGTGCTGCCATCATCCACCAGAATGATTTCATAAGAGCCCGGCAGCGCGGCTAGGGTTACTTCCAGGCGCCCGATCAGCTCGTCCAGAACTTGCTCTGCCTGATACACAGGACTAACTACGGAAAGCAGCGGAGCAGACGGACTAACAGGCATAGGTGGGAGCGTAGTAAATGTGGGGTAGTACAGGCAAGCCCACGCAGCAGATAATCACCAAAGATACTAAGGAGGGACATTGCTTGTGCCCTATTACACCCGCAGGCTGGTGTCAGCGGCAGTAGTTCCCGTACCTTTGCGGCTTCTACTCACCGCTGTACAGTCTGTTAGCCCGCGGCCCGACTTCTTCTTGCTATGCGTATTCTTTTTCTGGTTCCGTATCCGACAGGCAAGGCGCCTTCCCAGCGGTTTCGCTTTGAGCAGTACTTTGGTTTCCTGCGGGCCTCGGGTATTGAGTACCACGTAGCGTCCTTTATTTCGGATGCTACCTGGGCTATTCTCTACAAGCCGGGGCATCAGGTTCAGAAGGCCATGGGTATTTTGGCCGGGTTCCTGCGCCGTTTCCTGCTGCTGTTTTCAGTACCGAAGTACGACTACATTTTTATTCATCGCGAGGCTTCTCCCATCGGGCCGCCGGTGTTTGAGTGGCTGATTGCTAAGGTGCTGGGCAAGAAGATTATCTACGACTTCGACGACGCCATCTGGATTCCCAATACCTCGGAAGCCAATAAGATCGTAGCCGGCGTGAAATGGCACCATAAGGTGGGCAGCATCTGCCGCTGGGCTTACAAGGTAAGCTGCGGCAACGCCTACCTGCGCGACTACGCTCGGCAGTTCAACCCGAACGCCGTTATTAACCCTACTACCATTGACACGGAGCACCTGCACAACCAGGTTCGCGACCAGCAGGTACCGGGCAAGCTGGTTATTGGCTGGACGGGCACTCATTCTACCCTCAAGTACATCGAGCAGGTAGTGCCCGTGCTGGCCCGGCTGGAGCAGGAGTTTGATTTTGAATTTCGGGTGATTTCCAATCAGCCGCCCAACCTGCCGCTGCGCAGCTTAGTGTATCAACCGTGGCGCAAGGAAACGGAAATAGCCGATTTGCTGACCTTCCATGTGGGACTGATGCCGCTGGAAGATGATTTATGGGCCAAGGGAAAATGCGCTTTCAAAGCCCTACAGTACATGGCCCTGGGAGAGCCGGCTCTGGTGTCGCCGGTGGGCATGAACACAGAGGTAGTGGAAGAGGGCGTGAACGGCAACATCTGTACTACCCCCGCCGAGTGGGAAGCCGCCTTGCGGCGGTTGCTGCAGAACCCCGAGCTGCGTACGCGCATGGGCACGGCCGCCCGCGCTACCATTGTGGCGCGCTATTCGGTGGTAGCCAACCGCCCCAACTTTCTGGGATTGTTTAACTGAGGACGTACCGGGCCCTGGGGGCGCACCTTCTTCTGCGACTTGGCCTGCATAATGTAGAGTGCCCCCAGGTAAAAAGGCATCAGCGGAATTTTGTAGCGCACCAGGGTGCCGAAGTTGCCACTATTGATACCTACCCCAATGGCAAACACAATGGCAAACAGGAAGCTGAAAAGCAGAATGGGTGTGCCGGCAATTAAGGACAAGCCCTTAAATAACCCGGTCCGGTAAAACAATGACACCGTCAGCCAAATAAATAAGGTGGCCTCCAGTGCCGAGAGCAGCATGACGGGGTTGCGTACTTCAAAGAGAAACGGCCGGAAGATAGAAACCACAATGGCCTGCGGGGCAACTTTCAGCGTCGAGCTCAGGCTGCCGTCGAACTCGCCAATGTTGTAGGCCGAGCCACTGGTTGCGTATGAGGTTAAGTATTCGTGGTTGATTTTGGTCCGTTCGCCAATCTTTTCTACGTCATACTTTTCGTCGCCGGCGGTTAGGCCCGTAGCACCCAGGTAGCCGGCCCCGGCGCCCAGCAGCAGAAACAGCGGCTTAAGCAGCATCCGTAGCGCCGCCGACTTTATCCGCTGGTTGTTTTCATTAAAGACCCACAGCAGCGCCGCCGGCAGAAAGGACAGCAGAATGTACACCTTCACCGACAAGAGAATGTAAGCGCCCAGCGCGCCCAGCACCACGGCCGTCGGAATGTTTTTCTTTAGGATCAAGGCGTGGTAGAAACCATAAAAAGCCCAGCCCAACGCACCCAGGCAGAGCGAGTCTTTCATCAGGCCCGAACCCCAGAAAAATACGGAGGGTAGGAAAAACACGGCAATAGCCAGCTTTTTATAAGCCGTTGGGTAAAGCCGCACGAACGTAATGTACATAGCCCACACCCCGCAAAAGCTGGTAAAGGCAAAGAACAGCGCTATAACTGTATAGGTGTCAAAGCAAAACAGCGCAAAAAAGCTCGCTACCTGAATTACAGCGTATTCTGTGGGGGCATCGTACCAATACATCTGCCCGGTGTAGCGCAACATATCCGCCTCTGGCGGGTGCTGGCCCATGAGCAGCTTTAGGCCCGTACTGAAGGAGTCGCTAAAAGCGCTGTACACTACTTTCGTGTGGAAGTAGTAATTGAAAGTATCGCCGCCCCCGTAGTAAAACTGATAAATCAGCCCCAGGCCAATGGCCCCGAGAAACTTAAGCGACAGAGCCGGGATAAAGTATTTCCGGGTGAGTGGGTTGGTAAAGCGCTTCCGTACGGCAAAGGCTATTCCGTAGAAAATCCCGAGGTAAAGCGGAGTTAAGAAGAGGTCCTTGAGTTCCATACAGTGCGCGCAGGCCGTCCCTACTTTCGTTTCGTCTTCAAGTACGCTTTGGCCTCCTTGTATTGTTCCGAGTCGTGGTCGGATTTGTCTAGCACTACGCTGTAGTAACGGCGGGCCGCGGCAACATCTTTGCCGCGGTCGGCGAGGCGGGCCAGAGCCAGATTAGCAAAAACGTAGAAGCCATATTTGGTCTCGCCGTTGGTTTCAGCAAATACAATGCAGCGCTGATAGTACTCCTTGGCTTTCGTGAAGTCTTTGTACTTATTCTGCATCAGGTAACCCAGGAAATACGTGGCGTAGCGGCCGCTATTTGCCTCGTAGCCAGGCAGTCCCTGGTTTAGCTTCTCCAAAATGTCGCGGCTGACCCGCTCGCACTCCCGGAACTCGCCCTGACGGAAGCAGGCATTGGCGTAAATGCGCTGTAGGTAGCCATTGTCGGGGTAGGTGGTAGCCAGATAGCGGGCAATGGGCATGGCCTGCTCCGGTTTGTCTTCCTCATTCATGAGGATGCGCATCAGGAACACGCGCGCTTCCGGCCCCACGTAAAAGCCATTGTCGGCAACGTTGCGCAACTGCTGCAGCCCCAGTTGCTTGTTGCCCTTGGGAAAAAACAGCAGCACTGGTTTGAGCAGCGGGTAGTTATCGGGAATCCAGACGGCGTAGTAGTTGAACAGAGCCTGTCCGAACAGGAACTCCGGACTCAGGCCATTGGCTTCCTTGCTCTTATCCAGATAATCGAGGGAGCGTTTGGCGCCCACGGTTGCTTTGCGCCAGTCGTGCCGTTCGGCGTGCAGGCGGGCATCGAAACCATAACCGGCAGCCAGAAAAAAGCAGGCTTCGTAATTCTTATTATCCGCTTTATACAGCTCTTCTCCCTTAGTAATGGCTGTATCCATGTAAGCGAAAAACAGCTTGTCGTACTGGGTGGTCTGAATCCCGGAGGGCATAATCTTCCACCACGTGCTCAGGCCCATCAGAAAGTAGGGCATGGGGTGGTTGGGGTAGCGCCGGCGCAGGCTGCGGAACTGCCGCTCGGCCTTGTCGTACTTAAAGTTGTAGAGGTTGAAAACCGCGCCCTCCAACTCCGTCTGGATGTCCTTATCCATCAGCAGCCACCCCTTGGTATCGATAGCGCCGGGAGCTACATCCACGTTGTCCAATTGCACCTGGCGCACGGAGTCCGGGAGGGGCGCCGGCCGGGTGGTGTCGGGTTGCTGGGCCCATCCTACAAAGGGCAGGAGCAGGAGCAACAGGACAAATTGGAGTCGTTTAACCATAGGAATAACGAATTGCAGCGTCAAACACAAGTCAAGAAATAGTCCCTGCCGCCTATTACAACTGCTAAAGTAGAACATTTGCCCTAGTTTTGGACAAATAAGATACGTCATATGCAGCTTTTACAAGCCCTGTGCCAGATAGCCGCCCCTTCCGGCAACGAAACTCCTCTGACAGAATTCTTACTGCACTACATTCAGCGGCACCAGGCGGGATGGCGCACCCGCCCAACCATTGTGGCGGGGGGAGAGTTCCAGGATTGCATTATTCTGATATTTGGAAAGCCAAGAACAGCGGTTTTCGCTCACCTGGACAGCATTGGGTTCACCGTCCGCTACGGGCGGCAGCTTGTGCGCATCGGTGGGCCCGATGCCGAAACCGGCTACCCCCTCGTAGGCCGCGACTCGCAGGGGGAAATAGAGTGTACCCTCGTGGTAGATGAGCATACAGGCGCCCTGAGCTACGATTTTCACCGGGAGATTGAGCGTGGCACCGAGCTAACGTTCCGCTGCGACTTCCGTGAAACTGACACGACAGTGCAAAGCTGCTACCTTGACAACCGGCTGGGAGTCTGGACGGCCTTGCGCCTGTGCGAAACTCTACAGGATGGCATCATCGCTTTCTCATGTTGGGAAGAGCACGGCGGCGGCTCGGTGGCTTACTTGGCCCGCTACATTTACGAAACCTATGGCGTGCGGCAGGCCCTGATTTCCGACATTACCTGGGTAACGGAGGGCGTGCGCCCGGGGCAGGGGGTGGCTATTTCTCTGCGCGACTCTCTGATTCCGCGCCGCAGCTACGTGGAGCGCATCCGCCGTATTGCCCACCAGGCCGGCATTCCCCACCAACTGGAGGTAGAAGGCAGCGGCGGCTCCGATGCCAAGGAACTGCAGCACGGCGCCCAGCCCTGGGACTGGTGCTTCGTGGGCGCTCCGGAAGACAACGTACACTCGCCCAACGAAATCGTGGATAAGCGCGACATCGACAGCATGCTGGCTTTGTATCAGGTGCTGATGCGGGAGCTATAAGCAGTCTGGTAAGCTTGCTTGGCCCGGCCGGGGCAGCGGAGGTATTTCTCGGCTGCCCCGGCCGGGTTTTGTTATATAGCCCGAGTAGGAATACTGCTTATAGCTTGAGGATTAGGGAATAACTTCTATTTTACCCGTCCAATCGTTCTTTTCCAGTGTCCACTTCTCCAACCGCCTCAACCTACTCCCACCGCTTATGATGAATATTCTCTACGTAGTGCCGGCCCTTGGGGTACTGGCGTTGCTGTACACATGGCTTCGCTCGGGCTGGGTGGGTAGGCAACCAGCCGGTGATGAGCGGATGCAAACCATTGCCGGCTACATTGCCGATGGCGCCATTGCCTTTCTCAAAGCTGAGTATCGGGTGATGATACTTTTCGGGCTCATTGCCTCAGCTTTCCTGTTTTATCTGGGCAGCACGGGCGAAAAATCGAGTCCGGTCATTGTCATAGCCTTTCTGATTGGGGCCGTGTTTTCGGCGCTGGCTGGCTTCATTGGGATGAAAATTGCCACGAAGGCCAACGTGCGCACGGCCCAGGCTGCCCGCACCAGCCTGAGCCAGGCCCTAAGCGTTTCCTTCTCGGGAGGTTCGGTGATGGGCATGGGAGTAGCCGGACTGGCGGTGTTGGGGCTGGGGTCACTCTTCATTGTGTTCTACCAGATGTTTGTGGTGAGCAAGGGCGGCACGGCTAACGGCATTGAAATGGAAACGGCCCTGGAAGTGCTGACCGGGTTTTCGCTGGGAGCTGAAAGTATTGCGCTGTTTGCGAGGGTAGGAGGCGGCATTTACACCAAAGCCGCCGACGTAGGCGCTGACCTAGTAGGCAAAGTAGAAGCCGGCATCCCGGAAGATGACCCCCGCAACCCCGCTACCATTGCCGACAACGTAGGCGACAACGTGGGCGACGTAGCCGGCATGGGCGCCGACCTGTTCGGCTCGTACGTGGCTACCATTCTGGCTACCATGGTGCTGGGCCGGGAGGTAGTAGCCCGCGGCGACCAGTTTCAGGGACTTTCGCCCATTTTGCTACCCATGGTTATTGCCGGAATGGGCATTGTCGCCTCGCTGGTGGGCATTCTAATGGTGCGCGTAAAGGAAGGTGGCAACGTGCAGGGGGCCCTCAACCTGGGCAACTACGTGTCGGTGCTGGTATCGGCGGTGGCTTCTTACTTTATTATTCAATGGCTGCTACCCGCGGAAGATCTGACCATTCGGGGTATCACCTTCGACGCCATGGACGTGTTCTATGCCGTGGTAGTCGGACTGGTAGTGGGCACGCTAATGAGCATTATCACGGAGTACTACACGGCCATGGGCAAGCGGCCGGTGCTCAGCATTGTGCGCCAGAGCAGCACGGGCCACGCTACCACGGTTATCGGGGGGCTGGCCGTGGGCATGGAAAGCACGGTGCTACCCATACTTGTGCTGGCGGCCGGCATCATCCTGAGTTTTGAATGTGCCGGCCTCTATGGGGTAGCCATTGCAGCCGCCGGCATGATGGCTACCACGGCCATGCAGCTCGCCATTGATGCCTTCGGACCCATTGCGGATAATGCCGGTGGCATTGCTGAAATGAGCGAGCTGCCTAAGGAAGTACGCGAAAGGACCGACATCCTGGATGCCGTGGGCAACACCACCGCGGCTACCGGCAAGGGCTTCGCTATTGCCTCCGCGGCGCTTACCTCGCTGGCCCTGTTCGCCGCCTTCATGGGCACGGCCAACATTTCGGCCATCGACATCAGCGATGCGCGGGTGCTGGGTGGGCTGTTCGTGGGGGCCATGATTCCGTTTATATTTTCGGCGCTGGCTATTTCGGCGGTGGGGCGCGCGGCCATGAGCATGGTGCAGGAAGTACGCCGCCAGTTCCGCGAAATTCCGGGCATTATGGAGGGCACCGGCCGCCCCGAGTACGAGAAGTGCGTGGCCATTTCCACCCAGGCCGCCATTCGGGAAATGATGCTGCCGGGCGCCATTGCGCTTATCGTGCCGGTCATCATTGGGTTTACCATGGGGCCGGAAGTGCTGGGCGGCACGCTGGCCGGCGTTACAGTTTCGGGAGTGCTGATGGCCATGTTCCAAAGCAATGCCGGCGGAGCCTGGGATAACGCCAAGAAGTCGTTTGAGAAAGGGGTAATGATTGATGGGAAAATGGAGTACAAAGGCTCCGATGCCCACAAAGCTTCCGTGACCGGCGACACGGTAGGGGACCCGTTCAAAGACACCTCCGGCCCGAGCATGAACATCCTCATCAAGCTCATGAGCATTGTGTCGCTGGTTATTGCCCCGCACATTGCCGCCCCCGAGCGGGCCCTGACTCTGGAATCGGGCAAGGAAACTCGCGAAGCCAAAACGGAGCAGCACCACGCGGTAGCACAGGTAAGCCCGACGCTCGTTTTTAACCGCTGATTCAGTAAGCTCAACCGCCTAAGCCGCCTTTCTTCACCGGGAGGGCGGCTTTTTTCTACTACCTTTGCCCGCCCGCTCACCTACGGCCCAACCCCAAACGGATGACCCCGGACCATATTTCGCTGCATAACAAGCAGTTCGAGCCTTACCTGTCGGCTGCCCAACTCTCTGATGCGGTGCAGGCCGTAGCCGCCCGCCTCAACCAGGACTACGCCGGCCAGACGCCTCTGTTCGTGGCAGTGCTCAACGGCTCGTTTATGTTCGTGGCCGATTTGCTGAAGCACATCACCCTCGACTGCGAAGTAAGCTTTATCAAGGTGGCCTCCTACCAGGGCACCAGCAGCACCGGCGAAGTAAAAGAAGTACTCGGCCTCACGGAAGAGCTGCAAGGCCGCCCGGTAATCATTCTGGAAGACATTGTGGATACCGGCCACACCATGCGCCGCCTGCTTGACCTGCTGGCCGAAAAGCAACCTGCGTCCCTGGAAGTTGCTACCCTGTTTCTCAAGCCCGAGTGCCTGCAGCACGAGCTGTCCATCCGTTACGTGGGCCTGAGCATCCCGAACGATTTCATCGTGGGCTACGGCCTCGACTACGACGGGCTGGGCCGTAACTACCCCGACGTGTACAAAGCCGTGTAGAAAAAGGCCGCCCGTCAGGCCAGCTAAAATTCGCTGCCTCCGTAAAGGCTTTCCTCTTCGTTGCTTATATTGCCTAAACCACCCGTATTTTCTCCTCCCCGCGTAACTCCCCGCTACTCATGCTGAATCTCGTGCTCTTCGGCCCTCCCGGCGCCGGCAAAGGAACGCAAAGCCAGAAGCTGATTGCCCGCTATAACCTGGTTCACCTCTCCACCGGCGACCTGCTTCGCGCCCAGATTACCCAGGGCACCGAGCTGGGCCTGCGCGCCAAAAAGCTCATGGACGAAGGCTTGCTCGTTCCCGACGAGGTAGTAATCGGCATGATTGACAGCGCCCTGAAAGCCAACAAGCAAGCCGCTGGCTTCATCTTCGACGGCTTCCCGCGCACCGTGCCCCAAGCCGAAAGCCTCGATCAGCTGCTGGCCCAGCACGACACCGGCGTTTCCTGCATGGTAGCTCTGGAAGTAGATGAGCAAGAATTGGTGAAGCGTCTGCTGGAGCGGGGCAAAACCTCGGGCCGCCCCGACGACCAGAACGAAGAAAAAATCCGCAAGCGCGTAACGGTGTACAACACCGAAACCGCGCAGGTAGCCGGGTACTACGCCGGGCAGCAGAAATTTCACGCCCTGAATGGCATCGGGGCCATCGAGGATATCTTCAGTCAGATCTGCGCCATCCTGGATGAGCACCAGCCCGCTACTACGGAAGGCAGCCGCCAAGCTACCGACGAAGTAAAAGCGTAACTTTGCCGCTGCTACGGCTTTCGTAGCGGCAGAACTATCTGTCATCCTGAGCGCAGCGAAGGACCTCTACTGCTTTCCTCCAACGAGTTAGGTAGGGGTCCTTCGTTGCGCTCAGGATGACAGTTGTTTTCAGACCATCTGATTAGGAGTCAGGTCTTAGGAATGCTCCGATTCCTAATTCTCAATTCTTAATTCTTAATTCTACACCAGTGGCTTCTAATAACTTCATCGATTACGTCAAAATCAACTGCCGCTCGGGCCGGGGCGGGGCGGGGTCGCACCACTTCTTCCGGGCCAAGGGCCTGCCCAACGGTGGCCCCGATGGCGGCGACGGCGGCCGGGGCGGTCATATTATTCTGGAAGGCAACTCCCAGCTCTGGACGCTGCTACACCTGCAGTACCAGAAGCACCTGATTGCCAAGCCCGGCGAAAACGGCGGCGAAAACCTGCGCACCGGGGCTCAGGGCGAAGACATCATCGTGCAGGTACCCCTCGGTACCATTGCCCGCGACGCGGAAACCGGCGAGAAGAAGCTGGAAATTACTGAGCACGGCCAGCGCCTGATTCTCACGCCCGGCGGCCGCGGCGGCCTCGGCAACGACCACTTCAAGTCGGCCACCAACCAGGCCCCCAGCTACGCCCAGCCCGGCGAGCCTGGCATCGACGAGTGGGTAATTCTGGAGTTGAAACTGCTGGCCGACGTAGGCCTGGTAGGCTTCCCGAATGCGGGCAAAAGCACGTTGCTCTCCGTTGTGTCGGCCGCCAAGCCCAAGATTGCCGACTACGCCTTTACCACCCTCACGCCCAACCTAGGGGTAGTAGCCTACCGCGACTATAAGTCGTTTGTGATGGCCGACATTCCGGGCATCATTGAGGGTGCTGCCGAAGGAAGGGGCCTGGGCCACCGCTTCCTGCGCCACGTGGAGCGGAACTCTATTCTGCTCTTTATGATCAGCTGCGACTCGCCCGACATCAATGCCGAGTACCAAGTGCTGCTCAGTGAGCTGGAGCAGTTCAACCCCGAGTTGCTCGACAAAAAGCGCTTACTAGCCATTAGCAAGGCTGATATGCTGGACGAGGAACTGGAAGCTGAAATCCGCCAGACGCTACCCACCGACTTGCCCACCATTTTCATTTCCAGCCTCACAAACAAGAACATTCAGCCGTTGAAGGACATGATCTGGCAGGCCCTGCACGCTCAGGACTAGTAGAAGCCCGGCGGGTGTACTTCTCGTCGGGCGCTAGTTACACTTCGCTGCTTTCAGGAGCGTAGGCAGCATCGTAAAGCACTGTTAAGGACTGCCCTTCGTAAAGCCAATGCGGGCAGGGAGCCACGCTGTATTCAATATCCAGCACCCGCCGGGTAGCAGCAGTAAGCGACATTTCTTCATCCTCCAGGCGCACTTTCCGGTTACTGACAACGACGGCATGGCGGCCATTGGACTTGCAGGTGAGTACAGCCCCAATCGGGATTTGCATCTCCTCGAAATTAAGATTTGGGCGCTTACGGCTGAGTTGTATAGCAGCTTCTACTTCGGCCTGATCCAGTAAAGACGGTTGGCTCTCAATTTCCTGAGTAGCGTCGGCTACGTGTAAAAGCTTAAGAATGGCTATTGCCTGCGCGGGCTCAATGCTGAAAAACTCGCGTTTGGGATTAATACGATGCGGCGCGAAAGCCAGATGTAATGCTTTTTCTACTTCAGCCGAGTTGGGAACTTTACACACGTATTCAATAGTAAAGGGAACAGGAACGCCGGTAGTATAGAGCTGATCAATCCGAGTTTTAGCGTCGTCGTGGCTAGTACGCCCAATTTTGACAAGGTTCGGCATAGCCGGATTTGTCAGTACATACACCACGCTTAAGGGCGAACTAGCACTAGAAGAGTTCATAAAAATGGCTGTGTATTTTTGTTGTGCAAAATAGATAGCGAGACGGAGAGTAGTACTGCTATGCCACAATGACAGCGACGGTGCCTTTGGCCTACTCCTTGCGCCCATGCTGCTGCCCAACGGCGAATCCCGTGAAAAACCCATTCCGAAGAATATTTACCAAGATGGCTGACGAGAACCAACTGCCGCAAGACGACAACTTGACCGGCGAGGCTGACCACGTTGCTGGCGAAATGACGGACGCTACTCCCGCAACGTCCGTGGAGGATGCTGCCGGCGAGGAAGCCACTGCCGCCAAATCCGACGCCGAGCTGGCCGACTTGAAAGATAAGTACCTGCGCCTGGCCGCCGAGTTCGAGAACTACAAGCGCCGCACCACCAAGGAGCGCGCCGACCTGTTCAAGACCGCCAACCAGGAGTTGATGGTGGCATTGCTGCCCGTGCTGGACGATTTTGACCGGGCCCGCCACCACACCAAGGACACTGAGGATGCTACCGCCGTGCGTGAGAGCATCGATATTATTCAGAACAAGCTCCAGAAAACTCTGAGCCAGAAAGGCTTGGCCCCTATGGAGGCCAAAGGTGGCGCTTTTGACCCTGATCTGCACGAAGCCATTACCCAGATTCCGGCTCCCACGGAAGATCTGAAAGGCAAAATTGTGGACGAGGTGGAGAAAGGCTACTACCTCGGCGACAAGGTAATCCGCCACGCCAAGGTGGTACTAGGGGCCTAGTATTGAGTAGCAGGTACTACGTGGTAATGATGCGCTCTGCCTCAGGCAACCAGTACTTGTCTCAGTACTCAATACATACTACTCACTACTAATCATGGCAACGAAGCGAGATTATTACGAGGTGCTGGGCGTAGCCAAAAACGCTTCGGGCGACGAGATAAAGAAGGCGTACCGCAAGGTGGCCATCAAGTATCACCCTGATAAAAACCCCGACGACCCCTCGGCCGAAGACAAATTCAAGGAAGCCGCCGAAGCCTACGAGGTTCTGTCGGATGAGCAGAAGCGCGCCCGCTACGACCGGTTTGGCCACCAGGGCATGGGTGGCAACGGCGGCGGCCCGAACATGGAGGATATCTTCTCGCAGTTCGGCGACATCTTCGGGGGCGGTGGTGGCTTCGAAAGCTTCTTCGGGGGCGGGCGGGGCCAGCAAGGTGGCCGGCGGGTGCGTAAGGGCTCCAACCTGCGCATTAAGCTCAAGCTCGACTTGGAAGAAGTAGCCAACGGCGTCGAGAAGAAAATCAAGGTGAAGCGCTACGTCGCCTGCAGCACCTGCTCGGGTACCGGCGCCAAAAACGGCACCGACCTTAAAACCTGCGGCACCTGCCAGGGCCAAGGCCAAGTGAAGCGCGTGGTGCAAACCATGCTCGGCCAGATGGTCAGCGCCTCCACCTGCCCGACCTGCGAGGGCGAGGGCAAGGTAGTAACCAGTAAGTGCGACGTGTGCCACGGCGAAGGCCGCCAGCTGCACGAGGAGGTTATTCCGATTAATATTCCGGCCGGGGTAGCCGAGGGCATGCAGCTAAGCATGAACGGCAAAGGCAACTACCCCGAGCGGGGCGGCGTAGCCGGCGACCTGCTCATTCAGATTGAGGAGGAGCCGCACGAGTTGCTTAAGCGTGACGGCAACAACATTATGTTCGAGCAGTACATCTCGTTCGTAGATGCGGCCCTGGGCGCGAGCATTGAAGTGCCGACCATTGAGGGCAAGGTGAAAATCAAGGTGGACCCCGGCACCCAGCCCGGTAAAATTCTGCGCCTGCGTGGCAAGGGCATTAAGGATATTAACGGGTACGGCCGCGGCGACCAGCTAATTCATCTCAACGTTTGGACCCCGAAGAACGTGACCAACGAGGAGCGGGAACTGCTGGAAAAGCTGCGCGACGCCCGTAACTTCACGCCCAACCCCGGCA
Organism: Hymenobacter sp. HSC-4F20; assembly: GCF_019599275.1. Taxonomy (GTDB): domain Bacteria; phylum Bacteroidota; class Bacteroidia; order Cytophagales; family Hymenobacteraceae; genus Hymenobacter. Next base: position 183,197 of record NZ_JAHZTD010000003.1, on the reverse strand, counting down.
AAAATGAGAAAGGCTTCTTCGAGAAAGTGAAGGAGTACTTCCAATAATCACGGATTTAGACGGACTCGTCGGATTTCACGGATTCCGGCGACCATGCTTAGAGCCTACTTTCCCGCTTCCTGGGGAGGTAGGCTTTTTTGTTTAGGGCTTCTGGTACCAGTGCAACGCCGAAGGCGTTCGACCAGTCAGCAGCGTGCCATACCTGCCGCCGGAAGGGTTCAGCGGGCAGCAAGGGGTAGGGCGGCGGCGTTCTTTATGCGCGGCAGGGGCGGGTGCTTCCTGGGCAATGGCCTTTCGCATGGGATAAGCAAAAAAAGTTTTGAAGCGGCTGTAATGCGGAGAGGGGTTCCACGATAAATCCAGCAAACTTCCCCACCATATGCCTGCCGCTGCTCCCACGCCGGATTTCCTGCACCTGCTTCAACAGTATCAGCCCTTGCTGCGGCGGGTGGTGCGCATGTACTGCACCCATGCCGACGACCAGCAGGACGTGTACCAGGACATTGTGCTGCAGCTGTGGCGGGCGTGGCCAACGTACCAGGCGCGGGCCTCGGCCAAGCTCAGCACCTGGCTCTACCGCGTAGCCCTGAACGTAGCTATTTCCGATTTGCGCCTGCGGACGCGCAAGCCGCCGCCGGAACGTTTCGACGCCATCATGCCCGATGTAGCCCCGCCGTCCGACACGGGCCCCGATGCCGACGACCTGGCCCAGCTCTACCGCGCCATTGAGCGGCTCTCAGACGTGGAAAAGGCCTTTGTGCTGCTGTACCTGGAAGAGCGCACCTACGAGGAAATGGCCGACATCCTGGGCATCACCCAAAATAATGTGCGCGTGAAAATGCACCGCGTGCAAGACAAGCTTCGCCACCTGCTAACCCAACCCGCCTGATGGACCTCGATAATTTCCGCCGAAGCTGGCAGGAGCAGCCAGTTGAGCCAGCCCAAACCGTTTTAACTGAACAAAGACTACGCACAATGCTTGCCAACCAAGCGGATGGGCCTCTGGCTCGCATGGAACGAAATGCCACCCGCGACCTACGCCTTCTGCTATTCGTGTTAATCATTAACGTGGGCAATGTGTTTAGCCTGACCAAGCGCCACGGCTTAACGGAGGTGCGGCCGGCGCTGCTGGCGTTGGTGCTAGTGATGGTAGCTTTTGTCGCCTGGAGCATGATTACCCAATTGCGCATTGTGCGGCGCATGCAGCAAGAGGTAGGGGCTGTATATCTACAGTTGAAAAGCCAAATTCAGCGAGTCCGTCAGCTGATGCAGTTGCGCCGTTACGCCGGTGGGCTGTTTCTGCTGGGGCTCATCACAATCATCTTATACAGCCAGCGTAACCGATTTTGGTCAACGGAGCTCGAAGGCATCGACTGGCGCTCAGTAGCGTTGGCCATTCTAGTAATAGCGGCACTTGGCGTCATGGTCTGGATTGGGGAGTATAAGCAGCAACAACGTTACGGCCGGCACCTCGACCAACTGGAAGCGGCCCTGCGCGAGTTAGAGGCCTAAACCAGCCCGTTCGTTGAAATACCTTCCCCAGTGCATAGCCAAAATTCTACATTAGCTACTACCTAACCAATTTACCTGCCGTGCAACCTATTTTACAAGCCCTGAACGTGCGCAAAGCCTACGCCCAGCACGTGGCCCTTAATGGTGTGAGCCTCGATATTCCGGAGCGGAGCATCTTTGGTTTGCTTGGTCCCAACGGGGCCGGCAAAACCTCGCTCATCCGCATCATCACCCAGATAACGGGCGCCGACGAGGGCGAAATCCGGCTGCGGGGCGAAAAGCTGAAACCCGCCCACATTGCCGAAATCGGGTACTTGCCCGAGGAGCGGGGCCTCTACAAAAAGATGAAGGTAGGCGAGCAGCTGCTCTACCTGGCTCGCCTGAAGGGCCTCTCGAAGGCCGATGCTACGGAGCGCATCCGTGCCTGGCTCACCCGCCTGGATATTAAACCCTGGGCCGAGAAAAACGTGGAGGACCTCTCCAAGGGCATGCAGCAGAAGGTGCAGTTTATTGCCACGGTGCTGCACGAGCCCAGCATTATCATCCTCGACGAGCCGTTTTCCGGCTTTGACCCCATTAACGCCAACCTCATCAAGGACGAGATTCTGGCCCTGCGCGAGAAAGGAGCCACCATCATCTTCTCTACCCACCGCATGGAATCGGTGGAGGAGCTCTGCGACAACATTGCCCTGATTAACCGCAGCCACAAGGTGCTCGACGGCTCGGTGCGCGACATCAAGAATACCTTCAAAACCCAGACCTACGTGGTGGAGGGCAAGGGCCGGCTGATGGTGCTGCACCCCGACTTTGAAGTGCTGGAGCACCGGGAGCGGGAGAACGGCCACTTCTACGACCTGATTAAGCTGCACGGCAATACGTCGCCTAATGACTTGCTGCGCTACCTCATCGGGGCCGGCAGCGTGGAGGTGCACGCCTTCCGGGAGCTGATTCCGAGCATCAACGACATTTTTATTCGCCGGGTCCAGGAAACAATGCCCGAAAGCCTGGTGGAAGAGCTGGAAACCGTGCGGTAGGCGCCCGCCTGCCTCGCGCCCTGACCTTCTGACCCTTCTAGCTGCTGACTGCTAACTCCCGACTTCCCATGGAAAAAATTATCCTCATTTTTCAGCGCGAATACCTGACCCGGGTGCGCAAAAAAAGCTTCGTTATCATGACGTTGCTGGCCCCGCTGCTGATGGCGGCCTTTATTGTGGTGCCCGTCATGTTGTCGCAGATATCCTCGAACCAGAAGGTGGTAGCCGTAGCCGACGAGGGCAACATCTTCGCCGGGGAGCTGCCCACTGACCCCAGCAACGACCTGCGCTACGAGGCCGTGCCTGCCCAGCTGGACGCGGCCAAGGCGGCCTTTAAGAAGGGCAAGTACGCGGCCCTGCTCTACATCCCGCGCTACGACATGGCCGAGCCCAAGGGTTTCCGCATCTTCTCCAAGGAAAACCTGAGCCTGAACACCCAAATCAGCCTGGAGCGCCTGATTAACCGCCAGATTGAGGCGGCCCGCATGCGCCAGGCCGGCCTGGATAAAGCCACGCTCGACAAGATTAAGGCCGACGTGGACCTGGAAACTATTAACCTGAGCGACGACGGCGAGAAAACCAGCAGCACGGGCGTTACCACCGGCATTGCCTACCTCTGCGCCTTCCTGATTTACATGTTCATCTTCATCTACGGCGTGCAGATTATGCGGGGCGTGATTGAGGAAAAGACCAACCGGATTGTGGAGGTAGTTATTTCCTCGGTGAAGCCCTTTCAGCTGATGATGGGCAAGGTGCTGGGCATTGCCGCCGTGGGCCTTACCCAGCTGCTGCTGTGGGTGATACTGAGCACGGCCGTTACCACGGGCCTGGCCAGCGTGTTCGGAGCCGAGAAGGTGGTAGCGGCCCGCACCGGGCAGCTACAGCAGGCTACGGCTCCGCAGGCCGGTACCGTGGCGGCTGGCACCAGCACACCGGCGGCCAGTACGGTTACTGCAACCACGGCCAAGGAAAAGGAAAACCCGGCCGTGAAGATTCAGCAGAGCTTTGTGGCGGGCCTGGCCAGCATCAACCTGCCCCTGATTATTGGTGCTTTCCTGTTCTACTTCCTGGGCGGCTACTTGTTCTACGGGGCCTTGTTCGGGGCCATCGGTTCGGCCGTGGATAACGAGACGGACACCCAGCAGTTTATGCTGCCCGTGACCATGCCCCTGATTCTGACCTTCGTTATTGCCCAAAGCGTCATTATCCGGGACCCCAACGGCACGGTGGCCACCTGGATGTCGATGATTCCGTTTACTTCGCCCATTGCCATGATGATGCGCCTGCCCTTCGGCGGGGTGCCTGGCTGGCAGCTGCTGCTGAGCATGGCCCTGCTGATTCTGGGCTTCCTGCTCACTATCTGGGTAGCAGCCCGCATCTACCGGGTGGGCATCCTCATGTACGGCAAGAAAGTAACCTACGGCGAGCTGTCGAAGTGGATGTTCTATAAGGCCTAGCCCAGTGCGGGCTGGCCTGGCCAGCAGCATCCTACACCAACCTGAATCATCCTGAAACATCCTGCGCCCCGGTAGCTGTTGGAAAGCAGCTGCCGGGGCTTTCTGCTACCTTGCACCGTCCCGTAGAGGGTAGCCTTTGCTAATGATGACTCGAAAATTTCTGCTTTTTGCGCTCTTGGTGCTGCTAGGCAGCCTGACCCTGCGCGCCGACGATAAGCCTGCCTACCGCCTGTTTACGGCCGCGGGCAAACCGGCCGCCTATGATAAAATGCTCAAGGAGCTGGCCGCAGCCGACGTAGTGTTTTTCGGCGAGCAGCACAACGACCCCATTGCCCACTGGCTGGAGCTGCAGCTGACCAAGGACCTGCTGCGCCTGCGCCAGGGCCAGCTGGTGCTGGGCCTGGAAATGTTTGAGCGCGACGTGCAGCCCCTGGTGGATCAGTACACTACCGGCGAGCTGTCCGAGAAAGAGTTTGAGGAGCAAAGCCGCCCCTGGCCTAACTACTCCACCGACTACAAGCCCCTGTTGCAGCTGGCCCGGCAGCAGAAGTTTCGGGTGGTGGGCACCAACGTGCCGCGGCGCTATGCCTCCCAGGTGGCCAAAAGCAGCCTCACCAGCTTAAACCAGCTGCCAGCCACGGAGAAAACCTGGCTAGTACCCCTGCCCATGACGGTAGACTACGAGCTGCCGGGCTACAAGAACATGCAGAAGATGTTCGGGGGCGACGCAGCCCACGCCGCGGGCGTGCAGAACATCATCCAGGCGCAGGCCCTCAAAGATGCCACCATGGCGTACTTTCTCAACCAGGCCCGCCCCGAGGGCCACCTGCTGCTCCACCTCAACGGTGCCTACCACTCCGATAACCATGATGGCATCCTGGCTTACCTGCGCCAGCAGAACCCGAAGCTGAAGGTGCGTACCATCAGCACCGTGACGCAGGAGCAGCTAGGCAAGCTAGACCAGGAGCACGCCCAAAAAGCCGACTTCGTGCTGGTTGTACCCCAGGACATGACCAAGACGTATTAAGCTCTACCGGCTACCAACCACCTTTTCCCTATGCTGTCAACCCAGAACCCCGCCGCCCTGCCCGACGCCGCTACCCTGCGCCGCCTGTGCCAGTCCCTGGCTGCCCTCGATGCAGTTAACTCCCCGGAGCCGGAGTATCGCTACTACACGTTTAACCCCCACTGGGACCAGGGCGAGGCGCTGTTTGAAATGAGCGACGGGGAAGGCGACCAGATGCTGGTGCTATTTCGCGAGGAGGGCTGCTGCATCAACGGCTACCTTGATGGGTTCGACCAGCCCGACAAAACCCAAGTTACGCGCGGCCTGCCCGAAGCCTTCGACGAATTTATGTTCGGGGAGCCGGTCAACTCCATTGGCACTACCTTCTGCCTGTGGTACACACCGGCCCACGGCTGGCAAACCGGCGTATTACCCGCCGACGAAGACGACGGCTCCGATGAGCTGCTCTCGATTTTTGATGGCGACCCCGCTACCTACACCGACTGGGCCAACGAGTACTTCATCGACGAAACCGACCGGGACCCCATTGCCGAGGAAGCAGTAGCTGCCGTGTACGCCCACCAGCCCCTAACTAAGGCCCTCGTGTCGGCCCTGAACAGTGAGCTGGAAGAATGGGCCCAGCTGGAAGCCGACCTACAGGAAATCGGCTACCCGTATGATTTCAGCTAGGCAACGCGGCACCTAGCGGCTGGGCAGGTAGTGCTGTGCTACCGCCCGGAACGCAGCTACCTGCTGCTCCTGCCACTGCTGGTCGTGGCCGAGTTCCTGGGCCAGCAGGGCCGCTACGGCTGGCGCGGCGCGCAGGGCGGCGGCCGCGTCGAGAAACAGTGCCCGCACGCGCCGGGCCAGCACATCCTCTACGGTGCGGGCCATTTCGTAGCGAGCCGCCCACACTACCTCGGCGTACCGAAACTCAAGGGCGGGGTCAAGTCGTTGGCTCAGCTCGGGGTGCTCGGTAAGAAGCTGGTGCAGGTGCGGCTGGTCGGAGCCGTACACGTAAAGGTAGCTGCTGTGGTCGGGGGTAGGCTGAGCCCCGTGAATGGGCATGTGGGCCGTTTGGCTCGGGGCAGCGGGAAGCTTGCCCAGAGCAATGGCCTGGGCCACGGTATCCTCCCCCATGCGGCGGTAGGTAGTCCATTTGCCGCCCGTGATGGTAATGAGCCCTGTTTCAGACACCAGAAGTTTGTGGCTGCGCGAAATTTCCTTGGTCTGCGCTGAGCCATCCGTTGGAGCGGCCAGGGGGCGCAGGCCGGCAAAGATACTCAGCGCGTCTTGACGCCGGGGCGCACGGGTGAGGTAGCGGCCGGCCGTGCGCAAAATGAACTCTATTTCATCTTCCCGGGCCTGAGGCTCCGGGCTTGGCCCCGGCAGGGGAGTATCGGTAGTGCCCAGCACCACGCGGTTGTGCCAGGGCACGGCAAACAGCACCCGTCCATCGTCAGTTTGCGGAATTAGCAGGGCATCGTCGCCGGGCAGAAAAGACTTATCCACGACTATGTGGACGCCCTGGCTAGCACGCACCAGCTGGGGGGCGCCGGGCTCGTCTAGCTGCCGAATGGCATCCACGAACACGCCGGTGGCGTTTACGACTACCTTGGCAGCCAACTCGTACGTAGCGCCGGTTTCCTGGTCGGTAGCCGCCACGCCAGTTACCCTGCCGTGAGTATCCTTCAGCAGTCCGTGCACCTCGCAGTAGTTAAGCACGGTACCGCCGCGCTCCACAGCCGTCTGGGCCAGGTTTACGGCCAGGCGGGCGTCATCAAACTGCCCATCGTGGTAGAGCACGCCGCCCCGCAGGCCATCGGGTTGGAGAGTCGTAAGGCGGCGTAGGGCTTCTGCCCGGCTCAGGTGGCGGGAGGGACCCAGGCTGCGCTTGCCCGCCAGCAGGTCGTAGAGCGTCAGGCCGAGGGTGTAAAACGGGCCGCTCCACCACTCGTAGTTCGGAATGATGAAATTCTGATTCCTGACCACGTGCGGGGCATTTTTAAGGAGCAGCCCTCGCTCGTAAAGTGCTTCGCGGACCAGGGCAATGTCTCCCTGGGCCAGGTAGCGCACTCCCCCGTGCACTAGCTTGGTGCTACGGCTGCTGGTGCCCTTAGCGTAGTCGGCCCGCTCCAGCAGCAGCGTGGTATAGCCCCGGCTGATGCCATCCAGGGCTACGCCGAGCCCCGTGGCCCCACCCCCAATCACCAGTAAATCCCAGCTCGGCTGATGGCGAAGCCGCTGCAGCAGCGTGTCGCGGCGGAAAGGTAGGGTAGGCGGTAGCATGAGGCAGGAGCAGTATATCGGCTAGTACACAACGGATGGCGGCAAAAATGGATAATTTTCGCCGCCGCTCTGGCTGGCTTCTTCCCGTATTGCCTTCCATTATGCACTACCGCACTGCCGTTCCCGAAGATATTCCGCGCCTGGCGGAGGTACGCTTGGCCGTGCGCGAGAATGTACTGCGCAACCCAGCCCTCGTCACCGGGGCGCATTACCTCGACTACCTCACGCGCCGCGGCCGCGGCTGGGTGGCCGAAGAAAACAGCCGTATCGTTGGGTTTACCATCGTTGACATGCAAGAGCACAGCGTGTGGGCTCTGTTCGTGCACCCTGACTTCGCGGGCCAGGGTATCGGCAAACAGCTGCACCACCAGCTGCTGACCTGGTATTTCGGGCAAACTTCGGAATCTGTGTGGCTCAGCACTGCGCCCGGCACCCGCGCCGAGGAGTTCTACCGCCGGCAGGGCTGGCAAGACACTGGCCGCACGGGTAGCGGCGAGGTGCGCTTTGAACTGACGGTGGGGGCGTGGGAAGACAAAAAACCGGGTGATCAAAAGACGAATAAATAAGTCAGCTTCAAGATTGATACAGCACAGCAATGGGAATCTTCGATTTTCGACAAAAGAAAAACCAACATTCCGAACCGGAGGAACAGCTAACAAATTTTCCTCAATTGCTAACGGCTAAATTGCTGTTTGCAGAGGCGCCTGTGTTTGATAAACAGATTATAGTAGCGGAACTGAGCAAATATTTTCACAGCGTAGACAGCCCAGATGTAGCTGGTCCAATGCTGTTCTTGTTTCCTGATACGAAGGTTTCTTTTACTGATGGAGAAGTGGCAGCGCAATGCTCCATATTCTTCCCCGGCAAAGGCAAAGACGGGATTGAGATTCCCGAAGAAGCACTCCAGCAAAATTGGCACTGGCCAGAAGCGGCTGAAGCGGCTGCCGCGTGCCGCTATGAAGTAGTACTCTCTGACTTTATGACCCGGCAACTCGATTATAAGGTCAGGCTCGAGCTATTTACACAGTTTCTGATGGCTGTGGTAAAAGCAACCCGGCCGCAGGTAGTTTATTCGGTTGGGGCACAGAAGCTTCTTGCGACTGATGATTTGCTGGAGGCCTGGGACGAGGATAACCGAAGTACTCTTCATGGCTTTCTGAATGTGCGACTCTTCCAGGTCGGTAATGGAGCGAAAGATGAAAGCGTAATGGATACTGTCGGGCTGTACGTGCTAGGCCTCCCCGATTTTCAAGTTCGTTTTACTGGTCTGGATCCGTCAGCCGTAGGAGCATTGCTTTGGAATTATGCCTACTATACGTATGCACAAGGGGATATCATAACTGACGGAAGCACCATTCAGGGAGTGACGCAAGAATCTAAATGGCAATGCGAACGGCAGGAGGCGTTAGTAGGACCGGACCGGCTGGTGCTTGCTGTAGAGCCTACGTAATTCTGGTACTACTCTGATGCTAGAAGCCCACACGAGATGAAACAAGTAGTTGGAAGGGTATTCATATGGTTTTGGGCGTACCTGATTGCGCTACCCATCGCAGCTCAGTCGTCCTTTACTGTGGTGCCTCTGGGCGTGAAGGGCGGCCTGCAGGAAAGCAACCTCTCCGCCTACCTGGTAGCGCCAGCGGGTAGCAGTGCGTACGTATGCCTGGATGCCGGCACGGTGTACAGCGGGGTAGAAAAGGCCATAGCCCGTAACACTCTGGCGGGTTCCACGGGGCAAGCAATCCGCACCCGCATCAAAGGCTACCTCATTTCCCACCCCCACCTCGACCACGTTGCCGGGCTGCTGCTGGGTGCCCCCGATGATACGGCCAAAACCATCTACGGGCTGCCGGGCTGCCTGGCCACCTTGCAGAACGATTACTTGAACTGGCGAGCCTGGCCCAATTTCGGGAGTGGCGGCAACGCCCCGGCTCTGCAAAAATACCAGCTGCGGGAGCTGGCGCCCGGGCAGGAAACACCCCTGGCCAATACCGCCTTGAGCGTGCAGGCCTTTCCGCTCAGCCACGGCAAGCCCTACCCAAGCACCGCCTTTCTGGTACGCAGTGGCAGCAGCTACCTGCTCTACCTCGGCGATACGGGCGCTGATGCCGTGGAGCAAACGCAAAACCTGCGGGCGCTCTGGCAGGCGGTACGGCCTCTGGTGCAGGCGCATCAGCTCAAGGCTATTTTCATTGAAACTTCCTACCCCAATAGCCAGCCTACCAGCCAGCTCTTCGGCCACCTGACGCCCGCCCTGCTCCTGCAGGAGCTGGAGGTGCTGGGGCAGTTGACGGGCGCTGCCGCGTTGCGCGGGCTGCCAGTGGTGATTACCCACATCAAGCCGGGTAATGAAGACGCAATCAAAGCCCAGCTATTGAAGGGTAACACCCTGCCAGTGAAGCTTATATTTCCGGAGCAAGGGCAGCGGCTGGAGTTTTGATTCGGCCGACAGGCGCTACCTTACCAGGCTGTCAACAGGCGCCTGAGCTGTAGGAAAGTAGAAAATCATGTCGGGCTATTTTGCAGACACGGGGTGGGCTACTGCTAGAAGCTCCGGGTAGTCGTGTTTGGTAAGGCCACGTTGGCTAGAATCAGTAGCTTGGGGCAGATTATCACCCTAGGATGCTTCGTCTGATGAAAAAGCCCGCTATACTGAGCTGCGCCGCCGCGCTGCTGCTGAGCACTACCTCCTTTATGGTACCCAAGGGGTGGGAGCCCCTCCTGGACAAAAACCTCAGCAAGTGGCAGACCTACCAAAGCTACCGCCACCAGCCTGGATACCGCGGGCAGCAGCCCACCGACGCGCAGGGCAAGCCACTACCCCCCATTGGCTACGATAAGAACGAGGCAAACGTCTTTTCCGTGCAGATGCAGCAGGGGGAGCCCGTGCTACGCATCAGCGGCGAGATATACGGCTGTGTGTTCACCAAGCAGGACTTCGCCAACTACCACCTCAAGCTGAAAGTGAAATGGGGAACCAAAAAATGGGTGCCCCGGCTTGATGAGCCCCTAGATAGCGGCATCCTGTACAACAGCCAGGGCGAGTGCGGGGTAGACTACTGGCGCAGCTGGATGCTCAGCCAGGAATTTCAGGTGTCGGAGTACCAGAAGGGCAACGCCATGGGCGACTTCTGGTGCATTGCGAATTCCACGGCCGATATCCGGGCGGCCTACAACCCTACCCATGACACGCTGCGCTACAACCCGGCGGCGGCCCCCGTCAGGATGGGACGCGGCGGCCCAGGGTTCTGTCAGGCGTCGGCCAACTACGAGGTGCCCAACGGCCAGTGGAACGAGTTGGAGCTTATTAACGTGAATGGCCGGAGCGTGCACATTGTAAACGGCCACGTGGTGCTGGCGCTCAGCAACTCCGGGGCCGTGGTCAACGGCCAGCGCCAGCCGCTCACGCACGGCAAAATCCAGCTGCAAAGCGAAGCCGCCGAAGTCTTTTACAAGGACATTCTTATTAAGCCGCTGGACGCTATGCCCGCCCAGTACGCGCAGTACTTCAAGTAAGATGATCCCCTTAGAGAAGCCCCCGCGGCTACGTAAACATCTGCGGCTACGGGGGCTTCTCTGCTGCGTCTTTAGGGGCAGGCTTACTGGCCGGGCGAGTAGGTGCGCTCCGTGTGCTGCCGGATGTCTTCGGGGTAGAAGAGCACGTCTTTGAAGTTTTCCTCGGCATATAACCCCGCCTGGTCGGTGAAGTGGGGCGAAGCGGGCTGGTTGCTGTTGCCGCCGGCCAGTACGGAGCGGGCCTTCACGCGGGGGCCGAACTCAACCACCGCAATAAAGCTATTGCCCACGCTGCCGTAGCGCTTCTTGGTGCCGGGGTAAGTACGGGAGCCAAAGGCCGCCAGAGAGCCCCAGGCCGATGAGGTAAAGGCCACCGGCAGGCTAGGCTTCTGGTCGTCGTAGGTTTCCTGCAGGTTGCCGGTGAGACGCTGGAAGCGGTTTACTTCTCCCCACGGCATGCGCCAGGTGCCAAAGTCGCGGGTCAGCTCGTCCAGGGTTTCCTGCAGGGCGGCTACTTTCTCCTGGGGCGTCGTGTGGGCCATGCTGAACTGCACGAGGCTAATGTAGTCTAGGGGCTGCCCCCCGGGCACGCGCGGGCGGGCCAGGCGCAGCAGCCGCTCGCCCCAGTAGGTGGCCAGGGTCTGGCCCACCGACGTTTTGCTGTAGCGCCGGTCCCAGCCCTGCAGTAGCTTCAGGGCCTCTACCACCTCGCCCTCCGGCGGATTCGGGCTGTCGGCCACAAACTGAAAGTCCCTAGCCAAGGCGGGCAGCAGCTCCTCAAAGCCGGGCAAGTAGGGGTCCTTGGCGGCGGCAATCAGCGTATCGAGGGTGAACACGGGCTTGCGGCTCAGCACCCGCACAGCATTTATGCCGCGGTAGTTTTCCGCATCGGGAGCCATGTAGGCGGGGTACTTGTCTTTGGCTGGGCTGCCCGGGCCCGCCACAGTAAAGGGGGTGGAGTTGCAGTTCTGAATCCAGCCGCTGGCTGGGTTGAGCACCTGCACCAGGTCCTCCACTTTGTGCAAGCCCTGCCATTCCGTTTGCGGGTTGCTGCCGTCCACGGGCTGGCTCCAGTCGAACTGTGGGTTGCGGCGGGGCATAAAGTTGCCGTGCCAGTAGGCAATGGTGCCCTTGCTGTCGGCAAACACCGTGTTGTTGGAAGCATTGCCATTGAGCTGCATCACTTTCCGGAAGCTGGCGTAGTCGGTGGCTTTGGTGCGCAGGTAAGACTGCTCCAGGGCGGCCAGGGGCGTATCCATCATGCGGACCGTCACCCACTTGTTGTCGGCCAGCTGGCCGACCACTGGCCCGTGGTGGGTGCGGTAGGTAGTAAACTCCCGGCGCAGCAGCCGGCCATCCTGGAGATAGGGCAGGGAAACGGTGGCCACCCGCACGGGCCGCAGCTTCGAACCGTAACGGTAGTGGGGCTTGCCGTCTTTTTGCTCAATGGTTTCCACGTACTCGTCCATGGAATCGGCAAAGCTGGAGGTGTGCATCCAGCCGCAGTGCTCGTTGAAGCCCTGGTACACGAAAAATTGCCCCCACGTCACGGCCCCGTAGGCGTTCAGGCCCGCCTGGCTGGTCATCTGCACCTCGGGCCGGAAGTAGAAGGAAGTGTGGGGGTTAATCAGCAGCAGGGCGTGGCCGCTGGCGCTTTTGGCCGGGGCCACGGCAAACCCGTTGGAGCCGACCGGCTCGCGCTCCGCTTTTTCCGCGTCGGGCCGCACCCAGGAGGTTGATTTGCGGCTGCCGTAGAAGTTTTTCAGCCGCTCCAGCGGCACCACGCTAATGTTGCCCCCAATGCTACCCTCGCTGAACATCAGCGGCATCCAGGGCTGAAAGCGCCGCAGCAGCCGCGGGCGCGTCTGGGGGTGAGTGTAGAGGTAGTAGTTGGTGCCGTCGGCAAAGGCGTTGAGCAACTGCTTCATCCAGCCCGGACTTTTCTTGTACAGCCGGATGGCCTGGGTGCTGTCCATGAACAGGCGGGCCCGCAGGTCGTGATAGAGGGCGGCTTCGCCTTCCACTTCGGCCAGCCGGCCAATGGCATCGAGGTAGTTCATTTCTACCCGCGGGAAGTCGTCTTCGCACTGGGCGTAGAGCAGACCAAACACGGCATCGGCGTCGGTTTTGCCTTGCACGTGGGGCACGCCCCAGGTGTCGCGCGTGATGGTTACCTGCCGGGCCTGCTGCTGCCAGCGGGCAATTTCCGCGGGGCTGAAGGCCTGGGCGTGGGCGGTGGCAGCAGTAAGCAGAAAACCAAGGGTAAGGGTAGGGCGCATCAGGAGAGAAAACGTGGGGAAACGGCGGAAGAACGGCCTAAAGTAACTAGCCGCTTGCATATCCGTGGCCCCGGCGTGTACCCGGCCCGCGCCACCACGAAAGCAAAAAGCCCCAACCAGGGTCGGTTGGGGCTTGGTACTGCGCTGCCGAAGCAGCAGAAATCAGAAAGGGTTAGGCCGAGAAAGAGGAGCCGCAGCCGCAGGTGCTTTTGGCCTGGGGGTTATTAAAGATAAAGCCCCGGGCATTGAGGCCATCCTGGAAATCAACCTCCATGCCCAGCACGTACATGGCGTGTTTCTTATCCATGATGAGCAGAACGCCTTCGAGGTCGAAGGTTTCGTCCTGTTCCTTGGCTTTATCGAAGCCCAGCAGGTAGCTCATGCCCGAGCAGCCCCCGCCCTGGACGCCTACGCGCAGGCCGTACTCGGCGGGCACGTTTTTCTCAATGAGAATATTCCGAACCTCTTCCAGCGCGCGGGGAGTGAGGCTGATGGGAGCAAGTTTCGTGGAGACGGCCGTTGCCATAGTGTGTTCGTCGTTAGGAAAGTAAGGCGACAAAGATACGAAGTCGGCGGTAGTAGCGCTAGGTTATCCGTGGGGCAACCTGGCTGCTCCGTCGAGCCGCAGCGTTGTTTGGGAGTATAACAACGGGTAGGGCCCCGCGGTTCACGACCTATATTTGCCGCCTGGGTAGCGCATTGGCGGCTGGCTGCGTATCAGGTCGGGTACGGGCCGCCGCGGCCTGCGGCTGCTACTTTATCAGGCGATTTTCGTTTTTTTCTTAGTCGACCAACCCGCTTCAATGGACACCACCGCGTATTTTTTCGACTTGCTCAAGATTATTCTGCCGGCGCTACTCGTGGCGGGCGCCATCTTTTTTCTATTCCAGCAGTTTCTGGAAAAAGAGCAGCAGCGCCGCCTCATGGAGCTGCGTCTCGAATCGAGCAAGACTACCCTGCCGCTGCGCCTGCAGGCCCTGGAGCGCGTGACGATGCTGCTGGAGCGCATTACCCCGAACAACCTGCTGGTGCGCGTGAGCAGCGCCGGACTAACGGCCACCGACTACCACCGCCTGCTGCTTCAGGAAATCCGGGCCGAAGTGGAGCACAACCTCAGCCAGCAGCTCTACATGCAGCCCGAAACCTGGGCGGCGGTAAAGCAGGCCCAGGAAAGCGTCGTTAACCTTATCACTACCCACTATCAGGCCTTGCCCACCCCGCAGGAAGCGCGCGGCCCGGAACTGGCGCGCCACATTTTAGAGGGCCTGATGACCAACCAGTTTGACCCTACGGCTGCGGCCCTGCTGGCTGTGAAGCGCGAAGCCGTGGCTATGTTCTAACACCATACGCCGCGCAGCCCTTTCACACTCAGTTGAGGAGCAGCCGGAGTAGCTCGCCTGCGTTAGAGGTAGTGTCCTTCGCCTGCCAGAGCGCCGGCTGTGCTTCCGCCTGAAGATGGTCCTTTGACAATAAAGCCAGCAGCACATGACGAAAAAGCGAATTGCAGTGGATATGGACGAGGTTATTGCCGACTCCATTGCCCGTTTTCACGAATGGTATGGCCTTGACTACCAGCTTACCTTAACCCTGGACGAGCTGCAGGGCAAGCACTTTCACGAGGCCGTAGCGCCGGAGCACCAGGCGGCCCTGCGCGAGTACCCCAACCGGCCCGGCTTCTTTAAGGACCTGCCCGTAATTGCCGATAGCCAGCGGGTGCTCCGGGAAATAAACCAGCGCTACGAGCTGTTCATTGCCACAGCGGCCATGGAGTTTCCCAGCTCCTTTCTGGACAAGTACGAGTGGCTGCGCCAGCACTTTCCCTTTATCCCGTGGCGCAACGTGGTATTCTGCGGCGACAAAAGCATCCTCAACGCCGACTACCTCATCGACGACAACGCGTTCAACTTCGACCACTTCCGGGGCGAGGGCATCCTGTTCGACGCGCCGCACAACGCTGGCGAAACCCGCTACCGCCGGGTCCGCAGTTGGCAGGAGGTAGGTGCGCTGTTTCTGTAGAGCCTTTCTGCTGTATTCGTAGCGTAAGGCCGCGCCTTCACAGCAAACCAAACAAAAAAGCCCTGGTGTTTACACCAAGGCTTTTTTGCTGAGTATGGGCCGAGCTTGCCTCTACACCACGGCTAGCGTGGCATCAATGGCGCGCTGGTAGCAGGCTTCGTAGCGCGGCACAATCTTTTCTACTGAGAAGGTTTCGGCGTGGGCACGGGCGGCAGCCTTGAAGCGGGGTAGGTTCTCGTCCTGAAGAACGTATAGGGCGTTCTTCACCATGTCGTCCACGTCGCCGATGTTACTGACCATGCCCGTGAGGCCGTGCTCGTTCAGCTCGGGAATACCGCCGGCGTTGGTGCTGATAACCGGCACTTCGCAGGACATGGCTTCCAGGGCGGCCAATCCGAAGCTTTCTTTTTCGGAAGGCATCAGAAACAGGTCGGCCACGCTGAGTACTTCTTCCACGGCTTCGAGCTTGCCCAGGAAGCGGATATCGTTGCAGTAGCCTACCTCGCGGCAGAGCTTTTCAATACGCGGGCGGTCGGGCCCGTCGCCTACCAGCAGGAGCTTGGCCGGAATCTGCGCCCGCACGCCGGCAAAGATTTTCACTACGTCGTCGATGCGCTTAACGGAGCGGAAGTTGGAGGTGTGCACCAGCAGCTTTTCACCCTCCGGCGCAATAGCCGTACGAAAATGCCCCTTGTTCTGCTTCTGGAACCGCTCCAGGTTGATGAAGTTCGGAATCACCTCAATGTCTTTCTCCACCGCGAAGTACTCGTAGGTTTCGCGCCGCAAATCAGCCGATACGGCCGTTACCCCGTCCGACTGGTTGATGCTGAACGTGACTACCGGCTCGTAGCTAGCGTCTTTGCCCACCAGGGTAATGTCGGTGCCGTGCAGGGTAGTAACTACCGGAATGCGGATGTTGCGGGTGAGCAGGATTTGCTTGGCCATGTAGGCCGCCGAAGCGTGCGGAATGGCATAGTGTACGTGCAGCACGTCCAGCTTCTCGTTCTGCACAATGTCCACCATTTTGCTGGCCAGCGCCAGCTCGTAGGGCGGAAACTGGAACAGGGGATAGGGCGGAATGTATACCTCGTGGTAGAACAGGTTCTCGTTAAAGAAATCGAGGCGGACCGGTTGGCTGTAGGTAATAAAGTGCACGCGGTGCCCCTTCAGGGCCAGGGCCTTGCCCAGTTCAGTAGCCACGACGCCGGAGCCGCCGAAAGTAGGGTAACAAACAATGCCGATGTTCATGGGTGGCTTCAACTGATGCCGTACCAACTACGGTACGGATAGGAGGGGAGAACAAATAAAGAGCAACGAGGTAGGCAACGGACACTTTCTGGGCGGAACCGTTGCGGGGGCCGCGAAGCTCTGCGTTAAATTTTGGTTATTGAATAGCCTGTTTTCGGCGGATGCTACAAAAAAGGCGGCAAGTCACCCCATTCGGATGCCTTGCCGCCAGGGCAGTTCAGAGGAGCAGGAAAGCCGGACAACAGATCATGTTTTCTGTAACGACTTGTAAATCACGTCGTGGATGCGGGTGCGGATGTTGTACTGGCGCAGCTTGTTATTGCCGGCATCGGGGTACACGCGGTTAGAAAGAAAGATGTAGAGGATTTTGTTTTCGGGGTCCATCCACACGCAGGTGCCGGTGAAGCCCGTGTGCCCGAAGGTGCTGGCCGGCGAGAGGTTGCTGGTGGGCCCCTCCGGCTTGGTGGGGTCACCCTTGTCCCAGCCCAGGCCCCGGCGGTTGCCAGCCTCAGTGCTGCGGGCAAACTCCGTGACAACCGGCGTCTGGAAGAAGCGCTGCCCGCCGTAGCGGCCATTCTGCAGGTTCATCTGCATCAGGATGGCCAGGTCGTTGGCGTTGGAGAACAGCCCGGCGTGGCCGCCCACGCCCCCCACCATGGCCGCCGTCTGGTCGTGCACGGTGCCTTGCAGTTGGGTACGGCGGTAGTAGGTGTCGTTTTCCGTGGGCGCAATGCACGACTTGGGGAATTTGCTGAGCGGGTTGTAGGTCATGGTGCCCAGGCCCAGGGGCTGGTAGAAATTCTTCTGTAGAAATCCATCAATGGGCTCTTTCAGCACCTTTTCGGCTACCCGCTTCAGAATGATAAAGCTCAGGTCGGAGTATTCCACGGGGTACTTGCCCTTCACCTTGGGCAACAGGCTGGAACGCTGCACCCAGGCCCACACCGAGTCCTCGGAGGTACTCAGGCTATAGAGCTGCGGCGTCACTTCCCGCGAAAACTCCGGCGACTCGGTGCTGGCGTAGAACGTGGGCTTGGGGCCGGCCTTGGTAATGGTCCGCTCCCAGGTAGGAATGCCGGGTTTGAGGCCCGCCTGGTGCATGAGCACCTCGCGCACCGTCATATCCTTTTTATTGGTTGTTTTCAGCTCGGGCAGGTAGGAGGAAACCCGCTCGTCGAGGGTAAGCTTGCCCTGGTCCTTGAGGTACATGATGGCCTGCAGCGTGCCCGCTACCTTCGTTACGGAAGCCAAGTCGTAGAGGGTGCTGCTGTTGACGGGCTGCGACTTATCGTAGGTGCAGTAGCCGTAGCTCTTATCGAACACCACCATGCCATCCTTGGCGACCAGCACCTGGCAGCCGGGCGCCGCAGCATAGGCCACGGCTTCCAGCGCCACGTTATCAATCTGGGCGAGAATGCGCGAGTCGAGGCCCGTTTCTTCGGGGGTGCCGTAGCGCAGACGGCGTAGGTCGGGCGTAGGCAGCCCCACCCCGGCTTTCAGGTTTTCGGAAACCGTCACTGGCAGGCGGCCCTTCGCCGGCAGCGCCCCGAACAGTACCTGCGGCATCACCAGCTGCGAGGCGTAGTTGTCCTCGTAGCCGCACACCAGGCTGCGGCTGCCCTCCAGGTATTTCAGGGCGTAGGCATTCCCGAAGGCAAGGACCACCGTCTTGATTTTTGGGTTGGCCTGCAGCTCCTTCAGGAATTTCAGCGCCCCTTCCCCAATGCCGTAGTTGTGGGTGGGGGTGTTGTTCATGTTGTGCAGGCTGACGACCACCACGTTGTAGGGCGTCAGGCGGCTGCTGATGCGGGCGAAGGTAGAATCCACCGCGTAGCGGTTTGGAACAGCATACACCGGCCCGTTCTGATACTTGCCCATGATTTCCTTGTAGGTAGGCGCATCCGAGCCAATGGTTACCGCTGCAATTCGCAGGGTATCGAGGCGCATGAAGGGTAGCAGACCGTCCTCGTTCTTCACTACCGTAGTAGCGTGTTCGTAAATCTGCTGCTGCACCATGCGGCTCAGGGGCCGGTTCAGGTTGGTCATCAGGTTGGGCACGTCCACGGCCTGGTAGCGGTTCAGGCCCGCCCAGTACTTGGCCCGTAACACCTTACGCACGCGCTGGTCCACGTCGGCCTGCTCAATCTTACCCTCCGCAATAAACTCCTTGATTTTCTGCAGGGCCATGGGCACATCCTCCGAAAACAGAAGCACGTCGTTGCCGGCGGCCAGGGCCAGGGCGTCCAATTCGCCCGGCTTATACAGGGTCGAGACGCTCTTCATGTTCAGCGCATCCGTGAACACGAGGCCCCGGTAATTCATCTTCTCCTTAAGCAGTCCGGTTACCAGATTTTTAGAGATGGTAGCCGAGAGGCTGCGCACGGTATCAAGCAGAGGCATGTACAGGTGGCCTACCATCACGCCCATTACGCCCTGCTCAAACGACTTCTGGAACGGGTAGAGGTCCACGTTCGTGAGCCGGGCCATATCGGAGTTGATGACGGGTAGGGCCACGTGAGAGTCCACGTCGGTGTCGCCGTGGCCGGGGAAGTGCTTTACCACGGCCATCACGCCGTGGTCCTGCAGCCCGCGGATGTAGCTGATGCCGCGCTTGGCTACCTGCTCTTTGTTTTCGCCGAAGGAGCGGTTGCCGATGACCGGGTTATCGGGGTTGGAGTTGACGTCAATAACCGGAGCAAAGCTTACGTGCACGCCCAAGGTCTTCATCTTCAGGGCAATTTCACGGCCCATCTGGTACACGTACTGGTCGTCGTCCATGGCCCCCAGGGTCATGCCCTTAGCAAAGTGCATGCTGGAGTCCAGGCGCATGTCCAGGCCCCACTCGGCGTCCATGGCAATGAGTAGGGGCACTTTGGCCGCCGCCTGGTAGCGATTGGTGAGCAGAGCCTGCCGGCGCGGGCCGCCCTGCAGAAACATCAGCCCCCCGATGTTATAGTTCTTGATCAGAAACTCGGTGTACTGGGCGTGCTTGCGGTCCTTGTTAGAGTAGGCCGCCACCATAAACAGCTGGCCCAGCCGCTGGTCGGGGGTAAGCGAGGTAAACACACTGTCGACCCAGTTCTGCTCTGCCACCGACATTGGCCGCCCGCCTTCTTCGCGCGGGGCCGACCAGGCAATGAGCAGACCCGTGACGGCCAGTACTAGCAGGAAGATTCCAATCCGAAAGTCTTTGAGCATCGGCTCCGGTGGTCTGTGCTGAAGGTGATGGGTAAGTAGAAGACGAGCTGAAAAGCTCTACTTTTGCGGTTCCAAAAAGGGTGCCGGAAGGGAAAAAGACCGGGCTACGGGCCGCTTTTGATGGCCGTTGCCGTGCTGGCATCTTCTCTCTCCAACGCCTGATTCGTGTAATACGTCTCACGCCGCGCACACAAAAGTTGGCCGCAAACTTACGGATAATTTCCCGACGCTGGTTGTTATCAGGCGGATAGCCCCGCCAGCCGGCCCGCAAAGCACGGCTGTTTTTTTAGTGATTTTGCCCTGAATTTGATTTGATATGGCGGATATTATTCAACTCCTGCCCGAGTATTTAGCCAACCAGATTGCGGCCGGTGAAGTAGTGCAGCGCCCGGCTTCGGCGGTAAAAGAGCTGCTGGAAAATGCTGTGGACGCCGGCGCAACCCAGGTGCAACTGATTGTGAAGGAAGCCGGCAAACAGTTGGTGCAGGTCGTCGACAACGGCCAGGGGATGAGCCCCACTGATGCGCGCATGAGCCTGGAGCGCCACGCCACCAGTAAAATCCGCACCACCGACGACTTGTTCCGCATCCGCACCCTCGGGTTCCGGGGCGAGGCCCTGGCTTCCATTGCGGCCGTCGCTCAGGTCGAAATCCGCACGAAGCAGCGCGACCAGGACACGGGCTCCTTGCTGCTAGTGGAGGGCTCCCAGGTGAGCAGTCAGCAACCCGTGGCCTGCCCCGATGGCACGAGCATCAGCGTGAAAAACCTCTTCTTTAATGTGCCGGCCCGGCGTAACTTTCTCAAGAGCAACGCAGTGGAAATGCGGCATATTCTTGACGAGTTTCAGCACGTAGCCCTGGCCAATCCGCAAATTAGCTTTTCCCTGTTTCAGAACGACCTGGAGGTGTTCAACCTGCCGGCCGGCAAGCTCAGCCAGCGCATTGTGTCGCTGCTAGGCAACGGCTACAAGGAGCAGCTGGCCCAGGTGGAAGAAGTGACCCCATTCATCACGGTGAGGGGATTTATTGGCAAGCCGGAGTCAGCCAAGAAAAGCCGGGGCGACCAGTTTTTCTTTGTTAATAACCGCTTTATCCGCTCGGCCTACCTAAACCACGCCGTGCTGGCTGCCTACGAGGGGCTGTTACCCAAGGACACTCACCCGTTCTACGTGCTATTCCTAGACCTAGACCCCAAGGCTATTGACATCAACGTGCACCCCACCAAAACGGAAATCAAGTTCGAGGACGAGAAAACCGTGTACGCCATTGTGCGGGCGGCCGTGAAGCAAAGCCTAGGGCTGCACAACATGGCTCCTTCCCTGGACTTCGACGGCAACGTGAATTTTGCTCCTATTCAGCCCCTACGCCTTTCGGGCCACGAGAAGAATCCTTTTGCCGATGACTTCCAGCCCGATGCCCTGGCCTCGGCCGCAGCCCGGGCGGCGGGCAGCCCCGCCGACACGGGCGAGAAAACATCCCGCCCCGATGCCTACGAGCGGCAGCTGCCGCCCCGCCCTACGGAGCAAGCCAAGCGCGAACTGGAAGACTTCTACAAGAGCCTGAGCCAGCTCAGCGTGCCCGATGTCGAGCACGAAGCCACCGCCGTGGGGGTGCCCGTGCCTTCGGCGGCTACCCTGGCGGCTGCCCGGCCGGCGGTAGCCCCAGCCGAACCCCTGGTGGCCGCCCCTGACCCCGTGCCTCCTGTGGCCGCCGCCTTTGCTACCCTACCGCCGCTGGAAGAAACTCCCGCCGTGCCCGCGGCCACGGCTACGCCTGAGCTGCCTCTGCGGGAATCTTCCACGGGGCCGGGCAACAAGGTGCTGCAACTGCACCAGCAGTATTTGCTGGTGCCAGTGAAATCCGGGGTAATGCTCATCGATCAGGTAGCGGCCCGGGAGCGAATTCTGTTTGAGCAGTACGCCCAAAGCCTGGAGCGCGAAACCAGTGCTTCCCAAACCCTGCTGTTTCCGCGTACCATCACCTTCACCCCCCAGGACTTTGCCATTTTGCGCGAGGTAGAAGAGCCACTCCGGGCCTTGGGTTTCCGCTTCACCGATTTCGGCAAGAACACCATTGCTGTGGAAGGTATTCCGGCCGACGTGCCTGCCCGCGACGAGAAAGAGCTGCTGGAAGGCCTGATTGAGCAGTTCCGTACTGCCGCCGGCCCCGTAAAGCTCGACCGGCGGGAGCAGATGGCGCGGGTCCTAGCCCGGCGGGTGGCCGCCACGGCGGCTGGCGCCCGGCTTTCGGAGCTGGAAATGACCACGCTAGTGGACAAGCTCTTTGCCTGCCAGGTACCCAACTATACTCCGGATGGCCGCCGGACTATTGTGCTGCTGGAGCTAAGCCAGGTGCAGGCCTTCTTCAGCCGCTGAGTACCGTGGTGGCCCGCCGGCGCGGGGTAGCAGCCAACCAAAACCGGGCGGGGCTCGTGAAAGACATCCGGCCGGCTTCGGTCGGCGAACAGTCGTAGCTTGCTGGCCCCGGGGTAGTACCCGGTACATCAGCCCAAACTCAGTTCTTCATGTTTCAACTTACGCCCACGGTCCGCAACCTGCTCATTGCCAATGCGGCGGTGTTTTTTCTGAGCTTACAGCTGCGTGGCCTCAATTTCCTGGCGCTCTACCCGCTGGATAACCCGCTGTTCAAGCCCTGGCAGTTCCTGACCTATATGTTCATGCACGCGGACATGGGGCATATTTTTTCCAACATGCTGGGCCTGATTGCCCTGGGCCCGCTGTTGGAGCAGCGGTGGGGCGCGAAACGGTTCCTGACGTATTGGCTTATTTGCGGGCTGGGAGCGGGTATTCTGTACAACGGCTTGCGCACGTATGAGCTGCGGCGCATGCAGCACGACACGGAAGTATTTCGGCAGGAACCTACAGATATTCACCTGCAGGACTTCGTCAACCACAACATTGAGGGCAATGAGGCGGCCTTTGATGCCGTGATTCATCAGTTGCACGAAACCCCTAACGACCAGCAACTCATCCAGGGCCTGCTAACGACCATGCAAGCCACCTACGAGCAAAGCCAGAGCCACCCGATGGTAGGGGCTTCAGGGGCGCTGTTCGGGATAATGCTGGCCTTCGCCTTCTTCTTTCCCAACACCGGGTTGATGGTGTTCCCCTTGCCCATTCCCATCAAGGCCAAATACTTTGTGGTGTTATACGGGTTGTACGAGTTCTACTTTGGGGTGCACCGCGTGCCGGGCGACAATGTGGCGCACTTTGCTCACCTGGGCGGAATGCTGGTGGGGCTGGTAGTGTTGCTGTTCTGGCAGCGCAACCGCACCCGCCTGTACTAAGTGGCAGACCCGGGGCGCGGGAAAGGCGCTTGCATGAAAATTGTAGAAATTACCGCCCGGTGTCCACCTCGTTCCTGCCACCTGGCCCGGCTTTAACCCTGCCCACTGATGAGTGTTTTTAATGATATCCGCACCGCTTTTAGTCGCCGCGATAATGCCCTGATTCAGCTGCTGCTGCTTAACGGGCTAGTATTTGTGGCTCTGGTGCTGATTGAAGCCCTGATGCGCCTGACGGGCACCTATCTCGAGTATTATCCCAACGTAGTGCGGCAACTGCAGCTGCCCTCCGACCCGGCTGCGCTGCTGCGCCACCCCTGGACGGTACTCACCTACGCCTTCACGCACGAGAGCTTTTTTCATATCCTGTTTAACCTTCTAAACCTGTACTGGTTTGGGGCGCTGATTCGTGAGTACCTCGGCGACCGGCGCCTCGTGAGTCTTTACATTCTGGGGGGGCTGGCCGGGGCCGTGCTGTTTCTGTTGGCCTTTAACTTGGTTCCGGCTTTGCACCGCCCGGGAGGGGTATCATTGCTAGGAGCCTCGGCGGCGGTTACAGCCATTATTATGGCCGCGGCAACCCTGTTGCCAGAATACACCTTTATGTTGTTCCTGTTTGGGGCGGTACGCATTAAGTACATTGCCGCCGTCGTGATTCTGCTGTCGGTTATTGCCATTAACCAAGGCAATGAGGGCGGAGGGCTCGCTCACATTGGGGGAGCTATTCTGGGCTTCGTGTTCATTAAGCAGTTGCAAGCCGGCCGCGACCTAGGCCGGCCGGTACAGGCTGTGGGCGACTGGATAACGCGCTTGGTTACTGGCCGGCCAAACCTGCGCGTGACCCACCGCGGCAACACTACGGCTCCGGCTACCGCTCCCAAGAAAGGGGCAGTGGCCAAGCCCGAGCAGGAGGAAATTGATTTGATTCTGGATAAAATTTCCCGCTCCGGCTACGAGAGCTTATCAAAAGACGAAAAGCAGAAGCTGTTCCGCGCCAGCCAGCGGTAAGTGCCATTCCTTTCTTTGCAAGAGCCCCCGCCAGGGGGCTTTTTTGTGCTTCGGCTCGGCCGTAGTAGTGTATGCCTGGGGCTCTTTACGTAACTAGCAGCCATGAAAGCATATTATTTATTTCTAGTGCTGCTACTTATCAGCGGTAGTGCTTGCATGGCACAAAAAACAGAAAAACCCTACGCCTACAACCGCCTGCCCTTAGTAGAAAACAGGGTGGTGTACACCGGAGTATTGCCCGTTGAGGGTATTGGTCAGGATGAGTTGTTTGCCCGGGCCCAGCAGTGGGCGAAGCAGACCTTAACTGGCGGCGCTGATACAACTCACGTGCGTGATAAGCAGACCGGTACAGTGAGCGGGCACGGCCTGCTAACTCAGCCGCCCATCGGAGCCTTCAAGGACCCTAATAGCTACGCCTACACCTGCACGGTATACGTGAAGGATGGGAAGTACAAGTATCAGATCGACCAGATCCAGTGGACGTACAGTACCATGCGCGTTGGCGGGCAGGTGGCCGAAGGCCCCTCTACCTATCCCATTGAGCATCTGCGCACCCTGCGGCAGAACTACTACGTGGAGGACCGGGCCGGGTACCTTGACTCGCAAATCAAGGAGTTGATAACCTCCCTGGATGTCGCCATGACCCACGGCCAAAAACCTACAACAGTTACTTGGTAAATAAACAAAACGCCAACACAAAGGCCTTACTACCACCGGTAGTAAGGCCTTTGTGTTGGCGCCAGAAGCGGGAGAAACTAGGCCGAAGCCTTGCCCATGTTATCAAGGGCGTCCATTACCTCTTTCACGTGGCCGCGCGAGGTTTCCAGCAGCGCCAGTTCCTCGTCGTTGAGTTGCAGTTCAATCACCTTTTCAATGCCGTTGCGGCCCAGAATAACCGGAGCACCCAGGTACACGCCGTTGATGCCGTACTCGCCCTGCAGCTCAATGCACACGGGGAACACGCGGCGCTGGTCGCGCACAATAGCTTCTACCATCTGAGCTGCGGCAGCACCGGGCGCATACCAGGCCGAGGTACCCATCAGCTTCACCAGCTCACCTCCACCTACAGCTGTGCGCTGTACAATGGCGTCCAGCTCTTCCTTGCCAATCAATTCCGTTACCGGGATGCCGCCTACCGTGGTGTAGCGGGGGAGGGGCACCATCGTGTCGCCGTGGCCGCCCATGAGCACGGCCTGAATGTCCTTGGGGCTTACATTGAGGGCTTCGGCCAGGAAGGCCCGGTAGCGGGCCGTATCCAGGATGCCGGCCATGCCAAACACCTTCTCGCGGGGCAGGCCCGAAGTGAGGTGGGCCTGGTAGGTCATCACGTCCAGCGGGTTGCTCACCACAATGATGATGGCGTTGGGCGAGTATTTTACTACCTGCTCGGTTACCGTTTTCACGATGCCGGCGTTGGTCGAAATCAGGTCGTCGCGGCTCATGCCGGGCTTGCGGGGCAGGCCCGAGGTAATTACTACCACGTCGGAGCCGGCGGTGCGGCTATAGTCGCCGGTTACGCCTACGGTGCGGGAGTCGTAGCCGATGATGGGCGCTTTCTGCCAGATGTCGAGGGCTTTGCCTTCGGCGAAACCTTCCTTGATGTCAACCAGCACAATTTCGTTGGCAATTTCGCGGGTGGCCAGTACATCGGCGCAGGTTGCGCCCACGTTGCCGGCTCCAACTACGGTAACTTTCATTGGGTGAGGAATTGGGTGTGAACGAAGGGATGAGGCTGTAAAGCTAACCGAAAACCAGTTCCGGCAACCCCTGGCCCCACAAAACTGCACCGTGCCCCGGCAACTGCCTCGCCCGCTAGGCGGAAGGTTGCGCTTCATAGCAGGGGGTAGGCCCTGCATCAGGTCTGCGACCCGCTTATAGTAATGGTGTAAACCGGGTAGTGTTTCTGCGTTTGCGGTAAGGTCGTACAGCGCGTAGGATGAAAGTCCGTCATGGCCGAGCTGGTCGAGGAATCTCGCTCAAATCGTTGGATTACTATAGCAACATCAGCCCGCCAGATTCCTCACCCGGCTCAACATGACCGTTGTTGCTTTCTTCACTTTCCACAGAGCCTAAAAAGAAGCCCGCACCGAAGCCAGCAGCTGCCGGGGCCGCAATGCATACTCGTTCTGCACCAGCACGAAATCGTACACGAAGGCGTACTGGTAGGCCCGGCTGTTGAGTAGGTTACTGGCTTTCAGCTCTACATCCAGCTTGCGGGCTGTGGGCAAGGTGTAGCGGTAGCTGGCATCGGCAAAAAACGTGCGGACGGTGGTTCCAGCACCGGTGTTCTGATAGTACTCGGTGGTGAGGAGCAACTGGTGCCGCTCGGTGGGGTAGAGGGCTAGGGTAGCGCGGTGCTCCTGCAGGCGCGTGGCGGGCTGGGCGGCCCTGCCTACCCGGTTGCGCAGTACCGTAAGCAGGCCCGTGTACTCCAGGCTGCCCCACCTGAAAGCCGCCGCGTTGACCCGCGCCCGCACCGTGCCCGACTGGTTGCGGGTGGTGGTGGGGGTAGCATTCAGGAGCAGAGGCTGGCGGCTGGTCGTGCCGCTGAGCTGCAGCGCCAGGGTAGTTTTCCAGGGGCTGATGAACTTGCTGGCCTGGGCGGCCAGGGTGTGCCGGGGGGCCGTGGCGCGTTGGGCCACGGCCACGGTGGTCAGGGTGCCATCAGAGCGAACCAGGTTGCGCAGCAGCTGGTTGCGAGTGCTGCTGCTGAAACTATAGGTGGCCTGATACAACCACGAGGTCAAGGGATTTTCATAGTGCAGCCCCAGGCGCGAGCTGAATGCCCGCTCCTGGGTGAGGGGGGCTGCGTTGCGCTGCAGGGTGCGGTAATCGCGCAGCAGGTAGCCGTAGTACAGCTGCTCCGGGCTGCCGGGCTGGTTGGTCAGCTCGGCGCCGGCCCGGGCGTTCCACAGCCCGTTCAGCTCGTAGCGCCCCGCTACCTGCGGCTCCAGCGTGAGCCAGCGGCGGTGCTGGGCGGCGGCCAGGGGCGCGTCGGTGGCCCGGAGGGTGCGGTAGCTTAGGGGGGCTTCGGCCTCCAACTGCCACCGGGCCGTTTTGTATTCCAGGGCCGGGCGCAGGTAGTAGCGGGCCTGGTAGGCGCGCAGGTGGTTGCGCAGCGTATCGGGGGTAGGCGCCTCAGTCGTTGGTCGTCGGCTTAGGTCCGAAGTCAGCCCCTGGGTTTCCTGCATGAAGCCGGCGGCGGCCGTGTAGTGCCAGTGCCCCCGCCCCCAGAGCAGGGCCGCCGAGTTGCTGGTGTAGAAGCTGCGCTGCCGGGCCTCCTGCACGGCCTGGGGGTAGGGCTGCCCACCTGCCAGCACCTCCGGCAGCGGCCCCGGTGCTACCAGCAGCCGCTGCGGACTGCCGGCCAGGGTCAGGACGGAGCTTACCTGCACCATGCGCCCCGCGCCGGCCGGCCGCACCAGGGCCAGGCGGTTGCTGAGACTGGTAAACGGGTTGCGGGCCTGCTGGCGTAGGACTTCGGCGCCGGTATCGCGCGTGAGCAGGCCGGTTTGCTCGTCCCAGGCGCGCGTGAAGCTGAGCGTATTCTTGAGGTAGTACTGCTTTACGTTGCGGATGTAGGCCAGATCAGTGGTGAGCTGACGCGGCCGTAGCACGTTGCGCTTGGCTTCGCGGAGCATGATGGCGCGGCCGTCGGGTAGGGTGTAGCGGGTGCGGGTAGAGCCGGTGCGCGTCTGCTCATCGGTGAGGTAGGAGGCGTTGAGGCGGAACTGGGCCTCCTTGCTGAAGGGCACCAGATGATTGGCGCTCAGCAGATGCACCCGGTTCAGCAGCCACCGGCTGGCCGGCAGCGGGGGCACCCCCAGGTCCTGAATGCCCGTCAGCTCGGGTTTACGCAGGCCCGGCTCCCGCAGCTGCTGCAGGTCGTCAAGACCCAGAGGCTTCAGCTCGGCGGCTACGTCCTGGCCGGTGTTGTTGGTCTGGTAGGTATCCAGCAGCTGCTGTTGGGGCGTAAACAGCATGGGCGAGAGGTTGGCCTGCCACAGCAGCGGGGCCGTGCCCAGCCCCAGACGGGCCTGCCCGGTGGCCGTCACCTTCTTTTTCAGGCTGATGTTCAGGGAGGCCTGCTCCGTGTTCTGCACCCCGCGCAGGGCCGCAATGGGCTGATGGCGCTTGAGTACCTGCACGTCCTGCACGGCATCGGCGGGCAGGTTGTTACTGGCCTGGCTGTAGCGGCTCTCCAGCAAATCGGCCCCGTTGATGTAGAACTTCTGAATGGGCCGGCCCTCGTACAGAATGCGCCCGTCGGCCTCCACCTCCACGCCCGGCAGCTTCCGGAGCACGTCGGCAATTACCCGGTCCTTCTGCTCGGTAAACGCCGACACGCGGTAGCTGAGCGTGTCGCCCTCGCGCCGGATGGGCGGGGCCTTAATGGTCACTTCCTTGAGGGCGGTAGTGCTGGCCGGCAGGGCCAACGCAACGGCCTGCGACTGATTGCGCAACCGTCGCGTCTGCTCCCGAAAGCTGAGGCTGCGGGCACTCAGCAGCACCGAATCGGCGGTAAAGGCGAGGCGCACCGTGAAGCGGCCGGCCTCATCCGTTACTGCCACCGCCGATTCGTCGAGGGCGGGTAGGGGCTGCACTTCCACCAGCGTCCCCGGAATAGGCTGGCGCTGGGTGTCGGTGATGGTGCCGGTAAGAGTGGTTTGGGCCCGGCAGTGTCCTATTGCGATCCAAAGAAGGCAAACCCATAAAAATATTTGGTGTCCTTCTTTCATGGAAGATATGAATAAGGATAAATTGTATTCTAGATGATTGTAAATTCGTGTCTTTACGTTTAAGATGTTCGTGTAAAGTGTACCTTATTTTTTAGTATATTAATATTTGAGTTCTATAGGATTATTACGGTGCTTCAACTTTTCCTGGTAACTCCGGCGAACTTCGTCTTCATTATCAAACCGGATCATTCCGCTATTGATAGAGTTTTCTATAAAATTATTTTTAGCGGTGAAGTAGCTCGTGTAATATTTTTCTTTGGTTGTAGTGATAGCGGGTTTACTTGGCATTACTACCTTGTCGGGAGGCGTAATGTAGTATTCTTTGGCGGGCTTATACACGCGCGTGAGTTCGAAGCGGTAACTATTGGTCTTATCGGTTGCCAGCACGATTAGGCCAGGTAATCCGCCAAACTTATACGGCCCGTTGCTAAATGGAAGCTGTCGAGTAAACCAAACATCGTACCGTCGACCGCCCAGGCTGGTAGAAGCCCGCTGACATTTGTAGCTATTGATGGTTGCAGTGTCGGAAGATAGCTGCCACTTCAATGGGTAATCGTATTCCTGATATTTGTATAAGAATTTGCCAACAACTCCGTAATAAAAGCAATTATTTACTTTTAAGTTTTTTATAATGACACCATCAAACTTATACTTAGGTAAGTTTGTTATTTCGTTCATTCCTTCATGGAAGGCAGGGGAATTTAAATCAACATGCTGATATTTACTAATTAATGAGTCGGACTTATATCGAAGGATGCTTCTAAACTCTGATAAGCTATCCGAAATAGCTAGTTGAGTAAGTTCCTCTCATGTTGTCTTAGAGGTAGAATCTGGTCTGCTAGTCATGCGATATAAACAAATAATTTTAACGGATGAGGAGGGTAAATCCGCTGATCTTCCTATAGTAATTAGAATTGAAAAAAGTACGAGGGAGGAAAGGAATATAAGTCTCATTGAAAAAATATAAAGAAGTTTAAAATTTTAATTATTAATAATCTTTTAGCAAAAGACCGCACTCATATGAGTGCGGTCTTTTGCTAAAAGATTATTAATTGCAAAACTCCTCTTGAAGTCTAATTTTAGAATCAAGAACGTCGACTACGCTACAGGCATATATATGTCCAAGAAAATCTTCTTCGCCGCAGCCGATACTAAAACTCACTCACCCATCCACAACCTTCGACTACTAATTTCTTCAGTGCATGTGTGCTGCGAATACTTGCCTTTCGCATGATATTCGCCTTTGGTGCTTTTGCAGCCGCCACGCTGCTGAACGATACACCACCCAGCAGGGCGGCCACTACTAGAAATTTTTTCATGATACTATAAGGGTTAGATGAAATAACTCCCCAAATAAGTACCATTGAGTAGTGCAATTAAGGACAAAGTAGGCCGTTTTGCGACATCGTAAAAATCCTGCCCATTACATTCGCTTCACCACCAGCACCCGCTCGGTTTCCTCGGTCACCTTAAACCGGTCGTCGGGGCGGAAGCCGATAACCCAGGCGATTTTGCCGTCGGCGGAAACCAGCACCTGCACGTTGTCTTTGAGGTTGAGGGGCACTTTCTGGTCGATGAGGAAGTCGGAAAGCTTTTTCTTGCCCTTCATCCCGATGGGCATAAACCAGTCGCCTTCCTGCCAGGTGCGCACCGTGAGCGGAAACTTCAGGGCGTCGGCATCCAGGGCGGCCACTGCCTTGCCTCTTGGCACCTCGAAGCCCTCGGTTACTTCCCGCAGCTCGGTGCGCAGGTGCAGGCCATCAATTTTTAGCGCTTCCTGGCCGGCCTGCAGCTGGTGGGTGCCAAACTTCTGGAGGTTGCGCGGGGTAATCACCAGTTGCTCCCGGTCCTTGACCAGCAGGTGCGTCGGCGACTCAAACCGGCGGCCCGACTCGGCCCCGAAGCTCTGCACAATGTCTTTTACTACTAGGTAGGAGAAGCCAAAGGGCCGGAGCAGCTCGTGTAGCACTACGGTGGTAGCGGCCGTTTTCTGCAGCAGCCGGATGTCGAGGTAGGTAGCCTCGGGCTCCTGGCGTTGGGCCTGGGCGGCGGTTTCTTCCACGTAGCGGCGCACAATTTCCTCGGCCCCGCCCACCCGCTCGGCGGTAATGCTCAGGGTCTGGTCGAGGGAGGGGTTGATGTCGCGCAGCACGGGTAGTACCTCCAGGCGCAGGCGGTTGCGCTGGTACACCGGCGAGTCGTTGGAGGCATCTTCGCGCCAGATCAGGCGGTTCTCCACCACGTAGTCGTAGAGGTCGGGCTTGCTTACGGCCAGCAGGGGGCGCACCAGGTGGCCGGTTTTGGGCCGGATGCCGTGCAGGCCCGCCAGCCCGGTGCCGTGGGTGAGGTTGAGCAGCATGGTTTCGGCCGTGTCGCGCTGGTGGTGGGCCGTGGCAATGTAGTCGAGGCCTTGGGTCTGGCGGATGCGCTCAAACCACTCGTAACGCAGGGCGCGGGCCGCCATTTGGGTCGATACGCCTTCCTGCTCGGCAAACTTCTTGGTCTGGAAAAACTCCACGAAGTAGGGCGCCTCGTACTGCCCCGCCAGCTTGCGCACGAACTGCTCGTCGGCGTCGGCTTCCTCGGCCCGCAGCCCGAAGTGGCAGTGGGCCACGGCAAACTCCACCTTCAGCTTGTGCAGCACGTGGGCCAGCACCACGGAGTCAAGGCCGCCGCTGACGGCCACCAGCAGCGTATCGGTAGGGGAGAAAAGAGCGTGTTCTTGTATGTAGGCTTGAATCCGGTCGAGCATGGGGTAGGAGAAAACTAGAATTTACGGCTAGAACTAGCTGCCCTCCTTAAAAAGGAGGGGTAGGGGGTGGTTGACGGCGAGGGAACAATCCTTCAGCCCGTCATGTCGAGTTTGTCGAGGCATCTCGCTCGGACCGTTGAGTTGGTCTTGCCGCATCAGCACGCGAGTTTCCTCAACTACCCTCGGAATGACGTTTACTGTAGACAACGATTGATCAACCACTTCCTGCCCACGTCGCTTGATGCGCAGAATCATCTGGGGGGAGCTAGCTGTTCGGTGTAAACGGAACATCTGTACTATTCCACAAAGAAAACCGTTAGCAACGGCCCTTCTGTACCTTTGCAGTTAAATGTCGTTCCCGAAGCCTCTTTTTCTCTTCCTGCTCCTGCTGCTGCCTACCCTCACCTGGGCCCAGCAACGTCCGGCCGCTCGTCCTGCTACCCCTGCTACCCCGCCGCAAGGGCAGCGCATTGAACTGCTTCCCGGGGCTGGTCGATTGGTAGGAGGTACGTTCAACGGGGTAGAAATCCGGAAGGTGCTGGGCAACGTGAGCTTCCGGCAAGGTACCACGCTGCTCTACTGCGACTCGGCCTATCAGTACGTGGACCGCAATGCGCTGGAAGCGTTCAGCAATGTGCGCATCATCCAGAACGATACCATCACGATTACCGGCGACCGGGGCACCTACGATGGCGACACCCGCAAGGCCCGCATGACCGGCAACGTGACCATGCGCGACCCGCGTATGACCCTGACTACCCAGCTGCTCGACTACGACCTGAACCAGAACCTGGCGTACTACAGCACCGGCGGGCACCTGCAGGACCCGGAGAACACCCTCGACAGCCAGTTCGGCTACTACAACACCCAGAGCAAGGTGTTCAGCTTCAAGCGTAACGTGAAGCTGGTGACCAAGGAAAACAACATCGACACCGATACGCTCCAGTACAACACGGTCAGCAAAATTGCCTACTTCTTTGGGCCTACCCGCATCCGGGGCAAGCAAGGCAACCTCTACGCTGAAAACGGCACCTACAACACCATCACCAAGGTGTCCAACTTCGCCCGCAACGCTAAGATCGAGACGCCCAACTACCTGCTCGGCGGCGACAAGCTGTTCTACGACGAAGCCCGACAGTACGGCGTAGCCACCGGCCACGTCTCGATGACCTCGAAGAAAGATAACATCGAAATCCGGGGCGACGTGGGCCGCTACTGGCGGGCCCAGGGCCGAGCCAAGGTGTACGGCAGCCGCCCCGTGATGCGCAACATCTCCGACCGGGATACGCTCTACCTCACCGCCGATACGCTGGTGAGCCTGGAGGGCCGCCCGCCCCAGAATAAGGCCGGCGTTATTTACGCTTACCGTAAAGTAGGCATCTTCCGCGCCGACTTGCAGGGCCGCTGCGACTCGCTGACCTACGACCGGCAGGATTCCATCATCTACCTCAGCCACGATCCGGTACTCTGGAACCAGAAAAACCAACTTACTGCCGACTCCATGCAGATTCAGCAGCGGCGGGGCAAAATCGACCAGATGCGCCTCTACGGCCACGCCTTCAGCATTGGGCAGGATACGCTGCTGAACTTCAACCAGGTGAAAGGACGCTACATGGTAGCCTACTTCGGCGAGAAGGCCATAAAAAAAATTGACGTGCTTGGCAACGCCGAGAGCCTCTACTATGCTCTTGAGGGCGACACGGCCGTGTCAGGGGTCAACAAGAGCCTCTCGGCTACTATGGCCCTGCGCTTTGCAGATAGTAAGCTCCAGACGATTTCCTTTCTTACCAACCCCGAAGCCAGCTTTATTCCGCCCAATGAGCTACAGCCTGAAGATGCCAAACTGAAGGACTTTCGGTGGCGGCCCACGGAACGCCCAACCCGTCGCCAAACGTTAGGCAAACACTTCGCTTTGCCCGCCAAGCCCAAGAAAAAAGCGACTCCCAAGAAATCAAAAACTACCCGGCCCGCGGCCCCGGCCAAGAAAAAAGCGGCTCCGTCGGCTCGGAAGCCAGTCGTCAAAAAATAACGCTGGTTTATCCGGCAGACTGTAGTTTTACTTCCCCCGACGGCAGTGGCAGTTGCCTCACCGATTATCCTTACCTTTGCGCCCCTTATGCTGTCTTTTCGCCCTACCTTCTTTGCTCTGTCCTTGAGCGCGTTGCTGCTTGGCTCGTGCACGGGCTACCAGAAGCTGCTCAAGAGCACCGACGTAAACAAGAAGTACGAAGCTGCCTTGCAGTATTATGAGAAAGGCGACTATTTCAAGGCGGGTACCCTACTGGAGGAGCTGAATCCGCTGCTAAAAGGCCGCCCGGAAGCGGAAAAAGCGCAGTTCTACTTCGCCAATACCAACTTCCAGCAGCGGAACTACACCCTGAGCGCCTACTACTTCAAAACGTTCTACGAAACGTATCCTAACTCGCAGTACGCCGAAGAAGCAGCCTTCATGCAGGCCAAGTCCTTGTTCCGCGACTCGCCTGACTTCCAGCTTGACCAAACCAACACCTTCTCGGCCCTGGAAGTCATTCAGGATTTCCTGAACCGCTTTCCGGAAAGCCGTTTCCGCGCCGAAACCGAGGGGATGTCGCAGGAGTTGCAGAAGAAGCTGGAGAACAAGGCGTTTCGCGCCGCCCGCCTCTACTACGACCTGCGTTACTACCAGTCGGCCGTTACGGCTTTCACCGGCTTTCAGCAGCAGTATCCCGCCTCGGCCTACGGAGAGCAGGCGGCTTTCCTGAAGCTTAGTGCCCAGTACGACCTGGCCCGGGAAAGCGTGGAAGAAAAGCAGCGGGAGCGGTATCTAGAGGCTATTGCCTTCTACCAGAACTTTATCGACGCCTTCCCTCAGAGCAAAAACCTCAAGGAGGCGGAGCGCATGTACGATACCTCCCGCGACGCCGTAGCCAAGATTAAACCGGCCGAAACTACGGCCGCGAAATAAAATTTACTGTGGATAATGGGCTTGCAAGGTGCTACCTGTGGAAAATGAGGGTAAACTAGCTGACCCTGTTGCCCCACTCTTCTTGCATTCCCTCCTTATTCCCACTTTCTGCACATCCTCAACACATTCGTTTATGAAGACTCCCAATAACGTACCCGCTTCCATTGTGACCCGCAATATGTCGGACTTCACCCACGAAACAGGCAACGTGTACGAGAGCATTGCCATCATCTCGAAGCGCGCCAACCAGATTTCCGTGAAGCTTAAGGAAGAGCTGAACAGCAAGCTGGCGGAGTTTGCTACTACCGTTGACAACCTCGAAGAAGTATTCGAGAACCGGGAGCAAATCGAAATTTCCAAGCACTATGAGCGGCTGCCTAAGCCCACAAACCTAGCTGTGGAGGAATTCCTGGAAGGCAAAGTGCACTTCCATACTCCTGCCGAGGAAGAGCAGAAGCCTGAGTAATCGGACTGCTGTAGCAGAAGAGTACGTTACATGCTGCGTCTGCCCCGGTAGCTTGCCCGTCAGTGTTCTGTATGCTGACCTGTGCGAGGTGCTGGGATAGAGGCAGCATGGCGTTTTTACTGGACTCCGGAGCCCATACTGTACATGCTGCAATGGCTGGATTGCGAGAACGAAAAATTCTGTTAGGCGTGAGCGGCAGCATTGCCGCTTACAAAGCTGCAGGGCTGGTGCGGCTGCTGGTAAAGGCCGGCGCTGAAGTGCAAGTGGTGCTTACCCCGGCCGCCACCGCCTTTGTGACGCCGCTGACCCTGGGCACGCTGTCTAAGAACCCGGTGCTGCAAGGCTTCCTGAAAGATAAGCGAGCCGGCGAGTGGCACAACCACGTGCACCTGGGCCTCTGGGCCGACGCGCTGGTCGTAGCACCAGCCTCCGCCAATACGTTGGCGCATCTGGCGAATGGCCTTTGTGATACGCTGCTGGACGCCGTGTACCTTTCCGCGCGCTGCCCCGTGTTTCTGGCCCCGGCCATGGACCTCGATATGTACCAGCACCCGGCTACCCAAGCTAACCTCAGCCGCCTGCGGCAATACGGCAACACGGTATGGAACTCCCCGGCGGGTGAGCTGGCCAGTGGCCTCAGCGGCCCCGGCCGCATGCTAGAACCCGAACAGATAGTAGCGGAACTGGAGCAGTTCTTTGTATGAAAAAGTATGTCAAACTTGCGGGGTAAAGAACAGCTTTGTGCAGTTATCTGCCTGGAGCGTTAGTTTCTGCTTCTATCTTTCTAGCTTCCCTTATGCGCGTTCTTCTTACGGCTGGTCCCACGTACGAGCCTCTGGACCCGGTTCGTTTTATTGGCAACCACAGCACGGGCAAAATGGGGTACGCATTAGCTGAAACCTTCGCGGCTGAAGGGGCCGAGGTGGTGCTCATCAGTGGCCCCACCAGCCTGCCTGACCCCGCACATCCGCGCATTCGGACGCAGCGCGTGCAAACGGCTGATGAGATGTACGCCGCCGCCGCCGCTGTGGCGCCCACGGCCGCTATATGGGTGTTTGCGGCGGCCGTAGCCGACTACAAACCAGCCCATATAGCGGAAAATAAAATCAAAAAAGCTGGAGCCACGCTAACTCTGGAGCTGGTGAAAAACGTGGATATTGCTGCTACCCTGGGCCAAACCAAGCGCCCCGGACAATTTTCTGTAGGTTTTGCGTTGGAGACGGAAAATGAGCAGGCCCACGCCTTGGACAAGCTTCGCCGGAAACACTTTGATTTAGTTGTACTAAACTCTCTGCGCGACGCAGGCGCTGGGTTTCGCCACGATACCAACAAGGTAACGCTGCTGGCTGCCGACGGCCAAGTGACTACCTTTCCCGTGAAGCCCAAGTCCGAAGTAGCCCGCGACATTGTGCACACTGTATTAGCTCGTTTGCCCCACCATGCGTAACCTCGCCCTGTCGCTCTGCCTGCTTCTGCCAGCTACCCTGCTAACGTATTCCGCCCGGGCGCAGGAGCTGAACGCGGTAGTAACAGTATCTACGGAAAACGTAACTATTTCCGACCGGCAGCTTGTGCAGCAGCTGCAGAAAGACACTCAGGATTTTCTTAATACCCGCTCCTTTACCAACCAGGTCTACCGGCCCGCGGAGCGTATCAACTGCCGGTTTTTCATTGGCATTACGGAAATTCCGCAGAATGGTACCTACCGTGCTACCGTGCGTATTGTCAGTACCCGGCCGGTGTACGGCACGGGCTACGAAACGAACCTGCTGAGCTTTGCCGACCGGGGCTGGATTTTCAACTACTCGCCCCAGAGCCCGATTGATTATTCGGAGAACACCTTCGTCGGAAATCTGTCGTCCCTGTTATCTTTCTATGCCTATCTTATCATTGGCATGGACCAAGACAGCTTCTCCCCTCTAAGTGGCTCGCCTTACTACGACCGTGCCCGTTCTATCCTAACCAACGCGGCCTCCCAAAACACCACCAACGAAGCGGATGAGGGCTGGAAGGACACCAATAACGCCAACCGCTACTGGTTGCTTAATAACTTGCAGGATCCTCAGTTGGAAGCCTTCCGCAGCGGCATGTACGCGTACTACCGACAAGGAATGGATGTTTTTATCACGAAGCCGGAGGAAGCGCGCACCACTATTACTACGGCGTTGCAGGGCGTTCAGCAAGCCGTACAGCGCCGTCCTGGTACGTTACTGGCGCGGGCCTTCTTTACCACCAAGGCCGACGAAATAGCCAACATCTTTCGTACCAGCCCCGATCAACAGCAGAAGGTGACCGTGACTACCTTGCTTTCGGAAGCGGACCCAACCAACTCGGCCAAGTACCAAGCTATCCTGCGTCAGCCGTAATGGTTGAGAGCATATAAAAAATTATTCGGCAAAATTAGTTAGCAATTAACTAAATGAGCTAGTAGCTTTGCTAAAGCTACTAGACCTGGTTGTGGCCGGCGCGTAGCTTTTCCTTTTTGTCAGCTACGGCCGGTAATGCGGCCCTCATGTTGGATTGCTATGTTAGTTGACCTGCGCATCCGAAACTACGCCCTGATTGAGCAGCTCCAGCTGCGACCCTCGGCTCTTTTAAATATAATCACCGGCGAAACTGGCGCGGGCAAGTCCATTATGCTCGGGGCCATTGGCCTCTTGCTCGGCAACCGGGCCGATTCGCGCATGCTCTTCGACACGGAGAAGAAGTGCGTGATTGAAGGCCAGTTTGATATCAGCAGCTACCAGCTGCAGGATATCTTTGAAGCCGAAGACCTCGACTACGATACCCAGTGCATTTTGCGCCGCGAGATTAGTCCGGCCGGCAAGTCTCGGGCTTTCGTGAATGATACGCCCGTGACCCTGGAAACCCTGCGTAACATCGGGGCGAATCTCATGGACATTCACTCCCAGCACGATACGCTGCTGCTGGGGGATGCTGTGTTTCAGCTGAACCTGTTGGATTTGTACGCCGGGCTGGTGCCTACCCGCGCCCAGTACAGCAATGCCTACCGCCAGTACCGCAAGCTGGAAGCCGACCTCAAAGCTCTCGAAGACCAAGTGGCTCAGGCCAACAAAGAGCTGGACTACCATAGCTTTCTGCTCAGCGAGCTGGAAGATGCCCGCCTCGATAATGAGCAGCAGGACGAGCTGGAGCAAGAAGTAAAGGAGCTGGAGCACGCCGAGGAAATTAAGTTCAAGCTGACCTCGGCCCTGCAGCACCTCTCGGAAAGCGAATACTGTGCTACCGGCGCCATGAAAGAAGCCGCCACGCTGCTAGGCCAGATTGCTTCGTACTCAGAGCAGGCCCGCGAGTTGAAGCACCGCCTCGACAGCTGCCTGATCGAGCTGCACGACATTGCCGACGAAATAGAGGTAGTGGAGCGCCGCACCGAAGGCGACCCCGCCCGCATTGACGAGCTGCAGGGCCGCCTGAATGTGCTCTACAGCCTGCAGCGCAAGCACCAGGTCCGCGACGTAGTGGGGCTGCTTACCGTGCGTGGTGACCTGCGCGACAAAGTGGGCTCCGTGCTTAACCTGGATAAGCAGATTGCCCGCCTGCGCCGCGACGCCGAAGGCACTTTGGCAACCGTGAAAAAGCAGGCCAGCCGCCTCTCGGAAGCGCGCCGCAAGGTGTTCCCGAAGTTTGAAAAGGAGCTGGTAGGCTTATTGGCTGACTTGGGCATGCCGAACTCGCGCATCGTAGTACACCACCAGGAAGGCCCGCCCGCTACCAGTGGCATCGACGTGGTCAGCATCCTGTTCACGGCCAACAAAGGCGCTCAGCCCCAGACACTGAGCAAAGCGGCTTCCGGTGGTGAATTCTCGCGCCTCATGCTCTGCATCAAGTACATGCTGGCTGATAAAACAGCTCTGCCCACCATCGTATTTGATGAAATTGATACGGGTATCAGTGGGGAAATTGCCGTGAAGGTAGGGCGCATGATGCAGCAGATGGCCCGTAAGCACCAGCTTATCACCATCAGCCACCTACCCCAGATGGCCGCCGCCGGCGACGCGCACTATTTCGTGTACAAGGAAGACCGCGCCGACCGGACCGTGAGCAGCATCCGGATGCTAAACCTGGAGGAGCGCATTCATGAAATTGCCCAGATGATTTCCGGCGCCAACCCCAGCCAACACGCCTACCAGAGTGCCCGCGAGCTGCTGGCCATGCGCGGCGAGGAACTGGTAGGGTAGGGGCGAAATTATGAGGTAGTGAAATTGTGAGGTGGTGAATGGCTAACTTGGCAGCCGCTAACCTGGAGTTTCAAACGGTGCAGGGGAGTCCGAAACAGCAACTCACCATTTCACCATCTCACCATTTCACCACATGTCTAACAACCTACTCGCTGGTAAAGTCGGCATCATTTCGGGTGCCCTGAACGAGGAATCTATTGCCTGGAAAGTAGCCCTGAAGGCCCACGCCGAAGGTGCCCGCTTTGTGCTCACCAACGCCCCGCTGGCCATGCGTATGGGCGAAATCAATAAGCTCTCGGAGCAGTGCAATGCGCCCATCATCCCGGCCGATGCTACCTCCGTGGAAGACCTGGAAAAGCTGTTCAGCGGCGCTCAGGAGCAACTTGGTGGTAAGCTTGACTTTGTGCTGCACAGCATTGGCATGAGTGCCAACATCCGCAAGGGCAAGCACTACGGTGAGCTAAACTACGAGTGGTACCAGAAAACCCTGGACGTATCGGCCCTGTCGCTGCACAAGATGCTGGCCGTGGCCGAGAAGCAGGATGCTTTCAATGAGTGGGGCTCGGTAGTAGCCCTGAGCTACATTGCCGCTCAGCGCGCCTTCCTCGACTACACCGACATGTCGCAGGCCAAAGCCGTGCTCGAAAGCATTGCCCGCAGCTACGGCCAGCGCCTGGGCAAGCTCAAAAAAGTGCGCGTGAACACCATCAGCCAGTCGCCCACCAAGACCACGGCTGGTACCGGCATCAGCGGCTTCGATGCGTTCTACACCTACGCCGACAAACTTTCGCCCCTGGGCAACGCCCCGGCCGAAGCCTGCGCCGACTACTGCATTAGCCTGTTCTCGGACCTGACCCGCTACGTGACCATGCAGAACCTCATGCACGACGGCGGCTTCAGCACCACCGGCATCTCGGAGGAAATTGTGGAGCTCATCACCAACAGCAAAGCCTAGGCTACCTGTTGTCAGAGTTTAGAATAAGAAAGCCCGGCCATTTGGTCGGGCTTTTTGCGCTTTATGTAGCAAATAAGGCGTCAATCTGTGGCCGGTCGTAGTCCAGTATCAACTCATTAAACTCCTCATATAGGTAACGAAGAGATGCTACGTCAGGGCCGATGATATCTAAGCCCCGATCATCATACATATAGAAAATTAAGCTAGTGCGCTGGTTTAAAAAGAAAGTGTCTCCGTGAAGCACAGGCTTTCTATTGCCAAAATCCTGGTTGCCAATAGCAGCAAAAATAGAGGGGTAGGGTACCTGAGAAGCGCTTAATGAGAAGTGTGCTCTCATCCATTTAGTGCTTCCGTATGAGTATGGGTTAGCAATCCGCTGAAAGTGAATAGCGGCTTTCGGTATTGAAAGCTGCTGAAGTAGATAGTTGCTGTTCCTAATTCGAGGTCGTTTGTGCCGCCATTCCTGATGAACAACTACAACCGGGTCATTAGAAGCAAAAGTGGCTTGGAACAGTAATGAAGCCCGGCGTACGACTTCCTGAAAATAGGCGTCCTCAGATGTAGATAAGTGCTCATGCTGTAAGTCGAAACGAAGACCAAAAGGCCAAGAGTAGAATAAGGGTGAGCTTAGTCGCAGGCTTGGATAGTGCTGCTGTAGGAAGCGCGTTAAGGGAGAGGCCATTGATTATCATAGGTAATGGCAAGTAAAGTAGGTGTTTTTACAGGCTCCACAATATCCTCCGTGTCAACGAGCCGTAAGGTAAAGGCATTCATTTCGGCGACCTATTCGACTACTACCTGACCATGCCCAAGATTTTCCGCGACCCAAGTTTCGACAGCACCCTGGACGTGCTGCGCGAAGGCTACCCCTTCCTGTACAGCCGCAGCCAGCGCTTCGACTCCGATATCTTCCAGATTCGGCTAATGGGCATGAAGGCTATTTGCTTGCACGGAGCTGAGGCCGCCGAGCTGTTCTACAATCCTAAGCTCTTTATCCGGAAGGGGGCCGTGCCGCGCCGGGTGCAAACCACTCTGATGGGCGTGGATGCCATCCAGACCCGCGACAACGGGGAGCACCGCTGCCGCAAGGAAATGTTTATGGCCCTGATGGGGCCGGCTAGCCGGGAGCGGCTGATGAGTCTGCTGGCCGAGCAGTGGCAGCGCTATGCCCACCGCTGGGAAAAGATGGATCGGGTAGTGCTCTTTCGCGAAGCCCAGGAAATCCTGTGCCGGGCGGCGTGCGCCTGGGCTGAGGTGCCGCTGCAGGAAGACGAGGTAAGCAAGCGCGCCCGCGACTTCGGGGCCATGGTGGACGGCTTTGGTGGGGTAGGGCCCCGGCACTGGCGCGGCAAGCAGGCCCGCAGCCGCGGCGAGAAGTGGATGCGCGGTATTATCCGGGCCATCCGAAAGGGGAAATTGCCGGTTCAGGAAGGCTCGCCGGCTCATATGGTAGCTTGGTACCGGGATGCAGACGGCGAATTGCTGGATGTGCAGATGGCCGCTATTGAACTCATGAACGCCACTCGGCCCATTGTGGCTATTGCTACCTACATCACCTTTGCGGCCCTTGCCCTGCATGAGCATCCCGCCTACCGCCAGCTACTGCGCAACCCCGCCGAGGATTACGCCGAGTTATTTGTGCAGGAAGTGCGCCGGTATTTTCCCTTTACCCCATTTGTAGGCGCGCTGGTGCGCGACGACTTTACCTGGCACGGCTTCGAGTTTCCGAAGGGCACGATGGTACTGCTGGATGTGTACGGCACTAACCGCGACGAACGGCTGTGGCAGGACCCGGAAGTGTTCTGGCCCGAGCGGTTCCGGCAGTGGCAGGAAAGCCCCTACGACTTTATTCCGCAGGGCGGCGGTGAATACCTGACCGGCCACCGCTGCGCCGGCGAGTGGATTACCATTGAAGCCATGAAGCAAGCGGTAGCCTTCCTCAACGACGGCATCCGCTACGACGTGCCGGCCCAGGACCTGAGCTATGACCTAACGCGCATGCCCACGTTGCCCGCCAGCGGCTTTGTGATGACGAATGTGCGGGCAACTGGTAAAGGAGCCCTAGCAGCCCTGCCCATGCCCGCCGCCGGCAGTGAGAAGGCTGCCGCTATGGGTTGCCCGTTCCACAAGGGGTAGAGAAGCCTAATGTACACACCAAAGCCGCCCTGGGTCTGGACTCAGGGCGGCTTTGGTGCTGACAAGGGGGGTAGGGAGTGGCAACGTTCCCGACAACGTTTGCGCGGAAATAGCGGGAAGAATACAGCCAATTCCACCGGATTTCAGATAAGTTGCCGCCCTACCCACCCGCGCGCCATGAAACCTGTCCTGCTTTTTTCTCTGCTCCTCTGGCTGACGCTGGGCCGGGCCCTCGGCTACGATTTTGTGGTGGCGCAGGATGGCAGCGGGCAATTCCGGACGGTGCAGGAAGCCTTCAACGCCGTGCCCGACTTCCGGAAGAAAGTCACCACCATCTTCGTCAAAAAAGGTGTGTACAAGGAGAAGCTGATTCTGGCAGGCTCCAAAAATCTGGTGCGGCTAATTGGGGAAGACCGGGAGCAAACCATCCTCACCTACGACGACTACAACCAGAAGAAAAACATTTTCGGGGAGGACAAAGGCACATCGGGTTCCGCCAGCTGCTACATCTACGGCGCTGATTTTACGGCTGAAAACCTCACGTTTCAGAATTCCTCGGGGCCCGTGGGGCAGGCAGTGGCGATGTGGGTGGCCGGCGACAAAGCCCGGTTTAAAAACTGCCGCTTCCTGGGGTTTCAGGATACGCTTTACACCTACGGCTACGGCAGCCGCCAGTACTACGAAGACTGCTACATCGAGGGTACCGTGGATTTTATCTTCGGCAGCAGCACCGCCTGGTTTGAGCGCTGCACCATTTTCTGCAAAACCGGCGGCTTTGTCACGGCGGCCTCTACCCCCGACAGCACGCGCTACGGCTACGTGTTTAACCAGTGCCGCCTGACCGGCAACGCCCCCGCCGGCAGTTTCTATCTGGGCCGGCCCTGGCGGCCTTACGCCAAAACGGTGTACCTGCGCTGCGAACTGGGCAAGCAGATCAAGCCCGAAGGCTGGGACCATTGGGACAAGGAAAGCAACAAGCAAACCGCCCGCTACGCCGAGTACCAGAGCCGCGGCCCCGGCGCCGCTCCCAAGCAGCGCGTAGCCTGGGCCCGCCAGCTTTCCGATGCGGAAGCTCAGCAATACACCCTGCAAACCGTGCTGCGCGGCTGGAACCCTACCCAGGAGTAAGGCTGCAAGGTAAAGCCGAGGGTAGGA
Organism: Hymenobacter sp. HSC-4F20; assembly: GCF_019599275.1. GTDB lineage: Bacteria > Bacteroidota > Bacteroidia > Cytophagales > Hymenobacteraceae > Hymenobacter. Next base: position 139,988 of record NZ_JAHZTD010000003.1, on the reverse strand, counting down.
AACTACTGCCGGTTGGCTCGGCCAGACCTAATGTTATGAATACTGTTGCCCGTTCGATGACCAATAAGCTACTCGCCCTGCTTGCCCTACTGCTACTAGCCCTAGCAGCCACTGCTAGGCCCCAAGAGCTGGTAGTAGCTCAGGATGGGACCGGGCAGTTCCGCACGGTGCAGGCGGCCATTGATGCCGCCCCTGCCCAGTCAAAGCAGGAGGTCATCATCCGCATCCGGAAAGGTGTGTACAAGGAAAAGCTGGTCATTCCAGTCAGCAAAACTCACTTGACCTTACTGGGCGACGACCGGGACCAAACCATCCTGACTTTCGACGACCACAGCGGCAAGGGCGCCATCAATACCTACACTTCCTACTCCGTGCTGGTGCAGGGCACTGACTTTACTGCCGAAAACCTCACGTTTCAGAATACCGCGGGCCGCACGGCGGGCCAGGCGGTGGCTCTGCACGTAGAAGCCGACCGCTGCACGTTCCGGAACTGCCGCATCCTCGGCGACCAGGACACGCTGTTTCTGGCTACCGGCCACACCCGCCAGTATTTCTACCGGTGCTTAATTGAAGGCACCACCGACTTTATTTTCGGGAGCAGCACGGCCGTATTCGACCGCTGCACTATCCGCAGTAAGAAAAACTCCCATATTACGGCCGCCGCAACCCCGCAGGATCAGGCCTATGGCTTTGTGTTCCGGAAATGCCGGCTCACGGCTGATATCACGCTGGCTACCAATGTATCGTTGGGGCGGCCCTGGCAGCCGTACGCCCAGGTAGCCTACCTGCACACCTATATGGGGGCGCACATCCGGCCCGCGGGCTGGGACAACTGGAAAAAGCCCGAAAGCGAAAAAACGGCGCGCTACGCGGAGTATCGCTCCACGGGGCCCGGCGCCGCTCCGGCCGCTACGCGCGTAGCCTGGGCCCGGCAGCTTTCCCGCCAACAAGCCCGCCAGTACACCACGAACAGAATTTTTGCGACGATGCCGGCCTGGAAGCCGCGCCGCTAGCAAGCGGCAGCTGTCAGAGCTAGCCCGCTACGGCTGGATGCGAAGCCAGGATTCCGCTGCGTCTATATCCTGGAACATATGGATGTGCAGCTGGTCGCCGATGCGCTGCTGCAAATCTTCCATAGAAAGCTGCCCGAAGATGTCAGGAGATACTACCTGCCCGATGTAGCGCAAGCCTGCCCCAATGATGAGCGGAGTCCAGACCTGCTGTATCCAGTCGTTGGCTTCGGTGAAGGTGCCTACCAGGTCGCGGTGGTCGTTGAGCAACTTGGCGCTGGGTTCCTGGCGAATCATGTCCAGGTAAGTCAGGCCACCATCCATGATGGTGCCCAGCGTTTGTCGGCCATGCCAACGGGCATGAACCCAGTTATCACGCGTGTTACGCTCAACTGTGAGGTATATGCTGCCATCTCCCCGGCGCAACGATGTAGTCATGAAGTACGAAAGAAGCTAAGGCGGTACCTGCCAGCAGCAGGATGGTTGACGAATGGTGCCGCAAATAACGGCGTACCACCCGTATTGTTTGCTACCCGTCGCGCAGATTTCGAATAATAACCTTCCGGCGGAGGCATCGTTGAAACAATTTTCCGCCCTTGGTGGGCACCCTCACCACCTAGCTTCTACGCATATGCAGCACTCTCATAACCTCGAAGAAGTACTGAACACTACCCAGAAGAAACTTAGCTTCTTCCAGAACCTCTTGCTGGTAGCCACGGCCGACGGCCAGCTGGACGAGCAAGAAAGCGACTTCCTCTTGCAAATTGGCAACCGCTTAGGGCTGAAGCCTGAGGAGGTGCAGCCTATTGCCGATAACCTCAACGTGCTCAGCTTTGTAGTGCCAGCCGAAGGCTTGCAGCGCACCCTGGAACTGCAGACGCTGGTGCAGATGATGCTTCAGGACGGGCAGATTGACCCCCGCGAATACGGCTTGTGCATGGAGTACGCCAACCGCATTGGCTATGGCAAAGAAATTCTCGACGATATGGTTAGCCAGCTGGCCGGCGCTGGTCCGGTAGTTAACCGCAACCCGCCTACGGTTAGCTAGGGCTCCCGGGCCCTGGTAAGCAGCACTAGGGCTGTTTGTCCTACCCACCTCTGATAGCTCAAACCCTAGCCAAGAATATCTACCCAAGAACGGGAGGTATCCTAGGCTGGGGTTTGAGCTTTTGGGTGAGGGAGGAAACGGCAACCGTTCAGCGGCCCTTCACGCCTGGGTAAAGGCTCTGCACGATGTCGCTTTGCACAAACTCTTTGGTGCGCACGTTCAGCAAGGTTAGTCGCCCCCCATAGGCGGCGCCTTGGTCTACATTCCAGACGTTCGCCCGCTGGCAGGGTACCAGGCTTGCGGGCCACGTAGGCGTGTGGCCGATAAAACATTCGGTGTAGCCCTGAGCTGGGAGGCTGTTGCGCCACAGCTCCCGGGTCCAGATCAGCTCAAACGGGTCTTGCGCTGCAATGGGCTGCGCCGGGTTGTAGCCGGCGTGCACGTAGAGCGTGTTGTCGGCTTCGAAGTAAGGAAGCTGCTGACCAAAAAAACGGGTGAAATGCCGCTGCATTTGCTCGGCCGGCCCGCGCCGATACGCATCGTAGGTGGCTTTGCCGCCCTGCCGGTACCAGCTCCTATTTACCTGTTCGAGGGGTAGCCGGGTTGCCAGCCACTCCGCCGTCCACCAGTCGTGGTTGCCCTGCAGCCAGATGCTGTTCGGAATATGCAGCAGCCGTTCGACAGACTCCGGCGTTTCGGGCCAGCCATCGGAAACATCCCCCAGATGTATAAGACGGTCGATACCGGGCCGGAACGGGCTGCGCTCCAGCACTTGCTCAAGGGCGCGGTAAGCACCGTGAATATCGCCCAGGACGTAGGTTTCCATACGGGTTACTACGGCAGCCACACAGATTGAGCTAGCACCAGGCGGCGACTGTTCTGCTACCAAACGCCCTCGGTACCTCTTACACCTGTAGCTGAGCCAGTAGCCACTCGCGGGTTTGGCGGCTGCTTTCCTTTTCTACCAGATTCAGAAAGGCCTCGGTAGTAGCTAGTTTGGCGGCCGCAGTTTTCGTTAGAATGCGGAAAAACTGCTCGTCGCCGAGGCGCTGGTGCAGCTGGTATAGCGTAGCCGTGCCCTTGTCATAGAGTACTTGCCGCCGCACGGGGTAGGGGTAGTTGCGGGGTTCGAAGCCCAGGAGGGCCGGAGCCGTAGCAGCTGACTTCTGCCGCTTAGCCAGCTCTTTCCGGAAGCTGGCAGTGTCGCCGGCCGCGCGCACGTAAAGCAGCCCCGAGTAAGTAGCAAAGCCTTCGTTCAGCCAGTTATCATAGGTGTTCCAAGTGCCATAGCCTCACCACTTGTGGCTGATTTCGTGAGCCAGAATCAGCAGGTCGCCGGGGTCGTGGGTGTTAAATGAAGTGTAGGCAATGATGGCCGCATTATCGAGTAAGCCGCTAGCCGTACGGTCGACGCCTGGTAGCAGAAACGTAAACTTCCGAATAGGATCTTTGCGCCCGATAATCTGATTGAAATAGGCAATGATTTTACCGGCATCCTGCACCAACAGGCTGTCGGGGGCGGTGCAGGGGCCGTTGGCCTTGTAGAGGTTCACACGAAACTGAGGGGTAGCACTGGTAAGCGTGGTAAACTGCCGGGCCGCCAAGGCTCCTATTTCAATGGCGGAAGTGCTTCCCTCGAAGCGGTACTGGCCTGGCCTGCTGCGCCGGGCCGCCCGGGTGCTTACTACCTGATACGTAGTTGGTACGCGCACCGTGAGCCGGTAGTCGACCACCGTATACTCCTGATCGGGAATGGTAGGAACCCAGTTAGCGTGGGCCGTAAACTCGGCCATGCCTTCGGTAGCAAATCGTTCGCCGATGGCGCCGCTATACTGCACCGTAACGCGCTGCTGGGCCTGGCGGTCCGTAAACTCAATGGTTATCCGTCGTAAGGTGTCGTCGGTAAATTTATCGTAGAACAGCGCCGAGGTGTAGGTACGCACGTTGGGCCCCGTCACGCCAGACAGGTGATATTGCTTGTTGAGGTGAAGGATGAGCTTCCCCTCGGCGGCGCGGGTAGTGAGAGTATATTGAGAAGTGAAAGACCGGGCTTCTGGCTGAATGAATACTTCAATCCGAACATTATCGCGTGCCACGCACCCCAACGAGGTCATCAGGAATAGGCACAGGTACAGAAACCGCTGCATACGCATACAAAAAGGCTAGCTAACGCAGCTAAGCTAGTCACTCCTGTGCTGGTTTCGGCCGAATGTGCGGCTTATCTGTGGGCACGCCCACCACCTAGTTGCCCGATTCGGCTAATTCCTCCAGAACATGCAAGGCGTTAGCGGCATCGGAAGCTGCCACAAAGATGTGGTCGTGGTAGTAGGCGGCAACCACGTTGCAGCTTATGCCCCCACGGGCCAGGGCCTGGGCAAAGGCTGCCGTGAGCCCTACTGCTTCCAGGGCCGAGTGCACCGTCAGGGTTATCCAGGCGGCCACAAAGGTGTAGGGCAAGTGCAGGCGGTCGGCGGCGGCCTGGGGCAGAATAACCGTCAGGCCTTCCTGCTCCCGAAACGTGCCGATAACCTCCGTTAAGTCGAGGCCGGCCAGCGACGGGACCGTGCAAAATACGTACGTGCCCGGCTGCAACTCCGGCTTCATGGTACGCAGCAGTTGGGTAAGGTTGGTTTCGCCGGGCATACGGGGGTAGGAGCTAAGTGACAGGAAGGCCAGATTAACAAGAGTCACGTTCCAAGCCAGAACCTTCCAGCAGGCCCACCGCGTCCTTGTTAGCCGACGCCAGGCCTTGCGCTGCTTACTTCTTCTGCAAGAACAGCAACGTCGACTGATTGGACGGGCCGTACTTGTCGTTGATCAGGAAATACCCCCCGTGGTAGGCCGCCAGGCCTTCCCAGTTGTAGGTCATGTATTCTTTGGGCAGCTCAACCAGCGGCTTCCAGCTTACGTTGTTGCCTTTGTATTTCAGGCTGATAAGCCGGCAGTAATTCTGATACGTGGTGCCACTCCGGATAAATCGGGTGTTCGGGTCAGGGGCCGGGCTGCGGTACACGCTGTCTTCGGCACCATTGTAGAAATAATTGATGGCCGTAAAACGGTTTTTGCCCGTGTGCACCATGTCCGTCAGGCGGAAGGGGAGCCGGGCTACCGACACGTAGTGCGGCACATCGGGGGTAGCGGCTGCGGCGGGAAGCTGGAAGGCGAAGTTGTCGTGCGAGAAGTAGTTGTATTCGAATAGCAGCAGCAGGTTCTGGTTGTAGGTGCTGATGGCCTCGAAGCCGGCGTTGTGGATGTGGCTGCCGTTGGTGAGGGCCGGTTTGGCTAGTGGCACCAGGTAGGAAGTATCAATGGTAATACTGGCCGTGGCGTCGTCTACCACCCCTTTAATGAGGTAGCAATAGGCCGAAGGGGTAGTCGTTTCGATGGAGAAGTAGGCCACCTCGCCCAGCATCGTCATGCCCTCCAGGCCCTCGTACACTTGGCCAGCGCTGTCAAGCCGGGCCCTGATGGTGTCCAGGTTCCGGATGAGGTATTTCCGGTACGCCAGCTCCTGCTCCGGCAACTTCTGGGCTAGCTGGCTGTCGATGCTGGCTAGGTCCAGGGCATACACCTTGGCTTCGGCGCGCTCCTGCAGGCGGCTTTCGGATAGCAGCAGCAGTTGATTGTTGCGCACCTGAAGCCCCGAGAACTGGTTGTTCCGGTCTGCTATTTCCTTGGGCAGGCGAATGGGGTGAAAGGTAAACGGAGCTTTCTGGGCAGTAGCCACCGCCGTTTGCAGCACCAGAACGAAGAGAAGGAGGCGTGAAAGGTGCGGCATCTGGCGGCGAAGAACAGGGGGAGTAGATAAGCTCTAGCAGGAAGGAAGCAGATACGACGCGGGTATCAGGTATCGGTGCTTACATCATCCCAGGCTTGGTTCATGTAGGTGATAAGCCAGTTAAGGGAATGGTGCCGTTCGTACACAATACCTTGGTCGAGGTTACCTGGCATGGCGGCATTAGTAACCCGGGCGTCGGTACAGGCCCAATCCAGGCGGAGGATTAAATCTGCCTGATCCAGGATTTCTTGCTTGCTTCTCAGCTTGGCTTTCTGTCGGAATTCCTTTTCCGATAGATCGTGGATAATCTTGGCGTCGTGGGCAACATCACACATCTGGTTGGGGTAGGGTAGGTCATCAACAAAACTTAGGGCCCACAGCATAACGTGCAGGCTTTCGTACCGCCAAGTGGCGTCGGTTCTCTGTTGCTCGGTCGGGTGCGCGGCCGTTGCAAAGGCCAGTTCGATGGGCGTGAGCTTGCTCGTGATGTGATAATCCCGATCCATCTTATCCAGGTAGCGCTGCGCCAGTCCTTCGCCTTTCAAACCGATGTAGCACAGCGCCAGCGCGCGGTCCACCACTTCGTCTTTCGTGCGGATAGTAGCCTCGGCCTCTGAGTCGACAAACAGCGCCGTAGGATTACTATACATCGGAATAGCATGCGCCTTGCAGTAGGCTTCCGACTTGGCTCGTCTGGCCTGTTGGTCGGGGGTGGCAGCAATCTGCTCTACCGGAACCGTTAAATTCGCTGCTGCTTCCGGCTGGTTGTTGTGGCTGCAAGAGCCAAGCGCAAGGGAAAGAAAAAGTACCTGAAACGTACGCATTGTTGGCTGCTGATGTAAAGCACGCGCCCTAGCCATGCGGCTACACGTTACAAACTTACTTATCTGCTTCAGACGTGCAATCTATTTGCCGTGGGCTCCGGCCGCATCAGCGCCTCCGGGATTCTGCGAAGGGAAAGGGGTAGTGAAAGACTACCCGCCGCTTTTCGCCAAACAGACCAGTAGCAACCTCACCCAGAGGCGCTCCTGAGCTGCAAAACGAAAGCCGCTCCCAGCCACTCGCGGTAGAGCGGCCGGGAGCGGCTTTCGGGCAATCAGCCGAGGAGTTACGGAATCAGCCGGTCGGTGCGAAGCTGCTCAAACAGGTCGAAAAACGACTCCTCGGTGGGCTGGTACACCAGGAAACCCAGCTTGCGGCTCTTTGCCATATCCGTCATCACCTCAATGGGCCGGCCCAGGTCCAGGTCGGTGTGCCAGGCCGAGGCCAGGCGGTTCAGGTCGGGCTCGGCCAGGCTGTGGCGTTCGGCAATTTCGCGCCACAGGGCGGCGTCGTGGGCGAGTTCGGCTTCCAGGGGGCGCACGGTGCCATCGAAGCCGGCGGCTTCCACGCCAAACCAGTCGGCCAGCCGGCCCCAGAGCCAGCTCCAGCGGAACACGTCGCCGTTCACGATGTTGAAGGCCTGGTTGCGGGCGCCCTCGGTGGTAGCGGCCCACACCAGCTGTTTGGCCAGCACCCGGGCGTCCGTTACATCGGAGAGGCCGTTCCACTGCGCTTCCGAGCCGGGGAACTGAAATTTGCGGCCGGTTTCCTTGCAGATAGTGGCGTACACGGCCAGCGTGACGCCCATGTTCATCTGGTTGCCCACGGCCTTGCCGATGACGGTGTGCGGACGATGTACGCTCCAACCGAATCCGTCGCGGGCCGCGGCGGCATATACCTCGTCTTCCTGGGCGTAGTAGAAGTTGTCGAGCGGGAGGCGGGGGTGCTCCTCCCGCACCGGCGTGAGGGGTAGCGTACCGCTCTTGGCGTAGGCATCAAATGGCCCCAGGTAGTGCTTCAGCCCGGTTACCAGGGCCACGTGCTGCACCGAGCCTTTCGGCGACAATGCGTCCAACAAGTTGCGCACCATGCCCCCGTTGACGCGGATGTTCTCGGCTTCCGTTTCCTGGCGCAGCCAGCTGGTGATGAATACGTGCGTGGGCTGCACCTCGGCCAAGGCTGTTTCGAGGCTGGCCGGGTCTAGCAAGTCGGCGGCTACCGGGTGCAAGCCAGCTGCATCGGTGCCAGGGTTGCGGGCCAGGCCATAGGTAGTCCAGCCGTTGCGCAGTAGCTCCTGGGCAAGGTTGCTGCCAATGATGCCGCTTACGCCCACTACCAAGGCAATTCTATTCGGGTCAGAAGTCATGGTTGCTGTTCAGGTTGTTGATTTTCCGCCGTATGCTGCGGGGCGAAAGTCAAAAGAACAGCCGGAGTAGAAAATGGTTAACGGTCGATGGCTATTGGGCAGAGCGTAGCTGCTCTTTCAGCCCGCGTGGCTACGCCCGCCACCAGTCGCGGAGCAGGCGAAGCGTTAGGCCAGCACAATACGCTTCGGGGCCATTTCGATATCGTAGTCATGAATTACCTGCCGCAGAATCTGCATGTCACGGGGGCAGTGCTCGGCAAACTCCTGCCAGTTGGTTAGGGTAAGCTGCTCCGGCATTTCCACGATGGCAATGATGGAATCCCAGAAAGCGTCCCAGCTCGGGCCGTACCAGTCTTCAAAGCCCAGCTTTTCCTTGAACAGTTGGTGAATGGCGGCTTTGCTGGTGATGCCGGTGAGGTCGAGGGTCATGGTAGAATTGGTCAGATGAATGCTAAAGTCAACTGATGGCTGGCGCGAGTTTAGCGCAGCGTAACTCGTGCCGGAGTATGATGCGAGTTTCCAACTTGCCCGTCATCACAGTAACGCCCGAACGACGCGGCCCCAGCTTGCCGCTGTGGCGGCAGGGGAGGCGCAGCCTCCCCATCATAGCTGGTCACGAGTTACGCTGCGCTAAACTCGCGCCAGTGCGGGGGGACACGCGTTGCACATCGAACCAATCAGCTTATGGGTGCTCGGATTTGCCGCCAAGTTCTTGGAGCACTTGCCTGGTAGAATCTATTAACTTGTTTGGTCCGGAATCAAAGAAAGCTCGAATACCTATTTCATGCGGCAGCTCAGGAAATGGGAGCTTGTTAAATGAAGCCATTTCCGGAGCAATAGCAATTGTTTCCGGTAGAAATGGCAGTGTGCGCTCAGTTGCCCAGTATACCCAAACGGGGTTATTCTTGTAAGCTGGATTTCTGACTTCAAGGCTTTCAGGGTCTGGCTGAGTTATAAGTAGTGGTTCAGTAAAGTGTAATTGCAGTCTGTGTATCACTTCTGATTGGAAGGGATTAGTGATGAAATAAAAGTGGTAACCGAACATGCCCATATGCTTCTAAAATATGTTGTGACAGAGGAGGCGTAGGTTGTAATGATAAGGAAATCAAGGACTCATGCCGCCGTATCCTCCACTTCGTCCCCGTCGTCCACCAGCACCCGGGCCAGCTTCTCAATGTTGAGGCTGCGGGCGGAGGCGTCGAAGATTTCGCGGTAGGTGCCGCGCAGGTCGTAGAGCTGCTCGTGGGTGCCGCTTTCCACCATGCGGCCCTGCTTCATCACATAGATGCAGTCGGAATCCACAATCTGGGCGAGGCTGTGGGAAATGATGACGACCGTGCGGCCCTGCTTGATGGCGTCGAGGGAGTTTTTGATTTGCTCGGTGGCAATGGCGTCGAGGGAGGCGGTGGGCTCGTCGAGGAAGATAATGGGTGGATTTTTCAGGAACAGCCTCGCAATGGCAATGCGCTGCTGCTGCCCGCCCGAAAGCTGCTGGGCGTCGCTCTGGTAGCCCTTGGGCAGCTCCAGGATCTGCTCGTGCAGGTAGGCTTGTTTGGCGGCGTGCTGAATCTGCTCCAGAGTAGCGTCCATTACCCCGTAGCGGATGTTTTCCTCAATGGTGCCCTTGAAAATGTGGTTTTTTTGCAATACCAGCCCGATTTGCTGGCGCAGGGCGTGGGTATTATAGTCAGCCAGGGGCTTGCCGTCGAGCAGCATGTTGCCACGGTCGGGGGCGTAGAACTTGCAGAGCAGGTTGATGATGGTGCTCTTGCCGGCCCCGCTCAGGCCCACTAGGGCCGTAGTTTTGCCCGCCTCAATCGTCAGGCATACGTCGTGCAGGGCCTGGGTACCGCTGGGGTAGGTGAAGTCCACGTTGCAGATGTCGAAGGTGCCGTGCAGGTGCTCGGGCTGGAGCAGGCCGGTGGGCTCCACGGCGTCGTGGGCGTCGAGAATGTCGAAGAAGCCCTCCGAGTAGGTAAGGGCGTCGTTCATCTCGTCGTAGATGCGGTGCAGCTGCCGGATGGGCGCCGACACGTTGTTGAACAGCAGAATGTGGAACATAATGGCCCCGATGCTGATCTGCCGGTCGAGTACCAGGTAGGCCGTCAGGATGATGATGAGCACTACCCCAATCTGCTCGGTAAAGGTCTTGAGACCGTCGTAGAGGAAGTTGGTTTTGCGCGTTTCCAGTTGAGCTTCCTGTAGGTTGCGCTGGGTTTGGGCCTGCTTTTCTTCCTCGTAGTCCTCGCGCACGAAGCTCTTGATAACCACCGCCGAATCGATGAGGTTGACCAGGCCCTGGCTGCGGGCCTCACGCAGGCCGCGCAGGGCCCGGCGGGTGCCGTTGAGCTTATCGGCCTGGCGGTAGCTAAGCCAGAAGTACACCGGCAGCACCGCCACCGCCACCAGGCCCACATACATGTTGGCCATGAACATAACCACCAGGGCCACAATGGAATTAGCAAATAGCGGCAGAATGTCGATAAAGAAGTTCTGCACCAGCTTCATCAGGCTTTCCACGCCCCGGTCGATGCGCGTTTGCAGCTTGCCCGTCTGGTTGCCGCTGTCGGAGTAAAAGCCGAGCTGGTAGCTGAGTACTTTGTGCACCGCATCCTGAATAAGGGTGCTGGAAACGTTGATGCGGATTTTCTCGCCGTAGAACTTCTGCCCGAACTGAATGAAGGTGTTGATGATTTCCTTACCCAGCAGCAGCCCGCTCACGAGCAGCAGCATGGGCATGCCCGCAGCCAGCGAGGCATTGCGGCTGAGCAGCCCCTGCACCGTATCCACGGTGTAGCGCAGCACAAAGGGGTTGACCTGGGCCGCCAACGAGCCCACCAGCGTGAGCAGCAGCGTGGCAATAACCAGCCCACGGTAGGGGCGGACGTAGGGAAAGAGACGCTTAATAATCTCCCAGAGGCTCATTGGGTCGTGCGGGGCTAGGTGAGGGGTAGCCGGTTAGACGAGCTTTGCGGGAGTGGGGTTATAGACGTAGCGCTACCAATTACAAGCATAGCGCTTAAGTACCTGTCTTGGGGAAGGAGGCTCAGGCCAAAGTTCAATTGTGTAGTAGTCATCAGCTTCTTCATCTGAATCTACGATTGAATCCAAGCCTAAAGAACCTACTCTCACCCGGTAAACCCCAGGGCTGACCGACATCTTATATTCTAGGGTTGAGCTTGGGCAATCCAGAATCTGTAGCGTCCCAGATTTGATTTCTAAAATAGCTTCTACTGCATGGTCACAAGCGTCAAAAGAGACAACCTCGTTGCGTTGTTCTAGCAGAGTAATTGTGACATTGACATAGCTATAGGTACCGATGCTAACTCCTAGAATACCATCTTCAATAGCGAGCTTATCGTCAAATGCTGAGCCAGACCAGAATTCCGATAAGTCAGTAGCGCCCGGAGAATCCCTATCGTAGATATAGAACTGACTGTATGACGTAGTGAACTGTACTGTGTGCTTCATAGGCAGGACCCTATTGCTTCATGTGCTCATTTTTATTCCACCACCGCGTAATGGTTCATTTCCTGAATGCTCGCATAAAACGGCTTCACGAGTTGGAAAAACGTCCCGAACTCTGCGCTTTTGCGAAAGCCGTTCAGGTGGCTCTCCACCGAGGTCCACTCGATGCGCCAGACGAACAGTTCCTGGTCTTCCTCACACTGAGCGAGCTGGTAGCTTAAGCAGTCGGGGGCGGCTTCTAGTAGCTGATTGGCATGGCGGACAGCCTCCTCAAAAGCCAGCTGTTGCCCGGCGGCAATGCGGTAGCGGATGTATTCGACGGTCATGGCAAAGGCAGTGGCGGGCAGAGGGGTAAGCAGCCGTTTGCTGTCAGGCAACCAGATAGGCTTCAATGGCCTCCAGCGTTTCAGTAGGGGCACTGACGTGCGGGCAGTGCCCGGTTACGGGCAGGGTAATCAGCGTAGAGCCCGGAATAGCGGAGTGCAGATAGTCGCCCACTTCCGGCGGGGCAATCAGGTCTTCGGCGCACTGCAGCAGCAGGCAAGGCACGCGCAGCTTGGTTACATCGGCCCGATTGTCCGAGAGAAATGTGACCCGGGCAAACTGCTTGGCAATGGTGGGGTCGTTTTGGCAGAAGCTATGCGTGAGTTCCGCCACCAGGGAAGGCCGGTCAGGATTGCCCATAATAAACGGCACAAACGAGTCGACCCAGCCAACGTAGTCCGTTTCCATGAAGCGCAACATCTGTTCCACGTCCGTCCGGTCGAAGCCGCCATGGTAGCCGGGCTCGTTGAGGTAGTAGGCCGAGGGACAAAGCAAAATCAGCTGACGAAAAAGCTGAGGCTCCCGGATAGCGGCCAGTGACCCAATAACAGCGCCTACTGAGTGGCCCACGAGGGTAACCTGCTGCAGAGTGAGGCGATGGCAAATTTCAAGCAAATCCTCGGCGTAGCCATTCAGAGAGGCATACTTTGCTTCTTGGTAGGAGCTCGGGTCCGACTGGCCGGCACCTACGTGGTCGAAGAGCACCAGGTGGAACTGCTCGGAAAAGGCCGGGATGATGTAGCGCCAAATGCTTTGGTCGCAGCCAAAGCCATTGACAAACAGCAAGGTCCGTCTTCCTCGCCCCAGTACCCGGACGTTATTGCGCTTCAGTACATCGACCATGTTGTAATAATTTACAAAACGTATACGTAGAAATAGCTAAAAAATAGCGGAATAGAATAGCCTGGTTTCAAAAAAGGAAAGCGGCTCATGCGGGGAAAGCGGCCGTGTTGTGGCATCCAGGTCTCAAGCGGCTGGGTAGGCTGAAATCCGCCGTCACCCGGTGGCGACAGTTGGCAGGTGAAGCCTTTCCGGGGGCTCATTCGTAGACAGCCGGGAGGGCGACGCGGAAGTTCTCCGTGGGCAGCCCAGTACCCTGTTTATACTCTCTGCTATGGAAATCCAAGCGTCCGCTACTCCCAGCACGGGCTGCCCGCTCAGCCGCGTAGATGGGCGGGCAAAAGTCACCGGTCAGGCGCGCTACGCGGCTGAGCACGCAGTGGCTGAGCTGGTGCATGGGGTGCTGGTAACCAGCACTATTGCCCGCGGGCGTATTCAGGAGCTGGACACCCGCGCCGCCGAAAAAGCTCCGGGCGTGCTGGCTGTTCTCACCTACCGGAACTCCCCCGGCGTACCTGCCTATCAGGCTGCCCAGGCCAACAACAACCCCCGCCTGGAAGGCCAGGAACACCGGGTATTTTACGACGAGCAGATTCACTTCAGCAACCAGCCGGTAGCCCTGGCCATTGCCGATACCCTGGAGCGTGCCCAGCACGCCGCCGCGCTGGTGCGTGTGCGCTACGCGCCTACCGTGCCCGAAACCAACCTGGTGGCTCACCTTGCCCGGAGCCGTAAGCCTAAGAGAGGCGAGGATACCCTGCGCGGGCAGGCAAGCGCGTACCAGCAGGCACCTGTGCAAGTAAAACAGCAGTACCGCACGGCTGTGCAAGTGCACAATCCTATGGAGCCCCACGCCGCCATTGCCCACTGGAACGGCCCTGTGCTAACGGTCTACAACAAAACCCAGGCCCCCGCCCTGGCCAAGCAGGACCTGCGGCGCATGTTTCAGCTGCCCGAGGACGGGGTACAGGTGCATTCCCCGGTGGTGGGTGGGGCGTTCGGGGGCGCCTCGCGCATCTGGCCCCAGGAGGTGGCGGCTATTCTGGGGGCCAAGCTGGTAGGGCGCCCGGTGAAGGTGGTGCTGGCGCGAAGCCAGCTGTTTAATCTGGTAGGCTACCGGCCCTATTCCATTCAGGAGGTGGGGGTAGGGGCCACGCCCGACGGGCAGTTGGTGGCCATCACCCATGAAGCCTACGGGCAAACCTCCCGCCACGAAGAATTCACGGAGCGCATCGTCGATCCGACCAGGTCGGCTTACCGCTGCCCCAACCTTACTACCAGGTATCAGCTGGTAGACCTCGACCTGAGCACCCCGGCCTGGACGCGCGGCCCCGGCGAAGCCAGCGGCTCTTTCGCCCTGGAGTCGGCCATGGATGAATTGGCGTATGCGCTGCGCATGGACCCGCTGGAACTGCGCCGCCGCAACTTCGCCGAGGTCGACCCCAATGGGGGCAAACCCTGGTCGAGCAACCAGCTGCGCGCCTGCTACGAGCAGGGCGCCGAGCGGTTTGGCTGGAGCAAACGACCGGCCCGGCCCCGCGCCACCCGGGCGGGCGAGTGGCTGGTGGGCTGGGGCATGAGCATGGGCATTTACAAAGCTGAGCGCACGAAAGCCGCCGCCCGGGCCCAGCTTTTCGCCGATGGGCGCCTGGTGGTGCAGAGCGCCACCGCCGACGTAGGGCCCGGGACGGCCACCATCATGAGCCAGATTGCTGCCGATGCCAGCGGCGTACCCGTGGAAAATATCCGCTTCGAGCTGGGCGACTCTGCCCTGCCGCCCGCGCCAGGCCAGTTTGGCTCGCACACGGCCGCTTCCGTAGGCTCGGCGGTGCATACCGTTTGCAGGGCCTTACGGCAGCAGGTAGTAGAGTTGGCCCTGCGGGCGCCGGCCTGGGCCGAGCGGAAGCTGAAGCCCACGGATGTGGTAGCGGAAAATGGGGTGGTGCGGCAGGTGCACCGCCTGCAGCAGCTTTCCTACCCCGATATTCTGCGGGAACACAGCCTGATTGGCCTCGACCTGACCCGTGAAGCAGACAAAGGCCCCGAGCAGGAGCAGTACTCCGGCAAATCGTTCTGCGCCAACTTCGTGGAAGTGCGCGTGCACGAGCCCACGGGCACGGTGCGGGTAAGCCGGGTAGTATCGGCCCTGGACGTGGGGCGGGTGCTCAACCCCAAAACGGCCCGCAGCCAGGTGTACGGCTCCGTGGTGTGGGGCATCGGCTTGGCTCTGCTGGAGGAGGCGCGCATGGACCACCGGTTCGGGCGTTACGTGAACAACCAGCTGGCCGAGTACCACGTGCCCGTCAATGCCGACATCCCCGATATCGACGTCATTTTCGTGGATGAGCCTGACCCCCACCTCGACCCGATGGGCGCCAAAGGCATGGGCGAAATCGGCCTCATCGGCTTCACGGCCGCCGTGGCCAACGCCGTGTACCACGCCACGGGCAAACGCATGCGGGAGCTGCCCATCACCCCCGCCAGAATACTCGCAGCAAAGCCGGAAGTTTAGCGGCAGGAGAGAGGGTAGCAACGAAAACCCTTTTGCCGCAAGAAGAACGGCTCATCCTGAGCCCTGCGCGGGAAGGTGTACGGTTTCGGCCTCGGGCGAAGGGAAAGAACCCGGCACGGGTGGGCTATCCAGAAAAGGCAACTTACAGGGAAGCAGAAAAGCAAATAGCCCGTTAGGCGTCGGCGGCGCAACGTTGCCGTTCGTTTCGGTTCTTTATCTTCCGAAATCATCTTTTCCACAACTACTTCTGCTGAATGAACGCATTTCGACTCCTGGCGCTGGCAGGCAGCCTTGCGGTAGCCGCCCCTTCCGTAGCCCAACAGGGAACCAAAGCCGATCAGGCCACGCTGGCTAAAATCAAGGATGAAGGCATGAACCGCTCCAAGGTGATGGAAACGGCTTTTTACCTCACCGACGTCTGTGGTCCGCGCCTGGCTAATTCCGAAGGGCTTAACCGCGCCAACCAGTGGACGCAAAAGCAGTTGGCCGGCTGGGGCCTGGCCAAGGCGGCTATTGAGCCCTGGGGTACGTTCGGCCGCGGCTGGGACATCGAAAAATCGTACGTGGCCATGACGGCCCCCTACTACCACACCCTCATCGGCGCACCCAAAGCCTGGACGCCCAGCACCAATGGCCCGCTCAAAAAGCAGGTAATTGTGGTAAAAGCTACCACCGAAGCCGAGCTAGACAAGTACAAAGGCCAACTGCGCGACAAGATTGTGCTGCTGGACGTAACGGCCCCCAAAACCTCCTTCGAGGCCGACGCCCGCCGCTACACCGACGAGGAGCTGCAGAAAATGGCAGCCTTCAAGCCCGAAGCGCCTGCCGCCGCTACCCCCGCCACGGCAGAAATGGAGCAGCGCATGGCGCAGCGCCGGGCGTTGTTGGCCCTGCGCACGAAAATGACGGATATGCTGCTGAGCGAGGGTGCGGCGGCCGTGCTAAGCAGCCGCGGCGGCTCCGATGGCACCTTCTTCACCAGCAACGGCGCCCCCTACGCCGCCGACGCCAAGCCCGTATTGCCCGAGCTGGAGATGGCGCCCGAAGATCAGCTACGCCTTATCCGCCTGGCCGAAGCCGGCATTCCGGTAGAAATTGAGCTGGAAACCCGCACCCGCTTCCAAACCCAGGACCTGAAGGGCTACAACGTGGTAGCCGAAATTCCGGGCACCGACAAAAAGCTCAAAAGTGAAATTGTGATGCTGGGCGCCCACCTCGACTCCTGGCACGCTGCCACCGGGGCCACCGACAACGCCGCCGGCTGCGCCGTGATGATGGAAGCTGTCCGGATTCTGAAAGCCGCTGGTGTGCAGCCCCGCCGTACCATCCGGATTGCTCTCTGGGGCGAGGAAGAGCAGGGACTGTTCGGCTCACGCAACTACGTGAAAAACCACTTCGCCGACCCCGCCACTATGAAGCTGCTGCCCGAGCACGAAAAGCTGGCCGCTTACTTCAACCTCGATAATGGCGCCGGCAAAATCCGCGGTATCTACGCCCAGGGCAATGAGGCCGCTGCTCCCATCTTCCAGGAGTGGCTCAAGCCCTTCGCCGATATGGGGGCTACCACCGTTACCCTGCGCAATACCGGTGGCACCGACCACCTCTCCTTTGACGCGGTGGGCCTGCCCGGGTTTCAGTTCATCCAAGACCCGCTGGACTACGGCACCCGCACTCACCACACCAACATGGACACCTACGAGCGTCTGCCCGCCGACGACATGAAGCAGGCCTCCGTGCTGGTGGCTTCCTTTGTGTACCAGGCCGCCATGCGCGACCAAAAGCTGCCCCGCAAACCTCTGCCCGCCGCTAAGCCTGAGCAGCGCATGTAGTTCCTGGTTACTTCAGTGAGTGGGGTATGATACTACCCCCTCCAGTACCAACAAGCCCCTACCTTCTGCACGAGGGTAGGGGCTTGTTATTGTAGTCAGCGTGGGAGGTTGACGAAGAAGCCGATAAGCTACGCCTCGCCTCTCAGGCTGGTTATCGTACCAGCAGCTTCTGCACGGAAGTGCCGGTAGCGTTTGTCACCTGAATCAGGTACATGCCGCTGCGTAGGGGCAACTCTTTGTCTACTTTCACTTCCGAGCCGAAGGCAGTAGTCTGCCACACCTTCTTGCCTTGCGCATCTACAATCTGCACCTGAGCAGGCGACAGGTCTTGGCCAGGAAGCTGAATGGTGAGGGCTGAGCCGGGAGTGTAAGGGTTAGGATACACGCCCAGGCTCTTGGCCTCCTCGCTACCTGCCGTGGCAGTTACCGTAGCGGGGCGGGCCGCCGCTTTTGTAATCCGAATCCAGTTGAGGTTCCAGCCGCCGGTTTGCGCAAACACCCCGAAGTTGTAGGTGCCCGCATTCACGTTCACCGTTTTCGATACGGTCGTCCAGTTCTGCCAGCCGCCGGTGGCCGGAATAGTGGTGTTGCCCAGTTGAATGGCGCCCGCGTTGAGGTCCGATGACAGCGTGCCGCCGCTGGGGCTGGCCACGCGGTACTCAATGGTGTACGTGCCGGAGGTGGGGAAATTGATGTTGTTGTAGGCCATCCAGTCGCCGGCGTCAATGTAGGATACGTTCTGGCCGCCGCCTGCGTCGGTGGTGGTTTCCAGCTGCACCCCGTTCATGGAACTGTAGCTTTCGGCCTGAATGGTAACCGTAGAGCCAGTTGGCGGCGGGGTAGTGGTGCCGCTTTTCTGGTACACCCGCACGTAGTCCACGTACATGGTGGCGGGCAGCTTGCTTTCGTCCACGGTTTGGCCGGGCCAGTTGCCGGCTACGGCCAGGTTCAGCAGCAGAAAGAAAGGGCGCTGAAACTCCTCGGTGCTACCCGTGCCGTTGGTAATGTTGATTTCGTGGTACTTCACCCCATCCACAAACCAGCGGATGTAGGTAGGCTCCCACTCGATGGAGTACACGTGGTAGTCCTGGGGGGTAGTGATGATGTTGCCACCGTACTCGGCGTGGCCGTTGCTGTCCCAGTGCACGGTGCCATACACCTTGTTTTCGGCATTGATGTGCTCCATCACGTCGATTTCGCCGCAGGCCGGCCAGCTCACCGTATTGATGTTGCTGCCCAGCATCCAGAAGGCCGGCCACAGGCCTTGGCCCAGGGGCAGCTTCATGCGGGCTTCAATCTTGCCGAACTTAAAGTCTTTCAGGCCCTGCGTTTTCATACGCGAGGAGGTGTAGGGCATACCGCCTACCGTCTCTTTCTTGGCCGTAATCTGTAGAATGCCATTTACTACGGTGGCGTTGGCGCGCTGGTAGTACTGCTTCTCGTTGTTGCCCCAGCCGCCGCCGCCGGTTTCAAATACCCAGCTCGGGCCAATGCCGGTGGTGAATTCATCGGCCCATACCTGCTGGTAGGTTTGGGCGTGGGAGGAAGCGGAGCCGAGCACGCATAGCGCAGCCGCTCCCAAGAGGGAGGTAAACTGGTGTTTCATTGGTTGTGTGGGAGTTTGGTGGAAAGAAGAGCAGCGGGGAGGCACCAGTGGCACCGCTCCCCGGGGGTAGCGGCTTGAGCCGGGCCAAAGCGCTTCGGAAGCTGGCTAAAACTAGCCGTGAAGGGAAACTTCAGCAGCGGCCGGACCAAAGCACAGCCCCAATATATCCGGGTTACTTACCCAAACGCAAGTGCTACCCTACCGCCCCGCCCGCGCCCGGATTAGGCGCTATACACTTACCTCACATTCCGCGGAAGGCCTTTACCGGGGCATTGGGCCCTGCTCACGGCGTTGGTTGGGCCACGCCAAGTCGGCTAAAAAACAAGTAGAAAAGAGTCCAATAGCCAAAGTTTTCTACAATATGTTACGCGGGTTTATTCTAGCCTCACCGGGGCCTAAGCTGCTACGCCCCGCCATTAGAGTACGGCAGCCGGGCGCACGAAAAGCGAGAAACTAGGCGGCGAAGGAGAACAGGGCGCCTGGCTTCAGCAAGGAAGCCAATAGTCTATTCTTACGAGCTTGCCTTCGTCGAAAAACAGAATCCAGGCATTTTCACCCGCCGCCTCGCCGGTGGGTAGGCTTACGGCCGTGAGCTTGCCCATGCCATACACGGGTATCTTCTTCTGGGTTTTTACGCCCTGCGGAAATGCCTGGGCCAGGGCCTTGAGGGTAGTGTTCTGGTTGAGCAGAATGGTGGGCGTGTGCAGCTCCACCTCCGGATGCCCCCGAAAGGTAATAGTGCCAATCACGGCCGTGTCGCCGTATATCTCCCACTGGCTGTGCCGGAAGTGGGCGTAGCGGAACGTGCGCTTGTAGTAGGAGGTGCATACCTCGCCCATGTTAGGCGTTACCAGGCTGTCGGGCTGGCCCAGCAGGGCGAACAGGCCGGCGGTGCTGCCCACCAGGGGCTGCTTGCCATTAAGGGTCATGGCCCGCAGGTCCAGGTATTCCTCTGGCTCTTCCGGAGGCAAGGCGGCTTGGGCGACGCTGTCGGTGCGGGTGGCCAGGGGAGTGCCGTCTGTGCGGGCAGAATTGTCTTGGCAGCCGGCCGCGGCGGATCCGCCCAGCACAACGGCCAGCAAGGGCGCGGCCAGGTGAGAAAAAGGGAGCTTCATGGGTAGTGGCAGCGTTAGCTGAGCTTCTCTTTAAATAACTTAAGCGTGCGACTCCAAGCCAGCTGGGCAGCCTCGGCGTTGTAGCGGGCCGGGGAAGAGTCGTTGTTGAAGGCGTGGTTTACGCCTGGGTACACGTACTGCTCATACTTGATGCCAGCGGCTTTCAGAGCGGCTTCGTAGGCAGGCATGCCGGCATTTACTCGCTCATCGAGGGCGGCATAGTGTAGCAGCAGGGCGGCTTTGATGTTGGGCACTTCCTCGGCGGGCGGCTGGGTGCCGTAGTAGGCCACGGCGGCATTCAGCTGCGGATCATGGGTAGCGAGGCTGTTGGCCATGGCCCCGCCCCAGCAGAAGCCCACGCAGCCGGTGCGGCCATTAGAGTCGGGGCGCTGGCGGAGGTAGCGCAGAGCGGCTAGGTAGTTGCCCAAGTTCTGCTGCTTATCCAGCTTGCCAATGAGGGTGCGGCCTTCATCTTCATTGGCCGGAGTGCCGCCAAATACCGACAGGGCGTCAACTCCCAACGCCAGGTAACCCGCCTTGGCCACGCGGCGCGTTACGTCCTTGATGTGCGGGGTAAGGCCCCGGTTTTCATGGATGACCACCACGGCGCCGCGCTTCTTTTTGCCTTTCGGGTGCACCAGGTAGCCCTTCATGGTCACGCCGGCCTCGCCGGGCCAGGTAGCCTCCTCCGTCACCAGGTCCTCATCGTCGGTGGGTACGGTGGCGGCCTGGGCGTAGCCGGGCTCCAACACGGCCAGAGCGGCCGCGGCCAGGGCCGTGCCACCGGCCAGCTTCACCAGCCGGTCCAGAAACTCCTTGCGGGTAAGCGGGGCGTGGGTGTACTCGTCGAACAGGTTGATGATGCGCTGATCCATAGCCGGTAGAGTGGGAGTGAAGGTAGAGCAGCAAGGTAAGGGTTTGATGCTTCTTGTCGGGGTAGGCGGCGCGGCACTCACGCCGGCTTTTCCGGCGCTCCGCCGATTTTTCCGGCACTCCCGCGAATTCGCCTGTTTCCGGCCGAGGTGAGCAGCAGTTTTGGGAATCTTCTCACCTCAGCTACTACCCCCATGGATACTCGCAACCTCGCCCGCGACGTGAAGTTTCTCAAAGCCTATGCCTTGGTCACTACCCTTCTGCCTCTGGTCGTGCTGCTCTGCGCCTTCGGCAAGCCCGATAAGCCGGTGCGCTTCGGCGAAGTATCGGTGGAGCGCCTGAACCTAGTGGAGCGCGACGGCACTGTGAAAATGCTGATGAGCAACAAGGCGCGCTTCCCGCAGGGCGTCACCATCGACGGCAAGCACCTCGACTACAAGCGCCCACACCCCGGTATGCTCTTCTACAATGACAAGGGCGAGGAGTGCGGCGGCCTGATCTTCGGGGGCGAAAAAGACGCCAACGGCAAGGTATCGGCCGGTGGCCATTTGTCCTTCGATCGGTTTGGGCAGGACCAGGTTATTGCCTTGAACTACCAGGAGCAGGGCGGGGGCTACAAGGCTGGCCTCACGTTCAGCGACGCTCCCACCGAATCCATAACGGCTCTGGAGGAGAAGTATACAAGTGCTACCCCTGAGCAGAAGGAGCAGGCCGTGAAGGAAGGGAAGCTAGGGCTAATGCGGCGCTTATACGTGGGCACCACTGCCGGCCGGTCATCGGCCATGATAATGGCCGACCAGCGCGGCGAAACCCGCGTGATGCTGGTCGCCAACACCGACCAGTCCACCCTCGACTTCAAGGATGCTCAGGGCCGCACCCGCCTCACCATTGGCGTCGATAAAAACAACCAGCCCGTGCTTCGCTTCCTGGATGAGCAGGGCAAAGATGTAAAAGCGGCCGGCCTGTAGAGTAGATATATACCCAGCGTTGAGGCTTGATACCTGCCAGGAGGGTAGGCATCGGGCCTCACCTAGTAACTTCCCGCTTATATGCGCAAGAAGCTCTGGTTTTACTTGTTGGTGCTCGGCCTGTCGGTGCTGCTGGCCCTCTACACGCGCCTGACCATGGCCGTGCGGGCAGAGGAGTTCTACCTGTTCCCCGACGCGCCGTTCTGGACGTTTCTGGAAGCCTTGCTGGTGGTGTACCTGCTCGACCGGCTGCACGCCCGCGCTACGCAACGAGGCCGGGCCAGCGGCCGGGCGGGTTACTACTTCGGCCTGCTCTGGCGCGGGGCACTGCTGTTTATCCTACTCAAGCAGTTACTGCAAGCTGGGCTGGTGCTTTCGGGCGTGGGCCAGGGCGACTATGGCGGCTGGTACGCGGTGGTGCGGGGTTTCTCTTCCGATGTGTTTCTGTATCTGCTGGTGGGCAGCATCTACTTGCCCTTCCTGTACCAGCAGCACGCCGGCCAGGTGCGCCTGGAGTTGGAGCGCCTCGAAAAGGAAGCGGCCCGGGCCAAGCTGCAGGCCTTGCAGCAGCACGTCGATCCGCACTTCTTGTTTAACAACCTCAATATTCTGGCCGCTCTTATTGAGCCCGGTAACGAAGCTGCCCATACTTATATAGGGCACTTGGCCGAGGTGTACCGCTACCTCGTGCGTACCCGCGAGCAGGAGGTAGTACCGGTAGCAGAAGAGTTGACGTTTGCCCGCGACTACTGCGAGCTGCTGCGCTGCCGGTTTGGCGCGGCCTATCAGTTTGAGGAAGAGGTGCAGGCTACTCCTGAGCAACTCCACAACCTGCTACTACCACCTGGAGTGCTGCAAGAGCTGCTTACCAATGCTGTGAAGCACAATTTGGCCAGTCGCAGCCAGCCCCTTCGTATTAGCCTGCGGATTCTGCCCGCTGAAATTGAAGTGCGCAACGACCGGCGCCCCCGTCCGCACTCCGTGCCTGGTGCGGGCAGTGGCCTGGCGGGTCTGCAGGCCCGCGTGGCGCTGGTGGCTGCTGCGCCCGTGCGTATAGCCGCCACCAACGATTCTTTTACCGTTACGCTGCCCCTGGCAGCGGCCTTATCCATGCCTGCCCATGCACATTCTGCTGATTGAGGACGAGGAGCCCGCCGCCGCTCAGTTGCGTCGGTTTGTGCAGCAGTACCAGCCTGCCGCTACCATCGTGGCCGAATGCCAGCAGGTAAGCGAGGCCGCCACTTATCTACGCCAGCACCCGGCCCCCGACCTGATTCTGTCCGACATTGAGCTGCTCGACGGAAATATATTTGCGCTGTTCGGGCAGGTGTCAGTTACGAGCCCAGTTATCTTCATCACGGCCTACGACACGTTTCTGGTGCAGGCCTTCGAGCAGAACGGCATTGCCTACGTGCTCAAGCCAGTGCAATACCCGCAGTTCGCGGCGGCCCTGCAGAAGTTTGAGCGCCTCCGGCAGTCGTTTCAGGGAGCCTTGCTGCAGCAGCTGGCGGCGCACGTAGCCCCGGCCCCGCGCTACAAAACCCGGCTGGTGAGCAAGAGCCGCGCGGGCCTATACTTGCTCGACGTAGCTGATCTGGCGTATTTCCAGCTACGCAACGGCGTTACCCACGCCCTGGATAGGCAGGGCCGGGCTTTTGTGCTCAACGAAACCCTCAGCCAGCTAGAAACTGTGCTCGACCCCGCGCAATTTTTCCGCCTCAACCGCACCGAAATAGTGCACTTGCGAGCCGTTGAGCGCCTGGAGCCATATTTCAACGACACGCTGGTAGTACACCTGAAAGCCCCGGCCACTACCCTTACCAGCAGCTCGCACCGCACCCCAGAGCTGCGCAAGTGGCTGCAAGGATAGCAGTAAGCGCTTTCCTTGCAGCCACCGCGGCAGTTGGGTTGATACTAGGGTGAAAGGCCGCTATTCTTCTTCCCGGTTCACAGTAGCCGGGCTGAACGCGGGCACACAAATCGACCAGTACTCACATTCCTGGTCGAAGGGGTTGGAGTAGCGCACCCGGGCGCCGGCCTTAATCAGCAACGATTCGCCGGCGCCCAGCTCTACTACCTCGCCGTCTATTTCAAACCGCTTGCGGCCCCGCACGACTATCGTTACCTCATCAAACTCCGGGCGCTGGTGGGGCTCGCTCCACTGCGGCGGCGCTACCATGTGCGCCACGCTGTACTGGCCCGTGCCGGTGCTGGCCAAGCCAATGTGCTCTTCAATCAGCTTACCGTCCGTAGTCGGGACGATAAACGGGTTCTGCTGGCGGAAATAGCGCTTTTCAGACATAGTGAGGAAAAACAAAGTATGGGCAAAGCCTTAGCGCAGGGCTTCGCTGGGTAGGATAGGGTAGGGGCTAGTTGCTGGTTTTCTGGGCGCACTCGCCCTCCGTGAAGCTGGTGACACCGGCGTTGCTGGCCTGGCAGGCGTTGCCGTAGGTTTTGCCGTCGCAGCCGCATACCGGCTTGTAGTCCATCGTGCACATAGCGTCTTTCTTGATTTTGCTTTCGTCGATATAGGAAGACTGGGCCGTGGAAGCTGGGGTGCGCTGGCAGGCGACTGTGGAAAGCAGAAAAGCACCGAAAACAAGGGTTTTTCGCATAAGTAAAAGAGAGGTGTGTGGCGCTAAAGGTAAAGGACTGTCGTTAGACGGTATTAAATAGGGTTGACCTAATATTTTACTTAGCTAATTTTTATATTGGTGCAAAACCTCGACCACTCCACGCCGTATAGCTGCCCATATCCTGTACAATGGCCCGTTACCTATGCGGCGCCTGCCCTGGCTTTGGCTCGGGAAGTTGGGATTTATCCTGAACCCTATTTTTCATTTCTCTCCCCCTACGAATCATGTCCTACCACGAAGAAGACAACTCGGGTAAAATTCTCCTCGCTGCTCTGGCTGGTGCCGGTGCTGGTATTATTGCTGGCCTGCTGATGGCCCCCGACAAAGGTACGGCTACCCGCAGCAAGCTGGGCAGCGCTGCTACCAAATACAGCGGCCAGCTGGGCGAACAACTTGCCAAATACGGTGAAGACCTGGACTCTAAGTTCAAAGGCTACATTGAGAAGCTGGAAGACCTGGGCATTACAGGTGCTGGCTCCAAGCTGAAGCTGAAAGGCAGCTGGGACGAAGCCAAAGGCAAGCTGAAGCAGCAGTATGCGCAGCTGACCGACGAAGACCTGGAGTACGCTGAAGGCCAGGGCGACGAGCTGATCGGCCGTCTGCAAAACAAACTGGGCAAAGCCAAACAGGAGATTGTAAAGCTGCTCAACGAACTGTAAGCCACTCCGGCTTTTGCGAATTGAGAGCCCCTGCCAGCCCAGCTGGTGGGGGCTTTTTGCTGAGGTGCTACCCCCGGAGAGGGTATCCAACCTGCTTCGAAAACAATATTTAACCTACTCTATACTTTTCGCGTTGTACCAGTAGCCCGGTGCGTTGCCGGAAGCTAGTACGCTCACCTTCAAACCTGTTCTGCCTCATGGAAGACACGAAAGGCAAAGTAATCCTCTCCCTGCTGGTTGGAGCTACCGCCGGAGCGGTGGCCGGGCTGCTGCTGGCTCCCGAAACCGGCGACGCTACCCGCGCCAACCTGAAAAAGTCGGCCTCAAAGTGGGGCGACGACCTGGCTAAGTTACTCAAGCAAGGAAAAGCAGGCCTTGGCTCACTCAAAACCGACGAAGTAGACTCCGAGCAAATTCGCACCGACCGTACAGCGGCCGACACGCTCTTGAATTCCTTGAGCGATTCAGCCTACGAAGTCTCTACTTCCAGCGACGCTGACTCTGACTACGACGGCGTTGGCGGCGACTCCCGGCACTACCCGGGCTACAAATCGTAATTTTTTTCGGAAACTGGTAACCTTGTTCCCACGGCGCCGTTAAAGAATATACAATCGGCTTAAAAGAAGATTGGAGAATTTACAGTAAGTAAAATTGCCGGCTCGTTGAGCTTCTGACAGGATCTGGTCAAACAACCCGTCAGTAAAATCGAACGTGGCCCATCGCACACTTCTTCTGTAAACCTAATCGGAAGGGTAAGCTAGTTGTATTATAAGGAGAGCCTCTCGCATTTATTTAGCGGGAGGCTTTCTGATTTTACGGGGTAGTAAAGTGCGGGCAGCTATAATTAGCTTCACTTGCCAAAAATATTTTCGGTAAGCGTAACCTTGGTTGAGCTACCCCGTTAAAGCTATCATAACCGACTTACAAGAAGTTGGATACGCACCTGTCGTAAAATTGCCGGCTGTAGAGCTTCTACAAAGGAATGGTTAACAAACCTTGGTAGTAAAATCGTACAGGCCCATCGCAAGCTTCTTCAGGCAAAGGCTGTTCAGCGGACAGAATTAGTCAGTTACAAAAGAAAGCCTCCCGCTGCTTATTAGCGGGAGGCTTTCTGACGTTTCAGGGGGTAGGAAACTACGCTTCCGCCTCAGGCTTCGGCGCGTTTTCTGATTTGGTGTACTCCGGCTTCATCTGCGGGAAGAACAGCACATCCTGAATGGAGTTGGAGTTGGTCATGATCATGCTCAGGCGGTCAATGCCGATGCCCAGACCGGCCGTAGGCGGCATGCCGTACTCCAGAGCCCGCAGGAAGTCCTCGTCGAGCACCATAGCCTCGGTGTCGCCGCGCTTGCCCAGTTCCAGTTGGTCTTCGAAGCGCTGGCGCTGGTCGATGGGGTCGTTTAGCTCCGAGAAGGCGTTGCAGATTTCCTTGCCGTTGCAAATAGCCTCAAAGCGCTCTACCAGGCCCGGCTTGCTGCGGTGCTTCTTGGCCAGCGGCGACATTTCCACGGGGTAGTCGGTGATGAACGTGGGCTGAATCAGCTTGGGCTCCACATGTTCTCCGAAGATTTCGTCGATGATTTTGGCTTTGCCCATGCTCGGGTCGAGGGCCACTTTCAGGTCCTTGGCGGCGGCGCGCAGTTCTTCCTCGCTCTTGCCATCAATGTTGAAGCCCGTGTAGTGCTCAATGGATTCGGCCATGGTAAAGCGCTTCCAAGGGCGCTGGAAGTTGATGAGGTTCTCGCCCACCTGCACTTCGGTTTTGCCATGCAGCGTGAGGGCTACGCGCTCCACCATTTCCTCTACCAAGTCCATCATCCAGTAGTAGTCTTTGTAGGCTACGTACAGCTCCATTTGGGTGAACTCCGGGTTGTGGAACCGGCTCATGCCTTCGTTACGGAAGTCCTTTGAGAATTCATACACCCCGTCGAAACCACCCACGATGAGGCGCTTCAGGTACAGTTCGTTGGCAATGCGCAGGTAGAGCGTCATGTCCAGCGTGTTGTGGTGGGTTTTGAACGGACGGGCCGCCGCGCCACCGTATAAAGGCTGCAGGATGGGCGTTTCCACCTCCAGGTAACCTTTGTCGTTGAGGTAGTTGCGCATAGCCTGTACCAGCTGGGTCCGCTTCACGAAAGCGTCGCGCACGTGCGGGTTTACTACTAGGTCCACGTAGCGCTGGCGGTAGCGCTGCTCGGGGTCGGTGAAGGCGTCGTAGGTGATTTTCTCGCCGGTGGCTTCATCTACCCGCTCTTTTACCACGGGCAGGGGGCGCAGACTCTTGCTTAGCAGCGTGAAGCCGGTTACGTGGATGGAGGTTTCGCCTACCATCGTCTTGAACACATGGCCCTTCACGCCCACGAAGTCGCCGAGGTCCACGAGCTTCTTAAATACCGTGTTATACAGCTCCTTGTCTTCACCGGGGCAAATTTCGTCGCGGTTGATGTAAAGCTGAATGCGGCCCGAGGCGTCCTGCAGCTCCGCGAACGAGGCCTTGCCCTTTACCCGAATCGACATCAGGCGGCCGGCCAGGCTGACATCCTGAAAGTTATTGAGCTCGGGGTGGTAGTTCTCGAGAATCTCCTGGGCGTAGAAGTTCACGTCGAACAGCTCGGAGGGGTAGGGCTCAATGCCGAGCTTCTGGAGCTCTTCCAATTTGCCACGACGGATTATCTCCTGTTCGCTGAGGTGCTGCATGGTACAAGGTCTAAAAAGAAAGCCCACGCGGGGCTAGTAAAGTCAAGCTGCAAAAATAGCGCGGCTCCCACACTTATTTGCATAAACCACCGAAGAGTTGGATAGTTGCCCAAAATGTAGTGGTGGTATGCTCAGCGCAAACAAAAAGCGCCGGCCCAGGGGGCCAGCGCTTACGTGTATATGCAGTCGGACTACTAAAAAAAGCTCGGGGTACCTTAGGCCGCCATGCGCATGGTCGGCTCGTTGTCGCGGAGCTGGGGCTCAACGCGGGTTTGTAAGCGCTCCTGCACAAAGGAGTTCTGCAGGTGCTTCGGCAGCTCGGTTACCAGTTGCTGGTAGCGCTCCAGCCCCATAGCCTTGGCCACGTAGGTTTCGTGGATGCCGTTGAGGTAGCTTACAATGTTGAGCAGCGACTGGTGGAACAGCTTGAAGTCAATCTCCGCTTCCACGAAGCGCTCAATCTCGCGGCTCGTCTGGGAGATGCGCAGGCGACCCAGCAGGTCGAAGATGGTCGTGTAGCCGAGGCGCCAGGTAATCTGCTGCCAGTGAGCAGCTGTCCACTTATCTAGCACCTTGCCCGTCTTCTGGCTGCGCAACGCCGTGTTAGGGTTGGCCTGCACTTGCTGGCGGGTGGCTTGAGCCTTCAGCTTGCGGGTAGTGCGCAGGAACTGCCCGATCTGAGCCTGAGCGTCAATCTCCTTGCTGGCAATGTGCAGACCAGCTTTGTAGCCAGCCAGGGGCAAGCGGTGAATGCTGAAGTCGCCGTACGCGCCGGCCGCATAGAAGGAAATGGGACGAGGGTAGGCATTGCGCACCACCAGCCGCCCTACCTCCCGACGGATCAGGGAAGGGTTGTTGCTGCGGACGCCGGCCGTGTACAGGAAAGCCTGCAACCCGGCCATGATGGTATGATAGGCCTGCGGGAAGGTCCAGTGCAGAGCATTGCGCAAGTAGTCTTCATCGCCCAGCTCGGCAGTGGCGCGCAGGGCGTACTCAGTGCTCCAGCTAGCGTGCAGCAGCTTAGTAATAGCTTGCACGTCGGCGTCAGTCAGCTCAGCTTGGTGAGCCCGGAAGAAAGGCAGGTGCTGCAGACCGCCCATGGCGTCGTCAGCTTCCTGAATGTGGTAGTTGATGGCGAAGAAGTAGTTAAGGAACACCTGGGCCGGAATGGATTTGCGCCAGATTTCCTCAGCCTGCTTCTGCTCGTCCGTAACGAGCGGAATAATGGTCGTTTCCATGTTCATCGTTGTCATGCTTTATAAACCAAGATAGCAGGTTTTGAGTTCTTATTTGCTAAAAATATTGACAAGATTTACTAAAAATATATGACTGATAATCAGATGATTGTGTATGAATAACGTTATAAATGGTAATTTAAAATTAAGGTCGATTTGCTAACGAATTATAACGGTTTGGTAAAGAGCCAAAAAAGCCCCCGTGCACTGCTGCACGGAGGCTTTCGATAAAAGGCGAAATACCCGATTAGATCTGGTCTTTCAGCACCGCTACGGCTTCGCGTAGAGTGATATCCTTCTTCAGCGGCTTCACGAAGCGAGAAGCGCGGTTTACCTTGATGGTATCGGCACCCAGTTGGCGCAGATCGAAGGCCAGAGGAGCAATAGCAATGGGCTGAGCAGCATTCTGAATAGCCTCATACTTTTCAGACTCTGCTTTAGCCAGCTCCTGCTCCGCGCGGTAGTTAGACAGCTTCAGCGACACTTTAGTATCGTCCTTACGCTTCACCATGCGGGCTACCATATCCGAAAGCTGCTTGAAGCTGGCGCTGCTATTTACCCGGGCCGTGCTGGCCTGGCGCAGCTTGTCGATAGACGGGGCTGCACCCCAAGCGCGGTAGCGGGCCGGCGTGATTTCGTCCCACTTCAGCGGGTAGTCGGTTTCTTTTTCGCCTTGGTCCAAGTAGCTATAGGCGTCGGGCAGAACGATGTCGGGAATTACCCCTTTGAACTGCGTCGAGCCACCATTAATGCGGTAGAACTTCGAGGTAGTCAGCTTCAGCGAGCCGAACGGCTTGATGCTGTTAAACTCAGCCGGCATGGCTTCGTCGAGGTCGAAAATGCGCTGTACCGTGCCCTTGCCGTAGGTGCTGGCCGAGCCCATAATAACACCGCGCTTATAGTCCTGAATGGCGGCGGCCAGAATTTCGGAGGCTGAGGCACTGTATTTATTTACCAGTACTACCAGCGGACCGCCGTACTGTACGCGCGGGTCACGGTCGTTGAGAATGGTAGGCGCGCCTTGGCTATTGCGAACCTGCACTACCGGGCCGCTATCCACGAACAGGCCAGCCATTTCTACAGCGTCCTGCAAGGAGCCGCCTCCGTTGAAGCGCAGGTCAAGCACTACGCCCTGCACATTCTCAGCCTTCAGCTTTTCCAGCTCCTTCTTCACATCAGCAGCCGAGCTACGGCCGCCATTGTCGTTGAAGTCGGCATAGAAGTTTGGCAGCTTGATGTAGCCCAGCTTCTTACCGTTGTCGTTGATAGTAGCTGACTGCGCGTAGGTTTCTTCAATCACTACCACATCACGGATGATGGAGATGATCTTGGTGCTGGCATCGGGTTTCTTCACCGTCAGCCGCACTTCTGTGCCTTTCTTGCCTTTGATCATTGAAACAGCCTTATCCAGGCGCATACCTTCCACCGATACTGGCTCAGCCGCGCCCTGTGCAACGCGCAGGATAATATCTCCGGCTTTCAACTCACCCTGGCGGTAGGAAGCACTACCCGGAATAATATCCGACACTTTGATTTGCCCGTCTTTCTCCTGCAACGAAGCTCCAATTCCCTCAAAACGGCCCGTCATGGCAATATCAAAGGTTTCTTTGTCGCGGGGAGCAAAGTACTCGGTGTGGGGGTCGTAGGTGTTGGCAATGGTGTTGGCGTACATAGCCAGCCGGTCGTTGGCGTCGGTCTGCTGCAGATCCTTGAAGTAATCATCGAAGTACTTCAGCACCCGCTTGCGGGCCTCTGCTTCCATCTGGGCCGGAGTACGCATCGGCTCGGAGGTGGTAGCCGGCGAGGGAGTAGCCGAAGTCGAAGCCAACGGCTTATCCTTCTTCTTAGCCTGCTCGTCCATCATTTCCGATACCCGCACCATCGTCTGATATTTCAGAAACTTGCGCCATTCCTCACGCTGAGCGGCAGCGTTGGCAGCAAAGGTTACTTTGTCGGGTTCTGTCTCGAAGTTCTCCTCAACGGTAAAGTCAAACGGTTTGGAGAGAATATCCCGGTACAGACCCTGGATATCTTTCACGCGCTGGGCCATGAGCTGGGTGCCTAGGTCCATGAACTCATGGGTGCCACGCTGCACCTGGTTGTCGATATCCAGCTGGTATTTGCGCAACTGGTCAACATCAGACTGGA
This sequence comes from Hymenobacter sp. HSC-4F20, assembly GCF_019599275.1. Taxonomy (GTDB): domain Bacteria; phylum Bacteroidota; class Bacteroidia; order Cytophagales; family Hymenobacteraceae; genus Hymenobacter. Next base: position 109,054 of record NZ_JAHZTD010000003.1, on the reverse strand, counting down.
GCAGAAACTTCTTGCTGCTATCCAGCCGCTTCAGATACAGATCAAAAACCCGCTTGGAAAACGCATCATCAATGCGCTCCGGCTGGTAGTGAGCCTGGCTTAGGCCCTGGAGCATTGCTTTGATGAGAACTTCATCTTTCTGAGGAGAGCGGCCATCGTTGCGCCGGTACAGCTTGTAAGAAGCCAGTACAAACACCGCCAGCAACACCGAGGCATAAAGGCCTATCTTGAGTCGGGGGGAGGACATGAACAATCGGGGTGAAATGAAGAATACTCAGGAGAAAAGCAGGAATCCTACTAAAGGCTACGCACAGGCAGGGCTGGCGGTTATAGAAGGAAAACGTTGGAGAAGGCGAAATAAGTGCCGGCGCTATAGTACGACCAGTGAAATAAGGGTGGAAAATTGTCCTCAAGGTTGCACGACTGCCGCGGCATTGAACTTTTGGTATATAGAAGATTTGCAAGTAAACACGGAATACCGAATGCTCGATGAAATTAGCCGTCGGCGCATAAAAAAAGGTCCTCCCCATCTTGATAGGGAGGACCTTTTTAAGGCAAATGTGCTGCCAGACTAGTAGCGACGCACTTTGTCACCGCTATGGCGGCGGAATTCTTCTTCGAAGTAGCGAGCATCTTCTTCGTTACGCGGACGCACACCCATTACGATGTTGCCGTTTTTCACGTCGCTTTCATATTCAGCAGCATGTTCTTCCGGGATGCCCGAACCCACCAGGGCACCTACCAGACCACCCGTCAGACCACCAGCACCGGCACCAGCCAGAGCAGCGGCAATTGGGCCAGCAATTACCAGACCCAGGCCGGGCAAAGCTACCGAAGTACCAATGGCAGCAATAGCTCCAATGATGGCGCCAGCAGTACCACCGATGGCTGAACCTACGCCAGCACCTTCCATGGCCTTATCACCTAGTTCAGTATCAGGCGTGTGGTCACCGAAGTGCGTTTTACGGGTGTCATCCGACATCAGCACGTTCACATCGTCCTTGCTGTAGCCACGCGACGAGAGCGACTGATATGCACGCTCGGCGCTGTCACGGTCGCGGAACGAACCGTAGGTAGAAGAAGAGCCGTAAGTTGTGTTGCTACCGGTTACAGCGCGGGCAGCATCGCCAGCGGCGTTCTGCACAGCATCAACACCAGCACCAACCGTAGCGCCAGCCGAACCTGCTACTGCGGCACCCTTCTGGGTAGCACTGTAGTCATGGTGGGCATTATTATCCGAGGAGCTGGAAGTGCTGCCGTACGACGAAGAACCTACCCCACCTTGGTTAGAAGAGTTACCAGTGCTGGAGTTGCCCATATTGCCGCTCGAAGTGCTGCTACCAGTGCCGGCACTGTAGCCAGTACCCGGAGTATCACTGCCGTAGTTAGCGCCTGAGCCAGTACCGGTGTTCGTCGGGTTAATCGAATCGTTGGTGTTCATAAGGGTGGAGTTGAATTTGAATGGAAAGGAGAGAGTACTCCGAAGTGGACTAGAAAGGAAAAGAATAATCCAACATCGGTTTCGAGGATGCTTAACGGTAGCGTCTCAACAGAGGTTGCAGAAATAATTCTGCCTTTCTCTCTTCTCTACATTCAAAAAAGGCCTATACAAACTCCTAAGGGCATTTTTGCCTAAGCAAATTTTTCAAAATTGCTGTTGTCCTTCCAAAACTCCCGGCATTCGCGGCGGATATTCTTCAGGAAGTCTTCCTGCTGCTTAAGACTACGCCATTCCCCCAGCCCAAGCCGCTCGCATAGTTTGTAAAAACTGTCGCCTTGCCCCTTGGAGCCTTCCACTTTTACTAGGCAGCTTAAGATAGGACGCCCACTTTGGTATTCACTCTCCGAAATTTCAGCCAGGATTTCGTTAAGGCGGGATTTTTCGTGGGAGATGTCAAGGTTCAAGCCTAACTCGGCTTCTTGAACCAGATTGAGGTAGCTGGTAGTGCCTACCTGTGTGCGGGCAAAGCGAATCAAATGGCTACGTACTCGGCCGATCATGGGCGGGAAAGGGAAAAGTTGAAAGCGGAATGTACTAAAAAAAACACCCGCTGCCCCGGGCTAAAACCAGGGCAGCGGGCGGGCGCTAACCAAAACTATGCCGTTCAGCTATATAGCCAAAATTAGTGGGCCTTGCGGCGGTTCATTTCTTTCTGAATCAGGAGGAACTCCCGGCTGCTCTGGCCCGCAATGGCCGTATTTTCGTCAGCGCGGCGGAGCAGATACGGCATCACGGCTTCCACAGGACCGTAGGGTACATATTTAGCCGTGTTATAGCCTGCGTGGGCCAGGTTATAGCTTAGGTTATCACTCATGCCATAAAGCTGAGCAAACCATACCCGCTGGTCATTCGGGCGCAGGCCACGCTCCTGCATCAGTTCGGTTAGCAGCAAGGAACTGGCTTCGTTGTGCGTGCCAGCGCAAATGCTGATACGGTCAACGTGAGCCAGGCAGTAGCGCAGTGCTTCATTATACAGGTCGTCGGTAGCTTGCTTACTGGAGTTGATAGGATTTTGCCGGCCCTGCTGAGCCGCTACCCGTCCTTCCTTCTCCATATAGGCTCCGCGGACCAGTTTACCTCCTAAATAGTAACCACCGCGGACAGCGGCATCGTGCGCTTTCTGAAGGGCCTCCAGTCGGTCGTGGCGGTAGAGCTGGTACGTATTCCAGACAATGGCCGACTCCCGGTTGTAGCGCTGCATCATTTCGTAGGTGAGTTGGTCGATAGTTTCCTGAAACCAGCTCTCCTCCGCATCGACGAATACACGTACTCCGTACTGATGGGCCCGGGCGCAAATGGCGTTAATCCGTTTTTTGGTTCGTTCAAAGCTGGCCTGCTCCCCCGGTGAAAGCGCCGTGCCGCGTTGCACCTTCTCCAGGATAGCTGCGTCGCCAACACCCGTTACCTTAAATACGGAGAAAGGAATGTTTTGCGAACGGTGCGCTAAATCAATAGTCGCCAGTAGCTCGGTAGTGGTAGCATCGAAGCTTTTATCGTTGCCTTCGCCTTCCACTGAGTAGTCGAGGATGGTACCAATGTGGTAGCGGCCCAGCTCCTGAATTACGGGTAAGCATTCCTGAATAGTCTCACCCCCGCAGAACTGCTCAAAAATTGACTTTTTGATTAAGAACTTAGTGCCGGGCAGGTGCCACTTCAACGCCGCTTTCATGAGGCCACCCCCGGTCTTGACCAGCGAGTTGTTGTTCATGGCGGCAAACAGGGCGTACATCTTCCGCAACTCTCCGTCGGATTTGCTGGCAAATGCAACGGCGGTATCGTCGAAAGAAATGGGCGGAGCTTGAGTTACGGGCATCGATAGGGTGGTAGGGGTGAAGGGCAGCAGGGTGGAAAACTGCCAGTGCAAAGATAGCCGGTAAACATTGTTCAAACCGGGTTAGTTGCTCTGCTCTACCTCGCGCTTTGTAAATGCCGGTTCATGCAGACCGCTCCTCCCGCCTGCTGTAACCCCGGCCGTAGTACAGACTGCAGTTTAGGACAGTAGTTTCACTAAAATCAGGCAATACCCTTTTCAGCAGTGCTGCCCACCAGGTAGGCAGCGCACTACCGATTTACAACTCTTTTGGCGCGCGCACCTGCGCCGATACTTCCGGTGCGGCCCGGATATAAGTGTGCTCCGATATCTTGCCGTTGGCGTCCTGGAGTTGCAAGCGGTTGCCCGACACGGAATAGAATTGGTTGTTCTGGTAGCCCCGGTAAATGATAACGTGTCGGGAAGGCTTGCCGAAGCTGCCCATCACCCGGCGGACCGAAAAGGCGGCGGCGCTAACCAACTGCCCATCCTGATAGAACCGGGCCCGGCCGCGCCGGTCAAACTCGACTACCACTTGGTGGCCCGTGTTGGTTGGAGTAAGTCGGCTCTGATTGTCGGCCGTGGTTTGCTGCCACTCCCAGCGGCCTACCAGCTTTTCCTCAACCGTCGGCACCGAGTCGCGGTTACAGCCCCCCACCGCTAGACCCAGACCAGCGAGTGTTAGGAAGAATACGCCACGAGTAAAAGAGTTCATAATTGAATAGAAAGTAAGTTGCGTCTTAGTGAGCGTATTTCAGGCTGGATAGTTGCATCAAAGCAAGCTATTTTTGTCCGATTTCTTTTAATGGTGAGACAAGTTTTTTAAAACCAATAGTATTTTGAACGAAAACCTGTTCATCGGGTCAGAGTCTTTATCGGCCCTGGCAACCTTACTGGGGCGGCCGGCGGTAAGCCAGGTGTTTGTGCTGCTGGATACCAATACCGCCCGCCAGTGCCTGCCGCTACTGGAAAGACAGCTGCCGGGGGGGTATACCCCTATAGAAATTCCGGCCGGCGAAGAATATAAAACCCTTGCTACCTGCGAAGCGGTGTGGAACGCTCTAACCCAAGCGCGGGCCGACCGCCATGCCGTGCTGGTTAACGTAGGGGGAGGGGTGGTAACGGACTTGGGGGGCTTCTGCGCGGCGCTGTACAAGCGTGGGATTCCCTTCGTGCAGGTGCCTACCACCTTGCTGGCCCAGGTAGATGCCAGCGTGGGCGGCAAAACGGGAGTTGACTTCCTGGGGTTCAAAAATCAGATTGGGGTTTTTCAGGAGCCGTTGGCGGTCTGCATTGAGCCTCGCTTCCTGCAAACCCTGGACCCACGCCAACTGAAAGCCGGCTACGCGGAGGTAGTTAAACATTGGCTGATTGCGGACGCTGCTGCTTTCGCCCACAACCGCACCATCGGCATTCTGGTGGACGACTGGACCCCTCTGATTCGGGAGTCGGTGGCCCTGAAGCAGCGGATTGTGGCGCAGGATCCGTTGGAAAGAGGCCCGCGCAAGCTGCTCAACTTTGGGCATACCATCGGGCATGCCCTGGAAAGCTATCTGCTCACCCAGCCCGGGCGCGAAATTCTGCACGGAGAAGCCGTGGCGGCGGGCATGATTTGCGAGGCGTGGCTGAGCCATCACAAAGGGCAGCTAACCGACCAGGAGTTAGATCAGGTAGAAACTTTCCTCTTCTCTATTTTCGACAAGGTGCAGTTTGTGACCCTCGAAACCGAGGCTATTGCTGACTTTGCGCGGCAGGACAAGAAAAATGCGGGCAATGTTATCAACTGTACGCTGCTCGAAGGCATTGGCCAGGGTGTGTACGACCAGCCCGTGACCCTGGAGGACATTGCTGCCGCCCTGCGCTATTACCACCGGTTGTAACGGCCGGGCGAAGCTCCAGCTTCGCTTTCCTGGCCACCGCCGTAGCAGTGTTTGCCGGGGCGGCCCCCATCGTTCCACGAAGCGCGAAGCTGGAGCTTCGCCCTGCAACTATAACGTACCATCGACTCTTCCATTGCACTAACCTGGGCCGGCGGCGTCCTGCGGGGTAAGGCCCAGGTGCCAGCCTCCAAAAGTGAAAGTAACCGCGCCCTCATTATTCGGGCCCTGGCCGGTGGCGGGGAGCTAGCCAACCTCTCTGATGCCAACGACACGCGCCTGATGCAGCGGCTGCTGCAAAGCCCAACGGCCGCTGCCTTCGACGCGGAAGATGCCGGCACCGTGATGCGCTTTCTAACCGCCTACTTGGCCATGACTGGGCGCCAGACCGAGTTAACGGGTACTGCCCGGATGCTGGAACGCCCCATTGGGGTGCTGGTAGATGCGCTCCGGCAGCTAGGGGCCCGCATTGAGTACCAGGGCCAGGAAGGCTACCCGCCGCTGCGGTTGCTGGGCCGCACTCCCCAGCCTGCTACAGAAGAAGCAGCCGACTTTACTGAGCTGACCGTGCGCGGCGACATCAGCAGCCAGTACATTTCGGCCCTGCTCATGATTGGCCCTACCTTGCCCCACGGCCTGCGCATCTGGCTAACGGGAAAGGTAGGCTCCCGGCCCTATATTCGGATGACGCTGGCGCTTATGCAGCATTTCGGTGCCCAATGCCGCGACTTGGGGGAGGTGTTGGAAGTGCGCCCGCAGGCCTATCAGCCCACAAACTATACCGTGGAAGGCGACTGGTCGGCGGCCAGCTACTGGTACGCCATGGTGGCCCTGGCTCCGGCGGGCTCCTACCTCACGCTGCCCACCCTGCGTCATTACTCCTGGCAGGGCGACCAAGCCATTGTGGGCATCATGGAAAAGCTGGGGGTGAAAACCGAGTTTCTGGCCGATGAAGCAGTGCGCCTCACCCAGACTGAACCTGCCGCTTCTCTTACCCAGGACTTTGCCCAATGCCCGGACCTGGCCCAAACCGTAGCCGTAGTGGCCGCCGCCCGTAACATCCCCACGGAAATGACCGGGCTAGAAAGCCTGCGCATCAAGGAAACCGACCGGATTGCTGCGCTCCAAACCGAGCTGGCTAAATTCGGTGGCAGCCTCACAGATGAGGGAAGCGGCGTATTCCGGGTAGCTTCATCCGATTTCCGGGTAACGGGCCAAACAGTGGCCACCTACCACGACCACCGCATGGCTATGGCGTTTGCCCCCTTGGCCCTGCGCGGGGCACTGGTAGTAGAGGCGCCGCAGGTAGTGCGCAAGTCCTACCCCCAGTTCTGGGCAGAGCTAGAGCAAGTCGGATTCACCACGGACCCCACGCCCGCCCCGGTGTACTGATACCTCTGGTACAGGTGTATGCAAAAAAGCCGCTTCCTGCCTTTAGAAAGCGGCTTTTTGCTTATGCATCTGTACCAGGTTTAGCACCTTGTCCCAACTAACGGGTCAGTTACGGCCGTAGCTGCCTTGCGATTCAACTGCTGGTCGCCCATGACCCCGGCTGCTCTGGACGAAGACAGTTTCCGGTTTCGCTTCTACTGACCCATAAGCTTCTGAAAGTATGCGGCCGAGTACTGCAATCGGCTGCCGTACCAACTGAACAGCTCTCCATCTACCATACGAATACGCGCCTCCGGACAAAGGGCCTGGAACTCAGCTGCGTGCTTCTCGCCGAAGGGGTAGGGCTCCGAAGACAGCAGAATCTGGTGCGGCGCAGCGGCCCGGAGCAGTTCCGGCGTTACCTCGGGGTAGCGGCTCAGGTGGCTGAACACGTTGCGGCAGCCTGCCCGCTCCAGCATATCATCAATGAAGGTTCCGGCCGCAGCTACCAGGTAGGGCTTGCGCCAGATAAAGTAAGCGGTAGGAATGGGAGAAACGGTAGGGGGTAGGGCGGCAAAAGAATCCAAAATATTCCGGCCGAGCTGCTCCGCCGCTTCCTTACGGCCGGTAATCAGGCCCACCCGCCGGATCATATCCACGGAGTCAGTCAGCGTCAGGATGTCGCTCATCCACACGGGGTAGCGGGCAGCTAGCTGCTCAATCCCTTCCTGATAATTTTCCTCCTTATTGCCAAGGATAAGGTCGGGCTGCAGTTCATCTATCTGCTCGAAGTGAAAGTTCTTGGTGCCTCCGACAACCGTAGCCGACTTCCGGGCTCCAGCCGGGTGAATGCAGAATTTCGTGACGCCTACTACCCGTTCCCCTAGCCCCAGATCATATAAAAGCTCCGTCTGCGAGGGCACCAACGACACAATCCGGCGGGGTGGAAACGGCACGGCCACCCGTCGGTTCATCTGGTCGGTTACGGTAAGCGGCATCTGGGGCAGTGGCTCTAAGGGCATGCAGTTGTGGTTGGGGTAAGCGAAGGGGGTAGGAAAGGGCAAAAAAGAAGGCTACAAACTGAGCAGTACCCAGGGTGTAGCCTTCTTCCAGATGAGTGCTTCTGCTACAACTTAGCTGAAGTAGCGGAAATCGTGGCCGTCCTCAATGCGGAGCAGCGTTTCGTAGATAAGGCGAATTACGTTCTCCACGTCGTCCTTGTGTACGGTTTCCACGGTGGTGTGCATGTACTTGAGGGGTAGGGAAATCAGGGCCGAGGCCACGCCGGCGCTGGAATAGGCAAAGGCGTCGGTGTCGGTGCCGGTGGCGCGGGTAGCGGCGGCGCGCTGGAACGGAATTTCGGTGCTCTCGGCCGTTTCGATGATCAGCTCGCGTAGGTTGTTCTGCACGGCCGGGCCGTACGTAATTACGGGGCCTTTGCCGCAGTGCAGGTCGCCGGAGGTTTTCTTCTCGTACATGGGGGCCTGCGTGTCGTGAATTACGTCCGTCACGATGGCTACGTCGGGCTGAATGCGGTGGGCAATCATCTCCGCGCCGCGCAGGCCAATTTCCTCTTGCACCGCATTCACGATGTAGAGGCCGAAGGGTAGCTGCTTGCCATTTTCCTTGAGCATGCGGGCCACTTCGGCAATCATAAAGCCCCCCACGCGGTTATCGAGGGCGCGGCCTACGTAGAACTTATCATTGAGCACCATGAAGTCGTCCTCGAACGTCACCACGGAGCCCACGTGAATGCCCATTTCCTCTACTTCTTCCCGGCTCGAAGCGCCGCAGTCGAGAAATACGGTTTCAATGGTGGGGGCTTTGTCCTGCTCCACCTTGCGCACATGAATGGCCGGCCAGCCAAACACGGCTTTCACAATGCCCTTCTTGGTGTGGATGTTTACCCGTTTGCTGGGGGCCACCAGCGGGTCGGAACCGCCGTTTTTGCGCAGGTAGAGGTAGCCTTCCTTGGTAATATAATTTACGAAGTAGCTGATTTCATCGGCGTGCGCCTCAATCACCACTTTGTACTTGGCCTCTGGATTGATGACTCCCACCACCGTGCCGTAGGTATCCACGAAGTACTCGTCGATGTAAGGCTTAATATATTCCAGCCACAGCTGCTGGCCTTCTTTCTCGAAGCCAGTGGGAGACGGGTTGTTCAGATATTTCTGAAGGAAGTCGAAGGATTCTTGACGCATTGTTACGGCCTGCTGAGTAGCGCGAAGCATCTTATCACGTTCGTGCTACTGGGATGAGTACTGTTCTGACGAGAGGACGTGATAAGATGCTTCCTTCGCCAGTATGACAAATGGCTTTATAACGGAATGTTGCCGTGCTTCTTACGCGGTAGGGTATCTACTTTGTTTTCCAGCATCTTGAACGCCCGGATGAGCTTCTGGCGCGTCTGCGAGGGCAAAATCACTTCATCTACGAAGCCGCGGTGGGCGGCGCGGTAGGGGGTGGCGAATTTCTGCTGGTATTCATCTACCTTCTCCTGCAGCTTGGCTTCGGGGTCTTCGGCCGCCGCTATTTCCCGCTTGAAAATGATTTCGGCCGCGCCTTTAGCCCCCATTACCGCAATTTCGGCGGTGGGCCAGGCGTAGTTCATATCGGCCCCGATGTGCTTGGAGTTCATCACGTCATACGCTCCGCCGTAAGCCTTGCGGGTAATAACCGTGATGCGCGGTACGGTGGCTTCGCAGAAGGCGTAGAGCAGCTTGGCCCCGTTGGTGATGATGCCGCGCCACTCCTGGTCGGTGCCGGGCAGGAAACCGGGCACATCTTCCAGTACCAGCAGCGGAATGTTGAACGAGTCGCAGAAGCGCACGAAGCGGGCCGCTTTGGTAGAGGCATTAATGTCGAGCACACCGGCCAGCACGGCGGGCTGGTTGCCCACAATGCCAATGCTGCGGCCGCCCAGGCGGGCAAACCCTACCACAATGTTTTCAGCAAAGTTCTGGTGCACTTCCAGGAAGGAGTCGGCATCAATAATGCCCTCAATCACTTCCCGAATGTCATAGGGCTGGTTGGGGTTTTCGGGAATGATGCTGTCCAGCACCGCGCGCGACTCGTCCTGGCCGGTCTCATAGGGTAGGGCCGGGGCGGTTTCCTCGCAGTTCTGGGGCATGTAGCTCAACAGGGCTTTCAGCTGGTTGATGCAGGCTACCTCGTTCGGAGCCGTGAAGTGCGTCACGCCACTCTTAGCCGAGTGGGTGCTGGCCCCGCCCAGTTCCTCACTGGTTACGTTTTCGTGGGTTACGGTCTTCACCACGTTCGGGCCGGTCACGAACATATAGCTCGTATTTTCCACCATCAGGATGAAGTCGGTGATGGCCGGTGAGTACACCGCACCGCCCGCGCATGGCCCCATAATGGCCGAAAGCTGCGGTACTACCCCGGAAGCCAGGGTGTTCTTATAGAAGATGTCGGCGTAGCCACCCAGGCTCACTACCCCCTCCTGAATGCGGGCCCCGCCCGAATCGTTCAGGCCGATAACCGGGGCGCCGTTCTTCATGGCCAGATCCATAATTTTCACGATTTTCTCGGCGTGGGTTTCGCTCAGTGAGCCACCAAACACCGTGAAATCCTGGGAGAAAACGTACACCAGCCGGCCGTTCACAGTGCCATAGCCAGTTACTACCCCGTCGCCGAGGTAGTACTCCTTGTCCAGGCCGAAGTCCTTGGAGCGGTGCATCACAAACTTGCCAATCTCCTCGAAGGAGCCTTCGTCAAGCAGCAAATCAATCCGCTCCCGGGCCGTGAGCTTGCCTTTCTGATGCTGGGCATCAATCCGGGCCTGGCCCCCGCCGAGCAGGGCCTCCTGGTTTTTCTGTTCGAGAATTTCGAGTTTGCTTAGTTGGGCTTCAGCGCGCGAATCAGACATTGGGTGGGCTTGAGGAAAGTCGGTTTTGCTACTAGGGTCAGGAACCAAAGGTAACGTACCCGTAAAGAAAAGCCGCACCAGAATTTCGGTGCGGCTTTTCTAGCTATAGCATAAACCAAAACGGCCGGCTTCCATACGGAAACCGGCCGTTTTCAATTAGCCTAAGCAGCTATTCGCCTTTCTTCTTCGAGTCGTTGGGCTCGTCATCGTTGGGCTCGGGGGCTTCTTCTGGCCGCTCGTCGCTGGCGAGGTTAAGCTGCTCGCCGCTCTTGCTTACCGAGAAGGTCAACTCTTCAGCTCCAGCCGTGTAGTCGGCCGTGATGACGTCACCTTGGGCAATTTCTGCCTTCAGGATTTCCTCCGCAATCGGGTCTTCGATGTACTTCTGAATGGCCCGGTTCAGCGGGCGGGCACCGTATTTGGGGTCGTAGCCCTTCTCGGCCACGAAGTCCTTGGCAGCGTCGGTCAGCTCCACGCGGTAGCCCAGCGTCTGGATGCGGCCCAGCAGCTTCGACAGCGAAATGTCGATGATGCGGTGGATGTCGTGCTTCTCCAGGGAGTTGAACACGATAACGTCGTCCAAGCGGTTGAGGAATTCCGGCGAGAAGGTTTTCCGTAGGGCGTTGGTGATAGTGCCCTTGGTAATCTCATCCATGTTTTCCTGACGAGCCTTGGTGCCGAAACCAATGCCAGCACCGAAGTCCTGCAGGTCACGCGCCCCAATGTTCGAGGTCATGATGATGATGGTATTGCGGAAGTCTACTTTGCGGCCCAGGCCGTCGGTCAGAATACCGTCGTCGAGCACCTGCAGGAGCAGGTTGTACACGTCGGGGTGCGCCTTTTCAATCTCGTCGAGCAGGATTACCGAATAGGGCTTGCGGCGGATTTTCTCCGTCAGCTGACCGCCTTCTTCGTAGCCTACGTAGCCGGGAGGCGCGCCAACCAGGCGCGAGATGCTAAACTTCTCCATGTACTCCGACATGTCAATCCGCACCAGCGAATCTTCCTTGTCGAAGAGGTAGGTAGCTAGCACTTTGGCTAGCTCCGTCTTACCTACGCCCGTCGGGCCGAGGAACACGAACGAACCGATGGGCTTTTTCGGATCTTTCAGGCCTACGCGGGTACGCTGGATGGCTTTCACGAGCTGGGCAATAGCCTTATCCTGGCCAATTACCTTGCCTTTCAGCTCGTTGCCCATGTTGAGCAGTTTGGAGCTTTCGTTCTGAGCAACGCGCGAAACGGGGATGCCGGTCATCATGGCAATAACCTCGGCTACGTTCTCCTCTTTCACGGTGTAGCGCTTCTTCTTGGTCTCCTCTTCCCAGTCCTTCTTGGCTTGGTCGAGCTGATCAATGAGCTTCTTTTCCGTGTCGCGGAGCTTAGCGGCTTCCTCGTATTTCTGCGACTTCACCACGCGGTTTTTCTCCGTCTTGATATTCTCAATCTGCTCTTCGAGCTTGAGAATATCCTCGGGTACCACGATGTTGTTGATGTGCACGCGGGCACCGGCCTCGTCGAGAATGTCGATGGCCTTGTCCGGCAGGAAGCGGTCCGACATATAACGGTCCGACAGCTTCACGCAAGCCTCAATAGCCTTGTCGGTGTACAGAACGTGGTGGTGGTCCTGGTACTTATCCTTGATGTTGTTCAGGATTTCAATCGTCTCCTCGGGCGAGGTAGGATCTACCATTACCATCTGGAAACGACGGGCCAGGGCACCATCCTTCTCAATGTACTGGCGGTACTCGTCGAGGGTAGTAGCACCGATGCATTGGATTTCGCCGCGGGCCAAAGCGGGCTTGAACATGTTGCTGGCATCCAGCGAGCCGGAAGCACCGCCAGCACCTACAATCGTGTGCAGCTCGTCAATGAACAGGATAACGTCGGGCGACTTTTCCAGCTCGTTCATCACGGCTTTCATGCGCTCCTCAAACTGGCCGCGGTACTTGGTACCAGCTACCAGAGAGGCAAGGTCAAGCGTAACTACGCGCTTGCCAAACAGCACGCGCGATACCTTCTTCTGGATAATGCGCAGGGCCAGGCCTTCGGCAATGGCCGTTTTACCTACCCCCGGTTCACCAATCAGGATGGGGTTGTTCTTTTTGCGGCGCGACAGAATCTGAGCTACGCGCTCAATCTCCTTTTCGCGGCCTACAATCGGGTCGAGCTTGTCTTCCTCGGCCAGCTTGGTCAGGTCGCGGCCAAAGTTGTCCAGCACCGGAGTGCGCGACTTCTCATTGCCTTTCTTGGGGGTAGCACCGGCGCCGGCACCGCCGCGGCCTGCACTGCCACCAAAGAGGCGGTCGTTGTCGTCGTCGTCGGCTTCGGGGCCGTTGGTGGGGTTGTTCGCCGTGTTACCGTGGTAGTCCAGCGAATCGCGTACGGATTCGTAGTTCACGTTGAATTTGCTCAGGATTTGGGACGAAATGTTGTCTTCATCGCGCAGAATCGACAGCAGCAGGTGCTCCGTGCCAATAATTTCGCTCTTGAAGATTTTAGCTTCCAGGTAGGTAATCTTGAGTACTTTCTCGGTCTGCTTCGTCAGGGGGATAGAGCCGGTAATGCTCGTGCCCTGCGTAGCCGTGTTGCGGGTAGCTTGTTCGAGGGCGTACTTCAGCTCGTCCACCGATACGCCCAATTTCTTGAGCAGACCAATGGCCGTGCCTTCCCCCTCGCGAATCATGCCCAGCAATAAGTGCTCAGTACCGATATAGTCGTGCCCGAGCCGGATGGCTTCCTCCCGGCTCAGGGAGATGACCTCCTTGACACGATTTGAGAATTTAGCTTCCATGCAGATAAGGTAGTGAAGAAAAACGGAACCCCGCAAGTACGTTGGGAGGTAAGAAATGCGGGTTGGGCCGCTGTCATCTGAAAACAGATTGTAACGGGCGAAGGTTCGGAGGCGGCAAGTACACTACGTAAGAAAACTGCCGGCGGCCGGTCCCTGCATAAATAGCAGGTCTAAGATGCTGAGTCCCGGTACAAAATCTTTACCAAACGTCTGTTGGTAGGGCCGAACCGACGTCCTGTCAGGTTCCGCCGAAGCAGCGGACTTTGGTGTCAGCCAGTTGCGACGGTCAAGCACAAATGGAGTACTGGGTTGAGGAAACGATGCGTGACCTGCGGGGGTGTAGACAGGCTGGTAGTCGGTAGTAAAATGAATGGGTAAGCGTAGCTTCAGACACCGCAACAACAGCTGTAACAAGCTCAGGTTTAGCTGGAATAGAAGCCGTGGCTTTTGTACGTAGATATCGTGCAGATAGTCGGCGTAGTATTCAAAATACGGCGTACCTCCGTAAGCGGTTTGTAAAGTACGCCAGTGGCGGTGCACCCAATTCTGACGGTAGTCAATTTCGATGGCCGAGGTAAGTACTTTTTCGCTCCGGTTACCATCGATAACAGGCACAGTAAGGGGCTGCACGCCCTGGGCCGTCAGGATCAGGCAGCGGTTGCGGTACGTTTGCTTCTGGTAGTTGTCCTGAGTTTCCAGCCACAGCGCCTCGGCACCAAGCAGTTCGGCGAAAAAAGCCGCTGGCGGATTGTACTGCGACTCGAATAAAATAGCAGGCATGCGAAAAAATTCAGCTCTTGGCAAGAGAGGAGGAAGCGTGAGTATACGGGAATACCGGTAAACCGCGAACTTACCCTGCGAAATTGATAGCAAACCATCCTGCGTTTCCATAACTGGACAGGCGTATACAAAAGTGGGATGGCGCTTTTGAAACGACGTTGTCAGCTCGCGCGTTTGCCAGGCTTGGATCGTGACGTATCCGCCGCGTTTTTACCTTGACTACCGCCAATCTGACACTATGGCTTTCGGACCCCGTTTTCTGCTACCCCTGTTTCTGCTCTTAATGCCGCTAGCCTCGGCCGTAGCGCAACACCAACTCCAGTTGGATGTAGCCTCCTTCCGCAGTGCGGATGTAGCCGTGAGGGGTGGCGTAGTGGAAATCTACGCCACTGTCTCGGGTAAGCGACTAACCTACCAGCGCCGCGGACCCAAGATGTTTCAGGCGGGCGCCACCGTACTGCTGGAAGCTGTGCGCCCCGATGGTACGGCGGCCTACCAGGAAACCGTAACCTTACGCCCACCGGTGCTGCGCGATACCACGGCTGCCATTAAAAACCCGATCAGCTTTCAAAAGCGCATTACCTTACCTGAAGGCCGCTACGTGCTGCGCGGACAGCTCCGCGACCAGTATCGCGCTACGAATACCGATATTGTGGAGCAGCCTCTGGTGCTGGAGTTTACTAGCCCAAAACCGGCGCTTAGCGACTTGGTATTGCTGAGCAAGCCGGCGAGCCGCTCGGCCGTAGAAGCCAACAACTTCATACGAAATGGTCTGAGCCTGACGCGGGCACCGGGCGGGTTGTATGCGCGGGGCATGGAGAAGCTGTACTTTTACGCCGAGCTATACAACGCCGCGGCTGGGCAGCCCCTGGTAGTGCGCTACCGCCTCCGGGCCCCGAAGGCGGCCAAGGACGCAGTAACCGGACAGGGAGCAATCCAGGGCGCGCAGGGCAAGCCTACCGTGCTAACCGGGGACCTGGACCTGAGCAAAGTTCCGGCCGGCGAGTACATGCTTACTGTAGAGGTTCGTAACGCCAAAAATCAAATGCTTTCCACCCAAACTACCACCGTGCGCCGCAATCCAGCCGACTATGCTCCCGCCGGGGCCGTGATGCCGCAATGAGTACTGCCCGCGTCCCTGTCAAACCGTACCCGTGGTACTATCGGCCGTTGGAGTGGCTACTGCTTGGTCTTTCGCGGCTGCCACTGTCCGTCCTGTACAGCATAGCCCGGGGCTTCTTCCTGCTGCTGGCCTATGGCGTGCGCTACCGGAAGCGGGTGGTGCTGGAAAATCTGCGTAACTCATTCCCGGAGAAATCAGAGGCTGAAATTATCAAGCTGGCGTACGGGTTTTACTGGCACTTTTCACAAGTTTTGGTAGAAGTTATCAAACTGGCTAGTATGCCTGCCGCCGAGCTGAAGCAGCGGGTTCTGTTTCGCAATCCGGAGGTGCTGGAGCGCCATTTCGCCAACCACCGCACGGTGCTTGGCTTATCCTCGCACGCTGGCAACTGGGAGTGGGTGCTGACTTCCGGGGCTATTTGGCTATCCGCCCACACCGATGGTGTGTACAAGCCCCTGAGCAATCCATTCTTTGAAAGCTTCATGTATCGGCTGCGCACCCGCATGGGCTCGGGGCTTATTCCGATGCGCGACACATTGCGCGACTTAGTACAGCGCAAGGGCGAAACCCGGGTAGTAAGCATGCTCTCTGACCAAGCGGCGGGCCCTGAGGACCGGCCCTACTGGACAAGCTTCCTGCAGCAGGATGCCGGTTTCTATACCAGCGCCGAACGCTTGGCCAGTCGCTTCCAGTGCCCAGTGGTATACGTAAGCATCCGGCGTCTGCGCCGTGGCTACTACGAAATTATCCTGACGGAGCTGTATGATGGCGACACCCCGTTGCCCACCGATAGTTTTCCCATCACCGACGCTTTCGTGCGACAGTTGGAGCGAGATATTCACTTATTCCCCGCCGACTATCTCTGGACTCACCGGCGCTGGAAGCATAAACGGGTAGTGAACTAGTGAACGGGGGAGGGTAACGTTCTGCCAGCACAAACTGCCTGGGTAGAACGTTATGCTCCCCCGCTCGCTATTTTTCACTATCTCACAGGTACTGCTCAATGTCGCCGGCGCCCTGCCGGATAATGTCGAAGTCCTCATTAGTACAGTCGACAACTGTGCTAGCGATGTTGTTGCCGAATCCGCCATCAATAACTAAATCTACCAGGGGGCGATACTTCTCGTAGATGAGGTCGGGGTCGGTGCTGTACTCCAGTATTTCGTCTTCGTCGTGGATGGAGGTAGAAACGATGGGGTTGCCCAGCTCGCGTACCAGGGTAGTGCAGATCTGATTGTCGGGTACACGGATACCCACGGTTTTGCGCTTCACGCCCCCGTAGCGTGGGGCTTTGGTGCTGGCCTCGAAAATGAACGTAAATGGCCCCGGCAGTGCCTTCTTTAGGACTTTATAGACTGGGGTAGTAATGCCGTTAGCGTAGTCGGTAATGTGCGAGAGGTCGGAGCAGATAAAGGAGAGGTTGGCTTTATCCGGGTGAATCCCCTTGATACGGCAGAGCTTTTCCACGGCGCGGGCATTATGAATGTCGCAGCCCAGGCCATAGACCGTGTCGGTAGGATAAATGATAACCCCGCCATTGCGCAGGACTTCTACGGCTTGGGCAATGCGGTTTTGGGGTGGGTTGTCGGGGTGAATGCGAAGCAAGGTTGCGGACATAGCAGAAGCAGCAGTTGAGTGAGCAGTCAGCCCCATGCCGGCTGTCGGCGGGGGCGGTCAAGGTACAAGGGGAAGGAGAAATCTGCTACTCTTTTCGGTAAAACTGCGCACTGTGTTACGCTACAGGCTCCAGCCGAACATAAAAAAAGGCTCCGGCATACCATGCCGGAGCCTTTTGCCCCTTTTACAGCAGATAGATTATTGCTTTACGAAGAAGCGCGACACGCTGCCATCTTTCGTCGTCAGGCGCAGTGAGTAAACACCCGCTTGCAGCGCGGCTACGTCCAGAGTAGTTTCGGTGGCAGTCAAGGCAGTTTGGCGTACGCGCTGACCTAAAGCACTGAATACTTCCAGCGTAGCGCCGCGGCCGGCGGCATCCAAGCGCACAGTAAGCTTGCTGGTGGTAGGGTTCGGAAACACAACAACAGCCGCGGCAAAGGCCGGCTCGCGGCGGCTCAGTACAAGGTCAGTTAAGCTGCGCGGAACAATCTGGTAGCCCTCGGTATACGGCGTCGAGCTGTCAAACTGAGAACCAATGCCGGTGAGGAAGAACGGGCCCGCCGGTGCCGGCTGGTTGTACAGGGTAGAGCCGCGGTTGATACGAATCTGATACGCCACGCCGTTAGCCGCCGTTACATCTACAGTATAGCCCGACGCAGTAGAGTTTGTCACCCACTGGGAAGGCGTCGTGGACGTGAGCGGGCTTGTGATGCGTACTAGTTCGGATTCCTCTGCTTCCGTGAGGGCAGTAGTAATAGCACGGGGCTGGTAGGTACGGCGGGCGCGGCCAGCGGGCGTAATGCCGCTTAGGGTAATTTGGGTAAGACCGTTAAACTGGCCCAGTGTACCGGTAACTTCTACCGAGTCACCCTCGGCCAGCGTGATGGTGCCGATGTTAGTAGAAGAGAAGATCCCAATGCCCCCCGTATTATCAAGTACCGTGAGCTGGTAGCCAGCCGTGCGGGTATTGACGCCATATACCGTGCCGCGGACCGTAACGCTTTGTCCGTTTTGCAGAGGCACTCCGGCGGCGTCGTTGGTAGTCAGCGTAGCAATGGGGGTTACCACCGGGCCTGCCGGCGTGTCGTTATCGGTGACGGTGATAGTATAGATGCCCGCGGCAGCCATGGCCGCGCCGGCCGGCTCCACGTTCTGCAACGACAGCACAATAGTTTCGGCGGGCTCAGTGGCAGCATCATCTACCAGCGTCAGGGTAGCATTCTGGCTGGCGGTAGAGCCTGCTGGGAACGTAAGTGTCTGGGTTGTGAAGGTATAGTCGGCGGGAGAGGTAGCGGTGCCGCCTGCCGTTGCTATGGCTACCTGCACGGTTACTGCCTGGGTAGGAGCTGCGCTGATGCTCACCGGAATCTGGATGGTGCCGGCACTCTCGGCTACCGTTGCGCTAACGGCACCAAACGAGAGGGTAGGAGCAGTTGTGGTGCCTGGTACGGCAGCGCCGTGCAGACGTACATTATCAACGCGCCAGCTGCCTGCGGTAGCTTCGGCATTGTAGCCATAAATGCGGAATTCTACTGCGGAAGCAAGACTGGCAAAAGCGGCCGGCAGAACAATTTTGCGGTTGGTGCGGGTATTTGTGTCGTCGGGCACGTTAACCGTTACAATGTCCGTGGCGAAGTTGTCGAGGCTGGAGCGCACGGCCCAGTCGCGAATGCCAGTGCCCGAGCGGCGCTCATCAAACCGCAGGCTGTCCAGGCGCAGCGTATAGCCCGCGCTGGGCGTTACTGAAAAGCTGAAATAATCGGCTGCATCTACTGCGCCGGTGCTCCAATCCGTGGCTACAAATGCGTTGCTACCAGCCGAAGGTGTTACGCCCGTTCCCCGCGAGGCGGGGCTGAAAGTGGCGTTGGTCGGCTGGGCATCAACCGGAAACGTGGCCTCGCTGCCGGTCGCACCAGTGAAGGTGTAGAGGCCGAGCGGCGTTTGTGCGTGTGCCACCGAAGCAAGGCTCAGCAGGGCAGAGGCCCCTGCAACGCGCAGCTTCCAAGAAGAGTAGGCGTGTTTCATAGAGGAAAACAGAAGGAAAGGTGAGAAAAAAAGTTAGGGCCAAGACACGATTGTGCCAGAAATGCCCAACCGTGGTACAGCCGCAGAATCCGCGTACTTTTGACGAGCCAAAGCTACCCTAATCCGTCTGGTTGCCCAAGCAGCGGCCCGGACGGTCCATATTACCGTTTTGTTACCTCATCCTGCCTTATGGCCAAAACCCGCATCGACTACAAAGCCAAGGCCACGCGCCGGCGCAACCGTTTTGCTTATATAACGGGCATTATCGGGTTGATACTCGTTACCTTTTCGTATTATTTCTACCAGGTATTCTTCACGCCCAACGTGGAAACCAAGGGCCGCCCGACCTATGTGCTGGTGCGCCGGGGCCAGTCGGCCAAGGCCGTGCTCGACTCCATCGACGCCTCGGGCGTGATTGTGGACAAGCTCAGCCTGCACTTTGTAGCCCGCCTGATGAAGTACGAGAAGCTGGTGAAGCCTGGCCGCTACGAGCTGAAGGACGGCTACACCAACCGTCAGCTTATCAACGACCTGCGCACGGGCCGCCAGTCGCCGCTCAAGCTCACGTTCCAGAACATCCGCCTGCGTGAGGACCTGGCCCGCAAGCTCAGCACCGCCATTGATGCCCGCCCCGGTCAGTTCGACTCGCTGCTTAGCTCGCCCAGCTACACCAAAAGCCTGGGCTTCGATACCACCAGCATCCTGACCATGTTCATCCCCAACACCTACGAGCTGTACTGGAACACCTCGGCCGACAACCTCATGCAGCGCATGAAGAAGGAGTACGAGAAGTTCTGGACGCCGGCCCGCGACGCCAAGCGCCAGCAGCTGGGCCTCACCCGGGCCGAGGTCAGCACCCTGGCCAGCATTGTGGAAGCCGAGCAGCAGCAGCACGCTGATGAGCGGCCCCGCGTGGCCGGGGTGTATCTCAACCGCCTCAAGCGTGGCATGAAGCTGCAAGCCGACCCCACGGTAGTGTACGCCAACCAGGACTTTACCATTAAGCGCGTGCTCAACGTGCACCTGACCAAGGACTCGCCCTACAACACGTATAAGTACGCCGGCCTGCCGCCCGGCCCCATTAATCTGCCCAGCATTGCCAGCATTGATGCCGTGCTCAATCCCGAAAGCCACGACTACCTCTACTTCTGCGCCAAGGAAGATTTCAGCGGCTACCACGCCTTTGCCCGTAACGAGCAGGAGCACCTGGTAAACGCCCGCCGCTACCAGGCCGCCCTGACGCGCAGCGGCATCATGAAGTAAAACTGATGCGCTTACGAAACCAATAAACTTGAATAAGCTCAGTCACGAAGAGTACCAGGCGGTTTTCCAAGCACCGATGTTGGATGTTACGACAACGGCAGAGCCCGTGCTTGATATTTGGCCCTATGTTGAGTCGGTGCCAGTTAGTGATTTGAAAGAATATACTTTATCAGATGGTTTAGTACCGTATGTATACCAGCATCCTAGAAAGGCATTTCTGCATGTACTTATAGCAACTAATAATGCAGATGTTTTTTTAGTGATAATTATTGACTTAAACAGAGTAGAAATTTATGGGCATTATCTCCTTGACTTATTGAAACTATACGGATTAACCCCTGACTCTGAGGACTAACCACATGTACCAATCCGACACCCAAATCCGCGTCCGCTACGCCGAAACCGACCAGATGGGCTACGTGTACCACGGCAATTACGCGGCGTACTTCGAGGTGTGCCGGACGGAGGCGTTCCGCCAGCTGGGCATCAGCTACAAAGCCCTGGAAGCCGACGGGGTAGGGATGCCCGTGGGCGAAATCCGGACTCGCTTCCGCCGCCCCGCCCGCTACGACGACCTGCTGACCGTTCGGCTGCTGCTGAAACAACCCGCCGAAGGCTCGCGCGTGCTATTCGAGTACGAAATCTATAACGAGGCCCAGGAGCTGCTCACCGAGGGCCACACCCTGATGGTATTCGTGAGCATGGCCACTGGCCGGCCCGTGCCTATTCCGCCCGCTATTCAGGCCAAGCTGGCGCCCTATTTCACCGACGAAGAAACGGCCGGGCCTCTCACGCCGCCCAAAGCACCCACCGATGCTCCGGCCCCGGCTGCTTTTCTGAAGAAATAAGCAACGAGGAATGCGTACTGAGCAGTAGTCTCTATTGCTGTGGGTGCAGGTCGGTTGTGCGGCCAAGAAAATGCTCAGAACAGTCAAGAATGAGCAAAATGCCAACCGGAGGTGTTACCCAGTTGCTCCTGTTTCTTGCTCATTCCTACCTGACCTCCATGCGCCTTCCCGTTCGACGCTACCATTTGCCCGATGTGCGCCGCCGCCGCAGTTACCGGCGCTTCATCGTGTTTCTGAAGCGGCTGCGCTTTCACGGCGGGCAGGCCTCGGTGTACGACGTAGTTGACCGGCTCTTGCAGGAAATTAAGCTTGATGGCATTGCCAAGCGGGCCAGCTACATGGCATTTAACCTGACCATTGCCATCTTTCCCACTATTATCTTCCTGTTTACCCTCATTCCCTACATCCCGGTTCCCAACCTCAACGTCGATATCCTGCAGTTCCTAGCCGACCTGATTCCGCGGGAGATGTACGTGGCCGTTTCCGGGACTATTGAGGACATTGTAAACATACCGCACGGCGGGCTGCTCTCGTTTGGTTTTGCCACGGCCATGGTGCTCAGTTCCAATGGTATTATGGCTTTACTCGACGCGTTTGAGAAAAAATACCCATCCTTTAAGAAGCGAACCTACGTGCGCAAGCGGGTTATTGCTACCCTGCTAACGGTGGTACTTTCTGCGGTACTCTTGTTCTCAGTGGCCGGCATCTTCTTCGGTACTTACATCATCGATGCGTTGGTGTACCACGAAATTGTGCCTGAACACCTGACCAACCAGCTGATTGCGCTGCTGCGGTACGGCTCCGTGGTAGGGCTGTTTCTGCTAACTACCTGCCTGGTATATTACTACGTGCCGCCCGTGCACGATAAATGGCCGTTTCTCTCAGCCGGCTCGGTGGTAGCTACCCTGCTTATCTTCCTGGTGTCTTTTCTGTTTATCCTCTACGTGAAGATTTTTGACAGCTATAATCACTTCTATGGCTCCATTGGCACGCTGGTGGGTTTCATGGTGTGGCTGGATTTCGTGTGTATGACCCTGATTCTGGGGTTTGAGGTGAACGTGAGCATCGACGCCGTAACGGGCCGGCTAAAGCGGCCTCAACTACCATCCACCGCTCAGCTTAGTAAATAATTAGTAGCTGGATATGAGTAAGTAAGAAAATTCTTGCAGAAAAAAACGGGCCTGCCTATTGCTCCTTGGGCTGCAATGAATACTTTTGCCATCCCAAACCACTCAGTTGGGCCCTTACAGAGAGGTGGCAGAGTGGTCGAATGCGACGGATTCGAAATCCGTTATACCTGCAAGGGTATCGGGGGTTCGAATCCCCCCCTCTCTGCTCTTGGCTTTTTCAATTCGTGAAAAAGCCTTTTTCTTGCTGTCTTCCGCATCAGTGCACTAAGTCCAACCTTAGAGGAGTGGCAGAGTGGTCGATTGCGGCGGTCTTGAAAACCGTTGAGGGTAACACCTCCGGGGGTTCGAATCCCTCCTCCTCTGCAATGCATCAGCGGACAGCAAGTATACGGGCAGCCTCCTGACTTCGAGTTGGGAGGCTGTTTTTTTTGGCTCTTGCTGCCCCAAGCAGTGAAAGCCAAAAAATAATGCGGGCTTCATCGTTAGTACACCCAATCTTGAGTAATTGCTGGCCTGTGCACACTAGCGTAGTACTTGTTGAGCTTGCTACCTACCTTTATGGCGTCTATGTCTGAACAGCTTTTTGACGTTAACCTACAGCAGCTACCGGATGAGTTCCTGACGGGCAACTGGCGGGTGGCCGACCGGGTGCTAAGTCGTACGGACCCAGCTACTACCCTGGCGCAGGCGGAGCGCTTTCAGCTACAGCCCGGCCGCGTAGAAATTCAGGCGCCTGGGGTGCGGGATGATGGACGCTGGCAGGTGCAGCGCGACAGTCTGTTGAATCGGCCGTACCTGGAATTGATTCTGGGGCAGGAGCAAACCCGGGCCCTGATTACCCGCCTGCGCCGCTCCCGCGACGGCAGCACCAGCCAGCTCAACCTCTACTTTCAGTCGGGAATGGAGATGCAGCTGACCCGCCCGTAATCGTCTCTTCTCACGCTAATCTGCTTGTTTTCGCATGGCTTTTGCTCATTCTGCCACTCCGGAAGACCTTGCTCCAAAGTCCGCAAGCAACCACTTGCCCGCCAGCCCAACCATGCTGCTAAGCATTGCGGATGCAACCGGTGCTACTGTGTATGCAAGTCCGCAGCTGTTGGCGTTTACCGGCCTATCCTTACCCCGCTTATCCACTGAGTGGCCTACCCTGGTTCACCCCGACGACCAGGCGCGGGTAGCAGCCGTGGTGCAGCACGCCTTGGCTAGCGGGCAAAGCTACCAGGTTGAGTTGCGCATGCGTCGCCACGATGGGCAGTACCGCTGGATACACAGTGCCGGCTATCCGCAGGTAAACCAGGATAGCCAGGTGCAGCAATGGATTATCAGCACAGTAGATGTAGTAGCCCTGCGCGATAAGGCTAGCAGTGGCCTGGGCACCATTACCGACTTTAGCTTCCTGGTGGAACTGATTCCGCAGTTGGTGTGGACCACCGACCCGACGGGCTTCCACACCTACTTTAACCAGCGCTGGACAGATTTTACGGGCTATACCCTGGCCGACAGTGTGGGGCCCGATATGTGGAATAACTTGCTCCACCCCGACGACCGACAGCGGGCGCGGCAGGTATGGGGCCACTCGCTGGCTACCGGCGAATTCTACGAAATCGAATACCGCTTTAAATCCAGGCAAGGCGACTACCGCTGGTTTCTGGGCCAAGCCTTGCCGGTGCGCAACGAAGCCGGGGAAATTATGAAGTGGTTTGGTACTTGTACCGACATCCACGACCAGAAAATGCAGCAGTTGGCCTTGCGCAAGCGGGAGCAGGACTTCACTACCCTGGCCAACGCCATTCCGCAGCTCGCCTGGATGGCCGACGAAACCGGCTCTCTTTTCTGGTACAACGACCGGTGGTTCCGCTTTACCGGTACTACCCACGAAGAAATGATGGGTTGGGGCTGGCAGAAAGTACAGCACCCCGATTACGTGGAGGGCGTAACGTCGGGCTGGCAGCAGGCCTTGGCGAAGGGGGAGAAGTGGGAAGATACTTTCCCCCTGCGTCGGCACGATGGAGAATACCGCTGGTTCCTGAGCCGAGCCCTACCCGTGCGCGACGACGAAGGCCGCATTGTGCGCTGGTGCGGCACCAATACGGATGTAACAGAGCAAAAACAGCTGCAGGAACAATTGGAACGCGCTTACTCCGACCTCGAAGCCAAAGTAATGTTCCGTACCCTTGACCTGGAGCGGGAAGTGCAGGAACTGCGCCACCGATTAGGGGAATACGAGTAAACGCCGAAGCAGCAGAAAGAGGCCGCCCCTAGTGAGGCGGCCTCTTTCTGCTGCTTCGGCGTTTACTCCTCGGTATCCTGACCTTTTTTCAGTTCGGCATCCAGGAAATAAGCGCCGTGGCGCACCACACGGGTGGTATCGGGTAGAGGCTCTAAGGGCGTAATGGCTACGTCGCCGTTTTCCTCGGCCCCAGTCCTGACTTTGTAACGGCGGTAGCTTCCGGCCTTGGTTTGGGCGAAGATGTAACTTAGCTCGCCGGCCTGAATAACGGCGTCTTCGGGAAGGGTGCGCTGCCGGGCTCCGGCCGTCTGGATGTGGGCTGATACGTACTGGCCGGGTAGCACATCATCGCGCTCCGGTTCCAGGTGGGCGTGTACGCTGACCGTGCGGGCGTCGTCGTTGAAGGCCTTGCCTACCAGAAATACGCGGGCTCCCAGGTCTTCGTTGGAGCCCCGGCTGGGAATCTTGAACAGAATATGCTGCCCAACTTTCACCCGGGCAATATCTCGCTCAAACACTTTCAGTTCCAGGTGCAGGTCGGAGCGGTCCACAACTTCTACCAGCACATCCTGAGGATTCACGAACTGTCCGGGATTGATGTTCACCGTCTTGACGTAGCCTTTAATGGGAGAAACCAGCGGCACTGTGGGCGAAATATCACCCCGGTCAAGGCGGCTTATCGAGAGGCCCAGCATGCGGAGTTGCGCCGCCGTAGTCCGGAGGGTAGCCTGTTCCGAAGCATAGTCGCTCTGAGCCTGTTGGAGCTTGCGTTTGGCTCCTACGTCCTCGGCATCCAGGGCTTGCTGGCGCTGCAGCTCTTTCTGCAGGAAAGTAACCCGCGCCTTGCTTTGCAGGTAGTCTTGCTGGAGCCGGAGGTAGTCGGGGTGGCGAAGTACGGCCACTATGCCGCCGCGGGACACCTGCTGCCCGGGTAATACCTCCACCGACTGCACGTAGCCCCCCATAACGGCGGACACGGAGGCCTGATTCTGGGGCGGCACATCAATGCTACCATTGGCTTGCACATCGGTGGTCATGTTCTTCCACGCGAAGGAGCCCGTTTCGAGCCCCGCCGCCTGGGCCTGAGCGGGGCTGATGCTTACCTCGTCTGGGTTGGTGGTGGCCGCAGGGGTAGCCGATTCGGGGGAGGTAGCTGCCGGAGGGGTAGTAGTGGTATCAGAGCCACAGGCTGCCAACAGACCCGTCAGAAAAGGCAAAAGAATGTAGCGCATGCGTGAGGAGAAGATAGCCTACCGTCGGGCCTTGCTGAGGCGAGGTAGGCTTTCGTGGTATAACGGTTATTGAATGTCGGGGCCAGTGAGGGTCTGGAGGGAAAGGGCCAGCTCGTTGTACTGGCGGATTTGCTCGAGGTAGGCCGTGCGGATCTGCCACGCGGGCTCGGTGTTCACCACGTACTCCACGTACTCGATGTCGCCGGCGCGGAAGCTTTTTTCAGCGGTATCCAGAATCAGACGGGCTTGGGGCAGAGCAGTTTGCTCGTAGTACCTAAGCGAAGCCTGAGCGCGGACGAGTTGCTGCCGCAGGGCCGCCAGTTGACCCGTAAGCTGGGTGGTAGCATAGCGCAGCTGCGCCTCGGCCGCTTGTTCGCCAAGCCGGGCTGCCTGAATCCGGGCTTTCTGCATACCGCCGAGCAAGGGCAGGGCAATACCAGCCTGGGCTACATGAAAGCCCGTTTCTTTGTTGATCGTCTGGTTAAAGTAGCCCAAGCGCACATCGGGCAGGCGGCGCAGCTGTTCTACTTTGGTCTGACGTTTACTGACGTCGATTTCCTGCTCCAGCAGCGCCAGGGTAGGGTTGGAGGCTGCCGTGAGGGTAGCCGTATCAGCGGGGGTAAGGGGTACCACGGCGGCAGCAGTTGTGTCGATGGTAGCGGGGCGGCCCAGGTTCAGCAGCACCCCGAGCTGCTGTTGCTGCACCTGTTGAGTTGTCAGAGCCAGGGCCAATTGGTTTTGCAGCTCCAGTCGGCGGGCTTCTGCTGAAACCTGCTCCAAGCGGTTGGTTTCGCCGGTTTGGTAGCGGATGCGGGCGGCCCGGGCGGCCCGGCGGTAGAGGCTATCCTGGCGGCGCAGCAAGGCAGTTCGGCGGTAGCTGAGCAGCAGCTCATAGTACGTGGAGCGGATGGTGTGTACCAACTCCCGGCGCTGGGTTCGGGCGCGCTGCTCAGCCGTCAGAATCTGGCCTTCCAGCAAGCGGCGTTGCGCCCCATACACGCCAGGCAGCGCCGCCTGTTGTACAATGTTCAGGCTTTGGTCGCGCAACGGCCCCGAAATTTGCCCCACCTGATAATCGACTACCGTGCGCGGAACATCGTAGCCCGTGCGAGCCAGAACACGTTGCTGCTCCACCGCCAAGTTACCTGTTTGTACCAGCAAGCTTTGCCGTAAGCCGGTTTGCAGGGCCTGTTGCAACGTGAGTGGCCCTTCGGCAACAGCTGGCCCGGCAGGACTTGGCGGTGGTAAGGTACGCGGCGTAGTCTGGGCCCGGAGCAGGCCCGGTAGCAGCAGTGCCAAGAGAAGAAAGCGGTAGAACATACAGGGAATATCAGCCTTAGAACCTGCCCCAGAAGGTGCAGGACTGGTACACACTCTGAGCTGAGAAAGTGAATTACAGCTCATGGTTTTCGCGGGCATCGGCCAGGGCTTCCGGGGTTGATTCCACGGGGCTGGCTTCGCCGTCTTTGGTGAACAAGGTGTAAAGCACGGGCAACACAACCAGCGTGAGCAGGGTAGCCGAAATCAGTCCGCCAATCACTACGGTAGCCAGCGGCTTCTGTACTTCTGCGCCGCCCGAGTTGCTCAGGGCCATGGGCAGGAAGCCCAGGGAAGCTACTGCCGCCGTGAGCAGCACCGGCCGAAACCGCTCGGCGGTAGCTTTCAGTACCCGTTCCTGCACCGAAGTAACGCCTACCAAGGCCAGTTCATTGATGCTGGCTACCAGCACGATGCCATTGAGTACGGCTACCCCGAACAAGGCAATAAAGCCTACCCCCGCCGAAATGCTAAACGGCATGCCGCGCACCCATAAGGCCAGAATGCCCCCGATGGCCGCCAGCGGAATCCCCGTAAAAATGAGCAGGGCTTGCTTGACGGAGTGGAAGGACAAGTACAGCAGCACGAAAATCAGCAGCAGCGCTACCGGCACGGCCACCGCCAGGCGCGACTTGGCCTGCTGCAGGTTCTCGAACTGCCCGCCGTACTGCAGAGCATAGCCTTCCGGCAGCTTGAGCTTCGTGGTAAGCTGCTGTTGAATATCGGCTACCAAGCTTTCCACGTCGCGGTTGCGGACATTCACGCCAATGTTGATGCGGCGGCGGGCATCATCGCGCGATACCTGAATGGGGGCGTTCCGGAAGTCGACGGCGGCTACTTCTTCCAGGGGCACCTTGTCGCCGTTGGGCAAATCAACGTACAGGGCGCGCAAATCCTGAATGCTCCGGCGGTTGGTGCTGTCCAGGCGCACCACCAGGTCGTAGCGCCGCTCGCCTTCGTACACCTGGCCGGCCACGTCGCCGGCAAACGAGGCGCGCAGCAGCGTGTTCAGGTCGGCTACCCGCAGGCCGTACTGCGCCATCTTACCGCGGTTGTAGGTTACGCGCAGCTGGGGGAGGGCGGCAATTTGCTCTACTTTCAGGTCGCCTACCCCTGCCAGCGGCCGAATCAGGGCCGCCGCTTCGTTGGCTTTGTCGAAGAGCAAGCCCAGGTCGTCGCCGTAAATCTTGATGCTGATGTCGGACTTTACCCCCGAAATCAGCTCATTGAAGCGCATCTGAATGGGCTGCTGAAACTCCAGGCTCACGCCGGGTACGCCGGCCAGGGCCTCGCTCATCTTGCCCGCCAATTCTTCCCGGGAGCTGGCCGAAGTCCACTCGGCCTGGGGCTTGAGCACCACAATCTGGTCGGAGTCTTCCAGGCTCATCGGGTCGGTAGGAATTTCCGAGGTGCCAATTTTGGCTACTACCTGCTCTACTTCCGGAAATTGCTGCAGCAAGATTTTCTGCACGCGGGTAGTGGTGGCAATGGTTTGGGCCAGCGAAGAACCGGGTGGCAAACCCACGTACACGGCAAAGTCGCCTTCGTCCAGCTGCGGAATAAACTCGCCCCCCATGCCCGCAAACACTGCCCCCGCCAGCACCAGCAACCCCGCCGCCGCGCCGGCCACCAGCCCGCGCAGGCGCAGGGCCCCGTGAATAACGGGCCGGTAGCCACGGTACAGAACCTTCATGATGCGGTCGGCCACGGTACCTTCTTCCTTGATGTCCTTGCGCAGGGCCCAGGCCGATACGGCCGGCACGTACGTCAGGCACAAGAGCATGGCCCCCACAATAGCAAAGCTCACCGTCAGGGCCATAGGCCGGAACATCTTGCCCTCAATGCCGGTGAGGGCCAGAATGGGCAGGTACACAATCAGGATGATGAGCTGGCCGAACAGGGCGGAGCGCATCATGCGGGTAGCGGCCGTTTCGGCCACCTGGTCCATGGTTTCGTGCGCGGCTTTGCTGCGGAAGTGCACCAGGTGAAAAATCATGGCTTCCACGATGATTACGGCCCCATCCACAATCAGCCCGAAGTCCAGGGCGCCCAGGCTCATGAGGTTGGCCGACACCCCGAACGTGTGCATCAGGCCCAGGGCAAACAGCATGCACAGCGGAATCATGGAGGCCACCACCAACCCGGCCCGCCAGTTGCCCAGCAGTAGCAGCAGTACCAGCATCACAATCACGCCGCCTTCAATCAGGTTTTTAGCGACGGTGTGAATGGCCGTGTTTACCAGCTTGGTTCGGTCGAGGAAGGGGCGCACGTAGAGGCCTTCGGGCAGCTGGCGGTTGATTTCTTCCACCCGTGCTTTCACGCCCTTAATGGTTTGCTCCGAAGACGCGCCTTTCAGCATCAGCACGATGCCGCCTACCGTTTCGCCTTTGCCGTTAAAGGTCATGGCCCCGTAGCGGACGGAGTGCCCGAAGCGCACGGTGGCCACATCGCGCACCAGCAGAGGCACGTTGTTCACTTGCTTAATTACCATGCTGCCCACGTCCTGCAGGGAAGCAGCCCGGCCCTCACCCCTGATAAAGTAAGCATTGCGGCCCCGCTCGAGGTAGGAACCGCCCGTATTGGCATTGCCTGCTTCCAGGGCCGTGAACAGCTCGCTCATGGTCACGCCGCTGGCATTAAGGCGCTCGGGGTTTACGCTGACTTCGTACTGACGCACGTAGCCCCCAAAGCTGCTCACATCCACTACCCCCGGCACGCCGGCCAACTGCCGCTTCACAATCCAGTCCTGCACGTCGCGCAGGCGAGAAAGGGAAAACTTTTGCTCGTAGCCGGGCTTAATGCCGATGCTGTACTGGTAGATTTCGCCAAGGCCCGTGGTGATGGGCGCCATTTCGGGGCGGCCGAGGTCGGAGCCCAGGTCAGCTTCGGCCGTGCGCAGCTTCTCGGCCACCAGCTGCCGGGTTTGCAGGGTGCTGATGTCGTCCTCGAACACCACGGTAATCACCGAGAGGCCGAAGCGCGACGTGGAGCGGATTTCCGTGACGCCCGGAATGGTGCGCAAGCTCAGCTCCAGCGGAACAGTGAGCAGCTGCTCTACTTCCTGGGCGGCAAGGGCCGGACTCTGGGTAATAACCTGAACTTGGTTGTTGGTAACGTCGGGGATGGCGTCGAGGGGTAGGTGGGCGGCCGAGTAGCCGCCCCAGCCCAGCAAGGCGATGAGCAGTAGCACTACAAACAGCTTGTTGTGGATACTGGCCCGAATGATGCGGGAAAGCATAGAAGGAAGAAGTGCTGCCTCCGCAGATTACAACACGCAAGACGGCATGTACCGGGGCAGCCCGGCGAAGACGTAGCGAGAACAACCTGAGCACACGCCCATCAGACGCGTAGGGGTAGGTCTCTACCCTGCTCGGGCGGAGGCAAAATCAGCAAAAAGAAACGAGGGTTGCGGGCGGCAACCGGGGTAGCAGTCGGGCACACTTCGCCCGGGGGCGCGGGGTAGCTACGCTCGTGGTGGCTGCAGCAAGGACTGGCTGACGCTGAAAGCGTACAGAGACCCGGCGGCTACGTGGTAGTCGGGGGCCGGCCAGCTTTGGGGCCGTGGCGGCAGCACTACCCGGCCCGTCGGCAGTACAAAGCTTACCATCACACAGTCGTGGTGATGCGGTTCCAGCGGAAGCTTGTGGTGGTCCTGGGCGTCGCGCTGGGAGTAGGGGTTACGGCGGTGGTCGGCGCCATGAGGGCCGTAGTGCAGCACCAGAAAGGCCAGCGGCGAGAGGGTGCCACCCGCCAGGGTTTGGTGGTAGCGGTAGTGCCGGGCCAGCTCCGGGAGCTTCCCCAGCTCCGACAGATCGTTCTGCGGCACGAGGCTGCTCACGAGCATCAGGATTCCCAGAAAGAAGGCTACTACCGGTTTCATCTCGGCAAAGGTAACTCCTGGGGCAGGGACTTGTTCAGGAAAACACCTGGAGCCTGCAAATTTGGAATTCGTCTGACTTCAGGTTGCCCGAAATTTTCCTGTTCACGACCATCAGCCATTCACTCTCGTAGTCAGGGGAAAAGCGTGTTCCTGACGGCGATTCCCGTGTGGCAGGTTTGTTCCTACCGCCATCTATGTAGCTACAACCATGACTTGCAGGCTCGCGTACTGGCAAAGCTTGCGGTTGAGCTATATTGCCTGGCCCAGCCTTACTCCTTATGCTGAAATGGATACTTGGCGTACTGGTCCTGCTCGGACTCACTGCGCATCCGGCTGCGGCCTACTCCGTGCTTACCCACCAGGCCAACGTCGATTCCAGCTGGACGCGCTGTATGCTGCCGCTGTTGCAGAGCCGCTACCCCGGTGCCACTGAAGAACAGCTCAATGAAGCCAAGAGCTTTGCCTATGGCGGCTCCATTCTGCAGGACATGGGCTACTACCCCTTCGGCTCGGAGCTGTTCACCAACCTGACCCACTACGTGCGCTCCGGCGACTTTGTGCGCACCCTGCTCGATGAGGCCCACAACCGAAATGAGTACGCCTTTGCCCTTGGTGCGCTGGCCCACTATGCCGCCGACATTCACGGGCACCCCGAAGGTACTAACCGCGCCATGCCCAGCGTATACCCCGATTTAAAGGCTACGTTTGGCGACGTCATTACGTACGAAGAAGCTCCCATTCAGCATACCCAGCTGGAGTTTGCCTTCGATGTGGTGCAAGTGGCAGCGGGCCGCTACCGCACTGCCGATTACCAGCGCTACATCGGTTTCCAGGTGAGCAAGCCGGTGCTGGAAAGGGCATTTCTGAAAACGTATGGGCTGGAGCTAGGGCAAGTGGTCTTTAACGTAGATCTGGCCATCAGCTCCTTCCGGTTTGCCGTGCGCAGCCTGATTCCCATTGCCAGCCGGGCTGCGTGGCAGTCGCAGAAAAAGGAAATTCGTCGGCTAAGCCCCCAGGCCCGCCGCCGCGAGTACGTGTACAAAGAAAGTGAGCGGGAGTACCGCCAGCGCTACGGCACCGACTACGAGCACCCCGGTACCGGGGCCCGCATTTTATCTTACTTCGTGCGAGTATTGCCCAAAATCGGGCCGTTGCGGCCTTTTGCCTTTAAGCTGCCTACTCCCGAAGCCCAGGAGCTATTCAAGGCCAGCTTCCGGACGGTGATGCGCAACTACTGCACCCTGCTGGAGAAAGAGCCCCACGATACTACCCTGGCCGCCATTCCGCTACCCAATGCCGACTTCGATACCGGCAAGCCTACCAAGCTGGGAGAGTACGCCCTAACGGATGAAACCTACGGCGAGTGGCTTCGCAAGCTGGCCGATAAGAAGTTTGACCACCTCACGCTCACGCAGCAGCAGCATATAGTTGCCTTCTACGATACCCCAACCCAGGAGCCGGTAGATGAGGATGAAAAGGAAAAAGAAAAGCGACAAGAAACCCAGCAGGCCTTGCAACAGCTACGCGCAGTGCACGTGAAAGCAACTCCCTAAGGTGCATCGGCTGCCAGATAAAAAGCCCGTCGCCTCGCCTTCGCTATGCTACCCCTGAACACGACAGGAGGCACGGCCAAAAGCGAGGCGACGGGCTGTTATGCAAGTAGCTTGCGGCTACTCTCTCAGCGGTCTTATGGCAAGCTACCGACGGTAAGGACGGTAGTTCGGACGGTGCAGATGATACTGGCCTTTCATCTTGGCGCGTACCGCCGGAAGCAAACCGCGGCCAGTGAGGCCAGCCGCCGATGACCCGGTGGGCAGGCAGAAAGACAATGCGAAAAAAACCAGGGTGAGGCGGAGTAAAGAAGCAAACATTGGCAGTAGGTAGGTGAGGTGGCGTTGAGGATGAAACAAAACTATAGTAGTGGTTCCAGCCTGTAGAATTTCTTCGCCGGACCTACCGGAGCACCCACTAAAAGGACGTTTTTTGCGGCCAAACGGATTCTCTGCCTGCAGAATCAAGCGCAAAACAGCCCGCCTACTCTCGCGAGGAAGCGGGCTGTTTGTTAAGGCCAGGTCTACCCTTATGATGTGCACGAGCTACTGCGGGCTAGCCGCGGTACCCGCCTGTGCTTACCGCTGAGTAGTTCCTTCTTGCACCAAGCCGCTGCTCAGGCGGCGCAGCACAATTTCGGCTTGCTTCGCCTGGTAGCGAATATCGAGCAGGCGAACTTCAGCGTCGAGCTGGGTACGCTGGGCTTCACGCAAGGCAATGGGGGTAAGAAGCCCCAGTCGGTAGCGCTCTAGAGCAATAGCCACGTTTTCGCGGGCCAGCAGAATGTTGGCTTCTTCCAGCTCCAGCAGCTGCAGGCGGTTCTGGTACTGAGCCCAGGCCTGCTCCGCTTCGGCATCAAGCTGGAGCTGGGTCTGGTCGAGCTGCAGGCGGCTTTGCTCTTCAACTACGCGGGCGTTCTGCTCCAGGCGGTTGCGGTTAAAGCCATCGAAAATGGGTACTGAGGCTACTACCCCATAGTTCAGGCCATAGGTGCGGCTGGTATTGGTAACCAACTGGGAACCAAAGAAGGCCGCACCGTTGATGTTGCGGTTCAGGCCGTAACCGGAGGTAAGCCCGATCTGTGGGAACCGGGAAGCCCGGACCAGCCGACGGTCGTAGGTAGCTACCTCCGTATTCGTGCGCGCCTGCTGCAGGCGGGGGTTGTTCTGGCGTACAGCTTGCAGCACCGCCTCCCGGTTTAGGTTTTGGGAAACTACAATGGAATCCTGGGGCTGAAAATCCAAATTCGGGTTGCGGCCTAGCAGGTTATTGAGGCTAATTTTGGCGGTTTTCAGGGCTTCCTGCTGCTGAATGAGCGCCGAGCGGTCGGCGTTGTAATCGACGCGGGCGGTCAGCACTTCTACCTTGGCGCTTACGCCTACGTCTACCCGGGCCTGGGTCAGGTCGATGCGGGCCTGCCCGATTTTCAGGGCTTCCTCAATGGAATTAATCTTGCCCGACTCGCGCACCACCACAAAGTAGGCGTCGGTGATGTTGGCAACGGTTTCTTCCAGGGTAGCACGCGTGAGCTGCCGCTGGCTTTGGGCCAGTGCCTTCAGCCGGTCGTAGGCAATAAACATCCCAAACCCGTCGAAAATCGTCCAGGTAGCTGCTACGTTGGCATTCAACAGGTTCGACTGGGCCCCATTGGCAATGCTGGGCTCAGGCCGGCTAGAGGACTCCTGCCGCACGTTGTTGCGGTTGAAGGTGCGGGTGAGGTTGCCGTTCACGGTGGGCAGCTGGCCGGCGTTGCCGCGGGTCACATTGTTTTCGGCAATACGCACGTCCTGACGGGAAAGCCGGATGTCATAGTTGTTTTCTACCCCGATGCGGATGGCATCCGCTAGGGTCAGGAAAGGGGCCGGCGCTACCGTTTCGGGCTTTTCCGTTTGGGGTTTGCTTTGGGGCTGGGTAGTAGGCTGACGCGAGGGTAGCACCGGCTGCTGAGCCAGCAAGGGTAGGGGAGCGGCGAGCAAAAAAGCAGCAAGAACAGAACGACGCATGAAGGGAATCAGCTGCTGAAAACAGGGCGGTTGAAATACAGAAGGATACGGCACGGCTATGCTGCTACGGCCTTTCGCTCGGCTTCGGGCTGCTTGTGCTTTTTAGCCGTAGCGAAGTACGAATACATAACTGGTACCACATAGAGGGTAAGCGCCGTGGCAAAAAACAAGCCGCCTACTACCCCGATGCCCATGGCCCGGCGGCTAAGCGCACCCGCACCGGTAGCCACGGCAATGGGCAAAATACCCAAGATGGCGCACAAAGAAGTCATCAGGATGGGACGGAAACGGGCGGTAGCGCCTTCAATCAGGCCCGTCATGTAGTCTTTGCCATTCTCTACCTGCTGGTTGGCAAACTCCACAATCAGGATACCGTTCTTCGTGACCAGGCCTACCAGCATGATAATGCCGATCTGGGAGAACAGGTTGAGGGTCTGGTTGAAGTACCACAGGCTGAGCAGGGCGCCGGACAGGGCCAGCGGCACCGTCACCATGATAATTACCGGGTCGCGGAAGCTTTCGAATTGCGCCGCTAGCACCAGATAAATCAGCACCAGCGCCAATCCAAAGGCAAAGACCAGGGAGGAAGAGCTTTCCTGGAAGTCGCGGGACGCGCCGGCGAGTTCGGTAGAAAAGGTGTCGTCAAGGTTTTTGTCGGCAATGGCCTGCATGGCGGCAATACCGTCGCCGAGGGTCCGGCCCGGAGCCAAAGAGGCTGAGAAGGTAGCCGAGTTGTAGCGGTTGAAACGGTAGAGCTGAGGTGGCGTGCTGCTTTCTTCCAACCGAATTACGTTGTCCAATTGGATTAGCTCCCCATCTGCATTCTTCACGGAAAGCAAGCGCACATCCAACGGCTGGCTGCGGTCTTCGCGCGCTACCTGCCCGATAATCTGATACTGTTTGCCTTCCCGAATGAAGTAGCCGTAGCGCTGCCCACTGAGGCCCGACTGCAGCGTCTGGCTGATGCTCTGCACCGATACGCCTAAGCTCTGAGCTTTCTCCCGGTCAATATTCACGCGCAGCTCCGGCTTGTTGAACTTCAGGTTGACATCCACGAACTGGAAGGTCGGGTCCTGGCGGGCGGCATCCAGGAATTTCGGAACGGCCGTGCGCAGCTTGTCGAAGTCCTGGGTCTGGATAACGAACTGCACCGGTAGGCCCCCGCCGCCGCTACCAATACTCTGGTCCTGCGACACCGAGGTACGGGCAGCCGTCAGTTTCTTCACGCCGGCGCTGAGCTTATCCGATATCTGCTGCTGGCCCAGTTTCCGCTCATCGGCATCCAGCAGCAGCACCCGGGCCGTACCAGAGTTGGAGCCCCCCCCGAAACCGGGCGAGGTCACGGCAAACACGCTGCTCAGGTTCTGCTCGCCGGTCGAGTCCATGGCCAGCTTCGTGAGCTGGGTCATGTAGGCATCCATGAACTCAAACGAAGCACCTTCCGGGCCGGTGGCATTGATGTTTACGCGGCTTCGGTCCTCTACTGGTGCCAGCTCCGAGGGAATCACTTTCATGAAAAACCAAATGCCTACCCCCGTACCCACCACCATCAGCCAGGCCATCCAGCGGTTGCGCAGGAAGCTTTCCAGGCTGCTTTGGTAGCCGCCAATCATCTTCTGGAAGAAGGGCTCAGTTTTGCGGTAAAACCAGTTGTGCGTTTCCTGGCGCTTGAGCAGCACCGAGCACATCATCGGTGTCAGGGTGAGGGACACGAAGGCCGAAATCAGTACCGAACCAGCCACCACAATACCAAACTCCCGGAACAGACGACCGGTAATACCGGTCAGGAACACCACGGGTAGGAATACAGCCGCCAGTACAATGGTGGTGCTGACAACGGCCATCAGAATTTCCTCGGAGCCTTTAATAGCGGCAGTTTTCGGGTCTTCGCCTTCCTCAATGCGGGAGTAAATATTTTCCAGCACCACAATGGCGTCGTCCACTACCAGGCCAATGGCCAGTACCACCGCCAGCAGCGTGAGCACATTGATGGAGAAGTTCATCAGGTACATCACGAAGAAGATACCTACCAGTGACACCGGAATGGCTACCACCGGAATGATGGTAGAACGCCAGTCGCGCAGGAACAGGAAGATGATAATTACTACCAGCACGAAGGCCTCAATGATGGTGTGCTCTACCTCGTTAATAGACTTGCGGATAAACACTGAGTTATCGAAGCCCGGCTTCAGCACCAGGTCCTTGGGCAGGTCTTTGCCGTAGAGGGCAATGCGCTGGTTGAACTCGTCGGCAATGTCAATTTGGTTAGAGCCCGGCTGCGGAATAACGGCCAGACCTACCATCGGCACGCCGTTCACCTTGAAGATGGTTTGGTCGTTCTCGGGATAGAGTTCGGCGTAGCCGATGTCGGAGAGGCGCACCAGCGAAGATTCATCCTGCCGGATAATCAGGTTGTTGAAGTCTTCTACCGACGACAGGCGGCCCATGGTGCGTAGCGTCAGCTGAGTAGCCTCCCCTTGTACCGAGCCGCTGGGCAGCTCCACGTTTTCGCGGGTAAGGGCGGCCTGCACATCCACGGGGCTCACGCCCAGGGCGGAGAGTTTCACCGGGTCCAGCCACAAGCGCATGGAATACTTCCGCTCCCCGTACACCCGCACTTCCGAAACGCCTGGAATGGTTTGGAGGCGCTCTTTGAGGGTGTTGTTGGCATAGTCGGTCAGCTCCAGCAGGTTGCGCTGGCTGGAGCTGAGGTAGGTCATTACAATGGGTTGGGAGTCGGCGTTGGCCTTGCTGACCACGGGAGGGTCAATGTCGCGGGGTAGGCGGCCCTGGGCCCCCGATACCTTGTCGCGCACGTCGTTGGCCGCCGTTTCCAGGTCGGCATCAAGGTCAAACTCTACCGTAATCTGGGTGCGTCCGTCGCGGGAGTTCGAGGTCAGGTTCTTGATGCCCTGAATACCGTTGAGGGCTTCTTCCAGCGGCTCCGTTACCTGGCCCTGCATGACGTCGGCGGAGGCACCGGTATAAGAGGCCGATACGGTGATGATGGGCGGGTCAACGCTGGGGTACTCCCGCACGCTGAGGTAACGAAACCCAATCACCCCGAAAATCACGATGACCAGGCTCATCACAATGGCGAGCACCGGCCGGTTGATACTAGTGGAGGAAAGACTCATGACTTCGTCAATTAGTAATTAGAAATTAATAATTAAGAATTGGCGGGTACATCTCGAGAAGAGCGAATAATAGCCGTTATTATTTTTAATACTTCTTCACAATCCTGTAGTAAAGACGCAGCCTGAGTTGGCGCTATGTAATCGGTATCACGTAGCAAACGAAGCCAGTAATGCGTCTCCCGAGCCTCCTTGTACGCTATACCACATTTTGCTACAAAGTCTTTACGAGAAAGGCCCCCAATAGCTTCCTCCATATTGGCACCAATAGAAGTGCCGCTACGTCGAATCTGGTCTGCTAATTGAAAGGCCTGTTTTTCTTTGCTTAAATATTGACTGAGTTTCACGATGCGCACAGCCAAGCTGTAGCTTTTATGAAGAATTATATTGTCTTCCTTCATGTCATTGAGCTATAATCACTAATTACTAATTGTTAATTATTAATTACTTAGTAACGCGCACAGCATCACCAGGTTTAACCTGTAGAATGCCCGTGCGAATTATGGAGTCCCCGACGGCAATGCCTTCGGTGATCTGAATCAGGCGGGCCGAGCGTACCCCAATCTTCACCTTCTTCGGGACCATTTTGCCGCCTTGCACCGTGTACACGCTGTAGCCAGCCGCTTCGGGAATTACGGCTTCGGTGGGTACCTGCAAGGCTTCCGAGGTTTGGCCGAGTTGCAGGTTTACTTTCACGAAAGCGCCGGGGCGCAGCTCATTGTTGCTGTTGGCATAGCGGGCGCGCACGGTTTGGGTGCGGCTCACAGGGTCAATCTGCGGATCCAGGGCGTAGACTTTAGCTTCGTACTTCTTGTTCGAAGCCTCGTCGGTAATGGTAATAGGGTCGCCGGTGCGCACCAGGTTCGAGAAGCGGCTGGGTACCGTGAAGTTGATTTTCACTGGCTTGACCTTGGACAGAGTGGTTATTTCGGCGCCGGGGCTCACGTAGGTACCCACTGTAGCCGTAGTCAGGCCCAGTACGCCGGCAAAGGGCGCCCGCACGTAGGCTTTGGCCAGGGAAGCACGCAAGGTTTGCAAGTCAGCCTGAGCCGTAAGTAGCTGATTATTGGCCTGCTCGTATTCCTGGGCGCTGATATACTCTTTATCGAGCAGGGTGCGCTGCCGCCGCTCCTGGTCGCGGTAAAGCTTGATATTGTACTCCTGCTTGCGCAGGTTTGACTGAATTTCGTCGGCGTTGATGCTGAACAGCAGTTGTCCCTTGCTGACGGGTTGCCCTTCCTTGATATTGAGGCTGGTGATTTTGCCCGAAATTTCGCTTTTAATAATCACCGATTCCTCGGCCAGAATGGAACCCGTGGCAGCTACTTCATCGGCCAGGTTGGTAGCTTGTACTACATATACCTGCACGGGTAGCTTCTGCCCGCCTTTGCTCCCGGCCCCACCCGAGGCACCTTTACCGGCCCCAGCAGCACCCTTGCCACCGCCCCCTTTGCCCTCGGCACTTTGGGAAGGAAAAAACTTTATCTTGATGAAAGCCAGGGCGCCTACTACGGCCAATGCTACCAGCAGCCAGATAATGCGGCGGCCGGCTCCGCTGGAGCGAGTTTCGGTAATTTCTTGCGTGGGGTGTTCTTGGGTTTGCATGTGCCTCGGGGGAGTGGTGCCCGCCGCAACGCCGCGGCCGGTTGGAGTGCAACCGTCACAACGCTAACCACCTATTGAAGGTTAAGGCCGGGTTGGGGTGGGGTGATGATGCGGGTAAGACACAGAAAACCCCGGCGGGTTGCAGCCCGTTCCTTCCAGACGCACCTGGTAGGACCTACGGCTCTGGTTGGTGGCCTTGCTGCGTTGGGCTAAGGCTCAGCTTAGCGGCTCTCTGAACAGCCTACCGGTGCTTGAGCGGGAGCTTTTGTCTGGGTAGCGTATGAGTTCGTTTACGCTAAGCGGCCCAAGCATTTGCACTCAAAACTTGTTCTATTTCTTGGCTTCGCGCTACTTTTACCCGTGTCCCTACCCCGTAACCCCAGCGAAAAGCAGCGCAATTTTTTTCAGGAAGTGCACGAGGTAGTGCGCTTGGTGCCCTCGGGCCGGGTTACTACCTACGGTGCCATTGCTCATTACCTGGGGGCCCGCCACGGGGCGCGCCTGGTGGGCTGGGCCATGATGGCTGCCCACACCGCCGACGCTTACGTGCCGGCCCACCGCGTGCTGAACCGCAATGGCCTACTGACCGGGCGGCAGCATTACCCTACCCCCACGGCCATGCAGGAAGCCCTGGAAGCAGAGGGCATTCAGGTGGTAGATGATCAGGTGGTTGAGTTTAAGCGCCTGTTCTGGGACCCCGCGGCGGAACTGGAATAAAAGGCTACCAGTAGCAGGGCTTTGGGTAGCACCACCTCTTCTAAAGGCTAGCTCTAGAAAGCGGTAGTAAGAATATTGCGGGAGTTACCCAGGTTCGGGCGGTTATCGATAACGCTTTGGATGGCGCGGCGCACTTCCTCAGGGCTGGCGTTTTTCAGCAGGTAGCCGTGGGCGCCTTCAGCGCGCAGAGAGTCAATCAGCTCGGGCTCATCGTGCATGGAAATGATGATGGAGCGTACCTGCGGATACTGAGCACGTAGCAGGCGCACGGTTTGCAGCCCATCGAGCACTGGCATCTGCAAGTCCATCAGGACCACATCCGGAATGGTGCCCTGGTCCAGCCGCTCCAGCAGCTCCTGTCCGTCGCCAGCTTCAAACAGCACTTCCATCCCCGGAAAGCCGCTGATGAGAGCCCGCAGTCCTTTGCGAAATAAGATATGATCATCGACAACAGCTAGGCGAATGGCAGGAACACTCATAGGACTGAAGAGGGAGCAGGTTGAATTGTAGAAAGGTACGGAACGGGTAAGGAAATCCAAACCCGCGTTCCCTCGCCAGGAGCCGACTCGTGGCGTAGCGTTCCGCGTAGTACGCCAACTCGGCTCCGTAAGTTGGTTAATCCCAGGCCAGTACGAGTGCCAGGGGCGGGCGGCTGATCGGGCAGGGTGGGGTCGAAGCCTACACCGTCATCCGTGTAATGAAGGGTTAGCTGATCGGTGCCGAACTCCACTACAATGTGAATATGGGCCGCATAGGCGTGGCGCAGGCCGTTGCCTAGCAGTTCCTGCACCACACGATATACAATCAACTCGTATTTGGGTTCGAGGCGGCGGGGCCGACCGCGCTGTTCTACCTCTACCTGCGTAGGTCCATCGGCAGGAACAGTGCGGGCCAGGGCCTCCAGGGCAAAGGGTAACCCGAATTTCTGCAGAGCCGCCGGGAGCAGGTTACGGGAAATACGGCGCACTTCGTTAATGGCCTGGTCCAGCAGGGAAGAGGCTTCCTGCGTCAGCTCGGGCTGATCCAGGGTGTTGAGGTGAAGCTTTACAATGGCCAGGGTAGTTCCTACGCCGTCATGCAGGTCGCCGGCAATGCGGCGGCGTTCCTCCTCCTGAGCCAGCAGCGCCGCTTCTAGGGCTTGCTGTTGAGCTGCCTCGTGTAGCTCCTGCATTTCCAGTTGCTGCTGAATCAGGCGGCGTTGGTAGCGCACCACAAAGCCCACAATGCCCAGTGCCAGCAGCAGCAGGATAGGCGTCACGAGAACTAAAGGGATAAGCGCGTCAGGCATACATACAAAGCAGAAGCCAGCTTTATCCGCCCAAGATACAGGGTTTTACTTGATCAGATAAGCCGGCAGCACCCGGTACTGTGGTGGCTCAGTGGGCGGACGCCAGCCCAGGCGAAACCGCAGCCACCGCGGCAGTGCCCGGCGGGGCCTGACGCCCTGCGGCAGCAGCGCAAATAGCCGCACCAGCACGCCGGCCTGGATGGCCCGCAGAAACGGATACGGTAGCAGCGTAAGAATGGTGAAGCTGGCACCCGGAGCCGAGGTGTAACTGCTCTTGAACCAAGAATAGCGCGGTAGATCCTGCCCGATGATTACCAGCGTAGAGCAGGAGTAGTATAGCAGCACCATCACGCACAGCAGCATTTCGGGGTTGCGCATGGGGGGGAGCGTGCGTTTGTACGAACTCATCTGCATCAGCTGCCGCAGGGCCATGCCCACCAGGAACAAGTTGCCCACGCCCCGGCTCAACGTATTGATATTCGTGCAGAGCCCGTCCACCCATAGCGCACTAACCAGCGCGGAGCCGACGAATCCCACCCAACCCACCCGCAGCCAGGGCCTGACCCGGGGAGAAGCCAGCCGCACGAAAAGCAGGGTCAGGCAGGTAACGTCGCTGAAGGTAGAGAGGTGAAAGCCTGGAACATTGTTGTGGTAGAGGCGGCTTCCGGCTACCCCGAGCACATAAATGGCCGCATCAAAAACCACATACCACAGCAAGGGGCGCAAAACGCCGGGTATCCGGGTTTTGCGCCCCCATAGGTAGCCCAGCAGGATAACACTGAATCCCTTGCTTATCCCGATAAAAAGGTTGATCAGAGAAAGCCAGGGGCTCATGGATACTTCCTTAAGAAGTTAGCGGACTAGTGCTGTCGCACACGCTCGGGCACTTTTGTGCATTATCCCCTACAATGCCGTCTTCGTAGAGCAGTTCGCCGCTGGTCGCCGGGCGCGGCACCATGTCGTAGCCGTTGGCATCTACGCCTACCACCAGCATCTGGTATTCGGCAGCTTTATTCTCGCCGGCTTTGGGCTTGTCGAGGCCCATGTAGAAGCGGAGCCCGACGCAGCCCTGCTGGGCCTGAATCTCCGTCAGAATCTGGTTGCTGAGGTAGTAGGCGTTAATTCGTTTCGCAGCACCCGGGCCCGCATCGGTGAGAGGCTGCTGGCGGTAGTTGGCAGTCCATTGTTCGGCAAGCGCCGGCGCAATGAGGGCGCCGGCATCTGGATTGAAGCCAGGAACTGGGTCAGAAATAGGCATGCAGATAGGGTAAAACGTGGCAGAAGATGGAGCAGTGAGCCAAGCTACTGTTTTTAAGCGGAAAAAATACTCTGCTTACTTCCCCAGTTCACGGCCAGTTCTGGGTAGGGGCTGCCTAGCTTCTGGCAGAGGCTACAGCCGGACGCCGGGCCAGCAAAAAAGCAAACGTTAAAGCAGCACTCAAAATCAGCAGCATTACCAGATTGATAAAGAAAATACGGTACACTGAATGGGCATCATTCAGCGCAATAAACCGGTTGAGGAACAGGTACGTAGTAACCGTGCTGGTCATGTAAATCAGAATAGCACAGTTGCTGATAAAGGCCGGGTCCTGAGCGGGAGAGGGTACTTTGCTCCTGCGCAGGTATTCTTCGAAAAACAGCAGGGCCAAGCCAATGCACAGGAAGCTTTCCAGGCCATTGGTGTAGGAGTTTAGCTTGGCAAATCCTTCCAGGTAAAAAGAGTCGAGCAAGGCGAATGCAGCGTAGCCCCACTGTAAGGCCGGAAAGTATTTAGCGTACTGGCTGCCAGTGAACAGCCGGCGGAAATACCACAGATACAGCATCCCCTCACCAATAGTTGTGGCGTGGCCCACAGCTAAGTTGTACTTCCACAGCGTAATTGCCAGTCGGGAAAGACCAAACATAGCCGGCGTAAATACCGTGAGCAGGGCCAGTACTCGCAGGGGCGGCACCACGTATGGCCATCGCCGCCACGCGAGGACAGCGGGCAGGAAAAAACTGAGGTTAACGCAGATTTCAAAGGCCAGATACGCTTTTATCCAGGTGTCGGTCATGGGTAAAAGACTGGCAATTGGTATGTTAGCTGTTCAGGGAGTTGGTCACGCTGCAGCAGGGCGGGCAGGGAGTGCCAGCCTCCACCGGGGTAGGGGCGGCCGCGGCGAAGCTAGCCGCGGCTGGCTCATCGGAAGTAGGCGCTTGTAGGGCCGTAGCGGTGCCGAGCAAGTCGAAGTCGTTGCTGTCGGTACCTACCAGAATGAGCCGCCGCTGGTTGTGCTCGTCGCGGCCGTAGTACAGGCGAATACCTGCGCACTCGGGTTGGGCCAGAATTGCTTCGAGAGTGGCCCGCGAAAAATGGTGTCCCTTAATCTGGTCGGTGTGCTGTTCCCGGTAGCGGCGGGTCCAGTCACTGGCCTGGTCGAGGGTAAGCCCGAGTGGGGCTTGATCAGCAGCAGATGACATGCAAAAGATAGGGTAGGAGGCGAGCAGAATTGCCGGATTCAAATATACCGGATTAGGTATGTCCCCCAAACTCCACGGCTCAGCTACTGCTCGTCCTCTTCTTCTTCCAGGTTTTCAAAGACCCGGTCAATGGCTGACTCGGCCGAGCGCAGCTTTTGCTTGCACAGGCGAATCAGCTCAGCGGAGCGCTGCACCCGGGCCGTGAGGTCATCCACGTCCACGGCGTCAGTTTCCAGGGCGCGCAGGATGGTTTCCAGCTCTTCAATGGCTTGGCGGTAGGTAAGGTTCTGGGGCGACATGGCAGGGGAAGGCTAGGGAAGAAACAGAGGCAGTTGCCCACCAATGCGGGCGGGCACTACGCCCTCGGGCAGGCGGAGCAGAATGTCCTGCCCGGGCCGGAGGGGGCCGGTCAGGGGGCGGCCCTTGGGAGTAAGCAGGCGAACCGTACCACTGGCTGGCTGCACCGTGCTAAGCTGAGCCAAACGCAGCTCCGCGCGGTGCAGCAGGCGGGTAGCGGCTAGCTGCAACTCGTAGCGCTGGTGGAGCAGCTGCTCGCAGCGGCGGCGGTGCAGGCGGCGGAAGTGACGGGCCAGCAGGCGGCCCCGCGTGCGAAGGCCCTGCTCCTGCTGACGCAGCGCGGTCCGGGCTGCCCGGTGCAACTGGTGGCGTCGCCGGATCAGCTGGTGCTCCTGCTGCCGCAGCTGCGCGCGGGGCGAGTCAGCCGCCTGCCGGACGCGCTGGTGCAGGGCTTCGCGGTG
Source organism: Hymenobacter sp. HSC-4F20 (assembly GCF_019599275.1). GTDB lineage: Bacteria > Bacteroidota > Bacteroidia > Cytophagales > Hymenobacteraceae > Hymenobacter. The sequence continues at coordinate 64,854 of NZ_JAHZTD010000003.1, read as the reverse complement.
GTCTTGGAGCTGGTTCTGGGCCGCCAGGTGGGCGTGGCGCAGCAAGCGGCTTAGCCGGCCGGTTTCGGCCTGCACCTGGGCCTGGGCCAGCTCCCGAATACGCAGGCCGTAGCCTTCCAGGGCTGCTTCCAGCCGGGCCAGACGCTCAATCAGAAAAGCTGCTACGGCCGTGGGGGTTTTCAGGGCGGTGTGCGCCGTTAGGTCTACCACGGCCTCGTCCCGCTCGTGGCCGATACCCGTGAGAACGGGCAGCGGAAACGAGCCGATGGCCGCGGCCAGGCCGTAGTCATCGAAGGCCAGCAGGTCGGTTTTGGAGCCCCCACCGCGGATAATCACCACTGCATCGTATTCCTCCCGCCGCGGGCGGATGGCATCCAGTGCTGCCCGGATGCTGGCCGGGGCGTCGTCGCCCTGCATAAGGGCGGGGAAAAGGGTCAGGGCAAAGTCGTAAGGGGCCTCCTGTAGCTGCTGCACAAAATCCTGCCAGCCCGCCGCCGTCGGCGACGAAATAACGGCTACCCGCTGCACGCCAATGGGTAGGGTCAGGCGTTTTTGGCGCTCCAGCAAGTCCTGGGCCTCCAGTTTGCGCAGAGTTTCCAGGCGCAGGCGGGCCAGGTCGCCCACGGTATACGTGGGGTCGAGGGCCAGCACGTCGAGGCTAAGGCCAAACTGTTCGTGAAACTTCACCTGCACGCGCAGCATCACCTTCAGGCCCGTCCGGAGGGTAAGACCGGTGTGCTCCTCGAATGCAGGGGCTAGCTGCTGAAAGCGCTGGCTCCAGATGGTGGCCCGGGCTTGGGCCTTGAGTTGGGCCCCGCGGGCAGTGGTGTGCTGGTCAGTGAGGGTAAGGTAGCAATGCGCCCCATCGAAGCGGGGGAGGGTGAGGTCAGCAATTTCCGCTACTATCCAGTAGGAGTCCGCAAACCGCTCACTCAGGGTTTGACGCACCCGGGCCAGCAGCTCGCTCAGGGGCAGTGCGGCGGGCGGGAGCGAGGCAGACTTGGCCGAAGAAAGCCCGGTTTCGGGGCGGCGGTTGTACAGGGGCATCAGACGCGCAAGTTACGCAGAAGCAGGGGACCAATAGCGTGTCCGTACGCGGCAGCCGGGCTACCGCTCCCGCTAAGATGTAGTATCCACAGGGCAAGAGGCGGTAGCAAAAGCCGCCGTGCTGGTCACCGGCTACCCCGCATCTGTCGGCCGGTAAAGTGAAGCGGCTGCTCGGGGTTTCTTGATCTGCTCTTTGGGAGAGCAGAAATTCAGTGAATCTCTGTTCTCCCAAAGAGCGGCGGCCGGCCTGTTTTTCTTCATTCCCGCATCACTGGCTAATTGCTTACCTTGCAAAACAGTACATCCATCTTCCTACTATCTTTTTCATGAAAAACCGCAACAGCCTGACGCTGGCAGCGGTGGCGGCAGCCGGTCTTTCGCTGGCCAGCTGCGCCTCCAGCAAAACCGCTGCACCCACGGCGGCCGCTACCACTACGGCTCCCGCTGCTCCCGCCCCAGCCGCCGACCCAAAGGGGGTGGGCCTGAACGTAGCTAACATTGACAACTCAGTTAGCGCCTGCGACAATTTCTTTCAGTACGCCAGCGGCAACTGGCTGAAAAACAATCCGATTCCGGCGGCGGAAGTGCGGTGGGGCTCTTTCAATGAGCTGGCCGACAAGAACAACGCCCTCATGCGCCAGATTCTGCAGGAAGCCGCTGCCAACACCTCGGCCACTAAAGGGTCTAACGCCCAGAAAGTAGGCGACTACTACGCTACGGCCATGGACTCAATGGCTATTGAGCAGGCGGGCCTGAAGTACTTGCAGCCCGAGCTGGCGCGCATCAACGCCATCAAGGACCTGAAAGGCGTGCAGAGTGAAATTGTGCGGCAGCAGCTGTACAGCACCGGCGCATTCTATAGCGCTGGTGTAGGCCAGGATGAGAAAAAGAGCACGGAGTACGCTTTCCAGCTTTACCAGGGCGGCCTCAGCCTGCCCGACCGGGACTATTACCTGAAGGATGACGCCCGCTCGAAAGGGCTGCGCGCCGCGTACACCACCTACCTCACCAATACCTTCAAACTGTTAGGCGACAACGAGGCCACGGCCGCGAAGAATGCTGCGGCTGTTATGCGCATCGAAACGCGCCTGGCCAAGGCTAGCCGGAGCCGCGTGGCCCTGCGCGACCCGCAGGCCAACTACAACAAAATGACGGTAGCCGAGGCCAACAAGCAGTTCCCGAACCTGGCGCTGCCGCAGGCCTTGCAGGCCATGAAGCTGGGCGCGGTCAAAACCATTATTGTAGGGCAGCCCGAGTTCTTCAAGGAAGAAAGCACCCTGCTCAAGCAGGAGCCCCTCGGCGACATCAAAACCTACCTGCGCTGGCACCTGACGACCTCCCTGACCTCGGCCCTGCCGAAAGCCTTCGGAGACGAGTCGTTCCGTTTTTCGCAGGTGCTGACTGGCGCCAAAAAGCAGCAGCCCCGCTGGAAGCGCATGAACGCCGCCACCGACCGCGCCCTGGGCGAAGCCTTCGGCCAGCTCTACGTGGACAAGGCTTTCACGCCGGAAACCAAGCAGAAGGCCATGGAAATGGTAGCCAACATCCGGGAGGCCATGGCGGAGCACATTCAGCAGCTTGACTGGATGAGCGATGTTACCAAGCAGGAAGCCCTCAAAAAACTGAACGCCTTCACCGTAAAAATCGGCTACCCCGACCAGTGGAAGGACTACTCGGCCCTGACCATCTCGCGCGAGTCGTACCTGAAAAACGTGCTGGCTGCTCGCCAGTGGGCTTCCCTAGACAACCTCAGTAAGTTCGGTAAGCCGATTGACCGGAAGGAATGGGGCATGACCCCGCCCACGGTAAATGCCTACTATAACCCGCCGATGAACGAAATCGTGTTTCCGGCCGGCATTATGCAGCCTCCGTTCTTCGACCCCAAGGCTGACGATGCGGTAAATTACGGCGGCATGGGCGCCGTTATCGGCCACGAAATCACCCACGGCTTCGACGACCAGGGCCGGCAATACGACGCCGAAGGCAACCTGCGCGACTGGTGGACCAAGGAAGACGCCGCCAAGTTTGAGCAGCGCGCCGACATGGTAGGCAAGCAATACTCGGGTTTCTCGCCGCTGGACTCGGTGTTCGTGAACGGCAAGCTGACGATGGGCGAGAACCTGGCCGACCTCGGGGGCCTGAACATTGCCTACACTGCTCTGCAGAAGCAGCTCAAAAAGCAGTACCCCACCGGCAACGCGCCCAAGTACGACGGCTTCACGCCCGAGCAGCGCTTCTTCCTGGCCTGGGCTCAGATCTGGCGTACGAACGCACGCCCCGAGTATCTGCGCCAGCAGGTTATGACGGACCCTCACTCGCCCGCGCAGTTCCGTACCAGCGGTCCGCTCATGAACATGCCCCAATTCTATGAGGCCTTTGGCTGCAAGGAAGACGCCAAGATGGTACGTGCGCAGGCCGAGCGCGCTAAGGTGTGGTAAGCCGCTGAAGCATAGCTTTATCTGCTAGCTGAAAAGGCGGCTCGTGGTAAACGAGCCGCCTTTTTTGTGCTTCCGCCCGTAATACTAGCTCTGGTGCCGCTTACATTTCCCGCTATGTCCGTTACCCCTTGCTTTCTAGGTGGCCTGCTACTGGCCTCCGCCTGTACCGTAGCCTGCAACCGCAGCCAGCCCGAGCAACCCGCCACCCAGATGCCCGCGGCTACCAAGCCCGCAGCGGCCGTAGCCACCGCCGAAACGCCGGAAATGCGGCTCCGCGCTCCCCGTGTCGGCGACGTGTATGTGGTGCAGTTTCAGCCCCGCGGCACGCAGCAGCAGCGCTACTACTTCTACCAGGTACACGCCGTGCGCCCCGATGCTGTGGACCTACATCCGGCCCGGCAAGAGGCCACTACCCCCCAAGCGGCCATAAGTGCTCCTGGCTTCTTCGCCGAGAACAGCATGACCTATACCCGTGCCGAAGCCTTAGAATTGTTGCAGGAGCAGCCCGGCGACGTGCAGCACACCCGCCTGATTGCTGTGCGCCGCAACTAAGCACCTTTGGTTACTGAAGCACTTTCATCTTGATGTCCACGTCCTTGTTGGGCCAGTGGTCGGTGCCGACGGGCTCGTTGGCAATCTTGTCGATAACGTCCAGGCCTTCCACTACCTCCCCAAACACGGTGTACTCCCCGTCGAGGCTGGGAGTGCCGCCCTGGGTGCTGTAGGTCCGCAGCTGGGCTGGTGTGAGTTCCCGGTTGGTGCTGCTCTGGGCCTGGTAGGGCGTAAGCTTCTGCCCCTGCACAATGTAAAAATCGTGGCTGGAAGACAGCTTGCCTGGGTTCTGCTCATCATCGTAGCGGGCCATGCCCACGGCTCCGCGCTTGTGGAAATGCTGGGGCCGGATTTCCGGTGGCAGGCGGTAGCGGCTCAGGCGCATGGTGAGGTGGTCGGAGGTGCCGCCCTGAATGGCAAAGCCTTTCACCACCCGGTTGAACACCGTTTCATCGAAGTAGCCTTTACGGGTGAGCAGCAGAAAATTTGCCGTGTGCAGCGGGGTGTCTTCGTAGAGGCGGATGCGCATGTTGCCGTGGCGGGTCTGGAGCAGCACCTCGCGCCCCGGGTACTGCTGGCCGTAGGGCCGCAGTAAGGCCGGGGCCGTAGAGTCCGTCAGGCTCATCAGGTCGGGGCCGGGAACTACTGGCGCCGCCGGTGAGGTAGCCACAGCGGCCGGCGTTTCGGGTGGCTGCTGGTTGCAGGCCGCCAGCAGGGCGGCGCTAGCCAGCGCCACGAGTGGAGCAGAGCGAGAGGAGAAAGAAGGAAGCTGGAACATAGAAATACAGCGCAGGTAGCAGGTTGCAATGATACGAACCGCGCCGCAGTAGGATGTGGTGCTACCTCCGAGGCTCAGGCTTCCGCGCGCCCTGGAGCCAGCGGGAAAGCCTCTACCTGCTTGAGTACGCAACAAGGGCTACCCCCGTCTGGCGGGAGTAGCCCTTGGTCTGCACCGCAAAGCAGCTTACAGCTTGATGCCGAGCTTCTTAGCAATATCCGCGAACATCTGCGGGTCGTAGTCGTCGGCGCCGGGCGAGTTAAGCTGGGGCTCCTCTTCCAACACAGGGTAGGGCACGCCCTCAAACCCTCCTTGTATTACTTCCAGGGGCTGGCCATCCTCGGGGTGGGTTCCGTTCCAGATGATACCCGCCTGCTTGTAGTCGTCGGGGCTGAAGGTATAGAGTTTCAGGTGCAACTTCTGCTGGTCCTGGAGCTTTTTGGCCTCGGGGAAGGCATCGTTACTCAGGTCTGGTACCGGCACCAGCTTGCTTACTTCCACACCCGTCAGCTTCTCGAGGGCTTTGGCGTAGGCTACCACGTGCAGGCCGCCGCGAACCAGTAGGTAGCCGACCATCGTGCGGGCACAGGGGTCCGATACCATTTCATAGACCCGCATTTTGTTGGCGCGCGCCCCGCACTCCAAGAAGAAGTTGTGCAGTAAATCCAGCTTCAGGTTGCCACTGCTGTGCACGTACTGGCCAGTCCAGGGGTTGCCCATGGAGTCGAAAGGTACGGCAGCCTGGGCGCTGCTCAGGAAATGGTAGCTGTTGCGGGCATCTTTAGCGTCGGCCAGAGGCGCTGGTACCGGGTCCTTGCCGCGCACTGTCTGGCCGGTCAGTAGCAGGTTGATGGCGTAGGATACGGCCTCGATGTGGCTGTACTCTTCGGCGGCAATGCTGCAGGTTAGATCATAGAATGGGCGCAACCGGTTTTTGCCCCGGAAGTTGAACGACTGGAACGTGTAGTTCATCAGGGTCGACATCTCCCCGTATTTGCCTCCCAGCAGCTCCTGAATAGCAGCAGCATCGTTGGGAGATGGATTTTTGGGTTTGGGCAGCTCAACGGCTAGCCGGTCATAGCGCAGAATCATAGCAACCTGGGGTTTGGGGTTGAAAAAGATTATTTCTGTCCGCCAAAGTGGATCTTGCTGCTTAACGGGGGATTGAGCGCGAGGTTATCCCGATACCAGAATGTTGTTATAAGGCATATAGCTGATAATGATGTAGTTGAGGGTGGAGTAGCGCGTATCTTTTAGGAGTAAACCCAGAGGCCCAGCCTACGGCTTGGTAGTGCGCTGGCTTCTTTCAAAAGCTGGCAGTGTACCCTAAATAGCTGATTTTCAGATTTATAATGCGCCCTTGGTAGGTGCAAAAAAAGTGCAGCCCGCCCATTGGCTGACTGCACCTAGTAATTGCGCTTTCTGCTGAGGAGGTTACCAACCAGAGCCGGCAGGCGTATCCCAGCCATCGGAAGCTGGTTTTTTCTTGGCTTTGGCCGGTTTGTCTACCTTGGCTTTCTCCTTCTGGGCTGGCGCAGCGGCGGGCTTGCTTTTGGTTTTAACCTTGTTGGTGCCGGCCGGCAGGGCTGGGGCGCCGGGTACTACCGCCGGCGCGGCGGGGGCAGCTTCCGCATCGGCGGGCAGGGCCTGCATGTCTTTGGCGGCATTAATCAGGTCGGGGCGCTCGGCCTCCGTGAATTTCTGCATGGACAGCAGCAGCTGGCTTTCTACTAGTCCATTGTCCTTCCAGATTTTCATTTCATCCTCAAGCTTCTGCTTTTCCTCCTTGGTCGGCGCTTTTTTTAGGAACGTGTCCAGGTTGGGGCTGCCGGCATCCTTCCAGGCCGTCATCCACATGGAGGCTACCAGGGTGGGGGCCAGCTTTAGCCGGTAGGCTACCTGCCCCCCCACTTTCTCGTGGTAAGAGTCGGCAAAAGCGTCGGAGTAGGAGCGGCGGGTTTTGCCGTACTTGTGGCTGAACACGTATTTGGTTTCGGGTGTGTACTTGCGGGTTATTTCCTCTTCCCGATCAAAGGTTTCGCCCAGAAAACCGTAGGAGTCCTGCACCGTCTGCCAAATTTCCTTCAACGGATCTTTGGAATAGTGCCCCGATTCACTGTCCAGCTTGTACTTGGCAATGTTGCGCTCGGGTAGCTTGTTGGCCCACAGGGCCTGAATGCCTTCCTGTTTGGTAAGCTGTCCGTCGTAGTTCACGGTGGTGTTCAGGGGCACGTAGGCGTCGGCTACGTAGTGGCCCAGGTCGGCGGAGAGGCTGATGATGGCGGCCGTGTCGCGCTGGCGGAAGGCCTCCGTCAGCTTGGTTTTGGTTTCCAGTACGGCCCACGGCAGCGTGCCGTATTTGCGCAGGGTATCAGCCGTGTACTTGGCCACGGCCTTGTCCCAGGCTTTGGGCATGAGGCCGAAGGGGTCGTCGCCGTAGTGGTCCATGCGGATGAAGTGCCGGCTGGCCTCCAGCGGATCCTGGCCGCGCCGCTCGTCGGCGGCGGTGCTCAGCTTCAGCAACTGAGGCAGGTTGCGGTAGTAGAAGCCCCGCATGGCGGAAGGCAGGGCGTACACCGAAATCTGGGTAATGGTGCGGTGGCCAAAAAAGCCCCAGCCCGGCGACAATACCGGGCATAATAGCACGACAAAAAGAGTGAGCAGAAGTTTTCTCATAGCAACGCAACGTCAGCGGGTACCGCCCACGAAGGTACAACGGAAGCGCCTGATGCGCTGATTTTTGACCGGAAGATGTGATGGGTGCTGCTCGGTGCTTCGGCCATTTCAGCCGTTGCGCAGGTTGCTTACTCTGGCTACCGGTATACTTACGCGGCTACTCGTGCGTAGCATATACCTTGTAGCCCTACCTACCTGCCCCACCCGTGACGCTCATTTCCAAAAAGAAAATTACCTACCCCATTCAGGAGCCATTGCGGCACTATCTGCGCCACTACGACCGGGAAACCCAGCTGCCCGTTGCCTACCTGGACCTGACGCGCATCAGCGGAAGCTTCCCGCTTCTGGACCGGCAGGGGCGCGATACGCTCTGGGAAACCGTGTTCTATGAGCCCCAGGCCCTGCGGGAACTAAGCCAGGGGCTAGCCCAGGTGTACGCCCTCCTAAAAACTGCCGGCGACCTGTCATTTACTGACCACCTGCTGGCCGACCGCATTGACTACTGCCGCTTTGGGAACTCCAACCCATTCCGGGTGCGCATCGTCAATCAGCTCAACGACAACTACGACTATTTCTACGTAAAGCGGGCTGATGCCTCACGCGTGTACGGTCTGGAGCTGGAGCACCTGCTTTCGCCTAACAGCATCAACTACCTGGTGCACAATAACACGCTGATTGAGGAACACATTGCTGGCATCCCCGGCGACGACTTCATCCGATACCATCTGCAGCGTCCTCACCTGAACCAAGTGCGCATCGCCAAGGAATTTGTGAAGTTCAATGAGCGGTGCTTCGCCCGCCTGCTCGGCGATATGCGGGCTTACAATTACGTCATCGATGTGACCCCCGACTTCGAAGATGAGCAGTACCGGGTGCGAGCCATTGACTTCGACCAGCAATGCTACGAGGGCAAAAAGCATATGTACCTGCCGCAGTTTTTCAAGGATAACCGCGCCGTAGTGCTACTGTGCAGCAAGCTGCTGGAGCCCGAAACCATCCGGCAGTACCAAACCGAGGAACGCACGCTTATGGCCCGCCGCGCCCGCTCGGAGCGCTACCGTCTCAAGGATCTGATAGACTGCCTGCGCCGCGACGACGTTTCGCCCCCGGAAAAAGTAGCCCAACTAAAAGCCCAGCTAAACCAGCACCACCGCACGGAGCAGTTCACTACCTGCCGCAGCATGGGCGACGTAGTACGCCTGAACCTGCTGCTAACCCTAGGCCGGAATAAAGTAGTGAAGTAGGCAGGTACTGTTGTTGTCATGGAGAGGGCGCAGGACAACAGAAATTCCTAGCTCCCCCGCTTCGCTACTTCATTTTCTCCTCAATGGCGGTGCCGGCATGCTGTTCGGCGTATTCATCGAGCAAGGTATTGAGGTAGTCGTAGATGTAGTCGACGGCTAGCTGCCGCACTTTGTCGCAGTTGCCACTGAACTCCTGGCGCAGCTCATAGGCGCGGTTCTGGTGCAGCACTGTGAAGTACATGGTGCCCACCGGCTTGTCCTCTGACTCGGAAGCTCCGCCCGCGCACAACCCCGTTACGGCCACGCAGATATCGGCTGAAGGCAGGTGCTTGTGCAGGCCCATGACCATTTCATTGGTAACCTGTTGGCTTTCGGCGGTGTACAAAGCCAGAGTTTCCTTTTTCACGCCCAGCAACCGCTGTTTGGCTGTGGGATGGTACGTTACCACAGAGCCGAGCAGTACTTCGCTGCTGCCTGTGGCTTTCACAAACTCGGAGGCTAGCAGACCCGCCGTGCAGCTTTCCGCAAAGGCAATTGTAAGCTTATACTGCAGAAACTTCTGCACGAGGGTATTCAGGTCGGTAGGCTTCATGACGATAGATAGAACGAACATTCTCTCTACGCCACTTAGGCCGCTAAATGTTATGGTTGAGGTAAAACTAGCCGCCGCAGAACTGTGAGAAGTACTATTCCGGGCCGATATTCTGTACCAGAGCGGCGTCCACGGCCATCACCCGGCCGTTTTTTCTGCTACTACCTACATTGCGGTCCGGGTACGTATCCAGCAGTCGGCCGCAGAGCAGATACGTTTTCTGGCCTGGGCCCGGAGGAAATAGAAGAGAAGGGTGCCGCTAAGCACCGCGCCGGACGGTAAGAGAGAAGTGGGCTAGGAAAATAGCGCCCGTAAAAACGCTGCATGCAGCCTAGTTTGGTTGCAATGCGTATCTTTTGCCGCCGCTGGTTTGCTACCCATCGCTCCGGTGGCGCGCTTCCTTTCTTTCATTCTTTACTTTTTCACAATGGCTACCACTGCCGATTTTGAAGCTGCGCAGCAGCGCGTACAGCAGCTCCCTAGCAAACCGGATAACTCAACCCTCCTAAAGCTGTATGCGCTCTTCAAGCAAGCCAGCGAGGGCGACGTAACCGGCGAGCGACCCGGGGGCTTCGATTTTAAGGGTATTGCCAAATACGACGCCTGGGCCGGCCTGCGTGGTAAGTCGCAGGAAGAAGCCCGGCAGGAATACGTTGATTTTGTTAATTCTCTGTTCTAGCTTTCGGTAGCAGCCCTACCTAACACAGCGGCCCGCTGCTACGCAGGTAGCAGCGGGCCGCTGTGTTAGGTAGGGCCAAGTGGAACTTAGCCCAGGGGCTGGTTGCCGGCATCCGGAGCTGCCGGAGCCGGAGGCGCTACCGGAGCGGCAGGGGCACCGGGCGTCGGCAGATCAAAGGCCACAGCATTGTGCTCGAAGTGGCCTTTGTGCGAGCCATCGCAAAAGGGTTTGTTATGGGAGAGGCCACAGCGGCAGATGCTCACCCGCTCGCGGCCGCCAAGGCCATAAGGCTGGCCCTGGGCGTCCACAATTTCAAAATCGGTGCCCTCTACGCGCAAGGATCCGTTGCTGAGAACGGTAAGTTTAGTAGCCATATGACAATGGAGTGAGGTGGTGTAAGGGGTAGTTAGTGAAGTGAGCTACTGGTAAGACAGAGAACTGAAGTTGTGGGGGCCAAGCTGCGCTGCTTACGTTACTAGCACAGGCAGTACGGTAAACGCGCCAGGCAGCCATGCTACCATCTCACTATTTAAAGAAGCTCTTTACGCAGTACGTAGTCATTCATCCAGTAAGGCCCGATGGCGATGTCCTCTTCCCGATGAAGCTGAAAGCCCAGGTGTTCGTAGAACGCCAGCGCAGGGTTGTGCCGGTTTACGTTCAGCTCCAGGGTGTGGCCACCGGCTGCCCGCACGGCTTGCTCCACCGCCTTTACCAGCTGCTGACCCAGGCCGTGGCCCTGGGCCGAGGGTAGCACGTAGATTTTGTGCAGCTTGTAGAGGCCGGCGCTGGCCTGGGCCGAGAAGGAAGCGTAGCCCCGGGGCTCATCCTCTACGTATACCAGCAGAAAGGTGTGGCCCTGTTCGCTCATTTGCCGCTCCAACGACGCCGGCGTGTAAATCACGCGGTACATGTACTCAATCTGCTCCCGCGAAATGATGAAACGGTAGGTAGGCTCCCAAGTAGCTTCCGCCAAGCTGATAATCGTGGGAATATCGGCCGGAGTAGCGGATTGGATGCGAAGAGGCGGAGCGGCAGAGACTGACATAGCGGGCAAAAAACGGCATTATTCGGCGTAAAACCGAACCCAATTCCTGGTTTCGCTCGTTTTGGGCCGGAAATTGCCTGCGTAAGTCACACGGGTTCGGTGCTTCGGCCGTTCCGGTGCTTTACTTTATCATCTACACTCTCTTCCCCCGACGACTTCCTGCCTATGAGACCTTTCCTGTTGTCACTTGCGCTGCTGACGGGTGCTGCCCTACTGGCCGCCCCGGCTGCCCTGGCCCAGCAAACGCCCAAAACGGCTACCAAGACCACGAAAACGCCCTCGGCCAGCTCCACTACCGCTGGCGTGGAACGGGACCTGCGCGTGTTCAGCGACTGGGTTAACGACAAGGTAGACCAGGCCGCTACCACGGCGCGCCGGGAACTGCCGCGCCTAACGGCGGAGTTTGACCGCCAGAGCAACCGGATTGATAAAGCCGTGGATAGCCTCACCGTAGAGGGCAAGCGCGAGTACACCATCCAGAAAACCCGCTACCGGAAGTGGGCTACCCGCCAGGACAGCCTAGATGCCGCCGCGCGCCGCCCCACTACCGCCGATGCAACCCAGCGCCGCTTGCTGGGTGAGGACGTAAACATCAGCCGGGCCCGGGCCACGGAACTACCCGACCTGTACTTCCGCCTGCTGGAAACCATGCGCTCCAACAAGCAAAACTGGACCCAGGCCGACTGGAGCGCGGCAAGCGCCGTGCTTAGCCGTCTGAACGCCCGCTACGAGCAGGTGCGGGAACAGCTGCCTCTGGAGGAGCGCCTGCGCATCCGCAGTCTGCAGGGCGAGTTTCGCACCCTGGAAAAGGCCCGCGACGTGAAGGATGTAATGCGTGAGTAGTCTGCCTCACATCAGGTCCTGACAAACAACGCCGCGGCCCTCGGAGGGTCGCGGCGTTGTTTCTATGTAGTCTCTCTCTAGAGGCGGGCTCTGTGGCGCTTCAGAGCTGTTTCCTGTAGGAAGAGAAATGACCGGCCCTGCCGCCGCAGCCCCTGCCAGGCCGTGGGTACATCATACAACAGCTGAATGGTAAGAGGCTACCGTACCCGCTCAAAAAATTGATGCTGCTGAGCCGGTTGTGCAGTTCGGGCGAGAAAGCGCAGGCAATGGCCTGCATACCTTCCTGCAGGGCTTGGGGGTAACTACTCGTATTCTAGCCGCTCCATGGCTTCCGTCCAGCCGCCGGTAGCATGGCTTTTATCATTGAGAAGAAGGGCGTAGCGTGGGCTGGCTTGCAGGGTAAGCGCTGCTTCGGCTACGTGTTTCACTTCCTGCCCCGGTAAGTTACCGTACTACCGAAGGCAGAGCTGGTAGTGCGTGGGGGAGTGGAGCAATTCTGCTACGGTATTGCCGTGGGCATCGGCCAGCGTGCCTAGTGGTTGGAGAGGTAGGGAAGGCATAGCCGCTTCACAAAAGGCGGCAGGGCTATACTATACTGAAAACTACCTTGTGCAGGATCGGGACGGTTTGCTGTTTGGTTCGGTTGGTACCTGCTATTTTTGCCGCTCCGTTTTTTCTGCGCTTCGCTCATGCACATAGCAATCGTCGGCAATATTGGCGCCGGCAAAACTACCCTGGCCAACAAGTTGGCTCATCACTTCAACTGGGAGGTGTTCCTGGAAGACGTCGACCATAACCCTTATCTCAAAGATTTCTACGACGATATGCCGCGCTGGGCATTTCATCTGCAGGTCTATTTTCTTAATAGCCGCTTTCGTCAGACCCAGCGCATCAAGGAACTACAGCGCGCCAGCAAAGGTGTTATTCAGGACCGCACGATTTACGAGGACGCCCACATCTTCGCGGCCAATCTGCACCAGTCTGGCCTGATGGCGGAGCGCGACTACCAGAATTACCTGAGCCTGTTTACTTCCATGATCAGCATGGTAGACCCGCCTGATCTGCTGCTTTATCTGCGCGCCGACCTGCCCAAGCTGGTGGCGCAGATTGATAAGCGCAACCGCGACTACGAGAACAATATTAAGATTGACTACCTCAAGCACCTCAACGAACATTACGAGGAGTGGATTAGCTCTTACAAGCACGGCAAGCTGCTGATCGTGGATGTCAATAACCTCGACTACGTTAATCACCCCGAGGACCTGAGCGTCATCATCGAAAAAATCAACAGCACCCTGTTCGGGCTGTTTTAACTGGTGATTAAGTAAGCAAATGAGTGACGTGTTGTGCCGAGCAGCGCGACGCCATGCGTCCTGACCAACGTGCTACCTCCTTACTAACGGAACAAGCCCTTACTGCTCGCGCGAGCAGTAAGGGCTTGTTCCGTTAGTGGAGCTTTGGCAAAGGCGAGCAAAGACAGCCTCGTCGGGCCTTCTCGCCCAGGCATACCCTCACCCTTGTTCCTGCATGGCCTCGTTGAGGAAGCGTACGAATGGTCGGGCTGCTTGCCAGGCCGCTAGCACGCGGGCCGGGAAGTCTGGGCGGCAGACCTCGGCATCGGGAAAGGCGCGCCACACAAAAAAGCTTTTCAAGCGCAGCCATTCAATATCGGGGTCGGTGCGGTCGTAGCCCTTGGGAGCTGTTTTTAGCGCCTGCGACATATCCAGGCCCGCCGGAAACTGGCCGAGCAACTTAGCATCCTGGCGCAGGGCGTGGAAAGCGGGAGCATTGTAGTGAATTTCCTGGCGGATACGGGCCAGTTGCGCCGGCTCGGGCATCCAGCGGCCTGCCCCTACGTAGGTTTCGCCGCCAGGCTCAACGGCCACAAAATAGCCGGCCCAAGCGCTGTGCCGGCCACCGGGCTTAAGGCCCGCCCCCATGTGACGCTTGTAGGGCTCGTCGCTCTGCTGAAACCGGTCGTTTTTGTTGATGCGGAACATTACATCCTGGGGCGTGAGGCCGCGCAGGGCCGGCTCCAGTTCGTCGGCAGCGGTACGTAGCAGGCTGGCGACAAAGGTGGTGTATTCGGCGCGGGCGCGGTGGTAGTCGGCGCGGTGGGCGTCCATCCAGACTTTGTTATTGTTGGCGGCCAGCTCGCGCAGAAAGTCCAGGACGAGGGGTAGGTTCATAGCAGAAGAAGGTAGCAGGCACGGGCTCAAGAAAAAGCGTCCCGCACCGCTAGCCGGTACGGGGTGGCTGCCGGGGAAGTTCGGGTGCAGGCTACCGCTTGTTTAGCGCGTGGGTGCTGCTGAGGCTGGTCCGGTCGTTGAGGGCCCAGTTAAACGACTGATACTCTATGGTGAGGGCCGAGGGGGTGAGTGGCGTGCGGGCGTAGCGGTTCAGGAAAGCTACCAGTTGCGCCTCCGAGCCGAACTCGGCAGCGTACGCCTCAAACAAGCCCGAAAGCTTTACCAGCTGGGGCGTCAACTGGTTAAAGGCCGGGTCATTGATAAAGCGGCGGGTCTGTTCCTCAAGCTGGCTGTGGAGGCGGCCACCATCGTATGCCTCGCCGAGCAGCGGGGCGCCGGATACCGCCCCATACATGAGGGCAAAGTGCACCCGAGGGTCGTGAAACTGGTCGCGCAGCATCTGCTGTTCAATCTGATTAAGCGAGTAGCTCTGACCGCCTACGTTGACAATCGGCGCTTCCCAGGGCGACTTCACTCCGCCCACGGTTTTGACCCGAATGTCGTTGATGCTGGCTACAGGGTAGTACTGCACTACCAGCGAAGTGGCAGCGGCATTGTACACATTCAGCCAAAATGCTTTCGTCTCGTCGGGCGACCAGGAGTTGGGGTCGGGCTTTACCTTACGCAGATTAGCCAGGTATCCAAGCAGCACATCTTCCTCCTCCACCAGCCCTTCGTAATCCAGTCGGCCATCGGCCATGACGTGGTGGCGTATCAGGTGCTCCCAGGGTTGGTGCAGCAGGTTCAGGTAGTTGTTATCCTTGGCGTGGAGCGCGGCCGGGGACAGGAGGCAGAGCCCGAGCAATAACAGGCGAAAAAAGACAATGGCAGAGAGGCGGGGCATGCAATAGGCTAAGAACGCAGAGCAGAACGGTAAACTAGCTGGCGAGGCAAGGAGGTCGAGTACCTGTACCAGCAAAAAGTGTGGCTATTCACGGTAAGAAGCCGGCCAAACAGCCGGCAAACGTGATTTGCCTAATATGTAATTGGATTATCAAATGTATAGCATTAGGGTAATACTACCACCCACCTAATAAAAATATATCCAATAATTATCCTATTTGCTGCAGTGCGCTATTTGTCACAGCGCATGTTTGCACCTAGCAGTGACAGGCTTATTTGCCCGTTATTTCAGGCTTTCAACCCGGATACTTTCGCCGACACGCACTACCCCGTGGCCCACACCCGTCACGTTCTGCCCAAACAGCACCTTATTCTTAGCTCCCTGGGCCCGGTAAGCAGCCAGGGTACGCAGCGGCTCGCCCAAGGGGTGCTTGGTGCCCGTGTGCTGATTAATGGTAGTGAGAATGCACCGGCCACAGCCTCGCACGGCCCGGAACGGCAGTTCCCCGATGTAAAACTGATGCCAAGTATCCTCTACAAAGGCCTCACCGCCGCTAAACACCAGGTTGGGGCGGAAACGGTCCATGCCCACAGGGTCAGTCAGCCGGGTGTTCAGTTCGGCCAGCGACTCCTGCCCAATCAGCAGAAAGGGGTAGCCATCGGCGAAGCTAACCAGCTGCCCTTCTGGGTTATACTCCGGCTCCACGTCGCGGCGGACCATATCCGACATATACACCAGTTTGCAAGGTTGCCCCAAGGCTTCGGAGAGCCATTCGTCGCACTCAGGCCGCGCCCGCCAAGCAAACACCATGTCGTCCCAGATGGTCACGAACAGCGTTTTCTCCGGCGTTGCCTCGAAAGGCACAAACAAGGGTAGCAAATCGGGGCGGGCCTGGTGAGTCAGCAGAAACCCGTTGTAGGCGGGCGCTACCTTTAAGTGCGCCATGGCTGCCGTCTGCCGCTGCGTCATAAACTGGTTACGCTCGTTCACAATCAGCCACCGACGGTCGTGGCGCAGCCCCCGAGGTTCTATCATCGACTCCGATAATCGGATGCCACCGAGGGATTTCACAGGATAGATATATAGATCGGAGAGCAGGAGGGGAGCAGCCATGCTGCAAAGATGAGAAATACTGAGATAGTGCACAGATGAGTTTGACGCTCATCGACGCGGCTATGCGTGGTACAAAACAGTAAACCATCCGCTCCCGATCCGTATCCCCTAGTGGAGGGGACGCTTCTTAATCATACCG
The DNA here is from genome assembly GCF_019599275.1 of Hymenobacter sp. HSC-4F20. Classification (GTDB taxonomy): domain Bacteria; phylum Bacteroidota; class Bacteroidia; order Cytophagales; family Hymenobacteraceae; genus Hymenobacter. Next base: position 48,615 of record NZ_JAHZTD010000003.1, on the reverse strand, counting down.
CCTTTGGTGTCGCGTACGCTGTGCATTACAATGAAGGCTTGCCGGTCAATTTGCTCTACCTCCGCTTTGAGCTTGGATACTTCCAGACGGGTAATGACCGTAAAAACAATATCCACTGGGCTGGGCTGCTGACCATGGCTACCAAACCCCCGCTTGCCGTTGTATACGGTAGCGCCACGGCCCAGCTTCTCAGTAATCATGCGCCGGATGGCATCGGAGCGGCCCGAAACAATGGTAACCCCTGTGTATTCCTCCAGCCCGTCAATGATAAAATCGATGGTTTTGGCCGCGGCTAGGTAAGCCAGTATGGAGTAAAGCGCCGTTTCGACGGATAAAACCCAGGCAGCTACTCCAAAAATGAGAATATTAAAGACCAATATGATATCACCGACGCTCATACTGGACTGCTTGCTAAGATAGATGGCCATAATTTCGGTGCCATCGAGCACCCCGCCGCCGCGCATCGCCAACCCAATACCGGCCCCGAGGAAGAAGCCCCCAAATACGGATATCAACAGCTTATCCTGCGTGACAATGGGGAAGGGTACTACGGCCAGCACCAGGGCCAGCGCCAAGATGCCGAGCAGGGTTCGAATGGCCACGCCAGGGTCGAGCTGCCGCCAAGCCATAAGCACGAAGGGCAGGTTAAGCAGCACAATAAGCATGGGCAGCGGCAATCCAAAAACCTGCCTAATCAGCAAGGAAACCCCGGTTACGCCCCCATCCAGGAAGCCGCCGGGCAACAAAAAACTCTCCAACCCAAAGCCAGCGGAAAATACGCCCACTACCATTAGTAAGGTATTGATTACCTGCCGCCGCCACCAGCGACGGTCGCGCGCGGGACGCGCACCGGGGGCCGGTCGGCGACGCTTCGGCGTCTCGGAGGAGGTAGTAGAACGAAGTTTGCGCAGGAACATGAGTTGAGGAATAAGCATAGGCAGAAACAGCAGGGTGCTAGTTAAACAGTACGGTGAGGTAGGGGGAATGTTGAAAAGCAGGAACAAGCATACCGGGTAGCGGAAGCTTGGCCCGGAATTTGGAAACCCTATTGCCCGTAGTTAGATAAGACTGCCGCAAACCAATTGAGTAGCATGGCATTGTTACAGGAGTACCAAGTGTTATGGGGGCGTCAGGAGCGGCTGGACTTTGCCGTTGAAATAGCCCCCGCGCTATTGCCACTGATATTACTTTACGCCCTTACCCCCGCAGGCCAATTGCCTCCGGTGTGGCTGGCTTCGTGCCTGTGGTTGCTGGCTACTGCCCTGGTTGCCATACTAGCCGTGCGCCGACTGCACGATGTAGGCCGCAGCGGCTGGTACGCCTTACTGCTGCTGGTGCCCGTATTCAATGCCCTCCTGCTGGTGCTGCTGCTGCTACAGCCTGGTTTGTCGCGCCCCACCCGCCACGGCGTAGCTACACGCCTTCGTTCGGTTGCGTAATTACCTGTGCGCCCTATAAAAACTGCCCCTTCCGGAGAGCTTTCCTTTGCGAAGGAGCCTTCGGAAGGGGCAGAGTTGCATACCAGCAACTGAAAACTACTGGTGCACGAGCTAGGGGGTTGGCTTCTGCGCCAGCTGTAGGGCGCGGTACAGATTTACGAGGCCGCCCGTGCGGGAAAGCTCCGCGAAATCAACGAGGGTAGTGGTGCCGGGCTTGCGCACCTTGGTGTGGTAGGGCACTGCCGATTCCAGAATGATGCGCTTGAGCTGCACGGCCGTCAGCTGGGGGTAGTACGATTTCAGCGTAGCCGCTATGCCGGTTACCACGGGGGCCGCCATGCTGGTGCCGCTCAGGTTGCCGTAGCGGCTGCCGGGTAGGGTGGAGTAAATCTGGTTGCCGGGCGCAAACACATCTACCTGGTTTTTACCGTAGTTCGAGAAGTCGGCCACCATGCTTTCGTCGTTGGTGCGAGCCGAAGCGCCTACCGTAATCATGTTGGGCACGCGCTGGCCGCTGAGGTACACCGGAGCCGGATACTGCAGCGTTTTGTCGAGGTCCTCATTTTCGTTACCGGCCGAGTGTACCAGCAGCACATTTTTAGTGGCGGCGTACTTGATGGCTTCTTCCACGGCCGGACGCTGGGGCGAGTAATACTTGCCGAAGCTCATATTGATAATCTGAGCGCCGTTATCCACGGCATAGCGGATGGCATTGGCCACGTCTTTGTCCCGCTCGTCGCCGTCGGGAACGGCACGCACGGCCATGATCTGCACATTGGGCGCCACCCCGAGCACCCCCAGGTTGTTTTCGCGGTCAGCCCCGATAATGCCGGCTACGTGGGTGCCGTGCATGGGGTCGGGACCGTGCACGTCGCGGTTGCCGTAGTTGCGCTGCTTGGTATCCTCGGGTTGGTCGCCGACGATGGGACGAGGGTTGTACTTAAGGTTCAGGCCGTAGTCGAGCTGGTCCTGAGTTTCCTTCAGGCCCTTTTTCATTTCTTCCAGCACATCATCCAGGGAGGCAAACCCCGTCTGGATGAGGGTAGTGTACAGGCCGCGGGTAATCTGGCGCAGCTCCGGGTCCTGGGTGGGTGGGTTGCGCAGGGTGGCCGTATCGAGGCGGGCTACCCCCAGTGCCTGCTTAAGGCCCGCCGCGCCTTGGGAGTTTTCGCGGTAGGCATCATTGAATTCCTGGAGGCGCTGGGTGTTTTCCTTCACCTTGGCGTCGTAGCTCTTCTTTACCTTCTGGTAGAGGTCGAACTCGGCGCGCTTGGCGGCGGGCACGGCAGTACGCACTTTGCCGGCGTAGAGGGGCTGCAACTTGGCCAGAATGCGTGTTTCTTCCAGCGTTTCCACGTCGATGTTGCGACCATCAGCTCCGCCCAGAAAGCTCCAGCCCAGCACGTCGTCCACGTAACCGTTCTTATCATCGTCCTGGCCGTTGCCGGCAATTTCGCGGCGGTTGTGCCACAACACCCGCTTCAGATCCACGTGGGCTGTGTCGATGCCGGCATCAATAACGGCCACCAATACGGGGGTAGAGGCCTTGCCCTGGAGCAGCTCTGCATAGGCCCGGCGGGCGCTGATGCCCATCACACCCCCATCCTGCTCCGGGTCGAGCAGATACCATTGGGGCGTGGCCGCGGCGGCCGGGGTAGCAGGGTTCGAGGAAGCGGGAGGGGTAGTCTGGGCCGAAGCCGCCAGCACTGGAAACAGAAACGAGAGGCCCAGCAGCCGCAGCCGGGAAGTAAGGGGAAACGCCATGCAAGGGGAGTTCAAAAACGGAAAGGAAAGCAGGATGTACGCAAGGACCGAGCCAGGGGATTAAGCTCAGATGAAGCTTCTTCACTTATCTTCCCGAATGCAGAAAATGGTACTAGTTGTAGTGATGATAGTCGGGTGGTGGTGGCCGCAGGTTGCGTGGGCTACCGCGCAGATACCCGATATTCTGCTTTACCACGGCGATACGCTGTATCTATCAGAAAGCCCGCTCGAAATTTATTTTGAAGGTCGGAAGGATGCCCCGTGCCACCGTACGGTATGTGGCAGCTCCAGTAACTGGCGTTGTTTTCGGGCCACCTGGGGCATTGAGAACCAACAACTCTACTTGCTGGCCATTACGCCGACCTGCGCGGAAAGTGCTAAGCAGATTCACCTGCGGCGCTGGTTTCGGCCTGACGCCGCAGGGAGGGTGAAAGCCAGTTGGGTTAGTGGGCAACTAACGTTGGCTGAACCGGCTTCGGAGGTTGGAATGATGTACCCTGCCTACCTCTGCCAGTGGCACGTGTGGGTGCAAGAAGGCTCGGTTCAGTCTGCTCCATTACCAGCGGAAAGAAAGTTGTGGCAGCATCTGCCTCTAAAGGAAGTAACGCGACGCTACTGTGAAGCACGGAGCCTCATGACGCCGGAGGAGCGACACTATACGGGTATCCATAACATGCCGCCGGCTCAGGTGTGGGTGAAAATAGATGCCGCAGCTTCTGAGCCCCTAACTATTCTGGCAGCAGATCGGCCGGAGCTAGTACCGGCCGCTTTGCGGGTAATGCGTCAGTACCTGCAAGCGGACCCACTCCTCGGCTCAGCCCAAGAACAACCGTGGGCCATGCCGCTGGTATTCGGAAACGTAGATGTTCCCTGCAACGATGACTGAGCTACGCGCACAGGTACTGCCGGAAAATGTAGCGTAGGAAGCTAGGCCACCACGCCCCGGCCCGACAGCGCAACCGTTCGAGCAGTTGACTTCCGCGCCGCCAGAACCGTAGCTCCCTACCCCCTCCACCTGCCCAAACCCGGCCGGGTGGGTATCAGTAACGTCAACCGGTCGGCCGTCTTTGGCGTCGAACCGGGAGATAGGGCAACTTTTCGCTTGTCCGGAAGCGCGAGTGGGGAAACACCGTGTGGGGCGTGCGGTTATCTTCACGCTTTCAAGATGCTCCTTTGTATGCGTATGCGCTCCTCGCGTTTCTTTCGCGCCACTTTGCTGGCCCTGCTCACTCAACTACTCATTCCTTCCTTAACCACCCAGGCCCAGGCCCCCAAAACCTACTCGTCGTCCGAGATTCTGCTGGGGCTGAAGAAGCTGAACGTGCTGGGCTCGGTGCTGTACATTGCCGCGCACCCCGACGACGAAAATACCCGCCTGATTGCCTACCTGGCCAACGGCCGCTTGCTGGAAACCGGCTACCTCAGCTGCACCCGCGGCGACGGCGGCCAGAACCTCATCGGCCCGGAGCTGCGCGAACAACTCGGCGTAATCCGCACTCAGGAGCTGCTGGCCGCTCGGCGCATTGATGGGGGTAGGCAGTTCTTTACCCGCGCCAACGACTTCGGTTTCAGCAAAACTCCCGACGAAACCTTCACCATCTGGGACAAGGAGCAGGTGCTTTCCGATATGGTCTGGGTGATCCGGCAGCGCCGCCCCGATGTGCTCATCACGCGCTTCCCGCCTGATAGCCGCGCCGGCCACGGCCACCACACCGCCTCCGCCATCCTGGCCGCCGAAGCATTTGATGCTGCCGGCGACCCTAAGCGCTTCCCGGAGCAGCTGAAATACGTGCAGCCCTGGCAACCCAAGCGTCTGTTCTGGAACACCGGCTCCTTTTTCGTGAAGCCCGGCGAAAACATGGAGGGTTATCTAAAAGTGGATGCCGGCGCCTACAACCCCCTGCTGGGGCAGAGCTACGGCGAAATTGCCGCCCGCAGCCGCTCCCAGCACAAAAGCCAGGGCTTCGGCTCGGCCGCCCAGCGCGGTGAGGCCCTGGAGTATCTGCAATACGTGAAGGGCGACAAGGCTACGTCCGACCCCTTCGAGGGCATTGACCTGAACTGGAACCGGGTGCCCGGCGGCGCGGCTATTGGAAAGATGATAGATGATGTTATCCGGAAGTACGACCCCAGCAACCCCAGCGCCAGCGTGGCAGGGTTGCTGAAGGTGCGCGAGGCTATCCTGAAGCTTGACCAGCAAGCCAAGGTGTTGGGAGGGGCAGGAAGCTTCTTTAGAATGCCAGAATATTACTGGATCAAAAGCAAGCAGGAGCAGATAGAAGAATTGATTCGGGGTAGTCTGGGCCTCTACTTGGAAGCTACTATCTCTGAGCCCACTATTGCCCCTAACCAAGCGGTAGCAGTACGTCTAGATGTGCTTAACCGTTCAGCAGTACCCGTAACTGTGCGAGGCGTAGGAGCTTTAGGATTTGGGCGAGATACCACTTTAAACACTGTATTAAACACTGAGAAACCGCTCTCTCTGCGTTTGCCCCTTCGATTTGCTGCGCAGCTCACAACATCGCAGCCGTATTGGCTCCGGGAAGTAGGTACTGTTGGGATGTATCATGTGCCTGATGAGCTACTACTAGCTGCGGGAGGAGAACTAAGAACAGCTCAAGTTCCGGGCGTAGCAACAGTTCCTGCCCAGCACTTGCCGGATGGAGGCGGGGGAAAACAAACCCGCGAGCGTAACGCCATGTTGCTGGTCAATCAACAGAATCTTATTGGCTTACCTGAGAACCCAGCTTTTGCCTACGTAGGCCTGCAGATAAATGTGTTAGGCACTTCATTATTCTATAGTGTTCCTGTCCAATACAAAAGCACCGACCCGGTAGAAGGAGAGAAGTACCGCCCGCTGGTGGTGGTGCCGCCCGTAGCCGTAAACATCGGCGGGCGCGCCTACGTCTTTGCCGACAACCAACCCAAAACCATTCCCGTGACCTTGCGGGCTGGTAAGGCGGGCGTGAAAGGCTCCGTGGCGCTGACCTTGCCGCAAGGCTGGAAGTCGGAGCCGGCCAGCTTTACCTTTGACCTCGCCAGCAAAGACGCCGAGCAAACCGTGCAGTTCCGGGTGCAGCCGGGGGGTGGGACCCAGGAAGGTAAAACCGAACTGCGGGCCGTGGCTACCGTGGACGGGCAGCAGTATTCGCGCGGTTACCAGGCCATCGAGTACAACCACATTCCTACCCAAGTGCTTTTCCCCGAAGCCGTGGCTCCGCTGGTAAAGCTGGACCTTAAGCGTAAAGGTCAGGAAATCGGCTACCTCATGGGGGCCGGTGACGAAGTGCCCGACGCCCTGCGCCAGATCGGCTACACCGTGACCCTGCTCAAGCCCGAGGACCTCACCGACCAAAACCTGCGCCGCTTCGATGCCGTGGTGCTGGGCGTGCGGGCCTACAACACAGTGGACAGGCTGAAAACCGTGCAGCCTACCCTGCTGCGCTACGTCGAAAACGGCGGCAACCTGGTGGTGCAATATGTAGTGAACCGCGGCACCGTCATGCCACAAATTGGTCCGTACCCGCTGACCTTGTCTTCCGATAGAGTGACGGTAGAAAATGCGCCCGTCACCTTCCTGAACCCCCAGCAGCCCCTGCTCAACTCGCCCAACAAGATTACCGCCAAGGACTTCGAGGGCTGGGTGCAGGAGCAAGGCCTGTACTACCCCTCCCAGTGGGACCCCAAATACCAGACCGTCCTCAGTTCCCACGACCCCGGCGAGAAAGCCAAGCAAAGCGCCATTCTGGTAGCCGATTACGGCAAAGGGCACTACATCTACACGGGTCTTTCGTTGTTCCGGGAGCTGCCCGCCGGCGTGCCCGGTGCCTACCGCTTACTCACCAACATGGTGTCGTTGGGGAAGTAGAAAATAACCATCTGTCACCTCAGCATGGCGCGCATCAAGCGAGGACGAAGGACTTCTACTGGTAGTAATTATCAATTCTACGAAGCGGTAGAGGTCCTTCGCTTCCCTCCGGATAACATACGTGTAGAGCCGCACGAGCATTACCATGACTATCCAGTACTACCTACGTGTGCTGCTGACAAGTATACTACTGCTGGTTCCGCTTACCTTGCTGTGCATTTTCGTGGTGGATGAGCCGCTGGCCCGGCTGGTGCATGAGCGTGGCGCGCCGGTTCTGCCTTTCTTTACCGCCCTGATGATGGTTACCGACACTATCGGGGAGCTTATGCACAAAGGTGGGGGGCTGGGAGTGCCGCTGCCGTGGCTCTTGCTGCTGGTGCTGTTCGGGGTGGCGCGCTTCCGCCGCTGGCCCCACTGCACCATCTGGGTGGTAGTGCTGCTGACCATGGTGGGCAGCGAGGGGGTAGCCAACCTGCTCAAACTATACTTTAACCGGCCCCGCCCGCTGGCTATAGTAACTTACCAGGCTCCCAATGCTGACTTCTGGCAGCCTGTGGGCCGTTTTGATGCCTTTCCGTCCGGGCACACGGCCTGGGCGGCGGGCTTGCTGCTACCCTTAGCCCTGCGGTTCCCGAAGGCGCGACCCTGGCTGCTGGCCTGCATCGGGTTGGTGGGCATGGCGCGGGTAGGGCTGGAAGCGCACTGGCTCAGCGACGTAGTTGCGTCCGTTTGTCTGGCGCTGGTACTTACTTGTGGAGTTGAACTAGCTACCTGGTGGCTACGACCCACAGGTACTTTTTCAACGGAGCCGGTCGTTTCTGCTGCCGCCTGAGTGCCTATCTTGCATTGTTCTTCGTGCTAGCTGTTTCTCTCGTGTCGTCTCCTCTTACTACCTCCGCCCAAGTTCCAGAGCCTAAGCCTCCCTTGCTGCCTTCTTGGCGAGCCTGGTACGTAGTGGTAGTAGCCGCCTTAGTAGCAGAGATTGGCGTGTTTGTGTACCTGACTCACTTGTTCGCATGAGTGGGCTCGACTGGCTGATTCTGGGCGGTACGCTGCTCTTCATCGTTGGGTACGGCACCTGGCGCACCCGCCGCGCCGGCGACACCCTGGATGGCTACCTGCTGGGGGGGCGTCAGGCTTCGTGGTGGGGCATCGGCCTCAGCATTATGGCTACCCAGGCCTCAGCCATTACCTTCCTGAGCACGCCCGGCCAGGCCTACGACGACGGCATGCGGTTCATTCAGTTCTACTTTGGCTTACCCATTGCCATGGTACTGATTGCCATCTTTGCCGTTCCTATTTACCACCGCCTGCGGGTGTTTACGGCGTATGAGTACCTGGAAGGCCGCTTCGATAGGCGCACGCGCACTTTCACGGCCCTGCTGTTTTTGGTGCAGCGTGGCCTTAGCAACGGCCTTTCGCTGTATGCTCCGGCGCTTGTATTGTCGGCTATTCTGGGCTGGAATATTCACCTGACGGTGTGGCTGCTGGGTAGCGTAATGATTGCCTACACGGTATCGGGCGGTACGCGGGCCGTGATGGTGACGCAACAGGGGCAGGTGCTCGTTATTTTCATCGGGCTGTTGGTGGCTGGCTACCTGCTGGTGCACTACCTGCCCGCCGAAGTTGGCTTCGTGGATGCCATGCGCCTGGCCGGCCACCAGGGCAAACTCAACCTCGTCGATTTTCACTTCGACCCCAAGGACCGCTACAACTTCTGGTCGGGCATGACGGGCGGCCTATTCTTGGCCCTTTCCTACTTCGGCACCGACCAGAGCCAGGTGCAGCGCTACCTCACCGGCCGCGACATAACCGAAAGCCGCCTGGGCCTGCTGATGAACGGCCTGCTAAAAATTCCGATGCAGTTCGGGATTCTGCTGCTGGGCGTGCTCTTGTTCGTGTTCTACCAGTTCAACCTGGCACCGCTTACTTTCAACCGGCCGGTGTACATTCAGGTGGCGCATTCGGAGCAGTACGGCCCCGCCCTGCGCGAATTGGAGCGCGAACACGCTACCCTCTTTGAAGCCCGTCGCCATGCTACCGGCCAGCTGGTAGCAGCCCTGCAAACAGGCAACAGCGAAGCTGCGGCCGCCGCTCAGACTCATGTGCAGGCTACCCAGGCGGCTACCCAGGGCCTACGCCAGCAGGCCCAGAAGCTACTGAAACAAGCTGTACCCGCCACCGAAGCCAAGGACACTGACTACGTCTTTTTAACCTTCGTGCTGAACTACCTCCCCCAAGGCCTAGTAGGCTTGCTGATTGCCGTGGTACTCAGCGCCGCCTTGGGTTCGGCCGCGGCTGGCCTAAATGCTTTGGCTTCTACCACTGTGGTGGATTTGTACAAACCCGGTCAGCCCGACTACCCCGAAGTGCACTACGTGAAGGCCTCGCGGGTAGCGGCCGTAGCGTGGGGCGTACTCGGCATCGGGTTTGCCACTTTTGCCGCCCGCCTCGAAAACCTGATTCAGGCCGTGAACATCCTGGGCTCGTTGTTTTACGGCACCATTCTCGGGATTTTCATGGTAGCGTTTTTCATGAAGTCGGTAGGCGGAAAGGCCGTGTTCTGGTCGGCAGTGGTAGCGCAAACCATCGTGCTGATTTTGTTTTTCGCCACGGATATCGGCTACCTCTGGTACAACATCCTGGGGTGTGGAGTGGTAGTGCTGGGTAGCCTGTTTGGGCGAGGAAGTAAAACAGCTCCTACTACCTAGGTACCACAAGCAAAAGTGTGGCAGCAAAAAGCCCTTGATTTCAACTGAAATCAAGGGCTTTTTACTTCTTTGGGCAGGATGCAGCTTACAGTTTGCCGGCTTTCTTGGCTTCCAGAATCAGGTCGTCGTTCATTTTCACGTAATCGGCGTTTTTAGCGTCGAGGGCCAGCTTGCGCGACTGTTCGGCGGCCGTCACGGTGCCTTTGTAGTCCTTCAGCTTCATCCGGAGCTTGGCTTCCGTGTGCACGTTCCAGAACTTGGGGTCAGTGGCGTTGGCCTTTTGTAGCCACTCCAGCGCCTGCTTGGCGTCCTTGTTGCTGTCGTAGTAGTACACGGCGGCGGCGGCCAGGTCGTTGGCCGAAGGGCTGGCGTTCTTGGTCACCTTCTCCTCAATCTGGGCCATTACTTTGGCATCCACATCGGAGGTGATTTTAAACTTGGCGCCGGTCAGCTCCCACTGCATGTCCACGCTGGCCGTGGCCGGAGTGATGTCGGCGAAGTTAATGGTGAAAGTTTCCACCTTCGAGGCCAGCTTGTAGGGCTTGATGGTGAAGCGGGCTACGTCCTCGTCATCCTTGAAGCCATCCACGTTGGCGCCCATCTTGGTACTCTTGTTCAGCACCACAATCCATTCGGTTTTATTCGGGATGGTGTAGATGCCGTACTCCCCAGCCGGGATTTTCTTGCCTTCTACCGTCACATCATCCGAGAACTTGATGGCGGTAGTGGCATTGGCACCCGTGCGCCAGCGCTTGCTGAAAGGCACCAGTCCGCCAAAGGCGGTGCGGCCCTTCAGGCTGGGGCGCGAATACGTGATAGTAACATCGGTGAGGCCCACGCGCTGCTGCACAGTGCTTTTGGGGCTGGCTTGAGGCGTGCTGATCTGGGCTTCGGCGGCCGAGGCCAACAGCAGGCCGCTTGCCAGCAGCGTAGCGCCCAGGGTGCGCGACGAGGACTTCAGGAAAGTCGAGGTAATCATAGGGTGAACAAGCAAAGTGAGAGAGACTAGATGCTGCGGTAAAAATAGCTAAAACCAGCACATAGCTCAGAAATTTAGCCGAATGCTAAACCAAGACCTCTGTTCTCAGATGCGTTGCTGCGGTATCTGGTGAGTGGCAAGCAGTTGCTCCACGGCGTCGGGGGTAGCGGGAGCCTGCAGGCGGCGCATATCCAGGTAGTAGCAAGAGGCTTCGGTGGGGTAGAGCAGCAGCCAGTGGGGCCGCACCCACACGGCCCGCCGGATTAGGCTCCACTTACCAGAAAACTGCCCCAGCGCGCTACGGCCCCTGATTTCAGTATCGGTGAGGGTAAAATCGGTGGGTTGGTGGGCGGCCGTGTTCTTGGCGTACCCCCGGCGCAACTGGTAGCGCACCAGCCCAAAGCGCAACAGCGCGTACCCTACTGCTACCGCCAGAAAAACCAGGGAAGAGGACTGTGGGAGCCGGCCGCTCTGGTACACCTCCAGCCCTAGGCTCACGCTCAGCAGCGCAATGGCCGCGCCCAGAATCCAGTGGTTCAGGCGGGTGCGGGGGCGGGCGCGCCAAAGCCGAAAATTCACGGCCACAAATTCATCGGCGGAGAGCTGCACGCCGGACAGAACGATGGGGGTTGGCTTCATCAGGAGGCGAAGGTAGGAGCGGGCCCGCTTACTTCCTGTTTGCCAATCAAAGCCAGCACATCTACGGCCGTATAGGGGGCTGGCACTTGCCGCAAATCCAGGTAGTAGCAAAAGTCGGGGCCAGGGTAGAGCAGGAGCCAGTCGCCCACCTGCTGCACGCGGGTGAGAGTAGGCCATGGTAGCCGCTGCCAGCCTTGGGGCCACTGCACGGCCAGGCCCGCTTCCGATACCCGAAACCCCAGCGGCTGCGGCCGCCGCTGATATTGCAGGAAAGCCCGGCGGTATTCCCACCACTGGTACAACAGCCCCAGCGCAGTAAACACGCTGAACACCAGCAGGTATCCGACTCCGCCGGCGGGCTCGAACCAGATAAAATACCCCGCAGCCCCGGCCAGCACGCCCAGCCATAACTGCACCTTGCGTTTCCACGGGTCGGAGGTAGCTGGCTTCTGCTGGTTGGCCAACTCCGGGTAGCGCTGCCGTTGCTGCGTCTGGTGAATTAGCTGGTACTCTTGGAACGTAGGAGGGGTAGTAGGGAGGCTAATTATAGGGGTATTGTCTCCCATTTATATATAGCTCTGTTCTGGGCTCAAGGTTAGTTAAGAGATTATACAGCCGAAAGATTGATATGTCCATAGGACGCTTAAAGCATATAAAAGATACAGCATCACGGGCTTGCTGATCCATTCGTTCCGCAGGTATACCATTCTCTATCACTCCAAAAAATATATCTGCTACCTCATCGGCCAACAAAGCATTTCCCTTCATAACAACAGTAATACGAGTTGTAGACATATGATTGTGTGTATACAGAGTTGTCAAATATAAAAACGGGCGGCGCACAATGCGCCGCCCGTTTCATGTAGTCCGCCTAAATCCGCACCCTAGGTTAGCTCAAACTGCAGCTTGAGCAGATTGGCATAGAGGCCGTTTTCGTCGTGGCTGAGCTGTTCGTGGGTGCCTTGCTCCACAATGCGGCCACCCTCGATAACCAGAATCTTATCCACCTTGCGGATGGTGCTGAGGCGGTGGGCAATGATGATGCTGGTGCGGTTCTGCATGAGCTCGTCCATGGCCTGCTGCACCAGTTTCTCGCTTTCCGAGTCGAGGGCGGAGGTAGCTTCGTCGAGGAGCAGGATGGCGGGGTTTTTCAGAATGGCGCGGGCAATGGCAATGCGCTGGCGCTGTCCGCCCGAGAGCTTAATGCCTCGCTCGCCTACTACCGTATCCAGCCCCTCAGGGAACGACTGAATGAACTGCCAGGCGTTGGCCCGGCGGGCGGCATCGACAACATCAGCCTCCGCCGCGCCGGGGCGGCCGTAGAGAATGTTTTCCCGGATGGTACCGCCAAACAACATCGTTTCCTGGGGCACAATGCCGATGTGCTGGCGCAGCTCCGTCAGGTCCAGAGTGTTGATGTCGCGACCATCCACGCTGATGCTACCCCCACTGAGCGGGTACAGGTGCATGAGCAGCTGCACAATGGTGCTTTTGCCGGCTCCCGATGGGCCCACCAGCGCCACTTTCTCGCCTGCCTCAATGTGGAAGCTGATGTCTTTGAGCACGGCCAGGTCGGGGCGGGTGGGGTAGCGGAATTGCACGTTCTCGTAGCGGATGTCGCCGTATACCTGCAGGGGAGTTGCGCTAGCTGGTCGGGCCTGATGCACCGGCTCCGATTCCTCATCCAGGATTTCCAGCAGACGTTCCGTGGCACCAAGGCTACTCTGAATTTTACCGTACATTTCGCCTAGGCCCCCAACAGAAGCGCCAATAAACATGGTGTAGAGGATAAACTCTACTAAGTCGCTCATGTAAAGGTGGCGCGGGTCGGCTTCGGGTAAGTCTACATAAGTAGCCCCGCGCCACAGCACTAGGAAGATGCCACCGAAGACGGCAACAATGATAAATGAGACAAATGTACCGCGGTATAGGCTCGACTTCAGGGCCGCCTGCACAGTACGACTTAAGCCAGCAGTGTAGCGGCTTACCTCGTACTCTTCGCTCGTAAAGGCCTTTACCGAATTGATACCCTGTAGTGTCTCTTCCACGATGACATTGGTTTTGGCCAACTCGTCCTGGGTTTGCTTGGACAGTTTGCGGATGCTGCGCCCAAAGAAAAACGCGAGCAGTACTAGCGGCGGAAAGGTGGCCAGCATAAAGAGTGACAGCCGCCACGACTCCAACATGATAAAGCCCACACCAGCCAGTAAGGTGAGTATCTGGCGCAGAAACTCGGCCAGCGTCAGCGAAAACGTGTCCTGAATGTTAGCTACGTCCGAAGTCAGGCGGGAAGTGATTTCGCCTACCCGGCGCTGTTCGAAGAACGGAATAGGGAGCGTGACAAGCTTTTGGTAGAGGGCGCGGCGGATGTCACGTACGGTAAACTCACTAACTCGTGAGAAAAAGAAGATGCGAAAAAAGGAAAATATACCTTGCAGCAGTACCACGCCGAATAGCAGCAGCGCAATGCCGGTAATTGTTTTGGGCGCGAAGACCGGCAGGACTTTGGTCTCATGGTTAGCCACGCTGACGATGTAGCCCAGCATTTTGGGCATCACCATGGTAGAAACGCTACTAAGCAGCAGTAGCAGCAGGCCCGCAATAAATGGGCCTTTGTACGGCAACACAAAGCGGAAAATCCGCAGTCCACGTTGAAAATTCTCTTTCGTAAGCTTGACCTTGGGGGCGTCAGCCTCCGTTTGGCCACTGGTATTCATTCCGCTTCTGGCTGCCATTTTTTTATAGAAGCGAGAAGTGAGCGGTAAAAAGCGCAAGCAAGAGGTGAGAAGTAGGAATCCGGCTGGTTTCGCGGCTGATTCCTACTCCTCACCTCTTGCTCTTTTACTTTTGGTTGCTCACTTCTCCATCAGTTCATTATTCAAATTTAGGTTTCCCCTGCTCCACGTTCAGCCCCTGGGAGTTGCCGAAGGGGATGGGTAGGCGCACCTGAGTAGCAACGGGCTGCCCTTTGCGGGTGGCAGGCTTCCAGGCTGGCATCTGGCCCAGCACACGTAGCGCCTCAGTGTCGCACTCCGGGGAAAGGGGTTGCACCACCGAAGGGTTGGTAAGATGGCCGTCGGCTTCCACGGTGAAGGTCATGACCACGTTGCCGCTGATTTGCTTGACGCTGGCCGCTTCCGGATACTTTAAGTTTTGCTGAAAAAATGAGTTCAGGCCCTGCGCCCCACCCGGAAACTGCGGCGGAGCATCGGGCCGGTTAGGCGCAGGCTTAGCCTGGGGCTGCATGCGGCCAGGCTTCAGCTCAATGGGCTGCTTGGCCGGCATAGAGCCAGCCGTGGTTTGCTGAGCCTGCGCTCCGCCCGCGGCCGAAGCTACGAACAGGAAGATGAAGAACAGATGTTTCATAGGGTTGGTAGGGTAGTGGACTGAAACAGTGGCAAGTAGAACTTACATCTACGTTCGGCTGTCCATGTTGCCTAAAGCTGGAAGGCCCTGGGCAACATGCAAAGGTACGTCTCCCCTAAACAACCCCTACGCAACAGGGTTCAATTCCAGATTGCGAGGGCGCGAAATAGCCAGCAGCCCCAGGAAGGTAAGCAACCCGTTCAGAATCAGAATTTCAAAGCCAAACTCGTAGCCCCACCAGTCTTTCGAGTTGGCATTGATAAACCACGTTAGCAGGGGCGCTACCACGCACACGGGCAGCACCAGCTTATCGTGCAGGCCGCGGCTGGTGAAGATGCCGAAGGAGTACAGGCCCAGCAGCGGACCGTAGGTGTAGCCCGCCGCTTTGAACACGGAGGTAATTACGCTCTGGTCGTTGATGGCCCGGAAAATCAGGATGATAACGATAAGCACCAGCGAGAAACCGAAGTGGGTGGCCTGGCGGATGCGTTTCTGCTGGGCCTCGGGGTAGCGGCTGATAACCAGCATGTCCACGCAGAAGGAGGTGGTCAGGGCAGTCAGGGCCGAGTCGGCGGAGGCGTAGGTTACGGCAATAATGCCCAGGATGAACACAATGCCCGCAAACAGGGAGAAGTGGTTGGTGGCCAGCAGCGGAAACACATTGTCGCCGATGACTTTGCCAGTAGCCGGGTTGGTAGGCAGGCTGATACCTTTGGCCGCTGCGAACTGGTAAAGCAGCACGCCCAGCGAAAGAAAGAACACGTTCACTACCACAATGGCCAGGGTAAACCAGAACATGTTTTTCTGGGCGTCCTGCAGGTTGCGGCAGCTCAGGTTCTTCTGCATCAAATCCTGGTCGAGGCCGGTCATTACGATGGTAATGAAGGCCCCGGAGGCAAACTGCTTCCAGAAAAACTTGTCGTCCTTGGGGTCGGAAAAGTAAATCTGCGACATGGAGCTTTCCTTGACCGTTTTCACCAAACCGGCAAAGCCCAGATTCAGCTCATCGGCCATCAGGTAGATGCTCACCCCCACGCACACCAGCATGGCCAAGGTCTGGAAAGTATCGGTCCAGAGAATGGTTTTGAGGCCTCCGCGGAAGGTGTAGAGGTAAATCAGGAAGATGCTGATCGTGACGGTAACCGCAAACGGCACCCCCAACTGATCAAACACGGCAAACTGCAGCACGCCGGCCACCAGAAACAGCCGGAACGCCGCCCCCACAGCCCGGGAAATCAGGAAGAACAAAGCCCCGGTTTTGTAGCTCCAGAAACCAAACCGCTGCTCCAGGTAGGTATAGATGCTTACCAGCCGCATGCGGTAGTACAGTGGCATGAGCACCGTGCCGATAACGAGGTAGCCCACAATGTAGCCCAGCACCACGGCCATGTAGCTCCAGCTTTGCCCCGCCACCATGCCCGGAATCGAAATAAACGTTACCCCCGACAGCGACGTGCCAATCATGGCGAAGGCCACCATGTACCAGGGCGCATTGCGGTTGGCAATGAAAAACGATTCGCTGGTTGCCTTCCGGGAGGTGAGGTAGGCAATAATGATGAGAACAACAAAGTAGCCTGCAATCAGGCTCAGCACGAGGGTAGGAGACATGGAGGATCAGTTGCCGGTTGTCAGTTGCCGGTTGCCAGGTTGCTACAGCGCAAACCGACAAGTGGCAGCCACATCAATTGAAAACAGATTTCAAAGCTACCAACAACCAATCAACAATGGCGCATACTCGTGCGTAATGCCCCAACCGACACTTGGCAACTGATAAGAGCGTATCGAGGTAATTTTATTAGAGTTCAATGTTATATTAAGAGTGCAGCAAGTGAATGCGGAGCAGGCCATCAATATGTTGCCAAGCAACGCGAGCAGCGGTGAGCTGGGCTTCTAATTCTGCCTGATAATTGACGTACTTGTCTTTAACTAAGCGCCCAATGTGAATAGTTACAATGGGATTGATATCCACCCATTCCACTTCATAAGCAGGGCAAGGTCCAGCCGTAGACGACTCTATGTAGCCTGGCACTGGTTGAATAATCCACCTGCACCAACCCGCCGGCTCGGGCTCGTGTATTGTTTTCAGCCGCAGCTCGCAGCTGTAACTGTTTATTAGGCTTTCAATTACTTCTATAGACGTCCTTGACATGACACGTATTACGTTCTTGTTAGTATTAATCAGCAGCAAACGGAGCCAGAAATCATCTAGCCAACAACCAAGCTTATTCCCAGTCCTGCCAGCGCAGCACTTCCCCCACGGCCGGTACGTGTAGCTCTCCGCGCAGCATTTTGCCATTGGCTACCATCTGCAGTTCCCGGATGGGCTCAGAGGCGGGTTCGTCGCTCAGGTCGAAGGTGCCGTAGTGCATGGGCACCAGGTGGCCGGCCCGTAGCAGGTTAGCCGCTTTGGCGGCTTCGTGCGGGTTTACGTGGCTCATCTGCATCATGTAGGGCGGCTTATAGGCTCCAATGGGCAGCAGCACCACATCCAGGGGGCCAAACTGCTTTTCAATGGCCTCGAAGTGGTCGGCCATCGATGTGTCGCCCATAAAGTAAAGGGTTCGGCCATCAGGCAGGCGGAGCAGGAAGGAGCCCCAGAGCACAGTATTCAGGTCGAAGAGGCCGCGGCGGTGCCAGTGTGAGGCGGGCAGGTAAAACAGCTCGAACGGTGCATCCGGGCCTAAGTCGAACTGCTGCCACCAGCCGGCTTCCTGCACCGGCAGCGTGCGGGCCATGCCGCGCACCAGCCCGGCCATGCCTAGGGGACCGAACGCACGCAGCTGCGGATTCTGGCGGGCCAGCAGCTTGATGGATTTTTCGTCCAGATGGTCGCGGTGGCCGTGGCTGAGCAGCAGGTAGTCGAGGTTCGTCAGGTCCTCGGGGCGGCAGGGCAGGGGGTGACGGTGGCGCAACCCTATGGACGAAAACAGCACCGGGTCAAACAGGATGGTTTTGCCACTGACGCGCAGTAGAAAGCAGGCGTGCCCCAGCCACACCAGGCCGTCTTCCTGGCTTTGCAGAAATGCCGTGCAGTCTACCACCTCCGGCGCCCAAGTATCGGCCTTTTTCTCTTCTTTCTGCGGATTCTCGCTCAGCTGCCATTTAATAACGGTGCCGAAATTGGGCTCGTACAGCTCCTCGCCGTTGCAGTACTCGGCCCCTATCATTTTGTTGCCAGGGTAGTTGGGCTTGATGGTGGCCAGTTGCGGGTTGCGGACGAAGCGAGGGGTAGGGGCCATACGCGGCAAGAAGGATAGAAAGTAGGTAGTCAAAGAAACAACAAAGCCCCGGAAGATTCCCGAGGCTTTGGCAAGTTCTGCGTGATGATACGGTTACCAGTACCCGCCCGGCCCGTAGAGCGGCGAATAGGCACCGGGGTAGGCCGTAGCACCGTTGCTTACCCGCACCCCACCCGACACCGAGAAGTTCTCGGTGATGTGGTAGTCGGCGCGCAGGTTCACGCCGGAGCCTAAGTTGCCCCCAAAACCAGCATAGGGGTTCACCTGAAAACCGGAGGTAGGCGTCAGGTCTTTCCACGCCGAGCCCGTCAGGGTCACGCGCGGCGACAAGGCATACTGGCCGCCGCCCTGAATGAGGTAGCGGTTCTGGGCCGTGGCCCCGATGCGGCCAGCCTCACCAAAGGGCAGGTACGCTGCCCCCGGCATCACGCGCATGTAAGTAACGCCGCCAAATACCGAGAAACGGTTGGTAACCGGCGCGGAAACCGTAGGGCTGAGGTAGGTGGCTGAGCCGTAACGGCCCGCAAACATGGCCCCGGCATTGAGGCTGTACGAAGGCTTGAGGCCGAGGCGGGGGGTAGGCGCGGGCTGTTCCGGCGCCTGAACTTGGGCCTGAACCGCGCCGGCCAGCAATAAGCCGCAGGTGAGAAGGGAAAGGAATCGGAGCATAGGAGGGCGGCCGGAGCCGTTGGGTGAACCGGCATCTAAGGTACGAAACGCTACGCGCCCCGTTACCGTGCCCAGCCCGGAAAAAACTGCCACCTTCACCGCCGTTTACCTTGCTACCCTATGTCTGACTATCAATCCTATCAGCGGTTTGCTTCCGTGGAAGTTGCTCAGCCTCTGCTCCAGTTGCTGCACGAGCAGGATATTCCCTACGAAACCGCCTTCGATCAGCCGCGCATCGACCCGTCGTTTGCCTTTAACCCTACTAGCACCTACTTCGTGGTGCAGCTGCGCCCCGAGGACTTTGAGCGCGCTCACGCCCTGGAGTTGGCCGCCAGCGACGAGCTAACCGCCAACGCCCCCGCCGACCATTACCTCTTCAACTTCACCGATGATGAGCTACTCGACATCCTGCTGAAGCCCGACGAGTGGAATAGTTTCGATGTGGCCCTGGCCCGCCGCATCTTGCGCCAGCGCGGCCACGACGTTAGCCCGGCTCTCACGGAACGGCTGCGGCAGCAACGCATTCAGGACCTAGCCCAGCCCGAGCCCCGCCAAAAAGCCTGGGTAGTATTTGGCTACGTAACGGCCTTGCTGGGCGGTGTCATTGCCCTGTTTATCGGCTGGCACCTGTACTCGCATAAAAAGCAACTGCCCGATGGTCGGCAGGTGTATGGTTTCATTCCTCAGGACCGTGCCCATGGCCTGCGCATTCTAGCGCTGGGCGTAGTGGGCTTTCTGCTGGTGCTGGCCTGGCGCCTTTACACGGGCGAATAATCTGCTAAGTAATGGAGCTAAACGGAGCAGCAGCATACGCTAAAATCTGTACTTTAGGCACGCCAACTGTATTTTTCTAATCCCTTACTTTATCTACTTCATGGAAGAATTTGTACCCGAGCAGCAAGAGGAAGTGCAGCCGGTTTTGCACATCAGCGCTGAAGAGGCTGCCCGCATTCAGGGCACGTTTATGCAGCAAGTGTACGGCTGGATGGCCGGCGCCTTGGCCCTGACCGGTGGGGTAGCTATGCTCGTTAGCTCCATGCCCGAACTAGTGGAAGTGGTGGTGGGCAACCGCCTGGTTTTCTTTGGATTGTTGCTGCTGGAAATGTTTGTGGTTGGCTATATCTCCAGCCGCGCCTTCGACATGTCGGCCTCGTCCATCACGGGCGCATTCATTGCGTATTCGGCCCTTGGTGGCATTACCCTGAGCGTGATTTTCCTGGTTTTCACCGCTGACTCCATTGCTTCTACTTTCTTCGTAACAGGCGGGACGTTCGCCGTGATGAGCCTCTACGGCTACTTCACGCGCACGAACCTGGCACACTGGGGCAATGTGCTGATGATGGGCCTGGTAGGGCTTATCATTGCTTCCGTGGTGAATATGTTCTGGCTGAACTCGGTGCTGCACACCATCACCTCGTTTATTGGCGTTATTCTGTTTGTGGCCCTAACCGCCTACGATACGCAGAAGCTGAAAGCCCTGGCTTTTGTGGGTCTGGAAGATGAGGCCACGGACCGCAAAGCCGCCGTGCTGGGGGCTCTTACCCTCTACCTCGACTTTATCAACCTGTTTCTGTTTTTGCTGCGCATTTTCGGCCGTCGGCGTTAATAGCAGGGAAAGAGTTCTACTCACCACAAGCCCCTACCCCGCAGCTGTGAGGTAGGGGCTTGTTTGTTTCGGAGGGGTAGGGAATGCGGGCTACCGCTTTGCCGTTGCTTTGGCCTTGGCATTCAGCCATTCGTCCCGGAACTTCTTCTGAGCTTTGCTCACGGGGCGGTCAGCTTTTTCGTAGGGCACCACTTCGAGGTCAGAGTTTTCCTGGAGGGTAACCGGTACGGTGCGCACCCCGTCGCGGGCGCGGGCTTCCACCTGAATGACGTCGCCGGGTTTGTGAGCCGCCAGGAGCTTTTGCACTTCCTTGGCATTAGTGGGCTTACGGCCATCCAGCTTCAGCACCACGTCTTCCCGGTCGAGGCCGGCGAGGTAGAAGGGGCTACCCAGTAGGGTAGTGCCCAAGGTGGCGCTGCTGTCGGGGTTGAACTGTAGGCGGGCTTCCAGCGTGGCCTGGCCGGCGTGGGCCCGCCGCACCAGCAACCCAGCCGGGGCCAGGAGCTGCTCGTAGTTATGCGCCTCGTGGCCGGTGATGTGCTGACGGAAAAACTGGCCGGCAAAGGTGGTATCCTTAGTTACCTGACCCAGCACCCGTTGCAGGTCGCGGAGGGTGTAGGGCTTGGCGGGGGCGTAGTTCTGCTGCTGGCCGTGCTCTTTCCAAAGCGCGCGCATATACGTGTCGAGGTCGGATTTGAAGCGCTGGCGCAGCTGCAAGTCCAGGGCCAAGGCATTGCCCGCCCCGATGTAGTAGTAGCTTAGGTAGGTGTTCGAGCGGTTGTTGGGGTCGATGGCCGCGGCGGCATCCACGAAGGGCGCCTGTTGGCTCATGTACACCGGCGAGTAGCGCTTCGGGCCGGGCATGGTCAGCATAGCATCCACCACTCCGCTAAGGGCTTCCTGGCAGTACTGCTCATCGGTGAATATTCCGGCGCGGCGCAGCAGCAAGTCGCCGTAGTATTGGGTAAAGCCCTCGGCAAACCACAGGTTGCTGCTCATGTTGGCGCGCTGAAAGTCAAAGGGCTCCAGGTCCTGGGGGCGCAGGCGCTCCACGTTCCAGCTATGAAAAAACTCGTGCGAGACGGTACCCAGGTTATCGATGGCGCTGGGGCCGCGCAACGGGCGGTTGCTGGTGAGGCTGGTAGAGTTGCGGTGCTCCATGCCGTCGGAGCTAGTCTGGGGCAGGTAGTTGGCCACGAAGGTGTAGCGCCCGAAATCGTAGTCGGGCAGGCCGCCGAAGATGGCAGCGGCCTCGCGTACAATCTTCTTGGTTTGCTCGGTGTACGCATCCAACTCGGCGGGCGTACCCTCGTGCAGCACCTGCAGCTCAATGGTTTTGCCCTGTTCCTGCCAAGTGCGCACTTGCTGCGGGCCCAGGGAGGTAGGCGAATCCATGAGGTACTGCAGGTTGGGCGCGTACCAGGTGGCACCGCCCGCATCGGGGCGTAGCTGGGAGGCTACCGTCCAGCCCTGGGGTAGGGCAAACTTCACCTCGGCGGGGCGCTGCTCCAAGCCCTGGGCATACGCCAGGGTGGCGGGGATGTTCAGGTGAGCGTGGCGGGCATCAATGCCAGCGTAGGTGCCGTCAGTCCGGTCGCCGAACAGAGTGTAGGTAAACGTCACGGTGCCATCGTGGCCGGCTACCGTCCAGCCGTAGGGGTCGGGCTTCACCACCGACAGAGGTTGCCCCTTAGAGTCCGTGGCCTGCACATCGTATACGTTCTTGGCAAACTCATGCAGGGCGTAGCGGCCAGGGGAGGAGCGGGCCATCCGCACTTGCAACGGTCCGGCGGGCAACTCTCGAAACGTAGCGGTGATACGCGCTTCGTGGTGCGCGGCATTCGGGAAGGAAAGATTGTACTGAACCGGCGCCTGGGCCTGAACGGGTCGGGCCAGTGCGAGGGGTAGGGCTAGCAGCAGCAGGGCGGCAGTTTTCCGCATCGTCATACGCAGAGAAATAGAAAAGAATAGAAAGGAAACGCTAACCTAACAGGTCTTTAGCAGAGCTGATAGGGTTGGGGGTAGAAACTAGAAGGGAGAAAGCAAGTCGTGGCCTCCTGAAGTGGGGCTACCGCCACACGCTGGCCTCAACCATGCCCCGGAAAAACCTTCCGGCCGGGGCACAGTGCAGGCCTAACTGCCTTAGCTCGGCTTCAATGGGAGGGCGCTTTCTGGCGCTGATCTGGGTAGTAGCTCCGAAAAACCAATACATAAGCTGGAGCAGCAGCCGTTGCCACCAGCGGCGGGGAGCAGCAAAGTCGGCGAGCAGCCACGCGCCGGCCGGGTGTAAGGCCAGGCCAAGGCGGGCTACGATGCTCCGCAGCCGCACGGGCTCAAACAAATCCAGAAAGAAAAAGGTAATGACAACCTCAAACTGCTCCTCGGGCCGCAGGGCAACTTCCGTACCCACCCGAAACTCGACTTGCCCGCTATGTTGAGGGCAATGCCGCGTAAGCCACCATTGGCTACGATACACCATCTGCGGGGAAGCTTCCAGGTAGAGTATCCGCGCCTCGGGCTGGCGCCGGAGCACTTCGCCCAGCACCCAGCCAGTGCCGCCCCCAATGATAAGCACACGCCTACTTTCAGGCCGTACGCCAGCTTCCAGCGCTGCTTGCTGAGCATGTTGCAAGGCTCGCCCGTACACCAGCCGCGCCAGCGGATCATAAAAGGCAGCTACTACATCGAAGCCAGAATCGGGAAGACGGGGCATATGCAAAGCTATCAGGATGCCGCGCACCGGAGGAGGTAGCGTCCGAAAATGTGGCGGGCATCGTATCAGGAAGTATGACAACAGCTCTGCGCCGGTTGCTGGCCGGCTTCACCTTATTTCTCACCGAATTTGCCATTACCCTGGCCTTGGGCACTTTGGGGGTAGTGGCGTTTCTGGCCCTGGGACGCGAGGTATTCGACCAGGATGCGGCCACCTTCGATGCGGCGGCCTTCCGGTGGGCACGGCAGCTGCTGGGGGCCGAGCGGCAGCCGTGGGTAGAAAGCATTACGTTCTTGGCCTCGCGCAATTTTATCTCCGCGGCGGCTTGCCTGCTGATCAATTGGTTTCTGCTAGTGCGGCGGCACCGCTGGTACTCGCTGCTGGTGCCCGTAGTAGCGCTGGGTAGTATTAGCCTGAATCTGGTGCTCAAGCAGCTCTACCAGCGGCCCCGGCCCTTGCTGCCACTCACCTCGGCCTCGGGGCTGAGCTTCCCAAGTGGCCATGCCATGATATCGGCCTCGTTCTACGGCCTGCTCGTCTACCTGGTCTGGACGCACGTGCGACGACCAGCCCTGCGTTACGCCTTGGTAACGGGGCTGGTAGCCCTAATTCTGCTCATCGGCCTAACCCGCGTGTACCTGCGCGTGCACTACGCCACCGATGTGCTGGCGGGCTTTGCGGCGGGGGCTGCGTGGCTGGTGGTGGCTATTCCGCTGCTGAAACAATTAGAAATTGTAGTAAAAAAACGATTCAAAACGGAGCTGCAATCCGCTGAAAAACAGCCTGTATAGCGTGAAATCACGCTTTTTTTGAAAAAAATTATGAGGTTTTTTTAAGCAAAAGCTTGACACGGGGCAAAAAAGCCCCCTATCTTTGCAGCATCAAATGACAACCACCACGGCGGTCAAATGATAAAAAGAGCTGCGCTTGTGGCGAAATTGGTAGACGCGCTGTCTTCAGGCGGCAGTTCCGAAAGGTGTGAGAGTTCGAGTCTCTCCGAGCGCACGAAAGCCGATCCAGGAATGGATCGGCTTTTTTGTTTGTAGCTTCCCGCGCTACCCCCTCGGTAGCCTCTCACCATCTGGGTAGCGTACGCTCAGGCAGTTTGCTACATCCGCGCTTTATGAAATCCTTTTCTGCTCGGCTGGTTGCGGTCTTTAGCTTTTTAACGGTCGAGGTAGCCGTAGTGGGCAGTGTATTTCTGGGGGCGGCCCTCCTGTTTTTCTATCTGACCCGGGTTGTGTTCGTTGCCCACTCGGTGCAGTTCGATAACTGGGCGTTCCAGCAGATGGATGCCCTGCGCGCAACCCGCCCCTACCTGACGCCAGTAGTAGCAGGGCTTACCTTCTTTGCTTCCTTCCCTTTCCTGGTAGCGGCCGGAGTGGGCATCCCGGTCACGCTACGCGCGCGCGGGCACCGCCGGGAGGCGCTGGAAGTGCTGCTGGCTGTAGCGGGTGCCGCGCTGCTGAATCAGGTATTGAAAACGCATTTCCAGCGCGTGCGGCCCGCCTCCGCCCTGGTATTTCAGCAGGGGCTGAGTTTTCCCAGCGGACACGCCATGATTGGTCTGGCCCTGTACGGCTGCCTGGCTTGGCTGCTGTGGCG
The DNA here is from genome assembly GCF_019599275.1 of Hymenobacter sp. HSC-4F20. GTDB lineage: Bacteria > Bacteroidota > Bacteroidia > Cytophagales > Hymenobacteraceae > Hymenobacter. The sequence continues at coordinate 24,017 of NZ_JAHZTD010000003.1, read as the reverse complement.
GCACCGCCGCCACCCACTGCTGGCCACAGCGTTGGTTTTGTTTGCTGTCCTCATTGGCCTGACCCGGATATACCTGCACGTGCACTACGCCACCGATGTAGCGGCCGGCTTCGCGGCCGGCCTCCTCTGGCTGATTTTGCTGCGCACCGCCCTGCGGCTTTGGTGGCGGGAAGAAGTTAACTTGTGAAGTTGTGGAGAGGTAACGCCGACTTTATCCAGCCTGCCCCGTATGCTTCAGAAGGGTAGCCAGGAGGACGAATGGCCTGATACGCTGCCTGCTTGCCATACCACTTTGGTAACTTATCAGTTCACGGCTTTACCGTTACCCGCAGGGCTAGCAAGCCCTTCACGCCTTGCAGCTCCTCCAGCTCCAAGTGCTCTACTTCGGGTTCGAGTAGGCCCCGGTCTTGCAGGTAGTCAATATACTCAACGTACTCGTCGGCTTCGCGCTGCTGGGAGTACACCAACGCAATTTTGCCGGGCTGGGTGAGCCGCTCACTAGTGCCCTGCACCGTAGCCTTATCGATGCGCTTCTTGATGATTTCGTAGCGGATATTGTAGGCTCCGTCTACATCAAACTGACGCTCATCCTGCCGGAAGCGGATGCTCAGGGGCTGGCTATGAATGAGAATAAGCTGGGTAGTTTCCAGAGGCAGAGGCAAGGTAGGCCGCAGGGCGGCTGTCCGGCGGGTAATTTCTACCATCACCAAGAGCTGCCACAGGCGCAGGTTCTTGAGGAATACTAGGTCGAATGGCTTATTTTCCACCAGCGAGGCTCCTACGTAGATATTGTGCTCTACCCCGTCGGTTTTAAAGCGCTGGAAGTAGTGCGGAAACATAGCCTGGGCCTTGGCATCTTCCTCATCGAGGTAACTGCTAACAGCATCATTGAGGAGGGTGGTGGTTTCTTCGAAAGCCTTCCGGCGCTTGTAGAGGATGCCTAGCTCCGGGTCGATGTTGGACCAGTACTGGCGGATGATGGGGCGCAGCTCCGGCGTATTCTGGCTCAGATACTCAAACAGGGGCTCTACTTCCGTCTTGAGCGACTCGAAAATGCTTACCTCGTCGCCCGTCAGAATGCCCTGGCGCAGGCGGTTGAGGTTTTTATTGACGTAAAACTTTAGCTCGTCCAGGATGGGTAGCTGCTGAAACTCGGAAGCTTTTCTCAGCACCTGGCCCGCCAGCGTTAGGTGTTCAATCAAGTCGGCCTGAATCGCCTCGTTGCGGGCCGTGCTACTACCCCGAATGTCGCTGGACCCGTGTAGGGGGTACACGTCGTGGAAGACAATGGCTTCCATTTCCGCGTTCTTGTTTCCGTCCTCCAGCTTCTGGAGCAGGTTCTGGGCCGCGTCGGTGAAGCGCCACTCCATGGTAGGATGAATGGCTGTAAACTTCTCCTTGATGATAGCCTGCACCCGGGTCTGAATGTCTTCGGCATTGCGCTTCACGGCTACCGCAAACAGGGGAACAAACTGGTTTACATTTTCCAGGCTGAACTCGTTAAGGTCCCCTACGTTGGGCGAGCCCAACTCCAGTAAGCCCACTACATCGTCGCCGTAGGGGAGCAAGGCCAGAATAGCGGAGCGAATACCCAGGCTCAGGACCTGCTGGCGCAGATCTTCCGGGATGTTGGCTTTCTCCACGTCTTCCAGCACCAGGGGCTGGCGGTCGGTCCAGAGCTGGCTGTAGATCTGCCGGAAGCCGGAGCCAGCGTCGGGACTGTGGAGCTGCTTGGTCAGGAAGCTGTGGTTGATTTTGCGACCGAAGTCTACAAAAGCCCGCTTTTTCTCGTCGTAGGCTGCAATGCCGAGTTGCAGAAACGGCCGCCCGAACAGGACCCGCAGCTTTTCCTGGATCTGCTCCAGGCGGTCAGAGGCTTGCAGCACGTCGCGCTCCAGCAGGTCGTACTTCAGCTCCGAGAGAATTTCCTGCTCCGTCACATCTACCAGGTGCAGGATGTTGAAGCCCACCAGCTCGAAGTGCTCGGGCGGCAGCATCTGCTGCCACAAATCGGCGCGGTGGGGGTTGCGGGCCAGCTGGTCGAGCTGTTCCGGGGTCAGCGCCGGCTTGTCGCCGTGCACCTTAATCTCCACAAAGGTGGAGTTGAACTCTACCCCGTAGTGCCGGTACAGGCCAATGCTGTAGTCGGGAACCGTAAAGATGATGGTGCCTTGCAAGGGGAGGTGCACCCCGTATACCTTCTCCAGAATCAGCTGGTAGGCCATGCGGGTGGTGTATACCTCCAGCGTGCGCATATCAATATTAAGCGGCTGCTTAATAGACTTAGACGGGTTCAGCAGCACCTCGGCGAAGCGCGGAGTGTGGTAGAAGCTGTGGCGCTGAAAAGGGGCAATGGCGCCGGCAATGTCGGTGTCGAAGGAAGCGGGCGGAAATACGGCCAGCATCAGGGTTTCCACCAGGTCGCAGTTGCACTCCAGCAGCTTCAGGTCCGTAATAATGCCCCTTGACCAGTCGGCGGTGGCTACCTGTTCGCTTACAGCCTGAGCCAGCATGGCCACGCCCATGTTGGCAGATTCCTCACCCGCGCGCCAGTAGGCAATCAGTGGCTCCAGGCTGAGCGTAGTTTTAAAAGGAAAAGTTGGCGTAACAGCCGCAGTAGGTTCTTTCAGCATAGGTACAAAGAGGCACTACTCGAAGAGAACCAGCCTGGTGCAGCCGCGAAGTAGCGCCACGTTGTATACGGTAACCAGCGCCGCACGGACGTGCGCAGTGCCGCGGCCGTGCGGGCTACGGCCGGGTAAGCACAATGGGCACTAACTGATTTTCGCCAGCAGGGTCCGTGAGGTCGAATTGGCGGGGCACCCGTTGCTGGTCCAGCACGGTTACCTGCTTGCGGGTATTCTGGTAGCAGGTGCAGCAGCCGTCGGCCTGATACTCGGTGGCCAAGTTAATGTCGGTAATGTGGTAGGTGTAGGTAGGCAGGGCCCGCCGGCTGGGTGCCAGATAAAGCGTGTAGGTATACTGGTTAAGCCGGCGGTTGCCGGCTTGGGTAAAGGGCGTGGCGTTATTGATAACAATAGGCTGGGTGAACACGGAGGCGCGGGGGCGGGTAATGGCTACCGTATCGGCGCTGGGGCGCTGAGACGTGTCGAGGGGCACCCGCACCAGAAACACGGTCGTCAGCTGGGCCGAGCGAAACCCCCGGGCGGGGTTGGTAGCGGCCGAGTCGGTGGGGCTAAACGCCAGACCGATGGCGTCGGCATACGCATCCTCGCACTCGCAGGCGGTGGAGCCGCAGCAGGCCGCCAGTAGAGCGGCAGTTGTCAGAATCAGAAGCCAGGTAACAAAGGAGCGCAGCATAGGCCGTAAAGATAACAGGACGCGCACGGAACCCCGGCCCCCGACATACTACAAGCCAACCCGCCCGTAGCAGATTGGCTTGTGTAACGCTGAGCCAGGCCAGATATTGGCTAACCGGCGGCCGGCTTACTGCTTGACGAAGCGCCGGGTTTCTGCGCCCGCGCGGGTGGTAATCTTGAAGTAGTAAGTGCCCGCGGGCAGGTCGGCCACGCTTACCGACAAAGTGTGGGCGCCTTTTTCCACTTTGTTTTCCTGGGCCACGGTGCGCAGGGTGTTGCCGCGGCTATCGAGCAGCTCTACCGTCACGGGGCCGGCTTTCTTCACCTCATACTCCAGCTGGCTGGTAGTGGCCACCGGGTTGGGGTACACGCTCACGCCGCCACGTTCTGGGTCCGGCGCTTTGGTTTGGGGTGCGTTGGGGTCGAGCAGGAGAAAGGCGACGGGCTGAAAGTGGCGGCGCAAGCCCGCGTGGCGCTGGTGGCGGCCCGGCCCGCTGCCAGCGGCAGCAGGCTGCCCTGCGGAGCCGGTGCGCGACAGAATAGCCTTGGTATCAGCGGCCCATTTCTCCCGTTGCGGCTGTACTTCCTGGGCTAGCTTAGCAATGGCGCCCTCATATTTCTGGGCCAGCTGCCCTACATTCTGCAAAATAGCCTTGTTTTCGGCGCGCAGCTGCTGAAGCTGCTGTTTCTGGGTTTCCGTTAGCTCGGGGCGGGTGCCGGCGGGCGTACCGGCCGGGCGGAAGCTTTGGCGCAGAGCTTTGCCTTTCTGGCGGGTTTCCTTGAGCTGGGCACGGTAGAGGGTGAGCTGAGCCTTGTCGGAGGTGGAGAGCTGGGCTTCCAGCTTCTGACGCTGCTGGCGCACCACGGGCAGCACATTCTGCTGGTAGTAGGCGCGCAGCTCCTGGCGGGCCGGGGCGCCCTGATGGGCCTGGGTGTTCTGGGCTTGCGCGGCCGAGCCGCCTAACAGCAGAGACAGGGCCAGAGCGAGGGTAATAGCTTTCATGGAGTCGTAAACGCTAGTGGGAAGAGTGTGGTATCCGGATCCACTGGCATAGATGGGCAGGCGGGGGTAGGGTTTAATCGACAAAAAGAAAAACCGCTTCGGACAGTATCCAAAGCGGTTTTACTATATAAAAGCTGTCATTCCGAACGGAGTGAGGAACCTGGGGTACCCTCTCGCAGTACACCCAGATTCCTTACTCCGTTCGGAATGACAATTGGGCCAGAATAGAAAGCCTAGCGGAACGTATCGTTGGTGTTGATGACCTTGACTTCCGTCACGTTCAGCTTGTAGGCAGCTACCTCGGCGTCCTCGGCAACCACCTCTTTGGGCAGGCCCGCCTTCACTACGTTGGCGTAGCTCATGGGCGAGGGGGTGTTGTGTTTGAGTACGTCGGCCAGGGGTTGGGCCTCGCTGTCGTCCGTTACGATGGTCACGAACATGTTCTGTACCTGCCAGTGCTTGCGCATGGCGCGGTTCACGTCATCCACGGTAAGCTTGGCGAGTTGGGCATCCACATCCTGCAGCCAATTTTTGCGGCCGTAGAAGCGCGAGTCGAGTAGGAAGCCGAGCTGCTTGGCAGGGGTAGTGCCGTAGAGCTTCACGTAGGAGCGCAGGAAGGTGCGGGTGCGCTCGAAGTCTTCCTTGCTCAGGCCGTTCTTTACCACATTATCCATTTCGCGCACGGCCAGGCGCAGGGCGAAGGGGGCGTGGCCCACTTTCAGGTCACCCAGCTCCGCGGGGTACTGCTTGCGCAGCCCTTCGGCAATTTGCACGGGGCGGAGCCAGAGGCTGGCGTAGTTGGCGTGGCGCGGCACGCCGGGCACGGGCAGCATGTTAGAGCCGCCGGCCTCGTACCACTCGATGTAGCTGTAGTCGCCGTAGTTCATCGAGCGGGTCGTGCGGATTTTGTCGTAGAGCTTGCCGTAGCTTTTGCGGTGCTCACCCAGCCAGGAGTTGGCCACCATCAGGGCCGCAAAGTCGTCGTCGGCGCGGGTAGTTTTGATGGGGAAGCCCGCGTACACCGCCGAGCCGAGGGCGTCGGGCTTGCTGATGATTTCGACGTGAATGCCGTTGGGCACAGCCGCCACCGGAATCGGGGTTTTAACCGTGCTCTTGGGCAGTTTCTTGAGGTCCTGCTCCAGCTGCTTGGCAAACGACGCGGGATAGTTACCAGCCAGCCCGATAGTCAGGTTGTCGTTGCCAAAGGCGGTAGCATAGTACTGCTTCACATCGGCGAGGGTAAGGCCCTTCACGCCGGCGGCCGTGCCGCGGGTCATGTGCTGGTAGCGCGTGCCGCGGAACAGCTGATCTTCCAGGGCAAACTTGCTGTAGTCCTCATCCGAGGAGGCCCGAATCACTTGTTCCACGTAGTTGAGCTGGTTGCTTTTCAGGCGGTCGAAGTCTTCCTGGGTAAAGCTGGGCGTAAGCATTAGCCCGCGCAGCACCGGGTAAAACTTATCGATAAAGTCCCGGTGAAACTCGAAGGTGAAGGTAGTAACTTCCTTGTCGGTGGTGGCGTAATAGCGGGCCGCCATCGGATAAAGCAGGTCCTTGAGCTGGGCCGCGGTCAGGTCCTTGGTACCCCCTTCGGTTACCAGTTGGCTGGTGAGGTAGGTCAGGCCCTCTTTGCCCACGGGGTCAGTGGCCGAGCCGTTGCGGAACTGCAGCTTCACGACCACCTTGGCCGCGTTAGGCTGGCGCAGTTCCACTACCTCGGCGGCCTGGGCCGCTGTAGTGGCTGCCGGGCCGAGCAGGGCGGCGGCCAGCAGCAGGCGGGAGAATGTATAGAGCATGGAAAAAGTCAGAAGAAAGAAAGGAAAAGCTTACTGCACGCCGCCAGTGGCGTTCGGACCAATAGTGCCCACGGTCAGGTGCTCGGGCACAAAGTACTTCTGGGCGGCGGCCTGAACGTCCTGGGGGGTTACCTGGTCGTAGAGGGCGTAGAAGCGGTTCAGGGAGTTCACGTCGCCGGTCAGCCAAATAAACTGGGCCAGGGCGTTGGCAATCTGGTCGGGGGCGTCCAGGCCCATCAGAAAGCTGTACTTCAAGGCCGACTTGGTGTCAGCTAGGCGCTTGGCATCCACAGGCTTGGTTTTCAGCTCCTCCAGGGCTTTGGTAATCTGCTCCTTCACGTAGGGTAGGTCCTGGGGCTTTACTACCGAGGCCCGGATGGTGAGCAGGTACGGGTCGCGGGTGTAATTGGGTGAGCCGCCCACGAAGCGCACCTTCTGCTCTTTCACTACCAGCTGCTGATACAGCGGCGAGTTTTCGGCGAAAAGCAGAGTCGTGAGCACATCCAGGGCGGGCAGGTCCTTTTGCTGATCCGAGAAAGCCGGGGCGCGGTAGCTCAAGCTCACCAGGGGCGGGAAGCTGGCGTTCTGGATGTGCACGTAGCGCGGGGCCGTCTGGGCGGGCTCGGGCTTGATGTCGGGCTTGTAGGTGCCGCGCTTCCAGCTGGCGAAATACTTGTCGGCCAGCTTGTTTACTTCATCGGCTTTCACGTCGCCGACTACCAGTAGGGTCGTGTACTCGGGGCGGTAGAACCGGTCGAAGAAGGTAAGCGAGTAGTTGTACTGGTTGGGCATGTCCACCACATCCTTGAAGAAGCCCATGGTGGTGTGCTCGTAGGTGTGCTGATCGAAGGCCGCGTCGGCCACCTTTTCGTTGAGCTGGGTGTAGAGCGAGGCCGAGTTCTTGGTGTACTCGCCCTTCACGGCGCCGGCTTCGGCCTTAAAGTCGTGCTCCGGGTACTTCAGGTTCTGGAACCGGTCGGCTTCTACCTCAAACATCTTCTCCAGCATACGGGCGTTGCCGGTCATGTGGTACACGGTGCGGTCGAGGGAGGTGTTGGCGTTGGCCGCGGCCCCAATGCTTTGCAGCACATCGTTATACTGGTCTTTGGAGTACTTCTCAGTGCCCCGGAACATGACGTGCTCGAAGAAATGCGCAAAGCCAGTGTGGCCGGGCTCTACCTCGTCGCGGGAGCCGGCGCGCACTACCAGGAAAAAGGAGGCCAGCCCGGGCGAGTCGAAGGGGACGGTGACTACGTTCAGGCCGTTGGCCAGCTGCTTCTGCTGAATAGGGTAGGGGAAGGCGGCGTTGGCGGAAGCCGCAGGGGTAGCGGCCGTTAAGGGGGCCGCTTTCTGCTTCTGGGCCTGGGCCGCCGGCGGGGTTGCCAGCAGTGCCGTACTCAGGAGCAGCGCCTGTACTGCGTGTTTCATTGGATAAAGGGAAAAGTGAGCTTGGGGCACTCCAGCGGCGAAGTACTACCCGCAGCAAAGTAACCAAACCCCCGGCTACGGTTGCGTCTCACTCCCCCGAAAAGCACTTCCCCGCCTACTTGGCCCGAAGCGGCCAGTAAGCGGGGAAGCCGGCGTTAAAAAGCCGAAAAGCGTTGTGTTAATTAACAGCGGTAGAATCGGTGGAGTAGGCCGACTGGCCGATAATTTCTTCCAGCGGCCCCGAGGTAGCCAACTGCTGGCGCAGGGTATCGGCGGCGGCGTCGAGTTGGGGCCGGATCTGGTCCAGGGCCAGGCGCAGAGCCTGCACATCGGAGAGGCGGGCGGCCTTGGTTTGGCTGTAGCCGTGGTACATGGCCACGCGCACTTTGCTGTGGCCCGTGCCCGCGTAGGTGCCAATCACTTCGCCCTTGGCGTTGATGATCTGAACCTCGGCCTTCACGTGGGTGCGGTACCACTCCAGGGGCATGCCCAGCAAGCTAGGCGTCATCAGGGTCAGCATCTGAAAGGCTTGCAGGGCACGGCCGGTGCGCTGTACCTGTGCCTGCGTTACCAGCAGCTTGGCGTAGCCATACTTTACGGTATCAGGCTGGGACTCCGCCAGGTGAAAGGAAAGCTCCTGCCGGAACACCTTGCTGGCATCGTCGGGGAGGGCGCCGTCCGTGGTGCTGAGGGGGCCGGGCTCTACCACTGCTTCCAGGCTTGGCAGGCGGCCCAGGGCCACCGAGTTGTTGGAGCGCACGGTCTGGAACACGGCTTTTTCCGTGGATTTGCAGCTGCCTAGCCCAGAGCCTAGCAGCGCCAATAACAAGTAGGGGTAAAAACGAGGCATGTGCATCATAGTCTAAGTCCTACCGCGCCAGCGGATTATCAAAATTACAGCACAGTAACAGTAGAAAAGTAGGATTTGACTTATGATATACGATTAAAATATATAATTTTTCTACTATAAATAAGCTGGGTGCCTACAGGGTATAACTTGATATTGGGTAAATGCAAACGGCCCCGCCTCAAGTTTATGAGACAAGGCCGTTTGTGTAGCCGAACTACCGCTAAACTTGTACTAGACCAAGACGAGGCCTAGTGCGGGTGGTGCGACAGGGCGCTGTCGGCTTCGGCCAGGTCCAGTACGGGGTCGGGCGCCACGTAATTGTCAACGAACTCGCCTTCCCAGCGGGCCACCACGGCCGTTGCCAAGCAGTTGCCCATCACGTTCACGGCCGTGCGGGCCATGTCCATCAGCGCATCAATGCCCAGGATAATAAACACAGGCCAGGCCGGCAGGTTAAACGAAGCCACCGTAGCCAGCAGGATCACCAGCGAGGCGCGCGGCACCCCGGCTACCCCCTTCGAGGTGAGCATCAAAGTAAACACCATCACGAGCTGCTGGCCAAACGAGAGTTCTATACCCGCTGCCTGGGCCACAAACACCGCCGCCAGCGACAGGTACAAGGTTGTGCCATCGAGGTTGAAGGAATAGCCCGTGGGCATCACAAAGGCCACAATACGGCGCGGCACGCCAATGCTTTCCATGGCTTCCATAGCCCGGGGTAGGGCAGCCTCCGAGGAAGTGGTGGCAAAGGCAATACTCACCGGCTCGGCAATGGCCTGCACAAAGCGCTTGAGCGGAATGCGCGCCAGCAGCGCAATAGGTACCAGCACCAGCAGCACGAAGGCGGCCAACGCCCCGTAAAGGGTGAGCAGCAGCTTAAAGGCATTCAGCAGGGGCGCAAAGCCCATTTTACCTACCGTGTACGCCAGCGCGCCGCCTACCCCCAGCGGGGCGAAGAACATCACCACGTTGGTAAATTTGAACATCACTTCCGAGAGGCTTTCTGTGACTTGCAGCAGGGGCTGGCGGTGCTTCTGGTGCACCATGGCCAGGCCAATGGCGAAGATAATGGCAAACACCACTACCTGCAGTACCTGACCTTCCGCCACCGATTTGGCAATGTTTTCGGGGAAGATATGGAGGATGATATCGGCGGTAGACTGTTTAACGGTCTGGAGCTGCTCCGTGTCGGCGGCAATGCCGCTGCGGTCTACGCCCTCGCCGGCCCGGGTCAGGTTAATGGCACCCAGGCCAATGAACAGGGCAAACGTGGTCACGATTTCAAAGTACACCAGCGCCTTCAGGCCCATCTTGCCCACCTGCTTCAAATCGGCGTGGCCTGCAATGCCTACTACCAGGGTAGCGAATACCAGCGGGGCAATGATGGTTTTCACCAGGCGCAGGAACACGTCGCTGAGAACCTTGAGCTGCACGGCCCGGGTAGGGAAATCGTGGCCGATTTCAGCGCCTACTAGCATGCTCACCACAATCCAGAAGGTGATGGAGCGCCGCTGTACGGCCAGGGCCACGGCCGCCACTATAGCCAGCCAGCGAGCCACGAGGGGCACTACCGGGTCCAAGGCCAGCCAGCCCTGAGCGCTGGCGGCCGTCAGCAGGGCCGCCACTAGAAACAGGAGAAGAACGATGAGAGTAAGTCGCGAAAACTTCATGCGCGGCAATTCAGGGAAAAAGAAGTAGCGGGAATGCAGCAAAGATAGGTTTCTGTCGGCAGTAGTTTGGCGCACCGACTGGCGAGGCATCCTATGGCCGCCAGTAAGGAGCCAGCCGCCTGTTTGCCAGGTCCGGCTGGCGACGAGTATCTTTCGCCGTATTGTGCTTTACCCTACGCCTGCCCCTATGCCTACCTGGACGCTCACGCTCCTGTCGCTGCCGCTGCGCTATACCTGGAAAATAGCGCGTAACGCTTCCACAGTCAAAACGAATCTGCTGGTGCGGGTGCAAGGCCACGGCTACGAGGGGCTGGGCGAAGCGGCTCCTAACGTGCGCTACAATGAAACCCCCGAGGGGCTGCAAGAGGAGTTTGCGCGCCTGCAGGCCGCCGGCCTCGGGCGGTGTGCCACGCTCTCGGAACTGACCAGCTTTTTACACCAGCACGCCCCGGCCCACGCCCTGCGCTTTGCCCTGGAATCGGCGTGGGTGCACTGGGAAGCAGCCCGGGCTGGGCAGACGGTAGCCCAGTGGCTGGGGGTACCCGCTCCGGCCGCTGCCGTGCCCACCGCCATAACGCTGCCCATTATGGAGCCTGGTTTGGTGGCGCAGTTCGCGCAGGAGCAGCAGCTGGAGCGCTTCGAGCTGCTGAAAATCAAGGTAAACCAGGAGGGGGCCGTGGATCTGCTGCGCGAGGTAGCCCGGCTGTTCCCCGGTCGCCCCCTCCTCATCGACGGCAACGAAGCCTGGACAGATGCCGACAGCCTGCGCCGCAGCTGGGAGCAGATTCAGGCCCTGCCCGGCCTGCGGGTACGCCTGTTGGAGCAGCCCCTGCCCGCCGCCTGTACCGCTGACTACCACTCCGTTAAAGGCCGGCTCGGCTGCCCGGTTTTTGCCGATGAATCGGTGACGGACGAGGCTGACTTCGCCGACATTGCCCGCCAGTTCGACGGGGTAAACATGAAGCTGATGAAAGCGGGCGGCTACCTTAACGGCCTGCGCATTCTGCGCGAAACCCGAGCCCACGGCCTGCAAACCATGCTGGGCTGCATGGTAGAAACTTCCCTGGGCATCTATTCCGCCCTGCAGGTCAGTGCCCTGGCCGACATCTGTGACTTGGACGGGTTTCTGGTAGTGCGGGAGGAGCCGTTCGGGTTGGTAACAGAAGAAAACGGCCGGTTGACCCTCCAGCAGCCGGCTACTGCGCCCTACCACCTGGCGCCCACGGTGCCGCCGGCATAGGAGAGGTAGGCCCACCAGGAAAAAGCCCCCACCGCGGGCACGCGGTAGGGGCCGGCACAAGAGGTAGTGGGCTAGTGCGCCTGGGTAGGCTGGCCAGCCTTGAAAACCGGCTGGGCTACTTCAGCTTGGCATCAATGGCCTGAATCTGCCGGTCGAGGGCCGCAGTATCGGTGGGGCGCTGGGCGTTGGTACTCAGCAGGCTGATCTTCTGATTCAGCAACTGGATTTTCTCGGCCATCAGGCTGATCTGCGAGTTCATTTCGGCCAGGCGCGTTTCCATAGGCGCCGAGCCGGAGCGCGGATCAACGTACTGCGTAAAGGTCGTGTTGGCGGGCACCGAGTTGTCGCCGCGGGCCTGGGCGGCGCTGGCCGGAGTAGCAAACACAATGTCGCCGTTGGGCCGCACGTAGTCCCCCTCTTTCAGGGTGGTTATTTTGCCGCCGGGCAGCTCTACAATGCCACTTTTGTAGTTGATTTTAGTGCCATTCGACAGCAGCACATTTTTGTTGAGCGGAGTCATGCGCTTGCCCTGCACCAGCACTACCTCGCCGTTTTGCAGCATAAACCGGTCAGAGGGGGTAGTGGCCACCGGGCCGGCCACCGTGGGGCTGGCCGTGGTTTGCGCCGTGGCGGCAGTGGCCGTCAGCAAGCTCAAGGTCAGAAGGGAAAACAGAAAGTTCTTCATACTAGGAGAGGGTAGGGTGAACGGGCTTGCTTACGAGATTCCAGCGCGGGTGTTCCTGCCAGGCCGGGCCCAGGTGACGGGATGACCGCAGCTTACTATTTTTGAATAAATTTCCCGAACAGTGTTGCGACATTAAATGTATGTACATATATTTGCAGCACTTTCCGGCTTCCCATGCAGCTCATGAAAATCGAAGACGAAATCAAGCAGCGGGCTTTCAAGGATGAACGCCAGAAAGCCTACATCAACCTGGTATTTACGGCCGGGTGGTTGCAGCTGCGCCAGAGTGCCATGTTCAAAGAGTACGGCCTGACGTTGCCGCAATTCAATATTCTACGCATTCTGCGCGGCCAGCACCCCAAGCCGGCCACTGTAAATCTGCTCATTGAGCGTATGCTCGATAAAACCAGCAATGCCTCGCGCATCGTGGACAAGCTGGAGGCCAAGGCCTTGGTTACCCGCAAGGTGTGTCCTAGCAACCGCCGGGCCGTGGACATCCGCATCACGGAGGCCGGCCTGGAGCTGTTGCGCCGCCTAGATGAGGTCATGCAGGTGCAGAGTATTGGCTTGCACAACCTCACCCCCGAGGAAGCAACCCAGCTCAGCGACCTGCTCGATAAAATCCGGGACTAGCCCGTGGTGTTTTCTCTGATATCATTTTCTCTCCCTTTTCTCTTTTGTTTCTACATCCCATGAAAAAAATGTTTTTGCCGGCCTTGCTGGCTGCTTCTCTGCTGGCCGCTCCGGCTTTCGCGCAAAAGCCCGCTGTTAAAAAAACCAACCCTGGCACTGAAAAGGCCGCCGCTGCTTCCTACGCCCTGCAGCCGCAGCTGAGCACTCTGGGCTGGGTAGGCAAAAAAGTAACCGGCCAGCACAACGGCAACGTGCAGTTCAAAGATGGTAACGTGCTGGTGCGCGGCAATCAGATTGTGGGCGGCACCTTCACCGTGGACATGAACTCCCTGAAAGTGGAGGACATCAAGGAGAAGGAGTACAACGATAAGCTGGTGGGCCACCTGCGCTCGGAAGACTTCTTCAGCATTGATAAGAACCCGACGGCAACCTTCAAAATCACCAGCCTGGCTCCGCTGAAGGGCGACGCCAACGGCAACAACGCCACCGTAACCGGCGACCTGACCATCAAGGGCATCACCAAACCCGTGTCCTTCCCGGCCAAGGTAGGAGTGAAAAACGGCGTGGCATCAGCCAGCGGCACCGCTACCATCGACCGCACCAAGTACGACATCAAGTACGGCTCGAAGTCGTTCTTCGAGAGCATCGGCGACAAAGCCATCATGGATGATTTCACCATGAGCTTCAACGTTATTGCCAAGAAGTAAGCCCCCTGCTCTGCACGAGCTAAAAAGCCCCGCTGGCGCGTGCCGGCGGGGCTTTTGGCTTAGTGGGCCGGGCTGGTTTGCCGTTGCAGCATTTGCCGGTGCAACTGGCCACCCAGGGCCGGGGTGGGCGTGCGGGTGGGTGGTGCTGAGAGGTTGCGCAGGTCGTAGCGGAGCCAGTAGGGGGCGTCGGCGGCCGTGAATTCCTGGTCGTGGTTGGTGTCCGGGCGTACTTCCACCAGTAGCAGGGAGGTAGGGGGCAGGTAGTGGCGGCTTTGCAGTTGGGTGCCGTCGGGGGTAAGCTGGCGCAGGTGTTGTCCGCTGCGGTCCGAGGCGAAGAGGGTAGTGGCATCCTCCTCGTCCTGCTCCTGGTCGGCGTTGGTATCGGCCTTGACGACGGTGTAGAACAAATAGGGCCAGCGGCTGTCCGGTTGGCGCTCGTCGTCGATGCTGGTGAGCACAAAGCGGCCGTGGGGGAGGAGCAGCCGCTGCTCCGCCGGCCCCGATTTGCGTAGAAACAGCACGTTGTAGCAAGTTCCCTCAATGCCGGAGCGGCCCTCCGAGCTGCTCCCGTAGGAACTGCCCGAGTCGTAGGTGCGGCTGGGCGAGGAGCCGTCCTGAGATAGTACCGAAACGGGCTGGTAGTAGTAATCGGTGCTGTCGAGGTCGACAGGCGTGTTGTAGTGCACCCGGTAGTCGCGGGCCGCCTGCTGCACGGCCGAGGCGTTGGGTGCAGCGGGGGTAGGGGAGGTAGCCGCGGGCGGGCCGCCATCGGGGGTGCAGGCGGCCAGGGCGCTGAGCAGCGCCAAAGGGGTAGTTAAGCGGATAGAAAACATGCTGGATACTAGTGAGCCAGCAAGTAACTACCTAGTCAGGTAACTCCAGTTCCCGGGGCAGCTCAAACTTCAGGCTGCGGCTTTTGGCGCGGGCATGCAGCTGCTGCAGAAAATCGTCGAGTTCAGGCTTGTATTCCAGCCAGAGGTCTTCGTGCAGGTTCTGCAGAATCAGCTGGGCTGTACGCGCCGCCAGGCGGGCCGTGCTGGTGTAAAAGCCCGCATAAACGCTCTCAAACTGCCCGGTGTAGTTCTCAAAGATGTGGCGCAGCGTATACAGGTTCAGGTCGACTTCCAGACGCTTATCCTTGGTGATGCGGCGGGCGCGGGCCACTTCCTTGGTGGCTTTCTGCAGGGCCTTGGTAAGGCTGCGGTTGAGCAGGCGGCCGGTAGCGCCCACGGCAAACAGCTCATGAATCTGGTCGGAAGCCTGCTCAAAGATGGTTTCCGTGGTCACGTCGGGCAGCAGCTCGAAGCTGAGCGTCTCGTACAGTTCCGCGTCGCGGCGGGCCGCCCGCAGCAGCAGGGCTTCCTTTTCTTTATCGGAAAGGCGTTTAAGGGCGCGCTTGAATTCGGCGGACGGAACAGGCATAGGTGGGTAGGCGAAAAGAAAAAAAGAAAGCGGCGGGCGGGAGGCCAGGCAGGTCCGCTGGGGCAGTGCTCTTCCCCTTGCGGTAGCGAAGCCTACACCAGGCGGGCAGCGTGGTTCGGCGCACCCAGCCATCTTCCTTGGCATCGGTGTTTGGCCTTGCGCCGCGGTCCGCCAGGAAGCGGTGGTTCGGAGCTGCAAAAATGGCGGCAAGCAAGCAGAATCTTTCAAAATCCAAGAAACGATTCAGCACCTCAACGGGTTATACTACCCAGACCGGAACGATAAAACCCGGTGTTTTGGCCGTTTCTCCGTATTTTTACGCCATGAACAGCAACCCGCAAATCGAGTACGACGAGGACGTTCTGCTCCTGGAAGAAACCATTGACGTGCGCGACCTAGTCGTGTACAACGATGACATTAACACCTTCGACCACGTCATCAAAACGCTTATTGACGTGTGTGGCCACGAGCCCGAGCAGGCCGAGCAGTGTACCTTGCTTATTCATTACAAAGGCCAGTGCACCGTCAAGCACGGGGCCTATGACGAGTTGGCTGGTATGTGCACCGCCATTCACGACCGGGGTATCTCAGCCGACGTAGTATAACGAGTTTCCCGCCGATACATCGGTTCCCCTCGGTTTATCCGGGACCTGTCGGAGAGGGAGTAGTAGTTGGATACGGGCCTCTGATACGATACTGCACGCCCGGATAACAGGTCCGTTACTCTCTTCCTGACTTGAATGGAATCTTCTTCTACTTGAGTATTTACAAAGATTCGCGTGAGTTAAAATGCTGGCCGATACTGCATTTTGATGCTACCTGGAAACGAAAATAGTCTCACGAAAATGGGACTATTTTCGTTTTTAAACGGGACGCGGTTTTAGTGGTAGCTGAAAAACCAACTACTGAACTTCTCGGAGTTGGACTCTACGAGTTAGCAGTTCTGCCGGTCACCTTTTCCGGGCGTAACGAAAAAGAAGTCTATGACGTGTTCATGCGTCATAGTATGTCGTATATTTACGACATACTGCATACCCGTAGCATGACTTACGCCAAAACCTCCGACTTTACCCAGGAGCAACAGGAACTAGCCCGCGTGGCGAAAGCCCTGGCTCACCCGGCCCGCGTGGCCATCATCCAACTGCTAGCGTCTAAACAGACATGTATTTCCGGCGACATCGCCGCCGAGCTACCGCTGAGCCGGACTACGGTTTCTCAACACTTACAGGAACTCAAGGCCCTGGACCTGATCAGGGGGGAGATTGACGGGCTAACGGTCTGCTACTGCCTCAATATCGAGTTGCTGCGCAAGGTGCATGCGCAATTCACTGGCTTTTTCCTGGAAGCTACTTCTAACGGAGCCTGTGGCTCCGGTGACGGTTGCGCCTGCTAATACCTCTCCGTTCCACTCTTATTACCACTCAGCACATGGAAGCCTCTGTTTTTCCCCGGATGCACGTCTCGCTGTACGTCTCCGATCTGGCCAGCACTGTAAACTTCTACACCGCGTTCTTTGGCCAACCAGCTACTAAGATTCGCCGAGGCTACGCCAAGTACGTGCTGGACACGCCTTCGCTCCTCATTTCGTTTGTCGAAAACCCGGAGCGGGTACGTAGCAGCTTCGGCCACCTAGGGTTTCAGGTGGAAACCATCGAGCAATTGAACGAGCGACTAGCAGCGGCGCGGGCGGCTGGCCTGGTGCAGCGGGAGGAAATGGGGACCAATTGCTGCTACGCCAAGCAGGATAAATTTTGGGTGAGCGACCCTGACGGCGTGGAGTGGGAGGTATATTACTTCCATGAAGATGCAGAGTTCAACGACCCACGTTATCAGGAAGAGTACGACCAAGCTAATGGTAACAGCCAGTGCTGTATCGCTCCTGCTGCTAAGGGAGTTGCTGCTGAAGCCCCGGCACCCGCGCCGCTGGCCTTCACCCTGGTAGAAACCACTACCAAGTCCGGCCCTACTTGCTCTCCTGGCGGGGAGTGCTGCTAACTCTGGAACTCCAGCGGTAACACTATGACGATTGCCTTCTTCTCGGACGTTCACGGCAATTTGCCCGCCCTGGAGGCTGTGCTAGCCGACCTGGACCGTCGTAAGCCTGATATGGTGTTCTGCCTGGGTGACTTGGTGGGCTACGCTCCCTGGCCAAACGAAGTCATTGCCGAAGTTCGGCGGCGGGGTATTCCTACCCTGGCGGGTAACTACGACCAAGGCATTGGGCTAGCTAGCTCCGAATGCGGTTGCGCTTATACAACCGACGTAGAAAGGGACCTGGGGGCGCAGAGCATTGCGTTTACTAATGCAACCGTCGGTGCCGACGAGCGCCGGTACCTGCGGTACCTACCAAAGCATATGCAATTGGATTTCCAGGATGAACCCGTTACGCTGAGCTTGCTGATGGTTCACGGTTCACCACGCCGCATTAACGAGTACCTGTTTGAGGACCGGCAGGAAAAGAGCTTTTTGCGGGTGCTGGAAGACGCCAATGCCGACGTATTGCTATTCGGGCATACCCACAGGCCGTATCACCGAACCTTCGCCTATGAAAGCAACGGCGAAACTCGGTACCGTCATGCCCTGAACATCGGCTCAGTAGGAAAACCCAAAGATGGGGACCCTCGGGCCGCGTACTTGCTCTTGCACCTGAATCAGGAGACGCAGTTGACAAGCCCAACGAGCTTACGCAGCGAACTAGTGAGGGTGGAATACGACGTGGAAAAAGCGGCACAAGCCGTAGAAGCCAGTGCGTTGCCTAACCAATATGCCGACATGTTGCGTCGGGCCTATTAACTCTTTCTCATCATGAACATCGAACTTTACTCCCTGGCACAAGAGCACTGGCCCGAGGTGCGAACCATTTACGAGGAAGGCATGTCCACGGGTAACGCCACCTTCCAGACGGAGGCACCGGAGTGGGATACCTGGAACCCGGCCCATTTACCACACAGCAGGCTCGTAGCTGTCGGGGATGGCCGCGTCCTGGGCTGGGCGGCGTTGACACCGGTTTCGGGCCGGTGTGTTTACGCCGGAGTAGCTGAGGTAAGCGTGTATGTAGCCGCCGCTGCCCGTGGCAAAGGGGTAGGATACAAGCTCCTGGAATCGTTGGTGGCAGAGTCCGAGCAGAACGGTATCTGGACCCTGCAAGCAGGTGTCTTTCCCGAGAACGTCCCGAGTATTAAGCTACACGAATCCCTCGGTTTTCGCACGGTGGGCTACCGTGAGCGAATTGGGCAAATGCGGGGCGTCTGGCGCAATACAGTGTTACTGGAGCGCCGTAGTCAGGTCGTTGGTAGTGAGCCTGAATCCCAGGCCATCCATGAGCACGCATAGTCCGGAGGCTGCACCGGCATTTGCTGTGGCACCAAAAAAGCTCTCCAGGCTTGACCGTGGCCTGACTCTGTGGATTTTCCTGGCAATGCTACTCGGTGTAGCCTTGGGCTACTTCGTGCCCGGCATAGAGCAGGCCATTGATTACCTTTCCGTCGGTACCGTTAACGTTCCGATTGCCGTGGGCCTCATCCTGATGATGTACCCGCCCCTAGCGAAAGTGAAATACGAAAAGCTCGGGCGGGTATTTCAGAACATCCGCGTCATTGGGCTTTCCTTGCTGCTAAACTGGGTTGTGGGGCCGCTGCTGATGTTTGGTCTTGCCGTCTGGCTGTTACCGGATCGGCCGGATTACATGATTGGGCTTATTCTTATCGGTATTGCTCGGTGCATTGCAATGGTTCTCGTGTGGAACGACCTTGCCGATGGTGACCGGGAATACGCTGCTGGCCTTGTCGCCTTAAACTCGGTTTTTCAGGTTCTGTTCTACAGCCTACTAGCCTGGCTTTTCATTACGGTACTACCGCCGCGCTTCGGCCTGAAGGGCTACAGCGTGAACATGGGCATCTGGGACATCGCGCAGAGCGTGTTGGTGTACCTGGGTATCCCGTTTGCCGCTGGGTTTCTTTCTCGCTACCTGCTACTGCGGCTGAGAGGGAGTACATGGTATGAGCAGGTGTTCTTGCCCGCCATCAGCCCGATAACTCTCGTGGCCCTGCTGTTCACCATCGTCATCATGTTCAGCCTGAAGGGAGAACTCATCGTGCGAATTCCCCTGGACGTAGTGCGGATAGCAGTACCGTTGTGCCTGTACTTCGGCAGTATGTTCCTGCTGAGCTTCGTTGCTGGCAAGTACCTGGGGGCTGGCTACGCGGAGAACACCAGCATTGCCTTTACGGCTACGGGCAACAACTTCGAGCTGGCAATTGCCGTGGCTATCGGTGTTTTCGGCCTGAACTCCGGGCAAGCCTTTGCTGGTGTGGTCGGGCCGCTCATTGAGGTTCCGGCGCTGCTAGCACTAGTGAACGTCGCATTCTGGTTCCGGCGTCGGTGGTACTCCAGCACGTAAGGTCCGTGTGCCTGTGTTAAACAGCAAGCCTCATCCGGCTAGCTTCATGTTGTCTTGTCTATCACCGTCTCGAAGTCTGCGAGGGGAGCATCTATCTTTGCGTTGTTCTCCGGAAAATAGGTGTCTTCGGGACTGATTTTGCCGCTTTGGGTGTTACAATGAGCTGAATCTACCTGTCTGCCTGTTGCGTTCAACGTTTCCACGCCTTTCATGTCACGATATACCACGTACACAGTTTCTAGGCCGCTTTTGTCCTGCTGCCCCGTACCTTGTAGAACGTTTATGAAGAGGAAGGTAAGTTTTTTAGGAGGAGAGCATAGGTAGTTGCGTAGTCCCACAAACCTGTCTAAAATCAGTCCGCTTTCAGCTGTTTGCCTTTAGTAAATATCTGAAAGCCAGAGGTAAAAAGAATATACATGGAATTCCCTTCCAAACTGATAGAAAACGCCGTGGGCGAGTTGTCGAAGCTGCCGGGGGTGGGCAAGAAAACGGCCTTGCGGCTGGCGCTGCACCTGCTCAAAGCCGAGGCCGACACTACCGCTACTCTGGCGGAGTCGCTGGCCAAGATGCGCTTCGAGATTCGCTACTGCGACACCTGCCATAACATTTCCGATACGCCCGAGTGCAGCATCTGCGCCAACCAGCTCCGCGACCAGAGCACGGTGTGCGTGGTGTCGGACATTCGCGACGTAATTGCCATTGAAAATACGGCCCAGTACCAGGGTATGTACCACGTGCTCGGGGGCGTGATTTCGCCCATTGAAGGCGTGGGCCCCTCAGACCTGACCATTGACTCATTAGTGGAGCGCGTAACCAAGGAAGGCTCCGAAATCCGGGAGGTGATACTGGCCATCAGTCCTACCATGGAAGGCGACACCACGGCCTTCTACCTCTCACGCAAGCTCCGCGACCTGCCCGACCTGCACGTAAGCACCATTGCCCGTGGTATTCCCATGGGCGGCGAGCTGGAGTACGCCGATGAAATTACTCTGGGCCGCTCCATTGTGGAGCGCCAGCGCCAGGCGCGCTAACGCGCTGCTGAAAACCAAAAAAGCCTCACCGTAGCCGGTGGGGCTTTTTTGGTTTGGGTAACCGCAACGCGTGGCGGAGGCGTTATCAGGTTGCATGGTTCAATAGTCCTGATTTGTGCTTCTGCCCCTGCCTTCAAAAAAATGCCTGACAGACTAGCAGTTCTGGGTTCTGGCGCCTTCAGCGCAGGAAACCTCAGGGCGAAAAGCAGGAGTTGGTACGCTTCTCCCGGGCGTATACAGCAGGTCTGTCTGAAACTCAGCAAGGGTAGGAGAGAAGGTGCCGGGCAGCCATAACGACGTGCAAAAGGACCGGGTAAGAGTCGGCGCGAAGGCACCAGGATAGCAGGAAGCAACGGCGCTCAGAAGAAAGCAGGGGCATGCTTGCGGTGGAGGGAAGCAGGCTATTGACTTGGTGCCGTGAAGCCACTGTACGGGTAGTTTGTCTTAGAACAGAGAGACTCTGCTTACCTTTCGCGGCCTTTCCTGCTTTGCTGCTGTGCCGCCCGCCCTCACGCTATCCGTCATTATTGTCAACTACAACGTCTGCTACTTCCTGGAGCAGGCGCTGCTCTCGGTGCGGCGGGCGGTGGAAAAGCTCGGCCGGCCCGTCGAAGTTTTCGTGGTAGATAATAACTCCGTGGACGGCTCGGTGCAGATGGTGCGCAGCCGGTTTCCGGAAGTTATCCTCGTTGAAAACAAAGACAACCCCGGCTTCTCGAAGGCTAACAACCAAGCCTTGCGCCGGGCCCGGGGCCAGTACGTGCTTCTGCTCAACCCCGATACGGTAGTGGAGGAAGACACCTTCCGGCTGTGCTGCGAGTTTATGGACCAGCACCCGCAGGCCGGTGGGCTAGGCGTAAAGATGCTCGACGGACAGGGCATGTTTCTGCCGGAAAGCAAGCGCGGCCTGCCTACCCCCTGGGTGGCCTTCTACAAGATTTTCGGGCTAGCCAAGCTGTTTCCGAAGTCGCGCCGCTTTGGGCGCTACCACCTGGGCTTCCTCAGCCCCGAGCAAACCCATGAAATAGAGGTGCTCAGTGGGGCCTTCATGCTCATGCGCAAGGCAGCGCTGGACCAGGTAGGCCTGCTAGACGAAGATTACTTTATGTACGGCGAGGATATTGACCTCTCGTACCGGCTTACCCGGGGTGGCTGGAAAAATTACTACTACCCCGGCACCCGCATCATTCATTACAAGGGGGAGAGCACCAAGCGCACGAGCGTAAACTACGTGTTTGTGTTCTACCGGGCCATGGTCATTTTTGCCCGCAAGCACTTTGCGCCGGGCCGGGCCGGCACCTTCAGCTTCCTGATTAATCTGGCCATCTGGCTACGAGCCGGGGCCGCCGTGGCGCAGCGGCTGCTGGCGCAGGCCGCCCCCGTGCTGCTGGATGCTGGCCTGCTTTACGGGGGCATGTACTTCCTGAAAACCTACTGGGAGCAAAACCACCGCTACGTGCGCGTGCCCTACCCCGAGCAGTACATGGAAGTAGCCGTGCCGGTGTACGTGGCCGTGTGGTTACTTTCGGCCTTCTTCAGCGGCGCCTACGACAAGCCCACTCGCCTCAGTCGCATTGTGCGGGGCGTTTTTGTGGGTACGGTGCTCATTTCGGCGTTTAGTAATTTCCTGGATGCCTGGCGTTTCTCCAAGGCCCTGCTTGTGCTGGGCGGGGCGTGGGCCGTGGCAGCGCTGGCGTTGCGCCGGGCTGCCGCCAACTTCCTCCGCTACCGCACCTTCAGCCTTACTACCGAGCCCCAGAAAAACGTGGCTATTGTGGGCTCGGCCGAGGAAAGCCAGCGAGTGCGCTACCTACTGGAACACGCCGCCGTTCCGGCCCGGGTAATCGGCCACATTGAGCCGGGGCCGGGCAAGGCTAGCGCACCGGCCGACGACCTGCTGGGCGAAGTGCGCCAACTCGACGACATTATTCGCATCTACAATCTGAATGAGCTGATTTTCTGCGGGCGCGACCTGTCGGCCAGCCAGATTATCGGGCTGATGGTGGAGCTGCACCGCCAGCCTCCCGTGGAGTATAAAATCCTGCCCCAGGGTAGTGAATACATCATCGGCAGCTCGGGCAAAGACTCGCCCGGCGACTACTACGCCCTCGACATCCAGCTGAACCTGTTCCGGCCGGCGCAGGTGCGCGCCAAGCGCCTGCTCGATGTTACAGTGAGCGTGCTCCTGCTTCTGGCCGCGCCGGTAGTAGTGTGGGGGCAGCAGCACAAAAGCGGCTTTCTGCGCAACTGTCTGCGGGTGTTGGCCGGCTCCCGCACCTGGGTGGGGCTGCGCTACGCCGCGGCGCCGCGCCGCATGACCCGCGCCATCCTCTCGGCCGCCGATGCCGCTCAGTCTACTGCAGCGCCCCTCTCGGAAGCTACCCGGCGCCGCCTGGAGCTACTCTACGCCAAGGACTATGAGCCTGGTACCGATGTGGGCCTGCTGCTACGCTGCTTCCGCTGGCTGGGCCGGGAAAGCTAAGGAAGTTCCGGGAGCCGGAAAGGCCGTTTTCCAGGAACACTCCGTACATTCCGCGTACCTTTGTGGCCTTTCCCAACCCCCAGTTTGCTATGCCCGACGCTACTGCCCTCGCCCCCCTTGTTCTCTCCGACCGTATTAACGCCATGCAGGAGTCGCAGACAATTGCCATGGCCAAGAAAGCCCGCGAGCTGGCCGCCCAGGGCGTTGATGTGATTAGCCTGAGCTTCGGGGAGCCGGATTTTCAAACTCCGCAGTACATCAAGGACGCCGCCAAAAAGGCCCTCGATGATGGCTTTACCTTCTACACCCCCGTACCTGGCTACCCCGACCTGCGCCAGGCCATCTGCGACAAGTTCAAGCGCGACAATAACCTCGACTACAAACCCGAAAACATTGTGGTGAGCACCGGTGCCAAGCAGTCCTTGGCTAACGCCGTGCTCAGCCTGGTAAACCCCGGCGACGAAGTCATCGTGTTTTCACCCTACTGGGTCAGCTACGAGGAAATGGTGAAGCTGGCCGAGGGCACCACGGTGCAGCTGGTGGGCTCCCTGGAAAACGACTTCAAAGTAACGGCCGCGGAGTTGGAAGCAGCCATTACGCCCCGAACCAAGCTTATCATGTACTCCTCCCCCTGCAACCCCACGGGGGCCGTTTTCTCGCGGCAGGAGCTGAGCGCTATTGCGGAGGTAGTGGCCCGCTACCCCCAGCTCTACGTGCTGGCCGATGAAATTTACGAGTACATCAACTTTGTGGGGGAACACGTGAGCATTGCCCAGTTTCCTGTCATTAAAGACCGGGTCATTACGGTGAATGGCTTTTCCAAGGGCTATGCCATGACGGGCTGGCGCGTAGGCTACCTGGCGGCCAACAAGGAAATTGCCTGCGCCTGCGAGAAAATGCAAAGCCAGATTACCTCCGGCACCTGCGCCATGACTCAGCGCGCGGCCCTGGCCGCGCTACAAGGCGGGCGGACTTCAGCGGATGAGATGGTGGCAGCCTACCGCCGCCGCCGCGACTTGGTGCTGGAGCTGGTAAAAGACATTCCGGGGTTCCGTACGCCTACCCCCGAGGGGGCCTTCTATATCTTCCCCGATGTAAGCGGCTACTTCGGCAAAACCACTCCCGCCGGCGAAGTCATCAACTCGGCCATGGACCTAGCCTTGTTTATGCTCCATGACGGCCACGTAGCGGCCGTAGATGGTTCGGCCTTCGGGGCACCCACCTGTATTCGGTTTAGCACTGCCGCTGCCGATGAAAAGCTGCGCGAAGCCTTTATCCGCATCAAAAACAGCTTGGCCAAGCTAGAGTAACTACCGGGCTTTCCCTATCCCGTCCTGAGAGAGGCGGGCCGCCC
>NZ_JAHZTD010000038.1 GCF_019599275.1 Hymenobacter sp. HSC-4F20 | reverse complement strand
GCCCCCACTCGGGCGTCGGCATTCGAACGCCCGCGCCCACGAATGAAAGGCCTGCCGTCAGTAGAATGGCCATGCCGATGCTGATGGATATTTGAACGATCGCCGGACCAAAGGCGTTCGGTAGAATATGTCGAAACATGTTCGAAAGGTCGGTTGCTCCACTGCATCGCGCAGCGCTAACGAACGGTCGCTCACGTAAGGACAATGTTTCTGCCCGGATCAACCGAGCAAACATCGGCACAAACAAGACAGCAAGGGCAATCGCGACATTCCAGATTTCCTGCCCCAGGACTGATACCAACGCCATCCCCAGCACGAACACAGGAAATGATTGGACGAAATCGAACACGCGCATTGCTAACGAGCTAACGAAGCCTCGGTAATAGCCGATTAGCAATCCGATCGGAACTCCGATCACC
>NZ_JAHZTD010000037.1 GCF_019599275.1 Hymenobacter sp. HSC-4F20 | reverse complement strand
GATCGTGGTCTGCATCGGCAGGCCTGCGAGCGAGCCGTTCAACGTGCGCGAGATGTTCGCGCCCGCCATCAGGCGGTCGTCGTGCTGGTGGAACTGGTCGCCGAGCACGGGATCGCCGAGATAGTAGGTGAAATTGTTGACGAGATCGAGCTGGCTCTTCACGACATAGGCATTGGCCTTCCACGAGCCGAGATCGTCGCTCTGCGCGACGCTGCCCGACAGCGCGAAGCGGTTGGTGTTGCCGCCGTCGCTCGGATCCTCCGAGCCGAAGCGATTCAAAAATCCACCGGCGATGGCGCGCTGCGGCACCTGGTCGGTCGAATTCCATCTGTTCGCATAGGCCATGCCGGTGACGGACACCCCGTCCGTCGCGGTGCCCTGGCTGTAGCGCAGGAGGCCGTTGAGCTTGCGCACCTTGTC
>NZ_JAHZTD010000036.1 GCF_019599275.1 Hymenobacter sp. HSC-4F20 | reverse complement strand
ATGACCGGAGGCGTCATCTGCAAACCCCTCATCAGAGAGCGGAGTGGCCCGACCTAGTGGCGGAGACACCAATCACTCAGATCGGAATGTCGGCCGATCATGCACACATGTACGGTGAACTGCTGCCGGTGTTTGAAGACGAGTTTCGTGCCGCCTACGCCCGGCG
The DNA here is from genome assembly GCF_019599275.1 of Hymenobacter sp. HSC-4F20. Classification (GTDB taxonomy): domain Bacteria; phylum Bacteroidota; class Bacteroidia; order Cytophagales; family Hymenobacteraceae; genus Hymenobacter. The sequence goes on along the minus strand of NZ_JAHZTD010000036.1, from coordinate 254 downwards.
TGATCCCAAGATAGTCTATCCCGAGACTAACATCGCCCTGAAAGCGCGTGGCATCTACCTAAGTAAATCCTCGCCGGAGTTTCAGAGGGCCGCCCTCGTGGTCCTTGAAGCCCATGTGCGAGCCTACGATGCCATGAAGAAACGGCAGCGAGGGGAAATCATCCCCACTCCGGTCGTGGCCGAGCGGTCTACCTATGAACTCGGACCTAGGCTCTCCGAGGCGCTGGCATCGTGGGCTGCCGGTGGTTCGGCCC
>NZ_JAHZTD010000035.1 GCF_019599275.1 Hymenobacter sp. HSC-4F20 | reverse complement strand
AATCGCGTGCGCGCCGGACCGCGAAGGAAACGCGCGGTGCGGGCGAAGTGCATATCGAAGAGATCTATTCCTTCTTTCCATTCAGACTGTTCGGTCTCTCGCGAGATAGCTTGAACGACCTGGTCGAATCGGAGTTCGCCGCCGAACGCGAACTCTGCCGTGCCAATCCCGAAATGCTCAGGCAATATTGGGACATGAAACGTGCCGGCCATCGCGTCGGCTTCATCTCCGACACGTATTGGGACTCCGGCCGGCTGGCGCGGCTGCTGCGGGCCTGCCGTCCCGGACTGACCTGGGACTTCCTCTATGCGTCCTGCGATCATGGCAGCAGCAAGAGCGAGGCGCTGTTCGCCAAATACCTATCGGAGCAGGGCATCGATGCCGCCGCCTCCTTTCACGTCGGCGACAATGAGAATGCCGACATC
>NZ_JAHZTD010000034.1 GCF_019599275.1 Hymenobacter sp. HSC-4F20 | reverse complement strand
ATTAAGGACCCGGTGATTCTCGACGTCATCTCCAACCATCCGCGGTTGGCCCTCGACGTCACTTCCCAGACCTTCGTTGAGGTGCTGACACGTGCGATTACCGTCAAGGCTGGTGTGGTGAGCGCTGATCTGCACGAGCGGACGTCCTCGAGAGAAGAGGTCGGACGCGAGAGGCTCAACTATGGTCACACCTTGGCCCACGCTATTGAGGCCCACAAGCATTTCACGTGGCGTCATGGCGAGGCCGACGCGGTGGGCATGGTGTTTGCGGCCGAACTGTCGCACCGGTACCTGGGACTATCCGATGAGGTCGTTGCGCGCACCCGCACTATCCTGTCTGGGATCGGATTGCCTGTTACCTGTGACAAGATTAAGTGGGCAGATCTGCGCGAGACGATGAACGTGGACAAGAAAACCAGGGTAGACC
>NZ_JAHZTD010000033.1 GCF_019599275.1 Hymenobacter sp. HSC-4F20 | reverse complement strand
CTGTGGACAACATCAGCCGTGCGCAACAACGTACAGTAGAGCCACCATGAACCAACCGCCTGACATCAGCCAGTACCGGCCGCCGAAACGCCACGGCGGCTGGATCGCCGTCATCATCGTGACAGCGCTCGTCGTCGCGCTGGTCATCGTTGCACGCCGGGTCACCACCGAGCCGGCGAACCCCGTCACGCCGACGCCGTCCCCCATTGCGACGTCCGCGTCCTCTACTCCGACGCCCATTCCGGCATCGGCTACCGCGGTCACCTCCTCATTACCCTTCTCCTCGAAGGATGATGACACCGAGGGGAGGTGGTCAATCGACCACGTGGAATGGGGGCCTAACACCGTCACCCTCACGATGACCATTGCGGTCACCAAAGGTTCTTTGACCGACTACACCTTCTTCATCATGGAGAACCAGTCAACCGATA
>NZ_JAHZTD010000032.1 GCF_019599275.1 Hymenobacter sp. HSC-4F20 | reverse complement strand
ACATAGCGGTCGTGAGGATGGGCGTAGACGTCGCGCGCGGCACCCGCCTGCTTGATCTTGCCCTGCTCCATCACCACCACGAGATCGGCGAGCGCGATCGCCTCGAGCTGGGTGTGGGTGACATGGATGAAGGTGATGCCGAGCTCCTGCTGCATCCGGCGGAGTTCCTGGCGCATCTGGACGCGGAGCTGTTCGTCCAGCGCCGACAGCGGCTCGTCGAGCAGCAGCACGCGCGGCTCGGTGATCGCGGCCCGTGCCAGCGCCACGCGCTGCTGCTGACCGCCGGACAGCTGCGCCGGCAGCCGGTCGGCGAACTGCGTCAGCCGGACCTTCTCGATCATGGTATCGGCGGCGCGCAGCCGGTCGGCCTTGGACATCCCGCGCACGCGCAGAGCAAAGGCGATGTTGTCTCGCACGGTGAGATGCGGGAAC
>NZ_JAHZTD010000031.1 GCF_019599275.1 Hymenobacter sp. HSC-4F20 | reverse complement strand
ATCGTCATCAAGCTTCGCGTTGGCCTGGGCAATGACGTGACGATCCTCTTCGTCAGCGGTCAGGTAGACGACCTCATCGGTAACATGCCCGTCAACGACCTTGCGGTATGGGGTCTCGATGAACCCAAAAGCATTGACGCGAGCGAAGGAAGCCAGCGAACCAATCAGACCAATGTTCGGACCCTCAGGGGTCTCAATCGGGCACATACGACCGTAGTGCGACGGGTGAACGTCACGGACCTCCATGCCGGCACGGTCACGAGACAAACCGCCGGGGCCCAAGGCCGACAGGCGACGCTTGTGGGTCATCTCGGCCAGCGGGTTGTTCTGATCCATGAACTGCGACAGCTGGGAGGTTCCGAAGAACTCCTTGATCGCCGCCGTCACTGGGCGGATGTTAATCAAAGTCTGCGGGGTGATGGCCTCAATGTCC
>NZ_JAHZTD010000030.1 GCF_019599275.1 Hymenobacter sp. HSC-4F20 | reverse complement strand
CGTATAGGCTCATGGATCGGGGCTTGGGCCGTGGTGATATATCTTGCTAGCACCGGGCTGTGGGAATACTCCTCAATGCAGTTCAGCTGGCACATGCTCGTTCATATGACCTTCAACATGCTGGTTCCGGCCCTACTGGTGCTGGGAGCGCCAATCACCCTCCTAAGACGGGTATTGCGTTCCGGAGACCAGATCAACGATGGTTTCAACGGACCCCATGACTGCCTCATGGCGACGCTGGAATGGCGTCCCACAAAGATCCTATTCGGCCCCTTCGCCGCATGGATCGTCTTTATTGCCAGCTTCTACGTCGTCTATTTCACCCCGATATTCGGCTACCTCATGCGCTACCATTGGGGGCACCAGTGGATGCTGCTGCATTTCCTCGTGGTCGGGTTCATGCTGTTTGAATACGTCATTGGCTTGGACGATCTACCAG
>NZ_JAHZTD010000029.1 GCF_019599275.1 Hymenobacter sp. HSC-4F20 | reverse complement strand
GAGCAGTGGGATCAGCTGAACGACTTGCCGCAGGAGCAGCTCGACTTCGCGTTCGGATTGTCGAAGGTGAAGCCCGAGCCTTCCAGCGCCACCACGAAGTCGATCGTGGTGCCGTTGAGATGCTCGTGGCTCGCATTGTCGACGAACACCTTGACGCCGCCGCGTTCGATCACGGTATCGTCGGGCTTGGCGTCCTCCGCGAGACCCATCATGTATTTGAACCCGGCGCAGCCGCCGGTTTCGACCATGATCCGCAAGCCGTTCGCCGGCTGCGCCGCAGAGGAGATCGCGGTCTTCACCGCATTCACCGCGCTGTCCGTCAGATTGATCATCGTTCGCCCTCGCTATCTGGCTCTGTTGGCATAGTGATCGCAAGTCTCGTGCCACCGGGCATGCGCTTGAAAATGCTGCATTTTTCTTCTGACTTGGCCTGTTGCCTTTGCGA
>NZ_JAHZTD010000002.1 GCF_019599275.1 Hymenobacter sp. HSC-4F20 | reverse complement strand
TCATCCTGAGCCAGGATCAAACTCTCCATTGTATAAATTACGTAGCACCTACCGCAGTAGGGCCGATGTCAAGTGCTGATCCGACTCTGTAGTGTATGCCCGAGTCATGCCCGGGAACACTGCTTATGCGCAGCCCGAGCTTTCGCCCACGCTGCCTTACCTATTTGTCTTTTCCAATCATTCAAAGAACGTCTGCCAGTCCCCTATTGGAACCAGCCTCGTGGCAAGCTGCTTGCCTTGCCTTCCCTACGCCAATAGCGTTTCTATCGGAAGCGGCGACAAAGGTACTGCTTTTTCCTAGTAGAGCAAGAAAAGCGGCAAACTTTTTTATTGCTCTCTTCTCTTGCTCGCGCTTCCTGTTGAAGCGGGCTGCAAAGATAAAGAGGCTTACTTCAAAATTGCAATAGACTTTCGCATTTTTTATCTATTCGTTCTAATCAGAGTTTACACCCTAACAATCCATAGATAAAGCAAACTTGAGTGAGTCTGTCTTCCAACCGCGTTTCGGATTGGGAGTGCAAAACTACAAGGATAAATGCGTTTCCCAAACGCTATGATCTTTTTGAAGGCTTATTATCTTAATTTGGTTTATCTCTCACGGCATGGGGGCATACAGTAATTTTTTACTGGAGATCAACAAGAAATTCAGGTTAACAAACTGATAATGAGAGCATCATTACTTCTAAAACCCCGTCCGATGGCAGGTGCTGGTCGCATAAGCTACTCATTAGAAGAATTGAGATGGAAATGCGACCCAAATGCCAAGACAAGTGAAAAGCTGAGCTGCTCACGCAGCTCAGCTTTTCACTTGTCTTGGCGCTTTATAAATTACTCATCGATTCTAGTGACTTTGAACTCTGTGCGACGATTGCGCTGGTAGTCCTCCTCCGTCTTAGCGTTTTTGATAACCGGACGAGACTCTCCGTATCCTTTAGCCGTTATTCTCGACTTGTCGATGCCTTTTGACACGATGTAAGCCACCGCTGATTCAGCACGACGCTGGGAAAGGGCTAAGTTATAGGCGTCTTTACCGCGGGAGTCGGTGTGGGAGCTAAGCTCGATGGTAATTTTGGGGTTGTCGTTTAGTGTTTGAACCAGCTTATCTAGCTCCACAGCAGCGTCGGACCGGATATCTGCTTTATCGTAATCGTAAAAGATATTGTCGACGACAATGGCCTTATTCTTCACGATTCTGGTGAGCGTGAGGGTAACGGGCACTCGTATATCGTTCATTAGATCTGGCAAGGCTTCTTGGGGCGGCCGACGTCCTATAGTGCTCAACGAATTTCGCGCTGTGAAATAGCCGGAGCGGTTTGCTACCAAGGAGTAAGCAGCAGTAGCCGTGTCGAGCTTGAAGCTGAATTTTCCATCGGCTCCTGTAGTGGCTTCCTGCAGTTTCTGCCCGTTGCTGCTGTAAAGGGTAACGGTTTCGTTGGCGATGGGAGCTGATGAGCCGGTTCTATCGTTACGCTCTACCAAGGTGCCATCGGCGTAAAAGGTCACGTACTTGTAGGGCCGCTCCCGGAAGAGGTACAAGTCGTCTGACCCTTTACCGCCAGCGCGGTTGGAGGAGAATACACCTACTCGCTGACTCGTGAAGAAGGGGGCAAAATCGTCGCCGTTACTGTTAATAGGTGCCCCAAGGTTTACCACTTTGCCCTTCTGGACCTTGAAGATGTCGAGCTTGCCAAAGCCCGGATGGCCATCCGAGGAAAAATACAGGGTGCCATCCGGGGCAATGGCGGGGAAGTTCTCGTTGCCGGATGTGTTAATCTGGTCACCCAGGTTTTCGGGGGAAGAGAAACGGCCAGGGCTTTCCATCGTTGACTTATACAAGTCGTTGCCCCCGAGGCCGCCTTTACGGGTGGAAGTGAAGTAGAGCGTCTGCCCATCGGGGGAGAATACCGGCGAAAACTCGTCAGCGGTACTACTGTTCACTACGCGCAGAATCTCGGGCTCCGTCCAGGCACCGTTGCGGTAGTACGAGGCCCACAAGTCAACGCTGAGGTATCCCTTCTTCGATCCATCGTTGGAGCGCGCAAATACCATCATCTTCCCGTCGGGCGAGTAGGTAGCGCTGGCTTCGTGGCGGTTATCGGAGTTAAAGATAGGCTCGAGCTTCCGGACGGTACCACCGGTCAGCTTCTGCTCGTCCTCAAATTTGATGGCATACAAGTCGTTGAATCCTTCCCCGTTACCTTGAAACACCTTGCCCTCCCGCCCCGAAGCGAAAACCAGCTCTTTGGTTTCTGGCATACGGGTAGCGCTGAATTCAGCGGCTGGGGTGTTGATCTGATCCAGCGGTGTCACCTCGTCGTTGGTGCGCAGGGCTAAGATGGCTGTAGAAGCCCGGGCAGTACGGGCCGCAGCTTCCGCCTGCTCCGCCAGCGTACGGTTGCTGCCGGCTTGCGCATAGGTTTCAAATTGGGTAGCAGCCTCCTCCGTTTTACCTACCGCGCGCAGGGCCTGGGCATAGCGAAACCCAGCGTCCGGGGCTTTGGCCTTACCATCCAGGGCCGCTTTGTAATACGGCTCTGCTTGCTCCAAACGGTTTGAGAGCCGGTAGGCTTCCGCAATCCGATAGTTCGACTGCGCTACATTGCGCCCCTTTGCTACATCTTTCTTGTATAAGCCGATAGCAGTTTCGTATTCCCCTTGGGCGAAGCGTTTATCAGCCTTACTCAGGCTACCGGAAGTAGCGCAGCCGCCGAGCAAGGCGGCCGAGCCGGCTAGTGCTCCTAGTAGAATATAGGTTTTCATGAAGTGCAGGAATGGGATGGGGGCAATACCAAAACGAATAACGAACATTTTGGCAGCAAGTATATCAAGATACAACCGGCAGGACGAATTTCCTGTTCAGGAGGTTACGGGCCGAAAATACCGACTGAGCCAAGTAGAGGCAGCCGGCGCAGGCCAGGCCGTGCGCAGCTGGCCTACTGTAGCAATGGTGTTGTCGAAATAGAGCGTGTCGGGGCGTAGTAAACCAGTCTCCACGGCTGCCCGCAGCTCGCGCCGGTCGAGCAGATGCACCGTGCCTTCCAACAGAAAAGCCAACTTCGACTTTTCCAGCAACTGCTGGCCCACTTGCTGCTCTACCTCGCGTACAAACCGCACAGAGGCATCAATAGAACACCCGCTAGCATCAGCCACAGCTTCATCCAGGGCCAAAATCAAAAACTGTTGATGCAGCACCTCGGCCGAAGCTGCCAGCATACGTCCATGACTGGTCCACTCGGTAGCAAAATGCTGCAGGGCGGGTTGCACGGCCGCTAGCTCCGCAGAACTAAAGGGCCGCTCCGCCTGATAAATCCAGATGCGTGCTGACGCTGGCAATTGACTCAAGGGTACGTACATAAGCCGTAAGGTATGCGGATAAAAAGACGATGTCGACGGTGGCTGACCCTGAGAACCGGCAGAGAGTATCCGTCACCGTGAAGCGCCGTGGTATACAAAGAAACAGCCCCGCTCAGAAGTTCCGGCGGGGCTGCATTGAGAGCAAGACAAGGCAAAGGCAGTTCTTAGGCGTTGAGGCCCTCGGCAGAGGCAATCAGCTCGGCAAGATCAAACACCTGCACATCCTGTTCCCGCTCTTTGTTTTTCACGCCATCGGCCATCATGGTCATGCAGAAGGGGCAGGCTACCGCAATAACGCTGCCGCCGTGGTTGGAGCCAGCAGGCAGGGCCGGGGCCGTACTTTCTACCCCGTTTAGATGGCGCAGCACGTCGGCGTTGCCATCCAAGGTAGCCAGGGCTTCTTCAGCCCGCTCAATGTTGATGTCCTTCTTGCCCGGCTCAGGCTCTTTCCACATCTGAGCGCCGCCGGCTCCGCAGCAGAGGCCGTTGGTTTTGCAGCGCTTCATCTCCAGCAGGTCGGCGTCCAGCACTTCCAGCACGGCCCGGGGCGCTTCGTAGATGTTGTTGGCCCGGCCCAGGTAGCAAGAGTCGTGGAAAGTGATGCGGCGGCCCTTGAACGACTCGCCTCCTTCAGCCGTCACCCGACCTTCATTAATAAGCTGCTGCAGAAAAGTGCTGTGGTGAATTACCTCGTACTCGCCGCCTAGGGCCGGGTACTCATTCTTAATCGTGTTAAAGCAGTGCGGGCAGGCCGTGACTACCTTCTTAATGCCGTAGCCATTGAGGGTAGTAATGTTCTGCATGGCCTGCATCTGGAACAGGAACTCGTTACCGGCACGCTTGGCCGGGTCGCCAGTGCAGGTTTCTTCCATCCCTAGCACGGCATATTTCACGCCCACATGCTCCAAAATACGCACGAAAGCCCGGGTAACGCGCTTGTACCGGTCGTCGAAGGCCCCGGCGCAGCCTACCCAAAATAAAACCTCCGGAGTTTCGCCCCGGGCGGCCAGGTCGGCCATCATCGGAACGTTGATTTGACGCTTAGCAGTTTGCTCAGCCATTATAGCGGTTGACAGGTGTCAGTTTAAAGATGAGAGTAGGCCTAGGCTTGCTTTGCCAGCGAGGTGCCTTTTTCTGTCAGGAATAGGTCGTCGGCCCAATTGAAGCGGTCAGACGGGGAAAATGCCCACGGAGCACCGTTATTCTCGATGTTGCTGAACATCACATTCAGCGAGTTAGGGGCCGCCGATTCCTCCAGCACCAGGAAGCGTCGCATCTCTACAATGCTTTCCAGAGGATTGATGTTCACCGGGCAGGCTTCAACGCACGCATTGCAGGTAGTGCAGGCCCAGAGTTCCTCGGGCGTTACGTAGCCACGCAATAGGGTGTGGTTTTCTTTATCCAGGTGCTCTTGCTCGCTATGCTTGGCTTCTTTACCGTAGAGGTTGGGGCTGAAAATCAGCGGCGAGTTATACTTCTCCTCTACCCTGTCCCGCGTATCCATCATGATTTTACGAGGCGACAGAAGCTTCCCGGTTAGGTTAGCCGGGCACACCGAAGTGCAGCGTCCGCACTCCGTGCAGGAGTAGGCGTTGAGCAAGTTAGTCCAGGCCAGATCGTCCACGTCTTTGGCGCCGAAGGGGGTAGGCGCTGCGGCCGAGCCATCGGGTTCAGTGGCCGGAGCAGGCACCTGATAAGTTGGGTCCATCATGGCTTTCACCTCGTGGGTGATGCTTTCCACGTTCGAGAACTGCCCCTGCGGCACCAGCCGCGAAAAGTACACGTTCGGGAAGGCCAGGATGATGTGGAAGTGCTTGGACGAAGGCAAGTAGTTCAGAAACAACAAAATGCCTACAATGTGCGCCCACCAGCCTACTCGCTCCAGCACGTGCAAGGCAGCCGGGCTATCAGGTAGCAACCCAGTCAAAAACTGGCTTATGGGAAAAGCGCCAGGTAGCGCCGAGCCGTGCAGCTTCAGGTCAGCCGCATTCATTGTGAAGAGCGCCAGCATCAGAATCACCTCGATGTAGAGAATGACGTTGGCATCCAGCCGGGGCCACGCCCGCATTTCAGGACCCGTGAACCGACGTACACCTTGCACGTTACGTCGCCACCAGAAGGCCGCTACCGCCAGAATAACTAGGGCTCCCAGCAACTCGTTGGTAGCAGTAAGGGCTGAGTACACCGGCCCGAGAAACTGCAGGAAGCGGTGAGTACCGAAGATGCCATCTACCAGAATTTCAATGACTTCAATGTTGATAACAATGAAGCCAATGTACACGACCAAGTGTAGCAGCGCCGGCGTTAGGCGCTTAAACATCTTCTGCTGCCCAAAGGCAACCAGCAGCGTTTTCCACAACCGCTCGTTCACATTGCCGCTCATATCCCGGTCGCGCCCGACGAGGATATTGGCCCGAATCTTTCGTGCTTGCCAGAAGAACAGACCGAAGCCCGCCACTGCTACTAGCAGAAAGAGAATGTTTTGAAAAGAAAAGTGCACGGGAAATGGGTAGGTTTGGGTTTAGGCCGAAATATAGTCGTTATGCATAACAAATTACAGACTTCGCCTGCCTTTTTGCCTGCCTGATCCCGGCTAAAAATTTTTTTTTCAATACGGCTTGCAGGTTGAAATTGGTTTACTACTTTTGTGCTCCCCAACGGCCACAACGCCTCTGGGGAACCAAGAGCTGGTAATGTAGCTCAGTTGGTAGAGCACAGCACTGAAAATGCTGGTGTCGTTGGTTCGATTCCAACCATTACCACAATACAAGCCCGTAACAAACTCACTAAGAGCATGTTACGGGCTTATTGTTTTATCCTAGTATACCTCTAGTATGCTGTGCCTCCTAATTTCACAGGAGTAATATAAAAGTACTTGTTCGCGTACACCATTATTGAGTAAGGTTTCTTATTACTCCTAGGGTACACTAAATAGCCTTTTTAACGTATTTAGGTTGGAACTTCTAAAGCAACATTGCTAAAATTCCTAGGAAAAATTTTGCTACATTGATGAGCAATGGCACTTGTAGCATGCTTTTAACGTTACATTTGCAGCCCAATTAAGTAGGGTTATATCTCATAATACAGCCATGTTGACTACCCTCCCCACTACTAAGCCTGCTAAAATTGATTCTACCCACTTATGTGAGTACATTATCACCCAGGTGGCACCAAATGGTGGAGTTTCGCACCTTAAGCTGCAGAAGCTTTTATATTATATTCAAGCCTACCACCTAGCTTACTTCGACAGCCCTGTTGTTGATGACCAGTTTCAAGCATGGGTGCATGGTCCAGTTTCGCGTAAAATCTACGACGAGATTAAGGATTTCTCCGTCTTGCATGGTGAAGTAAAGTTTCAACAGGAAGAAGGCGAACCAACTCCTGCAGAACGCCTAAGCTCAACACTAAGCCCTGACCAGGTAGAGTTCATCAATGATGTACTTGCTGAGTTTGGTCCGAAGTCAGCTTATGCTTTGGAAGCAATGACCCATAGCGAAACTCCTTGGATTGAGGCTCGCCGTGGTTATGGACCTGCGGACCGTTGTGATAGAACTCTATCTGAAGATTCGATGATGCGTTACTACAAGCAGTTCTTGTATGGCGAAGGCGAAGTTTAAGCCTCATAATCAAGAGACTGTTATGCAGCAAGCGCTGAAGAAGCGTTTATCTGCAAGCGTCAATGATATTGATAACGGCAATTTCCTCCTTAGTTTTCAACATTTAGATAGAGAACAGGGGCAGTCTTTTGAACATTGGCAGATGTCGCAGAAGCTATCTGAGGCAATGCATACACTTTGGAATTACTGCCTCCGTCCTCTCAGGGAACAGTTAGACGGTGATAAGTTTACTGAGTATGGTAACTTTCCACCTAGCGACAAAACTAGCTTTTATCACCCTAGACAGGTTCCTCCGGATGCCAACTGGGCTAGAATCCACGTTGATGGAGTTCATTGCCTCATTGGCCATATTGTTAGAAACGTTTTCTACGTTGTTTTCTTCGATGAGAATCACGAATTCTGGCATTCGACATTGAAGAACACATAAGCACAAAAGGCCTCTATATGAGGCCTTTTTTATTTTAACACCTACACAAACAAGAGGCTTAAAACAAGCTTTCTAAACTCCGGCTAAATTTTGGGGCGTATATTTTCTTTGCATACCCTACATTAATTGACTACCCCCCTCACCGGGGGGAGAGGCTACCGGATACCTGCTTACAAAAGGGCTTAATATGTCCTTTTTTGAAACCTTGCGTTTATTCAACTTTGATATTACTGTAAATATTGCTTTACAAGACTCTAAAGGCTGATTTCGAGGTACAATAAACGCTTATTGCTCAGGCTATAAGTACTATTAAGGATAGTTATATGGGGGTTAATACCCGGTAAAAAAACTTCTAGATATATCGAGTTTGAAGTATATCAGTAAGCCAGTAACTTGTAGGTTCACTTACTATACTTATGCTTGCTTATTTAGAAAATTGCCCCAATTGTCAAACCCCGATTTCTCAACCAAGCCTCTTTGCCAACATAGGTTATTTGACACCTGAGCAGACAAGCTTTGTAAATGAATTTACCAGGGCTAAATCCCTGTCCTTTTGCCAAGCATGCGGTCCAAAAATGCTAGCAAAGGCCAGAACTAACCAAAGAAAGCGTGCGTGGAAATCAGCGAACTTCTTTGAAGAGCAGAAGAAGCATTCGCTTATCAAGGCTACTATTGTAGACCATTATTTTGATGGGTGGGCCAATATATTGATTGGTCACATGCAGCGTTACCCAAATCGATTCTCACCTAGATTGGTATATGCTGACTTATTCGCTGGGCAAGGAAGGTATGATGATGGCCAGGAATCTACTCCACTGAAGATACTAGCTAGGGTCATTGAGAACCCGAAGTTTCGCCAGTACGTCCACCTTGTTCTAAATGAAAAGGATGAGAAGACCTTTTCACGTTTACAAGAAGAGGTTGCCTCATATCCAGGTCTTGAAACTCTGAAGTATCGCCCTGTCATTACCAATTTAGTTGTGGGAAGCAAAGAGGTAACCGAACTCTTTAATGATACTAAGCGTGCTCCTACCCTAGTATTTGCAGACCCTTGGGGTTACAAGGGCTTATCTATTGACTTATTCGCATCTATTCTCCGTAAACCTGGATGCGAAGTAATTTTTTTCTTTAACTACAATAGAATCAATGCTGCTATCCACCACAGCGACAAGTCTCTTAGGAAGACTATGGAGTTACTGTTTGGAGAAAAGCGCACTGAATTGCTCAGACAGGAACTTGATGCTATTACTGACCAAGGACAAATCAGGTCAGCTAAGAGAGAGAAAGCTATAGTAAATGCGGTCGAACAGGCCTTGAAAGAATCGGTAGGAGCTTCGAACCTTTACACAATTGATTTCCGGTTCCGTGATGAACATGGTAGCCGCACAACCCACCACCTTATTTTTGCAACAACTGATAAGCGGGGTTATGCGCTTATGAAAGAAATCATGGCTGGGCAAAGTACTAGTGCAGGAACAGGCCAGCTATTTGAACACAACCCAAACCCTGGTTGTGGACCTGTACAACAATTGCTTATTCAAGAGCCTAGGCCACTAGAAATACTAGCCAAGCAACTTCAAAGCTTCTTTGCTGGTAAAGAGCTAACCTATCCTGACTTACACAATCAGCATCAATTTACTACCAAGTACTTAGAAAAGGATTACCGTAAGGCAGTGCTCTTATTAGAGGAGCAAGGGCTGATAACTGTTACCCCTAGCCGACCTTTGCGTCCAAAGAGGCTGGGCCAGCCTACCCTTGGCGAAAGAGTCTTAATTAAATTTCCTAATTTAGCTAGCAATTCTAGCTAATTACTAATATATTTTGCAATGGCACAGTCAAGTATTGAATGGACCGAGCTTACATGGAACCCAACTACTGGCTGTAACAAGATATCAGCGGGGTGTAAGAACTGCTATGCTGAAGTGATGGCAAAGCGACTCAAGGCTATGGGCATTGATAAGTACGCCAAAGGCTTCGAACTCTCGCTGCATGAAGATGAGCTTACTAGACCCTTTAGTTGGAAGCAGCCTAAAACGGTCTTTGTGAACTCTATGAGTGACTTATTTCATGAGGATGTCCCATTGTCATTCATTCGACGAGTTTTCTCAACTATGAATTTGTGCCCACAGCATATTTTTCAGGTTTTGACGAAGCGAGGAGATGTACTAGAGAGGTTCTCTGATGCCCTTCTATGGACAGATAATATTTGGATGGGTGTCTCTGTTGAAGACAGCAAAGTCAAACATCGCATAGATTCTCTTCGAGCCTGTGGGGCAAAGACGAAGTTCTTATCACTAGAACCTCTTCTAGGTCCATTACCTGAACTCGACTTAGAAGGAATAGACTGGGTTATTGTAGGGGGGGAGTCAGGAAGAAAGTCTCGGCCAATTGAGGAAGCTTGGGTTAAGGACATTCAACAACAATGTAGAAATACAAACACAGCTTTTTTCTTTAAACAATGGGGTGGCGTGAATAAGAAAGCTACTGGCCGTTTATTAGACGGAAAAACCTATGATGAAATGCCCTCTAGGCAAATAGCTGTAACCCTTTAATTTCAGTACTAAATGCAAGACCAATTATCTATCCTAGTGACTAATATTTTTAAATTATATGCAAGAGATTTTGGTGAAATAAAGGCAACACAGCTAATTACTAAGCTTTCAGAAGCTGAAATTACCCAGTCAGCCTTAGCTTTATGGTATAGAAATCGACTTATACCCACGCATCGTGATTTACAAAGAGTAGTAGGCTCTATAAATTGGTTTGTTTTTTCCAAAAGGCAAACTACTGCATTAGGAATATTGATATTACTAATGAAATGGAACAAGGAAGTAAACCAAAAACTTGGTTTAGCTTCAGAAGAGGACACATTGAGAATTGCCTCATCAATAACTGGACACTACCATGTATATTTCGATGAGACTTTGGAGGCTGTCATTGCATCTGAAACTCAAACAATGCAAATAGCCCACCATTATAGTTCACTTGAGTTAATAAATCGAATACGCAATAACATTTCCAATACAAATAGACTCGAAATATCAAACATTAGGCATTTAGCGTCTTCCAATGGTCCTGGCACTGAATTACAGGCTATAGAAATTCCACCATCAACACTTGAAATACAGGCTAAACCTAGCTCTATGTATGAGGATTTCTTCAAATTCCTCCCGCCTTCAATTCAAGAAACTTTCCCAAACTACTATACTGAGACGGAATTACCTGTATTAGCTAAGGGAGGAATGAGACTTAGAGTCACTCAAATCGCTAAAAATTCTTCTGAGGAAATAGTATTAAAGTTGCGAAGCTCTTCTAGAGCTGTAGACACTGAAACTGGCGATTTAATATCAATATCGGAAAATGCGGAGCCTATTGAGGTGTCTTGTTGCTTTGTCGATTCTGGCATATTTTTTACTTGTGAAAGTAAAGGCTGGCATATATTACTCGGAGGTGATATAAGTGGCTGGAAATATAGTGAGAGATAACTTTATACCTGATAATTAAACAATACTCATCACCTATTATTAACACCTCATACAACAATAAATGTAACCTACCTTAAGTATATTGATTATTGCATTAAAACAGAAGCATTCTATATTAAGAAAGCGCTAGGTTATAGCCTCAGCTTTTCGTTAATCTCCAGCAGCCTGTTGTATTCAGGTTGCAACTGAGCATTGTACATATTGAAGTTAGCGAGGACAGCACCGTAAGGAGCTACGGTCCTAGCTTTTCCTGGGAATGATTTCAGTGTGGGCTTCACAAGGCTGTAAAGATTATCGAGGCTATAACCGGCTTCTTTGAGTAAAGCATAACGCTCAAGCTCTTTCCGCGATGTCAGAGTGCCTCTAAAAAGCACTTGCTTGTCGATAGTAGTGCTAATGCATTGAAAAGGATTAGGAACAGAGACAACTGAAGGTTGATATATCTCCTGAGTAACATCGTTATAAATGTTAAATACAGGATTCATCTTGGAGCCTAGTGCTTCCAAGAATGATATAGGCTTAATCCCATCCCCACTTTTGCTCTCAGTTAAGCCTAGATGCTTACGCAGTTGCTTGTAATTTTTCAGGCGTACTTCGAACCGTAAAGTATGCGGATGAAATACCCTGCCTTTAGATTGAACCCCTTTGTTATAAAGTGTCAACTTGACCTTGTTAGGCCCCCCTTTAGCAAGGTCGTAGTAAAAAGTTACGTTTTCTTTTCCTCTGTATGTCTCCTTGCGATACCGGACCCCTGTATAGAGCGCTTTAATAAGCCTCAAGTATTCGTCTGGGTCGTCTTCAGTGATTACGTCTGTTGTGAAATCTCCTGACTGAATGCAGGCTTTGCTCATAGCATCAGAAACCAAGTTAATATAGCCCGAAGCATTTAGTTTCTCTAACACTATTTGAACATTCCCTGAATGTATTAGCTGTGTTGACTCACCTAGAATACTAGATTTGACCTCCACATTATACCCTGCACTGTAATAGTCTGGCAGAATTGAGATAAGTCCTTCTGGAAACTGATTCTTATTTCTTTGCCCTGATTTAAACACTCGTGGCTTTGTAGAACCGGAAGCAAGGCTATCTAATGGGAAAAGCAGCTTAACTGAATCTATGCCGCGATTAGATGTAGTGATGTTGTCAGTAGTCATGTCGTAGTCTGTTTTTAAGTACAGTGTTTCTTTATTTCTGATGCTTATGGCATACCCTACAGTTAGGGCCAGAGACTTATAATCGATTACCCATCATAAAAAGTCTCAGGTCAGATTCTGTGACCCTTATAGAGTTCCTGACTCCTGTACCTGAACTGGTATTGTAGGCTGGTAATTTACCTGAGTTAATCCATTCTCGAACTGTCTTAGAACTGTACTTTAGCAGTTTCGCTACTTCTACTACTTCGTAAAATCGCTCAGGCTGATTAGCTTTCTTTTGGTCAGCAATTAGCTTATGCAGCTCAGCAATTTGTTGACAGAGATGAAGGAAAGCCGCATGTTCCATTGTAATTACAGGGCTAGAGAATACTGTTGGCAACAAACTCGGAGCCACGGCACTACTTGATTGTCCGTTGTTTCGGTTTTTCATATTTATTATTATTTCAAGTTTCAATTTCAGGGTATAAATGATACTAACAACTTTTAGCACTTGTTACAATAGCATAAAAAAAGCCCGTCATTAGACGGGCCTTTACACTCCTAGATATTCGAAGTTAAGAAGTCAACTGAGCGGCTTTTGCAGCGTAAGCTTGGGCGAAATGTAGAGCAGCATCAACTTGGCCTTGTGACTTGTTAACATAGCGTTGAAAGGATTTATAAGTAGCATGCCCTGACCAGCCCATGACTATTCTAGCCTCTACCCCCATCTCCAGACAGAGCGTAATGAAACTACGTCGAGCTGTGTGAGTGCCAACCAGCTTGTATTTGGGTACCTTCTCTTCTATAGTTTCTTTACCCTTGCTGTATTCCTCTAGCACCATTTCATTTAGAGCTGGTACTAGCGCACATAGCTCCTTGATATAGTCATTCTGTTTTTGATTACTGATGATGGGCAGGTGTAATTGCCCAGTTTCAGGGTCAGTATACTTATGTATAACTTGGTTGGCTTGAGGTAATAAGGGCACAGAAGTTCGCTTGTCCTTCAGCTTCTGCATCCTCATCTTTATCATCCCATTACTGATATGGTGCTTTTCTAATCGACTACAATCAGACCACCGCAGCCCAGTAAAGGACTGTAGTACCAACATATCCCTTGATTTCTCTAGCCGTTTATTCTTTGAGAGGTCTAAGGCTCTGATTGCCTCTATTTCGCTCATATTTAAGGTAAACGGGACTTTCTCGCCCTGGCTGTACTTAGGCCTCACTTTTGATATATTTAAGGCTATAGGCACGCTTTCTACGCTCTCATTGAAGAGTTGCTTAAGTAACAGTACACGCTTTCTTAGAGTTGAATTCTTGTAAGCATAGGTATGCATCAACCAATCTTGCCATTCATCAACCTGCGCATTGGTTAATGTTGCTACTAGCCAAGTTGTCTTCTTTGCGACTTGATAAACTTCGATGTTATGAAGCAAGGTTACTAGGCTTTTTACAGTTGCCTCCTGCTTCGTAGGACGTTTTGTCTTTATCAACTGTTCGAGAGCACCACATACCGTAAGAGATGAAGCTATTGGAGCCTCTTTTGCTTCTAAAGCAGCATTCAGCTCATCTATTGATGGCATCCGTTCTAGCTTCTTGTGCAGGTCCCGCAATAAACCATTGACTCTGGATAAGATATCACGCACATGTTGTGTGTCCTTCTCAGGGTTTGCCGACCCATTGCGCTTGATAGTATTGTTGGTGGCATCCCAAAGTCGAGGAACAACCTTTACTCCAGTAGGCACTCGCTTAATCTTCCTGTCATGGCTATACTCAGCGTAAAGGGTCGCAATACCATCCTTAGGATTTCGAAGTACGAGGCTAGCAGCTTTCATCAATAGAGGAACTTTGAAGTATACCCCTTATACGGTTTAGTATGCGTTTAGTATGCAAAAACAGTAGAATATAGTGAAAACAAAGCTGCAATTCTTAGCAAGAACAGCCTAAAATAGCCCTGAAAGCCATATCTGTGTACCATACTAGAAAAAGCTTGTGGTTCAACCATTACCACAAAAAGGCCCTTCACTTCCGAGTGAAGGGCCTTTTCGTTTTTGGTGCATTGTAGTTTACGGCTCATCCCTGTAACGGCAGTGGGGAGCAGCCCCCGTGCCGCTGGAAAAACTCGCTGACCTGCGCCTGCAGCCCTGCTAAGTCATTGGTTTCCAACTCAGCCACAATTTGCCCTAAGGCTGATAGGTGCCGGGCAGTGCTGAGCAGGTAGCCGGGCTGCTGCACCCAAGCGTACGCATAGAGCCGGGTGCCATCAGAAGCGGAGAACTGGTGTTCGTAACGGACGTCAGAAGCAGGAATAAAGGAAGGCTCCGCGCTGGTTACGGGGTAGTCCCAGGAACGGTAAAGCGAAAGACGAATAAAGCCAAGCTGACGCAGGTAAGCATCTTTAACATCCGAGGAAAGCATAGTTGTGCTAGAGTACCAGCGGGTGGAGTTACCCAAACTGATCTTTGCAAGATGCACCACAACTAGGCGAAAGGAAAGGACCAACATACCCAGATTGTGACTGACCTATGATGCCTGGGAGGAGTGTTTTATCCCCTGTTTTAACAGATTCTGCGCATTCAAGAGCACTTAGGTTCCTCGTTTTGTGACTTGACCTAGTGTGTATCGGCACTCGGGTAAGAAGACTTTTATCCTCTGGTAGACCAGTAGCTACTGTTCCAGCCGGGCCTGCGCAGCCAAACAATTTCGGGAGGCAGTGGCAAGGGATATTGTCCATTACTGCAGGCCGAGGAGCGCAGCCGCACCACGGCCCGGCTCTACGACTAGCCGAGCCTGCCGGAGTACGTAGCTAGTGAACCCTTTGTCCGCTGGAAATTTGAGCAGCCTACGGCGGCTTTATGCGGAAGAAAATCTCTCGCTTGAGGCATTGGGTAGCTGCACCTCTTTTATTGCGCCGTGGCCTACCTTACGTATCTGATTTTACGGCCTTCTTGCCTATATAGCTGAGCTTATTTGCTTTACCCCCTAGGGGCAACTATCTTTCGCCGACGTATGCAGATGAATGCCGCCTCCCCCACTACCGAAGAGCTTGTGCAGCGCATAGCCGCTGACGACCGGCAGGCCTTTGCATTGTTCTTCACCCGCTACCACGGCAAGCTGCTCACATTTGCCATGCACTACGTGCGGGCCCGGGAACTAGCCGAGGAGGCGGTGGCCGATGTGTTTCTGAAGCTGTGGCAAAAACGCGCTACTCTAACGGCGGTCAGCCACATTACCAGCTACCTCTATATTGCCGTCAGGAACCAAGCCCTGAACTACCGGCAGAAAATGGAAAACCAGCCCAATCTCTCCCTGGAGGACGTGCCGCTGGGCCTGACCGTGGAGCCAATGACCCCGGAGCGGGAGCTACTGACAGTGGAACTGCAAGCCCAGA
This sequence comes from Hymenobacter sp. HSC-4F20, assembly GCF_019599275.1. Lineage (GTDB taxonomy): Bacteria > Bacteroidota > Bacteroidia > Cytophagales > Hymenobacteraceae > Hymenobacter. The sequence continues at coordinate 1,431,912 of NZ_JAHZTD010000002.1, read as the reverse complement.
TTCAGGCGGCAGTTGATAAGCTACCGCCTCAGTGTAAGGCTATTTTTCGTTTGATTCGGGAAGATGGCCTCAAGTACCGGGAGGTAGCGGAAATCATGGGTATTTCGGCTAAAACCGTAGAGGTGCAGATGGGCATTGCCATCAAAAAAATCAGTGCGGAGCTTCACCACTACGTGCGCCTGCGGGCCTCCCCCACTGCCACGGCGGCTAACCGGGTGCTGCGCATCGCCCTGAGCGTAGCACTGACCACGATTGGGGTATCAGCGTAATTCCGAACCCTACTCTGCGGGTGCTGCCGTGTAATTTCAGCCACCTTTTGGGCGTGATTAGGGGAATCCGCCAGCAATTATGTCTGTACATGGTACAGGAGCCGCACTCAGCTCCTGTTTTTCAACATGGAGCTATCAGCGTTACACGAACTTATCGGGAAGAAACTGGCCGGTGAGCTTTCCACTCCAGAGCATGAGGTGCTGGAGGCATGGCTAGCCCAGGCTACTGCCGAGGAGCAGTTCGTGTACGAGGAAACCATCCGGTACTGGCAGACCCCGGTGCCCCCGGCTGTGTCGGCGGAGGACACGGCTGCCGCGCTGCACCGCCTGCTGGCTCAACTCGATGACTCGGCCACAACAGAGCACGTGCCCCAAGCATCAAGCCGGCGCCACGTGCTTCTGACGCCTGTTGCCCCAGCACCGTGGTGGCGTACGCGCGTGGCAGCAGCAGTGGCTGCTTTGGTAGTGGCGGGCAGCGCCGCCGTAGGATTTTGGCGCTACCACCACTCTGTCAACGGTACCGACATTCCGCTGGCCTTCGAGGAGATGACTACAGCCCGGGGGGCTACCTCCAAGGTATTGTTAGCCGATGGTACCGCCGTGTGGTTGAATGCCGACAGCCACCTGTGGTTTCCCAGGTCATTTCGAGGGGGCCAGCGGGAAGTGTATCTCGATGGCGAGGCTTTTTTCGACGTGAAACCGAATCGGCAGCAGCCCTTCATTATTCACCTAGGGCAGGAGCAGGTGCGCGTGCTAGGCACGTCTTTCAACATTAAAGCCTACCACGAAGACGAAACCATGGAAACGGCGGTGGTGACGGGCAAGGTTGCCTTTATCCGCGCTGGAACTGAGTCGGCTACCTCCCCCGATACGGTGTATGCCGTGCCAAACCAACGCGTGGTGTACTCTAAAAAAACGGAAGCGCTACGCCGGGAAACGGTAAACAGCCAGGATTACGCCACGTGGAGCCGGGGCGGCTTCGTGTTTCAGGCCACGTCGCTGGCCGACGTGGCCCGCGCCTTGGAGCGTCACTATAATGTGCAGGTACAGTTTGCCAACGAGGAGCTTCGGCGCTGCCAGCTGACCGGCCGCTTCCGCGACCAAAGCCTGCGCGAGGTAGTAAGCATCCTGTCGCTCACCGGAACCTTCGGCTTTGAGTTGACCAACGAGCGGCTGCTCATCACCGGTCCGGGTTGCGCACCGGCAGCTTTGGCTGCTCCTGCAGTACACGCGCTATAAGCCAGAACGGCGTATATTGGGGAATCGACTTGCTCTACCCCTATTTGCGTTTTCGATTGCATGAAGTATTGGCCGCTGTCTTCCGTAGTGGAAGCATGGGTTAACATCGGCACAGGATGGAGCCGCTATGGACGAAAAGTTGGTACCGCGGCGGTACTCGCAGCACTTGTTGTTCATAGCCACCCGCTTGTGGCGCAAACGACTGCGATTGTCGTAACACTGCACACCAGTCGCGGCGACTTTCCTACGGCACTGCGCGAACTGGAGCGGCAAAGCCAGTACACTTTTGTATATGGCAACAACCAGTTATCGGGCCGTTCTGCCCCTGCGCTCAGCCTTGTTAAAGTGCCCTTGCAGGAAGCCCTGCAGCAGTTACTTCACCCCATTGGTTTAGACTACCGTATCGTCGGGCAGCAGATTATCCTGCTGTCCCGGGTATCACCGCCGGCCTCTGCTGCTAGCGCTGCCCCCGGCCCGGTGCCAGCAATTGTGGGGCGCTCCGTGCAGGGCCGTGTAGTAGCGGAGGGCACCGGCCTAGCCCTACCGGGCGCCAGCGTGCAGGCAAAGGGGACTTCTCGCGGCACTGTGGCTTCGGCAGAAGGCTATTTTTCCCTCCGAGTTGTACCTACTGATTCCGTGCTGGTTATAAACTCTCTGGGATTTGCCAGCCGGGAGGTACGCCTAGGCAGTCAAACCCAGCTGTTCGTTACGCTGCAAGAAGACACCCGCTCACTGGCGGAAGTACTGGTAACCGGCTACGGGCTAGCCCGCGAACGGAAGTCGCTGGGCTACTCAGTGCAGGAGCTAGCAGGAGCTAGCCTGGTTGAATCACGGGAGCCTAACTTTGTTAATTCCTTAAGTGGCAAACTCGCGGGGGTGCACCTGAGCCGCACTGGGTCGGGGCCTATGGGCTCTACCAACCTGATTATCAGAGGCTATACTTCCCTTACCCGCGACAGTCGGCCGCTGGTGGTGGTAGATGGGGTACCCATTGACAACCGCAACCCGCTCCAGGCTACCCGGTTTGGCGGGTACGACTCAGGGGACGGGCTTTCCTCGATTAACCCCGAGGATATCGAGAGTATTTCGGCGCTGAAGGGTGGCAATGCGGCAGCGCTCTACGGAAACCGCGCGGCCAACGGAGTTCTGGTTATCACTACAAAGAAGGGAAAGCCTGGTTTTGCCCTGAAGGTTAGCTCGACCACTACGTTTGACAAGGCACAGGTGCTGGCTGACTACCAGAATGAGTACGGCCAGGGCAGCCAAGGGCACTTTCTGACGGATGCAGCAGGACAATTGCTTCTTACTCCGGAAGGATACCCGCAACTGGAGGAAGCCCGGGAGCTGGTGGGCAGCTGGGGCCCCCGCATGGAAGGGCAGCTGGTACGACACTGGACGGGTGAACTCAAGCCCTATGCTGCCCAGCCCACTAACCTCCAGGATTTCTTTCAACTAGGTTATACTACGACCAACACAGTAGCCTTGTCTACGGGTACCGACCACTCCACGCTACGCGTCTCGGTGGCGGATATGCGAGGACGCACTACCTACCCTAACAGCCGGCTTAGCCGCGACTTCGTGACCCTGCGCGGCACCCGACAGCTGACTACCCGCTTGTGGGTTGATGTGAAAGTGGCCTATACTTACTCGCGCAATGGCAACCGGCCAACGCTGGGCGCAAATCCCGACAACGTAATGACCCAGTTTCAGCGTCTGCCGCGCAGTATTGACCTAGATGATTTGCGCCCTTACCGCGACCCGCAGACTCTGCAACCCGTGTTGTGGAATCAGAACCGGGGTACGGCCTTTCGTACTACCATGCGTCAGAACCCTTTCTGGGCCGCCTACCTCAACACGAATCAGGCGGCTCAGCACCGTCTCAATGGCTCCGTAACGGCGCGCTACGATCTTACCGACTGGCTGTGGCTGCAGCTGCGCGGCGGCACCGACCGCTACGCCACGGATGTGGGGTACCGCTATGCCAGCTACACCTCCTGGAATAGCACAGCCGTACCAGACCGGGGTGGGGTTGCCGAAAGTAGCCTCACGATGCAGGAGGATAACTTTGATTTTATTTTGAGCGGCAACCGCCGGCTGGGGCCGCACTGGTCCCTGACGGGGCAGGCATTTGGCAGCTTGCTGCAGAAGCACAACGAAACGCGCGGTCAGACCGGGCAGGGGTTGCTGACGCCCAATGTGTTTACGCTGAATAATGCCGCCAGCAAATCGCCAGTACACTCCTACTCCCGGCTCGAGGTGCAGTCAGTTTTTGCCCGCGCCCTGCTGGCCTACCGCGAAGCGGTGTTTCTGGAAGCTACTGGCCGCAACGACTGGGACTCTACCCTGCCCCGCGGCAGCTGGTCGTACTTCTACCCCAGCACTTCGCTGGCTACGTCCTACACTGAGTTGCTGGGCTGGCATTCGCCGGTGCTTACCTCAGGCAAGCTGCGCGCCTCCTGGGCGCGCGTGGGCAAGGGGGCGGGGCCCTACGAGCTAACCACTCAGTACGATTTTGGCTCGGGTGTACCCGAAGCCCCTGGGGTAGGCGCTTCGCACCTGGGGCAGCCGTTTGCTACCCTACAGGATCAACTGGCCGTGCTGCACCTCAAGCCCCAGCTTACCCGCTCCATTGAGCTGGGCTCCGAAATGCGCTTTGGTAAGAACCGGGCGAGCCTGGATGTAACGGCTTACCGCACCAATACCTTTAACCAGGTCACGAGCGTGCAGGTAGCGGCCGCATCCGGTTTTCGGACCCAGCTCATCAACGCCGGAAACATTCAGAATCAGGGGCTGGAAATACTTGCCAGCGCGGCTCCACTGCGCCCCGGCACCCGCCTGCAGTGGGACCTGACGCTGAACTGGGCCACAAACCGCTCGAAAGTGGTACGCCTCAACGAGGGGAGCAGCACTTATCAACTAGGAACCGAAGCCAACCGGGTGGCCATTGTGGCACAAGTAGGCCGGCCGTTCGGTGACATTGTCGGCACGCAGTTCCAACGCGCCCCCGACGGGCAACTGGTAGTGGGCGCTGATGGCCTTCCGCTGGAGCCGGGTACGACGACGGCCCGCCTGGGCAACTTTCAGCCTAATTGGTTCGGGGGCCTGCTCAACCGCTTCACCTACCGCAGCCTGAGCTTGAGCGTGCTGCTGGATGCCCGGTGGGGCGGCCAGATATATTCTGTTTCTCAGCAGCAAGCGGCCCTGTTCGGCAATGCTGGCGCCACGCTGGGCGGGCGGGCGGGCTGGTACGCCTCGGAGGCTGCCCGTGAGGCTGCTCAGGTATCGACAGCTGATTGGACGCCCACCGGCGGCGTACTGGTCGAAGGGCTCCTACGCAACCCCGACAACACGTACACACCCAGCCGCCGCTACGTGAACCCGCAGGCGTACTGGGCCCGCTTATCAACTATTGCGGAGCCCTTTGTTTACGACGCCACGTTTATCAAACTTCGGGAAGTGACCCTTACGTACCGGCTGCCGGCACCTGTGGCTGCCCGACTCGGACGCTTTAAAGGAGCTAGTATTGCTCTTGTCGGCCGCAACCTGGGGTTTCTCAAGCGCAGCACTGCGGGCTTCGACCCAGAATCGGCGTATAACCTTTCCCGGGCCCAGGGCCTAGAGTCAGGGGCTTACCCGAACAGCCGAACCGTTGGGTACTACCTTACCCTGGACTTCTAACCTTCAGCTGCGGCTGACTTGCTCATGCGACGACTTTTTCCTTGCTCTGTTCGTTGTCTGACCTGCGCCCTAGGGCTGTTGTTGACCGCAGCCTGCACGGATAGGTTTGCTGAAATCAACACGGACCCCACCAAAGCCGGTGACGCCTCGGCCGACATGCTGTTTTCGCGGGCGCTAAAGTACGGGAGCCTATACGACAACGACCAGCAGGTGGGCGAGCATCTGCACGCAAACATGTGGGTGCAGTACTTTGCCAACTCCACCCCCGGCTTCAGCACCGACCGGTACGAGAGCAACGACCAGTGGGCGACTACCTTCTGGAATGATTTCTACTCGGGCTATGGGATGGATCTGCAGCAGGCTATCCGACACGTAAATCAGAATCCGAAAGACGTCAACAAGCTCAGCCAAGCCCGCATCTGGCGCGCGTTCCTCTTTCAGCGTATTACCGATTACTGGGGCGACGTGCCGTACTTTTCCGCCTTTCAGGGCGCAGACGGTCATACCCAACCGGCCTACGATGCGCAACGCGGCATTTACTCTGACCTGCTGCGGGAGCTACGAGAAGCAGCAGCGGCTCTCGATGACGCCCAACTCAGCAACTATGAGGCTGCGGACCTTCTGTATGCCAACCCGGCCGCCGCATTTCCGGCCCCTACCACAGCCGGCGCTAACGCCCGGTGGCGGCACTTTGCTAACTCGTTGCGCCTGCGCACGGCCATGCGCCTGACCAATGCCGATCCGCAGCTGGCCGAGCAGCAGGTACGGGCAGCCTTGGCCGATGGCGTGATGGAAAGTAACCAGGAGTCGGCCATTATGAAGAATACCGGCGAGAGTATCCGCATCAACCAGAACCCGCTGGCCGTGGTCCTTAGCTTCGGCGACTGCCGCATCAGCGCCACGCTGGTTGACTACTTAACTCGCTACCACGACCCTCGGCTGCTCGTCTTCGTTGATGCCGTATCAGAACTGAACCCGGCGCGTATTGGCTTACCTAACGGGCTGTCTACGGTGCAGCTTACACTTCGGCAGTACAGCCCCGCTTACTTTTCGCAGGCAGGCGCCCGCTACCGCTCCCTGGCGAACGATCAGAACCTGCTCACGTACGCGGAAGTCTGCTTTCTGCGGGCCGAGGCAAGCCTGCGAGGATGGGACGATGCTGGCACGGCGGAGTACTGGTACACTACCGGGGTGCGGGAGTCATTAGCGTTAGCAGGCATCTCTACCCCTGCGGTGGTAGCCGCTTACTTACAGGAGCCGGAGGTGCGTTTTACTCCGGCCAATGGTTTACAGCAGATTATTACCCAGAAGTGGCTTTCCTTATTTGGGCACAACGGGTTTGAGGCATACGCGGAGTACCGCCGCACGGGCTTCCCGAATCTACGCCCTATTGCCAGCACCGGCGAAACTAATGGCCAAGTACCTCACCGCCTGCGCTATCCGCAGTCGGAGCAGCGGCTGAATCCTGCTTCTTACCAAGCCGCCCTCACGCAGCAGGGCCCCGATGCCATGACTACTCCGGTATGGTGGGACAATTAATTTTTCTGATTTTGGGGTACTGGCTTAGGGGATAAAGCTCTACCGGGCGTCTTGTAGGTAGAATCCTTACCTACCCTCCCGAGCGCAAAATTGGGCATTGTGTGTGCAGTGCAGCTATGGGTGAATTTTTACCCGTTATTACTAGTGACCAAAGCCCCTTTCCGGACGCGGGAAGGGGCTCTTATTTGCTAGGCTGCGGGCAGGTGTCGGCCCGGGCCGCCTCCGCAAACTGGTAGCCCTGCACCACGGCCCGCCGAAAAAATTCGCAGGCTTCAGTGGCATTACCTTCCTGCTGCGCAATCCGGCCCAGCAAAAAATACACCTGCCCCTGCCGCGGGTAGGTCGCCAGCACCTGCCAATAATCGGCCCGGGCTGCCCGCAAGTCGTGTGCTTTAAAGTGCGCCAGGCCGCGGTAAAGCAGCAACTGTGCTTCAACATATGCGGGCTCGGCAGCGGCCGTGCGCAACCCTGCATCAAAGTCCCGACGGGCGGCGGCGTATTGGTGAGCGAAGAGCCGGGCTTCACCCCGCAGCAGCCGGGCTCGCGCCAGGGTTGAGTCCTGCTCCAGTGCCTGCCGGATAGTTGTCTGGACCAGATCAGGACGCTGCAGGGCCCGGTAACATAAGCTCAGGCGCACCAATAGTTGCGCCCGCCGGGCCGGGGATGTGGTTTCAGCCAAGGCGGCTCGGTAGTCGGCAGCGGCCAGGGCCGGGTGGTGGTAGATGATTTCTTCCAGTTCGCCCCGACGCCGAAGTGCATCCGCGTAATCGGGGCGAAAGTGTAGGGCTTCGGAAAAAAAGCTGTGCGCTGCGCTCCACTCCTGCCGGGCGTAGGCTGCCAGGCCGCGCCGGTAGTTGCTGGCCGCCGTTACGCGGTACATCGTAATGCGCACAGCCAGCACGAAGAGCAAAATGCCGCCGATTAGCAGCAGTATCAGCCGCAAATCACGCCGGGTAAACTTTACCCGCTGGCGGGGAATAGTGCGGTAGTGCCGCTCGTGCGAGCCGGCCGGACGCCGGGTGCGCACGGCGGGAGTAGGCGGGGGCATGGGCACGCCATACACCCGCTGGCCCTGGTTCCGAAACTGCTGTTGCCGCCGTACTTCCTCCGCCCGCCGGGCCGCTACCTGCAATTGAAAATCGTACTGAGCGCGCCGCCCAGGGTCGCCGAGCACGTGGTAGGCAGCGGCCACAGCCTTGAACAGTTCCTCGTGCAGCGAGCTACCCCCGTTTTTATCCGGGTGGTACTTCACTGCCAGTTTCTTGTAGGCCAGCTTTATCTCGCGCGCCGTAGCGGTAGGCGCAATACCTAGTATCTGGTAGTGATTCTGGCTCAAACTGTAACAGTATATAGTAAAAGTACGCCAATTTTCAGACACAGCTTTCCCTTTTCCGTAAGAAAGGGCTATCTGCAAAACCGGCTGCGGCGTGGTTTTCTGACCTGTGAACCTGTAACATTGTTCCCCGCAAAAATTCTCCCCTATGGGCCTGTTCTCCACTGAAGACGACGCCACCAAAACGCCCCGCACCGATAACCTGATGGGCAACTTGATGGGCTACCTGGATACCCGGATTGACTTGGTACGTCTCGAAACACAAGAAAAAGTTAAAACTGCCTTCGTGGGTACTGTCCACGGCGTGACCCTGGGCATTATCGGCCTGATGTTCTTTCTGTTCCTGAACATATTTCTGGGGCTGTTGCTCAACGACGTGCTAGACAGCCCGTACTGGGGGTTTGGCATTGTGGCTGGCTTCTATCTGGTGCTGCTTATCATTTTCGTGGTCGGAGTAGATAAAAAGCTATTCCAGGGTCTGGCCGATAAGCTCCTGAACAATACCATCTATAAATCTGATAAACGTCAAGCCTAACCCCTCGTATGGCCGATCTGCATAACCCGCTGTTTGAAGATGAAAAAGAGTTTCTGGAGCGCCAGAAGCTGGAATACGAACGCGCCCTGATGGGCGACGTGGAAGGCATCAAAGCCAAAACTCAGGTAGTCAGCAAGTACGTAGCCATCGGGGCTGGTGTGCTGGGTGGCGTCTGGCTGCTGACCAAGGCGTTTGGCGGAAAAAAAAAACACGCCGCCCTCCAAAACGAAGATGAGTATGCGCGGCATCAGTTGAAAAGCGCCAGCCGGCCGCGTCGGCCCGTAGCCACGACCGATGTTGACACTGCCGTAGCCGATGATCTGGGCTTCGGAACGGGTCATCATCACTACGACCGGGGCCGCGCCGCCGTGCCCTCGCATCGCACGCATTCGGAACGGGCCGACATTGCCCCTGAGGTGTACCATACCGATGCGGATCCGTTCCGGCCGCTTGGCTTTGATGGTCCCACTGCCTACCGCTCCGTGCCTGCATCCCGCCCCGCTGCGCAGTCTGGGGAGGCTTCCTCTATCTTAGCTAGCGCCGTAAAGGCGTTCCTGCAATCTGATACGGGTAAGCTCTTGGTGGCTCAGGCTTCGGCTGTACTCATGGCGTACGTGGCCAAGAAGGCCGGCGAATATTTGCCAATCCTTAAAAATCCCGACCTTGCATCTTCAGGCCCGGTTCATACCGAGCCCGAAACCAAGGATATTGAATTTACTTATCACCACGACGACGCGGATGCGCCTCACCAGCCTGTATGATGCCTTAAGCAAACGCCGGACGCACGGCCAGAAGTCGCTGGCTGTGCTGCTGGACCCCGATAACCTAGATGAGGCTGGCTGCCGGCGCGTGCTGGAGCTTAGTGAGCAACATACGGTAGAGTACTTTTTTGTGGGTGGCAGCTTGGTGATGAACTCTCGCCAGGCTGCCCTCATTCGTTTTATTAAAAGCCGCTCGGCGGTGCCCGTGCTACTCTTCCCTAGCCATAGCCTGCACCTCGACAACCAAGCGGATGGCATTTTACTTCTGTCCCTGATTTCGGGCCGTAACCCCGATTTTCTAATTGGGCAGCATGTTATTGCCGCGCCGCTGCTACGCCAAAGCAACCTTCAGATTCTGCCTACTGGCTACATGCTGGTAGATACGGGCCGCCAAACCACGGCCAGCTACATCAGCGGTACTACCCCTCTGCCTCACGACAAACCCGGCATTGCGGCCTGCACAGCTATGGCCGGCGAGCAATTGGGCTTGCGTCTAATGTACCTCGATGGCGGCAGTGGTGCCTTATATCCCGTATCGCCCGCTATGATTCGGGCCGTGCGCCAAGCTGTTGATGTTCCGCTGCTAGTTGGAGGCGGTATCAACACCACTGAGAAGGCCCACGCCGCACTAGCTGCCGGCGCCGATGTCATTGTTATTGGCAACCAGATCGAAAAATCCCCCGACTTTCTGGCGGACGTAGCCCAGGTAGTGCGCAGCTTCAACAACTCACGAATACTGGCAGACTCGACGGATTAGGCGGATTCTATAGCCAATTGAGTTCTTCAAAAGAAGTTCGTAGTATGCCAAGGTCTAGGCTGCTACTCTCGCTTCTGCTATTTACCGGCTCCGGCAACACAAAAAGCCTCGCTAAATGCGAGGCTTTTTGTGTTATTAAACACTCCAATTACTTCACCGAATCCGCTGGAATCAATGATTAAATATTCATGGCCGACTCTCGGCGGCGCATTTTACCGGCCGGAATGCCAAACATCATCTTGAAGCGGCGGCAGAAGTAAGCAGTGTCCTTATAGCCCACTTCTTTGCCAATGTCGCGGATGCTTTTCTTGGTAGTGCGGAGCAGGAACACGGCGCGCTCCATACGCTGGTACTCAATGTAATCCTGGGGGTTGATACCCGTCAACATCTTGAAGTACTGGCCTACGTAATCTTCGCTCACGTTAGCTACGCCAGACAACACCTTATTCGACAGGTCGCCGCCGATGTTCTCCTTGATGTAGTTGAACAGATCGATGAGACGAGGATCCTTGAAGTACGTGCTGTTAGTGGCCAGCTGTTCCACGAACATCTTGTTTTTCAAGATGTAGCGTACAATCTCCACCACAATGTTCTCGGTGTAGATAGTAATAAGCCGCTCGCGCCCGGGCAGTTCCTGCAAGCTCTCCTCCACTACCTTAATGACGAGGTTAGCCAATTTGGAGTTGCCCGTAATCAGAAAGGCCGGCACATCGAGGGAAGCAAAGAAGTTCACCGAGTCGAACACCTTGGCCTCGAAGCTCACAAAAGAGTGGCTTTCCTCTGCGTCGCCGATAAGGTCCAGGTCCGAATTCGAATGGAAGAACTTGTCCTTATTAGTAATCAGGTCATCGTTGGTAATGCTCTTGTTTGAAGATTCCCCGTAGGTCACCTTCGTGGCACGGCCACCAGGAATAAAGAGCATTTCCCCTTCCTCTACTACCTGATCTTCGTCGCCAAAGGATATACGACCTTTATGCAACAGAATCAGGTTATTACCTACATCATAGGAGTTGCGTACCGTGAAAGGCTGCTGCAACACTAGATTTTTCGCCTTGATGTATCGAACACCAAGCGACTCAATCACTTTATTATAATCTTCCATCTTCGACGGGCATTTTGAAAGTCAGGTGTAGGGAAGGAAATAGTACCCCGCACTAATCCAATGCAAAATAACATATAAAAATTCACACAAACACAAAACCCAGCCTAAAAAGGGCTGGGTTTTGTGCAATACTTCTGACTTTTAGGCAATTCAAAAGCTATTTCAGAATTTCCCGAGAGATTACAATTTTCTGAATCTCAGAAGTTCCCTCGTAAATCTGCGTGATTTTGGCGTCGCGCATTAGGCGCTCCACGTGGTATTCCTTCACAAAACCGTAGCCTCCGTGAATCTGCACAGCCTCAACAGAGGCTTCCATAGCCGTCTTGGAGGCGAACAGCTTGGCCATAGCCCCCGACTTGGCGTAGTCGCGGTGGGCGTCTTTATCGGCGGCAGCTTGCAAGCAGAGCAGGCGGGCGGCGTCGATGTTGGTAGCCATGTCCGCCAGCTTGAATTGAATGGCCTGGTGCTGGGAAATTGGCACCCCAAAGGCCTTGCGCTCCTTTGAGTATTTCAGGGCCAGCTCATACGAGCCGGACGCAATTCCTAATGCTTGCGCAGCAATACCAATGCGGCCACCAGCCAGTACTTGCATGGCAAACTTAAACCCGAAGCCATCTTCGCCGATGCGGTTTTCCTTGGGCACCTTCACGTCGTTGAAAAGCAGGGAGCAAGTATCAGAGCCGCGGATGCCCAGCTTGTTTTCCTTGGGACCTTGCACAAAGCCTTCCATGCCTTTCTCCACGATGAGCACATTAATGCCGCGGTGCTTCAACTCGGGGTTGGTTTGGGCTACTACCAGGTACACCGAAGCAGTGGTGCCATTAGTAATCCAGTTCTTGGTGCCATTGAGCAGGTAGTAGTCGCCCTTGTCTTCGGCGGTAGTGCGCTGGCTAGTGGCGTCCGAGCCGGCTTCGGGCTCCGACAGGGCAAAGGCGCCAATAATCTCCCCCGAAGTTAGGCCGGGCAGATACTTACGCTTTTGCTCCTCGGTGCCGTATTTCTCCAAGCCCCAGCATACCAGTGAGTTATTCACTGACATAATAACCGAGCAGGAAGCATCTACCTTGCTGATTTCCTCCATGGCCAGCACGTAGCTCACGGTGTCCATGCCGCCGCCACCGTACTCGGGGCTTACCATCATGCCCAGGAAGCCCAGCTCCCCCATTTTCTTTACCTGCTCAGCAGGAAACTTCTGGTGCTCGTCTCGTTCGATAACGCCGGCCCACAGTTCACTCTGGGCAAAGTCGCGGGCAGCGGCCTGAACGGCCAATTGTTCTTCAGTGAGCTGAAAATCCATGTACTGTAAAAGGGGGGTGGGGTGGGAAAAGCTTCTGTAAACGGCCCGGGGTAAACTCGCGGGCAGGCCTCAAAATTAACGGACTAGTTTGCACATTACGCAGGCAGTTCACAATTTTTTAGTAGGCTAGCAGAATAATGCGGCTGCCTGCTTTTTAGGTTCCCAGCCAGCCCTGTTTCCCTACCAATGCAGCAAGTATAAGAGGGCCGCCACCATTCCTGACGGGAAAAGAAAACCGCCGCCTTTTACGGGCAGCGGTTTGCTGTTTAGGGATTCAATGAAGCGCTTAGCGCCGGTCGCGGCTACCCATGAAAATGCTCACGTAGTAGAGCAAGGTAGCCAAGGAGCTAATGGCCGCCACCACATAGGTCATGGCAGCCCACCACAAGGCATCCTTAGCCATAGCGTGTTCCTGAGGCGTAACAATGCCGCGCTTATCAATCCAGGCCAGGGCTCGTTTTGAAGCATCAAACTCCACTGGCAGGGTCACGAAGGAAAACAAGGTAGTGAGGGCGAACAGCACAATACCTACCCCTAATGGAACAAGTGTAGTCCGAACCATTACCACCCCGGCCAGTAGCACCAGCGGCATAAACTTCGAGACGGCGCTCAGGGCCGGCACCATGGCCGAGCGGAACTGCAGGGCGCTGTAAGCGGTGGCGTGCTGCACAGCGTGGCCGCACTCATGGGCCGCTACGGCAGCAGCAGCGGCGCTACGCTCAGCATACACTTCCTCGCTGAGGTTTACGGTCTTATCGGCAGGGTTGTAGTGGTCGGTGAGGCGGCCTTCGGTACTGATGACGCGCACATCCGTAATGCCGTGGTCGGCCAGCATCAGTTCGGCAATTTGTTTGCCCGAAAGGCCCGACTGCAACCCAATCTGGGAGTACTGGGTGAATTTACTGCGGAGCCGCCACTGAATTAGCCAGCCGGCCACCATGGCCAGAAGGATGATGAGATAAACGGGGCTTGAGCTGTAGTACATGGGAAAGGTGATTAGAGTGAGGAGCAACGAATCACGAGGATCAGGAGCACCGCTACCCTACCCCCCGGTTCAGCTATTGCCTACAATTCGCTCGACGATGCGCGTGGTGCTGTAGCCGGCTACCAGTGGTACGGTCAGCACCTGGCCACCGTTCTGTAACACCACTTCGTGGCCCACAATTCCACTGATTTGGTAGTCATCGCCTTTCACCAGAATATCGGGGCGGATGGCTTCAATCAGGGCCAGCGGGGTTTGCTCATCGAAGAGCACTACGGCATCTACAAACAAAAGCGAGGCCAATACCCGCGCCCGTGACACTTCGTCTTGCAGGGGCCGGCCGGGCTTGAGGCGGCTGACGGAAGCATCGGTGTTCAACCCTACCACCAACCGCTGCCCCAGATGACGGGCTTTCTCGAGGTAGTCGACGTGGCCCAGATGCAAGAGGTCGAAGCACCCATTGGTAAAGACAACCTGCTCCCCGGCAGCCTTCCAGCCAGCCACCGCGGTCAGCGTATCCTCCAGGCTTAGTATTTTATCTTTCGTCCACATGAGGATCAACTCCGATTAGGTGAGAGCAACCTGTTTTACTGCCCGTCCTGATTTCATCATGCTGGCAACGAAGCTAATGCCGCCCATCAGCACGACCAGCAGGGTTTGGGAGCCGTGTACCACTAGGGCGTAGGCAATACCAGCCTCCTTGCTAATGCCGTACACCAGCAGGGTACTTTGCACCATCAGGTGAAAAGCACCAAAGCCCCCCTGCACGGGGGCAGCCATGCCGAAGGCCCCGAAGGTCAGCACGGCGAGGCCAGCGGCGGGCGTTAGGCCGGCTGTGGCTGGGAAGGCGAAAAAGGCGAGATAATCCATGAGGTAGTACACCAACCACGTAAAGGCGGTATGCAGCAGAAACAAGCCCGGGCTGCGCAGCTTCCGAATACTGAACACACCGTCCAGCATACCCCGCACGAAGTTCTCCAGCTTCACGAACAAGGCGTGCTGCCGTAGCTTTTCCAGGTTGCGAAACAACGCGTAGCCTAGCATCAGTAGTACCAGCACGGCCACACCTGCCACAGTAAGCAGCAATTGCTTGTGGGTAGCCAGGGAGTCGTAGCGGTCAGAGAACAGGCTGACTACGAAAGCCCAGAATTTCTGAAAGTCCAGCAGCAGCGTTAGGCCCAGCAGGCCCGCCAAAATCAGCAGGTCGATGACCCGCTCCGTTATAACAGCCCCTAACGACACCTGCACGGGCACCCGGCCCGTCCGGTTCAGCACGGAGCAGCGAATCACTTCTCCCATGCGGGGCAGCACGAGATTAGCCAGATAGCCTACCATCATGGCGTGATACACATCCCAGTAATTGGTGGGCTGCTTGCTGGCTTCTAGTTGCATCTGCCACCGATGGGCCCGGCTGAAGTAGCCAAGTGCCGACAGCAGCACTGTCAGACCCAGCCAGACGTAGTTGGCCTCACGCATGTACTTTCCTACCAGTGCGAGTTCCTGCCCGCGCAGGGCGTACCACATCAGGAGCCCCGATAGCACTAATAGCAAACCGTATTTCAGAACATTCAGCAGGTGCTTCATGGCGGTAAATAGGTAAATGTCTGTTCGCCAAACAAGAAAATAGCTGGTGAGCCAGTGCTCCGGCCACCTACTTACACGAGGCTACTCCGGTCTTGGCTCACCAGCTACTAGCTTGCCTACAGGCAATTAGTTGACGTGGTTATGCTGGTCGGGGAAGATAACAGTGGGCTTATGGGCGCGGGCTTCAGCGAAGTCAATAAGGGCGTAAGAGATAATAATGATGATGTCTCCTACAGCCACGCGGCGGGCTGCCGGACCGTTCAGACAGATCATGCCGGAACCCCGCTCGCCTTTGATAGTGTAAGTTTCAAACCGCTCCCCATTGTTGATGTTCACAATCGTGACTTTCTCATTTTCCACCATATTCGCCGCATCCAGCAGGTCTTCATCAATGGTAATGCTGCCCACGTAGTGCAGCTCCGCCTGCGTAACCTTAACGCGGTGAATCTTTGACTTGAGAACCTCGATATGCATGGGTGAAAAACGGGTGATTTTTGGGCGGCAAAGATACGAAAGGGAAGTTGGGAGAAGTCCCACAGGAAGCTATATCCTCGGCTGCCTTATAGAAGGCAAAGAGCCGATCTTTTATTCTGGGCTAACGCGCTACTACTACATTGTCAATGAGGCGTACCCCGCCTATATATGCTGCCAAGCATACGGCAACGGCTTGTCCTGGCTGCCACTCTGCCAGAGGCTGCAAAGTCTGAGCATCCACTACCTCCACGTACTCCGTCTGAATAGTGGGCTCTGTAGCCAGCACCCCCTGGGCCGCCTCCAGAACAGCAGCTGGGGTAGCCTGGCCTTCTTGCACTACTACTGCGGCTTGTTGAAGAGCCTGATAGAGCAAAGGAGCTACGGTCCGCGCAGCAGCATCCAGCCGTCGGTTTCGCGACGACATGGCCAGCCCGTCGGCTTCGCGCACGGTAGGAAAGGCAACCAGTTCCAGGTTAAACGATAAGTCGGCTACCAACTGCCGCACAATGGCTACCTGCTGCAAGTCCTTCTGTCCGAAATACGCCCGGTGCGGAGAACTCAGGTGAAATAGCTTGCTTACTACCGTGGCTACCCCATTGAAGTGTCCTGGCCGGTGGGCACCCTCCATTACGCGCTCCAGCGCCCCAAAGTCAAAGCGCAGCACTGTAGGCTGCGGATACATCTCGGCGACGGAGGGCAGAAATAACGCGGTGCAGCCAGCAGGGGCCAGCAAAGTTGCATCAGCCTCCGGCAAGCGGGGGTAGAGTTGAAAATCCTCGGCGTTGTTGAATTGAGTCGGGTTGACAAAAATACTGGTCACCACCACGTCACACTCCTGAGCTGCGGCGCGCACCAATTGCAAGTGGCCCTCATGCAGAGCACCCATCGTTGGTACCAAGCCAATGCGCTTGTTTTCGCGCCGCCACATTTCCGTGCGGGCATGCAACGCCGCCACGGTATTGAGTATCTCCATAGAGTAAAGCAGGCACTTGAACGAGTGCCGAATGAGTTAGGTTGAAATTTCCCTCAAAAATGTTTAATTTTGTGCATCCCAAAGTGTTGCCCTTTCCTAATCACCCCAACTGACTCTATATGTCCAAGTTGAGAATACTCTACGCTGCCACGGAAATCAACCCGTTTTTGCAGACCACCAAGGTAGCAGAGTTTTTGCGGCGCCTGCCGCAGGGAATGCAGGAAATGGGGATGGAAATCCGCATTTTCGTACCCCGTTTCGGCATCATCAATGAACGCAAGAACCGCCTGCATGAGGTAGTGCGGCTCTCGGGCATTAACATTGCCGTGGGCGAGGACGAAAAGCCACTAATCATTAAAGTCGCTTCCATTCCGAACGCTAAGCTGCAAGTATACTTCATCGATAACGAAGATTACTTTCACCGCAAGTCCGTGTTGGTAGACAAGAACGACAAGTTCCACGCCGACAATGATGAACGGGCTATTTTCTTCTGCAAAGGTGTGCTGGAGACGGTGAAGAAGCTAGGCTGGGCCCCTGACATTGTACACTGCAATGATTGGATGACAGGCCTGATTCCGATGTACTTGAAAACGACCTACAAAAAGGATCCGATTTTCAAGGACGCTAAATCGGTATTCACCATCTACAACAATGAGTTCGACCACAAATTTGAGGGCGACATCATTGAGAAGGCAAAAATGCTGGACATTGAGGACGATATGCTGGCGGCGCTGAAAACAGCCGACTTTGGCGGCTTCATCAAAGTAGGCATGGAATATTCCGACACGGTCGTAAAGTCCGACGAAGAGTTCAGCGAAAACCTGAACACGTTGTTCACGGAGTATTCTACCAAGAAACAAATTGAGCAGGTCGGCGCTGATGACAACCTGTTGACTTCTTACTACGCTCTCTATAATGAATTGGCCAGCTAGCGCCAGCCGACTCCCGTCGGTTTCCCTCTTTGCCGTTTCTCTGCTGGTCCTTGCCAGTTGCGAAAAAGCCAACGACCTTGGTCTGGAGCTACCCGGCACTTCTCCTATTACTTCACAATACCTTGATTTGCCCGTTGCGACGTACACCGTACGGCAGCAACCGGTAGAAACTGTAAACAGCGACTATGTGCTGGTAGGCCGGCTGCGCGACAGCAAAGTGGGCACCACTACTGCGCAAGGCTTCTTAAACCTGCAGTACAACGCCACGCTGAGCCCTCCTGATTCTCTGCCCAGCAAGACGGCCCGCCTGGATTCTGTGGTATTTAGCCTGGGGTTTAACCAGGTATATGGCACTACGTCTCAGCCGTTGCGGTTTAATTTCGCAACTCTGCAACAGCCCTTAGATGCTCGGACGGTGTACAATTCTGCCTCGGCAGGCCCGTCCAGTACAGTGCTATTGACAAATATTGCTGCTCCTCTCAACCGGGAGATAAAAGTTTGGCAGCAGCTTTCCACAAACACGACCAACAACCGTGACAGTGTGCAGGTGACAGTTGTTGACAAGGTATTGCGCCTTCGTCTGCTGAAGTACCCGGCCACTACTACACTGGCTAACTCAACTTTTGCGGCCCTCCAAGATGCCTCCTTTAACCAGGATAAGCTGGACGCCGTGTGGAAGGGGATTTTGCTGACTCCAACAGCAAACTTTGCCGATAATATTGTCGCCTTTAGCCGTTCCTTCAACTCCCGGGTTGTCTTCTACTTCAGTGGCACAAATGCGAGTGGCAAAAACTGGAACCGCCATGCGTATAGCCTAGTGGCTGGCCCCCTCCCGGCTAATGCCCTAACCGCTGGCCCGAAATATTTCACGCAAATCACCACTGATTTATCCGGCACACCCCTGGCTAGTCTGACAACCAGTGCTCAGCAGGTTAGCTCTGCTGCGACGGATGAATACACGTATTTGCAGGATGGTACCGGTCTGGCTACTCGCCTGGAGTTTCAGGGGCTGCAAGCCCTTACCAACAAACCGGAGCTGGCAGTTAACCGCGCTGAGCTGCTATTGCCTATTCAGCAGAATACAAACGGCCTCTTCCCCTACCCAGCCAACGTATTCTTGTACGAAGCAAACGCCAGCAACCAAGTTCTGACGCGAGCCGTGGGCGCAACCAGCTACGAGCGACTGGTGCAGGCGGAAGGCGTCGTCCAGAATGTGCGTATCACCCCCACAAGTGTAGGTAGTCCCGCATCAGCAGTGCTGTATCCTAGCTACGATGCTCCGCAGTACTACAGCGTTCCGCTCACGGAATACCTGCAAGCCTATCTGCAAAACCGCTTGGAGGGAGAATTGCCATCAGCGCTGCTCTTATCACCCATTCTGCGGACTGATGCCAGCCTGACGCTGAACCGGGCGCAGCTTGATGCCAAGAATATCAAGTTGCGCGTATACTATTCCAACCTCCGCTAAACAGCATTTTGTGCTAGTGCTGTAAAGGCACAAGGGCGGCACGGCTTTTGCCGATGCCGCCCGTTTTTGCTTTCATTCTTGAAAGTTTCTGCTCTGTCACAACCAACTAACTTATGTGCGGAATTGTCGCTTACATCGGGCACCGTGAGGCCTGCCCCATCATCATCAAAGGCCTACGCCGCCTGGAATACCGCGGGTACGACTCAGCAGGGGTTGCTCTGCTGAATGGGCAGCTCAGCGTGTATAAGAAAAAAGGCAAAGTAGCTGATCTGGAAGCCTTTATTGCGGAAAAAGATACGCACGCCAACATTGGTATGGGCCATACTCGCTGGGCTACCCACGGGGAGCCCAACGACGTGAATGCCCACCCACACTACTCCACTTCGGAGCGGATTGCCATCATTCACAACGGCATCATTGAAAACTACGCAGCGCTAAAGCAGCACTTGCAGCAGCAGGGCCACGTGTTTCATTCGGACACTGACACAGAAGTGTTTGTCAATCTGATTGAAGAGATTCAGAAGCAGAACAGCTGCTCGCTGGAAGAAGCCGTACGTCTGGCCTTGCACGAGGTGGTAGGTGCCTATGCCATTGTGGTACTGAGCAAGGACAATCCCAATCAGCTAATTGCAGCCCGTAAAGGCTCGCCGCTGGTAATTGGGGTAGGCGAGAATGAGTTTTTCCTGGCCTCCGACGCTACCCCTATCATTGAGTATACCAATGAGGTAGTGTATGTAAACGACTACGAACTGGCTGTTATCAAAGATGGACAGCTGGAAATCCGAACGAAGGAAGACGTTAAGCAGACACCCTACATCCAAACTCTGGAGCTGGAGCTAGACCGCATCGAGAAAGGGGGCTATGAGCACTTTATGCTGAAGGAAATCTTCGAGCAGCCGCGCTCCATCCTGGACTCCATGCGCGGCCGCCTGGAGTTGGAAGCAGGCCACTTGAACATGGGCGGCGTGCGCGCCTATGAGCGGAAGTTTGTAAACGCCGACCGCATTATTATTGTGGCCTGCGGGACCTCATGGCACGCGGGGCTGGTAGCAGAGTATCTCATTGAGGACCTGGCGCGCATTCCGGTAGAAGTAGAGTACGCCTCTGAATTCCGTTACCGGAACCCCATCATTACGGAGCGCGACATTGTAATTGCCATTTCGCAGTCTGGCGAAACGGCTGATACGCTGGCGGCTATTGAACTGGCCAAGAGCAAAGGCGCTACTATTTTCGGCATCTGCAACGTAGTAGGCAGCAGCATTGCCCGCGCCACTGACGCCGGAGCTTACACCCACGCCGGTCCGGAAATTGGGGTGGCCTCCACAAAAGCTTTCACGGCTCAGGTAACCGTCCTGACTCTGTTGGCTATGATTGTGGGCCACAAGCGCGGCACTCTCTCCGATACCAAGCTGCGGGAGCTGATGATGGAGCTGAATACCATCCCTTCCAAAGTAGAGAAAGCCCTGCAGCTTAACACGGAAATCGAACAGATTTCGGAAATTTTCAAGGACGTTCCGAACTTCCTGTACCTGGGCCGTGGCTATAACTTCCCGGTAGCCCTGGAGGGGGCTCTGAAGCTGAAGGAAATCAGCTACATCCACGCTGAGGGCTACCCCGCGGCCGAGATGAAGCACGGTCCTATTGCCCTCATTGATGAGAACATGCCGGTAGTGGTTATTGCCACGAAGGACAGCTCGTACGAGAAGGTAGTAAGCAACATTCAGGAAGTGAAAGCCCGGAAGGGCCGCATTATTGCCGTAGTAACGGAGGGCGACACGGTGATTCCGGAAATGGCGGAATTTACCATCGAGGTGCCCGCCACTAGCGAAGTACTCATGCCGCTGGTATCAGTAGTACCGCTGCAGCTGCTCTCCTACCACATTGCGGTGCTGCGCGGCTGTAACGTCGACCAGCCCCGTAACCTGGCGAAATCGGTGACAGTAGAGTAAACCGTCGTCTGTACAAAAAGGCCGCCCTACCCGTGGGGCGGCCTTTTTGCGTCAATTCAACTGCTTGGTTTACCCGCCCGCCTATTTTGGGCTTACTTTGAGTGCTGGTAAACATTACGTCCACCCCCTACCCGTTTTTATGGCAAATACCATTGTTTACTCCGCCCATGCCCCAGCTCCCATTGGCCCCTACAGCCAGGCTATTCAGGCGGGCAATACTATCTATGTTTCCGGGCAAATTGCCCTGGACTCTGATACGGGTCAGCTCGTCGGGGAAGGCGACGTAGCTCAGGAAACGCATCAGGTAATGCGCAATCTGCAGGCCGTGCTGGAAGCAGCCGGCTGTTCCCTGCGCGACGTGGTGAAGTGCAGCATCTTCGTGAAAGACCTGGGTAACTTCGGCCTGATTAACGAAATCTACGGCAGCTACTTTTCCGCCGATTATGCCCCGGCCCGCGAAACGGTAGAAGTAAGCCGCCTCCCCAAAGATGTACAGGTAGAAATTTCCTGCGTTGCCGTAAAATCATGATTTAGTGATGGAGTAAGTTCTCATGGCAGGAAGGCACGACTACGCCATTCGCCCTGTGCTGGCTAGCGTGCTACCTCTCAGAGTGTGACCAGCCTTTCCGTACAGACCGAGAAGGGGTTGTCAGTTTATTGGGCTTTGGGCAACGGCAGGCATGGATGGCGTCGCGCTCCGTTCGCCACGATACTTCTTACTCCACTATTGCATCACGAACTCCCTGCATTATCTTGCCTCTATGAAGGAAGTAGGCATTTTCCTGCTGCTAGGGGGCCTGGTGGCCATGGTAGCGCCGCTGCTGCTGCCAGCTAACTTTCGCTTTCCCCTGCTGGATTGGATCAATAACTGGGGACCAACTATAGCCTGGCTAATCCGGGGCGGCGCGGTGCTGCTGGGGCTGGTCCTTTGGCTACGCGTTCGAAACCAAAACTAAATGCGGCGTTCTACCCCGCGTAAGGCTGTTAAGCCCTTGCGCAAACCCGAGTATTTCCCGCCCGAGCGCCTACTTACGCGGGTCTTGCCGCCTGAGCTGGTAGGTGAGCGGGAGTTTGAGCAGTACCACTTTATTGGTTTTGACTTCAGCCAGGCCACCCTGGCCGGGCGCTTATTCAGCGAATGTCGGTTTGAGAACTGCAACCTGGCGGGTGCTAGCCTGGCCGGTACGTCTTTGCAGAATGTGGCTTTTGAGGGCTGCAAGCTGCTTGGGCTGCAGTTTGAGGCCTGCCGCGACATGCTGTTCGGGGTTCATTTCGATAAGTGCCAGCTGGACTATGCCTCCTTCTCGGGCCGGGTTATGCCCACTACCCGCTTCGTGGACTGCTCCCTGCGCGAAGCCAATTTCACCCAGACAGACCTGACCAACGCTGTTTTTGAGCGGTGCGAGCTAGACCGCGCCGTATTTCACCGGACCCAGCTCACGGGCGCCGATTTCCGGACGGCCTATAATATGCTGCTCGACCCAGAAGTGAATGAGTTGCAGCAGGCTCGCTTTGTGCTGTCGAGCTTGCCGGGGCTGCTTACCAAGCACGGACTGATTGTCGAATAGAATTGCCGCTGTAAGTCCACTGCACAGCACCGCGCCGACATCCGACGCCAATTTTATATCCGCCTACCTCCCCGGCGAATTCCCTACCTTTGCGGCGCGTTTCGGACCTGAATCGGGCGCAAATCAGCTGTTTGTATGGAAAGAGAAGTACGGGTGCGTTTTGCGCCCAGCCCCACCGGCCCGCTGCACATCGGCGGCGTGCGCACTGCGCTCTATAACTATCTGCTAGCCCGCAAGCTGGGCGGCAAGATGCTGCTCCGCATTGAGGATACCGACCAGAACCGCTTTGTGCCCGGCGCCGAGGACTACATCCGCCAGAGCCTGGAGTGGTGCGGTATTGAGCTGGACGAAAGCCCCTGGAACGGTGGCCCCCACGCGCCTTACCGCCAGAGTGAGCGGAAACCCATGTACAGGCAGTATGCTCAGCAACTCATCGACAGCGGCTACGCCTACTATGCCTTCGATACTCCTGAGGAGCTGGATGCCATGCGCGCCCGCCTGACAGCGGCCAAAGTGCCCAACCCGCAGTACAACAGCATCACGCGCGCCCAAATGCGCAACTCCCTGACCCTGCCGGCTGAGGAAGTAAAGCAGCTGCTGGAAGGCGGCGAGCAGTACGTGATTCGCCTGAAAGTACCCCGCAAGGAGGAAGTACGGTTCAACGACCTGATCCGCGGCTGGGTGGTAGTACACTCTTCCAGCATCGACGACAAGGTGCTAATGAAGTCAGATGGCATGCCGACGTATCACTTGGCCAACATCGTGGACGACCATCTGATGGAAATTACCCACGTGATTCGGGGCGAAGAGTGGCTACCCTCCGCGCCCCTGCACGTGCTGCTCTACCGCTACCTGGGCTGGGAAGATACCATGCCGCAGTTTGCCCACCTGCCCCTGCTGCTCAAGCCCGACGGTACTGGCAAGCTTAGCAAGCGCGACGGCGACCGGCTGGGCTTCCCGGTGTTCCCGCTGGAATGGCACGGCAAGGACGCGGAAACCGGCGAGCCTACCGTGAGCAGCGGCTACCGCGAATCAGGCTACCTGCCCGAGGCCTTCATCAACTTCCTGGCCTTCCTGGGCTGGAATCCCGGCTCCCAGCAGGAGCTGTTCACGATGCCTGAACTGATTGAGGCCTTCTCGATTGAGCGCGTGAGCAAGTCGCCGGCCCGCTTCGACCAGAACAAAGTGCGCTGGTACAACGAGCAGTACCTGCGCGCTAAGCCCGATGCTGAGCTGGCTCAGTACCTGACCGCAAGCCTGCAAGGCCAGGGCATGACAGTGCCCACTGATACGGCCGAGCAGATTGCCGCCCTGGTGAAAGAGCGGGCCACCTTCCCGGCCGATCTGGCCCGCGAAGCCCAGTTGTTCTTTGCGCGCCCAACTGCCTACGACGAGCAGGTAATCAGCAAGAAGTGGAACGCGCAGGTCGCCGGGGCGCTATTGGAATTTGCCCGCCAGCTGCCCGGTGCCCCCGACGCTACCCCCGACGGCATTAAGGCGCTGCTCACGCAGGTGCTCGAAGCCCAAGGTATCAAAATCGGGCAGGTACTGCAGGCGTTGCGCGTGGCTGTAACGGGCGCCGGCGCCGGCCCCGACCTGATGCACATTATGAGCATTCTGGGTCCGCAGGAAACTGCTGCACGCATTGAACAAGCCGTAGCCCAGCTACCAACCGCCTAACGTTAGGCCCGGCACTTAGCCGATTTCCCACTAAAAAACGCCTGCCGGACTTACCAAGTCAGGCAGGCGTTTTTTAGTGGGCAGAGGGCACGAAACGACGACAGAAGAAGGGCGGCATCAACCGGTAGGGGAGCTGGCTCGTACTATCGTTTCAAGGCTGCTTACCCGCGTAGGTGGCCGGCGCATTGAACCGATGAACCGACTTTAGCTGCCCGCATCATGGCCAAGAAACCCGTTAGCCCCAAAAAGAAAAAGAACGACCCCGAGAAAAAAGCCCGCGTCCATAAGGAGCTAGAGGGCTTTGAAATCAAGGTGAACCCGCTCGGCGAAATCACCTCCAATTATTCCATCGAGGATATCAACCAGTTTCTGAATCGGCACGTGCGCGACAAGAAGCTGGTTAACCGCGACGGGCAGTTTGGGGAGAAAGACGAGGAGGATGAGGACTTCCCGTTGGAGGAAGGAGCCCAGGAGCCCGAAGAGTCGGATGAGGATTTTATGCGCCGTACCAGCAAGGAGGCGAAAAAGAAAGGACCTAAGGCGGAAGCTGACCCCGACGACGAGGAGCTAAAAGCCAGCGACGAAGAGTAAGCCTACCGCATGCTGATAACGAGGAACATCGTCCGTTACCGGGGCACTTCCGCCTGCAGATGGCCTAGCCTGACAATGCAGCGAAGCGCCCCGGTAACGGACGATTGATTTTACTGCGTTATCAATTCGCGTTTTGCTATACTTGGGCCAGCTTTTTCCTTGTTCTTTTGCCCCTACCCTATGCGCTCCCACGAAGTCGACTATAAAATCATTGGCACCGATATCCAGGTGCTGGAAGTAGAGCTGGACCCCAACGAGACGGTAATTGCCGAGGCCGGGGCCATGGTGTACATGAGCGAGAGTATTGCCTTTGAAACCAAGATGGGCGACGGCTCGGAACCGGAGCAAGGCTTTATGGGCAAGCTTTTCTCGGCCGGCACCCGTCTGATTACGGGCGAGTCGCTGTTTATGACGCACTTCACCCACCGGGGTGGCTACGGGAAAGCTCACGTGGCCTTCTCAGCCCCTTACCCCGGTACCATTATCCCAATTGACTTACGCGAGTTACCGCAGGGACTTATTGTGCAGAAAGACGGCTTTCTGGCCGCAGCCCGAGGTACCAAAATCAACCTGCACTTCAATCAGAAGCTGGGCGCCGGCTTATTCGGGGGCGAGGGGTTCATTTTGCAGCGGCTCACCGGCGACGGTAAAGCCTTTATTCACGCGGGCGGTACCATTATTGAAAAGCGCCTCCACAATGAGCTGCTGCGCGTGGATACCGGCTGCGTGGTTGCCTTTGAGCCGGGCATCGACTTCAGCATTGCCCGCGCCGGCGGCCTTAAGTCCATGATTTTCGGGGGTGAAGGGCTCTTGTTGGCTACCCTGCGCGGCACCGGCCGGGTATGGCTGCAATCCATGCCCATTAAGAAGCTGATTCAAGCTCTGGCTCCTGCCGGGGGTAATGTACAGAAAGAAAGCGGCGGTGTTTTCGGGAACTTGGTGGGCGGTATTCTCGACGAGTAAGGCACTTGCCCACAAACACGTGGGCCCCGCCCTCGGTCATACTTCGAGAGTGGGGCCCGCCAAGTACCGTAGTACTGTTTTACTGCGTTGCTGTGGCGGCAATAACGCCTAGGCTAGCCAGCAATGCCAATAGCAATAAGCCTAGAAACCCTACTGTAGCGCGCGTCTTCCGAACTGATACAGTATCATTCTTCTTGAGGCTGCGGCGACGCCCTTTGCCCGAGCGATGCGAAGAGGAGGTAGTAACAGACATGGGTTGAGTTTTAGGATAATTTATGAGAAGCAAGATAGGTCCTGCTCTTACAAAAATGCATGACTACTCGTTCCCGGGGTCAATATACCCGGTGAACAACTCCATTGTCCAAGTACGCAATCAGCTGTTAATCGGATTTATACCGCATGCACTGGGTCCGTCGCCTACTCAGCATGCTTTGTTATAATACAATAAACTACCCTACCCCGCTATACTACTGTTTTATTGTGGTTCCGTGATTCCCTTATTGGGATGGTGGAGCAGTCTGCCGGCCATCCAGATACCACTCCGAGGGCAGCGGCTGGCCATCCGGGGCGAAACGCTGCCACTCCCCGAACCAAAAGAAATGCGCGCCAGTGGGCTCAGCGCGGTAGCGGGCCCGCCCACGTTTGGCCACCTGGCCATTGGGGTGGTAGTAGGTCAGCCTGACTAAGCCATACGGGTGTCGGTAAAACCGTTCCGTGCGCTCTAGCTGCCCCGTGGGGGTATAAGTATGCCAGCGGCCCACTGGCAGGCCGTGCTGGTATCGCCCGCGGTTGGCGAGCCGTTGCTCCTGGGCATCGAAATACTCCCGCCACGGCCCATGCCGCTGCTCCCCGCCCCCGTCGTAGCGGTTGTGCGACCAGAAGCCAACAGGGCCGCGGCGTGCCGTGGCACACGAAGTAAGCACCAGGGTGCTGGCTAGCAACAACCACTCTATGGCCCAGTCAGGCCGCGGTGTACTAGCTATTCGGTTTCGGAAAAACATCGGAAGGAAGTAAGACGACTTCCGAATGTAACTATTTTCTTAGTTGACCAAGCAGTTCCTCCAGCAGTTCCCGGGAATTGCTCAGGCGGGGGACTTTGTGCTGGCCGCCCAGCTTGCCACGGCCGGCCAGCCATTGCTCAAAGGTACCAGCGGGAGCCATGGTCAGGTGGGGCGGCAGCAGGGCCAGGTCACGGTGGCGTTTGGCGTCGTAGTCGGAGTTGAGTTGGCGCAGGGTAGTGTCCAGCACCTCGGCAAACTGGCTGGTATCCGCTGGCGGCTGCGTAAACTCAATCACCCACTGGTGGCCGCCGCGCGAGCCACCGTCGTGAGTAGCGAAGTAGATCGGGGCGGCGGTATAGTCGCGCACGGTGGTGCCGGTAGCCGCGCAGGCGGCAGCAATGGCGGCATCGGCGTTTTCCACTACTACCTCTTCGCCGAAGGCATTCAGGAAGTGCTTGGTCCGGCCCGAAATTCGAATGCGGTAGGGCGCCAAGCTGGTAAAGCGCACGGTATCGCCAATCTTATAGCGCCACAGGCCGGCGTTGGTACTGATAATGAGAGCGTAGCTGCGGCCTAGCTGCACGTCTTCTAGGCCGACGGCCCGGGGCTCGGCGGCCTCCCACTGGTCCTGGGGCAGAAACTCGTAGTAGATGCCGTGGTTCAGCAGCAGCAGCAGGTCTTCGGAGTCGGGCTCATCCTGAAGGGCGAGGTAGCCCTCGGAAGCGTTGTAGATTTCCAGATAGTGCATTCGGGAGCTCGGAATCAACTGCCGGAACAGCTCCCGGTACGGCCCGAAGGCTACTGCCCCGTGCAGAAACAAGCCTAGCCGCGGCCACACGTCCAGGATGGAGGCGGCCCCGGCCAGCTCCGTTACGCGGCGTAGCAGCACAATCATCCAAGTGGGCACGCCAGCCAACACGCGCACATCAACTGTAAGCACGTGGCGGGCAATGCGGGCAATCTTTTCTTCCCACTCATCCAGCAGAGCCAGTTCCAGGGGCGGCGTGCGCACAAACTCGGCCCAGGCCGGCAGGTTCTGCATAATCACGGCCGACACGTCGCCCACCCGCGAACCGGCGTCTGCCGGGCGGAAGGGGTTAGGACCGTGCGTTCCGCCCAGCGACAGGGTTTTGCCGCCCAGGATGTTTACGTCGGGGTAATGAAGGGTAGCCAGAGCGGTCATGTCGCGGCCAGCGCGGTAGTGGCCCTCCTGCAACGACTCACGCGTGACGGGGATAAACTTGCTACGGGCGTTGGTAGTGCCGCTGCTTTTGGCAAACCACTGCACCGTTCCGGGCCAGAGCACGTTGGCCTCGCCGCGCAGCACCCGCTCGATTTCGGGGTAAAGTTCTTCGTAACTGCTAATAGGCACGCGCTGAGCAAACTCCCGGGCTGTTAGGCCCTCGCCAAAGCCGTAGCGCTGCCCCCATTCGGTGGGGCGCGCGGTGCGGAGCAACTCCTGCAACACCTGCTGCTGCACCTCGTGGGGGTAGCGGCGGATGTGCTCAATGCTAGCCAGTCGGCGCTGCACGGCCCAAGTCAGAACGGTACTAATCACGGGGAAAGATGGGTGGGAGATGAAAGACCGGGGAAAGGGGTTTTCTGTACCCTTGCCCGCACCGGAAAGTTACCAGACTACCACGAAATCCGATTCGGCTGGCCGTGCCACGAGAAAGGGCGAAGCAGTGCCTCGCCCTAGTTGCCTCATCCTCTGCAGACTGCAATTGATTCCTGTTGTTTTCAAATCTTGCGCTTTAGCTCAAAGTGCTTGCCCAAGTACACGCGGCGTACCATCTCGTCTTCGGCCAGTTCCTCAGCCGTGCCGGCTTTCAGCAGCTTGCCTTCGAAGAGTAGGTAGGCCCGGTCAACGATGCTAAGCGTTTCGTTTACGTTGTGGTCAGTAATCAGAATGCCGATGTTCTTGTGCTTGAGCTTGGCTACAATGCCCTGGATTTCTTCCACAGCAATAGGGTCGACGCCGGCGAACGGCTCATCGAGGAGCACAAACTTGGGGTCGACGGCCAAAGCCCGGGCAATTTCGGTGCGCCGTCGCTCCCCCCCGCTTAGCACCCGGCCCAGGTTTTTGCGCACGTGAGTTAGGCTGAACTCGTTGAGCAGCTCCTCAACCTTGTCGCGCTGAGCTTGTTTGGGCAAGTCGGTCATTTCCAGCACTGATAGTACGTTTTCCTCGACCGTGAGGTCCCGGAACACCGATGCCTCCTGCGCCAGATAGCCGATGCCGAGGCGGGCGCGCTGGTAAATGGGCAACTTGGTGATATCCTTGTCGTCGAGAAACACCTTGCCCTCGTTGGGCTTCACCATGCCCACCGTCATGTAAAAGGAGGTGGTTTTGCCGGCCCCGTTCGGCCCCAGCAGGCCCACGATTTCGCCCTGTTCCACGTGCAGCGACATATCGTTCACCACCGTGCGCGACTTGTATTTCTTGACTAGGTGTTCAGCGCGAAGAATCATAGAAGGCAAAGGTAAGTGGTATTGGGCAGTAGGTACTTGGTAAGCAGGCGTGGGGGTAAGAGGGCGCCAAATGTCATGCCGAGGCGCAGTAGAAGCATCCTGCGCGCCTCATGGCGGCGCCTGGCCCGGGGGTTATTCCCTGAGCCAGGGAGTATTCATCGTGGACCGATAAAACAGCGGCCAGAGGCTTCCACTGCGCAGACGCTAGAGCACGCGGGCTACCCGTCGCTGGCCACTTCTGCCCTACCCGTTACCCTTTCAGCAGCGCCTCCTGCAGGGCTTGCTGGGCGGGCGTGGGGGTAGGCACGGGCTCCACCAGGTTTTTGACCTCCACGTCGAACTCGCGCGGGGCTGCCTGGCGCTCCTGCTCCGGGCCGCTGGCTCCATCCCGGAATTTTACCCGCACGGGGTTTCCCGACTTGGGCTCTACCAGGGGGCGCAGCAGCTTCTCGGCGGTTTGCATGGTCACGGCCTGTCCGTTTACGGCCACAATCACGTCGCCTTCTTTCAGGCCGAAGGCGTTTTCATCGGCCTTAGTTTTCACGGCCCGGAACTGGTCTTTTTCCTGGTCGTAGCCAAAGCCCAGGTTGCCGAAAGCCTTCACCCGAGCCTGGCCAACGGGAGCGTACGTCCAGCCAATCTTGCCCAGGTACTCGGCCAGCGGTAAGGGCTCGTTGCCCTGCACGTAGCGCGTGAAAAAGGGCTGTAGCTCGGGGCTGGTGAGGGCCACAATTTCGGGGATGAGGTCTTTATCCTCGAAGGAGCGAGTGGGGCCGTACTTCTCGCGCAGGGCCAGCAGCACATCGCGCAGGGTCTGACGGCCCTGGCTCAGTTCCCGGATGCGGATATCGAGCAGCAGCCCGATAAGGGCACCTTTCTCATACACATTCGGATACATATCCTTGTAGGGAGCTTCCAGAATCCGGCGGCTCATCTCGGTAAACGATACGTTCTCAAACTTGCCGGCATTATCGATTTTGGTTTTTATCCGTTCCCGGAACTCGTCGGGCGTAATCAGGCCGCCGCGTACCTGCACTAGCTGCGAGACGTACTCCGTCACGCCCTCGTACAGCCACAGGTGCTGCGACATTTTCGGGTCGCGGAAGTCGAATTCCCCAATTTCGCGGCTGTGGATGTTGAGCGGGGCCAGCATGTGCAGGAACTCGTGCGAGGCTACCTCCAGCACCATGCTGCGCAGGCGCTCCGGATCGGGCATCTCGGGCAGGAAGTAGAGAGAGGAATAGCTGTGCTCCATGGCCCCGTAGCCACCGTTTTTGCTGTTGAGCGGCGAGTTCATACCGGGGAAGTAGAACAGAAACTGGTAGCGCGGCACGGGCATCTTACCAAAGAACTTGGTCAGGGCCTCCGACATGGGCCGCAGCATCTGGCTTACGTTGGCGGCCTTCACGACTCCGCCCTCCGACAGCACCGCTACCGAAATGCGCGCGCCGCCGGTGCTGAAGCTGGCCGTATCGGGCTGGGCGTACAGAATCGGGCCGTCGGCCAGGGTAACGTAGTCGGGGGCCGTAAACACGTCCTGCGTGGCCGATTCGCGGCGCACATCCAGGGCGGTAGCGCCGTAGAGGGGGGCGGGCTTCTGCACATTTACCTGGTAGGGCTGCATCTTATAGCCCTCCAAGTAGCCGTAGAAGCCATAGTGGTTGATGGTGAAGTTGCGGCCGGCGTCGATGTTGGTGCCGCCGGGCTGGAAAATAAACGAGTCGTCCTGCTTGGCATCCCAGGTATCATCGACGAGGTACTCAAGCCGGGTCAGATTTTTGGCGTTATCGATGACAAACAGATTCGGCCCATTGTTTTTTACTTTCAGACGTTTGCCCTGCTTGTCGAAGGCCTTGAAATCCGTCACGAAGCGGCCATAGTCCTTTTTGGAGTACGAGCCCGGCACCACCGAAGGAATTACATAGGTAGCCTGGGCTTCCTTTACCGCCGGCGTGTTAATAACTACTCGAACTCGGTCGTTCTGCACGTTCTGCAGGTCGAGGTTGATGCGGTAACCCGTTGACTGCTGGGCGGCAACGCTACCCACAGAAGCCAGCCCGAGACCGAGCGCCAGATAAAGCGTCTTCATTAACAAACAAGAATAGATGGATGGAGGAGGCTATAACGCCGGCACCAAGGTACGCATTGCCAGCGGGGCCGGGGCAGTGTCGCGCCGTAGCCCGGTCCTGCTGGGTAACGACGAAACTCGTAGCAGCCGTTCACTGCTCAGCTGGCAGAACTCCCGGCCGCTTGCTTTCGTCAGGCAACAGCCAGAAAACGCTTCACGGCCTATAGCTGCTCCCTGCTGGTTTTTTCTTTCCGGGAGCTGGAGTGATGCACCGTGTGGCTCCGGCTGGTTTCGTGCGCGTTGTGCTACCCTATCTGCCCGCCCCGCTGCTACTGGTATGCCTAAGTGAGGCAGCGAAAATAGCCTGGCCCCTGCCTAGGGCTACTTTCACTGTTGATTGCCGTGTTTCTGGCCAATGTGTATAGGCTGCAAGCCCGTGGCTCCGGCCTGCCTATACTCCTGTAGCGGCTATGGCCCCAACTACTGCTTATAGCACGGGTGGGTAGATACACGCACGCTCTAAGAGTATATATTTCACTATATATAAAAATGGTATTGTTTTTGTGAACGAAGGCCAGGAAAAGCAATTATCTTCCTCCGTTCGTTTATCTAGTCACATGATTCAAAAACTTCTACTTCTGTCCGTGTTCCTATGCGGCGCTCAAGTTAGCGTAGCTCAGATTATAACTGACCCAGCCCGCGCTGTAGCCGCGCGAGACTCTCTGCTCAATTTTGCCGGCGAAACTAAGCTGGCTATTCAGCAGCAATCGGCACACTTCAAAGCCAAGACATCGCACTTAGGTGCCCGCCGCCACGTGGTAGAAGGCTTTTTACCAGGTGCTTCAGGCCGCTTTCACTGGAAGCATAAAACTATCCAGCGTCGGAACGGAGCTGTAGTAGAACGCTATATCGCTTTACAGCAAGGCCGGCAGGTTCTGCGGGAGCGGCGCCTTAATGGCGTTATCACCTACCTCCAGCTGCAACTGCCTCTGCCCACGGCAGCCAGTAACATTCCGCGCGGGCATATGGGGATGTACATGCGCGAGGGCTACCTGCGCTGGAATAAAAATCAGTACGTCCTACCAGTTACTACCCGTTGAGGCTACTCTGCTACTGCGGGCAGCTTGCTACTCCCAGCGGATGTCCTTCACGCGCAGCTGCAGGTTTTTCACACCCCGGAACTCGTTCATTTCCACGGTATAGCACACGCTGAACGGGTGACCCTGCCGGATTTGCTCGTAGTACTCGCCCAGCCCAAACCCAATGGCATCAACGGTATGGCGGCCATCCTGGGTGAGGGTGAGTTTGAGGTGAGAGTTGCCTACAATCCGGGCCGAGTCGGGGGTAGCGTACACCAGGGTGGAGGCGAACACGGGGTTGGGGTTGCCCGGCCCAAAGGGTTCCATCTGGCTCAGGAGCCGAAAGAAGGAGGGCGTGATGTCGCTGAGCTGGAGCACGTGGTCAATTTCAACCGGCGGAATTAGCTGCTCGGGCAAAATACGGCCGGCTACTACCCGCTCGAACTTCTCGCGGAAGGCGGGCACGTTTTCCACGGGCAGCGTGAGGCCAGCGGCGTACATATGTCCCCCGAACTGGTCCAGCAGCTCGGCGCACTCCTCGATAGCCTGGTGCACATCAAAGCCGACTACTGAGCGGGCCGAGCCGGTGGCTTTACCATTGCTTTCGGTGAGAATAATGGTGGGGCGGTAGTACTTGTCGAGGCAGCGCGAGGCCACAATGCCCACTACGCCTTTGTGCCAATCCTGCTTGAATAGCACCGTAGTGCTGGCCGTGCGCAGCAGAACGTCCTGCTCAATCATTTCCAGGGCCTCCTTCGTGATGCTGGTATCAAAGCCCCGGCGCTCCTGGTTGGTTTTATCTACCACCCCGGCTTTTTCTTTTGCTTCGTCGGTACTTTCAGCCAGCAGCATGGCCACTGAGCGTTTCGCGTCGCCCATGCGGCCGGCCGCGTTAATACGGGGCGCAAAGCCGAACACAAGGCTGCTAATGTTCAGCTCGGCCGTTTGTAAACCGGCCAGCTCCCGTAGGGCATCCAGACCGGGGCGCTGGGGCCGCAGCCGGTCGTTGATCAGACGCAAGCCGTGGTAGGCAAGGGTTCTGTTCTCACCGGTGATAGGCACAATATCGGCGGCAATGCTCACAGCTACTAGGTCCAGCAACTCATAAAGTTCCTCCTCAGGCCAGCCCTGGTGCTGGGTCAGGGCCTGCATCAGCTTGAACCCCACCCCGCAGCCCGACAGCTCCTTGAACGGGTAGGGGCAGTCAGCGCGCTTGGGGTCCAGCACGGCCACCGCTGCCGGCAGATCGGCACCGGGTAAGTGGTGGTCACAGATGATAAAATCGACGCCGCGCCGGGTGGCATACGCCACCTTTTCCACAGCCTTCACCCCACAGTCAAGGGCAATAATCAACTCATATCCGAAGTCGACGGCAAAATCAATGCCCGCTTCCGATACGCCGTAGCCTTCCTTATAGCGGTCGGGGATGTAGTAATCGACCCGTTCGGCCCCGAAGAACTGCCGCAGGTAGCTGTATACCAACGCCACGGAGGTTGTCCCATCCACATCATAATCGCCGAACACCAGGATCCGTTCGCCCATGTGCAGAGCCCGCACCAAGCGCTCCACGGCCCGGTCCATGTCACGCATCAGCAAGGGGTCGGGCAGCGAGTCCAGGGAGGGCCGGAAATAGGCCCGGGCTTCCTCGAAGCTGCACACCTGCCGCTGGCACAAGAGGGTAATGATAGCCTCGTTGACGCGCAGGGCGTCGGCCAAATGCCGGACTTTTTCAGCGTCGGGCGCGGGCTTGCGAATCCATCGTTTTTCCATACTTGTGCCGGGGCTCCTACGAGCTATATCTTCAAAAGTACGAAGAAAAATGGCGCTTCCCGCGGCTATTTCGCAGCAACAGCGGCGAATTTTGCCCGCAACCAGCGGCAGGTTTCAGTGACGGTTCTGGTGCCGGCGCTGCGCGACCAGCCACGTAGCGGCAGCCCTACCCTAGTTCGGAGCACCACTCTTCGATCGGCTATATCACTGGCAAATACTATCCTACCCCTCTACCGCTGCCTGGCGACCCATTCTAGCAATGATCTGTCTGGGTTCACGTTATTGGCTTGCTTTACGCATTGACTATTTTATTATAGTGTAAAGCATTAGATCAAGAACCGTCGTAAGTTATGTTTGCTTTACTAGAATTGCATAGTTTGTAATAGTAAAGCAAGATGGTTTGGGTATTCTCTTGGTGGGTGTAAGGCGGGACGAGGCTCTTGTTTCGTACCCTTTAACACCAAAGGAGCGGCCAAGCCTGCATTACAGGCTTGGCCGCTCCTTTGGCGCTGCTAGGTTTCTC
Source organism: Hymenobacter sp. HSC-4F20 (assembly GCF_019599275.1). Lineage (GTDB taxonomy): Bacteria > Bacteroidota > Bacteroidia > Cytophagales > Hymenobacteraceae > Hymenobacter. Next base: position 1,397,325 of record NZ_JAHZTD010000002.1, on the reverse strand, counting down.
GCTTAGTTTACTACGTCGCCGCGCAGCTTGCGGAAGCGTTTGCGCGCCTCGGCTACGTAGATGCTGCCGGGGTACTTTACCAGTACCTGATTATAGAGCTGCTGGGCTTTGCCAGCATCCCGCAGGTTTTCTTCCTGAATACTGGCGGCCAGAAACAGGGCGTCGTCGCTGAGCACATCGTACTTAGGGTTCGCCGTGATGCTTTCTAGTGTACTCAGAGCGCCGGCATAGTCGCCGGTACGGCGCAGCAGCTGGGCCTTCAGGTACCAGGCTTCATCCTGTAGGGCATGGCCGGGGTATTTCTGCAACAGGGCGTCAAGGCCGCGTAGGGCCTCCGGAATCTTGTTCTGGAATACTAGCTGCTCCACCGCGGCGTAGTCGCGCAGGGCCACGCCGGCAGTGTCCATGGCCGTGTTATCAGTAATAAGCAGGCTGAGCTGCATGGCGTCGTTGGCTATTTCCCGGCTGGTTGCCTGCTTCAGGATGTCCAGGTGGCTCTGAGCCAGCTTAAAATCACCGGCGAAGTAGCTGAGGCGGGCGTTGCGCAGCTTGGCGTCGTAGCCCAGCGGTGTATCCTTGTGCGACTTCTCTACCTGTGAGTACAGTAGGGTAGCTTCCCAGGGCTCGGCGCGCAGTAGATAAATGTCGGCCAAGTCGATTTTAGCCTGATCCACTACGTCCAGGTTGGCGCGGGGCATAGTAATAACCTCCTGCAACAGCTTGATGGCTGCCTCCTTCTCATCGAGCTGAAAGGCCTGCAGCGCTGCCATACTCCGCAGCACGGGTGCCGTTTCGGGTGTGCGGCCCAGGTCGGTGAGCACCTGCTGATAGTCTTGCAGTAGGCTTCGCAACTGCGCTACATTCACGGGGTAGGTAGTGCGCACTTGCTCCTCGCGGGTTTGCACCAAGCGCTGCCGGGCCAGCGCATAGTAAGGCCGGCCGCGGTATTCGCGCACCAGATACTGGTAGCCGCTGATGGCACTTTCGTAGTCTTTATTACGACGGGCTATTTCGGCTACCTCCAGCACACGCTGCCCCTCGGTTCGGCCGCGGCGGTCCAGGGCTTTGGCCTGCACCAGTGCCCCCGTAAAGTCGCGGCGCTGCACCTGCAGCCACAGCAGCAGTTCGCTGTAAACGCCTCGCTCCGGGTATTTCTGCACGAGGCCCAACAGCTCTTTCTCCAAGGCTATAAAGTCCTTGTCTTCCTGCAGAGTATTCTGCAGCATGTTGCGCACAAAGGGAAGCTGCTGCTCGTCGTCCTGCACCAAGCGCAGGGTTTCGCTCATAAGCTTTTCCGTCTGTCCGCTCTGGGTATAGAGCTGAATAAGCTGGGGGGCGAATTCTGTTTCGTTTTTGGCCAACTCCCGCCCGTGCAGATAGGTACGGGCCGCCCAGTCAGGCAAGCCACCTTTCAGGAACTCTGTTGCTACCGGCACTACCTGGGCGCTCTGCAGCTGCGCCACTACCCGCTCCCACTGCTTTTGTGCCGTTGCCGCGTCGCCGGCCTTAGCGTACACCTGTCCTAAGGTAACCCCCAGGGCCAAGTTGCCAGGCTGTTGGCGCTGGGCCCGCTTTACCAGCTTCTCGGCGTCCTTATCGCGGCGTAGGGCCTGCAAAGCCGCCAGGTAATCGGGCAGGATGTTGGGGGCCGTCTGCTCCTCGCTACGGAGGCGGCCAAACAGATAAGCCGCTTTTTCGTGCTCACCGGTGCGCTCATACTCGCGCGCCAGCTGTACGGTGTTATCTTCTGCCTGCTGGGCTACGGCCTGCGTGGTGGTCAGCAACACCACCGCCAAGGCACTCTTCCCCAAAACCAAACGCAACGACTTATTCATACACGCATAACGAAAAGATCAGAGCCAGAGTGCCGAGCGGTGAAATGAGGAAGGTATGAACTGATGCGTTTCATGCTCCAACGGTCTGCACTGCACTAGCTGCGCAATAAGGGCATATAAAGGCACTAGCTTCTGCCTTCCCCACAAGCAAAAGGGCCGCACCCTAAGGTACGGCCCTTTTGCTTGTATGAAGCACGAGGTCGGTTAGAAGAATTTCGTGCGATTATCCTTGATGTTAGCGTGCTGCTTGATGGCTTCGTAGGTGAGGCCATCCGTGCGGGCAGCGCGCTGGGCCGTGAGCTGCTGCCGCACGGCTTTCACGTCGGTCGGGGCCGTGGCGGGCTGTACGCTCACGGGCTCCACTATCAGGACGCCCTGCTCACCAGCAAAGGCGGCCGACTTCTGGCCGGGCTTCAGACCGAAGGCTTTGCCCACAGCTACGGGCTCGTTGCCCAGGCCTGGGAGCAGCCCTTGGCCTAGCACTACCCCATCGGCCGTTTTCACCTGGGCACCGTTGCCATAAGCCTGGGCAATTTGCTCCAGGGTACCCTTCGAGGCATTTAGTTTTTTCATGATCTGCTCGGCCTTCAGCTCATTGCGCACCAGGGCCGTAATTTCCGGCTTTATGCTGGCCACGTCGGCCGTGCCTTTGGTCCGCTCGCCGGTCAGGACGGCAATAACGTACTGGTCGCCTACGTCGTCAAACACCCGCGACACGTCCCCTACTTTCGTGGGCTCACCCTCGGGGTTGAAGCCATAGGCCCAGCGTACAATAGAGCGGGCACCTTGAATATTGTTTATGGCCTGGTCGCCGCGGCCGAGACCCTTGGCTTCTACCTTCTGCAGGCTCTTGTCCTTGGCCACAGCCGCGCGGAACGATTCTAAATCCGTAGCCTCGCCTTTCAGGGCCTGGGCTTTCTGGTAGGCGGCGTCGCGGGTAGCATCAGTGGGTTGGATGCTCTTCTGCACCGTGGCTACCTGATAGGTCTGGGAGGTCTTGGGAGCGGTAATTTTGATAACGTGGTACCCAAACGAAGTTTTTACCGGCGCAGGCAGCAGGCCAGCCGAGGTAGCCCCAAATACGGCCTTCTCGAACTCGGGCACCATGCGGCCCTGCTGGAACCAGCCCAGGTCGCCGCCGGTGGCGGTGGTACCATCGGTGCCGTACTGGCGGGCCATGGCGGCGAAATCGGCACCCCCTTTGATCTTATTCAGTACTTCTGTCGCCTTGGCTTTGGCAGCGGCATCGGCCTCCGGGGTAGTGCCCTCGGGCTTGATCAGGATGTGACTGGCCCGGGCGGCAGCTTGCGCGCCAGCTTTCTGGCCCGATACTTTGTAGAGCGAGTAGGTGCCGTTCTCGGCGTAGGGTCCATACACTTTCCCTACCTGCAGGGGTAGCTGGGCACGCAGCTTCTCGGGCATGTCGGCCGGCGAAAGGTAGGTGGGGCTAGTGGGGGTTTCAGAGTTCAGCTTCACGAAGGCCGAGTCCACCGGAGCCGAAGCAAACTGGTTAGCCAGCTCATCAACAGTTTTGCGCACGGCGGCGCTGTCTTCCACCGAGGCCGTTACCGGAATCGATACGTACTCGATACTGCGGCCGTCTTCCACCTTGTAGCGGCCCTTGTTCTTATCCAGGTAAGCCTGCAGCTGGTCGTCGCTTACTTTCACGCTCGAGTCGGAAACGGTGAAATAAGGCACCATGAGGTAGCGTACAGAGGCGCGGGTATTCTGGCCCTCATCAAAGCGTTTGGCCTCCGCCGCCGTTACGTAGGTGCTCAGCTTCAGCAGGTTGTTGTACTTGGTAGCCAGGCGCTCCGGACCGAGGTTGGCTTCGAAATTGCGAAAGGCATCCTGAGCCTGGGGCGGCAGCTTATCGAGGTTGCGCAGGTACTCAATTACCTTGTTGCGGTCAAACTGACCGGTAGCCGGGTCAGTGAAAGCCTGACGGATGCTGGGGTGCACATTGTTGCCCTGCACCATATCAGTCAGCTCTTCGTCGGAGACTTTCAGGCCCAGCTTGTCGAACTCCTGCTGAAAGGCAATGCGGTAGATGGTCTGGTTCCAGGCCTGGTCGCGCAGGTAGCCCAGGGCTTGCTCGTCGGGCTGGCGCTGCTGCTGGGCGATGAAGGCCTGCTTGGCCTGCTCCAGAGTCGCGTTGAAGTCATCGTACTCCACCTTCTCACCGGCAATTTCGCCGACCGTCAGATCGTTCTTGCCGAAGAAGCTGTTTCGGCCGTACAGGAAGTCTCCTCCCAGCATAAAGAGCAGCAGGCCGATGATGATGGCCCCGACTGCCCAGCCCGATTTTTCTCGAATCGTGTTAATTAATGCCATTTACTTGATAAGAAGCGCGGTAAGAAAAGTGGAAAGAGGCGCAAAATAACCAAAAAACATGGGGATTTGGTAATCAAATCCCCCCGGCTTGGCCAAGTGAGCCAACCACAAAGGGCGGAGCTGGCCAGATACTGCGAAAAGCCTTTTCCGGACTACCAGAAAAGGCTTTATTACGGTGATTTTCTTGCAGATACGCACTACCCGTTGGGTAACGGGCAGAGCCTGTGGGTGGCTAGCGTTTCTTCTTGGCGGGCTTTTTCGCGGCAGCTTCGGCGGCCTTGCGGGCAGCCTCGGCCTCCGCGGCGGCAATCTTGTCCTGCTGGCGGAGGTAGCGCAGCCAGATAATGGCCCCGAAGGACAGCATGAACAGCCAGTAATTTTGGTAGAGGCCTTCCATATTGCCCGTTACCAGGGTCTGGTAGGAGGCAATAACAAAGGTTACTACCCCCAGAACAAACAGAATAGTGCGGCTGATGCCAGGGTCCCAGAAACGTTTCATGCAGTAATCAGCGGGTAGCAGCCGGGGCAGGATTAGCCTTGGGCGCGTTTTGAAGGGTGAAAACGCCAGTAGGATCGAGGATGCTGTAGAGCGAGAAGTCCTGGTTGGCCGTCAGGCCGCGCCCGGTCAGTACCTCAGTGGGGGTAGTAACCCGGATTTCGGTTTCTTTCTTGGTATAGATCAGGGCCTTGTTCTGATCAAAGAAAGCTTCCTCAGTATTCATGCTCTGCTGCTTGGGCACGTTGGTTACCTGCACGTTACCTCGCAGCGTGTAGAGGTTTTTATTTTTCTCATAGAGGCCGTAGTTACCCGTAATGGTGTTGACGACCGTACGGCCGTCTTCAGCCAGGAAGGTGATTTTAACTCCCTTCGGGTAAATCTGATTACTATTCTCGAAGTCCTGCCGGAGCGGCGAAGTTAGCCGGACCCGGAGCTTGGCGGAATCACTGACTATCATCGACAAGTCGCGGGTTTCCATGAACGGCCCCGTGTAGGTCGTCTTTTTGGCTACTACCTCCTCATCACGGTGGTGGCAACCCACCAATGCGCTGCTGAGCAGCATTCCTAGCACCAGGCAGTGGTAATGGCCTTGCATCATGATGGCAGCTGTCTTCTTATTCGATGCGGCGCTTGATAAACCAGCGGTTATTGAGCGTTACGCCCAGCTGCATCCGCACGTAGTCTTCCTTTACATTGCGTTCCAGGGAGCCGTCGGGAAGTTGCAGCACGTTGGTATTGCCACGTTGCCCATAAATGAAGGCCAGGCTAATAGTTGTAGCATCAAGCGGTGTGGCGGTAGGCAGCGGCAAGGCAAAGCCCCAGCTTACCGAGCGGTCGTAGAGGGTGCTGCCCCCGGGCCGGTAGGGCAACTGGGCCAGGCTCAGGCCGGCGCGGTAGGTTACGCGCTTAAAGTAGCTGTCTACGGAGGTAGCATCCGGGGTTAGCTCCCCACCCAGGCCCACACGGTACGTGTCGCTGAGTGGCACCCCTGCCGTGCCACCCTGCTCCCCGAACGAGCGGAACTGTGACCATTGCTGCCGGGTACCTTCCACGCTTACGCTCCAACTCCGGTTATTATCGAGGCTAAGGCCCACCTGCGTAAGCGCCGGTACCTGCGCCCGGCCAGGCGCGTCAGTTTCCAGAGCTGTAGCTGAGGACTGAATTCCTTCGCTATTCTGCCGGAGAATGTTCAGGCTCCGCTGCCCGTTGAGATTGGTACGGAAGCTATGGGTACCTCCGAGGTTGTAGTTCAGCTTATCGGTAAACTTCCCCCGGTAGTGCACACCCGCCCGAAAAGCAAAATCCGAGTAGTATACGTGCTGTTGATAAATATCCTTATCAGCCAGGTCCACCGCCAACGTACTGGTGCCAATGCGCGTGCCAGCCTCTTGATCAATGCTGCCGAACACGTACCCTGCCGATACCCCAACGGCTAGGCCCTTAGCCAACCGAACGGCGTGGGTCATGTAGGCTTCAGCTAACCCGCCGCTGCCTTTGTACTGCTTTTCTACCTGCGCTGTCGGGTCGCCGATTACGCTGTTGTCCAACGTAGTCGATTCGTAGTCGACGGTACTATACGGTTTCAAGCCGATGGCCCCGGCCCAGCGCCGGTTGATGGGCACGGCCAGGGCGAGGTAGCCCAGATTGGCCGAACCCGTGCGCTGCCGGCTGACTGTGTTACGCAGAGTTTTGAACTGCCCCGTGTAGCCGCCCTCAAATGTAGTCCGGGACGTGTAATACACCAGCGCCGGGTTGATTTCGTTGACGTTCACGCTATTAGGCGCAGCCACCCCAATGCCACCCATTCCCATTTGCCGTACCCCGCCGGCGTTCAGGCTGGCGTCGCCCAGGCCCAGGCGCGAGTAAGGCGAGTTACCGAGGCCCTGCCCCAGTACGGCTGGCGAAGCTACCAGCAAGCCCAGCAGCGAAAGACCACCGGCCAGACCGGTGAAGTTAGGTTGAGACATGGTGTACTAAAATTCGGTTGAGCCCCATCAGCACGAGCTCCGGAATAACAAAGATAGGTCCTTTCAGTCGGGTGCGGAAAAAAGCGGTATCGCCCCCGGCCAGTACCACGGCGAGCCGGGGAAACTTGGCCTGGTATTCGGCCAGCAGCCCCTGCACTTCCGCCACAGCCCCGTTGACTACTCCGCTCCGAATGGCCGACTCGGTATCGGTTCCGATCAGAGGGACCTGCCCCTCCGTTGCGTGGTGGCTGAGTAACGGCAACCGGCCAGTAAACGTATGCAGAGCCTGAAAGCGCATGCTTAGGCCCGGGGCAATGCTTCCTCCGCGGAAGGTGTGGCCGCCTTCTACCAGGTCGCACTTGATGGCCGTGCCCGCATCTATAATCACGACGTCGCGGCCGGGCAGCAGCCACGCGGCACCCACCGCCGCCGCCAATCGGTCGGCGCCCAGGGTATGCGGGGTGGCATACCCATTTCGGATAGGCAGTGCCGTAGTTGCCGGTACGAACTCTACTACCCTACCGGGTACCAGGGCCTGGAGTTCGGCTGCCCACTGCGCAGTAGGCTCGGCCACAGAGGCTACGATCACATGCTCGGGTTGCCACCTAGCTACTGCTGCCCGCACTTGCGCGGCCGTCTGCCCCGCAGCCGATTCCAGTAACTCATCTGCCTCAAAGCAGCCGTACTTAACCGCTGTATTACCGATATCAAGAGAGAACGTGCGCACTATCCGCGAAACAGTGAAATAGTGAAAGGTGAGGCTGCGAAAACCGAAGACTACTATGCGTCCGGCTGACCTAGCCAGAAAGCGCCTGTAGCCACTTCTTTTCCACAGCCTCACCCTCAAGAGCCACCCGATAGGTTAGGGGTTGCGTGCCTACATGAAATACTTAAGACGGATTACCTCCTTTTCCGTCAGGAAGCGCCACTTGCCGCGGGGCAGATCCTTTTTCGTGAGGCCGGCATACTGCACACGGTCCAGGGTCACTACCTCATAGCCCAGGTGCTCAAAGATGCGGCGCACAATACGGTTACGGCCAATATGAATTTCTACCCCCACAAAGTGCGGGTTGCCGGCTACCACAGCGACATCGTCCACTTCTGCTTTGCCATCTTCCAGCTCCAAGCCCTCGGCAATCTGCCGCAGGTGCGCCTCCGTCAGAGGCTTATCCAGCTCTACCTGGTAGATTTTTTTGTTGCGGTGCGAAGGGTGCGAGAGTTTCTGCGCTACCTCCCCATCGTTGGTGAACAGCAGCAGGCCCGTAGTATTGCGGTCGAGGCGACCTACCGGGAATACGCGCTCCTTGGAAGCGCCCTTTACCAGCTCCATTACCGTGCGCCGGCCCTCGGGGTCGTCTGTGGTCGTGATATAGTCTTTGGGCTTGTTGAGCAGCACATACACCAGCTTCTCGCGGTTGAGGTTGGTTTTGCCGTACTGCACCGTGTCGGAGGGCTGCACTTTGTAGCCCATTTCCGTTACTACCTGCCCATTCACTTTAATCTCGCCGGCGGCAATCAGCGCATCAGCCTCCCGGCGGGAGCAAATGCCGGCGTTGGCAATGTAACGGTTGAGGCGCACCTCTTCCGAGCCCAACTCGTCTTCTTCCCGCCGACGCTTGTTGCCGCGGGTTTTATCCTCCTCGTAGTGCCTGAGGTTTTTATAGTCGGGAGCCTCGCCGGCCACCTCGCCATATTTGCGTTTACCGGCCTGATTAGGATTTGCGGTCTGCTCTCCCCGTCCTACGTGCTCATCATGAGCCCGACGAGGACGCTCTTCCCGCTGGGGCCGGAAGCTACCCTTGCGCTCCTCCCCGAATGAGCGGCTTTCGCGCTTGTCGCTACCGCTGAAACTACCGGGGCGGGCCGTACGCTTCTCTCCAAAGCTACCGCCGCCTAGGCCACTCTCGCGCCGCTCCCGTCGCTCGGCACCGAACGGAGAGCTTGCCCGCGTGGGGCGGTTCGCTGGATAATCCTCTGCCTGGGTGTCGCGGCGGTCAGTGGGCCGATCTAAGTCATCTGGTCGGCCGCGGTAATCGAAAGGCCGGGCCGGCCGGATTTCTCGTTCGCCATTACCCGCGGGCCGAGGGGTAGCTTCGGGCCGCGGAGCATACGTGCGGGAATCGTTGGAACGAGGCGTTTCCTCCGGACGTGGGTTCTGCTTGATGAACTTACGGTTCCGCTCACCGGGTTGGCCACGGGGAACCGTAGGCTTGCCCTCCTGCTGGTAGGGTTGCCCTTGCCAGGACTGCTTTGGCTCGAAGTTCCGAACCGGCCGTTCCTCGCGGCGACCTTCCTCCTCAAATCGGCGGGCACCGCTCCGCTGACCAAAGCCCCCAGCCCGACCTTCGTTGGAGCGGTTAAACGTATTACTCGTTGCTCCTAGTTTCTTGAAGCCACCAAAGCCGCCTACTCCACTATACTTTTTAGCGGGTGTGCTACCGCTGGCAGAACGCCCAAAGCTTGGCCGATCGTTACCACGCGCCTCATCACCTCGAGCACCAAAGCGCGGAACACCGTTTCCCGGTCGCTCGTCGCGGCCGCGGCCAGGCTGAGAGAATTTACGGGACCCGTCGGGGCCATTGGAAGCCCCAGAAGGACGGCCAGTGGTGCGGCCACGGCGGCCGGGCGTATCGCCGGAGAAGTGTTTCTTACCCATATGGAAGAAGCGTAGGTGCCGTATCGCTACGGTACGTCGGAAAAAAATCAGGTGATAACTTCAGAAAAACCCGTAACGAGGGGCTTTTGAAAACAGTGCCCGGACTAGCAAACCAGCTCCGCCGTAGACGACAGCCAGTCACAAGTCCGGGCAATAAACAAAATGGTAGCCGCCTTAGTCGCGGCGCGCCATCTTCGCCTCAATGGAGTGCTGCGTGTGCGGCACGGCGCGCAGGCGTTCCTTCGGAATCAGCTTGCCCGTGCCAATGCACACCCCATAGGTGCCATTCTTAATGCGAATCAGAGCGTTTTCGAGCTGCTGAATAAACTTCATCTGGCGCGAGGCCAACTGGTTCAGGCTCTCTTTCTCGGCCGTATCAGCACCGTCCTCCAGCACCTTCGACGAAGAAGCCGTGTTATCAGTACCCGAATCGTTCTTACGGCTAAGCGTTTCTTTGATGAACGCTACTTCCTTGCGAGCCGCGGTAAGCTTATCCTGAATGATTTGCTCAAACTCCGCCAGTTCTTCCCTGGAATAGCGTAGGGGTTCTTCACTCATGTTGATGCAGGGAGAGGTTAATAAGATTAATGATTAGCCGAGCGGTGGTACCGAAATGGGACGAGTACCAGCAGTTCTGACTCAACAGCGGCTTGCGCGAATAAGTTTACCTTACCCACGGTACCTCCGCAACTAGGACGATCCACTGGCGCCCGGAACGTCCCGATGACCAAGCCGTTTCGGCCGCAAAGCTACACTTTTGTCCGCTAATGCACACGGCTCCTATACTCGACAACCTCCCTTGCGGGAGCTACGAAGGTAGCCGTACAAGCAGAAGATGGGCTACCTAGAACCCTAGCATATGAATGGCCGCTACTGCGCCTTCCACCCCTTTATTTCCGTGCTTGCCACCCGCCCGGTCCCAGGCCTGCTCCAAGGTGTTGGTCGTTACCAAGCCAAAAATGACTGGCTTGTTAAACTTTAATCCCACATTGGTAATGCCGCTGGCCACGGCATGACAGATGTAGTCGTCGTGCTTTGTTTCACCCTTGATTACTACCCCCAAGCAAATAACCGCATCAATCTCGGCGTGCTGGGCCAGCAACTGGGCGCCCAGAGTCAATTCGAAGCTACCCGGTACGGTGTTACGGAAAATATTCTCGGGCTTGGCACCGTGCTTGATCAGTGTGTCGTAGGCGCCGCGGGCCAGGGTATCCGTTATTTCCCGATTCCATTCCGCTACTACTAACCCAAAGCGCTTATCGGAAATATCAATGAAGGTATCGGAAGTATAGTCGCTTAGGTTTTTGAGGGAAGTGGCCATTGTAGAAACGCAGGTTAAGGTAAATGAACAGTTAGCAAAGCAAAGGTACAGGCAGTTTGTGCTTCCTTAGTTACTCCAGCATACTCGGGTGGCTTCCAGGAACCAGAAAACACGAAAGGACGGGCTGGCCCGTCCTTTCGTCAATAAGGTGCTGGATATAGTTAGTTACCAGTCAAGCCTTCTGCACGGGCTTTGTACTGTTTGGCTTCGGTGGCCTCAGCCGCGGCAGGATACTCCGTGATGATTTTAGTATAGGCGCTGATGGCACCCGAGTAGTCTTTGGCAGCTTCGCGGGCGGTAGCCTCTTTCAGCAAATAACCCGGCGAGAAGTACTCGTTGGCGTTGTGGTTAGCTGCTTTGTTGTAGAAGTCTGCTGCTTCCTTGGGTTGATTTAGCTCGGCGTGTGCATCACCGAGCAGCGAGTAGGCTCGGGCCTGTACCAAGTAGTCATCCGAGCTAAAGTCTTCCAGGTAATCAATGGCTTGCTTATACTGCCCTTGCTTAAGAGCAGCTACTCCAGCATAGAAGTTGGCTAAGTTGCCGGCATCAGTTCCGTTATACTCCGCAGCCACGCGTTCCAGGCCCAGGTTCTTGCCGTCACCTTTCATAGCCTTCTGCAATGAGTCAGCTTCCCAATAGTTTACGGCTTGAAACAAAGCAGCCTGCCCTTTGGTGTCTTGCGAGCCACGCCACAGGTAATAGCCAAAGCCCCCTGCCACGGCCAGCACTACCACGGTCAGTAAGCCAAGCAGGACATTTTTGTTACGGCGCAGAAAATCCTCCGAATTAGCTAGCCGAGCCGCCAGCGCATCGGGGTCTTCCAGTAGCGGAAGCTCCGGGTTGTAGGCCTCTGCTGGTTGCAGCGGGTCCGAAGACACAACCCGCTGCGTCTGTTGCTGGCGGGCCTGTTGACTTTTACCAGTGAAAGGAATCTTCGACATGGGAATTACTCGAAAAGACGGCCGGTGAGGGCCTGGTAAACCTCCGCTGTACTAGTCGCGGATGTAGGGGTAGTCCTGCTGCACGTACACATCCTTGTACAGCTCATCAGCCGTGGGGAAGGGCGAGTTTTCAGCAAACTCGACGGACTCTTGTACCTGCGCCTTGATATTCTCATCAATGGCCGTGAGTTCTTCCTCGGTAGCCATGTTGTGGGTGAGGATGGTGTGGCGCACGGCCTCGATGGAGTCGCGGGAGCGGTAGTCTTCCAGCTCTTCCTTGGTGCGGTACTTCGCCGGGTCGCTCATGGAGTGCCCTTTGTAGCGGTAGGTTTTAAACTCCAGGAAGGTAGGACCTTCACCTGCACGGGCCCGCTCTGCCGCACGAGCTACGGCATTATGCACGTCCTCCACGTTCATAGCGTTTACTGGCTCCGAAGGCATATCGTAGCTCTCGCCTAGAGTATATAGCTCCGTCACGTTGGAAGTACGCTGCACTGAGGTACCCATGGCGTAGCCGTTGTTTTCTACCACAAAAATAACGGGCAGCTTCCACAGCATAGCCATGTTGAAGGCTTCGTGCAGGGCACCCTGGCGCACCGCACCGTCGCCCATGTAGCAAATGCACAAGTTGCCTGTCTTGTTGTACTTCTCCGCAAAAGCAATACCTGCTCCGAGTGGTACTTGGCCACCTACAATGCCATGGCCGCCAATGAAGTTCACGCTCTTATCGAAGATATGCATAGAGCCGCCTTTGCCTTTAGAGCAGCCCGTTGCCTTAGCGTATAACTCCGCCATAATGGCGTTAGGAGAAGTGCCCAGTGCCAGCGGGTGCGCGTGGTCACGGTAAGCGGTAATCCACTTGTCGTCTTTGGTCAGGGCCGACACGGCACCGGCTACGCAAGCCTCCTGACCAATGTAGAGGTGGCAGAAGCCTTTAATCTTCTGCTGACCGTAAAGCTGACCAGCCTTTTCCTCAAACTTGCGCATGAGCTGCATCTGCTCATACCACTGCAAATACGTTTCTTTCGGAAATTCCGGCTGAGCCGGCGTGGTCGCCTTAGGAGCACCAGTAGCTTGCTCAGCCTCGCTGTTGGCGGGGGGCAATACCGGATCGGGTTGCTTTACCGTATCGGTAGCATCCTTGCCTTTCGGGGCTGACGATTTTTTCGTCGAATTGGAAGCCTTGGGGGCAGCCTTTACTTTCGTCTCCGCCATCTTGCTTTCGGTTGTTCGCGTTTGGGATGCGAAAGTACGTAAAAGGATTGCAATTCCGAACCCTACGCATGATACTAGAAAGCCTGCATTTACTGTTCTTTAAAAACTACGAAGAAGCCAACTTAGGTCTCTCTCCGCACATCAATTGCTTTATAGGGGATAATGGAAGTGGCAAGACCAATTTACTGGATGCTATTCACTACCTCTCCCTTACTAAAAGTGCCTTTACTTCCGTCGATACTCAGAGCATTCAACAGGGGGCCGAGTTCTTCGTAGTAAAGGGAAAATTTCGGGCCGACTCAGCAGGCAAGCCAGAGGTGATTCAATGCAGCCTCCGCATTGGGCAGAAGAAAACAGTCACCCACGACAAGCAACCCTACGAACGAGTTTCCGACCACATTGGCCGCTACCCGGTAGTACTTATCTCGCCCTATGATACTGACCTTATCCGGCAGGGTAGCGAAGAGCGACGTAAGTATTTCGACAGTCTGATTTCTCAACTGGACCATGATTACCTAGAGCGACTAATCCGGTACGCGCACCTACTGAAGCAACGCAACTCCCTGCTTAAGCTGGCCGCTGACCGGCAGGCGGGCTACGACCGTGACTACCTACTTGTAATAGATGAGCAACTGGCGCCTTTAGGCGAACAGCTTGCCCAGCGGCGGCAGGAATTTCTTACGGAGTTCGAGCCCATTTTCCAACGCCACTACCAGCAGCTCGCCGATGGCCGTGAATTGGTGACCCTGTCGTATAAGAGTGAGTTGCTAGGCACTGATTTTCTTAAGCTGCTACGCCTGCAGGAGCGCAAGGACTTAAGCCTGCAACGCACTTCAGCCGGCCCCCACCGCGACGATGTTTCCTTTTTAATGGATGGGGTAGCAGTAAAAAATTACGGCTCACAAGGACAGCAGAAATCATTTGCTATTGCTCTTAAGCTGGCGCAGTTTGAAATACTGGCTCATCATAAGCAGCACAAGCCTTTGCTCCTACTCGACGACATATTTGACCGGCTGGATGAGAAGCGAATCACTCGCCTGATGCAGTTGGTCGTCAACCACACGTTCGGACAAATATTTCTAACTGATACGCACTTGGAGCGGACTGACCGGGCTCTGGCCGCTCTCTCGGAAGATATCCGTCGGTTTCGGGTTGAATCGGGCGTGGTAACCCCTCTTTAACCACCGCGGAAGGGTATCTTTGTAGAGCTGGCAACAAGCAAGTTCTACGCGCGTTAAGTAAGCTAATGGCTCTAAAAAAACCTTTCTCCTCCGAAAATTCCCGTCAGTCAGATATTGTGCCACTGAAAGACGGCATCACGGCGCTGCTCCGGGTCTACCGGCTACAGGGCAAGTTGAACGAAGTGACAGTAGTAGCCAGTTGGGAAAAGGTGATGGGTAAGGCAGTAGCCATGAAAACCCAGCAAGTATATGTGAGCAATAATAAGCTATTCGTGCGCCTATCCTCGGCCCCTCTCAAGCACGAGTTAGTGATGGCCAAAACCCGCGTATTAGCTAACCTCAACGCAGAGGTTGGCGAAGACATTATTAAGGAAGTAGTGTTTCTGTAGAGCAAAGCCGGTAGAAACACTTTTGCGTACCCCCTACCCTATCGGCACACCTCAGTGCTTAAGCTGACTAGCTCTTCACCGTGCAGTTGACCTGTCAGAGCTTCTACCGGGAATTTCCTGCCTAGTACTTTATTTGGCAACGCTCACCTTGCAACAGGCCCTGTTGCTGTTCAGCTAGTATTGCCGTGCGAGCATTGTCGAATCTTTCCTTGTACTGAGTTTTGAATTCTCTCCGTTTGATAGCTTCAAGGAATCGACGGGTATCCTCCGGAGTTTCTAACTCCAGTTCAGGCACCATCACGGGTTTCCCTTCCTCATCTTTTGCTACCATAGTAAAGTAGCATGTGTTGGTGTGCTTAACTACCCCGGTACGCACGTTCTCGGCAATCACCTTAATACCCACCAGCAGGGAAGTTCGGCCCACATAATTCACGGAGGCGAGCAACGACACCAACTCTCCGACCTCCACTGGTTGCAGGAAATTGACTCCATCGACACTAACCGTTACGCAGTAAGTACCGGCGTGCTTAGAGGCGGCAGCGTACGCCACCTTATCCATTAGGGAGAGCAGGATGCCGCCGTGGATCTTCCCACCGAAGTTGGCATAGGAAGGAATCATTAATTCGGTCAAGGTAACGCGCGAGTACGCTACCGGACGGGACCAGGGGAGTTGGGGTTCTATCATACAGGACCAGGCGTGCGAGCAACAAATATTTCTTTAGTACATCATCTCTCTACTACCCGAATCTCCTTAGAGGGAATGATACAGTTGACAGTAGGCATAACACAGCGCCGGGCTACGTATTTGAGATGATACGCGACACAGGCATGATCAACAACCTGTGGCTACCTGCCTTCTGTTTCGGCAGTCAAGCTTGAAGAAGTGAACAAAAATGTTTCACGTGGAACACATTTGTCACTTGGGCCCATAAACTTTTAGTAGCAGTTCATTATACGACTCCAGCAGAGCAATATACTTCTGCTGGAGCGCCAGGAGCTGTTTTGCTATATCAGGCTCTATTACAGATACAGCAGTTTGTTTACTTGCTACACTTTTGTCAATAACGCCTGTTACACTATTTGTAACAATAGGCGCAACAAGTGGCAACACAGTTTGCTGTAAAGCTGTAAAGTCTTGCGAGAAATCATGTGATATTACATCCCCTACTCGCTTTACAAAAGCGTAATCGAGTGTTTCCTCCTTAAACTTACGATATATAGTAGGGCGCGTAATACCCAGTTCATCCACAATACGCGTAATAGATATTCCGCTGTTTTTAATGGCTTCCTGCAGTATTTCGCCTTGATGGGGCATATGTAAGCGCGGTGTAAAGAGTACGTAGGAAAAGTTAGAAACCTCTTGTTTGTTACAACTGATAAATATACAAATACGTTTCGAGTAACACACTATACAGTTAACAACACTTGTTACAGTGAAAATACATTTTACAGTTTGTGTAAACGTTACACGTTGGTGTTTGTTACATTACTGTATCTGTATCACCGTTGTAACTGTACTACATTCTAGCACAAACAGGGCCTACGGGGACGGGATTAGGTGGAATCCCTGTTTAGCACTAAATAGAGCGTAACGCTAGTAACCGATCTGGGAAGTCTGTGGTGATACCCTTTGGATGAAAGGCCATAACTCGCCGCATATCTGCCGGCTCATTTACAGTCCAAGGAGTAAATGCTAAGTTCAGCTGCTGGAGCTCTTGTACTAAGTGTGGAGTCAGCAGCCGGAAATCAGGTCCGTAGACTTGCGGCTGAAAGCCAAGCTCCGTGAGGTGGTCCGCCAAGGAGCGCTCGTCTTCTACCAATAGGCACAGCGGTAGTGCAGGAAGTTCTTGCCGGGCCAGCTGCAACACCCGCTTGTCAAAGCAGAGTAGCGTTGTGCGGGTGAGGGCCCCTACTGCCCCAAGCTCCGCTAGTACCAACTCTAGAAACCGAGCTGGGCTAGGATGAAAAAGATTATCGCCGGTGAGCCAGCTTTTGATTTCAACACTAAGCGGTACAGGTGCTCTCCCCAGAGTGAAAGCCAGCTTGTCCAAGGCCACTATCACCTCGCTTAAAAGAGGTTTGTATGCGGGCTCCCCGATCTGTTCAGGGTACAGGGGATGCTGTTTAAGGCCGCAGTCGTAGCGTTGGATGGCGGCGTAAGACATCTGGTAGAGGTTGTACTGAAGCTGCCTTGCAGGATCTACATCATGCCCTGTGGGGGTTCGGCAGATGCTGGCAGACATCCAAGGCTCATGCGAAACCACTACCCTGCCATCGGCTGATATAACTACGTCTAACTCGATTACATCAACGCCTAAACGCAGAGCGTGTAGGAACGCTGGCAATGTATTTTCAGGACGTAATCCACGGCAGCCACGGTGTCCGTGGACCTCGGGGAAAAAGGGTGCTGTTAATGCCATCGAAAGAAAGTATAGCAGGTAAGGCCATAGAAGCTGTTCTTCCACCGGCCGCTTCTGGAAGCGAGAGTAGGTGGAGTACGTCCGGCTGTTTAACTGTGCGTATTTTGTCTACGATTTTCGTCTCTCCGCTCCCACACATTCATGAAAAAAACAATCCTAGCCCTTTTGCTGGCCGCGGTACTTATCGGGGGGTATCTCTACTACCGTAGTCTTACCACCAGCCCCGAATACTCTTTGCTACAGGCTGCCAAAGCAGTTCATGACCATGACTCTGCCGCATTCGAGCGCTACGTGGATGTGGGCAGCGTAGCTGCCAGTGTAGTGGATGAAGTGGCTGACCAGGGGTCGGCACTGGGAATTATTAACCCGGGAGGCATAGCCATGCAGGGGGCACTTCGTTTACTCAAGCCTCAGCTAACCCAGGCGGCCCGGCAAGAAGTACAGCGCTATGTGGAAACGGGCTCAATTCAGGCCGCCGCCGCGGCCTCCTCTAAAGGAATGCTTAATGTATCGGTGCTGGGCTTAGCAGGCGCCGTGGTTAGCCCGGAAAGTACGTTTAAGGGGGTGAAATACACGCGGCAGGAAGGCGAGCAGGCCCTGGTTGGGCTGGAGTTCACGCAACCTCGCTACGATACTACCTTGGTGCTGGAGGTAAAGATGTTGGACAAGGGTGACCACTGGCAGGCTACTGAAATAACCAATACCGGGGCCATTCTGAAGCACGTAGCTCAAATGGAAAAGCAGCGCCTAGTGGGTAAGTAGGCGGCCTCTGCTGCATGAAGTAAAAAGCCCCGGCGCTCATTGGAGCGCCGGGGCTTTTTACTTCATGCAGCAGGTACAGTTATCTGTCTTTACCGAACAGCAGGAACGCTAGAGAACCTAGGAATGGGAAGAAGAAAATAATCAAGCCCCAGATGAGTTTCTTACCCAGCGACCAAGGCTGCTGAAACAAACGGTACAGAGCGTACACTGCCAGAATGAAGTGGATAACGCCAGCCGTGGTAAGCGAACCATCAGCATTGCGGGTACGGCCGCAGCTGCTTAATGCAAAAGAGATGAGAAGCGTTAAGATGCCAGTTACAGAGAGTTGGCGGAAAGGAGCAACAAGCTTATTCATGGTGCAGGGAGTGTGTAGAATGGTGGAGAGTATGCCGTTCTGTACGCACACTGCCTGAAATGGATATTATCAGGCTTGATATATACTTATAACCAATTGATTATCAATGTTTTAATTAATAAATTCCCGTATCTTCTCGAAGAACAGGGGTCCAACCTGTGGCAACAGAATGAGTGTTAGCACGATACCGTAGAGCGCCCCGTAGAAGTGCGCGTCGTGGTTGATATTATCGCCCCGACGGCGGCCCATGTAGTAGGAATAAGCTAGGTACAGAAACCCGAAGATGAAGCCGGGAATTGCTACCGGAATTGGGAAGATGCGGATGCCGGCCGTGGGATTGAATAGGATGGCGGAGAAAACCACGGAAGCTACCCCACCCGAGGCACCCAAGCTGCGGTAGTTCGGGTCGTCGCGGTGGCGCAGATAGGTAGGAATATCAGACAGAATGATACCGCCCAGGTACAGCAACAGAAAGTACAGCAACCCAGCAGTAGGCCCGAATACGCTGAAAAAGATTGTCTCTACTACCTGGCTAAAGGAGTAAAACGCCAGCATGTTGAAGAGCAAATGCCCAAAGTCGGCGTGGAGAAAGCCAGAAGTAATGAAACGGTAGTAGTCGTTATGACGCTTCACGCGGTAGGGTTCCAGAATCCAACTGTCTAAGAAGGATGCGTTAGACCAAGCGTACAAAGAGATGCCAACGGTAAGCACCGTCAGCACCAGGGTTGGGGATATTTCCATCAAGCAAAAGGAAAGAATGAAAGGACAACAGGGCTATTGCTCCCGCTCCAGCAGTTGCAAGGCAAGCTGGCGCAGGGGCTGTCTACGCGTTTCGGGGGCCGCTACACGCTCCAAATGCTGCAAAGCATCCAGGAAGTAATCATTGATGAGAGCTTCCGTCTGAGGGCGAATTTCTAGCTCATCGTAGATAGTCCGGACGGCCTGCACCTTCGCTTCGGCATCGGCGACGGGTTGGCCGATGTGTTGAGCCAGGATGGTGCGCTGAGCTTCGCTGGCCTGGGCCTGGGCCGTGAGCAAAAGGTAGGTTTTCTTGTCACTGAGGATGTCGCCGCCCACGCGCTTGCCGAAGGTGGCCGCGTCGCCGTACACGTCGAGCAGGTCGTCGCGGAGCTGGAAGGCTACCCCAATGCCTACCCCAAACTGCCGCAGGTGGTCGGCATCCTCGCGGGAGGCGCCCGCAAGCAGGGCCCCCAGCTCCAGCGCAAAGCCCAGCAGCACGGCCGTCTTCAGCCGAATCATATCGAGGTACTGGTCAATGCTGACCTCGGTTTCTGTCTCGAAGTTCATGTCCCACTGCTGCCCCTCGCACACCTCGGCGGCAGTTTGAGAGAAACGACGTAGCACATGGGCCAATAGCTCGGGCTGCACGTCCAGAAACAACTCGTAGGCCCGCACCAGCATCACGTCGCCGCTTAGGATGGCCACGTTGGGGTTCCACTTCTCATGCACGGTGGCTTTGCCGCGGCGCAGGGGAGCCTGATCCATCAGGTCGTCGTGGAGCAGGGTGAAGTTGTGGAAGACTTCGGTGGCCAGGGCCGGCTTCAGGGCGGGCTCCAGCTCGTCGGTGAAAATGTGGGCGCCAAGCAAGGTCAACAGGGGTCGAATGCGCTTGCCACCGAGGGCCATGATGTAGCGAATGGGCTCGTAGAGGGCCACCGGTTCTTCGCCATAACGAAGCTGGGAGAGGCCGGTGTTGATGCGGTCAGTGAGTTGAGACAGATCCACGGAATGGGGTAAAAGTTCGGATGGGAAAGGTACGGAAGAGTACGGGAGCAGGTGATGGGGTAGGCCGGTGAATCGTGACAGGTAAAGGGTGAGGGGATAGAGAGGAGGTAGCAGAGGCACGGGGCAATTAGTTATCTTCAGCAGCCGGCTCCGCCTTGCTCCTACCTCCGGCATCTGTCATGAGACTTGCGCACTCCTATGCTGTTCTATGCTGTATGCTTCTGCCGGCCGCAGCAGTTGCCCAGAACTCCTATAACTGGTGGGATGCCCGGCCGCCAGCACCCGTTACCACCCCGCCGCGCCCGGCCCGCAAACCTGCCGTTTCTGTGCCCGTGCCAGTAGCCTCCGACTCACTTCCGCTAACCAGTGGCGGCTACCTCTACGCGGAGCAGGTACCGATATTTCCGGGCGGTCAGGAAGCTCTTCTAAAGGTCATTCAGAAAACCCTGAAGCGACCATCCGGCCCCAAGCAGCACGGCCAGGTAATGGTGAATCTTGTCGTAGAGTCCACTGGCGCTGTGACAGACGTGCAGGTAGCACCGGGGCACGGCATCAATGCCGCCTACGATGCGGCCGCCGTCGAGTGCATCCGTCGCCTACCCCGGTTTGAACCCGGAAAGCGCAACGGCAAAACCGCTGACACTGCCCTCACACTGCCAGTAGTTTTCCCCTGAGTCGGCCGACCAACTCAGGCTCGATATATCCAGCAAAAAGCCCCTGCTTCCACTTCGGACAGCAGGGGCTTATTCACCTATCGAAAGGCAGCCATTAGTCAGGACGAAGGCCTTCATGCCTTGCCATGACACGGCTGGTTGACGGGCTTACCGGCGGCGCTTACTCTCGCCTCCGGGGCGGCCACCCTTGCCACTTTTGCTACCCCCGCCGCTCCGCTCAGGGCGGTAGCCACGGCGGCTTTCACGGCTGGCGTCGCGCTCCTCCCGCTCCCGGCTTTTCACCGAGTCGGGGCGGTTGTCAACCAGATCGAAGTCGATGGTGCGGTCGAGCAGGTTGGCCGATTTTACTACTACCTGCATCTCGTCGCCGAACTGGATGATGCGCTTGCTGCGCTGCCCTACCAGGCGGTAGTTGTCTTTATCCAGCTCGAAGAAGTCGCCGGGAATGTCGGCTACGCGCACCATGCCTTCGCACTTGTTCTCCTCGATTTCTACGTAGAGCCCCCACTCCGTCAGGCCCGACACCACGCCCGTGAACGTGTCGCCGATGCGGTCCTGCAGGAACTCTACTTGTTTGTATTTGATGCTGGCGCGCTCGGCATTGGCGGCCAGCTTTTCGCGCTCCGAGGAGTGCTTGCACTCTTCCTCAATAGGCTCTACCTCCACGTTCTTGCCGCCCTCCAGGTAGTGTTCCAGCAGGCGGTGGGCCATCATGTCGGGGTAGCGACGGATGGGCGAGGTGAAGTGCGAGTAGTGGTCAAAGGCAAGGCCGAAGTGCCCACGCGGATCGGTGGTGTAGGTAGCCTTGGCCATGGTCCGGATGGCCAGCGTCTGGATGACGTTTTGCTCCGGCCGACCCACTACCTCACTGCTCAAATCGTTCAGCTCCGTACTCAACTTCTTCGGGTTCGAGAGGTCGAGCTGGTGACCAAACTTCTGGGCGAAGAGAGCGAAGTTCTGCAGACGCTCCTCGTCGGGGGCGTCGTGCACGCGGTACACCATGGTAAAGCGCGGCTTCCGATTCTTGAGCTTGAACACGAACTCGGCCACCTTGCGGTTAGCCAGCAGCATGAACTCCTCAATCATCTTGTGGGCATCCTTGCGCTCCTTCACGAACACGTACAGGGGCTTGCCCTGCTCATCGAGCTTGAACTTCACTTCCTGGGTTTCGAAGCTGATGGCGCCCTGCTTGAAGCGGGCCGCGCAGAGCTTCTTGGCAATGTCGTTCATCAGCACGATTTCCTGGGCGTAGTCACCTTCGCCGGATTCGATGCGCTCCTGGGCTTCTTCGTAGGCGAAGCGGCGGTCGGAGTGGATGATGGTTTTGCCAAACCAAGAGTTATACAGCTTACCCTTCTCGTCGAGCTCAAACACGGCCGAGAAGGTCAGTTTGTCTTCGTGAGGGCGCAGGGAGCAGAGGCCATTGCTGAGGCGCTCGGGCAGCATGGGAATCACGCGGTCCACGAGGTAGACGGAGGTAGCACGGTAGCGGGCTTCCTTTTCCAGGGCCATGCCGGGCCGCACGTAGTGCGTTACATCGGCAATGTGTACCCCAATTTCCCAGTGCCCGTTTTCGAGCTGCTGAATACTGAGGGCATCGTCGAAGTCCTTGGCGTCGGCAGGGTCAATGGTGAAGGTGGTGATGTTGCGGAAGTCGCGGCGGCGCTCAATCTCGCTTTGCGGAATCTCCATCGGAATGTGCTCCGACTCTTCTTCTACCTCGGCGGGAAACTCAAACGGTAGCCCGAACTCGGCCATGATGGCGTTGATTTCGGCTTCGTTTTCGCCGGCCTTGCCGAAGCTGCGCACTACCTCTCCTACGGGCAGATGGCCGGCGTCACTTTCCGAAAACTCGGCAATGCGCACCAGCACTTTCTCGCCGTGGTTGGCGCCGTTCAAGTTCTCGAAAGGCACGAACACGTCGAAGTAGACTTTGCGGTTATCGGGCTTCACGAAGCCGATGCCACCCTGCATGTGCAGGCGGCCTACCAGCTCGGGCCGCACCCGGTTTACTACCTCCACTACGTCGCCCACCGGGCGGCCGTCGCGGGTGCCGCGAAGGCGGAGGCGCACCGTATCGCCGTGCATGGCAAACTTCAGCCGGTCGGTGAAGACGCGCACGTCCTGCTCACTTTCCTCTGAGATGACGAAAGCGTACTTGTCGGTAGCCAGGGCCACAGTGCCCGTGATGACGTCGCCACCACCTTCGTGCCGGCTGCGGCGCGGGGTAGCTGGCTCGTCGGCATCGGGGAAATCAAACCCAGCCTCCCGGCGGCGGTGAACCACAGGCCCCTGGCCGAACTCCGTCTCGACGGGGCGGCCGCCACCACGGGTCATTCCGGCGAAGGGCTCCCGCTCGTTACGGCGCGTTTTGCGGCCGCTGGCGGGCTCCGTAGCTGCATGGGCAGTGCCAGGGTCCGTTAGGCGGTAATCGTCGTTTTGGAGCAGCGTTAGTAAGCCCGTTTTCTTGAGGCTTTTCAGGTGCTCAAAAACATCTTCGCGCTGCTCCTTGGTGGTCACGCCCAGGCGGCGGGAAAGCTGGCGGTAGGAGAAGACTTTATCCGGGTTGTCGCGAAAGATGCGAAACACGAGGTCCTTGGAAATGGAAGGCACAGCGACGTCGCTGCGGCGGGCTGCCTTCGCGCGAGGGGCGCGTTGGGCGGCGGATTCATCTTTTTCTTTCATGTAGAAAAGGGGCCGCCAGTGGTTGTCTTTTTCGCAGGCGGCGGGGTTGAATGAGTGGGAAACTGGTAGTACTACGAGGTTTCCCGAGGTAAAGTAATCCAGCCCACAATTGGGCTTCGAACAGATGATACGGAATATATCGGGGAATAACTATTTCTAGTCGAAAAAGGGAGGTTACGCTTGGGTTACGGCAGCCAGAGCACGTAGCACCGTACGGCCAAAATCAGCCACATCCCATTCTTTCAGGTCGGACACTTGCCCGTCGCCTACCTCCACGATGATGGGATGCCCAGCTGCGGTAAGGGCGACATCCAAACTATAGAACAAACGAGGGCGGAGCTGAAAAAGTGCCGGCTCTAGCTTCTTTGGCAGCAGCTTTCCTTCGGCCCCATAGGCTACGCCCCCTACCACGAGGTAGCGACGCTCGGAGTCGGGCTGAAGCTCTGCGTATTGCCGCACGAAGAGCAGCTCGTCGCTCAGCACCCCGTGTTTACGCAGAAGCTCCTGCCACTCGGCTCCTGAGGCTACCACGGAGTCAGGCCCAAACGATTTCACCAAGCCCTTCACAAAATATCGTTGCCCCGCGGAAAAGTCGGGCAGGTGGCTGGCAGGTTGAAAGGTGCTGGCAAAGGTGTACTCACGAATCGCCTCATACCAGCCCGAGGCGAGGTGCGCCGACAGGTAGGACTTGTGGCTAATCAGCACCGGGGCGACCTGCTCCAGGAGCTTATACTCCGGCTCCGTCAACATCCAGCCACGGTACAACGCTGGGGCTGCCGGCGCCTTGGGCCACAGCCGAAGCGTTTCCACATCAAACAACCCAACGGGTAAACCAGCCGCCCCGGCCCAGCTATACTCCGGCTTCCAGAGAGGATCAGCCTCCCAGGATTCGTAGGGCAAAGAGGGGTAGAGAATGTGCATGCCCAAAGATGCTCACATCCCTCTTAGGCCCGACTGGCTACGGCCGCCCGAATGTCGGCAGGCTCGTCTTTGGGAATGGCGGCCAATAGCTGCCGGGTGTATTCGTGCTGGGGGTTGGCGTAGAGCTCGGCCGCCGGGCCACTTTCCACAATCTGCCCCTGGCGCATCACTAGCAGCCGGTCGCTCATGAAGCGGGCCACCGACAGGTCGTGGGTGATGAAGAGGTAGGTGATGCCGAACTCGCGCTTGAGGTCGTTGAGCAGGTTGAGCACCTGCGCCTGCACTGACACGTCGAGGGCTGATACGGACTCGTCGCAGATGATGCACTTGGGCTGCAGGGCCAGGGCCCGGGCAATGCAGATGCGCTGGCGCTGGCCTCCGCTGAACTCGTGGGGGTAGCGCAGGTAGTGCTCGTCCTTCAGGCCAACCGTTCGGAGTAGCTCCAGCACCCGGTCTTTTTGCTGCTGCCTGGTGCCGCCTACCCCGTGTACACGCATGGGCTCCAGGATGGCTTCGCCCACCGTCATCATCGGGTTGAGGGCGGCGTAGGGGTCCTGAAATACCATCTGAAACTCCCGGCGCTTGCGGCGCAGCTCCTCGGCGGGCAGCGTAGCCAAATCGACGCCCTCAAACAGGATACTCCCTGAGGTCGGCTCCACTAGCCGCAGCAACGTCCGGCCCAGCGTGGTCTTGCCGCAGCCCGACTCTCCTACCAGCCCCACCGTCTCGCCGGGGTAGATGTCGAAGCTCACGCCATCCACAGCCCGCACGTACTCGGTGGTGCGGCGCAGGAAGCCCTTGCGAATCGGAAAGTGTACGTTGAGGTTTTTAACGCTCAGCAGAGGCTCGGTAGCAGTAGAGTACCCGCTGCCAGCCGGACTAGCAATAGTCGTTTCACTGCCAAGGCTGCTGCCAGCCGGGCCACCTTCTTGCCCTGGAAAAGTCCCTTCAGAATTCGCAGGGTCACTTACTGCATTTGTCAGCAGGGGCTGCCCGGATTCCAGGCCAGGGGCGGTTTCCAACCCAAAGTGCGGTTCCACAGGGCGTGAAACAGTATGTTCCACGGGGAACGTTTTGGTAGTTTCAGTAATGTTTTGAGAGTTTAACGCCAAGGGCCCACCCATTTCATTAGTAAGCACTTGCACCACATCAGTTTCAGTAGCAATGAAGCCTCCATCGGCAGTTTCACGCATGAAATCGGCTACTACCGGCAATTTTTTTTTGCCAACCGAAAGTTTTGGCCGGCAAGCAAGCAGACCCTTCGTGTAGGGGTGCTGAGGGTTGGTGAAGATGTCGAGCACGGAACCCTGCTCCACTACCCGGCCGCGGTACATCACCAGAATGCGGTCCGCTATTTCGGCCACTACCCCCAGGTCGTGGGTGATGAAAATAACAGCGGTGTGGTGTTGGCGGCGCAGGTCGTCGATGAGGCGAAGCATGCGGGCCTGCACTGTCACGTCGAGGGCCGTGGTGGGCTCGTCGGCAATCAGGATGGCGGGGTTGCAGGCCATGGCCATAGCAATCATCACGCGCTGCTTCTGGCCTCCGCTGATTTCGTGGGGGTAGCTACTGAATATCTTTTCGGGGCGCGGCAGCTGGGCCATCGTGAACAGCTCCACGGTGCGGGCCGCTGCCTCTTTCTCGGAGAGCGTAGTGTGCAGGCGCAGGGCTTCCACTACCTGGCTCCCGCAGGTGTACACCGGGTTCAGCGAAGTCATCGGCTCCTGAAAAATCATGCTGATGTCGTTGCCGCGGACTTTCTGCAGCTGCTCGTCCGTGAGCTGGAGCAAATCAACCTCGCCGAGGGCCTCCGATTGAAACCGCGCCTGCCCGGATACAATCTGGCCGGGCGGCAGCGGAATCAGCCCCATCAGCGCCAAGGACGTAACGGACTTGCCCGACCCCGACTCGCCCACAATGGCCAGCGTCTCGCCCCGCCGCAGGTCGAAGGAAATATCCTGCACGGCCCGGGTGTTGCCCCGGTGGCTGTGGAAGTCGATGGTCAGGTTGCGGACGGCAAGAATGGGCTGGGACACGGCGACGAGAGGCGAGGCAGAAAAAAGTAAAGATAGGCAGGGCCGCAGTAGCTTGCTCCGCGCATTTGGCGTATGCTGAAGTTGTCATTCCGAGCACAAGGAGGAAGATTAGCTTCCAGAAGGTAACCCAGATTCCTTGCTTCGCTCAGAAGGACAGCTCTACCCTTTGCTTCGACCTCCATCATCCAACACACTTCCCTACCCCATGCAGTACCGCAAACTCGGCAAAACTGGCTTCCACGTTTCTGAAATCAGCCTCGGCACCTGGCAGGTAGGCGGCAAGTGGGGCGACCCGTTCAGCCACGAAACGGCCGACTCCATCCTCAACGCCGCCGTAGATTCCGGCATCAACTTCATTGATACGGCCGACGTGTACGGCGACGGCGAAAGTGAGAAGGCCGTGGGCCGCCTGGTGCGCAGCCGCTCCGAGCGGGTGTACGTGGCTACCAAGTGCGGCCGCCAGCTCCAGCCTCACACCAACGAAGCGTATCAGCCGGAAACCCTGCGGGAGTTCGTAGAGGCCAGCCTGCGCAACATGCAGCTCGAAACCCTCGACCTGATCCAGCTGCACTGCCCGCCTACGGAGGTGTACTACCGCCCCGAAATCTTCGAACTGTTCGACCGGCTCAAGGACGAAGGCAAGATCCTGAACCTGGGCGTAAGCGTGGAGAAAGTGGAAGAAGGCCTCAAAGCCCTGACTTTTCCTAACGTCACCACCATTCAGCTTATCTTCAACATGTTCCGGCAGCGCCCGGCGGAGCTGCTGTTTCAGCAGGCTCAGCGCCATGATGTGGGCCTGATTGTGCGCGTACCTTTGGCCAGCGGCTTGCTCACCGGTAAATTTTCGCCCCAGACCACCTTTTCCCCCGACGACCACCGCCAGTTCAACCGCGACGGCGCAGCCTTCGATAAAGGCGAAACTTTCTCCGGCGTCGACTACGAAACCGGCCTGGCTGCCGTCGAGGAACTGAAAAAAGTATTCCCCGACCAGCCTACCCTCGCCCCTATTGCCCTGCGCTGGGTGCTAATGTTCGATGAGGTAAGCTGCGTAATTCCGGGTGCTTCTAAACCCAGCCAACTTGAATCTAACCTGCAAGCCGCTGAATTGCCCGCCCTCACCACCGAGCAAATGCAGGCCGTGCGCGCCATTTATGAGCAGCGAATCAAGCCGCTGGTACATTATGGCTGGTAGGAGAGATTTTCACAAGGAGTAAAAGCTGAAAGGCCCGCCGGAACAATTCCAGCGGGCCTTTCAGCTTTTAAAGATAACCTCCCTACGCTACCTCCGAGGCATCACGGCGAGCCTGGGCCGCGGCGGCATCATCAGCAGCTACGGGGTGGGCAGCTTCCAGCTGCTGGCCATAGAAACGGTTCTGGAAGATCAGGATGAGTGCTACCCCTACAAATATGGCGGAGTCAGCAATGTTAAAGATGGGCCAGAGCGAAACGTGCGAGCCGCCTACCAAGGGCCAGGAAGCGGGCAGAATGCCCTCGTAAATATCGACGTAGAGCATATCTATCACTTGCCCATGAAACCAGGGGGTAGGCGCGCCAAAGGGTGCGTTATCGTAGATGATGCCGTAGAAAATGGAGTCAATCAGGTTGCCGATGGCCCCGCCCAGAATCATGGAAATGCAGATGATAAGGCCATTAGGGGCGTGCTGCTTCCAGAGGCGGTAGATGTAGTAGCTGATGCCCGTAACGGCTACCAAGCGAAACAGGGTGAGCAGTACTTTGCCGTAGGGCGGCGGCAACTCTACCCCGAAGGCCATGCCCGGATTCAGCGTGTAATGCAGCTTAAACCAGTCACCGAACACGGGCACTTCACCAGCCATACCCATGGGCATATAGCGGTGCACAGCCCACTTCGAGAGTTGGTCAATGACGATGACCAGCAGGGCCACGAGGTAGTATTTCCAATACTTCATAAGTACAAAGTGACGCAGAATTTTTGACTTTCCTGCGTGGCGTCCCATCACCCCTTGCGGGTCGCTGGTATATGTCTGGAGGTAGCTTTTGTGCCGATTTAAACCCGATTTTAAAGGATTTGTGCGGCGTATTGCCAAAAGGATCTGGTAGGACAAACTTACTGGAAACAAATGTTTTTCCGGGTAGCTGGCCCCATGGTGTTTCCTGAGCTTCTTCTGGCCCACCTACATGCGCAGCCCGAATCGCCCTGACAGTGATGTTCAAGCAGTAGAAAGAGCAACCTATATGAAAACTAGATTTTTAGTTATACATTTCTATCAGCCTCTATTCCAACTCCGTATCCTATGCCAGCTACTCAAATTAGAAGGTCGTATGTACCCACGACGCACTGGTCCTTGCTGCTTTTGGCAGGTTTGGGTGCCTGCGCCACGCCGCATCCGCTTACCCGAGCCAATGAGCAACAGCAGACCATGACCACCACTGTCTACAACAGCCAACTCAATACCTGTTTGCTGCTCAACGGCGACTACGACTTGGACTTGCATCCCCGCAATCGGCCGGATGTTGTCACGAAAACGCGTTTGAAGCAGATGCACCTACCCCGCCAGCAGGCTGCTTTGCTTTTCACGAGTCAAACAAACCTGACGCCTACCTACCGGCTGCGGGGTTTGCGGCTAGCTGCCAACCCTGACTGGCGCGCCCTTGGATTCCAGGAAACCGGCGTTGGCCGCTATCAACGCACGTCCACGGCCGGGGCAGATTTACTCATGGAGTACGCTGCGCCATTGCCCGATAACCAGGGTTGGCTCTACCTGGTGGCTACCGATGAAGCCAGTTCGCAGCCTACTACCCCGATACTGCACCGCAGCTCCGAGATGGACGCGGAGTTTATCACTTTCACGTTTCCTTCGGTGCAGCAAGGTCGTTGGCCGCGTACCATATCGCCGGTCAGATTAGCCAACGATGCGTTTCTAAGCCGCCCTAACGGCAATTACCTAGCCCCGCTGTCGGCACTGGCTCAGAGCCGCCATGCTCCGCCCGATCCGTCGTTGGATGGCATACTCTGGCAGATGCTGCTGCAATACCACGCCATGGCCGGCAACACCGATTCAGTAGCGTATTTTCAGCGCCAAGCACCTGATAAGGTACGACTACCGGCCGCCGCCGCATCTACCACGGCACAATCCAGGCGCACCACAGCACCCACGGATACGCTGGTAAGCACAGAGGCCGTACCCGAGATTTTGCGGCGGGCAGCGGGCGCGCGGGCAGTTCTGCTAAACGAGTCGCACACGCACACCCGCGACCGGGCACTAGCGGCAGCACTATTACCGGGCCTATATCAGCAAGGATTCCGCTATTTGGCTCTGGAAACCCTGGAGGATTCGGCGGCCAGTACCCTGAATCCGTTGCCGCTGAAAGCCGGCTTCTATACCCGGGAACCCACCTATGCCAACCTGGTGCGCACGGCCCGGCGGCTAGGCTTCACATTGGTGGCCTATGAAGCAAGCCGGGGGCAGCCTGAGCGGGAAGTAGCCCAGGCAACGAATTTGCACCACGCTCTGCGCCACGACCCGCAGGCAAAGGTTTTCGTGTATGGCGGCGGAGCCCACATGAACATGCTCGTCATGCCCGGCAAAGGAGAGAAAAAGTGGATGGCTCAGCACCTCGTTGATCTTACAGGCTGGCCCCTTCTGAGCGTAAACCAGGCGCGCATGAACAACGATGCCCGCAGCAACCTTGCGGCTACCCCTGCCGGCACCGCCGAAGTAGTGTATCAGCTACGCAAAGGCAAGCGCCGTTCGCCCTACCCCGAAAACGACCTAGTAGTCCGCAACAACCTACATCCGCAGCAGCTTCCCCTACCCTATTCAGATGCCGAAAACGTGCAACCTACGTCGGTTGATGTGCGCCCCTACAAGCCCACAGCTGCCACCGGCCGCCGCATGATACAGCTATACCTACAGTCGGAGCTAGCTAATCGAGAAGATATTTCACCTGTTTATACCCACGAATTGCGGTCGACAGACGACGTTCTGGCCTTGCGGCTGGTACCGGGCCGGTATGTTTACCGCGTGCTCTCAGAAAGGCAGAAAGAGGAAATTCGAGAGGAGCTGGTGGTGAAGTAGGACCAGCTATAAGAACCTCATGCTACATCACACAACCCATCTCTAGGCTTCGTCCCTCGTTTTTGGGTAGGCAGTGGCAGGCCGTCCGGAGTTCAGTAAGACAGCTGGTTATACGCAGACGACTTCAAATAAAAAGCCCACAGAACTTGCGCTCTGTGGGCTTTTTAACTTCTATCTAGGTGTGCTAGCTAGTAGCTACTTCCAACTGCACGGGCACGCTGTAGTCATCAAATTCCAGCACTGAGCCACCGCTGATTTCCGGAGCGAAATTCAGGGCCAGGGCCTGCACTTCCTCGCGGATGTAGTCGCCGAAGGACTGCACGGCGGCTTCCAGCTCGGGCTGCTGGCCCAGGGTCACCCGGATACGGTCCTGCACTTCCAGGCCGCTGTCTTTGCGCAGGTTCTGAAGGCGGTTTACCAGCTCGCGGGCCACACCTTCCTGGCGCAGCTCGTCGGTCAGGGTCACGTCGAGGGCCACGGTGAGGGGGCCGTCGGTGGCTACCAGCCAGCCGGGCAAGTCTTGGGTACGGATTTCCACATCGTCGGGCGTGAGGGTGTAGGCCTCACCGTCGATTTCCACGGCCAGCTGGCCGGTTTTTTCGAGGGTGCTGATTTCCTCCGGGGTCATCTGTTGGATGCGGGCCCCCACGGCTTTCAGCTTGGCCCCGTACTGCTGACCGAGGCGCTTGAAGTTGGGCTTCACCGACTTTACCAGCACGCCGCTGGTATCGTCGAGGAATTCCACGTGCTTCACGTTCACCTCGGCGCAGATCAGGTCCTCTACCTTGCCCACTTGCTCGCGCGTTGTCTCGTTGAACACCGGCACCAGAATGCGCTGCAGGGGTTGACGAACCTTCAGCACCGACTTCTTCCGCAGGGAGTGGGTGAGCGAAGAAATGCGCTGAGCCAGTTCCATACGCTCCTCCAGTGCCTTATCGATGCGGGTTTCGTCGGCCTTCACCAGTAGGGTGAGGTGGATCGATTCGGGGGCCAGGGGCGTGTTCTTGGCTACGGCTTCCGTACGCATCCCATCGGTCATGTTCTTGTAGAGCCATTCGGCGAAGAAGGGCGCCACTGGAGCCATAAGCTGGGCCACTACCACCAAGCATTCCTGCAAGGTTTCATAAGCGGCCTTTTTGTCCGGGGTTAGCTCGCCCTTCCAGAAGCGGCGGCGCGAGAGGCGTACGTGCCAGTTAGAAAGCTGATCCGTCACGAAATCCTGGATGGCGCGCGCGGCCTTCGTGGGGTCGTAGGAGTCGTAGTGGCCGCGCACTTCTAGGATCAGCGACTGGAGCTTGCTCAGAATCCAGCGGTCCAGCTCGGTCAGTTCCTCGTAGGGCACCCGGTCGAACTCGCGGGCCTGGAAGCCGTCGAGGTTGGCGTAGAGGGCGTAGAACGAGTAGGTGTTGAACAGGGTGCCGAAGAAGCGGCGCTGTACCTCCGTGATGCCGTTGAGGTCGAATTTGAGGTTGTCCCAGGGCTGGGCGTTGGCAATCATGTACCAGCGCGTCGCGTCGGGGCCGAACTGCTCGATGGTGCTGAACGGGTCGATGGCGTTGCCGAGGCGCTTGCTCATCTTGTTGCCGTTCTTGTCCAGTACCAAGCCGTTGGCCATCACGTTTTTGTAAGCCACCGAGTCTTCCAGCATTACGGCCAGGGCGTGCAGGGTGAAGAACCAGCCGCGGGTCTGGTCTACGCCTTCGGCAATGAAATCGGCCGGGAAATTCTTCTGGAAGACTTCCTGGTTTTCCAGGGGGTAGTGCCACTGGGCGTAGGGCATGGCGCCGGAGTCAAACCACACGTCAATGAGGTCGGTTTCGCGGTACATGGGCTGGCCCGAGGGCGACACCAGGAAGATGTCGTCCACGTAGGGGCGGTGCAGGTCCATCTTTTCCCCATTGGCGTAGGGGTTATGGGTCATGACTTCGGCCGCTACGGCCTTGTCAATCTCCTGCTTCAGCTGCTCTACGGAGCCAATGCAGATTTCCTCCGAGCCGTCCTGGGTGCGCCAGATGGGCAGAGGCGTACCCCAGTAGCGCGAGCGGCTCAAGTTCCAGTCCACCAGGTTTTCGAGCCAGTTGCCGAAGCGGCCGGTGCCGGTGCTGACGGGCTGCCAGTTGATGGTTTTGTTGAGCTCGATAAGCCGGTCCTTTACCGCCGTGGTCTTGATAAACCAGGAGTCCAGGGGGTAGTAGAGCACGGGCTTATCGGTGCGCCAGCAGTGGGGGTAGGTGTGCTCGTACTTCTCCACTTTGAAGGCCGTACCGTCGCCTTTCATGCGAATGGCAATGCTTTCGTCGAGGGTTTTGTAGTCGGCGCCCGACTGGTCGTGGCCGTCGTAGTTTTTCACCCAGCGGCCGCCGAATTCGCCCATTTGGGGTACGTAGCGGCCGGTGCGGTCCACAATGGGCGTGGGCTTACCCTCGGCGTCCATCACAATCAGCGCCGGAATATCTGCCAGCTGAGCGGCCCGGAAGTCATCGGCGCCGAAGGTGGGGGAAATGTGCACGATGCCGGTACCGTCCTCGGTGGTTACGAAGTCGCCGGGAATCACGCGGAAGGCGCGCTCCTCGCCTTCAAACGCCGGGAAGCCTTTGTCCTGGCCAAACAGCCGCTCATAGCGGATGCCTACCAGGTCAGCGCCTTTGAAGGTGCTTTCAACGCGCCAGGGCAGCACTTTGTCGCCGGGCTTGAAGTCTTCAAACGAAGCATTCTTGCCTTTCTCCGAGAAATAGCGACCTACCAGCGCCTCCGCCAGCACCACCCGAACGGGGGCATAGGTGTAGGGGTTGAAGGTGCTCACCAGCACGTACGGAATGTTCTTTCCCACGGCCAGACCCGTATTGGCGGGCAAGGTCCAGGGCGTAGTGGTCCAGGCCAGAATATATACATCCGGCTCGGTGGCCCCGTCACCGTAGAGCTCTGCCAACGGCACTTCATCCAGCTGCACATTGCCGAACAACGCCTCCGACTTTTCATCCCGCTTCACCTTGAACTGGGCCACAATGGTCGTGTCCTTTACGTCGCGGTAGGTGCCGGGCTGGTTCAGCTCGTGGCTGCTCAGGCCCGTGCCGGCGGCTGGGGAGTAGGGCTGGATGGTGTAGCCTTTGTAGAGCAAACCCTTGTCGTAGAGCTTCTTGAGCAGGGCCCAGCAGCTTTCAATGTACTCGGGCTCGAAGGTGATATAGGGGTCGTCGAGGTCTACCCAATAGCCCATTTTCTCGGTGAGGTCGTCCCACTGGGCTTTGAAGCGCATCACGGTTTCGCGGCAGCGCTGGTTGTAGTCCTCGATGCTGATTTTCTTGCCGATATCCTCCTTCGTGATGCCCAGCTCCTTTTCTACCTGCAGTTCAATAGGCAGGCCGTGGGTATCCCAGCCGCCTTTCCGGCTTACCTGCTTGCCTAGCAAGGTCTGGTAGCGGCAGAAGATGTCCTTTACCGTCCGGGCCATGACGTGGTGAATGCCAGGGGCGCCGTTGGCCGAGGGCGGACCTTCGTAAAACACGAAGGTGGGCTGCCCTTCGCGGGTGCTCACGCTTTTCTCAAAGATGCCGTTCTGCTTCCACCACGCCAGGATATCGGTGCCGACCTGGCCGTAGTTGAGCGGCTGCTTAAATTCGGGGTAGTTCATATGATCTAGGGAGCTAAGCAAATTCTAATCTGTCATTCTAAACCCCAGCAAAAAGCCGCCACCGAGGAGAATTACTACCCCCAATGAAGTAACAAAGGTTTTTGCTAATGCTCTGAATGGCAGATGGCGTTGATGGTTGTGGAGAGTTAACCGTTCAATTTGGGCTGGACTTTCATCCGGCTGAGGTTGAGTTCCAGGTCGTCGTCTTCCTCGTGGTAGTTGTCGTCGTAGTGCTTGATGCCCGACTGGTTAATGACGTCCTCATCCTTGCCGTGCTCGAAGGTAACCAGCAAGCAGGGCAGCAGAATCAGGTTGGAGAAGTTGGTGATAAGCAAGCTGGCCGACATCAAGAGGCCCAGGGCCTTCGTGCCCCCAAACTCCGAAAAAGCAAACACCGAGAAGCCCAGAAATAGCACAATGCTGGTGTAAATCATGCTGGTGCCGGCCTCCGAGAGGGTAGTGCTGATGGCGGCCTTCACCCGGCGGCCGTTGGCGGCCATTTCCTGCCGAAACTTAGCCAGCAGGTGAATGGAATTGTCGCCATCAATGCCCAGGGCGATGCTGAAAATCAGGGCGGTGCTGGGCTTGAGCGGGATGCCGAAGTAGCCCATAATACCGCCCGTGAGCAGCAGGGTAAAGAAGTTGGGCAGGAGCGTAAAGAACACTGCCCGGACGCTGCGGAACAGAATGAGCACGACCAAACCCACCAGCACGAAGGCAATAATCAGGCTTTCCTTGAGCGTACCGATGAGGTATTCGTTGCCCTTGGTGAAGATGATGGTGGTGCCCGTCAGCTTCACATCCATACCCGTGCCCTTGAAAATCTTGTTGATTTCCGGCTTGATGCGGTTGTTAATGAGTGTATCGAGGTTGTGAGAGCCGATGTCCGCAATTTTCAGCGAAATCCGGGCTTCCTGCATGGTGCTATCCGTGAAGGAGCGCAGCAGCTTGCTGGTCAGCTGGCCTTCATTGCCTTTCGTAGACTGCGAGTGGGCCAGGTAGCTAAACACGTAGTTCTTCTCCGAGTTATCGGGCAGGCGGTAAAACTCCGCATTGCCGTTGTAGAACGCCTGGGTCGACGCCTTCAGGAAGGTGACCACGCTCACGGGGGTAGTCAGCACGGGCTGGGTGCGCAGGAAGTTCTCCAGCCGGTCGATGCGCTCCAGGTTTTTAAGCTTCAATAAGCCTTTTGCCCGGCCCGTATTTACGACCATTTCTAGGGGCATCACCCCGTTGAAATGCTGCTCGAAGAACTTGAGGTCGGAGTTTACCGAGGAATCCTTGGGCAAATCATCTACCATGTAGGACACCGATTTTACCTTGCTCACGCCAAAGGCAGCCAGTACCATAAAGACCAGGGCCGCCAGGTACACCGTGCGCCGGCGCTCCAGCACCAGGTAGTCGAAGAACTCTAGGAGCTTGGTCAGGGGCTTGGCCTCCAGGTGTTCGAGCTGCTTGGGGGTAGGCGGCGGCAGAATGGTAAACACAATGGGCATCAGAATAAACGACACCGCAAAGGCTACGAAGATGTTGAGGGTAGCCACCGCCCCAAACTGGAACAGAATGGCAATGTTGGTAAAGCAGAACACCACGAAGCCAATGGCCGTGGTAGTGTTGTTCATGAGCGTTACCAGCCCAATTTTGCGCACCACCCGCGCCATAGCCAGCACTTGGTTGCCGGATTTGCGGTAGTCGTAGTGGTAGCGCGAGAGCAGGTAGGTGCAGTTCGGAATGCCGATAACGATGATGATGCTCGGTATCAGGCCCGTGAGCAGGTTGATTTTGTAGCCCAGCAGCACCATGCTGCCAATGCACCACGTCACGACAATCAGCACAATCAACAGAGGAAACACCACCGCCGACCACGTCCGGAAGAACATGAGTAGGGTGATGGCCATCATCACCACGGTTAGGGCCACAAACAGCTTCATTTCTGACGCTACTTTGGTGGTCATGGTGGCCCGCACGTAGGGGAGGCCGGCGTAGTGCATCCGGATGCCGGTCTTTTGCTGAAACCGCTCGGCATGCCCCAGAATTTCCTGCATCACGGCTTCCCGCTTACTGGAGTTCAGGTACTTGGGGTCCATGGTAAGAGCCAGCAAAGTTGCTCCGGTACTGGGCGAAATGAGCTGGCCTTTATAAAACTCCTGCGCATTCACTACCCGCATCAGCGAGTCAAGCGCCGCCTGGTTCTGCGGTAGGCCCCGGAAAATAGGTTCGGCCCGAAACGACTGGGTAGCGGTATCCTTCACCAGGCGGGGCAGGCGCGTCACGCCCAGAATACCATTTACGCCGCGCACTTTGCTTAGGGTATCCGTCAGGATGCGCAGCTCGTTGAAGTTGCCCAGCTGGTACACCGAGCTGTCTTGCATGCCCAGCACCAGCACGTTGCCATCCTCGCCAAACTTCTGTTTGAACTTCTGGAAGTACACCATGTCCGGGTCGTCGGGCGAGACAACCTGGGCAAAATCGTAGGTCATTTCGATTTTGCGGGCCTCCCAGGCCATGAATACCGTAATAGCGGCCAGCAGCCCTACCAGCAAGCGGCGGTTCTTAATGACAAACAGGGCGAGGTTTCTCCACATAGGCTGCTAAAATGCAGCAAAGGTACGCAACCCCGGGCAGGTATGCGGCTAAGTATCAGGATTACCCTTCGCTATGGCTTACAGCTCAGGTTGAGCCAGTTAGTTGGTTATCTTGTTTTTTGTTCTGAATATAGGGAACATTTTATGAGCCTATCCGCGTAAAGTACCTGGCATCAGTACGTTGAGGTATTCAGTAGTTGTATTTTACCCCGTATTGCTTGTTGTTTTTCTTTGCAATGACACTGTACAATTCCTCGGATGCGTCTATTACGTACCATCCGGCCTCTGATACCCTACACCTTCACTTCACCGCTACCCGCTCGGGCGTATCGTTCAGGCAGGCTTACCAACAGGCCTTAAAGGTTATGCTGGCGCAGAATGTGGGCAAGTTGCTCCTGGATCTGAAACGCAATATTTCCTTAACCGAGGAAACGGAGCTTCTGCATCCCCTGGCCACCCTGCTACCCCAGCAACTGTCGCGCCCTTTGTTTATAGCCGCTGTCGTGTCGGAGGGCCAATACCGGTACCAGATTGGCAGCTCCCTGGCGTCCTACCTTCCTACTCCGGCTCAGGTGGAGTTTAACTACTTCACGTCGCGTCGCGACGCTACCGCCTGGCTCAACGAGAACTAGGGCCAGCACGCGTTTGCGTTCTACCAACGAGAAAGGCCACCGGAGCAGTCCGGTGGCCTTTCTCGTTGGTAGAACGCAAACGCGTGCTCCTACAGTTTTTCGAAAATGCGCGAGAAGCTCACGGCCTCGCCGATGTAGCTGCGCAGCTCGCTGATGGGCATGCGCGTCTGCTCGCGCGAGTCGCGGTGGCGCACCGTCACGGTATTGTCTTCCAGGGTCTGGTGGTCGACGGCAATGCAGAAGGGCGTGCCGATGAGGTCCTGGCGGGTGTAGCGCGTACCAATGGAATCCTTCTCCTCCACTACCAGCCGGAAGTCGTGGCGCAGGGAGTTGTAGATTTCGTTGGCCTTGTCGGGTAGGCCGTCCTTTTTCACCAGCGGGAAAATGGCGGCTTTGATGGGGGCCACGGCCGGGTGCAGGCGCAGCAGCTTGCGGGTTTTGGTTTGCTGCTTGTCGCCTTCGCCTTCGGTGATGGTTTCTTCTTGGTAGGCCTGGCAGAGCGTGGCCAGGAACAGGCGGTCGGCGCCCACGGAGGTTTCCACTACGTAGGGCACGTAGTTGCCGTAAGGCTTGCCAGTCTCGGGGTTGATGTCGTTATCGAAGTACTGCTGCTTCTTGCGGCTCAGGTTCTGGTGCTGGGTCAGGTCGAAGTCGGAGCGGGAGTGAATGCCCTCGATTTCCTTGAAGCCGAAGGGAAACTCAAACTCAATGTCGACGGCGGCCTTGGCGTAGTGGGCCAGCTTGTCGTGGTCGTGGAAACGGAGCTTGTCGGCGGGCAGGCCCAGGGCCTCGTGCCAGCGCCGGCGCGTTTCCTTCCAGGTGGTGTACCACTCGCCCTCCGTGCCAGGGCGCACGAAGAACTGCATTTCCATCTGCTCGAACTCCCGCATGCGGAAGATGAACTGGCGGGCCACAATCTCGTTGCGGAAGGCTTTCCCGATTTGGGCGATGCCAAACGGCACCTTCTGGCGCGCCGACTTCTGCACGTTCAGGAAGTTCACGAAGATGCCCTGGGCCGTTTCCGGGCGCAGGTAAATCTGGGAGGAGTCGCCAGCCACGGCCCCTACCTGCGTCGAGAACATCAGGTTGAACTGACGTACGTCGGTCCAGTTGCTGGTCTTGCTGACGGGGCAGGTAATCTGCTCGTCGATGATGAGCTGCTTGACGCCGGCCAAGTCCTCGGCCGTGAGCAGGCGGCCCATTTCGGCCAGCAGGGTTTCGGCGCGGGCTAGTTCGCCGTTCTTCTCGTATTCGGCCGCCTTTTCCTCCAGCAGCACGTCGGCGCGGTAGCGCTTCTTGCTGTCGAGGTTGTCAATCATGGGGTCCGAGAAGCCGTCGACGTGGCCGGAGGCTTTCCAAGTGAGCGGGTGCATGAAGATGGCCGCGTCAATGCCCACTACATTTTGGTTGAGCTGGGTCATGGCCCGCCACCAGAGTTGCTTGAGGTTATTCTTGAGCTCCACGCCATTGGGGCCATAGTCGTACACCGCGGCCAGGCCGTCGTAGATTTCCGAAGAGGGGAATACAAAGCCGTATTCCTTGGCGTGCGACACGATATCAGCCAGGGTGCTTTCGGCCGTGGCGGCGGGTTTCTGCTCGTTGCTCATGCTATCAGTAGAAGTGAGAGATGAGAGGTGAGAGGTGAGAAGGGAAGTTCATTGACGCTCGCGGCAGCTCCTTCAGTGGAGCACTCCACGGTATCTCACTTCTCACTTCTCGCCTCTCACTTCTAAATCAGAGGCAAAAGTAGCCAAAGCTTTAGCTTGCACCCTACCCCCGGCGCTATAAATAGGCCCGGGCGGCTGCCAATCAATAATTTACTGTGGTTCAGCTACTGGGCTTAAACCCACTGCTGCTTCTTGCGTTTAGCGCCTCAATGACCCGCGCTGCCGGTTGGTCCGGTAACAATTTCATAATCTTGCGCCCCCTTTGGGCGGTCCTACCTTTGGTTACCGAAACTGAATTCTCACCAATCCCCCCTCTATGTTTGGCTTAGAGCCTCATGTGCTGTTGCTGCTAATTGCCTGTTTGGTGGCAGCCTGCGCGTTTGAATTTGTGAATGGCTTCCACGACACGGCCAACGCCGTAGCGACGGTGATTTACACCAACTCGCTACGCCCGTGGGTAGCCGTGGTATGGTCGGCCTTCTGGAACTTTGTCGGGGTTATTGCCGGCGGCATTGGCGTGGCCATGGGTATTGTGTACCTACTGCCCGTAGAAAGCCTCGTGGACCAGAATGTGTACCACGGCATTGCCATGGTGGGCGCCCTGATTGTGGCGGCCATCATCTGGAACGTAGGGACCTGGTACTACGGCCTGCCCTCGTCGTCGTCGCACGCCCTCATCGGCTCCATCCTGGGCGTGGGCATTGCCTTTTCCCTGCTGAGTCCCAACGCGGCCGCCGTGAACTGGAGCAAAGCCGGCGAAACCGGCCTGGCCCTGCTGGTTAGTCCCCTGTTCGGCTTCTCGCTCACTATCGTGCTGATGTTTTTGCTGCGCCGCTTTGTGCGCAACAAGGCCATTTTCAAGGAGCCTCACAAACGTAAGCCCCCACCCATCTGGATCCGCCTGATCCTGATTGCCACCTGCACCCTGGTGAGCTACTTCCACGGCTCCAACGACGGGCAGAAGGGCGTAGGCCTGATTATGCTCATTCTGATTGGCATCGTGCCCGTGCA
Source organism: Hymenobacter sp. HSC-4F20 (assembly GCF_019599275.1). Classification (GTDB taxonomy): domain Bacteria; phylum Bacteroidota; class Bacteroidia; order Cytophagales; family Hymenobacteraceae; genus Hymenobacter. The sequence continues at coordinate 1,357,804 of NZ_JAHZTD010000002.1, read as the reverse complement.
CTTTGCCCTTAACTCCAAGCTCAACCCCCTGGACATGCGCGACTCGCTGGTGCGCGTGGAGCAGGTAATGGGCAAGCTCAATGCCGCCGAGCTAAGTGAGGCCGACCGTCAGCTGCTGGCCGAGGTGCGCGTGCAAACCAACACGCTCGACCGTATTTTCGAAGGCAAGACCGACGTAAAGCAGCTGCCTGAGCAGGACCGTTTTGAAATTCGAAAAGCCATTCTGCTCCTATACAACCGCGCCAAGAAACTCACGGCAAGTGAGAAGGTACCGCTGAGCTCCATCGACCGTAAAACCTACGAGGACAGCATTGCCCAGATGCGTACCTTCACCGACTATGCTCCCTGGCAAGTGTCCTTGATGGTGGCCTTGTCGCTGGGTATCGGCACCATGATTGGCTGGCAGCGCATCGTGAAAACCATTGGGGAACGGATTGGTAAAGAGCACCTGACCTATGCTCAGGGTGCTTCCTCTGAGCTGGTAGCGGCGGCCATGATTGGCGCTTCCACCGGTTTCGGCCTGCCCTCCTCCACTACCCACGTGCTGTCCTCAGCCATTGCTGGTAGCATGGTAGCCAACCGGGGCATCAAGAACCTCAACCCCCAAATGGTGCGCAACATTGCCCTAGCTTGGGTGCTCACCCTTCCCGTTACCATGGTGCTGGCAGGCGGCTTGTTTCTGCTCTTCCGCACCATTATGCCTTCCTAGGGTTTCTTGGAAGAAGCCAAAAAGCCACCCCGTTGCCGGGGTGGCTTTTTTATTATACCTGCTGGAAGAAGCTACTTAGCTACGGTCGTTGGCGTACGTCCCAATCTGACATGAAGTGTTGAAAACCCCGGACGCTAAGCACGTTATCAACTTATCCACAGGAAAAACAAGCATTTTTGTGGATAACTCAGGCTACGCGGGCCATTGCACCTCTAGGTCGTCGTTGATAAACACGCCGAAGTTGACAAACTGCAGCTCATCTTCATCGAAATACATGTCAATCATCTCCTTCTCGTAGGAGAGGCGCATCTCGCCAGTATCCATTTTTTCGATTTCGCTTTGCTCGTGACCGTGGCGCTTCATCAGCTCCTGAATCTCCTCGGGCGACTTGCCGTGAATGGCCTCGCCATAGAGGCGGATACCGGGGTGGTCAGTTTCGATGCAGCTCAGGCGGTAGTCGTCCTCCCGGTCGAAATAGAGGGAGTACCCTTCCTCCAGGTAGTTCCAGGCCTGGTGTTCAAACTCGTCATCGTCTTCCGACTCTTCAATTTCTTCGGGCTCACCCATCAGAGCGCGCACTTCGTCCATGGAAGCGCCAAACTTGAGGGGGCCCATGCCGATGCCGAGGCTAATTTCATTTTCGTCGGTGCTGAAGGATTGGGCTGGTGTTTGCATAGCCGGTGAATGAAGGATGGAGGGATGATTACAGGGAAGTAAAGGTAGAGGTTCTTCGAGGTCATTTACCGTAACGGGCTTCAAATTCAGTCCGCTGCTGCAGGTAGGCGGGGTGCTGCTTGGCCTCGTCCCACTTGCGTTTGAAAATGGCGGCGGCTTCCGCCTTAACTGGATCTTCGGGGGAACGGGGAAGTTCGGCCCGTCCGTGGGCACCGCTTTGTCCTTTCTTATCGGAAGGTACGGGACCGTCGTACTTCTTGCCGCCCCGGTGGTTGGCGTAGCGGCGGGCCCGGGTGAAGCCCATCTGCAAAAACTTGCGGGCCATATCGGCACCCACAAAGTCATGAGCTTGTAAATACGCCTCAAACAGCGCGTAAATCTGCTCCGACGATTCCCGGGCTGCTTCCGGTGTCCGAAAGCGCCAGAAGGGCAGAATTTCGCCTTTATAGGGCTGCACCAATAACACTCCCTGTTCCCCTTTGCCCACACGGTAAAGTTCGGGGTGCTGGCGAAAGTCTACGGTCCGGAAATCCAGGCTATAGTCGAAAGGCATGGGAGCGAAGAGCAGAGGTGGGCCCATCTATACGGCAACTAACCGGAAGAAGCTGCCTGCCGCGTCGACACCACCTGCTACTTGCCCCACCCTATACCAACGATGGGGTGGATAAACAGCTAGTTATCAACATGCTACTGTGTAGACAGTGGATATCCGGCTCGATTGGGCTTACCAGTCCACCAACCTGTGGAAAAGAATCAACCTGCGGGGTCGCAAACGGAAGCGGCGGCTATAGGGAAGATAGTGTATGACCGCCTCGCAGGGGTGAAGCTGACTCTGAGAGTCCCGCTGGCTTGAGCAGACGCGGGCTTCGGAGGAAACCGGAACCGGCCGAGCTTTTCCACAGGGTTAATAACTTTTAAAATTCTTTTTTAAATAAATTCTCTTTTGTCCTCCGTCGTTAGGGCTGTGCATAAGTGGATAAAAATCAAAGGTTATGCACACTGGGGATAACGTGTGCACAAAACCGGAGTTATGCACCGCGTATCAACAGGGTGTGTGGATAATAAAACACTGTTTTACAAGTAGTTATATACGTTTTTCACAATCCACATAGCTTGTTCACAAATCCACAATTCACATCCACACCCTAGTGTGGATTGTGTGATTTTTGGGGGATAGTTATCCACCCTTATCCACGTGCTGTGGGCAGGGCAAGAGAGCTGCCAGGGCCCGGACACATCCAAAAAAACTTTTCCGCAAGTTCTCCACGAGTTATCCGCAGGTTTCCCCACTATTATCCACAGGTTATGTGAGTTAACGGCCTGAGCGTGGAAAACTTTGTGGATTATGCGGAGGATAACCCCTGAAAAGGCCGCTGGTAGTATCCAGGGCTAGATTTCGACTGTGGATATCTTTACAGAGCCTGTGCTATATAGCCGGAAGTAGGACTCTGTGAAGGTGCCGACTGGAGCAGGCCTGGTCGGCTTAGGCAACCTCAACCGGGCGAGATGCTGAGCTACGCTAGTCTGGGGGAACTCCGTCTCTGCCCTCTGCATCACCATCGGTGAGGAAACTAGTAACACGTGCTCGTTGCCGTAGCTCATACAAAAGCGCCCGACTCCTGGTAGGGAGTCGGGCGCAGTTCTATTCAGGAAAGCGTAGTTAGACGCTAAAAGCGCAGAGTTTCGACGATGTCAAAGTTGGAGCGCACTTCTATTGGCTTCGGAAAAAGGAAAACGGGTTCCGGCGCTAGCCGGAACTGCGGGTCGCCGCTAAGCCAGCGGCCATCTTTGTCCGCATCAATCAGCACCCGTAGGCGGTAGGTACCCGGGGAAAGGTAATCGAACCGGTAGGTACCGCGGGGGCTGTCGAGGGTAGCCTGTACCTGGCCGCTGGCATCAAGCAACTGCACCCAGAAGCGGGTGAAGCTAGTCTGGACCGGACCGCTCAGCGTACCCGTCACGCTCTGCTCCGATACTTGCAGGCGCAGCGGCTTTAGGCCCAGCCGCTGCCCGGTAATGCTGCTGATAACCGTGCTGTCGAGCAGAATGGTCACTGCTTTCTTAGCCGTGGTGTTCAGGTTAAGCGCCAGCGTAGTCCGGTCAGGCAGCAGCGCCCCGTCCTGGGGTAGGCGTAGCGGGCGGCGCTTCAGCGAATCTTCTACCAGCGTACCAATGGGTTTGTTGGAGGCCAGCCGGATAGGCTCCGTGAATACAAACTTCACCTGCCCCTGCCGGTATACGCTCCGCGGGTTGCCCTCCACGGCGTAGGCCGGGCCTTTGCGCGCAGGAGCTGTGCCCTGAAAGCGCACGTTCACGGTGTCGCGGCCGGTGTTGCCGGCGCTGTCAGTGGCCGTGAGCAAGTAACGTCCCTCCGCCAACTCCGGAATGCGGTAAAGCACGGCTGTACGGCCTTTCTCGGCGGCCTGCACAGCCTCGGCCAGCCCCGGCGCGGGAGGTCCCGCGCCCAGGGCCGCTAGGGTTATCCGCTCTACTCCCTCATTATAGGTCACGCGGAAATCGGTAGGGTTGGGCTTTTGAGTGACGATGAGCGGGCGCCGGGTATCGGGTCGGGTAAGGCGGAAGCGCAGACTGTCGAGGCCGGGCCGCACCGTGAGCAGATCGGGTAGGTAGCCGATACGCTCTCCTTCCTCATAACGGTTACTCTGGTTTTTGTCGAGCAGAGCAAACGCCCGGTAGCGGCCTTCCTTCAGGTACCGCAACTCAAACTGACCCTGTTTGTCGGTGCGGGCCAGGTAGTAGGGCTTGCCCCGCCGAACGTTGGCCGTATCGGTTTCGGGATACAGTACCACGGACACATTCTCGACCGCCGCCTCTGTAAGTCCATTGGTTACTACCCCGCGCACCGAGCCCGAATCCAGCTGGGCCCCGGTGCTGAAACTGACAATAGCTTTCTGAGCCGGATTACTCTCGGTGATGTCGCTGATAGAATTGCCGAAGTTGAAGGAGTAAGTGGTGTTTTGCTCGAACGGCTGGTCAAACGTCAGGGTAATGGCCGTGCGGTCTTCCCGGATTTTGTAGGTGTTTTTCTCGTCGAGCAGGGGCGCTACAATCAGGTTTTTCTGCAGGTCTTTCAGCTGCACCTGCTCCGAAAATTCCAGCCGCACGGATTGGCCCTGCACATTGCGGGCTCCATTGGCCGGAGTACTGCGCACAAGCTTGGGCGGTACAGTATCCCGCACCCCACCCTCAGGCGAGCTGATGGCAGCACAGCCACCGAGCCCGGCGGCAGCTACTACAACAAAAAACAAACTAGCTCGGGCAGGTAACGCCATACGGAAAGCAGATCGGGAAAAGAAAGGCGGATAGTCAGCCGCCGCAAATCGAAGGTACAATGCACAACGCTGAAGCGGCCAAAACCTGTCATTCCGAGCCGCGTGCAGAAGTTGAGGCGTCTGCCAGATTCCGCGCCCCACCCGAAACGACAACTAGCTGAGCACTAGCAGGGCAGCCTCTCCCCTACCCCACTGTTTACCGCTTACGGGCTACGTACATCAGGCTGGAGTACTGACCCTCGTGGCTGGCCGCGTAGCGGTTCGACTGGTAGCCGGCCTTGAGAACGGTAAGCATACCGCCGCCCCGCTCGGCGCGGTGTTTTTCACTGAGCATGCTCACGTAGTAGGCATCCAGGGGCATAGGCAGCACCTCGCGCACTTGCAGCTTGTGCTTTTTCAGCAGCTGGGTCATGGTTTTGGGGCTGAAATGATACAAATGGCGAGGTACATCGTAGGCGGCCCAGTCCTGGCGGTAGTGTTGGGCATCGAGGCTGTCTACGTTGGGCACGGCTACTATCACTACTCCGTCGGGCTTCAACAGCCGGATGAGCTGCTGGAGGGTATCGTTCAGCTCATGAACGTGTTCCAACACGTGCCAGAGCGTAATAGCATCGTAAGACTCGGCGGGAAACTGGCTGAGGTTGACTTGCAGATCCAGGTTCTGGCCTACGCGCTGGGCGGCATCCTGGCGGGCCCGCTCATTAGGCTCCCAGCCGGCTACCTGCCAGCCGTCGCTCTTAGCTGCGGCCAGAAAGTGGCCGGTGCCGCAGCCGTAATCAAAGAGGCGACCCTTGCGTGGGGCCAGCTTGTTGACTAGGGCCACCTTGCGGCGCATGGTAAAGAAGCGGGCCACCTTATACGCCTGATTGATCATCCCCCCTGCCCCGCTGTTGTGCGACACGTATTCGTCCGACTCGTAGTAGCGGCCAATGTGGGCGGCATCGGGTCGGGGGTTGGTAAACTGAAACGTGCAGGCCTCGCATTGCTGAATGGCAAAGCTTTCCTTGCTCACCGACTTATCTTCTACTACCAGCTTGTTGCGAAACTCCGTTTTCCCGCAGACCGGGCACTTCTCCAAACGCTCGTAAATCACAGATTTGCGCTGATTAATTTGATTACGCTGATTGCGACAACCAAGCTACTTACAGAATCAATAGCAGGACGAAGATACAAAACCAAAACGGCCGCAGAATCTGAAAAGAATCTGCGGCCGTTTGAGAGCTGTCCGTACTCAGCGGGAAGTTAGTTTGGCATCTAGCTTCTACTGTTCATATACGCCGGGTGGGTCGCCCGCAGAAACGCCACCCCCTATAGTAACCACTACTGGTATACTCATGGCCGCGCACGAGCCCATAGCCAGTACGCTCAGCCCTAGCCAAGCTGCCGTTCGCCCTACCCGCCGACGAAACGCAGTAACCACCCCCGCTACCAGTGCTAATACCCCTATGCTCGCCAGCAACCACCACAATCCGGCGGGCAGCCAATACCAGGAGGCGGTCCGCTGGTAGTCCTTGAAATCAACAAGAAATACCCATGCCAGACGACCCGCGAGGGCAGCGTCTATACCTAATGTCAGGATATAAAGCCAGCCCAGCGGCCAGCGTCGCTGGTATAATGAAATCATTGCTACTACTACCCTACCGGCCCAGGTACACCATCAGCACCGACACGTCGGCCGGTGATACGCCGCTGATGCGGGAGGCCTGCCCTAGTGTTTCGGGCTGAATTTTCAGGAGCTTTTCGCGGGCCTCGTGTGATAAAGCGGGCATGGCTTTATAGTCGAGGCGGCCTCTGATTTGGAAGTTTTCCAGCTCCTGCACGCGGGCTGCCTGCTGGTGCTCCTTTTCCAGATACGACTCGTACTTCACCAGAATCTCGGCCTGCTCCAGCGCCTCGGGGCGGTAGGGTGCTAGCGCCAAGGTCAGGCCGGGCAGTACGCGGGCCAAAGAGGCCAGCTCCACATTGGGGCGGCGCAATAGGTTCACGGCGCGCGTCTTTTCGTGGATGGTAGCCGAGCCGATTTCCTGCAGCCACGGATTGATTTCCTGGGGCTCGATGCCGTGCGTTTTCAGCAGCTCTACTACCTCCTGGGTCTGGCGCTCCTTCTCGCGCACCAGCTCCATCCGCGCCTCCGAAGCCAGCCCCAGGGCATAGCCCAGCGGTGTTAGGCGCAGGTCGGCGTTATCCTGGCGCAGGAGCAGGCGGTGCTCGGCCCGGCTCGTGAACATGCGGTAGGGCTCGTCGGTGCCTTTGTTTACCAGGTCATCGATGAGCACCCCAATGTAGGCTTCGCTGCGCTTCAGGATAAAGGGCTCCTTGCCATGTACCTTGTTGTGGGCGTTGATGCCGGCCATCAGGCCCTGGCAGGCTGCTTCCTCATAGCCCGTGGTGCCATTGATCTGGCCCGCGAAATAGAGGTTGCTGATTTGCTTGGTTTCCAGCGTAAGGTGCAGCTGAGTTGGCGGAAAGAAGTCGTACTCAATGGCGTAGCCCGGCCGGAACATCTTCGCATTTTCGAACCCGACAATTTTGCGCAGGGCGCGGTATTGCACATCTTCGGGTAAGCTGCTGCTAAAGCCGTTCACGTACACCTCTACCGTGCTCCAGCCCTCCGGCTCCACAAAAATCTGGTGGCGGTCCTTGTCGGCGAAGCGGTTGATTTTGTCTTCCACGCTTGGGCAGTAGCGTGGCCCCAGGCCCTTGATGCGGCCCTGGAACATCGGCGACTTCTCGAAGCCTTCCTTCAGGATGGCGTGCACCTCCGGGTTAGTGTAGGTGATGTAGCAGGGGCGCTGCTTGGTTAGCGTGGGCGTATCGAGGTAGGAAAACTTGCTGGGCACCTCGTCGCCGGGCTGCTCCTCCATTTTGGAGTAGTCGAGGCTACGGCCATCCACGCGGGGCGGGGTGCCGGTTTTCATGCGGCCGGCCTCGAAGCCCAGCTCCTTGAGCTGCTCCGTGATGCCGGTGCTACCCTTCTCCGCGGCACGCCCGCCGCCAAAGTTCTTTTCCCCAATATGAATGAGGCCATTGAGGAAGGTACCATTGGTAAGCACTACGGCTTTGCCGCGGAACTCAATGCCAAGCTGGGTTTTGATACCCACTACCGTATCGTTTTCCACCACCAGGCCCGTTACGGCTTCCTGCCAGAAGTCCACATTCAGGGTTTGCTCCAGGGTCAGGCGCCACTCCTCGGCGAAGCGCATCCGGTCACTCTGGGCCCGGGGGCTCCACATGGCGGGGCCTTTCGAGCGGTTCAGCATCCGGAACTGAATCATGGTTTTGTCGGTGATGATGCCCGACTGGCCGCCCAGCGCATCCACCTCGCGCACAATCTGGCCCTTCGCTACCCCGCCCATAGCTGGGTTGCACGACATCTGGGCGATGGTGTTCATGTTCATCGTCACGAGCAGGACCTTGGAGCCCATGTTGGCCGCGGCGGCGGCCGCCTCACAGCCCGCGTGGCCGGCTCCTACTACAATAACGTCGTACTCTTCTTGCTGAAACATGAATCGCGGATTTAAACGAATGGGACGGATAACGCGGCCGGCTGGCTACCCCCTGATGGGTGGAAACACGCCGCATTGCGCTGGCCGTCGGGAGGAAACAGGAACTTCCGGCTGGAAAGTTCGCCGTGGGCTCCAAACAGAAAACGCCCGCGTATGGGCGGGCGCTTCTTCAAGAAATCGACTTCAGAAAGGCGGACGCAACACGCTCAATACGTGCACAAAGATACGCACTCCGTGGCTTGCGTGCGTTACCGCCGCTTATTCCTGGTTATCTAGCTCCAGCTCATCATCCGACCAGTCGGCCAGTAGCTCAGCGGAATGCGCCGCTACGGTATCCCAGGAGAAGGGTAGCCAGCGCCCCGTTGCACTCTCAAATACTTCCGTAGCGGCCAGGCAAGGGAACAGCTTGTAGTCGAACTTGGGGTAGTTATGTACCAGATAGCCGGGGTAGTAATAGGCTTTCTGCTGCTGCCGCGCGTAGTTGATTTTGAGCAGCATCAGGTACTTACCCAGACTATACTTGCGGTAAGCCGGGTGGTAGAAGTTCATGATGCCGGCCACACTTCGGGCGCCGCTGTCGAAAATACCAACCGCAATCAGCTGGCCCTGGTCGCGCACTTCTAGTACAGAGGTAGTGAAGACATTGTGCGTAGCCCCTGCAAGCAGAAAGGCCTCCACCGTTTCGGGCGCATCGAAGGTGATAGAGGTGAGATAGATGGCGTAAAGAGCTTCGTACTCCGGGGCAAGGTGAAAGGGCCGGATGATGGTAGTAAACCGCTCGTTAAGCCGCAGCAGTCGGCGCTGCTCCGGGCCGTAGTGCACCTCCGATAGCACCACCCGCAGCCAGTGCACGGTATAGAGCGCATCATCCAGGGGCAGAAACCGGCAGGTAAATAAGTCTTGGTGCATCCGGTAGTAGCCTTGGCCCAAGTAAAAGTCCAGGGCTTCAGCCCGAATGACAGGGGTAGTAAAAGGAAAAGCAGCCATAAGAAATAACTAGTACAGAGCACGGCAGCAGCTCACACGAATCTATACCTACTACCCACCTGATAGGTAAGGAAGTATAGGCTCGAACAGTCATCACAGAAAAACGCCCGCTTGGGGCGGGCGTTTTCTAAGTATTTCTGGGTGCTACCACTGCTCAGAGCGCAAACCTTATCAGAAGGTGCGCAACAGCAGGCAGTCATCCTCTTTCTTGCGCATGGCCGTTTGGCTCAGCAAGTCTTTATCCGCGTAGCCAAGTAAGTGCAGCACGCCATGAATCATGACGCGGTGCAGCTCGTCGCGGAACGTGACGCCATGAATCTGGGCGTTTTCACGCACGCGCTCCACCGAAATAAAGATGTCGCCCTCGATGATATCGGCATCGTCGGCGTTATCGAACGTGATAACGTCGGTGTACGTGTCGTGCTCAAGGTATTCCATGTTGACCTTGTGCAGGTACTCATCGGAGCAGAAGATGTAGGTAAGCTGCACGATTTCGTGTTCGTGCACCTCCGCTACGCGTTCAATCCAAGAAGTTAGGTCCTGGGCGTCGGCCAGCTCGAAATCAACATCTTCTACCAGGAATTCAATGCCCGGGCCTTCGTCGCGGCCAAAGTCATCGTCTTCCTGATCGTCGTACTCGGTGGGCAGGTCGCTCATCGCAAGAATAAACTAATGGGTGGCAGTTTCTGCGCCGTTGATGGCCGAGCTAGACTCCGAAGCTGAGGACGTGGACGTGGGTAACATAAAGGTGAGCTGCACATTGCGGCCATCCTTGGTGAACTCTACGTCATCGGCCAGATGCCGAATCAGGAAGATGCCGCGGCCGCCGGGGTTTTCCAGGTTTTCGGGGGCCGTGGGGTCAATCAGGTTGGTATAGTCGAAGCCCGTGCCTTCGTCCTCGATTTCGAACTTTACCCGGTCTTGGTCCACAAACAAGGACAGGAACACGTTTTTGTCCTTATCGAACTTGTTCCCGTGGCGGATGGCGTTGTTTACCGCCTCCGTGACGGCCACCATGATGTTGCCGTAGATATCGTCTTCGATGTGAAACGTATCCTTCGAGTTGTCGATAAAGCTCTCCACCACGCGGATATTTTCGACCAGCGAAGGAATCTGAATTTTAACCTGCTTCATAGAAAGGAAAAGGGGAAGGCGACGTAGGGGCGGTAAAAGTAGCTGAACGCTACTTCATTTTTTGAAAATATTCACTCACCTCCCGCTGATAGTAGGGCGTGAGGGCCGGCGGCACGGTGCGGAGCAGCTCCGTCTGCCGGTTTTGCTGGCGTTTGTACTGCTGAAACGCCGGCGGAAACACAGGCGGACGGTTCTGGGCCGTCTGCGCTTCGCGCTTTTCATCCTGGTCCCGCTCCCGGGCCGACTTCTCGGCTTCCAGCAAACGAGTCAGGATCTGGCGCTGGCGCATAATAGTCTGCTCCGTCAGCCGCTTGTTTACGAGGTCGGTTTCGGTTTGTTCCATCATTTTTTTGACGTCGCCGAGGCCTCCGGCGCCGTCTTGCCCTTTACCGTCTTTATTATTTCCGGGTTTCCCGCCGCCTTTCTGCTGCATCCGCTCCAGCTCTTGCATGGCCTGCCGGAGCATTTGCTGCTGTCCGGCCAGCTTAGCCAACTCCTCGGAGAGGGCGCGGCCCTGCTTCCCGCTCTGCTGGAGCTGCTGAATCTGCTGGTTGAGCTGCTGCTGCATGCGGCCCAGCTGGCCTTCGCCGGCCGAGCTGCCTTTCTTCTTTTTGCGCCCGGGCTTGCCCCCACCCTGCTGTTGCTGGCTCTGGCTTTGGCGCTGCTGCTCCTGCATTTGCTGGAGGGCATCATTCAGCATGAGGGCCAGGTTGTTCATGCTGGTCATGGCCAGCTGCTGGGAGCTGGTGGCGCGGCCCACGTTGCGCTGCCGAATCTGGTCGAGGCTTTCGTCCATACGGCCGTTCATCTCGCCTACCTCCCGCGTCACGAAGGACTTGATCTGGAACACGCGCTTGGCCAGGGCATAGAGTGAATCCTGCACCACGCGGGCATCGTCCTTGAGCTTGCGCTGGGTCTGGCCGAGTTGCACAAAGCGCGGGTCCGACTGGTCCACGGTGCGGAACTGCTTCATCAGGTTTTCCTGGTCGAAGGAGAGCTTGAGCAGGTTTTCGAGGATGTCGCGCAGGTCGTCGATGTTTTCCTGCTGCTGGTCCTGTTCCTCCTCGTTCATCTGCTGCTGCATCTTCTGAGCCATTTGCTGCATTTTCTGGGCGGCCTGCTTCTGGCTCTGGCTGGCTTTCTGGTTCTGGTTTTTGCCCAGCTGCTCCTGGCTGTCCTGCTGCTGCTCATCTACCTGCTGCTGGTCCTGCTTCATCTCGTCGGCCTGGTTTTCGCCGCCGAGTTGCTGGTCCAGCTCCTTCATGTCTTTGAGGTCCTGCTTCAACTCCTCAAATTTCTGTTGCTGCTCGGCTTGCTGCTGCTTCAGGTCCTGTTGCTTTTGCTGCTGCTGGTCTTTGCTGAGGTTGTTGTCGGGGTTGTTCTTGTCGTTCTTCTGGGTTTCATCGGCCAGTTTCTGCTGCTCCTGAGCCAGCTGCTGGAGTTTTTCCAGGGCTTGGTCCTGCTTCTGCTCAAACTGTAGCTGCTTGAACATTTCGAGGGCGCGCTCCAGCTCTTTCTGCAGGGTATTCTCCTTGTTTTCGAGCTGCTGCATCAGGCGCTGCATTTCGGGCTGGTTCTGGTCTTGCTGTTGTTCCAGTAGCTTCTGTAGCTCCTCGTAAAGCTTCTTGGTCTCGGGGTCGAGCAGGGTTTCCATCAGCTTTTTCAGCTCCTCAGCTTTCTGGGCCAGCTCCTCGTTCTTCTGCGGATCCAGCTGATTTTGCTGCTCCTGCAACTGCTCAAACTGGCGCTTCAGCTCATCCAAGGCTTGGTCCATCTGCTGCTTCTGGTCGAGCATGTCACGCAGCTGCTTGCGGTCCTGAAAGTTCAGGTCACGCTTTACTTTCAGCTTGTCCTCGGCCTTGGCCAGCTCCCGCTCCATTTTCTTGCTTTGCTGGGCGGCCTGGCTCAGCTGACTTTGCACGGCCTGGCTCTGAGAAGCCAGCTGCTGGCGCAGCTCGGTGCGCGACGGCAGGCGGAACTCGGCGGTGCGGCTACGCGCCGACTTGGGTCCGTGCACGCCGTCGTTGTCCCACACCTGCACGAAATACTCCAGTCGGTCGCCGGGGCGCAGGTTCAGGGGGCGCACATCCCACTGGTACGCGTAGCTCTGGCTAGGGCCGCTGCCCAGGGGTAGGGCGCGGGTTTGGTAGGGGGCGTTGGGCCGGCCTTTGCTCAGCACGCGGTAGTGCAGCTGCAGGCGCGAGAGGCCGTAATCGTCCCGCACGTTGCCACCCAAGGCGAGGTAGCGCAACGAGGTAGTATCCTGAAACGCTTCCAGGGTCACGTCGGGTACCTGGTCAGGTATTACGGTAAGCTGGTATTCGATGGGGTCCCGGTTGGGGCTGTTGGCGTTGCGCAGGTGCACGGAGTATTGTTGGCTGCGCATCGCCCGGCGGGAAAGCAGAAATTGCTCGTCGTCGGCCTGGGCACTCACTACCTCATCGGGGTTGCGGAACTTGAGCTGTAGCTGGTCGGTAGCTTCGGTGCTGAACTCCCAGCGCAGGTCGGAGCCTTCGGGCACGGTGAGGTTGCCGGAGTTGCGGATGGTTTCGGCAGGTTTGCCGAGGTAGGCGGGGTAGGAAACCCGCACGGCAAAGTCGCGCAGGTTGGGGCGGGCCTTCACCGTGAGGTCGTACTCCGGGGAGGTAAAGCCGGCAGCGGCCAACTGAAACTCCACGTTTTCGCGCAGCTGGCGGAAGTCGTAGCGGAAGCGGTTGCCGTTTTCACGTACCAAATGCCGTTCCCGGCCGCCGTACACAATACTGATTTCGTTGGGCAGCGCCTCGCCTTCTACGGTTACATTCAGGGTAAAATCTTCGCCCTTGAAAGCAGTGAGGTTCTTGTTTTCCACCACGAAGCGGAAGGGCGCGGGCGGGCTGTATTTCTGGTTGTAGTTCAGAATTCGCTCGGTGCCTTGCACAAACAGGCTAGGATAAATGAGCAGCAGCACCACCACTACAGCTCCCGGAATGGCCACGTACTTCCACAGCGGCTTGGTCTGAGCCTGAATATTAATGCCCTGGCTGAACTCCACGCCGCGCAGCTGCCCGGCGCGCTGCTCCAGGCTGGCGGCCAGTAGAGCGTTTTCCTGGGCCTGGCCACGCAATTGCAGGGCGTTTAGGAGTTTATCCTGCACATCCGGGAACAACTCCCCTACCCTGCGGGCAGCCTGCTCATCGCTCAGCATCCGGCGCAGGTTGGTCAGGGCGGCCAGGGGCTGCCAGATCCAGCGCCCGAAAGCGTAGAGCATGCCAGCCACAAAGCCGAACAGCAGCCCGGCCCGCACCCAGGTAGGCAGGTACAGGAAGTATTCGAGCAGGTTGAATACCAGAAATAAGCTGAGCAGCAGGCCGCCGGCCACCACTAGGCCGCGAACCAGCAGGTTCAGGTAAAACTTGCGCTTAAAAGCATCGAGGCGGGCCAGCACATCGTCCAGGGCCCCCCGAGTTGTTGCGGGGTCTTTCTCCACTACCATAAGGTTGCCGCCTAACATGGGCTTGGGAAAGATACGTATTTCGCCCCGGCGGCTGCATGTACCGGACACCAGAGGTAGGGCAAGAGGTTCCGCAAACAGCGAGAGGCGTATTCAGGCCGCCGGCTCTGACGGCTACGCCGCCCAGGCCGGTGGCCTGAGTTCAGAGCTACTGCATAGCAGAAAGGACGGGGAGGGATACAAAAAAGCCCGAATCCATTGGATTCAGGCTTTTTGCAGGGTAGGAAAGCTGGAATTACTTAGTGTCTTCCTTATCCTTCTTGGCTTTACGCTTTTCCTTTTTGCCGTCGGCGTCTTTGGTCTTGATTTTCATCTTCTCGTTGTCGGCGGGCGGCGTGACGGCGGTAGCCGCCGGGGCCGCCGGAGCCGCCGGGGCGGCTACCCGGTTGCCGTCGGCATCCAGCTCTACCACTTCGTAGCCTAGCTCCGCAAGACCCGGGAAGGACTTAGAACGGTCGCCCACTACCACGATGTACATATTATCGGCGGGCAGGTACTTCTGGGCAATAGCCTGCACGTCTTCGCGCTTCAGGCCCTTCAGAATGTCGCTCTGCTGCTTCACGTAGCCGGTGCTCAGGTCGTACTCCAGCAGGCGCGAGAGGAAGGCGGCCCGCTGCTGACCCGTTTCGTAGCGCAGGGCATCACTCTGACCCACCGAGGACTGCAGGAACTGCAGCTCCTCATCGGTAATGCCGTTGCGGTAGTTCTGGATTTCCTTCATGAACTCCTTAACCGAGGCAGCAGTGGCATCGGCGCGCACGCCGGCGCTGGCCGTATAGGGACCCACGTAGCGCGAGCTTTGGAAGCCCGAGCGGGCGCCGTAGGTGTAGCCCTTGTCCTCGCGCAGGTTCAGGTTGATGCGCGAGTTGAAGGCTCCCCCCAGGATGTAGTTGGAGAGGTAGGCGCGGTAATAGTCGCCGGTAGCGTCGTAGGTAAGCGGGGTAAGGTAGCCCACCCGGATTTCCGATTGCGCGGCCCCGTCCTTATTCACGAAGTAAATACGGGTTTTATCGGGCTGAGGTGCCTTTTCGCCGGCCGGCAGGCGCACATCCTTCTTCGCCCAGCCTTTCAGGAAGCCTAGCTGGCCGGTGAGGGTGGCCTGGTCTACGTCGCCTACGGCCACGAGGTAGCTCACGTTGGGGGCGTAGTTCTGCTGGTAGAACTGCTTCACGTCGTCGAGGGTGAGGCTGGTTACCGTGGCCGTGGTACCACTGCTGGGCACGTTCATGATGTTGGCCGGGCCGTAGAGCAGGCGAGCGTACGTCTTATCGGCAATAACTACCGGCTGGGTATTCTGGTTGGCAATGCCTTCCAGCGTCTGCTTTTTGATGCGGGCGAAATCGGCCGCATCAAAGCGGGGCCGCAGCAGGCGCTCCTCCAGCAGCTTCATGGTGGCGGGCAGGTTCTTGGTCAGGCTCTGCACGTACACGGTCGTGTTGTCGTCGCCGGCCGACACGCGGATGGTGCTGCCCAGCTTATCCAGCTCCGAGCTGAACTGCTCGCCGGTGTACTTCTGGGTGCCTTCGTTGAGCATAGCCGCCGTGAGGGAGGCAATACCGGCCTGGTTGGCGTTGGCCTGCTCCAGGCGGTGGCCGCCGCGGATGGTCAGCAGCATGGTTACCGTCGGGATTTCCGTGTTGCGGGAGCCCATCAGGCGCAGTCCGTTATCCAAGGACGACTGCCACACCTGCGGCACCTGCACCACGGGATTGGTGCCGGCGGCAGGCTGCTTGCTCCGGTCGAAGGTATCGGTGGCCTTCACGTAGGTCAGGCCGTTGTAGCCGTAGTCAGGAGCCTGGTAACCTTCTTTAGATACGGTGTAGTTGTCGGCTTTAGCCGGCGTGCCGCCGGTTTTGGGCAGTACGCTTAGCACCACGGCGTGCTTGCCTTTAATGTATTGGTTGTACACGCGGTTTACATCGGCGGGCGTCACGGCGCGCAGGCGCTTTAGCTCCTCGGGCAGGCGGTTAGGGTTGCCGAAGTAGGTTTGGTTGGCCGCCAGCTGGCTTACTTTGCCACTGACGCTGGCTAGGCTGTTTACCACCTGGGCTTCGGTGCTGGCCTTGAAGCGGGCTACCTGCTCGGCCGTAGCGCCGGCACGCTCGAACTCGGTCAGGGTCTTGCGTACCTTCAGCTCCAGGCTGTCGAGGCCTTTGCCGGGGAAGGGCAGCGTTACGAGCGTAAACTCACCCGACAGCTCCGAAGAGTTGTTGTAGGCCGAAGCCTGCACGGCCTGCTGGGTTTTCGTGAGGTTCTTGTAGAGCAGGGAGTTTTTGCCTTGGCCAATAATTTCGGCCAGAGCGTCAAGGGCGTACTCGTCGGGGTGGCCGCTGGGCACCGTCGGGAATACCATCTGCAGCATCGGGAAGCGCACGTTGTCGGTGTAGCTTACGTAGCGGTCCTGGGCCAGCTTGGGCGCGGGCAGCTTCTGGGCCGCCACAGCCGGGCCTTTGCTGATAGGGCTGAAATACTTTTCCACCAGTTTCACTACCTCCTGGGGCTTCACGTCGCCGCCCACGGTAAGGGTAGCGTTGTTGGGGCCATACCAACGCAGGAAGAAGTTCTTGAGGTCGTTTACGTCGGAACGGTCCAGATCTTCGAGGTAGCCGATGGTCAGCCAGCTATAGGGGTGGCCGTAGGGGTAGAGCGTGCGGGCAATGTTTTCCGACGCCAGACCGTAGGGGCGGTTGTCGTAGTTCTGGCCCCGCTCGTTTTTCACGGTAGAGCGTTGCACCTCAAACTTCTGCTGGGTTACGGCGTCGAGCAGGAAACCCATGCGGTCGGCCTCCAGCCACAATGCCGTTTCAAGCTGGTTGCTGGGTACCGTTTCGTAGTAGTTGGTCCGGTCGCGGTTAGTAGAGCCGTTGAGCGTACCGCCGGCGGCCGTTACCGTCTTGAAGTGCTGCTCGTCGGCTACGTGGTCGGAGCCTTGGAACATCATGTGCTCAAAGAAGTGGGCAAAGCCCGACTTTCCAATCTGCTCCCGCGCCGAGCCTACGTGGTATGTTACGTCCACGTGTACCAGGGGGTCGGAGTGGTCTTCTGTTACGATGAGCGTAAGGCCGTTCGGCAGCACGTACTTTTCGTACGGAATGACTAGCTCGGAGCCTTTGCGAGTTACTTTTTCAACCAGGCGGGCCCCACCAGCAGTAGCAGCAGGGGCTTTGGTAACGGTGGCCGGCTTAGTAGCCGGTTTTTGCTGGGCCAGCGCCGGCTGCAGCGCCAGCGAAGTTCCTAAACCCAGCAGCAACAGGTGGTTGCGAGTCATTAAAAAAGATGTAGAGTTGAGAATAATACCAGCGGGAAGTTACGCGCCAAAAGACAAGTACAACATCGCCGGGGATGCATCAGTAAAAATAGAGGTATTTAGGGCCCGGAAACCCGTAAACTACGCCGCCACCGCAGCGTCCGCCCCGTCTGCCGGGCTGTGATTCTTTACCAACGGGCGTAAATAGTTAAAACAAATTTTCTACTGAGGAGCTTGCTACCTTTGTTGCCGCTTTCCTTCTGATGCTGCCTTTCGAATCTGACTACCTGCGTCTTTCCTACCGTCCGGATTTGCACCTGCTGCTTATGCGCTGGACCAGGCCAGCTACCTCGGCCGAGCACCGCGCCGGATACCGCGCGGCCTTGGTGCTGGGCAAGCAGCAACAAGCCAGCCACTGGCTCGTGGACTTACGCAGCCGTGGGCTGGCCGACCTGACGGATCTGGACTGGGTGCTGCAGGAGTTTGCCGCGGAAGCCCGTGCCACCTTTGCCATCCCCGACCGGCGCATTGCCTACTTCACTACCCCCTACTACGCCGATATACTTCGGCCGCGGCTGCTGCAACATCCTCACTTCCAAAGCTCAGGACTGCAGATTGAGGTGTTCACGGAGGAAATGCCCGCGTATCACTGGCTGCAAACCGGACAGTAAACCGGCCCTACCCCTCGGCCCAGCGGTAACGCCGCTCTTTCCACTGAATGCCGGAAGGCCACCACGTGTACGCCAGCACGGCCAGCGACATAAACAGCAAGTACCCATCGTAGAGCAGCAGCACGGCCAGGTTTTCGCGGTGCCCAGCCTGGCGCAGGGTAATAAGCAAACAGATTGTCTGGCAGGCTACTTTGGCCGCGTACAGCAGAGCAATGGTTTCCAGCGGCAGCAGGCCGGGCCAGCCCAGTACGGTGTAAAAAAGGCTGTAAGAGCTGAACAGCAAACTAAGCTGCCAGGGTAGTCGCACGGCGCCCTTCATCCAGCGCTTACGCTGCTGCAGCAAGTGTCGTACCGTAGGCTGAGCCACCGAAATACCCAAAGCGCTGGGCACGATAATGTTGCGGTAGCCCCACCCCTGCCCTACTACCTTCTCGAATAGCTGCAAGTCCTCGGTGATGCTAAAGGCCAGCGCCTCGTAGCCCCCAATCGACTCGTAAGCCGTCCGGGTCACCAGCATGTTGTTGCCTACGGCCGTAATAGGCAGGCCCAGGTCTGTCAGCATCCGAATCAGGCTCAGGCCAAACAGCCAGTCCAGGCCCTGAAGGCGGCCAAACAGGTTGCCCTCGGCCGTGGTGATGCCCGTTACAATGCCAACTCCTTCGGGCGCGGCGGCCAGCATGGTCTGGACCCAGTCGGGGTGCATGGCCATGTCGGCGTCCGTGAACAGCAGATACTCGGCGGTAGCGGCGCGGCACAAGTGAGCCAGCGCGTTGCTCTTGCCGCGGGCCGTGCCCAGGCGCTGCCGGATGCTCAGCAGCCGAAACTGGGGCTTGTCTTTGCTGAACTCCTCCACCAGAGCGGCCGTGTTGTCGGTGGAGGCGTCGTCGCCAATCAGGATTTCCAGCTGCTCGGCGGGGTAGTTAAGCTTGGTCAGCGCCGTCAGGCAGCGGATGATGGTAGTTTCTTCGTTGCGCGCGGCAATCAGGATACTCACGCGCGGCCGGGCACTAGTGGGGTGGATTGGCCGCCGCGACACCACCAATAGAATGATTACCAACAAGAAAACTCCAAAAAACAGGCCGAAGAATACTGCTGGAAACACCATATGCTGCTGTTAAGTAAGAGCAAGCCACGGTGTTTGGGAAGAGAAGGCAATAGCGTGGCGCAACTAGGAAATACGAGGAACTACCCGTTTGCCGTTGCCGGTTAAATGCTGATTTTCCGGGCAGGTATATGCGTACAAATACGGATGCATCCTGCGGCCGCTACCCCCTGGGGCAATAAAAAAACCTCTACCGGTATGGCAGAGGTTTTTTTATTGCCCCAGGGGGTAGCCTGGTGGCTACAGCCGCGGGTCAGTTTCAACGGGGGCATCGTAGCCGGGCGCGGGTAGGGTAACCGGCTCATTCGAGGTAGTACGCACGTCATCCGCATCCTCAACGCGCAACGATAACAGTCCGGCAACCACCAGGGAAGCGCCCCCCAGCACAATGGTGTAAATCGTCTGGTCGTGGAAGAGGTGTTTGGTGATAGGGCCCAGCACCAGACCGCCAATGCTCTGCGGAATGACGATGAAAAAGTTGAATACCCCCATGTAGTAGCCCATCCGGTTGGCGGGCAACGCGCCTGCTAGCATGGCATAGGGCATGGAAAGGATGCTGGCCCAGCCAATGCCCACCCCAATCATGGAAAGCACCAGCAACGAGGGGTTCTCAATGAAGAAGACGGATATCAGACCCACGCCGCCCGCAATCAGGCAAATCAGGTGAGTAAACCGGCGGCTGGTGGCCCTGGCTACCACTGGCAGCAGAAGCGCGAAAATGGCTGATACTCCGCCATATACGGAAAAGCAAATGCCTACCCAGTCGGCGCCTTCGTTGTAAAGTTTCGAGGTAGTATCGGTGGTGTGGTAAATGTGGCTGGTTACGGCGGGAGTTGTGTAAATCCACATGGCATAAAGCCCGAACCAGGTAAAAAACTGCACCAGCGCCAGTTGCTGCATGGTGCGGGGCATGTTGAACACGCCCATAAACGACTCGCGGAAGCCGTTAGCAAAGCCCGCGGTGCGGCGCTTCTCTTCTTCAAACTGCTCTAAGTTCTCGGGCGGGTATTCCTTGGTGTTCAGTACCGTCCAGAGCACGGCCAGGAAAAACAGCGCCCCGCCAATGTAGAAGGCGTACTTCAAGGACGGAGCAATGTGGCCGGGCTCGGGTTGATTCGAAACATCAAACCAATGCGTAAGCACCCAGGGCAGCGACGAGCCAATGATGGAACCCAGCCCAATCAGAAACGTCTGGAAGGCAAACCCGACTGTGCGCTGTTCGGAGGGTAGTAAATCGCCCACCAGGGCCCGGAACGGCTCCATGGAAATATTGATGCTGGAGTCCATAATCCACAGCATCCCTGCCGCCATCCACAGCGCCGATACGTTGGGCATCACCAGCAACGACAACGACGCCAGGATAGCCCCAATCAGGAAAAAGGGGCGCCGACGGCCCCAGCGCGGGCTCCAGGTGCGGTCGGAAAGGTAGCCGATAACGGGCTGCACCAGCAAGCCAGTAATAGGAGCCGCCAGCCACAGAAACGCCAGGTCGTCGGGGTTGGCACCCATGGTTTCGAAGATGCGGCTCATGTTGGCGTTCTGGAGCGCGAAGCCGCACTGGATACCCAAAAAGCCAAAGCTCATGTTCCAGATTTGCCAGAAGCTCAGGCGGGGTTTTTCGCGGGTGCTGGTGGGAGCGGCCGCTGCACTAATTGCCATGGGGTGGTGGGAAGTTAGGGGGTAGGAATGAGAGCCTAGATAGCAGAACTCAGAAGCTTAGAATTAGAAGCTCAGGAAGGTTTCTAAGCTCTACAACATATGTGCTGAGTGCTACTCTTCCGGCTTGATTTCGAACACGTAGGCACCTTGCGGGGCCAGCGTCAGGTTCAGGGTTTCCACGGCCGGGGCTTGGCTTAGCAACTCCGTGTAAGTGTAGAACTTAGTGGGGTTCAGGCCCATCAGCTGCATGGTTTCCCGCGGAATGCGGAGGGTAGGCCGGTAGGTTTTATCGGGGCTGAAATTGACCACAATGAGCAGCTTCTGCTTATCCGTCCAGCGCAGGTAGGTATACAGCTGGCGCTGGTTGTACTGCGGGTCGAGATTATTAGCATCCTGTAGTTCGTAGAAGCGGCCGCGTCGGATGGCGTCGCTCTGGCTGGTGAGGGCCAGCAGGCGACAATAAAAGTCGCGGAGGTGCTTTTGCTCCGTGCTTAGCTTCCCGCCATCAAACTTGCCCCCGTTCATCCATTTCTGGTGCTCGGGCACACCCCAGTAATCGAAGATGGTGGTGCGGCCGTCCTCACCCGAAAAGCCCTCCGAGCCGTGGGCCGGCTCCCCTACGTCTTGCCCGAAGTATAGCATCACGGGGCCGGTAGCCAGGGTAGCCGAAACCGTCATGGCCGGAATAGCGGCGCGGGGGTTGCCGGCAAAATCCTTGGAGGCAATGCGCTGCTCGTCGTGGTTTTCCAGGAAGCGTAGCATGTGGCTAGAGAAGCCGCGGCTTTCCTCGCGCCACACTTTGGTGATGTCCTCGGTTGTGCCCTCGCCCCGCATCAGGCGGCGCAACCCGTCGTAGAGGCCCACCTTGTCGTAGAGGTAGTCGAAGTGGCCCTGCTCGATGTACATCTTGTAGGTTTTAGCATCGTAGGCCTCCCCAATGAACACCAGCTCGGGCTTCACCTTTTTCAGCTCTGGAATTACCCAGGCCCAGAACTCCACCGGCACCATTTCGGCCATGTCGCAGCGGAAGCCATCCACATCTTTCTTGGTCCAGAAGATGAGGATGTCGCGCATTTTCAGCCAGGTATCCGGAATGGGCGAGAAGTGCTTCTGCCGCCCGTTCTGGTAATCGACGCCGTAGTTGAGCTTGATGGTTTCAAACCAGTCGTCGACCTTGGGTGCTTCCGAAAACACGTCGTTGCCGGTAGCTTTAGCGGGCACTTCCTGAAACTTCTTGTCTTCCCGAGGGCCGCTCAGGGGGCCCAATGGGTTGTAGCCAGCCGGCACCACAAACGACTTGCCGGGTAGGTAGTAGAAGTTGTTGTTGGGCGCAAACGCTTTGGTCTTATCATCCTTCTCACCCAAATCTACTACCCCCTTAGGGTGGGCGTCCGACTTGTAGGTGCGGGCTACGTGGTTGGGAATGAAGTCGATAATAACCTTCAGGTCGTTGTCGTGGGTGCGCTTTACCAGGGCCTCAAACTCCTGCATGCGGTTCTTCACGTCCACGGCCAGGTCGGGGTCTACATCGTAGTAATCCTTGATGGCGTAGGGCGAGCCGGCGCGGCCTTTTACCACATCGGCATCGTCGAGAGCAATGCCATACTTGGTGTAGTCCGTCATGGTAGCGTGCTCAATCACGCCGGTAAACCACACGTGCGAGGTGCCCATTTTCCGGATGGCTTGCAGGGCGGTGTTGTTGATGTCGTTGAACTTCCCCGCGCCATTCTCCTGGAGCGTGCCGTAGGGCTTGTTCACCGTGGTTTTGTTGCCGAATAGGCGCGTCATCAGCTGGTAAATCACCAGCTTATGGTCCTGAGGCTGCTCATCGGTGGTGTTGGGGTCCGAGGAAAAAGGAGTTTCTGCCACGGGCGCGGAAGGTTGCGAGTTCAGAAAGGAAGATGAAGCCGAAGCAACCCCCAAAGAAAGGGCCGCCGCTGAAAGTAGCAGGTATTTCATAGGCAAGTAAAACGGGTAATGGCAAGCCAGTGAGATGGAAACTTTATGAAAAAGCGAGTTAAATGTGTAAGCCAGAGTAGTTTGCGCCAGCCTACTATTCAACTCACTCTTTCACAAAGTCACCTTTCTACCACTCCTGCGTCAGGGGGTGAAGCATCAGCTCATCGACGACGACGTGGGCCGGGGCTTCCAGCACGTAGCGTACGGCCTGGGCCACATCCGAGGGTTTGAGGTGGGTTTTCTCGGCTTCCGTGCTACCTGGCTTCGACTCGTTGAAGTAGGTATCGACCATGCCCGGATAGATGGTGCTGACCTTTACCCCGAAGGGGCGTACTTCTTTGCGTAGGGAGCCAAGCAGCGCATCCTGGGCGTACTTGCTGGCGCCGTACACCGTGCCGTGCTCAAACGTGCGCTTGCTCACGTCGGAGGCAATGCCCACAATATGGCCGTGGCCCTGAGCTTTCAAATGGGGTACAATGGCCTTACACATCAGGAAAGTGCCCTTCACATTTACATCGAAGATTCGGTCCCATTCGGCGGCCTCGAAGTTTTCGAGCAGGTTAAAGGAGCCTACCCCTGCATTGCACACCAAGATGTCGAGGCGGCCAAAGCGGCTAAGGGTTTCGGCTACCACCAGCTCGGCGTCGGCCTCATCGGCTACGTCGGCCGGAATAGCGAGGCCCTGGGTTTTGGCGTTCAGCTCTTCCAGCTCCTCGGCAGTGCGTGCTACTGCTACTACCCTAGCGCCCTGCATGGCAAGCAGCAACGCGGTGGCCCGGCCGATACCGCGGCTGGCACCCGTCACGATGGCTACTTTATCAGTTAAGTCAGTCATGGATTTATCAGATTTAAGCTGAAAATAGTACCGAGTGGTAGTACATAAGTAGCGAAGGGCGGCAGTGGTTCCGCCGCCCTTCCGGATTCTTACTTCTTCAGCTCGACTACCCAGGCCGTACGCCCCGGAATCTTGAAGGTTTTGAGGTCAGCAAGCGTGGCGCCCGTTGCTACCTCGGTGCCGGAGGTAAACCCGCCGGTACGCTCCGCAAAGCGGGCCCCATCCACGGTCTTCTCGTCCTTGTTGCCGTTGAGCATCACCATGATGGCCTGGCCCTGGTCGTTGTAGCGGAAATAGGTGTATACCCCGTCCTGCGGAATAAACTGCATGAGCTTGCCCGTGGCCATAACGGGGTGCGTTTTGCGGTAGTTGGCCAGGGTGCTCAGGTAAGTAAAGGCCTCGCCGGCTTGGCCCGTGCGGCCAGCGGCGGTGAAGTAGTCTTGCTTGTCGCCGGCAAAACCGCCGGGGAAATCCTCCCGCACTTTGCCATCGGGGTTCGAGAAGTTCTTCATCAGCACCTCGGTGCCGTAGTAGAGCTGCGGAATGCCGCGGGTGGTGAGCAGCCAGGCCACGCCCATTTTGTACTTGGCGAAGTCCTCCCCTATCACGGAGTAGAAGCGGCTCATGTCGTGGTTGTCGAGGAAGGTCACGTTGCGGGAGGCGTCCTCGTACATCCAGTCGCCCTGCAGGGCTTCGTACAGGCGGTTCATGTTGCCGTTGTCGCCCCGCAGCGCATCATGAATAGCGCCCTGCGACTGGAAATCGAACACCGACTCCAGATTAGACTTGAAGCCATCTACGGGCTGGAAGATGTTGCGAGCGAAGAAAGCCTGCTGAGCTGTGCTACCCACCCAGGCCTCGCCAAACTCGAACAGGTTCGGAAACTCCTCATTGAGAGCCTGGCCCCACTGCATCAGGAACTTGGGGTCGGAATAGGGGTAGGTATCGATGCGGTAGGCGTCGAGGCCGGTGTACTCCACCCACCACAGGAAGTTCTGAATCAGGTAGGTAGCTACCAGTGGGTTGCTCTGGTTCACGTCGGGCATGGTGGTGTCAAACCAGCCTTTGTTGTAGAGGCGGCGGTCCAGGTCGGAGCCGTAGGGGTCGTTGAGGGCCGAGGAGTTGTAGTTGCTGCGCGTGAACTGGGGCCACTGGTTAAACCAGTCCTTGGCGGGTTGGTCGAGGAACAGGTAGTTTTTGCTACCCATGTGGTTGAGCACCACGTCGTGCACCACTTTCAGGCCATTCTGGTGGGCGCGGTCCACAAACTGCTTGTACTCCTCCAGCGTGCCGTAGCGCCGGTCAGTGTTGTAGTAGTCGGTTAGGGCGTAGCCGTGGTAGCTGGCCTTGGGCATGTCGTTTTCCACCACCGGAGTCATCCAGATGGCGGTGGCTCCCATGCTCTTGATGTAATCAAAGTGGTTCTCAATGCCTTTTAAGTCGCCGCCGTGGCGGGAGTACATCGAGTCGCGGGCCACTTGGGGGGCACGCATGCCCTTGATGTAGTCGTTTTTCGGGTCGCCATTCGAGAAGCGGTCCGGCATCAAAAAGTAGATGAAATCCTGCTGATTCAGCCCCTGCACCTTCGACTTATCACCGGGGGTAGTGCGCTGGCGCAGCTCATAGGAGTAGGTCTGCTTTTTGTCACCTTTGAACTCCAGCTGCAGCTTGCCGGGCTTAGCCGCGGGGCTGATGGTCAGGTTGAGCAGCAGGTAGTTGGGGCTTTCCAGCTTCTGCACCCCATCCAGCGTCACGCCTTCGTAGGCCTTTAGGGTAGCCGTGCTGCTGGCAATACCAGGGCCGTGCACCAGCAGCTGTAGCTTGGGGTTCTTCATACCTACCCACCAGAAGGTAGGGTCGATGCGCTGAATACCGGCGGCTTTGGCGGCCGGTGCCGCGGTGGAGGCTGAAGAAACTGAAGTGGCCGTGGCCAGAGCGGGCGCGGCGGTGGCTAGCAGCGAGCCGGCCAGAAAAGGCAGAAATCGGGCAGAAATCATACGCGAGTGGGAATCAGGAAACGGAACAGCCAAGGTACGCACCCCCACGTCTGTACGCTACTGCTGTAGCCACCCGAAATGGTGACCTATTGACAGATTTATGGTGCCTTGTTGATGGGTTTACTTACATGGTTGGTTTGCGGTTGCCAATGGGGTTGTATCAGCGGCAAAAAGACTCAGACAGTAGGAACAAAAAAGCCCCGCCGTTGGCACGTGCCAGCGGCGGGGCTTGTTGAGCCTCGGCTTTCAAACGCTACCTTATTGCAGCTTAGCCAGCCACAGCGAAGCGTTGAGGTGCAGGCGGGCATGGCTGACGTTCTCGTTCCAGCCGTCGTACACGGTATTGCCCGGCGAACCGGTACCATCGTCGGCGGGCGAAGAGTCGCCGATAATCACCACGCGGCCTGTGCCAAAGGTGCTGCTGGCGGCCATAGCCAGGCTGTTGCCCTGGGTGGCGGAGGTGCGCCATACCAAGCCCTGCACCGTGCTATTTGCCGCAGGCGAAAGCGTCATGGTAGCGCCGTTGTGGAAAGAAAGCTGGGTCACGCGGCCCTGGGAGCCGTTCATGATGGGGTTGGTGGTAGAGGTCAGCGCGTTGGTGCTGTTTTCTACAATGTTGTCCAGATTCACGCTAAAGCCGAAAGGGTTGGCTTTCACGGAGTTGTTCTGCATCAGGTCGTTCCAGATGTCGGGCGAGTCCCAGCCGTCGTTATTGCGGTCTGAGATGTCGTGGTCGGAAATCATGAACAAGCCCCCGCCGTTCTGTACGAATTGCAGGATGGCCGTTTTTTCGGCCGCGGTGAATACTGTGTTGGGCTCATCTACCACAAACACGCTGTAGTTGCTTAGGTCCTGGGGGTTGCTGGTGTTGCCGTAGGTGATGGCCGTGCCCGTGGGCAACTGCTCCACCGTATGGCCCAGCTTCACGAGGGCCACGCCCCAGGCCGAAATAGCGCCGGTCCAATAGGTTTCAGAGGTAGTGCTGGTAATGCCGCTCTGGGCCGGCGAGGGGTAGCGTGGCGTCAGGCCGCCATCTACATCCAATACCCAGTCGGCGTTGCCGGCCAGCTCCCCGTGGGAGGCATCGAAGAGGAATTTCTTGCCCGTGGTAGCGGGTGGCGGCGTAGTAGTACCGCTGCCATATTGCTCCACCGTCACATTGTCGAAGTTGATGCGGTTGGTGCCACCCGAGATTTTCCGGATTTGCAGGCGCACGTTACCGCTCAGGTTTACCGTAAATGAGGCCGTGCTGAGCGTGGAGCTGCTGGTAGTAATGGTGCTACCCACTTTCGTGTAGGAGGAGCCGCTGTTCTGACTTACCCATAACTCCCACTGCGAACTGGCATCGGTGCCGTACACGGCATGCTGTACGGTTACTACCCCGGCGCCGCTGGTCAGGTCGAAGTTGGTGGTAAGGGAGCCTACGTTACGCACCCGCACCGACTGCGCGCCGGTTTTGGGGTCGGCGGTAGTGTTGCCCAGCAGCGCGTCGTTGAGGGTCCAGGAGCCGGAGCCGAGGGTAACAGAGCCGGTGCTGTAAGCTGTTTTGGTACCGGTTTCGAAGCCTTCGGGAAAGCCGGGGCTACTTACATCGGCCGTGGTAATTGTGGCGGCAACGGGGGCCGGAAGGTTTTCCTGCTTGGCGCAGGACAGAACGGAGAGGCTTAGCAGGGAGGCTGTAAGCCAGCGTAGGGGGTAGCGCATACGGAAGGAGGTGGATGGTTGTGGAATGGAGGAATGATGGAAAAGAACTATTTCCCGCACCACAAAGCTACCAGCGCGGTAGCCCATGATCCGGCAGGTTAATATTATAGAATTGTTACCAAAGCCTCAGAGAAATAGCCTGTTACCGAATGCTGGGTCAACGGCAGCAGGTGGTTGGCAACGACAGCACTAGTCTGGCCCTTTTTTACCCTTAGCCGCGCCCGTAAATGATGCTGATTTGCCTTTTGCTGGTGGCTCGTTTGCATTTTAGGCCTGCTACCGGCCTCTACCCTATAGAGTCTGCACTTTTCCGCTTTTTTTGAGTCCGAATTCGTACGCGGATTCAATTGGCGGACAAACCGCCTGATCTTTCATTCAGTCCTACCTTGCTTTATGGCATTTGACTTTCAGATGTACACGCCCGCGCCGGAGTTCAGCACCCCGGCCGCTTATTTTTCCATGGAGTTTGCGCTGGATCAAGCGCTGAAAACCTACTCCGGCGGCCTCGGCTTCCTAGCCGGCTCGCACATGCGCTCCGTGTATGAGCTCAAGCAGAACGTTATCGGCATTAGCATCCTGTGGTCGTTTGGCTACTACGACCAGGGCCGCAACGAGGACCAGAGCATGCGCGCCGACTTCCGCCTGAAGTACTACAGCTTCCTGCAGGATACCGGCCTAGTGTTCCCCATCGAGATTCACAACGCCCAAGTGCTGGTGAAGGCCCTTTACCTGGCCCCCGACACGTTCGGGACGGCCCCGATGTTTTTCCTGACCACCGACATTCCGGAAAACGACTACATCTCGCGCACCATCTCCCACCACCTCTACGACGCCGACACCGCGGCCCGCATTGCCCAGAGCATTCTGCTGGGGGTAGGCGGCGGCAAGCTGCTGGATGTGCTGGGCCGCCAGACGGAGGTGTACCACCTCAACGAAGGCCACGGCTTACCCCTGGCGTTCTACCTCTACGACAAGCACGGCCGCAACCTGGAGGAGGTGAAAAAGCGCATGGTGTTCACCACCCACACCCCCGAGCTGGCCGGCAACGAGGAGCACCCCGTGAAGCTGCTGCACAAAATGTCGTTCTTCGGCAACGTGCCCCTGGAAGAGATTCAGCGTCTGGGCCTTGTCGAGAATGAGCAGCTCAACTATACGCTCACGGCCCTGCGCTTTTCGCGCATCAGCAACGGTGTATCCAAGGTGCATGGCGAGGTAGCCAACGAAATGTGGGGCCACTACCAAGGCATCAGCCCCATAATTGCCATTACCAACTCGCAGAACGGCACCTACTGGCGCGACAAGCAACTGCACGCCGCCCTGGAAGCTGGTGATGATACGGCCCTGAAAGCCCGCAAGCGGGAGCTGAAAAAGCAGCTGTTTGATATCGTAGCTGACCAGACCGGCACCCTGCTCGACCCCGACGTGCTGACTGTGGTGTGGGCCCGCCGCTTTGCCGGCTACAAACGCGCCGACCTGATTCTGCGCCACTTTGAGCGGTTCTTGGAAATCGTGAACAACCAGGAGCGGCCGGTGCAGGTGATTTGGGCTGGCAAGCCTTACCCCAAGGATTTCGGGGCTATTGCTTTGTTTAACAGCATCATCGAGAAAACGAAGAACCTGAAGAACTGCGCCGTCCTGACGGGCTACGAGCTGGCGTTGTCGGCGGCCCTGAAGAAGGGTTCGGACATTTGGCTGAACACGCCGCGCTACCCCCGCGAAGCCTCCGGAACCAGCGGCATGACGGCCGCCATGAACGCCTCGGCCAGCCTGAGCATCGCCGACGGCTGGATTCCGGAGTTCGTGCGCCACGGCGAAAACGGCTTCATCATCGAGCACACCGACGTCTCGAAGCCTGACGACGAGAAGGATAACATCGAAGCCACGAACGTGCTCGACGTGCTGGAAAACGAAATCATCCCGCTCTACTACGGCCAGCCCGAGAAATTCCTGGAGCTGGTAAAAACCGGCATGCGTGAAGTGGAGCCCGAGTTCGAATCGCACCGCATGGCTACGGAATACTACGAGCGGATGTATAACGCTAAGTAATACCGTAGCGGCCCCGTTCTTTTACTTTGCCATTGGGTGAAGCCTACTGACCAAACAAGCCCTTACCTCCGGCCGGAAGTAAGGGCTTGTTTGGTTAATAAGGGGTAGCACATTAGGGCCAAGTAGTTGATGTGGCCCTCTCCTATTTTACTACCCCTAATACTTCACTCAATACGGCCCACACGTTGTTGGCCAGAATCTTCTGGCCCTCGGCGTTGGGGTGCACCCCGTCGGGTAGGTTGAGGTGGCGCTGGCCAATGACGCCATGCAGCAGAAAAGGCACGAAATCGACTTGGTTTTTCTCGGCTAGCTGCCGGAACAACGCCTTGAACTCCTGAGCATAGTGCCCGAAGCGCCCGCCGCCCAAGGTAGCCAGCGGGCCCAGGTCGAAGGGGAACTCCAGGCCTACCAGTACCACGCGCGCCTCAGGGTGGGTGCGGCGCACTTCATCGAGGATGTATTGTAGATTCTGGGTGGTTTCCCGAACAGGAATGCCGCGGAGGCCGTCGTTGGCGCCCAGCTCCAGCACAAACACATCAATCTGCTCGAAGCGGCTCAGCACCGAGCTGATGCGCTGCCGGCCCCCGGCGGTAGTTTCGCCACTGACGCCGTAGTTGTAGGCTTTATATGAAAGCTGAAGCGCGTCAATTTTTTCCTGAATACGGGAAGGAAACGACTCGCTGGCGCGGAGCTGGTAGCCGGCCGTCAGCGAGTCGCCGAAGAACACAATATACTGCATAGAAAGGCAGAGAATAGCTGAGAAGAATAAGAAATAACATAACAGCCAGCAGAGAGTTCCAGCGGCGGTAAAGGAGAAAAGAGGAATATAAGGTTTACATAATGTATAATATTTTGTTGTTTCCCCTGTCGTGGTACCTTTGATGAATTCGGGCTACTCCTCCAGTTTCGCCGGCGCTTTCTTTCTACCTCTTTTCTTGCATGATTACACCGCTACGCTATTTTTTGCTGGCTGGAGCTACTGCCATAGCCGGCAGCGCCTATGCCCAGACTGGTTCCGTTGGAATAGGCACCTCCTCGCCAAACAGCTCGGCGGCCCTAGACATCAGCAGCACGAGTAAGGGTCTGCTACCCCCGCGCCTAACCCAAGCCCAGCGCGATGCTATAGCCAGCCCGGCTGAAGGCCTAATCGTATATCAAACTGATAACACGCCCGGTATTTACCAACGCACGGCCAGTGGTTGGGTGCGAATGGTAGCCGACAACCTTGGCGACCATACTGCTACCCAAAACTTGAACCTGAACGGGAAGCTGCTCACCGGTTCGGCGGCTGCTGCCACGGGCCTGGGTGTTGACGGCTCCGGCAATGTGGGCGTGGGCATTACGGCAGCCAACAAGCTCGATGTGGCGTCGGCATCACGCACCAACACCCACCCCACGGCTAAACCGCTATATGTTACTGGCGCCCTGACCAGCACCAATGGCGCGGAGTTCCGGACCTCGGACGCCACGCAGGGGGTAGGTATTGGTTCTAACTCGGTGTATGCTGCTGGCTCAGCCACCAACCAGGACCTGATTCTGCAGGCTAAGGGCACGGGCACTGTGGGCATTGGTGGTGCCCCTACGGCCTCCACGGCCGCGCTGGAGGTAACTAGCACCACCAAGGGCCTGCTTCCGCCACGCATGACCCTGGCACAGCGTAATGCTATTAGTACCCCGGCAGTAGGTCTGCTGATTATCCAGACCGACAATACTCCTGGCTTGTACCAGTACACGGCCACGGGTTGGTCGACGGTAGGTGCGGGGAACTACAGTGTTGAGGGGAACTCGGTGGCCCTGGCCCCTACCACTGCGGTTACTGTAAATCCGGCCGTGACAAACATTGTGTATAACGATAACAACGCTGGCAACGGCACCGTGACGCTGGGCACGGGCTCAGAAGGACAGCGGTTGGTTATCGTCAACAACGACAACGGGTATCTGACGGTCGTATCAAACAGCGGCACGGGCAACATCCTGTCGAAGTACGCGGCACGGTATATCTACACCAACGGGGCCTGGCGGCGGGAGTCGTAAGCGGCCATCCTTTCCTCTATTTCCCCTTCGAGCCCCGTTACATTCATGGCTTTCTTTTCTTCTTCGGCAGCCAGCTTCGCGGCCGGGCGCCGCTCCCTGTTTCAGCGCTTTCAAGGCTGGCTCCGGCCCATGTCAGCTTCAACCCCGGCCCGGCCGCTGGTATCCATGCGCCCTAACAGCAGCCAGCCCTATGTGGGTGAAATTGCCATTTTTGCGGGCAGTTTTGCTCCCGATGGTTGGGCCTTCTGCCACGGACAGGCGCTGCCTATTTCTGAGAATGACGTCTTATTCCAGTTAATTGGCACTACCTACGGCGGCGACGGAGAGTTTACCTTCAACCTGCCCGACCTGCGGGGCCGGGTGCCCCTGCACTTCGGCACCAGCCCAGTTACGGGTACCACCTATCAAATAGGAGAACAGGCAGGGGTGGAGTCCGTGTCCCTCGCTACCCACCAGATACCCGTGCATACGCACACGCTGGCCGCCAGCACGGCGCCTGGCACGTCGGCTTCTCCCATTGGCTCCACGCTGGCCGACAGCGGCTCGGGTTCGGCCCAGTATACGCAGAGCACTACCAGCCTAGTGACGCAACCCTCCCAGACCCTGGCCTCGGTAGGCGGAAGTCGGCCCCACGATAATATGCAGCCCTACCTGGCCGTCAACTACATCATTTCGCTGTTCGGCGTTTTTCCCTCACCAGACTAAAGCTCTCCTTGTATGTCCTCAATGACTGATTTGTCGGCCGGGAATTCTTCCCGCCGGAGCTGGCTGAAAAAGCTGGGTGGGGTGCTGGGCGGGGGCTTTCTGCTGGGCCGAAGCCAGAGCGCGGCAGCCGGCACGTACGGTGTGGCCTCTACCCAGGGAGCCGAGCCTTTCCTGTCGGAGATTATGCTGGTTTCCTTCGACTTCGCGCCCAAAGGCTGGGCCATGTGCAATGGGCAGCTGTTACCCATCAACCAGAATCAAGCACTGTTTTCCCTGTTGGGCACCACCTACGGCG
This sequence comes from Hymenobacter sp. HSC-4F20, assembly GCF_019599275.1. Lineage (GTDB taxonomy): Bacteria > Bacteroidota > Bacteroidia > Cytophagales > Hymenobacteraceae > Hymenobacter. Next base: position 1,325,753 of record NZ_JAHZTD010000002.1, on the reverse strand, counting down.
GTAATGGCCAAACCAACTTTGCCCTCCCCAACCTGCGGGGCCGGGTTGTTGCCCATATCGGGGACAGCCTGACACTAGGTCAGCAGGGCGGGGCAGAAAGCCACGTGCTGACAGCCGCCCAGATTCCGCCCCACACGCACGGAATAAAGGCCAGCACCGCCACCGGCACCACCAACCTCTCGGGTACCTCACTGCCGACGAACGCGCACCACTTTCTAGCCGATAACGGGGGCGGCTCCCCCCAGTACGGGGGCGGCATCAATACCCAGTTGGCCAACTCGCCCTCCGCCAGTCCGCCCGTCAACGTGTCAAGTGCCACGGGCGGCAGTCAGGCGCACGAAAACCGTCAGCCCTACATTGTCCTCAATTACATTATTTGCCTGGAAGGCATTTTTCCTTCGCCTAACTAACCGTGTCCACTGTACCTACTGCTGCTTCCGCCCCTGGCCAGCCCACGCGGCGGAGCTTGCTCAAGCGCTTGTCCGGCGCGGTGGCCGGAAGCTTTCTAGTCGGACCCCTACAGGCCCTACTGGGCCGGGCTACCCCCGCCACCGCGGGTACCCTCTCGAGCGGTACTAGTGGTTTCCTGGCCGAAATTATTACGGTTCCCTTCAACTTTGTACCCAACGGCTACGCCCGCTGCGACGGGCAGTTGATGCCCATCAGCCAGAACACAGCCTTGTTTTCCCTGCTGGGTACTACCTACGGTGGGGACGGCAAATCAACGTTTGCCCTGCCCAACCTGAACGGACGCGTGGCCATTGGGGCTGGCCAGGGCAACGGGCTTAGCAACTACGCTCTGGGCCAGGTGGGGGGTAGCGCCACGACTACCTTACTGGAGAGTGAATTGCCCGCGCACACCCACACGCTGAGCCTAACTTACAGTACCGAGCTAGGGACGCTGGGCTCCCCAGAAAATGCGTACCTGGCCAGCAACGGCTCTGGCGAGCCCCAGTATGAGGCTTCCGGTACGGGGTTTATGGCCACTGGGGCCACAGGCCAGGCCGCCCCGCACAACAACATGCAGCCCTACCTTGCCCTCACGTATTGCATTGCCCTGCAAGGCATTTTTCCTCAGCGCCCTTAACTCACAGCCGCAGCCTATATCATATGAAGCACGCTTTACTTATCTGCGGAGTTCTGGTTGCTGCTACCTCGGCCGCCGGGCAGGGACTGACCAACCAGGGAGCCATACTTACCATTCAGGCCGATGCCCAATTGTCGGTTGTCGGCGACGTGGTAGTAAACGGCGCTGGTACCATTAACAATGCGGGCATACTTTCTCTAACCGGTAACTGGGCTAATAATGCTAGTGGCGGGGCACTTACGCCCGGTACTGGCGCGGTGCAGTTGGTGGGCACGGCGGCACAGCAAATCGGAGGTACTTCGGTCACCACGTTTCACACCTTAGACCTAAGCGGGGCTGCTAGTCCGGTAACCTTGACCGCCGATGCAGGGGTAGGAACCAACGGCGGCCTGCTTGTGCTAGGGGCTACCCAGGTGCTGCTTAGCTCGCACACCATCACGCTCAATAATGGCGCCTCCTCAGCCTTAAGCCGCACGACTGGCACGCTGGTGGGCGAAACTAACGGTACTGCGGGCTACGGGCGCCTGATCTGGGTTATCGGCTCCAATACGGGCGCATACAGTGTGCCGATGAGCAGCGGTACCACTAGCCTGCCGATGAGCGCCAACATCACCGCTGGTGGCAGCAGTAATGGGAGCCTGACCTTTGTTACTTATCCCACCACACCCAATAACCTGCCCTTACCCAACGGTATTTCCTCCCTGCAAGGTGATGCGGCCTATGCAATGGACCGGTACTGGATAGTACAGCCCATTAACTACACGCTTGCCCCTACCGCTGTACTTACTCTCGGTTACCAAGATACCGAGTGGAGCACTGCCCCGAACACCATTGTGGAAAGTCGCCTGCGCCTGCAGCGGTGGAATGGTACGAACTGGGAGCCGCCGCAGGGTAGCGTAAGTCCGGTCGCCAACACCCTCACCACCGATCTGCAAAATACTTATGGCACCTTCGCGGCGGCCGATGTAAGTCGTCCGTTACCAGTGCAGCTGCGCATGTTTGCCGCCGTGGCCAAGGGTAATAATGCTCTGCTGACCTGGGCTACCGCTCAGGAGCTGAACAATAAAGGCTTTGAGATAGAAGTAAGCTCAGATGGCCACCGTTTTCAGCGGGTAGCTTTCGTAGCCGGGCATGGTACCACGAGTACGGCTCAACAATATAGCTATACGGATGTAGGGGCGGCTGCCCGTGGCCGACAGCAGTACTACCGCTTGCGCCAGCTTGATTTGAACGGCACCTCTACTTACTCTGCAGTAAAGCCTGTAGTGTTTAGCACTGAACCCGCAGTTGCTACCCTTTCGGCCAGCCCTAACCCGGCGCACGATGCTTACACTATTATCCTGACTGCAGCACGCCCGCAAACGGTACAACTAACTCTCCATGATGCAGTTGGGCGGCAGGTTGCTCAGCTTTCTGCACCTCTGCAAGCAGGGGAAAACCACGTGCCTGCCTCATTCGCATCTACCCAACCCACGGGTATTTACCTGCTTTCCACTATTGTGGACGGACAGGTGCTCCGGACCCGGCTAGTACGCGAATAACCTAGTATTACTTCCCTTTAGCGGTAGCTAGTGAACCAGTTTCTGCGTTTCGGGCTTTACCTTTGCCGGCAGATAAGAATTATTCTTATCTGCCGATTGCGTTTTGTCAACTAACATTTCATAGAATGCCCGTAACGAAAGCCACCGACGCTGATTTCCAACAACTACTGCAAGACAACGAGAAAGTAGTAGTGAAATACTACGCCGACTGGTGCGGTAACTGCCGCCTATTTTCGCCCAAGTTCAAGCGCCTCTCTGAGGCCGAGCACAACCAAGGTATCGCCTTCCTCGACGTGAATGCCGAAACCAGCCCCGAAGCCCGCAAGCTGGCCAGCGTCACCAACCTTCCCTTCTTTGCTGTGTTCCGCAACGGGGAACTGGTAGAAACTGTGGCCGCCAGCAAAGAAGAGGCAGTAGCCAGCCTGATTTCCCGCCTCAACTAAGTCTGCGCCATGAAAATGCCCGTTATCAAGCGCCTGGTAGAAACCCAGACGCTGGAAACCCTGGTAGCCGCTGAGCAGGCCCTGCTGGAAGAGCAGGCGCCCGCCTTCGAGGTGGAAGGTGAAGACGAAGGCGAACAGCTTACGCATGTGTTTGCCGCCATCTTCATCCTCAACCACATGCAGGACCACGGCACCGATTTTAAAACCGCCCTGCGTGAGTACACTGCTAAAGTGCGCGTGTCCATTAGCTAAGTAGGAAGTTAGCGAGGTAATGATGGAATAAGCTCTCCGGGCGAGGAAGCCATCCTTTCTCTGCGCTACCCCTTTAAAACGAAAGAAGCCTTTACCGCCTGCCTGGGTGGTAAAGGCTTCTTTCGTTTTGAAGGGGTAGCACATTGGCCAGGCCAAATACCTGCTAGAGCCGGGCAAAGTGATGCCGGACCAGGCGGGCACCGGCCTCGGTGCAGAGGCCGCGCACGTAGGGGAAAAACAGGTTGCGGTACACTTCAGCCAGGTTAGTGTAGTCGGGTGGGAACAGCTGCTCGTCGAGCAGCAAGTGGAACTGGGCCAGAAGTAAGTGGGCTATCAGGCGAGCGTCCAGTTCGGCCCGGAAGTGCCCTTCCTGAATCCCGGCCTGGAGCAGGCGGGTCAGCAGGGGCGTTATGTACTGCGCCAGATACTCCTGGACTACGGCCCACGCGCCGGGAAACTGTTCCCGTAGCACGTGGTAGTCGAAGTGGGGCGAGCGGCGCATCTCCTGCAAGCTATGATGCAGCAACGCCAGCAGGCACTCTACCGGTGTGGCCAGATTCTGGAGCAGCAGCTCGTGTTCAGCGCGCTGCCGGGCCAGGTTATGCTGCACAACCTGCCGCAGCAGGCCGGCCTTGGAGCCAAACAACTCCCGAAAGGTAGCTGGTGAAACATCGAGGGCCGCGGCTAGCTGCTCCTCGTGCACCATGCCTACCCCTACTTGCAGAAACAACGTGTTGGCGCCATCGAGCAGCTTCTGGAGTACAACTTTCTCCATGCGAAGGATAATACATTATGGGATACATTCTAGCTGCGCTGCCCAACTGCACCCCAACGCTGCGGACTGTTAAAATAGCATACCAAGGCCGAAAAAAAACAGCAGCTGCAACAGATATACAAAGGGCACCAAGGGGTTCCGCTTGATGAACTCTACCCGGTTGAAGTACACCTGCAAAATCAGGCCGACGGCAAACCACCCCTTAAAGTTGAGCAACGGGATAACGTCGTACTGCCAGCTCCAGAAATCGAAACGAACAGCCACGGGCTCCAGGCATACGTCCAGGCCCACCAGTAGCAGAGCGCCCACCACGGCCCGCAGAAAGTCGGGTAGGGGTAAGTAGCGGGCCAGAACGCCCGCCGAGTAGCTCAGCATCAGCCAGTTTACCCCAATCAGCAACGGTACGCCCAGCCACTTGAGACCCAGGGTTGAGCCATAGGTATAGTGTCCGAACAGCAGGCCCGTGCGTACGCCTACTACCTCTACAAAGAAGCCTACCACCATGGTCACTACGCAGAAGCTCCAGAAGGCGGGCGTGCGCTGGGGCTGGAAAGCCAGCAGCAACCCCAGCGTCAGGAGCAGGTTCAGGGGCACAAACTGCAAGTAGAAGGAAGGGTCTTGGGAGAAAGCCAGGCCCAGAAAGCCCGTTACGTGGAATAGCAGCAACACGCCCTGGGCCCAGCGTAGGCGCCGCCGCTGCACATCGGCACTGATGAGGGCAGCAGTAGGAAGTTGTTGCGTGGTATCAGTCATGGAGAAAAATCAGAAGACGAGAACTAACAAGGAAACTACCCCTACCGCCGCGAACAAGCAGCCTTCGGGGTGGGGCCACCCAGGGCCGGTTTATTGGTTGATTAACTCAGAGACAATCCGGGCCGAAAGCAGGCACAGCGGAATCCCACCTCCCGGGTGCACGGAGCCCCCACAAAAATATAGCCCCTCCAACTGCCCCGAAAAGTTGGGGTGCCGCAAAAAGGCCGCCAGGGGGTTATTGCTGGAGCTACCGTATAAAGCGCCACCGAAGGAGGAAGTTCTGGCCTCGATGCCGGGCGGGTCCCACACGTGCTCGGCCCGGATAAGCGCTCCTACGTCGGTGCCCAGGGCCTGGCTTACGCGCCGCAACACGGCCTGGCGGGTGCGTGCTACCAGCATGGGCCAGTCCTGGCCCTGGTCATGGGGTACGTTTACCATTACAAACCAGTTTTCGTGGCCGGCCGGAGCATCGGTTGGTGTATGGCCGGAGGTAATGTTCACGTAAACGGTAGGGTCGTCGGCAATGGTTTTCTCCTGGAAGATGGCCGAGAATTCGCGCTTATAATCCTCGGAGAAAAAGATGTTATGTACCCCCAGCTCCGGAAAGCGCCGCCCAATGCCCCAGTAAAAAATCAGGGCCGAAGAAGACCGGGGCTGGCTCAGGGTCCGTTCGGGGGCAGGCTGCTGAGGCAGCAAGCGCCGGTAGGTTGGCACCACATCCATGTTGCTGACAACCAAGGGGAAATCGTATACATCCTGGGAAGTGCGCACACCCGTTACCCGGCCCCCAGCGGTCAGAATTTCCAGCACCGGCTCCTGATACCGGAACTGCACCCCCAGCTCCTCGGCCAGCCGCACCAGGCTTTGGGCAATGGCATAAATGCCGCCCTCGGGGTAGTAAGCCCCCAGCCCGTGTTCCAGGTGCGGAATCAGGCTGAGCGTGGCTGGAGCCTGGTAGGGGTCGGAGCCGTTGTAGGTAGCAAACCGATCGAAGAGCTGCACGAGGCGCGGGTCCTGGAAGGCTGCCGTGTGGCGCTGGTGCATGGTGCTGGTCAGCCCGAGGCGGGGTAGGGCAGTTAGGGCCTTGAGTACTTCAGGGCTAAGGTAGGTACGGGCTTTGTGCAAGGACTTTTGCAGAAAGGTTCCGGCCGTAGCTTCATAGGCTTGCCCGCTGCGGCGCAGAAACTGTAATACCTCCTGGGCCGGTACGCCCAGCTTTGCCTCTACCTCCTGGGCAAACCGGGATTCGTCGGCCCAGGCTGTAAGCCGGGTGCCATCGGCAAAGAAGTACTGCGTGATAGGGTCGAGGCGCTGATAGCGGAAGTAATCCTGTGGGGTGCGGCCCACCAGCTGAAACAGCTCATCCACTAGGTGCGGCAACGTGAACAAAGAGGGCCCCCCGTCGAAGCGGTAGCCGCCGGGTAGCGTCAGCTGGTGCATCTTCCCCCCAAACGACTCCTGGGCCTCAAACACCGTAACGCGGTGCCCATGCGCGGCCAAACGCACCGCCGTAGCAATACCACCAATGCCCGCCCCCACAATGGCGGCGGGCTGTTTCGCAGAAGCAGATTGGGAGCGTAACACGAAGTAAGGTAAAGGACCAGAGAAAGCGCGCCCCCTGAACCAGTGAAGGGCAAGCATAGGCGCTGCATTACGCGAGAGGCGCACGATGCAACACAAAGTACGGCGAAGAAATGTTTAGCTGCCTTGGCCTGGCTTGCAGAGGAAAAGGGTGCCCACAGAAATATTTCGGGGGCGCGGCTGTTTTTTTAGTTGTTGCGTAGGCGTCCGTGCTGGTGGAAAGCCTGCCGGAACAAGCCTACGGGGTAGTTTTTCGCGTGTGCAGTAAGTGTATAGTCACCTGTATACACTGGTATGTAAAAACGGCTTTCGGCCCTGTAATCAACGTTTTGCGGCTTGTTTTTTTAGCCCATGGCCCAATATATTTGGTCGTGCCCTGGCCTGCTGGCTCCCGTTCCGCCGCTATTCCGGCCGCCCTCAGCAGTAGCCTACCCGCGCACTCCCCCGCCTGCTTTTTACCGAGTTACTTCTGCCCCAGGTAGCAACCGGCTTGTGCTCTACCCCACCCAAACACCCACTTACTTTATGAAGAACGTTTTACTACCTCCCCCCGACCAGCGGCCGAGGATAGCAACGCTGGTATCGGCTTAGTGGCAACTTAGGCCAGCCCACCCTAGCTCTACGTAGATTAGGGCCTCCGTTCCCGCATGAACCAGGTGCAAAGTTCCCGGGATGCCGCCACCAGAGCGACCAGTACCTCTACCTGGCAGCAACACTCGCCTCGCGCTTGCTGCTCGCTACGTACGCGTTTGTAGCTACTTCTGGTACAAGCCGGAGAAATAGGGCCTGAGTAGCGTAGGTAGCTACACGCCCGTTTCACGAGGGTCCGCAGCAGCACACGTTGGCTCTAACCCGTGTGCGGCCTTGCCCTATGGGAGAAGCTCTTCTAGGGCCGCGCCCCCTACGCTGCCGAAAGTGCCTGCGCCGTTTGCTGCCTCTACCCCATGGCCCCCACTCCCCTATTGACCTATGCCCGTGGCCAAAAGTGATACGCGGGCGGTCAGCGGTACGGCCAGTATCCACTTCTTACGGCCTGTACTAAGCTGTAATGTAGCTTCTTAGCAAAGGATAAAAGAGTACGCATGAGAATTGAGTGAGAAAAGCGGAAAAGGGGCGGAGCATCTCCGCCCCTTTTTTCCCTTTCCGCCTTCCCAAACCTCCTTCCTCTAATCACTTTACGCTGATGAATTGTCGATTTCTGCTGCCCGGTAAGCAGCGCACCACCCCGGGTAGTGCGTCCCGCTCCCGCCGGCTAGGAGTATTGGGCCTACTGCTGGCCGTGGTGGGTAGTGCCGGCTCGCCCGCTACCGCCCAGAATCTGAGCATGCTTCGGGCGGCGGGACCGAAGATGCTGGACGCCTCAGGCCGCGAGGTGGTGCTGCGGGGCTACAACGTAGGTGGGTGGCTGCTCCAGGAAAGCTACATCCTGCAAACGGATACGCTCAACTGCCAATGGCGAATCAAGCAGGGGCTGCTCCGCACCATGTCGGAAGCGCAGATGGAGGACTTCTACCACCAATACCGGCAAAAATTTATCACCAAGGCCGACATCGACTTTCTGGCCAAGCAGGGTTTTAACGCCGTGCGCTTGCCCTTTCACTACGATTTGTTTCTGACCCCGGAGCAGCGCCACGCTCGCACCGAGGTTATCCGCAACCCGCAGAAGCTAACGGCCTACGTGGAGCAACTCAGCCGTTGGTACGACCAAAATCAACTATTCGTCGACCCGAAGAAGATGGAGGGCATCCGCTTTATCGACGACGTGGTGAAGTGGTGCGCGGCCAACAATATGTACGTCATCCTGGACCTGCACGCGGCTCCCGGCGGGCAGGGCACCGACCGCAACATCAACGACAACTTCCAGCCCCTGGACCTGTGGAAGCGCCGGGATGCCAAGGGCCGTCTGATTTACCAGGACCTGACAGTGCGCCTTTGGGAAAAACTGGCTGCTCGCTACCGCCAGGACGCGCGTATTGCCATGTACGACCTCATCAACGAGCCCCACAATCTGAATGCGGCTACTGGGCTCTCGGCTGATAATCAGGAACTGAGTGCTTTCTATGCCCGCCTGATCAATGCTGTGCGCGCCCAGGGCGACCAACACCTACTGCTGCTGGAGGGCAATGGCTACGGCAATGAGTATACCAACCTTACGCCCGATAAGCTGGCCATCACAGACAAGGGCAACCTCGTATACAACGCCCACCGCTACTGGTGCCCCAACACGCCCGAGGCCGCCGACCCTAACCCCCAGCAGATTAACCTGCTGCGCAACCTGGCAGCCTTCCGCGACCAGTGGCAGGTGCCGGTATGGGTGGGCGAAACCGGCGAGAATTCCAATGAGTGGTTTGCTGCCGCTGTGCAGGCCCTTAACGCCCAGAACATTGGCTGGTGTCACTGGAACATCAAGCGCGTAGATTCCGGGGCGGGGCTGTTGCGGGTGAAACCTTACGGCAGCATCCTGACGCCCGAAGGCCGTGCAGCCCTGCTCCGGAACGTGCAGTTCGTTAATTGCCAGGTAAACCGCGACGTAGCCGCGGCCCTCACCAAGCCGGCCGATTTTCGGGCTCCTTTCGTGGCTCTCACCATCCCCGGCACCATTGCCGCTACCGATTACGACCTAGGCCGCGACGGGGTAGCCTACCACGACGATTTCTCGGCCCGCACCGACTACCGCGACCTGACGCCCACCAACCAAGGCGGTGCCTACCGCAACGATGGCGTCGATATCAATACCAGCAAGGACGCCGGTAACGGATTTGCTGTAAGCAAGTTAGCGGCCGGCGAGTGGCTGGCCTACACCGTAACTATTGCCACGCCCGGAACCTATACGGCCGAGCTACGCCTGCAACCCGGCAGCACCCCCGGCCGCCTGGTTTTGCGTCTCGGCGAGCTGAACGTGGGCGCGGTAACGGTGGCTCCCGGGGCGGGCTGGGCTACCGTATCGGTGCGCACGCCCGTGCTACCCGCCGGGCAGCACAGCCTGCGCCTTATCGTAGAAGAACCCGTGGGGCAGCTGGACTGGCTGCGCTTTACCCCGGCCGAAGCTGGCGGCAGCGGCGGCCAGTAGGCAAAGCCCCCCGGGTTTCGTACCTTGAACCCACCATGAAGCTCGTGAATTCCCACCTCCCACCGCGTCGGGCTATCTGGTTTCCTTTCCTGACGCTGAGCATCCCACTGCTCCTGTGCCTCCTGCTGGTCAGCTCCCCGGCTGGCGCGCGCCCCGCCGATACGCTGCGGGTCCACGCCGGCCTGGAGGAGCTGTTTATTGACCCTACCCTCTACAGCGTGCTGGAAGATCCTTCTGGCCGGCTCACGCTCACCGATGTGCGCCAGCCGGCCTGGGCCAAGCAATTTCAGCCGGGTAACACTATTCCCACTACCATGGACCACCCCGGCTCGGCCTACTGGCTGCGGCTGGTGGTGCAGGCGCGCGGACCGCTACGCCAGCATTGGTACCTGGAAATGTTTGATTCCCACTTGAATGGGGTACAGTTCTTTCCCGACGATGGAGCCGCTCCCATCCTGACCGGGTCCGACTTTCCGCTCACTACGCGCAAGTTTCCCTACAAGAACTTTCTGTTCCGGCTACCCCTCCAACCCGATCAGACCCAGACCTATTACCTACGCCTGACCTCAACTTCCAAAACTACCTTTCTCAGCCGGCTACGCACCGAGCAGCCCCTGGCCGTGCACTTCCAGAACGAGTACGGCCTGCTGGGTGCCTTTTATGGCGTGCTGCTGATTATGGTTGTGTACAACCTGTGCCTCTACCTCTTCATCGGGGAGCAAACATACCTGCGCTACGTGCTGTACGTGCTGAGCTGCAGCTTGGTATTTATGTCGGAAGACGGGTTGGGCTTTCAGTACATCTGGCCCGATTACCCGGCTCTGAATCAGCTGATTGCTGCCGGGTCCCCTGTTCTGCTGCTGCTCACCTTCAGCTACTACGCCCGCCAGTTCCTCGACACGCCCCAGCGCCTGCCCACCTACGACCCCTGGATTCGGGCAGTGGTGCTGCTAAGTGTGGTGGGCCTGCTGATTGATGCTGTGTGGCTAAATTCTGGCTGGAGCTTCTGGTTTTACCTGCTGCCCTACGGCATGATTTACTACGCCGCCTACCGGGTATGGCAGCGGGGGCAGCGTACTGCCCGGTTCTTTCTGCTGGCCCACGCCCTGGTTGCCATTAGCGTGGGCTTCCTGATCCTGCGCAAGCTGGGTATCAACACGTTCACTAACACGGCTACTGTGTACAGCATGAATGTGGCCTTCGTGATTGAGGTAGTAGTACTGTCCTATGCCCTGGGCGAAAAGATTAAAGGCATCAAGGACGCTACCATCCGGGCGCAGGACAAACTGGTAAAGCAGCTGCGCAAAAAGCACCAGGTGCAGGAACAGCTGGTAGAACAGCTGCAGCGCAACCAAGAGCTGAAAGACCAGCTGAACTCCGAGCTGGAAGACCTGGTTGCCCAACGCACCAATGAGCTGCGCCAGCAGAGCGACACCATTGCGGCCCAGAACCGAGAGCTGCTACAGGCTAACGGCCTGCTGGCCCTTCAGTCGGCGGCTATTGAAAAGCTCAACGCTGATCTGCAGCGCGACTTGCAAGAAGCTAAAACAGCCCGAGTATTATCTAAGGAGGTGAACTTCGGCGAGTTCAGCCAGATCTACCCCGATAAAGATGCTTGCTTGGTATACCTGGCCAACCTGAAGTGGGCCGATGGCTACCAGTGCCGCAAGTGCGGCCACGAGAAGTACTGCGACGGTCGTGAACCTCACTCCCGACGGTGTACCAAGTGCCGCTACGTAGAGTCGGCGACGGCGTACACGCTGCTGCAGAAGTGCAAGTTTTCCATTATCAAAGCCTTTTACGCTGTATTCCTGATTTATACCCATAAGGGGAACTACTCCTCGCAGGAGCTTTCCCGGGTCTTGGATTTGCGACAGGGTACGTGCTGGAGCTTTAGCCAGAAAGTGCTGGAGGCCATGCGTCGGCGCCGGCAAGCTCCGGACTTCGATGAGAACGAAGGCTGGACCCACGTGCTGCTTGATGCCACCGGCACGGAAGCCGAAGAGCCCGCTGCTACGGAAGAAGCAGCCCGGGTCTGATTTTTGGCAGCACCTCTACCCACCAGCCAAGTCAACGCAGGCCTACGCCTTCGCTTTTTTGGCTGGTGGGTAAAGAGCAGAGCTATAGCACACGGATAAAAGTGGAACCCTTACATGATGAGAGCTCCGGAAATGCATCCTGCTACCTATACCAAGTGTTGCTAGCCAATTGCATATTATCCAATAAAAGTAGTTCTATTAATATATAGTAGGCTTCCCGCCTGTGTTCTGTCTTAGGTAGGTAAGTCAACACTTACTAGCTGAGAATTGTAAAAAAAGTTGAGACCACGGGACATTTTTTCTATTGTTTTTTACGTGTTGTACTCCCGCTGACTAAACCCTTGTACCAGCTTCTACAAGGCACAAAGAAGCTTTTCCGCGTGTGTAGTAAGCGTATAATATAGTTGTGTAGTAAGTCAAAAAGCCTTGTTTTGGCTTTGTAGAGGCATTTTTACTATTGCTTTTCCGAAACACGGTCGGATATATTTGGGCATTCCCCCCGCCCCATGACCCACCTACTCCCCCATTCCACTGACTCTAATCAGGCTACTTAGTTGCCTGTCGGCTACATTGTCTTCGCCTCTGGTCAGCTTACTGCCCAGGTAGCCCCTGGCAACTCTCCGTCCGACCAGCCAGCCTGAGCCCTTTAGCGCCCGGCGCCTAACGCCTCTCGTGACCTATTGCTGGTCTGCGCCAACTTCCCCTCTGCGGGAGTGACTTAGTTTACTTCTTCCTTTCCGAGAGTTTCAGGTAGCCAGCCTTCCCACAAGCTGGTAGCACCGCACGAGTGCTTGCCTACTATTATTTCCCACAATTCCCACACATCAATGAACCAACACCTCTACCCTCAGGCGCTGCTGCGCCGGGCTTTGTGGCTGGCAGCTTGCGGCCTGCCTGCTCTTCCCTCCCTAGCGGCAGCCCCTGCCGATGGGCTGCCCACGCCCGGTGCCCACCGGTCCGTGCAGGCCGATGTCCCCGTATCGGGGCGCGTAACTCAGAGCAATGGCGACCCGCTGCCTGGCGTAACTGTTATTGTAAAGGGAACCACCATCGGAACGACTACCGATGGCGACGGCCGCTTTTCTCTGAACGTACCCGAAAACTCGACGCTCATTGTTAGCTACGTGGGCTTTACCCGCAAGGAGGTACCCGTAACCGGCGCTTCCACCTCCATTAGCGTAACCCTGGCCGAAGACGCGCGGGCCCTGAGTGAGGTAGTAGTGGTAGGCTACGGCACCCAGGAGCGCGGCAGCGTAACGGGGGCTATTTCCTCCGTGAGCGGACAGGAACTGCAGCGCCAGCCCGTGCCAGATGCTACCCAGGCTATTCAAGGCAAGGTGGCCGGCGTGACCATCACCTCCAACGGGGGCGCCCCGGGAGGGGCCGCCGGTACGTCGGTGCGCGTACGGGGTATTACCTCGGCCGGCAACAACAACCCCCTCTACGTAGTGGATGGATTTCCGCTGCCCGACGGCGGCGACAACCAGCTAAACGCCATCAGCCCCAACGACATTGAAACCATTGACGTGCTGAAGGACGCTTCGGCTACGGCTATCTACGGGGTGCGCGCCGCCAACGGGGTAGTAATTATTACCACCAAGCGCGGCAAAGCCGGCAAGACGAGCGTGAACCTGGACGCCTACCGCGGTATTCAGACGGTAGCCCGTAAGCTGGACCTGCTCAACGCCGAAGAGTACGCTACTATCAACAACGAATCGTTGCTGGCCGCTGGCAAGCCTATTGCCCTGGACAAGCTGCGCAACCCTTCGGCCCTGGGTGAAGGCACCGACTGGCAGGACCTGCTGTTCCGCCGGGCCACCATTCAGAACTACTCTCTGTCCGCCACCGGGGGTAGCGAAAAAGCCCGCTACGCATTGTCGGGCAGCTACTTCCAGCAGGACGGTATCATTCTGGGCACCAACTTCGAGCGCTTCACGCTGCGGGCCAACGGCGATGTGCAGGTGGGCCGCATGCTGAAGCTGGGCAACAGCATCTCCCTGACCCACCTGGGCGACCGGCAGGTAACCAGCAACGACGGTGAATACGGAGCCGTGCAACAGTTGCTGCGCATTCCGCCCACCGTGCAGGCCTACCGCCCCGATGGCTACTGGTACCAGCCCAACAGCGCCTCCGACAACTTCACCGAGGAAAACCCCCTGGCTACCTCCCAGCGGGTAAACCAAAAGTTCACCCGTAACCGGGCTATTACTACTTTCTTCGCCGAGCTGGAGCCCCTGAAAGGCCTGCGCTTCCGCACCAACGTGGGCGCCGACCTGATTTTCGACAACTTCAACAGCTTTGCGCCCCGGGGTCCGGAGCTGCCCGGCTACACTCAGCGCTACATCACGGCTGGGGCCACGGCTACCTCCAGCTACGCGCCCAGCTACCTGATTGAAAACACGGCTACTTACGACCACCTGTTCGCCGATAAGCACCAGGTAACCTTGCTGCTGGGTCAGTCGGCGCAGGAGTTTAACTTCAGCAACGTACAGGCCTACCGCTCGCTCTACCTGCGCAACGACTTGCAGACTATCGGTGCCGGCCCCATTAACTCGCAGCTCAACAACGGCGGCACCATTGACCCCCCGCGGCGGCTGGCCAGCTACTTTGGCCGCCTCAACTACGAGTTTGCCGGCAAGTACATCTTCCAGGCCGTAGCCCGTTACGACGGTTCCTCCCGCTTCCAGCCGGGCGAGAAGTTCGGCTTCTTCCCTGGGGCTTCGGCCGGCTGGCGCATTTCCGAGGAAGATTTCCTGAAGGGCAACAGCGTGATCAGCAACCTGAAGCTGCGCGTGGGCTACGGCCGCGTGGGTAACGAGCTGAACGCCGGCCGCTTTGCCTATCTGTACTCCATTAACTTCGGTATTACCTACCCCTTCGGACCGGATGGAGCCATCAACACGGGGGGCGCACCTACCCGTTTGGCTAACCCCAACCTGCGCTGGGAGTACAACGACCAGGCTAACCTCGGTATCGACCTGGGCTTCCTGGATAACCGGTTCGAGGCCACCATTGACCTCTACAACCGGAACTCGCCCAACCTGATTGCCGGCGTGCCCCCGTCCCTGGTGTCGGGTACCTATGAGTCGGTAAACGCCAACGCAGCTTCGGCTTACAACCGGGGTATCGACGTGGGCCTGACCTCGCACAACTTCACGGGTACCGACGGCGGGCTGAACTGGACGACTACCCTGAACGTGTCGGCCTTCAAAACCAAGCTGGAGTCCCTCGGGGCCGGGGTGCCCTACAACGGACCCAACACGCTCAGCGGCACCAGCGTAGTGCGCTACGATGTGAACCAGGCCTTCGGCTCGTTCTACGGCTGGGTGGCCGATGGCTTGTTCCAGACGGTAGACGAGGTAGCCGCTGCCCCCACGCAGCAGCCCGGCACGGCGCCCGGCGACATCCGCTACCGCGACCTGAACGGCGACAACGTAATTACCGACGCAGACCGCACGTTCATCGGCAATCCGAACCCGAATTTCTCGTTTGGTCTGACCAACAACCTGAACTTTAAGAACTTCGACCTGAGTTTCTTCATTCAGGGGGTACAGGGCAACGACGTGTATAACCTCAACCGTTATATCACGGAAAGCGCCCTCTACGGCACCACTAACGGTACTACCCGCGTGCTGAACCGCTGGACAGGCCCCGGCACCAGCAACGATGTGCCGCGCGCTATCAGCGGTGACCCGAACAACAACCTGCGGGTATCCACCCACTTTATTGAAGACGGCTCCTACGTGCGCCTGAAAAACCTGACGTTCGGCTACACCTTACCCAAAACTGTGATGAGCCGCATTTCGGCCAGCCAGCTGCGCGTGTATGTGACGGCCCAGAACCTGCTGACGCTCACCAAATACACCGGCTACGACCCGGAAGTAAGTGCCAGCGGTGTTGACCGGGGCATTTATCCCCAGGCGCGCGTGTTCATGGGCGGCCTGAACATCGGGTTCTAATTCATCTTACTTCCCACCCCTCGTACTCATGACTATTTCACGAATTGCTTGCGGCGCTTTCCTGCTGTCGCTGGGCCTACTGACCAGCTGCACCGAGAAGTTTCTGGAAGAAACTCCGGCTGACCAGATTACGGACGCTAACTTTTATCAAACTCAGCAAGACGCTATTCAGGCTGTAACGGCCGTGTACAGCGAGCTGACTAAGGAAGGCCAGTACAACCAGGCCATGTGGGCCTTTGATATCATGGCCGATATTTCCGTGACCGGCGGCGACGACGGCAGCGACGGTATCGAATATAAGCAGCTGGAGGCCTTTAACATTCCTTCTACCAACGTAGTAGCTAACCGCCTCTGGGGTGGCTCCTTCATTGGGGTACAGCGCGCCAACATTGTGCTGCAGAAAGTGCCGGGCATTCAGGGCATGGACCCGGTTATTCAGAAGCGCTGCCTGGGGGAAGCTCAGTTCCTGCGTGCCAAGTACTACTTTGATCTGGTGCGGGTATACGGCGACGTGCCCCTGTTCACGGCTCCGCCCGCCAGCCCGGAGGCTGTAAACATGCCCCGTACACCGGCCGCCGAAGTATATAAGCAGATTGAGCAAGACCTGATTGAGGCTATTGGCAACCTGCCGGCTTCCTACAGCGGGGCCGATCTGGGCCGGGCCACTAAGTGGGCCGCTACGGGCCTGCTGGCTAAGGTGTACATTACCCAAGGCAAGAAAACAGAAGCTGCCCAGCGCGCCCGCGAGGTAATTGCGGCTCCGGGCAAAGCCATGCTGGCCAACTACGCCGATAACTTCAAGGCGGGTCCTGCCTTCGAAAACGGCCGGGAGTCGCTCTTCGAAGTGCAGTACATCAACGGCCGCAACGAGTACGACCGCAACAACGTGGGCTCCTCGATGAACGAGTTCTTCGGACCCCGCGGCGCCAACCAGACCCCGGGCAGCGGCTACGGCTTCAACGTGCCCGAGCCCGACTTCGTGAACGGCTACGAGGCTGGCGACACCCGCAAGGCGGCCTCCATCTGGGTACCCGGCGACACCTACCCCGACGGCGGCAAGCAGTCGGCCAAGGCCACTGGCTCGCCCTTCGGCTACAACTGCAAGAAGTGGTTTGTGGGCAAGGTAAACACCAACATCTGGGACTCGCCCCTGAACGTGCCCGTGCTGCGCATGGCCGAAATGTACCTGATTCTGGCCGAGGCCGTTGGGCCCACGGCTGAAGGTCTGGAAGCCATCAACAAGGTACGCCGCCGGGCCTTCGGCCTGGATTACAACACCCCCTCACCGGCCCACGACCTGACGGCCGCTACCCCCGACTTTACCGGGGCAGTGCTGCGCGAGCGGAAGTACGAGCTGGCCTTTGAGTTCGACCGGTGGTTTGACCTGAAGCGCTACCACGGTACCCAATACGGCCTGATTCCGGTAATGACGGCCCAGGCAGCTTACCTCCGTTCCCTCAACATTGGGGCACAGCGCGGCATCCCGACGGTTACTAACTTGGTGCTGCCCATTCCGCAGTCGGAGTTGGATGCTAACCCGGCCCTGGTACAAAACCCCGGCTACTAAGCCGCCTTTACACAGACGATTTTCAGCGTAACCGAATATGAAAACTACCTGGAACAAGGCAGCCTGGGCCCTACTTGCTACCCCGCTGCTGTTTGCCTCCTGCGATAAAGAAGACACCGGCAAACTGGAAGGCGCCATCCCGGCTTCCGGCTTTACCACTACCTCCCGCTCGGTGGGCTTAACCACCGAAGTAACGTTCACGGCTACCAACCAAGACGGGTTTCTCTACCAGTGGGAGTTCGGCGATGGTACTGTTGGCTCCGGCAAGCAGGTAACCCACGTCTACTCGAAAGGCGGACCGGTAATGCCTCGCCTCATTACAGCCTACCGCAGTGGCACAAGCGTATCGGAGCAGCAGACCATTGTGCTGCCCGAGGTGACGGACATCGTGAAAAACCTGCTTACGGGCGGCTCTTCCCGCACCTGGAAGCTGGACAACACGGCCAATGCTCCCATTGTGGTGGGCACGGAAGCCAACCCCAGTGAGTACTTCGCGGGCGTAAAAGCCGGCGAGCTGCCCGCCTGCCAGTCGGACGACGAGTACACCTTCTCTACCAACAACGTGCTGAAATACGATGCGAAGGGAGAGACGTTTACGGCCGGCTCGTTTGCGTGCCTGGCCCCACAGACAGGTGATACCAACTTCACTTTTGGAGCTGCTACTGGCGCAGGCTTCGCCCAGCTAACCCTAGCCCGGGCCGGGGCCTTCATCGGCACTACCGATGCCTCGCCTACTGAGCAGGTGTACCGCATTCTGGCCATTGATAACCAGAAGATGACCCTGCGGGCCGGCAGCGGCCGGAATAACGGGACCGTTTTCACCATCAAACTGGCCGTCAAGTAACAAACCGGCCCCACCCGTAGCACCGCCGGCCCGAAGTTTTTCAGGCCGGCGGCAAGCTGCTATCAGTACCAACGCCTGCCGCTCATTGGCAGCATGCGTAGCCCCCCTTTTCCATGAAAAATCAATTCTGGCTCCGACCCTGTTTTGCCGCGCTCAGCGCGGGCGCGGTCCTCAGCCTACTGGCTTGTACCGAAACCAAGACCAAGGACATTCCCGCTCCCATTCCTACTACGCCAGTTACCAACGAAGAGGCTCGTGAGTACGGCCAGTACACCGAGCTGAAGTGGAGTGACGAGTTCGATGCGGCCGTGCTCGACCCCAGCAAGTGGGTGTATGAGCAGGGCGGTGGCGGCTGGGGCAACAATGAGCTGCAAACCTATACCTCCTCCGACAACAACGCCTACCTGCGCGACGGCAAGCTAGTGATTCAGGCGGTACAGTCAGGGAGCAGCTACACCTCGGCCCGCCTGATTACCAAAGGCAAGCAGAGCTTCCAGTACGGTCGCCTCGATATCCGGGCCAAGATTCCGAAGGGCAAGGGTGTATGGCCCGCCATCTGGATGCTGGGGGCCGATATCGACCAGAATAACTGGCCGAAGTGCGGCGAAATAGACATTATGGAGCTGCGCGGCAGCCGGCCTACGGAACTGCTCTCCACCATGCACCTGGCCAACAACGCCGGGGCGCACGAGTACCGGGGCACTACCGAGAAAATGACAGTGGACTTGTCGGCTGATTACCACACCTATAGCGTGGTGCGCAGCAAGAACATGACCCGCTTCTACTTCGATGGCAGCGCCACGCCCTACTACACTTACACTGCTACCGACGGCAGCCCTTTCCCCTTCAATAACCCGTTCTTCATGATCCTGAACGTGGCCGTAGGTGGCAACTTCGATGGGAACCCCGATGGAACCGCCACGTTCCCCCAGCAAATGCTGGTAGACTACGTGCGGTATTATCAGTACAAATAAGCCAGCGCTGCGGCCGGCCCTCGGGGGTGGGAAACGAACCAGGCAGGGCCGTGGCTTCCGGGAACCGTTCCCGCTGGCCCGGGTGGGGGTGGTGCTCAGTTGTGGTTTACTGGGCGCCGCCACCCCCGAAACCGGAAAGCTCTAGTGTAGCCCTCTTCGTTTTGAGGCTGAGTGCGGAGCTGTAGTATGAGTTCGTCAACTACTTCACGCAATGCTACTTGCGTGAGCACAGCCGGGGTCGGTCTGCCTGTTAGGGGTGCAGGCCGGCCTTTGGTTTTGCTAGCCCTCAGGGTCAATAAACCCGCAACACCCCGGTGCATCTTTTTTCGTGCGGGCGTTGCGGGTTTGTTGGTAGGAGCCAGCCCTTACTCCACGGCCAGCACTAGCCCTTTCAGGTACTCGCCCTCGGGGTGGAACAGGCTCACGGGGTGGTCGGCGGGCTGGGTGAGGCGGTGCAGAATGCGAGCCGGGCGGCCAGCCTCAATGGCCGCGGCCAGGACGGCGCCCTCGAACAGCTCCATACTCACTACCTGCGAGCAGCTAAAGGTAAATAAGAGCCCCCCGGGCGCAATCTGCCGGATACCGGCTGCATTCAGGCGCTTATAGCCCATTAGGGCATTATGCCGGGCCGAGAGGTGCTTGGCGAAAGCCGGCGGGTCAAGCACAATCAAATCGTACTGGTTGTGGCGGTCCTTGAGAAACGTAAACACGTCCTGGGCGTAGGCCTCGTGGCGCTCCTGCCGGCCCGTTAGCGCCGCGTTGCGCTCAGTCAGCTCAATAGCTTTTTTGGAAGAGTCTACGGAGTGCACCAGCTCGGCTCCGGCCATGAGAGCGTAGGAGCTGAAGCCGCCAGTGTAGCAGAACGTATTCAGCACCCGGCGGCCAGGAGCATAGCGAGCCAGCAGGCTGCGGTTGTCGCGCTGGTCAATGAAGAAGCCTGTCTTCTGCCCTGTCTCCCAGTCCACGGCAAACGGATGGCCGTTTTCCTGTACAATGTGCTCAGCGCCCGTGCTTTCCCCGAAGAGGTAGCCGTTCTGAGCACCAGGAGCCGCTTTGGCCGGCACGGTTTCGGCGCTCTTATCATAGATGGCCCGCAAACCGGGCAGCACCGCTTGCAGGGCCTGGGCAATGAAGGGTCGGGCCTTATACATACCGGCACTGTGGGCCTGCACCACGGCTACGTCGGCGTACACGTCAATAATGAGGCCGGGCAGGCCGTCGCCCTCGGCGTGCGCCAGCCGGTACACGTTGGTAGCGCCCTGGCCGGTAAGGCCCAGGCCCTGCCGAAGCTGATAGGCGTTGCGGATTTTATCTTCCCAGAAAGCAGCATCGGGGAGGGTAGCATCGGGCCCGAAGGCCAGCATACGCACGGCAATGGAGCCCGGCGCATAGTGGCCTACCCCCAGTTGCTCGCCGCCGGCGGCCTGTACCGTTACCACCTCGCCCTCCACTACCTCTCCCTGTAGCCGACCAATAGCCCCGGAGAACACCCACGGGTGCCGACGACGAAGAGACTGATCTTTACCGGGTTTGAGCGTGACGATGGCGGGAGGCATAAGCAGCGGGTAGCAGAAGATGGACTGCAAAGGTAGCTTAACCGGCCGAGGATACTTCGCCAGAATGAGGAACCCCGGAAAACAAGCAAACCGGATAGGCTAAGCAAACGGGTCGAGGTAGGCAATGAGCACGGCCAGCGCTGCCAGGCCGGCCAGCACGGCCCACACCGCCCCGCCCCAGATCAGCAGGCCCACCAAGGCAATTGGCAAGACCACCAGCCCCAGCACGCCCAGCACCGTCGTTCCGAGCCCCACCTCAGTAGCACGCCGGGGCCCCGCGCTATGCCGCGCCGCCTGAGCCCCTGTCCGAACCCGCGTAAGCGGCGGCCGGGCCTGACTTACGGAGGAAGCCACGGCCCGCTGCAGGCGTAATCTCAGCTTGCGGGACGCCGGTTTGGGGTAGGGGGTGGTGCGGCGGCTGGCTGCCTGGGTGGGCAGCGCCTGCACCGGGCTCGGTGTTACCGACACAGCAACGGCCCCGGAATCGGGTAGCGGGGCGCGACCGTGGGCTACCGCCGGCGCCGGCCGAAACTGGTAGGCCGACTGACTGCTGCGGCAGCCGGCCGTGAGCCCTAGAGTAACCAGGATGAAGGACAAGTAGGCAGCAAGCCGCGCGCGGCGGCCTGGACGGGTAGAAACAGCGGGCATGGGCAGAACAGGCGAGAAGCAGCAAGATACGGGGCTTGTTGCCACCCTATACGCAAGCAGCCGGCCCGGCGCTGCCTGCCGGGGCTGCAAACCTGGGCGGCGGATGAGCCTACCCCCGGCCCGGAGTCCCAAACCACCGGCGGTAGATGGGCCGGCGCCAGGCAAACTGGGCCCATACCAGGGGATAGAGCAGCGCGTCGAGCAGCCGCCCGCCAGTGTGGTATTCCAGATCTTCCACAATATAGGTACCCCCGTCGGGAGCGGGCTGCAGCAGGTGGCGGTGCCGCCAGAAGCGGAGGGGCGGCGGTAGCTGCTGGCCCTCATCTACAAAGTAATACGTGCCGTCGGCCAGCACGCCGTGGTCGGTAATCAGGGCCGTCCAGGGGTAGTGCAGGCGGCTGGTTCCTAGCTCGATATGCACCTCGTCGCCGCGCTGACACCCATCGAAGCGCCGCAGTCGGAACGGCGGGAAAGGCGGGGCCAGGTCCAGGAACAGCTTCCGGCTGAAGCCTTGCCAGACCTGCTTCGGAGAGGTAGCAACGGGGGTACGGAGGTAGAAGCGCATAGTAGCATACCACCGGCTGGCGAGCTTTGTTTGGTGGCGCTCGGGGCTGCTACCAAGCTAGGCAGTGCCGAGCGCCACGCAGAACGGGCATCATGCGGTGCACAGTAGGAGCAGCACTACCGGCTACACAGCGCAACGAAACCGTGGCGCTGCTTCAGCTCCGCTCTGTACAACGCTCTACCTGATTTGGCACTGCTGCTGAGCGGAATGTCTTCCCTTCTTGCACAAGAAAGTGCGGAGCAGATGGGTGTGTCAAATAAGTGTAAAAAATAAATGAATTCATTATATTACTTAACTCCGGGACCAGCAACGGCCTCCGCTAGTTTCTTTCCCACCTACATCCTGCTTTCCGTGAAAAACTCAACTGCAACTCTTTCTCTGGCTGGTCTGGCGGCCGGGGCAGTGTATCTGCTGACCAGGTCGGGGCGAGGCGACGCCGACTGGGGCAAGCGCCGGAAGAAGCCGTTTAAGCCCGGGGCCGGCAAGGAAGTAGAGGAAGATAAGGCGCGGGAATACGCCAGGGCATATAAGAATAAGTATAAGCACAACACTAGCTCTAACTACTGCAATAAGTCCATTATCCAGCAGATCCTGGAGCCCAAGGAGTGTGCCGGACTACGGATTTACCGCGTTCTGGATGCCGACAATAGGGAGCACGGGCACGGCATTGTGCTGGTAGGCGTGGACCTGAACGGCAATGACCTGCTGCCTGGCAAGCGGCTGGCCGCAAAATATCTGCTTGCGGCAAGCTACGAGAAGTGCCCGGAGAACTGCGACGGGAACCAGCTCACTAACTAGCAGCACTTACCTGATTCGGCTTACGCGTTGCTTCTGGCAGTAACAGAAAAGTTACTGTTCCTGTCGTCCGGTGGCCGGCCAACCCAGTTGCCCTGAAAAAGACTACCCCGCAGTGGCCACGGGCCGCTGCGGGGTAGGGGAAGAAAAACAAGGTTACTCTACCACCAGCCGCTGCGCCGATTCGCCAATGCGGACGATGTATAGGCCCGAGCCCAGCCCACTTAGGTTCAGGTGGGTACGGGTAGCCTGGGCTGGTAGCATCTGCCGGCGCACCTCCCGGCCTAGCCCATCGAGGAGAGTCACGGGCAGGGCGCGAGGTTCAGGCTTTATCCAAGTAAGCTCTACTTGGCTGCGGGCTGGGTTCGGAGCTAGGCTCAATAACGAGGCCGCCCGGGCCGTCTTGCTGTTAGTGGTCAGGCCCTGCAGCTTGGCAATGAAGGCCGAGCCGGCGCTGTTGAGGCTGATGGAGCCGAAGGTAGCGGGTGAGCTGTTCAGGTTGCCGCCCACCGCCGCGTTGCCGCTGGCATCCAGGGCCAGGGCATTGGTGTAGTCGTCGCCGACGCCCCCAGCCCGCAGCGCCAAATTCCAAACACCTGCACTGCTCAGGCGAGCTACCAGAATGTCGAATTTGGCCCCGGTGGGGTCCGCGTTGGTCAGCGCAATAGCGCCGAACGTTGAGGTAGCGCCTTGGAACAGGCCGCCCACACTGGCGCTGCCGTTGCTATCCACTGCCAGCGCATTGGCATAGTCGTTTTCAGCGCCCCCAGCCCGGGCGGCCATCGTCCAGGCGTTGGCGTTGCTCAGGCGGGCCACGAAAATATCCGAAGTGTTGCCGCTGGCAGTGGCATTGGCGAGGGTAGTGCTGCCGAAGCTGATGGTAGGACTGGCAAAGTTGCCTGCTACGTAGGCGTTGCCGTTGGCATCAATGCCTACCCCGCGGCCGTAGTCGTTACCTGGGCCACCGGCCTGCAGGGCCTGGGTCCAGGTGCCGGCGCTGCTCAGGCGAGCCACGTACACGTCGCTGCTGTACTGACCGGGGTTCGCGTTGTTCAGGGTAATGGTGCCGAAAGTAACGGTGCTGCGGGCGAAGTGGCCGGCAATGACAGCACTGCCGCTGGCATCCAGGGCCAGGGCCTGCACGAAGTCGTCGCCGGCACCCCCGCCCCGCACAGTCTGACCCCAGGTGCCGTCGGCGGCCAACCGGGCTACAAACACATCATTGCTCCGGTCGGTGTTGCCGTTGGTGAGGGTAGTGCCCCCAAACGTAGCCGTGTTGCTGGAGAAATTACCGGCCACTACAGCCGTACCGGTTCCATCCAGCGCCAGCGCCATGACACCGTCGTTGTCGGAGCCGCCCATGCGCAGGGCCTGGGTCCAGGTGCCGGCACTGCTCAGGCGGGCCACAAAACCGTCGGAGGTGCCGCCGCTGTTGTCGGCATTGGGTAGGGTGGTTGAGCCAAAGGCGGCCGATGCCCCCTTAAAGGACCCGGCGGCCACAGCATTTCCCGCTGCATCTACACCCACGGCCAGAGCCACGTCGTCGCCGGTGCCCCCCGCCCGCACGGCCTGAATCCAGGTGCCAGTCGGGCTCAGGCGGCCTACGAATACATCGGTGCCCCCGGCGCTAACCAACGTAGTGGTACCAAAGGTAGAAGTACCCGAAAACAGACCAGCCACTACCGTGTTGCCGGCAGCATCCACGGCCGCCGCGTATATCACGGAGCTACCGGTGCTACCTGCGGCATGGGCTGAGGCCCATTGCCAGGTTTGGGCGTGTAAACTGGCCGGTATGGCTAGGCCCAGGGCCAGCGCACCAGCACGAAGCCAAGGCGTAATAGTCGTCATCATAGTGAGGAATTAGTCAGGTATGCTGACGGAAGATAGTAAAGGATTGAATTGTTTATATAAAATAGTAAAATTATTCTAAAAATAATCTCTTGCTGTTGAGGTAAACCGAGTAGAATCAGCTTTCAGAGTCGGCTTCTTGGCTTAAAATAGGCCTTATCTGTCTCCCATCCTTCGTAGAAATGAACCTGATTCAGGTGGGCGGCTTATTCAACGGTACAACATACCGGGTTCTGCTGGGCCTATAACTCCACTCTCTACAGAGTAGGTAGCTGGCACGGCTGTACGGTCCAGATACTTCACTTCTCACCCGCCCGCATTGCCCAGGCAAGCCCAGTGCGCCTCCATTAAGCACCATATTGGGGCCCGAACATCTTTAGGCGCGTTCCGGGTTGGTAGAGCTTCCTCAGGCTCGTCACAGTATCTACCTCGGTCAAGGTCAGCTCGAAGGTGCCCATACGCGCTGCTTCTTAGGCCCTGGCTCGCTGCCTCATCCGGGGTACTGCCAGCTGCGCAAAGGGGAAATGCAGAAGAAAATCAAAGCTGCTGGGCTACCGAGCGGCAGCCTTCTCGTGCAGTTACGCAACGGCAAGCAGTTTACCCCAGCAACTCCTCAATATCTTCCTTGGTCAGGCTCTTGATGATGGCCTCGTCGGTGGTGATGAGGTCCGTAACCAATTGAATTTTCTTGTTTTGCAAAGCCAGAATCTTCTCCTCCACTGTGTTCTGGGTGATGAACTTATAGGTGAACACCGTGCGCTGCTGCCCGATGCGGTGGGCGCGGTCCACGGCCTGGGCCTCCACGGCGGGGTTCCACCAGGGGTCGAGAATAAACACGTAGTCGGCGGCGGTGAGGTTAAGCCCGACGCCGCCGGCCTTCAGCGAAATCAAGAACACACGCAGGTCCTCAGTTTCCTGGAAGCGGGCTACCTCCTGGTGCCGGTCGCGGGTATTGCCGTCGAGGTAGGCGTACTCAATCTGGCGTTCATCCAGAGAGGCCCGTACAATATCAAGATGCTTAACGAACTGGCTGAATACCAAAACTTTGTGACCTTCCGATACTACGCTCTTGATCATGCGGACCACCTCCCGCAGCTTACCCGATTCGTGGGCGTAGGCTTCGTCGGCCATGCGTGGGTGGTTGGCAATCTGGCGCAGCTTCGTGAGGCCCTGCAGTAGCATGAACTGGGTGCTGGCCGTGCCGTGCTCCTCAATGCTCTGCAGGATTTTGTTGCGGTAAAAGCTTTTGGTTTCCTCGTAGCACTGCTGCTGCTCCTCCGTCATGGGGCAGTAGCTCAGGTTCTCAATCTTCTCGGGCAGCTCACGGGCCACCTGAGCCTTGTGGCGGCGCAGAATGAAGGGCTTGATGAGCGTGTGCAGGCGGCGCGTTTTAGCCTCATCCTTGCCCTTTTCGATAGGCTTGAGAAACTCCTTGCGAAAAAACGCCTGGGTGCCCAGCAGCCCCGGGTTGATAAACGACATCTGCGACCACAGGTCCATGGTGCTGTTCTCTACCGGCGTGCCCGTCAGGATCAGGCGGTGGCGGGAGTGCAGGCTCCGCACGGCCTGGGAGGTAGTGGAGCCCGGGTTCTTGATGGCCTGCGACTCGTCCAGAATCACGTAGTCGAACTTGTAGGTCTTAAGCAGATTTGCATCCAGGCGCACAATGCCGTAGGAAGTCAGCACCAGGTCGTACTCGGCAAACTGCTCCACATTTTTGTCGCGGTACGTGCCGGTATAGATGAGCAGGCGCAGGGTAGGCGTGAACTTGAAAGCCTCGGTCATCCAGTTATAGACCAGGGAGGTCGGCATCACCAGCAGCGAAGCCGCGCCTTTGGCCGCGCCGCTTTCCTTGCGTTGCAGCAGCATGGCCAGCGTCTGTACTGTCTTGCCCAGGCCCATATCATCGGCCAGGCAGCCCCCGAACTGGTATTCTTGTACGA
This sequence comes from Hymenobacter sp. HSC-4F20, assembly GCF_019599275.1. Classification (GTDB taxonomy): domain Bacteria; phylum Bacteroidota; class Bacteroidia; order Cytophagales; family Hymenobacteraceae; genus Hymenobacter. The sequence goes on along the minus strand of NZ_JAHZTD010000002.1, from coordinate 1,299,513 downwards.
AGTGTAGCCAGTTGTAGCCCGCCTTCTGGTAGGGGCGCAGCTCTCCGCGGAAAGAAAGGGGCAGGGGCCGGTCTTCCACTACCTCAAACTCGCGCAGCTTCTCCAGCTTGCGCGACATTACTACCGTGGCCAGGTTGCCGTTCTGCAAGTCCGAAACCAGAGCGAGGTGGTGCTTGCGCAGGGTAAGGCTGTGGTGGTGCTCTTCCGAAAAGGCAAACAGTTCCAGATACTGGGTAAACCACTCTTCCGGAATAATGGCAATCTGCCCGTTGGGTAGGCGGAACTCGTGGCGCTTGCCCAAGATGTAGGGCCGTAGCTTAATGAACGGAACCTCAAACTCCCCAAAGCGTACGGTGCCGTGCACGTCAAACCAGTCGTTGGTTTCCGTGATGCCCACCTGCACCGTCACGGCCCCAATGAAGTAGTCTTTGCCCGAGGTAGGGCCTTGCTGCACCGTGAAGCCCAGGCGGGCCAGCTCGTCGGCGTGGTGGTGAAGCCAGCGGAAGGCGGTGGCTTTTTCCAGCACGGCGCGCCCATTGCGCACCTCCAGAGCCCGGTCGTGCAGCTCACTGATGATTTCCTGTTCCCGGTCGAGGTTGCGAATGAGCCGGTGGAAGATGTAGTTATCTTCCTTCTTCTCCAGCTTTACGCATACCCGCTTGCTGTGGGCCGTGTGCACGGTATGGTCGCCGTAGCGGAAGCTCAGGTCAAAATGGATGTGCTCCGATACTGCGGCTTCGGCAGGGGCAGCGGTTACCGAGGCGGCCGGGCTGCGCCGGCCTGCCGGGGCCGCTGCCCGTGGGGGAGCGGTTACCACGGTAGCGCCGGGGGCATCTGAGAAGGTAAGCTGGGGGCGCGCCACGTAGCGCTCCGAGCGGATATCGAAGCCACGCGCGTGCACATCAAACGATTCTACCAGTGGAGCCACGAAGCGCTGGAAGTAGCTGTCTTCTACCTGCCGCGGAATAACAATGAATTTCTTGTTGAGGAAGGGCTTGATTTTCTTGCCATCTACATCGTTGTGGAAGTTGTGCAGCACGTCGTCGAGCAGCAGCCAGGCCGGCTGCTCACACACAATCACGGCGTTCTTGTACTGAAAATCGAGCTTCTGCCCCTGGTACTGAATGGTGGGGAAATAGTGGGTGCTGTCCTCGTTGCGGCGGAAGTGGAACAGCACGGAGGCGCGCTCCGAAGCCACGCTGATTTCGCGCCAGGTAGGCTCCCCGTCCTTGCCCATAATGAATACCTGCTTGCCCTGTAGCCGCTCTAGTATCTGGCCCATGCGCTCCTGCACGTACTGGCAAATGGCTTCCTGTAGCCCCTTGTCGCCTTTATCAGCGTCGTAGATTTTTAGGAAAAAGTCGGCCGGGGTAGTCTTTTTCGACCAGAACTCCTTGATAACAGCGTCCTGCTGAATCTGGTCGGTGAGGGCAATCAGCTCGAAATCGATTTCGTCCAGACCATCGGCAAATTCCGGCGCATTCTTGGCCGATACCGTTTGGTGCTGCAGCGTAAGCTGTCCACGCTGATTCCGCTGCACTACGTACGATTCAAAAAGATACCCTAAATACTCGTGTTCGAGCAGTGAATAAACTATTTGAAAGGGCTGTGAAGTAGAAACCTTCATAGTCGACGACAATAATGCAGTGTTGAAAGTAGTAACAAATGCTAAATACTTATTTTTTTACTAAAAAGTAAAATTTAATCCATGAATAGTTACATTATTAAGATGAACATCCTCTGGTGGGGTACTCAACTACCCTTTGGAGTCTACGAAAGTAATGGTCTTCTCCGGCTATAGTTCTAGCATGTAGCTTATACACAACAAAAAGGGGTAGCCCTGCACACGAGCTACCCTCTGTTAAAACACCTAGAAAGGGAGAAAGCACCCACCTGTCGGTGGCGGAGCTGCCCCATACCCGCCGGGCTACAGGTTGTCCCGCAGGTTCAAACTGGCCGCATTCAGGGCCGGGCGGATAGAAACGGCAATGGTGATAAAGATGATGGCCACGCCGGTAAGGGCAATGTCGGAGAACTGCATCTTCACGGGGTAGGAGTCGACGACGCTAGTGGCCATGCCCATGCCCACCAAATGGAAGGTTTGCTGGGCCCAGCAAATGCCAATGCCGAACACCAGACCGGTAAAGGCGCCTACTTGGGCCACAATAGCACCTTCCAGCAGGAAAATGTTGCGGATAGTGCGTGAACTCGCGCCCATGGCCATAAGTACCGCAATGTCCTTGTGCTTGTCGATGACGAGCATCGAGAGGGAGAAAAAGATGTTAATGCTGGCAATGAGCAGAATAAAGGCGAAGGTGATGAACACAAACATCTTCTCCACCTTAATGGCCTTGAGCAGGCTTAGGTGCTGCTCGTCGGAGTCTAGTACCTTGAAGCCTTGCCCAAGCTGCTGCTTCAGGGCTTTTTTTACCTGATCAATCTCCTGGCCGTCTTTCACCTTTACTTCCAGGGCAGTGCGTCGGTTCTCGTAGTGCAACAGGGTGCGGGCAAACTCCAGGGGCACAAAGATGTAGCTGTCATCCACGTGCTGCTCAATCAGGAAAACTCCGCCGGCCAAGATGTTCTGCTCATTGAAAGCCGTTTCGGGGTTCATCGATAAGGTTTTGCGGCCCGTATTACGCGGGTAGAGCAGGCGCATGGGCGAGAAGCGGTTGTCGAGGGCAATGCTGAGCTCGTGCTGTACCCCGGCCCCAAGCAGGGCATAGTCCATCCCGTCGCGGTGGAGCTGGGAGCTGCCTTCCACTATGGCCGAGTCAATATTACTCTGGTGATAGTAGTTGTCGGAAACCCCCTTCATCTTTACCACCATCTGCCGGTCGCGGTACTGTAGCAGGGCGTTATCTTCAATTACCTCCGTTACCAGAGCCACACCGGGCAAGGTCTGAATGCGCTTGACAAACCGGGTATCCACGGCAAACGACTTGCCCTGCACGGCACTGATGACCAAATCGGGGTCAGACTTACCGTAGAGGCTGCGCGCCACTTCCTCCAGTCCGTTGAACACGGACAGTACAATAATCAGCGCCATCGTTCCTACCGCCACGCCAACCATGGAGATATTAGAGATGATGCTGATAATGTTGCGCTTCTTCTTCGAGAGAAAATAACGCCGGGCAATGAGCAAGGGTACGTTCACGTGCGGGGCGCGGAGGGCTAAGGAGATAGGGAAAGGAAAAAGAAAGGGTAGAAGAATGAGTAGCTGGCGCGGCGCATGAAATCTTCGAGGCAACGCAGACGCTCCTCGCGGTTATGGAACATCATTGCCTGTAACTTCCGCGCATCCTTCTGGCTAAGGCGAAGTGCACCGGAAAGGGCTACGTTCACTTCCCCGGGGCTGATGGGGGTAGCTTAGCGTAAGCTGGTGCAGCATTTTGTTCTGCCCCTGTACACCCGTGCGCCGCCTGTCATTCGTCTGGTTGATGGCGCGTTGTTGCCGATCCGTGCGAATCAGCATTTCAGCCGGCAATTCAGAAAGATCATTCTTATCAGGCATAGCAACGGGGGATAAAGCCAGAGGACGCAGTTTCGAAGGATAGCCAAGATACGCCGCCGGCCCGAAAAGGTCTACTTCCAGGCTTTCACAATCAGGCCCGTGCCCGAATCATGTTTGCGGTTGGCGTCGAACCAGTTCAGGATGAGGCAGAAGGGGAACGTCAGGAGGTAGTAGAAGGGCAGGAGCAGGAAAAACAGCTTGGATTTGCCCAGCATGAGAATGGGGTACTTCATGCTCAGACGCCACGAAATCTGGCCCGGCTCGCCGTAGCTGTAGCGGGCTTCAATGCGCTCAAAGCCTGCGGTACGCAACTTCTGCTGAATCTCGTGGATGTTGTAGCCGTCGCGCACGTGCTCCTCAATGAAGGACGTCTCGCCGTCGGCGTGCACATCGGAGCCGCCCTGGTCTGAGGGGGTAGAGATGAGCAGCATGCCGCCGTCCTTGAGGGAAGCGTGGATGTTGCGAAATACTTCCACGTCCTCCAGGATGTGCTCCATCACGTCCACTGACAGGGCCAGGTCGAAGGAGTTGGGCTGCTGGTAGAGCACCAGGTCCTGCACGGCAAACTGGGCGTTGGTGCGCCCAATCTGGCGAAAGAACTGGTTTGAGTCGGCCACCTGCTCATCCTTTACATCCACGGCCAAGATTTGCCACTTGCGGCTCAGCCCCGACAGCCAGTAGGTGTACTGCCCATAGCCCGAGCCGGCGTCCAGAATAGTCAGCGGCTCAGCGGTGCGGCCCTTGGCCCACTGGCGCAGCTCGCGGTGCACGTGCCAGGTACGCAGCAGCAGCAAATCGAGCAGGTGGTAGAAGAGGCGGCGCAGCAGCGGCGTACGGTTGAAGACTTCGCCAAGCGACTTCTTAATCGGGTCGTAGTACAAGGGAGAGTAACTGAGGAGCTGAGTAATCGAGTAGGGAGAATAACCGAGTAGCGAAGTAACGGAGTAATTGGGCTGTTGTCAGATGTAGGCGCCACCTGGGCAAACAGAACACGTACTCCGTTACTCTGCTGTTCAGTTACTCTCTTCGTCGTCGGCGAAGAGCTTGGGGCGTTTGGGGGCGGCGCCATCGGTATCGGGGCTGGCCTCGCCTTCCTCGCCGGGTGCCGGCGGAATGTGCAGGTCGCCGAATACCTTATCCATGTGCGCGGCGTAGGCCGCCGAGTCATCAAGGAAAAACACCAGGTCGGGTACGATGCGCAACTGCTGGCGCACGCGCTTGGCCAAGGCCTGCCGGATTCCCTTGAGGTTGTCCTGAATCAGCGCTAGTTGCTCCTGGCCCCCGGTGCTGCCCTGGGGTAGGAGCAGGCTCAGGTACACGCGGGCCACGCCCAGGTCGGGCGATACGCGCACCAGGCTGATGCCGGGCGGCAAGCCCGGAAACAGGTGAGGCAGGTCGCGCTGGAATACGGTGGCCAGCTCCTGCTGGAGTAAGCTGGCTACTTTTTGCTGTCGTTTGCTTTCCATAAGAATCCGCAAAGATACCGGTTGAGGAGGATTAAGTATGTAGGGAAGTGGGGGTGAGGGAAGAAGCTCCCGGAAAAGAGGTTTCACCGCCTTATTTCGGGGGGCAGAAGAAGACCCGGCTGCTAGTGTTTGCCGAAGGGCTGATGGACAAAGAAGGCGGGCAGGTAGAGACCCAGCCGCTGGCCTTGGCCGAGGCGCGGTAGTAGCAGGCCGGCGGATGCGTACTTTTACAGCTCCCCGCCTTCATCCGTAGATTCTTTCCCCGAGGTTACCGCTTTGCTGCAATTCTTTAAAAGCTCCCTGCCTACCCGCTTGTTTGCGCTGCTGCTGCTGCTGCTGGCCCTGCGGCTGCCTTTGTTGTGGCTGGGTATTGCCCTCACGCCGGTAGAGCTGCGGGCCCTGCTGGTGGGTGAGCGGCTCCACGAAGGCGCCCTGCTCTACCGCACCCTCTACGATAGCACTGCCCCGCTGGCGGCCGCTTTGTTTGCCTTGCTCGATGTGGTGGGTAGCCGGCCGCTGTGGGTGTATCGTACGCTGGCCTTGGTGCTGCTCACGTTTCAGGCTCTACGCTTCAACTTCGTGCTCAACCGGGCCGATGTGCACCCCGAGCGGGGGTATGTGGGGGCCCTGACCTACCTGCTCATCGGCAGCCTGACCACGGACCTGGATACCCTCTCGCCCCTATTGCTGGGGCACACCTTCCTGATTGCCGCCCTCAGCGCCCTGCTGCCTACCTCCCGCGAAGGCTACGATAACCGCCGCCTATTCCGGGCGGGCTTTCTGGTAGGGGTAGGGGCGTTGTGCTACCTGCCGCTGGCGCTGTTTCTGCTCGTGGGCCTGTTTGCCGTTATCGTCTTCGCGGCCAATTCGTTCCGGAGCTTTCTGCTGCTGGTGTGTGGTTTTTTGTTTCCCTACGCCGTGGCTACTACCTTTTTCCTGTACACGGAGTCCTTGCCGGGCTTCGTGCAGTTCCACCTCACGCCTACCCTGCAAGGCGCGGTAAACGAAACCGACGGCCTGCCGCTCTGGGTGCTGCTACGGCTGCTAGTACTGCCAGGGCTGCTGGTATTGCTGGGCATTGGGCGCAGCTTTACTACCTCGCTGGGGCTAGTGTTTCAGGTGAAGTTTCAGCAACTGATGCTGGTGTGGCTGCTGGTGGCCGTCGGTATTGCCGCGGCCGGCCGCGGCATGGCTACCGGTACGCTGGTGCTGCTGCTGCCTCCGCTTACCTATTTTAGCTTGTTTCTGTGGCAGAAAGCCCAGCGGGCCTGGGTGCCGGAACTGCTGCTGCTGTTCGTGATTGGGGCGGTAGTGATGGTGCGCTACCGGGCCGTGCTCCACCTGACCCAGCTCGTGCAGATTCCGGCCGAGAGCCTGTACGCCGTGCAGCCCAACCCGCGCTACGCCTTTTTGCAGGGTCAACGTCTGCTCGTGTTGGGGCCCGACCAGCGCCCGTATCTGCACAACCGCTTGGCTACTCCCTACCTCGACTGGCGCCTGGCCCAGGCCGATTTTGGTCATCTGGAACAATACGATGCCGTGTTTCGCCTGGCCCAAAACTTCCAGCCGGCCCCGCCCCAGTACCTCATTGACCAGGCAAACCTGGTGCCCGAGCTGCAATACAAAATCCCCGGCATCTTCGGCCGCTACCAGTCTACCAATACCCCCGGTGTGTACCGCCTAGAGCGGTAAGCCTGAACGAAATACTTCGGTAAAGTATACGCTACCATCTCTGCTCTAAAGAAGAAACCCTGGTTGTACTGCACAACCAGGGTTTCTTCTTTGCGCAGAGGTGGTAGCCGCTACGAAAAGGTAGCTACGGCTTGGCTTGGGCGCACTGTAAGTTAGGTGCTGCCTAGCAGCTGATTTTGTCAATGCGGGTTTGGTGGCGGCCGCCTTCGAAGGCCGTGTTCAGAAATTGGCTGGCAATGGCGCGGGCCGTTTCCGCATCAACAAAGCGGGCCGGGATGCAGACGACGTTGGCGTTGTTGTGCTGCCGAATCAGGCTGGCTACCTCCGGCTCCCAGGCTAAGCCGGCCCGGATACCTTGGTGCTTGTTGGCCGTGATGCACACGCCATTGGCCGAGCCGCAAAGCAGAATTCCGCGCTCAAACTCGCCACGCTCCACGGCCGAGGCTAGGGGGTGCACGTAGTCGGGGTAGTCAACGGATGCGGCGGAGTGGGTGCCGAAGTCCTGGACCTCGTAGCCATTGTCGCGCAGCCACTGCAGCAGCATTTGCTTTTGCTCGAAGCCGGCATGGTCGGAGCCGATGGCAAGTTTCATAGGATGCAGGGTAAGGGAAGGTAAAAGGGGTAGGGAGAGGAAATGAAGGAACCGCTGAAAACAGAAAATGTGCTGACGGGGCCGTTGTCGGAGCTCATCAGCACATCCTGCAGAAGGTAGTGCGCTTACGCTACTCCTTGATTTTCAGCGAGGCGGGCATTGAGGGCAGCCGTGCGGCCGCGGCTCACTACCCGGGCAATGTTGATGCTCAGCTCATAGAGCAGGATAATGGGAATGGTAACGATAATCTGGGCCGATACGTCCGGGGGCGTGATGATGGCCGCAATAACCAGAATTACCACAATGGCGTGCTTCCGGTACACGCGCATGATTTCGGGCGTAATCAGCCCGGCCTTCGCCAGGAAGAACACAATCATGGGCAGTTCAAACACAAAAGCACAGGACAACGACATGGTAGTGAGCGTACTGATGTAGCTCTGCATGTCCATCTGGTTTTCGATGGTTGGGTCGACCACGTAGTTGGCCAGGAACTGAATGCTCATGGGCGCGGCAATATAGTAGCCAAACAGAAGCCCGATGGCAAATAGCACTGACACAAAGAACACGGCCCCCCGAGAGTTTTGGCGCTCGTGCGGGTAGAGCCCCGGCTTAATAAACCGCCATAGCTCCCAGAACAGGTACGGGAAGCCCAGCACCAAACCTACAATAAAGGAGGTGCTGATGTGCATGGTCAGCTGCCCGCTCATCTCGCGGTTCTGAATCACAAAGCCGATCTTATCGATGCACAAGCTCGGTGCGTGCAGCCATTCCCCGGCCCGGCAAAACATGCGGTAAGTCCAGAAGTCAGCGCGGGAAGGACCCAGAATCAGGTCATGGAACAGAAAGTCCTTGGAGAAGAAAGCTGCCAGGGCAAATAGTACCACCGCAATAGCCGCCCGGATGATGTGCCAGCGCAACGCCTCCAGGTGGTCGATAAAAGACATTTCCTGCTGGTCGCCCAGCGCAGGTTGAGTAGGATCCACAGAACGAGTGAATGAGGGAATGGACAAATGAGTGAAGTGGTGGCGGAGCAAAACACAAACGAAAACCAGCCCGAACAGGATGCTGCCGGACCGGTTTTCATTTCTATAACCGCCTAACTACTCAGGCAGTCCGGATGTTACGCGAAGAGCGGATACTGCTGCATCCACTCATTTATCTCGCCGCGCACTCGGGTAATGCGGGTATCGTCGGCGTTGTGCGTCAGCACTTCGTCAATAAAATCAACGATGCGCGCCATGTCGGTTTCCTTCAGGCCACGAGTCGTAACGGCGGCCGAGCCCACGCGCATACCGCTGGTAATAAAGGGCGACTTGTCATCGAAGGGCACCATGTTTTTGTTAATGGTGATGTCGGCCTTGATGAGAGTGTTTTCCGCCAGCTTGCCGGTGAGGCCCTTGCTGCGCAGATCAATCAGCATCAGGTGGTTATCGGTACCGCCGGAAATAATCTGGTAGCCACGCTCCACAAAGGCGCCGGCCAGGGCCTGGGCATTCTTGATTACTTGCTGGGTGTAGTCGGTGTAGGCGTCGCTGAGGGCTTCGCCAAAAGCTACTGCCTTAGCGCCAATAACGTGTTCCAGCGGGCCGCCCTGGGTGCCGGGGAATACGGCGCTGTCGAGCAGGCTGCTCATCATCCGGATTTCGCCTTTCGGGGTCTTCAGGCCGAAGGGGTTCTCGAAATCCTTGCCCAGCATAATCAAGCCGCCGCGGGGGCCGCGCAGGGTTTTGTGGGTAGTGGTAGTAACGATGTGGCAGTAATCGAAGGGATTGTTCAGCAGACCTTTCGCAATCAGGCCGGAGGGGTGCGAAATATCGGCCAGCAGCAGGGCCCCTACCTCGTCGGCAGCTTCGCGCAGGGCTTTGTAATCCCAGTCGCGGGAGTAGGCCGAGGCGCCGCAGATAATCAGCTTGGGCTGCTCGCGGCGAGCGGTCTGCTTTACCTTTTCCCAGTCGATGAGGCCGGTTTCCTGCTCCACGCCATAAAAGCTAGGCTTATATAGCTTGCCCGAGAAGTTAACGGGCGAGCCGTGGGTAAGGTGGCCACCGTGCGAGAGGTCGAAACCGAGGATTTTGTCACCCGGGTTCAGCACTGCCAGCATCACGGCAGCATTGGCCTGAGCACCCGAGTGGGGCTGCACGTTTACCCATTCTACCCCGAATAAAGCTTTGGCGCGGTCGATGGCCAGCTGCTCAATCTGGTCTACGATTTCGCAGCCACCGTAGTAGCGCTTGCCGGGCAGGCCCTCGGCGTACTTGTTGGTGAGGATGGAGCCCTGGGCCCGCATCACCTGCTCCGAAACGTAGTTCTCGGAGGCAATGAGTTCAATACCGTGAGTTTGCCGCTCTTGCTCCTTCTGAATCAGGTCGAAGACTGCGGTGTCGAGGGTGAGGGTGGTGGCTTGCGTTTCCATACGGCCAAAGGTACGTGTAAAAGGTGATGAGGTAATGAGGTAGCCGGTAGGGCCGCCATACGCTGCCGCCCACCTCAAATGAAAAGAGCTGCCGACAGGTATAAAATTCGGGCATAGCATGGTGTGGTAGTGTGCTCAGAGCGTGTGCCGTAAGTGCACTTTATGGCTCTGCTTACGGCCCGAAGTGCCCGCAGAATGGCCCCGGCAATGTGCCCTAGCTTCAGCCAGAGGTGCGCACTAAGCGCTACGGGCGCGGTAAGCCTGCAATAAAGGGCTTTTTCTTCCCTGCAAAACCCACCTACATTGCCATTGTCCTACTGCTTCGGAGCCCCGCTTCTCCGTTAGGTACCGCGCCCCGCGCCCGGACGTTTTCTCCGCTCCTGTCCTACTCTCACACACCGGTTTGCTGCCTACCCCGTCGGGGCTAGTTAGGGCCGGTGTGCTTGTTTCTTTCCTCCCACCACAACCATTTCATCTATGAAAAAGCGTACCCTCTACTCTCTGTTCCTGCTTTGGCTAAGCGCCCTGTTGCCCTACGGGGCCTGGGCCCAGGGCAGTATTCCGTTTACCATTGCCAACAACTCGCCCTTTCCCGACTCAGACCTGTACGTGGCCATCGTAGGCATTGACGGCGCCGGTAACCACGTCTGGATTAATGCCGCCAACAGCCAGGTGCTTCCCATGAGCCCCTCTTACAACACGGTAACGGGCCCAACTTATAACGGCAACACGGGACCCGGTAGCAACTCCAAGTACGCGGCCTGCTTCACCCGGCTGAGCAGCATTCCGAACAAGACGTTTACCCTGCCCTACATTGCAGGCTGCCGGGTGTTCATCTCGCGGGGGCAGCAGCTGTACCTTTATTTCTTCGGCTCCTCCGGCGCGCCCTCGGGCTACGCGGCCCCCAACTCGCTGAACCCCAACGACCCGAACCGCGACATTATGTACGAGTTTGTGGAGCTGACCAACAACCAGTATGGGTTCTTTGGTAATACTACCCGGGTAGATGCCTTCCGCTACCCCATGGGCCTGGAGTTGTTTGGGGCGGGCGGCTACCAGAAGCGCACCGGCGAGCTGAAAACGGCCGCCGACATTGTGGCGGCCTACAAAGCCAACGTTCCTGCGGAGTTTCAGGGCACGGTGAACAACACCACCGGCGAAATTACCTTCCCTTCCAAAACCGCTGCTTTTGCCGATGGCACTAACGGCACTACCCCCGGCCCCTACGGCAACTACTTCAAGAGCTACATTGACGCCATCTGGAACAAGTACAAGACCACGGATCTGATTTTCTACGCCGGCAATGCGGGCGTGTTCAAAGGGCGCGTGGATGCCAACGACCGGCTGGTGGTAGTGGGCCAGTCGGGCGCTTTTGCCGGCCGCACGGGCATCATCAACGGCCGCCCCACCACCCAAATGGCCTTCGAAGGCAAGGGCCTGCTCGATAACCGCGTAAGCGACGGGGACTGTGACCTAGTGGTGCAGGCCCAAATGACGGCCGCCATTAACCGCCACGTGGTGGACGTGACTACCGCCAACCCCGGTCAGCAGAACTGGTACGATGCCAGCAAGTACTACCAGGCCGCCCCGGCCAACTATTACGCCCGCTTCTGGCACCTGCCCGGCATCAGCGTCGATAATCTTTCCTACGGCTTTGCCTACGACGACGTGAACGACCAGTCGGCCACCTTGCACACGCCCCAGCCTACCCGGGTAGTGGCTACCTTCGGTGGCTACGCCGGCAGCACCCCGCCCCCCGTGTCGGGCGTCAGCACCGTGTACAAAGACTGCAACTACACCGGCACGGCCGTAAACCTGCCCGTGGGCGACTACAACCTGGCTGCTCTACAGAGCCGCGGCATTCTCAACGACGACGTTTCCTCGCTGCGCGTTAATGCCGGCTACGAGGTGGTGCTCTATGAGAATGACAACTTCACTGGCAGCACCCTTACGGTGGGTAGCGCCGGCAACGGCTGCCTGGTAAACAACCCACTAGGAACCGGCAACTGGAACGACAAGGCTACCTCGCTGCGGGTGCGCGCTGCTTCAGCCTCTACCTTTAGCGTAACGCTGCAGGCCGAAGCGGCCAACGTAAACAACGGCATGACCGTGGAAACCTGCTCGGAGGGGGGCCAGAACATGGGCTTCGTGGATGCCGGCGACTACCTGGTATGGAACCAGGTTAACTTCCCCACCACCGGCTCCTACCTCATCGAGTACCGCGTGGCCAGCGGCGCTGCCGGTGGCACCATCTCGTCGGACTTGAATGCGGGCACCACCCAGTTTGGCAACACAACCATCCCGGGCACTGGCGGCTGGCAAACCTGGACCACTGTATCCAAGACAGTGACCATCAACGCGGGCACCTACAACTTCGGGGTATTTGCCCAAACCGGGGGCTGGAACCTCAACTGGGTGCGCATTACGAAGGCCGCCGCCCGGCCCGCTACTGTAACGGCTACCACTCAGTCCGAAGCCGCTACGGCCGGTACGCAGCTGTACCCGAACCCCGTGGTGGACCGCCTGCGGCTGAGTGGCGGTAAGGTAAACTTCGCTGGCAGCCAGTACCGCATTGTGGATATGCAGGGTCGCACCGTGGCTACCGGCGCCTTCGACCAGGGTACGGCCGAGGTAAGCACCTTACGGGCCGGCATGTACCTGCTGGTAGTGCGCACGAAAGACCAGCAAACGCTTACTCACCGCTTCGCCAAGTAAGCCCGCGTAGAACCGCAGATAAAGCAGGCTGCTCCGCCCGGAGCAGCCTGCTTTTTTGCTAGCCTGAATACGCCGCGGGCCGTTCGCTTCAAAAAGCTAGCGCCTTCCGTAACGCACCAGCCCCCCCACGAGCTAAACGGGCGTCTGGACAACAGGCAGCTATATCTGCGGGAACATATATAAGTCTTCAGATCAACAACGTACGCTTTTGTTGATCTGGTTCGGGAGTTTGACTAGGCAATTGCCTGCCCTGAGGCTAGCCTGGGTAGGGGATTTTCCCGTATTGGTTGCGCCGTGTGGTCACTTACGCGTTACTTGCTACATGAATTCACCCCAACAGCTGGCCGAAGTCCTGACCAGTTTGCGCATTGGCAATCAGTCCTATCTGCTGAGCTTCTACGAGCAGAACCGCGACCTGTTTGCCCGCTGGGCCCGGCGCCAGCACCAGCTCACGCCCGTGGCGGCGCATGAGCTGCTGCGCACGGTGCTGGTAAAGTTCTACGATCAGGTAGCCGACGGGCGCCTGACGAAACTCCCGCCCGATGTGCGCGCCTACGTGTACGGGCTGGCCGATGAGCAGATCCGCTCGGCTCATACCACCGAGATTTTGCCCAAGGACGAGGCCGGTCGGCGCCAGCGCCTGCTGCGCCTGTTTCGGCAGCTGGGCCTGGATTGCCAGAAAATGCTGATGTACTTCTACTTTCGGGGCTACAACTTCGAGAAAGTAGCCGGTAAGATGGGTTTTGCCAACGCCAACGTAGCCCGGCTGCAAAAAGCGGCCTGCCTGCGCAAGCTCTACGAACTGCGCATGCGCACGGAAGACGCCGGCCGGTAGCAGTGGCTGGTCACTTCTGCGTAGCTTAGCCCCTGGTTCTGTTTTTCTTTTGTATTTGTGCCTTTGCTCAGCGCCTTGACGGGGTTTATTTTCGGTTTCCTTTTGCCATGACGCCGCCTTCCTTCGACTTACGCCCTTACCTGGAAGAGCTGGAACGCTTTGCCGATGGCCAGATGACGCCCGCCGAACAAGCCGCCTTTGAAACGCGGCTGGAACAGGACGCTACCCTCTACCAAGCCTATCAGGCCTACGAGCAGCTCACGGCCGATCTGCGCTGGGTTGCCGGCCACGAAACCCTGCACCAGCGCCTAGTATCCCTCGACCGTCGCCTGGACCAGCGCCAGGAAGCCCTGACCCGCATCCGGCGGCGCCAGCGCAAAACCCAGCAGCAGTGGGGCGCGGTGGTGGTGGTAGGCGTGCTTGCCCTACTGGCTATCTGGATGGTACTACGCCCGGCTATGCCTACTCCGGAAGCCACCTGGGCGCGCTACTATGTTCCCGAGGCCGGTCTCTCCGACACCGTAGTGAATGAAAGTCGCCGCCCCCTGCTGGCCGAAGCTATGCGCCAGTACCGCGACGGACACTACGCTCCCGCTCTGCACACGCTGCGGCGGGTGCCGGCCAGCAACCTGGGCCAGGATACGCTCTTGTACTACAGCGGCATTTTGCTGCTCAGCCAAGAGGAGCCCGAGCAGTTTCGGGCGGCGCAGCCCTTCCTACGGCGGGTAGCCATGCAATCAACTTCGCCACTGGCCGGCCGGGCCCGCTACCATCTGGGCATGGCCTACTGGCGTAACCAGCAGATAACGGCCGCCCGCAACACCCTGCGAGCCGTCGCCAACGATGCCCGCAACCCGTATCAGGATGCCGCTCGTCAGCTGCTCCGCTCCGAGGCACTGCCCCAAGAGTAAGTTGTAAATACATGATCCGGTGGCTGAGGGAGAAGCCAAAGTATGGTGAGCCGCGCCGTGTCATCCGCCTGCTCTTCTGCAACTACCCTATTAACATGCCAGGCCTTTCCTTCTGTGCTGGAAGGAAGGACCTGGCATTTCTCCAAAGATGGTAGGCTGGCCAGGACGAACGGTAGTGGTCTGCTACCTTCTTGCCTTACTGGCTCATGCACTTACTAACTCGCTACCGCACCCCAATGGTATACGCGGGTTCGATGTTGGGCTGGAGGTAGAGCTTGTTAGCATCCAGGTCGAGGGCAGCGAGGTGACGCAACTCGGGGTTGTGCCGGTACACGCAGCCCGTATCGAGGCCGATGGCGCCGCGCTCGGCCTTCACGTGAGCTTCTACTTCCGTGGTAGGGGTAGGCACATGGCCGTGCACTAGGCGCAAGCCCCCGGTGCGGGAAGCGTCATACACGAAGCTTTTGGTAGTGAGCATAGTAGGCCAGTCTTGCCGCATCTTGTCCGGCGGCAGCCGAAAATCGAACCCAGCGTGCACCAGGATAAAGCCCGGAATTTCAAACTGGTAGGGCAGGTCGTTGATCCAGCGGAGGTAGCGCTCCGGAATATCTTCGGGCTGTTCTACGCCAAAGCTGTGTAATGTCAGCTCCCGGTCCGCGACCGAGCCCCAGGTCAGGGTGATTTCGCCTTGGGCCGCTTTCAGCAAATCGTGGTCGTGGTTGCCCCGCAGGCACACAACCCGGTAGCCGCGCTCCGGCAGCTGCATGAGGTAGTCGAGCACGCCCCGGCTGTCGGGACCTTTATTGACGTAGTCGCCCAGCACATACAACTCGTCCTGAGGGGTAAGCTTCAGCTTTTCCTCCACCAGATGCCGGAAGGAGAGAAGACAGCCGTGTAAATCGGTAGTAACGTAGCGGGCCATGATGCTAGAGCAAGCAACGGAATGCGTTGAGTAACAGGATTAACAAACAAAAAGCACCTGCCCATGGCAGGTGCTTTTCAAACAGGGCGGCGCCCCTATCTATGCGTACGGCGGCTTGCCGATGTCTTGCTTTTCAAGGTTGCGGTTGGGGTGGCGCTGGGGCGCATCTTGCGCTTCCTGCTCCAAACGGTCCTCGGTCTGGTCGTCGCGGTCATTCACTGGCAAGTTGCCAGCGCCTTTCGGCTGCTCCGTTTGGGTAGGGCTACCGTGGTTTTCCTTGGACTGCTGGTTGGTATTATTGCTTTTGTACGGCATGACGTTTGAACTCAAGCTTGTTTTCGGATAAGTAGGGCGGGTCAGTAGGATACCGGGACTTGCCCGGGCCGGCGTTACTGCACAATGGCGGTATCGGAGGCGTTGGGGTCGGTAAGGTCGGCGTTTGTGCCTTGGCGGGCCAGCTCGTCGTTGTTAGGCTGTACCTGTTCCATTTGGCCCATGCCTACGCGGGAGTTGGGGTTACGCATTTCGTCGCGGCCCGGGCGGTCATCGTCGGCGTCCAGCTCATCCACCGGGCGGCGCGGCTGCATATCCGGGTCCCGGTCCTGGGGCATATCTTGGTTGGGGAGGTCTTGGCGGCCTTCTTCATTGCTAAGGAAGGTTTCCTGACCAATGCGCTGGTTATCGTCGGCGTTTTCGTTTACCGAAACGGCCGTGATGCCGCCGCTGCTGTCAGTGCCGTAGCCCTGCGGGCCACCCATCCGGTCGCCGAAACCCCCGCGGGCTTCTTCGTTCTTGGGTGGATCGGCACCGGGGATAATGTGTCCGGCAGCGAATTCTTCTTCCGTAGTATCGTCGTTGATGACGCGAACAGGTCGGTTATGCGGGTCAGTTGCCATGGGAATTACTGGTATCAGGTTGGCAGAGAGTATAAGCCGTTGTACTGCGGTTTTTGCGTTTGGGTTTAGGTAAGCCCCCTCGTTTCCGCTCTGCTACCCCCCGCAGAATGCTAAACCGATATAAGAACTGCCCGAGAGCATTTAGGAAGCGCTTCAGCACGGCGAAGAGGTAGGGCATCCGTATTTATCGCCGGTGTTTTTCCGTGTAAATACGGGTTTACCCCCGATCTGATAGGCTCCTGCAACCTTGACCATAGCAGGCAGTACAACAGGGGGCCGCTGCCCTGCCTAGTTCGGAAACGAGCCACCACTTGGTTCCGTGGAGCCAAGCAAGGCAGCCACTTCAAAATCCCACCAGAACCCTCAAAATCGGATTCTTATGCTAGCAATGGACTATCGGGGCCCCAAACGGGTCCGCGCTACTCAGAAACCCATGCCCGAAATCTTGCATCCCCAAGATGCCATCGTCCGGGTTACGCGTAGCTGCATCTGCGGCTCCGACTTGCACTTGTACAATGGCAACGTGCCGGACACGCGCGTCGGGATGACCTTCGGACACGAGTTCACGGGTATCGTGGAAGAAGTTGGACCTGAGGTAACCAAAATCAAAGTTGGCGACCATGTGCTGGTGCCTTTCAACGTGGCCTGCGGCGAGTGCCACTTCTGTAAGCAAGGCATGTTCGGCAACTGTCACGAGTCGAACACCCAGGCTAGCGCGGTAGGGGGTATTTTCGGCTACTCGCACACCGCCGGCGGCTTCAATGGCGGACAGGCAGAGTACGCCCGCGTACCCTACGCCAACGTAGGTCCTACGGTAATCCCCGAAGGCATGGACCCCGATGATGCCGTGCTGCTCACGGACGTAGTGCCCACGGGCTACCAGGCCGCCGAAATGGCTGGTATTCAGAAGGGTGACACGGTAGTGGTATTTGGTGCGGGCCCCGTAGGTATTATGGCTGCCCGCTGCTCTTGGCTGTTCGGTGCCGGCCGGGTTATCATCATCGATAAAGAAGACTACCGCCTGGAGTTTGCCCGCAACTATGCCAACTGCGAGGCCTACAACTTCGAGAAAGACATGGACGACCCGGTGGTGTTCATCAAGAAAACCACTGATTTCATGGGGGCCGACTGCGTAATTGACGCCGTAGGGGCCGAGGCGGCTGGCAATGCCATGCAAACCATTACGGGCCGCAAGCTGCTGTTGCAGGCTGGCTCGGCTACGGCTATGCACTGGGCTATCAACTCGGTGAAGAAGGGTGGGGTAGTATCGGTAGTGGGCGTGTACGGCCCCACCGATAACCTGATTCCGATGGGTAATGTGCTGAACAAAGGCTTGACCATCAGAGGCAACCAGGCTTCGGTGAAGCGCCTGCTGCCGCGCCTGATTGAGCACGTGCAGAATGGCGTGATTAACCCGAAGGCGCTGATTACACACCGGATTCCGCTGGAAGAAGTGGCCGACGGGTACCGCCTGTTCTCGGCCAAGCTCGACAACTGCATCAAGCCGCTGCTGGTTTTCCCTTCCGCCAACATCTAACCTTGCCCACCCATGGAAAATACTCTGAGAGACCCGCAGAAGCTCCCCGGTTGGGGAATTGATGCGAACCCCGAAAACGACCCCACTTACCCCATGCGGGAGCCCCGCCTCAATGTGTCGCAGGACCCCGACAGCAAGCACCGGCCAGCTTCCTTGCAGCCCGTGGAGGTAGAGGTGCTAAAATCCATTGAGCGCCCGAACGTCTCGGCGGTGTATGGCGAGTCGTCGCCGCCGGTAGGGCTGAGCGGCATGATCCGGCGCTTTGCCTTCAAGTACAGCGAATCGCATTACGGCCACTGGCTGCCCCTGCTGCTCGCCGACCGTGTAAACGTAGTGGAAGGCATCATTGAAGACCTAGGCCAGGGCAAAGTACCCAACATCTTCGCTGAGAAAGGCTACGCTGCCGAGTGGAAGCACAATCGCACGGCCTTCGTAGCGAAAATGGCTACTATAGCTGCCGTAACCGCCGGCAGTATCCTCATCCTGACCCGCGACAAAAAGAAAAAGCGCAAGTACCGGTACTAGGTGCCGGTAGGCTTCTGCGTTGAAAAATGTAGAAGCGCAGTAAATGAAAAAGCCCCACCGTTGCGCAAAGCAATGGTGGGGCTTTTTGTCGTTAGAGTGTACCAGACTTTATAAAAACCGTCATGTCGAGCGGAGTCGAGACATCTCGCGTGCTGACGTTGGATTAGTGTTGCAACGATTCGAGCAAGATGTCTCGGCTACGCTGGACATGACAGTCTTATAGTTTACTGCCGGTCCTGCTAGTGCACTAGCACGCCAGCATCCTCAGATGCGGCCACGGGCTGCCCAATGATCTGACGGCCGATGAGCTGAATCAGCAGAGCCAGCAGGGCGGTGGAGGCCATAATGGCCACCATGGGTACGGCCGTGCGGGTATTGAACATGCTGACCCCGAAGGAAGCCAGCGCGCCCACACCCATTTGGGTGGCACCCATGAGGGCCGCGGCGCTACCCGCGTTTTTCGAAAAAGGCGCAATGGACAATGCCGACGCGTTGGGGTTGGCGTAGCCCAGGCAGCACAGGAACAGAAACAGCATCACTACGGTGCCTACCACCCCGAACCAGCCCAACCAGGTACCGAGCAGAAACACCAGCCCAATAACCGATTGGCAGGCCATGGCCACCAGCACAATTTGCTCGCTACGGTAGTAGCGTAGCACCCAGCTATTCACCTGACTGGACCCAATAAAGCCCACCGAGAGCAGGGCGAAAATCCAGCCGTAGGTCTTTTCACTAACCCCGAAGATGTCCATGAATACCAGCGGCGAGCCCGACACGTAGGCTAAGAGCCCCCCGAACGTCATGGCGCCGGTGAGGGCGTAGGTAAAGAACTGCGGCTCCCGCAGCACCGACCAGAAGGTGGTGAGGATGGGTTTGGGGTGCAGGGAGTAGGTAGGGTCGGGCTGGTAGCTTTCGGGCAGCCAGAAGATACTGGCCAGCAACATCAGGCCTCCCATCAGAAACAGCACCAGAAACACCGACTGCCAGCCGTAAGCCGATATCATGTAGCTGCCAATGGTAGGCGCTAGCATGGGCGAAACACTAATAACCAGCGTGAGCAAGGAGAATACCTTGGGCGCATCCTGCACCGGGAACAGGTCGCGCACCATGGCCACGGCCGCCACCGTAGCCGCACAGCTTCCGATAGCCTGCAGGAAGCGCAGGGCCACAAGGGCATCAATAGAATGGCAGAGGTAGCAGCCTACGGAGGCCACCACGTAGAGCAGCAAGCCTACGTACAGCGGCTTCTTGCGTCCGAAGCGGTCCAGCAGCGGGCCATAGAGCAGCTGTCCAGCTGACACGCCCACAAAAAAGCTTGATAGGGACAGGGCTACTTTGGCAGGCGTGGTGTGCAGGTCCTGGGCAATGGCCGGAAAGCCCGGCAAGTACATGTCAATGGAAAAAGGCCCCAGTGCCGACAGCGTGCCCAGGATCAGAATTAGAAAAAAGTAGCGTTGCTTGCTCATGCAGGGGTAGGAAATGCCATCCGACCATGGGGTGGTCGGCGCCATCACAGAAAGAAAAACTGAGGTTTTGAAGTAGTTGGGCTTTTAAACCACGAACGGCCCGAGAAGATTAGCTCGACAGGAAAATGTTTTTGCAGGCTGCTTCGTCGGGCACCACCGAAAGCACAAAGGTAGAGCCGGGGTAGCTGTTGACTGCCTGGTACTCGTTGGGCGGTAGTTAAGGAGCGGCCTGTGTCCGTTTCCGACGAGTGAAGCCTACCTTGCGCTACCCCCTTCCAACCCCGCAACCCTATGTGGACTGAACAAGACAACGCCCTGACCCGCACCTTCCGCTTCAAAGATTTCAAGATGGCCTTCAGCTTCATGAGCGACGTAGCCGAAGAAGCTGAATACCAAGAGCACCATCCGTGGTGGAGCAACGAGTACAACGTGGTCAGCTTCCGGCTGCGCACCCACGACGCCGGTAACACGGTAACCGAGAAAGACCGGAGCCTAGCCGCTGCCATTGACCAACTGGCCGCCGAGTATGGTGGCGTGGCGCAGGAGGGGTAGGGACCGATGCCCGTTGCTAAAAGCCTACCCCCTCTTGTCATCCTGAGCAGCGCGAAGGACCTCTACCGCTTCGTTGCGTTACTTCCCCAGCGAAGCGGCAGAGGTCCTTCGCGCTGCTCAGGATGACAGCAGTATAAATTCAGGGTATGGCATTATAATGCTTTTGAAAATCCAGCCGGCTAAAGCCCGCTACCTTTGCTTTCTATGACCACTGCTACCCCTGCCCCTACGCTTTTGTATCTGGTACCCACGCCCATCGGCAACCTGGAAGATATTACCCTGCGGGCCATTCGGGTGCTGGGCGAGGTAGATACGGTGCTGGCCGAAGACACCCGCACCAGCGGCCGGCTGCTGCAGCACCTGAATATCAAGAAGCCCATGCTCAGCTACCACCTCCACAACGAGCACCAGCAAGTGCAGCGCCTGCTGGAGCGCCTGGAGAAGGGCGAGACCATGGCCCTGGTATCAGACGCCGGCACGCCCGGAATTTCCGACCCTGGCTTTTTGTTGGTGCGGGAGTGCCTGGCCCGGGGGCTGAAGGTGGAGTGCCTGCCCGGCGCTACCGCTTTTGTACCGGCCCTGCTGAAATCGGGGTTTGGGGCGGAGCGGTTTACCTTCGAGGGCTTCCTGCCAGTGAAGAAAGGCCGCCAAACCCGCCTCAAGGAGCTAGCCGCGGAAACCCGCACCATGATTTTCTACGAGTCGCCGCACCGGATTGTGAAGACCCTGGAGCAGCTCGCAGAAGTGCTGGGCCCCGAGCGCATGGCCTCCGTGAGCCGGGAACTGACCAAGCTGTTCGAGGAAACCGTGACGGCCCCCCTTGCGGAGCTGGCGGCCAACTTCGCGGCCCGCTCAGCCATCAAGGGCGAAATTGTGCTAGTGGTGCAGGGCCACAAGGAAGAGCGCACCAAGGAAGACCGTTATACTGACGACGAACGATAGTGCTGACACAAACTACTTCTGCTGCTCCCGCTGCGCCGGTAGCCGCTTCTGATAAGCTCGCGGCCTGGCAACCAGCTTTGCTGGCCGTGCTGGGCGCGGTGCTTTTGTGGCTGGGCTGGCCGGTGCACCCGGCGGTGCTGGCCTTGCTACTGCTGGTGGGCTGGGTTCCCTACCTCCTAATGGAGCAGCAACTCACTGCGCATGGCGCCAGCGGCTGGAAGGTGTGGCGCTACAGCTACCTGCTGCTGGTACTCTGGAACCTGTTCACTACCTACTGGGTGAGCTACAGCACCTTGGGCGGTGGCATTACGGCCGTGGTCTGCAATGCGCTGCTGATGAGCCTGCCCCTCACGGCGTTCTACCACACCAAGAAGCGCTTCGGCCCAAAGCTGGGCTACCTGTCCCTACCTATCTACTGGATTGCCTTCGAGCAAGTGCACCTGCACTGGTTCCTGACCTGGCCCTGGCTGACCCTCGGCAATGGCTTCGCGCAGGCCAACCAGTGGGTGCAGTGGTACGAGTACACCGGCTTCCTGGGCGGTTCCGTCTGGGCGTGGCTAGTGAACCTGCTGGTGTTTGGGGCCTGGTTTGGCTTCCGCCGTGCTACCCTCCAGGCGCATGCCAATACTATTGCTTCTGCCGGAAAGGTAAGCTGGTTGTGGCCGGTGCTGACGGTAGCCCTGCCGATGGCCGTTTCTTACCTAATCGGGAGCCGGTACCAGGAGAAAGGCCCTACGGCCGAAGTGCTGGTGATTCAGCCCAACGTGGACCCGTTCAATGAGAAGTTTGAGGGAGGCGCCAACTTCATTTCCCACGACTTGCAGCTGCAGCGTATGCTCACCCTCACCGAGCAGAACCTGACCCCTCAGACTAAGCTGGTGCTTTGGCCTGAAACCTCCCTCGACGAAACCTACTTCGAGTCGAATATCGATACCTACCCCAAAATTCAGCGCCTACGCCAGTGGTTGGGCCAGCACCCAGGGGTAGAGCTGATTACGGGCCTGACGACGGTGGAGCAGTATGGTTCCGATAAAAGCAAGGCTAGCCCCACGGCCCGCTTCCGCGAGGACCTGGGCTACTACGATATCTTCAATGCCGCCCTGCACCTGGGTAGCGCCACCGGCCGCGCCGAGTTCTACCATAAGTCGAGACTGGTACCGGGGGTAGAGGGCGTGCCGCCGTGGCTGTCGGCCTTCGTGATTGACCTAGGCGGCACGGCCGGCGGCCTGGGCTCCCAGCCCGAGCGTACGGTATACCGCACCGCAACCCCCGGCCTGAGCGTGGCCCCGGTTATCTGCTACGAATCGGTGTACGGCGACTTCGTGGGCGACTACGTGAAGAACGGTGCTTCCCTTATCGGCATCATCACCAACGACGGCTGGTGGTCCGACTCGCCGGGCCACAACCAGCACCTGCAGTACGCTACCCTGCGCGCCATCGAAACCCGCCGCGACATTGCCCGCTCCGCCAACACCGGTATTTCGGCCTTTATTAACCAGAAAGGCGAAATCACCCAGCGCACCGGCTGGTGGGTACAGGCGGCCAGCCGCGCCACCGTCCACCTGAATACGGAGCAAACCTTTTACGTCCGCTACGGTGAGCTAATCGGCCCTGCCTGCCAGGTGCTGGCCGTGCTCCTGCTCGTGCTGACGGTGGTGCGGGCTGCGCAGAACCGAAAACAACTAGCGGCGTAAAGCCTGTTCTTGTCATCCTGAGGGAAGCGAAGGACCTCTACTGCGTGTCAACCCAAACGGGAGCCATCAGTAAAGGTCCTTCGCTTCCCTCAGGATGACAGGTTTTTCTCGACGATACTACCTTCGCTTCATGGATTACAACCAACTCAGCTTTCAGCTCGCGGCCGTAACGCGCCACGCAGGCCAGTTTATTCGCCAGGAGGCGGCCACCTTCGACCGGAGCCACATCGAAACCAAGGGCGTACACGACTTGGTATCGTACGTGGACAAGGAAACCGAGAAGCTACTTGTGGCCGGCCTGCGCGAGCTGCTGCCCGAGGCCGGCTTCATCACGGAAGAAGGAACCGAGGGCGCCAACCGCGCTGAAGAATACAACTGGATTATTGACCCCCTGGATGGGACTACCAACTTTGTGCACGGCCTGCCGGTGTACTGCGTGAGCGTGGGTCTCATTCACCACCAAGAACTGGTAGCTGGGGTAGTGTACGAGGTAGTGCGCGACGAATGCTTCCGGGCCGCCAAGGGTGCCGGAGCCTTCTGCAATGAGGTGCCCATTCACGTTTCCGACGTGCCCGAACTGAACAGCTCCCTGATTGCCACCGGCTTTCCCTACACCGATTTCACCCAGCTCACGGAGTACCTGCAACTGCTGAGTGCCTTCATCCAACGCTCCCACGGTGTGCGCCGGGTAGGTTCCGCTGCTGCCGACCTGGCCTACGTAGCCGCCGGCCGCTTCGAGGGCTTCTTCGAGTTTAACCTCAACTCCTACGACGTAGCTGCCGGCATTCTATTGGTGCGCGAAGCCGGGGGCCGCGTCACGGCCTTCCTGGAAGACGGTGACCCGCTGTTCGGCCGCCAGGTAGTAGCCAGCAACGGCCTCGTGCACGAGGAAATGCAGGCCACCATCCGGGAAACCTGGAAATAGAGAGTCTTTTGTCATCCTGAGCGGAGCGAAGGACCTCTACTGTGAGTAACCATTATCATAACGAAGCGGTAGAGGTCCTTCGCTCCGCTCAGGATGACAAGCGTGAAAACAAGAGGAATGACCCAACCGCAAACTTTTCCCGGCGCAGCGTAGTTTTGTGACCATCATGTGGATACAGTACCTCATTATCGCCTTGCTCTTTGCCGGAGCTGCCTTCTACGTGGGGCGTATCTTCTGGCGGGCCTTTCTTTCTAAAGATCAGTCGGGCTGCGCCAAGGGGTGCGGCGGGGCCTGCTCCGTGATTGATGTGGACCGGCTGCAGCGCACCATCGAGCTGGCTGCCGCCCGTGAAGGCACCGGGCGCTAGCTGCGCAATATTCTTGCTACGGGATATAACCTGCCCCCGCACTGGCTACGTATAGCCGGTGCGGGGGCTTTCCGTTGCTGGCCTTGCCTACCCCCGGAATCTCTCCCAACCTTCCTTAAAAACGCCCCTCATCATGCAAGACAAAGAAGAAGAACGCTCGCTGGTTAACGTAGAAAGAAAGCTCAACGAAGAAGGCTTCAAGGCTGACTTTAGCGTGCGCGACGGCCGCCTGTACGCCATGAGCGACGACAAGAAAACCTACGGCCCCGAAGATGTAACCATCGTAGACTTCTACCGCTTCGAGGGCGAAAGCAACCCCGACGATATGTCCATCCTCTACGCTCTGGAAACCGCCGACGGCGTGCGCGGCACCATTTCCTCGGCCTATGGTACCTACGGCGAATCGGACTCGATTGAGTTCCTGAAGCAGGTAGAAGACCTGGGCAAGAACCTGAGCAAGAAGTTTAAGTAAGCTCATCCGCCCTACCCGTTCCTTTCCCAGAGTGCGCCGCAGCGAAAGTTGCGGCGCACTCTGCTATTTCTGCCCTACCCAACCTCAACGCTATGAAAACCCCGCTGCCTACCCACCCCCTCCGCTCCAGCCGCGACCTGGACACGCTCATCGAAGCCATCGGCGACACCCGCGTGGTACTGCTGGGTGAGGCCTCCCACGGCACCTCCGAGTACTATACCTGGCGCGCGGCCCTTTCCAAGCGGCTCATTCAGGAGAAAGGCTTCAACTTCATTGCCGTGGAAGGCGACTGGCCCGACTGCTTCGAGGTAAACGCCGCCATCAAGCAGGACGAGCCGACCTACGGCACCGCAGCCCAGCTGCTGAGCACCTTCAACCGTTGGCCTACCTGGATGTGGGGCAACTGGGAAATTGCGGCCTTGGTGGAGTGGCTGCACCAGCACAACCGGCAGTTGTCGCGCGAGCAGCGGGTAGGCTTCTACGGGCTGGACGTGTACAGCTTGTGGGAGTCGTTGCAGGAGATTATGCACTACGTGGAAAAGCAGGGCGACGGGGCCGTGCAGGCCGCCCACCGTGCTTTCCAGTGCTTTGAGCCCTACGGTGACGACCCCCAAGAGTACGCCCACGCCGTGGCCTACGTCTCGGAGGATTGTGAGGATGAGGTGACGGAGATGCTGCGGGCCCTGCGCAAGCAGGTAGCCAGCCAGCAAACCGACGGCTTGCTGGACCGAGAGCAGAAATTCAATGCCGAGCAAAACGCCCTGGTAGCCGTGAATGCGGAGCGCTACTACCGGGCTATGATTCAGGGCGGCTCGGCCTCCTGGAATGTGCGCGATACGCACATGATGGAAACCCTCACCCGACTCCTGGACCTGCACGGCCCCGACAGCAAGGCCATTATCTGGGAGCACAACACCCACATCGGCGACGCCCGCTACACCGATATGCGCCGCGACGACATGGTAAACGTAGGGCAGCTGGCCCGGGAGGTGTATGGCCGCGAAAACGTGTTTGCGGTGGGCTTCGGCTCCTATCAGGGCTCCGTTATTGCGGGCCGCAAGTGGGGCGCTACCCCCGAGAAGATGACCGTACCGGAAGGCACCCGCGGCTCCTGGGAAAACCTGTTGCATCAGCAGCTTCAGGGCGAAAATGCCCTGCTGTTCTCCGAGGAGCTGCGCGGCCACGATGCCCTGCGCCAGCCCATCGGCCACCGGGCCATTGGGGTGGTGTACCGGTCCGAGTTCGAACGGTTCGGCAACTACGTGCCCTCTATCATCCCCGACCGCTACGACGCCTTCCTGTTCATCGACCAAACCCAGGCCCTGCATCCGCTGCCTACCCACCAAGACGAGCACACCCCCCCCGACCTCTATCCGTGGGGCGAATAGACAGCGAACAAAAACAGTCATTCCGAGCAGCGCGAGAAATCTGAGTTGACCATTGTGGTCTGACCCAGATTCCTCGCGCTGCTCGGAATGACAGCTACGATGCGGGAGGGTTCACCCCCTATTACATTACCAGCCCGAAGCGGCCGCCTTTGGTATCCAGAATGATGGTGCGCTGTGCGAAGGGCTCGTTGCCGAGCATGCCGCCCATACCCGAAAAGCGCATTAGTAAGCTCTCCTTCAAGCTGGTACCTTCAATGTAGGTTACCGTCCGGAAGGGTACTGCCACGCTGCCAAGCTGCATGGCCGTGGGGGTAGGGGCCGTGTAAGCATGTAGCGTTCGGCCCATGGAGTTGACGGCGGCGTGCTGGACGGTGGCGCTGGGCTGGATCATGGTCTGCCAGGTATCCTGACTGGTGAGCAGGGAGAAGGCGCTGCTGCCCGAGTCGAAGAGCAGCTGGCGCGGCTCATCTTGCACGGTAGCGTTGAGCAGCACCCGGCGGCCAGTGAATTGCAGCGGCACAAAGGCGGCTTGGCGGCTGAGGTTGTCCGGTACGGTAGCCTCCAGGGTAAAGCGCTGCTGGGCATAGTCGAGCACCAGCACCCGGCCCTCCAGCACATCCGTCCCCAGCGTCCCGATGATGAAAGGCTGGGTAGTGTCAGCGGGCAGCATCGCTCTGCCATAGTCGAGCACCCGTATGCTGCGGGCAGTTACCTGGCCGGTTCCTAATCCAAACTGAAAGTTGCGCAACGTATCAGCCTGGGCGGGCAGGGCCTGGGCCAGGCCGGGGTAGCTACCGCGCAGCGCTGCCAACGCCTTGCCGTACATCAGGGAGGTAGGCGCCCCGGTATCGAATTGGAAGTAGCAGGTACGGGGGCAGCCGGGCAGGCGTACGGGCAGCAGCAGGGCGGCGTGCGGCGTGGTCGGCTTCGTCGTCGAGTCGGCCAGCCAGGTAAAGCGGCAGGTAGCAGGTAGGCTCGCAACGGCAAGCTGGCTGGGGGCCGGCATGAACTTCTGTTTCATGTAGAAGTAGCCGCCGATGCCACTAACAACAAGTAGAGTCAGTACTCCGAGCAGAATTTTGAAGAGCGGTTTCATGGGACGCGAGGCGTGGTGGTTGATGTCACCAAAAGTGGGGCACTCACCCCTCTGCCTCGTGCGTCATTCCTGCGTCATTTTGCCGTCATGTTTCGCAGTTAATTGAAAACCAGTTATTTGCCGGATGGCGCGTTAAAGATGAATAGGATACACGTTCAGACGGCCTTGCCGCAGCTGCCAGGCATTGTACCCAATTACCAGCACGTTGAGAGCATATGTGAGCACCAGCACCACGAGGTAGAGCCCGGGCATCAGGGTGCGGTGTGTTCCTGCCAGTAGGAGCTGCACCATCACCACCACCAGGAAGGCGAGTGAGCTTCCTACCTGCCACAACACCTGAAAGCCCAGTACCCGCCGCCCTACCTCTGCCGCGTGCGCAATCGTGTGCCGCCGGGTTTTCCACAGCCACCACGGCACCAGAATATTCAGTAGGGGCAGCACCAGAAAACTCAGCGCACTCAGGTTAAGAAGTTGCAGGAAATCGGGGTCGGGGCGTAAGGAGGGGGTAGGGGCCGGCGCATCCGGAGTGGTTACGGGCACTGGCACTACGGCAGGCTCGGGCGCCGCTACCTCTTCAGTTCGGAAGGAATCGAGCGGCACATCGAGGGCAGTGGCCAGCGCCTGCAGGGTGTAGCCACGGGGCATGGTTTCGCCCTGCTCTACCCGCTGAATCGTGCGCAAGCTCACCCCCGATTGTTCCGCCAGCACTTCTTGCGAAAGGCCTTTCCTTTTTCGAATAGTAGCAATACGAGCAGCCGAGAACATAACAATAGGGTAGAAGGACAAAAGCTGTCAGCAAGATAGGCTTCTGCATCTATCCAAAGAGTGTGGACAGTAAGACAAGACCGTCATTCCGAGCTTGTCGAGGAATCTCGCGTGCTGACGTCTGGATAGCATTGCAACATCAGCACGCGAGATTCCTCGACAAGCTCGGAATGACGGTCTTATTAAGGCCAGGCAGGTGACTCTATTTATAAATTCATCCTAGAGTATCAATGCTTTATAATTTGACTGCTCAACCCCACACTTTTGTGCCCTCAGTGCAGTTGCGGCACATCTCAATCTGGTCGCGGCCTTTGAGTAGGGAGGCGCGGAAGCGTTGGTACTTGGTGCCGTGCCAGAGTTGGCGGAAGGTCTGGGTTTTCAGGTCGCCGAGGCGGTATTCGGCGTCTTTATCGAAGCAGCAGGGCACTACCAGCCCATCCCAGGTAATGACACACGAATGCCACATCTTCCAGCAGTGGTTCACCAGCTTATTCTTGATGCTCCAGGTGCCATCCGTGTTGTTCTCGTAGCGCGAGTAGTAGTCGATGGTCGGGATAAGGGGGGAGCCGTTGTGGTAGTCGTAGATCTGGGCGGTCTTGAACCACACGTCATCTACCCCTAGCTCTTTGGCCAAGCGCTTGGCGTCCTCAATCTGGTGCTCGTTGGGGCGCACCACCAGAAACTGGAATACCACCCGCGGCGTCTGCGAATTTAGCTCCCGGCGCCACTTAATCAGGTTACGCGTGCCCTCCAGCACCTTGTCGAGTTTGCCGCCTACCCGGTACTGTTGGTACACATCCTGGGTAGTGCCATCGAGGGAAATAATCAGGCGGTCTAGCCCGCTCTCCACGGTGCGGCGGGCGTTCTTGTCGTTGAGGTAGTGGGCGTTGGTGCTGGTGGCGGTATAGATGCCTTTATCCGAAGCGTACTTCACCAGATCCAGAAAGTTGGGGTGCAAGTACGGCTCGCCCTGGAAGTAGAAAATCAGGTACCACAGCCGTGAAGCAACCTCATCGATGGTCTTGCGAAACAGCTCATCGGGCAGCATGCCGGTAGGGCGCGTAAAGGAGCGCAGGCCGCTGGGGCACTCCGGGCAGCGCAGGTTGCAGCTGGTGGTAGGCTCAAAACTTAGGGCCACCGGTAGTCCCCAATGCCGGGCCTTACCCGTGAGCTTGCTTAGCACGTACCCGCCCACTACCTGCGCCCCGTTCCAGAGGCGGCCGGGGGTAGCTTTCGAAAAGAAGTTGAGTCCGTCGGTAAGTAAGGAGGCCATGGAGAAGATAAAGGTACAGCGTCACGGCTGAGCCAAGAGCAAAAGCCAAACAGTTAATCCTCGGTTCTGACTGCACGTACAGAAAATAATTACGCCGGGGGACTTTCCAGCAGCTTGCAACTAGCCTGTAGGAGCAGCTTATCGTATCTTAATTGAGCAGGATGATAACTAGCTTGATAGCCAAAATACTATGAAATGCTTGGCTATTGTAATTAGTGTAGTAACCTAAAAATATTGGCTTGCGTTAAAGGCGTATCATCACTTCGCTATTCGTCATGAAAATACCAGTCGAACCAGGCCAGGAAAAAGGCTTCTTGCCCGATGGACGCCATACAGTGGAAATCACCGATATTCAGGAAGGCATTAGTGAGCACCAGAATGTGCCTTTCTTCGCGGCGCGCATGGAAAACGAAGATGGCTTCGTAACTCAGCGCTTCTACACCTCGCCCAATGCTATGCCCATTCTGCTGTCGCTCTACGCAGCGGTAGGCATCCATCCTGAGGCGGGCAAAGATTTAGATACCAAGCAGCTGCTCGGTAAGCGGCTTTCCGTTGAGGTAGGGGAGCACAGCTACGCCGACCCCGCTTCCGGCAACGAGCGGAATATCAAGCAGGCTACCGGCTTCCGCACCGCCTAAACGGTAGGAAACTACCAACTCTGACAACGAGAAGGGCCATCCGATGCATCGGGTGGCCCTTCTCGCTGTCAGAGGCTGACACAGGTACAGCTATTTGCCGGCTGGCAGCGTGCTGCTGTAGGTGTTAGCCTTGCCGAACGACTCCTTAATTTCATCCACGGCAGCGCGGCTGCTCAGGCGCTTGGGCTTGGTATTGAGGAAGGTACCGTCTTCGGCTAGCAGGAAGTAGCTGGGCACATCTTGCACGGCGTAGGCCCGGGCTATGGCCGAGCGCAGTCCGCCGGAAGTTCGTACGTGCACGCCGGGTAGCTTCTTGCTGACAACCAGCTGCTTCCAGGCTCCTTCGTTTTCATCGAGGGCCACGTTCAGGAATACGATGTTCTTGCCTTCAAACTTCTTGGCCAACTCAGCGGCGTAGGGCAAGTCGCGCAGGGCTAGGCCGCTGGTGGTGCGCCAGAAGTTCAGGTACACTAGCTTGCCCGCAAACTGCTTTAGGCTTACAGTATCTCCTTTGGCCGAAACCAGGTGAAAATCTGGGGCGGGAGCCCCAATGGCAAAGGCTTTATGCGTATCGAAATCTTGCCGGAGCAGGGGGTAGTACTGGTTTTTGGCGTCTACGCTGCGGTAGTCTTCCAGCATGGCCACCGACTGCTTGATGTGCCCGAACCGGAAGGATTCTTTCAGCACCCGGCCCATAATGATGGGCTTTACCGGGCCATCGAGCTGCTTTTTGGCCATATCGTAGCACACCTGGTAGAAATCGGGGTCGGTGCGCTGCTTGCCGCTGCTGGTAGCCAGGTAGTGAATGTAGTTCAGTAGAAACTCCTGGTACTGCTCGCTTTGTACTGCCGCCGGATTATTGATCAGGGCTTTGTCGTTGAGGAAGTCGTAGTAGGTGGGCGACATCTTCAGGCGGCTCTCGGTGGCTACCACCTGTTCGCGCAAATCCTGGAACGTGAGCCGGTCGTTGGCGTAGCTGTAGGCAATTTCGGCCTTAACGTACTCTTTAAACGCCGGGCTCATGCCTTCCATGCCGTTCTCCATGAACTTCTGCTCTTCCTTGCGGCGGTAGTCCAGGAATGAGATGAAGCCAGGCTCATAGAGCATGATGTTGTCGGGAAGCACTTGGAAGCCATCATTTTCCACGAACTTCTCATCCATCTCCGACAAGAACGTGTTGGCCTCCGCTCCGCGGCCTTTGTAGCGCACCGAGCTAGCCAAGTCGGAGCCTTTGAAGCGTACATCAAGCTGGTTGCCGGGCTCCAGAAATAGGTCTGCCACATCGTCGCCGTATACCAGGTCGGCGCGTGTAGGGCCGTTTACCGTTAGCGCCAGCCGGAACTCGCCTTTGTCATCGAGGCGCGCGTAGGTGATTTGCTCTTTGACGTCGAGCGGATTTTCACGCACCGATACGGCTACTGTATCAGACGTGCGGCCGCTGACCTTGCCGGTCAGAACCACGGTGCCTTGGGCCCGGCTCAGTAGCGGGGCAGCCAGGAACCCAGCCCACAGCAGGGCAGTGGCGAAGGTAGATCTATGGGCCATCGGAGGAGGGCTACGTCAGGGTGGGTCAATTGAATCCGACCAACATCTGGCCGAAACGAAATGTTCGAGGTCAGATGTTTCGCGGTAAAAGTCAATTTCTTCACCGAAGATACGGTAAAAAGGTTAAGAAAGTCCAATCCGCTGAGCTACTTTTTGCGTAACCCTGCTCGTAACCCCAAAGTTTTGTACATACCCAGTAGCCCAACCAGCACCATTGCGAAGTAGCAACTTTGCTGGTTGGGCTATTGGGTTCCCATCATGAAGCAGGATAACTGCCTGAAAAGCAAAAACTAGCCAAACAAGCCAGTCAGGACATCATCGAGCCGGCCAGCCGGGTGAACCCGAATGCCATAGCGGGCCAAATCAAGGCCTTTGGCGTTGAACTGCGAAATGTACATTTCGGCGAAGCCCAGTTTCTCGGCCTCACTCAGGCGCTGATCGAGTCGGCTTACCGCCCGGATTTCTCCGCTCAGACCAACTTCCGATGCCAGGCAGATTTCATTGCGAATGGGCACGTCGTTAAGCGAACTTACGACTGCAGCGCACACCGCTAAGTCCAATGCAGGGTCTTCGAGGCGCATACCCCCGGCAATGTTCAGGAACACGTCGTGCTGACTCAGGCGCAAGCCGCTGCGCTTCTCCAACACGGCCAGCAGCATTTGCAGGCGCTTACCATCAAAGCCGGTGGAGGAACGCTGGGGCGTGCCATACGTAGCGGGCGTTACCAGCGCCTGAACCTCTACCAGCAGTGGGCGGTTGCCTTCCAGGGTAGCCCCAATGGCAATGCCGCTGAGTTGCTCCGTGCGCTGGCTGAGCAAAATCTCCGAAGGGTTACTTACCTGCCGCAGGCCCGCTCCCTGCATCTCGTAAATACCCAGCTCGGAAGTAGAGCCAAAGCGGTTTTTGATGGTGCGCAGAATGCGGTAGGTCAGGTGCCGGTCGCCTTCGAACTGCAAGACCGTATCGACCATGTGCTCCAGAATTTTGGGGCCGGCAATGGAGCCATCCTTGGTGATGTGGCCAATGAGCAGCACCGGTACGCCCGTATCCTTGGCGTACTTGAGCAGTTCCGTGGTGCACTCGCGTACCTGGCTTACGGAACCGGGCCCGGCCTCCACAATGGTGCTGTGCAGGGTTTGGATAGAATCGACTACCACCACGTTGGGCTGCAGCTGGTCGATCTGGCGGAAGATATTCTGGGTGTTGGTTTCGGTAAGAATATAGAGTCCCTGGTGCTGCTTGCCCAGGCGCTCGGCCCGCATTTTGATCTGCTGCTCGCTTTCCTCCCCCGAAACGTAGAGAATGCGCAGGTTGCGCAACTGCATGGCAATCTGGAGCATCAGGGTGCTTTTGCCGATGCCTGGCTCCCCCCCAATCAGCACCAACGAGCCCGGTACGAGGCCGCCGCCCAGTACGCGGTTCAGTTCCGCGTCGTGCGTGTCGAGGCGCGATTCTTCTTCGTACAGGATTTCACCCAGGGGCTTGGGCTTAGCGGCCTTGGTAGTGCTGCCTACCGTGGTAGAGGCTTTCCAGGCATTGGCTGCCGGGTTGTTGTCGGTTTTTTCAATGACCTCTTCCACGTACGTGTTCCACTCGCCGCAGCTCGGGCACCGGCCAATCCACTTAGCCGATTGCGCGCCGCAGTTTTGGCAGAAAAACAGGGTTTTTACTTTGGCCATGCCGGAAAATTGAGAGCTAGGGGAAAATTACTTAATGCAGCGCGAAGCTAAAAAGTTTGGCAAAGAATGGGTTTTTGTCGCTTACTCAACGAGCCCTTCCGGGCTGCATTAGCAAAGGGAAACAGTGGCAAGCTTGAGGCTAGTTACGGTGCGCGTGGCCCGAACGGCCCATAAGTGAAATTTATGTATTAGATTATACTAATATTATCAGGAAATAACATAGACTTCCGGCATTACTTACTGGCGTATGTTTTACTCTCGCTACCTCCGTCTAAGCACCGTAAAGCGTAGTGAGTAAGAGAATAAACCAAGAAAAAGTGAAGGAGTACGCCCACGCAGTGCACTCGGAATATGCATGCCAAGCAAAGTGAATACCCGTCAGTACGCAACTCGATATTGCATTTATTTTATAAATATGTTGCTACACGGATGAGCTTGATAGCTTTGTAGTGCTGATAGCACCTAGCCATGCTGTCAGGATCAATTGCTTCATGCTCTGTTTGTATGCCACACCTGTATTCGTATCTCCCTGATTTTATCATTGCCCCCACAGTGCAAACTGCCCAACGTGCCACCACGGTGCCCCGGTCTTGGCTGGCGGGAGCAATGCTAGGTCTTGCCTCATTGTACGCCCCGGCGGCAGCGGGTCAGGGGCTGTTCAAAACCAACGGTAACGCCACGACCAGCACTACCTGCTCGGGAGGATACACCCTGACGCCGGATGCGGGCAACCAAGCGGGCTCGGTGTGGCGCCTGCAGCAGATAACGTTGGCTAAGTCCTTTGTTTTCAACTTCAACGTATACCTGGGCAACCACGATGGGGGCGACGGCATGGTATTCGCGCTGCAACGTAACGCCAACGGTGTCAATGCCTTGGGCGGTGGTGGCCAGAATATGGGCATGGCGGCCATCTCCCCGTCCATCAGCGTAGAGTTTGATACCTATGATAACGGTAGCGGTATCGGCGACATCTCGGCCGACCATCTTGCCATTATCAAAAATGGAGACTTTGCGGAGCCGCAGACGTTCACGGGCGCTTCCGGCGCTACTACCTCTACCCCGGCTGCCGTTAATGCCAGCGGCACTGCTCTCGATATCGAGAATAATACCTACTACCCCGTCAGGGTAACGTGGAACGTGAACACTAAAACGTTGCAGGTATACTTTAACGGGGCCCTACGCGCTACCTATACCGAGGATATAGTAAACACTATATTCGGCAAGAATCCGCTGGTGTATTGGGGCTTTACAGCATCTACGGGTGGGGCTACCAATAAAATGGAGGCGTGCAGTCTGAATTTTAACTACGATTTGGATACCGACGGCCTGACCGATAACCAGGACGCGGACGACGACAACGACGGCATTGCTGATGCCGACGAGTCGGGGGCGACGATGGAAGCCAACGGTGATGCCGACAATGATGGGATACTGAACTATCAGGATGCTGATTACGGCACTCTCAACGCCAACGGGGTAGTAGCCGCTATGGACTTTGACGGCGACGGTATCATCAACCAGTTTGACCTGGACTCCGACGCCGATGGCATTCCTGACGTGGTGGAAGGTACCAACGGGCAGATGAGTACCAATTTCCGCGCGATATACAGCGCCGCCAGCGGCCAATACACTACTAGCGTGAGTACGGCGGGCCGCCCCCAGAGCACGTCGGCTTATACAACCCTACCCGATACGGATGCCGATGGACGCCCCGACTACCTCGACACGAACTCCGACGGAGATGCCGTACCCGACTGGACGGAAGCCTTTGACGACAACAGCAGCGGCATTGCGGTAGATGACCTGAAAGCCCGGGCCGCCGCCTTCCTTTCCAAAGGCGGCAGTAGTGCCTTTTATCCGAACACCGATACCGGTAATGCCGGCGCCCCCGACTGGCTCAAGGACAGCAACGGCAACGGTATTCCGAACTTCCTCGACCCCACCAGCACCTTCTACCACGACACCGACGGTGACGGCCTGGTAGACTTGCTGGACCCCAGCAACCTGGGCGTGGGCTACGCCGATGTATCGGGCATACCGGACCGGAACAGAAACGCCGTAACCGACTACCGCGATGCGGCGGTGGTTACCCCGCTCCCCGTGCAGCTCACTTCCTTTGTAGCTCGCGCAACGGGCGGGCAGGCGCTTCTTACCTGGGCTACAGCTGCCGAACTCAACAATGCCTACTTTGTGGTAGAAATAAGCCTTGATGGGCAGCACTTCGAGCAGGTGGGCCGGGTAGCCGGCGCGGGCACATCAGACCAGGCCCACGCCTACCGCTTTACCGATGAGAACCTGCCGAACTATGCCGTCAACCTGGTGTACTACCGCTTGCGGCAGGTAGATGCAGATGGAAAAGCGCAGTACTCGGCAGTGGAAACCGTGGCCGGCCTCTACGCCAAGGGCGCGTTGCAGGCTCAGCCAAACCCGTTTTCCGGAGCACTTGCCCTGGAGGTGCGGGGCGCCGCGGCCGGTACCGCCACGCTGGTTGTAACGAATGCTACGGGACAAACTCAGTTAACGCAGCCAGTAACTCTGGTGGCAGGCGTTACCCCGGTTGTGGTACCGCAGGCTGCGGGCTGGCCGGCCGGGGTGTACCTGGTGCGGGTAGTACAGGGCGCGCAACAGTATTTGTTGAAAGTAGTGCGAGAGTAAAGAAGGGCAGTGCCGCCCGTTTCAGCCAACTGAGGGCCAGGTTTTCTGAGGAAAGCCTGGCCCTCGTCGGTGAAGAACCTGCCCAGTGCGCCGACTACGGGAGGAACGCCTAGCTTTAAGCGCCGGTATTACCTCGCCGAAACCAGCTAAGTTGCCTTCCCGCTGTCCTTACTGCCGTGTGTTATGCTCATTTCGCCTGTACTCCCCGCCGACCTTACGCGCATTGACACCTTCGCCGACTTGCCCCTTGCTACCCTGGAGTGGCTCGCCAGCCACGGAGAGCGGCGCACGTACGCTTCCAACGACACCATTATGCAGCCCGGCGACGAGGCCGAATTTATGGTAGCGTTGCTGCGCGGCAGCCTGCAGTTTTACGCCGTGCGCCACGGCAACCGGGAGCCCGCCTTCCGCATCGAGGCCGGACAAATCAGTGGCGTATTGCCCTATTCTCGTCTGCGCATAATTCAGGGCACGGGCGTGGCAGTAGGCGAAACAGAAGTGTTTCTGCTGCACCGCAACCTGTTCCCCGAGCTGGAGCACGTAAGCCCCGAGCTGGTGCAGCGCCTGGTAGGCTTGATGAGCGACCGGGCCCGGCAGGAGGCCCGCACCCAGGAGCGCGACGATAAGCTGCGGGCCTTGGGTAAGCTTTCCGCAGGCTTGGCGCACGAGCTCAACAACCCCGCCGCCGCCATTATGCGCGCCGCCGAAAACCTGGCTACTCTGCTGCAGGCCAAGCCTGCGCTGCTACAGGAGCTCGTGCGACACTGCCCTAGTCCGGAGGCGCTGGCGGCCCTGGCCCACCTAGCAACGGCCCCGATAGCCGCCACCCCGCCGGCTCGGTCGGCGCTGGCCCGGGCCGATGCCGAGGATGAGCTGGCCGATTGGCTGGAAGCGCAGCAGGTGCCCGATGGCTACCAGTTGGCCGCCGGCCTGCTCGATGCGGGCCTGACCCTGGCTACCCTGGAGCCGGTGATAGAGGCGATGCCCGAAGCCGCCCGCCCCGCTGCCCTAAGCTGGCTCGAAGGGCAGCTAACTACCCGCCGCCTGGTGCTGGACGTGCAAGAGGCGGGCAGCCGCATTACTACCCTGGTAGCTAACGTAAAGACCTACAGTCATATGGATCGGGGCGGCGACTTTGCGCCCCTCCAAGTGCACGACGGCCTCGATAGCACCCTTAACATTCTGAGCTACTGCCTGCGCGAGGAGAAAGTCACGGTGACTCGCGACTATGCCCCGGCGCTGCCGCTGGTGCGAGGTCAGGTCAGTAGCCTCAACCAAGTCTGGACGAACCTGCTCGACAACGCCATTGATGCCCTACCCCCCGGCGGCGAAATAACCGTGCGTACCCGCCAGGAGGGCGACTTCGTGCGCGTGTTCATCATCGATAATGGCCCCGGTATTCCGCCCGAGGTGCTCCCCCGCATCATGGAGCCGTTTTTCACCACTAAAGCGGCCGGCGAAGGCACCGGTCTTGGGCTCGATATTGCCCTGCGGATTGTGGAGCAGCACGGCGGCCGCCTCGATGTGCAGTCGGTGCCGGGCCACACGGAGTTTGGGGTGTGGCTGCCGGTAGCACAGCAGAGAAGCTGAGCCGTCAACTTCTCTGCTGAAAATATCACACCACTTGGTAGAAAGCGAAGCCGTACGTCGCGCGGGGTTCCTGTCATTGCGGGGGGTAGCAACGGACCTCTGCCTGGGAGTGTTCCGGGGGAGCACCAACGTAGCCACGGCTCTTTGCTTACGCGCGGGAGAAATAGCCGCGAGGAACCCGTGCACGTGATACTGGTATCTGGTGGTTACTTTAAGCCAGGTTTAACCCATTCTATTATATAGCTACCTGCATGAAAAAGCCTGTTCTGCTCTGCGTTGATGATGATCCGCAGGTACTAAGTGCCATCGACCGGGACTTGCGCCAGGAGTTTCGGCGCGACTATCGGGTCTTACGGGCCGGCTCGGGCCAGGAGGCGGTGGCTACCATTCGGGAGTTGAAGGAGCGTGAGGAGCCTCTGGCCCTGATTCTGGCCGACCAACGCATGCCCGACCTCGAAGGAGTGGAAGTACTAACCGAGGCCCGGCAGCTCTACCCCGATGCCAAGCGCGTGCTGCTCACCGCCTACGCCGACACGGAAGCGGCCATTCGAGCCATCAACTCGGCCCGCCTCGACCACTACCTCATGAAGCCCTGGGACCCGCCCCAGCAGCTCTTGTACCCCACCCTCCACGATTTGCTGCGGGCCTGGGAAGCAACCTACAAGCCGGCCTTCCGTGGGGTGCGCCTCATTGGGTTTCAATGGTCGCCCCGCTCCCACGACCTCAAGGACTTTCTGGCTGGCTACCTCATTGGCTACCAGTGGCTTGATTTCGAGACGGACTCGGAGGCGCAGGCGCTGCTGGCTCAGAAAGGGCTAACCCCGAGCGACTTGCCAGTGGTAGTGCTGGAAGATGGCACGGCTCTGCCAAACCCCTCGGCCACAGAAGTTGCTACCCGCATCGGCCTCACGGTGCAAGCCTCTCAGGATCTGTACGATGTAGTGGTAATTGGGGCGGGACCGGCCGGGCTGGCAGCAGCCGTGTACGGAGCCTCTGAGGGGCTGAAAACCCTGGTGATAGAGCGCCAGGCCCCCGGCGGACAAGCCGGCACTAGCTCCCGCATCGAGAACTACCTAGGCTTCCCAACGGGGCTTAGCGGCAGCGAGCTGGCGCACCGGGCCTGGGCCCAAGCCGTGCGCCTCGGCGCCGAGTTGCTGGCCCCGCAGGAGGTAGTAGATATGTGCGTGCAGGATGGCTATAAGGTGCTGACCCTGAGCGACGGTAGCAAAGTGCAAACCCGGGCCGTGGTCCTGACTACCGGGGTCAGCTACCGCACGTTGTCGGCGCCGGGCATGGACCGCCTGAGCGGGGCGGGCGTGTACTACGGCGCGGCCCGCACGGAGGCCCGCACCTGCCAGGAGCAGGACGTGTACATCGTGGGCGGGGGCAACTCGGCGGGGCAAGCTGCCATGTACCTGGCTACCTACGCCCGGCGAGTTTACATCGTGATTCGAGGGGCGAACCTGGCGGCTTCCATGTCGGCGTACCTTATCGAGCAAATTGGCCAAACGCCTAACATTGAGTTGCTGCCCTTCACGGAGGTAGCCGAAGTATGCGGCGACGACCACCTGGAAGAGGTTGTTCTGAGCCGCGAGGGCCAGCTGGAGCGGCGGCCGGCCCGGGCCCTGTTCGTGTTTATTGGGGCCAAACCCAGCACCGAATGGGTGTGCCACACCATCGTCTGCGACGCGAAAGGCTTTGTGCTCACCGGGCGCGACCTGGTCATCGACCCGCGCTATGCTACCTCCTGGAAGCATCCGCGGCGGGAGCCCTACCTCCTCGAAACCTGCGTGCCCGGCGTGTTTGCCGCCGGCGACAGTCGGGCGGGCGCTATGGCCCGGGTGGCTTCGGCAGTGGGAGAGGGAAGCATGGCCATCAAGTTCGTGCACCAGTACCTCGACGAGTAGGCTCAAGGCGTCCCATATTGGGTCAGAGGTTTTTGTTGGAAACTCACACTTTTTCTCTCCCTCCCTTACCACTGAATTTTAACGGCAGGTGCGCTGGAATAGCGGTTCACACCGGAAACACTTCAGATAAAAAGGCCTTTATAGTCGGTTTTAATGCCTTTTTAAGCTCAACAAATGGGGGGCTTGCTTGGTATATAGCGCCGGAACTATCCCGCCGGGTACTTCTTCTGATTGTTGTTTTTTGTGCTGAGGCTTATGCGCTCATTTCTCCGAAACTTTCCCATTCGTACTCTCCTGCCCACCACCGCTGCGCTACTGCTCGGCGGTTGCGAAATGCTGGAGTTTAGTCCCAACGACCACCGCTCCCCGGAACGGCAGCAAGACCTGACGGCCAAAAACCTGGCCCGCTTAACCCAAAGCCCCCTGCCCGCCGGCGACACCCTGCGCTTTGTTTTTACCGGCGACTCCCAGCGCTTCTACAATGAGGCCGAAGACCTGGTGAAAAGCGTGAATCAGCAGGCGGGCATTCAGTTCCTGATTGTGGCCGGTGATATTTCCGACTTCGGTTTTGGCCGCGAAATGCGCTGGGTTGATGACCAGCTGCGCAAGCTGAAGGTGCCCTACGTAACGGTTATCGGCAACCACGACTCCGTAGGCAACGGCCGCAAGGCGTACGAGGAAATCTTCGGCCCGCTGAACTACTCCTTTACCTACGCCGATACGAAGTTCATCATGACCGATACCAACGGCCGCGAGTACAACTTCGACGGGAAAATTCCGAATATGTCGTGGGTAAGCAGCGAGCTGCAGGACGCATCAACTCGTCGGCACGTCATCATTTCCCACGTGCCGCCCCAGGACGAGGATTTCGACCCGGCCGTGCGTGAGGCCTACATAACCGCGCTGCGCAACGACCCGCGCCTGGCCTTCGAAATGAACGGACACCGCCACGATTTCAGCATTGGAGAGCCCTTCAACGATGGCGTGACCTACATCAACTCCTACGGCTTCGAGAAACGCCAGTACGTCATCGTGACGGTGTGGGGCGACAAACAGTTTCGGCTGAAAAAAGTACAGTTCTAATGGTACAGCGACTACTCCTGGCCGCCCTGGTGGCCGCGCCGCTGGCCACTTTTGCCAGCCCCTTCACCCCCGCCGCCCCCGATACGGTGGGTACTACCCCCCCCGCCAGCCGAAACCAGGCTCCGACTGAGTCCTTGCCCTGGTACCGCCCCCGCCACGTACTGGCCCAAACCGGCGGTGGCCTGGGCATGGTATCCGTGGGAGCAGGCTACTCGCTTAAAGACCGCCTCGACCTGGATATTCTCATCGGTTACGTGCCCCGCAAGTACGCCGGTTCCCGCCTGTCCATCTACTCCGCCAAGCTCCTGTATTCGCCCTGGACGCTACCTCTGGGCAAGACGCAGAAGTGGGCCATCAAGCCCCTGATGGTAGGTGGCTACCTTAGCTACACCCACGGCACCCTTAACGATGAGGAGCCCAACCAGTATTACCGCGGCTACTACTGGTTCTCGACCGATACGCGGGTAGGGCCCCTGTTGGGTAGCCGCCTGAGCTACGCCCTGCCCCCCACGGCAAAGGGCCGGGCGCGCAATCTGTCGGCTTATTACGAGTTGGGGTCCAATGACTTGTACATCCTCAGCTACGTACAAAACATGAAGGGCTTGTCGCCGGCTGATATTCTGACCCTAAGCCTGGGCCTGAAGCTGGATATTTAAGTTGCTGCCGGGGCCAGAAAAGCCCCGGCGGCTTTCGTGTACGCTTCCGTTCGTACCTGCTTATGCGTCAGAGCTACCTGCTTAGTGGGGCACTAGCCCTCTTCCTGGCTAGCTGCCAGCTGGTAGAGTTCAGCCCCAACCAGACCTACGTGCCGGTGGCGGAGCGCAACCTAACCAGCCGCAACCTGCGCCAGCTGGCTACCGCTGGCCCGAGCCTGGGTGATACGGTGCGCTTCGTTTTTGTGGGAGATACGCAGCGGTTCTACGACGAGACGGAGCAGTTCGTGGCCAGTGTCAACCAGCAGCGGGGCATCGACTTCGTGCTCGTAGCCGGCGACATTTCCGACTTTGGCCTGCTGCGGGAATTTCGGTGGGTAAACCAGCGGCTCCAAAGGTTGCGGGTGCCCTACCTCACCGTTATCGGCAATCATGATGTGGTAGGCAATGGCCGGGCCGTGTATCAGCAGGTATATGGTCCGCTGAACTACTCCTTTCTTTACAAAGGCACCCGCTTCGTTTGCCTTGATACCAATGGGCGGGAATATGGCTTTGGGCGGCAGGTGCCCGACCTAGCCTGGCTGCGTCGGCAACTGGCGGATACGGCGGCTCGCACCGTAGTGGTCAGCCATGTGCCCCCTACGGACGAAGACTTTGACCCGGCGCTGGTGCAGGGCTACGCCGCTACCCTGCGCGCCTGCCCCAACCTGGTTTTGCATCTGAGTGGCCACGTGCACCGCTACACTGCCGCCCAGCCCTTCCACGACGGCATTACTTACCTGACTACCTACAGCCTCGAAAAGCACCGCTACCACATCCTGACGATGTGGGGCCACCGGCAATTTCGCCTCGAAACCGTGGTGTATGGGGCAGAAAGCTAAGTGGTTGTGGCTGGTGTGCGCGCTTGCACCCGGCGCTTTACAGGCGCAATCCTCGGGGGTAGCACCGGCCGGGCCGTTCTTCCTGAGCCTGCACGTGGCCGGAGGCACCGGGCTGGTAGCACTGGGCGGCGGCTACCGGGTGGCGCACCAGCGGCTGGAGCCGGAGCTGCTGGTGGGCTACCTGCCTCATCGGCTGAGCGGGGGCAAGGCCTTGGCCATTTTCACTCTGAAAGCTACCTACTTGCCCTTTGCACCTACTTTGGGGCATTCTCGTTGGCAGGTGACTCCGGTTACGCTGGGGGCAATGGTGAATTACACCACGGGCCGTCAGTTCTTCCTGACAAACAACACGGCGGGCCGCTACCGCCCCGGCTATTACTGGTGGTCGTCGGCGGTGCGGGTAGGAGCTTTGGTTGGCCTGCGGCTTTCCTACCTCGACCCGCGCCCCGGCTCAGCTCCACGCTTCACCAGTTTATACTCTGAGTTGAGCACCAACGACTTGCACCTGGTAAGTTTGCTTACCAACCGCTCCCTTCGCCTACCGGATGTCCTGACTTTGGGGGCGGGGCTGAAATAAGGCATTGGAAGGTGAAAGAAGAAGAAAGCTTCTGCGGAAGGCCATTAGCTGCTACCCCGCTGGCAGCAGTAAAAGCATTGCAGTACCGCTCAAGCTGACTACTATTTCCTATTCAGGCGGCGCTTCTTCACGCCCTCATCTACTCACTTTCTGTCCAGATACGCCGCTCGTGCTTCGCGGATCAGTCGGATAAGTTCGGTGCGCTGGTGTAACAGGGTTTCCATGAGGGGCCGCTGCTGACGAAACAGGCGCAGGGCCCGCAGACGGCGCAGGCGGCTGGCCAAGTTGCCCCAGTAATTCAGAGCATAGAACCCGGACAGGGGTAGGCTGATAAAGTACAGCAGGGCCCAAAGCCAGCTATGCGTAAAGTGGTACACCAAGGCCGTTTGTCCCACGTAGGCCAGCGTGAACGTGAGCATACCCGTCACCAGCATAATGGGCGCCACGAACTCCACATCCTTGGTAGCACGCTTGGCAATAACCGACGGGATAATGTAAGGCACGTAGTTGTTGATGACGCCATAGAGGTAAAACGGCGCCCCCAACACGAGGCGCAGCCCGGCCGCAAGCGCCCGACTAGCCCGGGTGCTACCCCCCGGCCGGGATTCAAGGGCCTCGTCAGTGAGGCGCAGGTGTTCCAGTTGCTGATGGTAGGCGTGCAGTTTCTCCTGCACCTGGCTGATGCGGCTGGCATCGTGCTCCTCGAAATACCGCACTGCTTTTAGGAGGGTGCGGCTGAGCTGGAAGTTGTCGTAAAGGGTTTCTTCGTCGTCCTGAATGAGGTGCTGCCCGAAGGTGCGCTCTACCTGCGTTACCAGCTCGTCTTCCTCATCGGTGCGGGTAATGATGAGGTGGGCCTCCATGCGCCGCCGGATTTCCTCGGTCAGCACATCGGCGGCGGCTTCGGGGTTCTGGCGGTACTGCTCGGCGTAATCGGCTACCCGGATGGGCTCGGCCAGGTTCAGGAGTACATCGGAACGGAAGCGCTGCGGATCGAAGTAGTTGATACCCAGCGGCAGAATGTGCAGGCCCAGGGTAAAGTCGTGGCGGGCCTCCGCGCCCAGGGCAATGCGGGCCGCGCCGGTTTTCAACGGCCGCAGCCGCCGCTCCGACACGCTGGTGCCCTCCGGGAAAATCATGATGGTGCCGCCCTTATCGAAGTAGTCGTAGCACCGCCCGAAGGCTTTTTCGTTTTGAGCTTCCAGCTGGGCGGGCGTCAGGGTTTCGGCCCCGGTATCCAGGTCTTGCCGACGGTAAATCGGAATGGAGTTGCCCGACTCCATAATGGCCCGCGAAATGGGGTTCTTGAAAAAGGTACTCTTGGCCAGAAAGGCAATGGGCTGGCGGCGGTTTACGGCTGCAACCAGCGGGTCCATGAGGGTGTTGGGGTGGTTGCTGGTGATGAGCAAGG
Organism: Hymenobacter sp. HSC-4F20; assembly: GCF_019599275.1. Classification (GTDB taxonomy): domain Bacteria; phylum Bacteroidota; class Bacteroidia; order Cytophagales; family Hymenobacteraceae; genus Hymenobacter. The sequence goes on along the minus strand of NZ_JAHZTD010000002.1, from coordinate 1,255,936 downwards.
GGCCGCGCATGCGCAGCCGCTCGGGGTGGCGCACTTCCAGTTGGCGAAAAAACACGCGCAAGGCCACCTGCACGAGGGGCTTCATCACAGTATAAAACAGCATAGCCGCAAGAAAAGCAGAAGGATGGGTGGGAAGTGTACTGGCCGGGGCGGACAGAGGTTGTTGAGCTTGCCTAAGCCTGGCCGCAACCTGTGCATTTCTTGCCGAACAGCCGCCCCAAAACTTGCCGGTTTCAGACTTTTCAGCGCCGCAGCAAAGCCTGCTTACACCTTACGTGGGTTGCCCGCGCGGTACCAGAGCCGCCACTACCTGCGTTGTTTACTGAAAGACCCCTGCTCAGCGTGCTTCACCCGCATCCTCACAAATTCCGGCATCTTTGGGCCTGGTTTTAGCGTTGCTCTCGTATGCGTCCGTTTGTTTTCTTGCTGCTTTTTCTGCTGGCCCCGAGCATAAGCTGGGCCCAAACCACGGCTGCGGCAGAAGCGGCCGCCCAGGCTACGGCCCTACGGCGGGCCAACCAGCTGGTGCTGGAACGGCGCTACGAATCGGCCTGGAAGCTGCTGAAATTTCTGGACCAGATGAACCTGGACCCCGCCGTAGCGCTAAAGAAAACCGAGCTGGCCCTGAACTACTACACGGCCACCGACGAGCTGAAGCGCTTTGCCTTCCGCGACCTGAAGCTGCTGGATCTTTCGCCCGATAGCCTGCGCCAGCTGGAAGTAGATACCCCGCGCTACTCTTTTCCGGTGCGGCGGGTGCTGGAGAAACTGCAGGAGAAATACCCGGATAACTACAAGCTCGACCGTGCCCTGGGCGACTATTACTTTGCCGTGCAGCAATGCGACTGCGCCGAGCAGGAGTTGGGCGAAGATGCTGTTTTTCAACGCACTATCAAGCATTATCAGCAGGCTCACGACCACGGCCAGGGCGACTACCTCTCGTACTTTGCCCTGGGCTACTCTTACCAGCGCTTAGGTAAGTTTCAGGAAAGCCTGGCGCCCTTCGAGCGGTCCATCGAGCTGCGCAAAGATTCTCCGACTACCCACCTCAACCTGGCCTTTGTGTACCTGGAATTAAAGGAGTTTGAGAAAGCTCAGGCCCACGCCCGCCGGGCCGTGGAGCTTTTCCCCGATGATGCGCACAAGGAAGACGCCGCGTATTTGCTGGGCCAGATTGAGGAACGCATGAAAGCCACCGCCGCTACCCAGACTCCTTAAGCTGCTTTGCCTCGTGCTGGCTGCTACCGCCCTGCGAAGTAAGCAGGGCACCGCCCGGGTAATCTGGCCGCAGTGCAGGCCCCCTACTACTGGTCGTCAGCAGTAGGGGGCCTGACACTCCATCCCCTCGCACCTATAGATTCTCGCGGTTCATCACGCGGTTCTGGCGGTTGATGGACTCCAGGTGCACGGCGTCGAAGTACTTGAGGATGAAGTCGCGGGTGAGGCCCAGCTGGTGGCCTTGCTGAATGCCACGCTCCAGAATCTCGTTCCAGCGGTTGGTTTGCAGAATGGTGATGTCGTTGTCCTTTTTGTACTGCCCGATGCTTTCGGCTACCTGCATGCGGCGGCCCAACAGGTGCAGAATCTCATCATCAAGCTGGTTGATTTGGGCGCGTAACTGATTGAGCTTATTGAGGAATTCTTGCTGGTCGGTGGTTTCGTGGCGCCAGGTCAGGCCATCGAGCAGCTCGGCCAGGCGCTGAGGCGTCACCTGCTGCTTGGCGTCGCTCCAGGCATTGTCGGGGTCAATGTGCGACTCCAGCATCAGCCCATCAAAGTCTAAGTCAATGCTTTTCTGGGCCACGCTGGCCAGGCCGGTGCGGTTGCCGCAGATGTGGCTTGGGTCGCAGATAATGGGCAGGTCGGGCAGGCGGCGCTTCATCTCAATGGGCAGGTGCCACATGGGGGCGTTGCGGTACTCGGTGTTGCCGTAGCTGGCGAAGCCCCGGTGAATCAGCCCGATTTTCTGGTTGCCCGTTTTGGCCAGGCGCTCCACGGCGCCCATCCACAGCTCCAGGTCGGGGTGCACCGGGTTTTTGATGAATACCGGAATATCTACGCCCCGCAGCGCATCGGCCACGGCCTGCACCGAGAAGGGGTTTACCGTGGTGCGAGCCCCAATCCAGAGCACGTCCACATCGAAGGCCAAGGCATCTTCTACGTGCTTGGGGGTAGCCACTTCCACGGTGGTAGGCAGGCCCGTTAGCTGCTTGGCGCGCTGCAGCCAGGGTAGGCCCTTGGTGCCAATGCCCTCAAACAGACCGGGCTTGGTGCGGGGTTTCCAGATGCCGGCGCGCAGCATGTCAACCTTGCCGGTGGCGGCCAGCTGGGTGCAGGTGGCAATCAGTTGTTCCTCCGTTTCAGCGGAGCACGGCCCGGAAATGATTAGCGGCTTTTTGGCGAGGAATTTCGGGTGTTCAGCCGCGTCGGCGGGAGAGGTGAGAAGCTGTTCCATACGTATGTTGAGGGTTCGTTTCAGGGGTTGGGGTAGGGAAGACGCTTTTGTTAGCTTTCTGCTCAGATGAGGAAGGAGCTAGCTTTAGCTCTCATTTCAAAATCTTCTTGATCAGGTTGGCCTGCTGGATTTGCTGATAAACAGCCGGGTAGTCTTCCTGATTGAGTAGCTCGCGCAGGTGTTGGAGCTGGTGGATGTGCTCGTCGAGCACATCGAGTACGTTCACCCGGTTCTGGCGGAAGATGGGCACCCACATATCGGGCGAGCTTTTGGCCAGGCGCACCGTCGACTCAAAACCGCCGCTGGCCAGGGCAAAGATCTGCTGTTCTTCCTTTTCTTTCTCTAACACCGTGAGGGCGAGGGCAAACGAAGTGATGTGCGAAATGTGCGAAATGTAGGCCGTGTGCAGGTCGTGGGCGGTGCCATCCATGTGCACGAGCTGCATAGCCAGGCGGCCAAACACGGCTTCCACCCGGGCCACGGCGTCCTCGGCACTGCGGGCAGCGTCGCAGATAACCAGGGTTTTGCCCTTGAACAAGCCCGGCACAGCCGCCGATGGCCCCGAATACTCGGTGCCAGCCATGGGGTGCACGGCCACAAATCGGGTGCGGTTGGGGTGGGCTTCCACGGCGGCCAGCAGGGTAGCCTTGGTCGAGCCTACATCAATAACCACCTGGCGGTCAGTGGCAGCATCCAGTACTTGAGGTAGCACGCTGAGCATGGCGTCCATAGGCACGGCTACCACCACCAGGTCGGCACGGGTGACGGCCGCCGGTAGGGTATTCTCTACCTCATCTATCAAGCCCAAGGCTATGGCCTGTCGCTGGTTCTCGGGGCTACGGTCGACGCCAATGATGTGGTGGGCCAGGCCCGTTTCCTTGAGGCTCAAGGCCAGGGAACCGCCAATCAAGCCAATTCCGATGATGGTGACTACCATTAGGTGAAATGGTGAGGGGGTGAAATGGTGAGTTTTCGGTCTGAAGTTAATGGGCTCGGCTGGCCGAGGACCAGCTTAACTAGGCGGGTAGGGTAGCGGGCGTTTCCCGGGCCGCCCGGATGCGGCCCAGCGCGGCTTGCAGTACCTCCGTGGTCTGGCACAAACTCACCCGAATAAACCCGTTACCGTTACTGCCGAAGATGCCGCCCGGCGTGATGAACACATTGGCTTGGTACAGCAGCTCGTCGCTGAGGGCGTAGCCATCAGCATAGCTGGCCGGAACCGCCGCCCACACAAACAAGCCTACCTGATTGCGGCTGTAGGTGCAGCCAATAGTATCCAGCAGCTCAAACACCAGCTGGCGGCGGGCCGCGTAGTGCGCGTTCAGCTCTTGGTACCAGGTACCATCCAGGGTGAGGGCTTCCACGGCGGCCAGCTGCACCGGCAAGAACATGCCCGAGTCGAGGTTGCTTTTGAAGCGCAGCACTTCCTGCAGCAGATCGGCGCGGCCGGCCAGCAGCCCCACGCGCCAGCCCGCCATGTTGTGCGACTTGCTCAGGGAGTTCAGCTCCAGCACCACTTCCCGCGCTCCGGGCACCGAAAGCAAGCTCTGGGGCTGCTCGGTGTTCAGGATGAAGCTATACGGGTTGTCGTGGACCAGCAGAATGTTGTGCGCGGTGGCAAAGGCAACGAGCTTGGTGAAGAAAGCCGCATCGGCAGCGGTGCCGGTGGGCATGTGGGGGTAGTTTACCCACATCAGCTTCACCCGGCTCAGGTCGCGGCGGGCCAGGGCCTCCAGGTCGGGCAGCCAGTGGTTCTCGGCAACTAGGTCGTAGTCGAGGGGGGTGGCGCCGCTCAGGTGGGCGGCGGCCCGGTAGGCGGGGTAGCCGGGGTTCGGAATCAGCACCTCGTCGCCGGCCTCCAGAAACGTCATGCTCACATGAATAATGCCTTCCTTGGAGCCCAGCAGGGGTAGAATTTCCGCTTCCGGGTCCAGGGCTACCCCGTACTGCCGCTGGTACCAGCCGGCCATGGCCTGGCGCAGGGCCGGCACGCCTTTATAGCTCTGGTAAGCGTGGGTATTCGGCTGCTCGGCCGCCCGCGTAAGGGCCGCTACCACCTTGGGGTGGGGCGGCATGTCGGGGGAGCCAATACCCAGGTTAATAATTTGCTTGCCCGCTTTGTTGAGGCCATCAATTTCGCGCAGCTTCTGCGAGAAGTAGTATTCCTGGGTGTGCTGGAGGCGACTGGCAACGGAAACTTGCATAATGAGGGCAGGTTATGAGCTTTTTTCTTTGACATCCTGAGCAGCGCGAAGGACCTCTATTGCTTCTTGGGAGTAGCAGAAATTACCTTCTGTAGAGGCTCTTTGCGCTGCTCAGGATGACGGTTCTGTTTGGTTGTAGTTAGTGAGTGTCGCCTTTGTGATACACGCCCAACACTTCTAGGCCTTCCGTGAGTGGGGCAATGGCCTGAAGGGCGGCTTGCAGTTGCTCGGGCTGCTCGAACTCCAGGTCTGCGTGGAAGTAGTAATGCCAGGTGCTGCCCGGCTTGGGGCACGACTGCAGCTTGGAGAGGTTAATGCCCAGCTCGGCAATGCGCACCAGCACCCGCGCCAGGCTGCCCTGGGCGTGGGTGGTGTGGAAGTAAAGCGAAGCTTTATTGGGCAGGGCTACCTCCCGGGCGTTTTCGGGGCGGGCTACCACCAGAAAGCGGGTGTAATTCTTCTTCTCGGAGTGAATGTCGGCCTGCAGAATGGGCAAGCCGAACAGCTCCGAGGCCAGCGTGCCGGCCACGGCAGCTACCCCTGGGCGCAGCCCCTCCCGGATGCGCTGGGCGCTCAGGGCAGTATCCTCGGTTTCTACCAGGCGCCAGTGCTTGCGTTGGCTCAGGTAGTCGGCGCACTGCAACAGGGCCATGGGGTGGGAATGTACTTCGGTAATGTCCTCTACTTGCTGACCAGGTAAGGCCATCAGGTGCTGACGGATGTGCAGGTAGGTTTCCCCAATCACCCGCAGGCCCGACTTCCGCAGCAACGTGTAGTTGGGCAGAATGCTGCCAGCAATAGAGTTTTCGATGGCCATAACCGCCGCCCCGGCGGTGCCTCGCACCACGGAGCTTACTACCTCTCCAAACGTAGCGCAGGGTACTACCTCCACCTCGGGGCTAAAGTAGCGCCGGGCGGCTATCTGGTGGAAACTGCCTTCGAAACCCTGAATGGCAACGGCTGGAAGCATGGTACTGGAAATGAAAGGATACTAAAAAAGGCCTCCGGAGTGCGGGGCCTTGGTTTTGCGGTAGTGGCTGCTTTAGTCAGCTTCGGCAAATCGGGCCCGGCTTCTCTGTAAAAAAGAAGTAGGTATAGCCGTAGTAAAAGAAAGCCGAGGTAAGCATAAGGAGCCGGAGCGTGAGCGTAAAAAAAGCGCCTCCCGAGGTTGTCGAGAGGCGCTGTATGGTTTCGGTTGGAAAAGCTACAGGTGGGCCGCTCGACTACGTGGTGGCGTAGTAGAAGTAATAGCTAAAAAAGAAACGGCCGGTGTGCTGACGCATGAAAATCAGGTGCTTTATGTCGGCAAGGTGAAACGCATCAGTGGCAATTCCAAATTAATTTTTCAGAAATACCTACGAACAAACGTTCGGTAGCCACGAGTTGCGAGCGGGGAATAGATGGAAAAGAGGGCTGTTGAGTATTGAAAGTTATTTATATAGTTAATAGTTTGAAATTAAGCTGATTAACCTCTTGGCAAATGCAGGAGCGAGGTCTGGTTACTACTGGTTCAAGAGCTTTGGCAGAAAGTTGGCATGGTTTTGTAATGTTACCCTTTCGAAGCCGGCAGCCACCCGCTGCGCACCTCTGGTAGCCGGCCCTTCCTTCCAACACTTCCTGCCATGAATACGAAGCGACTTTTCGGCCGCCTGGCCGCTGCTACCCTTTTCGTTACTGCTTTTGCCACGGCCTCCCAGGCTCAGATTCAGCCCCACCGCGTACCGGCTTACACCGGCAAAGCACAGGCTCGTCCGGTACGTTCTACGCCTTCTTACTCCTCGTCTTCCTCCGCTACTGATGGCGTGAAATTCGGTATCCGGGCCGGCGTGAACGTCTCCGACTGGTCGGGCGACGCGGTGAACAGCGTGATGGACCTGGCCGACTACACCAACGGGGCCGTGACCAAGGACATGAAGACGGGTTTCCATGCTGGCCTGTACGCCACGCTGCCCCTGGGCCCGCGCTTTGCCATTGAGCCGGGGGTAGGCTACTCCGAGAAAGGTACCGTGCTGACGGGCCGCATTCCGCTGGAGCAGTTCGACTTTCTGAATGCCAAAGTGAAAGCCACGGCCCGCATGGCCTACCTCGATATTCCGCTGCTAGCCAAAGCTTACCTGACCGATGGGTTCTACGTGTTTGCTGGTCCGCAGGCTTCGGTGCTGCTCTCGGGTAAGGCCCGCGTGAATGCCAGCGCCCTGGGTTTCTCCGCCTTCAACGAAGACTTCGACATCAAGGACCAGTTCCGCCCCGTGGACTTTAGCGTGACGGGCGGCCTGGGCTACCAGTTCCAGAACGGCTTGGGCCTGAGCGCCGGCTACGATTACGGCCTCTCGTCCCTGGACAAAAACAACAATTTCGACGCCCAGAACCGCGTGATTAAGGCGTCGGTCAACTACTCGTTCTAATTCTCTCTCCACACTACCTATTCCCCGCACAAAGGCCCCACCGAACTTCGGTGGGGCCTTTTTTATCTACACAGGCAATACAGTCGACAGCTATACAACACACGGAATCAGGAGAAAGCCGAAGTCGGCCCGGCGGCGCTTACGGCGGCGCGTCTGCAACCGCGCTTCCAGGCTGCAAGTGAGTGATGGTGGGCCGACTTCGGGGATAGAATAAGAGGTAGTAAAAGGAGCAAACAGACTAGCGCAGGGCTCTGCCAAGAGCAGGAGCCAGAGCCAGGGGGAAGGGTTGCATTTAGTTGATAGTCTGCTGGTTAATAATTGACTGGCTTCCTGGGTAAGTGGTGCTGCTTGTTACCGCGCGCCTACTTCCACCGGGCTGGGGCGCAGGCCGGCTGCCAGCTTAACCAGGCGCACCAGCTCGGCGCGGTAGCCATCGGGGTCGAACTGCTTGGCCCCTTCCGCCAGCCGTGCCGTCGATTCCCAGGTAGCGGAACCCCGGTACTCGCTCTGGCGCAGCAGCATCCCGAACTGGGCCACTGCCGCCGCAAAGCGCAGGTTTTCACTGGCCTCAGGTAGGGGGCGAGGAGCACCTGCTAGCGTTTGCTCCAGAAGCTGACTTTTGCTGCCCTGGGGCTGCTTGTAGCGCAGCTTTACCGTAAGCAACTCCGCCGCGGCCGGGGCTTTAGGAGTGGGAGCCGGCTGGTATTTGAGCGGGTCCACGGTGGGGCGGGCGCCCACGGGCACTACCTCATAGAGGGCCGTAACGGTGTGGCCTGAGCCTAGCTCGCCGGCGTCTTTGCGGTCGTTGTTGAAGTCCTCGGCAGCCAGCAGGCGATTTTCGTAGCCTACCAGGCGGTACTCCCGCACCCGCGCCGGGTTGAACTCCACTTGTAGCTTCACGTCTTTGGCAATGGTGAACAGCGTGCCGCCAAACTGCTGCACCAGTACCCGCCGGGCTTCGTCGAGGTTATCGAGGTAGGCGTAGTTGCCGTTGCCTTTGTCGGCCAGCAGCTCCATTTTCTTGTCCTGATAGTTGCCTTCGCCTACCCCCAGCACGGTCAGGAACACGCCGGACTCGCGCTCCTGCGTAATGAGGCTTTCCATAGCCGCGTCGCTTTGCTCGCCCACGTTGAAGTCGCCGTCGGTGCAGAGGATAACCCGGTTGTTGCCTTCCTTATTAAAGTTCTGGCGGGCTACCTGGTAGGCCAGGCGTAGGCCCGCCCCGCCGGCCGTGGAGCCGCCCGCCTGCAACTGGTCGATGGCCGCCAGGATGGCGGGGCGGCGGGAGCCGGGGGTAGGCGGCAGCACCAGCCCAGCGGCTCCGGCGTATACTACCAGTGCTACCTTATCTTGGGGGCGCAACTCTTTGGTCAGTAGCCGTAAGCTCTGCTGCACTAGGCCCAGCCGGTCCTCGCCCATCATCGAGCCCGACACATCTACCAGGAACACCAGGTTGGCCGGCGGCAGGTTCTCGGTAGCTACTTTGCGGCCCTGCAGTGCCACCTGCACCAACTGGTGCTCAGGGTTCCAGGGGCACTGGGCCTGCTCCGTAACTACCCGGAAAGGTTCGGAGGAGGTAGGGGCCGGGGCGGGGTAGTCGTACTGGAAGTAGTTGATCAGCTCCTCGGTGCGTACCGCATCGCGCGGAGGGAACTGGCCCTGCAGCAAAAAGCGGCGTACGTTGCTGTAGCTGGCCGCATCCACATCAATGCTAAAAGTGCTTAGTGGATCCTTGGCGACGCTATGAAAGCCGTTTTCGGCGAGGGTGGCGTAAGTTTCGCCAGCGCCAGGTTCGGGGTGGGGCATTACGTAGCCTGGGCTGATAGCTACGCCGGCGACGCGGCCCTGCAGAACTTGCTCTACGGCAGAGGTGCCCTCGCCAGGTTCTAGCCCGGCCAAGTCCGCCGGATTATCGGTGTTGCCGGCTACTGTTTCAGCTTGTTGCTTGCGGCTTTTCGGCGAAGCCGGACGGGTAGCCCGCGGCTTGGCTTTGCCGGTAACCACTACTTCGTTGAGCTGCCGCTTATCTGGCTGGAGTGCAATGGTAGGCAGCTTCGTCTGGCCCGGACGCAGGGTTAGCTCCCGCGTTACGTAGCCGATTGAGCTGAAAACCAGCACCTGATGCTCCGCTTTTAACGCTAGCTGAAAATACCCTTTCGGAGTGGTGGTAGTACCGTTTCGGGTGCCTTTTACCAGTACCGTGACGCCTGGCAATCCTCGCTTGGTGCTGGCATCAATCACCTGACCTTCCACAAAGGATTGGGTAGCAGGATTCTGTACGTGGTAGCGCGCGGGAGCAGGCTGCTGGGCTTGAACTGGTGAACCGGTGAGCAGGCTGGCCGCCACGGTGCAATACAGGAAATGGTGCATGGCTGATAGGAATAGAAGTGAAAGAATAGAAATCGACGACGGACTCAGGACCTACTACCGGGGGCGAAACAGCTAAGTGAAAGGCCTCGGCATAATGGCCTCAGCCAGGTCAGAAACCATTATGGTTCGGGTGCTCTGGTTGGTTCGGGCTGTTCTGCGGCCCAACGCCGTAGCTTCTTTTCCCGGCGCTGGGCCTGCCGGGGCGCCGTGCGGGCTTCTTCCGCCCGGATGCCGGCGCACTCCTGGGCGTTGGGCAGCCACCATGGCAGCACCGGCGAAGGGCGGGCAGCTGTTGCTGGGGCTGAAGAGTTCAGCGTGTCGGGTGGGGTAGGGAGTTGAGCCCGCACCGGCTGGCTGAGCAGCAGAACCAGCGTTGAGCCAAGCAGGAAAGGATGGTGAGGCGACATAACCGGGGCGTGAGGGTAGCAACTTGCCTTTCAGATGCAGCCCGCCAACGGATTCCACACGGCTGCCAAAAAATATTTTTCCAGGCTTTTCTTTTCGGCTCCCGATTGGGGTTTCCGGGTAGACAATTCCATGCTTTTCCGGCCTGAAAGCGTAGCTTTCGGTTCTGGCCCTTTTGCCCTGGTATGTTCTTTCGTCGCTCCCGCCGTCCTGCGCCTGCTGCCGAGCTCTCCGATGCGGAGCTGCTCCGGCGCTACCATGCCGCGGGCGACGTGCACGACCTGGGCGCGCTCTACGACCGGCACATGACCGAGGTGCTGGCCATCAGCCGCCGCTACCTCCGCGACGAGGAAGACGCCAAGGATGCCGTAATGCAACTATTTGAGCAATTGGTAAGTAAGCTGCGCCAGCATGAGGTGGAGAACTTCGCACCCTGGCTGCACGCCACGGCCCGCAACCATTGCCTGATGGTGCTACGAGCCCGGCAGCGGGCTGGTCCTGCGGGGGGTGGGGCGCTGGTGGTGCACTTTCCCGATGCCGCCGGTATGGAATCGGCCGCGGCCCGGCATCTGGCAGAAGATGACCCCACCGAAGCCGACCTCCACGAACAGCAGCTCCAGCAGCTGGAGCATGCCCTGGCCGAGTTACCTCCGGGCCAACGACGATGTCTGGAGCTGTTTTACCTCGAAAAGAAATGCTACCGCGACATTGCCGACCTCACGGGCTTTGACCTGAACGCGGTTAAAAGTCACCTCCAAAATGGCAAGCGCAACCTGCGCCGCCACCTCGAAACCACTGCTGCCTCCAATGCTTCGCCCTAACCTTGCTTCTGAGCCTACCCCTCCCGCCAGCCGGCACCTGCCGGTGGAGGTGCTGCGCCAGTACGCGGCCGGAGCCCTAACGCCCGCCGAGCAGCACCAGGTAGAAGCCCACACCCTTGACTGCACCGATTGCGCCGACATCCTGGAAGGCCTGGAGCTGCAGCCCGCCGCCGTTACGGATGCAAGTATGGCTGACCTGCGCCGGCGCCTCGGAGCCCGCGTGGAGGAACTCGCCACGGAGTCAAAGCCCAAGCCGGCCTTGGGCCTGGCCTGGCAGCAGCTGGCGGCCGCGGCCGTGCTCTTACTCACCCTCGGGGCCGCTGTGGTGTGGTTTGCCCTGCTGCGCCCGGTCCCGCTGAGCACGGCCTCGCGGCCGGTGGCTGGGCAGCGCGCAGCAATTGCTACGGCTCCCATTGCTCCCACTACCCCAAAGCTGATAACACCAGAAGCCGGTTCTGCTGCCAGTGCTCCGGAAGTAGCAACTATTGCAGCAGAACCGACTTCTTCCTCCCGTACGTCCTTACCGCTGCGGCGCTCCGCCGGGCACCTGAGTCGAAGTCGCAAGCGGATGTCTATGCAAGATGCTCCTTATCCTCCTTCTGAGTTTATAGACGCAGAAGAACTACGTGATTGTAGTGCGATAATGAAGATAGGCTCCATGATGGACTCCGCTGCTACTACCGCGTCTGCTGAAGCCAAAGAGTACGCCGTAGCTACCCCACAAGCCGCCCTACCCATAGCAGGTTCGCCCGCCGCGGCGAGGCGGAAAATGGCGGCTGTGGCTTCGGCCGCGGCCCCAATGGTAGCTGGCACCAGGCTGGTGCAGGGGCGTATTACTGATAAATCTTCGGGAGAAGGAATGGCTGGGGCTACCGTCCTGGTTGAGGGCACTACGACGGGCACCGTAACGGCGGCCGATGGGTCATTTAGTCTCGTTGTGCCCGCCACGGCGAAACAACTGGTGGTCAGCTCTGTGGGATATGCGGCGCAGGCAGTGCCCGTCCCGGCCGAGCCTACCAATCTGGCCTTGGCATTAGCCCCCGACTCCCGGCAGCTCAGTGAGGTAGTGGTCGTGCGCCGCGACGCGCCGCCGGCTCCCATGTCGGTAGGGGCCATGCCGGCCGGGGGCTACGCCGGCCTCAAGAAATACCTGCGCGACAGCCTCGACTACCCCGAAAAAGCCCTGGAAGACCGGCGCGAGGGCAACGTAAAACTCCGGTTTGTAGTGGGTGTCGATGGTAAGCTGTCGGATATCAAAGTGGTGAAGAAGCTTTCAGAGGAGTGCGACGCCGAAGCCATCCGGCTGCTGCAGGAAGGCCCCGCCTGGTTTCCCGCCATCCAGAACGGCCGCCGCACGGCCCGTACCGTCGAAATCACGGTGCCGTTCAAGATGGAAGACCGGTAAAAGCGGCGTGTTTTAACGAGTCGGAGCTGAAGCCATTCTTCCTTCACGCAGTACTACCCCTTAAAAATTAGAGAAGCCCTTGACGTGCGAACATCAAGGGCTTCTCTCTTTATCAGGCTTTAAGCAGGGAGGACAGATAGAGTGGTGACCTCGTCATGACACATCACTTAATCAGTCAATTACTAACTCACTGCTAGTTGCTGTAGCCGCCGCCGCTTTCCGGGGCAGTGGCGCTGCCGCCGGGCGTTACTTCGCGGGGCAGGTCGGGCTCGGTTTTAATTTCTACCTGGCTGTAGTCGGGGGCGCCGTTGCCGGCAACAGGCACGGGTGGCTCGTCATCGGAGCTGGTAGTGGAGCTGGTGTTATTGCTTTGGGCTGAAGGAGACGTGGGGGCCGTGTTTTCCTGGGCGGGCGGTGTTACCGCAGCAGGCTGCGATGTGGTGGGCGTTTCGGATTGCACGGACAGAGCGTCGGATTCCGATTCAAAAGTCTTGTTCATGGCGTGGAGTAGCTAGATTGAATGCTTGAGCTAGCCTATACGTAGGCAGCGGGCAGGCAGCCGGGCGAACCTGGGGCAGAATTTTGGGGTGGCCGCGCACGGCGGGATGCCGTTGTGTACTTTTGCGGCGTGCCGGCTTGCCGCGCGCTTTCTTGTCACCTTATTCTCTTCTCCCCCACTAGAAGCATGACTCAGTTTCGCACCGAGAAAGACACCATGGGCACCGTGCAGGTGCCGGCCGACGCCTACTACGGCGCCCAAACCCAGCGCTCCATCGATAACTTCCAGATTGCCCAGGACATCAACAAGATGCCCAAGGAAATCATCCGCGCCTTCGCCTACCTGAAGAAAGCCGCCGCCCTCACCAACCGCGACGCCGGTATTCTGTCGGACGAGAAAGCGGAGCTGATTGGCCGCGTCTGCGACGAAATCCTGGAAGGCAAGCTCGATGCGGAATTTCCGCTGGTGGTGTGGCAAACCGGCTCGGGCACCCAGAGCAATATGAACGTGAACGAGGTAGTAGCCTACCGCGGCCACGTGCTCAACGGCGGTCAGCTTTCCGACGAGAAGAAGTTTCTGGCGCCTAACGACGACGTAAACAAGTCGCAGAGCTCGAACGATACCTTCCCGACGGCTATGCACATTGCGGCCTACAAGATTCTGGTAGAGAAGACGATACCCGGCATTGAGAAGCTGCGCGACACGCTGCGGGCCAAGAGCGAGCAGTTCATGCACATCGTGAAAATCGGCCGTACTCACCTCATGGATGCTACCCCCCTCACGGTGGGGCAGGAGTTCAGCGGTTACGTGTCGCAGCTCGACCACGGTCTGCGCGCCATCAAAAACACGCTGGCTCACCTCTCGGAGCTGGCCCTGGGCGGCACGGCCGTGGGTACCGGCATCAACACGCCTCCCGGCTACTCCGAAAACGTGGCCAAGCACATTGCCGACCTCACCGGCCTACCCTTCATCACGGCTGAAAACAAGTTTGAGGCCCTGGCCGCCCACGACGCCATTGTGGAAGCCCACGGCGCCCTCAAGACCGTTGCTGCCTCCTTGATGAAGATTGCCAACGACATCCGTCTGCTGGCTTCGGGCCCGCGCGCCGGCATCGGCGAGCTGCACATCCCCGATAACGAGCCCGGCTCCAGCATCATGCCCGGCAAGGTGAACCCCACCCAGTCGGAGGCCATGACCATGGTAGCAGCCCAGGTGATGGGCAATGATGTAGCCATCAACATCGGCGGCATGAACGGCCACTTCGAGCTGAACGTGTTCAAGCCCCTGATGATCTACAACTTCCTGCACTCGGCCCGCCTCATCGGCGACGTGTGCGTGTCGTTCAACGATAAGTGCGCCGTGGGCATCGAGCCCCTGGAAGCCAACATCAAGAAGCACGTTGATTCGTCGTTGATGCTGGTTACGGCCCTGAATCCCCACATCGGCTACTACAAAGCCGCCGAAATTGCCCAGACGGCCCACAAAAACGGCTCAACCCTCAAGGAAACCGCTCTGCAACTGGGCTACCTCACCGAGGAGCAGTTCAACGAGTGGCTCAAGCCCGAGGACATGGTAGGCGAAATCAAGAAGTAAGAACAGAGGCTAAAAAACTAGCTTCTCTGAAGAGGGAAGCTAGGTCTGGCTTAATAGTCTAGGAGCGTACAACCTCCACCGCTTAGTTTACGAACAACGGGCAGCCGGCTACCATGCGGGCTGCCCGTTTTCATGCCCGCGTATCCGCAGTTTGTCGCACCTTTTCGTGCTTTCCTGGACCAGGTGCCAGAAGGTGGTCGCCTTATCGTGTTCTGCCATTTCGATGCCGATGGGTTGGCGGCCGGCGCGCTGTTCGGGCGCGGCCTGAACCGCGTCAACCCGAGCTGGCAGGTGGAGGTACTACCCTCCGGCAAAGGCGAAAACGCTTTCCTGACGCCCGGCGCCCACGAGCGGCTGCTGGCCCGTAAGCCCGATGCCCTGATAGTTACCGATTTGGGCGTGCACGCCCACGGCACCCTGGAAGCCCACGGCGTGCCGGTTCTTTACGTTGACCACCACATCCCGGAAGGCGAGCCCCCAGCTGGTGGCACCGTGCTGACGGGCTACGGCCTGGACCCGGTACCCTGCTCGGCTTGGCTAGCGTATGAGTTGCTGGCCGCCGAAGCTGACGTGACGGATTTGCAGTGGGTAGCAGCTATTGGGGTTCTCTCGGATTTGGGCGACCAAGCCGCCTGGCCTCCATTGGCGGCAGTCAAAAAGCAATACACGGCCAAGTGGCTCAAAGAGGCAGTGGCCATGTGCAACGCCGCTCGCCGGGCCGGAGAGTTCGATCTGGCCCTGCCCCTGCGCTACCTCCTCCACGATAACAACCCGCGCGGCTTGGCTCAAGATGAAGTATTGGCTGGTTACCGGGCCGAAGTAGCTGCTGCCCTAGCTGCCGCGCGTAAGCTACCCCCCAAGTTTCCGCCCAAAGGCCCCGAGGCCGCTCCGGTGGCCATTGTCACTATCAACTCGCCCTGCCAGATCCATCCGCTTATTGCCCAGCAGTGGATTTCCCGCCTCACCGACCGGGTAGTGTTGTGCGCTAACCTCGGTTACTTGCCCGATGGCATGGTGGCTATTTCGGGGCGGGCTGCCGGCAACCTGCACATTCCGGATCTGCTGCGGGCAGCCTTTGACCGGATAGGCGCTACCCCGCCCGCCAATTTCGCCCACGGCCACCCCCAAGCCAGCGGCGGCCACCTGTCGGCTGCCGACTATGCCCTGCTCCTGCAAGGCCTGGGCTACTAGCGGCATAATCAGCGAAATCATGCAAATCAGCGGGAATCTGTGCTTTATCTTTGAGCTGTCTTCCCTCTTCCAGCCTGCTCATGGATTTCGCCCGCTGTATTACCCTGGAAAATAGCCGCGTCCGCCTGCGCCCCCTCGACCTCACCGACTTCGACGACCTGAAAGAGGTAGCCTTCGACCCGGCCATTTGGCAATTCACGACCACCCCCATGCCCCAGAACAGCGTGGAACTAGCGGCTTGGCTTACCCAGAGCGTCCGCGACCGGGAGGCGGGGCGGCGCTACCCTTTCGCCATTGTGGACCGGCAGACGGGGCGCGTAGTGGGTAGCACCAGCTACGGCAATATTGCCCTCGGTGACTGCCGCCTGGAAATTGGGTGGACCTGGCTGGGCCGCGCCTATCAGCGCACGGGCCTCAACCGCGCCGCCAAGCACCTGCTGTTGAAGTATGCCTTCGGGGAGCTGGGCTGCGAGCGGGTGGAACTGAAAACCGATGCCCGCAACTGGCAGAGCCGCGAGGCCATGCGCCGCATGGGGGCCACCGAGGAAGGCATCTTGCGCAGCCACATGAAAACCCAGGGTGGCCTCCGCCGCGACTCGGTGTATTTCAGCATCCTGAAGTCCGAGTGGGATACCCTGCGCCAGACGGTATTCCAGCAGTTCGACGCCCGTGGCTGAGCCAACGCCCCGCCCCCCGCGCCGGTTTCCGGCCTTAATGCGCCAGCGGGCGGCTAGCTTTGGCTATGCCTTCCGGGGTGTGAGGGCCGCGTTGCGCACGGAGGTGCACCTGTGGTTTCATGCCGTGGCTACGGTAGTAGTAATTGGGCTAGGGTTGTATTTCGGGTTGGAGCGCTGGGAATGGGTAGCGGTGGCCCTGGCCGTGGGAGCGGTGTGGTGCGCCGAGCTGGTGAATACGGCCATTGAAGCCGTAGTGAATTTAGTCTCGCCCGAGTATCACCCCTTGGCAGGCCGTGCCAAGGATGTGGCCGCCGGGGCTGTACTCGTCATGGCCATAGCCGCTCTGGTAGTAGGGCTGCTGATATTCGGGCCGCGGGTATGGGCTCTGCTTGGCTGGTAATGGAGAGGTAGCAGAACCACTGGCGGCCACCTGCGTAACCAAGCTTTGTGTGCATATTTGCCGCCCCTTTAGCCCTCGGGCGCGGGGAACGTTTCAACCCTGCTTTGCTCATGCGCTTCTCTCCTTTCTTCGTTGTGGCTTCTGTGATGGCTCTGCTTCATACTGCGGCCTGCCAGCGCAACGTAGCCGTTACTACCCCCACCGACGCGCCCCAAACTGGGCTGGCCGGAAGCGTGTCGACGCCCGCGCCTACCAGCGCCAACACCATTGAGCCTACCCCCCGCCCCGATGCCGTGTTTGACGCCGCCAAGCGTCCGAAGTGGCTGGAAGATCGAATTCAAAAGCATAGCAACGCCGAAAAGCAGAACCCGCCCATCGTCATTTACAGCTACCAGTACAACGGAGCCACGGTGTACTACGAAAGCAGCCCCTGCTGCGACCAGTTCACCAACCTCTACGCCGCTGATGGCAAGCTGCTCTGTCACCCCGACGGAGGGCTAACCGGAAAAGGCGACGGTAATTGTCCTGACTTCGCGAAAAACCGAACCGAGGAGCGGCTCGTTTGGCAAGATCCGCGCTAAAAGTAAGGAGGTAATGAAGTGGTGAGATGACAGGGCATCAGACTTCTTTACCTCATCACTTCACTACCCCTTTCCCTTCTTTTTTACCCATGATCAACACCATTGAAAAGTTAGGCGCCTACACCGTGTGGGCCAACGAAACCCTGCTCCGCCACCTCGACGGCCTGGTGGCACAGGGCGCTACTATTCCGGCTGGCGCTCTGCGCCTGTTCAGCCACGTGCTGAATGCGCAAGCTATTTGGCTGGGTCGCATGACCAACACGCCTAGTCCCGTGAAGGTGTGGCAGGAGCACGATTTGGCTACCCTGCACCACTGGCACGAGCAAACGTCGGAGCGTTTTCACCAGTACGGCATCAACGCCGATGACGCGGAGATGCAGCGCCTCATTACCTACACCAACTCTATTGGAGAAGGCTACACGAGCCAGGTTTCCGACATCCTGACCCACGTACCGGTGCATGGCAACTACCACCGCGCCCAGGTGGCCAAGGAGCTGCGCGCCGCCGGGTTGGAGCCCATTAACACCGACTTCATCACGTACTGCCGCGAGCTGTCGGCTAAGGCTGCCGCGGCCGATGTGCCTAGCCTGTAACTTCAGCTTGCCCTAGTTGTTAAACCCTTCTGAGACGGTACTCGCCGTCCGGAAGGGTTTTTCGCTATCCATCTCCCCTGTACTGGCTTTTGTATCCTATGACCACTGCTGCTTCCATCCCTCCGGTGTTAAGCTCCGAGCGCCTCGCGCAGGCTTATACCTATTCGGCGTATCGCCAACTGATAACCAGCCTTATGGCTGAGGGAAAGACTACCGGTACCACCCAATCAGAAGCGCTTACGGCCTATGCCCAGCTGAACATTCAGCGCATGGAGCGCCTAGACAAGAAAGCCGAGGTGTTGCCCGAGTTGCAGACGGCCCTTACTGCGCTAGAGCAAAACTATGCGTGGGTTATCCTAACGGAGGGGTGGTGCGGAGATGCTGCTCAGATTGTGCCGGTGCTGGAAAAAATAGCGCAAGCCAGCCAGGGGCGCATTACCACGCACTACCTCCTGCGCGATGAAAACCTGGACCTGATGGACCGCTACCTCACCAATGGCAGCCGATCCATCCCCAAGCTTATTATCCTGTACGCCGATACGCTTACTGAGGCGGCGCAATGGGGCCCACGCCCGGCCCTGGCGCAGGATCTGTTTCTGGAAATGAAAGCAGCCGGCGCTACCCACGAAGAGTTTGCCGAAAAGCTGCACGGGTGGTATGCCAAGGACAAAACCCAGCATACTCAACAGGAGCTGCTAACACTTGTGCGTGGCTTAGTATAAGAAACAGAGTATCGGCCGAACCTGGCCGGTCGGGGCGTAGGCTCAAACGGGCGGATAAAAATTTTCTCTGTAGCCAGAGAAAATTTTTATCCGCCCGGTCATTTTATATCGATAACCTCGATAGTAGTAAAAGTCAATTTGCAATAGGTTTTATGACAGTAGTAGTGCTAATGTAGTTTCATAATAGGAAGAAGCTGTGGATTGATTAATTCATATTGAGAATATATTCTATAATAGAGAATAAGCAACCAAATTAGCTCAGCAATAGGTGATAAATAAGCTGATAGCTACGCATCAGGGTAAGGGTCGGTTTTTAGTGAAAATGGAAAAGTTATATAATGTGTCTTAGATTTGTAAGGTTGATAGTGCTGCGGTGGCAAGCGCTTATGTGGTTGAATCTTTCCTTCTTACAATTTTCTATGAAAACACTTTTCCGCGCGGGACCACTTTTATTGGGTTGGTTGCTAGCTGGAGCATTGTCTTCACAGGCACAAACTGTCTCCACCACTGGCCGGACGGTTTCCGTCCCGTACAAGGGAACTGCCAACATTACGCTGCCTACTGTTACGCCCGGAAACCTACGGACTGTTCAGGACTACATTATTATCACGTATACACCGGGCGCCCTGGGCAGCCTGTTTGTAGGCAGCAGCCCTACCGCAGTGGGCGCCGTTAATGCCACAGCCGAGCCTTACAGCAACGGGGTAACGGTGCCCGATGCGCCCGCCCCGCAGCTCCGCTTCGCTCCGGCCGGCAGCAGTGCCATTGGCCAGAGCCTGAGCTTCCGGTTTGTGGGAACCGACTACGGTATTTTCTCAGGCAACCATTATTCGGCCCCTGTCACCTTCACTATTAACATCACCAACGCGGCGCCGGTAGCGACCACCGTAACGGGCAATCGTATCCTAAGCTCAGCGGGTGCTACGGTTCTGGCCCCCACGTTTGCCGCTACGGATGCGGAAAACGACATTGCCTACTACACCATTACGGGCGGGTTGCCGACAGCCAGCCAAGGGGTGCTGCTGAAGAATGGGGCACCCGTGGTTCTGAACACTGCCACGGCCCGGTTTACCGCGGCCGAACTCGCCCAGCTCACGTTTACGCCCGTAGCCGGCTACGTAGGCAATGTGGAGCTAAGCTACACCGTGACGGACGGGGGCGCGGCTACTTCAGCCACGGTGGCTACCTATACGTTTCGGGTAGTAACTCCTCCTACGGCCGCCAACGTGCGCACGGGGGCCATGCTCAGCAGCGCCGGCTCCACGGCCATTGCTGCTTTGTCGGCTACGGCGGCCGGCGGCAATACCATCAGCAGCTACACGCTCAAGACCCTGCCCAGCGCCAGCGCCGGCACGCTCTACCTGAACACTACCCCCGTCACGGCCGTGCGTTCGTTCACGCCCACGGAAGCCACGCAACTGCACTTCGACCCGGCCGGTACCAGCTCGGGGGAGTTTTCCTTCACCTACACCGCTACTAACAACGAGGGGCTGGAATCCGCGGCGGCTACCTACACCATTCCGGTAGCTAACGTACCTCCGGTAGCCGTTAACGACCCCACCGTCACGGTGGCCCGCAACGTCATTGCCACTGTTGAGGTGCTCAAGAATGATTCGGATTCGGATGGTGCGCTGGCCCCGGCTACCGTCGACCTGGACCCCACCCAGCCCGGCCTCCAGCAGGAGCGCACCCTTGCTAACCAGGGCAAGTTTACGGTTTCGGCCCAGGGTATTGTCTCGTTTACGCCCGCGCTGAACTACGCCGGTACGAGCACCATTACCTACACCGTGCAGGACAACCTGGGGCTGACCTCGAATGCGGCCTCTATTCGGGTAACCGTCAATAACGTGACGACGGCCTACGATGACAGCAATGAGGTAGAGAAGAACACCACCGTTTCCGGCAACGTGATTCTGAACGACACCGACCCGCAGAACACAGGCTTCACCGTGTCGCTTGCGAAGGGCGTGCTGCACGGCAGCCTCACGCTGAACCCAGACGGCTCGTACACCTACAAGCCCGCCACTGACTTTCTCGGGACCGACAGCTTTGTGTACCAGGCTTGCGACAAAACGGCTAACCCGCAGTGCGTTACGGCTACGGTGCACCTAAACGTGTACGATCCGGCCGTGCAGTGCATTGCCGCTACTGGTCCGAATCAGCTGGTGAACCCCGGCTTCGAGAGTGGCAACGTAGGCTTCAATACCAACTATGAGTTCAAAGTTGATAACCCCAACTCCACCGACGAGCTGACGCCGGAAAACACCTATGCCATCGGGCCCGATGCCAGCAAGTACCACGGCTCGTTCCGCGGGAACGGTCGCGGCGGTGCGGCGGATAACTTCTTGATGATCAACGCTACCTCGGCCATCCGGACGCTGTACTCCCAGACGTTTAAGGTGCAGCCCAACCGGTACTACACGTTCTCAGCCTACTTCAACAACCTGATTCCGCCCACTGCCAACATTGCCGACCCAATTGTGGGCTTTGTTATCAACGGGGCCTCTACTTCCGGTACCATCACTGTGCCCGAGTCGCCGGACCAGTGGGTGCAGTATTCCGACGTGTGGTACTCCGGCAACAACACCACGGCCACGTTCGAAATCCGCAACCTGACGCTGGATTTGCAAGGCAACGACATCGGGATTGACGACCTATATTTCGGTACCTGCAACGCTGTGCCGGTTGCCAACAACACGGCTACCAGCCCTATTGCGGCCACGGCGGCAGCTACGGCCATTACGCCTCTGGATGCTACTGACTCCGACGGTACCATCGTTTCCTACACCATTGCCGCACTGCCCGCCTCGGCGGCTGGTACGCTCTACGTGAACGGCGCGCCTGCCCGGGCGGGCCAGGTAGTACTGCCGGCTGATAACAGCCACCTCTCCTTTGACCCCAGCGGCAGCGTGCACGGCAACGTGACGTTTACCTTCTACGCCACTGACAACACGGGCTCTGTCAGCAACACGGCTACTTACACCATTCCTGTGGGCAATACGGCCCCGCTGGCCGAGAATGTGCTGATGGCGCCGGCTATTCCGAATACGGCCGGGGCTACTGTCCTCAAGCCGCTGGTAGCCACCGACGGCGACGGTACCATTGTGAAGTACGTGCTGGTGTCGGCGCCGAACGCACTGGCCGGCACCTTGTCCGTGGGCGGTACGCCAGTTACAACCCTGCCGCGGGAAGTGCTGCCCAGCCAGCTCGGGCAGCTCACCTTCGACCCTTCGGGCGCTTACGCCGGCAACGTAAGCTTCAGCTACTACGCCGTCGATAACCAAAATAACGTGTCTAACACGGCCATCTATACCATTCCGATTGGCAACCAGATGCCAGTAGCCCAGAACAAGTCGGCCCCGGGCATGCGCAACACCACCAGCTCGGCCCCGCTGGGCGCCCTGGAGTCGACGGATGCCGACGGCTGGATTGCTTCCTATACCATCGCCAACTTACCCGCCAAAGGTGCCCTGACGCTGAATGGAGTACGGGTTTCGCCAGGCCAGACCATCCGGCCCGAGCAGGCCAGTGAGCTGTCATACTCGCCGCCGCAAACTGAAACCGGCCAGTATCAGTTCACCTACTACGCCACCGACAACCTGGGCGGCACCTCCAACATCGCCACCTACGTGGTGCCCGTAGCTGGTCCGCTACCGGTGCAACTGGTGGGCTTCACCGCCAAGGCCGTGGGCACTACCGCCCAACTGACCTGGGCAACGTCGGCTGAGCTAAACAACGAGCGGTTTGAAGTAGAGCGTAGCACCGATGGCCGCCGGTTCGAGCAGATTGGGCAGGTGCGCGGCCGCGGTACTACCAGCGTCGGCGCTACCTACCTCTTCTCCGATGAAACTGTGCCCGTTCGTACCAGTGCCACGGTGGTGTACTACCGCCTCAAGCAAGTGGATACTACCAGTGAAACGGCCTATAGCCAAGTGCGTACCCTAACCTACGAGGCAGCTCCCGGCGGCGTAGTGGTAGCCCCCAATCCCTTCAGTAACAAGGCCACCCTCGATCTGCGCCAGCTAGCTGCCGGACCGTGCCTGGTAACGATAGTGGATGCTACCGGCCGGGTGCTGTATAGCGGCCAGCTGAGCGGTGGCCAGGAGTGGCCCCTGGAAGTGCGCACGTGGCCGGCGGGCTTCTACACTGTTATCGTCCGCGACGAGCAGGGCGCCCGCTTCACCCAGCGCATCGTAAAGCAATAGGTAGGCGTAACAGCAAACAAAAAGCCCGGGCTGCTAAGCAGCCCGGGCTTTTTGTTTGCTGCCCCTGGACAGGCCGACTAGTTGAGTGAGGTGGCCCCCAGCTCCGTTACCTGGTTGTTGGTAACCGTAACGCCCGTGCGGGTTACCACGCGGTACGCCGGCTGCCCGGTTGGGGCCGTGGTAGAAGGAAAAAACTCGACCCGGTAGGTGCCCGAGGGAATACCGCTGAACTGGAACGCGCCCGAGGCGTCGGCGGCGGTGCTGAAGGTATCCGGCACGGTGATGGACGAGCGGATGGCCAGTACTTGGGGCAGGGCCGCGGCGGGCGTAACGGTGCCGCGCAGGCCGCCGGCTACATCCTGGGCCACTACCCGGATAACGGGCTTGAGCAGGTAGCGCTCCTTTTTGTCGTTGCCGGGCTTCCAGTTGCCGCGCTCCACAATGGATTTAGCTACATCGAAGTCGAGGAGCAGCTGGTACGTCTGACGCTCCTGCAAGGTGGCTTTATCCAGCTTCAGCTTCACGCCTGAGGTCTGGCCGCTGGGCGTTTTCAGGTCGTAGCGCTGGCCGTCGCGGCCAATAACGTAGCTGTCGGGGCCCAGCATCAGTCGGATTTCCTTTAGGTCGCCGGGGGCAAAGTCAGTGCTGACCAGCAGGGCCGACTTGCCGTTCACGTACTCCAGCACATTGATGGTCTGGGCCTGGAAAGGCAGCAGCTGCCAGCCGTCGGGGTCGTTGGCTTCTTTCAGGTGTACTTCAATCTGGCGGACATCCAGCACCACGTTGCGAAAGTCGCCGGGGGCGTCCATCAGGCGCACCTCCAGCTTCGAGGAGGCACCAGACGAGTCATTGTCTTTGCTGCAGCTAGCCAGGGCCAGCGGGGCAAATAAAGCGAGCGGAAGTAAACGGGCGGGTTTCATGCGGAAAAGGGAGTAGGAACGAAAAACGGGGCAGTTGGCGCCAATTGTAGCACCAACTGCCCCGTTGCGGCAAGAAGTTAGCCAACTTTTACCCCCTGCGAAATAAATGGAATACTACCCTCCGGATTTTGTGCTATCCGGCGTGGCTGGGGTCGGCTCTGCTGGTTTGGGCTGCTCCGTGGCGGGCTTGGCCGGCTGGGGCTTGGGCTTGCCGAACAGCAGGTTGTTAAGGCCTTGCTTGGCTTTGTCCTGAAGCTTGGCCTGGGCTTCGAGGCGCTTTTTCTCCAGCTCCAGCCGGGCCTTATCGGCCAGCTCCTGCTGCTTGCGCTGCAGCTCCCGCTGGAGGCTGTCCTGAGCTACCTTGGCCTGGGCTTGTAGCTTGAGCTTGGCGTCATCCACTTTGGCCTGCACGATGTTGCTCACCAACTCCTTGGCCTGGGCCTTCACGCTGCCGCTGGAAAGCTTTACCTGCGGGTTCGTGATAGTGCCGCCAATGGTCAGGCCCAAGGTTACCCGGTCGGTGCCTTGCAGGTTTTGGACACCCGTGAGGCGGGTCAGCTGGGAGTTGAGCTGGTTGCCGAGCTTGCCGGTGGGCACGTTCAGGGCCGTGACGTATTCCAGCCCCCCGCTGCTGATGTTGTTGGAGCCGCCCACCGTCATCTTGATCTGGCCCACCGTCAGGTCGAAGGGTTTCACCACAAAGTTGCCGTTGATGATTTCGGCGGCCACGTCCTTGTTGTCCACGGCAAACTTCTTCAGTTCCTGAAACTGGGTCAGGGTGCTGATTTTATTGAGGACCGCCGAGTTAGCCACCGCGGCCCGCACCACTTCAAACAAGCCTTTGCCCGTGAGCGTGTTGTAGCGGGGCATCATGTCGGGGCCCATTTCCCCGCTTACATTGAAGTTGGTGGAGAACACGCCCTCCAGGCTGCTGGCCAGGGGCACCATCGCCTTCACGGAGTTGAAGGCCTGGAAAGCATTCTGGAAGTTCAGGTTCTTGATGTTCAGGCCCAGGTTGAACTTGGGGTGGGCCAGGTCCTTGCTGCTGTAGGAGCCGTTGGTAGCAAAGGCGCCGCCCAGGGTGTTAAAGGTCAGCCCGTTGAGGATGGCCGCCTGGTCGCGCACGGTCACGGTGCCCTTCACGTTGTCGAGCTTAAGGTTGTCGTACACTACCTGCTGCACGGTGGTGTTCAGCACCAGGTCAAACTCCTTCGGAATCTGCAGTACGCCTTCGGCCTTGGCCGGCGCGGCGCCGGTAGCGGCTACCGTGGGTTTCTGCGACACCTCGTCCACCATCCACTCGTTCACGTTGAAGCGGTTGCTGCTGACCGTCAGGTTGCCGCGCAGAGGCTGGCCGGGCACGAACATATAGCCCATGTAGTTGCTGATGGTGCCCGAGGCGGCGATGTCGGAGGAGCCCACCGAGCCGGCCATGTTCCGGAGCACTATCTGGTCGTTATTGAAGGTAGCCGTAGCCCGCGTCACCTTCATGCCCTGGGGTAGGTCGGTGCTCTTATAGGTTACGTTCTGGGCGTTTACGGTTCCGGAGGCTACCACCGTCTGGTAGCGGCCGGCCTCAATATCGGCCATGTTGCCCTTGGCCGCCACGTTGCCGTTGAGGCGGCCCGTCACGGTCATGCCCTGCAGCGGGAATATTTTGGTGAGCTTGGTCAGGTCGATGATGCCCTTCACGTCGGTATCGAAGCGCAGCTTATCTACGCCCTGGGTAGCCACGCGGCCCTGCAGCGGCTCGCCGTCCAGCAGCATCCGGAACTGCGGAATGTCCACGCGGGTGTCATTGAGCTGGCCCGTGGGGTTCGTGACGGTACCACTCAGGGTCAGGTTCTCGATGGGGGCCGGGAACTGCTTGCTCTTTACGTAGCCGTTGGTCAGGTTCAGCTTGGCCTGTACTACCGGCATCTGGGTTTTGGAGTACGTGCCCCGGGCCGTGCCATCCACGAACAGCTTGCCGCGCAGCAGCAGGTCCTGCACCGGGTACACCTTCATCATTTCCGCCAGGTCCACGTTGGCCTTCACCCGGCCGTCCACCCGCATCGGCTCCAGCCCGTCAATGGCCACGTTGCCGTCAATGGGGTTGCTACCCAGGTCGAGGTGAAATTGCTTCACGTTCACTTTCACGTTGTTGGTGAAGCCCGAGGGGTTGTCCACGGCCAAGTCCACGTTGATGTTGCGGGCCCGCTGGGGTAGTTGGGGGTAGTGGAAGCTGCCTTCTTTTACCTGCAGGTTCACGCCGTAGCCGGGCATTTTCACCGCGTTCTGCACGCCCTTAAAGTAGCCGTCAAAGGCTACCCTGCCCGTGGCTTCTATGTCTTTGAATTGCTCGGTATAAGCGCCGGGCACCAAACTCAGAATGTTCTTGAAGTCGGTTTCCAGGGCTTTGAAGGTCAGGTCGTAGGTGATGTCGGTGGCGTTGGGCAGGCCGATGGTGCCCTGGAACGAAGCGGGAAAATCGTTCAGCTTCACCTTATTATCCTTGAAGGTGAACAGCATCTTCTCCAGATTCATGGCCAGGGTTACGTCGGCATCGAGCTTCTTATTGGTTATGTACTCGGTGCCGGCGTACTGCATCGAAACGCTCTCGGCGGTGGTCTGGCTGACCATGTCAAACACGTTCCGCTCGAAGTCGCCGGCGCCGGAGTGGTTCACACCCCGCAGCTGCATCCCGAACGGTATGGTCAGGTCCTCGTAGCGCAGGCGGCCGTTGTTAATCTGCCAGCCCTGGATGGCCAGGCTTACGGCCGTAGTATCCTGGCCCTTGGAGGCCGCTGCCGAGTCCGACACGTACACGTCCCAGTTGGCGCGGCCACTTTTCAGCATGCGCAGGCTAAGGTCGGGCTGCTCCAGGGTCACGTTTTTGATCTTGATCTGCCTGCCTCCGATGACGCTCATCAAATCCAGTCCTACCCGCACCCGGGGCAGGTAAGCCAGCGTGTCGCGGGCAAAGGAATCCTGTCCAATCACGCGCAGCTGATCGAGCTGCAGGGCCAGGTTGGGAAACGAGCTAAGCAGGGTCACGTCTACATTGGCCGGGTCGTACTGCACCGTAGCTTTCACCCGTTGCGCCAGCTGCTGGTCGAAAGCTGCTTTTATCTTATCCTTGAACAGAAGCGGGGCCAGGGCCAGCCCGGCTAGCAGAACCACCAAAAAAATCAGCAGCCCAACAAAGAACTTACGCATAACGGTAGAGAAAAAAAGAGAAGCGAAGAAGAGGCCAGAGGCACCAGAATCCAATCGGCACGAGCTAGGCAAAAGTAGTGCGAAACCCTGCCAGCCGAGGAAAAGACCCAAAAAAACGATAAGGTTGAGTTTCTTAACGCTGCTGCCCCCAGGGCTGGTGCCACAAGTCAGGAAAGAAAATCCCATTTTAGACCTCCGGACGCCGCGCCCTGCGTACCAAAACCGGGGCTTCTACCGTTAGGATTCGTGCTTATGCTGCTGCTCCGCCCCCCGTACCTGTCTACAATTCAGCGCTTCCGCCGCGGAATACTGGCCGCCAGTCTGGTAGTAGGTGTGTGCAGCTTGGGGCAGGCGCAGGATCTGTACTTTGCCCAGCCCTACGCCAACCGGCTGCAACTCAACCCGGCCTTCGCTGGCCTGCTCGACGACTACAGCATCACGCTCAGCTACCGCAACCAGTTTCCGACGCTAGCGGGTACTTTTCAAAGCAGCCAGCTGGCCGCCGACTACCGCTTCCAGAATCAGCACAGCGCTGCGGGCCTGCTGGTTAACTACGACCGGACCGGGGGTATTGGCTACACCCGTTTTCAGGCCGGGGGCGTGTATGCCCACCACCTGCGCCTCACTGAGCAGCTGGGCCTAAGCGGCGGAGTATCGGTCAGCTACGGACTACAGCGCGTGAGCTACGGTAACCTGATTTTCGGCGACCAGCTTTCCGATGAAGGGGTTACGCGTGATTTTAGTTTGGAAGTAGCAGACTATAAACCAGTGCACTACGTTACGGCTAGTGTGGGCGGGCTGCTCTACGCCAACCGGTTCTGGCTGGGCGCGGCGGCCCACCACCTAAACCAACCCGATCTGGCTTTTGTCTCGCAGGCTACCCTGCCGCTGCGGCTCAACCTGCAGGCGGGCTACAAACACTACTTCGTGCAGGCTACTACTAAAGGAGAAACCCGCGAAATCAGCTTGTCGCCAACGGTAAGCTACGCCCGGCAAGGCGGCTCACAGCGGGCCGAAGCCGGACTGTACTTTACCGCGACGCCGCTCACGGTAGGGGCCGTGTACCGGGGCGTGCCGTTGCCGGGGGCGCCCAAGCCTCAACAGGTTCTCACGGCCGTGGCGGGCGTAGCAGTTGGTAGTTTTCGGCTCGGTTATAGCTACGATGTGAGCCTCAGTCAGTTCAGCCGTGATTTAGGAGGAGCGCATGAAATTTCTTTGGCCCTTCGGGAGTTTGATTCGCTGGAAGCCGCCTGGCGCCGGCTGAAACGACGGAATTACCCGTCAATTCCTTGCCCCGCCTTTTGATTTTTTGTATTATTGCAGCCGACTTGCCTTGTCTAAACGCTTTTCTCACAGGTAGTTTCAACTTGATCATGAATTTTTCCAAGTACCTGCGCTTTGCTGTAGTAGGAGCCTGCGCGCTGGCCGCCTGTAAGGGGGGGCCTCCTACCGCCACCAAACCCGGTAAGTACAGCTCCACTACGGGTATTGAGTACAATACCGAGGAGGGCATGAAGGTGTCTGATTACCAAGGCATCCCGGAAGGTCCCGGTCTGGTATTCATCGAAGGTGGCCGCACCGTGCTAGGCTCCGCCGAAGAAGATGTAGCCATGACGCACGACAACATCGAGCGTACGGTTACGCTGGCTTCCTTCTACATGGACGAAGCCGAGGTAGCGAACATCCACTGGTTGGAATACCTGCACTTCGTACGCAAAGACTCGGCTGAGGAGTTTTATCAGTCGGCTCTGCCTGACACTACCGTATGGGCCCGCGAGCTGTCGTTCAACGACCCCTACGTAGACTACTACCTGCGTTACCCTGGCTTCCGTTACTTCCCTGTGGTAGGCGTGAGCTGGTTGCAGGCCAATGACTACTGCACCTGGCGCACGGCAAAAGTAAACGAGCGCCTGGCCGGTGAAGGCGACGAGGGCGACAGCGGCAGCAAAGGTGGCGGCTTGTTCGGCCGGAAGAAAAATAAAGGTGGCGACGCCGCTGAAGGTACTTCCGATGACGGTGGCAAAGCCAAAATTGCCATTGAAAATGGCAACACCCTGCCCAACTACCGCCTGCCCACGGAGGCTGAGTGGGAGTACGCCGCGCAGGCCCTCATCGGTACGCAGGAAACGGGCAACGAAAACCAGGAAAACAAGCGTATCTACCCCTGGGATGGCCGCCAAGTGCGGAACGCCTATGGCAAGGGCATGGGCCAGTTCCTGGCGAACTTCAAGCGCGGCCGTGGCGACTACGCCGGTATTGCCGGTTCGCTCAACGACGGCGCCATGATTACGGAGTACATCTACAACTACCCACCCAACGACTACGGCCTGTACAATATGTCGGGTAACGTGAACGAGTGGGTGCAAGACATCTATCGTCCGCTTTCTTACGAGGACGTGGAAGACCTGAACCCCTTCCGCCGCAACGGCTTCCTCGACCCCTCGGAGAAGTACGACAAGAAAGGCTATCAGTCTCTTATCGACGACCACGTTCGTGTGTACAAAGGCGGGTCGTGGCGCGACGTAGCCTACTGGCTCTCTCCTGGTACGCGCCGCTTCATGGCTGAAGACTCGGCTACGGCTACTATCGGTTTCCGCTGTGCCATGATCAACGCCGGCTCGAACAAGTAAGAAGTGCACATTACCGCGAGCCGTATTAGGCTTCCCGGGTTTTGTGAACGACAAACAGAAAGGCCACCTCGCAAGAGGTGGCCTTTCTGTTTGTCGGGGCTGGAGGAGAACAGGGCTTGGCTACCTTACTTAGGTGTTCAAAGTTGTTATCGGTAGTGGCGTTACGTTCCGCCCAGAAGCGGCAGTTTTGGCTACCTCGCTTTTAGCCCATACGGCTCTGGCAGCGCAGGACCTGTGCCAGTCACAAAATCCGTGATACTCCGATAAACTTGGCAGTACTTCCTGCTCAGCGGTCGGCGGTGGCAATAGTAGCAACGCTGACGGCCTTGGCCCCGGCGGCCAGGAGCACGACAGCGCAGGCTTCCAAGGTTGCCCCAGTGGTTAGCACATCGTCCACGATGAGAATCCGGCGTCCGGCTACAGTGGCGGGATCTGCTACTTCAAACACTTCGGCCACGTTTTGCCAGCGCTGCAGGCGGCTCTTGCGTGTTTGTGACTCTGTTTGGGTGAGGCGACGCAGGCCGTGGGCGCTCCAGGGGCAGCCTAGGCTGGCGGCCAAGCCCTCAGCAAAGCTGTCGGCCTGGTTGTAGCCGCGAGAAGCCAGCTTGCGCGCGTGCAACGGAACCGGCAGGATCAGATCAAACTCGGGCCCGAAGCCAGCCTGCGCTAGTTCCTGCCCAAACCAGCGGCCCAGCACCCGGCCTACTTCCTGCTGGCCCCGATACTTGAGCTGGTGCAGCAGGTGCTGGACCCGGCCGTGCTTCTGAAAGCGCAAATAGCTGAAAGCGTGCTGCACGGGTAGCTTCCCCCAGAAGCGACGGGCCAGCGGATTGTCGGCCGGCGGAAGGCGGTGGTAGTCGGTGTAAGGCAACTGAGCCCGGCAGGCGGTGCAGAGGTGGTCCTCACCACGGGCCAGCGGCTCCTGGCAGGCCAAACACACCTGGGGAAACAGTAAGCCGATAAAATCGGCTAGCATAGTGGGCAATACCATAAGGCGGATAAGAGGCGGCTGCATAAGGTAGCGCAGAAGCTGGCCGGCGGAAAACCCGGCGCTGGCGAACTTCTCCCTAATTTTAAGGTTTAAACCCGACTCCCGGAAATTTGCCCTGCCGTCCCGGAGCGAGCTGGTAGTTGAGCTAGCTCGCCCACCCGAAAAGGGCGTAGCGCTGCTACGGGGCGAATTGGGCTATTTATTTACTTCACTCCTTTGTTTCTCCTATGAGCCTCGTCTCCGAATTCAACGAGTACCGCCAGCGCATGAACGAAAAAATCATGGCGGCCGACAACAAGGTCATCAAGCGGTTTTTCAACCTCGACACCAATACCTACCAGGAAGGGGCCCTCAACGTGAAAACCAAGGAGATGCTGGGCCTGGCCTGCTCCATGGTGCTGCGCTGCGACGACTGCATTAAGTATCACCTGGGCAAGTGCTACGAGGAAGGCATCAACGACGAGGAAATCTACGAGGTCTTCGCCATTGCCAACCTGATTGGGGGCAGTATCGTCATTCCGCACTTCCGCCGCGCGGTAGAATACTGGGAGGCCCTGAAGGAGGAAGCTGCCGCCTTGGCTCCGCCCCATTCCCACGACGCCTAGCCATGCTGGACCCCCAGGAAACCGAGGCCCAGTTCGAGCAGCGCTGGTGGGAACTGATGAACCAGATGCGGGAGCGGTTCGGTAAAAAGCCCGACCTGAATGCCCTGTTACTGCTCATTGGCGTGCAAGAGCTAGGGCAGGGCGCGGGCCCATTCACCAAAGAGCAGAAGCAGGACCTGATGCACATTGCCACCTGCCGCCTGTTCAGCCTCTCGGGCTTCTACGAGCTGGAGCGGGTAGATGAGGATGGCTGGCCGCACTACCGCCTGCTACACCCAGTGCCCTTCGCCAACTTGAAGGAGCAGGAGCGTATGCTCAAATGGCACATACTGGAGTACTTTGATTCGCAGGAGGAATAGCAAGCCGGCGGCGTTTTCGGAAGCTACCACCCGGTAGTATTTTCACCTGCTCAAGGGCTGCTATCGTTCGGCCAGGGTAGCAGGAGGGGGCATTGCCATGAATGTATTTGAATGAACATCATTACCTACAACGTCAACGGGCTGCGCTCCGCCCTGAGCAAGGGGCTGGTGGAATGGGTGCAGGAAGCTGACCCGGACGTGCTGTGCCTGCAGGAAATCAAGGCCGGCCGTGAGGCGCTGGATGTGTCGGCGCTAACGGCGCTGGGCTATTACGCCTACCTGCATCCGGCCCAGAAACCCGGCTACAGCGGCGTGGCTACCTTCTCGAAACAGAGGCCTGTAGCTGTAGTGGAAGGCTGCGGCAACCCTCTCTACGACACCGAAGGCCGGGTGCTGCGCCTCGATTTCCCAACTTGCTCGGTGCTGAACGTGTACATGCCCTCGGGTACCAGCGGAGCGGAACGGCAGACTTTTAAGGTAGCATGTCTGCACTTTTTCCGCCAGTACGTGCGGGAGCTGCGGGCGGCCGGTACTGCCCCGCTCATTATTGGGGGCGACTTTAACTGCTGCCAGCGCGAAATTGACCTGCACAACCCCAAGGCCAATCAGCAGAGCCCTGGCTTCACTCCTGAAGAACGCCAGTGGTTCCAGGACTTCCTGGCCGACGGATACGCCGACTCTTTTCGCCACCATCACGGCGATGCTCCCGGCCATTACTCCTGGTGGACCTACCGGGCCGGGGCGCGGGCTCGCAACGTGGGCTGGCGCCTCGACCACTTACTGGTAGACGAAACCCTTCGGCCCCGAATCCGGGAAGCCCACCTGCTCCGCGACGTAGTACACTCCGACCATTGCCCCGCACAGGTAGTGCTAGATGCATAGCCTGCTCCCGTGCTCCTTGACACGCTGGCCCGGCTCCTCTTTGTATTAAAGAGAGCCGGGCCAGCGTGCATTCGGTATTCACACTATTGTGCTGCTCACGCACTCAGAATAGCTTCGGCTACCTCCCGGCCCGAGGCCATAGCGGCATTTAGGGAAGGATAGGCAGTGTGGTCGCCACAACGATAGAGCGTAGCGTGGAGCTTAAGGGCCTGCCGGGCAGGCTGTCCGGCCGGGTACACGGGTAGCGCCTGCGGAATGGTGTAAGTGCGCAGGTGCCGCCACTGGCTGGCCTGGGAGCCAAACCAGGCCGTTAGCTCCTGCAGCAGCCGGCTAGTTAATTCTGCTTCGGGCAGGCCATGTTCGCCGTGGGTACTCACGGATATCAGCTGCTGGCCGGGCGGGGCATACGCAGGAGCTACTTCGCAGGGAAGGGCGACGTTGTGGGCCAGCGCATTAGGTGCGGCGTTGAGGCGCAGCAGCTTATCGGGTTGGGCAGCCGGCGCCGGGGCGGCGAAATAGGTGCAGGTGGTGGAGCGCCAGCGCAGAGGTGGGGTGTTGGCTACGGCAGGTAGCAGCCGGGTTGCGGCTTCTCCATCGGTGGCCACTACCACGGCCGCGGCAGCCAAGGTTTCGCCAGTAGCCAACTCCACGGCCGCGTCGCGGATGGCCACAACCCGGGTGTTGAGTTGGACGGAGCCCGCAGGCAGGCGGGCGGCTAATTGCTCCGGAATCTGCTGCATACCCAGGCTCGGAATAGCGGCGTCGCCTTCTACAAACTGCTTGAATACAAATTCAAAGAAGTTGGCCGCTGTGCTCAGGCTCCGGTCCAGGTACACGCCCCCGAAGAAAGGCTGGAAAAAGTTCTCAATAATCTGCTCACTCCAGCCGTATTCGCGCAGAAACGTAAGCGTATCAAGCGCATTGGTGCTGTGGCGGCTTAGCAGCTGACCGTTGGTAGCGCCGCGCACATGCTGGGCCAGGCTGGCAATGCGTAGCTTGTCGGCCAGCGTTCCCACGCGGGAAGTAAGCGCCGAAAAGGCGGCCGTAGGCTGCTGCAACGGGTTTACCAGCACGGTCTGCTTGCCATCGGGCAGGCGAATAACGGCCCCGGACCGGAATGCGTGGAGCTGTAAGGCCCCATAGTCGAGGAGGTGCTGTACTTCCGGATAGCGGGTTTGCAGCACCTGAAAGCCCCGGTCGAGGCGGAAGCCCTCGGCAGTAACGTCGGTGCGGACCCGGCCTCCAACGGCATCAGCGGCTTCCAGCACAAGCACCGGGCGGCCCGCCCGGTGTAGGTAGCAGGCACAGGTTAAGCCGGCCATGCCAGCGCCAATAATGATAACGGGTGGGGGGGAGGTAGTTGCAGCAGTCGTCATACTCAGCCCAAACTCCGAAACTGCCGGGAAGGTTGGGCTGAGTTTCCTCAGCCCGCTCCAATAGGGTTTACTGAGCTGTTTCGGGCGGGTCGGGCGGGCAACTGGGGCGCTGCACAAACCGCTCTGTCTCGCTGTAACTGTCCAAATCGGTGATGTAAATGCGTGACTGGTCGTAGTAATATCCTGGCACAGCGCGCGTGGAACCCATCCGAAACACTCCCTTCTTGAACGTTTCCTCGGCTAGCACTTTCTGACCGCCAGTAATTTCCTGCACGCGCCAGCGGCCCTCAGGGCGGCCGGTGGCTACCGAACCGCTCACGCGCAACCCCGCGTCGGTGCGGTACCAGGTGCCTTGGCCGTTCTGCACCAGCTGCTGCCCGTCTTCGGTCCAGAATTGCTCAATGCCCAGGGTGCTACCGTTGCCGAAGCTTAGCACCTGGCGCTTCTGCCCCGAGGGGTACCAGTACGCCCAACTGCCTACCTGCTGGCCGCCGCGGTAGTAGCCGCGGGCGGCCAGCTCTCCATTAGGATGGAAAACTTCGAAGGCCCCGTCCTTGCGCCCGCTGCGGTAAGTGCCGGTAAGAGCTAGCTGGGCATTATGCATCCAGAAGTCGCGCACGTAGCCGAAGAAATTGCCGGTGCTGTCGAGGCGGGCGTGCCGGCGGATAGCCGCGCAGCCGGGCGGGCATAATTCGTAGTTGGCGGTGTAGAACAGGGCTACGCTGTCGGTGCCCAGAATTCGATAGGGCTGAGCGTACTTAGCCCGGTTAGGCGTTGCCCCCGGCGCCGGTCCGGGTTGCTGGGCCAGCGCCGCCCTACCCGAGAAGGCCAGTATCCCCACCAGATAAAAGAGTCGAGCTAAATACATAAACTAGAGATACAGTAGTCGTGGAATGCGCAGGATTGCCCGGCGCGGCTTTTACCGAGCCACCGCTTAAAATAGGGAGCGGCGCTTCTTCATCACTTTCCGGGTTTTCATGGTGTAAAACTCCGCCACGCCGGGCCGCTTCAGGCTAACTCGCCACACGCCCATGCTCTGCCCGAGGCGGTAGCCAGTGGCCTGGTCCTGGGGGTAGCGCTGGCGAATCAGGGCATAATCAGCGGCTGCAATATCCTGGCCTACCTTGCCGTGGCAGCGCAGGCACACGTCAGCAGTAAGCACAACCGGGCGCTGGTAAGTAAATTCTTCGGTGCTTGGGCGCGCCACACGCCGGACTGTGTCGGTGGGAGCAAGGTCAGCGGCAGACACGGCCAACCGATGAGTGGGGTTGCGAGGCCGCGGGCTGCCCCAGGTAAGCGTAGCCTGCAAAACGCCCGCCAGCGAGTCAGTGGCCGGCAGGGCGGCGGGACGGCAATAGGGAAGGGCCGCGGCTACCCCGCCGGAGTCCAGCTTGGCCGTTAGCACTTGGCGCAGTTCCCGCTCGGCGGTGCGGGTCAGGGAGTCGCCAGCCCAGCGGGTGGCGCGCAGCAGATCGGCGGGCATGATGCGCTTTACTTGCCAGTTTTCTGCCTCAATGGCCAGCTCCTTGGTGTTGCTGAGGTGGTCGACTTGGTCGGCATTGCAGGCGGAAAGCAGCGGGAGCAGCAAGGCAGCACGAAACACGGGGCGCATGGGCAGGCAGAGATAAAAGGGCGAAAAGGCAAAGGGACGGACTTCTACGGAGTCAACCAAAAGATACTACCAGATGATGTACGGTGCCCCGCCGGAATATGCTTCCTCTACTGTTTTACTTGGTCTGCTGCCTACCCTGCGGCCAGCAGATAGCTACGCAACGCCTCGTACTCGGGTGCCAGCAAGATGCTACGCTTGGGCTGGCCCAGCAGCTCCCGCAGCGTCGTCGGCACGGGCACGGGCTGGCCAGTGGCCGGCTCTACGGCCGCCGGGAATTTCACTGGGTGCGCCGTTTCCAAGAAAATACCGGGCTGCTCCGGGTGCTGCCGTAGGTAGGCCTCCAGGGCGAAAAAGGCCACTGCGCCGTGGGGGTCCAGCAGGTATCCGGCGTGTTGGTATACCCGCTGAATGGTGGCGCTGGTTTCCTCATCCGAAACGGAATACCCCGTGAGCAGGGCCCGGATAGCGGGGTGCTCGTGGCGAAACAGCTCCAGGATACGGCCAAAGTTGCTCGGGTCGCCCACGTCCATGGCGTTGGAAAGCGTGGCTACGGCCGGGCGCGCCGCGTACTGCCCCGTGGTAAGGTAGGCGGGTACGGCCGCGTTGGCGTTGCAGGCCGCCACAAAATGCCGCACCGGCAGCCCTGATACGTAGGCCAGCAGCCCCGCGCAGAGGTTGCCGAAATTACCGCTGGGCACGGCTACCACCGGCGCCTGGCCCGTGGCAGCCAGCGCCTGGGCCACGCCGGTGCAGTAATACACCTGCTGAGGCAACCAGCGGGCGACATTGATAGAGTTGGCCGACGTCAGGCGCCGCCGGGCCAGTAAGTCAGCATCCCGGAAGGCCTGCTTCACCAGCCGCTGGCAGTCGTCGAAGTTGCCCTGCACTTCCAGAGCGGTTACGTTCTGGCCCAGGGCCGTGAGCTGCTGCTCCTGCACCGGGCTCACCCGGCCGGCGGGGTAGAGAATAACCACTTCCACTCCCTCTACCCCTAAAAAGCCGCTGGCCACGGCCCCGCCCGTGTCGCCGGAGGTAGCTACCAGCACCGTCACGGACCGGGTTTCGTGGCGGGAAAAGTAGCCGAGGCAGCGGCTCATGAAGCGGGCCCCTACGTCCTTGAACGCCAGCGTGGGCCCGTGAAACAACTCCAGGGCACTGATGCGCTCGGTAACCGGCACCACCGGGAGTGGAAAGTCCAAGGCCTCGGCGCAGATAGCGCGCAGCTCCGGTGCCGGAATAGCGTTGCCCACGTAGGGTTGCAGCACAGCGTACGCTACTTCGGCGGCGGTCAGGTGGGGTAGCTGCTCTACGAAACCAGTCGGAAAGCGCGGAATGGTTTCGGGGAAGTACAGGCCCCCATCCGGGGCCTGGCCCGCCACAGTAGCGGCGCGAAAATCGGCGGGTTCGGCGCGGCGGTTAAGGCTGTAGTAGCGCATAAAAAGGGAAGGCGAAGAAAAAAGCGGTAGGCCGCGGCGGCAGAACGCCAATTTTGGCTGCTGGGCCGGCGCGCGGGCGTCGGCGGTGAACTGCGAGTAAGCTAGACCGAAGTACGGGGTTAGAGTACGGGGGCCGTACTGGCGCTTTCCACCAGTATCTGGCAGCCCACCGGGTTAATCGTCGTGACGTAGGTGTGGTAGGCCAGACCCAGGCGCTGGTAGGTAGCGTGCATGACGTTTTCCACGGCTCGGGCAGTAGCCTCGTCCTGGCTGAGCATGAACAGCGACGGGCCCGAGCCGGAAATGCCGCCGCCCAGGGCACCGGCTATCCGGCTGCCGTCCTTCACGTCTTGAAAACCCGGAATCAGGATGCTGCGCACAGGTTCCACAATTACGTCTTCCAGGGAGCGGCTAATCAGGCTGTAGTCGTGCTGAAGTAGGCCCGCTACCAGTCCCCCCACGTTGCCCCACTGCCGGATGGCGTCGCGCAGGGGCACTTCCTGCTTGAGAATCCGGCGGGCGTCCGAGGTCTTTACCTCAATTTGGGGGTGCACTACCGTCACGAACAGGGGCGGTGCGTCCAGGGGCACAATGTCGGGCGCCGGCACAGTAGCCCGAATCAGAGTTACGCCGCCATAAATGGCGGGCGCAATGTTGTCGGCGTGGCGTACCCCGGAGGCTACTTCCTCTCCGTACATGGCGTAGTGTACCAGCTCCGGCAGTGTGAAGCGCTGGCCGAGCAGCTGGTTCAACCCCACTACGGCCCCCGCCGCGCTGGCCGCGCTGCTGCCAATGCCGCTGCCCGGCCGAATGGTTTTGCGAATCCGCACTTCTACGCCCACCTCCTCGGGCACGCCCCGAAGCATGGCCAACAGAGCTGCGCCTGCCACATTGCGCGAGGGCTCCGTTGGCAGGCCAAATTCGTCTTCGTGAATGATGGCCACGCCGGGCTGGTCAGTCAGGCGCAGCTGCATGGTGTCGTTGGGCTCGGCTAGCGCAAAGCCCAGCACATCAAACCCACACACCACGTTGGCGACGGTGGCGGGAGCCAGCACGGTGAGGGGAGCAGAGGAAAAAGTCATAGGCTGGAGGACTAGGTAGGAAAACAAGTACGGACGGGGCAGGTAGCTGCGCGCTACGACTGCACCGCCCGCAGAATATCGGCAAATACGCCCGAGGCTGTTACTTCGGCCCCGGCGCCGGCCCCTTTAATGACGAGGGGCTGCTGAGTGTAGCGGTTGGTGTAGAACAGCACCGCGTTGTCCTTGCCCTGCAGGGAATACAAATCGTGGTGGGGAGGTAGGGCCTGGAGGCCCACCCGGGCCTGTCCCGCCGCAAAACTGGCCACAAACCGCAGCTTCTCTCCGTTGGCCGCCGCGGCCTCATACAGAGCCCGGAAGTGGGGCTCGTGCGCCGCCAACTGCTCGTAGAAAGCCGGCACGTCGCCCTCCAGGCAGGAAACGGGCAGGAAGGAGGCATTCTCGACGTCGCTCATTTCCAGGGCGTGGCCGGCCTCGCGGGCCAGAATCAGGATTTTGCGGGCCACGTCTACCCCGGTCAGATCAAGGCGGGGGTCGGGCTCGGTGTAGCCTTCGGCCTGGGCCTGGCGCACCACCTCGGCGAAGGGCCGCGACCCGTCGTAGTGGTTGAACACAAAGTTCAGGGTGCCCGAAAGCACGGCTTCTAGGCGTTGCACCTCGTCGCCGCTGCGCAGCAGGTCGCCTAGCGTCCCGATGACGGGCAGGCCTGCGCCTACGTTGGTTTCAAAGAGAAACTGCGTGTTGAACTCCTGGGCCAAGGCCTTGAGGTGGGCATAGTTCTCGTACTCCGAGGATGCCGCTACCTTGTTGCAGGCTACTACCGCCACGCTACGGGCCAGCAGTCCGGCGTATACCTGCGCTACCTCGGCGCTGGCCGTCACATCCACGAACACGGTGTTGCGCAGATTCAGGGCCAGCAGCTGCTCGGTGAGGGCCGGCAGGCTCAGGGGGGCGCCGGCGGCCAGCGCCGGTTGCCAATTGGTCAAGTCAATACCCTCTTCGGCGAGCACAAACTGCCGGCTGTTGGCCAGGCCCACTACCCGCAGGTTCAGGCGCAGCTTCTCGCGCAGCCAGCGCTGCTGCCGGGCCAGTTGCTCCAGCAGCTTGCCACCTACATTGCCCACGCCGGTAACTACCACGTTTACCTGCCGGGTAGTGGCCTCGAAGAACGTTTCGTGCAGCACGTTGATGGCCTTGCGCACATCCTGCTGCCGGATAACGGTGGAAATGTTCTTCTCCGAGGAGCCCTGGGCAATGGCCCGGATGTTGACCCCATTCTGCCCCAGCGCCCCGAACAGGCGGCCACTGATGCCGGGGTGGTTTTTCATCTGCTCCCCCACCAGCGCCACAATAGCCAGCTCGTCCTCCCGGTACAGCGGATCGAGGCGGCCAGCCCCGATTTCAGCAGCAAACTCGGCATTAGCCGCCTGCTGGGCGCGCGTGGCCTCGGCCGTACTCACGGCCACCGAAATGGAGTGCTCCGAGGAGCTTTGGGTAATGAGAATTACGTTGATTTGCTCCTGGGCCAGGGCGGCAAACAAGCGGCGCGAAAACCCCGGAATGCCCACCATGCCGCTGCCTTCCAGCCGTAGCAACGCCACCGGCCCGATGCTGGAAATGCCCCGCACGATGGCCTGATGGGCCGGCGGGGCCACCTCCACCAGCGTGCCCTCGTCCTGGGGCGCAAACGTGTTCTTGATCCAGAGCGGAATGCCCCGGCGCATAACCGGCTGGATGGTAGGCGGGTATAGCACCTTGGCCCCGAAGTGCGAGAGTTCCATGGCCTCCTGGTAGGAGATGCGCGGAATAGGCCGGGCGGCCCGCACCAGCCGCGGGTCGGCCGTCATCATGCCGCTTACATCGGTCCAGATTTCCAGCTGGCTGGCGCCCAGGGCTCCGGCGAAAATGGCCGCCGTATAATCGGAGCCGCCGCGGCCCAGGGTGGTGGTGCTGCCGTCCGGGGCGGCGGCCACAAAGCCGGGGGCTACGTAGAGTGCTACCTCGGCCCCGTTCACGGCGGCCTGAATCTGGGCATTGGTGGTAGCAAAGTCGACGGCCGCGTGGCCGTAGCGGGCGTCCGTGCGGATCAACTGGCGGCTATCGAGCCACTGGTGGGCCGTGCCCCGCGCTGCCAGCCCCGCCGCTACTATCCGGGAGGAAAGCAGCTCCCCGTAGCTCACCAGCCGGTCCAAGGCCCGCGCCGACAACTCGCCCAGCGCAAAAACGCCGTTGCAGAGGCTTTCCAGTTCGTTACAATGTGTTTTGACGAAGCTTAGCACGCTGCTCTGCCCCGTGAGGGGTAGCAACTCCCGCACCAGGGCTAAGTGGCGGTGCTCCAGCTCCCGCAGCTGCTCCTGGTAACCCACGTCGTTCGTGGCCGCTTGGTGGCCGGCCCGAATCAGGGCGTCCGTCACCCCGCTCAGGGCCGATACTACCACGACTGTTGGGTGCCGCCGGGCAGCGGCTTCCGCCAGCGCCAGCACTTGGCGAATGGTTTCGGCCGTCGCCACCGACGAGCCTCCGAATTTTAGAACCTGCATAGCCTGTAGCGTCATAGGTAGGAACAAGAAAAGGCCCGCGTCGGCCCGGCATCCTAAGTAAGAGGAGTACCGGCGAGGCGGGCGGCGAATACAGTGAGAAGAATGGAGTTCCGCGGCCCGCTTTAGCGGGTTGTAATCACGGTTGTTCCTGTGCCCATCAGCAGGATGGGCAGTGCGCGGGTAGGAGCATAAAAGGCACGAAGCAGGGCCATGAGCGCGGGGTTGATGGCTGCAAAGTAGGAATTTTTTAAAACGATAAGCGTTTAAGATATAAATAATTTAATTTTTGCGGAAGCTACCCTAGCCCGTCATGGCCGGGGTCGGGGCGGGCCCTGGGCTGCTCCTACCCGAGGCCGAATCCAGCGGCCTGGGGCCGTAGCGGAGGCCGGGGCAGCAGCTTTCTACTCAACTACTTTCGCCCTGTTCAAGGTCAGCGGCGTTTCCGTACCTTTGCACTCCCAATACATTTTCTGAAGGCAAGATGCTAGACAAACTGGAGGCCATCCAAAAGCGCTTTGAGGACGTGAGCGAACAGCTTACCCAACCCGAAGCCATGAGCGACATGAAACGCTTCAAGGCCCTCAACAAAGAATACAAGGACCTGAACAAAATCGTGGTCGAGTACAAGGCCTACCAGAATGTGTTGGCCAACATCGACGGCGCGAAGGAGGTTATTGCCACTGAGAAGGACGAGGACTTCCGCCAGATGGCGAAGGACGAGCTGGAAACGCTCTACCCCGAGCAGGAGCGGCTGGAAACCGTCATCAAGGAGCTGCTTATCCCCAAAGACCCCAACGACTCCAAGGACATTATCATGGAAATCCGGGCCGGGGCCGGCGGCGACGAGGCGGCCATCTTCGCCGGCGACTTGCAGCGCATGTACATGCGCTTTGCCGAAAAGCACGGCTGGAAGATGGAGCTGGTGGACGCTACCGAAGGCACTTCGGGCGGCTACAAAGAAATTATTCTGGCCGTGAAGGGCGAAGACGTGTACGGCAAACTCAAGTTCGAGTCGGGGGTGCACCGCGTACAGCGCGTGCCAGCTACCGAAACCCAGGGCCGCATTCACACCTCGGTGGCTTCGGTAGTGGTGATGCCGGAGGCTGAAGAACTGGACGTGGAAATCGACATGAACGACGTGCGCAAGGACCTGTTTATGTCGTCGGGCCCGGGAGGGCAGTCGGTAAACACTACCTATTCGGCTGTGCGCCTTACCCACATTCCTACCGGCATTGTAGCGCAGTGCCAGGATCAGAAGTCGCAGCTCAAGAACTTTGATAAGGCCTTACAGGTACTTCGCTCCCGCCTCTACGAAATTGAGCTGGCCAAAAAGAACGAAGCCGAAGGCGCCGCCCGTAAGAGCATGATTGGCGGCGGCGACCGGTCGGACAAAATTCGCACGTACAACTACCCGCAGGGCCGCGTAACCGACCACCGCATCGGCTACACGGTGTACAACCTGAGCGCCGTGATGGACGGTAGCATTGATGATTTTGTGGAGCAACTGCGCATTGCTGAAAGCGCCGAGCGCCTACAGGAAGGCGTAGCGTAATTTTATTGCCAGCCACTCGTTTGTCATCCTGAGCCGTGCGAAGGTTCTCTGCAGAAGGTAGTTAGTACCAGTAGAGGCCCTTCGCACGGCTCAGGATGACAGCTTTTATGGGTTTCCGTTTCTCTCTATGCGCTTTCTACTCCCGCTGCTTTTGTTGCTTTCAGCCGTTACAGTGCTGCTCCCCGGCTGCGAGCCCAAGGAAGATCTGCTTACAACGGATGGTAGCGCCCGGCTGGAGTTTTCCCTGGACACGGTGAAGTTTGATACTGTGTTCGTGACGATAGGCACGGTAAGCAAGCGCCTATGGGTGTATAACCGCAACCCTCAGGCCGTGAAGGTGTCGGAAATCAGCCTGCAAAACCAGCCTGGCATCACCTACAGCCTGCTCATCAACGGCGACGCCGGATCCGTGGCCCGCGACGTGGAAATCCGGGGCAAAGACAGCCTGCTGGTGCTGGTGCGTGCCACCATTGATCCTACCCCCGGCGACCTGAAGCCCTTTCTGCTGGTCGACGACCTGCGCTTCCGCACTAATGGCAACGACCAGCAGGTAAAAATTGTGAGCTACGGGCAGAACGCCTACTTCCACAACCGTGAGGAGATAACCAAGGATGCGGTGTGGAAGGCCGACAAGCCCCACGTTATTTACGACTACGCCCTGGTGGATTCGGCCGTGACGCTGACCATTGAGCCAGGGGCCCGCATATACAGCCACGCCGGGGCCGCCTTGCTGGTAGGCGGGCAGCTGTTGGTGAACCCTGCCTACCAGCCTACCGGGGAGCTGAAGCCGGACAACCGTAACTTCGTTCGCTTTCAGGGCGACCGGCGCGAGGCCATGTACGCCGATACCCCGGGGCAATGGGCTGGTATCTGGTTTCTGTCCAGCAGCCGCAACAACGTAGTACGCTACGCCGACATCAAGAACAGCGCTTTTGGGCTACTGGTCATCAACCCGCGGGCATTGCGGCCGTTTCCCAGCGTTCGGGTAGAAAATACTACTATTCAGAACATTTCCAGCGCCAAGCAAGCCTTCACCAATGCAGGGCTGGCCATTGGCCTGGAAGGGGCAGCCATCTTGGGCTTGTCGGCCGATTTCACGGTGCGCAACACGCTGCTGGCCAACTGCGAGCAGTACGCCGTGTACGGCGTGCAGGGCGGTATCTATCAGTTCGATTACTGCACTATTGCCAACTACACTACCCAGGCTAACCGGCAAACGCCTACCTTCCTGCTGGCCGATGCCATTGAAGTAAACGGCCAGGCCCGCCCCGCCATTGCCCCGCGCCTGACCATGCGCAACTCCATTGTGTGGGGCAACGCGCGCGATATGGAAGAGCTATCCTTCGTCAATGGGGAGCAGTACGCCGGCAGTATCAGCATCAGCACCAGCGTCCTGCGCACCAAAAAGTACGACAATACCGGGGCGCTGGGGCAGGCTAAGAATGGCAACATCCTCAACCCCGTGGAGGGTCCCACCTATCTGTTCCGCAGTACGCCCTACCGCCCACGCGGCAAAACCTTCGACTACCAGCTGGATACGCTTTCACCGGCCAGCAACCGTGCCG
This sequence comes from Hymenobacter sp. HSC-4F20, assembly GCF_019599275.1. GTDB lineage: Bacteria > Bacteroidota > Bacteroidia > Cytophagales > Hymenobacteraceae > Hymenobacter. The sequence continues at coordinate 1,212,704 of NZ_JAHZTD010000002.1, read as the reverse complement.
CCGCCCTACCCAGCCCGACGACGGACCTGCTGAACCGCCCGCGCCTGAGTCCGCCGGATATTGGTGCCTACGAGCGAAAAAATCCGTAGTGTAGCCTATGCACTTTATTCAGAAACGCCTGCGCCTGCCGGCCCTGAGCCGGGGCTTTCATTTAATTACCGACTTGCTGGTGGCGGAGCTGCCGGAGCTGGAGCAGCTGCGGGTGGGCACGGCCCACTTCTTTATCCAGCACACCTCCGCCAGCCTGAGCATCAACGAAAATGCGGACCCTACCGTGCGCCACGATTTCGAGCAGTTTTTTAACCGCACGGTGCCCGAAAATGCTCCCTACTTCCGCCACACCCTGGAAGGCCCCGACGATATGCCGGCCCACCTCAAGGCCAGCCTGCTAGGCCACGCCGTGAGTGTGCCCATCAGCAAGGGCGAACTGGCCCTGGGTACCTGGCAGGGTATTTACCTGGGGGAGCACCGCAACCACGGCGGGCGTCGTTGGGTGCTGGCAACGCTGATGGGCGAGTAGGCTCAGCTGACCGGCAACTCACACTATTCAAGCGAAATAACGAGCTATAAGCAGGCCACGGCTCCGAGCTTTGCGTATAGGTCAGAAAATTCGCGTGTTATGTTTGCCGCCCTGGTATCGTTTGCTGCTAAAGTCGTTTCGGCTACCTCGCTCTGCGCCGTGGTACTGCTGAGTGCCAGCCCGCCAGTGGCAGCCGGCACCGGCGAGCCGGCCCGGAAATCGGCCACGCAGCGGCCCAGAATTAGCCGCCCTGCTGCCTCGGCACCCCTGGCTGGTCGCGTAGTGCGGGTGGCACGCCTCACCAATGACTCATTGGCCGGCCAGCCCTTCGGAGAGGAGCCAACGATGCAGGAACTGCTGGCTTCCGGGGCCAAGGTAGTGGCCCGGCGGCCTTTCAAGAATTTGCACGAGGCAGGGCAGGTAGATACTATTCTGCTCGTGCGTCACCAGGGCAACGTGTTCGAGTTCTACCGGGCCCCAGAGAAAGACCTGCTCCGCGACGCTACCATTACCAATTTTCAGCCGGCCTATGGCCGCCGCCTGCGCACTCGCCTGGAGCCCGCCTGCCGAGCCGCCGCCGCTACCTCTGACAAAGTCCGCATCGGCGACACCGAGCGCACCAACTACGTGTCGGTACTCTACCAGAGCGGCCGACTAAGTGCCGTGCGCGTGGAGCCTTACCTAGACTAAAACTTCCCGCTACCACATAAGGCCGCGGGGCGCCCCGCGGCCTTATGCATTGGTCTACTCTGGTCTGCTTACAGCACCCGGGCCTGCACGGCGTAGCGCACCGAGTCGAAGAGCACGAGCTTCTGCACGCCTCGCACGCCGTAGCGCACCACCTGTCCGTTCTGGCACTGCAGGGTTAGGGTTTTGGCGGAGTATACCAGTGGATTATCCTGCGCAACAGTGGCCGTGAGTTCCCGTACGGTAGGGCCCTCGCTGACCACTGTCAGCTGCTCCACCGGGTGCTCGGTGCCGGTCTGCCGGCGGTAGCTGCGGCGGATGAATCCCTGAGGGGTAGTAGCCGAATCAACCAAATACAACCCACGCAGGGCGGGCTTGTTGATGTCGGCCTGCTGGAAAATCTGGAGCTCCTTGGCCCAGTCGGTGGTAGCTACCCGGGTGGTTTCCCGTTGTCCGTCGCGCAGGAGCACCTGCTTTTCCACGGCGGGCCGGCGCTGGTTGAGCAGGGTAGCCTGGGTTTGCAGAAAGCCCAACAGATTGAAGTACGCCGGTTTGCGGTTAGCGGGGTTAGGGCGCACGGTAGCATCCTGTCCCGAGTCACAGGCCGCGAGCAAGACCACGGTAGCTGCCAGCCACCAGCATGGGCTACGCATTCAAAGCAGTTTCGGGGCGCAGCAGGCTCTGGCCGGCCATTACCTCCGGCTGGGGCAAACCCATAAGCTGCAGCACGGTGGGAGCAATATCGCCCAGCTTGCCATCGGACAGGGTGCCGCGGTAGTCGTTAGAAGCCAGAATGCAGGGCACCAGGTTGGTAGTGTGGGCCGTGTTGGGTGTGCCGTCCGGATTGATCATCATATCGGCGTTGCCATGGTCGGCAATGATGATGCAGGCGTAGTCGGAGGCCAGGGCCGCCTCTACCACGCCGCGGGCGCACTCGTCTACGGCTTCGGCGGCTTTCACGGCGGCGGCAAACACGCCGGTGTGGCCCACCATGTCCGTGTTTGCGAAGTTAAGCACCACAAAATCAGCCGACTTGGCTTGTAGTTCCGGAATCAGGGCGTCACGCAGCTCGTAGGCGCTCATTTCGGGTTGCAGGTCGTAGGTTGCTACTTTGGGCGAAGCCCGCATGATGCGCTTCTCGCCCTCGAACTCTACTTCGCGGCCCCCCGAGAAAAAGAACGTTACGTGCGGATACTTCTCCGTCTCGGCAATACGAATCTGGGTTTTGTGGTTGGCTGCCAGCACTTCGCCCAGGGTTTCCTCCAGGTTATCTTTCTCGAAAATGGGCGTGACGCCGGTAAAGGTAGCGTCGTAGTTGGTCATGGTGAGGTAGTGCAGGCTGAGCCGGCGCATCTCAAAGGCGTGGAAATCCTGCTGGGTCAGGGCCTGGGTAATTTCCCGGCCCCGGTCGGTGCGGAAGTTAAAGCAGATAACCACGTCGCCCTCCTTGATAGTGGCCAGCGGCTGCCCGTCGGCCCCTACCTTCACAATAGGCTTCAGGAATTCATCCGTAACGCCCTCCTTGTAGGAGTCCTGCATGCTCTGAATCAGGTTCTGGGAGGGGGTACCCTTGCCGTTTACCAGCAGGTCGTAGGCAATTTTCACCCGCTCCCAGCGGTTGTCGCGGTCCATGGCGTAGTAGCGGCCCACAATGGAGGCTATCTTGCCGCTGGCTCCGCGCTGCAGATGCTGTTCCAGGTCGTTGACGTAGCTGACGCCCCCCTTGGGGTCGGTGTCGCGGCCGTCGGTGAAGGCATGGATGAACACATTGTACACCTCCGCGTCGTGGGCCAGGGTGCACAGAGCTTTCAGGTGCTCGATGTGGGAGTGCACCCCGCCATCGGAGAGCAGGCCCATCAGGTGCACGGGCTTATTATTGAGGCGGGCGTACTCGAAGGCCTTGGCCAGGGCAGGCATGGCCCCCAGCTTCCGCTCCCGGATGGATTTGTTGATCCGCACCAGGTCCTGGTACACCACGCGGCCGGCCCCAATGTTCATGTGGCCTACTTCGGAGTTGCCCATTTGCCCATCGGGCAAACCTACGGCCTCGCCGGAGGCCTGCAGGCGGCTGTGCGGAAAGCGCTGAAACAGTGAGTCGACGAACGGCGTACGCGCCTGATCAATAGCCGATACCTCTTTATTCTGCGCCAGACCCCAGCCGTCCAGAATCACCAACAATACCTGTTTGTTCATGGCAGCAAAGATAGACCAGATGGGCCAAAACGCCCGCATTTTCCTAACTTGGCAGCCAAGCTACCTCGTTGCGGAGCCCAAGCAATAACCAGTAACAGGTTGGCATAGTTTTAGTGCACTGCATGACGTACCCTTTACACTAACATGAAACGCAACTTCTTTTTGGCCTTCGCCCTGGCGTGGAGCCTGTTGCTGTCAGTGGGAGCCCTGGCGCAGGGCGAAGCTTTTGTTCCCGTGCGTAATGCCATCCGCAGCAGCTCCTCCCGCGACTTAGCGCAGTTCTTTGCGCCCACTGTGGAGCTGGGCTTCGACGGGGACAAGCAGAGCTACAGCGCCACGCAGGCGGAGTTCGTGATGAAGGATTTTTTCGCGAAGCATTCTCCAGCCTCTTTTGACTTCATTCACTACGGCGGTAGTACCGAAGGAACGCCCTATGCCGTGGGCAAATACACGGGGAAGGATGGTGCCTACCGCATGTTCGTGAAAATGAAAGGTGCGGGCGGCAGCATGAAAATAGCAACTATTGACTTCACCAAGGAGAACTAGCTCCTTGTTTCCCTACCTCTCCCAGCGCCGCGAGACTTTGTTTTCGCGGCGTTTTTTTGTGCTTGCCCCAGAACCCGGGCCCGCGCCTGGCTTGTGGTTGAGGCAGGCCAGGAAGATGGCCGCCTACCCCGCAGGGCAGCGCCGGAGAACAGGGAAAGAGGCAGTAAGTAAGTGGGGGCAATTTTGACTATTTTTGCCCCGTGCAGACACCCACCTACCTTACCCCCGAGGCGTTATCCTCGTTTATCCGCACGGCCTTGGCCGAAGATGTCGGCGACGGTGACCATTCAGCCCTGTCGGCTATTCCGGCGGAGGCCCGTAACCGCGCCCACTTGCTTATCAAAGATGAGGGCGTACTGGCCGGGGTAGAGCTGGCCCGCCGCATTTTCCGCGAGGTAGATGCCGATCTGCGCCTGGTAACCCGCTTGGAGGACGGGGCCCTGGTCAAGCACGGCGATATTGCCTTTACCGTGGAGGGTAGGGCCCAGAGCATCCTGACCGGCGAGCGGCTGGTGCTTAACTGCATGCAGCGCATGAGCGGTATTGCCACGCGCACGGCCCACCTGACCAGCCTGCTGGCCGGCACCAAGGCCCGCCTGCTCGATACCCGCAAGACTACCCCCAACTTCCGCCTCTGCGAGAAGTGGGCCGTGTTGATTGGCGGCGGCGTTAACCACCGCTACGGGCTGTTCGATATGATCATCCTCAAGGACAACCACGTCGACTACGCCGGTGGCATCCGGCAGGCCATTGAGGCTTCCCGCGCCTACCTCGCCCGCACCGGCCGGCAGTTGCCCATCGAAATTGAAACCCGTAGCCTGGCCGAAGTACAGCAGGCCCTGGACACCGGCGGCATCGACCGGATTATGCTTGACAACATGGCTCCGGCGCAACTGCGCGAGGCCGTGGCCCTGGTGGCGGGCCGCTACCCTCTGGAAGCCAGCGGTGGCATTACCGAAGAAACGATTGCCGAGGTAGCCGCCACCGGCGTCGATTACATTTCCGTGGGCGCCCTGACGCACTCCATTCGGAGCCTCGATATGAGCCTGAAAGCCTATTAACTTTTAGTGTGAGCAATGTGGAAGATGTGATAGACAGTCGTTCCGGCCCGAGCCGGCCGAGCGCATTTTCACCTTTCAGCCACATTCAACATCTTTTTCACATTTCCTCAAATGCAACTTCCCAACCAACGCGGCGCCTACCGGCAGCAAGTCCAGCAAGGGGGCGCTTCGCCGCTGGCTATCCGCACCAAAAAACATCAGCTCGATACCGATACCTACACCCGCCTGGCTATGGCTCGGGTGTGGCGGCGGGAGTGGTGGTACGCCCTGATTCCGTTTGCCGTGGGGCTGCTGCCGGCCCTTATCTGGCCCTCGTGGTGGTGGCTGGCGGGTGCGCTACTGCTTACGCTGCTGTATGTGCTCTTCCGCTCGGCCCAGGTAACCGGCGTTACGCAGGTAGAGCAAACCAAGCCCCTGTTCGAAAAGCTGGGCTACGAGTTTGATAACAAGCAGATTGTGCTGCGCCGCAACGAGAAGGAAGGCATGCGCCTGACCTGGGACATGATTGGCGACGTAAAGCGCGAGGCCGACGGTTATCTGCTCTCGTTGCGCGCCCCGGAGCTGCCCCAGGAACTGAAAGGCTGGCGCCTGTGGATGGCCAAAACCTTCGATACACCCATTTTCCTGCAGGTCCCGGACCGCATCTTCAACTCGCCCAACGACCAGAAGCTGTTTGATGCCATGCTGCGCCGTAAGAACCTGCTGCCCGGCGGCGGACCGGTTGCCGCGTAAAGCCCGGCACTAACCTCCGGCGTTGTTTTTTCGTCCTTACTTCTTACAGATTTCTTTTCTCTTCCCATGAGCAAGCAACTCGTACTTTCCGCCCTGGCCCTGGCTACGCTGGCCCTCAACGCGTGCAGCAGCGAACCCTCGGACTGGCGTCCTGATAAAAAGGTGTCGCTGGATATGGTAGAGCCCGGCAGCCGCTCCTCCGACAATTTCGACCAGCATACATCCGAAGCTGCCGACCAGTCGAAGGGCGGGGCCATTGAGCGTCCGATTAGCTCGGAGGTTACGCTGGATGAAACCAACCAGCGCGACCGGGTAACGGCCGAAGAAGCCCGCACGGCCGATGCCGAGGATGCTACCCACACCAACAGCTCCCAGGCTATCAAGAGCGACAAAAAGGGCGTGGACGACCAGAAGGCTGAAACCGCCGAGCCGGCTCCCAAGCAGTAATCTTCTGCGATGATACCTTTCTGGAAATCAGCTGTAGCCGCTACGCTGCTCACCTTTGGCACTACCCTGACCGGCTGCCAATCGAAGCCCGCTGAGCAGGCTGCTACCCCCGAAACGTCGGCTGCCTCCGCAGCCGATAGCACGGCACTGCCCACTGCTACGGCCGCCTACATCTGCCCTATGGGCTGCGAAGGTAGCGCCAGCGACAAGCCCGGCAAGTGCCCGGTCTGCGACATGGACCTGGAGCCTAACCCAGCCGCCAAGGCAGGAACTGCACTTTGATTTGAACCCGCGGGGCTTCATATTTGCAGCATTGTTGCAAATATGAAGCCCCGTGCCTGCTGCTATCCGGCAAAAAGGGCGTGTAAACGCCCTTTTTCATTTTTACCTTCCCCACCCACTCATGCTCGCGGCCTCCCCCATCGAATGGTTTAGCACCTGGTTTGACTCGCCCTATTACCACCGCCTGTACCAGAACCGGGACCAGGCGGAGGCCCAGGCCTTTCTGGATAAGCTGCTGCAGTACCTGCACCCGAAACCCGGGACGCACCTGCTGGATCTGGCCTGCGGCAAAGGACGCCACGCCCGCTACCTGAGCGCGCAGGGCTACCACGTAACGGGCGTAGACCTCTCGGCGGCAAGCATTCAGTACGCCCGGCAGTTCGAGCACGCGCAATTGCAGTTCTACGTGCACGATATGCGCGAGCCGCTGCCCGCCGGTCCGTTTGATTTTGTGCTGAACCTGTTTACCAGTTTCGGCTACTTCGCGCAGGAAACCGATAACGTACTGGCCCTGCGCAACGCAGCTGCGGCCTTGCGGCCCGGTGGGAAAATGGTTATCGACTTTCTCAATACCGCGTTGACAGTACAGACGCTGGTAGCGCACGAAACCAAGCAGGTGGAGGGCACCGAGTTTCACTTGTACCGGCACTTTCACAACGGCTTCATCGTGAAGGAAATCCGATTCCAGGATGAGGCGCAGCAGGAGCAATACTTCGAGGAACGGGTGCGGGCCCTGCGCCGGGAGCAGTTTGAGAGTTACTTCCAGATGGCCGGACTGCGCCTGGTTGAAGTGCTTGGCGACTACCAGCTGGCACCATTCGAGGCCGCCACCAGCCCCCGGATGATTTTCGTGCTTAAAAAATAAATAGAACTGAGTGGTAGAGTGGGTGCACTAGGCTGCGCAAACCGGATGGGCCCACCGGCTGTTTCCTCCACTCGTATCATCCGCCAGCAGGTACTGATTACCTGCGTACCTAGTATCCCCTCTCGTTTGTATGTGGTTTGCCGTTTTCGCGTTGTTTCTAACCGTGCTGGGAGCCGGCTGGCTGACCCGCCTGGTGCCAACGGCTCGTACCACCTGGATGAAGCCCCTGCTGGCTTTTAGTGGAGCCTACCTGTTTACTCTTACCGTTACCCACCTACTGCCGGAGGCCTTGCAAATGCTCCCCGGCCACCGAGTGGGCTACTTTGTGCTGGCAGGGTTTTTCGGGCAGATGCTGCTGGAAGTATTCTCGCAGGGTGTGGAGCACGGGCACGTGCATCATCACACCGAGCACGCAGGGCGAGTGCCGTTTCTGCTACTGTTTTCTTTGGTACTGCACTCCTTTTTGGAAGGTAGCATTCTGGTAAAAACGCCGGAGGCCGGCGACGTCAGCCGGAATTTCTACGCTATTCTGGCTGGGGTAGCCCTGCACCACATTCCGGCGGCTTTCGCCCTGATGGCGGCCTTACTGCTACGGCTGGGCTCCTTCCGCCGGGCCTTGCCCTACCTGCTGCTGTTTGCCGTGGCCGGTCCGGCGGGCATTATCGTCAGTAACTACGTGGTGCTGGAACAGCTGCTTACCGGCGGGCTGTACGCCGGCCTGCTGGGCCTGGTGGCCGGCAACTTCCTGCACGTTTCTACCACCATCCTCTTCGAAACCAGCCCCGACCACAGCCTGAACGTGCGCAAGTTGGTTGCCACGCTGGCGGGCCTGCTGCTGGCCTTGCTGGTAGATGTGGGGTAGGAGTATACTAACTCAACTATGCTATAAACCGCTGCCTACACGAACAAGAGGCGCGGGCGCGGCTTTCCCTGGGCAAGTCAATAGCTCAGTTTCTGGGCTATGAGGTTACGCCGGACTACACGGTGCTGGAATAGCTGACGCTGGATAGGGGCGACGACAAAGCCTTTGCCGTCTGCTACCACGAAACCGAGGACGAAGGAGAGGAAAACTACCTTGATATCTTCAGCTTCACGGAGCCGGATGAAGACGAACCGTACGGCATTACGACAGAGTTTGACACTGTAGAAGAAGCCTTGTCTTTCGCCCGGAATTCCTACGGGGCTTCTGACCAACGGTACGTTGCGGAGAGTACGCTGCAAGACGAGTACGCCGACTACCTCCGGCAGCGGACAAATAGTTCAGAGAGATAAGCAGGAGTAGCACTGCAAGGCAACAAAAAAGCCCGCTCTTATGAGCGGGCTTTTTCATGAATTAACAAACCGGGAAGTACTACCGGCGCGAGGCGGGGCGGCGGACCGGAGCCTTTTTCGCGGGGGCTTTCTTGGCCGGAGTAGCCGCTTTCACGGGAGCAGCCGGAATTTCCGGAGCGGGACCGTACTTGGTTTCGGCGGGGTTCGGGTCGCCGGGCAGATACACGTCGAACTCTACGCGGCGGTTAAGGGCGCGGCCGGCTTCCGTGGTGTTCGGAGCAATCGGCTTGCTTTCCCCGTAGCCGTGCGATACGATGCGGTTTTCAGGTATGCCTTTGCGCAGCATATAGGCCCGGGCCGAGGCAGCACGCTCATCCGACAGACGCAGGTTGTAGTCGTCGTTACCCACGTTATCGGCGTGAGCCGAGATACCGAGGAAGTAATCCGGGTAGTCGTTCAGGATTTGCACCAGGCCATCGAGGGTCGGGAACGAAATCGGCTTCAGGGTTGCCTTGTTGAACTCGAACTGGATGTACTTGGTAGCTTCCTGCAGGCGCTTCTTTTCCTCTATTTTCATTTCCGGGCAGCCTTTGTTCGAGGCCGGGCCGGGGCGCTGCGGGCAGCGGTCCTGATAGTCGGGAACACCGTCGCCGTCGGAGTCAACGGGGCAGCCATTGGCATCTACTTTCACGCCGCCGGGGGTATCGGGGCACTTATCGTTCTGGTCAATTACACCGTCGTTATCCGAGTCGGGGCAGCCTTGCAGTTCTGCTTTGCCAGGCGTGTCGGGGCACTTGTCGTCGCCGTCACGCACACCGTCACCGTCACGGTCGGGGCACCCTTCCAGGCTAGCGAGGCCTTTTTCGGTGGGGCACTTATCCTGGTAATCCGGAACACCGTCGCCGTCACCATCGAGGGGGCAACCGTTGGCATCAACTGCTACCCCAGCTGGGGTGCCGGGGCACTTGTCTTTGCGGTCAGCAACACCGTCATTATCCTCATCCTTCACTTTGCCTAAGGCAACATTCAGGCCCACGGTGTGCTGCAAGAATTTGTCGTCCCAGCTGTTATCGTCGCGGGCTGGGTCGCCATCAAGGTTTGCCTTAAGTGGAATATGCTGCCCGGTTTGCACAAACAGGTGCACAGCCTCGCCCAGACGGAAATCCAGGCCAGCAGCCCCGAACAAATCGAAGTAGCTCTTGTCCTGATCCGTGTTGATGGTTTGGTTGTTGCGGAAGATGGTGCCTTCGCGGCTGGTGTAAGTCCAGCCGGGAGCAGCCAGCAGGTAAGGCCGCAGGAAGGATTCTTCCTTGAGGAGCTTGAATTTCAGGCCCAGGTTCACGTTCACCACGTTGGTAGCGAAGTTGCTGCCGAAGTACGGAGCACCGGCCGGGGCGTTTTTCTTGAACTCTACATAATTCCCGCTCAGCTGCAGGTCGAGACCTTTGGAAAGGTACTGGCTGATGGTGATACCGGGGGCGTACTTGTTTTCGCTCCAGTTCCAGTAATCGGAGCCAAAGTTACCCTTGTACTGCATGGCACTTACGTTGATGCCGATGGCCGTTTTGCGGTCAGCGGTTTGCGCCTGCGAAGCCAGTGGAGCCAGGGCCCAGGCCGAAAGCCCAAGCGTCAGCGCCTTGGAGAGGGGAATGCGTGGAGGCATATAAAAGTGAAAAAGGTGACACATGATTAGCCCGACCGGAGGGGCCAAACTGGGACTTTATACCGGCCTTACCCGGAAAAGTTGCCTAGCTGCGTACAAGCGTGCCTAGGAATCCTGCAAAACAAGCGGTGAAACAGCCCACGCCGAAGCTCTGCGGTAGGGCAAGAAATTCACCCTGGAAGTTTAATCGAGGTCGAGCATGGGCCCCGAGCCGCGCAGAAACAGCTCAAGTTGGCGCACGCGTGCACGCTGCTGGGTAAGCTCCTGCTGCAGTTGCTCCAGACGCTGGCGCATGGCCATAATCACCTCCAGGCTATCCTTGCTCAGCCCTAGCTCGTGGTGCAGGCGGGCCAGGCGGGCAATGTGGTCAGGCTCTTCGCGCAGAGCGTTCGGGGTGTCGGGGGCTGGATGCAGTAGGCCCAGATCTACAAACTCGTGCACATCGGCTTCGCTTAAGCCGTAGCGGATCGCACAGTCGTGAAAAGTGAGGGTGATGATATGGGTTTCCATAGCAGAGGTTGGGTAGCCGTAAAGGGGTAGGAAATACGGAGCGCAAGCCACGGGGGCCCTACTTGCGCAGCTCCGCAAGCTGGCGGAAGAGGGCCTTTTCCTGCTCTGTAAGGTTTTGAGGCAAGGTGAGATTCAGGCGCAGGTACAAGTCGCCGAACTGGCCTGCCTGCCGGTACACTGGGAAGCCCTTGCCGCGCAGGCGCAGGCGGGTGCCGTTCTGGGTTTCGGGCTTGATGTTGATTTTTACCGGACCCGATAAGGTTTCTACTACCTGTTCTCCACCCAGCAAAGCCGTGTAGATACTCACCGGGACGTCCATGGTCAGGTCGTTGCCAGCGCGGGAATAGCGGGCATCCGGCAGAATGCGCAGGGTAATGTACAGTGAGCCAGTAGGGCCGCCGTTGCGCCCGGGCCCACCTTGGTCACGCAGCCGGATGGTCTGCCCGTCTTCTACGCCCGGATGAATGGTAATGCGCAGGTTTTTACCGTTGACGGTGAGGGTGCGCGGTCCGCCGTGGTAGGCTTCTTCCAGCGTCAGCTCCAACTCGGCTTGGTAATCTTGGCCCGCGCGGGGGCGGGTGCCGCCGCCGCCCATCCCGCCGAACATGGAGCTGAAAAACTCCGAAAAATCGGTGCCGCCGAAGGGGTTGTCTTCGCCACTGAATCCGCCGCCCTGGGTATACTGCGACCAGTCGAAGCCCCCGCCGGGCTGGCCGCCCCGGCTGCCACCTGCTTGTTGGTAGCGCTGCCAGTCGGCCCCTAGCTGGTCGTACTTCTGGCGCTTTTCATCGTCGCTGAGTACTTCGTGCGCTTCGTTGATTTCCTTGAACTTGCGCTCCGCCTCCGCGTCGTTAGGATTTACGTCGGGGTGGTACTGGCGGGCTAGCTTGCGGTAGGCTTTCTTGATCTGGTCTTTAGTGGCCGTTTTATCAAGGCCCAGAATCTGATAATAGTCTTTGTAATCCACGGGCGAGCGAGGCTAAACGGGAAGAAAGCTCCCGGCGCAGTGCCGGAAGCTGGGATTCTCTCCGTAAAACGAGTACGACGGAACCGGGGTTACCCGACCAACACAGTAGAATTCGGTCCGTATTTTGTAAGTTACGCTACCTGGCTACCGCTGCTTTTCTCTCACATTTATTTTAGTCTCACCTCTTATGAAAGTATATCGTACCCTTCTGGCTGGCCTGCTTCTCACGGCGGCGGCTACCCTTAGCGCCCACGCCCAAACGAAGCTGCCGCCCCGCCGCCCCGTGCAGCCCCGCCCCAAAGCGGCCGCTCCCCAAGGTGTTACCCTCAAAGACGGGTTCATGATGAAAGATGGGAAGGTAATGGTGACCCGCGACGCCCATACCGAGCCCCTGACCGCCGAAACAGCCTTGGTGAATGGCACGAAAATCAATGCCGACGGCACCGTGACAATGGCCAACGGTACCACTACCATGCTCAAAGAAGGCGACTATATGTCCTTAACTGGCCGCATGACAACCAAAGCCATGAAGGCGGAGCAAGACAGCCTGATGCAACTGTCGAAAAATGGGGGCAAGGTCAAAATGAAGAAGAAGGTAAAGTAAGCCGCTTCCTTCTTCAGCCTGGTCTCAGAATACTACGGGGCAGCCCGGCCGCAATGGCCGGGCTGCCCCGCGCTGTTAGTGGCGGGCTTGCTGAGTGTAGTCCTGGAAGATGAGCAGGGCCTCGGCTTCGTCGTGGGCTTCCACAATTTCATCCATTACAAACTGAATTTCGGCTTCTGTCCAGCCCTGGGCTTCCGCCGCTTTTACAAAGACCCCGAGCTGGATGAAACGGTTGGCTTCGGCCGGAATGGTCCACTGAACTTTCTTACGAATGCGCATGAGTAACTGGGGCTTGAAAGAAAGGCTACTTACTTAACCTTACGAACTACTTTTAACTCAACGGGAGCTACTCCCGCCTCCACCAGCCCAATTTTACGGGCTGCTTTGCGGGAAAGGTCGATGACGCGGCCCTTAGCGTGCGGCCCCCGGTCGGTTATCTTTACTTTCACGGAGCGGTGGTTACGCGGGTTTGTTACGCGAACAATGGTGCCGAACGGCAAGGAGTTGTGCGCAGCGGTGCGTTTGCTGGGCCGATACACGGAGCCGCTGGCTGTTTTGCGGCCCGCAAATTTATCGGCGTAATACGAAGCCTTGCCCGACTGCGTGAACGTGCTACCCCCTCCAGCGCAAGAGGAAACCGCCAAGGCGGCAGGCAGTAGGTAGCGAAAGGGGAGACGGGTAGCCAGTGCGGAAAGGAACATAGGAGAGCAAATTAATTAGGCACCGACCCCTGACTTCGAGCCGGAATGCGCAAGGCCAGCAGGCGCTCAAAGTTGCCCTGAAATACGTTAAAGTCGACCGTGCCCCGAATGCCGGGCACGTAGGCCTCATCGGAATGCTGCCAGATAATCCACTTTTCGCGGGGCAGAGAAGGTTGCGACACCTCGTAGTGCGCCAGCCACAACGGGTACTTATCGAAATGGCCGGCCAGGTGGCGCTTATAGAAGCTATAGTTGGAGTAGAGAATGGGGCGCACCCCGTAATGACGCTCCACCAACCGCAGCCAGATAGCCACGCCCTGGCGCATCTGGGCCACATCATGAAACTCGGCGTGTTCTACATCCAGGACGGGCGGTAAGTCGCCGGGCGACAGGGGCACGGTGCGCGTAAACAAGTTGGCCTGCTTCGCGCCATCGTAGTTAGGTTGGAAGTAATGGTAGGCGCCCCGGTAGATGCCCGCGGCCTGGGCGCCCTGCCAGTTTCGCTTGAAGCGCGCATCACGCAGGGTTACTCCTTCCGTGGCCTTGATGAACGCAAACCGCACGTGGTGCTCAGCTACTTGGCCCCAGTCAATGCGCCCTTGGTACGCCGAGACATCAATGCCATGTACCGAGTAACCGGCCAGCAACGGAGTTTTCTCGCGGCCCGTGAGGTGGCCGCTAATCAGGGAAGCGTATGTGCGGCGGATATAGCGGTTGAGCTGCCGCTGGTGCCGCCAGTAAAACACCAGGCTACCTGCCAGCGCAGCCAGGAAGGCCAGCAGCAAAGCCCGGCGCCACAAAGGCGGCAAGCCAGAACGGGAACGACGAGAAGCACTCATAAAGGCAATGGCAGGTTGCCAAAGGTAACGCAAGGCAAGGGGTGTGTGGTACGTTTTCGGGGCGGGTGGGCCCGAAAGACGCCTGCTTTTTCGCACTTTTACTTACACAAGTTGCCTATTCCTCATGCCCGACCTGCCCAACCTGCCCGACGCCCGCGACGAATCGGGCCACCTGATCCGTGAGCTACACGGCGTTACGCTGGCCCAGATTCTGGAGTACCTGGTAGCGGCCTACGGCTGGCCCGAGCTGGACCGCCGCATCCGGATTAACTGCTTCGCCGTCAACCCAAGTATCAAGTCTAGCCTTACCTTTCTGCGGCGCACACCCTGGGCCCGGGCCAAGGTAGAAGAGCTCTACATTCGGACCCGGACGGCGGAGGTGTTGGCTAAGAAATAATATGGCTGATGTATCGCAGAAATCCGGGCCATTAGCCCTGTTGGCGGGAGCCGGCTTGTTTGTGCTGTTCGAGGTAGTAGCATACCAGGTGCTGCGCTTCGCTACCTCCGGTCTGGGCATGAGCAACCAGCTTCAGCCGGAAAACACAATCGTCAGCAACTGGGTGAAAACGGTAGTGTTTCTGCTCCTGCACCTTACGCTGGTAGTAGTGGCCGTGCTGGTACTCAGCAACCGCCTACCCCGCCGCCACCGGAGCCAACTAATGGGCTGGTTCTATCTGTCGCTGCTCACTGGTTTTCTGCTGTTATGGCCCTTATTCAATTAAGATAGAACACAAAAAAGCCACTACCGGGGGGCAGTGGCAGGTGATACCATAAAGCATGCCGGTCGGTCCCGGCGTTATAGGCAGCTAGACTTACTTAGCGCTGCTTGATGTTGATTTCGCGCGGCTCGGTAGCTGCGTCGCGGTAGGGAATGCGGATCTGCAGTTCCTGGCCCTCAAACACGGCATCGATGCGGCTGTAGTCGAGGGTGGCGGGCAGGTTCAGCGTGCGGGTGAATAGCGGAGCCGCCAGCTTGTCTTCGGGCGAATGACGGTACTCGGCAAATACGGTCAGGACGTTATTGTTAAGTACTACGTGGAAGTTGTCGGGGCTTACCGACGGGGCAGCCACCCGGACCACCACGCCCTTTTCCCGCTTGTCAATCCGCATCGAGGCCTGGGCAATGCCTCCACCCAGCGTATTAAGCAGGTCGAGTTGCGGGGCGATGTTGCGGATAAAATCCTTGCTGATAAGATTCATGGTCAGGTTCCTCTCTTAAGGTGTACAAGGCTTATTTCAAATCCTGTACCAACCTGAAAGAGGAAGCTGTAACCCATGTTTTATGTCAAAAAGTCTATGAAATACAGTTGAAATCTATCTAATTCGGTCATTCTGGCGCAAGTAATAGACATATCTACGTGCTGCTTAGCTTAGAAAATTAGTAGAACGCTCATCCAAGCGGGGCGTCTTACCTGACCTGTCAGTGAGCTATTACCTTTCGGGTTGAGGAAAGTTAGGAGCGTGCCGAAGCTTGTTTGGCGCGAATAGGGGAGTAGGTGAGGTAGCGCTTGAACTGGCTAAGCGGCTCCTCAACGAAACGCCAGGAAGCAGCCGTTATCAGCAGAAGTAAGGGGATGAGCACAAGTACTGTTGGTAGTGGCTTCAGGAGCAACACCCGCCACTCCGAGCCGGCAGCGCATAGTTTGAATACGACGCGCTGCCAAAGCACAGGTAGCATCAGATGATACAAATACACTCCGAAACTCCGTTTTCCTACCCATAGCAACACCGGATGCACTAAGCCCAGTCGCCGGGCCGCTGCCGGGTAGCAAAGTAGCCACCCCAGGGTCAGGGAGGCCGCTACTGCTCCCACTGCCGGGAATACCATCAGCCAGGTGGCGCCGCCGTGATAGTTGTGTAGCAGAGCCCACAGCGTCCACCAAACGGCCCAGGCCAGCAGCACATGCCAGCCGCGTACCCACTGCTCCAGCTGCCCTGATTTCTCGAAAAGTCGCAGCAGCGTACCCGCCGTGAATAGGTCCAGGGACGAGGGCAGCAGCACCAGCAGGAAGCCGGAGGTAACCAGCAGGCCCCATCCTATACGGAAGGCTAGCCCGGCTATGCCCACCAAGAGCAGCCACCGCCACCGCTGGCCCACGAATGCTAGCAGCAAGGGCCAAATAAGGTAGAACTGTTCCTCAACGGCCAGCGTCCAGAGGTGGCCGCAGCCCTCACCCCAGCGTTGCAGGTGGTAGAAAAGTTGATTAGCGACGGGCAGCATAAACCAGGCGGGGTACTCCTGCACGGTTGCCAGGGGGAGCAGGGCACTTAGGGCCAGGGTGCAGTAGTAGGGAGGGATGATGCGCAGTACTCGCCGCAAGTAAAAAGTGCCCAGCCGTTGCCGCCAGTTGCCAGGGGCCCCAGGGTAGGCCTGTTTCTCCCACACAATGCTGGAAATCAGGTATCCGCTCAGGACAAACAAGATCTGCCGGCCCATTTCCCCCATCATAACTGGTGGCGCAATCCAGTGCTGCAGCACTACCAGCCAAATGGCAATAGCCCGCGCCCCGTTCAGTTCAGTGTGATACGCAGTAGGAGCGCCGGCAGGCTCAGGCATAGGAAAGCAGGGTAAGTGAGAGTGTAAAAATACCCTGCGTACCGGTGCCACCTATCGGGGTAGGCTGAAATTAGCAGTTGGCTTGAGCCGGCCCTGGTCAGGAAGTTGGAGCGGACGGGGGCGTTTTATCGGCCGCCACAATTGCGCGCTGAAACCGCAGCAAGCCCTCGGCATCGGGGGCAGGGGCCGTCGGCTCGAAGCGGTTGCGCTCCAGAATTCGTTGGGATGCTGTGTTGGCCGGAGCAGTGCGGGCCGTAAGTTGGCGTACCAAGCCCGTATCGGCAACGTGGCGCACGAGGCCCGCGACTAGTTCGGAGCCCAGGCCGCGCCCGCGCCAGTCATCGGCTACGGAAAAGCTCAGCGCCACAGTTCCATTCTGGGGCGGGCCATGAAAGCCACCAACCCCGATGAGCGTGTTCCTAACTCCCTCATTTTCTGCCCGCAGGATGGCGTACCAGCTATACCACCCAGCCGCCGTGCGGCCCCCGGCCGTAAGCTGCTCCAGGAAGTAGCGCATGGCTTCCTCAGTGTGGTGGCCCGGGGGCCAGTGCTGGGGTAGGGTGGCGCCGAGCAGCATCGGGAAATATTGTGGCTTCGTGAGTTCAGCCGTGAGCAGCGCGCGGCTGGCGGCAATTAGCGTCAGACGGGGCGTATAGGCAATCAGCGGAATCATGGGAGAGAATACGGGTTTGGTCGAGAAAACGGCAAAATAACGTTGTTCTACGCCTTGATGCTCCCGTGAACCAGTACCTTTGAACCAATCCCCCTTCACATCTTCCCTAATGCTGCCAGCCGCCCCGGAGTTTATCGAAGTTGCCTACCGCACTGACCTGGACGTGCTGCTGATCCGGTGGATGCGCAAGGTGGAGCTGGAGGAAATGTGCCGGGGCTACTTCTACCTGCTGGAGGTAGCGGCCCATCACCAGTGCCGCTACTGGCTGCTGGATGCCCGTCGTCGCTTCAATACCGACCGTGAGGGTGCCCAGTGGATGGTGGCTACCTTCCTGCCCCAGCTGCGCGCTAGGCTGGGGGGCCGCGCCTACTTGGCCTACCTATTGGCCCCAGTGACCTTGCGTGACGCTGAGGCAGACGCGGCTTTCCCGGCAGCCAGCTTTTTTCAGGACAAGCCATATACCGCCGAGCGGTTTGTAGACGAGCGCCTGGCTATTCAGTGGTTGCAAGAAGGGCAGCAGTTGCTAGCATAAGCTGGTTAAGCAAACAGCGCTACCAGGTAGTTTGCAGGCAGTTATGCAAAGTGTCGCCTCGTAGGGTGAGGGCTCATGCTACGCTTAGGCAGCAGCTGTTCAGGAGTACTATACCGGCTGGCGCAGGATTTGGTGTTAAGGGGCCAGAGAAGCCCGCAGGCAACCTGAGCCTCTGCCTTCTGCGTGAGAGTAGGGGCTCGGGTTGCTTGCGGGGTAAGCGTAGAAGGTGAAAAAAGAACTTCCTTAGTGCTCTTAAATCACCTCTGCCAGGTGCTCATCCACGCAGTTGAGCACATCCTGTACGGTGCGCAGGGTTTCCAGCTCCGGGTCCGGAATTTCGATGTGGAAGCGGTGTTCTAAATTAATGACCAGCTCGACCATGTCGATGGAGTCGAGGCCCACATCTTCGTGCAGGCGGGAGGTAGGAGTAAGCTGGAGGGCAGGGTTGCGGTGTTTGCGGCGCAACATGCGCTCTACTTGGTAGCGAACGAGCTGTTCCATAGTCCGGTACGGTAACAGTGAAAAACGAGAAAAGCGAAAAAAGAGCGGGTAGGCGGTACTACTCAACGCTGGAAAGCAGAAGCGTGGTATCCGCAGTTAACAGGGCCGAGGAAAGCTGCGCTACCGGCGTTTGGGCCGCGAGGTAGTCGCCAATGCGAACCAGCTGGCCGGAAACAATGCCGTCGGCCGGGGCCGTCACGAAGACGTAGCTGAGCAGGGGCACGGCCCGGGCCAGCTGGTCGCGGGTGGAGGCTAGCTGCTCCCGAGCCGCCGCCAAGGCCGAGTCGGAAGTTGAGGCGCCAGCCACCAGAGCATCGTAAGCGTGTTGTTGCTGGCGCAGGCGGGCCTGTAGCTGCTGCTGGGCTACGCTGGGAAGCTTTTCGATGAGTTTCAGCAGCACTTGGCCTTTACGCACACGCTGGCCCTCATGAAAATACACCTCCCACACCCGGCCGGCATACTCCGTGCGAATAGGCTGAGTAGTAGCAGAGGCAGCAGCTTGCTTCGGCAGAAAGTGCGAAGTAGCCACGATAGGTAGGCCAGGGGCCGGCGCATCGGCCGGGGTAAGCCAGAGGGGCAACAGGAAGCTGCTCACCGCGACGAGGAGGACAAGCCCCACGCCAAGTATCTTTTTCATGGGTATAACTACCGGCTGACCCGGCAACCCGAACTACGCAACCGCGCAGTCCGGCAAATGATAGTCGCAGGCCCGTAGGCCGAGCGAAACATGGTGAAAGACAGATAGTAACCGATTTGGTTACATTTCTTGCCAAATAAAAACAGGTCAACCCGAAGCCCCGGCGCACCCATTGGGAAGGCGCTTGCCCAGCTCCTGCATTACCTGCTGTACCGTCACGGCTGCCAGCGCGGCCCGCATGGCCTCAATGGCAGGCCCGAACATACCCTCCAGGGTTTGTTGCATCACCCGGCCCAGGTCGCAGTGGGCGTTAGGATTTGTGCTACCCACCTGGAACAGGTCAGGCTCAGTTTCCTGCACGGCCCGAAACACATCCAGCAAGGTAATTTCAGCAGCCGGCCGGGCTAGCACGGTGCCCCCACCGGCCCCGCGCTGGCTTTGCACGAAGCCCGCGTCGCGCAGGGTGCTCATCAGCCGCCGCACCACTACCGGGTGCGTACCCGCGCTACTAGCCAGCACCTCCGACGAAACCGGCTGCCCCTGGGCGTGGGCCAGGTAAGCCAGCATGTGCGTTGCAACGGCGAAGCGGGTATTCATGAGGAATTGGTAACAGATTCGGTTACAAATATACGCTGCAAAAAGATTGCGCGCAATCTAATCGTAGTCGTACTCGAAACAGCGTGTATACAGTGTGCCATAGGGAGGGTAGGCCAGCCAACAACCGGCCTACCCTGACAGACGGTTTTCCCGTTTCTTTACCTTAAGCAGGCAAGTATTTATTCGGCCCAGCGCCCAAACGTGCCCGCCTGGTAGTCCTGATAGGCCTGGCGAATTTCCTGCTCGGTATTCATCACGAAAGGCCCGTACGACACAATGGGCTCCCGGAAGGGCTCGGCGTGGCCCAGCAGCAGCACGGCATCTTCCAGGGCCTCAATCTGCAGGTCGTCACCGTCGTAGTTGAATTCTACCAACCGGCGGGCTTCCGTTTCTTGCCCATTCACGCGTAGGCGGCCCCGCACGGTATAAAAGAAAATGGTGCGCTCAGCGGGAATGGTCAGGTCGAGCCTGCCGCCGGCCCGGAAATCAATGGTAGCCAGCTGAATATCGGCCAGGGGCGTAACGGCCCCGGCCGTACCAGCCCAGTTGCCCGATACGGCGTGAATGGTAACCCGGCCTTCATCTAGCGCCACCGTTGGAATTTCCGGTTCCTGCAGCCCAAGGTAGCGGGGCTCCACCATCTTGTCCTTGGCCGGCAGGTTCACCCACAGCTGCAGAATTTCCAGCGGGCCGCCCGTGCGCTTGAACTCCGGCGAGGAAACTTCAGCATGGATCAGGCCCCTACCGGCCGTCATCCACTGAATGCCGCCCGGCCCGATAATGCTCTGGTGCCCGCCCGTATCCTGGTGCATAATGTCGCCGTCCAGAATAAACGTTACGGTTTCAAAGCCGCGGTGGGGGTGGGGGCCGAAGGGTAGACCCTGGGTATTGGGGCGGTACACCTGGGGGCCGTGGTGGTTCAGAAACAAAAACGGGTCGAGGTGTTCGACCGAGTTGGTGGGGAGGGCCCGGTACGTGACCAGGTCGGCAATGGGCGCGTTCTGAGCGCGGTGCTGGGTTTTGATGGTGCGCATGCGGCGGGGGAAGGAGAAGGTCGAGGGGAAAGCGCCGGGCGGCTTGCCGCCAGCGCCTGATGCATACCATTTGCCGGCCCGAATGGTTTTTACTCTCTGTCTCTGGTTACTTCTCGGGCTACCCCCAAGTTGGCGCACAACCTCCTCCGTGAAAACCCTTGGCCCCGGCCCTCGGTTTATCAGGCTTCCACTTTGACTTCATTCTTCGCTCCATATAATGGCTCAACTATTCACGCCGCTCACCCTGCGCGGCCTCACCCTGAAAAACCGCATTGTCATCTCGCCCATGTGCCAGTACAGCGCCGAAGATGGCTTTACCAACGACTGGCACCTGGTGCACCTGGGAGCCCGGGCCATGGGCGGCGCCGCACTTATCTTGCTGGAAGCTACGGCCGTCGTGCCCGAAGGCCGCATCACGCCCGACGACCTGGGCATCTGGAAAGACGAGCACCTGCCCGGCCTGCGCCGCATCGTGGACTTCCTGAAAAGCGAGAACTGCGTGGCGGGCATTCAGCTGGCCCACGCCGGCCGCAAAGCCAGCCACAGCAGCCCCTGGAAAGGCGGCACCGTGGTGCCCGAAGCTGAAGGCGGCTGGCAGACGGTAGCCCCCAGTCCCTTGCCCTTTACCCCCGATGAACCTGCCCCGCGTGAGCTAACCCTCGCCGATATTCAGGGGGTAGTAGAAGCCTTCCGGGTGGGCACACGCCGGGCCTTGTCGGTTGGCTTTGAGGTAATTGAGTTGCACGCGGCCCACGGCTACCTGCTCCACCAGTTCCTCTCGCCCCTGAGCAACCAGCGCACCGACCAGTACGGCGGCTCCTTCGAAAACCGCATCCGGCTGCTGCTGGAAGTAGTGGCCGCTACCCGCGCCGAGCTGCCCGACCACCTGCCCCTGTTGGTGCGCATTTCCGCCACCGACTGGACCGAGGGCGGCTGGACTGCCGACGACTCGGTGCAACTGGCCGCCATCCTGAAAGATAAAGGTGTGGACCTACTGGACTGCTCCACCGGCGGCAACGTACCCCGCGCCGATATTCCCGTGGGCCCCGGCTACCAGGTGCAGTTCGCCGAGCAAATCAAGCGCGAAACCGGCCTGGCTACCGGCGCCGTGGGCATGATTACCGAAGCCCAGCAAGCCGAAGACATCATTGCCACCAACCAGGCCGACCTAATCCTACTGGCCCGCGAGTCCCTCCGCGACCCCCACTTCCCGCTGCACGCTGCCTATGAATTGGGCGTTGACATAGAATGGCCCGAGCAGTACGAGCGAGCCAAGCCGCGCCGGCGGTAGCTGAGGTTTGGGAGGTTTACTAGGGTAGGAAGGGGAGGCGAACCCTTCCTACCCTAAAGATTTGTTCGAAGGCTATATGTAATCTGCCTCCGTTGCCTCCAGAGAGAATTTGGTAGGTAAAGTACTATCCGTATAGAGAAATAGTAACCCTAGAGATTAGTGAAATTCTCATAAGCATCGAATAACTTCGATTATGTAAAGGGACAATTCGCAGAAACCAGACAGCCTGACTATGGTCCATTTTCAGCCTTCTGTCTAACTTTCAAACACTATATCCTCTACCGCATGACTTTTGCTACCTATAAAAAATTTATCCCGTACGTGGTTCTCTTCGCGGCTCTTTGCTTGAGCATGCAGCAGTTCACGCACTACCTGATATGGAAAGACATTCCCCCTTTTTTAGCAGAAATGGAGGAAACACTTCCCCAGCACCCGCGCCTCGTTGCCCGACTGGGGGAGGACGCCCTCTTTGAAGTAACTTTCAACCAGAGGGACTTGGCTTCCGACTCGCTGCCCTATACCTTTTCCTTGCGAGGGACTGAAGGGAAAATGCGTATCACGGGCTATGCCATCAAGAAACATGGCCAGTGGGTACCTGTCCATAGTGATACGCTGTTTACCCGCTAAGTTGTCCGATAAGTAAAACTATGTTAAGTAAAATCAAGCTGTAGCAAAAGGTAGAAGTAATCACGGCATCAGTGACTAGCTGGTCCATTTAACTCACCTGACACCGGCCCCTCACACCCCCACACCAACCCGCGCAACCTTCCCGGCGCAACCTGCGACCTTAGCGGAAATCCCTTCCCCTAATTCGCTGAATGAAAAACCGTTCTGCCTCACCGCGCGCCGGGGCTGCGGCCCTGCTGCTCACGCTGGCGGGCTGCGCTACCAGCCAACTCACAACCACTGCCACTACTGCTACCCCCGCCGCTGCCGCCAACCCGGTTGCTGTGGCCTCCACTACCGGCGGGCGCAGTATCAACCCCCAGGACGTGGACCGCTCGGTGTCGCCCTGCGAGGATTTCTTTCAGTTTTCGGGCGGTAACTGGCTCAAGAATAACCCTGTGCCGGCCTACGCCTCCAGCTGGGGCCCGCGCAACCTGCTCGGCGACCGGACTCAGGCCACCCTCCGGCAGATTTTGGAAGAAGCCGCCGCCAATACCTCAGCCCCCAAAGGCTCCAATGCCCAAAAGGTCGGCGACTTCTACGCTTCGGGCATGGACTCCGCCGCCATTGAGCAGGCGGGTCTGAAATACCTGCAGCCCGAGCTCAAGCGCATTGCCGCCATCAAAGACCTGAAAAGTCTGCAATCCGAGCTGGCCCGCCAGCAGACCCTGGGCACGGGTGCCTTTTTCCGGGCTGGGGTGGGCCCCGACCGCAAGCAGAGCACCGTGTATGCCGTGAACCTGAGCCAGGGTGGCCTGGGCATGCCCGACCGGGACTACTATCTCAAAGACGATCCGCGCTCCAAAGCCGTGCGCTCGGCCTATATCACCTACCTCACCAACACCTTTAAGCTGATGGGCGACAGCGAGGCCACCGCCGCCCAGAAAGCCGCTACTGTGCTGCGCGTGGAAACCCGCCTGGCCAAAGCCAGCAAGGACCGCGTGGCCCTGCGCGACCCCAACTCGACCTACAACAAGATGACGTTGGCGGAGGCTAACGTGCAGTTCCCCAACATCGGCCTACCCGCCATGCTGGCCCAAAACGGCCTTGGGGCCGCCAAGGAGGTAATTGTGGGCCAGCCTGATTTCTTCCGGGAAGTCAGCGCCATGCTGAAAGAGGAGCCCGTGGCCGACCTCAAAACTTACCTGACCTGGCAGCTCGTCAGCTCCCTACCCTCGGCTTTGCCCAAAGCCTACGCCGACGAAGCCTTCCGCTTCCAGCAGGTGCAGAGCGGAGCCAAGCAGCAGGCGGCCCGCTGGAAACGCATGCAATCGGCCACCGATGCTACCCTCGGGGAGGCATTCGGGCAGCTGTACGTGGACAAGGCGTTTTCGCCGGAAGCCAAGCGCAAGGCCCTGGAAATGGTGGCCAACATCAAGGAAAGCATGGCCGAGCACATCCAGACCAACACCTGGATGAGCGACGCCACCAAAGCCGAAGCCCTCAAGAAGTTGAACGCCCTGCGGGTGAAAATCGGCTACCCCGACAAGTGGAAGGACTACTCGGAGCTAAACATTTCCCGCGAGTCGTACCTGAAAAACGTGCTGGCCGCCCGCCAGTGGAACTACCGCCAGAACGTGAAGAAGTTCGGCGGGCCCATTGACCGCAACGAGTGGGGCATGACCCCGCCGACCATCAACGCCTACTACAACCCGCCCATGAACGAAATCGTGTTTCCGGCGGGCTACCTGCAGCCGCCCTTCTTTGACCCTGCCGCCGACGACGCGGTAAACTACGGCGCCATTGGCGGGGTGATGGGCCACGAAATGACCCACGGCTTCGACGACCAGGGCCGGCAGTACGACTCGGAGGGCAACCTGCGCGACTGGTGGACCAAGGCCGACGGCGAGGAGTTTACCCGCCGAGCCGCCGTAGTGGGCCGCCAGTACGACGCCTTCTCGCCCCTGGACTCGGTGCACGTAAACGGCAAGCTGACCATGGGCGAAAACCTGGCCGACTTCGCGGGCCTGACCATTGTGTACGGCGCCCTGCAGAAGCAGCTCGACAAAACGTATGGCAAAGGCAACCGCCCCCTGATTGACGGGTTTACGCCCGAGCAGCGCTTTTTCCTGAGCTGGGCCCAACTGCGCCGCCAGAACATCCGGCCGGCGGCCCTACGCCAGCAAATTCTTACCGACCCCCACTCGCCCGGCCAGTACCGCACCATCGGCCCCCTGATGAACATGCCCGCCTTCTACCAGGCGTTCGGCTGCCAGCAAGGTCAAAAAATGGTGCGCCCTGATGCGGAGCGCGCGGTTATTTGGTAGTTTAACGCTACTGAGTATTCACCTGTCGTTCTGAGCCTGAGCAAAGGACCCGTAATAAAAGGTAATCCTGCTACTCCTAATAAGGCAGTAAAGGTTCTGCCCCGGGTTCAGAATGACAGAAAACAACAGCATTTCACATCCCACATTTCCCTTCTCCATGACCTCCAAAAGCTACCTGTTGCTTACGTTGGGTACTGCCGCTGGCCTGGCCCTCACGGGCTGCGCTTCCAGCACTCCGGCTACTACGGCTACTTCGGCCACCACAACTACGGCTACGGCCGCTACCACTACTACCCCCTCGGAAGCACCGAAGGGTCCGGTACTGCCCGGCGTGGGCCTCGACCTCTCGACCCGCGACTTATCCGTGTCGCCCTGCGACAATTTCTTTCAGTATGCCAGCGGCACTTGGCTTAAGAACACGCCCATTCCGGCCGCCGAATCGTCGTGGGGCTCCTGGAACACGCTGATTGACCAGAACAACGCCGTGCTGCGCAACATTCTGGAAGCTGCCGCCGCAAACAAGTCGGCCGCCAAAGGCTCCAATGCGCAGAAAGTAGGTGATTTCTACGCCTCGGCTATGGACACGGTGGCCATTGAAAAGGCCGGCCTGAAGTATCTGCAGCCCGAATTGGCCCGCATCAACGGCGTGAAAGACCTGAAAGGCCTGCAAAACCAACTGGTGCGCCAGCAGATGCTGCAAACCCGCTCGGTATTCGGCCTAGGCGTGCGCCAGGATTCCAAGAAAAGCACCGAGTACGCCCTCTACCTCGGCCAGGGCGGCCTCACCTTGCCTGACCGGGACTACTACCTCAAGGACGACGCCCGCTCCAAAACCATCCGCACGGCCTACACTACCTACCTGACCAACATGTTCAAGCTGTTGGGCGACAGTGAGGCCACCGCTACCAAGAATGCGGCTACCGTACTCCGTTTGGAAACGCGCTTAGCTAAAGCCAGCAAGGACCGCGTATCTCTGCGCGACCGGTACGCCAACTACAACAAAATGACCGTAGCGGAAGCCAACAAGCAGTTCCCGAACTTAGGGCTATCGGCCATGCTACCCCAGATAGGGCTGGGCTCGGCCAAAGAGGTGATTGTGGGCCAGCCGGAGTTCATGAAGGAAGCCAGCGCGGCCCTGCAGCAGGAGCCCGTGGCCGACTGGAAAACCTACCTGCGGGCTCACCTGGTGAACTCCGTAGCCTCGGCCTTGCCGAAGGCGTACGTGGATGAGTCGTTCCGGTTCCAGCAGGTGATGAGCGGAGCCAAGCAGCAGCAGCCCCGCTGGAAGCGCATGCTGCGCGCTACCGATGGCACCCTGGGCGAAGCTTTCGGCCAGATTTACGTAGAAAAGGCCTTTACGCCGGAAACCAAGCAGAAGGCCCTGGAAATGGTAGCCAACATCAAGGAGGCTATGGGCGAACATATTCAGGCCCTGGAGTGGATGAGTCCGGCCACCAAGCAGGAAGCCATGAAGAAGCTTAACGGCTTCACGGTAAAGATTGGCTACCCCGACAAGTGGAAAGACTACTCGGCCCTCACCATCTCGCGCGAGTCGTACCTGAAAAACGTGCTGGCCGCTCGTGAATGGGAGTTCAAGGACAATGTGGGGCACTACGGCAAGCCGATTGACCGCACCGAGTGGGGCATGACCCCGCCCACGGTAAACGCCTACTACAACTCCACGATGAACGAAATCGTGTTTCCGGCCGGCATCATGCAGCCCCCGTTCTTCGACCCCAAGGCCGACGATGCGGTCAACTACGGCGGCATGGGCGCGGTCATCGGCCACGAAATCACCCACGGCTTCGACGACCAGGGCCGCCAGTCCGACGCCGAAGGCAACCTGCGCGACTGGTGGACCAAGGAAGACGCCGCCGAATTCGCGAAGCGTACGGATCTGGTAGGCAAGCAGTACTCGGCCTTCCAGCCCCTGGACTCGGTGTTCGTGAACGGCAAGCTGACGATGGGCGAAAACCTGGCCGACTTCGGGGGCACGGCCCTGGCGTACTCGGCTCTGCAAAAGCAGCTACAGAAAAAGTACGGCAATGAGCCCCGCCCCCAGTACGACGGCCTCACACCGGAGCAGCGCTTCTTCCTGGCCTGGGCGCAAGTGTGGCGTACGAATGCCCGTCCCGAGTACATCCGCCAGCAGGTCCTGACCGACCCGCACTCACCCGCGCAGTACCGCACCAACGGCCCCTTGATGAACATGCCCGAGTTCTACCAGGCGTTCGGCTGTAAAGAAGACGCCAAAATGGTGCGCGCCCAGAATGTGCGCGCCCGCGTTTGGTAGTATTGGGTAAGATAGTGTAAATAAGTAGATTGAAAAGCGGGCTACCCAGGTAGCTCGCTTTTCTCTTTTTCTCTTCTTCGTATTTCCTGCATCTATGAAAAACCAGAATACCCTGGCGCTGGCAGCCCTGTCGGTGGCAAGCTTGGCCGTAACCAGCTGTAAATCATCGAAACCGGCTGCTACGGCGGCCACACCTACTACGGCGGTGGCAGCTACCACCACTACTACCCCAGAAGCGCCCAGCGTACCCGGGGTGGGCCTGGCCGTTGCCAACATCGACCGTTCGGTGGCACCCTGCGACGATTTTTTCCATTTCGCTAGCGGCACCTGGCTCAAGAACACGGCCATTCCGGCTAGCGAGGTCCGCTGGGGCAGCTTCCAGCAGCTGGCCGACCAGAACAACGCCGTGAGCCGGCAGATTCTGGAGGAAGCCGCCGCCAATCGCAATGCGCCTAAAGGCAGCAACCTGCAGAAAGTCGGCGACTACTACGCCTCGGCCATGGACTCAGTGGCCATTGAGCGTGCTGGCATCACGCCTCTCAAACCGGAGTTGGCCCGCATTGCCGCCGCTAAGAATGTCAAGGAGTTGCAAGCCGTAGTAGCCCGCCACCAGGCTCTGGGTACGGGCGCTTTTTTCCGGGCCGGCGTGAGCCCCGACCGGAAAAACAGCACCGTGTACGCCGTGAACCTGGGCCAGGGTGGCCTGGTCATGCCCGACCGAGACTACTACCTCAAGGACGATGCCCGCTCTAAAGCCGTGCGTAACGCCTACGTGGCCTACATGACCAACACGTTCAAGCTTATGGGCGACCCGGAGGCTACGGCTACCAAGAAAGCCGCGGCCGTGTTGGCCATTGAAACGCGCCTGGCCAAGGCCAGCAAGAGCCGCGTGGAGCTGCGCGACCCGTATGCGAATTACAACAAGATGACGGTGGCCGAGGCCAACCAGCAGTTCCCCAACATCGGTCTGCCTACCCTGCTGGCGCAAAACAAGCTGGGGGCAGCTAAGGAAGTCATTGTGGGCCAGCCGGCTTTCTTTAAGGAAGTGAGTACCCTTATGAAGCAAGAGCCGCTGGCCAACCTCAAAAGCTACCTCGACTGGCAGCTGGTAAGCTCCGTTAGCTCGGCCCTACCCAAAGCTTACGCCGACGAAGCCTTCCGCTTTCAGCAGACGCTGACGGGTGCCAAGCAGCAGCAGCCCCGCTGGAAACGTATGCTGGGCGCCACCGACCAGGCCCTGGGCCAGGCCTTCGGCCAGCTCTACGTGGATAAGACTTTCACGCCGGAAACCAAGCAGAAGGCCCTGGAAATGGTCAACAACATCAAGGCCTCCATGGCGGAGCACATTCAGCAGCTTGACTGGATGAGCGACGCGACCAAACAGGAGGCCCTGAAAAAGCTGAATGCTTTCACCGTGAAAATCGGTTACCCCGATAAGTGGAAGGACTACTCGGCCCTGACCATCTCGCGCGAGTCGTACCTGAAAAACGTGCTGGCCGCCCGGCAGTGGTCCTACAACGACAACGTGAGCAAGTACGGTAAGCCGATTGACCGTACCGAATGGCGCTTCACCCCGCCCACGGTGAATGCTTCCTACAACTCATCCATGAACGACATTACCTTCCCCGCGGGCATCATGCAGCCCCCGTTCTTCGACCCCAAGGCCGATGATGCGGTCAACTACGGCGGCATGGGAGCCGTTATCGGCCACGAAATCACCCATGGCTTCGACGACCAGGGCCGCCAGTCCGACGCCGAAGGCAACCTGCGCGACTGGTGGACCAAGGAGGATGCTGAGAAGTTTACCCAGCGTGCCGACCTGGTAGGCAAGCAGTACTCGGCCTTCCAGCCCTTGGATTCCGTGTACGTGAACGGCAAGCTGACTATGGGCGAAAACCTGGCCGACTTCGGAGGATTGAGTGTGGCCTACAGCGCCCTACAAAAGCAATTGCAGCAGAAATACGGCAACGGCCCCCGGCCCAAGTACGATGGTTTCACACCGGAGCAGCGCTTCTTCCTGGCCTGGGCTCAGATCTGGCGTACCAACGCCCGCCCCGAATATCTACGGCAGCAGGTGCTGACCGATCCGCACTCCCCGGCCCAATTCCGCACCAACGGCCCGCTCATGAACATGCCCGAGTTCTACGAGGCGTTCGGCTGTAAAGAGGATGCCAAAATGGTACGCGCCCAGAATGTGCGCGCCCGCGTTTGGTAAGCCCGCGAGCAGCCCAACCTCTGTAGAAACGCAACCTCTGGCGCCTCGGCGATGCTGAGCTTGCTACACCGGCTGTCGTGCTTCGCCAATCGTGGCAGGATGACCCTATACGAGACATATAAAAGGCGACCTGCACGAAGTAGGTCGCCTTTTTTGGGCGCTATCGAAAAATAGTCGTCTACTTTTTATATCTATTTACGAAATGTTCGTAGTATTACGAAAAGATAGTAAATTCTGATATGGAACGACTTACCCAACCCGAGGAGGAGGCTATGCGCGGCTTCTGGCAGCTTAATGGCGGCTTTATCAAAGACGTGCTGGAGCTGTTGCCCGAGCCCCGCCCGCCTTACACTACCCTGGCCTCCACAGTGCGCAACCTGGAGCGCAAAGGCTACCTGCGCAGCGAAAAGCTGGGCAACACTTACCGCTTCACGCCCCTGATTCCGGCCGAAGATTACCGCAAGCGGTTCCTGGGCACCTTCGTGGGCGACTACTTCCGCAACTCCTACAAAGAGCTGGTTTCGTTTTTTGCCAAGGAGCAGAAAATCAGTGCTGAGGAGCTCAAGGAGATTGTGCGGATGATTGAGCAACAACAGCCCCCGCAGTCATGATTCCGGCTTTGTTACTGTATCTGATTAAGGCCAACTTGGCGCTGTCGGTGCTGCTTGGGCTGTACTACGCCCTGTTGCGTCGGCTTACGTTTCATACGCTGAACCGGCTGTATCTGGCAGGGGTAGTGCTATTCTCGGCCACATACCCGCTGCTGGATGTATCGGTGCTGCTACCCCGGCCGGCAGCTCTGGAAAATCAGCTGAGTGTGCTGCTGCCCAGCTGGGCAGGAAGCAGCGCCGCAGCGTCGATGCCCCCCGCCGGAACGAGCGTTACGGGTGGGTTCTGGCTGCTGGCTATCTACTGGGTAGGGGTAGGGTTCATGACGCTACGCCTGCTGGTGCAGGGTGCCTCGCTGGCTGGGGTGCACCGCGCCTCCCGCCCGGCACAGGTAGCGGGGGTAAGGTTTCGGGAAGTGGCTGCCGCTATCAACCCGTTTTCCTTTTGGCGCACCATCTATCTGAATCCGGCCCAGCACGCACGGGCGGAATTACCAGCCATTCTGCTGCACGAGCAGGTGCATGTGCGGCAGTGGCACACCTTGGACGTGCTGCTGGGCCACGCACAGCGCATTTTCGGGTGGTGGAACCCGGGAGCGTGGCTGCTGCTGCGGGCCATACAGGAAAACCTGGAGTTTATTACTGATGCTGCCGTGCTGCGGGCTGGCCACGTCAGCCCCCGCGACTATCAATACAGCCTGGTGCAGCTCAGCACTCTTGCGCCGGGGCCGGCGCTGGTTACTCCCTTCTCATTTATCACCCTCAAAAACCGTATCCAGATGATGAATTCCCTGAAATCGTCGCGGGTGCAGGCCAGCCGCTACCTGCTCGTCCTGCCCCTGGCCCTGGGCCTGCTTAGCTTTTCGGCCCCCGAGGCTACCTCTGCCATGCTGAGTGCCCCCGCGCCGGCTGTCAGTACGGAGGTAGAAACGCCTGCCCCCATCAGCGCCCTACCCCCGGCAGCGCTGGCGTACATTGTGCAGCAGTACCCGGGCTACCGCCTCATTGGCCTGACCGAAGTGCGTGCTGCCGACGGTAGCAACCTGCGCTACCGGGCCGAAATTGCCTACGGCCGGCGGCCGGAGAAAGTGTTGTTTTCGGCCGATGGACAGCCGCTGACCGCCGCTGCTGCCGAGCCGCTGTACTTCCTGGATGGGCAGCCCAGCACGAAAGAGGCCGTGTACGCCCTTGATCCGAAAGCCATTGAGAGCATGAACGTGCTGACAGGTGAACAAGGCCGCAAAGCCTTTGGGGAAAAAGCAGCAGACGGCGCCATTCTCATCATCACAAAAAAGAACAAAGACTCGGCGGCCGTGCAGACCTTCATCAAGGAGCACAACATCGTTATGAGGCCAGCCGCAGCGGCCGATCAGCGCGTACTCAGCTCAGTAGGGGCCGGTCGGGGCATCAGCTCGGCTGACCTGGCCGGGCGTCTGCTGATCATTAATGATAAGGAGGCAACGGTAGAGCAAGCCAACATCCCGGTCGACCAGATCATATCGGTGAACGTGCTGGATGCGGAGCGTGCTACCAAGAAATACGGAGCGAAAGGCCGCCAGGGCGCCATTATAATCAGCACCAAATAGCGGCGCCCCGACTTCTGTTTTTCCGGCCCGGCTGCCTTGTGGTAGTCGGGCCGGTTGCGTTGCCTGGCAGGCTGGTTTCGGACGGGGGCGGGCTCTGGCCACGGTATTCGCCTGACGGGGGAGGGTGACCTCCGGAGGGCATAAACCACCAAGCAGCATACCGCCGGACAAGTACAGAGGCACTGAGTAAGGTAGCAAGGCCAACAAGGGGCCACCCGGGGCCGTACTCAGAATACTTGTTGCGTTTAGTTCTTACCTTTCACCTGGCATGACCTCCACGTCCACTACCCTCGCCGACTTCCTGCATCTGACGCACCGCCCCGACCTGGGCATTGTGGCGGCCCGGTGGACCCGCCCCACTGCCTCGCACGAGCTGCGGGCCGGCTACCAGGAAGTACTGCGCTACGCAGCCACCTGCGACTCCTGCCGCCGCTGGCTGATTGACTCACGCCGTCGGTTGGAAGTAGATGCCCGCGACGTGCACTGGTTAACTACGGTGTTCTACCCCTTGCTGCGCCAGCACCTCGGCGACCATACCTACCTGGCGTTCCTGGTGGCGCCTTACCAGCTGGAGGATGTGCACGACGATACGTTGCCCCCGCTTCCTTACACCCACGGCAATTATTGCTCGCTAAACCAGTTCACCGACGAAGGCGAGGCGGTACGGTGGCTGCTTGCCCAGCGGTAGGTAGGGCACGCTACAGGTAGCCTGGCAAGCCAGGCCAAGCGTACGCACTGTTCAGTGAGTGGCGTATGGGTGCGGTCTGTTGGCTTTCTGAAAGTGCGGGGAGGTGTTAGGCACTGCACCGGAGCAAGCTGCGCCAAACGTAGCACGGACAATTACTGCTGTAGCCAGCTTCTGGTGCTGGGTATACCGAAGCGGAGGGCCTAAATAGGTCACCTGCGGATATTTCTGCTCGCTGAAACGTAAGTATATACATCGGTTTTATGAAAAATGTCATATAAAATATTGTTAATAGCAGGGCTGTGGCACACTGTGATATTTATAACTATTCTTATATAAAAACTTTATACAGGCTGATAGTGAGAATTATAGTGAGATTACTTCTATCTTAGAAACGCCTTGTAAGTAATCTTCTTCTCACCACTCATTCTTTCTTATGTTCAAAACGATACTCTTGTTGCTTTTGGCCTTCCTGATGTTTCTGGAACCAGAGCCGGCCCGGGCTGAAACGGGCAGTAGTGCGTCAGTTAATACGGAAATGGTGGTGAGCACGCCGTTCATACGGCGCTCTTACAAGCGCGGCCGGCCCAACTATAAGCCGTACCGGGGCAACAGCCGGCATAAAATGAAAAAGCTGGGCCCGCTGCGTCGGTGGAAGCTTCGGCGGAAGGCGCAGCGCAAACGCAAGCAGCTTACCCCCAGCGTGAAAGTAGGCGTGCCTACCCGCTCCCTCCAGAAGAAATAGGGTTACACCTCATAACACCAAGGCCGGTTCCGTACGCACGGAACCGGCCTTGGTGTTTACTAGCAACACTATCACGAAAAACAGGCAGCCCCAAGTACAATGGGCAGTTGTAAGCCTGGGCCTGGTCAGTAGCCGTTACCAGGAACCACTGTTGTCATCGTCACTATCGAACCCACCGCCACCTGTGTCGTCGGATGACATATCGTCGTAGGAACCACTTTCGTCCGATGAAAAGTAGTCAGCGGAGTCGTTGGCGGAGGTGTAGTCGTCGGCGAAGTAGTCTGGGCCCGCGTCGGGGGTAGCGGCGGAGTCATCGAGGGCCGGGAAACCACCGCCTACCGCTCCTCCTGCCGCCCCGGCAGCGGCGGCACCTGGGTCGAGGTTGTGTGGGGCTGTATCAGGGTTGAAAGCAGTTGTATCGTGCGTGTCGTGGCCCTGGGCCATGCGGTTGCCTAGGTAAGCACCGGCTGCCGCCGCGGCTCCGGTCATCAGCATGCCGCCTACTCCGCTGCCGCCACCCCCGCCCAGGCCAGGGCCAGAGTTAGGGAAGAAGTTCGGTCCGCCGCCCTGCTGCATCGGGGGCTGCTGGCCACCGTAGCCCCCCCGGGCAGGGCCGTTGGGCTGACGAGGAAGAAAGTCGGGACCATTGCTACTGGGGCCAGCCTCGGGGGTAGGAGTGCGCCGACGAAACAGCTTCGATACAAGCCAGATGCCTCCTAGCACAACAACTGCGCCCAACACCAGCGTCCCCAGGCCAAAGCCCGATGAGCTAGGTTCGGAAACCGGAACAGGAGTTGCTACTGGGTTAGTAGGTCCAGCCTGGGATGGTAGTTCATCGGTTAGGCCACTGCCTGAAGCGCCCGCGCTTAGGCCGCTGGAGCCGGTAGCCGCGGCGCCACTTTCAGTAGTGGCAGTAGCCGCTGAGGCATCAGGGCGTGGGTTAGGGTCGGCGGCCAGCATCAGGGCATTAAGCCCCGAGCGAAGGCCGGCAAAATAGCGGCCCTGCTTAAAGCTGGGCGTCATCTGCTGGTTAATGACGCGCGAAGTCAGCTCCGGCGTGATTTGGCTTTGCAGGCCCGAACCGGCCTGAATGGTTACTTTATGTTCCTGGGCCCCCAGCAGTAC
Organism: Hymenobacter sp. HSC-4F20; assembly: GCF_019599275.1. GTDB lineage: Bacteria > Bacteroidota > Bacteroidia > Cytophagales > Hymenobacteraceae > Hymenobacter. The sequence goes on along the minus strand of NZ_JAHZTD010000002.1, from coordinate 1,178,803 downwards.
CACCACGCCGTTGTTTTTCTCGCGTTGGCCAATGCCCCAGGCTGTGCCCAAAGACCGGGCATAGTCGGCTACATCTTGGCCGCCTAGGGAAGGAACAGTTACCACCACTATTTGCGTACCGGTTTTATCAGCGTAGCGGCGCAAGCCGTTTTCCAAAGTTTTGGCATCAGCGGCGGGTAGCAACTGCGCTTGGTCATTTACAAACCGGAAGGGGGTAGGGCGCGGCGGCAGCTCATCGGCCGCGGCTGCTTGGGTGGGCCAGCTCAGAACGGCTGCTACCCATAGCAGTAAGAGAAGAATAGTGCGGGGCATGGTGCAGAAGGTGAAGTGAGAAGTAAAACCGGGTGTAGCTTTCTTTTTACGGCCTAAATCGGGGGGCGGCTATATTACATTGGGCTCGGGGGCACCTGGTTGCTTTTTGAGGTAGCCCGACTGTGCTTCTTTTTCGACTAGGTTAAGGGCTTGCCCAGCCGCCGTCAGAAGCTGAGCCATTGCTTAACCAGGAGCTCGTTTGCCTGGCCGGGAGGGGTAGGTTCCGCAAGCTTGCTTGCTCCAAGCTGGTAGGCAGAGAAAACGCAAAAGCCGGCTCACGTACGCGAGCCGGCTTGCAGGCGCTCCTGCTAAGCCGGGAGCTTACGAGCCCACTCCCGAGCTTTGCGGACGATTCTTCATTTCTTCGGCCGGGTCGGAGGAAGGAGCCGCCGGCTGGTCGTGGCTACCGCCTTCGGCAGCCTGCACGGGCACATCCGTGGCTTGCCCGCCCATGTGCTCCGATACTTGGCCCGGGGCGTTGGGTTGGCGCTGGCCGCCGCGCACCTCAATCTGGTGGCGCATGGTTTTCTTTTCGTCCTTAGGCACGCTGATGTGCAGCATCCCGTCCTCGAAGCGGGCTTCGATGCGGCTGGCATCTACCGTGTCGGGAAGCTGGAAGGCGCGGTGGAAGGAGCCAAATGAGCTTTCCACTACGTGGTAGCGGCGCTGGTTCTGCTCGTTGCGAAAGTGCCGCTCGCCCGATATGGTCAGGCGGCCCTGGTGGAAGTCTACGCTGATGTCTTCGCGCTTCATCCCCGGCAGCGAAGCCTCAATCTCGTAGCTCTTCTCGGTCTCGTAGGCGTCTACGTGGGGCGAAAAGCTACTGACGCGTCCGCGGGCCGCCAATGAGTCGTTGAAGAACCGGTCGAGCATGGAGCTAAAGTTCGACGAAGCTGAGTCGGAAAAGGAATCCTGATATTTCTGAATAGCCATGTCTGGAAGCTGTGTTGGCGTGAAGTATTCCTGCAACTGCTCTTACTACGACCCGAAAAACCAGAGGTTGCGCTCGAGTTAGAAGCTGAAGTATAACCGATTACGGCTTTTTTTGCGGTTTCCTGCCCTTGCTGAACAAGCCGCGCCGCCTATCCGCCAGCGCCGTAGCTACTGCAAAGCGGTACACGCTGGCCCGCCAGAAGCAGAGGCGTTTTCCTGCAATGTTGAGCAATGCCAGAAATCCAGAAATACATGCCATTTATTCGCCTTCCGATGCGGAAATGAGGTAATTTTACCCCCGATGAAGTACGCTGTTCAGTCGTCGCCGGTACTATACTTCGAGAATGCAGCCGGTAAGCTTTTCGAGGACCCGGCTGGTTTCATTCGGGCAACCTGGAGTGGTAATACCTATGGCTTCAGTGATGTGCAGGGCCTGTTTACGCACATGATGCAAGGCCTGCAGCGCCGTCGGTGGGGACGTATTCTCGTCAATCAGCAAGCCATGCGGCCCTTCACCTCGCAAGAGCAGCAGTGGATAGCAGAGCAATGGCTGCCTCAGGCCGTAGCAGTGGGCGGCTACCGCTACGGGGCCGTAGTAGTCTCGCCGGAAGTGATGGTGCGTCTGGCCACGGCCTACATCACCACCCAAAGCCAAAGCCTGGCCCTCACCTACCGGTCTTTCGACTCCGAAGCAGCCGCTCAGGCCTGGCTCTTGCAACAGCCCATTGCGGCGGCTTAGGAACTGCTAGGGCACTCGGGGCTGTGGGCCTGCCTGCTCGCTAAACTTGTGGCGTTGTGCAGTCGTAGTGGATGGTAGCCCGCCGTACGCCTGCCCCAGCCGGGCAGGAGGTAGTCAGGGCCGCGCACTTGCGCACCACTCACTTAATGGCCCCGCGCCGATTGGCTTATGTCTCGATTTCTGTTGTTTATGGGGGTTGCAGCCCTCGGAGTAACGGCCAGTGGGGCGCAGGCCCAGAATCGGGCCCCAGTGCAGCCCGTGCGCCGTAATCCTACCGAACGGGTAAGCCCGATGCCAGGGGTAGCGTTGCCCGCGGGCGTAAACCAGGGCAACGCCGAACCCGTTCCGGCGCCCACCCAGGTGCTCCCCAATCATCCGCTACCCCAGCCTACCTTGCCTAGCGGACAAGTAACCGTAGGGCCCGTCGACTCCGTGCAGGTACGCCCTGCAAGCCGCCGCACTACCCCCGCCCGTTCCCAGAAGCGCCGGCCTTAAGCTCTTAAACGAACTTTGCTGACGGTGCCAGGGTAGTGCCTAGCTAGGGGGCAGGTTGCGGCATTCAGGAGGAGAAGGGATGGAGCCGGTGTGGTGGTGGTAGCTTTTGCTTCTGCTATCTTCGGGGCGTACTTCATTCCTGCCTTCTTCATGAACGAGCAACTCGATACCATCAGCACTTATTTCGACCTTGTTCAGGCGTTCAATACCGAGCCGGCAGCTTACGCCGCTGTCCTGCACCCCGAAGTAGAGCAAACCGAGTACCCCAACCTGCTGTACAAAACCATTCAGCGGCGCTCTTTTGCAGACATTCTTGATAATCTGCGAGTTGGGCGTGAGCTGCTGCGCGACCCGCACTTTGAGGTGCAACGCACCTTCACCGCTCCCGACGGAACTGTAGTAGTAGAAGGACTCTGGCAGGCTGTCACCACCAGCGACATCGGCCCGCTGCTCCGGGGGCAACGCCTGCAGGGGCAGCTATGCCTGATTTTCGAGTTTAAGGACGGCAAGATTTATCGGCAGCGGCGCTACCCCTGCTACGAACTGGTATAACTGCGTGGGCGGGTGGGCTTACTTCCGCTTCAGATAAGCGGAGGCTTCGACCACCCGATAAGCCGGATCGGTACGGAAGATGCCTTGCAGTGAAGCTACATGCCGGCCTCCAATAATGGTGAGGACCCGGGAGCTGCGGGTAGCCAGTTGGGTAGTCACAATGTTGGAGTAGATTTTCAGGTCGCGGTTGTAGAACACCGAAATGAACTCGGCCCCTACATAGTGCGGCTTAATAAATGCGGCGTCCACCATAGGGTCGGCTTTCAGGGTGCCATCCGTCACGCGGGCCGGGGTACGGTACACCAGCGTGTGGAGCTGCTCCAGCATGGGCCGGCTGTTGAGAAAGTATAGCAGCCCGGCCATCGACACGGCTCCGGTTTCCCACTTCTGCAGCACGGGGGTGTAGTAGGCCCGGTGCTCCGCAGTGGCGTCCACATAGAGCGTAATGTTTTTGCCTTCATGCAGAATGCTTTGCGAGGTGCCCCCCTCTGAGTTGACGCAGTAGATGCGCTCCAGTCCCAGGCGTTTGCCCAGCACGAAACCCAGCTGATACACCTCGTTGCGTGCGCCCGGCATCGTGTTCAGGTCGAGCTTATCCTGCCGGTAGAGGGCGTATAGGCTGTCGATGCGGGGCTGTTCCTGGGGTAGCTCTTCTACCATAATTGCCTCGGGGCGGAAGCGTTGTACCTGGGTTAGCAGAGCCGCCAGTTCTGCCTGCCGCGTGGGCGTCAGTACGTCGGTGCTGGGTTTATTGGCTTTGTAGAACTGGGCCAGGTGAGGACTGGCAACCAGCATAATATCAGTGGGGTGCCGGGTGGTAGTAGGTGCGGGGCCGGTGGCAGGTAGGCGGGTGCAGCTCAACAGTCCTGTGAGAGCCAGCAGGCCAGGTGTTAAAGATAAACGCATCAAAGGATAGGGAGTAAGAAGTAACACGGGCGAAGATAGGAGAAGAAATGAGCCTACCTACTTCCCAGACGCCTGTCCCGCCGGTATCCGTTGCCCGCCGCTGGTGCCGCCGTTAGAACCAGAAGTGACCGGCAGCGCTGGCAAGGGAAAGCGCCCGACCAATAATGCGGGCTTCAGAGGACTAATGCGTCTGATCCTGACCAGCTTTACCAGAATCCGGTACAATCCAAGCCAGGAAAAAGGCACTGTCAGCCTCATCCTTGAAAATAGGATGGGCCGACTTTATTGGCATGCTACCGGAGGCACTTGCCAGGCGTGGAGAGTTTTCCCGCTTCTTGAGTGGTCCGAAGCTCCCGGCAACCAGGAACATAGCTATGTTGCCAAACACGCTGCTAACCGGATTAACCTTGACCCAGCCGGGCTCCGCAAGTGAGAAGCCATCCGGTGACGTTTCGTGCGTGTACAGTTTCAGGTGCTGGGTTGGGCCAAAGGCGAAGGTCTGGGTTCCTTGAATTGATTGCACCTCCTGGGCATCGGGCGAGAGTAGGGGCTCGGCAATACCGGTTTTGCTGTTGTAGCGGTACAGGGTTACGCATGAACTGGGAGGGGCCTCAGGGGGCAAGTGCTGCTCCGCCGTTATATACAGCGTACCTCCCCTGATGTAGGGGCTGATGGTTACCGTTGGTTTGAAGTTCGGCTTGTATGTGTGTACGCCAAAGATGAGGTCGTAGCTCGGCTTAGGGCTGGCTTTGGCGCGCATTGGTCGGGGCAGGAAAAACAGGCCTGTTGCTACAGCCAGGCTCATCAGCAACAGCCCGCCGGGGCCCGGTAGTATTCGGAGAACCATAAGAATAGACGCTTGCACAAGTTAACTTCTATAGGATCGATTAGGTGGGGTAAGGTAGCAGAAGAACGTCAGAAGCTTATTTGCGGCCAGGCACACCCAGTCCGACTGCCTGGAAGGCACACAATGCACCCGGGCCGAAGAGCAGGTATGGCGCTTGCTCAGCGGGTGGTTTGGCTTAATCTTTGAAACGACTGTCGAGCTGGAAAGACAGCGGGTTACCTGGTTGCAGGGGCCTCATGCAGTCTGGCGGCTTCTTCTTACCCTCTTACTACCTCCCACATGCTGAAAGCTCTTCCCTTTGCTGCCCTTCTTGCCGGCGCTGCCCTGCTGCTCGATGCGGCCCCGGCGCAGGCCCAGGTTACCATCAACATCGGGCGGCCCGCCCCGCCTCCGCCGGTAGTGGTAGTGCGCGAGGCCCGACCCGCCAAACACTGGAAACACCGCCGCCACTACTACCAGCCCCGCCCCGTAATGCTCGTGCCGGCTCAGCCCGTGTACTACGCGCCCCGCGGCTACGGCCACGGTTCCAAGCACGGGCACGGCCGGGGACATGGCCACGGACGCCACTAAACGCCTACCCCCTCTGGTAAGCCGAAAGGCTCCCACACCTGTAGGAGCCCTTTATACCGTACACCGGCAACGGGCAGGAGCCGGACGGAGGGTAGGCGCCCGTTGCCGCTGTACGGTTGCGCAGCCGAAGTTGCCGAAGCCACCGGCGCCCCCTGGCCTACCAGCTGCTCCGGCGGCGAAGTGCTATACCCCGCCGCCCCACTAGACACCGCATGACCCGGCAGCTTGTGCCGCGTATATGCATGGCAGGCAGCCGCAACAGTTGCCGTATGCAACTGTGCCCTGCCGCAGCCTCTGAGAAGGCACAGGTACTTTCCTATTAGTGGGGTTGAGAGTGACCTAGCGCCGTGCTATTCTACCTGCTTCAGCGGCACGTTGGCGAAGGTGCCCGTAACAGTAATGTCGCACTTTCGCTTCGGGAAGGTGCCGTAGGCCACTGTTGGGTCGCTGGACCCAGTTAAGGTGGCGGTATAGGTGCCGCTCAGGAGTTGCCGCTTGGCATCGTAGCTACTGATGATGAAGCTACCCGTAACGTGCTGCATGCTGCTGAAGTACAGAATGGTACCGCCGCCCAGGCTTTCGGGCTGGTCGTAATAGTAGCGCACATCCGCATGAAGCGTTTGGTCGCGGAGGGTTTTGAGGGTGTAGGTGCCGGTAAGAGCGGCGGCTAGTTTCGTGCGGTCTAGCGCGAAGCCAATGCCCTCGGTACGGGTAATGGGCTCCACGCTTACCGATAAACTCTGAGTAGTCTGCGTGACATTGCCCTTCAGTTGTGGCGCCTGAAAGGTGGTATCCCGGTGCTGGCCGTTGTCCTGGTACACAATGGAGCGGCTATAAGTAACGGTGGGCTCCGGCAGTGGCTCGGGCGTTTCTTCCCGATCATCTTTAGCACAGCCAGCGGTAAAGGCCAGCGTCAGACCCAGCAGTAGCGAGAGAGTAGCGTTGTATTTCATAAGGAATAGAGAAGTGTAAAAACACTATATAGAAAACTGTGCCAAGCCTGGGATGGGGGCTTCGTATTTCCCGCTTGAACGGAAATCGCCGCCCAGATTTCTCTGAGCGGCGCGATATTGGTTTGCCGCTAGCGCGGCAGTGGAGGTACAATCTCCACCTCAAGGCTTGTCACGAGCTACACTATGCGCAATTAACGGTAGTTGAGAGCAAAGCCATTCCCGCCTTGGTTACGATTTGTCAAAGGAGTATATTTGTTCATTAATGTTTGACCCACCTTAGGGTGTGAAAGTGCTCATCACAAGGTCTCTAGCAACAATCCTGACTCAACTTCTGCACAAAAATTTTCAAAATCGGCCAAGCACAAGATGCTTATTTACTTCTTGATTGGTTTACTGAACATCAGTTCCATGATGTTGAATTTTGACTTAGTAATAACTGCAGAAAACGAAAAAACGAGAAAGGAGGCCCTAATGATTACAAAAAATAACACCGAAGTAACTGGTGCAAAATTTTTGAGTCAGGATGCTGTTGCAGGAACTGGAGCACAAGTAGCTTAGGCCTAACCCAGGCTATATAAAAACGGACGGCAATTATCGTCCGTTTTCGTTTCTATAGTAGAGCTTATAAAGATGTCGGGCTCTGCCTAATGAGCTTATTCCTTCAAGCGGTAGACCTGTATACCTAGCACTCGTCCTCTCTCGATACAGAGGTCTAAATGCACATCAGTCAATGCTTTGATGTGCAAAATAAGCAAGTCGAGACAGCTAAAGTTATCCACAAAGAACCATATGTTATCCACAGTCGTTATACTTGCACTGTGACTCGCTTAGGCCCCGTGGCCTCTGCCGGGCCACGACAAAGTCCCCGGTTTTTCAACCGGGGCATTTTTTTAGCGCCTAACTATACCTTGTGGATCATTGGAAGCAGCTTCTTTCAGAAGGAGGCTATCCAATGAGTCGAATAGATATTGAAATCCAAATTTCTTCAAACTGCCTTTGGGATATTCCTTACGGTACAAGCAGTAAGCAATAGCGTCAACAGCTTGTATAAAGTATGAGTGCGACGATGACCGATGAAATATATCTTCAATAATATTATTTATTACTGGGTTGTGAAGCCCTCCAAATTTAGATTCTATGGGGTTATAAACTCTCATTTTACGGATCAATCTTCGAAGTGCAGCATCATTGGTATCGTCAGCAATAATGATTCCTTTGGTCTTGGACTTGCGTAGGAAAGTGTCATATCGTTGAATTAGGCGCTTCCAAGCTACTTCTTGATATTCATCATATTGAGTGAGTTTATTTTTGTCTAAGCATATGTTTAAGATTTTGCTATTGGGAAAAAAAAGGTGCATTTCTCCTACAAAGCTCTTTAATAGCTGAACTCGTACTGACTTATGTATAGATTTATAAGCATCGAGTTTGTGAGGTCGAATGATCTCGCTGCTATGTAGTTCAATTCGCTTACTAAGGCCAGTTGCCTTTTGTACTAGCTCCCTAAATTTAACCAAACGGTCAATAGCACTGGACCAATCGTCGACTGAAATAATAAGTCCGCTTAAGATGTAGTGAGCTGAATTGCTACCCATGTACTTACCTGGGTCACCACTTTCATCAACATACATGAAATACATTTGGTCAGATACTTATAAAAAGGCCGCCTCTCACAAGAGGCGGCCTTTTTTATTAGGAACATGGGATAATTACGAACCGCAGGCCTCGCAGGCGTCTGGGTTGTCCAGGGAGCAGGCCATGTCGGAGGCGTTCTGGGCGGCTACGTTCAGCGGCTCCAGGGTCTCGGCGGCTTGCTTCTGCACCGTGAACTTAATAGCGTCGGCGGCGGCTTTGGTGCGCAGGTAGTACATGCCGGTTTTCAGGCCCTTCTTCCAGCTATGGAAGTGCATGCTGGTGAGCTTGCCGAAGTTCACGTTCATCACGTGCAGGTTCAGGCTCTGGCTCTGGCAGATATACGCGCCCCGGTCGGCTGACATATCAATAATGCGGCGCTGCGAAATTTCCCACACCGTCTTGTACAGGTCCTTGATGTGCTGCGGGATGTTCGGGATGTCTTGCACCGAGCCGTTGGCGGCAATGATAGCGTTTTTCATCTGCTCGTTCCACAAGCCCAGCTTCACCAGATCCTTGAGCAGGTGCTTGTTCACCACCATGAACTCCCCGCTCAGTACGCGGCGCACGTAGATGTTCGAGGTGTAAGGCTCAAACGACTCGTTGTTACCCAGAATCTGGGCCGTCGAAGCCGTCGGCATGGGCGCTACCAGCAGGGAGTTGCGCACACCGTGCTCTACTACCTCCTGGCGCAGCGTTTCCCAATCCCAGCGGCCCGACTCCGGCGTTACGCCCCAGAGGTCGAACTGGAACTGGCCCTGGCTCAGGGGCGAGCCGGGGAAGGTTTCGTAGGCACCATCTCGCTTAGCCAGGTCCTTGGAGGCCGTCATGGCGGCGAAATAGATGGTCTCGAAGATGTCCTTGTTCAGGCCCGTCGCCTCGTCGCTCTCGAAGGGCATGCGCAGGGCAATGAACGTATCGGCCAAGCCCTGCACGCCCAGCCCGATGGGGCGGTGGCGGCGGTTCGACTTCTCCGCCTCGGGTACGGGGTAGTAATTGATGTCGATAACCTTGTTCAGGTTTACCGTGGCGTGGTAGGTTACCTCGTACAGCTTCTTGTGGTCGAAGATAAGGTTACCGGCCTCGTCGGGACGCACGTAGCGGGGTAGGGCCAAGGAGGCCAGGTTGCACACGGCTACCTCGTCCTTGTCGGTGTACTCCATAATCTCGGTGCACAAGTTCGACGACTTGATGGTACCGAGGTTTTTCTGGTTGCTCTTCTGGTTAGCGGCGTCCTTGAACAGCATGTAGGGCGTGCCGGTCTCAGTCTGGCTTTCCAGAATGGCAAACCACAGGTCCTGGGCCTTGATGGTCTTGCGGCCGCGGCCTTCCCGCTCGTACTTCTGGTAGAGGCGCTCGAACTCCTCGCCGTAGCACTCATCGAGGCCGGGGCATTCGTTGGGGCACATCAGGGTCCAGTCGCCGTTGGCTTCCACGCGCTTCATGAACAGGTCAGGGGTCCAGAGGGCGTAGAACAGGTCACGGGCGCGCATCTCTTCCTTGCCGTGGTTCTTTTTCAGGTCCAGGAAGTCGAAGATATCGGCGTGCCAGGGCTCCAGGTACATAGCAAAAGCGCCTTTGCGCTTGCCGCCGCCCTGGTCCACGTAGCGGGCCGTGTCGTTGAACACCTTCAGCATGGGCACCAGGCCGTTGGAAGTGCCGTTAGTGCCTTTGATGTAAGAGCCCGTGGCGCGCACGTTGTGCACGGCCAGGCCAATGCCGCCGGCACTCTGCGAAATCAGGGCGCAGTTCTTCAGCGTGTCGTAAATGCCCTCAATGGAGTCGTCCTTCATCGTGAGCAGGAAGCAGGAGCTGAGCTGGGGCTTGGGCGTACCGGCGTTGAAGAGGGTAGGGGTAGCATGGGTAAACCACCGCTCCGACATCAGGTTGTACGTCTCGATGGCCGAGGCAATGTCTTCCTTGTGAATGCCCACGGCCACGCGCATGAGCATGTGCTGGGGGCGCTCCACCACGCGGCCGTCCAGGCGCAGCAGGTAGCTGCGCTCCAGGGTCTTAAAGCCGAAGTAGTCGTAGTTGTAGTCCCGGTCGTAGATGATGGCCGAGTCGAGGGTAGCCGCGTTGGCGTGCACAATTTCCCACACGTCCTGGGCAATCAGGGAGGCGTTTTCGCCCGTTTTGGGGTCCTCGTAGGTGTGCAGCCGCTTCATGGTGCTGCTGAACGATTTGCTCGTCACCTTGTGCAGGTTGCTCACGGCAATGCGCGCCGCCAGAATGGCGTAGTCGGGGTGCTTGGTGGTGAGCGACGCGGCGGTTTCGGCCGCCAGGTTGTCGAGCTCCACGGTGGTTACGCCGTCGTAAATACCGTCGATAACCTTCTTGGCCACCTCAATCGGCGACACGTACATCATGTTGAGACCGTAGCAGAGCTTCTCGATGCGGGCCGTGACTTTATCGAATTTCACGGACTCGCGGCGGCCGTCGCGTTTGATTACCAGCATAGGCGTAGCAGGTTGATGAAGTAGAAGTATGGGAAAGACCGGAGCAGGCCGGCCAACAGTTCAGGTAGATACTCGGGCGTGCCCTACCCCCGAAGGCAAGGTCAACGGTTCCGAAGATATCCGTCTGGCAAGGTCAGGACAAGCCTATTCTTTAGAAGTTTTCCACATACTGCTAAAGCGCTAGTACTTAGCGGGTTTTTGTTATTTGCCGATGACTATATAGCCAGATAAAAGAAATAGAAATTGGGTTGCTGATTTCCGGGAGAAGTGGTATTGTCGGTGGGGTAGGGGGTAGCAAGACAGAAAGGCCAACGCCCTCAAGGGCGTTGGCCTTTCTGTAGGAAATAGGCTCAGCCTATCGCCAAGCATAAGCAAGGCAGCTTTGCAGACGACGAACACTTTCGTCATTCAATTGAGGGTAGGCTTTCTTTACAGCAGTTGCTACATTGGCTATGGCCGTCTGAAGAGTCTCTGCCGACCAGTTTATGGGTAGGCTCACGGTGAAGTTGTATACCTCCTGCACTAAGCAGGCCGTGGCAAATCCGTACTCTTCGCTACTAGTGTAAAACTTGTCTGTGCTGAACCGCAAGCCCACATGCTGAGTAATAGCGCTGTTTACTTTCTCTGATTCAGCGCCTGTCAGAACGTTCATTTCACTGGCACCTTGTAGTCGAGGCCGAAGCGCTTGGCGTAGCTGGCCAGCGGCTCCATACCAATGGCGGCTCGGCGCTCATCCACGTGGGCTTCGTCTTCTATTTTGTAAAACGCCATCTTATTCGTGATAGGGTCGCCCTGGAGCTGGCTACCGTAGATCTGGGGCTTTCCCTGCCACATCAGAAGCCGGTCTTGGAGCAGCGCAAATGAAGGCTTAGCTAAGTCGCCGCGCTCCATTGCCTGCTTCGCCATAGGAAAGTATTTCTCCATGGTAGGCAGGTTAGAGTGTTGAATTACGAGGAAGACTGTGGTAGTACCCGTAGTACCTACTTCCGATTTCTTAGGCCACCCATGCTGATCAAGCAGCGTCGTGATTTTGTGGAGGTTCCGGGCATCCGTCTCCTCAATCTGTTTCCACAGGGCCGTGACTTCCGGCGACTTCTGGCCGTACTGCTTCATGGTGGCATCCAGCTTCATGCGCCCGCCCTGGTCCGAGGCGTAAATGGAATCCAACTGCTGCTTCAGGGGCTTGTTGTAGGCAGCTTCTACCTTGGCCCGCGTGGCTTCCAGCTTCGTGAGCATGGGTTGCCAGCGTTTATCGGTGTGTAAGGAAGTTAGGTCTGTATCCTGTTTGAGGTGGGCTATATTTTCCCAGCCGGCCACCGTTGCTTTGTCGAGGTACTGAAACGCTTTGGTAGCATTTCCAGCTAACGACCAGGCACAAGCTGCGTTGTAAAAGTCGCCGGCGCTAGGTGCTTTAGCCACTTTAAAGGCCTGATCATACAGCTCACCCGAACCGCGGTAGTTTTTGGCCATGTAGGCATCGAAAGCTTGGCCGCTTAGTTTACTGAAATCGGCTTGTGCGAATACCGAAGAACCGCTCAGGAGCAAGGCTGCAAGGAAAACAATACTTTTTTTCATAAGAAGGGAAGGATATGGTAATGGAGTGTAAGTCAGAGGGTTAACGACAGAAGTGCGTTGAGTAATATTACTCATTTGCTATAAATGAGCAACGGGAGCCAATCATACGATTAGCCCCCGTTGCGACAGGTTGCAAGCTTTGAGCGCCGACCTTAAAAATCCTCGTCCAGAGAGAAAACGTTCTGGTCGCGGTCAGTGAGCACGCCGGCTTTCTGGTATTCGCCTACCCGCTTCTCAAAGAAATTGGTTTTGCCCTGCAGGGAAATCATCTCCATGAAGTCGAAAGGGTTGGAGGCGTTGTAGATCTTGCTGTAGCCCAGCTCGCCCAGCAAGCGGTCGGCCACAAACTCGATGTACTGGCTCATGCTCTGCGCGTTCATCCCGATGAGGTTGACAGGTAGCGCGTCCGTCACGAACTCCTGCTCAATCTGCACCGCGTCGCGGATGATTTCGTGCACGCGGCTCTCGGGCAGTTTGTTCTGCAGATGGTCGCGGTAGAGCAGGCAGGCGAAGTCGCAGTGTAGCCCTTCGTCCCGCGAAATCAGCTCGTTAGAGAAGGTCAGGCCCGGCATCAGGCCCCGTTTTTTCAGCCAGAAGATGGAGCAGAACGAGCCTGAAAAGAAGATACCCTCTACGGCCGCAAAGGCGATGAGGCGCTCGGTGAAGTTCTCGGAGTTGATCCACTTCAGCGCCCACTCGCCCTTTTTGGCTACGGCCGGTACGGTTTCCAGCGCGTTGAAGAGGTAGTCCTTCTGCTTGGGGTCTTTGATGTAGGTATCAATCAGCAGGGAGTAAGTTTCCGAGTGGATGTTTTCCATCATCACCTGGAAACCATAGAAGCACCGAGCTTCAGCCATCTGCACCTCCTGCATGAAGTTGACAGCCAGGTTTTCGTTGACGATGCCGTCGGAGGCAGCGAAGAAGGCCAGTACGTGGCTGATGAAGTGCCGCTCGCCATCATTGAGCGATTCCCAGTCTTTCTGGTCCTGGCTCAGGTCAATTTCCTCGGCAGTCCAGAAAGAGGCCTCGGCCTTTTTGTACATCTGCCACACATCGTTATGCTGGATGGGGAAGAGGACGAAGCGGTTAGGGTTCTCAGTGAGCAGAGGTTCCATGGCAACGAGGGATAAGATGGTAGATGCAAAGGTAATCCGGACGGGGCCGGATAGCGCGGAGCTAACCCGGGCATAACGCCAATTGTTTGGCTGGCACCCCCCGGGCCGAAGTCAAAGATAAACGGCCCCGCCGGGAAGCTTGGCCGCCCCCGGGCATTTTTTCTGTGTTAATTTTTACGTATGCTGTTCGTTCGCTGCGCGTTGATAGCTAGCCCAGAATATATCATGGAAGAGGTAGAAGTGGTGGATAACAGAAGTTATCCACATTATTTCTGTGGACAATTGTAGTTATCCACAGAAATTGTATTCGCGCACCCGCTGGCGCGTTCCTGCTTATGAGGTACCGACTGGTTAAAGGCAAGCCACTGGGGCAGGAGCAATGAGGTTTAATGAGTTAGGGTTTGGATTTGTAAAATCATCCTTCTACTTTTGCCTTCCATTTTTCAGAAACCGCGAAGACGCCGATGTACGCAATTGTCAACATAGCCGGGAAGCAGACCAAGGTCGAAGCCAATAAATTTGTATACGCCCACCGTTTGGCTGGCAACGTCGGCGACACCGTGGAGCTGGGCAAGGCCCTGCTGACCGATAACGAAGGAACCATCACCATCGGAGCCCCCGAGCTGGACGTGACCGTAACCGGTACTATCCTGGCGCACGTAAAGGGCGACAAGGTTCTTGTATTCAAGAAGAAGCGCCGCAAGGGCTACAAGAAGCTGAACGGCCACCGTCAGCAGTTCACCAAAGTACTGATCAACAGCATCGGGTAATTGAGTTGCTTGTCTTGGTTGCCAGTTACCAGTCTGCGTAAGATTTGGTAACAATAGTCTGGCAACCGGCAACTGATACCTCTCAACTCTTAAAATACCATGGCACACAAGAAAGGCGTAGGTAGCTCCAATAACGGCCGCGAATCGGAATCGAAGCGGTTGGGCGTGAAAATCTTCGGCGGGCAAAGCACCATTGCCGGCAACATCATCGTGCGTCAGCGCGGCACTAAGCACCACCCCGGCCAGAACGTGGGTATCGGCAAAGACCACACCCTGTTCGCTATGATTGACGGCACGGTGCAGTTCCGCAAGGGCCGCAAAGACCGTTCGTTTGTATCGGTGGTACCCGCTACGGAGGCTACCGAAGTAGCTGCCGCCGAGTAAGGGTAGCACATACTTGCTCCGCTGATTAGCGGGAATTTTGAGAAAAAGGGACCGGCCACAAAGCCGGTCCCTTTTCGCGTTAGAAGACAAAGAAACGAATGACTGCAGCCCAATGCTTTTAAGTATACCTAAAGGCTACTAAAAGCACTGGGCTTGGCTGCGTCGATGCTGCTACACGCAAACGGGGTAATTGCAAAAGAGCGCGGCTCCTGGGGCGCAGTAGGTACACGGCCTGTCCGGTGCTTCGGATGCAACAGCTGGCCTCCATCGGCTACCCCATACTGGCGGCCGCAGCTATCCAGCAGCCAAACCCGGCGCCCGACTTGTCTTGTCAGAAGCAGCGCGTTGGGCTGGAGCCGGACCCACTTATGGCCTTCGCTACAAGTGCTCCGCTTCTGCTGCGGCTGCTTTGTAGGTGGCTGCCGCTCAGCGCTAGCGCTAAACCAAATTGGCTTAAACGTATTAGTAGGTAGATAAAAAACAGCGCCCTGGCTGCCATATTGGCAACCAGGGCGCTTTCGGTAGCGGGGACTGGACTCGAACCAGTGACCTTTGGGTTATGCGTACCCCATAAAAATGTGGCCTTATGTGTATTAAAGGCACATTTTACTCAACGCCTAGTATATGCATTACGTTCTAAACATATGGCCAACGTTCTAAGAACGTTCTAAATCCATGTGGAGAATGAAGCAAAAAAACACCCAGCGCAACGCCGCCGAAACGAGGCTAACACTTCGGAACAAGTCAACCGCAACCGGGTTGTGGCAGGTGGTTGTGCTCTATTCCCATAAGGGGGCTGTCAGAAAGTTCGCTACTGGCATCCACGTTCCAGAATCGTATTGGAATGAAACCAAGCAGGAGGTTCGCTCTGGGGGCGCCGAGGATGTCACTGCTGCCAATACTCACCTGAAGACGGTTAAGGCTAGGTTCGATGCAATCATCCGGCAGCACCTACAGGACACGGGTGAAAAACCTTCCCTAGAGCAGCTCAATACCGCCTATTCCAAGAGCAAGGCCCCGAAGAATGCGTACGCGGTCACGAAAGTCGTTACGAGCGCCTTGGATAGGTATATGGAGCATCGCAGGACTGAAATCCAACCCAATAGCATGAAAGCCTACGCCGCTCTACACCAAAACCTTCTCCTGTATCAAAAGGATACGGGAGAAGACTGGCGTTTGGATACACTAACCGCCCAAGAAGTCGATGCATTCCAAGCGTGGTTGATTTCAACTAGGAAATTTCACAACACTACGGTTGAGAGGAGAGTCATTGCCCTCAAGAAATTTCTAGAGGCTCATCGTGAACTTATCACCATCGATTACAAGGCATTACGCCCTAAGCATAAGGTTAGAGCCGCAAGGAATTTTCACCCTGTTACGTTGACTCTTGAGGAACTAGAGGCGATTCGTCGGTTGCCTTTGCAGCAAGCGCCTCGCCTAGAAAAAGTACGCGACCTATTCCTTCTTCAAACTTGGACTGGCCTCCGTTTCTCTGATGTGGTAAGGCTCGCCCCGGAACACATAAAATCCACTAAAAACGGGCATCGTGTTCGAATCGATATCAACAAGACCGGAGACTACAGCGACATACCATTGTTCCCGGTGGCCGCCGAGATGCTCGCTAAGTACGACGGCTGCCCGCCCGTAATCAGCAACCAAAAGTTTAACAAGTTCATCAAGGAAGTAATGGCACTAGCTGCCATTGCAACACCTTCATTGAATGAAGTGATTAGCCAGTTCCACTACGAAGCCACTCGTAAGGTAACTGTCAAAAAGCCTAAACATTGCTGGATTTCCAGTCACACGAGTCGTAGAACCTTCATAACGCTTAACATTGAAGTGGGCACTCCACAGCATTATGTGATGAAGTGGTCAAACCACACAGACCCTAGGTCATTCAAAAAGTATCAGAATGCCCTTCAAGGGGAAGCAGATGCTGCTCTGATTTTAGTTAAAGCATATCAAAGCAAAGCTGATTCGCAGAACATTTATGACACCGATTCTCTTCCAATACCAGTATGAACGCTACTCTCTACGTCCCCAATCATTGTCCTGTCAAGTTATCTGCATCCGGGTTTGTTCTGCCTGATGCGAATGGCTACGCGAAGGTGTCTCATCAAGTAGCCTCAGAACTTGGGTGTGTTCCTGGCCTAGTAGACGTTCTTGTCAGTGGCAGCGGTTATGTTGCTTATAGCGTGTTCGATTGCGAGGTTGAAGTGAACGTAACGGCCATGTCAGTGCTGCAATCAATGGGTGTCTATGAAAGCACTGAAGACGCAGAGCTGTGTTTACGTGGTCCGGTATTAGTAGTAACGTTGGACTAGCCTACATTAGAAACTCATCATTCATCCCTTATGGAAGAACCGGAATATCTGGCCCTGATAGCCCAAGCTACCGATATGCAGCAAGTAGTAGCTGACGCACTTCATGTCAATGTGGTTGTGGGCTCATCAGGGAATGATAAAGACCATATCGTAGGCATCGGCCTAGTTTATCCTAAAAATATTCCCCCGTACAACCTTATTCATGTGAATCCACCATTCCCCTTGGTAGAAGGTTGCCAGATGCCGTCAGGCTTATATACGCCATCGGATTTCACTACACGACTACAGAAGGCACTCAAGGCAAGAGTATCTACCTACAAAGTGGTCACACGCATTCTAGAAGCATTATAGGGCAAATAGCTGAGCAAAGCATTTTAGCACACCTTGCCTGACGGACTATCCAACCACTTGTTCAAGGATTGCTCCCAATCTTCGATACAAGGCTCGAATTCCCATTCAAGTGCAAGCGCAAACGCTTGAGCGAATCCGTGTATGCCATCTGCGGCCAGCATGTTCATGAAGCACTTGAAGGTAAACTTTTGACGTTTCGCTACCCATACAGCACGTATTGTGTCGTAGTCAAGTATCAGAGTTTTATACTTCTCTTCTCCGAAGAACCGGCGAATGTTCTCTTTTACGGCGAGGCGAACGGAATCGAGGCTTACGCCGCCATAGTTGTAGGCTTCTTCTCTGCTCATCGTGAGCATGCCGTCGAATTTGCTAGGGTTAATGTGCATATGGTTTCCTTTCATCTTGTGTATTAATATTGAGGGGCTTAGGCGACTTTCTTGGCTTCCAGGCATGAGTCCAGCCATTCATCGAAATGAGCGTCCCAGTCCAAAATGAAAGGTTCTAGGCCCCATTCAAGGCCGATTGCGATAGCATGAGCGAAGCCATGAATTCCATGTAAGTGCAACCACTCAGCGTGACCGTCAAATGTGACGGCTCGGTTGTGTTTTGCCAGTTCCGGGTAGGCTTCCTGGAACACTATTCTGATTTCCTCATAGCGTTTAGTTCCGAAGTAGCGTTTAGCTGCTTCCACTGTTGCTGAGCGATAAGCATCAAGGCTGACACCGGCGTAGTCATAGTAGCGTGTGCGGCTCAGAGTGCCAGGTGATGGAGCGATGAGTGAGGGTTGGGATTTGGTCTTTTCCATGAGTACTGATAGGTGAGGATGGGTTTGTTTCCTCGTGACCAAATATATCCTCGCCCATAAAACCGCGAAAGCCTAAATCACTGTTTAGCAGGTGAAATGATTTTTCACATAAGGAGATTCGCGGCAAGAGCATGCCTCCTGCTGTGCGTATCGAGACATGTCGATGCATCATCGAAGCCTTGAGTATAACCCACGGCATGACGCTGTGAGAAACGCACCTACACGCTTCAAAAGGGCAGTTCCGCCTACAGGCTAATACACGAATGCGCTAGCTACAGAAAGAGTAAATGAGCGATGCATAAGATTGTGGATAGGGAAATAGTAGGTAGGGAAAGGGAAGATAAGAGAAGTAAACGTGACGTAGGAAGGATATAAGAGGAAGGAGAAACGTAGGTAACGAGAAGGAGAACAGTAATAAGACAAGGAACCTGCGGTAATATGGGTAATATGGGTATGCCGGGAGTTTTCGCCAAAAACCATCTCTGCTCGCTTTAAATGCGCTTTTAGCTGTACAAAAACGACATCGCAATGAGAATGATTTTCGTCGCTTTATAGACGAGGATATATTTGGTTCGCAGGCTAAGCTATTCTAGTGACGACGCCAGCACATATGGGAAGGCACTTGGTTGGTAAGCCTCCTCCATGCATCCGTGTAACATGACCGACTACCATGGGCGCGCCCAGGAATACCTAACTGAATAGATAAGATGAACCGCTTACTTGCAACTCTCGTTTCGGCTACCGGCCAACTTGAATCTAACGGACTTGAACGTTGCCCTCACTGGCACGCCAAGCTTTTCACGTACCACTCGTGGGGTGGTACTATTATATAACTACCTCCTGAGCAAAGATGTCAAGCCGAGGGAAGAGGAATTCGCTTCCGATTACATACAGGTAAACTATACGACGCTACAAGCGTTCCTTGGCAAGGAGAACTATGTGGATGTGCTTCGTCAGCTTGTAGACAATAACTATCTCGAGCGCTTGGAGTACGATGAGTACGGTCAGTATTACCCAGGCGGCTACTTCCAAGTAGCTGACGAAAAAGAAGGCATAATAGGCCGTTGCAAGTCTTTTCGCGTCCCTGCGCATCTTCTGGACGATAGCTACCAAATCTTGGAAATGGAGCTAACGAAGACCGAAGGCACCAAAATACAGAATGCGAAAAAGCCTCGTGTTCGCTACGAGGAACCGTACCGTGAGTTCATTCGAGAGAATATGGATGACATAGTCTTGGTGGATACCATAGAATCGCGTCAAATCTTATCGAGGCTCTACACGGAAGGAAGAATAAGGGTCAACGCCGAACAATACCTGGACATGTGGAACAACAACATCTTCCAGGAAGCGTCAGTGGATGATTTCGGATATCGAGTACATGGCCCCATAACAAGTGCGCCCCGTGAACTTCGGCCTTTTATGCGCTTTAAAAGCGATACGGCCTCTCCCTTGGTAGAAGTAGATTTTGTAGCTTCTCAACCTTCGTTGTTAGCTTCCATCACCCCTGCGCTGATAAGAAGGTTTGCTCCCGAATGCGCTGTTGCAATTCCGCTTTTCAAGGTCATGAAAAGCAATGATGATTGGGAACGCTATAAAGTCAAATGCCTAGATGTGCGGGTAGGTCATGGCATCTACGATTTTCTAGCGCAATCCTATGAGCGAGAGTACAACGTTCCTATGATTCGAGATGATGGTAAGAGCATATACTACCGAGCTTGCTTCTCAAACTATAGCGGGCTTAGTCATCTCAGCTTAAGCAGCAGTGAAGCAGAACACGCATGGCACATGGTCAACGGAAATGAGCAGACGCTAAAAAGAGCTGCTTCAAATTTGTTCACTCTACGAAGCTACCATCTGTTCAAGAAAGCCTTTCCTGGCGTTCATCAGTTGTTCCGTAATTTGAAAAGGTTGGAGTGGAACGTAGAGGGACAAGGAAAACCGCATGCGAATAACTGCTTGCTCGCTCAAAGGATTGAGTCCGTTCTGATATACACTATACTCGTGAGAGCGTTGGCCGAAAGAGGAATTCGTAAGGTGGTTACCATACATGACGCTATCTTCATTCGTCATGAGGAAGCAGACAACGCACGCAAGATAATAGAGCAGCAGCTGCGTAAACTAAGACTAGACCTCAAGCTGAAAGTCAAATAAAATATAGTTATTTATATATTATTATAATAACTAAAGAGGGTAAGTAATTGCTTGTCAGTGATTCGCTAGCAAAAAAAATTGAAAAATTTTTTGCGCGACCAAGCCACCGAAACAATGCTTTGGGGGAGAGGGGGGCAGTGCCGGATACGGGGGAGGGGCCATTCGCGTACTAGGGCCTCTCCATGAACCAAGCTAGTGTTAAGCGGGCTAATAGTAGTCGTTTACGAGCCTTGCAACCGCACTTAGCGTACAGTACATTGGTACGAATTCATAGCTATAAGGTAAGGTTACGACTCATTAAGGAACAGTAAAACGGGGTTACGGGAGGTATAAAAAACAGGGTAGGGAATGCTTTATCCCTACCCTGCTCTTAGTGTTATACGGAGCTTGGCACTAAGGTGGAAGTAACTAATACAGGAACAGATGGTGGGTCAAAGGGAGGCGTTAGGACGCGAACTGAATAGCTGCCTATAGTTTCCGTAGCTACCAGTTCGGTGCATTCCTGACGCAATGACTTCCAAAGCAATGTTTCGGCATATTGGTCGGCTTCGACGGGCATATGAGAAAGCAAGCTTTCGGAACACACGACAATCAGGCGTTTTTTCGTCCTTGAGAAGGCTACGTTCGCTCTATTCAACTCCAAAATAAACTCAGCGTTGCCCGCAATAGCCGAAGGGTCACTCATCGCAGCTGATACGATGATTGTTTCTTGCTCAGCACCCTGGAGGCGGTTTACAGTGTCGACTAGCTGTACGGGTTCTATGCCTGGGTCAATGTAAGGAGCTAAACGAGTTTGTAGAAGAGTCCTTTGTGCTCTATGTGGAGTAATGACCGCAATACTATTTGGCGCTTGAGCAGGTGCAGCGTCCAACATCTCTTTAATAATGCTGGCCTCTACTTCATTACTCTGATTTGATATGCGCTCGTTGTGCAATATAAGATACAAGCCAGTGCCATTTGCCCAAACACTCTCCCAGCCGTCTTGAATGCCTCTTGAATCTGGCCTAGTATGGCCTGAAGGTCCATCTAGTTCCAAATCATCAAGAAGATACAAGCGTTTTATCAGGTTTCTCACAACTGTAGGCAGTCGAAAGCTATATGTGAGAGCTGAGCGGTTCATCCGTGTCTTGTCAGCCGCAATCAATGAATGTGCTAATAAGTTACGAATAGCATCATAGGCGCTACGAAAGGGTTGATACAGAACGGTTGGCGGCCGGTCTTCATCTTCCCATTCATGTGCTACTATCGGTGATAGCTGTCGATGGTCGCCGGTTAACATCATGCATCCATCCTCTGTCAAAAGTGATGCTAAGGCTAAAGCATGAGGGAATACCAGCATACTTGCCTCATCAATTATTAACTCATCGGCTTGAAATACACGGCCTGCACCTGTGTAAGCTGCCGACGCAGAGATTCTCTCCGACATTTTTAACAGAGCAGTAGTGGTGCCACCGATAATCACAACACCTGTTCTGCGCAATCTCTTTACGCTACTAGTACAGTTCCCATCTGTGCAATCCTCTGTTCCTGTTATGCTCTCTGTTACATCACTTGAGTGCATTTGTACCAAATGGATATTTGGCATAGGCATACCTCTGCTAGCAGCCTGAGCTGCAAAAGTGGTGCTTATCAGAGCAAGACGTCTAAGTAAGGTTCTAACCGCATTATGTGTATTAGCCGAAATCAATATCACATCACCAACCGCACGCCGCGCAGCAACGCGAGACAGAATAGCTACTGCGGTGGTTGTAGTTTTACCAGTGCCAGGGGGGCCTTGGAGCAGATAACTCGTGTAGCTAGCCCTGTCAGAACAGCATCACGTTGGTCAGCCATCAATCGATGGCGGTCTGGGTCTTGAAAGTCTGTGACTACCGTTTCAAGCAACGTCTTTGTTGGAGCTGGAAGTGCTGCAAGCGGCGGTACATGAGGAGTTATTGGGTCTAGCCAATTGAACATGAAATTCCTAGGGTTGAAAGAGAGTCTTTTATAGACCCGATTCGCAACGAAGTCCGTTACGCTTTCATCCATAGTGGCGAAAGGGAATACACCTACGTTCGGTTGGTAGCTACCGCTTTGGAGGGTAAAAGGATTATGCATGCCAAAGCGCGGCTCTAGCATTACATCTCCTGTTGTCCAATCCATACTTATTATTACGCATGTGCAGCCCCCCTTTGTAAGCTGCGGAATCGTCTGACCACGTTGTGGGTCTGACGCACAAGGAGATACACGGACATAAGAACCAACGGAGTACAATGCACGAGACTCCAGTGATGCCAATGTGAGCCCGAACGGCGCCGGGTCTATGGTTGCACAGAGCATTTTATTGCCATCGGTGTGTACGTTCTTAAGGGGTAGGGTTTGTCCTGTTGCCACCCTCCCTGCTGTAGGCCGCATATTCTGCGTCAACCACCCGCTCACTTTTACGTGGTGGTCTAAGAGAAGAAAATCTATGCCAGCTCTACCAGCGTCGAAGACACCGAGTGTGAATGATGTGAGTCCAGATATGGATAAAGCGGTCTTTTCTATATCTGGGTTTTTACGTAATCCCTCGTCCAGCCACCGTAATGCATGAGTACGGCTGCGCAAGTATTCAGCAAGATAGTTAGGCTGACTAGCTCGGTTATAGTACTCAATGGCACGTCGTGAACGATGGTCTAATTTAGCAGGGTCAGGTAGGTCTCCCCAATAAGCTCGCCAATATGGTGCAGATAACGCATCATTGAAACGACTACGGATTTCGAATCGATGCTTATCGACCAAAGGCTCTATATCCTTATCAATCCAATAGCCGGGTTTTGCCGGGTCAAAGTCAAGGGCGGTTTTAAAGTCAAATACGTCCTGTGTAAACTGTTCATCAAGCTTCACATCCTGACTGTTGATGTGGCGTGTCCAGTGGAATCGTCTTTTGAACCAAATCAACGATGTTACAACACCTAACCCGCGCCCTGTCCATCCTAGGCCATAACGTTGCGTTACCTCATCACTTACTGAGGAGAACAACAGCTGCTCTAGACTTTGTCGGCTACCGAGTAGTTCACGCAAATGACCAAGTAGTTTTCCTCCACCTCGTGAACATGCCTCAATGAGCATTTTCATCTCCATGCCTGACCATACATAGAAATGTACAGGTACGCTGGCAGTCCGTCCTGCTTCAGTTGCTATTGCGTTTACTATGTCCCTAAAAAAGTTTTGGATAAGGGCACGCTCTGTAGCCGAATCCTGTCCGTAATCGCCAGTCCAAGAAGATGACACTATTTGCTGTACATCACGGCCTTTCACAGGTTGTGCAGTACCACTATGCACCTCTTGTATACCAGCGATAGGTTTATCTCTTTTACCATCAGGCTTAAGAGAGTAGGGCGTTTCTAATTGATTCGGGCTGTTTGTAACATGGGCAGTTAGTGCTACAACCCTGTTCTCAGCATAGTCATAATCTACATTGAGGTATACTCGTACCAGAGGAACACCTGATAAAGTATGCTCCGGTAGCTGACCCTGACCTGAGTTGGGAATTGTAGTTACTGAGAAAGCCTTGGGAATACCTGCACGCCCTGGTAGGGTGGCGCATCTGCTAATTGCCTCTATCTGTAATCGACTTAGCTCGTTTGTAAACCCTAAGGAATTCCGAATCTGTGATGCCGCACTTGAGAGCAAGTCTAGTGTTGCAAGCTGGTCTAAAGTATTTACACCAAACTGCCGCAAAACTCGCGTGGTTGCGGGGGGAAGGCCAAGTAGCTCTAAGCGTAGGTGCCTAGCGCTCTCAGTAAGGCAATGTGGGCTGAACGTACAGCCATCACATTTTTTGTTCAACTGAAAGGGAAGCTCTTCCAAATCAGTATCTCGAATGGTTGCTAGTAACCCATGCTCTTCTAAAAGGGACTCAACATCAGCCCGCTCGAGTGACAGGTCAAACGCTGGAATATCTAAAATTCGTTGGTTTAGGTTCGTGGTTTCGTCTATACGTGCTACTATATATTTGAAGTCAGCGGCAGTAATAGTGCGCCCATGCCATATTGCTGGCGTGGAGGACAGCAGTTGTTCAACTAAAATTTGATACAACACAACCTGTACCCGATGATAAGTACGGTCTCGGCGGCTTGATTTGCACTCAACTACATACAGTACAGGTTCATTATTAGCAGCCCAAGTAAGCAAAATGAAATCTATACTTCCACGCACTTCAAAGTCACCAACTTTGCCTTCAACAGTTGTCTCACGCCAGAACAAATTCTGTCCAACCACAGCACTGCCAATGGCAGCAACTACTTCTGCCCAAGTGGTTTTGAGGTCATTACGGAGGAACTTCCCCGCTTTATCATATATAGGAACTAATGTTGTTGAGTCCTTAAAGCCATCTTTTAGCAAGCTAGCAGCCCACTCCTCCTCACGCATATGTCCCTGTGCCTTGAGTACGGGGTCCATAGTATTCAAGAAGCGGTCGAAGAAAGGAAGTACTCTGGTTAGGTCTCGATTACCAAGGCCCAACTTGAATCGTCTTTCACAAGAATCATGACGGATAAATTCTCCTATGTCGGTTACACGGAGTGGTTTAACCGGAATTAAGGGGGAAAGCATAAAAGTGCGAAATAGAGAATGGTTATTGAGTGACGGCCGCAAGGCCAGTAAATTCTTTTTTGCGTAGAGGGCTACTTGGGCTTAAAGTAGGAAAGCTATAAGGAACGAGATACTGCCCAACAGGTATCTGAGGGTTTATGTAGTGACTACGTACTTCAAAGCCTAGTTTGCGAAGTGCGACAAGGTTATTAGGAACCCCTGATGGAGATATGCCCCAGTGCTTAGCTAGTTCATCTTCATTCATCAAGACGCCTACGCCCTTCCCTGCAGATACTTGTTTAGCAACAGCGAACCAAGACGGGGCAAGTGCCTTGTCCTGTTGACGAAGCTCAACGTTGAATCTTTGAGTATAGTAATAGTACCCGGAAAGTTGGACTAAATCTGATAAATGAGCCTTCTCTCGTAATATTTCCTCAAAAGCCTTCCAGCAAGCAGTAAACATGGGAGCAGAATTGTCACACGCCTGTATTCGCACTTCTTTGGCTTCCAAAGGCCATCCTTGAGCTGTATTGGGCCGCAGCGTCAAGGTGTATTGAATACGTTGCATGCCTGACATCCCTGAACGTTTGAGTCGGATGACCCAAATATCTTCTCCTAGTTTGGCCTTGACGGTATATGCATGTGAGCCGAATTCAGGCTCTGATTGCCAGCTGAAAGATTCCGTCAAAAAACGTTGACCTTCCCACTCTGTGATAGACGCACGCATAATGGGAGTAATAGCAGCGTGGCCATCTGAAGCTTTGCGAGAGTATATGGCAGTTTTTAGATGCTTAGGACGATATACGCGCGTATCATCCCCATGGGGCAAGTAATCTAATGCAGTAGGTATGGGCTCGCCGAATAGCTGTTGGCGGATTGCTAGTGCTAGAACCCGACCGAGTTGAGGGGGCACAGCATTACCCAGTTGCCTAAAGGCGACACGTCGCCCCCCTAATAGTTCATACGAATCTGGAAACGTTTGTAGGCGTTTCAACTCAGCAAGTGTAAAAGGTCGCCCTTCCCAGTGGAAAGGGCCACAGAAGGGGCCTCCGTTGGCCTTTATTGTACGAGTAGGTTCCTGAGGGTCTGCCTTGTATAGGAAGTCTGAAAATTTGGACCGCCAGCTAAAAATAGGCTGAGGATGGCCTAAGCGCTCAGTGTAGAAAGAGTAATTGAGGCCGGGAGGTATATCGTTTAAGAGATGACCATATTTGCCTGTTGGAGGAGGCAATAAATCATCGGCAGGAACACTTTCTAATGCTTTTGCAGCAGTAATATGCTCAACTCTTGATTTCGAGCGCGGGCCATGTGTTGGGGCAGGAAAGCAGAAATCTCCCTGTTTCACCCCAATTACAATTACTCTCTCCCTATGTTGTGGAACGCCATAATCTGCCGCATCTAGAACATGAACAGACGTTTGATAACCCGCTTCGTTGAATGCTTCACGCATTGCCCTCCAGGCACTACCCTGTTGCGCACTTAGCAATCCTAGGACGTTCTCAAAAAGAAACCCACGGGGTTGCAGCATCTTGAGCAACCTAACATAATGCTGAAAGAGTTGGCCTCCTGGTGAAGCGGTTCCCATTGCTCCAGCCATACGTCTGCCTGCTGCGGAAAATGACTGACAAGGCGGCCCACCTATGATGAAGTCCACATCCGTATCTGGATTAGGTTCATAGGTCGTCACATCAACGCATATACCCCGGGAACCTTCTAGTAGCTTCCCCTGCTGTGCATTGTGATTCAACGTTTGGACACAAGAGAGGTCTTTCTCTACCATTTCCACGACCTCAAAGCCAGCGTCGTGGAAAGCTATGTCTAGCCCACCACCGCCACTAAATAAGCTCAAGACCTTAAGCTTAGGCAATCCTTGTTCCGTATACCACTCCCTTATATATCGACCAAAACCATCAGGTGAATTATGGTCTACTAGTGACATGGCGATTTTACTATTTTGGAAATTTAAATTTGGCTGCTTAGGCATCTACACTAGCCATGTATATAATATATACAATATTATGAAAATGGCTTGTGAGAGCTAATATCAGCATTCTGCCACATATCAGATACAATCAGCAAGTTGAACACTGAGTAAAACAGCGTTTCTTATAATTGTTGATAATGCGTAATAATCTAATTTTCTACACTTAAGAAAAAAACTAGGCATCAGCGGCATTATAGTCAGTCGTAATAGCTTCGACTTATAATTAAGGCAGATTAGCTAGTGTCAACGCGTTACCGTAGCCTATTGATTGACTACGAAACTCTACTGTGATTAAAGGGGGCCCTGACATGTTTAAACCTATCTCTATACAGGGCAAACCATTAATTACAACTTGGGTGACTATTTTATGAACACCCAAAGTAGGGTTTTCAGGATAAGTTTGTTTGAATTGCTCTATCAAATCTAATTTATCTGCAGGATGTTCTTTAGCGTAAACATAATATTGGTGTCCTATATTACTAGGTGAAGGGAAGTTTGCGAGTAAAGGCATAATGTATACTTGAATCTTTGGGACAGTAGGCAGCAATATAGATATTACCCTTCCTACACATCGTTAGAATTGAGGCTTTGGTTTGATATAAGACAGGCGGCGGTCAACCGCTGTTATTCGTCGCCTGTATATGGCCATCTCTATACTGCAACCATATATTTCAGCAATTCGCTCAGTTGTATGCCCTGCGCGAACCAGCTGATATAGCCCTTGGTCAGGCACTTGCAAGGTTGCCCCTAACCATTTAGCTTCCTCCTCATGGCTATCATTATGCTGTCTAAGCGCTATATCGGCATTTAACTGTAAGCAATCACCTGGATGTTCGCATATAATGTGTGCCAACTCATGCATTATATCACTCTCCTGTCGAGCCAATGAGTTGCTATCGTTATAGAGAATCATCCTGTGTTCTCCTACAATTGCTGCAAGCGCTGAGAACTTACACTCTGGGTTTGAAACCCATGTAAGGCGCTCAGAATATAAGGCTTGGTCTGGGAATAGCTCTCGCAAGTCAGCTTGCAAAACTTCTAGTAATGAGGAGGATGCAGTTACGCTGACATTATATAGCTCAGCTACTAATCGGGCTGGGCAAGCCTGAGTAGAACGTAGGCCAAGTTGCTTTCGAATATCTAGAGATTTTGCTTCAGCAAGGGTCTTGAACTTGGGAGGAAGGAGATTTTGCCTCATTCGGTAACAAATTGCGACGAGATGCGGCATAGGCCACTTCTATCATAGTAATTAATGCTTCACGAGTTTGCTGAGTTAATAGCTTGTCAGCTCTTAAATGTACTATAATATCCTCCGTTTGTAGGACAGGCTCTCTTCCTAGTTCCTTCTTTAAAGCAGGCTCATTGGCAAAATAGGCAGGGTCTACCGATAGCCACCTACATATTCGCATATACGTGTCTAAGTCAGGTAGGCTCCCTCTTTCTACTCTAGATAGTGTAGATGAGCTAACGCTCTCCATTTCAAGAGATGCCGCTCTGACAGTGAGCTTTTTCTCTTCGCGATGCCTTTGGATGGCTTCTGCTAATGCCTTGATGTTTATTTCGTGCGACATATATAGTTAAGGCTAAGGAATATACGATAAACTCAGCCACAATGACGGTTTGAGTTCCGTGCATTACAAATATAAGCTGGTTTGTCTTACTTGTTATATCCGGCCTTGTCTAACACATGCAATTGTGTCATGAATGAAACAATGGCGCAGGTATTGTTGTATGATGCTTGTCTTTAACTCTCGGCCGAGAACAGACAGAGGTATCTTTTAACAACAAACGGAGCGACCTAATGAAAGGGTTTAACTATTACCAAGACGCCAAGAATGAATGGCGCTGGAACTTGAAGGACGGTAACCACGAAATCGTAGCAGATTCAGGCGAAGGCTACCGGGACAAAACAGACTGCCAGAAAGGCGCTGAATTATTCAAGGCATTAGGACCAGAGGCACCTGAGCGAAAAGTTGTTGAGCCTGATACCAGCGGGCAAGGACCTGAATGGGAGTACTACTCAGATAGGAAAGCTGAATGGCGATGGCGTTTTCAAGCTAGAAACAATAAGATTCTAGCTGATAGCGCTGAGGGATACGAGAGCGAGCAAAATGTGAAGCGGTCTATAACTAATGTAAAAGACCTTCTCCGTGAGTTGCGAGGGTCTGGTTCAAACGGTGGAAATGGTGGCTCTGGCGGTTATGTACCTCCAACAACCAAAGGTTCGGAAGGTCCAGGCCGTTTTGCATAGTTGAGTTGCTCGGATACGCCATGAATGAACTAGACCAAATAGCACTTGCTCAGAGCCACAAGATACTTTCCTCCATGCGGGGGGTACAAGTTCAAAGTGAATGGCGCCCGACGCAAAGCTCAACAGTATGGATGCTTCAGCTCCGCCTCGAATTGCTCGGGGCGGAGCCATCATCTGATGTACCTTTATACACCGACTGGGAAGTTGTGCTTGACTTCAGGCAGGACATGTGGGGAAAGGTACAATTACACCCTGTTAACAATGAGTACGGCATCAACAAGACGTTTCCTCATCAGCAGTTTAATGGGGGCAATCATAGTACTTGGCCTTGCCGAAACGGGCACATATGCACTCTAACTTGGCAAAATAATCTTGCGGCAACGCGAAACGCTATGCCCGTCGAGCCTACTACCACTATAGATAGGCTGAGCTGGCATGTATCTCGTGCCTTAGAATGGTTAGCCTTGGCTGCAACCAGTTCCCTCACTCAACTTGGCGACTATTACGAGTTACCAGACTTTAATACAGGCCAACATAACATACCTGGGTCTTTGGCCTATTACGAGGACGAGCAGAGTTACAAACATTGGCAGTCACAGGGCGTTGATAGCGGCATTGCTTCCCTGCTGCGACTAAGGGGAAACCCATTAACTCATGTCATTAAAAGATTTTATGACTTTCGAGGACGCAGTGTAGTTTTTGCTCCTACATGGGGAAAATCCATCAGCAGTGAACCTGCTGAAAACTATGCTCTATGGATTAGGCTTGATGCCATGCCAGTAGTAAACTACTGGCAAGCGCCTTCTACAATTGACCAATTGCGGGAAGCATTGACCGCACAAGGTAAAGACCTAAACGAATTACTCGAACCAATGTGGAAACACTTCAGTGAGTCAAAAGAAGTGTTTCTGTTGTTGGGAGTACCCATCCCTATAAGGGTAGGTGAGAAGCCACATCATTACCATTGGCAGGCACTCCAGCTCGCTAAACCCGCAACTCGTTTACCTCAAAAGAGCCGGGTGCAGTTACTTAAAACCCATCTTAATACTCCTCACGAGCTCAAGTGGATGCCGCGAGCTGAAAATTGGCACCCTGAAGTTTTACAGAACCGTGGGCGTCTATCAGTTAAGCTTAGCAATGCAAAAGTTTTGCTTCTAGGAGCTGGGGCATTAGGTAGCGCTATCGCTGAGCAACTAGTCCGGATGGGCGTGAACCACCTGACAATTGTGGATAAGGATGTACTAGAAGCAGGCAACTTAGTGCGACATAGCTTAGCCTTGCCTCAATTAGGACAGTCAAAGGCATTGGCATTAGCAGCAGGGCTAAATCAAGTTAACCCTTCAACGAGAGTTGTTGGGATGCATTTAACCCTTCCAAACCAGGATATTGGCTTCTTGAATGCAGTCAAAGAGGCTACGCTCATTATTGATGCCACGGCGGAAGATGCGGTACTGCAATTGATGCCATTGCCAGGCATTCCCAGGGACACTCCTATCATAAGTTGTTCTCTTAGCCTGAATGCAGAACACTTGTTTTTCTATGCTGACCTAGCTGAGACATTCAACTGGATTGATTTTAATCAATGGCATCAACCTTTTAGGGAAGAGCAAAATCAATTGGCTCAACAGCTAGAATTTCCAAGGGGAATAGGATGCTGGCACCCTCTAACTCCCGCTCCTTTGAACAGGATAGCAGGTTTAGCAGGTGTAGCAGTAGAGTTGATTGATAAGACCTATGCAGATAAGTCGGTATGCCCTCTTAGAATTCGTCATGCTTGGCCACTATTGGTATCAGACCAAACCTCAATTTTAGAAACTGTTAATGAGTCTGCTTTTCTGCACTAGTGACGGTCGGCAATGTATGCACTTGCTTACGAACGCAATTGACACTATCCGTGAGCAGGCTCTATTGCACCACCCTTTAGAAACAGGTGGTATTCTGCTAGGGTATTATGACTCCGACTACCGCGTCGCAACGATAGTTGTAGCTACACCGCCGCCATCGGATTCCGAACACGGTCGTTACCGCTTCATTCGTGGGACAAAGGGTATTAAACAACTATTAACTTCAGCAAAAAATCAAAACCCACCCCTTTATTATGTAGGTGAGTGGCATACACATCCTAATTCTGCTGCTCAACCAAGCAGCACTGATATTAAGCAAATGCGATACTTCGCTTTACGGCGTTTGTATGGGTCAGGCTCACCACTCCTACTTGTGATAGGTGGTACACCTCCTCATGAACTTCTCTGGCAAGCAGTGGTGACTACCCAACGGAATCCTCCTTCACATCTTACTATGTTTTAGGAGATAGTTTGAGACCTATGACTATCCCGCTAATATGTTTGGGATGCGGGGTGGAGCAGTAGGTAGCTAATTGGTATCGTAACCCACTTTGCTTGTGCCTTCCTCTTCTAGGCACAACGAATACGAACGCCAAAAATCCAATCTTAACGTTCTATTAGCGTCCTAAGGACGCAAAATAAAGAGGCCAAGTAACTCATTACGAACTACTTGGCCTCTTATAAGGTAGCGGGGACTGGACTCGAACCAGTGACCTTTGGGTTATGAGCCCAACGAGCTACCAACTGCTCCACCCCGCACTGTTTGGTAATACAAATGTAGTAGGCTTTTTCGGATATCCGCACGAAAGGGTTGTAAATAATGTCGGCAGCCTTCCTTCTGGCTGACTATCAAGGACAAAAAATTAGTGCGAGCAGCGACTGTATTGTAAGTATGTACATGATTATGGGCGAGCTTGTCTGCTGAACAGAGCGCCCCCGTAGAGCAAGCTGTTTTATTCTACTCTTTTTCTTTTCTACACCCTGATGTCTGTTCTGCATTCATTCCCCTCCCTGCGGTGGGCTGCTCCGGTGCTTGCCGGTTTAGCACTTACGGCTTGCAACACGTCCCAAACATCTGAGTCAACCAGCGCTACGGCAACGGCGACTGATACCATGAGCACCGCACCGGCAGTTTCTGCCCCGGCGGCGGGGCCTAAGCCCGTAACGCCAGCTGGCCCGAAGCCCGCCTGGGGCCCTACCATCGCGCCCGAGATGCAAACGGTAATCGAAGCCCTTGCCAGCCTCAACCCCAAGCCCATCGAAACGTTATCGGCGCAGGAGGCCCGGCAACAGCCCGGCGCCAAGGAAGCTGTAGAGAAGGTAATGCGGGACAACAGCATTCCGATGCCGCCCTCCAGCGCCGATACTACCAGCCGCCAGGTGATGCCAGGCGTGAAGGTGCGCATCTATACACCGCGGAATGCTAGTGGCCCGCTGCCCGTAGTAGTATATTACCATGGTGGGGGCTGGGTTATTGCCAACCTCGATACCTACGACGCCTCCGTGCGTGGCCTAGTGGAGAAAACCGGCGCTATTTTCGTGTCAGTGGCCTACCGCCAGGGGCCGGAGCATAAGTATCCTACGGCGCACAACGATTCCTTTGCCGCCTACCAGTGGGTGCTGAAAAACGCCGCCTCCTTTAACGGTAACCCCCAGAAAGTAGCGGTAGCTGGTGAAAGCGCCGGCGGAAACCTAGCCGCCGCCGTGAGCATGATGGCCCGCGACAAGAAGGTAATGCTGCCCAAGCATGAGCTACTGGTGTATCCCATTGCCAGCTACGACCTGAACACGCCTTCCTACCAGAAGAATGCCCAGGCCAAGCCCCTGAACAAGCCCATGATGGCGTGGTTCTTCGATAAGTACTTGCGTGGCACTGCTGATGGCAAGAGCCCGATGATTTCGCTGGTGAACGCCAACCTGAAGGGCATGCCCCCCGCCACGGTCATTACGGCGGAGCTTGATCCCCTGATGAGCGACGGTAGCATGCTGGCCGACAAGCTTAAGGCCGCCGGGGTACCCACCAAATATCAGAACTACAACGGGGTGACTCACGAGTTCTTCGGCATGGCTGCCGTGGTGCCCCAGGCCGCCCAGGCCCAAGACCTGGCCGCGGCCGAGCTGAAAAAGGCGCTTCAATAACTGCTCAACTCAACGAAAAAGCTTCCTCTGCCAGCAGGGGAAGCTTTTTCGTTTATTGGGTTGGTTGCACATCCTTAGGCTAGGGGTAGGGCGGCACTTGTTGCTGATAACTCAGAACCGGCTGGTAATGCCGAAGTGGATTTTACCGGAGTTGAGCGCAAACTTTTGCTGCTGAGTCCGGCCCAGGGCGTACACAAACTGAAATTGCCCTGCGCCAGTGCGGAAGCTCAGGCCAGCTCCTAACCCCGTAGGAGTATCGTGGGGCAGCGGGTCAGCAGGCAGGTTGCGGCGCAGGTAGGCCTGGTCGACGAAGAGAAACAGGTAGGCATCGGACCCAGTGAACTGCCGGAACTCCGCCGTACCGACGGCGTACTGACTGGCGTAGAAGTTCAGCTCATTGAAGCCGCGCAGGGTAGCCAGGCCGCCCAGCCGGAACAAGTCGTTCAAAAACAGGCGCTGGTTTACCAAGGCCTCGCCGCGCAGGCGGGTAAGCAGCACCCCGCTACGCCCCACCCGATAGTAGCGCTCTACGCGCACTCCCAGGCTCACTTGGGTGGAGCGCAGGGTTAAGCCTTCGTAGAGCGCCTCATTCAGATCAGGGTTTTTGCTGATGCGCTTGGTGCCGACGGAGGCCTGCCCACTGGCCAGCATGCCCCGCCGCGGGAAGTACGGGTCGTCGAGCGTGTTCCAAGCGTAGTCGAGGCCGTAAGCGGTAAAGCGAGAGTCGATGTTCTCGGGCAGCACTGTGGCCCGTTTTAGAGTAGAGTCGATTAGGCGGGAGTTGCGCCACTCCACGAAAAACGCCAGCCGGCCGGCGGAGGGTAAGGGGTAGGCCAACTGCAGGCGGGGGCGGGCCGTCAGAAACTGGTCGTTTTGCTTGAGCAGATTGAAGCTGCCGTCCAGCTCCAGCGGCGTCCCGAAAAAAGCCGGGTGCACGTACTGCGCGTCCAGCAACTGGGAGCTGGCATCAAGCTTACGCCACTGCACCCCTAGACCTTTGCCCCCGCCGCTGAGGTTGCGCAGGTTGATGGTCACGTCGCCGGTAATCTGAATGCGCTTCTGCCCCAGGCCCGGGTTAGGAGTAGGCAGCACCCCCACAATGGCATCGAACTGGTTGGCCGTGCGGTCTTCGAGTAGAAAATATACCCGGGCCCGTCCCCGGGCAAAGCGTACTTCGGGCTCGGCCTTGAGGTGAAGGTAAGGCAACTGCCGCAGGCGGCGCGCAGCCTCCCGGATGCGCTGCTGACTAAAGGGCTGGTTGGGCTCAATTTGGAGGTACTTGGTCAGGAAGCGGGCCCGCGTTTTGGTTTTACCTACCACCTGCAACGAATCGAAAGTTACTGCCGGGCCGCGGTGCAAGACTACCCGGCCCTCTACATCGGCCCCGCGTAACACCACCGAGTCCAACCCAATGGTGGCGAAAGGGTAGCCCTGATTTTCGGCTTCGTGAAGGATGTTCTCCTGAAGGCGGGCCCATTCCTGGGGCTGGAAGGGCTGCTGGCGAAACAGTTTTTCGCGGTAGCCGGCCCGGGTCAGCAACCCGTCGCCGAGGTTGCCGTTGCGCAGGCGGGCCCAGCGAAACTTCTCACCTACATAGACCTGCACGCGCAGCGTGTCGTGGCGCCAGCGCAGTTCATCGGCCGAGGCCGTGAGGTAGGCGTCGTTCTGCAGAGCTAGCACCAGGGTCCGCACCTCGCGCAACGCGGCCAGGGAGTCGGGCAACGTGGTGCGGTAGCGGTACGGGCGCAGAATCGGCCGGTCGGCGGCCTCTGCCACTACCTGCAACACTACGGGCCGCACAGGCCGCGTAGGCGGCGCTGGCCGGAGCGCCGCCACGCGCCGCGCTGAGTCGGGCGGCAGGGCCGGTGGCATAGCTGGTAAGGGCGGCGCAGCCGGGTTCAGGGGGGCCACCTGCTGATTCTGGGCCATCAGCCCGGAAGGCAGCGGGAGCAGAAGCAACCAAAGAAAGAAGATGCGGACGGGCATGTAGCAGCAGAAACGCAAAACGCCGCGTTTTCTTTCCCGAAAATACAATAGGCTGCGCCGCCTATAACCGCTCCCCCCTACTTTGTGGTGGCAGAAGCTGCTGGGCCGGGTTTTCGGCTGTACTTTTGTGCCGGGCCCTGCCACCTGCTACCCCCGCAGAGGGTGCCGCACGGGCGACAAACAGGAGGTCCAGCAGTCGGCCTTTTTCACATCCGCCTTCTTGAACAGTGGGCAACTTCCGAGGGTGTAGTTGCTGTTACGGGTTGTTGCGGCGTGGGCTGCTCCCTGCCTGCCACTGGCTAAGCGCTATGCAGGCCACCTTTTTGTTTTTCCTCTGATGCCTGGTCTGTACCTTCATATTCCCTTCTGCAAGCAGGCCTGCCACTACTGCGACTTTCACTTCAGCACGTCCATGGGGCTGAAGAGCCGGCTGGTAGAAGCCCTGACCCGGGAGCTGGCCCTGCGCCGCGACTACCTGGGGCCGGACGCCACGCTCACTACCATTTACTTCGGCGGGGGCACGCCCTCCCTGCTGACGGCGGCGGAGCTGGATGCCATTTTCGAGGCCATCTACCGCCATTTCCCGGTGGCTCCGGATGCGGAAGTTACTCTGGAGGCCAACCCCGACGACCTGACCAGTGCCAAAGTGCGGGAGCTGGCCGCCTCCCCCGTCAACCGACTGAGCATCGGGCTGCAAAGCTTTCACGAGCCTCATTTGCGCCTCATGAACCGGGCCCACTCGGCCCTGGAGTCGCGGGCGGGCGTACTACGGGCCCAGGCAGCCGGGTTCGAGAACATTTCGGTAGATTTAATTTACGGCGTGCCCGCCCCCAGCCATCAGCTTTGGGAAGAGGATATGGCCGCCGTGTTTGCGCTGGGGGTGCCCCACCTGTCCTGCTATGCCCTCACCATTGAGCCCGATACGGTGTTCGGGCGCCAACTGAAGAAGGGCAAGTTTACGGCCCCGCCCGATGAGTTCGTGGCCCGGCAGTTTGAGCTGCTGCTCGCGGAAATGACCCGCCACGGCTACGAGCAGTACGAAATCAGTAATTTCTGCCAGCCCGGCCGCGAGTCGCGCCACAACTCGGCCTACTGGCGCGGGGTGCCCTACCTGGGGCTGGGGCCGAGCGCCCACTCCTTCAATGGCCACAGCCGCCAGTACACCGTGGCCAACAACCCACAGTACGTGGCTGCCGTGCTGGAGCAGGGGCAGGTGCCGGCCACCGTGGAGCACCTCAGCCCCCAGGACCAGGCCAATGAGTACCTGATGACCAGCCTGCGCACCGCCCACGGCTGCGACCTGCGCCACCTGCACCAGGTCCTGGGCGTGGACCTGCTGGCCCAGCGGGCGGCCTACCTCACGGAACTACAAGCCACCGGCCTGGCCACGCTGACGGACCAGGTGCTGCGCCTCACCACCCCAGGCAAGCTGCTGGCCGACCACATTACGCTGGAGTTATTTCAGGGCTAAGAGCGAGGTAGCACAACGCTAGAAAAGCAGGAAGTGTAGCCGCGCCGGATACACCCCGCCGGGAAAACTGCTAATTTCCCGTCCTTCCCGCCCGCAGTAGCCGCGGCAGCCCTCTTGAGTGGGTGCCGCCGGGGTGTTGCCCGCCAATGGGTAGCCCTACTGCTTCTTGTTTAAATCCGTGAGTATGAGAAGACTAATTGACGCCCTGGCCGACGACACGGATTTCTTTATCGAGCAGGTGCAGATAACAGCCATTGTGTTCGATAACTCCGACGACGTTACCATCTGGGCTACTACCTATTTCGACCAGGAATCCCACTTCTTTCACCTGGGCCTGCCCTTCCAGCAGCTCGATCTGTTACTGCGCCTGGCCGGCTCCCGCGCCGAGGCGCTCCAGGAAGACATTGCCGATGCCCTGGCAACGGTGCACGAGTGGCCCTGTCTGCTGGAGTATAATACCGAAGCCGACCCGCCCGTGCCTCTGCCCAACGTGGCCCTTAAGCTTTCCTGTACCTACCCCGCCGATGAGCCCTACGAGGAAGGTGACGAAGACGAAACCTTCGACATCAGGATGGACGCCGACAGCGAGGAAGCCGCCGAGTATGAGGGCAGCCAGCCGCACAACATCTTTTACCTGGAAGGCGTGTTCCTGCGCATTGAGCCCTAAAGGAGGGCTAGTGGAATGCTGAGCCTTGTATCTGGCTGATGCGGAATTATACCGTAGTGCGCCGGTGGAGCTCCAACCTCAGCCGTACGTTGGTTCGCCGTCTTATCAATTTGCTGCATGTTTTACCTTTTGCCTGGTTTAGGGGCCGACGAGCGGGTGTTTCAGAACCTGCTGCCGCTGCTGCACGGCCCTGTGCGGGTGCTGACCTGGCTGACGCCGGAGCCCGACGAAACCCTGCCGCACTACGCTGCCCGCATGGCCAAGAACATTCCGCCAGAGGCGGAAGGGCTGCTGGTGGGGGTGTCGTTCGGGGGAGTAGTGGGGCTGGAAATCAACCGGCTGCGGCCCCGGTTGCGCACCGTGCTGATCAGCAGCATCCCCGATGCCAGCTGCCTACCCCCGCTGCTGCGCCTGATTCGGGCTACGGGCGTGTACCGGTTGGTGCCGCCGCACTTGCTGAAGCTGTTTCCGCGGCCGGGGCAGTGGTACTTCGGGGTGAAAAACGGGGAGGAGTACCGCCTGTTCAAGCAGATTCTGCAGGACATGGAGCCGGTCTACACCCGCTGGGCCATCGACCGGCTTTTGCACTGGGATAGTACCCAGGTAGGCCGCAGCATCCAGATTCTGGGCACCCACGACCGGGTGTTTCCGCCCGGGCCTACCCCCGTGGAATACCTTATCCGCGGCGGCGGGCATTTCATGGTGCTTAGTCATGCCGGAGAAATCAGCCGGATTCTAAACCAGTTAGCTCAGGAGATACTTCCTGAGTAAGCGCGGCAGCTTTCCCTCTTCATTTTCTCTCACTTCATGCTGGCTACCTACCCCTATCACCAACTCTCGTTTGCCTTCGACCCCGCGGCTCCGCTCGATATTTCTCTACCCCTAGCGCCGGGAGAGCAGCAGGTGAACTGCTTCTGGGCCGAGCCGGTGCAGTTTGAGGTAATTCAGGTGGGCAGCTTTGTCGGGAGCGTAGCGGCAGGCGGCAGCACCAACTACCAGCGCGTGCACCTGACGCCCCACGGCAATGGCACGCATACGGAATGTTACGGGCACATTTCCCCCCATCCGGAAGCTACCCTTAACCGCTGCTTACGCCGCTTCTTGTTCGTGGCCCGGCTGATTTCGGTGCCCGCACGAACCCAGGCCAACGGCGACGAGGTAGTACTTCTGGAGGATGTGCGGCGGGAGCTAGACCGGGGCGCGCATGCCGGTCTGCGGCCCGAGGCCCTGATCTTGCGGACCCTGCCCAACCTGCCGGCCAAGCGCACCCAGCACTACTCCGGCACCAATCCTGCTTATCTGGAGCCAGCCCTGGCCCACTACCTGGCAGAGCAAGGTGTAGACCATCTGTTGCTCGATCTGCCCAGCGTGGACCGGGAAGAGGACGCCGGCCAACTGCTCGCCCATCATGCCTTCTGGCGCTACCCCCACGCTACGCGCACGGGGGCTACCATCACGGAGCTGATTTTCGTGCCCGATGCCGTGGTAGATGGCCTCTACCTGCTCAGCCTGCAAGTTACAAGCCTGGAGCTGGACGCCAGCCCGAGCAAGCCCGTGCTCTACGCCCTGCGCACCCCCGCCACCCAGCCCCAGCAAGAGGCCTGAAGACACGTGTGGTTCGGCCGCCTCTGATGGGGCAACCGGACAACGGCTTACTCGGGCAAGCTACAACGTGGCGTTGAGGTGAGACGCCGAGGAGCACACATGCCAATCAGGCGGAGGCCGTGAGTTCCGACTGGAAGTTACGCACCTCTGTAAACAGCAAACGGCCCCCGCCAGGTAGCAGGGGCCGTTTGCTGTTTACTAAGTGAAAGGTGAAATCTAGTTCAGCCACACGGTGAGCAGCATTTCAAAGCGGTGGGGGCCGTAGGCGTTATAGTAAGGCGCTTCGCCTTCGAAGCCCAGCACATGCACTAGCGGAATGCCCTCGGTGCGCGAGTCTACCACGCGCACGGGGTAGAGACGGCCTTCCTCGGGCCAGTCGCCTACGTGGTTGTAAGGGCGCTGGCTGGCATCGATGCAGCGGGCATAGTCAATGAAAGGCGCGTGACGGGTGGCTTCCGCCAGCGTTAGGTTGGCAACTTCGTACTTAGGCATAAGGTGTCAGTCAGAGGAAAGGGCCAGGCGCTACCCCACCGGATGCCGGGTAACTGCCTGAGCCAGTTGGTAAGTAGCGTTGAGCTTTGCGCGCTCAATATGCCAAAGGTACGGGCTCCGTGCAAGTCTCACTACCAAAGGCGGGGCTAGTGGTCCAACGCCCGTGGCCTCCGGATTGTTCGGCCGAAGGACAGCAAAATCTGTTATCAAACGAAGAACCTTTCTATCATCCAACCTGGTCTTCGATGAAAGCAATAGCCCTTTCTGCACCAGAGTCATCTCTTACCGCTACCGGTTCCGTACCCGTGCCGACCTAGTGGGTATAAGTTGCTAGCCAGCTACTTACGCATAGCTGGCTGCCGCCCGCTGCTAGCTCGGTGTTGCCCGCTGAAAAGCCGGAAGCGGCCTGCACCAGTACTACTGCCTAAGCCAGGTCACCGGCGGGCGTTACACCTCCGCTGGCCCCGCCCAGAGTCCCACACCGGCCACAATGGTAGCCGAGTAGGTTTCCAGGGGGAGCCCTAATTGCTGCTGGTAGGCGGCCTTCTGGTGGGCGATAAATGAGTCTACCTGCTCGGGGGAAATCAGGTTAATAGTGCAGCCACCAAAGCCGCCGCCCATCATGCGGGCCCCGAACACACCGGGCGCAGTCTGGGCCGCCGCCACCAGCACATCCAGCTCCCGGCAGCTCACCTCGTACTGGTCGCGCAGGCCGGCGTGGGAGGCGTACATTTCCTGCCCGAAGGCCTGTAGGTTGCCGGCCAGCAGGTGGTGGCAGGCCGCTTCTACCCGCAGGTTTTCTTCGACCACGTACAGGCAGCGGCGGTACACTACCTCGCCCAGCTCCTCGCGCAGGGCCTGCACCTGCTCCCGGGTAGCGTCGCGCAGACTTTGCACGGCGGGGTAATGCTGCTGCAAAATGGTAACGCCCCGCTCGCACTCCTGGCGGCGGGTGTTGTACTCCGAGCTGGCCAAAGAGTGCTTCACCCCGGAGTTGCAGAGCACAATGTGGCAGGCCGAGGTATCAAAGGGAAAGTACTCGTATGCCAGGGAGCGGCAGTCCAGGCGTACCACCTGCCCCGCCTGCCCGAACAGACTGGCGAACTGGTCCATGAGGCCTGATTGTACGCCGGCAAACTCGTGCTCGGCTTTCTGGGCCATGTGAGCCAGCGTCATCCGGTCCAGCTGGGTTTCCAGCAGCTGGTCCAGGGCAAAGGCCAGCCCACACTCCACCGCCGCCGACGAGGACATGCCCGCCCCCATCGGAATGGTGCCCCCGAAGACGCAGTCGAAGCCCGGCACCTGAATGCCTCGCTTCTGAAACTGGGCTACTACCCCTAGCAGGTAGTTGGCCCATAAGGTTTTGCTGCGCTGCACCCCGTTGGTGGCCACTGAAAAGGTCTTGTCCAGATCGTGGGCCACCAGCTGGATGGTGTCGGTCTGGTTTAACCCTACGGCGAAGTAGATTTCCTTGTCCACGGCGGCGGGCAGCACGAAGCCACCATTGTAGTCGGTGTGTTCCCCAATGAGGTTCACGCGGCCGGGGGCGCGCACCAGCAGAGGCTCGTGCTGAAAACGTTGACGGAAGGCAGTGGCAATGGCTTGGGCTAGCAGCATAGAAACAGAAGACGGTTAGGAGGAGGCAGAATAGCCGATGCCGCCCTGCAAAGCAGCCCCGGCAACCCGGCGTAGAGACTGGTACGAGAAACCAACCAATTTCGCTGCTGCGGAAGGAAACGCAACCGTGGCTGCTACCCTTGCCGGTTCAGGAAGTAGTTTCTACCCGCTATATCCGCTAGGGATTTCGCCGCTGGCCCGTCCGTCAACTGGTGCGGGCGCTACAGCTTGAACTGGAAGCTTACCTTCACTCCAAACGTGCGGGCACCAGGATTTTGCCGGTAGGTGAGGCGGTGCAGGAAATCAACCCGGGCTACCTTGAAAATATTCTCTACCCCGTAGCCTACCTCGGCGTAGGGCGTGCGGCCCAGAGGGCGGAAGGAGGGCAGCGGACCGCCATTGATGGGATCTTCCTGGGGGATGATACGCCGGTTGGACTCTCGTACGCTACCCCAGAGCAGGTTGCCAGTAGCCACCAGCCGCCAGTTAAGCTGCTTGATGGCTGGCAAGGAGTTGAGGAGAAATCCATCGAACTGATTTTCCACCCGAAACGCCACGTACTGGTCGCTGACAAACTCAAAGTAGCGCATCAGGTTGAAGGCCCCGGCGTTGTAAAACGGCGACTGGTTGCCCAGGTGAGTTTTGAGTACCGGGTAAGGCACTGTGCTTGGGATATAGCCGGCATCGAGGCGGTAGTCGGTGCGGCCCAGCTGGCCCAGGCGCAGGCTTTGGTCGATGAGCAGGTTGAGCTTGTGGTAGCGGAAATCAGAGCCCAGCACGTCGTCGACGCCCAGAGTGTAGCGCACCGTAAACACCGGCCAGCGCTTCACCCCAATGGCCGTGCGGCGGTTCTGGTTGTTTTCCACCAGCACTTCGTCGCGGGCATAACGCGACTCCAGCACAATCTCCGCGAGGTCGAAGTGGTCGGTGGTGGGCGAGCCGGGGTGGGGCTCCTGGGTATAGTAGGCAAACGGATACAGCGGCCGAAACTGCTGGTGGCGCACCATCACGCGCTGGGTAAACCCCCGGAACAGATCCGACTGCAGGGCCACCGTGGTCAGGTCGCGGCGTAGCGGGCGGCTGCTGCTGATGTCGCCCAGGCGGGCCGAGGCCTCGAACAGCGGGTTTTCCAGGGCGTAGTCGTTGTCCAGTAGGGCTACTTGGTCCAGGTCGTGGCGATGCTCGAAGTTGGCTACCGTCCAGCGGCGCCGGTCCAGCACGCGCTGCACCCGCAGGCCGTACTTGAAGCGACCGTCGCGGGTGCCGTAGGCCAGGTAGGAGCGCAGCAGCCAGTCGCGGCTCAGCTCGGGGGTAGTACGGAATCCCACCCGGAACCGGTGGCCCTCAATACTGTTGAAGCTATACGCCGTCAGGATGGGGCCTAGGTCCAGCTTGCCCAGGCGGTAGTAGCCGTTCACGGCTACATCGGCCAGCTCCAGCAAGGAGCGCACGGCCGGCAGCTGGCGCACTGAGTCCAGCACCATCAGGGTGGCCTGCTCCTGGCGGCTGAGCGAGTCAGGCCGGTTTTTGTCGAAAAAGTCCTTGGGTCCGTCAAAGGCCGTGGCTGCCGTTTCCAGGGGCCGGTCGTAGAAGGGCAGGGGCTTAGGCTGGTTCACTACGAAGCCCGAATTGACGGTGGTGAAGCGGGCCAGCACGCCGGTGCTGCCTTTGGTGGGCTTGATGCCGATAATTACGCGGGTGCGGCGGGGCAACTCCGCCCCGGCTGCCGTGGGCGCCATTTCCTGGTACACCCGAATCTGCTCCACAAAGTTGAGGTTGGCCTCGGGACTAACACTCAGGTCTAGGCGGCGCAGGGCGTAGGTGTC
This sequence comes from Hymenobacter sp. HSC-4F20, assembly GCF_019599275.1. Taxonomy (GTDB): domain Bacteria; phylum Bacteroidota; class Bacteroidia; order Cytophagales; family Hymenobacteraceae; genus Hymenobacter. The sequence continues at coordinate 1,136,497 of NZ_JAHZTD010000002.1, read as the reverse complement.
GGCCGTTATCCAGATGGTACCGGAAAAAGCCAGATCGTGGGGGCGGCGGGGCACTACTCCAATCTGGTAGCAGAAGTCTTGGCCCAGCATCACCGAGTCCTGCAACTCGTACTCGTAGGTGAACTTCCAGCCGTCGGCAATGGGCGAAATGAAGTCTTTGCCCAGCAGCTGCTGCCAGTTGCGGTAAAAGTCCCAGTCCTGGAACGAGGAACCCATAATCTGCGACACCACCGAGCCTTCCCGGGGAGCCGCCCCGCGCATCTGCGTCTGCTGAATTTCCTCCCGTCGGCGCAGCGGGTCGTTGTTCTGGTAAAAGCGCGAAAGTACTTCGGAGGCAAAGATGGGTACCACGGGCTTGCCCTGCGCGTCGCGGGCCACCCCCAGGCTGTCGGCTACCTGAGCCATCTGGCGCAGTACTTTGCGGCGGCTCAGTTGATCAGGCAGGTTGTTGAGCGACACTTCCGTACGGTTGTAGCTCTGGAACTCAAAGGCCCGGAGGTGGCGCTTGTCGTTACGGGCTTTGTGCTGCTGTACTCGCCGCAGTATGGCGTAGGCCGGATTCTCGCTGGGCCGCACGACCACTTCACCCAGCGACACGCTCCCGCTGCCCAGCGTAAAGTTGATAGTCTGGCGCTCAGCCGCCGTTACTTTCTTCTTTTGGGCAGCAAACCCAATAGCCGAGGCCACCAGCGTATCCACGGGCCCGCTGGCGGTGAGCTGGTAGCGGCCATTATCGTCGGCGGTGGTGCCCTGGCTGGTGCCGCGCACAAACACCGAGGCAAACGGCACCGGCTGCCCAGTAGCCGCCTCCGTGACCTGGCCGCTGAACACCACCCGCTGGGCCCAGGCTACGGGCGCGCCTAGCAGCAGAAGCAAGCAAAGCAGCAAAAACACACCTTTCATAATGCACCAGGTATACGGCCAGTTGGGCGGAAGATCGGTAACAAGATACTGGTTAGCACTGCACCACAAAGCAGGCCCCGTCAGAAAGTTGTCGGCTTTATTGCTTTTGACGCCAGAAACCCAGCCGGCGTACCCACGTGGATATGCTGGCCGGGTTACGTGTGGCTGGTTTCGCGAAAGGAAGCCGAATGCCGTGGGCGCACGAGGGGAGCAGCCTCTACTTCGGGCATTCCTCGCGGGTGAGGGTTTCGTTGATGCTGATGGCGGCGGCGCTACCCTCGGCAGCGGCCAGAATAGCCTGCTGGGTGCCCGGGGTTGTGTCGCCGGCCGCGTACAGGCCCCGGACGGTGGTTTGTTGCTTTTTATCGACCCAGATGGCGCCCTTGCTGGTGAGGCGGCAACCGGCCTGCTCGGCCAGTGGACTGCGCTGGTGCTGGTGGGCGTGCACGAATACGGCCGTGCGCGCCAGCTTCTCCCCCGAGGCAAACACAATGTGGCGCAACTCGCCGGTGGGGGTGCCTTCCAGCCGCAGCACGGGCTCCTCGCGCACCTGAATTTTCTGCTGCCGCAGCCGCCGCCGGGCGTTTTCGGTCAGGAAGCCGGGCCCATCGATGCAGGCTACTACATCCTTGCTCCAGCGGCTGACCAGCAGGGCCAGGCCAGTTACCATCTTGGCCCGCCCGTACACGGCCAGGGGCTGGTCGCGCACTTCCCAGCCGTGGCAGTAGGGGCAGTGGAGCACCCCGCGGCCCCATAGCTCCCGCATGCCATCCAAAGGAGGTAACTCGTCTTCTACTCCAGTAGCCAGTAGTACCTTGCGCGCCGTCAGGGTGGAGCTGCGCCCGGTAGGGCCCTCCAGCGTCAGGACAAACAAGTGGCCCTGCACCACCACGCTCAACACCCGCGCCACCCGAATCTCGACGGTAGCGTACGGGGCCAGCTGCTCGCGGCCCAGGTGTAGCAAATCGGCCGGCTGGGTTCCGTCGCGCGTGAAGAAGCCTTGTACTGCCGGGGAGGGGGCATTGCGGGGGGAACCTCCATCCAGCACCACTACTTTGCGCAGGCAGCGGCCCAGCACCAGGGCGGCACTCAGGCCGGCGCTGCCAGCCCCCACAATGGCAACGTCAACATCAGTAAGTGGTTGGGACGGAGGCCGGTGGCGCGACATATACGACTTGAAAATAATTATGGTAGGTGGCAAAATCAACCGGAAGGTCACGGAGGTTGCTTGCCGTATACGAGGATAGAAATATTAAGACAACTAGGGAGTATCCTTATGATAGTACAGATAAGCAGGAGAAATTGATATAGTACAAAATCAATAAATTATATAGTTATCCTATTCCCTGGTTGGGAAACATTTTACTATGTTGTAGAAATATATAAATTTTTACAGCTTTTCAAGCTAAAATGTTGAGGGTTAGCGGCTCTGTCAATTTGAGAATGTACTTTTGTCAAGCTGGGAATGTGCCATGCAGGTACAAATGGCGTGAAGTCATGTTCTTCAAATATCAGTATTATGAAACAACGCTTACCAATTTGGGCGGCAACGCTGGGAAGTCTACTTCTGGGAATTGGAGGAAACCAAGCAGTTCAGGCTGAGGGGTCAAAACAGCTTACTCCTAACCGTAGCGGTACACCTACTGCCTTAACAGACCCTGCTAATACCATTGCAGGATATCTGATACACGATAGCTCAGCACCTTTCGATGTTTCACGGAAGTTTTTGAAGCCGGGTGCTCCGGATGCCGAGCGGTTATTCATCCGAATGAAGCCAGGGGAAACCTTGTACTATGGCTTACAGCGCACTAGTGTAGGAGGAGGTAACCAAAGCGACCTAATTGTCACTATAAAATATAAGGATGCGTCTGGGGTAGAGCAGATTGCGGCTACTACTACGCTTCTTCGGAACACTAGCAGCACTAGCCAAGCTACGTTACAAGCGCAACCTGGCGTAATTAGTACTGCTGCTCAAAATCAAGCAGGGCCCAAAACGGCCGCAAACCCTACAGGATATGATGCTCTTACGGTAGCATATCCAGCTACGGCAACCGGGACACGTGACTACTGGGTGGAGCTTACGCAGGTTGGAGAAAGCGGACTAGCAGCGGCAGTAAAACGCTCCTACTATAATTTTTGGGATTTTACGGTGCTTAGCGCTACGGGGCAGGAGCAAACCGGGCGCTTGTTTAGCAAATTCTGGGCGTTTACTTCTGGCGCTTCGGGAGGTACGGGCTACGAAAACCGGCTATCAGCAGACTTTAGTTTGTTTACGCTGGTACCCAGCGTGCAAGATGCAACCCGCTTCTTTGTGAAAGAAGTAGAACTAGCCGGTATGCGTCCGGTTGACTTCTTCTTTGTCGCTAACTCCAAAGGCACAAATACAGCAGGTGCTTTCGAGGAGAGCCGTAAGAGTGTGAGTGGAGCTTCAGCTTCATCAGAGTATAACAACTTCGTAAATAATCCGGACCCGACCCTCTGGCCTTCCGCCGCCGCACCAGTGTTTACAAGAACTGCCAAAGCGTTCTGTAACCCTACCACGGGACAAGGAGGCGTGGCCTTTACTACCACGAGCGGAGAGCAAGGCTCTGTTAACGTGCTGATTGACCTCAACGGCAATGGCATTCAGGATACCAATGACGTTCTGCTCACACAGAACGTATTAGCCAATACGCCTGCTACCATCGTTTGGGATGGTAAAGATAAATCAGGTGCTACCGTTGCTATTGGTACTACCATTACGCTGTCCTTTACCAGCTTTGGTGCGCCTGTCAACTATCCACTGTATGATGCCGAGGGTAACCCAGATGGCTTGCGTATCCAGAACGTGCGTCCTACTTCGGGAGCTGGGCAGTATTTCGACCGTCTGTATTGGGATGATACGAACCTAAACGCCACGAACTTCCCTGTACGCTCAAGCCTCAACGGCCAAGTTTCAACATTGGGCGTACATACTTGGGGTAATACAACCAACGCAATTGGCGATGGTCTAACTATCAATACGTGGAGCTACGGCTTTATCACGCCCATCGACCAAGTTTACGTCTATCAGTATGTCTGCGATAATGACGGAGACGGTATTACTGACGCCTCTGACCTAGACGATGACAACGACGGTATTCTGGATACCCACGAAACCTACAGCGTAAATCCACAAACCGTTAGTGGAGGTACCCTGGTATACCTCGACGCAGCATATATCCACCCCATCTTTGGTCGCTTCCGCGACCTAAACACTGATGGTATCAATGACTGGTTTGATACTGACCTAGACGGCGTGCCAAACCACTTCGACCTGGATGCAGATAACGATGGCATTGCTGACGCGGTAGAAGCCAACGGAAACGTGGTGCCCACCCAGACCTTCACGCAAACTGTCGGAACAACTGCTAATGGCTACACAGTTACCAGCTCCTACGATGCAGCCAAGGCTTGTTACGTTGGAACTGCCCGGAGACGATCTGACAACACTGATATCTCAGCGGCATTCGCTACGGCGGGTATCGGGGTTGGGGTCGGAAAGAACGGATTGCCCGACGCTATTGAAGGAACTTTGGTTGCTTATGGTGGTAACCGAACTACTCCCACTCTAACCACGGAAAGCACTACCCCCACGAGCAAGTACGTGCTGACGGACAACGACAACGACACGTTTACGGCAAACTCTATCACGGCTTCCAATTACAACTTCCTGGATGTTGATTCTGATAACGATGGTATTTCGGATGAAATAGAGGCCCTGTCTACCGCAACCTATACTGCTCGTAAAGGACAGGCAAACTTTACCGCTGATACAGATGAGGATGGTTTGCGTGATGCCTACGACGGCGATAATGGAGGTACTACCATTGGCACAGTTGTGAACATGGACGGCGACCTTTTAGCGGATATGTTTGATTTGGACTCAGACGGCGACAATACGACCAAGGCTACCTTACCCATCTACCAGCAGACTGCTGACTGGACGGAGGGTTTCGACACCAGCGGTAGCGGCCAAGCAGGAGATGAAATTCTGGCAAAAGCCCGTTTGTTCGCGATAAACAATCCAAGCAAAGCCAGCTATTATGTGGTTACCACCAATAGCACTGGTTTTGGGGGAACCACAATGTCCGCTTTCTTGCAGGATGCCAACAGCAACGGAATCCCCAATTTCCTGGATCGGACCAGCACCTACTACCACGACGACAATTTTAACGGCCTAGTAGATATATATGACCCCGCCTATGGTGGGGCATCCTCCACGGCCCCTAAGGCTTCGGCCAGCGCAACGGAAGCTATATTCCGGACGAATACCGCTCAAACGCCTTTGCCTGTAGTACTTACGCTCTTCACCGCAGAGGCACTCAATGCAGATGCAATACTGCGCTGGACTACGTCGCAAGAGCTAAACAACTCCGGTTTCGACGTGGAGCGCTCAGCTGACGCCAAAGTCTTTGTAATTGTAGGTTCCGTCACCGGTCAAGGCACTACAACTAAGCGCACTGATTACAAATTCTCTGATAGAGGCATTGGTAACCGCGCTGGTACGTGGTATTACCGCCTGCGCCAGCAGGACCTGGACGGCAAAGTAGTATATAGTGGAGTGAATACAGTAACGTTCCGCGGTAACTCATTAGCCGGTACAGCAGTAATTGCTCCTAACCCTGTTACTAGCCAAACGATGGTAGATTTGACGGCATTGCCAGCTGGTAGCTATACTGTCGAAGTACTGGGGATGGAAGGACGCAAACTGCAAACCCTACGGATGCAGGGTGGAGAAGCAACTTCTTTTGTCAATGCTATTTTACCGCAGGGTGTTTACCTAGTGCGTATCACGGGCAGTAACTTCGCACAAGTAGTAAAGATTGTAAAGGAGTAAACAAAGCCTCGGGCCAGTAAGCTCGGTGAAGTGAAAGACTATTTGATGCAATAGAAGTCGCTCTACTTTTCAAAAGGATTTCAAAAGAATACAGATATCAACTACCCTATCAAAACAAAGGCCCTGTCGGTAATCCGACAGGGCCTTTGTTTTGATAGGGTAGCAAACTTACTCCTTGCTGAAGCGCAGGGTAGTAGTGGCGCCCTGGCCGGACTGCACACGCACTACGTACGCGCCAGTGGGCCAGCCTTGCACCGGCAGTTCCAGCTGCTGGGCGCCGCGGGCAGCCGTGGTGTAAATTACCCGGCCCGTGGCATCCAACACCTGAATCTGATATGTGCCTTCTGCTAAGCTCCGCAAGTCTAGGGTGGCCTGGGTGGTGGCGGGGCTGGGGTACACACCTACGCTAACCGGAGCGGCAAACTGCACTACCGCTACGTCGCTGAGGGTGGAGCTGCCATCGGTGTCAACCTGGCGGAGGCGGTAGTAGACCGTGGCTGATGCCGTGGCACCCACCCGGGCATCGGTGTAGGCGTAGTCGTGCGCCTGACTGGTGGTGCCCTGTCCTTTCACCTGGCCCAGGGCCTGGAAGCTGGCCCCGCCATTGAGGCTGCGCTCCACCACGAAGTGGCGGTTGTTAAGCTCTTGGCTGGTGCGCCACACCAGCTTGGCATCTTGCCCCACGGCCTGGGCCGTGAAGGCCACCAGCGTGACGGGCAGCGGCCGGTTGCCGATGGTGAAGCTCACGTTCTGCGTGTTGGTGCCGCCATACATATCCACCGTCGTAACGGGCACTGTGTAGGTGCCAGCCAGCAGCTTCGTGCGGTCGGCTACGTAAATCAGGCCGGTGCTGGGGTTCAGGGCCAGCCCCAGGGTAGCTAGCTGTGTAGCACCCGCAGTGGTGGTCGTCGCGTTGGTGCCAGTGGTGGGCAGGCCATTGCTGAGGATAGCGCCGGTGCTGCTGTAGCGGCCCCCGTTTACATCGAACACCGCCGAGATGGGGTCATTGTTCTGGTACGCCGTGGCGGACGTGCCGCCCTTAACCGGAGCATTCGTGTACACCGAGTTTAGGTCCTGACCTACTGGCAGCGTGTACGAAGCGGCGGCTGAGGTAGCTCCACCATTATCGGTAGCGGTGTAGGTGAAGAAGGCGTTGCCCACAAAACCAGCGGCCGGATCGAAGAACAGCTTGTTGGCATCGGTGGCGGGAATGCTCTGGCCTATCGTCACGGGCGAGCCGTTGTAGGAAAGAACTCCCTGGGCAGCCGTAGGCAGCGCAGTGATGGTGTACGAGCTGATGGTGCCATCCGCGTCGCTGCCATTCAAGGCCGAAATCAGCTGGGGGCCGGCCGTGTTACCGGCTGGCGTCGTCAGCAGATTCACTACGGCATTGGCCATAGGCGGCTGGTTGGTCATGGCCGTGTTCTGGGTCGATGTGTTGTTGGCCGTAGTAGTTTCAGCCGTGGAGGTAGTCACCGAGCCGACCACCGTGAAAGCCGCAACAGGCGCCGTGAAGCTAACCGTGTGGGTCACTCCATTGCTCGACCCGGCAGGCAGCGAGCTGAGGGTGGGGAAAGTTACCAGGCCAGAAGTGCTATTGTAGCTACCCCCACCCGAAACTACTACCCCAGCCAGGCCGGCCGGCAGTTGCACCGTCTGAGCCACCGACGCCGCGGGCGAAGGTCCGTTGTTCAGTGTCAATACGTTGTAGGTAACCGAGGCCCCGGGGCTGATGCTAGCCGGGCCGGTAACCGTAGTAGTCACGTCGGCCTGGGCCGTCACGGCCACCGACACACTGGCTACGTTGTTGGTTGTGCGGTTGTCCGTCTCCTCAGAGCTGATAATGGCAGTAGCCGTCAGCGGACCAGTGGCAGGAGCAGTTACGGTAATAGTGTTGGTTACCGAAGCCCCGGCAGCTTGGGAGGCAATAGCCGGGAAGGTTACTACCCCGGTCGTACTGTTGTACGTGCCACCGCCCGAAACCACAACTCCGGTCAGGCCGGCCGGTAGCAGTACCTGCTGGCTAACGGCCGTTGCTGTGCTGGTATTGGTGGCGCTGTTGCTGGTCGTTACGGTGAAGGTAACGCTCTGGCCCGGGGTGCGACTGGCGTTACTGGCCGTGATAGTCGTGGCCAGATCAACCGTTTGGGCGGTAGCGGGTAGTACCGTTGTGGAAGCAGAAGCCGAGTTGTTGCTGGTTACTTCTTCGTTCGTAGCCGTTACGTTAGCCGTAGCCAGCAATTGGTTGGTGGTCGGAGCAATAAACGAAATCGTATTCGTTACGGCTCCCGTGGTGCCGGCCAATTGGCTAGCCAGTACGGGGAAGGTGACTACCCCAGTGCTGCTGTTATACGTGCCACCGCCCGATACCGTCACACCCGTCAGGCCGCTTGGCAGCTGCACCGTGGTGGCAGAGGAAGTAGCGGCAGAAGGCCCGTTGTTGGTAGTGGTAACCGAATAGGCTACCGGGTTGCCTACTGCTATCAGGGAAGGGCCCGAGATGCTTACCGTCACGTCCGACAGCGCATCAAGGCTGGTTGTGATGGCGGCCGAGTTGTTTGCGGTGCTGGTTTCGGCTGTAGCCGTTGTAACCAGCGCCACGTTGTTGAGCGGGCCTTCGCTGGGAGCGGTGTAGGTAATCGTGTTCGATACGGAAGCCCCCGGCAGTTGGGAGGTAATGGCGGGGAAGGTGACTACCCCGGTGGTGCTGTTATAGGTGCCGCCGCCCGATACCGTCACACCCGTCAGGCCAGCCGAAAGCAACACAGTCTGCACCACGTTGGCGGCGGGCACCTGGCTGATATTGGCTGTCGTCACGGTGTATGCCAAGGTTTGACCGGCTGTAGCCGTGCTGGGGCCGCTGAGCGTGGTGGCCACGTTCGTTAGCGGAGAGATGCTCACGCTGCTGGTCGCCACGTTGTTGGCGGGCATGGGGTCCGTGGTACCAGCAGCCACGCTGGCTCCGGCCATCATCACGCCCGAAGCCGGAGCCGGAGCCGTGATGGTGTACTGCGTGTTGGTGCCGCTGAGCTGGGAAGCAATAGCCGGGAAGGTTACTACGCCGGTGGTGCTGTTGTACGTGCCACCGCCCGAAACCACAACTCCGGTCAGGCCGGCCGGCAACGACACTGTTTGCACTACGTTAGTGGCGGGGTTAGGACCATCATTGCCCTGCGTCACAGTGAAGGTTACACTTGTGCCAGGAGCCACCACAGAAGCCGAGGCTGCTATGGTAGTGAACAGGTTAGCACTGGCGGTTGGCGCCGGCGTGATGGTTGTGGCCGCTGCCGAGGCTGAGTTGTTCGCCGGAGCCGTGTCGCCGGTGGTGGGGGTTACGGCCGCCGTGGCCGTGAAGCCGGTGGTCGGCGCCAGGAAGCTGATCGTGTTATTAAAGCTCTGGCCGCTGCTCAGGGTAGGCAGGGTGGGGAACGTTACTACCCCCGTAGTGCTGTTGTACGTGCCGCCATTCGAGACATATACGCCGCTTAAGTTTGCGGGCAGCTGCACCGTCTGCGCCACGCTGGTGGCCACCGAAGGACCGTTATTGCGGGTTAGTACGGTAAACGTAGTCATCGTGCCTGCTACCGTCGAGGTAGGACCCGTAATGCTGGTGGCCACGTCGAAAGCTGGGGTAACAGCAATAACCGCCGACTGCGAATTGTTGTTGAGCATGCCCTGCTCGTTGTCAGTCGTTCTGATAGACGAGGTAGCGGTAACGCTGCCTCCGGTGGCGGGCGTCGTGAAGGTAATTACCGAAGTCAGGCTAGTACCGCTGGCAAGCGTAGCCGTAGCCGGATAGCTTACAATGCCGGTGGCCGCGTCGTAGGTGCCGCCGTTGGTGGCCGCTACGCCCGTTAGGCCGGCCGGTAGCTGTACCTGGCGGGTAACAGTATTGGCCGTGTTGGGGCCGTTGTTCGTGAAGGTCACGTTGAACTGGCCCGTCTGGCCGGCCACTACTGGGCTGGTCTGCGCCGCAATGGTTGTCGCCACATCGGCCACACCCAGTACCGCTACGGTTAAGGTTGCCTGGTCGGGGGCTGTATTGGCGCCCTGGTTGGTAGCCGTGCCCGTGTTGCTGACCAGAGCGACGTTGCCCGTAGTTGTGGGAGCCGTGAAGCTGAACTGGAACGAGTTGGAAGAGCCCGCCGCCAGTGCCGCCGCCGTACCGAAGTTGATAACCCGCGTCGTGGCGTCGTAGGTAGCTCCATTTGGAATAACCACGCTGGTAACGCCAGCCGGCAGGGTCACGGTCTGGGGCAGGGTAGTCGCGTCGCTGGGGCCGTTGTTGGTAAAGGTAGCCGTGTACGTACTCGAGGCGCGTCCGGCCAGAATCGTAGTTGGGCCGCTGACCACGGTCGTAACGTCGGCTACCGGCGTCACGACGATGGTGCCGCTGGCCGAGTTATTGGCGGTGTTGCCGCCTTCGCTGGCCGAGGAACTGGTGGTAGAAGAAGCCGTTACACTCCCTCCGGCAGCCGGAGCAGTAAAGGAAATAACGGAGTTAGCTGAAGCACCGCTGGCCAGCGTGGCTACGCTCGTGTACGACACGATGCCAGTGGTAGCATTGTAGGTGCCGCCGTTGCTGGCCGTCACATTAGACAAGCCCACCGGCAGCTGCACCTGACGGATTACGTTCGTGGCCGGGTCGGGGCCGTTATTAACGAAGTTTACGTTGAAGGAACCCGTCTGGCCGGCATTCACCGGAGTAGTCACCGGGGTCACGGTAGTGGCCATATCGGCCTGGGCGCAGAACGAAATGCTGTTGATTCCTAGCGTCTGGGTGCGGTCGGCGCCGCCGCCTAGCACGGGGCTGTTGCCGTTGGTGTAAATAAGCACTAGACGGCGCACCGGGGTTGTGAACCGCACGGTAAGGTTGCCCGCCGCGTCGCCGGCGTTGGAGTTAGCCGTGCCTATTACCCGGTTGTTGCCCCCTGAGAACTGGTTGGCCGTGCCCGTGGTGAAGTTGGCCGCCGTGAGAGTGGCCGGCGTGCCCCCGGTCAGGGTGGCATAGCCATCAAACTCAACCTGATCAATGAAGTTGGCTGTGTTCGTGTTACGGTCAATGTCCTGCAGGTCTAGCGTCAGGTTATTCACGGCCCGGCTGAAGACCAGGGTAACGGAAGCGCTACCGGCAGTACCTAGCGTGTTGTCCGTATCAATCTGCCACTCTAGCGTCTGACCCGACAGCACACCGGCATCGGTTTTTACCTCGAACGTGTTGAGGCTGTTGTTGCTGGAGGTATAGTTCTGGTAAGAAATGGATGTAGTGGTGCCGCTAACCGCGTCGGTAGTCGGGCCGCTGGAGGTGGTGCCGCCGTTCACAGCACCCCGCCGGATACCCGTGGTGGCCGCGGCATAACTGAGGCTACCGACTTGGTTACAGTCGCCTACTACCAGGTTGCGGGTGGCCGTGTTGTTGCTCGTTTGTCCGTTTTCATTAGCGGGCGTGCTGACCGTGGAGGCTACCTCGTAGGTACCCGTGGTAGTGGGCACCGTGAAGCTGAACGTGAACGAGGCGCTAGCGCCGCTGGCCACGGTAGCTGCCGTACCGAAGTTGATGGTGCGGGTAGCAGCGGTGTAGGTAGCACCCGTAGGAACAGTTACGTTGGTGGCCCCGGCCGGCAGGGTTACCGTGCGCGCTACCTGGGTAGCGGCGTCGGGGCCGTTGTTGCCGAATTCCACGGTGTAGCTCACGTTATCGGTTACGTTAGCGGCTACCGGGCCGGCCGTGAAGCGGGTGTACACGTCGGTAACCGAGCACCACGACATAGAGTTGATGCCCATTACCTGCCCGCCGGGGTTGGCAATGGGTTCCGCGTTGCGGTAAGTCAGGCGCAGGCGCACGATGGGCTGCGGAAACGTAACCACCACGTTGCTGTTCGGCCCGAAGTTGTTAGCGTTGCCCTGCCCCGTAATCTGGTTAGGCGAGGAAAATACGTTGGATCCATTGGGTGCCAGGGCTGCGTCGCTGGCCGACAGCGAAACAAGCGTGCCGTTCGCGGTGTAGCCATCCAGCTGAATCTGGTCGCGCCATGCGCTATTCACTTGGTCAATGTCCGAGAGGGCAATGGAGAAGTTATCCAGGGCCCGGCTAAAGGTGAAGTCAACGGACGAGGCATTGTTAGCCGACGAGGAATAGTCGGCGCTCCAGGCCAGGGTTTTGCCCGGCAGGCCCGAGTTGTTCTCAATCTGCAGGTTAGCCTCGCCGTTAGGGGTAGTATAGTTGCTGGCTGTAATGGTAACGCCCTCAATCTGCACCGACTGGGTGGTTTCCCAGTTCTGGCCCGTGGGCAGGTTGGCGAAGTTGAGGGTGCTGGCTTGCCCGCAGGTAGCCTTGGCTACGGGGATGCCGTAGCTTACGCTCGCGCCTGTAACGCCTTCATTGTCAGTGGCGGCGTAGGTAAATACAGCCGTGCCGAAAAAGCCGGCGGCGGGGTCGAAGTACAGTTGGGAAGCCCCGGAGGCCGGAATGTTTTGGTTTGCCGTTACAGCCGTGCCGTTGTAGAGGAGGATACCGGAGGTGGCGGCTGGCAGGGCGGTGATACGGAAGGTGCTGACGGTGCGGGCTGTGGTGCCGCCCGCGGCCGGAGTGGCGGCCAGCGGCTCCGTGAGCAGGGTAGCGGGCGAGCCAGCCGGGACAATCTGCGAAATCAGGTTGTTGGCCAGCGGACCGGCATTACTGATGGGCAGGTTGTAGGTGGCCGTGTTGGAGGTTTCGTTCAGGTTGTTGGTCGCCCGCCACTGAAACGTGAAGGTACCCGTCTTGTTGGCCGGGTCAAAGAACACGTCGGGGTTGGTAGTCGCGTCGTAGGTGTACGGTAGCGTCGTAACCCGTGTGAGCAGCCCCGTGCTGTTGTTCCCCACGTAAAAGCCTTCATTAAGCGTAGCATCGTTGAAGCTCAGAATAGTGAAGGTTTGAATGGTTGAGCCGGCAGCTGCCGTGGCAGGGAGCCGTGGCAGGACCAGAATACCACTGCTGGTTGTAGCTCCGTTTACGGTATAGGGAGTAGTAACCGTAGGAGCGGCGGTAGGCCGGGAAGCCGTGCCAGGAACTACCCCGGTAAGGGGGCCAGCCTGCACTACACGCAACGTAGCTGAGTAGCTCGGCACCAAAGCAGGTGGCAGCAGGTCGCTGACTTTACCATACAAAAGTACGGGCTCCGCGACGGCGGGAGCGGCTAGCTGCTGAGCTTGTGCTGCGGGAGGAGCAGCACCACCAATCAGCAGCATAGCGGCCCAGAGGCGTAACGCTGTTTTCATGTGGTTATGTAGAGAGGTTAGAAAAATTCAAAAAGTAGAAAGGGGTTAATCGACTAATGCAGAGAAAATGGAGCAGAAGTGCCGGTAAAACCCATTTGGACGATTTAAAATTACCGTGACCTATAGGCGTACAGTGCCCTTTTCGGCCAATGTCGGTTTTGACTGGACGAATCTACGGGGGGCTAGTGATATTGGATGTAACTGTCTAAAGATGAACCATATATGTTCTCAAAAAGGGAAAATTATGGGCGTTATTCTCAAAATCGGATAGCTGTCTAATTGGTAAACTATACTGCTAACACCTTTACAACTTGTATTATATTTATATTTACTTTGTCTATTAAAAGGTATTTGTAACTAGATCATCTATTAGTGTAAATACATAGTTTAATCCTACTTACTCTGTATCATGTTTCTGCCCGTATTGTCCCGGTGTCCTAAAAAAAGCCTGTAAAAGCACTTTCGGAGAGGTAGTAAGGCATCCCATTTATTCCGGTAGTACCCTGATAGTACTTAGCCCCAAGGCCAGCGGACTGTTTCACTTTTAATACCAGAAAACAAAAAGCTCCTGGCTTTCCGGAGGCTTTTACTAGCATAAGCGGAAGGAGAGTACGTACTGCCTCGTCAGGCTTACTTGTCTGTGTTTCTGGGTCGCAAACCAGGCCTGAGGATGTAGCCGCCTATTGGCCCCGCCAAAACAGCTTACTTCAGCTCTAGGGCACCCGGAACCTGAGTCTGGCAAGTCAAGCACAAGCAACTGCAAACACCGTACGGGACAAGCGTTCAGCGGCAGTCTACTCACATCCAGAGTACCCAGGGGTACCGGCAGCCAAATTGGCTGTGGATAAGATCTATCCGCCAGGTGATGGCCTGGTGGGTTGAGTTTTCTGTGGTATAAAAAAAGCCCCGCCAAAAGGCGAGGCTTCAGAAGCAATAACGGTGTAGCTAGGCTTAGTAGGTTTGATTGCGGCCGCTCTGGTTTACTAGCTGTTGCATTCCCGTATTGAAAGCAGCGTGGCTGCTGAGGTCTTCCAGCGGGATATGGAAGCGGTACTTCCAGAAGTGCGTAGGGTTGGCCGGCACGTTGATTTGCTCATCCAGCGGGTTTTCCCGGCGCAGATGGCTATCCATAGCCACCAAATCCTGCAGGGGGAAGATGGCCCACATGGCCGGGGAGTGCAGGTGTTGCTCCGTGATTTCGCGGGCTACCCACGGCTCGCAGTGCTGCGGCGCCTGTTGGCCCCAATGACCGAGCAAGTGCTCAAAGAAGCGCTGGGTTTTCTCCCGGTCTTCTTCCCACCAGCCGCGTACCGTGCTCATATCGTGCGAGCCGGGGCTGACCACCGAGAGGTAGGGAGCAACAGCCGGATTACCGAATTCTACGCTAGGATCGGAGGGCATGCGCTGGATATTCAACCCCAGAATACCCAAGGCTTTCATGACCCCCGGTACTGATTCGGGTACCATGCCCAGGTCTTCACCGCAGATCAGCATATCGGTGGCCCAGCGCACGGCGGGCAGCTTTACGAGCCCCTGCCGGCGCCAGAAGTCCTCGTGACGGCGGTAGAAGAAGTCGATGTATACCTCGTGCAGGCGTGTGCGGCTCTGCTCGTCTAGCTCCCGGAACGAGCGGCTCAGATGCAGGGTAATGCGCGGATGATAGAAGCCCGCCTGCTGGTCGTCGGGGACGAACAGAACTTCGTTGATGAGCTTATAGAGGCCCGTCCGTAGCCAGGTGTAGTGGTTGGTGTTGGCGGGATCCTGCTTGATTTTTTCGTTGATAACCGCTTCTACCTGACGCTGGGTGCGCACGGGTTCTTGGAGGCGAATGACGCCGTGCTCGTTGGCCTCCATGAACTCATCGAATACTTCCTGGGCCTGGCCGTGGAAAACTTCCTGCACAATGTGCCAGCGGATGTAAGGCTCGCAGAGGCGGTTGTAGTCAAACCAGCCAATGCGCTGCTCGATTTCGGACTGAGACAGGGGTAGGGCGGGGGAGAAGTGGCCAAGCAACCCTTCTACGGAGTGGCCCGGAATCTCCCAGATGCGGAAGAAGCCCAGGATATGGTCGATGCGTAGCGCGTCGAAGTACCGGGCCAGGTGTCCCATGCGCTGTTGCCACCACTGGTAGCCGTCCTCGGCCATCCGCTCCCAGTTATAGGTAGGGAAGCGCCAGTTCTGGCCCGTCACGGAGAAGTCGTCGGGGGGTGCGCCGGCCTGCTGGTGCATGTGATAGAGCTCGGGCTGGGTCCAGGCATCTACGGAGTGGCGGTAGATACCGATGGGCAAGTCGCCTTTTACTACTACCCCCCGCTGACGGGCATAGTCAATGGCTTCCAGCAGTTGCTTATCAAGGTGGTACTGCAAGAAAAGGTAGAGGCCAAACTCGTCGAAGTCGGCGCTGTTCTCCTGCAATAGGTCTGCTACCAGGGCTGGCGTGCGGTACTCTTCGGGCCACTGGTTGAAATCGGCCGTGCCGAACCGGTCGCGCAGGCCTGAGAAGGCAGCGTAGGGTAGCAGCCACGCCTGCTGCTCCTGGCGGAACTGCTGGAAGTCGGGGTCTGCCAAGAAACCCGCTTTCTCCTGCTGATAAAGCATCCGGATGAACTTCCATTTGGCGTTCATCACCGGCTCATAGTCCACGAAATCCTTGGCGTTCAGCTCCTCGCGTACGTGCTCCAACTCCTGCCGTGCCGCTGCATCTTGCAGCTCCGCTACGGCATCGAGGTTCAGGTACTGTGGGTGCAAGGCAAACACCGATATGGCGGCATAGGGGTAGCTGTCGACCCAGGTGTGAGTTGCTACCGTATCGTTGATGGGCAGTACCTGCACGAGCTTAAGGCCAGTGGCCACCGCCCAATCAACGAGCAGTTTCAGATCGGGGAATTCGCCTACCCCCAGGCCGCGGCGGCTGCGCAGGGCAAAAACGGGTAGGGCCACGCCCGCACCCCGCCAGTTCCCGGTGGCATAGCGGAAATGGTCGTCGGCCTTCACCCGCAACGTGCGCTGATCCTGGGAAGCATACATCAGGCGGTCTTCGCCCGCTTCTAGCTGCACAATCTGCTGCTGGCGCGGGTCCCAGATGCCGTACTTGTACTGGGCCGTTTGCTCAGGATGCTCCAGGGCTACTTCGGCGCACCAGGTGGGGTAGTCTGCATCGGATAGAATGAGGGCTTTCTGCGCATCCCACGCGCCCAGGGCCGGGTCGGAGCCGAGCACACACACCTGATGGTCTGAATCGACCCGCGGGGCGGAGAGCTGGAAGCGGACGACAGAGCTTGCGGCCGTAGCCGGGGTAGGAGCAGGGGCGGGAGCAGCCCGGCGCATAAGAGCCTTGGTGAAGGCGGCGGTGTGCAGCTCGTTTTCAGGCAGAGCCGGGGCCCGCCAGAAGTCCTCTAATACAATACGCGTGAAACGGCTGGCGTCGTAGGCAACCGTGCGGTTGGGGCCCCACTCCCAATGTTTGCCCCCGTCACCTTCGTCCAGCAGCACGTATTTATATTCTACAATGCCGGGCTGCTCATCGGGTAAGCTGATTTCTTGGCTCCAAACGCCGTGGTCAGAAGTATAGTGTAGGTCCAGTGCTTGGTCGAGGTTCCACTGACCCAGGCTGGGTAGGGAGCCGCAAACTACCAGGCGCTGGCCCCAGGCCGTGCGGAAGGGTAGCGTAAAGCGAAGAATCATCGAGGACTGATTTACTTAGAAAGGGCCCGAAAGATAACTCTTAAACCGCGGACCTACGGGTACCCGACGAGGCTTACCTAAACGCTCGGAAACTATTTTTTGGCCGATTCCAGCACGCCAATGGCCGGTTGACCGCTGATTGGTGCTTAGTTGATATACCAACAGAGCCAGTCCTCGCTTCTGAGGAAAAGAGCCTGCCCCCGACGAATAGCCAGAAGCTAGTTGCGCTTGTTTTTGGGGTAGCTGCGGCCCGACTTTTTTGTTTTCGCGGGCTGCCGCGCAAGCGTAACCACCAAGTTCTTCTCCGCTTCCGGAGAGCGAAGCTCCACCTCCTGGGGCGCATGGCCAGGAAAGGCAACCAAGAAACGGACAGGCACTCCTACCGGAACCGATACCAAAAAGAAGCCTTCGGAATTGGTGGTAACGGTAGTGCCGGCCTTGCCGCTTACCGATACAGTAGCGCCTGGTAGCGGCTGGCCGGCGTCGCTGAACACCGCACCCGTAAAGGCCACGGTAGCCGGAGACGCCGCAGTACCGCGGCTGACTTGTGCAGCAACTGGCAGTGCGGCACTTGCCGCCAGGAAACCAGCTAGCAAAGCTGCAAAAATGCGCGAATGCAGTAAGGAGGGTACAGTAGACAAAGCCTGGCGCAGCAACGTGAAAAGATTAAGCGTCAATAAAATACAAGTTGCGCACAAAAGCTCGTTCTATCGATCAGAGCGGGAGCGTGGTCGATAGAAGTTGCGGGTCGGACGGTAAAAGCACAGTACGGCCAACCTGCACGGGCACTTTCCCGTTTGGCTGACTGAGTTTCATTTCTACTTGTCTGTCGCTTGCCTCTCTACCTGCGTCGTATTCTGTACGCCCTACTCGGGCTCATTGGGTTGGTGCTGCTGTTAGTGGCCGGGATTTTCGTGTTCCTACAAACCTCTTCGGGGCAAGATTTCGCCGCCCGGAAGGCTGAGGGATACTTACGGGATAAACTGCAAACCGACGTGCGAATCGCCAAATTTCGTACGGACTTTAAACACGCTATCAGCCTCGACGGTGTGTACATCGAAGACCAGAAGGGCGATACGCTTCTCTCCGTAGGGCACCTTGGCGTAGACATTGACATCTGGGCCCTGACCAAGTCGCAGATTAACCTCAAGAGCCTGGAGCTGAACGACGGGCGCCTCGCTATTACCCGCACCGAGCCGGACAGCGTGTCGAACTACGACTTCATCGTGAAGGCATTTGACACCGGCGATACGACCACCGTGGCCACTACCCCCGCTGATACCACCGGCGCGGGGTTTAAGTACGATATCGGCGACCTGCGCCTGACCAATATCCTGCTCACTTACAACGACCAGGTGGATGGCATGAACGTGCGCACCCGGGTAGGCGAGTTGGCCGTGAACATGGACGAGGTAGACGTAGACGGCTCCACGTACCGCGTCGACCAGGCCGCACTCCGCAACACGGGCATCAACATTGTGCAGACGAAAGTCCCGCCAGACAGCCCGCAGGATACCTCGGCGCTAAAGCTGGAGTTTGGCTTAAACCGCGCCCAGCTGCAGAACGTCAGCCTGACTTATAAAAACGACCCCTCGGCCCAGTTCATCAGCACCCGCATCGGGGATGCCGATGTAACCACCGACAACATTGACTTGGTGAATAACCGCGTGGCTTTAAACACGCTGAAGCTGCACAACACCAGCTTCGCCTACGCGCAAAACGAGAACGTACCAGTAGAACAGCGGGTAGTAAACCCTGCCGAAGCCGTGCGCGACTTAAACGCCTCCGTTGAAAACGCTACGGGGCAGGAAGCCAGCTGGGTAGTAACGCTGAAGCAGTCGGACATCAATGGCGTAGATGTGGCCTTTGATAACTTCAACGAGCCCCGGCAGCGCACCAAGGTGCGAGGCATGGACTACAACCACCTGAAGTTCACGAACCTTGTTCTGAACACCGAGAACTTGCGCTACTCTGCCGACAGCACCACTGGCCGCATCACGCAGCTGGCGGGCCAGGAGCAGAGTGGCTTTGCCATTACCCGCGCCACGGCCCAGGTGCATTACGATGACCACCGCATTCAGCTAAACGACCTGGACCTGGTGACGCCGCACAGCCACTTGCGCCGCCGTATTGGCATCGGCTATAAAGACTTGGCTGGCATTGCCGACGACCTCCCTAACCTGAGGCTGAACGGCGACTTGCGCCAGGCGCGGTTGGGCTTTCGCGACGTGCTCTACATTACCCCCACGCTTGTTGATACCCCTCCCTTCAGCAGCGGCCCCAACCAGTCATTCCTGATTAGCGGGCTGGTAAGCGGCCGGCTAGGCGACGTACGGGTGCAGAACCTGGATTTCGTGGGCTTCCGCAATACAGTGGTGCGCGGCGGTGGCCGCATTCAGGGCCTGCCTAATACCGATGACCGTCTGATTCTGGATTTGAACCTGGGCTACGTGCGTACTACGGAGGCGGATATGCGGAGCCTGCTGCCGGCAGGTACCTTGCCAGAGCTAGGCATCAACCCGAACGCGCCGATGACCATGAGCGGGCAAGTGCGCGGCCGTATCAGCAACCTGGCCCTGCAAAACATCAACTTCCAGGGGCTCAACGGTACCCGCATCCGCACCAGCGGCCGCCTACAGGGCCTGCCCAACACCGACCGTCGTCTGTACGCCGACTTCAACATCCAGGAGTTCACCTCCACTGCTGCCGACATCAACGGGTTGCTACCCCCTGGTACGCTGCCGGCCGGCTACACCCTGCCTCCGCGCCTGACGGTAAGCGGCACGTTCCGGGGCCGCCCTACTGCCCTGGTATTTGATACCGATCTGCGGGCGAAAACCTCCTATGGTAACCTGGCCGCCAAAGTAAATGTAGGCGAAGGGCCCGTAGGCCAGGAGCCGGTAGCGGCTACGTTCAGCACCCAGGGCCTCGATGTAGGCAAGTTTATGGGCGACCCAACCATTGGGAAGATTACGGCCAACGGCACCCTCAACGGGCGCGGCGGCCTCGACCCCAACCAACTGCGCGGTACCCTGAAGGCCAACGTGCAACAGGCTACCTACAACGGCTATACGTACCGCGGCATTACGGCTAATGTAGACATCGACCGGAACCGCTACGTCGTGAATGCCAGCAGCAAGGACGACCCCAACCTCAACCTGGACCTGCTCGCCACTATTGATCTGCGCAACGCCTCCAACCCCACGTATACCGTTGATCGGCTGAACCTGCGCGGGGCCAATCTGACGGCCCTGGGCTTTTACACTGGGGGCGACCTGCGCGTACAGGGCGACCTGACGGCCAACCTCAGCGGCTCGGATCTGAACACCATAAACGGCACCTTCTCAGGTAACCGCATCGTCATTGTAAACAACAACCGGCCCTTTGCTCTCGATTCGGTGAGTGGGCGCATTGTGCAGCGCACCGGCCGCACCGAGGTAGACTTTGCCAGCAGCGTGGCCGACTTAACCCTGCGCGGAAACACGCGCCTGGGCGACCTAGCCCTGGAGCTGCAACGCCACATCGACCGGTATTTTGACCTGCCGGGCGTGCAATACCAGCCCAGCTCGGAGTATCGGCAGTTTACCTTTGAGGCCAACTTAAAGCAGCCGCGCCTGGTACAGCAGCTCGTGCCGGACCTCAAGCGCCTGACGCCCTTCAAACTCACGGGCTCCTACGACAGCCGCGCCGCCGACCTGCGCCTGAACACTCGCATCGGCCGCATTGTGTACATGGGCTACGCCCTGGACTCCTTGAAGCTGGCCGTGAAGTCGGACCCGCAGAAGCTGGACTACGCCCTGGGCCTGCGGCAGATCAGCCAGGATACTACCCTCAAGATTCCGAACCCCAGTCTGGCGGGCAGCATTCAGAACAACGAAATTGGGACGCGCCTGCGCATTGCTGAGTCGGATAGCGCCGAGAAGCTGAACCTAGCCGGGGCCCTGCGCGTGCTGAACGGCGGCGCTACCTATGCCTTCCGCTTCGACCAACGCCTGATGCTGGATGAGAAGCAGTGGGATATTCCGGCCAACAATGAGCTGCGCTATACCACTGCTACCGGAGCCATTTTCGCCCAGAACTTGGTATTCAGCCGCAACCAGCGCAGCCTGAGCCTGCAAACCCTGGCCGGCCCTCAGTATCCGTTGCAGATCAACATGGTGAACCTGGATATCAACGGGCTAGGCCGGGGCGCCGGCTTCCAGGATTCGCTGATTGCGGGTACCCTGAACGGGCAGGCCGTAGCCTACAGCCTGGGGCAGGCCCGGCAGGCCTTCACCGCCAACGCCAACCTAGCCGGCTTTGCTTTTAACAAGGCGCTTATCGGCGACCTGGCCCTGCAAGCCACCAACCCCACCCCCGACCGCTTCAACGTGGATGCCCGCCTGACCAACCAGCAGGGCATGGACGTGCGCGCTGTGGGCTACTACCTGGCTACCCCGCCCTCACCTATACAATTTAATCTGAACGTGAACCGGCTTGATCTTCGGATCATTGAACCCTTCTCGGCAGGGCAGCTGCAACAGATGGGCGGTGGCGTCAGTGGGCAGCTGACGGTGGGCGGCACGGTAAGTCAGCCGAACATCAACGGCACGCTTACGACTACCCCCGATGCTACCTTCACGCTAACTCAACTGGGGGCGCCGTACTTCCTGGCTTCCCAGGATATTGCTTTCAGCAACGAAGGCATTGGCTTCCGCAACTTTGTAGTGAAGGACTCTGTAGGAAACGAGGCCGTAATCAACGGGGCGGTGCGCACAACTGATTATGTGTCGGATTTCCGCTTCGATTTGCAGGCTACTACCAACAACTTCCTGGCCATCCAAAGCTCGCAGCGCGAAAACAACCTGTTCTGGGGCAAGCTGCTGGTTGACTCCGACTCGCGGATTACGGGCACGCTCGCGCTGCCGGTGGTGCGTACCCGGGCTCGGATAGCCGATGGCTCTAACTTCTTTGTGGGCCTCCCGAACGAGGACCCCGTAGAAGTGGAGCGCGAAGGCATCGTGGAGTTCATTGACAAAAGTGCGCCCATTGATACCATGCTGGCCCGCCAGGTCGCCGTCGACTCGGCGGAAACCGCAGCCGGCTACGATATTCAGGCCATTGTGACCGTGACGGATAACACCCCCTTCACCATTGTGGTAGATGAGGCCTCCGGAGATAACCTGCGCGTGCAGGCCAATGGCACTCTGAACACGGCCATTGACCCCACCGGCAATATCACCCTCACCGGCCGCCTCGATGTAACCAAGGGCAAGTACCAGATGTCGCTGTATGATCTGGCGGCTCGGGAATTCGATATTGCCCGCGGTTCGTCTATTACCTGGAGCGGCGACCCCTACAACGGGCAAGCCAACGTGACGGCCATTTACAAAGTGCGCGCTGCTCCCGCTGAGCTGATTTCCTCGCAGGGGGGCACCGATGAAACCCAGAATGCTCTGGCCCGCAATCAGCTGCCGTTCGAGGTGGATCTGAAGGTAGCCGGCCAGCTGCTGAAGCCCGTTATCAGCTTCGATATCCGCCTGCCCGAGGAAGCCCGCTCCGACTTGCGCGGTCCCATTGAAGCCCGTCTGACTCAGCTGCGCCAGCCCTCACAGGAAAGCGAGCTGAACAAGCAGGTGTTCTCCCTGCTGGTACTGAACCGCTTCTTGGCCGACGACCCCTTCCGTAGCAGCAGCGGCAACCTGGTAGCCGAGCAGCTGCGCGGCTCAGCTAGCCAGGTTCTCACCCAGCAGCTCAACAACCTCACGGGCTCCTACCTCTCCAACCTGGGGGTAGAGCTGGGAGTGAATTCCTACGCCGACTTCAGCAGCGGAGCCGAGAAAACCCGTACCGACCTGAACGTGGCCGTGCGCCGGCAGCTACTCAATAACCGCCTCACGGTGCGCCTCGGCACCGATGTGCCTTTGGGCGGCGGCAACCAGGGTAGCACCGGGCAAAACCAGGCGGGCGTTAGCGCCTTTGCCGGCGATGTGAGCGTGGAGTACAACGTGCTGGCCAATGGCCGTATTCGCCTGCAGGCGTTCCGGAACAATGCCTACGGCGACATCGACGGCCAATTCGTGCGCACGGGTGCTTCGCTTATCTTCCAACGTGACTACCGCGACCTGGCCGACTTGTTCCGGGGCATTGACGAGAACGTGAAAGAGGAAGTGAAGCTGGAGAGCCGCCGCCGCCGCCAGGAGCGCCGCGCCGGCCGCGACTCTACCAACGCCGCACCCAACGCGCCCCGTCGGGATTCTACTAAGTTGCGCCCGGTAGCAGCCCGCCCCGATTCGGCGCGGCGCACCAGCGCCCGGACGGCGGCGCGGCCCGATTCTACCCGACGCTAGTTGCCCATCCGTTTCCTACCCCTTGGGTGAGGAGAAACCTTCTGTCTGTTCTTTCCTGAAATAGTTGTTCATGTTGCATCATCTGCCCTTTTATCCAAAAACCAAGGACACTGCCGATACCAATCGTCAGGCTTCCCCTCCCGGGTGGGGATGGGGCCGGGGGGTAGGGTTGCCGCTGCTAGCCTTGCTGGCGGCCTGCTCGGGCACCAAGTACATTCCGGAGGGAAGCAAGCTGTACACCGGCAGCACGGTGAAAGTGAAATCGGAGAATCCTATTCCGCGGGAAGCAGAACTTACCACGGAGCTGGAATCGGTGATTACGCCCAAGCCAAACGCCTCCTTTCTGGGAATCCGCCCGAAGCTGTACTTCTGGCATTTGGGCGAGGGCAAAACCAAAGGGCTCGGCCACTGGCTGGCCAACAAGTACGGCGAGAAGCCCGTGCTCCTGAGCCAGGTAGATACCCAGCGCGTGAAGGGCCTGATGGTAAACCGCCTGTACAACAACGGCTACTTTGGGCCGGTGGTGCACAGCCGCATTGTTGTGAAAGGGCAGGCCGCTTCCGTCGATTATACTGCCACGGTAAATAAGCCTTACACCATCAAGGAAATTCATTTTCCTGAGGGCGACTCGCTGCTACCCCGCGCTGTGCGGGCAACCCAGCCCGGCTCCCTGCTGAAAGTAGGCGACCCGTATAACCTGCAAACCTTTACCAACGAACGGGTGCGCATTGATGGGGAGCTGAAAAACCAGGGCTTCTATTACTTCAACCCCGACTACATTCTGTTTCAGGTAGACAGCACCCTGGACAACCAGGTGGCAGTCTATCTCAAGATCAAGGAGAAAACGCCGGAGCAGGCCACCAAACCCTACCTGCTCAACCGCATCCGGCTGAACACCAGCTACTCGCTCAACGACACTACCCTTAGCGAGCAGCCGATCCGCTACCAAGGCTACATCTACTACCCCGATGAGAAGGTGTTCAAAGCCAAGGCCATTGTCAACGCTACCTTCATTTACCCCGACAGCCTGTATCGGCGGCGCCGCCAGGACCAGACCCTGAGCCGCCTGATGAGCCTGGGCACTTTCAAGTACGTAGACGTGGGCTTCCGGCCCGCCCGCCAGAAGCCCGATTCGGCCGGCTACGGCTTCCTGAACTCCTACGTGCGCATGACCCAGCTACCCAAGAAAAGCCTGCGGGCCGAGGTGCTGCTCGTCAGCAAGTCGAACGGGTTTGTGGGGCCAGGCTTCCGGGTGCAGTTCCGCAACCGCTCGGCTTTGCGCGGGGCTGAGCAGCTGCTGGTAAACCTGACGGGCTCCTTTGAAAACCAGCGCCGTAGCAACCAGAACACCATTGGCCTGACCAGCTACGAAATAGGCGCCGATGCCCAGCTGCTGGTGCCGCGTCTTATTACGCCGCCGTTCAATATCCGGCTGGTGAACTCCGACTTCCAGCCCCGCACCACCTTCGGGGCGGGTATCAGGTCGGTAACCCGGGTAGATGCCTTCACCCAGCAGGGTTTCAACCTCAACTACGGCTACACCTGGAAAACCAAGCTCACCAACGAGCAAGAGCTGCGCCCTATTGATATTCAGTACCTGCGGCTGAGCAATACCACCAAGGAATTTGATACCCTGCTGGTGGAGCGGCCTTTCCTGAACAACTCTTTCCGCCAGCAGTTTGTGCTGGCCAGCTCCTACCGCTACACCTACAACCAGCAAACGCAGGAGCAGCGCCGCAACCAGATTTACTTTAGCGGCGGCCTGGAGCTAGCGGGCAACCTAGCCTACCTGGTCAGCTCCCTGACCGGCCAGAAGAAGATAACCAATCCGGATGGCAGCCAGTCGTACGCTATTCTGAATCAGCCTTTCTCGCAGTACACCAAGGTCGACCTAGAATTGCGCAACTACTTCCGCACCAGCGCTAACCCCAGCAGCGGCAACAAGTTTGCCACCCGCCTGTTGGTTGGCCTGGGCATGCCTTACCAGAACGCCAGCGTGATGCCCTACCTCAAGCAGTATGGCATCGGTGGCCCGAACAGCGTGCGCGCCTTTGCAGCCCGGGGCCTGGGGCCCGGCACCTACCGCACGCCCGCCGACCGGGAGAACAGCGCCTTCTACGACCAAGTGGGCGATATGCGCATTGAAGCCAACGCCGAGTACCGCCAGGACCTGTTTCCGTACGTGAAGGGCGCACTGTTCATTGATGCGGGCAATATCTGGCTGATCAACGACGACCCCAGCCGCCAGACCGTAGATGAGAACGGTGACCCCGACGGCAAGAATGGGCAGTTTGCTTTCAATACCTTCCTGAAAGAGCTAGCCGTAGGCGCCGGCGCCGGCTTACGAATCGATGTGCAGTTCTTCGTGCTACGCTTCGATTACGCCTACCCCCTGCGCCTACCCTATAGCAATACGGAAATTCGGAACCCCTTGAACACGAACGAGGTGCTGTACAAGAAAACCCCCGATACCGGCCGCTTCAACATAGCCATCGGCTACCCCTTCTAAGCCACCCAACCCACAAAAAAGCCCGGCCGTTTTCACAGCCGGGCTTTTTTGTGGGCGTTATCAGGGTTACGCTTCTACGGCTATCCGCTGTTCCAGCGGAGCGCCCACGGTTTTGCGGGCGGGCACTACCGTTACTACCACGTACTTAGAGGTAGGCGTGTTGCTGACCTTGGCGACGCTACCCACTGGTACGAGTGGGTTCGCCTCGGGGAAGTAGGCCGCCACGTTGCCCTTCGGAATCTCGTAAGGAATGGCAATAAACTTCTCCACCGTTCGCTTCTCGCCTTTGTAGTGGCTGGTGATGTCGATGAGGTCTTTTTCCTTGACGCCTCGATCAGCCATGTCCTGGGGGTTCATGAACAACACGCGCCGCTCGCCGTGCACGCCGCGGTAGCGGTCGTTGTAGTCATACACGGTGGTGTTGAACTGGTCGTGGCTGCGCACGGTCATCAGAATCAGCTGGTCGGGCTCTACGTGGTACTTCTCCAGCTCCGTAGTAGTGAAGTTAGCCTTGCCATTTTTGGTCGTGAACTTCCGCTCCCGGGGGCCGTTGGGCAGGTAGAAGCCGCCGGGCTGCCGCAGCTGCTCATTGAACTTCTCAAAGCCCGGAATTACCCGCGAAATATGGTCCCGAATGACGTCGTAGTTTTCCGTCATGGCTACCCAGTCGGCAATGTTGGTCCGTTCGCCCAGGGTAGCAATGGCTACCCCGGCCAGAATAGCTACTTCGCTCATCATCTGGCCTTCCAGGGGCACCAACACGCCCTTGTTCTGGCTTACTACCCCCATAGAGTTTTCGCAAGAGGTCATCTGGTGCCCCGACTTCTGCATGTCGATGTCGAGGTGGGTGAAGCAGGGCAGGAGCAGGCTCGTTTCGCCGGTTACTAAGTGTCCGCGGTTGAGCTTGGTGCCCACAAATACGGTCAGCTTCTGCTTGCGCATGCCTTCGGCAATAACCTCGGTATCGGGGCCGGCGGCCAGCAAGTTGCCGCCCAGGCTGAAGAACACCTTGGTTTTGCCCTTGTACATGGCCTTAATGGCTTCTACGGTGTCGTAGCCGTGCTCGTAGGGAGGCGTGAAGTTGAACTCCTTAGCCAAGGCGTCCTGGAACTCCCTGGTAGGTTGCTCCCAGATGCCCATGGTCCGGTCGCCCTGCACATTGGAGTGGCCGCGCACCGGGCAGGTGCCCGCGCCGGGCTTGCCAATGGCCCCTTTCATCAGGTGCAGATTCACGATTTCCTGTACCGTTTGCACACCCTGGCGCTGCTGCGTTACGCCCATGGCCCAGCAGGTAATAATCTTCTGCTTCCGGGCAATGAGGTTGGCTGCTTCCAGCAGCTGAGCCCGCGAAATACCGCTCAGCTCCTCAATATCTTCCCAGGAGGTGTTGCGGATATTCTGCTCAAACGAGTCAAAGCCCGTGGTGTACTCGGCAATAAAGGCGCGGTCTACTACGTGGCCGGGGTTCAGGTCCTCGGCTTCGAAGAGGTGCTTCATAATGCCGCGCAGCAGGGCCATGTCGCCGTTTACCCGCACTTGCAGGAACAGGTCGGTAATCTGCGTGCCATCGCCCAGCAAAGCGCCCAGCGCCTTGAAGGGGTTCATGAAGTCCTGGGGGTTTTTGAAGTTCATCAGCCCGGCTTCCAGCAGCGGGTTCACCGAAATAATCTTGGCCCCGTTCTTCTTGGCTTTCTGCAAAGCCGTGAGCATGCGTGGGTGGTTGGTGCCCGGGTTCTGGCCGATGATGAGAATGACCTCGGCCTCGTAGATGTCGTTGAGCGTGACGGAGCCTTTGCCCAGGCCCAGGGTTGGGCTTAGCCCCGCGCCACTGCTCTCGTGGCACATGTTGGAGCAGTCGGGCAGGTTGTTGGTGCCCAGCATCTTGGCGAAAAGCTGGAACAGGAAGGCCGGCTCATTGGGTACTTTGCCCGAGGTGTAGAACACCGCTTCGTTGGGCGAGTCCAGCGCATTCAGGTTATCGGCAATTAGCTGGAAAGCGTCCTGCCACTTAATGGGGGAGTAGTGGTTGTCGCCGGGGCGCTTTACCATGGGGTGGGTCAGGCGGCCAGCGTTGTTCTGGTCCCGGTCCGTCATCTGGGAAAGCTGCGCCAAACTGTGCCGGGCGAAAAACTCCGGGCCGGCCGCTTTGTCGTCGGCATCCGAAGCGGTGGCCTTAGCCCCGTTCTCGCAAAACTCGGCTATGGAGCGGTGGTCGTCGGGGTCGGGCCAGGCGCAGGAGGAGCAGTCGAAGCCGTCCTTCTGGTTCATCTTCAGCAGGCCCCGGGTGCCCCGGTTCAGGCCCGCTTCGCCCCAGTTAAACTCCATCGACTTCAGTACGGCCGTAACGCCGGCAGCTACGGTTGCGCGGTTTTCCAGCTTGAGGCCGGTAGGCGCTTCCGGGGGCTGGGCCAGAATGGGGTGGTGGTATTTGGCATTGGCTACATCCGGAGCCGGAATAACGGTCTGGTCCCGCTCGTGCTGGGGGTCGGGGCGGTAGTGGTCGTTGGTGGGGGCTACGCCCTGGTCGGGCCGCTCGCCGCTTTTGGGCACGTTGCTCTCGGCGGTTTGCTCGTGCGTTTTACCAGCTTTGTTGGGGTCGTTGATGGGGGAATCTTCCATGACAAGCAGAACAGGTGGTAAGGAAAAAGATCCGGGCCCTCCACAACGTGGCTGGGGTAGCTCAGCTCTTTTTTCAATGAAAATTTCAGAAAGCAGGTAAGCCGGGCGCGAATTCCCGACCGGAAGGTTAAAAAACGGAATGAAGAGTTGATGAGCTACCTCCCCCTCCGCTATCTGCCAACCACTCAGACCGACGGATGTTAGTCTTCTGGCTGAACACTACCACATAACTCAGACGAAGAAGTGCCGGTTGAGGTTACTAAAGAATGCAGGGGGAGAGAAGATACAGTGAAGTAGCTTGTATCTGCAAGGTGCGGGGTGCCTTGGCCATCGGGAACAAAAAAGCCCGACCGCGAAACGGCCGGGCTCTTGCAAGAGGGTAGAAGGCCCTAAGCCGGTACGGATACCCGCTCAGAGATTGGAATCTGCGTGCCGATGGGTAGCTCTACCGGTGCCACCGTCACAATGACAAACTTGGAGGTAGGCGTATTGCTCTTGTAGGCTACGGACCCAATGGGCACCAGCACGTTGCCCTCCGGGAAGTAGGTAGCACAGTCACCCTTGGGGATGTCGTAAGGAATGGCAATAAACTTCTCGGCGTGGCGCTGCTGGCCCTGGAAGTGGCTGGTGATGTTCACCAAGCCTTTCTCCTTGATACCTCGCTCAGCCATATCCTCGGGGTTCATGAAGATAACGCGCCGTTCATTGTGCACGCCCCGGTACCGGTCGTTGTAGTCGTATACGGTGGTGTTGAACTGGTCGTGGGAGCGAATGGTCATCATCACCAACTGGCCCGGCTCGAAGGTGTGCTTTTCCAGCGGTGTGCTGGTGAAGTTAGCCTTGGCATTTTCGGTGGTGAAGTTCCGCTCCCGGGGGCCGTTGGGCAAGTAGAAGCCGCCGGGGTGGCGCACTTTAGTATTAAAGTCTTCGAAGCCCGGAATGGTGCGCGCCACGTACTCCCGGATGAGGTCGTAGTTTTCGGTGCAGCCTACCCAGTCCACGGTGCTCCGCTCGCCCAGCGTGGCCAGGGCAATACCGCACACAATGGCTACTTCGCTCAGCATTTGGTCGGAAATGGGTTCGAGCACGCCTTTGCTCATGCTTACTACCCCCATAGAGTTCTCGCACGTCATGAACTGCTGCCCCGACTTCTGCATGTCAATGTCGATGCGCGTTTTGCAGGGTAGCAGCAGGGCCATTTCGCCGTTCACAAGGTGGCTGCGGTTGAGCTTGGGCGTAACGTGAATGGAAAGCCGCAGCTTGCGCATGCCTTCGGCCACGAATTCCGTGTCGGAGCAGGCTGAGAGCATGTTGCCGCCCATAGCCATGAACACTTTCACCTTGCCGTCGTGCAGGGCTTTCACGGCCTCTACTACGTCGAAGCCGTATTCGCGAGGAGCTTTAAAGTTGAACTCCTTTTCCAAAGAATCCAGGAAGGTATCGGTGGGCCGTTCCCAGATGCCCATGGTCCGGTCGCCTTGCACGTTGGAGTGGCCGCGCACCGGGCACAGGCCCGCGCCGGGGATGCCCACGGCGCCCTTCATGAAGTGCATGTTCACGATTTCCTGAATCGTGTACACGCCGTTTTTCTGCTGCGTCAGGCCCATGGCCCAGCAGGTAATAATCTTCTTGTGGCGTGCAATTAGGCTGGCGGCCTCGTGGATTTGCTCCCGCGAGACGCCGCTGGCTTCCTCAATGTCGGCCCAAGTGGTCTGGTTCAGGGTTTCCACCAGTTCGGGGTAGCCCGTGGTGTAGTCCCGAATAAACTCCTGGTCGAGTACCATGCCGGGATTCAGGGCTTCGGCTTCCAGCAGGCACTTCATAATACCGCGCATCACCAGTTGGTCACTGTTAATGCGCACCTGCAAGTAGATGTCCGTGATGGGTGTACCGTCGCCGAGCAAGGTGCCCAGGGCCTTGAGCGGGTTCATGAAGTCCTGCGGATTCTTGAAGTGCAGCAGGCCCGCCTCGTGCAAAGGGTTAATACTGATGATGTTGGCTCCGTTCTTCTTGGCTTTCTGCAACGCCGTGAGCATGCGCGGATGATTGGTGCCCGGGTTCTGCCCGATGATGAGAATGACTTCGGCCTCGTAGAAGTCATTGAGCGTTACGGAGCCTTTGCCCAAGCCGGTGGTGTTGCTCAGGGCCGCGCCGCTGCTTTCGTGGCACATATTGGAGCAGTCGGGCAGGTTGTTGGTGCCAAACTGCCGTACGAACAGCTGGTAGAGGTAGGCCGGCTCGTTGGGTACTTTGCCTGAAGTGTAGAAGATGGCCTCGTCCGGCGACTTCAGCGCGTTCAGCTCCTGCCCGGCCAGGGCAAACGCTTCGGGCCAGGAAATGGGCGTGTAATGGGTAGCCCCAGGCCGTAGCACCATAGGATGGGTCAGGCGGCCGGCATTGTTCAGGTCGCGGTCCGTCATGCGCGAAAGGTCCACCAGGCTGTGCTTGGCGAAAAACTCCGGCCCTACCGGGTCCGACTGCGCATCCGAGGTAGTGGCTTTGGCTCCGTTCTCGCAGAACTCGGCCACGGAGCGGTGGTCGTCGGGGTCGGGCCAGGCGCAGGAAGAGCAGTCGAAACCGTCCTTCTGGTTCATCTTTAGCAGGGCGTGCGTGCCCCGCACCGGGCCCTCGTAATCAAAAGCAAAAGCCCCTGACTTGAGTACAGCCGTGATGCCGGCCGCTACCGTGGCGGGCTTGGTCAGCTTCAGGCCCGTAAATTCTTCGGGCGGTTGAGCCAGAATGGGGTACTTGTGCTTGGCCCCGAGCGTGTCCGGCGCTTTCATGGGCCGGTCATCAAGGGTTTCGCGCTCGGGCGAGGTGCTCCAGTTGTCGCTGGTAGGGGCCGTGCCTTGGTCGGGCCGTTCACCGCTCTTCGGAACGTTGTTGCTAGCAGTTTGCTGCTCGGTTTTGCCGGCCTGGTTGGGGTCGTAAGCGGGCGATTTGTCCATGACGTAGAGGGGAGGAAAGCGGTGAAGGGTAGCCTGGCGCATTAGTGGCGGCAGTCCAAATCCTTTTCGATTAAGATTTTCAGGGATTTATCTTCTGCTACCATGAGGGTAGCGGCTAAGCCGTTCTGGTCGGTAGAGGTCCAGTGCGTGGCTAGGGCAGCTGGTACCTTTACAGTAATGGCGCCGGCGCCATACGTCACCCGAAACTCTTCCGATTCGGCTCGTTCCAGGGCGTAGGTTAGGTTGTCGGTTTCTGTGGGACCCAGCGGAACAACGGCCGCTACCCGGCCGCCTTCCGCAAACTGGTGCACTTCCTCTTCCGAAAGCCGGAGACGAAGTGAGTTGTCTTCAATGCGAAGCTTCATGTGAAATAGGGATTTACAAGTCAGACGCAGGAGCGCCCACAGATGTTGCGGTGGCGCTTAGCGCTGGTTGAGCTTAAGAGTCAGAAATACTGGCAGTTAGTAAGCTGTTGGTAAGCTCACTAACCTAATGTGCGCTATTGGGCGGCCTGCTGCAGGCGCCACTCGTGGGAGTACACGTTGTAGCGGCCCTGGCGCACAAATCCGCAGACAGTCATGCCAAAGTCGCGGGCGGCGGAAACAGCCAGGGAACTGGGGGCTCCTACGGCGGCCAGCACCGGAATGCCTGCCACGGCCGCTTTCTGCACCAACTCAAACGAAGCGCGCCCGCTCACCAGCAATACCGTGTTGTGCAGGGGTAGCAACTCCTGAAACAAGGCCGCGCCAATCACCTTATCGAGGGCGTTGTGGCGGCCCACGTCTTCGCGCAGCAAAAGCAGCTCACCTTCCGGCGAAAACAGAGCCGCCGCGTGCAGGCCGCCGGTTTGCTCAAACAGGGCCTGCGCCGCCCGCTGCCGCTCCGGCAACTGATGTATTACGGCCGGGTCAATGTAGGGGCCAGCCGAGGGTAGCACTGGGCAGGTTGCTGCCTGCACAGCCTCAATGCTGGTTTTGCCACAGACCCCGCAACTGCTGCTGGTGTAGAAATGGCGCTCCAGCCGAGGCAAATCGGGGGTAGCGGTGGGGGCTAACTCGGCGCGCACCACGTTTTCACGCTCGTCCTCCTTTTCCACGTCGGGGCAATAGATAACGCCGTGCAACTCCTCACGTCCCCGAATGATACCCTCCGTTAGCAGGAAACCGGCGGCCAGCTCAAAATCGTGGCCCGGTGTGCGCATGGTAATGGACAGGGTGCGGTGCTCCCGCTGCCCCGCTGGTCCGTAGCCCACCCTGATTTCCAGGGGCTCTTCGGCGGCCAGCACATCGGAGGCGGTCGTGACGTCGGTGCCCTGCACCTTGTGCACGGTTACGTAGTCGTAGCTGGTAGGGGGGAGGAAAACAGGGGCTGACACAGGAAGGGGAGGCGAAGTAGGAAAGGGAGGCACCCGACAGGACGTGGCGCGGGGTTATTTGGTTAACCTTATGGGGTAGAAGTAAGTTTGGAGTGAGTAAAAGGTGAACTGCGAAGGTGATGGAGTGGGCCGGCTGGCAGTAAGCCTGAGCAAAAGCTGCTGCCCATGCCTTGATTCAGCCCGTCATGTAGTACCTTCCTAGTACCGCATCCTTCTGCTTCCTCCTTGCCCCGTCACCTTATCACTTGCCCTACCCCATGCTTACCTCCGAAGAACGCCAGATATACCGCCGCCACCTGCAGCTCCCCGAAATTGGAGAAGCCGGCCAGCTGCGCCTGAAAAACGCTCGGGTGCTGGTAGTAGGCGCCGGGGGGCTGGGCTGCCCGATTCTACAGTATCTGGCGGCCGCCGGGGTAGGCACCCTGGGTATTGTGGACGCTGATAAGGTAGACCGCAGCAACCTGCAACGCCAGATTCTGTACGGCCCCGCCGACCTGGGCCAGTCCAAAGCGGAGGCCGCGGGTCGTGCCGTGAAGCGCATCAATCCGTTGGTGCATACCGAAGTGTTCGGCTGCCGCGCTACCCTGGGCAATGTACGCGAGCTGGTCAGCAAATACGATGTAGTGGTCGATGGCTCCGACAACTTCCCGACCCGCTACCTGCTTAACGATGCCTGCGTGAGCTTTAACCGGCCGCTGGTATCGGGGGCTATTTATAAGTTCGAAGGGCAGGTGTCGGTGTTCAACTACCAGGGCGGTCCTACTTATCGCTGCCTGTTTCCGCAGCCTCCTTCGGCCGCCGAAGCGCCCAACTGCGACGCTACCGGGGTGCTGGGCGTGCTACCCGGCCTAGTAGGCACGGCCCAGGCCACGGAGGCGCTGAAAGTGATTCTCGGCATTGGGGAGGTGCTGTCGGGGCGGTTGTGGCTGTTCGATGCTCTTACGTTCCAGACGCGCACCCTCAAGTTTGCGCGCCGGCCTGAGCAGGCCGCCATCAACCTCGACACGGCCGATACCCGCGACTACGCCGATTTATGCGCGGTAGGGGTTCGTAGTATTTCGGTGGCCGAGCTGCACGAGCAGCTAGAGTCAGGCCATCCGCCTTTCCTGCTGGACGTGCGCGAGCCTCACGAGTACGCCGCTGGCCACCTGCCCGGCGCTACCCTGCTACCCCTGAGTAGCCTGGAAAGGGGAATAGCCACGCTACCCAAGCAACATCCGGTGGTGGTATATTGCCGCTCGGGCCGCCGGAGTACCCAGGCCGTTGAGCGGCTTCAAACGGAGTTCGGCCTGACCAACCTGCTGAACCTGGAGGGCGGCATCTTGGCCTGGGAGGAGAGCATGGAAAACGTGGCCAACGAAGCCCAGCCCCAGGTATAGCTACCTGCTACCTTCCGTCAGCTTGTCTGCTCACCTCTGCTGGTCAGAAAAGATACCAGTGCTCTGTTTCATCAGCTTACCGTGCAATGCCGCTTACTGCTTCGCCTCCCTCACGACCTCGCCTGCGCTTTGATCGGAACGAGTTGGCTGGGGCTTTTGGGGACTTGGGCACCGATCTTCCCTTGCTCATCGGCATCATTGCCGCCTCGGGGGTAGATAGCGCCGGGGTGCTCATTATGTTCGGGCTGATGCAGGTATTCTCGGGCCTCTGGTACGGTATGCCCATGCCGGTGCAGCCTCTGAAAGCGTTTGCCGCGCTGGTTATTGCCCAGAAAATTCCCGGCCGCGTCATCTTCGGGGGCGGGTTAGCCATTGGGGTGAGCATGCTGGTGTTGTCGGTGTCGGGACTGATTGATGCGCTGGCCCGGCTGGTGCCCAAGCCGGTTATTCGGGGCATTCAGTTCGGGCTGGCCTTGCAGCTGGCTACCCTAGCTTTAAAGGAATACGTGCCCGCCGACGGGCTGCCCGGCTACGCGCTGGCCGCTGCGGCTTTTCTGGTTACGGCCGTGTTGCTCGGCAACCGGCGCTGGCCCGCAGCATTGGTGGTCTTGGCGCTGGGGGTAGGGTACGGGCTGCTGTTTAAGCTGGATGTAGCCACGGCGCATCGGGCCATCGGGCTACACTTGCCCGGCTGGCAGGTGCCTACCTGGGACAATATCAAGTACGGCGCTATCCTGCTGGCCCTACCTCAGATTCCGCTTTCCTTGGGTAACTCCGTGCTGGCTACCAAGCAGGTAGTGGAAGACTACTTTCCTGAGCGCCGCCTCTCGGTGCGCCAAATCAGCTTTACGTATGGCCTTATGAACCTGCTAAACCCGTTCTTCGGCGGCTTTCCGGTGTGCCACGGCTCGGGTGGCATGGTGGGGCACTACACGTTTGGCGGACGCACGGGCGGCTCGGTAGTACTCTACGGCCTGCTGTTTCTGACCTTGGGCCTGGTGTTTAGCCAAGGCTTTCAGCAGATTGTCCAGATCTTTCCCCTACCCATCCTGGGGGTGCTCCTTCTCTTCGAAGCGCTAACCTTGGCTACCTTGCTGCGCGACATCAGCTCTGCCCGCTCCGAGTTGCTGCTGGCCCTGCTGGTGGGGTTGCTGTGCAGCGGCTTGCCCTATGGCTACCTCATTGGGTTGGTAGTAGGCACGAGCTTATATTACGCCATGCAGCGCGGCTGGGTGGGGCTTGGTAAATAATACGATATGGAAGAAACTATACTCCGTCAGGTCTGGAAAACGGTGCGGGTAGAAGCGGGGCCGCAGCCCTTTCAAGGCTACTATAGCATCGGGGAAAGTATGCTCTTTGATTTCCGGTTTCTGGATAATCCGTCGCAACCCCTGGAAAGCACCCAACTGCCCAACTGGACCCGCACCGCCGACAAAATCCAGCATCCCGGCAACGAAGCCACGCTCTATCTCCTGATTCACACGGTTACTCCCGACTACCTCATCCTGGAGCTGCACATGCTGTACACAGGTGAGCCCCGGCACACGCTCACGCTTTACCTGGTGCCCGAAATGGTAGCTGCATCGGTGGCTTAATCGGGCTGCGAGGGCACGTATTCGGGGCTTGTGCCTTCGGTGTTGCGGCGGCTGATGCGGTAGATAACTGAGAGCACCAGGTTGTTTTTGCTGGCGGTAGTTTGGGGCGTGAACACGTTTTGCTGGTAGCTGGCCGGCGTAAAGTTCGACTGACGGACTATGCCAGCCTGCACCGTCCAGTGCGGATCGAACTGGTAGCCTACCCCACCATATACCCGATTTCGCTCGAAAATCGGTCCTTTAGGGTTGAAGAATACCTCGTCGTAAATCGAAAGGAAGGCTGTTTTAGCCGTAACTGTTGGGTGATTGAGCGGGATAAAACCATTGAGGCGGTACCGAATTCGGTTGCGGTAGCGTGTGGAGCCCGCGGGTACTACTCCGTCGGGAAAGGAAAACCAGCGCTGCTCCACGCGGTAGCGGTGCTCTACCTTCAGGCGGGCGTTGTAGTGCGTAAACGTTACCTGCTCCCAGAGGCGCTTCTCTATGTTTAGTGGCCCTTCGCCCAAGTCCCGGTAGTCGGAGGTAGAGTAGCGGCCGCCGGCTACCATGAAGGTGAAGTTCTTGGCCACATCGTAGCTGACGCCGGCCTTCATTTCTGTATAAAAATACTGCCGAAACAACCCGTTGGAGCGGGCTTGCAGCTCTACGTAGCCGCCCCAATGCTTGGGCCCACCGGGCAACACGGCCGTGGCAATGTGCCAGGTACCCCACTGCCGGTCGGGCACGGCATTCGTTTGGGCCTGAGCCTGATAGCTGCTGGCGGCACACAGGGCGGCCGTAAGCAGGAAAAGAAGGTGAGGTTGGGGTGCTGACATAGGGTAGCGCACAATGAACTGCGAAAGTAGGCAGGCCGGAGCAGAGCCTGCTTACAGCATCCTGTCATCTTGGGCCTACCTTACTTCAGTTGGTTGTAGCGGAGCAGCGCTTCCAGGTAGTAATAATCGGCGTAGGCCAGCGGGGCATCTACCTCCGTTTTGGCTGGTTTGTGCGCCACGCAGTGCTTAATCAGGAAGTTGTTGTTTTCGCCCAAAGCGGCGCGGTAGGTTGGGCTGCTCAGGCTCACCAAAATCTGCTCGGCGGCCTGGCGGTAGCGCTTGGCATCGGCAGCCGGGCAGTACTGCTGCAGCTCCAGCAGAGCCGAGGCCACAATAGCCGCCGCGGAAGCGTCGCGCTCTTCCTTCGGAATGCCAGGGGCGTTGAAATCCCAGTACGGAATTTTGTCGGCGGGCAGGTTGGGGTGGTTGAGGAAGAAGTCGGCGGTTTTGCGGGCCTGCTCCCGGTAGCGGCTGAGCTTGGTGTCGCGGTAGAGGGTAGTGTAGCCATAAATAGCCCAAGCTTGTCCCCGTGCCCACGCCGAGTTATCGGCCGCGCCCTGGGCGGTTTTCTTGGCCAGCGGCTGCCCGTGCTCATCATAGCACACCACATGGTAGGTACTGCCATCGGGCCGGAAGTGGTGCTTGAGTGTATTGTCGGCGTGCGTGATGCTGAGGCGACGCAGGGTAGTGTCGCCGGAGGTGCGCGCGGCCCAGCACAGCAGCTCCAGGTTCATCATGTTATCAATGATGACGGGGTATTGGTAGCCGGCAAACTCGTTCCAGGACTTAATCAGGCCTACCTCCGGGTTGAAGCGCGTAGCCAGCGACTTGGCCCCAGTGAGCAGAATGGGCTGGTAAGCCGGGTTCTTGGTCAGGCGCAGCCCGTTGCCGAAGGGGCAGTACAGCATGAAGCCCAAATCGTGGGTAGTGGTGTTGTACTGTTCCTTGGCCATGGCTATGGTCCAGCGGTCGGCGGCCTGCTGCCACTGGGGCTGCTTTGTGTACTCGTACATGTACCACAGCGTGCCGCCGAAAAACCCACTGGTCCACCACTCCGAGGGCGTGTCTTTCAGCGAGCCGTCGGGGCGGCTGGAGTACGGAAACTTCGTGAGGTCGGGGTGGGTCTGGAGCAGGCGCGTGAGTTGCTGCCCGGCGCGGGCAAACTCCTGCTGTACATTGACCTTGCGCTGCTGAGCCTGGGTAGTCAAGCTAACAGACAGGGCTAGTACTAGTACTGCTAACCGGCGTGGGAAGGAAGAAGAACGGAACATAGCCGTCAAGCTACTGCAAATTCGTGGACCGCTTATTTCTTCCGGGGCGAAAAGCCACAATGCAAGCGCCTCAAACCCGCCGTAGCTACCCCTCCTTTCGTTCCAGAACCTCGTCAATAAGCCCGTACTCTTTGGCTTCGTCGGCCCGCAGCCAGTAGTCACGGTCGGAGTCGTCGTGAATTTGCTGCGGGGTTTTGCCAGTACGCTCGGCGTAAATGCCGTAGAGCTCCTGGCGCAGCTTCACCACCTCGCGGGCTGTAATTTCAATATCAGCCGACGGACCCTGCACACCGCCACTGGGCTGGTGAATCATGACGCGCGCATGGGGCAGGGCCGAGCGTTTGCCCAATGCCCCGCCGCACAACAGGAAAGCACCCATGCTGGCGGCTAGCCCGGTACAAATGGTGGCTACGTCGGGGGCTACGTACTGCATGGTATCGTACATTCCCAAACCCGCGTACACCGAGCCGCCGGGCGAGTTGATGTAGAGCAGGATATCCTTGCGGGTATCCACTGATTCCAGAAAGAGCAGTTGGGCATTGATGATATTCGCTATCTGGTCATCTACCGCCTGCCCCAGGAAGATAATGCGGTCCATAATAAGGCGCGAAAACACGTCGATTTCCGCGAAGCGCGTAGGCCGCTCTTCAATTACGGAGCGCGTCATGGCGGTTACGTTGGGCCGGAACTGAGCCTCGGCGTAGCGCACATACTGGTCGATGGTAGTGCCGGACAGGCCTTGGCCTTGCACGGCAAACTTGCGGAACTCTTGCTGGGTAAGCATAGCGGAATGTGAAAGGAAAAGGGTGTAAGAGGTTGACCATCTTCCTGGGGGGAGGAAGAGGTGCTGAAAAGCAATTCCCGTAAGGATGGGGGGTAGGGCTAGTGGCCCCTGCTCCGGCGAACGAGTAGGCTGCGCAAAGGACTAGTGGCGGCCTGCCACCACGTTTGGCGCCGGGACGGGCGCTCCAGCCGAGCATGAATCAATTCCAGCTCCCGGCGTAGCTGCTGGCGGCCCGCTACTTGTAGCCCTTGGTAGAGCAGTTGTTGGGTGTCGGCGTCGGCGGCTAGTTCAGAATCCAGCAGCTGGCGCACGCGCCACGCTTCGGCTTCAGCGGCTGTGTGCTGGCCCAGCAGGTGGCGCTCTAGCTGGCGCAGGTATTCGAGGGTGGGGCGCATAACGGCTTAGGCAGTAGCAGCGGATACCAGCGCCCGAACCGAGTTGCGCAGGCGCTCCAGGCACTTAAACTTCTGCACCGTAGCCGAGCGTACGGTGCGGTACTGGTGCGTGGCTGCAATCTGCTCCAGCGGCTGCTGGAAGTAATAAAAAGCCAGTAAAATATCCTTGCACCGCTCGCCCAGCCGCTCCACCTGCTCCAGCACCGACAGCGTGGCTTGCTCCGCCAGCTCAGCTTCCTCTGCTACCTCCGTGTGTTCATCGGTAAGGGAAATGGCGGGCTGCCGGGTGCGGCGGCTCAGCTCCTGCCGCCACAGGTTGCGGCATACTCCCACTAGGTAGGTACTGGCCGAAGCCGACAGCACCAAGGTTTCACCTACTACCTTCTCGTAGAAAATTACCAGCGCATCATGAAACACGTCCTTGGCATCCTGGGCGCTGCCGCCGTGCTGCTGCACGTAGCGCCGCACCATCGGGAAGGTGCGTTGGTAGATGCCAGTGAGGGTTTGTTCCCGGTCCGCCAGAAGCGCCTGCCGCAAAGCTGCCGTAGTTTCCATAAGAGTAGGGGGCCGAGGTAGGGTTGAAATGTCGTTCTGATAGTTAATCCGCTTTCCCGTCAACTATCACCCTGCTCCCAGAAATTAATCTATACGGCGGCTACGGCATTGCTAAAACCTGCTGAATAGCAGCCAGGTAGTCCGGGTTATCCGTCATGCCATTGTGGCCCGCGCCCCGCAGGGTAATAAACTGATCCTGTGGCTTGAGTAGCTGCTTCAGTTTCAGGGTGCCCTGGTAACTGATTATCTCGTCCTGGTCGCCGTGGAAGATGACAATGGGAGCCGAAACATGGGCTAGCACTTTATCGGTGTGCAAGGGGTAGCGCACGATGAAGCCGGGCACCCAGGGATAATGCTGCCGAGCCATGGCGCGCATACTGGGGTAGGGGGCCTGCAGAATCAGCAGGCGCGGATTATGGCGCGAGGCCAGCCACGCCGCCGCACCCGTACCCAGTGAGTAGCCTAGAATAACAGTTTGGTTTTCGGGGTACTGAGCTAGAATCTGCTGGTAGGCCGCTTCCACGTCGGCCAGAAACTGCGCCTCATTCCTAATGCGGTCCTCACTTTTGCCGTAGCCGCGGTAGTCTAGCAGAAATACATCGTAGCCAAGGCGGCTGTAGGTAGGTGCTACCTCGCCCCAGCTATCCAAAGCTCCGCCATTGCCGTGGAGGTAGAAGATCAAGCCTTTGCGGGCAGAATCGGTCGGGAAAAGCAAGCCGTGCAGGCGGGTACCATCAGATGCGCGAATCCACCGCTCCTCAAACCGGCCGGAAAACCGAAAGCGGTAATTGGGAGCAAGCTTATTGGGGAAGAACAACAGCCGCTCCTGCTGAAAATACAGCAGCAGGCAAACACCGATATACAAAGCGGCTCCCAGGCCCAATATCCAGAGTAATGCCTTCATATGGAGTTGAAAAGGCTTCTAATGACCTCTGTTAATTGTTTTGGGCTTCTTCACTTTCCACTCTAGCAACGTAAGCTTATTATCACCAATCAGCAAAGCGGCTATTTCAGGCGCGCGGGCCGTGAATGGATCTGTGAAGCTAACCAGTTCTACTGGTCCGTATGAGTGCGTTACTGCAACGTAGTTTCGCCGAAGGTTGGTGTTGAATAGTGGGTCCACAATCAGGAGTGTATCCTGTTGCGGTACAGCTAATACGGTTCCTCCAAGCGAGTGATATAGGAACTGGGACTGGCCCTGCCATGTGCCGGCCTTCTGGAGTAGTATCCCTGCATACTGAAAGCCCGGCACTTGCCCAGTGGTATCCAACGCCGGCGCTTCAGCCGCTATATGTTCCGTTTGTTTTCCATTTAATCTGAATGAAGGCAGCGTTTTAGGGTTGGTTAGATACTGCAAACCACTTGAGCCTGCCATATGAGCTAGCGACGTGGAAATAGCAAATTGTCCGGTTGCAGTGCGCCATACGGCATTAGGGCAGGTAGCTTCTACTACGCTAGTAACCCTTGTGGTTTGGTCATAAAATGATACCTGCCCTCCAAACTCGCCCATGCAGCTGCCATATACTAAGTATTGGTTATCAGCATACAAAACTGGGCGCATGCCCATAGGTAGCGTAGAGGTGTAGGGCTGCCACTGACCATCGGGCTGAAATTGCCAGAGTTGACTTCCTGCTTTGGCTACCAGCTTGCCTTCGAGCAGCCATTGATATTGCCAGGAGCGTATGTTTAACTGCTCTTCCAACCGGGGGTTACGGCTGAAATCAGTCAGTCGATAACAGCCAAACCGGCCGGAGGAAAACAAAGCAATTAAATGCTCCCCTAGTATTACTGATGGGCCAACGGGGTAGCCTGTGCTCCCGGGCGGGCGCTGCAAGAGCACTTGTTGTTTGCTTAGGCGGCTGGGAATTGCGCTAAGCTTGAGCACAGGTTCGCGGTACGTATCTAATCGGTCTGAGTATTGCCTGGGGGCAAATAGCACTGGCAGCTTCGTGGTAAAGTTGCCGAGCCACGGTTGCTGTCTGAATGCAGTAATCAACTCTGCATACTGGGTATAAGGGGCCGGTATCGGCACCTCCTGGGCACGAGCTGTCAGACAAAAGATAAGTACCCCACCCACTATGAGTAATCGAGGCATAGAGCACAGCAGTTTCAGACAATTAAACGCTACCGGCAAGCTATTAAACCCTAGATAACATCCTACCCCCCAATCGTGCTCATAGACTCGAAGCTGAGCTGGTGCAGAGGACGCTGGCGCTCGGCCTCGAAGCCGTTGGCGGCGCGGTTGCGGAAAGCGGAGGTAAGGGCCGCCACGATGTCGGCGTCGGAAGCGCCGCCGCGCAGCAAGGCCCGGATGTCGAGCACGCCCTGGTCGTAGAGGCAGGTTTTGAGGCCGCCCTCGGCCGTGAGGCGGATGCGGTTGCAGGTGCCGCAGAAGGTGCGCGAGTACGCCGCAATAATACCCAGCCTACCTTGGTGACCCGCTACGGTGTAGTGCGAGGCTGTGTCGCCGGGGCGGGTGGCTGCCGGCGTTAGGGTGCCCAGGTTCAGCTCCAGATGCTCCCGGATGCGGGTATGGTTCCAGGGGAGGGTAGCGGCGTGACTGCCCCCGTTGAAGGGCATTTCCTCAATAAAGCGCACATCCACGGGCAGGTCGCGGGTCAGCTCGGCCAGGGGCAAAATATCCTGGGTATTCTGGCCATCCATTACCACCGCGTTGATTTTCACCCGAATGCCAGCCGCTAGCAACGCATAAAACGTGTCCATGACGCGGGGCAGCTCGTCGCGGCGGGTAATGCTGGCGAAACGGGCCCGGTCCATGGTATCGAGGCTGAGGTTCACAGCCTTCACGCCCATGCGGGCCAGCTCTGGCACGTGGGGCGCCGTGAGCACGCCGTTGGTGGTCATGGTCAGCTCCTCGATGCCCGGAATTTCGCTGAGGCGGCTCATGAAAGGCACCAGGTCGCGGCGCACGAAAGGCTCCCCGCCCGTCAGGCGTACTTTGCGAACCCCCAGCCCGGCCATAATGGCTACCAGCCGCTCCATCTCCTCGTAGGTCAGCAGCTGTTGCTTAGGCAAGTACTGGATGCCTTCTTCGGGCATGCAGTAAAAGCAGCGCAAATTGCAGCGGTCCGTAACGGCCAGCCGCAGGTATTCCAGCGGGCGGCCGTGGTTATCAAACAAAACAGACGGTACAGCAGCGGACATACTCAGAGAGAAGAAAACACAGGACTTCAGGTGAAGCCGTGAAACAAACAACGTAAATCAGACTTTTCCGTTCGGGTGAAGGCCTGGTGTACGAAGCCGACTTGGTTTCAGACCCTCACCCGTGTACGACATCTAGATAACCAATGAACTTGAAAATTGCTTTGTTTGGCATTGCCCGCGAAATCGTGGGCCAGCCCTCGCTGGAGGTTTCGGCACCCGAAGGCCAGTCGGTGCAGACGCTACTGGCGGGCCTGCGGGAGCAGTATCCGGCCCTGAGCCGCCTTTCCAGCCTGGCCGTAGCCGTGAATAACGAGTACGCTGAGGACGACACTACCCTCTCGGAGCGCGACGAAATTGCCCTGATTCCACCCGTAAGTGGGGGGTAGTAGCGAGAAGAATCATCGTGCTACCCGTACCCCTTCACCTCATTGCTCTATTCCTTTGATTCATATTGACCTGATCGACCAGCCCATTGACGTAGCTGCTACCCTGCGCACGGTGGAAGATGATGGGGCCGGCGCTATCAACACATTCATTGGCGCGGTGCGCAACAAAAGCACCGGGCGCCCCGTGGTGCGCCTGGAGTACGAAGCCTACGACAGCATGGCCCTGCACCAGCTCCGCAAAGTGGCCGAGCAGGCCGTGGAGCAATGGCCCATGCTGAAGAAAGTTACCGTCATTCACCGCAAAGGCACCCTCTACATCGGCGACGTAGCCGTGGTAGTGGCCGTGTCTACCCCACACCGGGCCGAAAGCTTTGCTGCCTGCCAGTACATCATCGACACTCTCAAGCAGGTAGTAACTATCTGGAAAAAGGAGTTTTACGAAGATGGTGACGTGTGGGTAGCCGCTCACCCGTAGTTGCCAGCTATAGTGTGCCTTTCTCTTTTGACATTCTGAGCGGAAGCGAAGGGCCTCTACCGCTTCGTTGCTTTACTACCTAACGAAGCTAGTAGAAGCTCTTCGCTTCCGCTCAGGATGACAGGAACTGATAGGTACGCTAAGTGCTCAGCTTAACTCCTGTCGAGCCTGTTCCGCTTCCTGTGGGGTATTTACGTTGCGCAGTTCTTCGGGCGCGGGTGGGGGTAGCAGCTCAATGTCGGAGTTGATGAGGGACTTACGCGGGCAACTGTAGCCGAGGCTCAGGAAGCGCAAAAGGGTAGCGTAGCTGTTGGGCTCCCAGACGGTAATAAGCGGCTCGGGCCACTCGTTTTCCGGGCTTTGGAAGGCGGTAGCCATTTTGCCGGGCTGCCGGTTCTCCACCAAGTGGCGCAGGGTAGTCTCCGAGAGAAAAGGCAGGTCGCAGGCTACTACCAGCCAGGCCGCATTTGGGTCGAGGCGGAAAGCGGAAAGCAAACCACTCAGTGGGCCCAGGTCGGCAAACGTATCGGGCAGGGGGCGTAGGCCGGCGTATTCCAGCTCCACTACCTGGTCGGGGCGGCAGGAAACGTGCACGTCTTGGCAAAAGCCAGCCAGCAGCTCGGCGGCCCGGGCGCGCTGCTCCTGGCCGTTGTGGTAAGTTAACT
The DNA here is from genome assembly GCF_019599275.1 of Hymenobacter sp. HSC-4F20. Taxonomy (GTDB): domain Bacteria; phylum Bacteroidota; class Bacteroidia; order Cytophagales; family Hymenobacteraceae; genus Hymenobacter. The sequence continues at coordinate 1,092,527 of NZ_JAHZTD010000002.1, read as the reverse complement.
TGCCCTTATCCTGGCCCATGCGCTGGCTGCGGCCCCCGGCCAGCACCAGGCCCCGCAACGGTGGCGCGGCAGCATGCCACTCCCGCAGCAGTAGCTCGGCTATCGTTTCGGTGTCGTGGAGGGGTAGGATGGGTACGTTGGCTTCCCCGAGGTGGGCACGCAGGTAGGCAGGTACTTCGGTTACCCCCTCGGGTAGCAGCAAAGCGCGTACGTCGGTGAGGCGGTCCAGCTTTTTCTCCACGGGCTTGGCCGGGTCCAGAATCACAAGCTGCTGGCGGGCCCGGAAGTGGTTGCCGTTCACCAGCATCAGGCTTTGGTGCTGCAGCAATTCCTGCTGACTAAACTTATCCAGGCCACGCTTTACATCCAGCCGCGTAAACGTGATTTTGTCGGTCAGCTCCGCGGTGGCGCCAGCTTGCAGAATGGCATCCTGGCCCCCGCTGCCCCCTTGTGCCGCGTCGTCGCCGGCGGCGTGGTCGGCATCCACGTAGGCCACCCGCAACGCAGCAGAAAGCAGCGGAAGCAGCCGGCCCGTCAGCTCCTTTATTTTGCCGCAGGGCGCGCCCAGAATGGCCAGCTCGTGGCGGCCGAACTCGCCCAGGTCGGGGCGGGCCAGCTGGGCATGCTTGGCGCGGGGTGCGGGGGTAGGGGCAGCGTGGTTATCCGACATGATGAAAATCCTGTTTGCCGCCGGTTTTCTCTAGCAGGCGGGTTTCCTGAATGATAATGTTGTGTGACAGGGCCTTACACATGTCGTATATGGTGAGGGCGGCCACCGAAGCACCCGTGAGAGCCTCCATTTCCACGCCGGTTTTGCCGGTTACCGTGGCCGTGCACTCTATCAGCACGGCGTCTTCGCCATCCACCTCAATGCGTACCTGGCAGTCGTCGAGGCCGAGCGGGTGGCAGAGTGGAATCAGCTCGGAAGTACGCTTGGCGCCCATAATACCCGCTAGAATAGCGGTTTGGAACACAGGGCCTTTGCGGGTAGGCAGGTCGCCTTCTTTCACCAGGGCCATAATGTCGGGACCAAGGATGACACGGCTGCGGGCCCGGGCCACGCGGCGGGTAGGCGTTTTCTGGCCCACATCAACCATGGCCGGCTGACCGGCGGCGTTGAGGTGGGTGAGTTTGGGAGAGTCAGACATAGTAGCTGTAGAGACGCATCTTTGCGCTTAGTCGTTGCGAGTGGTAAACAAACCGGCAAGCCCGGTACTTTGCTTTTCTGCTGCGGCTATGGTTTTGCCGGCGCAGGAAGAATCTAGCTGGTACTTGGCTCTGCTTCCGCCTGCCTGTTGCCCTAACGCCAAGACGCAAAGATGCGTCTCTACTTCCGTTCTATTTCCTTCTATGATATCCGTCGAAGAAGCCACCCGCCTCGTTGCCACCACCATCCGTCCGCTGTCCGTGGAGTACCTGTCGCTACCCCTGGCGGCGGGCCGAATCCTGCGTGAAGACTTGCGCGCCGACCGGGACTTTCCGCCCTTTAACCGGGTAGCCATGGATGGCATTGCGTTGCGGTTCGAGGCGCTGGAAAGTGGTCAGACGGAGTTTCTTATCGAAAGCACTCAGTTTGCGGGGCAGCTGCCTACCCCCCTGCAAAACCCCGAAGCCGCCGTGGAAATCATGACCGGCGCGGCCCTACCCGAAGGTGTTGATACGGTTATTCGCTACGAGGACCTAGCCTTTCGCACCGAGGAAGCCGGCCGTCGCTACGCTACGGTGCAGGCCCTACCCCCGCGCCGCGGTCACAACGTGCACGCCCGCGCCGCCGACCGCCGCCAGGACGACTTGCTGGTGCCCGCCGGCACCCGTCTGGAGCCCGCCGAGGTGGCCGTGGCCGCTACCGTTGGGGCCGCTACCGTGGCCGTTACGCGCCGCCCACGGGTAGCGGTAGTGAGTACCGGCGACGAGCTGGTGCCCATCACCCAGCAGCCCGCCGCCCACCAGATTCGCCGTTCCAATGCCCTGATGCTGCAAGCCGCTGCCTGGCAGGCTGGCGCTGAGGCCGAGGCCTTCCACTTCAACGATGACCCTGCCGCCCTGCGCCAAGGTCTGCCTACCCTGTTGGAAGGCTACGATGCCGTTATTCTGAGTGGGGGAGTATCCAAAGGCAAAGCCGATTTCCTGCCCGAAATTCTGCGGGAAGTAGGCGTAGAGCAGATTTTTCATGAGGTGCAGCAGCGGCCCGGCAAGCCGTTCTGGTTCGGGCAGCAGCCGGGCGGCGCGGTAGTGTTTGCTCTACCCGGTAACCCCGTTTCAACGTTCGTGAACTTCTACCGCTATGCCCGGCCCTGGCTGCTAGCCGTGCAGCAACCCGAACTTGGCGAAACGGCCCTGGCCGGAGCTTCTGCCTCGCATGGCAACCCCGTTTCAGCGGTACTCACCGAAGACGTGCAGTTCCGCCCCCGCCTCACCCACTTCCTGCTTATAAGCCTGGAACCAGGACCTGATGGCCGCCTGCTGGCTACCCCCGAGCGGGCCGGGGGCTCCGGCGACATGGCCAGCCTGCTCACGTCGGCGGGCTTTCTGGAACTCCCCCCGGAACCGGAGCAGTTCCCGGCTGGCTCGGTGCTGCCTGCGTGGCGGTTTCGGTAGCAGGCTGCTACCGCGGGTGCTGCTGCTGGGCGCGGAAGGCCCCCGGGTAAATGCTAGAAGCTTCGGCGGGGTAGCGGTAGATAATAGCTGGGCACGACCTTCCGTGTAGAATACTGCCGCACAGCTGGGCGGCCCTCAGGTGGCAGGCATGGGAGTAGCGGCGGCTAAGTCGTTCTTGATTTGCTGCATAACCTCTGCCAGCTGCTCCGTAATGGTAGCTACCAGCGCCGCCAAGGCTTCCGGCTGAAACTCCCCCTGCCACTGGTCAAGCTCCGTGACTATGGGCAGCAGGTGCCGCACCCGTAGGTGGGCCAGGCTGGGCCTGAGGGTATGCGCCGCATTTTTCAGCCGGGCTACACTCTGTGCCTGTAGTCCCTGGGTTAGCTCTTGCAGCAACTCCTCGCTGCTTTCCACAAAGGTTTCCAGCATAAACGTCACGAAGCTTTGGTCGCCCTGGCCTACGGCCAGCAGCTCATCTACTTCATACAGGGCAGAGGCTGCGGCCGGCATGGGGGCCGCTGGTACGGCGGCTCTGGCCTGGGGTACTACCCATTCACTTACTACCTGGAGCAGCTCGGCCTCCTGAAAAGGCTTGGCCAGGTACCCGTTCATGCCTGCCGCCAAGCACTTTTCCCGCTCTCCTTTGATGGCATTAGCCGTAAGGGCCACGATGGGCGTAGTCAGCCGCAGCTGCTGGCGCAGTGCTGCCGTAGCTCCGTAGCCATCGAGAACGGGCATCTGAATATCCATCAGAATCAGGTCAAAAGCCTGTTCCTGGGCCAGGGCTACGGCCTGTTCACCGTGCTCGGCTTCCGTTACCTGCACCTGCGCCTGCTGCAGAAACGTCTTGGCAATCTGACGGTTGAAGCGGTTGTCTTCTACTAGCAGCACGTGCTTGTGGCGCAGGTGCTGGCGCAGGGGGCTATCCTCGGTGAGCAGCACCTGGGGCAGCAGGTCCTGCTCGGTGCCGGTGGGTAGGCGCAGGGTAAACTGCGTAACCGTGCCCCGGTGCTTTTCGCTTTCCAGCTGCATGTCGCCGCCCATGAGCTTGACCAGGTTGCGGCAGATGGGCAGACCCAGGCCCGTACCCCCAAACTTGCGCGTCACAGAGGCATCCTCCTGGCTGAACTCCTGGAAGATGTGGGCCAAAAACTCCGGCTCAATGCCCACGCCCGTATCCGACACCCGAAAGAGAACATCTACTGCGCCAGCAGGCGCATCCGGGGCCGGCACTACTTCGCAGGAAATGATTACCTGCCCTTTCTCGGTGAACTTGATGGCGTTGCCGGCCAGGTTGAGCAGCACCTGGGTAATGCGGTACGGGTCGCCGAGGAGCACGGCGGGGAGGTCTGGCGCCGCCTCAATACGCAGACACAACCCTTTTTCCTCCGCTTTGTAGTGCAGGGTTTGCTTTACCTGGGTCAGCAGCTGGGCCGGCTCGAAGCCGACCTGCTCCAGGGTCATCTTGCCTGCCTCTAGCTTGGAGAGGTCCAGAATGTCGTTGATGATGACCAGCAGGTTGTCGGCGGAGGTGGTAATGGCCTGTTGGTAGCTGGTTTGGGTAGGCGTAAGCTCCGTTTTGGCCAGCAGCTGGCTCATGCCCAGAATGGCGTTCATGGGCGTGCGGATTTCGTGGCTCATGTTGGCCAGAAATAGCTCCCGGGCCCGCACCGCCGACTCGGCGGCCAGCTTGGCGTGGCGCAACGCCCGTTCCGTGGCTACGCGCTCTGTCACATCCAGGCCGTAGCCCAGAATCATGTGCAGGGATCCATCGGGGTGAAAAACAGGTTGCAGACAGCGGTACTGGTGCCGGTCGCCGTCAGGCCGCAGAAACGTTTCCTCGTAGGTTACCAGGCGCCGCTCCCGGGCTACCTGCTCCAGCTGGGCGTGCCGCTCCTGGGCCATGGACGCCGGGTAGTTGGTGCGGGAGAAATAGTCGAAGTTGTCCTTGCCGATAATCCAGCGGCGCATTTCCGGGTCCTTGATGCCACTGGCATTCACGAATAGGTAGCGGAATTTATCGTCGAAAACGCCTACGTCGCAGGGCAGCTGGTCCAGCACAAACTCGTAGAAGGCCCGCTGGTCGGCCAGCTGCTTTTCCACCTCTCGGCGCTCCGTGATGTTGACACCCATGCCCACCATCATGTGCAGGGAGCCATCGGGGGCGAATACAGGTAGGAAATGACGCCGCATGTGCTGCGGTCCGGCGTCGGTTTGCTGCACCTCCTCCCACATAACGGAGGTGCGGCGTTGCACAGCCTGCTCGAAGCACTGGCGGCGTTGCACAGCCAGCTCCTGCGGGCGCTGAAAGTGTGTGCAATACGCGAAGTCGTCGTGGCCGATAACCCAACTGCGGGTGGCGGCGTCCAGGATACCATTCGCATTAACGAAGCGGTAGCGGTGCTCGGCGTCGAACACGGCCACTTCCACGGGCAGCTGCTGTAGAATGGTTTCGTAAAAATCCTGTTGTGCGCTCGGGCTGGTTTCGGCGGCCGGGCGGCTTGCTAACTGAGCCTGAGCAGCAGCCAGCGCCTGTTCCAAGCTGGCTATGCGGTTTTCGGCCCAGCTACGCCACGCTTGCTCGTCGGTGGGTGGAGTAGCTGAATCATCAGAAAAACTGAGCGACGCAGTAGCAGTCATGGGGCACAAATACACGCAGTGACAAAGTAGCAAATGTAGCTAATCCATGATGTGTTATATACTTATTATCAGATGAATGCTTTGAGAATAAATAGTAATATTTCGTTAGTGCGCTACTGCTACTCAGCTCTGAGCCCGGACGCAGGCTGTTCAAGGAAACCCGCATACAGGAAGTGCTGGGCTTAGGCGGCCCGACTACGGAGCGGCAATCAAGGCAGACAGATCAGGCAGCGTTGCCAACGCCCTCTGGCGACGTGTTTAGCGTGAGCCATTGACCTGCTGCTGCATGCTTTGCCCGAAGCTCCACAGCTCCTGTACCGGAACGGCACTGCGCTTATTCTTTCCTGTGTTTTTGCCCTCTTTGGTGAAGAGGAAGGGGTAGCACATAATGCCCTGGTTACCGGATAATGCTCTGACTTCCTGCTGCCAACCCTTCCAGTAAAGGTTACGATAATACGCCGGCAAGTCGCCTGACAAGCAGAAGAGGAGAAACTCCGAGTACGTTTTGTGGGTAGGCTCCCAGCGCAGGTTGTCTGGTGCGAAATAGAAAACCTTGCCCAGAGTTTCCGGCCCAAAGGCGCCCCCATTCAGTGCATAGAACCCACCCAGCACATCGTCGGCAATCAGCAGCAGGCCAGCGGGCTTGTCTTTGTTCCAGCCCATCAGGGTACGGTTCAGGGCCGGGCTGCCGGAGCCCAGCACTCGCAGCCAGCCTTCGTCAATCAGCAGCCCCCCGGTTTCATACACAATAGCCCCCAAGGGCGAGCGGGTAGTTACCTGGGCAGCCAGCAAGGTGCTGTCGGCCCGGGCGGGCGTTTTGGGCAGCACCTGCACCGTGTTCTTCGCGTCGCGAATCCATTGACTTACAAACTCCCAGGCAGGTTCGTGGGTATTAAGTAGTTCCGCAAGCGGGCGGGAGATGGGCGCCTGTGCGTGCAGGGGCGGCGCGGTGCTTGCCAGCAAAATACAGGCTAACCAGCCGGTAAGATAAGGTCTGGACAACGCAGATAAGAATAGGAGGTAGAGCGTAGCACTAAAGCTAGAAAGTAAAACGCTGGCCAAGTTGCGTTGCAGCAGCTACCTCGTTGGGGCGGGTACTCTTTTTCGCTTTGCTCCAGGGGTTAGCGCTTCCACTTCTGGGCAATACTGACGGCCGTTTCCAGCATGTGGGGCGCCCATTGCTCCAGCTTCCAGGCAGAAGACGCCAGGGCGGAAGCGTGCAGCAGGCGCTGGGCTTCCGCCAGCGTCGGAGCCGTTTCCAAGATGTGGGAGAGATGTTGCTGGTGGGCGTAGAGCTGCCCGTCTTCAAAAGCCGGCCCGGTCGGCGGTGGGTGCAGGGGGAGGAATAACTGATCCGCGTAACCGGCGCGGCCGGTGCGGAGGCGCTGCACTATGGCCTCCATTCGGCCAAAATCGTGGCGAAACTGGGCCCGGCTTACCTCCGTCCGGAGGCTGGGGCCTAGCTGCTCCAACACCACGTACTTCAGGTGTGGGCACCGCGGGATAGTCAGTTCCAGCAGCTGAAACACGTCCTCCGGCACGGCCTCGTCGTGGGTATCGCGCCGGATTTTGCGGCCCGGAGTTAGCGCAGAGTCTTCCCAGCTGCCACCCGAAATATGAATTTCCCGCACCTGTTCCAGCGGGTACAGCCCGATAAGCTCCTCATAGGGCACGGAAAAGTTATGGAGCTGACAGTAGAGGTTGTGCAGATCCAGAATCAGGAAGCCGCTTACAGGTTCCAGCAGCCGGCCCAGAAACTCGCCGTGGCGCTTTACTTCTTCCAGAGAGTAGGCGAAGGCCAGGTTTTCCAGGCCTACCGGACAACGGCAGGCCTCGTAAAGGCGGCTTAGCCGGTCTCGGCCCAGGCGCAGGGTAGCAGGCGTGTAGGGCACGGGCAGCGGGGCGCCGGCGTGGAAGTTCTGACCCGTGAAAAAGCCGAAGTGCTCGGTGAGGTGCACCAGCGGGTAGCGGGCTACCACCTGGCGTACCTGCTCCAGCCACTGCTGTTGCTCCGGCGTCCAGCGGCCCGAAAGCAGGGAGAAATACACTCCGTGCCCGAGCAGGCGGTTTTCGGCGCTGTACGTGCCGAGTAACTCCGAAAACCAGTCAGGTAGCTGCTCGGCCCAAAAAAGCGTGTCGAACGACCATTCCAGGGCTTCTACCCGTCCCTCCGCCAGCAGGGGCAGGGCCGCCGATAGAATATCCACGTCGAGGTTACAGGCCAGCGTAGCCAGAATAGCAGGTTCGGCTGGGGTGGTAGGAAGGCCAGAGCTCATGGCCTACCCCATCCCGCAGCCGGGGCAGTTAGCCGGGGTCTTGCTGCTCTCCGACTCTGTTTTCTTCCCGTCCTCGCCTTTGGGGGTAGGGTCGTTGGTGGTGCACCCGGTAGCCTGCACGGTCAGGCCAACTACCACGGCGCTAAGGAGAGCTTTCGAGAGTTTCATAGGGGTAGGATGAGGTGGAGTACGAGCTTTCTTCCTGAGGAAGAGCCGCTCAGGGGTGCAAAGGTTGCATCCGATTGACCTTACTCGCCCTCAAACTCCAGCCCGCAGGTAAAGCAGTGGCACTGCGGCTTTTCGGGTGCCAGTAGCCAGAGGCGCAGCTTCACGAACAGGTTATCGGAGGGGTGGGGCTGGTGGCGGCACACCACATCAGTATGGTGGCAGCGCGGACAGCGCGGGCCGGTGGCGGGTTCCTCGTCGGGGGGCATGGCGTGCATGGGCGCGGGCTGGGCCTGCAGAACCTCGCGCGCCGCCGCCACATCAGCGGCGCGCACAAAGAGCCGGACTGCCCCCAGCACTGGGCCGTAGGGGCGGTTCTCGTTGCCCAGAAAGCAAGGGATGCCCGCCGCATCGAGCTGATTTTTGGCTAGGTGTGCGGTAATGGTATCCCGGTAGGAATCAAGTAGAACGATGGAAGCGGAGTCGGAGGGCATACTCAAGAGGCGGGGGCAGATGAAACCCCAGAACCTGAAACAACAGAAGCACCCGGTTGGGTGCTTCTGAAAATGAAAAAACAACAGCGCAATACCTACTTAAACAGGGCCAGCGCCTTAATAAAGGTTTGGGAAACACCCCACAGCAGAGGAATGCCCACGTAGAGCCAGGCCAGAACGGCCGAGCCTCCGGTAGCAGCCGGCTCGGAGGTAGCCGCGGAAGAAGATGAATTAACGGGAGTGCTCATAGGGAGGGTACAGTTTAGATGGAAAAGCCGCCGCCTAGTGTCCGCCGGCTTCAATGGTAACCGGGCCTTTTTCGTAGTATTCTTCCTTCACGGGGCGCACGGCCAGGTTAGCCAGCAGGCCCAGCACCAGTACGCCGGCCATGGTATAGAATACGTTCTGATAAGCCGCCGCGCCTTGCAGGCCCTGCTCTTTGGCGCGCTCATGCAACAGGTGTACAATCAGCGGGCCCAGCACGCCCGCCGTGCTCCAGGCCGTGAGCAGACGCCCGTGAATGGCCCCCACCTGGTACTTACCAAACAAATCAGAGAGGTAGGCCGGGATGGTGGCAAAGCCCCCACCGTACATGCTGATAATCAGACAGGTTACCATTACAAACAAAGTAAGCTGCAGGTTGTGGCCCAGAGTAGGGATAAGAGAGTAAAGCAGAATGCCCAAGCCGAAGTAGATGGCATACGTCACTTTGCGGCCCAGCTTATCCGACGCCGACGACCAGAAAAAGCGGCCCAGCAGGTTGAACAGGCTGATGAGGCCCACAAAGCCGGCGGCGGCGGCGGCCGTTACGCCCCGGCCTGCGCCCATTGCCCCCTCCGAAAAGGTTTCCTGTACCAGCGGCGAGGCCGTTTCCAACACGCCGATGCCGGCAGTTACATTGGTGAGCAGCACCACCCATAGCAGCCAGAACTGCGGAGTTTTAATGGCGTTGTCGGCCGAGACGTTGCCGGTGGTAATCAGCTCGTTGTGCTCCGTGCTGGGCACATAGCCGGCCGGCTTCCAGTCGTCGGCGGGCACCCGAATGGTCCAGACGCCGAACTGCATGAACACCAGGTAAATCAGACCCATTACAATGAAGGTAGGCGCTACGCCCTGGGGAGCCGAGTCCTTGAAATGGGCCATTAGGTTATTCGCCAGCGGGGAGCCAATCATGGCCCCGCCGCCGAAGCCCATAATGGCCATACCCGTGGCTACCCCTTTGCGGTCGGGGAACCACTTAATCAGGGTGCTCACCGGCGAAATGTAGCCGATGCCCAACCCAATGCCACCCACGAAGCCATAACCGAAGTACACCAGCCAGATGCTGTGCAGGTGCACCCCGAGGGAAGCAATCAGAAACCCGCCCCCAAAGCACAGGGCCGAGGCCAGCATAGCTTTGCGCGGCCCTACTCGTTCCAGCCACTTGCCAAATACCGCCGCCGACAGGCCCAGCAACACAATGGCAATGGAGAAAGTGATGCCGATTTGCGTAGGGGTCCAGTCCGCGGGAGCGGGGTTGTTCACGTCGCCGCTGATAAGGGCGCCCAGCGGTTTGTTGAACACGCTGAAGGCGTAGGCCTGCCCAATGGCGAGGTGAATAGCCAGCGCGGCTGGTGGAACCAGCCACCGGTTGTAGCCCGGCCCGGCAATAGTGCGACTACGGTCCAGTAACGAAGCGTTTGCCATAGAGTGAATGGGTGTTTGGGGGAGTGAAAGAACAGGCAACCAACCAGCTGCGCGGCGTACAGCTGAGCTGTACGAGTTGGCAGCCAATAAGGTAGAAGAGCTGCGTAGGCTTTTTAAGGGGAGAAGCAAGTATTTTTTGCTAAAAAGCTATAGCAGAAAAAAGGTCTGCTGCTCAGCCCGCCGTCAATACCGCGTCAAGAATACCCGTCATACGTGAAGAACAGATGTTGGTACACGCCAGCAAGTCGGCTCCGACAGATTTACTTACTGAGTGGCGGCTCGGCCCAGCAGCCAGCCCCGGGGCCCGCGGGCTTTTGTGTTCTTCAGGAAGCGTTCTAGTCCGCGACGCATGGCTTCTGCCATGCGCTGCTGAAACGCCGGTTCGGTGAGGCGGTGCTCCTCCTCGGGGTTGGAAATGAAAGCGGTTTCCACCAAGGCATTGGGGTACTCCGTGGGGCCATTCAGGGCAAAGTTGAAGCTGCCTACGTTGCCGAACCCCGCCAGACCCGTACCGCGCATCTGTTCGTACAGGGCTACCGAGAGCGGCCGGAACGCCGCATAGCGGTAGTAGGTGCTGGTGCCCCGGGCGGCCGGGCTGGCGGCGGAGTTGACATGAATGCTAACCAGCAGATCGGGGTTGCGGCGACGAAGCAGCAGCACCCGCTCCCCATTGTCCACTGTCGCATCAGTTTCGCGCGTCATCACCACGCGGGCACCGGCCTGCTCCAGTTCCCGGCGCAGGCGCTGGGCAATGGCCAGGGTCAGGTCCTTTTCCCGGGCCCCGCTGGCCCCGGTGGCTCCCACGTTAGTGCCACCATGACCCGCATCAACAGCCACGGTCAGGCCCTGTAGACGAAGCGTGCGGGGCGGCCGCTTCACCCGGATTTCGAGCGTGTTGCCGCGGTAGCCGATATGATAACCCCAACTCTGACGGTGGCGTAATGGCAGCACCAGCCGGAATACGTCGGGCTCAATCTGCTCGTAGCTCACGTCGCCCAGCTCGCGCAGGCCCTCGCGCTGGGTTATCCAGTTAGTGTTCGAGGTAGCCCCAAAGATGTCGACCACCAGCCGGGTAGGATGCAGGTGCAGCTGGGAGCGGTAAGGCAGGCGCTGGGTAAGCGGCACCCGTACGTAGTCGTAGAGCGAATCGCCCTGCACGCTCCAGGAGCCGGTCAGGGAGGTGGGAACAAAACCGCCCGGCGGCAGCAGGCGCACTACCTCCTGGGGCGCCCATGCTGTATGGGCCGCCGCGAGCTGCACCCGGTACTGGTTGCCTACCCGCCCCGTTAGGTGCAGTACTACCGCCGAGTCGAGGTAGCCGAGCTTGGCTCCGCCCAGCCGGTCTTCGCCCAGCCCGTAGTTCAGGTAGGCCAGTTCCCCACGGGTTACGGCCAGTTGGGGTACGTTGGGAGAAAGAAACCGCACAGTGTTCTTGCTGAAGGCCGTGGCCACGAGGCTGTCGGGCGTCAGGAGCTGAAAGGCCAGGCGCCGGTTGTGCAGGGTGTCGCCGGGTTGCACCACGTAGGTACCCTGGTACACCCCGCGCCGGCCCTGGGCCTGGGCCGGGAGCAGTTCCGTGAGGGGCTGGCCCTTCAGAAAAGAGCCCTGTAGTCCGGGCGTGCCGGTCAGGCGCACCTGCAGCCGGTCGCCCGGCTGCAACCACTGGTCGGCGGCGGGCACAGTTTCCGCCGTGGTGATAACCGGGGCAGCAACTGCCGCCCGCGGGCGCGGAGGACGGGCCCGCTGCGCCCGGGCAACACTACCTGACAGCAGCACTACTGCCAGGGTAGCCCAGCAGGCGCGGAGAACAGAAGAAGGTAGCATAGGGAGAGGTAGAGAGATACAGACGAAGAACCGCCAGCTCTTGTTGCCACCGTCCTGAGCCCGGCGGTCGGCGCCGCGAACAGCAAAAAGCCCCGCCACAAGGGCGGGGCCGGAGTTAGAAGGAGGGTAGCCAGCCTAGGGCTGTTTCACAGCCTGGCCCAGGTCTTTCACATCGCGGCCGGTTTCCAGAGCCGTGAACTCCGTTTGCAGCGCCCGGATGTGCAGCTCGTCGCGGCCCTTGATATCGAGGCGAATGGCGCGGAACCGCTCGTTGAGGCGGCGGCTGATGGCCGTGGCGTAGTCCCAGTCGCGCTGGGTCCACTCGCGGCGGCGGCTGCGCACCTGCTGCATAAACTGCACGAAGGCCGGCTCAATGGTTTGGGGCGTCAGGGTTTCGATATCGGAGTAGGTGCCCAGCAGCTGGCTGGCAAACGTAGCCGCGGCGGCTTGGTCCAGGGGCTCCCGGCTACGGGCGCGGGAAGTGGAGTCGAAGCGGGCCGCGCGGCGCCCGGCCACGCGCAGCTTGGCAGCGGCACGGTCGGCCACGGTATCCAGCCGGCGCGCTTCCTGTTTTACCATTTCCTGCCGCTCGCGCGGGGTAGTGTCGCAGGCAGTCAGCAGCAGCCCAACGGCGGGCAGCAGAAGTAAGCGAAGAGGTTTCATAACGGCAAGGTATTGATTGTTGCGAGTTGCGCCAGCCAGAGGACCCAGAAGCAGCGCCGCTTACCCCTGTACGAGGTAAGCGGCGCTTTTATCACTACTTAGTTGAAAAGTATACTCCCTTGCTACTGCGGGCGCATCCGGAACGTGAAGGGCATCTCGTACTTGGAAACCACGGCGCGGCTACCAATGCGGGCCGGAATCCACTGGGCCGGAATGCTGCGGGCTACTCGCAGGGCTTCTTCGTCGCAGCCGGAGCCAATGCCCAGCAGCACTTGGTGGCCGGAAGCCTGCCCCAGGGTGTCGACCACGAAGGAGACGACCACCCGGCCTTGCACGTTCTTGCTCTGCGCCGCGGCGGGGTAGTTCAGCTTGGTCAGGTATTGAGCCAGGGCCGCCTCGCCCCCAATAAAGAAGATAGGGTGTGTTACGCGCTGCCGTGTCCAGTCGCCGGCGGCGGTCTGTACCGGGTAGGGCACGTCATCAAAAGGCCGGTTGAACACCAGTTTCTTGGCCGTGTGGTCGTACTTCTGGGTGACTACCTGACTACCGTCGCGGGTGTACGCGTAGTACTCCCAGACGCCTACTTTCTCGCCTTTTTCCAGCAGGCCGCTTTCCAGCTCTGATTTGCGCAGTTTCTGGGCGTGTGCTACTCCGCAGGTGAGCAGCAGCAGGGAGAGTACCAGTTGTTTCATAGAAATACATAAGGGTGGGAAATGTGGGAAGTGTGCGAGCGGAAAAACGCCAGCCGCACCTGGCCTGGAGCCGGCCGGCGGGAAGCGTTTGAGAGAAATGAATCTTGGTTAAATACCAGTATGGCTGGTGGCTGCTTGCAGGCAGTTGGCAACCGGGTGGGACCTTCAGCGTATTGTTAGGTAAACAATAAAGGGCGTAGCGTAGCAGGGGGGAATTGCTGTGCGCGTAGCCTGGTCCGGGAAATTTACTAATTCCTTTTCAGCCCACCAAGTCATCGGGTAGGAAGGCATTTCAGCTGCCGTAGCTTAACTGTTCTGGTCATCCAGCCGGTCGCGCAGGTCACGGAGCTGATTTTGCAGGCCTGGCCACGCCGGACAGATTTTCTCCAGCCGGCTTAATACCCGGAAGGCGCCCCGGTCGTCGCCGAGCATGCGAAGCATGGTAGCCCAGCCGGATAGGGCTCCAAAATGCCTTGGTTCGAGGCGCAACGTTTCGCGCACGTCGCGCAGGGAGGCGTTGTACTCGCCGCGTAGGTAGTAGGCCGTGGCCCGTTTGTTCCACCCCTCGGCGTAGTCGGGACTGACTTCCGTGAGTAAGGTAAACTGCTGAATAGCCAGCGTGTAGTCGCCGGCGGCCAGGGCGCGCATCCCCGTTTCCAGGTGCTTGTCGAGCACGGGGTGGCCGGCCGTCAGCCAGATCTGCCAGATGCCATCTTGCAACGCTTCGATTTCAGTTGGAGCAGTGGCCTCCTGAAGGCGCGCAAACAAGTCGTCGAGGGTGTCCAAGTGGATGAGCGAATGAGTGAGTGAGTTCCCGTTCTAACGGCGCAGACTGCCAGAACGTTAAACTCACTCAATCACTCATTCACTTAATCACTCACTTTAAAACAAAGCCGCCGCTACCCGCCGGATGCTTTCTGATTTGCCCATGCTGTAGTAGTGCAGCACCGGCACGCCGTGGGCCATCAGCTCCTTGCTTTGGTTGATGCACCACTCAATGCCGATTTCGCGGGCCGCGGCGTTATCGGGGGCGTGGTGTACGGCGTCGGCCAGCTCCTCCGGAATGTTGAGGTAGAAGGCGCGGGGTAGCATGGTGAGCTGGCTTTTGGTAGTCAGGGGCTTGAGGCCGGGGATGATGGGCACCGTAATGCCCGCCTCCCGGCAGCGTTTCTCGAAGTTGAAAAACTGCTCGTTATCGAAAAACATCTGGGTCACGATGTAGTCGGCGCCGCGGTCTACTTTGTGCTTGAGGTAGCGCAAGTCGGCCCCGTAGTTCGGCGACTCAAAGTGCTTCTCGGGGTAGCCCGCCGTGCCGATGCAGAAGTTGGTGGCCCAGGTTTCGTCCTGCTCCTCGTCCAGGTACTCGCCTTTGTTGAGGTTGGCTACCTGCCCAATCAGGTCGGCGGCGTAGGCGTGGCCATCGGGGTCGGGCTTGAAATGTCCTTCCGATTTGATGGGGTCGCCGCGCAGGGCCAGCACGTTATCGATGCCCAGGAAGTGCAGGTCGATGAGGGCGTTTTCGGTTTCCTCTTTCGAGAAGCCTCCACAGATCAGGTGGGGCACCGTGTCCACATCGAAGCGGTTTTTGATGGCCGCACAGATGCCCACCGTGCCGGGCCGCTTGCGCACGGTTTTCTTCTCCAGAAACCCGTTGGGGTGCTGGCGGTACACGTACTCCTCGCGGTGGTAGGTTACGTCGATAAACGGCGGGTTGAACTCCATCAGGGGCTCAATGTTCGAGAACAGATTCTGGATGTTCTCGCCCTTTTTGGGGGGTAGCACCTCGAAGGAAAACAGCGTTTTGCCGTTGGCGCGGGCTAGGTGTTCGGTTACTTTCATATAGAGCACTAGCAGAGAGCCAGTGAGTCGTTAACCAAGTCGGGTTGTGCATGCTTCTTCAACTCAAGAAGAAGGAGATGATTCGTGGGGCTACAGCGCCGTTACGGGCACGCTGGCTGGGTCGTAGTTCAGGTTGGGGGCCAGCCAGCGCTCCAGCTCGGCTAGCGGCATGTTCTTGCGCTCGGCAATGTCCGCTACCTGGTCCTTGCCAATGCGGCCGAGGCCGAAGTAGCGCGAATCGGGGTGGGCGTAGTAGAGGCCGCTGACCGAGGAGGCGGGATACATAGCCAGGTTCTCGGTGAGGCGGATGCCAGTTTTGTTTTCCGCGTCGAGCAGCTCAAACAGGGTGATTTTCTCGGTGTGGTCGGGGCAGCCAGGGTAGCCGGGCGCCGGGCGCACGCCGCGGTATTCTTCCTTGATGAGGTCCTCGTTGGAAAGGTTTTCACCGGAAGCGTAGCCCCAGAACTCTTTGCGTACCCGCTGGTGCAGGCGCTCGGCAAAGGCTTCAGCGAGGCGGTCGGCCAGGGCTTTCACCATAATGCTGGAGTAGTCGTCGTGGTCTTTTTCGTACTGGTCCAGCAGCTTTTCAATGCCGATGCCCGCCGTTACGGCAAACCCCCCGATGTAGTCCTGGCGGCCGGTTTCCCGCGGGGCCACGAAGTCGGAGAAGGCCAGGTTGGGCACGCCGGGCGCTTTTTCGCTTTGCTGGCGCAGGGTGAAAAACTCGGTTTGGACCTGCTGGCGCGTGTCGTCCTCGAACACCTGGATGGTATCATAGCCTACCGTGTTGGCGGGCCAGAACCCTACCACGGCGCGGGCCGTGAGCAGCTTCTCGTCGATAATCTGGCGCAGCATTTTCTGAGCGTCCTCAAACAGCTTGGTAGCGGCTTCGCCCAGGGTTTCATCGGTAAGGATGCGGGGGTAGCGGCCTTTCAGCTCCCAGGTGTGGAAGAAGGGCGTCCAGTCGATGTATTTGGCCAGCTCAGCCAGGGGGTAATCTTCCAGTACCTTGGTACCGAGGAAACTGGGCGTGGTGATGGGGGTAGTGTCCCAGTCGGCTTTGAAACCGTTTTCGCGGGCTGCCTCAATGGTGAGGTAGCTTTTCTCGCGCTGGCGGCCGGCGTAGTCTTCGCGCAGCTGGCGGTATTCCTCGTGCACGGTGCGGGCATAGGTTTCCTTGCCCGAGCCGAGCAGGCCCGCCGCCACGCCTACCGAGCGCGAGGCGTCGTTGACGTGTACCACGGGGCCGGAGTAGTTAGGAGCAATTTTCACGGCTGCGTGCAGGCGGGAGGTAGTGGCCCCGCCAATGAGCAGGGGCGTGTTCAGCCCGCGCTTCTCCATTTCCTGCGCCACGTACACCATTTCATCCAAGCTGGGCGTAATCAGGCCGCTGAGGCCGATGACGTCGGCGCCCTGGGCCTGGGCTTCGTCCAGAATCTTTTCCAAAGGCACCATCACGCCCAGGTCCACGATATCGAAGTTGTTGCAGGCCAGCACCACGCCCACGATGTTCTTGCCGATGTCGTGCACGTCGCCTTTCACGGTAGCCAGCAGGATTTTGCCGGCCGACTGCCGCGCCGAGCCTTGCTTCTCGGCTTGTAGGTAAGGCTCCAGGTAGGCCACCGCCTTTTTCATTACCCGGGCCGATTTTACCACCTGGGGCAGGAACATCTTGCCCGCCCCGAACAGGTCGCCCACCACGTTCATGCCGGCCATCAGCGGGCCCTCAATCACATCGAGCGGGCGGCCTACTTGCTGGCGCACTTCCTCGGTGTCCTGGTCGATGAACTCCGTAATGCCTTTTACCAGCGCGTGTTGCAGGCGCTCGGCTACGGGCAGGCTGCGCCAGGCGTCGGCTACTACCTCTACTTTGTCTTTCTGCTTCACCGTTTCGGCGAAGTCGACGAGGCGTTCCGTGGCGTCGGGGCGGCGGTCCAGCAGCACATCTTCCACCAGTTCCAGCAGGTCCTGGGGCACGTCGTCGTACACAGCGAGCTGGCTGGGATTCACAATGCCCATGTCGAGGCCGGCCTGAATGGCGTGGTAGAGGAAGGCCGAGTGCATGGCCTCGCGCACCACATCGTTGCCGCGGAAAGCAAAGCTGATGTTCGACACACCCCCGCTGGTAAGGGCGCCGGGCAGGTTCTGCTTGATCCAGCGCACGGCCTCAATAAACTCCAGGGCGTAGCGGCGGTGCTCCTCCATACCGGTGCCCACGGTGAGGATGTTGGGGTCGAAGATGATGTCCTCGGCCGGGAAGCCGACTTCATTCACCAGGATGTCGTAGCTGCGCCGGCAGATGTCGATGCGGCGCTGGTAGTTGTCGGCTTGGCCCTGCTCGTCGAAGGCCATAACCACCACGGCGGCCCCGTACTGGCGCACGGTGTGGGCGCGCTCCTTGAACACCTCCTCGCCTTCCTTCAGGGAAATGGAGTTGACGATGCTCTTGCCCTGCACGCACTTGAGGCCGGCTTCCAGCACGCTCCACTTCGAGGAGTCAATCATCACCGGCACGCGGGCAATGTCGGGCTCGGAGGCAATCAGGTTCAGGAAGGTGGTCATGGCCTGCTCCGAGTCGAGCATGCCCTCGTCCATGTTCACGTCAATTACCTGGGCACCGCCCTCCACCTGGTCGCGGGCTACCTGCAGGGCCTGCTCATAAGCACCCGTCCGAATGAGGCGGGCAAAGGCGCGGGAGCCGGTTACGTTGCACCGCTCCCCCACGTTTACAAACAGGCTCTGCTCCGTGATGCCGAAGGGCTCCAGGCCGCTCAGTCGGGTAGCAGCCGGTACCGCGGGCAAGGGGCGGGGCTCGTACTTTTCGGCGAGGCGGGCAAGTTCGGCAATGTGCTGGGGGGTAGTACCGCAGCAGCCGCCTACCACCGTTACAAGGCCATCAGCCAGGTAGCCTTCCACCACGCCCGCAAACTCCTGCGCCGACTCATCGTAGCCGCCGAACGCGTTGGGCAAGCCGGCATTGGGGTAGGCTGAAATGTGTACATCGGCAATACGACTTAGCTCCTTGATATACACCTTGAGCTGATCGGCGCCGAGGGCACAGTTCAGGCCCACACTCAGCAGGGGCAGGTGCCGAATCGAGTTCCAGAAGGCCTCCACCGTCTGCCCCGAAAGGGTGCGGCCGGAGGCGTCGGTAATGGTGCCGGAAATCATGACGGGCACTACCCGGCCGCCTTCGTCGAAGAACTTCTGCACCGCGTACAGAGCGGCCTTGGCGTTCAGCGTGTCGAAGATGGTTTCAATGAGCAGGGCGTCGGAGCCGCCATCTATCAGGCCACGCACCTGCTCGTGGTAGGCCGTGGCTAGCTCATCAAACGTCACGGCCCGGAAGCCGGGGCGGTTTACGTCGGGCGAGAGGCTGGCAGTGCGGTTGGTGGGCCCGATGGCCCCGGCCACGAAGCGGGGCTTGTCGGGGTTCTGGCGGGTAAACTCGTCGGCTACTTCCTTGGCAATGCGCGCCGACTCATAGTTCAGCTCATACACAATGTGCTCCAGGGCGTAGTCGGCCTGGGCAATGGTAGTGCCGCTGAAGGTGTTGGTTTCCACCATGTCGGCCCCGGCCGCGAAGTAATCGGCGTGGATGCCCCGGATGATGTCGGGGCGGGTAAGGCTGAGCAGGTCGTTGTTGCCGCGCAGCGGCTTGGGATGATCCGCGAAGCGCGAGCCCCGGAAATCATCCTCCGTCAGCGTGTGACGCTGAATCATGGTGCCCATGGCACCGTCCAGAATCAGGACGCGCTGGGCAAGAATATCGTGCAGCGGGGAGTGGAGGGTCGTCGGCATATCAGCTCATCAAGAAAATCGGCAGCGAAAAAGTGCCTATCCAGAAAGAGCCGCCGCAGGGCGAGTCCGGTACTTATCTTCTTCCGCGCAGCCGCTTAGCTGGCGAAATGGGAGTTGGCACCTTGTTTTATTTCAGGTTGCCAAGACGTCGTCGGGCCCAGTCCCTCGGTCTTTCTGGATAAGTAACAGGGCGAAGATACAGCAGGAATCTTCGAAATTCAATTCGGGAAGGTTTGGCCGTGAACAGGGGGTAGGAAAAGAGCCCTCTCCGTTTCATTGCTCGCTCTGTAGAGAAGCAACAGTATGCGTCTCCTCATTCCTGCTGCTGTTTATAGCGTCCTGATTCCAATCATTCAACGCCAAGACGCGAACCACAGGGGCGGCGTGGCCATGTGTCGCGTCTCCATAAGCTGTTCTATCAGCAGCACGTAGGTAGTGCAACAGATTATATAGTTTGAAGGCAATGTTTCGTTGAAGTAAAGCAGGCAATTTGTTGAATACAGCTTCCATTGCCGGGCAACTTATCCATCTTACGGCTACCTATCTGCCTGATGATTATGCGCCTACCCCCTTTCCTGCGTCAAACCCTTGTGGGCTGCTTCTGTCTGTTCAGCAGCCTGGCGCTGGCCCAGCATGTTCCCGGCACCGGCCTGCGCGGACAGTATTACGAAGGCAAGAACTTCGAGAAGCTAGTGCTGGCGCGCACCGATCCGGGCATCAACTTCAACTGGACTATCGGCCCCGATGGTAGCCATTTTGTGTCGCCGGGGCCCGGCGTGCCCGCCGAGTGGTTTTCAGTGCGCTGGGTGGGGCACCTATACGTGCCGGTAACGGGAGTGTACACTTTCCAGATTGCCGTCGACGACGGTATGCGCGTCTGGATAGGCGGCCGTAAGGTGCTGGATTCCTGGCGCGACCAGCCCGTCACTACCTCCACCACCCACATGAACCTGACGGCGGGCCGCTACTATCCGGTGCGGGTGGAGTATTACCAAGTAGAGCGGGACTCAAGAGCCTTGCTGGCCTGGAAGCTGCCCGATTCGTTTGACGAGCCCCGGCCAATTCCTACTGCAAACCTGTACCAGCGCCTGCCCGCTACAGCGGTACCGCTGGCAGATGCCACTCCGCCTAAGCCGAAAGCCACGGCGGCCCTGCTGCCGGTGCCCGCGAAAACGGGGGCCACCCCCACGCCATCGTCGCTCAAACCGCGCCCTCCCAAGCCGGTACCGAAACCAAGAAATGCCGCTCCCGTTGGTGTTCGGCCAGCTACGCCCCGCCCAGCGGCAGCCAAGCCAGCGCCTGGGAAACCAGTGATTGTCGACGCGCCCGATACTTCGGCAGCTGGGCTACCCGACCTGGCAGCCCTGAGCAAAGGCGCAGCCCTGACGCTGCCCAACCTTTATTTCACCCAGAGCACCGCCGTGTTGCTGCCTACCTCCCGGCCCACCCTGAACGCCCTGGCCCGCACCCTGCGCGAGCAACCCGCCATGCAGCTGGAAATAGCCGGCCACACCGATAATGTGGGCGAGCCCGCCCTCAACCTGCGCCTCTCTGAGCAGCGCGCCCGCGTGGTGCGGCAGTATCTGGTGCAGCAAGGCATTGATTCGGTGCGGCTTACGGCCCGCGGCTACGGTAGCACAAGGCCCGTAGCCGACAACCGCGACCCGCAGCAGCGCCCCCGCAACCGCCGGGTAGAGGTAGTAGTGCGGTAGTTGTATTGTAAGCGGAACACTAAGAGAACTGTCCTCCTGAGCAGAGGCGAGGAATCTGGAACCAGTGGTAGTGGCTACCCTAGATGCCTCACTGCTGCTCGGGAGGGCAGGCGAGACTTTTTTCAGAAGGTAGCCAAAACATTGGTGTATAGACATTAGTTGATGGGTGCTGAAACGGTACGTTACTGTTTCTCAACTATCGACTGTACTATGAGCCAGACTCCCAATTTGTTTACGCCCGTTCAGGTGGGCGCGCTTTCCCTACCCAACCGCTTCGCCATGGCACCCATGACGCGCAGCCGGGCCACCAACGAGGGCAACGTGCCCACCGAATCCGTAGTGAAATACTATGTGCAGCGCGCCACCGCCGGCCTGATTATTTCGGAAGGCTCGCAGGTGTCGCCCCAGGGCGTGGGCTACATCAACACGCCCGGCATCTACTCCGAGGAGCAGGTAGCGGGCTGGAAAAAAGTGACGGATGCTGTGCACGCCGCCGGGGGCCGCATTTTCATTCAGCTTTGGCACGTAGGCCGCGTGTCGCACCCCTTCTTCCACAACGGCGAGCTGCCCGTAGGCCCCTCGGCCATCAAGCCCGAAGGCGCCAAAGCTTTCACGGGTCAGGGCTTTGAAGAAGTGCCCACGCCGCGCGCCCTGGAGTTGAGCGAAATTCCGGGGGTAGTAGACCAGTTCCGCCAGGCGGCCCGCAACGCCAAGCTGGCCGGCTTCGATGGCGCTGAAATTCACGGGGCCAACGGCTATCTGCTCGACCAGTTCATTCAGGATGGCTCGAACCAGCGCACCGATGAGTACGGCGGCAGCCTGGAAAACCGCGCCCGCTTTGTGCTGGAAGTGGTGCAGGCCGTAGTGGATGAGCTGGGCGCCGACCGCGTGGGCATCCGCCTCTCGCCCCAGGGCAGCCACAGCATCAAAGACTCGGATCCGGTGAAAACCTTCAGCTACGTGACCGAGCAGCTCAACCAGTTTAACCTGGCCTACTTGCACGTAATTGAGGCCCTGCCCGGCCACCCCATGGCCCAGCCCAGCGCCCCGGCCGTAGCGGCGCACCTGCGCAAAATCTTCAACGGTACCTTTATCCTGAACGGGGGCTACACCCAGGAAACCGCCGATAAAGCCCTGGCAGGCAACGAAGCCGACGTCATTGCCTTCGGCGTACCGTTCATCGCCAACCCCGATCTGGTGGAGCGTTTCCGCATCGGTGCCGCCCTCAACACCCCCGACCCCAGCACCTTCTACGTGCCCGGCGACAAAGGCTACATCGACTACCCTTCCCTGGAGGATAAAGAGGCGGATAGCAAGCAACCCGTTGACTATCAGAACAACTAATTAGGTTTTAGCCTCCCAACAGAAGCCCGCTCTGGTACTAACCGGAGCGGGTTTTTCTTTAGAGTGGGCGGCAAAAAAGCACTGCCTGCTGTTTGTTACCCCTTTCGTTCATTGACAAAAACCAGCCGTCCGTACTTCGGCAGGCATAGTTGGTTGATTATCTACTTTTCTTATATAGAACAGGATTAATTCTTTGCAATAGATTGTGTAGGTTGAGGTCGATTCGGGATACTTCACCATTCTTACCTGCTCATTATGAAGCTAATTACTCCTGTAGGCCACGCGCTGGGTTGGGGCACGGCCTTTCTGCTGACCCTGGGTGCCTGCAGCCCCAAGGCTACCTCCGTAACTACCGCCAGCACTACCCCCCCGCCTACGGCCGAAGCGGCCCCGGCCCAGCCGGCGGTGGCTTTGTTTCAGATTCCGGTGGAATATTACACGCTACCCAATGGCCTGAAAGTAGTCCTCTCGCCCGACCACACGGCCCCGACGGCTACCGTGGCGGCGTACTATAACATCGGGTTCCGCAACGAGCCCCGCAACCGCACGGGGTTTGCCCACTTGTTTGAGCACCTGATGTTTCAGGGCTCCCAGAACCTGGGCAAGATGGAGTTCATCCAGCTGATTCAGAAGAACGGCGGCATCCTGAACGGCTCTACCCGCTTCGACTTCACCAACTACTTTGAGGTAGTGCCCGCCCACAAGCTGGAAACCATGCTCTGGGCCGAAGCCGACCGGATGCGCGGCCTGGCCATCAACCAGGCCAACCTTACCAACCAGCAGGGGGTAGTAAAAAACGAGGTGCGCGTGAACGTGCTCAACCAGCCCTACGGCGGCTTTCCGTGGCTGGACATGCCCCAATACGCCAACAAAAACTGGAACAACGCCCACAACTTCTACGGCGACCTGAAAGACCTGGACGCCGCCACCCTGGAAGATGCCCAGCAGTTTTTTAAAACCTACTACGCCCCCAACAATGCCGCCTTGGCTGTAGTCGGTGATTTTGAGCCGGCCCAGGCTAAAGCGTGGGTCGAGAAATACTTCGCGGGCATTCCGGCCGCTACCCAGCCGCCCAAGCCCGACCTTACGGAGCCGCGCCAGGAAAAGGAGCAGCGCTTCACCAAGGACGATAAGCTGGCTACCAAGCCGGCCCTGGCTTTCGCCTACCACATGCCCGAGCGCAACACCCCCGAGTACTACGCCCTAATCCTGCTCGACCAGATTCTGCTGCAGGGCAAAGATTCGCGCCTCTACCAGGCCATGGTGCAGAAGCGCGGCCTGACCGATGACGTGAGTGGGGGCATCAACTACCTCGGCAACGCCTTCAACTACGCCGGCCCCATGCTCTGGATGGGCAACCTGGTGTACGACCAAACCGTGAAATCGGACTCCGTCGTGAGCGTGCTCGACCAGGAAATCAACCGCTTAGCCAAAGGCGGCATCGAGCAGGCCACGCTGGATTTGGCCGTGGTGAAGCTGCGCTCCACCCTCTACGACCAGCTTTCCGGCTCCGATAACTTTGGCCGCGCCGACATGCTGGCTTCCTTTGCCTTGTTTGATAATGACCCCTCGCGCATTAATAAGCTGGAAGGCGAATTCCGCAAAATCACGCCCGACGTGATGCAGCGCACCATTCAGGAATACTTGCGGCCGACCAACCGCACCATTGTGGTTGTTAATCCGCTGGCCAAAAGCTAACCCGATACCGTATGAAAACTTCCTACCTCGGGTTGCTCAGCGCGGCCCTACTGCTAACCACTGCCCCGGCAGCACTGGCCCAAACCAAGCCCGCCGCCAAACCGGCCAGCAAAGCCACTACGGGGGCTACACCTACCGCTGCCACGGCCGCCCCTGCTACCCCCAAGGAAACTCCGCCCCCCGGCGGTACGCCCCGCGACTTTACCTTACCGGCCAAGGAGGAGTTTGAGCTACCCAATGGCCTTTCGGCCAAGCTGGTGCCCTACGGCCAGGTGCCCAAAGTAACGATGATGGTGGCCATCCAGGCCGGTAACGTGCACGAAGCCGCCGACCAGGTAGGCATTGCCGACTTGCTGGGCAAGCTCATGAGCGAAGGCACTACTGCCCTCAATGCCACCCAGCTAGCCGACAAAGTAGCCCGCATGGGCGGCTCCCTGAACATTTCGGTGGGCCAGGACCAGACGATGCTGTGGGCTTCCTGTCTCTCGGAGTACGCGCCGGAGCTGGCTACCCTGCTGGCTGATGTGGTGCAGCACCCGGCCCTGCCTGCCAGTGAGCTGCCCCGCATCAAGGCCGATTTCAAGCGGCAAATGAACCTGGCCCGCGCCCAGCCCAGCATGCAGGCCCGGCAGAAGTTCGTGGCTTCGCTCTACGGCAGCCACCCCTACGGCCGGCCCCTACCCACCGACGCGGCCATTGACGCCCTGACCCTGGAGCAGGTAAAAGCCTTCTATCAGAACCAGTACGGCGCCCAGCGTACCAGCGTGTACGTGGCCGGCAAGTTCGATAAAGATGCCCTGCGCCAGGCCATTACCAAGAGCTGGAGCCAGTGGGATAAGGGCCCGGTGCCCCACATCGAAATTGCCAAAGCCCAGATTCGGCCCGACGTGCTGACCCTGGACCGCCCCAGCGCCCCCCAATCAACCCTGATGATTGGCATGCCGGTAGTGGACCCCTCGCACCCTGATTACACAAAGCTGCGCGTAATGAACTCCCTGCTGGGCGGCTCCTTCGGCTCCCGCATCACGCGCAACATCCGCGAGGACAAGGGTTACACCTACTCGCCCTACAGCAACATCGAAACGCACTACCGGGCCGGCAACTGGACCCAGAACGCCGACGTGACCACCCAGGAAACCGGCAACTCGCTCAAGGAAATCGTGTACGAGATTGAGCGCCTCCAGAAAACCCCGCCCACCACGGAGGAGCTAAAAGGCATCCAGAACTACGAGTCGGGTTTATTTGTGCTGCGCAACTCTACCCCTGGCGGCATCATCAGCCAGCTTAACACCCTGGAACTACACGGCCTCCCCGACTCCTACCTCACGGAGCAGGTTAAGAACATCAATGCCGTCACGCCCCAGCAGGTCTCGGAAACTGCCCGCAAGTACGTGCGCCCCGAGGCCATGACCATTGTGGTAGTCGGCGACAAAAAGATCATCGACCCGCAAATCAAGAAGTTTAAGGATAGCCGGAAGAAGGCGCTCTAGACGGGAAAGTTTATTTACCGTTCTGCGGAGCAGAGTTGAAGCAGAACAACTGGTGTTACGTAAACCGTACACAAAAAAGCCGCTCCGGAATCCGGAGCGGCTTTTCAATTCCCACGGTAGTACAGATCGGGTTTATACAGCTGCGGCAACAGGCTGTGGGTGCTGGGTAGGCATCTCCACATCTACCCCAAGGCCCTTGGCAATGGCCATGCCCAGGCGGATGTCGGCGCGGAACCAGTGGCAAAGCTGGCGCTGGATGATGAGGTCTTTTTTGGGGCCCTCAATGCCGCTCATGGAGCCTACAATATTGTCGATGAGGTTGCGCTGGGCCTGCGCGTCGAGGAGGCGGAACAGGTTGCCGGGCTGGGTGTAATGGTCGTCGTCGCCGGGGCCTATGTTCCGGTCGAAACGGTCGGCGAACAGGCCGTCCAGCTCCTGGTCGGGCTCCCCTACGGTCTGGTCTTCCACGGGGCCATCAAAGGAGTTGGGGAAGTAGTTGGGGCCGGGGCCGCCGTTGTCGCCGAGGGCCATCTGACCGTCGCGCTGGTAGTTGCTGAAGCCGTAGGGGCAGGCATTTACGGGCAGGTGCTCATAGTTGGCCCCCAGGCGGTAGCGCTGGGCATCGGGGTAGCTCAGGATGCGGCCCTGCAGCATTTTATCGGGCGAGTAGCCGATGCCGTCTACTACGTGGGCCGGGGCGAAGGCGGCCTGCTCCACGTGGGCGTGGTAGTTCACCGGCACCTCGTTCAGCTCCAGCACGCCTACTTCCTGCAGCGGAAACTCGCCCTGGGGCCACACTTTGGTCAGGTCGAAGGGGTTCCAGCGGAAGGTTTTGGCCTGCTCCGGGGTCATCGTCTGGATGAACATCTTCCAGCGCGGGAAATTGCCGCTGTCGATGGCGTCCACCAGGTCGTGCTGGGCGAAGTCGGCGTCCTGGGCCTTCATGTGGGCAGCTTCTTCGCTCGTGAAGTTCTTGATGCCCTGCTCCGTACGGAAGTGGAATTTCACCCATACTCGCTCATTCTCCGCGTTGATCAGGGAGAAGGTGTGCGAGCCGAAGCCGTGCATGTGGCGGTAGCCGTAGGGCGTGCCGCGGTCCGACATGAGGATGGTGACCTGGTGTAGGCTCTCGGGGTTCAGGCTCCAGAAGTCCCACATCATGGTAGCCGACTTCAGGTTGGAGCGGGCCTCGCGCTTCTGGGTATGAATAAAGTCGGGGAATTTCACCGGGTCTTTCACAAAGAACACCGGCGTATTGTTGCCCACCACGTCCCAGTTGCCGCCCGGGGTGTAGAACTTCAGGGCGAAGCCGCGGGGGTCGCGCTCCGTGTCGGCCGAGCCCTTTTCGCCGCCTACCGTGCTGAAGCGCAGAAAGATGCGGCACTGGTTGCCTACCTGGCTGAAAATCTGGGCGCGCGTGAGGTGGGTAATGTCGTGGGTAACCGTGAAAGTACCGTAGGCGCCCGAGCCCTTGGCGTGCACCACGCGCTCCGGAATCCGCTCCCGGTTGAAGTGGGCCAGCTTTTCGTGCAAGAAGTAATCCTGGAGCAGCAGCGGCCCACGCGGACCCGCCGAAAGCGAGTTCTGATTGTCGAAAATCGGGCGGCCGGCGGCGGTAGTGAGCTTCCGGGGTTGGGTTGATTCTTCCATGGGAGAAAGTAGATAAGAGATGTCAGCGGAGAAGTCCGAGGCAGGGCGCCGTTCGGGGTGCACAAAGGTTGAGCTTACATCGGTATAAGGAAAATCGATTGTTTTTATACTAGTATAGCTTATGTCTATATTTGCGCGATGAATCTGCAGCAGCTGGAATACCTTATTTCCCTTGATACCTACCGGCAGTTTGTGCTGGCGGCGGAGAAGTGCCACGTCACGCAGCCTACCCTGAGTATGCAGCTCCAGAAGCTGGAAGACGAGTTGGGCGTGCTGCTCTTCGACCGTACTACCAAGGGGGTGCAGCCAACCGCTGTGGGCGAAAAAGTAGTGCAGCAGGCCCGACAAGTGCTGCGCGAAGTGAAGCAACTGCGCGAGGTAGTACAGGTAGAAAAGGGGGAGTTGGTGGGCGAACTGCGCCTGGGCATCATCCCTACGCTGGCGCCCTATCTGGTGCCCCTGTTTCTGGTGGAGCTAGTGGAGCGCTACCCCCAGCTGCGCGTGCAAGTGGAGGAGCTGCAGTCGGCCCAGATTATTCAGCGGCTAAAAGATAATCAGCTGGATGTGGGCCTGTTGGTTACGCCCCTCGACGACCGGCAGCTGCGGGAAGTGCCCGTGCTGGAAGAGCCCTTTCTGGGCTATATCTCGGAGAAGCATGAGCTGTACCCGCAGGCAACCATCAGCCCCCAGGACATGGGCGCGCCGGGGCTGTGGCTGCTGCAGCAGGGCCACTGCTTCCGCCATCAGGTCCTGAACATCTGTGCGCCTGCGCCAGCCGCCACCAGCCGGCCTTTTACGTATGAAAGTGGCTCCATTGAAACCCTGAAGGAGCTGGTGCGTCATAACCACGGCTACACACTGGTACCGGAGCTGTCGGTGCTCACGGAGCTGAGCAGCCCGATGGTGAAGCGTTTTGAAGCGCCCGAACCGGTGCGCGAAATCAGCCTGGTAGTACACCACGGCTTCGTGCGTCTCCCGCTGCTGACTACCTTGCGCGACCTTATTCTCAGCAAAGTGCCCGAGCGGCTGCAGGCCGGCCAGGCAAAACAAAAGATTCGGTGGCGCTGACGCGTTACGCCTGGAACCCCACAGCTCGCCTCGGGTAAACCCGAAGGCCCAACCATGTTAGCTTAGGTATCAACCATGCAGTTTTCAAAGCCAAAGTGGGGCACTATTGCTCAGTGGGGCGGGATAGTGGCACTTCTGATTGTCTTACTCACGGATTTGCGCACGCCCGTATTGGGCAGTGTGCAACAGGGGTTGCTGGCTACGGGGCTGTGGCGGCCAACCCTACCCCCGGCGCCGGCCCAAACCCCGGTTCAGGCCACCCGCACCTCCTACCCTCACAACCTGTCCCTGCTTACCCTGGATGGTAAGCCGGCAAATCTGCGCGACCTACAAGGCAAGGTGGTGCTGGTAAACCTGTGGGCTAGCTGGTGCCCGCCCTGCATGGCCGAAATGCCTGGCTTACAGAAGCTCTACCACCAGGTAGATAAGCGAAAAGTAGCTTTCGTCATGATTTCGCTGGATCAGAACCCCGACAAGGCCCGCCGCGTGGTAGCTCGCAAAGGCTACACGTTTCCGGTGTACTTTCCGGCCGCTCCGCTACCTCCGGCTTTCGACTCAGAGTCTATTCCGACTACCCTGATTGTGGGTCCCAATGGGCAAATAGCCGCCCGGCACGAAGGCATGGCCGACTACGACACGCCCGAATTCAAGGCGGCCCTAGAGAAACTTGCCGGTTCAGCTCGGCTCTAAGTCCGCGCGCACACGTACAGCCGGTAGCTCAGCCGGGCCGGCACCGTCTGGTTGCGCCCGGGTCTGGGCCCACGGATGATTTGCTGTTTCCCTTATGGCTGCTGTACCTGCGCTTACCTTCATTGGCCTGCACTACTGGGCTGGCTCCGGCCGCGAGTTTCAACAAGTGGCCGATTTGCTGGCTCCCGACTACCTCTTTCTGGCTCCTGATCTGCCGGGCTTCGGTGCTGCCCACGAGGTGGTTAGCAGCTACTCGGTGGCCAGCTACGTTAAAGAGGTAGAGCACGTTCTGGCTGAAAAGCAGGTAGGGCGCTACGTGCTGGTGGGCCACAGCATGGGCGGCAAAATTGCCCTGGCCCTGGCCGCCCGACAACCGGCTGGCCTGGCCGGCGTGGCCTTGCTTAGCCCTTCGCCCCCCGGTCCTGAGCCCCTAACCGACGAAGACCGGATGGCGAGCATGCGGGCGTACGGCAAGCCCAGCGAAGCCGAAAAGACCTTGCAGAAAATTACCGCTCGCCCGCTGCCCGAAGCCCTCCGGCAGCAAATCCTGGAAGACAATCTGCGCAGCACCCGCCTGGCCTGGGACGCCTGGCTGCTGCACGGTAGCCGCGAAGACCTAAGCGCCCAAATGTGCAGCGTGTGCGTGCCTTGCACCATTGTGGCCGGCGACCAGGATGACGTGATGTCGCCGTCGGTGCACGGGCTGGAAACGCTACCCCTGCTACCCGTTGGAACGCCCCTGGAAATTATTGGCGGCGCGGGCCATCTGCTACCTTACGAAGCACCGGAAGAGGTAGCCCAGCTGCTGCGCAGCTTTGCGCAAGGGCTGTAGCCTGCGTTAAGGCGTAATTCTTGGGTAGGCGGGCTCGTGCTCCAGGGTAAAAAGCCGAACTTAGGGGTCTACTTTTCCACCTATGACGTTCCGGTTTCTTTTTGCCTTTTTACTTGCTGTGGGTACCCTGACTACCTGCCGGACTGCCCGCCTCGCGGACACCTACGATACCCTCCCCACCTACGAAGGTCCTGACCTCGGGCTGACCTTCACCAAGGGCCAAGCCCGCCTGCGGGTATGGGCCCCTACTGCCGAAAAACTACAGCTGAAGCTCTACGCCGAGGGCACCGGCGGCGCGCCTGTGGCTGAGTACCCCATGCAAAAGTCGACGGGTGGTACGTGGGTGTACACCCTGCCCAGCCAGCCGGCTGGTCGGTTTTACGTGGTCCAGGCTACCATTAAGGGCCGCCAAATGACCGAGGTGCCGGACCCCTACGTGCACGCCGTGGGGCTGAACGGCCAGCGCGGCGCCCTGCTCGACCCGGCTGCCGTGAACCCCACCGACTGGGCCGACGACCTGCAGCCCCGGCTAAAGCAGCCTACCGACATCGTGATTGGCGAAATGCACGTGCGCGACCTGACGATGCATCCGCAGTCGGGGGTGCAGCACAAGGGCAAGTTTCTGGGCGTGGCCGAAAGCGGCACCCACGGCCCCAGTGGCGTCAAGACCGGCCTCGGCCACCTTACGGAGCTGGGTATCACGCATGTTCATTTGCTCCCTACCAACGATTTTGCTTCCGTCGATGAAAGCCAGCTTCGGCAAAACCGCTACAACTGGGGCTACGATCCGCTGCATTACTCTGTGCCGGAAGGTTCCTACGCTACTGACCCCGCCGACCCTGCTACCCGCATTCGGGAAATGAAGCAGATGGTGCAGGGCCTGCACCAGAACGGCCTGCGCCTGGTGCTCGACGTAGTGTACAACCACACGGCCGATGCGGGCCGCAGTTCCTTCGAGCAGCTGGTGCCCGGCTACTACTACCGCCACAACCCCGACGGCTCGCTGTCTAATGCCTCGGCCTGCGGCAATGAGGTAGCCTCCGAGCGGCCCATGGTGCGCAAGCTCATCGTGGAATCGGTGGCGTATTGGGCCCGCGAATACCACGTCGATGGATTCCGCTTCGACCTGATGGGCATTCTGGATCTGCGCACGATGCGCGCCGTGCGCGTCGCCCTCGACCAGATTGACCATTCCATTTTTGTGTATGGCGAAGGCTGGGCCGCCGGAGCCAGCCCCCTGCCCGAAGCAGAGCGAGCCGTAAAAGCCAACATCGGGAAGCTGGACCGCATTGCGGCCTTCGGCGACGAGCTGCGCGATGGGGTGAAGGGGCATTTTGCCCGCCAGACCGAGCCGGGGTTTGCCAGTGCGCAGCCGGGCCTGGAGGAAAGCGTGAAGTTTGGCATCGTGGCGGCTACCCAGCACCCGCAGCTCGACTATACCAAGGTGAACTACTCGAAGGGGCCCTGGGCCGCTACCCCCTTGCAAGCCATTAACTACGTGGCCTGCCACGACGATAGAGTGCTCTGGGACAAGCTCAGGGTAGCCAACCCCGGCGCCTCGGAAGACGAGCTGATCCGAATGGACTTGCTCAGCAACACGATTGTATTTACATCCCAGGGTGTGCCGTTCCTGACTATCGGCGACGATTTTCTGCGCACGAAAGGCGGCTCCCACAACTCCTACAATCAGCCCGACAGCGTCAACCAGCTCGATTGGGCCCGCAAGGCGCGGTACCTGCGCATCAATCAGTTCTACCGCCAGCTGGTTGCTCTGCGCCGGGCCCATCCGGCTTTTCGCCTGCCCTCTCAGGAGCTAATTCAGCAGCACCTGGAGTTTCTCCCGAACCTGCCCACCACTACCATCGGCTACCGCCTGAAAGACCACGCCGGCGGCGACTCCTGGAATAACATTGTGGTGCTGCTGAACGGCAACCGCCAGCCGGCTCGTATGTCCGTGCCCGCTGGCCGCTACTCGGTGGTGCTGGCCGGCGACCAGATCAACCCGCAAGGTATCCGGCAGGTAGAGGGGGTAGGCGAAACCCTGACGGTAGAAGTGCCCGCCTCATCGGCGCTCATCCTGGCTCAGCCTTAGCAATGAGATGCTGATCGGGTAAAGGATAAAAGGTGAGCAGGCATGACACGCCCTGGACTTCGCTACCCCTTATAAAGCCCCCACCCCTTGACATCCTCAGGTCGGATGCCAAGGGGTGGGGGCTCTTGGTAAATTGCCTTGAGAGGATAGGGACTTACTCCAGGGACCGGTCGCGGAAGAGGACGTAGCCGATGTGGGCGAAAACGCCGAAGCGGTGGTTGCTGTCGTCGTAGTGGATAGCTTGCACGGAGAGGGGGCCGACAGGCGTTTGGTAGACCAGGCCGGTCATGAAGGTGAGGTAGGGGCGGCTCACGCTGTTGGAGCGGCGCACCAGCACGGGGTTGTCGTAAGCCTGTTTCCAGGGCCGTACCAGCACGTGGGCAAACGCCTCGGAGCGCCATTCTACACCCCGGAAAACGCCCTTCACATAGCGCAGACCCGCACCGGCGTAGGCCGAGCCCCGGTAATTATCCAGGAATAAAGTGCGGGAGTCGGGCAGGGGTAGGAAAACGGCCGAGGTAGTCAGGGAGGAGCGGTAGGTAGCAAACTCGCCCTGAGTGCTGGCTACGGCATCCAGGAGGTAGCCCCAGGAGTTGGTTTTCGCTCCCACCGAGTCGTTTTTGGTTAGGGAGAAATACTGCTCTATAAACAAGGAGCCCTTCACCCAGCGCTGGTTATGGGTCCGGCCCTCTACCCCAATGGCGGTAGTACCGGGGTCGTATTTTTCCTGGCCCGTGATGCCGCGCAAGGCAAACTCAGCCCGGCGGCCCTTGGTGGCGTACTGGCGGGCATTCAGGGAGTTACGCTCGAAGCGAAGCCCAGCCGTAATGCCCTGGAAACGGTTCAGGTCCAGCTCATCGGCGCTGCTTACCTCGCTGGTGTTAGCAAACCGGTCGCGGTTGGTAAAGGCCCCAATGTCGAGCACGTAGCGGCTGCGGTAGTTGGGGCTGATGCCAATGTTCAGGGCCGTCTTCAGGTCGCGCTGCACCAGTTGGCTGGTTTCGGCGTTCTGACCCAAAAGGCCGCCAGTATCCTGGTAGTTGAGGTTGTTGAAAGTAACAATAGGCTCGAAATACAGAGGTATCTGCCCCGGCACACTGACCCGGAACGAGCCCTGCACGGCGTTATAGAAGCGCCCTACCGTGGCGTTGGCGCGCACTGTATAGAGGTAGCGGTTGAGGTAGCGGTAGGCGCCGCCCAGGTAAAAATTGCTCATGGAGCGTGACGACAGCAGCACGCCCAGGTCAGCGGTGAGGTTGTTGGCCTGGCGGGCATCAATACTGAGCCCATAGCCTTTCTGCTCCCCTGAGTACCGGATGCGCGGGTACACGTTGGTGAAGAAATCATTGCTGACAAGGCGGAAGTAGCCTTCTTCAATGTCGCTGGGGGTGTAGCTGGAGCCGCTGCGCTGGAAGAAGCGGCGCACGAACTCCTGCTGCTGCCGGGGCAGGCCCTGCACCGTAATGCGGGTGAAATCGGGCTTGGGAGCACGTTCCTGGAAAGCCCGCCGCCGCTGCTGCAGGGCCAGGGTGTCTTCGCGCCGCTGGATGCGCTGCAGGGTAAGCGCCAGCTTTTCCTCGGCGGCATGCTCGCCCAAGGCAATCAGGCGCTTTACCCGCCCGAAGTCGGCGGCGGTGTAGTCCGTCAGATCGGGCTGGATAAAGACGCCGTTGGGCCCTACCGAGAGGGTGTCGGCGGCGTTGGAGCCCAGGAAAACCAGGGTGCTGGTCAGCAGCTGGTCATCTTTCTCCTTGGGGTATTTGCGGTAAGCTACGTCGCCTACGTTTACCCCAATAATCACATCGGGTTTAAACTCCTGCCGGATAACGCCGGTCGGGAAGTTGTCGACCACGGCCCCATCGAAGAGGTAGCGGCCGTCTTCCTGCCGAATGGGGCGGAAGGCCAGCGGAAAGGCCATAGAGTTGCGTACGGCGTCGGAGAGGGAGCCGCTGCGCTGCACTACCTTCTGGCGCGTAAATACCTCGGAGGCCACAGCCCGGTAGGGCACAAACAGATTATCGAAGTTGTAATCGGCAATAGCGCCGGCCGGGGCCAGCATGGTGGCCAGCACGTAGTTGAGCGTCGCGTCGTTGATGATGCGCGGCGTCACGCGGGTGCGAAAGGCCGAGTCGATGGATAGCCCCAGGTGCAAGGCCGCGGGCGAAGGATCCGCGTCGTAGAAGTTGAACACCTTGCCTTCGAGGGGGCGGTTGGCTACCCAATCCTGAAACTCCGGCTTGAGCACAATCTCCTCAATTTCGCGGGGCGAGTAGCCGGCAGCGTACATGCCGCCCACAATGGCGCCCATGCTGGTGCCCACAATGTAGTCGATGGGGATGCGGTTCTTCTCCAGTACTTTAAGTACGCCCACGTGGGCCAGGCCTTTAGCCCCGCCCCCGCTGAGCACCAGCCCTACTTTCTGCGCCTGTGCGGTAGCAGAACCCACTAGCCACAGCACAAGCAGCATGAATACACGGTATTGTTTCGGCATATAACCAGGTAGTAGAAAACGTGAAAAGCCCCGGTAGCGGAGCGCGTTTCCTACGCATACGGTTGGCCGGAGTTGCCGGGTTCTAGCCGAAATACTACCCCTGCCCGGCCAATGCATCCGAATACGGTTTTTCAGGGCAAGCTCAACGCTACAAAATAGCTGAGCACAGGCTGGCGGCACCCGCAAAAGGCGGGGCTTTGTCTGCCTACCACTTCTTAAAAATGACGTACACCGCCGCCACCAGCAAGGCAAAGCCTACCACGTGGTTCCAGGCCAGCTTGTCGGTTTTGAAGATGAAGACGGCGCACAGCGTAAACACCGTCAGGGAGACTACCTCCTGAATTACTTTCAGCTGAAACAAGCTGAAGGGCCCGCCGTTTTCCTCAAAGCCCAGGCGGTTGGCCGGCACCTGAAACACATACTCGAAAAAGGCCAGCCCCCAGCTAATCAGAATAACGCCTACCAGCCCCAGCCCGTGCAGCCAGCTGATTTTCTTGAACTGCAGGTGCCCGTACCAGGCAAACGTCATGAACAGGTTGGAAATCAGCAGCAGGGCAACAGTGGCAAATCCTTTCATGGTGCGGGCAGGTCGGTAGGGAGGGCAAAAGGAGCGCCTACGCAATTGCTGGCGCAGGTCAGTGTACTGCCAACCAGGGCGAATCGTTTTGCCAGCACCGCTGCCACTTACTGATGCAGGGTGGTGGGGCTAGTCCTCGTGCCCGGCTACGGGCGCGGTTGGAGCCTGTTCGGCCTGTTTGGCTTCGAGGGCCAGGCGCTGCTGCTCCTTTTCGGAGGGCGTACGCGGTAGGGAATGCAGGTCGGGTTGGCCGGCATCAACCCAGGCCGTGTACCAGAAAGCGCCCACCAGCCGCACGGCCAGCCGCATCTGCCGCTCTACCTGCCCACTCAGGCGCCGGTGGTACTCGCGGGCGAAGTCGCGGGAGTAGGTGCGCACCGTCAGGTTACCGCGCTGCTCGAAACCGTATTTCCGGTCATCGGGCATCTTCTGACTTAACTCCCGCTCCAGGCGCAGCACCGAATCGACGGCTGCGTGGGAGCGGCCTACTGTTGCCCAGATGGTTTGGGTCGGACGGTCGAGGTAGGGAGCCGGGCCGGTGAAGAAGTCGTACCCGTTGCTGAGCAGCTCGGGCAGACGGCTTTCCCAGAGGGCATGAATGCCCCGCTGCCCGGTAAGCTGCCCGTTGTAGTTGTGGGTAGTGTGCAGGGGCACGCAGGCATCGGCAATGTAGTGGCCCATATCGGCGGAAAGATGCAGAATCCGGTCGGTGTCGTGGGCCTGGAAGGCAGCCGTGAGCTGGCCTTTCATGCGAGCCACCTGCCAGGGCACAATGCCGTGTTTGAGCAAGGAGTCTTCGCCGAATTGGGCCACGGCGTCGGGGTAGGAGCGGGGCAGCCTGTACACGGCCGAGTCGCCGTACACATCCACGTCCAGGAAGTGGCGGGGTGCTTCGCCCGGCACTACGGTGCGGCGCGAGTCGGGGCGGGTGGCATTGTCGGTAAGGTAGTCGATGTTGGCCTTGTAGAAGCCAATCATTTCGGGGGGCAGCGTAAACACGGCCAGCCGGTTGATCAGCCGGTGGCTGAAAAAGCCCCAAGCCTGGGCGCTACAAGGCAGGGCGGTAATAAGAAGCACAACGGCAACTCGTCGGATCATGGCTGGATAGAAATAAGCTAACGGAAGAATCAGGGCAATTCAGGTTTGGTAAACGGGGTAGCACTTGGAGCACCAGGGGGAGCAGCCCTGGCGCAGGATATATGTTGGTAAAACTGCAAAATCTGCCGGGAATTCGGTAGGCCGCTTCCTTAATAGAAAAAGGGACGCGCAGAAACTCCAGCTACGGAGTTTCTGCGCGTCCCTTTCCGCCAGGAAATCAACCTGCGCCTAGCGCCGGCCCTGGCCGGCAAACTTCATGCGGTAGTCGGCTTTCACGTCGCCTTTGCTGATGCGGCTGAGCTTGCCCTTAAGCAGCTGCTTTTTCAGGCCCGAAACGTAGTCGGTGAACAGAATGCCTTCCAGGTGGTCGTACTCGTGCTGAATCACGCGGGCCGTCATGCCCGAAAAGGTTTCCTCGTGCGGCTGGCGGTTCTCGTCTTCGTAGCGCAGCACAATGGTCGAGTGGCGCACCACCGTTTCCCGGATGCCCGGGATGCTCAGGCAACCCTCCTCAAAGCCCCATTCCTCCCCGGTTTCACTTACCATGCGGGGGTTGATGAAGGCTCGCTTTACGGGGGCTGCGGTGGGCTCCTCTATGATGGGGTTGCCGTCTTCATCCTCCTCCAGCATGGGCTCCGAGTCAATGACAAACAGGCGGATGCTCTTGCCTACCTGCGGCGCGGCCAGTCCCACCCCGTGGGCGTGGTACATGGTGTCGTACATGTCGGCAATAATCTGTTTCAGCTCCGCTTCGGGAAAATCGGCGGGCAGGTCTTTGGCCGGGGTTTTCAGCACCGGGTCACCAAAGGCAACAATGGGGTAAATCATCGGGATTCGAGGAAAGATTGCAGAATGATGGTGGCCGATACTCTATCGACGGTGGCTTTGTCGCGGCGGTCTTTTTTGCTCAGACCTCCGGCCAGCATAGCGGCGTGGGCCATACGGGAGGTAAATCGCTCATCCACCTCGTGTACCGGCACCTCCGGAAACTCCTTGCGCAGTCGCCGCACTACCCCCACTACGGCCGAGGTTGAGTCGGTAGCCTCGTTGTTGAGGTTTTTAGGCATACCAATCACCAGAGCTGCCAGGGGCTCGCGCTGGTGATAGGCTTTCAGGTAGGCCAGCAAATCCTGGCTATGCACTGTATCAAGTGGGGTAGCAATCAGCTGAAGCGGGTCCGTAACGGCCAGCCCCACGCGCTTGTGCCCGTAGTCGATGGCAAGAATCCGGCCCATCGTAAAAAACTAGAAAGTAGAAAGCCAAGCAGCAACGGTTCAGCTTCTTAGCTACCGCTGCGCCCCAAAGATACGAGACCCGCCGGGAAAGGTGATGCCCCGTGAGCTCAACCGTGCAATCCGACGACGCGGCCAGGGCGTACGTTGGTCGGGTAAACAACGGGCTTGAGCGAGAGTGACTGGTCTTTGTAAAATCATAAAATAACCTTTGCAGTAAGTTCATCGTCAGGTAATTCCGTCGCTCCGTAGGCCGCTGAAAAATCAGATGAACTAGCGTTTAATTCATAAAAAATTGGATTGTTATTCGAAAATGCATATCCATCTATGTAGGGGATGGGTTTCTTGGAATAGTTTCAATAGTTTTGAAGACCTGTCCGTACCGATTACTGCCGAATATCGCCCAAATCTCTACTCTCTCAGCGCTTTATGAACATCGAGCCACCTGACTCGCCACGTCCTGCGTTGGAGCCCGCTCCCAAAAATTCACGGAGCAAGATGCGGCAGCCGTTCTTACTGGCGCTGGCGTTGGCGTGCGGAGTGCTGCTAGGAGCCAACCCCTTTCGCCCTTCGGATCAGAACCCCGACCTCACGGCCCGCGGCTATTTAAAGTTCAAAGAAATCCTCAGCTACGTTGACCGCGACTACGTGGACTCGGTAAATGCTGAAGAATTATCGGATTATGCCATCAGCCGCATGCTGGAGCGTCTGGATCCGCACTCGGTATTTATTCCGGCCAAGCAGCAGCAACAGGCTTCCTCCTTTTTACAGAGTGACTATGATGGGATTGGGGTAGAGTTCAACCTCTTCCGCGATACGGTAACGGTAGTAGCCCCGCTCAGCGACGGCCCGGCCGAACACGCCGGCCTGCAGCCCGGCGACCGTATTCTGGCCGTGAACGGGCAGCGGGTATCGGGGGTGCACACCACCACCGAGCAGATGTTCGGGAAGCTGCGCGGCCCCCGCGGCAGCGCCGTGCTGCTCCAGGTGTTGCGCCGCGGCCAGGCCCGGCCTCTCAACGTGCAGGTAACCCGCAACCGCATTTCCAACTCCTCGGTGGATGTGGCCTACATGGTGGACAACCAGACGGGCTACATCAAAGTCAGCCGTTTCGCCAGCGGCACCTACGACGAGTTTAAATCGGCGCTGGGCGACTTGCGTCGGCAGGGCCTCGCGCGCCTCGTGCTGGATTTGCGCGGCAACCCCGGCGGCTACCTCGACCGGGCCACTAAGATGGCCGATGAGTTTATCGGGGGCACTAAGAAGATTGTATACACCGATGGCAAAGGCGACCAGTACGACACCCAAACCTTTTCGCGGGTAGTAGGCGAGTTTGAGGAGGGTGCCTTGGTGGTGCTGGTAGACGAGGGTAGCGCCTCGGCCGCCGAGGTGCTGGCCGGCGCCCTGCAGGACCACGACCGGGCCCTGCTGGTAGGCCGCCGTACGTTTGGAAAAGGCCTTGTGCAGCAGCCCATTGCCCTCAACGACGGCTCGGAGCTGCGCCTTACCATTGCCCGCTACTACACTCCCTCGGGCCGCAGCATTCAGAAGTCGTACCGCGGCGGCTTGGCCCAGTACGAGCAGGACCTGCAGAACCGGCAGCGCCACGGCGAGTTTTTCCACGCCGACAGCATCCACTTCGCCGACTCGCTGCGCTACCGCACGGCCCACGGCCGCACCGTGTACGGGGGCGGAGGCATCATGCCTGATGTATTCGTTCCGCGCGACACGACGGCTCATTCGGCGTATTACACCCGTCTGCAAAGCCTGAATCTGGTGCGCGAATATGCCCTAACGTACTACCAGGAGCACAAAGCGGAACTGGATGGTCTGCGCTTCGAGCAGTTTAACCAAACCTTCCGCATCAACGATGTGCAGTTGCAGCAGCTGGCCGCCAAAGCCGCCCACGACGGGGTGCCGCAAAACGCCGCCGATATGCGCCGCAGCGCAGCCTTGCTGCGCAACCAGCTGAAAGCGCTGATTGCTCGCAGCGCCTACGGTAAGTCGGCGTACTACCAGGTACTGAACCAGGAAGATCTGGAAATGCAGCAGGCACTGCGGGCCATTCAGGAGCCCGGAACTACCGCCATGCTGGGGTTGCTGGGCAAGTAGTAACCCAGACGCGAAGTAAAACGGCCCGCTGTTCATGAGAGCAGCGGGCCGTTTTTTATTAGCCGTCATTCCGAGAAAAGGACTTTGCCAAGGGCAATTAATCAGATAAGGGGGTAGTTGTTCCTCATTAGCCTGATGCCCACACACCTAGGAAGCCCAGGAGGGGTAGAGTAAAAGCCTGGCTACTTTTTCATGATGTCCTGTACCCGAAACTCCTGCTTAATGCCAGCAAGGGGCTTGCCATCGACTTCAGCGTAGGGGTAGATAAAGTAGTTAAGCGCGGGGTTGTTCTGACGGGGCACCAGCACCAGGTCGCGGCCGCGGGTGAACTCCAGGCGGTTCTCGTCGTGGGCACCAAAGAAATAGTTGCGGCGGTCGGGGTTTTTGGCGGCTTCCGACGCGTCAACGGGCACCCAGCCGGTTTCAGGGGTGTAAAACTCGGCCCAGCAGTGGTAGCCTTTGATTTCGGCCGTACCTCGTTCGGGTGGAAGGGGAAAACCAATGCTGAAGCGAGCCGGGATGCCCAGGGCGCGGCAGTAGCCAATGAACACGGCATGGAAATCGGTGCAGTTGCCGCGGCGGGCGTCGCAGGCATAGTAAATGTCGCCGCGGCCCCAGCCCTGGCCTGTCTTGTCGTATTTCACCGTGCTGACCACGTGTTCGTACACGGCCCGGGCCTTTTCCAGGTTGGTCTTAGCGTTGGCTTTGGTAGCCACCTCCAGGGCCCATAACCGAATCTGCGGGTCGAGGGGCACGAGGCTGTCGGCCGCCAGCCAGCGCTTCAGGTTAGGGTCGGGGGCTTCGCGGGGTGGGCGCTGGCCGTTCAGGGCCGGAGCCAGATGTTCGCGGCGGGTAGCACGCAGGCGCATATCTACCGTGAAGCCTTGCAATGCCTCACCCGTGGCCCGTAGGTGCAAAATACGGTTGCCATACACCCCGGTCTTAATTTCGTAGGGCACCGGAGAGCTTACCTGCAGGTCGCGGATTTCCTGCGACTTATCGTCGTGGGGTACAGGTAGCCACACATCTACTGCCTTGGTACCAGCCGGCTGGGCCGGAATAGTAGCCGCGTAATCGAAGGTGAAGGTGCGGGTGCGGGGACCGGGAGCCGGTGGTTGCGCTACCGTCAGCAGAGCCAGCAAGGAGGGAAGTAGAAACGAGAGCATAGCGGAAACGACAGCCGAGTTCAGGCTGACAATCAAAGTACAAAGAAACGACACGAAAGATTGTTCTGGTTCATTACCAGGGAGTACTTCCCCAGCAAAGGCACGAAGAAGGTATCAGGAACGCAGGTTCTTACCTTCGGTTGGGAGGGACCAGGGGCTCCGGCCAAACTTTGTACCTTCACGCTACGGCATTCACCCCGCACTTCTCACCCCAATTTCCCACCCGTATGCCTTTTTATCAACGCTTAGGCCAGATTCCGCGCAAGCGGCACACTCAGTTTCGGCAACCCGATGGCTCGCTCTACCACGAGCAGCTGGTCGGTACCCTGGGCTTCCACGGCGTCTCGTCGTTGCTCTATCATCGGCATGCCCCCACCGAAATCAGGCAGGTAGGCACGCCTGAGCCCTACGCCCCCAAGCTGCTGAAGGACCGGCCGCTGGAACCCGCTCACCTGCGCACCCTGGCCCAAACCAGCACCGGCGGCGACTACCTGCAGGCCCGCCAAACCATGCTCGGCAACGCCGACGTGACCCTGAGCATCTGCAACCCCACGGAGCAGCGCATGCAGTATTACTACAAAAACGCGCTGGCCGATGAGGTGATTTTCGTGCACGAAGGCCGCGGGGAGCTGTGGAGCCAGCTGGGCAAAGTGGCCTTTGAGCCCGGCGACTACGTCGTGATTCCGCGCACCATCATCCACCAGATGCACTTCGAGCCTGGGCCGGTGCGCCTGCTCATCATTGAGTCGTTTAGCCCGGTGGAAACCTGCCGGCGCTACCGCAACCACTTCGGGCAGCTGCTGGAGCACGCGCCCTACTGCGAGCGGGACTTCCGCGGCCCTTCGGAGCTGGTGGAAAACGACGTGCGCGAGTCGGGGGAGTACGTGGTGCGCGTGAAGAAAGACGGGCTGCTGCACACGCTGGTGTACGGCCACTCGCCCTTCGATGTGGTGGGCTGGGACGGGTACTTCTACCCCTACGCTACCAGCATCCACGACTTCGAGCCCATAACCGGCCGCATCCACCAGCCGCCACCCGTGCACCAGCAGTTCGAGGGCCACAACTTCGTGATTTGCTCCTTTGTGCCGCGCCTCTTCGACTATCACCCCCTGGCTATTCCGGCGCCCTACAACCACTCCAACGTCGATTCCGATGAGGTGCTGTACTACGTGGCGGGCAACTTCATGTCGCGGCGCGGGGTAGACCTGGCCTCGTTCACCTGGCACCCCAGCGGCATTCCGCACGGCCCGCACCCCGGTACGGTGGAGGCCAGCATCGGCAAAAAGGAAACCAAGGAGCTAGCCGTAATGGTCGATACCTTCCGCCCGCTCTACCTCACCGAGGCCGCCCTGCCCTACGTCGACCCGCGCTACCCCATGAGCTGGCAGCCCGATTTTCAGCACGAGCCGCCCCGCGCCGCCGATATGATGGACTAGCGGTGGCGTAGTGAACGAGTGAAATGATGAAGCGCCGGGCCTTATCCCACTGGCACGAGCCGTAACAGCGACTTGCGCTAGCGGGGTAAGGCCCGGCGCTTTGCTGTAGGATGACCGGTTTTCTTGCTTCATCCTTTACAGCTCAAATCCTTATGTAGATTGGATTTCGTAGCTTCGGGAAAATTGCAAACTCATGAAAAAAATCCTGTTTCTAGCTCCCGTTTTGCTGCTGCTGGCAGTGCTTTCAAGCTGCGACAAGTTGGATAAGCTTCTAACCTTCTACATCGAGGATTCGCAATCAGTAAAGATTGCCAGTGCTTTCCCGATTGGGCAGTTCGTTCCGCTGACCCCGATTGCCGTCACGACCCGGTCGGACGAAAAGTTCAAGAACGAAAACACGAGCGCCAACCTGGTGAAGGACGTAAAGCTCGACCGGCTTACGCTCACCATCACCGACCCCAGCTCTGAGAACTTCGACTTTCTGCAGAGCATCAACATTTACATCAGCACCGACCAGAACGATAGAATCCTGCTGGCCTCCGCCGACAACGTTCCTACCGGCGTAAGCACGCTGCAGCTGACGCCTACCTCCCAGAAGCTGGACAAGTACGTGAAAGCCGGCAGCTACACGCTTTCCACGGAAGCCAAAATCCGCAAGCCCATCAGCAAGGACATTACCATCCGCACCGATTCCCGCTTCAAGGTAACCGCCGACCCGCTGTAAATAGTGAAACGGTGAATGAGTGATTGAGTGAAGTGGTGAGCGGAGCAACACAGCCGCCCTCACTTCCGTGACCAGCCGAATAGTATAACAAGCCCTTGACGTCCGTGTTGGCGCCAAGGGCTTGTCTCGTCTTAAGGGGTAGGAACACTGGTCAGGAAGGATGGCGGCGTGTCTCCTCTCCAGGATCCCACTTCACTCATTTACTCATTCACCGGTTGCGGCCGTACTGCTCGTGGCTGCTGACCCAATCGGAGGAGCTAATGGCGGAGCCCAGGCTTAGTTCGCCGGCCAGCACCACGCCGGCCACTATTTCGGCCAGCTTGTTTACGGTGCCGCGGCCGGTGCAGCCCAGCATCCGCAGGTACTCGTTCTGAGTAGCCAGGCCGGTGCCGCCGCCGTGGGTTGCTACAATAAGCGAGGGAATGGTAATGCTGATGTACAGGTCGCCCTCCGCAGTAACTTCGGAGTACAGCACCCCCGCCGACGACTCCGACACGTTGGCCACATCCTGGCCGGTAGCAATAAATAAGGCCGTAATGCCATTGGCCGAGTGCGCCCCGTTGTTGTTGGCTCCGGAAAGGAAAGCGCCCACATTGCTTACTTGGCCGTGGTAAGCCAGCTGCTCGGGCTTCACGCGCATTCGCTGCTGCAGAATGTCGCGCTTGATAACGGCTTCGGCTACTACCCGCTTGCCGCGGGTGCGCATTACGTTTATCTGCGAGGCCTTTTTGTCGGTGGCGAAGTTGGACTCGAGGTAGAAGTGGCGGATGGGCGCGCCCTTATAATTCTCCAGAATCCAGGAGCAAGCAGCGAAGGTAGCGCGGCCCACCATGTTCTGGCCCGCCGCGTCGCCGGTGCTGAAGTTGAAGCGCAGGTAGGCGAATTTGTTGGCCAGATACGTATCGATGTATTGCAGCTTGGCAACGCGCGACGTGCTTTCCGCTTCGGGCCGAATCCGTTCAATTTCCGCTTCCACCCAGCGGCCAAAGTCGCGGGCCCCGCGGGCGTCATCGAACACGAACACCGGGGCCCGCTGCATAGCGTCGCCGATGACGGTGCACTTCACGCCCCCGCAGAGGTTCAGGAGCTGAATACCGCGGTTGTAACTAGCTACCAAGGTGCCCTCGGTAGTAGCCAGCGGAATCAGGAAGTCGCCCTGGGCATGCTCGCCGTTTACGTGCAGCGGACCGGCCAGCCCCACCGGCACCTGCGCTACTCCCGTAAAATGCTCACAGTTACCCTGGAGCGTGTGCGCATCAAAGGAGTAGTGCTTCAGGTGCTCGAACTGTTCGCCCGTAAACTCCTCGGCAAACTGCTGGCGGGCCTGAATGGCGGCTTCGCTGTAGTCGTCGGATTCGGAACGCGGAATACGGGTGCGGTTCTCGGGGTGTTGGGCAATGGCGTCTTCTACCTCCACCGTCAGCTCCCCGAACGGCTCCGCCGCGAAGTGTACCCGGATAGTGTGCAGGCCTTCCGCCAAAGGCTTAGTAGCAAGGTGAAAGGTTGCTGGCTGGCCCACGGGTAGCGTCAGGCCCGAACGGTCAGCGTTGAGCACGGTAGCCGGTCGTACGTCGCCTTCGCCCAGGTCCAGAGCAATCTGGTCTGTGCCGATGCGCACGTCGTCCAGCTCCACGTACTCTACCCTGGTAATGCGCACGGTATCCAGCCGGTTCTTGATGCTGAAGGCTACCCCTTCGGGCGTATTGCGCAGGCTGCCACGGGTGTAGAGCAGCTTGAGCATCATGGAGCTAGGCGTGAAAAGCATGGGCAGGAAAGGTTGGTGAGCGGAAAGGGGGTAGGGACGGTGTTTACGGGGGAAGAGAAATCAGTTGTGGGGGTTCTTCATTTTAGCGAGAATGGTACAACTAAAATATAAGGCGCGTTGACCCTTTTGCCGTTGTAAGTAGCGGATTCAAATCTATAGTCTAGGAGCTTTACTACCCGCAATACTTCATTGTCCCATGGCTCGCAAAGGCTTTTATACACTATAGGATTACGAATGTGGCCATTCACATCTACGGTAAAGCGCACTCCTGTCAAGCCCTCAACATGGGCGCGAAGCAGGGCAGGAGGGAAGCGTAGATTATGGCTTAAGAAACGTTTCAATTCAGCTTCTCCGCCCTTGAAGCGGGGAGGGGCATCGAACAATGAATAGCAAATAACTGGATCAGAAGTGAATGAGAAAGATGCCGCTTGGTGAAAAATTGGTTGGCTCCGTAAGCCAGTAGTGTCAACTAGAGCGTCCGGTACAGGCGGCGCTACCTGGGCAGCGGCGGGCAGACTGAGGGCAGATGCTAAAAGGGTTGCCGGAAAAGCGAGCGACTTGTTCATCTTACCTGCGTTTGCGCGGCGGAGCTTGAACTGCTGTTCCCTCGAACGCAATCGGAATGGTATAGGCTACCGCTACCGGGCGGTTATTTTGGCTGCCGGGCGTGAACTTGCCGTCAAGAAGTCGCACTACCCGAACGGCTTCTGTATCTAAGGCCGGGTGCAGGCCTTTGCGCACTACAACGTTGCGTACGGTGCCTTGCTCATCAATCGTGAAGTGTATGTACACCCGGCCGGTAATCGTCTTTGGGGCAGACTCGGGCCAGTGGATATTTTCCCCG
Organism: Hymenobacter sp. HSC-4F20; assembly: GCF_019599275.1. Lineage (GTDB taxonomy): Bacteria > Bacteroidota > Bacteroidia > Cytophagales > Hymenobacteraceae > Hymenobacter. Next base: position 1,047,828 of record NZ_JAHZTD010000002.1, on the reverse strand, counting down.
ATAAACCCAAGCAGTGCTTCCTGACCGCCCTTAAAAACCGGCATTTGCTCTACCCCACCGTAAGGCATCATTTCGGGGCGTGTTTTATGACTATGACGAGCAGTATTATACACCACCTGCGCCACCGCCTCTCTCGCTGACAGCCCTACCCCGCACACCAGCACCAAGGCCACCAGAAACCGCCGGAGCTTGGGGCGCAGCTGAGGGGTAGGAGCCAACTGCCCGGCCCGGAACCGCCCGCAGACGCGCCCATCCGGGGAAGCCCGGAAAGCGGCGTCCACATCGGCTTGGGAAGCAGCGGTGAAATCAATGACCGTGCGGTTGCACTGGGCGCAGTGGTGGCCTTGAGCTACGGGTATCATCTGCTGCCAGTCCTCGTGGCAGGCATTCAGGCGGACGTTGAGGGTGGGCAGCGGCAGCATAGGTAGGCGGCTAACGAGTTGGGTAGCAGCCGGAAGATACGCTTCCTCCCCATCAACTCACCATGTCACCACCTCACCGCTAGTCCCAGAACTCCTGCCCGTTGGCGTTGAGGTAGCCAGGTTGCCCGTCGGGGGCCAGTACGCGAGCCACGTCGCCGAGGAAGGGCTCGGCCTGGGGGTAGCGAATTTCGGTAAGGGTATTGCCTTCCTCGTCGAGGTAGCCAAAGAGCTGGCCCTGCTGCACCACCGGAAATTGCAGGTTGCCCGTAAGCCGAATGGCATCGTAGCGCACGGGCTGCACCAGTTTGCCGCTGCTGTTTACTACCCCCCACTTCGGGCCTTGGCGCACGAACAGGAGCCCGTTGTAGTTTTCTCGTATTTCGTCGTAGATGGCCGGAACGGAAGCCGAGCCCACCGTAAAGCGGAAGCCCACTTTCCCTTCTTTCCGTACCAGGTCGCCGTGTTCCAGCGGTTCTTCTTCGGGCTCAGGTGGGGGCGCATCGGTTAGGCGCTGGCCGGTTGGGCCGATGCGGAAGGTTTCGCCGTTAAGCTCTACCGTTGCACCGCCGCGCTGAAAGGTGCTGGCCCGCGTGAACTGGATGGGCGTCACGGGGTTGCCGCCCCCATCAATATACCCGTAGAGCGCACCCTGGCGCACCCACGCAATTTCATCGACAAAGGGGCCCGCTTCGTCGTAGCGCAGGGGTAGCACCAGGCGGCGCGACTGGTCGGCGTAGCCCCACTTGTTGCCCTGCCGAAACGGCACCAGGCGGGAAATAGCCGTTTGAGCCCACAAGGGCCCGGCGAAAACCAGCACTAGTACAAGCAGAAAGAAAAAAGGGCGTTTCATGCGAGGTCGGGGTCGGGAGAGCACCGGCTATTGCAGCTAAGGTACGCAGACGCCCTAAACCAAATGCGGCCTGACCGGTTGATTCACTCGTTCTTCACCCGTTTGGTCAGAAGTTGCTGTGGTCGTGTGGCATGATTCCGGTGACAGTAAGCACTTTTTCTGCGCTAAAAACATGGGTATCGTATCTTTGCCTCCCCTCACTAGGCTGTTCGCTGACTGCCTTTGCTTATGTCATCACAACTAACCTATCCGCGCTTTACTTTAGGAGAGAGCCTGACTGCTGAACAGCTGGCTTTCTTTCAGGAGTATGGTTTCCTCCACTTCCGCGCGTTTATCTCGCCTGAAGCCGTACAGAGCCTGTTGCACGCCTCCCAGGAGGTGCAGCGCCGGTGGCTGGCCGAAGACGTGAAAAAAGTAAACGGAGTGCCCATTAAATACGGCAAAGACGTGGATGGCTCGCCCATTGTCCAGCGCTTTGCCTTTGCCTCGCACCACAGCCCCGTGCTGCACGAGTTCTTGCAGGACCCCCGATTTAAGGCCCTGTTTCCGCTGCTGGAAGCGCCCGGTGGCCGGGTGGGCGAAAACGAGAAGGATGGCCTTGTCATCAACCACTACGTGAACGTGGAGGGCTCGGAGTTCTCGCAAATGGGCTGGCACACGGATTCCCTGCGCGACGTGTTCTACGGCAAAAAAATCGGACCCATGCTGAACGTGGGCCTGCACCTGGATGGTACGCCGGCTACGAATGGTGGCCTGCGCGTTATTCCGGGTACCCACCGCCAGGGCCTGCGCGACATCCTGTTCCGCAAGAAGTACTACAAAGACGTGGGCCCCGACCCCAACGAAGTGGCCGTGGAAACCGAAGCCGGCGACCTGACCGTGCACGATGGCCGCATGTGGCACCGCGTGGCGCAGTCGCCGCTGGTAGGAGAGGTTTCGCGCCGCCGGGTGATGTACGTGCCCATTATTGCCGGCAAGTACGAGCCCAAGCACGAAAACAGCCCTACCCCGTTCTACCTACGGTTTCTCCATCTGGTGAAATAGGGAGGTGGTGAACTGATAAGTTGATCTGCTACCGGCGCAGGTATATCGGCAAACTCACCAGCTCCCTATTCTACCAGCTTACCTTTTACTGCTTCTCCCTTGAAAAAAACTGCCCTGATTACCGGAGCTTCCCGTGGCATTGGCCGGGCCATGGCCCTAGATCTGGCCCGCCGCGGCTACGATGCGCTACTGGTGGCCCGCTCCTCCGACCAGCTGGAGCGGGTAGCTGCTGAAATCCGGCAACTGGGGCGGCAGGCGCACTATCTGGCGCTGGATTTGGCGGCTCCCGGGGCAGCGGGGCAGGTAGTAGCCTGGGCCGGCACCCTTACAACGGAGCTGGCCGTGCTGGTGAATAATGCGGGCTACGGGCTGTGGGGACGGTTTGAGGAGCTACCCCTGGCCGAGCAGCAGAACATGCTCCAGCTCAACATGCATCTGCCCGTAGAGCTGACCCACGGCTTGCTCCCTACCCTGCGCCGGCAGCCCAAGGCTTACATCCTGAATGTGGCCAGCACGGCTGCCTACCAGGCCGTACCGACGCTCACGCTCTACGCGGCCAGTAAGGCGTTCCTCATCAGCTTCTCCCGGGGCCTGCGCTACGAGCTGCGCGACACCAGCGTGTCCGTCACTTGCCTTAGCCCCGGCGCTACCACTACTGATTTTGCCGACCGCGCCGGCATGAACTCCGAGTTGCAGGCCGTAGCCAACAAAGTATCCATGACCCCGGCACAGGTAGCAGAGTTTGGTATTGCGGCCATGCTGGCCGGCGAGGCCGAAGTAATTCCGGGCGCGCTTAATAAAGTGTCGGCGGCACTTACTTCTCTGGTTCCCAAGGGTATTACGGAGCGCATTGCGGCCGGTATCTACGAAAAGCACCTGAAATAAGCCACTTCTCCTACCCCTTCTGCGGAAAAGAAGGGGTAGGCATAAACCTGCCGGCCAGCCAGAAGCTCAGGCCCGCAAACACGGGAGCCGCCAGCACATCGTAGCTGTAGTGGGCGCGCTGCACCATCACCAGCAACCCAATAGCCAGGGTGGCCCCGAGCAGAATGTGGCGCCGCCCCCCGGCCGGCACGGCCAGGGCTAGCAGCAGCAACGTAGCCGTGTGGCCCGAAAAAAACAGGTCTTTGGTGATGGGGGCGGGGGCCGCGTAAAATAGCTGTTCCACCAGCGGGTCGCGGAGCAGAATCAGACCGATGGGGGGCTCCAGCGGCAATAAGGCCAGGGTCAGGCAGCGCAGCAGGTGTAACAGCAGGTAGGCCGTTAGGGCCCGCAGCAGCAGATAGGGCCGGGGCAGCAGCGTGACTACCCCCAAGCCAATACCCAGGTAGATAACGGCAAACGTAAGCTCCGATACGTCGCGGGCCGGCAGCACGGACAGCAGGGGGTCGGGCAGGATAGCGCCGGGGCGGGCCTGTATCCAGGCGAAGAAGCGCGGCAACAGCGCCGCCAAAGCCAGGAGCAGGGCCAGCACGAGCCCTAACCGTTGCCGGAAAGCCGGTTGTCGCCAGGCCTCAGGCCAGGTGGTAAAATGCGTTGACATGCAATAAGAAAGGAGTAGTAGCCCGAAGCTTCTGCTTTGCGTGGCATTGCTGAGATGAAGCAGCCCGGCCGCGAGTTGCTTACCCGCAGGCGAAGCCGGAGCCTCGCGCCAGGGCCGGAGGGCAAAGATAAGCGCCCGGCGCGCCAGGTTTTTCCAGCCGGGTTTCCGTCGGAAGCGCTTTGCGGCGTACCTTTTCAGCCAACTACTTTTCCGCAACCCTCCTGACCTGCCTGCTCATGAAGCTTTTCTACACGGCTAGCCTGGCTGCCTCCTTGTTGACGGCCGCACCCGCGCTGGCGCAAACCAGCGCCCTCCACGACCGGATTGCTAAACTCGCTGCTCAGCAGGAAAGTAAGGTAATTGCCTGGCGCCGCGACATTCACGAGCACCCTGAGCTGGGCAACCAGGAAACCCGCACCGCCGCCCTCATTGCCGAGCAGCTGAAAAAGATGGGGATTGAAGTGCAAACCGGGGTAGCCCGCACCGGCGTGGTAGGTATTCTGAAGGGCGGCAAGCCCGGCCCGGTAGTGGCCCTGCGCGCCGATATGGATGGCCTGCCCGTAACGGAAAGCAACAGCCTCCCCTTCGCCTCCAAAGCCCGCACCATGTACAATGGCCAGGAAGTAGGTGTAATGCACGCCTGCGGCCACGACACCCACGTAGCCATGCTGCTAGGTGCCGCCGAGGTGCTGAGCCAGATGAAGAAAGACCTGAGCGGAACCGTAAAATTCGTGTTTCAGCCCGCCGAAGAAGGCTCGTTGCCGGGCGTAGTGGGCGGGGCCAAGCTGATGGTGCAGGAAGGCGTGCTCACCAACCCTAAAGTCGATGCCATCTTCGGAGTGCACATTCAGGCCCAGACGGAGGTAGGCAAGCTCTCTTACCGGCCGGGTGGCGAAATGGCCTCCTCGGATGTGTTTACCATTAAGGTGAAAGGTAAATCGGCCCACGGTGCCTACCCCTGGCTGGCCGTTGACCCCGTGGTAACCTCCGCCCAGATTATCATGGGCCTGCAAACCATCATCAGCCGCCAGCTCCAGCTCACCGAGGACGCGGCCGTGCTGACGGTAGGCATGGTGCACGGCGGAGTGCGCAACAACATCATTCCGGAGCAGGTAGAGCTGACGGGCACCATCCGCAGCCTCAGCAAGGAAATGCAGCAGCAAATTTGGGCCGCCGTACGCCGCACCGCCACCAACATTGCCGAAAGTGCCGGCGCCACTGCCGAGGTCGACATTGTGAACTACGCCCCGGTTACCTACAACGACCCACGCCTTACGGCCCAAATGGTGCCCAGCCTGAACAGTGCCGCCGGCCCAGCCAATGTAAGCGTGCAGAAAGCCGTAACCGGAGCCGAAGACTTTGCTTACTACCAGGAGAAGATACCGGGCATGTTCGTGTTTGTGGGCGGCATGCCGAAAGGAAAGAACCCCGCCGAAACGGCTCCGCACCACACCGCCGGCTTTTTCGTGGATGAGAGCGGGCTGACCCTGGGCGTGAAAACGCTGGCTACCCTAGCCACCGACTACCTCGCCGCCGGCAAGAAATAGCAAGCGCCTACGCCCCTAACAAACACTGCTGGAAAAGGCGAGCTAATTCGAGGCAAGCAAGGAAGCGGCGGCTAGGCAGCCTAGCGTCCTCATCCTGCTCGGAAGGGCAGGTTAGAAGTTCTTGCGGGGGTAGGGCGCAACCTGCACGGCCCTTTACCGTCTAGTAGCCCATTGTTCCGTCGCGCTATCTTCTGTCCGCGAAACCCAGCTCACCTGTACCGATTACCATGAATATTGCCCTGGTTACCTGCGAAAGTCTTGCTCAGTACGCCGCCCCGAATGTCGATGATGAGGATAGCCTGCTTACCCGCTACCTGCGCGAGCAAGGCCACACCGTAGAGCCCCGCGTCTGGACCAACCCGGCCGTGGACTGGCTGCGCTACGATGTGGTGGTAGTGAAGTCGCCCTGGGATTATTTCGACCGGGTAGGGGAGTTCTACCAGTGGCTCGACCGGATGGAAGGTCTCGGGGTGAAGCTGCTGAACCCGGCGGCTACCGTGCGTTGGAACGCCGATAAAAAGTACCTGCTCGACATGCAGGCGGCCGGCGTCCGTATTGTGCCTACCCATTGGCTTAGCCGCGGCCAGGCCGTCGAAACAGATTCCTTGTTTGAAACCTTGGGACACGACACGCTGGTAGTGAAGCCTGCGGTGAGTGGCGGAGCTAAAAACACCTTCGTCCTGACCCGGCAGGAGTCGGCTATCCGCCAGCCCCAACTCGAGCAGCTGCTCCGCGACGAGGACTTCCTGGTGCAGCCCTTCCAGCCTCAGATTCAGAAGGAAGGCGAATGGTCCCTGATTTATTTTGGAGGAGAGTTCAGCCACTGCGTGCTGAAAACACCGAAATCCGGCGACTTCCGGGTGCAGCACTACCTCGGCGGCGGCATCGAACCCCGCCCGGCGCCCGCTCACCTGCGCCAAGCTGCCGATGCCATTGTGCGTGCGTTTGCCACCGGCTGCCTGTACGCCCGCGTGGATGGGCTGGACCAGGATGGCGAGTTTCTGCTTATGGAGCTGGAGCTGATTGAGCCCTTCCTGTACCTGGCTTCCTCAGAAGGCTCGCTGCAACGCTACGAAAGCGCACTGCAACAGCTAAGCGCACAGTAAGCCGACACGGGTTTCTGGGCGGCGTATTACCCCCTCCAGATCTACCAAGCCCTTACCCTCAGCCTGGGGGTAAGGGCTTGTCAGTTTACCAAGCCTCTGCCATAATGAGAAAGGCCCATCTAGCAGGTAACTACGCTAGAAAGCATTCACGGAGAAGCCTCCATCCACACTCAGGGTCTGGCCGGTGATGTAGGCAGCGGCCGGCAAACACAGAAAGGCTACGGCAGCAGCCACCTCTTCCGGCTCCCCAATGCGGCGCATGGGCGTGCGGCTCAGCACCTCGTTCAGGTACGCTTCGTTCCCGAGGACCCCGGCGGCCAGCGGCGTATGAATGTACCACGGCGCCACGCAGTTAACCCGGATGTTCAGGCTAGCCCACTCCACCGCCAGGTTGCGCGTAAGCTGCACCAGCGCCGCCTTCGTCATGCCGTACACGGCCCCCGTGCGCACGTGCGCCAGTCCCGCCACCGACGAGATATTGACCATGCTACCCCCACCGGCCGCCGCAAGCAGCGGCTGCACCCCGCGGCTCAGCTCCCAGGCCGAGTCGAGGTTGGTGGCCAGAATGTGACGGTATTCTTCCTCGGAATACTCCAGGGTAGGCTTGCGGATGTTGGTGCCCACGTTATTCACCAGAATATGCAGCTGGGGCCACCGCTCCGCTACTTGGGCCAGCAGCTGCGCCCGACCGGCAGCAGTGCTCAGGTCGGCCGGGAGGGCGTGGGCGTTCAGGCCCTGCTGTTGCCAGCTGGCCACCTGTTGCTCCAGGTCGGAGGCGGTGCGCGCTACGGCTACCACCGTCGCGCCCAGGGCTAACAACTCGGCCGCTACGGCGGCCCCAATGCCTTTCGAGGCTCCGGTTACCAGGGCAGTTTGTCCAGTTAAGGTCCAGCGGTTAGCTATGGAAGATGAAGTTTGCATGAAGGCGTTCTTGGAATGTTTAAAATTTTGTGCTGCACAACAGGCTAGCTGCGCGCAAAGGTGACAGTAGAAGACCCCAGATCAATGCACCATAAGGCATGAAGTAAATAGTTTGTAAAGCGTATAGTTCTTGATGATTTCACTATGGATCCGGTTTTATCTAAGAAAGTTATCAAATACGTGAGGCTAATATTAAAAAATATTTAATTTGCTTCCCTCTTCCTTGCCATCCTTCCTAGTGTTGGCATAGAAGCTATAGTTCTATTCCCTCCACAACCAACTCACACAGTATGATCAACAAATACTCTGCGGCAACGCTGTTGCTGCTCAGCGGCTTGTAGTCCACTACCCTGGCTCAGGACCTCTCGCGGGTGCAGAGCAAGGCCCTCCACGACAATGGTACCCCCTACCTCGTGCAGTTCCGCGCGGGTATGGCCTACAAGCTCAGCGAAGCCGGCAAAGCCCTCCGCGAGCAGCTGCAGCTTACTTCCGACGACCAGCTGGTGCCATCGAAAACGGCCACCGACGACCTCGGTTACGTGCACGAAAAGTACCAGCAGTTTTACAAAGGCATCCGGGTAGAGCACGCCGAGTATACGGTGCACGCCAAGCAGGGCGACGTAACCAGCATCAGCGGGCAGTTAGAGCGCCTTGCCGCTCTAAATACTACCCCCGCCTTGGATGCCAAAGCCGCCCTGGAGCGGGCTCTGGCCTTCGTGGGAGCTAAGAAGTACATGTGGGCGGATGCTCGTGAGGAAGCCGGCCTGAAAGCCGAACTCAACAGCCCCACCGCTACTTATAAGCCCCAGGGGGAGCTGGTGATTGTGCGCAATCTGCGCTCCGGCAACCCGCTGAAAGCCGGCAAGCCCACGCTGGCCTGGAAGTTCAATGTGTATGCCCAGCAGCCTCTGAGCCGCGCCTACATTTACGTAGATGCGGCCTCGGGTGAGATAGTACTGCAAGATGCCATTATTAAGCACGCGGCGGCCACGGCCACGTTTGCCACCGCCTACAGCGGCACCCGCACCCTGGCCAACGAAACCGTAGTGGCCGGACAGTACCGCCTACGCGAGTACACCCGCGGCCTGGGCATTGAAACCTACAACGCCAAAAAAGGCAGCAGCTACACCGCCGCCGTTGATTTCACCGATGCCGACAACACTTGGACCGAGTACAACAACGCCAACTTCGACAACGTAGCCGGCGACGCCCACTTCGGGGCCCAGGCCACCTACGACTACTGGAAGCTGGTGCACGGCCGCAACTCCTACGATAACGCCGGCGCCAAAATCAAGAGCTACGTGCACTTCGATGACACCCCCGGCGACGGCGTGGGGTTCGAGAATGCCTACTGGAACGGCTCGGTGATGACCTACGGCGACGGGGCGACCCGCTTCCGCCCCCTGACGGCCCTGGACGTGTGCGGCCACGAAATCGGCCATGCCGTGTGCGAAAAAACCGCCAACCTAACCTATCAGAACGAGTCGGGGGCGCTGAACGAGGGCTTCTCCGACATCTGGGGCGCTGCTATTGAGCAGTACACGGCCGCCAAGCTAGGCCTGACCAAATCTACCTGGCTCATTGGCGAAGACATCGACAAGCAGCAGCCCGGCCTGCGCTCCATGAGCGACCCGAACTCCCAAGGCCAGCCCGATACCTACAAAGGCACCTACTGGCGCGCCACCACTACCTCACCTACTTCCTCTAACGACTACGGCGGAGTGCACACCAACTCGGGCGTACTCAACCACTGGTTCTACATTCTGTCGGTGGGCAAGAGCGGCACCAACGACATTGGTAGCGCCTACTCCGTAACGGGCATTGGCATTGATGACGCCGCCAAAATTGCCTACCGCGCCGAAAGCGTGTACCTGACGGCTTCGGCTACTTATGCCAGCGCCCGCACGGCCACCGTTCAGGCCGCCACCGACCTGTACGGCGCTAGCTCACCCCAGGTAACTGCCGTTACAAATGCGTGGTACGCCGTGGGGGTAGGTGCCGCAGCCGGTGGGGGCACTACCACGCCACCGCCCACCACGGTTTCCTACTGCGCTTCCAAAGGCACCAGCGTGGCCTATGAGTGGATTGACTACGTGAAGCTGGGCACCCTTGCCCGCACCTCCGCCGCCGATGGTGGCTACTACAACGGTACTGCCACCTCTACCTCTATTGCAGCAGGCTCTTCCCAAACTATCAGCTTCTCGGCCGGCTTTGCTTCCACGGCTTACACCGAGTACTGGAAAGTATACATCGACTACAACCAGAACGGCGTGTTCACCGATGCCGGCGAACTGGTGGTATCAGGTTCCTCTGCCAGTACCGGCACGCTTTCGGGAACCTTCACGGTGCCTGCTACGGCGAAATCGGGCAATACTCGTCTGCGCGTGATTATGAGCGACGCCTCGGCTACCACCAGCTGCAACAGCTACAGCTACGGCGAAACGGAGGACTACACGGTAAGCATCAGCGGCGGTACGCTGGCCGCTCCGGAGGTTGCCTCGCTCACGGCCAACACCTCGGCCCTGAGCACCGCCCTTGAAAAAGCCGTAGTCGTGTACCCCAACCCGGCCGCCGATGTGCTCCACATTGCTCTGGCCAGTAAAGCAGAGGTAGTGTCGGCCGTTGTAACAGACCTGCGCGGAGCCCGCGTAGCTAATGCCCGCTTCCAAAATGGCGTCCTCAACGTAAGCGGCTTGGCCAAAGGTAGTTACCTGCTTACCGTCAGCGACGGGCAGAAGAGCTTCCACGAGCGTTTCGTGAAAGAGTAACCGAAGGCGCATAGCAGCATTGCGTGCAGGGCCCACCAACTGGTGGGCCCTGTTTGGTTACTCTGGCAGCAGCCCAGCAAAAAGCCCCGCCTGTTATAGGCGGGGCTTTTTGTTAGTATAGAGTTGTTACCGGCGCCAGGGAGCGTATTCCAGCTTTAGCTCCAGCTGCCCGTAGCCATCGTTGCGGGAAGAAGTGGAGCGGCCACTGGCGGGGCTGATGTCGTCGAGCTGATCAGTGGTAGTAAAGGAGTAGGTACCCTCAATGGAGGCGTTGAGCTGGGAGGTAAGCCGCAGGGTAATGCCCGCCCCGATGGGCGCCACCAAGGCCGTGGCCGGGTAGTCGTTACGCTCCGAGCCCAAGAAGGCGGTGTTGTCGTCGGGACGCATAGTCCCGTTGTAGGCTTTGGGGCTGTAGATCAGGAAGCCCGCCCCGGCTTTCAGGTAGGGCTTCACCAGGGCCGCCGGCCGACGCGGGTCGGCGTAGGCGCCCTCATCGCGCAGGGGCTCGAAGCGCAGGAACGCCACGGCCGCGCCGTTGCGGCCCCGGAACGCCAGGTTGCGCTCGGGTAGCTGGTCTTTTGCGCCCAACTGAATGTAAGAAGCCTCGCCTCCTACCAGCCAGTGGGGCCGCACTTTGTAGAGCACCCCGGCGCTGAGGCTGGGCCCCACAAACTGCTCGCCCAGGCCACTGGTTAGGTCGCCGCTGTACAAGCCGGCGCCTGCCCCTAGCGTTAACCGAACCGGCCCGCGGTAGTAGGGGCGGGCGTTACCATCGTAGTGGCGGCGGCGGCGTTCGGGGCCATCCTGGGCAGTGACGTGCTGCACGGTAGTGGCCGTCAGCAGCAATAGGGCAGGCAAAAGCGGACGAATAGGCACGGGCGTAGACAGTAGGTGAGCCCCCGGCATACGCGCTCCGGAGGAATGTCGTTGTCTAACGTGCCGTGGCGCTGCTTTATTTGAACTTGCCCTGCGGATCGGGCTGGTGAGTTAACAGATCGGAAATCAAATCAAAGTCAATGGAGGTAAGGCTGGCGCTCTGCCCCTTATGCACGGCGGCCCAGGCCTGGTCGTACTTCTCCTGGTAGTAGTACCCGCGGCCCAGCTGCTGCCAAGCCACGGCATTCGTGGCATCCTGGGTGGTAGCTTTTTCCAGCAGCTCGATGCCGGTGGTCAGATCCTTTTTCTTTTTGCTTTGCCCGTACCGGATCAGGTAGCTGGTGCCCAGGTCGCTGAGTAGCAAGGTGTTGTCAGGAGCTAGCGCCAAGCCGCGGGTCAGCAAGTCAATAGCCTGCTCAGGCGAAGTGCCCCGGCTGGCCACAATACCCAGGCCCCGGTAGGCGTCAGGGTTGGCGGGGTCCAGCACCCAGGCCAGGTTAAAGCGGTACGTAGCCGTATCTGCCTGGCTTTCGGCCAGGTACTCGTAGCCTTTGGTGCTGAAAAACCGGCTGGCTTCGGCCCGGGAGGCAAAGCTACCGGCCACGTTAGTCAGAAAGGGAGCTCCCACTAACTGCTCGGCCTGGGCGGGGCTAAGGCCCCCGAATAGGGGCTGGAGCCGGCGGGTAGTCAGAGGTATGTCGGTGGCAGCGGAAGCCGGAGCTTTGCTTTTGCGCTGGGCTTGGACCGGCGCCGCGCTCCAAAGAAGTAGGGCGGCGGCCAGCAGAAGGGTAGGTTTCATAGAAGGCTAACGAACAGAAACAGCGAAAAGTGAGCCGCTGGGAACAGTCAAAGATAAAACGCCGCGGAACACGAATGGCAACCTCCTTGGCATCCGGCCGTTGGCCTGGTCGGCCCCCCCGCAATCCGGCCGCTGGCCGGGATGCGTACCTGTTCCCGGCCTTCACTGCCTCTATGCACACATTCTTCCTGCGGATTCTGCCCGCTACCTTGGCCGGCCTGCTGCTGGCTCTGGCTTCCGAATACGCCGTCGCCCGCCCCAGCCGCCGCACCGCCGGCTTAGCCTACGTGCCCGCCACCGACTCGGCCTATAGCCCCGAGCGCCACCGCCTTGATGTGTACGCGCCCAAAGCGGCGGGGCCTGGCCTACGGCCCGTGGTGGTATTTATTCATGGTGGCAGCTGGAACAGCGGCAATAAGAATTTCTACTCCTTTATTGGTCGGCGGCTGGCTAAGCAGGGCGTAGTAGCCGTAGTGATTAACTACCGCCTGGCCCCGCAGGTGCGTGTGCCGCAGATGGCCGATGACTGCGCCCGGGCCGTACACTGGACCGCAGCCCACATCCGGCAGTACGGCGGCGACCCGCAGCGGCTGTTCGTGATGGGGCACTCGGCCGGAGCCGGCTTGGCCGCCCTGCTCACGGCCGACGACCGGTTGTTTACGCGGCGGGGGCTGACCGAAAATCCCATCAAGGGAGCCATCCTCGATGATCCGGCCGGGCTGGATATGCTGGAGTATCTCCAGAAGCTGCAGTACCCCGGCGACGAGCAGTACCTGGTTCCGTTCGGGCGGCAGCCCCAGGTGTGGCGCGAGGTGTCGGCGCTCTACCACGTTACGGCCCGCACCCCGCCCTACCTGGTGTTTGTAGGCGGCGACACTTATCCGTCCATCAGCAGCAGTAGCGCCCGGTTCCGGCAGAAGCTCACGCAGCTGGGTCGCCCCCCGCAGTACCACGTGTTGCCGGGCAAACAGCATATTCCGATGGTCCTACAGCTCTACTGGCAGCACAACGTCATCTACCGGGAGCTGCTGACGTTTGTGGGGGCCTAGCCCGAGGTTAGCCGAACAACGACGCCTGCACCACCGGCCGCTCGAACTCCAGCAGCCACCGTTTCCGGTCCAGGCCCCCGGCGTAGCCCGTCAGCTGCCCGCCGGCCCCAATGATGCGGTGACAGGGCCAGATAATAGTCAGTGGGTTCTGGCCGTTGGCCGCGCCCACGGCCCGCACGGCCGCTGGGTTGCCTAGTTGGCGGGCTAGGTCCAGGTAGGAAGCCGTGCGGCCGTAGCCCACCGAGGGCAGCGCAGCCCACACCCGACGCTGAAACTCCGTGCCCGCGCTTACGGCCAGGGGCAGGTCGAACTCCCGCAGCTCCCGCCCGAAATAGGCCCGCAGCTGCCGGTATGCTTCCCGCAGACACGAAGGCACTGTTTCCAGCGAAGTGCCCAAGGCCGCAGGGGCTGCCACAAACTGCGCGGCCTGTAAGCCGGCTTCCGTACCGCGTAGCGCTAAAGTGCCAAGAGGGGAGGGGAGGTAAGCAACAGCTTCCATTAGCAGGCAAATGAGGAAAACACAAAAATACAGTCGGGTCGGGCGGTACCTACGGGGTAAAGTTCGATATTTGTACCGCTGTGCAGAAGCGAAAATACCAGATCTGCAGTGAGATGGGGAGATACCGCCGGAAAAGGTCTATCTTAGTGGAATAGCACAAAACCGGAAACGTATAAAAACGTGGCATCGTCCGTGCCCTCGCTGTGCTGGTTTGCTTCCTTCAATTTGTTCATTCAAAGCCTCCATATAGTGCGATATCTACTAGTTTGTTCGGTAGCTTGGCTGGGGTTAGGTAGCGGCCTGCTGGTCAGTGCGGCCCCGGCGCCTGCTTCCACACCCCGGGCTTCTGCCCTTACCCATCCCGCGTTGGTCACCAAGCCGGTACAAGGGTTTGGAACGGGCCTGACGGGCTTCTACTTCACCAACGGCACGCTGGCCGGCGCCCCCGCCCTGCAGCGGCTCGATGCGGCCATTGATTTCCGCTGGGGTGTGGCTGCCCCCGCTCCTGGTGTGCCAACCGACAATTTCTCGGTGCGCTGGGAAGGGCTGCTGGCCGCACCTACCACTGGCCGCTACCGGTTTGTGGTGCAGACCACCGATGAGGTACGGCTGTGGGTAGACGGGAAGAAAGTGCTGGATACCTGGGACGGCAAGAAAGCCAATCTACTCGACCCAACGGTCAGCCTGGCCGCGGGCGAAAAAACGGCTATCCGTCTGGAGTACGCCGATGGCGGGGGAGAAGCGGGCTTGCAGCTACAGTGGGCTCCTCCCGGCCAGGCCGCTCAGCTTATTCCCATGGGCAACCTCTACCCCCTGGGCTCGCCTACTACTCCTGACCCCGCCGGCCCCCGGCCCGCGCCGGTAGCCAAAGCGGCCGTGGCACCTAAAGCCGCCACCGTAGCCAAAACCGCGGCTGCACCCAAAGCCGCTGCTGCGGCTCCTAAAGCAACTCCCGGCAAGCCGGCCCCAGCCAAGGCCGCTCCCGCGCCAGCCGCCACGGCTAAAGCTAAAGCCGCTCCGAGCCCGGAGGCCGTAGCGGCGGCCAAGGCCAAAGCCGATGAAAAAGCAGCCAAAGCAGCGGCGAAGGCCAAAGCGGCAGCCGCGGCGGCTACCCCGCCTACCCCTTTGGTGCCCGGCGTATACGTGCTCACGGCCCGCACCACGGGCGCCGCCCTGGAAATACCCGACGAGGGACGCTACGCCAGCCGAATATTGCAGCCCGATGCCAAGGCGAAATCAACCCAGTGGAAAATTGAAACGGCCGGCGACGGATTTTACCGCTTGCTGGTGCAAGGCAGCAATAAGGTGCTGGAGGTGTTGGGCAGCTCCACCTCCAATGGCGCCCCGCTCAGCCTCTGGTCGTTTTACAGCGGCAACAACCAGATCTGGCGCATTGAGGAGGTTGGCGACGGGTACTACAAGGTAATTGCCAAGCACAGCCGCAAGGCCCTCTCGGCTAAAGACTCTATTGAGGGTGGGGTGCAGCAGTGGCGCTACTCGGGCAAGGAAAACCAGCAGTGGAAGCTGACGCCCGTGGCCCCGGCCGAAGCTCCGCCCGTAGCAGCCGCCCTGAGCCTGCCCGGCGTAGGAGCCAACCATATGAGCGTGTACCCCAACCCCTCGAACGGGGTAGTACAGATGTCTTACCAGCTGAGCGAGGAAAAGCCGCTGGGCTGGGTGCTCTACAACGAGCGGGGCGTGGCCGTGCGCGTGTCAGACTACCGCAAGCAGGCCTCGGGCCCGCACCACCAGTCCCTGGACTTCACAGACCTGCCCGCCGGCGACTATAACCTCAACCTGACCGTAGGCACAGTTACTACCAAGCAGCCCCTGATACTCCGGCGGCCTTCCGCGGAGGCTACTGCTCCGCAAGGTGCTTCCCGGTAGCGCAGCGTCCTGCCGCCAAGAAAAACCGACCCGTAGTCCAGCGTGTACAGCTAGACTGCGGGTCGGTTTTTTTCTGGCGGCTGCTTAGCAGTGGAACGGCTACCCCTTGAACTCCGCCAGCGTGTCCCACAGGCGCGCAAATTCCGCGGCGAAACGGGTAACTACAGCTAGTTCCGGGGTAATAAGCAGGTTCTCCAGGTTGTAGCGCGCAGCTGAGCGGGTCCAGTTGTAACTGCCGGTAAGCACGAGGCGGTGGTCGGCTACGGCAAACTTGTGGTGCATATGGTTCTCGGTGCAGTCGGTGCGAACGGCCATGCCCGCGCCGTGGAGCTGGCGCACATCGGAGCCCCGGTCGAATAGCTTGTCGTTATCGGTGAGTAGGCGCACGCGCACGCCACGGTGGTGAGCGGCCAGTAGGGCAGACGTCAGGCGGTCATCGGCCACGGTGAACACGCACACATCCAGGGTGCGGTGGGCTGCCGCAATAAACTGCTGAATAGCCGTTACACATTCCTCGCCCGGGCTGAAGTATACCTGCGTCTGCTCGGCCACCGGTAGCGCCGCCGAGGGGGTAGGTAGCAGCACGCTGGCCGCTTCCAGCCACTCCACTACTGCCTTGTCCTTGAAGGTGTTGAACCGTTCCTTAGCCAGGTTGAATACCGCCTGCCGCAGCCGCCCTACGTCGCCACCGTGCTGGGTGAACGCCGCCAGCCGGTCGCGGAGCCGGCGGGCTTCGGTGGGGGAGAGGGTAACATCCGCAAAAGCCTGACGAAATTGTTCGAGCAGGTCAGTGGCGGCGATAGGGCGGCCGGGCATTGCGGATCGGGTTAGGAAAGGGAAAACAGCTCGGCCGGCTGCGGCAGCACCTGGGCCACGGCGTACTGCGCGCGGGCCAGCGCCTCCGCTGACTCCTCATGCAGTACGCGCGTGAGGCCGGGGGCGGGCTGGGTAAGGTCGGCATCCCAGAGGCCAGCGCGGTGCCAGGGCGTGAGGTGGTCCCAGTCGGGGCGGTCGACGATGGGGTAGAGGCACACGCCCAGCAGCGGAACACCGGCTTTGATGGCGCGCACGGCCTCATGGGCTATCATTTTCAGCCAGAGGGGGCGGTCCTGGCCAGGGTGGCTGGTTTCGGTAAGCACCACCGGCCGGCCGTAGCGGCGGTAGGCCTGCTTCAGCAAGTGGCTCAGGGGCCGGAAACGGGGGTCGTGGTCGTCGTTGGCCCAGGGCAGAATGTGGTGCGGATCCAGCTGCCACTGGTTGTCGTAGTAAAAGTTGAAGCCCAGCAAATCCAGGTACTCAGGCCGCCCGCCCAGGTCGGGACACAGGCGCCCGGCCAGCATATCCACGCTCTGGAACTGGTTGTTATGAAACTCCTTGGCCCGGCGCGTTTCGGCCGGTCCGGCTCCGTGGCGCGGTACAATGTTAATTAGGGGCTCAGTGGTCAGAATCCGAATGCCGGGGTCGGCCTCGCGCAGGGCGGCCACTCCCTCAATGTAGGCTCGCATCAGGCCGCGCTTCACTTCCCAGCCCTGGCCTACGCAGTAGGGCGAGGTGCCGCGCACATCACCGCCCAGCCAACTCATGAAGCTTACCTCATTGATGGGCGTTACAATCAGTACGTCGTCGGGGCGCTGGCTGCGGTAGAACTCCACGAAGGCCCGGCACAGGTGGGCAAAGCGCCGCGCAAACATGGGGTGCAGCGGCGTCAGGTCATCGGGGTACCCGAAGTGGCACAGGTCCCAGATCTGCTGGATGCCCTGGCGCCGACCAGCATCGAGCAGCACCTGCACCGTGCTCCAGTCGTAGTGGTAGGGTGTGCGCTCCACCTGGCTCCAGCGGATACCTTCGCGCACGGTGCTCATGTTGAAAGACTGTACGGCTTGGTAATCGTCTTCAAGGAGCTGCAGGTGCCCCGTAAGAGTCAGGAAATCAACGCGGTTGCCAAAGGCATTCTGTTGGTCGGTGCATTCAAAGCCCGCCATCCAGAATGATTGAAAGGGAGAGGTAGCGAAGAAGTTTTTTGTCATAGCGCAGGAATAAATGGACAAGAGCAGCCTGGCCGGAGCCAGGCTGAGAACAGGCTTAGATCTGGGGCGAAGTAGGGTCCGGGGCGAGCGGGTTTCGTTGCTTACCAGACAGGCCCTTCGCCTCAATGAAGATGCGTTTGAATTCCGGGTGGTTGGCCCGGATGGTATCTTGAAGCTCGTCTACGGTTTTTTCGACTTCAATGGCGGAAAGATGGTCGTGAAACTCCACATCCAGGGCCAGTACTACGTCCTGGGGGCCCAGGTACATGGTCAGGGGGCGGCGTACCTGCTCTACCCCGCGCTGCTGGCGGGCCAGGGCTTCCAGGGCATCCAGGGTTTCTTCCTCTACTCCTTGGCCCACTAGCAAGCCCTTGGTCTTGTAAATCAGAAAGATGGCCACCGATACGAGCAGAAGGCCAATGCAGATGGAGGCCCCGCCGTCGAAATACGGGTTGTCGAGCATGTGGCCGAAATACACCCCGCCTAGGGCAATAACCAGGCCCAGCAAGGCAGCCAGGTCTTCCATCAGAATAGCGAAAACCGAGGGGTCTTTGCTGCGCCCTAGTGTTGCCCAGAAACCCGCGTCGCCGCGGCTTTTGTTGAACTCACGAAAAGCCAGAAAGAAGGAAATGCCCTCAAATACCAGCGAGAGGCCTAGCACCACGTAGTTCCAGGTAGGGTCGGTGATGGGAGCGGGGTGCTTCAGGTGCTCTACTCCTTCATAAAACGACATGCCGCCGCCCACCGAGAAAACCAGAATGGCCACAATCAGGGACCAGAAATACAGCTCCTTGCTGCGGCCGAAGGGGTAGCGGGCGTCAGCAGGCTTTTCCGCCTGGTGCACCCCAAACAAAATCAGCAGCCCGTTGCCGCTATCCACGAGGGAGTGGATGCCCTCCGAGAGCATGGCCGAGCTACCCGTGAAAAAAGCCGCTACAAACTTGCTGATGGCAATGGCGACGTTGGCTCCGATGGCACCGTAAATAGCTATTTTGGAAGAGGAGTGTGATGCCATACGAAGGATATGAGGCGGTCGGTAGGAAGTAGAAGCGGTGAGGGGTGTAAGCCGCACCAAGCCGGTATCAGACCTGTTTTAGGCCCCTTAGTACCGCCCCGGTAGCTGCGAAGATGCGTTTATTTCCGATGTCTGCTACCCCCGGCCGGCCGGCAAACCCAGCCAACAACAAGCCCGGAAGCAGGCAAAGGCAAGTGACTGACAGTGCTGCCCGGCTGCTTCTGTGGAGCTTAGCGGCCGGTGCTTGGCTGCCGCAGTAACAGGTGCGTAAGAGGCTAGCCGTGGTAGCTTGGTAGGAGCATGAACGAGTTGGTGGTACGAAGCCAGCCAAACGGAGGTTGGCTGGCTTCGGAAGTGCTGGTAGCGTACTGCCGGCCCCTCCCCCTCCTGAACATTCCGGGCTGTTGCGGCTTGTACAGCTTCAAACCGCTTTCTATGGCTCACCCTACCCCCTCAGCTTCTGGTTCTGCGCCTACCCTGCATCGGCGGCTGGGCTTACTACAAGCCACAGCCCTCAACATGATTGACATGGTAGGCATTGGGCCTTTCGTGACGCTGCCGTTGGTGATGGGGTTTATGGGGCCGAACTTCTTGCTGGCGTGGGTGGTAGGGGCAGCCCTAAGCTTGGTTGATGGCTTGATCTGGAGCGAGCTGGGCGCTGCCTACCCCGAAGCGGGCGGTTCCTACCGATTTCTGAAGCTGGCTTACGGGGAGCAGAAGTGGGGCCGCCTGATGTCGTTTCTGTACGTGTGGCAAACGTTGGTGCAAGCGCCGCTGGTAGTAGCTTCCGGGGCCATCGGGTTTGCGCAGTATTTCGGCTACCTCGTACCGCTTACCGAGTGGTGGCACCCAAAACTGGTATCGGGCACGGTGGTATTGCTGCTGCTGGCCTTGTTGTATCGGAAAATTGAGGACATCGGGCGGCTGGGCGTGCTGCTGTGGCTGGGCGTGCTGGGCCTGATGGGCTGGCTGATTCTGGGGGGCGTTACCCACGCCACGCATCCGGTAGCCTGGCTGCCGGCGGGGGGCCTAGGCGCGCTGCCTGGGGTGCTGCTCTCGGCAGCTATGGGGCAGGCTACCGTCAAAACCATCTACAGCTACCTGGGCTACTACAACGTCTGCCACTTGGGCGGCGAAGTGCAGGAGCCCCACAAGAGTATCCCGCGCAGCATTTTCCTGAGCATTCTGGGCATTATGGCCCTCTACCTGCTGCTCAACTGGAGCGTGGGCTCGGTGATACCCTGGGCTGAGGCCAGCCGTTCGGAGTTCATCGTCAGCACCTTTGTGGAGCGCATTTACGGAGCTACGGCGGCCAAAGCGGCTACGGCGCTGGTGCTGTGGGTAGCGTTTGCTTCGCTGTTTGCCGTGCTGCTGGGCTACTCGCGCATTCCGTATGCCGCCGCCGCCGATGGGGAGTTTCTGCCTGTGTTTGCCCGTACCCATCCTACCAAGCACTTTCCGCACGTATCGTTGCTGCTGCTGGGCGGGGTAGGGTTTGTGTTCAGCCTGCTCTTTAAGCTGGGCGAGGTCATCAGTGCCATTCTGGCCATGCGCATTCTGGTGCAGTTTGTAGGCCAAGCCGTGGGGCTGGTGCTCTTGCGGCGTCGGCGCGGCACGGAGGGGCTGCCCTTCCGGATGCCGCTCTACCCGCTACCCGTGCTAGTAGCCGTAGCCGTCTGGCTCTGGGTGTTTTTCAGCATTCAGGATGGAGTAAGGCTCCAGCTTACCGATGCCACTGCGGTTTTCTTGCCGTTTCAGCTGTCCGCCTTACTTATGATGGGCCTGGGGGTAGTGGTGTTCCTGCTCTGGAGCCGGCGGCTAAAGCGCTGGCCGTTTGAGAAATAAGGTCTCCGGGTTTTGCCTAGTCACTGCTAGCTGTTCTGGGCTCGCCAGCGCCATGCAGAATTCGTTTGTGCCGCTTAGCGAATCATAATGGAGCCCGGCGGTCGGCTCTGAGAACTGGTCGGGGCTTCAGCAAGCTGAATACTAATAGTTGTTTCTGCGGTTTCGGAGGTAGCTGGAGTAACTTGTAGGCGGCCAATGGCTTGAGGAGCAATACGCAGAGTTGCTATCTGCTCATCGTTAAGTGGAGTGCCATTAAGTACCACGCGAAATGGCCTCCGTACGCCATGCATTCGGCCGATTTTAGCAAACGACCTGCTGGCAACCCATCCAGTATAGCTTAACGCCAGAATGCCCGTTGATGCCAGAGTGCCTACTGAACCAGGGGTGCTACCTGGCTTATACACAACAACTTTGGTAATATCTGCCGGATTAAGCTGCGCGACAAGCCCATTGCCAATGATATGCGAGTTTATGATATACAGAGGCTCAGCAATTTTGCTCACGGTCTGCTTGTCAGAAGCAGCACCTTGCCCGTAGCTGCTGACCGAGGAAACACTTACGCCAGCCAGTACTAGCAGAGGAAGCGAGTAGGTAGGCATAGTAGAACGTGAAATAGAAGGTAGTGCTACAACTAGCTGAAAACAAGAAGGCTGTTGTTCGTTGTACTTACGGATAATCTAGCCATTCTACTCTACTACCCACTTCTCGTAGCAGAAAAACCGCAGCCCCGGCCGGAACGCCAGCGTGATTTCGCCAGCATAGCGGTAGCCTAGCTTCGGGAACAGCCGTTGGGTAGCCTGGTTTTCGGAGTTGGTATCCACGCGCAGCACCCGTAAGCCCTGTTGCCGCGCCAAGTGCTCGGCTTGCGCTAGTAAGGCGACGGCCAGCCCGTGGCCCTGGGCCGCCGGGTCCACGACTAGTCGGTGCGTAACGAGGGCAGGCTCCGCAAAATCCCAGTCGGCTTGCGCGTATTCCGCGTCCTGGTCGTTGTGGGTGAGGGCTGCCGCGGCCGCTACCTGTCCTTCCAATTCGGCTACCCACAGGTGGCCCCGGGCAATATCCTCCTGAAATACAGCCTCATTCGGATAGTCGGCGCTCCACTGCTGGTTGCCACTAGCCTGCATCAAGGGTACCACGCGGCGCACGATATGCAGAATAGCCGGAATGTCGGCAAGGGTAGCGAGACGCAAAGCAGCGGCCATAAGTGGTGGGGTAGCGTTGGAGGTGAAGAAAGAAGTAGCAAGCGCAAAGATAGGCTACAAGCTTAGGGCAGTACAGCCGTAGCCCAGCACTTGCTACCCCCTGAAAGCTAGAAAGGCGGTACTCTCGCCTTACGCCAGAATACCGCCTTTCTGAAACCAGGAAACTGCTACCCGCTTAGCCGCGCCGCAGCACCTCGGCGGCTTCTTTGGCAAAGTAGGTCAGGATGGCGTCGGCGCCGGCCCGCTTGATGCTGGTCAGCACTTCCATCATGGTTTTTTCGCCGTCGAGCCAGCCCTGCTGGGCCGCAGCCTTCACCATAGCGTACTCTCCCGACACGTTGTAAGCCGTTACGGGCAGGGTGGTGTTGTCGCGCACTTCCCGAATTACATCGAGGTAGCTCAGGGCGGGCTTAATCATTACCATGTCAGCGCCTTCCTGCTCATCGAGAGCCAGCTCGCGCAGGGCCTCGCGGCGGTTGGCATAGTTCATCTGGTACGTTTTCTTGTCGCCGCGCTTGGGGGCTGAGTCCAGGGCGTCGCGGAAGGGGCCGTAGAAGGCGGAGGCGTACTTGGCCGTGTAGCTCATAATGCTCACGTGGGCAAACGCATTGCTGTCCAGCACCTGCCGAATCCAGGCCACGCGGCCGTCCATCATGTCGCTGGGGCCAATAATGTCGGCGCCGGCGCGGGCCTGGGCCAGGGCCATCTGACCGAGCACTTCCAGGGAGGCATCGTTCAGAATCTCGCCCGACTCCGGATCTACTACCCCGTCGTGGCCGTCGGACGAGTAAGGGTCCATGGCTACGTCGGTCATCAGCACTACCTCCGGAAACTGGCGCTTAATCTCGGCTACGGTTTTGAGGTAGAGCCCTTCCGGGTTGGCCGACTCGCGCGCCAGCCGGTCCTTCAGGGCGTCGTTAATGGCCGGAAACGGCGCGAAGCTCTTGATTCCCAACTCCACGCAACGCCCAATTTCATCGATAATTCTATCGGCGCTGAAGCGGTGAATACCCGGCATGGAATGGATTTCCAACTGCTGGTTCTGGCCTTCTATCAGGAAGATGGGGTAGATAAAATCGTGGGTCGTCAGACGGGTTTCCTGCACCATGTCGCGGATAACCTGAGACTTGCGGTTGCGGCGCGGACGGTGCGTGGGCAGAATAGACATGAGCTGCTTTCAGATGGTAAGACGGGGTAGAACAACCAGAGCAAAGGTAAGGTTGCAGGTGGCAGCAGGTGGATACCGGCGAGTCGCTCGGAGCTGCTTTGCCAGTGACAAGGGCCTGCAAGCACGTCAGTAGCTCAGGTTACAGGTTACATATTGAAAAACTCCTGAAAGATTTCCAGCCACGCGTGCTGCCCTCCAATGCCCAGCACCACGAAGTAGTAACCCAGAATCACGATAACAGCCCCGACGCCCAGGCCCAGCCAGCCCCCCAGGAGAATCCCCGAGACTACCCCCGCCGCAATCAGCAACCCACCCAAAATCAGATGGAAGGTGTCGTGTCGGGCCAATTGCCGCGGCCGAGTTCGGGCGGCTACCTCCTGCCGCTGGTGCTTTCGCGCGGCTACCTGCCGGACCAGCAGCGAGGCCTTGCGCGGCAACCGGGCAGCGGCCTGAGCCGATTTTGCTACGATAGAAACGGGGGAGGGCGCCCCTAAAACGGAGGAAGCAGCAGGCTTACCAACCGCTAAGGGTGCCGTGTCCTCGGGAGAGGCAGCCACCACCTCCGGCCCAGCTTCCACTACAGAAACCTGAGTGCCGGGCTGCGCAGTTGGCCGAAACTGAAATGCTACCTTTTCGCTGCGACAACCGGTGGCCAACAGTCCTATCACCGCCCAGTAGCGGTACCATCTATGTACTTGCATGCCCCAAAATAAAGAAACCTCGCGTCGGCGAGGCTTTTCTGGGTTCAGTGGGGTAGCGGCTTTACACGCCACCGCCGCGGCCTGCACTCTTCAGAAGAGGCAAGCTGCGGCGGCGTGGTGTGTGAAAATCGGCGAAAGGGCGGCGTGCGCCAGGGAAAGTTGTTTGCTGATTAACGCTGACGGAACGCGGCGGCTTCGGCAACGGTCATCTGTACGCGGGTAGCCTGCGGCCCCTGAGAGTCGTGGAGGAGGAGCACCGTCGTGGCCGTATCAGCCGAAAAAGACATTACCGGACCAAAAGGACGAGCCTGGAAGGCAGAACGGGTAGTCTGGCAGCTAGCCATCATGGATACTACACCACACATCAGAAGCAAACGAAGAGCACGCATAACGAGTAGATTTTGAAGTAGTAATAGGTCAAAATTACAGCGTGCAGCAGCCCAGTGCTGGCTTCTTCGGCTAACCTTCGGCGCGGCCCTGCCAGTGGAGCCGTTTCGTCGGTGGGAGCTGGGTAGCGTCGGTGAACGGTCCCCAAAACAAGACCAGCGGACTGCTCGGGTAAGCAATCCGCTGGTCGGGGGCTTTGTGGTGCGTACGGGCTGCTCGAAGCGAGACGTGTACTGCGGCTAAGGGGTAGGAGCGCGGCTAAAACTCCCGGATTACCTGCTCAATGACGTCGCAAACCTCGTGGATCTGTTCCTCGGTGATGACTAGCGGGGGAGCAAACCGAATAATGTCGCCGTGAGTAGGCTTGGCCAGCACACCGCGTTCCATCAGGGTTACGCACACGTCCCAGGCCGTGCGACCATCGGGGTGGGGCTTAATAACTACGGCATTGAGCAAGCCTTTGCCACGTACTAGCTCTACCACCTCGGGGCGCTGCTGCTGCACCCGGCGCATTCGCTCCCGGAACACCTCCCCCAGCACGCGGGCGTTAGCGGTCAGCTTTTCGTCTACCAATACGTCCAGAGCGGCGCGCAGTACCACGGAGGCCAGCGGGTTGCCTCCGAACGTGGAGCCGTGCTGCCCCGGCTGAATCGTGAGCATGATTTCGTTGCGGGCCAGCACCGCCGACACGGGTAACACGCCACCGCTCAGGGCTTTGCCTAAAATCAGAATGTCGGCGTGCACTCCCTCGTAACACACGGCCAGCAGTTCGCCGGTACGGCCCAGGCCCGTTTGAATTTCATCGGCAATGAACAGCACCTTGTGGGCTTTGCAAATAGCTGCGGCCCGGGCAAGGTAGCCCTCCGATGGCACCATCACCCCGGCCTCGCCCTGAATTGGCTCCACCAGGAAGCCACACACGTGCGGGTCTTTTACGGCTTCTTCCAGAGCTTCCAAATCGTCGTAGGGCACTACCTGGTAGCCAGGATTGTAGGGTCCGAAGCCGCCGGTGGAGTCGGGGTCGGTGCTGAAGGAGATGATGCCCGTAGTGCGGCCGTGAAAGTTGTGCTCCGCCACAATAATGCGCGCCTGATTTGGGGCAATACCTTTCTCTTGGTAGCCCCACTTGCGGGCCAGCTTCAAGGCTGTTTCTACGGCTTCGGCGCCCGAGTTCATCAGCAGGGCTTTGTCGTAGTTGAACAACTCGCAGAGCTGCTTTTCGGCCAGGCCCAGCTGGTCGTTGAAGAAAGCGCGGGAGGTAAGCGTCAGCTGCTGGGCCTGCGCCGTGAGGGCCCCAATAATGCGGGGGTGGCAGTGGCCCTGGTTCACGGCCGAGTAGGCCGAGAGAAAGTCGTAGTAGTGCTTGCCTTCCACATCCCAGAGGTGCACGCCTTCGCCCCGGCTCAATACCACGGGTAGGGGGTGATAATTGTGGGCACCATACTGGTCTTCCAGCGCCATCAGCTCCTGGCTGCGGGTGGAGTGAGGTAGGGTATCGGACGTAGGCTGGGTGGGGGCAGACTGCATAGCGAAGGGTGGTTAAGGGTTGAAGTGACTTCACCTATTCCAAAACTACGGAAAAAGCCTGCAGCCGGCGGAGCGCCTACCCAGAAGCTCCTCTATAACCCTACGGACCCTTTGGGGAGTAAAGAAGAAACGCTGCTTTGCAAGCTATTGAAGCTCAACCATGTGTAGTACGTGGCGGCATCCTGATAGTCTATCCAAAGTGGCCCCTGATGCTATGGCAGCCTCTTTCGTGCGCCGTCACCCCGGCTGGACCTTCGTGCTTGTGGCCCTGCTACTCCTGCTGGTGGGAGGAGGGTGGGCTTATTTTTCTACCAACAAAGGCAAGGAGCTGTTACCAACTCTTGAAAATACTTCCCTGGCCGTGAATAACATTACGGCCTCGCGCTTGCAGGCGCAAATGAAAGCCGACCTGCGCAACCACATGCCCGTGACGTTGCAGGTAGATAGCCTGAGCTACCAAACCCGGGTAGATGGCAAGCTGCTGGCGGAAGGCCGCAAGGACAAGCCACTGGTGCTGCGTGGCAACAACGTGAGCCACCTGCAACTCCCCATGTCCGTGGATTTGAGCACCGTCAAGAATACGCTGAAAAACAGCCAGCAGGACTGCGTAGATGTGCAGATGACCATGAACCTGTATACGCGCTTACCCGTGGCGGGCCCCCAGAAGATTCCGGTGGAAATAACCAAGCGCGTATACCTGCCGAAACTGCCTAAAATTGAAGTAGCCGACGTGGATATCAAGGACCTGGGCCTGAAAAATGGTGAGGCAGTGGTCAACCTCAGGGTCACGAACTACAACCCCTTTCCCGTAACGGTGCGGCGCGTGACGTACAACTTTCGCATCAGCGACGATATGCAGGTGCAGGGCGTAGAGGAAAAGGATGTGTCGTTCCGAAAAAAAGGCACCGAGCTGATGCCCATTCACGTCAAGTTCGAGCCAAAAGGACTACCCAAGGTAGCGTTCAAAACGCTGTTTAAAGCCAAGAAAACCGACTACAAGCTCGATGGCTCGGCAGTGGTAGCGGCGGGTGAGCACAACCCCAAAGACATGACCATGCGCTTCAACAGCAGCGGCACCCTTCAGGACCTCAAGGACATTCCGAAAAAAGGCGAGTAGCACCCCCGACAGGTTAGTCTTGCAAAGCTGCCAGGCGTTCTTCCAGATCCAGAAATTTGCCCAGGTAGTTGCCCTCTTCCGCCCCATTCGGGCGCAGCAGAATCCAGTCGAGTATGGCCTCTTCTTCGAAGTCGGTGGCGCCGGCGGGGGTAGCGCGGCCATCGGCCCCGAAGCGCATAATCCGGCCAGTAATGTGGCCTGCCTGCCAGGTATCAATCAGCACTACTACCGGCTCAGGGGTTGCGGCCTC
Source organism: Hymenobacter sp. HSC-4F20 (assembly GCF_019599275.1). Classification (GTDB taxonomy): domain Bacteria; phylum Bacteroidota; class Bacteroidia; order Cytophagales; family Hymenobacteraceae; genus Hymenobacter. The sequence goes on along the minus strand of NZ_JAHZTD010000002.1, from coordinate 1,021,278 downwards.
GTTGAGTACACGCGCTGTCAGGAAAAAGTTGGTGCCCGCGGGTAAGCCGCGCTGGTAGCGTTGGCGCGCCTGCGGAAGCGTCCGCCGGGCCTCTTTCAAGGGCATAGCCGGTAGCGGTTCGGGAGCGTGCGCCAGCTGCTGCACCAGCAGCGGAATGGTAGGGGCTGCGGGTTCCTGTGCCCGCAGGGGGCTAGTCAGTACCACTGCCAGAAGAAAGGGTAGAACGGCACGCATGGGGCAAAGCTAAACAGGAGCGCCGAACACGTAGCGCCGCGTACACCTAATACCACCAAGGGGGGCGGCAGGTTTTAGGAGTTGTCAGCGCGCTGGCTTTTGTATCTTGCGGCCTCATCTGCTGCTCTCTGCCGTGCCCCGTTCCGCGCCCCAACCCCTCCAGCCCGGCGACTACTACCTGACCCCGGAAGGGTATATGGTATTCACGGAACAGTACCATTTGCGCCGCGGCACCTGCTGCGGAAATGGCTGTCGGCATTGTCCCTGGCAATTCGGGAAAGCTAAAAAGAAGCCTCCGCAGACCCCGCCCGCGGGCTAACCTGCTATTTTTCAGTTAGTGGGTTTGCTTTCCTCAAAGAAATGCCGATATTTGCGTCCCTTTTTCCAGCATTGAAACCTCTAAGCTCCTGATATTATGGCCCGAGTTTGTGATCTGACCGGCAAGCGTACCCGCGTAGGCAACAACGTTTCGCACGCCAACAACAAGACCAAGCGCAAGTTCTACCCGAACCTGCAGAAGAAGCGTTTCTACATCCCTGAGCAAGACGCCTGGGTTACGCTCAAAGTTGCCGCCAGCACCATTCGCACCATCAACAAGAACGGCATCATGTCGGTCCTGAAGAAGGCCAAGGAGCAAGGCTACATCGTGTACTAGTCTACCCCACTAGTCGGACGCCATACTCCGCGTAGCGCGAAGCTTCCGTTACGCCCGCAAATCAACTATTCCTTCCGGAAGTGTTGAGTGCGGGCATAACGGAAGCTTCGCGTTGTTGTTTGCAGGTGTGCGCTGCTATTAAGGCAGTCTTGCCGGGCGCCCGCTTTTTTCGGACGCTAGAGCTGTTACACAACCGGTACTGCAACGTTAAGTGGCTGGGGTAGTCTTTCTTTGCACCATGCCGTATTCCCTACCCCTGCTTCCGAAGGCCTGTGCGCTGATGCTCCTGGCTAGTTTGCTGCTCACCGCTCCGGCCGCTCAGGCCCAGCGCGCCGCCGGCCCTGGCCGCCCCACCGACTTGCTGCCGACGGAATTCCATAAGCAGCGGCGGGATCTGCTGCGTCAGGCGCTACCGGCCGGCTCAGTAGCCGTGCTTTTCGCCGCCCCCGTCCGTAACCGGGCCAACGATGTAGATTTCGTGTATCACCAGAACCCCGATTTTTACTATCTCACGGGCTACACTGAGCCGGAGGCAGTGCTGGTACTGTTTAAAGAGCCCCAAACCATCAAAGGGCAGAGCGGCGTTACCGAGGCCCTGTTTGTGCAGCCTCGTAATGCCCAGGCTGAGCAGTGGACCGGCCGTCGCCTCGGGGCCGAAGGCGCGAAGCAGCAGCTTAAAGTGCAGTTTGTTGCCGATAATAAAGAGTTTGCAGCAGCCGGCATCAAGTGGGCGGATTTCGGGCAGATAACCTTCACGGCCCTCCTCACTGACGTGCGCGACAACCCCGAGGACGCCGCCGACTTATACAACCTAGTGGCCACCTTCCGGCAGCAGGCCGGCATCCCGACCGATTTCAATCCCGCCGTTATTGAAGTACACCAGCTTATTCAACAGCGCGGTGTTTCCGGTGCCGAGCGCCTGCAGCCTTATCTCCAGCGAATCAGTCAAACCCAGCCCGCTATTGCGCAGGATGCTTACGTGCAGGCGTACCTGGCCGCCAAAACGGAGGCCGACCGGCAAAAAGCTGTAGCCAACAAACCCGTCAGTCGTTACAATACGCAGGCCTTGGAAACAGCGCTGGCCCAGCTGCGCGAAGTAAAGACACCTGAGGAAATAGCCTTGTTGCGACGGGCCGTGCGCATCAGTGCCGTGGGCCAGCAGGAGGTTATGAAGGCTACTCGGCCGGAGATGGGCGAAATGGAACTGCAGGGCCTGCACGAGTATGTATATAAGAAATACGGGGCCGAGTTCGAGGGCTACCCCAGTATTGTAGGAGCGGGCAACAACGCCTGCATTCTGCACTACACCGAAAACGACAAGCTCCAAGTCAGGAATGACCTGCTGCTGATGGACTGCGGGGCGGAGTACCACGGCTACTCTGCCGACGTGACCCGTACCATTCCACCTTCCGGCAAGTTTAGCCCGGCCCAGCGTCAGATATACGAGCTGGTGCTGGCGGCACAGGAAGCGGGCTTCGCGGCCTGCAAACCTGGCAACGAGTTTCAGGCCCCGCACAAAGCCGCGCAAAAGGTGATTACGGATGGGCTGCTAAAGTTGGGTATCATTCAAAAGCCCGAGGAAGTACGTACCTACTTCCCTCACGGCACCAGCCACTACCTGGGCCTGGATGTGCACGACCCCGGCACCTACGGCCCGCTCCGGCCCGGTACCGTAATTACCGTGGAGCCCGGCATTTATATTCCGGAAGGCAGCCCCTGCGACAAAAAGTGGTGGAACATTGGGGTGCGCATTGAGGATGACATCCTGGTTACCCAGCAGGGCTACGAAAACCTGTCGCGGGAAGCCCCGCGCACCGTGGCGGAGGTAGAAAGCCTGATGGCCCGCCCCAGCGCCCTCGACGATTTCAGACTGCCAGAGCTGAAGTAAGGAAGCGGGATAGTTGGTAACCGGTGAAGCGGCTTCCGTGGGTGGCCATTCACCACTACCAGCCCTCATAACCAATCATCCGCAATCAGTACCCAACAACCAACTATCAGCGAACTAATTAGCCATATTCTATTTGACATTATCGAAAACCCTCGTACCTTTGCAGTCCTTAATCCCAAAACCCCGTCGAGATGGCTAAAAAAGGCAACCGGGTGCAGGTAATCCTTGAATGCACTGAGCATAAGAACTCGGGGCAGCCGGGCACCTCGCGCTACATCACCACCAAGAACCGTAAGAACACTCCTGAGCGCATCGAGCTGAAGAAGTTCAACCCCGTGCTCAAGAAGATGACCGTTCACAAGGAAATCAAGTAACCTGAGCAATGGCTAAGAAAGTAGTAGCAACCCTGAAAACCGCCACCGGCAAGGACTGGGCTAAAGTCATTCGCGCGGTGAAATCGGAAAAAACCGGCGCTTACACCTTCAAGGAGGAAATGGTGCCCGTTGACAAAGTGCAGGACTATATCGCCACCGGCGTTAAGTAATTCCTGGCCTTTGTGGCATCCTGAATACAAGTGAAGAAGTCCCGCCACCGTGGGACTTTTTTGCGTTATAGCACGCAGCTCCAGCTTCGTGCCCTGTTGAGCAACTTTGCATCAGCCAAGTAGCTCAACCTCAGCAACGATGCGCGAAGCTGGAGCTTCGCGCTACATCCTGACCCCATGGGACTTTTCGATTTTTTCAAGAAGGATAAGGAAAGCAAGGAGCAGCAGCAGGCACTTGACCAAGGCCTGCAAAAAACTAAAACCAGCTTCTTTGACCAGCTCAGCAAGGCCGTGGTGGGTAAAAGCACCGTGGACGAGGCCGTGCTCGACGACTTAGAAACGCTGCTGGTGCACGCTGATGTAGGGATTGACACCACCGTCAAGGTGATTGACCGCATCGAGAAGCGGGTGGCCCGTGACAAATACGTGAGCACCTCGGAGCTGGACCGTATTCTTCGGGAAGAAATTGCTGACCTGCTGGACCGCAACAGTGGCGCTACCGGCTCCCGCGCCATCCTCGACCGCCCCGACAATACCGGTCAGCCCTTTGTGATTATGGTAGTAGGGGTGAACGGGGTAGGCAAAACCACAACTATTGGTAAGCTGGCCCACCGCTTTCACTCGGCCGGCAAGAAGGTAGTGCTGGGCGCGGCCGATACCTTCCGGGCGGCGGCCGTAGACCAACTCATCATCTGGGGGGAGCGGGTAGGCGTGCCGGTGATTTCGCACGGCATGAACACCGACCCCGCCTCCGTGGCCTACGACGCAGTAAAGAAAGGGGTGGAAATGCAGGCGGATGTGGTGATTATTGACACGGCGGGCCGCCTGCACAACAAGGTGAACCTGATGAACGAGCTTAGCAAAATCAAGCGCGTGATGCAGAAGGTTATTCCGGATGCCCCCCACGAGGTTCTGCTCGTACTGGATGGTAGCACTGGCCAGAATGCATTCTTGCAGGCCAAAGAGTTCACGAAGGCCACGGAAGTATCAGCCCTGGCCATTACCAAGCTCGACGGCACCGCGAAGGGGGGCGTAGTTATCGGTATCAGCGACCAGCTCCAGGTGCCGGTTCGGTACATTGGAGTAGGCGAGAAAATGACCGACCTACAGCTCTTCGATCGACATACATTTGTGAACTCTTTGTTTAAGAAATAACAAGTAGTTCTAATAATATTGCAAGCCCGGCTTGTCGAAATAGTGTAGTTTCGGCGGGCCGGGCTTTTTGCGACTTTACAGAGCATGAGGGCATCGGCAGTATTCAGCATCTTTTTTCTTATCTGTGCTGCCCATGCTAGCTTCACTACCTGCCTCCGCGGCCGATACCTCAGCCCAACCAGCACCAGCCGCGCGTTTGGATGCTTTCCTGAGCCAGAAGCTCCGGTTTTGGTCGCTGATAGCCATGTTGCTGCTGGTGTATGTGCACGCCTATAACCTGCACCCGCGTTACCTCCAACCCTGGACGCCAGTAGATGAGCCGCTGGCTGGCGGTACCTGGCTGCAGTATTTCCTGGCGAATGGGTTGCTACGGTTCCGGATTCCCATCCTGTTTGCCATATCCGGCTACCTGTTCGCCCACCACGAGGGTAGGGAGCCCCACGGCGTGCGGGTAAAGCGCCGGGTGCGTTCCTTGCTGGTGCCGTACATTGTGTGGAGCGCACTAGGACTGGCATTTACCTGGGCTCTGGAGCAGTTTCCAGCCACTCGGCAATTGGTCTTAGGTGCGGCACTCAGCCCGTTTGGCACTGATGTTTCGCTGGTGAGCCAGTATACGCCGGGGCAGCTGCTGACCGCGTGGCTCCTGATTCCGCTACCGTTCCAATTGTGGTTTATCCGCAGCCTGTTCTTTTACAACCTGGGCTACCCCTGGCTGCGGGCGGCTGTAGATCGGGCCCCGCTGGTGTACTTTGCTGTAACCGGGGCCATGTGGGTGCTAGGCCTAGGGCTGCCCATGATAGAAGGAACCGGCCTGTGCTTTTTCGGGCTGGGAGTGTGGCTGCGCCGGCGCGATATAGAAGTGCAGGTGCCCCCCCGGTGGTTTAACTGGTGGCTTTTTGCAGTGGTCTGGCTGGTGATTGTGACCGTAAAAACCTGGCTGGCCTTTCACCTTGAGCGGCCTTCGTTCAGCGTGATGTCGTTGCTGCACCGGGCCTCCGAGCTGCTGGGGATGCTGGTGATGTGGTACGGGGCCGATGGGCTGGTGCGGGTGGCTATGCGACAACGGTGGTTTACCTGGATTGCCAGCTTTTCCTTCATCATTTATGTGCTGCACGTGCCCCTGCTGAGTTACGCCACGGAAGCGGCGCTGTACTTCTGGCCGGGGCAGCATCTGTTGGTATTCGTACTCTTGCCCTTAGCGACGTTTGCCTTTTCGGTGGGGGTAGGGGCTTTGCTGCGCCGGGTTGCGCCGCCGGTGTATGAGTTGCTGACGGGGGGTAGGGGCTTGTAGCGGGTTAAGCCAGGCAGGTGAGGTAGGAAGCGGAGACATCCGGGAAATGGAACATTCGGAGTAGGAAAAGGCGTTGCCGAGTTCGTACCTTTGCGGTCCTCAATTCGCCGCGGGCCGCAAGCGGACAACTTTCTCACTGCTAAGAAATTGCCCGGCCGCCCGCTTACTACCCCAGCATGAAAGTCAGAAGCCAACAGGCCAATAAAGTCAACGTCATTACCCTGGGCTGCTCCAAAAACCTCGTCGATTCGGAGGTGATGATGGGCCAGCTCCGCGCCAACGACTTCCAGGTAACCCACGAAGCCGACACGAGCGACGCCAACATCGTCATCATCAACACCTGCGGCTTTATTGACAACGCCAAGCAGGAAAGCATCGACACCATCCTGCGCTATGCCGACGAGAAGGAAGCCGGCCGCCTGGAAAAGCTGTACGTGACGGGCTGCCTTTCCCAGCGCTACAAGGACGACCTGGAGCAGGAAATTCCGCAGGTGGATGCCTACTTTGGCACCCTAGAGCTGCCCCAGCTGATGAAAAAACTGGAGGCCGACTACAAGCACGAGTTGGTGGGCGAGCGGCTGCTGACTACCCCCGCCCACTACGCCTACTTCAAAATTGCCGAGGGCTGCAACCGCCCCTGCTCATTCTGCGCCATTCCGCTTATGCGCGGCAAACACCAGGACCGCCCCATCGAAGACCTCGTGAAGGAAGCTAAGCGCCTGGCCTCCATGGGCACCAAGGAGCTGATTCTGATTGCCCAGGACCTGACCTACTACGGCCTACAGCACTACGGCGAGCGGAAGCTGGCTGACCTGATGCGCCACCTCTCCGACGTGAACGGCATCGACTGGATTCGTTTGCAGTACGCCTACCCCTCGCAGTTCCCCATGGATGCCCTGGACGTCATGAACGAGCGGGAAAACATCTGCAAGTACCTGGATATGCCCCTGCAGCATATTTCGGATAACATGCTGAAAACCATGCGCCGTGGCATTAGTAAGCGTCGCACGGTGGAGCTGGTAGATACCATCCGCCAGCGGGTACCCAATATTGCCCTGCGCACGACGCTGATTGCTGGCCACCCCGGCGAAACCCAGCAGGACTTCGAGGAGCTGTACCGCTTCGTGGAGGACACTCGCTTCGACCGCCTGGGTATCTTCACCTATTCGCACGAGGACAACACCCATTCCTACACCCTGGAAGACAACGTGCCCGCCGAAGTAAAGCAGGACCGCGCCGACCAGATCATGGAGCTGCAGCAGGGTATTTCGATGGAGCTGAACGAGGAGCGCGTGGGCCAGACCTACACAGTGCTCTTCGACCGCAAGGAAAGCGGCTACTTCGTGGGGCGCACCCAGTACGACTCGCCCGAGGTGGACAACGAAGTGCTGGTGCCCGCCACCAAAGACACCTACGTGCGCCTCGGCGATTTCGCCCAGGTGCAAGTAACCGAGGCCTCCGACTTCGACCTCTACGGCAAGCTGATTTAACGCTTCAGAACAAGTGCGTTTTCGAAACCCTACCCTGGTATGCCGGGGTAGGGTTTTTTATGATCAATAAAAACGTGTCATCCTGAGCGCAGCGAAGGACCTCTCGCGCTTCGTTGTATTACTATTCTAACGAAGCGCGAGAGGTCCTTCGCTGCGCTCAGGATGACAGGGAGCTACACTATTGTATTGGAAACACTGTGTGGCTTATTGATCTACTACCCGAAAACAGTCTTTTCCACCCCGCTGGCTGATCTATCGTATTTTGCAGCACGTAATTCCCTGTCCATGAAAGCCCGCATTCAGCACCAGCCGGTCGAGTACCACATTGAAGGCGAGAGCCAGCCGGCGGAAGCGCGGGTACTGCTGGCTTCCGACCAGGACCTGACGGCCGGGCAGCCCTGGAGCGCCGCGGGCTACACGGTAGCCAGCTTTCTGAGTGCGGCGGAAAACGCTAGGCTGCGCGAAGGGTTAGCGGAGAAAGTAAGGGTAGCCCTGCGCGCGGCCGGCGCGGAGGTAGCCGCTACCTGGCCCGTAGAACAGTACCACCAAGTCGTCGGCGACGACCAGGCGCTGCATCTGGCCATCGTCAACCAAACCAAGGAGTACCCGCTGGAACAACTGCCGGTGCCGGTGGCCCGGCTGGAGCAACGTGTGAGCGAGCTGTGTGGCCGCGCCGTGCGTGTGCACAACCCCCACAATGGGCAGCGGGCGTTTCACCTGCGCCTGGCCCGCCCCGGCCGCACCGACAACAACCCCCTGCACCGCGACGTGTGGCTGGACCGCCTGCGCGACGGCCTCAATATCTACTTTCCCGTAGCGGGCAGCACCTCGGATTCGTCGCTGACCTTGGTGCCGGGCAGCCACTGGTGGCCCGAAGACCGCACCGAGCGCACGGCGGGCGGAGCTACCTACAACGGTACCAGCTACAGCGTGCCGGCCCTGAAGGACAGTGCCGAACCTTTGGAGCTAGTACGACCTAACCCTGGTCCGGAGCAGGTGCTGTTGTTTTCGCCCTACTTGTTGCACGGCGGAGCCTTGAATTTAAATTCCGATGCTACCCGAATCTCGCTGGAAATACGCTTTTGGGCAGTTTAAACAGCGTTGAGGGGGTAGGCGAAAACGCTGGCAACAACTCGTCCGGGAAATTGCCAGTTACTTTGTGGGCGCTGGCCGGTTATAGCCGAATATTTCTCTCACCGTATGTCCGTCACGACTCTACGCTACGCCGATACCGGCGCGTTTTCCTCTCTGCTGACCGATTATCTGGCCCGGCACGAAGCCCTGACTTCCTTTTATCACCGCTTTCCTACCCTGGAGGCATTCGCCGAACAGATAGAAGAAAAGCGCGCCGCCTATACTCCCGAAGCCCGGCAGCGGCTGGTAGCCGCCCTGCGTGAGCAGTACGCTACCCTGCCCACGGTGCACCCCGCCGTACAGGCCAACCTGGCCCTGCTGGAAAAGGAAACGACCTTCACCATCACCACCGGCCACCAGTTGAACCTGCTCACCGGGCCGCTGTACTTCATCTACAAGATTGTATCGGCGGTGAAGCTGAGTCGGCAGCTCAAGGAAAAGTACCCGCAGTACGATTTCGTGCCCCTATACTGGATGGCCACCGAAGACCACGACTTCGCCGAAATCAACCACTTCAACCTGTTCGGGAAGAAGTACGAGTGGAACGCCGCCGAAACCGGGGGGCCAGTGGGCCGCCTGAAGCTCGACGGGATGAAGGAAGCCCTGCTCGACCAGCTGCCCGCCGACGTGCCCGCCCTGTTCCGCGAGGCCTACGAGCAGGCCGACTCGCTGGCCGCCGCTACCCGCCGCCTCACCCACGACCTGTTCGGGGAGCTGGGTTTGGTGAGCCTGGATGCCGACGCGCCTACCCTCAAGCAGGCGCTGGTGCCGGTGCTGGAAAAAGAAATCAGGGAGCAAGCCTCGAACCGGGCGGTGCAAGAGGCCAACGCCCAGCTGGAAGCCGCCGGCTACAAGCCCCAGGTGTATTCGCGCCCCCTCAACCTGTTCTTCCTCACCGATGCCGGCAAGCGGGAGCGGCTGGAGTACGATGCCGCCCAGGACTGCGCCCAGATTACGGTGCGCAACACGGGCCGCTGCCACTCGCAGCAGGAGCTGCTGGAGCTGACCCAGGAGCACCCCGAGCAGTTCAGCCCCAACGTGGTGCTGCGGCCCCTGTACCAGGAAATTCTGCTGCCCAACCTCTGCTACATCGGCGGCGGGGCCGAAGTGGCGTACTGGTTTCAGCTGAAAGGTGTGTTTGCGGAGAACGGCGTGCCCTTCCCGATTTTGCTACCCCGCAACTCGGCCCAGTACGTGGGCAAGGCCAACGCTGGCAAGCTGCGCAAGCTAGGCCTGACTTCCCTGGACATCTTCCGGCCGCTGCCGGAGCTGAAAAAGCAGGTAGGCGCTACCCTGGGCCAGGAAGAAGTAAGCCTGCAGCAGCAGCAGCAGCAGTTGGCCGCCGCCTTCCAGGCCGTTTCCGACCTGGCCCAGCGCCTCGACCCTACCCTGGTGAAGACCGTTGCCGCTGAGCAGCAGAAGGTAACCGGCATTGTGCAGGGCCTGGAAAAACGCCTGAGCAAAGCGGCCGAAGCCAAGCACGAAACTGCCTATAGCCAGCTCACAGCCCTCAAAGACAAGCTCATGCCCGGCGGCCACCTGCAGGAGCGCACCGATAACGTGCTCAGCATCCTCATCAACAACCCTCAGTTCATTCAGCAGCTGGTGGAAGCCTTCGATCCGCTGGCCCTGGAGTTCACGGTGCTGGAAGAGGAGTAGATAACCTGGTCTTCTGAAGCCACTTACAGCTTATTATCAGTTTATGCTTTCTTTCTTGTCTTCGCTGTTCTCTTCTAACAAGAGCAACGAACGTGACTTATCCTTCGGGCTGAATGCGCGGCTTTCTATTGCGTCCTTGCTTCAGAAGCAACAATGGGAGCAGATAGACGCCATTGCACGTCATTTGACCAGCGACGAGGTGTCTCGCTTGATAGATGGCATATGCTTAACGGACCGATACAACAAGAGTATTCAATTGTTCATACGTTCCGCCAATACGGAGTTCTCTCACTTACTAGCCGGTGCCTGGTATTTGTACCAAGCATGGCAGGCCCGGACCGGAAAGTGGGCGGAAGACTTATCAAAATCAGAAGTTGAGGGCTTCTTGCATTATCTGCAGCTTGCCCGTCTGAAGCTTGGTGGCAGCTTTCAGCAGGAGGCTTACCGCTGCGAGGCCCGTGCCCGATTGGTGCGCGCGGAAATGGGCCTCAGCAAGCCTGATAAAGCCCTGGCAGCCTTTCAGCAGAGCATAGCCTTAGATGATACTAAGTTCTGGGCTTACCATCATGTGTTTAAACTAGTATCACCTAAATGGTTAGGTGATAAGGATGAACTTGTTGCTTATATCCGGTCGGTGGAAAAACAAGACATCCAGTACACGTTGTGGCTGATGTTCTTAATAGAAATGTACAGCGACATCGAGGAAGAGAAGGCTGCGCCAAAACGCTGGTACAATGAGCATGAACCTGTAATCCAAAAAATACTGGCTCAGCCAAAGCTGCCAGTTAATGATTCGCTGGTTTCCATTTATGCCAATAACAATCTGGCCTACCTCTATCATGTAGTAGGGCAGAAGGAAGAACGTGATGCAGTTCTGGATAAGCTAGTGGATAGATTTCCGCCTTACCCTTGGGCTTATTTTGGAATTGAGTCAGGGAGTGACACCGAGATGAGGCAGTTTCGACAGTCAGCTGCCCACCCCCGGCCATGATTAAAACCGAACTGCGGCGGGAAGCTCTGGCCCGCCGCCGGGCGTTGTCGGAAGAGGAAGTGGCCCGCCGGAGCGAAGCGCTGTGGCCGTGGCTGCACCAGTCGTTTCCGTTGCGGGAGTGGCGGTGGCTGCATCTGTTCCTGCCTATTGCGCGGCAGAAAGAGCCCGATACGTGGCCACTGATTCGGCAGCTTTGGAACGCCCTACCCTCCTTGCAGCTGGCCGTGCCCGTGGTGCAGCCCGATGGGCACACGCTGCGGCACTTTCACCTCACGCCTGCAACCCGCCTAGCCGATAACCGCTGGGGCATTCCGGAGCCCGTAGGAGCCGCCGAAGTCCTACCCCCTCAACTCGACGCCCTCCTGATTCCGCTGCTGGCCTTCGACGAAGCGGGCCACCGCGTAGGTTACGGCAAAGGATTCTACGACCAGTTTTTGGCGCAGTGCCGGCCCGAAGCCCTGCGCATCGGCCTGAGCCTGGAACCACCGGTGCTGCGCATTGAGGATGCGTGGCCCGGCGACGTGCCCCTTCATGCTTGCATCACGCCCGAGCAGGTGTGGTGGTTTCCGGAAGCGAAGTAGTTAGTGGGAACGGGTTGAGTGAAGTCGCCAAAACGTGACGCCGGCCCAACTCACTACCGTAAGCAGAAGCACTTGCGCCGCCCAAATACCCTTAGCTAAGCTGTTCGGGTAGGCAAGAGGCGTAAGAAGATCTTGCGTGGCCCAGGAAGCAGAATAAGCGGTGCTCAGCTTTAGACTCCAGAAGAGAAGCAGGGCGCTGCCCATCCCACAAGCTAGCGCCACCGTTGAGTTCTTGGCGGCCTGCCGACGCACAGCATCAAGCAGCAGAACGAAAATCAGAACGAACAGAAACGTAGAAAGCTGCCCTATATAGCTGCCGACGACGAAGTAAGTGCTATGCATCTGTATATCGAGGGTAGACTGCCAGAGAAAGGGGGCGCCACCAAGCAACAGCCATAACACAAGCCAGACGACCAATGCCGCGGCGAGAGAGTACCAAAAACGTTGCATATAAAGCGCGGCTATGCAGTAGAGGGGTGAAGTAAGAAGTGCCATGTATCAGCGCAGGAAAAGGCCGGCCTTCTGTTAAGTAGGCAATATAGCACAGCAGTATAGCGTTGCCCGAATACAACCGTATTCACCTAACCTTACCCACTTTATGGCCGAAATTCAAGCTGCTTCCGCTCCTCGCTCGGGTAAACCCCGCGCCACCAAGAAAGCCTTCCGCCTCGACATGACCCCCATGGTGGATCTGGCCTTTCTGCTTCTGACCTTCTTCATGCTCACCACTACCTTCTCCAAACCTACGGTGATGGAGGTGGCCATGCCCACGAAACCGGAGCCCCAGGAGCCGGATGCTTCGGTATCGGCAAAGCGGGCCCTTACGCTTATCCTGGGCGAAAATGGGAAAGTGCGTTACTTCTTTGGCTTAAACGAAGCGGCTGTGAACCCCGCTGCGCCAAAGCCCACGCTCTATACAACCGACTTGAGCCCCAACGGCTTGCGGCAGGTGCTGCTCAGTCGTCAGCGGCAGAGCCCGGCGCCGATAGTGCTCATCAAAACGGAGGCCGGTGCTAAATACCAGCACCTGGTAGATGCCCTGGACGAAATGAACATCACCGACCAGAAAAAATACGCTCTGGTAGAAATGAACCGTTCGGACGAAGAGTTGCTGAAGAGCCGCCGCTGGTAGCGGGTGCTACCCACTCGGGAATGCGCAGCACCCGCTCCTACCTGACTGGAGCGGGCGCTGCGCATTATTTTTTGGCCGGAGCAGAACCCGTGGACTGGAGAGTGGTCTTAACTGCCGGGGTAGCAGATTGCTTACGGGGTGGGTTGGCGTGAGCCGCTTGACGCTGGGCTGCCAGCACCGCCGACAGGTTGGCTAAATGGACTTTCATTGGGTAGAGGTAGAAATGGATAAGACAACATGCAATAGGTAGGGTAAGAAGCAGGGGCAGAACAATATCGAGGAAGCAATATAAAACAAGTGTAGTAATATTCCAGTACTGCAGAGCACTACTCAGTGGCTGGCTCTACCTTCGTAATGCGGGCCTGGCCCCAGGGCGCTACGCTAACTTCTACCCGTAGGCTTTGGCGCCGCTCCAGAGCGCGGCCCTGGCCTTCCGGCACATAATAACGTTCCAGACCGTACCGCAGCCGGATACCCCGCCGCCATACATCCTGCACCGAGCCGCGCAGCACTGCCTGGCTACCCGTGGTAGATGGCTTCTCGGGGAAAGCGGCCACCGCAGTATACGTACCATCGGGTTGGGGCTCCAGGAGCACGTAGGCGGGCTGGTGGCGGCGAGGCAGAACGGAGCCACGCCACAGATGCCCCGGCAGCTCACTGACTTGGTAACGCAGCGTCACGTAGTCGCCGTACAGCAAGTCGCGCGGATCAACGGGGCGGGTGCGTAGCGTAATGGTGCGGCCCAGCGCAGCCGTGGCGTACCCCGCCGCTGCTACGCCCAACACAAACAGCACCTGGGCTCCTACCAGCCATTGCACCCACCGGCGGCGCCGAGGCTCGGGTACTTCTGCCAGAGGTGCTGTCGTGCTACCTCCGGCCCGGCCCGGAACAGGAGTCGGGGTATCAGCAAGTGGTGGGCTCATGGCTTCGAAGGAGTGGAAGAGGAAAAGGTGTGTGCCGCACGGCGCCGCAGCCACCAGCTCAGCCCCAGCAGCAGCAGGCCCCCCAGCAGGAAAAACAACGACTTGTCCAGAAAGCCCCAGGTGAGCTTAAAGTACGCTACGGCTGTGGTGATGATAAACAATACCGTGCCCAGCGTTACGCGGTCTTGGTTTTGCTCCTGATGCGCCCGCAGCAATACGGCCCCGGAGTAGGCATACAACACTACCAGCGTGGCGATGGCCAGGGGCAGGCCGCCCGTGAAATAGAATCCGGGAAGCAATAGCAGCCAGTCGGTGAGGCTGCCAAGGCGGCCGCGCTGCCGCTTGCCAAATACTGACAGTGCCAGCACCCCAGCCAGCGAAGCCAAGTAGGGCAGCAGGGGCGCCCGCAGTTGCCCCGCGTACAAATCCGATTCGCCAAACAAAGCCAGACCCAGCGTAAACAGGAAGGCTGCTACCAGCGGCGGGCCCTGCAAAGCCCGGCCCGCTGGCCGGTCGGGTTGCCAGTCGCCGAAGGCATACACCAGCATGGCTGGAATAAAAAACCAGGTGATTTTAACGTGCAGGTGGTTGATCAGCAAAGCTGCCTGCCAGAGCAGACCGGTAGCCAGCACTCCGCCCAGCAAGGCATTGGGGCGGCGCCACCAATAGTAGCCCAACCCCAAAGCCGTGCCGATGGCCGTGAGGTAGCTGAACGCGCCCAGTTGCCCAGTATTGTAGCCCTGCACGATGCCGCTGATAACGGCCGTCATCAGGAACAGCAAGCGGCTGCGGTACAACCACGTCAGGGCCATGCCGGCCACGGCCCAGGCCAGCAGCCCCGTGAGGTCGTAGCCGATGAGCTGGTAGAGCTGGCTGGTCAGCACAATGCTGGCCCCGAACAAGATCAGGCCCAGGGCAATCAGGCCCATGCCCAGGTTGAGGTTGCCGCGACGCCGGAAATACTCGCCGCCGGCGTAGGCCCCGCACAAAGATCCCAGCAGCAAGGCCAGGCGCACCACCTCGGGCAAGCCCTGCCAATTGGCCGCTACCACGCTCAGGGCACTCAGCCCTACCAGCAAGGAACCCAGCAATGGCAGTAGGCCAATGGCGGTGGCATCAGTAGGATAAAGGTCCAGCAGCTGCTCGCGCTGCGCCTCCGAGATAATCCCCTTCTGTACCCACTCGCGCCCGTCGGTTTCTAATAGCTTACGACTCATAATACCGGCAACTTACGCAGGATGCGGGAAGTGGGCAGAGGCTTAGTTATTCTTCCAGATAATTCCGTCGGCTGGGCCAGGCTTTCCGCTCCCGGCGACGCTGCTCAGCGCGGTGGTCAACACGGGGGCCGTAGGGCACATGGCAGATTCGTCTGTCAGTCTTAAATCCCATAACCTCCTCCGCAAAGTATGTTCCTTGCCGGATCATTAGGCCGTTAAGTGGGCAGTTATCATACCCGCAGTTATGCTTGGAATACGTGCCAAACCCGCGGTGCCGGATGCGCTTCTCGGTTAGGATGCGCTGCTGCGTCTGGCGGATTTCAGTCCACGCCGCCCGCTCATCGGCTACGGTTAGCTCCTGCCCCAGGGTGCTGAGACGGAAGTACGTGTCCGGGTCCTTCAGCTGTAGAAACTCGTAGAATTTAGGAAACTCCGCGGCCGCCGCATTCCGCAGGCGCAGCTGCTGCTCCAGATTCAGCTTCTCGTTTTCCAGTAAACTGCGGAACAGCCCCAGCGAGTTAAAATCGGTATAGCGCCGGTAGTGAACGAGCAGGTGGTGATAATCAGCTTCCGTGAGTTGATTCAGCCGACGATTAAGCTTCATAGCGGATATATGTAGTTACTCCTGCTTCCGCGCCCGGGTCATTTCGCGCTTGCCGGGCGGTCCGGGAATCTTTTCCACCAGCCAGCCGGCGGCCTTCAGGCTGCGCTTGAACGAGCCCTTGGCGCAGTAGCTGACCAGCACCCCACCGGGCGCGGCGGCATGGTAGAGTTGCGCGAACACCTCGTCGGTCCACATATCGGGCTGCTTTTCCGGGGCGAAGGCGTCGAAGTAGATAACCTGGTAGGTATTGTGGGGTAGGGCGGTGGTTTGCAACTCGCCGGCGCGCTTCAGCAGCTCGAAGGTGGGGGTCAGGGGTACGGGGCGGTTCCAGGCGGCGGCGTGCAGCTGGTGCTGGTAGTCTAGCAGCTCAGGGCTGGCTAGGTGGCCTTCGGGGTGCATCTGGCTGACTACTTCCCATGGCAGGGGAAACTTCTCGATGGTATCGTAGAAAATCTTTTGCCCGGCGGTGAGGCTGCGCTCCAGGGTCAGCAGGGCATTCAGGCCGGTACCAAAGCCTACTTCCAGCACCCACACCACGGGGTTTTCCCCGGTCAGGGCTGGCTCCAGGCCGGCAGCCAGGTACACGTGTCGGGCCTCCTGCAGGGCGCCGTGGGTGCTGTGGTAATGCTCGTTGAGCGCCGGCACGTACAGGGTGCTGGAGCCGTCGGCAGTGGCGCGAACTTCAACGTGAGGTGTAGACATGGAAAGGGGGCGGAAAAAGAAAAATCGGGCACCGGAGCCGCGCGGGCAGGGGGCAGAACTTGGCTAATATACTGCGTTTGAGGTTTCGGCGGTAGCAAGGGGTAGAGCGGCCGCGGCAGCAGGTACTGTTCAGAACGCCGGGGTTGGCGCCCTCGGGTTGTGCGGGCACCAAAAAACCGCCGTACTTTATCGGCCCTCCATCGGCCTACCCCATGCCCCGCGTTAAAGTCCAGCTGCCCGAAACCTACCTGCTCACCACGGAAATTCCGGTGCGCATCACTGACCTCAACTACGGCGCCCACCTCGGCAACGATGCCCTACTGAGCATTCTGCACGAGGCGCGGGTGCAGTTTCTGCGCCACCTGGGCCACGCCGAGTTCGACCCCGCCACCGGCCTGGGCCACATTATGGCCGATGTGGCCATTGAGTACAAGGGCGAAGGATTTTACGGCGACGTGCTGCACATTCAGATGGCCGCCACCGACCTGAGCAAGTACGGTTTCGATTTGGTGTACTGGGTGAAAAACCAGGACGGCCGCGAAATTGCCCGCGCCAAAACCGGCATGCTCGGCTTCAACTACACCACTCGCCAGCTCCTACCCCTTACGGACGAGTACACCGCCCGCCTGCGCGGCGAAACCGCATGAGCTCAGGCCCCGGCTTTCAGCTGATTCTGCTAACGGCCCCGGAGCCGCATCCCGCCGAAATGAAGGTGCTGGCCGCTATTATGGAGAGCCCCACGCCCCCGCGCCTGCACCTGCGCCGCCCCGCCTGGACCCCAGCCAAAACCGCCGCCTGGCTGCGCGCCGCGCCGGCCCAATGGCTGCCCCACCTCGTGCTGCATAACCACCACGAGTTGGCGGCGAAGTTCGGGGTAGGCGGCGTGCATTTCACGGCCAGCGCCCGCGCGGCGGGTCAGCACCAGGTTCGGCCCGCCAGCGGCACCGTTTCTACCGCCCTGCATTCCCTGGCCGAGGTACAGGCCCTGGGCGCGGCATTCGACTACGTGTTCCTTAGCCCCATCTTTAACAGCATCAGTAAGGTAGGCTACCCCAGTGCTTTCGCGCTGTCGGAGGTAGCTGCTACCCTGCAAGCCGTGCCCGAAGCCCGGGTGCTGGCCCTGGGCGGCATCCAGGCCGGCACGCTCCCGCTAGCCCGGCAGACCGGCTTTGCGGGTGCCGCCGTGCTGGGCGCCGTCTGGGAAGCGCCGGACCCGGTAGCGGCTTTCCGGGAGTTGGCCGATCTGGCGTATGGAAAGCAGTTGTAAGCCAAACAAGAACCTGACAGGCAGAGTGCACCGAAACATTTCGGGCGTTTTCCCAGCACATCCATCTGTTTCAGTACATCACTTTGTCTCAGCCCGTCATTCCGCCCCAGCACGTTGTCATGTCGAACTTGTCGAGACATCTCGCGTGCTGATGTTGCCACGCTAACTCAACGATTCAGGCAAGATGTCTCGGCAAGCTCGACATGACGTTCTTTTTACTAACATGACGTTCTATTTACTCAATAGTGAAGTAAGCTACTGACTATTATATGGCATCAAGAAGGAAGAATTCGGCGCTCTTACCCGTGCTACTGCTGATAAGCGCGCCAGTAATGGGTGAGGCCTTTAAGGGGCAGAACCTGGGACAGTTTCTGTGGGGTGTGCTGTTTCTGTTGCTGGGCATACCGGCGGGTATTGGGCTGGGTGTGTATGCCTTCCTGCAGATGAGCGACCGGGGAGAATATACGGCTAGTAGGACGATGACTCTAGTCTGCGCCTTTCTGGGCTGGTGGGGCTCTATGTTCCTGCTCAGCTCTATGCAGGCTAGCCGGGGCCAGGATGGCACCAATCAGTTGCTGATGGTGTGCGCCGGGGTAGGCGCCGCGGTGGGCGGCTACTACCTCAGCCGGGAGCAGACGCCTATCCCCTAGCCAGCCGCCAACCTCAGCTCTGGAGCGCTAAGTCCCAATCTTTCCAAACGGGCTCATACCCCTGGCGGCGGAGCATGGCGGCTATTTCCCGGGGGCTGCGCTCGTCGCTGATTTCGAACTGCTCCAAGGATTCCGGCTCCACGGCGTAGCCACCGGGGTTGGTTTTGGAACCTGCGCTCATGGTCGTGATGCCCAACTGACTCACATGGTCCCGGAACCGGGACGTTTCGCGGGTGGAGAGGGAAAGCTCCACTTCATGATTCAGGAGGCGGTAGGCGCAAATCAGCTGCACAAGCTCCCGGTCCGTCATTTCTACTTTGGGTTGCAGCAGCCCTTCGGCGGGGCGCAGGCGCGGGAACGACAGGCTGTACTTGGTCTGCCAGTAGGTACGCTCCAGGTAGTCGAGGTGTAGGGCCGTGAAAAAGGAATCGGTGCGCCAGTCTTCCAAGCCAAACAGCACGCCCAGCCCCATCTTATGAATGCCGGCGCGGCCCAGGCGGTCGGGCGTATCGAGGCGGTAGTAGAAGTTCGACTTGCGGCCTTTCGGGTGGTGCTTACGGTAGTCGTGCTGGTGGTAGGTTTCCTGGTACACCAGCACCGTGTTCAGGCCCTCCGGAGTCAGCTGCTCGTAATCGGTCTGGTCCAGGGGCTGCACTTCCATGGCCAGGTGGGCGAAGTGCGGGCGCAGGGTGCGCAGGGCGTTGCGCAGGTACTCGACCCCCACGGTTTGGTTGGCCTCGCCGGTTACCAGCAGCACGTGCTCGTAGCCCCAGTCCTTGAGCACGGCCGCTTCCTGCAAAATCTCTACGCTGCTCAGGGTACGGCGGCGCAGCTTGTTGTCCATACTGAAGCCGCAGTAAGTGCAGATGTTCTGGCACTCGTTGCTCAGGTAAAGCGGCGCGAACAACTGCATAGTACGCCCGAAACGCTGCCGCGTCAGGTGCTGGCTGAGTTGGGCCATCTGCTCGAGGTAGGGCGCGGCAGCCGGCGAAATCAGGGCCTGAAAGTCGTCGAGGGTGCGGCGCGGCGCGGCCAGGGCCCGCTCCACATCGGCGGCCGTTTTGGCGTAGATGTCGGCTTTCACCTCATCCCAAGGGTAGGCCTCGAAAACAGAACGGAAGGACATGTGCGGGGTAAGGTTTTGGGGTGGTAGTAGGGGTAGGAAAGCCGCTAGCCTGTTGGTTGACGTCAGACGGTCATGCTAAGCTTGTCGAAGCATCTCTACCTCTGGCTAATCAACTGGCCTAGAGAAGAATCAACGAAGCGGTAGAGATGCTTCGCGGGGTTCAGCATGACGGTCTTAGAAAGCACGCCAGATGCTTGCCTACTGCGACCTTCGGGGCGGCTGCGCCTCGGCATGACCATAGGCCAGGGGCAGCAACTGCTGGTTTCAGTTCTCCCCCAAGAAAGAAGTAAGCGGACTGCTGGCTACGGCGGCGTTGCGCACGGGGGCGGCCAGCTTGGCTTCGTAGGCAAGGCGGCCAGCTTCCACGGCCAGCCGGAAGGCGTGGGCCATTTGCACCGGATTGCCAGCCACGGCCAGGGCCGTATTAACAAGCACGGCATCGGCCCCCAACTCCATGGCCTCGGCGGCGTGCGAGGGCGCGCCCAGACCAGCATCTACCACCACCGGCACCTTGCTCTGCCCGATGATGATTTCGAGGAAGTCGCGGGTGCGCAGGCCCTGGTTGCTGCCAATAGGCGCGCCGAGGGGCATAACGGCCGCCACGCCTACTTCCTCCAGGCGCTTGCACAGCACCGGGTCGGCGTGGATGTAGGGCAGCACCACGAAGCCCAGCTTCACCAGCTCCTCGGCCGCTTTCAGGGTTTCAATGGGGTCGGGCAGCAGGTACTTGGGGTCGGGGTGAATTTCGAGCTTGAGCCAGTTGGTTTCCAGGGCTTCGCGGGCGAGCTGGGCCGCAAATACCGCCTCGCGGGCCGTGCGCACCCCGGAGGTGTTGGGCAGTAGGCTGAACTGCGGGTGCTGCAGGTGGCGCAGAATATCATCCTGGTCGTTGCCAACGTCCACCCGCTTGAGGGCCACCGTCACCAGCTCCGAGCCCGAAGCCAGCAGGGTTTCCTCCATCAGCGCCGCCGAGCTGAACTTGCCAGTGCCGGTAAACAGGCGCGAGGTAAAGGTGCGACCCGCTACTACAAGGGGTTGGGCCATCATTGGGGGGTAGGGAGTGAGGTGGGAAGAAGCGTGAGGAAAGTGGCGGCCGCCAGCTGCGGCTCCGGGGCCGCCGAAATGGCCCCGGACACGGCTACCCCGTGCAGGCCCGTAGCCAGCAAGCTGGGTACATCGGCCGGCGTGATGCCGCCAATGCCCACCACCGGCACCGTGATGCCCGCCGCGCGGCACTGGGCCATGATGGTCGCGTAGCCTTCCAGCCCCAGAATCGGGCTGAGGCGTTCTTTCGTGACCGTAAACCGAAACGGCCCCAACCCGATGTAATCCACGCCCGCGGCGGCCAGTCGCTCGATATCCGCAAACGTGTTGGCCGTGCCGCCGATGATGAAATCTGGACCCAGAATGGCGCGGGCATCATCCGGCGGCATATCCTGCTGGCCCAGGTGCACCCCGTCTGCCCTAATTTCCTGAGCAATCTGAGGGTTGTCGTTGATGAGGAGGGTAGCGCCGTAGCGGCGGCAAATCTGTTGGGTGTTCAGGGCCAGCTGCTTCCAGGCAGTGTGGGGCGTGTTTTTCACCCGCAACTGTACCCAGCGCACTCCGCCGGCACAGGCCTGCTCGGCTTGGGCGGGGGAGTCCGTAATAAATTGAAGGTTGCTGATGCGCATAGGTTAGTGGTCTTGAAAATGGTAGCCCAGCAGCGTGTCGTTACTGGCGAGTACCCGGGTGGTGTAGTCTTTCCCGCGGCGGCAGGCTTCCAGCAGCGTCTGCCCTTTCGCCAGCTCCGCCGTAATGGCCGCCGACAGTACGCAGCCGCTGCCGTGCTTCTCGCCGTGGGGCAGGCGAGGGGTAGTGAACCGGGCTACTTCCTGCCCGTCGCTGAACAGTAGGTCGGTAGCTTCGGGGCCGGTGGTGTGACCGCCTTTCAGCAGTACCGGGCAAAACATGCTGACTGCCGCCGCCGCCAACTCAGGAGTAGCAGCGGGCCACAGGCGTAGCATCTCGGGTTGGTTGGGCGTAAGCAAGGCCAACTGTCGGCACAGCTGGGCCACCAGCTGCGGGGTCGGTGTGGTATGGAAGTCGTAGCCGGCACTGGCCTTCAGCACCGGGTCCCAGACCAAACTTAGGGTAGGGCGCAACTCCCGCAGCCAGGCCAGCAGGCCGGGTAGTTCCGGTAGGTTGTCCACCAACCCCAGCTTGGCCCATTCCACCGGGAAGCGCCGCAGCAGCACTTGCACCTGGTCCCGCACGTCGGCAGTTGCTACCCCTATGATCCGCTCAAACTCCACGTCGTTCTGCACCGTGAGGGCCGTGCACACGCCTAGCCCGTAGACGCCCAGGGCCTCCATGGTTTTGCAGTCGGCCAGCAGGCCGGCCCCACCACTAGGGTCGAAGCCGGCCATACTCAGAGCGTAAGGACGCATAGAGTTATCAGTTGCCAGTTGCCGGTTGTCAGGAGCAGGCGTCAGCGCCGACTGACAACTGGCAACTGATAACTGACAACTCAATCACAGATAGATTTCACTGCCTTTCTCCACGAATTCCCGGGCTTTTTCGGCTAGGCCGTGGGCCAGGGCCTCGTCGGGCTGCACTTCCTGCTTAGCAGCGAAGTCGCGCACTTCCTGGGTGATTTTCATGGAGCAGAAGTGCGGGCCGCACATGGAGCAGAAGTGGGCCACCTTGGCACCTTCGGCGGGAAGGGTTTCGTCATGGTACTCGCGGGCGGTGTCGGGGTCCAGCGAGAGGTTGAACTGGTCTTCCCAGCGGAACTCGAAACGAGCTTTGCTCAGGGCGTTGTCGCGGTACTGAGCGCCGGGGTGGCCCTTGGCTAGGTCAGCGGCGTGGGCGGCGATTTTGTAGGCAATGACGCCGTCTTTCACATCCTGCTTATTGGGCAAACCGAGGTGCTCTTTCGGAGTCACGTAGCAGAGCATGGCCGTGCCAAACCAGCCAATCATAGCCGCCCCGATGGCCGAGGTGATGTGGTCATAGCCGGGCGCAATGTCGGTGGTTAGAGGGCCGAGGGTGTAGAAGGGGGCCTCGTGACACTCCTTCAACTGCTTCTCCATGTTCTGCTTAATCAGGTGCATAGGCACGTGACCAGGACCCTCAATCATCACCTGTACATCGTGGGCCCAGGCAATTTTCGTCAGCT
Organism: Hymenobacter sp. HSC-4F20; assembly: GCF_019599275.1. Lineage (GTDB taxonomy): Bacteria > Bacteroidota > Bacteroidia > Cytophagales > Hymenobacteraceae > Hymenobacter. The sequence continues at coordinate 998,875 of NZ_JAHZTD010000002.1, read as the reverse complement.
CGCCCAGGGTTTCTAGCTCCGCGAACTGGGCCTCGTCGTTGGCGTCGGCAATGGAGCCGGGGCGCAGGCCGTCGCCCAGGGAAAAGGCCACGTCGTAGGCCTTCATGATCTGGCAGATTTCCTCGAAGTGGGTGTACAGGAAGTTTTCCTGATGGTGAGCCAGGCACCATTTTGCCATAATGGAGCCCCCACGCGACACAATGCCCGTCACGCGCTTGGCCGTGAGCGGAATGTAGGGCAGGCGCACCCCGGCGTGAATCGTGAAGTAGTCCACGCCCTGCTCGGCTTGCTCAATCAGGGTGTCGCGGAACAGCTCCCAAGTTAGGTCCTCGGCCTTGCCGTTTACTTTTTCCAGGGCCTGATAAATGGGCACCGTACCCACCGGCACCGGGCAGTTGCGAATAATCCACTCCCGCGTTTCGTGGATGTTCTTGCCCGTGCTCAGGTCCATCAGCGTATCGCCGCCCCAGCGGCAGCTCCACACGGCCTTATCTACCTCTTCCTCAATGCTCGATGTGACGGCCGAGTTTCCGATGTTGGTGTTGATTTTCACCAGGAAGTTGCGCCCGATAATCATGGGCTCGGCCTCCGGGTGGTTGATGTTCGAGGGTATAACCGCCCGGCCCGCCGCCACCTCCTCGCGCACAAACTCCGGTGTAATACGACCCTGAGGCGTATTGGCCCCGAAACTGTGACCCTGGTGCTGGGCTTTCAAAGCGTCATCGGCAGCCAGCATGTCAATGCGCTGGTTTTCCCGGATGGCAATGTATTCCATTTCCGGGGTGATGATGCCTTGCTTGGCGTAGTGGAGCTGCGTCACGGTGTGGCCCACCTTGGCGCGGTAGGGACGCCGGATGTGCTCGAAGCGCAGGTGGTCCAGCTTCGGGTCGGCGGCGCGCTGCTGCCCGTATTCCGACGAAGTGCCGGGCAGTTGCTCCACGTCGCCGCGCTCCAGAACCCACTCCTCGCGCAGGCGCGGCAATCCCTTCTTCAGGTCGATTTCTACGGCCGGGTCGGTGTAGGGTCCGCTGGTGTCGTACACCGTTACGGGCGGGTTTTGCTCCGTGGGGTTAGTGAAATCGAACTTGCGCTGGGTGTCGCTGAGACTGATTTCGCGCATGGCTACCCGCAGATTGGGGTAGAGCTGGCCCGGCACGTAAATCTTGCGCGAGCCGGTCAGGGGCGCGCGTTCCACCAGCGTCTGCTGGGGGGCGTGGTCTTTTTTCATCAGAAGAAGGAAAGGAAGCTGAAGTGAACAGCGGCTGCTCGCAGGGTAGGGAGGGGGTAGCCGCTGGTTGGGGTAGGGCCGGCCTACCCCCCTTGGGTAGCCCGAATGACGGTGATGCGGTCCTGGGGGCGGAGCTGGAAGTCGGGCCAGTCGGGGCGGGCTACTACCTCGTCGTTCACGGCCACGGCAATGCCCCGCAGTGGCGTGAGAGCCAGGGCTTCGAGGGTGGTGAAGAGGGTAGGGGCGTCGGGGGCTTCGTGCGGTTTATCGTTGACAAAAAGGGTCATGCAACAAGCGGTTAGCTGGTTGAGTGTCAAAACAATAAACTTGTAGGGGCGCACGCCACGGGCACAGGTTGGCCCGGTTCAGTCACTTTTCCCTTCGCCAGCATTACCCGGATCAGGTTCAAAGGGTATTTCTCAGTCCTGCATGGCAGAACACCCCTAAAGTTTACGCTGCCAAGGTAAGGGAAATTGCGAAGTTGTGAGTTTGTGGAGTGGTGAAATGGTGAAATGTCATTGCGAGGAGGCACGACGAAGCAATCCGTCCTTTCCCTGTGACACGCCTTCTAACCTGACAAGCCGTCGTTGTCTGTGCTGGCGGTAAGGGCTTATCACGTTTTTAGGGGTAGCACATTGCCAGGACGGATTGCTTCGCTCTGCTCGCAATGACAAACTCACCACTTCATCATTTCACCACTCCACCGGCCGGCACTTTTTTCAGGTTCAGCGGGTTGAGGGATGTTCTGGAAAAGAAGACCTAGGGGTTCGGCTTTCCGCCTTGTATCTTTGCAGTTATGATGATTGACCTGCCCGTAGTTTCGAAGCGCGATATCCGCAAACTTACCCCCGACGAGCTCAAGGCCTTTATGGTGGAGCACGGCGAGAAGCCTTTCCGCGCCAAGCAGGTGCTGGAGTGGCTATGGAAAAACACGGCTTCGTCGTTTGAGGAGATGAACAACATCTCTTTGGCTACGCGCGAGCTGCTGGCCCAGCACTTCGTCATCAATGGCGTGCAGGTGCAAAACTCCCAGCTCTCCAACGACGGCACCATCAAATCGGCCTTCCGCCTGCACGACGGCAACATTGTGGAGGGCGTGCTTATCCCGCACGACACGCGCATGACGGCCTGCATCAGCTCGCAGGTAGGCTGCTCCCTGACCTGCAAGTTCTGCGCTACCGGCTACATGGAGCGCAAGCGTAACCTCGATGCGGCTGAGATTTATGACCAGGTAGTGCGCATTCGGGAGCAGTGCGAAAAGCAGTACGGTACCCCGCTCACCAACATCGTGTACATGGGCATGGGCGAGCCGCTGCTGAACTACGCTAACGTAGTAAAGAGCATTGAGCGCATCACCGCCCCCGACGGCCTGAACATGGCTCCGCGCCGCATCACCGTCAGCACCGCTGGCATTGCCAAGATGATTAAGAAGCTGGCCGACGACGATGTGAAGGCCAACCTGGCCCTCTCGCTGCACGCGCCCAACGACACGAAGCGCAACGAAATCATGCCCATTAACGAAGCCAATTCTCTTGCTTCGTTGAAGGACGCCCTCAAGCACTACCACCAGGTTACCGGCCGCAAGGTTACCTACGAGTACATCGTGTTCGAGAGCTTTAATGACACGTTGCAGGACGCCGAGGAGCTGTACCAGATTTCGAAGTGGATTCCTTGCAAGGTGAACCTCATCGAGTACAACCCCATCGAAAACGCCGACTACGTCAACACCGCCGACGATAAGCTGATGGCCTTCCACAAGTACCTAGCCGACCGGGGCGTGCAAACCAACGTGCGCCGCTCCCGCGGAAAAGACATCGACGCCGCCTGCGGTCAGCTGGCCGTGAAGGAAAAGGCCGAGGTAGCGTAGATTTCCGACTTTCTCAAAAACAGAAGCGCCGCAACCTATTCGTTGTGGCGCTTCTGTTTTTAAGAAAAAAAGAGGGGCTTACTTGCGCTTCATGTACTCATCAATGCCGAGTTGGAGCATACAGGTGGGTCACTGCTGGATAATACGCAGGGCAATCTTCTACCCCACGCTTTTCATAAGCTTGCTGTCCTTCATTTTGTCAAGGCCGCAGCGGTTGGCCAGGGGGGCGTGTTCTTGAGCATGCCGCCTTGCAGGGTCGGCAGTACGCTCTGGGTATCCACGGCTAACAGGAAAGTGAGAGGCTGTTTCTGACTTTTGGCCTGTAGCCGCTCGCACATGGACATGGCAGCCGATACATGCTGAATAAATTGGCGCTGTTCGCGCCGGGTATTGCGGGCCAGCGGCGCGGCAGCCTGAGCAGCGGTACCCAGCCCCAGCCTGCTCATTAGTAAAAGAATAGTACGTTTCCTATAGGCCGAAAATTGCGAAGCATTCTTCGGCTATGGTGGAGCATTAGCTGCTTAAACGAGGGCAGGTGCCAGAGCTCTTACCCCGACTCCCGGCAGGCAACGGGGCGTTGGGGAACTGTTCAGCAGGGCAAGCTAAAGCAAAAAAGACAGCCGCATATTGCGCAGCTGTCTTTTCTGGGAATTTCGGGTTGGGTGTGCCAACCAGCCTAGCTTTTCCAGCGGCCTTCGGCACGCGGCCGCCCGGTGCTGATTTCTTCCTTGGTTTCACCCTCGGGTACTTCGCGGGTTTCAATGCGCACGGCGTGGGCCTTGGGCTGCACCTTTTGCCCGAAGGCGTCGGCAAACTCCTGGGTGAACTCGGCCCCGAAGAAAATGATGAGCGAGGAGTAGTTTACCCACAGCAGCAGCACAATGGCCGAGCCCGCTGCCCCAAATGCCGAACCGGGGTCAGATTGCGCAATGTAGAAGGCAATCAAATATTTACCTACCAAAAACAGTAATGCCGTAATGACCGCCCCAATGCCCACGTCGCGCCACCGGATGATGGCGTCCGGCAGAAAGCGGTAGATAAGGCCAAAGAGTAGGGAGGTAATAAAGAGGGAAAGTGCAAAGTCAATCAGGTGGATAAAGATGACGGCTACCTCGGGAAACCAGCGCTGCAGCTGGTCGGTAAAAACACTAAGCATGGCGCTGATGACAAAGGAAATCAGCAGCAGCAGCGCAACGCTCAAAATCAGGCCGAAGGATAGCAGCCGGTCACGGATGAACTGCCAGATGCCGTTGCGGGGCTTCACCTTGAGGTTCCAGATGTCGTTGATGCTCTCCTGCAGGGTCACGAAGAAAGTAGTGGCCGCGAATACCAGCGTGCCAATGCCAATGATGGAGGCTACCCCGCTTTTCTGCTGCTTGGTAAACTCGGCGATGGAGTCCTGCAAAAACTTGGCTGAATCGGCGCCCAGAAACCCGCGCATCTGTCCGTAAATCTGGCCCGTTACGGCCTCGGCTCCGTAAACGGAGCTGGCCACCGTAATGACGATGAGCAGCAGGGGAGGGAGCGAGAAAATGGTGTAGTAGGAAAGCGCCGCCGCGTGTCGGAACGAGTTGTTGACCATGAACTCGCTGGCGGTGGTTTTCAGGATGTTAACAATGTCGGAAAGGCGGTAGTGCGTAGCCATAGGGCAGGTTTCTGAGAGGAAAGGCTGCGGGTAGTACGGGCCGCGCGGGAAGGACGTTCGGAGGGCCTACCCAAATTTGACGAATTGGCGCGGGAAGCTCCACCATACGGCCAGACCAAGCACCCGTAGGAATATTGGGGCCACTGCCCTGGGAAAGCACCTTATTCTGCCGACGAGGCCAGTTCCCAGCGCAGGGTTTCAATGGGCGCGTCGCGCAGGGCCTGCGCCAGCTCTGCATCGTTCTGAAACTGGAGCTGGTGCAAAGCGCTGGCTTCTACGCTTACCATGAACTGCTTTTCCCGAAAGGGCCACGGCTGTACGCGCACTGGGCCATTGGCCTGGGGCTGTAGCACGTGGTAGCTCTGACCATCAGGGCCCTGGTAGATTTCCAGGGTCCGGCCCATTTCGGGCAACTCGTGGCGGCACAAAATCAGGCTGAGCCGGTCGCACCAGTGCAGCAGAGTATAGGCCTGCTGGGCGTCGGCTTTCTTGATTTTCAGTTCCCGCAACCACCGTTTCTGGTTGGCCAGCTGCTCATCCAGAAAAGTATCAAGCTCGGACTGCTGTCCGCGCAGGCCTTCGTACAAGGTACTTAGGTGCAGGCTGGTCAGTAAGCTGCGCCAACGGCCCTGGAAGCGAGCAGCTTTCATGACGCCCGTAGCTTGCGCCAACGAAAATTCCTTCATGGTGAAGTTCGCTGGCGCCCCAGCCGGCGTTAGGCCGTAGTGCCCGTCCCAGTTCTCCTGTTCATCATCGTGCTGGGCCGCCGCGGCGAGCAGGCCTACCCATTGGTCGCAGGGTAGGAAGGAGGGCCACTGGTGTAGCAGCTGCGCCGCTAGCAGGGCGTGGGCTTGCTGGTAAATAATCTGCCAGCCCGTGGGCACGTAATTGACAATCATGACGCTCAGTCGTGGGTTTCCGCAGAGGAACGCAGGGGCCGCACGGAGGTTTGGTCATGAGCGGCTGGCAGCCCCGAAACCCACTTTATTTGCGCGGAATTCGCTCGATAAGCTGAGCGGCTACGGCGCTTTTGAAAGCTATGCTGACGCCGCTAACTGCAAATAGGCCGTCGGTACGAATAGGAATCCGCCAGATGGTGTGCTGTTGGGGAGCCGCAATAAGGGTGAAATGTGCGTAAGGAATGCGTACCAGGTCATCAGAAAAAAAGGTTTTGCGCATTACCAGTTCCGCTTGGTCCCAGCCAATTTCTACCGTGTCGTTGTAGGTAACAGCTCCAATGCAGGCTGAAGCCAGGTGCATTGGCCGTACAGCCGTCATGCTACCATAGATCTGGTATAAATGCTTCCACCCTTTCTGAAAGGGGTTCGTCAGATGCAGGCCGCCCATCAGGTACAGAAACCGCCCCATGCCATACAGAAAAAACAGTTGTAGCCCCGCAACAAGCGCTTTGAAAAGCCAGTCTGCCCACCCCGATTTTTCCATGCTGCCAATAGGTTGAACACACTACGTTGCGAAGAAATTACCTTGGCTGTCAGCTTTTGAAAAAACTAGCCCGAAGCACTGCTTCGGGCTAGTTTCTGTTAACAGACTACTTGCCTGGCTTTGTTGCACTACAGGCTTACTGCCACAGGCTGGCGCAGGTGCAGCAGCATATCGTCGGTCATCTTATGCAGGTCGAACTGCGGCTGCCAGCCCCAGTCCTGGCGGGCCTTGGAGTCGTCGATGCTAGCGGGCCAGGAATCGGCAATCTGCTGGCGGGCATCGGGCTTATAGTTTACCTCAAACTCGGAGTAGTGGCGCTGAATGCTGGCCGTTATTTCCCGGGGGCTGAAGCTCATGGCGCCCAGGTTATAGGAGCTGCGCACCTTAATGCTGTCCGAGGGCGCATGCATTAGGTCCAGGGTTGCCTTCAGAGCGTCGGGCATGTACATCATGGGCAGGTAGGTTTCCTCAGAAAGGAAGCACTCATAGCTCTGGCCCGCCACGGCTTTGTGGTAGATGTCCACGGCGTAGTCGGTGGTGCCACCGCCGGGTAGGCTCTTGTAGCCGATGAGGCCGGGGTAGCGCAGGCTGCGCACATCCAGCCCGTGCTTGCGGAAGTACCACTCGCACCACTGCTCCCCGGCCAGCTTGCTGATGCCGTACACCGTGTTAGGGTTCATGACGGTAAGCTGGGGCGTGTTGTGGCGGGGCGTATCCGGCCCGAACACGGCAATGCTGCTGGGCCAGTATACCTGCTGCACGCCCAGGTCTATGGCGGCATCCAGCACATGAAACAGGCCATCCATATTCAGCTGCCACCCAAACTTGGGGTTCTTCTCGGCCGTAGCCGACAGCAGCGCGGCCAGGTGATACACCTGCTTGGGCTTGTACTGGCGAATAACTTCTTCCAACCGATGTTTATCCAGCACATCCAACAGCTCAAACGGTCCGGCCTGGGTTGTTTCAGCATCCTTGGGGGCGCGCACATCGGCGGCTACCACATTGGAAGCGCCGTAAATCTGCCGCAGCTCATGGGTGAGTTCCAGGCCCAGTTGTCCGCCGGCGCCAATAACAAGGATGGTGTCGCCGGGGGTAGCGGCAGAAGTGCTGGAGGTGTTCATTCGGGGGTGGTTGAAGGGTAGGGGTGGATGGGGGCAACAAAGATAACTGAGCCGAACGGTTCTTTGCTGCTCGCTTGCAAATGACGGTAGCGCATACAACCGCGGCGCGACTAGCGGTATCTAGTGGTTGGTAGCGGCAGTGGTAGGTTGTTGGCTTTCGGTTGATTTACTTGGCAGCCCAGTACTATTTCCATCAGTGCCCCGCTTACGCCCTGTATTCTGTATGTTTCGTGTATCTCTACTTGCTGCTGTTGTGATATTCGGGCAGTGCTTGGCCGCCCATGCCCAATCTACTACCCCTCCGGTGTACCGCAACTTGGTGATGGAAGGCGGGGGCATCCGGGGCGTGGCTTACGGCGGAGCACTGGAGGAATTGGCGCGGCAGGGCGTGCTCGACAGCGTCAAGAGGGTAGGCGGCACCTCGGCCGGGGCCATTCAGGCAGCCTTACTGGCCGTCGGGTATTCGCCCCAGGAAATTGTAAAGGTGGTAAACACTACCCCCATTCAGCGTTTCAACGATGGCCGGTTTATGTTTCTGGGCGGTAGCCACCGGCTGATGAAGCAGTACGGCTGGTACCGCGGCGATGCCCTCACCGACCACCTCATGCAGCTAGTGGCCCGCAAAACCAACCGCCCCGAACTCACGCTGCTGGAGTTGCACGAGCTGGCCCAGCAGCAGCCCGGCCGCTTCCGCGACCTGTATACCACCGGTACCAACCTTACCCAACAGCGCATCCAGGTATTCAGCTACGAAACCAACCCCACCATGCGCGTAGCCGATGCCGTGCGCATCAGCATGAGCATTCCGCTGTATTTCCGGGCAGTGCTGCTCGATGCGCAGAACAACGTAATTCATGGGAAGCCCGCCAAAGGCCAGCCGGTGCAGGTACTGGTAGATGGCGGCCTGCTAGCCAATTACCCCGTAGAGCTGTTCGATTATCCGCGCTACCTGCCCCCGCGCCTCCAAGCCTCCGCCACGTCCGATACCGAGGGCCGCGTGTTCAACCCCGAAACCCTGGGCCTGCGCCTCGACCGGGCCGAGCAGATTGCCTGCGACACGCTGCCCACCGGCCGCCAGCAGTTGGCTCCCTACGACATCAATGGCTTTTCCAGCTACGTGGCGGCCCTGTATAACCTCACCGAGGAAACCCTCAACCGCACCCACCCCCAAGATTGGCGCCGCACCATCAGCATCAACACCGAAGGCTTCAGCCCCAAAATCAAACGGATGTCGGAGTCGGATAAGCAGCGGCTAATGAGTAGCGGCCGCCGCGGAGTGCAGGCGTTTTTTGGCTCAAAGGAGGCGAAAACGAGGTAAGTAAATGTGTCTGTCGTCCTGAGCGTTCTGCGTATCAAGTGGCACCAAAGGGCCTTTGCCGCTTTGGTGGGATAGTAACTAATCATCCTTGATAGAGGTCTTTCGTTCTCACTCAGAATAACAGGTTTGGGTGGAGTAATGAAGAGCAACCACCACGAATTGCAAAGGGAGCCAGGGTACCTCTGCCCGTCAAACGCTTACCTTTGCTACCTCCCCCATCGCCTCTAACTTCCCACTCACCATTTCCTTATGTACACTACTCTTCAACCTGACCTCGAAAAGCAGCTTCAGGAAATTAAGGACGCGGGCCTCTACAAAAAGGAGCGCGTGATAACCTCGCCCCAGGGCGCCGAAATTGAAACCACCGAGGCCGGGGAAGTGCTGAACTTCTGCGCCAATAACTACCTGGGGTTGTCGTCGCACCCGGAGGTAGTGAAGGCCGCCAAAGAAGCCATTGACACGCACGGCTACGGCATGTCGTCGGTGCGCTTTATATGCGGGACTCAGGACATTCATAAGCAGCTGGAGCAGAAGCTGGCCGAGTTTCTGGGCACCGAGGATACCATTCTGTACGCGGCGGCTTTCGATGCCAACGGCGGCGTGTTTGAGCCCCTGTTCAACGAGCAGGACGCCATTATTTCCGATGCCCTGAACCACGCCTCCATCATTGATGGGGTGCGTTTGTGCAAAGCCCAGCGCTTCCGCTACGTCCACAACGACATGCAGGACCTGGAAAAGCAGCTCCAGGATGCCGTTGCCAAGGGCACCCGCCACCGCATCATCGTCACGGACGGCTCGTTCAGCATGGACGGCACCATCGCCCAGCTCGACAAAATCTGCGACCTGGCTGATAAGTACGAGGCCCTGGTGATGATTGACGAGTGCCACTCCATGGGCTTCCTGGGCAAAACTGGCCGCGGTACCCACGAGTACCGCAACGTCATGGGCCGCGTCGACATTATTACCGGCACCCTGGGCAAGGCCCTGGGCGGCGCCATGGGTGGGTTCACCTCGGGCCGCAAGGAAATCATTGACATGCTACGCCAGCGCAGCCGCCCCTACCTGTTCAGCAACACCCTGGCCCCGGCCATTGTGGGTGCCAGCCTGCGGGTACTGGAGCTGCTCACGGAAACCACCGAGCTGCGTGACCGACTCGAAGAAAACACGAAGTACTTCCGCCAGCGCATGACGGAAGCCGGCTTCGACATCAAGCCCGGCGAGCACCCCATCGTGCCCGTCATGCTCTACGACGCCAAGCTGAGCCAAGAGTTTGCCGCCAAAATGCTAGAGAAAGGTATCTACGTGGTCGGCTTCTACTACCCCGTAGTTCCCCAAGGTCAGGCCCGCATCCGGGTGCAACTCAGCGCCGCCCACACCCGCGCCCACCTGGATAAGGCTATCAACGCTTTCATTGAGGTAGGCCGTGAGCTAGGCACCATCAAGGAGCCCTCCGCCCAGCAGCCGGAAGCCGGCCAAGTGGTGCAGAACACGCCGTAAGTACCTGTAAGACAGTAGTAAGAATAAGGCCCGTGCTGATGAGTGCGGGCCTTATTGCTGTTGGTTGAGTGCTCGAATAGCGTGCACGAAGCAGAGAAACTTTAGCCTACGGTTGCAGCTTGGGCAAAACTTGTCGTGTGTGCAAGCCCGCTTGCAGGTGTTCCAATTCCATTGGAACATCACCGCCGCATTCGTCACACGGGGCACATAACCGCACCTCCAAATTGGAATAGCACAGGGGACATTGTGCAGGCACGTTGCGAGGAATCGTAATACCTATGAAATTCACCTACGCTGCTACCTCGGCTTTCGAGCCAGTAGAGGAGGTAGGCTTAGGCGCTACATCGAACAGGAATTCATTTAACCGGGCGCGGAGGTCGGCGGGGGCGAGGTTGCGGAACACTTCCCCACCGCGAACCAGGGAAATCTGGCCGGTTTCTTCGCTTACTACCAGTACAATAGCATCCGTTATTTCGGTAAGGCCGATGGCGGCGCGGTGGCGCAAGCCCATGGAGGCGGGCACATCGGGGTTTTCACTCACGGGCAGAATGCAGCGAGCTGCTCGGATGCGGCCATTCGTGATAATCACGGCCCCGTCGTGCAGGGGAGAAGTTTTGTTGAAGATGCTCATGAGCAGGCGCTTGCTCACGGCAGCATCAATCAGGTCGCCGGAATCAGCGAAGAACTTGAGGTCGGAGGCCATGCTGAAGGCAATCAGCGCCCCTGTGTTTTTGCCCGAGAGGCTTTTGGCGGCTTCAATAAACGGGGTGATGTTCATGCGCTCCTGCGCCGGCTCGCGCCGCCACGGAAACATGCGCATGCGGCTGCCGAAGGAGGTAGCCTTGCCCACGTTGAGCAGAAACCGCCGAATTTCCTGTTGAAACAGAATAATGCCGGCCAGCACGCCCACGCTCATAAACTGCCCCAGAATGCTGGTCAGCAGCTCCATGCCCATTGCCTTTACTACCAGATAAAAGAGGTAGAGCGACATGAAACCCAGAAATACCTTCAGGGCTACGCTACCTGTCAGCAGCTTATACAGCTGATAAAACAAAGCCGTGACCAATAGCACGTCCACGACGTCTATCCAGCCAATGCGCAGGAAGCCGATAGTGAAAGCGCCAATCACGACAAGTAGGGTAGGGGAAAGGTGTTCGAAACGAGCTGAATGGTTTGCACGGCTTCGGCCACGTCATGTACGCGCAGCAGCCGGACCCCGTTGAGCACGGCGAGGGTATTAACGGTGATGGTACCCGCCAGCGCAGCGTCGGGTGTGAGGCCCAGCGGCTTATATACCATGCTCTTGCGCGAGAGGCCGGCCAGAATAGGTAAGCCCAGCACATGCAGCTCCCGCAGCCGCCGCAGCAGCTCATGCCCCTGGGTGGGCGTTTTGGCAAACCCAAAGCCAGGGTCCAGCACCACATCTACTACGCCGTGGCGGCGCAGCTCGGCCAGCTTGTCGCGGAAGTAACGCACCAGTTCCAGCACCAGGTCGCCCTCGTAGTGGGTGTGCTGGGTCATGGTTTGGGGTGTGCCGCGCATGTGCATCAGGATGTAGGGCACACCCAGCCGGCCAGCCGTTGGTAGCATGGCCTCATCCAGGGTGCCGCCGCTGACGTCGTTGAGAATGTCGGCACCGGCGGCAATGGCTTCAGCTGCTACGTCGGCCCGGAAGGTGTCTACTGAAAGAAAGACCTCCGGAAACTCCCGGCGTACGGCTTCCACGGCGGGTAGCAGGCGTTGCTTTTCCTCGTTGGTGGAAATATGCTCGGCACCGGGGCGGGTAGAGTAACCGCCTAAATCAAGCACGGCGGCACCAGCCCGCAGCATCTGCTCGGCCCGGCGCAGCAACTCATCTTGGCTGCTGATGCGGTTGCCGGCAAAGAAAGAATCGGGAGTGAGGTTGAGGATGCCCATGACTCGCGGCTGGCTTAAATCGAGCAACCGCCCACCGGGGCAGCGCAGGGTTTGCCTCGGGGAAAAGCATGTATCTTGCGGAGCCTGGAGCATGGTGGGAGCGGAAAGGAGCGTCATGCCTGATGTGGTGCCCGCGCAGCTGTAGCAGCACGCGGACTGGCCGCAGGAAGGCGTGAAACGCCTTCTGGCCAGATGTTCCCTTGTCAGCATGACAATGGGCGGATTGCAACAAAATAGGCTGAAAAACTTGGAGAATCAAACCCAGCACGAGTACGACCGGGTCATTGCGCGGTGCCGCCAGCTGTTTCTGGCTAAAACTCACGACTATGGCACGGCCTGGCGCATTATGCGCCTACCCTCCGTCACCGACCAAATCTATATCAAAGCCCAGCGCATCCGCAGCATTCAGGAGAAAGGCACGCAGCTGGTGGCCGATGGGGTAGAGGAGGAATTTGTAGCCATCATCAACTACTGCATTATTGCCCTCATGCAGCTAGGCCTGCCCGCCGAGGCGCCCTTAGAGCTGGAGCCGGCGGCTGTGGCCTTGGCCTACGATGAGCAGGTAGCCGAAAACCGCCGCCTGCTATTCGCTAAAAACCACGATTACGGCGAGGCCTGGCGGCAGATGCGCATTGAGAGCATCACCGATATCATCCTGATGAAGCTGCACCGCACCAAGCAGATTGAGGACCTGGGCGGCCTGACGCGCGTATCGGAAGGAGTGGAGGCCAACTACCGCGACATGCTGAACTACGCCGTGTTCGTGCTGATTAAGATGGGGTTTGCGGCAACTGATGGGGTAGCAGAGTAATGGAGTAAACGGCTCCTGAACCTACATTTGCGTATCAGCCTGGGCGCCTCCTGCCAAAAGCACGGAGCACAGATGCAACTGCATTAGCGTCAGAGCAGTTATTCCGCTACTCACTTACTCTGCTACTCCACGTAGTTCATGAAACAACTTACCCGTATTTGCTGGCTGCTGCTGGGCGTCGTGTTTATCTTCTCGGGCCTGGTGAAGCTGAACGACCCCGTCGGGACGGCCCTGAAGCTGGAAGAATATTTCGAGGTTTTCTCGAAAGACTTCGGCTCTTTCTTTGAAATCTTCATCCCGTATTCCCGCACCCTGAGCATCTTCCTGAGCTCCTTGGAGGTAGTGCTGGGGGTAGCCGTGCTGCTCCGCTGGATGCTGCGCCAAACCCTGTGGGTGCTGCTGGCTTTGCTGGTATTCTTCGGATTCCTGACGTTCTACTCGGCGGCGTTCAATAAGGTAACCGACTGCGGCTGCTTCGGCGACTTCATCAAGCTCACGCCCTGGACCTCGTTTGCCAAAGACCTGTTCCTGCTGGTGCTCTGGGCTGTGGTGTTTTTCAATCAGCGCTACTTGCGCCGGGTGTTTGCCAAGGGCACGCTGGGCGTGATGTACATTACGCTGGCTTCGGCCGTGGCCATTGGCATTGGGGTGCGCGCCCTGGGCCACTTGCCTTACTTCGATTTCCTGCCCTATAAAGTAGGTAACGACATTGCCAAGCTGATGAAGCCCCAGGAGCCGGCCAAGTATCAGTACGTGATGGAGCGCAACGGCGAAACCAAAACCTTCAGCGAATACCCCACCGACTCAACCTGGAAGTACAAGAGCATGGAGGTGCTGAACCCCTTGACTTCCAAGCCTGTCATCACCGACTTCTCCATTTTCGATGCTGAGGGCCAGGACCACACCCAGGAGGTGCTAACCGGGAACAAGCTGCTGCTCATCGTGCAGAGCGCCACCACCGCCGACCGGGACCGGTTCAAGGATATCAACAAGCTGATGGATGGAGCTGCCAAATCGCGCAAGCAGATTCGGCCCCTGATTATCACCAGCAGCAGCCCCCAGGAGTTCGATGCCTTCCGCCACGACGTGAACCTGGCTGGCACCTACTACTTCGCTGATGCTACCGTGCTTAAGTCGATGATTCGCTCCAACCCCGGCTTTATTCTGCTCCAGAATGGGGTAGTGAAAGGCAAATTCCACTACCACGACATTCCCGACGCCAGCAAGCTGGAAACACTGCTGTAAATAAGTGGCGGGGTGCCGGTTGCCAGGATATTCCTGTTGCTGCCCGGCATCTTGCCCCTGACAGCGGGCAACTGAAAAAGATGCTACCTTTCATTCTGAGTCGATTGTGGCAGGGCGTGCTGGTGCTGGCGGGCGTGGCCCTCACGGTGTTCTTCCTGTTTCAGGTGCTGCCCGGCGACCCGGTGGCCCTGCTGGCCGGGCAGCGCTCCGACGCCGCCACCCGCGCCGCCATTGCCGCCGACCTCGGCCTCGACCAGCCGTTGCCCGGCCAACTCTTAGGTTACCTCAATGATGTATCGCCGCTGGGCGTGCACCCGCGCGACTCGGCGGGGGTAGCAAAATACGGCGGGATGCAATTGCTACCCCTCGGCAGCAACAAAGGCCTAGTGCTGAAAACGCCTTACCTGCGCCGCTCTTTCCAAAGCAATAAAGAGGTGCTCAGTATCCTGCTTGACCACTTCACGGGCACGCTCTGGCTGGCCGTGGCCGCTATGGTGCTGGCAGCGGTGTTGGGCATTGGGCTGGGGGTAGTAGCGGCCCTCAAACCACACTCCTGGCTGGATCGGACGCTGGTATCTACCTCCGTGCTGGGTATTTCGGTGCCTTCCTTTGTGGCCGCCATCCTGATTGCCATGACGTTTGGTTTCTACTGGAGCCACTGGACCGGCCTCAACCTCACGGGCCAACTCTACGAAACCGACCCCTTCTCGGGCCGCCACCTGGTGCTGAAAAACCTGCTGCTACCTGCCTTTGCTCTCGGAATCCGGCCCCTGGCCGTTATCGTGCAGCTTACTCGTTCGTCCATGCTGGAGGTGATGAGCCAGGATTATATCCGCACGGCTCGGGCCAAGGGCCTTTCGGGCTACCGCACGGTAGTAGGGCACGCGCTGAAAAATGCACTGAATCCGGTTATCACGGCCGTGTCGGGCTGGCTGGCTTCCCTGATGGCGGGGGCGTTTTTTATTGAGTATATTTTCAATTGGAAAGGTCTGGGCACCGTTACGTTGCGTGCCGTTGAGAACCTGGATTTTCCGGTGGTCATGGGGGCTACCATCTTTATTGCGGCCCTGTTTGTGCTGGTAAATATTGCCGTGGACGTGCTCTACGCCGTGCTCGACCCGCGGGTGAAGCTGGGCTAAACCTGTTGTGAGAAAGGTAGTAGAAGCTGACGCATAAGAGGCTGCTATCCTGCCCATCTGTTGTTCGGGGCTTCTGCGTATTCGGTCCTGTTTCTTTCACGTTTCTCACCCTTTTCCTCATGCGCATTTACCTCATTGGGATGCCCGGAGCAGGCAAAACTACCTTGGGCCGCGCCCTGGCCACTGCTTATCGTGTGCCCTTTCTGGATCTGGATGAGGAAATCATTCGGCGCGAACAGCGGAGCGTATCCGAGATTTTTGCGCAGGATGGCGAGGAATATTTTCGGCAGGTAGAAGCCGATGTGCTGCGCGATGTAATTGCCACTACCCCTACGCTCGTTTTAGCCACGGGCGGCGGCACGCCCTGCTTTCATCATAATCTGGAGGTGCTGCTTGAAACGGGCCTGACGTTGTACCTGGCCGTGCCCGTGCCGGAGTTGGTGCGGCGCCTGCTACGAGCAGCCGCCAGCCGGCCCCTGCTAGCCGCCAGCACCGACGCTGCTGCTCTCACGGCGCGCCTGCACGAAACTTTAGCTACCCGCCAACAGTTTTACGACCGCGCTCCGTTATGCTGTGCCGCTCCTACCTGTTCGTTAGAGGCGGTGCAACAACTGCTGGCGCGCTACAACGCTACAGCGTAAGTTGTGGCGTGTTGTTGATCTGGCATTTGCGCGGTCGTACGTATTTTTGCGCCTTCATCATTCCTGTATTGGTATGAACACTACCTCCGAAGTTCCGGAAACTGCTGCCAAAGTAACGGCAGCCAAAACCCCCGACGCCATCAAGCCTAAGCACAAGGGTTCGGCGCGGTTGTTTGAAAACCCCATGCTGGAGCGGCTTACGCACACGCATATTGCAGCCCCGCTTACCATCTTTTTCTCGGTAGCGGGCGTGAGCCTGTATTACGGGCTAAGCCGTGGGCTGCTCACGGGCCTGTCGGCCTTTGGCCTGTTTCTGGCGGGCTGGTTGCTGTTTACCCTGGCCGAGTATCTGATGCACCGCTTTGTGTATCACATGAATACGGACACGCCTCGCAAAGCCAAGTTTCAGTACACCATGCACGGCGTGCACCACGAGTTTCCGAAAGATGAAACCCGCCTGGCCATGCCGCCCATCCTGACGGTATTCGTTACCTCGCTGCTGTTCTTCATTTTCCGCTTCACCTTTGGCTATGCTGGCTTAGGTATTCTGGCCGGATTCGTATTTGGCTATGCGTTGTACCTGTTTGTGCATTATGCCATTCACGTGTACGCTCCCCCAAAGAACTTTCTCAAGTTCTGGTGGCACCACCACGCCCAGCACCACTACCGCCAAGACGAAATTGCTTTTGGGGTAAGCACCACCCTCTGGGATCATATCGTAGGTACTATGCCGAAAAAGAGCTCGTAAAGAAGTATTTCTTCTTCATTGTGGAAGAGCCTAGCAGTAGTGCTAGGCTCTTTCTTTTTCTACTAGCTATGATGCTTAGCCCTAAGCCTGGATTATGTTCTATTTTAAATTGAATTAACCAAAGAATTATAGTGCTTCAGGTAGTAACTTTATATGATATTACTTATAAATAGACTTATTAATGCAGTCATATAAATATAAATAGGAATGATTATATAGTTTTGATGGATCATTGTGGGATTTTTTTGTAAGAATTTATCACAATGGGATTCTCTGACTACTTCTATCTTCCTACCTATGCAAGCACCGTTTACTCGTATGCTTCCGCTGCTAGCTCTGCTTAGTTGCGTTGCAGGCTCGGCCCAAGCCCAGTACGTATTCCGCGACAAGCCTACTGCTACCTCCAATGGCCTGGCGCCGTATGTGCAAAACTTCGATGGGCTGAGCGGCACCAATAAGGTGTTCTCTAACAACGTGACGCTGCCGGGCGTGTACGCCGGTTTTACGCTGAATAAATTCGGACCGCAAGAGTTTCCGACCAGCATTCGGACTAACGCGGCCGGCCTGACCTATTACGACCGAACTATTCCCCCCGATAATGGCTCGCAAGGCAACACAGTAAACCCCGATGGCACCGCCGCTGGGGCAGGCTGGTACCATTTCGGCTCTACCACTACCAACACGTCCGACCGGGCGCTGGGCGGCATTGCGGCTACCAGCACCGATACTGGCGTTGGCTACATTGGAATTCGGTTGCAGAACGCTTCCGGCACCCTGATCAAAAATCTGGAAGTAGCTTATGCCATGGAGCAGTGGTACAACTCCGGTAAGGTAGATGACGCTAAAGTGCGGGTGTGGTACCGGAAACTGCCGGCTTCCGCCACCACCGCAAGCAAAGAAGCCCTGGTCAGCGGCACTTGGACGGAAATCCCTGATCTGTTTGTGCCTGCTCCCTCTACGGCGGCCGTTATTGCCAGCAGCGATGGAAACTCTGCTACCAATCGGCGGGTAGCGCGGGCCAAGCTGCTGGGCGATGGTTCTTCTCCTTTTGGAGCTGGCCTAGCTGATGGCGAAGAGATTATGATCCGGTGGTCGTATGTGTTTAACTCCACTTCCAACGGCAACGGGCTAAGCCTGGATGATGTAACCATTACGCCGGAAACCAATATCTTCTACTCAGCTGCTACCGGGAGCTTAAGTGATAAAGGCACCTGGGGCGTAAATACAGATGGCTCTGGCACCTCTCCTAACAATTTCAACCTAGATAACACTACCTTTTATGTAAGGGGCAACACGCCGGGCGTCAGTCGGTTAAGTAGCGGGGCGCCTCTCAATATAAAAGGCACGAATACCAAGCTGGTTGTAGGCCGCCCCGGAGAACCTGCTACCCTTTACCTGGGCAGCAATGACAACCTGGCCGCAACCGTGGATGTTACGGCGGGCTCAACCCTACAAATTGATAAACTAGCCAGCGGTATCGTTCTGGGTGCATTAGCAACTACCAGCACCGTAGAATACAGCAATTCGGCCACCACAGGCAGTCAAGTAGTAGCAGGCGGCAGCTATGGCAATCTGAAGCTTACCGGTACCGGGCCGAAGCATCTTGGTGGCAATGTTCTGATTAGCAACAAGGTAAGCTTTGCTAGTGCGGGGCTCTCCGCCCTGACTCTTAAAGACTTCGATGTGACCGTTCTGAAGGAGGCCACGATTGACATGCAAGCTGGCTCGGGGCTTTTTGTTACGGACGGGAAAGGAGGACTGCGGCAAACCGTTACCAGCGCCGGCACCGAGGTTACCTTCCCGGTAGCCGTAACGCCCAGCCTCACCGATTATACGCCGGTAGTGCTTTCGCAAACGGCCGCTAATTCGGAGGATACTTACAAGGTGCGGGTGGCCAACAATGTGTTTCGCTCCTATGACGCCAACGAGAACGGAACTGACCCTATTACGGCAGGAGTGGTCAAGAAGACGTGGTTTGTAAGCGAGGAAGTACCGGGCAACTCTGATATAACCCTGCAAGCTTTCTGGACTGCCAAAGATGAAGCCACCGGCTTTCAGGCCAGCAACGCCTTCATCGACCACTACACGACGGGCGCCACTTGGGATGGGGTACGTGAGACCCAAGCCCTGATGATTAAAGGCAGTATGAAGGGTAGCAAAAAAGGGAGTATCAAAAAGTTCTCCCCCTTTGGCGTCACTTCCCAAAGCCGCGGCGTGCTACCGGTGCAGCTGACTGCATTTACTGCAACCCGTAGCGCCACTGGGGTAGAGTGCAACTGGCAAACGGCCACGGAGTTACACAACGACCGGTTTGTGGTGGAGCGTAGCGCCACTGGTCAGCACTTCAGCCCTATTGGTACCGTAGCCGGCCACGGCACTACAACTACCAGCCAGCGCTACCGCTTTCTCGATACAGCGCCGCTGGCCGGCGTTAGCTACTACCGTTTGCGCCAGGTTGATACCGATGGAACCAGTAGCGAGTCGGCAGTGGCGGTAGTGACTACTGCCGTAGCTAGCGGCCAAGTACTGCCCAACCCCGGCACTACCCGTTTTCAGGTGCTGCTGCCAGCCACCACAGCGGTGCTGGAAGGCGAAGTATTCAGCCTGCTGGGTGCGCGCGTGGCCACGCTGGCCCCCGACCGTACCTTCGAGTTGACCCGGCACCCGGCGGGCGTGTACCTGCTGCGCATCCGCACCGACCAGGGTACGCAGAGCATTCGCGTAGTTAAAGAATAGCCCGCAGCGTAACCCATAAAAAACGCCTCCTCTTGTAGTAAGGGGAGGCGTTTTTTATGGGTTATCTGCCCGCGACGGAATATTGGGTCCTTAGCGCCGGCGGAAGCGGTTGACAACCAGCCAGAGCAGCAGCACAATCAAAAATACGCCAATCAGCCCTGTCCAGGCACCAGCCTTAAAGATAGTGCCGATGGCATCGCAGCTGCTCAGCGTGAAAGTAAACAGCAGGAGGAAAGCTATAGTGAGGGGAAAACGGAAGGTAGACATAAAGTGCAGGAGAGAAGGTGGAATGGAAGCGCCGCTATGTAGCTCCTGTTGCATGTACTCCGCTTACTGGCAAAAGGTTAATCTTGAACACAGTAAAAAACGGCAGCGTGTTTCCCAGGCTAGGTAGCCACAAGGCGCCTGACGCACGAAGTCTCAGCTACCGTTAGCGCCGGGTACTCCTCCAGCTGCACCATACGGCCAGCTAGTAGGTAGCAATGTCCTCGTTTCTGTCCTGAATCTGCGGGATAGTATACTATGGGACCGGTTCCGCCCCCCGCGGACTCGTACCTTTGCGCCTCGCTTTTTCGTGCTTTGCCAATCCATTCCATGAAGAAATTTCTGTACCTCGCGCTGCTGCTACCCCTCGGCCAGCGTGCTTCTGCCCAGCATGCCGCTTCTCTTACGGCGCGGCTGGATAAAGTTAGCCTAACCGTTGCCCTGGCCGCCAACGGGCAACCCACCTATGCCGTGCACTACGGCAGCAAAACAGTGATTACGCCTTCCCGTCTGGGTCTGGCCTTCGCGAGCGGGCAGGGCTTTGAGGGGCCCTTGGTGCTGACCGGCAGCGACACGAAGGAGGTGGACGATACCTGGCAGCCCGTGTGGGGCGAGGTAAAGAGCATCCGCAACCACTACCGCCAGCTGACCGTGCACCTGCGCCAGGCCGCCGCTCCCGGTCGTCGGCTCGATGTGGTATTCCGCGTGTTTGCCGATGGCGTGGGCTTCCGCTACGAAGTACCCCAGCAGCCGGGGCTGACCTATTTTACGGTGCAGGACGAGCTGACGGAGTTCAATTTGCCCGGCAACCACAAGGCCTTCTGGATTCCCGGCGACTACGACTCCAACGAGTACACGTACAGCACTACCCGCTTGAGTGAGGTCGATACTACGCCCATCGAGCCAATTCAGCAGAAGTCGGACCCGCACCGCATTCAGACCCCGCTCATGCTCAAGTCCGATGACGGGCTGTACGTGAACATCCACGAGGCGGCGCTTGTGAACTACCCGGCCATGTTCCTGAACGTGAATACCCAGACGTTCGGCCTGCGCAGCCAGCTTGTCCCCGACGCCACCGGCACGGGGGCCAAGGCCTACCTGCAGGCTCCGGAGCATACCCCCTGGCGCACTATTGTAGTCAGCGACAAAGCCCCCGGGGTACTGGCCAGCAAGCTGATTCTGAACCTGAACGAGCCCAGCGCCCTGACCTCCACCGAGTGGATCAGGCCCCAGAAGTTTGTGGGCGTGTGGTGGGAAATGCACGTCAACAAAGCCAGCTGGAACTACGCCGACACCAGCAATATCAAGCTCGGCGGTACTAACTGGAACCGGCTCAAGCCCAACGGCCGCCACGGCGCCAATACGGCCAACGTGAAGCGCTACATCGACTTTGCCGCCACGCATGGCCTGGCTAGTGTGTTGGTCGAGGGCTGGAATGTAGGCTGGGAAGACTGGGCTGGGAACTGGAAGGAAGAGGTGTTTGACTTCGTGACGCCCTACCCCGACTTCAATGTGGCCGAGCTGCAGCAGTACGCCCATAGCAAAGGCGTCAAGCTGATGATGCACCACGAAACCAGTTCGTCGGTGACCAACTACGAGCGGCGCCAGGACGCGGCCTACCGCTTCATGCGGGAACACAACTATGACGCGGTAAAAACCGGCTACGTGGGCCGCATCATTCCGCGCGGGGAGCACCACGACGGCCAGTGGATGGTCAACCACTACGTGCATACGGCCCAGAAAACCGCCGCCAACCAGATAATGGTTGATATGCACGAGTCAGTACGCCCGACGGGGCTGCACCGCACCTACCCCAACTGGCTGGCCTCCGAGGCGGCCCGCGGCAATGAGTTTAATGCCTGGAGCACCGGCAACCCGCCGGAGCACGAAACGATTCTGCCCTTCACCCGCCTGATGGGCGGCCCCATGGACTATACGCCCGGCATCTTCCAAATTCAGCTGGAAAGCTGGAATCCTGCCCAAAACAAAGGCAAACAGGTGCACACTACCCTGGCCAAGCAGCTGGCCCTGTACGTGACCCTGTACTCGCCCCTGCAAATGGCGGCCGACCTACCCGAAGCTTACGAGCAGCACCTCGACGCCTTCCAGTTCATCAAGGACGTGGCCGTGGACTGGGATGATACGCGTGTGCTGCTAGCGGAGCCTGGCGAGTATATCACCACGGCGCGCAAAGCGAAGGGTAAGGAGGAATGGTACGTGGGCAGCATCACCGACGAAAATGCCCGTACCCAAACTCTTAAGCTCGATTTCCTAACGCCAGGCCAGCGCTACGAGGCCACGATCTACGCCGACGGCCCTGGGGCTTCTTGGAACAAGAATCCTATGGCTTATCAAATCCGCAAGCAGCAGGTAACCAGTCGCTCTACGTTTAAGCTGCAATTGGCCCCGGGCGGTGGTGCAGCCATCAGCCTCAAGCCCGTGCAGAAGTAGTCAGCCTAACCCATCGTACCATAACAATCAGCTAATCCGCCCATCTACAGGAGCCCAGCAAGCTTGTGTGGGTGGGCGGTAGGCTTTATCAAGCGTTGGTAAAGTAAGAAGCCCGGCAGTATCTACCTCACGACGTATTTCCTGCGTGAGTAGGCCCTAAGCACATTGGAAGGGCGCCTGCCGGCAACACAGCTATTGTTTACCCCGGCGACGTTCTGCTTGTTACCCGGACTACGATGCTTCTTGTATGGCCCGAAACGGGTAGCAGGTGAACTCATTGGGCCTGAAAACAAAGAAGCCCGCCGGGTATGGGCGGGCTTCTTCAATCGTGGCGCTCCCTCCTGGGCTCGAACCAGGGACCCTCTGATTAACAGTCAGATGCTCTAACCGGCTGAGCTAAGGAAGCGGTTATGGCGGCGTCTTTTTTGCCGTTGCTGGTGCAATATTAGAGCAAACTTTCGGAACCTGCAAACATGTATTTTGAATTTTTTTTCAGAAAACACTTAGTTCGTGATTGTCAGGGTATTGCCGGAAAGCGCCGTGTTATATTGGCGCAGCGGCCGGGTAGCCGGGCCGCCCTGCACCTGCCCCTGGAAGCTGAACTGCGAATTACAGCAGGGGTCATAGAGGCGCAGGAAAGGGTCAATTTTTACTCGGGCGCAAGTGTCCAGGGGGTGGTAAGGGCAGTTGCGGTCGAAGGCCAAGTAGCTGCTAACGTTTTGCCGCACGATGATCAGGCCCCGAACCCCGCCCTTGTGGTACACGGCCCCATTATCGAAGCGCAGGTTGCTATTCTGCTGGTCCGAGAGAAACAGCACCTCATTCACGGCCGCCAGCGGAATCTGCGGCTGCGCATCGCCAGCAGAAGAGTTGCAACTTGCCAGCAACCCGCCGGTCAGCAGAAGAAGGCTAGTTAGGCTAGCGTGCCGTGTAGAAACCGTATGCATGATGAAAGGAAGTCGGCAGGAAGAAACAGAACCTGGGAGCCTGAGGCACATTGGCCGTTCGGCAGGGATTTATAACGCAGAATATTGCCTGTAGGTGCGTTCACAACGCCTATAAGTAAAACTCCCATCTACTGGAGGCAGATGGGAGCGAACAGCGGAAGGGCCACTACGGATTACTGGGCGCTTTCAAATTGCCGCAGAAAGCGCGTGTCGTTTTCAGTGAACAGGCGCAGATCCTTGATCTGGTACTTGAGCATGGTAATGCGCTCAATGCCCATACCCCAGGCGTAGCCGGAGTACTGCTCCGAGTCAATGCCCGCCTGTTCCAGCACGGCGGGGTCCACCATACCGCAGCCCCCGATTTCCACCCAGCCCGTGTGCTTGCAGATGTTGCAGCCGCTTCCCTTGCAAATCAGGCAGGTAATATCAATTTCGGCGCTGGGCTCGGTGAAAGGAAAGAAGGAGGGGCGGAACCGCACCTGCATATCGGCCCCGAATAGCTCCTGCACGAAATAATACACCGTTTGCTTCAGGTCGGCAAAGCTCACGTTCTCGTCCACGAACAGGGCCTCCACCTGATGAAACATCATGTGGGCCCGGGCCGAAATAGCCTCGTTGCGGTACACACGGCCCGGCATAATGCTGCGAATAGGCGGTTTCTGGGTCTGCATCACCCGCACCTGCACGGGGCTGGTGTGCGTGCGCAACACCCACTCCTGCTCGCCGGGCGTGCGGCGCACGAAAAACGTGTCCTGCATGTCGCGGGCCGGGTGGTTTTCGGGGAAGTTGAGGGCAGTGAAGTTGTGCCAGTCGTCTTCTATTTCGGGGCCTTCTTCTACGTTGAAGCCAATGCGGGCCAGGATGCGCACGATTTCCTCGCGCACCAAGCTTAAGGGGTGGCGGGTGCCCAGCGCATTCGGAATGGCGGGCAGGGTATAGTCGAAGGTGGGGTCGGCAGGCGCGTTGGCGGCGGCCGCCTCCAACTCCTGCTGGCGCTGCTCGAAGCGGGCCAGGGCCTGCTGCTTCAACTGGTTGAGCTGCTGGCCCACGGCCCGGCGGTCTTCCTGCGGCACCGTTTTTAACTGATCAAATAAGTCAGCCAGCTGGCCTTTGCGGCCGGTAAAGGCAATGCGAAACTGGTCGAGCTGTTCCGCGGTGGTAAGGTCGTAGGCCGCAATTTCGGCCTGCAGCCGCGCGATGTTGTCCTGCATCATAACGCAAAGGTAAGTTGATTGCCACTAGATGCTTACGAACCGCCATAAGATCAAAATTTAGTGCTGATTATCAAGTGTATATAATTTGATAAACGAGAATTTTCTAGGATGATGCTCCATCGCACTGCGCTACTTCGAAAACTGGTATGGTTGCTGCAATTAGCTTGAGTACAAGCGACAGCTGAGGCTAAACGTGGGGCGCCACCCGTTAGCCAACCGGCTGCAAGCCCGGCCGGGCCGGGCACGGTACTCACCTCTTGATTTGCCTTTCCGATGAAACGTTTACTTCTCGCCGCCGCCGTGGCCGCGGCCTTCTTCAGCACGTCCGACGCCCAGGCTCAAACCAAAGTAAAGGCCGGCAAACTGGCCAACACCAGCGTGGCCCCCGCCACGGAGCCCGAGTGGCCCGCCCAGGAAACCTGGGGCGAGCAGGTGGCCCCCGCCAGCCCTAGTAGCGGCTGGGAAACCGCTGCCACCCCCGACGCAGACCCCATGATGCATTCATCGGGCGTGTTGATTGCGCCGGGCATGAGTTCCTCCCCCTACCGCGGCACCAGCACTGACTACAACGGCCGCCCCGTAGCCAAGCCCAAATCCAAGCGCCCGCGCTCCGTAGAAGTAGCCCAGGATGACCCCATGATGCAGTCGTCGGGGGTGATGCTGGCCCCCGGCATGAACACGGCACCCTACCGCGGCACCAGCACCGATTACAATGGCCGGCCGCTGCGCAAGCCGGTGGCTGCCACCACGGCCGCGGCGCAGGCTGATGTTTCGGAAGAGCCGATGGCCGCTGGCTGGTAGCCTTCCGCGTTTTACGTTCTTGTGCCCGCAAACAGCCCGGACGGTACACCCGTTACCGGGCTGTTGCCGTATGTGGTAAGGCGTATGGTAACTGCTTGACCTTTTACTACTTCCTTGCCATGAAAATCAGACTGCTACCCGTTGTGTTGCTTGGTATAGCGTGGGGATTGGCCTACCTACCAACCCAGGCCCAAACCAAGTCGGCTCCCCGCACCAAGGCGGCCTATCACCGTACCGCTACCACCCGCTCCAAGGCCCGGGCCGGCGCTTATGCCCGCTACAACCGCTCGGGCCGGCGTGATGAGGAAAACCTGAAGCTGGCTCCCGGCCTGCGGCTGAATATGCCTAGTCCGCCTACGACCGACTACATGGGACGACCGCTGAAGAAAAAGCCTGCCAAGCAGCCAGCCGGCCCCACCACAATTTCGGCGGATGGCAGCAAAAAGGCAGTCAGCCGGCCATAAGCAGCCGGCGCGGCCAGCCAGCCTACTGTTACGGTTGAGGTTGGCGTAGAGCCCGCGCGGCATAATTTTTGGAATTACCTCGGGGCCGGGAACTTCCCCGGCAAGGTCACGTTAGGGCAAAAAATAAGGCGAGGGTTTCGGGCCCGCGCGGGGTGCCGTACCTTTGCGGTAAGAATCTGCTTTACTTCTCTTTTATGACTCGTCAATTCTTCCCTCTGTTGTTGATTGGCGGCGTGCTGCTGGCGGCGCCGGCCATTGCCCAGAAAAAATCATCAAGCGGTTGGGATTCATCTTCCGATGGCTGGGGTGCGCCGGCTAAAAAGGCGGCCGCGCCAGCCAAGAAAGCAGCTCCCAAGGCGGCGGTAGCGCCTACCCCCGAACCAGCCGCGGCGCCCGCGGCTACGGCAGCGCCTGCTTCGGCTGGTGGAGAATGGGGTGGGGCAGCCGGTGGTAGCGCTGCTGCAGCACCTGCTGCCGAGCAGCAGCCCATTGGAGCTAGCCTGGCTCCGGGTTTTACCGCGGCCCCTTCGCGCCGGGTAACTACCGACTACCGGGGCCGTCCGCTGGCGCCCTATGTACGCCGGACCGTACGTTCCGCCGACCCCGTGCCGACTGCTCCTGCTCCCGCGCCCATCATTCCGGCTCCCGAGCCTGAACCTGCTCCGGTAGCAGCCACGCCGGCGCCGGCCGCACCGAAAGCTAGTGCTGCTGGAGCTTCAGCCGCCACGAAAAGCGGCGGGGCCAGCGCTACTACCAAAAAAGCGGCCGCCCCTGTTAAGAAAGCAGCTCCCAAGAAGAAAGCCGATGACGGCTGGGGTAGTGGTGGCAGCGGCTGGTAAGCTTCGCTACACCTCGTACCATGTTTATGCAAGAGCCCGCCCGGTACTGTACCGGGCGGGCTCTTGTGCGTATGATGAGAAAGAAGGAAGTTGCTTATTCGGTTGCTTCCGCCAGTAGTGGCTCCACCGATGTCGAAGCTGGCTCGGTAGGCTGAGCGCGGTAGTAGAGCGTACTGCAATTATCGGGGCGTAGTACTTCCTGAGCCGCTGCTAATACCTGGGCGGTGGTTACTGCCTGCACCTTGGCGCTTTCCTGGTTTACCAGATCAGCGTCGCCAAGCAGCTTGCTGAAAGCTAAGCTCATGGCCCGGTTTAGCAACTCAATTTCACTGAAAACGATGCTGGCTTCGGCCTGGTTTTTTACTTTCTCTAACTCTTCAGTAGCCAACTCAGTGGTCCGAAATTCGGCTACCACGGCTTCCACGGCGGCATCGGCTTCTTCTAACGTAACGCCTGTGTTCAGCTTGCCGCTAATAACCAGCAGGCCCGGCTCGAAAGACCCCATAGTGGAGGCCGAAATAGAATTGAACAGCGGCTGCTCCTTTACTAACTGCTGGTACAGGCGGCTGGACTTGCCCCGCCCGAGTACGTCACCCAGCAGGTCGGTAGCGTAGTAGCCCTCTTGGCCGCGGCCGGGCATATGGTATACCTTGTACAGGGCCGAGAGTGGCACCTCGGCCGTTATTTCCAGGAAGCGAGCTTCCGTCTGACGCGGCTCGTGGGGAAGCTGCCGCTCGTAGCGGGTGCCACTGGGGATGGGGCCAAACCATTTTTCGGCCAGGCGGCTGGCTTCGGCTACGGTCACGTCGCCGGCTACTACCAGAACGGCGTTGGCGGGCGAGTAGTGCTTGGCAAAGAAGGCGCGAACTTGCTGCATGGTGGCCTCCTCAATGTGGCTTACTTCCTTGCCAATGGTAGCCCACTGGTAAGGGTGGTGCTGGTAGGCCAGGGGACGCAGCTTAAGCCACACGTCGCCGTAGGGCTGGTTCAGGTAGTTCTGCTTGAACTCTTCCACTACCACCTTACGCTGCACTTCCAGGCCGTTTTCCGAGAAAGCCAGGTTCAGCATCCGATCCGACTCCAGCCAGAAGCCGGTTTCCAGGTTGGCGGCGGGGAGGGTGAGGTAATAGTTGGTGATATCGGGGGAGGTGAAGGCATTGTTTTCGCCGCCTACCAGCTGCAGGGGCTCGTCGTAGCTGGGGATGTTCACAGAACCCGAAAACATCAGGTGCTCAAACAGGTGCGCAAAGCCGGTGTGGGCCGGGTCTTCGTCGCGGGAGCCTACGTTGTAGAGCACGTTGAGCACGGCCATGGGGGTAGCGTGGTCCTCGTGCACAATGCAGCGAAGGCCATTGTCGAGGGTGAATTCTTCGAAATGAATCATAGGAAATCAGCGGGGTAGAAGCGCCCGGCGGGCAGTAAGATAAACAACCAGCCGCCCAAAACAGAAGTTTCAGGCGGTTAAACAGGCAAAGTCGGAAGATCAGGCTAGCCGCCAAGCCAGGAGTTACAGCGTTGCCCGCAGGCCCAGTAGCAAGGTGCGGGGCGTGGGGTAGGCGCCGGCATCCAGGCCGGCCTGTTGGTTGTCGGAGCCGGCGGAACTAACGTTGGGGTCGTAACCACGGTACTTGGTGAGCACCAGCAGATTTTGGCCGCCGAGCCATACGCGCACGTTGCGTGCTTCTTTCTCCCATACCTTATAGCCAACGGTAAGGGCCGACAGCCGCACATGGTTGCCCGATTGCAGGGTGTAGGAGCTGAAGGCTGGCTGCAAGGAGCCAGCCGCCGGCACCGCAGTGGCCGTGTTGGTGGGCGTCCAGCGGGCCCGGACCCGGCCGGAAGCGTTGTTGTGGCCGTTGGGGTCATCCAGGTACAGCAAGGCGGTGTTGTGAATCTGGTAGCCAAACAGGCCATCTGCCTGTACCTGCGCCTCGAAGCGGCCCAGCGTAAGCACCTGGCTGAAGCTGAGCAGTTGCTTGGGAAGGCCACTGCCGAGTGGCTGGCGGTCCTGTAAATCGGGCTGCCCGTTGCTGTTTACATCCTCGTAGCGAAGGTTGCCGGTGGCATCCAGGCCCTCTTGGGGGCGGTAGCCGTAGAATGTGCTCAGGGGCTGCCCATCGAGGGTATGCTGGTAGGTGAAAAAGTAAACGGAAGCACCCTGCTCGTAGCGGTTGCGGTTGGTAGCTGCCACCAGCCGGCTCACGCCTTGCAGCTTACCGGCCTGCCACGTTCCCTGTACCGTCAGCTCCAGACCCGCGTTGCGCAGGTAGTCACGTGGCGCAGGATCATTCCCGGTTAGAAGGCCCGGCGCCCGGCCTGTGCTGGCGGTGCGCCGCGAGTAGGCCTGGGCCGTTATGGTCAGATGATTGTTCAGCAGGCCGGCTTCCGCGCCTACCTCCACCTGCTGGCCCTGCTCGGGCAGAAAGAGGGGTAGGCCCTGGCCCGTGCCGCCCTGGCCCGGTACGATAATCTCAATGGAGTTTCGTCCGAGGTTGCCCGCGCCCGAAGTGCGCCCCCAGCCAGCCCATACATCCAGCCGGCCGGGCGCCGCCGACCAAAACTTTTCCTTGGCCGCGTGCCAGCGCACCTCCGCTCCCGGCAGCCAGTCCCAGCGGTCAGCCGGCGCAAACGTGCTGGACCCGTCGCGGCGCAGCGTACCTCGTATCTGGTACCGCTCAGCAAAGGTGTAGCCGCCCGTAAGCTGGTAGAAATTCATGCTAGCCTGGGCGGTGCTGCCGCTGCTACCCTGATTTCCATTAGTTGAGCCGGGAATGTAGCTGTACTGCTCCGTCGTGAAGTTGCGGTCCTGGCGCATGGCCTCCAGGCTGGCCGTTACGGCGTGCCGCTCCCCACCAAAACTGCGGGCATAGCGCAGGGCGGGGTTGACTATCCATTGGCGGTACGTAAAGGTGAGGCTACCGTTTTCGCCGGCCGGAAAGCTGCTGAACGCCGACTGGTAGGAGCGGCTGCGGAGGGTAGCCCGCTCCAGGTTGGCGCGCACATCCAGCGTGAGGCCAGTGGCTACCTCGTAGCGCGCGCCCAACTGGGCCAGCAGCCGCTGCTGCTTGGGCGCCCGAAAGCTTTGCCGGGCCTGGTCCACCGGGTTCACGTAGTAGCCGGGGTTGGGGTTGTCCGCGAGCGACTGGGTAGGCGGCGTGAGCAGCGCATTCTGCAGTGTGTAGTAGCTCGGAATCCGCTCGGCGGTCTGGCTGAAGCTGCCGGTGGCATCCAGGCGCAGGCGCCGGCCAATTTGCTGATTGAGGGCGGTGCGGGCCGCGTAGCGGCGCAGGCGCGAGTTCAGCACTACCCCCTCTTGGCTCAGGTAGTCGGCGGCAACGTAGTAGCGGGTGGCTGCCGTGCCGCCCGACAGGCCCAGGTGGTGCTCCTGCACGGCAGCCGTGCGCAGCAGCTCATCCTGCCAATCGGTGCCAGCACCCAGCGCGGCCAGTTGGGCGGGGCTGTACTCGAGGGGCCGCCCAATCCGTTGGGACACCTCATTGCGCAGGACGGCGTACTCCCGGGCATCCAGCAAATCGTAGCGGGTGCGGGCCTGCTGCACGCCGCCGTAGCCCGAGTAGCTCAGGCGCGGCTTGCCCAATTGCCCCCGGCGGGTTGTAATGCGGATAACGCCATTCAGGCCCTGGGAGCCGTAGAGGGCCGTTTCGTAAGCGCCCTTCAAAATCTCCACCTGCTCAATATCCTCATTCGGGATGCTCAGCAGCGGATTATTGTCCAGCTCCTGCATCTCCGTCGGGACCACGCCCCCGAGTGAGGTGCTCATGCCCGGCCGAAACGTATTCTGGAACACGGGCATGCCATCTACCACGTAGAGCGGCTGGGCATTGCTGGCGAGGCTGGCCGCCCCCCGGATGCGCACCGCCACCTGGGCCCCCGGTGCGCCGGAGTAGGGCGTGGCCTGCACGCCCGCTACCTTCCGCAGTTGCTCTTGCAGCGGGAGGTAGGCAAGTAGGTTAGCCGAGGAGGTAATTTGAACGCCAGGAACCTTGTCAATAAACCCATTTGGTTCGGTAGTAAACTCGGGTAGCGCCGCCACACTATCAAGTAGCACGGCTACGCCCACCCGGCGCGGGGCCAGCGTATCCGGCTGCTGGGCTTGGGCAGCAACAGAAAGCGGAAATAATAAACTGAGTGGTAATAGTCGGGCCATAGGCAATGGGTAGGGAGGAAGTCGGTCCCGAAGATAGATGCCCGGCCGCGGCCAATTCCATAAAGCCCAGCCGATAATTCCCCTTCCCCGCCAAACCCGTACTTTTGGCCCTACCCATCACTTCCTGCTACGTCCCGATGAACTTCGACCGGAAAGACTACTCCAACGATACGCTGCTGCACCTCTACCAGGGCCTGCTCAAACCCCGCCTGATTGAGGAGAAAATGCTCATTCTGCTGCGCCAGGGCAAAGTAAGCAAGTGGTTTTCGGGTATTGGGCAGGAAGCTATTTCGGTGGGCAGCACCCTGGCCCTGGACGAGGACGAGTACATCCTGCCTCTGCACCGCAACCTGGGCGTGTTCACGGGCCGCAATGTGCCGCTGGATCGGCTGTTTGCGCAGTGGCAGGGCAAAACCACTGGCTTCACCAAGGGCCGCGACCGGTCCTTTCACTTCGGTACCAATGAGCACCACATCGTGGGCATGATTTCGCACCTGGGGCCGCAGCTAGCGGTTGCCGGCGGCATTGCCCTGGCCGATAAGCTCGACGACAAGCCGAAAGTGACGGTAACCTACAGCGGCGACGGTGGCGCTTCCGAAGGCGACTTCCACGAGGCCTTGAACGTGGCGGCCGTGTGGGAGCTGCCCGTCATCTTCGTCATTGAAAACAATGGCTACGGCCTGAGCACGCCCTCCAACGAGCAGTTCCGCTTCCGCTACTTCGTGGACAAAGGGCCGGCCTACGGTATGGAAGCCGTGCAGGTAGACGGCAACAACGTGCTGGAAGTGTATGACACCGTGCGCCGCCTGGCCGAAGACCTGCGCCAAAACCCGCGGCCGGTGTTGCTGGAGGCTCTCACGTTTCGGATGCGCGGCCACGAGGAAGCCAGCGGCACCAAATACGTGCCCCAGGAGCTGTTTGAGCAGTGGGCCCAGAAAGACCCCGTAGAGAATTACGAAAAGTGGCTGTTGCACGAGGGCATTCTGGACGAAGAAGCCCGCATGCGCTACCGCGAAACCATTAAGCGCGAAATTGAGGAAGGCCTTCGCGTGGCCGATGCTACCCCCATGCCCACGGCTGATGCCCGGCAGGAGCTGGCCGATATGTACCAACCCTTCGAGCCTGATGCTTCTCTTCATCTGGCAACCGGCAACTCACAACCGGCAACTGAAAAGCGCTACG
This sequence comes from Hymenobacter sp. HSC-4F20, assembly GCF_019599275.1. GTDB lineage: Bacteria > Bacteroidota > Bacteroidia > Cytophagales > Hymenobacteraceae > Hymenobacter. Next base: position 967,189 of record NZ_JAHZTD010000002.1, on the reverse strand, counting down.
TTGATGCCATTTCCGACGGACTCCGCCAGAGCATGGAGCGCTACCCCGAGCTGGTGCTCATGGGCCAGGATATTGCTGAGTACGGGGGCGTGTTCAAAGTTACGGAAGGCTTCGTGCAGCAGTTTGGCAAGGGCCGGGTGCGCAATACGCCGCTGTGCGAGTCGGCCATTGTGGGCGCGGGCCTGGGCCTGAGCATCAAGGGCAAGAAAGCCATGGTAGAAATGCAGTTTGCCGATTTCGTGACCTGCGGCTTCAACCAGATTGTAAATAACCTGGCCAAAAGCCACTACCGCTGGGGCCAGAACGCCGATGTGGTGGTACGCATGCCTACCGGTGCGGGTACGGCCGCCGGCCCCTTCCACTCCCAGAGCAACGAGGCTTGGTTTACGCACACGCCCGGCCTGAAAGTGGTGTTCCCCAGCAACCCTGTAGATGCCAAGGGACTGCTCTGCGCTTCCTTTGAAGACCCTAACCCCGTGATGTTCTTTGAGCACAAGCTGCTGTACCGCAGCATTACGGCGCCCGTACCCGATGCCTACTACACCACGCCCATCGGTAAGGCCGCGCTGGTGCGGGAGGGCGACGAGATGAGCATTATCACCTACGGGGCCGGGGTGCACTGGGCCACTGCCCTGGCCGACGAGGTAGGCCTTTCCGCTGACATCCTCGACCTGCGCACTCTCCTACCCTGGGACACGGAAGCCGTGCGCCAAACCGTGGAAAAGACCGGCCGCGTGATTATTCTGCACGAGGACACACTCCTCGGCGGCCTGGGCGGCGAAATAGCCGCCTGGATTGCCGAGCATTGCTTCCGCCACCTCGACGCGCCCGTGCACCGCGTGGCTTCCTTGGATACAGCCGTGCCCTTTGCGCCCCCACTCGAAAAAGTGTTCCTGCCCCAGCAACGCCTGCGCGAAACGGTGGTCAAGCTGCGCTCATACTAGGGCGCAGCTTGGCTGCTGGGGCCGTGAGCCAGCTTGCAGCTACAGCTGCCGAGGCTGGGCAGGCAAAATCCGTATTTTGCGCGCCCGGCCTTGCCGGGCAAGACGTTGATTTGTACTCAGAATGAAGTTTTCTACTGCTTCCGGATGGCGCGCACGGTTACTGGTGCTGGTAACGCTAGTGCTGCTCTTAGCCTCGGCCTGTCACCGCTACCGTATTCCCAGCCCCACCGGCCCACCCCAGCCCAAAGTCAAAAAGGCCAGCAACCCCGACAATCAATCGGCCGACGGACGGGCCCTGGACGTGGAGAAGGAAGCTGTGAAGACCCAGAAAAACAGCTACGATAAAAACGGGTTGCTCAAAAAGCCCAAGTATGAGCGGCGCCGCGTAAAGCGCAAAGTGGGCCAGCGCAAAATTCTGGGTATCATGCTCCCGGATTTCCTGCAGTAAAGCAGGCCTTTCGGCGGGCTATGTCGTACCAGGAGTTATCTTGGCGCATATCCAGGGGCCAGGCCGGCAGCTTGTTTTCCTATCTCTCACGGTATTCTTCTCGCTCTATGCGCTACCTCTTTCTCACTACGTTCGCCCTGGCCAGCCTAGTGGGCACCCGGGCTCAGGCCCAATTGGAGTCTACTACGCCAGCGCGGCAGCGGGCCGCTAACCGCCGGGCCCTGCGCGAGGCGGAGCAGTTCAAGGGCGAGTACAAAGAATCGCACCTGAAAGTGACGAAAGCCGAACTCAGGCACGGAGCGAGCGGCCGGCAAGCGGCGTTTAAACCTACCGATGAGCGGGCTAGTTACCAATTCGACCGCACGGGCGCGCCCCGCGTAAACGAACCATCGCGCCCTGGTTTTCGTCTGCGGAAAAAGAAAGAATCCAGTTCTCAGTAACCTCTTACTACGCCCATGACTCCCTGGCAACCTCTCACCCAAGCCGAGCAACTCTCCGACATCGTTCGGGAATCATACGAACAACCGGTCCTTATCTTCAAGCACAGCACCTCCTGCTCCATCAGCGCCGCCGCCAAAGGCAAGGTAGAGCGCCAGTGGGACGATGCCGGCCTGGAAAATACGAAGCTCTACTACCTGGATTTGCTGCGGTTTCGTCCTATTTCCAATGAAATAGCTGAGAAATTTGGCGTCCGCCACGAGTCGCCCCAGCTGCTGCTCATCCAGAATGGGGAGTGTAGCTACGATGCCTCGCACATGGGTATTCGCCTCAGCGAGGTGAAGGACATGGTGAAATAATGAACTAGTGCACGGGGGAGGTTAGCCTTCTGTCTGCGCAACCAGCGCCAGCGGAACGGTAGCCTCCCCCGTGCACTAGCTCATTACGCATACAGGAACCGAACCTCCTGACGAATTTCCGGGTTTAAGCTAAGCGCTACCGGACAGGTGCGGGCGGCATTCTCCAAAATCGTCTGCTCCTTCTCTGTTAGGGTAGCGGGTAGGTGAAACGTAACGTCAATCTGCCCGATGCGCCGCGGCTCCGCTAGCATATGCTTGGTTACCTCCCATCGTACGCCGGTCAGATCAAGGCCATGGCGCTCGGCTACGATGCCCATAATGGTCATCATGCACGAGCCTAGCGCTGCGCTAACTAAGTCGGTGGGGGAAAAAGCTTCGCCCCGGCCGTGATTATCGACGGGAGCATCCGTAAGAATGGTATTTCCGGAAGCAACATGAACGGCTTCGGTGCGCAAATGGCCGGCGTAGCGGGCGGTGGCAGTGCTCATAGAAAATTGAAATGTAGGCAATTGTATGCGGGTAAATTTACGTACTTTCGGTAGGCTTGCCGGTCAGAAACCGGCGTGCCTGTACTTCCTTCACTGCCCCTCGCTTTTGCAACCCGTGCGTACTTCGTTTGTTATTGGTAGTGGCCTGCTGCTGGCCGCGTTAGCAGCTGCTCCAGCGGCGCAGGCCCAGCGAAGCCAAGTTACTTCTTCCAGCAACGACGACCCTTCGTACCGGAAAGAGTTTACCTACGGCATCAACTTCAACACCCGGGGCGGCCTGATTGGGGGCGCATCGGTGCGCTCTACACGCCTGCTGAACCAGAACTGGTCCCGCTTCTGGAGCCTGGAGGCCGTAGAGATAAAACACCCCAAGGAGCAGAAGCAGGGCACCGGGTACGGCGGCTCCTTCGTGTATGGTAAGAGCAACTACCTGTTTGCCGTCCGGCCGTCGGTGGGGGCGCAACGCGTGATTTTTCGTAAGGCGCCGGAGTCTGGTGTGCAGGTGAATGCTCTGGCTAGCGCGGGCCCAACTATTGGGCTGCTTATGCCTTACTATATCAGCTACAACTATGGCCCTACCCAAACCAGTGTTAGCGCGGCGGATATCCGCAATGAGCAGTATGATCCCACCGTTCATACGCAGCCATATGAGCGGCTGGTAGACCGCGCGCCGCTTTTTTCGGGAGTTGGGCAAACCAAGCCTATCCTGGGAGCACACCTGCGCGGTGCGCTAAGCTTTGAGTATGGCCGGTACCGCGACGCCGTGGCGGGCGTGGAAGTAGGATTTCTTCTGGAGGCCTATGCCAAGGACCCGCCCATCATTCGGGTAGCCGATGTGCCCGACAAAGACCTGAACGACCAGTTTCTGCCCTCCGTGTACTTAACCCTTTACCTGGGCAGCCGAAATTAATTTTGCCTGATAATGGCCCCCGTAGCACCGCTGCGGGGGCCATTCTCTTTTCCTGAAGACAGCACGAAACCAGCAGCAGGGTGGAATTGTCTTACTGGCTGAATACCCGCAACCTATTCCCCCTTACCTTTGCAACATGGATGAACTGTTGCTGACCCTGCCCATCATTCAGCCCGTGGTGGCGGCCCCCGCGGCCCCCGCCAAACCGCGTAAGCCCGACTGGCTGCGCGTGAAGCTGCCCGTGGGCCCGGCCTACGCCAATGTCCGCCGCCTAGTGGATGAACATAAGCTGCACACTATCTGCGAAAGCGGCAACTGTCCCAATATGGGCGAGTGCTGGGGCGCAGGCACGGCTACGTTTATGATATTGGGCAACGTGTGCACACGCTCCTGCTCTTTCTGCGCCGTGGCCACCGGCCGCCCCAACGAGTATGACCTCGACGAACCCCGCCGGGTGGCCGAAGCCATTCAGCTCATGGGGGTGAAGCACGCCGTAATTACCTCCGTCAACCGCGACGAACTGAAGGACCGCGGGGCCAGCGTCTGGTACGAAACCGTGGTGCAAACCAAGCAGCTTTCGCCTACCACCACCATCGAGACCCTGATTCCGGACGTGAAAGCCAACTGGGCTGCCCTGGATACCATGATTGCCGGCGGCCAAGAGGTAGTATCGCACAACATGGAGACGGTAGGCAGCCTCTACCGCCTCGTACGCCCGCAGGCCAAGTACGACCGAAGCCTGGAGCAAATCCGGCGCACCAAGGAAGCGGGTAAGCGCACCAAGTCGGGCATTATGCTGGGCCTGGGTGAAACCAAGGACGAAATGTACCGCGCCATGGACGACCTGGTGGCCAATGGCCTCGACATTCTGACCTTGGGCCAGTACCTGCAACCTACCAAGCGCCACATCGAAGTAGCCGAGTTTATTCATCCTGACCTCTTTGCCCATTACAAAGAAGAAGGCTTGCAGCGCGGGCTGAAATACGTAGAAAGCGGTCCGCTGGTGCGTTCCAGCTACCATGCCGAGCGCCACGTGAACGTACCGATTTAGCAGATCAGGCGTTTGCCTGGTACGCAAAAAGCCCGGAGCTTCCCATGGAGGCTCCGGGCTTTTTGCGTGCTGTATATCCAGAAAAAAAGCCTGTCTTACACGAAGGCAAAACAGGCTTTTGAAAGTGAGTATACGCTGATACGGGATTAGCGGCTGGCTTGCTCCGGGCCGGGAGGGTAGGTGCCCAGGATGCTGGTTACAATGCGCTGTACTTCGGGCTCGGAAATAGTCTGGTTATCTACTTGCGCTTGCCCCTGACCGCGCCACGCCAACTCTTTGCGGCGGGCATCCACGAAGTCCAGGATTACGGTGCCCGCTTTATACTCGATGCTGCCTTGGTTGAAGCCCCGGTTGTAGAAACCACCATAGCCGTACCAGTACGGGTAGCCGTAAGGGCCGTAATAGCCCGCCGTGCTACGCTGCTTGTCCTCCACCCGGGCGCTGTAAGCCACGTACACGTCGGGGTTCTTCTCTACCTGCGCGAGGCCTTTCTGCGCCAGCTGCTGCTCTACTGCCGACCGGATGCGCTTATCCAGGAACGACTCGTAGCCTTTGGCGGGGCCACCTTCCGTATCGGTTGGCTGCTGCGGGTACCAGGCCCAGGTTTTGTAAGAGCGGAAATTAACAGAGTGGTCGAAGTCGGAGGTAACACCTACGCGGGCCGTGGTAGCACAGCCACTAGCCCCCAGAAGGAGGGTCAACCCCAGCACCGACAGCGTCAGGGGACGGGTCAAGAATTTGGGAATGCGGTTCATATGGAAAGTATCGGTAGAGATGAAAGCCGCTTGTACCGGCCGCGAAGCCAGTACCTGAAGCAGCTCTGCTGAATAAACAGCGCGGCGGTACTGCTCGTTCCCGCAGAAGTAGGATGCAAGCAGAATAATTACGCGCAGAATGCTACTAGGAAAATTCTTATTCCCCTTAAAATGTGCCTATCTTTTGCAACGCCATTTTCCTATATGTTGCCTAATGAAAAAAGCTTTACTCTATTTCAGCAGCGTTGCGCTGCTCGCTTCCTGCAGTGCTGCCAGCACGGAATCCCGTTCTAACAAGGCGTCGGCCGGGCCCGTCGCTCATAATACGGTGGTAGAATGCATCCTTTACGATGGCATGACAAAAGAATCCCGGCAGCTTACCACCGTAGGCTCGGGCAGTGAAGTGCAGGTAATGGACACCGTGGACGCCTATTTTGTGAAGGTGCGCCTTACTGCAGCGGGCAAAACCGAGAGCGGCTATATGTACCGCACCTGCTTCTCGAAGTGAGAAGCAAGCGCGCCAAGTACCACCGCGGCCGCTGATGTGCGACAAAAAAGTGCAAAAAAGCCCCGGCTACAGTGTAGCCGGGGCTTTTTAGGTAGGCGAATGTATGCCGTTCTAGACGGGCAAGGTTAGTACGAAGGGCCTTTGTCGGTGGAAACCAGCTGCTCTTCAGCGTCCACGTACTGCTCCAGGGGCGTGCAGGAGCAGATCAGGTTCCGGTCGCCGTAGGCTGAGTCGATGCGGGAGACGGCGGGCCAGAACTTGGCGGCGCGCACGTACTCGGTGGGGTACACGGCTTGCTCCCGGGTGTAGGGGCGTGTCCATTCGCCTACCAGTACCGTAGCTGCGGTGTGCGGGGCATGCTTGAGCACGTTATCCTTGGCATCGGCACGGCCTTCTTCTACCGCGGCAATTTCCTTGCGGATGCTGATCATGGCCTCAATGAAGCGGTCTAGCTCCTCCTTGCTCTCCGACTCGGTGGGCTCCACCATTAGCGTGCCCGCCACCGGGAACGACACGGTAGGAGCGTGGAAGCCATAGTCCATCAGGCGTTTGGCAATGTCCTCCACTTCAATACCTGCCTTTTTGAACTGGCGACAGTCGAGAATCATCTCGTGGGCGCAGCGGCCGTTGGCGCCGGTGTACAGCACGGGGTAGTGCTCTTCGAGGCGGGCCTTGATGTAGTTAGCGTTCAGTATAGCCGTTTGGGTAGCCCGCTGCAAACCTTCGCCGCCCATCATATTGATGTAGGCGTAGCTGATGGGCAGAATGCTGGCCGAGCCCCAGGGCGCCGAGGTAACCGCCCCCGCTGTGCGGCCGTCGGCGTCTACCAGCACGTGACCGGGCAGGTAGGGGGCCAGGTCGGCTACTACCCCAATGGGGCCCACGCCGGGGCCGCCGCCGCCGTGCGGGATGCAGAAGGTCTTGTGCAGGTTCAGGTGGCATACGTCGGCCCCGATGGTAGCGGGCGAAGTCAGGCCTACCTGCGCGTTCATGTTGGCCCCGTCCATGTATACCCGGCCACCGTGCTGGTGAATGGTCTGGCAGATGTCGATGATGGTTTCCTCGTACACGCCGTGCGTGCTGGGGTAGGTCACCATCAGGCAGCTCAGCTTGTCGGCGTACTGGGCGGCTTTGGCCTTGAGGTCCTCCACGTCGATGTTGCCTTCCTCGGTGCTTTTCACCACTACCACCTGCATGCCCGCCATAACGGCCGAAGCGGGGTTGGTGCCGTGGGCCGAAGCCGGAATCAGGGCCACGTTGCGGTGCTGGTCGCCGCGGGCGTCGTGGTAGCCTTTGATGGCCAGCAAACCGGCGTACTCGCCCTGAGCGCCCGAGTTAGGCTGCAGGCTCACGGCGGCAAACCCCGTTACCTCGCAAAGCCAGGCTTCCAGGTCGCGGAAGATTTCAGCATAGCCTTGGGCCTGCTCGCGCGGAGCGAACGGGTGCAAGCTGCCGATTTCCGGCCACGTTACCGGAATCATCTCGGCGGTGGCGTTCAGCTTCATGGTGCACGAACCCAGCGGAATCATGGAGTGAGCCAGGCTCAGGTCCTTGTTTTCCAGCTGCTTCATGTAGCGCAGAATTTCCGTCTCGGAGTGGTGGGTGTTGAAGACCGGGTGGGTTAGGTACTCGCTTTTCCGAATCAGCTCCTGGGGCCAGTTCACCGCGGCCTCGGTGGGTAGGGCTGCCGGAGCAGCTTCCTGGCCCAGAACCTTGGCAAACACGGCCACGATGTCTTGCACATCCTCCAGCTCGGTGTTCTGGTGGAGGGAAATGCCCACCAGGTTTTCGCCGTAGTAGCGGAAGTTGATGCCAGCCGCTTCGGCTTCCTGCCGGATAGCCTGCTGTAGCTCGGCGCTTTCCAGCCGGATAGCCAGCGTATCGAAATAGAACTCGTTGGCTTGCTCCAGACCTAGTGCGGTCAGAGCTTGGGCCAGCGTTTGAGTGAGCACATGCACATTGGCGGCAAACTGCCGAATGCGTTGCGGACCGTGGTAGACTGCGTACATGCCAGCCAGCACCGAGAGCAGCACCTGGGCGGTGCAGATGTTGGACGTAGCCTTTTCGCGGCGGATGTGTTGCTCACGGGTCTGCAGGGCCATGCGGTAGGCCTTGTTGCCGGCCGCATCAATGCTCTGCCCAATAATACGGCCCGGAATAACGCGCTTGAACTGGTCTTTGGTAGCCAGAAAGCCGGCGTGCGGTCCGCCGTAGCCCATGGGCACCCCGAAGCGCTGGGAGTTGCCCACTACGGCGTCGGCGCCCATTTCACCGGGAGGGGTGAGCAAGGTCAGGGCCAGCAGGTCGGCGGCCACGGTCACGAACAGGTTGTGGTTGTGGGCCTTGGCAATAAAGTCGGTATAGTCGTATACGGCGCCGTCGGCGGCAGGGTACTGCAGCAGGGCGCCAAACAGCGCTTCATCGGTGAGGTCCACGGTGCGGTGGTCGCCCACTACTACCTCAATGCCCAGCGGCAGGGCCCGGGTGCGCACTACGTCAATGGTTTGGGGGAGTACCTGGTCCGAAATAAAGTAGCGGGTAGCCTGCTTCTTCTTGGTCAGGGAGTGGAACATGTGCAGCGTTTCGGCGGCGGCGGTGCCTTCGTCGAGCAGGCTGGCGTTGGCAATTTCCAGGCCCGTGAGGTCAATTATCATCGTTTGATAATTGATCAGGGCTTCCAGGCGACCCTGGGCAATTTCAGCCTGGTAGGGCGTGTAAGCCGTGTACCAGCCGGGGTTCTCCAGGATATTGCGCTGAATAACGGGCGGCAGCTGGGTATCGTGGTAGCCCAGGCCGATGTAGTTTTTGAACAGCCGGTTCTGACCAGCAATCCGTTTGAACTTCGCCAAAAAAGCCCGCTCCGTAAGGGCAGCGGGCAGGTTCAGCGGCTTCTTCAGGCGGATGGCGGCCGGCACGGTTTCGTCGATGAGCTGGTCAAGCGACTCCACGCCAATGGTGCGCAGCATGTCAGCTACCGCAGCTTCGTCAGGACCAGTATGGCGGTCCACGAACACATCGGCGGGCTTAGGTTGAAGCAACATAAAAACAGGGGTGAGGGTGGCAACAGAGCAGACCTGTAGCGAGGTCCTTACAAAGGTAGCGCGAAAAGGCGTCACGCTTCCGTCCTAAAACCAGCAAAAGTTCCGGCTTGTTCCGGCTCGCCACCACGCGGAGTATAGCGCGCCGGCCAGCACCCCACCTGCACGCTCTGGTCCGGCGCCAGAGGTGCCCAACCGGTTGCTGACCGCGCCGCCGGAACAACAGCCGCCAAGAGTAGAATACTAGCCGCAGCTGGCCTCCTGAAGCCACCCGGCCGGACGCCTCCGGCGCCGGACCGGGGAGAATAGTCCGCAGCGGGCAGGGCGGAGTACTGCGCATGGGTTCAACTATTTTCCGCAGATTTAGGGCCGGTTCCCACCCCGTCTTCTCTACCCCTATGCATCCTATCACCCTTGGCCTGATTCGCGAAGGCAAAGTTCCGCCCGATAAGCGCGTGCCCCTCACCCCCAAGAAGTGCGCCGAGGCGGAGGCCCGCTTCCCGGGGCTGAAAATCGTGGTGCAGGAAAGCCCCATCCGCTGCTTCTCTGATCAAGAGTACCGCGACTTGGGAATTGAAGTGCGGCCCGAGGTAGCCGACTGCGACATTCTGCTGGGGGTGAAGGAAGTGCCTGTGGCCCAGCTGCTGCCCAACAAAACGTATCTGTTCTTCTCTCATACCGTGAAGAAACAGCCCGCGAACCGCGAGTTGCTCCGCCAGGTGCTGGCCAAAAACATCACCCTGATTGACTACGAGATGCTTACCAACGAGCAAGGAGAGCGGATTGTGGCCTTTGGACGCTGGGCCGGCATTGTGGGAGCTTACAACGGGCTGCTCACCTATGGCCGCAAGCACCAGCTCTTTCAGCTTAAGCCCGCCTACCAGTGCGTGGATATGGAGGACATGCAGGAAGAGTTTTTTAAAGTAAAGCGCCTACCGCCCATCAAAATAGCCGTGACCGGCTCGGGCCGGGTAGCTCAGGGCGCCGTAGAGGTGCTCAACATGATGCGCATCCGGCGCGTGAGCGTCTACGACTACCTCTACCACGAGTTCAACGAGCCGGTGTACACCCAGCTGCGCAGCGCCGACTACAACCGTCGCCGCGACGGGCGGGTGTGGGATACGCCCGACTTTCACCGCAACCCCCACGAGTACGAGTCAACTTTTCACAACTTTCTGCCCGTCACGAACCTGCTGATTGCCTGCGCCTACTGGCATCCGGCAGCTCCGAAGCTTTTTACCGAGGACGACATCTGCCAGCCTGGCTTCCGCATCGATACCATTGCCGACGTGACCTGCGACGTGAACGGCTCCATCCCGACCACCAAGCGCAGCAGCAGCATTCAGGAGCCCGCCTTCGACTACAACTGCCAGACCCGTGAACTGGAGCCCGCCTACTCCCGGCCCGGCAACATCACCATTATGGCCGTTGATAACCTGCCCTGCGAGTTACCCCGCAACGCAAGCCGCGACTTTGGCCGCCAACTCATCGACAATGTGCTGCCCCACCTACTACACGCCGGTAGCGCCGATGCAGTGGTGGAGCGCGCCACCATTGCCCGCCACGGACGCCTTACGCTGCCCTATCAGTATCTGGCCGATTATGTAGGAGAAATGCTGCCCGCCTACCCCTGAAAACAAAGCAGACAGCCACTACGAGCTGTCTGCCACTGCTAAGTACTTACGGCTACCCTCAGATGCGCAGCACGGGGTAGCGGGCCTGCACCAGCATATAGAAGCCGTACGCCATCAGGCCCAGAGCTACAATACCTAGCACTGCGGGGCCCATGGAAGCGAGCAAATCAAACGCCTCATCAGTAGTGCCCACGGCCTCGGCGCGCGAGTTGCGGCCCGCCTGCACGAAAAAGTAGCCGATAATGCCCATAACAATGCCGCGGGCCGTGTAGCCTATCTGGCCAGTGCGGTACACAATATTCTGTTGGTTAGGCGGTAGGCTGCTGGCATTCACGTGCTTATGGAACGAGCCGGAATAGGCCCGGTAAATCTGGTACACCCCACCGCCGATGATAGCCAGCCCTACGGCCATGATAATCCATTCGCCACCCGGCCAGCCGAGCACTTTGGCCGTGAGGGTTTGTTGGCCGTTGCCTCCGCTGCTAGCCGAGCCTTTAAAAGCCAGCTGCGCAGCGAACCACGCCACGCTCGCGTAGAGCAAGCCGCTGCCCGCGTAGCCCAGTCGCCGCCCGAGGCCTTTGGCGTCATGGCCTTTCCCTTCCGTATCAATCAGGGCCTGGGTGAAGCGCCAGATAATGTAGCCTACCAGCCCCAGTGCTACCAGGCCCAGCAGAACCGGACCACCGGGCACACCCTGTAAGGTCTGCACCGCCTGCTTTTTATCAGCAGTTTGCCCACCGTGCTGGCCGGTAGCGGCTAGCAGTGCGAGCAGCCCCATGAGCAGGTACACTACCCCCTTGGCCGCAAAGCCGAAGCGGGCCAGCGCCCGAATGCCGGAGGAGGGGGACGCCGGAACGGCGGAAAGAATTGTATTGGCAGCAGACATAAGGTAGCAGGTTAGGAGTGAGTACCTCCCCCACTACGGTAGATGACTTATTTAAGGTTGGGCTGCGGCTCGGCGGAATGAGCCAGCAGCCCCGGTGGCCGATACACCTGGGCCCCCTGCCGGAGCAGGACTTCGTTTTCAGGAAGATTGAGCGTGACGATGGGCTTGCTGCGGGCAGCTTCGCTGGCCAGGAGTCGCTCCAGGTTGCCACCCGGCGCCACATAGGGAATGAAAAACCGGTCGGCCAAGTCCACCAGCAGCAAGTCACGGGCGTTGGAGGTTTCTGGGGTTACAATGCTGACTTTTGGCTCGAAGGGCGAAACAAACAGCAGGCGCCCCAGGTGAATGTCCCGCTCGTACTCAAACTGTACTGTGGATTGAATGCCCCGTCCTAGAACGTACACAATAGGCTGCTGTACGTCTCGGCGCAAAAACCGGAATACCGACTGCTCCAGGCGGGAATTAAAGCCCGACAAGACGCAATACCCCAGTTGCCGCTGCTCCATAGCCCACAGATACGTAGTGCGCTCAATACTAGCGGGGTAGTCGCGGGAACACAGAAAAGCTGTTTTGGGCAGCCGAAGCAGCGCAGTGTTTCCTACCATCCGAAGTTCATCAGCCACCATGCTCATCCTATTAGCGTGATTGAATTTATAAATTATATCGGATTATTTATATAGTTGAGTTACAATTCGTTGCGGGGAGCATACTCATCGGAACAGCAGAGCCCAGTACTGCGGTAGTACCGGGCTCAGGAAAACCAGAGTAAAGCGGCTCATGTAGAAGGTCCGCTGAAACCAATGCTTGCTATCGTCAGTGGGCTCACCGGTTTTGGCTGGCAGGCGGCCGAACTACTCGTCTGGTTGGCCCTCCTGGTACTTCAGGTCGTCATCGGTGAGGTAGCTCCACTTCTGCTTAGCCTGTCCTTTACTTTCGTTCCAGTTGCCCCGAGCGCGCAGCTCAGTAGCGTCGTCGATGCCATATGTTGTTCGCGTCCAGGGAAGGGAAAATGGTAAGGCGGAAAGATAACCTGCGTACGCTGGGGCTTACCATGAAGTTATGCCACGGCCCGCCGGGCAGCTCCCGGCTACCCGGCGCCTACCCAGCAACACGCAGACAGCACGCCACACCGCTGCACCAACCGCCGGCCTCAGCTACCAGCTATATGTGATTGATGGTAGAAAATACGATGAGCAGCCACAGGGCCGACCCCGCCACCAGGCCGGTGCCAAAACCCGCCGCGGCCTTGCCTACCTTTTTGCGCTGAGCCTGCTTTTCGTAGCCTCGCATATAGTTTGCATCGGTCAGGCGCACGGGGTCGGGCACGTGTAGGTTGTGCTCTTTCGGTGGCGTTACGGCAATGGCAGTGCCGGTTGCCAGGCCCCCCAGGCCTCCTAGAACGGGTATGGTAACTGCCGTAACCCCAAACGTACCCCAGAATGCGCCCGGGGCCCTAAAATGTGCCCGGGCATCGCGTCGGCCCTGGGCATAGGCCTCCGTAGGGTTGAGGGTAAGGGTAGGGGCAGGGGCTGGCGCCGCCAGGTTGCGTAGCACCTCCTTCGTGCCGTTGGCGTAGCGAATCAGGAATACCTGCCCAGCAGGCAGCTGCACGGTATCGGCGGCGGCGCTTACGTAGGTTATGCGCTCCGGCGTGATGGCCAGAACCTTACCCGGAATTTCGGCGCCATCGGTTTGCAGGATAACGTCCTGGGCAGTGGTGCGCAACGTCAGAAGTAAGCCGCTGAAAAGGAGTAGAATAAAGCGCATGCTGATGGGAATAAGAAAGCGAAAAATAGATTACCGATGGCGGGAGTTGAAGCCAAATAACAAGCTGAAGCGGGCCCCACCGTTGCCGGGGACTACCGCAAAATTTACCGGGAAATTGATTCCCTGGCTGCGAAACGAAGTGCCCACCGCCAAGGCAATGCTGGCCCCAGCCGGCGACACGTTGGGCCCCAGGCCAAACTCAAAGCCTTTGGGCCCGCGAATCCCAATCAGCGCGTTCAGGCTAGGCAGAAACTTACCTTGCTCCAAGCCACCGATCAGGGGCACCAACTCTAGCAGGCCCGAGGTGCCGTTCTGCAAGCGAAAAATCCGGGTTTCGAACTGCCAGCCAAACTGGGTCAGAAACGGATTGACACCGTACTCCCGGTCAGCCTTGGTGGCAATGCCTCCACTCAGCAGGGTAAAGCCCAGGCGCGGGCCGTTCAGTTGCACATCCTCGTACATCGATTCCTCGTCGCCGGGAACGGTTCCGGTTTTAGGAGCGGTGGTGCTGCTGCTACCCGCGGGTGGGGTGCTGGGTAGCGCACTGGCTCCCCCCAGTAGCTCCTTCGTGCCATTAGCGTAGCGAATCATGAACACGTCGGCGCGGCGCACCGTGATAAGGGGGCCATCGGGGTTGTCGGTGCGCTTGTAGCGAACTTCCGTGGGGGTAATTTCCAGCACCTTTACCTGCAGCTCCTCCCCGCTGGACTTGGTGAGCAAATCCTGCGCGTGGGCTACTACCCCAGCCAACATAAACAAGAAAGTAAACACTATGCGGGTCATACACTAAAACAGAAAGTGAAGGATGGAAGCTATAAATCGAAGGTGCGGACTCAGAACGGATAACCCCAACCATCTTTTAGTTTATTCAGACTATTTACTGCTTGTATAATAACATGTAAAAAATTTGTATTCAATTGTTTATGTAAATACTTTCTGACTTATCGACCAGCGTATTGGGGGATATCAAACCGAGCTTTATCTTCCGGGCATGGATGATTTGCGCACCACGCTGCTTACTTTTTCAGCTGACGACCGGAAGGACTTTCGGCAGTTCATTCAGCGGCAGCGGCGCAAGCAGAAAGGACGCATGGACGTGCGCCTCTGCGACTTGCTACTGCACCAGCAGGAATATGCCACCGAGGAGTTGCTGACCCGGCTTTACCCCGAGGAGCCGAACGCCGTAGCGTATTACGCCCTGCGCAAGCGGCTAATGCGGCACCTTACTGACTACCTGCTGCTCCGCCAGCGCCAGCAAGACCCCACGGCGGCTTCCTCGGTGCGCGGACTCTTAACACTGGCCCAATACTTATTTGAGGTAGGAGTGCCCCGGCTGGCCTGGAGTACCCTGCGCAAAGCCGAGAAGCTGGCCTGCCAGAACGAGCAGTATGAGCTACTGAATACCGTCTATAACCTGCAGATTACCCAGGCGGGTAGCAAATATGCCGACGACCTAACCGATATTATTCAGCGTCGCAACCAGAATAAGAAAGCAGCCGACGAGGAGGAGCGCGCCAACATTGCCGACAGCCTGATTCGGCAGCGGTTGCGAGAAGCGCGGGTAAAAGGCCGGGCCGGGGAGTCGTTTGATACTATTTTGCAGGATGTGCTGCGCGAGTATGATCTGCAGGAAGCCTTTGCCCGACGTCCGGCTCTGCTCTACCGCCTCATGTCCATTGCCCGCGCTGCCATGCTCGTGCGCCGCGACTACCTCTCGTTCGCGCCCTTCGTGATGCGCTGCTACCATCTGATGGAAAAGCGCCACGGCTTTCAGCCGGCCCACCGCGAAGCTCAGCTGGGGCTCCTGTATATGATTGCGCATTCCTTGTACCGTACCCGCCGTTTCCGCGAATCGGTGGAGTACCTGGAGCGGCTGCGGGCGGTGCTGGATAGCGGCCCGAAGCTGCAGGCTACGGGGCTGCTGGCCCGGTACACGTTTCTCCTGGCTGCCAACTATGCCTTCCTGCGCCGTAACGCCGACAGCATCCGGTTGCTGGAAGATATTCTGCGCACTTCTCTCTCGCCCCGCGACCAGCTAACGGCCCGGCTGGGGCTGGGCTTTCATTATTTTGCGGAGGGGCAATTCCAAAAAACCAACCAAGTTCTGCTGGGCATTGGGCGCACTGACCACTGGTGCGAGCAGGAAATGGGAGTAGAGTGGGTGCTCAACCGCAATATGGGCGAGATGCTGACTCAGCTGGAGCTGGGCAACCCCGACCTGGCCCTGAACCGTCTGCGCGCCATTGAACGCCTGGTGAAAGAGCGTTTCGGGCCCGACGGCGGCGGGTACGCGGCAGTGCTGTGCTACCTGCAGCTAGTGCGTGACCTCATCGACGCGCCTGACTTGGCGCGCAGGCCGCAGTTTGCCGAGCGGGCCGCGCGCATTCCGGCATTTGTGCCGTTGGAGCAGGAAGATTTGCAGGCCCTAAGCTTCTATAGCTGGCTGCAGTCGCGCATCCAGGGCCGGCCTTACTATGAAGTCCTGCTGGAACTGGCCGGTGCCTCAGGGGCTGCAGTCGTGAGCGAGCCTCTGGTGCACAGCTAGGAAGCAGAAAACACAGAAGGCCCCTGCCGTTGCTGGCAGGGGCCTTCTGTATAGAATGCCGTACGACTAGTCGTTTTTGGTAGCGGCATTGATTTCAGCCTTGGCATCAGCCGAAGCTCTATCAGCGGCGGCCTCGGTTTTGTTAGCGGCTTCTTTGGTTTCAGCCGCAGCTTTGTCGGCGGCAGCCTCTGTTTTGTCGGCCGCTTTGTCGGCGGCGTTTTCGATGGCGTCGCCGGCGTTTTCGGCAGCTGCCTCAGTTGCGTTAGCGGCGTTAGAAGCTTCAGCAGCGGCAGCATCGCCAGCGTTTTCAGCAGCGGCTTCGGTGTGCTCACCAGCCGCTTCAGCATTTTCTTTGCCTTCCTGGGTGCAGGAGGTGGCAGCAAAGGTAACGGCAGCAGCAACGAACAAGGACTTGAAGATGGCTTTCATGGTAGTGTGTAGTAGAGGTAAAGAGTTGTAAGTACAACTGTTAGCGTTGTGTAGAGCTTAATAGCTTACCGTTCGGAAGGTAACCCGAACACTAGCAAAACTTTTAGCCGTTGTTTTGCCTGCTAACTTCCTGGCTACCGGCGCGTACTGCTGCCTACCCCTTGCCGCCTTCGGAACCCTGTTTTTTTTATGCTTTTTCGATTAAGCTTACTTGTCTGCCTGCTCTTTACTACCTCTCTAGGCGTGGCTCAAACCAACGATGGGTTTCAGCGGCGCGATGGGAGCATGTACCTGATTCGGAACGGAGAAGCTCGCCCCATGACGCGCGACGTGCGCCTGCCCAACGGCCGCCTGATTACCCGCGACGGCTTTGTAGTAGCCCGCGACGGCAAGCGCACGGAGGTAAAAGATGGTCAGGGCTGTACCTTGTTGGGGGAGGCGGTAGCCATCAATACGCAGCCAAATGGTCGTTTGGTGCTAGCTAGCAAAGCAGCTAACCGGGCTCCGTCATCGGCTCCGGCCAGCACCTACGGTAGCTACCGAGAGGCCGTCCTGCGGTGGCTGGGGGGCGAGGGCAAAGGGCACGGGAAAGGCAAACACAAGCGTAAGCGCAAGCACGATGACTAGAACCCCCGGCTCGGCATTACTCTTTTACTTCGTCGCCGTCGCGGTCAATGAAAAACGTGCGGCCCTGCTGGGTTACGCGCGCCCGGCCCTGCGCATCGAAATCGGTAGCATTGGAGTAGCGCCCGAAAGGAGCCGTGCCGCTTGTAGTATCGGCTAGGTAGTCGGACTGGATAAAAGTGAAATACCCCTTGGTTTTGATTCGGGCCAGCTCTTTATCAAAGGAGTAGGCTTCCTGAAAAATAACGGGGGTAGTGGCTGGCTCATCGGGGCCGGTGATGTAGTGCCAGCCCCGGTGGTCAAGCACGGCCGCGTAGCCTTCGGAAAAGTCGCGGGCCGCGTAATAATACGCCCCAAACTCTTCGCCGGCCGCATCAATAAAGGTGTAGTATTGGCCCACTTTGACCCGGGCGTATGCGCCGGCGTAAGGATAAAGTGCGTCGTACGCCGGCTTCACTACCTCCTGGCCGTCGTCCTGCACAACGCCAAACACCCCATCTTGCTCCACTACCGCCCGATGCTCGCGGAACTCCCCGATATGCGCGTAACGAGCGGGCAGTAGCGTATCCCCATCTGAGTCCAGCAGCCCATAGCGGCCTTGGTGCTGAAACGGTACGGGCGCGCTAGTGCTGTTGCAGCGGGCAATACCAAGAGCAAGCAGCAAGGCGGCACCGCCCCCTGCGGCATATGCCGCCCACCGCGGATGTTGGCGCACCTGCCGAGCCCAGGGTCCCAGCCGGCTCGTTAGTCGGCGTACGGCGGGCCGCCACCGCTCTAGTCCGGCGAGCAGCTGCTGCCGGGCTTCCGCAGGCCGCCCAAATTGCTCACGGCGCGGGGAAGGTGGCTCCATGCGGGTTGCAGAAGGCGCAGGCGGAGGAGGAGCCGCTTCGGTAGCAGCCGGTTTTGGGGGTAGCACCGGCGGTATAGCAGTGCTGCCGAGAGGCGGGACAACCGGAGCAGCCGAAAGACGCTGAATTAAGTTTTCGAGCTGCTGAATTTTGCTGCCTAGCTCCTGGTTGCGGCTTTCCAGCTCAGTGCGGTAGTTCTGGATGGAGGCTTCGAGAGCAGCTTTTTCCCGTTTTTCGGCGGCTAGCTGGGCTTGCAGGTCAGGGGCTTCGGGGGCTATGGGGGCGGCGGCCAGCTGCTGCTGCAACTGGGCAATGCGCTGCTCCCGTTCCGTCTCGCGAGATTCCATGGCCCGGAGCTGCTGGCTTAGGTCGGCTTGAAGGGTAGTGCGCAGCTGCTCCAGCTCCTCCTTTTCCTGGTTTCGAGCTTCCAAGTCAACTTCGTAACCCGTAGAGCGGCGGTCCAACTCATCTACATCCTCTGCCCCTAGCCAGCGCCAGAGCTGCCCGGCCTTCTGGCGCAGTAGGTTGCCGGCACTGGCGGGCTCCACTGGCTGCGTCTGGGTAGGAGGCGTCGGTGAGTTGGCTACCTCATCGGCAGGCCCGAAGCCGAGGCTTTGGGTTAGTTGCTCCAGATCCGAAGGCGTAAGGTCGATTTCGGGTGTGGCCAACTGCGCTAAGCGCCGGGTGAAGCGGGCAGGGTCGGGTAGAAGATGGAAGGTGGAGGCCGCCGGCACCGCACCCATGCGCGCCTCTACCTCCGGCCCAAACCGCACCGGAGCACTAAACAGCACAAGCCCGGTCGTGAACTGCAGATTGGCGGCATCGGGGGGCAAGTGCGGGGTGAGCCAGGCAGCTAGGGCAGCGCGTTGCTGTTCAAAGCGCGCGTAGGGATTTTCAGCCTCGTCGGGCATTTCCAAAGGAGCGCCATCCAGCAGCCAGGTGCCGGTGCGCAAGTCCGGGATGTGAAGCAGGCCCCCCGCCGGCAACAACTGCAATAACGTGATGCTGCGCGGGCGAATGACCACCGCATCCAACCGGTAATCAGGGCGGGTAGGGTCTGGCGCCACGTTGCCTAGCACTACGGTGTAAGGTGCTCCAGCCTCGGCCCGCAAAGCACCTACTACGGCCTCAAACTGATGCTGTCGGGTAGGAGAGGAAAAAGGAGCCGGTTGGTAGGTGTGCAGCATAGGAGGGAAGAGCGTCCACAACTTTTCGGCCAGAATAGGCCGTGCCGGATTGTACGGCGCTTTTCCAATTGAGGTATGCCAACTTTTCCGGGCCTGGGTAAGTATAGGTTGGTACCTCTCCCTCATTTGCTGATTTCTTCTTGCATATGGACTCTACCGCCTCCACCCCCCAAACACCGGCTACGCCTACCGTACCGCTTGATGTCACCGACCAGCAAAACTCAGCTCTGCTCGAAGACACGCTTAATTTGCTCAATGCCGGCGCCCCCGACCAGGCCAGTGAAAAAGGCCTAACCGAAATAGACCGCTGGGCCGAAGTGCTGCGCGCCTCGGAGCGCCCGGGCCTCGCCAAGATCATTCAGGAGCTGAATACCCTACGCGAACAACTTAGCTCCTCCGATGCTGAGGCCCACGACATTGCCGAAACCCTGGCTACCCTGGGAGCCGAAACTTCCAAAGTGGCTGACGAAACGTCGGATGGCTACAGTGCTCCGCTGGCTCAACTCGGCAAGCTGCTCATCAAGCTAGGCTCCACGTTGTCGCGCTAGCCGCTACCTTGTACCGGAGCAAGCAAAGGCCCTGACTACTGGTAGTCAGGGCCTTTGCTATTGAGGCATAACAATCGAGGGGCTGGGTAGTATTCAGTCCTCGTATGCCGGCGTATCCGCTCAGGCAGCACTTGCCACAGAGTGCTGTTTGGGCAACCGAAGCGCCGTATTTTTGCCGCCTCATTCCAGCCCTATGTCTGAATTTCAGCCGCTCGCCGACCTTACGCTTTACGACCCCTTCGGGGGAATGCACTTTAGTATGCACCGCTGCTTTTTATGCGGTATGCCTACTATGCCCCCGCAGGATACCATCCCCGTCTTCGCCGACTGGCTAATGACACGGTACGCTCTGCAGGAACGGCAAATTAAGCTGCTGGATATGAGTATTGTGCAGTATCAGGATCTGCGCATTGCCTGCTGCCCAAAGTGCCGTACCCAGCATGTGGAGCCGCTCGAGGCCCGGATAGAGGTAGCTGCTTCCGCGGGGGTAGCGGGTTTTCGGCAGGTAGACGAGCAAACCCTGTTTTTGTGGCTGGGCAAGATGTTCTACGGCATTCTGGTTACGGAACTGCTCACCGAGCTCGATCCGCTGGCCCGGCCGCAGTACCCACTAGCCGAAAATGCCATGTTGCTCCGGCGGTTTCAGGCGTTTTTTCAGCCTTTGCAGGCCCTGCGGGTTCCCATGGAATATGACGATTTTACGCCCGCTTCTATTTTTATTCTGGAAGCCGACCCGCGCGAAGACACCATTCCTTTCGAGTATGATGACGACCTGAGCACCATTGCCTTCAGCATCAAGCTTGATAACGTGGTATTGGTTGCTTGCCTAGTAGATAACGGCATTATTCAGCAGGCCATGCGACGGGTGTACCAAGACGCCTACCGCCCCCTGCACCCCATACAGATTGCGGAATTTAAAGCACGGGTGTACTATGCGGCGTATATCCTCAACGTCATCCCCGACTACTACCCCCGCGCCGTGCGGCCCGGTGATACCGAGGTAATAATGGATACGCTGATTGACGACGTAACCACCTCTATTTTCAACCCGTGGGAAAATAGCGCGTACGGACAGTCGTTGCTGGAAATGTGGAAACGGTGGCAGATTTCGTTAGAGGAAATTCTGCGCAACCCCGCCGAGCCGCTCACCTTCCTGTATGATGCGGACGGAAAACCCCGGTTACTGGAGCATTTTCCTGAAAAGGCAGGGTAGTAAAAGGCACGTTTAACCCGGCTGCCAGCCTGGTTCTTCGGTGTACTTCGTAAGCTTGATATTAGCCCAACGGCCCTCTAGGCCGCGGTCTGACTCTCGCTCGTTGATGAGCACGTCCACGCAGTGGCGGTGGCGGCGGTTCATGGTATCGTGGATGATGTAGACGCCATCCAAAGCGTCGGAAATACCGCGTACGCGTACTTTTTCGCCGTAGCGGAAGGGGCCGCCCCACTTGTCAAGCAGGTCGCGGGATACGGCCAGCCAGCGGGTTTTGCTGGAGTGCCGGTTGGGGATAATGGAGCCGTCGGCGGTTTCCATGGGGTTATCGTCCGTCTGGTCCACTTCGGGCCAGTAGGTGGTAGCGGTAACCCGGTACGTGAGGGTAGTAGGAGCCTTTTTTACGGGCATTACCGGTAGAGCAACAGCTACCGGACGGGGGCTTAGCGTCGCTACCGTCGAAGGTAGGGCTAGAGCGGGAACAGAAATGGTACGGGGAGGGAATAGGAAGGTCAGTAGGAATAACGCAATGGACATGACAGTTGGGTTCGTGAACTCTCACTTTGGTCCGGAGAGGATGGACAGCCGGCCCGACTCGGCTGAGGGAAGCGCGCCATCTACGTTAGCATAGAAAAAGCGCCTTTAGTGGTATGATAAACGGCATTATTAGCCGAAAACAGGCAAAAGAACTAAGCGGACAGGTGATAAATATAGATAATTATTATAATTAGTTGTATTTACAAAATGATGACATTTTGAAGGGCACAAATATACGAAGTTTTTCTAAACTGGCTTTTGAAGCCAATGCTAACTATATTAGTAGAATTAAGAGGGGCTTTCGTAATAGCTTCGCCCCTTACGGGAGTTAGGTGCCGAGGGTTATAGTTGGGCTGAGAACCTGCTTGTAGTGAGGCCGTATGGATGAGGAAGGCAAGCACGGCCGCTGCTTCGTTTCTTTTCTACCCTATTATTCCTGCACATGCTTCAACAGTCCATGCTAGGTTTCACTACCCCTCTTCGCTACGCAAGCCTGCTGGCCGGCGTATGGTTAAGCGCCTGCTCTTCTCCTTCCTCGTCGCCCACCAACCACGCTGCTACCACCACAAATTCTGCTGATTCTACCGCTGCATCGGCCCCAGTGGCTCCCGCTAACTCGCCTCTGCAAGTGGTGGCGCAGTTCCGTGAGCCTCAGATTGTAGGCGTAGCCGTTACCCCCGATGGCCGGGTATTCGGCGACTTTCCGCGCTGGGACAATAATCCGGTGAACCCGGTGGCCGAAATCATGCCCGATGGCTCCGTAAAAGGCTACCCCGATGCGAACTGGAATTTGTGGAACGAGACCGTGCGTAACGAGCCGCAGAAGCATTGGATCTGCCCGCAAAGCGTGCACGTCGACAAAACCGGTATGCTGTGGGTGCTTGATCCGGCCTCCCCTGGCATCAAAGGCACCGTGCCCGGCGGCCCCAAGCTGGTCAAGATTGACCCCAAGACCGATAAGGTGGTGCAGAACATTAGCATCCCCGAAAGTGTAGCCTCGCGCAAATCCTACCTTAACGATGTGCGCGTGGATACGCAGAACCAGTACGCTTACATCACCGAATCGGGGGTAGGGAGCTTGGTAGTAGTGGATCTGAAGTCAGGCAAGTCGCGCAAGCTGCTGGCCCAGCACGCCTCCATGATGGCCGATACTACCCTCAACATCAAGGCTGACGGCAAGGAACTGATTGACCCCAGCGGCAACAAGGCCCGCTTCAACGCCGATGGTATTGCCCTGAGCCAGGACCTGCAGTATCTCTACTGGAAACCCCTGACCAGCTACAAGCTCTACCGCATCAAAACCGAAGCTCTGCGCAACCCGGCCCTGTCGGATGCCCAACTGGCCCAGCAGATTGAGGACTTAGGGAAAGTGCCTGCCTGCGACGGAATGGAAATTGACGCCGCCAACAATGTGTATCTGACAGCCTTTGAGGATCATTCCATTAAGCGCCGCACCCCAGATGGCAAGGTGGAAATGGTAGTGCAGGACCCCCGCCTGGAGTGGCCCGACACGTTTGCCTTCTCTGCCGATGGCAAGACGCTCTACATCACTAACTCAGCTATTCACAAAACGCCTACCTGGAACAAAGGCATTGGGAAGCAGGACCAACCCTACCACATCTTTAAGATGGCTCTTGCCAAATAGCGCTACCCCTAAATCTTATGAAAAGCCGTTCCGGATAAATAGGGGCGGCTTTTCTTTTTATTCCTAGATTGGACGCTTCAACTCAGTCGAAAACTATGCTTCCATTCATGTGGTTGATAGAGAGGATTATTTGAACATGCGAATATCAGTTTTAGCTTTCTAATCAACCTATTTACATTTGCTTCTGAACCACCAGTTCCCACCGCATGGACGCTTACTCTTACATCGCCAATGCACACGGCGAATACATTGACCAGCTTTACCAGTCCTATAAAGCCGATCCGCAATCGGTTGACGTAAGCTGGCAGAAATTCTTTGAAGGCTTCGATTTTGCCCAGCAATACTCCGAAAATGGGGTAGGGCAGGCCGATGGCGAGGGCGTGCTTGGCACTACAGCCAGCACCAACCAGGCCGGAGCCATCCGGGCCGTGGATACGGTAGCCGCCGACAAGGAAACGCAAGTCCGCAACCTGATTCATGCCTACCGCAGCCGCGGCCACCTAGTAGCCCGCACCAACCCGGTGCGTGAGCGCAAAGACCGCAAGGCCCGCCTGAACCTGCAGGACTTCGGCCTGAGCGACGCTGACCTGGACACCAAGTTTAAGAACGGCGAAGTGCTGGGCCTGGGCACGGAAGCCACCCTGCGCGACATTGTATCGGCGCTGCAGAAGATTTACACGCGCACCATCGGGTTCGAGTACATGTACATCCGCGACCCGCAGGTGCTCGACTGGTTCCGCGAGAAAGTGGAGAAGGACTCGCTGAGCTTTAACCCCGGTGTAGAGTACAAGAAGCGCATCTTGAGCAAGCTCAACGAGGCCGTGGTATTCGAAAACTTCCTGCATACCAAATTCCTCGGCCAGAAGCGCTTCTCGCTGGAAGGTGGCGAAACCACCATTCCGGCCCTCGATGCCATCATCCGGAAGGGTGCTGAGCTGGGCGTGGAGGAAGTGATGATTGGCATGGCCCACCGCGGCCGCCTGAACGTGCTGGCCAACATCATGGGCAAAACCTACGAGCAGATTTTCTCGGAGTTCGAGGGCACTGCCGTACCGGACCTGACCATGGGCGACGGCGACGTGAAGTACCACATGGGCTACAGCAGCCAGGTAGATGCCGGTGGCCGCAGCGTGAACCTGAAACTGGCCCCCAACCCCTCGCACTTGGAGGCGGTGAATCCGGTAGTAGAAGGCTTCGTGCGCGCCAAGCTCGACCACGGCTACCAGAACGACTATAATAAGGTGTTGCCCATCCTGATTCACGGCGACGCTGCCGTGGCGGGCCAGGGCATCGGCTACGAGGTAACGCAGATGTCGCAGCTGGAAGGCTACAAGACCGGTGGCACCGTGCACTTCGTGATTAATAACCAGGTAGGCTTTACCACCGACTTCGAAGACGCCCGTTCGTCTATCTACAGCACCGACCTGGCGAAGATTATCGACGCCCCCGTGCTGCACGTAAACGGCGACGACCCCGAAGCTGTGGTGTTTGCCGTGCAGCTCGCCACTGAGTACCGCCAGCAGTTCCACGCCGATATCTTTATTGATATGGTGTGCTACCGTCGCCACGGCCACAACGAGTCGGACGAGCCCAAGTTCACGCAGCCTACCCTCTACAACCTCATCAGCAAGCACCAGAACCCCCGCGAGGTGTACAATGCTATGCTGGTAGAGCGCGGCGACGTAGACAAAGAACTAGCCAACCAGATGGACCGCGAGTTCCGCGACCTGCTCCAGGCCCGCCTGGACATGGTAAAGCAGAAGCCGCTGCCCTACAACTACCAGGCCCTCGAAAACGAATGGCGCAGCCTGCGCCGCTCCAAGCCCGAGGACTTCGACCAGTCGCCGGTTACGGGTATCAGTGAGGAGCTGGTGCAGAAGGTAGGCACGGCCCTGACTACCCTGCCCGAGGGCTTCAAACCCCTGAAGCAGATTGACAACCTGATGAAGGAGCGTAAGAAGATGTTCTTCGAAACGCGCGTCCTCAACTGGGCAGCCGGCGAGCTGCTGGCCTATGGCTCGTTGCTGGCTGAAAAACACATCGTGCGCCTGAGCGGCCAGGATGTGCAGCGTGGTACGTTCTCGCACCGCCACGCCGTCCTGCACGACGCCGAAACCTCCGCGCCCTACAACTCGCTCAACTACATCGAGGAAGGCCAGGAGAAGCTGAACATCTACAACTCGCTGCTGAGTGAGTATGGCGTGTTGGGCTTTGAGTTTGGCTACGCCATGGCCAACCCCACGGCTCTGGTAATCTGGGAAGCCCAGTTCGGCGACTTTGCCAACGGTGCCCAGACCATGATTGACCAGTTCGTGGTATCGTCGGAAAGCAAGTGGCAGCGCATGAACGGCCTGGTGATGCTTCTGCCCCACGGCTACGAAGGCCAGGGCCCGGAGCACTCCAACGCCCGCCCCGAGCGTTTCCTACAGCTAGCTGCCGAAAACAACATCATCGTGGCCAACATGACCACGCCGGCCAACTTCTTCCACGCTCTGCGCCGCCAGCTGACCTGGGAGTTCCGCAAGCCGCTGGTGGTGATGTCGCCTAAGTCCATGCTGCGCCACCCGCTGTGCGTATCGCCAGTAGAGGAGTTTACCTCCGGCACGTTCCGCGAAGTACTCGGCGATGTATACGCCGAAGACAAGCAGGTGAAGCGCGTGCTGCTGTGCTCGGGCAAGGTGTACTTTGATCTGCTGGAAGAGCAGCAAACCTCCCAGCGTAAGGATGTGGCCATTGTGCGCCTGGAGCAGCTGCACCCCTTCCCGCAGAAGCAGCTACAGGCCGAACTGGCGAAGTATCCCAAAGCCAAGGTGTACTGGGTACAGGAGGAGCCCGAGAACATGGGCTACTGGAACTACCTGCTACGCTTCATGCGCCGCGAGCTGGAAGACGTTATTTCTCGCAAGCCCTCGGCCTCGCCGGCTACCGGCTACAACAAGGTGCACGTAAAGGAGCAGAAGGACCTCGTGGCCCGCGCCTTCGACAAGCCCCGCGAGGAGGTAGCCGATACCGTTATCAAGGAAACCGCCGCCAAAGCCCAGAAAACCGACTAGTGTGTCTGTCATTCCGGGCGGGAGCGAGGAATCTGGGTCTGCTATAGGGTCAATACCTCAGATTCCTCATTTCTTTCGGAATGACAACATCAACGACATCCCCACCGAAACTCCTCAAAATCCCCACCTATGGGTCTGGAAATTAAAATCCCCGCCGTCGGCGAATCCATCACCGAGGTTACCATTGCCAAATGGCTGAAAGCCGACGGCGACACCGTAAAGCGCGACGAAGTAATTGCCGAGCTGGAATCGGACAAAGCCACGTTTGAGCTGCCCGCCGAAACGGATGGCGTACTGAAAATCCGGGTGGCCGAAGGCGAAACCATCGGCATCGGAACGGCTATTGCGGAAATCGATGGGGCTGGAGCCCCAGCGGCTTCGGCCCCCACAACCAGCGCTCCGGCTGCTACCCCTGCCGCTGACCCCGTAACCCAAGGCGAGCAAAACCCCCAGGCCAGCAACCAGAGCGGCTACGGCGGCTCGCAGGCCGGCTCGGCTGATACGGCTACGGCCGCTGCTCCGGCCGCTGGTGGCGCAACTTCGGGTGGTGCTACGGTGGAGATGAAGATTCCGGCCGTGGGCGAGTCTATCACGGAAGTGACGGTTGCCAAATGGCTGAAGGAAGACGGCGCCCAAGTACAGCGCGACGAAATTATTGCTGAGCTGGAATCGGATAAGGCTACCTTCGAGCTGCCTGCCGAGGGTAGCGGTACCCTGCGTCACGCCGCCAAGGAAGGCGAAACGATTGGTATTGGGGCTACCATTGCCCGCATTGAAGGAGGTAGCGGGGCTGCTCCGGCTGCTTCGGCCCCGGCCGCTGCACCTGCTGCCACTAGCCAGGCTGCTTCGTCGGCTCCGGCTACATCTAGCACTACCAGCTATGCTACCGGCACGCCTTCGCCGGCGGCTGGCAAAATCCTGGGTGAGAAAGGCATTAACCCCGTCGACGTACAAGGCTCTGGTCGGGATGGCCGCATCACGAAGGAAGACGCCCAGAATGCCCAGGCCAAGCCAGCTGCCCCAGCTCCGGCTGCTACCCCTGCCGCGCCGGCCAAAGCTCCTGTAGCCCCTGCCCAGGCGGCTCCGGCAGCCAGTGGCAACCGCGTGCAGCGCCGCGAGCGGATGAGCAACCTGCGCAAGACGGTGGCTCGCCGCTTGGTATCCGTGAAGAACGAAACGGCTATGCTCACCACCTTCAACGAGGTGAACATGCAGCCCATCATGGACCTGCGCAACAAGTTCAAGGACAAGTTCAAGGAAAAGCACTCGGTAGGCCTCGGCTTTATGTCGTTCTTCACCAAGGCCGTGTGCGTGGCCCTGAAAGAATGGCCCGCCGTGAATGCCCAGATTGATGGCACTGACATCGTCTACAACGACTTCTGCGACATCAGCATTGCCGTATCGGCTCCAAAAGGGCTGGTAGTGCCAGTAATCCGCAACGCCGAGGAGCTGTCGTTTGATGGTATTGAGAAGGAAATCGTGCGCCTGGCTACCCTGGCTCGCGACAACAAGCTCACCATCGAGCAGATGACCGGCGGCACGTTCACCATCACCAACGGCGGCGTGTTCGGCTCCATGATGAGCACCCCGATTATCAATGCGCCGCAGTCGGCCATCCTGGGTATGCACAACATTGTGCAGCGCCCCGTAGCCGAAAATGGCCAAGTGGTAATCCGCCCGATGATGTACCTGGCCCTGAGCTACGACCACCGCATTATCGACGGCCGCGAGTCGGTATCGTTCCTGGTGCGCGTGAAAGAGTTGCTCGAAGACCCAACCCGCCTGCTGTTAGGCGTGTAAGGTGACATCCAGCTAGGAAAAAGCCGTGTTTCCACTCAGGAACACGGCTTTTTCTTGTCAAATAGTAGACGGAACTGCGAACCGTGATACAAATAGAATCGAATAACACAATTACCAAAATGGGGTGCTACCTGCTTATGAGCGGTAGTGGGTTTCTCTGCTTTCTGATTATATGCAGTATGCTGCCCAACCAGAACCATAATGAGCAGTGGACCGGCATTTTGCTTGTGCTGTTACTAGGGGTGGGCCTACCCCGTTGGTATCTGACAACCCTAAGGCGTCACCGGATTACGCTTTCCAAGCAAGAGTTTATCTTGGAAGAAATTCCAGGCGTGGTAATAAACCGGCAACCCCTGAATACCCTGGTAGGGTGGTGGGTTGCTTCGAGTCGCGGAGGTGCTTCAAGTAAGTATCTGCACTTCGACTTCAAGGGTAGCGGCAGAATTTATATTCTGGATAAGGAGTATGCCAGCTTTGAGCAACTGGTGACATACCTGCAGCTACACTACGCTCACAAAAACTTTACGGGCCAGCGTTAGCCTTTTGCTATAACGCAAAAAAGCCCTCTGGAATAAACCAGGGGGCTTTTCAGCGGGTGGGTGGTGGGGGTGGATGGGAGTGAGGAAAGGAGCGGGGGTGGGTGAAAAAGAGCGGGTGGACAGGCGCTAAGCAGCGCGCGAGTTAGAGGCTAGGGTAGCGACTTTGCTTTTGGCTTCTTCCGCTTTCGAACCGGCGAATTTTTCGTCGACGGTACGCTTGAGTAAAGAAACCCAACGCTGAAACAGGGGCCCTTGGGCCGGCAGCGCCGAGTGGAGCGGTACCATTTCGCCTTCCTGATAACGGGTGGTGCCCAGCAGTGCCGTGCTCCAGTAGTCGTACAGGGAAGTGAGGTGGCGGGGCCAATGTACTCGCGCTACGGC
Source organism: Hymenobacter sp. HSC-4F20 (assembly GCF_019599275.1). Taxonomy (GTDB): domain Bacteria; phylum Bacteroidota; class Bacteroidia; order Cytophagales; family Hymenobacteraceae; genus Hymenobacter. The sequence goes on along the minus strand of NZ_JAHZTD010000002.1, from coordinate 938,617 downwards.
ATTGCACAGCGGAGCCAGAAGCTCATCTTCATTGGCCTTGCTGAATGCGGTATCCACCAAAGTCTTGATGTCGCCTTCGGTGCGCAGATCGGGAAGTGTAGGAGTTGTAGCCATACGTACGGGGTAGGACTGGTGGATACGTAGCGAATTTACGCAGGTTGCTGGATATTCGCCAATTCGCGAAAAATATTTTCCCGATTCCTCGAAATTATATCCTTTCGCGCTGATTAGCAGACCGTAAAGGTACTTTATCTATAAAAAGTTTCATAGCAGGTTAAGCGGGTTCCGCGCCTGCTCGATACGATACTGAAAAATGGTGGCAAGGTTGCCTGCTTTATATATTGCTTCATCGGCCTTCGGACCACTGAAATGCGCTTCTACCGTTTCTACAAACAACGAGAGCCAGCGCTGGAAATGCCGGCTGTCGACGGGGAGGGCCAGGTGTTTGGGGAAGGGCCGGCCCCGGTAGCGGCTGGTACTCAGTAGCAAGCTGCTCCAGAAGTCGTACATGGTGGCCAAATGCCGGGGCCAATTGCCGTGTACCACCGCCTCGAAAATTGGCCCAATCAGGTCATCGGTTTGCACGCGGCTATAAAAGGCATCTACCAACCGGCGAATGTCTTCTTCGGATTGAATATCGGATAGGGTTTCGGACATGGCTTTACACGTTGCATATCTTCGGCCAGGTTCGGGTTCGGCCAGAGCGAAGAGGTAGGAGAGTAGTAAACGGATGCTACTCTAGGTGCGTTAGGCGCAGGTGGTGAAGTAAGGCGTGGTTGACTTCGCCGTGCATATTCTGGTTGGCTTCCTCCAGGCTCAGAGTTAGCAGGAGGTGGCCGCTGGGCAGGCGCGCTACAACTGGGTTAGAGTACCCCCAATCTGCCCAGGCTTGTTCGCCGCGCTGGGGTAGTACCACGGTGCCCAGTTGCTGCTGGCCCAGCCGGAGCGTCCGGAAAGCGCATTTGTTGCTGGTGCTGATGGGGCCGTTGCCATTGGCATAATAGAAGTCAAGGGCATATACTCCATCGTGGGGCACAGTTACCGGGATAGTTAAGGTGCGGTTAATTGTCGTGCTGATTTCTACCGAGGCTTTGCCATCCGAGCCGGGGTAGCAGGATGCTAAATCAGGCAGGGTTGCTGCCAACTCTATACTCATTTGGAATGGGGCAGGCTCTACGGCGAGCGGCTCACTAGCAAACGACTCAAAACCGGCGGAGTCCACAGCTATTATCTGAAATTCGGTATAGGCCGTGGGGGTAAGGATTGGAAAGCTGGTGTCGGTAGTGCGAGCTGTAACCTGGCCGTTGCGCAGGATGTGGTAGGTAGCGGCCCAAGGTACGGCCGGCCAGCTGAGGTAGCCCGCTGTATACTGTGGAGCCGGGGTAGGTGGCGAAACGTGGTGGGCCACCTGGTTAACGTGATATGCTGGCTCAGGCGAATGATTAACCAACGTAATATATAGCTGATGCTGGCCAGCGAGAGTGGCGGGTATATACGCTTCCGGCAGGGGCTGCCCATCGAGCGTAATGCTGTCAATCTGGTTGCCGAAGCCGGTTAGCTCAATGTCAAGAACAGCACCGCGGTAAGAGAAATTGGTAAGGCGGTGCGTACCCCGCAGGGCCTGCGGAACAAAGGGCGCGAACACCAAGCGCGTCGGTTCAAAGCGCATCCCAAACAAGCCTTTATACACTAGCCCCACAGTGCCCGACAAGCTCCAGAGCATGTTGCTGCTGTTGATCTGGGTGCCACTGAAGTCGCCGTTGGAGGCCACGAAGTTTTCCTTATTGGTTAGAAACAATGCTGCCGGACGAGCCACCGCCGCTATGCTGGCCAGAAAGGCTGTTTCGTTGCCTACTTGTGCGGCCGCTAGCCCCCAAAAGCTCTGGACAAAGGGCCACACTGCATTATTGTGGTAGGGCGGAATCCCCGAAATCTGTGGGTAAATGCATGGCACGCCATACTCCATGAGGGGCGAACGGGCGATGATGCTAGTTGCCCGACTGGAAGGCGCTACCCCAAACAGCACGCTTAAGGCATCCCCCAAGGCTTCGCTCCGCGGCGAAAGTACCGGGTAGATCCGGCCGTAGCGAAACTGCCCGTACGCACCCTGCTCTGGTAGCCACAGGTGCTCATTTATAGCCGTGCGGATAGCCTGAGCCTGCTGCCGATACTGCTCAGCGGTAGCAGTGTCGCCCAATAGCGCAGCCATTTCGGCTACGATGGCATTGGCCTGATAATGTACTGCATTCGTGCCCAGAGCCTGGCTCTGGTAAATATCGGCGGGCTGCATCCAGGCGGGGTAGGTTTGCTCCCGCCAGTCCAGAAACGACGACTCGCCGCGCACCAGCCCAGTGGCCGGGTCATAGGCGTTCTGCACGTCATCTTCTATCGACTTCTTACCAATAGGATACACCTGGCGCAGCCACGCCTCGTCGCCGGTAGCTTGGTACACTTCCCAGGCGGCCACGGCCCAGATCATCCGGTCGGTGGAGCAGGGGTAGGCCCCGCCCGTACCGGTATCCTGCACGATGCGGCCCTCCGGCGTGACTTTGCGCAGCAAGCTGGTTTTGGCTACCTCGGGCTGCAAGGCGGCTTGGGCCAGAAGGATGCTGTAGCTAATGTCGCGGGTCCAGACGCCAGCCCACTCCTGCCCGGTCCGGAAGGTGCCGTCGGGCTCCACGGCCCGCTTAGCTTCTTCCAAAGACAGGTTATATAAGGCATCGAGCAGGGGGTAGTCGGAAGAATACTGGGGGAAGTGGCTCACATCGAGGCTGTGCTTCCAGGTGCGGGTAGCCGCGGGGGTAGCGGTAGGTGCATGAAGTGTGAGCGTTGTTTCGTAGATGCCGTTGCCATCGGGGTCCTTCAGTTCCAGCTCGGGTGTCTGGCTAAGGCTAGCGAAGTCCCAGCTCAACGGTGCCGTGCTGCCGGCCACGAATACACGCTGAAAATCGTGCTGATAAAGTTTCTGTCCGGTGTAGAGCTGGTAGTAGCCCTGCTCCCGAAATGAGGCCAGCAGGGGCCGCAGGTCCAGCCTGATTTTCAGGCGGGTGTTGGGCTCCAGATAGGTATCGGCCGGAATAGGCGTTTCGTCCAAGAATTGCTGCCCGAAGACGATAACCGGCGTTTCGAGGGTTTGACCCCCGGGCAGGGGTAGGGCCACAAGCACATGGTCCTGACCAATAGGCATTTCATTGTCCTGCCCGTTAATACTGAACTTGAAGCTAATGCGCGGGCTCAGAAAAGCGTTGGGCGGACTACAGTAGGTAGAGGTTAGCTCCGTGCTCGACACGGCCTGGGCTATGCAGGAGCCCTGCACCACCGAGTCGGGGTAGACCGTGTAAGCGTCGGCGTGCCAAATAGGGTTTGAGCCGATAAAAGGGGTAGCAGCAGGGGAAGTATTTTGCATCTGGCAGGAACCGAATAGGCCTAGGATAAGCAAGAAACCAGCAAACAGGTGAGCCCTCCGCATACGCGAAGGCAAAGAAGAGAGGCCGGCGTAGCCCCAGCAGCTAGCTACCAGACTTTACTGGCTTTCGGCCGCCCAGCACTACCAGCGCCACCGCCAGCACAATAAGGCCGGCTCCGCCCAGCATCCCCACATTCAGGGCCTCGCCGGCAAATGCCCACCCCAGCAGCACAGCTACCACCGGGTTCACGAAGGCATAGGTGCCGGCCAGCGCCGGCTCCACAGCCCGCAGCAGCCAGATGTATGCGGTAAAGGCCACAATCGACCCGAACGTAACCAGATACACATAAGCCGTCCAGGATTTAGCCGTCACCTGAGCCAGCTCGAACCCGTGGGCCTCGCCGCGCAGCAGCCCCACTACCAGCATCACCAGTCCGCCGCACAGCATCTGCATGCCGCCCGAAAGGAAAGGCGAAGGGCTGGGTTGGTGGCGCTTGGAGTACAACGAGCCAATAGCCCACACCAGCGCGGCCGTAAGCACCAGCCCCATGCCCAAGGTTTCGTGCCCCGGCAGGGCCACATGGCTGGCCCCCGGCGTACGAGCCAGCAGGTACACCCCACCTAGTCCGCAAAACAAACCCAGGGCCACGGCCGGGGTAGGGCGCTGGGCTACCCCGCTCCACCAGCCCAGCACCGCCAGAAACATAGGCACCGTAGCGGCCAGCAGCGCCGCCAGTCCCGATGGAATGTACTGCTCGCCCAGCGTCACGCCGCCATTGCCAAAAGCCAGCAGGCAAATCCCGATAATCAGGGCCACACCCCACCCGCGCCAAGTAGGGGCCGGCTCGCCGCGCAGCCGCATAAACCCGTACAGCACCGCCCCCGCCAGCGCATAGCGGCTGCCAGCCATCAGCAGCGGCGGCATCGACTCAATGGCAAACCGGATGCCCAGGTAGGTAGAGCCCCAGATGATATAGACGGCAGCAAAAGCCAGCAGCAGGGAAGCGCGCGAATGGGTAGCGGTGTTCGTGGACATAGATACGGAAGTAGAACCGGCCGCAAACCTACGGTAGTTTCGCAGGAAGAAAGGGGGTAGCAATATCTCGGCCCGGCAACCTGTAGCTTGGCTGCTCTTTTAGGCTGAGTACTCAGCGGGCCCGCACGCCAGCTGCAGGTGCACTATGCAGCGCTTCCCCCGGAATGCCGTTCTTTACTGCCTACCCACGCTATTTGTCTGTGCGCTTTTTCTCTGCTCTTCTCGCTGCCAGCATGCTCGGGCTGGCCCACGTATCCTCGGCTCAGCTGATGCAGCCCAAATCGTCTTTCACCCGGGCTGATTCGTTGCGGGGGCACCTCTCACCCCTGCGCACCTGCTACGACATCAACTACTACCACCTCGATGTGCAGCTGGACGTAGCCAAGAAAGCCATTCGGGGCTCCAACCTGTTCCGCTTCACGGCCACCCAAGACTTCACCAAGCTGCAGTTCGATCTGTTTGCTAATCTGAAGGTGGAGAAGGTAGAATACCAGGGCAAGCCGGTGCCATTTACCCGTGAAGCCAATGCCGTGTTCGTCACCTTTCCGGAAGCTATTCGAAAGGGGAGCCGGGCCGAGTTTACGGTGTACTACGCCGGCCAGCCCACCGAAGCCAAGCACGCGCCCTGGGACGGAGGCTTCGTGTTCACGCAGGATAGCAAGGGCAAACCCTGGGTTGCTACGGCCTGCCAGGGGGTAGGAGCCAGCATTTGGTGGCCCACCAAAGACCACCAGGCCGACGAGGTAGACAGCATGCTCATCAGCGTGACGGTGCCCAAGGGCCTCAAGGATGTATCGAACGGCCGCCTGCGCAAAACCACTCCCCTGAAAAGCGGCGCCACCCGGTTCGATTGGTTTGTGAACAACCCCATCAACAACTACGATGTGGCCCTCAATGTGGCCGACTACACTCATTTCAGTGATGAATACGCCGGCGAAAAGGGCAAGCTACCCCTCGACTACTGGGTGCTGCCCGAAAACCTGGCGAAGGCCAAAACCCAGTTCGCGGCCAACGTGAAGCCCATGCTCAAGTCCATGGAAAACTGGTTCGGGCCCTATCCTTTCTATGAAGACGGGTTCAAGCTGGTAGAAACGCCGCACTTGGGTATGGAGCACCAGAGCGCCGTGGCTTATGGCAACAAGTACCAGAACGGCTACTTGGGCGCCGACCGCTCCGAAACCGGCTGGGGCCTGAAGTGGGACTTTATTATCATCCACGAAAGCGGGCACGAGTGGTTTGGCAACAACATCACCAGCAAGGACATTGCCGATATGTGGATCCATGAGAGCTTCACTACTTACTCCGAAGCCCTGTTCGTGGAAAGCCAGTTCGGGAAGGATGCGGCCCGGCAGTACATCCACGGTCAGCGCCGCAATATCCAGAACGATGGCCCCATCATCGGCCCCTACGAGGTAAACAAGGAAGGCTCCTCCGATATGTACGACAAGGGCAGCAACCTGCTGAACCTTATCCGGACGGCCTACGTGCCCGACGATGCCCGGTGGCGCGAACTGCTGCGCGGCCTTTCCCGCACCTTCTACCACCAAACCGTTACGACCGGGCAGGTAGTAAACTACTTTAATCAGCAGATTGGCCAGAATCTCACGCCGGTATTCGACCAGTACCTGCGCCATGCCAGCTTGCCCACGCTGGAGGTGCGCTTTACCTCCCGGGGTGCCCAGGCCCGCTGGATTGCCGCTGTGCCCGAGTTCAATTTGCCCGTGCGGGTCCGGATCAAGGGTGGCGAGTATCAGCTGGTGCCCACTACCACCTCCTTCCAGCCCCTGAACTTGTCAGGCCTTACCAAAGACAACCTGGAGGTGGATACCCAGAATTACTACATTGGGGTGCTAGTTGAATGAGCAGGCCTACCCCCGCGCCCCCGCTACGACAGCGCGGGTGCAGCGTACAGGAGCAATTGCCGGATGTGCAGCCAATAATTTATCTTATTCCGGGATTGTAATTCCAATTATGGGAGCGTTGCTTTTCAATTTGAGACGCGAATTTTTTGGCTGACTCTCCTCTGTTAAAAAATAATTAATCGATAAATTGCCTGTACTGGCACGAAAAGGCTTTCGTTGTGGTTAGGCGCCTATCAGCAGTGAGGCTAGAATTTTGCTTGTGGACAAGACTTTACTCCGTGAAATTTTGAACTTTGCAGAGGCTGCGCAAGCGCAGTCCTGCCCCCTGGCTATCGGCTCAGTGCGTAGTGAATGGAAAGTCATAGTTGTGCAATAATTCTACTCGCTTAAGCTTAGGTTATGGTTGTACCGTCAATTCCGGCGAACTGCCAAGGCTGTCCGCATCTGGGGCAGTCGTTGCTGGGTTCCTGCCAGCACAGTGAGTTGGCGCTCATTTCGGGAGGAAAAGTCCATCAGTCCTACCACAAGGGCCAAGTTATCTTTCAGCAGGGTGGTCGGCCGGGCGGGCTCTATTGTATTTACCAGGGGAAGGTAAAAGTCTCCAAGATCAGCCCCGATGGCAAGGAGCAGATTGTGCGCTTGGCCAAAGAAGGCGACGTGCTGGGCTACCGCTCCCTGATGATGGGTGGCACGTATTCTACTGCGGCTACGGCCCTCACCGACTGCGTAGTGTGCTTGGTGCCGCGCACCGATTTCTTTAGCATCATTAACCAGAATCCGCAGTTTTCCCAGTCCTTACTGCGCCTGCTAGCCCAAGCCTTAGGCGAAACTGAGGAGCGTTTGCTGCATACGGCTTACAAGCCCGTGCGTGAGCGGTTGGCCGAAGCCCTGTTGCTGCTCTACAACCTGTTCAGGCCCGATACCGATACGCACTTCAGCATCCCCATTTCCCGCGACGACCTGGCCGCCCTAACGGGCACGGCCAAGGAAACTGCCAGCCGTCTGCTGTCCGAATTGCGGGAGGAAGGCATTGTAGCCACCCAAGGGAGTCGTATTACGGTGCTGAACCTGGCCAAACTTACCCACTTGGCGTCCTTGTACAGCTAGATTCCCAGAGCGGGGTTGCGCTTTGGGTTTCGGTAGGCAGGGCCAGAAACGGCTACTGCCGCCTGAAAACACGCGTGTGCCGGTGGCTCTGCTCTTGGTTGGGTGGCTCCCCCTGCACAAAGCCAGCACCGACTGTCAACGCCCTGCAAAGCCTTTAGTCGGGAAGTATAGGGCGTTGACAGTCGGTGCTAGCTCCCCTACGGCAAATCCGCACCACTTCCTTAGGTAGACGTGGGGTACAGGGGAGCCAGCAGGAGTGGATGGACACTATTTTTATTGAAAGATAAGCCGTGTTGAAACCAGAAAATATCCTGTTTCGTATCTGTGCTTGAAAGAAATACTGTGCTGGGAGGCTGGGCGCCGCGCAAATGTTTTGTAAATTAGCGGAAATATAATTTTGCTAATCCCATTGTGGGAGACCAAATTAAAACTGCGGGAAATAAGTGATGATAATCATTTTTAAGATTGATCATTATCATTTTTTCAAGGGAAGTGCTGGGGGATATTTGTGGAGTAGATCGGTCATGATCTGGGGCTAGACACAACAGCCTCACTGATTTACCCACAAGTTTTTTTACAACTTCTTTTACGTCGCCGGAAGCAGGCCAACGCGTGGGCTTGGGCATGGTGGCAGAAGAGGAACAGGCGGCTTGTGCAGATTGATTTTTCACTTCCTCATCTCCATATTTTCTTCAACCCAGTAGCATGGCTTACTCAGTTAATAACCCCGCCGGTAAAGTAGTAGAAGGCATCCTGAACGACCTGCCCAGCCTAGTGGCCGTAGCCGTAGTAGATACTAACTCCGGCATGAGCCTGGCTTCGCACTCCAACTCGCCCTCTATTAACCCCGACACGGCGGCTGCCTATAACACGGAAGTAGTAAAGCAGAAGCAGAAGGCTATGTCGGCCCTGAAGCTGGCCGGCGAAACTATTGAGGACATTCTCATTACCCTCACCAATCAGATTCATTTGCTGAAGCTGACGGAAAACAACAAGTTTATTTACTTGGTGGTAAACTCCCGCGACACTAATCTGGCCATTGCCCGCGAAGTACTGCGCACTCACGCCAGCAGCCTCAACTAAGCTTCACTGAATGCTTCTATCTCTACAGTAATTTAGAAAACGGCAGGCCCTAGCCTGCCGTTTTCCACTGAGCACAGCGCTTCCGGAGGGCTGCGCCACCCAGGCCGCCCCCGGAGTTGTGCTGCGAGGTGACGCTTTTTCGAAGGCTTGCATGCAACTACCTTTTTTGAACCGGCTACAGGACCTGACCGGGCCTGTGGTCAACAAAATTGTATCATCGGCGACGGGTGCCGAGCGGGCCGCTGCTGAGCGAATCTTGCAGAACGTGCTGGCCGGCCTGCCCGAACTGCTGGCCATGGCCGTGGTGCACCTCGACTCGGGGCAGGCGCTGGCCTCCTATACCACCGCCCGCGAATTCAACGTGGGCAAAGTAGTCGGCCACAACGCCGAAGTTATCCGGCAGCAGCGCTTGGCGCTGGCTGCCCTACGCCTACCAGCCGAGGAGCAGCTGGAAGAGGTGCTTATTACGCTCCACACGCAATTACACTTATTGCGGCTGCTCCCCGACGGCCGCCGGTTTCTATACGTGGTCGTCGACTGCCGTGATACTAACCTGGGCATTGCCCGGGCCGTGATGCGCAGCTGCGAGGACGGCGAGTAAGCCGGGGCGTAGGCCATAGCAGCGGCTGTTTTTTCTATTACTCACCCTTCACCCCCACTGCATGTCATGAAACTTACCGCTTCTCCTTTTGATCCGCAGACCGGTGAGCTGTTGCCGGTGTATCAGGACGCCTACCTGCGTGGCGACTTGAGCAAAGCCTCGGCCCGAGCCGTAGAAGAGTACCTGCGCCGCGACGCCGACGAGGCCCACGGCACGCTCACGCGTTGGCAAGAGCTGCAAGCCGCCGAAGAGGCCGGTGCGGCGCCTACCTGGGTGCAGAAGCAGATTCAGTACATCCGGGCTGAGCCCGTGCGCTTCCGCCGCCGGGCTACTACCCTGGCCGCCTCGGCCGTGCTGGTAGGCACCATGGTGTTTGCTGGTACCAGCCTGCCCACGGAGCGCACGCCCACGAACAGCCTGCCTACCGACGTGGCTACCACGGAAGCCCTGGATGCCGGCGCGGCTACTTCGGCAGAAATGCTGTCCTCAGCCGCCTCCATGCGCATGATTACCGTACGCGGGCAGATCAAGGGTGAAAACGGCCAACCCCTGGTAGGGGCTACCGTAATGCAGCCCGGCAGCCTGCGCGGCGTATCAACCAACGCCCAGGGCGAGTACGTGCTGACCGTACCAGCCGGCACTACCTCCCTTAAATACGGTTACGGCGGCTACCACGACGAGGAAGTGGCTGTGAAAGGCTCCCGTACGGCCGATGTGACCCTGCTGCCCCGCGAGCAGAAAAAGAAGCGGTGGCTGTTTTTCTAGGCCTCGCCACCGGCTAAGCCGGAGTATTCTAGTATGTTCAAGGCGTGAAACCTAAATCATATCGTAAAAAGGCTTCAGGCCGAACGCTAAAGGCACCCGCTCCTCCCGACCCCCGCGCTACCCAAGTAGTGCAGCAGGTACTAGCCGAGCTGCCCGATTTGCTGGCCGTGGCCGTGGTAGATGTAAGCTCAGGCGCTAGCCTGGCGGCGCACACCACCACGCCCGAGTTTGATCCCGCTACCGCTGCCGCCTACAATGCCGAAGTGGTAAAGCACAAGCTCAAGGCCCTTACAGCCCTGCAATTGGCCAGCGAAACCATTGAGGATATCCTCATTACGCTTACCAGCCAGCTGCATCTGCTGCGACTCACAGGCAACGGTGGGCGTTTTATCTACCTGGTAGTTGATTCCAGCACCACTAACCTGGGCATTGCCCGAGCTGTGCTGCGCGCTCAGGTAGAGCGGTTGGAGCCCGCCACCTAGCTCTGGCCGCAAGGGCGGCCCATACTACAAAAGCTCCTCTTCTATATCCAGAAGAGGAGCTTTGTTGCGTAAGCAGGAACCCGCCTGATTTGCGGCCTTTCGTACAAGGGTTCTGGGGCCGGTGTAAGGCCATTGGCTGTAGCCGGCTCAGGCCTTAAATTTGAGCCGCGCCCCCATCCACGAACAACTCAATGCCCGTGATGAAGCTGCTCTCGTCGGAGGCGAGGAAGGAAGCGGCTTTGGCTATTTCGTCGGGGTCGCCGAGGCGGCCCAGGGGCACACTGCTCACCAGGTTGGCTTTGAGCTGCTCGGTCTCCTCCGGGCTGACGAGGCCATCTAGGGCGGGCGTAGCAATTGGGCCGGGGCTGAGGGCATTCACCCGGATCTTGCGCTGCTTCAGGTCCGTGGTCCAGGTGCGGGCAAAGGAGCGGACGGCTGCCTTCGTGGCACTGTACACGCTGAAGGCCTCACTGCCTTTAATGGAGGTGATGGAGGCGTTCAGAATAATAGAGCTGCCATCCTTGAGCAGGGGTAACGCTTTCTGCACCGTAAACACCAGCCCTTTTACGTTGCTGTTGAAGGTCTTGTCGTAATGCTCTTCCGTGATGGCGCCTAGGGGTACAAACTCGCCGCCCCCGGCATTGGCAAACACAATATCCAAGGTGCCTTTCTCGGCCTGTACGGTGGCAAACAGCCGGTCGAGGTCGGTGAGGTTGGCTACGTCGCCTTGCACGGCGGTTACGTTGCGGCCGATTTGCTGCACGGCGGCGTCCAGCTCCTGCTGGCGGCGGCCGGTAATGAACACGTAGGCACCTTCTTCTACAAACCGTTTGGCCGTAGCCAGGCCGATTCCGCTGTTTCCGCCCGTGATAACAGCGACTTTTCCTTCTAATTTTTTCATGTGGGTATCCTCAATAAAGAGGAGCTGATCTATGGGTGTATAAGCCCGCGCACTTGTTTTGCGGCGGTTACTAAACCAGAGTGGTTTGGCCACTCCATCCGCAGTCAGCCGCTGATCAGGTCGGCTTTCTGCGGCAAACAAAGCAGAGGTTGCTAGCAGCTTGAGGGCATTTGTTACGCAAAGGAACTGCTAATAGTGTGTATTAGTTACTAATAGGTAGTAAGTTTGTGAAGAAACTAGTTACAAGCACGTTACTAGTAACCTCAAGGTAACTATCATGAAAAACGACCAGATGCTAAGCTCTTCCTGCTCCATGACGCGCACCATGGGCATCCTCGGCGGGAAATGGAAACCCCTCATTATTTGGGGCATAGGCCAGCGCCGCATCCGGTTCGGGCAACTGGCGGCGCATATACCGTTGATATCACGCAAAGTTCTGGCCGAGCAGCTGAAGGAGCTGGAAGAATCCGGCCTGATCCGGCGCGAAGCCTTCAATGAGGTGCCTCCCCGCGTGGACTATTCCCTCACTGAAAACGGATTGCGGCTGCTACCCATCCTCAAAAGCCTCAGCGAATGGACCAGCAGCTGTGAGGCTGCCGCTCTACCTGTTACTCCTGCGCACTGCACAGCATCGGTTAAGCAACAGCCCTAGCACTACAACTTCTAGTAGCCACAAGCGCGGAGTTAAAGGCTGTTTCCCTTCTTGTGTAACGAGGGGGTAGGGGAGGTTGATAATCAGTAAACAGTCTATTTCCACACGTCATGTCGAGCTTGTCGAGACATCTCGCGTGCTGATGTTGCATTGCTACCTCAACGATTCCAGCGAGATGTCTCGACAAGCTCGACATGACAGTCTGGGGTAGTCGTACGGTTCCGGTCGTTTTACTGTCACCGTTTCAGGCTAGTCAACCACCCTCTACCGCTCGTTACACAAGAAGGGAGACAGCCTTGGCTCTGGTAGAACATATGCTTGGTCAGCATTTCACAATTTCCCTACCTCACAACTTCGGCTTGCCTACCTTTGCCCTGTTGATTTCCACCGAATTCACTCGTTGAATATGAACCAATACGACGTTACCGTCATCGGCTCCGGGCCGGGCGGTTATGTGGCGGCCATCCGCTGCTCCCAGCTAGGCCTCAAAACTGCCCTGATTGAGAAGTACGACACCCTGGGCGGCACCTGCCTCAACGTAGGCTGCATCCCCAGCAAAGCCCTCCTCGACTCGACGGAGCACTTCCACAATGCCGGCCACACCTTCAAGGAGCACGGCATTGAGCTGAGCGACCTGCAGATCAACATGAACCAGCTCATCGACCGGAAGAACGGGGTAGTGAAGGCCAACACCGACGGCATCCAGTTCCTGATGAAGAAGAACAAAATCGACGTGCTGAAGGGCGTGGGTTCGTTCGTGGATAAGAATCACATCAAGATTACCCCCACCGCGGGCGGCGAGGAGCAGCAGATCGAGACGAAAAACGTCATCATTGCTACCGGCTCTAAGCCCACCGTACTACCCTTCATTCAGCAGGATAAGCAGCGCATCATCACCAGCACCGAGGCCCTGAACATCCGGGAGGTGCCCAAGCACATGATTGTGATTGGCGGCGGCGTAATCGGGCTGGAAATGGCGTCGGTGTACGCCCGCCTCGGCGCGAAAGTATCGGTGGTGGAGTTCATGGACTCCCTCATCCCGACCATGGACCGCGCCCTGGGCAAAGAGCTGAAGCGCATTCTGGGCAAAATCGGCATCGAGTTTTTCCTGAGCCACAAAGTAACCGGCGCTACCCGCGAGGGCGACGCCGTGACCGTAACCGCTACCAACCCGAAAGGCGAGGAAGTGAAATTTGAAGGCGACTACTGCCTGGTAGCCGTGGGCCGCGTGCCCTACACGGCGGGCCTGAACCTGGAAGCGGCTGGCATTGAAATGGAAGAGCGCGGCCGCATTAAGGTTGATGAGCACCTGCAAACCAACGTGCCCGGCATCTACGCCATCGGCGACGTGATTCGGGGCGCTATGCTGGCCCACAAGGCCGAGGAAGAAGGCGTGTTCGTGGCCGAAACCATTGCCGGCCAGAAGCCGCACGTAAACTATCTGCTCATCCCCGGGGTAGTGTACACCTGGCCGGAAGTGGCCGGCGTAGGCTACACCGAAGAGCAGCTGAAGGAGCAGGGCAAGGCCTACAAAATCGGCAACTTCCCCTTCCGGGCCTCGGGCCGCGCCCGCGCCTCCATGGACCTCGACGGCTTCGTGAAAGTACTGGCCGACAAGGAAACCGACGAAATCCTGGGGGTGCACATGATCGGTCCCCGCATCGCCGACCTCATTGCCGAAGCCGTAACGGCCATGGAGTTCCGCGCCTCCGCCGAGGACGTCGCCCGCATGAGCCACGCCCACCCCACCTACGCCGAAGCCATGAAGGAAGCCTGCCTAGCCGCCACCGAGAACCGCGCAATTCACATGTAGTTCTACTTCCGCATGTGCGGGAAAATACACGCGCCCCCTCTGCGAACAGAGGGGGCGCGTGTGCTTTACGTTAGGCTAGGGTTGGCTTACGGCCGAAGGCGTAGTCGGCCAGGTCTTTGGGGTAGTAGCGCATGGTTTGCAGCACTGAGTCATCTAGGCCCAAGCTATAGGCCGCGGCCGCGGCTTCCCAGCACCAGTAGCCCGTGAAGCCGGCAGCATCCAGGCGGTGGGCGTGGATGTTGTACCAGGTTGTGTTGAGGCTCTCGTACCAGCCAGCCAGGAAGCTGCGCAAAAGCTGCGGCTGCAGGTCCGGCGGGGCTTGGATAGCATCGCGCAGGCGGGCGTAGGTTTTGGGAAAGAGTAGCTTGGTGGTGGTCGGCTGGCGCTCAGGCAGGCGGCGGCTAATGAGCCATTCCAGCACGTAGTCTTGCCCGGTAGCTCCGATGGCGTCTGCCAAGCGACGGAACACATCCAGGTCAACATGCAGCAGCAAGGCCAATGATAGGAGCTCCACGGCCTGCATGTACTCATCTTGCTCCCCGTTGAAGAAGAACTCATCCGCCTGCGTCTGCTGCTTGTATTGCTCTAAGGCCTCAATAGCGGCCAACAACTCTTGTTTCACTTCTTCGACGGGGTAACCGCGAGAGTACTTCAATTCCGCCAATTCCACGCGGCGGTTGAAAATACCTAAATACACTAGGTCGTGGCGGACTTCGTCGGCTGGCAGTTGTGCATCCTCTTCAGAGACAGCAATAAACCGGGTACGGCGTTGAATAGATTTATCGAAGTGATCCTCCGTTAGCAGTAGCTCGCGTTTGTTCATAAGATCAGGTTACAACAAAATGGTTTCGGTGAGCTGCCCAGTGGCATCTACGTGGTGTAGACGCTTTTCTACACGCCTCAACCGTATAGCACGTTCTATTTCAAAAGCTTCATCTTCTCCAACCGCTTTTGTTAGACGCTTGCTCCCTACTATCCACGTATCGCTCATCTGGCGGCCATCCTGGGTCTTGCCCAGGCGGCTCTTGCCAAACTTGGCTTCCGTGATGATATAGTCGGGTGGCGGGTTACCGTGCTTCCACACCCCGTCGATGCCGTTGCCGCGGGCCGTGCCGCCGGGAGGAGGGGGCGTTACCAGGCCACCATCGTTGAGTTTGGTGTGGCCCTGCGCCCGCATGTAGGTATCGGAAATGTGCTCCCCATACACGCCCTTTTCCGAATTGTCAGTCAGCCTGGGTACGTTGCTTAGCGTTGGAGCCTGCACTTTGGCCGGTTGGCCGGTAGGTTTAGCCACGGCGCGGTCGGCCGCCAGGTTGGTTTCGTTGCCAAGGATGCGGGCGCGGCGGCGCACTTCTTCCGGTGCATCCCAGGGCAGCACGCTGTGCGATTCGATGGTCATGCCATCCAGGGTCAGGGCAGCGGCCGTCAGGCGAAGCGTAATGGTTTCACTGGGCCAGCCGGCTGGGTCTTCGGGCGCAAAGTAGCTACGCAGTCCTACCCAGTGTGCCGCCTGAATGTGCAGGCGATGCAGCCGGGACCCATCGGGGCGATACTGCTCCAGGTGGCTGCTGGCTCGCTGATAGGGGGTCAAGCACGTAGCTGCTCAGTCGGGCGTCCTCGTCGGAGGCGTCGAGGGTAAGCGTAACCACCTGCGGCCGAACCGTGGTGCTGGGTCGCCCCACGTAGTCAATGCCTTGGTGGAAGCCGTAGTGTCCTTGTAGCACTTTATACGTGCGCCCATTAAAGATCCAGGAAACCAGCTCAGGCGTAGCTGCCATAGAAGTTGACTAAGAATCAGGATAACATGTAAAAGCCTCTCAATATAGAGGATGCCACTTAAAACCGACAAAATTCTGGGGTGCGCATGGGCCTGAGTATCGGGGCCGTAACGGCCATGGAGTTCCGCGCTTCTGCCGAGGACGTGGCCCGCATGAGCCACGCCCACCCCACCTACGCCGAAGCCATGAAGGAAGCCTGCTTAGCTGCTACGGAGAGCCGGGCAATTCATATGTAATTTCCCGCGCTTGCGGTTTAAACGCAAAAGAGGCTGCAGCTCCTAGGAGCTGCAGCCTCTTTCGATTTATGCTGCAAGAAGAGTAGTAATCTGTGCATTTAGATAATTCCTGTCTTCATCATCTAATAAACTGATATTGAGTATACTAATTAACATTGTGTAAAATGAATCATGGTCCATGCTGAAGTCAGACCCTCTTTCTCGTTTTACAATGTGTTTAATGAAATTTAATGAAGCGGCAGTTAGAAAATGCCCTCTTACTAGCCAGATAATATTTTTTTTCACTTGAGATAGTAATGATGCTGCAGTTTCTAAATGTATATCTGAAAAGTTAAGTATTAAGTTTTCATAGTGTTTTTTTGTCTTTTTAGAACAAAGTAGATAGGCCTTATTAGTTGGTAAGAATTTTACACAACTTTTCCCTGTTATTTCGTATTTTTTACTATTAATAGTATTTGCTATTTCTAGCAAAAGCAAATCTTGTGCTAAACCTTCGAAATCTCTATGCCAGTTCGCAACTTCTTGTTCAAAGGAAGAAGTGCTTCGTAAATAGTTAGCTATGAGTTTGCTTATTATTCTACTGCATTGCAAAGAATTTTCAATTGAATGTCCATACGTGTATATAATCCTTGGATGGTTATGTATAGTTCCATCAAAATCCTCGTAATCTCTGTCTCTTGCTACTACAATATTGGCAGATGCTTCTATTATACTAAAGCTGTATTTTTTAATTTCTTCTACTCCGCCGGCTGGTTTTATAATGTAATTGGTTAATCCAAGTTGTTGTAAAACATTGTCCCAAAATAATATATCATCTGGTCCTTCAACATAAATAACATATTTTTTTCTATGAAATAATGGCAGAGCAGATAATGCTTTTTCAGAGTAACTAAGACTTTCCATTGGTAACAACTGATTCCATTTGAAGTACATTATTTATCCATCCAGAGGTGATTTCCGGAGAATGTGTAGCAACTATTATTTGTGATTTGGGATTCAGTTGTTTAATTGAGGAAATTACTTGTGCTTGCCATTCAATATGTAGTGACAATTCAGGTTCATCTGCTAGGAAAATAAAAGGCTGATTTCTTTGCAGTAGCGTTTCAGTTAGTAAAATTATAAGTTGTTTTTCACCTGAAGAAAGTTGCGGAATAGGAATGATACTTCCGTCTTTCTCGACAGTTAATTCACCACTTTGGTTAGTGTAAATTTTCTTGTCTTGTAAAAAATTACTTAAAATTTTAATAAATTTTCGTATTGGTGAAAATATTTCTTGCTTCTTGCTTTAAGTGATAAATTTATAACATGTTGTGTTCTCTTTAGTAGAGAAAAGGGCATTATATCATTTATTGATATGCCAATTCCATCTTCATTTGATTTTCTTAAAGCTGTTAAGCTCTTTCTCAATGCAGATATGTGAATTTCAATTTTAGCTTTAGAATTGTCATCCAAAGCTCCTAGTTCTTTATAGGCTTTTGTTAAACCTTCTTTTTCTTTAATTAACTCGGTATTTTTTCCTTCTTGGAACGTAAAGTTGTCGAATTTTTCTTCATATAACATTGACAACAAAACATCCTTTTGAAAAGTTGATGAAACTTTGCTTGATTGTTCTGCCAAAGACAGTTGATATACTGTTAATTGCTGAACAAGTTTATCAAGTCGAAGGTCAATAGGTGATATGGATTTTCTCTGTCTTGGATTTATATCTTCTTCATATGAATTTTCCTCCGTAGTTCTATGTACTGATAAACTACTTATGCTCATTAAACTGTTTAATTCCTCTTTGAGATTTTTTAATTCTATGGACTTTTGTAAACCCATATATCTGCTGCTGTGTCTAGGGTAGGGTGAATCTATTGGAATTAGTGGAAGCTCCCATGTATAACTACCTACTTTGTATTTGACAAAATCGTAAGGGGATGATTCGAAAGTCTGTTTGGTTAAGCTTATTTTTCTAGTCCTTTTATTTTCTTTTAAAAGTATTTCTATAGAGTTAAAATCATTAGCTGCTAGTGTACTTATATCTGCTCTAAGGGCAGCTAATAATAAATTCATAAATGTTGTTTTTCCTGTTCCATTATACCCAATAAAAATATTTACATCAGGATGTAATTTTGTAATGGCTGAGTATTTTCTCCAAAATCCATCTATTTCTACGCGTTCTATGTGAAACATTGACTGATTGATTTAAAATGTGTTTTATTGAATATTTTGGAGGGTGAATTTAAAGAAAGAAAACTGATGTTAGCGTATAAATTTACTTCCTGTAAAAGCAATCTATGTCTTCTGAATCAGCTTAAACCCGTCCTTCGTCACTTGGTACTGCTGGCCCTGGATAGTGATGGTTTCGCCTTCCAGCAGCTTGCTTAGATTCTCAATGTCTCCTTCGATGGTGTGCAGGGTGAAGCCGTGCTTGCGAGCCAGGGCGAGGTACTTGGGGTTAATGTAGTCGTGGACGCCGCAGAGGATGATGCGGACCTGGGCCGTGGTGTTTTTGAGGAGCTTGGCGTCGCGGGGGAAGGTGTAGTTGTCGGCAATCAGGATGAGGTCGGGGGAGGCGTCGGGGCCGGCGAGCTGCTGGGCGTAGAGCAGGGCTTCGGCATCATTTTCGGGCGCGTCGCCGCCCCCGCCGGCCTTCATGGTTTCAATCAGTTTGTTTTTGACGGCCTCGTAGCTGTCGGTTTTTACGTGGTGGAAGCCGCCGGTTTCGCCCACGCGCTTGTCTTTGTCGGGCTGGTCGTTGCCATCGTTGAAGAACACAAAGGTTTTCGGGTCTTCGAGGGCGCTGAGCTGCAGCCAGGCCAGCAGGTCGTAGGTGTAGGGGAACATGCTGCCGGTGGCGTCCGTCACCACCACCTCCTTGTTCCACTCGGGGTGGCGCTGCATCACGCGGGTAACCACGTTTGCATCGGGCGGGAGGAGTAGGGTTTCGGTGGCGGTATCTGAGGCGGCCAGCAGCTCGCCTTTCTTCGTGATGCGCGCCTCGCAGTAGTCGTTTTTGTGCTGCTTGTTCTTCTTTTTCAGGAAGACGCGGTAGAGCCGGGCGGCCGAGTCGGGGAGGGCAAAGTTGGTGAAGCCCATGTCGGCTTCCCCTAGCAGCTGGAAGGGCCCAATGGGGAGCCGGATAACTCCCTTTGCAATGAAGGGAAACATCTTCCGGTTGATGGGGAAACCGGAGTTGAAGACCACGCTTTTCCGGATGGCCTCTTCCAGTTCCGTCGTGCACAGGGGCCTGGCAGGGGGTAGCACCTTCACGGTTTGGATAGTGCCGCGAGCATCTACGGTTAGCTCAAACTTCACCAGTTGGGCGTCGCGCTGGGGGCAGTGGTAAAGTCGGCGCAGGCTGCGGGCCATCTGGCGGTTGCTGAAGCGGCTGGAGGGCAGGTTGCAGGCCACCTTTTTGCCGGGAGCTTTTTTGGCGGCTTTGGGGCGCTTCTTTTCCAGGATGCGCAGCTTGCGCGTGAGGCTGTCGAGGTCGGCGCGGGAGGTAGCAGTGGTGGCGTGCCGGGCCACGTATACCACAAACCCGTGGAAAAACGGCTGGCACTCGGCGGGGCTGTTGCAGCCGGTTTGCTCTACCAGCGTCCAGGTCACGGACTCATCCTGGAGCAGGCCCGGCACGCCCGCCGCCAGGTTGCGGATGCGGTTGAGGTTGAGCTGGCGCTGATTAAAAGCTGGGTTCAGGCGGAAAGCGGTGTATACCAAATCAACCCGCACGATGTGGCGGTCCTGCAGGTGCAGGGCCTGTAAATCGGCACCCGAGAAGGTGGAAGGCAACTGCAGCGCTTCCAGGTCGGGTAGGGGCTGGTAGCGGGTGGTGCGGTAGGCGTTCAGCTGGTCGTAGAAGGTGTTCAGCTCCGCCTCAGGGGTAGGAGATTGGGCATGTGCAGCGCTGGTGGTCAGCAACAGAATAATGCCACAGAGAAAAGCCCGAAAGGATACGCAGGACATGCAATAGGATAGCAAACACAAGAGAGTGCAAAATACGGGTTTGCCCGGAAGTGGCCTTGCTTAAGTAGCAGGGGTAGGAAAATAGGTGCTGTACAAACCGTCATGCCGAGCTTGCCGAGGCATTTTGCCCGAATCGTTGAAGTACTTTGGCAACGTCAGCACGCAAGATGTCTCGACTGCGCTCGACATGACAGCCCTTCTATTTATATCAGATTTATATCAGCATAACACACGTAAGGTAGGGCAGGAGCGTATGGCTGCCTGTAGGCGTTCGGCTTACTCCTTGATGCGGAATTCAGCAACGCAAAAGCGGCTGAAGCTACCAGAGCTTCAGCCGCTTTTGCGGGGTAGCACCTTGCTGTTTGGGCTACCACAAGCCCAGGAAGCCTTTTTTGGCGGCTACGTTGGGGCGGTCCAGGTCTACTACGTCGGTGATGCCGTGCTCTTCGAACTTGTCGATGAGGGCCTCCACGCCTTTGCGCATCTTCAGGTCCATTTCTTCCTTGTAAATGGCGTAGAGGGAGTAGAAGTAAATCGTTTTCTCCTCGCTGATTTTCAGCGTCGTAAATTCTTCGGGCAAGCTGAAAGAAGGCAGCAGCAGCATGCAGCCCAGCTTGGTGTTGGAGGCAAAGGGCTCGGCGGCTTCTCCGTTCGGGATGGTGTGGCCGGAGCCCAGCCAGGTGCGGTACTCGTGGGGGAAGCGGGCCAGGTATTTCAGCCACCGGATGGGCCAGTACTTATCTTCAATGTCCTCGTCCTCGTGGTTGGCGTCGGGGCCCAGCGGCGGGAACTCCCAGGTGCTGGGCAGCAAGATGCACAGCTCGGCGTAGCGCCAGTCCTCGGCGCCTTCGGGCACCGTCATGGGTAGGTCGCTCATGCCGGAGGTGACCAGCACCTTGAAGGGAAAATCGGCGCTGGGCTCCACGAAATGCACATCAATGTGCACCTTATCCGAGAGGATTTCGTGGAAGACGCCGCTCACCGGGCCAATGTGGCGCTCAATGTGGTTGGATATGGCCTCAATAGCCTCGTCGTCGCCGGAGGCCAGGCTGAACTCGGCGGGCTCTACGCCCTCGTAGCGGTACACCGGCGCCCCGGAAGGCGACATTTCCTGTTCTGAATCGTGCTCTTGCTCGGTCATGGTATGGGAAGGATGAGGAAGGTAAGCCGTAGTAGGGATACGTCACGAAATGTAAGACTATGCCGTTACGCTGCAAAGCGGTGGTAGCGGCCAGGCTGCCTGCTAGGCGAAGGTGTCCGCACTCTTGCCGAAGTAAGGCCGGGTGGCTGGAAAACACCTGCCATGAGTGGTATTACGGTCAGACTGCTCTTGCTACTGCCACCGGTTTGTCCAGCCCGCGCACAAAAAAGGCGCCCACTGCTAGAAGCGGCGGGCGCCTTTTTTGTGCGCGGGCTGGCCCGGCTTAGGCCCGGCTAGGCCGGCAGGGTAGCGCGGTGCCGGGCAATACCGTCTTTAATAGCCGTAAGCAGGGTAATCTGCTGAGCGGTTTGGGCGGCGTCCACATCGGCCAGAAACTCCGTGAGGCCGCCGGTTTGCCGGGCCCGTTTTTGCAGGCGCGTTTGCTGCACCAGCAGGGCGGCCCGGTTGTCGGCGGCATCGGCGCGGGTGTCCTCGTCGATGCCGGGGGCCGCCAGGATGGCGTCGGCCGAGGCAATCTGGGCCGTTACTTTGGCTAGTTGGGCGGCCGTGCTGGTTTGAGTGCGCGTGGCGCGCTCGTCAGAGAGGTCGAGGTTGGCGTCGCGCACGGCAAAGGTGCGCAGCTCAAAATCGATTTGGGCGGTGGCCGCGTCGCACTGGGCGCGGTCGGTCAGGGTGGAATACGCTACTGACATAGGATAACTGAATAAGAGGGTAAAAAATAACTAACAGGGCTAAGGTACTAGAATTCAGGCAGAGGGTATATGCCCCAGGCACCAGTTTTCGACTGGGCGAAAAAAGTGATGCAGGAGGATGAGGAGTAAACGCAGGGCCGGAAGAAACGTGGCTGCGCTACCCTACCGGCTCAGAGCAGGGAAGCCAGCGTAGTAGCTTCGGCTTCGAGGGCGCGGGCCTGGGCGTGCAGCAGGTGCCAGCGCGTGGCCTCCTCCGCCGACAGGGGCCGGGCCCGGCGCTGCAGCCAGTCGGTAAGCCAGGTGGTGCGGTCGGTAGGCGGGGTGTCGGCGGGGGGGAGCAAGCCGGGCAGGGCCTGGGCCCAGCGGTGGGCGTAGTGGGCCTGGCGGGTAAGTTGCTCGGCCTCCTCGCGCAGCCGGGCGGCCCGCTGCAAGCACACGCGCCGCCGACCATCAAGGGCCGCTGCATCGGGGGGTGGGGTGCCGGCCGGCAGGGCGGTGGGCAGGGGGGCCTCCACCAGGGTAACGGGGGTAGGCAGGTAGCGGGCCAGGGCCAGCGTGCCGGCCGTAACCTGCTGGCTAAGCGTGCGGCGGCTAGACTCAATACCCCGGATCAGGGCCGGGCTTACGCCCAGGTACAGGCCCAGCTCGTCCTGGCTCAGTCCAAACCAGGCCCGGATGCGGGCCAGAACATTTGTGGAAGCAGCAGCACGGCGGGCCATGGGCAGGAGGCAGAAGACAAGTATATTGGCGGGTTCATATCCCTTACTGCATTTCAAAACGAGAGGTTGTGCGGTATTTCCTGATATTCGTATTTTTCAGCACAAAGGCCGGAAAAGGTTTGTGCGGAATTTAGTATATCGTAGAATATTCCGCACAAACGCCAGGATTTGAGCAGGTGCTACCAGCTTTTCCTGCCCAGGCCGGGGTAACGATGTAATGCCAGCTGCTTTCTGTAGCTAGGTTATAGCCAGTCTGTTGATAAGCAATTCTACCCCGTGCTACTATCCTTCCTCCGTGGCTTGGTTTGCCTGCTGGTATTCCTCCCCGCTCCCCTTCATGCCCAGACCAAGCTCACGCCGGAGCAGTACCAGCAGGACTTCGAGTATTTCTGGACCACCCTCAACGAGAACTACGCTTACTTCGACAAGAAGCAGACGGATTGGGGCAAGGTGCGTACGCTCTACGCCGCGCAGCTGCCGGGCATTACTACCAAAGCGGCGTTTATCCGGCTGCTGGAAAATGCCCTGAACGAGCTCTACGATACCCACGCCTCGCTTTCCACTAACCTGCCCGACTCGCGCCGCCTGCTACCCACGGGAACGGACGTGTGGGCGCAGTTCCGGCAGGGTAGGGCCGTGGTAGTGGCCGTGCGCGCGGGCTTCGGGGCCGAGCGGGTAGGCGTGCGGCCGGGCATGGAAATCGTGGCGGTCAACGACGTGCCCCTCGCCCAGGCCCTCCCTCCGCTGCTAGGGCAAGCTCTGAAAACCGTGGACGAAGCAGCCCGCGAGGTGGCCCTCAACCAGGCGTTGGCCGGCACGCATAACACCCCGCGTAAGCTGACCGTGCGCGCTCAGGGCCGCACGCTGGAGCTGTATCCGGATCGGCCCGTGGCGCAGCTAGAGAACATGCAGTACCCCGCTCTGCTGGAAAGTCGGCAACTGGGAAGCATCGGCTACATCAAAATCAACAATAGCCTGGGCAACAACGCCCTGATAGCGGCCTTCGACAGCACCCTGAACGCGCTGCGTGCTACCGCCGGCCTCGTGCTGGACTTGCGCGAGACACCCAGCGGGGGCAACACCACCGTGGCCCGGGCTATTATGGGACGTTTCATCACGCGGGAGCAACCCTACCAGCGCCACGAGTTTGCGGCCGAGGAGCGGGCGTTTGGCATCAAGCGCAGCACTCTGGAGCTGGTCTCGCCGCGGGGGCGGCCCTACTCCGGGCCGGTGGTGGTGCTGGTAGGCCGCTGGACCAGCAGCATGGGCGAGGGCCTTACGATTGGCTTTGATGCTCTGGGCCGGGCTACCATCATGGGTACCGAAATGGCCCGCCTGAACGGCGGCATCACCTCCTTCTGGCTGCCCAATACGGGTGTTGGTTTTAACATTCCCACTGAGCGCCTGTACCACGTCAACAAAATGCCCCGCGAAAACTTTGTGCCGGCCCAGCGCATAACCGATGAGGCACCAGGCACCGTGGACACGCTCCTGGAAGCAGCCGTGAAACAGCTACGCAACGCGAAATAGCGGTTCCTGGGGCCGCGACGCCGCTTGGATGGCGCCCGGGGCCGTTTTATCTTGAGCCGATGAAGAAATTGGTGCGTAGCCTTCTGCGTGGGGGGGCGCTACTCGGGCCCCTGGTGGCTCAGGCCGGGGAACGAGAGGAAAAGTACACGGTCCTGCTCGTGGGCGGCGTGGGTGGCATAGTGGCCGGAGCCGTTTTGTACGCGCTGTTTATGGGGCTGGCGGCCTATTACCTGCGCCGGAAAGCCCTGGTCATTGCTACGTTCGGATTCTGCCTGCTCGTGCTGGCCCGCATGCAGTACCTGTCGTTTCGGACGCTGCGGCTGGCCGCGGGCTTACGGCAAAGTGCCGCCCCCATTCCGACGCCCGCGCCCCTGAGCCCGGGCCTGCAATGGGCCCTGGGCGGGGTAGTGGTGTTTGCCGTGGTGGTGCTGGTGCTGGCCGGGCGGCTCTGGCAGAAACGGTACCGCCGCCCCGGGTAGGCCGCACGCTGCACTGGGTGCCTGGGCGCATGCTACGGCAACGGCCGAAGCCCCCGCAGGAGCTTCGGCCGCTGAACTAACTGGGAGCTGCTCCTGGCCTACTGCTGGGGCAGCGTCATCTTAAAGATGCGGAATGGCTCGGTGCGCTGGGCCCGCGGAATGTGGAGCTGGGAGGTCGTCACGTAAAGGGAGTTGTCGGGGCCAGTAGAAAAGCTGTCGGGCCACTTGAGCTGGGTATCCTGCACCACCAGTTGCAGCTGGCCGCTGGGCGTTACGCGCGTTACGGCATTATTTTCCACATCGGTGAGGTAGAGGTTGCCGGCCGGGTCGAAGATCATGCCGTCGGGCGGATTGGTGTTGCCCAGGTACTCTACCCGCTGCGGCAGCTGCGTAGGGGATAGGGCTTCGTCGCGCAGGTACTGGGTAGCAATGCGGTACAGAGCCCGGCCCGTGAGGGCGTGGTAGTAGAGGTAGTCGCGGGCGGGCGAGAGGGCTAGGCCATCGGAGTCGATGGAGGGCAGCTCTCCGCTGCGGTTGCGCCACACACGCCCTTCCACGGTCAGAATCAGGTTTTCCGACTTGGTAGAGGGGTGGTTGCCCAGCAGGCGGCGGCTGCTTTTAGTAGCCAGGTTCACCACAATAAGGGCCCCGGCCCCTGAATCGGTGATGTAGGCGAAGTTGTTCTGGGTGTCTACCCGCACATCGTTGAGGTAGCTGGTGGGGAAGATAACCGGCTCACTGAAGTCGATGCGCTGGACCAGCTGGCGCGTGGTGGGGTCGAACTTGAGCAGCTTGGCTCCGCCGGGCACTACCCCCCGCATCTGGGGCGAGGCCGCATCCAGCACCCACAGGAAGTTGTTGGCATCTACGTACACGCTTTGCACGCACACAAAGCGGTTCTGGGGTGGCAGCGTGCGGTTCCAGGTATTCCACTCGGCATCGGGGAAGGGGGTGGCCTGGGCACCGCTTACTTCCGCCACCGAGTACGGAATGGTATCGGTTTCCATGCGCGGAAAGTTGGCAAACACGCGGCTCTGCTGAGTTACGGCCACCCCCGTCCACTGCACGGTAGAGGTAGCCACCGGGGTCAGGGCCAGGTTGAGGGCAGTCAGGGAGGGGGCCGCATTGTCATCGTCGTCGTTGTTGCACCCGCTTAGCAGCAGCGCCGCCAGGCCCATCATAAGTAGCTGTTTCATCACGAAAGTCAGATAGGAGAGAAGTTGCGGCGCCCGCTGCGCCCGCCCTCCTTTACGCAGCCTCACCCGCTCAGGGCCAACGCACTGCTTGCTTTCCACGCCTGATTCCGCATTTATACGGAATCAATCTGGTAGGAAATACGGAGCCAGTACAGGAAAGCGAGGCTGCGGCCGGGCTGGCTCCTTGAAACTGCCGTGCAGGCCGCGCCCTGTAGTCGAAAGCCGACTACTTTGCGGGAGCGGCAGGTAGCTTTGGCACCGCACCGTGGTACTCTCTGCCGCGGCCCCAAACCCCCTGGCCCCTCCGGTGGTTATGTCAGCCCAGCTTATCACTGGTAGGTATGCCGGTGGGCGCCGGGCCTACGTTGCCCCGAGTTTCCGTCTTGTACTACCAACTGCTCATGCTTTCTGAACCTACGTACCTGGCCGCTCGCATGGTGGCCCCCATGGTTGAAGCGCACTTTGCCCGGCACCGCGCCGCCGCCCTGGCCGCCGACGTAGCCCGCGCCGCGGCCCCGCCGCCCGCCCCGTGGGTGGAGGCCATCATTGACGCCGCATTCTGGGCCAGCCTGCGCCGGGAAGAAGGCCACCCGCCCCGCATTTCGCTGGCGCTGCTGCAGCCCGAGCAGGCCGGCCAGCCGGTAGTGTTCGGGCCGCGCCGCCTCACGCCCTACAACCTGCTGAAGCTGGCCCCCGCCGTGGAGCAGCCCGGAATTCACCTGGGCGTGTGGTTTGATGACGAAGGCCTGTATGTGTGGGGCACGGCCACTGAGATTCCGCCCCTCTGCTTTGTGCTGGAGGTAGTGGAGCCGGGGCTGCTGGTAATAAAGCACCGCCGTGCCGATGGGTTCGGGAAGTTCGTGAACGTGGCCATCCTGCGCGGCGACCAGCTGCAGCTCGTGGACGCGGAAAACGCGGCCGTGGAGGGGTGCCCGGCCCTGCACCTGTTTCTGCCTACCCCCGGCCTGCCCGCCGGTACCGGCGAAATCGACAACGTGCTGGTGGAGCTGGCCGCCGCCATGCGGGCCCACGGCCGGGGCGGACTGGTGCTGGTGGTGCCACCCGGCTCTACGCGCTGGCAGGAGTCCATTGTGCAGCCCATGACCTACCCCGTCCAGCCGCCCTACACGGGCATTGCCCAGGGCCAGCAGGAGCACTCCAAACGCAAGTGGCTGGAGGAAATTCAGCGCAGCATCGGAATTGTAGGGGGCTTCACGGCCGTAGACGGGGCCACCGTCATCACCCGCGACTACCACCTGCTGGCGTTCGGAGCCAAAGTGGCCCGGGCCGAGTCCGGCGCGCCCGTAGACCAGATGGTGCTCACTGAGCCCGTGGTGGATAGCGTGGCCCGCTACCTGCACCCGGCCCAGAACGGCGGCACCCGCCACCTGGCCGCTGCTCAGTTCGTGCACGACCAGCACGATGCCGTAGCTTTGGTGGCCTCCCAAGATGGCTTTTTTACGTTGTTCGCCTGGTCGGAAACCCTGCAGATGGTGCACGCCCACCGGATTGATGTGCTGCTGCTTTGAAGCCGGCTACCCCTGGTACCACAAACGCCCCGGACGGCCGCGCAACGGGCGGGGTCTGGGGCGTTGGATAGGAAGTAGGCAAGCTGCCTAGGCACGTAGTCGTATCAGCATGCCGGGGCGGTTATACGGCCAGGCGGACGCGCACGGCGTTCGGTCCTTTCTGGCCCATTTCCACCTCAAAGGTCACCTTATCGTTTTCCTTGATTTGGTTGATGAGCCCGTTGGCGTGCACGAAAATGCTTTCCTGGGTTTTCTGGTCTTTAATAAAGCCGTAGCCCTTGGAGCCATTGAAGAAGGAGACCGTGCCCTGGTGAATGGCGTCGGCGGGATCCTCGGCTTCCTGCTTGCGGGCACCCAGCACGATGTCCTCCAGGTTTACTTCCTTTTTCTTGTTCGGATCGGGCGGGGTAGAGGTGATGTTGCCATCCTCGTCGACGTAGGCGAGCATCTCGTCCAGGTTGCCGCCGTTCCGGGAGTTGGCCTGGCGCTCTTCCTTGCGCTCAGCCTTGTCGTTGCGCTTCTTAATGCGCTTTTTTTCGTTTTCCTTCTTTCCAAAAGAGGTTTGCGGTTTGCCCATGGCCAGTATCGTTGGTGAAAAAGTGTAGGAGATGTAAGAGAGGGTAAGCGCCCGGAGAGTCCGGAAAAGGCCCGCCGGTACAGCCGGCGGATACGCGCGGGCTAGTAGGTATTAACTAGCAGCGGGGATAATAAATTTCATTCCGGCCCCAAATAACCTGGCCTCGACTGCTGAGGTAGCGAACTGCCAGAAAGATAAGGGAATATACCCGTTGGGGCGGCGCAGGCAAGGCCGGGTGGCTACCCGGGGTCCGTGGGAGCCAGCGGCAGCTCCTGCGCCGATACTGGTCGGGCTTCGCCGGGCTGCAACGCTCCCAGCGTGATGTTGCCGATGCGTACGCGCACCAGGCGCAGGGTAGGAAAGCCGGCGGCGGCCGTCATCTTGCGCACCTGCCGGAACTTGCCCTCCGTGACAATAATGGCCACCCAGCTGGTGGGGCCGTGGCGGTCGGAGCGGATACTGCGGCCCCGCGGCGGCAGGGTAGGGGGGGTGGGCAGGTGCCGCACCTGGGCCGGCAGCGTCTGGTAGCGGCCCTCGCGCAAGCCAATTTCTACCCCGCTCTGCAGCTGCGCCAGGGCCTCGTCGGTAATCAGGCCGTCAAGCTGGGCGTAGTATTCCTTTTCCACGTCTTTGCGGCGCAGCTGCTCACTCACGCGCCCGTCGGTGGTCAGCAGCAGCAGCCCTTCGCTGTGCTCATCAAGGCGGCCAACGGCCATGGTGCCCGCCGGGAAAGGGTATAGCTCGCCCAAAAAGCGTTTTTTGCGCAGCTCACGGGCAAAGTCGCTGGTGAACTGGCTGAGGTAGCCGTAGGGTTTGTAGAGCAAAAAGTGCTGGTGAGCAGGTGGAAGCATGCGGGCGGGAAGCGGGCCAAACGGCGGCCCGGGAGGGCGCGGCGAGGAGACAAAGCTACGGCGCCAGAAACTATCAGGTGGTTTTATATAAATACCAGCCGTTGCCCAGGGGTTTGACCACAATCACCCGCTCGGGGCTCATGGCCGGAACCAGGGCCGCCGTGGGCTGGTAGAGCAGGCCCACGGTATTGTTGGTAACGCCCCCAATGATGAACTCCAGGCCGCCGGCGCCACCCAGGGTACGCTGGGTTACCCGGCTGATGTAGAGTGGGCGCAGCAGGGCCTGTACCTCGGCGTCGGTGTTGGCGAGCTGCTCGCCGGTAGCAGCCGAATCAGCAGGGGCGGCGAAGAAGCGGCGGGCCTGAATCAGGCGGGCGGCGCGCTGAAACGCAGCCTGGTTGCGGCGGAAGTGCTGGCTGATGTCGGCATCGGAGCCAATCCAGAGGCGGATGTTGCCGAGCATAAACTCGTGGCTGGCCTCGGGGTGCTTCTGGTTGTACTGTGCTACTTCGGCGGGGGCCATATCGGTGAGCAGCTGAAGCATGGGTGGGCCGAGCTGCGTCATAGCCAGGCTGCGCACGGCCGCTAGCTTCCAGGGGGTAGCGGAGGTAGTGGAGTCGCGGCGGAAGTGCAGGTAAATATCGTTGCGGCTTACTGAGTCGCGCAGCTCCACGGTTACTACGGCAGTAGCTGGGCCTTGCTGCAGGAGCTGGCAATGGCGCTGCAGGGTAGCCGGAATCTGCTGGCCCAGGCTCTGGCGGCGGGCTTGCCCGGCGGCCTCTCCACTCAGGTAGCCTTTCATATCGGCCCAGCCGCCGGGGGCCACAAACTGCTCGGCAATTTGGAGGGGCTCCAGGGGTGGGCCGGCCCACCCCTGCAGGGAAAGGCCCCAGAGAAGCAGCACAAGAATATACTTCATCAAACACGTATCAGCTGCCCGTAACTCCCACCTGGGCACGGTTGCCAAACCTCTAAGGTACGCAGAATACCGGTGAAACTGAGCCGCATAAGGGGCGCCTGCATATCACTCCAACGCCGGAAGAATCAGGGGTAGTGCCTTGAGTGGAAACCAGGAATTCTCCGGTGTTGCCACAAGAGGGAGCCTAGTGCTCCGGTAGGCGCCGCACCAGCCACACCACCAGGGCTCCCAGCACGGCCATTAGTCCGAACGACCACCGCAGCCCCGCCGACTCGGCAATAAACCCTACCACCGGAGGTACCAGCAGAAATCCTACGTAGCCTACCGTAGAAACAGCCGCAATGGCTGAGCCGGAGCTAAGCGCGGCCGAGCGGCCCGCCATGCCGAATACCATCGGAATGACGCAGGAAACGCCCAGGCCCACCAGGGCAAAGCCCAGGCCAGCCGCCAGCGGTACCGGCAGCAGGGCCGCCAGCAGTAGCCCCGTGAGCATAAGCAGGCCGCTGTAGTGGAGCAGGGGCTTCACCCCGAAGCGGTTAGCCAGTGGGTCGCCGCTGAAGCGCCCGGCCGTCATGGCCACCATGTAAATGGTGAAGCCCAGGGTGGCCGTTTCCTTGGGTACCAGCACAGCTTTCTGGAAATAGATGGCGCTCCAATCGTACATGGTGCCCTCGCAGGCCATGGAGGCAAAGGCAATGAGGCCAAACTTGAGCAGGGCTTTATCGGGCCAGCTGAAACCGCTGCGCTTGGCTTCCGGAGCAGGCGGCAGCACCAGGCTGTGGCGGTAGTTGTACAAGGCCACGCCGGTAAGCACCGCCGCAACCGTAACGAAGTGGATGCCCGTGGGCACGCGCTGTCCAATAAGTAAGGTACCCACGGCCGCCGCCGCAAAGCCGGCCACGCTCCACACGCCGTGGAAGGTGGCAATAATGGAGGTGTCGTAGCGGGCCTGTACCCCCACCGACTGGGCGTTCATGGAGATGTTGAGCAGGTTGCGCGACGAGCCGAAGCAGAACAGCACCGCCACCAGCTGCCACGTGTGGCCCACGAAGCCCAGCAGGGCCAGCGCCAGGTTGTAGAGGATGGCCCCCACCAGCATTACCTGCCGGCTGCTGAAGCGCTGGAGTAGCCGGCCCGTCACGGGCAGGGTCAGCATCAGGCCGGCCGGCAACGCAAACAGCACCCCACCCAGCTCGGCCTCGCTCAGGTGCAGCTGCTGCTGAATAACGGGAATGCGGGAGGCCCACGTGGCGTAACCGAAGCCCGAGACAAAGAAAAACAACGTAATGGCCCACCGCGCCTGCCGGGGCGTAATCTTCTCCTCAAGTACCTGTGTCATGCGCTGCTGCTCCTGGTTCGGGCCAAAGCTACAACCGGCCCTGAACCTTCAGGCGCCAAAAGCGGCTGCAACTCCGGCAAGCTACGGCCGCGTGGTGGGATAGGGTTATGTTGAGCTGACGGGGTAGGGGTGAACTCGAAGTAGAAGGTTGTGCTATAATACGGCTAGTTAAATAGTCATCGGGCTGTGTCGGGGAATGGCTATGCCAGACGTGGCTACTTCTTAAAGAAAGCCAGCAACTCGGCCTTGTAGGAGTTGCCGATGGGAATGAGGGTAGCATCGAGGAGGTGCACCGTGTCGGGCTGCAGGAGCTTGATGTGGGCGGCGGCCACGATGAAAGAGCGGTGCACGCGTAGGTAGCTGGGACCCAGTATTTCCACCATTTCCTTCATAGTTTGGTGGAGTAGGTAGGTTTTGGTGGCCGTCATCAGCTTCACATAGTCCTTGCAGCCTTCCACGTAAATAATGTCGCGGTGCGGGACTTTCAGCAGGCCTTGGCGCTCCTTCACCAGCAAGTATTTTTCCGCGGTTTCCTCGGCAGGCGGGGCGGGCTGTAGGGCCGGCAAGCGGCTGATGGCCTTCATGAACCGCTCGTAGGAAAACGGCTTGAGCAGGTAGTCGAGCACGTCCAGCTCGTAGCCTTCGTAGGCGTACTCGCGGTAGGCCGTAGTCAGGACGGTTTTGGGCGGCTGGCGCAGGTTACGCAAGAAGTCGAGGCCCGTCATCAGGGGCATTTCAATATCCAGAAACAGCAAATCCACCGGCTGCTGGGCCAAATGCTCGTAGGCTTCCATGGCGTTGCGGCACTTGCCCGTGAGGGTGAGGCCGGGCGTCTGGCCGATAAACTGGGTAAGTACCTGGTGGGCCAGCGGCTCATCGTCCACAATCAGGCACCGGACCGGAGCAGGGGTAGTCGTCATCAGCGAAAGGAATAGGGGTAGGAAGATAGGTAGCGGGCAGTATTACAGGGTAAGCGTCAGCTCGGCGCGGTAGCGGCCATTGTGCTCCGTGAGGTGCAGCTCGTGGGCGCCGGGGTAGTAGAGCTGCAGGCGCTGCCGGATGTTGACCAGCCCGATGCCGCCGCTGCGTTTGGTGGCCGTAGTCGGCGCTTCGGGCAGCATATCGTTTTCGATGCGGAAGTGCAGGCGGCCGGGCTGGCTGCTAAGGGTAGCCTGCACGCTGGCTTGGTCCGAGAAGTGGTGGCGGCCGTGCTTGAAGCTGTTTTCTACCAAAGGCAGCAGCAGTAGTGGGGGCACCTGCACCCCGGCCGTCGGGCCCTGGGTAGTGAGCTGAATCTGGGCGCCGGGGTACTTGCGCTGCTCCATCTCAAAGTAGTTTTCCAGAAACGCTACCTCCTCGGGCAGGCCAATGTATTCCTTGCCGCTGTCGTAGAGCACGTAGCGCATCAGCTCCGAGAGCAGCAGAATAAAGCGCGGCGTTTCCGGCGAGCCCGCCAGGCTCAGGCCGTAAATGCTGTTGAGCGTGTTAAACAGGAAGTGGGGCTGCAGCTGGCTTTTGAGCTGCTCCAGCTGCAGGGCTAAGTGGTCCTTCTCCAGGTGGCGCCGCCGGTACTCATTCTCAAAGGCATAGCGCACAAAGGCCACGCAGCTAAAGGCCAGCAAATCGGTGAACAGCAAACTGATGTAGGTATTGCGCAGGGCCAGTGCCTGGGCCGCCGCCTCGGCAAACCCCTGCTGGTAAAACCCGCGCAGCAACGGCGGACTCGCTACCCCCTGAAACGCCCAGTGCGCGGCGGCCACGTTCACCTTGATGCCCCACCACAAGAACAACACCGAGGCTACTCCCAGCAGTGCGTAGCGCCTACGGCGTAGCAGCGTGGGCACCAGCCAACGGTAGTACGGGATGATGTAGAGGGTAGCTGCCAGCGCAAACAGGATAAGTTGGGGGTAGGGAAAATTGGCTCGGCCCGCTGGGCGCACGGCCACGCTTTCCATGTACACAGCGTACTTGTACATGCCCACGTAGAGGCCCCAAACCAGGATTTCGAAGATGAGGGGGAAGCGGCTGGGCCGGTCGGGGGCGTTGTGTTGCATGGGGGCAAGTTGGCAGATTTCCCGACGGGCTGGTACTCCGGCCAGCGGCTATTTCGACTAAGCGGGGTGTTTTTTCGACCAAAAAATGGGGCCTCCGGTTTGGTCGGATGCGGGGCGGGCTTGGTCTAATAAAGCTTCATTTCAGCCTCTGAGGGCCATTCCTTTGTGTCGTTGCCAGTCGCTGAACGGCCGGCTTTCCTCTGACACTCCCTACCCCCTCTTCCCCATGAAAACCTTCTTCCGCTCCCTGCTCGCCTCGGCCCTGCTGACCACTGCTACCCTCGCGGCCCAGGCCCAACCCAGTGCCCCCGCTGCGGCCGCCGTTGCTCCCGCCGACACTGCCCGCTTCACCCTCGACCCTCGCCTGATCAACCCCGTGAGCATGCAGAGCTTCGAGGCTTTCCGCACCGCCGTGCAGCCCCTGGTAAAGCAAATGACTGGTAAAAAGGTGGTGGCCATGGGCGAAGGCACCCACGGCACCGCGGAGTTCTACAAGCTGCGCTTCTGGCTGACGCGCATCCTGATGGAGGAGTACGGCTTCGACCGCCTGGGCCTGGAAAACACCTACGGCGACACCTACCTGCTCAACCAGGCCCTGCAACAGCGCACCACTGCTACCGACCTCAAGCCCCTGATGCAGAAGCACCTGATCGGTATGTGGCAAAACCGCGAGATGGAGGAGGTGCTCACCTGGATGCAAGTCCGCAACCGCACCCAGCGCCGCCAAGTGGAGCTTACGGGCATCGACATCATGTTCGCCACCGCCGATGCGCAGCTGCTGCAACAAGGCTTGGCCAAGGCGAAAAGCCCCGAGGTACAGACCGCGGTAGCGCAACTCCTGAAAAGCGCCCAGTACAACGATAACTACTACTATAAAATGAGCGACAAGACGTTCAAGCGCAACCGCGCCGAGTGGCTCAGCAGCGGCTACGCGGGCTACCTGGCCGCCGAAAAGCTGGTGCAGCTCCTGCCCACCACCAAGCTGCCCCGCAAGCAGCGGGAAGTGCTGGCCGGCGCCGCCAAAAACGCGCACCTGGGCTTCGATGTGTTCTATCAGTACGAGAAATTCAAGCGCAACTCTTCCCGCGACAGCGCCTTTGCCGAAATGACCAAGTTCATTGCCAGCGGCAACCACAAGGTAATTATCTGGGCCCACGACGCCCACGTGGGCCGCACGATAGCCGCTGCCGACGACCGCAGCAACGGTGGCGGCACCGGCGACTACATTGAGCGCATGTTCCCCGGCCAGTATTTCGTGCTGGCTACGGCTACCGGCGCGGGCACCTTCGCGGCTACCAAGGATGTGTTCATTTCTCCGGCCAGCATCATGGCGTCCTACCCCCTTTCGGCGCCCAAGGCCGGCTCCTGGGAAGCAGCTATGAGCCAGGTGAGCAGCCCGCTCTACTTCTTTAATACTCACCAGTTGGGAGCCCAGGACCTGAAGCGCCCACACCGCCTAGTAGGCCAAACAGTTGGAGGCGAGGACTACTACGCCGACACTCAGCTCGGCGTCACCTACGATGCCATGCTCTTCGTGCGCCAGGGCACGGCCGCTACCCCCCTGCGCTAACCCAACGTCTTATGTAGGTGTCCTATCGAGGTGCTTTATCCTTCGTGAATAATAAAAGCGGCGGCCGCTCCTGAGAGCGGCCGCCGCTTGTTTTCGTTCGGTAGCTAATGCTACTACTTGGTTACCCGCGGCTTGCCTTTGTAGTGAATGTCGCTGGAGCCGCTGGTGCGCGACGACAGCTCCTCGCTGACAGCCACGTAGGCATCAGACGAGCCGCTGGCTTCCACAGCGGCGGTGCGGCTCTGCAGGTTGTAGGCCTGGTAGTCGCTGCTGCCGCTGATGTGTACCTGCTGGCGCTCTACACGGCCGGTCAGGCGCACGTCGCTGGCTCCGGAGGCATGGGCGGTCAGGCTTTTGGCGTTCAGGGCCATTGTTACATCCGAGGCGCCGCTGGCCCGGATGGTGAAGGCATCAGCCGTGAAGGGCGTGTCGCTTTTCACGTCCGAAGCGCCGCTTACTTCCAGGCCCGTGAGGGTAGGGCAGGTGATGTACACGTTCACTTTCTCATTGCCCCAGGACAGCATGGAGCCCTTCTCGCGGTAGATGGCCAGGGTGTTGCCTTGCACTTCGGTTTTGATGCGCGCCAGCACGTCGGCCGGGGCATCTACCTTCACTTCGGTCGTGGCGCCCTGCTTCAGGAACAGATTGATAGCCCCGCTGGCTTTTATAGCCTGAAAAGAGCTAACCGTGCGGGTTTGCTGAGCGGCGGCGGTTAGGGCGCTGGCCCCCAGGACAGCGGCCGTAGCTAGGGTCCGGAAGAAAGTAGTCGTTTTCATGGCCTATGGGGTTAAGGTGAAGAAAGAGGGTAGGCAGCAGGTCAGATGCAGAGCCAGCCCAAACCGTTGCCCAGGCTTCTGCTTTTCACTCAATATCAGAAATGTACTGATCTGCTACCCCCTTCTGGTGCACCAACTTGCCCGTAACAGGCCGGAAACATCGGGGCGCTGGCCTGCGTAAGCGCCACCATCCCCCGGATACCACTGGGGTATTTCTCTGACCGAACTCTCTCCATCATGAATAAGTCCTTGCTCTTACTCTCGGCGGCCTCCACCTTGGCCGTTGCTGCCTGCAATCAGGATCAGAAGGCTGCTACCGAAGCCGCCACCACGCCCTCAGCCGATACGGCTGTAGTTGTGAACGACGCCAGCATGGCCAACGCCGATGCTACCTCCGACACACTGGCCTACCGCTCTGATGCCGATGAAGTGGTGAACCGCATCACCAACGACCTGGAGCTAACCGACACCACCACCGTGAGCCGCATCGGCCAGACGTACTACAGCCGGGGCCGCCGTCTCAATCAGGTAAACAGCCGCTACACCACCGATACCACGGGCCGTTATGCTGCCCTCCGTTCCGTGAATGACGAGACGGACCGTTCCGTGAAAACCATCGTGACGGAGCCACAATACAACACCTACTCGGCCAACCGCGGCACGTACTACGAGGGCACGCCCTATACAGTAGTGGTAACGCGTGAAGCAGCGCCTCGCCCGGCCCGCCGTGGCCCGGCTGTGGTGAAGTATGAGAAGAAGAAAAACGGCGAACTGAAAATCGTGTACGCCAACGGCAAAGTCGTGAAGCGCGACAAAGACGGCGACACCAAAGTTGAGTACCCCAACGGCACCAAAGTAAAGCGCGACGCCGATGATGGGGAAGTAAAAGTAAAGCGCTAAGCGCCTACCCCTTTAAAGGCAGTAAAGCCCGCTCCCTGAACCGGAAGCGGGCTTTTTTGTGGCAGATGCTAAGACTTACTTCTTGATGCCGTACTGACGTAATTCTTCGTCGATGCGGCGGTTCCAGCGTTCCTGGGCAACAGGATTGCCGTGGGTTTCCGCGTCGTATTGCTCCTGAATGTGATTCATTTCGGTGAACGACTTCAAATACTGGAGTTGCAGAATGCTGTTGTAGTCTTCCACCGTAAGGCTGTCGGGGGTAGCCTTGCGGCGGAACCTCTCGGCCACCAGCCGCACAATATCAAAGTGGCGCTGCTCGTGGTTTAAGTGCTCGGCGGTTTGCTGACCGGGGTCAACCCAGGAGGAGCTGCGCACCACAAACACTTTCAGAATCATCTCCAGCTCCACTACCCCATTCACTACGCGCGGCCGGCCCTGGTAGGCAAAGCTCGGAAACACCGATGCCGCGTAGCGGCCTTTCGGTCGGGGCTGGCCCGTAAAGTCAGACCATGCCAGGGGGCGGGCCGGGTCGTAGAACACGGTATCGGCTTCTGTTTGGGCGGTGTGGTAGCGGAAGGTAGGATGCACGGCCGTAGCCAGGCGCACATCATGAGTGGCGGCGCGGGTAAGCCACGTATTGAAGTAGGCCAGCCCCCCGAGCAAAGCCTGTCGCAGGGTGGGCTCTACCACTGCCCGGCTGGCCAGGGGACGCAGGTAGCGGGCCCCGCCGCGGTATTCAGTCAGCGTAATTGCGCGGCCCTCCGGATTTACCCAGTCGAAGGCCAGGTGTATGCTCACCTGCCCGGCCGCCTGTCCGGCCGCCCCGGCGCTTTCCTGTACCCGACACTCGCGCACCCGCATAGTTACTCCGTAACGGGCCGGGTGGGCGGGTAGGGTGCGGGCCACAAACTGCCGCAACGCCGCCTCGGTGCCACCCTGCAGCTCCAGCGGCCGGGGCACCAGGGGAGTAGCAGCCGAAGGCACGGCGGGCAGGAGCCAGGCTACCGCGGGTCGGCCCGGCCGCTCGTCGCGCACTTGCTTGATGGTGAAGAGGGTAGGGGTAAACGAAGGGGTGGCCGGCAGCAAGGCTAGCGGCTTATCGGTAGCAGGTGCTCCGGCAGTAGTCAGCAGCGCCAGCAGGCCAGCCAGCGCCCCTGCCCAGCTCCGCCCCGCCCAACGAACAAACAGCATTTTTTTCATGACAGCCATCTCTTCTGTCAGACACCCGCCGCCCGTCTCTCGTTCCCGGATAGTGAATGAGTGAAGGGGGCTGTTGGGCTGGTTTTAATGGGTCGCCGAACCACTACTTCACTCACTCTCTTACTTGCCCATGCGCTGGCGGCGGTACTCAGTGGGACTCTGGCCGGTGTATTTGCGGAAAGTTTTGTTGAAGTGCGACAGGTTGTTGAACCCGCAGGAGTAGCACACCTCCGTCACGGCCAGGTCATCGTCGAGCAATAGGCGACAGGCTTGCCCTACCCGGTATTCCTGCAGGAAGTCAGTGAGGGTGTGACGGGTCATTTTCTTGAAGTAGCGGCAGAACGCAGGCACCGAAAGATGGGCCACGTCGGCCACTTCCTGTACCGAGAGGCTGGCCCGTTGATAGTTCTGCTCTACAAACTGATACACCCGGCTCAGGCGCTGCTGCTCCTTCCCGCTCAGGCCCTGCCCGCCAGTGCCCGCGTGCAGGGGCAGGCAGTCGTTGGCCGGAGCCTGGGCCAGCTCCTGCAGTACCTGCAGGAGCAGCAGCAGGCGCATGAACGGCGGCGCGCTGAGCAGCTGCCGCAGGGCCGGCCCTACTGCCGTGCGCGTGCCCCCCCGAAACGATAAGCCCTCGTGTGAGCGGGCCAGTAGCTGCCGGATAGCAGCCATTTCGGGCTTTTCCCAGAAGTCGGCACCCAGAAAGTCGCCACGAAGCTGCACCACAATCTCCTCGAACGGCGTGCCGGCCGGGTGACCGTAGCTAAACGTGAGGTGGGGCAGATCGGGGCCAATCAAGACCAGTTCCCCATCTTCGAAGCGGGAAATGTGCTGGCCGATATGCCGCCGGCCGTGGCCCTGCGGAATGTATACCAGCTCGTACTCGGGGTGGTAGTGCCAGAGCAGCTCGGCTTTGCCTACTTCCGTGTAGTGAAGCAGGGTAAACGAGCTATCTACAGTAGGATGAATGGGTTCAAATTGTAACTTCACGGCGCGGTGGTGCCCTAATGGCTGAGTGGGAACGTAAAATTAATACGTGCAGTCAATATAGCACCAAAAAAGGCGAACCTAGCAGTGGTATTCCCGCCTGGGTTATGCCGAACTTGCAGTCTCAATTCAGGCCCTTTTGCATGAAAACTTTGCCTACCTACGTACTTGCATTGGCTATGCTGCTGATTCTGGGAGTAGGCTCGCGCTTTGCTCAGGCAGCCCGGCCCGTGCTTCCGCCCGCCCAGGGCTCGGTTGCGCAGCGTACCAGCCACCTGACCAACTACTTGGCCCGTACCCTGCACCTAAGCCAGCCCCAGCAGAAGCAGGTAGCGCAGAGTACCCGTAAGTATTTGCAACAACTTGAGTTAGTGGCCGTAAAGCCCGGGCTGGTGGCAGCCTCCACGCCGGAGCGCCTCCTGACCGGCCAGACGGCCGCGGAAGCAGAGAAAGAATATACCCTGGCCCTGGCGCGGATTCTCACGCCCGGCCAGTATACGGCCTATAGCTGGCTGCGTGAGCACCAGCCCGAGGAAAGCCGCTAGGCTTTGCGCGGCACAGACATCCAGCGGCTTTGGGTGGGAATTTTAGCCGCTGGCCGTTTCCCAGGTACCTTTGGCACCCGGTAAACGCAAAAAGAGGTTGAGGCTGTGGGAGCTTCAGCCTCTTTTTTTTGTTTGCGCACGTATGAGGTGCCGGAAGCGGGTGCCCGGCGGTCGGGCTCCCGTCTTTTTCCTATACTTAGGATTCCAAGTTGTCCTTTATGCGCCTATACTTGCTCGGCTGCCTGTTGCTGCTCTCCTTGGGAGCGTGGGCGCAGCGGCCCGATACCACCCGCCCGGCCCGCCAGATTGACCTTTCCAACGTAGATGTAGCCCCCAGCGCCGTAGATATTTCCGGGTGGCTGCTGCTGGATAAAGACATCCAGACGGAGCTGGAAGGGGCCGTGCAGAACATATACAACTTCAAGCATGACCGGGCCGAGCGGCAATTCCGTAGCCTGCGCCGCCGCTACCCCCAGCACCCCATGCCCTACTTCCTGCTGGGCCTGACGACGTGGTGGAAAATCATGCCCTCCAACATCACCTCCGAGCAGTACGATAAGGTGTTCCTGGCCTACATGGATACGGCCATTACCAAGGGCGAAACGCTCTACCGCCAGGACCGCAAAAACTACGAGGCGTGCTTTTTTCTTTCTGCGGCCTACGGCTTTGCGGCCCGCCTGCACGCCGAGCGGCACAACTGGCGTAAGGCCACCTTTGCCAGCAAAAACGCCCTCGACTACCTCGATAAGAGCCAGGAAGCCAATGGCCTCAGCCCGGAGTTCCTGTTTGGCCAAGCCCTGATCAACTACTACGCCCCCTGGATTTCGGATACGTATCCGCTGCTGCGGCCGGTGCTGCTGTTCTTCCCGAAGGGCAACAAGAAGCTAGGCCTCTCGCAGCTGCGCAGTGTGGCCGCCAATGGGTTTTACACGGGCACTGAGGCGCGGGTGTTCCTGATGAAAATCCTGCAAAACCAGGAAAACAAGCCCGACGAAGCCCTGGCCCTGGCCCGCATTATGGCCACTACTTACCCCGATAACGGCTACTTCCAGCGCTTTTACGCCCTGATGAGCTATCAGGTAGGCGACCTGAACGAGTGCGAGCGGGTCAGCCGCGACATTCTGGACAAGATAAACCGCGGCCTGCCTGGCTACGAGGGTATCAGCGGGCGCTACGCCACGTTCTTTCTGGGCAGCCTCATGCAGAACCAGTATAAGGACCTGGTCAAGGCCAAGGAGTACTATCAGCGCTGTATTGTGTTTGCCGAAAGCACCAACGACACCAAGCAGGGCTTCTACCTTTACTCGTTACTAAACCTGGGCCGCATTGCCGATAAGCAGAAGGATGTACCGGCTGCCACGCGCTACTACAAAGAAGTGCAGCAGAAGGCGGAGCGCAAGTCGGAAGCCTACAACGAGGCGCGGAACTATCTTAAAAAGAAGCGTAAGTAACCCGCTGAGAGACATTCTTCGGTACGCTCTATCTGTCGCATTAATCGAGGAAACGGTCCGGCTGATGGTAATTACGGCCCGTTTCGTCGGAAAAACGGCCAAATGGGCTGCTGGGCTAAATCGGGAACCTGGGGCAGCTTCGTATAGTCGGCATGCTGATGAGCTTTTTGCATCAGGCCGTTGCCGTATTATGGAAAATG
Source organism: Hymenobacter sp. HSC-4F20 (assembly GCF_019599275.1). GTDB lineage: Bacteria > Bacteroidota > Bacteroidia > Cytophagales > Hymenobacteraceae > Hymenobacter. Next base: position 898,268 of record NZ_JAHZTD010000002.1, on the reverse strand, counting down.
AGTACTCCCCTCGATTAGTTTTTCGCTACAATTTCCGCTGGAGCTTGCTGCAGTTCTGGTGGCAGGAAATAAACACGTCGACGCTGGTGCCCCAGGTGCTGAACCGGCTCCTGCGCACCGTTCGCCGCCGCCGGGCCCAGCAGCTGCTGCTGGATTTGCGCAAGCTACCGGCCCTGGACCTTAGCGTGCAGCAGTGGCTGCAAACCACCTGGCTGCCCCGGCTGCGGGGCTGCGGCTTGCGGCGCCTGGCCCTGCTGCTACCCACCGATACATATAACAAGATGCTGGTGGAAAGTATGCTCTGGGTTTCGGCCCACGAGCACCTGCCCTATGAAGTGCAATACTTCACGGAATTGCCCGCCGCCCTGGACTGGCTGACCGATGCGGAAATAGCTACGTCCGAAAGCGACTGGCCCCGACGCAAGCAGCAGCCGCTGGTATTGCGGGTGCGCCGGCGCAGCTGCGCAGCCGGCTGCCTGCACGCCTAAACAAGTGCCTGCCCTCGGTCGGCCAGGCTACTTCTCTCTGATTACATAGTTCCCGACCTTCGTTTGGCCGGTTGCGGTTTGTGCAGGGCCATAGGGGCTTGCGGCTGGTTGCCTCCTGCAGTAACTCCGCCGTGTGGGCAAGCAGCAACTATAGCGGGAGCTACGGCGCACGCCCGCACGGCAGCGGCCGGACCGCAGCTTGGGGCACCCGGGGCAGCGGCCGGTACCAGCCGCCGCCCCGGGTGCCCGGCCGCACTACGCAGGGGCCAGAAAAGTAGTGAGTACCAGCGCGAAACGGTGGTAGTGGCTGGCTGCGGAGTTAAGCGGGTGCCTGCCAGATTCCGGTCAACGCTCACCCGCTGCCTCCTGCTAAGCCAAAACGGAGCAGCTTAGGGCTTTGTGGAGCCAAGATGCTGAGCGGAAATGGAACAACCAGGACTATGAATACCTTTTGACGAGTAATAGCTACCTGGCCGCATTTTCTGCTTTCATGCCTACCATACCCTCCTCCGCCTCCGCTGCGCTGGCCGAACTGTTCGCCCGCCAGCGCACCCGCGCCGAAGCGCTGCGCTCCGAGGCGGTAAACGCCCGCGCCGTCCGGCTGCGCAAGCTCGGCACCTGGATTACCAATAACCGGGCTGCCATTCAGCAGGCTCTGTACTCTGATTTTCGCAAGCCCACCGCCGAAACCGATGTAACCGAAATCTGGTCGACGCAAACCGAGCTAAGGCACACGCTGCGCCACCTGCGGCAGTGGGCCCGGCCCCGCAAGGTAGGAACGCCCCTCTCGCTGGTGGGCACGCGCGGGTGGGTGCAGTATGAGCCCAAAGGCGTCTGCCTGATTATGGCCCCCTGGAACTACCCCTTCTACCTGGCCCTCGACCCGCTGATATCGGCGCTGGCAGCCGGCAACTGCTGCATCATCAAGCCCTCGGAGATGACCCCCACGGTAGCCGCCCTGCTCAGCCGCATGTGCCAGGAGCTGTTCGACCCCGCCGAGGTAGCCGTAGTAGAGGGCGACAAGGAGGTAGCCACGGCCCTGCTGCAATTGCCTTTTCACCACATTTTCTTTACTGGCAGCCCTCAGGTAGGTAAGCTGGTGATGCGCGCCGCGGCCGAGCACCTGAGCAGCGTTACGCTGGAGCTGGGCGGCAAAAGCCCCGCCATCGTTGATGAAACGGCCAACCTGCGCGACGCAGCCGAGAAGCTAGTGTGGGGCAAGGGTCTCAACGCCGGTCAAACCTGCGTGGCCCCCGACTACCTGCTCGTGCACGAAGCTGTGCGCGACCAGTTGGTAGAGGAAATTAGGGCCGTGGTGCAGCGTTTCTACAATCCCGCCGGTGAGGGCATTGCCGCGTCGGCCTCCTACGCCCGCATCGTCAACGACCATCACTACGCCCGGGTCGCCGGTCTGCTCACGGAGGCCCGGGCCCAAGGTGCTACCGTGGCTCTGGGCGGCCACACCGACGCGGCTCAGCGCTTTATTGAGCCTACCGTACTAATAGAGGTGCCCGCCGAGAGCCGCCTGATGCAGGAAGAAATCTTCGGCCCACTGCTGCCCATCCGCACCTTCCACGCCCTGCCGGAGGCCGTGGCGGAGGTGAATTCCCGGCCCCACCCACTAGCCCTGTACATTTTTACCCAAAGCGCCGAACACCAGCGTTACCTGCTTCAGAACATTCCGGCCGGTGGGGCCTGCGTTAATGAAACCATTCTGCACCTGGGCCACCCTGAGCTACCCTTCGGCGGGCTGGGCAACAGCGGCTTGGGGCGGGCTCACGGCCTGGCGGGCTTCCAGGCGTTTAGCAACGAGAAATCGGTACTCAAACAGCGGGTGGGGCGCACGGGGCTCAAACCCATCTACCCCCCCTACACCCCCCAGGTAAAGAAACTGGTAAACTGGCTGCTAAAGTGGCTCTGAAGTGGTGAGGGAGGGCGTGAGGGCGTGAAGTTCGTCATTGCGAGCGGAGCGAAGCAATCCTTCCTCTGCCTGTGACACGCCTCCTAATCTGACAAGCTCTTATTTCTGTGCAGGCAGTAAGGGCTTGCCACGCTCTCAGGGAGTAGCATGTTGGCTAGGACAGATTGCTTCGCTCCACTCGCAATGACGAACTTCACGCCCCCGCCCCCTCACTCGTTATGCAAGCCGAGTAATTCTGCGAAATAATGCCGAACTTTTACGGCCCCGTCTGCTCGGTCAGGCGGAGTTGTTCCGGCTGTTTCACCCCTTGCTATGCAGTTCACCGAAACGCAGTGTGCTACCCTGCGCGCCCTCGCCGATACCTTTATTCCTTGCCTGCCGCCGCCACCTGGTGCTGCTCCGGACCCGGCCTACTGGGGGCGGTGTGGCTCGGCGGGCGTGGCGCTAGATAAGGCGGCGGAACTGGTGGCCGCCCAGCCAGCCAGTGTCCGGCAGGAGTTTTTGCAGCTGCTGCAGCTGCTGGATACGCCGGCTCTGGGCCTGACTTGGTTTGGTCCGTTGCGCCCCTTCCGGCTCCTGGCGCCAGAGCAGCGCGAGAAGTTGCTGCAAAGCTGGGCGGCCAGCAATGTGCCCCAGTTGCGCAAAGGATTTCACGCCCTGCGTAAGCTGTTCGTGTTTCTGTTTTATGGCGGCTCTACCACCGAGCAGGGAAAGGGTGTGTGGGAGCATATCGGCTACCCCGGGCCGCAGGTACCGGACCCGGTCGTGGCCGCCGAAAAGCCCATCCGGCCGCTGCAGCCTACCCAGGATGTGGAGTATACCTGTGAGGTGTTGGTGATTGGCAGCGGAGCCGGCGGAGGAGTGGTAGCGGGCGAGCTGGCCGCCGCGGGCCACGACGTGCTGGTGCTGGAGAAGGGCCCCTACTTCCACGGCCCCGACTTCACCCAGCGCGAAGTGGACATGCTCGGGGCACTCTATGATGGTCGGGGGGGGATAAGCACCCAGGACGGGGGCATTGCCCTGCTGGCCGGCTCCTGCCTGGGCGGTGGTACCACCGTAAACTGGGCCGGGGCCTTCCGCACCCCCAGCTACGTGCGCGAGGAGTGGGCCCAGGAGCACGCGGTTCCGCACTTCACTAGCTCCGACTTTACCCGCAGCCTCGATGCCGTAAGCGAGGCCCTGAGCGTGAATACGGACTACCCCCGCCACAATGGCCAAAACCAGGCGCTCTGGGACGGCTCCCGGGCCCTGGGCCAGGATGTAAAGCTGATTGCCCGCAACGAAAAGGGCCTGACCGACTCGGAGCAGCACTACCAGGGCCTGGGCTACAGTGGCCTGGGCGACCGGCACGGCGTGAAGCAGGGTACCCTCAATACCTACCTGCAAACGGCCTTTGACCACGGTGCCCGCCTCCTCTGCCAGGCCTGCGTTACGCGCGTAACCACCGCCCGGGGCCGGGCTACCGGCGCCGAAGCTACCTACACCACCCCCGACGGACGCCCTATCCGGGTGCGGGTGCGTGCCCAGCGGGTGGTAGTGGCCGCGGGGGCCATCCAGACGCCGGCCCTGCTGCTGCGGAGCGGGCTGCACCATCCCCACCTGGGTCAGCACCTGCATCTGCACCCCACAGTGGCCGTTTCGGCCCTGTACCCCCAGCGCATCGAGCCTTGGCACGGCCCGATGATGTCGGTAGTGAATGACGCCTTTACCCGGTTGGAAGGCAGCAACTTTGGGGTGAAGCTGGAAACGCCGCCCGCTCATCCGGGCCTCATGGCCATGGTGCTGCCCTGGCGCTCAGGCCAACAGCACAAAGAACTGATGCAACAGGCGGCTCACTTGGGCTCTTTTATTGTGCTGACCCGCGACCGGGACGCAGGCCGGGTAACCATCGACCGGCACGGCATGCCCCTGCTCAACTACGTGCTCAGCGACTATGACCGGGGCCATTTGCTACACGGGGTGCGGGCCGCGGCGGAAGTGCACGTAGCCGCTGGTGCTCATACCGTGCTGCTGCCCCACGGTACCCTGCCCACCCTGCACGCCGAAAACGGCCGGCTCCGCAACCCGGAGGTGCTGGCCGGGCTACCTTACCTAAGCTGGAAGCCCAACCAGTTTGGCCTTTACAGCGCCCACCAGATGAGCACCTGCCGCATGGGCGGCCAGGCGGCTACCCATCCCACCAGCCCTACGGGCGAGTTGTACGAAGTCAGAAACCTGTTTGTAGCTGATGCCTCGGCATTTCCGGCGTGCAGCGGCGTCAATCCTATGCTCACCATCATGGCTTTAGCCCACCATACGGCTCAGCATCTGAAGGCGAGCTTGCTAGCAGAGCCGGCCTCGCTCCGGCCAGTGGTCGTCAGCTGAGCCGTGAGAATATAGCCATCGGCACATTTTTCGCGTAGGGGAAGCACACGCCTTTCCTTGCGCTTATGTTTGCTTCCCGTTTTACCCTCGCCCTCGCGTTGGCGGCTAGCCTGCTGGCCGGCTGTGCCCGCCGCCACAATGCCACTATTCCCACCGCCAAGTCGGAGCCGGTAGCGGCCCCGGCGCCCGTGGTGGCCTCCACCGCCGCCCGCGACCTAACCGATGTGCTCACCGAAGAGCTTAACCTTACCGGCGACCAGCGCCGGAAGGTGCGGGCCGTTTTCACGAACACGGCTGAGCAGGCCAATGCCGCTAAGCAGCGCCTGGGCAACAACCGCCCGGCCCTGCTCACCGAGCTAAAGCGCATCAATACCGCCTCCGACCAGGAGCTGCAGACCATTCTCACCGTCACGCAGTACAAGCAGCTCAAGGCCAAGCAGCGCCAGGTGCAGGCCCAGATGCAGGCCCGCAAAGCGCAGTAGTGGTGAGACGATGAAGGAGTAACTGAATGGTGTCAGAAAGAAAAAGCCCTGTAACGCTATTCCTTTACGGCCGCCCTACCCCTTGTAACCCGCACAAGCCCTTGCTTCCCGTCCGGCGGTAGGGGCTTGTCGCGTTAGTAGGGAGTAGAGAAGCGGCCGGGGTAGCTCCCGTTCGGCGTTTGGGCCAGGAAACTACTTCACTTACTTGCTCAAATACTCACTCGCTGCTGGGCAACCCTTTTATACTGAATACCATCTGGCCGGGTAAGAGCCTGCCGAAGTACGGTGGGCAGCGTGTACTATTACCTTCCGGAACCTGATGAAAACGCTATTCCTAGCTGCGGCCCTGCTGGCCGCCTCGGCGGCCTCCGCCCAAACGGCATCGTCGGATGCGGCTCTTACCAAGCGGCTAAACCAATTGATGCGCGACCCGGCAGCCCCGGAAACGGAAGTGCAAGCCTTGCTGGACAATTGCCATTTCACGCAGATAATCCGGAAATACCGCACCGCAGGCAAGCAAAACGAGTCGGCGGTTTTTCAGGTAAGCCACCAGAAAAACGGAGCCGACTGGGCCGTGAAGTCGGATGATAAAGTAGAGTTTGAGCTGAAGCTGGGAGTAGAATGGAGCCAAGTAACCTCCCTGACCTATGCCCCGGCCCTCGACGAGAAAACCAACCGGCGCTACTTCGAGGTGAAAATAAAGCGGGAGCGCGCCGCCCCCAATGGCTCTGGCACCAGCAGTACTACCCTGGAGCTACCCCTGTACACCTCCAATGAGGCGGTGGCCCGCGACATACTGCGGCAACTAGAGCAGGTACGGCGGCGCTGCGGCGAGTAAGGCCGGGCTCAACCTTCGGCGGCCGGGTACGTTTGCCACAAACTCCTCTATCCTTTCCCGCCTTTGCAGTATGCCGCGTCGCCAGACTTATACCCTCCATTTTAACTCGAAACACAGTCTGAATGCCGCGGGCAAGCACGTGCGCGACGGGCTGTCGTCGGTGTTGCGCACCGGCGACAACCTCTGGCTGAGCTGCGACGAGCGCACGTCCATCGAGCGGCTGCGCCTGACGGGCCCGCGCGAGTTCAGCCAGCACACCTCCTATGAGCTAACTGAGCTGCTGGACCTGCCTTCGGATAAGAGCGAGGAAATTGACATTGAAGGCCTGGCCGAAAGTGAGCATTACCTCTGGATTGTGGGCTCGCACAGCCTGGCCCGCAAGAAGCCTGACCCCGATGGCCCCGACGCGGCCAAGGAAATTGCCCGCCTGGCCCAGGTGAAATCGGAGGCCAACCGCTACCTGCTGGCCCGGGTGCCGCTGCTGCGTAACCCCGTCACTGGCGACTATGAGCTGCACCGCGAAGCCCCGCACCCTACCGACCCGGCCCAGACCCTACGGGCGGCCCAGCTCCGCGGCTCCGCCGACTCCAACGACCTGCGCGACCTGCTGGCCGCAGATGCCCACCTCAAGCCCTTTCTCTCTATTCCGGGCAAAGACAACGGGTTTGACATTGAAGGGCTGGCCTGCGCCCCCGACGGCCGCCTGTTCGTGGGCTTGCGCGGGCCCGTGCTGCGCGGCTGGGCCCTGGTGCTGGAATTGCTACCCCGCGAGGACAAACACGGCCGGCTGCGGCTGAGCGAGCTGCCCGGCGCCACCGAAACCTACTACAAAAAGCACTTCCTGGCTTTGGGTGGCATGGGCGTGCGCGAGCTGCGCCAGCGCGGCACCGATTTGCTGCTGCTGGCCGGTCCCACCATGGACCTGGACGGTACTATTGCCGTGTACTGCTGGTCTGATGCCCTACGCTGCACCGAGGACAGCCTCGTCGGGCCCAATAAGCTAGAGCGCCTCTTCGACGTGCCCCACGGCTTCGGGCCTACCGCCGGCCAGGACAAAGCCGAGGGCATGGCCCTGCTCGATGATGAGCACGTGCTTATCGTCTTCGACAGTCCCACGGACGCGCGCAAACCCGCCGCCCACCAGGTACTGGCCGATGGGGTAAAAGTCTCAAGTCAGAAGGGGTGAGTTGCCGGGTCTGCTCTTCTGCGCCCGCTACCTACCTTGCACCCCGTAACCAGTCCGTGCTTTTTCATGGCTTCTCCTCTGATTAAAACTCCCGAAACCACCCACCGCATCCGGTTTCAGGATTGTGATATGCTGGGCCACCTCAACAACGCCCGCTACCTTGACTACTTCCTCAATGCCCGCGAGGACCACACCATGCAGCACTATGCCCTCAACCTGGGCCAGGTCAGCCGCGAGTTAAGCGCTAGCTGGGTGATTACCAAGCACCAGCTGGCCTATCTGCGGCCTGCCGGCCACGCTGAGGTAGTGCGCATTCGTACCCAGCTCATCCACTTCGATAACTCCAACCTGGTGGTGGAAATGCAGATGCTCAGCGAAGACGGACAGCGGCTCAAGGCAGTGCTGTGGTCAGAAATGGCATTTGTGAAGGTGCCCGCCGGCACCCGCACCGAGCACTCCGACGACCTGATGGACATGCTCGAAAAGCTGGACGTGGAGGAGGTCAGCTACGACCCTGACGGCTTCGACGAGCGGGTGCGCCGCCTGCGTAAGCAGCTTAAGCGCGAGCGAAACGAGCAGGACTGAGCCGTAATGCCAAAATGATAGGCCAACTCTGGCGCGAGGCGCGCGTTAAACAAAACCCCGGCTACCTCCCGTGGCCGGGGCTTTGTTTTCCCTAAACCTGCATTTTAGCATGAGTATTTTTGGTAGCAACGACCTGAAGGGTAAAAAAATAGCTATTGTCGCCACCGACGGCTTTGAGCAGTCGGAGCTGGAAAAGCCCAAGAAGTTTCTGGAGGGCGAGGGCGCCGAAACCCACGTCATTTCCCTGAAAAGCGGCTCCATCAAGGGCTGGGACGAAAAAGACTGGGGCGACAGTGTGGACGTGGACAAGGTTATTGGGGAGGTGAAGGTAGCCGACTACGACGCCCTGGTGCTGCCCGGCGGGCAAATCAACCCCGACGTGCTGCGCACCAAGCCCGAGGTAGTAAGTTTTATAGGCGAATTTGTGCGCTCCGGTAAGCCTGTAGCAGCCATTTGCCACGGTCCCTGGACCCTGATTGAGGCCGACGCCGTGCGTGGCAAGCAGCTCACCAGCTGGCCCAGCCTGAAAACCGACGTAAAAAACGCCGGCGGTCATTGGATCGACGAAACGGTGGTAGTAGATGGCAACATCATTACCAGCCGCAACCCCCAGGACATTCCTAACTTCAACGAGAAAATCAAGGAAGCTTTGGTGGGCCAGAAGTAAGCTTGCCGGCTTACTCTGGAAGATTTCCGCCGAACTACGCTAAAACGCCTTTCCAGCCATAGGGCCGGAAGGGCGTTTTACTTTATAAGCAGTGCTAAGGTATAGTTTCTACTGCCCCATTTCAGTACAGAATAAACACCGTTCTATCAAAATGATAGGCTCGCAAGCTGTCTTTTTCTAATAAGAAATTCCTAGTGTAGTCCCAATACGTATCGTGTCTCTAGCCTCATGCCGCCGGTGAAATTCACCCGTAGCTAAAAAGGCCAACCGAGCAGAGTCTCTACGAGTAAATGGTTGAGGTTTGTCCCAATATATATTCCCATATCGCTCCCCGTCCTTACCAGTGCTGTTTAAGTAATCTGCAATCGTCTGCTGTTCGGGGGTAAGAGTTGGAGCCTGGGAGCAGGCAGAAAGAGACCAGATAGCGGCGTAGTAAGTTGCCTTCATAGTCCTGGAGCTAACAAGTCAGCAGCTTTTCCTGCATAAAAAGCCCGCTGAACCGTTTAGCGAAGCTTTTTTGTGTTGCTCACGGCACCAGAGCCAGTAGCTCGGCCGCGTAGCGGTGGTAGAGAAGGTACAGCCCCACATCGAAAAGGAGCAGAAACCCACCCTGCACCCACAAGGAGCGCCCAAAGCCCGCTAAGCGTTCCGGGCGGGCGGCGGCGGAATGGGCCGCCCGGGCCCGGAGCCAGCTACCAAGGCAGAGGTAGGCCACATCGAGCCCCGCATTGAAGAGCAGCAATTTTTCGAAGGCAAACTGAGCATCGAGGCTGGCGGGTAGGGTAAGGCCGGCCACCTGCTGAGGGTGAGCCCGCAAAATTCCCCATACGGCCAGCAGGGCGTTTACCACGTTCCAGCCCACATTCATGAGGTGGAAATGGTGCGTTTCCGTGCGGATGTCGGTGCGAGCCACGTAGTAGCCGCTCACCACCAGATTCAGCAGAGCCCAGGCGCCGAGCACGCCCATGCCGCGCTCGGCCAGCAGTTCGCGGGCGTGGTTGATGGCGGGTAATGCCGCCGGAACGGACAAAAAGTTCATAAGCAACACAGTAGCCGGCTCAACTGACACGCATAAAAAAAGGAAGCCTCGGGAGACTTCCTTTTTGAGGTAGCAAGTAGGGGCACTAGTTAGCAATACCGATGCCCACGTACACCTGGAACATACCGTTCTTGATGTCGGTGATGGTTTTGGCGCCGGTTTTGGCCAGGTTCTGGTCCTGAATAATATCGGCGAAGCCAGCCGTGTAGCGGCCTCCTACGCGGGCCGGACCTACGCGAGCTTCTACACCAGCAGCTACCCCGTAGTCGAGGCTGTTGTAGCTGTAGCCAAAGGTGTTGTTCTCATCCGAAATCTTGCGTTCCACGTCGCCTTCTTTCACTTTCGTGAGCAGGGAAACCTGGGGGCCTACGTGCACACTCACGTTGTCGAGGAAGTTGTACACCAGCAGCACGGGTACCTGCACGTAATCGAGGCGGGTGGTATAGGTGCCCGCCTGCGAGGTAGTGGAAGGGTTGTCGCCCTTGAAGCCCTGGCGGCTGTAGAGTACCTCCGGCTGGATGGAAAACTTATCGTTGAAGCCAAACTGAGCGTACACCCCAGCGTGGAAGGTATTATAGATACCCTCGTCGCCAAAGTTCTTTTTGTCGTCGCCGCGGAAGTTCGAGGCCGTGAAGCCACCTTTAATGCCGAAGCCATTGTTGCGCGAGTCGCTACCGGTAGCGGGTGCGTAGTCGTTGGAGGAACGCAGGCCGCTGACGCGAGGAGTTTCGGTAGGAGCTTGAGCCAGGGCGGTGGCGCTCAGGGCGCAGCCGGCTGCTAGGAGTGCAATGTGTTTCATGGGGCAGGGGAGAGAAATAGTGCAGAAAAGCGCTACCTGCTAAGGATAAAGTAGCGTTGGTAAGCCGCTATACTTGCGGCGGCTCAGAAGGTTACAGCGCCTGGGTAGTAAAGGCAGAAATTTTGTACGTAGTCCGGAAGGATAATCTTCGGTAAAAAATTACCTTTGGCTCTTTACGGCCGCCGCCACGTGGTTTTGCCGGGGCGTTAGCTCAGTTGGTTTAGAGCACTACCTCGACAAGGTAGGGGTCACTGGTTCGAGCCCAGTACGCCCCACGTCAAAACCCCCGAATCCGAAGATAACCGCTTGCGAAGGCGGTTATTTTTGTGTGCGGCATGTGCGGGCAGTTACTTTTCAGCGGCACCTGCGTAGGTTCGGAGCTATGATTTCTATTGCTTGGGCTCCGCTTTATGCTCACCCGCTGCCAGCCACCCACCGCTTTCCCATGCTCAAGTACGAGCTGTTGCCGGAGCAGCTGCTCCGGGAAGGTATAGTACCGGAAAGCGCCTTTTTCACCCCGCAGCCGCCCCCCGTTGTAGATATGCTGCGGGTGCACGAGTCCGACTACTACCAGCGCCTGAGTGCCGGGCAGCTTACCCGCGCCGAGGAGCGCGCCACCGGCTTTCCGTGGAGCCCCGAACTAATAGCGCGGGAAACCACCATTTTGGGCGGTACGCTGGAGTGTGCCCGCCGGGCCCACCAGTATGGGGTAGCCCTAAACATTGCCGGCGGCACCCACCACGCTTTCCGTGCCCGGGGCGAGGGGTTCTGCCTGCTCAACGACCAGGCTGCCGCAGCCGCCTACCTGCTAGCCCACCCGGAGCTAGGCGTGCAGCGGGTGCTCATTATAGACTTGGATGTGCACCAGGGTAACGGTACCGCCAGCATCTTCCAGACCGAGCCGCGCGTGTTTACCTTCTCCATGCACGGAGCCCGCAACTACCCCCACCGCAAGGAGCACTCCGACTTGGACCTGGCCCTGCCCGACGGCACCGACGACGTGGCCTACCTGCGTCTGCTGCGCGAAACCTTGCCCCGCTTGCTCAGCCAGCATCAGCCCGATTTCGTGTTTTACCTTAGCGGCGTAGATGTGCTGGCCACCGATAAGCTGGGTCACCTGGCCCTTAGCCGCGACGGCTGCCGCCGCCGCGACGAGTACGTGCTGGGCCTCTGTCACCAGCACAACCTGCCGGTAGTCGTGTGCATGGGCGGCGGCTACTCCCCCCGTATAGCCGACATTGTGGATGCCCACAGTAATACCTTCCGCGCTGCGGCGGCGCTGTGGGGGTAAGGATGAAATGACGAGTTTGTGACGTAGTGCGTTGTATTACGGCGAGCGGCGCGGCGCCATCCAGCGTGATACACTTCCTCACCTGACGAGTTCATTCCGTTCGTGCTGATAATCAGAGTGTGGTGCTGTTCCTGCGGGGTAGTGCTGCGTGAAGAATAGATGGCATCCTGGGTCAGCGCCATAATAGCTCACTCGCTCACCGGCTTATTGGCTCTCTATTATCACCTGCCAGCGGAAGGCCCAGCGCCAGCGCAGGCGGTAGTGGCGAATGCCGGCGCTGGCGAGTAACTGCTGCCAGTCGCGGCGGGTGAAGGCCCGGGCCACGGAAAGGGGAGCATCGTGGCGCACGAGGCGGGAGCCGCCCAGCAGGCGCGTAAGCCACCGGATGCTGTAATAGGCCAGGAAGTGACGGTGTAAATCGTTGATGATGACGGCCACCCGGGCCTGCTGGTGCCAGCGCCGCAGTAAGGTGGCCAACTGCACGTCGGGGAAGTGGTGGCAGAACAGGCTGGCAGTCAGTATATCAAAGGGCTGCTGCTGAAACTCGGCGGTGAAAATATCGGCCTGCTGGTAGCGGATCTCGGGGTAACCGGTGCTGCGGCTGGCGGCGTAGTCCAGCATAAAGGCGTTGGCATCGACGCCAGTCAGCTCCACGGCTACGCCTTGGCGCCGGGCCCAGCGGGCAATCTGCCGTAAGGTGTCGCCACCGCCGCTGCCCAGGTCGGCTAGGCGCAGGGGGCGGTTCGAGGGGAAGCGGGGGCGCAGCTCCTCCAGGGCGTGCAGTACGGGTGTGTAGCCACCGAGCCACGTATTAATGCTCTCCAGCTCCTCCAGGTTCTGTCGCAACTCATCGGAGGCCAGCGTCAGGTCATCCATCAGCTCCTGCTCCGTGGCTCGGAAACGAAAATCGGGCATGGCAGGGAGGCGGCAGCTAGGGTAGAGGGGGTACGGAACCGGGAAAGAGGGGTAGGGTTAGGCTGACACAACAACCGTGGCGGGGACTGGCTGGGCTACGTGGTGCAGGTGTCGGGCAGGTGTTTCCTCACCCCAGGCAACGGTTAGCAGCATGGCTTCCAGCGTGAGGCCCGGCCCAAAGGCAAAGCTGAGCACCGGGGCACCCGCATCGGCGGCGGTAAGGGTGTGCAACAGCTCCTGCAGGACGAACAGCACCGTAGCCGAGGACATATTGCCGTAGTCGCGCAGGACCTGGTAGGCAAAACGGTTGTCGTGGGTGGTCAGCCCCAGAGCCTGTTCAATGGATTCCAGGATTTTCCGCCCGCCCGGATGGATGGCAAACGCCCGGATATCGGCCAGCTCCACTGGTAGTTCGGCCAGCAGGGTGGCCGTAAGCCGCCCAATACCCTGTTGAATCATGCGGGGCACGTAGGACGACAAGGTCATTTCAAAGCCGAAATTGCTGATGTGCCAGGCCATATCGGCGTGGCCGTCAGGCTCCAGGCCGCAGTGAAAGGCCGTGAGAGCCAGGCTCGGGCCCTGCTCGCGGGGGCGGCCCTGCACCAATACCGCCGCCGAGCCATCCCCAAACAAGGCATTGGACACCAAATGATCTTCTTCCGTACTTTTCTGGAAATGCAGGGTACACAACTCGGTGCATACTACCAGCACCCGGGCTTCGGGGGTGGCGCGGCAAAAGGCATCAGCCAGCTTCAGGGCATTGACGGCGGCGTAGCATCCCATAAAGTTCACGCAGGTACGCTGCACGTGGCTGGGTAGGCCCAAGGCCGCCACCAGCTCAATGTCCAGGCCCGGTGCGTACATGCCCGTGCAGCTAACGGTAATCAGGTGGGTAATGCTGGTCACGGACACTTCCGGCAGCTGCTGCAGGCAGCCCTGCACCGCCTGCACCGAGAGAGGGAGGGCGTGGCGGCGGTACTCGGCCATGCGCTGGCCCACCGAAGGAAAAGGCTCCAGCCCTACGGTATTGGGGAAAAACTCAAAGCTGCCAGTGGCCCGGCCGTAGTCGGGGAGGACAGTGTAGCGCTGGCCAATGCCCGACACGCGGTACAACGCCCGGAGCTTGCGTGTACCGGCCGGATCCAGCTGCAAGGCGCTGGCCATGAAGTCGGCAATCTGGAGTTGGGGAATGCGGTGGGGCGGATTGGCCGTGCCAATGGCACACAGGTAGCTACTCATCAGTGCAGTTTACGCAAAATACCCCCCACGCGCTGTTCGTTTTTTTGGGGTTGCTAGGAAAGCGGGCACGTAGGAAGATATCCCAACCGATGCAGCCCCTTGCCTGTTCACTTAAAATGCTTGCCCGTGTGTGCCGCGCATCAGAGTACGAAGAGCCGCGGGCCATAGGCGGAGGGTGCCTACGGCCACCTCACTAAGCAGCGGCTGGCCAAACAGGCGCTGCACGGCCCGGCCCACGCGCAGCCGCGGGGCAAACTCCTGGTGCCAGTCGTAGTGGTAGGCGGCTTCCAGAGCCGCGCGCGAGAGTTGGCCCCGCAGAAAAGCATCAACGCGGACGGCGGCCAGTTGAGCCCCATGCACGGCCATCGCCATGCCATTGCCGCAGAGAGGTGTGATGAGCCCGGCCGCGTCGCCACAGAGCAGCACATGGTTTTCCACGCAGCTTTTGGGGGCAAACGAAATTTCGTTGATAACCTCCGGCTGCGGATAAAGCACCTCGGCGGAGGCCAGTAGTTGGCGCAGATGAGGATTTTGGGCCAGCACCTGGGCTTCCAACTGCGGGATGGTACCGTGAGCCTTGAGGTTGCGGCGCGTGGTGAGGTAGCAGAAGCAGTAGATATCGTCTTCGACTGCCGAGATGCCCGCGTACCCATCGGCGAAGTTGTGCAGGGCAATCAGGTCGCGGGGCATGGCGGGGTAGCGCACGTGGTACTTCACTCCCAGATACGGTGAGCGTTGGCTGAAGAAAGCTCGTTGCAGGTGGCGGTCCAGGCTGCTGCGCTTACCATAGGCCCCTAGCACCACCCGCGCCGGTAGTTGCTCGCCCCCGGCCAGTTGCACGGTATGCAGGTTGGCACCTGCATCAAACTCTACGGCAGTGGCCGTAGTTTGCTGGCGCACCGTTACGCCCGCCGCTACGGCTGCCTGATACAGGAATGCATCGAGGCGGTAGCGGCTTATTCCAAACCCGCCCAAATCGAGAGGGGCAGTGAGTAGCCTTCCTGCCGGAGAGCTAACCTGGAAGCGGGTAATGTGGGCCGGCTGGAGCGGGGTGGGGTCGACGCCGAGACGGCGCAGGTAGGGAAGCACTTCATTGGAAATGTACTCGCCGCACACCCGGTGAAACGGATACTGCCGCCGTTCCAGCAGCGTCACGGCGTGGCCGCGCCGGCGTAGATCCAGGGCCGCGCACAAGCCTCCCAGGCCCCCACCAATAATGACAACGTCCAACTTAATTCATCGGGTAAAAGGGTGGGAACGAAGATAAACAGAGTTCTTTTATCGAAGATGCGTTATATTCTGCCCGTATAACTTAAAAGGCCTGTTACTTTTGCTAACCTAAATAAGCGGCCATCGTTTATACGCATTCCGCCTCCGCGCTTTTCATTTCTCCCACCACTTCGTATGATGCAACCCTTACGCTATTTACTTTTATTCGTTTTACTGCTCGGCGGCTTCCGCTGGAGCTTGCCAACGGCCGCTCAGCCGGTAGCGCCGCGTCCGGCCCCGGCGGCACGGCCCGCCGCTGATGAGAAGGCGTTGCTTGTGTACCCTAACCCCAGTACAGGCATCGTGCATATTTCTATCAACGGGTTTGAAGGTCGCAAAGTAGAGCTGCGTGTGCTCAACGTTATCGGCACGCTAATGTACCGCGAAACCCTAAGTGAGCTGAACGGCCGCGACACTCGCACCCTGGATTTAAGCAAGTTCGCCAATGGGTTGTACTACGTAAAGCTGGAAGCCGATAATGCCAGCGAAATGCGCAAGCTCGTAATTCGCTAGCTATACACTCGTAATTCGCTAGCTATACAATCTAGGCATACGCAGCACGAGCCGCCCTTTGGGTGGCTCGTGCTGCGTATGCCCGTTAGAGGAGTGCGAAAAGAAAGGCGCCTTCGCGGGAAGCGAAGGCGCCTAGTATCCTAAAAGCAGCGGGCAAGCTGCCTAGCGGTCATTCCGGACCCGTACGGGCTCAGGCTTCAGCATAGCTTTTACTTTGTTCACCGTATCGAGGGCGAGCAAAGCAGTTGCCAGCGCAATCCCGAAGAAAATTAAGAGAGTCATACCAAAGAGAATTAGGAGAAAAGAAAACAGTGCCCGGGGTAAAGCCAGCGTACCAGCATCTCTCGTAGCAATGTTGATGCTAGTATAACCCTAAAGCAGCATAGGTAGTTGCAGCATAATTATGTCTTTTTCCGGGGGCTGGCGTCCGCCTACCCGGAAGGAAGCAGAAGGGGCTACCCCCGCGTACCGGCCGCAGCGAAGCCAGGGCTGCCGACTAGGCCGGAAACTCCTCCTGAAGCTGGCGGATTGCTTCGTCTATGAACTGGCGCACTTGCTGCACTCCGCGTTCCAGTATGGGCCATTCAGCAGTTTCAGGCGCGTAGGCAGCAGCTTCTATATCGCGCAGGATGGTGCGCAACGCCTGAATCTGCAGGCCATCAACGGAGCTTTTCAGGTGGTGGGCGGCGGCTCCAAGCTGCTCAAGGTTGCGCTTGAGCAACTGGTCTTCCATCTCTGCTACCACGGGAGGAGTAGTGCTGATGAATAACTGAGCTAGCCGGCGGATAAAGCTTTCATCGTTGTTGGAGAACTGACGCAGGCCGCTTAAATCGTACAGCTTGCCGGCCGGAAGGGTCAGCTCCGGTTCCTGCACCACGGCGGGGGCGGGTGGCTCCGGCACTGCGTACTCAAGGTGCAGCAGATCCACAATTGTGCGGAACAAGTCGTCCTCTTTGAACGGCTTCGATAAGTAGGCATCGAGGCCGGCCGCCCGGTATCGTTCCGCTTCGCCCTGCATAGCGTGGGCCGTCAGGGCTACAACCGGCGTAGCGGCCCGCTCGGCATCGGGATGTTCGCGCAGCAGGCGCGTGGCCGCTACCCCATCCATGCCGGGCATCTGAATGTCCATCAGCACCACATCGTAGCGGTGCTGGCGAAATAGGGTAAGGGCTTCAGAGCCGGAGGACGCCGTATCTACTTCCATCCCCCAGCCCCGCAACATCACCTGCACCAGCAATTGGTTTACGCGGTTGTCTTCGGTAAGCAGCACCCGGCGCCCGCGCAGGCGCTGGTAGTCGGGGGCGGGTGTGGCCAGGGTGGCCGTGGGCGCTGACGCGGCCCCGAAGCGCAGGGTGAAACGGAAGGTACTGCCTTGGTGCAAACGGCTTTCGGCCGTCAGCTCGCCGCCCAACAATTCCACCAGGCCCCGCGAAATGCTCAGACCCAGCCCCGAGCCGCCGTACTCGCGAGCCGTGCTGGCCTCGGCCTGGGTGAAGGGCTCGAAAAGCTGCTGCAGCTGGTCTTCGGAGATGCCAATGCCGGTATCCATTACCGCGAACTGGTACTCTGGCTCCGCGCCCGGGGGGCTGAGCCGGCGGCAGGTCAGCAGCACGTGGCCCTTGTCGGTGAACTTGATGGCATTGCTTAGCAGGTTGAGCAGCACCTGGCGCAGGCGGTACGGGTCGCCCTGCACCCACTCCGAGCCGGTCTCCGGGGGGAGCTGCAGGCGCAGACTGATGCCTTTTTCAGCAGCCTTGGGCATCAGGGCCTGGCAGCTGGCTTTCAGGACTTCTTGCAGTTCAAACGGCATCGACTCCAGCCGCACCCGCCCAGCCCCGAGCTGCGCCATGTCCAGGATGTCGTTGATAACCACCAGCAGGTGCTCCGCCGAGTGACGGATATGGTGCAGGTACTGGCTTTGCTCGGCCGACAAGGGAGTTTTGGCCAGCAGTTCCGCCAGGCCCATGATGCCGTTCATGGGCGTGCGGATTTCGTGGCTCATGTTGGTGAGGAAGGTTTGCCGGGCCTGGGCATTTTGCTCGGCTATCTCCTTGGCTTGGTGCAGGGCCTGGCCCGTGTGCTTGAGTTCCGTGATGTCGTTGTCGACGCCTAGCACCTGCACCGTGCCATCGGCCAGAATGAAGGGCCGCTTAATGGTGTGAAACCAGTGCATCTGGCCGCGGGCATCGGTAAACGTATCCTCGTGGGCTACCTCCTGGCGGGTCTGGATAACTAGGTCATCCTGGACGCGGTGGCGGGCCAAATCCGGAAAGGTGCTTTGCAGCTCGGCGGCGGGCGTTTGCAGCAGCACATCGTTGCTCAGGCCATAGAGGCGGGCTGTAGATTGGTTGGCCAGGATATAGTTTCCGCTGCCGTCTTTCAGATAAATAAGGTTGGGTACCGTGTCAATAACCTGGCGAAACAGACGGTTTTGCTCGGCTAGGCGCCGGTTGGCGGAACGCCGCTGCTCGTCGGCAATCTTCCAGCGCGTAATGTCCTCCGCCGAGCCTACCACGCGCAGCACCTGTCCTTGCTCATCGCGCTCAAAGGGCGTGTTGCTGATGCGTAGCCAGCGGATGGAGCCGTTCCGGTGGTAAAGAAAAAATTCCAGGTGCAGGATTTCGCCATCGTCAACCTGGGCTACTTCCTCAAAATGCTGCCGCAGGCGGCGGCCCTCGGCCGACGGCATCAGGTTAGCGAACATGCTGCCGCCCATGGCCTGCAACTCCTGCTGCGAATACCCCAGCATGGATTCCACAAAGCGGTTGCAGTAGACGTTGATGCCCGTCGGCACGTCGTAGATGTAAATTAAGTTGGGCGTGGTGTTGGTAATGCGCTCCACGAACAGGCGACTCTGGCGCAGCTCTTCTTCCGTAATGCGCCGCTCCGTCACGTCAGTTGCCGACCCCACTATCTGCCAGACTGTGCCATCGGGATGACGGGTAAAGCAGGTGCTCTTCAGGCTAAGCCACCGCCACTGGCCGTTCCGGTGCTGAAACCGGTATTCTGAGGTAGATACTTGTCCTTCTTTCAAATGCTGGAGCAGCAGGTGTTTCTGCCGCGTAGCGTTTAGGTCGTCCGGGTGCATCAGAAGGGTAGTGAGCTGAGAACCCATATCCCGAATTTCAGCCTCCGTGTACCCCAGCATCTGCTCAGATTGGCGGTTGCAGTACAGCAGGGACCGTGTGTCCATGTCGTACAGAAACACGATGTTGGGCACGGTGTCATTGATGCGCGCCGTAAACAGCTGGCTGCGTACTAGCTCGGCTTCCGCGCGGCGGCGCTCCGTGATGGTCGTGAGGTAGACGTTGGCCGCCTGCTCCTCGGGTAGGGGCGCAATGGTCCAGAGGTAAAACTCGTTGCCCAGCCGCTTTTCCACGGAGCGGGGCTGACCCGTACTTAGGGCCTGAGCAATTTCTTGGCGGAGCAGCCGGACGTTCTCCATTGCGTCCGGCTGGTACAGCGCTTCCAGGGCCGCAGTGGCAGCCGGGTTGGCATACTGGGCTTGCGCCTCCCGGTTGAATCGGATGATGGGCTGCGGGCTTTGCTCGGCGAGGCGGGAAAGCTCCTGGACCCGTTGTTGCGCCTGCTGGTGCACCGTCACGTCCTCGTAGCTCCAGATGTGAAGCATCGTTACGCCGTTCTGCACCACGGGCAAATAGTCCTGCTGCACGATGATGCCATTTTGCAGCTGAAAAATTTCGCCGCTTACCCGCACCTGTCCGGCCCGCAGCTCCTGGTTGCGTTGGCGAACAGTAGGTTCGTGCTGCAACTGAGCCTGGCTTTCCTGCATCAAGTCCGTGACGCCTTTGCCAAGGTAGTGGCGGGGAGAATGACGCAGCTTAAACAGGTCACAGAGGCGCTGGTTCAGCAGGGTAATCATTCCATCCTGGTCCTCGGCCAGAATAGCGGTACTCATCGTTTCGAGCAGAGCCGTAGCTTGCTCGGCCGCCGCCAATGACCGGGCTTTCAGCTCGGCAACTTGGCGCCTGGCCTCTTCGCATTCAGTCTGTGCCGTTTGCCACGACCGTTGTGTACGGCGCAGAAGGCGCGCCAGGTGACGAGTACTGGTTGAACTCATAGTATGGTGGTTAGCCCCAGGGGTCAGCGGATACGGACCTCGTTGTTCTGAACCATACGATAAATGGTAGACTTTCCGATTTGCAGCTTGGCGGCTACTTGCAGAATATTTCCGTTGTGCACGTCTAGGTACCGCTGCACAATGGCGGCCATTTGGGTGCGCAATGATTCATTAGGCATGGCGCCCGGCGCGGCTGCGTCGGAGGAGCTGTGGCGGAGGGGTAAGTCCTGGGGCTGAATCTGGTCGTCTTCGGCCAGCACGGCGGCCAGTTCCACCACAGCTTTCAGTTCCCGCACGTTGCCGGGAAAGTTGTAATGCAGCAGTTTCTGCTGGGCCTGCGAAGAAAGCGAGCAGGTAGCCATATTATTCTGGGAGCAGAAGTCTTTCAGGAAGGCATCAGCCAGCAGCAGAATGTCCTCGCCTCTCTCCCGCAGGGGCGGCAGCACAATAGGCAAGCCCAGCAGGCGGTAGTACAAATCTTCCCGGAAGCGGCCTTCTTTCACTTCCTGGCCCAGGTCGCGGTGAGTAGCCACCATCAGCCGGGCGTCGAACGGGATGCGGCTGTTGCCTCCCACGCGGGTAACTTCCCGCTCCTGTAGCACGCGCAGCAGTTTGGCCTGCAAGCCTAAGTCCAGCTCCGAAATTTCATCCAGGAACAGGGTGCCTTTGTGCGCCTCCTCAAAGCGGCCGATGCGCCGGCCGAGGGCTCCGGTAAAGGCGCCTTTCTCGTGACCGAACAGCTCACTCTCCAGCAGGTCGCGCGGAATAGCGGCCACATTCACGGCTACAAAGGCGCCGTCGCTGCGGTCAGAGCGGAAATGAATGGCTTTCGCTACCAGCTCCTTGCCCGTGCCAGTTTCCCCGCTGATAGATACGGTAATATTAGTGCGAGCTGCTTTATCAATTAGGGCGTACAGCTGTTTGATTTGTGGGCTCTCTCCCAAAATGGCCCGCTGTGGATCGTACTTCTGGCCAATCTGCTCCTTGAGTCGGGTGTTTTCCTGGCGTAGCTCCAGTTGCTTGCGGATGTTGCCCACCGTATTCCAGAGCCGGTCGGCTGTTTCCTCGTCCTTCACTAAGTAGTCGAAGGCTCCCTGCCGGAGCAAGCCAATGGCTGTGCGCACATCTTCCTGCCCGGAAATAGCAATGACAGCTACCTCGGGTAGCCGCTCCTTAATCTGGCGAAGTACCTGGTCGCCCTTGCCGTCGGGCAGGGAGTAGTCCAGCGTGATGATATCGGGCTTGTCTGCTAGATTATCCAGGCAGGCCTGTGCGGTGGTAAAGCGGCGGATAACGTAATCCGGGTTTTGGGCTAGCTTGTACTCCAGCAGCTCACCATACCACGCATTGTCCTCGACAATAAAGATGGAAACAGACAAAGGTACGCTCATGGGAATTTAGGATAGGGAAAGCGTAGGAACCAACAGTGCGTATACTCTCTACTTGGGAAAGTAGATGCATCGGGAATGTTCAATTCCTGTGGAAAGGGTTTCAGTAGCTCAGAAAAGGGCAGAAATACGCAATGGCGCGAGTATAAGAGGGAAATGCGGGGATACCAAACTTTCTCATTTGGGGAATTGTAATCCCGGAATGGAACAATATAGCATTTTCCTTCTGATAGTAAAATATTGATAATCAGTTTTTTAGTTGTTTTGGGCCAATATGGCGGGAGAATTGGTAAGGTAGTTCTGGTAGTTAGATTCCAGTGATTATCAATCCATTGCCCCTGCCATGAAGCCTCTTTACACACCTCTATCCCGCTGGCTGCTCCTTGTCGTACTGTTCTGCTATGGCGTAGGGTCCCAGCAGGCCCGGGCCGCAAGCGCGCCCATCTATTCTAACACAGGCGACAAAGGGTCTCAGGTTAGGCAAACATGTACGACAATAGGAGTGCCTCCCCTGGCCGTTACTACGTGCTTCGGCTCCGTAACCAACCCCGAGCTGGCCACCGATGGCGACTTTAACTCCGCCGCTACCCTAAATGTGCCCGTAACGGGCATAGCTAGCTCCATCGGCCTGCGCATGGACTTGGGCGCTACTGCTCCCGCCAACTACCGGGCGGGTATACTAGTGGAACGCGCCGGTAACGTTCTGAACCTGTTATCGGTAAATACGGCTAATCTGGTGGTTCTCCGGACTTATCTAAAGACCGGAACTACCTCGACGCTGCAGGAAGAAAGGCCCGTTGATGGTACCATAGTTGCCCATTTGCTCGGTAGCAACACGGGCAAAATCCGGCTGGAGTTTGTAGCTAGCAAGCCCTTCAACCAAGTAGAAATAGAAGCCGCTTCGGTGGTGAGCCTCGGCTACGCCCTGAAAGTCTACTATGCCTACGCCATCGACGCCAATGTAATTACAAGTGCGAAAGGGTATGTTTCCCGTTTTGAGAACCCCGGGGCCAGCACGTACAGCACGAATGTGCTAACGAACGGCGTTTCGGTATGCGTCAATTCTAGCGTGAGCAACCCGCTGGCCGCCGTTGATAAAAGCCTGACGAATTATGCTACAATGCACTCGTTGGTTGACGTGAGTTGCCCGCCCACTCTGCAAACGCAGCTGGAAGGTACCGCGCCGGCCGGCTACCAGGCGGGCTTCGTCCTGGGTAGCGGTAGCGTGCTTGACGTAGCTGCCCTAGAAGGCCTGCAAATCACGACGTATCTGGGAGGTGCGGCTCAGGAAACAGCCGCTGGTGGTAAGCTGCTCAACCTGGAATTGCTGGGCAACAACCAGTACAATGTAAGCTTCCCTACCACCAAGCCTTACGATCGGGTAGAAATCCGGCAGACCAAGCTGCTCAGCGTGCTAGACGATTTGCGGGTGTACTACGGGTTCGGCCTGGAGCCCCGCGTCTTCCGCGACCTGACTCCCCGCATTTCGGAATTCGTTGACCCGGCCGGTAACTATCAGGTGAACGGTAGCCTGGTGTGCGTAAACTGCTCCGTAACTAATCCGCAGCACGCCGCCGACAAAGATGTTACCGGCAACTACGCTACCGTGCGCACCACCTTGAGCGTAGGGGGCACCACGCGCCTGAAGATGCGTCTGAACGGACCCGGCAGTGCCGGTAACGTAGCGGGGGCTATTCTGGGGTTAGGCTCTACCTTGCTGGATGCCAAGCTGCTCTCCAGCATTCGGATTAACACGTACTCGGGCTCACCGGATGGGGCCAGTGGGAGCACTACCGGCACCGAGTTGGTAGAAAGCGCTGTAGGTAGCTCCCTGCTGAATGTGGAGCTGCTGGCAGATGGCCGGCAGGAAGTATCCTTCCGCACCACCCGCAACTTCGACTGGGTAGAGGTAGAGCTAACCAATGGGGTGAGCCTGCTAGATAATACGCAGGTTTACTATGGCTTTGCCGAGGATCGGCCCACGGGCTTCCCCTCTTCTATTACGATGCCAGCTCCGCTACCCGTGCAGTTGACGGGCTTTGCGGCCCGCGTCAGTGGCGCGGCAGTAAACGTAGTGTGGCAAACGGCCGCCGAGCTGAATAGCAGTTACTTTGTGGTAGAGCGCTCCACGCAAGCTGCTGCTGGTTTCCAGGCAATTGGGCGGGTAACTGCCGCGGGCACATCGAGCACCACGCGCCAGTACTCCCTCCGCGACGCTGACGCCGCTGCGCAGGCTGTACCTCTGCTCTACTACCGCCTGCGGCAGGTAGATACCGATGGGCAGGAAATGTACTCATCGGTGGTCGTAGTCAGCCTGAAGACCGCCAACCTGACGTTCGCCATTTACCCCAACCCTGCCTCCGCGGCGGAAACCATTCAGGCCGAGTTGCCGGCCCTGCCCGAGGGGCAGTATCAGCTGTCAGTATACAACACGCAGGGCAGCTTGGTCAGTCAGCAAAAAATTACTAGTTCCACCACCACGCTGGCTACCCGGCAGCTGCGGGCAGGGCTTTACCAAGTAGTGCTGGCCGATGCTCAGGGCCAGCGCATTGCTACCCAACAGCTGGTGGTGAGCGGGCGCTAACACTACCTTTATTTATCCCTACTCTATCCTTCTTCGCTTTATCATTATCGGACTAGGAGCCCCGCTGTTGCAGGTCAGCGGGGCTTCGTTCGTTCTTGCCAGTGTGAATGAATGCAACTAACACCTAATCAAGAATATATCTATTGTATCGTAATTGTATTAAAACAAGAAAATAATAACATTGCCGTAACATTTGGGTGGGTTCGACCTGCCAACTTTGCTCTGTCAGAGTGCATTCCCGACCTCTACTTTCCTTCCCCAACCAAAACCCGTTTGCATGTACCGCACCCTTTCCCGCGTACTAGGCTTGGCCCTGCTCACCAGTTGCGTAGTGTCCTGCTCCAAGAATGAAGTAGCTCCCACGGTTGTCCCCACGGCTGCCCCCCGAACCGCCGATGCCACCGCCACCCGCGACAGCCACCTGACCCTGGGCAACCCCAGCGGTGCTACAGCCAACTCGGCCAACTACTGGAACTACTTGGTGTCGAAGTCGCAGTATGCCATGTCGTATCACCGCGACCGGGGCACGCCCAACTGGGTAAGCTGGCATTTGAGCAGTGCGTGGCTGGGTAGCACACCGCGCCAGGATAATTTTGCTCCCGATAATACCCTGCCCGCAGGCTGGTACCGCGTCAGCAGCACCAGCTATACCGGCTCAGGCTTCGACCGGGGCCATCAGTGCCCTTCCGCCGACCGCACGGGCTCCGTGGCCGACAACTCGGCTACCTTCCTGATGAGCAATATGATTCCGCAGGCGCCCAACAACAACCAGCGTACTTGGGCCGGTCTGGAAAACTACTGCCGCACCCTAGTTGATGCCGGCAACGAGCTGTACATCATCTGCGGCAGCTACGGCAAGGGTGGCACCGGTTCTAACGGCTACGCCACTACCCTGGACGCCGGCCGCGTGACGGTGCCCGCTCAGGTGTGGAAAGTGATTGTGGTGCTTCCGAACGGTACCGGCGACGCAGCTCGGGTAACCACCGGAACCCGCGTTATTGCCATCAATACCCCCAACAACAACTCCTTGCTCACGACCTGGGGCTCGTACCGCACCACTGTGGATGCCATCGAGTCGGCTACCGGCTACGACCTGCTGTCGGCCGTATCAGCCTCCGTGCAAAGCGTTATCGAGGCCCGCGTCGACAACGGTCCTACCAGCTAAGCCTTATCCTTGCAAAGGCTTAGGAAAAGCCCGGCTGGAAGCAGTCGGGCTTTTTGTGTTTGATAGTAAGCTTGTTGACCTGGATGCCAACTGAAGAGGAGCTTAACCGGTGTACTGCGCTATTCGTCTTTAAATTTTTGTTATTGATCTAAAACAGTGCGGTTGCCAGCACGTCAGTTTATAGTTTTGACGAGAGTGAAGTGAGGTGGAATGCAGAGCAAGTATGAATAAAAAAGCCGCGCTGCAACGCGGCTTTTTATTTTGCCTTCTGGTACACAGGAGCCTGCTGCGGAAACAACTAGTACTACCGGCTGTGCAGAGAAAACTAGAAAGCGCGGCTTCTTGTGCTGTTACACACTGAAGCCGCGCTGTGCAGGGAATATTCCTCAGTCGGGATTAGTTTTCGCCACCGGCGACACCAACCTGGCCTTCCGCGGGTGTGCTATTCATGTACGAGCGGAAAGACATGGCTGCTTCGCTGGCCAGAGAGTTGGCCTGGGCCGTAACCCGCCGGTCGTTATGGGTGCGGTCATTGGCTTTGTCGGCGCGCAGCTCGCTACGGTATTCGTCAAAGGAGATAACCTGGGCAGGTTGCTTAGGGTCTGGAACTACACGGAAGGAGCCTACGCTATACTCATATCCGTTGTCATTTGCCCGAAATACAAAGTCAAACAGCACGGTTACGTCCTGCTCTTTTCCTTTGCCGTCCACCTTCTTGACCTTACCGGTTCCGGTTACGCGTACCGCGCCGGCACCTTCCTCTGCTTTTAAGCCAGATTTAGGACCGTAAGTAAATTTATTCTGGGTCCAATCGAGGGCGCGGCGGTAAAGGGCGGTCTTGCCGGCTCCCTCGGATGGAACTCGCTCACTGTACTCAATAGGAGCCGGGGCATCGGCTTGGGCCCATACCCCCGGCGCTAGTGCCAGCATCCCGCTTACCAACAAACCTAGTAGCACTTTTTTCATATGAAACTGAGAAGAAAATGAGAAAATCAGGGAAAAAGGCCTGTGGAACAAAGATAATAGGTCCTATTGGGTAGAGGTGAATATGAGCCTATTATAATTATGTTAAGATGCAGGCCTACATACTGGTGAGGAGGAAGTACAGATAGAATGGTAAATTCTCTATCGGTTTATCGGTTCCTATACAGTTAAGGAGAGAGGTAAGTTCCTGGATAGGATATTTCTAACAATAGAGCTTGTTACTTCATTATGAAGCATAGGCACTTAAAGTAAAAAATACAGCGGCTAAAGTTGTTCTTGAAATAGAAAGATGCTGACCATATAGCGTGCAATGTATTGAATAGCAACTAAGTATGCTTTATGCGTAAGTGAAAGGCAAGTGGGAAAAATAAAGTAGACACGTAATGTTTTAGTAACATAAAGTTAACTTAGGTTCTCTTGTCAGGGTAGGAAGGAGTAGTACTTTTGCGACGTGCTTCACCTCAATCAACATCCATTGAAGAAGCGCGGGGCCTTTCACGAAAGCGTCCTGCGAGATGACCGGAAGGTTATTTCGGCTGTTGGGATTTTCGTTTTCTTGGTTTTTAGCATGCTCGCCGCTTCGGTTTTCGAAGCGGTTTTTTTGTGCCTAGTCCGCTCGGCTGGCTTAGCTAATACCTGTGCCCACTCACGCAGTTTCTAAACCTCCAACTCCCATACTCGGTCAACCCATGAACAACAACGCCGGCCTCGGTCAGCAGATGGTAGCCGCCGCTCCTGCCGCCACCCGCAACGTGAACCTGAGCACGGACCCCAAGCGCATGGCCAGCACCAAAGTATGGGACGCCATGTTCCGCACTGCTGAAGTTCTCGAAGCTGAAAGACTTCAACTGGTGCCTCGATTTTCACAAGGAGCACGATGTGAAGCTGCACTCGGCTGCTGGCGTAGGCATGGCTCGCGTGGCCCGGTTCATCCTCGATCAGAAAGATATCCCGGACAGCGTACCCTTCCTGATCAACCACGACAACGTACTCTTCTTTTCCGGCAAGCGCCCGGTTCATGGCTGGGCGCTTTGCTTTAAGGAAGAAGCGTAGCTACTGTTTTCAGGACAGTTACTCAATTAGCTCAAAACAACCCGTTCCCACCCAACGGCGGCAACGGGGCGGGGTGGTGCAAGGCAGCGGGGTGATAGTAAATCAGGGGGGATTCTGACGTATGTCGGTCCGCGAATTGGCCACCCCGTGTTTTAGGGCTTTACAAATACGAATGCTGCTTCGGGCTGCGGCTAGGGGTAGCACACTCATCTGATTTTGCTGGTTGCCCAGGGCTTTGGCCGGGCGCAACCAGCAAAATCGTAACGTTTTCAACCTATGCAACTCGGTAACCTCACGCTGCAAAACCCTGTGTGCCTTGCGGCCGCGCCCTGGCAGCTAGATGGCACGGGCTACGAACGGCTGGGGGGTATTTTTACCCGCACCGTCACGATGGAGCCAAAGCCCGGACTCTATGAGGAAGGCATTTGGCAGGTCGCCGACCAGACATTGCTCAACGCCACCCACATGCGCACCGAAAGCGCCGAGATTCTGGTGCAGGAACATCTGCCTAACCTGCGGCGCTACGGTGTGCCCGTATTCGTAAGCATCACGGCCCCGGGTATCCCTGGCTTTCGCAAGATTGCCCGCTTCCTGGCCCGTGAGGCGCACGACCTGATAGCTGGCGTGGAAGTATACATGGCCCAGCCCGACACTGGGAAAGGCGAAGAGCTCAGCGCCCACTTTGTGCGCGAAGCCACGCAGGCCGTGCGCAACGAGTTAGGCCCCGAAGCCGCAGTAATTGTGAAGCTACCCCCATGGCCGGAGCACATACGGGGCTTGGCGTTAGGGGCCCAGCAGGGCGGCGCTACCGCCCTGGCTGCCACGAACCTGCTCAAAGGCTTACACCTGCCGGACGATGCTACGGCAGCCCCGGTAACAGGCGGCCTCTCTGGCGAGGCATTGCGGCCGGTAGCCCTGCGCTGCGTATGGGAGCTAGCTCACGATGAAAGCATTAGCCTACCTATCTTTGGAACAGGTGGCGTGTTCACGGCCAGCCATGTCACAGACTACCTGCGCTGCGGCGCCAGCGCTGTGCAAATTGCCAGCGGCGAGTGGCTGGAACCTGGTATTTCGGCACGCCTGGCAGTAGAGTGCGCCCACCTTCAACCCGAAACTGTTTCGTCAGAATGGAAAAACTAACCCAACGAGTTCAGCACGCTAATTCTCTGCTTTGTGTCGGTCTTGATCCGGTGGGGGAGGATGCGCAGGTAGCGCGCCGCCTGGCTGAGGTTATTGACCAGACCAGCCACTATGCCGCGGCCTTCAAGCCTAATCTGGCCTTTTTTCTGAGTCGGGAAGACGGGGTGAAGCTCCTTCGCGAAACGGTGCAGCGCATCCCCGAAAGCATTCCGGTGATTCTGGACGGTAAGTTCGGCGACATTGCCAACACCGCCGACCACTACGCCCGCTTCGCCTACGATGTCGTCGGAGCCGATGGAGTAACGGTGAACCCCTACATGGGCGACGATGCGATTGTGCCCTTCGTCCGCCCCAGCAAGCTGGTGTTCGTGCTAGCCAAAACCTCCAACAAGCCAACTCATTCCCTGCAAGACGTAGCCCTTACCCGCGGCGGCACCCTATCCGACTGCGCAGCTCGCGTAGCGCGTCAGCTGGATGAAGAGCACGGTGGTATCGGCCTGGTAGTAGGAGCCACCAACGCCGAAGCTGTAGCCCGGATGCGCAGCCTCACGCCGGAGCAGTGGTTCCTGGTACCAGGTGTCGGCGCCCAGGGCGGCGACCTGCAGGCCACGTTGAAAGCTGGCCTGCGGCCTGATGGTTCGGGACTCCTTATCAATACGTCGCGGGCCCTATGGCAAGCGCAGGATGCCGGTGCAGCAGCCCGGGCGTTGGTAGAACAGATCAACCAGTTCCGTCCGGTAGCGGTATAGTGTAGAGACGCAATACTTTGCGTCTCGTCGAACAGCCTGGACCGCGCCGAATAAACAACATCAGCAACGACGAGACGCAAAGTGTTGCGTCTCTACATCGTTCAGCGTTTCATATACCTCAATATAATAGAGTCCTACTCTTGACTTCCCCCCAAACCACCTTCGCCTCCGAAACCCTGGAGCAGCAACTGTTGCAGGAAGACGCCCTGCTGCGCGGGCACTTCCGCCTTTCCTCCGGCCTGCATTCCGACACCTACGTGCAGTGCGCCCGGTTTCTGCGCCGGCCGGACTTGGCGGCACCGGCGGCAGCAGAGCTGGCCCGGCAGATTCAGCAGGCGGGGTTGCAGCCCGATGTAGTGGTAGGGCCGGCTATGGGCGGTGTGGTGATTGGCTACGAGCTAGCTCGCCAGTTAGGCGTACCAGGCATCTTTACGGAGCGGGATGATACGGGGCAAATGACCTTGCGGCGAGGCTTTACCATTGAGCCAGGCCAAAAAATAGTCATTGCCGAAGATGTGGTGACTACCGGCAAGAGCACCAAGGAGGTAGCTCGGGTATTGGAGGCACTAGGCGCAAAAGTTTTGGCTGTAGCAAGTTTAATTGACCGTACGGGTGCCCAAGCTGAGCTAAGTTTTCCGAACTTTGCCCTGTTGCCGGTAACGGCGGCCACCTACGCACCCGATGATTGCCCGCTTTGCCGGGCAGGTATTCCGGTGGTGAAACCCGGCAGTCGGCCGGAAAAAGCGTTTTCTTAAACCTACTCAGCCAGCAAACGGCTACTGAGCAAGGCATTTTCGGCGTACCCTGCGCGGGTATGCTTCCTCACGCGGGCACCTTCGCCCAGGCGTGGGAAACCCGAAAAATAGATAACCATCCTCCTTTTGGACGCTACCCAAAGAACCATACAGCTTCTGCTCAAGCCCGGCCAACACGATGGCGAGGGCCACCGTGTAGCCGAAGCTGCCCAACGCCACCTCGGCCTCTCTACCGGCCGGGTGCAAAGCACCGCCCTCTACACGGTACGCTACCCCCTCTCGGGCGAGCAACTGCGCGACTTCGCCACCCACTGCCTCCAGGACCCGGTGCTGCACGATGTGGCCCTCGACGAGTTCCGCCACGGCGCCCAATACAAAAGCTACATCCTGGTGGCCAAGCTGCCCGGCGTGACCGACGACGAAGGCATATCGGCCCAGAACGCCCTTGGCGACTTCCTGAACCAGCCGCTGGACACGCATACCCAGCACATCTTCAGCAAACGGCTCTACTTCCTGGAGCACGAGCTGCCGGAGAGTAGTCTGCGCCGCCTGGCCGAAGACCTGCTCGGCAACAAAATGATCAACCGCTTCGAGGTCGGCCCCATAGCCCAGATTCGCGACTACACGCCGCGGCCGGGCGGTGGGGCCGAATCTATTACGAACACGGTGCCGCTGGTTGGCCTTTCCGATGAGGAGCTAGTGAAGCTGTCGAAAGACAACCTCTACGCCCTGAACCTGGAGGAAATGCGCGCCGTGCGCGACCATTACACGAGCATTGCCGAGGAGCGCCAGGCCGCGGGCCTACCCCAGGACCCCACCGACTGTGAGCTGGAAATCATAGCTCAGACGTGGTCGGAGCACTGCAAGCACAAGGAGTTCAGCGCCGTTATCAAGTACCGGGACGCGGACACCGGCGAGGAGTTCGAAGTGGATTCCTTGTTCAAGACCTACATCAAAAACGCTACCTCGGAGGTAGACCGCCAGCTCCGCGCCAATGGCAACGACTGGCTGATTAAGGTGTTCAGCGACAACGCCGGGGCCGTACGCATCAACCCCGAGTCGTTGTTCGTGTGGAAGGTAGAAACCCACAACTCACCCTCGGCCATTGACCCCTACGGCGGAGCTATTACCGGCATCCTGGGCAACAACCGCGACCCGCTGGCTACCGGCATCGGGGGGGCGAAGCTGCTGTTCAACACCAACGTGCTGTGCTTCGGTAACCCTGAGTTTTCGGGCACCCTGTTGAGCAACCAGCTGCACCCGCGCCGCATTTTTGAAGGTGTGCGCAAGGGCATTGAAGACGGTGGCAACAAGTCGGGGGTGCCGACGGTGAACGGGGCCATTGTATTCGATGACCGGTATGCTGGCAAGCCGCTGGTGTACTGCGGCACCGGCGCCGTAATGCCCATGCAACTCGCCGGCCTTGACTCGTGGGAGAAGAAGATTGACGCGCAGGACCGCATCATCATGGCTGGTGGCCGGGTGGGCAAAGACGGTATCCACGGCGCTACCTTCTCTAGCATTGAGCTAGACGAAACCTCGCCCGCTACGGCCGTGCAGATTGGCTCGCCGATTACCCAGAAGCTGGCCATGGATTTCCTGATCCTGGCTACCCGCCGCGGCCTCATCAAGTGCAGCACTGACAATGGTGCGGGCGGCTTGTCTTCCTCCATCGGTGAGCTGGCTACCATCAGCGGCGGCGCCGTAGTGGAGCTGGAGAAAGTGCCCTTGAAGTACCCTGGCCTGCGCCCGTGGGAAATCTTCGTGTCGGAGTCGCAGGAGCGTTTCTCGCTGGCCGTGGAGCCCGCGAAGATGGCCGAGCTGCTGGCCCTGGGCCAGGAAATGGAAGTGGAACTGACCGACATCGGCTACTTCACTTCGGATGGCAGCCTCGATGTACGCTTCGACGGTGAGTCGGTAGCGCGCATCGATATGGAGTTCCTACACAACGGCGTGCCGCGCAAAGTGCTGGAAGCCGAGTGGACCAGACCTACCGCCCAGGAGCCCGCCCTACCCGCTAACCTCGACTATACCGACGTGCTAGGCCGCCTGCTAGGCAACCTCAACATCTGCTCCCGCGAATCGGTAATTCGGCAGTACGACCATGAGGTGAAGGGCCGCACCATCATCAAGCCGCTCATGGGTGCTACCGGCCAAGCGCCGCAGGATGCCGCCGTGGTGCGTTTCAACTTCGAGAGTTGGGAAGGGGTAGCCGTGAGCAACGGTATCCTGCCCCGCTTCGGTGATATAGACGCCTACGATATGTCGGCCGGCGCCTTTGACGAGGCCGTGCGCCAGATTGTAGCGGTAGGAGGGAAGTTGCCCAACCTAAGCTACGGCGACGGCAACTTCTGGTCTGTGAACGACAACTTCTGCGTGCCCGACTCAGTGTACGACCCCGCCACCAACCCCGATGGCAAGCACAAGCTGGCCAAGCTGGTGCGCATGTGCCAGGCCCTGCGCGATGCCACGGCGGCCTACTGCATTCCGCTCACCTCGGGCAAGGACTCGATGAAGAACGACTTCAAGGCTGATGGCGTGAAGATTTCGGTTCCGCCTACGGTCCTGTACTCCATGACTGCCAAAATCGAGGACGTCCGCCGCACCATCACCTCCGACTTCAAGCAAGCCGACGACGTGGTGTACCTGCTGGGCGAAACCTACGACGAGCTAGGCGGCTCGGAGTTCTACCAGCTCTTCGGCGAGCTGGGTGCCAACGTGCCCAAGGTTCGGTTCGAGGAAGCCAAAGCCCTTTACACGCTGATGGGCCAGGCCAACGACAACGGCCTCATCCAGTCCTGCCATGACCTGTCAGATGGCGGCCTAGCAGTTGCCTTGGCGGAAGCTACGTTTGGGCATGGTTTCGGTGCTGATGTGGAGCTGTCTGCAGGCTTGCCAGTGCACATACAGCTATTCTCGGAGTCGCACTCCCGCTTTGTAGCTACGGTGGCCCCGGAAGATGTAGTGGCCTTCGAGCAGCACTTCGGCCCGCGCGCTACCCGCCTTGGGGTAGTAAAGCCAGACAGCCAGCTCACAGTGCGCCACGGGGGCCAAACGGTCATTTCAGCCAGCACGGCGGCCCTGCGCCACGAGTGGACCAACGGCCCGGTTAATCGACTTATTGGCTTCGGCCAGCACGAAGCGACTCAGGTATCATGAACGAACAACCCAAACTGCCGGACCTGAACACGCCTCCGCGGCCCCAACTAGACCACGGCGGCCCCGTCACGGACGCGAACGGCAACCTGCAGGTGCTCGGTTTCAAGAGCGTGGACGCCGGCCACGAAACCACTCAGCCCCTAGGGCACTCGCAGGCGGCCACCCCATTCAAGCCCCAGGTTAAGGCTCTCATCCTGACGGGCTTTGGCATCAACTGCGAGGAGGAGTTTGCCGCTGCCTACCAGTTGGCTGGCGCCGAGCCGACCATTGTGCACCTGAACCAGGTGCTGCACGGCCACGTCAGCATTCACGACTACGACATCCTGAACTTCCCCGGCGGTTTCAGCTTCGGCGACGATCTAGGCTCCGGCGTGGTGCTGGCCAACAAGCTGCGCTACCGGAAAAACGCCGAGGGCCGCACCCTGCTCGACGACATCAAGCAGTTCATTGCCAATGGCAAGTTCGTGATGGGCATCTGCAACGGCTTCCAGGTGCTCGTGAAGCTGGGCTTGCTCCCCAACCTGAGCGGCAACGTAACACCCGAAGTAACCCTGACGCACAACGCCTCGGGCCGTTACGAAGACCGTTGGGTACGCCTGAAAGTCAACCCGAACTCGAACTCGCCTTTCCTGAAAGGCATCGAGAGCATGGAAGTGCCCGTACGCCACGGCGAAGGTCGCCTGATCATCAAAGGCGAAGAAACCCTGGCTGAAATCGAAGACCGGGCGCTGAATTGCCTGGCCTACACCGATTTCGACGGTTCGCCGACGGACGTGTACCCGCACAACCCCAACGGTGCCGACCTGAACTGCGCCGGCCTGACCGACACCACCGGCCAGGTATTTGGGCTGATGCCCCACCCCGAGGCCTTCCTCTCGCTCTACAACCACCCCGACTGGGCCCGGCGCAAGCGCCAGAACCCCGGCTTGAGCGAGGAAGGGGATGGTCTACGCCTGTTCCGCAACATTGTGGAGCACGTGCAGAGCCAAACCGCCGCCCTTCCCCAGGAAGCCAGCCAGTTTTCATCCTAGACACTCAGTATTGCGCTGACCTAGCGGCCGGCTGCTACCTCGTCGTATGAACACCCTCAACCACTTCGATACCCCCCAGCTCGAACTCCTGCACCGCGGCAAAGTCCGCGACTCGTACCGCGCGCCTTCCGGTGAGCGTCTCATCGTGGTAACCGACCGCCTGTCGGCCTTCGACTCGGTGCTGGAAACGCCGGTGGCCCACAAAGGGGCGGTGCTGAACGGGCTGGCGGCTTTCTGGTTCGATAAAACCCAGCACATCATCCCGAACCACGTGATTTCGCTGCTCGACCCGAACGTGACGCTGGCGAAGGAGGCCGCGCCGATTCGGGTGGAGATGGTAGTGCGCAACTACCTCACAGGCTCCATGTGGCGCGGTTACCAGCAGGGCCAGCGCACCTTCTCGGGCGTGACCGTGGCGGACGGCCTGACCAAGCATCAGAAGTTTCCTGAGCCCATCGTAACGCCGACCACCAAAGAGGAATCGGACCGCGAGATTACGCCGGAAAACCTGGTGGCAGAAGGCTGGGTGACGGCGGAGCTATACGAGCAGATGCGGGTGAAGGCCCTGGAGCTGTTCAACTTTGCCTCGGCGTGGATGGCGGAGCGCGGCATCATTCTGGTGGACACCAAGTATGAGTTTGGCCTGCTGGATGGAGAGCTGATCCTGATTGACGAAATCCACACGCCCGATTCGTCGCGGTTCTGGAGCGCCGAGGACTACGCCAAGAACCCCGAGGCCGTGGAGCAGATCGACAAGGAGTACGTGCGCCAGTGGCTGATTGCCAACAAGCAGGACGGCCAGTATCCCCGCGCCCTCACCCCCGAAGTTTCCGCCGAAGCCACCCGCCGCTACCTTGATATCTACGAGCGTATCACGGGTGCCCCGCTGTCCACCGGCAACGAAACCACTGCCGGCGGCGACGTACAGGCCCGCCTGGTGGGCAATCTGGTGCGCGCTGGTATCATGAAAGATGCCTGAACTCGTCGGTGATTGTGCCTTCAGCTACCCCAGCCTTGCAGTGATACTCCCCAATAACGCTGCTCAAGGCCTACCTACACGAACAGCCCAGCCACGAAATCCAGCAGAATAAAGTCAATGGACGTTGCGAAACGGAAACAACTAGTGCAAGACTACATCGAAGCGTACAACCGCTTCGATGTAGACGGTATGCTGCGCCCTCTGCACGAGGAAGTCGTGTTCCGTAACGTTTCCAATGGCGAGGTAACCCTGACTCTAAGCGGCAAAGAAGCTTTCTGCCAGCAGGCGCAGCAAGCCTTGCACTACTTCTCCCAGCGTGAGCAGCGCGTCACGGAGTGGCAACTAGCCGACAACCGTGCGGAAGTGCTTCTGGACTACTCCGCCGCTGCCGCTATCGACTTTCCTAATGGCCTGAAAGCCGGCGACACGCTACAGCTGCAGGGCAAGTCCGTTTTTCAGTTTGCTAACGGTCTGATTGTTTCCATTGACGACATCAGCTAGACGCATCGTACGCCTAACTCCCTATTCCTTTGAGCACCAGTAATAAACCCATAGTACTCCTTGGCGGCGGGGCCCGTGAACACGCTATGGCGTGGAAGCTGACCCGCGACGGGGCCACCGTGCACGTACTGCCCGGCAACGGCGGCATTCCAAACAGCCACTCCGAAATCAGCGCCACCGACTTTCCTGCAATCCAGAGCTTCTGCGAAGCCAATGGCGTGAAGCTGATTGTAGTGGGGCCAGAGGCCCCGCTGGCCGCCGGCGTCACTGACTATTTCGCTGAAACGGACATCCGGGTGTTCGGACCGAGCCGGGCTGGGGCCACATTGGAAAGCTCCAAGGTGTGGTCGAAGGACTTCATGCGGCGGCACGGGGTAGCCACGGCCCAGGCCTGGCAATTCCGCAGCGACAAGCT
Organism: Hymenobacter sp. HSC-4F20; assembly: GCF_019599275.1. Taxonomy (GTDB): domain Bacteria; phylum Bacteroidota; class Bacteroidia; order Cytophagales; family Hymenobacteraceae; genus Hymenobacter. Next base: position 862,688 of record NZ_JAHZTD010000002.1, on the reverse strand, counting down.
GGAGGAGGCTCGCGCTAAAGCCACCGAGCTGGAAGGGCAGGTAGTGGTAAAATACGACGGCTTGGCTGCCGGCAAAGGCGTGTACGTGTGCTCTTCAGTAGAAGAAGCCCACGCGGCCCTCGACGACTTGCAGCAGCAGCACACCGGCTGGTTTAGCTTTTTGTTGGAAGAAAAGCTGACCGGCCCCGAAATCAGCGTTATTGGCGTAACGGATGGCAACCGGGTGCGGCTGCTGGCCCCGTCCCAAGACCACAAGCAGCTGCTGGCCGGCGACCAAGGGCCCAACACCGGTGGCATGGGGGCCTACTGCCCGGTCCCGTTCTGCGACGACAACGTGCTGGCCGCCATCCGCACCAGCATTGTAGATCCTACCATTCGAGGGCTGCAGAACGAGCAATTCGACTTCAAAGGCTTCCTGTACTTCGGCGTCATGCTGACACCTCAAGGGCCTAAGCTGCTGGAATACAACGTGCGCCTCGGCGACCCGGAGGCGGAGGTGCTGCTGCCGGCTCTGGAAAGCAGCCTACTGGAGCTGATCGAAGCTACTCTGGACGGCAAGCTGCAACAAACTGTGGTACGGCAGCGCCGCGGCTACTACGTAGGTGTGGTGCTAGCCTCGGGGGGCTATCCGGCGGCTCAGTTTCCTACCGGCTTTCCCATTACGGGCCTCGACCAGCTCCACCCCAGCATGCTAGCCTTTCACGGTGCCACCAAGCGTACCGAGCAGGGCGAGCTGATAACTAGTGGTGGCCGGGTGATGGTACTGGTAGGGCACGGAGAGGAGCTGGAAGATGCTGTGAATCACGTCTATCGAGAAGCGGAAAGAGTTAAATTTGAGGATATGTACATCCGAACCGATATCGGCCAGCGGCCGGAACCTACCCTTGCAGGCAACTGGTAACCATAGCATCCGCAAACAACGCCTGGCCATTTTACTGTCGGGTCGGGGCTCCAACATGGTAGCCTTGGTAGAGGCTATGCAGCACGGCGTACTACAGAATCTGGCTGAGGTAGCCGTGGTGTTCAGCAACAAGCCCGATGCCCCCGGCCTGGAAACAGCCGCGGCCCTGGGTTGCCCCACGGCCAGCCTGAGCAGTCAGGGCCGCAAGCGGGAGGAGTTCGATGCCGAAGTAGCAGAAGTGCTGCGCGGTTACCAGCCCGACTACGTGGTGTTGGCCGGCTACATGCGCATTCTGTCGCCGACGTTCATTCGGGCGTTTGCGGGGCGCATTCTCAACATTCACCCCGCCGACACCCACCAACACCAGGGCCTGCACGCCTACGAGTGGGCTTTTGAAAATCAACTGCCGGAAACCAAAATAACGGTGCATTTGGTTGATGAGGGCCTAGATACTGGTCCCATCCTCGCGCAGCATCCTGTTGACTTACAAGGTGCTGCTACCTTGGCGGAGGTAGAGCGCCGCGGCCTGACCGTGGAGCATTTCCTTTACGCCGATACCCTAGCCCGCCTCTTTCGGGGCGAGCTACCTGCCCTTTCCCCCGCAACAGCTGCTACAACGGCTGTATCTCCCCCCACCCTCGAGCCTCCGGTGCCTTTCTCCGCTGCATTGTCTTCGCAAGAAGAGGCAGCTAGGAGCTAGGTCTATTCTCCGCTTCACCCCACCACTGCCGCTAGGCGGTGCTGGTGGTACACTCACCACCCCGGTAGCAGGTTTTATCGCCCACTACCACCTTCCCGATACTTCCCATGTGCGGAATTGTAGGTTTTTACGGCCCTGATGACGTCGCCCACGACATCGTATTTGGTTTGACGGCGCTCCAGCACCGCGGCCAGGACGCGGCCGGCATAGCCACCTTCGACGATAATTTTCACCTCTGCAAAGGCAACGGGCTGATTTCGGATGTGTTCAAACCCAAGCAGCTCAAGAAGCTGAAGGGCAACATCGGTATTGGCCACGCGCGCTACACCACCCAGGGCTCCAATGACGCCGAGCTGGCGCAGCCGTTTACCACCAGCTACCCCTTCGGGCTGGCTATGGTGCACAATGGCAACGTTATCAACTTCCGGCAGGCTGCCAAGCGCCTGCATGAGAAATACCACGTGCTGCCTAAAACCAGCAACGACCTGGAGCTGATCATGTACACCTTCGCCTCGGAGCTGCGCCTGAAGAACCTCGATAACCTCTCGGTTATCGACATCTTCGATGCCGTAGAAACCACCCAGGAGCTAGTGAAGGGCGCCTACGCCACCATTACCGTAATTGCCGGACACGGTTTGCTGGCCTTCAACGACCCGCTGGGCATCCGGCCCCTAGTACTGGGTTGCCGCCAGACGGAGAAAGGCCCGATCTATGCCTTTGCCTCCGAAAGCACCTGCTTCGACTACCTGGGCTTTGAGTTCATCAAGAACGTAGGGCCGGGCCAGGCGGTGTTTATCGATAAGGACTTCAAGGTTCACTACAAGAACCCCTACGCGCAGCCCAAGGCGTTCTGCGTGTTTGAGCACATCTATTTCGCCCGCGAAGACTCCGCCATTCATGGCCGCCTGGTGGCCCGGGAACGGGTGCGCCTGGGCAAGATGCTGGCCAAGAAAGTCATCGAGTCGGGTATTCAGCCCGACATGGTCATTGACGTGCCCTCGTCGGGGTACTTTGCGGCTTCCGGTCTGGCCGAAGCCATTGGTGTGCCCTACCGCCGGGCCCTGGTGAAAAACAACCACATGGGCCGCTCCTTTATTGTGAGCAGCCAGGCCGGCCGCGAGGACATCGTCAAGAAGAAGCTCAACCCCATCCGGGAGTTTGTGGAGGGCAAGAAAATTGCCGTGGTTGATGACAGTATCGTCCGCGGCACTACCTCGCGGCGCATCGTGCGCATCCTGCGCGAGGCCGGGGCCACGGAGGTGTACTTCATCAGCAGTGCCCCGCCTATCGTCTCGCCCTGCATCTACGGCATCGACATGGCCATGAGCACCGAGCTGATTGCCGCTAACTACACGGAGGAGGAAATCTGCCGCTACATCGAAGCCGACAAGGTTATCTACCAGTCGATTGAAGACTTGCAGGAACTGTTCTCGGAGGAAAAAGGCCATGGCGGCAACTGCTTTGCCTGCTTTACCGGCCACTACCCCACCGGTGACGTAACCAAGTACCTACGCCACATCCAGGAGGAGCGCCAAAGCCACCGCGCCGACAAAAAAGGCGACGCCAGCGCTGTGCCTTCCGTCAGCGCCAAGGCCCCCGCGCCCACTGAGCATTAGAACGCAGTATGCAGAACAGCTTAGAGCTAGGCTAGAAACTAGTTCCCCTCCTCAGCTGAGGAGGGCCTAGGGGTGGTTGACCATTCGTTGAGCATCTGCTAGAAGCTATTCTAAAACTGTTCCAGGTCAATCAAACACTCCTAGCTCCTCCTCAGCTGAGCAGGGAAACTAGTTTCTAGCTTTACATAGCTCCCCATATGTCCTCTGACCTCAAAGCCACCGCCGGCTACTCCATTGAAGAAGGTAACGCCGCTTCCAAGAACGCCTACCACTGGGCCCAGAAAACCTTCTCGACCCGCGCGGGCAAGCCTGGCGAGCCGGCGCAGGACTTAGCCGGAGGCTTCTCCAATGAAATTCGGTTTGGCAGTGAGCGGCTGGGTATCGGCTCCGATGGTATCGGCACTAAGATTGAGGTAGCCGAGCGCACGGACCGTTACGATACGCTGGGTTATGACCTGATTGCTATGGTGGCCGACGACCTGGTGGTGGCCGGTTTTGTGCCTACCAACCTGTCGAACATCATCGACGTGAACACGCTCAACTACGAGGTGGTAGATGAACTGATGCGCGGCCTCCACGACGCGGCCCAATTCAGCCAGATTGCCGTGACAGGCGGCGAAATAGCCGAGCTGGGCAACCGCATCGGGGGCTACCCCGGCGCCCGCATGAACTTTAACTGGTGCTCGACGGCCGTGGGTGTGCTGCACCCTAGCCTGGAGCGCCCCCTGAGCGGAGCCAACGTGCGCGCCGGGCAGGCGGTGGTAGCGCTTCGGTCGCCCTCATTCCGCTCCAACGGCTATTCCCTGGCCCGCCGTGCCCTAACCAAAGCCTTCGGCGAAGCCTGGCATACGGCACCCTACACCGGCCCCGATGCCGACGAAATGGGCCCGACCTGGGGCGAGGTAATGCTGGCACCTTCGCTTATCTTCTCGCCGGGCGTGGCGGCGGTGCTGGATGCCGGCCTACCCCTGCACGCGGCCGCCCACATCACTGGCGGCGGCATTGCCGACAATTTCAAGCGCGTACTCAAAAACGGAGTAGGGGCCGAGCTGACCAACCTGTTCGAGCCGCTGCCGGCCATGCAGCAGCTGGCCGAGCTGGCCGGCATCACGCCCACGGAAGCCTACCTCTACTGGAACATGGGCAACGGTATGCTCCTTGTCACGGACGAAGCCCAGGCCGAAGCCGTAGCCGAAACCCTGCGCCGCCACGGTTACCAGGCCCAGGTAGCCGGCCGTATCACTTCGGAAACCGATGTAGTGCTGCGGGTAGGTGCGGGTGAGCTGCGCTACGAGGCGTAAGTCTTCCCCTATCAGCATAAAAAAGCACGTCATGCAGAGGCGCAGCCGAAGCATGACGTGCTTTTTAGGGTTAGGGATTAGGCGGTAGCCGTTGCTCAGGCGGCTACCGGCTCAATATCAAACCCGGCCTGCGAAACGGACTTCATAATCAGCTCAGGAATGGGGTTTTCGCCTTCCACGGTGAGGATCTTCTCGGGGCTGTTGGTGTCTACGTTCCACTTCTCCACACTGGCTTCGGCGTCGAGGAAGGGCGTGACGGCGCGCACGCAGTTGGCGCAGTTGATGCTGGTTTTGAATTTCAGGGTTGACATGCTGAGTAACGGTTAGAGCTGTAGCAGGAGGTAGGAAAACTGCCAGCGGTGGGTGAGTTGCTGTAACAACGAATACGAAGCAAAATTAGCTGCCGAACAAGCTTGGCCGGTACAGGCTTTGGCTGGCGGTGTGCAGAGTTTTGCTGTATTTCGGAGCTTGATTATTAACTCAGTGGAGATGAACAAGACAGCATTTTGGCAGATAATAGAGTCAGCGAAGGCAGAAGCCCAGGGTGACCAGCAAGTTCAGGAGCAGGCCTTGATTAGCAGCTTGGAAAAGCTAGATCTAGAACAAATAGTTGAGTTTGAGTGCATCCTGCGTGAATATCTAATTGAAGCTGACCATTACAACATTATAGCGGCTCAGAAAATCATCGACGGTTACGTATCCGACGACCCGTACTTGTATTTCCGGTGCTGGCTGATCGGGCAAGGCGAAACCGTATTCACTAACGCGCTGCACACTCCTGATTCCCTGGCCAGCGTTATTGAGGACCCTTATCAGGACTTTGAGGCCTTGCTGTACGTAGCTACTGAAGCCTTTGGAAAGCGTACAGGTAGAACGGAGGAAGATGATTCCTTCCCCAGGGCACTAGCCTCTGAGCGCGGACTCAACTACGATTTCGGGTCCGAAACCAAAGGCGAAGATTGGACGGAGAACCAGCTGCCCAAGATGCTGCCAAAGCTTTGGAAGAAATTTGGCCCGATCTAAACCAAGAAAGCCTGACCGCGTGAGCAGTCAGGCTTTCTTCGTACTGAAATAGCCTACGCCGGCCGCAGCGGCCGTTTCTCCAGAATCAGGTTGGTGCGGAAGGTGTTTAAGGTTTCTTCCAGGCCGACGGGGTAGGTGTGGGGGTTCAGGAAGCGGCGGATGCTGGGGTCGAGGCTGAGGACTTCGCGGTGGGCGCGCTGGCGGCTTTCCTGCAGGGTAGGCAGCTGGTGCACTAGCTGGCCGCGGCGAAAAATAGGTTCCAGCAGCTCCCGGTAGGTAGCGTCGGGGCGCACGGGGCGGCGACGGGTAGCATCCACGGGGTCGATGATGGTGAGGTGCTCGGGCAGAGGCTCGGCTACGTTGTAGAGCATGTCGGCGCGGAGCTGGCCCTTCTCACTTTCGTAGCGGCGCACCTGCAAGATGCCGGGGATGCTGGTTTTGGCCAGCTGCTCCGAGAGCTTGATGGTGAAGTCCCAGCCCGAGTCGTCGGGTTTGCGCAGAGCAGCTAGCTTGTACACACCTCCCAGGGCCGGCTGGTCGTAGGCCGTCACGAGCTGAGTACCAATGCCCCAGGTATCGATTTTGGCGCCCTGGAGCTTGAGGCTGGTAATGAGGTTTTCCTCCAGGTCGTTGCTGGCCACAATGCGCACATTCTCGAAGCCGGCCTCGTTGAGCAGGGCCCGGGCCTCGCGGCTGAGGTAGGCCAGGTCGCCGGAGTCTAGGCGGATGCCGCCCAGTTCGTGGCCGGCGGCGCGCAGTTCGCGGGCTACCTTGATGGCATGACGCACCCCTTCCAGCGTGTCGTAGGTGTCCACCAGAAAAACAGAGTCGTCGGGGAAGGCCTTTGCGTAGGCTCTGAAGGCTGCCTCCTCCTCCTCAAACGCCATAACCCAGCTGTGGGCGTGGGTGCCTTTCACCGGAATCCCGAAGCGCTGCCCGGCCAGCACGTTGGAGGTGGCATCGGCCCCGCCCAGGTAGGCGGCGCGGCTGGCCGAGAGGCCTCCGTCTACGCCCTGGGCGCGGCGTAACCCAAATTCCAGTACGGTATCAGTGCCAGCAGCTTCCCGAACGCGCGAAGCTTTGGTGGCAATCAGGGTCTGGAAATTGACGAGGGTAAGCAGCGCCGTTTCCACCAGTTGGGCCTGCAACAGTGGTCCTTGCACCCGAATCAGGGGCTCGTGGCCAAACACCACGGTGCCTTCGGCCACGGCGTCTACGTCGCAGGTAAAGGTCAAGTCTCGTAAATAGGCCAGGAATTCCGGAGGAAACATCACCCCGCCTTTGGCGCTTTGCAGGCTCCCGAGGTAGGCCAAGTCGTCGTCGGAGAACCGCAGATTTTCCAGAAAGTCGACGGCGTAGGCTAGACCAGCTGCTATGGCGTACCCTCCGTTGAAGGGCGGTCGGCGGAAGTAGAGGTGAAACACGGCCTCACGGTCTTGCAAACCCTGCTGCCAGTAGCCATAGGCCATGGTAACCTGGTAGAGGTCGGTAAGCAAGCTAAGCGAGGGAGTGTACAGGCCGGAAAGCGGGGCAGAATTCATGCGAAGCAACGGTTGAGACACCGCAGCTTACGCAGAATATTTGATTCTATCGAAGCCAGTGTGTATTCGGCGCGATTAACGGCTACCTGCTTCCGCAGGGTAGCTGTGCAGGTATTTCCTGTAATGTTCTGTTAATCTGCTGTTTATTTGCTGGATGGTGCTGCCCGTAGTGTTCCTTTCTTCTTGTACGGAGCAGTATTGTTGCTCCCGTAGGCGGGGTGTGGGCTAGCTCAGGTGGCTTGGTGCAGGGCCGCCATTGGAGCAGGCGTAGCAGCCGGAAGTTGGATGCGGCAGTAGCGTTCTGCATCAAGCAAGGACGGTACCACGGGCGGACGTAGGGCCGTGGGCAGCTTGGCCAGCAAATGACCAACCGGCCCATCGAGGTGGCACAGGACCAGCGGAATGTGGCGCTCCTGCAGGCGGCGGTAGTAGCGGAGCAGTACGCGCAACGTCGGGAAAGAAAGGTTGTGCAAGTGGCTGCAGTCAATCCAGATGCTGGGTTTGCCACTCCGCAGGGCTCGGCGCAGGGCGCAGGAGAGCTGAGGGCCCCCTGCAGCGTCTCCATCATCGGCCAGAATCAGCAGGTAGCTCTCGGGTAGTATTTCACGGTATACTTCCATGGCGCAGGCAACAGAGAAAGGGCTAGAAAAGCCGTATGAACGAGTGGTGCAGGCAGTAGGCCCCGCTTGGATAAACCAACTGAAACGTACTCAAACATACGGCATATAAGAGATGGAATATACAGGTAAAACACTGATTTATAACTCAGTACTTTTACGTAGCTTGCTACCCTGGCCAAACGAACTAGCCTGACAGAAGAAGCCTGCGGCAGCCGCCGGGAATATTAGCCCTTCCTCGTTGTGCCAGCGGTTGAGTAATACGCGCTGACGTAACCAGTGCCGTGGCAAGACTCTGGGAAAAGGCAGTTACTGCCCTCAGCAGGGGCCTACCCTTGCCTTTAGCGAGTAATGTGCAGCAGCCTTTGCCTTGTTTCTTGCGTACTATAGCCGAGCCACACCAATGTGGTTATGTATTCTCGCGCTTGAATTGACCCTTTATGATTCGTGTAATACTTGCCGACGACCACGCCATATTGCGGGATGGTATCCGGGCAATTCTTTCTCACGAACCCGACATACAGGTAGTAGGAGAGGCTGGAAATGGACAGGCGCTGCTGGAACTGCTCGCCACCCAGCCGGCCGACCTTGTGCTCTTGGATGTTTCCATGCCTGTACTTGATGGTTTCGCTACTACCAGTGCTCTGCGGGCCCAGTTTCCTGGTGTACACGTGCTGGTGTTGTCCATGCTCGACCAGGAAAGCTGCGTGTACCGCATGATGCAGGCCGGGGCGCTGGGGTATGTGCTTAAAAACGCCGATATAACGGAAATAACCTATGCCATCCGTACGGTAGCGGCTGGCCGCCCTTTCTTGTGTACCGAAATCGGGCTGAGTTTACTGCGGCGCGCTACGCAGCGGCAAGTGGGCGCAAACGAAACGGCCGAGCCTGCCTATACTATTCCGCTGTATCGTAGCGGCCCAGTGGAGCTTTCAGTGCGGGAGATGGAAGTGCTTAAGCTGATTGCTGAGGGGCTGACCAACGCCGAAATTGCGGACCAGCTCTTTGCCAGCAAGCGCACCATTGAAACCCACCGGCAAAACATCATCGAAAAAACGCAGGCTAAGAATACAGCAGCCCTGATTCGGTACGCCATGCTGCACGGACTGATTGAGTAGTACGTCCGGCCGCCCTGAGGCTGCCTTCCCCCTCCGGTGGCTTTGCCAGGACATGAAGCAGTCAGCGTATCTGGTAAGAAGCTGGTCCACCAATACCACTGGCACACAGCTATACGCAGGCAACTGCCCGTACAGCACTGACAGCGGGCTTGAGTAGTTATTTGCGGGGGGAGAAGGGCAACAACCGAGCAGTATGCCGCCAGCGCCAAGTTAGGTTCCCGTCCGGTGGCGCTGCCTGTGCCGTGGTAGCCGGCTCTGGCAGTGGTAAGCGCGGCAACGCCAGCCCGTCTCATGGCGCAACCAACGCAGTGCGAAGGCCGCTGAAAGAAGACCGCAAAAGGCCTGCCCGTTGATCTGTTAGCAGGTAAAACAAAACAGCCGCGTTTCTATATGTCAGAAACGCGGCTGTGTGTAGCAAAACCGGCCAAAACAAAGCCCCCGCCCATCTGGTCAGATGAACGGGGGTGCTGCTTGCTAACAACAGTGTAGCCGCGACGGGAATCGAACCCATATCAAGCGTTTAGGAAACGCCTATTCTATCCGTTGAACTACGCAGCCAGTAGCATTACCTCGTACAAAGTTACGTTGAAACCCGCCCCCACCCAAACCCAGAACTGCGCTACCCGCGTATAGGCGCGCGAGGCAGCGTATCTTCGGGTTTTCCTCCTAGTTATCTTTTTTCAGGCTCCATCCATGGGTTTACTGGACGACTTGCGTGCTGACCGTCGAATAGCCGGGACGGCCCTGCACCCCGGAGCCGATGGGCAAGTGCCCGCGTTGCTGCTGATTCCGGATATCAGTGGATTCACGCGCTTTATCGAGGAGTCGGGTAGCCCGCAAGCGCCCTTCTTCGTGGCCGACCTACTCGAAATTCTTATCGAGGCAAATACCCTTGGGCTGCAGGTAAACGAAATTCAGGGCGATGCTGTGCTGTTCTACCGGCTCGGCCCCCCGCCTCCGGTAGCCGACTTAGTTCGCCAGTGCCGGCGCATTTACCTCGACTTTCAAAACTACCTGCGCCTGGTAGCCCGCGACACGGGCTCGGAGCTGGCTACGGCCCTGCACGAGTTGGCCCTCACGCTTAAAATTATCGTGCACTACGGCCGGGTCAGTGTAGCCCGCATCCGGGAGTACACCAAGCTCATGGGCCGCGACGTAATTGTGGTGCACCGCCTGCTCAAAAACAATGTAACCGGCTCGGAATACGTGCTGCTGTCGGAAGGGTACTTAGCGACCCAAACGCCGGCTGCACTAACCCAGGCCTTTGCCTGGACACGCCTGCTCCCCGGAGCTACCTACTATGAGTACCTGGGCGAAACCCCCTATCATTACGCCAGTCTCTCGCCCCTGCGGCTACTGCTCAGCCGTCCGGAAATTGACGAAGATGTGCCACTGGGCCGGGGCTGCACCCTAAAGGTGCGGCGGGCCGTGCACATGCCTGCTTCCTACATGGTGCGTATGATTACCAACTTCCGCCTGCGGCCCCGTTGGATGGAGGGCGCCACCGCCGTGCATTACGACGTGACCAAGGCCGGGCGCCTGGGTACCAGCTATAAGGTGGACGTGTTCAGCGGGCAGATTGACTTCCAGGCTGTGCAGTTGTTCGAGGACGAGGACGGCCGCCTGGAGTACGTAGAGAAGATTTCCCACTTCCGTCTGTTTCCCAACGCGCTGCTTTTCTATGGTGTTGAGGCCGTAACCTCGGGCGCGTGTTTGGTTACCCTGGAGTTGCGCTACGGCCACATTGCTAGCTCCAGCCGCCTCGTGCGTTTCGGCCAGCTACGGCGTTTACACCGCTTCCTGGGCCGCTCCCTGCACGGGTTGGCCGCGCTGGCCGAGAAGAGCTAATCGGGGGAGTATCTGGGTCAAAACCAGGGCAGCACTCTCTGTTTTGCCCTGTGTGCTACCCCCAAATATTCGACAAGCCCTTACCGGCGGCCTGGGCGGTAAGGGCTTGTCTGGTTGCGGAGCTTATCCTAGAAGAAAGGGCGGGTGGCGTCGTGCCTTCGCGCCTCTGTAGCCTGCCACTCCCTCGTTCACCGTTACACCTTATACAGCAGGGCAATGCCGAACGAAAGGGCGGTTAAAATCAGGCCTACCATAAAGATGGTGTAGCTCAGACGCAGCAGGCGGTACTTCTTGGTCAGCACATCGCCGAGGTAGTAGATGTCCGTCACCATGTTGGTGTACAGCGCCTCCTTCTGGCCCATAATTTCCGTCATGCCCCGCTGAAAATCGTCGAGGCTAAGCTTGTTGAAGTTGCCGAAGAAAAGCAGGTTTACGCGGCGGTTAGTGGCAATCTGGGGGCTGCGCTTGAGCCACTTGAAGCTGGTTACGTCGGGCTGGGCGCAGAGAATGGCGGTAATAACCGAAGCCAGCGCCGTAGCCAGCAAAATACCCATGGGTACGGCAATAATGGGGTTCCGAATCAGGCCCACGTTGCTCAGCGCCGCCGTTTTGCTACCCAGCTTGGCCCCGAAGTAGGTAATGATAAGCGACATGAGTACCGCATTTAGCGAAATCATCATGTTCGCTTTCTTATCGGCCATGTCCGAGAGCTTCATGTGGTTGCTGTACATGGTCCGGAACATGGTTTCGATGCCGCGCTTGGGCTCGGCAAAGGTACCTTCGGCTTCCTGCTCCTTCTTCTTCTGCTTTTTCTCGATTTTCTTCAGGAGCTTCCGCTGCTCCTTGATATTCTCCTTAAACTGGTCCTGATACCGTTCCTTGGCGGCCTTGGTGTAGTACTTGCCGGCCAGCAGAAACGCCAGCTGCGTGTCGGCCCACTCCGTGTTGGAGTAGGTTTTACCGATGGTAGCTTCCCACTCGGCGCGCAGCAGCTCAGCCTCGGCAAAGAAACTCTCGCGGCCCATGTTGCTCATGTCGGCATCTACCAGCAGCTGCTCCAGCTCCGTGTCGCGGGGGGCGTCGCGGTGGGTGGCCCGGATCAGGCGCTGCACTACCTCAATCCGCTCCGGGGGGTAGCCCTGTTGCTGCAGCCACTCGGCGGCCATGTCGGCGCTACGGTACTCATGGCCATCGTACACCTCGGTGTAGCCCACATCGTGAAACCAAGCCGCCAGCAGCAGCGCCTCCTGGTCGGCCTCGCTCAGGCCGGCGGCTTCACCCAAGGCCCGGGCTTCTTTTACTACCGTAGCCGTATGCTTGGGCGAGTGGTACACAAGCTGAGCGGGCAGCTTTTTTTCCAGCAGCTCCAGCACGTAGGCCTTGGCGTTCTTGACAATTTCGGCCTTGGCCGGTTTCTGAATAAGAATGGTTTCCATCAGGGGAGCAGACAACAAACAACAACAGCGCGGGAGGCTGCTGGGCTTACAACGCGATTCGCGCCGCCGGGTTTTCAGGCCTTCGACCCCAACCGTGGCGAAGCGAATTGCGTAGGGCAGCGCACCACGCCTATGCGCAACGACTACTTTAGCCGTTACAGGTAAGTTTACCGTATTTCCTGAACATCCGTTCGGTATCCTTGGTGCCCTTATCGGTGCCTTGGCTTTCTTGCTACCTTCTCTTTTGTATGAGCCGACATTTCCTGTCCTGCTGCCTGCTGTTGGCGTTGGCCGGTGCTACCGCCCCGGCGGCACTGGCCCAGCAGAAAACCCAGACGCCTCACCCCGAGCGGCCCAATTATCGCAAAGGCGGCCTCAACTGGGAGGCTAAAACGCCGCCCGACAGCTCCCGCATCCGCTACACCGTATTTCTGATTGGGGATGTGGGCAAGCCTATTCCTGAGGCGGAAGGCGGTGAGCCTTCCCTCAACTACCTGCGCCAGCAGATTCTGGCCGCCGGTGCCAAAAGCACTACCGTGTACCTCGGGGATAATATCTACGAGTACGGCATGCCGGAGGCCAAAGCTTCGGACCGGAAGGAGTCGGAGCGGCGCATCATCGACCAGATGAAAATCCTGCGCGACTACCAGGGTGAGAAGTACATGATTCCTGGCAACCACGACTGGAAGCAGGGAAACCGCGGAGCCGTGGAGCAGGTAAACCGGGAGCAGTTCTTCGTAGAAAACTACTTGAAGAGCGACTCGGCTGCGTTTCCCTACACCGGCGACTTTTTCCTGCCCCGCGACGCCTGCCCCGGGCCGGTAGAGGTACGCCTGCAGGACGACCTGGTGCTGATTGCCATCAACTCGCAGTGGTTTCTGCAGACGTCCGGCGAGCGGCCTTACGGGGCCAACAGCGGCTGCGGCGTTGCCAACGAAACCGACTTCTTTACCCAGGTAGAGGACATCATCCAGCGCAATGCGGGCAAGAACATCATGGTGGTAGCTCACCACCCGCTGTTTTCCGACGGTATTCACGGGGGCTACTTCACGCTCGGGGACCATTTCTTCCCCCTGTCCATTGTGTTTAAGTATGCCTTCGTGCCGCTGCCCATCATTGGCTCCATCTACCCTTTTGCCCGCAAGTACGGCGGGGTAAGCCAGGATATTCCGCACCCCCTGTACCAGGCCTATAAAAAAGGACTGCTGGAGATTTTCCAGAAGTACCCGAACGTGGTGTACGCCGCCGGCCACGAGCACAACCTGCAATTTCAGAAGGAGGGCAACCTTAACCACATCGTCAGCGGCTCGGGCTGCAAAACTCAGCACGTAAAGCCCGGTAATGGCGGCGACGCCCTGTTCTCGGACAAGGAAAAAGGCTTTGCCCGCGTGAACTACTACGATAATGGGGAGGTCTGGACGGAGTTCTACGTGCCAAATGGCGCGGGTGAAACCGGCCGCCTGGTGTTCCGCTCCCCCCTGTACGCCCAGCAGGCCATGGCCGCCACCGACTCGGTGGCCCGGCCTACTGGGGCGCCGCGGCCTGCCTTTGCCGATAGCACCGTAACGGTAGCTGTGAACCCCAACTACGTGAACCGTAGCGGCGTGCACAAGCTGTTTTTCGGCAAGCATTACCGCCAAGAGTGGGCTACGCCCGTGAAGTTCCCGGTACTGGACCTGGCCACCGAAAAGGGCGGCCTCACGCCCTACAAGATTGGGGGAGGCAAGCAAACGGCTTCGCTGAAAGTGCGCAACGAGGAAGGGCGCAACTTCACCATTCGCAGCCTCAACAAGGACCCCTCGGCCGTGTTGCCGGAAGCCCTGCGCGAAGGCGCCGCCGCCGACATTCTGCAGGACCAGATTTCGGCCCAGCACCCCTACAGCTCCATTGTGATTCCGCCCCTGGCCACGGCCGCTGGCATTTTGCACACCAACCCCGAGCTGCGCTACATTCCGCAGGACCCCCTGCTGGGCCAATACCTGGAGCGCTTCAGCAACACGCCCGGCGCCATTGAGGAAGATGCCAAGGACGACCAAAGCAACGTGGAGAGCCTGGGTAACGCCAAAAACCTGGTGGGCACCGACAAGGTATTTGAGCGCATTACCGACGACAACGACAACCGCGTCAACGAAAAAGCTTTTGCCCGCTCCCGCCTCTTCGATATGTGGATTGGCGACTGGGACCGGCACGAAGACCAGTGGCGCTGGGCCGAGAAAAAGGATAAGGACGGCGACCGGAAGTTTACGGCCGTGCCCGAAGACCGGGACATTGCCTTCTTCAAGGGCGACGGTATCTTCCCCTACCTGGCCTCGCGCAAGTGGGCTATCCGTAACTTCCAGAACTTTGGGGCCGATTACGCCGACTGGAAGGGCCTGAACCTGACGGCCCTCAGCAACGACCGGGTGTACCTGGCGTCGGTAACGAAGGAGGAGTGGGTAAAGCAGGCCGAAGAGTTGAAGGCCGGCCTTACTGATGAGGTCATTGAGAATGCGTTCCGGGAGCGGTGGCCCAAGCAGATCTACGATTTGCACGCCCCCGAGATTATGGCCAAGCTTAAGAGCCGCCGCGAGCTGCTCCCCGAGGTGGCCGCCGACTACTACGAGCTGCTCAGCAAGGTAACGGAGGTAAAAGGCTCCAAGAAGCGCGAGCGGTTTGTGGTGGAGCGCCTGCCTGATAACAAGACGCGCGTCACGGTGCAGAAAATCAACAAGGAGGGCGAGCTGAGCAAAAGCCTCTTCGACCGCACCTTCGATAACAAGGTAACCAAGGAGGTCCGCCTCTATGGCTTCCAGGGTGAGGACCAGTACGAAGTAAAAGGCGACGTGAAAGACGGCCCGTTGGTGCGCATTATTGGGGGCACCGATCGGGACTCTATCGTGGACCGCTCCAACGTGGCCGGCTTCCGCCACAAGCTGCACGTATACGATGCGGATAGCGGCAACGTCATCGTGGCCGGCAAGGATGCCCGCCTGCGCCTGGAACCGGGTATTGATGTAAGCCGCTACGACGTGCATACCCGCACCGACCGTAAGGATTACACCCTGAACTACTTCGGCCCAACCCTATACTTTGGGTATAACGTAGACGACCGGCTGTTCTTCGGCGGAGGGCTGGTGTACCGCACCTACGGCTTCCGCAAAGCTCCCTACGCCACGGAGCAGAGCTTGGCCGCTAACTACTCGCCTTCCCAGAGCGCCTATAACGTGCGCTACCTGGGGCACTTCGTGGACGTATTCGGCAAGACGGATCTGCGCCTCACGGCCCAGCTCTACGGGCCCCAGTTGCTGTACAACTTCTTTGGCCTCGGCAACGACACGCGCAACATTCTGGCCGACGACCGGAGTACCCGCGCCCGCGACATCAACGATTTCTACCGTATCCGCTTCTCGCGCCTGTACGTGGCGCCCATGCTGGAAAAAGACTTGTTCAGCTTCCTCAAATTCGGCGTTGGCCCCCAGTACGACCAGTTCCGTGTCGACCGGAATCAAATAGGTGGGGAAATCGGGAACAACCTAGATGAAAACGGCAACGGGAAGGAGGGCACGGCGGCGGCGGGCATCCGCGCCTCCGACTTCGGGCTGAACCGTTACCTGGGCGGGCGCGCCTACCTGAACCTGGATGCGGCGTCTTCGCCCAAAAACCCGCGCATTGGCCTGCGCTGGTACAACTCGGCGGAGTACAACCACCAGCTCAACGGCGAGAAGCTGACCTACGGCCGCTTGGCTACCGAGTTCCGGGCCTACCTCTCGCCTAACTTCCCGTTCCAGCTAACCTGGGCCGGCCGCATCGGGGCTAGCCGCAACCTCGGCGACTACCGCTTCTACCAGGCCAATACCCTGGGTGGCACTACCAACCTGCGCGGCTACCGCCGTACCCGCTATGCCGGCCGCTCCTCGGTGTACGGCAACGCCGAGGTACGCATTCAGCTCTTCACCTTCAACGCCTACCTGGTGCCCGGTAAATTTGGCATCATGGGCTTGGCCGATGCCGCCCGTGTATACACCTCCCGCGACACAGATACTGGCCTTAAAGCCTTCCATACTGGGGTAGGCGGCGGGGTGTGGGTTGACGTACTCAAGCAGGCGGTTATCAACGCTACCTACTCAGTAGGCGAAGAAAACCTGGTCTTCGTGGGCTTCGACTTCCTGTTTTAACTGCTAAGCCGGCGAGGTAGCGAAGAAGGTGGTTTGGCCAGCAGGCCTACTACCGTCCGCTGCCTTGCGCACTGGGCTTCTCTTTGAACGCAAGAATCCCTACTTCCGCACGGAGGTAGGGATTCTTGCGTTAGCAGGCTAGGTGGTAGGGCGAAAGGGTGGCTTCGTGCTTTAGTACGACGGCAAGAAAACGCATCGTTTCGGCAGCACGCTAGTTCAGGGTAGTACCTCATCTTTTTTCGCGAAAAGACGTTAAGGCTAGCCGGACGTCTTTTCGCCGGTTTTATTTCTTGCCTTCCACCCGTATGATAGTATTCTCCGCTTCGACGTTGCGGTTGCTGCGGCCCTTGGCGGCCTCAGTAGCGGTGCTGTGCGCCGGTGCTGCCCAAGCCCAGATTACGCCCACTTCGCCACCTGTCTACCCCCCGCCTGCTCCCCCCGTCGGCGACACCACGGCTGCGGCTAATGCCCAGGAGTTTGCAACTCCTTCGGTGGTGGGCATGGGGCCCAGCAAGGGGCTGATTTTCCACTACGAGCGGGTGCCACGGTTTAATGTAGCCTCTGATGGGAAAGTAGTGGGCTTGCAGGATTATAACTCCCAGGCCACTAAAAACGCCCGGCTTGTTATCAAAGGCTATATCCCGATGCTTAACCACCCGCACCTGAAGTTAATTCTGGGGGTAAACTATGAGCGGGAAGAATTCAAGTTCCGGCAGTTTCCGACCGGCTACGAGCTGTACGACAACATCGAGGACAAAGGCCTCAAAACCCTGGGTACCCAGCTAGCCGTGATTCGGCCAGTGAATGAGGAGAACTGGTACATCTTTCGGGTGAAGGGCGAGCTGAGCGGCGACTATACCTCATCGGAACTGAGTGTGCGCGACTACCTGCGCGTGTCGTCGGAGTTTCTGTACGGGTGGAAACGCAGCCCTACCTTCTCGTGGGGGGTAGGCGTACAGCTGGGGTATACCTTCGGGCGGCAAAGCATCTACCCGGCCGTGCTGTATAACCGTACCTTCAGCAACCACTGGGGAGTGGAGGCCCTGTTCCCGGCCCGCGTAACCGCCCGCTACAATGCCTCGCCCCGCTCCTTGTTCTTTGCAGGCTATTCCGTTGATGGCCTCAACTACATTATTAAGCTGCGGGAGCCCCTGCGCCGCGAAAATGCCATTGACCTGCGTACTCTGGAGCTACGCGAAACCGAAGTGAAGTTCCGGGGCCGCTGGGAGCGGGAAATCTACGATTTCCTCTGGTTCGGGCTGGAAGGCGGCTACCGCTACAATTACGCCTTCGATGCCTTCGACCGTACCAACGATAACCGCGTCAAAATCATCGACAGCAAGCTGGCAGGGGCACCTTACGCCTCTCTGGAACTGTTTATTGTGCCCCCACGCAAGTTCCTGAAGAAAACCGTGGACAAATAAGCCTGCCGGCCTGGACCAGGAACGGCCTTAACAAGCCCGTGCTTGCCGGGTACTTTTGCGTGGCAGGACGCGCAGTGCTAGAGCCCGGCCGAGCGCAGCCCAAGGCAGTGTGGGCGAGGCCGTGATGTTGGCCGAGGCTGGCTTTCTTGGCGTACTTCCGCTACTTTGTTGCCCCGGTAGTTTTAGATTAGAATAACAGCAGCGGCCTGCTACAATATAGCGGGCCGCTGCTGTTATTCTATAGGGCAACCTGAACCATAGCAACCTGCCCCCGGGCTACTTACGTAGCAGCTTTCTCTCCCTTCCTTCTTTCCCATGCAAATCACGAAGCATACGGACTTGCGCGACGGCAGCAGTTGCGAACTAGATTTTGATGAAGCCAACGGCTGGTTGCGTGCTATCTGGCTCGGCTACGTCGACCCGACAGAAGCTTACAACGGTGCCGCCCGCTACCTGCAGGCCATGCAAGGGTTGCGCTGCCCCTACCTGCTAAACGACAACAGCCGTCTTTCTGGTCCCTGGTTCGATTCGGTGGAGTGGCTGCGCAGCGTGTGGGCACCCCAGGCCGAGCGCCTGGGCCTGCGCTATATTGCCCATGTGGCCCAGCCCCAAGACCTGCTGGATCAAGCCGCCAGTTTATCGGGCACTTCCTTCGGCGACACGCTGCACCTTCAGCTTTTCGACGACGTGGCTTCTGCCGAAGAATGGTTGCAGCACATGCAGGCTCACAGCTAGCCCACAAGCTATACCCAATGCGGCTTGCCTTGTCAAGGCTGCTTTTAGCGGAATAAGGTGGGTGGGGGCAGGCCGCCCAGGCAACGGCTGCAAGGCGGCCGGTAGGGTAGCCGGAAAAGGGCATGTCCCTACACAAAAACGGCCCCCGTGTAGCGGGGGCCGTTAGGGCAGAGCAGCAGGCGCTACCACAGGCGCGTATCACTAATGCCGGAGGGCAGCGGAGGATGTTCTGAGAGGCCCAGCACACACCAGCCCGTCTCGATGCCAAAAGAGCCGCCTTGCAACAGGTAGCTTACCCACCGCGCGGTAGTGCGGCCACTGTATTGCTCGCTTTCCGGCTCGTATTCGCGCAGAAGCAGAGCGTCGCCTATCTGAAAGTTTCGGTCGTTGAACCGAACGTCGAAGGTCTTGCTCCCAGTTAGCACCGCCGCAAAGCACGCGGGCCATACTTTTAGTTCGTGTTGCGTGGCTGCCATACCCCGGTTGGGGGCTAAGGTGTTAGAAGGGATATAGTTCATGTGAATAGAATCAGAGTGAAAGGTGTACGGCTGAAAAAACCATGCCGTATTGCCCAGATCAGCTACAAGCAAATCTATAAACAGGCAATACAGGCGTGCTGTTCAAAGCTACGGGCTTTCTGCCGGAGGAGTTGCTGACTTGGGGTTATGTTTCTGCTTGCTTAAGCAACCCAGTCAGCTAGCAGACAAAAAAAGCTCCTGCCCGTATTGGCAGGAGCTGGTAGTGTACAAATACTATGTGGCATGCAGTAGCCAAAGTGGCTAACCGGCGGGCGGTAACTACTTACGCTTCTTTTTACCCAGGCTCTTCAGGTACTCATAGGTATCAAACTGCGAGCGGATGCGGGCGGCAGCCGTGTCCTCGGGGCCGATAAAGCGGTTGTGGAAGTCGCGGGCCTTCACGTTATCCTGGCGCTGCAAATCCAGCAGATGGCGCACTTCAGCCCGTAAATCGTCTTGCAAGATGGGAAAAGCCACCTCCACGCGCCGGTCAAGGTTGCGGGCCATCCAGTCAGAAGAAGCTACGTACACCTTTTCCTGGCCTCCGTTGCCGAATACATACACCCGGGCGTGTTCCAGAAACCGGTCGACCATGCCGCGCTGCCGGATGTTCTCGCTTTGCCCGGCCAACTCCGGAATCAGGCAGGAAATTCCCCGGATCAGCAGTTCAATCCGGACGCCGGCCCGGCTGGCCTCGTAGAGTTTGAGAATCATGCGCTCATCCTGCAAGGCATTCAGCTTAAGGATAATATAAGCGTCCTGGCCCTGGCTGGCTAAGTCTATTTCGTGGTCGATGAGGGCATTCAGTTTCTCGCGCAGCTCGAAAGGGGCCACCAGCAGGTGCTGGAAGTGGCCGGCCTTGTCTTGGCGGTCGTGGAAATAGCGGAATACCTCTACTACCTCGCGCGTGATTTCCGGGTTGCTCGTAAACAGGCCGTGGTCGGCGTATAGCTCGCTGGTTTTCTCGTTGAAGTTGCCCGTGCTCAGGTAGGCGTACAGCCGGTTCTGGTCCTGCTCGGCGCGGGTAATCAGCAGCAGCTTGCTGTGTACCTTCAGCTCCGGAATGCCATAGATAACGTTGGCCCCGGCCTTCTGAAGCTTCTCAGCCCAGAACATATTGCTTTCCTCGTCAAAGCGGGCTTTCAGCTCCACCACTACCGTAACCTGCTTGCCATTCTTGGCGGCTTTCAGGAGGGCTTTGGCTACCTCACTCTTGCCTGCCACCCGGTACAGCGTGATGCTAATACCGCTAACCAGCGGATCCTGCGCCGCTTCGGTAATCAGGCGCGTGACGTAGTCGAACGACTGGTAGGGCGGATGCAGCAGATGGTCGCGCTCAGCAATAGCGGGTAGCAGCTTGCCGGTGCGGGGTAGGGTAGGGTGGGGCAGGGGCGGCATGGGCTCGTACTGGAGCTGGGCCAAGCCAAAATCGGGGAAACCGAAAAAGTCGCGGAAGTTGTGGTAGCGGCTGCCCTCTACCAGCTCTTCCTTGCTGATGCCGGTCTTCTGCATCACGGCCCGCAATACTTCCCGGGGCATGGCCGGGTCGTAAAGCAAGCGGGCAGGGTAGCCGGTTTCGCGCTTTTGCAGGCTGCTCTTAATCTTGGCCAGCATGTTGCCCGACACTTCTTCTTGAATGTCCAGCTCGGCGTCGCGGGAAAGCTTAATGGCGTGCACCTGCACTTTCTGGTAGCGCGGAAACAACTCCTGGGCGCAGCAGCGTATCACGTCGTCCAGAAACATCACAAACTTGTCGTCGCCCTGGGCCGGCAACTGCACAAACCGGCTGCCGTGGCGCTTGGTGGGCAGCTCCATGACCACTACCCGCTCTTCGTCTTGCTTTTTGCGGTTCTCGGGCTGGCTTAGCAAAAACGTCAGGTACACGCTCTGGTCGCGCAGGAACAGGTGGTGCAGGTTATCGTCGAGGATGATGGGGGACAGCAAGTCCTGCACATGCTGGCGGAAGTAGTTCTGCACCCAAGCGCGCTGCTCTACCGTCAGGTCGTGCTCCGACACCAGGTGAATGTGCTGGGCGCGCAGCTCGGGCAGGATGCTGTTGCGGAACGTGTCGCCGAACTCCTGCTGTTGGCGGCTCACTTCCGCCAGCAGGTCCTGTAGCTGCTCGGCAGGGTCTTCACCCAGCTTGGCCCGGGTTTTTTTCTTGAGCTTTACCAAGCGCCGCAGGGTAGCTACGCGCACTTTAAAGTACTCATCGAGGTTGCTGCTGAAGATGGCCAAAAACTTAATGCGCTCCAGCAGAGGCACCTCGGGGTTCTGTGCTTCCTGCAGTACCCGGCGGTTGAATGCCAGCCAGCTCAGTTCCCGGTTCAGCAGCTGGGGCTGCGCCTGTGTGGTTTCGGACATGGCAGTTTGGGGGCTTGGGGGCTTGGGGTTCTGGGGGCGTAGTTGACGTTCTTTTACTTGTTTGCTGGAACATCACTCAAGCCCCCAAGACGCTAAGACCACAAGATCCTAGTTATTTTTGGGGTGGTCGTAGAAGTAGTACTCGGCGTTGGCGCGGTCAATATCAGCCCAGCGGGCGCACGCAAACTTCAGGCACACAATAGCCGCGGTGGGCATATCAGGAATAGTGCTGGGTGAGAGCACATTGGCGAAGTCGGTGATGGTAGGGTTATGGCCCACCAGCAGCACCGAGTCGGCCTCGTCGGGGCAGTGGCGCACCACGGTCAGCAAGTCCGGCACGGTAGCCTCGTAAATGCGTTCTTCCACTGCCACTCTGTCGGCCGGGTAGTCCAGCTCGTGCGCCACCAGGGCGGCCGTGCTCAGGGCCCGGACGGCCGGCGAGGAGAGCAGCAAATCCAGCTGAATGTTGCGCTTGGCCAGCGCCTGCCCCATCATGGGCGCATCGTCGCGGCCCCGGTCGTTGAGCGGGCGCTCCTTATCGGTTAAGTCATCGAAGCTCCAGCTGGATTTAGCGTGGCGCATCAGGTACAGCGTCTTCATGGTAGGGAGGGGAAACGGGTAGCAGGCCTCTTTACTGTGGCGTCCGGAAAAAGTTTTGTCCGGGCAGCGCGGCAACCCAAAATCGGGCCGGGAATAAAAAAGACCCGCCCAGCTCGGACGGATCTTGGTTGTATGCGGGAGGCAGTTCAAGCTGGTGCCAGTTACGGGAACGGCTCATATAGCTGTGGCGTAGCACACCAGCAGCTACCTGCTACCAGGGCAACGCCAAAAGCCTCAGCCGTTCCAGTTCTCCCACGGCTCTTCCGGCCTTATCCAAACCACTTAGTAGGGGTAGTTGGTCAGCCCGGCCGGTTCAGGTCAGGAAAATGCAGCATCCTTTCTCAGGGGAGTATTCGCGTGGCAGCGGCGCCGGCCAGACGCTGTTGTCGGCCGTAGCAACAGGCCCTGTGTGAAGCGTTTCTCCGGCGCTTGTTACAACTTAGCTTCTACACGCTCCGGGGCGCTAGTGCGTTTACAATCAGTGGCCTGTTCCGCGGCCCTTTCTTCTAGTGCTGCGGTAACACCCGGTTGTGCGGCGGAGCATAGTAAGGGCCAGAGCATTGCCGCAGTTGCTCACGGGTAAACAGTGCATCCGGATTATCTTAGCTACTACCAGCTATTTTCCATTTTGCCATACCGCTGTGTTCAGCCACAGTCAGGATGAGGACAATTTTATTCCCATGTTTATCTGCTCTTGCCCTGCTACCTAGTGTGCTTCACCATCAATGCAGCCCGTAGCAGGTGAGCTTTACGGGTATAGAACTGCGTCTTCCAGACAGAGGTATGAATAGAAATACAGAAGGACGTCTGGTATCTGCTGGCCATACCGCTTAATATATTCCAACATGCGACCCCTCTATCTTCTACTGAGTAGCCTTTCTGTGCTGGTTGCCTGTGCTAAAAAGGATGCATCTCCCGAAAGCCAACTCCCTCCCGTCACGCAAACAGGCGCCAACACCTTTGGCTGCTTGGTGAATGGAAAGGTCTGGACGCCGAACGGAGGCGACGGCAATCAGGTAGGCAACCTGGTCGTCAGCTATGATAAGACCACAGCGGGAGGCGTGCTCGATATCCGTACCTATCGGTACACCGATGTAAAGAAGCCGAACACGCAGCAGTACATGATTCTCTTTGTCCGACAACTCCACGGCCCGGGTACCTACTCATTTAAACGTAATCAGCACAGCCGGGCTTACCTGCATGACTTTAAAACGAATTGTTATTTCAGCAGCCAGGATAGCGCCACTACCTATCGCAACGGCAGCCTCACGCTCACGCGCCTGGATGAAGCGGCAGGTATCGTGTCGGGCACCTTTCACTACACACTATATACACCCGGCTGCGATTCGCTGAAAGTGACGCAGGGCCGGTTCGACTGCCGGATGTAGCCGTTACTTGAACCTCTCTGCTCTTCTGAAAAGCTTTAGCGGCTCCTACGCGGCAGTCCGGCCCGGCTCAAGGACGGGCCAGACTGCCGCGGAAAAGTCAGATTTACTCTTTGATAAAGCGCTGATGCGTTACCTGTTGGCCATCGGCAATGCGCAGGGTGTACACGCCCTTAGCCAGCTGCCCAATGCTAAGCAGGTTGCCATCGAAGCCTACCTGCTTCATCTCGGCCCCGCGTACGTCGAACACCCGCACGGACAGGGCACTGGTGCTAATAGAAGCCGGAATTTCCAGGTTCAGCACGTCGGTAGCCGGGTTAGGGAAAATACGGTAGCCGGTAGCCACGGCTTCGCCCGACTGACGGGCCGTGCCACCCGAAACGGTAATGCTGTAATCCTCCGTTTCGCCGTAGCTGTAGCTGCCGCAGCTGGTAGTGGCCGAGGCGTCGCTCATTACAATGCGCAGGCGGGTTTTACCGGTTTTGGCCGTAGCGGGTACCGTAAACGTGCTGGTTAAGGTGCTGGCCGAAGCGCTGCTGCGGCTGGCTACCAGTTCGCCCGAGTCGGTAAAGTCGCCGTCCTGGTTGTAGTCGATGTACACTTTCCAGTACTCGGTGTAGGCCGTGGAGGCGTAGCCGGCCGAGTAGCTGATGGTTTGCGTGGAGCCTGCTGCTACGGTAGTGCCCAGCGCCGTACCATCGTAGTAGCCGGCGTTAGCGCCCGAGGTGCGGCTGATAGCACCCAACTGCACCAGGTCAATCCATTCATACGAAGTGTTACCCCCTTTGGAGGCGCAGTAGGTAGGTGTGGTGGGGGTAGGGGTAGTGCCCCCGGGTGCCGTACCGCCGGTGGAGGTAGCCAGGGAGGCGCGGGCGCCGCCGGCAGCAAACAGAGCGTTCATGCGGGCCGACTGGCCGTTGGAGAACATGTACATGCAGGCATCGTCGGTGTAGTCCATGTAGTTCATGAACATGTCGCCGTTGCTGCCGTTGGAGCAGGTCACGTGGGGGAAGGAGGGGCAGCCGTAGTTGCTGGTCTGCTGGGTAGGCGTGTCCGAGACCAGGTCGTTGCCGCAGCTGGCGTCGCCCCAGATGTGGCGCAGGTTCAGCCAGTGCCCTACCTCGTGCGTTGCCGTCCGGCCCAGGTTAAACGGTGCCGACGAAGACCCGCCGCGGCCGAAGGCCGAGGTCAGGATAACTACGCCGTCGGTGCTGGCCGCCCCGCCCGGGAACTGGGCGTAGCCCAGTATTCCGCCCGAGAGGTTGCACACCCACAGGTTCAGGTACTTGCTGGCATCCCAGGCATTGAGGCCACCCGTAGCGGTGCTCTTCATAGCGTCGTCGGTAGCCCAGCTGGTTTTCGTGGTCGATTTCCGCTCAATGCCCGTGGTAGCTGCTCCCGTAGGTGTTTGCTTGGCCAGCACAAACTGAAGGTTGGCGTTGGCCGCCAGGCCGGCAAAGGCCGCCGGCGTTTTGCTCGCGTCGGCGTTGGTTTTGCTGAAATCCTCGTTCAGCACGGCAATCTGCGACTGAATCTGCGCGTCGGAAATGTTTTGCGCCGTGGTGTTATACAGCACGTGCACCACCACCGGAATGGTAATTACCGCCGTGCTGCGCTTGGCTGCCGGGTTGCCGACAAACTGCTGGGTTTGACCTTCGATGGCGGCCAGGCGTTGGGCCAGGGCCGGGTCAGCGGCAACCTGGGCAGCCAGGTTTTCCATGGTGGCGCACTGGCGTACCGTTTGGGCTTCGGCCGTAAGAGGAAGGCCCAGTCCGAGGCCGGCCAGGGCTAAGGCGTACATTGTTTTTTTCATAGAAAGGGGTTTTGGTTGTGGAAGGGTAGGTAAAAAGAGGCGTGGGTAAACAGGTGTGGTGGTTGTGAGAAAAGGAGGTCAGAAAGCTAAATTATTGATAATATGTAAATATATAAGCTGTTTATTGATAAAATATGTAAATACTGACCAAAGCGCTGATTCCCGGTATGAAACCAGCTCTCCAATAAATACAAAGTCCGGCCAGCCGGAGCCAGTCGGACTTTGTAGCAAGTAGCTGATGCCAAGTAGCCTATTCCTTGCGGAAGCTCTGGTGCTGGGTCGACTGGCCGTTGCTCAAAACGAGATGATAGAGGCCGTTGGGCAGGCTGGAAACATCCACGCTGCCGTCGGTGGTTGGGCGGGCCTGTTTCATCTCAAAGCCGCGCAGGTCGTACACCTTGGCCTGCCAGTTGCTCGCCGGCGTGTTCAGGCCCGTCCGGATGGTGAGCTGGTCGGTGGCCGGGTTCGGGTACACCGTCAGCGACTCGGGCGAGGTGGCGGCCAGCAGTGGGGCCGTACCGCCGGTGGAGGTAGCCAGGGAGGCGCGGGCGCCGCCGGCAGCAAACAGAGCGTTCATGCGGGCCGACTGGCCGTTGGAGAACATGTACATGCAGGCATCGTCGGTGTAGTCCATGTAGTTCATGAACATGTCGCCGTTGCTGCCGTTGGAGCAGGTCACGTGGGGGAAGGAGGGGCAGCCGTAGTTGCTGGTCTGCTGGGTAGGCGTGTCCGAGACCAGGTCGTTGCCGCAGCTGGCGTCGCCCCAGATGTGGCGCAGGTTCAGCCAGTGCCCTACCTCGTGCGTCGCCGTCCGGCCTTTGTCATAGGGCTTGGCCGTGCCGCCGGGCAGAGAGGAGTACAGTACTACTACGCCGTCGGTGCTGGCCGCCCCGCCCGGGAACTGGGCGTAGCCCAGCAGGCCCTGGCCCAGGTTGCACACCCAGATGTTGAGGTACTTACTGGCGTCCCAGGCATCGTCGCCGCCGCGCTTGGAGTTTTTTACCGCGTCGTTGCTGCTCCAGGAGCTAACCTTCGTCGATTTGTGGATAATGCCGGTGGTAGCGGCCCCGGTAGGCGTGCGCTTGGCCAGGGTAAACTGAATGTTGGTGTTGGCAGCCAGCCCGGCAAAGGCCGCCGGTATCAGGCTGGCATCGGGGTTGAGCTTGGCGTAGTCCTGATTCAGCACGTCAATCTGGGCTTGCACCTGCGCGTCGGAGACATTTTGGGCGGCCGTATTATACAGCACGTGTACCACTACCGGAATAGTAATAGCGGCCGTGGTGCGCTTAGCCGCCGGGTTGCTGACAAACTGCCGGGTCTGGGCCTCGATGTTTTCCATGCGCTTGGCCAGGCCCGGATCGGCGGCTAGCTGAGCATTCAGCACATCCATGGTAGCGCACTGGCGCGATTGAGGTGCTGCCGCCAGACGGTCGGCGATATTTCCCAGTTGGCCTTGCTGGGCCGAAGCGACCGTTGCCATGCAAGCCAGACCCAATGTGAGCGAGTAAAACGTTTTTTTCATGTACACAGAAGTGGTTGTGGAAGGGAAACGAAACTATTACTAAATGTAGGCAACTATTACTTTATTGTTAATATAATGTTGCGTTTCATGAAAATTATTTAAGATAATAGGCCGATGTAGAGTATTTTTAACACAGAAGGCCCGGCGTATACGCCGGGCCTTCTGTGGCAATTCATTGCTCTATGACGGACGTACCTACGCTTCTGGTTCCTCAGATATGGGCTGCACGGCCGGGTAGCGCTCCTGGTAGAGAGCCGACACGTGGCGCGTGAGCAGGGCCCGCAGCTCATCAATGTTTTCGCGTTCCTGCGCCGAAATGAAAATCACCGGGTCGTGCAGGCGGGCCATGTAGGTGGCCTTGAGTTGCTCCAGCGTGGGCCGCTTAGGTAGAGCGTCTTCTTCATCAGTGTTCATTTCCTCGAAGCCCCCGTGGTGGTCTACAACCGGCTCAGAGGTGTACTGATCTATCTTATTGAAGACCAACAGCATGGGCTTGTCGGCGGCTTCAATGTCCTTGAGCGTTTCGTTGACTACCTCAATCTGCTCCTCGAAGGTGGGGTGGGAGATGTCCACCACGTGCACCAGCAAATCGGCTTCCCTGATTTCATCCAGGGTGCTTTTGAAGCTTTCAATCAGGCGAGTGGGCAGCTTGCGGATAAACCCAACGGTGTCAGAGAGCAGGAAGGGCAGCGTGTCCAGCACCACCTTGCGCACCGTAGAGTCGACGGTAGCGAAAAGCTTGTTCTCGGCGAATACATCGGCCCGGCTCAGCAGGTTCATAATAGTACTCTTGCCCACGTTGGTGTAGCCCACTAGGGCTACGCGCACAATGCCAGTACGGGCCTTGCGTTGGGTATGGCTCTGCTTGTCCAGCTCCTTGAGGCGGTCCTTGAGAAAGGCTATTCGGTCGCGCACTACGCGGCGGTCCGTCTCAATTTCCGTTTCCCCCGGTCCGCGCTGGGCCACGCCGCCCCCGCGCTGCTTGTCCAAGTGAGTCCAGAGGCCCGTGAGGCGGGGCAGCAGGTACTGGTACTGGGCCAGCTCTACCTGGGCGCGGGCGGTAGCCGTTTTGGCCCGCTGGGCGAAAATGTCAATGATGAGCAGGGAGCGGTCCACGATTTTGACCTTGAGCTCCGCCTCCAGGTTGCGCAGTTGGGAAGGGGAGAGGTCATCGTCGAAAATGACCATGCTGGCATTCGTGTGCTGCACGTAGGCCTTAATTTCCTCCAGTTTGCCCTCGCCCACAAACGTGCGGATGTCGGGTTTTTCCAGGCGCTGCACAAAGCGCTTGGTCACGGTAGCGCCGGCTGTTTCGGCCAGAAATGCCAGCTCATCGAGGTACTCCTGGGTGCGGGCATCGGCCTGCCGTTTGTCGGGTACGGCTACCAGCACGGCGGTTTCAGCCTCGGCCGTGGTTTCGTAGGTAGCGTCTTTCTTGCCCTGGGCCAAGATACGGCCGGCCCGGCCTTTCACGGTATCGAAGGCGCCGGGGTGGCGGGTGCTGTTCTGGCGGCGTTTAGATTCTTTGGCCATAGTGGGAAAGGTAAAGGGCGGGAGGTAGCGGCGCGTGTACGGCCCGTCTTACCGGAGGGTAAGGGAGTATTCCGCCACTTGCCGGATTTGCTCTTCGGTGAGTTGATCCTTGAAGCCTGGCATCTTGCCGAGGCCGTTGGTTACCATGTACACGCGGCCGGCGGTATTCAGGTTGCTTTTGGTTAGGTCGTGGGCCCCGTTGCGGCCCAGCTTGCCGTCGGGGCCGTGGCAGGCGGCGCAGCGCTGGCTGAACAGCGCCTGGCCTGCCAGCAGCGGCGCGGGAGCCTGCGCATCGGCGGCGGGTACGGCCGCCGCGGCCAGCGTAGCCGAATCGGTTGCCGACAGCTTCCGGGCGGCTACGGTAGTATCAACGGGAGCTACTGCCTCCGGGGTGGCTACGGCCTCGGCCACCCCAGGGGGAACGGCGTACCCGGTGGCCCGCGCCGAGGCTCGCTGCAGCGTGGGGGAGCCGGTTTCCGACAAGCCATACACGTAGAGGAAGCCCAGGAACGTCAGGACCACGCCCGGCTTGAACTGCCGGCGCATGGCGGCAATGGCCAGCGGGAGCAGCACCAGCACCAGGGCCAGCTTCAGCCACAGCCACCCCGGCACGGTGCCCGGATACCAGGCCAGCAGTACCCCACCGGAAACCAGAATCAGTAGGCCCAGCCCGGAGTCGACGATACGGGTGCGGGCCCGCACTGCCCGGAGCGTATCGAGGCGGCCAGTGAGCAGCAGCCCCGCTTTACAGGCGTAAAACAATAAAAAGGCCAGTAGCACCAGCCCGTGCAAGCGTAGCACAAACGAAAAAGCAGTCATAGAAAAGCAAAGATAAAAGGGCCCGGGCGGGAATAGCAGACCGGGCAGCATGGAGCAGGCCGCGGGCAGAAGCTTATTTTCCGGGAGTAGAACCTAGCGGCCTCACCCTCGTACCTTTGCACTCTCTTCCTAGCCCCTGATACCCCAAGAATGCGCGTTGCCATTGTAATTAACACCAGTTGGAACATCTGGAACTTTCGGCGCAGCCTGGTGCGGGCCTTGCAGGCTGCCGGGCACGAGGTGCTGGCTATTGCCCCGCCCGATGACTATTCTGCCCGCCTGGAAACCGAGTTAGGCTGCCGCTACGTGCCCATCCTGATGGAGAACAAAGGCACTAACCCGGTCAAGGACGCCCAATTAACCCGGCGCTTCTACCGTCTCTACCGCCGTGAGCGGCCCGACGTGGTGCTGCATTACACCATTAAGCCGAACATCTACGGCACCCTTGCCGCCAAGCTGGCGGGTATTCCCAGCGTCAACAACGTATCGGGCTTAGGTACGGTATTTATCGTCAAAAACTTTGTGAGCCGGGTGGCCCTGGGCCTGTACCGCTTTGCGTTCAAGTTTCCGAAGCGGGTGTTTTTCCAAAACGACGATGACCGGCAGCTGTTTCTGCAGCACGGATTGGTGGAAGCACGAATTACGGATGTACTGCCCGGCTCGGGCATTGACACCCATCGGTTTCGGCCCGCCCCGCAGTTCGTGCGCCACGAGCCGTTCACCTTCCTGATGATTGCGCGGGTGCTCTACGAAAAAGGAGTAGAAGAATATTTTGAGGCGGCCCGGTTGGTGCGCGAAGCCCGGCCCGGTACCCGCGTGCAACTGCTGGGCGGCATCGACGAATCAGGAGGGGTAGGAGTGAAGCGAGCCGTGTTTGAGCAGTGGCTGCAAGCCGGCCATGTAGAATACCTGGGTACCTCCGATGACGTGGCTGCTCACATTCGTCAGGCCGACTGCGTAGTGCTGCCATCGTACCGTGAAGGCACGCCCAAAACCCTGCTCGAAGCGGCGGCTATGGGCAAGCCCATTGTAACCACCGACGTGCCTGGCTGCCGCGAAACCGTAGTGGACGGCCAGAACGGCCTGCTCTGTGAGGTGCGCAATGCTACGGACCTGGCCGCCAAGATGCGGCAAGTGCTGGAGCTGCCGGCCCCCGAGCTGGAACAGATGGGCCGGGCCGGCCGCCGCCTGGCTGAGCAAAAGTTCGATGAGCGCATCGTGCTGGACAAATACCTGGGGGTAGTGCAGGAAGTAACCCGTTCTCGCGCTGCCCGCGCATAATTCTGGCTAATTTGCAGCCCTGCGCTGCGCAATCACCAAGTTGCTACTTATATGGAGTTCAAGTACTTTGCTATTCAAGGAGTAGTGGAAATTCTGCCGCGGGTGTTTGGCGATGCCCGGGGCGCCTTCTTCGAATCCTTCAGCGCCCAGAAGATGACCGAGGCGGGCATTGTGGGGGAGTGGGTGCAGGACAACCAGTCCCGCTCCGACCGGGGCGTGGTGCGGGGGCTGCACTTTCAGAAACCGCCCTTCACCCAGGCCAAGCTGGTGCGCGTGGCCCAAGGCCGCGCCCTTGATGTAGTTGTGGATATTCGCAAGGACTCGCCTACCTACGGCCAGCACGTGATGGTAGAGCTGGACTCGGAGCGCTACAACATGCTCTACGTGCCCCCGGGGTTTGCCCACGGCTTCACGGCCCTGGAAGACAACACCCTCTTTCTGTACAAGTGCACCAACTACTACGCCCCTCAGGCCGAGGGCGGCCTGCTCTGGAACGACCCCGCCCTGGGCATTCAATGGGGGGTAGAAAACGCTACCGTATCGGCTAAGGACCAAGTGCTGCCTACCCTGGCCGAGCTGAACAGTCCTTTTTAGGGTGTGAAGTTGTGGGATGATGAAATGGTGAGATAGTGAATTTTCTGTTCTGTCATCCTGAGCCTAGGCGCAGGATGACAGCCGCTTTTTAGCTCATCATTTCACCATCTCACTTACACCAACTCCAGCAGGGTTTCCAGACCCATGCCGCGGGAGCCTTTAATGAGCAGCTGGCGGTTGCGCAGCGGGTGGGCCTGCAGCCAGGCAGCAGCTTCCGGCTTGGTAGCAAAGTGTAAAAAGGCCGCGTCAGCGGTGGCGGCGTGGCGCATGTCGTGGCCTACCAGGATGACGGTGCCAAAAGGCAGACTCCGCAACAGCTGACCAATGGCGCGGTGCTCTACCTCGCTTTCCGCGCCCAGCTCGAACATATCGCCCAGGATTACCACCTTGTCGGCGGGGTTGCCGGGGCGGGCTGCAAAGCTGTTCAGGGCGGCCGTCATGCTGCTGGGGTTGGCATTGTAGGCATCCAATACCAGCTCATTGTGGGCCGTGCGCACCAACTGGGAGCGGTTGTTGGTGGGTGCGTAGCCTGCCAGCGCGGCCGCAATGGCGGCGGGTTCCACCTGAAAGTAGGCGCCCACGGCGGCGGCGGCCGCCAAATTGGGGAAGTTATAGCCGCCCGTAATCTGCGCCTCCACGGTGGTGCCTTCAAATAGGCGCAGTACTACCTGCGGATCGGCGCGGAGCAGCTCGGCGGGGTACGTATCCAGGGGGCCGGGGTAGGTCACCTGCTCCGGCACGGCTGCGCCCAGCTCTGGCAGGCGGGCATCCAGGGTGTTCACGAAAGCAACCCCGCCCACCTGGGTCAGGAAGCGGAACAGCTCGCCCTTGCCCCGCACAATGCCCTCAACCCCACCAAAGCCTTCGAGGTGAGCCTTGCCGATGTTGGTAATCAGCCCATGGGTAGGCTCGGCCAGGCGGCAGAGCAAGTCAATCTCGCCCTGGTGGTTAGCGCCCATCTCCACAATAGCCAACTCATGCTCGCCGGGCCGGATGCTGAGCAAGGTCAGGGGCACGCCAATGTGGTTGTTAAGGTTGCCGCGGGTGTACTGCACTTTGTAGCGCTGGCTAAGCACGGCGTGCACCAGCTCTTTAGTGGTGGTCTTGCCGTTTGAGCCGGTAATGGCCAGCACGGGCATAATCAGCTGGTGACGGTGGTAGCGCGCCAGTTCCTGCAGGGCCAGCAGCGGGTCCGGAGCGAAGGTGTAGCGCTCGGGGTCCCGCGCGGCCAGGGCTTCATCATCCACTACGGCGTGGCTGGCGCCTTTGGCCAGGGCCTGGGGGGCGAAGTCGCGGCCGTGGAAAGAGGGGCCATTCAGGGCAAAAAACAGGGTATTGTCCTGGGGCTGGCGCGAGTCGGTGCTGACGGCCGCGGCGGCGCGGTAGTGGCGGTAAAGCGCCGCGAGGTCGGGCAGGCGGTTTTGCATGTAACTTAGAGCGGAAGAAGTGTGTTCGAAACTCGGACCATAACGCCCGGATGCATGCGCCAGTACTATACCCTTCGCCTTCTAGCCGCTCTGCTCAGCGGTGTCACCTTGCCGGCTTCGGCCCAGAGCAGTGCGTCCTTCGGCTTTGAGTACCGGGACGTGGCAAAAGTAGTGCACGGCACCTATACGCTGCGCAACCCGTGGGCAGGTGGGCTGAATTCGCCCCAGTTTTCCAACATCGACCTCAATGCCGACCAGCAGCCCGACCTGTTTGTGTTTGACCGGGCGGCGGGCCGGGTGTTTACGTTCCTGAGCGTGGCGGAGGCTAGCGGCCGGGCCTGGCAGTACGCCCCCGAGTACGAAATGCTGTTTCCGGGCGGCTTGCAAGGCTGGGTTCTGCTGCGCGACTACGACTGCGACGGCCGGCCCGATTTGTTTACCTACGCCAACGGCGGCGACATCCGGGTGTACCGCCACGTGCCTGATGCCCAGGGGCGGCCCGGCTTTCAGCTCGTTACCAACCAGCTTACCTACTTCGAGCCCGGCCCGCTGGGCGGCGACATCAACATTACGGCCGGGGGCTACAACATGCCCGATATCCGGGACGTGGATGGCGACGGGCGGCTGGACATTGTGACCTACGACTTTGCCTCGTCGGCGCCGGCCGTAAACTACTTTCGCAACAGCAGCACCGGGGCCTGCGGGGGCCTGCAGTTTGTGCAGGGCTCTTACTACTGGGGCGGCTTCGCGGCCTGCCTGAGCGCCTGCACCAGCTTTGTGTTTGCCGCCGACCAGTGCCGCCCTCTGCCCCGGCCCCAGCACACCGGCGGCTTCAATATTACCCTGCTGGACCTTGATGGGGACGGGGACCAGGACGTATTGACCGGCCGCGACAACTGCCCCGAGCTGCTGAGCCTGCGCAACGACGGCACCGCCCAAACGGCCCTGATGACCAGCGCGGGCCTGAGCACTGGCTTTCCGGCCGGTACGGCCGCGGCCCGCGTCCCGAACTTTCCGGCCGCTTACCTCGCCGACGTTACCTTCGATGGCCGTCCCGATGTGCTGGTGGCTCCCAACCTCTACGACAACGTCGACAGCGTGGAAACCCGGCAGTCGGTGTGGCTGTACCGCAACGCGGGCTCGGGCACGGCACCTACCCTGGTGCGGGAGCAGACTGATTTCCTGCAGCGCGACATGCTGGACGTAAGCGAAACGGCTGCTCCTGCCTTCGGGGATATAGACGGCGACGGGCTGGTGGATATGCTGGTTGGGGGCGTGAGCCGCAACAACGCCACGGCTGCCTACCGGGCCAGTCTGAACTACTACCGCAACACCGGCACGGCCGCCCAGCCCATTTTTCAACTCGTCAGCAACGACTACCTGGGCCTGGTTAGCCGCAAGTTCATCTTCCTTAAGCCCGCGCTGGTTGACCTGAACCAGGACGGAGCCCTGGACCTGGTGTACTCCGCGGCCCGACCCGGGGCCACGGCCTCGCAAGGAGCTGTAAATGCGCTGTACTACGTGCTCAACACGGCCCGGCCCGGCCAGCCGGCCGCGTTCAACCCGGTGGCGGCCGGCACGTTGGCCAACATGCCCACCAGCCTCGGCGACGCGCCCTGCTTCACGGACGTGGACGCCGACGGGCGAGTAGACATGCTGCTGGGCACCAACTACGCCGATGTTCCCTTCGGGGCCCTGCGCTACTACCGCAACGTAGGAGCGGCGGCGCTCAGCCAAACCTTTGTGTTGCAAGAAGCTGACTTTGGGCAGCTGCGAACCAGCACCGGCAGCCGGCCCAGCAACCTGCACCCTACCGTGGCCGATTTCGACGGGGACGGCCGCCCCGACCTGCTCACGGCCGAAGCGTCGGGGCAGATTCGGTTCTTCTCCAACTACCGGGCCCTAACAGGAGCCTTCACCGCCCGCACCGATTTGTTTTACAACCCCCTGGTCGGGCAGTTCCAGGCTGGGCGCTTCGGGACGGCCGCGCGCTTCCACTACGCTCCCGCGGCCGCCGATGTAACCGGCGACGGGGCCCCGGAGCTGTTCCTGGGGCTGGAAGGCGGGGGCATCATGAGCTTCGGCACCCGCAACCGCCTCGTCACGGCCGCGCAGCCTACCCGCGAAACCCTACCCCTGCAGCTGTACCCAAACCCGGCCGTGGCTACCGTAACGGTGGAAGCGCCTCAGCCCGTGCGGGCTACCGTGCTCGACCTGACTGGCCGGATAGTACGCCCCGCTACGCCCGCCGCCCGCCGCCACCAGCTTGATATAGCGGGGCTAGCCGCCGGTATCTATATAGTGCGCTGCCAGGCTCCGAGCGGCGAAACGGCCGTGCGTCGGCTGGAGGTAATCAAAGGCAGGTAGCAGGAGCCGGCACGCCACACCACCGGGGCTGGCCGCATTAGGTAGCCCCGGTGGTGTGTTCTAAACCAAAGGGCTTAGCGCAACACCAGATTCTGCAACTCGAAATGGTCGCCGTCGTGCAGGGCGGGGAACCGCTCCCGGAAGGCTTCCAGCTCGGAGCGGCGCAGGGCCCGGGTAATGCTGGTTTCCTGGTTGCCAACCTCCACCAAGTACTCGCCCCGCATGTCCAGCAGGGCCGAGTCGCCGGTATAGGTTTGGCTGTTGCCATCGAGGCCCACGCAATTCACTCCCATCGTGTACGCCAGGTTCTCGATGGCCCGGGCCCGTAGCAGCGTTATCCAGGCGGTGCGGCGGGTAGCGGGCCAGTTGGCCACGTACAGCAGCAGGTCGTAGGGGTTGTCGAGCGGGTTGCGGCTCCACACCGGAAAGCGTAAGTCGTAGCAGACTAGCGGGCAGATGCGCCAGCCGCGCCACTCCTCAATCAGGCGCTCCGTGCCGGGCGTATATACCTTGTGCTCCCCGGCCATGGTAAAGAGGTGGCGCTTGTTGTAGTGGCTGATGGAGCCATCGGGGCGCACCCACAGCAGGCGGTTGTAGTAGGCCTCCTGGTCCTTGATGATGAGGCTGCCTACCACCACCGCGTCGCGGGCGGCGGCCAGTTGGCGCATCCAGTGCGTGGTTGGGCCATCAACGGGCTCGGCCAGGGCAGCAGCGTTCATGCTGAAGCCGGTAGTAAACATTTCCGGCAGCACAATCAGGTCCGTCGGAATGGATATTTCATCAATATGACGGCCTAGCTCCTGGCGGTTGGCGTGCGGGTCATGCCATTGCAGGGAAGTCTGGACGAAAGAGACAGTCAGATCAGACACGGCAGCAGGTGTTAAAGCAAGTTAGAGTAAGGAAGTATACCGAAAAACCCTGAGATACTGGAGATAAAAATGCCAGCAAAGCCGGGGCCACCGGCTTCTGCTCCGGGCAAGCCTAGCTCAACGCTAGTCCGGTGTCCCAACCGGCCTTGGCCCCTACTTCCTGCTCCATTGGCTGAGCACAGCAGCAACTGCTTTACCACGCGCGGCGGCCGCTACCCCAGGTCTGCCTGCGGGTAACCGTTTGGCATTCGGCAGGAGCCGGAAGGTATACGCAGTGCTGGCCTCCACCGAGAAGAAACCTCAGCGCATGGCCAGAAGAAAATACTGCTTAGCCTTGTAGCAGCCGCTCGGCAGCCGCGCGCAGGGTAGCCTCCTGCTTGGCGAAGCAAAACCGGACCAGTCCGTGGTTCTGGCGGTTGTGGTAAAAAGCCGAAATGGGCACTACGGCTACCCCCGTTTCCTGGGTCAGGCGGCGGGCAAAGGTTTCGTCGTCGAGGTCGGGGGCCAGGGCCCGGTAGTCAGCCACTTGGAAGTAGCCGCCCTGCACCGGCAGCAGCCGGAAGGCCGTGGGAGCCAGCAACTCCCGGAACAAGTCGCGCTTCTGCTGGTAGAAAGCGGGCAGCGCGGTGTAAAGGTCTTCGGTGGGCAGCACGTCGGCCAGGGCGTGCTGGGTAGGGGTGCTTACGCTGAAGGTCACAAACTGATGCACCCGGCGCAGCTCCGTGGTCAGGGCCGGCGGGGCCACGCAGTAGCCCACCTTCCAGCCGGTGGCATGGTAGGTTTTCCCGAACGAAGACAGCACAAAGGCCCGCTCCCGCAACTCGGGGTGGGCCACCACGCTATGGTGAGGCTGCCCGTCGAAAACCATGTGCTCGTATACTTCGTCGCTGAGCAGCAGGGCAGGCGTGTCGCGCAGTAGCCCGGCCAGGGTGTCCAAATCGGCGGCCGTGAGGGTAGCCCCGGTGGGGTTGTGGGGCGAGTTAAGCATTACCAAACGGGTGCGGGGCGTGAGGGCCGCAGCCACTTGGTCCCAGTCGGGCCGGAAGTCGGGCAGCTGCAAGGGCACGTACACGGGTACGCCGCCCTGCAGGCGCACGGCTGGCGCGTACAAATCGTAGGCGGGCTCCAGAATCAGCACTTCGTCGCCGGGACTGACCACGGCAGCCAGCACGGCGTACAGGGCCTCGGTGGCCCCGCTGGTAACAGTAATTTCGGTGGCCGCATCGGGCGAGTAGCCGTAGAGGCGGGCCGTTTTCCGGGCAATGGCTTCGCGCAGCCGCAGTACACCCGGCATGGGTGCGTACTGCTGGTGGCCGGGCGTGAGGACGTGGCGGGCCAGGGCCTCGCGCAGGAGCAGGGGCGGGTCGTAGTCGGGAAAGCCCTGGGCCAAGTTAATGGCTCCGCTGTCGAGGGCCAGCTGGGTCATCACCGAAAAAATGCTGGTGCCCACATCGGGCAGCTTTGAAGCGAGGGAAACGGGGGGCATGCGCAGTAGGGAGTAGAAGGCAGCTGCCAAAGTACAACCCCGGCGCCATACCTCGCTCTTGCTTAAGCAGGTCGGGCGCTGGCCGGCAGAAACACCCGGAACGTGGTGCCCTCGCCCACGGTGCTGTCGACGGTGAGGTGGCCGCCGGCATTCTGCACTACCCGGTTCACGAGGTAGAGGCCCAGCCCAGCTCCCTCCACGTGGTCGTGGAAGCGGCGGAACAGCTGAAACAGCTCCCCACCGAAGCGCTGCAAATCCAGGCCCAAACCGTTATCCTGCACCTCCAGCACTGGCCGGCCCTCCACTAGCAAGGTTCGGAGCTGAATGCGGGGGCGCCGGCGCGGGGCGGCGTATTTCAGAGCGTTGCTGAGCAGATTGTAAAGTATGCTCTGTAAGTGGGGCCGCACAAAATAAAGGGTTGGCACGGCGGCAAAGTCGAGGTGAACCAGGGCGCGGGAGCTGGCTACCTGTTCCTCAATGCTGAGTAGTACTTCCTCCGTCAGGTGGGACAAGTTAAGTAGCTCAGCGGGCTGCTCGTGGCGCAGCTTCTGAATGCGCACCAGCTCGGAGAGGTTGTGAATGGTGCCGTCAATCTGGTGCAGCGACTTCTCGAACATGGCAATGAGCTTCATAGCATCCGGGTCGCGGAAGAAGGCCGTGCGAATCAGTTCCTGGAAGATGCCCGCCATGTTGTGAATGGGCTGCTTCAGGTCGTGCGACACGGCGTAGACGAAGCTGTCCAGGTCTTGGTTGGTGCGGGTCAGCTCGGCATTTTTTTCCTCCAGGCGCTGCTGCACCCGCTTGTAGTCGTCGATGTCGGCAGTAGTGCCAAACCAGCGCTGAATCTGGCCGTGCTCGTCGCGTAGAGGGCGGGCCCGGTGCAGGTACCAGCGGTACTGGCCCGTGCGTACATCCAGCAGGCGGCTTTCCATATCCAGGTCGGTGCCTTCCTGCATGCTGCGGCTAAATTCACTGACTACTGCGTCGCGCTCTTCGGCCCACAACAGGTCAGTCCAGCCTTCGCGCAGGCTCTGCTCCACGGGCACGCCAGTGTAGTAGCTCCAGCGAGAGTTCAGGTAGTCCACTACCCCTCCCGGGCCAGCCGTCCAGACGATGGCCGGAACGCTTTCGGCCAGAAAACGAAACTGCTGCTCACTGCGGCGCAACTCCTCGGCCAGCAGACGCTGGTCCTGCACATCTACGCAGGCTCCGTACAGGTGCTGGAGTTGTCCATCATCGGTGAGGGAGGGAACCGAGCGGTTCAGGTGCCAGCGGTACTGCCCGTCGTGGCGCCGCAGCCGCACTTCTAGGCTTAGGGGGCTGGCCTGGGCTATGGCTTGCTGAAAAGCCTGCCGGGCCGGCTCCACGTCGTCGGGGTGCAGGGCCAGGCGCCAGCACTGGGGCAAATCGTCGATGGTCTGGCCGGTGTAGGCAAACCACTGGGGGCTCAGGTATTCCACTGAGCCATCGGGCCGGGTGATGCTCGTAATCTGCGGTAATGATTCCGTCATGACCCGCAGCAGCGCATCCTGGCGGCGCAGCTCCTGGTTCAGGTCTTCCAGGCGCTGGCGGGCATGCACCCGCTCTGTCACCTCCACTGCAAACACCAGTACCCCCTGAGACTGTCCGGCCGCGTCAAGCAGCGGTTGGGCCGTGAAATCAAAGTAGCGGGGGGCCGGGGCAGCCGCTATGGTCACGGCCCGCTCGGAGCCTGTTAGCACTTGGCCGGTGCGGTATACCGTGTTGAGTACTTCGCCCAAGCCCTGGTCGGCCAGACCCGGCAGGGCGGAGTAGGCTGGCTGACCCAGGTGGACCTCGTCGCCAATCAGGGCGCGGAAAGGCTGATTGAGGAAGGTAAGGCGGTGTTCCGGACCGAGTAGGGTAGCAATAAAGGCCGGTACGGTTCCCAGGATAAGCTGAAGCTGCTGGTCTTTGGCTTCCAACTGCTGCTGCGCCTGCTTCTGGTCCTCGATATCGGTGCAGGTGCCAAACCATTTATCCACCTTGCCATCGGTGGCCAGCACCGGTCGGGCCTGCGACAAAAACCAGCGGTACTGTCCGTTACGGCCGCGCAGGCGGTATTCGCACTGGAAGTACGTGCTGGTGCGCTGGGCCTGTTCCCAGCGAGCAACAGCCTGCGCCCAGTCGGCGGGGTGTACCACGCTGGCCCAGCTCTCGGGGTTGGTTTGGTGCAGCCCGGTATACTCTTGCCAGCGCTGGTTACAGTAGAGCACGCTACCGTGCGTGTCCAGCACCCACACAAGTTGGGGAATGAAATCGGCCAGCACCTGAAACTGCTCCAGACTGTGGTGCAGGGCCCGCTCAGTGGCACGCATCTGGGTAACATCCTGGGCTGCCCCGAGCAGGCGGATGGGGTGCCCGGCCTCGTCGCAGATAACCCGGTAGCGGTCCACTACTTCCGCCCAGGTATCATCGGCGCGCCGCATACGGTACGTCAGTTGGGAGGCTACCGGCTGGCCGGCCCGCACGGCGGCCATAATGGCGTCGACGGGGGCGCGGTCGTCGGGGTGCAGGCGCTCATACCAGAACTCAAAGGTTTGGGTTTCAGCCGTGAGGGGGTAGCCAAAGGCGGCCGTAAACATTTCATTGCGCCAGAGCTGGCCCGTGCGCAGGTCTACATCCCAGAGAATATCGTGGGTGGTGTGCGCCAGCGTGGAAAGGTGCTGGTGGCTGAACTGCACCTGCTGCTCGGCCTGCACCTGCTGCGTCACATCAAGCACGCGAACCAAGATGTAGCGCAGTTCCTGGCCATCAGGGGTGAGTACGGGCTGTAGTAGGGCCTGCCAGAAGCGGAGGGGGCGGTCGGTGGTAGTGGTCGTCGGCGGGTCGTAGCGCAGGGCGTCGAGGTGGCGGGTGGTCCGGTGGACTACTACTTCCTGCAGGGCCTCTTGCCAAAGTTCTGTATTCGGAGCCGTGGAGTGGACGGGAAGCACTTCCAGCGCGGCCCGCCCAACCAATGCCTCGCGGGACTGGGCCAGTAGCCAGCACATGGCGTCATTAACGGCAGCAATAACAAGCCCGGGCGTGAGGACAAGATGCGGAGTAGGCAGGGCCTCAAACAGAAGCTGAAAATCGGGCGACTCGGGTGCCATGGTGGGAAGAGCAGGAACTTCACAAAGGTATACGTCTGGCTGCGGCTACCTACCATAAAAAAGAGGAGCTTTGGGGTGCGCCCCGGAAATTCCTGCTATCGGGCCCACGCCTTGGCAACTGCCTTGCGGTCAGGGGGTGGGCCCGAGCCTGGTAGCCAGTTGGGCCGCACTGGGCAGGCCTACTGCTGCACTGGCCAGATGCGGCCTGCTACCACCGGCATAGGGTACCTGCCCCTGACCCCGGGCGGCCCGGGTGGGGTGGGGAGGTAGCAAACGCCGGGGCGGGCGCACGGGTTTGCTTTCGGGCAGGAAGGGTAGTTTCTTCGGGAATCCCAACCTCTCGTTCCCGCGTGATTTTCTCCCTGCGTATTCTGTTACCGGCGGCCTTGCTGGCGGCCTGGCCCTGCGGGGCTACCCTGGCCCAACTTCTGCCCGTGCTTGACCAAGTGCCGGCCTCCGTACGCTGGTACGAGGTGCGCACCCCCCACTTCCGGGTGCTCTACCCCGAAGGGTTTGCCGAGCGCGCCCGTCGCACGGCCCACCGCCTGGAGCAGGTACACGAGCCTGGCGGGGCCTCACTGGGGCTGGCAGCCCGGCCCGTAACGGTGGTGCTGCAAACTCGCACCACCGTGGGCAACGGCTTCGTGACGCTGCTGCCGCGCCGCTCAGAGTTCTACACTACCTTTCCCCAAGACCCGTTTCTGGCCGGCACCCTCGACTGGCTGGATGAGCTGACCGTGCATGAGTACCGCCACGTGGTGCAGTACGACAAGGCCCACCGGGGCGTGGGGCAGGTGGGGTACCTGCTGGGTGGTTACGGAGGGCTGGGCCTGACAACCCTGGGCGTACCCGACTGGTTTGCCGAGGGCGACGCCGTAGGCACCGAAACGGCCCTGACTCGCAGCGGCCGGGGCCGGATTCCCAACTTCGATGCCTACCTGCGCGCCAACCTGCTGGCCGGGCGGCACTACTCCTACGCCAAGGCCGTGGGCGGCTCCTTCCGCGACAATGTGCCCAACCACTACGTATTAGGCTACTTCCTGACCACGTACCTGAAGCGCACGGCCGGGCCCGGCGTGTGGGACCAGGTCCTGAGCCGCTACTACGATTTTCCGGTCTACCCTCTGTCGTTTTCTGATAAGCTGCGCCGCACTACCGGCCTGCGCTCCGATGACCTGTACGCCCGCACCATGCAGGAGCTGGACAG
Organism: Hymenobacter sp. HSC-4F20; assembly: GCF_019599275.1. Classification (GTDB taxonomy): domain Bacteria; phylum Bacteroidota; class Bacteroidia; order Cytophagales; family Hymenobacteraceae; genus Hymenobacter. Next base: position 821,376 of record NZ_JAHZTD010000002.1, on the reverse strand, counting down.
CATCTGGCGCACCGCACAGACTGGCCGGGAGCTGACGCCCGCCACCGACCTGCCGGTGGCCGCCACCGAAAAAGTCTTCACCGAGTACCAGTACCCGCAGTACCTCGACGATAATACTGTGCTGGCGCTCAAAAGCGGCCTGGGCCACACGCCCCGGCTGGTGGAGCTACGCCGCGGCGGCGTGGAGCGGCAGCGCCTGGTGCTGGGTCTGCACCACAACCCCGAGCAGCTTTCCGTGGGCGGGGGCAAAGCCGCGTGGCTGGAGTTTCGCTACGACCCGCGCTGGCGGCAGCAGGTGTACTCCGAGCTGCGCCTGCTGAACTTAAAAACAGGTTTGGTTAGCCGCCCTGGCCGCCGCACCCGCTACACGGCGGCCGTGCTTTCGCCCGATGGCCGGCAGCTGCTGGCCGTCAGCACCGACTCAGCTTACCAGCACCGCCTGCACCTGCTCGATGCCGCCACGGGCGCCGTGGTCCGCACCTACGACAACCCGCAGAACTTGCCGTACCTGCACCCGCGCTTTGCCCCTGATGGGCGTACGGCGGCAGTGGTGCGCCTGGAGCCAGCAGGCAAACGCCTGGACCTGTTGGAGGTAGCCACTGGTGCGCTGCGCACCCTGCTGCCCGCGGCCAACGACAACCTTTCCCACCCCCAGCCCTGGCAGGAGTACGTGCTGTTCAACTCCCCCCGCTCGGGCCAGGATGAGGTGTACGCCGTGCACCTACGCACGGGAGAGGTACGCCAGGTAACAGCCCGCCCGGTAGGAGCGTACCACGCAGCCGTGTCGCCGGACGGAAAACGACTGGCCTTCTACGAAGTGCGCGCCCAGGGAAGCCGCGTGCTGGAAATGCCCCTGCGTCCTGAGCAGTGGCGGCCCGTGCCGGCTGCTACCCCCGGTACTCCCCCGAACCGCTACGCCGAGGAACTGGCGGCCCGGGAGCCGGGTACCCGCACCGTCGGCTCCGTGCTGCCCGAGGATTCTGTGGCTGGAGCCCCCTTGGTTGCCCGCCGGTACCGCCGCTTGCCCCACGCCCTGAACGCCTACGGCTGGGGGCTGGTGCAAAGCCCCTCGGGCTCAGGCCTGAACCTGGGACTACGGGCGCAGGATGTGCTGAGCACCACCCAGCTCGTGGTAGGTGCGGGCTACGATGGGGTAGAGCGCACCGGGCGTGTTTTCGCCGACGTTAGCTATCAGGGCCTCTGGCCGGTGCTGGATCTGAGCCTGGAGCACGGGGGGCGCCGCGCAATTGGGCCAGTAGCCGCCGGGGGGCGCGCCTATGACCGGTGGCAGTACAGCCGCCTGAGTGTGGGTAGTCGCCTGCCCCTCACCCTAACTACCTCCCGCCTGCTCACGGCCCTGACCCTGGGGGCCTACTACCAGTTGGAGCAAACCCACGGCTACAATTTTACCGCCCTGCCCGGCAGCACCGACGTAGGCAGGCAGCCGCTGCACGCGCTGGTGGGCAGCGTGGCCTTCAGCCGAACCCTGCGGCAGAGCTACCGCGACGTGGCCCCACGCTGGGGGCAGAGCCTGAGTCTGGTGTGGCGGGGTACCCCCTTCGGTACGGGCCTGTCGGCAGAGCAGCGGGCGGCCCAGGCAAGTGTGTTTCTGCCGGGGCTGGGGCGGCACCACGCCGTGCGCCTGCGGGCTGGCTACCAGTGGCAGCAGCAGCAGGAGTACCGGTTTGGCGCAGCTATTTTTTACCCACGGGCCCTGCCCTACCTGAGCTACCAGCAGCTAACCTCCCTGAGCGCCGAGTACCGCCTACCCCTGGCCGACGTGCACTGGGAATGGGGCCGCGTGCTGTACGTGCAGCGCCTGAAGGGTGCCGTGTTTACGGATGGCGTCTGGGGTAAGTCGGGAGGTTTGGTGGGCAACTACTACGCTACGGGCTTCGATGTGTCGGCCGTGTTTAACCCGCTGCGGCTGCGCACGCCCCTGGAAGTAGGACTCCGCACCGTGTACGACTCGTACTACCAGCGCTGGCAGGTGCAGCCGTTGGTGCTCAATATAGGGTTCTAGCCACTACTCTGCCAGCGCAAAAGCCCGCCCCTGGTGCCAGGGGCGGGCTTCTTGATGTACTAGCTTGAGGAATAGCTGATGGGTGCGTTACTCAGCTGCTGTAAATGCTAACAGAGGCGTGGTATGCTCGCCGTCATAAAGGGCCAGCCGCCGGTTACTGATGGTATAGCGCGTCACCTGGGGCAGCAGCTGGAAGTAATGCGTTTCCTGGTCCTGCTCGGCGCAGGTAGCATAGGTGGAGTACTGGGCTGAAAAGGTCAACTGCGCCGAGCCGGCCGTCAGTAGGTATTTACCCCCGTAGTTGTTGCAGAAGGCCCGGCCTGCATTGGTGCTGCCTACCGAGTTCAGCACCAGGTCGGTGGTGGCCCCCCTAGTTGTGGAAGGCACCTGGCCTTCTATTTCCGTCAGCACCCAGCGCTGGTCCAGCAGATAAACCGGAGCAGGCACCGGCTCGGTGTTTTTGTCGCAACTCGTCAGCAGAGGCGGGGCGGCAAGGCAAAGAAGCGGAAGGAAGCGCCGGATCATGGCAGGCAAAAGTCGGTGGAACAAGAGAAGGAGCAGGATCAGCGTTAAATGGTTGCATACTTGCACCATGCTCCCTCCTGATTTCCTTGCTGTAGCAGAGTTCGATCTGCCCTTCACCGACCACTCCCTGCGCGTGCGCACCTTACGCCATGCCAGCCCCGCTGCCGAGCAGCGGCCCTGGCTGGTGTTTCTCCACGATTCATTGGGTAGCATCCGCCTGTGGCGCGAGTGGCCCCGGCAACTGGCTGAAGACCTGGAGTGCCATGCCCTGATATACGACCGCCGCGGCTATGGCGAGTCGGCGCCGTTTGGGCCGGGGGGGCGCACTCCGGCTTACCTGGAGGAAGAGGCGCCAACCGTGCCGGCTGTGCTGGCCGCCTGTGGCGTCAGGCGCGCCGTGCTGGTTGGGCACTCCGATGGCGGCACCCTGGCCCTGCTGGTAGCAGCTACCCACCCTGGCTTGGTGGCGGCCGCCGTTACTATTGGGGCCCACGTGTTTGTGGAGCAGGAAACGCTCAGCGGCATCCAGCAAGCCCGTCAGCAGCTCGCCACCACCGACCTGCGTCAACGCCTGGCCCGCTACCACGGCGACAAAACCGACGTCTTGTTCCGGGCCTGGACGGACACATGGCTGAGTCCGGCCTTCCGGGCGTGGAACATCGAGACCTATCTGCCTCGCATTACGTGTCCGGTGCTGGCGGTGCAAGGCGCTGCCGATGAGTATGGTACGCCAGCGCAGGTAACGGCTATTGTGGGTCAGGTAGCCGGCCTGGCGCGCCCTGCCCTTCTCCCTGGCCTAGGGCATACTCCCCACCGCCAGCGTCCGGAATACGTGGCCCAGCTAACCACCGCGTTTCTACGCGAAACTATGCCTGGCATTTGGTAGACAGGGTTGCGCCAGCACTAGCTCGTGGCTTGCTCAGCCTGACGCCAAGCGAGTTGCTCAGTTACATCGTGCTACTTAAAAAAGTAACATGGGCTCTCTTGTGTATCTGCTTGTAAATATGTTAATTAGCAGATGTATAAAATGATGTTATAGTAGTATTTGTAGTAAAAATATTCTTATTTAGTGTTGGTTTGACGCGCAAACGAAACATGTAGCTGGTGTTAGAAGGAAGTAAACACTTCTTCTTAGTAGTGGCTCCAAGGCAAGCTTCCTCTTACTTACTAAATTTCATCAGCCCTGTGACATTTGCTTTATCAGGAGCAGAGCTTGTGCGAAGACAAGCGGCTACCACCGCCCAGCGTCGGCTCCTGCGCGAGCTGCCCCACTTGCGACTCTACCACGACACAAGCGACAACTGGCTGTATGCTGACTGGCGCGGCCCGCAAACTGCCGCTACGGTGCGGGAGGGAGCCGAAGTAATTCTGGCCGAAGTAGCCACCAATAGGTACACCAAGCTGCTCAACGACAACACCCGCCTGACCCTGATGCACGTGACGGAGGAGGAGTGGCGGAGTATGCGCCTGCTTCCGCGCTTGTTCAATACGGGCTTGCAGTACATGGCCTGGGTGTACTCCCCGGACCCGCGCGGTCGTAGCCACGCCGACTATTCCGTTACGCAAAGCGGCTGGCCGCTTTTGCTGACCTTTGAAGAATACAATATAGCTGCTGAGTGGCTTCGGCAATACTAGCTCGGATGCCGGCTCGCGAAGCTGCTTAAGCCAGCCAGCTTCAGGATTGGTCGGCTCCGGCTGGCAGTTCGCCGAAGTGCCGGCCCCCGCCCTCGCCCAGGCACGTAAACTTATCCGGAATCCAGACGGAGCACCACTTCACCTGGGCCGAGTACTGTTTTGCGCCTTTCCTCCATGTCCGACCTCCGGCTCCATACTGAACCCTACGGTGAACTGCTCCTGCTGACCAGAATACCTTGCCTGCTTATTCGGTGGCATGGCTTTGCCAATAGCCGCAACCTGCGTTTCCTGCTCGACAAAGGGTTGGAATTTTATCAGCAATACCGTCGGCAGTATCCTACCCTGAGCTGGCTCTCAGATACCCGCCTGTTCGGGGCCATGCTCCCGGCGGACCAGGAGTGGGCCGCCACTAGCTGGAACCGCCGGGCCTACGCGGCTGGCATCCACCAGCTAGCCTTTATTGGGCCCGAAAACATCTTCGGGCAGATTGCCATTCAGCAGTACTCTCATAATGCCGCCGGGGGCGACTACCACTTCAAGGTCAGCCAGTACTCTTCCTTGGCCCAGGCCTGCCGTCAGCTTAGCCGGGGCTGCTAACCGCTGGGCGCAAAGTCCAATTCAGCAGGTGGCCGCGGTTTTCTTAGCAGCGGGCTACGTAATGACGGGTTGGGTAATTATTTTTCGGTACGTGGTGTTGGCTTGGCGTTGTTCCATTGCCTATCTTCTGCCATGCAAGTATTGAAGCACCTCTGCCTAACTACCATTTGCGCCATGGGAGTAGTCGTCCCGAAGGCCTCCTCGGCGGCGGGCGGCCCCTCTTCCGTCACCGTTGTAGTATCGGCGCTGGCCTCTACTTCTTCGGTCGTGAAGCTCTATTTCTACAATGTGCGCGAGAAATTCCTAACCAAGGGGGGCTACGCCTTTATGCGAGAGGTGAAGCCTGGCGGGCAGCGCCAGGTAGCGCTGCCCGTTGACCTGCCGGCCGGAGAGTGGGCCGTGGCCATTACTCAGGATACCAACAATAATGATAAGCTGGATAAGAACCTGATGGGCATCCCTACGGAGCCCTTCGCCTTTTCCAATAACGTACGCCCCCGCCTGGCCCCGCCCGACTTCGACGACTGTAAGTTCACTGTGAGCGGGTCGGGCAAAATAGTCAGCATTACGCTGACCAAATAGCTTACTCCTTCCGAAACGGGTGGGCCCGCCGGGCCAGGCGCTCTGTCAGCTCCACGGCCCGGCGGGCACGGGTTTCAGCCTGCCGGGCCGCGCGCACGTGTTGGGCCACGGCCCGCCGCATACTTCCCGATAACCGCTCGAACTCTACTCCTGCTTCGGGCCAGGCCTCGAAGGCTTCGGCCAGTTCCGCGGGCAGATCTACTTGATCCGGCTCGGGGTCGGGCTCCAGCTGCAACCGTACGTGTTGGCCGAGCTGCACTCCCGCCGCCCGGCATATTTCCTTGTTAATCATGAGGTAGCGCCCTCCGCCGGTCAGCGGCAGCAGACCCAGCCGGATAGGGTAGCCGTTGAGTGTTCCCCGCACCCGCCGGGCACTCTTGCCGCCCAAAGCCGCTACCACCAGCGGTGGCACCACCACTACTTGCGTAGGCATGAAACTGGGGCCACCAGCTTCCAGGGTGGCATCAAAGAAGTGCAGCATGGGGCTAGAGCAAGGGCGTGGTGGGCCGGTGACCGGGCGCCCGCAAAGTAAGAAGTCGGGCGGAAAAATACGCCTTGGCGTCTGCGGGCTACTGCATCCGGTACCGGACCGCAGCCCAAAACTTTTTGTTGGTTTCAGCGCTTATAGGCGCCTACACGCGTGTAATCTGTTGTTCCTATGAAGATAGAAATCTGGTCTGATATTGTGTGCCCGTTCTGCTACATCGGCAAGCGGCGCCTGGAAAACGCCCTGGCTCAATTTCCGCACGCCGAAGCGGTAGAAATTCAGTGGCGCAGCTTCGAGCTGGACCCCGAAGCCAACCCTGAGCCCGGCGTAAGCCAGTACCAGCGCCTGGCCGCCAAATACGGCAACACCGAAGCCTGGGCCCGTCAAATGAGCGCCAACATGACCCAGATGGCTGCCGCCGAAGGGTTAGCCTTCGACTTTGACCGCGCCGTGCCAGCTAACACCTTCCGGGCCCACCGCCTGGTGCATTTGGCCGACAGATATGGCAAGCAGGATGCCGCCAAAGAGCGGTTGTTTAAAGCGTACCTCGAAGAAGGCAAAGACATCAATGATGTAGCTACCCTGGCCCGCTTGGCTGCCGAGCTAGAATTGCCCGCCGCCGAAGTAGGGCAAGTGCTCAACTCCGATGAGTTTGCCCAAGATGTGCGCCACGATGAGTACCAGGCCCGCCAGATTGGGGTGCGCGGGGTGCCTTACTTCGTCTTCGATGACAAGTACGCTGTATCCGGTGCTCAGCCCACCGAGTTGTTTCTGGAAGTGCTGGAGAAAGTGTGGGAAGAAGCCCGGCCCCAGCCCGTGCAACTAGCTGGCACCGAGGGCGCCGCCTGCGGCCTTGATGGCAGTAACTGCTAAGGTGCTCTCTCCCCAAAACCCCACGCGGCCGTCTCTAGAACAGAGGTGGCCGCGTGGGGTTTTGGGGAGAGGTAATACTTATTCCGCTGCTGCACGATCCTCAAAAATGAGCAGGGGCTTTATGGCATTAGAGGCATCATACAGCCGCAGCTCTCTGCCCTTAATTTCATAACTCACCGTTCGCGGCAGCGCTTCCAGGTATTTTGTTTCAATGGGCAATGCTCCGCAGGAAGCCTTGGTAGAGGCCTGTTGACTGATGTTCAGCATGCCAGGCTCGGGGCCTAGTGAAAAGGAGCCGCTGAAGGAATTGCAAGGCCCTAGTCCAGTAGTACGGTTTGAGCTGGTAAACTCAATTGAAGACCGTTGGGTATCACCGTAGCTGGAAAGGAATATTGGAAATTCTTCCACTTGCACCAGCTTCCAGTGAGTATTCAAAAGCTCGGACTCAGAATTCTTGTCTTCGCAGCCAGAAGCAGAAAGCAGGATCGTAACCCCACAAAGAAGAGTAAATGGGTAGCGCATAAGGAATTATCATAAGAAGGTGAGTGTCCATAGCAGGGAGACCTTTCAGTGGTAAATGGTTGCACTACTTCCCCCATTGCCCTGCTTACCTGGCTTACCGGCTGGCAAGGCTACTCCCAGAGTCACTCTGCGCTAAAAAAGCCTTGGGGTCACGCAGGTTAGGAGGTTGATTAGGTCTTGCGTTTTGTCGGGTGCTTGGGTGTAGTAAGCCCGCTCCATCCGGTAGCCTACATACATAATAGAGCTTAGGGCGGAGGGCTTTTTGGCTGCCAGTCGCAATTCAATTTTCAGAGCTGGTGCCAGCATTTCCTTTTTGAAGTCGGCCCACAACTCTTTTCATGCGCATTACTGTAGGCCATCCTCTCATTAAGAACCTGCCTGAGCAAGGTGCCATCTTGGGGCCTTGGTTGCAGTGAACAAGCTCATTAGCGTTTCATGACATAAGAATACAGATCTGTTCGCAAGGTGACGCTTTGCTGACCAGGGTTGACGGAATAAAATAAAAAGCGCTGCCATTTCGGGCAGCGCTTTTCAAGATGGTACACCAGCTAGCCTAAGCGGGCTGCTGCAGCTGCTCAAGCTGCTGGCTGATGAACTCTACCTCCTGGGGCGAAAGCTGCACGTCAATGGCGTGGGCGTTCTGCACGGCCTGCTCGGCGTTGCGGGCACCCACCAGGGCCACCGAAATGCCGGGTTGTGCCAGCGTCCAGCGCAGCACGAGCTGGCCCAGGGTAGCGTTTTTGCTTTCCGCCATGGGCCGGATTTTGTCGAGAAACGCATTTACGCGCGTGACAAACTCCGGCTTAAAGAGCGGGTGGGTAGCGCGCAGGTCACTGGCATCAAAGTGCTGGCCGGGCTTAATCTTGCCGGTTAGCAGGCCCAACTGCATGGGGCTGTAGGCCAAAATGGCTTTGTTGTGCTCCAGGCAGTAAGGCACAACGTCCTTCTCAATGTCGCGGCGCACCATGCTGTAGGGTACCTGGTTCGAGGCCAGGTTAACGACCTTCTCAGCCTCCTGCATCTGCTCCACCGAGTAGTTGCTCACGCCGGCCGCGCGCACCTTGCCTTGCTCAATCAGGCGCTGCACAGCCTCCATCGTATCGGCAATAGGCGTGGTTACATCAGGCCAGTGAATCTGGTAGAGGTCAATGTAGTCGGTGCCGAGGCGACGCAGGCTGTCCTCGCACTCCTTGATGATGCTTTCCGGAGCCGCGTACTTGTACACGTCGATGTCCTGGCCCTGGTTGTTCTTGCTTTTGAAGCCAAAGTCGCCCTTGTTGTCGTCCCAGCGCATGCCAAACTTGGTCAGGATTTGCACTTGGTCGCGGGGTAGGGTTTTGATGGCTTCGCCCACAATTTCTTCGCTCAGGCCCTGCCCGTAAATGGGAGCCGTATCGATGCTGGTCACGCCCAGGTCAAAGGAAGCGCGAATGGCGCCCACCGCATCGTTCTGCTCGGTGCCGCCCCACATCCAGCCGCCGGCAGCCCAGCTGCCAAACGTAATGCGCGAAACCCGCACGCCGGAGGTTCCTAGTTCAATGTATTCCATAAGAAAGCAGTAAGTCTCTGCCCAGCCCGGCTAGCGGCGTTGCCAGGGGCTGGGTGGCTACTAACTACCCACTTGCCGGGGGAAATGTTGCGGTGGAGCTAACGGAAAAGAGTTGGAAGCCAGCCGGCAGGGAAAAGAGGGTAGAGGGAAAGGAAATGCTGGTTGAGTGAAATTACAGTATACTTACTGGTATGCTATTTCGCACCCTGTATCTATTCCTTATATCCCATGAAGCGCATCCAACTCCTGCTGCTGCCGGCTGCCGCCGGATGTTTAGTAGCCTTTAAGGGGGCTCCCGATACTTTTCAGCGCCAACTGGCCCAGCAATTAGCTCGTTTCTATCAGGTGGCTGCTCCCGAAAAAGTGTATCTGCATTTTGACAAAGACACGTACGTAGCGGGCGAAACGATATGGTTCAAGGCCTATGCCGTAGATGCCGCCCGGCATCGGCCTGATAGTCTGAGCGGCGTGCTGTACGTAGACCTGCTGGACGCTGGTCAGCAGGTACTAAGCCACCAAGTGCTACGCCTGCAGAATGGCACCGCGCCCGGCGATTTTGTACTGCCGACGGCGTTGCCCCAGGGCATGTACACAGTGCGGGCCTACACCAACTGGATGCGCAACACACCGGACTTCGTGTTCCGCCGGGCCCTGCCCGTGTGGTCAGAAGCGCCGGCTCCCGCAAGTAAGACCTTGTCCGCGGCGGCCCGTCCCGATGTACAGTTTTTCCCGGAAGGGGGGACGCTGGTGGCCGGGTTGCCCGCCACAATAGGGGTCAAAGCCGTGGGCTCTGATGGGCGCGGGCAAGAAGTGAGCGGTACTGTTCTGGATACCCAAGGGAAAGTAGTGGCCCGGTTTAGCACCCAGCACGCGGGCATGGGGCATTTTGAGTTGCAGCCCGTGGCGGGCCAGCGCTACACGGCGCAGGTGCAGCTCCCAAGCGGCCCGCCGCTCACCTACCCTTTGCCCGTCGCAGAACCGCAGGGGCTGGCGCTGCACGTTGAAAGCACCGGCAACGCGTACCGCTTGGTCGTGCGCCGAATGGCCGGAGCCGGAGCGGCGGCCGAACAACTGACAGTTGCTGCCCACGTGCGCGGGCAGGTTGCCTACCTGGAACAAGGCACCGTAACTACGGAAACGCCGTTCACGGCTACAATTCCGAAAAGCCGGTTTGCAACAGGGGTAGTGCATTTCACGGTGTTTGACGGGCAACGGGTGGCGCGGTGTGAGCGGCTGGCTTTTGCCGATGCCACACCGGGGGGCCTGCGCCTAACTGTGCAAGCCAGCAAGCAAGTGTATCGGCCGCGTGAGCGAGTGGAGTTGCGCGTAACCGCCCAAAACGCGGCCGGGCAGCTTCAGGCGGGCAGCTTCTCGCTGGCCGTGACGAATGCGGAGCTGGCGCCGCCCTCGGCCGGAGCCCCCGATATTCGGAGCTACTTGTTGCTGACCTCAGACCTGCACGGAGAGGTAGAAAACCCTGGCTACTATTTCGCATCAGGCACGACTGCCACGGCCCAGGCCCTAGACAACTTGCTGCTAACCCAGGGCTGGCGGCGCTTTACCTGGCAGCCCTTGCTGGCCGATCAGCTGGGTAGCTTTCCGTACGTTCTCGAGAAAGAGCTTAGCCTGCGCGGGCGGGTAGTAAACAACCGGCAGCAACCCGCCGCGGCGGTTCCCGTGGTGCTCACGCCCCAACAGGGGAGCAGCCGCCAGCTGACAACCGATACCGAAGGCCGTTTTGCCTTTATGGGTTTCACCGGCTATGATTCCACGGTGGTAAAGCTGGAAGCCCTGACTACCAAGCAAGTCCGGCGGCCCCAGATTCTATTGGATATTGCACAGCCGGACCTACCCGGCACTGCCGCCAGCCTACTGCACCCCTTCCCTGAACCAGGGGCAGTGCCTGCCGAACGCCTGCGGCAGGCCAAGGCGCTGAAGGACGCCGCCCCGGTTGTAACGCCCCGTGGAATTCTGCTCAGCAATGTAACCATTCAGGGCGCTCAGGGGCCGATGAAACCAGATACCCGTCGCATCTACAGCCGGGCCGATGCCGTGATTCAAACGCGCAATATTACCGGACTATCTACCTACCGCGACGTGGTACAGGTGCTGCAAGGGCGGGTAGCGGGCCTCTCGGTGGTAGCGAATCAGGGCTTTGTGCAAGTAACCATGCGCGGTAACACCACCAGCAGTACCCAGCAACTCCGGCTGGCACCAGCCCCAACTGCCCGCCCCAACACGCGCTACCGCACCCCGGCTGCCGAGGCTACCCCTATCAGCAGTACTCCGCTCTTTCTACTTGATGGTGTGGCTACCGATATCAACATGATCAACTCTATTCCGGTGAATGATTTTGAAAGCATCGAGGTAATCCGGACCAACTCGGCGGCCATTTTCGGGGAGCGGGCTGCCGCCGGGGCCATTGCCTTTTTCACCAAGCAGGCTAATCCCAACTATAACCCGTCCTTGGAAAACCAGGCAGTGGTAACGCCACCCCTTTACCGGCAGCCTCGGTTTTATCAGGCGCGTACGTTCTACGAGCCCGTTTACTCCAACGCCACAACTTCGGCCAGCGACCCCCGAGGCACTACCCTGTACTGGAACCCAACCATTCAGACGGATGCCAGCGGACAGGCCACGGTTTCTTTCTACTGCGGTGATAAAGCCGGTCTGTTTCAGGTGGCCGTAGAAGGCGTATCCCGCACCGGTCAGCCGGCCCGTGCGGTAGGTACCCTGCAAGTGAGGGAGATTAAATAACCGGCTGGAGCGCAGGCACGGCCCTCGCCAGATTCGCTACCCGAACACTCCGGCAAAGCCGTAAGCCCCCGCACCACGTGGCCCTAAGATGGGGCAAGCCGCAGCACTTACGGCTCAGTTCCTAGCCTGAGCTGCGGGCGGCGTGTGGGCTCGGCAAGGCACGGGTAGGTGCTGGATAAGGTCACAACGCGCAAGCAGTATCACTTCTTCCTGCGTGGCTACCGCCGCCATCAGCAGGCCACGGCCGCCGTGAAGATGGAAGCCGCTGGGCAGGTAAATGGTTGAGCTAAAGCTACGTTGGCCAGGATTCGCCGGCAAGCTGCACGTAACCCCGCCTCCGGCTAAAGGGTATAGCCGGTAGATAGTACTTGTTCAATTCTACCTAAAACCTGATGAAAGCCACCCTAACTGCAGCGCTGCTACTCCTCTTCGGAGTCGTGAGCAGTTGCTCCTCACCCGTTGCCGTGCAGCAAAAACCCGGCGTTGATTTCAGCCGCTACCGCACCTACGACTGGGCCAAAACCGAAGTGAAATCGGCCAACTCCCAGAACCCCATCTACAAGAGCAGCCTCAACGACGAAATCATCCAGAACACCATCAACACCGAGTTGGCCAAGCGCGGTATCCGGCCCGCCGCCGGCACTGCCAAGCCTGATTTCTACCTGACCTACCACCTCTATATCGAGGAAGCCGAACGCACGGTGGCCAACCCGCCGGCGGCGGGCTACGCCTTTCCCTATGCGGTGTCTTACCGCGGCGGCTACCTGCCCATTAACTACGGCTACTGGTATAGGTCGCCGTTTTACAACACAGGCTACCGTACCGAAACCTACAATGAAGGCACCATGATTCTGGACTTCATTGATGCTCGTACCCACAATCTGGTGTGGCGCGGCTCCATGGCCGACCCAGTAGGGAATCCTGCCCGCATCGGGGAAGAGTTTGCCAAGTCTGCCAAAGACATTCTGGAGAAGTTTCCCGTTGAAGAGAAGAAGTAGTAGTATCCTCTCTTTCACTTCTGATTTTCGCCAACGCCCCGTCTGCCCGACGGGGCGTTCTGCATAGTACGTAGTAAGGGAACGGCCCCGTGCTACCCCTGCCTTTTGTTGAAAGCCGCAAGGGGCAGAATGAAAATCCCATTAATTTTTTGCGTGCTACTGTTTGTTGGTTTAGTACTATTGAGTGGTTCGTTACCCGCTTGCCGAGGAGCCTATTGGTAGCCGTGTTAGAAGGGCAATATTCTAAATGATAAAAGGTTACGCCAGGCCAGGATAATTATAAAAGCCCAAATTTTATATCCCTGAAATCCAGCTCAACAGTAGCAACGAGGTGGCTAGCGTGGCGTAGACAGACCGCTATGAATACGACCCCTACACCTGCTCCCGGCCCTGCTTCCCGCCTGCCAGAAGCGGTTTCTGAAACTCCCCTGGTGCTCCCCGTCATTGAGGAGCACGCGGTAATCCGGCGGGAGGTGGTAGAAACCGGTCGGGTGCGCCTGTCTAAAACTGTTGAGGAGCATGAGGAGGCGCTGAACTTCACTCTGCTCCACGACGAGGTGCAGGTGGAGCGGGTACCCGTGAACCAGTTTGTGGTCGATGGGGCTACGCTGCCAGGAGTGCGCTACGAGGGTGACACCATGATTATTCCCGTGGTGCGTGAGGTAGTAGTGAAACGCCTTTTGGTAGTAGAAGAGCTGCACGTTACCAAACACCAAATTCCTACCCAGGAAAGCCACCGGGTAGTACTGCGCCAGGAAACGGTGCAGGTTACCCGCGACTCTGCCGCGCCGGAGGCCGGAGCACCTCCTTCTCCGGGAGCGGATTCCTAGATTTTCCTTGTTTACCCAACCTTTCCCAACTTTCATTCAACCGCTATGAACCAGACTGTAGTAGGCATATTTGAAACTGCCGCCCAAGCCCAACAAGCCGCCCAACGTCTCGCCGCCGCCGGCTTTACCACTGAGAACGTCGACGTTTCATCCAGCAGCAGCTACGCTGGCACCCAGGGCTCCAGCAGCAATTACCAGAACACCAGCGGCACTGCCGTAGAAGGCGCTGCCGATGCTGCCGGCCGTACGGCCGAGAAGGCCGGTGACGGCATCAGCAACTTTTTTAGCAACCTTTTCGGTGGCGACGACTCCGATGATGCTCGCCGCTACTCGCACGTAGCTCGCAACAGCGGCTCGGTAGTAACGGTACACGCTCACTCGGATGAAAACGCCCGCCGCGCCGCCGAAATTCTTGATGATGCCGGGGCCGTTGACGTAGACGAGCGGGCTAGCCAGACGGGCTACCAGTACGGCAACAGCTACGGTGCTACGGCTACCGGTGCTACTACCACAGATGCTACCGGCGCTACGGCTCAGGTAATCGAAGAAAACCTGCAAGTAGGCAAGCGCGTGGAGCAAACCGGTGGTGCCCGCCTGCGCAGCCGCATTGTAGAGCGCCCCGTCGAAGCCAACGTACGCCTGCGTGAGGAGCACGTAAACGTAGAGCGCCGCCCCGTTGACCGTCCTGCTACGGAGGCCGACTTTGCCGCCTTTAAGGAAGGAGAAATCGAAATTACGGAAAGCGCCGAACGAGCTGTAGTAGCTAAAGAAGCTCGCGTGGTAGAAGAAGTGTCTTTGGGCAAGGAGGTGACCGAGCGGGAAGAAACCATCCGGGACACCGTGCGCAAAACGGAGGTAGATGTGGAGCGCCTCGACGGCGGCCGCACCGATACGGATATTGATCCGAACTACACGCAGCGCAACAGCTAAGCCCCAGGTTATATCCTGTTACTGAAAAAGGCGCCCGGTTTTCCGGGTGCCTTTTTTTGTAGTTGCGGTCTGGGGCTGCCTACCCCGGCTGCTGGCTGTATCTTCGGGCGGCCAGCACGGCTAGCTGCTTTTATGAGGCGGCGGCTGGGCTAAGGCTTCTTGCTCTGGGTAGGGGTAGGAAACGGCTTGTTTTTTAGGAGGCTGGTGCCGCCCGCGCCAGTTGGTTTTGCTTCTGCTCTTATGAGTTTATTACGCGTTTCGGGGGTTAGCTTGTGGGAAAAGGAGCGGTACGCCGTGCAGGAAGTCAGCTTCAGCCAGCAGCCTTTCCAGAAAATTGCCATTGCCGCCGAAACCGGAGCCGGCAAAAGCACTTTGCTGCAAATTATAGCCGGGTTGGTGCAGCCCACCGCCGGCGAGGTGTGGCTGGAAGATGCGCGGGTAAAGGGCCCAGCCGAAAAGCTGATGCCGGGGCATCCGGGCGTGGCCTACCTCTCGCAGCAGTTCGAACTACCTAATTTTTGCGGGTAGAGTAGGTGTTGCGCTACGCCAACAAGCTGCCTGCTGGCGCGGCAGACCGCCTGTACGATGTATGCCGGATTCAGCATTTGGCCGGGCGTAGCACCAACCAACTTTCCGGGGGCGAGCGGCAGCGCATTGCCCTGGCCCGCTTGCTACTTTCCTCGCCCAAGCTCCTGCTGCTCGACGAGCCATTTTCCAACCTCGACCTGGGCCACAAGCGCGTACTGAAGGCCGTAATTCAGGACATTGGTGAGCAGCTGGGCATCACCTGTACGCTTATCTCCCACGATCCGCTCGATACCCTCTCCTGGGCCGATGAAATTTTGGTGATGCAGGCCGGGCGTATTATTCAGCAAGGCCCACCCACCGACATCTATCGACAACCGGTTTCAGAATACGCAGCAGGGCTTTTCGGGAGCTATAACCTGCTTGATGGAGCGGCTGCCAAGGCTCTGGCAGCATCGGGTGGTAGCCGGCGGCGCGCTGGTGGTAAACGCCTGTTGGTGCGGCCCGAAAGCCTGTTGCTAGCGGATGCAGGGCGGGGAGTGCCGGGTGCCGTAACCCAAGTGCGGTTTTTCGGGAGCTACTATGAGCTGGATGTGCAGGTACTGAATGCGCGCCTTACCCTCCGGACAACCGCCCGCGGCTATAGCGTTGGTCAGCCTGTACAGCTTGCCTTGGCGGCGGGTGAGGAGTGGTACTTGTAAGCAAGCCAAGGTGCCCCGGCAGCTTACTCAAACCACTGCACGCTGAAGGTGGTGCCCTCACCAACGGTGCTATTCACCACCAAATGCCCGCCTCGGCTGTCGATGATGCGCTGCACCAAGTAAAGCCCTACCCCAGCGCCGGCTACATGAGGGTGCTGGCGCTCAAACGTGTGTAAGGCTGGCACAGCCTCAGCCGCTATTTCGGTATCGAGGCTCATGCCCAAACCGTTGTCCTGCACCGTAAGCAGGGGCTGCCCACTATCTGATAAGCTGCTGCGCAACACAATAAGCGGGGCGCGCTCGGGGTGGGCGAACTTCAGGGCGTTGCTGATCAGGTTATGCAGCACGGAGCGCAGGTTAGCCCGGCCGTACAGCAGGGTGGGGGCCGCGCCCATATCTAGCTCAATGGTAGCCTGCACTTCTTCTACCTGAGCGCGCAGCCCCAGTAGTACTTCTTCCGCCACGCTGCGCAAGTCCAGCTGCTCGGTAGGAGCGGCCAGCTCGCGCTGTTGCTGTACGGTGGCGGCCAGTTCGTGCAAGGTGCCATCCAGCTGGCCCAGGGCTTGGTCTACCATCTGAAGCAAGTCGCCCTGCTCGGGGTCAGTGAAGGTAGCCGTGCGGCGCAGCTCATCGAAAAGGCCGCGCAGATTGAACAAGGGCTGCTTCAGGTCGTGGGAGGCCGTGTACACAAAGGTGTCCAGGTCGCGGTTGGTGCGGGCCAGCTCGTCGTATTGGGTTTGCAGTACCTGGCGCAGGCGGTACTGGTCGTCTACATCGGTGCAGGCACCAAACCAGCGCAGGCCGCGGGCATCGGCCAGCTGCCGCGCCCGAATGATGTGCCAGCGGTACTGCCCATCGTGGCGGCGCATCTGGCACAGGCCCTCATATTCCTGGCCGGTAGCTACGCTCTGCACCCAGCGGCGGGCAGCCAGGGCCTGCTCCGCTGGTTCCAGCAGACTTACCCAGCCGGTGGGCCCTAACTCTTTGGGTGATAGGCCTGAATATTCGGCCGTGTGCTGGTTGTAATAATCAATGAAGCCTGCGGCCGAGGCCGTCCAGATTAGCTGCGGAATGCTGTCGGCCAGAAAGCGCAGCTCTTCCTCGCCGCGGCGCAGGGCTTCGGCCAGCTCGCGCTGGTCGTGCACTTCCGTTACGGCGCCGTGCCAGAACACGGGCTTGTCGGGGGCGTGCAGCTCGGGCAGGGCGCGGCTCAGTACCCAGCGGTACTGCCCGTCGTGGCGGCGCAGGCGGTACTCGTAGGTCCAGCCCACGCCATTAGTGCGCGCCACCTCCGATTGGTACAGCACGCGCAGCCGGTCGTCGGGATGAATAAGCAGGGGCCAGATGGCGTTCAGATCGGCCGTAGGCGGCTGCCCCGTAAAGTAATACCACTGCGGACTCACGTACTCGTAGCGGCCGGCGGCATCCATGGTGAAGGTTATCTGCGGTGCCGTTTCGGTTAGCACGCGCAGGCGGGCATCGAGGCGGCGGGTTTCCAGGCTAAGGGTGTGGGCGCGCTGCCGGGCTTCTTCCTGGGCCGTGACATCCACGGCAAATACCAGCAGGCCCAAGCTCTGGTCGTGGTCGTCGTGCAGAGGTTCGAGCGCCAGATCGAAATAGCGCGGCACCACCTGTCCGGTTTCGGGCTCGGTGAGGGGTAGGGGGAAGGCCTTGGCTACGTAAGAGACTCCCGACTCGTACACCTGCCCCATAACCTCCCGGATATCTGCCGTAAGCGGGCCCGGATGCGCCGCCAGGGGCTCGCCTTCGGGCGTGTGCCCACCCAGCAGCGCCTGCATGGCTTCATTCACAAACCCATAGCGCAGCTCAGGGCCCAGCAGGGTGACAATACCGGCTGGCATGTGCTGAAGAATAGTTTGAAGCTGCTGTTCACGCATGGAGGGAAGAGGGGCGGGAGCGGGGAAGGCGGGTAAGACGAAGGTAGGGCGGGGCTACACGAGGGTATCTTGCTGAGGCCCAAATACGGCCTGCCGTACCAAGTCCACAATCAGGGCATCAGCAATAGTCAGGGTTTCGGGGGTTTGGGGCACCTGGTGGGGTAGGAAAAATCCTTCCAGCGTTTTGAAGCCCTCTGCTTCCAAGGGGTGAAACGCCATGGACCAGTCGGAGAAGCTGCGGGCGGAAATGGGCTTGTTCGCCAGCTGCATGACGTGGGAGTGGCGCCCATCGGCCGCAATTTTCTCGTAAAGCGGGTCGATTATCGAAGGTTCCCCCTCGATTAGCTGAGCAATATGGCCGTGGCTGTAAAACAGAATACCCGTTACCTCATGCAAGGCATTGTCGCGGCGGCACTGGTCCAGCAGTTCCTTTAAATCCTGATCAGACAAGGGCCGCACGGCGCGGCTCATATATACAATGTGGTTCATATCAGGCAGAGACGTCTTCTATACGCTACAAACAATGCTCACAGATTTGGGTGGGTGCGAGCCAACTTCAAATGCCGCGGAAAGATATAACCAACTCCCGGTATGGTTCAGCCTTCTCTCCCAAATCGAGTTTCTGGAGCCCCAGGCCAGCGTAAGCTCGGGCATAACAGGTTTGAGGGCTACCCGTAGGTAGGAAAGCGGGCCACGGTGCCCGGCATTTCTGCTCACCTGTGGCCGCTGGCCACCCGAATTTTTCTGTGCTGATGAAAACAAGCCACGCCGCTTTGTGGGGAATAGTAGCCGGGGCCGCCGGAGTAGCCGCCATGACTTTGGCCGAGAAAGTGGAGCAGCGCTTCACTCACCGGCCCAACTCCTATGTGCCCGCCCACACCCTGGAGCGCCTGCTGGGCCTGCCCCACAAGCCCGATGAGCAGCGCCTGGGCCTGAACTGGACCATGCACTGGGGCCAGGGCATAGTGCTCGGGGCCGTGCGCGGCCTGATGGCGGCCCGTGGGGTGCGCGGCCCGGTAGGCTCGTTTATGTTCCTGAATTTGCGCCTGCTCAACGACCAAACCTTGGAAAATGCTACGGGGGTAGGCGCCCTGCCCTGGACCTGGCCCCGCGACGAGCAAGTCATTGATTTAGTGCACAAAAGCATCTATGCCTTTGTGGCGGGCCTGGTAGCCGACCGGCTGGTGGCGGGGCCGCCCCGCCCGGCCGTGCCCCGCGCCGGCTGGACCGTAGGGCAACCAGCCTAATGCCAGGGCAGTACTACCCCTATACAGGCTATTATCCTCTGGTTTCCTTGAGGTAGTAGCCTCCTCGTTCTGAAGCCACTGTTGCGGCGCGCCCCAGTGGCTTGTCACTTCTTCCCTCTATGAACAAGCTTTCTAGTATCCTTCTGGTCGATGATGATAAGACCACTAATTTCTTGAATGAGCTCATGCTCCGCAAGCTGGATGTAGCCGAAAAGCTGCTCGTGGCCATGAATGGCAAGGAGGCGCTTGATGTACTGCAGGAGCACTGCGAAAACACGGTGCCCACCTGCCCGGTGCTGATTTTTCTGGACATCAACATGCCGGTCATGAACGGCTTTGAGTTTCTGGATGCCTACAGCCACCTGCCCTGGATGAAGCAGCAGGCTACCGTTATTGTTATGCTGACCACCTCCCTGCACTCCCGCGACGTGAGCCGGGCCGAGCAGCTGCCTGTATCGGGCTTTGTGAGCAAGCCGCTAACGGCTGAGAAGGTCAACTCCATTCTCGCCCAGCATTTCCCTTCAGCTGCCATTTCGTAGCCGCCCGGGCAGCACTTTACCTAGCACGCTACCCCTCAGCAGCCGAGCAACCTAAGCCCCGCCCTGGCTAGGGTAGCACCTGCACGCGGGTAGGGTCGTAGAGCTGCTGCCAGTCGCGGCGCAGAATGGCGTAGAGTAGCTCATCCTCAAACTCGCCCGCCTCGTTCACCCCCGACTCGCGCATCACGCCTCCAGCTGAAAGCCCTGCGTTTTCTCGATGGAGCGTTTGGAAGAAAGGTTGGAGACGCGGCAGCCGGTGGCTACCCGGTTCAGGCCCAGCAACTCAAACGCCAGGTAAAACAAATGAGGCTTGCTGCGCGGCGTAACGCCCCGGCCCCGCATGTGCCGGAACACATCGGCGCCGGTAGAGCCGGTGCGCTCCTCCCAGCTGTCTACCGTCAGCAGCGTCATGCCGGCCAGTTCCTCCCCCAGCAGAGAGTAGAAACCGAAGTTGGTGCGGCGGCCGTTTTCGTAGCGCGGCAGGTAGTTGCGAAACAGCTCCTCCAGCATCTCCCGCGAGTCGGGGTGGCCCTGAAACAGCGCGAAGATGTCCGGTAAGTTCTCCTCGTTGATGAGGTGCAGCGTGATGGAGTCGGAGTAAAGGGCTCGGAACATGGCAGGGCGGGCAGGTGGTGGATTGGCGGGAGCAGATACAGGGCCGACACTGGTTTGGCTTCGGGGCCTGCGGCCTGCGCTGCTCTTCTAAATATACTACCCCTTGGGGTGCTGGTAAGCTCCGGCGTAGCCTGCGGCGTGGGGCCCACCTGCCAACGCAGCCTTTTGTTCCTGCGTAGGAAGCAGGCACATTCCCTTATCGTTCTAACTTTCTTTCCTCATGGCTTCATCCCAAAATTCAACCCCTGATTCCGGCTGGTCTTCTCCGGGCGGCCTTTCTCCCATCCCCAAGGAAGAGCTGTTCCGTGTGCTAGACGAAGAAAACATTCAGCTCGAAGACCTGCCCAAGAAAACCAAGCACCTGGCCACCAAAATCCGCGACATCTACGAGAAGTCGTCGGGCGAGAAACTGCAGCCCGCCGATATGGAAGCCTTTCAGGCCCTGGTAGGCCGCGAGGCCACCGAGTGGCTGGAGCGCCGCCCTCACGTATAAGGCTGGGGCCACCAGTTCTTACTTCGCTTACACCGCCCCCGTCCGGTAGCCGCCCAGCAGGGCTGGCCGGGCGGGGGCGGTGACGCTTTGCCCCTTCTCCTAAGGTAGGCGCTGGCCTTTGCTGTGAGGAGTGAAAATGCCACTTCGGGCCAAGCTGGGCCATATCCTGCCATGCAGTGTAGCCGTAGCAGCAAAAACCTTTTCACCTTCTGGTTTGCGCGCCTTATGCCTCGTCTGTTCTCCTGCCCCTACATTATTGCTACCCCTTCTACTGCTGGCAACCGCCTGGCAGCGGCCCTGCGTTGCGTGGGGCTGGTGCTGCTCGTGCTGCTGGGTAGTTGCACTACCTCTAAGCCAGGGGCCAGCGTGCAGAAGCAGGTGCAGGGCAAAACCTACGTGATTATTGGGGCTTCCAGCGGCTTTGGCCGCGGCATGGCCGAGCAGCTGGGTGCCATGAAGGCCAACGTGGTGTTGGCCGCCCGCCGCACCGAAGTACTGGAAGAAGTAGCCGGCAAAGTCCGGGCTGCCGGCGGGCAGGCCTTGGTGGTAACTACCGACATCAGCCAGCCCGAGCAGGTGCAGCGCCTCGCCGATGCCGCCCTGCAGCAGTTTGGCCGCGTAAATGTGTGGGTGAACGACGCGGGGGTAGGCGGCATCGGGCGCTTCTGGGACATTCCCCTCGCCGACTACTCCCGCCTGATAGACGTGAACCTGAAAGGCGTGGTGTACGGCAGCCAGATTGCCATCAAGATATTCCAGAAGCAGGGCAGCGGCACGCTCATGAACCTGGGCTCGGTGGAAAGCAAAGTGCCCCTGGCCTACCACGCCGTGTACGCCGCTACCAAAGGCGCCATCCGCAACCTCGACCGGGCCCTAACCCACGAGCTGCGCTTGCAGGGCTACAAGAACATTAAGGTGGTAACCATTGAGCCCTGGGCTGTGGATACCCCGTTCTGGGGCCACGCGGCCAACTACAGCGGCGGTACGCCCCGCATGGCCGCCATGGACCCGCCCAGCAAGGTAGTAAATGCCATGGTGCGCTCCTCGGTGCGGCCCCGGCAGGAGTTGCCGGTAGGCTGGAAGGCTCGCGGTGCTTCCTTCTCCCACCAAATTCTGCCCCACTTCACGGACCGGATTTCGGCTAACATAGTCCACCGCTACCAGATGAAAACTGCGCCGCCTATGCCGGCTACCCCCAGCTCTTTATACCAGCCCGTACCCACCGGCCAGGGGGTAGATGATGGCGTGAAAAAGCGCATCAAAGCCGAAAACCGCCAGCGCAAGCAGCAAAAAGCTACCCGCTAACAAAGCCCTGGTACGGAAGAAGTCTATTTTGTATATTTATGGGATAGGGCAGGTTCGTCCGATTCATTATTTCCCATCCTTACTATGTTGACTATCGAACGGAACCGGCTGGCGGCGCTTGATTCTTATGATATTCTGTACTCGGCGCAGGAAAAGCTATTCGACGATCTGGTAGAGCTGGCCGCTTATATTTTCAGCGTACCGATTGCACGTATCGCCTTCGTGCACCAGCGCGAGGTATGGCACAAAACCAGCGTAGGGATGCCCGCCCAGGAGGTGCTGGCCCCCACCCAAACCCTGTGCTCCCGCGCCATTGCCGCCCAGGTGCCTGTGCTGGTATATTCCGATTTGGCCGCCGAGCCGGACCAGGGCACCGCCACTGCTCAGGAGCGGCAGGTACGGTTCTATGCCGGGGCACCCGTGCGCACGCTTCAGGGCTTCAACATCGGGACGGTGTGCCTGGCCGGCTACGAGCCGCGCCAACTGACCGACTCTGAGCAGCGCCTCCTCATCCAGCTGGCCCACTTGGTAATGCTGGCCTTGGAAGCTCGCCGCCACCTACTAGCCTCTCACCGCCCAACCGACTGGGATCAGCTGCGCCAGGATGCGGAGGAAGCTCTGCACAACCAAATGGCAGTAGTTCGCTACCTCAAAGCCCGCAGCGAAGGCCAGACGCCCGTTCCGGCCGAGCTGATTGAGCTTATTGCCAAGCGCCTGCAAGAAGTAGCCGAGGTGCTCACCACCGACCAGAAGCCAGAAAATTAAAGGCGCGCTCCTACCACGCAGTCAGTAGCGGCCTAACAAATTCAATACTCGCTCTGGCACTGAGGGCCAGGAAAAGCGTTGCCGCCACACTGCTCCATTACCGGCTGCTGGGAAGGGGCGACCAGGTCAATCACCTGCCGGGCCGACCGGATTCAGCAAATGTTAATGTATGGACTCTACATACATTATCCCCGTACTTTGCAGCAACCCAGCTCCTAGTTCCCCGCTCCATGCCTGACACCGCCGCGGCCCCCGGCTACCCCCGCCTCACCTACCTGCGCATCAAAAATTACCGCGCCCTGCGCGACGTGGAGCTACGCGACCTAACGCCGCTGACGGTGCTCATTGGCCCCAACGGCAGCGGCAAATCCACCATCCTCGACGCGCTGGCGTTTCTGGCCGAAGCAGTGAGCGGCAACCTGCAACAGGCCTGGGAAAAGCGAAATCGGTTTGCTGGAATGCGTACGCGCGGACAGGACGGGCCTATTGAGTTTGAGATAAAGGCTGCGCTTTGGAAGCATGAAGAAATAGCGTATAAACTATCTGTATCAGAGAAGGCAGGAATTGCTGTTGTGATATATGAAGAGTTAAGATCTTCTTCTGAGCCTTTAAAGAAGCTATTATATCTAGTAAAGGGCGATAGAAACTTCGACGAACTAAATGAAGATGTTGCTGAGATAAAAAACGTCTTTAGAAGTGAAATTGCCTTTGGACAGTCAAGGCGTAATGCAGCTACTCAGTCT
This sequence comes from Hymenobacter sp. HSC-4F20, assembly GCF_019599275.1. Classification (GTDB taxonomy): domain Bacteria; phylum Bacteroidota; class Bacteroidia; order Cytophagales; family Hymenobacteraceae; genus Hymenobacter. The sequence continues at coordinate 798,237 of NZ_JAHZTD010000002.1, read as the reverse complement.
TTTTTTGTTTTATCTAGGAGCCTTCCTCCACAAGCTGTATTTGCTGTAGAGATTCCTTTTGCAAAGTTGCTAGAGTCCTACCGCTACATCCATCTCACCGACGACCACCTGAAAGGTTACTCCGATGCTGGGCCGCGGGAGAGGCTGTCAGCTAATGGGGACAACCTGCCCAACGTGCTGTACTACCTGCACACCAAGCACCCAGAGGCGCTGGCCCGCATCAGCGAGAAGCTACGGCGCTGGGTACCGGGGCTGGCGGAAGTAGTAACAGAAATTACCTCGGATGAGCGGCTGCTACTGCGTTTCAAGGATGCCCCGTTTGAGAAGCCTCTGCCAGCGCAGTACATGTCGGATGGTACCATGAGGCTGGCGGCCCTGCTCACGTTACTTTATGAACCTAATGCAACCGGGTTACTAGGCCTAGAGGAGCCGGAAAACGAACTGCATCCGCGCCTGCTGCCGCGCCTGGCGGAGGAACTGAGCAAAGCCACCGAAACGCGGCAGCTGCTGGTGGCTACTCACTCACCTTTCCTGCTGGATGCCTTGGAGCCGGAGCAGGTCTGGATTCTTGACCGTGGTGCCGATGGCTACACCCAGGCTACGCGGACGGCTGATATTCCGCAGGTGAAGGAGCTAGTAGAAGATGGCTCTCCGCTGGGTTACCTCTGGACCAGCAACTTCTTCCGCCTCGGCGACCCACTCGCGCCGCGCACCTCAGCCGACCGGTAGTATGCACATCGAGTTTCTGCTGGAAGAACCCTCGGCGGAGGCCGCGCTGAATCTGCTGCTGCCCAAGCTGCTACCCCCGTCCGTAACCTGGAGCTGCCACCCGCACCGCGGCAAAACCGACCTGTTCCAACGCCTGCCGGGCCGGCTGAAAACCTACACTCGCCAGTTTCCGCACCAGCCCGACCTGCGGGTAGTCATTCTGATGGACGCCGATACCGACTGCCGCCGCCGGAAAACTGAGCTGGAACAGGTAGTAGCGGAAGCCGGCTTACTGACCAAAACCACCGCTGCCGGGCAGCCCTTCCGCATCATCACTCGGCTAGCCGTGCAGGAGCTGGAAGCATGGTTTCTCGGCGACCGAGCCGCTATCCAAGCCGCCTACCCCCGCGTACGCTCTCAACACTTCAGCGGCCTCCCGCACGACCCTGACACCATTGCCGACACCTGGGAAACCCTCTGGCGCGTGCTGCAGCAAGGCAAGTACTACCCCACTGGCAAAGCCAAAGTAGAATGGGCTGAAACTATCACCCCCTACCTGGAGCCAGAGCGGAATACCTCAGCTAGCTTTCAGTACTTGCGGCAGGGATTGGGTTTGTTGTAATATAGAAACCCCCTGCCTAGCGCGAGCTTGTAGCTCGTCTAACGTGCGTTAACGCCTTGCCCTGACTACGTCGCTATGGCGGCATCAGACTACGATAGAAGCGGAAGTAGATTCCGGTACTGATACGCACTGCCTGACGCTGTATAGGGAGTTACGGTAGCATTTAAATGTATTGCCTATCATTGCTGTTGTGAAGAACTATAACATAATTTTCGGCACATTCAGTACACTATCATCTATTATGAAAAAATCTACTATTTATCAGTTGCTAGTTGTGAGTATTGTATGGCTTACAAGCTGTCAAAGTGAGAAGGCCACATTCTACTTCTCCTCCCGACCAGTATCCGTAGCCATACCAGTACCCGTTGGCCCGATACCGACTACTCAAGCATCACTGCTTGCGCCTACTCCTCCTGCGCCGCAGGCATTGCCCGCCTACCCGCAGAAGCAGGTAGCTAACCGCACTCCTAAACGATTGACCGCCATTGCCCAGGTAGCTGCTGCTCCGTTGGCAGCCGCCCGAAATTCATTGTCTCGCCCGAATACAATGCGCCACGCCAGTAAGCGGCACTTAGCTCCGAAGGAAGGTGGTGCGAAGGCGTTTGAGGCAATTATGCAGCTGCTTGCAGTGGTAGCTCTATTGCTAGGAGCAGGTCTAATTATCGCAGGTTTGGCATCCAGCAGCGTGGGCGTTGGTGGTATTATTCTCGGAGCTATTCTGTTTGTTGCCGGGTTGGTTGTTTCGATAAGTACATAAGACATTGATAAATAGAAACAGATAAAGCTGCCTGACTTACGTTGCTAATCCCTGAAACCTGGCATTGTTATCAAAGCAAAAAGCCGCGCTTTCTGATCAGAAAGCGCGGCTTTTTACGTGTGATGAGGATTACACACCTACCTTCTCCTCACTGCCCAACTCGCTCAGAATGCGCTTGGCGGCCTGGACGTTTTTCACTTCCTCTACGGATAGGATGAGTTGCTCCTTGCGCTCCTTCATGGAGGCGGAGCGGGGGTGGGTTTGCACGTAGCTGAGGATGTTGCCGAAGGTATCGCTCTGGAAGTAGGGCTCGTTGTTGGTGGCCGGGATGAAGCCTTTGAGCAGACCCTTCTTTAGCGTCAACTTTTCGAAGCCCACTTGGCAGGCCTGCCAGCGCAGGCGCACTATGTCGGCCAGCTGCTCCACTTCCTGGGGTAGGGGCCCGAAACGGTCCACCATGCCGTTGAGCACTTTGCGCAGGTCCTCGGGGCTTTTGGCCCGGTCGAGTTTGCTGTAGAGCTGCAGGCGCTCCGATACGCTGCTCACGTAGGAATCGGGGATGAGGATTTGCAGGTCCGTCTCGATGTTGCACTCCTTGGGGCCGCTGGTGCCGGCCGCTTCCTGCAGGCGCTGGGTCGGGTCGCCGAGGAACAGGTCGCGGAACTCCGTTTCCTTCAGCTCCTGCACGGCCTCGTCCAGAATCTGGTGGTAGGTCTCGAAGCCCAGGTCGTTGATAAAGCCCGACTGCTCCCCGCCCAGCAAGTTGCCCGCCCCCCGGATGTCCAGGTCGCGCATGGCCACGTTGAAGCCCGCGCCCAGGTCCGAAAATTCCTCCAGGGTGCTCAGGCGCTTGCGGGCGTCGCTCGGCAGGCCGGCCACTGGGGGCGTGAGCAGGTAGCAATACGCCTTTTTGTTGGAGCGGCCCACCCGGCCCCGCATCTGGTGCAGGTCAGAGAGGCCGTGCATGTGGGCCCGGTTGATGATGATGGTGTTGGCGTTCGGAATATCCAGGCCACTCTCAATGAGGGTGGTGCTCACCAGCACGTCGTAGTCGCCGTCCACGAACTTCATCATGCGTTTTTCCAGCAGGTCGCCATCCATTTGGCCGTGCACGTAGGTCACGCGGGCATCGGGCACCAGGCGCAGAATCAGGTTGGCCTGCTCCTCAATGTCCTTTACGCGGTTGTGCACATAAAACACCTGCCCACCCCGCTTTAGCTCGCGGGCAATGGCGTCGCGCACCAGGGCCTCATCGAAGACGTGCAGCTCGGTTTGCACGGGTTGGCGGTTGGGTGGGGGGGTAGCAATGACCGACAGGTCGCGGGCGCCCATGAGAGAGAAGTGCAGGGTGCGCGGAATGGGCGTAGCCGAAAGGGTCAGCGTGTCCACGTTCACCTTCAGCTCCTTGAGCTTGTCCTTGGTTTTCACCCCGAACTTCTGCTCTTCGTCAATCACCAGCAGGCCCAGGTCCTTGAACTTCACGTCCTTATTCGTGAGGCGGTGCGTACCAATGAGAATGTCGGTTTTGCCCTCCGCCACGCGGGCCAGGGTTTCCTTGATCTGTTTGGTGGTCTTGAAGCGGTTCACGTACTCTACCGTCACGGGCAAGTTGCTGAGCCGCTCCCGGAACGTTTTGTAGTGCTGCATGGCCAGAATGGTGGTGGGCACCAGCACGGCTACCTGCTTGCCATCGGCCACAGCCTTGAAGGCGGCCCGAATGGCTACTTCCGTCTTGCCGAAGCCCACGTCGCCGCACACAAGGCGGTCCATGGGGTGGGGCACCTCCATGTCGCGCTTTACGTCTTCGGTAGCCTTGGCCTGGTCGGGGGTGTCCTCGTAGATGAAGCTCGATTCCAGCTCGGCCTGCATAAAGGAGTCGTGGGCGAAGGCGTGGCCGGGCGCGGTTTTGCGCTTGGCGTACAGCCGGATCAGCTCGGCCGCAATGTCCTTCACCTTCTTCTTAACCGACTTCTTCTTGTTTTCCCACTCCGGCGAGCCCAGCTTGCTCATGGTGGGCGGCGTGCCCTCGGCCCCGCTGTACTTGGCAATTTTGTGCAGGGCGTGGATGCTCACCGTCAGCACGTCGTCGTCGCGGTACACCAGCCGGATGGCCTCCTGCACCCGGTCGTTGATTTCTACCTGCGTAAGGCCCGCAAAGCGCGCAATGCCGTAGTCCTGGTGCACCACGTAGTCGCCGGGCACCAGAGTGCGCAGCTCCTTCAGGGTCAGAGCCTTTTTCTTCGAGAACTTCCTACCCTCCTGGGCGCGGTAAAACCGCTCGAACAGCTGGTGGTCGGTGTACACCACCAGCTTCAGGTTTTCATCCACGAAGCCCTCACGCAAGCCCAGCAGCATGTGCTGAAACTGCACGTTGTTGTCCAGCTCATCGAAAATAGTGCGCAGGCGGTCGGCTTGGCGTACCTGCTCGGCGGCAATAATATTGGTGTAGCCCTTCGCCTGGTTGTCGTGCAGGTTCTTGACGATGCGGTTGAAGTCCTTGTTGAAGCTGGGCTGGGGCTTAGTGGTGAACTGGAATTCCTCGGCCCCTTTGAAGTAGAAGCGCTTGCCGAACTCCACCACCGGAAAGCCCTCTAGCAGCTTCTTGAACGTCTTGCCCGACTCAAACAAATCGGCGGGCTTGCTCACTACCTGCGTGCCGCCCGCTACCTCCAGCAGTTCCTTGAAACCCGCTTCGGCCTTGTCAAACGACTCGTCTACTACGTCCAGGGTCTGGCGCACGTCCTTGGCCCAGATGCAAGTGTTCTTCGGGATGAAGTCGAGGAAAGCCTCCCGCGTTTCCTGCAGCAATTTCGTTTGCACGTTCGGGATGATGCTCACCTGCTGGCGCTTCTCTACCGACAGCTGACTTTCCGGGTCAAACGTCCGGATGGTTTCTACCTCATCCCCGAACAGCTCGATGCGGTAGGGCAACTCGTTGGCGTAGGAGAAAATATCCACAATGCCGCCGCGCACCGCAAACTGCCCCGCCTCATACACAAAGTCCGTCCGGTCAAAGTCGTACTCCGCCAGCATGTCGCTGATGAAGTTCACGTCCAGCTTGTCGCCCACTTTCACCACGAAGGTGTTGGCCACCAGGCTTTTCTTGTTGATAACCTTCTCAAACAGCGCCTCGGGGTAGGTCACGATAAGCGCCCCGCTAGTACCCGGCACTTGGCGTGGGGTAGCCTCCGGCGTTTCCGTCACCTCGCCCGAGCCCAGTACCGCCAGGGGCGAAGCCGGCGCTTCGGCCGCGGTGGCAGCTTCCCGGCGGGCCGTGTTCAGGCGGTTGAGCACTTCGGCCCGCATCAGCACGTTGGCGTTTTCCGTCTCATCAAACTTGTAGGGGTGCTTGTAGGAGCTCGGAAACAGCAACACCTCGGGGCCGTCGGGCAGCAGGCTTTGCAGGTCGGCCATGAAGTAGGCAGCTTCTTCCTTGTCGTGCAGAATAAACAGGTGGGAAAGCGGGCCGTGCGTTACGGCGGCCGCCACCACCGCATCCTGGCTGCCCACCAGCCCGCGCAGCTGCAGGCGCAGGTCGGCGCTCCGGGGTTGGTCGGGGGTAGCGGCTGGCTTCGCCGCCCCGTGCAGGCGGGCCGATAGTATCTGCACGTCGGTATCGAGGCGGTACAGGCGAAGGAAATCGGAGACTTTCAAAACGATATTCGGCTAGGGGAGGAGGCAAAGGTAGAAGCCCGACCGAATGAAAATCCGGTCGGGCGAAAGGCAACTGTCATCCCAACCAAAGGCAGGAATGACAAGGCGGAAGAAGCTGCCGCTGCTATGCCCTACCCAATACCGCCGCTACGCCTTGAAAGTTTCCAACACTTTTCTCCGCCACTACCGTATCTTCCCAGTTCACGCAGTACAAGTAGCCCCGGGGGGTGTAAGGCTATGATGGACAAGCAACAGCAGAACGGCTCGGAGGAGTGGGACAACCTCCTGAACCACCTGCGCCAGATCAGAGAGCAAGTGCGCGAGCAGGGTCCTTTGCCCGAGCACGAAAAAGAGGAAATTACCAACGCTTTTCACCGCGGCCTGGCCCTGCTGGAAAGCCAGGTTCGCGACATGGCAGGCGGTATGCGCGGCAGTTCCGGTCAGTGGTAAACTGCCGCGCAAGCAAGAGCGGAGCCAGAAGGCCAGGCACTCCTTCTCATACAAGGTGATGTTGGCGGCAGTTGACTACGAGCTGAACAATACGCCAGCTCTACTCTTCAGCTCCAGTTTCTTCGGCTACCTCTATCCCCGTGCTTATTGCAATTCTCTGTTAGGAGAACCGCAAAAAAGCCGTGTCAGGGTAGCGTATGGATGCTGGCCATGGTGGTATATTCGCCGCTTATTCGTTTCTATACTTTTCTAGTGCGCGGTTCTTCTCACTTGGCCATTGGCCTGATTACCGGCGTGGCTGTGGCGGGTCTCGTGCCGGGCATTCCATTTTCGCCGGCGGGCATTGCCCTGGCAGGTTTTTCCTCCCTGGCTCCTGACCTTGACCACCCCGGCTCCCGGCTTAGCAAGCGCCTGGGGTTTGCGCAAAACTACGTGCGCTGGGCCTTTGTGGCGGTAGCCGCCGGGCTGGCCCTCTACACTCACTTCGTGCTGCCAGCGGGGCCCGATAGGCGCCTGGGCTTTACCGCGGCGCTGGCCTTCGGCCTGATCGGCGCGGCCTTGCAAGGCGACTCCACCCGTAAGCTGGCCCTCCTGTTCACGGCCCTGTGCACGGTAGTAGCGGGCCTCTATACTGGCTACGTGTGGCTGAGCATGCTGGGTTTGTTTGTGGCCGTAGCACCCTTCACCTCTCACCGCTCCTGGACGCACACGCTCTGGGCCGCCGGTCTCTGGACTTATATTGGGCACCTGGCTAACCAAGGCCTGGGCTGGCACGGGGTGGCTTGGTTTGCGGGCGGCGGGTACCTTTCGCATTTGCTCGCCGATACGCTTACCAAAGCCGGCGTAAAGTGGCTGATGCCCCTCACCGACTTTTGCCTGAAAATTCCGCTGATCCGGACTGGCTCCAGGAGTGGCAACCTGCTGGAGGTAGCTATTTGCACGGGCTACGGGCTGCTGGTGCTAGGGCTGGTGGTTGGTAAGCTCGGTTTTTAGCCGATGCAACACCTACCCAAGCGTAGCGGAACGGTAGCCCTGACGCCCGCGCCGCGGCCGGAACCTAAGGGTGTTGGTCTGTTGTTCCGCCAGCTTAAGCTACGAAATACACCCGTCAGGCGAATTTGTGGCAGTGACGACGACTGAAAGCGTAGTTTTACTAGGCTATCTGAGCTACGGCAGGCTAGTCGGCCGTAGGATTTATGAATGAAGCGCGCCGGCGCCCGAACCAGTTCCTGGCCCATGCTCAAGGCCTTGGGTTTCGTCGGGGGCGGTGTAATTTGCATTTATTGGATTCGCTTAAGACATATATATGATTTAATATTGTAAGAGATATAGCAAGCAACGGCCGTGCAGCCGCCTCTAGTATCCTGCTACCCGCGCAGTGCATAATTGTGCCTGTTTCCTGCCCGTTGTATTCCGCTTAATCTGCTGTGTAAGAGCCAGCGCCCGAAGTGCTAACCCACACATCATCATTCGCTAAAACCTTTCCTCCACCGCTTTAGTGCACCAGTGTAAGTTCGACAACTTGTATCTTTGACCGGGCCCGTGCCCGGCACTTGCCCTACCGAACCAACCTGCCCGCTCTTACTCACACACACCTTTTTGCGCTCAACCCGTTTCCTGTATGAACCAGATAAATAGCCCCCTGATTAGGATAGGCGTCTTTTATGACGGCAATTATTTCCTGAAAATCAGTGATTACTACTACTTCCAGCATGACCGCAAGGCCCGTATTAGCCTGGAAGGTCTTCATGAATTTATTCGACATCAGGTAGCAGAGGAAGAAGACGTAGACGTGCGTCTAAGCCAAATTATTGACTCGCACTTTTTCCGCGGCCGTCTCTCGGCTACGGAGGCCCGCGACAAAGACCGGCTGTTCCATGACCGTCTGCTCGACGATATCCTGATGAATATGGGTATTACCACCCACTACATGCCCCTGAAAACGCGCGATGGCCGTTTGCAGGAAAAAGGCATTGATGTGTGGCTGTCCCTGGAGGCCCTGGAACTGGCTATCCACAAGAGCTTCGACGTAGTGGTGCTAATTGCCGGCGACTCGGACTATGCGCCCCTGATTAAGAAGCTCAACACGGTAGGTACCCGCGTGATGCTGCTGAACTGGGACTTCAAATACACGGACTTTAAAGGAGAGAACCGCGTAACCCGCGCCTCGCAGCAGCTGCTGGAGCAGGCTACCTACCCCGTGCAGATGCACGACATCATCGATCAGGGTATCAACTCCGGAGATGAGCTGATTGAGGCCATGTTTGTAAACACGCCCGAGCCGGTGGCTTTCCCGGCAGCCCCCAAGCCCGTGCGCCCCACCGGCCCCACGGCGGCGGGTCCGGTAGGTACGGTAGGCATCAGCACCATCAAAAATCTGAAGAACGGCTTTGGCTTCGTGGTAATGCCCCCCAATAACCTGTTCTTCAGCTACGCCGATATGGCCGAAGGGGATTTCAATGACCTGCGCGAAGGGGACTGGGTGGAGTTCACCGTAGGCCGCAATCACCGCGACGAGGACTGCGCCCGCAACGTACGCAAAGTAGAAGCCCCCGAACTGGACGGGGACGAATATGATGAGCACGAACACGAGTCGGCCGGCTCGCCCGAACGTCTGTAATTACTTATAATATCCAGGTTCGGTCGCTCTAAAGTCGCCGGACAGCCTGCTTGTGAGTCAGGTTGTCTGGCGGCTTCTTTTTTAGCGGATGGCTCTGATGTTTTAACTGCGCAGATGGGGCCAGCTGAACTGAAAGCTTACCATTTCGCCAGCTCACCACTTTACCCCTGCTCCTCAGCAGGGAACAGTAGTTCGTGAAAGCCGCGCTTGCTGGCTGGGTAGCGGTTGAAGGTGCCCATGCCGCGTGCTACTACCAGGTTGTCGCGGCCCGGACAAATAATCTGAGCACTACTCACAACCAGGGTTTTGCCGCTGTGTTCTACCATCCCCTGGGCCACCAAGGCATCGTGCAGGTACACGGGATGGAGGTAGTTGATCTTGAACTCAACCGTTGATACCAGTTCGCCCGTCGTAAAGGCCAGCGAAAGAGCTGCCGCCCCCAGAGCCGAGTCCATGAGGCCGGCGAGCACGCCGCCGTGGCAAGTGCCGGGGGAGGAGAGATGCGTTTCCTGCACAGCCATGGTGTAGTGCACCTTGCCCGGGTGCGTCACGGTCAGTTCCATGCCATTGGTGCGGCCATAGTGGTTGATTTGGTTGTAGATAGCAAGCAGGGTAGGCAAATCGGGCGTAGGCTGCATGGCGCGAAAAAGCAGGAAAACGAAAGTTGGAATACCTGGAAAAGGTAGAGTACTTTCGGGAAACCCCACCACGCATGTCTGCTTCCTTCCCCTCGTTTGCCGAGTTCTATCCCTACTACCTGCGTGAGCACCAGCAGCGCGGTACCCGGGTGCTGCATTTTATCGGGACTACTTTGTTCCTGACGGCGGTAGTGCTGGCCGTAGTGTGGGCCCGGCCCCTGCTGCTACTGGCCGGCGTTGTGGCTGCTTATGGCTTTGCCTGGGTAGGTCACTTTTTTGTGGAGCATAACCGCCCGGCTACCTTTCAGCACCCCTGGCTTTCCCTGCGCGGCGACTTTCAGCTCTATTGGGATTTGTTGCGCGGCAAGGAAAAGTTTTAAGCGTACTACTCACTGCTACAGCACCCGGCGCATCAGAAAGTGCGGGATGGCGCCAAACAACACGTGCGAGGGGGCCACTACCGTGTAGCCCAGCCGCTGGTAAAACGGTACGGCTGGCTCGCGGGCGTGGAGCACCACCTCCGTAAGGCCCTGGGCGCGGGCCGCCGCTTCTAAGTACTCTAGCACCTGCCGGCCTACCCCCCGGCCCTGCCAGGCCGGATGCACGGCCATAAAGCGCACTTGCCCTTGCTTAGGCCCGGTAGGATGTAGCCGGCCTACCCCGGCGGCGTAGCCCTCCGGCGCCAGCAGCAGGGCATGGGTAGTGGCAGGAGCCATATCGTCGTCGGCCTGCTCTGAGCCCTCGGGCTGCTGCCAGGGCTGGCGGAGCACTTCGTAGCGCAGACGGAAGTAGGCGGCCCACTCGGCCGGGGTACGGGGGAAAGTAATGGCGGGCATAGGGCGATAAGCTATGGCTGAGGCCGTAAGATACTAGCGCCCGCCTGGAACTTGCGGGCTCGTCCGTTTCTGCATTTCGCCGCCTCGCTATCTTTGAGCCTAACCTGCGGCGCGCTGCACCGTAGCGCAGAATTTCCTCTCACCCCATTTTTACCTATGGCCTCCTTCGATATCGTCAGCAAAGTAGATCCGCAAACCCTCGAGAATGCGGTGAATACAGCCAAAAAGGAACTTCAGACCCGCTACGACCTGCGCGACACCAAAGGCGGCATCGAGCTGGATAAGAAAGCCAATACCATCACGCTCAGCTCCGAAAACTCTATGCGGGTGAAAGCCCTGGAAGACATTCTGCTGGCGCGGGTAGTGAAGCAGGGCATCGACGGCACCGCGCTGGATTTCACGGCCGAGGAGCAGGCCAGCGGGGCGCTGGTGAAAAAAGTCATCAAGGTGCGCGCCGGGGTCGATAAGGAAGCGGGCCGTAAAATCATCAAGGCCATCAAAGACGGCAAGGCGAAAGTGGAAGCCCAGATGCAGGACGACCAAGTGCGCGTCACGGCTAAGAAAATCGACGAGTTGCAGGCCGCTATTGCCCTGGTGCGCCGCGCCGACATCGGGCAGCCCCTGCAATTCGTCAACATGAAATCATAAGCTACGTGACTAGTGAGAAAGGCACGGCACGGCGTGACCCTGTACTTTCTCCCCTTATCCCCGTACTTCCTCTCACCACATCGCCGCCTTCATGAATTTCGACTTCTCCGTTTTTTCTAACCCCCAGACCTGGGTAAGCTTGCTTACGCTTACGTTCATGGAAATTGTGCTGGGGATTGACAACATCATCTTCATTTCCATCATCGTCAACCGGTTGCCGCGCGAGCAGCAGCAGCGGGGGCGTACCATTGGCTTGCTGCTGGCGCTGGTATTCCGCATTGGGTTGCTGCTGAGTATTTCCTGGATTGTGGGCCTGAAGGCGCCGCTGTTTACCCTACCTGTGCCGTGGATGGCCGAGGGCTGGAGCGTAACCGGCCGCGACCTTATTCTGCTGGGGGGCGGTCTGTTCCTGATTGGGAAGAGCACCACCGAAATTCACACCAAGCTCCAGGGTGAGGAAGAGGACGAGCACAACACGAAAGGCAGCGCCACGATGGGAGCCGTCATCCTGCAAATTATCCTCATCGACATCGTCTTCAGCTTCGATTCCATCTTAACGGCTGTGGGCCTGGTAGATAACGTGCTGATCATGATTCTGGCCGTTGTCCTGTCGATGGGCGTGATGCTGGCCTTCAGCGGCATCGTGGCTGACTTCGTGAACCGGAACCCCACTATCAAGATGCTGGCCCTCTCCTTCCTGATTATGATTGGGGTGATGCTGGTGATGGAATCCTTCCACAAGGAGATTGAGAAAGGCTACATATACTTCGCCATGTTCTTCTCCCTGATAGTAGAGGTGCTCAACATGCGCCTGCGCAAAAAGGCTGCCCCCGTGCACCTGCGCGACTCGCAGTACGACTAGCCTGGAGAGTAGCCCAGCCTGCTAAGAACGCCAACAGCGCCTGGAACCTGCTTTCCGGGCGCTGTTGGCATTTAGGAAGCCAAGTAAATTCAGGAACTATACAGAAAGTAGAAGACTACCAGTAGCAGCAGGCCGGCACCCACGCTGCAATTGAGTACCAGGGCGTGGGAAGCGCGCGGCCAGGCGCCCACCGCCGCCAGCACGGCCAGCAGCAAGGGGGCGAAAAAGAAGTTGCCGTAGATGCTCACCCGGTCGGCGGGCTGTAGAACTTGACCCTGCACGCCTACCTCCCGGATCTGGCCGAACAAAGCGCTCCGGCGAATGGTAAGCAGCGTGCCCCGGGCCCAGTCGTAGTCGTAGCTGCGGAAGCGGGCGTGCGGGGTCCGGAACGTGTAGTACGTAACCGAGCCGCTCCGGCGCGAGGACATGGAGTGGCGTTCCACGGTCTGGACCTGTTCGCCGCGGTACTCCCGAGTCAGGCAGCAATCCAACAGCAGCAGGCTGCAAAATACCAGCATAAGCTGGCAGAAGCGTTGGCCCCAGGGTGCGTAGCGGGCATATATGTGCGCGTACGGATCGGGGCGAGGGCCTGGCGGCGGGGCGGCCGGATACCGGCGGCGGGCTCGGGCCCGGTCGCGGGAGCTGGCGCTGCCCACTGCCGCCGCCGGAGCTAGCGGGGCCACCGGACGCCGCCGGATGGCCAGGGCAGCGTCGTAGAGCTGGCGGCGCGCGGGCTGGCTCAGCACGTCGTAGGCAGCATTGATGGCCAGGTATCGTTCGTGGGCGGCCGGGTCGGGGGTACGGTCGGGGTGGGTAAGCAAAACCAGTCGGCGGTAGGCCCGTCGGATTTGCTCAGGGGTAGCTTGCTCACTGACTTCCAGCGTTTCGTAAAACGTGCTCATGCCGCCGGCTCCAGCAGTTCGGCTACCGCCTCGGTTTGGTCCTGCACGCGGCGCACAGCTAGTTCCAGCAGCCGACGGTTCAGCTCAGGACGATGGGCGCGGTAGAACCGGGTTTCTGCCGTTGTAAACAGGCCTGTCAGTAAGCCTACTACCGTGTAACGGAGCTTGGTGTTGCGAGTTAGCAGTTCCGCCACGAGGCGCTGGCGCTCGGTCAGGTTCGCCGTACGGAAAGGTACGTGGTGGTCCAGCAGAAAATCGGCCACTGCGGTCAGCAGCCGCAGATTTTGAAGCTTCAATACAGGCCGGAGAGTATGGTGCAGGAAGTCGCCGACAGTAGTAGCCGGATTCATGCCTTGCTCGGGAACCACTGCCGGGCGCAAAGCTACCAGGGCGGCATCAGTCGAAGAATCAGGTGGAAACATCATGCTAGTATACCCTTAACACTTGATGGCGAAACAGCGGGAACTGCTGCTCAGTCCCTATATCCGGTGAGTACGGTAGTAGCCAGTAAAGCAACATGAGAAAGATAAAGCTCTCGGAAAGGCGCTTAAATAATTAATAAAGTATTAACTAAGTATTCATATGAATACTACTACATTAGCCGCACCTTCAATTTACCCTATAACCCATGAAAAAAACGCTATTACTTTCTCCTATCGTTGCCTTTGCAATCCTGCTGTCGTCTTGCGAGGATCACATGAATGGCGTGCAGCCAGTGTCTCAGCCTGGTGTCCAGAGCATCAGCAAAGCCTGCTCCATGTGTATCAATTACTCTGACCTAGCGTACTCCACATCTGCTACGGCCCCGGTGCAAGGAGCCATTACCCAAGGCAGTGTAGTGCGAGTATCCTGGTGGAACAGCCCCACTGCCATAGAGTATGATGTAATTGAGTTGATCAACGAAAGCAGCGGGACGAAATATCTGTTGAATCCTCCCTTCTACGGAGGGCCTGGCAGCAATGGATTGGCCTCTTGCCTAATTCCTACCTATGTACTGGATGGCACTTACACCTTGAAAGTGCATGATGCATATGATCCGGCCAAGTATAGTCAGATACCCGGAATCACGGTAGCAGGGGGGAACAGAGGAACAGTTGATCAGGAGAATGGGAGCCTCATTATCTATAGCCCTACTCAAGGCATCAGACAGGCTACGTATCCCTATGGTACAAGCAAAATTAATTTGCGTTGGTACACAGGTAGCAGCGGTATAGGCTCGAATAAGGTGCGCATTCTGATGATGGGCGGCCATATTACCCAACCAAGCTTCAGTGTGTTCAGCTTAGCGCCAGCAGCGTCGTCCGACCCTAACGAAACAGCCACTGGGGTGCTTTCCCGCTATCAGATTGATAACACCGGCAACTACCTACTTGACACGTCAGGTTTCGGTGCCGGAAGCTATACGGTAGTTATAGAAGCACTCGATGGACAAAACAGAGGTAGATATACCACCGTCTCATTTAATATTCAGGAAGGAATGGATATGTAACAAATCAGAACGGCCCAGTGAAGTCACTGGGCCGTTCTGATTTTCTGATTTAGAGGTAGTAGGTGGCTTAGTGCTGCACCACCACTTTCTTGGTGATGGTACCTTCCGACGTGGTCAGGCGTACCACATATACTCCGCCGGCAAGGTCAGCTACATCAATAGCAACCCCTTCCTGCTGTAGGCGGCCAGCAGACACCTGCTGCGTCCGTACGCGCTGCCCCAGCAAAGAAACTACTTCTACCTGCACGGGAGCAGCACTGCTCAGCTGCGTGCGAACCAGCACCTGCGTGCGGGCCGGGTTGGGGTACACCTCCAGTAGTTTCTCGCTTAGCTGCGGGCGGCTGCTCAGCACCGCGGGCATGTCGAAGGCCGCAGTTTGGTCGGTGAGGCTGTTGGCGCTGCCCTGCCGGGCGCTGAAGCCCAGGCCCCGGCGAGCAAACACCCGCCAGATAATAGCCGAGTTAGCGGCGTTGTTGTTGAGGGAGTCCGCTTTGAGGATGGCATTGCGTCCATCAATAAAGCCAGGGTTACAGGCCTGCAGCTTCAAGCCATCGATAACCAGTTGCAGCGCAATGTTGTTGCCGCCGGTAGTGCCGCGCAGATCCGTATTATAGCCATACTTATCGATCAAGGCCCAGTTCAAATCCCAAAGTGCTGAGGCCCATACATACCCTACGTTGTGAACGGGGACGGTACCGTCGGTAACGGCGTAGCTGACACCACTTACGGTCTTACCGATATAGTCGTAGGTAGCCGGGTTCACAGTCAGGTTGGTGCTGTATGGGTTTGGACGAATGCCGGGCCCCGTAGTTGCCTGGAACTTGGCGTACGTACCAATGCCGCGGCCGGTGGCGCCTACATCGCCCGGCTTAGTTGTCATCCACAGCCCGAAGAAGTCGCTCCAGCCTTCCCCCATCTGCTCGGCGCTGCGCAGGCAGTTGGGAGCTGCTGCGCCCCCCGTCAGGCGGCTTGAAATACCGTGGCCGTATTCGTGAGCAATAATGCCGTTATCGAAGTCGCCGTCGCGGTAGTAGGTAACCCCGCTGGCCGAGAAGCTCACGGGCGTACCCGCCTGCAGAACGGCCTTAATCCGGTCACCATCGGCCTTGGAAATCATGACGCCCGGAATCCGGATGCCAACCGTATCAGCGGTACCGCCGAAGGAAACAGCACCCTGCGTCGCGTTGTTATTGATGATAACTACCATCTTGGCGCCCGCGGCCTGAGCCTGCTGCACTTTTATTACGAAGGTGCAGTCGCCTCGGTCAACCAGCGCAATATTGTCCTTTACGGCCGTTGCATTGGAGTAGGCCGCGCAGCCGTAAGTGGGCGTAGCCGTACCATCGTTTACGAGTACCAGGTTGCCATTGATAGGGCCGGTTTTTGAGAGCCGCCGCGTGAAAACGCCTTCCGCAATGGTAATTGAGCCGGCCAGGTTAGCCGGCGCCGTGATGCTGGCCGAGTTGATAGTCTGGTCCCAGAGGTACATCTGCATCCGCGGATTACGGCCCTCGGCCAAGGTCGAGAAGTTGGCGTTGTTGAGGCTCACCGAAGTAGCAGCGCTGGCGTCCTGGGCTTCGGCAAATACGGCGTCGCCACCCTTGCCCGCGCCGGTGTAGTTGGTAGCCTGGAAGTTACCGCTGGCCTCGTTGAAGCCCTTGCGGGCCATCACGTCGTGCATCAGGTTGTTCCAGTAGAACAGGTTGATGATGGCCGCGTCGAGGTTAGACGTGGCGGCGGTGGGTAGGGCGCTGGTAAAGGGGGCGTCGAAGATTTGGTTGGTTCCACCCTTGGGGGCGTAGCCGCCGCGCCACAGCTCGGTAGTATTGTTGTTGCGGTTGTTACGGTCCTCGTAAGCGTACACGTTGTTGCCGGCCGTGCGCAGGGAGTCGGCGCCGGGCTTACCGTCCACGTCGTGCCAGCCGTAGGGCGAAACTGCCGGATCGGCGGGGTCCGTGACTACCTGGCGGCTGCCGTGGTTGGGGCTTTCCACCGTAATGGGCCACACGTTGTAGCTGTTGCCGGCCGTGGGGCGGGCTGCGGTGGGGGCCGCCGGGGTAGGGGTAGTTACAGCGGCTAAGGGCGCCGTCAGGGGTGCCATGCTGAACTGCTCACTGATTACCAGGTCTTGCTGATCGAGTAGGGCGCCAGTAGCAGCATCTACGCGTACGCTCCAGCAGTTTTGGGCGTGGGTGGGGTAAATCAGCACGTCCCACACCAGCCGCAGTTCGCCACTAGGCAGGGGCAGGTACATAAGCTTCACCGGAATGGTTTCCAGCGAAATACCGGCCCGAGAAAACTCGATGCCAGCTGCCGGAGTTCCGGCTTTTTCTACTTTCAGTCCCTGCGGGGTAGGTAGGTTCAGGGCCCGCGCGGCGGCGGCTACGGCCTGCTCGGCCGTAAGGCCAGGGGTAGCAGGCCGCGCCTGCGCCGCCGTGTTGGCCACAAAGCTGCTGTGCAGGCTGGCCACGCCGCCGTTGGCGTTTAAGTGCACATCGGCTACGGCATTGTAAATTTCTACTCCCTGGTAGCGCTGGCGCAAGTACACGTGCGTAATACCGTTGTGCGCGTCGGTGAAGGAGGTAGTTATGGTGGGGTCCGCTACATCCGCTTTCTTCAGGCCCAGCGCGGTAGTGCGGGCTTGCAGCGCCGCGCGCGCCTGGTCAAGAAGCGCCGTGGATTGGGCCGCTGCCAGGCCTGGTACGGCCAGAAAGACTGCTGCCGTTAATGCCCGCGCCGTAGGAGTAAAAGTTGACTTCATCAAGAGGGGGTAAAGAGGTAAGTAGAGGTGTGAGCAATGGAAGCGAGCTGCCCGAAGAGGCAACTCGTTCAAATCTACACAACAAAATGCTTATTTCACCCCCTTACTTTTAAGTAAATGCCTTGCTTTATTAACAGGCTTGCACTCGGGTTGCCTTATGTTGTCCTGGTGGCCCAGCCTAGCTTGCTAATGAAGTCCCAGAGGACCACGCCGGCGGCCACGCTCACGTTGAGGCTGTGCTTGGTGCCAAACTGCGGGATTTCCACGGCCGCGTCGCAGAGAGCCAGCACCTCGTCCTCCACCCCAAACACCTCATTGCCCATTACCAGGGCGTAGGGCCGGGCTGGGTCAGGCTGAAAGACGGGCAGCAGGTGGCTGCCGGTAGTCTGCTCCACGGCTACTACCACGTAGCCCGCAGCTTTCAACTGTTCAATGGCGGCCACGGTGCTGGGCGCGTACTCCCAAGCGACGGATTCGGTGGAGCCCAGGGCCGTTTTGGTGATTTCGCGCTGCGGCGGACGTCCGGTGATGCCACACAGCCATATTTTCTCGACGGCAAACGCATCGGCGGTGCGGAAGGCGGCCCCCACGTTATGCAGGCTGCGCACATTGTCGAGCACTAGGGTCAGGGGGAATTTTCGCGTATTTTTGAAGTCTGCTACCGTCAGCCGGTTCAGCTCTTCCATGGAGAGTTTGCGCATAGGAGCAAAGGTAGGAACGCCCGGCCACGCAGCGGCTGTTGAGCCTGCTGCCGGCCCGCGGCGCGAAGCTCCAGCTGCGCGCGCCGTTGTCCAACGCCTGGTGCCCCAGCACGGCCCTTGTTGCCTCCCACGATTCGCGAAGCTGGAGCTTCGCGCCACATTCCGCTTCCGCTAGTGAAAACTGCTACTTCCAAGCCCGATAAAAAACCTATCCGCACGCACGGCTCCCTTGGGCCCGCGCCCGTAGTTGATACGCCGCTGATGAAGCAGTACTATCAGCTCAAGCAAGCGCATCCCGGCGCCGTGCTGCTGTTTCGGGTAGGCGACTTCTACGAAACCTTCGGGGAGGATGCCGTCACGGCCTCCCGCATCCTGGATATTACCCTGACCAAGCGCGGAGCCGGCACCTCGTCGGAAACTCCGTTGGCCGGCTTCCCTCACCACGCCCTCGACAACTACCTGCCCAAACTGGTGCGGGCTGGGCAGCGCGTGGCTATCTGCGACCAGCTCGAAGACCCCAAGCAAGCCAAAGGGCTGGTTAAGCGCGGTATTACCGAACTGGTAACGCCCGGCGTGAGTCTGCACGACAACGTGCTGGAGCGCAAGAGCAACAACTACCTCTGCGCCGTGCACTTCGGCAAGCAGGAAGCCGGTATCAGCTTCCTCGACATCAGCACTGGGGAGTTTCTAGTGGCTCAGGGCACAGTAGAGTACCTGGGCAAGCTGCTCCAAAACTTCCAGCCTGCCGAAGTCCTGTTCTGCAAAAAAAGTCGCCATGAGTTTGAGGGGCACTTCGGCCCCGATTTCTGCCACTATGCCCTCGATGAGTGGGTGTTCGGCTTCGACTACGGCCACGACACGCTCACGCGCCACTTCAATACCACCTCCCTCAAAGGCTTTGGCATTGACGGGCTGCGTGAAGGTATTACGGCCGCGGGCTGCATTCTGCACTACCTGGCCGAAACCAAGCACACCGACGTAGGCCACATCGGCAGCATCGGGCGGCTGGAAGAAGACAAGTATGTGTGGCTCGACCGGTTCACTGTCCGCAACCTGGAGCTGGTGCAGCCTCAGCACCCCGGCGGCGTGCCCCTCATTGATATTCTGGACCAGACCGTGACGCCCATGGGTGCCCGTCTGCTGCGCAAGTGGGTAGTGCTGCCCCTAAAGGAGCCCGCCCAGATTCAGCGCCGCCTCGACACAGTAGATGCTTTGCTGCAAACGCCTGAGCTGCTGGAAACCCTGGTGCAGCACCTACGCCAGATCAACGACTTGGAGCGCCTGATTTCCAAGGTGGCCGTGCGCCGGGTAAATCCCCGGGAGCTGCTGCAGCTGGCCCGCGCCCTGGAAGCTATTGGGCCCATCCGGGAGCAGCTGGCAGCCTCGGGGGTGCGGGCCCTGCAAAAGCTGGCTGACCAACTCAATCCCTGCGCCGCCCTGCGCGAGGAAATCCGGGTGAAAATCAAGGAAGACGCGCCCATTCTCACTAACCAAGGCGGGGTGCTGAACGATGGGGTTGACAAGGAACTGGATGAGCTGCGTCAAATGGCCTTTTCAGGTAAAGACTACCTCTTCCAGCTTCAGCAGCGTGCCGTTCAGGAAACCGGCATCGGCTCCCTGAAAGTAGCTTATAACAAGGTGTTCGGCTACTACCTTGAGGTGACGAATGCCCATAAGGACAAAGTGCCCGCCACCTGGATTCGGAAGCAAACCCTGGTGAATGCCGAGCGCTACATCACGGAGGAGCTGAAAACCTACGAGGAGAAGATTCTGCATGCCGAGGAGCGCCTGTTCGTCATTGAGCAGAACATCTACAACGAGCTGGTGCTGTTCGCCGCCGAGTACGTGGCCCAGATTCAGCAGAACGCCCGCGCCATTGGTGTCGCCGACTGCCTGGCTTCCTTCGCTGCCACGGCCCGCCAGCACCGCTACGTGAAGCCCGTGGTTGATGACTCGACTACCCTCGACATCACCGCTGGCCGCCACCCCGTTATTGAGCGCCAGCTCCCTCCCGGCGAGCAGTACATCCCCAACGACATTCGCCTGGACCAGGAAGATCAGCAGATTGTGGTGATTACGGGCCCGAACATGGCCGGTAAATCGGCCCTGCTGCGCCAGACGGCCCTGATTGTGCTCCTGGCCCAAATTGGCTCCTTCGTGCCCGCCGATGCGGCTCATGTCGGCGTCATCGACAAAATCTTCACTCGTGTAGGCGCTTCCGACAACCTGAGCAAGGGCGAAAGCACCTTCATGGTGGAGATGACCGAAACGGCCTCTATCCTCAACAACCTCTCCGACCGCAGCCTAGTGCTCATGGACGAAATCGGGCGGGGTACCAGCACTTATGATGGCATCAGCATTGCCTGGGCCATTGTGGAGCACCTGCACAACTCGCCCAAGGCCCGCGCTAAAACCCTGTTTGCTACCCACTACCACGAGCTTAACCAGCTAGCCGACGACTGTCCGCGGGTGCGTAACTACAACGTGGCCGTAAAGGAGGCCGACGGCCGCATTCTGTTCCTGCGCAAGCTGCGCGAAGGCGGGTCGGAGCACTCTTTTGGTATTCACGTAGCCCGCATGGCCGGTATGCCGACCTCCGTGGTGTTACGCGCCAATGAAATCATGCATCATCTGGAGCAAGAGCGCGCCTCGGCCGGCTTGGATACCAATGTACCCACGGAGTTCGACGAAGTGCTGGCTGGGCTGACAGATGCTCCTGCCACGGGCAAAGTAGCGCCCCTCAACGGGCACTCGCCAGCTACGGAAGTGGCAGTGCGCGGCCCTAAGGCTCAACCAGCGGCGGCGGTGCACAACGCTCCGCGTCCGAGCCTGCAGCTCAGCATGTTTGAGCCCGCCGATCCGGCCCTGGAGCGAGTACGGGAGCTGCTGGAGCAGCTCGATGTAAACACTCTAACCCCAATTGAGGCCCTGCTAAAGCTCAATGAGCTAAAGTTGACCGTGAGCGGCAAGCCCACCTGATGAGCTGTTGGTTTTGCCCAATACTTACCACACCTGGCCCGCCGTTCCAGTGACGAAGAACTTTTGCTTCGCTACTGGAACGGCGGGCCGAATTTTGGCGACCTGATAGGAGGACAGTACCATGGTTAGTCCGAAATCAGACTTTTTATCTAAAATTTTTCTGCCTGAAAATCAGTAAAAAAGGCGCTGAGCCAAGAAAGAATGACGATTTTTTTTGGGGTGCCTCTTGACTTCAGGATTTCCTGTGCTACCTTTGTCACATCAAAACGCCACTACGGCGCCAAGATCAAAAGCGAGAGTAGCTCAGTTGGTAGAGCGCGACCTTGCCAAGGTCGAGGTCGCGAGTTCGAACCTCGTCTCCCGCTCCAAAAAGACCCTGCTAAACGGCAGGGTCTTTTGCTTTATATCGGCTCCTGGACAAGCCAGCCCATGAAGGGAACCTTCGCAACTTAAAAGGCCCCGAGTGCTTCAGTATTTAACGTTTTTAGAGTTACTTTGCTGCGCTGCATCGTTAATGGTGTTATATAAACCTGCCAGAGTGGTGTAATGGTAGCCACGAGGGACTTAAAATCCCTTGTCTTCACGGACGTACGGGTTCGAGTCCCGTCTCTGGTACGAAAAGCCCCTGGGTACTATGCCCAGGGGCTTTTTCTTTGGACCTCTACTATGTGCAGGAGGCTACTTCACTTCTACGCTCCGACTGTAGCTGGTACCGTCAGGGGTATAAAGCTTTAGCACGTACAGGCCCACAGGCAGGGTAGCGCAGTCAAAGACAGCCTGTGCCCGACTGCCCGTAGTGGGTAGGAGAGGTTGCGTAGCCACAAGATGCCCCTGGACGTTGTGCAGCAGCGCTTTACCAGCCAGCAGCAAGCCTGGGGCAGTCCATTGCAGGCCAACTGTAAGACGGCCCCGCGTCGGGTTCGGGTACACTTCAAGGGCCGGCTTGCTCTCGCTGTTGCCCGATGGCTGGGAAGTCTGTTCGTGCAGGCGGGCTACGAACCCATCGGTGCGGCTACCCGTCTGGAGGGTGATTTTGCCGAACGTGGCGGCCCCGGCCAGGGTGCCCGTCAGGTAAAGCTTGCCGGTCTGGTCCTGGGCGATACTGGCCGCCGTGCAGCTGCCGCTGCTACCCAGCGTTTCGGAGTAGGTGATAGCGCCACTGGGCTGAACGCCGTAGAGCACCGTCTGGGCTTCGTAGGCGGCGTTTAGCCGGCGGCCAACCACGGTACAATACCCCTTAGGAGTAGCTGTGAGGCAGGTGCTGTACTCTGCGGCGCTGCTCCCTACTGACTGCACCCACTGCAGTGCCCCGGTGCGGGTGTAGCGGGCCACAAACTGGTCGGACTCCCCGGTGCTGACCAGCGGGTGCCCCCCGAGCGCAGTGGCGTCGTAATAGTTGCCGGCGGCGTACACGTTGCCTTGGGCATCAGTAGCCAGGGCACTAATGTAAATGTACTTGTTGCCCGAAGCGCCCCCCTGCCGGATCCATTGCAGGCTGCCCGATGCGGCGTTAAAGCTAGCCAGGTAGGCATCGGCCCCGGTAGTGGTGAGGGCTGCACCGTCCAGGGTAATATCATTATTGAAGAAGCCGCCTACCAGGCAGTTGCCCCGGCCATCAAGGGCTACATCCGAGCCGCTGGCGCCGTAGGTAGAATAGTTGCCCGATACTTTCGCCCACGCCACCGCCCCGGTAGCTGTGTAGCAGGCCACATACATTACCCGCCGGCTGTTGCCCACGGTCTGGTTCCCGAACCGGATGCCACCGTAGTCTGATTGGCCCGTGACGTAGCTATTACCCGCGGCATCGGTGGCAATAGCATAGCCGTAGCAGCCAAACTGCGGAATTCCAAAGCGCTCTACCCACTGCACTTGCCCTCGGCTGTTAAACTTAGCTACCAGGGCTGAAGTAAAGTTGGGGTCGAAGCTGCTGATGGTTTTAGAAGTGCCGTAGCTTACGGTACCGTTGAAGTTGCCAATCACATAGGCGTTGCCGGCCGCGTCCAGCGCAACATCGGTTCCTTGCGCCTCGGTCGTCGGGTAGTACGACGGAGTAGTGGGGCTGTGCCCAAGTTGGGTGGCCCACAGGGCATTGCCCGCCGGGTTATATTTCACGAGAAATAAGTCGGTAGCGCCCCGGCTGGTGAGCGTCAGCCGGCCAAAGGCGGCCGTGCCTTTAAAAGAGCCCGTAACATAGCTATTGCCTGCTGCGTCGGTGATAATTCCTCGGGCCGAGACAACGGCCCCGGAGCTAGTGAGCTGGTTAACCCAGTGCCAAGCAGGCTGTGCGGTTGCGCAATAGCTGCCGAGTACCAGCAGCAAAAAGAGGATACGTGTTTTCATGCGGAAATAAACCAGGGGTGGGAAGGAAAGCAGGGCGGAGCAATAGGGAAGGGCGCAGCGCGCAGCCTAGCGCAGAGAGCTTGGCAAAGACTTATACCTCAAAAGGTTAGCGCGGTAGGAGCAGGGTAGCCGAACAAGGCTGACAACACACAAGATCAACAGCTTCACTACATTAAATATAGAGAATGTTACGTTGTTATATGCTAGGGCGCACGTGTTTTTTTATAAAAGCGGCGGCCTTCCGTCAGCTAGCCGTGCAGCTTCCTGGCACTGGCTTTTGCGGCGTAGTGAGCGGGTTTCTCTACCTTTAAGCTTCCTAGACCTGTTTGCTTCCGTATGACGCCCACGCCTTCCGCTTCGGCTCCCGATTACCAGCAGAAAATCAAGCAAGTGTTTGCTGAGGTAGGCAAAGTAGTAGTGGGACAGCACTACATGCTGAACCGCTTGCTTATTGGCCTGTTTACGGGCGGGCACATCTTGCTGGAAGGCGTGCCGGGGCTGGCTAAAACACTTACAATTAGCACCCTGTCAAAGGTGCTGCACCTGCATTTTCAGCGCGTGCAGTTCACCCCCGACCTGCTGCCCTCCGACCTGGTAGGCACCATGATCTACAACCAGAACCAGTCGGAGTTTGAAGTAAAGAAGGGCCCCATCTTTGCCAATCTAGTGCTGGCCGACGAGGTGAACCGTTCCCCAGCCAAGGTGCAGAGCGCCCTACTGGAGGCTATGCAGGAAAAACAGGTGACCATTGGCGAAACCACCTACCCGTTGGATTTGCCGTTTCTGGTGCTGGCCACCCAAAACCCGGTGGAGCAGGAGGGAACCTACCCGCTGCCCGAGGCCCAGGTCGACCGCTTCATGATGAAGGTGTACGTCGATTACCTCAAGAAAACCGACGAGCTGGAGGTAATGCGCCGCATGGCCAACATGAGCTACGTGGGCGAGGTAAGCCCCGTGCTGACCAAAGAGGATATTTTTGGTATCCGCCAGCAGATCAATCAGGTGCAGATTTCGGAAACGCTGGAAAAGTACATCATTGAGCTGGTGTTTGCCACCCGCAAGCCCGCCGAGTACGACCTTACTGAGTTTCAGCAGTACGTGCAGTTTGGCGTTAGCCCCCGGGCCAGTATTGCCCTGCACCGGGCAGCCAAAGCGGTAGCCTTCCTGGATGAGCGCGACTACGTGCTACCCGAGGACATCAAGGAGGTGGCCACCGACGTGCTCAACCACCGTATTCTGCTCAACTACGAGGCCGAAGCCGACGGCATCCGCACCCAGGATATGATTGAGGCGATTCTGCGCAAAGTTCCTATTAGCTAAGCGGTGCGTAAGTGAAATGGTGAGTTCGTGAAATGATGGGCTTCATGCATTAGCTGCGTTACAGACGCAAGCGGAGTAGCATCTATTCATACAAAGACTTAATCACTCAGTTACTATTTCAGCACTTGTCACGACTTACCAAAACCCTGCGCGGCCTGGGTAGCCTGCTGCGCAACCCGTGGCTGCTAAACCATGTATTGGCCGCCGACGAAAGTGCCTGGCGGACTCAAGCGCTGCGCCACGGCGCGCGCTGGTCATTAACCGCCGCGGGCCTACCCTTAGTGTCGTTGCCCGAGCTGCTGCCCGCCGCCGGCGAAACCGTCCGGCCCTTTGCGTTCCGGGATGGGGGCTCCCTGCCTACGGATCTGGCTCTGCTGCGGGCCCTGTTGCGGAAGGTGGAAAACGGACGCTACTTCGAGATTGGAACTTGGCGCGGGGAGAGTGCCGCCAATGTAGCGGAGGTAGCCGCGGAAGTATATACCCTCAATCTGTCGGGGGCGGAACTGCGGGCCCGCGGGGCCGATGAGCGCTACGTGGAGTTGCACGGCTTTTTCTCGCGGCCTCTGCCCGCGGTGCACCATCTGCACGGCAACTCGGCTACCTACGACCTAAGCCCGCTGGGTACCTTCGACCTCGTGTTCATCGACGGCGACCACCGTTACGAAGCCGTGCGCACTGATACGCGGCGTGTATTCCAGCACCTGGTTGGGCCCGAGACGGTGGTGGTGTGGCACGACGCCAGCCGGCAGCCAGGCCAGCCGCGCTGGGAGGTAGTGGCGGGCATTCTGGATGGGCTGCCCGCTGATGCTCCAGGGCAGCTCGTACAAGTTGGCAATACTCTCTGCGCTTTGTACACGCCCCACCCGCTGCCGGTCCGAACCCCAGACCCGTGGGCCGACCCAGCCCCCTGGTTTGAGGTAACCGTGAAGCCGGTTGGCTAGGCGCGGCCGGCCCTGATCAGCTGCCAGTAGTAGACCACATCGGCCGGGCGGGGCAGAAATGCCGTGAGGGAGACGCCGGTAGCCCGGCGAAACTCTAGCAGCAGGTAACCAGTGGAAGCGGTGTAGGAAAGCGTGGCGGCCAGCGCCGCTCCCCGAATGCCGAAGCGCGGAATTAAAACTACACAGGCCAGCAACGTAACGCCCAGCCCCACCACCGAGGCCAGGTTATTGATACGGTAGCGGGCCAGTCCGGCAAAGTAGCTGCTTACCAGCATCTGCACGGCCATCAGGACCGTGCCGGGCGCCAGCAGCACCATCACCGGGCGGGAGGCCCCAAACTCTGGCCCGAAGATGCCGGTGAGAACGGCCACCGGTAATGCAATAAGAGCCACTACCGCCGCGGCCGTGCCAAGCACCGTGAGGCGGGCCACTCGGAGCGCCGAATTGGGTAGGGGGCCGGCTGCTGCGGAGTGCACCAAATCGACGTACTGCACCAGGGCGGCGCTGCGCGGAATCAGCCAGATTGCTTCCACCAGCGCCACCCCCACCGACAGCACCCCCACGGCCCGGACATCGGCGTAATGGGCCACAAAATAGTAGCCGAGGCGGTAGTTGGCGAAGGCCAGAATGTTGGAGAAGTGAGCCCCCCGGCTGTGGCGGGCCAGCTCCCGGGTAGTGGCCCGCAGCCGGCGGCCCAGGCGCCGGCGCCGGTCGGGCTGCCTCAGCAGCGGGCCGAAGCTTAGCAGCAGCGGCAGCCCGTAGGCCAGATAGGACACTATATAATAGGTGCGCACGGAAAGCCACGGTTCGCCCGCCTGAAACGCCACGAGCAAGCCCCCGGCCAGCAACGCTACCTGTCCGAGTTGGAGCAGGTTGTAGGTGGTTTCGCGCCGCCGGCCCAGCACCAAGGACGTGTTGATGGAGAAAAAAGCCTGCAGAATACTTAGGCCAGCCAGGTGCCCCAGGTATTCCGTACCGGGCTGACGCAGGCCCGCTACTGCCCCCGTTCCTAGCGCGCAGACGACCACCGCCCACCCGTAAGCGGGTAGCAACAGGTGCCATAAGTTGCGGCGTGGGGCCAGATAAATAAGGGAGGAGCCACCTAGCAGCCCAATGAACAGCAGCAGCGCCGCGCAATCCGTCACGAACAGGCTAACGGCCCCGCGCCCCGCGGCACCCAGGTAGCGGGCCGTCAGCCAGACTACGCCGAAGCTGAGTAGTGCCGTGCCCAGGCGGGTAGCAAAATTGTGAGCAATGCGGCGCAGCATAGGTAGAGAAAGCGAATGGGCGGCTAAGATGCGTCCGTTTTCGCCGCCAGACGCTGAGCCTCAGGTAGCAGGCTGGTATAGAGGGTAATAAATTGCCGGCCCACCTGCGCGTAGCCGCAGCGCCGCTCGGCGTCGGTTCGGAGCAGATTCGCATCCACTACCAGCCGCCCCTGTAACAGATCGGTAAGCGCCCGCGTGAGGGCGGCTTCGTCATCGGGGGGAACCAGCACGCCAAAGGTACCGGCAGGCTGAAACAGCTCGGGTACGCCGCCAGTGGCCGGACCAATTACCGGGCAGCCGGTGGCCCGGGCTTCCAGCAGCACGCAGCCAAAGGTTTCAGCCCGGCTAAAGGAAACCAGGGCGGCGGCGCGCTGCATTTCCGACGCCACGGCCGGGTGCGGCAGCTTTCCCAGGAAGGCAACCGTACCATCCGCCAGCAAGCCTAGCTCGGCGGCCAGCCGGCGCAGGTGCGGCTCGTCGGGGCCGTAGCCGGCCAGGCGCAGGCGCAGCGCCGGCCACTGGGGCCGCAGCCGGGCTACTACCCGCAGAATGCCACTGATATTCTTTACCGGCTCATGAAACGCTGAAACAACCAGCAGCCGCCCGAACTCCCTCGGGGCAGGCGCGGGGCAGAACAAGTCGGTGTCTACTACATTAGCCAGCACTACGCTGCGTGGGTTAGTAAAGCCCAGCCCGGCCATAGCGTCCCGCAGGCTTTCCGACACGGTGTGCAGCGTCGCAGCGCGGCGCACGACCAAGCGGGTGAGGCGGGCGCGCAGCCAGCTAATGTGCCCGGCACGTTCGGGTAGGTATAACGTCCAGTGCTCGGTAATGAGGTAGGGAATGCCGTGACGCCAGCGCTGCCACCACGCCCACAGGCCGGTGCGCAGCAATACGTGCACATGAACTAGGTCGGGGCGGGCCCCCCAGTGGCGCTGCAGGCGGCGGTAGCCCCGGGCTAGGCACCAGTAGTAGAGCCCCAGCTTCAGGAGCTTATCCAGGGGGGGCACGCCCGTCAGGCGGGCGCGGTAGTAGTATCGTAGGGTAGGTACGGGGTCGGTCAGGCTTTCTTCGCACACCACAAGGCCGGGTATGGGACTCCGGGCTACGGTGGCCAGTAGCACGGCTGGGTGCCAAGAGGGGGGAGCCGCCTGCGCAATGGCCGCCACGTGTCGGGCTACAAAGTCGCCGTCCTGGTCGTCGTAGCCGTGGGGATACCACTTGGGCAGGTGCAGGACGCGGGTCAGAGACATGCGTGCAAGTTAGAAGGTGGCCGGCAGAAGTAGGCCGCCGGAGCCCCTATCCTTAAACCAAAAGAGCCGGCCACCCGAAGGTAGCCGGCTCATAACCGGATAGTAGGAATAATGAATAGAGAATTAGTTGGCTACCACGAACCGAACCGACTGGGTGGTTTCGTTGGTGCTAACTGTGGCCACGTACACGCCAGCGTGCAGCGTTTCAGGCAGAGACACTTGCTGCTGTCCGGCGGCCAGTTGGCGGTCCGTCAGGACGGTGGCTACCTGGCGGCCGGTCAGGTCGAGGATGCGCACCGTGGCCGTGCCGCCCCGCTTCAGATCAAAGTGCAGGGTTGTTGCGCCGGCCGTAGGGTTGGGGGTTACGGTTAGCTGCTGGAGCTGGTCGGACTTGGGCCGGCTGCCCAGCACAATGCCCGAGGTGTAGGGGGTAGTCTGCGGGTCGAAGTTGGTCCAGCCCTGGGTCCAGTCCTGGGTGCCAAAGGCCCCACGGAAGTTCACTTTATCAAAAAAGGCATCCGTTACCTTGGCATTCGTGAAGTCGGCACCGCTGAGCAGGGGCGAGGTAGCACCGGGCAGCACCAGGGGGTTAGTCAGGGTATAGGTTCCTTGCTGGAACTGCAGGGTGCTTTCGGCGGCGTACACCGTATTAGCCCGGCTGGCTTCCTCGAAGAAGCCCTGCACGTTGTAGGTGCCACCGCTTTGCTGCGCGTAGTTGGTGGGCATGCCGGCCAGTACGTCGTTGCGCAGCTGCAACTCGCCGCTGGTGGCGTTGGCCTGGGAGGCCGAGCCGTCGAGGAGCAGGCCGGTGCGGTAGCCCGTAAACACCGAGTTCAGGATAGAAATAGCCGAGTTACGACGCAGGTGCATGGCGCTGCGCACATTGGTATTCAGGTCGGCGGTGCGCTCCACGATGTCGGTTACGTTCGAGAACACCGGGGCCGTTTGGGGCGTGGCCGTGGTGCCGTCCTTGTTGTTGTCACTCTCGAAGCCGTTGGAGCCCGATACGTCGCCCACGTTGGGGTCGCGCAGGGAGTAGGCGTACTGCACCTTGCCGCGGAAACCGTTATCAGTATCCCAGTTGTCGTCGAGGGTACGGAAAGCAATCAGGTGCTTGGCATTCACGGTGCCGCCAAACCACTCGAAGGCGTCGTCGCCGGAGTAAGAAATCTGCACGTAGTTGATTTCCGTGCCGGCGCCTACGCCACCCAGGGTCAGACCGTTGATTTCCGTATCGGGGGCGAAAGCAATGCCGGGAAACTCAATGCGCACGTAGCGCAGAATGCCCGAGTTATCGTTGGGGTCTGTGCCACCGAAGTTAGAGTCGGGGGTAGCCTCCACAGTGGGGTTGGTCAGGTTCACTGGCGCGGAGCCGGCAATTACAATACCACCCCAGTCGCCACGGCGACGGTTGCCGGGGGCCTCGTTCGAGGTGAAGACGATGGGCTGCTGGGCCGTGCCGGCCGCTATCAGCTTACCCCCGCGCTGTACTACCAGGGTCGCCTTGCTGGTTTTGTCTCCTTTAATAATGGTGCCCGGCTCAATGGTCAGGGTTGTGCCCGGCGTTACGTAAATAAAGTTGCTTTTCAGCAAGTAGATATTCTTATTCGACCAGGTGGTGTTGGTGCTAATATTCGTGGTGATTTCTACTACCGGTGCGGCCGTTTGCGCCTGGGCCAGTGAGCCAGCCCCGAGCAAAGTAGCGGCCAGTAGAACAGGGAGTAAAAGCTTTTTCATAGGATGAAAGAGTGGTGGCTGAATGACGAGGCAAAGGTCAGGAACACAAACGCCCGCCGGGTTACGGCGGGCGTTATGTTTGTGTTAGGCGGGTGTTACCGTTTTGTTTACAAGCGGAAGATCAGGCCCAGCGTGTAGTACGAGCCGCGGCGGAAGCTGGAGAAAACCGGGTCGGCGGAAGTAGCCTTCTGGTTGAAGTCACTGTCGCGCACAAGGCGGGTGGGCTGGTTGAGCACGTCCTGAATACCAGCACGAATGTCGAGGCGGCGGGCAATGGTTTTGGTGGCCGTCAGGTCGAGCACGTTGCGGGGCACCTCGTAGAGGCTGCCGTTGTCCCGGTCGCCCACGAAGGCAATGCGCGGCCCGATAACGTTGTACTGGGCCGAAATCTGCCAGCCCCGCTCGTCGTCTTGGTAAAACAGGCCCGTGTTAATCACGTAGGGCGACTGGCCTTGCAGGGCCCGGCTCTGAATCTGGCTGCTGTCGGCGTCGCCGCCCAGCGTTACGCGGCTCTTAATCCAGGAGGCGTTCAGCACGACCCCCAGCCGCTGCAGGAAGGGCGAGGCCGACTCCGTGAACGATTTGCGGGCTTCTACTTCCAGGCCGTAATCGTAGGCTTGGCGGGCGTTGGTGTAGGTCAGGGTCAGCAGGTCGCCGGTGGCTTCCTTGATAATGCTTTCTACTGGCCGGTCGAAGTGCTTGTAAAAGGCAGCCACCGATACCATTTCGGCGCGCGAAGGGTAGAACTCGTAGCGCAGGTCGGCGTTGTAGATGGTGGCCTCGCGCAGCTTCTGGTTGCCTTCCACCAGCCAGTTATTGGCGAAGTCGAAGTACTGGAAGCTGGCCATTTCCCGGAACTCGGGGCGGTTGACGGTGGTGCTGGCCGCCAGGCGCAGCAAGGAGCGTTGGGTGAAATTGTAAGCCGCATTCAGCGAGGGGAGCACCACGGTGCGGGTGTAGCCGTCGTTGTACTCGGGAGCAGCGGCCACCTCAATGCGGCGGCGGTTGTTTTCCAGGCGCACCCCACCCGAGATGTTAAACTTGTCGGAAATGGGGGCTACCAAGCTCACGTAAGATGCCAGCAGGCGGTTGGTGCCGCGGTAGTTATCGGTGGGGCGGGTGCCCTCGCTTACCACCAGGCCGGTTACGGGGTCGAAGTTCTCGGGGCGGAAAATCGTTTCGATGCCTTCGCGCTCAATGGAGCGGCGGAAGGTTTCCTCGTTGCCGCGCACGTTGGAGAAGAAGCGAGCATCGAAGGTGCGGTCTTTGTTTTCGGCGTAGAAGCCCACCCGCAGTTTGTACTCGTTGGCCTTGGTTGTGTCGCGGCCCGTCCAGCGCTGCTCCAGCTGGCCGCTGCCGGCCACCGTATTTTCGCTGAGGGTAGAGAAGAAGCGGCTGGCTTCAAATAGGTTGCCCTGGGCCGGAATCTGGATGCGGAAGGGCTCGGTGTCTGGGTCGCTGAGGTAGCGCAGAGAGCGGTAGCGGCGGTAGTCAGGCTCGTTGCGGTTCACGTAGTTGTAGCCGCCCAGCCAGGTCAGGGTGGTGCGGGGCGTCAGGTCGTGGGTACCCTGCAGCTGCCCCGAGTAAATGGTGCGGCTCATGTAGCGCAGGGCAAAGTCGCGGCGGTCCTGGTCGCGCTCCAGGTAGGCGCCGCTGCGGGCTACTACCTGGTCCTGGCCCATCTGGTTCAGGAAGTTGCGCAACTCCAGGCGGTTACGGTCGTTGAGGCGCAGCTGCCAGTTATGAATCAGGCCCAGGCGCACGTTCGTGTTCGACTGCTTGTCAATGAACTCATACTTGGGCTTGTAGCGGCCATCGGCTTCGCGCTGCTGCTCATAGTCGTTGCGCGTCACGTTGTACTGCTCGCGGGTGTTGCTGTAAGACAGCGAGGTAACGTTGCTCAGGTACGCCTGCCCGATTTCAAACTTACGCAGCAGCCCCAGCGACAGGCGCAGGTCGGGTAGGGCTTGGCCGGTGCGGGCTACCCAATCGTTGCGCAGGCTCTGACCGAACCGCGCCGACTCCGAGCTGCTCACGCCCTGACCTACTACCACGCTGGCAGGAGCGTTGTTGGGCAAAGAGCGCCGGCCGTTGTCGAAGCCCAGCACATCGGTGCTGCTGCCCTGCGTGTGGCTGAAGTTCTGGAAGGTAGTGTTGGCGCGGTACGAGGAGGAAATAGAGAAAGTAGTCCCGTTTTCCAGTACTGAGTTCTTTGTGTACACCTTCACTACCCCGCCCCCAAACTCGCCGGGCAAATCCGGGGAGCCCGACTTGAAAATCAACACCCGGTCAATTACCGAAGAGGGCAGAATGTCAAAAGAAAAGGCGCGGGTGTCGGTTTCAGCCGAGGGCGTCAGCGCGTCGTTAAGCAGCACCGTATTATAGCGCTCGGCCAGGCCGCGTACTACCACAAAGTTGTTGGCTTGAATTGTTACGCCCGGAATCCGCTTCACTACCTCGGCCGCGTCGCGGTCCATGGTCTTCACAATCTGGTCGTTACTCATGCCGCTCACCACTACCTCGGCCTTTTTCAGGTCCTGGATCATGGCTACTTCGGTGCCGGTCTGCTTCTGTCCGGTTACCACTACCTCCTTCAGGGCCTGGGCATTTTCTTCCAGGGCACCGTTAAGGGTAGTCGTCTGGTCGGCCTGAATCTGAATGCCGGTGAAGGTAAGAGGCCTGTAGCCAATGGACTGAATAGTAATGGCATAGGTGCCAGGGGATAGTTTCAGTCGGTAAGAGCCGTCCAGCTCCACCGGGGCGGCTTGGGTAGTACCGGTCACTAGCACCGTGGCCCCGATGGCGCCCTCCCCCGTTTTTTTATCGGTTACTTTCCCACTCAGCGTACCTTGCTGGGCTAGAAGTAAGTGGCTTAGTGTCAGGAAGAAAAACAGAAGTAAAGACCGCCGCATTGCCAGGGTTTAGAAAGGTTTCACAAAGCTAGACTGACCCTGTTATGCTAATATTGTGGGTAGGTTATGCTTATGTTACCGCCCCGGTAAGCCCTTCACCCGCGGCGGGAAACTGCTACTTTTGCCTCACTTTGCCCCCATCTGCCCATGTTGCTTTCCATGACTGGCTACGGTATTGCGCACCGCGAAACCGACCGCTATTCCGCCACCGTCGAGATTAAGTCGCTTAATTCCAAGACCTTGGACTTGAGCCTGCGCCTTCCCCGGTTTCTGCTCGACCGGGAGTTGGAAATCCGTAACCTGGTCACCAAGAGCCTGATCCGGGGCAAGGTTAACCTCAACTTGGACTTCACGCGCCCGCGCGCAACGGGCGCGCAGGGTTCTATAGTGAATACCGAGGCTCTAATGGTGGCCTGCCGTGAGCTGCAGGGCTTAAGTAAGGTAGTGGGCCTGTCCCTGGAACAGCTTACGGCCGTGGCCCACGCCCTGCCTGGGGCCCTGCGCATCCCTACTGATGCCACAGCCGCCACGGAGGAAGAAGAAGAAACACCCTGGGAAGAGCTGCTCCCGCTGCTTCAGCAGGCCCTGGACCGCGTCAACCAGTTCCGCCGCGACGAAGGCCAGGCCCTGACTACGGAAATCCTAGGCTACGTGGACCGCATCCGCATCCTGCTGGCCGACGTGGAGCGCCACGACCCCACTCGCATTGAGCAAGTGCGGCAGCGGCTGCAAAACCACCTGGCCGAGGTAACCAGCAGTGAGCATTTCAACCCCGTGCGCTTCGAGCAGGAAATTCTCTACTACATTGAGAAGCTTGATATTGCCGAGGAAAAAGTGCGGTTGATCAACCATTTGCACTACTTCGCCGAAACGGCCGGCCTGCCTGAGCCCACCGGAAAGAAATTAGCCTTTATTTCGCAGGAAATTGGTCGGGAAATTAACACCATCGGCTCCAAAGCTAACGACTCTACCATCCAGCATTTGGTCGTAAGCATGAAGGAAGAGTTAGAGAAGATCAAGGAACAAATCAACAACATTCTTTAAGTACTAGAGGCGAGAAAAGAGGTCGGGGCTGCCCCGGGAATTGAACTTTGCCGCTAGTATTTCGTATAGGCTATTCCCAATACATTATTGGGATTTTTCAGGGATGGCTCAGCACCGGTTCTTCTCTATTCCTTGTTCTTAAAATGCTTTTTTACGCATTAAAGCCGCATTTTCATTGGGTTTAGCGCAGTTTTGCCTCAGAGCTATAAATTATTTTTTTGTAAAATACTTGCAGCTTAAGATATTGTGCGTAAATTGTGTTATCCAAACAGAGCGACTCTTCACTCTTCGGATTACTAAACTGCTTTTGAACTCCACCTTTTTTCAGTCCAGACTTATGAAAAAAGTATTACTCGCTACCCAAGTTTTCTGCCTGATGCTGCTGCTGATGGCTGCCCGTCCCTTCGCCGAAGTGGAGCTGATCAAAAAGCGCGTGCTGAGCGAGCGGGTGGAGATCCTCATCCCCAAAGGCTTTGAGGTGATGAGCGAGCAGCAAATGGACTTCAACTACGCCAAAGCGCAGAGCCGCCCCAGCGTTATCTACACCAACAACAAGGAGGCCAGCATTGCCTTCTCGTACACCGACAACACGGCCGATCAGGACATGATCGACATGTACTCGGACAACTTCTACAAGACCTACGCCAAGCAGTTCAAGGAAGCCAAGTGGTTTAACCACGGTGTGAAGGAAGTGAACGGCCGCAAGGTGGGTTACATGGAGCTGATGAAGCCCGAACTTGGCCACGAGGTATACAACCTCATCTTCTTCACCGACGTGGAAGGTAAATTGCTGATGTGCACCTTCACCTGCGCCGATCGTCAGAAGCCGGAGTGGGAAAACGTAGCGAAACAGATTATGTCTTCGTTCAAAGCCAACAGCTAAGCTAGCGCCAATCCTCTGATCAGACGATCAGGTAACAGCCCGGAACACGCCATAATGGGTAGTGTTCCGGGCTTTCGCTTGCCAGGGAAAGCGAGAGACTAGCGGGCACCCTGCTGATTCAGGAAGTCGCGCAGGAGGTTGAATAAGCCAATAAAGCCGTGCAGCGAGAGATGCTCCGGACGGTCGGCAACATCGTGGTAGGCGCTGCTGCCCCCGCGAGTGTAGAAGAAAAACGACGGTACCCCGCGCTCCGAGAAGTAATAGTGGTCGGAGTTGGCGGCGCGGCCCCGGGCAGCCAGGGCAGGCAGGTAGTGGCCCGCCGCGTTCAGCTGCACGAGCTGCTGGTACTGGGGCTCGAACACCCGGCCATTTACGACGGTAGCGCCCTGCTCCCCCGTGCCCAGCAAATCCAGGTTTACTAGAAACCGGATGCGGTCCAGGGGTACGAGCGGATGCTCCACAAAGTACCTCGAGCCAAGCAGCCCAGCTTCTTCGGCCCCGAAGGCAATGAAGAGCAGGGAGCAAGCCGGACGATTCTCGGGGCGAGCGTAGTGGGCAGCCAACTCCAGTAGCATAGCCATACCACTAGCGTTGTCGTTGGCACCTGGGAAGTAGGTGCGTTTCCCCATCCGCCCAAGGTGGTCATAATGTGCCGTCACGACCAGGAAAGAATCAGGCTGGAGGCGCCCGGGCAGGTAGCCGATGACGTTCTGGGTGTGGTACTGCCGCCGCATTACGGCCTCTACCTGCGCGGTTACCAGCGCCACGGTGGGGCCGCTGGCAGTGGAGGGAATACGATTCCACACGGAATCGAGCACCTGCAGCTGCAGTTGGGAGGCCTGCTCAGCGGCCAGGGAAGCAGTAAGCTTCGGTACCAGGATCAGCCGAATCGCCGCCGAATCAAGGTGGTGGCGTACGGGCATCGGGAGTGTGGCCAGGCGAGGCTCATCGACCGCCCGAAGCACCCAGCCTCCTCCGTGCCAAGCGTGCCGCAACAACTGCTGCTGGGCGGCAGTGCTGGTGAAGGCCAGGGTATCGAAGCGCAGAATGGGTACCGCCGAAAACGGACCGCCCACTTTGCCGCTACCCGAAGAAGGGGCGGCAATAAACTCTTGACCTACCCGCAGCCGACGAGTACTACCTAACCCCGGGAAGCGGAGCATCCCCAGGCTCAGGCTCAGGTCTAGCTTACCCGGAAACGTATTTATATCCAGCGTAAACGGCTGGGCATACTCAGGAGCTAGGGGCTGCAAACCCAGCTGGCGAAAACGCTGCTGCAGGTACCGGGCCGCCTTATGCTCACCCTCACGGACGTAGCCGCGGCCGTGAAAGGCAGGTGAAGCCAGCGTGGCAATAGTGCGCCGCACGCGGGGCATGTTCTGTGCGTGGGCAGCCGGAGCCAGCAGCAGGCCCGCTAAGGTAATGGCCAGCGCAGCGGGGTAGGGCCGGAAGCCGCAACTGGAGCCAAGCGCTTTCATTGCCAGAAGCGCCGCGTAGTCCACATCAGCAGCAAGCCCGCTATTACTCCTAGGGAGTCGCTGAGTAAATCCGACCACTCGCCCTGGCGGCCCAGGTCCATCAGCATTTGCAGCACCTCAATACCGGCCCCCATGCCCACGGTAAGCAGCAAGGTAGCGCTAAAAGCCTGGGTCCGCAGCTGCGGAAACCAGGCTTGCCGTCTTGCTGAAAAAACCGTCAGCACAGCTTGCACTAAAAACACGAAAGCATGCGCCGCCGTGTCGAATGCCAGTAGCTCCCAGTGCGGGGTATTGGGCATTTCCTGAGCCGGGGTCAGGGTCAGGAAAAATACCAGCGCCGCCCACGCCAGCGGCAGGACCACTAGGGCCCGGCGGCGGGACGGGGGCGGCGCGGTAGATAACACGGCCAGCAGATGCAGGAGCTGTAGGCTAGGCGCCTACCAACTCGCCGTAGGTGTCAGCGGTGAGCAGGCCTTCCAGCTCGCCCGCATTGGCAATGGAGATTTTCACCATCCAGCCTTCGCCGTAGGGGTCAGAGTTTACCAGCTCGGGGCTGCCGTCCAGGGCGCTGTTCACCTCCAGCACGGTGCCGCTGATGGGGCTGAACAGGTCAGAAACCGTTTTTACGGCCTCCACCGTGCCAAATACTTCGTTCTGAGCTACTTCTTTGTCGAGGGTATCAATGTCCACGTACACGATGTCGCCGAGTTCTTTCTGCGCGTGGTCGGTGATGCCGATGATGGCAACATCGCCTTCCACGCGAATCCATTCGTGCTCTTTCGTGTACTTCAGGCTGGCGGGCAAATTCATGGGGTGCGGTTTTGGAGAAGATAGATAGGAGCACGCCGCGGCGCGCAGGGCCAAAAGTACAGGTTAATGGTGAAATAGTGAGATAGTGAAAGGGTGAGTTTTCTGCTCTGGCTGCGCAACTAGCGCCAACCGAACAGCAAACTCACCCTTTCACTATCTCACTAGTTCACCGCTATTGCGAGAGGCTGTAACGCAGCTGCACGCCCCCTTCGGTGGCCGTGTTGCGGAAGGCGTTCTGCACCCGCGGAGCCGTAATGTTTTGAGTAAAGAAGAACTGCAGGTTCAGGCGCTGGTTCAGTACGTAGTCGACGGTGGGGCGCAGCTGCACCTGGCGGGTGCCGTTGGTAACCTGGCTGGAGGCCCGGCCCCGCGAGGTAGGCGCAGTTCCACCGGGGTCTACTACGTCGAGAATGGTGCGCTGAATGGTGAAGTTGTCGCGGATGCTCAGGTCGAGGCGGGCGTTCAGCTCGTTGCGCAGTACGCGCTGCTCACCCCCGAAGCGGAAGGGCAACTTCAGGCGGTTGGTGGCAAAGCCCGCCCCGATAATCATTTCCGTGGAGTGCAACTCCGTTACCTGGGCGTTGGTAGTGTTCAGCCCAATGTTGCGGTCAATGCGGTACTCCAGGTTGCCAGTGAGGCGGCCGGTGGTCTGGAAGCGCAGGCCAATGAGGGGGGCCAGCCGCTCGGCAATGGTTACCTGCCCGATGATGTAGTAGGGCACGTACTGGTTGTTCGAGAGGTTCACCCGGTCGGGCAGGCCGCCGGGCTCCCGGTTGTAGGAGGCGTTGGTGGTGTAGCCGTTGATATTGTAGCTGGAGTTGTAGACGTGGCTGAGCGTGATGGAGCGGAAGTAGCGCTGCATGAAAGGCAGCTCGGCCAGGCCGTTGTAGGCAATGTTCCAGTTGGGAATGGGCAAGACGGCAAACGGGTTGAACTTCTTGGACTTGTAGCCGCCCGAAGACTTACCGCGGTAGGCATCCAGGAAAGCCGGCAGCAGCACATCCTGGGAGTTGTAGCTGTAGGTGCCGCGGCGGCCGTTGGTCTGGTCCACGTTCTGGTTGTCGGCCGCCAGCCGCTCCTGCACAAACACGCGGTTATCAATAAAGCGCTGGAAGGCCCGCGAGGTTTCGCCCCGGTTGCTTAAGTCCCCGAACAGGGTCTGGATGGAAATAAACGAGGTGCTGAACGTGCCCGAGCCCAGGGCGTTGCTCGACTGCGGGGCCAGCCCGGGGATGGGCGTCAGCGTCACCGTGTCCACCTGCAGGCGGTAGAACACCTCCCGGTTCCGGACCAGGTTACGGCGGGCATCCAGCTGAATCGTGAAGTCGCGGAAGGGCTCTAAGGTAGTACGCAGAGTCAGGGCCTCGGTGAGCAGGGAGCTGAGCGGCGTATTCAGGTACTGGCTGCTGTCGGTGTACCAGCCCCGGCGGTAGGCCCGCTCGTACAGGCCGTCGAGGTCGTACTGCCGGCCCAGCACGAAGGGCACGCCGGGCGCATCGAAGCTGCTGTTGAGGCCGAAGAAGCGGGTGCCGGGCAGATAGCCTGGGAGCAGGGTGCCGTTGGAGCGGGTGTAGGTGAAGTTCAGGGAGCGGGCCGTCATCAGGGAACGAAGCACGGCTTTCAAGGCGCGCAGCTGTGGGCCCTGGCTGGAGTCGGCCGCGGCGGTGGCATCGGGGGCGCCGGGCGTGCCGTTCTGCACGCGGCGGGCCAGGCCGGCGCGGGCGTCGCGGGGGTTGTCCGCGCCGGCCTGGGCGCGGGGCTGGGGCGGCGGGGCATTATTGATGATGTTAAGGAAGCGCACCTTGTTGTAAAGCTTCACCAAGTCAATGCGGCCGTTGGCGCTTAGCTCCCCGTTGTTCTGGATGGTGTTGCCCAGGTTCAGCCGGCCCGTGGTAGTGTCGGCAGGGTTGCCCGGGTGCAGGGGGGCGCGCAGGGCCGTGGACGCCGCCTGCCAGGTGTAGTTGGCCGCGTAGCGCGCATCGGCCGACAGCCAGTCGGTGAGCGGGAACTTGTCCAGGGGTAGGCGGTAGGTCACGGCTACCGTCTGGTTGAAGTTGGTGGTGCGGCCGCCGCGCAGCAGGTTGCGGCGCAGCAGTTCGCGGTTCTGCTGGGCCACGGCGTCGTCGCCGATGCTGCGGCCAGCTCCCTCATCCACTACGGCCCGGTTGGTGGCCGTGTAGTCCAGAGCCAGGGCCTTGGTCAGGTCCCAGCGCAGATCATAGATGCGGTTAAAGAAGAACGACTTCTGGAACACGCCCGGAATACCATCCGTCACGGGGACTTGGCCGGGCTCCAGGGTGCGCTGCAGGAACCGCTCGTTGTAGCGGCGGTCCAGGTCGGCGCGGAAGGAGAAGCGCGAAGGCAGGGGCGTGAAGTTCACTTCCTGCAGCATTTTCAGGTAGGGCGAGTCGAAGGCCTTTACCTTGGCCAGGGGCGTGTAGTTGCGCGGAGTCGTCTGGTACACGTAGGCCAGGGCCCCGGTGTAGGTGCGGGTGTAGTCCCGGTCGGTGCGCACGTCGGTGTGCAGGCGCTCCGTGAGCGAGTAGCTCAGGGCGAAGTTTTCGATGTCGTAGGGCCGGACTTTCTTCTCGGGGTTGGTGCGCTCCTTGCGCACGTTGAGCAGGGAAATGCTGCGCTGGCTGGTCTGGTCCACTACCTCCCGGCGGTAGGCAGCCTTTTCCTCGTTGGAGTCAAACTTCTCCAGCGACTGGGTCAGCTTGGTGTCCGGGTCCAGGGGGTCGTACTTGGGGGCGCGGCTTTCCATGCCGGCCTGCAGCAGCACCGGTACCCGCAGGCCCAGCTTCTCGGGGAAGAACTTCTCGGCCGCCACGGTGGCATTCACGTCGCCGCGGGCAATGTTGTCGAGGGAGCGTTGCTGCGCCCGGTCCTGGAGGCTCCCGAAGCCGGTAGTTACGTAGCTGCCCGTGGCCGTGATGTTGGCAATGTCGGCCAGCTTGGCGTTGAAGCGGGCGGTAGCGGCCCAGCCGTTTTCGGTGTCAAACTCCGATACGCGCAGCTCATCGGCCCACAGCGTGAGGTTCTTGCTGGCGTTGTCGTCGCGGGGGTTCAGAATGCCAATCATGGCGCCCTGCACCGCCGACAGGTCGGGGTTGCCCACGATGGTAATCGTAGACTTGTCGGGCAGCGTCACCACGAAGGGCTTGGTGTAGTCGGCGCTGTTGAGGGCCTGCTGGTTGCGCCGGGCTTTGGCGTCGATAAAGTCCTGGAGCCTCAGGTCGATGCGGTTGGCCTCGGGCCATACCTCTTCTACTTTGCTCTGGCCAGGCTTGGTCAGAATCAGCGGGCGGGAGTACTCATAGTAGTTCTGGGTGTAGTCGGTACCGATGCGCACGAAGCCGCGTAGCTGCTCGTCGCGGGTGGTGCCGCTAGGGTCTTCGGCGTGCAGAAACAGCTTGAGCTTTTTGTAGCGCAGCAGGCTCAGGCTTACGTTTTTGTAGGCCGCCTTGGCGAAGCCGTCGCGCAGGCCTTCCACCACCAGGCGCAGGCTCTGCTCGTTCTGCTGGCGGTTCACGGTGCTGGAGCCGTACTCCCGGTCGCGGCGGATGTTGGGCGGCAGCACGTATGGAATGGCATCGGTGCCTACCGTAGTAGCCGGGCCGTTTTCCTCAATGCTCACGGTGGAGATGTTGAAGGCATCGGCGTCGGTGTCGGGGCCGATGATAACCTGGGTGGGGTCGGCAATTTTGGTGAGGTAGCGGCGCCACTGGTTGGCCACAAACTGGGGCTGCACCAGGCGCAGCACCACCGGCCGGTCCCACTGCGTGAGGTACATGCGCAGGAAGCGAATCGACTTGAAGCCGAAGTCCTGCCCCTGAATGGCCCCCACAACGCCCGTGGGCTGGCGCACCGGAATCCGGAACTGGTACCAGCTGACCTCATCCCCGTCGGAGTCCGAAATCTTGTTCGTGATTTTGTCCACGATAAAGTTCTGGCCTACCTGCATCTGGTCGGGGCGCAGCTGCATGCGGTACTCGTAGTAGCGCTCCGTGTCCGTGAGCACGTTGTCCCGGTTCAGGTCTTCCTTGTCGGGGAAGGGGGTAGAGCTGAGCTGGCTGCCCTCGGGCGAGTTGCCTTCCAGACCATTGAAGTCCTTGTAGCGGGCCAGAATCTTGGCGTCGGCCTGGTCGTAGCTGGGGTCGAGGTGGTGGCGGAAGTTGTCGGCCGCCGGGTCTGGCACCGAGCCGTACACGGCCGGGGCACCGGTCAGCGTCCGTTCCTCGGCGTCGTTCACCCCGTCGAGGCCCACGTCTTGGCGGGCCCGGGCGCCGGGGGTAGCATTGAAGGCGTCGGTCAGGAAAGGCTGGCGCGACACCCGGCCGTAGGGGGTAGGGTTGGTGTCCTGGGTGAGGTTGGCCTCGTCCACGGGTAGGCCGTTCTCGAACTCGTAGCGGTTGTTGTCCTTGAGCACGTCCTCGGAAACCGAGCCCAGGTTGATGTACAGGTCGCCGCCGGTGGTGTTGTCCGAGGCCCGGGTCTGGGTCCGGCCGTCGTCAATCACGTTGTTGTCCTTCGTGCTCTGGATGAAGGGGTCCATCATCCAGAACTCCAGGTACTCCACGTTGGCGTTGTCGAAGTCCGTGTCGAAGGTGATTTCGCGGGAAATACCGCCGTAGCGGGCCCGGCGGGCCGCCGCCGAGTTGGCCGCCGCTGAGAAGCGGCGCGGGTCCGAGGGGTCCACGTTGGGCGTGTAGTTGTACTGGCCGCGCTCCTCGGGGAAGTAGGCCAGGTCAAACGTCGTCTCGAAGGAGTTGCCCGTGGTGCCCACGTCCCGGTTTGGGAAGATTTCCGTGCGCTTGATGCCGCGCACGTAGTGGTTTTTCAGGTCGCCTACCCCAATGTTCTGGGGCTTGCTTTGGCCGTTGGTGTAGTAGGTTTGGTCCACGGTGTACCAGGCCAGCTTGGCGCGGCGGTAGCCCGCCTCCAGGCCCTGCACCGTGCCGCCCAGGGGCGCGGGCGTGGCCGCCAGTCGCCAGGTAGTGGCTGAGTTGATGCCGCCCAGGGTGTAGGGCGTGCGGGCGTTTTCAAAGTCGTCGAGGTAGGACACCCCGTTCTCGCCCCCGCTTTCGTCGTTGCCGAGCTTCGACTGGCCCGGCAGCAACTGGGCAAACTCCCCGCTGAAAGCCACCGAGGAAATTTCCTTGGTCGAAATCAGGGGTAGCATGTCCAGGTACTTGGTCAGGGCCCGCGACTCCCGGCGCATGTTCACGTCGAAGCCGTAGATGGTGTTGTTGCCCGGCTCGTCGCCGATGTTCACGCGGTTGATGCCCGGGGCCTGGTTTTCGCGCAAGTGCAGCACCGTGGCCCCAAAGTTCAGGTCCGGCGACACCCGATAGTCGAAGCGGGCGCCCAGCAGCTTGCGCGGCTGCACCTGCACCAGGGCGTTTTTCTCGAACTCTACCCGCAGCTCGTTGGCCGAGTTGAGGTAGCTCGGGTTCAGGATTTTCACCTTGGCCTGGTCGTAGAATACCTGGTAGTCGACGCCCTCCTGCAGCAGGGTGCTACCGGCCCGCACCCGCACCGAGCCCTCGGCAATGCCAATGCCGGGCAGGTTAATCTCGTCGGTGGAGGTAGCCTGGAAGCGGCCGCGCAGGAAGAACTTGTCCTTTTCCTGGCGCTGCTGGGCGTCGCTCTGCACCTGGGTGTACAGCTCGCGGTACACGTACCTGCGGGCCAACTCCCGCTCCGTGGTGGAGGTAGCCGTGTCGAACTGGGCCGCGAGGTAGTTGCCGAAGGGCTGCACCTCCGGGAAAATGATTTTGCCCAGCTCCGTGTCAATGGTGATGCCGGGGAAGAAGTCGAAGTTACCGTCGGGGTTCCGGTCGTTGTTGGGGTTTACATTGTCGAGGTTGAGCACCTCAATCAGGGGGCGGTTGGCAATGCGCTGGCCTTCCTTAAGCGAAATCAAATCCACCCCCGTCACGTCATCCTTGTAGATGATCTGAAGCTGGAAATTGTCGCGGTTTAGCTGGGAGGCGTTCAGGGGATAGATGTTTTTCATCATCAAATCCCAGGTCGGCAGGTTGCGCGTCAGCAGGTTTTCGTTGCTGGGGTTCTGGCTGGGGTCGGCCAGGCCCACGCCGGGGTTGGTAGCCTTCAGCATCTTCAGGAAGATCACCTCATCCTGATTGCGGGAGCCGTAATCCTTCACCAGCTCCCCCACCTGGTTCGGGGTCTGCTTGCCGTTGGTGATGTACTGGTAGGACACGCCCAGCACCTGCTCGGGCAATAGCTGGGTGTTTAGCGAGATGTAGCCCAGCTGAGCGTTGTAGGTGTACTCGCGCGGGTCGAGCTTGCGGGCCCGGATGTGCTCGTAGTCGACGTTGCGCTGCAGGTCCAGCGTCCCGGACAGGTAGTCGTCCACGCCCAGCTCACTGCGGGCGGCCGTACCCCCGGCCTGCACCTGGCTGAACAGAGTATTGGCGTTGTTATCAGCCTGGGCGTTCGGGCCGGCGGGCTTCTGGAAGCGCTGGCGGTAGAGGCGCTTGGGCTCGCCCAGGTCCATGAGCGTCACCACGTTGCGCAGGTTGTCACTCTGGCGGTTGTCGTTCGTGACGTATACTTCGAGGTTGGTGATTTCCACCCCGCTCTGCACCGTGGGCAGATTACGCAGGGCGGCATCGTACCGGTCGCGGAAAGCCTGGGAGATAAAGTAGTGCCGGTCCCGCTCGTACTGGCTGGCTTTCAGCTCAAACTGCCGGCTCTGGCCCCCATTCTGAATCCGGATTTCGTCGGCCTGCCCGCGCAGGGTGCTGGCAATGGTGGTCACGCCCAAGCGCCCGAACTGAAACTGCGCCTTCACCCCGAACAGGTTCTGGCCGCCCGTAATCAGGGAGTTGTTCAGGGGCAGGCTCACGTTGCCCAGCTCCACCTTGCGGATGATATCGGTTTCGTAGCCCGTGTAATCGAGCTTCATG
This sequence comes from Hymenobacter sp. HSC-4F20, assembly GCF_019599275.1. Lineage (GTDB taxonomy): Bacteria > Bacteroidota > Bacteroidia > Cytophagales > Hymenobacteraceae > Hymenobacter. The sequence continues at coordinate 754,689 of NZ_JAHZTD010000002.1, read as the reverse complement.
TTGTTCTCGAAATCGAAGGCCGCGCGGGTGTCGTAGTTAAATGTCAGCCGCAGCTTTTCCCCAATCTGCCCGGTCAGGTTCAGGTTGAGATTCTGGTCGTACTGGAAGTCGCCGACGCGCTGCTGGCGCAGGGTGAGGGTCGGGTTTTCGTTGCGGTTGAAGCGCGCGCCCATGCGCAGGGTCACAGCACCCTGGGGCCGGATGTCCACGTAGCTACCCCCGAAAATCCGGTCGGCCATGGGGCCCAGGTAAATCTTCGGAATCAGGCGCTGGGTAGGCGGCGTGTTGGCGTCGCCGGCCACGCCCCCGGCCGCACGCTGGCGGAAGTAGCTGCGCACGGCCTGCTGCTGCTGCCAGCGCGAGTACTCCTCAAACGTCATGCGGCTCGGGTCCCGGAAGTCGAGGTCGGAGCCAAGCTTTTCGCGCACATCGAAATTTTTCAGGCTGTCGTCGGCCTGCACATCGAGTTGTACGTTAGAGGGGAGAGGTAGCACCAGCGGCGAGCGGCGGCGTTGGGGCGAAAAGGGCGTACCCACCCGATCCTGTGGGGCCACGCGGGGCCGCTGGCTGGGCCGGTAGCGGGTGGTATCCGTACGGGGCGTATCAGCAGCAACGGGGAGCCGGAATTTCGGGCCGGTGGCGGGCAGCCAGTCCGACCAGAGTTGCTGCATGGCAAATGGGGTATCCAGGCCCCCCACCGGCTTGGCCTGCGACCACCAGGCCACCAACGATACTACGGCCGCCAGGGAGGCAGCCAGGGACTTCTTACCGGTATTCAAGCGTCAATAATCGTCGGGAAAGGCGGAGGATACTACTCGGGTAGGAGCCACTGCGGAGCTTCGCCCATAGGACCCAGTATATGCACCGGGCCCAACAGGCTGAAGTAACCGCAGCAAGCCTACACTTCTAATGAGACTTAAGAGCGAATTTAATCAATTCCTCCACGCTCAGGTCGTTACCGTGCTTGTGCTGAATTTGGTCGAGGGTTTTCTCGGCCGCTGCCCGCGCAAAGCCCAGCGTTACCAGAGCGGCTAACGCTTCTGTGCGGCTGGTATTGTGCGCTTTGGCGAGCGGCACCGTATCAATACCCGCTTTGGCCAGCAGCTCGTCCTTGCGCAGCTTGTCTTTCAGCTCCAGCACCACGCGCTGGGCCGTTTTGGGGCCTACCCCCTTGATGGCCTGGATAGCCCGCACGTCTTCGCTAACAATAGCCTGCCGAATCTCGCCCACCGACATGGACGATACCATTACAATGCCCGTGCCTGGCCCAATGCCCGACACCGAAATCAGTTGCAGGAACAGCGCTTTTTCGTTGGGGTCCAGGAAGCCGTACAGGGCCTGCCCGTCCTCCTTGATATGCTGGTAGGTGTAGAGCTTGGCCTTTTCTCCGTCGGCGGGCAGCTTGGAGTAGGTAGCCAACGAAATTCTGATTTCGTAGCCAATGCCATTTACATCAAGAATGGCCTGAGTGGGGTCTTTATAAGCGAGTTTACCGTCAACGTAGGCAATCATGCGGGGTGGTTGAAGTAGAGGTTGTCAGAACGGGCAGAACAACCCCAACCGGAGTTTTGTGCCAATAAGCTTAGGCGTTCTAACCAGATTAGCCGATTCTGGAAGAATCGACGAGGTGTCAGGCAAGTTGGCGCGAATTTGCCCGGAATCAAAGTTTGGGTGGCAAAGGTCATAAAACCATAAGCCCCCGCGCCAGAAGGCGTGGGGGCTTATGCACATCAGGAACTTAGAAGGCTACAGCCCCTTACCTTCCGGGTGCTGCGCATCGACCACGGCAATGGCAGCCATGTTCACGATTTCGCGCACGGAAGCGCCGAGCTGCAGAATGTGTACTGGCTTGCGCATGCCCATGAGCACCGGCCCGATAACCTCGGCGCCCCCTATTTCCTGCAGTACTTTGTAGGCAATGTTGCCGCTAATCACGTTCGGGAAAATAAGCGTGTTGGCGCCGCCTTTGTCGGCTAGGGGCGAGAAAGGGTACTGCTCGCGCAGCAGCTCCGGGTTCAGGGCCGTGTTAGCCTGCATTTCACCATCCAGAATCAAGTCGGGGTAGCGCTGCTTGGCCAGCTCAGTGGCGCGGCGGGCTTTGTCGGGTAGCTCGCCGGGGTTCGAGCCGAAGTTGGAGTAGCTGATAACGCCTACCCGCGGCTCCACATCAAAGAACTCTACGGCGCGCGAAGTCAGGCCAATGATTTCCACCATTTCCTCGGCCGAAGGGTCGATGTTCACGGTAGTATCGGCGAAGAAGAAGGGGCCTTTCTTGTGCTGAATGATGTACATAGAGGCCACGCGCTTTACGTCTTCGGCTACCCCAATCACCTGCAAGGAAGGCACGATGCTCTTGCCGTAGTCTTTGCTCAGACCGGTAATAAAGGCATCGGCCTCGCCGGTTTCCAGCATCATGCTGCCAAAGTAGTTCCGCTCGCGCAGCAGGCGGCGGCCTTCGTACAGCGTAATACCGCGGCGCTGGCGCTTTTCGTACAGCTTCTGGGCGTACTCCTCGCGCTTGGCTTCGTCTTGCAGAATATCGATGATCTGGCAGCCTTCCAGGTCCAGCGAGTTTTCGGCGGCAATGCGCGCAATCTTTTCGCGGTTGCCGAGCAGGATGGGCTGGGCAATGCCTTCGTCGTGCAGGATCTGCGCGGCCTTGAGGATTTTGTAGGTGTCGCCCTCAGCAAATACCACGCGCTTGGGGTTGCTGCGGGCCGCCTGGGTAATGCGGTTCATTAGCTTCTGGTTCACGCCGAGGCGGGCGCGCAGCTCGTCCTCATACGCCATCCAGTCGTCGATTTCGGTGCGAGCTACGCCGCTTTCCATGGCCGCTTTTGCTACGGCCGGGCTTACGGTCGTAATCAGGCGCGGGTCAAGCGGTTTCGGGATAAGGTAGGTGCGGCCGAACGACAGGGTGTTGTCGCCGTAGGCTTTGTTTACCATGTCCGGCACGGGCTCCTTGGCCAGCTCGGCCAGGGCGTGCACAGCGGCCAGCTTCATGGCCTCGTTGATTTCCGTGGCGCGCACGTCCAGCGCCCCCCGGAAGATGTAAGGGAAGCCCAGTACGTTGTTTACTTGGTTCGGATGGTCGGAGCGGCCCGTTGCCATGATGATGTCCTCGCGGGTAGCCATGGCCACTTCGTAAGGAATTTCCGGATCGGGGTTGGCTAGGGCAAACACAATCGGGTTGGCCGCCATCTTCAGCAGGAGTTCCGGCGCCAGCACATTGGCTGCCGAAAGCCCCAAGAAAAAATCGGCTCCTTCCATGGCCTGGGCCAGGGTAGTAATGGGGCGCTCGGTGGCAAACTGCATCTGCAGGGCCGCCAGGTCGGTGCGCTGGGGATGAATGATGCCGTCTTTGTCGAACACCACCACGTTTTCGCGCTTCAACCCCAGCTCCAGGTACAGCCGCAGGCAGCTGATGGCCGCGGCCCCCGCGCCACTAACGACCACCCGAATTTCGTCGATCTTCTTGCCAACTACCTCCAGGGCGTTCAGCAAAGCGGCCGACGAGATAATGGCCGTGCCGTGCTGGTCGTCGTGCATGAGCGGAATGTTCATCTGCTCGCGCAGGGCCGTCTCAATCGGGAAGCACTCGGGGGCTTTAATGTCTTCTAGGTTGATGCCGCCAAACGTGGGCTCCAGCGACTTCACGATGCGGATAAACTCCTCGGGGTCGGTGGCATCAATTTCAATATCGAAGCAGTCGATGCCCGCAAACTTCTTGAAAAGCACGCCTTTACCTTCCATTACCGGCTTGGAGGCATCGGGACCAATGTTGCCCAGCCCCAGCACGGCGGTGCCATTGCTGATAACGCCTACCAGGTTGCCTTTGGCGGTGTACTTGTAGACATCGTCTTTGTTGGCGGCAATGGCTTTGCAAGGCTCAGCTACCCCCGGAGAGTAGGCCAAGGCCAAATCCAGCTGGGTGCTGACGGGCTTCGTGGGTACTACCTCAATTTTACCGGCTGGGTTCTGAGCGTGGTAGTTGAGCGCGTCCTGTTTGTTTATTTTCAGCATGCTACAATGCTAGGGTGGAGCTTCCTTTAAACGGCAAGAAAGCGGGATGGGGCAAAATCAACCCGCGACAAAGGTACGAGCCCCCGCCCGGATAGAAAAAACGCCTCAAACCCGACGATAAGGTTTGAGGCGCCCAACCGGGTAGGCCGGTGTCGGCTCGGCTGGTTGAATGTTTCGATTACGTTCCCATTGCAATGCAGGGTAGCCTCAGTGGGCCTGTTGCTGAGCTGCATTTCGTAGGTGCCGCTGATGAGCCTGCGCGGAGCATCGTAGGTCGTACTCGTAAGCTGGCCCTGCCTTTGGTTCTGGTGGCTGTAGTAGAAGCTGCCGCTCAGCGACGTGGCCAGGTTGATGCAGTAGAGCACATGGCAGCGGCAACCCCACTGAAAGTAGACTGTCCAAACAGCCGGCTACACGCCAGTATGCCTGAAGTAAGCGAAGCCCGAGGTACCGCAAAATTCATTCGGTCCACGTCCTGGGGTAGAACAAAGTTCGGGTAAAGCCTGTGCTCTTCAAGCACGGCGGCACCCGGCAAGGTTTCTTAGTTGTAGCACAGACTACTGTTGCGGGTACACGCGGTGGGGTAGAGTGTAGAGCACTTCATGGAGCACGGGTAGTTCAGCCGGGCTGGCGGAAACTATCGGCTGTGGGTCCTTCGTTTCCTAGTCACAACCGCAGGAAGCCGGGGGAGTGGCCGGAATTGCCAACAAAACAAGGCGGGATGTAAAACGCATTTCTGTGCAAGGATATAAATAGGTAGCGGACCGGGGGATACTTATAGAAGCGGAATTTCCTTGAACGTGCCGTAGCCTTTAATAGTACAGTCACGCCGAACGTCCGCCCCCGAACCAGTAGCCAGATACACATAAGGATCTTTGGTGTTTCGGATAGTGAAGATGTAAGAGCCGCTGATGAGCTGACGGCCGACGTTATACTCCGTAATGATGAAGCTGCCCTCAACTACGTGCGTATTGCCGGAGTACTTGTTGAGGAATACGCCCGGCGCATACGGCGGCCGCTCATAAGTCACCAGCATATCACCCTGCCCTGGGTCGGGCTGCGAAGAGAGGGTATACATGCCGACTAGCCCATTCTTATGCTTGCTTTTAGGCAGGAGAAAGTCAACCCGCTCTTCAGTACCGAGCCCGTTGGGGCGGGCTTCTTTTTCAAATACCAGCGTGAGCTTGTCGGAGGAAAGTTTGCCAGTGGGCGCGTAAGCCAGAAAGGTCTGGCCTTTGTTTTCGCCCGGATACGTGTAGGTAAAGCTGACGTTGGCTTCTTGCACCGGCGGGGCCACGGTAGGCTCTGGCATTTCCTTGTCTTTCTGGCAGCTGGCAGTTAGAGCTAGGATAAAGAAGGTAGGCAGGATACGTACGGGTTTTAGCATGATTGGGAAGGAATAGAGCGAATGAAAGGAGCGTAGTATAGTTATGCCAAGCGCCGTGCCAGCTTTTCTTAAAATAGTTCCCGGTATTTGGGACGGGTAGAAAAAAATAGGTATTCATCTGAAAGACAGAAATAAAAAAAGCGCAGAAATTCTTCTGCGCTTCTTGGTTGCTACCTACGGCTCTGGGTTTAGCTCTTCACAATGAGCTTTTGCCCGGGCTTTACTTCGTCGGATTGGAGGTGGTTAAGCTCCCGCAGCTTCTCGACGGTCAGGCCCTGGTAGCGTCGGGAGATATTGTAGAGCGTATCGCCGGGCTGCACCAAATGCACCTGCGGGCTGGGCAAGGCGGGCTTTGCGGTAGTCCGGGCAGTTCGCCGGATGGGCTCCTGCGCAGCCTCTGCGGCCGCGCGTGTGGCAGCGGCGAGGTCAGTGCCCGAGGTGACCTCCAAGCTGAGCTTCTGGCCCGGCGTCAAAGCTTCCGAAGTCAGATTATTGCGGGCCATCAGCTGCGCCACCGTAAGACCGTGGGTGCGAGCTACCTTCTCCAGAAAGTCGCCTCGCCGTACTACATAGGTTGTAGGCACGGAATCATCCGGTTCGGTTAGTTGCGGCGCGGCGGTGGCACGCACGCCCCGACCGGAAGCCACTGCGCCGCGAGCAGCGGACGTGCGAACGGGGGTAGGGGTACTATCTTCCGAAGAGGAGGTAGCCACTGGTTGGGGCTTTAGTGCCGGAACTGCGCGGGAATCTACTCCTGATGCTGGCCGTGTCGCTGCCACAAGGGTAGTGCTGGCAGGCGCGGCCGCTTGGCTGGGTGCTACGGGCAGGAACAGCACCAGTTGGCGGCGCGGCGTCAGGCTGGCTTTCTTGGCAAGGTTATTCCAGCGTCGCACTTGGGCTGCGCTTACGGCATACTGCTCGGCCACGGATGCCACTGTTTCGCCGCGCTTCACCGTGTGGCGTACGCGACGGTAGTGGGGCGCTGTGGCCGCACCACGGTCTCGCTGCGCAGCTTCAGTTGCCAAGCTGCGCGTGGGAAAGGGTTCCACGCCCGCCAGCGGCACCGGCCGGGGCACCAGTGGCTGCGGCAGTTCTGCCAGGGGGCGGCAGTAGGTAAACAGGGTTTCCCGGTCTACCAGCGCCAGGGCCGGGCGCGCTGCCACGGGCAGTTGCACGGCGTAGGGGCGGTAGCCCTGCGGGAGCCACGGCTTGCGCAGCTCCGGGTTCAGCCGCACCAGCGCCAGAGAATCGGAGTAGCCACAGGCCTGGGCCAGGCGTGTCAGGTCGAAAGCCCGGCCACCCAGCTGCAGGGTATCCAGGGGCTCGGCGTACTGGTAGCGCAGGGTAGGGGAGTGCAACTGGTGCTGCTGGGCATACTTCATAGCGTACATAATGGCCGTGAAAGTAGGCACGTAGTTACGCGTTTCGGCTGGCAGGTTGGGGTGCACCTCCCAGTAGGTCTTTTTACCCGTGCGCCGTACTACTTTCTGCATGTTGCCGGCCCCCCAGTTGTAGGCGGCCAGCACCATTTCCCAGTCGTGAAATACGCCGTATAGGTAGCGCAGGTGCTTACAAGCCGCCTCCGTGGCCTTTTCGGGGTTCATGCGCTCATCTACCCACTCGTCGCGGCGTAGGCGCAGGTCGTTGGCCGTAGGCCCCATAAACTGCCAGAGGCCGGTAGCACCCACCCGCGACTTAGCTGTCGGAATCAGCGCTGACTCCACCACAGCTAGGTATTTCAAATCGGTAGGCAGATTGTACTTGGCCAGGTACTTCTCGAAAAGCGGAAAATACAGGTTCTCGCGCTCCAGCACCCGCTGAGTATAGCCGCGCTGCCGCTCCGTAAACAGGCGCACAAAGGCCATTACCGACGAGTTGAAGGCATGCGGAACATCCGTCTCAAAGCAGCCGATCCGGTCCCCCACCAAGTCGCGCAGCTCCGGCGGAGTGCGCCGCCAAGCCAGCTTGGCCGAGTCGATCGGGGCGGGGGCCGCTACCAGCGAATCGGGTAGCAGCTGCAGGTTCACGCGCAGCGTGTCGTCAGCAGGAGCGGGTGGCAGCTCGGGCCGAGTCTGTGCCAGAACGGGGCGCGTCACCGAAACAGCAACCAACAAGGGAACGGCAGCCCGCAGCAACTTTTTCTTCATACGCACTGGTAAACTGGCCTGTAAGCCTCGCACCTCAAAACGGTGTGCCTCAGCATGGCACATCTTCAAAAATAACACGGATTGGTAAAAATACCAGCCCCAGCCTGAATAAGAACCCCGGAGCTACCGACCGGTCCGGGTGCGGAACTGCCCACATGCGCGGCAGTTATCAGCCAAGACCGGAGGGCTGCTCCGGGGGTGTACGCGGGGCTGTTAGCTTAAGCCAGAGCCGGCGTCAGGGTTTCGGTGAGGGAATTGGCAAAGGCCAGCAGGTGTTCTTCGCGGAATGCGCCGCTCAGAATCTGCAGGCCAATGGGCAGGCCCTGCGAATCGGTGCCGGCCGGCACTGAAATGGCCGGTACGCCCGCCAGGGAAGCCTGCACCGTGAAGATGTCGGCCAAGTACATGGCCAAAGTATCTTTATTTACGTCGCCAATGCGGAAGGCCGTAGTTGGCGTGGTCGGCAGCACCAGGAAGTCGTACTCGCGTAGTAGCTCGTCGGTTTTCTCCTTAATCAGGCGCCGTACCCGCTGTGCTTTCGTGTAGTAGGCATCGTAGTAGCTGGCACTCAGCACGAAGGTGCCCAGCAGAATCCGGCGCTGCACCTCGGGGCCAAACCCCTGGGCCCGGGTTTTCTTGTAGAGCGACTCCAGGTCGGTGGCGTCCGGGGCACGGTAGCCAAACTTCACCCCATCGTAGCGGCTCAGGTTGGAGCTGGCCTCAGCCGTAGTCAGAATATAATACGTTGGTACAATGAAGTCGAGGTAGGGGAACTCCACGGCTTCTACCACATGGCCCTGCCCGCGCAGCTGGTCCAGAGCCCGCTCGGTAGCCGCCTTAATTTCGGGGTTCAGACCGGGCCGCTCCAGGCAATCCTGAATGTAGCCAATCCGGTAGTGTGGCGCCGGGGCCAGATGCTGACTGTAGGCAGGTACCTCGCGCTGGCTGGCTGTGCTATCGAAGTTATCGGGGCCGGCCATTACTTCCAGCAGCAGGGCAGCGTCCTCTACCGAACGGGTAAGGGTACCAATCTGGTCGAAGGAAGAAGCGTAGGCAACCAGACCGTAGCGCGAGATTCGCGAGTACGTGGGCTTAAAGCCCACAATGCCGCAGAACGCCGCAGGCTGCCGCACCGAGCCGCCCGTGTCGGAGCCAATGGAGGCCAGGCACAAATCGGCCTGCACGGCCACGGCAGAGCCCCCGGAGGAGCCGCCCGGCACGCGCTCCGGGTCAATTTCATTCCGGGCCGGCCCGAAGTACGACGTTTCGTTGGAGGCGCCCATAGCAAACTCGTCGCAGTTCTGCCGCCCGATCAGAATGGCATCCTCGTCGAGCAGGCGCTGCACGGCCGTACCGGTAAACAGCGACTTAAAGCCGTCGAGAATGTGGCTGCTGCTTTGCAGCGCGTGGCCCTCGTACGCCAGTACATCCTTCAGTCCGATAACCATGCCGGCCAGCTTACCGGCCGTACCTGCGGCCAATTTGGCATCTACGGCATCGGCTTGGGCCAGCGCTTCTTCAGGCCACACTTCCAGGAAGGCGTTCAGATTTTCTTTGCGGCGGATGTTATCCAGATAATACTCCACGAGCTGACGGCAGGACGTAGTGCCTGCCGTCAGCTCGTGGCGAACTTCCGTGAGGGAGTTAAAGCGTCTCAAGACGAGGAAAAGTTTGGAGTAAGTACTTCGGACACAGCAGCAGGTAGTAAGACTGCGGTTACCAGCTTCTCGGATCCTACTACCTAGTGCTTACTACTTAGTGCGTCTGGTCAAGGCGCGGCCGCTCCTCAGTAGGGGTAGGAGCAACCGGAGGAGTAATGCCGCCATCCATGGGCGGAGCTACCGGCGTAACGGCCGGGGCATCGGTTACCGGGTGGCTTGAGTGGTAAGGTTGCTGCTCAACTGGCTGCTGGTACGGCTGCTGATTGAACTGCTGCTGGTAGGGCTGCTGGGGCCGATCGGCGTTTTCAATTTCGCTCCGGATTTCCCGCGAGGCGTCTTTGAACTCCCGGATACCTTTACCCAGGCCCCGAGCCAACTCCGGAATTTTGTTGGCCCCGAAGAAAATCAGGATAACCACCATGATGAGCATAAGCTCACCACCGCCGAGGTCACCCAGGAACAGAAAGAGAGGACTAGTCATGGCTACGCGAGATTAGCGGCGGGGCGCCGTGGGGTCATTGGGGTTAACCGACTGGTCCCGGAACTCGGGCTTCTCTTCTTTGGAGGCGTCCTTGAACTCCCGGATGCCCTGGCCCATGCCCCGGAACAGCTCCGGAATGCGCTTGGCGCCGAACAATAAGATGATAGCTAAGCCGATGAGGAGCAGTTCAGTGCCGCCGAAATTACCGATTCCGAGCAGGAGGGTGGCAAAATGCATAGGAAAAAGCCGTTAGGCCGAATTATGGTGTGGCAAAGCTACGTATACGCAGCCTTGTACGCATCGGGATTGGTAAAGGTACCGCATAATTTCAAAATCAGTTCCTTGGCGGCGCGTTAGCTGAAGGATAAGCGGCTAGTTTGGCTTTGCAGCCGGAATGTTTATGAAATATTTAGCCAGTGGATAGACTTCTTAAGCCGGTAAATACTGCTACTCGGCGTTTCGGTGCCAGGAATGCGCGAGGATATGCCCTACTTGGAAGGTAGTTTACGTTTGAATATCCCCTGCTGCTGCTTTCTTACCTGCTCCTCCGCCCATGTCTTCCATCCTATCTACCCCAGAGCGAACAGCAAAATCCTCGACTCGTCGCTCGGACGAAGCCGCTCGTCTGGAAGCTCTGCGCAACTACCACATCTTAGACACTCCACCGGAAACGGCCTTTGATGATTTGGTCCGGCTGGCTGCCTACATCTGTGGTACACCTATCTCTCTGGTCTCGCTACTGGATGCCGAGCGGCAATGGTTTAAAGCGAAGCTGGGCCTGGAGATTCAAAGCACCTCCCGCGACTTAGCCTTCTGTCAGCACGCTATTCTATCAAATAATGTGTACGAAGTAGAGGACGCTACCCTCAACCCGCTGTTTCAGCAGAATGCCTTAGTGACGGGGGAGCCCAATATTCGCTTTTATGCCGGAGCCCCACTAATTACCCCGGAAGGCCAGGCTCTGGGAACAATCTGTACCATTGACACGGTACCACGGCGCCTTACCGAGGAACAACGCGATGCCCTGCGCATTCTGGCGCGGGAAGTGGTGTCGCACCTAGAATTGCGGCGTGCGCGCCTGCAGCTACAAGAAGAAAAACATAAGTTGGAAGGACTACTTCGCATGGCCAACGATACGGCTGAATCGCTTTACCTCAACGGCGGCCAGAATGAAATCTTTATCAAGCAGGACCACCGATTGCTGCGCGTAAACACGTCGGATATCCGGTATGTGGAAGCCCTCGGCGACTACGTCAATATCTACTCGGGCCGGGAGCGGTACACGGTGTACAGCACCATGAAGGAGTTGGAAGCCAAGCTGCCCCTGCGTGACTTCGCGCGGGTACACCGGAAATATATTGTGCGGCTCGACCGGATCATCGCCATTGAAAACGACGCGGTAATTGTAGAAGCCGGCCGTAGTCTGGAGCAGGCAGCCAGCGTACTGCCGGTTCCCATCGGCAATTCCTATAAAGCTGCCCTGTTGAGTCGGCTGAACCTAATCTAAGCTCGACCAGTGCGCGAGCCTTCGGAAAGCTTCTCTTCACCGAGAGAAAAAACCCATTCGGCGAATTTGCAGGGGGCTGATATACCGGCCACAGTATCTTTCGCCATGTTATCGGGAATTACCCCGGCTGGCGCTGGTAGCTCGCTACCAGATGGTATTCGGGGGAGGGATTCTGATAGCTAAGTTTGTTTTCATAGCTCAGAAAGACACCGCATGCTGTGCGGTGTTTTTTTTGCCCCTCTCCGCTGGGCAATGGCCCGTATTAGCGTTTACGCCCCTACTCCCGCTTGTTGCCCAACTGTGGAGCGCTGCTTTTACTTGCGGCCCAGCCAGTTTTCGGGGTTGAGGTTAGAGCTGTTGTGCCACACCTGAAACTGCACTTCCGAGGTGCCTTCGGCGTCGGTGGAAACGGTGCCAATGGTTTGGCGGGCGCTAACCGTTTGGCCTTCGCTGACGCTAACGCTGCGCAGCTTAGCATACACCGTGAAGTAGTCGCCGTGTTGTACCATCACAATGGTGTTCATGCCCGGTACACTGGCTACGGTGAGTACCTTGCCGCTAAACACAGCTCGTACTGGTTCGCCGGCGTTGGTTTGAATATCGACGCCGCGGTTTTCCACAACTACGTTTTTCAAAACAGGGTGGTTATGCCGGCCGAAATGTTGGCTGATGAAGCCTCGCCCCACGGGCCAGGGTAGCCGGCCCCGGTTATCGTGAAAGGAAGCGGCCAGCTCAGCACCTTCCGGAGTCATTGTTACGCGGTCTACCCGCTCGGCGGCGGCTTCAGCTGCTGCTTCCGTAGCGGCTGTGCTGCTGGTGCGTGAGGTAGCGCCCGGACTGCGGGAAGGGGAGGTAGCCGCGGCGGCGCTGGCCCTCTCCGCCGCCGCCTTGGCCGCCGCTCGGCGGGCCGCCAGCCGGGCAGCCCGGGCAATTTCTTCCCGCACGCGTTGCGCAATAAGGTTATCAAGGCGGCTGACAGCCTGTTGACGGGCGGCTAGCTCCTGCCGGAGGTTTTCCTCCTGCTGAGTAAGCTTGGTGACCACCTGGTCCTGTTGGGTTTTCAGGGTCAGCAGGTTTTTCTTCTCCGAAAGCTGGCTGCTGAGCAAGGTGCCTTTTTGCTCCTGCTTTTCTTTCAGGCCAGTTAGCTGGGTGCTCAGGCGCTGCTGCGTGTGGCTGATTTGCGCGGCTTGGGCCTTGCGCACCTCCGTGTACTGCCGGATGTAGCGCAGGCGCAGCATGAACTGGTTGAACGACTCCGAGGCGAACAGAAACATCACCCGGTTATAGCCGTTGGCAGTTTTGGAGCCAGTGTAAATCAGGCGGGCATACTCTGCCTTAAGCTGCTCCAGGCTCTGGCGGGTTTGCTGCACCTGGTTTTCGGTCTGCCGAACGTCGGTTTCCAGGTAGCGCAGCTCATTGCTGATGTTCTTGATAACACCCTGTTGTACCGTCAGCTTTTCTTTCAGCGCGTTGAGCTGGCCCACGGAAGCCTGCTTCTGCTGCTGGGTTTGTTCCAGAATGCGGCTAGCTTCTTTGATGCGCTGGAGCGTAAGGCGCCGCTCCCGCTCCAGCTGTACTTTGGTTTTGCGCTTGCCGGAGCTGCTGCCCTGAGCCCACGTACCTTCGGTAATACCCAGCACGAAGAGCCAGCAGAAGGCCAGCAGCCAGCCGTTACTTTTTCCGCGCATAACCCTTAGGTACCGAGAAGGGGAATTGCAGCCGCTCCTTATCAATGTCTACGGAGCGGTAGGTAATAGTAAGCGTAGCCGGTGGCGCCGTACCCTGCTGAATCTGCACCAGGCTGCTGTGGGCGAACGGCGTTGGATTGCGCTCCAGCGTGCGGAAATCGGTGTAATCAACCGTTAGCTTATTCTGGTTGGCCGGGGCCTGTACCTGCAGCTGCTGAATGCGTCCGCGCTCTAGGTTCACGAGTTGCTGCACCAGCAAGCCCGCCTGCTCATAGTTCACGCGCTGCATGGGTCCTTCCGTGGTCACGCTGGGCTGGGTAGCGGCGTCGACGGGCGCAAGGTAGTTACCCAGTAGCAGGGCCTGCACCATGTCGAAGGTAACGGGCACGTTCAGGCGCTGGCTCAGGTAGGCAAAGTCGCCGGCGTAATACTCGCGGTGCAGCTTGTCCAGCACTTGCACCGAGTCGCGGGTAATGTAAATGCGCCCGCCTTCTACCCCAATTAAGGAAGCTGAAATCCAGATAACGCTGTCCTTACGGATGCGCACATTGATGTTGCCACTCTGCTGATCAAACTGCGCCTTGCCCTTGGCCGCCAGAAAGCGAAAGTCAACGTTGGTCGCCCGCACCGATTCCGGCACAGGAGCCGCCGCTTTGGGGGCTTTGGAGCTAATGGAGAGCAATTTGCGGTTGCAGCTACCCAACATCAGCGTGGCGCCCAGCAGCGCCAGCAGGAGGCGGTTACTCATAGAGTTTTTTGTCTTTAATCTTCCGGTCGATGAGCGGGGAAGCACCGCCTATTTTCTTGGCTTTCTGCCACTCGGCCAAGGCCTTGTCAGCCTCGCCCAGTTGGTAAAGTACGTCACCATAGTGCTCTACTACGGTGGCGTCGGAGGTGGTTTTCAGAGCCTTTTCCAGCTGCTGCCGGGCTCCGGTATAATCTTTCAGGCGGTACAGCACCCACCCATAAGTATCCAGGTAGGTGTCGTTGTCAGGGTTCTGCTTTACCAGTTTGCCCGACATTTCCTTGGCTTTGTCCAGCTTCTCACCCCGCAGGGAAAGGTAGTAGCTGTAGTTGTTGAGAGCCTGCGCGTTGTTGGCATCAAAGGTCAGAGCCGCCTCGTAGGCCGCATCCGACTTGGCGTACTCCTTCAGCTCGTGGTACACGTCGCCGAGCTGGGTATCAAACTGGGCCAGTAGCTCCGGGTTATCGGTAGCCAGCTTACGGCCGTACTCTAAGGACTTGATAGCTTTGGTGGGCTGCTTTTTCAGCTGGTGGCCTACCCCATTGTAGAACCACAGCGGGGCCTGGTTAGGAAACAGCTCCAGGGCCTGCTCCGTGTGGGTCAGCAGCGAGTCAACCTGGTTCAACTCGGCATCAATAAGGACTACCTGCTGCCAGATCTGGTAGCGGGAGTTGTCTAACTGAATAGCCTTGAGGTAGTTGGTGCGGGCGGCAGGCCGGTTGCCCGTTACAGTCTGAATGTCGCCGGCAATAGAAAAAGCTTTGGCCTCGCGGGGATGGACGCGGGTAGTAATAGCTGCCAAGTCTTGAGCCGTCTGATTCAGTGCCGGGTTGGGAAGCTGCTTGATGTAGTCGACCAGAATGCGCACTTTATCGTCCACGTCCAGGGCCGGGCTTTCAAAGGCCAGCTTAATCTGCCTTTCCGACTCCTGCGGGTTGTTCTGCTGACGGTACACGTCGGCCAGAATCATGCGGGCCCTCGGATTATCGGGGTCCTGCTTCAGGGCCTGCTGCGCCACCCGGATAGCGTCCGGAAAGCGGTTGTTGGCCGCGTACATCTGCGCCTGCGCCAGCACATACCGCACCTCGTCGGGGTTAGCAGCAATGAGCACTTCACCTTCCTGAAGGGCTTTATCGAGGTTGTTTTGCTTGAGGTAGATCTGCTGCTTCTTAAACGATACCTCATCCAGGGGGCCAAACTGTTTTTCGGCCTGGTCGAAAGCCGCCAGGGCCTCGTTGAGCTTGCCTTGGGCAATGTAGAGGTCGGCCAGATTGAAGAGGTAGTAGCCCGAGTTGGGCACCTGCTTAATCAGGGTATTGTAGGTGGCAATGGCTTGGTCGTATTGCTTCTGAGAAGCGTAAATCTGAGCCAATAGCAAGTAATAATAGGCGTTTTGCGGGTCCAGCTTCACCGCCGCCTGCGCAAAATTGGTGGCGTCCTGCAAGTTGCCGCTAAGCAGGTTGGTTTCGGCAATCTTGTAGTTAACGGCCGCATTGGTGGGGTTGAGGGCGTAGGCCTTCAGCAAGCGCTCCAACGCTTTGTTGTAGTCTTCCAGCAGCACAAACCGGACTCCATCCACGAAATACGCTTCGCTTATCTCGCGGTCCTTTTCCGAGAGCGGGCGCTTTTGCTGGGCGGCGGCATCTAAGGCCGCCCGGCGGGCCAACTCTTTGCGCTCCTTGCGCGTGAGCTTGCGGGGCTTTTTCTCCGCGGCCGCCCCAGTAGCTGGTGGGGCCTGCTGCTGGGCATAAATCGGCCCGGCCAGCAGGCCCAACAGCAATACGGAAATAAACCTAAATCGACTCATGAAAACAGTAGCGCGGACCTTTGCCGCCGCGGTTTGGAAATGAGGAAACCTAACCTCAACACGACGGCCCCGGCAAAGGTCCGCGCCACTGAAACGTCAGGAGACGCAAAAATATCACACGCGCAGCGTGTTGTAGTCACCCAGGCTCAGATCATGCGGTGCGCTGGCTACGGTTGCGTGGCTGCCCACCATGGAGTTGGTCAGGTTGGTATGCAGCACCGTGGCCGATTGCTGCACGATGGAGTTAGAAACGATGGACGCGCGCACGTTAGTATGGTTGCCTAAGGAGACGTGCGGACCTACCACCGAATCGGTAATAATAACGCCTTCCCCGATATATACCGGTGGAATCAGCACCGAGTTCGTCACCTGGGCCGATTCAGCTACTAGGTTTTCGCCGCGCTCCTGCAAGTATTCCAGGTAGCGCTGGTTGGTGTACACGGTGGCATCCTTGTTGCCGCAGTCGAGCCACTCGGTTACGCGGCCGGGCACGAACTTCGTGCCTTTGTTTTTCATGTTCTCCAGGGCATTGGTAAGTTGGAACTCGCCCTTGTCCTTGATATCGTTGTCGAGCAAATACTGCAGCTCGCTGCGCAGGTACTCGCCATCCTTAAAGTAGTAGATGCCGATGATGGCCAAATCTGACACGAAGGTTTCGGGTTTTTCCACGAAGTCGGTAATCTGGCCTTCTTCGTTAAGCTTCACCACGCCAAACGGTTTGGGGTCATCCACGCGCTGCACCCAGATGGTGCCTTCGGCAGAAGAGTCCAGAATGAAATCGGCCTTGAAGAGCGTATCGGCGAAGGCTACTACCACCGGACCATCCAGGGCCGACTGCGCGCACAGAATAGCGTGGGCCGTGCCCAGCGGCTCGTCCTGGTAGTGAATAGTGCCCTTAGCGCCTACCGATTCGGCAATCCGCACCAAGCTCTTTTCCACCTCTGCCCCAAAGCGGCCGATAATGAAGGCTACTTCTTCAACCTGCTCCCCGCATACTTTGGCAATGTCTTCCACCAGCCGCTGTACGATAGGTTTGCCGGCAATCGGAATCAGGGGCTTAGGAACGGTAAGAGTGTGGGGGCGCATGCGCTTACCCATGCCAGCCATCGGAACGATGATTTTCATACAAAAGAACTAGTGAAAGGTAGAGGTTGAAGTTAGGGGGTAGGAGCGGCGCAGGAGCGGCTCATAAGAAGTAAGAAAGTTAAAGAAACCGGTAGGCCGGGGTGTTTTCAATGTACGCCTGTGCTGCCGTAGCCGCCCGTGCCGCGGGAGGTTTCGCTCAGCACCGTTACGGGCTGCCACTCCACGGTTTCGTGGCGGGCCACCACTAGCTGCGCAATACGCTCCCCATCCTGCACTACGAAGTCTTGGTCCGACAGATTCACGAGCAGCACTTTTAGCTCGCCGCGGTAGTCCGCGTCGATGGTGCCGGGGCTGTTCACAATGCTGATGCCGTGCTTATAAGCCAAGCCACTGCGGGGGCGTACCTGCATTTCGTAGCCTACCGGAAGTTCGAGTTGCAAGCCGGTTGGGATGAGGGCGCGTTGCAGGGGCTTCAACGTAACCGGTTCCGTGAGGTTGGCGCGCACGTCCATTCCGGCCGCGTGGGCCGTTTGGTACTCGGGCAGCGGGTGGTGGGACGTATTGATAATGGAAATCAGCATGAAGAAAAGGGCGACAGGCAGTTGCCCACCGCAAAGGTAGAAAGACGAAAGCAGGCTGCCGGTGTAAGTTGGCAGATTACGGGGAATTACTGGAAAATTCCGTTTTGAAAAAACTTATCTAACCCGTCCGAAGCCAGCAGTATTTTGCCGGCAAGGGGAGGCACATCAGATGGCCCGCAAGCGGCGTCCTTCCACGGCGGCTACCAGCCCTATGAAGCCCAGCGTGAGCAGGGCATGAAAGCCGTAGCGGGACCAGCCGTCTGCCACTGGCAGCCACCAACTCAGGGCAACTACCCCCACCGCCACCGCCAGCCAAGTCAGCAGTCGCGCTATGGGGTAGGGCACCGGGAAGTGTCGCTCGCCCAGCCACCAGCACAGGGCCGCCATCGTGAAGTAGCAGGCCAGCGTGGCAATGGCCGAGCCCATATAGCCAAGCAGCGGAATCAGCACCAAGTTGAGAACAATGGTAAGCACGGCGCCGGCAGCACCTAAGTAGGTACCGTAGTACGTTTTGTCGGTGAGTTTAAACCACACGGAGAGGTTCCAGTACACGCCCAAAAACAGGTTGGCCAGCAGTAGCACCGGTACCACGCTCAGTCCCTGCAAGTACTCAGGCCGCTGCAGAAACACCTTTGCCACTAGGTCCACGTTCACGCTCACGCCCACAAACAGCATGGCGCAGCACAGGGTAAACCACTTCAGTACCAGGGCAAAGGTGCGGGGCGAATTCTGCTCGGTACTCTGGGCAAAGAAGAACGGCTCAGCCGCGTACTTAAAGGCTTGAATCACGAGGCTCATCAGGATGCTGAGCTTGTAACAGGCTCCATAAATACCCACGGCCGCCAGGTTGCTCTGGCCGGGGTAGAAGTTTTTGGGTAGCCACATCGGTAGCAGGATGCGGTCCAGCATTTCGTTGACCATGCCAGCCAGGCCCATGAGCATAATGGGGTAGGCATACTGCAGCAGCGGCCGCAGCGGTTCCAGCTTCAGACGGAAGCGAAAATCCAGCAGCTCTCGTCCTAGTAACACCAGGGTGAAGGCGCTGGCTGCCAGGTTCGAGAGAAAGACGTAGCCTACCCCCACGGTAGGGTTGTATACGCTTTCGGCCAAAGGGCGCAGTTCGGCGAGGTATTTGCCAGCCAGCACATCGGGGCAGAGAACAATAAAAAACAAGTTCAGCCCCACATTCAGCAAGATGTTGGCCAGCCGAATACCGGCAAACTTGCGGGCTTTGTTTTCCAGCCGAAGCCGGGCAAATGGAATAGCTGCCAGCGCATCCAGTCCCAGAATAATGGCTATCCAGACGGCGTACTGCTCGTGGCCGGGTGGCAGGCTCAGCAGGCTCATCAGCGGCCGGGCTAACAGGGCCAGCCCAGCGGTGAGCAGCACACTGGAAATGAGCAGCAGGGTCATCACCCGGTCATACAGTTCCCGACGGTCGGTGCCAGGGCGATTGGCGAAACGGAAGTATGTTGTTTCCATGCCGTAAGTGAACAGCACGTTCAGAAACGATACGTAAGCGTACAAACCCGTCACAATACCGTATTCCGCCGCTGCGAACCGCCCGGTATACACGCGCACCAGCAGGAACGTGAGCACGCGGCCCAAAATGCTGCTGATACCGTACACAGCCGTTTGGGAAGCCAGGCGCTTGGCAATACTCATGTAGTCAACTCCTCAAAAAATGATAAAAATGCTTTCCTCGAACAGCAAAGTGCCATGCTGCGTACCCGCGGCAGCATGGCGCACGCGAAGCCGAGTAGCCGGTCCTATTTGCCGGTAAAGGTAGCGGGCCGCTTTTCCAGGAACGCTGTGGTGCCTTCCCGAAAGTCGGCCGAGGTAAAGCACTGGCCGAAGGACTCCGCCTCGGTTTGATAGCCCTGGCGCTCCTTATCGTAATAGGCACTTACGGCATCAATGCACAAGCCTACGGCCAGCGGGGCCTTCGTCAGAATGCGGCTCAGCAACTGCTTGGTGAAGTTCAGCAGTTCCGCTTGGGGAACTACGTGGTTTACTAGGCCGAGCCGTAAAGCCTCATCGGCCTTAATCATGTCGGCCGTGAGCAGCAGTTCCAACGCCTTCCCTTTGCCGATGAGCTGGGTAAGCCGCTGGGTACCACCGTAGCCTGGAATCAAGCCCAAGTTTACTTCGGGCTGGCCAAAGCGGGCATTGTCAGAGGCGATACGCATATGGCAGGCCATAGCCAGCTCGCAGCCCCCACCCAGAGCAAAGCCATTCACGGCTGCAATAACTGGCTTGGAGCTTTCTTCTAGCAGGCGAAATGCTTCCTGCCCTTGCTCCGCCGCCCGCTGCCCCGTAGCCGCATCCAACTTAGTAAGCTCCGCAATATCGGCTCCAGCTACAAACGACTTTTCTCCGCTACCCGTCAGGATAATGCCCCGCACAGCGTCGTCTTGCCGGGCTTGTTGGGCAGCATGTCGGAGTTCCTCAATGGTAGCTGCATTCAGCGCGTTGAGTTTATCGGGCCGGTTGACCGTGATGGTCAGGATGCCTGTTTCGGCTTCCAGTTGATAGAGCAGGTTGGTAAACGTCATAGTGGGTCGAAGAAAAACCGGCGGGAAGAATGGCGGTAAAGATAGAACGAATTGCTCCGCTCCTGAATCGGGCACTTCTAGCCAGGGGGAAGGCCTTAGGACAGTATAAGTAAATTTATATATTTGCTCAGCTATACGTTCTTCCTCACTACTAATGATTTCCAGGCTATGGGCTTTGTTTCCGAGTTCAAAGAATTCATTTCTAAAGGCAATGTGCTCGACCTAGCCGTTGGGGTAATTATTGGCGGGGCCTTTGGCAATATTACAAAGTCGCTCACGGACGACGTGCTCATGCCCGTGCTGACACTGATGACCGGCGGACTGGACTTTAAAGACTGGTTTCTGGCGCTCGACGGCTCGGGCTACAAAACATTGGAGGAAGCCAAGAAAGCCGGAGCAGCTACCATTAACTATGGTTTGTTTCTAAACGCTGTTATTACGTTCCTGCTTATGGCGTTTGCCATCTTCTGGCTGGTAAAAATTGCCAATAACTTCAAGCGGCCCCGGCAGGTAGTGCCGGTTGCCGACCCCGGACCTACGAAAGAGCAGTTGCTACTGACGGAGATTCGGGATGCCTTACGCAACCGCAGCTAGGGTAGTATTTCTTCAGTAACAGCCTGCCACCCCGCCGTCGCATACGAGGAGGAGGAACGCCTTCCTTTTGAGCAGTTAGCCGGGAGAAAGTACCGTTGGCCGTTGTCTAGCAGCCGGGCATCGAAATCGGCCCCTGGACCATGCTAAACTGAGTAGGTTTGCCGGGCATAGCTACGGGCTCCTTGAACGAGCTTGCCTACTTGTAAGCAGCTACTATAGCACCCTTTAAGTACGCTACTTGGGCCCTGGCAGAGTGCGTGTTGGGTCAATTTGAACTAACTTTACCGGGCACCCGTTGGGCGCAACAAGCTTCCTGCAATTTCCGCCGAACAAAGGCGTTTCAGACTCCCATTCTCTTCAATGCGTCTTTCCATGAAAAAGCTGCTTTCTGCTGTCATTCTAGTTGCCGCCGGCTGCCTTGCAGCCCCCGCAGCCTCGGCGCAGACTACGGCCAGCACGACTACCTATCTTGGAACCGGCCAACGCCCCACTGACCAGGAGCCGCGCAAAAAGCGCAAGGCCTCGGCCACTGATATTGCCCGGATGCAACAGCGCATGAGCATGAACCCTGATGAGGCCAAGCGCGACCAACAGATGGAAATCCTGGAGGCTCGCTCGGGGATGAGCACGGCCAATACCAGCTTTGGCCGCTCATCCGGCCCAGCTCGGCAATTTGAAAAAGGTGCCGGCGGCTTTACCGTGCGTAAATTCAAGGATAGTCGGGTCGGGACGGCTCGGCAGAAACGGGGGCAAACCCGGGCAGCAGGTTTCGTGGATCCGAAAGGCAAGCCGCTGACCCATAAAAAGAAAAAGCACTTCCTCTTCTTCTAGAGGTCATCCTACTTAAACAAAAAGCGCCAGGGCCGGAGCCTTGGCGCTTTTTGTTTGTCCAATCGCATAAATGTGCTTTTAGTGTCGGGGCCGGGTTGAGCATGGCCACCACGTTAGTACGGGTGACACCGGTAGGGTAGCGCTTGCCCGTGGGGAAGCCGCACTGGCTGCCCGGTGTTGCTGCGGACTGGGGGCCGTACCTGCAAGAAGCTTGGGAACGGGGGCCTCTCTACCCGCTTCAGGTTTAGCTGAAGCAGCGGAGCGTTGTAGCAGGTGCGTGCACGATACCAGTTCTGCCAGAGCAATAAGCAGTAGAAGACGCTTCATAGAAACCAAGTTGGCGTTAGAAGAAGCCCTGCCTATAAAACGCAGAAACTAGTTTTATTCGGAAATAACGTATGAGCCAGCGTTACCCGTGGCACGCGTATACTGGTGGAGAGGGCATGGTGCGCCGTACCCTCTCGGGGATGTTTCTCTTGCATACTCAACCGCCTCAATACTCTTCTGTTTTCCTCTCCCAACGGCTCTTTCTCCCCACCGCGCAATTCAGCGCCACACAACAGAAACTACCTAGGTAGCACTTTCTGTATCCGCTTCCAGGCTGCTGCGCCGTGTAAGCACTTGTAAGGTAGTTATTATAATTCGTCTCTAACAAACAGAGCTATAGGAGCGCCGGCGCACACGCTTGGCTAATTCGCAAAAAAGGCCCCAACCTGGTTAGGTTGAGGCCTTTGCTATAGGCTGCAGATGGAAGCTTACAGCGTCCGTTTTACTTCCTGCTCCTCGAATCCTTCAATGTTGTCGCCTTCGCGCAGGTCATTGAAGCCCTTGATCGAAATACCGCATTCGTAACCCTGGCGTACTTCCGACACGTCGTCTTTGTAGCGCTTGAGGTCCTGAATTTCGCCGGAGTGCACCACAATTCCGTCGCGTACGAGGCGTACTTTGGTTTTGCGGGTGAAGGTACCGTCCGTTACCATGCAGCCCCCAATGGTGCCTACTTTGGTAATGTTGAATACCTGCCGTACCTCGGCGTTGGCCACCACTACTTCCTTCACTGTTGGGGCAAGCATGCCTTCCATGGCATCCTTCACCTCGTTAATGGCGTTGTAAATGATGGAGTAGAGGCGGATGTCGATCTGCTCCTGCTCGGCCAGGCGGCGGGCACTTTGCGAGGGCCGTACCTGGAAGCCAATAATGATTGCGTCGGAAGCCGAAGCCAGCAGTACATCGGATTCGGAAATAGCACCCACCCCTTTCGAGAGGATATTTACGGCCACCTCCGGCGTGCTCAGCTTCAGCAGCGAGTCGGCCAGTGCTTCCACCGAACCGTCCACGTCGCCTTTTACAATTACGTTGAGCTCCTTGAACGAGCCGATTGCCAGGCGACGTCCGATTTCGTCGAGGGTAATGTGCTTCTTGGTGCGCAAGCTCTGCTCGCGGGCCAGCTGCTGGCGCTGGGTGGCCAGTTCGCGGGCTTCGCGCTCCGATTCCATCACCTGAATTTTGTCGCCGGCCTGCGGGGCGCCGGTGAGACCCAGCACCTGCACGGGGGTAGCCGGGCCGGCTTTCTTCATCTTCTTACCGCGGTGGTCCGTCATGGCCTTCACGCGGCCGAAGTGCGGACCAGCCAGCACGATGTCGCCAACTTCCATAGTACCGGTTTGCACTAGTACAGTAGTTACATAGCCACGGCCTTTGTCCAGCGAAGCTTCGATAACCGTACCAATTGCCTTCCGGTCGGGGTTGGCCGTTAGCTCCAGAATCTCGGCTTCCAGCAGTACTTTCTCCAGCAGATCATCAATGCCCAGACCCGTCTTGGCTGACACTTCCTGGGATTGGTACTTACCACCCCATTCTTCCACCAGAATGTTGATAGCTGAAAGCTCTTCCCGGACTTTGTCGGGGTTGGCGCCAGGCTTATCAATCTTGTTCAGGGCAATTACAATCGGAACACCAGCTGCTTGCGCGTGGTTGATAGCTTCCTTCGTTTGCGGCATCACCGAGTCATCGGCTGCTACCACAATGATGGCAATGTCCGTGACTTTGGCACCACGGGCACGCATGGCGGTAAACGCTTCGTGACCCGGGGTATCGAGGAAAGTAACTCGCTTGCCCGATTTGGTCATTACGTCGTACGCCCCGATGTGCTGGGTGATACCGCCGGCTTCGCCTTTGGCTACACTCGCATTGCGGATGTAGTCAAGCAGCGAGGTCTTACCGTGGTCGACGTGACCCATGATGGTTACGATAGGGGCCCGCGGCTGCAGATCCTCTGCGGCATCCTCAATTTCGATGGTCGTCTCTTCTTCCTCGGCGCTCAGGAATTCTACGTCGTAGCCAAATTCATCCGCAATAACGGTAATGGCTTCGGCGTCGAGGCGCTGGTTGATGGATACGAACATGCCCATGTTGAGGCACACCTTGATTACCTCGTTCACCGATACATCCATGAACGACGCCAAGTCGTTGGCCGAAATGAACTCGGTTACTTTGAGGGTCTTGGCATCCAGTTCGTTCTGAGCGCGCAGCGCCTCGCGGTCCTCGGCAGCCATGTTCCGCTTGTCGCGGCGGTACTTAGCGCGATTCTGTTGCTGACCACCACGGCCGCCGCTGAGCTTAGCCAGCGTGGCCTTGATCTGCTCCTGAATCTGCTTATCGTTTTGCTCAGGAGTAAGAGCCGGAGCTGGCTGACGGTTGCCACCACCCTGATTTTGGCCCTGACGGTTACCGCCACCCTGCTGCCCGCCGGGCCGGTTGTTGCCGCCCTGCTGGCCGCCAGGCCGGTTGCCACCTTGCTGACCGGGGCCGCCTTGTGGGCGGTTGCCACCTTGCTGGCCGGGAGCACCCTGGCCGCCTTGGTTACCCTGCTGGCCCGGCTGACCGGGACCATTCATGGGAATACGCTGGCGCTTCTTCTTGTCGGGTCCGATGCCGCTCTTGCGCACATCAGAAGAGGCTACGGGACGAGCCCCGCGGCCACCACCACCACGGCGGGAGGAATCGAGGGGAAGCTCAATCTTGCCTAGTACCGTGAGACCTTTCAGCTGATCAGCTTTAGCTACGATAGTGCCTTCTTCCGTGGCAGGTGCCTCGGGAGTAGCCGGTGGAGCTGGGGCCGCTGGCGCAGGCGCGGCAGGAGCGGCCGCCACCGGAGCTGGAGCCGGCTTCGGTGCTTCAGCAGCCGGAGCGGGGGTAGGAGCCGGAGCTTGCGGAGCAGCCGGCTGAGGTGCTGGGGCAGCGGGCTTAGGAGCTTCAGCCGCCGGAGCAGGGGTAGGCTGTGGGGCCGGGGCCGGAGCTGGTGCAGCTGGCTTAGGGGCCTCAGGGGCTGGGGCTGGAGCCGGCTGCGGCTTGGGAGCCTCCGCTACCGGAGCCGGGGCGGCTGGTTTTGGGGCTTCAGCTACCGGAGCAGGGGTAGGCTGTGGGGCCGGTGCAGCCGGACGAGGAGGCACAGGACGGCCTTTCGCGTCTAGCTCAATTTTGCCTAGCACTTTCAGGCCAGGCACACGCGAGGGCTCCTCAACGGGAGCAGCTTTCGGTGCTTCAGCAGCGGGTGCGGGGGCAGGAGCTTGCGGAGCAGCCGGCTTGGGAGCCGGAGCCGGGGTAGCAGCCGGAGCGGCTGGCTTCGGCGCAGCTGCCTCGGCCGCCCGGGCCTGGGCAGCCTGCGTTGCCGCAGCCTCCAGCTCGCTCTGGCGCTTGGCCTGGCTGAGCTTAGCGGCTTCCATCTTGTCCTGTGCCGACGATGCAAACGCTTTTTCGAGCAGGGAGACCTGCTCCGACGTCAGCTTAGTCGTCGGCTTGTTTTCGATGTTGTGCCCTTTTCCCGCCAGAAAGTCCACGATTGTGGAAAGTCCAACGTTCAGGTCTTTGGCCGCCTGATTCAGCCGTTTGGTTGCTGCTTCCGCCATTCTATGCTCGCGAACGATACTCTTATCTAGTTGCAAAGGTACTATATTAAATCTTGCCGGGCGGGGTCAAAATCAAGCCACCCGGCCCGATTGTTAACCCCCTTGCCGTACCGGCCGCCGCGCACTCATTGCGCGCCGCCGGAATTTTGTGCTTCCTCGTCTTGGTCGTCGCTTTCGTTGTCCTCGAACTCGTGGCGGATTACACGGAAGAGCTCCTCTACGGTTTCCTCTTCCAGCTCTGTCCGACGCACAATGTCTTCCTTGCTGACAGCCAATACGGCGCGGCCGGTGTCGAGGCCGATTTTCTTCAACTCGTCCAGGATCCAGCCTTCAATTTCGTCCTGGAACTCGTCCAGAGCAATGTCTTCTTCGAAGTCACCGGCATCCCGGAATACGTCGATTTCCATGCCCACCAAGCGGGAAGCCAATTTGATGTTAGCGCCACCGCGGCCAATGGCCAGTGATACTTGGTCTGGTTTTAAGAACACCGAAACCCGCCCAGTTTGTTCGTTGATTTTCATCGACGTGAGCTTGGCCGGCGACAAAGCCCGGGCAATGTAGAGCTCCAGGTTGTCGGTGTAGTTGATAATATCGATGTTCTCGTTCTCCAGTTCGCGCACTACGGCGTGAATACGGGAGCCCTTCATGCCCACGCAGGCACCTACCGGGTCAATACGGTCATCGTAGCTTTCGACGGCCACTTTGGCCCGCTCGCCCGGCTCGCGCACGATGTTCTTGATGGTGATGAGGCCATCGAAGATTTCGGGCACTTCCTGCTCCATCAGGCGCTCCAGAAATGCCGGCGCCGCGCGCGACAGGATGATTTTCGGGGTGCCGTTCAGTACATCCACGCGGTGCACCACGGCCCGGATGGTGTCGCCCTTGCGGTAGCGGTCCTTCGGGATTTGCTCACCCTTGGGCAGCACCAGCTCGTTTTCGTCTTTGTCGAGAATGAGCGCCTCGCGGCCCCACACCTGGTACACTTCGCCTACTACAATTTCACCTACCTGGTCTTTATAGGTCTGGTAGAGGTTGTCGCGCTCCAGGTCTTTTACGCGCTGAATCAGCGTCTGGCGGGCCATGAGCACGGCACGACGGCCAAAGTCTTCCAGCTTAATTTCTTCAGCCACCGATTCGCCTACCTCGTAGTCAGGCTCAATCTTCTGGGCTTCGGCCAGCGGAATTTTGTCCAGGTCCCAGATATCCTCGGAGTTGTCGTCCACGATTTCGCGGTTCCGATAAATTTCCAGGTCGCCTTTGTCCACGTTCAGGATGACGTCGAAGTTTGAGTCATCATCATACTTTTTGCGAATCATCGTGCGGAACACTTCCTCCAGGATGCTCATCATCGTGGGGCGGTCGATGTTCTTCGACCGGGCGAATTCGGCAAACGATTCAATCAGGACGTTGCTGTTCATTTTTTAGAAGCGTTTAGCTACTAGCTGTTAGCGGTCAGCGTTTGCACAGGAGCAGACGATAACAGCCAAAAGTGAAATATTCAGAACTACGCTAACAGCCAGCTGCTGTCAGCTAACAGCTTGTAAAGGTTACTTAAAGGAGATAACCACTTTGGCTTCCTGGATGCTGGCAAACGGCACCAGGGCGGCCGGTAGAGTTTTCTTTTTACTTTTCTCTTTTACCACCTCGGCCAGCTGAATGCCTTCGGCCTCTACGGCTTCCAGGGCGCCGGTTTTTTCGGTGCCATCGGTGAGCTTCAGAGCCAGACTGCGGCCTACGTGGCGGGTGTACTGACGCGGGTCGCGCAGGGGCTGATCGGCACCGGGCGAGGTTACTTCCAGGGTATAGCTGGCGTCTTCGCCGTACTCTTCGTCTACGCGGCGGGCCAGGCGGCGGCTTACCTGAGCGCACTCATCAATGCCCACGCCCTGCTCGCCATCAAGCGTAACGGTTACTTTGGGGCGTACGGCATCGGAGACGGTCAGGTCTACCACGAACAGGCTGCCATCGGTGGGCAGGCTGTCCTGTAGCAGTTCCGAAAGGCGGGCGCGGTCAAGTTTCATAAGGGAGGCACCGGGTAGTAAAAGAAAGAGGGGACTCTTCGTCCCCTCTTCTCGTGTCGTAGTTTGCAGACGCAAAGATACTACAATTCTGCGGCGAAAACAAGTCAGGCTTGCTACGTTGGGCGGCGGCTACTGCCGACAAGGCGTTGGTCACTGGCCCGCCAAGAACAACCCGTGCGTTGGTTGGGTGTCGGGAACGTGTTGACTTCGGATATTCCACACGGCCTTGTAGCTGGTCGGGTAGCTGGTGTATGACTGCTTGCAGGAGGTAGCAGTTAATGAAAGAGGCCAGGGAGCCAGTGTACACTATCCCTGGAGGGTTACAGAAGCCAGCTCTCAGTGCCACTTGCCTGCACGATAAGAGATGCGGACAGAGAGGTGCCGTGTTGTAAGGTGCTGACCGACAGTGGATACAGGAGTGTAGAAGACAGGTGTATTCGGCAAGCTTCAGGGGGTAGCCGGCGGCTAGCAGGGAACTTCTACCTTTGCCTCTGATCCTGTTGCCTGGAAAAAGGTTGTCCGTGCGTCGTTCGTTTGCCTTCAAGTGTACTGTGTTGCTGATGCTGTGGGTGCTGGCCGCTATTGCCTGCGCCCAGATTCCGGCTTACAACTTTTGGCCTGCCATCTTCGGGGCCCTGACCCTGCCGGTGGCCCTGGGCCTGAACCTACTGGCGGGTATGTACTGGCTGCTACGCCGCTGGCCAGTGGCATTGCTGCCGCTGGGGCTGGCTGCGCTTACCTGGCCGCACTTTCAGCGCGGATTAGCGGTGCATCCACTACGGGTAGCGCCGGCCGCCGGGCAGCATGCCGGGCAAGTGGTGAAGGTACTCTCCGCCAATGTGCGTATTTTCAATGTGTATCCGCAACTGCGCGATGCTGATCTGGCTTCTTCTCGCCGGATGATGCGCTGGGTAGCCGAAAATCCCGCCGACATTGTCTGCCTTCAAGAATTTTACAACGAGCCCGTGGGGACTCGCTCCCGCGACGGAGACGTATTTCGGAGCGTAGATAAAATCGGGCGGCAGGCGGGCCGGCAGGTGTTCCTGTCCAAAACGCTTACCAACAGCGCGGGTGCCGAGTTCGGCATGGCTATTTTCACCCGCTTCCCCATTATAGCGAAGGGCACAATCAGCTTCGGTAAGCTTACTCAGAACCACGCCATGTGGGCCGACATGCGGCTGCCTTCCCAAGACACCATCCGGGTGTACAGCTTCCATCTGCAGAGTATGAGTATGGAGGAGAAGGACATCGTGGATAGCTACTCCA
The DNA here is from genome assembly GCF_019599275.1 of Hymenobacter sp. HSC-4F20. Taxonomy (GTDB): domain Bacteria; phylum Bacteroidota; class Bacteroidia; order Cytophagales; family Hymenobacteraceae; genus Hymenobacter. The sequence goes on along the minus strand of NZ_JAHZTD010000002.1, from coordinate 726,401 downwards.
GCAAGGCTGGCCTGCGGCAGAAGGGCTTGGGACTGCTGCGGCGCTTTAAGCGCGGGGCCATGGCCCGGCACTGGCAGGTAGACACGCTGGTGCGTCGGTTCGAGCGGTGCCGCTACCCCATGCTACTCTGCGCCGACCTCAACGACGTGCCCTACAGCTACAGCTACGATCAGCTAGCCGACCATTTCCAGAACGCCTGGGCCAGCGTAGGCAACGGAGTAGGTAGCACTTACAACGGCCGCCTGCCGTTTGTGCGCATTGATAACCAGTTTGCCAGTCCGGAATGGGCAGTGGATGATTACTGGGTGCACTACGAAATTCCTTACTCTGACCATTTTCCTAGCACAGCTACCTACCGGTTGACGACAGAGTAGGCGCAGTAGAGCCCTATATACCAGATTCCGCTTCGGATAAACTGCCGAGGGAACTTTATAGACTGTCTGGCTGGAGTTATGTACCGTTTGAAGGACTGTTTATACTTAATTACAGGAAATTTCGCGTGGCAAGCAGCTTTTTGTGGCGCTGTGCTGTTAGTACAAGCCGCGCTGCAAGAAGCCGTGGAGATGCGCAGTTACAAAATCTGTGCATTCCACTGACTCTGCAAAAACTGCGGTTACTTTTGTATCCATGCAGCCTACCCTCTCGCTCTACAACACGCTTACCCGCCGCAAAGCCCTTTTTCAACCCCTGCACGCGCCCTTTGTGGGCGTATACCTCTGCGGACCTACCGTTTACAGCGAGGCGCACGTGGGCAACGCCCGCGGGCCGGTGGTGTTTGATGTGCTGACGCGCTACCTGCGCTACCTGGGCTATACCGTGCGCTACGTGCGCAATATCACCGACGTAGGCCACCTGGAGGGCGACGCCGACGAGGGAGAGGACAAAATCAGCAAGCGCGCCCGGGCCCAGCAGCTGGAGCCCATGCAGGTAGCTGAGCAGTATACCAACCTCTACCAGGACCACATGGAGGCCCTGGGCTGCCTGCCCCCCGATATTACTCCCCGCGCCAGCGGCCACATCACTGAGCAGATTGAGATGATCCGGCAGATCATCGATAATGGCTTTGGCTACGAGGTGAATGGCTCCGTGTACTTTGATGTGCCGGCCTACAATGCCGCTGGCCGTGGTTACGGCAAGCTCTCGAACCGGGTGGTGGAAGAATTGCTGGCCGGCTCCCGCGACAACCTGACGGGCCAAGACGAGAAGCGCAGCCCCTTGGATTTTGCCCTCTGGAAACGAGCCGATGAGCGCCACCTGATGCACTGGCCTTCACCCTGGAGCGAAGGTTTCCCGGGCTGGCACCTGGAGTGCTCAGCTATGAGCCGAAAATACCTCGGCGCTGAGTTCGACATTCACGGGGGCGGGCTGGATTTGATGTTCCCGCACCACGAGTGCGAAATTGCCCAGAGCCAGGCCTGCAACCACCCCACCAACGAAGCTCAGGTGTGGATGCACAACAACATGATTACGGTGAACGGCCAGAAAATGAGCAAGTCGCTGGGCAACTTCATCACCATTAGCCAGCTTTTCAACGGCACCAACGATACGCTCACCCAGGCCTACTCGCCCATGACGGTGCGCTTTTTCCTGCTACAGGCCCACTACCGCAGCACCGTCGACATTACGGATGAAGGCTTGCAGGCGGCCCGCAAAGGATACCGCAAGCTTATGAACGGCCTGCGCCTGCTGGAAAAGCTAGACGCTATAGAAGGGGAAATTGCGGTAGGCTCTGACTCAGCTGCGTCCAAAAACCTGACAAATCCGGTGGAAGCTGCTTATGCCGCCCTAGACAATGATTTGAACACGGCAAAAGCCATTGCTGCCTTGTTCGATTTGCTGCGGCAGCTGAATGGGTATGCCGCCAAGCCGGAGCTGTTCGAAGCATTAGACAAATCTGTTCGGCGCGCCGTTACTGCTGCCTACCGCACACTGGTACAGGATGTGCTGGGGCTGCGCGATGAGCCGCGGGCTAGTGCGGAAGACCTGCTGGGCCTGACCCTGGATTTCTACAAAACGGCCAAGCAGAGCGCAGCCAAAGCCCGGGAAGAAGGCAATGCGGAAGAGGCAAATAAATACTACAGCGAAATTGACCGCATCCGCGTGGCCCTAAAAGAGCAGGGCATAGTAGTAAAGGATACCAAGACTGGCGTAGATTGGGCCTATAGTGAAGAATAAGATACCGCGGCCCGAAGCTCCAGCCTCGGGCCGCGGGCAGTAGTACCCCACCTGTTTAACGCAGCCTGAAGCTGGAGCTTTGGGCTACCGGTAACGCCCCATGAGCCTTCTTTCCCGTCTTGCCCCCGCCTCGCTGGTGGCCCTGCTGCTCCTCACTGCCTGTCCGGCCAAAAAGGACGCGGCCGAAACTGAAACTACCGCCGCCAGCCAGCCTACGCTACCCAAAGCCCCAGCCTTCAACCCCGATTCGGCCTATGCTTACACGGCCAAACAGGTAGCTTTCGGCCCGCGCGTGCCTAACACCAAGGCCCACGTGCAAACCGGTGACTGGATAATCCGCAAGTTCAAGGAAGCGGGCCTCACGGTAAAGGAGCAGCCTTTCGAGGCCATGGCCTTCGATGGCAAGATGCTCAAGTCGCGCAATATTATTGCCCAGTACATGCCGCAGGCTCCGCGCCGCATTGCCATCTTCACCCACTGGGATACCCGCCCCTTCGCTGACAAGGATAAGGAGCACAAGAACGAGCCGCTTGATGGGGCCTCCGACGGAGCCAGCGGCGTCGGCATTGCCCTGGAAATGGCCCGGGTACTCTCCCAGCAGAAGGATGCTTCCGCGCCTGGCGTGGGGGTCGACTTCATTTTGTTTGACTCCGAAGACTACGGCTACGACGGCAGCACCCAGGGCGAGAAGAAAAACCTGTTGCCCATGGGGCAGGAAAGCTGGTGCCTGGGCTCCCAATACTGGGCGAAAAACATGGTGCCGGCCAACTACAAGCCCAACTATGGCATTCTGCTGGACATGGTAGGCGCTAAAAACGGCCGCTTCAGCCGCGAAGACCTCAGCCGCCAGCAGGCCCGCGATGTGGTAGACAAGGTGTGGAATACAGCCGCTACGCTGGGCTACTCCGACTACTTCTTATTCAGCGACAGTCCGGGCATTACCGATGACCACGTGTTTACGAACCAAGCCGGCGTGCGCACCATCGACGTTATCGACTTCCTGCCCAGTGGAGAGTTTCAGCCCTACCACCACACCACCCAGGACAACATGAGCATCATCGACAAACGGACACTCAAAGCCGTGGGCCAAACCCTGCTGACAACTATTTACGCCGAGTAGTCAGCCTGCTACCTACAGAAAAGCCCCGGTGACTTGCGTTACCGGGGCTTTTTGCTCTGGTTGCTATAGGCCCGCTTCCTGATTCAGCAGCTTATAGTAGTAGACCGTAGCGCACAGTTCCCCCTTCTCATTGCACATGTAGTTGGGAATGGCACCAGCCGGCACATACCCGATGCTTTGATACAGCACCTCCGACCCGGCCCCCCGCAACGTGTCCAATACCAGGGTAGTGCGCTGATGCTGCCGTGCTACGCGTTCCACCTCCTGCATTAGCTGCCGCCCAATGCCCCGGCGCTGAGCCGTGCTATGCACCAGCAGCTTGGCTACCTCCGCGCGGTGAGGGGCATTAGTTTTCCTGACCAGATGCAGCTGTACGGTGCCTAGCAGCCGTCCATCTTCTTCGGCCACCAGTAGTAGGACACTACCTGAGGGTAGTGCCGCCCCAATTTCCTGCCAATATTCCCGGGCCTCGGCAGCGGCTAAGGGCGGCAGAAAACCCACGGAAGCGCCGGAATCTACAGCATCCTGGAGCAGTTCAATCAGGCTGGTGAGGTAGCCCGGAAACTCCCATGCCGACACGACGCGAATAGTACTTGCCATACGTTACAGAAGTTTATAGGTAGTCGAGCCGGGCGCCGGTAGCCTCCACCGTCAGACGGGACGGGCGGCCACAAATCAGGGCCATGTTCTGGGGCTCGTGGCCCACCGGGAAGCCGTAGGCAATAGGAAATCCGTATTTGCCGGCGTAGTGCTGGATAATTTCGTTGGGCGTCTGGCCGTAGGGCACGGCATTGTCCTGGGGGGTGGTAAAATGTCCAACCAGCAGGCCCGCTAGGTTGCGCAACTTGCCCGTGCGGTCCAGGTGTACCAGCATCCGGTCGATGGCGTACAGGTACTCGTCAATGTCTTCCAGAAACAGGATGCGGCCCGCCGTGGAGCAGTCGGAGGCCGTGCCGGTGAGGGTCTGCAGGAGGCTGAGGTTGCCCCCTATCAGTTCCCCGGTAGCTGTGCCCAGCTGGTTAAGCGGGTGGGCGGGTACCTCGTAGCGGGTGGCTTCCCCGAACAAGGCCCGCCGTAGGCTTTCCAACGACGCCTCGCCCCCCTCCTGGTGAAACAGCAGCGGCATTACCCCGTGAATACTCTGGTAGCCTCGGGCCAGCAGGTGGCAGTTGAGGGTGGTGATATCCGAGAAGCCGGCTACCCACTTGGGGGCCCGGACAAAACCGGAAAAGTCGATGCCGTCGATGATGCGGGTGGTGCCGTAGCCGCCCCGGGCGCATAGAATGGCCCGAATGGCTGGGTTGTCGAGCTGCTGCTGCAAATCCTGGCGGCGCACCTCATCGGTCCCGCCAAACTGGTGGTACTCTACGTTGGTGCTGGCGCCCAGCACCACGCGCAAGCCCCAGCTTTCCAGCGTGGCAACGGCTGTTGCCAGCTCCTCGTGCGACGCTTTACGGGCGGGGCAAACAACGGCTACTTGGTCGCCGGGACGCAGGAAGGGGGGGGCAGTAGCGGGCATAGGCTCAGGAAGTCAGAAGGCGCAAACCTAAGCAAACCGCGCGGGAGCACGAAGCGCCGGCGGCTGGTGTCGGGACTGGTGTAGCACAAAGCTGTGTGCGGCCGGTAGCGGTGCTGTGGGTAAGGGGCGCAGCTGTACCTGGTTTTCGGTGGGCTGGAAGCGAGTGGGGGCTTTCATTACCGCCTGGTTCTGCGTGCCTAAAAATGCTGGCTCAACGCGAGGAGCCCCGTGGGGTGAAAGGTATCTTTGCGGGGGCTGTGTAGTTCGGAACCTTCACGTATGAGATTTTACTTGTTTCTACTTCTGCTGAGCCTGGGCTGGTGGCCGAGCAGCCTGCGTGCCCAGGTGGCTCCCGATACCACTCGGGGGCGCTACCACCGGCCGGTGTTTCGGCAGGTGAATGTGCGCCGCAACGTAGAGTTTGGCCAGGTTACAACCCTGCTGGGCATGTCGCAGACGCTCTATATGGACGTTTACGAGCCGGCCGGCGACACTGTGCGGCGGCGGCCCCTGGTGGTGCTGGCCCACGAGGGCGGCTTCTTAACCGGCACCCGCGACGACGCCGTGATGACGGCGCTCTGTAACCGGCTGGCTCACCTAGGCTACGTGGCTGCCACCATTGATTACCGCCTGTACTTTTTTCCCTTTGATACCGTAGGCATCGGTCGGGCGGCCATTCGGGCTACTCAGGATATGCGGGCGGCAGTGCGCTTTTTTCGCCATGATGCGGCCACGGCCCGGCGGTTTCGCATTCATCCCGGCTTCGTGTTCGTGGGCGGCTCTTCGGCTGGCGGCTTCATGGCCCTGCAAGCTGGCTACCTCAACAAGGCCGCGGAAGTACCCGCCTACCTCGATCTGAAAGCGTTGGGCGGACTGGAAGGTACGGGCGGGCACCCCGGGTACAGCAGTCGGCCGCGGGGCGTCATCAACCTGTGTGGTGCCCTGGCCCGCGCTACCTGGCTTGAAGCCGGCGACGTGCCCTTGTGCAGCGTGCATGGCACCCGCGACGGACTGGTGCCCTACGGCCGTGGTACCATTGGGGCGCAACTGCCGGCTCAGCTGGTGTACGGCAGCGGTGCCTTGCGCGTGCGGGCCAATGCCGTGGGCGTGCCCAACGTGCTGCGCCGCCTACGCGGGGCCGGGCACGTGCCGTACTCCTTCGAGCCCACCTACATCGACTCGGCCTTTTTCGCCATGCGCGACTTTCTGCGGCCCCTGCTCGGTGCTGGCCCGCCTGGCCCCTTGCTGGCGGCGGCCCTGAATCCGCGCCGCGCCGCTCAAGTGACGGCCCTGCTGCTACCCCGCCGTGTTGGGCTACAAGGGCTACTACCGGCCCCCGCAATACTTTGGAGGCCCGATTTGGTGAAAGCTGTGCCGGACTCCACCCAGCGCTCCGCCGAGCCACCCACACTTCCGCCCGATGCTCCTATGGCTCCAGCTGTTCCCACGTCCCCGCGGGGTAGCACCCCGGCGCCTGAGCGCTAAGCCCAGGTTCGAAGCCTGCCGTTCCGGGCCAAGCACGGAATGATAGGCTTCAGGAGCATACTATGGGCAAGCTCCGCGGTTACAGGTCAGCGGGGCCTATGGGGCGTGTGGGGCGCCTACACTACTTTAAGCAGAAACTTCCTCTAGCAGCGTTGCCACACTGATGGGGCGCAGGCGCCCGGTACGCACCACAAAGGCGCCGTATGTACGCAACGTGTCGCGGTGCCGAATCAAGTTTTCCAGAGCCACGTAGCCAACTACATACTCATCCTCATCGGCTTCTTCGGAAATTTCGCTGAAGTCGAGCAAGTCAATCAGGCGGTCCTCATCGGTGCGCAGGTAGATTTCAACCTCCAGGTCGGAGGCGTAGGCGGGCGCCTCAGCGGTTTTGGGATACTGGTAGGCGAAACCCTGGCGCAAAGCGGCTAAGTCGGCCAGCACGGCCGAGCCAGTGGGGTGCCCGCCCGCTCCGCGGCCGCGCAGGAACTGCTCCCCGGCGAAGTCGGCTTCAATAACTACCCCATTAAACTCATGGTCAACCGTGTAGAGCGGCGACTCGGGCCCCACGAGCTGGGGGGTAACCAGGGCAGTCACGCGGCCGTCGGGGAGGCGCTGCAAACCGGCCACTACCTTTATCTTCTGCCCCTGGCTGGCGGCAAAGGCAATATCCACGGCTGTAATTCCTTCAATACCCAGGTTGAGCACCTGTTCGGGCCGCAGAAAGGTACCGTAGGCGTGGGCAGCCAGCAGCACGGCCTTGGAGCGCGGGTCAAAGGCGGCCATGTCCAGCGCCGGGTCGGTTTCGGCAAAGCCCTGGGACTGAGCTTCGGTCAGGGCCGGCGAGTACTCGGAACCGGCTTCCCCCATGCGGGTCAGCACGTAGTTGGAAGAGCCATTAAGGATTCCCGTCAGCTGGCGCAGCGGTTCCCCGCCGAAATAGGCATCTAAGGTCCGGATGACTGGGATGCTGCCGCACACGGCTGCCTCGTAAAGCAAGGTGCCCCGGCCTTCGCGCTGTAGCCGCACCAGCTCGGGCAAGTGGCAGGCAAGCATGGCTTTGTTGGCGGTTACCACCCGGCGACCACGGCGCAGGGCTTCCGCTACCAGTTGGAAAGCTGCTTCTGGGTCGTCGATAACTTCTACCAGCACATCAAGGCTGTCATCTGCCAGTAATGCGCCGGCGTCGAGCTCAAACCGGCCGGCCGGCAGGGGGCGGACTTTGCCGGCTGTTTTCACCGCAATGCGCGCTACCGTAAAGCCGGAGGCCGGCTGCTGCTCCAGAATGGTGTAGAGGCCCTGGCCCACGCAGCCAAACCCGATGAGGCCAATGCGCCAGGGCTGGCCAGCAGGCGTGGAGGAAGCAGAGGCAAGGGGCAAGGCGGCGTTAGTGGACATAGCTCGGGAGGTAGAATCGTTCGAGGAGATGGGTAATCTGAACAGTTTCAATCAGGAAGCCGTCGTGGCCGTAGTGGGAGTCCATTTCGGCGTAGGTAGCTCCGGGAATGTAGCGGGCCAATTGCTGCTGCTCGGCGGTGGGAAAGAGCACATCAGAGGAAATGCCTATTACCAGCGTCCGGGCCCGGATGCGCCCGAGGGCGGCTGGCACGCTGCCCCGGCCCCGCCCCACGTGGTGGCTGTCCATAGCCCGCGACAACGTCACATAGCTGTAGGCATTGAAGCGGCGCACAAGCTTGTCGCCTTGGTAGCGCTGGTAGGAGCTGGCCAGGTAATCCGTTAGCTTGGTGTCGTGAGAGTCGGTTTGGGTGCGACCGTAGGCGTCGTAGCTGCGGTAGCTGAGCAGGGCCACCGCCCGGGCTGCCCGTAGGCCAGCGGCTCCGCCGGCAGGCGTTGCCAGTTCGTAGGTGGGGTCGGCGAAGATGGCCAGGCGCTGCGCCTCGTTGAAGGCGATGCCCCAGGCCGAATGCCGGGCATTGGTAGCCAGCAGCACCAGGTTTTCGCAGAGTTTGGGGCGCTGCACGGCCCACTCCACGGCCTGCTGCCCACCCAACGAGCCCCCCATGAGGGTGTGAATAGAGGGCAGGGCCAAGTGCTCCCGCAGAGCCTCGTGGGCCGCTACCATATCCCGGATAGTCAGGAGCGGGAAGTGCTGGTAGGGGGCCTGCTCCGTCAGTGGGTCGGGGGTGAGCGGGCCGGTGGTGCCGTAGCAGGAGCCCAGCACGTTGGCGCACACAATAAACCAGTCGGCCGGATCGAAGTAACAGCCAGCCCCGAACAGGCCCGGCCACCAGCTCAGCACGTCGGCATTGGCCGTGAGGGCGTGGCACACCCACACCACGTTGTCGCGGCCAGGATTAAGGCGGCCGTACGTATGATAGGTAACTTCTACCCGCGGCAGGGTATGTCCGCTTTCCAGCCGCAGGGGCCGGGGTAGCTGAAACAGGTGCGGTTCAGAATCAGACATGAGGAAAGGAGCGGTGCGCTGCTGATGACAGCGTGTGGAGTGGCGGTGGGGAACCGGCCTGACCAATCGTTCAACGATGCCCGAAGCGGAGCTTCGGGCCTAAGGATTACTAGCCCGCAGGCGGAGCCGATTCTGCCCGGCTCCGCCCCGGCTAGGTGCGGGCGGCGGTTGTTCCGAAGATTCCTCTCTCACAAAAAACTTCGGCTCCGGCCCGCTTACCGCTGTGCTGGAAGCTGTTGCCCAGTGGCTCTCTCACCTGCCACTGGGCAATACCCCTCTCAAGTGCTAGACTTCCAGCGTGGCGGCGTGTTCTGGTTCGGGCTCGGGCAGCAGCGTGCTGCTGGTGGTTTCGGTGGGCGCGGCTGCAGCGTTGCGTACCGCGTCGAAGGCCTGCGCTAAATCGGCCCGGATGTCCTCGAAGTGCTCAATCCCGACGGATAGGCGCAGCAGGGTAGGTGAAACGCCGGCAGCCTGCTGCTCGGCTTCCGAGAGCTGCTGGTGGGTAGTAGCCGAGGGCTGGATGATGAGCGTTTTGGCGTCGCCTACGTTGGCCAGGTGGCTAACCAGCTTCAGGCTGTCGATGAACTGAGTAGCTGTTTCCTTGGTGCCTTTGATGGCGAAGGTGAGTACCCCGCCGTAGCCGCGCTTCAGGTATTTCTGGGCCAGGGCGTGGTAAGGGCTGCTCTTGAGGCCGGGGTAGTTCACAGCCTCTACCTGGGGGTGCTGCTCCAGCCAGGTAGCTATCCGCAGCGCGTTTTCCACGGTGCGGTCAACGCGCAGGCTCAGGGTTTCGAGGCCCTGAATCAGCTGCCAGGCATTAAAGGGGCTTTGCGAAGGGCCAAAGTCGCGCAGGCCTTCTACCCGGGCCCGGATAATGAAAGCAATATTGCCGAATGGCCCGCTTTTGCCGAACACATCATTGAATACCAGCCCGTGGTAGCCTTCCGAGGGCTCCGTGAACTGCGGAAACTTACCGTTGCCAAAGTCATACGTACCACCATCCACAATCACTCCCCCAATGGAAGTTCCGTGGCCGCCAATCCACTTCGTGGCCGATTCTACCACAATGTGGGCCCCGTGCTCCAGCGGCCGGAACAGGTAGCCGCCCGCCCCGAAGGTATTGTCCACAATCAGGGGTAGGTCGTACTTGTTGGCAATGGCAGCAATGCGCTCGAAGTCGGGCACGTTGAAGCTCGGGTTGCCGATGGTTTCCAGGTACAGCGCCTTGGTATTGTCATCAATCAGCGCCTCGAAGCTTTCTGGCTTGTCGCCATCGGCAAAGCGCACTTCAATGCCCAGGCGCTTGAACGCTACCTTGAATTGGTTGTAGGTACCGCCGTAGAGGAAAGATGTGGAAATGAAATTGTCGCCGGCCTGCAGGATGTTGTTCAAGGCAATGAACTGGGCGGCCTGCCCGGAGGCTACTGCCAGGGCTGCCACACCGCCCTCCAGGGCTGCCACGCGCTGCTCGAACACATCGGTGGTGGGGTTCATCAGACGGGTATAGATATTGCCGAACTCCTTTAGGGCAAACAGGTTAGCGCCGTGCTCGGCATTCTTGAACACGTAGCTGGTCGTCTGGTAAAGCGGCACAGCGCGGGCGCCGGTTACGGGGTCGGGCTGCTGGCCAGCGTGGAGTTGGAGGGTTTCGAAGTGGAGGTTCTGCGTGGACATGGCAGGGCTGAGTTAAAGACCGTTTGGGTATGGAAAGGGAGCGAAAACGCTGGGAAAAGCCACGACATGGCGTAGGGGAGGCCGCACCAGAACCAGCTCAGGAAGTACTCCGAAGGCCGATTGGGATGCGCAGAAGCCGGGTGCCGCATTGGCTACCGCAGGCTCAAGCCTGAAAAAGGGGGAGGGGCGCTAGGTAGCCGCAGGGGCTAGCAACAGCAACAACACGCGCTGCAGCAGCGCATTCGCATTCGCCGGGTAACCGGAGTAGCTACCGGAACGCAGAAACCCAGCGGCAAATCGGTGCGCAACAAAGCAACCGAGGCAGCGGGGTAGGAGGGGGCGAAGGCGAAAGGGTTTTCCATGGCACTCTTGAGTTATATGCCCCGCCAGCAAAAGCTTGGTCGGGCAGGAATTGGCACCTTTCGCGCGGTCGAAGGTTGCCAGCGGGTCAGGGAGCCTGTTCTCTCGCCGCTTCTGTATAAATCTTATGAAAACTGCCCCGCCGCGAGCGGGAGAGTACCGAGTTGGTATTGCAAAGGTATAGTGGCGTTTTTGATATATGCAATACCTGTCTGAAATAAATTTTGCTTGGCAGAAGGACTGCCCCGCAACTCAAACAACCTCTGCTAGTGCTACTAGCGTGTTGATTGTTAATTGCATACGTGTGATAGACGTAGCCGGGGCTGTGGCGGATAGCAAGGGGTAGCGTTCCGTCCGAACTAGAAGCTTACCCGAGTATAGCATAAAATTGGTTGCGGCTGCTGGCTAAATACCAACTTCCTGAATACGAAAAAAGCCACTCTAACGGGAGTGGCTTTTTTGTATAATACTAAGTTATGGCTTCGCCTACAGCTTGGGCAGGGTCAGGACCTGGCCTACCTCAATGTGGTCGGGGTTCGAGCCAATAGTGCCTTTGTTAGCTTCGTAAATCTGGTGCCACTTGGCGGCATCGCCGTAGTGGTGCTTGGCAATTTTGGAAAGCGAGTCGCCGCTTACTACGGTATAGGTTTCGCCCTGGGCGGCGGCCGGAGCGGCCGGCGTAGCCGCGGCCTGGTTGGTATTGCCGAAGAAGTCAGTAGCCCCGCCGGCAGCAGGTTTAGCAGCAGGTTGAACAGGCTTTTTTTCGCCGTCGTTGGAGAGAAAATCAAATAGTCCCATCGTCGTAAGTCAAGTAAAAGTGGAAGGAAGCAGCAACCATGCGGTGGAAGCAACGGACACTGTCCGGATTCTTACGCCAAGGGCGGCAATAAGTTGTAGCGGGAAAGTACGCTGCTGTTGGGGTGAACATCTTTTTCCGCTGCCCCGTAAGAAGCGCAGTGTCAGGCAGCCTGCCTGGCTACGTTTGTTTCTCATTTACCCCATCTCCCTACTCCCATGAAAACTTATTCTGCTCCCCTGCGCTACCTGGCCAGCCTATTGGTGCTACTGGCTTTATTCACGGCCTCCTGTGGCAACAAAGAAGGCAAAGTCGAAGGCGTTAACATGCTCTACGGCACCGAAAGTAAAGTATGGAAAACCGATAAAGAACTGGATTCTACCGGCGACAAGGTAAAGCAAACTGACGCGCAGGAAGATGAGCGGATCACCTTCTTTGCCAACAAGCAATACAGCATGACCTCCCCGGCCGGTGCGGTAAATGGCAAATATGAGTTTGATCAAGCTGGTAAGAAAATCACGATGACTCCCGATGGTGCTTCCCAGAGCAACACCTTCGATGTAGTAACTCTTACCGATGACAAGCTGACGCTCAAAAGCCCTCAGGGTGCAGAGCTGCGTCTGGAGAAAGAATAGTATCGTTGCTTAACAGCACAGCTTATGCAACAAGCCCTTCTGCTATGGCAGAAGGGCTTGTTCTTTTTTATACACCCGGTAACCCGGTGGGAGGAGGCTGGTAAACGAAGGAAAGTATTTCGCAAAAAATTTCTATTGAATGGTACAAGCAGTACTGGCTTCTTATATTTGGTTAAACTTTTATAAAATAAAGAAAATATTAAAGATAAACTGTAATTGCGTATGACGTGGGAAACACTACTCCCAAAAGTATGGCTCCTGGCCGCGGTGGTTGGTGCAGTGTTGCTGCCGGCGGTAAGCGCGGGGCAGTCTGCCACGGTCATCAGCAGTTTTGATTTTAACAGTGGTACCAGCTACGAGACGCTGGCTCCTAATACGGCGCCGGGCGTAACCGCAACAGCAGCGTCAACAGAGCCCTTTGCCACCGGTCCGGGCTCAGGTACGGGCAGTAATTCCTTTACAAGCGTAGCCACGGCGGGGCAGGCTCTGGCCATGAGCAACTCCAGCGGGACCAATACACGCTACTTCCAGTTTGCCCTGGCAGGTAGCAATTTGCGCAACTATTTTGGCTATAAGCTCTACTTTCAGCCCTACCGTTCAGCTACCGGCGCTACCACCATCACGGTGGCTTACAGCACTGACGGGGGAAACTCCTTTGCTACTGTCCCGACCACAGTATCAGTTGCTGAGGGCAGCTTTGCGGAGCGAATTCTTGATTTGTCAGGTCTGACCGATCTGGACAACAAAGCTGCCGTGGTGCTACGTCTGTTGGTGAGCGGGGCCACCTCGGGCAGTGGTACGTTTCGGCTGGACAACTTTCAGGTGCAGGCCTCTTCCTTTCTGAATCCGGTACCTGGCCTGACGGCGCTCAGCCCGGCCAGCCTGCCAGCAGGTAGCAATGGGTTTACGCTTACGGTGACGGGCAGTGGATTTACCCCGGCCAGCGTAGTAAGATTTAACGGGGCAGACCGACCAACAACCTTTAGTAGTGCTACCCAGCTTACGGCCGCTATTCCTGCCTCCGACGTGGCTACGGCCGGTACGTTTCCGGTAACTGTGGTTACTCCGGCCCCGGGCGGCGGTACCTCGGGTAGCCTTGGCTTTGTAGTAGCCCCAGTGAAGCGCTGGGATGGGGGCGCGGGCACGAATAGCTGGTTTGATGCCTTGAACTGGGATACGGACGCCGTCCCGACCAGCACGGACGATGTGCTGCTGGACCATTCCAGTGTGGTAGGGCGCTACACCGTTGTACTGGACGCTGGCGGAGCCGTGACACCCGCCACAACCCCGAGCGTGGAGGTCCGCTCCCTCACTCTGAACCCTGCCGCGGGCGACTCTATTCTGGTGGAAGTTTCGGCCCTTAACACGGCTGCCGTACCACTGCGGTTAACCCGCACGGGCGCTACTGAAACTGCCTTGGCCCTGTATAGCAAAGGGGTACTAACCAACAGCAGTGACGTGGGAAGTATTGACGCGGCAGGCTCGGCCCCTACCTTTTATCTCTACAACGGGGGCACCTACCGCCACTACACAGACCGCCCCCACGTAGCCCTGCTGGAAAACCTGGCCGCCGTGGCTGGCACTGAAGCCGGCACGTGGGAATTTCGGGCCAAAACCCAATCCAGCAATACACCATCCATTGCCGGACGTACCTACCCGAACCTCGTTTTTAGAAACCGATTAGGACAGCCAGTTACGAATTACACCGGGAGCGGTGCTAACCCGCTAACGATTCGTGGAAATTTGATTGTGGGCCCCGGGGCTGTATTTACGGCCTCCACTACCAGCGAAATCCGGGTGGCTGGCGACATTACCGTGCAGGGCGCCTTCCGATTCCAGCCCCAAACCTCGGGCACCACTACCGTGCGGCTGGTGCTGAATGGCGGCCGGCCTCAGCGCATCAGTGGAATGGCCTGGGGAACGGTGCCAGCTACGGCCACGGGTACTTATTTAGCGGCTGATGTGCCGCTGCAAATCAATAATACCAGTGCCGAGGGCGTCACGCTGGCTACCCCCGTTACGGTCAACAACGTGCTCCAACTCACGGCCGGGCGACTAAACAGCACTGCTACGAATGTGCTGACGCTACTCAACCAACCCAGCGGTGGCTCCAATACGAGCTTTGTGAACGGGCCCGTGGCCCGGCCTGCCAACGGAGCCGCTACCCTCACGTTTCCGCTAGGGCGAATAGATGCTCAGGGTGGCTCCTACCGCCCCCTAACGCTTAACATTACCAGCCTGAACCGGGCCACTACCTTTATTGCTACCCAAACGGAAGGTGGTTTCGCTACCAAAGACCTGCAGGGCGACTTGCGCCGCCTCAACGCTACCCGCTATTTCACGGTAAACCCCGAGCCAACGCTAACTGCAGCCGACAATTTCAGCGGCACCATCACCCTCAGCTTCGGCCCCGATGACTTGGTTGCAGACCCGGCAGCCAGCAGCTTGGTAATAGCCAAAAACGATGGAAATGGCTGGGTAAACATCGGCCGAAGCGGCCATACGGGCACGGCCAGTAACGGCGCCTACGTAGCGGGCACGCTAACCTCTGGCAGCTTTGCGTCCTTCAGCCACTTCACACTGGCCAGCACCAGCGCTTCGGCTACCCCTAATCCTTTGCCCGTAACGCTGCTGCGCTTTCAGGCCGAGCCCCAGCCTACGGGCGTGCATGTAACCTGGACTACCGCCGCCGAGCTGAACAACGACCGGTTTGAGGTGCAGCGCAGCCTCGATGGCCACCAGTTCACCACGCTGGCAACTCTGCAGGGCCGCGGCACCAGCACAACCGCCCATCAGTACTCTTGGCTTGATGCCTCACCGCCTCCTGGCCTGCTATACTACCGCCTTCGCCAGCTCGATACGGATGGCACCAGCCACTTTTCTTCGGTGGTAGTAGCGCGGAGTAGCAAAGCCGTGGCCCTTTACCCCAACCCGGTACGGGAGCAGCTGGTCATTGAAGCAGCCATTGGGGTGCCTTACCGCGTTCTGGACCTGTTAGGACAGGTAGTGCTCAGTGGGCAGACAGGCCCGGCAGGAAGCACCCGCTTGCATGTGCAGCCGCTTCGGCCAGGTCTCTACTACCTGGAACTAGAAGGAAGCAAGAAAACGGCACGAGTTCCGTTTTACAAGCAGTAACGGGGGTAGGAGCGCGGGCTACTTGCTGGCTACTGAAGGCTGCCTAGTTCTGTGTAGCTTACCGCAGGTATTTACTGTTGCTCTATTTCTTCGGTATGTCGGGTCTATTTCGTCGTGCAGTGGCTAGCCTGCTGTTATCCATAGTGGCGGCTCCTAGCCTGTTTGCGCAGTCAAAAACTTCCCAATGGCCCGTTCATCCCATCCACACCATTTCCCCGACTGATACCAGCTTTCAGGACCTGGAATTTTTGCGGCAGGAAATTGGGGCGGCGCGGGTCGTGATGCTCGGTGAGCCCAGCCACGGCGAAGGCAATGTGTTCGAGGCAAAAGCCCGGCTGATGCGGTTTCTGCAGCAGCGCATGGGCTTTACCACGGTAGCTTTCGAAAGCGGCTTTTATGAACTCGACAAGGCCCAGCGCCAGATAGAAGCTGGCACGCCCGTGCGGGAAGCCATTGACAACAGCGTGTTTCCCGTCTGGACCAGCACGCGGGAGTTTCAGGCGGTGCTGCCGCTGCTGGGGAAAGGCCGCCTGCGCGTGGCAGGCTTCGATTCGCAGCTTAGCGGCGCCTATCAGGAGGAACTGGTAGAAGAATTAGAAGCCTTTCTGAAGCCCGAAAAAGGCGCCGATGGTATTGCCTATGACTACCTGGAAGAGTGCCTGAGCACCATGGGCGAAACCTTCATCTTTCCGCCTACCCATCAGATTCTGCTGTTCAACACACAGGTAGGAAAAGCGCGTCGGATACTGGAAAAAGTAGCCGCCGGCACTAATTCGCAGCGCCGGGCGCGGGCCGCTTTCTGGCTGCAAACCCTGCGCAGCCTGCAAGCCCTGGCCCACGACTACGCCACCAACGACTCCGGCGCTAAGAGTGAGGCGGAGTTCAAAGCCACCGACAGCAACCCCCGCGACGCCCAAATGGCCGACAACCTGCTGTGGTACTTGCGCCAGCATCCCCAGGAAAAGGTAATATGCTGGGGCGCCTTGCCGCATCTGTCCAACAAGGCAGAAGTGCTGGAAGATGCCGAAATCAAAACATACAAGCCCATGGGCCGGGCCGTGAAAGCCGCTCTAGGTTCCGATGCAGTGTACGTGCTGGGCACGTTGGCGGGCGGGGGCACACATGGTTTTCTCGGAATGGGTAAGTACGAAGCGGTGCCCGTGCCTGCCGCCGGCACGCTGGAAGCCAGCCTCTTGGAGCTGGGCCATGAGTACAGCTTCGTGAGTCTCAAGCACGACGCCCCCGGCCGCGCCCTTACTACCTACGCCTTTGAGTACAAGCCATACACCGGCCTCTGGAGTGAGGTAGTAGATGGATTTCTGTTTCTGAAATCCGTGAATCCGCCCCACGCAGCCGCGCCCGAGGCTAGCGAGCCAGCTGCCACTAACGAGCCGGCACCCGCCTCTGAGCCTACCCCAACGCGCCGGCTAAACCCGGCGGGAAGGAGCCCCACTAGTAAGGCAGGGGCAGCCCTGGTGCTGACAGGAAGCGTACTGGACCGCAAAACCGGAAAGCCAATACCCTTTGCTTCGGTGGCAGTGCCGGCCCGCAGCGCCGGAACCATAGCCGACGCGCAAGGCCGCTTTCGCCTCGAAGCGCGCCAGGGGGAAGTAGTACAGGTAAGCAGCATCGGCTATGAGCCCACTAGCTTGTCAGTGGTGTCAAATACACATCAGGAGGTGCGCTTAGCGCCGGCAGCCTTCGCCCTTGGCAACGTGCGCGTCAGTGCTCAGTCGCAGGACCCGCGGCGGATCATGAAGCGGGTTATTAAGGCCATGGAAACCAACTACGAGCAGCAGGACTACACCCAGCAGCTGTACACGCACCGCCGCATCATGGGGTTTGATACCTTGCGCAACGAGGTGGAATACACTGGTCAGCAGTGGACCCCCGCCGGTTATCGGCACTGGGCGGGCGGCTTCCTGATGCTGGAAGACCGGCCGGTAGTACGGGTACAGGAAAAGCGCGTAGTAACCGGGGCCGCCAATGACCGCGCCTACAGTGAGCCGGGCTATGGTTTTTCCGGCGGCTTCGACCCGGTTCGGATTTCCCCGCTGTTCAAGACATCTACCGTGGGTAAGTTTCGGCTGCAGCTTGATAGCATAGAGCAGCGCGGTACGGAGTCGTATTATGTTATCGGCTTTGCCGCGAAGCGTGCCAGTCATCGGGCCACAGGGCTGGGCTTTGAAAAAGGCTATTCCGGCAGAATTTACGTGCGGCAGCAGGATTATGCGGTAGTGCGGTACGAGAGCCTCTGGCAGCACGATACCACTGAAGTGAATGCCATTGCCCACAAATACTACGGCACCAAGAGCAACATCCGCCACCACTTTCCGGCCGTGTTCCAAGACCACCGGGCCACCCACGTAGTAACGTACCAGCAAGCCAGCAACGGCCGTTACTACGCGGCGGCTAGTATAGCCCAAGCCGTAGAGGTAGGCCATGTACTGGGCCGTAAGCCGTTCTATAATCAGAAAACCTGCGACGTATATTATACACCGCCAGTAGTGGTGCCGGCAGCTGAAGTGGACAATATCAGAGCCCACCCGGAGCTGCACGGCAGTGGCGCCGGTGCTACCCACCCCGAGTTCTGGCAAACCTACCAGCGTCCGGTGCCCATCCAATCAGCCCCCGAATTGAAAGCCATTAAGCCCTAATCCTCAAAAACAACGAATCCTTCCTGGGCACCCGGGAAGGATTCGTTGTTTTAGCACTCATCCGGAAGCTTAGGAGTGCATCACCTTCTTGGCTACGGGCTTGCCGAAGATGCGCGTAATCCAGCGGGGTAGGAAGATGGCGCCCAGCACCAGGTAGAGGTAGTACGTCACGATGCGGTAGAGCAGCACCATAAAGTTGGTCATGGTAGGCGTGCCGATGAACTTGCCGAAAAACGTAGGGAAGGCCCCTTCGGCAATGCCCGCGCCGCCCGGCGTAATGGCAATCAGCAGGATAACCTTATAGGTGAGGTTGCGGCCGAAAATCAGCCAGAACTCGGGCCAGGTAACATCAATAAAGGCTGAAATCAGGCACCCGATAACCAGGTAGCGGGCCGTCCAGACGAAAGCCGTGCTAAGCGAAGCGCGGAGCCAGTACGCCAAGCCATTGCCGCGCAACTCGGCCGAGGCCAGTACCATTTCGTTGCCCATTTTGTAAGCTTTGTTGCGGAAGCGCCGCAGCCCCCGCACCGAAAACAGGCGCACCAGCAGCCGCTTCACGGCCCGCGGGTTAATGAAAATGGCGTACATCATCAGCAAGGCATACACCGTTACGAACACGTAGCTCAGAATAAACCCTACCCGCAGCGTGGCCACCAACCCTCCTTGCAGGGCCTCGTGCGGATACAGCGCGTCGCCACCGATAAGAACCACCAGGGGCACGGCCAGCACATAGTACAGGTTATCGAGCATGGCCGTGGCCATGATGTAGGCCACCGATTTACCCAGCGGAATGCCTTCCTTATGCAGCAGCACCGGCGCAACGGCCGTTCCGCCCACCGCCGAGGGGAGCACACACGACGAAAACTCCCAGAGCATAATCACGTCTAGGGCGGCCCGCCAGCTCAGCACTTTTTGGGTGAGGTAGCGGATGCGGTACACGTAGCCGGCGTCGCGGGCTATCAGTACCACCAGCATCACGAGCAGCCACAGGGGTTTGGCATTGGCCAGCGGGGCCAGGTCGCCGGGCTTGTAGCTGCGCCAGAACATAAAGCCCACTACCCCTAGCCCAATCAGCACCGGAAGCAAAATCCGCGAGGGGCGGAGCTTATCCAGGAGTTGTTGGTCTTCGGTTTGGGTTTCGGTAAGCTGAGGCATGCGGCTGGGTGGGGTGAGAGTAGTAAAGGTACGGATTAGGGCAGGGGAGGATGTTAAAGAGCAGTTAATAGGTAGGATGACGAAGCCCAGGACAAGCACTAGGCCATAAGCGGAATAGCGTTCCGAGCGGCGTGAGCAAGCTGGCCTGCTACGTGCCCTAACGCCTCGAAATACCTAGAGCCGGCAGCTTCGAGTACGCCTGCGCAGGAGGCCCTGCTATTTCTTTGCCAGCCTTGTCCGGTCACGGATAATCTGTTACCTGTCGCCTCATCTTCTGATTCACCGAATTTCGTAACTCAGCAGTTCAACCGACCGTCTGGAAAACCCGTAACTTTGTCAGCTGTGTACAACAGTAGCTGGGAATAGGCTAACCTTTTAGTCCAGCTAGTTGTTGCCTTGCTACTTATCCCTCTTCTTCTACTTCCTACTGCCACATGATTGTTGAACCTGGTGCCCTGCTGGCGGAAATTAATTCCCCTGACGACCTTAAGAAGCTCAGCCCGGACCAGTTGGTGCAGGTCAGCCAGGAGCTACGGCAGTTCATCATCGATTCGGTGTCGATTTACGGTGGGCACTTCGGGGCTTCGCTGGGGGTAGTAGAGTTGACGGTAGCCCTGCACTACGTCTTCAACACGCCTTACGATCAGCTGGTATGGGACGTGGGGCACCAGGCCTACGGCCACAAAATCCTCACCGGCCGCCGCGACCGGTTCCCGACCAACCGCCGCTACCACGGCATGTCGGGCTTTCCGAAGCGCAGCGAAAGTGAGTACGACGCCTTCGGGGTAGGGCACAGCTCCACCAGCATTGGGGCCGCCCTGGGCATGGCCGTGGCATCGGAATACAAAGGCGAGAAAGACCGGCAGCACATTGCCGTTATCGGCGACGGGGCCATGACGGCCGGTATGGCCTTCGAGGCCCTGAATCACGCCGGCGTCGAGAAGTCTAACCTGCTGGTTATCCTCAACGACAACTGCATGAGCATCGACCCCAACGTGGGCGCGCTCAAAGAATACCTCACCGACATTACCACCTCCCGCACCTACAACAAAGTGCGCGACGAGCTGTGGAACGTGCTGGGCAAGCTCAGCAAGTTCGGCCCCAACCCCCAGCAGATTGCCCGCAAGGTGGAGTCGGCCATGAAGGCTACCCTGCTCAAGCAGAGCAACCTATTCGAGGCCCTGAACTTCCGCTACTTCGGCCCCGTGGACGGCCACGACGTGCAGCACCTGGCTACCATCCTTAACGACCTGAAGAGCATTCCCGGCCCGAAGATCCTGCACTGTGTAACGGTGAAGGGCAAAGGCTACGCTCTGGCCGAAAAAGACCAGACCCTGTGGCACGCGCCCGGCCTGTTCGATAAGGTAACGGGTGAAATCCACAAAAAAACCTACGAGAAGCCCCAGCCGCCCAAGTACCAGGACGTGTTTGGGGAAACCATTGTGGAGTTGGCCGAGCAGAACGACAAAATCATGGGTGTGACGCCGGCCATGCCTTCGGGCTGCTCGCTCAACATTATGATGAAGCAGATGCCCGACCGCGCCTTCGACGTGGGCATTGCCGAGCAGCACGCCGTGACCTTCTCGGCGGGCCTGGCCACGCAAGGGCTAGTGCCGTTCTGCAACATCTACTCCTCGTTCATGCAGCGCGCCTACGACCAGGTAGTGCACGACGTAGCCCTGCAGAACCTGCACGTTGTGTTCTGCCTCGACCGCGCCGGTTTCGCCGGCGCCGACGGCCCCACCCACCACGGCTGCTACGACCTGGCGTATATGCGCTGCATCCCCAACATGGTGGTTTCCGCGCCCATGAACGAGGAGGAGCTGCGCAACCTGATGTACACGGCTACGCTGCCCGAAAACGCGGGCCCCTTCAGCATCCGCTACCCCCGCGGTGAAGGCGTAATGCCCGAGTGGCGCAAGCCCCTGAAGAAGCTCACCATCGGCACGGGCCGCGTGGTGCGCGAGGGCGAAGGCGTGGCAGTGCTCAGCATCGGCCACATCGGCAACTACGCTGTGAAAGCCACCGACAAGCTGCTCGCCGAAGGCCTCAACCCCGGCCACTACGACATGCGCTTCTGCAAGCCCCTGGATGAGGAAATGCTGCACCGCATTGCCCGCCAATACCAAGCCATTGTCACCGTAGAAGATGGCTGCCTGCAGGGCGGCTTCGGCGCGGCCGTGCTGGAGTTCCTCGCCGACCACGGCTACGCCTTACCCGTGCGCCGCCTCGGCATCCCCGACCGTATCGTGGAGCACGGCACCCAGGACGAACTCTACAAGGAGTGCGGCTTCGACGCCGACGGTATTGCTGCCGCCATGCGCGAAATGGCCGGCAAAGTAGCCGCCCAAGCTCCGGCAGAACCGGTGCTGCTATAAGCTGATATTAATAGAATAGAAAAGCCCCGCTGGATTCATCTGGCGGGGCTTTCCCTTTTTAAGGCTGGCAAGTTCTAGTGAGCAGCGCTTAGCCGCCCGTTTTACTTCTGCTTATCGAGAACCTTCATTCCGAGTCGGGTAGGGACAACTGCCTTGTAGGCTACCTTTTTAAGCGCAACAAAGCAGAAGCAATAATGGCGTTTCTGCTTTACTATACAGGCCGAATATGGGAACTGAAAAATATTTATTCGTGTAGGTACATCAATTAAATAAATGTCTCTACATTTGTTCCGGATTCAGCGGGGCAGGTGCTCCCGAGTCTTTCAGTGTTACAAACCGCAACGCCTACCACTATGGCTACTACCACTTGGGTAATTGACCCTACCCACTCCGAAGTACAGTTCAAAATCAAGCACCTCGTTATTTCCACCGTTACGGGCTCATTTAAGAAGTTTGAAGGCCAGGCCGTAACCGAAAACGACAGCTTCGAGAATGCCCGCATCACGTTTGCCTTGGACGTGAACAGCATCGACACCAACCAGGAGCAGCGCGATGAGCACCTGCGCAACAACGACTTCTTCGACGCCGCTACCTACCCCCAAATCACCTTTACCTCGACTTCGCTGACCGCAAAAGGCGACGCCGAGTACAAGCTGACGGGTAACATGACCATTAAGAACGTGACCAAGCCCGTAACCCTCGACGTGGAGTTTGGCGGCGTGGCTACCGACTTCTACGGCAACGAAAAAGCCGGTTTTGAAATCAGCGGCAAAATCAACCGCAAGGAGTTTGGCCTGACGTTCCACGCCGTAACCGAAGCCGGCTCCATCGTCCTCGGCGACGACGTGAAGCTCTCGGCCAGCGTGCAGCTGGTGAAGCAGAAAGAGGAAGTAGCTGCCTAAGCTGCTTTGAGCCACCGGAGTGGGGCTCTCTAGAATAAAAACTTTGAAAGCACGTCAGCCTAAGCGCAGCAAAGGAGGACGTGCTTTTTTTGCGGTTCCGACTGGCAGTAGCGTATACTTGGGCTCTTAATTCAGCCTATCATGTCATCCTCCCAACCCACTATTCTTTTCCTCCACGGCTTTGCTGAAAGCCGCGAGGTCTGGACGGAGTTTACCCGCGAGTTTCCGGAGCGCTACCGTCTGCTGACTCTGAACCTGCTCGGGCACGGCACCAACGTGCACGACATCCGCGACTACTCTATGGAAGCGCAGGCGCGCTACGTAGCCGAGCAGCTGCGCCAGAAAAACGTGGAGCGGGCGCTGCTGGTGTGCCACAGCATGGGCGGCTACGTAGCCCTGGCTTTTGCGGAACGCTACCCCGAGATGGTGGCCGGACTGGTGCTGTTCCACTCCACGGCCCTACCCGATTCTGATGAGAAAAAGGCCAATCGGGACAAGAACAAGGACTTTGTGCGCCGCCACGGGGTAGAGAAGTTTATGGAGTCGTTTATCCGGCCGTTGTTTGCGCCCGCCAACCGGGAGTGCATGCTGGAGCAGCGCGAATTTCTGGAAGACATTGGCCGCTCTACGCCCGAGGCAACCGTGCTCGGCGCGCTGGAAGCCATGAAAAACCGCCCCGACCGAACCAAAGTGCTTGCGGAAGCCCGCTTCCCGGTGCTGTTCATTGCCGGCAAAGACGACGTGGCCGTGCCTACTGAAAGCCTGCTACCCCAACTAGCCTTGCCGGCCCAGAGCCACGCCCTGCTGCTCAGCGACGTAGGCCACCTGGGCTACTTCGAGGAGCCCGACCTAACGCGCCGGGCTGTAGTGGATTTTGCCGGAGCAGTGTTTGCGCCCGAAGCAAAGTAGCTCAGCCTTAACGACTAGCTGGCGTAAGCCGTAAGAAGAACAGGGCCACCCACATCGGGAGGCCCTGTTCTTTTTCCTTTTGTCTATGAGTAACCCCCGGCCTACCCTCGTTTTTCTGCACGGTTTCTTGGAAAGCAGTGAAATCTGGGATGAATTTCTGCGCGGCTTCCCTACCCAGTACCGTACTCTGCAGCTCAACCTGCCTGGTTACGGCCCGGAGCCCCAAACCGGCCTCGATTATTCCTTTGACGCCGCCGCCGACTACGTGCAAGCCCAGCTAAAAGCCGAAGGTGTGCACCAGGTGCTGTTGGTTGGCCACAGCATGGGCGGCTACGTGGCGTTGGCTTTTGCCGAGAAGTTTCCGGCTCAGGTGGCAGGGCTGTGCCTGTTTCATTCCTCGTCTCTGCCCGATTCAGAGGAAGACCGGGAGCGGCGGCAGCGCAACCGCGAGTTTATGGAGCAGCACGGGGTAGCGGCTTTCACCGAGGAATTCCTGAAGCCCCAGTTCTCAGCAGCCCACCGCGAATCTATGGAGCACCACGTAGAGATGCTGCAACGCATTGGCGCCGCCGTGCCCCTGGAAACGGCCCTGGGCAGCATGGAGGCCATGGCCCACCGGCCCGACCGGCGCCCGGTATTAGAAAAGGCTACCTACCCAGTTCTCTTTATTGCCGGCAAAGACGATAAAGCCGTGCCCCTGGAAAAGACCCACGAAGAAAGTCTGCTTCCCGACCACAGCACGGTTTTATGGCTGGCCAACGTAGGGCACGTAGGTTTTCTGGAGCGCCCCACCGATACCCGCAAAGCCATTGAAGGATTTGCCGAGCTGATATTCGGGAAAGATCAGCCCACAGCACAGCGCAACCAAGCCTAGTACTTCGCCAGGAACAGAAAAGTCCCCTCGACACCGCCGAGGGGACTTTTCTGTTAAAAAAATCTGCTGTTTACTGGACGGGCACCATTTTGTCGCGCAGGCTGGTGGGAACTTCCTCCAGAGACATAATGCGCAGGTTGGTTTTGTCGGCGGGGTTGAAGCCTTGGGCGCTAGGAGCCAACACACCTTGCATATCCCGGTCGGAAATGCGGAACATAGCGCCAGTTGCCGGATCCACAATCAGGAGCCCGATAAGGCCGCCGAAAAGGATGTTGCCGAAGTACCAGCCGTTGAGGTCAGCTTCCAGGGTCATGGTCTTATCATCGAAGCCGGGCTTCGAGAACTTAACCTGGTAGGTAGCTTTTGAGAAGTAGCCCGCACCCGACTTCAGGGTTACTGCGGTAGGGGCCACACCGCTGAATACTTCTTTACCATGTTTGTCGGTGACAGTAACGTTGGCACCAACCGGCACACTGCTGATAGCAACGGAGTAGCGGCTTTTGCTTACGATAGAGGCGCAGCTGCTTAGCGCGAGGGTAGCCGCCAGGGCCAGGGGTAGAGGTAATTTCATATAGTAAAAGGAAAAAGAGAAATCTAACTGCGTATGTATAAGTGCTATAGCACAATACAGGGCCCGAAGATAGTAGTCTCCGGGCCCTGTAGGTAGGCGGTATTCAAACAATCAAACTTATTCTTGTAGCAAGCCCATCTGTAGCATTTTTTCGGCAATCTGCACGGCGTTGGTGGCGGCCCCTTTGCGCAGGTTGTCGGCTACTACCCACATATTGAGGGTGCGGGGCTGGGTTTCATCGCGGCGAAGGCGGCCGACGAGGACGGCATCTTTGCCGTGGGCGTCCTTGGGCATGGGGTACACGTTGTTCTTCACGTCGTCGACGACTTCCACGCCTTCGGTTTCGCGCAGGATGCGGTACACGTCTTCCAGCTCAAATTCCTTTTCGAACTCCACGTTCACGGCTTCCGAGTGGCCCCCCACTACCGGAATGCGCACGGTGGTGGCGGTTACGCGGATGTTCTCGTCGCCCATGATTTTCTTGGTTTCCTTCACCATCTTCATTTCCTCCTTGGTGTAGCCGTTGTCCTCGAACACGTCGATGTGGGGCAGCACGTTTAGGTCGATGGGGTGGGGGTAGGCCTGGGAGGTTACCTCCGAGCCGGAGCGCTCCTGCATCAGCTGGTCCACGGCTTTCTTGCCGGTGCCGGTTACGCTCTGGTAGGTGCTCACCACAATACGCTGCACCGTGTAGGCTTCGTGCAATTTATTGAGGGCCACTACCATCTGAATGGTGGAGCAGTTGGGGTTGGCAATGATTTTATCTTCCGGAGTCAGCTCCTTGGCGTTGATTTCGGGCACCACCAGCTTTTTGGTGGGGTCCATGCGCCAGGCCGAGGAGTTGTCGATTACCACGGTGCCTACCTCTGCAAAACGCGGGGCCTCTTCCTTGGAAATAGAGCCGCCCGCCGAGAAGATGGCCACCGCGGGGCGCGCCGCAATGGCGTCGTCCATGCTCACCACCTTGTATTTCTGGCCCCGGAATTCAATTTCCTGACCTACCGATTTCTCGGAGGCCACGGGCAGGAGTTCAGTGACCGGGAAGTTGCGCTCGGCCAGTACTTTCAGCATTTCGCCCCCGACCAGGCCGGTGGCGCCTACTACGGCTACTTTCATGGGTTTCGGTGTTTATCGGGAGTAAAGGTACATTACGAATTGTGGTTATATTTCACCCAGGGTCAGGAGCAGGATGTAATAGCTACTACTACGTATTCCGCTATCCGCTGCTAGCCTATAAGTGCTACTTACTATCCTTCATTTCGCGTGAAACTGTTGCTATTGCTGGGCCTGTGCCTCGGCACCACTACTGCTACGGCCCAGCTTACCGATTCCTTCGCCGATGGCAATTTCAGCCAGAACCCCACCTGGACCGGCGACGCGGCGGCCTTTCAAGTAAATGCGGCCCAGCAGCTCCAAACCAACGGCCCCGCCGTTACTGGCACCCAAGTGCAGTTGGTAACGCCCTGCGCCGCCAGTACCGGCACTACCTGGGAATTCTGGGCCAACCTGAAGCTGGCTACCAGCGGCGGCAACTACGCCGATGTGTGGCTGATGGCCGACCAGCCCGACCTGAAAGCCGCTGGCACAAAAGGCTACTTTGTGCGCCTGGGCGGCACGCCGGACGAAGTGTCGTTATTTCGGAAGGATGCCACCGGCAGCCCTGTGTATGTCATCAATGGGCAAGATGCTACCCTCGGCTCTACCACCAACAACCTGGTGCGGGTGCGCGTAACCCGCACCACCCAGCACGTCTGGACCCTGGAGCGCGACCTGACCGGCGGCACTACATTCGTGCCCGAGGGCACGGCCACCGATGCTACCCATCAGCGCAGCGCCTACGTTGGGGTGTACGCTACCTATTCACAGGCCAACAGCCGGAACTTCTACTTCGATGATTTCCGGGTGACGGATGCCACTGCGCCCCTGCTTGTGGGGGCGGCGGTATCCACTGCCCGTCAGCTCGACCTGACGTTTAATGAGGCGGTAGCTGCTACCCCGCAACTCGGCAGCTACCGGCTTGCGGGCAGTGGCCCGGCCGTAACGGCCGCTCAGCGCGATGCCCTCGACCCAACCGTAGTGCACCTTAC
Source organism: Hymenobacter sp. HSC-4F20 (assembly GCF_019599275.1). Taxonomy (GTDB): domain Bacteria; phylum Bacteroidota; class Bacteroidia; order Cytophagales; family Hymenobacteraceae; genus Hymenobacter. Next base: position 699,547 of record NZ_JAHZTD010000002.1, on the reverse strand, counting down.
GCTGGCTGCCGATTTGCCCCTGGGCACCCTAACGGTAGAAGCCCGCACTGTGGCTGATGCCTTCGGTAATGTGGCGGCGGGCCCGCTTACGGCCACGTTCCAGAACATCGGCTTTCCGGTACTGCCTACCCTGAATCAGCTGCTCATTACGGAAATCTTTGCCGATGAAACGCCCGTGGTGGGCTTGCCGGCCTCCGAGTTCGTGGAAGTGCATAACCCCTCGGCTACGGCCGTCCTCGATTTGGCTGGGGTTCGGCTGCTGAAGCCGGGTAGCACTGGTAACCCGGCTATATTTCCGGCCGGGGCTACGTTGCTGCCGGGCGAGTACGCGGTAGTGTGCGGCAGTACCCGCGCCGCACAGTTTGCAAGCTACGGCAAGGTGTTCGGGCTAACCAATTTCCCCAGCCTGACGAACAGCAGCGACCAACTGGTGCTACGCGGCAAGGACGGCCGCACTTTGTTTGAAGTAGCCTACACCGACTCCTGGTACCGCGACACCCGCAAGAAAGACGGTGGCTGGACCCTGGAAATGATAGACCCCGCCAACCCTTGCGGCGGCGCCGAAAACTGGCAGACCAGCACCGATGCCAGCGGCGGAACGCCGGGCCGGGCTAACGCCGTGCGCGCCGCTGCCCCCGACCGTACGGCCCCAGCCTTGCAACGCGCCCTGGCCCTAAACCCCACTACCATACGGCTGTACTTTGGCGAAAAGCTCGACAGCACAGCCGCCGCATCCTCCGCGCTGTATACGCTTACGCCCGCCCCCACTATTACCCGCGTCGCGCCCATTAGCCCCGATTTTCGGATGGTAGACCTGACGGTGGCCGCGCCGCTAAGTGCCAACCAGCCCCTGACCGTGACCGTGCAGCGCGCAGTAGACTGCGTAGGCAATGCCAGCGGCCCGGCTACCTCCGCTACCTTTGCTTTGCCCGCACCCGTAGCACCCGGCGACGTCGTTATCAACGAAATCCTGTTTAATCCGCGCTCCGGCGGGGTTGATTTCGTGGAGGTGCTCAACCGCTCCGGCAAGTATCTGGACGTGCAGGGCTGGCAGCTGGGAAGCGAGAAAGCAGGTGGCAGCCTCGAAGTGGAAGTTGTAAGCAGCAGCCCCGTGCTCCTGCCGCCGGGTGGGTTGCTGGCGTTTACTACCAGTTCATCGGGGCTGCAAAGCCACTACCCCACCAGTAGTACGCCAGCCAACATAGTGCAGGTACCGGCCCTGCCTGCCTTCCCCGACGATGCTGGGGTAGTGGTGCTGCTGGATGCCCAGGCCCGGCCCCTCGACCGCCTTGCTTACTCCGAAAAACAACACCTCAAGCTGCTCGATGATGTAAACGGCGTATCCCTGGAGCGGATTCGGGCCGAGGGACCAAGTGAAGCGGCAAACTTCCACTCGGCGGCAGCCAGTGCCGGCTACGCTACCCCCGGCCGCCCTAATTCTCAGCAGCAGCCTGACCTCACGGGAGCCGGAATGTTCAGCGTAGCCCCGGAGCTTTTCACCCCCGACGACGACGGCCAGCAGGATTTCGCTACCCTAGACTATCAGCTCGATAATCCGGGCTACGTTGGCTCAGTGGCTATTTATGATGCGCATGGGCGGCTTACGCGGCAGCTGGTGCGCAATGAAACCCTGAGCACAAAAGGCTTCTGGCAGTGGGACGGCCTCACCGACCGGGGCCAGAAAGCCGCCGGCGGCTACTACGTGGTGCTGATTGAGCTATTTAAACCCGCCGGAGGACAGAAACAGCAGTATCGCCGGACGGTGGTAGTAGGCGCGCGGTTTTAGCCCGCACCCGTAGCATTATCGGAGGGAAGTAGGAGAACAGTAAGCTCCACGGTACACGGGAATCTAAATAAAAATCACAAAAAAATCTATACTCGACAATATCCTTTCAAAAAACTGGGCGTAAGAATAGGCAGTCATCTACCTCATAAACGTCTTACCCCATGAAAGTTATATCACCTCGCATGCACGGCATGCTCGACTACGGCACCATCGCCCTCTTTGCTCTGGCCCCCACGCTGTTCAATTTCGATGGCCCGTATGCTACGGCTTGCTACGTGCTGGCCGCCGGCTACCTGCTTATTACGCTGATGACCGATTTCCCATTGGGTGTAATGCGCATGATTCCGTTCCCGATGCACGGCGGGCTAGAGTTGGTGAGTGGCCTGGCCCTGCTGGCAGCTCCTTTCATTTTCGGTTTCCACGATGACAACACCCTGGCCCGTAACTTCTTCATGGTTATGGGGGTAGTCTTCCTGGGTTCGTGGATGCTGACCGACTGGCGCGCCGATACCCACGCGGCCAACAATATGAAAAACATAGCGCCCCAGCACTAAGCTGGCCCCATCAAAGCTTTGTAAAGGCCCGACACTGCTAGTTGTCGGGCTTTTTTATGGCTGAGGGTGAGAATGTTAGCTGGTGAGAGCCTGCATCCTTGCTGCCCCGAAAACGTATTTGCTTGTATCTGCCCACCTCAAGATTTTGCTTCATGAAAATTCTGTCGTCTACTGCCCACGGCTTCGTCGATGTGGCCTTTATTACCGTGCTGGCCATGGCTCCTATTATGTTTGATTTAGAGCCAGCCATTGATACGGCTTGCTTCGTGCTGGCTGGGGGCTACCTGCTCATTACCCTACTCACCGATTTTAAGCTGGGCCTGTTTCGTGTAATCCCCTTCCCGATTCACGGTTGGCTTGATTTACTGACGGGCATTGCCCTGCTGGCAGCTCCCTTCCTGTTTCACTTTCGTGATGGGGGAGCCGAGCGAAACCTCTTTTGGCTGCTAGGGCTAGTATCGGTAGTAACCTGGTTTATTACGGATTGGAAAGGCCAGACCCGCAGCATGATGACAGACCGCAGCTAATAGAGCTTGCGTTGTTAACAGGAAAACGGCCCGGTAGCAGAACAAGCTACCGGGCCGTTTTCTTGCTGCCGCGCTACCTAGCGCCGAAACGTAAACCCAACGAAAAACTCCCGGTCGGTTTCTTTACTCAGGGCCAGATGAGCGCCGAAATCCACTTGCAGGTTGGGGTTAAGAGTAAAGATGGGGGCCAGATTGAGGGAGGAGCGCCAGCCGCTATGCTGCGCGTCCCATTGCGTTACGCCTTCTACCAAGAAGCTGAACACCTCATTGAACTCGTGGTCGAGGGCAATGGAAGGCATTACCCGAGCGTAGTGTTTGCCTTCTTCCCGGTCATAATTCAGATCCGATTCAATCTGTAAATCGAGGTTAAACTGGTCGGGCAGCTCAATATTGACGGGCAGAATCAGGCCGCCTTCTACGCCGCCACTACCGGCCTGTCCGCCGGTGGGCAGGCGGGTGTAGGCTACTACGCCCATGGCAATAGGCCCTTCCTGGTCGTCGCCGAGAAAGTTGTGCTTTACCCGCAGGGCCACGTCGCCGAAGCTTGCTTGGCGCTGCCAGTTGGCTTCACCGGCTTCGCGCTCCTTGGACACTTTATAGAGCGGTACTTCCAGTTGCACATCAGTGCGCCGGCTCAGGCCCAGCTTCAGGGTAGTGTAGGCCACCTTCAACTCCCGACTGCGCGCATCTCCTTCACGCTCGTTGATGACGCGAAGCGCATCGGTTTCCGTTTGAAAATGGCCCGCATCTACCGTAAACGGGCTTTCCGTCACGCCGGGGCGGTCGGGGCGCAGGGGGCGCAGCCGGTTGCGCGGCACGGGCTTGAACAGACTGAAATGAGCCGAATCGTAGGGGCTCGGCTTAGGGGCTTTTTCTTGGGCTACAGCTACGGTAGCCAGCCCCAACAGGCCCAGCAAGGCGAGGCAAAAGACGGATTTCATGATATTGAGGGGAGAAAGAGAGTACGGTGCCCCTGATACGCAAGTACGCTACGGAGAGGTACTATTGCTGAGTATGAAGCTGGTAACCGGCTGAAATATAGATTTCTGGATAGTTACAGGGCGTAGCGCACCCCCAGAAACAGCCTTCTCCCCTGAATAGGCGCATAGTTGTAGCTGGTGTCAAAGGTGTAGCCCTGCGGGTTGTCTACCCCCACGTTTTTATCGAAGGGGTCGAAGGGCCGTAGCAGGGCGTGGCGGGGCAGAAAGTTGAACAGGTTCTTCAGGCCGCCGTACAGCTCCAGCCCTTCGCGCAGCTTGCGCGTGGCCTGAATGTTCTGCAGGGCATACCAGGGCGAGCGGCCGGGCCGGAAGTCGTTCGGGAAGACGGGCAACGCCATGGGGCTGCTCACCTGGCCGGTGTAATCCAGCGCGAGGCCCAGCTTTTCCCAAGTGTAGCTCACGGCCCAGGTACCCGAGAAAGGCGGCGAATGGAACTGCGCTACCAGGCGCCGCGGACCGCCTTCCAGCGGCTGCTCCCGCCGGAATACGTCCAGCAAAGTCACGCCCAGCATCACCTTCAGGGGGCGAGACAGAGCCAGGTCGGTGTTCAGAGTTAGGCCCCGGCTGATGGCGTACCCATCGAGGTTGCGGTAGATGATTTGGTTGGGGTTAGTGTCGTAGTCGGGGCTGATTTTGTTGGTGAAGTAGGTGTAGAACACGCTGCCATCGAGGGTGAGGGTAGCGCCGCTGGGTAGCTGCAGAAAGCGGTTGTAGTTCACGTTCACGTTCCAGCTCCGCTCAGGCTCCAGAGCTTCGGGTACCACTACCTGCCGAGCGCCGGTAAGGGCCGCGTGGTCCTCGGTGAACAAATTCACTACCCTATACCCGTTGCCCAACCCCACGCGCCACACCTGGCTACCATCGGGCTGGCCCCACTTGTAGTTCAGGCGCGGACTCAGGATGTTGCCGTGGCGGGAGTTGTAGTCGTAGCGCAGCCCCATGAGCAGGGTCGCGTCGGGCGTGAGGCGCCACTCGTCCTGCACGAACAGGCCGGGCAATTGCACAAGGTCGGGGGCGTTACGGCGCGTATCGTTGGGGCCCGCCGCCGCGGTAGCGGGCGTGTTGTCATCGTACCAGGTGAGGCGGTAGGTGGCGCCCGTGAGCAGGTTGTGCCGGATGCTCAGCTCCTTGGCCCAGGTCAGCTGCCCAAAGCCCACGCGCTGCACCGCTTTGTAAAGGGTAGTGCCGTAAGCCGAGTTCTGGTTGTGCTGGTTGAAGGTGCCACTGAGCAAAAGCTTCTGGCCCCGCACCGGCAATTGGTACTGGCCCAACAGCTCGTAACGGCTCGTGTACACGCTTTCCCCGTAAATGCTGTCCAGGCCGCGGTGCTCGGGGTTCCAGTTCAGCTGCCCCCCGAACCGGTCTTCGTAGTAATAGCGGCCGGCCAGACTAGCTATTTGCTGCTCGGGCCGCGCCCAGGTCCACTTATTGAATACCGACACGCGCTGCTGCGTCGGCACGTCGGTAAAGCCGTCGTTGTTCACGTCGCGGCGCTGGTTGTAGTGGTAGAGGTTAGTGCTGAGTAGGGTGGAGGCTGTGCCAAACTTGCGCGCCACGCCCAGATCGAGGTTCACGTCGCGGTGAGAGGTAGCAAACACATCGGCCGAAAAGCGCGGAGCCTTCGCCGGGTTTTTGGTGATGACGTTGATAAGCCCGCCCACGGCCTCGGAGCCGTAGAGGGTGGAAGCCGGGCCTTTTACTACCTCTACCCGCTCAATGAGGCTGCTCGGGATGCCGCTCAGCCCGTACACCGTGCTCAGGGAGCTCACCAGCGGCATACCGTCAATCAGCACCATCGTGTACGGCCCTTCCAGCCCGTTAATGTGGATGTCGCCGGTGCCGCACACGTTGCAGTTCAGCTGAGGCCGCACCCCGTTAATCATCGTTAGGTTCTCGAACAGGCACACCGCCGGGTTTTTCCGAAACAGCTTGGGCGAGTACAGCTCCACCGCCACCGGCGACTCACTCCGTACTACTTCATTCAAAGTGCCGCTTACTACCACGTCGCCGAGGGCATTGGGGCCGGGGTTCAGGCTGAGGTGGAGGGTAGTGGTTTGGCCCGCCGTGACGGTTATGTTCCGCTCGGTAGGTAGCAGCCCCACGGCGCTACCCACCAGCCGGTAGCTGCCCGCGGGCACATTGGGCACCACGTAGCCGCCGTGCTCATCGGCAGTAGTACCCAGGGTAGTTCCCTTCAGCCCGATGCTGGCAAACGGCACCTCTTTCCCCTCAGAGCGTACTACCCCCCGCACCGTGCCCGTAGGTTGGGCAACAACGGCTACGCCGCTCATCATCAAGACCAACCAAAGTAAGAGTTGTTTCATTTTAGCGGGCTATGGTGATAATATTTAGATGAGTCTAAATCTGTCGAGCTTAAAAAAGCGCGGCAGTGCGCGCTAGTGTTCATCTGGTGAAGCTAGAGCCTAGCTCCCCTCCTCATCTGAGGAGAGGAGCTAGATTCCTACCTGAGATTTTATCTGTAGGGAGTTGCCTACCCGAAAAACGTTTCCCAGAGCAGGTACACGTTCAGCAAAATGATGATGCCGGAGACAAACCAGGCCAGCACCTGCACCCAGGGCTTGTTCACGAACACCCCCATTTTGGCCTTGCTGCCCGTAAACATCACCAGCGGCACCACCGCAAAGCTGAGCTGGAACGACAGGATAACCTGGCTTAGCACGAGCAGCTCGCCGGTACCTTTCTCGCCGTACAGAATGGTCACGATGAGGGCCGGCACCACGGCAATGCCGCGGGTAATCAGGCGGCGGAGCCAGGGCTTGAGGCGCAGGTTCAGGAAACCTTCCATGACAATCTGCCCGGCCAGGGTGCCCGTGAGGGTAGAGTTCTGGCCCGAGGCCAGCAGCGCCACGGCAAACACAATGGAGGCCATGCTGGCCCCCAGCACCGGCGCCAGCAGCTCGTAGGCTTGGTTGATGTCGGCGACTTCGTGGTGGCCGTTTTTGTGGAAGGCCGCCGCGGCCGTCACCAGAATGGCGGCATTCACGAAGAAGGCCAGAAACAAGGCCACCGTGCTGTCGATGGTAGCAAACTTGATGGCCATGCGCTTGCCCTGCTCCGTCTGCTCAATGGCGCGCGTTTGCACAATGCTGGAGTGCAGGTACAGGTTGTGGGGCATCACGGTAGCGCCCAGAATACCGATGGCCACGTAAAGCATGCCCGGCGTAGTAACTACCTCGGGCCGAGGGACTAATCCGCCCAGAATGCCAAACCAGTCGGGGTTCGAGACGATGATTTCATACAGGAAGCAGCCGAAAATCAGCACAATTAGGCCGGCCACGATGCTTTCCAGCACCCGGAAGCCCTTGTGCTGAAACAGCAGCACCACCAGCACGTCCAGAATAGTCAGGACTACCCCCCAGGGCAGCGGCAACCCAAACAGCAGGTTCAGGGCAATGGCCGAGCCGATAACCTCGGCCAGGTCGCAGGCGGCAATGGCTACTTCGCACAGAAACCACAGTACCATGGACACCGGCTTCGAGAAATGGTCGCGGCAGGCCTGGGCCAGGTCGCGCCCCGTCACGATGCCCAGCTTGGCGGCCAAGTGCTGGAGCAGCATGGCAAACAAATTGGAAATCAGAATGACGGAAAGCAACGTATAGCCGAAGCGGGAGCCGCCGGCAATGTCGGTGGCCCAGTTGCCGGGGTCCATGTAGCCCACGGCCACCATCAGGCCTGGCCCCCAAAAGGCTAGCAGCTTGCGCCAGAACGAGGCATCGTGAGCGGGCACCCGAATGGTGGCAAACACCTCCTGCAACGACGGAGCCGTGCGGGCGTGGCGCCAGCCCGACTCGGGTGGCGTTTGAGCAGTAATTTCTGTATCGGGCGTAGAAGGTAACACTGAAGGCATAGGGGCGGGCAGATGATCCGGCGAAAAGCCAGAGGCGCTGTAACTCACAAAGAAAGCAGAATTTAGAGCTGCCTAAATTTATTTTTAAGACAGTCTATCTACTGCTTTTGTTTTAAAAAGTTGCCGCCCCTGCCAGATACCAGGAATTTCCCGGAATTTTGCGCCCCTTTTTCGTGTCTTTGCTTGCCTACCCCCGAAAACCAGCCGAAGCCGCCTGCGGTATACGCTAGGTCCTTATCCCCTCCGAATGGCTTCCCGACTGCTTGCCCGCTCCATCTTTTCGCTGCCGCTGAAAACGCGCTTTGCTTTGCTTTCCCTGGTGGTGAGCGTGGTGCTGGTAGCGGTGAAGTTCTACGCCTGGCTGCTGACCCGCTCTCAGGCCGTTCTGACGGATGCGCTGGAGTCGATTATTAACGTAGTTGCCAGCGGATTTGCCCTCTACAGCATCTACCTGGCCAGCCTGCCCAAGGACGAAAACCACCCCTACGGCCACGGCAAAATCGAGTACCTCTCGGTAGGGTTCGAGGGCGGGCTGATTCTGATGGCGGGCGCGTATATTTTTTATACTGCTCTGGGCACTTTGCTGCACCCGCACCCCATAGCCCGCCCAGATTGGGGCATGATTCTGCTGGCCATTACTTCCTTGGTGAACCTGGCAGTTGGTTTTCTGTTGGTGCGCGCCGGCACGCAGCACCACTCGCCTACCCTCGTCGGCGACGGGCAGCATTTATACCTCGATGCGGTAAGTACGCTGGTGTCGTGCGCGGCGCTGCTGCTGGTAGTGCTTACGGGCAACGTCGTCTACGACTCAGCTGCCGCCCTGATTCTGGGCGTGTTCATTGTGGTGAATGGCTACCGAATGGTGCGGCGCTCGGTATCGGGGCTGATGGATGAGGTAGATGTATCCACCGTGCAGCACGTAGTGGCCGAGCTGCAGGAACACCGCGAACCAGCCTGGATTGACGTGCACAACCTGCGCGTGGTGCGCTACGGTGCCAACCTGCACATCGACTGCCACGTGACCATGCCTTACTACTTCAGCCTGGAGCAAACCCACGCCGAGGTGCACAACATTGAGGTGCTGGTAGACCAGGAGTTTGAAGTGCAGGTAGAAATGTTCGTCCACGCCGACCCCTGTACCTTCGCGGCCTGCTCCCACTGCCACATGCCCGACTGCCCGGTGCGCCAGCACCCGTTCAGCCAGGAAATTCCCTGGACTCTAGCCAACGTAGTGAAGAATGAGCGGCACCAGCTGGCCGAGGTGATGGAGTAAAGAGGACATGAAATAGGTTCTCCCCTAACACGCCATCACCTCGGCCAGCCGGCTTTCTTACTCCACTACCAGTCGCTGCGTACCCAGGTCCGACTTTACCGAATAGAAGCCGGGTTGCAGGCCTTGCAGGGGTAGGGAAATGCTGGCTTGCCCGGCCCCGAACTGCGTGCTGCGCACCTGCCGGCCCAGGGCATCATGGATGTTCACAGTCACAGCAGAGGTAGTAGGAGTGGGGCGTTGCAGAGTTACGGTATGCCGGGCGGGGTTAGGCCACAGGTTTAGCTGGCCGCGGTGGCTGGCAGTGGTAGCCGTAGGAATGAAAGCCCGATTTTCCAGCACCAGGATTCGGTCGTCGGAGGCGCCGGGGGTAGCGCGGCCGTCGCGGTTGCTGGTGCTCACGTACACCCGCCCCTGCGGCGAAACGCAGAGGGCGCGGAGTCGCCCGAAGCTGGTGAGGGTAAAAACGCCCGTTCCGGCCGTGGTGCCCGCAGCATCCAGCGGAATCTGGGTAAGCTTATTGCCGCGTAGTGTGGCCGCCAGCAAGCTGTTGCGCCAGCCCGGAATAGCCGGGTGGTCGTAGTAAGTAAGGCCCGCTACCCCCACGGTAGGAGCCCAGGTAAAAATGGGCTGCCGCACATTATTGGTTGTGCAGAATGTTTGCTCATCGGCCAGGTTACACAGTCCTTCCACGGTAGGCCAGCCGTAGTTGCGGTTGGGCTCAAGGATGTTGACTTCATCTTCGGCATTCTCGCCGTGCTCAGAACTGTAGATGCGGCCATTGGCGGCGCGAACTAAGCCTTGGGGATTGCGGTGCCCGAAAGAGTAGGTAGGGTTGCCGGCTACCGGATTATCGGCCGGAATTGTACCATCCAGGTTCAGGCGCAGCACTTTGCCATTAACCGAGCTCAGGTCCTGGGCAGTTGGGCGGTTCTGGGCGTCGCCGGTGGTCATGAGCAGAGTACGGTCGGGCAGAATAAGCAGGCGCGAGCCGCTGTGGGTGCTCACGGCCGGAATATTGCCCAGCAGCACCTGCGGACTGCCCAGCGTGCCGTTGGCATAGGTCAGGCGTACCAGCTTCTCTTTATAGCCGTTGTCGTTGTAGTTGTACACCACATACACGTAGGGCGAGGTAGCAAAATCTGGGTGTAGGGCCATGCCCAGCAGACCGCCTTCGGAGGAAGTCACCACGTCGGGCAGGGTAGTGAGTACCGTTACCTGGCCCGAGGTTGGGTCCACGCGGCTGATGCGGCCGCCGCGCTCTGTCATCCAGATAAAGTTGTCGGGCCCCCACACCAGCTCCCACGGCACCTGCAGGCCCGTGGTTAGCTCCGATACGGTTACGGTGGTAGCGCCTACCGAAAACGTGGTCAGGGCCGGGGCAGTTTGCGCCGCGGCGCTGGTTGCCAGAAAAATGCTGCCGATAAAAACTGCGTTAAGGTGCTTCATAGCCAGCTGCTTAGAGGGTGATAGAGTAGAAGCATTAACGTAAGCGCAGTGCTTTCGGATGGATAAGACTGGTAGTTTTGTCGCAACCTTCGTTCTTCGCATGAATCCGGCTTCCTGCTGCGCCGGCTTTGCCCGCCGTCTCCTTTAGTTTGCCTCCTATGTACACTGTCAGTACTGACCCCAGCCGCCTCGATATTCCCCTGATTCATCGGTACTTGGCCGAGGGCTCTTACTGGGCTACCAACATTCCGCTGGAAACTGTGGAGCGGGCCCTGGCTAACTCCCTCTGCTTTGGCGTATATGGGCCCGATGGTAGCCAAGTGGCCTTTGCGCGCGTCATTACCGACCGGGCTACCTTTGCCTGGCTCTGCGACGTGTTTGTGCTACCCGAGTTTCAGGGACAGGGCATCAGCAAGCAGCTTATGCAGGAAGTCTGGAGCCACCCCGACATCCGGGATGTGCGCCGGCAGATGTTGGCTACCCTCGATGCCCACGGCCTCTACCAGCAGTTCGGCTTTATACCCCTGACCAACCCTGAGCGGTATATGGAGGTAAAGCGGAGTAACCCGTATGGTGTGCCCACAGCCAACTAGGTGCGGGCTACGGATCTTAGGCAGTTACTGAAACTGCGTGAGCGAGTAGCCAAGCCTGACTTTATCTTTTTTGCTGCCAAGCACTTAGTGTATCCTTTCTATTCGCTTCGATTCCCGGTTATGAATACCACCCTGGCTGCTCGCTGGCAGCGCCTTACTACCTCATTAGTACCCGACGAAGGTATCCGCCGGGCTACGTACCAGCAACTGGAAACGGCTTACAGTGCTTCCGACCGTCATTACCACGCCCTGCCCCACATCCGCGCTCTACTCGATGCCGTTAGCCGGAACCTTGCGCTAGTGCAAGACCGGGAAGTAGTAGAGCTGGCCATCTGGTTTCATGATGCCATATACAGCACCCTGCGCGACGATAACGAAGCCCGGAGTGCTGCTCTGGCCCTGGAGTTTCTGCAGCACACAAATTTCTCGCCGGAGCGTCGCCAGCGCGTAGCCTACCTCATTGAGCGTACCAAAGACCACACCCAGCCCCAGCCCGCCGACCCTGATCTGCACTTCTTCCTCGACGCCGACTTGCAAATTCTGGGCTCCCCGGAAGCCGATTACTGGCAGTACGCCCGCCAGGTGCGCCAGGAGTACCGCCTCGTTCCTGATTTCATGTACCGCCGTGGCCGCCGCAAGGTGCTGGAAAAGCTGCTTACCGTTCCAGTCCTTTATCAAACCCTTGCCTTCCGGGAACGGCTTGATGCGCAGGCCCGCCGCAACCTGCAGGCCGAACTGAAGGCCTGGGAAAGTGGCACAGGCCTGTAACAGGTGCAGGCAGCAGCAGGTAAGTGATGGTGTACTACCCTACCTGCTCTTGCTCATTTAGTTGAATTTCACCCAGTCAATTTCAACGGGCGTGGTGGTTTTGGCTGATACCACCAGCGTGTGCGTGCCGGGTTTAAAGGCAGATAGGGGGGCTTTCACCTCTTGCCAGCGGCTTCCCTTCGGTACAGCAACCTGGGCTAGCACGGGGCCGGTAGCTCCATCAACCCTGATCTGCACCGTGGCTCCGGCTGCGGCTGTTACGCGCATGGTCACCGTCCGGAGGGGCTTCGTGCCAAAGGCTACCCCATTGTATCGCACCCAACCCTGGCTGCCATTGAATACCGTCTTCCAACCCTGAAACTTGTTGGCCGTATCCAGGAAGGCAATGGAAGCACCGCCGGGGCTGAGCTGGCTGTAACGGTCCAGCTGAATTTTCTGTCGGGCGTCCGTTAGGCCTACACCGCGCAGGGTCGGCACTACTTTTCGGATGGCGCCATTCGGCTCGAAGAACAGGCTGTCGAGCCGCACGGAACGGTTTTTATCGAAAGCGGGCGACAGATCATTGTGGTGGTAGAACAGGTACCACTGATTTTTGAACGGAAGAATAGAGTGGTGATTAGTCCAGCAGCCCGTCGGCGACTCGTCCATGATAACGCCCTGGACTTTGAACGGTCCGAGGGGGGTAGGGCTGGTGGCGTATTCGAGGCGCTCGGTTTTGTTGGCTACGTGCGGGTAGGTCAGGTAATACGTGCCTTTGCGCTCAAACACGTAGGGTCCCTCCTTCAGGCCTTGCGTGGGTAGCTCGCCCAGCACCTGTGGCTCGGAAGCCAGTTCCAGCATATTTTCCTTGAGCTTGGCCCCGTAAATATGCCCCTCCGACCAGTACAGGTAGGCCTGCCCATCCTTGTCAATCAGCACGTTGGGGTCGATGCCTCGCACCCCTTTTATGGGCAGCGGCTGTGGCACGAAGGGGCCGGTAGGGCTGTCGGATACGGCTACGCCAATGGTGAACCCCTTTACCTGGGTAGTGTCTTTGGGGGTAGTAGGAAAGTAGAAATAGTACTTGCCGTTGCGGTACATGCAGTCCGGCGCCCACATGCTGTAGCTGTCGGGCTTTACCCAGGGTACCTTGTTTTGCGTGACGATAACGCCGTGGTCGGTCCAGTCGGTGAGGTTGGCGGAAGAAAACACATGGTAGTCCTCCATGACAAACCAGCCAGCGCGCCCGTGCCCTGGCGTAGCTCGAATATCGTGCGACGGATACACGTACACCTTATCCCCGAATACGCGCGCCGTAGGGTCGGCCGTAAACTGGTTGGTGATAAACGGGTTTTGCGCCCAGGCAGTGCTCCCAACCAGGCAAGCAAGCACACTCAGAAAATAAGGTAGTCTACGAAGTATCATGAGGTTATTTTCGGTAGTGGAGGTAATCAGGTAGGACTTATAAAGCCTGTAAAGAAGAGGCCCTACCCATCGTAGTGTGCTGAGCCTCTCAAAGCAGTAATACAATAAGCTTAGAGTTTAGCTCCCCTCCTCAGATGAGGAGGGGTTGGGGGTGGTTGATGGGGTAGGAACGACGCTAGAACTAGTTTACTGTTCAACGCGCTGGTCAACCACCCCCAACCCCTCCTCATCTGAGGAGGGGAGCTAGACTCTAGCTCTAATTTGCCACTTGAGAGAGTTTCTCGCCTGTTATCGTATTCGTAATCCAGAAGTAGTCGAAATCAGCATAGCCGCCGGGGTTCTTGGTAGCATAGTTGAAGAGCCCGAACCGGTAGCCCATGAAGTGCGGCAGGGTGTAGGCCATTTTAAGCGGTTGCCCAATCGGTTGCCACGCTTTGCCATCGAGGCTGTAGTAAAAAGTGGCTACGTCCTTACGTTCCCTAAAATCGCACTCCGCTTTGAAGTGGATTACTGACTGCGTGAGGGGTAGGCGCTGCAGTTCCACGGGCTTTTCCGATTCTGCGCTGATCATCACAATGGATTTCACGCCGTTGCGAAGCTCAACCCCCACCAGGCCGTACCTTTTTTGCAGCAAGGCGAGGCCAGCAAAATCGCCCTCCTGCAGGTGGGCTACGTTCAGGGCGGTGGTGCCGGTGCAGGTTGGCCCGATGGTACGCTGGGTTAGGGTGTTGCGAGCGAGTAGGAAGGTGGTATCGGTGCGGTCGGTTTTCAGGCGCAGGTAGCCGGGGCGGTCCGTGAGTGACCAGAGCGAATTTGCGGGGTTATGGTTCCACTGCCATACAAAGGGTAGGGCGGGTTCGCCCTTGCGCCGGGTAAACTCATCCGATGCCACCAGGCCTGGGATTAAGCCCTTGCTGGGGGGTAGGGCCAGTGTTTGGGGCACCTTACCGGCTGTGCCCAGCACGGGCCAGCCCTCGGCCCAGGTTACGGGCACCAGGTAGGGGATGCGGCCCACGGCTCCGTAGTCGCGGAACAGGTAGGAAAACCAGCGCCCGTCGGGCGTGTCAATGAGGCCACCTTGCGCTACGCCCAGATCTTGCAGCGCCACCCGGCCTTCGTAAGGCCCCGTCAGCTTATCGGCCCGGTGCACTACCACCGTGCGCATGCCGTCCTTGGGCCACACAATGTTGAAGAGGTAATACTTGCCTTTGATTTTGAAAAGCTGCGAGCCTTCCGCCTGCAGATTAATATTCGGGCCGGCTGGGGCACTGGCGTTTTCAATCAGTACCTGCTCCTTAGCGCCGGGCTTCACGGCGGAGGCATCGGCCGTGAGTTCCTGTAGCCGCAGCTTACCGGCCCCATACACCAGATACACACGGCCATCGTCATCGAAAAACAAGGAATGGTCGTGGTAGCTGGGCTTAAACGACGCGACCTTCCAGGGACCTTTCTCGATGTTCCTGGTGGAATACACGTAGGTTCTGCCGGTGGTTTGGGCGAACGTTGTAACGTAGTACGTGCCGTTGTGAAACCGCAGACTGCTGGCCCACGAGCCCCGACCGTAGGTGCTCTTGCCATTGGTAAGCGTCAGTTCATCCTGGCTGGCGAGGGTGTCATAGGCGTAGCTTACCAGGTGCCAGTTCACCAGGTCCGTAGACTTCATAATGGGCACGCCCGGACTCATGTGCATGGTCGTGCTGCTCATGTAGTAGGTCTTGCCCACCCGAATCATCGACAGGTCCGGCACGTCGGCGAAGATGATGGGGTTTTGGGCTTGCTTTACCTGCGCAGCCAGCGGCAACACGGCCGCCGACGCCAGGAGTAGTCCGAACAGGAAAGCACTTCGCTTAAGGTAGTGGGGCATAGCAAGAAGTACCGGTGCAGAGTATTAGCGCTGCTGAGGATGGATGGCCTGGTATTTTCCGCTCAGGTGCAGCAGGCTGAACAGGTACAGAATGCCGTCGTAGTACGGGTCGAAGTAGCCGTCGGCATAGGGCTCCAGCTTGGCGTTCCAGAGGGCGTGCACAAAATCCAGGTCGTTGGTGTTGCCCCGGATCAGGGAGGCCGAGGCGCTGGTAGCTACCAGCCCCAGGGAGTGCCGCAACTTCTTGACGTTGCCGGCGGGTAGGATAAAGTCGGGCCGGGAGCCATCCACGTTGAACTGATCCTCGAAGGTAGTCAGCCCCTTGCCGCGCAGGAAGCCCTGAAAGCGCTGGGCGTACTGCTCCTGCCAGGCCTTGTCCTTGCCAAACCACACGTAGTCCATGGCAATGTTCATGGGCACCCGCCAAGAGTCGTAGCGGAAGGCAGGCGGCGCCCACTTGGTTTCTCGGGGCTGCCCGCTAAACTCGGTGTAGTCGTAGTTGAGGCCCGTAGGGGCACGGCAGGCGCGGTGCAGAAACGCCCGCGACGTATCGGCGCAGGCCCGATAGAACGCCTCGTGCCCATCCTTGGCGTACTCGGCCCACACCTCCATAAAGGCCGGAACGTGGTAGGACGGATCGGTCCAGTTGTACATGTCCCCAACGGGCACAAACGTTATCTGTTTGTGCTGGGTGTTAATCAGGTTGTACACGTCGCCGGTGCCGTCCTTCTTCCACATGGCATTCAGAATGCGGCGGGCCTCCTGGTAGTAGTTGATACCAGTGGTGTTACCCCAGCGGTTAGAGGCGAAGAGCAGGCTGGTGATAAAGTACAGCTCCCCATCAGAAGCCGGCCCTTCCGAGTTACGCTTCAGTGTAGTGGGGTTGATGCTCCAGGCAAAATACCCTTCCAAGGGGCCGCTTTGGTGCTGCAGATACTTTTTCGACCAGCGCCACAGCCGGTCGAACTCGCCTTTCTTGTTCAGCTGCACGGCTATCATCATGCCGTACGAGAGGCCTTCGGTGCGGGCGTCGTGGTTTTTCAGGTCCGATACGTAGGCCATCGAATCGCCTACCTCGAAGTACACCTTGTTGGGGCCCTTGAAAAGCGCCTGATACGTTTGAGTTATCTTCTGGTCGATGTCGGCCTGCTTGTAACCCGCTTCCCGAAATAAGTTGGGGTACTTGCCGGTGTAAAACGCCCCTTTCGGGCTGGCAGGAGCTGGCTTGCGCGTGCGCTGGGCGGCCGCGCTGCCCAGGCCCGCGTACAGCAGGCCCAGCAGCAACAGGCTAACTCGGCTAAGGTGAGGGAAAGAGAAGCGTGTTTTCATAGAGTCGGGGTACCCGGGCCTCCGTGCGGCGCTTCGCACAGGTTGCCCGCTGGGTGAGGGGTAGGAGGAAAATGCTGGCCGGCGGCTTAAGGATGCACCACGAAGCCACCCTGAGCGGGCAGCGTCACGCTGATGGTATTGCCCACCACGGCCCGCGTACTAAAGCTGCGGTTGGTGTTTCCGTCGGTGATGAGCGTGCCGCGTTGCAGGCCTAGCTTGCTGAGGTCAACCTGAATGGTTTTGGGCGCGTCGGTTGAGTTGATGCCGGCCACGTACCAGGCACCGCCGGGTGCCTGCCGGGCCAGCACCACGTACTCGCCAGGGAAACCGTCAAGCAGCTTCACATCGGCCCAACGCGGCGGCAGCTTCTTCACGAAATCCTGCACGTAGGCCGGCTGCGCGGCCATGCCTTCAGGTACCTCGGCGTAGTGCTGAATACCCGACTGGAACAGCACCGACAAGGCTAGCTCAAACGCATTGGACGTGCGGCGCTCTTTGCCCCGTATCTCCGAAAACGCCATGGGCGTGAAGTCCATCGGGCCCACGGCGTTGCGGGTGAAGGGCAGCGTGGCGCAGTGGGTGGCCTCCTGGTCGGTGTTACGCTGGTCGAAGGTCAGGAACTCGAAGCCCTTCACGGCTTCCATGGTCATCAGGTTGGGGTAGGTGCGGTTCCAGCCCCGCGGAATGGTAGTGCCGTGAAAATTCACCAGCAGACCGGCTTGCGCGGCATCGACGAGCAAGTCCTGGTAGTAGTTCATGAACGACTGCCCATCGCCTCCGAAGAAGTCAATTTTCACCCCGGCTACCCCCATCTGCTTGATGCGGGCAAACTCCTTGCGCCGGCTTTCGGGCTCAAACAGCACGTTGGTGGGCGTTTGCGGGGCCTCGTTCCAGCGACCGTTGGAGTTGTACCACACCAGCAGGCCTACGTTTTTGGAGCGCGCGTATTGGGCCAGCTCCTGGGTTTTGTCGTAGCCGATCTGCTTGTCCCAGAGGGCATCGACCAGGCAGTAGCGCCAGCCCATGTTGGCGGCGTAGTCGATGAAGCGGCGCTGCACGTCGTAGGTGGTATTTTGGTCACCCATCAGCACCCACGACCACGACGATTTGCCGGGCCCCTCCGTGAGCACCGGCGTGGTAGCCGGCGCGCTCAGGTCCGTTGTCAAGGTCGATTCGACGATGGGCGCCAGGGAATTGCCTACTACTACCACACGCCAAGGCGTGCTCCACGGCAGGCGGCTTTCGGGCAGCAAAGCTGCATCGGGCGTGGTTTTTTCGGGCGGCTGCGGGAAGGCAATGCCGTACTCCGCGTCGGGCGACTCGTGGGCTAGGTGGGTGCCGGCATAGGTGCGGCCCATGCCAGCCTCGGTCAGCAGCACCCAGTGCCCGTTGGTTTGAAACAAGGCCGGGAATGACCAGCCCTGCCCGATAGTAGAGGGCGTGCCGGCCGCTATACCACGCTGGTAATTTTCCTCGTACGAGGGCTGGGTGTTGGCAAACCCGGTCTGGGCTTTGGCGTGCGGATGTAGCCAGCCCTTGGCTCCGGCCGGCAGGTGAAACGTGGTGCTTTCGGCCGTGATGCGCTGCACCTCCTGGCTCGGGCCTTCCAGCACGTACTGAAACGCTACTCCATCGTTCGATACCTGAAACACCACGCTAAGCTGCGGCGCTCCGGCGGCCCCGGCGAAGTGCAGCACCCGTCGGTTGGCCCGGTAGTGGCAGTTCGCGCGCTTGTCGGTAGTTAGCTGGTAGTCGTCGGTTACGGTGGTTTGCTTGTCGGCTTTCGTGAGTTCGAGGCCCTGGGTGAGGTCGGCGCCAGCGAGGCGGAGCCCCAGGTGGGAGGGTCGTAGCAACTCAGTCCGGCGGTAGCGCACGGCGTAGGTAGGCTGTCCCTGAGCGGTTACATCTACTGTCACCTGCACGTCCCCATTGGGACTTTTGATACGGATGGGCTTAGCGGCTTGGGCTGCGGCGAGGGGTAGTACCAGCAAGCAAAGCAGTGGGAGAAAGCGCATAGAAAAAGAAGGTAGGAGCTGGCAAACCGCGGATTATTTCTTGTACATGGGGTCGTGCCCTTCGTACTTCAGCCACTTGAAGGAGGCCGTATTGGTAGTGGGCTGCCCGGCCGAGGTGCCGTACATGCCGTATAGGCAGCCAATGAAGCCGCCCGCTACCTGCGTGCTCAGGAAGCGCGCATCCACCTTGTCTTTCAGCAGCGTGTAGTTCTTTCCGTCCTCCGAGAAGCGGAAGCTGTAGGTGTCGCCATCGGCATTGATGCGCAACTGCACCTTGCCGGCTGCTGCTTTCAGGGGCGCTTTGGCCAGCAGC
Source organism: Hymenobacter sp. HSC-4F20 (assembly GCF_019599275.1). GTDB lineage: Bacteria > Bacteroidota > Bacteroidia > Cytophagales > Hymenobacteraceae > Hymenobacter. The sequence goes on along the minus strand of NZ_JAHZTD010000002.1, from coordinate 680,806 downwards.
TCGGTCTTCTTCGCGTCGGCTGTGCTCTTGAGCAGCTGCACGACTGGCTTGCCGTTCTCTACCGACTTGCAGAGGTAGTAGAAATGCTTTTCATCCTGAAAAATGACCAGGCCGGCCGTTTCGTTTTCGGTCTTGGCGGCAAACGTCAGCTCAGTTTCGGCGCTGCCGTACATGTGCTGCTGCCGCTTGCCCACGAAGGCCGGGTTGCCAGTTTCGGCCACTGTCTCGGGCTTCAATTTTAGGGTTAGTCCTTTGGCCTTGCTCAGCGAAAAGCTGGTGCTGTCTACGGTGCGCATAAACAAGAGCGCGGGGTCGAGCTGCTTCTCGAAAGTGAGCGTGTAGCTGAAGTTGCCGCTCTGGGGCCGGGCATCCTTTTGCTTGACTTCCGGGAACTTGGCGGGGTAGGAATATTGCACGCCGTTCGGGCCAGGTACCGTAACCGGCCACTCGTCTTTCCACTCTACGGGCACAATAAACGTTTCGCGGCCAGTATTGTAGAAGTTGTCCTCGTAGGGACGCACAGCCAGAAAAATGGCGTAGGTCTTGCCATCGGGCCCGTCTACAAACTGCGCGTGCCCGGCCGAGGTAATAGGGTCTTTGCGGTCTTTGGGCAACTCACGCTGCGAGAGGATGGGGTTTTTCTCGTAGGGCACAAACGGACCTAGGGGCGCTTTGCTGCGGAACACTACCTCGGTGTGGTTGACCGAGGTGCCACCTTCGGCCGCGTAGAGGTAGTACCAGTTGCCGCGCTTCATCAGGTGTGGTCCTTCAATCCAGACGGGCTTCTTGCTCAAATCCACCCCGCCGTTGACCACTATGTTGGCCTCGCCTACCGTCTGCAGCTTTACGGGGTCCAGCTCGATTATCTTAATGGAGCGGTGGCCGTCGTAGAGGGGCTTATTGTCGGGCGGGTCGCTGTTGTAGATGACGTAGGCCTTGTCGCCCTCAAAGTACAGGGAAGGGTCGATGCCCTTTACCTCCGGCAGGAAAATGGGGTCGCTCCAGGGGCCAGCCGGATTTTTGGCCGTCACTACAAAGTTGCCCTTGTGGTCGATTAGGGTGCAGGTGACGTAAAACGTGCCGTTGTGGTGCTCTATGGCCGGGGCAAACAAGCCGCGGGTCATCCGGTCGCCCAGGAAGTTCATTTGGGAAGGCCGGCTGATAACGTTGCCGATTTGCTTCCAGTTTTTGAGGTCTTTGCTGTGAAAGACCGGAATACCGGGAAAGTAGGAGAAGGTAGAATTAACCAGGTAATAATCAGTGCCGACCCTGATAACGCTGGGGTCGGGGTGGAAGCCCGTCAGAATGGGATTGATCAACTCAATCGATTGTGCAGACAGCACAAAGCTGCGGAGCAGCAGTGCCAGCAGGAAGGCAAAGAATGTTTTCAGTTGCGGTAGTCGCATGCGGAGGAAGGGTGGTGAATGTTCTGCAATGTTTAAGCAAGTTGCCCGGCAATACCAAAGATTAATTTACAGGGCTACATAGCAGCTACTCCCTGGCTCTGATGCCTTTGCAGTATACTCACATTACTTTCGCCTTAGCGAGCGGCGAAAGGCGGAAACAGGAAAGCTCATTCGGAACTGCTGCGTACGTTGCGGCCTTCCATTTCCTGCCCTTGCTTCATGCTGAACCGTTACGTACTGCACTCCGGATATCAACCGATACTGTTGCCCAAAAGGGTAGCAGGCGAGCTACTGGCTGCAATGGGCGCCTGCTGAACCCGCGCCAGTTGTAGGCGATATAAGGAGACCGGCAGGCTTCAAAATCGATGAGCAAGTGTGTAATCAAGGATGGCGATGAACACACTTCCTATTTGATTGCTAAAACCACTATGCGAGCTGCGCACTTTTACGCCCTGGAGTAGTAGGAGAGCAGTGCGCAGGAAAAGATGAGAAGCGACAGCAGGCAATTCAGGCCAGGAATACGCTCTACATGCCCTGCTCCGCGAAGCTCGGTAGTAACATAAGCTTCCTGTACCTGGTCGGACGGGCCAGGTGATGAGGCAGCAAGTTGGTTGCATACCCCGGGGAATGCAACGCCGGCCGCCCGGCTATGTCCATTAGCTGCCGCTGCGTAAGTTGCGGCCAGACATCTTTCCTACCCCCGCTTTCATGTTGAAGCTTTCCATACTGCCGCTGGGTGCGGCCCTGGCGTTGCTACCCTACGCAACTCACGCCCAGCAGCTCGCCCCCCTGACCGTTGAGAAAATCATGCGCGACCCGGCCCAGTGGCTGGGCAGCTCACCGAGCAACGTCTCCTGGGCAGAAGATGGCAAAACCATCTACTTTACCTGGAACCCCGAAAAAGCCCGCCGCGACTCTCTTTACCGCCTTTCGCCTACCGGTGGTACCCCGCGTAAAGTGAGCCTGCGGGAACAGCAGAGCCTGCCCACCACGGCCGGCGAATATGACCAGCGCTACTCCCGCAAAGTGTATGAGAAGGACGGCGACATCTATCTGCTCGACCTGAAAACCCAGCGCGTGCGGCGCGTAACCAGCACGGCCGAGCGGGAAACCGATGCCCAGTTTGCCCTGCAGGGCCGCGTTATCAGCTACACCCGCGCCGGCAACCTCTTCACCTGGGACCCCGCCACCGGCGAAACCGTGCAGCGCACCGACTTCCGCCGGGGCAGCAAGCCCGCCTCGGGCGAACCCACGGATAAGTCGGAGAAGTTTCTGAAGGCCCAGCAGTTGGCCCTGTTTGAAGTATTGCGCGGGAAGGAGCAGGATGCCAAGGCCCGGCAGCGCCAGCAGAAAGCCCTGGCCAAGCTGCGCCCCAAAGCCATTTGGCTGGGCCAGCAGACGGTGCAGAACCTGCGCCTCTCGCCCGATGGCCGCTACGTGACCTATACGCTGGTGCAGGAGCCGGCTAATGAAAAAGTGGCCCTGGTGCCCAACTTCGTTACAGCTTCCGGCTTCACCGAGGATATCAGCACCCGCACCAAGGTAGGGGCGGCCCAAACCGCGTATCAGCTGGGGCTCTATGATGTGGGCCGGGATACCACGTTTGTGCTGGGTTATAAGGAGTTGAAGGGGCTTGATGAGCAACCCGCCTACCGCAAGGAATACCAGCTGCAGGCCAAAGCGCCTACCCCCGCCGACACGGCCAAGGCCGCCGGTGCCAAAAAGGACAAGCCTGCCACCGAAGTGCGCCGCGTGATTCCCTTCGGACCGTTCTGGTCCGATAACGGCCAGCATGCTTTCCTGGTCATCCGCAGCACCGATAACAAGGACCGGTGGATTGTGGCCTTGGACCCGGCTACCCAAAAAATCCGCCTCCTGGACCGCCAGCACGACGACGCCTGGATTAACGGCCCGGGCATTGGCTACGACGAAGGCAACGTGGGCTGGCTGCCCGATAACCGCCGCATCTGGTTTCAGAGCGAGGAAACCGGCTTCAGCCACCTCTACACCGCCGACATCACCTCCGGCCAGAAAAAAGCCCTGACCAATGGCCGCTGGGAAGTGCAGAAGGCCCAGCTCAGCCGCGACCGGAAAATCTGGTACCTGACGGCCAACAAAACCCACCCCGGAGAGCAGCACTTCTACCGCATGCCCCTGGAAGGCGGCTCGATGACCCAGATTACTACCTTGTCCGGGGCCAGTGAAGTCACGCTTTCCCCCGACGAGAAGACGCTGGCCGTGCGTTATAGTGCTTCCAACAAGCCCTGGGAGCTGTTCGTGATGGACAATAAACCCGGGGCCAAAATGCGCCAGCTTACCCACAGCACTACCTCCGAGTTTGAGAGCTACCCCTGGCGCGCCCCCGAAGTCATCAGCTACAAGGCCCGCGACGGCGCCGATGTGTATGCCCGCCTCTACCGCCCGGCTAATGCCGTGGCCCAGGGCCCGGCCGTGATTTTCGTGCACGGAGCCGGCTACCTCCAGAACGCGCATAAGTGGTGGAGCACCTACTTCCGGGAGTACATGTTCCACAACTTGCTGGCCGACAAGGGCTACACGGTGCTCGATATCGACTACCGGGGCTCGGCCGGCTACGGCCGCGACGTGCGCACGGGCATTTACCGCTACATGGGCGGCAAAGACCTCACCGACCAGGTAGACGGGGCCAAGCTGCTGACCGAAAAGTACGGCGTCAGCCCCCAGCGCATTGGGATTTATGGCGGCTCCTACGGCGGCTTTATTACCCTGATGGCCATGTTCACCCAGCCCGACGTGTTCCAGGCCGGAGCTGCCCTGCGCTCCGTTACCGACTGGGCCCACTACAACCACGGCTACACCGATAATATCCTCAACGAGCCCTACAATGACTCCATTGCCTACGCCCGGTCCTCGCCCATCAACTACGCCGCCGGCCTGAAAGGGCACCTGCTCATGTGCCACGGCATGGTCGATACGAACGTGCACTTCCAGGACATCGTGCGCCTGAGTCAGCGCCTCATCGAGTTGAAAAAGGACAACTGGGAGCTGGCCGTGTATCCCGTCGAGGACCACGGCTTCGTGGAGCCCAGTTCCTGGACCGACGAGTACAAGCGCATTCTGAAGCTGTTTGAAACCAACTTGAACCCCGCTGCTCCCGCTGCCGGCACCACGGGCGGACAGTAGCGTATGGCAGGTAAATTTTTCGGGTTGCTGCCGCAGGCGGTGGGATGTACGCTGCTGATTTTGCTGGCTACGGTTTCCTTCCTGTTTTCGCCGCCGCCCAAAACCGAGGCCGAGTACTGCGGCACCTACCTGCACCTGACTTCCTTTGCCGGTTTCACGGCCAACTGCGACGGGTTTGTGTACATGGAAGACGCCCGGCACCCGGCCCGCCTGCTGGAGCCGAAGGAGGTCCGGCAGTCGCGCCCGTTGTTTATCCTGCTGGGCTCGGCAGTAGGCTACCCCTGTGCGTGGGCAGTGCAAGGCCTAACGGCCGCCGGGCTGCTACCCCCTCAACTGTTAGCGCACCTGCCCGCTAGGTATCAGCCTTTGCTGGGCTTCTACATAGGTTACGTGCTGCTCAACTATGTGGTACTGTTGGGGAGTATGCTGCTGTTCACCCGGCTGTATCATCACCTGACGCAGGGGCGGGGCAGCCGGCCGGTGCTGGTTGCCTTACTGGTATTCTTCGCCTCGAATCAGGTAACAAAGGCTTTTTTCTGGACGGTGCACCAGCAGATGTTCACGTTGCTGGTGCCGCTGTGCTGCGTGTACCTGCTGCTGGAATCAACCCGGCCCGATCTGCGCCGCCCCGGCCGGATAGCCGCCTGGGCCCTGCTGACAGGGCTGCTGGCCCTAGTATACGGCAGCTTCGTGCTGGTGCTGCCGTGCCTGCTCTACAGTGTTTGGCAGCAAAACAAGCTCCGCCGCCTGCCCTACTTCCTGATCCTGGGGGTAGGAGTCGGGCTGCTGTTCCTGCTCCCAACCCTTGCCTGGATTGGCCTGCTCCGCCTGCAGGGCGTCACGTATTATAATCACGAAGCCGAAGCCTACCACCAGCTGGTCTGGCTGCTGGATATATTTCGCCTGCCCGGGGCCGGGTTTGCGGTAGTGGTGCAGCAAAACGCCAGCCGCTTCCTGGCCACGCTGCCCGCCGTGGGGTTGTTTGTAGGGTTGGTGCTCGGGCTGTTCGGCTGGTGGCGTTACGCCCGGTGGCCGGTTGAGCGGCAGCCAGTGGAGGTGCTGGTGGGGCTATTGCTGCTGTTTGCGGGGTTCTTCGCGGGGCTGGGCTACTACCAGGAGCGGCTCACGTTTATCCTGGTGCCGCTGCTGCTGTGTCTGCTGGTGGCTTTGCTGCCGCCCCGGCTACCTCGGTGGGCCCCCAGAGTGCTGGCGGGCGTGGCCCTGGGGTGGCACTTATGGCAGGCAGCATCTTACGGTCCGTTTTCCTGAGATGTAAGGTTAAGATGAGAGGCCTGGGGGTTAGTCTGGCTCACTTCCGGGCTTCAGATCGGTAGGGTCAGGGCGGTGCTCCAGCAGGTCGGCGGGCTGGCACTCCAGCGCCTGGCAAATAGCTGCCAATGTGCTGAAGCGTACAGCTTTGGCTTTGCCGCTCTTCAGAATAGACAGATTAGCCAGCGTAATGCCCACCGTCTCGGCCAGGGCGCTGAGCGTCATTTTGCGCCGGGCCAGCATCACGTCCAAGTTCACCAGTATGGGCATCAGACAGTCAGTTCGGCTTCTTGCTGGAGTTCTACGCCCCGCTGGTACACGGCCCCAATAATCAGCAACACCAACCCTACCTCCCAGCCGGGCAGCGTGAACTCGGTGTTTAGCTCTACATAATGGCCCAGGGGTTCAGGAAGTCCGGCAGACTGAAAAGGGGGTACCAGTGCCCGCACTACCAGATACGCCAGCTCCTGCAGCAGTGTAAGACCCAGCACGAGCAGCCCCAGCCACTGCAAACGAGCCGCGTTAGCCAGCGTGAAGGGCATAGCTGGCGTTACGTCCAGCAGTAGCTTCCATAGTAGCCAACTGCCCACGCCGAAAAGCGTCAGCCAGGCCAGCGAAAAGTAGTCGCTCATGCCACCCAGGTAAAGCAGCGCTACCCGCTTGACCGCCGAGGGCTCTTGGTAGCGCAGCACCGGATGGGTAGAGTCCTGAGTTAGTTCAAACCCTGATCTGCTACTCTTGAACGGCGTCTGAATGCCTCGTAATGGAGTCTGCTTACCTGCTCTCCCATCTTCAAAGCCACGCTTCATCTCATACAGGGAGGTAAACATATTCGGCGACTCACTATAAAGGCTTAGTCGCACTTCAGAGTCGTTAACTGCCTCAATAGTTTTCAGGATGCTGGTACCTACGCTGAAGACGGCTAGCACCACAAATAAGAAGTACAGCGGGCGGCCCAGGCGTAACAGGGCACTGAGTTTAAGAATGGCCATGTAGATAAAAGATGCTGGTTCGATAGGATGCAAAGGAAACAGTTTGTTATTGATAAACAATAAAAATATATTAATTATAAATAAACACTTAATGCTAATCAATAAATATACTTTCATGAGCTACCCGCTTGTTGTGCGCGTTTAGCCTCTTATTCATATATAAAACTTGTAGCTTTGCAGCCCCTATCCGACAGCCCCGGCTGGCTGGGGCAGGGGCTGCCGGCCCCTCGCGTACTTCTACCTTACAAGCTGATGCCCTACCTGTTCACCTCCGAATCTGTTTCGGAAGGCCACCCCGATAAAGTAGCCGACCAGATTTCTGACGCCATCCTCGACGAGTACCTCCGTCAGGACCCTACGGCCAAGGTGGCCTGCGAAACCCTGGTTACCACCGATTTTGCCCTGGTGGCCGGTGAAATAAAATCGACGGCCCACGTAGAGGCCGAGCCCATTATCCGGGAGGTGATTCGCCGCATCGGCTACAACAAGCCCGAGTACCTGTTCAACGCCGACACCTGCGAAGTGATGAACCGCCTGCACGAGCAGTCAGCGGACATTAACCAGGGCGTGGAGCGCGCCAAGCCGGAGGAGCAGGGCGCCGGCGACCAAGGCATGATGTTTGGGTACGCCACCCGCGAAACCGAGAACTACATGCCCCTGGCCCTCGACCTCTCGCACCGCCTGCTGCGCGAGCTGTCGGCCATCCGGAAGGCTGGTCAGGAGATGACCTACCTGCGCCCCGATGCCAAAAGCCAGGTAACCATCCGCTACAACGACGACAACACGCCCGAGTCCATCGAAACCATCGTGGTCAGCACCCAGCACGACGAATTTGACCAGGATGAGCAGGTAATGCTGCATCAGATTGAGCAGGACATCAAGAATATTCTGGTGCCCCGCGTGAAAGCACAGCTAGGTGAGGAAGTACAGGCCCTTTTCACCGCCGACATCAAGTATCACATCAATCCTACGGGTAAGTTCGTCATCGGCGGACCCCACGGCGACTCCGGCCTGACGGGTCGTAAAATCATTGTGGATACTTACGGCGGCAAAGGAGCCCACGGCGGCGGGGCCTTCTCCGGCAAAGACTCTTCCAAGGTGGACCGCTCGGCCGCTTACGCCGCCCGCCACATCGCCAAAAACCTGGTAGCCGCAGGTGTCGCCGACCAGGTGCTGGTGCAGGTAGCCTACGCTATTGGGGTAGCCGAACCGGTAGGTGTGTTCGTGACAACCTACGGCACCACCAAAGCTACCGGCTCCTTCGGCCACCAGCTCACCGACGGCGAAATTGCCGAGAAGGTGCAGCGCATTTTCGACCTGCGTCCCTACGCTATTGTGCAGCGTCTGGGCTTGCAGAACCCCATCTTCGCCGAGTCGGCCGCCTACGGCCACATGGGCCGGCAGCCTGGCACCAAGCAGGTAACTCAAGCCGACGGCACCACCAAAACCGTAGAAACCTTCACGTGGGAGAAGCTGGACTACGTGGACAAGATCAAAGCGGAGTTCAGCCTGTAATTAGCTGCCATTCCCAACAAAAAGGCCCTTGACTGTCGTAGTCAAGGGCCTTTTTATCTATATCTAGTCGCACGCTAGCCTCAGTGGCTAACGAGCTTTTCCTTGTATTTGGTAATCTGGCGCTTTAGGTTTTCGGCGGCGGCATCGGCGGCAGCTTCAAACGTGCCGGCATCTTCCTGGGAGAAGAGGGTAGTACCGGGTACATGTAGCTTTATTTCTACCGTTTTATTGTTAATCCCGTCTTTGTTATTGAGGCGCATAATTACTTCGCCTTCAGTCACACGGTCATAGAAGGTTTCGAGCTTATCGAGGCGCTTCTGGATGAAATCAAGCAGTTTTTGGTCGGCATCGAAATGCACCGATTGCATCTGTACTTTCATCGGTCGTGGGGGTTAAGAGGTAAGAGAAGAAACAAAATCAGGCCTTAGGATGGGCCTTTTCAAACACAGACTTTAACTTGTCAATACTCAGGTGGGTGTACACCTGGGTAGCCGCCAGACTAGCGTGCCCGAGCAGTTCCTTAATGGCATTCAGGTCAGCCCCTTTGCCCAGTAAATGGGTAGCAAAGGAATGACGAAGCACGTGCGGATGCTGCTGTCCGGAAGCTGTGGTTATCTGGCTCAGATAGTGCTTCACAGTGCGGTACACAAACTTTTCATAGAGCGGCTCTCCCTTATCCGTAACGAGGAGGCTGCGCCGGGCGTTGCTATCAGGCCCAAATTCGCGTTGTCTAACTTCTATATAGAGTTCCAGTATTATTAGCAGCGTCGGGTTTAAGGGTACTACCCGCTGCTTGTTGCCTTTGCCCGTTACGCGCACCGTGCGGCCCGGTAGGTTCACGTCCTCCGCACCAATACCAATCAGCTCCGACAGCCGAATGCCCGTGCCGTAAAGCAGTTCCAACATGGCTTGGTCGCGGATACCGGCAAAGCCCTCGGGAAAGGCAAACGAGTTCAGTAGGCCATTCAATGCTTCCTCCGGCACGAAGTCGGGCAGCTTCTTGGCTGCCTTGGGCGAGGTAATGCGTAGCATGGGATTCTTTTGGATTACTCCGGTGCGCAGCAGGTACTTGTAATAAGAGCGCAGACAGGCAATTTTCCGGTTCACCGTGCGTGGGTCGCGGTGCTGCTGCATCAGGTCGACCACCCAGGAGCGAATCAGGGTATGATCGGCCTGGGTAGTGTCCGGCAGCTCGTAGGAAGTCAGCAGAAACTCGGAAAACTGCCGCAAATCCGTCTGGTACGAAAGCACCGTGTGAGGGCTGTAGCGCCGCTCAAACCGGAGGTAGTCAAAAAATAATTCCATACGTGGGGTACCCGGTCGCCTGGGGCCGGACATCCAATGTAGGGAATTCGCCGAAAGAAAAAAACGAAATGGCCAGACGCGAAAAAACCGGCTGATTTGCGCCAAAGAGCAAATCAGCCGGTTTTTTCGTCCTGGTACTAGCAGGGAAGCAGCTTACGCGTTGGTAGCGTCGGGGCCGTAGGTAGCCAGCTTGTAGATAGCCTTCTGCTTCTGCTTGCGGTTGGTGATGGAGGGCTTCTGGAAGAACGTGCGACGACGCAGCTCCTTCAGCACACCCGTGCGCTCAAATTTCTTCTTGAAGCGCTTCAGCGCACGGTCAACCGACTCGTTTTCTTTGATTTGGACGATGATCATATGTTCAGTGACTTAGGAACCCGGATTGAAGGGGCCGCAAAGATAACTACAGATTGAGCAAATTTAAAAACAGATTAGGCAGATTTTTGGGCAGACCCACTGCGCCTCGCCAGCAGCCCGCCCGAAGCAGCGTGCTACGGCCTACCAGCAGGCTAACCGCGCAAGCCGGTTTTCGAGCTGGCTCATTTTATAGGCCTACTTCAGCAGAGAGCGAGCAATAACCAGCTTTTGGATTTCAGACGTGCCCTCGCCGATGGTGCAGAGCTTGGCGTCGCGGTAGTACTTCTCGGCCGGGTAGTCTTTGGTATAGCCGTAGCCCCCGAAAATCTGCACGCCCTCATTGGCTACCCGCACCGATACCTCCGAAGCGTAGAGCTTGGCCATGGCCGACTCACGGTTCACGTTCAGGCCGCGGTCCTTCATATCGGCGGCGCGGTAGGTAAGCAGGGAAGCCGCCTCAATTTCGGTGGCCATGTCGGCCAGCTTAAATCCTATGCCCTGGAAGTTGCTGATGGGCTGGTTGAACTGGTGGCGCTCCTTGGAGTACTGCAGGGCCGCTTCGTAGGCCCCTTGGGCAATGCCCAGGCTTAGGGCCGCAATGCTGATGCGGCCGCCATCCAGCACCTTCAGCGCCTGCACGAACCCGTCGCCCACTTGGCCAATTACGTTTTCCTTAGGCACCCGGCAGTCCGTAAAAATCAATTCCGTGGTTTCGGAAGCACGCATGCCTAGCTTGTCTTCCTTACGGCCGGCCTCAAAGCCAGGAGTTCCGCGCTCAATGATAAACGCCGTCATACCGCGCGAGTCGCCTACCTCGCCGGTGCGGGCAATAACCACCGCAACGTTGCCGCTCTTGCCGTGGGTTATAAAGTTTTTGGCCCCGTTCAGCACGTAGTCGTCACCGTCGAGTACGGCGGTAGTGCGCATGTTGCCTGCATCGGAGCCCGTGTTAGGCTCCGTGAGGCCCCAGGCCCCAATCCACTCACCGGAAGCCAGCTTGGGCAGGTAGGTGCGCTTCTGCTCCTCCGAGGCATGCTGCAGAATGTGGCCTGTACAGAGCGAGTTGTGGGCGGCCATGCTCAGGCCGATGCTGCCATCAATTTTAGATAGCTCAGCAATGGCCGTTACATATTCCACGTAGCCAAAACCGGCCCCGCCATATTCCTGCGGTACCAGCACGCCCATCAGGCCCAATTCGCCGAGCTTATGGAATACCTCCTTCGGAAATTCCTGCGTTTCGTCCCAGCGCATCATGTGTGGCTTGATATACTGGGCGCCAAAGTCGCGCACCATCTGGGCAATCATTGTCTGGTTTTCAGTAGTGACCAGTTCCATGGTAGTAGGGTGGGGTGGGAAATGTAAACAGGGCCGCGGAAGCTGCTACAACTAAGCTGGCCTGATTTTGGGTTCGCGAAAGTAGGATTTTACTGGCGGACAAGCCAGTGGGAAGGCTGCAGAGGCAGGGTGAATTTTGAAAGGGGACACTAATTCGGTTTCTTTGATGGTTTTTTAGGAAAATACTGTCCGCCCGAAAGCGGCCTTGTGCGTTTTAACACTGACTCCGGTTGTCCCGGCTTGCATGAACCGACTTGCTCCTTCCCACCTGATGCGTCTCTGGATGCTGTGCATACCGCTTGTGTTGCTCACTTTTTCGTGCACTACCTCCCGGGTGCGACAGCAAAACATCCTATTTCGCACTGATGGGGCCGGCCGCCTGGATACTGCCCGTCTGCGGGACGTAGTGAACCGCGCCGAGCGAAACTACATCATTCAGCCCAACGACTACCTCGACGTACGGGTGTATACCAACAAGGGCGAGCGAATTCTGGATCCTAACGGCGAGTTGTTTTTCGGTTCTCCCGGCGGAAATAACGCTGGCGGCGGCGGATTTTCTCGGCAAGGTACTTCGGGCGGGCAACGGCAAAGCAACCAGCAGCAGCGCGGCGGCAACACGCAGCAGCAGCAGGGCTACACAGAGTTTATGGTGCAGCACGACGGCATGGTGAAGCTGCCCATGGTCGACTACGTGAGGCTGGCCGGCTTGACGCTGCTAGAGGCGGACAGCCTGTTGCAGATCAAATACACCGTATATTACAAGGATGTATTTGTAACCACCCGCGTGACTAACAACCGCATTATCGTGCTAGGGGCCGCTGCCGGTGGCGCCCAGGTAATCCAGATGTTTAACGACAACATGAACCTGCTGGAGGTACTGGCCCAGGCAGGAGGCATATCCGGGGGGTTTGTAGGGCCAACTGCCGGCAACGGACAAGCCGGGCGCGCCGATAACATCCGCCTGATTCGTGGTAGCCTGAAGAATCCGCAGGTACAGGTAATCAACCTGACCACCATTGACGGGATGCGGCGCGCTAACTTGCAGGTAGAGCCCAACGACATTATCTACGTGGAGCCAATCCGCCGGCCTTTCTACGAGGCACTGGCCGATGCCAGCCCGCTTTTTGCCTTTCTGGGCGGGCTTTCCGGGTTAGCTACCCTCATCATTGCCATTTCAAAATAAGTACCAGCACGCAGCGTTCCCCTTCAGCACTACTGAAGGGCTGTTCTCACTACTCATTACTACATGGCGGCGAAAGAAGAGGCTGAACTAGAAGAACTAATTCGTAATACGGGCGGCGAAGCGGAGGAAGAAGATGAAGGCGGCGGGCTGGACCTGACCACGCTGCTGATGGTGGTGCGCAAAAGCCTACCGTGGATGCTGTTGCTCATTCTGCTCGGCCTAACGGCCTCCTGGCTGTTTCTGCGCTATACCCCACCGCTGTACCAGTCTACGTCTTCTATCAAAATTGACGAAAAGACGGAAGCGGGTGTGCTTGGGTTAGAAGGCATTGGTGGTGCCGTAGAAAAGCAGCAAAGCATTAACAAGCTCTCCGGCGAGGTAGAACTGATAAAGTCGGACATCATCTACCGTCGATTGAAGGACTCGCTGGACCTGGCCGTGAACTACTACGTCCAGGGCACCGTGCTGGAAAATGAGCTGTACCGCAGCTCGCCATTCCGGGTAGAATACACGGCTTCTTCCGATGCTGTCTACAACGTCAAGGTGGGCCTACACTTGTTGCCTAACAACCGGCTGCGCCTGCAGTATGAGTTTAACAATCAGGAAGAAAGTCGGGAATATGCTTTCGGGGAACCTATCCGAGCCTTGGGATTCACCTTCCGGATTTATCCTACTGACTTGTACTCGCCTGCGTCGCTGGACGCTGATTATCATTTTGTTATAAACGACGAGGGTAGCTTGAATGCGTATTTGAGCAAGAACCTGCTTGTAGAAATTGGTAATGCCGACGCCAACATTATCGGTATTTCCTTCACGGACCACAATCCCGTGAAAGCGCGGGATATTGTTAACAAGATTGACTCCGTATACTTAGTCGAGAAACTTGCTCGCAAGCAGGAGCAGGCGGCCCGCGCGACCCGCTACATCAATGAGCAACTAGGCGAGAACCGTAAAGACTTGCAGGCAGCCGAGGAAAATATGCAGGCCTTCGTCAAGCGCAACGGAACCTACGATATTAAAGCCGACGTAGGACTCATCACCGCTGGCCTCGAAGAGCTGGAAAAAGAGCGGGAAGAGTTGCAGGAACAGATTGATATGCTGGACGAGCTGAGGGTACTGCTCAACCAGAAGCGCCTCACCGAGCGGGAAGACGGCGACGTATTCCAGACTATTCCGGCCCTGAGCAAGATTGAGGATGAGCAGCTCTCGCAGCGCATTGTAGAGCTGAGCGACTTGCAGCTGGATTTGAAGCGCGCCGAGCTATCCTATCAGCCTGGTGCCACCACGGCTCTGCAAAGCAAAGAGCTGGAAATAAACAATACCAAACGGATCATCCGGGATTTACTGCTGCGCAACCAACAGGTAGTCCGGCGGCAGCTAACCAAGCTGGATGCAAAGCGCGCCGAGCTGGAAAGCCGCCTGCGCGCCTTACCCGAAAAGCAAACCGAACAGGCCCGGTTGCAGCGCCCCCTGGAATTATACGAAAAGTATAATTTGAACATGATGGATAAGAAAATCGAGTTTGGCATCTCCATGGCGGGTACCACAGCCGATTTTCAGATTCTCTCGCCAGCTACGCTGCCCGCCACGCCTATTTCACCGGTTAAGCTGATGGTGTACGCCATTGGCTTAGCTGCTGGCATTGTGCTGGGATTGGGCCTGATTGCCGTGCGCTACCTGATGCACAACACGGTAACCAATATCCGGGAGCTGGAGCGCAGCACCTCGGCCTCGGTGCTGGGCATCATCCCTACCTACGACAAGGAGAAGATGGCCGTCTCGAAGCTGGTGGTGGATAAAAACCCCAAGTCGGCTATTTCGGAGGCTATCCGCTCCATCCGGACCAATCTAGAGTTCATGGCGTCTTCTAAGAAAAAGCGCCTGATTTCAATTACTTCGACTATCAGCGGCGAGGGGAAAACTTTTGTGACTGTTAACCTGGCGGGTATTATTGCGGCGTCCGATCAGAAGGTGATTATTCTGGATTTGGACATGCGCAAGCCCAAGGTGAACCTGGCCTTCGACGCAGAAAATGTGCGGGGCGTAAGCACTATTCTGATTGACAAGCACAGCTGGCAAGAGTGCGTGCAGCACACGAGCATCCCAACCCTGGACTTTATTTCGGCCGGTCCTACCCCGCCCAACCCGTCGGAGCTGATTTTAAGTAACCGCTTCGATGAGCTGATTCAGCACCTGCACGAGGTGTACGATGTGGTAATGATTGACACTCCGCCGGTAGGATTGGTAACCGATGGCATTCTGATTATGCGCAAAGCCGATGTGCCGATTTACATCGTGCGGGCCAACTACTCAAAGAAAGCCTTCCTCAAAAACATCAACAAACTGATGCGGGTGAATGGCTTCACCAAGCTGAGCACCATTCTGAACGATGCGCAGGGTGGGGGCGGCTACGGCTATGGCTACGGCTACGGCTATGGCTACGGCTATGGCCAGGGATATTATGAGGAGCCTACCGCCAAACCGGGGCTCCTGGGCCGGCTGCGGAAGCGAGTTTCATAACTCCGTAGTCAGCCATGTCCTTTCTGCAAAAGCTATTTGGGCGGCCCACCGCCGAGCCGGCACTGGCTGCGACCCTGGCTGGGCTGGGGGCCGATATGCACTCCCACGTGCTGCCTGGTCTCGATGATGGGGCCGAAAGCCTAGAGCAGTCGGTGGAGTTGCTGCGGCAGCTGCAGGCCCTGGGCTACCATTCATTGGTGCTGACTCCCCACGTGATGGGCGACTTTTACCGCAACACCCCGGAAGGCATCCGCGCGGCCCTCGAGGGGGTCCGTACCGCCGCCACCCAAGCCGGCATTACGGGCCTGACGCTGAGCTGCGCCGCCGAATACTACCTGGATGAGTGGTTTAACCGGCGGCTGGAACAGAAGGAAGAGCTACTAACCTTTGGCGGAGAGCGGCGCTACGTGCTCTTCGAGACGTCGTACATCAACGAGCCGTTCAACTTCCAAGAAACGGTATTTATGATGCAAGCGGCGGGCTACCACCCGGTGCTGGCCCACCCCGAGCGGTACACCTACCTTTACGGCCGATTTGAGGAGCTAGTCAAGATTCGGGAAAACGGCGTGCTGCTGCAGGTAAATCTCAACTCGCTGGCGGGCTACTATTCAGCCGGGGCTAAGCGGGTAGCGGAAAAGCTTATTGATGCTGGCCTAGTGGACCTGGTAGGCACCGATGCGCACCACGTAAAGCACCTGGAAAATATTCGGGCCAAAGTATTGCGAAGCGAGTACCTGCCGAAGCTGCTGGCCTTACCTCTCCTAAACTCTACCTTGTAAGCAAGTGCCGCATCCTGGGCGGCGCCCGCACTACACACGCTTTTTGCATGATCTTCGTCACCGGTGGCAGCGGCTTAGTCGGAAGCTTTCTTATCTCGGCGCTGCTGGCGCGGGGGCTACCGGTGCGGGCGCTCTATCGGCAGCAGCCCCCCACGCGCCTGGCAGCCGGCAACATAGACTGGGTGGAAGGTGACATTCGGGACGGCCTTGGGCTGCGGGCGGCCCTGGCCGGCGTCACGCACGTGTTTCACTGCGCCGGCCTGGTGTCGTATGCCCCCCAGGACGAAGAGCTGCTGCAGCAGATCAACGTAGAAGGCGCCGCTAACTTGGTAGATGCTTGTCTGGAGCGGCCGGGCATCCGGCTGGGCTTTGTGTCGTCGGTGGCAGCCTTGGGCAACGGGACAGTGGCAGACCAACCCGCCGGCAGTCCGATGCAGCTAGATGAAGCCAGTAAGTGGGATCTGGGCGCCGAGCATAATGCCTACGCTACCTCCAAATACCTGGGCGAGCTGGAAGTATGGCGGGGCGTTTCCGAAGGGCTGCAGGCCATAATTGTCAACCCGTCCGTTATCCTGGGGCCGGCCGACTGGGACCGGAGCAGTACCCGCCTGTTTCGTTACGCCTACAATGAGCATTACTTTTACACGCCCGGCCGCATTAACCTGGTGGACGTGCGCGATGTAGTGGATGCCTTGCTGCGCCTGACCTTGGATACGACGCTGAGCGGGGAGCGGTACGTACTAAATGGCGGTAGCCTACCCCTGCGTGACTTTCTGGCGCAGGCAGCGGCGTGCTTTGGCAAGCGGCCTCCCAGCGTGGCCGTGCCGGAATGGGCTGCCGAAACCATCTGGCGCCTGGAGCACGTCCGGTCCTTGCTGACGGGGGCCCGGCCGCTAATCACCAAAGACACCGCCCGGGCTGGCCGCCAGCCCACGGAATACCGCACCGATAAAGTTCGGCGGGCGCTGGGGCTGCAGTTTCGGGCCCTGGCCGAAACCATTGCCTGGTGCTGCGCCGGCCTCCGCCCGGCCGAGGCCACGGGGCCACCTGTGCTATCGGTAGCTCAGTAACCAGGAAGGCTTTACCCTAACCGGAATCCTGAAATCTGCGCTGAACCTGCAAGGCTCCGGTGCGGTTGTTGTATATTCAGGGCAAAGGGTTTTTTCCTCGATATAAACCCTGTTTACCCCGCACAGCCTGTCGTTTTGGCGGCTGTGTGCCGATTGTAGCAGTATGAGAATGAACGAGAATTTTGAGGACCGGGAAGAGGTGTTGGCTACGGTGCGTCGTTTTGAGCACATGGTAGCCCACAACGAACCCGTGTTTTTTGATCTGGCCGATTTTGAAAACATCATCGACCACTATACCACCAATACCCAGTACGAAAAAGCTTTGCAGGCTTGCGAGGCGGCCATTGCTCAGTACCCGTTCAGTACCGAGCTGCTCATCGACCGTTCTCAGGTGCTGGCCATGCAGGGCGAGTACGCCGCCGCCAGCACGCAAATTGAGGACGTAGCCCAACTCGACCCCGATAATCCCGACGTGGCCGTGACGCGTGGCATTATTGCCACCCAGAAAGGGGAGTTTGCCGAGGCAGTGGCCTTCTTTCTGCAGGCCGCCGAGCGGGCCCAGGACCGCGACGACATCTTTTTTAACCTCGGGCTGGCTTACCAGAGCTGGCAGAAGTTTAAGAGCGCCGCCAAGTACTACAAGCAAAGCTTGCGCCTGAACCCTGACAACGACGTGGCCGTGCAGGAGTTGCTCTATTGCCTGGAGGTAAGCGAGCGGCTGGAGAAAAATCTGGAGTTCTTCCGCCGCTTCACCGACGACGACCCCTACTCGGCGGTGGCCTGGTACAACCTGGGGCAGGCTTACTACCGGGCCGGCAAGCTCGATGACGCCATTAGCGCCTTTGAGTACGCCATTCTGATTGATGCTACGTTTCACGAGGCCCATGGCTTTCTGGCCAGTGTCTACGTCAGCCAGGAGCGGTACCGGGCCGCTATTAAGGAGTTTGAGTTGAGCTACCCAGAGGGGGAGCCCAGTCCGGAGGCTCTGTGCAATATTGGCGAGTGTCACGAGAAGCTGGCCGAGTGGGACCTAGCCCGGCGCTTCTACCAGCGGGCCATCGACTTGGACCCCCAACTGGATGAAGCCTGGTTTGGCATCGGTATCGTGATGAATGTTCAGGAAAAGTACTTCGAGGCAATTCACTTCTTCCGCAAGGCTGTGAGCCTCTACGCGGAAAGCGTGGAGTATTGGCTGGCCCTGGCGGCGGCCGAGTACCAGATCGGCAACGTGGTGTCGGCCATTGAAGCCTACGAGAAGGCCGTGGAAGTAGCTCCCGACAACAAAGATGCCTGGCTGAACTGGAGCATTATTCTCTACGAGCAGGGCAACTTCGAGGGGGCCATTGACCTGATGCGCAACGCCGTCGAGATTCAGCCCCTGGAGGCCGAGCTGCACTACCGCCTGTGTGCCTACCTGCTGGCTGGCGGCCGCTACCGCGAAGCCTACCAGTGCCTGGAAAACGCCCTGGCCCTGGATTTCGACAAGCACCGGCTGCTGTTCGAGTATTTTCCGGAGCTGGAGTCGCAGAAGGCCCTGGCCCGCCTGATTGACCAGTACCGGAAATAGGGGGTAGATCCTTGGGGCTAGGTTGCCATTGTCTTGTCATGCGGAGCCCAAGCGAAGGACCTCTACCGGAGGTAACTCTTTTGTAGTTAGCCAGAGGTAGGGGTCCTTCGCTAGCTCAGGCTGCCCGCCGTTTTGTGTTAACGGTCATGTAAGTCGCAAGCCCCTTTCCGCCACTTACAGAATTCGGGCGTACTTTTACGCCCGTTCTTTTTTCGGGACGATGTGGCGTGGCGAAAGGCCAGGACCCCAAGTTCTCAAGACCCCAAGACCCTACAGAATGAATTACAACCTCAACCAACTCCCCGAACGCACTCAGAAACCGCGCGAAGACGGCTTTACCATGGTAATGGACAAAGGCTTGAGCGTGCGCGAAGTAGAAGACTTTCTGGAGGTAGGGGCCGCCTACACCGACATTGTGAAGCTGGGCTGGGCCACGTCCTACGTGAACCCTAACCTAAAGCGTAAGCTGGCAGTGTACAAGGAAGCTGGCATCCCGGTGTACTTCGGCGGTACGTTGTTTGAGGCCTTCATCATCCGCAACCAGTTCGACGATTACCGCCGCCTGCTCCAGGAGTTCGGGATGGAGTACGCCGAAGTATCGGACGGCTCCATTGACCTGAACCACGACAAAAAGCTGGATTTCATTCGCACCTTGGCCCAGGATGTGAAAGTGCTGTCGGAGGTGGGCTCCAAGGATGCCGAGAAGATCATCCCACCCTACAAGTGGATTTCGCAGATGAAAACCGAGCTGGAAGCCGGCGCCGTGAAGGTAATCGGCGAAGCCCGGGAGGCAGGCAACGTAGGCCTGTTCCGCAGCACCGGTGAGGTGCGCTCGGGGCTGGTAGAAGAAATCCTGACCCAGATTCCGTTCGAGAAAATTATCTGGGAAGCCCCCCAGAAAGCCCAGCAGGTGTGGTTTATCAAGCTGCTGGGGGCCAACGTAAACCTGGGCAACATTGCCCCCAACGAAATCATCAGCCTCGAAACTATCCGGCTGGGTTTGCGCGGCGACACGTTCACCGACTTCCTGGATATGGACAACGTGGACGAAATGTTTAAGCCCGAGCCCAAAGCCTCGGGCAAGCCCGGCACTTCCATGCCCCGGGGCTAGCCTCTTGGCTAACCCGCTCTTTTGCCTTAACCTTGAAAAGGCTGCGCCAGATGCTTGCGCAGCCTTTTCTTGTTGACACCGGCTATGCTTTACCGCTTCCCACGCGCCTACCGCGGTGCCTTCTTATGGGTAATGCTAGTGCTGCCTGGGTTGGCCTTCGCCCAGACGCAGCCCTCTACCCTGGATACTACTGTGTACAACCAGGGTAATACGCTGCTGTGGCGGGTATCCGGGGCGGGGTTACCCAGTGCCTCCTACGTGTTCGGGACCATGCATACGCTGTGCCCCGAGGATGCCGTGCTGCCCCCGGAGCTAACTACTGCCTTCGCCCAAAGCCAGCAACTCGTGCTGGAGCTGGAGCTGGATGCCCCGGGCTTTGCCAAGCAGATGCGCCGGGCCGTGCAATTGCCCTGGCCCAACAGCCTGCGCCGTGTCCGGCGGCAGCGCGACTACCGGGTGGTGCGCAAGTTTTTCAAGTTCCGGCTGCATCAGCCTATTCTGCCGTTTGTGCTCATGAAGCCCGCTTTTGTAGAGGCATACGTGTACAGCACGCTGCTGCCCTGCACGCCCGTGGGCTACGAGGAAAAGCTGATGGAGCTGGCCCAAGCCCAGCACAAGGAGTTGTTGGGGCTGGAAACCATACAGCAGCAACTGGCCTCGCTGGACAGCATTCCTTACCCCCGGCAAATGGAGGCGCTGGTGAAAGCCATTCAGGCGTACGACACCTACGCCCCTCTGATGCAGCAGATGGTGCAAGTGTACCGGGCACGGAACGTAGACGCCCTGTACCGCTTCGCCGTGGACCCCCGCTACAACCCCGACCAAAGCGAGGTAGCTGATTTGGCAGTGCGTAACCAGAACTGGATTCCGCAAATGCAGGCGCTGATGCGGGTCCGGCCTACGTTCTTTGCCGTGGGAGCCGCGCATTTGGGCGGTAGGGTGGGGGTGCTGCAGCGGCTGCGCCAGCAGGGCTACCAGGTAGAGCCCGTGCTGCTCTCTGATTCTTCCGCCACCCGGCAGTAGGCCTTGCGAGGGCGGCGCGGCGGAAGCCAACCTCAGCCACGACAATTCAGTAAGAGAAAAGCCCGGCATAGTGAGGCCGGGCTTTTGCTTTCTTCTGATTTGTATACTCTCATGAATCGAACTCTTCCCGGCTCCGCCCTGGCGGCCCTGACGCTGCTGGCTGCCTGCGGCGGTCCATCGAAAAAAGAAAAGGCAGAAGCGGCAGCTACTACCCCCGCCGACACGGTAGCAACTGCCACCACAGCCGTGGACCTGCCCCAGCCCTACGCTACCAAATCAACAACCAAGCGCAGCAAGGTAATTGGCTGGCCCGCGGGAAAGATGCCCACCGCCCCGGCCGGCTTTGTGGTGACTAAGTACGCCGATGGCTTCGAGAGCCCGCGCAATACCTACGTGCTGCCTAACGGCGACATTCTGGTGGCCGAGGCCAATACCATTCCGACGACTCCCAAGAAAAAGGTAACGGCCGCCCTGGACCTGGACCCCTCCAAGTCGCTGCGGGCCACCAGCGCCAACCGTATTACTCTGCTGCGCGATGCTGACAAGGACGGTACGCCCGAAACCCGTGCGGTCTTTTTGAGCGGCCTGAGTCAGCCCTTCGGTATGCTGGTGCTGGACAACTACTTCTACGTGGCCAATACCGACGGCGTGTGGCGCTACCCCTACCAGGTCGGGCAAACTAAGATTACGGGCACTGGCCAGAAAATTCTGCCCCTGCCTAAGGGCGGCTACAACAACCACTGGACGCGCAACCTGCTGGCCGACGCCAAGGGTAGTAAAATCTACGTGACAGTGGGCTCCGGCTCCAACGTGCAGGAACACGGAGCAGAAAACGAAGTGCGCCGGGCCAATATCCTGGAAATAAACCCCGATGGCTCGGGCGAGAAAGTATACGCCGCTGGCCTGCGCAACCCGGTAGGCGTTGATTGGGCGCCGGGCACTCAAACCCTGTGGACGGCCGTGAACGAGCGGGATGAGCTGGGTGACGAGCTGGTGCCTGACTATCTTGCCAGCGTGAAAGAAGGCGCCTTCTACGGCTGGCCCTACGCCTACTTCGGGCAGCACGAAGACCCGCGCCGGAAAGGCGAGCGGCCCGATCTGGTGCAGAAAACCGTGGTGCCCGAAGTGCCGTTAGGGCCGCACACCGCCTCCTTGGGACTGGCCTTCTACAAGGGCAACGCCTTTCCCGCGCAGTACCGGAGCGGCGCTTTCATTGGGCAGCACGGCTCCTGGAACCGCTCCGAGTTTTCGGGGTACAAAGTGGTGTTCGTACCCTTCAAGGACGGTAAACCCAGCGGCCCCATGCAGGATTTCCTGACGGGCTTCATTGCTAATGCTGCTGAAAAGGAGGTGTACGGCCGCCCCGTGGGCATTACGTACCTGCCTGATGGCTCCCTGCTTGTGGCCGACGACGCCGCCAACACTCTCTGGCGGGTAGCGGCCCAGTAGCCGCTGCGGCCTAGTGGGCTGGAATCCCCCACGCCTTATTCATAGGGCGTGGGGGTTTTGTTTCCTGCGGGCCGGAAAGCCCCCGGACTGGAAAAATAGGCCGGCCAGGGCAACGCCACGGGGGAATTTCCCGAATAACAGGCCGTACGTTTCCTCCTGACTATGCACCTGTTCCGAAACATCTTGCTGCTGAGTATGCTACTGGCCGCCGGGAGCGGGCGGGGGCAGAAGTCAAAAAGCACTCCGCGTCCCGAAGCGGCCAGCAATGCCCTGCTGTGGAAGATTTCGGGCAAGGGCCTCCCCCAACCCTCCTACCTCTACGGTACCATTCATCTGATTTGCGCCCAGGATGTGCGCCTCTCGGAGCCAGTGAAGCGCGCCGTTAATGCTTCGCGGCGCATAACCCTGGAGCTGGATATGGATAGCCCTACCCTGCGGCAGGATATGCAAGCCGCCATGAAGATGCGTAACGGCCAGACCCTGCACAAGCTGCTGCGCCCCCGCGAGTATACCCGGATAAGCCATTATCTTAAAGATAAAGTGGGCATTCCCATTGCCCAGGTGGGTATGCTTAAGCCTTTCTTGGTCAGCTCCCTGCTGTACTCCAACCTGTTGGGTTGCACGCCTATTAGCTACGAGAGCGTGCTGGTAAAACTCGCTCAGGAGCAGCATAAGGAGATAACCGGGCTAGAGACGGTACAGGAGCAGATGGGCATCTTCGATAAAATTCCCTACGCCGTGCAAAGCAAGCTGCTCACCAACTTGGTGAGCAAAGAAGCCGAGGCGCGGCAGGAGTTTCAGCAGTTGGTAACTCTCTATA
The DNA here is from genome assembly GCF_019599275.1 of Hymenobacter sp. HSC-4F20. Lineage (GTDB taxonomy): Bacteria > Bacteroidota > Bacteroidia > Cytophagales > Hymenobacteraceae > Hymenobacter. The sequence continues at coordinate 657,946 of NZ_JAHZTD010000002.1, read as the reverse complement.
AAGCCCAAAAAGTGGAAGAACTGCGGGCAGTAACGGCCACCAGCACCTTTGCCTTTCCCGGTTACGACAAGCTCCTGCTCGACGACCGGAATCAGCGCTGGGTGGGAGCCATTGGCCGGCAGGCCACCGCCCACCCCACGTTCTTTGCCGTAGGCGCCGCGCATTTGGGCGGGCCCAATGGCTTGGTGCAGCTGCTACGACAGCAGGGCTATCAGGTGCGGCCCGTGTGGCGGTAGCAGCCGTGAGCTACCAGTCTTTTTCACGCGCCAAGTGGGTAAGACTGCTGGCAGCTAGTATGTTTGCCAGGGATGAATAGGTTCCTGACCCTCTTGCGTCATTGGCTAGGCTGCGCCCTGGCTCGGCCGCGCCGGGTAGAGTCGGCGTACAGTGGTACGTTGGAAGTAACCTGGTACGAAGGCCGGAAAGTGCTTAACTCGGCTAACGCTAACTACTCGTATGGCCCGCTGCACCAAGTGATGCGCTACGGGCTGCTGTTTACGGAGCCCGCCGCGGCCGGCAACGTGCTGGTGTTGGGACTGGGCGGCGGCTCGGTGGTGCAGATGCTACGCCAGGAATACCAGGTGACAGGTGCCATTACGGCCGTGGAGTTGGATCCTGTAGTTATTCAGGTTGCCGGAGAAGAGTTCGGGATTCGGCCGGATGCGCAGCTACGCATAGTGTGCGCCGATGCGTTTACGTGGGTAGCCACCGCCCCGGCCCAGGCGTTTGGCCTTATCGTGGTGGATCTGTTCGTGGACCTGGATTTACCGGCGGGCCTGTACACGCCTGGCTTCTGGCAGCACCTCTGGCGCCTGCTGCGGCCCGATGGCTACGTACTGGTAAATATTTTGATCAGCACGGAGGTGTGGGTGGAAAATCAGGAGGTTAGCTCCTACCTGGCAGAGGTAGGGTTTTTGGTAAAGGAAATGGAAGTAGAAGAGTACAACCGGCTCCTTATCCTGCGCAAACCTGCCAAAGCAGAATAGGTTTCTGACTCCGGGAAAGGGAGGGTTTGCCGGGCAAGTGCTTTCTTTGTGGCTCAACTCCCGCTCTATGGAACTCCTGAAGCATCTGCTTGACTTCATCCTGCACCTCGATAAGCACTTGGCTGATATTATTCAGGACTACGGCGCCTGGACCTACGCCATTCTGTTTCTGATCATCTTCGTGGAAACCGGGGTAGTGGTACTGCCCTTCCTGCCCGGCGACTCCCTGCTGTTTGCCGCGGGTACCCTGGCGGCTTTGCCTGGCTCCCCACTCAACATATGGGCCATGATCGGGCTGTTAATCCTGGCCGCTGTGCTCGGCGACACGCTCAACTACCATATCGGCGACTACCTGGGGCCGCGGGTATTCCGCGAAAACTCGCGGTTTCTGAAGCGGGAGCACCTGGAAAAAACGCAGGCCTTCTATCAAAAGCACGGGGCTAAGACCATTATCATAGCCCGCTTTATTCCCATTATTCGGACGTTTGCGCCTTTTGTAGCGGGAGTGGGCACCATGAGCTACACTAAGTTTCTCTCCTATAACCTGGTAGGGGCGGTGCTGTGGGTGATCCTGCTCACAGGGGCCGGCTACTTCCTGGGAAGTATCCCGTGGATTCAGCACAACTTTGGCCTGTTTACCATCGGCATTATTGTGGTGTCGGTGCTGCCGGCCGTGTTTGAGTTTGTGAAAGCGCGTCGGCCGGACAGCCGCCCCGTAGCGTAAGCGAATACATTAAATAAATCATAAAAAAACCGCTTGGCCCAGCTGGAGGTCAGGCGGTTTTTTTGTTGCTTACAACTCAAATCATCGTGTGCTATGCCTGAATTCGGACTTCTGGGCCACTCCCTGCGCCATTCCTTTTCTCAGACCTATTTTTCCCAGAAATTTCACAATCTGGACTTGCCCGACCATCATTACGAGCTGTTCGAGCTGGCCTCGATGGACGAGCTGCCCGGGCTGCTGGCCCGCCACCCCGACCTGCACGGGCTGAACGTGACCATTCCTTATAAGGAGCAAGTGTGGCCCTTTCTGAACGAGGTAGCCCCGTCCGCCGCGCGCGTCGGGGCCGTCAACGTCATCGAGTTTCGGGAGGATGGCCGGCTGGTAGGGCACAACACCGATTACGTGGGGTTCCGGGACTCGCTGCGTACGTTTCTGCCCAAAGGCGGCCTGCCTGGACTGCGGGCCCTAGTGCTGGGCAGCGGCGGCGCTTCCAAAGCCGTAGAGGTGGCCCTGCGGGAGCTGAACATTGGCTACTGGGTGGTGTCGCGCAACCCTCTGGGCAGTGGCCTCACCTATCAAGAGCTTACGCCTCAGTTGCTGCAGGAGCACGCCCTCATTATCAATACTACGCCGCTAGGCACCACGCCCAACGTAGATGAGTGCCCGCCCATTCCCTACCTCTACCTACGCCCTCACCATTACCTCTACGATCTTATCTATAATCCCACCGAAACCGAGTTTATGAAGCGCGGGGCCGCCGCCGGGGCTCAAACCAAAAACGGTTTCGAAATGCTCTGCCTCCAGGCCGAGGCCGCCTGGAAAATCTGGAAGGGTGAGGTGGTGATAGAGTAATGCACTCCCTCACCACCTCGCTACTACCCTCCTGTGTTGCTGCTGCCTTGCTTGGAGTCGTCGTTGCGAATGGTGCGGCGCTGGCGCTGGCCGCTGCTGTCTACCTTGCCGAAGCGGTAGTTGAAGGACAAGCGCACGGAGCGTTGGTACTGATAGAAGCTCCCAACGCTGCGAAACTGGTCCGTAACTGTGGTGCTGCGAAACTCACGGCCGGGTGAGAGAAAGTTGTTGGCGCTCAGCGTCAGGTCGGCCTTTTCCTGTAGGAGCATGCGTTTCAGACCCAGGCCATAATATAGGCCCCCGGAGTAGCGCGTCTGGAGCTGCACGCCGCCCGTCCAGAAACCGCCGTAGCCCTGCAGGGTGTAATGGGTTTTGAACTTCAACGAGGAGTTCAGATTCATGAACATCGAGGCCCGGCGGCTGGTGCGGTTCAGGGCCGTGCTACGCAGCTGCGTGTAGTCGGTGCTGATGTTGCTGCTCACGTTCCAGTCTTTGGTAGGCTTCAGGGAACCGTAGAAGTTTAGGCCGTAGGTAGTGTTGGTGGCCAGGTTGCCGAAGGTGGTTTCGGAGCGGGCCAGCTCCTCGTTGTAGCGGTAGAACTGCTCAATGGAATTGCCCGTGCGCCGGGCGTAGGCCGAGAGGTTCAGGGAGCTTTTCTCGCCGTACGTGCCGTAGCTTAATTCGTAGCTGTCCGTTACCTCGGGGCGCAGGTTAGGGTTGCCAAACTGAATGCTGTTGGGCGTTACTTGGTTTACGTAGGGGTTGAGGTAGTAAATGTGCGGGCGCTGGATGCGCCGCGAGTAGCTGAAGCGCAACGTCTGGCCTTCTTTTTTAAGCGTGCGGGTGGCGCTCAGGTTGGGCAGCACATTGAGGTAGTCGTTCGAGAAACGGCCGTTTTCGCCCTGAAACTCGCCGGCAATATCCGTGCGCTCCAGGCGTGTGCCCAGGCTGAACGTGTGCTTCTTGCCCCAGGCAAAATTGTAGGTGCCATAAGCCGCCAGCACATTCTGCTGGTAGTCGAAGGCGTTGGAGCGGCGCGGGTTTCGCACAAACCCATCGTGCCGGTCCGTCAGCAGGGTGTCCAGGGAATAGTCGCTGGTTACGTGGCGCCGAATCATCTTGGCCCCCGTTTCCAGCGTGTTCTTCTCCCCGAACGGGTGCGTATAGTCGGTCTGGACGGTGGTTTCGAGGTTGCGGGCCAGGTTGAGGCTTTGCTCCCGGTATTCCAGAGGGCCACCCCGTAGCTCGGCGGCCCGGTACTGGTCGAGGCGGTAGCTTTCGTCGGAGCGGTTGCGCGTGTGCTGCGCCAGTACGGCCCACTCCCGCCGGGGTTGGCTTTCCCCGAAGGTGCGGGTGTAGCCGGCGTTCAGGTCGTAGTTGCGGTTTTCCCCGCGCCGGGTAATGTCGCGGGTGTAGAGGGTGTCGAGCTGGGGCTGACCGCGGTACTGGTTGAAAAAATCCTGGGGCGAGCGGCTGCTGTAGAGGTTGCCATTGCCGCTGAACGTGAAGCTGTGCAGGGCCGAGGGGTCGTAGGTAAGCTCTACCTGGCCGTAGCCGCCGCTGCCCACGTTGCGGGAGGTAGTGCGCTCCGTGAGCTGGCCCGTAGCGCCGCCCGGCAGGAAATCGGTGCGCTCATTGCTGCTCTTATACGGGTACACGTTGTGAAAGCCGCTGAGCTTGGTATTCACGCCCACTTTGCCGCGCCGCGCGTTCAGGCTCCCGTTCAGGCCCTGGTTGCGGTTGCCGGTGTTGGCTCCCACGCTCCCGTTCACGCCCTGCAGGCTGTTCTTCTTCAGCACGATGTTGATAACCCCACCTGAGCCCTCGGCATCATAGCGCGCCGAAGGGGCCGTTACTACCTCAATGGCCTTGATCTGGTCGGCCGGAATCTGCTTTAGTGCTTCCGCCAGATTGCCCGCGAGCATGGAGGAAGGCTTGTTGTTGATGAGGATGCGCACGTTGCCAGTGCCGCGCAGTTGCGGGTTGCCCTCGGCATCGAGGTTCACCATGGGGGTTTTGCGCAGAATGTCGGCCGCCGTGCCGCCGGCGTTGGTAGCGTCCTGGTCGGCGTTGTAGACGAGGCGGTCGGGCTTGGTTTCAATGACGGGCCGCTCGCCGGTTACCTTCACTTCACCCAGATTCTGAGTTGCGGCGGGGAGCGGTAGCGCCCCCAGGTCGGCGGGCTGCTCGGTTACGGTCACGGGTTTCAGCTGCGTGGTGTAGCCTACAAAGCTGATTTGCAGCCGAAAGGGGCCTGTGGGCAGGTCCTGCAGCTCAAACCGGCCTTGCGCGTCACAGGTAGCCCCGGTAAGCGGGGTAGCCCCGCTGGCCGGCAGCAGGGCCACAGTGGCGTATTCTACCGGCTTTTGGGTGGCGGCATCTACTACCCGGCCGGTCAGGCGGCCCGGGCCTTTCGTTGTACTGGTGGCAGGGGTAGGAGAAGTAGTTTGCGCCTGAGCCATGGGCGCGGCCAAAACGGCCAGCAACAGCAGGGTAGGAGTATGCTTCATGCAGATATAGAAAGGAGGTAGATAAAGCAGCAGGTAACCGGAGTGCAAGGCGTTGATGGTCAATAGAGCCTTGCCCAATGATAATGGTGGCAGAACGCTGCGAACCTACTCTCTATTTTCTGCCTACCCTACAGAAATCAACCAACCCTCCATTTTCTCTCAACTAACGCCCCGCTCAGAAAGTCCAGCCGAGTACAACGCCATGCGCTGGTAGTAGCACGTTCGGTTTGGGGCAAGGTGTGAGCCTGAGCTAGTGGTAGGCTAGAAGAGCGGAGTAGTTGATTTGTGCACGCTAGTGGTTGAAAAACCAGCGCGGTTGCGGGCCACATCGCTAATTTGGCCAACCTACTTTCCATCGTCTTCGGACTTCTGCGTATGCCTCGTTCTTCTGCCCGCCGCTTGCTGCTACCTACGGGGGTGTTGCAGGTACCGTGGCCGCATCTGGTGTGGCTAGGGCTGCTGGTGTACACCGATGCGCAGCTTTGGTTTACGCGGGCCGGGCTCTACTACCAGGCGCCCGAGAATGCTGCCGAGTTCTGGCGGAATGCCCTGCTGGCCGATGGGGTGGACTGCGCCTTGTTTTATCTGAACTACCTCGTCTTGCAGCCCAAACTCTTCCGCGCCCGGCGGTGGCTGGCCTTCCTGGGGGCAACGGTGGCGGCCTTGCTGGTGTTTGCCGTAGCCCGGGTAGGTGCCAGCGTGCTGTGGCAGGAAGGAGTGCAGCAAGGACCCATGAGCCTGAACCTGGAGGCGCACGTGCAGCTGCTGCTGGCGTATCACTTGCCTCTAGGCGGACTGATTCTGCTGCTCAGCAACGGGCTGCGCCTGGCCGATGACTACTTGCGCGAGCGGGAAAGTCGCCGGGAGTTGGAGCAGCAGCACCTGCGCACCGAGCTGTCCTTACTGAAAACCCAGTTGCACCCTCATTTCCTGTTCAATACGCTCAACAATATCTACTCGCTTACCCTGCAGGCCTCGCCCCAGGCTCCCGAAGCCGTGCTGCGGCTGGCCGAGCTGATGCGCTACCAGCTCTACGACAGCCCCGAGGACCTGGTGCCGCTGGCGCGCGAGATCAGCCACCTGCGCGGCTTTCTGGCGCTGCAGCTGCTGCGGCTGCCGCCCGATGAAGCCGACGACGTGCTCCCCTTTACCATCCTGTTGCCGCCTGGTGCCGAGTATGCCCGCCGCCTGCCGCCCATGCTGCTGCTGCCTTTGGTAGAAAACGCCTTCAAGCACGGCGACCTGGCGGCCCGGCCCCACGTAGCTCGCCTGCACCTTCAGGTAGAGCCGGAAGGACGGCTGCTATTCCAGGTGCAAAACCAGGTAGCCGTGGGCGGCGGGCCGGGGTTGGAGGCCGCCGGAGGGGTAGGGCTGGCTAATCTGCACCGCCGCCTGGAGCTGCTGTACCCGGGGCAGCATTCCCTGACCACTGCCGCTACACCCGAGGCGTTCTGTGCCAGGCTGGAGGTGCAGCTATAGGCACTGCCGAGGTATATTATTGCTGCTTATGTTGCCCGCTATGGAATCTGCTTTGGGGCGTCGCCCGCTTACCTGTGTTATTGTGGATGATGAGCCGCTGGCCCTGAATGTGCTGGCGGAGTACTGTGCCCACGTGCCCTTTTTGGAGCTGAAAGGGCGCTTTCAGGAAGCCCTGGCGGCCGTAGCGTTTCTGCAGGATGCCCCCGTCGACGTGGTATTTCTGGATATTCATATGCCGCGCCTGAATGGGCTGCAGCTGGCGCAACTGCTACCCCAGCCGGCACCGCGCATCATCTTCACCACCGCTCATGCCCAGTATGCCGCCGAAAGCTACGAGCTGCCTGCCCTCGACTACTTGCTGAAACCCGTGCGCTTCGAGCGGTTTGTGCAGGCGGCGCACCGGGCCCACGCCGCTTTGCGCCCGCCTACCTCGCCTACCCCCTCCGAGCCTGCAGAACAGGCCGATGAAGTGCTGTTTATTCGCCAGGACAGCCGCCTGCACCGCGTACCCGTGGCCGACTTGTATTACGCCGAGGGACAAAAGGAGTACCTGATGCTGTACACTGCTGCCGGGCGCATGCTCACGTTGCAGTCGTTTCGGGGGCTAGAGGAACTGCTGCCGCCCGGCCGCTTTGCGCGCATTCATAAGTCGTACTTTATCAACCTACGCCACCTGGAATTTGTGGAGCGCAACCGGGTGCAGGTGCACGGCGCGCTATTGCCCATCGGCGAAACCTACCGCGAAACCTTTCTGGAACAGCTGCGCTTCCACGGCCGGACAGTAAAATGGTGAAATAGAAAGTTGACGTTCCGGTGGTGCGGCTTTACGCAAACAGAACAGCAACTTCCTATTTCACCACCTTACCTCTTCCCGTTATTGCTGGCCCTGGCCGCTTTCACCCTGCTTCACATCGTCGTTCTGGATGCTGCGGCGGCGCTTCTGGGGCTGGGCGGTGGTTTTGCCGAAGCGGTAGTTGAAGGCCAGGCGCACCCCGCGCAGGTAGATGTAGTTGTTGCTTACCTGCCGGAACTGGTCGGTATCAAGCGTGGAGCTGAGGTTGCGGGTAGCTTGCAGGAAGTTATCGGCGTTCAGAGTCAGGTCGGCCTTTTCCTTGAGCAGGTTTTTGCGCAAGCCCAGGGAGTAGAACGTCCAGGCGCGCTGGCTGCCCTGCAACTGAATGCGCGGCGAGTTCAGGCCCCCGAAGAACTGCACGCTCAGGCCCTTCTCGAACTTGTAGCTAGAGTTCAGGTTCAGGTTGTACATCACCCCGCTGTTGGAGTAGGCCGAGGTAGTAATGCTGCCTTCCTCAAACGTCAGGGCCGGGCTTTTCAACGACACGTAGTACACGTTCACGTTGCCGCTCACGTCCCACTTCGGCACGGGCTTCACCGAGGTGAACAGGCTGGCCCCGAAGGTGGCGTTGCGGCCAATATTGCGGAACGTCTGGTTGTTAACGCCCAGCGAATCAATAAACCGCACGCTTTCAATGGCCTTATTCGTGCGCCGCATATACACCGACATATTCAGCACGGAGCTTTTAATAAACGTGGTATAGTTCAGCTCGTAGCTATCCGTCAGCTCCGGTTTCAGCCCCGGCTCCCCGTAGCTCACGTTCAGGCTGTCGGAGGTATTGCGGAAGGGGTTCAGGTAGAAGATCTGGGGGCGCTGAATGCGTTGGGAGTACGCCAGGCGTAGCGTTTGGCCGGGCTTTTTGGGGTTGTTGGGCTGGAAGCTCATGCTCAGGTTGGGTAGCAGGTTGGCATAGTCCTGCTTCACGCTGGAGTTGTCCTGCTCTTGCTGCTGAAAGCTGCCATTGATGCGCGTATTTTCTACCCGCGCCCCCAGCTTAAAGTTTACTTTTTTGCTGGCCGAAAAGCCGTAGGTGGCATAGCCGGAAAGCACATCCTGGTTGTAGTCGAACAGGTTGGAGCGGCTGGCATCATACACCGGGTCGAGGTTGGAAGCCTGGAAGGGGGTAGTAAATACGTCGTAGTCGCTGCTCACGCGGCGCAGAATGGCCTTGGCGCCAACCTCCAGCAGGGCGGTTTCCGAGAACGGGTGGGCGTAGTCGGTTTGCAGGGTGGTTTCCAGGTTGCGGGCCAGGTTGTCGCTTTCCTCCCGGTAGGTCTTGGCTTGGTTTTCCTCCGAGCGGCCCGCAAACTGATCGAGGTAGTAGGCCTGCACGTTGCGGTTGCGGGTGTGCTGGGCCAGCACGCTCCACTCGCGGCGCTTCTGCTCGAAGGTGCGGGTGTAGGCCCCGCTCAAATCGTAGCTCTGGGTGCGGAAGCGCCGGTCGGTGTCGCGGGTGAAAGAGGTAGCCGCCGTAGCGGGTAGCAGCACGTTGTTAAACTGGTCGTAGTTGCCGCTGTTGCGGAACAGGCTACCCTGCAACCCCAGCGTAAGGTTGTGGTACTGGGCCGGGTCGTAGTCAAGCCCGAAGCGGCCGAAGCCGCCGCCGCCAATGGTGTTGCCGTCGCCTTCCTGCCGCAACGATTCTTCTTCGCCGCCCGGGGTTTTCAGGTAGCGCACCAAGTCGTTGCGGTTGGGGCTGTAAAAGCCAAAGCCGCTGACGGAGCTATTCAGGCCTACTTTGCCTTTGCGGTAGTTCAGGGAGGCGTTGCCGTTGGAGCTGCGCGTGCCCGCGGCCAGTCCCACCGAGCCGTTGATGCCTTCCAGGTTGTTCTTTTTGAGGATGATGTTGATAATGCCGCCCGTGCCCTCAGCATCGTATTTGGCCGAAGGGGTCGTAATTACCTCCACGCTCTTGATCTGGTCGGCCGGAATCTGCTTCATGGCATCGGCCACCGAGGAGGCCACAATGCCCGAGGGCTTGTTGTTGATGAGCACCCGCACGTTGCTGGTGCCGCGCAGCTCCACGTTGCCGTCGGGGTCCACGTTCACCAGGGGCACTTTGCGCAGCACATCGGCCGCCGTGCCGCCCGAGTTGGTTAGGTCCTTCTCCGCGTTGTAAACAATACGGTCGGGTTTGGTTTCAATGACGTCCCGCTCGCCGGTTACTTTCACCTCCCCTAGGTTCTGGGCTGAGGAAGCCAGCTGCACGGTGCCTACCGCGGTCAGGCCCGAGGTAACGGTTACGGTGCGGGTTTGGGTGGCGTAGCCTACGAAGCTAATTTGCAGGCGAAACTCGCCCGCGGTCAGGCCCTTCAGCGCAAAGCGGCCCCGCTCGTCGCACACGCCGCCATCCACGGGCGTGTTGCCGCTCAGGGGCAGCAGCGTGACGGTGGCAAACTCCACCGGCTTTTTAGTGGTAGCATCGAGCACGGTGCCTTCCAGCCGGCCCGCACCTTTGGCCGCCGCAGGCAGGATGGGCCTAGCCGGCGCTGCTCCGGCTGGCGCCCCAGCCGGCCGCTGACCACCCACGGGGGTACCGGCCGGCGGAGTGGTTTGGGCAAGGACGGGGGCCGCGAGCAAACTCGTCAGCAGCAGGGGCAGGGTAGCGTTTTTCATGCAGATAGGGTAAATGATAGAGGCAAAGAGAAAGGATGCCGGGTGGGGCGGGAAATCAGACTGACTGAAGCGGGAGAATACGCGGCTGAAGCGCGGAAAGCGGCAACTCAAGCGGGGCAGTTCCAAGGACTACAAAGCTCCGGCGTTGTTGCGGCGGCGGAAGGTTTATTCAACCAACCCTGCAATTTTTTCCGGCAACACCCCGGCAGCCAAAGCAAGCTGAGCCGTTAGTTGGGGGCGTTGCGGCGGTAGAGCAGCAGGTAGCCCACCACCAGCACGCCCCCACACCAGGCCAGCGAATACCACTCGTGGGAGGCCAGTTCGTGGGCTACCTCCAGCACGCCTCCTTTAGCCGCGCGCATCGACATGGCCGTGCCCAGGGGCGCCGCGTACGGAATCTTGTCTACATGCTCCCAGGAAAGCAGGGCAATGGTAGCTACCACGGCGCCCATACCCACGCCCACCGGCACCACAAAAGAGCGCCAATACAAGCTCACGATGTACTGCACGGCCAGCAGCCCCAGCGTGGCCACGTAGGTGCGCAGCAGCATCCAGCCCACGGCCTCGAAAGGCACGGCGTACGTCTGGAAGCCCAGCGTCGGTTTCAGCAAGCCTAGCAGCCCGCCCGCGCCCAGCAGCAAGCCCACGAACAGCAGCAGCGCGGCCGCGTTGAGGGTCAGAAGCAGTAGCAGCTTGGAGCAGAACACGGCCCCGCGCCCGACGGGCTGAGCGTACAGATGCTTCCAGGCCGTGGCCTTGGTTTCAATGTTGACCACCAGGCTCGTGAGCAGGACCACAAACAGAGGCAGCAAGAGCGTGCCAGCCGTCTGCCAGGCCGTGCTGATAAAGCGTGGCCACGGGGTGCCGCCGGCTTTCAGAATGATGTAGCCTTTAAAAAAGAAAATCATAAATGTTAGCAGCACAGGCAGCGCCCCGCTAAACAAGGTCAGGCGCAGCGCAGCCGTGCGGCGCAGCTTCAGGGCATCGGCGGCCAGGGTGCGGCGCAGCTGCGTTAGCGGCGCCGGCGCAAGCGGCTGGGCCATGAAAGTAGGCTGGGTGGGGAGTACGGTAGCTTCCATAGCTGGGCCGGCAAGAAAAGAAAAGGAGGTAGGAGAAAAGGCCGCCAGGGCCTACTGCGCGAGTTCAGCGTGGGCCTCGGTTAGGTGCAGGAAGGTGTCTTCCAGGCTGGGCTGCTCCAGCCGCAGGCCGTAGAGCGGCTGCCCTGCGGCCGTAAGGGCGGCGGCCAGCTCGGCCGTGTGCTCCCGCGACACCCAGGGCAGCCACAGCGTACCTGGCGCAAGTACCGTGGCCCCGCCCAGCAGCCGCGGCAGCAGATTGCGGCAGCTGTCGGCGTGTTCGGTTTCCAGTACCAGGCGGGCCCGGCCGGTTTGCAGGCGCTGCAAATCAGGCAGGCTGCCCTGAAACACCAGCCGCCCCTGCTGAATGACGCCCACGTGAGTAGCCACTTTCTCGATTTCGTTGATGAGGTGGCTGCTGACCACAATGGTTTTGCCGTGCTCTTGGCGCAGGCGGCGCAGCAGCTCCCGCATCTCAATAATACCGTTGGGGTCGAGGCCGTTGGTAGGCTCGTCGAGCAGCAGCAGGTCGGGGTCAGAGAGCAGGGCAATGGCTAGGCCCAGGCGCTGCCGCATCCCGAGTGAGTATTCCCGGGCCGGGCGGTGGGCGTTATCGGTGAGGCCCACCAGCGCCAGTACCTCGGCGGTGCGGTGGGCCGCTACCCCGCGCAGCTTGCGGGTAGCTTCCACGTTTTCGCGGCCCGTGAGGTGGTCGTAGAGCGAGGGGTTTTCGATGAGTGCTCCTACCCGGTTCAGCAAGGCCACCCGGTGCCGGGCCAGATTATGGCCGAACAGATGCACCGAGCCACTGGCCGGCCGCAGCAGGCCCAGCAGCAGGCGCATCGTGGTGCTTTTGCCGGCCCCGTTCGGCCCCAGAAAGCCGTAGATGCTGCCGGCCTCCACGTGCAGGTTCACATCGTGCAGGATAGGCCGTTTGCCGAAGTTGAAGTGTATGCCGTGGGTAGCGAGCAGGGCGTTAGTATCGGGGTTCATGGCGCTGATTGACGTGGAAGACGGTAGCAAACGTAAAGCACCCGCTATATCGCCCCGGCACTATTCAACCAACCTGTAAGGCCGCCCCCGAAACGGCTGCTTTTGCTGGCCCAACTGCGCTTTTATTCCCCGTCTTCGCTCCTTTTCCGGTTAATGACTTTGTAGGGGGTGTTGGTGGGCCGCGGGGCGGGGTTGATTGAAAACAGAAGCCTGCCGGGGCCTGAAAAGCGTATGTTTAGGCATGGAAGTACCCTCCGCATCCGTTGCTGCTTCGCTGGTGGAAGAATCAGTCCCTACTCGGGTGGGCTGGCGGGCCTGGCTGCGGCCCATGCTCCGGCCGGCCAACTGGTCGGCTACTTCCGAGCACAGCCCCATTCCGCGCTCGGTTCATGTGCTGCTCTGGCTCTGGCTTTTTGCCCTCGATGCCCTCAAGCTAGGCACTGCCCTTGCTGCGCTGCCCCGCTTTCCGGCCACGGCCGCCGAGTGGCAGCCCGCGCTACCCCTGTTGGGACGCCTGCTGCTGGAAGATATGTGCGGGGCCCTGCTATTCTACCTAACCTGGCGCTGGCTGATTCCGCGTACCCTGGGTCGGGCCCGAATAGTGCAGTACCTCGCGCTAGCCGCCCTGCTGGTGCTGCCTTATGCCGCGCTGCTAGGGTGGGTGACTACCCAGACGTCGCGCAAGGGCGCGCAGATTTCGGCGTACCGGGTGCCGGCAACCGGGAACAGGCAGAAGGCCGTAGCTGATGCTATAAAAGAACACAAGGAAAAGCCCCCGATGCCGGAGTTCTGGATGCGCATAATCAGCTCGGGCATTATCGGGGCGTTTATTGTAGGGAGTAGTTCGGCCTTGCGTATTACCGGCGACTACATCCGGGGGCAGCGCAACCGCCGCGAAATGGAGCGCCAACAGCTGCTCACGGAGCTGGCCATGCTCAAAACCCAAATCAACCCGCACTTCCTGTTCAATACCCTCAATAACATCTACTCCCTTACCAGCCGCAAGTCCGACAAGGCCCCGGAGGCCGTGCTGCGCCTGGCTGAAATTATGCGCTATCTGCTCTACGAAAGCAGCACCGATACCGTGCCGCTGAGCCGGGAGCTAGACCACTTGCGCAGCTTCCTGGATTTGCAGCGCCTGCGCCTGTCGGCCTCGGCCCAGGAGGCCATTCAGTTTGAAGTGAGTGGCACCTCGCTCGACTGCGCCCACCCCATTGCCCCGCTGCTGCTGCTGCCTTTGGTAGAAAACGCCTTCAAGCACGGCGACCTGACGGCCCGGCCTCTGGCCGTACACATCAGCCTCTCCCTGGCCTCTGATGGGCTGCTTCGGTTCTCAGTACTCAACCATGTGGCCCCCGCCGACGCTGAGCGGGAGCTACCCCGGCAACCCGGCGGGGTAGGCCTCGTGAACCTGCGTCGCCGCCTGGAGCTGCTCTACCCCGGCCGCTACGTCCTCGACGTGCAGACGCCTCCGGGCCAGCACCTGGTCACGCTGGTGCTGCTGCGCTAGCGGCGTGTACCCCCAACTCCTGCGTATCTTTCCTTCTCCCTTGCTACCTCACGTGCTGCCCATGACCTGCGCCATTCTCGACGACGAACCGCTAGCCCTGGATTTATTGGCCGACTACTGCGCCCAGGTGCCCGGCCTAGAGCTGAAAGGGCAGTTTGACGACGCGCTGGCGGGCTTGGCTTTCCTGCAGGACAACCCCGTGGACGTGGTATTCCTGGATATTCACATGCCCCGCCTCACGGGGGTGCAGCTGGCACAGTTGCTACCCCAGCCGGGCCCCCGCATCATCTTCACCACGGCCTACGACCAGTACGCCGTGCGCAGCTATGAACTGAACGCCGTCGACTATCTGCTCAAGCCCATTGCCTTTGAGCGGTTCATGCAGGCCGTGCAGAAGGCCCGGCAGCAGCTGGCCGCGGCTGCTCCCGCCCCGGCTGCGGCCACTGCTCCCGCGGCGCTGGCTCCCGAGGCTCACCCCACCGCGCCGGATGCCATGTTCGTGAAAAACGAGCACCGGCTCCAGCGCGTGGCCTTCGACGATATTCTCTACATCGAAGGCATGAAGGAGTACCTGATGATTTATACTGCCACGGGCAAGGTGCTCACGCTCCAATCGTTCCGGCGGGTGGAGGAAGTGCTGCCGCCCGAGCGGTTTGCGCGCATTCACAAATCCTATCTGGTAGCCCTGAGCCGCATTGAGCACGTGGAGCGGGGTAAGGTGCAGGTAGCCGGCCGCCTGCTGCCCATCGGGGATACCTACCGCGAATCGTTCGCCAACCTTATCAAGGCGTATAATCTGCTCTAACAGACGGAGCGGAGCCACTGCTGGGCTTCTTCCAGATTATCGAAAACCCGCGCCTCAAAAGCCGTGAGCAGGGTCGAGAACGTATCGGCGGAGCTTTGAGCCAGGGTTTCGGGCAGGGTAATCATGGCAAACTGCCGGAGCCCGGCCTGGGCCGCGCTGGGGGCCCACTCATTAATAACCCATTCCATAGAGTGGTCCCAGGGGCCGCGCACGGCCCGCGTGTCGTTCAGCACGCAGGAAAAGCCCGAGCGGGCTAGTGCTGCCGTGTAGGCTCGGGCCCCGGCCTGGATGTTAGCAGCCGTGAGGTAGCCCTGCCAAGTGACCATTATCCATTTGTTTTCATAATCTGTGTCTACCGTGAGGTAAACCTGACCGAGCGAAGACGTGAGTTGTTCCATTACCGAGCAAAAGCCGAGGGAGAGTTCGGGTTAAGGGAGGTGGGGGTAGGGAGCGGGTAGGCTGCTGCGCCGGAGCCTACTGGCAGGCCCAGCTGCGGGCTTCTTGAATGTCGGCGAAGGCCCGGGTTTCAAAGGGCAGAGCCGGGGTAGCCTCCTGGTACATGCCACCAATGAGCATACGGTTAAGCGTTTCCTGCGACTCGAGCCGGGCAAACCGCTTGATGCCCAGCCGCGTCATAGCGGGCAGCACGTCGTTGGCTACCCACTCTAAGTCCACCGGCCGGACCGCCCCCAGGCGCACGTCGTTGGCAATCCAGGCCGTTACCCTGTGCTGCTGGGCCAGCTGCAGCGCCTGCGTAATATACCGGCGGAAGTTACTGCTGCTGGTGAACCCCAGCCATTCAGTTTCCAGGGCATACTGCTGACCGTGGTGCAGGTGGAGCACAAGGGAAGGGTAGGAAGCCAAAACAGCCATGTAAACAAGGGAAAGCCAGAGCAAACAGGAAGCCAAAACAGCTACTCCTAAGCTTAGAATGTGGGGAGCAGTTCTGTATGTACGCAGCGGCCGGCCTAACGGATAACCCGCGCATCGGCCAAGACAACGTGCAAGTGAGCCTGGGCCAGTGCTAGCTTGATCAGGCACCCCGGGGCTGGTATAGGTATTCAGCCGCTGCCACGTATGCGTATGCATCCTGGCGGTTGAGCGACCCGGACCCCAAGCTAAACTGCTGCCCTACCGTCGGCTATGCTTCTGGCCGGTGCTCAACTTTTCAGCCACCGGTTGGGGTAGTGGTGAGTACCTGCTTTCCTGCCGGCGAAGGCGCGGGTGTGCTGACCGGTAGCCAATACCCGCTGGCTACCGACCAGACCGATACGCAGTATGATTGGGAGGGGCAACTGGTTCCGGGGCGGCTGACGGTCCGGCGGCGGCAAGGCTGGCAATCAGCCAGCCTTGCCGCGCGGTATCGGGTTGCGGCGCACGCCCCATCCCAGCAAGCAGAGCTGTGCACGATGTTCCACCGCTTCCATAGCCGCGTAGATGGTTCCGGCATTGGCCTGTATGTGGCGAAGCGCAGCCCTGAAAATGCCGGCGGCCGACTAGAAGTGCAAAGCAAGATAAATCAGGGCTCTGCGCCTCGCGTGTATTTTCGTCCGTGAACCGGCGCATCAGCCCGCCCGTTAGGATACAGAATAGCGGTGAGCAGGGCGGTAGAACTACACCATAAAAAGCCCGGCGAGTCAGGGCTCTGACTCGCCGGGCGTACCAATTATAGCTGGCCTCCCCGAGGCAAAGTGGCATTACTGGGCCAGCTTGCTGGCAATCTGGGCAGTGTGCTGCCCCTGGTGCCGGGCTCCTTCCAGTTCGTTGGCGCTGGGCTGCCGCTCGCCCTGGCCACCGGCCACGGTGCTGGCTCCGTAAGGAGTGCCGCCGGTTACTTCCTCGTGGCCCATTTGGCCCTGCCAGGCGTAGGGCAGACCCACAATTACCATCCCGTGGTGCAGCAGCTCGGTGTGCAAAGAGCGAATGGTAGTTTCCTGTCCGCCGTGCTGAGTAGCCGTGCTCACGAACGCCCCGCCCACTTTGCCAATGAGCTTGCCCTGCGCCCACAAGCCGCCGGTGGCATCCAGAAAGGCCTGCATTTGCCCGCACACGTTGCCGTAGCGGGTCGGTGTTCCGAAGAGGATGGCGTCATACTGCTCCAACTCAGCGGGGGTAGCCACCGGAATATGCTCAAAAGCCTTCTGAGCCTGGGTAGCACCAATTTGCTCCAGCAAGGCGGCGGGCAGCGTTTCCGGCACTCGCTTAATGACCACCTCGTTGCCAGCCACCTGCCGGGCTCCTTCGGCTATGGCTTCCGCCAGTTTGTACACGTGACCATAAGTGGAATAAAACAGCACCAGCGTTTTCATAGGCAAGAAAAGGGTAAGTGAAGATGTGAAAAACAGGTAAGCAGCAGCGGGGGTAGGGGCCTGGGCCAACCTAGCCAACGCAAACTGTGTCGGTAAGATGTGTAGGTACATGATAATGCCGAAATAGGTTACTGCTTTGCGTATCTTGAGGGGGTGGTAGGGCAGGAACGCAGACCGGGGCTGAGCTTTGTAAGCAGCAGCGGCCACAACGGCTTACCCAGTGGTGATGAAAAAAGAAGGATGCCCCAATGCAACCTTCGGACCCCGGAGCGGCCTCTTCCCAGCACAGCCTTCCTTTCCACGACGGAGGCCATTTTTTAGTATTATCCGACTTCGCAGCGTATGCAGCATTCTTACTTGTGCGGAACTGGGCCCTTGTGCTGGGGGCTGGCCGCTGGTGAGCGTCTTAACGCCGGACCCCGCCGGGGCCGGAGCACCCGATGAGCGCCCTGTCGGCCTCACTGGGAGGGGGCGGGCTGCGCAGCCTGTTACCGGGTAGCGCCGCCGAGGCCCGCCCGGAGTCCCTATCCCCGTCGTTATCCGCTCCCGTGCGTACCCTGACCCCGCCTTCCCAGCTCTCCGACCTGGAGCTGATTGATGGCTGCCTCGCCGGTAGCCGCCTGATGCAGAAGTACCTCTATGAGCGGTTTGCCGGCCGCATGATGGCCGTGTGCCTGCGCTACGCCCAAACTACTTTCGAGGCCGAAGACGTGTTGCAGGAAGGTTTTCTAACAGTGTTTAAGAACCTGGCCAGCTTTCGCCGCGAGTGTCCGCTGGAATTCTGGATTCGCCGTATCATGGTCAACGCTGCCCTGCGCCAGCACCGCCGCAATGCTCCGCTGGTAGCCGTCAGCGACGGGGGCGAGTACCCTGAGGATCTGGTCGGCGAAGAATTTACCCTTTCCAATTACAATTTCGAGGAACTCCTGAGCATGATTCAGGACCTCGCCCCACGCTACCGGATGGTGTTCAATTTGTTCGCCATTGAAGGATACGGGCACAAAGAAATCGGCGACATGCTCGGCATTTCCGAAGGCACTAGCAAGTCGCAGTATTCCCGGGCCCGGGCCATTTTGAAAAGTAAAATCGAGCGTCTCGACGCCCACCGCACACATGGCAGCATCCGCTCCTAATTCTTCTAATACTCCCGATCCGCGCCCGACCGGCGACCTGGAGCACCTGTTTCGGCAGAAATTTGCCGAGGCCGAGGTAACTCCGCGCGCCAGCTTCTGGGACCAGCTCGACCACGAGCTGATAGTGCAGCAGAATGAGCAGGTGGTGCAGGAAAACGTGACCTACCGCCGCCGCCTGGTAGTGCATCGTTGGGTGGCTGCCGCCTGCTTACTGCTGGCCCTGGGCTTCGGCAGCTGGGCTTTCCTCTGGCAGGATGGCTCCGTGGCAGGCCCCGAGCTAGCTATGCAGCTGCCCTCTGAGTCTGCCCTACACCAAGGTGGCTCTTTCGCCAGGGCGGCGGGGGCTGAGGCCGCTACCCCTGTAGCTAGCCAGAACGCTGCTACTGGCCTCCCGGGCACTGGCGCGGATCAGCTTCTTGCTGCTCAGCCTGCCGCTGGTACTATTGCTGGCTCAGACGCAGAGGTGGCTGCCCTCCTGTTTGGGGCAGAGGCCGCTGGCCGCTACCAAACCCGTGAGCGTAGTCTGCTGGCGGCCGGTGTGCAGGCCCCCGTACGCATAGACAACGAAGGTGAAAACAGCCAGCCAGGATATGGCTACCGCACAACAGCGGCCACCAGCCCCGGCATTGGCTCTGGTGCCGGTTCGTTTTTCGCCAGCTTCAGCGGCATGCAGCCCCGCGCAGCCCAACTGCGGAACTACCTGGGCCTGCTGCGCCCCGATACGCTGAAGCCGTCCCTGCTGGCTGCTCCCCAACTGCCCGCAACCTCGGCTCCGGAGTTGGCCGCAGTGGAAGAGCCTGAGCGCAAGGAAACCCCGAAGCTGTGGCGCCGGCTGCGGCTGGGCGGGGGCTACGCCGTAGGTTCCTACAACCCCAACGTCAACTTTTCCCAAACCGATGGCCGCCTGAAAGCCGACCCGGTTACCAATGCCCTGCGTAGCTATTACCAGGATGAAGCGGAGGATGAATACCGCCGCAACCTGCGGGCCGGTGTAAGCCAACGGGCTGCCCTCTTGGTTTCTTATGCCCTAACCAACCACTGGACCCTGACGTCCGGGGCGGAGGTAGCCGAGCAGCAGGCCAGCTCGGCCACTACCTACGGCTTCGTAGACGGCAAGCAAGTAGGACCCGCCGCCGCCGATTTATTTAACCGGCCCGCGGCATATAGCCCGGCCCCTGCGCAGCCGCGCGTAACGTCGTACCGCTACCGCTCGGCTTCGGTACCGGTGGGTGTGCGCTACGGGTCCACCAAGCAGGGCCTCTCACTCTACGCCAAGGTAGGAGCCGCCGTAAGCGTGCTGCTCAGCAGCCGCTCGGAGGTAGAAGGCACCCCGGAGGCTACCCGCAACTATTCGCTCAAGTCGACTGAGTCGCCGTACCGGCAGGTGCTAACTTCAGTGCGTGGGGGCACGGGGGTGCGGTATCAGCCCACGGCCGCGGCCTGGAGCCTGGTGGTAGGCCCCACCGCCGAAGCCGGCCTGAATACGCTGAACGCGCATCCCAGCCAGCGAGGCTCACGTCAAAGCCGCCCGTACAGCATTGGTCTGGAAGCTAGCGTGGAGTTCGGTACGGCCAAGCCCCAGCCCCTTGCTCAGTAATGTAAGTGCTGTGTCCTCGTTTCGTGCATGAGCCGCCTGTTTATCTACTTAACGTCGTGCCTCCTCTTAGTAGGAGGAACTACCTCTTGCTCTGATTCCCTGGATGAAGTTTCGGCGGTGGCCAGTTGCCCCGGTAATTTCTCCGCCACGCTTATTGAGCAACTTAAGCAGAAGCCCAAGCAAACGCCGGCCGCCGAAGTTATTCAGTACACCTACCGGGGGCGCACGGTGTACCTGGTAACTGGCGGAACCAGTTTCAGCTACCTGTTCGATACCTGTGGCAACGTGCTGTGTGCGGCTACCATCAGCCCCACTAACGCCGGCGACGGGCGTTGTACCGACTTTGCCACTGCTGCCACGGATCCCATTGTGCTCTGGCGTGACCCACGGTAGCGGGGAGTTCGTGTGAGTGATTGAGTGGGGTGTACCTTGGCGAAGAGGCGCCCCGTTATCCGCTTTGGCATGCCCAGCCTACTAACGTGACCAGCCCTCATCATCCGCACGATGGTGAGGGCTGGTTGCGTTTCAAGGGAGCCCCCCCTGTTCAGGGTGTGTAGGCTATGCCTTCTCGCCAAGATGCGCTTCACTCGGGCATTCAGGCACCATCTCATCTCCCCCAGAACCATACGTTAGGTTTTGGAGTTATCATAGGCTAGCTTTTTTGAGCCTACCTTTCTTCTGCATGCACTACCAACTGACCTCTGAATTCAAGCCGACCGGCGACCAGCCTCAGGCCATCCGCCAACTGGTGGAGGGCATCAACAATGGCGAGCCGGCGCAGGTGCTGCTCGGGGCCACGGGCACGGGCAAAACGTTTACCATGGCCAACGTTATTGCCCAAACCGGCAAGCCCACGCTGGTGCTGTGCCACAACAAAACCCTGGCCGCTCAGCTCTACGGCGAGTTCAAGCAGTTCTTCCCCAACAACGCCGTCGAGTACTATATCAGCTACTACGACTACTACCAGCCCGAGGCCTACATTGCCTCCACCGACGTTTTCATCGAGAAGGACCTGGCCATCAACCAGGAAATTGAAAAGCTGCGGCTGCACTGCACGTCTACGCTGCTTTCAGGCCGCCGCGACGTGGTGGTAATTGCATCGGTGTCGTGCATTTATGGTATCGGCAACCCCGAGGAGTTCGGCAAGAACGTGATTTACCTGGCGCCAGGCCTGCGCTACTCGCGCAATAACCTGCTCTACTCTTTCGTGCAGATTTTGTACTCGCGCACCGAGCAGGAGTTTACCCGCGGCACGTTCCGGGTGAAAGGTGACACCGTGGACATCTTTCCGGCCTACGCCGACCACGCCTTCCGCATCTTCTTTTTCGGGGATGAAATCGAGGCCATTCATAAGATTGACCCCGCCAGCGGCAAGAAGCTCGGCGACGAAAAATCGGTGACGCTCTACCCGGCCAACCTGTTCGTAACCGGCAAGGACACGCTCAACCAGGCCATCAAGGAAATTCAGTTCGACATGGTGCAGCAGCACGCCTACTTCGAAAAGGAGGGGCGCGATGCCGAGGCCAAGCGCATCATGGAGCGCACGGAGTTCGACCTGGAAATGATCCGGGAACTGGGCTACTGCTCGGGCATCGAGAACTACTCGCGCTACTTCGACGGCCGCCAGCCCGGCTCCCGGCCCTTCTGCCTGCTCGACTACTTCCCTGACGATTTCCTGTTGGTGGTCGATGAAAGCCACGTAACCATGCCCCAAATCCGGGCCATGTGGGGCGGCGACCGGAGCCGCAAAACGGCGCTGGTGGAGTACGGTTTCCGCCTGCCCTCCGCCATGGACAACCGCCCGCTGACCTTCAACGAGTTCGAAGGCATGGTGCGCCAGGCCGTGTTCGTATCGGCTACGCCTGCCGACTATGAGTTGACCCAGGCCAACGGGGTAGTAGTAGAGCAGGTAATTCGCCCGACGGGCCTGCTGGACCCTGAAATTGACCTGCGCCCCAGCGTCAATCAGATTGATGACCTGCTGGACGAAGTAGACAACCGCGTGAAAATGGGCGACCGGGTGCTGGTGACTACGCTCACCAAGCGCATGGCCGAGGAACTGCAGAAATACATGGAGCGCCTGGGCATTAAATCCAGCTACGTGCACTCCGATGTGAAAACCCTCGACCGGGTAGAAATTCTGCGCCAGTTGCGCCTGGGCGAAATCGACGTGCTCATCGGGGTAAACTTGCTCCGCGAGGGCCTCGACTTGCCGGAAGTAAGCCTGGTAGCTATTCTCGACGCTGATAAGGAAGGCTTTCTGCGCGACCAGCGCAGCCTGATCCAGACCATGGGCCGCGCCGCGCGTAACGACCGGGGCAAGGTGATTATGTACGCCGACCGGATTACGGGTTCTATGCAGCGCGCCATCGACGAAACCAACCGCCGCCGCGCCGTGCAGGTGGCCTATAACGAGGAACACGGCATTACGCCCCGCACCGTGCGCAAGTCGCGCGAGGCCATTATGGAGCAAACCTCGCTTTCGGACTACCGCATTGCGGAAGCCCCAACCTACGGCGGACCTACCGAGGAAGTAGCCCTGGCCATTGCCGCCGAGCCGGTAGTGTCCATGATGAACAAGCCGGAGCTGGAGAAGCTCATCAAGCAAACCGAAAAGCAAATGGAAGCCGCCGCCAAGGACCTTGACTTCCTGACCGCCGCCAAGCTCCGCGACGAGCTGGCGGCCCTGCGGCAAGTCCTCAAGTCCAAGCGCGACTAGCCGCTTAGCTGAGTGTACTGCTGTGCTGGGGTAGAGTACAGAGTACTGCTTGCAGGCAGCTTGTATTAAGCTGGCACAATATTCGGAGAGGTGGGGGCTACATCCATACGGGTACAGCCCCCACCTTTCTGCTTTTATGCATATGAAGTATCTGCTACTCTTTCTGTTGCCGGGGCTGCTTGTGTCGTCGGCTGCGGCCGCTCAGTCTAAATCCTCGGGCCCTGCCGGCCAGCGTCTACCCCCGCTGCCGCCCTTGCCTACCGCCAGCCTGCAGCCTATTGTTACCGTTACGCAGGCGGCCCCGGCTGCAACCAGCACTCGATTTCGCTACCAACGGCTTACGCTACGAGGCAGTACCGAGGCCTTTCTGGCCCCCGCCTGGCGGGGCATCGTACGGCTGAAGCCCGACAAACGCAAACGGGATTTTTTGGGTAACGACAAGGAATGGGAGGTAGAAGCGCTGGTTATGCAAACCCTGAACGAGTTGATTGAAGACGGATGGGAACTGGTAGAAGTGCATAATCTGGTGCAGCCCACCGGCATTACCCAAACCGTTGAAACCAAGGAGAACAGCAGTAATCCGGAGCGGCCAACCTACGTCAGCTCGGTAGTGGCCGGGGCGTACCGGGAAACGAGCTACCTGTTCCGGCGTCCTTTGGAAGAAAGAGGAAAGTAACTTGATGTGCTGCCTACAGAGTTCCTAGCAAAGCCGGCACTTCGGCCAACGAAGCTACCTGCGTAAATGGAACGCCCACGAGCTGCTCGGCGGGTACTTCTTCCATAACCCAGGTAGTGTGGTACGGCACGTATACCGCGTGGGCGCCCAGGCGGGCCACCGGCAGCACATCTGACTTCAGCGAGTTGCCAACCATCAGGAACTCCTGCGGCCGCACCTGGTAGCGGGTAAGCAGGCGCTGGTAGGTGTTTTCGTTTTTCTCGCTCACAATTTCCACGTAGTCGAATAAGTCGCCGAGGCCGGAGCGGGCCAGCTTGCTTTCCTGGTCGAACAGGTCGCCTTTGGTGAGCAGCATCAGCGGAAAGCCTTGCTGCTTAAGGGTAGCCAGTACTTCGGGCACGTCGGGCAACAGCTCAATGGGGAAGCTGAGCAGACGCTTGCCGTGGTCGAGGATGTGCTGAATCTCGCGGCCGGTGACGGCGCCGTCGGTGAGTTGAATGACGGTTTCAATCATCGAGAGCATAAACGACTTGGCCCCGTAGCCGAACAGGTGCATGTTCTGGCGCTGCACCTCGTAGAAGCGGCTCCCAATAACGTTCGGCTCGCCGTGGTGCGTGAGCAACTCGTAGAGCTGGGCTTCGGCGTAGTCGAAATGGGGCTGGTTGGGCCACAGCGTGTCATCGGCATCGAAGGCAATAAGGCGCGGAGCGGGCATGGCAGGCACAGTAGGGGGCAAAAGTTGATCGGCCAAAGTTACCGAACTTGCCGGCCTATGAAGCAGCTAGTAGACCTGAGCACCTGGAACCGGCGGGAGCATTTTACCTTCTTCTCCGCATTTGAGGAGCCGTTTTTCGGCTTAGTAGCGGAGGTAGATGCCAGCCGGGCCTACACGCGGGCTAAAGTACTGGGCGTATCGTTCTTTCAGCTCTATCTGCATTGCGCCCTCACGGCCGTGAACGGGGTAGAGGCCCTGCGCTACCGCATCGAAGACGGGCAGGTGTACTGCTACGACCAGATTCACGCTTCCGCTACCCTCACCCGCCCCGACACTACGTTCAGCTTTTCCTTTGTGCCCTATGCGGCTTCGCTGGCGGAGTTTGGGGTAGGACTGGCGGCAGAAATGGAAGCCGTGCGCCAGAGCAGCGGCCTGCGGCTGAGCCCGGCCACCGCCCGCCCCGATGTCATTCACTTTTCGGCTATTCCGTGGGTTGCCTTCACGGGCCTGACCCACGCGCGCGCTTTTCGCCACCCCGACAGCATCCCGAAGATTTCAGTGGGAAAGGCCCGGCGGCAGGGTGAGGCCCTGCTGCTACCCGTATCCGTGAATGTGCACCACGGCCTGGCCGATGGCTACCACGTCGGACTGTTTCTGGCGGCCTTTCAGCGGGAATTGGATGCTGCCCTGCCCTTCTAGCTATCCTTCTGCGGAATGCTGGCCCCAAGCCAGAGCCGAAAGCAGCAGTGGCAGAAACATAAAAGCCGCTCCCGGAAGGAAGCGGCTTCTTGCGGTTAACCGAATGATTAGAAGGAGTACCGTACGCCCAGCTGCCCCTGCCAGCGGGAAGCCAGCTGGTCGATGGAGTAGGGCTTGGTGGTGGGGGTAGTATAGGTGAAGGCCGGGCGGTTGAACACGACGGAGTTGGAGCGCGACAGGTTCCCACTGGCGTCGGCCCAGCCGGTCTGGGTCAGGCCGATGCCCGAAGTGGAGTTGAACGTGTCCGGCACAAAGTACTTGCGGCCCCAGTCGCGGCTGAGCAGGTTACCTACGTTGATAACGTCCAGGGAAATCTGGATGGTGTGGGGGTGACTGGTTACAGCCCCGGAGGCAGCATCCGTCAGGCCGCCCAGGCGGATTTCCTGCATCAGGCGCAGGTCAGCGTTGTTGTTCCAGGGCGTGCGGGCAGCGTTGCGCTCGGCATACTGCCCGCGGCGGGTGCGCAGGTAGTCATCTTGGCTGATGTAGGATTGCAAAGCGGCGTACTGCTGACCCGAGGCATCGGGACGCAGGGCGCCCGAGCCGGCTACCGAAGCCGGGTCTACGAACACGACATCGGTGGCGCTGCCGGGCACGTAGAGCAGCTGCACGTTCTGCTGACCGTTGCCCAGGAAGTTGTTGTTGTAGACGTACGTGTAAGGGGAGCCCGACTGGTAGGTGAGCACCAGCGACACGTAGGAGGTGAACCGCTGCGCCCACGACCGGTGGTAGCCCACGGTGCTTACTACCCGGTGGCGCAAATCGAAGTTGGAGTAAGCCAGGCCGGGGTCGTTTACATTCAGGGCCGGGTTCAGCTCCCAGTTACTCTGGAAGGAGTTGCGGATACCGTTGCTGATGTCCTTGGACTGCCCGTAGGTGTAAGCGCCTGACACATCGAGGCCCTGCTTAAAGCTCTTGCTCAGCTGGCCTGTGAGCTGGTAGCGGTACCCCTGACGGGTGTTGGTGAGCAGAAACAGGTTCGAGAACTGCGGGTTCACCTTGCCGCCCGTGCGCCCGCCGGAAAGGTAGTACGGCGACTCCGTAGGCCCGCCGCCGAGGTAGCGCGTGGAGTCCTTGAGGTTAATGTTCTGGAACTTCACGTCGTAGAGCGTCTTGGTGTAGAGGGCCTCCACCGTCGCCTTCACGCCACCGGGCAGCAGGTAGTCCAGGGCCAGGGAGCTGCGCCACACCTGAGGCATCTTGAAGTCTTTGTCAATCAGGTTGATTTCAGTAGTGTTCTGGGCCGAAGCGGGCAGCTGCTGGTAGATTTTCGTAGGGTCAGAGTTCAGCGTGTACGTCTTGTTGGTAATGCTGGCCGTGGTCTGGATGTTGTTGTAATCCACGGAGTTGTAGTTCACCCCGTTGTTGTAGAAGGCGTAGCCAAACCAGGCAAACGGCACCCGGCCCGTAAACACGCCCGAGCCCCCGCGCAGCACCACTGAGCCGTCTCCCTTCGCATCGAAGTTGAACCCCAGGCGTGGCGACACCTGCACCTGCCCCAGGAACTGGTTGTTGAAGTCCGAGAACTTGGTGTGTTCATAAGTAGCGCCGGTACTGGAAACATACTCCGGCGTGCTTGTCACTTTGGGGCTCAGTGTGGGTTTGGTAGGTACATCAGCCAGGTCCAGGCGCAGGCCGGGCGTAATCTTCAGCCGGTCGTTTACCGTGAATTCGTCCTGCAGGTAGGCGCTGTACAGATTGATGCGGAACGAGGCCGAGGGATTGTTGTAGTTGTACTGATAGGAGTTGTCCTGCACGTTGTAGGTGCCGCGGATGCGCTGGGGCCGGTCGGCCAGAAAGTCGCTTACGTTGCGGTACTCTATGCGGCCGTTCCAGGAGTTGATAAAGCCGTAGTCAATCTTATACAGCTCGTTGTGGGTGCCTAGCGTAATGGCGTGAGCACCCTGGTAGAAGGTCACGTTGTCGGTGATTTCAAAGGTTTTCTGCCGCATGTTGTAAATGCTGGCCTCCCGGTCGGCGCCGAGCAGGGCAATGCCGCTCCCCGTGAAATTGGCGCCCGTGCCCACGTTGTTGATCTGGATGGCCGGGAACACCTGGGCCCCGTTCAGCAAAGAGCGGTAGTCGTGGATGTTGGTGTAGCCCAGCACCAGGGAGTTCGACAAGGCACTGGAGAAGTTGCTCTTCACCTCCATCACCGTCGAGTTCTGCAGGTTATTTTGGTCGAAGTCCTGACTGCCAAATTTGAACTGGTTCAGGGAGCGTTCCAGGTTGGTGGCGTTGGCCTTGATGTAGTTGTGGCGCAGCACCACGGAGGTTTTATCGTTCAGGTTCCAATCGAGACGCCCGAAAATTTTGTCGCTGTTGGCGTGGATGGTATAGTTGCCGAAAGCGCCCACGTCGTAGCCGTATTTCTGCTGGAGGTTGGCCGTAATGGCCTGGGCCAGTTCCTGGCTTACCACCGAGCCCTGCTGCCCGGCTCCGTAGAACACTGGCTCCTGGCGGCGGGCAATTTCCGCGTTGGTGAAGAAAAACAGTTTGTTTTTGAGGATCGGCAGGCCTACCCGGAACCCGGTCTGGTAGTCGTGGTAACTGCTGCCGAGACGGGTGCGACTCTCGTCGATGCTGCGGCCCGTAATGGCTTGATTGCGCCCGAAGGCGTAGAGCGAGCCGGTAACCTCGTTGGTGCCCGAGCGAGTCACGGCATTTACCGAGCCCCCGGTGAAGTTGCCCAGCTTCACATCAAAGGGCGCTACCTGGGCCTGAATCTCCTGAATGGCATCCAAGGAAATAGGATTGGCGCGGGCCGAGCCGCCGGGTACGCCCGAAGTACCGGGCACCCCGCCTGAGGAAGGACTAAACCCGATAGCGTCGTTGTTGATAGCCCCGTCCAGGGTCACGTTGTTGTAGCGAAAATTCGAGCCGGCAAACGAGTTGTTGGAGTTGCGCGGGTCGAGGCGGGTAAAATCCTGGATGCTGCGCGAAATGGTAGGCAGCGTGCGCAGCTGCTCCCGGCCCACGCTGGTGCCGGCGCCGGTTTTGGTGGCCTCATTCGAGCCGGTTACTACTACCTCTTGCAAGGCCGTAGCCTCGGGGGCCAACGTGAAATTCAGGCGGGTAGTGTTGCCCAAGGTTAAGAAGATGTTACCCTGGGTTTGGGTAGTAAAGCCGATGTAGCTGACCTGCACGGTGTAGGGGCCGCCCGCCTGCAGGTTCGGGATGGTGAAGCGGCCGTCGGCTTCGGTGGCTGTGCCACGCTTCGTACCGGTAGGCAAGTGAGTGGCTACCACGGTCACGCCAATCAGGTCCTCGCCCGTATCTGACGCCACTTTCCCGTTCAGAGCCGAGGACGTAACCTGGGCAGATACAAGGTGGTGAAGCAGAACAAGCAGGCCTAACAGGAGCCAGCTTTTGATGTCATTTTTCATACGGGTGGTGTATTGGTTAGACATTGTAAACCAACGCTATAGCTCACCCGTACTTCATGAAGAAGCAGTTAACTAATCATTACGTATTCCACGAGGCAGGTAATCATGCGGTAACATACCGTCCGGCAACTGCTTGCCGGAGCGCGCTGCCACCAGGAAAGCAGGCCCCTGATGGCTACAGAATCAGTACCAGCGTGCCGATAACAATCAGGCCCGCGCCTACGCCGGTCTGCCAGGTTAGCTTTTCGCCCAGAAACACGACCGATAGCACTATGGTCAGCGCCACGCTCAGCTTATCCACCGGAGCCACCCGCGACACTCTACCCACCTGCAGGGCCTTGAAGTAGAAAATCCACGACAGCCCCGTCGCCAGCCCCGACAAGCCCAGAAAGAGCAGGTTGGTTCGGGTGAGCGTGTGCACTTCCGCCAGGCCACCACGGAAGTACACGATGCCCCAGGCCAATACCAGAATTACCACGGTGCGGAGGGCCGTAGCCAGGTTGGAGTCAACGCCTTTAATGCCAATTTTGGCCAAGATGGCCGTCAGGGCTGCAAAAAGGGCCGATAGCAAGGCGTATATCCACCACATAAAAACCACTGAGAGAAAGTGTAGGGCCAAGGCACTGCGTTCCGCTCTCACTACGGCCCGCAGCCCCCGGCAGCGGAATTATTTGGGCTGCCAGGTGAAGCGCAGGCCCGGCCCGCCGTTCAGGAGGCCGGGCTGGTTCAGCATGTAGCCGCTCTGCCAGGTAGGGGTGAAGCTCATGCCTTGGGGTAGGCGCGGCTTGCGGCCCCAGCGGTTACGGTGGGTAAGGTAGCCAAGGTGAGCCGACAAAATTCCGAAGCCCGCCCCGGCCACCACATCACTCTGCCAGTGCTTGTTATTGATCATGCGCAAGGCGGCTACGCTGGTGGCAATAGTGTAGGCCCCAATGCCGTACCACGGGCTTTTGTCGCGGAACTCGTTGTGCACGATGCTGGCCGCCAGAAACGCCTGGGCCGTGTGCCCTGAGGGAAACGACAGGTTATCGGAACCATCGGGGCGGGTTTCACGGGTCAGGTTTTTCAGCGCAAATACAGTGGTGAGCATAATAATCTCACTTTTTAGCACCACCAGTCCGGTATTAATCCGGTCGTTTCTCGACTCTACCCCCGCCAGCGCCACCAACCCTAGCTCGGCGTAAGGGACAAAAATGAGAATATCGTCGGCCCGGGTCCGGAAGGTAGGAAACAGCTGGTGAATGTCGCGGTTGGCTTCTTGGTTGGTGTACAAGCCGCCCCCATTGAACGTGTACGCTCCGTAGCCGATCAGCACGGCCGGTATAATGGTCGCCTTTACCAACTTGCTCTTGTACCAGGGGAGCTTCGCGGCTGCCGGCACACCGGCCGGGTTTTCAAACTTGTGCGCGGTAGCAGTGTCAGCTGATGCGGGCAGCACAACCTGGGCTATGCCAGGCGCTACAGAAGCAGCACTTAGCGTGAGTGTAAGGGCAGCCCGCTGGAGAAAAATGTTCATTGACGAGGGAGAACAAGCGAATTAGGAGCAGTTGGGCCTGATATTTAATCAGAAGCTCGTTTACGTAACAATTCGATACTACACCTATTGCCGCAGTTGAAGAGAAGCCCTGCCGGTAAATCGTCCTTGCTTAGGCTTAAATAGAAGTTACCGAGGATGTGTGAAAGTCCGTTGCACGCCCGGCTGATTCCTGTTCGGCCATTGTTCCCAGGTAGCTGCTATAGTGGTTCTGCAGGCGTACCCGCCAAAAACAAATCAGCCACCCAGACGTGTGTCTAAGTGGCTGATTCTAAATGAGCGGGAAACGAGGCTCGAACTCGCGACCCTCAGCTTGGGAAGCTGATGCTCTACCAACTGAGCTACTCCCGCGTGGTATGGCAAAAATACGGGGCTAAAATCAAATTCCAACTCCCTTACGTATTCTTCAACTCGCTTAGCTATTCTTCACCAGCGGTGCACATGCGCCGGAAGCACTTGCTGCCTATGTCTTGGCCCCTTCGACCCTCAACCCAACGCTTAGTTGGGTGGTTGTTTCTTCTTGCTGGATTTTTACTGGTACTAGGCGTAATGCTTCGGCTGGGAGTAGTCTATTACGAATATCAGCAAGTGGGAAGCAACGGTCTGCAGTCAGGGCGGCTGCTTCTGAGCCTACTGATGCTGGTAGCAGCCCTGATGATGTTGCGCTACGGGTGGCGCGCCCGCCGCGGCAACGATACCGTGGATTAGCCTCCTACCTTTGCGGCTTTCCATTGATCTGGTTTCTGTCGCCATGACCTCACCGCTCCGTATTCTAGTAGCCAAGCGCAACCTGGCTACTGCTACCCAACTTGCTGAATTAGGCCGCCGCTTGTTCCACGAAACCTACGTGGCACATAACTCGGCCGACGATATGGCAGCCTACGAAGAAGCCACCTTCGGCCCCGAAAAGCAGCTTGCTGAGTTGCAAGACCCGAATACGGTATTTCTACTGGCCCAACTAGTGCAGGAGGTAGTGGGCTACGCCAAGCTGAAGCTGCACTCTTCCCTCGGGCTGGATGCGGCTAAAACTCCCGAAGACCGGTTGGAAATTGAGCGTCTCTATGTAAGCGAAGACTGGATTGGCACAGGTTTGGGTGCCGCCCTGATGCGCCGCGCTATCGAGGAAGCGCGGCAGCAGGGCAGCAGGGCCGTGGTATTGGGAGTATGGGAAAAGAATACGCGGGCCCTGGAATTTTATCGGCGCTTTGGCTTCAAGCAGGTTGGTGTCCAGTTATTTATGGTAGGCGCCGATGAGCAGACGGATTTAATTCTGCGTAAAGGGCTGCACTAAGCACTTGGCGGTGGCTGCCGTTTAGCTAGCTTCGGTCCGTGTCCTGTAGCTTATCTTTCATCTACGTTCGTGCGCTTGAAACCTGTTCGGTCCATTTCTGCTGTTGCTCTCCTAGTGGTATGGGGGGCCGCATGGGTGCCCCTGGCTTCGTGCTCCCGCGAGGCCGCGGAAGAGGAGAAAGCGCACGTGCCGCTACCTACCGGCCACTACGAGGGCCCAGTCAGCTACCAGGGAGCGGAATTGCGGGTGAGCCTGGAACTGGAGGAAACGGCATCGGGGCAGTTGCAGGCGGACATTAGCTTTCCGCAGGTGCCGGGGCTTGAGTTTGAACCCGCACGCGTGAGCTACCAGGAGCCCCAGCTGCGCCTGGAACAACAGCTTAGCCCACCCGGCGGCATCAGCATTCAGGCCGTCCGGGAGGGCGACTTTCTGCGCGGGGTGCTGAGCTTTGATAGTGTGCGGGCTGATTTTGTGTGGGTTCGTCGCGGCCCAGCCCGTTCCCGCGGGTTCCGGGAGGTAACTATACCGTTGCGCTATGGTAGGCAGGCGCAGGTTGGGCGCCTGCGGTTGCCCGAAGATACCCTACCCCAACACGCTGCCTTAGTGCTGTTGGCCGCACCGGCTACCCGCGCTGCGGCAGAAACCCGGGCGGCTTACCTAGCCCGCCACGGCTTTGTAACGCTGGTAGCCGCCGCCCCGGTCCCTACAGGGCCGACCGATTCAGTTGCCTATGCTATTACCCGGGCGGCCTTGACTGCGCTACGCCGGCAAACTCTCGTTGACTCGGCGCGGGTAGGGTGCTGGGTGCGAGGAACGCTGGCGCCGCTGGTAAGCGCCGCGGCAAGCCGGCCACCGATAGCGGCTTTTGTCGTCCTGGAAGCGGCTCCGGCCGCCACCCGCGACCAGGCGGCCGCCTATCAGCCGCTCAGCCGTGGAAGCGTACCCACCCTGGCCCTCTATGCTGGCCAGGATACCAGTGTGCAAGCCGGTGAAAGTGCCCGCCACCTACGCCGGACGTTGGGCCACCAGGCGGGGAGCCAAGTGCGCGTGTATCCGCAGGCTACGGCCGAGTTTATCCAACCGGGGCAACCCACACCGGAAGGGCAGTGGCAGTGGCCAAAGCCCGCCGTAGGCTATTGGGACGAACTTACGGAGTGGCTGCGCCGGGTAAGCCGGTAGAATAGGCTCTGCGCCGACAACAGCTTTGCCACGGCCTACGAAAAAGCAAATACTGGGCTGAGCATCCAGAGAAGAAGTATTCGCTTGTTCGTCGGCTACAGAATCAGTAAGCCTTTCTCCCGGAGCAGCTGCCAGGCCGGCGACGCCAGAAACTGCTCCCAGGGCTGACCCACGGCGTCAGGGTAAGACTGCGCGACATCTTTCAGGAGTGTTTTTGAATCGTAGTCGGAAGACAAGCTGAGCAGCAGGTGGTGCAGCCAGCGACCAACTGCCGCGGGCACGTTCACTTCGAAGTCTTCGGCTTGTTCGTAAAATGTGAGGACGGCCCGCTGGCCTTTCTTGCCTGGCTCGTAGCGCAGCTCCGGCGCATTGCCCAGCCAGAACAGGCGGTTGTTGGGGCGGGTAGCATCAGGCCTGCCTGGCTCCTGCAACGCCTGCTGAACCAAGTGGCGAGGCACCGTGGGCTTGGGCGTGCGGAAATCAAACCAGAAGCTCAGCGGCTCCTGCAGTGCTACCCCGTGCAGGTAGTTGTACAACGCTTTGGTAAGCCCCGGCCCGAAAGCTTCGTGGTCGGTGCCGGTGGGGTCTTCGTGCCAGAGGTCGTTCCAGGCGAAGGGGCCGGGCTCGGGGCCAATGGCGGCTACCTGGTACTTCGCGGGGTTCTTGCCCACAGGCGAATGGGCCGTCATGGAAAAACGGTGCCAGTACCCGCTTTGCACAATGCCGGCCTGAAACAGCTGCCGTACCACTTCCAGAGAGTCTATTGTCTCCTGGGCAGTTTGAGTCGGGAAGCCGTACATAAGATAGGCATGTACCATGATGCCGGCCTGGGTGAAGCCGTCCGTTACGCGCGCTACCTGCGCAATGGTCACGCCTTTTTCCATCAAGGCCAGCAGGCGGTCGGAGGCTACTTCTAGCCCGCCGCTCACGGCAATACAGCCGGAGGCTGCCAGCAGGCGGCACAGGTCGGGCGTAAAGGTTTTTTCGAAGCGAATATTGCCCCACCACGTAATATTTACCTGCCGCTTCAGCAATTCAATAGCCAAGTCGCGCAGGGCAAGGGGCGGGGCGGCCTCATCCACGAAGTGGAAACCCGTCTGACCAGTTTGGGCAATAATCTGCTCAATCCGGTCTACTAGCAGGGTAGCGGGGGCGGTTTCGTAGCGGGCAATATAGTCCAGCGTGACGTCG
The DNA here is from genome assembly GCF_019599275.1 of Hymenobacter sp. HSC-4F20. GTDB lineage: Bacteria > Bacteroidota > Bacteroidia > Cytophagales > Hymenobacteraceae > Hymenobacter. Next base: position 625,053 of record NZ_JAHZTD010000002.1, on the reverse strand, counting down.
CAGAAGGAGCAGCGCTTCCAGTAGCAGCCGTGGGCCACCGTGAGCTTGTTCCAGCGCCCGTCGCTCCAGAGCCGGTGCATGGGGTTCAGCACCTCAATTACCGATAAGTACTCGGTCAGCGGCAAGTCAGAATAATCCGGCGTGCCTACCTCAGGGTGCGGCACATCGGGGAAAGGCTGGTTGATGTACTCCACTACACCCTGGGCATTGCGCAGAAAAGTGCGTTGCAGCGGAGCCTGCTGCACATGTGCCAGCGGCGTAGTGGGTGCTATGCGGGTGTTGGCGCTACCCAGGGTGGCCTCCGGCTCACTGGAGGCACTCAGCGGTAGAGAGCCCGCCGCGGCCAGAAAGTAGCGGCCAGCCGGCTGGTAGGCCGCAGCAGCTGGTTGCTTCACCTTACCAGCCGCCAGCCATTCCAGCAGCCGCAACCAGGGTCCTTCACCATCGTCCAGGGTCAGGTAGTCAATATAGTCGAAAAAGCGCGGCTCCTGAATAGTCCGCAGCTCCGTGTTGGGGTAGCCGCCGCCCATCAGCGTTCTGGTTGCGGGGGTGGTTTCCTTGATGCGGCGGGCCAGCCGCAGGGCTCCGTACAGGTTGCCGGGAAAGGGCACCGTAAATCCAGCCACGTCCGGCTGCACCCGGGCCACCAAGTCATCCAGCAGCTCCAGCAGCAACTGATCCAGCAGGTTGGGTGGTGCTTGCAAAGTTTCGTGCAGAGCATCAAAGGTAGTGGCCGACATAGCCAGCTTCTCAGCGTAGCGGGAGAAACCAAACTGCGGCCCCACCGTTTCCTTGATCAGGTCGCCCAGGTCTTCGAGGTAGAGCGTAGCTAGGTGCCGGGCCTGGTCGGTGAGGCCCATAGTGCCGAAAGCCGTTTCCAGGTCCGCCACATTGTCGAAGCGGCTGGCCTCGGGCAGAAACCGGCTGTGGCAGATGCGCGGGGCCAGGGTAGTGTCTTTATTCTGCAAAAACCGGATAACCGGCTCAATGGTACTCAGGTAGCTCTGGCGCAGACGCATCATGCGCCGGGCATTGTCGCTGAGGGCATAGTCGCCGGTTTCAATGGCGTTGAATACCCGCGCCAGGCCTTCCCGCGAAAACAGCTTCAGCACCAGTTCCAGGCCCAGATCAGCTTGGGTAACTTGGTAGCCGCGCCCTCCCAAAAAACCCTTCAGGTAGGCCGTAGCCGGGTAAGGAGTGTTTAGCTGGGTGAGTGGCGGGGTGATAAGCAGAATGCGAAGCGAAGAGGACACGGCAGCTCGAAGTCAGAGACGAACGACAAAGATACGTCCGTTTAACCCGGGGGCCTGCTGCTCCGTTCCCTGACTGCTACCCCCGGCGGGCTGGAGCAATACGCAAAAAAGAACCCTGAAGCGCGTCAGCAGCTTCAGGGTTCTTTGGGGCTGAGGAGGGCAATGCTCTTAGGCCAGCTGATCCAGCGACAAGCGCTTGGGGAGCAGGTCGCGGCGGAATTCGCTCACGGAGCGGCCCGTCACTTGGCGGAACTGGTTGCTCAGATGCTGACCGGAGCTGTAGCGCATTTGCTCAGCAATTTCGCTCAGCGTCATTTCATTGTAGCTCAGCATCTCCTTCACTCGCTCAATTTTCAGGCGGATCAGGTATTTCTCGATGGTCAGGTTGGCCGTGCGAGAGAATACTTTGCTCAGGTGGGAGTAGGTAGCCGCAAACCGGTCGGTGAGGAACGCCGAGGTAGTCAGGGGCATGCGGGCCGTGCGCAGGTGCTCGAGGTATTCCACCAGGGCGCTCTTGATTTGCTCGGTCAGTTGGTCGGCGCGGCCCATGAGCACGTCGAAGCCAGCCTCGCGCAGAATGGGCGCTACCGAGGCTGGGTCAGCGGGAGTGCTTTGGTCGAGCTGCGCTTGGCCCAGCGTAACGTCGGTGGGGTGGTAGCCAGCTTGTTCGAGGAGGCTGCGCACGGCTTCAATGCAGCGTGGGCAAACCATATTTTTGATGTGGAGGAGCGTCGTTTTCACGGATGTTGGGTTGAGTTCAGCCGCGTTGCGGTTCGCGTGGGTTTACGGGTTGTGGCGGAGTTTGGATTAGAGCGCGGGCGCCGGACCGGTTGTATCGGTGCTTCGGCCCATTCTTTACCAAACCAATTGGCTGCCGCCCAATTTACAAAGGGTACTACCCCCAGAAATGTTACGGCCAGTAGCCAGAAAAATACGAAAAAAGCACCGGAGAGTCGACCAAAGAAGTGGTCCTGCACTCCGAACAGATACGCTACCAGCACCAGGGCCAGGACAAAGCTGATTCCGGCCAGAATAAGGGCGCGGCGCAGCAGGGCGTGAGAGCTGAGAAATCGGAGGGCGGGATGATTCATGGTGACGGCGAAAGTAGACAAAGATAGAAGTCTGTTCTATTCAGCCGCCACCGCCGGTCCGGGCAGGGGGCGGTTAGGAGTAGCAACAACGCATAGGATTCAGGGAGTTTTGGTAGTGGAAAGATGGGAACAGAAGCGGTAAATCCTCATACGCAAAAACCAGCGACGCGGTCAGCCGTACAGGCCAAAATAGTATACGTTTCTTTCCGCTTCCTAACCAGACCCCATGAAGACTGCTGCTTTCCTCCGAATGCTAACGGCCGCCGCCCTGCTTACGGCCCCTCTTACTGCCTGCAACACCGGCGACAAGCCTGGGGACACCAACGTAGAGAGCGGCGACGCCAAAGACCTGGGCATGTCCCCCAACCGGGAAAATGAAAGCGTAGCCGGCGACTCGGCTACCTCCGGTATGAACCGCGACACCATGAAGGCTCCCACCGGCCGCCAGGTGTACGAGGAAGGTGCCGACCGCAAAGACAAAAACAACGATGGCCTGGCCGATTAGGCCCATGAACTCAGCGCTGACGACCCTAACGGCAACAGCCGGCCCCCGCGTGGGAGCCGGCTGTTGCCGTTAGGGTCGTCAGCGCTATTGTCAGGGTAATAGCCCCCAGACTTGTTCAGACTGATGCCCACCGTAAAGCAGTAGAGAGCCACGCCGTGACTCCGGTAGCCAATAACTTTGTTGGCGGTGGTGAAGCGACGGGCAGCCTAACTAGGTGGCTAGATAGTGGTAGTGGCTGCTGCTGACAAATGCACACGGCCGACTCCCCGTAGGAGTCGGCCGTGTACGTCTGCGTGCGCAGTAGATACCCGGCAGAAGTAGCTTATTAATAAAACACGAAGCCGTTGGGCAGCAAGCCTACGTTAAACGAGTCAATAGCTACGCCCGTAGGCTGATACCGAATAAACTTACCGGTGGTCGTATAAGGAGCTACGGAACCGTAAATCGTGTTGTCGGTGGGGTCAATGTCCAAGCCGTAGAAGGCACGGCGAATCAGAGGGGTAGCTGGCAGCACGACGTCGGAGGTGTTCATGCGGTACACGGCCCCGCCAAAGCGGTAGTACAGCTGATTCTTCGCGGTATTGATGCGGAGGCCACTTGCCCCGCCGCGGGCGAAGGGCAGGGTCAGGGAAGCCGCCGTTGCGGTAGAGTTTAGCTTCACCAGGCTAGCCGGCGTAGAGGAAAGTACCGGGTACGGCGCCGTTGAGCCGTAGCGGGTGATGCCGCCGCACAGTACCCAGATGGCACCCGCCTGGTCCTGCTCTAGACTGTTGGGCCCATCCTGTACCGTAATTGTGGCTTCTACGGCATCGGTGGTGGGGTTGATGACGCTGATGGTGTTTTCATTGGAGTTGGCCACGTATACTTTGCCGTTGGCCAGCAGCAACCGCTCGGGCTGGCGACCTACCGGTATCGTCTTCGTGATTTTGTTGGTGCGGGTATCAAGCACCGCTACCCGGCCGGGCTGACCTGTTACTACCCACTCCGTAACGTACACTTTATCGGTTGCTGCCGAAATAGCGTAGCGTGGCTGTTCGAACCCTTCAATAGCATCGCCCTGCGCCTGCAGGGTTTTTAGATTAAGGACTTGCACCTTTTTGCTGTTGTTGAGCACCACGTAGCCCTGCTCGCCCACCACCAGCATCGACTGCACTACGTCGCCGAGGTCACGCTGATTCACGGTTCGGAAAGCGTTATTGTCGCGCACTTCCCGGGAGGTTTTGCTGAACAGGCTGATTTCGCCGTTGGGCGTGCCGTACTGACCCTCATTCAAAACAAACACGTTACTACCGTCTTTGCTGAGGTTATAAATCGGTTTGGTTTCCTCTTGGTCAGGGTCGCAGCTGGCGAGAGCAAGGACTCCGGCACCCGCCAGGAAAAGACGGGTGAGAAACGGGTTAAGGCGATGTGCGTGTAGCATAAGGGGAAAAGGTGAAAAAAGGAGGTATGACAGTATCAGCGCCAGCTTAGGCGCAGGCTCAGGCTGCCCCAGCGCGGGGGCATGGCCCGGGCCTCGTACACCTGATAGGCTTGATTAGTAAGGTTGAAGCCCTGTGCCGCCACTAGCAAACCCAGCGCCGGGGTAAGCTTGAGCTTATAGCCCAGAGTCGCGTTAAGCAGCACGTAGGAAGGCAGATACCGGCCGTTGCCGGAGTAGATATAGCGGTAGCCGGTATAGCGCAGGGCCGTGGTAAGCTGCCAGCCGTGCCAGCCCTGTTCGGTGGTGAGAGCCGCGCTGTGCAGGGGTACGTAGGCGAGTTGCTGGCCCGGTGCTAACTGGTCGGTAGCATTGCCCTTGGTTTTCTCCGACTGGGTGAGGGCGTAACTCGCGCGTGCACTGAGGCGATACGTCCCAGACTGCCACATGGCCTGGGAGCTGACTTCCAGACCCTGAGCCCGTACCTGGCGTAAGTTGCGCGGCGTAGTATAAGTAGTGCGCGGGTCGGAGGTCCACTCCACCCAATCGTCCACGAGCTGACGGTAGGCCGTTAGCTCCGAGACCAGTGTGAGCAAGGCAGCAGGCCGGAACGTGTGCTGCAAGCCCCCCTCGTAGCCGTAACCACGTTCCGGGCGCAAGTTAGGGTCGCCACCCTGGGGCCAAAACCGCTCGTTGAGGGTCGGGGCCCGGTAGCTGCGGGAAGCACTGGCCTTAAGCGAAAGTTGCTGCCGTTTTGTTTGCCACACCTGCCACTCGGCCCCCAATGAGGGTGTAAGTGGCGCAGCACGACCCGGCAGCACCGCCTGCCGCACATTGGCGGAGAGGTGCAAGGTTGGTAGTGGATCGTAGCGCATTAGCACGAAGCCCGCAAAGCGGTTTTCGGTTACCGAACGGCGGTACAGCTCGGGCGCGACGACAAAACGCTGCGCCTCTAAACCACTCCGTAGGCTGGCCCGACCGCCAAAATTGATGGTATAATCGGCCTGAGCCTGGGTAGTGCGCACCGTGGAGTTACTGACAGTGGCATCGTTGCGGTAGTTGAGCACGTCCTCGAACCAGGCTACTCGCACGCTTGCCTCCTGCCTACTCGCAACGTGCCGGTAGCCCGCCAGCAGGCGGCGGCTTTGGTCCCATTCCCGGGCGTGGGTGTTGGCCGAGCCAATGGCAGGCTGGATCTGGCGGTCGGCATCGGTAAGCCACGCCGAGGCTTGCACTTCGCCCTTCTGGCCCACGCGCAGGGTTACATCCTGGGCCACGCTCCATTGCTGCAGGGCGGCATTTTCCTGGCGTCGGCGCACTAGGCCACTAGTCTCACGGATAGAGTAGGGGAAGTTGTTGTCGGCAGCGCGGTAAGAGGCGGCGGTGCGCACCGAAACACGCTGGTTGCTAAAGCTTCCCTCCACGCTGCCGGCCCGTAGGCCGTAGCTGCCGACGTCGGTTTGTGCGGTGCCTTGCAGCCCCGCCCCCCACACTACCGCCGACGAGAGCAGCACCGAGCCACCCACCGCCCCCGTGCCGTACAAGGCGCCGGCGGGTCCGTGCTGCACCTCGGCGCGGGTGGTACCGCTTAGGGGCAGCAACGCAAAATCCGACTGGCCCAGCGTGGGCAGCATCACATTGAAACCGTTCCAGAGCACAGCAGTGTGTTGGGCTGAGGTGCCACGGATGGAGATAGACGCTAACTGCCCAGGACCGTATTCTTTCAGATACAAGGCCGTACGCGAAGCCAGAGCTTCCGCCAGGGTAGCCCCCGTAGGCAGCACTACCCCCGAGTCCAGCACCGATGTAACGCGGCTGCCTACTGCGAACCGGCTGGGGCGTATCCCCTGCACCCGAACGGAGGGCAGGGCCTGCACCGTATCAGGGGCAGATGCGGGTGTGTTTTGGGCAGCCGCCGTGCTTGTCACCAGCCCAGTGATACCCAACAGGAGCGCAATGCTTCGCCCTAGCCGGATGTAGCCAGTCAGACTCTGGGGTAAGACATAATAGGTAAGCAATCGAACCAAAATTTCCGGGGTAGGAAACGTCAGTTCAAAACTCCTGGCACTGCCTTCCGAAACGGAAGGCCCTACCGAAGCCGAGGCCGAATACAGGAAATCAAGCGGCCCGAAGGCTGCCTACTGCAATCATTCTCCGCCCTTCCTCCGCAGGCGCTGAACATGGGAAATGCAGAGGCAGGTCTCCTGGCTTGCTCCGGGCGCGTTGCCTTCCCATTTCCGCCGCTTCTGGTTAAAAGCAGCCTGCTGAAACAGTGGCCGGTGATGACGCGCCGACTCGTGAAGCGTACAGTTGCGGGGACAGCTCCGGAATTCAACCGGATTCCCTTTTCAGCCTCGCCCCCCAATCGGGGTCCGGCCACCTCTACGGGCGCAAAGGTAGTGCAAAGCCTGGAACCTGCTACGGTTTCGTAACCTTCTCGCTACTATCCGGTACCAGTAGCTTCTGCTCTCTTCCTTGTTTATGAAGCTGCCTCTGGAGTTTTACCGCCGCCCCGACCCTGTAGCTATTGCCCGTGAGCTGCTCGGGAAATACTTGTTTACCTACCTTGATGGAGTGCTGACCGGCGGCCGCATCGTCGAAACCGAAGCCTACGCCCACCTCAACGACCAGGCGTGCCACTCTCACTTGGGCCGCTACACGGCCCGCACCCGCGTGATGTACGAGCCCGGCGGCGTGGCCTATACTTACCTCATCTACGGCCGCTATGTGTTGTTCAACATCATTACCAACGAAGCCGGCAAGGCCGATGCCGTGCTGATCCGGGGGCTGGAGCCTACCGAAGGCATCCCGGAAATGCTGTTGCGGCGGGGGTTGACAGAGGTGCAACGCAACCTCACCGGCGGCCCTGGCTTGCTAACGCAGGCCCTGGGCATCAGCACGGCGCACTACGGACTTAGCGTGGCCGGAGAAAGTATCTGGCTCGAAGACCGGGGCGAGGTGGTACCCGAAGCCAGCATCCTGGCCTCTCCCCGCGTCGGTATCGACTATGCCGGCGCCGACGCGGCCTTGCCCTGGCGCTTCCGCCTCAGAGGCAGCAAATGGACCAGCCCGGCAAAGTGAAGCGGTGATGAGCAGTTAGGTGAACGGATGACAAGTGACCGGCTTGCCATCTGCCTCATCATCCTACTACCTCACAGCTTCTCGCAGACCAATACCATCAGCTTGCCTTCCAGATTTGTGGTGGCGAACAGGTACAGGTCGCCCCCTTCGCGGATACCGGTGCGGTGTCGGAACTCGGCGACGGTATCGGGGAAGTTACGGGTGGTAACGTGGGCGCGAGCTTCCGGGCCCAGGTGGGCGCGTAGGGCCTGGCCATCGTACTTCTCCACGGCGTGAATCCGGAATATGCGGCCAGGAAACTCCGGACGTAGCGTATCGGAGGTATAGAGGTGGCTGTGCTGATGCAGCTTCAGCAGTTCGAAGGCCGTGCCAACGCTCCGAAACGCCCCGGCTTTCAGCACGGCCACGTTCGGCTCGTAGAGATACTGCTGGGGCTCGGCGTAGCGGGCCACGGCACGAGCTTCCCGGGCACGATTCAGGCGGAACACCTGCTGCTGACCGGTGCGCAGCAGGTTCACGGTGTAGCGCTCGGGGTCCACGGCCGGCTCGGGGCCAAGCTCATAGAGCACCTCCTTGCACTCGTTGTCTACGGCCACCACCCATAACCGGCGCACGTGCCGCAATTCCTGAATGGCCTGCTCAATATCGAGCATGGGCGAGGTTTTCAGCAGCACGCTGTGGCCCTTATGCAGCAGCAGGGGCAGCAGGCGTAGTACGTCCGGCTCGCAATCCTGGAGCCGGAAGATTTTTTTGGCGGCCGTATCCCGGCGGGCAGGGTCAAGATAGAGCCAGTCGAACGTGTCGGGCGTGTTGCGCAGAAACTGCACGGCGTCCTCGTTGTGGCACTGCACGTTCTGGATTCCTAACTGAGCTAAGTTGAAGCGTACTACTTCCGCAAGAGCCGTATTGCGCTCCACGTAATGCACCTCGGCCACAGTGGCGGCAAAATGGGCCGCATCAACTCCAAAGCCGCCCGTCAGATCAGCCAAACGCTGGCCTTGGACCAGAGTGGCTTTAAAGGCGGCCGTGCGGGCGGAAGAGGCCTGCTCCACGGAGAGAGTAGGCGGAAAAACCAGGTCGGGATTCTCGGCCCAGGTCGGGAGCTTGGTGCGGGCTTTCTGGCGCGCCTGAATCTGGCGGACCAAGTCGGGGACGGGAAGCCCGGGGTAGCGGCGGGCCTGAAGGGCGAGCTGGGCGGGGTCGTCGTGCAGGTGCTCGGCAACGTATTGCCGAGCCGCTGCCGGCAGCGGGTATTCCATGTAGGATTCCTACGAAAAAGCGGTGCCGCCGGACGCAAATCCGACTGGCACCGGGACAACGAATACTCAAACGTAAGCAGGAATCCGGCAATGCTGGAATTAGCTGGGTACGACTGAGGCAGCACTAGGCTGAAAATACACGGTACGAACAAGGCCGGCTCCTGCGCGAGGAAACCGGCCTTGCTTGCCATGATCTGTAACGTGCGGAATGCTAGCGTAGGTTCCAGGTAAGGGCCAGCAGCGGCCGGCCCGTGGCGCTGGCAGTTAGCCCAACGGCGCTGGGGCGCAGCACGGCGCCGGTGCGGGCGGCGGGCAGGCCGGCGTTGTGCGCCTCCACGGCCCGCTGGAAGTGGGAGTTCGTGTTGCGCGAGATAAAAATGTTGCTTAGTAAGCTGCCCAGAGCAATGCCCGCGGCTACCTTCTGCGTGCCATTGAAGTACTGTTGCTTTTCATCCAGGGAGAGCACCTGCTGGCTGTACAGGCCCACGGCCCCCACAAAGGTCAGGCGCTCGGCCAGGTACATCCACTTTTGCCGGCGGTAGCGGTTCAGGTTATCCAACGCTTCCTCGTTGCCGGCCAGGTAGGGACGCAGGCGCTGGCCGAAAAAACCGGCACTCTGGTACTCTTTTTCCGTGGAGCCGTCTCCGGTGGTGAAGAAAAAGTTTTTCTGCACCCCATTCAGGCCGCGCTGCTGATCTTCGGGGCTAAGGCGAATAACGGTAGCGGACTGCTGGGCATGCGCCGACAACGTCAGGCCAAGCGCGCACGAGGCAACCAGAACAGAGCGGCGGACAGCGCCAGAAAAGCGGGATGAAACCAGTTGAAGCATGAGTACAAATTTATAGCACAGCCATTCAGCGTCCTAAGCACTTTGGCGAGCAAAAAGTGCAATTCATCGAGGAAAAATTTGTGGCCTACTCAACAAAAGCCCAAGGCGCGCCGTTCTGACGGGCATATCACCAATCCTTCGTCTATGAAAACCCTGACTTCCTTCCTGCGCCCTGCTTTGCTCCTGGCCACCTTACCCGCGGCCCTGGCTTTCACGGCCTGCTCCGATGATGACGATAATAACACGGCAGCCCCCGACCAGAGCAACGTGCTGATTTCCCACGCCGCCGCTTCCGCCAACGTGCAGGTAACTGCCCTGGCCGATGACAAGCAGGTAGGCCAGTTGAATTACGGCCAGAGCAGCGGCTACGTGAAGGTAAATGCAGGCACGCCGACGCTGAAAATTAACAACAGCGCGGGCCAGACGGCCGCCTCGCAGTCGGTTACCATTGCCAAGGACCAGAATTACTCCGTGTTTGCATACGCGCCTACCCCCACCACGGTAGGGTTGCTGCCCATTTCCGATGATTTAACGGCCCCGGCTGCCGGACAAGCCAAAGTCCGGGTAGTACACCTGGCCCTGGGCGCCCCGGCTACCGTGAAGCTCTCCCAGCAAACCGTAGCCGGCGCTACCGATGTGCCGGGCGTTAGCGCGGCGTTTGGGGCGGCCTCCGCCTTCGTGTCCATTCCCGCCAGCTCCTACAACCTGCTGGTTACTACCGGCACCCCGTCGACTATGGTAGTAGCCGTCGGCGACGGCACGGGTACGGGCTCGGCCACGGCCACCAAAAACTACGAAGCCGGTAAAATTTACACGGTAGTCGTGCGCGGTATTGCCTCCAGCATTGACCCGGCCCTGCAAACCAAAGCCGTGGTAATCCAGCATAACTAACCTAGCAGTCTGGGTATCAGCTCTTCACTGCCCGCCCAGGTTACCTGGGCGGGCAGTGTTGGTAGTAACCGGCTGGAAATCAGGGGTGGATTAAAAGGCTAACAAATTGAGTATCTTTGCGGTTGAAACGCGACAACGCATCCAGCTATTACCATCATGGTTGATACCAAGACCACGGCTTACGTTCCGTACAAAGTAAAAGACATGTCTCTGGCCGAGTGGGGCCGGAAAGAGATTCGCTTGGCCGAAGCCGAAATGCCCGGCCTGATGGCCCTGCGCGAAGAATACGGCGCCAGCCAGCCGCTGAAAGGCGCCCGCATTGCTGGCTGCCTGCACATGACCATTCAGACGGCCGTGCTGATTGAAACCCTGATTGCGCTGGGTGCCGAGGTAACCTGGTCTTCCTGCAACATCTTCTCGACCCAGGACCACGCCGCCGCCGCCATTGCCGCCGCTGGCATCCCGGTGTACGCCTGGAAGGGCATGAATGAGGAAGAGTTCAACTGGTGCATCGAACAAACCCTGTGGTTTGGCGAGGAGCGCCAGCCCCTGAACATGATCCTCGATGATGGTGGCGACCTGACCAACATGGTGCTGAACCAGTACCCCGAGCTGGCCGCTGGCATCAAAGGCATTTCCGAGGAAACGACTACCGGCGTGCTGCGCCTGATTGAGCGCGTGAAGAATGGCACCTTGCCTATTCCCGCCTTCAACATCAACGATTCGGTTACCAAGTCGAAGTTCGACAACAAGTACGGCTGCAAAGAGTCGGCCGTAGATGCTATCCGCCGGGCTACCGACGTGATGATGGCCGGCAAAATTGCCGTAGTAGCCGGGTACGGCGACGTAGGAAAAGGTACCGCTGCTTCGCTGCGGGGAGCCGGTGCCCGCGTTATCGTGACCGAAATCGACCCCATCTGCGCCCTGCAGGCCGCCATGGACGGCTACGCGGTGAAGAAGATGGAAAACGCCATCAAGGAAGCTGACATCGTAGTAACGGCTACCGGCAACTGCGACATTATCACGGAGCAGCACTTCCGCGCCCTCAAGGACAAAGCCATTGTCTGCAACATCGGTCACTTCGACGATGAAATTGACATGGCGTGGCTCAACAAGAACTACGGCCACACCAAGGACACGGTGAAGCCCCAGGTTGACCTCTACAACATCGAAGGCAAAGAAGTAATCATCCTGGCCGAAGGTCGCCTCGTGAATCTGGGCTGCGCTACCGGTCACCCTTCGTTCGTAATGTCGAACTCGTTCACGAACCAGACCCTGGCGCAGCTGGAGCTGTGGCAGCACGCCGACCAGTACGAAAACAAAGTATACACCCTGCCCAAGCACCTCGATGAGAAGGTAGCCCGCCTGCACCTGGCCAAAATTGGCGTGGAGCTGGACGAGCTGAAGCCCAAGCAGGCCGAGTACATCAACGTACCTGTAGAAGGTCCCTTCAAATCGGACCTGTACCGCTACTAGGGTACTGGCGGCGGCAAACCCGCCTACAAAAAAAGGTCCGCCCGGCACTGCGCCGGGCGGACCTTTTTTTGTGGGTAGTCCGCAGTTATTCGGCCACGGTAAACCACGGCGCGCCCAGCCGGCCGGGCATCTCGTAAATCCGGACCCGGGCGCCGGGCTGCACCTGCTGATAGTAGTCTTCGGATACGGTTACGTCTTCGGCTTCCTTGCGCGGGCCCCAGGGCGTCACGTTCAGGTAGTAGGTAGTCGTCTTACCGGAAGAGTAATGCTTGCTTAGCACCGTAGCCGTGTGGTGTTTGGCCGGGCCTTCGTCGAAGACGCAGTTAACCGCTACGGTAGCCGCGTAGCCGTAGAGCAGCGCATAGACCGCCACCTGCCCCAGCACGCTGACGCGGAGCTTGGGCTGCTGCAGAAACGAGCGGCTACCCAGGAGCAGCAGCAGACCGAATAGTGCGGCTACCCCGCCCGCCAGGGGCCAAAGGGCGTCATACTGCAGTAACTCAAAATCCAGTAATTCTCGCAGCAATAGACCCAGCGGAGGTATTAGCATAGCAACCGACACGTTGGGGTAGGCGCTGTTTTTCTGCTCGTCGGGCCGGATGGTGCCCCGGTGCCAAAGCAAGGCCAGCGCGGCCACTGCGGGCAGGGTTAGCCCAGCCGTGAAGGCCCATTCGTAAAACCGCGGTAGGAATAGGAGCCAGGCGCCGGTCAGCCAGCCCAAGGTGTTCAGCGTGCGTGCTACCCGGCGGGCCTGGGTGAGGTTGGTCTCCCGCTCCTCGGCCGTGCGCCCGAAAGTATCATCCAGCAGAAGGGCGGCTTCTTCCTGGCGCTGCTCCTGCTCGTCCAGGTTGGGGTAGTGCTCAGCCAGCCACTGCTGAATTTCCTCGTATCCCTCGCTTGTATAGCCAATCCGGATTTTGGGGTAGGCCTTCGACTTAGGCAGAATGTGAGTGTACTGCTGATCAGTGCGAAACCCCTCAATAGCCTCCAGCGGCAGCTCCTTGCGGTAGAGCGTGCCCGCGTAAATTAGGGCGGTGTCCGTGATGATATGGCGTGCTTTGATGACTTCGTACAGGCAATACACAAAAAATAGCCCGAACACACCCATGCCCACGGTAAACCCTATCCGCAAGGCGCCCCAGTCTCCGGACGGCATCCAAAAGGGCGCTGACCAGAACAAGGCAATAAGCAAGGGCGAGAACAGGTAGATAAAAATGCGCCAGCCGCGGGCCGTGCCGTAGGAGCGGTGCACCTGCTGAATTTCGGTAGTAGTCACGAATAGGGTAGGGGTGAGTTTCCTCAAAAATAGCAGCCCTACACCAGGTTGTGGGCCCCGGAAACGCTTGCCGGTAAAAAGATTCTCGGCGGCTCCCTGACTTCTCCAACGCAAAACGCCACCGCTGAAAATTAGGGGTGGCGTTTTGTATTCCGGAAATCCGGAGGATTTATACTGCTTGCGAAGCCAGGGCCCGTTGCACCGCCGGGGACACCACCTGCCCGAACAGCTCGGTAGAGCGCAGCACGGCTTCGTGGGGCATGCCTTCCAGCATGAGCTGGCCGATGAAGCGGGTATTCTGAAACAAGCCGTGCAGACGCACCAGCTTGCCGGTTACCTGCTGGGGCGTGCCTACGAACAGCGGACCGTCGGGGCCGCAGAGGGAGTCGAACTGCTGGCGGGTCATGGGGCGCCAGCCCCGTTCCCGGCCAATGCGGTTCATGACCAGGGAATAGGCCGGAAAAAACTCGTCGGCAGCCTGCTGAAAGGTGTCGGCCAGGTGGAAGTGACAGTTCAGGCAGAGAGGCAGCTCGGCAGAGTTGTGGCCGGCCTGCTCCGCCGAGCGACGGTAAAGGTCGGCAAAGGGCACATATTGGGCCGGTGCCCCGCCCAGAATGGCAATGGTAAGCCCCAGGCCCAGGGAGCCCGCCCGCGCCGCCGAGGCTGGGGTGCCGCCCACGCCAATCCAGATGGGGAGCCTGGGCTGTAGGGGACGCGGATATACTCCTTTGCCCGCAATGGCCGGGCGGTGCCGGCCCTGCCAGGTTACCACTTCCTGCTCGTTGAGTTGCAGCAGCAACCCCAGTTTCTCCGCAAACAGGGTGTCGTAGTCGTTCAGATCCTGCCCAAACAACGGAAACGACTCAATGAAAGAACCGCGGCCGGCAATGATTTCAGCCCGACCATTGGAAATCAGGTCGAGGGTAGCAAAGTTCTGGAAGGTGCGCACCGGGTCAGTGGAGCTGAGCACCGTCACGGCACTTGTGAGCCGCACCCGCTGCGTGACGGCCGCAACCGCTGCCAGCACTACTTCCGGGGCCGATACTACATAGTCGGCGCGGTGGTGCTCCCCAATGGATACTACGTCGAGGCCGGACTCGTCGGCGCGGCGCCCCAAGGCTACCAGTTCCTGCAGGCGGCGGGCAGCCGCTTGGTCGCCGCCGGCAACGTGGGTGGGGGCTATTTCGCCGAAAGAGCTAATTCCAAGTTCCATATGCGTGAGAAGAGTAGTTCGAGAGTGAAAAGGAGCAAGCGCCAAACCCTGGCGAATGTTTTAGGGGGTACTAGTGGGCGTAGCCCCTACTGCTCGCCACTTCCGGCTTGCCGGGCCGGCGCGGCAGGCAGCGTGCCAGTGTACTCCTCACTGCTCACGTAGAGGCGGGCATTCAGCAGCTTCCACTCGTGTAGCAGAAAGATGTTGTACGAAAGCCCGTTGGCCGTTTTGTTTACCATGCCCAGAAGCGGTTGCCAGCTGTGGCCCAGCATCCACCCCGAAACAGTGGTGTACAGCCCCGTCGGCTGTACTTCGGCTGCCGTGCGCTGCCCTTCCACACGTATGGTAAGCTGGTGCAGGGGAGTAAGGGTAGCGGAGTGGTGCGTACTCCAGTTAACCAGTTGCCCGTGTCCTGGCTCGGGCGCCAGCAAATTCCTGGCTTTGCTGGCGGGGCCTGGGCTGTCGGACCTGCTACCACCCATGAGCAACCAGCTAAGTGCAACCACCAGCGTTAGCCCCAGCCCTATGTGGCGGCGGAGTAGCAGCAACACCCGTATCCAGGCGTAGAGAATAAGTAGTAGAATAAGGATGTTAAAGATAGACCACAGCAGCGCCGGCATGAGAAAACGGCATAAGAGTAAAAGATGGCAGTAAGGTAGCTTACTACGAAAAGAAGTTCTGGTGTACCAGCCGTTGTGTTTCCTGCCACAGCTGCCAGGCATGCTCCGCCGTGTTGAAATCGTGCTTCACGGGCTCCGCCTTCTTTTTAGCGAAGAAGCCGCCGCTGATAGCTCCCATTTCCGGAGCCGTGGCCAGATACAAAGTAGTTTCGGCTCCCTGATCTGGCGAAATCATAAAGGGCCGGAGCAGCTGGGTTCCCGTGGCCAGCCACCCGGCGGCGTGTGCGCCAAAGTTGCTGGCAATAGCTCCCGGGTGCAGGCTGTTGCTGACGACGTTGCCAATGCCTCGCTGGCGCAGCTGCCGGGCCAGCTCCTGCGTGAACATGATGTTGAAGAGCTTGGTATTGCTGTATTGCTGCAACGGGCTGTAGTCCTGCTCCTGGTGAAGGTCATCGAGCCGGGGCTTGGCCATCTTGTAGGCCATAGAAGCCACGTTGATGATGCGGGCAGCCGGACTCTGGCGCAGCGCCTGCAGTAGCAAAGCCGTCAGCAGAAACGGGCCGAGGTAGTTGGTTGCCAGCGTCAGCTCAATGCCTGCCGTGGAAACCTGACGCGGTTGCCCAAACAGCCGGCCTGCATTGTTCACTAGCACGTCCAGCCGCTGGTATCGTTGGGTAAACTCGGCGGCGGCGCGGCGCACCTGGCTTAGGTCGGCTAGGTCGCAGAGCAGCACATCTACCCGGCGGCCCAGCCCTACCAAGGCCTGCATCTGTTGGCGGGCGCGGGCGGCCTTTTCGGCGCTGCGGGCCAATAGCACCACGTGGTAGCCCTGGCGCGCCAGCTCGCGGGCGGTTACTTCTCCAATACCAGACGTAGCGCCCGTAACTAAAGCAAGGGGTTGAGTGGGAATAGCCATGCGTATAGGATACAGTCTGCTGGCTATACGCAACGGCTTGGCGGCAGGAGGTAGGCCCCGCACATTTCGGCTTGCTGCCCCCCAGCTTGGGCAGGCATTTGCCCGCGGATAGGCAACTGCCGCCCAGCCTTCACAAATTGCGGATATTTACGCCCGCTATGCCTACTGTTCCCCTGTCCGTCGTCATCATCACTTATAATGAAGAGCGCAACATTGGCCGCTGCCTCGAAGCCGTACGGGCAGTAGCCGACGAGGTGGTGGTAGTTGACAGCTTCTCTACCGACAACACTGTGGCCATCTGCGGACAGTACGGTGCCCAGGTCGTGCAGCACGCTTTTGAAGGGTACGTGCAGCAAAAAAACTTTGCTACTGCCCAGGCCCGGCACGACCATGTACTGCAGTTGGATGCCGATGAAGTACTGACCGAGGAATTGCGCCAGAGTATTCTCCAGGCTAAGCAGAACTGGCAGGGGGCAGGCTACACCCTGGCCCGGCTCACCAACTACTGCGGCAGCTGGGTGCGCCACGGCGGCTGGTACCCCGACCGGAAGCTGCGCCTCTACGACCGGCGCCTGGGCCAGTGGACGGGCTTGCTCCTGCACGAGCGGTACGAACTGACTCCCGGCCAGCCGCGCCCCCTACCCCTGACCGGCGACGCGCTCCACTACTCCTACGATTCGGTGGCCCAGCACGTAAGTCAGCTCAACCGCTTTACTAGCATTGCGGCTGAGGAGCTGTGGCTGCGCGGCAAGCGCCGCGTGTCCGTGTTTCATCTGCTGCTAAAGCCCTGGTGGAAGTTCACCCACGGCTACTTCCTGCGGCTGGGCTTTCTGGATGGGTTTGCCGGCCTCAGCATTGCCGCTATTTCAGCCTGGGGCGTATTTCTGAAGTTTGCCAAGCTGAAAACCAAAGCCGCCGCATGAAAACCTTTCTCCTCAGCCGCACGGATGCCATCGGCGACGTGGTACTGACCCTGCCCCTGGCCGGCCGGCTAAAGCAGCTGTATCCCGGGTGCCGGGTGCTGCTGCTGGGCCGCACCTATACCCAGGCCATAGCCGCCGCCTGTCCCTGGCTCGACGGCTTCCTGAACTACGACGAACTGCAACAGCTGCCTGCTGCCGGGCAGGTAGCCGCTCTGCGCACAGTAAAGGCCGATGCTATGGTGCATGTATTTCCGAATAAAGCACTGGCTCAGCTAGCGCGCAAGGCGGGCATTCCCCTGCGCATCGGAACCCGTAACCGGTGGTTTCACTGGCTGACCTGCAACCGGCTTGTGGCCCTCAGCCGCAAGAACTCCCCTCTGCACGAAGCCCAATTGAATTTGCTGCTACTTAAGCCAGTAGAGTCTTATGAGCCATTGTCCCTGGCCGAGGTAGCCCGGCTGGTGCGGCTTCGGCCCATCGTTCCACTAACGCCTGCTCTACAGCAACTCCTGGCGGCGCGCCAACCCGGCCAGTTGAACGTAGTGCTGCACCCGCGCAGCCGCGGTAGCGCCCGGGAATGGGGGCTGCCGCACTTCGCAACCCTGGCCCGCCTGCTGCACAGGGCCGGCCACCGGGTGTTCGTGACAGGCACGGCGGCGGAAGGGGAGGAGCTGCGCAGCTGGCTTACAGAGCAGCACGCCTTCCTCGCCGCCGACCTGACCGGCCAGTTAAGCTTACCCGAGCTGATTGCGTTTCTAGGCGCTGCTGATGGGCTGGTGGCCGGTAGCACGGGGCCCTTGCACATTGCCGCCGCGCTAGGACGCCATGCCTTAGGGCTCTACCCACCCATCCGGCCCATGCACCCCGGGCGCTGGGCCCCGCTGGGGGAACTGGCCAACTACTTGGTATTCGACCGGCCCAACTGCCAGGACTGCCGGGCCCTGCCGGCGGCCTGCAGCTGCATCAAAGCCTTAGCACCCGCCCAGGTAGCAGCCCAAATTCAGCAGTGGCGTCCTTTTCAGTCTGCGGCTTTCTGACCTACTTGCTGCCCGATGAGCCCGCTTCCTACCGTAACTATAACTCGTGAGCCCCTGTGGCAGGCGTGGTGGCGCACCGGCCGCCTCTCACAGCATCTGCTGCTGCTGGCCTGCGCGGCGGGCGTGGCGGGGCTTCTGGCCTCCCGGGCCCTGATTGCCCTAAGCCCGGTAGTAGGGGTGCTGGCGGCGCTGGCTAACCCGCGACTAAAAACTCGGTTACCACGCTGGTGGCGGTTACGTACGGTGTGGGGCCCTGCCGCCCTGTACGCCCTGCTGCTGCTAAGCGGACTCTACACCCAGGACTGGGCGGCCTGGCGCCACGAACTGTTCCGACAACTGCCGTGGTTGGGGGTGCCGCTGGCGTTTGGCTTGGCCGTGCCCTTAAGCCCCCGGCAGCGCTTTGGGGTCGGGTTGCTGTATGTAGGCGGCGCCGCTCTTATTGGGGCCGCCACTATGGGACAGTATTTTCTCGACCCTGTGACGGCTAATGCGGCCTTCGGCTCCGGTCAGAGCATGCCTTCTGTAACCCGCGTCTTTCACATTCATTTCGGGCTAATGCTGGCATTAGCCGCATTTTTTGGGGTAGCCCTGCGGCGCGAGCCCTGGGCCGGAGCCGTGTTGCGGGCCGTCATAACCGCCGCCGCCGCTACCTGCGTCCTGACGTTGCACGTGCTGGCGTACCGTACTGGCCTTATGGTGTTCTATGGCGCGCTGCTCCTAGAAGCGCTGCTGCTGCTCTTTATCCGGCGGCGGGTGTGGCTTGGTGGGTTGCTGCTGCTAGCCCTAGCTGTAGCGCCCTACGTAGCCTACCAGAGCCTGGAGTCAGTACGGCAGCGCGTGGAAGCCACCAGCTACGACATCGAGCAGTTTCAGCGCAACAACGACATCAACGAGTACTCCCTCTCGCGACGCCTAGCTGCGTGGCAGACTGCACTGGTGGTTGCGCGCCAGCAGCTGGTGCTGGGAGTAGGGCCCGCCGACGCCTACCACGCCATGATGGAGCAATACGACTGGCAGAACTACGGCTTGCGTCCTGAAAACCGCGTGATGATCCATAATCAGTATCTGCACCAGCTGGTGGGTGGCGGAATCGTGGGGCTGGCGCTGTGGTTACTTGTGTTATTCGGGCCGCTAACGCAACCCAGGCTGCGGCGTAACCCGTACGTGTATCGGTTCGTGTTACTACAGGCGCTGGCTATGTCCGTCGATTCTCTGCTGGAGTTACAAACTAGCTTCAACCTGTTCGTATTCTTGTACGGCTTTCTGCTAGTGGCTACTGAGCGCCGAATCACCACCAAAACCTTACCGACGGCCACTGGTAGTAGTTCTATATTTGTCTAACGGCGGTATTTTTTCAATATTCAGCCGAACTTTTTTTGTGTCCATGAGCGACTCCCCCGAACGAGTACCAAAACTGAGCAAAGAGGAAAAAGACCGGCGTTTTCAGGCCGAACTGATGCCTGTGCTCGATTCTCTGTACAACTTCGCCTTCCGCCTCACTCTCGATGAAGATGATGCAAATGACCTCGTACAGGAAACTTATCTGAAAGCTTATCGCTTCTTTGAGTACTTCGAGCCGGGAACGAACGCCAAAGCGTGGCTGTTTCGCATCCTGAAAAATTCGTTCATCAATGATTTTCGCAAAAAAAGTAAGCAGCCCGCTAAGGTTGACTACAGCGAAATCGAAGGGTACTACAACACGGAAGATGTGGAGGCCGAAGGCGACGCCGGCAGCACCTCAACCGACATGCGGCAGCAAGCCGTGCGCGACCTCATCGGCGACGAAGTGGCCAGCGCACTCAACTCACTGCCCGTGGATTTCCGTACCGTCATTATCCTCTGTGACCTGGAAGGGTTCACGTACGAGGAAATGGCTAAGGTGCTGGACATCCCCATCGGAACGGTGCGCTCCCGTTTGCACCGGGCACGTAATTTTCTCAAGGACAAACTCGAACGTTACGCTAAATCAATGGGTTATGGCTCTGAAGATGCAGCGGACGACGAAGAACTTATCGACGACAACGAATAAACCTTTCATGCTAGGTCCTCATTATGGAAACCACTTCTACTAAGCAAACCAACCAGAGCGCGGAGCCTACTACTGGCACCGACTGTGAACGCGTGAATACAATTCTTGACCAAATTATCGTCGGGCAAGAGCCCACGGCTGAGGACGAGGACTACTTCGTCAATCACGCCGAAGATTGCTCTCCATGCTTTGATAGCATCGACAAGCAACACATCTTCATCGACTTTCTGGCCCAGCATGTAGGCCGGAAAGGAGCCCCTTCTTCGTTGTCGAACTCAATTCTTGCGCGAGTTAAAGCGGAAATGGCCTAATTTTGCCCGATGCAGGGTAAAATCATCGCCTTTTCGGCTCCTTCCGGCGCCGGTAAGACAACTATCGTCCATCGGCTGCTGGAACAGATTCCGGAGCTAAGCTTCTCTATTTCAGCGTGTACGCGCGATAAACGCGGCCGCACCGAAGCCAACGGTAAGGATTACTACTTTATCTCCGTACAGGAGTTTCAGGAGAAAATCCGCCACGACGACTTTGTGGAATGGGAAGAGGTGTATGAAGGGGCCTTCTACGGCACGCTGAAATCAGAAATTGAGCGCATCTGGAGCAACGGACAGCACGCTGTGCTAGACGTAGACGTGAAAGGTGGCCTCAGCATCAAGGAGTTTTACAAAGACCGCGCCCTCGCTGTATTTGTGAAGCCTCCGTCCTTGGAAGTGCTGGAGCACCGCCTTCGTAACCGCGCCACCGACTCCGACGCCAGCATTTCGGCCCGTCTCTACAAAGCCAATTTCGAACTCACTTTTGAGGATCGTTTCGACGTCACCATCGTGAATGATGACTTAGAGCGGGCTATAAGTGAGGCGGAAAAGCTGGTACGCAATTTCATTACCGCCGAGCCCGCCATCTTGTGAGCAGCCCTGCTTCTGCCCTGAACGGCCAGAAAGTAGGGCTGCTTTTTGGTTCGTTTAACCCTATTCATACGGGCCACCTGATTCTGGCCAACTTCATGGCCACCCACACCGACTTAGCGGAGGTGTGGCTCGTTGTCTCACCACAGAGCCCGTTTAAAGTAGGGCAGGAACTGCTGCCCGAGCAGGACCGGCTGCAGTTAGTAGAACTAGCAATTGCCGGTAATCCGCGGCTGCGTGCCTTGGACGTGGAGTTTACCATGCCTACGCCTAGCTACACCATCAACACCCTCAGTGAGCTACGCCGGCGGCATCCTGCCCATCAGTTCGTGCTACTGATAGGCGGGGATAACCTGCCGGGGCTACCTCGTTGGAAAGATGCCGACCGGATTGTAGCGGAGCACGAGGTGTACGTGTACCCAAGACCCGGCGCTGCTTCTGCTCCTTCGGAAACCCACTTGGAAGTACGGATAGTAGCGGCTCCGCTGTTAGATATTTCAGCCACATTTGTGCGCAGTTGCGTGCGCGCTGGTAAGTCTATTCGCTACCTCGTACCAGAGCCGGTAGAAAAGCAGATTGTCGCCGCCGGGTACTGGCGTGAGTAAAGTCTCTTCTGTAACAATACAAACAAACGCCCCACCTGATTGCGTCAGGTGGGGCGTTTGTGTACCAGAGCGTAATACGACCACTCAGATGGTCATAATCTCGGTTTCCTTTTTGCTGAGCAGTTCATCTACCTTGCTGATGTAGCTGTCAGTGAACTTTTGCACTTTGGCTTCGGCGTCCTTGATGGCGTCTTCGGCCGCGCCATCCTTCAGCAGCTTGCGCAGCGAGTCATTCACGTCTTTGCGGATGCCCCGGATGCGAACCTTACCGCTTTCCGACTCATTCTTGGCTTGCTTCACCAAGTCGCGGCGGCGCTCTTCCGTCATGGGTGGAATATTCAAGCGCACACCTTCGGCATCCGACTGCGGATTAAGGCCTAAGTCACTGTTTTTGATAGCCTTGGCAATTTCGCTGATCATGTTCTTCTCCCAGGGCTTGATGAACAGCGTACGAGCATCGGGAGCCGCAACGTTGGCTACCTGGCCTATCGGCGTCGGGGTGCCGTAGTAATCAACCCGCAGCGAATCGAGCATGGCCGGCGTCGCCTTGCCAGCCCGGATGCGGGCAAATTCCAACTGCGTGTGCTGCAGGGCCTTGCCCATTGATTCCTCGGCCTCGTCCAGATAAAACTTTATTTCTTCGTCCACTTCTGAAAGGTTAAGTGTTGAAAGGTGAGAGTTACAGTAAAGCGCTAGTAAGCCAAGGCTCAACTAACGAGCGTGCTTAGGCGTGGTTGCCGGGTGTTTCTTTGGTGGCGGGCTGCAAGCTGCTGTGCTTCGGGTCAAGCGGGGCCGGAGCCTGGGAGCCATGCATGCTCACAAGCGTGCCTACGCTTTCTCCGTCTAGCAGACGTTGCAGGTTGCCCTCCTTATTCATATCAAACACAATGATGGGCAGGTTATTCTCCTTGCAGAGCGTGAAAGCCGTCATGTCCATCACGTTAAGATTCTTCTCCATCACCTCATCAAAGGTAATTTCGGGGTAGCGCACGGCCGCGGGGTCTTTCTCCGGGTCAGCCGTGTAGATGCCATCCACGCGGGTTCCTTTCAATACTACATCCGCCTCTATTTCGATGGCGCGTAGGGAAGCGGCGGAGTCGGTGGTGAAGTAAGGTGAGCCAATGCCAGCCCCAAAAATAACCACGCGGCCTTTTTCCAAATGGCGCAGGGCCCGGCGCCGAATGTAAGGCTCACACACGCGCTGAATAGTAACGCCAGAAAGCAAACGGGTAGGGATGCCTAACTTTTCCAGGGCGCTCTGCAGCGCCATAGAGTTGATGACTGTGGCCAGCATCCCCATGTAGTCGCCCTGCACGCGGTCCAGCCCAAAGGCCTCGGCCTGTACGCCGCGGAAGATGTTGCCGCCCCCAATCACGACGGCTACCTGCGTACCGGTGGCGGCTACAGCCTTAATTTCTTCGGCGTACTGCATGAGCCGGTCGGCATCAATGCCATACTGTTGCTGGCCCATCAGGGCCTCGCCGCTTAGTTTCAGCAGGATTCGGTTGTACTTCAAAGCGAGAGAGGTTAAGCGTGAAATGCGCAGATACATGGGGAGGCCGTAAGCAGGTACCGGCGGCAGAGGCCGCGGGGTATCTGCTTACGGCCGAAGCGAAAGAAACGAGAGGTAGGTCAGCTGAACTGAACCAGCACCTGCCCTTTGGTCACATTGTCGCGTAAGCTGACTTTAATGGCGGCCACCGTGCCATCGCCCGGGGCCTTCAGGATATTCTCCATTTTCATGGCCTCCAACACCAGTAGAGGGTCGCCTTTCTGCACCGCCTGTCCCGGCGCTACCCGAATATCAACTATAAGGCCTGGCATAGGAGCTTTCAGCTCGTTTACCTTGCTGGCGGCCGCGTTGCTCATGCCCAGCTTATCCAGCAGCAAGTCAAATCGGTCCTTGGCCTGCAGCTCCAGGCGCTGGCCGTTCAGCTTCAAGGCGAGGGTCTTGGCCGTATAGTCAATGGCTACCAGCTCGGCAGTGTAGGACTGGCTGTTGTAGAGGATGTGGTAGCGGCCATCACCCAGCGGCGTCAGATCCCAGGCGAAAGGCTGCCCGTCGACCGTGGTAGTGCCGTTGGGCCGATAATCAACCTCCCAGGTGTGGGCGGGGGTAGTGCTGGTGCGTACCTGTAGCATGCGAAGAAGGCAGGGGTGGGGCGGAAAAGGGCTTAAAGATAGGCCAATTCTGAAATAAATTCGGAACTTGACCCTTCAATACGCTAGTGCCTTTCCGCATGAAATACCCGGTCCTCGGTGCCTTTGTTCTGACTCTGCTGGGTCAGGTTCCGGCTTCCGCTCAGGTAGTTAAATCCAGTCGCCCGGCTTCCAGTGTCAGCCATCCGGCGCGCAAGAAAACTCCTGCTTCCGATACTCCGACCCCGGCACCGGTTCAGCAACCCGTGCCGAACTGGCTGCCCTCCACAAACCCGGTGCAGCCCGCCGCTACCATGCTCCACGACCTAGTGGATACTAAGCTCGACGTGCGTTTCGACTGGGCCAAGCAGTGGCTGTTGGGCACGGCTACGCTAACCCTGCGCCCCCACTTCTACCCGCAGAACCAACTGGTGCTGGATGCCAAGGGCTTCGATGTGAAAAGCGTGGAACTGCTGACCGGTGGCAAGAAGGGTAGGGACTTGAAGTACAGCTACGATAAAAAGAAGCTAACTATCAGCCTCGACCGGCAATATCCGCGCACCGAGCAGTATCAGGTACGGATTCAGTACGTAGCCAAGCCCAACGAACTGCCGAAGGGAGGGAGCGAGGCAATTACCGAGGATAAGGGCCTATATTTCATCAACCCGTTGGGTACAGATAAAAGTAAGCCCCGCCAGGTATGGACTCAGGGGGAGACGGAAGGCAGCTCGTGCTGGTTTCCTACCATCGACAAGCCTAACCAGCGGATGACCCAGGAAATCAGCCTGACGGTGGAAAATGGGTTCAAGACGCTTTCCAACGGGCTGCTGGTATCCTCGCGCCGTAACCCCGATGGCACCCGCACCGATGTTTGGAAGCAGAACCTGTCTCATGCGCCCTACCTTGCCATGCTGGCCGCCGGCGACTTTGCGGTAGTAACGGATACGTGGCGCGGCAAGCCAGTGGAATATTACGTTGATCCGCCCTTCCAGTACACGGCCAAGCAAGTATTCGGCAACACGCCGGAAATGCTGGAGTTCTTTTCGAAAAAGCTGGGGGTAGACTATCCGTGGGAGAAGTATTCACAGGTAGCGGTGCACGATTTTGTATCTGGAGCCATGGAAAATACTTCGGCCTCCACGTTTCAGCAGCAACTGGTTCAGTTCAGCTCACGGGAGTTGCCGGATATGTCCTATGAGCCCGAGTCAGTTATTGCCCACGAGTTGTTTCACCAGTGGTTTGGCGACTATGTAACCACGGAATCGTGGTCCAACCTGCCTTTGAACGAGTCGTTTGCTGATTATTCGGAGCTGCTGTGGGCCGAGTACAAGTACGGGGCCGATGCTGCCGCTTTGGTGCAGCAAACCAAGCTGCGCAACTACTTGGAGGAGGCCCAGACCAAGCGCGAACCTCTAATTCGCTACCGCTACGCCGACCGGGAAGATATGTTTGACCGGCACTCCTACGACAAAGGAGGGCGGGTGCTGCACATGCTCCGCAAGTACGTCGGCGATGACGCCTTCTTCACCGCGTTAAACCGCTACCTGGCCCAAAATAAGCTTTCCAGCACAGAGATTGCCAAGCTGCGAATTGCCTTCGAGGAAACCACTGGTGAGGATTTGATGTGGTTTTTCGACCAGTGGTTTCTGCAGCGTGGACACCCAGAGCTGCGCGTTACCCATTCCTATGACAACAACCAAGTGGTTCTTCGGGTGCAACAGGTTCAGGATACGCTGTATCAGCCAGTATACCGCCTGCCCGTCACGGTAGCTACTTGGAGCAATAACCAGCCCACCGAGCACCGCATACTCGTTACCAAGGCCGACCAAACGTTCCGCCTCCCGGCCAGTCAGCGGCCTAGCTTGGTCAAGTTTGACCACGATGGTGTACTGCTGGCACAGCTAGATGAAACACAAAGCCAAGAGGAACTTCTTTACCAACTCAGTCACGCGCGCGGCTACCTGCAGAAGTATGAGGCCATTCAGGGCCTGCGCAGTAAAACCGCCGATTTACTGGTCAGTGCTGCCTTCCGTAATGCGCTCAATGATCCGTTTTGGGCTACCAGAGTTGCTGCTCTAGACGGCTTACGCCGTTACCGTGGTGCGGAGGGCAGTGCCGTTCGCAAGGATTTGCAGCGGGTAGCGCTTAATGAAAAAAAGGGGGTAGTGAGGGCTACGGCTATTAGTGTATTGTCGTCGTTTCCCAATGAAGATTTCAGCGAGGTATATGCTACTGCCTTGAAGGACAGCTCTTACTTAGTTGTAGGGGCTGCTGTAGAGGCTCTGTCAAAAGCTCCTACTCCTACTACCCGGGCTCAAATGGCTACTCTGCAGGAAACCAAAAATTCGGCCTTGCTTACTGCTTTATCCAACTACTACGGTCTTAACGGTACTCTTGACGATTATCAGTGGTTTTTGCGCCGTAGTCAGGATGCTTCCCCAGAGGTATTGTACAGCTTATTGGAGAATTTCGGTACTCTCATGCAGCGCATGCCCCCAGTAGAGCGAGAAAAAGGCATTCAGCGCCTCGAAACCCTTGCCCGGACCCACCCGCAGATGTACGTTCGGCTAGGAGCTTACAAAGGGTTGCACCAGTTAGTAGCCAGCATGCCTACCCTGAAACCCATCTTGCAAGACATTCGCAGCAAGGAGAAAGACGATAATCTGAAGTCGATGTACAGTCTTATTCAATAAAATCTTAATTTTTTTCGTCTACGACCAGCTTTCCCCGGCTGGTCGTTTTTATTAGGTAGTCAATTGGTTAGAAGCAAAAGCTGGCGGAAACAGGAAGCGGAGCAAGAAAAAAGTTAAAACCTTTTTCTGTCGTAGGCTTGACTTGCATCAGAAAGCCTCTAATTTTGCAACTCCAATCGACACACTGATGGCTTCGGCCACTGGTTGAATGGGAATCTTCTTCGTAAGCGACGAAGGAAAAACTGGGGGGATTCCAGAGCGGCCAAATGGGACGGACTGTAACTCCGTTGTCTTACGACTTCGAAGGTTCGAATCCTTCTCCCCCCACATAGTGGAACAGTGTTTTAGTGAGATGGTGACAGTAGAAGCACCATCTCACTATCCACTGCCTCACTTTACGCGGGAGTAGCTCAGTTGGTAGAGCGGCAGCCTTCCAAGCTGCAGGTCGCGGGTTCGAACCTCGTCTCCCGCTCGGTGCCTTGAATGGCAGCGAGAAGTAACAAGTACAGCTCTGCTGGTAAAAGTTCTTTCGCTGTTGTATCTTTGCTAAACCAAAATAAGCCGTTTTAGCTCAGTGGTAGAGCACTTCCTTGGTAAGGAAGAGGTCATGGGTTCAAATCCCATAAATGGCTCAGAATTTACGAGTACCAACGGGGCAGCGCGACTGCACCGTTTGGATCTGTCAGCAAGTGAAGCGACGTGCAGTCCCGACTAAACGGAGCTGTGTTTCGCTTTCTTACTGTATAGGCTAGTCGCGTTTTCCCCCTCTTTACCTCAAAATTCCTCTTAATCTCTTTACAATGGCTAAAGAAAATTTTGACCGGTCCAAGCCGCACGTAAACATCGGCACGATTGGTCACGTGGACCACGGCAAAACCACCCTTACTGCTGCCATCACCACGGTTCTGGCTAACAAGGGTCTGGCTGCCAAGCGCGACTTCTCTTCGATTGACAATGCTCCCGAAGAAAAAGAGCGTGGTATCACCATCAACACCGCTCACGTAGAATACGCCACCGAAAATCGTCACTACGCTCACGTTGACTGCCCTGGTCACGCTGACTATGTGAAGAACATGGTAACGGGTGCTGCTCAGATGGACGGCGCTATCCTCGTGGTAGCTGCTACCGACGGCCCAATGCCCCAGACTCGTGAGCACATCCTGCTCGCTCGTCAGGTAGGTGTACCTCAGCTGGTAGTGTTCATGAACAAAGTGGACATGGTGGATGACCCCGAACTGCTCGAGCTGGTAGAGATGGAAATCCGCGAACTGCTCTCGTTCTACGACTTCGACGGCGACAACATTCCGGTGATTCAGGGTTCGGCTCTGGGCGGCCTGAATGGCGACGCTAACTGGGTTCCCAAGATCGAGGAGTTGATGGCCGCTGTTGACAGCTACATTCCAATTCCTGCTCGTCTGACCGACCTGCCCTTCCTGA
This sequence comes from Hymenobacter sp. HSC-4F20, assembly GCF_019599275.1. Lineage (GTDB taxonomy): Bacteria > Bacteroidota > Bacteroidia > Cytophagales > Hymenobacteraceae > Hymenobacter. Next base: position 597,461 of record NZ_JAHZTD010000002.1, on the reverse strand, counting down.
TGCCGGTAGAGGACGTATTCTCTATCACGGGTCGTGGTACGGTTGCTACCGGCCGTATCGAGCGTGGTATCATCAACTCGGGTGAGCAAGTTGACATCCTGGGTATGGGTGCCAAGCAAGGCCTGAAGTCGACGGTTACGGGTGTGGAAATGTTCCGCAAGATCCTGGACCGTGGCGAAGCTGGTGACAACGTAGGTCTGCTGCTCCGCGGTATCGAAAAAGACGATATCCGTCGTGGCATGGTAATCTGCAAGCCAGGTTCCGTGAAGCCTCACACCAAGTTCAAGGCTGAGGTGTACGTACTGTCGAAAGAAGAAGGTGGTCGTCACACTCCGTTCTTCAACAACTACCGTCCTCAGTTCTATTTCCGCACCACCGACGTAACCGGCATCATCACGCTGGCCGAGGGTGTAGAAATGGTAATGCCCGGCGACAACGTAACCATCTCGGTTGAGCTGATCAACGCTGTAGCTATGGAAAAAGGCCTGCGTTTCGCTATCCGCGAAGGTGGCCGTACCGTAGGTGCTGGTCAGGTTACTGAAATCACCGAGTAGTTTCCCGCTTTCTGGTGAAATAAAACAAATCCGCCTCCGAAATTTTCGGGGGCGGATTTGTTTTATTTAAAGAGTTCCATACATTTGCAGTCCCAATCCAGCACCTTGACTGGCGAGGGCGCATACACGGGCGTAGTTCAAGGGTAGAATAGAGGTCTCCAAAACCTTTGATGGGAGTTCGAATCTCTCCGCCCGTGCCACCAAAAACTACGGCTGCTTCGGCAGCCGTAGTTTTAACACACCAAACTGGTGCCACCATCATGAGCAAGCTAACGAACTACTTCCGGGAAACCTCCGAAGAGATGCGCTACAAAGTGACGTGGCCTTCACTAGAGGAATTGCAGAAAAGTGCTGGTCTAGTGCTGATCGGTTCATTATTGTTCGCGGCGGTAGTTGGTGTGATGGACGTTGTTTTCAGCAAGAGTCTGGAAGCATTTTATACCTCGTTCCGTTAATCGGCAGAAATAGACGACAGCAATGGGCGAGTTAAAATGGTACGTAGTCCGCTCGGTCAGCGGACAAGAGAAAAAAGCTAAAAACTACTTGGAAACAGAGATTGGCCGCCATGGCCTCTCTGATCTGGTGCCCCAGGTATTGATTCCGGTAGAAAAGGTTTTTGAAATGCGCAACGGCAAAAAGCGCGTGCGTGAGCGGAACCTTTATCCTGGTTACATTATTATCCACGCCGACCTGACTCACGGGGAAGTAGACCATATTATCACCAGCACTCCTGGCGTAATTGGGTTCCTCAGCGACAAAGAAGGGAAGGCAGCCAGTCAGAATACCAAGCCTGTTCCCCTGCATATTTCGGAAGTAAATCGCATCCTTGGGATTGTGGATGAAGCTGAAGAGCAAACTGCTACCCTGGAGACTCCTTTCGTAGTAGGTGAGCTAGTGAAGATTGTAGATGGTGGCTTTGCCGGGATGTCGGGTACCGTTTCCGAAGTATTTGAGGAACGCAAGAAACTGAATGTTATCGTGAAAATTTTCGGTCGTAGCACGCCCATGGAGTTGAGCTACACGCAGGTCGAAAAGGAAGCGTAACCCCATAAAACGTCACCGGTTATCCGCTCCGGACCGGTGGTGCTTCCACTTTGGAGCAATTTTCATCTGAGGGCTGCTGCGTGTTACCGCACTGGCCCGAAGCCTTTCAAACCAAATGGCCAAGGAAATTAGAGGTTATCTGAAGCTTCAGATAAAGGGAGGCGCCGCGAACCCCGCGCCGCCGGTTGGACCTGCACTTGGTAGCAAAGGCCTTAACATCATGGAGTTCTGTAAGCAGTTCAATGCGCGGACCCAAGATAAGGCTGGCCAAGTTTGTCCTGTACTCATTACCATGTACACCGACAAGTCGTTTGACTTCGTGGTGAAGACCCCGCCGGTTCCGGTTCTGCTTATGGATGCTGCCAAGCTCCAGGGTGGCTCGAAAGAGCCAAACCGTAACAAAGTAGGGTCGGTATCATGGGACCAAGTGCGCACCATCGCCGAAACGAAAATGCCTGACCTCAATGCCTTCAAGGTAGAGTCGGCTATGCGTCAGGTGGCTGGTACGGCTCGCAGCATGGGCATCACCATCTCGGGTACTTCTCCCTTTGCTGAATAATTAACGACGGAGAAGACACATGGCAAAAATTAGCAAAAAGCGCAAGGAAGCCCTTGCCAAGCACGACCTGACCGAAATCCGGAATCTGGTTGAAGCCGCCAAAGTGGTAAAGGACATCACCTATACCAAGTTTGACGCTTCGGTAGACATCGACGTTCGTCTGGGTGTGGACCCTCGCAAAGCTGACCAGATGGTACGCGGCGTAGCCACGTTGCCCCACGGCACCGGCAAAACCGTTCGCGTTCTGGCCCTGGTTACCGCCGACAAAGAAGCCGAAGCTACTGCCGCTGGTGCTGACTACGTTGGTCTGGATGACTACATCTCGAAAATCGAGAAAGGTTGGACCGACATCGACGTAATCATCACGATGCCGTCGGTAATGGCTAAGGTTGGCCGTCTGGGTCGCGTACTGGGTCCTCGTGGCCTTATGCCGAACCCCAAGTCGGGCACCGTAACCACGGACGTAGCCAAGGCTGTGCAAGAGGTGAAAGCTGGTAAAATCGACTTCAAAGTTGATAAAACCGGTATCATCCACTGCTCGGTTGGTAAAGTTTCTTTCGATGAGCAGAAGCTCGCTGAAAACGCCATCGAAGTTATTCAGACGCTCCAGCGTCTGAAGCCTTCGTCGGCGAAAGGCACTTACATCAAGAGCATTACGCTGTCGAGCACGATGTCGCCCGCCGTTCCGGTTGACACGCAAGTAACTTCCGCCTAAGTTTTAATCAACACGACGATATGATCCGGGAAGAAAAACAAGCCCTCGTCGACGAGTTGAGCGAGAAGTTCCAATCGCACAACGCGTTCTACATCGCCGATGCTTCGGGGATGTCGGTGGCGAAAATCAACGAATTCCGTCGCCTGTGCTTCAACCGCGGCATGGAGTTCAAAGTGTACAAGAACACGTTCATCCGCAAGGCGCTCGACACCCTCGGTGGCGATACCTCGGAGATGGACACCGCGTTGAAAGGCCAGTCGGGCATCCTGTTCTCCAAAGAGTCGGGTAATGCTCCTGCCAAACTGTTGCAGGACTTCTACAAAGCCCAGAACTACGGCAAAGGTGTTGAGCCTAAGCCCGCTCTGAAAGGCGCTTACGTAGATGCCAGCATCTACATCGGTGCTAATCAGCTGACCAGCCTCAGCACGCTGAAAGGCAAAAACGAGCTTATCGGTGATGTTATCGGTCTGCTCCAGTCGCCCGCCAAAAATGTTATCTCTGCTCTGTCGAGCGGTGGCAACATTCTCGCTGGCCTCATCAAAACGCTTTCCGAAAAAGAAGAGGTTGCAGGCTAACCGCTGCTCATCTTTTTCACTTTCAATTTCCAAAGTTCAACAACCCCCCTTTTTAACAATCTACAGAAATGGCAGATTTGAAAGCATTCGCCGAGCAGCTCGTTAGCCTGACGGTAAAAGAAGTAAACGAACTGGCTACTATCCTGAAAGACGAGTATGGCATTGAGCCTGCTGCTGCTGCAGTAGTTGCTGGCCCTGCTGGCCCTGGCGCTGCTGCCGAGGCTCCTGAGGAGAAGACTTCGTTCGACGTAATCCTGAAGTCGGCTGGTGCTGGCAAACTGGCTGTTGTTAAGCTGGTGAAAGACCTGACCGGTCTGGGCCTGAAAGAAGCCAAAGAACTGGTTGACGGTGCTCCCAAGGCCCTGAAAGAAGGTGTTGCCAAAGACGAAGCTGAGTCGCTGAAGAAGCAACTGGAAGAAGCTGGCGCTGAAGTAGAAGTTAAGTAATTTCTGCTGCCTGCTCGTAAAACCAGCAAATAAGGAGAGGCCTGGCAACTAAGCCAGGTCTTTTCCTGTTTGTAGGCAACAAACTAGTCGGAAGTTCGTTTGCACGCCGCTTTGCGGCTTTTCGTGCCTACGGACGCCAGAAGCGCAAGGTTGAGGCCTTGCGCTTTCGTGCGCCCAAGGCTTTCCGATCTTTCAAGATAGTAGCAGGGCTGCTATCCTGATGTGGATTCTCTCAGTATCCATTTCCTAACCCCACATACATTGGCTACACCGAAAGCACAGACAGGCCTGCAAAAACTGCAGGCGGCTGACGAGCGGATCAACTTCGCCAAGATTAAAAAGGTTATTGAGTACCCGGATTTCTTGGACGTGCAGGTTCGCTCGTTCATGGATTTCTTCCAGTTGGAAACGGCTGCCGAGAACCGTACCGATGAAGGCCTCTTCAAAGTATTCGCCGAGAACTTTCCGATTTCGGACTCGCGCGAAAACTTTGTGCTGGAGTTCATCGACTATCACGTCGATCCGCCGAAGTACTCCGTGGACGAGTGCATCGACCGGGGCCTGACGTACTCGGTGCCGCTGAAAGCCAAGTTGCGCCTGATCTGTAACGATACGGACAACGAGGATTTCGAGACGATTGAGCAGGAAGTATTCCTCGGGAATATTCCCTACATGACCGAAAAGGGTTCGTTCGTAATCAACGGAGCTGAGCGTGTTATCGTGTCGCAGCTGCACCGCTCGCCGGGCGTGTTCTTTGCTCAGAGCAAGCACACGAACGGCACCAAGCTGTACTCGGCCCGTATCATCCCGTTCAAAGGCTCGTGGATTGAATTTGCCACGGACGTGAACAACGTGATGTACGCCTACATCGACCGGAAGAAGAAGTTTCCGGTTACTACGCTGCTACGCGCTATCGGTTACGGCACCGACAAAGACATCCTCGATTTGTTCGGGCTGTCGGAGGAAGTGAAGGCCGATAAGAAGAACCTCAAGAAGGCCGTAGGCCGCAAGCTGGCCGCCCGCGTGCTGCGCACTTGGACGGAAGACTTCGTGGACGAGGATACCGGTGAAGTGGTATCTATCGACCGGAACGAGGTGCTGCTGGAGCGTGACTCGACTATTGAGGAGGAGGACATCGACGTAATCCTCAACGCTGGGGCTAAGTCAGTAATTCTGCACCGCGAGAATGTAAACATTGCGGACTACGCAATTATTTACAACACGCTGCAGAAGGACAACTCCAACTCGGAGAAAGAAGCCGTGGAGCAAATCTATCGTCAGCTCCGTAACACGGAGGCTCCTGACGAGGAAACTGCCCGCGACATCATCCAAAAGCTATTCTTCTCGGATAAGCGCTACGACCTCGGCGACGTAGGCCGCTACCGTATCAATAAGAAGCTGGGTATCGACACGAACTGGGAAGCCCGCGTGCTGACTAATGAGGACATTGTTCTCATCGTGAAGTACCTGATTGGCTTGATCAACTCGAAGGCCATTGTCGATGACATTGACCACTTGTCGAACCGCCGCGTGCGCACGGTAGGGGAGCAGCTCTACGCTCAGTTTGGCGTAGGTCTGGCCCGTATGGCGCGTACCATCAAGGAGCGCATGAACGTGCGCGACAATGAGGACTTCAAGCCGGTTGACCTGATCAACGCCCGTACGCTGTCGAGCGTTATCAACTCGTTCTTCGGTACAAACCAGCTTTCCCAGTTCATGGACCAGACCAACCCGCTGGCCGAGGTGACGCACAAGCGTCGCGTATCGGCACTTGGGCCGGGAGGTCTGTCACGGGAGCGGGCTGGTTTCGAAGTACGTGACGTTCACTACACCCACTACGGCCGCCTCTGCACCATCGAAACGCCGGAAGGACCGAACATTGGTCTGATTTCGTCGCTGTGCGTGCACGCTCGGGTTAACTCGATGGGCTTTATCGAAACTCCCTACCGCACGGTAGAGAACGGTAAGGTGGACATTACGGAGAACGTGAAGTACCTGACCGCCGAAGAGGAAGACACCCACCACATCGCGCAGGCCAACGCCCGCATCGATGAGTCGGGCAACTTCGTGAACGAGCTGGTAAAAGGCCGTTTCGAAGGTGACTTCCCGGTAGTAGGCCCGACGGAGTACTCCTACATGGACGTAGCCCCGAACCAGATTGTATCGGTGGCTGCTTCGCTGATTCCGTTCCTGGAGCACGACGACGCCAACCGCGCCCTGATGGGTTCGAACATGCAGCGCCAGGCAGTGCCGCTGCTGCGTGCTGAAGCTCCCATCGTAGGTACTGGTCTGGAAGGCCGCGTGGCCATTGACTCCCGCACCCTGGTAGTAGCCGAGGGTGATGGTGTCATCGACTACGTTGACGCCAACAAGATTGTAGTGAAGTACGACCTGACGGAAGACGATATCCTCGTAAGCTTCGATGCTGAGAAGATTTCGTACGACCTCATCAAGTTCCGTCGTACCAACCAGGACACGTGCATCAACCTGACGCCCATCGTGAAGAAGGGCGAGCGGGTAACCAAAGGTCAGCCCTTGTGCGAAGGCTACGGCACCAACCAAGGTGAACTGGCTTTGGGCCGCAACATGCAGGTAGCGTTCATGCCGTGGCAGGGCTACAACTTCGAAGACGCCATCGTTATTTCGGAGCGTGTTGTCCGTGACGACATCTTCACCTCGATTCACATTGAGGAGTTTGAGCTGGAAGTGCGCGAGACCAAGCGTGGCGAAGAAGAGCTGACCTCGGAAATTCCGAACGTGAGCGAAGAAGCTGTGCGTAACCTCGACGACAACGGCATCATTCGTCTGGGTGCTGAGGTTCGCGAAGGCGACATCCTCATCGGTAAGATTACGCCCAAGGGCGAAACCGACCCGACCCCGGAAGAAAAACTGCTCCGCGCCATCTTTGGTGACAAAGCCGGCGACGTGAAGGATGCCTCCCTCAAGGCGCCACCGTCCCTGAACGGGGTAGTAATCGGCACTAAGCTGTTCTCGCGTCCGAAGAAAGACAAAAACCTACGGGCTAAGTCGAAGAAGGAAGTAGAAGAGCTGAAGGAGTCATACGCTCGTGAATTGCGTGGCATCAAAGCCGTGATGATCGACAAGCTGGTGCAATTGCTGGAAGGCAAAACCTCCCAGGGCGTGAAGCACAAGTTTGGTGACGAAATCCTGACCAAGGGCGCCAAATTCGGTAAGAAGAACATTTCTGATGCTCTCTTCCCCGAGAAGAACCCTTACAAGGACGAAAGCAACTACGCCGTGCCGGAAGAGGTGAACATGTTCAAAGACCTCATTCTGGAGAACTGGACCGCCGACGAGAAAGTGAACGGGATGCTGGCTGAACTGGTGAAAAACTACACCAAGAAGCGCAACACCATCACGGCTCGTTTCAAGCGCGACCGGTTCACGCTGGAAGTAGGCGACGAACTGCCCGCTGGCATCGTGCAGCTAGCCAAAGTGTACATTGCCAAGAAGCGCAAGCTGAAGGTGGGTGACAAGATGGCTGGTCGTCACGGTAACAAAGGGGTAGTAGCCCGCATCGTGCGCGATGAGGACATGCCCTTCCTGCCCGACGGCACCCCGATGGACATCGTGCTCAACCCGCTGGGTGTACCGAGCCGTATGAACATCGGCCAGATTTACGAGACTGTACTGGGCTGGGCTGGCCTGAAGCTGGGCCGGACTTATGCTACCCCCATTTTCGACGGTGCTACCGAAGAGGAAGTATCGAAGGAGTTGGCGGAAGCCGGACTGCCGCACTTCGGCCGTGCTTACCTGCACGATGGCCTCACGGGCCAGCGCTTCGACCAACCGGTAACCGTAGGCGTGATTTACATGCTCAAGCTCGGTCACTTGGTTGATGACAAGATGCACGCCCGTTCTATCGGACCGTACTCGCTCATCACGCAGCAGCCGCTGGGTGGTAAGGCGCAGTTCGGTGGTCAGCGTTTCGGTGAGATGGAAGTGTGGGCACTGGAGGCCTTCGGTGCTTCTAACGTGCTGCAGGAAATCCTGACGGTGAAGTCGGACGACGTGGTAGGCCGCGCTAAAGCGTATGAAGCCATTGTAAAAGGTGACGTACTGCCCAAGCCGAATATCCCTGAGTCCTTCAACGTACTCATCCACGAGCTACGTGGTCTGGCCCTGGAAATCACGCTTGACTAAATTTTGAAGGGTAGGGGCTGACGTTTCAATGTTGGCTCCTACCCCTTCAAAGTCTATAAACCTGCGGTTCGGGAAACCGATAACACCCGCTGCCGGCGTCGTTCCGAGATATGGTCAGAACGGCATCAACCCCGGAAGCAAGTGGCCGCAACTTGATTCAGCTAGCTGGATCACCCGAGTACCAGACCTGGCGGAAACCTACTGCGCGGCGTACCTATCCGACCCACAGAGCACTTTTCGCAGAGTCGAACTGTTATGTTCTTTCCGACTACTCTTAAGAATAGCGGAACCAACGAACAGATAAAAGCCACCAGCTAACAACAGCTACCCTACATGGCGTTTGCAAAAAACAAGAAACTGGTACAGGACTTCTCGAAAGTTACCATTTCGCTGGCCTCGCCCGAATCCATTCTGGAGCGGTCGAACGGTGAAGTAGTAAAGCCCGAGACGATCAACTACCGGACGTACAAGCCCGAGATGGGCGGCCTGTTTTGCGAGCGGATTTTCGGTCCCGTAAAGGACTGGGAATGCCACTGCGGCAAATACAAGCGGATTCGCTACAAAGGCATCATCTGCGACCGTTGCGGCGTGGAAGTGACCGAGAAGAAAGTACGCCGGGAGCGGATGGGCCACATCGAACTGGTGGTGCCCGTTGCGCACATCTGGTACTTCAAGTCCCTGCCTAATAAAATCGGCTACCTGCTGGGCCTGCCCACCAAGAAGCTTGATCAGATTATCTATTACGAGCGCTACGTAGTAGTGCAGCCGGGTGTGCTGGCCGAAGAAGGCGTACAGCAGCTTGACTTCCTCACCGAAGACGAGTACCTCGACATCATCGACAAGCTCCCCCGCGAGAATCAGATGTTGCCGAATGAGGACCCGAACAAGTTCATCGCTCGTATGGGTGCTGATGCCCTGCAACTCCTGTTGGAGCGCATCAACCTTGATGAGCTGTCGTACTCGCTGCGTGACTCTGCCGCCCACGAAACTTCGCAGCAGCGTAAAGCTGAGGCCTTGAAGCGTCTGCGCGTAGTAGAAGCGTTCCGTGATGCTGCCACCCGCGTGGAAAACAAGCCCGAGTGGATGGTAATCCGCATGGTACCGGTGATTCCGCCGGAATTGCGCCCCCTCGTGCCGTTGGATGGTGGCCGTTTCGCTACCTCCGACTTGAACGATTTGTACCGTCGCGTAATCATCCGCAACAACCGCCTCAAGCGCCTGATTGAAATTAAGGCTCCGGAGGTAATTCTGCGGAACGAGAAGCGCATGCTGCAGGAAGCTGTGGACTCGCTCTTCGACAACTCGCGTAAGGTGAATGCCGTGCGCGCCGAAGGTAACCGTGCCCTGAAGTCGCTGTCCGATATGCTGAAAGGTAAGCAGGGCCGCTTCCGTCAGAACCTGCTCGGTAAGCGTGTCGACTACTCTGGCCGTTCAGTTATTGTGGTAGGCCCCGAGCTGAAGCTGCACGAGTGCGGTTTGCCCAAGAACATGGCTGCTGAGCTATTCAAGCCGTTCATCATCCGCAAGCTCATTGAGCGCGGTATCGTGAAGACGGTGAAATCGGCGAAGAAAATTGTAGACCGGAAGGACGCAGTGGTATGGGACATCCTGGAAAACGTGCTGAAAGGCCACCCAGTGCTCCTGAACCGTGCTCCTACCCTGCACCGTTTGGGTATCCAGGCGTTCCAGCCTCGCCTCATCGAGGGTAAAGCTATTCAGCTGCACCCATTGGTGTGTACGGCCTTCAACGCTGACTTTGACGGTGACCAGATGGCCGTGCACGTTCCGCTCGGACCGGCTGCTATTCTGGAAGCCTCTATGCTGATGCTGGCCTCGCACAACATCTTGAACCCCGCCAACGGCGCGCCCATTGCGGTACCGTCGCAGGACATGGTTCTGGGTCTGTACTACGTGACCAAAGGCAAGCGTAGCACGGAAGAGGAGAGCATCCAAGGCGAAGGCCGTATGTTCTACTCCGATGAAGAGGTAGTAATTGCCATCAACGAAGGTCAGCTTTCGAAGCACGCCTATATTAAGGTGCGCACGAAAGTTCGCGACGAGGAAGATAACCTCGTAACGAAGATCATCGAGACGGTAGCTGGTCGCGTGCTGTTTAACCAGCTGGTACCCGAAGAAGTAGGTTTCGTAGATGAGCTACTGACTAAGAAGAAGCTCCAGCAAATCATTTCGCTGGTGTTCAAGCGCACGGGTATGGCTCGTACCGCGCAGTTCCTCGACGACATCAAGACGCTGGGTTTCCAGTCGGCTTACAAAGGTGGTCTGTCGATGGGTCTGGGCGATATCAACATCCCGGCCGAGAAAGACGCCCTCATTGCCCAAGCTCAGGCCGACGTAGCTGCCGTAACGCAGAACTATCAGATGGGTCTGATTACGGACAACGAGCGTTACAACCAGGTTATCGACATCTGGACCCGCATCAACAACCAAATCACTGAAACCCTCATGGGTCGCCTCGAAAAGGAGAACCAGGGCTTCAACTCGATTTACATGATGATGCACTCCGGTGCCCGTGGTTCGCGCGAGCAGATCCGTCAGCTCGGTGGTATGCGGGGTCTGATGGCCAAGCCGCAGAAGTCGCTACAGGGTTCGGTTGGTGAGATTATCGAAAACCCGATTCTGTCGAACTTCAAAGAAGGTCTGGACGTAATCGAGTACTTCATTTCGACCCACGGTGCCCGTAAGGGTCTGGCCGATACCGCTCTGAAAACGGCTGACGCCGGCTACCTGACTCGTCGTCTGGTAGACGTGTCGCAGGATGTTATCGTAAATGAAAACGACTGCGGTACGCTGCGTGGTATCGAAACCTTCGCGCTGAAGGACAACGAGGACATCGTAGAGCCGCTGGCTGAGCGTATCCTAGGCCGCGTAGCCGTGCACGATATCATCGATCCGCTGACCGACGAAGTAATTCTGCCGGCTGGTACGGAAATCACCGAAGACATTACCCGCCGTATTGATGCTACCAGCATTGAATCGGTAGAAATCCGTTCGGTGCTGACCTGCGAATCGAAGCGTGGTATCTGCGCCAAGTGCTACGGCCGCAACTTGTCGTCGGGCCGCATGGTACAGAAAGGTGAGGCTGTAGGCGTAATTGCTGCTCAGTCTATCGGTGAACCCGGAACCCAGCTGACCCTGCGTACCTTCCACGTAGGTGGTACGGCTTCTAACATTGCCGTAGAAGCCAGCCTGCGCGCCAAGTTCAACGGTGTAATCGAGTTTGAAGACATCCGGACTGTAGAAACCGCTAACGCTGATGGCGAGCCGGTGAAAGTAGTAATGGGTCGTTCGGGCGAGATTCGCATCGTGGAGAAAGGCACGGGTAAGGTGTATATCACCCACCACGTTCCTTACGGCTCATTCCTGCTGGTTGACGAAGGTCAAGAGGTAGAGAAAGGCCAAGAGCTGAACAACTGGGACCCTTACAACGCCGTTATTCTGGCCGAGTTCGATGGTACCGTTCAGTACGACGCCATCACCGAAGGCATCACCTACCGCGAGGAATCGGACGAACAGACCGGTCACCGCGAGAAAGTGATTATCGAATCGAAGGCGAAGGATCAGAACCCGGCCATCATTGTTCGCCCCGGCAAGAAGGGCGACATGGAAGGCTCAAAGGGCTATTCTATCCCGGTAGGTTCGCACTTGAACGTAGAGAACGGCGAGAAAATCAAGGCTGGTCAGATTCTGGCCAAGATTCCGCGTGCTGTGGGCAAAACCCGCGACATCACCGGTGGTCTGCCCCGCGTTACCGAGCTGTTCGAAGCACGTAACCCCTCGAACCCGGCCGTTGTGGCTGAAATTGATGGGGTAGTAACCTACGGTACGGTGAAGCGTGGTAACCGTGAAATCTTCGTGGAGTCGAAAGACGGCGTGAAGAAGAAATACATGGTGCCGCTGTCCAAGCACATTCTGGTGCAGGACAACGACTTCATCCGGGCTGGTGCTCCTCTCTCCGACGGTGCCATCACCCCGACCGACATCCTGAACATTCAGGGTCCGGGCGCGGTGCAAGAGTACCTCGTGAACGAGATTCAGGAAGTATACCGCTTGCAGGGTGTGAAAATCAACGACAAGCACATCGAGGTGGTAGTTCGCCAGATGATGCAGAAGGTGGTTATCCTCGATGCCGGCGACACGACCTTCCTGGAGCACCAGGTGGTGGACAAGATTTCCTTCATGGAGGAAAACGATACCATCATCGACATGAAGGTGGTTACCGATGCTGGTGACTCTAGCAACCTGAAGCCCGGCCAGATTGTAACGGCCCGCCGTCTGCGCGACGAGAACTCGTCGCTCAAGCGTCGTGACCTTGCGCTGGTGCAGGTACGGGATGCCCAGCCGGCCGTATCGCGGCCCACGCTGCAGGGTATCACGCAGGCTTCGCTGGGTACTCAGTCGTTCATCTCGGCCGCTTCCTTCCAGGAAACGACTAAGGTGCTGTCGGAAGCTGCCATCCGTGGCAAGGCCGACGAACTGCTGGGCCTGAAGGAGAACGTAATCGTAGGTCACCTCATCCCGGCCGGTACCGGTCTGCGCGAGTACACGCGTCAGATCGTCGGCTCGAAGGAAGAGTTGGAAGCCCAACAGGCTGCCAAGACCGAGGAAGCGGCGGCTCCTACCAAGCGTCCCGCCCGCGCCTCGCGCCGCGAGTCGGTATCGGAGTAATCTGATGTTGATTAAATAGGAGAAGCCGACCGGAGAAATCTGGTCGGCTTTTTCTTTTATAACTTCACTTGAACGTGACACCTACTGTAAATCTATTCTTATGAGAAAGAACAGTATCTGGAGATTAATACACTTCACTCTATGGATGATAAGTAAGGCTATCTTCCTAATCGAAAGTGTAAAGCTTTCCAATGCATGTAGAAAAGCTGAAAGTGCTGTGAGCCGAGCATGGCTATTTTTACTCTTGATTCCTGGAATATGGGCTACATTGTTCGTCTTATATTTTATTCTAATAGGTTTCGGGTATGATGTCAGTTTTAGCCAGAATAGTTTATTGGATAATGTATCAGGTGTGATAATTCTTCCTGTAGTATTCTTCTATGTAGGACCAATAGGTATTTTGATCTTGATGGGGCTTATTCTCGCTGCCTATCTGATTAGCTACAAAACCCTCAAAGAACTTGTCCAAAAGCGGTCATAACCCTGCCCTAAAACAAATAGTAAGACAACATGAACCAACCAACCCAACCCGAAGCTGACGCTACCCAACCCCAGGACCCCAACGCCATCAGCATCGAGCTGTCGGAGGAAATTGCCGAGGGCGAGTACGCCAACCTCGCCATGATTGCGCACAGCAACAGCGAGTTTGTCATTGACTTCATCCGCCTGATGCCCGGCCTGCCCAAGGCCAAGGTGAAGTCGCGCATCATTCTTACTCCGGAGCACGCCAAGCGTTTGGTAGCGGCCTTGAATGAGAACATTGAGCGGTTCGAGCAAGCCAACGGCACCATCAAGCAGCAACCCAACGACGGCCCACTGTACCCTATGGGGTTCGGGGGTAAGGTAGGCGAGGCTTAAACTAGGAAAAATCATACGCGAATAAGGGCTTTTATCGGGAAGATAAAAGCCCTTACTTCTTTATGTCTTATTTGTGAGCTTTCCAAAGGCTGCGCTTAAGTCTGTTATCTTTACCCAATGAACTACCTGATTTATCTGGCCTACGGCTCGGAAGCCATTCGTTGCGAGGCTTGCTACAGTATCCTTTCATACTATGAGCAGGTAGGCATTCCGGCATCTGACACCCAGATACTGGTATACACCGATCAAACATCTGCTTTTCAGCAGATGCTGGGAAATCGGGCTGCTATTTACTACCCCCCCGTAAGCCCGGAACAGTGGCAAGCGTGGCGGGGCGCCGCCAACAAGGTGTATCTGCTCAAGATTGGCGTATTGGAGCATGCTGCAACTCATTACCCCGGCAATCTGCTATTCCTGGATACGGATACCATCTGGCGGCGCGACCCGGCATCATTGTTTGCTTCTATAGCGGCCGGCCACTTCTACATGCATCAGAACGAAGGCAGGCTCATCAGCGGGAACACACTTAGCCGCAAAGTATACCGGCACCTGAAAGCTCACCAATGGGAGGTAGCAGGCCATGTCTTCCGGGTGACGGCCGAAACGGAGTTATTTAACTCCGGCGTTATAGCCCTGCGTAGCGACAAAGCCTACCTACTGCAGGAAGTTATGAGCTTAGCTGAGCAGTTATATGCCACTTACAACAAGCATATGATGGAGCAGCTAGCTTTCAGCTTACGCTTTGCTGCCGAAGGGCCTATTGCCGACGTGCCCCAATACCTATGGCACTATTGGAATCTGAAAGAGGCTCGCCCGGCTCTTGTCCAGGTCTTCGCCAAATATGGCAGTCAAAGCCCTACCGAGCTACTAGCGCGCTTGCATCAGCTAGAGTTACCGAGACTTCATCAAGAAGAACTAGCCTACCGCAACCTGCCAGGTTGGCGCCGGACGCTTCGTAAGCTCACGGGGCAGCGCTGGCGCCTACCCCATTTAGACGTCTAAAGCTTGCAAGAGGGTAGAGGGAGAAGTAGCTGATAGAAAGGAAACAAGCCAAGTTGTTGCCATTGGAAAAGACGCTGCCGGTTGCCATAAAATTAACTCTTTCAACCCGTTTGCTATTTCACCCTGACTTCTCTACCTTTGCAAGCCTAATTTTTGGGAGAGAACCCTCCTTGACAAAACATACCGTAGATGCCTACTATCAACCAGTTAGTACGAAAAGGCCGCGAGAAGCTGACGACCAAGTCGAAGTCGCCGGCCCTTGATTCGTGCCCGCAGCGCCGTGGCGTTTGCACCCGTGTGTACACCACCACGCCTAAGAAGCCGAACTCGGCTATGCGTAAAGTTGCCCGCGTGCGCCTGACCAACGGCAAAGAAGTTAACGCCTACATCCCTGGTGAAGGCCACAACCTGCAGGAGCACAGCATCGTGCTGATCCGTGGTGGCCGTGTGAAAGACCTTCCCGGCGTACGTTACCACATCATCCGTGGCGCTCTTGACACCGCCGGCGTAAACGGCCGTCTGCAGCGTCGTTCCAAGTATGGCGCGAAGCGTCCGAAGCCCGGCCAGGCTCCCGCAGCTGGCAAAGGTGGCAAACCCGCACCCGGCAAGAAAAAGTAATTGAAAACGAGGGCGGCAGCGCCCGGCGCCGGCTAGCAAATGGTTCTTAGTCCGTTGCCTGCTGTCCGTCGCTCATTTCTACTCCCATGAGAAAGTCAAAACCGAAAAAGCGCATCCTCCTGCCCGACCCCAAGTTCAAGGAGACGCTGGTAACCCGTTTCGTCAACTACATGATGTACGACGGGAAGAAAAACCTGGCCTACACCATTTTCTACGATGCCTGCGAGCTTGTTGAGCAGCGCACCAAGGAAAGCGGCCTGGAAATGTGGCGCAAAGCCCTGAACAACGTAATGCCGACCGTGGAGGTGAAAAGCCGCCGCGTAGGTGGCGCTACCTTCCAGGTGCCCACCGAGGTTCGTCCGGACCGTCGTATTGCCGTTGGCTCGAAGTGGCTGATCCAATACGCTCGTCGTCGTGGTGAGAAAACCATGAAGGACAAGCTGGCTGGCGAAATCATTGCCGCAGCCAAAGGTGAAGGTGCTGCCGTGAAGAAAAAGGACGACACGCACCGGATGGCAGAAGCCAACAAGGCCTTCTCGCACTTCCGCTTCTAATCAGACCTCGCAGGGGCTTTAGAAGTTGCCGGCTTCGGGAATGAGAAAAGAGATTTTCGCGTTCTACGAGCTCAACTACTAAAGTCCCTCCGTCACAAAAAAAGCAATGGCTGTTAATAAAGATCTGCAATACCTCCGGAACATCGGGATTATGGCGCACATCGACGCTGGTAAGACCACCACGTCGGAGCGCATTCTCTACTACACCGGTAAAACCCACAAAATCGGGGAAGTGCACGAAGGTGCCGCCACGATGGACTGGATGGAGCAGGAGCAGGAGCGTGGTATCACCATCACGTCGGCCGCTACTACTACCTTCTGGAACTATCCGACCGTACAGGGCGACCCGACTCCGGAGACCAAGCAATACAAAATCAACCTGATCGACACTCCCGGTCACGTGGACTTCACCGTAGAGGTGGAACGTTCGCTGCGTGTTCTGGACGGTGCCGTGGCTCTGTTCTGCGCCGTTTCGGGCGTGGAGCCGCAGTCGGAAACCGTTTGGCGTCAGGCTGACAAATACAAAGTGCCGCGCATCTGCTTCGTGAACAAGATGGACCGCGCTGGTGCTGACTTCTTCAAGGCTGTAACGGAAATCAAAGAGAAACTGGGCGCTAACCCCGTGCCTCTGCAGATTCCGATTGGCGCTGAAGACACCTTCAAAGGCGTAGTTGACCTGCTGACTGGCAAAGCCATCGTGTGGGATGACGAAACCCAGGGCAAAACCTACAAGGAAATTCCGGTTCCCGAGGACCTCGTGGATACGGTTGCCGAGTGGCGTGAGAAGCTCGTAGAAAGCGTAGCCGAGTACGACGATACGTTGATGGAGAAATTCTTCGACGATCCGGACTCCATCACCCGCGAAGAGATGATGACGGTAATCCGCAAGGCGGTTATCGACATGAAGTTCTCGCCGGTAATGTGCGGTTCAGCCTTCAAAAACAAGGGTGTACAGTCGATGCTGGACGCGGTAATGGCTTACCTGCCTTCGCCGCTCGACATGCCTGCCATCATGGGTACCAACCCTGACACCGGCGAGGAAGTAGAGCGTCACCCCGACAACGACGAGCCTTTCACCGCTCTGGCGTTCAAAATTGCTACCGACCCCTTCGTAGGTCGTCTGTGCTTTTTCCGTTGCTACAGCGGTCAGCTCGATGCTGGCTCGTATGTGTTCAACAACCGCACTGGCAAGAAGGAGCGTATCTCGCGCCTGATGCAGATGCACTCTAACAAGCAGAACCCTATCGACAAAATCCAGGCTGGTGACATTGCTGCTGGCGTGGGTTTCAAAGACATCAAAACCGGTGACACGCTGACCGACGAGAAGTCGCGCGTAGTACTGGAGTCGATGTCGTTCCCCGAGCCTGTTATCGGTTACGCTATTGAGCCGAAAACTCAGGCTGACGTGGATAAGATGGGTATGGCTATTGCCAAACTCGTAGAAGAAGACCCCACCCTCGTGGTACAAACCGACCAGGAAACTGGCCAGACGGTACTGCGTGGTATGGGTGAGCTTCACCTCGAAATCATCATCGACCGTATGCGTCGTGAATTCAAGGTGGAAATCAACCAGGGTGCTCCTCAGGTAGCGTACAAAGAGGTTCTCACTAAGAAGGTTGAGCACCGCGAGACATACAAGAAGCAGACCGGTGGTCGTGGTAAGTTCGGTGACATCGTGTTCGAACTGGGCCCGAAAGAAACCGACCCTGAGAAGCCCGGCCTGGAATTCGTGAACGACATCACGGGTGGTGTTATCCCCCGCGAATTCATCGCTCCGGTTCAGAAAGGTTTCGAAGAAGCTATGAAGAACGGCCCGCTGGCTGGCTTCCCGGTTGACAACATGCGCGTGCGTCTGTTCTTCGGTTCCTACCACGACGTTGACTCGGATGCTCTGTCATTCGAACTCGCTGCCCGTGGTGGTTTCCGCGAAGCTGCTAAGCAAGCTGGTCCGAAGCTCCTCGAGCCCATCATGGCTGTAGAGGTAGTAACGCCGGATGAGTACACGGGTTCGGTAACCGGTGACTTGAACCGTCGTCGGGGTATCATGAAAGGCATGGACACCAAAGGCGGTGCTAACGTGGTGAAGGCTGACGTTCCGCTGTCGGAACTGTTCGGCTACGTAACCTCGCTGCGTACCATTACATCGGGTCGTGCTTCGGCCTCGCTGACCTTCTCGCACTACGACCAGGTTCCCACGAACTTGGCTGAAGGCATCATCGCTAAGCAAAAGGGTAACGCCATCCGCTAATACCGCTTCCTCATTACAGACATGAACCAGAAAATTCGCATCAAACTGAAATCCTACGACCACAACCTAGTGGACAAATCGTCGGAGAAGATTGTGAAGGCGGTAAAGGCTACGGGCGCTATCGTAAGCGGCCCCATTCCGCTGCCGACCGATAAGGAGAAGTTCACCGTACTTCGTTCGCCCCACGTGAACAAGAAGTCGCGCGAGCAATTCCAGCTCTGCACCTACAAGCGCCTCGTGGACATCTACTCGACTTCATCGAAGACGGTAGACGCTCTAATGAAGCTGGAACTGCCCAGCGGCGTAGACGTTGAAATCAAAGTCTGAAGACTTACTGCTTCAACTGAATAGAGAAACGCCCCACTGGTTCTTCGGAGCCGGTGGGGCGTTTTCTTTTTATTCGTTGCAACTTGTGCCTAAGGTAAAGGCTCTGCTCTATAGCTGAGCTTAGGTTGTATAGCCCCGCCTTAGCGACTGGTGTTCTTACTTCACTGCATGACTTCCTCAGTAGGTTCTATCCTAACACTTCCCAGGCTGGTAGCAGCGGCTACTTTTTTTTGTGGCTGCGTTATCATCGGGTTATTTACTAGTTCTTTTTTTCGAGTGCTGCCCAGTATCGGCATGGTGGGTATTTTAATAAGCGGTGCCCTGAGTTATTTTCTGCATAAACAAGAATATACCCGGGCACATGGTGTTGCTTATAGCGCATTCTTGCTAGTATATGGAATCCACTTGAGCTCTGGCTTATTGACTTCAGCAGCAAATTGGGAGGCTTACAAACGGGATGTCGTATTGCAACTGCCCTTCGTAATTCTGCCAGTTGGGTTCTGGATGCTTCCACCTCTGCCGGCTTCCTACCTACGTAACCTGTGGCTTGTATTGATTGGCGCTACCATTGTAGCAGCACTGTTGAGCACCGGTAATTACTTGCTGCATTTTGAGCAGATCAATGAAATGTATCTGCACTCAAAGGTCATGCCCACAGAGCCTGACCATATCCGATTTAGCTTACTTATAACCTTGTCCATCGCTGCTGGAACACTGTTAGTAGTACACCGAAGTGTGATAGGAGCGAGGCAAAAATGGCTTATTATAGGATTAGCGTTCCTAGCCCTCTACCAGCATATACTAGCCGTAAGAAGTGGCCTCGTAACTTTCTATTTTCTGGGCGGCATGGCCTGTTTGTGGCTGGTAGTGAAGCAACGGCAGTACCGTCAAGCTATAGCAGTAGCTGCAAGCTTAGTGGTGTTACCTGCGCTGAGCTACGCCTGCTTTCCCACTTTTCGCAATAAGTCGGCTAATACCCGAGAAGATGTAGGGCAGGTAGAACATACTGCTTCAGCGAACAACTACTCTTTAGTAGGACGGGTGTACTCCTATAAGGTAGCTCTGAAAGTAATTCAGGATAACCCTTGGGTAGGGGTAGGTAAAGCGGATATAGACGCGGAGATGGCTAAGTACTACCGCCAAGACTACCCCACTATCCAGCCAGAAGCGTACATCCAACCTCACAACCAGTATTTATACTCTACGGTGGCGTTCGGAATGCTCGGGCTGCTGCTCTTTGTAATCGGTTTTTATTATGCTGGCCTGAACATTTGGCCACGGTACGCCCCTTTATTATTCGTACAATATAGCATTGTGACGTTATCCTTTCTGGTAGAGTACACTCTTGAAACTCAGATCGGTCTGGCTTTCGCCCTCTTCTTTCTGCTATTAAGCTTAGAGGGTAGCAAGCCTGCTTCAACAACGGAGCTTGAGTGGCGACCTGCATAACAATCGACCAAGTATAGGAAGCAGCAAAAGAAGAGCTTTCTCGAATAATTGAATTATACCGCGCCTACTGCCAAGGAGGTGAAGGCTAGCTGGAATAGTCCAAGAGAAATACGTCTGGTTCGTTGAGGCCTTACTCGGGAAGAAACCCCTTGAGTGTCAGCAGTACCTGCTAGGGAAGGGGCTAACTATGTGGTACTGAAAATATTTCGGAATGGGGCTAGATTATCAGATAACAATTTCCTAGCTTTGCACTCCATTTCCGAAAACGCCACTTGGGCGTTTTCAAGTGTGTCTTTTTTAAAAACCAACAGAATGCCTGGCATCATCGGTAAAAAAATCGGTATGACAAGCCTCTTCACTCCGGACGGGAAAAACATCCCTGTTACGCTCATTGAAGCGGGTCCGTGCGTAGTGACGCAGGTTAAGACCATCGAAACGGACGGCTACACTGCCATCCAACTCGGCTACGGCGAGAAAAAGGCGAAGAATACCACCAAAGCTCTGGCTGGTCACTTCGCAAAAGCCGGAACCACCCCCAAGAAAAAACTCGTTGAGTTCCGCACCGACGAGGCTGGCAACTTTACTGCCGGCTCTACCATCGACGCTACCCTCTTTGAGGAAGGCGAATTCGTAGACGTAGTAGGTACCTCAAAAGGTAAAGGTTTCCAGGGCGTTGTAAAGCGCTACAACTTCGCCGGTGTGGGTGGCCAAACCCACGGCCAGCACAACCGTGGTCGTCACCCCGGTTCTATCGGTGCTTGCTCCTGGCCTTCGCGCGTATTCAAAGGAATGCGCATGGGTGGCCGCATGGGCAATGACCGGGTGAAAGTGCAGAACCTGAAGGTGATGCGCATTGTAGCCGACAAGAACCTCATCGTAGTGAGCGGCTCGGTTCCCGGTGCCAAGAACTCTTTCGTGGTCCTGGAAAAATAACCTAGCAAATGGAACTGTCAGTATATAACATCAAAGGCGAAGACACCGGCCGCAAGGTTACCCTGTCTGACGCCATCTTCGGTCTGGAGCCGAACGAGCACGTGATGTACCTCGACGTGAAGCAGTACCTGGCCAACCAGCGCCAGGGTACGCACAAGTCGAAGCAGCGCAACGAAGTGCACGGCACTACCAAGAAGCTGAAGAAGCAAAAAGGCACCGGCGGTGCCCGTGCCGGCTCCATGAAGTCGGGTGTATTCGTTGGTGGCGGCCGTATTTTCGGTCCTCAGCCCCGCGACTACGGCTTCAAGCTGAACAAGAAAACCAAGCGTCTGGCTCGTCTGTCCGCTCTTTCGAGCTTGGCTAAAGATGGTAAAGTAGCCTTGGTTGAGAATATCACTTTGTCGGCTCCCAAAACCAAGGAGTTCCAGAGCATTCTCAACAGCTTCAAGCTGAACAACGGCAAGAAGACGCTGCTGGTAACCGGCTCGGTTGATAAAAACGTGGTGCTGTCGGCCCGCAACATCCAGCGCGTGAGCGTGGCTACCCCCGTGGCCCTGAACACCCACGACCTGCTGAACACCGACACGCTGCTGCTGTCGGAGGATGGCCTGACGGCATTGGAACAACTCTATACCACTGCTGAGTAATGAGCATCCTGAAAAAGCCCATCGTGACCGAGAAGGCCACGGCTCTGAACGAGAAAGGCCAGTACGCCTTTGAAGTAACGCGCGACGCGAACAAGGTTCAGATTAAGAAAGAGATTGAGCAACTGTACGGCGTGACGGTAACGGGCGTAAGCACCATCCGCACGATCGGCAAAGTGAAATCGAAGTTCACGAAAGGTGGCGCCGTTTCCGGTCGCCGCGCGCATGGCAAAAAAGCCATCGTAACCGTGAAAGAAGGCGACGTTATCGACTTCTACAGCAGCCTGTAAGGCTTGCTTCCCGCCAAGACATTTCCTTTAAGCAAGAGTAATGGCACTCAAAAAACTAAGACCAACATCACCGGGTCAGCGCTTCCGCATCGCCCCGGCCTTCGACGAGATTACTGCGTCGACGCCGGAGAAGTCGCTGTTGGCACCCCTCAAAAACTCCGGTGGCCGTAACAACTCGGGCAAAATGTCCAACCGCTACATCGGCGGTGGTCATAAAGCCAAGTACCGTATCATCGACTTCAAGCGTGACAAGGCCACGGTGCCCGCTACGGTGAAGACGATTGAGTACGACCCCAACCGCACCGCCCGTATTGCTTTGCTGCAGTACGCTGACGGCGAGAAGCGCTATATCATTGCTCCCGCCGGCCTAGCCGTAGGGGCAACGGTAGTATCGGGTTCGGGCGTAGCTCCGGAGGTAGGCAATGCCCTGCCCCTGCGTGAAATTCCGCTGGGTACTATCGTGCACAACATCGAGTTGATGCCCGGTGGCGGTGCTGCTATGGCCCGTTCCGCTGGCACGTACGCTCAGTTGGTAGCTCGCGAAGACAAGTATGCTACCCTGAAACTGCCTTCCGGTGAGATGCGCATGGTACTGGTTACCTGCATGGCTACGGTTGGTACCGTTTCGAACGGTGACCACATGAATGTACGTCTCGGCAAAGCTGGTCGTAACCGTTGGTTGGGCCGTCGTCCGCGCGTTCGTGGTGTCGCTATGAACCCTGTCGATCACCCCATGGGTGGTGGTGAAGGTAAGTCGTCGGGTGGTCACCCGCGCAGCCGTAACGGTATCTTCTCGAAAGGCCAGAAGACCCGGAACAAGAACAAGTACTCCGAGCAGCTCATCGTTAACCGCAAAGGCAAGAAGTAAGCAATGGCACGTTCACTAAAAAAAGGGCCGTACATTGACTTCCGGCTCGAGAAGAAAGTAACGGCAATGGATGAGTCCGGCAAAAAGTCGGTGGTGAAGACTTGGTCGCGCCGCTCGATGATTTCTCCGGATTTCGTTGGCCACACCTTCGCCGTGCACAACGGCAATAAGTTCATCCCGGTATATGTGACGGAGAACATGGTAGGACACAAACTCGGCGAGTTTGCCCCGACCCGTAACTTCCGCGGCCACATTGCCAAGAAAGATAAAGGCAAGCGCTAAGATGGAAGCAGTAGCTAAACTCCGTAATGTGCCCACCTCGCCGCGCAAGATGCGCTTGGTGGCCAACCTGGTGCGCGGTCAGAAAGTAACCCGTGCCCTCGGCCTGCTGAAATTCGAGGCTAACTCTGGTGCTGCTCGCGTTGAGAAGCTGCTCCTGTCGGCTTTGGCTAACTGGCAGCAGAAGAACGAGGATGAGCGCATCGAAGATGCCAACCTCTACATCAAAGAGATTTTCGTGGACGAAGGCCGTCAGCTGAAGCGTCTGCGCCCCGCCCCCCAGGGTCGTGGCCACCGCATCCGCAAGCGCAGCAACCACGTGACGCTGGTAATCGATAGCAAAGTAGAACCGCTGGGTAGCAAAGCTGCTGCTAGGCAGGCTGCTGAAACTAAACCAGCTGCTACCGTTGTTGACGAGGCTCCCAAGAAAACTCGTCGCAGCTCGGCTAAGAAATCCAACGAAAACACGGCAGAAGCCACCGCATAAGCACTATGGGACAGAAAGTAAATCCGGTTGGCTTCCGTCTGGGTGTCATCAAAGGATGGGACTCGAACTGGTACGGCGGCAAGGACTTTGCCGACAAGCTGGTTGAGGACGAAAAAATCCGCAAATACATCAACGCTCGTATCCCGAAAGGTGGCATCAGCCGCATCGTAATCGAGCGCACGCTGAAGCGCGTAACCATTACCATCAACACGGCCCGTCCGGGTGTAGTAATCGGTAAGGGTGGTGCTGAGGTTGATAAGATCAAGGACGAGCTGAAGCAGATTACCGGCAAAGACGTTCAGATCAACATCTTCGAGATCAAGCGTCCGGAACTCGACGCTAAGCTGGTAGGAGAGAGCATTGCTCAGCAGCTCCAGGCTCGTATCTCGTTCCGTCGCGCTATGAAAATGGCGATTCAGGCTGCGCTGCGCGTTGGTGCCGAGGGCATCAAGATTCAGTGCGGTGGCCGTCTGGGTGGCGCTGAAATTGCTCGTTCCGAGCAGTACAAAGAAGGCCGCACCCCGCTGCACACCCTGCGTGCTGACATTGACTATGCTCTGTCGGAAGCTCAGACGGTGTATGGCAAAATCGGCATCAAGGTGTGGGTTATGCGTGGTGAAGTATTCGGCAAGCCTGACCTCTCCCCGAACCAGCAGCCTGCCGGTGGCCAGGGTGGCGAAAGCCGTGGCAACGACCGTGGCCCGCGCGGTGAGCGTGGCGACCGGGGCGGTGACCGTGGTCCGCGTCGTGACCGGAACGACCGTGGTGGCGAAGGCCGTGGCGGTGATAACCGGGGCGGTCAAGGTGGTGGACAGCGTCGCGGTGGCGGCGGTGGCCAGAACCGTGGCGGCCAAGGCGGTGGTGCTCCCCGTCGCTAGCCTTTTTCATTTCTCTCGAATTTCAATTCAAGATAACTCATGTTACAACCGAAAAGGACCAAGTATCGCAAGATGCAAAAGGGTCGCGTGCATGGCTTAGCCCACCGCGGCAGCTCCATTGACTTCGGTTCGTTCGCTATCAAGTCGCTGGAACAAGCATGGATTACGGCTCGCCAGATTGAGGCTGCCCGTATTGCCATGACCCGCGCCATGAAACGCGAAGGTCAAGTATGGATCCGCATTTTCCCGGATAAGCCAATCACCAAGAAGCCCGCTGAGGTTCGGATGGGTAAGGGTAAAGGTTCACCCGAGTACTGGGTAGCTGTAGTGAAGCCCGGCACCATTCTCTTCGAATCGGACGGCGTTTCGCTGGAAGTGGCGCAGGAGTCGCTGCGTCTGGCCGCTCAGAAGCTGCCGGTGCGTACCTCGTTTGTTGTTCGTCGCGACTATCAAGAAGCTTAAGCAAGATGAAGAACACCGAAATCCGCGCCCTCTCCCTGGAGGACCTCAAAAACCAAATCAAGACGGAGCAGACCAACGGCCAGAACCTGCGCTTCGCGCACGCCATCTCGCCCTTGGAAAATCCGATTCGTCTGAAGCAAGCCCGCAAAAATGTCGCCCGTCTGCTGACCGAGTTGAAGCGTCGCGAGAACGAGCAGGCTACTAACTCTGCTAACTAACGATGGCAAGCAACGAAGAACAGCAGGCAACGACCGCTACCGAGCGGAACCTGCGTAAAGAAATCATCGGGCGCGTTTCTTCCTCCAAGATGGACAAATCCATCACGGTAGTGGTAGAAAGCAAAATCAAACACCCGATCTACGGTAAGTTCGTTACCAAGTCGACCAAGTTCATGGCCCACGACGAGAATAACGAATGCGGCGAAGGGGATACGGTTCGCATCATGTCGACCCGTCCGCTGAGCAAGAACAAACGCTGGAGACTGGTAGAAATCGTAGAACGCGCCAAGTAAGATGATACAGCAAGAATCCCGTCTGACCGTCGCTGATAACAGCGGCGCCAAAGAAGTTCTCTGCATTCGTGTCCTCGGTGGCACGGGCAAGAAATACGCCAGTGTAGGCGACAAGATTGTAGTAGCAATCAAGTCGGCTATTCCCTCCGGTAACGCCAAGAAAGGCGCTGTATCGAAGGCAGTAGTAGTTCGCACGAAGAAAGAAGTACGCCGCAAAGACGGTTCGTACATCCGCTTCGACGACAACGCTGCTGTACTGCTCAATAATAACGACGAGCCCCGCGGTACCCGCATCTTCGGCCCCGTGGCCCGCGAACTGCGTGAAAAGCAGTTCATGAAGATTGTTTCGCTGGCTCCTGAAGTTCTCTAAGCAATGGCAACGAAAACGAAAGCAACGCCCGCGAAACTGCACGTAAAAACTGGTGACACCGTTCTGGTGATTTCCGGCGACGAGAAAGGCAAAACCGGTGTAATCAAATCGGTGAACCGTTCGACGCAGCGTGTTATCGTGGAAGGCCTGAACCTGGCAACTAAGCACAACAAACCCAGTGCGAAGAACCCCCAGGGCGGCATCACCAAGATCGAGGCACCGATTCACGTGAGCAACGTGAAGCGCGTTGAATCGACCAACGCCTAACCCGCTCTACGACCATGGCTCGACTGAAAGATAAATATCAAAACGAAGTAGTACCTGCGCTCCAGGAGAAATTCCAGTTCAAGAGCATTATGCAGGTACCGCGTATTACCAAGATCTGCATCAACCGCGGCATCGGGGCGGCAGTAGCCGACAAGAAGCTAGTGGATAATGGCGTGGACGAACTGACGGTAATCACCGGTCAGAAAGCTGTTCCGACCATTGCGAAGCGTTCGGTGTCGAACTTCAAGCTGCGCGAAGGCATGCCCATCGGGGCCCGTGTTACCCTGCGTGGCAACCAGATGTACGAATTCCTCGACCGTCTGCTGACGGTTGCTCTGCCCCGCGTTCGTGACTTCAAAGGCATCAACGATAAGGGCTTCGATGGCCGTGGTAACTATACCCTGGGTATCAAGGAGCAGATTATCTTCCCGGAAATTTCGATTGACAAAATCAAGTCAATTGCCGGTATGGATATTACCTTCGTAACGACGGCTGAAAACGACGAGCAGAGCTACGAGTTGCTGCGCGCCTTCGGAATGCCGTTCGCTAACGCCAAGAAACAGAACAATGGCTAAGGAATCAATGAAAGCACGGGAGCGGAAGCGTATTGCTACCGTAGCCCGTTACGCTGAGAAGCGCAAGGCTCTGAAAGAGGCTGGCGACTACGAAGCTCTGGATAAGCTGCCCCGCAATGCTTCGCCCGTGCGCCTGCACAACCGCGACAAGATTGACGGCCGCCCCCGTGGTTATATGCGTAAGTTCGGCATCAGCCGCGTGCGTTTCCGCGAAATGGCTCTCGCCGGCAAAATCCCCGGTGTAACCAAATCCAGCTGGTAGTACCGCTGTCCTTGCCAAACCAGAGTTTTCTGTAAGGCATTGTTATTTGGCAGGTTGCCGAAAGAAACCATCAGCCGAGCCTTTAAAGGCCGAGTTGAGTAGTCTTAACCGAAAATTTCGTCGCCTCTTTCCGTGGCGGCGAAATTTTCATATCTTTGCGGCTCCCTAAAAATGGGCGCTTCATTTTCATAATCAAATGAACACAGATCCAATTGCCGACTACCTCACCCGGGTGCGCAATGCCATTAAGGCCAACCACCGGGTAGTAGAAATTCCGGCCAGCAACATCAAAAAGGAGATTACGAAGGTGCTCTATAAGAAGGGCTACATTCAGAGCTACCGGTTTGATGACGCCGCAGTACAGGGCACGATCAAAATCGCGCTGAAGTATAACCCGGCCACTAAAAAACCTGCCATCACGAAGCTGGAGCGTATCAGCACCCCGGGTCTGCGCCAGTACGCTCACGTGGAGAACCTGCCGCGCGTATTAAGTGGCTTGGGCATTGCGATTCTGTCGACGTCGAAAGGCGTAATGACTGAGAAAGAGGCGAAAGCCGAGAACGTGGGCGGCGAAGTGCTGTGCTACGTCTACTAATCTGAAAGGAAAACGAGACTATGTCACGCATTGGTAAACTGCCCATCAGCCTGCCCACTAACGTGCAGGTTGAAGTGAGCAACGAAAACACGGTAACCGTGAAGGGTCCGAAAGGCACCCTGACCGTTCCGGTTGACCGCGACATTACTGTAGCTACCGAAGATGGTCAGCTGGTAGTGACTCGCCCTACTGAGCAGAAGCGCCACAAAGCCATGCACGGCCTCTACCGTTCGTTGTTGAACAACGCTGTTAACGGGGTTAGCAATGGTTTAGAAGAGAAGCTGGAGTTGGTAGGTGTAGGTTATAAGGCTTCGATGTCGGGTACTACCCTAGAGCTTTCGTTGGGTTACTCGCACAACATCTTCCTAGCTCTGCCCAAGGAAGTAACGGCAACGGCTGTAACGGAAAAAGGTAAGAACCCTATCGTTACGCTGACTAGCATTGACAAGCAACTGCTAGGCCAGGTAGCCGCCAAGATTCGCTCGCTGCGCAAAGTTGAGCCCTACAAAGGCAAAGGCGTGCGCTTCGTGGGTGAGCAGATTCGTCGTAAGGCTGGTAAAACGGCTTCGAAATAACATCACACCATGGCTTTCGATAAAGCAACTAGAAGAAAACGGATCCAGCGCATCATCCGCACTAAGGTCGCTGGCACGTCCGAGCGTCCGCGTCTGTCGGTCTTTCGTAGCAACACGGGCATCTACGCCCAGATTATTGACGACACGAAGGGTCACACGCTGGCGTCTGCTTCCTCGAAGCACGTTTCGGTGGAAGGGGGCAACGGAGTAGCCCTCGCCGCCGCAGTCGGCAAAGAAATTGCCGCCCGTGCTCAGGCAAAAGGAATTTCGAAAGTGGTATTTGACCGTTCCGGTTACCTCTACCACGGCCGCGTAAAATCATTGGCAGAAGGAGCCCGCGAAGGCGGCCTCAATTTCTAACTCATCATGGCAGAATTTAACAACGGCAACCGTGGTGGTGGCAATGACCGTGGCGGTAACGACCGTCGGGGTGGTGGCAACGACCGTCGCGGCGGTAACGACCGGAACGCTGAGCAGTCGCGTACCGGTGATTCCGATCTAAAAGAAAAAGTGGTTGCTATCAACCGCGTAGCTAAAGTGGTAAAAGGTGGTCGTCGCTTCAGCTTCTCGGCTATCGTGGTAGTAGGTGACGGCAATGGCACCGTAGGCTACGGCCTGGGTAAAGCCAACGAAGTAACCGACGCCATTGCCAAAGGCATTGACGACGCGAAGAAGAACCTGGTGAAAGTACCTCTGTACAAGCACACGGTTCCTCACGTAATGGAAGGAAAGTACTCGGGTGGTTTCGTGCTGGTTCAGCCGGCCGCCGCTGGTACGGGTGTAATTGCAGGCGGTGCTATGCGTGCCGTATTCGAAAGCGCCGGTATTAAAGATGTACTCGCTAAGTCGAAAGGCTCGTCGAACCCCCACAACGTGGTAAAGGCTACCTTCGATGCTCTGTTGAAGATGCGTGACCCCATGCAGATTGCACAGGCTCGCGGCATCACTCTCTCCCAAGTGTTTAACGGCTAAGAGCAGATGGCGCAGATCCAAATTAAACTCGTTAAGAGCGTTATTGACCGCCCTGAGCGGCAGAAGCGCACTGTAAAGGCTCTCGGCCTTGGCAAGATCGGCAGCACCAAAGCGGTGGAAAACACCCCCCAGGTAGCTGGTATGATTGATGCCGTGAAGCACCTGTTGGAAGTAACCGAACTCTAGGAATCTCCCGAAAATGAATCTCAGCAATCTCCAACCCGCCGCTGGCTCCACACGCAATGAAAAGCGTATTGGCCGTGGTACGGGTTCCGGCCGTGGCGGCACGTCTACGCGCGGTCATAAAGGTGCCAAGTCCCGTTCGGGTTACTCCAAGAAGTCGGGTTTCGAAGGCGGTCAGATGCCTCTGCAGCGCCGGGTACCGAAATTTGGTTTCAAGAACATCAACCGCGTGGAGTATAAAGCCGTCAACCTTGACGTGCTGGCTGCTCTCACTGAGAATGGCACCACTACACTGGACGCTACATTCTTTGTAACGGCTGGCTTGGCTTCGAAAAACGCCAAGATCAAAGTTCTGGGCCGCGGTGAAATCACCAAAGCACTAGAAGTACACGCTCATGCTTTCTCGAAATCAGCTGTTGAAGCTATCGAAAAAGCAGGTGGCAAAGCTGTGACGCTGTAAGCCTGACTGGCAATGAACAAGTTCATCACCACGATTAAGAACATTTTTGCGATTGAAGATCTGCGTATGCGGATCTTCAATACGCTTTTTTTCATTGCCATTTACCGGCTGGGTTCTTACGTGGTGCTCCCCGGCGTCGATCCGACCCGGCTCACACAAGGAGGCGCTACCGGAGTCTTGGGTATCCTGGATACACTGCTCGGTGGGGCCTTCAGCCATGCGTCAATCTTCGCGCTGGGCATCATGCCTTATATCTCGGCGTCAATCGTATTGCAGCTGCTGACGATTGCCGTTCCTTACTTTCAAAAATTGCAGAAGGAAGGAGAATCGGGACGTAAGAAGATCAACCAGTACACGCGTATTCTCACAATCCCGATTGTAGCGCTACAGTCTGTCGGCTTTATCGCTACCATCAATGCAGAAGCCATCGTGAATCCCGGTGTCTTCTTTACAGTCTCTACAGCCATGATTGTAACGGCGGGGACGCTGTTTTGCATGTGGCTAGGAGAAAAGATTACTGACAAAGGCATTGGCAACGGTATCTCCATGATTATCATGATCGGGATTGTATCGCGCCTGCCTGGTGCATTGATTGGGGAAGCTACAGCCCGAACTATGCGCGGCTCGTTAATTTTCTTAGTTGAGCTGGTAGTATTATTTCTGGTGGTTATGGCGGTTATCATCCTTACGCAGGCTGTTCGTCAAATCCCGGTACAATACGCTAAGCAAATTGGTGGCGCCGCCAGCCTCAGTTCACAGCGGCAATACATTCCGATGAAAGTGAATGCGGCTGGTGTTATGCCGATTATATTCGCTCAGTCGCTGATGTTCGTGCCGGCTATTGCTGCCTCCGCTTGGAACAAAAACAGCGACGCAGCGACACTCATTGGTACTTGGTTCCAACCAAACCACTGGGTGTATAACGTCGTGTTCGGTTTGCTTATCATCATCTTCACGTATTTCTACACAGCTATTAGCGTCAATCCTAATCAGATTGCGGATGACCTGAAGCGTAGTGGTGGATTCATCCCAGGTGTAAAGCCTGGACGTGATACTTCGGAGTACATTGATGAAGTGCTGACCCGTATCACACTGCCTGGTGCAGTTGCGCTGGCTGTTATTGCCATTCTACCCTCCTTGGCTACAGTGGCTGGTATAACTCGACCATTCGCCCAGTTTTATGGTGGTACTTCGCTTATCATCATGGTGGGGGTAGTGCTAGATACCATGAACCAAGTGAAGAGCTACCTCCTCATGCGTCACTATGATGGCATGATGAAAACTGGTAAGGTGCGGGGCCGCTCACAAAATATTGCCCTCGCTTCGTAAGATGATTTTTTACAAGACTGAGGAAGAAATAGAACTCATGCGGGCTAGCGCAAAAGTGCTAGCCCAAGCTCACGGCGAAGTAGCCAGCATGATTCAGGAAGGAATTACCACACGTGCGCTGGATCAGCGAGCTGAGGAATTCATCCGGGACCATGGCGGCCAGCCTTCGTTCAAGGGATACAACGGATTTGAGTATAGCCTCTGCATCTCTCCTAACTCGGTAGTAGTGCATGGTTTTCCAGGCGGCTACACGCTGAAAAGTGGTGATGTTGTTTCGATTGACTGCGGAGTTTTGCTTAACGGCTACCACGCGGACAGTGCCTACACTCACCCAGTAGGGGAGGTGGCACCGGAAGTGACTAAGCTGCTGGAGGAAACCAAAAAGTCGCTGTATCTCGGTATTGAGCAAGCAGTGGCTGGTAACCGAATGGGTGACGTGAGCTACGCTATTCAAAACCATGTTGAGAAGCAAGGTTACGGGGTAGTCAGAGAGCTAGTCGGTCATGGCATTGGTAAAAAGCTGCACGAGCGGCCTGAGGTACCAAACTACGGCAAACGTGGTGCGGGCCTAAAGCTGCAGACTGGACTAGTGCTTGCCATTGAACCTATGGTGAACCTCGGCAAAAAGGATGTGATTCAGGAAAAGGATGGCTGGACTATCCGAACCAAAGATCTGAAACCTTCAGCGCACTTTGAGCACACTGTAGTTGTTCGCAAAGACAAGGCGGAAATACTTACCTCCTTCGAATACATAGAAAAAGCCTTACAGTAGCCTTATGGCCAAACAAACTTCCATTGAGCAGGACGGTGTTATCCTGGAAGCCTTATCCAACGCCATGTTCCGCGTGGAGCTGGAAAATGGTCACCAGCTGATTGCCCATATCTCGGGTAAGATGCGGATGCACTACATCAAGATCCTGCCGGGAGATAAGGTAAAACTCGAAATGTCGCCCTACGATTTGTCGAAGGGACGAATTGTGTACCGTTACAAATAACCCGACGACATGAAAGTCAAAGCGTCAGTAAAGAAGCGTAGCGTTGATTGCAAGATCATCCGCCGCAAGGGCAAGCTCTACGTGATTAACAAAAAGAACCCGCGCTATAAGCAGCGTCAGGGCTAGTAGCACCAGACTTTTCAAGAAAGCACATGGCTCGTATTGCAGGGGTAGACATCCCAGACAACAAGCGCGGCGAAATCGCGCTGACCTACATCTTCGGCATTGGCCGTCCTTCTGCTCAGCAGATTCTCACCAAAGCAGGCGTTGACCTGAACAAAAAGGTGAAAGACTGGACTGAAGCTGAAGCTGGCGAAATCCGCGGCGTGATTGCCGCCGAGTATAAGACCGAAGGTGTGCTGCGCTCAGAAGTGCAGCTGAACATCAAGCGCCTGATGGACATCGGTTGCTACCGGGGTCTGCGTCACCGCAAAGGTCTGCCGGTTCGTGGTCAGCGTACCAAGAACAATTCGCGTACCCGCAAGGGCAAGCGCAAGACCGTTGCTGGCAAGAAAAAGGCTACTAAATAATCCGTAGCGGGAATCGGGGCCTGTCTTTTCGTATTAGAGACAGGCTTCAACACCTTCCGCAGTTTTTGCGATAACCAAATGGCACAAAAAAGAAAAGACAAAGCCAAAAAGCGCGTTGTCGTTGTAGAACCCGTAGGTCAGGTACACATCAAGGCCTCGTTCAACAACATCATCATCTCCATCACCAACAACAACGGCCAGGTAATTTCCTGGGCTTCGGCTGGTAAGATGGGCTTCCGGGGTTCGAAGAAGAACACCCCCTACGCAGCTCAGATGGCTGCTACGGACTGCGGTAAAGTTGCTCACGACCTTGGTCTGCGCAAAGCCGAAGTGTTTGTGAAGGGTCCGGGCGCTGGCCGTGAATCGGCTATCCGTACGCTGGGTAACGTGGGTATTGAGGTAACGACCATTAAGGACGTGACGCCGCTGCCCCACAATGGCTGCCGTCCGCCCAAACGTCGTCGCGTTTGATTTATTGAACCAGTCCGCCTGGTGGACTACCCTGAGCCGGTTTCGGCAGCTTCTCACCCCTGCGAAGCAAGTCGCCGCTTGGCTCGAACGGTTCAACCCCCTCAACACTCAACAATCCCGAAATGGCACGTTATACTGGTCCTAAAACCAAGATTGCCCGTCGCTTCAATGAGCCGATTTTCGGCCCGAGCAAGGCACTCAGCAAAAAAGCATATCCTCCGGGCCAACACGGCCGTGGTCGTCGTAAGAAGCAGAGCGAGTACGCTGTCCAGCTGATGGAGAAGCAGAAAGTAAAGTACATGTACGGCGTACTGGAGAAGCAGTTCGAGAACCTGTTCCACAAGGCTGCTACCCTGCCCGGCATCACCGGTGACAACCTGCTGGCTTTGCTGGAATCGCGCCTTGATAACACGGTGTACCGTCTGGGCATTGCTCCGACTCGCCGCGCTGCTCGCCAGCTGGTTCTGCACAAGCACATTACCGTTAACGGAGAGGTAGTAAACATCGCCTCGTACCGTCTGCGCGCTGGCGACGTAGTGGCCGTACGCGAAAAATCAAAAACGCTGGAGGCCATTACGACGAGCCTGAGCGCCCGTAACGCCCGCGCCTTCTCGTGGCTGGAGTGGGACGGCAAGGAGCTGGTGGGCAAGTTCATCAGCGCCCCCTCGCGTGACCTGATTCCGGAGAAAATCACGGAACAGCTCATCGTCGAGTTGTACTCGAAGTAATTTTTGGAACGGCCCGGCAGTCCGGGCCGTTTCTCTGCTTCGACTTTTTTCCTTGTTATAACTGGAACTGGGTAGCAGGCGGTAAGAAATTAGGCTACATTGGCCGCGTTCTTACTGTCTGCTATTCACTACTTCAACCGCCCCACTTATGTCAATCTTAGCTTTTCAAATGCCGGAGAAGGTGGTAATGGAGAAATCCGACGACTTCTACGGAACGTTTGAATTCAAACCGCTGGAGAAAGGCTACGGCGTCACGATCGGCAACGCTCTGCGCCGCATCCTGCTGTCGTCGCTGGAGGGCTATGCCATCACGTCGGTGCGCACCAACAGCGTTCTGCACGAGTTCATGACCATTGAAGGGGTGATTGAGGACATGTCCGAAATCATCCTGAACCTAAAGCAGGTTCGCTTCAAGAAAGTGAGCGACGCCATCGAGGATAAAATCACGGTGCGTGTAAAAGGGCAGGATACCTTCTCGGCCGGCGACATCAACAAGTTTACCACTGGCTTTCAGGTGCTGAACCCGGAGTTGGTAATTTGCAACGTGGACCCGGCTACCGAACTGGAGTTCGAGTTTACGATTCAGAAAGGCCGCGGCTACGTTCCCGCTGAGGAAAACAAGCCCGCTGACCAAGTGTTCGGTCAGATTGCCATTGATGCCATCTTCACGCCCATCAAGAACGTGAAGTATAGCATTGAAAATACCCGTGTAGAGCAAAAGACCGACTACGAGAAGCTCCTCATCGAGATTCATACGGACGGTTCTATTCACCCGGAGGACGCGCTGAAAGGTGCTGCCAACATCCTGATCCAGCATTTCATGCTGTTCTCGGACAGCACCATGACTTTCGAAACAGCCAAGGCTGAAGAAGAAGAAACCGTGGATGAGGAAACGCTGCACATGCGCAAGGTGCTGAAGACGCCGCTGGCGGATATGGACCTGAGTGTGCGCGCGTACAACTGCCTTAAGGCTGCCGACATCAAAACCCTCGGCGACTTGGTGCAGCTTGACATGGCTGATATGATGAAGTTCCGCAACTTCGGTAAGAAGTCTTTGACGGAACTGGAAAACCTCGTAGAAGAAAAAGGTCTGACCTTCGGGATGGACCTGAGCCGTTACAAGCTCGACGAGGAATAGCAATACCCGCGAGAATGGGCTGAAAGTGAAGCCGGTGCACAAGCACTTATTCACTTCAGCCCATTTTTCATGTCTAGGTATTTCGTACCTTTGCACTCCAATTTCACACTTTTCTAATCTAGTGGGCCCTGAGGGGCAACGGTTCTAATGTGATGGTAGCCTCTAGTAGCCTGCTCTCCGCCGTGGTCGTTGCTCGCAAGCTCACTGCTTTTTTCAATTTATGCGTCACGGTAAAACCATCAACCACCTCGGCCGGACAGCCTCGCACCGCAACGCCATGCTTTCGAACATGGCTTCGTCGCTGATCCTGCACAAGCGTATCACTACCACTGTAGCTAAGGCTAAGTCCTTGCGCAAGTTTGTGGAGCCCCTGCTGACTAAGTCGAAGAACGACACCACGCACTCGCGTCGTTTGGTATTCGCTGAACTGGGCAACAAGGAAGCTCTGAAAGAGCTGTTCGGCACGGTGTCGAGCAAAGTAGCTGGCCGTCCCGGTGGCTATACCCGTATTATCAAACTGAGCGATGCTCGTCTGGGTGACAACGCGGAGATGTGCATCATTGAGCTGGTTGACTTCAACGAAACTCTGCTGGAAGCCAAGAATGCTGGTGAAGCTAAGACTGCGGCTTCCACTACCCGCCGTTCGCGTAGCAAGAAGAAGGCTGACGCTCCGGCTGGTGAAGCGGTTGCTCCCGCTGCCGTGGTAGAAACTGCTGCTCCCGAGGACACTGCTACCAAGACGGTGCAGGAAGGCGAAACTCGTGACGAGGCGAAAGCCGACGAGGAAGCCGCTTCGTAAGCAGTAATTTTTATGATTTTAAAAGGGATGCTCCAGATAGAGCATCCCTTTTTTATTGATCTGTCCGAATTGAAAATTGTAGTAGCCCAGGCGAACGGGTAACTAAATGGAAAATTACCGCAATTCATCGGCTTTTCTCCGCAGTTCACTTGGTGTAAGCTGGCCGTTAGCCCTGCCGTAGCGTGCTTTGTACCGTTACTAGCCTTATTTCTAGCACCATTGTTCCGGACGTTAATTGAGTAGTTTATTCTTATGTAGCATTTCTTATGGCCGACCAGTACTGGTCGGCCATCATTTATTATACCCTAGTAGGGTGCAGCTATGAATACGGCTTCGGTTTTTGCGCCCAAGAAGAAGCTTTTCGAGCTTAGGCGCCGCGTGGCAACCTACCGGCAGCATGTGTTATTTTCGCTGTCAGTTTCCAGTGCTATGCTCTTTCAACATCCTTCCCGTTCCGATGTTCTGACGGTCGCTGCCTATTGGCTGGTAGCTACGCCTTTCCTAGTGTCGGGATACGTGTATGAGTTTGGCTGGATGTGGGGAGTGGCCGCCATGGCCTACAATATTGTGCTGGATACGGCGGCGGCCTATTGCGTAGTTTTCGGGTTGCTACCTAACATAATAGCGGCGCAGCATTGGCGACGGGCGCTGACCTTTCTGCCACTATTCCTGCTGGCTAGTGCCGTGCTCTACAATGGGGGCTACCTGTTGCTAATCGGGGAGAAGGCCTCCTGGACGCCGCTGGGCTTGCTGACGGGCCTGCTGCGGCACACCGTCAGCTACGGCTTACTGGCGTCGTTGCTAACGGGCAAACGGTATTTTGAGATGCAGCAGCGGCTGATGCTGGTGCAAAAAGTGCAGGCGGAAAACGAGCTACGCCACCTCAAAGCCCAAATCGACCCACACTTCCTGTTTAATAATCTGAACGTACTGCGCGGCCTGATTCAGCAAGATCCCGTGGCTGCCAATGAGTACCTCACGCACTTCGCGGGCCTGTATCGGATGCTGATCCGACACAAGGATGAGGACTTCGTTAGCGTAGGGGAGGAACTGCGCTTTGCGGATGAATATATCTATCTGCTCCGGCAGCGCTTTGGTAGCGCCTATGAGTTTCGGCGGGAAGTAGGCGAGCAGCTTAATCTAAATCGGCTGCTGGTAGTGCCAGGTACGCTACAGCTACTGGTGGAAAACGCCGTGAAGCATAACGCCGGCGACGAGGAAAACCCCTTGCAGGTTATCATCGAAGCCACCGCCACTACCCTGACCGTGCGCCACAAGCGGCGGCCCAAGCTCACGCCTGTTGATTCGACTGGGACAGGCCTCTCCAACTTGCGGGAGCGGTACCGGCTCTTATTCGGCCGAGATATTCTTATTGTGGATACCGCAGCGGTTTTTCTGGTATCCGTGCCCGTCATATCCCCAAAGCAAACGTGGTCCGCGTCGTTGTAAGAGCACCTGACCAACCGGCGTCGTGACTCGCTTGCTTTTCTTCTGGCAGACTACTCTGGTAACTAGGTAATGAACATTTTGATTCTGGAAGATGAGGAAGTGGCGGCCCGGCAAACTCTGCAGTTCCTGGAGCAGGCCGGGCTGGTAAGCAGCGCCCCCCCGGTGCTGCGGAGCGTGAAGAAAGCCTTGGTGTGGCTGCAGAGTAATCCAATGCCGGAGCTAATCCTGTCGGATATTGAACTGCTCGATGGCAATGTTTTCTCGCTCTATGAGCAGTTCCGTGTAACCTGCCCCATTATCTTTACCACTGCCTACGACCAGTTCTTGCTACCTGCGTTTCGGGGCAATGGTATTGCGTATCTGCTGAAGCCCTATACGTATGAGCAGTTCCGGGAAGCGCTACACAAGTACCATTTGTTGCGCGAAAATTTCGTGCCAGCGGTGCCTGCTACCCCCGGGTTGAGTCCCGAAGTGGTGCGGGAGCTAAGCCTAGCCCTGCGCCAAACCACGCAGCCCCAGTACAAGCAGCGCTTTTCCGTGCGCATGCGCAACGGCCTCTATGTGCTGCAGGTAGAGGATGTGGCCTACGTGCAAGCCGATGAAGGCGTAACCTTTGCCGTGGATGTGGCCGGCAACCGCTTTCCCCTGACAGGCACGCTGACCGAGCTGGAGCGGCAACTGGACCCGACGCGGTTCGGGCGGCTGAACCGCTCGGAACTGGTAAATATTGCGTTTGTAGAAAAGGTGGAGCCCTACTTTAACAACCGACTGGTGGTGAAGCTGCGCGGCAGTGAGGTGACCCTAACGACCAGTGCTGCCCAGACGCCCGAGTTTCGGCGCTGGCTGGAGGGGTAGGGAGGGGCGAGGGCAGCTAGGCGGAATAGCGAAATTCTGGGGCTGAAAGGTCGGGGCTAATTTTTACCTTGCGGCGCAATGGCCTGCCGGGCGCTCGTCTGGCTTCGACCTTCGATTTTTCACCCCATTTCCTCATTCCTTATGAGCATTATCACCGAAATCCACGCTCGTCAGATCTTTGATTCCCGCGGCAACCCAACAGTTGAGGTGGATGTGACCACCGAGAATGGCACCGTAGGCCGTGCTGCTGTACCCTCTGGCGCCTCAACTGGCAAACACGAAGCCGTAGAGCTGCGCGACGACGACAAGTCGAAGTACATGGGTAAGGGCGTGCTGAAAGCAGTGGAAAACGTGAACAGTAAGATTGCCGAAGAGCTGATCGGCTTTTCGGTGTTCGAGCAGGGCCTGCTCGACAAGATTATGCTGGAGCTGGACGGCACTCCCAACAAAGCCAACTTGGGAGCTAATGCTATCCTGGGTGCTTCGCTGGCCATTGCCCGCGCCGCTGCTGCTGAAGCAGGCATGCCGCTGTATCGCTACGTAGGGGGCGTAAACGCCACCACGCTGCCCGTACCAATGATGAACATCCTGAACGGCGGCTCGCACGCCGACAACAGCATCGACTTCCAGGAGTTTATGATTATGCCGGTTGGCGCCCCTTCCTTCTCAGAGGCGCTACGCTGGGGTACGGAGATTTTTCATCACCTCAAAAACGTGCTCAAAAAGCAAGGTTTGAGCACTAACGTAGGCGATGAAGGCGGATTCGCGCCCAATATCAAGTCGAACGAAGATGCCATTAAGGTGGTGTTGCAAGCCATTGAAACGGCGGGTTACAAACCCGGCGACGACGTGATGATTGCCATGGACGCGGCCGCCTCGGAGTTCTACGAGGATGGACACTACCATTTCAAGAAGAGCACCGGCGACAAGCTGACCTCCGCGGAGATGGTAGCCTACTGGACCGACTGGACCAAGAAGTACCCCATCATCAGCATTGAAGATGGCATGGACGAGGACGACTGGGCGGGCTGGAAAAACCTGACCAACAGCATCGGCTCGACTACGCAGCTGGTGGGCGACGACCTGTTCGTGACCAACGTAAACCGTCTGCAGCGCGGTATTGATGAGCAAATTGCCAACGCCATCCTCATCAAAGTAAACCAGATTGGTACTCTGACCGAAACGATTGATGCCATTAACCTAGGCCGCCGCCATGGGTACAAGAGCATTATGTCGCACCGCTCGGGCGAGACGGAGGATAACACTATTTCCGACCTGGCCGTGGCCCTGAACACCGGTCAGATCAAGACGGGCTCGGCTTCGCGCTCCGACCGGATGGCCAAGTACAACCAGTTGCTCCGCATTGAGGAGGAATTGGGCGAAACGGCATACTTCCCCGGCAAGAAAATGTAATTGCTGCCTGACAGATAGTATTTTAGAAAGCCGCCGGATGCCTTTGCATTCGGCGGCTTTCTTCTATATTTGGGCTGGCTATATCAGCTGCTGGTTGCCAATTGCGGTTTTCCTGGTTGGAAGCACAAGCGAGTAAATCTGGGGTGCGGCCAGCTTTTGCCGGGTCTGCGTCCGTGGCAACGCTACCTTATGCATCTGTTACCTTGTTTTTATCCTAATCTGTAGTGTTTCCGGCACGCCCGCGCGGCGTGAACATATGAGGCTTCAGTTACAAATCCTGGGGAAGGCCCCGCACCTGCCAGTTACTTAATCATCCTTGCCTGCCGGTTTCATTCCTTAGGATGAGCCCGAGCAGGCTTTTGTTTTTTCATTTCCTCACTCTATGCAACAACTCTATTCTTTTTTCCGACAACGCCTGCGTTGCCGGCCCGGTGCTCTGCTTACCCTGATACTGCTGTGGTGGACCCAGGCAGCAGCAGCTCAGACCTACATAATGCCAGCTAACGGCGCCGCTACGTTTACTACGTGTAGCGGCACGCTGTACGACGACGGGGGAGCCAACGGCGCATACTCGGCCTATGCCAATGGTACCGTGACCCTGACACCGGGCATAGCGGGAAACAAAATCCAGCTGAGCTTTTCCTACCTCTCGCTGGAAACCAGCTACGACCGGCTCACGATTTACGACGGGCCTACCACGGCCTCGCCCGTTATCGGGACCTATGATTACAACCCTGGCACCGTGTATGCTACTTCCAGCAACGGCTCCCTAACCGTGCGCTTCACCAGCGACGGTTCCGGGCAGTACAGCGGATTTGCCGCCGACGTATCCTGCGTGACCAGCGTTCCGCAGGCTGACTTGGCAGTTCAATCGGCGTCGGTGCAGCCTTTGGCGGCGGTAGCGGGAGGGAATTTGCAGCTCAGCTGCGCGGTGTATAACCTAGCCGCAGCAGTGGCTTCCAGCAGCACGGTAGGCTATTATCTTTCCACCAACGCTACGCTGGACGCCGCCGACTTGCTGCTGACCAGCTCTCCGGGCGGACAACTGGGAGCCAGCCAGAGTGGGTACCGGGCAGCGTCGGCGACCTTGCCCAGCACTACCGCTCCCGGCACCTACTACGTGCTGTTCGTGGCCGATTACCAGAATACAGTGTCGGAAACCAACGAGGCCAACAACCTGGCCGCCGTGTCGCTGAACATCCTGCCGCCCTCAATTGACCTGCTAATTCAGCAGCCTTCCGTGGGCACTACCACCACTACGCCCAGCAGCGTGTTGCGGCTTTCCTGCTCTATCCGCAACCAGGGAAACTCTACGGCCCTTAACAGCAGCGTTGGGTTCTATCTGTCCAGCAATAGCACCCTGGATGCCTCTGACCAGCTGCTGACTTCGGCCTTCGGGGGGCAGCTGACCGCTGGGTACTCCGACTACCGTAGTATATCCACTAATCTGCCTGCCAATACGAACCCGGGCAACTACTACATCTTGTTTGTTGCCGATTACCAGAGTATTGTCGCGGAAAGCAACGAAACTAACAACGTGACGGCCGTGGCCCTGTCGGTGGTACCTCCGAGCCTGGACCTGACCGTTTCGCAAGCTCAGCTAAGCCAGACCACTGCCCTGGCCGGCTCTTTTATCAACTATAGCTCGTACGTATATAACCAGGGCAATACGGCTGCGCCGGTTTCGGGTCAGGGCGTATATCTGTCGACGGATGCAACGTTCAGCGCCAACGATGTGCAGCTCACAACCAACCAGATTCCCAGCCTGAACGAAGCTCAGAGCTACTACACCTACGGCTCTTTTACCCTGCCTAGTCCGCTAACCTCGGGCACCTACTACGTGCTGTTTGTGGCCGATTACCAGAATACAGTGTCGGAAACCAACGAGGCCAACAACGTGCGCGCCGTTGCCTTGCAGGTGGTGTTGCCTACCATCGACCTAAGTATTCAGCAGCCTTACCTGAACGTGAGCAGCGCCGCCACGGGTAACACCTTTACGGCTAGCAGCTATATCTCCAACACCGGAAATGCACCGGCAGCCTCGTCTACGGTGGGCTACTACCTATCTACCAACACCGTACTGGATGCCAGTGACGTACTGCTGGGCAATTCGCCCGGCGGCAACTTGAGCGGTACTACTTCCGGCAGCCGCTATGCTTCCCTGACGGTGCCCAATGGTACGGCCGTGGGAACTTACTACGTGCTGTTCGCGGCCGACTACCTGGATCAGGTGTCGGAAACCAATGAAACCAATAATGTGGCCTCGGTTCAGTTGCGGGTAGTGCAGGCCGGCGTCGATTTGGTAGTAAGCCAAAACTCCTTGTCGCGCCTCGTCGCGGCGCCTAACTCCTCTCTCTCCGCCTACTCCAATATTACCAACCAGGGTACAACGGCCGCGGCTAGCAGCAGCGTAGGCTTTTACCTCTCGACGGATGCCACCCTGAGCACGAATGATGTGCTGCTGGGCTCCTCCATTGGAGGATATCTGTCGGCCAATGACTACGGCAACCGCTCTGCCCTGATTACTGTTCCGTCGGCTACCACCGCTGGTACCTACTACGTGCTGTTCGTGGCTGACCACCAAAACGCAGTGGCGGAAACCAACGAAACCAACAACGTAGCGGCCACTACCCTGACGGTAACGGCACCTTTCAACGGCATTCTGGTCCCACAATCAGGAAGCAATACCGTTACTACCTGCAGCGGTACCGTGTACGACAACGGCGGCACTGGCAACTACGCCGACTACTCCAACGGGACGCTGACCATCAACCCTGGGACCGTAGGCGGGCGCGTGCAGCTGGCATTTAGCTACCTCAACGTAGAAACCTGCTGCGACCGGCTTATTATCTACGATGGACCGAACACCAGTTCCCCGGTTCTGGGCTACTACAATAGCTACCCCGGTACGGTTATCGCCTCTAACACTGCTATCAACCCTACCGGCGCTCTGACCCTGTCTTTCTACAGCGACGGTAGCTATACTACGGATGGCTTCGAGGCCGCCATTTCGTGCGTGGGCGGCACTACCGGGCCGGTTGACTTGGTACCCTCGCAGCCGAGCGCAACGCCAACTGCTGCTACCGCGGGTGGTACGGTGGTGCTGAGCACTCTAGTAAGTAACACGGGTACCGGCACCGCGGGCAGCAGCGCAGTGGGATACTACCTGTCTACGGACAACGCGTTCAGCTCCAATGACGTGTCGCTGGGGTCTACGGGCGGGGTAGCTATCAGTGGGGGCCAGAGTGCCACCCGCGGCCTGTCGGCTACTATACCCGCTAACACCGCGGTTGGGCAGTACTACGTCCTGCACGTAGTAGACCCGCAAAACGCGGTAGCGGAAACCAACGAAACCAACAACGTAACCAGCTCTGTGCTGAGCATAGGGTCTCCGCGGCCCGACTTAACAATTCTGCAGCCGGCTCTGCAAGCCAGTAGCATTGTGGCGGGTAACAATCTGGGTGTCAGCTGTCTGTTGGCCAATCAGGGCTCGGCTGCGGCCGCTGCCAGCACCACCGGCTACTACCTCTCTTCCGATAATGTTCTGAGCAGCAACGACCTGTTGCTGGGTACGGCGGCCGCAGGCACTATGGCGGCCGGTAGCGCTACGCCGTCGTTGGCGCTGGTGCTGATTCCGGGCACTGTACCGGCGGGCAACTATCAGGTGCTCTTCGTGGCCGACCACGCCGCCGCTGTTACCGAGGCTGTGGAAACCAACAATGTTGCCTCCGTGGCGCTGAGTGTAACCGTAGTGCAAGGCAACCGCGACGAGCAACTGCAGGGCTTCACCTTGCAGGTGTATCCTAACCCGGTTGGCGCCGAGGCACAGTTGCGGGTGAAGCTCACGGGTGCGCCGAATGGCAAAACCGCTCAGGCCACGTTGGTAAATTCCGTCGGCCAGGAAGTAGCCCGGCGCGACGTGACTCTGTCCGGCTCCCTGGCACCAGTAACTTTCGATACCCGCTCGCTGAGCCGGGGCGTGTACTTGCTACGCATTAGCGGGGCCGGCCTGCACGCTACCCGCCGCGTGGTGATTGAGTAATACGGCAGCCCTGGGCTGACCTAGACCGTTAGCTAAGAACGCCCACCCGTTATCATCGGGTGGGCGTTTTGCTTAGGGACCTTCCGGTAGAGCGTAAGGGTAGGAGTTTGTTCAGTATATTTGAGGTATGCGCTTTTCTGATATTCTCGACCGGGTGCCGCGCTTTCTCCGCAGCTTTTATTTTCTGGCGGGCTTGAGCTTTTTGGTGTGGATGTTCCTCTTCGATGCCAACGACTTCATGAAACAGTACGATATGTACGCTAAGTGGCAGGAGCTACAGAACGACAAGGAGTACTACCTGCGGGAAATAGACAAAGTGAAAAAAGACCGCGCCGAGCTGCTCAGCAGCCCGGAGTTGCTGGAAAAATTTGCCCGCGAGAAGTACATCATGAAGCGCCCCGGCGAAGATGTATTCGTGTTAGTACCCCAGGCGAAAGAGGAAGAATAGGAAGGCCTGTGGCCCGGTACTTGCCTGCGAGCAACCATGAAGAAAAGTCGAGTAGGGTGGCTGCTGGGAGCTTGGGGGCTGCTGGCCGGGGTACTATGTTTTTCGGGCCGGGCCGCTACAGCCCAGGCAGCTCCCTCCCAGGTGCAGGTCGCGCGGCGGTTCCTGCTAGCCGTAGTGGGCGGCGAGTGGGAAACAGCTTATGGGTGGTTGGCGCCCGAGGTGCGCCAGCACCTATCCAAACAGCAGTTTCAGGTTGCTTTGCAGCCCTTTCAGGCCCAGGCTGGGCGCTACGGCAAGGCTATCAGCTTGTACAAGCTGGGCTACCGGCTACGCGGCTCCGAAACACCCGAGCCGTTCGTGGGCTTTTCCTTCCGGGCCGACACGCTGGGGCCCCGTCCGCGCTTCCAGCTTGATGTTACCTTCCGCGACTCTACGGCCCGGCAAGTGCAGGGCTTCGGGCTCATTCCCTTGTCTGGTCCCGTCAAGTAGCCGATGATAAGTAGCCGATAAGTAGCCTGAGCGCCTACCACAGGAAGAGCAGGGTCCTAGCGGTAGCCCCTATTTAACCGGGCAACGAGATTTTGCCCATGCTCACGGCCGGGACCCGCTGCCGGCCGGCCCCAATGCTTACGGGCTGGCCGGCTACGGCC
This sequence comes from Hymenobacter sp. HSC-4F20, assembly GCF_019599275.1. Lineage (GTDB taxonomy): Bacteria > Bacteroidota > Bacteroidia > Cytophagales > Hymenobacteraceae > Hymenobacter. The sequence continues at coordinate 553,204 of NZ_JAHZTD010000002.1, read as the reverse complement.
TCGTTGGCTAGCACGGCAAACAAAATGGCTTCTTTGGCGTCGGGAAGCATGCCCAGGGCAGCCGTGGTGGCGAAGTGGCAGCCCGGCAACTGCCGCTGCAAGGCCGCCTGTAGCACTGGGTTGTGCGCGCCGCCACCGCTGGTGTACACGGCCAGCGTAGGCCGCGGACCAAATGCCTGCGTAACCGACCGGGCTACTCCAGCGGCGCTGAACTCAGTCAGGGTAGCCAGCAGATTCTCCAGGCCGATTTCAAGCGTGGCGCTGCGCTCCTGGGCCTGTCGCACGTAAGCTGGGCTAAAAAGCTCGGGGCCAGTAGTTTTAGGCAAGGGAGCTGCGAAGAACGGGTGGGCGAGTAGCTCCTGCAACAGATTTTCCTGCACGCGCCCCGCCGCGGCTAAACGGCCATCTTCGTCGTAGGCTAGGTCTGGCCGCCAGGCCCGAATGGTAGCGTCCAGCAGGGTATTGCCGGGTCCGGTGTCAGTGCTGAAAGCTGCACTGGCGGCTTCCCCGGCGCGGGGGAGGTAAGTGAAGTTGGCAATGCCGCCCACGTTGAGCAGCAACCGCTCTTCCATCGGACTGCTCAGCAGCAGATAGTCGCCGTAAGCGGCTAGCGGGGCTCCTTCGCCGCCCGCCGCCACGTGCTTCTGCCGAAAGTCGCTGAGGGTGATAATGCCGGTGCGCACGGCTAGGTGGTCCCCGTCGCCGAGTTGCAGCGTAGCGTTCAGGGCAAACTCTGGGTGCTGGTGCTGATGCCAGGGGGCATGAAACACCGTTTGGCCGTGACTGGCGAGTAAATCAATGGCAGTCGGGGAAAGTTGCCACTGTTGCAGGCAGGCCAGTACCATAGCAGCGTGTTCTTCGGCCAGCCAAGCGTGCAGCAGCGTCAGGTACTCCAGGCTTACCTGCTCCTGGGCAAATACTTGCCGGATGCGCTGGCGTACCTGCTCCGAGTAGGGTACGGTAGTGAACTGCTCCAACTCTAGGTGCGTGCCAGCCCCGTGGCCATGCAGCCGGCACAAGGCCACATCCAACCCGTCCAGCGAAGTACCTGACATCAGGCCAATAATGCGGCGACTGGGTTGTTGAGCAAGAGAATACAGGCGAGCAAGATGCGGATTCACAGCGTTATTTTGTGCCGTTTACTACTTGTTGCTGAGGAGCAGAGAAAGGTGAAACATTTTTTGTGCTCTTTAATACTTTCCGGCAGGGTAGCGAAGTGCATTTCAGGGCTGTAAATATGCAAAAATCCCCCACTGCTTAGCAGTAGGGGATGTGGTAACAGGAACCGCTGGGAAAGTTGGGCCTTGCAAGGGTAGGTAGGGTATTCTTAGGGCTACTCTATTTTCTTACCGGCCATGGCCTGATTGATGGAAATGTTCATCACCCGCTCAGCAAAAGGTCGGGTCAGCTCTTCCAGCTCATCTACGGCTTTCAGAATGGTGTCTTTGTCCTGGGTGGTCAGGGCTGCTTTCAACTCGCCTACGCCGGTGGTGGTCTGGCTGATTTCGGCCTCGGTAAGATGCTGGCCGTTTTTCGCCACGAACCGCTCCACCTGATACAGCATTTGCTCGGCTACGGTACGGGCTTCAATCACCATGCGGGCTGCTACGTCTTCGCGGGCGTGGGTAAGCGAGTCCAGAAGCATTTGCTCCACCTGCGCGTCGGTCAGGCCGTACTGGGGCTTAATTTCAACGGCCTGCCGGGTGTTAGAGCGCAACTCAATGGCTTCCACTTTCAGAATCCCGTCGGCGTTCAGAATAAAGTTGACATCGACTTTAGGCAGACCGGCGGGCATGGCGGGAATGCCGCGCAGGTCAAATTCGGCTAGCTTGCGGTTTTCCTGCACCAAGTCCCGCTCGCCCTGATACACGGAAATCTTCAGGTTTACCTGCCCATCCACGGAGGTAGTGTACTGGCGCCCGGCCTTGGTCGGGATTTTGGAGTTACGCGGAATGATGGGGTCCATAAGCCCGCCCAGGGTTTCAATGCCCAGCGTCAGGGGCGTTACGTCCAGCAGAAGTACGTCGCGGCGGTTGCCCCCCAAAATATCGGCCTGGATGGCGGCACCCAGGGCTACTACCTCATCGGGGTTAAGTGAATTGTTGGCTGGCTGCTGAAAGAAAGCTGACACCGATTCGTACACCAGTGGCACCCGGGTAGAGCCGCCCACCAGCAACACCGCATTTAGGTCGGCGGGCGTCAGCTTGGCATCGGCCAGGGCCTGGCGGCAGGAAGCAATGGTCCGCTCCACCAGGGGCTGAATCAGCTCGTTGAAGGTAGCTTTGGTTAGGGGTAGGGTGGTACCGGCGAAGTCGGCGGCAAAGGACTCGTGGGTGCTGAGGTGGCGCTTGGCTTCCTCGGCCAGCAGGCGCAGCTGCTGCTGGGCGGCCGGGTTTTGAAACAGTACGGTCGCCAGCTGATATTGCCCCGTCCAGTACTCATAAATGGTCCGGTCCAGGTCGTCGCCACCCAGGTAGGTGTCGCCGTTGGTGCTGAGTACCTCAAAAATACCCTGCTGAATCCGCAGAATGCTCACGTCGAAGGTGCCGCCACCCAAATCGTACACGGCCACCGTCTTTTCCTCGTCGGGCGAGAGGCCAATTCCATAGGCCAGGGCCGCAGCAGTGGGCTCGTTTACAATGCGCAGCACCTCCAGGCCGGCCAGACGGCCGGCGTCGCGGGTGGCCTGGCGCTGGGAGTCGTTGAAGTAGGCCGGTACCGTAATAACGGCCTTGTTCACGGGCGTTTTCAGGGCGTGCTCGGCGCGTATACGCAATTCCTTCAGAATCTCGGCCGATAGCTCAATGGGCGAGTAGAACTTCTCGCCCACCCGGATTTTCACCAGACCTTCGGAGTTGTCGTCAATTACTTTGTAGCCCAGGTCCTGGGCGTGCTGGCCCAAATCCTGGTACGACTTGCCCAGCAGGCGCTTCACCGAGTAAATAGTGTTCTGCGGGTCAGTGAGCAGGTAGTCCTTGGCATCCGTCCCAACAATAGGGGCCTCGCCCCCGCCGGGAAAGTGCACTACGGAGGGCACAATGGTGCCGCGTCCCTGGTCGTTGATGGCGACGGGCCGGCGGCCGTCGGGGTGGATGTAAGCTACCAGCGAGTTGGTGGTGCCCAGGTCAATACCGACGATAATTTCTTCCTGCTGAATACTTCCAGTGGAAAGGTTGATTGCAACTTTGGCCATACGCGAGAAGGCGCGCCGCAGCGCGCCGAGAAGTTCGAAAACGTGGGGTGCGACCTATGTAACCGGCTCGCGCCCGGAAAGGCACAAAAGTACGGAACAAAAATGCGGAAAGCAGGAGCCGGCCGGTAGCGCCCGGAGCCGGACCCAGTTACCGCCGAACATAGCGGCTGCCAGTAGCTGCCCCAGGAGACTGCATGGCCTGGGCGGTGGCTGGCAGCGGCATTTTGAGCTGGCTGAATTGTCATTCCGAGGGGAGTGAGGAAACTAGAGCAGGCTTCGGATGGCTCCCCTATAGTTTTTACTCCCCATCGGCATGATAACTACCTGCCTGCCACTTTGCAGCCAGGGCTAGTTCAAGAGCAGCTTGGATCTGGCGGCAGAAATGCGGATTTTTCGGCAGCTATTCAGGTGCTACTCTATGAAGCTGTTCTCCTCTGCCGCCCGTCTGCCACGCCGGGGCTGGTTATCCGGCATGCTACTTACTGCGCTTAGCGCAGGGCTAGCAGGCTGCCAGTCATCCGTAGGGGAGGTAGCGACAGTGCGCTACCCCGTGGCAACGGACTTGTCCTCTACAGAGCTGACCGTAAACAAGCAAGCCGACGTGCTGGACTCCTTGCGCCCGACGCCGGTAGCAGCCGTGGCGGGGGTATCGGATGGCGTGCGCCAGCGGGTGCGGGACCTGCACCGGCAGTTAGGGCCAGCGGCGGCTGATTTGCGCCTGGAAGTGCTGGAGCGGGCGTGCGTGGGGTACCTGGCCCTGCGCCAAGCGGGCCGCGTCAGCCAGCCCGGCATTCTGGCCGTGGCCGATATGGACTTACCTTCCTCCACGCCGCGCCTGTGGGTGCTGGACTTACGCGCCGGGCAGGTGTTACACCACAGCCGGGTAGCGCACGGGCGCGGATCGGGGCACCTACGGGCGCAGCGCTTTTCCAACGTGCTGAAATCGGCCTGCACTGCCGGGGGATTTTACCGGACCCAGGATACGTACCAGGGCAAGCACGGCCTCTCGCGCCGGCTCCGGGGCCTCGATGCAGGCCTGAACGATAATGCGCTCCGCCGCTACGTAGTGCTCCATGCCGCTGACTATGTTAGTTCGCAGTACGTAGCGCGCCACGGGCAGGCTGGCTACAGCCGGGGCTGCCCGGCCCTGCCGCCTGAGCAGTATCGCGCTATCATTCGCACCCTAAGCGAAGGAAGCTGCCTCTACCTCAGCGGCCCTACTGTAGAGTCAGCATGGTGCAATGCCAGGGCGGCGGCGCAGCAGCTGACCTCTCATGGCTGGAACTAGCCAAGCGCACCAGTACTACGCCCCGCAACAAGGGTATACCCCTACTGGTAAGGTGGTTGGAGCATTTAAGTGAAGAATAGGGTATTTCTTATTCGCATAGCTGCCAGAAGCAGCTTGCACTAGTGCAAAAACCGGGTATGAATATACGTAAATATCTTATAAATAGGAAGTTATAATCGTGCTTATGCAATGGTTATATTAATTATTATAATAATTAAATAAATAAAATTATCGTGTTTAGCCGGGGTATACTTCTACTTCAACGGGTGATTTCTATAGTTCACCTAAAAGTATGATATGTAGTAAAGCCGACGGGCGGATGTATGCGTAGATTTGAAAGCCAAAACGGGAACCTATTCCCAATTTAGGCAAAACATGCACAGCACGTCTGCTTGGAATTAGCCATTATTATTCGAGTAATGGGTAATAATAATCTGATATAAAGACTAATACGATAGGCGGAATACGCGGATGCTATGTGATGCACGAAAAGGAAGATACAGCAGCTTTCTTCCCAGTATGAAACAACGCAATGGGCAACCCGGTGCTTTTTAGGACTACCGTCATGCACTGACGGCCACCAGGGAAGACATACGGGCGTTTTCGCTCTACCCTATACTATTTGCTTCCCCACCACCCGGTAGGGCTTCTACCCACGGAACACACCTTACCCAGGAACTACAAGCTAGAATAGCCTGCTGCTACTTCAAGCTAGTTCTGTTACCACTTTTCAATGAGCAAACTCTCTACTCTTTTATGCGCGCTACTGGCTTTCCTGCTGGGCAGCTGCGCCTACGATAAGGCGGATGAAATTGCAGGCCCCAAAGTGCCCTGCACTACCCCGGAGGTAGTGTCCTATACGCTTTCCATTTCGCCTCTGCTGGACCGCAACTGCCGCAGCTGCCATAACGCCGTTCTAGTCACGGGTAGCGTCAATCTGCAGGATTTCTCCGTGATTCAGAAGTACATCCGGTCAGGGGAGTTAATGGGAAACGTCAAGCATTTGCCGGGCTTCAACCCGATGCCGCAGGGCGGCAACAAGCTGTCGGATTGTGATATTGAGCTGTTGCAGAAATGGGTAGATGCGGGCGCTCCTAACAACTAAGCCGGATGCGACGTCTACTTCATACGCTCCGCCTGCCTGTGTGCAGCCTGTTGCTTTTCTTCGGCGGCAGCATTAGCACGGGGCAGGCCCAGGGCAAGTACATGACCCAGAAAGGAACCGTGAGCTTTTTCTCCAGCAGCATCCTCGAAGATATTGAGGCGCACACGGAGCAGGCCGCCGCCCTGGTTGATTTGCAAACCCAGCAGATAGCATTCAGCATTCCTATCAAGTCGTTTCAGTTCAAGCGCACCCTCATGCAGGAGCACTTCAACGAAAACTACATGGAGTCGGACCGCTTCCCGAAGTCTACCTTCAAAGGGAAGGTGCTGGATTTGGATGCCGATGCGCTGGCCAAGGGCCAGTCCCAGCGGGTGTCCGTGGAGGGCGACCTGACCATTCACGGCGTAACCAAGCATATGACTGTGACCGGAGCCCTGGAGCAGCAAAAGGGCGTGCTGATGGTGAATGCCTATTTCAGCGTGGCGCCAGCCGATTACGGCATTGAAATTCCGCTCCTCGTGCGTGAAAACATTGCCAAGATTGTGGGGGTCAAAGTAGTACTCTCCTGTGATGCTGTTTCTCAGCTTACCGCTAAATAAGTTCTTGTTAGGCGCAGTTAATGGGTGAGGCTCCCGTGAGCTGCTAGTACCGATTTTGCTTTTTTCTATGAAATCAACCTTTACGCATAACCGGGGCCGTTGGGCCTCTTTCCTGCTGCTACTGCTCACTACCTGGGCCGGACCGGCCTGGGCCCAGGACGACCTGTTGGGGCAACTGGAAAGCCAGAAGCCTGCTACCGCCACGCCCGAGCCTGTGGCGGCTACCTTCAAGAGCACGCGTCTCATCAACGGGCACACGGTGGAAACCCCGGGCCAGGGCACCCTGGTCTTTCTAATTTCGCACCGCTTCGGCACGCTCAATAGCGGGGCCTATAACTTCTTTGGCCTCGATCAGGCCGAAATCCGCCTGGGCCTGGAATACGCCCTCACCGATAAGCTGGAGGTAGGCATCGGGCGCAGTTCCATTGAGAAAACCCTGGACGGCTTTGTGAAGTACCGCGCTATCCGCCAGACAACGGGCAGCCGGGTAATGCCGGTGAGCGTGACCTTGTTCGGCAGCGCGGCCATGAACATGCTCCGCGACGACCGGAGCTGGTATACGGTGCCACGCCGCCTGACCTACTCCTACCAGGCTCTAATTGCGCGCAAGTTTTCGCCCAACCTTTCGCTACAGCTGATGCCCACGCTGGTGCACCGCAACCTGGTCACCGACAATACGCAGGCCAACGACGTGTACGCCCTGGGGATAGGGGGCCGGCAGAAGCTGACCAAGCGCACGTCCATTAACGCGGAGTACTACTATCTGGTACCACGCACCATGCCCACTGGGGTGCGCAATTCGCTGGCACTGGGCTTCGATATTGAAACGGGCGGGCACATTTTCCAGCTGCACGTGACCAATTCCCAGGGCATGATTGAGAACCACTTTGTGGCCAACACCCGCGGCAACTTCTTCAACGGCGACATCTACTTCGGCTTCAACGTGAACCGGAATTTCACCATCCGACCGAAAGAAGGCTTCCGCAAGTAGCCCGCCTCCTCTTCACTTACCGTTTCCCCACCTCTTTTCGGTTATGAACCTAAAAACTACTGCCCTCTTCCTGCTCCTGGCCGGCTCCTGCGCTACCATAGCCTGTAAGAAAGACGACGACACGACCACTGCCCCGGCCACGGATGTGGTGCAGCTTGCGGCCAGCCTGGATGGCAAGCAGGAGGTAGGGCCCAACAGCTCCACAGCTTCGGGCACGATGACCGGCAGCTATAACAAGGCTACCCGGGTGTTAAGCTACACGGTTACGTACCAGGGTATTACGCCTACCATGGGGCATATTCACCGGGGCGCCGCTGGCACCAACGGCGACCCGTTTGTGGCGTTTCCCAACGTGGCTTCCCCTATTACCGGCAGCTCCACACTTTCGGAGGCTGATGCGGCGCTGCTGCTGGGCGGCCAGACCTACGTGAACCTGCACACGACGGCCTACCCGGGCGGCGAAATTCGGGGGAAAGTGTCGGTTAAATAGCCGGCTGGCTCATTACTAATAAGTACTTCACGCAAGTAGCTCACAACGTGACCCGTAGACGCTGGCTATACTTTGGCTTTTTGGTGGTAGTGGTGTTGGGATGGGCGAGTTGGGAAGACCCCAGCTTACACAATTACGCGCGGCCTGTGCGCTTCCTGCAGGTGCAGGTAGAAGGCCTGGCAGTGCCGGCCGAAGCAGCCACAGTGCAGCGGCAACTGGCCGCTGTGCCAGGCGTGGCCGCCTGCGTTATTAACAGCCGCACGCAGGTAGCTACGGTGCTATTCCACGAGGAGGACATTGCGGAAGCCGACATTGAGCGGGTGCTGTCTGTGGGCGGTACTTTCCGCATAACCCGGCCGCAGCTAGCGCCCGCCGCGTCCACGGGCCGGCAGTGCCCGGTGCCGGCCAGCTACCTCGAAACCCTAGACCGAATTCGGTTTGCTCTGAATCTGCGGCGCCTGTTCATTTCGGTATAAGCTACTACTCCCCTAATAGCCGGAAGCCCACTGCTTGCCGGCTATTGCCTTTTGTATTTCATCCACCTTTTTACTTTTTGTATGTTTCTACCTCGACTCCAGTTTCCGACGGTTCTGCTGCTGGCGGGCACCTTATGTTTCACCACGGCCTGCGGCTCCAAGGAAGCGGACCCCGCGCCTACCCTGTATGAGCGCATGGGTGGCCTGAAGGGCGTGGAAGGATTCGTGGACGTGCTGATGGCGAACGTAGCAGCTGAAACGGAAGTGAAGAACTCCCAGATGCTGCGCACGCACACCCCCCTGCTCACCGACCCCGACAAGCCGGCCCGGTTGGCCCGCCTGCGCAACAACTTCATCAACCAGATGGGCGAAGCCACGGGCGGCCCGCTGAAGTACACGGGCATGACCATGCTGGCCGCCCACAAAGGCATGATGATTACGGAAACGGAATGGGCCGTGTGGCGCCAAGCCGCCGACGCCTCCATGGCCGCCAACAACCTGGGGGCCAAAGAAAAGGCGGAGCTGGCCACTATCCTCGACGAAATGAAAGCGGCCACCGTAGGCCACTAACCTAGTTTTCCTTCTTAACCTGCATAAAAAACCCCGCCGATTTTCGGCGGGGCTTTTTGTTGACCTTTCGGAAGCTGTTCCGGCTTACTTGAGTACTACCTTCCGGCTCAGGCCGAGCTCTGGTACATGCAGCTGATACACGCCGGTCGGCAAGCTGCGGCGTACCGTGAGGCGCTGCTCCGTAGAGCCAGGATACAGCCGCACCGACTGCTCGTGCACTACGCGGCCTACCATATCCACGAGGCGCAGGGTAGCCGCCACGTCCTTCGGCGACTGTAGCACCACGTCGATGCGGTCGGCGCTGGTGGGGTTGGGGTACACGGCCAGGTCGGCGCTGGTTACTTCGGCTTGCGTGGCAGCCGTAATGGTGCTTTCGCGCAGGGCGGTGGTGGTCAGTACGGCCGGGGCAGTGTAAGTCGCCTTAACGAAGGCTCGCTGGCCCGGATTGGTAGCTACTGCATTTTTCGCGCGCAGCGTTATCCAGCCGGTAGCGGTGGGGGTGTAAGTGCCCGTGAGGGTGCCAGTGCCGGTTTTGCTGCTCAGCACCGTGCCGCTACCGTTTACCAGTTCTACCGCCAGGCTACGGGTAGCATCGGTGGGGAAGAGGGTGTAGGTTATGCCTTGGCCCGATGCCACGTAAATGCGGCCAGCTGTGCGGTAGGCCGTGGAGGAAGCCGGTAGCTGCCCGCCTTGCTTCAGCGAGGAAGCGTGCGAATCGCCTAGGTCATCGGCCAGTTCCCACTCCTGAGTAGTAGGCATGGCCGCGCGGGAATAATTGGTGTTGATGCCCGTAGGCGCCCACACCGAGTAGCCGCGACGGCCGCCGCTGGCGGTGCCGTTGCAGGGCGGGGTGTTGATGGTTACCGTCTGGGAACTGCTCACCGTTACAGTAGCTGTACCGTTGGCTCCGGAGTAGTCCTTCAGCACCGTGCCGGGAGCAAAATCGCACGACACCGTATTGTTCTGCCAGGCCGAGTAGTTGTCGTTGATGCCGATGATGGCCTTGGTGCTACGCTCAATCACAAGGTGGTCGGCGGCCTGGTAGCGGACTTTGTAGGCTCCGTCCTTGAAACGCAGGTTCTGGTGACACCAGATCAGGTTTTCAATATCGGAGCGCAGCGGCAGATCGGTGGTGCTGGTGGGCTGGTGCGAGAAACGCTTGCCGGTGTTGCCCAGGTTAAACAAGTCTTCGAAGAAGATCTGGGGCGAGCCATCGACGGCCAGCGCTGCCGCATACGCCGCCGAAAGGCGCGGGTCGAACGGGTCAATGTGCGGCGCCAGCTCTGAGCCAGTGTTCCAGCCGGTGTAGTTGCCCGCAGCATCGGTTTGGGGGCGGAACGTATCGTGGTTGTTCACGAAAGGCACGGTACGGTGCACGTACTGGCCGTTGATGTTCACTACCCGCGCGCCCTGCTGATAACTCGGCAACGAACCCAAATCGAAGTTGCCGCCTCCACTAATAATGTTATAGAGGCCACTGCGCAAGGAGAAGTCGAAGGTGCCGGCGCGGTTTTGCACGTTGGCCACCCAGCCGTCCATCTGGCCCGAAGAGCCTACCCATTCGCCCACGGCAAACATAGTAGCTCCGCCCGAGGCCCAGCCCGCATTGCTCTGCAGGTTATACAGGAAATCTTCGGAGGCAGCATCGGCGAAGTGCTTCACGGCGTCCATGCGCACGCCATCAAAACCTTCCTGCTTTTTGTACCACACCAGCCAGTTGCGCACGCCAGTACGCATGTAGTCGGCGCTTTGTGTGGGGTTGAAGGTAGCGTTGGAGCTTTGGCCGTAAGAACCGCTGTAGTAGCTTACATCGGGCCCGAAGTACACGGCGTTCCAGTCGCCGGAAGTAGAGTTGTTGCCGGGGTTGGGATTGAAGTTCTGCCAGTTTTTAGGGAAACGGCCATTGCGGGCCAGGTAGTTGGCGGCGTCCTCGGTGGTAGCGGGCTTGCTGTAGCTCACGTACCGGAAGTTCTTGTACTTGCTGGTGGAGTAGTCTTCCCAGGCGGCGGGGTCCTGGCCGCCGGCCCCGGTCTGGGAGCCAGCCCCGTCGTTGTGGTTCAGCACGATGTCCTGTACCACCTCAATGCCGTTGGCGTGCAGCACGGCCACAGCCCGCAGCAGCTCATCTTTGGTACCCAGGCGGGTAGCCAGAAAGCCTTTCTGGTACTTGTCGCCGAGGTCGTAGTTGTCGAAGGGCGAATAGCCGTTGCCTTGGTTGCCGTTCTTGATGCTGGGTGGCAGCCACACGGCATCAATGCCCATAGCTTTCAGGCGGGGCGCCAGCAAGGCAATGTAGTTGGCCCAGCCGTTGGGGTAATTGGTGTTCCAATAGTCCCACCAGTAGCCTTGCAGAACTACTTTTTGGGCTTTGGCAGGTTGTCCGCCCAGGGCCAGCAGGGCGGCTGCGGCCAGGGTGAGCGTACGCATCCAGGAGGTACACGTGTGCATGTGAGAAAGTGGGAATTGATTGGTGGGAAAAAGACACGGCGCGGGGTGCGCCGATAAGAGCGGATTTGGGGCCTCTAATGTGGAAAATAGGGTAGTACAATGCCGGTGGTGTATTGCTGAATTTCGATGTTTTTTTGCCGTTTTTGGCCGGATGGGAATCTATCAGCCTGCATAAGCATTATAGAGTAGGGTACAGATTTTAGAGGCTGATTGCGCATCTGGAATGAGCTAAGCCTCGTAAAACCTGTGGTGCCTGTTTCGTGCTGAAACAAGCGCATTACTGAAACTAGAAATCAATCTGTGTCGATGGAAACTCAGAGTGTAGTTCGTCGCCAGCGCCTGAAGCTGCGGACCCGCCGGATGGTTCGCCGTGTGCTGCCGTTTGTGGCCTCCCTATTCCTGGCTACCCCATTGGCATCGCCCGTAACGAAATCGAAGGCCGCTACCACGGGCTCCGAGCTGCGCCTGCCCGTCGCGGCGGTTACTCCGGCAGCCCTCTTCGATCAGCGCCTGCAGGACTTGTACCGTGAGTTGGCGCTGGAGCAGCAAGGCCTGCGCTTCGAGGTATTTCAGAAGGCTATGACCGGCTACCTCAACCTGGAAAGCGAAGGCAAGCTCAGTGACAAGCAATTACTGACGATTGTAGACTTCGGCTTGCCTTCCACGCAGAAGCGCCTGTGGGTGCTGGACCTGGCTACTAAGCAAGTCAAGTTTCATACGCTGGTTGCCCACGGTCACAACTCGGGCGAAAACATGGCGACTACCTTCTCTAATGAGAATGAGTCGAACATGAGCAGCCTCGGCTTCTATGTAACCCAAGGGGAGTACCAGGGCAAGCACGGCCGTTCTCTCAAGCTCAAGGGCTTGGATGAAGGCTACAATACCAATGCTCTCTCGCGCTCCGTGGTCATGCATGGCGCCGACTACGTAAGTGAAGATTTTATCCGGCAGTATGGCCGCTTAGGCCGCAGCCTTGGTTGTCCGGCTTTGCCTATGGCCGAGAAGGATGCCATCATTGAAGCCGTAGAAGGCCAGACCTGCTTGTTCCTCAACGGCCCCGATGAGCGATATTCTTCCAAGTATCTGAATCAGGACGTAGCAGTCAGCAAGCTGCTCAGCGAAACGCAGATGATTTAATTCTGCACTTGTCTTATTAGAAAAGCCCGTTTGAATCATTCAGACGGGCTTTTTTATTGCCGATGGGGTAGGGGAATTACAGCTTCACGCCAAATTTTGCGCCCACGCTTTCTAGGTCCTTGATGACCGGCTCCAGCAGCGGAATACCGTCGAGCAGGCGGGTAGCAGCGGTTTCGCGCTCCGGGTCGCCGGGGATAAGAACGCGCTGACCCTCCGTAGCGCGGGCGTTGCGGAAAGTAGTAATCCAGTTGTCCATGTGGGCCTTGAACTCGGCGGCGGGGCGGAAGGCATCGACGCGCATAGCCCCGAAGAAGTGCCCCAACCCTTGGCCCACCGGGTTTTCGGAGGGCTGCAGAAAGGCTACGAAAGGCGGCACCCAAGGCCCATAGTTCGCTCCGCTTAGTATCGCCGAGAAAATATCGACTACTGCACCTAGCCCATATCCTTTATGCGAACCTGTGGCTCCGCCGAGGGGTAGCAGGGCACCACCGTTTTTCACGGCGTTGGCATCCGTAGAGCCCACGCCGGCGGCATCCTGCGCCCAGCCTTCGGGAATGGGTAAGTTCTTGCGCTGGGCAATTTCGAGCTTCCCGTTGGCGGCGGTGGTAGTCGCCATATCCAGCACGAAATCGGGCTCGTCGGCAGCGGGTATGGCTACGGCAATGGGATTGGTACCCAGCAGGCGCTCCAAAGAGTAAGTAGGCGCTACTAGTGGCGAGGCATTCGTCATGGCCACCCCAATCATATCGTGGGGGAGGGCTTTCATGGCGTGGTAGCCCGCAATACCGAAGTGGTTGGAGTTCTTCACCGATACCCAGCCGGTACCTACCTGCCGCGCTTTCTCCAAAGCCACCTGCATGGCTTTAGGTCCCACCACTAGGCCCAGACCTCCGTCGCCGTCTACTACGGCGGTGCTGGGCGTTTCATAGGTTACGCCCACGCGCGGGGTAGCGTTGATACGGCCAGCTTCCCACAAGCGCACGTAACCAATCAGGCGGGCTACGCCGTGCGAATCAATACCGCGTAAATCAGCGGAAAGCAGGGTTTCAGTAGCCAGCGTCGCGTCTTCGTCGGAGCAGCCGATGCCTTGGAAAACGGATTCGGTAAAGGAGAAAAGCTGGGTATAAGGAAGGATGGAGGTCATGCGTGAGGGTAGGGGCAAAGCAGACGGCGCTTCGAAGTACAAGAAAGGATTCAACTTCGAAGCGCCGTCTGCTTGGGTAAGGTGGAGCTTTCGGGAAGCCCAAACTTACGCTATACCGCCCTTATTGCTGCTGCATCTGCATTTGCATCTCCTGGTAGCGCCGGTACGAGTTGATGGGTGGGGTAGGGTCTTTTACCTCGTAGGTATAGTTGGGCTCCTGGGGTAGCTCGGCCTGGATTTCAGGTTCCCCGCTTTCAATGTGTACCGACACATCGAGGCGGTGAGAGCCGGTGCCCTTGTAAGTGCCTTTTACGGGCGTGCAGTCCGGGAAATTGCGGCCAATGGCCATGCGTACGTGGCCGTCGTTTACAATGCAGTTGTTGGTGGGGTCGAGGCCCAACCAGCCGTAGAACGGAATGTAGGCTTCCACCCAGGCATGGGTAGCACCCGAGCCGCGCACACCTTCCTTCTGCGGACACACATAGCCGCTCACGTAGCGGGCCGGGATGCCAACCATCCGAATCATGGCCAGCAAGATGTGGGCAAAATCCTGACACACGCCGGCTTTCATCTGCCAGATTTCCTCGGCAGGCGTTTCGATATTGGTCACGCCCTGCTGATAATGGAAGTTGTCATACACGTATTCCGAAAGCACCAAGGCATTCTTGAGTGGCTTTTCGGAGCGGTTTACCAACTGTTCAAGGGTAGCCCTCATATCCTGTGAAGAAGAGCACTCCTCGCACAAAAAGTCGATAAATTCCGGATCATGGTGCAAGCTCTGCAGGTGCTGCCATTGCTCCTCCGCCGATTGCTCATCCATAGGGAATTGAATCGGGTGCGTAACCACATCTTTGCTCGACTCAATAACGAGGACCGTATGCGGCTGCAACACCGAGAACACGCCTACTTTATTTCCGAAGTAGTCAGTGTAGATGTTGATGGGCGTATCGGGGGTTACACTTGAGTCGTGCGAAATGGCTATATCATGATGCACAACCTCCAGCCGGTCATCCTCAATGGGATAGAGCATAATCTGGTTGACGCAGTCAATTACTTCCGATGCGTAGGTGTAACGCGTGGTATGTTTGATGTTGTAGGAAGGCATGGGGGTAGTTAGCTACGTCCGAAATAGTATTTCCCGAAAGCCACCGCTATAGCCAGCAGCTCCTGGCGGGTTTCCAGCAAAAACTCATTCAGCTGTTCCGGCTCGCTGGCCGACACCATGCTGTATTTCACTAGGTTGGTTAGGCGGCCTACCATAAATTCCAGTCGCTCGTAGCTTTCGGGAAGGCTGTCGGCCCGGAGTCGCTCGAAGTACCAGCTCAGGCGGTTCAGGCAGGAAGAAAGGGAGTGGGCAAAGTGACTGTTGTGCAGGATGAATTGCAGCACACTATCGGGGTTGAAGTTGCCGCGGTAGGTTTTCAGGTACAGCTCATGGCCGAATACGGAGTGCAACAAGTAGCGCAACTCCGGTACCTCGCGGCCATTTTGTAGGTTCTCGGAGCTGTTTACCCACCGAATGCGCAGGATATCGGCGGTTTGTAAAGCTCGCTCCAAGAGCCTGCCCATGGTGAGGTAGCCGTAGCCTTCGTCGCGGGGCATGGTGTTCTGCACGGCTCCCGTAAATACCAGCCCGTGCCGCATCAGCGCATCAATTCCCGACATGGGGTCGCCGTACCGAATTTGCTGAGCTATGTCGCCGCCCCGAATGGCGTGGTAGTAATCATTCAGGCATTGCCATACATCCCGGGTAATATGGTCTTGGGCGGCGCGGGCGTTTTCGCGGGCCTGCAGCACGTTGTTGAAGGCCGAAGCATCGTTGTTCTTATCCAGAATAAGGTGTTCCAACACCCGCGGCGTATCGCCCTCGGTAGCGGTTAGCTCCTCGGGCGTCAGGTGACCGTAGCTGTACAACACGGGCCGCCAACTGAAATCGTGGGGGCTATCCTGGGAAGCCTGGTAATAAATCCGGATAACCTGCAACATGGCTTGGGTGCGTTCCATGTAGCGGGCCAGCCAGTAAATAGTATCTGCAACGCGACTGAGCATAGTGTCAGTGAAGAATAAAGAATGAGGAATGAAGAAAGAGGCCGCGTGCGTGCAAAGCCGATTCTTCATTCTGCCATGAAGTGTGAGATGCCGGAAAACGAGGAGCTAGGAACAAGGCAACTGGCACTACTACCAATTCTTTATTCTTTTATCCTCATTCTTCACTGCTTATTTATTCCCCCAGTACCCAGGTGTCTTTGCTGCCGCCGCCCTGGGAGGAGTTTACTACCAGCGAGCCTTCCTGCAAGGCTACCCGGGTCAGGCCACCCGGCACGATATCAATACCGCCGGGGCCGTACAGGGCAAAGGGGCGCAGATCGACGCGGCGGGGTTGGAGCACGCCATTGATGTAGCAAGGAGTAGACGACAGGCTGATGATGGGCTGGGCAATAAAGCTGCGCGGATCTTCCGTAATGGCTTCCCGGAACGTTTGCATCTGCTCCTCGGTGGCGCTGCTGCCAATGAGCATGCCGTACCCACCCGACTCGTTGGTGCGCTTAATCACCATCTTATCCATGCGTTCGAATACCATCTTTCGTTGGTCCGGGTCGCTCATCTGGTAGGTGGGCACCGTATTCAAAATGGGCTCCTCATTGAGGTAGTACCGAATCATTTCGGGCACGTAGGAGTACACCGCTTTGTCGTCGGCCACGCCGTTGCCCATGGCATTCACAATGGCCACGTTGCCTTTGCGGTAGGCCGCATAAATGCCGGGCACGCCCAGGGCACTGTCGGGCCGGAACACCAACGGGTCCAGAAACTCATCGTCGACGCGGCGGTAAATAACATCTACCTGCTTCAGGCCCTTCGTCGTCTTCATGAACACGTGGTGGTTGTGCACAATCAAGTCGCGGCCTTCCACCAGCTCAATGCCCATCAGGCGGGCCAGGGTAGTATGCTCGAAATAAGCCGAGTTGTAGATGCCCGGCGAGAGTAGCACCACCGTCGGGTCGCTGACGTGGCGGTTGCCCAGGGCCAGCAGGTTTCGGAACAGCAGATCGGGGTAGTCTTTTACCGGCTGCACGTTGCTTTTGGGCAGCAGATCGGGGAAGATGCGGGAGGTAATGCTGCGGTTTTCCAGCATATACGACACACCCGAAGGTGTACGCAGATTGTCCTCCAGCACGTAGAACTGCCCATCCGCATCCCGAATCAAATCGACGCCGGCAATGTGGGTGTAGATGTCGTAGGGCACCTCCACATTGATCATTTCCCGCAAAAACTGCGGGCAGGAGTAAATCAGCGTGGCCGGAATTACGCCATCCTTCACGATAAACTGCTGGTGGTAGATGTCCTTCAGGAAGATGTTCAGGGCCAGCAACCGCTGCTTAATACCGGCTTCAATGTGCTTCCACTCCTGGTGCTGAATAATGCGCGGAATGATGTCGAAAGGAAATATCTTCTCAATACCCTCGCCGCTATTATACACCGTGAACGTAATGCCCTGGCTCATGAACAGCTTCTTGGCCAGTTCATCCTTGCGGGTCATTTCGGTGCGGGGCAGGTTTTCGATGGCCGCCACAAAGCTGCGGTACTCGGGGCGTACCTGCTCGGCATGGAACATTTCGTCCCAAATGTTGGGCTGCTCCTGGTAAGTGTGTAGTAAGGAATTCTCCGTCATGGTGGGGTAGGCTAGAGCAGGGAGCTAGGAGGTAGTAAGAGGCACTCCTCGCACCTACGATGAAGAAATTATGAAGTTGTATTTTAATAATAAACCACGGGTTTCGTATTGCTTATTATCTCACATTCAATGCTAAAGGCTTCGCCAGAATATAAGGTAGGAAGCCCACGAGCTGAGCATCGTTTGCAGCCAAAAAATACGTAAACTGAGCAGTAGTAGAAGGTTTTCAGTTGAGCTTCGTTTCGCGTGCTACCGTTCTGCTTACCTATACTTGGGGTAAGGCAACTATTGCCTTGGTTGGAGGTGATTATAAATTTACTTAGATATAGGGAAAGCTTAATACAGGGTTCCAGATGCCCGTAATCTGCAAGCTAAACCAGAACCAATCTGCTACCCATGCGTTTGAGTGGGCTTGTTGCCACAGGCCTTGTGAGGTGCAGTGGGGTAGTGAAAAACCAGACGAGCGGCTATGAAACTCTTTAAGTGCACGCACTGCGGGCAGGTAGTCTATTTTGAAAATACGCAGTGCGAGCAGTGCCAGTATCCACTGGGCTTCGACGTGCCCTCGCAGCAGTTGGTGGCCCTGGAGCAGCAAGCCGAAGGGCAGCGCTTTACCCAGTACGGCCAGGGTACAAATACTACCTATACCTACTGCGCCAACCATACCCATAACGTATGCAACTGGCTGGTGCCTGCCAACAGCGGCAGCGAGTTTTGCTTGGCCTGCCAGCTTAACCGCACCATCCCGAAGCTGAGTGAGCCCGGCCACATAGCCCGCTGGCATAACCTGGAGCAAGCCAAGCATCGGTTGGTGTTCAGCTTACTCCAGCTGGGCCTGCCTGTCATCAGCAAAACCGAAAACGAGGAAACGGGCTTAGCCTTCGACTTTCTGGCCAACGAGCAAAAGCCCGAAGGAGAAAAAGTAATGACGGGCCACGACAATGGCCTCATCACCATCAACATTGCCGAGGCCGATTCCGTGGAACGCGAAATGGCGCGCAAGTCGATGGATGAGGTGTACCGCACGGTGCTGGGCCACTTCCGCCACGAGGTAGGCCACTACTACTGGGAGCGGCTTATTGAAAATACCCCCTGGATTGACGAGTACCGCCAGCTGTTTGGTGATGAGCAGGAAGATTACGGGGAGGCGCTGAAAAAGCACTACGACCAGGGCCCGCCCGCCGATTGGGCCGAGCACTACATCAGCGCCTACGCCACTACCCACTCCTGGGAAGACTGGGCCGAAACCTGGGCCCACTACCTCCACATCATGGATACGCTGCAAACGGCCTACGCTTTTGGGCTCAGCGTAAACCCCCTGCGCGCTACCGACGACCAGAACCTGGACGCGGCCATTACCACCGACCCTTACCACGTGGAGGATTTCAACCGCATTATGGAAATGTGGCTACCCCTCTCGTTTGCCATGAACAGCCTCAACCGCAGCATGGGTCAGCCCGATTCGTATCCGTTCATCATTGGGCCGGAGGTAGTGCATAAGCTGGCTTTCATCCACCGGGTGTGCCGACAGGCCAAAGCTGATGCGCTGAAGTCAGCTGCGTAACCGAGGCTATTGCTCCATCATTTCGGCCAGTAGCCCTTCCTTCAGGGCGTAGGCGGAGGTCTGAATGTGGGTGATGCCCGTCATGTTCAGCACAAAATCAATGAGCACGCTGGCTACCACCAACATATCGGCGCGCATGGGCAAGATGCCGGGCAGGGCTACCCGCTGCTCGTGGTTGAGGCTGAGTAGTTGCTGGTAGCTACGCCGGAAGCTTTCCAGGGTCAGCTCCGTGCGAGGGGGTAGCTCCGCTTCGGTGCGTAGCCGGCCCAGCTGCATATCGGCCAAGCTGTCGAAGCTGCCCGAGGCACCAACCAGGCCTACCGGCTGGTACTGCTGCACGGCCGCCGCCAGTGGGGCCAACATGGTTGTAAGGTATTCCTGTTCGGCGGCTACGGCTTCTGCCGGAAATACGCCGCTGGGGTCGGGGAAGAACTTATCCAACATGCGTTGGGCTCCAATCTCGAAGCTTTGCTTCCAGAAGATGGTAGTAGCATCGGCAAGGATGAACTCCACCGAGCCGCCGCCAATATCCATAATCAGGTGAGGCTGGTTGCCCAGCGGCACGGCCCACCGCACACCTTTGGCAATCAGCTCGGCTTCCCGCTCGCCCGGAATCACCTCCACCCGGATGCCGGTCTGCTCGAAGATGGCCTGCGCCAGGGCCGGGCCGTTGCGCGTTACGCGCATGGCGCTGGTGGCCGTGGCGCGCACTTCGGTTACTTGGTGCAGCTCAATTTCCTCTTTGAAGCCTACCAGCGTGTGCAAGGCCCGCTCAAAAGCCGCCGGAGCAATTTCGCCCTTACTGATACCACCTTCCCCCAGCCGCACGCCCACTTTGGTGCGCAGCAGCGTTACGGGCTGCTGGTGGCTTGGCTCGGGTAGCTCTACTATGAGCAGGTGAAAGGTATTCGTGCCCATATCAATCAGGGCCAGGCGGCGGTGGCGGGGCGAGTGCAGTGACACGGAAAGGGGAAAGAGGTGATAAACGGATTAGGAAACCTGTGACGGGTGCTGAGGCGACAAGAAAGCGGGCGGCAGGCAGCGAATAAGTATTTCCCTTTACCTCGTTTCTCCTCGCCTCGTTACTACGTCACGTTAGACAGCAAAACGGCAGAAGGTGCCTAGTGGCAGCTTGCGGGCTGCTTGGTCGTGCAAGTAAATCTCCCCGATTTCCCGGGTTTGGCGGGCCTGGGGAAAGATTTCGTGCACGAGGTTTTCCAGAATCAGGGCCGAGAAGCCCAGGGAATACAGGTTGATGAGGAAGAAATGGTCCTGCGGGTCCAGCAGCTCCTTGCAGAGCTTGAGCATCTCGTTCAGCTCGTCTTCCAGCTGCCACTTTTCGCCGTTGGGGCCGCGGCCGTAAGCGGGCGGGTCGAGGATGAGGCCCTGGTACTTGCTGCCACGCTTCACTTCACGCCGCACGTACTTCATGGCATCTTCCACCAGCCAGCGCACCCCATCCAGGTTGGAGGCTTCCATATTGTCGCGGGCCCAGAAGTTGACTTGCTTTACCGAGTCGAGGTGAGTCACGTCGGCGCCGGCGGCGCGGGCGGCCAGCGTAGCCGCTCCGGTGTAGGCAAAGAGGTTCAGCACCCGCGGCTGGGTAGCGCGGCGCTGGCGCGTCTGCTCATAAATGAACTGCCAGTTGGGGTCCTGCTCCGGAAACAGGCCCACGTGCTTGAACGACGACATGCCCAGACGGAACCGCAGCTTCAGCCCGCCCGGCCGCTCGTAGCCAATCACCCATTGCTCCGGCGTGCCGCCCTTAATTTTCCACTGCCCGCGTTCCTGACTGCCCTTCTCCCGGGTAAAAATGGCGTTGGCCCGCTGCCACTCCGAGGCGGGCAGGTGCGGGTCCCAGATGGCCTGGGGCTCGGGGCGAGACAAAATATGGTTGCCGAAGCGCTCCAGCTTTTCGAAGTTGCCGGCGTCGATCAGCTCGTAGTCGGCCCAGGGGCTGGTGGTGAGAAACGTGTACATAGAACTACCTTTACGCTGCCGGGTAGGGCAGGTGGGCAAAGGTACGGCATGGCGCAGTTTTGGGCGGTATCGTAGAAAGGGAAAGGACCGTAGCGCACAAGAACAAGACGATGAAGCAAACCGAACTACTACTAGATCAGCTCCGGCGCGCTTTCGACGGCGACGCCTGGGCTGGCCCTTCCCTGCAGGCTACCGTATCTGGCACTTCCGCCGCCCAGGCCGCCGCCCATCCGGTGGTCGGTGCACATAGTATCTGGGAAATTGTGCTGCACCTGGATACCTGGCTACAAATTGTGCGGCAGCGCCTGGAAACCAACCAACTCATCGGCCCCACCGACGAACAGAATTGGCCGCCGCTACCCCCAACCCCCGACGAAACCTCTTGGCAGCAAGCGCAAGCCCATCTGCACGCGGCGCATGAGCAGTTGCTGGGCGCGGTAGCGCGCCTCCAGGATACTGACCTTGACCGTTATCTGGAGGCCCAGCCCGAATATGCGGCCGGTACGCCGGGTACTTACTATGTGCTGCTACACGGGCTGGTGCAGCACAACTTATACCATGCCGGGCAAATAGCCTTGCTGCGGAAAGCATTTAGCTGATAATTGTGTTGCTGCTCTGCACTGGCGTGCGGTTCTGCGGCTGCCAATGGCCATCTTTGTCTTCTTACTTCTTGTTATGACTTCGCTTCCTTTTTACAAATACCAAGGCACTGGCAACGACTTCGTGATGGTGGACGACCGCGCCCATCAATTCGACGAGCATAACCACCAGCTGGTGCGCTTCCTCTGCGACCGTCGCCGCGGCATCGGGGCCGATGGCCTGATACTGTTGCGCCAGCATCCACAGTACGATTTCGAGATGGTGTACTTCAACGCCGATGGCTATGTAGGCTCCATGTGCGGCAACGGTGGCCGGTGTACCGTCGCCTTTGCCAAGCAGCTCGGAGTTATCCAGAACGAAACCCATTTCCTGGCCGCCGATGGCCCCCACGAGGCCCGCGTAGATGCGGACGGCACGGTGCACCTGCGCATGCAGGATGTAATCGGCCAGCAGGAGGTAGAAGAGTACGGCGTGTTTCTCGATACGGGCTCCCCTCACCTCGTGCGCTTTCTGCCCGCCAGCACCCTCGCCGAGCTGAACGTGTTTACCGAGGGCCGCACCTACCGCTACAACGAGCGGTTCCGGGAAAAGGGCACCAACGTCAACTTCGTAGAGGCGCCTGCTACCCCTGGCCAGCCCTGGCAAGTGCGGACGTATGAGCGGGGGGTAGAAGATGAAACCCTGAGCTGCGGCACCGGCGTGACAGCCGTAGCCCTGGCAGCTTCCCGGCGCGGTGCTAGCAGCCCCGTGCACCTACGCACGCCCGGTGGCGACCTGCGCGTGGCCTTCGAGGCCAAGCCCGATGGCTCTTTCACCAACGTATTCCTCAGCGGCCCCGCCACGCGCGTCTTCGACGGAAAAATACAGGTAGCGGATAGCACGAAATAAATTCTGCCTCCGAGTCTGAGCCGACTGCGGAGGAATAATGGCTTCCATCCAGCTTACCTACTATACCACAATACGGCCGCGGCTTAGACAGATGCGTATAGACTGCGGCCGTGTTGTGGTATAGTGGTTAACGCTGCCGGTCGCCGCCGGTGAAGTCCAGCATCCAGCCGGGGTACTCCGGCGCCAGCTTGCTGACTTCATCCAATTGCTGTAATTCCTCGGGGGTGAACTGTACATCTACAGCTTTCAGGTTGTCTTCCAGTTGGTCCATCTTCTTGGCCCCGATGATGACGCTGCTTACTACCGGCTGGTGCAACAGCCAGGCCAGGGCCAGCTGAGCTACCGTGGCGCCTTTGGCCTCGGCCATCGGGCGTAGCACATCAATAATGTCGAAGGCTTTTTCCTTGTCGACGGGCGGGAAGTCGAAGTTGACGCGGCGGGCGCCTTCCTCGTTCTGGTTTTCGCGGGTGAACTTACCACTCAGGAAACCGCCAGCCAGCGGGCTCCAGACCATCAGGCCTACCTTCTGATCCTGCAGTAAGGGCACCAACTCCCGTTCCAGGTCGCGGCCGGCAATGGTGTAGTACGCCTGCAACGACACATATTTTTCTACGTGGTTGTAGGTGGAGTAGCTCAGGGCCTTCATCAGCTGCCAGGCCGCCACGTTGCTGGCCCCGATGTAGCGCACTTTGCCGCTACGTACCAAATCGTCGAGGGCGCGCAGGGTTTCCTCCAAGGGCGTCAGCGGGTCGTAGCTGTGGGTTTGGTACAGGTCGATGTAATCGGTTTTCAGGCGGCGCAGGCTGTCGTCTACCTGCTGAAAGATGTGCTTGCGCGTGAGCCCGACATCATTAGGCCCTTCGCCCATCTTGCCGCGCACTTTGGTAGCCAGCACCACATCGTGCCGCGAAATGCCCAGATTGTGCAACGATTGGCCCGTCAGCTCCTCGGAAAGCCCTTCGGAGTACACATTGGCGGTGTCAATGAAGTTGATGCCCGCATCAATAGAGCGCTTCACCAGCTCATCAACGGCTTGCTGATCCAGGGAGCCAATGGCGGCGGCCCAGCCCCGGCCCCCAAATGTCATGGTGCCTAAGCACAGCTCCGATACTTTCAGTCCGGTATTTCCCAGCAGGTTGTATTTCATGTCGGCAAGAATAAATTGGATGTTACCTGCCTCAACTGACAATGCAGCTGAATGTTGAAGCAAAATTTGGCAGGCTTCCTTCTTTTATCATCCCGGCTCGTAGGTTTACGACCCCTCATTGCCCGCTCAACCCATGCTCCGCACCGACCTGATTTTCCTACGCCCTCTGGAAGCCGAAGATCTTGAGTTTCTGTATGCGTTAGAAAACGACCCGGAGGTGTGGGGCGTCTCCGACACGTTGGCGCCAGTGTCGCGGCACGTGTTGCGGCACTATCTGGATGCTGCGGCAGCCGATTTTTTTGAGGTCCGGCAGCTGCGGCTAGTTATTTGTGCAGCTAGTACCGGCCAGGCTGTAGGCGCTTTGGATATTTTTGGGTTTGAACCCTTGCACCAACGCGCGGGGGTAGGCATTACCATTTTGCGCGAATTCCGGCGACTAGGTTACGCCCACGCTGCTTTACAACTAGTAGTGCCTTATGCTCGTGAGGTGTTACGCTTGCATCAGATTTATTGTACTATTTCACTCGCAAATTATGCCAGCCTGGAATTGTTTGCGGGCGCCGGCTTCAGTAGGGTAGGGGTGCGCAAAGAATGGCTTCGCACCGCAGAAGGCTGGCAAGATGCCGTAGAAATGCAGAAAATTCTCGCTGCAGCTTACAATCCTCCATCTGTATAGTATAATGGGCTCGCTAAGCCCCCGCTAACCTCATCCATACCCTTTTTTTTTCCTAGGCGTATGAGGAGGAAACAGTAGGTAGCCATCTTGGTAGTCAGACGGGCTTCTGACCTACTGTTCTAACGTATTCTCCTGCTTCTATGTCGCTGTCTCCACCAGCGGAGCCGCCAGTGCGCGCCTCCGAATCATCACTCTCCTCTCAAACAGCTGCCCCTGCCGTAACACTACCCTACGCCCTGCCCGACCTCGTTTGTTTTGCCCATTTGCATTGGGACTTCGTGTGGCAGCGCCCTCAACACCTCATGTCGCGCTTTGCGCAGCACGGTCGGGTGTTCTACGTGGAAGAAGCTTTCTACCACGCCGATGATTTGATTGAGCCGCACATGGAAGTGAAAGAGCGGCAGCACGGCCTGAAAGTTCTGGTGGTGCACTTGCCCAACCGCCTGCGCCACGACGAGGCGGCCTCTGAACAAGCCCAGGCCGACGTACTGCGGCAGTATTTCGCCGAGCAGAAAATTGAAAAGTACATTTTCTGGTACTACACCCCCATGGCCATCGGTAAGTCGCGTGATTTTGCGCCTGCACTTACCATTTATGACTGCATGGATGAGTTGGCTGCTTTCAAGTTTGCGCCTCCTACTCTGCGCGAACGGGAGCAGGAGCTGTTCCGGAAAGCCGATTACGTATTTACTGGCGGCCACACCCTGTACGAAGCCAAGAGCCAGCAGCATTCCGATGCGCACCCCTTCCCGAGCAGCATCGACAAAGCGCACTTCGGACAAGCCCGCCAGCAAGCTCCAGACCCCGCCGACCAGGCCGGGATTCCGCATCCGCGCGTTGGATTCTTTGGGGTAGTAGATGAGCGCCTGGATATTGAACTCCTCCGTCAGCTCGCTGATGCGCACCCCGAGTGGCAGTTCGTGATAATTGGTCCGGTAGTGAAGATTGATCCGGCCCTGCTGCCCCGCCAGCAAAATATCCACTACCTCGGCAGCAAAGACTACCAGGAGCTGCCAGCCTACCTGCGCGGCTGGGATGTGGCTACCCTGCTGTTCGCCGACAACGAAAGCACCAAGTTCATTTCGCCCACCAAAACCCCGGAGTACTTGGCTGCCGGCCGACCCGTAGTAAGCACGCCCATCCGCGACGTGGTGCGCCCCTACGGCGACCTGAACCTAGTGCACATTGCCGCCACCGCCGAAGAATTCGGTAGGGGCATCGAAAAAGCATTGCTGCAACACCAGGATGCCGATTGGCGTCGGCGCACCGATGAGTACTTGGCTACCATCAGCTGGGACCAGACGTGGGAGCAAATGGTGGCTCTCATGCAAAAGAAGCTGACTGCTTCTTCGCAATCTACTCAGGCTTCCAGTTCAGCCCTGGCGTAACGCCCCGCCCTGCCTTGCGTATTTTCCTCGCTCCCCCCATCCAATACTGCCCGTTCTTCCCCCTCATTCTTCTCCTAAAAAACTCCGCTTAGCTATGTTCGATTATCTCATCGTCGGAGCCGGATTTGCCGGCAGTGTATTGGCCGAGCGGCTCGCTACGCGCTCCAATAAGAAAGTTCTCATCGTAGATAAGCGCAGCCACATTGCGGGCAACGCCTACGACCACTACAACGAGGAAGGCATTCTGGTCCACAAATACGGTCCGCACATCTTCCATACTAACTCGAAGGACGTTTTCGAGTACCTATCTAACTTCACCGATTGGCGCCCCTATGAGCACCGCGTGTTGGCTTCCGTAGATGGCCAACTGGTGCCCATGCCCATCAACCTCGATACAATCAACAAGCTCTATGGCCTCTCGCTTAACAGCTTTGAGGTAGAGCAATTCTTTGAGTCGGTGGCCGAGCAAGTACCGGTTATCAAAACCTCGGAAGACGTAGTAGTAAGCAAAGTAGGCCGCGAGCTGTACGAGAAGTTTTTCCGCAACTACACCCGCAAGCAGTGGGGCATGGACCCCTCGGAGCTGGACAAGTCGGTAACGAGCCGCGTACCTACCCGCACCAACCGCGACGACCGGTATTTCACCGATACCTACCAGGCCATGCCGCTGCACGGCTACACCCGCATGTTTGAGCGCATGCTGGACCACCCGAACATTAAGGTGATGCTCAACACCGACTACCACGACATTGTGGACTTCATTCCCTTCAAGGAAATGATTTTCACGGGTCCGGTGGATGAGTACTTCGACTTCAAGTATGGCAAGCTGCCCTACCGTTCCCTGGAGTTCAAGCACGAAACCCTGAACCAGGAAAACTACCTGGCGGCTCCGGTAGTAAACTACCCCAACGACAACCTGTACACGCGCATCACGGAGTTTAAAGCCCTTACCGGCCAGAAGCACCCGAAAACCAGCATCGTGTACGAGTATCCGAAGGCCGAAGGGGACCCCTACTACCCCGTGCCGCGCCTCGAAAACGCCGAGCTGTACAACCAGTACAAGAAGCTGGCCGACGAAACGCCTAACGTACACTTCGTAGGCCGCCTGGCTACTTACAAGTACTACAACATGGACCAGGTAGTAGCGCAGGCCCTGACGCTGTACAAGAAGCTCACGGAGAAAACCGAAGAAGCACAGAAGTCCAGCAAGCCTACCATCATCGGCTCGACTTCCATCATGGAAAAACTGGTTCCCCGCGACCCGGCTAAAGAATAGTTTGCTGTAACACTGGCTGTTTAGAGTCTGTCACTCTGAACTGGTAGCAGGAAGTTTCAGGGTATAGATGCCACTTGGCTGATACCTGCAGAGCCTTCTGCTACCAGATCAGGGTGACAGAACTGTTTTTGGATTGGGGTAACTCAACATTGGTAGCACCGTCCGGGTAGCCGTAAATGCACTAGAGAATGGAAAAAGTAGAAGTGTGGGGTGGGATAGAGTGTACCATTCGGCGAGTTGGCAACGGGTATTCAGATCAGCTCGTGAGCAGTGGGCACCGTACCCGAATTGAGGATCTGGACCAGATTGCCGAGCTAGGCATCCGGAAGCTGCGCTACCCCATTCTGTGGGAGCAAGTAGCCCCCGAAAGCCTGGACAACCCCGACTGGTCCTGGACCGATGAGCGGATGGCCCGCCTGCAGGAGCTGGGCATCGACCCTATCGTCACGCTGCTGCACCACGGCAGCGGCCCTCATTACACAGCCCTGCACAAAAAAAACTTCGTCCCGGGGCTGGCCCGCTTCGCCGGCATGGTCGCCGAACGCTACCCTTGGATTAAGCACTACACGCCCGTTAATGAGCCCCTGACCACGGCGCGTTTCAGCGGCTTGTACGGTATCTGGTATCCGCACGCCCTCGACGATAAAACGTTTGTGCGCATCCAGCTGAATCATATCAAGGGAGTGAAGGAAGCCATGAAGGCCATCCGGCAGGTAACCCCCGACGCTCAGCTGGTACAAACCGAGGACTTAGGCAAAACGCACTGCACACCGAAGCTGCAAGACCAGGCCGAGTACGAAAACAACCGCCGCTGGCTCACCTTCGACCTACTCTGTGGTCGTATTGATGCCGCCCATCCGTTGTGGGACTACTTGCGCAAAAACGGCGCTTCCAAGGCCGAGCTTCTGGAACTGGTACACGATCCGCTACCCCCCGACATCCTTGGTATCAACCACTACATCACCAGTGAGCGGTTTCTGGATGAGAACCACCAGTACTTTCCCGCCCATCATCTGGCCCACAGCGAGGCCCGGGTGGAGTACGCCGATGTGGAGGCCGTGCGAGTACGCCTGGTAAAAATGACTGGCCTGCACGACCTGCTCCTGGAAGCCTGGGAGCGGTACCAAATTCCAATTGCCATTACAGAAGTACACCTCGACTGTACCCGGGAGGAGCAGATGCGTTGGGTAAAGTACGCCTGGGATACGGCCAATCAGCTGAAAGAAGAGGGCATTGACTTGCGCGCCATTACCATCTGGTCGTTGCTGGGCGCTTATGATTGGAACACGCTACTGACGCAGGAAGGAGCATTTTACGAGAGCGGGGTATTTGATATGCGTGGAGGGAAGCCCCGCCCTACGGCTCTCTTCAAAATGGTCAAAAGCCTTGCTACAGAAGGTCACTACCATCATCCGTTGCTTCAGAATAAAGGGTGGTGGGAGCGAGACGACCGTTTTCTCTACCATCACCATTGTCCTACTTCCAAGACTTCCTAGACTATGCAAATTCTTGACCTCCATGACCCGACTGCGGGGCTGGCTCTCCCCCCGGTGCAGCCTCTCTTGATTACGGGAGCCAACGGTACGCTCGGCCGGGCTTTTCAGCGCCTCTGCGCTGTTCGCGGCATCGATTTCGTGGCTCTGAGCCGTGATGAGCTGAATATTGCCGATCCGCTTTCCGTTGAAAAAGCCTTGTCGCAGCACAACCCCTGGGCCGTAGTAAACACGGCGGGCTACGTGCGGGTAGATGAAGCCGAACAGGATTTCAAGCGCTGCTACCGCGAAAACACGACCGGGCCCACCGTTCTGGCCGCCGCCTGTGCCTACCGCGACATCCACTTTCTCACGTTTTCTTCCGATTTAGTTTTCGACGGCAACAAATCGGTAGCCTATGTAGAAAGCGACACGCCTTGCCCCCTGAACGTGTATGGTAACAGCAAGCGCCTCGCTGAGCGCGACGTGCTGCTGCACATGCCTCAGGCCCTGGTAGTGCGTACCAGCGCATTTTTCAGCCCCTGGGACGAATACAACTTCGTGTATTCCGCCCTGCGCGCAGCCCACGGCAAACAGCAATTTGAAGCAGCCGACGATGTACTTATCTCGCCGACCTACGTGCCCGACCTGGTAAACGTCGCCCTCGATTTGCTTATTGATGAAGAGCGCGGCGTGTGGCACCTTGCCAACCAAGGCGCCTATACCTGGGCCGACCTAGCCCGCCTAGTTGCCGATATGGCCAGCCTCGATACCTCGTTTGTAGTGCCCCGGTCTATGCAGGCGTTTGGCTTAGCGGCTGCCCGGCCCCTCTACAGCGTGCTAGGAAGTAAGCAAGGCAACCTGCTACCCTCCGCCGAGGAGCGCCTACACACATGCGTCTCGCAAATGATGCCAGCCATTACGGCTTCTTCCGAAGAGCATATGGCCGTAGCATCGTAGCCAGTATGCCCTTAGCGCTACCCTAATTTCACCCTCCCGTTCCTACCTATTCCTTTCGTTGAAACCCCACCTTCCTGACCAGGACAGTGGGGTTTCGCCGTTTACTGGGGGTAAAGCAGCATGGCTTACCGCTTTGCTACCTCCACGCGCACTTGTGCTGGCTATATAGCAAAGGGTGAAGGCGTTTGATAAGTAAGAAAATAGTGTCATAGTAAGTTGTATATCAAATGTTTATAGGAGGTTGTGGGTAATTTGTAAAGTCTAGCAGTAGCCCTTTTCGGTTAGGCGATAGGGTAGGAGAAAGGTAGGTTGCTTCCCTATTCAACTCCTGATGATGATACCCGCCTTCTCCCGTTTCTGTCTTGCAGCAGCCATAGGGGCGCTGCTCAGCTCCTGTCAAAAAGATGAAGGCCCGACGCTGGTCGATGGCCAGGTTATCGAAATGCGCACCGAGCGGCCGGTGCCCTATGCTTGGGTAGAAGTTTATGCTCAGTCGGGCAGTGGGCTGCACTCCGGGTACTCGGCCAGTACAGCGCCGCGGCAAGCCGATGCTACCGGCCGTTTCCATTTTCAGTTCGAGGCGGAGGCTGGCACCTCGTATGTATTAAAAGCTTATTCCGATGCCGGGCACGGTTCGCATTGGGGGGAGGAGCCCTACCTGAAAAAAGGCCGCAAGAACCAAAATCTGCGGTTGGGGGTAGCGGCTCCGGCCTGGCTCAAGATCCGGGTGGAACAGAAGGCTGGGCGTGTACCCGATGCTATCTACGCCTGGGGCCCCTGGCGCGACCAAGGCTATATCTCCAGCCTGGACCTACGCCCGAAGGATTACGGCGCCGTCACTTACCACGTCATGGATTCAACCATCCCGGAAAGTGGTCTGGTAGTACACTGGGATGCGAACTTCGGAGGAAAGGTGGTGCGTCATGAGAAGGCCTTTTCCGTGCAGCCTCTCGACACAACCGAGGTAGTCCTGACGTATTAGCTGCCTCTACGTGCAGTTCGGCGAGGGGTAGGAGAAAATGAACGACAACACTCCTAGGCTAACTCCTGCACAGCAGTGGCATAGAGACCCTGGAAAAGCACCCGGTTATCGGGCTGATAGTGGCTTCGGGGCCTTGGCGGAAATGCCGGATCAAAAAGACTGGCCCGGGCAGGTACGGGCGCTGACTATTGTCACGTTGGGCGAATTACAGCTTAAAATCAGTTGCTGAACTAAACAGCCGCGGCCTTCTCCGTGTTAGCCAGCTAAAGCTCTGCAACCTGAAAGAGCCATAAACCTTCGTCCCATGTCCATCACCTCTCAAGCCGACTTAGCCGGCCTTCAGCGCATTAGCGCCGCCGTAGGCACCACTCTGAAACAAATGCGCGAGTATGCCCAACCGGGTATGACGACTAAAGAGATAGACGACTATGGCGGACGGATACTGGCTGCGCTAGGTGCTAACTCGGCCCCGCGGCTTACCTATGGGTTTCCGGGCTGGACGTGCATCAGCGTGAATAATGAAGTGGCGCACGGCATTCCCTCGGCCCGCAAGGTGCTGCAGCAGGGCGACCTGGTGAACATCGACGTATCGGCGGAGCTGGACGGCTACTGGGCGGATAATGGCGGCTCCTTCGTGCTGGGGGCTGATATTCATAATCATCAGCCGCTGGTTGACGCTTCCCGGCAGATCCTGCGCACCGCCCTCAGCCGCATTCGCGGCGGCGTACGCATAGCCGACATCGGCGGGCTAATCGAAACGGAAGCGCGAAAAGCAGGTTTTCGGGTTATCAAGAACCTGGTAGGTCACGGTATTGGCCGCAGCCTGCACGAGGAGCCCAGCGAAATACCCTGCTACTACGACCGGTACAACCTGAAGCGCTTCAAGAAGAACTCGGTGGTAGCGGTAGAAACGTTTATTTCCACTCGTGCCACGCTGGCCCATCAGCTCAACGACGGCTGGACGCTAGCCACCAAAGATGGCAGCTTCGTAGCCCAGCACGAACACACCATTGTCATCACGGACGATAAGCCTCTCATTCTGACGGAGGCGAACAGCATTTGGGAGTAGATAGCCCTACCCACTAGCTCTCAAGCACTCCGCAAGGTAAGCTAGCTAGAAAAAGATGCAGGCAACAGATAGGGTCCAGCTAATAGCTCCCTGACCCCTGAGGGTGAGCTATTAGCTGGACCCTGACCAAGAAACGCTGCTGAAAGTCGCGCCGCGTGTATTTTGCGCTGGAATACTCTTTCGCAATGCAGAATAATTTCGACGCTGTACGCCTTGGGCTGGCCCTCACGGTTGTGTTGTGCCACCTGGCGGTGCTGTCGGCGCTACCAGCATTCCAGCCTTTCCTGACGGTTTTATCGGCTGATTTTGCGGTGAAAGGCTTCTTCGTAATAAGTGGCTGCTTGGTAACCCGCAGCTACCTGACCAGTGCTACCGGTTGGGAGTATGCCGAGAAACGGGCCCGGCGTATCTATCCGGCCTACCTCGTAACCATTGGCCTGGCTTGGGCAGTGGGGCTAGTGGCTACCAGGCTCTCACCAGCCGACTACCTGCGTCACCCGGCCAGCTACCGCTATCTGGCCGCCAATGCGGGTTTTCTCAATTTCTTGCAGCCTACCTTGCCAGGCACGTTCGAGCAGCACCCGGTTTCCGTGCTGAACGGTTCCCTCTGGACCATTAAGGTTGAGCTGTGCTTGTACTGCTGCGTGCCCATACTGGTGTGGCTATTTCGGCGCGTGGGTGCTTACCCAGCCGTTGCGTTGGCATACGGCGGCGCCCTGCTCTGGAGTTGGTTGCTACCCCAGGTGCCAGGCTTAAGCCCTCAGATGGTAACGGAGCTGGCCCGGCAGTTTCCGGGCATGCTGCATTTCTTTGCCCTGGGAGCGTTGTTTACATTCAAAGAGCGCCAGCTAGGTCCTTGGCTGGGTTGGGTTGCACTTGCCTCGGGAGTGGCCTTTCTGGTAGTGCGCCACCACGCCTTGCGCGAGGTAGTAGAGCCCCTATACTACGCGGCGGCGGTGCTGTATCTGGCTACCCGCCTGCCGGTGCAACTGCCCGTAGGCCAGTGGGGTGATGTATCGTACGGTACTTATTTGGTGCACTTTCCGCTTATTCAGTTGTTCATCTACTGGGGCATTTTCGAGCACCAGCCCTGGGTAGGCTTGGTGGGCTTGTTGCTCACGGTGCTCACGGTAGCATTTCTGCTGTGGCACGCAGTAGAAAAGCGCTGGTTGAAGCGCAGCTCGCACTACGTGGCCCGCCCCGGACGGGGGTAAGCCCTTCGAAAGGGTAGTAGCCACCAAACCACAGAGGCTAAGGCTGGGGCAGCTTGCTACAAGTGCAAGGGAACCAGCCAGATTGTCTGTTCATTATGATATGGGGCGATTTTGGTTAGAAATCCTGTAAATTTGGGATGCGCCCCGGCGTTTCAATTAAGGTAAACCAGCATGTTTGATTTTCTAGGGAAAACCGTCGCCAAGATTTTCGGGACCAAGTCGGACCGGGATTTGAAGGAGATTGTTCCGTACGTGGCGCTTATCAACGCCGAATATGCCAACTTGGCACAACTCAGCGACGATGAGCTGCGTGCCCGTACCGACGAGGTTCGGGCCCGGATCGACGCTCACCTGAAAGCCATTGACGACCAGATTGCCGCCCTGCACCAGCGCGTAAACGAGGATGCCTCGCTCGACGCTATTCAGAAGGAGCAGCTGTTCGATCAGATCGATACCCTGGAAAAGCAGCGCAACAAGGAGCTGGAGGTAGTGCTCATGCAGGTGCTGCCCCTGGCATTTGCCATTGCCAAGGAAACCGCCCGCCGCTACACCGAAAACAAGCAGCTGGTCGTTACCGCCACCGATTACGACCGGGAGTACGCCCGCCGCAAGCCCAACGTGCGCATCGAGGGCGACAAAGCCATTTGGAGCAACAAGTGGATTGCCGCCGGCGCTGAGGTAACCTGGGAAATGGTGCACTACGATGTGCAGCTCATTGGGGGGGTAGTACTGCACCAGGGAAAAATTGCCGAAATGGCCACGGGTGAGGGTAAAACGCTGGTATCTACCCTGCCGGCTTTCCTGAACGCGCTGGCTCGCCGCGGGGTGCACGTCGTAACCGTGAACGACTACCTGGCCAAGCGTGACTCGGAGTGGAACGCGCCCCTGTTCGAGTTCCACAAGATTACTGTCGACTGCATTGACAAGCACCAGCCGAACACGGATGCCCGCCGCCAGGCTTACTTGGCCGACATTACCTACGGCACCAACAACGAGTTCGGCTTCGACTACCTGCGCGACAACATGGCCCGCGACCCCCAGGAGCTGGTGCAGCGCCGCCACCACTACGCCATGGTCGACGAAGTGGACTCTGTATTGATTGACGATGCCCGGACTCCGCTCATCATCTCCGGCCCGGTGCCGCGCGGTGATGTGCACGAGTTCTACCAGCTCAAGCCCCGGATTCAGATGCTGGTGGACGCGCAGAAAAAGCAGGTGCAGCAGTACCTCGTCGATGCGCGGCGTCTGATCAAGGAAGGCAATGATGGCGCGAAAGAAGGAGAGGGTGGACTGGCCCTGTTCCGTGCTTACCGTGGCCTGCCCAAGAGCAAGCCGCTCATCAAGTTTCTCTCGGAAACCGGCATGCGCGCCGTGCTGCAAAAGACGGAGAACTACTACCTGCAGGACAATCAGCGCCAGATGCCCAAGGCCGATGAGCCGTTGTTCTTCACCATTGATGAGAAGAACAACCAAATCGAGCTGACGGAAAAAGGCATCGACCTGATTACTGGCCAGGGCGAAGACCATAGCTTCTTCATCATGCCCGACATCGGCACCGAGCTGGCCAACATCGAGAAAGATGCTAGCCTGAGCGGGGAGGAAAAGCTGCACATCAAGGAGAAGCTTATGGACGACTTCCAAGTGAAGTCGGAGCGCATCCACACCATCAACCAGCTACTGAAAGCCTACACCCTCTTCGAAAAGGATGACCAGTACATCCTCACCGACGACGGCAAGGTGAAGATTGTGGACGAGCAGACCGGCCGCGTAATGGAAGGTCGTCGCTACTCCGACGGGTTGCACCAGGCTATTGAGGCCAAGGAAAATGTGCGCGTGGAAGACGCCACCCAAACCTACGCTACGGTAACCCTGCAGAACTACTTTCGCATGTACCACAAGCTGGGCGGCATGACGGGTACGGCTGAAACCGAAGCCGGCGAGTTCTGGGAAATCTATAAGCTCGACGTGGTAGTAATTCCTACCAACCGCGGCATTGCCCGCAAAGACGAGCACGACAAAGTGTACAAGACGGTTCGGGAGAAGTACAACGCGGTGGCCGAGGAAATCCAGACGTTGGTACAAGCCGGCCGCCCGGTGCTAGTGGGTACTACCTCCGTGGAAATTTCGGAGCTGGTAAGCCGCATGCTGAAGCTGCGCGGCATTCCGCACCAAGTGCTCAATGCCAAGCAAAACCAGCGCGAAGCAGAAATTGTAGCTGCTGCCGGCTACCCTGGTACCGTAACCATTGCCACTAACATGGCTGGTCGGGGAACTGACATTAAGCTGCGGGGCACGGCGAAAGAATCGGGTGGCCTGGCCATCATCGGTACGGAGCGCCACGAAAGCCGCCGCGTCGACCGCCAGCTACGGGGTCGTGCCGGCCGCCAGGGCGACCCAGGCTCTTCGCAGTTCTTTGTGAGCCTGGAAGACAACCTGATGCGCTTGTTCGGTTCGGACCGCATTGCCAAGCTTATGGACCGTATGGGTTTGGAAGAAGGCGAGGTAATTCAGCACTCGATGATTACTTCCTCGATTGAGCGCGCGCAGAAGAAAGTAGAAGAAAATAACTTCGGCATCCGCAAGCGCCTGCTGGAGTACGACGACGTGATGAACGCCCAGCGCGAGGTAGTGTACAAGCGCCGCCGCAACGCTTTGCACGGCGAGCGTCTGGAACTGGACATCTGGAACATGATCTATGACGTCTGCGAGGATATTGTAATCGGCCACAAAGGCAACAACGACTTCGAGGACTTCAAGCTGGCCATCATTCGCGTATTTGGCTACGATACCCACCTGACGGCCCAGGACTTGGCGGGCATGCAACCCGGCCCCCTGACGCAGAAGCTTTACGACGAGGCCCTCGGCTACTACCACAGCAAAAACGACTTCATTGCCGGCAACTCCCTGCCGCTGATCAATGATTTGCTGAGCCAGAACTCGCCCTACGAGAACATTGCCATTCCGTTCACCGATGGCCGCAAGCAGATTCAGGCTGTAGCCAACCTGCGCCGCGCCCAGGCTACCGGTGGCCACGATGTAATTCGGGGCATGGAGAAAGTAGTGGTGCTGTCGGTTATCGATGAGGCCTGGACCAAGCACTTGCGCGCCATGGACGACCTGAAGCAGGTAGTACAGAACGCCGTATACGAGCAGAAAGACCCGCTGCTGGTGTACAAGTTCGAGTCGTTTGAGCTGTTCAAGCAGATGATCAGCAAGGTAAACGAGGACACCATTCAGTTCCTGTTTCGCGCCGACGTGCCCATGCAGCCCGGCCAGGATGGCTACGACGAGCCCGAGTACTTCACTGAAGACGAACTGCCCGTAGCGCCGCCCCAGCCCAAGCTGAAAGCCGAGAAGGAAGTATCGTCGGTGTCGCTCGGCGCTGGCCCCGAGGACCTGGAGCAGGACGGTGCTCAGGTACTGGAAAAGCAGCAGCCGGCTAAGTCGCAGAAAGTGGCTAACCGTAACGAGAAAGTAAGCGTGCAGTACATGGATGGCCGCATCGTGCGGGACGTGAAGTTTAAGCAGGTAGAAGACGACCTGCTGAACGACCGGGCCGTGCTGATCGACTAAATTTCAGAAAGTAAATAGCGTACGGGCCGCGTTTCCAGTTGGAAGCGCGGCCCGTTTGTTGTAGCATGCGGGATACTTCGCTTGTGCCCTTCCCGTCCGTTACCTTTGTCTACTTATGTCGCAGAAGCTCGCCGCCGCCATCGACCATACCCTGCTGAAACCGGACGCAACCCCGGAGCAGATAGCCCAGCTGTGCCAGGAGGCCGCTACCCACCATTTTGCCAGTGTGTGCGTGCCGCCGTGCTACGTACGCTTTGCCGCTGAGCAGCTGCAGGGTACGGGTGTGCCGGTGTGCACAGTGATTGGGTTTCCGCTGGGGTACTCGCTGGCGAAGGTGAAGTTCTTCGAGGCCCACCAGGCTTTGGCCGATGGCGCTACGGAGCTGGACATGGTTATCAATGTGGGGGCGCTGAAGGCGGGCCGCCTGGAAGAGGTAGAGGAGGAAATTGGGCAGCTGGCTGAGCTATGCCATTTGCGCGGCGCCATCCTGAAAGTAATCATCGAAACGGCCCTCCTGACGGAGGAAGAAATTGTAACGGCGTGCCGCCTGTGCGTAGAAGCCGGCGCCGACTTCGTAAAAACATCCACTGGCTTTGCCAACCGAGGAGCTTCCGTGGCTGATATCATGCTTATGCGTCAATCGTTGCCGGGTGGGGTGCGTATCAAGGCCTCCGGTGGCATCCGGACGCGCACCGCGGCGCTGGCCCTGCTGGCAGCCGGCGCCGACCGAATTGGCTCCTCCAACAGTCTGGCTTTGCTGGAAGAATCTTCCCATGAAACATCTGCTACGTAACGTGTTGCTGCTTTCAACCTTGTTTTCCTTGGGTGCCTGCGCCTCGTCGGGGCCGGCAGCGCCTGCCGCTTCTACCGCTGCTGATACAACGCGACGTACCACGGCAACTTCGGCGGCTACTACCCCTGCCGAAGACCTGAGCCGCTACCGACCCGTATTTGCTGCGCCCAAAGCGCCGGCTGTTGCGCCCGCCGCTCCCAGCCGCTTGGTAACGCCTACCAACCACGTCAATGCCCAGGTTGAGCAGCGGCTCCGCGACCAGGCCTTCACAAACCAAAATGTGAAATACGCGCAGGGCTACCGCATCTTGGCCTATGTAGGGTTACAGAAGGAGCAGGCCATGGCCGTGCGCCGGGCCGTTATCAGCCGCTACCCCGAGGAAACCGATTACCTCGCCTATAAGCAGCCCATCTTCCGCCTCTGGATTGGCGACTATCTTACCCGCCTCGAAGCAGAACAAGCCCTGGTTCGCATTCGTCCGCTGGCACCCAAGGCAGAGCTGGAATCGGCGCAGGTCATTATCAACAAAACCACTTTCTAGGCTACCCGGGCTAAGCAAGGCCGGGGTGAGGAGCTTATGTTCGGAGCTTCGTCCTGGCCGTGCTTTCGCCCCGCGGCTGTACTTTATGGACCACTTACTACCCCGCATCAAAACCCTCGCAGCTGAAACCGCGGCCGAAACGGTAGCCCTGCGCGAGTACCTGCACGCTCACCCGGAGCTTTCGTTTAAGGAGCACAACACGGTAGCCTTCGTAACGGAGCAGCTGCAGAAGCTCGGGCTGCCTACCCAGCCCATTGCCGGCACGGGGGTAGTAGCCCTGATTGAAGGCCGCAACCCCGGCACCCGGACCGTTGCCTTGCGCGCCGATATGGATGCCCTGCCCATCACGGAGCAAAACGAGGTACCATATAAATCAACAAACCCCGGCGTAATGCACGCCTGCGGCCACGATGTGCATACGGCTTCCCTACTGGGCGCGGCCCGCATTCTGGCGCAGCTCCGCCACGAGTTTGAAGGCACGGTGAAGCTGATGTTTCAGCCCGGCGAGGAATTGCTACCCGGTGGGGCTTCCCTGATGATTAAAGAAGGAGTGCTGGAAAACCCCCGCCCCGCCAGTGTGCTGGGCCAGCACGTGTTTCCGCGGCTTCCGGCCGGCAAAATTGGGTTGCGCGCCGGCCGCTACATGGCCAGCACCGATGAACTCTACCTTACTGTGCGCGGCCAAGGCGGCCACGGGGCTATGCCCGAGCAAAACATCGACCCGGTGGTGGTAGCAGCTCATATCATTGTGGCCGCTCAGCAAATCGTTAGTCGGCGTGCGAACCCGAAGCTGCCTTCCGTGCTATCCTTCGGAAAAGTTATTGCCCAGGGCGCTACCAACGTGATTCCTAACGAGGTGTACCTGGAAGGCACTTTCCGCACGCTCAACGAGGAATGGCGCAACGAAGCGCACCAGCACTTGCGCCGCCTCTGCGAGGGTCTGGCCGAAAGCATGGGGGCTACCTGTGAGTTGGAAATCCGTCGGGGCTACCCCTACCTCGAAAATGAGCCTGCCCTGACAGCCCGCACCGAACAGGCGGCCGTAGAGTATTTGGGTCGCGAAAACGTGGTGGAATTAGACCAGTGGATGGCGGCCGAGGATTTCGCCTACTTTAGTCAGGCCACCAGCGCCTGCTTCTACCGCCTCGGCACTGCGGCGGCCGACGGTAGCAGCCATTACACTTCCTCCGTGCACACGCCTACCTTCGATATTGACCCCAAGGCGCTGGAAACGGGCCCTGGCCTGATGGCGTGGCTGGCGTTGCAGGAGCTGGCTACGCACTAAAAGCTGTCAGTTACTTACTACCTTTTTCTGTTCGATGCGGCTTATTCTTAGCACTGTTTTAGTAGCTGCCGGGCTGGCAGCAGCCCTCCCTACTCAGGCCCAGCGTCGTACCAAGGGGTATACGGTGCTGCAACCCCAGGCCCAAGTTGAAATTTCGCTAACCGGCGACGACTATGTATTCGGCGCGTTCAACTTGCAGCACTCTTCTATCCCGTTGGAAAGCAACCCGTTGTTTACTGGGCTGGGCATTCGGCTGGGCTACGAGCATTTCTTTTCCTCTGCCTGGAGCTGGGGCGCCATTTTAGATGGACAGCGGCAGCAGTATAGCTTGTTTGATAATGCCTATGAACATTTTCTGGCCCCGGAAGTATTTGGCCGGCACTGGAATACGTTTGGCAGCGTCAACTTTCGGCAGCGTCTGGGGGTAGGGTACCTTTTGCCTTTGGATCAGGCGGACGCTGACCGGTTCTACGCTACCCTGCGCCTTGATGTAGACCGCATAGTTCCTCTAGGCAATGGCAGTCTGGCCTTGCGTCCGCGCGTAGCCTTTGAGCCCATTGCTTACCTGCGGTTTCAGCGCGACGAATACGAGGCCAAAGAGCCTTTTCTGGACTTCTCCGAGCTGCGGGGCGAAGTAGGCGTCCGTCTTTCCCCCCGTTTCGATTTCACTCCTTGGTTTGCCTGGCAAAACAGCTACAGCATTGGGTTGCCACAGTATGATGCGAACGGAAACGTGAAAATAGCCGGTGGCCCCAGGCGCTACGTGCAGCCTACGGTGGGCCTCGACATCCGTGTGACCGTAGGAAGACCTGCAACTGCCGAGCGCCGTCAGCTACCGACGCAGTATTAATATCAGATAATGCCATTGTGGCATACATAAGAACGGGCTTATATCGGCTTTTAAAGCTGATGTAAGCCCGTTCTTATGTTAGTGCCTGGAATATCTGTCAGTGCTATTATTTAGCATATATGACATTTAGTCATATTCAGCGGGGTTAGTAGGATTGGTACAGAATTTATAGAAGTAGGGTGTGCCTGACAGGGCACAGCAACCCATTACCCTTAACCGTTAACTTCTATTTCAACCATGGCAACTCTGCTGTATAATAACCTACCCGCCTTGCGTCCTTCCCGTGCTTTTAGCTCGGTTCTTAATGAAATGCTGCGTGACACCCTGCCCACGCAAACGGCCCCTTCCCACAGCTTCATTCCCCAGGCCGACATTGTGGAGCTGGAGCAAGGCTTTGAGCTGCACCTGATGTTACCTGGCGTAGCTAAAGAAAACGTGAAAATTGACTTTCATGAGGGCAAGCTAACCGTAACCGGCGAGCGGAAAGCTCCCGAAGCTGTCGAGAACGGTCCTAAGTTCCGGCGCGTTGAGTCGGGCTATGGTTCCTTCACGCGTACCTTCCGCCTACCCGACACGGTGGATGTAACTGCCATTGATGCGCAGCTCCAGGATGGGGTGCTCCGCCTGGCGCTACCCTTCGACAGCAAGAAGGTGACCAAGCATCAGATTGAAGTGCGCTAAGCGCGACAATTCAAGAAAAAAGGCACCCGCATGTGGTGCCTTTTTTCTTGATTCGCGTGTTAGTATACTAGTAGCCGGAGGCACACGTACGCATTGCGGTATGGCAAATAATCTACCAACCGACCTTTTTTCTCCCCCAACAGGCATGCAACCAGACACCATCTGCCAGGTATCTAGCGTTAGGTAGTCGGCAGATGAGCCCCGCGCCCTCCAGAAGATGAGGCAGCTCATGGTTCGCTCACAATTCTGTTGTATTTTCAATTCGACATCCTTCATCTCACCTCTTTCTTACCCATGCAAGCAAAACAAATGATGCTCGGTCTGCTCGGTTCTGCCATTTTGGGCGGCGGCGTGGCCGTGGGTGGGTACAAGCTGCTGGAGCCCGAGCGCGCCAATGCGCCCCAGGCCGTAGCGGCCGACCCCAATGTTCGGTACACCAGTGAGTTGCGCAACAGCACGTATGCCGTGCCCGAAGGCCTGAACTTCACCGCCGCCGCTGCTTCCGTAACCCCGGCCGTAGTGCACGTCATGACGGAGTACGCTCCTAAGGCTAGTCAGAGCGACATGTCCCGTATGGACCCGTTCCTGCGCCAGTTCTTCGGGGATGAGTTTGATCAATATCAGGGCCGCGGCCGCCAGCAAGGTCCGCAACAGGGCTCCGGCTCGGGTGTAATTATTGCCGCCAACGGCTACATCGTCACGAACAACCACGTGATTGAGAAGGCCGATAAGATTGAGGTGGTAATGGACGACAAGCGCAAGTTCCAGGCGGAGCTAGTGGGTGCCGACCCGACTACCGATCTTGCTCTGCTCAAAGTAAAGGCCGACAACCTGCCCTTCATTCGCTACGGTAATTCCGATAACGTGAAGGTAGGGGAGTGGGTGCTGGCCGTGGGTAACCCCTTTAACCTGAACTCTACCGTTACGGCCGGCATTATCTCGGCCAAGGGCCGCAACATCAACATCCTGCGCCGGGAGGACAACATGGGCATCGAGTCGTTCTTGCAGACTGATGCCGTGGTAAACCCGGGTAACTCGGGTGGTGCTCTGGTAAACCTCAACGGCGACCTGGTCGGCATCAACTCGGCCATTGCCTCGCACACCGGCTCGTTTGAAGGCTACTCGTTTGCCGTGCCCAGCTCCATTGTGAGCAAAGTGGTAGACGACCTGCTCAAGTACAAGACGGTGCAGCGCGCACTGCTGGGCGTGCAGATCCGGGAAGTAGATGCCCAACTGGCTTCGGAGAAAAAGCTGACGTCCCTGAACGGCGTGTACGTAATGGGCCTGGGGAAAAACAGCTCGGCCGCTGAAGCTGGTATCCAGGAAGGCGACATCATCACGGAAATCAATGGGGTGAAAGTAAACACCTCCTCGCAATTGCAGGAGCAAGTAGCCCGCTTCCGTCCCGGCGACAAGATCAAGGTGAGCTACCTGCGCGGCAATGATACGCGCGTGGCCACGGCTACCCTGCGTAACTCCACGGGCACTACCGACATCGTGCGGGAAGAAGTAGCCTCGGTGGTGAAGTACGAAGGTGCGACCCTGGCTCCGGTTACCCGCCAGGAGCAAAGCAAGCTCGGCATTGAAGGCGGCGCCAAGATCAACGGCATCAAAGGCTCCAACTTCCGCGAAACCGGCATTGCCGACGGCTTCATCATCACCCGTATCGACAAGAACAAGGTATCGAAGCCTCAGGATGTGCAGCGCTACCTTGAAGCCGCCAAGGAAACCGATGGCGCCCTGGTAGAAGGAGTGTACCCCGACGGCCGCAAAGCCTACTACCCCATTGGGCAAGCCCAGTAAGTAGGAGGTAGTCCCTAAAGCAAAGCCCCTTCGCTGCTGTAGCGAAGGGGCTTTCGGTTTCTATAGGGGTTCTGGCGCACGGCCGCTACTGCAGAAGCCAGGCCAGCGCCGTACCCTCCTCAATAAAGAGCTGCAATTGATACGGCCGCTCGGCGGCCAGGCCGTACGACAGAAACTGGTGCTGGTCGGCGGCTTGGTTGTAGATGGCCAGCCGGGCCGGGGAGCAGAGTACGCCCAGGCGTACCGGCAGCGGGGCCAGCACACGGGCTACTTCGGGGTAAAATACGTGGGTGGTCCACTGGCCGATTTCTGGATCGAGCTGGTCGCGGCGGCGGACATCCAGCAACCAGCGGCTTAGCTGATGCTGCTGGGCGCTGGCCAGAATGGTGGCGTACTGTGCCCGTAGCTCAGTGGCCGGGGCATCAGCTGTCCAGCGGGCTACCAGAATACCCAAATCGGGCCGGGCGGTTATGTTGCACTCAGCGTCGGACATAGTCAGGTAAGATAGGCAACTCAACTGGAACGGCCAGGGGCCTACTCTGCTGCCAGCAGCCAGTGGATAGCTTCCGCCTCATTGAGGAAGATGCGCATCCGGTAGGGTTGCGCCGCGGATTGCGTACGCACGATGGCGGCATTGTAGACGGCTGGCTGACTCTGAATAGCCTCCAGGCGAGCGGGTGAAATCAGGTAACCAACTCGCAATGGCGTTGGCAGCAGTTGGGCCGCCGCGGCGGGCAGAAACGTGTCAGCCATCCAGGCAGAATGTTCAGCCCGCGTGGCGAGGCGGCGGCGCACATCCACAAACCAGTGCGCTGTCTGGTGCTGCTGGGCCAAGTGGAGAGCCGCCTGGCAACCGGCTTGCAGCTCCTCCATAGAAGCATCGCGCAGCCAGCGCAGCACCAGCATGCGTAAGTCGGGGCGGTAGGTAAGGTGGAGATACTCCGAGTACGGGGCAGTCATGGATGCAGCGGCGAGAAAAACTGGGGCAAAGGTAAGTGGTGTGTCGCTCACGCCGGAAGGCAACAAAACCCACGGGCTGCGGTGCGGGTTAGTTTTTATAGCTTGCAGCGCCAGCTGCCCAGCAGTCGGGTTTCCTCTGAGTTGCCCGGCGCAGTCTGCCGGCTATAGTCCACCCAACCCCTATTTTCCATGAAACAAGCCCTCGAAGAAGCCACGGCCACGGGTACCGACGTTCAGGAGCACGACCCCCACGGCGTGCAGCAGGTACTGCGGGAACTGGGCGTTGAAGCCCACAATGCGGCCTGGAGCACCGGCCTGCACTGGGGCGGCGGCACCAACGAAAACAAGCGCACCATTCATTCCCCCGCCGATGGCCAGGTTATCGGGTCCGTGTCCTTTGCTACCCCGCAGGACTACGAGCAGGTAGTGCGCAAGGCGGCCGAGGCCTTCCAGACCTGGCGCCTGGTGCCGGCTCCCAAACGCGGCGAGATTGTGCGGCAAATCGGCAACAAGCTCCGCCACTACAAGGAGCCGTTGGGTAAGCTGGTAAGCTACGAAATGGGCAAGATCTTGCAGGAAGGCCTGGGAGAAGTGCAGGAAATGATTGACATCTGCGACTTTGCCGTGGGCTTGTCCCGCCAGCTTACGGGCTATACCATGCACTCCGAGCGGCCCGCCCACCGCATGTACGAGCAGTACCACCCGCTGGGCGTAGTCGGCATCATTTCGGCGTTCAACTTTCCCGTGGCCGTGTGGAGCTGGAACGCTATGCTGGCCGCCATCTGCGGCGACGTGACCATCTGGAAGCCTTCGGAGAAAACCCCGCTGGTAGCCGTGGCCGTGCAGCACATTCTCAAGGAAGTGCTGCAGGAAAACCAACTGCCCGAAGGCATTTTTAACCTGGTTATCGGCGACGCCGAAATTGGCGCGGCCCTGGCCGCCGATGCGCGCATTCCGCTGGTATCGGCCACGGGTAGCACCCGCATGGGCAAGAAAGTGGGCGAAGTGGTAGGCGGCCGCCTCGGCCGGGCGCTGCTGGAACTGGGGGGCAACAACGCCATCATCCTCACCGAGCACGCCGACCTGGATATGGCCATGCGCGCTGTGGTGTTCGGGGCCGTGGGTACGGCCGGGCAGCGCTGCACCACCACCCGGCGCCTTATCATTCACGAAAGCATTTTCGAGGACGTGAAAGCGCGCCTGCTCCGGATTTATCCTAACCTGCCTATCGGGCACCCCCTGCAAGAAGGGACGCTGGTAGGCCCCCTGATTGATGCCGCCGCGGTGGAGTCTTTCACCAAAGCCCTGGAAGCAGTGCAAGCCGAAGGTGGCCACCTGCTCACCGGCGGCGAGGTGCTGGCCGGGCCGGGCTACGAAACCGGGACCTATGTGAAGCCTGCCTTAGTGGAGGCCGAAAACGAATACCATACGGTGCAGGAGGAAACCTTCGCGCCCATTCTGTATCTGATAAAGTACAGCGGTGGGGTAGAAGAAGCCATTGCCCTGCAAAACGGCGTCCGCCAGGGGCTGTCTTC
This sequence comes from Hymenobacter sp. HSC-4F20, assembly GCF_019599275.1. Taxonomy (GTDB): domain Bacteria; phylum Bacteroidota; class Bacteroidia; order Cytophagales; family Hymenobacteraceae; genus Hymenobacter. The sequence continues at coordinate 508,856 of NZ_JAHZTD010000002.1, read as the reverse complement.
CAGCATCTTCTCCCTCAACATGCGCGAGACGGAAACCTACCTCAGCCACGCCGGCTCCGACTGCGGCATTGCCAACGTGAACATCGGAACCAGCGGGGCCGAAATTGGGGGCGCCTTCGGGGGGGAGAAGGAAACCGGCGGGGGCCGCGAGTCGGGCTCCGATGCCTGGCGCATCTACATGCGCCGGCAGACCAATACTATCAACTACAGCACCCAGCTACCCCTGGCCCAGGGCATCAGGTTCGATGTGTAAGCGGTAGCGTAGGTACGGCCCTAGGCTATGGCTATACCCGTCGGTGTCGTGTAAGCCAGACGAGCCACCGGGTATGAGTAGCAAGAACGCCACCGCTCGGGCAGCACCTGCCGCTCGAGCGGTGGCGTTTTTACCAGCCGCCTACGGGAAGGAAAACAGCGGGCGTTTTTTCTGTTTGAGCAGATAGGGCGGCCAGCCCCCGGTGGCGGTCAGGGTGCCGGGCTTGGGCCGGTACACGCGGATGTAGTCGATGAGAAACGGGTCGTTGGGGGAGGGGCAGTGTTGGTTGCGGGGCGTAACGCCGTCGGGAGCCGTGGGGCAGTGCTGGTTTTTCTGGCAGTCCCACTGGTAATGGCTGCTGATCATCAAGTTCAGTTCCCGGGGTAGGGCAGCCTGCTCGCCTCGCACCTGCTGAATCAGCTGCCCGTCAATCAGCCAGGTCATCTCCGTGGGCGTCCAGACCAGGGTGTACACGTGGAAGGAAGTTGCCGGATTGTCTTGCAGCCAGCTTAAGTGCGTGACTTTGCTTTCGTGCTGGGTGAAGGGGTTGCGCTGCAAGGAGCTAAAGAAGGTGCGCTTACCAGGCTTGCCCTCCGGAGTAGGCGGCCCCATAAACGACTCGAACATATCAATTTCCCAAGTATCGCCGGCTTTCCAGCTGGGGTTGATGCTGCCCTCACAGTTGCTGATGCCGTAGCCGCCCCACAGCCAGAATGCTGCTTGCAGGCCGTCGGTGGCCGGCAGGCGGGCCCTGATTTCGAAGATGCCGTAGCGGAAGCCCGGCTCCACGCAGCTGCTGTCGCCGGTGTAGAGGGCGCGGAGCAGGCCGCTGGTTTTGTAAAACTCGCCCTCCGTAACGGTACCATTGGCCGAGGTAATCTGGCGCAGCGGGGTATCGTGGTAGGTAAAGTCGAGGGCGACCATGCCGTCGGCGGGGTTGCCGGGGGTAGGAAGCAGCCGGATGTCCTCGGGGCGGTAGGCGTAGCTTTCGGGGCCGTAGTTCTGGCACTGGGCTTCGGCTTCCCAGTGCGCATTTCCCCAGATTTGCTCGGGGCTCCACTTGCCCGTGCGGGGGCTGAGCATGGAGTCAACTGAGGGGTAGCGAAAATCATCCTCGAACACCACCTGGTAGTGTTTCAGATTCACGCCGCTGCCGGCGCGCTGCCCCCAGGCTGGCAGCAAAGGCAGCAGCAGGCAACTAAGCGCCAGTGCACCACCCCGGACCGTACTAGCTACTTGGCGCCGGAGAGGCAGGCTGGAAAAAAATGTCATGCAGAAACAGATAAGAAGCTTCGAAAGTACACGTATTGCTAGGTGTACCGGTTACGCGGTATTTTGGATGTAGCCCCGCGCTGGTTAGCCCCAACGACTGCATCAGAGGGCCCGCGGCCCCGGTGGTAGCGCCCAGCCGCAGCCAGGTGGCCCGGCTGCGGGAGGGTAGGAGGGTGCCCCGACCCTGGAAACCAAAAGTAACGGCGGAGATTTTAAAGATGGGAGCCCCCATTCTACCAGCGCGTGCAACCTTGTGAGGTAGCCCGCTGTCTTTCCAGCGCTTACCCCGAGTATCCGCCGTTTTTGCCCGGAAAAGTTGGATATTTACGATTCACCCCTTTCCGAACCCCCGCCAACTCAGTCGCACCCTATGGAGGCATTTGCGTATACTGACATCAACGCCCCGCTGGTCGAGCGGTGCCGCCTGGGCGACCGGCGTGCCCAGGCCGAAATTTACAAGCGCTACTCCAAGGCCATGTTCAACGCCTCGCTGCGCATCACCGGCGACTACGCCGAGGCCGAGGACGTACTGCAGGAGTCGTTTCTGAGTGCTTTCCGCGAGCTGCACAGCTACAAGGGCGACTCTTCCTTCGGCTCCTGGCTTAAGCGCATCGTCATCAACAAAAGCATTAACTGCCTGCGCAACCGGCGCCTGCAGCTGGTACCCCTGGCCGACCAGCACGACGGTGCCGCCCCCGATGCCCAGGACCACGGCCCCGACCTGGAGGAGCTGGGCTGGCGCGCCGACGTGGTGCGCCGCTGCGTGCAGGAGCTGCCCGATGGCTACCGGGTGGTGCTTTCCCTCTACCTGCTGGAGGGCTACGACCACGCTGAAATTGCCGGTATTCTCAACATTACTGAATCTACTTCGAAGTCGCAGTACAGCCGGGCCCGTAAAAAGCTGCTGGAACTAGCCCGGCAACACGGGTTGTAAAACGCGCGACCTGACGTATCCCTGATCCGATGCTGCCCTGCATGGCTGCGCTGGCCCACCCCTTGTTTTTGACCACCGCACCACCCAGGCTGCCCGCCCATTACCACCTGACATGAACGAGAAGAAAACCGGATTGGAAGCCTTTGTTGAGCGCCACCGCGCCGACTTCGATGTGTTCGAGCCCCGCCCGAATCTGTGGGACGACATTGAAACCGAGCTGACCACCCCAGCAGCTACCTCTGCCCCGCAGCAGGGGCAGGCGGAAGAATCTCCCCTGCGCATTGTGCCCCTGTACACGGCTACTCCTGTTCCGGCGGAAGCAGCCGCCGCGCCCCTGCCGGCCCTGGACCCCGCCGTGCGCTCAGCCCGGCCGTATAGCATTGCCGCGGCCGTTGCCACGCTGCTGCTGGCGGGTACGTGGCTGTGGCAGCAGTCGGCGGAGCCCGCCGTCTGGACCCGCTCGGAGCAGGTAGCGGCCGCAGCTAAGGCGGCTAGCACTGCGGCTGCTCCGGCGGCCGGGCTGCCAGCTACGCCCGCCACGGCGGGCCCCGAACAGCGCCTGGCCAGCACCGTGCAGCGCATGGAAGCCTACTACGCCACCCAAATTGCCGAACGTCAGCAGGAACTGCGGACGCTGGATCAGGAAACTCCCGCCACGGCCCCGCGCGCCGACTGGCAGCAGGAGCTGCAGGCTCTGGACTCTACTTACCAGCAGCTTCGGACTGAGCTCTACCGCAACCCGGAGCCCGAAGTGGTGCTCGATGCCATGGACCGCAACCTGCAGATTCGGCTGGATTTGCTGAACCAGCAACTGCGCACCCGCGAGCAGATTCGGGACTATCATTCCCAGCCCTTCATGGCCGCCGAAGGTCGCCGCACTCCCTAAGCCATGCGCCGTTCGTTGTTTCCCGGAGTAGAAGTGGGGCGCCGGCTGGTGGCTACTGGTCTGCTAAGCGGACTGGTAAGCTGGGCGGCGGCCCAATCTGCGGGCCCTACCCCCGACCAGGCGCTGCACTACTGCCAGCCCGCGGTGGCTCCCCTGGCCCAGCAGGAGCAAGGTACCCCCGTGGATGTGCGGCAGGGTAGTGGGCAAGGGCCGCAGGAAGAGGCGCAGCCAACGCCCGCGGTGGAGAAAGTCCGCAAAATCAGCCGCACCTACCCGGCCAGTGCTACTAAGCTCTACACCCTGGATACCCGCTACGGCCGGGTGCAGGTAAACGTGTGGAACCGCCCGGAGGTGCGCACCGATGTGGACATTATCACCCGCGCGGAAACTGAGGAAAAGGCCCAGCAACTGCAGGAAATGATTCAGGTAGTGGTGCAGGACCAAGACCCTGCTACCGGCGGCATCAGTGCCCGTTCCCACTTTGGCGCCATGCCACGGGAGTGCTGGAGCCGTACCAAGCTCTACGAGGTAAACTACACCGTATGGGTACCCAAAAATACACCCCTAGCTCTGCACAACGCCTTTGGGGAAATCAGCCTGACCAGCGACCTGACAGGGGCCACCGAGCTGGCCATTGAGTATGGCAGCCTGCGTACGGCTCGCCTCGATGGCCCCCGCAACTCTGTGCGGGTATGCAATGCGCAGGCTGCCGTGCCGTACGCACGGCGCGCCAGTATAGATGCCTCCTACTCCAAGCTGCGCCTCACGGAGGGCGGCACCGTGGAGCTGCGTAATAACTACTCGGATATTGACATTGGCTCGGTGCAGGACCTGACGGTGCACAGCAAGTACGGCGACGTAGTTCTGGGTACGGTGCGCAACTTGCGCGGCTCTTCGGGCTACTCCAAGTTCAGCATTGATAAGCTCAGCAACCAGCTGGATATGAAGTTGCAGTACTGCCCCACCTTTGAGGTGCGTAGCACGGGCAAAAACTTCCGGCAGATAAACGTGGACGGCGGCTACAGCACTATCCTGCTCAACTTTCCCGACGGGGCCGGTTTCAACTTCGACGTCAACACGGAGCACGGCAAGCTGCTGGTGGACAAGCGCCTGGTAAAAGTGAATTCCGAAGACAGCAGCCCTTCCTCCAGCGACCTGCGCGGGAGCTTTGGGGCAGTGCAGACGCGCAACGCGGGTAATGTCAACATCAAGGTGCGCTACGGTAACGTGAGCTTCAAGCGGTAGCCTAGTAGCGGCTGTATTGTGCCAGAAAAGCCCGTGGGCGGAGTGTACCCCTATGTGGTACGCCTGCCCACGGGCTTTTCTCGTTTCTTTGCCAAGTATGCGAATCTTTCTGTGCGCGGCGCTGCTGGCGGGACCCTCATTCCCGGAGGCTGCGGCGCAGTCTCTGCCTTCTGCTACCCCCATGCCTGCTTCCTCTGTCCCGAGCCCGGCTGTCTCCTCTACCCTTCGCGCCTACGCGCTCCGCCTGAAACCGGGCCAGGACCTGCGCCGGGAGCTGGAAGCCTTTGCACAGGCGCACCACCTGCGGGCTGCGGCGGTGCTCACCTGCGTTGGGAGCCTAACGACGACCAGCCTGCGCTTGGCTAATCAGGAGGGCGGTACCCAGTACCACGGTCACTTTGAGATTGTGTCGCTGGTCGGCACCCTGTCGGTGAACGGCAGCCACCTGCACTTGTCCGTGGCCGATTCAACGGGGCGCACAGTGGGCGGGCACCTACTGGAGGGCAGTATCGTGTACACGACTGCCGAGCTTGTGCTGGGCGAGTTGCCCGAGCTGGACTTTCGGCGCGAGCCGGACGCTACCTACGGCTACCAGGAGCTAACGGTATACCCGGCGCCGAAAGCTCCGCGCCGGCCAGCTGCCCCCAAAAAAAGCCGCTAACTTCCGGTTTCATCCCCTTGCCCAGGCTATGTCCTCTTCTTCCGCTGCTGCCCGGCAGGAAAAATTCCGCCGCGACATCCGTACCCCGTTGAAGCTACGCTTATTTATGCTGCGGCGGCTGCCTATGGCTTACCTGGCCGGGCTGCGGGTAGCGGCGCTTACTTCCGGGCAGGCTACCGTAACGGTACGCTACCACTACCTCACCCAGAATCCGTTCCGCAGCATCTACTTCGCCTGTTTGAGCATGGCCGCCGAAATGGCCAGCGGCTTGCTGGCCATGATGCACGTGCAGAGCGGCTCGCCAGTTTCCATGCTAGTGGTAGGGCTGGAAGCTGAATTCCACAAGAAAGCCGTGGGCCTGATCCGCTTCACCAGCGAGGATGGGGCTACCATCGGTCAGGCCATAGCCGAAAGCCGGGCCAGTGGGGAGGGCCGCACGGTGGTATGCACCAGCACTGGCCTGGACGAGGCCAACGACGTAGTGGCCACGTTCCGTATTACCTGGTCGTTCCGGGCAAAGAAGCAAGCCGAGAAACGGAGGGAGTAAGGCAAAGCCTGGCTATTGGCTGCGTGTCATAGCGAACAGAGGAGTACTATCCTTGCTTATGAGAAACCTAGTGAGCTAAGAAGCTCTTGCCGTGTGAATGGCAAGAGCTTCTTCAGGTGGTAGGAGAAACACATTGGTCAGGACGGATAGCGGCGCAGACCTTCCCCCAGGATAATGCTCTAGCGTACGCATGCACTCAATTACCAGCTTTTCCCTACTCTTCCCGCAGGCTTTCCTTGGTGATGACGTCGACTAAGCCGTCCTCGCTTACCACAATGGCCAGGCAGGGGTAGGGGGAACTGTCGACGTAGCGGATGGCCGAGTTGTAGCGGGCTCCGCGGGTGCTGGTACCGTGCCCGGAAGCCTTGCCATCGAGGATAACGCCGATGGAGTAGCAGTAGCCCTCCGGGTCGAGGAGCACGGCCCCGTCGATGGCCGTGACCAGGCGTGTGATAAGGGGCGTCAGGGGTACGGGTTCAATGAGGGTGCATTGCAGCTTCAGGCGGTCGGCTTCGGCCAGGGCTTCGGTGGTAATGACGAGCAGGGTGCCGTGCTTCTGGCGGCTAGCTTCCACTACCACGTCCCAGAGGCGCTCTACTTTAGCCGGGTCAGTGAGCTGGAAGGTGTGCTTCAGGTCGCGGCGGAAGCGGGCCCGGTGCAGGCGGGTGCGGGGTAGGCTGGGCATGCCGTAGTGGGCGCGCATGAGCACCTGCCCGCCGTGCTGAAACTCCCAGGCGTAGTGGTTCACGAAGTTGATGACGAACAAATCCTCCCGGCTGGCGTCGTACTGGCCGATCTGCCGGCCCAGCGCGTACACGTTCTCCCCATCCGCCAGCAAGCTCACGTCGGGGGTGGTCATTTCGAGCAGCTTGCGCACGGCCCGGTAGTCGGTGAGAGGCGTTGGGCAGGTCAGGGCAAACACCTCCACCAGGTTGGGATGGCCGCGCCGGGCCAGCAGCACCTTGCCTACCCCTTCGGCGCCCTCATAGCGCAACGAGGAAATGGTATTGCAGGTGGTGAACAGTTTGGCCGCGGCCGGGTTCGTGCCCAAATCCTGGGCTGGCGTATCCATAAACAGCTTGCCGGCCGAGCGGATAATCTCGTCGGTGTCGCGGGGGCGCACCAGCAGCCCAGAGCCGGGCTCGGGCTCGGTCAAGGACTTCAGGCATTCCTCGTGAAAGCGCAGCACGGCGGCCATCAGCAAGGAATGCGAGAGTAGGCGGCCATCGGTGTAGTAGCGGTTTTTCTGGAGGGTAGGGTAGGCTTGGAGCGCCTTGCGGTTGAGGCGCAGCACGGGCACTACCGAATGCTGATTGATGGGCACGGGCGCCCCGGCAAAGTACAGGTGGCGGGTACCGTTGGCTACTTCATCCAGCACCTCCTGCACGGCTTGCCGCAAGCCCAGGGCGGTTTGTTTGCGCTGAATCATTTCCTCACTCATCAGCTCCCTGTCGGGCGAGTTCCAGGGCTGCAGGTAGCGGTAGTACCGGCCGCGGGCCTGGGCTTCGGTAAAGGCCTCCGAGTTCAGGCCGCAGTCAATGGGCTCCAGGCACACGGGCACGGCTTCGGTGGCTTCCTCAACTTCAACAGGCAGGGCCAGCAGCAGCACGTAAGGGGCCAGGTCTTCGTCCAATGCATCAAATATACCCTGCGCTACGGCCTGGGCAGCCTGCCGAAACCGGGTCTGGTAAGGCCAGATGGAGAAGCTGGCGGGTAGGGGCAGGGGCGTACCGAAGGCAACGGGTGGGGCGGAAAGGAGCGGCAGGGGAGAAAGCATAACAGAAAGACTAGTCGGAGCTGAACCAGGGCCAGACCTACACTATGGCAGCCCCGATACCGGGGCTAACGCACGAAAACAAAAAGTACTTTAGACAAAGAGGCTAAAAACGGCCCCGGCGTTGCCCGTGGCCAGGCAAGTGGTCAGATATGCTGTGGCCCAACTGCGCTGGGGCACAGCCCCGTGGAAAGCGGAGGCCGCAACCGCAGCACCTCAAGTAGTACAATAGAACCATTACCCAGGGCAGATGTTACTGCTGCCGCCCACGGTCTAGCGCGGACGGGTCCGCGGTGGAAGCCCACCGATGTCAGGCAGTTTCCTCCAGCCTCTGGCTTAACAGTTGTGGCCGTGCTACAGGCTGAACACGATGGGCAGCACCATTTTCTGCTTCAGGGGCTGGCCTTTGTAAGTGGCAGGCTGCCACTTGGGAGCGGCCTTGAGCAGGCGAATGGCTTCCTCATCCAGGCCCGAGCCCAGGCGCTTAATCGGCTTGATTTCCGTCAGGGACCCGTCTTTTTCCACGATAAACTCCATCATCACCCGCCCCTGCACTTTGCGCTGCCGGGCCAGGGCGGGGTATTTCTGGTTCTGCTGCACCCACTCAAAAAACGCATCGGTGCCGCCCACGGGCCGGGCCGGCGAATCGGGGGCTACTACCTGGGTAGTGCTGCCGGAACCAGCCGGGGTGGCAGTTCCGCCGGCCGTGGAGCCGCCAGCGTCGCCCGGAATCTGGAAGCTGATGGGCACCGACACGCGCTGACGCACTACCCCACCGCGGTGCTGGGCCGGGGTCCAGCGCGGGCCGCCCTTAATCAGCCGGAGCGCCTCCGCATCCAAGGCCGGGTTGAGGGGTTGGGCCACGGCCACGTTGGAAATCGAGCCGGTTTTCTCTACCACGAACGTCACGGTAACGGTGCCTTGCACGCCGGCTTGCAGGGCCGCGGTGGGGTACTGCTGCTTGTCGGCCAGGTACTGGGCGTAGGCTTCCAGGCCGCCCAGGGGCACAGCCGGCTTTTCCACGGCATCGTAGATTTCGTTGGCGGCGGGCTGCTTAGGGTACTTCAGTTTCTGCTGGGCCAGGGTGGGAGCCGCGGCGGCCAGCAACCCAGCCAGCAGGAAGATGTGGAAAGCGTGTTTCATAGAAGGAGGCAAGGGAAAAGGACCCCGTCTGGCACAACAACCGCACCAGCCTAAGGCGGAGTTTCCGCTATCTACGAAAAGCGCCGCTTTTCGGTAGCTTTGGCCTGATGGCACCTGACGCAACTTCCGCCCCCCATAACTCCCGGCGCGCCCCCGAGCCGGTAGGCCTCTACCCTCACGCCCGGCGCGCGGGCAACCTGCTGTTCCTGTCCGGGGTAGGCCCGCGCCAGCGCGGCCAGGCGCAGGTGCCGGGAGTGGAGCTGCACGAGGACGGCACCGTCCGGAGCTATGACTTTGAGCGCCAGTGCCACGCCGTGTTCCAGAACGTGCGCTACATCCTGGAAGAAGCCGGGGCCCGCTGGGAAGACCTCGTGGACGTCACCGTGTTCCTGACCAACATGCAGGCCGACTTCCCTACTTACAACCGACTCTACGCGGAGTATTTCCAGAGCAACCAACCGTGCCGCACTACCGTGGAAGTGAACTGCCTGCCTACCCCCATTGCTATTGAGCTCAAGTGCATTGCCGTGGTGGCGGGGTAGGAACCTGATATGGATACAGCAACGTGAACAACTACTTTATTACAAGTTTTCTGGCTCTTATACTGTCGGTCGAGGTAGGTAGTGCGCAGCCCAGTTCCAGGGGCCAAGCTGCCTTGAAACCTGCGGCTTGGGCTGCCGCCGCGGCAGTGGCAGGTGATTATGAAGGGACCCTAGGGGGCAAATACCCGTTTCGACTGTCTATTACTAACCAGAAGGGCCGCCAGCAGGTAGCCGGCTGGTATTACTACCTAAGTCAGCAAAAACCTATCTGGCTGGATGGATATGTGACGCCCGCTGGCGACCTGTGGCTGGGCGAGGTAAACCTGGACCGCCCCGAACTGACGGAGCGTTGGGATGGGAGCCGCCAGCCGCGCCAGCCCTTTGCCTATTTCCACTTGCGCCGCACAGGCGCGGGCGCTTTGGCGGGTACCTGGCGCGCGGCCAAATCGGAGCGGCAACTGCCCGCGCACTTGACAAGCTACCGTAGCAGCGGTTATGCTGAGAAAGCGCACGTGGGAGAGCAAACGTATTTCAAGGAGTTCTCGGGTCCAGTATTCACGGTGCCCAATTTTCGAGTGTCCGAGAAGCTGTGGGAGGCTTTCGATATAGAGAAGCTAGCTGGCATGACCGAGGAGGAGCTAGAGCAGGAACTGCAAGCGCGTAAGGAGGAGGGAACACGCTTTATCGGCTACCAGGGCACCGGCGCCGAAGTAGCCTACAACGACCGGGGCCTGCTGAGCGTGTGGCTACGAAGTGAGCAGATAACGGGCGGCGGGCAGCTGTTTGCCCGAATGTGGTCGGTGGTGATGGACCTGCGAACAGGTGAGCAGCTGACCGACGAAATTGACCCCGCCCAACGCCCTGCTTTTCTGGCCGTCTGTGAGCAGAAGCTACAGCGACAAATCAACCAGTATCTGCACGAAAGCCCGCAGGATTCCGCTGATACCGCCGGCTTACGCAGTCAGCACATAGATGCTGAACATGAGCCAACTGACCTACACATAACTCCAGACAGCGTAACCTTTCATCATGAGGTAGACTACGAGGGCATGACCCACTTTGTGCGAAGAGACATGGAATATGAATTCCGGTTGGCCTTTACGCACGCCGAGCTTGCGCCTTTTTTGAAGCCTGACAGCCCCTTGCATCGGTTACGCAAGCCCTAGCCCTACCTCCTGCCGGGGCTGCGTACCTTCGCACCCTCACCCGATGCTGCTGCCGTGCCTGTTTCCTCTGCTTTCCGCCCACTCTCTGTTCCGCCCGCCGAGCTATTCCAGGAAAACCTGACCCACTACACCGAGCGCGAAAACTACTTTGCCGGCCGGCACCGGCTGGTAGCCTTGGTGCGGCTGCTGGTGTTCACCGGGGCCGCCGCGGGCGTGTGGGTGCTGTTTAGCCGGGGCGAGGTAGCGGCTGGCTTTGCAGTAATGGGCGTGACGTATCTGGTGTTTCTGGGGCTGGTGCGCTGGCACAATGCCGTGGGCTACCGGCGGGAACACCACCGCCTGCTGGCCCAGCTCAACCAGGGCGAGCTAACCCGGCTGACCGGCAACCTCTCGGGCTTCGACCCTGGCCTGCGCTACCTCGATGCCCAGCACGCCTACGCCGCCGACCTGGACGTATTTGGCTCCCACTCCTTGTTTCAGCTCCTGAACCGCAGCACCTCCCGCCTGGGCCAGGACTGGCTGGCCGGCTGGCTGCTGGCCCCCAGTCCGGCCGCGGTGGTAGCGGAGCGGCAGCAGGCCACGGCCGAGCTGGCCCCCGATGTGGCCTGGCAGCAGGAGTGGCAGGCCCGCGCCCAGCACTACCCCCGCCAGGAGGCGGACCCGCGGCAGTTTGCGGCCTGGCTGCGGGAGCCGGATTTCTTCGTGGGTAAAAGCTGGCTGCTACCCCTACTAGTGCTGCTGCCGGCAGCCGCCGTGGCCGCCCTAGTCGCCGCCCTGAATGGCTACGGTACCTGGCCCCTGCTGGTACTGCTGCTGACCAGCGCCCTGAACGCCCGATTTGCCGGCGTACGGGCCGAAAGTTACCAGCACGTAACTACCATGCGCGACGCCCTGCGCGCTGCCCACGACCAACTGTCTTTGTTTGAGGCCGGGCAGTGGCAGAGCGCGGCTTTGCGCCGCCTGCACCAGACCCTGCACGACACCGGCGGGGTAGCAGCGGCCCGGCTGCTGGAGCGGCTGTCGGGGGTGGCGGGCTGGTTTTCGGCCCGGCAGAACCCGGCGGTGGCGGGCCTGCTGAACACGGTGCTGCTCTGGGATGTGTGGGGTATATGGCAGCTGGAGCGCTGGAAGCGGCAGCTGCCCAACGGCCTGGAACCTTTGCTGGAAGCCGCCGCCGAGCTGGACGCCCTGGTGAGCCTGGCCGCCTTCCGGGCCGCCAACCCGGCCTTTGCCCAGCCCGAGGTATCGGCTACCCCTCTAACGGTAGTGGCCGAGGATATGGGCCACCCGCTGTTGTTCGCCGAAACCGGGGTGCGCAACGATTTTCGCATCGAGGGCGCGGGCCAAACGGTAGTGGTAACCGGCTCCAACATGGCGGGCAAAAGCACGTTTTTGCGCACGGTGGGCCTGAATCTGGTGCTGGCCCAGGCCGGGGGCGTGGTGCCGGCGCGGGCTTTCACCTGTGGGCCCGCTCAGGTGTACACTGCCATGCGCACCAACGACAACCTGGCCGAAAGCACCTCTTCCTTCTACGCTGAGCTGAAGCGCCTGCGCCTGCTACTAGACCTGACTACCCCCGAAGCAGCGGCTACCTCGCTGCCGGTCTTTTACCTGCTCGATGAGGTTCTCAAGGGCACTAACTCCCAGGACCGCCACCGCGGGGCCCGCGCTCTGGTGCACCAGCTGCGGCAGCGCGCCGCCAGCGGCCTTATCAGCACCCACGACCTGGAGCTGGCCGCCTTGGAAGAGGAACTGCCCAGGCACGTGCGCAACGTGAGCTTCAACTCCTTCCTGAACCCCGACGGTACCCTGCGCTTCGACTACCGCCTTACGCCCGGGGTATGCCGCTCGTTTAACGCCAGCCAACTCATGCGCCTGATGGGCATTGTGCTGGACTAGCTAGGGGAAATAGCCGAGTGGTGGATAGCTGCCGGGCCGAATGATTTCGTAGAATAAGGCAAGGGGCGCGCGTTTAACCTGAGGTTAATGTGGCGGCTCTACCTTCGGTTGCATTTGCGCTAGTTCCCTAATCCTTTCTGCGTGTACATTCGCGAAAACCTCCGCCCACATATTATCTGGAAGCTCGGCTGGAAGTCGGTCACGATTTTTACCATCTACAGCGTGCTGGTCTGCCTGGTCTACGGGCCATTGAAATTCCACTCCGTAGCCATTCCGTGGCAGCCGGTAGCTACCCTGGGCACGGCCGTGGCCTTCTACATCGGCTTCAAGAACAACGGCTCCTACGACCGATTCTGGGAGGGACGCCAACTCTGGGGCGGCATCGTAAACAGCAGCCGCACCACCGCCGTCCAGATTCTGGAGTTTATTACCTCCGTGGTAGATGCGCCCGGCCTGGATATGCCGCCCGCTTCGGCCGATGAGCTCACCGGTCGTCACCGCCGCATGGTGTACCGGCAGATTGCCTGGTGCAACGCGCTGCGTATTCATCTGCGCCGCCAGCCCGAGCAGTGGGACGATGCAGTGGCTCCCTTCCTGGAAGAAGAAGAATCGGAGATGCTGCGCACCATGGCCAACCCCCCCGCCCAGATTGTGCGCCAGCAGGCCGCCGAGCTGCGGCGCCTGCGCGAGGAGCGGGGCCTGCTCAACGACTTCCAGCACGTGACCATGATGAACACGCTGGAGACGCTTTACAACCTGCAGGGCGGCTGTGAGCGAATCAAGAATACGCCTTTCCCGCGCCAGTACGCCTTCTTCAGTATGCTGTTTGTGTACCTGTTCACGGCCATTATGCCCCTGGGCCTGGTGACGGAGTTTGCCAAGATGGGCCCCAACCACATCTGGCTGACGGTGCCGTTTTCCGTCATGGTTTCCTGGGTATTCGCCACCATCGAGAAGGTAGGGCACAACAGCGAAAACCCGTTCGAGAACAACATGAACGACGTGCCGATGACGGCCATCTGCCGCTCCATCGAAATCGACCTGCGCCAGATGCTCGGCGAAACCGAAGTGCCCTCCAAGCTGGAGCCCGTAGAGGATATCTTGTATTAGAACCGAAAGCTAAAGGCTAGCACTCGTTTCCCTCCCTCATCTGAGGAGGGAAACGAGTGCTAGCCTTTAATACAGAACAACGGGAACCTTTCTTCTTTTCAAGCTCCACCTTAACCCCAGCCCAGGCCCCGGCGTACCTGATGAGGACTTTCATCCTGAACCAGACTTCGCCGCTATGCCTACGCCTAATCCTACCCTGACCTCCGGTGTTACTACTTCTTCGTGGTTTAGCACGGCCGCACCACTGCCCTCATTTGAGCCCCTACGGGAAAACCTGTCGGCCGATGTGGTGGTGGTAGGTGGCGGCATTGCCGGGCTCACCCAGGCCTATTTGCTCGGCCTCGAAGGCAAGAAAGTAGTGCTGCTGGAAGACGGGGAACTGGCCAGCGGTGAAACTGGCCGGACTACTGCCCACCTCAGCTTTGCCCTCGACGACCGGTACACCACCCTGGAAGAACTGTTTGGCCAGGACGGAGCCCGGCTGGCCGCCGACAGCCACCGCGCCGCCGTGGACCGCATCGAGCAAATCGTCCGGAAAGAAAGCATTGCCTGTGACTTCAGCCGTTTGCCGGGCTACTTGTTTCTACCCCAGAGCGGGACGCCTAAAGAGCTGGACGAGGAGTTGAAAGCAGCTCACCGCGCCGGCCTCGTCGACGTGGAGCGCCTCCCCGATGCCGGAGCCCAGGGCTTCCAGACCGGAGAGTGCCTGGTGTTCCCGAACCAGGGGCAGTTTCACATTCTGAAGTACCTGCGCGGCGTGGCCGAGGCCATCCAGCGCCAGGGCGGGCGCATCTTTACCCGCACCCACGTGGCGGAAGTACACGGCGGCTCCGGGGCCCGGGTGGTGACTACCGGCGGCCAGGAAGTGCAAGCCCAGGCAGTGGTAATTGCTACCAACACACCCTTCAACGACCGGGTGGTGATGCACACCAAGCAACATCCCTACCGCACCTACGTCATCGGGGTCCGGGTACCCAAGGGCTCCGTCACGAAGGCCCTGTACTGGGATACCGCCGACCCCTACCACTACATCCGCCTGCAGGAAGTCGAAAACGAGGACTACGACCTGCTCATCGTGGGCGGCGAGGACCACAAAACCGGCCAGGAGCCCGACCCCGAGGAGCACCTGCGCTGCCTGGAGTTTTGGGTGAAAGCCAACTTCCCCACGGCGGGCCAGGTGGATTACCGCTGGTCGGGGCAGGTAATGGAGCCCGTGGACGGATTGGCCTACGCCGGCCGCAATCCGCTCGACGATGACAACGTGTACATCATCACCGGCGACTCGGGCCACGGCATGACCCACGGCACCCTCGGCCCCATGATTATTACCGACCTGATTCTGGGCCGCGAAAATCCCTGGGCCAAGCTCTACGACCCCGGCCGCGTGACGGTGAAGTTTGAATCGGTAAAGGAGTACGTAAAGGAAAATATCAACGTCGCGGCCGAGTACACCGACCTGCTGACGGGCGGCGAGGTGAAAACAGCCGAGGAGGTAGCGCCCGGCACTGGCGCCGTACTTGGCCGCGGCCCCCTGAAAGTGGCCGTGTACAAAGACCCCCAGGGCCAGGTGCACGAGTGTTCCGCTGTGTGCCCCCACCTGCACTGCATCGTGCACTGGAACAAACTGGAAAGCAGCTGGGACTGCCCCTGCCACGGTTCCCGCTTTGATGCCTACGGCAAACTCATGACCGGCCCGGCCAACTCTGACCTGGCGCCGGTGGAGTAAAGGCCGCGTTGTACCTTGCACCCCTAAGCCGAAGCTGGTGCGTATAAGCCGGGTCTAACTTTCGGTGTAGCCACCATGGATGAACGGGTTCGTTCCTTTCAATACTTTTTTACTAGTCAGGAATTCTCGGATGGTCTGCGGACCACGCTTTCTATACTGCTGCCCGGCTTGCTGCTGGGCATGTTCGGCGACTTGGTTGACGGGCTGACCGTTTCGCTTGGGGCCGTGTGCGTCAGCCTCACCGATACGCCGGGCCCCATGGTGCACAAGCGCAATGGCATGCTGGCCGCTACGGCCCTGATCGGGGTGATGGCCCTGGTCACCGGCTTCCTGCACTCGTACCCGGCTCTGCTGGGGGTAGAGGTGGTGGTGTGCAGTTTCGTTTTTACCATGCTGCTGGTGTACGGCAACCGGGCCGGGGGCGTGGGCACAGCCGGGCTGCTGATTATTATTCTGATGCTGGATAGGCCCCTGAAGCCGGCCGAAGTAGTGCCCTACGCCGGCATGGTAGTGGCCGGCGGCCTGTGGTATCTGAGCGTTACCATGCTGCTCTACACCCTGCGGCCCTATCGTCCGGCCCAGCAGGCCCTCGGCGACTGTATCCGGGCCATTGCCGATTTTCTGCGCCTCAAGGCGGAGTTCTACCGCACTGGCACCAACCTGGAGGCCGACTACCGCCGCCTGGTCAGCCAGCAGGTGACGGTGAGCGAAAAACAGGATGCCGTGCGGGAGCTATTGTTTAAAACCCGCCAGCTGGTCAAGGAAACCACCGGCACCGGCCGCCGCCTCGTGCTCACGTTCGTAGACGCCATCGACCTCTACGAGCAAATCACCATCACCTACCACGACTACGCCGCCTTGCACCAGCGCTTCGAGGCCACCGGCGTGCTCGACGACATTGCCCGTGAGATTGAGCAGCACGCCGCCGAGCTGGAAAATATCGGGTTTGCCATTCAAGCCAACCACGGCTACACGGCCCAGCAGAACCTACTGGCGGGCTTGGAAAAGCTGAAAGCCCGCATCGACGCCCTGGATGACCCCGCCCGCCCCGGCCACACCCTCATGCTCAAGAAGATTCTGGTGAACCTGCGCAACCTCAGCCAGCGCCTCCAGGATATTTTGGCTTACTTCGATGCCAACGCTCCCGCGCCCTCCGGCCGCGAGCTGGAGTTCGGCCGCTTTGTGGCCCACCAGAGCTTCGATTTCAAGCAGCTCCGCGACCACCTGACCCTGCAATCCGGCATTTTCCGCCACTCGGCGCGCATGTTCGTGGCCTGCCTGGTGGGCTATCTGGTTACCAAAGTGCTGCCGGGCCACCACAGCTACTGGGTAATCATGACCATCACGTACATGCTTAAGCCAGCCTTCAGCCTCACCAAGGAGCGCAACGTGCAGCGCGTGCTGGGCACGCTGGCCGGTGGGGTGCTGGGCGCCCTGGTGCTCTGGCTGATTCCCGACCGCACGGTGCTGCTGGTGCTTATGGTGCTGTTTATGCTGGTGTCCTACAGCTTCGTGCGTATCAACTACCTGGTCACCGTCACGTTCATGACGCCTTTCATCCTGATTCTGTTCAGCTTTCTGGGGCTGGGCTACGTGCAGGTGGTAGAGGAGCGGGTGTTCGATACCATACTGGGCTGCCTGATTGCCTTCTCTACCGGGTACCTGCTGTTTCCCAACTGGGAGTCGGGCCAGCTGCACGACTACCTGAAGGCGGTGCTGCGGGCCAACCTGCACTACCTGCGCACTCTGCAGGAAACACTAGTCGGCTCGCCCGTGGCTCTGGTCGACTACAAGCTGGCCCGTAAGGATGTGTACGTCAGCTCGGCCAACCTGGGCGCGGCCTTTCAGCGCATGATGTCGGAGCCCCGCGGCAAGCAGCACCGCCCCACCGAGGTGCACGAGTTTGTGGTGCTCAACCACATTCTTTCCTCCAATGTGGCCTCTATCACCTCCGCTATTCTGGCCGGAGAAATGCGCCCTGGACTACCCGCGGCCAGCCTCAAGGCCCTGCGCCAGGCCCAGCAGGCCCTGCACCGCAGCCTCCGCCGCCTCGATCCGCAGGAACCGGAAACTGTGGCCTCGGAGCCGGCGGCACCAGCCACTACTGCCCCCGCCGCGCCCGATGCCCAGCTCAGTGAGCAGCTGGAGTTTATCCAAAAAGTTAGCAGCGACATCAGCAAGGTAACGGAGGCAGTGCTGAAGTAGCGGTTCTTACCCTACGGTAGCAGCGTACTTCGAGCCTCCGGCCCTCGAAAAAGCTAGTCCGGAGTGGCTGGTTGTTTTTCGTGCGGTACCCGGCTTGCTAGAGCAAGTTCAGCTTTGCTGGGTAAGCAGCCCCGAAGGCAGGTGAAATGGGTTTTTACAACGCTGGTACTTCCCCCGGCCGCTTCTCCGCTGAGCCTAGCTATTGGGAAAGGGAAAAATGGCTTCTCTAGAAGGAGTTGCTTTCGGCGAGGAAATCCAAGCTGCCTATCAAAGTGGAGGGTGCTACCCCCAAAGCCAGGGTAGCAGGAAGTAGGGGGGCAGCAACTAGGTGGCTATTATTCATGGAGTTAGATGCTAGTTGCTGATGCTGGGCAGCGAACAAGCTGTATCTTCAGCTCGACCTCAGAGGTAGTAGTTGATAGCTTAAGCTTAGCCCCGTGACCCACCTAGTCTTGCGCGAAAGTACCGGCCTGCGGTACTTCACTTTCTTCTACCTCTATGTGATGCAGGGTATTCCGGCAGGCTTCGGTCTGACGGCGGTGGTTAACTACCTGACCGGGCGCGGGCTTAGTGCCACTACGGTGGCCTCTTTCTCGGCGGCGGTGGGCCTGCCCTGGACCCTGCAGTTCGTGTGGGGGCCGCTTATTGACAAGTACCAGGAATCGATACTTGGGCAGCGCAAGCAGTGGGTAGTGCTTACGCAGCTGGTAGCGGCGCTGGCTTCCCTGGCGCTCCTGCTGGTGCACGACCCCGTAAGTCAGCTTCGGCTTATGCTGCTGGCCTTTGTGGTGCACAGTGTATTTGCTTCTATTCAGGACGCCAGCGTGGATGCCATTGCCATAGCGGTAGTGCCGGAGCAAGAGCGGGGTAGGGTAAATGCGTTTATGCGCGGGGGCTTTCTGCTGGGCTCCTCACTGGGGGCCGCGGGTTTGTCGTGGATGTTGCACCACTACGGCTTTTTTCAGGCGGCGCTGGCCCAATCGGTGGCCTTGCTGGCCTTCACGGTACTCACGTTTTTCATCCGTCTGGAGCGCACCGACCGGTTGCTGCCGCGCTTCGGTGCCGTACCGGCGGCGGCCCGCCGCAACGCCGATAATCCGCCCATACGCTGGCTGTTCCGGGAACTGTACCGGGCCATTACCGAGCCGCGGACTCTGCGCCAGTTCAGTGTCATTGCCCTTACTTACCTCTGCTTCGGGGTATTCGGCTGGGCCTATTCCTACCACCTCATCAAGGAGTTACACTGGTCCGACAGCCGCGTATCCATGCTGCAGGGCAGCTGGGGCAGTGCCGCCACCTTGTGTCTGATAGTGGCCGGCGGCGTGCTGGCCGACCGCCTTGGGGCGGCGCGGCTGCAGCGCCGGGTAATGCTGGTGCTCGGGAGCTTCCTGCTCCTATTCTGTAGCCTGAGCTTCCTGTGGCGCCACGAGGCAGTGGCCACCCTAGGCCTGCTTCTCTGGAACATGGCCGACCCCAGCCTGAGCGTAGCTGCCCTGCCGCTGCTGATGGCCCTGTGCCGTCCCCGAATTGAGGGCTCCCAGTTCACGACTTACATGGCCTTGGTAAACCTGTGCGGCGTGAGTGGCTCCTACATCACCGGCTGGGCCTTGCAGGTAGTGTCGGCACCGGTGCTGGGCCTGGGCTGTGGTCTGGTAGTGCTGGGCTTGCTGGGGCTCCTGCGGCGGCAACGGCAGGCCTTCCCGGTACCCGTGCAGCCCCGGGTAAGCGCCTCCTAACCCGGAAGCACTACCTCAATATGGGTACCCTCGGCTGAGCTGTTCAGTCTCATTTGCCCGCGCAGATACTC
Source organism: Hymenobacter sp. HSC-4F20 (assembly GCF_019599275.1). Lineage (GTDB taxonomy): Bacteria > Bacteroidota > Bacteroidia > Cytophagales > Hymenobacteraceae > Hymenobacter. The sequence continues at coordinate 489,686 of NZ_JAHZTD010000002.1, read as the reverse complement.
TACCCGGGCCCGCACGCCACGCAGGCCAATACCACTGCTCGCTTTGCTTTGGTCGAAGCCCCGGCCATCGTCCCTCACCCGTATGGTCAGGCTACCCGCCTCGTGGTGCAGCTCCACGGTTACCTGCGTGGCACCGGCATGGCGCACGGCATTGTTGAGCAGCTCGGCCGCAATGCGGTAGGCTCCCTGCTGCAAGGCGGGTGAGAGGCCCACCAGATTCTCACCGGCGTGCAGGTGCACCCGAGGGCCCCCGTAGAGGTTGAGCAGTTGGGTGAGGGTAGTCATAGACTCGCGCAAACCACCCTGGCCAGGCTCAGCTGGTAACAGCGTATGACTGAACGTGCGTACTTCGTCGGTGAGGTGGCGCAGTAGCAGCTCCGTTTGGTGGCCCGCCGCCGCTGCTTCCGGCGAGGAACTGATGGCCTGCCGTAGGGCCGGCCCCTGCCAGGCAAAGTGTAGGGCGGCCAGGTTGGGGCCAATGGCATCGTGCAGCTCCCGGGCTAGTTGCCGCCGCTCCTCCTCCTGGGCGGCAATCAGACGGGCCCCCTGGGCATTGCGCTGCCGCAGCTGCCGAATGCGCAGGCGGGCGTTCTGGCGCAGGGTGTGGCGGAAGCGGCCAGTAAGTAAGGCGCTTAAAATCAGTAATTCAAAGAAGAGGCCCCAGGCCAATGGGTTAGGGTAAATCGGATTAAAGCTGCTCAGGCCTACGTGGTTGCTCCAAAAAACGGCAAACCCTGTGAAGAAGAACAGGTAGGTAAGAGCATAGTAGGCCGCCAGCCGGCGCTGCGACCGGGCCCGGGCCAGCAGCAGCAGGGCCAGCCAGCCGTAGCAAAACAACCCCAGCAGCACTACCTCCCGGCCGTTGTTGAGCACCTGCAGCAAGGGTAGGCTATGGCGCACCGCCCAGGGAAATACGGCCGCGTATAGCACGACAAACCCTACGGCGCCTGCGGCCAGCCAACTACCGGCCCGGTGTAGGCGGGGCCAGCCGCTGCGCAGGCGCACAAACAGCTGCATAATCCGGACGCCAGCCGCCGCGGCCAGTATCAGCAGGTTAAACTGCCCTATCGTCCAGAGCAGCTGGTAGGCGGCGGTAGGCAGCACCAATGCATCCAGGCCATCTTCCATCATCAAAAACACGGTGACGCACGCCACGTAGGCCACGTACCAGATGTGAATTCTGTCGCGCAGAAACGTAAACAGCACTAGGTTGAACAAGGCGCTGCCCAGATAAAACCCCAGCAACCACACCCAGTGGCGCTCAAACGGGAACGTCATTTCCCAGGCCAGAAAATGCTCGGCCGTTTCGATGTAGGTAGGCAGGTAGAGGGCGCCGGAGTGCAAGTCGATGCGCAGGTACAACTCGGCCGTTTCGCCGGCTTCCAGCACAAACGGAAAACTCAGGGACCGGGCGGGGTACGCTCGCTCCGTGGCCGGTACCCAGGAACTAGCCGCACTCAGCAGCCGGAACCGGGTTTCGCCCTGGCGGCGGCAATAGAGGGCGGCGCTGTCAGTAAAATTGAAAATGCTCCATAAAAAGCGCAGGCGCAGCGTATCGGTGTTGCGCACTACCAGGCGCAGCCACACTCGCTCGTGCAGCAGCCCTAAGTTCAGCGTTTGGTGCCAGGGCCCGGGCCTGAAGTTGCCTGCCCGCCACTGGGTTTCTACCTGCTCGGGAGTAGCAGGAGTAGTGAAGGGCTCCGTATAATAACGGAATGCTTCCGAAATATGCGGCCCTTTGGGGTCTTTCAGCAGCAGCGTGTCGGACAGGCGGCCCGAAGTAGCTGCCGCCTGCCCGTTGGGGCAGGAGAGGAGCCAGCAGCTCAGGAAAAGTGCAAGTGTCAGACGCAGCCACATAGTGGTGGGGCAGGGGAAAAATGAGGCAACCAGAAGAAATACAACTGTATATAGGTATAAAAATATTAAAACAGGAGGTATATCTGAACGCCCTATTCAAGTACTTGTACTGCGGCGTCAGGCGGAAGCATGGGTTGCCGCCAGCTTGTTGTGGCGCACGAAATGACCACGGCTTTCGAGCACTGCCCTGAGCTGCTATGCGCGCCGGGGTAGGCGAGAAAGACCGGTTTGTTCATAGAAAAAGCCCGCCCAGCAAAGCTGAGCGGGCTTTAACAGCAGCCGGTTAGGGAGCTGTTACTTCGCTGTCTGGCCTTCGGGCTTCAGGGTGCGGGCCAGCCAGTCGAAGAACACGCGGTTCCAGAGCACCGAGTTTTGCGGTTTCGAAATCCAGTGGCCTTCGTTGGGGAAGTACAGAAAGCGGCTGGGGATGCCGCGCAGCTGGGCCGTACCAAAGGCTTCCATGCCCTGGCCCTCGGGCACCCGGAAGTCTTTGCCGCCGTGAATGACCAGCATAGGCGTATCCCAGTTTCTCGCGAAAAGCTGCGGGTTGAAGTGGGTGTAAGCTTTGTGGGGCGGCCTGTGCATCAGCACATCCCAGGGCGCGCCACCCATGTCGTGCTTGGCGAAAAACATTTCCTCGGTGCTGGGGTACCAGCTGGTGAGGTTGTAGAGGCCGGCGTGGGCAATAAAGGTCTTGAAGCGGCCTTCGTGATTACCCGCGAGGTAGTACACTGAATAGCCACCGTAGGAGGCGCCCACGCAGCCGCGCCGGTCTTTATCAACATAGGGCTCCTGGCTCACCGCGTCAATGGCCGAGAGGTAGTCGCGGATGGGCTGCCCGCCCCAGTCGCCTGAAATGCTGTTGTTCCACTCCGTGCCGAAGCCCGGCAGGCCCCGTCGGTTCGGGGCCACCACAATGTAGCCGTTGGCCGCCAGCAGCTGGAAATTCCAGCGGTACGAAAAGCTCTGGGTAATGGGACTTTGGGGGCCGCCCTGGCAATAGAGCAGGGTAGGGTATTTCTTGCTCGGGTCGAAGTCGGGCGGGTAGATGACGTACACCTGCATCTGCTTGCCGTCGGTGGTTTTCACCCAGCGGGCTTCGGTTTTGCCGGTTTTCACGCCTGCCAGCTCCTGCTCATTGATGTTAGTCAGGGGCGTTTCGCGGCCGGTTTTCAGGTCGAGGCGCACGAGGTCGGCGGGTTGGGCCTGGGTGGTTTTGTTGGCAATGGCCACGTCGTTGCCGGCCAGCTCGAAGGAGTTGTAGTTCTGGGGGCCTTTGGTCAGCTGCCGGATTTTGCCGCCCTTGCTCGGAATAGAAAACAGCTGCTCGGTGCCTTCCAGCACGCTCACGAAATAAAGCGTCTTGCCATCGGGGCTCCACCGGACGTTGGCCGCCGACTGCTCCGAGCCCTTGGTGATGTCCTCGCGCTTCCTGGTCTTGAAGTCATACACCACAATGCCGTTACGGTCCGACTCGAAGCCGGGGGTAGCCATGCTCAGCCACGCCACCTTCGAGCCGTCGGGCGAGAAAACGGGCTCCACATCGTAGCCGCCCAGGCCCTCGCTCAGGTTTTGGGTGTTGCCTTCCCGGATGTCGTAGAGGTAGATGTCGGAGTTGGTGCTTTCAGCCTCGGCCTTACCGTAGAGCTTACGCGAGGTGTAGGCCAGGCGGTAGCCGTCGGGTGAAAAAGCCAGCTGCTCGGAGCCGCCCAGCGGCGCCAGCGGGGCGTCAAACCTCTCGCCCGGCATCACGTCCTTGCCGTAGCCGGTGGGCTTGCCATCGTCGCCGACAGGCTGGAAGAAAACGTGCGTCGATTTATAATCGTCCCACACGTTCCAGTGCCGGTAGTTCAGGTCGTCGATGATGCGGGCGTCGGCCTTGGGCAAATCGGGGTACCAGTCCTGCACCGATTTGCCGGTTTTCACATCCTGGGTGTAGAGGATAAAATTGCCTTTTGAGGCGTATTTCAGGTTGGCCAAGCCTTCGTCGGGAAACTCGCTGAGCTTCTGCTTGCCCGAGCCATCGGTGTTCATCACGTAGAGCTGCTCGGTGCCGCCCTCGCCCGAAAGAAACGTCAGCTTGCCATCGGGGCGCCAGTTCAGGGTGCTTTCGGAGGTAGGCGTGTTGGTGAGTTGCCGGGCCGCGCCGCCCGCCACGGGCACCACCCAAATGTCGGTGTTGCCTTTATTCTCGCCGAGGTTGTAGCGCGTCACGGTGTAGGCCACCGTTTTGCGGTCCGGCGACACGTGCATTTCGCCCAGGCGGCCCAGTTTCCAGAGCAGTTCAGGCGTGTACACAGCGCGTTGTTGGGCTGCTGCGGCTAGCGGCACCAGGGCCAGCGCAGTCAGAAAATGTCTTTTCATTGGGTGAAGAAAACTGGAATCAGGAAAGAAGCAAGGTAAGCAGAACAAGGCTTGCACCACATGAAGGGGTAGGGCAGGTATACCGATGCCTCGTCAGCTTTCCCTAGGTGCAGTCTGAAAACCCGTCAAAAGTAAAGTGTTACCTCAAGGGGCCGCGAAGACTAGAGCACTACCCAGAGATACTTCCCAAACCCCTACCTGGTACTCGGAATAGCAAGTGGAAAGAGCCGTGCAGACAGGGGCTACTGCCTACCCCCAGTGTTGCGTTGAAGCCCAGCAGGAACCCTTGGGTTGGGTAATCGGGTAGCGAAGCACGCCATGTTTCGGGAAGCACAGCGGAAGCAACTGCTCCGCGGCACGGGCAATTGCCGGGCCGCATCTGCTTCCGCGGCACCCGGCGGCCGCGTACCTTGCGCGTATGCCCGATTTTCGTTTGCGCGTCTTTCAGTCGGTGGCCCGGCACCTGAGTTTTACCAAGGCGGCCCAAGAGCTGTACATCACCCAGCCCGCCATTACCAAGCACATCCGGGAGCTGGAACGTAGCTACGGGCAGCGCCTGTTTGAGCGCCGCGGCAACCGGGTAAGCCTGACTGAAGCCGGCACCTTGCTGCTGGCCCATGCCGATGAGGTAGAGCAGCTGCACCAGCAGCTTACTGAGCAGCTGCATAACCTGCACGGCGAGGCTGCTGGCCGCCTGCGCCTGGGGGCCAGCACCACGCTTACGCAATACGTGTTGCCGGGCATTTTGCCGGGTTTCCAGAAACGCTACCCCCAAGTAGAGCTGACGTTGCTCAACGGCAACTCAGAGCAGATTGCCGAAGCCATGCTCAGCGGCCAGCTCGACCTGGGTTTCGTGGAGGGCCGTTCCAAAAGCCGCGACTTGCACTACGAGCCCCTGCTGGCCGATGAGCTGGTGGCCGTTCGTCGGGCTACTTCCGCAGGACCGCCGCCCTTGCTACCCCTGGCTGAGGCAATGAGCCACCCCCTGGTGCTGCGTGAGCGGGGGTCGGGAACCCTGGAAGTGTTGGAGTTTGCCTTGCGCGAGCAGAAAATAAAGCTGACCGACCTGCATGTGGCCTTCTACTTTGATAACACGGAGGCCATTAAGTCCTACCTCGAAGCCGCGCCCGAAGCGTTGGGCTTTGTGTCGCGGCTGGCCCTGGCGCGCGAGCTGGAAGCCGGGCTCCTGGAAATTGTGCCCATTGAGAGCTTGGAGTTGCCCCGGCAGTTTGAGGCTCTCTGGATTCAGGGGCAACCTCTTTCCCGGGCTGCTGAGCGGTTCCTGCGGTATGCACAGCGACAGTATAACCTGAAGTAATTAGCCATAACCATTTTGGATTATCAATAGGGGAGGGGCAGCCGTACTTTTGGGCAGTAGCTCGCTACCCACCCATGAAATCCTCCACCACCCTCACTCCACCCCCCGCCCTACCCGATGCTCCGAAGCTACCGCTTCGGGTCGTCAGGAATGCCCCAGTTTATACTTCCCTACCTCCGGTGGCAGCTTCAACTGTCGCTGCTCGTCCGGCGTGGGTAGCTCCGTTGCTGTTCATTCTGTTTCTGGGGTTTTGCCTGACGCCCTGGGCCTCGCCGCCGCTGGCCTTGGCGCTGGGGTTAGGGCTGGCGCAAACCGTAGGCAACCCCTTTCTGCCACAGACCCGCAAGCTCACGGCTAAACTGTTGCAATACTCGGTTATCGGGCTGGGCTTCGGTATGAACGCGCACGCCGCTGTGCAGGCGGGTCAGCAAGGCCTGTTATTCACGGTAGTCTCCATTATTGGTACGCTGGTGCTGGGCTACGTAGGAGGGCGCTGGCTGGGGCTAAGCCGCCACATTACGCACCTTATCTCCTGCGGTACTGCCATTTGTGGGGGCTCGGCCATTGCGGCCGTGGGGCCCGTGCTGCGGGCCAAGGAAGAGGAAATGTCGGTGGCCTTAGCTACTGTGTTTGTGCTCAATGCGGCGGCGCTGTTTGCTTTTCCGGTTATTGGGCATGCGCTGGCCCTCACCCAAAACCAGTTTGGCCTCTGGTGCGCCATTGCCATTCACGATACCAGCTCGGTGGTAGGAGCGGCCGCGTCCTACGGCACCCAGGCCCTGCAAGTAGCTACCACCGTAAAGTTGGCCCGGGCCCTCTGGATTATTCCGGTGGCCTTGGGCACCGCCTTCCTGTTCAAGCAGAAAGACGTTCGGATCAAGATTCCCTACTTTATCCTGGGTTTCGTTGCGGCTATGCTTCTGAATACGTATGTGCCGGCGTCGCACGTAGTAGCCCCGTGGCTGGTGCGGCTTTCTAAGCTGGGGCTCACGGTAACGCTGTTTTTTATTGGGGCCGGTCTTTCCATGCAGGCGGTGAAAGCCGTGGGGCCGAAGCCGTTTGTATTGGGTACCGGGCTATGGCTGCTCATTTCGGCCACTTCCCTCTACGTGATTATGCATAGCCTGTAGTTCCGTCACCTGTATCCGGGATATATAGCAAGGCCCGCGTTTCTAAGCAGAAACGCGGGCCTTGCTAGCGTATGGTGCAAGCGTTATTCGCCGGATTTCTTACGTCCCGAGCCGCTTTTCTTACCGCCGCCGTCTTGCTTATTAACGGTAGCCCAGGCGCGGCGCTCGGCTTCTTCCTCCGACAATCCGCGCTCTTCGTAGCTTTCTTCGATGTGCTCAGCCTGCCGCTTTTGCTTATCGGTGTAGGCTGATTTATCTCCTTGTGGCATGATGGGGAGTTTCTTGAGGGTGAGAAAATAAGAACAGGTACTAGGCTCCGGTGTACGCGGGTGCCTAGTCCGGGTTATGCTGAGCTTGCGGCCCTGGTTGGCAGCGCCTGCCTATCTTCGCCCCGTATTTACGTACTACCCGTCTGCCATGCGCCAGCTCGCCATCATCCCGCACCCCACTGTTAAAATCACGCTCTTCAGCTGGAACGGCAAGTATTTGATTAAGCTGGAAAAAGGTCCGTTGGAGCAAACCTACAAGGTAAGCGAGCTGGACCTGACCAGCGAAGACGACATTCATCTGCTCCTCGATGAGGAGTTCATCCAAGCCGCCGTACAACGGTTTACGGGCATGCAGCAGGATCTGCAGGCCGCCTTCGACCGGCACGGTATCTGATGATTGCCGAAGCTAGCCCGCGGGCCTTCCTTGTACTTTCTTACATCACATTTCCTTATGAAACGAATTTCCGGCTTGTGGCTGCTTGTGGTCATGCTCTGCGCCCCCGTGGCGGTGCGAGCCCAGTTATACGATGCCCGAACCAGCAGCGTCAGCGTTGATAAGCGCGAGCGGGATGCCGTGAAGGTGCAGGTAGAAGGCACCGCGCAGTGGACGCGCGACTTCTGGCAATCCTGGCTGAAGGATACCTACAACATCAAGCTAAAAGGCTCCGGCGTGTTCGGGGTGGGCAAGAAGGATGTGCTGGAAGCCAAGCAGGTGCCCATGTCCAGCATTACGGGTAAGTTGCTCGACCTGTATTCCACCGTCACGTCGCCTTCCGATACCACATCCGAGCTATCGGTGTGGGCGGCCATGGGCCCCGATTCGTTTCTGTCGGCTTCGGGTACGCCTTCCGAGTTTAGCTCCCTGCGCAACCTCACCCAGAGCTTCGCCGCCGCCGCCCGCCTCAAAGCCTACCGCGAGCAGATTACCGAAGCTGAAAAGCAGCTAACGGCCGCAGAAAAAGACAAAGAGAAACTGGAAAAGGAGCGCATCAGCCTGGCCAACAGCACCAAAGCTAACTTGGAGAAGATTGAGCAGCTGAAAAAGCAGAATGCCGACAACAAGCTCAAGTCGGCGGAAGATTCTGTGAAGCTCCTCGATAACGCTCGGCTCACTGAATTGCGTAAAGCGCAGGTAGAGCGCCGCCGCGCCCGCCTCACCAACCTCGACCGGAAGTAGCCCTTCTACCGCCTTCGGGCGTCTGCCAACCATGGAAAAAGACCCGTCTCCCCTCGATACCCTGCGCCAGCTAAACGAATGGCTGGAAAAGGGCCTCATCACGCCTCAGGAGTTCGATACCTTAAAGAAAAAGCTGCTGTTCAGCGACGCAACGCCCGCGCCCGGACCTATAGTGCCACCCGTTGCGCCGCCTGCTCCGGCACCCCGCACCCCGGACCCGGCTGCGCCCATACCTATGGTGCCCCCGGTAGCCACGACTCCTGTTCCGCCGCCAGCGCCGGTACCTACCGCCAGCAGCCCCGTGGAGGACCCATTGCTACCCCCCGTTACCTCGCGGCCCCTGCACACCCCCTACGTAGCCGACCCGCCGGTGCCGCCTACCTCCGGCCCTGGCATTTCGCATCCCCTGGAAGCCGGCCGCCCCGGGTCTTCGCCTACCCGCGACGACGCCTTCGTTCCTTCCAGCCAACCCGTAGGGGTAGGGCCGGAGCCCTTGGGCGAGGTAGTGGAAGACGAGCCGTACGCGGCCCCTCCCAAAAGTCCGCTCGGTACCATCCTCATTGTGGGAGGAATTATTGCCCTGCTCGCCCTAGTAGCTTATCTGATGTGGGGTAACCAGGACTCGGAACGCCTGACTAGCACAACGCTCACGGCTGCCGACTCTGTAACGACCGCCCCGGAAGTGGGCCCGCAGTCGGAGCAGATTGATTTGCCGCCGGCAGCAGCCCCGGAAACGGTGCGGGTAGCTCCCGCAGTGCCCCTCCCCACTACCCCCTCCGACTCGGTAAACCCGGCTACTCCAGCCGCTGCGCCCACCGAAGAAGCTACTCCGCCCGCCCCGGAACCGGTAGTAGACGAAAGCGCTGCCCAGACCCGCATTGAAGGTGTACTGAAGAACTACTACGCCGATCTGCAAGCGGCTCCGTTTTCTGCCTCTTCTTATTTCGCCCCACGGGTGGAACGGTTCTACTTACAGCAGAATACCACACCCACGGCCATTACCGCCGAGCTGGAAAAATCGCACTTCCCGGAGTTCCTGGAAGGACAAACGACCATTGAGCCGGGCAGCCTGAAAGTAAGCCCACCGGTCAGTGATGGTTCGCGGGTAGTAACTTTCATTGAGAAAAGCACGGCCCTGCGCCAGTCGCTGCAGAAGCGTCAGCAAACAACTGCGCAGGTGCGCGTACGCTTCGATAAAAACTTTAAAATTGTGTATTTGCGCCAGGAACGCCTCCTGGAAAACACATTCAGCGAATAAGTTAGTAGCGCATCAGTTGCCGGAGCTTTTGGCTCTTTAATAGGGTAGCGGTTTACTTCGTATTTTTACCACCAGCGCGCGCTACCTGCAACCAGGGGCGCGCGTTGGTGTTTCTTACCGCCGATTCCGTTTCTATCGAATGCGTACCCACCTATTTCGTTTACCCGTGCTAGGGGCTTTGCTAGCGTTAAGCTCGTGCATTAGTGTAATTAAGCCTGGTAAAGACTTCACGCAGGCCATTGCCCCCGAGGCCCCCGACTACCGCATGGAGGATAACTGGGCCGCCTTGCCCGACCGTCGCGACTCTGCCGACGCCGTGCCGCGCAATACCTTGTTGCGAAACCAGCAGCGCGATGCTCCCGTGGATGTGTTCTTTGTGCATCCTACCACTTACTACGGACGCAGCCAGTGGAATGCCAGCCTGACGGATGCCCGCGTAAACCATTTCACCGATGCCAGCACCATCCGCAAGCAGGCCTCGGTGTTCAACAACACCGGCCGCATCTACGCGCCGCGTTACCGGCAGGCCACGCTATTTTCCTTTTTCGATGAGAAAAGTCCCAATGGCAAAGAAGCCCTGGACCTAGCGTACAGCGACGTAAAAACAGCCTTTCAGTACTACCTCGACCATTACAACCAAGGCCGCCCCATCATCATTGCCGGTCATAGCCAGGGTACTTACCACGCCACCCGCCTGCTTCGCGAGTTCTTCGACCAAACTCCCAAGCTGCGCAAACAGCTAGTGGCCGCCTACCTTATCGGCTTCAAGGTGATGCCGGAAGACTACCAAGTACTGCGTCCCTGCGACGACTCTACCCAAACTGGCTGCTACGTTGGCTGGAATACCGTAGAGTGGGGCCAGGAGTACCCGCCTTTTCAGGGCGGCATTGCCGTAAACCCTCTTACCTGGACCCGCGACACTGCTACCGCTCCAGCTCGCCTTAACCTGGGTGGCGTACCCTACAGCTTCGATGGGGTAGACAAGCGCGTGGTAGATGCCAAAGTACACAACGGCCTCGTCTGGATTCACCCTTCGTCCCACCCCGGCTACCCGCGCTTCCTGCTGCCCGGCCGCCCTGAGCTACGCCACTCCTTCCACATCGCCGACTACGCTTTGTTTTACTATAATATCCGTCAGAATGCTGAGGCGCGCGTGCGTGCCTACCGCATGCTTATGCACGGAGGGTAATCAGCTTTCCAATTCCCGCAAATGGGCCTCGAATATTTCTCTGGAGTGGCTGACGTCGGTAGTCGGGCTGTTAGCTGAAAAGTGCTGTAATGCACTCCAAAAACGCTCCTCATTGCACCCTGTAAAATCAGAGCCGCTGCTAAAGCAAGATCAGGAGGTAGGCAACTGCTCCTGCATACTAGCTGTGGTAAACTATGTGCTGGGTAGAATCTTGTCGAGGGTAATCCGGAGTTGGCGTTGTTCTAATTTCAATAAGAAACTGGCATAGAAGATAGCGGTAGGCCTTTTTTCGTTTGTCATCCGTGAGGTAGAATGTTAAAAAGCCCCGCCGGTATTCACCGGCGGGGCTTTTTAGTCGCAAAACTGTCGCTTAGTTCAGCGCAGCTGCTTGGCCTTTCAGAATCTGACGCGCCATAGCCAGGTTCGTATCGCGCGAGTTAACGGCCAGGTAGATGAACTTGTCACCCGTGGCAGAAAGCTTCAGCAGGTGCAGCTGGTCGGTCAGGGTCAGCAGAATGTCCTGAATGGTTTGGTCCAGCTTTAGGGCCTGGATAGCTTTCAGCTTCTGCTTAACAACTTCCGTGTTGTAAGCAGCCGCCGTCTCCGCATCAAACGAAGCCAGGTTAGAGTGGTGAGCTAGCGGCATGCCGGTTTCCGTTTCAACTACGGCAACTGCTACCAGCGAAGGAAGCTCCTTAAGAATGTTTTGAACGGCTTGGTTTGGCGAAAGAGTAGCCATGAAAATGTTGAGAAAAAGTATGGTAGAAAAAGATGTATAGAAATCAGGTAGTACACCGCCGCATTACCTCCCGCACGAGAGCCATATTGGCATCGCCAATCCGGACGGCCACGTAGCACAGCCACTGGTGGTTAGCTGTTAGGCGCATACAGTGTAGTTGGTCATCCAAGAGGACATTAAAGTCCGTGAGGTGCTGGCCAGCTAACCAGGGAGCCGTCAGCATGCGTAATGTCTGCCGGATCAGCTCGACATTACGGCTACTGACCTTGTAAGGGTCAAAGGAGGCTACTGCAGTGTAAGCGGCCAGCGTTTTGCCTGACCGGATATCTACCACCGATACTCCTATCAACTCTGGAAGCTCCCGCAGAATAGCAGAAAGAATAGTTTCTGCTTGCTCTCGCTCCGCCCCTGAGGCGTCTCCCGTAATTTTCTTCACATAGAGTTTGTGCAGAAAAGGAAGTCTCATAAAGCTACTACTGGGGCGGCAAAAACTAGAATGACCGATCTACGTAACGAAGGGGCACTCCGGTTTTACAAAATTTTTTCAGGAGGAAACTAAAGGTATGCCTAGCTGATTACTGGTAGATACCAGCGAGTAAAATACCTGTGCTTCTGTTGGTTAAAAGAACAACCAACGTTTTTTAGCAGGTTTCGCTTTTTTAGTGCTAGGTAGCAGCGTCACATTTTCAGTGCGGCTATTTTTTACTTGTAGCTCTTCTTCAGCGTATCCGGCATAGCCGTACTGCAAAGTGGTGGCTTGGTTTGCAGGTACACGCAAGGTATAGTTACCCTGAGCATCAGTGCTCACGCCGCGTTGCGTTCCTTTCTGCCATACAGTCGCGCCTACCAGTGGCTGACCATTCTCGTTCAGGATGCGGCCGCGGACCGAAATCATGCGGAAAGCACTGGCAGCAGTAGCGTCAGTGGACATGTCTGCTACGTCCGTCATAACCGGCACGTTGTCCATCGGAGTATTGGCATCTGGCAAGTTAGTGCTGGCAAATACAGCGCCGCTTGCTAAGGCTCCCCCAAGTACCAGGGTAGCAGCCCGCTGGCGGAAGCGCTTCGGTTCGGTACGGATCAAATCGAACTGGCGTTGAACCCAGCCCACAGGCCGCACTGCATGACCTTTGCCTTTCATTTCATAGAAACGATTCAACGTTTCGTCAGCCGTATTCTTATTCGCTTTCAGATAGGCGTCTACCAGTTCGGTATTTTCGCTGGATAGGTCGCCGCGCAGGTAAGCATCCCTGTACGCTGGTAGTAAGTCGCCGGTAGTCGGGTGAAAGGGTAGAGCGCTGAGTTTCATTTTGAGAAAAGTTAGGCGTTTGCAATAGTGTAAGAGACAGGATCACGACACAAAATTCGCGAGCAAATCGGACTTTTGCCTGTTTTGGTGTCGCTACATACGTTCTATTTCGTTGAGTGTTGCATTTTACGTGTTCAGTAATACTTTTCTCGGGATGAACTCATTCTTCCTATTATGGGAAATTATATATTATGTAGATATAGTGCTACGTATAAGTACAATGATAAGTCATATATAGTAATTATCTGTATCCGGTTGATAATATATTTTATGTTATGGTTGAGCTGCCATAGTTATTATAACTATCGTTATACTGTTGACCTATATCGTTAGGAGGCTAAGTATTTTGTTTACAGTATGAACGCAAAAAAGCCCCGTTAGTGAAGCTAACGGGGCTTTTATAGAGCTGTAAGAACTTAGCCTACAATGGCTACGCGCTTGAAGTCCGAGATGGTCAGGCCCTTCTGCGTCTTGTCGAGCAGCTGGGAAATCGTTACCGAGTTGTCCTTCACGAACTCTTGGTTGAGCAGGGTGTTCTCCTTGTAGAACTTGTTCAGCTTGCCCTGAGCAATTTTCTCCAGCATAGCTTCCGGCTTGCCTTCAGCACGCGCCTGGTCTTTACCGATTTCGATTTCGCGCTCGATGGTAGCAGCATCCACGCCGTCTTTGTCGAGAGCAACGGGCTTCATGGCTACAATTTGCATAGCTACGTCGCGGCCTACTGAAGTTACATCGGCACCACCTACATTCTTGAGGGCTACCAGTACGCCTTTCTTGTTGTCCGAGTGGATGTAAGAAGCTACGCGCTCAGCCGTTACGTTCTCGTAAGCAACTACGTCCAGCTTCTCGCCGATCTTACCCATCAGGTCGGTGATGTGCTCCTGTAGGGAACGGCCATCTTCCTGGGGAGCAGCCAGCAGCTCTTCTTTCGAAGAAGCATTGGTTTTCACGGCAGCGGCCAGAATTTGCTGGGCCAGGTTCTTGAAGTCTTCAACTTTTGCAACGGGCTCGGTTTCGCAAGCCAGAGCAATCAGTTTGCCATTGGTACCGTCTTCGCTAACAGCAGCCAGCACGAGGCCTTCCGAGGTGGTATTTTCCGAACGCTTGTCGGCAATTTTCTGGCCTTGCTTGCGCAGGATGTCGCGCGCGGCTTCAAAGTCGCCGTTAGCTTCGGTCAGAGCTTTTTTGCAATCCATCATGCCCGCACCGGTCATGGTGCGCAGCTTGTTCACGTCTGCGGCGGTAATTGCTGCCATTGTTGTGAGTTATATGAGGTTGAGAGGGTTTTCGGGGGTAACAGCTGAGACACAGCTAAGGTAAGCTAGGCTACCTGCAGCTAAAGAAAAAGGGAACACCGGAGCCGAGTGCTTCGCATGTTCCCTTTTCTATGGAGGGCAGCTAGCCTATTCGTCGGCGTTCTGCTTCTCCTGGATGCCTTCTTCTTCGGCTTGCTTCTTGTCGGCGTCTTCTTTGTCGACTTTCCGCTCCGACAGGCCTTCTTCGATAGCCTTACCCATTACGCTCACGATGAGCTGGATGGACTTCGAAGCGTCGTCGTTAGCCGGGATGGGGAACTGCACCAGCTCGGGGTTCGAGTTGGTATCGCAGATAGCGAATACCGGAATGCCCAATTTCTGAGCTTCTTTCACGGCAATGTGCTCGCGCTTCACGTCCACTACGAACAGAGCGGCGGGCAGGCGGCTCAGGTCGGCGATGCCGCCCAGAACACGCTCCAGCTTTTCACGCTCACGCGAGAGCATGAGACGCTCGCGCTTAGCTAGTGCAGCGTAAGCCGTATTTTCCTTCACCATCTTGTCGATGGTGCTCATCTTCTTCAGCGACTTGCGAACGGTGGTGAAGTTGGTGAGCATACCGCCCAACCAACGGTCCGTTACGAAAGGCATTTTCAGGCGCTTCGCTTCTTCCGTTACAATTTCCTGCGCCTGCTTCTTGGTAGCTACGAACATTACCTTGCGGCCGCTCTTAGCAATGTTGCGGATGGCCGAGGCAGCCTGGTCCAGCGAAACAAGCGTTTTGTTCAGGTCGATAATGTGGATGCCGTTCTTCTCCATGAAGATGTACGGCGCCATTTTCGGGTCCCACTTGCGCGTAAGGTGACCAAAGTGGGCACCAGCATCAAGCAGTTCTTTATAAGTGGTGGTCTGAGCCATGATAAGGGTTCCTCTGGAAGATTAGCGTTTCGAGAACTGGAACGAACGACGAGCCTTGCGCTTGCCGAATTTCTTGCGTTCCACCATGCGCGGGTCACGAGTCAGGAAGCCTTCTTTCTTCAGCGCCGGACGAATCTCAGCGTTGTCGCCTACGAGGGCTTTCGAGATGGCCAGACGGATAGCTTCGGCCTGAGCCGAGATGCCACCACCGCGCACGTTCACCTTAATGTCGTACTGACCGACTTGCTCGACAGTAGCCAAAGGCTGGTTCACGATGTTTTCCAGGAGTTCATTAGCGAAGTACGCCTTGATGTCCCGGCCGTTGATAGTGATATTCCCTTGCCCGGCCTGCATGTAGATGCGGGCCACCGAGGTTTTTCTTCTACCAGAGGTATTGGAGATTTCCATTAAGTGAAGAAGTTAAAAGAGAGGCCGAAACCGGCTTAGAGATTCGTGAAAGAAACAGCTTTCGGCTGTTGGGCTTCGTGGGGATGCTCGGTGCCGGCATACACGTACAGGTTACGGAATTGCTCCGCGCCCAGCTTGTTGCCCTGCAGCATACCACGTACGGCGTGCTCAATCACCCGGGTCGAGTCTTTGGCTTTCTTGTCGCGCAGGTTGATGCGCTTCTGACCGCCGGGGTAGCCCGAGTGGGTGATGTAGATTTTGTCGGTCATCTTTTTGCCGGTCACGCGCAGGTTGTCGGCGTTGATGACGATGACGTTGTCGCCACAATCCGAGTTGGGCGTGAAGGAGGGCTTGTGCTTGCCACGCAGCATGTTGGCAATTTGGCTGGCCAGACGACCCAGGGTAGCGTCGGCGGCATCAACCACAACCCAGCCCTTGTTGGCGTTGGCTTTGTTGACGGATACCGTCTTGAAGCTCAGATGATCCATTGGGGAGGAGGATAAGCGTTTGAAAATGAAGAAGAAACCGAACACGGTTCGGGAAAAACGGACACAAAGTTACCGCCTTTCCGCCAAAATGCAAGCTAGCGGCTAATTATTGTCTCTGAAACAGTTGCAGAGTGGGCTCCCCGCCGCGGCTGCGTACTTTTACGGCACCTATGCTAGTTCCTCGTTCTACCGCCGACTCTGGTTTTACCCTACCCGCCGACCGCCGCGCTTATGGCTTGTTGCTGGGCCTGTTTCTACTTTCCATGGTAGTGGCCTTCCTCACGCAGGGCACTTATGACTCCGGCGACAGTATCAACCACTACCTCTATGCCCGCTACGCCTTCGAGCACCCCATCAACTTCCTGGAATCGTGGTCGAAGCCCTTGGTAGTGGAGCTGATGGCCGGGCCGGCGCAACTAGGGCTGCGGGCCGTTATGCTGCTGCAGTGCGTGCTGGTAGCGGGTTCGGCCTGGTTTGCCTACAGCGCAGCCCGTAGTCTGCGTCTGCCGTGGCCCTGGCTGGCTATTCTGTTCTGCTACGCCTCCCCAGATTACTTCCGGATCCAATTTTCCGGCCTGACGGAGCCTACCTTTAGCTTGGTATTGATAGCAGGGGTAGCCCTGGCGCTACAGGGGCGGGCAGGGGTAGGAGCCGCCGTTATTTCTTTTCTGCCATTTGCCCGTTCCGAAGGGTTTATTTTGTTAGGTGTGTACGGCTTCTATCTGCTGGTGAGTCGCAACTGGCGGGCCTTACCGTGGCTGGGACTGGGCTTCGTGCTCTATGGAGTAGCCGGATTATTCGTGTACCAGGACTTTCTCTGGGTTTTCACCCACAACGCCTATCCTGTCCGGAATGAAAGCTACGGGCAGGGAAAGTGGGGGCATTTCCTCATCAGTTTGCCCAATACGGTAGGTTGGGTGCTCTACGGGCTGTTTTGGTTAGGGGGGCTGCGTATGCTCTGGAAGTGGGCAAAGCCGGCTACCCGACTGTACCCCGGGAAGTTTACAGCTGAGTTACTGCTGGTCTACGGCAGTGTGGTGGTCTTTATTGGGGCGCATACTATCTTCTGGGCCCTTGGTATTTTTGGCTCCTTCGGGCTGACTCGCGTGCTGTGCTGCGTGGTACCGCTTGTGAGCCTGATTGCCCTACGCGGAGTAGAGGCTCTCACCGCCTTGGTTCAGAGCGAACAGGCGCGAAACCGGGTGCGGATCGGGCTGGCCGTGGCCGTGGTAGGCTTCCTGTTCTGCGGGGCCCGGGCGGCTTTCCGTTGGGAGCGGGATTTTGGCCGGCCTTCGGAGCAGCTGTTGGCCGATGAGGCCGCGCGTTGGGCCCGGAGTCAGGGCGCCCTGCCCCATGTCGTGTTTCACCATCCCTATCTGGCTTTGCCTTTGCAGGTAGATCCATTTGGGGCTCAGCATAGCCCGATGCCCGCCGTGCGCGAGCAAAGCTGGCCGCTACCAGTCGGTACGCTCGTGTTCTGGGACGACTGGTACGCCGTGATGGAGGGGCAGGTGCCTTTGGAAACGTTGCGCAACAATCCGCACTACCGGCTACGCTGGCGGCGGGCCATGCCTCGCAACCGCCGCAAGCCCACCGCCGATTCAGCGCGTATCGCTATTTTCGAGAAGCTATAACAAGCAATAGCTTTCGTGCGGTGAGCAAGTAGGCTATTGATACTGCCGCAGCGTTTCGACCAGCACCCGGAAATCTTTGGGGTAAGGAGCCTCAATGGTTACTTGCTCACCGCTCATTTTGGCGAACGTGAGCTGAGCCGCGTGCAGGGCAAACCGCTTGATAAAGGGCTGCTCTTCTTCGCCCTGCTTTACATTAAACTTACGCTTAAGGGAAGAGAGGTAGAAGTCTTCGCCCCCGTACATGGTATCCCCGATGATGGGCGCCTGCAGGTAAGCCAAGTGCAGCCGGATCTGGTGCATGCGGCCCGTAATGGGCTGGCATTCCAGCAACGTATGGCGGGCGTAGGCCTCCAGGGTGCGAACAAGCGTAACGGCCGGTTTGCCTTTGTAGGCCAACCGGGCCTTGCCCTTGGTAGTGGTTTCGATGCTGCGGTCTACGCGCAGGCCGTCGTAGTCGTGCACGCCCCAGGCGGCAGCGTGATACACCTTCTTCACCTCCCGGTTTTCAAATTGCATGGC
Source organism: Hymenobacter sp. HSC-4F20 (assembly GCF_019599275.1). Classification (GTDB taxonomy): domain Bacteria; phylum Bacteroidota; class Bacteroidia; order Cytophagales; family Hymenobacteraceae; genus Hymenobacter. The sequence goes on along the minus strand of NZ_JAHZTD010000002.1, from coordinate 471,856 downwards.
CAAGTGCCGGTAAGCTGCCGGGTTTTTGGCCAGGGCCAGGGCGCCACTGGTTTCCTTATCGAGGCGGTGGCAGGCCTGAATATCGTCGTAGTGTTCCCGCGCCAGGCGCAAGATATTGGCCGCCCCGCCAAACCGCTCGTCGAGGGTAGCTAGGAAAGGGGGCTTGTTGATGATGACGAAATCCTCGTCCTCAAACAGAATCAGGTCGTTGAAATTGGGCAGCTTCATAGAGAGCTGCAAAGGTACTCACTTCTTACGAGGCAAGTGGTGCCCGCGCATCGGTACTGCGGGGCCGGGGCAGCTTGAACTCAAGAGTGGTGCCTTGCCCTACCTCGCTGTGCACCCGAATAGTAGACTTGTGGGCCTCTACAATGTGCTTGCTAATGGCTAAGCCCAGGCCGGAGCCACCGGCATCCCTGGATTCACGGGTGCGACTTTTATCAATGCGGTAGAACCGTTCGAAAATGCGGCTTTGATGTTGCTTTGGAATTCCTTCACCATCATCGTGTACACTAACGCGCACGGTTTTGCCGCTTTCCGTCAGAGCCACCGTGACGTGCCCGTTCTCTCGCCCGTACTTAATGGCGTTGTCAATCAGGTTGATCAGTACCTGCCGGATGCGGTTACGGTCGGCTAGCACCCATACGCCGCCCCCGGCGGCCTGAAAGTCGTCGGGGGCCAGGGCCAGCGTGACGTTGCGGCGGGTAGCCTTCAACTCCAACTGCTCAAAGATGTCACGCACCAGTTGGGTAATATCGAACGGCTGGCGGCGCATGCGGATAACGCCTTTTTCAAGCTGAGAAATGCTGACCAGGTCCTGTACCAACAAGTCGAGAGCGTCGAGGCTGGCGGCAGCTTTCTGCAGAAACTTCTTGCGGGTGAACTCATCGGTATCATCGTCGTCCAGGATGGTGTGTACAAACCCCTGGGCGGCAAAAATGGGTGTTTTCAGCTCGTGCGATACATCGGCCAAAAACTCGCGCCGCAGCACCTGTAGGCGCTTCAACTCATCAATTTCCTGTTGCTTGCGCTGGGCCATGCCCAGAATCTCGTTGCGCATGCGCTTGAGCGGCTCCGGCCGGAAGAGAAACTTGTTCGACAGGCGCCGGAATTCCTTGCGCTTAATGTGCTCCAGGCCTTCGTAAATGGTGTTAATTTCCCGGAAAATCAGGGCCTCAAACATCAGGTAGAGCAGCAGAAAACACGCCGCCACAGTAATGCCCGCCGCCAAAACTCCTTCCCGCAGCGAGAGGGTAGGAGCTACCCAGGCCAGGGCCGTCAGCACGGAGGCCACCAGCAAAGACAACAGAATGGCCAGTGTGCGCGAGGAAACGGAAAACCGCATGGGAGGAGTACGTAAGAAGAAAAAGAGGAAGGAAAAATTATAGCATCAGCTGGTTAGCTGCCAAGTAATTCTTCCTTCCTCTGGTCTTCCCAAGGAAAACTAATTGTCGGTATTGAACTTGTAGCCTACCCCTTTAATCGTCTGGATGTGGTGGTCGCCTACTTTCTCGCGGACTTTGCGCACGTGCACGTCCACGGTACGGGCCAGCACAAATACGTCGTTACCCCAGATATTTTGCAGCAGCTCGTCGCGGCCGAATACTTTGTGGGGAGAGGCGGCCAGAAAGGCCAGCAACTCGAACTCTTTTTTGGGCAGCGTGATTTTGCGGCCTTCCTGATACACGGCAAAGCCGGTCCGGTCAATCTTGAGGCCGTTGATTTCAATGCTGTCGGTTTGCACCTGCGGATCTTTGTCGCGGCGCACGAAAGCGGCCAGGCGGCTGAGCAGGGCCCGGGGCTTGATGGGTTTGGCAATGAAATCGTCGGCGCCGGCTTCGAAAGCGGCTACCTCCGAAAACTCCTCGGCCCGGGCTGTCAGGAAGATAATGTACGTGTCCTTGAAGCGGGGTAGCTCCCGGAGCTGGCGGCAGGCGGCAATGCCATCGAGGTGGGGCATCATCACGTCCAGCAGTATTATGTCGGGGCCGAACTGCGGGGCTATTTCCAGGGCTTTGCGGCCATCGGGGGCGCTGGCTACCTCGTAGCCTTCCTTGCGCAGGTTGTACTCCAGCAGTTCCACAATATCCGGGTCGTCGTCAACTACCAGAATCTTGTACGCGTTGGGGGTGATGGTTGGCTGCACGGGGCGAGGTGGTTTGGGGTAAAACAGAATGCGCGAAGACAAAAGTATGGCTGGCCGCCGGGCGCGGCGTGTTACGTTTTCGTTACTAGCCGCCCGGGCCGAGGGCGGTACCGGCAGCGGAATTGGCCAGACGTAATCAACCAATGAGGAAGCCTGCCGGGGGCTGGCACTGACCGGCGCCGCGGAGCGCGGAGCCGGGAGCACAGAGCGGCGGCGAGAAGCTAAGGTGGTCTGCATCAAGTAATAACTCGGGCGAGGGGAAAGGTAGAGGAAAAAAGAAAAGCGGCCCCCAACGGGAGCCGCTTCGAGCAAGCATCAGTTTGTAGCCACCAAGTTCAGTCGGTTTCGGAGGCCTTTGTATTTGTACATGTCCACTTTCACGGAGCCCACAAACATTTCCGCCTGAATCAGCACCGGTATTTTATTCCGGTCGTCGGAGAGGTACACCGAAATAGCGTTTTCTCCTTTAAAAAGCTTATTGCTGGGCATTTTCGGGACCAGGCGGATGGCGCGGATGACACCGGCCTTGGTTTCTACCGTTTCTCGGCCTTTGTATATCACGTCCATGTTAAAGACGTCATCATCGAAAAAGCCCTGAACTTTAATGACCTCGCCAGGTCGGCGCTGGTCGTAGTTGAGCGTCCGTAGGAAGTAGAAGCCGCTGACTAGGTCCTGCACGTTATTCGGGGTTTTGAAACTGCCCCTCTTGACGTCGTTCTTGTCTTTTTTGTGGCTTTCCACGTTGGCTATGTCCCGCACATGGTCGAAGTCTACCGTCTCGCGCTTGCGGTAACTTTTTTCCTCGATGTTGCGGAAAAAGCGCTGGGGCAAAATACTGGTCGTGTCGATGTAGGAGCGCCACGTATCCCGGATGCGGAGGAAGTAGTCGAAGGAGCCCGTAGTGCGGCCCGTTACGGTAGCTCGATAGCAAGGGCGCTCATTCACTCGATGCACGGCACCATCGACTTCAATCGTCGCTTCGGCCGCGTTAATCAGGCCATAGTGCACCTTATATTGCAGCACCTCGCCCCGCTCGAAGCTGGTGTTGGGGATGCTGCGGGTCGCGTCAGAAACAGGGCCAAAGGCCGTGAGTACCGCTGCCAGGGGCAGCGCCAATACAGGAAACAGAAGCCAGCGGCGAATCATGTAAGAGCGGCAGATAAAGGTGTAGCCGGTACCTTCTCAAATGCGGTGCCAGCAAAGATAACCGGATATAACAGGCCAAAAAATAGGCTCTACGAAAAGAGTTGGCGCGACGATAAGGTTGAGTTGTTGTCTTGGCGCGTAAAGGCGTGGATTGCGGGCCGAGCTTAGCTAAGGGCAATAAAAAAAGCCCGACTTCGGTCGAGCTTTTTTTATTAGAAGAGAAGGAAGATCGGGCGACTTACAGCTCAGAGGTGTCGTCATCGTCCAGGGTGCGGTCTTCGGGAATGGCGGCCAGGGCAGCCTCCGGCTCACCTTTGACCATGGCCCGGATCTGGCTTTCAATTTTGTCGGCCAGCTCAGGGTTGTCCTGTAGCACCGTCTTCACCCCTTCGCGGCCCTGGCCCAGGCGGTTGCCATCATACGAGAACCAGGAGCCCGACTTGGCAATGATGCCCATGTCGACGCCCAGATCGAGGATTTCACCCACTTTCGAGATGCCCTCGTTGTAGATGATATCGAACTCAATCACCTTGAAGGGAGGTGCCACTTTGTTTTTCACCACCTTCACTTTGGTGCGGTTACCCGTAACATTGTCCTTGTCTTCTTTGATCTGGCCAATACGACGGATGTCGAGGCGTACAGAAGCATAGAACTTCAGGGCATTACCACCAGTCGTAGTTTCGGGCGAGCCGAACATTACGCCAATCTTCTCGCGCAGCTGGTTGATGAAGATGCACAGGCAGTTGGTCTTGTTGATAGTACCCGTGAGCTTACGCAGGGCCTGCGACATCAAACGGGCGTGCAAACCAACCTTGGAATCACCCATGTCGCCTTCCAGTTCACCTTTCGGCACTAGGGCGGCCACGGAGTCAATTACACAAATGTCGATGGCGCCGGAGGAAATCAACTGGTCGGCAATTTCCAGGGCTTGCTCCCCGTTGTCGGGCTGCGCAATCAGCAGGTTTTCCGTGTCAATGCCCAGCTTCTGGGCGTAGGCCGGATCAAAGGCGTGTTCGGCGTCGATGAAGGCCGCAATGCCGCCCTTCTTCTGGGCTTCGGCAATAGCGTGCATGGTCAGCGTGGTTTTACCCGACGATTCCGGCCCGTAGATTTCGACGATACGGCCTTTGGGTAGGCCACCCACGCCCAGGGCAATATCCAGGCCCAGCGAGCCGGTGCTGATGACTTCGACGTCCATCACCTTGTTGTCGCTGAGCTTCATCACGGTGCCTTTGCCGTAGCTCTTGTCCAGCTTGTCCAGCGTCAGCTGGAGGGCTTTCATTTTCTCGGCGTTGGCGTTGACGGCCTTGTCAGTGGTTGCAGCCATTATATAGGAGGGGTTGTTGGGAAATGCTTAGGTTTGGTGAATGTAGGCCTTTTTGCTTGGTGGCACAACGGTGCCCGAAGCCTGCCGGAACTACACTGCCGGCCCCTTTTCGGGTCGGCTAGTAGTAACGCACCTGAGCTATATTTTGTGCCCACAATGCTAAAAAATTTCGTTGATTTTAGGAGGCTTTTCCTGTGCTAAAATTTTTGGGAAACAGGTCACTTTGTACCGCTCTGATTCTGACCCTGCTAGCTTGGTTAGGCGCCGCGGGGGCAGCCCGGGCGCAACTGAATAACCAGGCCTTTCTCCACCGCTTGCCGGTAGGCCCGGAGTACGAGCACGAACTGCGGCTGGATGTGCAGGGCTTCCTGTTCAACAAGGACAACGAGTACTTCAACAAGATTGACCCAGGCCTGACCTACTTCGGTGCCCAGCTGGCCCCGCGGGTGGTGTACTTTCCCTCGGCCAATATCCGGCTGGAAGCCGGGGTTTTTCTCTGGAAAGACTACGGTACGGCTCGGCTCCGGCAGGTGCGCCCCTTGTTCACCGTCAAGTATCAGAACGGGCCCCACCGGCTGCTATTTGGTAATATCGAAGGCCATCTGCACCACGGCTACATTGAACCGATGTTCGACTTCGAGCGGGTTATTACCAATCGGCTGGAGGAAGGCGTGCAGTACCAGCTGCAAACGCCGCGCACCGCCTTGGATGCCTGGGTGAATTGGCAGCGTCAGCAGTATCGGTTTAGTAACTTTCAGGAGGAGGTAGCCGGCGGCCTTAGCCTGGAGCACGCCGTGCTTACCGACTCTGCCCGGTGGCTGCTGAAACTGCCGTTCCAATTCACGGCTACCCACCGCGGGGGCCAACTGGATACCATCGACAGGCCGCTGCAGACGCTGTTTAACGTAGCGGCCGGGGCCCGGCTGCGACGCGTACTATCTGACAGTTGGGTGCAAGCGGTGCACTTCGACGGCTACGGTACCTACTTCCACGACTATTCCTTTACCCGGCTGCTGCCCTTCCGGCGCGGAACTGGGCTCTACCTAAATGCCGGACTAGACACGCGGCTCTCGAACGTGCAGTTCGCTTACTGGCAGGGGAGCGGATACATCTCGCCGCTGGGCGGACGCCTCTACCAGTCGGTTTCCGTATCGGTGGCCGACCCCTTGTACACGGAAAAGACACGGCAACTGCTGATTATGCGGGTGCTGCGCGACTACCAATTACCGGGCAAAATCATTCTGACCACCCGATTTGAGCCAGTGTACGATGTAAATAATGGCCTCTTCGATTTCTCGTTTGCTCTCTACCTAAATTTCAACCAAAGCTTTCTGCTAACTAAGCTACAGCGCGCAGCAGAGTAGAAATATCGGTGCCCGCCCAAAGAATGGGTTGCAAGTATCCCCCCGATGCTACTCTCGCTTGCGGATGTAGTAAAGAATAGGCTGCTCGGAACTGACGAATGACCGTAGCGGCCACAAGCGTGGCCGCGGGGTAAGCTGCTGGAAGCCAACTGACTCGGCTACGGCGCAGCTTCGAGGATTATTGGCGCGGCACCGGATCAGCAGCCGTTCCGCGCCCAGGGTAGCAAACCCAAACTCCACCACCGCGGCCAAGGCCTCCCGGGCAAAGCCTTGGCCTTCGGCGGTAGCAGCGAGGTAGTAACCAATTTCCAGGGTAACGGGGGGGCTCCAGTTAGGCTTCAGGCTGATGTCGCCGAGGTAGCGGCCGGTAGCAGCGAGCCATATCCCAAGCACATATAGGCGGCCCAGGCTCCAGTCGTGCCGGAACTGAGCCAGAACCTGGAGGGCATCGGTGGCAGTTTGCACAGTAGCCTCCCGTGCCGGAAAAGAGGGTCGTAAGCGCGGGCGGTTCTCGTCAATCAGCCGAAAAAAATCGGCGGCATCAGAGGGCAGGTAGGGTCGCAAAGTCAGGCGAGGGGTATGTAGAGGACTACCGGGCAAGGCGGGCAGGGGTGGGGAAGCGTGCATGATTTTGGGAAAACGGCCGGATACAGTACGCTAAACCACCTGGTAACGGGGATAGTAGGGCCAGCCCAGAAAGCGGTAGAAACCCGATGGGGTGCCGCTCGTTCATAAGCACTGCGCAATTGCCCGCCGGCTTGCAGGTTGGGCGGGTAGCGCTGCCACCTGCTGTTATCTGTTCACCCTTTGTACCCTACTCATGTCAGGCAGACTCATCAATAAAGTAGCCATTGTAACCGGCGGCGGTGCCGGCATCGGCGAGGCCATCAGCAAGAAATTCGCCCGCGAGGGAGCCGCCGTGGTGGTGGTAGGCCTCGATAGTGACCCAGTGCGCGCAGTAGTGGACGAAATCCTGGCCGAGGGCGGCCGGGCCATCGGTTACCTCGGCGACATTTCCTACGAACAAACGGCTGAAGCCTGCGTGAAGGCGGCGGTGAAGGAGTTTGGCAAGCTGGACATTCTCATTAACAATGCCGGTGCGTTTCCGGCCGTGGCTACCATCGACAAGTATCCGACCGAAGCGTTTGAGTACATGATTAAAAACAACGTGTACTCCAACTTTATGATGACGCGGGCGGCCATTCCCTACCTGCAGAAAACCCGCGGCAACATTGTGTCGGCGGGCTCCGAGGCGGGCCACATGGGCGAGCCACAAAATACACCTTACGGGGGCACTAAAGGTTTTGTACATGCCTTCCAGCGCGGCGTAGCTGTGGAGCAGGCCAAGTTTGGGGTGCGCTCCAACATTGTGGGGCCCGGTCCCATCGATACGGCTTGGACGCACAAGGAAACCGGCCCGATGGATGCAAAAATGGAGAAAATGACCACTCAGGGTGTTCCCTTGGGGCGCCGCGGAACGCCGGAAGAAGTTGCCAACGTTTACTTGTTCCTGGCCTCCGATGAAGCCAGCTACGTGACAGGCGCTACGTATTTCGTTGACGGTGGCGTAACCATCTCCAAAGGCCCGCATGGGGATGAGGTGCCCGGTCACCTCAAGCAGGAGCCGGCAGGCGAGCTGCAGCTCAAGCACTCGAAAGACGGCCACACCAAAGTGCGTAAAGAAGCATCCGCTTCCATGTCGTAGGCCAGACCGCGGATGCGAGTGAATGCAGAAACGGATATGTTTCTCTTTCTATCTGGCAATGCTTCACACAACAAGGCCTTCTACCATTGGTTAATGGCAGAAGGCCTTGTTGTGTGGCGTAAAACCAGCGAAGCACAGTTGAACGGAGCGGCTTTACTTCTTTCTACGCCCGTCCACATCCGCGGCCCTATTTCTGGAGGGCGGCGCCCACGCCGGAACGGGACTGTGGCGGGCTGCCCAGCGCGTGCTGGTTACGCATCACGTTTACCTGGCGGGCAGCCTCGTTGAAATATTCCAGACGACGGATCAGCATTTCCTTGGTCAGGACGCGACCTTCCGGTGTGCGCATGATATCTTTTTTATCGGCCAAGATGCGCTGCATAAGAGCCTCGGTGCCAGCCTCATTCTGGCGAAACTGCGCGTAAAATTCCCGCAGCCGATCAAAAGCGCCCTCCGTAGTCAGTTGGAACTGTCCGCCGCCTTGGTTTAGTACCTCGCTCAGCACATACACTTCCAGGGGCAAGGACGTACCCAGCGCCGTCGAGCGAATATCGAGGCCTGCTTCCAAGCCGCTCAGGATAATTTCAAGGTTGCGTTCAAATTGCTGGTAATAACCGGCTGCCTCCATGTGGTTGGAATTAAAAATGGTGCTAATACGCTACTGGGCTTGCGCCGCCGATAGCGGATTAGTTACTCCTTCATTTTTGATTTTTAACTAAAATCAAAGAAGTTCTTTGACGATTTGCTCTACGGTGATGCCTTCGGCTTCGGCCTTAAAGTTGCGCACCAGCCGGTGGCGCAAAATAGGCAAGGCTACCGCTTTTACATCCTCAATATCGGGCGAGTACTTGCCGTGCAGCAGGGCGTGGCACTTGGCACCCACAATAAGATGCTGGGAAGCCCGCGGCCCGGCGCCCCATTCCAGCAACTGCGAGGCCCGGGCGGCGGCCCGCCCAGTGTTAGGGCGGGTTTTGTGCACCAACCCTACGGCATACTCTACCACATTGTCAGCCACTGGCACGCGGCGTACCAGCTGCTGGTAGGCCTGGATTTCAGCGGCGTGCAGTACTTTGCCCACTGTGGGCTTCGTATCGGAAGTAGTATTCTTTACAATTTGCAGCTCGGCCTCGTAGCTGGGGTAGCCCAGTTCAATGTTGAACATAAACCGGTCGAGCTGTGCTTCGGGCAGGGGGTAGGTGCCTTCCTGCTCAATGGGATTTTGGGTAGCCAGCACGAAGAAGGGCCGTTGCAGGGGGTAGCGCTTGCCAGCTACTGTTACGGCGTACTCTTGCATGCTTTCCAGCAAGGCCGCCTGCGTTTTGGGCGGAGTCCGATTGATTTCGTCGGCCAGAACAATGTTGGCGAAAATAGGCCCCGGCACGAACTGAAAGTCGCGCTGCTGATTCAGGGTTTCCGAGCCCACAATGTCGGAAGGCATCAGGTCCGGCGTGAACTGCACGCGGTTGAAGGACAGATCCAGCGAGTCGGCAATAGTTTGGATAAGCAGGGTTTTGGCCAGGCCCGGTACGCCTACCAGCAGGCAGTGGCCCTGCGAAAAGACGGCGGTTAGTACCAGTTCCACCACCTCATCCTGCCCGATAATCACCTTGCCGATTTCCTGGCGCAGCTTCTGGTAGGAACGGGCCAGCGCATCGGCGGCTTCTTTATCGGAGGCGAAGGTCATAAAGAAAAGATATGAGAGGGTAGACCCTAAAAGCTCAGAACTCAAACAATGTTCTAGCGGCGCTGGCGTCAGAACATTGTCTGAGTTCTAAGCTTTTAGGGCCTAGGTTCTACAAAGTGGAATTAAGCAGCTGGCAGCCGGAATACTCGGGGTCAACTTCCAGGAAAACAGTGCCGCGGTTCTGGGCAAACCAGGCATCCAGGGCTTTGTTTTTCTTCTCGTTGAGGGCCGCCGCCGCAATTTTCTGGTAATCGTCGGTGAGGTTGGCCTGGTGCGGGGGCGTGTTCGACTTCAGCCACAAAATCCGTACGGCGTCCTTGCCGTCATCGGTCCGGTAAGGCAGGGGCGGCGTGATGCTGCCCACCTTCATCGTGTCGATGGTAAAGAAAATGGCCGGGTCTACCTGGTCAAGGGGCAGGTAGGTGCTGCCGTCGCGGCGGTTTTGCAGCAAACCACCATTACCGCCGCTCACCTTGTCGTCGGATTTGTCCTTGGCTGCTTTGGCAAACGTGAGCGAGTCGCTCAGAATCTGCCGGCGCAGCTTCGTCAGCTCCCGGGCGGCCTCGTTGGTATCGGCCGAGCCAGTTTCCGGCTTAAGCAGAATGTGACGGGTGCTGAACGAGTCGCCCTTGCGCTCAATGAGCTGAATGAGATGGAAGCCGAACTGCGACTCCACAATCGGCGACAACCCGCCGGGCTCCAGGCGCAGGGCCGCAGCCTCGTACTCGGGCACCAGCTCCCGCCGCTTGAAGAAGCCCAGGTAGCCGCCTTCCGCGGCCGAGCCGGGATCCTGGGAGAACTGCTTGGCCAGGGTAGCAAAGTCTTCGCCGGCCACAATGCGCGCCCGCAGCTCGTTGAGCTTGGCCTGGGCCTCCTGTTTGGCTTTGCTGTTGGTTTTGGCCAGCATCACAATCTGTCCTACCTCTACCTCCGTGGAGTAGTAGGGCAGGCTGTCCTTAGGCATGCGGCTGAAAAACTGGCGTACCTCGCGGGGCGTAACCGATACCTTGCCGGCAATCTGGTCCTGCATTTTCTGCTGAATCAGTTGCTCTTTTACCTGCACCCGCAGCTCTTCCTTCAGCTGCTTGACGGGCTTGTTGTAATATTCTTCCAGCTTTTTCTCGGAGCCAATCTGCTGAACGAAATAGGCCATGCGCCGGTCCAGCTCGCCCTTCACCTGCGAGTCTTCCACCACTACAGAGTCGGTTTCGGCTTTGGCGAGCAGCAGCTTGTTGAGGGCTAGGCTCTGCAGAATCCGGCACTTTGTGTCGGGCGGCAACGGTTTGCCTTCGGCGCGGGCCTCCTCCTGGGCATAAATGGCATCGAGGTCGGAGCGCAGCACAATCTGGTTATCGACTTTGGCAATGATGCCGTCTACAATGCGCTGTCCTACGGGCCGGCCAACGCCCAGCTGGGCATAGCTAGCCGTGGCGGAAACGGCCAAAAGCGCCGCACTAAGCAGTGCCTTCCGGGCCGGTACGTACAAAAATTGAATCATGGAGTAGTTCCGTAATGCCCGGTGCGTCATCCAACGCTACCCCGGACCAGACAGCAGGCAAAACGCCAAAAGCCGCCCGTAAATTTCATCATAAATCCTTTCTCCGGCAAAAACAGCGCGTGAGGCCCGGTTGGTGCCCGTGTACTTCCGGAGAGCTGCATTTTAGCCAGGGGGTTGCATACTGGCCGAGATGATGGTAGCAAAGCCCTAAAAAGCAGCATCCCGGACCGGCAATGTCCCCTGCCCTCACCACAACACGAACCGGGCTGCCCGGCATCGGGTGGAGGGAACAGGGAGCGTTGCCGGCCCGGGAGGTGAACAGGGGCCGCAGAATACAGCCTTATTTAGTAACCAGCTTGTCGACTTCTGCCTGGTTGACTTTCACCGGGTACTTGGCACGAAGCTGATTTAGCCACTCCTTCTCCAAGAAGTTCTGATAGTCGGAGGTGGCCTGGCCGCGGGCTTCGGCCAGGGTTTTCGGGCCGGCGGGCAGCTGCTTTTCTACCACGATGGCGTAGTAGCGGCCATCTTGCTGGGTGGTGTAGGTGCCGGGTGCGCTGGTCAGAAACTGATCTACCGCTTTGTTCTCCCCTTTTTGGAAGCTGCGCTGCTGCACTTGCACGGCCAGCGGATTCTGCGTGTTAAGCATCTGCTCCAAAGCAGCCGGGTTGGTAGTAGTCAACTCAAACGTCACCTGGGAGCTGGCGGGCTTGGTGTCGGCGGTGGCGCGTAGGCGGTCGGCCGCTATGCCCTTACCTTTCAGATAGGCCACAACCCGGTCGGCGCGGCGGCGGGCCAGGGGGGAGGCTTCGCCCCGTTTCACCCGGCCTACGGCCGTCAGGCTCACCGATTGGTCGGCCGCGAGGCGGGCGGCCAAGTCGTCGAGGGCGGGCACGCTGGCGGGCAACTCGGCAGAGGCAGCCCGGAAGCCAACCGGCGCCGGCAGGCCGTTGCGGAGGGGGTAGCGCCCGGTTTTCTGCAGTTGCTGGGCTGTAGTAAGCAGCTCCGGGGAGGCGGCGCTGATAACGGTAGCTTGCACCCGCGGTTCCCACTGGTACTTGGCTTGGTTATCGGCGAAGAACTTCTGGAGCCCTACCGTGTCCTCAATGGCCTTGCTCCACACCTTTTCGTCCATGAGCTGGAACAGCAGAATACCGTCGCGGTACTCTTTCACCAGCATGCGGTAGTCTTCGTATTTGGTTTCCAGGTTGGCTTTTTCGTAGTCCGTCAGGCTCTGGTCCACGTACTGGTCGTAGAGCTGCTGCATGGCGAAGCGGGCATCGGCGCCCGGGCGGGGCTTCTGGTTCTGCTGGGCGTAAGCCAGAAACTCCGACACGAGGTAGGGTTTGCCCCCAATGGTGAACAGGGTTTGCGCGTCGCCGGTAACCTTCTTGCCCTTAGCGGGGGTAGCGGGGGCTGGCGTCGTATATTGAAAGCGGCCCATTACCAAGGCCGTGTCCGCCTTGGCAAAGGCGTACTCCTTACCAGCTTGGTTTTCGGTGAAGTTGTTTTCGGTGCGGACCCTCTTAAGGAAGGCCGTGCGGTTCAGCTCCGAGCGGGAATCCTTGGCTACCTTGCTCTTAAGCGTGGGCTCCATCGCCTCGAAGGACGGTACGGGCTGCTTTTCAATGAGTTTGATGATGTGCCAGCCGTAGGGCGTTTGCACAGGCTGCGAGATGTCGCCGGGCTTCTGCAGCTTGAATGCTACTTCTTCGAAGCTCGGAATCATGCGGCCAGTGCCGAAGGGCGGTAACTCGCCGCCGTTGGCGGCCGAGCCGGCATCTTCCGAAAACTGCGTAACCAGCTTTTCCCAGTTCTCGCCGCGGCGGGCCAGGCGGTTGTACAGCTCGTCCACTTTCTTGCGGGCCGTAGCCGAATCGGCCGCGGGCATACCGGGCGTGGCCCGGATCATGAGGTGGGCCACCTTGATTTCGCCCTGGGCCGGGCGCACATCATTCACCTTGATGATGTGGTAGCCAAAGCGCGTGCGCACGGGCTGCGACACCTGTCCCGCCGGTGTAGCGTAAGCCACCGACTCAAACGGGTACACCATCTGCATGGCCGTGAAGTAACCCAACCGCCCCCCGTTTTCGCGAGCCGAGGGGTCCTCGGAGGTTTCGCGGGCAAGCTTGCTGAAATCTTCGCCGCTGGTGGCGCGCTGGCGCAGGGCCGCAATTTTCTGGTAGGCTGCCAGCGTGTCCTTGGGGGCTGCGTCGGGCTGCACGCGCACGAGAATGTGCGAGGCGTTTACCTCCTTGCTCAGGCGGTCGTAGGCCTCGCGCACCAGCTTATCCGTTACGCTTTTCTCCGTAAGGTAGGGCTGGGCCAGTTGCTGCTTGTAGCCGTCCAGCTCGCGGCGGAAAGCCTGGGTGGTATCGAGGCCGCGCTGCTCGGCTTCCAACACCTTCAGCTTGAAGTTGGTGTAGAGGTCAAGATATTCCTGTACGCTGGCTGTAGTGCCGTATTCCGGAGCCGAGCTGTTGTTCTTGCGATACACGTAGGCAAATTCCGAGGCCGGAACTGCAGTGCTACCCAGCGTTTCTAGGGTAGGCGACGTAGCGGAGGTAGTAGGTTTAGAGGCGTGGCACCCGGCCAGAAAAGCGGCGGCGGTGCCGGCAAGCAGAATGCGTTTATGCATACAGAGAATAAAGAATCGGCGAAAGCGAAGAATCCGGCCGGCAAATGACCAGGGCGCGGATGGCTACTGTTGCAATTTTACGGATTTTTTCGGCGCCACAGATGCCGCTCCGACTGGGCTGTACGCGCAACGTGCCGGCCACAAAAAAGCACTCCGGGCGGGGAGTGCTTTTCTGATTACCAAAGGCTAACGGGTTGCTAGCGTAGTTTCTTGTATAAGCGGCACAGATTATGGCTCCCGTGGGTGGTAAACTCTACCCGGTCCATAATCCGGTTGACCAGCATCATGCCTACCCCACCTTTTTTGCCGATACGCACATACTCCTGCAAATCAGGCTCGTGGTAGCTGGTGGGCGAATAGGAAGTCAGGTTAGTATCTTCAATCTCAATGCCGAACTCCTGGTTGACCACGTCGACGCGCACATCCAGGAACTGGGACTCATCTTCGCTGTTGCCGTGAATAATGAGGTTGGCTACTACCTCGTCCACGGCCAGTACTATCTGGTTAACCAGTAAATCGGTGAGATGGTAGCGTAGTAAAAAGTCGCTCACGAAGTCGCGCACCACCTTGAGGTTGCGGCGTGTGCAGCTGATTCGGATTGCGTGTTCCATTCCCCGCGATACTCAGTGGAGCGACTAGATAGCAGTGGCTTCGGCCTCTGACGGAACGATGGTCATCAAGGAGTCGAGGCCCAGAATTTCGAAGACGTTGTGCACCTTCTCCTGCATGTTGAAAAATACCAGCTTAACCCCCGCATCCTGAAAGCGCTGCAGGTGGGAGATGAACACCCCTAGTCCGGCAGAAGAAATGTAATTCAACTGCCGGCAATCAATGAGAACTTTCTGGTTGTTGAGTATTTCAGCCTTACTTAGTTCAGTATCAAGGACTACCGAGGAGCTGGCGTCTAATTCCCCATCCAGACTTAGGGTGAGCGTGTTATCGGTGGCTTGTTGCGTTATTTTCATACCTCCATGCTACGTTAAAGGGCAGGTTCAGGTTGAGCAGCTTTGAATTTTATGACCAGCAGCGTTTGGTCGTCGTGCATGGGTTGGCCGCGACTGAACTCATTCAAATCGGTTAAAATTTTCTCTTTAATCTCGTCGGCGTCAAGGTAGTAGGTATGTTCAAGCATTTGCTTGAGGCGCTCCTCGCCGTATTCCTCCTGGTTGGCATCACGCGCTTCCACAATCCCATCGGTGTAAATAACCATCACGTCGCCGGGGTTGTAGTCGTAGAACTGGTTTTTGATGTGCTTCTCGTACCCGTCGTGGCGAATAATGCCCAGGCCCAGGCCCGCCGTGCGGAAGTAGGATACTTCTTCCTTGATGGAGTGGTAGTAGAGCGTGTGGCAGTGGCCGGCGCGGGCAAACACAAAGCCCCCGTGCTCATAATCGATGATGTAAAGGGATGCTGTGATGAAAGCCGCTTTTTCCAGGCAGCGAGCCAGGGCGTTGTTGGCTTGGGCCATAAACTTGCTGGGTACCGGAAACTTCTCCCGCTCATTGCGGGCCAGCGGGTTTTCCTGCATCAGAGCGTGAAAAATCCCCTTCATTTGAGCCACGTGGAAAGCGGCCGTCACACCCTTGCCCGACACGTCACCGATAAGGACAGCTAGCCGCCGGCCGGGCAAGTGCAGGAAGTCGTAAAAATCGCCGCCTACTTCGGTGGCTGCCAGCGCATGAGAGCTGATTTCAAACCAGTTGTCAATGGGCAGGTTTTTCGGGATTAGGCTGTCCTGCACCGCCGAGGCGATTTTCAGCTCATCCTGCACCCGCTGAGTGTCCAGCGAGGCCTGCACCAGTTGCAGGTTCTCGATGCTGAGAACGGTCTGGCTAGCGAAGGTTTGCAGAATGCTCAGGTTTTCCCGGTCAAAGCCCTGAGCCTGTTCCTTGAGCATGTACAGCGCTCCGTACTGCCGCTTGCTGGAGCGCAGCGGCATAACAATCAGGGAGCTGTAGGGTAAATCCAGGCTCCGGAAGCCGCTGCTGTTGGGCAGATCATTGTTGAGGTATTCGATATGCCCCAGATTATAGTCCGTCAGCAGCGCCCGGATGGCCAGAGCCTGCTCGGGCGGTACGCGGTAGTACTGGCCGGTGTATTCTTCCTCGGTGGTAGCTTCCACCTCCAACCAGGCCGCGTCGGCCTCTACGGTCTGAATGGCGGAATCGAAGAACATGCGGTACACCTCCTCGGGGGTTTGGCCACGCTGGATCAGCTGGGTAAGGCGCTGCAGGCTTAGAATTTCTTCGCGCTTCTGCTCAAATACGCCGGCGGTAGGCAAGTTGAAGAACGTGACCAGCAAGCCCATGATGGCGTAGAAGCCCGCGAAGCCCGCGTTCAGCAGCAAAAAGGACAACTGAGTGGCCGGCGCAACCGAGTGCGCCTCGCGCTGCACCCGCAGGAAGTACACCACAAAGATACCCATGCTCAGCAGCACCGCTACTTGCAAGAGCACTGCGTCTACTTTCTGTCGGCGGCTGAGGTAGGCCACCCATTTCTGGTGGCTGCTGACATACGCCCCGAAGGATGCCAACACCCCCAGCAGCGCCATAGACAGGCCATAAGGGGGGGCTGCTACCAGCAGGCGCAGCAACAGAGTAGTCGCCAGTAGTGCTTCAAACCAGTTCCAGAGGTGGCGCAGGCGCGTGGAGGCACGGAATAGGACCAAGGAGCGCCATGCGTACGTTGTGCGGGCGAGCAGCAACACGAATAGCCCCACATTGATGGTGTACACCACCGTAAAAGCAAGGGAAGACGTGGTAGGAAGCTCATGCTGAAGAAACCGCTGGGCTAAGTGCAGCCCTACGCAGACAGTTGCCAGCAGCCCCGGACCGAGTACCAGCCGGCGCAGCAGACCCGTGAAATCCAGCCCCCGTAGCCGGTCGGTAGTAGTGCGCTCCTGCACAAAAACGCAGAGGGTGAACACTGCCTGCAGGAACAGGGGTACCCAGGTGGGCAGCGTAACGGACGAGCCAACCAGACCAGGGTGAGCGTAGAGGAGGGTACCAGCTAACAGCCCCAGCCAACTCAGAATAGGAAAAGGTAGCAGAAAGGAATTCAGCTTCCGAACAAACGACATGTACGTGCGGGGTACTAGGACTTCAGGGGCTGGGAGTAGGGCAAACGAATAGGCAAGATACGCGCTACGCTCGAAAAGGTATTCCTCGCCCCTCAATTTCGAGGCCAGGGCCCAACCCCAGAAGTCCAAAAGCCGACACCCCGGTGGGCATCGGCTTTTGGAAACATAGGCGCTTTCTCCCGCAGTGGCTACCGGCTGCTGTAGTTAGGCGCCTCCCGGGTAATCTGTACGTCGTGGGGGTGCGACTCGCGTAGGCCGGCGCCGGTAATACGCACGAAACGAGCCGTTTGCAGCGCCTCAATGGTGGCAGCGCCGCAGTAGCCCATGCCCGCTCGCAGGCCACCCGCCAGTTGGTAGAGCACTTCGGCCGCCAGTCCTTTATAGGGCACCCGACCTACAATGCCTTCGGGTACTAGTTTCTTCACGTCGTCCTCGGCATCCTGGAAGTATCGGTCTTTCGAGCCCTCTTCCATTGCTTCCACCGAGCCCATGCCACGGTAGCTCTTATACTTACGACCTTCGAAAAGCGTCACTTCGCCGGGCGCTTCTTCGGTGCCCGCCAGCAGGGAGCCAATCATGATGGTGCCAGCGCCGGCCGCCAGCGCTTTTACTACGTCGCCAGAGTACTTGATACCGCCATCGGCAATCAGTGGAACGCCAGTTCCTTCCAGGCCGCGGGCAGCTTCCAGCACGGCCGAAAGCTGCGGTACCCCAATGCCGGCAATAATGCGGGTAGTGCAGATAGAACCGGGGCCTACCCCAACCTTCACCGCATCAGCGCCAGCATCGGCCAGAGCACGGGCCCCTTCGGCGGTAGCTACGTTGCCGGCAATAACCTCCAGATTGGGGAACTGCTGCTTAATGCTGCGCACGGCGTCTAGCACGCCTTTGCTGTGGCCGTGGGCCGTATCCACGCTTACTACGTCTACGCCGGCCTCTACCAGAGCTGCAATGCGGTCCAGCAAGTCGGCCGTGACGCCCACGGCGGCCCCAACGCGCAGGCGTCCGAACTCGTCTTTGCAGGCATGAGGTGTGCGGCGGCGCTTCCGGATGTCTTTATAAGTGATAAGACCTACCAAGCGGCCTTCGGTATCTACAACGGGTAGCTTTTCTACCTTCGAATCCTGTAGAATGTCTTCGGCGGCGGTTAGCTCAGTGCCTGCTTTGGCCGTCACCAGCGGCGAGGGCGTCATTACGTCGGACACGGAGCGCGTCATGTCTTTCTCGAAGCGCAGGTCGCGGTTGGTCAGGATGCCTTTGAGGCGGCGCTGCTCGTCCACAATCGGAATGCCCCCGATGTTGTTGTTGCGCATGAGCTTCTTGGCATCGGCCAGGGTAGCGTGCTCCTGCAGCGTGAAGGGGTCGAGGATCATCCCACTTTCGGAGCGCTTCACGCGGCGAACCAGCTCGGCCTGGGCCCGGATGCTCATGTTTTTGTGGATGATGCCAATGCCGCCTTCCTGAGCCATGGCAATAGCCATTTCGGCCTCGGTCACGGTATCCATGGCCGCCGAAACGAAGGGAAGCTTGAGCCGGATGTTGCGGGTGAGCTGGGAGCTGGGGTCGGCGTCGCGGGGCAGTACTTCCGAATAACCGGGCAGTAGCAGGACGTCGTCGTAGGTAAGTGCCTCGAAGGCAATTTTGGCAGCGTGGTCGGCCATGGCAACAAGAAGGTTAGGTTCCGCTTATTGCCGGGTAAAATTACGGCGAATAATTGGGTTTCCGGTTTTTACCCCCTGATTTCCATTTATTCTTTCGTTACGTCTGCTTACCAGAACCCGCTGTTTGCCCCCGGCCCCGCAAAAAAGCCCTGGCAAACGTGCCAAGGCTTTTCTAGCTGAGGGGAGTAGGTAGTAAAAAAGGGGGAACGGGTTATGGTGGAGCTGGTACAGCAGGCACTGCAAGCGGCAGCGCGCTGATGGTGGTCACAAACTTTCACCCCCGTACATGAACAGAACATGAACGAAGCATTTTTCCTCAGGAAGATGTGCGCGCCAGAACACTTGCCTTTTGCTACCCCTGCTGCGGCTGGAAAGGCTATTTACTGGAGTTTAGGCCGCAAAAAGCCGGGTAGTACTGGGCTGGTTTCAGCCAAACGATAAAGCGTAGAGAGCAACGACGCGAAAACTCCTACCCCTACTTTCCGGTTAAACCTGCCAGCGGCCCACGGCCGGGTCGTCACGATTTTCACAATTCCCCTCAACATTCCATGGCAACCAAAACCTGGTTTATTACCGGTGTCAGCACCGGGTTCGGTAAAGAGTTGGCTGAGTACTGCCTGAGCCAGGGCGACAAGGTAGCCGCCACGTTCCGCAAGCAGGAGCAAGCCGATGAGTTTACGCAAAAGGCCGGCACCAACGGCCGCGGCTTCGTCTGCGACGTGGTAAATGAGCAACAAGTAAAGCAGGCCGTGGAAGGTGCTATGCAGCACTTCGGCCAGCTAGACGTAATTGTAAACAACGCTGGCTACGGCTCCTTGGGTAGCATCGAGGAAATTGACGATGCCGAGGTGCAGCGCCAGTTCGATGTGAACGTGTTCGGGCCGCTGCGGGTGTTGCGGGCCGTGCTGCCCCACCTGCGGAAGCAGCGCAGCGGCCACGTGCTCAACATCACCAGCATCGGGGGCTTGAAGACCTTCCCCGGGGTAGGCGTGTACAACGCCAGCAAGTTTGCGCTGGAAGCCATTGGTGAGAGCCTGGCCCAGCAGGTGGCACCGCTCGGCATCAAGGTAACTAACATTGAGCCCAGCGGCTTCCGTACCGAGTGGGCCGGCGGCTCTGCCACGTACGTAGACACCCAAATTGAAGACTACCGCGCTACCGTAGGAGAAAACCTGAAAGGCATTCAGGGCTACAGCGGCCGCCAGCCCGGTGATCCGCAGCGCGCTGCCAAAATCATGTTCGACGTGGTACGCCAGGAAAACCCACCCCTGCACCTGCCGCTGGGCAAAGCGGCCGTAAAAGGTGCCCGCGACAAATTCACGACCCTGGTACAAGAGCTGGAGCAGGTAGCCGACCTCGGTGACTCCGCCGACTTCCCGGCCGGCGAGTAAGTGAATCAGTTTCAATAAAAAGCCCCGCAGTTGTGCACTGTGGGGCTTTTTCCTTTTCAAGAACGAGGCTCGACTTGTTAAAACTTGGCTCCGATACCCAGCTGGAACTCCCGGATACGGTACTCCGCATCGTAGGTGTAGGGGCCATTCAGCACACCTTCAAAGTGTGAGGCACCCGGTATAAGCACGTTGTATGGAGTATCGGAAACGGTGGCGGAGAGCAGCAGCCGATCCGTGGTGAAGTAAAGGCCAGGCTGGATGAAAGTATAGCTGTAGCCGTCTTTGCTCAGATTAACCATCTGCCCCACCGATACTCCAGGCATGAGGCGGCCGGAGGTGCCGATGTTGAATTGGTAGTGAATACCCCAGTCGGCGCGGGCGCGGCTTAGCAGACGGCTGATGTGCTGATTTTCGTAGGCTGTAATGGTGCTGTTGACTACTGTTTCAGTGTAACCGGTTTTGTAGTTCAGATGCTGCATATCAAGCCCCAGCGTACCCGAGAGCACCACGTGTTCCGACAACGGCTTAAAGGCCTTGACCTGCATAAAGCCCGAAAACGTGTTCCGTATTTTCACTGATCGGTCGGCTTCCGAGTAAGAGGGAGAGGCCGACTGCGGGCGGTAGGTTCCGCCGTACGACATCGCACGAAACTGGCTAATCTTGGGACCAGCCTCGAAGTACACTCGCCACGCGGCGGCATCTTGGGCCTTGCCCACGTGAGCCGACAAATTGGCTAGGGCGCTCAGTAGGGCTAGGGTAAGTTTTTTATGCATCTAAATAAAGGGGGTAAAGCCAGGCGAAAGCCCGTAAGGAGGAGTAATGCCCTCAAGACAATCCTACCGCCTACATTCCCTTAACCCCGCCCCTCTATAAATGGGTAATGACTATGCTGCTTCGTGAAGTACTACCCGCTGGGTCCGCTGCATGGTAGTCGTCAGTCTACTTGCGCCATAAGCCAAGAGCCCGTGCAGCGTAAACAAGTGCCCCTACAAGCCGTTTTGCTTCTTAGTGCCCCGGATGGCCTGCGCTTCGAGCGGGTTTTCGGGCCAGTAGTGCTTGGGGTAGCGGCCGCGCAGCTCCTTGCGTACCTCGAAGTAGCTGCTGGTCCAGAAGCTGCGCAAATCGCGCGTGACCTGGGCCGGCCGGTAGCCGGGGGAGAGCAGGTGCAAGGTCAGCGGCACCCGGCCCCCCGCTACCGTCGGAGTATCGAGTAAGCCAAACACTTCCTGCAGGCGTACGGCCAGCACTGGTGTTGCAGGGTCAGAGTAATCCAAACGGATGCGGGAGCCGGTGGGCACTTCGAGGTGGGAGGGAGCCAGGCGGTCCAGCTCTTGGCGCTGGCTCCAGCCCCCCGGTAACAGCCCCAGCAACGCCTCCACAAAGTCAATGCGTCCTAGTTCTGCCCACGATTTCACCCCGCCCAGGTAAGGCCCCAGCCACTCTGCCAGATTATCCAGTAGCGCTGTGTCCGATACGTCGGGCCAGTGGTCAGGAAAGACGTGGTGCAGGAAAGCCAGCCGTTCGCGCAGCTGGGCCGCTGCTTCACTCCAGGGTAGGCGCGCTACCCCGCCCTCCCGGATGGCCCCGAGCAAGGCTGCCGTGAGCAGTTCGGGGTCGGGGTTGGGTAGGTTGGTGTCGGTGAGCAGCAGGGCACCGAGGCGGCGCAGGCGGCGGGCCGTAACGCGGCCGGCGGCTTCGTCCCAGCGCACTTCGTCGCGAGTATCAATTTGCTCCGCGAAGTACTGCTCCAGCTCGGCTTTACTCAGGGGGGCGGCCAGGCTGGCGCGGGGTTGGGCCGCTACCCCATCCAGAGCAGCCACGGCAAAAAATACATCTTGTTGCCCGAAAAACTCGCCTGGCAAAGTGGCCCGATGCCCGCTTACCAGCCGTACTCGCTCAGCTGTTTCGCGTTGGGCCAGTCGGTCGGGGTAGGCGAAGGCGGCCAGCAACCCGGCCACGTCCGGCTCGATTTCACCCTTGGCTCCCGCCCGATTGCGCAGCACAGCTGCTGCTTCGCGCACGCGCCGCACCGCGGCGGCATCCGGTGTGAGCCCCGGCAGCGGCGCCCGACCGGATGCCAAGGCCTCCAGGCGCAGGCGCAAGTCAGGGGGGCCAAACGAGCCGTCGGCAGAACGCAATATGTCGCGCTCCGTGAGCAAAGCCGCCAGGGCGCAGGCCGTAGCGCCGTGTCCTACTTCCTGCCCGCGCACCACCAGGTGCGCCAAACGCGGAACCAACCCCAGGCCCGCCAGCGCCCGGCCGTGAGCCGTAGGCTGGCCACTGGGCGTTATGGCTTGCAAGCGCACGAGCAAGTCGCGGGCCTGGGCCAGGGCGGGCGCGGGAGGCGCATCCAGCCAGCGCAGAGCCGTAGCATCATGGGTGCCCCAAAGGGCCAGCTCTAAAGCCAGGGGGCTGAGGTCGGCAGTGAGAATTTCGGGGGCCAGGTGATGGGGTAGCTCCTGGTATTCGGCTTCGGTCCAGAGGCGGTAACAGGTGCCAGGGCCCAGGCGGCCAGCGCGCCCCCGGCGCTGATCAGCGGCCGCCTGGCTGACGGGCTCAGTACCCAGGGTCGTCAGGCCGGTGCGTGGCTCGAAGCGCGGCACGCGGGCGTAGCCGCCATCCACCACAATCGTGACGCCCTCAATGGTTAAGCTGGTTTCGGCAATGCTGGTAGCCAGCACTACCTTGCGGCGGCCGGGAGGGGCAGGGCGCAGGGCTGCATCCTGCTGCTCGGCGGGCAATTCGCCGTGCAAGACGTGAATGTCAATAGAACTGGGCAGGGAAGCCAGCTTTTCGGCTACCCGGCGTTGGTCGGCCAAGCCGGGCAGAAACACCAGCACGTCGCCGGTAGCGTGCTGCTGCAGCGCTTCGCGGAGGATAACAGGCGTGAGGTCCTGGAGCTTTTCGTGGGGGCGCCGCGAAACCGTGGCGGCCCGCTGGGGCGTGAGGTAATGGGTTTCTACCGGGAACATGCGGCCCAGGCTGCGCACCACCGGCGCTCCGAGCCAGGCCCCCAACCGGTCGGCATCCAGCGTGGCCGACATCACCAGAATTCGTAGGTCGGGCCGCAACACGCTCTGGGCATCCAGGGCCAGGGCCAGCCCCAGGTCGGCTTGCAGGCTTCGCTCGTGAAATTCATCGAACACTACCGCCGCCACGCCTTCCAGGGCTGGGTCGTCCTGAAGCTGGCGGGTCAGAATCACCTCCGTTACTACCTCAATCCGCGTCTTGGCCGATACTTTGCTTTCCAGGCGCATCCGGTAGCCCACCGTTTGCCCCACTGGCTCGCCGAGCAGCTGGGCCATGCGGGTAGCGGCAGCGCGGGCGGCCAGGCGGCGCGGTTCCAGCACCAGAATCCGGCCGTCTTCCCGCCACGCCGCTTCCAGCAGGGCCAATGGCACCACGGTGGTTTTGCCAGCACCGGGCGGGGCCTGCAATACGGCTACGCTGTGGTTTTCGAGGGTAGCCAGCAGCTCGGGCAGCGCATCTTTTATGGGAAGGTCGGGGAGGAGCATTGGTAGTGAAGCAGGTGTAGCCTAGGTAAGGACACCGAGTGGAAGATCTGCCGCGGCCTACTGCCGAATTAATACACGGCTACCGAGGGGTCTACGCGCAGGCTCCAGGCATGAATACCCCCGCGCAGGTTCAGCAGGTTGGTGAGTTCGTGGCGATGCTGGAGGTAGGCTAGAGCTTGCATAGAGCGAACCCCGTGGTGGCAGATAAGCACCGTGGGGCGGTCGGGGTCAATTTCCTCAGCCCGACTGGCCAGTTCTCCCAACGGAATCAGGTGGCTACCCTCAATGCGGCAGTAGGCGTACTCTTCGGGCTGGCGTACGTCAATCAGCTGCAGGTCTTCGCCGCGTTGGAGGCGGGCGTGCAGGTCTTCGGGGGTGAGTTCGGGGAGCATAGAGGGTGAGGCTGGGGAGAGAAAATGCCGGACATCCGCAAAATTACCCTAATGCTCGTTAGCTTTGACCATGCCGAAAACTACGCTGCCTGGCGTGGGGTGCTGGTGTCGTCTTTCAGTTGTCTTGCTGTGGTGCAGTCATTGTACGAATTCTGGACCGCCGCTGCCGGCGGTAGCGCCTTGGAATGGGTAGCCGTACTGACGGGCTTTGTCTGTGTATGGCTGGCGGCGCGCGAGTCGCTCTGGAATTTTCCGGTGGCCATTTTCAGCTGCGCCCTTTACATTTTGGTGTACTACCGGGCGGGGTTGTATTCCGATGGGTTTCTGCAAATCCTGTTTATTGGCCTGAGTGTGTATGGGTGGTACCAGTGGCTTTACGGCGGCCGCAGCCATTCGGAGCTACACGTCACGCGCGCGCGCCCGTTCGAGTGGGTGGCCTGTGCCGCGTTTGTGCTGGCGTACACCCTGGGCGCCGGCTATTACCTGCAGCATCATACCACGGCTACTTTGCCCCACTGGGACAGCTTCACGACGGCCGTGAGCTTGGCGGCGCAGTACCTGCTCATGCGCAAGCGGCTTGAAAACTGGTGGCTCTGGATTTTCGTCGACATCCTGTACGTGCCCATTCTGTGGTATAAGCAACTCTACCCCACCAGTGCCCTGTATGCCCTGTATCTGGGCTTGGCAGTGTATGGCTACCTGGAGTGGCGCCGCGCCAGCCACGTAGCCGTGGGCAAGGCTCACCCCGCTTCCACCGTTTAACCTCCCTCGTGCCTTCTCACAGCGCACCGCTACTTCCTCTTAGCTTAGTACCCCATGCTGCGTGTTGCACTAACTGGCCCCGAATCGACGGGCAAAACTACCCTCAGTCGCCTGCTGGCTGAGCACTACCGCACGGCGTGGGCCCCGGAGTACGCCCGTCAGTACTTAGAAAAGCAAGGGCCGCGCTACACTCTAGCCGACCTGGAAGAAATTGCCCGCGGCCAGCTTGATGCCGAAGCCTCGGCCGTGGCAACGGCCACCCGCCTGGGAAGGCCTGTGGTCTTCTGCGACACCGATCTGCTCGTAATCAAGATATGGGCTGAGCACGCCTTCGGGCAGTGCCCCGATTGGATTAAAACCCAGATGGAGCGCCAGCACTATGATTTGGTGTTGCTGCTGAATGTAGATTTGCCCTGGGAGCCTGATCCTTTGCGAGAGCACCCCAACCACCGCCAGTACTTCTTTGAGCTGTATCAGCGGGAACTCCGCGACCAGTTTGCGAACTTTGCAGAAATCAGCGGTACGGCCTGCCAGCGTCTGGAGGCTGCTTGCTTCCACGTTGATGCGCTACTGGGAAAAAGCACCGAACTACTGGAAAGCCGGGCTCACCGTGGCAACCAATCAGCCGAATAAACGACCTTTTCGCCGCGAATTCCGTTTGGCTACCTCAACTTCCGTTTGGGATTCCGCAATTGCTAGTTGAATGACTTACTACCTCGAAAACGAAAAGTGTCGGGTGGGCATCAAGGCCCGCGGTGCTGAGCTCAGCAGCTTTGTCCGCAAAGACCTGAATAATCTAGAGTATATCTGGTCTGCTGATGCCGCGTTCTGGAACCGCCATGCGCCGGTGCTGTTCCCCATTGTGGGCCGTTTGCCCCACGACCAGTACACGCACCAGGGTCAACCCTATCAGCTACCCCAGCATGGCTTTGCCCGCGACCAAGAGTTCGAGCTGCACAGCCACTCGGGTACGGCCGTTGCTTTCGAGTTGCGCGCTTCGGAGCAAAGCCGCAGCAACTACCCGTTTGACTTCCTGTTACGCATCACCTACCGTCTGGCTGGCCCCGAACTCACCATTGGCTGGGAGGTAGAAAACCCAGGCACGGGCGAGCTGCTGTTTAGCATTGGAGCGCACCCAGCTTTCCGCTGCCCCTTAACGGAAGGCGAAACCTTCGAAGACTACGAGTTTGCCTTCGACCAGCCCGTTACGGCGGAACGTCATTTGCTGGACGGTGGTTTGCTTACTGGCCAGACCGCGCCGCTGCTTACCAATCAGGAGGTGTTGCCACTTAGCTATCAGCTATTTGCGCAAGACGCTCTGGTGCTCAAACACTTTCACTTCACCCATGTTACCCTGCGCAGCCGCCGCTCGGGCCGCGGCGTTCGGGTGCGTTTCGAGGGCTTTCCCTACCTCGGCCTCTGGACCAAAGGTCCTGGAGCCCCCTTTGTTTGCATCGAACCCTGGCAGGGCATTGCCAGTTCTACCACCGGCTCTCCCGAACTGGCCGATAAAGAAGGTATTCTGAGCCTCCAGCCCGGCCAGCAGTTCGCCACCTCCTATAGCATCACCGTTGAGTAACTCCTTCATGACCTCCGAGATTACCATCCGCCCCATCAAGGCGGCCGATACCTACCCGCTTCGCCACGAAGTGCTATGGCCTCAGGAATCCATCGACTACGTAAAACTTAACCAAGATGAGCAAGGTCACCACTTTGGGGCCTTCCGCAACGGAAAGCTCGTTTCGGTTATTTCTCTGTTCATTGACGGCACCGTGGCCCGGTTCCGCAAGTTTGCTACCCGCCCCGACTGCCAGGGCCAGGGCATCGGCTCCCAACTGCTGCGCCGCGTGCTCGATGAAGCGCGGGCCCAGGGTGCCCAGCGCATCTGGTGCGACGCCCGCGCGGTGAATGAAAACTTCTACCGGGCGTTTGGCCTGGAGCCGGAAGGCAACCGCTTCTACCGCGGCACCATTCCCTACGTGCGCATGGCCAAAGACCTGTAAAGGGAAAAAGTAAAAACCGAAAGCGGGCAAAGCGGACTTTAGTAAGGTCGGCTTTGCCCGCTTTCGGTTTTAGAAGCTACCGCGCACAATACCACATGGAGCTTGTCTGCTTACTCTCAAACTTCCATCGGTACTCTGGGCCGGTTATAGTCTGGTTCCCAGTCATTGATGGGGCGGGATATACCGGGGGGTAAGTCAAAATCCGGGAGTCCGTCGTCGAGGGGTTCGCCGCCGTCGTCGTCGCTATCAGGGGTAGGGGGCTGCCGGGACCGGCGACGGGGGAGAACTAGCAAAAGCCCGGTGAACATAAGTACCACGAGCAGATAGAGTAGGCTGGTGATGGTCATGGCGGCGGAGAGGACGAAAGTTCAACGGCAGGCCCTAGTTACGCGCTGGGCTTCAAGACAGAAACGGAGGTGTGGGGTGGGTTGTTTTCTCCGGGCAGTTTTTTCTGAATGCGTAACGGGCTAGTCTCTAATTTACTTGATTGTCAAGAAATAAAAGAGAATTCACGCCCCGATTTATTCCTGCTGAACATCACTTCAGCACAAAACCTGAAAGATCTGGCGTACCTTAGCGCCCATAGTTTAGGGGTGCCCCGCCGCTTGCGCGGGGCTGAGATCATACCCATTGAACCTGCCCGGGTAATGCCGGCGAAGGGAACAAACGATCCGCGAACGAAAAACCTGAGGTGCCGACCCCTGGCGCCGGGTCCGTTCAATCTTTTCAGTTTCAGTTGTTGAAAAATTACCTGGTTTCCGGGGCGGTGCTGCTGGCGCTGCCTGTTACGGCATGGGCGCAAGGCCCCGTGTCCGGTACCGTTACCGATGCCCGCACGGGCACGCCGCTGCCCGGCGCCACCATCTTGCTCGATGGTACGCCCAGCGCCGCAACTAACGCCACTGGCGCCTTTACGCTGCCCGCCGTACCGGCCGGCTCCCACGAGCTGCGCATCACCTTTCTGGGCTACCAACCGCTGGTGCAGCGCCTGGAAGGCCAGCCCACAGAACAGCGCCTCACACCTGCGTTGCAATCAGGCGGTGTACTTACCGGGGAGGCTCTGGTAACGGCTTCCCGCGCCAACGACCGCACCGCCACCGCCTACACCAACCTCAGCCGTCAGGACCTGCGGAAGCGCAACTTCGGCCAAGACCTACCCTACCTGCTCGATCAAACCCCATCGGTAGTCGTCAACTCCGACGCTGGGGCGGGGGTAGGCTACACCGATATCCGGATTCGGGGCACCAGCAACACGGGCATTAACATGACCATTAACGGGGTGCCGCTGAATGATGCTGAGTCGCACGGGTCGTTCCTGGTGAACCTGCCCGATTTGGCTTCTTCCATCAGCAGTATTCAGGTGCAGCGGGGGGTAGGTACCAGCCAAAATGGCGGGGCAGCATTCGGGGCCAGCCTCAACATCTCTACCCTCGATGTGCGCCCCGAGGCCTACGCCGAAACGCAGAATACCTTCGGCTCCTTTACCACCTGGCGCAACAACGTGCAGTTCGGTACCGGCCTGCTGGGCGGGCATTTTACGGTAGATGGTCGTCTTTCGCGCATTTCCTCGGATGGGTACGTGAAGCGCGGCGCTTCTGACCTGAAGTCGTACTACCTCGCGGCGGGCTACCAGGGCAAAAACACGCTGGTGAAGTTCATCACTTTTTCGGGCCGCGAGAAAACCTACCAATCGTGGAATGGCGTGCCCGAGCCCGCCATTACCGGCGACCGGGCCTTGCTGCAGCAGTACATTGATAACGGCGAACTGAGCCCGGAAGATGCCGAACGCGCCCTGCGCGAAGGCCGCCGCTACAGCTACTATACCTACGACAACCAAACCGACAACTACCAGCAAAACCACTACCAGCTCCACCTCTCCCAAGCCCTGGGCGAAGCCTGGAACATAGGCGCGGCCTTGCACCTCACCCGCGGCTTTGGGTACTACGAAAACTACCGCACCGGCCGCAAGCTGGCAGATTACGGGCTCGAAAATGTAGTGCTCGGTGACACCACCATCACGCGCAGCAACCTGATTGACCGTAAGTGGCTGGATAACTACTTCTACGGCGGCACCTTCGCCCTCAACTACCAGCCCCGCGAAGGCAAGCTACAGGCTACCCTGGGCGGGGCCTGGAATCAGTTCACCAACGACCACTACGGCGAGGTTATCTGGGCGCAGTACGCTTCCAACAGCAACATCCGGCAGCGCTACTACTTCAACGACGCCCTCAAAACCGACTACAACGCCTACGCCCGCGCTACCTGGCAAGTGCTGCCCAAGCTGGGCGTGTACGCCGACGCGCAGATACGCCACATCAAGTACACCATTGATGGCATTGAGGACGACCAGAACGACGTAACCACCCGCGCCCGCTACACCTTCTTCAACCCCAAGGCCGGCGCTACCTTCAGCTTAGCCGAAGGGCAGCAGCTCTATGCCAGCTACGCCGTGGGCCAGCGCGAACCCGTCCGCTCGGACTTCACCGACCGCCCCGCCGGCGACCAGAGCGCCAAGGCCGAGCGTCTTCAGGATTTCGAGGGCGGCTACCGCCTGACGCTGCCCGCCACCTCAGCCCTTGGTCTGGTTACGGCGGTTCGTTTCGAGGCGAACTATTTCTACATGAAGTACCGCAACCAACTGGTAGCTACCGGCCAGCTCAACGATGTGGGCACTGCCCTGCGTACTAACGCCCCGCGCAGCTACCGCACCGGCGTGGAGCTAACGGGCTCCGCCTCGGCCAACGACAAGCTCAGCCTGAGCAGCACCCTCACGCTCAGCCACAACCGTATTCTGGATTTCCGCGAGGTTACCTACGATGCCGATTACAACCCGATAACCGCTGCCGAAGGCCGGACGACAACCATTTCCTATTCGCCTTCCGTCGTATCGGCGCACACGTTGGAGGGGCAGCCGTTGCCGAGTCTGCGTCTGGCTTTGCTCTACAAAACCGTCAGCCGCCAGTATCTCGACAACTCGACCAGCGAAGACCGCCGCATCAAACCCTACCAGGTGCTGGACTTCCGCGCCCGTTACAGCATCCATCCTAAGTTTGTGAAAGAAATGGAGCTGGGCTTCTTAGTAAATAACGTGTTAAACCGCCGCTATGAGGCCAATGGCTACACCTACAGCTACCCGGGTGCCAGCGGCGGCATCGATACGTTTAACTGGTATTTCCCTCAGGCTACCCGCAACTTCCTGGCTTCGGTAGGCGTGAATTTTTAGCGAACAGCCGGGTAGTACAAACTGCCCTCTGAAACGAGTACAGCCGAGGCCTACCAGCTGCCAGCAGGGCAGTAGCGGAGCGGCAGTAAGGTCCTTCGCGCAGGAGAAAAGAAGGATATGGCAGAGGACTGTCGAAACCACAAAAAAAGCACTGTGTTTAGGCCGAATTTTGACGTTTCGGCATAGGCTTTGTGAGAAGCTTACCACCGATATTGCCCAACCGGGAATCTGCCTCCCGGTTGTTGTAGGTACTGAAGCTGCTGGTGGGTCTTCGGCATTCCCAACCCAGCCTGACGGTGCCCCGAAGCCCTGACCAGTCCCCTTCTGGTCAGGGTTTTTGGTTTAACACGGGGTAGGAGGTGGGCCAGCCGTGCGTAGCGAAATGCCTATCTTTGGTGAGCTAACCCACCCATTTTCCTCCTATGTCTTCCCAAGCTGACGTTCTCTCGACCAAAGCCCAGGTGCAGCGCAACAAAGGCTCCCTGAATGCTGCCGGCTTCACCGATTACTACGACATCGACGACCTGCTGACCGAGGAGCACAAGCTTATCCGGCAGAGTATCCGCGACTTCGTGAAAAAGGAAATTTCGCCCAACATCGAACGGTGGGCCCAGCAGGCGCACTTTCCTTCCGAAATTGTGCGCAAGTTTGGCGAGGTAGGCGCTTTCGGCCCCACCATCCCGACGGAGTACGGCGGCGGTGGCCTGGATTACATCAGCTATGGCCTGATTATGCAGGAAATTGAGCGCGGCGACTCGGGCATGCGCTCCACGGCGTCGGTGCAGGGCTCCCTGGTCATGTTCCCGATTTACCAGTACGGCTCCGAGGAGCAGCGCCGCAAGTACCTGCCCAAGCTGGCCTCCGGCGAGTGGCTGGGCTGCTTCGGCCTCACCGAGCCCGACCACGGCTCCAACCCCGGCGGCATGGTCACGAAAATTGAGGACAAGGGCGACTACTACCTGCTCAACGGCGCCAAACTCTGGATTTCCAACTCACCCGAGTGCCAGGTAGCCGTGGTGTGGGCCAAGGATGATAACGGCCGTATTCGCGGGGTTATCGTGGAGCGCGGCATGGAAGGCTTCACTACCCCCGAAATCCATAACAAGTGGAGCCTGCGCGCCAGCACTACCGGCGAGCTGGTGTTCGACAATGTGAAGGTGCCCAAGGAAAACGTCCTGCCCAACATCGACGGCCTCAAAGGCCCCCTCAGCTGCCTTGACTCGGCCCGCTATGGCATTGCCTGGGGCGCCCTGGGCGCGGCCATCGACTGCTACGAGTCGGCGCTGAAGTATTCCTTGCAGCGGGAACAGTTCGGTAAGCCCATTGCTTCTTATCAGCTCCAGCAGCGCAAACTGGCCGAAATGATTACCGAAATTACCAAGGCTCAGCTGATGGTATGGCGCTTGGGCATGCTCAAAAACGAAGGCAAAGCTACCAGCGCCCAGATTTCAATGGCCAAGCGCAACTCCGTGGAAATTGCCCTCGACATTGCCCGCGAAGCCCGCCAGATTCACGGCGGCATGGGCATCACCGGCGAGTACCCCATCATGCGCCACATGATGAACCTGGAATCGGTAGTCACCTACGAAGGTACCCACGACATTCACCTGCTCATCACCGGCGCCGACATCACCGGTATTCAGGCGTTTAAATAGGGTGTCGCTAGCTTTTTACACTGCCGTCCGCTTCATCTGAAGCGGACGGTTTATTTAGTATAAACCGAACGGGTCGCAGATTATGGAGTGGCTTATTGCTCTTGCTTTCGTCACCGGAGTTATCGGGTTGTTATGCTACCTATTGGGTTGGCGGGGCACCATGTTTTGGTTAATTGGCTGTGGACTTGTAACTCTGTTTGTAAAGAGCGTAAACTGGCGCGGTGATGGTGGTTGTGACGGGGGGCTTTGCATATTAGGGTACATTGCAGGTGGCTTGGTTTGGCTAGTCGGCTGCGTTGTCGCATGGGTAGTTGTGTTCAGCGTTCTACCCGAGAAGTACCGCCGTCGGTGGGATAAGTAAAACTCACCACTCCTGCCGTAATTTGTCCCCATGATGAGAATCGCCACCGACTCCGAACCCTTGGTATTGCTTGAGTGCCTGGTAGCCGGCACTACTCACCGCGAAGGTTTGCGCGAATACGAGCCGCGCCTGCAGTCAAATCAGCAATTGGCTCTTCAGCGCGAAGCCGACAGCTCCTACGACGATTGGGCCGTGCGCGTGTATACCACTGGCCCCGATGGTTTTTGGCTGGGCTATCTGCCCGAGGGACGCAACGAAACAGTAGCGCGCCTGCTCGATGCGGGCTACCCCCTCCACGCCCGCCTAACCCATAAAGCCTGGGAAGATGACTGGCTGCATCTGGAAATTGAGGTGCTATTAGAAAGGCAGTAGGCGGGTGGTAAGGTGAAGGGTAAGAAATGATGGAGCGCAAAAGAAGACCCCGTGGGCTACCTGCTACCATTCATTCCATCACCTACAGCGTGTCGGCCAGGGCTAAAATTTCTTGGCGGGCCTTCTGTATCTCCTCCGCTTCCGGGAAAGTTTGCTGCACCCAGCGCGTGAAGCCGCTTACCATTTCGCCCACGGCTTGCCGGTTGCTGACGGGGGCGGCTTCCGTAGCCGATGCTTCGGCCTCCGATAGGGTAGGAAAGGCTTCTTCGAGCCCAAGCCGGTTCATTACATCCGACACGAAAATCATTCCGCATACCTGCATGCCTTGATATAGCTGCACCAGCTCCGGCATGGTAAGCGTGAGCTGCTCCTGCGCCCGAACGCGCCCTAAATGCTCGATGAGCGGCTCCAGCGCTGCGGGCTGCAAATTCGAGAGCTTGCTTACCGCCAGCAGGAAAGGATGGTCTGCGGTGGCGGGCAGGCTATGGACCAGCAGGAGCGCCAGCCGTAGCATCTGCAACTGTGGCTCAGCCAGGCGCAGGTTCGCCGCCGGCGGCACCGAAGCAGGATGCAGTGCGAGCAGCTTGGTAAAGGCCTCCTCAATGTGCAGCCGATGCAGGCCCAGCGACGCTACCCCCTGCGGGGCTGGTAAGTGCTCTTCCAAGGTATTCAGAAAGGCCCCGCTTAGCTCCAAGCAATACGTTTTCAGATAATCAAGCTGTTGCTGATCTATCTGCATCTGCTCTTGCACGTAAGCCAGCACGGGTATAGCCAAGGAGGTTTCCAGCGTCAGACGACCCAGTAACAGCAAGTGATAAAGCTCCAGGGGCTTAGCACGCAGGCTAGAGAGCAATTGCTCGTGGGTGTGGATGCCGTTCAGCTCCTGCACCTTGTAGCCATCCAGGGCAGTAAGCGCCGCCAGCTGGTAGGATTCGGGCTGGCTCAGCAGCTCTGCCGCCGCCATGCCATGCAGGCTGAGGCAGTGGGCCAGCTGATCGTAAAAGTCGGTAGGAAGGGCATCAAGCCAGGAAGCAGCAGACATGAGCAGCAGGGCGGGTGAGGGTGCAAGTTAGCGGAGAAGTGTAACCAAGCTTGTGGTTGAGGTAGAAGAAAAGGAGGCGTTGCTAACTGTATTAGTTAAATAGACATTGAGTAATATTTTTTGCTAAAAAAGGCACCAACGCTACTATCTGCATGTTACCTTTCGACACGCTGAACTACTCTCTACGCTTATGCGCGAACCGTATATGACTGGTGGTAAAGACCACATGGACCCCACCGAAAAGGACATCGACAAGGCCCTGCGGCCCCTTTCCTTCGATGACTTCACCGGCCAGGGCAAGGTAGTCGAAAACTTGAAAGTGTTCGTAGCGGCTGCCAAGCACCGCGGCGAAGCTCTCGACCACGTCCTGCTGCACGGGCCTCCCGGCCTGGGCAAAACCACCCTTTCGCACATCATTGCCAACGAACTGGAAGCAGGCATCAAGATGACCAGCGGCCCGGTGCTCGATAAGCCCTCCGACTTGGCCGGCCTGCTCACCAATCTGGAGCCAAATGACGTGCTCTTCATCGACGAGATTCACCGCCTGAATCCGGTAGTGGAAGAGTACCTGTACTCGGCCATGGAGGATTACCGCATCGACATTATGCTCGATTCGGGTCCGAATGCGCGTTCGGTGCAGATTTCACTGTCGCCGTTTACCCTCATCGGGGCTACTACCCGCTCGGGCATGCTGACCTCGCCGCTGCGCGCCCGCTTCGGCATCAGCTCCCGCCTGGAGTACTACGATTCGGCCCTGCTCACCAGCATCGTGCAGCGCTCGGCCGAAATCCTGGGTACACCCATCTATGAGGATGCGGCCTTCGAAATTGCCCGCCGCTCGCGCGGTACCCCGCGTATTGCCAACAACCTGCTGCGCCGCACCCGCGACTTTGCCCAGATTAAAGGCACCGGCACCATCACCCGCGAAATTGCCCAGTTTGCCCTCAACGCCCTCGACGTGGACCAGAACGGCCTCGACGAAATGGACATCCGCATCCTGAGCACCATTATCGATAAGTTCAAGGGTGGCCCCGTGGGCCTCGGCACCATTGCCACCGCCTGCGGCGACGAAGCCGAAACCATTGAGGAAGTGTACGAGCCCTTCTTGATCCAGGAAGGTTTCATCAAGCGCACCTCCCGCGGCCGCGAAGCCACGGAACTAGCCTACCAACACCTGGGCCGCCAAATGCCCCAACATCTGCGCGGGAATACGACTACCGGGGAGCTGTTTAGTTAAGGCTCATCTTTCATATATGCGAAGCATCGAGAAATAGTATATTTAGCTATTTTTCGATGCTTCGCTGTTATAGTGGAGTGTAATTTGTAAAATTCAGTTATGAAGAAAGTGATTTTAATCCTATTGCTTTTAGGTGTTAATAATGCTTTTAGTCAGAGGATATTGGTTTCCTGGAGCCAGCGAAATATTGAAGGCTTAACTAAGGAAGAGTATGATGAAGTACAAAAGCTCTCATCCGAACAGCTAACGGATAAAAATGTAAAGGATGCCAGTTGGGCTGATGTTTTTTTGACACTCAATGCATCTGTTAACAATTATAGTAAGGATAAAATATACCTTAGAAGATTAGCTAATCAAATTACGAATAGGAGTGAAACGAAATTAACGGGTACTAGCCGTCTGATTATATGGGATAGAATTATATCAAATGATATTCTTTTCGAAGGAAAAGGTTTGGTCATAGATAATGACCTTTTTCAAGTAGCGGGAAGGGCGAACGAGATTCTGCAGAATCTAACGGGGAAAAAATTTGGATACGTTACTCCTAAATCGGCGGCCTCAGAACTCGCTGAGATAAAAGGGAGGTGGCTTGATTATTTGTCTGATAAACAGATTGAGGAAGTAAAGTCTCCTGCCCAAGTAAACGCTAAAATTCCAGAAGTAAGTAGCATGCAAGCATTTCATGCTTTAGTTGTGTCACTGAATGATAATTCTAAGAAGAGTGAATTGACAAAAGGATGCTTGAAGACTATGTATAATTTAGATACCATGCCTGTAGAAAATTCGTCTGCTATGTATTGTAATCCTGATACATATACTTTTGCATATTTAACTACATTAGTGGGAGATGAGAAGTTTGATAAAAATAAAGATGCAAAGTGGTGGAATGATTTTTGGAACAGGAATCAGAGTAAGCTAAAATGGAATAGCGCTAGAGGCTGTTACGAAGTAGAATAATAAAGATCTTTGCTAGGCGTATCTGAACTTTCAGATACGCTTTTCTTTTACCTCATCAGCCTAGTACCGAATAAGTTTGCTTTATGCTACCTACCGCCCACTACACTGCTTTCATTAAACGCCGGGCGGCGGAGCTGGGCTTTATGTACTGCGGCATCAGCAAGGCTGAGTTTCTGGAAGAAGAAGCGCCACGGCTGGAGAACTGGCTCAGCCGCCAGATGAACGGCAAAATGGCCTACATGGCCAACCACTTTGATAAGCGACTCGACCCGCGTCTGCTGGTAGATGGGGCCAAATCCGTTATTTCCCTGCTGCTGAATTACTACCCCCCGGAGGAAGCGCAACAGCCCGACGACACGCTCAAAGTCAGCAAGTACGCCTACGGCCGCGACTACCACTTTGTCATCAAGGACAAGCTCAAAACCCTGCTGCAGGACATGCAGGAGGAAATAGGGGAGGTAGGGGGCCGTTGCTTTGTGGATTCCGCTCCCGTAATGGACAAGGCCTGGGCCAAGAAGAGCGGTTTGGGGTGGGTAGGCAAGAATACCAACCTCATCCGGCCTGGCACCGGCTCCTTCTTCTTTATTGCCGAGCTGATTGTGGACCTAGAGCTGGAGTACGACGGCCCTATTAAAGACTACTGTGGCACCTGCACCAAATGTGTGGACGCCTGCCCCACCCAGGCCATTACGGAGCCCTACGTGGTAGATGGCAGCAAGTGCATCAGCTACTTCACCATTGAGCTGAAAGACCAGATACCACGGGAAGTAGAAGGTAAGTTCGGCAACTGGGTTTTCGGCTGCGACATTTGCCAGGATGTGTGCCCCTGGAACCGCTTCTCGAAGCCCCACCAGGAGCCCCAGTTCAATGCCCACCCTGGCCTAAAAGACCTTACTCCCGGCGACTGGCAGGAAATTACCCACGAGCTGTTCTCGGAGCTGTTCCGGCAGTCGGCGGTGAAGCGCACGGGTTACGCGGGGCTACAGCGCAACATCCGGTTTGTGCTGGGCGAAGAGCCCGCCCCAGTCATTACCCCACCCACCGATACCAACGAGCCCCGAATGTAACGTGGCGCTACCCCCGTAACGCAGCGGAGCCGTAAGCAGGCTTACCTTTCGGTAAACGGCTTACGGCTCCGCTGGGTGGAAAGAAATGGAATAGTTAGGCGACCGTCGGTTGGGTGAACACGCGGTTCAGAATGAGGCGGTAGAGGTTGGAGAACTGCTGGTAGCACCAAGCTTTCAACTCCGTCAGCTCTGCCGGCACCAAGGTGCGGAGGGCTTTGCGTAGCTCCTTCTCGAAGAGAATCTTGTCGAAGCTCACTTTGAGCAGAATGGTTTTAGCGTACTCAAGCATGGGTGAAATGGATTGCACTGAATTAGGAAAAAGAGCGGTTATCTAGGTGGGACGGGCCGTTGTACGAAAGCAGTTGAAAAAGGCTTTGACGTAGGAGTAGGTTTCGCTGCTTTTTGTTGAAAGATACAAAAAAATAAGACCTGAGTGCAAGCGTTAGACGCCCGTTATCAAAAAACCGTTCCTGATAAGGCATAAAAAAAAGGAATGTAACTCATTCCTTTTTTACAAAAGTAGAAGAATAGCGTTTCTTGACTATTTCTGCGCGGTTACTAATGGATAAATAGTTGGGCCAGCTGCGTAGCCGTAGGCGCATCAATGGGCTCATCGAATGCTTCCATTACCTTCGCCAGAATAGCCTCCCGGCTTAGTTGGGGAGTACCAACGTTGATGGGTAGGGTAGTTTCGAACGGTACCAGTCTAGGCCCGGGAACATACTGCGCAACTACCGACTCTCCAGCATATGCCTGATTGGGTACGGTGCCGGCCGTGGTTATGGGGGCGTCAGCAGGGCTAACCCAGCTCTTCACGACAGCTCCGCGCTGCCGCCGCATGGTGCGGATGTGGGAAGCGTGGCGGGCCTCGGTGGAGTGAGTGCGGAGTAGAGCTTCCAGCAGATTGTTATCGGCCAGTACAAACTCGGCCTGCCCCTTGTAGGCGCGCACGCCGGCATCTTCCAACAGTTGCGCTACCTTCAGGAAGGTATCCAGATTCGTGAACACGTCGGGGTAGAGAGCCGCCTGTGTACCGTTTTTGCTACCCGTAAAATCAAAGTTTGGTTTTGCCGGCACCGTGGCACCAGCGTCTGTGAGCAGGCGCTGCAACAGGGCTACGTGCTGGGCCTCGTGCGCAGAAATGGTTTGGATGGCCACTAAGTTGTCGGCGGAACCGAAAAAGGCGGTAGCATTCGGCAGGGCCAGGGCGCGAGCGTAAAAATCACTTTCCAGGTACTCCAGCGTCAGGGCCAGCCGCAGCACATCCAGGGGCGTGCTATTATCCTGAGGGGCGGCGGTGGTGGCACTGGGTAGGGCGGTGAGTACGGCCGGAAGCAGAGCGGCTCCCGCCTGGCCCAGCCGGGCGAGGGCTTCGCGGCGCGGCGCACCAGACGGCCCGGGGGCAGTTTCGGAAGAGAGGTCGGCGAGTCGAGCCAGAAGAGTTAGGAATTCCATAAGAACAGGTAGGCGCGACTTAAGTAGTGGGCAGGAGCGAGGCGTCCAGGGGTATCGGCACGTATTTGGCAATAAGGGCTACTACTTCCACGGGCGTTTTGACGGTGTCAAGCCCGGCGAAGCTGCCGGAGGTAGCCACTACATCGGCACCAGCAAACGAGTTAGCCTGCTGCTGGTCGCGTACAAAGGCAGCGTGCCGGGCTTCCACCGACGCAATTTTGGCCAGCAGCCGCAGGTACATTACGTGGCTATTGTCGTTGGTTGCCAGGAGCAGCTTGCCCACCCCGTTATAAGCGGCTACGCCTACATCTTCGAGCGTGCGGGCAGCGGCATACACACCGGCGCGGCTAGTGAGGGTGAATGAGGAAAAGTCGAACGCCAGGGGAGTTTCTCCCAGGCTGGTATCGTAGGCACTGGAGCCCAAGGCAAACTTGAGCGTCTCGCGGTGAATAACCTCATGGTCGCGCAGGTCCAGAAACGCGGCGCGGTCTTCCGCTGTGAAATCAGGCGGAAAGGCGTCGACTACTTTCTGGTAGAAGGCTGCTTCCAACTGCTCCAGCAGGTAGGCGTAGTTGAGTAGCCCGGTGTTGCTATTGGCGAAAGTGAGTGTGTTGGTGGTGGGAGCTACGGTGGAGCTGTCATCATCGCCGCAGCCGGCCAGCAGCAGGGCCGAGGAGGCAGCAGTAGCGCCCGCTACCCGGAGAAATGAGCGGCGGCGCAACGGCCGTCCCGAAAAGGAGGATGCAGAGTCAGACATGCGGAAATAACTCGGTGGGGAGCAGCCCAACGCAGGCCGCAACTACCCGATTAACAAAGGTACTCCGATTACCGGGATGCACCAGCAGGAAGAGTAGCGCCGGGTTAGAAAGGTTGCCTGTGGCTCCCGACGAAAAAAGGGCGGCCCTGCTGGGCCGCCCTTTTTTACGAAAGCGTGCGTGGTGCCTAGAACTTCGCTGCCGAACGGGCAATGGCCGTTACCGTCGTGTTGTCGAGCGGCTCATCGAAGGCAGCGCTTACGTCTGCATCGGTGTAGGTAGTGCCCAGGCCGGTGAGCAGGCTGCTGATGCCGCCCTGCGCCAGGTTGTTTTCAGCCGGGAAGTTGGCCTGTGGGTTGCCAGCACCGTACACGGCGGATGGTGCGCCGTTGGCTTCCGCATTCACAATCCAGGGCATGATGCTGGTTTGTGCCCCAGCAGCGGCGCCACGACGCATGTAACGGACGTGAGCTGCGTGACGGGCTTCTACCGAGTGAATCTGCAGGGCTACGGTCAGCAGGTTCACCTGCGTGCCGCCTACAGTAGGATTCAGGGTACGCGGGATGTTGCCAGCC
Organism: Hymenobacter sp. HSC-4F20; assembly: GCF_019599275.1. Taxonomy (GTDB): domain Bacteria; phylum Bacteroidota; class Bacteroidia; order Cytophagales; family Hymenobacteraceae; genus Hymenobacter. Next base: position 432,846 of record NZ_JAHZTD010000002.1, on the reverse strand, counting down.
TGGCCTTTATAAGCCCGTACGCCCGTATCCTCGAAGGCCTGCGCAAAGGTCAGGAACGTCGGATACGTACTGAATGCCGTGCCAAAATCGAAGGTAGGCTCGGCCGCGGCGGCACTACCCAAAGCGGCCTTTAGCAGGTTCACGTGCGCCAGCTCGTGAGTCCGGATGGTTTCGATGGCGCCGCGGGCGGCTGAGCCGCTGGTCAGGTTAGCCGCCAGCGTAGGAGCCGACAGGGCTTGGTTGTAGAAGCTGTACTCCAGGCGCTCCAGCAGCAGGGCGTAGTTCAGCACATCATTAACAGCCGTTAACGTGTTCTGGCCAACTGCTTTGTTGAAGGCCGAGCCAATAGCAATGGGAGCGGCAGCCAGGGCCATTTTCTTACCGAAGTTGCCCAGCGCTGTCAGGGCGCTACGACGGTGACTGAGGCGGTCCGCAATTTCCGGATCAACCTTCTCAAGCTCGGCAATTATTTGAAACAGGTTCATATGATTCAGTAGTCAGATGTGGGAGGAGAAGGTTATTTGCCGACGTTGTCGCCGTTGATTGTTTCCTTGATGAAGGGCTGAGCAGCAGTCAGCACCTGCGCTACCGTCATGGCTTTATCAAGGCCGTTGGTATCCACGGTGGTGTTGTCGGCGAAGGTGCCATTGCTGAGCAGGTCGCGGATGTAGGCGGCGTGGCGCGCCTCAACCGACACAATCTTACCGGCAATGCCGAGGTAGGTAACGTTCTGAATCAAAGCGCCAGCACCGTTATAAGCCGCTACCCCCAAGTCTTCAAAGGTTTTAGCCGTCGTCAGTACCGAGTTGCGGTCGGAGAAGTTGACTTTGCTGAAATCCGGGTTCAGGCCCGGGATAATCTGCGAGGAAGCAGCTTGGGTAATGGCCGCCTTAAAGAAGTCGCGGTGAATAGCCTCGTGCTTGGCAATGGCCATCAGAGCCGTTCTTTCGTCGGCGTTGCTAAACGTGGTGCTGAAGCTGCTGTTAGAAACTACTTGAGCGTAGAAGGCGGCTTCGAGTTGCTCAAGAGCGTAGGCGTAGTTCAGTACCCCTACGTCGCCCATGCCCAGGTTAACAGTGCCTGAGGGCGTGGTTACGCTGTCATCGTCGTCATCACAGCCGGAGAGCAGCAAAGCCGTGGCTCCGGCCGTGGCGCCAGCGTACATGAAGAAAGAACGACGCTTAATGGGCGTGTAGAGCGGCTTGGCGAATTCCGCTTCGTCGCTACCTTTTTGCGTGATGTTGGACATAGCAAGGATGAGTTGGGTGAAAAAAGTGAAGGCAATACGAAGCCCCCCACTACAAAGCGGTCAAGTAAAAACCCCGGAAATTGCGGGAGCCGGAAGCTAGAGGGTGGAGTTGCCAGAAGTTACGCGCCTAACTCAGCAGTGGATTTAACAAGGCCAAAATCTTGTAAGTATGTTTATGTAACTACTTGATTAGTATGGATAAGATTGGGTTTGAGGTTCTGCTAAGCAGTAGAAACAAGTGTTTTGCCTAGCTTTGACCGGCGGGCTCGTTGTTTCTGGTTCATGCGCTTTCTTCTTCTCTTCTTAGGCGGGCTTTTGTTTGGCAGTGTTACGCTGGTAGCGCAAGGGAGTACACCCGCGGCCGAAATTGTACTAGGCAAATCTGTCTTCCCCATTAACGAGTACTACACCATCAGCTTCAAGCTGCGCGGCGCGCCCCTGGAGCGCTACTCCGCTTTTCCAGAAGTGGAAGGCTTTAAGAAAAGCGGAAAGTCCAGTACCACCACTACCCGCACCGTCAATGGGCAGAGTTCTACCGAGCTTACCATTACCCAGCGGTACGCCGCTTTTACCGAAGGTTCCTTTGTGGTTAAGCCCTTCACGATGACGGTAAATGGCCTGACTCTTCGGTCAGAAGGAGCTACTCTACGGGTAGAGCCCCAGGCAACTACGGCTGCGCCCGCCCCGCCCAGCAGCGGCCCGTTGCAGGGCATCGGCCTGCTGGACCAGCTGTTTGGCAAACCCAAGCCCCAGGAGTACGTGGAGGCCCAGGATCAGGCCTTTCTGGCCGTGGTGCCCGATAAAGCCCGGGTGTTTATGGGCGAAGGTGTGCACGTTGGGCTCTATTTCTATCTGGCCCCGCAGGACCAGGCGGTACTGAACTTCTACAATTTTGCCGGTCAACTGCCCGGCATTATCCGGCAGTTGCGTCAGCGCACGGTATGGGAGGAAAGCTTCGATGAACAGGAGGTGCTGCCCGAAAACGTGACCGTAGGCGGTAAACCATTTTTGCGCTACCGGCTTTGGGAGGCCGAGCTATATCCGTTGAATACCCAGCCGCTTACGTTTCCCTCCGTAGGTCTGCAAATGCTCAAGTACCGGGTAGCAAAAAAACCGGTTGCTGGCCTGGATAACCGCCTTGAGGACTATAAAGTATATTATTCGGCGCCCCGCACCATACCAGTAGTAGCCCTCCCGCCGCACCCGCTCCGCGACCAGGTGCCCGTTGGCAGCTACCAGGTAAGGGAAGCTATTGACCGCACTACGTTCCGCACGGGGCAGGCATTTGCCTACACCTTTACGGTGGAGGGCGAGGGCAACTTGGCGGCAGTCAACCTCGATACTCCACCAGTCCGCCCCGGAGTGGAGGTGTACGGCCCCGAGGTGCAGCAAGAGCTTACCCGGCAGGGAGGCCGGGTAGGAGGGCGCAAGAGCTTCCGGTTTCGGCTGGTTGCCCGGCGCCCCGGCCCCGTGGCCCTGGATAGCTTGTTGCACCTGGTAGTGTTCAACCCAGCTACGGCCCGCTACGATACCCTCCGCCCCGACCTGCGGCCTCTCGTACGCGGCCCTGTACGGGAAGCCTCCACGTTTCGGGCCCGGCTAGACGACCCCTTTTACCAAGAGGCCCTGGCTAGCGCCGACACTACCGTGCGACCCCGCAACGCTTACCGCAACGTGCGCTGGTACGCCAATCTACTCCTGCTGGCCCTGCTAGGGCTGGCCGGCGCAGGCTGGTGGCGAGCGAAAAGGTGAAGTTGTGAAATGGTGAGTTTTACGCTCTATTTGTACTCTTGGTGCTTCTTGAAGGGCAGGCGCACCATCTCACCATCTCACTACCTTACCTGATGAACACGTTCGGCACCCTGTTTCGCATTACTACTTTCGGGGAATCACACGGGCCGGGAATTGGGGTAGTGCTCGATGGATGCCCGGCCGGACTGCCCGTATCCGAAGCCGACATTCAGGCGGCCCTGGACCGGCGCCGCCCCGGGCAAAGTGACCTGACTACCCCACGCAAAGAAGCCGACCAGGTAGAAATTCAATCGGGCGTATTTCAGGGCTATACCACGGGCACCCCCATCAGCCTGTTTATTCGCAACCAGGACCAGCACAGCCACGATTACTCGCACATTGAGCACGCCTACCGCCCCTCTCACGCCGACTATACCTACGACCAGAAGTACGGCCGGCGCGACTACCGCGGTGGGGGCCGCAGCTCGGCCCGCGAAACGGCGGCGCGCGTAGCCGCTGGGGCTGTGGCGCACAAACTGCTGGAGCAGCACGGGATTCAGGTAAGTAGCTACGTGTCGCAGGTAGGGGCCGTAGCCGTGCCCGTGGGTTACGAGCAGCTGGATTTAGGGCTGATTGAAAGCAACCCTGTGCGCTGCCCCCACCCCGAAACAGCCGAGCGCATGGCCGAGCTTATTCGCCAGACCCGCGACCGGCACGATACCGTGGGGGGACTGGTAACCGGCGTAGTACGCGGCGTGCCGGCGGGCCTCGGCGAGCCAGTGTTTGATAAGCTGCACAGCGAGCTAGGCCGGGCCATGCTCAGCATCAACGCTGTGAAAGGCTTCGAGTACGGCTCGGGCTTTGCGGGTGTGCTGCTTTTCGGCTCGGAGCACAACGATGAGTTTTACGCCGATGAGGCCGGGCAGGTGCGTACCCGCACCAACCACAGCGGCGGTATTCAGGGCGGCATCAGCAATGGGCAAGACATTTACTTCCGGGTGGCCTTCAAGCCGGTAGCTACCATCCTGCAACCTCAGGCCACCATCAACGACCAGGGCGAAGCCATTAGCCTGGCTGGCCGCGGCCGCCACGACCCCTGCGTACTGCCCCGCGCCGTGCCTATTGTAGATGCCATGACTAGCCTTGTACTGGCCGATATGCTGCTACGAGCCCGCGCGAACCGGGTATAGCGTAATCAAGAGCGAAAAAGAGGCAGGCCGATACTATGTGTATTGGCCTGCCTCTTTTTTGCCTCGCCTTACCTGTTAGCCAACAGGATTTTCAGATTCAGCGGGAAGATGCTTCGGACAACCAGTGATAGAAAAACCATGGGCAGATAGTAGCTCTACATTCTGCTCACTACCTCAACTGTGCACGATAACGGGCGAAGCATGGAGCAGGCTACAATCCGTGAGGAGGGCCCGGTTCAATCCAGGAATACGGAAATAAGCTGCGCTTTAGCACTAATAAATTAAGCTTCGGACTTACCAGCGGCTGAGGCGGGTGCCCATTTAGGCTCACCCACGAGTCGCAGTAAATGGCCACCGGTTGAAGGCCGCGCCGCTGGTAGTCCTGGGCTAGCAGATGGGAAAATTGCAGTACTAGGTCGGGGCTGTAAGTAAGCTTGTTGGTTTGGTTGCGGGTCAGATACTTGCTAGGCCAGACGGTTTCTTCGCGGCCACCGGGTAGAAGTACCCGGAAAACGGCTGACCCCGATTTTGTGCGTAGCATCAGGTGCCAGCTAAAGCGGTGACCTTCTTCCGTCCAGTGCACATGGCCGGGGTAGAGGAGGTAGCGCAGAGGCAGAGCTAGTTGCAGAAGAATATAAGCAGTTAGGCCCGCTAGCACCCAGCGTTGGGAACGTACCAGGGCCGGTGAAGACTGACTTGCTACCTCTTCCGCCGCGCTGGGTAGCGGAATACGTTGCCGGAACCAGCGGCCCACAAACCCAGGCAGGTGGCGCGGAAAATCGGGGGCAAAAAACAGACTGGTCAGCAGCAGTGAAAACCACGGAAACGTGCCCAGCCCAAACACTACCACGTTGGTGAGGTGAAAAGCGGCCGCCGCCCCAAAAGCCCAGGGACGGGTACGCCGGAAAAGCAGCAGCGGCACGACCAGCGCATCAAACCCTACCCCCGCGTAGCTCATAAACCAGGCCGTATCAGGTGCCGCTAACAGCGGCCCCAGCATCGGGTAGTTGGCTTTGGCGCCCAGCCAAATGCCCAGGGGCCGGGCCGCCAGCCAGTCGGGGTTGAGCTTGGCTACCGCCGCAAACAGGTACACCAGCCCGATTTGAAACAGCACAATCCCGCGCGTCCAGGCGGGGGTAGTGGCCGCAGGTTGTACTCGTCCGGCCCGCACATCGGCGGAAGCGGCCCGGTGCGCCGGGAGGCAGGCCAGCACGGCCGCCAGCAGCGCGTAGAGGTAGAAATGGTTGATGTATTCGGTTTCTTCCAGCAGTAGTAAGGCGATGTAGCCCAGGCTTAGCAGTCCGGCCATGAGGCGGTAGTGCCACCCCGCCGCTACTGCCAAGCCGGCAACTATTACCAGCCCGTACACGGCATAAATTCCGGCGGGGGGTAGGGCCGGCAGCCATTCCCAGCCCACATACCGAAAATGAAATTGCGGCTCGGTGTAGTTGCGCACCCGGCCAATTACCAAACCGCCGGCGTGCTCCAGGGCCATTAGAAAGCCAGCGCCCAGCCGGAAATACACCAGCCAGGCCATATCAACGGGGCGAAAAAGGGCAGACCTCAGGCGAGCAAGCATACCACCTGACCTACGCACGGCCGGCCCCGCTGGATTACCAGAGTGTGCTACCCCCACAGCAGCCATCCGCTTACAATACCCAGCACCGGCACCAGATACAGCAGTGCATAGCGCCCGATGTAGCCGAAAAAGCTGGGCATAGGCACGCCTTCTTTCTCCGCAATGGCCCGCACCAGAAAATTGGGGCCGTTGCCAATGTACGTGAGGGCCCCGAACAGCACGGCGCCGCTGGAAATAGCCCGCAGTAGTGGCAGAGTAGCTGCGTTGGTGGCAAACTGCTGCACGGCGCTGGGCTGCGCGAAGTCAAGCTGGTGCCCGGCCAGGCTCAGGCCCAGAAACGAAGTGTAGGTAGGCGCATTATCCAGAAAAGCCGAGAGCATGCCCGTTAGCCAGTACAGGGCGGCAGGCGTCAGGCGAGAGGCCACTGCCGGATCGGCGGCTACGTGGGCAGCCGTTTGCAGGGCGGGCATCATGGTCAGAAAAATGCCGAAAAACAGAAATGCTACCTCCCGAATGGGGCCAAAGGTGAAGTGGTTAGCCGCCAGGGCTTTGGGATGAGCCATGCGGTAGCAGCCCCAGGCCGCCAGCAGCTGAATGGCTTCGCGCACAAAAGAAATTTTCAGCCCAGCCACGGGCAATGTTGGCAGCCACGGGAGCTGACTCGGGTTCAGGAAAACGGCCCCTAGCACCAGTAGTAGCCAGAGTAGGTTGTAGCGGCCATTGAAATCGTAGAGGGGTAGCCCTTTTTTGGAGTGAGCCCGGCGTTGTTCGCTTCGGGAAAGTGGGGCAGGGTAGGCCGTGCGCCGATCCAGCAACCAAAACAGCACCAGTAGCAGCCCATTGGCCAGTAGCCAGGGAGTAAGCAAGTGCTGGGTAGTCCAGAAAAATGGCACGCCGCGCAAATAGCCGATAAACAAAGGCGGGTCGCCGAGGGGCGTAAGCAAGCCCCCGGCGTTGCTCACAACAAAGATGAAGAATACAATATGGTAGGGACGGATGCGCTGGTCATTGAGGCGGATAAACGGCCGAATCAGCATCAGCGAGGCACCCGTAGTCCCCACCACCGACGCCAGCACCGCCCCCGCTGCCAGCAGCAGCACATTGCGCCCCGGCGTGCCGGCCACGTTAATGTTCAGGTATAAAGTGCCGCCTACTACAAACAGTGCCGTGAGTAGCACTACAAAAGAAATGTACTCGGCTAGCGTTTCCACGGCCGTGTGCCAGTTGTGGCGGACCAACCCGTAGTAGCCCAGCATCAGCAGACCCAGGCCGACAGCAATGCGCGCGTACCACCGCTCCCAGAAGTGTGGAAATAACAAGGGCCCGGCGGCAATCAAGCCTAGCAGCCCGAAAAAGGGTAGGAGCAAGGGCCAGGTTGGCGGGGAGGTGCCAACGGCCAGCAGGAAGGGGTAGAGCGTCATAGGCGAGAGCAAAGGTACAGGGCCTATGCCGCTTCAAGGAGAAACCTAGCGGCCAGAACCTACCCTTGGAAAGCCCGCCGAAGCGTAGAGCAGATTAGGAAGCAAAGTTGCCCGGGTTGTATTAGTAGCCCATTGCACTTCTGAGCAGCAACTCTTGTTCCTACATTCGGTTACCTTTGTAACCATTGCCGCCCTGCGCGGTTTATCTGGTCCGGCCGATACTGGTTCGGTCGACTTTCTCCCGCTTGTCTCCAAGTCTTTCAAACATGGCTGAACAACTCACTGCCCCCGCTGCGCCGGTTTCTATCTACGCCGAAGCCAGCCCCAACCCCGAATCCATGAAGTTCGTGCTCAACACCCAGCTCCTGACGGAGGGCGTGAGCGTGGACTACCCGAACCTGGAAGCCGCCGCCAATTCGCCGCTGGCCCAGGAGCTATTCAACTTCGATTACGTGGGCCGCGTGTTCATCGCCCAGAACTTCGTGACCATCACCAAAACCACCGAGCACCAGTGGGCCCAGCTCATTCCTGAGCTGCGCACTTTCCTGAAGTCGTACGTGGAGGCGGGTGGCCCCATCTTCACCGTAGACCCCGCCGCCGAGCAGCGCGCCGCCCAACAGGCTGCCGCCACCGGCGACGCTTCGGAAGCTGATCAGCAAACCAGCCAGAAAATCATCGACCTGCTCGATAACTACGTGCGCCCCGCCGTGGAGCAGGATGGTGGCAACATCACCTTCAAAAGCTACCACGAAGGCATCGTGACCGTGAACCTGCAAGGTTCCTGCTCGGGCTGCCCTTCGGCTACCGTGACCCTGAAGTCAGGCATCGAAAACCTGCTTAAGCGCATGGTGCCCGAAGTAAAAGAGGTAGTAGCTGAAGGCGTAACCGCCAGCTTCTAAACTTTCTAATCGGAAGGATTGCGTAGCATTAGCTAGGTAGTCCGGTATACAAAAGCCCAACCGTCAGGTTGGGCTTTTGTATGTAACAGCGGGTAGGTTTCAACGTCGGGCTAGGGGAGCAACCAGGTAGCCGACCGTATTTTCGGAGTAGTATGAATTGCCCACAAAAAAGCCCGACCAGATGGCCGGGCTTTTTGCTTCCGATAGTCAGCGCGCGTCTAAGCGTGAATCGGTAAGTTACACTTGTGCGGTGCTCAACTTGGGAGCATCGGCGTCGGTAGAAGTGTTCAGGCGCTCCTTTTCCTTACGGCCGTAGGTATCCAGGATCAGCGGCGCGGCAATGAACAGCGACGAGTAGGTACCGAAGATGATACCGATAATCATGGCGAAGGAGAACGAACGTAGGGTTTCGCCACCAAAAATGTAGAGTACCACCATCACCAAGAATACCGTGGTAAACGTAATCATAGTGCGGGAGAACGTGCTGTTCAGGGCCGGGTTTACTACCTGCGCGAAGGTGAGGTGCTTGTTCTCACGCAGGTATTCCCGGATTCGGTCGTAGATAACGATCGTATCGTTCATGGAGAAACCGATGGTCGTCAGCACGGCCGCCACGAATACCTGGTCCATCTCGTAGTTCAGACCGAGGGCCCGGGCAATCGGGAAAGAAGCAATTACGATGAGAGCATCGTGGAACAGAGCCACAACTGCTGCCATTGAGTACTGCCACTTTTCGAAGCGCAGCAGCACGTACACGAAGATGGCCAACAAAGTCAGGCCCAGGCTCAGCACCGAGGTCCGCTTGATGTCATCGGCAATGGTAGCGCCTACTTTCGAAGAGCTCTTGATGGTCGGGTTTTCGGCGCCATACTTGGCCTTCAGGCCCGTTAGCAGCGCGGACTGCACCTTGTTATCAGCTTCTACGCTTTCGTCCGAGGCCAGGTAGCCAGTCGTAATGCGCAGGCGGCTGTCGGAGCCAAAGGTTTTGGCTTCTGTGCCCGCACCGCCGAAATACTGGTTGGTGAGCAGGTCGCGCACATCAGAGGCTACTACCGGCTTGTTGAAGTCCACGATAAACTCGCGGCCACCACGGAAGTCTACGCCCAGGTTGGGGCCGCCTTGCATGGCCATCAGGCCGAAACCGATAAGGATGAATATCGTCGAGAAGGCATAGGCAATCTTACGCTTGCCCACGATGTCGAGGTTGATGTTCTTGAACAGGTTGCGCGAAATCGAGGTGCTGAAGCTCAGCTTGGTGTTGCCGTTCTTCACCATGCGCTCAATGATAAGGCGCGATACGTACACGGCCGCCAGGAAGGAGGTAAACACGCCGATACCCAAGGTAATGGCGAAGTTTTGTACCGGACCCGTGCCGAAGAAGCCCAGAATCAGGGCAATAATCAGCTGGGTTACGTTGGAGTCGAAGATGGCGGTAGTAGCGCGCGAATAGCCTTTGTTGATGGCATCAGTAGGCGAGAGGCCGTGGTCCAGTTCTTCCCGAATCCGTTCGAAAATCAGTACGTTGGCATCCACCGAGGCCGCAATTACCAGCAGCAAGCCCGCAATACCTGGCAAAGTCAGGGCGAAGGACAGCTGAGCCAGCACACCCATAATCAGGAACAGGTTGAAGAGCAGCACAGCATCAGCTACCAGACCAGCACGGCCATAGTACACGGCCATGAACAGCATGATGATGGCCAGACCGCCAATTACTGAGTACAGCCCCTGGTTGGTAGCTTCCCGACCCAGCGAGGGGCCTACAATAGCTTCCTCTACAATGCGGGTAGGAGCAGGCAGCTTACCGGCCTTCAGGATGTTAGCCAGATCCTGCGCTTCTTCGATAGTGAAGTTGCCCGAAATGCTGGAGTTACCGCCGGCAATTTCAGCCTGTACCACCGGAGCCGAGTACACGTTGTCGTCGAGCACAATGGCTACCTGACGGCCAATGTTAGCCGCCGTGAGGCGCTGCCACTTACGAGCACCGCTAGGGTTCATCTGCATCGAAACCTCGGCACGGCCGCTGAGCTGGTCAAAGTCGCCACGGGCGTCGCTGATTACCTCACCGCCAATTGGAGCTTCGGCTTCGCGGCTTTTGCGAATGGCATAGAGCTGCAGGTATTCCTGGCCCTCAATTACGTCGGGTTTCACGCCCCACATGAAGGTGAGGTTGGAGGGCAGCACAGCGCGGGTGTCGGGGCTGCGCAGCACGGCGTTCACGCGGGCCGTGTCGCGGATGTTGGCGCCCAAGGTGCCGGGCATTGTAAACAGGCTGCCCAGTACGTTTTTCTGCGGAGCAGCCGAGTCAGCCTTGGCCGTAGCTGTGGTGTTTTTCTTGGCAAGCTGGCTGGCCAGCGAAGTAGTATCGCCAGGGGTAGCAGCGGCGGCAGTAGCCGTAGTATCGTTGGTGGCGGTGGCAGGGGTAGCAGCAGCCGTTGTGGCAGCGGCAGTTTCCTTGGCGCTCAGCACTTGGTTGAGCTGGTTGAGGTAGGGCGCGAATTCATCCTGACGCCATACTTCCCAGAACTCCAGCTTAGCCTGGCCCTGTACCAGCTTACGCACGCGGTCGGGGTTGTCCACGCCGGGCAGCTCAATCTGGATGCGGCCCGTGCCTTTCACCCGCTGAATGTTGGGCTGGCTGGTGCCGAATTTGTCGATACGGGTACGCAGGATGTTGAAAGAGCGGTCAATGGCTTCTTCTACTTCCTTGTTGATTTCACCGATTACCTTCTCATTGGTCGAGTTGATATCGATGCCGCGGCTCTTGTTAGTGGTGTTAGCAAATACGCGAGCCAGCTTGTCGTTGGGCGCTACGCTGCGGAACGACTGCGCGAACAGGGTAGTAAACGGCGTTGAAGGATTGGTTTTACGCAGCTCCTGTGCCTGGTCGATGGCCTTGTTGAACACCGGGTCCTTGGAGTTGCCGCTCATAGCGCGCACGATTTCCACCGGCGAAACCTCCAGCGTTACGTGCATACCGCCGTTCAAATCCAGACCCAGGCCCAGCTCCGATTGGCGCACATCTTTGTACGTGAGAGGTCCAAATACTGGGGCACGCCACACCGAGTCGAGGTAGTGCTGCCGCAGCTTTTCGTTGATCTGGCCGCTCCGCGAGGCGTAGCGCGCCGCATCCTTCTGCACTCCGCGCGACACGAGGGTCAGCGAGAGGAAGTAGATGCACAACGCCGACACCAGAAGCGTCAGCGTAATGATTAGTCCTTTATTACGCATGAAATAGTGAATTAATGTCCGGTAGGGAAGGGGCTGATGCGCGGAATGGGGCCCCAAAGCAACGTAGTGAGCGAACGGCCGCTAAGCGGACTTACATGGCTGATACCTGCATCAGAGGGCTACCAGCATTCAACTACAACAGCACGAAACGGCCCCGGCCGCTAGGGAGCCTGGGGCGAAAGGGCGGCTACCAGCAGCCGCGCCCGGAACCAATCCGGTACGGCGCTGGGCAGAGGGCGCGGCCCCTTGGGGCGAGCAGTAAGCCATTGCGCACTAGGTAGTTCTAGTGGCTGGGGCAACCATGCATCGGCCGCTGGAGCCACGAAGAACCCCAGCGGAGAGGTGGCCTCTAGGCTTACCCGTTGCTTTACTACCGCCGCCCGTGGCCCCGCAGCTACGCGGGTAGCGCCGCCCGCAGGCAGCACCCGTAGCGTAGCCACAGCCTGGTGGTTCAGCCCCAACACCATCAGCACGGTGGCTGTGATGAGGGCAAAACGCAAGCGGGATAAAATGGTGGGGAAGGAAAGCAACGTGTTCGGGGTAAGAGCTACAAATATAGCTTTTTGCCGTGGGTGGGGCAACCGTGTTTGGGCGGTAGGCCAGGGCTACGCTAAAACGGGTTTTTCCGAGGCGAAAGGAATCGGAAGTTTACCGTTTAAAACAGTAAACCCAGATTGCTCCCGCCTCAGAATAACGCGTTCTGACGGTTACATCAACTCCTCCAGAGGGTAGCGGGCTTGGCTCCAGAACTCGTCGAGGGCCAGCAGGCGGGGCTTGAAAAACGAAATCAGAGCGGGCCAGTCTTCGCGGTTCAACGGGCTCACGCCGCGTAACTCTTGCTGCACCCGGCTCAGGAGCTGGCCGTTTTCTTCGGCTTCCGGCTGCCAGTCCCAAGTTTGGCCCGGCACCGGGGGTAGCATGTTCTGCAATGCCAGTAGCTGCTCATAGTGCAGGGCCCGGATATCGGTGTCGGGGTGGGTAAGCTCCAGCCCGACGGAGGCGCGGCGGTCTTCGGTGCGCATGCGCAGCTGCACGTGCTTAAGACCGGTGCGGTAGTTAATCCAGTTGATGGTCTCACCTTCGGCAGAAGGCACCGGGGCCATATACTGGCCAAAGGTGGTCCAGAAGGCCTGGCGCAACTGGGCGGCTTCGGCTTTGCTGTACATGAGGGGGTAGTGAATTATTGAGCCGTACGGCTGGCTTCTACCTGGCTGCGCAGAAACGATACCAGCACATTCAGCCCCTTATCGAAGTGGCGATTATTCGGGATGATAATGTCGGCGTCGTGCTTGAAGGGCTTGATGTACTTCTCGTAGGTAGGCGCTACGTGGTTGGTATAGCGGTAGAGCACATCCTCCAGGTCGTAGCCCCGCTCGTCCCGGTCGCGCACAATGCGGCGCTGCAGCTTCACGTGTTCCCGGGCATCGATGTACACCTTCAGATCAAGCAGCTTGGCTACTTCTTCAAAGTAAAACACGAAGATGCCTTCTACTACTACAATGGGCGCGGGCCGGAACACCAGCTCGGCGGGCACCACATTCGGGTTGTTAAAGGTGTACTCCTGGCGGCGCACTTCCAGCCCCTGGCTGATGCGGAGCACATCGGCGGCGTAGGCCTGAGAGTCGATGCTGCTGGGCAGGTCGAAGTTGGTGACGCCTTGGGAGTCCACTTGCTGGGCTTCCCGGGGGTGGTAGTAGTTGTCCTGCGAAATCAGGCAGATTTCTTCTTCGGGAAACGAGGCCAGCAGCCGGCGCAGAAACGTAGTTTTGCCAGAGGCGCTGCCGCCCGTAATTCCGACGATGAAAGGGTGTTGCATGGAGGTGGGAATAGGCCCGTACCGGCGGGGCCAACCCTGCAAAAGTAAGAAATCTAGCCGAGGGCCGGCGGTGAAATAGTGAAATGGTGATTCGGTGAGGTAGTGAATGAGGGATTGAGTGAGGTAGTATTCGGGCGAGCATGTGGCACAGCAAGCCCGTGTCGACGCCATCCTTCCCCTTTTTTGCCCCGTGCCCAATAAAGCTGAAAAGCCCTTAACGCTAGCATAAACGTCAAGGGCTTCTCCTATTCTAGAGGGGTAGCACGTTGGTCGAGGCGGATGGCGTCGTTCTGCATCCTCGTCAGAACAACTTATTCAATCAGCTCACCGAATCACTGTTTAAAAACTGAACCAGCCCGGCAACGGCGCGGGCCCGGTGACTGATGGTATTTTTCTCCTCTATACTCATTTCCGCGAAGGTGCGGCCGTCGCCTTCGGTAGGCTGAAAAACGGGGTCGTAGCCGAAGCCATCGGCCCCACGCACTTCCTCGGTAATCAGGCCTTCTACGGCGCCGGCAAACTCGTGCACTTCGCCCCCGGGCAGCACGAGGGCCACTACCGTCCGGAATTGGGCCGTGCGGTTAGGCAGTCCTTGGAGTTCGCGCAGCAGCTTGGCCACATTGTCGGCGGCCAGGCGCTGGGGGCCAGCATACCGGGCCGAGTACACGCCCGGCTCCCCGTTCAGGGCGGCTACTTCCAGGCCGGTATCATCGGCAAAGCAGGCCACGCCATAATGGTCCCACACGTACTGAGCTTTCTGGCGGGCATTGCCTTCCAAGGTGTCCTGGGTTTCGGGCAGCTCCTGCTGGCAACCAATGTCGGCCAGGCTAAGCAGTTCTACGGAGGGAGGGAGCAGCGGACGTATTTCGTCTAGTTTATGGGCGTTGTTCGATGCAAAGCAAAGACGCATAGGAAAGGGTAGGGAAAGAGCGGGAAGTAGAAACGCGGGGCATACCTGGGCAGGGGCTCCGCGGTATTCTACCGGAACATCGATTTAATGGTTCCCCAGGAACGGCTCAGCACCTCAGCACCCGGTGCGGAGCTGGCGGTTGTTGGCAGCAGACGGGCGGAATGGGCCTGTAGGAGCCTATTGGAAGCGCCATAAACCAACGCTGTACCTAGTAGAAGTAGCACTATTAGCGTAGCAAGGCGGAACATAGCATATGGGTAGAAGGTAAAGAAAGCGGGGTAAGTATACGCAAGCTGTACCGGAAACCAGAAGCCAAGCAGGTTATGGTTATGCTACGAAGGAAAAGATCAAAAGCGCTTTTGAAATCCGGACGTAACATGTACTTTTGCAGTCCCTTCCGCAAAATCGGCAGGCACCCAGGTACAAACGGCACTACGACCATGAAAAAAGACATCCACCCCGAGTACCGCGAAGTGGTATTCCAGGATACCTCTAGCGGCTTCAAATTCCTGACCCGCTCGACGATGAACTCCAGCGAGACCATCACGATGGAAGACGGCAAGACTTACCCCGTTATCAAGGTGGAAGTTAGCTCGGAGTCGCACCCCTTCTACACCGGCAAAAACGTACTGCTCGACACGGCTGGCCGCGTAGAGAAGTTCATGAACCGCTACAACAAGAAGAAGTAAGTTCTTCCTCTCTGTTAGCTAGCAGCTTGGCGCTAGTAGCCCAGATAGAAACTCCCTTCCGCACACGGAGGGAGTTTTTTATTTGCCAATTTTGACGTCAGCTTTCAATTTTTCGATTCAGCTGACCGCCCTGCTTAGCTACTAGCTGACAGTTTCATTCCGAATATCATGCACGTTCTGCTTTTCGACGACCCCGCCATTCGGCCTCATCTGCTGCCGTTTACCTTCACCCGGCCCGTAGCAGCCCTGCGCTGCGGCATCCTCACGCTGGCCGAAAAGTGGCAGCGCCGGCTTGGTGTGGAGCAAGTGGGCTACCTCACGGAGGCATACCTACAAGCCAAATTTCCAGCCGGCAACACCCAGGGACCGGCCTTGGTCATCAACGGAGCCATCTGTCCCGACGACCTGCTGATGCAACAGGTGCAGGCCCTGGCTCCTGGCGAAGCGCTGTTCGATGAGGAAATGCTGGTAGCTGCCCACTTAGCCGATGCTGCTCAGGTAGCCGAGCTGATTCAGGACGGTTTCCAGAAGACCCGGGAGGTAGCCGAGCCGGTAGTGGCGGTGAAAGAACTATGGCACTTATTCTTAAAAAACGGGGCCGAAATTCGCCGCGACTTTGACCTAATTACGAAAGGGCGCGAGTCGGCACCGGTAGGCGATGCACATACCATCGTGTACGCCCCCGAGAACATCTTTATTGAGCCGGGTGTGAAGATTCGGGCCGCCATTCTCAATGCTGAAAACGGACCCATCTACCTTGGCAAAAACTCCCAGGTGCACGAAGGCGCCATCATCAACGGGCCGCTGGCCTTGTGCGAGGGCAGCCACATCAACGTCGGGGCTAAAATGCGTGGCGACAATACCGTGGGGCCTTACTCTAAGGTAGGCGGCGAAGTGGGCAACAGCATTCTCCTAGGCTACAGCAATAAGGGCCACGACGGCTACCTCGGCAACTCTGTGATAGGCGAGTGGTGCAACCTAGGAGCCGACACGAACACCTCGAACCTAAAAAACAACTACGCCGCAGTTAAAATCTGGAGCCACGCGGCCGGCCGTTTCGTGAATACCGGACAGCAGTTTTGCGGGCTGATGATGGGCGACCATAGCAAGTGCGGCATCAACACCATGTTCAATACCGGCACGGTGGTAGGGGTAGGGGCCAACATCTTCGGGGCCGGCTTCCCGCGCACGTTTATCCCGAGCTTTAGCTGGGGTGGGGCCGCTGGCTTCGAAACCTTTAAGCTGCCGAAAGCCGCTGAGGTAGCCGAGCGCGTCATGGCCCGCCGTCAGCTGGAGTACGATGCAACCGAGCAGGCCATCATGCAGCACGTGTACGAGGCCACGGCCCAGGACCGGGTGTGGGAGCGGGCCAACTAGGAATGAGGAGTTATCGGATCGAAGATGTACAACTAAAAGGCTGGGAGGCTGAAATTGCCGGCTTATGGCTTGCCGAGAATGATGATTGGCTATTGCTGCGCTACATTCCGGTTGATTATGTGACAGATGGCTATGTGCTGATAGCTAAGCAGCACATAGCATCGCGTATACCGAAGAAGGGACGGACGCAAACAGCGCAAGTTCTGAAACTGAAAGGAGTGAAAGCCGAAGTGCCTTTGAGCTTTGAGTTTACCGACACGGCTGACTTACTGCGCTGGACAGAGCAACAGTACGGCTTGATACACTTTATGGAAGAGGAACAAGGTGTGTTCCTAGGCTGGCTAAACGAGGCTGACTCAGTTCATTTCTGGATTGATACATTGGAACCAGAGGGCACCGTAGCTGTTCGCGAAGCGGATGAGGCTCCCTTCGAGTTACGCCAAATCCGGCTGATAGTATTCGATGACGACTATTCTCAGTCTTTGAAGCTGCTTTGGCAGCACAAGAGCAAGCAGGCTTTAGTAAAATTTAGCGACAACTAGACCTCATGCGTTTTTCCGAGATTCCCGGCCAGCAGCAGGTAAAGCAGGTGCTTATCAGCAGCGTGCGCCGTAACCACGTGGCCCACGCCCAACTGTTTCGGGGGGCTGAGGGTTCGGCGGCCCTGGCCCTGGCGCTGGCCTATGCTACCTACCTGAACTGCGAAAACCGCACGCCCGAGGCCGATGACTCCTGCGGCCACTGCCCGAGCTGCCAGAAAATCGACAAGCTCATCCACCCCGACCTCAACTTCATCTTGCCCGTTACGACTACCAAAACCGTAACCAAGGACGCCATCAGCAGCAAGTTTGGGGCGGAGTGGCGGGCTTTCGTGCTGGAGAACCCCTACCAGGGCCTCAATGACTGGATGCAGCATATTGGGGCTGAAAACAAGCAGGGCAGCATTTCCAAGGAGGAAAGCCTGCAGCTGCTGAAGCTGGTGTCGCTGAAGGCGTTTGAGGCCCGGTTCAAGCTCGTCATCATCTGGCTGCCCGAGCTCATGCACCCCTCGGCGGCCAATGCGGTGCTGAAGCTGCTGGAGGAACCCCCACCAGCTACCGTGTTTCTGCTGGTGAGCTATGCTCCGGAGCAACTGCTGCCTACCATCATCAGCCGGGTGCAGCCCGTGGTAGTGCGCGCATTGTCGGAAGAAGAACTTACGGCCTGGCTGCGCGACGAGCGGCAAGTGCCTGAGGTAAAAGCCCGGCAGCTGGCGCAGCTTACCGATGGCAATATTGGGGCCGCCCTGACAGCGCAATCGGCCACTACCGCCGATACGGACTATTTCGATTTGTTCGCCAAATGGATGCGTACCTGCTTTGCCAACAAGGTGGCGGAAATGCTGGAAAAGGCCGATGAGTTTCAGAAGTTAGGGCGCGAAAACCAAAAGGAGTTTTTACAATATGCCCTCACGCTGCTGCGCAAGGTGCTCTTGTTCGGCCTCGACCCCCAGCTAGTACCGCACTTACCCGCCCAAGAGCAGCAATTCATTCAGGGCTTCAGTCGCTTCGTAACGCCGCGCAACGCCGCGCCAATTACTCAGGAGCTTAACGAGGCCCACTACCACGTGGAGCGCAACGCTAACCCCCGGATGGTGTTTGTTGACGTTTCCTTGCGCGTAGCAGAGCTGCTACGGACCGCGTAACTCAGGGCTTGCTCGGAGCAAAAAAATGGCTTTAGAGGCTGCAAACACAGAAAGTATAGCTTGCTAAAATACTATAGCGGGTGCTAAACCAGCTATAGCCAGCCGTGTCGGCACTGGTTGCCCTATCTTTGTAGGCCGCATGTCCACGAAAAAGAAATTGCCTGGCTCTCAGCCGCCGCGAGGGTAGCTCCGGCCAATGGGCCTGGCGCTGAAGAGGCTGGCAAAGGAAGGCATTGCGCCCTACACCCGCACTATCTGCATTCTGATTTTGAAAACGTCCATTCGCATTGGTACCCGCGGCAGTAAGCTGGCGCTGTGGCAAGCCAACCACGTAGCCGGCCAGCTTACCGCCGCCGGCCTCACCCCAGAAATTGTCATCATCACAACCAAAGGCGACGTGGTGCTAGACCGCTCCCTGGATAAAATCGGGGCTAAAGGAGTGTTTACTGAGGAGCTGGAAGAAGGCCTGCGCACGGGGTACATTGATATTGCCGTGCACAGCGCCAAAGACGTGCAAAGCAGTATTCCCGCCGATCTGGAGCTGCTTGCCTTCATGGAGCGTGAGCGGGTAAACGACGTGGTAGTGAGCTTCGATGCTAGCCTGGACCTGCAGCGGCCCGATCTGGTGCTGGGCACCAGCAGCACCCGCCGTAAGGCCATGTTGCGCCGCTTCCTGCCCCATGCTACTACCGCCGAAGCCCGCGGCAATCTACAAACCCGGCTGCGCAAGCTGGAGGAAGGACAGTACCACGCCCTTGTGCTGGCCTACGCCGGCGTCCACCGAATGGAATATGACGGCCTGATTCGCTACGTACTGCCCGAAACCCAGTACGTACCGGCTACCGGTCAGGGAAGCGTGGCTATTGAGTGCGCCCGCAGCCTGGAGCCAGCACTGAAGGCGGAACTGCACCGAATCCTTGACCACCCAGCCACCCACGCCTGCCTGACCGCCGAGCGTGCCTTTCTGCGCACCATGGAAGGCGGGTGCAGCATTCCGTCCTTTGCCCTGGCTACCCTTTCCCCCGATGGTCAAACTATTCGGCTGCATGGTGGCCTCATCAGCCTTGATGGGCAGGAGTTTATTGAGGAAACTCAAACGGCCTTAGTAGCTGCAGGCGAAGCGCTGGGAGTTCAGGTTGCCGAAACAGTGCTAGCCCGCGGCGGCCAGCACATCCTGGATAGCATCCGCCGGGAGCGGAATGAAGGGTAAGGAGAAAACGCATGCCAAAGAAAAAGGCTGCTCTTGCTGAGGCAGCCTTTTTCTTTGGCATGCGTTTTCTTTTGGCGTGAGCGGCGGCTGCTCCGGAGCGCAGAAAGCATAGACCACCAAGGCCGGAATAGCGCCGCTGGTATCAGCGAACATCCCCTTTTGGGCATCCCAGATGTCTGCCTGGCTACTCAGGAACGCCGCGTCGGCGTCGCCCCCGGCCAGCTCAGCGTACACCCATTCGATCAGCTCGTGGCTCATGGCCACGGTACCGATAACGCAGAGCGGGAACAGGTAGCTACTAGGATGGCTGCGGATAAGCTGATGCTGATTGGTGTACTCCAGCAGGGCGTAGGCGTAGAAGCCTACAGAGAAATGCGGTACCCTATCGTACATGTTGCGCTTAAAGCCAAACAAGTCGTTGAACCGGGCGAATGGTACTTTCTTGAAGGGGTAGTGCCCGCCCATAGTGCGCATGAAGATGAGCATGCGCATCAGCGCGTAGGCTAAATTGGAAAAGTAGCTGTATTTCCTCCGGAATATAGCTGAAGCTTGTTGCCCCTGCTTGGAGCTTTACCACTTAGCCGACTGTGTTGTGGGCGCTGGGGCGTAACCGACGGCCTGCCTCGCCCCTTGCGGCAAAAGCCGCCGTAGATGCTTGGTGTTACGCTGGTTCCCCAGTGGCTGCCCCCTGCCGTTCTAGGCTACAGCTGTAGGTTTGTAGGATCCATATGTCCTGCGGAGTAAGCAAAATATGTAGCTGCGCCAAGGGAAACCCCGTAATTTCGTCCGCAAACTTTCTGACCCTGCTCCCTATGAAATCATTCTTTCGTTACACGCTACTGGTGGGCCTGCTAGTGGGGCTGAGTGCACCCGTAGTAAAAGCTGCCAAAGGACCGCGCAAAAGCAAAAAAGACGAGGTAGTCACCATTACTACCCCTCAGGGAGATATCCGCCTGATTTTATTTGATAAAACCCCGCTGCACAAAGCCAATTTTTTGAAGCTGGCCCAGAGCGGCTTCTACAACGGCACTACTTTTCACCGCGTGATTCCCAACTTCATGATTCAGGGCGGCGACCCTAATTCCAAAGATATGGACCCGCTAAATGACGGCGAAGGGGTGCCAAATGCCCAAATGATTCCGGCCGAAATTCAGCCCGAGTTTACCCACAAGCGCGGAGCCGTAGCCGCAGCGCGCACCCCCGATTTTGTGAATCCGCAGCGGCAGAGCAGCGCCTCGCAGTTTTATATTGTGCAGAACCCCCAGGGCACGCCGCACCTGAATGGTCAGTACACTGTGTTTGGGCAAGTTATCAGTGGGCAGGAAATAGTTGACAAAATTGCTCAGCAACCCACCGCCGAGCGGAACCGCCCCGTCACGGACGTCAAGATGACCATGAAGGTGGAGAAGCTGAGAAAGAAAAAGATTACAGAACTCTACGGCTATCAGTATTAAGCTTGCTCTCCGGCCTCACACGGGGCTGCTTTAATCGCCCATAGCGCTACCTTCATGAAAATTCTGGTTACTGGTTCTAATGGCTTGCTAGGGCAGAAGTTGATTGCTCTGCTCCGGCAGCAGCCCCAGGTAGAGGTAATTGCTACCTCGCGCGGTAGCAACAAGCTAGCGGCGCTGTATCCTGACGTCCGGTTTCTGAGCCTGGATGTGACCGATGCCACGCAGGTAGCCACGGTGCTGGCGCACGAAAAGCCTACCCACCTGATTCATACCGCTGCCATGACCAACGTGGACGAGTGTCAGTTGAATCAGGAGGCGTGTTGGGCGCTTAATGTAACGGCCGTATCGTATCTAGTAGCAGCCTGCCAACGCCACCACATTCACCTCGTGCACATCAGCACCGACTTTGTTTTCAGCGGCAGCGAAGGGCCATTAACTGAGGAAGCCCAGCCAGCACCCATCAATTTTTACGGGGAAAGTAAACTGGCGGCAGAAAAACTAGTGCAGGCCTGTTCTACGCCCTGGGCGATTTTACGCACGGCGCTGGTATACGGGGTGGCACACGACTACGGCCGCACCAATATTGTGCTGTGGGTGCGCGACTCGCTGCAGGCAGGCCGCGCTATCAAAGTAGTTAACGACCAGTACCGGACCCCCACGCTGGCCGAAGACCTGGCGCAGGGGTGTTGGCTGGCGGCGGAGCGCAACGCCACCGGAATTTTTAATATTAGCAGCCATGAGTTGTTTACCCCGTATCAGCTGGCGCAGCAGGTAGCAGCCTTTTTTGATCTGGATGCCAACTTACTGGAGAAGGTAGATGCCAGCACCTTCTCCCAGCCAGCCACCCGCCCGCTTCGCACAGGGTTTATCATTACTAAAGCCGAGCAAGAGCTAGGATTTCGGCCCCGCACTTTCCGGGAAGGAATAGCCTTGCTTGCCAGCCAGACAGAACCTGGTCCTTAGTGACCAGCCGGGAGTAGAAGCATGCGTGGGTTAAGTATCGCAGGGTGTCAGCAGGGAAAAGTAGCTGCTCAAAGCCGTTACGCAAAAAACCCGCAGACAATGCCTGCGGGGTTTTCACACACCTATTGCAACAACCTGAGAGTAGTAGGGTAGCATACGAGCAGATGCACGTACCCTCTACTATACGTTCCATTTTATTAAATCCTTTCTACCCGGCAGCAAACGGAAGACTACCATGTATAGCCTGATTTGCTGAGCGCATCCTGTCGGACACTTGATTGCCTCGTTTGGGAAAGCCCCCGAACCCGTAGTCTAAGGAACTGAGCGGAGAAGGTTCCTGAATACAGCGGGGACCTTCTGAACTAGCTCAGCAGAGCAGGCAGTACCTATCGTGCTACCTGTTCCACATGACAATATTAGTAGATACCATAGGGGGCTGTAAAGGACACTATACTGAAAATTGTGACTTGTATTTTGTAGATATAAACTTGAGGTAAGTGGTAGCGGTGCGTAAGCTGCAGTTGTAAAATAAAGCGTAGGCGGCTGAAAAATACCGTTTTGAAATGATGAAAATAGATGAGGTTGTATTTAGGTGAGAAGATTATTGCTTGTATTTGTGACATCCATGCGGTCTTGCAACCAGCGGGATAAAACGTGCAAACTTAGCAGGGTAACGATTAAGGCCAAGCCTGGCCAAACAACCAGCCACCACGCCGTAGGTGCCTGACGGACAGCCGATAAGATACGTCCCCAACTTGGTGTTTCCGGTGCCAGCCCGATGCCCAGGAACGCCAGCGTTGTTTCCAGGCTAATTAGGGCGGCTACTGTCATCGGGAAACGTACTGCTGCTACTTGCCAGGTATTGGGCCAGATGTGACGCCGTAAGAGCTGTAGATCTGTAAGTCCGGTCATCCGGGCGGCTTCGAGGTAGGGCTGTACTGCTACTTGCAAGGTAGCAGCTCGCATAAGCCGGGCCGGAGTAGTCCAGCAAGTTAAAGCCAACAGGCTTACGATGCCGCTAACGGAGGGCCGCTGCACAGAGGCGACAGCAACTACTAAGAGCAGAAGCGGAATAGAGTCCAGTAGGGCACTGCATGCGGAGAGAGCAGCATCAAGCGGCAGGAAGTGAGGCTGCCGGCCCCACCGGGTGCGCCGCAGCAAGGCCTCTAGCGAACCTGCCAGCAGCAGAAAAAGCGCGCCTAGGATAGGAAAAGCAGCTAACTGTGCCCAAAATAGGAGGCCGCTCGTCAGCAGCCCAGCTCCTGCTACTGCCCGCGCTCGGGTGAGAGCTAGTCTGTTGCCCCAAAAGCCGGCCGCGCTACCGAGCCCAGTTCCAAGCAGCAGTGTTAGCAAGGCAGCGGGTACGCTAATAAGAACTACAGTACGGCTACCCTGCAGCAAGGACCACCCCACATCCAGGCCTTGTGGATCGGTGCCCAGCCAGTGCGGAGCCTGGAATGGCGGGTAACCGGCCCGGGCCAGGTCCGGAATGGGTACGGTAGTGGGCGTCGCCCAAGCCGCCAGGATTATCAGCAGCAGCCAGCCCCCGGCTATACCTGCCAATCCAGGTGATACTCGGGAGCGACTCATACCTGAACCCGAATTCGGGGATCAACTACCCAGTACAGAATATCGGCTACCACCTGGGCTAGCAGCCGGACCAGTGCTACTAGGCCAATGGCTCCAATTAGTACGGGATAATCCTGCGTGGCGGCAGATTCAGCCAGCAAACGTCCCATGCCCGGGAGAGCAAATAACAGCTCTACCACAGTGGAGCCCGCCACTAGATTGGGTAGCAACTCAGTAAGCAGGGCCAGGGTAGGCAGCAGGGCGTTGCGCAGGCCATGATGCCAGACCACGCGGCTGACGCTGCTGCCTTTGGCCCGGGCAGTAGCAATGTAAGGTCGGTGTAGCTCTTGTTGCAGGGCACCATCCAGCTGTACCGCCAATCCTGGCAGCGTTACCAGCACTAAGCTCAGCGTTGGCAGTACCAGAAAGTACAGTAGTCGGCCTGGCTGCTGCCACCAGGAGGCCTCCAAATCCTCCAGGCCAAGACCGAAAGCGGGAAACCACGCCAACACGTCGGGGTTTGCTAGCAGCAGCAGCAGGGTAGTGGCCGTCAGAAACAAGGGGGCAGCTTGTAAGCCGTGGAGGCTAAGTAGGCCCATGCTGCGCCAACTGGGACGTACGTTCATCCAGACCACTATGCCCCAAGTGAGACCTATACTGCAGACGGCCGCCAGTACAGTTAAGGGCAGGGTGTAGAGCAGTGAGCGGGCAAGCAGCTCCGTTACCGGGCTTCCATCCCGGTAGGAGGTACCCAAATCGCCCTGAACTGCCCGAGTCAGCCAGCGGTGGTACTGGTTGCGTACCCCGTTCCAGCGCCACGAAGGCCGCCACGTGGTAGCGGAATCAGGTGTTATATAAAACAGCGGCACATCCAGCCCGTAGCGCTGCAACAGCTGCTGCGTAAGGCGGGCCCGGCGAGCAGCGGGCAGCGGCCGGCTGCTATTCTCCAGGGAGCTACGCAGGAAAGCAGCGGAGTCAGTATAAGCGCGGCTGATAAGAAACAAGGAAGAAACGGTCAGCCAGCCGGCTATTGCCGTGCGGGCCACATAGCGCAGCAACGACCTTCCAGGCATACGGGTCAATGAAGAGGTAGGGGGCGGATGCGGGCTGCCTCATACCCGGGCTTGATGCCAGTAACCGGAATAGGCCCTAGCGCGCGCGCGGCGGCTACGCGGTACTTTAGAAAGTAAAGAACCGAAAAGGGCCGCTCCGTAGCGAGCAGCCGCTGAAATTTGCGCAACAAAACAGCTTTCCGGGAGGAATTGCGCGTGAGAGCAATTTCTTCAATCAGCCGGTCGGACTCGGGGGTAGCAAACCCGGTGAAGTTGCTCACGCCCACACTGCTTGAGTGCAAAAGAGAAGTAAAGTTATACAGAAACGGATTACCCGACAGGTTGCTGATGAGCATATCAATGTTACCTGCTTCCTGCTGCCGGTTCAGCAAGGAGGACTCCGTTGGCTGCAGCTCCACGGCAACGCCCAAAGCGGCAGCAGCCCCCCGGAACTGTAGCGCAGCCGTCTCGAAGCTTGGTTCACCCGCCCGGTAAGCAACTTGCACAGCTAATGGGGTCAGGCGCCCAGTGGCGTCGCGCCGTTGCCAAGAACCATTCGTCTGACGTTGCCAGCCCGCCTGCTGCAAAAGTTTCAAGGCGGTAGCAGGGCTAAAATCCGGTAAAGGAAGACTATCGTTGTAGTACTGCCTCAGGCGTGGGCTGATAAGCCCAACGCTAGGGTAGGCGGCTCCCTGTTGGGAAGCCTGAATGAGGGCTGGAATATTGAAAAGATGCGTCAGTGCCTGGCGGGTTAGCCGGTCATGCAAGGCAGGGTGACGCACGTTAAAGCTGGCCGTCAGGAACTGGTAGGAATCAGTCGTGTAAAACCGTAAGCGAGCTGAATCAGTGGGCGAATGCTGCAGGCGAGTGAACTCGCCCGCCGGCATCAGAGAATACAGGTCTAGTTCGCCCCGGCGGAGGGCTAGCGTAGCCGTGGCGGCGTCCGGGATGATTTGAAAGCTCAGGCGGGCAGGAAATGCCTGGAGGGGTGGGGGAGGAGCCGGAAGCTTATCGGCCCACCAGTTGGGCTTGCGCTCCAGGGTAAGGGCGCGGCCACTCTGCCACTTCACTAACCGATAGGGGCCGCAGCCTGGCAGCCGTTCCGGATGGCGCGCCAGTTCCAATGCCTCGTAGCGGCGGGCAAATTCGGCCACCACGCTCGGGGGCTTCTGCGTCCGTAAGTGCTCTAGCGAAATAGGGCGCAGTGTGCCCCGTGGATCTAGCGCGTATTCGGGCAAGATGGAGTAGTCTCCGGAGGAGCCTACCTCTTGCTGCGTGCATAGTAAAGTAAACCGGCGGGAGTCCTGCGGGTCTAGGATAATATCCCGGATAAACCCAAACTGAGCCTGTGCTAGCTCAATGGGTAGGCCGGGGCAGTTCATGACCTTCAAGGTGAAGGCAACATCGCGCGCGAGAATTGGGGAGCCGTTATCCCAAGTAGCTTCCGGACGAATTCGGTAGGTGATGTGCAGCAGCGAGTCATTCACGACCCGAGTGGTAGGCAGGGATTCTGCCAGCCACGGCACATAGCTTAAGGTAGAGTCGTTGCCTTGCAGCAGGCTGCAGTGCAGTAGGTTTATGGTTTCGTAAGCGCTAAGGTTGCTTACAATAAGCGGATCCAGATTATCCGGGTCGCGGGCCCAGCGAATGCGCACCGTGGAGGGAGACGTATTGGCAGGAGGGGTAGAGCAGGAAGATAATCCTGCCCATACGAGCAAAATCAGACCGGAAAGAAGTTGCTTCATGAACGGGTAACCGCACGGAGAATTCGGTCTGGCAAGTTACCACGTTTTTAGGAGGAGAAATTAGCAGACCGCAGTAACAGCATGCTTGTACCCATCGCCCCAACCGCCCGTGCCGTGTTCAGCGGCCAGATAGCCGTCGCCCCAACCACCGGTACCGTGCTCACCTACTGCCAAGTAGCCATCGCCCCAGCCACCGGTACCGTGCTCAGCTGCAGCCAAGTACCCATCGCCCCAGCCACCGGTGCCATGTTCAGCTGCAGCTAAATAGCCATCGCCCCAGCCGCCCGTGCCATGCTCGGCAGCGGCCAGGTAGCCGTCGCCCCAGCCGCCGGTACCATGTTCGGCCGCGAGGTAGCCATCACCCCAGCCGCCCGTGCCATGTTCCTGAGCAAGGGAGGGAGCAGTAGTGGTTACTGAATGGTGGGTAGGCGCAGAAGCAACGAAAGAGAAGCTGGCAATCTGCAGGAGAACGAGGGCGAGGGACTTTATCATGACTTGGAATTGTTTGTGGTTCAAGTAATTGAATGACACAAAGGTGAACTCCAAACCAGCCCGCGTAAAGGAAAGATGCGGCGTAAATGTGACGCTAAAAATGAGCAGTTTGCCCCCGTGGCAAAAGACTCGAAAGAGGCCTTAAGTAGGGTTTGAGCTAGATTAATTAAAATTTTTCGTGGACATAAGTAAGCTCTCTGTGACTTGTTTCAGCACAAAAAAATATACCATTCCAACTACAAAGATTTACCCGGCAATGAATAGTAGTAAAGGCTAAGTATTTAATTTTTGTGACGCGTGTTTTGAGTTGAAAACATTGCGTTAATTAGCGCTAATAGCTTAATAATCGCACTATCAGCATGGATGAACTAGTTACTTTAGTAAAAATTGTGACCGACCGGCGGCTAGCGGTGTTGCCTTTTCTTGACTTCTCGGCCCGCAACGGGGTCAGCAAAGACTTACAGTTGGTGCGCCTACTGGAAGACGACCCGAATGTGACTCAAAATAAGCTGGTGAAATCATTATACGGCGGTGTCGATGAAAGAAACCAGACTGCTTTCCGCAAGCTGAAGTCACGAGTGCAGCAAAAACTGCTTAATCACCTGTATTTCCTGGACCATACGGATATTCGGCATATTGTGTCCCGGCGGCACGAGCAGCACTGCCTGGGCCTGCTGCACCAAGCCAAGATTTTGAGCGGGGAATCAGAGTACAAGCTGGCTGAACGACTCTACCGCAAGGCCCTGACAGTGGCCTGCGAAGCGGAGCTTACCCAGTACGCGGTAGTGTGCGCCCGCATGCTGCGCATACTATACGCTGAAACGCGCAACCAGGCACGCTTTAAAGCAATGAGTAAAAAGCTAGCGGAACTGCAAAAGCTTTTAGCCCTGGAGGATGAGGCCGAGGAACTGTACTACGAGATGAAAGTGGTGCTGCAGCACAAAGTGCGCTGGCGGCAGGGTTTATTAAAGCAGTTGCCGGCCCAACTAGAACGCCTGGAGGCTATCCATAAAAAGGCCAAGAGCTATAATACCTTTCACTTCCTGTATGTCACAAAAATGTCAAAGGAAGAGCTGAGCGGTAATTACGAGGAAATCATCCGGCTGACAGCCGCCACTGAGAAGGCGCGCAAGCAGGGCAAAATCAACGAGAGACGCTTTGATAAGCGGTTTAACAACTACATGAGCGTGTACGCTCACTTGCGGACCCGACAGGCCAAGAAAGGCTTGATATTGGCTGAGGAGTACTTTAAGGATTTCCATTACTCCTCGGGTAACTGGTTTTACTACCTTGAAACCTACCTGCTGCTGGCCATGCACGCCGGCCAGTACGGGCAAGCCCACGACCTCTTGCAGCAGGCCCGAAAAAACCCCTACCACCGCAAACAGCGCTCCGCTGCGCAGCAGCGCTGGGAGCTATACGAGGCCTACATCCAGTTCGTGCGCCCTGAGCCCTCGCCGCTTAAAATGCGCCACTTTGCGCAGTTCGTTCAAACCGTACCCGATTACAGCCGGGATAAGCAAGGCTATAACGTGGCCATTCTGATTCTGCAGTTTCTGTATTTCCTGCGACGGCGCGACATTGAGGGCCTGCTGGCGCGCTTGGAGGGGCTGCGTAAGTACGAGCAGCGCCACCTGCGCGACCCGGCGACGCTACGCAGCCAACTCTTTTTCCGTATGCTACTGATGACGGTAAAGGAAAACTTCGTGCCCGAGGCGTGCGAAAAGAAAGCCGCGCCGTTGCTAGAGCGGCTCCAAGCTGCCCCGCAGCCCGGGGAAGCCTATGGCGAAATTGAGATTATCCCTTACGAAGACCTTTGGACACTAACGCTGAACATTCTACGCCAACTGGCCGCAGCGCAAGCTTCTGCCGAGCAGGCCGCTCGTGCCCGCGTTGGGTAAATCATAGAGCGTTCTTTTCGGTGCCATCAGAAAGTGAAAAGGACGGAGAGGGGGAATGGTGTTGCCGCTAACGCCGGGTGGCCGTCCTTGCTGAGCTAGCTGTGGCAGCGTGAAGCAGCACTACTCGCTTGACCGCGGCTGGTGGAGGGGCAACCTTGCCCGACCTACGGCTGGAGCAACGGGAGCCGTTGGCTTTTAGAGAGAAACTGGCATGCGTACGGCCGCTGGCAGCACGGGTAGCGCTGCTACTGCGCAGTAATCAATATGCTCTTCAGTGGGATAATGCAGCCCCGGCCAGTAGTGCGCAGGGTATTCGGCAGCATGGCCGGAGCGTTGGCGTACACCTGCCTGAACTAATGGGGCTTGAGTTCCGGGTAAGGTAAGCCGGCAGCTACTGGGCCGCGCGTTTCTACCGCAAAACCAGGGGAGGAACGGTTGGCAGACAGAGCGGCGCTTATGGCCAAAAGGGCCACTAGGGCGCTCGACTAGTCATTGCGTGAGCCGAACCGTGGTACTGGTGTTCAGGGTACTACTACCACAGTGCGGCTCACGCAATGACTGGTCGGGCAGGCATCGGGGCCGTTGCCGCGCAAACTCATCCGGATGGCGTACTGGCCAGGGCGGCGGAAGGCGTGCTGCACGAGTCGGCCATTGGTCACGTATCCGTCCCGAAAATCCCAGAGCACCACTACGTTCTGACACAATGGTAGCTGCGAATCCAGGGCGTCAAAGGTAACGGGCTGGCCTACCCGAACGGTATCAGTGGGAGCAGCGCGGAAATTGAGGACAATTTCCCGGGTAAAATCGACGGGAATTAGTTTTTCGGCACGGCGCACTTCGCCGGTGGCTTCCTCCACTACGTCAAGCTGAACGGTATAGAGCTTGCGCTGTTGATAGCAGTGAGAAACCGTTGGACCCGTGAGCTGGGTGCCGTCACCCATGTTCCAGCGGAAGGTAAGCGGCCCAGCCCCGGGGTCAACGGCCCGGCTGGCGTCCAGCTCCACGCACAACTCCGCAACGCGCGGCAGCGGACAGTCGACGCTGAGCGTGTCGCCGGCCTGTTGGGCATAGCCGGCCGGGGCAGCAAGCAGCCACCAACTCAGCACCAGCAGGCAAAACGGCAGAAAACGCAAGCAGCGAGAAATGTGAAAAGGAAAGGATTGGTTACCGGAATTACTACCCCCATCAGAACTTGTTCAGGCGCTGAAATACTTCGCGCTGGTAGGTCTGGCCAATGGGAATGTGCTTCTCATCGATGAGGACGGTGTTGTCTTCGATGGTCTGCACCCGTTTAAGATTAACAATAAAGGAGCGGTGCACCCGCGCAAACAAAGACGACGGAAACTTCTCCTCCACGGCCCGCATGGTGCTGTACACAATCAGCTTGGTTTTCCCCGTCACGATGTGCACGTAGTCGCCCAGGGCCTCCACGTAGCGCACTTCGTCGAAAAGCACCTTCACTAGCTTACTGTCCACCTTCACAAAGGTAAACTGGGTATTAGTTGGGGCCTCGATGGTATCAAGGGCAGGGTTCAAGCGGGTTTCGTACGTGGAGAGGGCCTTCTGAGCCGCCTGCAGGAAGCGGGCGTAGCTGATGGGTTTCACCACATAGTCGAGCACTTCATACTCAAAGGCTTCCACGGCGTAGCTTTTGCTGCTGGTAATGAGGATAACCAACGGCGGATGCTGTAAAGTACGCAGCAAGTCCAGGCCCGACATCAGCGGCATTTCCACGTCCAGAAATAGCAGGTCAACGGGCTGGGTACGCAGGACCTCGGCGGCGGCAATGGCGCTGTCGCAGCTACCGGCGTGCACCAGAAAAGGCGTGCTGGCTACGCAGTTTTCAACAATCTGCAGGGCGAGCGGGTCGTCGTCAACAACCAGGCAGCGCAGGGTAGTAGCGGGTTCGGCCATAACGTCAAAGGTACAATTCAACCAGAAAAAGCCTATGCGCCTAGACGATAGTTTGCGGCAGACGTTGCGCAAGGAGGGGGCATAAGGCCGTGAGCTGTCGATTAATACGGTCTATTGAAGGTGTTAGCTGGCGTGGCTCAGCACCACGTCGGCCTTCCTGCTCCAGGAGTTCCAGGTGTTGCGCTAAGGTGGCCACCCCGAAATAGGCAACCTGTCCTTTCAGCTTGTGCGCAACCGAAGCCAACTCTGCCCCCGAGGCGGCTAAAGGGAGTTGCGCCGCCAGCGTTGGGGCCTGGGCCAGGAAAGTCCGGATTATCTGCTGCACGAAAGCCTCGTTTCCGCCCGCCAACTCCTCCAGCAGGCTCCAGTCGGGTAACTCGGTAGGGGTAGGAATGGCTACGGCTGCCGGCTGGTTGGGGGGCGGGGGAACGGAAGCTGTGGGGGTAGCCGTGCGGCCGGTAAAATACGCCAGGCGGGCGTAGAGCACGGCCGGGTCGAAGGGCTTGGCCAAGGTGTCATTCATGCCGGCTTCCAGGGCCAGCGCCCGGTCTTCGGGGAGGGCCGAGGCAGTGAGGCCGATGAGGGGTAGGCGCACGGCGTCGGGGAAGAGCATACGCAGCTGGCGGGCTGCTTCGTAGCCGTCCATTTCCGGCATCTGCACGTCAAGCAGCACTGCGTCGAAGGGGTATTGCGTAGCGGCTTCCACGGCTAGGCGGCCGTTGGCGGCAATGGTTACCTGCACATTCCAGGCTTCCAGGGTTTTGCGGGCTACCAGTTGGTTCAGGTCGTTGTCCTCGGCAACCAGCACCCGTAGCGCCGGCTCGAAGGGAGCCAGGGAAGCGGCCGCTTCGGGCCGGACGCTGGCTTCATCGGCGGGGAGGCAGGGGATTTCAAACCAGAACGTGGAGCCCTGGCCCTCCTCACTTTCTACCCATACCCGGCCGCCGTGTAGGTGCACCAGGTTGCGGGCAATGCTCAGACCCAGGCCCGTGCCGCCAAACTGCCGGGTAGTGCTGGCATTGGCCTGAGAGAAGTCCTCGAAAATGGCATCCAGCTTATCCGCAGCAATGCCAATACCCGTATCCTGCACGGCAAAGCGCAGCCGGGGAGCTTCCGCCTCGGTCGTTACGCTGACGCGCACGCTAACGCCCCCGCGGGTGGTAAATTTCACGGCGTTACCTACCAGATTAACCAGTACCTGAGTCAGGCGTACGGAGTCGCCGAGAATGGCGGCGGGCACTTCAGGCGCTACCTGCGTGCGGAAGTACAACCCCTTTGCTTCGGTAGCAAACTGAAACATGCGCGCCACCCGCTCCACCATCTCGGGCAGCCGGAAAGGAGCCTGCTCCAGGGTGAGCTTACCGGCCTCCATCTTGGAGGAATCCAGAATGTCGTTGATGATGACTAGCAGGTTCTGCGACGACGACTGAATGGCTTCCAGGTACTCGCCCTGCTCGGCATCCACGGGCGTGTTGCGCAACAAGTGCGTGAGGCCAATTACGGCGTTCATGGGCGTGCGAATTTCGTGGCTCATGTTGGCCAGAAACTGGGCCTTAGCCCGGCGCGAGGCTTCGGCGGCGTCGCGGGCTACCACTAGGTCGGCGTTGGCTTGCTCAATGGCCGCTTTCTGCTGGCGCAGCTCGGCGGTTCGCTCGCGCACGGTGGTTTCCAGCTGTAGTTTCTGGCGGCGCAGCGTGGCCGTGCGGGCCCGGGTGAAGGCGTACGCCAGTCCGCCGGTTGCCACCAGTGCCAGCGCCGCAAACCACCACGTGCGCCAAAAGGGGGTAGCAATGTGTACTACCGTGGTAATGGGCGTAGTCCACTGGCCCTCACTGCCACGGCGGGCCCGCACCTCCAGCACGTAGCGGCCCGCCTCGAGGCGCGGAAAATCGGCCTCTCCAACGGTAGTTGGGCGGCTCCAGTGGTCGTGGAAGCCCCGCAAGCGGTGTTGGTACTGCCAGGTGCCGGCCGGAGCCAGGCTGGCTACCCGGAAAAACCACGTGAGGCGGTGGGGGCGGGCAGCTAGCTCCGGCAAGGTGGTTGTTCGCTGCCGGGCCCCGTCCACTTCCACTCCCGTAAGCGAAACCAGCGCCGTAGGAGCCGGCAGCCGCGCGGGTAGCTGCACCCGTACCAAGCCGCCGCGTGCCGCCAGTACCACCGCCGAATCGGGGGCGGGCAGCAGGGCGGCTGCATTGGGCAGCAAGTCGCGGATGATTGGGTTGCCCGGCGTGGAAAGAGGCGCGAAGGTTGACCCGCGGCCAAGGGTGAAGCCGTTCCGGTGCTGAATCAGCAGGCCGGCGGAGGTGGGTAGCAGGCCGTAGCAGTAGTCACTCAGCAGGCCGCTATTCTGGGTAGTGAATTGCCGAAACCGGCCGTTAGCGTAGCAGAACAGCCCGTCGCCCTCGGTGCCAATCCAGACGCGGCCGGCCCTGTCCTGAGCCAGGGCGGTGGCATCTACGCCGCCCGGCACGAGACGGTACACGGTGAAACGGCCGTTTTTCAGCACGGCCAGTCCGGTACCGTGGGTGGCAAACCACACCCGGCCCTGACGGTCGGGCAGAATAGCATACACATCGTTGTGGAGCAGGCCGTTGGCCGTGGTGTAGTGGCGCACCTGCTGGTTGGTTACCTGAAAAGCCCCATCCCCTACGGTGCCGACCCATAAGCTTCTGATACCTTGCAAAAAATCATCTGTTGACCCATCCCGGATCAAAGAGGTTACATGCAAGTCAGTAGGCAGGCCCGTCAGATCAGGAGCATTTGCATCCGTAGCTACTAGTGCGCAAGGTCGTACGCCCTGTCCTTCGGTACCTACCAGGCTCCAGTCGTTACTAGGCAGTAAGGCGGTAATGGTGCCACTAGTCGGTTCAGAACAGAAGCGCTGCTGCAACCCAGTGGGCGTGACTTGTAGCCGTACTACTTGCCCCTTGGCGGTGCCTGCGGCCACAAGGCCCCCCCGCCCGGCCAGGGCCGTGAACCCGGAGGGCGTGGGGTAGAGTGCTACGTGCGCATCCGTTAGCCGCCATAGTCCCTGACCGGCAGTGCCCAGCCAGAGGTTACCTTCCGCATCACGGAGTAAACTGCTAATAATGGCGCCGGTGGGCAAAGCTGGCTGGTAACGGCGCCAGAAGCGGCCAATTACGGCCGAATCGGGGGCGGGCAACCCTTTGCCTGCACGAAGCTCCTTGCCATCGGCGGCCGTAGCGCGGCGGAAACGGCGGCCCTGGCTTACGGATAGGCCCCCCTGATAATGTCCTACCCACAAGCGGCCGGTACCAGGCTCAAGAGCCAGCCGGGTCACGAAGTTCTCGGCCAGTCCATCGGTAGTGGTAAACGTGACGAACTCCGTCCCGTCGAAGCGCACCAGTCCCTCGGCCGTACCAATCCAGAGGTAGCCGGCGCGGTCCTGGGCCAGGGCGTAGATGAATGGCTGGGGCAGGCCTTCAGCGGCACCGAATTGCTTCAGAAACCGCTGAGGGGGTAGCTGCTGGGCCCTGGCAATGTGAGTGAAAAAGAGTAAAAAGAGCAGTAGGCGGCGCATCACATCAGGCAAGATACTGCGGGCGGCGGGGCGTTTTTTGTATTAGCGCCTAAGCTGCTCTTTTACTCGGTAAATTGGTTTTTCTGACGTTCAGATGCGTTTTAGTCCGTGGAGGGCGCAGAGCCGCTCACTGTAAGAACCGCGCTGTGCCCTCTGCGGTCTAAAAATCTACTTGCCCGTTACTTTAAACTCGGTGCGGCGGTTGAGTTGGCGGCCGGCTTTAGTGGTGTTGGGCGCCACCGGCTGGGCGTCGCCGTAGCCGGCAAACGTCAGCCGGCCCTTGTCGATGCCTTTCCCTACTAGGTAGTCCACCACAGCTTTAGCGCGGCGCTGGCTCAAGTCTTTGTTGTATTCGGCCTTGCCTACGTTGTCGGTGTGGCCGGAAATTTCCAGGCGCAGAGCGGGTGTTTCGGTCAGCAGCTTTTGCAGGCGCTCCAGCTCGCCGGTGCTTTCCTTGCGCAGCGTGGCCTTGTCGAAATCAAAGAAGATGTTGTTGAGCACCACCTTTACGCCCACATCCAGCTTCTTGAGGGCAATGTCCTTCACTACCTCCGAATACGCCGCGCCAGCCGGCAAATCGAAGTTTTCGGAGTGAAACAAGTAGCCGTCCTTGCGTACTACAATGCCGTAGTTCACACCCGAGGGCAACGACACCAGGTAGCGCCCCGACTGCGCATTCGATTGGAACGAGGCAATAATCTGGTTCAGGGAGTTGTCGATAACATCAATGGTAGCCTCCGTGGGTTGCTTGCTGGCTTCGTCGGTTACTACCCCTTTCAGAATGGTTACCTGAGCCGAGGCAATGGCTACCGGCGGGGCCAGCAGGGTTTCCTTTACCGGCTGCACCCGCGAAGCGAGCAGCTGGTCTTCCTGGCTGAGCAGGGGCGGCTTTTCGGGGCCCAGGAACGTAATCTGGTAGATGTCTTTGGAGCCTAGCCCATCGTCGCGGAAGGAGGAGTAGTAGCCGTGGCGGCCCGAGGCGGAAATCACGAAGAATACGTCGTCGTCGGGGGTGTTGATAGGCCAGCCCAGGTTTTCCGGCGGGCTCCACTTACCGTTCTGGTACACCGACTTAAAGATGTCGTAGCCGCCCATGGAGTTATGGCCTTCGGAGGAGAAGTACATCGTTTTGCCATCAGGGTGCAGGAATACGCCTTCCTCCCCGTACTGGGTGTTGATGACGGAGCCCAGGTTGACGGCTGGGCCCCTACCCTCAATCTCCACTTTGTAAATGTCGCGCCCGCCCAGGCCGCCTTCCTTGTCGGTTACAAAGTAAAGACTGCGCCCATCCGGCGTGTACGCCGCCGACGACTCGTGGGCCCGGGAGTTGATGCGGGAGCCCAGCTGCCGGGGCTTGCGCCACTCCGCGCCCCGCAAATTGGCCTCGTTCAGGTCGCCGCCGTTTTCCTCCAGGTACACCAGCAGCCGCTGCCCGTCGGGGGAGAGGCCTACGGTGGCATCGTGGCCCTCGGTGTTTACCGGCTCGCCCAGATTGCGCGCCGGGCTCCACTCACCCTTGCCAGTGCGGGTACTCTGATACACATCTTCAAAGAAGCCGCCGGTTTCGGGGTCCTTTTGGCCGCCGGTAGAGTTGTCGCGGCGCGAAGTGAAGAGAATCACCGACTCGTCGGCCGTAATAACCGGGCCGTAATCGGCGTAAGGCGAGTTTACGCCGGGGCCGGCATTGTCGATGAACACGCGGCTGGGCTTGGCGGCCAGCTTTCGGCCGTTCTCGCACTCCCGGATCTTCTTTTGAATATTCTGGGTGAAGGCTGCCGTATTCTTGGTGCCTGCCGCAGGGGTAGCGCGCTTGTACTCGGCAATAGCCTCGTCCCACTTCGCATTGAGGTGCAGCCCCCGGCCCAGCAGGTAATGGATGCGCGGGTCTACGTCGGGGTTGAGCTGGTAAGCCTTCTGCAGGTACGCCAGCGCCCGGGGCTTGAAGCCCGAATGCAAGTAACTGTCCCCAATTTTAAGGTTGAGCTGGGCGTTGTTGGGGTTGAACTTCTGGGCCGTTAGGTAGTGGGGCAGGGCCTGTTCGTAGCGGGGCGGGTCTAGGTCATAGAACTCATCACCGGCTTTGATTTCCTTGAGGGCTGTTTTCAGCCCTTCCTTGTCATTGCCGAACTGATCCTTGCTGAACTCCACATTCTGGGCCAGCACCGTCATAGGGGCAGAGAGCAGCAAGAAGGCAAGTAGGTATTTGTGCATAGTGAAGGAGGGCGTTACCGGCTCGTCATGCAGAGGCGGAGCAGAAGTATCTTGTGGGCTGAAACTCTAATAGTAAATTGGGTACCTTCTGGTAAATGCTTTGGCCCCGCTTCCGCATGACAACCTAGTGAGTTATTCGGCTCCGCAACCCGAGTTGGCCGCATGCGTGTTGCCGATTTCCAGACCCAACTCGGCCGCTTTGCGCCAGTCCTGGCAAGCGGCATCGGGTTGGCGGAGCATTTCGCGGGCGTGGCCCCGGTTGAGGTAGGCTTCGGCGTATTGCCCGTTCAAACCAATGGCCTTGGTAGCGTCGGCCTCGGCGCGCTGGTAGTCTTCTAATTTGAGGTAGGTAGCGGCGCGGTTGTTCCAGGCAAAGGCGTAGCGCGCGTCCAGCTCCACGGCCCGGGTAAAATCTTCTACGGCACCTTTGTAATCTCCCTGCTCGTAGCGAGTACTGCCGCGGTTGGTGTATGCCAAAGCATTGTCGTGCTTTTTGGCGAGGTAGTCGTTGTAATCCTGCAGGGCGCCTTTCAGGTCGCCGGCGCGGCGGCGGGTAGCGGCCCGGTTCAGCAAGGCGGGCAACAAATCAGGCTGCAGCTTCAGGGCTTGGGTATAGTCCTGAATGGCGGCGGGTAGGTTGCCCAGCTGGCGCTGCGTACTACCCCGGTCGTGCCAGGCATAGGTGTACGTTGGATCAGCCTTGATAGCGGCGTCAAAATCAGCCTTGGCTACCTGATAATCGGCTTTTTCGAAGCGTAGGGCCCCGCGGTAGTACCAGGCGGGCGCGTAGTCGGCTTTCAGCTCAGTGGCCCGGCCGTAGTCCTGCTCGGCTTCGGCGGGCTGCTGCAGGGCCTCCCGGGCCTGGGCCCGACCAAAATAAGAGCCGAACGTGTTTGGGTCGAGCTTGATGGCCTGGTCGTAGTCCTGGATGGCGGGCTGGTACTCCTGCAACTCGTAGCGCACGGCCGCCCGGTTGTAGTACGCCTTGGCAAAGTCGGGCTTCGCCGCCAGGGCTCGGTCAAAATCCTGGAGGGCCGCCCGGTAGCTTTTCTGATTAAACTTAGCGACTCCGCTGTTGTAGAGCTTCTCCGCTAGCTGGGCCGGCGGCAGCGTAGTTGCGCGAACGGTATCAACCTGCGCTTGGACCGTAAAAGCGGTCAGTAGCAGGGCAGCGGAGAAGAGAGGTGTCTTTAGCATAGCATCCCGCCAGTTTCAACGGCGCGGGATAAATATAATTTTAATTGCGCAAAGAGCAGTAGATCAAGTTAATGAATATCCTATTATATGATCTTTTCAAGACGGAATATACCCAGTATTTCCTCTGGGCTATTCGTGGAGGAGCCGCTTAAGCAGATAGCTGAGTACGAACCAGCTCTTCCCATTCGCGGCGCAACGTCCCGCTGAAAACGGGCCGGCCCGCCCGCCGGTACCAGTAGGCGGCGTTGCCCTGGTCGCCTTCCTGGCGATGCAGAAACGCGTGGAGCCAGTTCTGTAACGGGTCATGCTCATTGTCCTGGGCAATATCGTGGGCCTGGTGCCATTCGTCGCGGCCAGCGTGCCAAAGGGCAAGTAACAAGGGCGAGAGGCCCGCGGGTGGTTCAGGCCGCGTTTGGGAAGCAAGGAAAGTGGCGTAGGTCATAGCAGTTTACCTGAAAGAGAAAAGCTACCTGCAATTGCCGGACCAAGCCGGAAGAAAATAAACTTCCGAGCTAGATTTGCGGTTCTATACGCCAACCGCGGCAGTGCGGTGGCAGTTGTGTAATTTTGAGCTGCCGTCGGGCTGTGCTCGTTGGAAATAGTTCACCTTAAAGCCTAGCTTTCACCTATGGCCACGTATCCCGAATACATGGTAGCGCCGATTCGTCAGGACCTCGTTGAGGCCGGCTTCGAGCAGCTGATGACCCCCGAAGAAGTTGACACCGTGCTCAATGAGCAGAGCGGAACGGTGCTGGTCGCCGTAAACTCGGTGTGCGGCTGTGCCGCCGCCAAAGCCCGTCCGGCCCTGAAGATGGCCGTTTCCAGCTCCGAGAAGAAGCCCGCCAAACTGGTAACGGTATTTGCCGGTATGGAAACCGAAGCCGTAGCCAAGGCCCGCGAGCATATGTTGCCTTACCCGCCGAGCAGCCCCTGCATTGCTCTGTTTAAAGATGGCGAGCTGGTGCACATGATTGAGCGCTACCACATCGAAGGCAATGACCTGATGCGCATTGTAAATAACCTGCAGGGCGCGTTCGAAGAATACTGCTAAAGGGCTATCCTTTTGGAAGTGACTACGTTAAACCGTTCGTGGCAGTAGGCCACGAACGGTTTTGCTTTATGGTACCAGCGGGTAAACTCTCTTTTTGACGTGCTATGGTAGACCTGACAGCCTCTTCTATTTTGCCTTTGCCCTGGGACAGCCAGTTCTTCGGCTTTCCGGTGGGTCGGCTGCGGGCCCATTCCGTAGCGGAGCCCGAGTTGCGACAGATCTTGCAACAGGCCCGCGAAGATGGCTGGCGGCTGCTGTACTGGCTCGTTGACCCCGCTGATGAGCAATCAGCCGCTAGTGCGCGGGCTATGCGGGCCCAACTGACGGACCGCAAGGCCCGGTTTGCGCGCCCCGTGCCGGAGGTGGCCCCGCCCAGGTCACCCCATGTCTGGCCTACCTCGGAGCTAACCCCCCGGCTTATCGACCTAGCTATTCAGAGCGCCCATTACTCCCGATTCCGCCTCGACCCTGGCTTTCGGGCCGGTATGTACGAGCGCCTATATGAGCACTGGATTCGCAGCAGCATCAGTGGACAGTTAGCCCGGCAGGTGCTTATTTATCAGCCCACTATCGAACCCGAAGCTACTGGCTTGCTTACTCTCGGCTACCAGCCAACGCACGCTACCATTGGTCTGCTGGCCGTACACCAGGGGCACCGCGGCCAGGGCATCGGCACCCAACTAGTGGAAGCTGCCCTGCACTATGCCCGGGCCTGGCTGGTACCCCGAATTCAGGTTACTACCCAGCTCGACAACGACGGCGCCTGCCGATTTTACGTGCGGGAAGGCTTTGTGCAGGAACACGAAGAGCACGTCTACCATCTCTGGCTGTGAAAAAGTAGAACTTAGAGACAAAGAGCCGAGAGCTTAGATTGACGTTATAACATCAGTCTAAGCTCTCGGCTCTTTGTCTCTGAGTTCTATAGTGTAGCTCTAATTCGCTACTTCGCTCAGGAACTTGATGCGCATGAGACGAATATCCTCTTCGGTGTAGTCGTCGGTGCCCAGTTCTTTGAGGGCCACCGCAATGTTGTCGGTCTGAGCCGTCATAAAGTAGTCGTAAATCTCATCCTGCCGCTCCTCGTCCAATACCCCGTTGATGTAGTAGTCGAGGTTGAGCTTGGTGCCGGAGTAGCAGATGTGCTCGATTTCCTCCATCAGCTCCCGCATATCAATGCCCTTGGAGGAGGCAATTTCCTCCAGGTCCATTTTCTTGTCGATTTGCTGGATGATGTAAATCTTGATTTTTGACTTGTTAACGGCCGATTTCACCACCACATCGGCGGCCGTTACAATGTCATTCTCGTCCACGTACTTCTGAATCAGGGCCAGGAAGGGCGCGCCAAATTTCTGCGCCTTGCCTTGCCCTACCCCCGACACGTGGGCCAAGTCATCCATTTTGGTCGGGAAAGTCGTCGCCATTTCCTTCAGGCTCGGGTCCTGAAACAACACGTAGGGGGGCAGGTTTTTCTGCTGGGCCACCTTCTTGCGCAGGGCCTTCAGCATGTCAAACAGGGCCTCGTCGTGACCGGCGGCCTGCTGAACTTCTTCTTGTTCCTGTTCTTCTTTCACCTCTTCCTCGTAGTTATGGTCCTTGGTGAGCTTGATTGAATGCGGATTTTCAATGAAGTCGATGCCTTTGGCCGTAATCTTTACCACGCCAAAGTTTTCGATGTCCTTTTCCAAGTAACCACTCAGCAGGGTCTGGCGCAAGAGTGAGTGCCAGAATTGGGCGTCGTGGTCTTTGCCTTCGCCGTAGATGGGTAGCTTATCGTGGCCGTAGCTTTCCACGTGCGGGTTGTTCATGCCCATGAGCACGGTGCCAATGTGGTCGAGGCCGAACCGCTCGTCGGTCTGGACCACGGCTTTCAGAGCCAGTACTACCTCATGCTTGGCCTCAAACCGCTCTTTGGGGTGCTTACAGTTGTCGCAGAAACCGCAGTCTTTCTCGAAATGCTCCCCGAAGTAGTGCAGCAGCTGCTTGCGCCGGCATACCGCCGAGTCGGCGTAGTTGGCCATTTCCTGCAGTAGCAGCTTGGAGTTGTCGCGCTCCGTTACGGGCTTATCCTTGTTAAATTTCTCCAGCTTCACGATGTCGTCGTAGCTGTAGAACATCAGGCAGTCGCCCTCCAGGCCGTCGCGGCCGCCGCGGCCGGTTTCCTGGTAGTAGCCTTCAATGCTCTTCGGCGTGTCGTAGTGAATCACGAAGCGCACGTCGGGCTTGTCGATGCCCATGCCGAAGGCAATGGTCGCCACAATCACGTCGCACTCCTCGTTCAGGAAAGCGTCCTGGTTGGCCATGCGTACGTGCGGGTCGAGGCCGGCGTGGTAGGGTAGGGCCCGCACGTCGTTGACTTTCAGCAACTCGGCAATTTCTTCTACCTTCTTGCGGCTTAGGCAATACACAATACCCGCCTGGCCCTTGCGCAGCTTTACGTACTGGATCAGTTGCTTTTTGGTGTTGTGCTTGGGCCGCACCTCGTAGTAGAGGTTGGTACGGTTGAACGAGGTCTTGAATACCGACGCATCGTCCATCTGCAGGTTTTTCTGGATGTCCTGCTGCACCTTGGGGGTAGCGGTGGCCGTGAGGGCAATGATGGGCACCTGCACGCCCAGCCCGTCAATAATGCTGCGGATTTTGCGGTACTCGGGGCGGAAATCGTGGCCCCACTCCGAAATACAGTGTGCCTCGTCAATAGCCACGAAGCTGATGGTGGCCTTATTGAGAAATTCGATGGTTTCGTCCTTGGTCAGGCTTTCGGGCGCCACGTACAGCAGCTTCACCTCACCGCTAATCACATCCTTCTTCACCTTATTCATTTCTGACTTCGACAGGGTCGAGTTCAGAAACTGGGCATTCACTCCAAAAGCGTTGAGCTGGTCGACCTGATTTTTCATCAGGGCAATGAGGGGCGAAATCACAATGGCCGTGCCCGGCAGTACAAGCGCGGGAAGCTGATAGCACAGGCTCTTACCCGCGCCAGTAGGCATGATGACGAACGTGTTATTGCCGGCAATAACGTTCTGAATGATGTCTTCCTGTACGCCCCGAAACTGACCGTACCCAAAAACTTCCTTTAACTTGCCTTTCAAATCAGCCTCTCGCTGCACTTGTTGTTTCACGGCTGGCATGGACATCCTCACTTACTCAATTGGGGTGGCAGATTGGATAAACGACACGATGGTGTTGATTACTCAATCTAGGGATTTTATGGTATTTGGTACTAAGCAGTTAGAGTAAAGAATTCGGGGCTATTCCCGAAAACGCGCCACTGCTGAGCTTCCGATACGCAATACCAAATTTAGATTGAAACCGCAGAACGAACTCAACTTACTTGCAAAAAAAGTGCTTCAGCAAGAAGCGGAAGCCATTCAGGGAGTTGCGGTGGCTATTGCCCAAACCCCCGATTTTGCACTATGCGTAGAAGCTATTCTCTCTTTGCGGGGCAGGGTAGTGGTAACCGGGATTGGAAAGAGCGCCCACATTGCCGGTAAGATGGTGGCTACCTTCAACTCCACCGGTACGCCCGCCCTGTTCATGCACGCTGCCGATGCCATTCACGGTGACCTGGGCATGATTCAGGCCGGGGACTTCGTTATTGCCATCAGCAAGAGCGGCGACACGCCCGAAATAAAAGTGCTCGTGCCCTTGCTCAAACGTAAGGGGGTGCCGCTGGCTGCTCTGGTCAGCAACGCCGAGTCCTACCTGGCCGTGCAGGCCGACTACGTGCTGCATGCCCCCGTAGAGCGCGAAGCCTGCCCCCATAACCTGGCGCCTACTACCTCCACTACGGCCGCCCTGGCCCTGGGCGATGCTCTGGCCGTGTGCCTGCTGGAAAGCCGGGAGTTTACGCGCCAGGATTTCGCCCGCTTACACCCTGGTGGCACCCTCGGTAAGCAACTCTACCTGAAAGTAGGGGACCTGAGCCGGCAGAATCAGCAGCCGCGGGTGTCCGAGGAAGCGCCACTCAAGGATATTATCCTGGAAATTTCGGGCAAGCGCCTCGGTGCTACCGCCGTGCTCAACCACGCGGAAGAACTCATCGGCATTATTACCGATGGCGACCTGCGCCGCATGCTGACTACCTTTGAAGGCCGGTTGCAACTTGTGCGCGCCCGCGACATCCTGACGCCTGCGCCGGTTACCATCGACGTAGAGGACTTCGCCGCGGAAGCCTTAACCCGGATGCAGGACCGCAACATCACCCAGCTTATTGTGACGCAGGACGGCCGCTTCGCGGGCTTCATTCACTTACACGATTTGCTGCGCGAGGGGCTGGTATAGTAGATCTGCAAGAACGTTTGCGTGCCGTGGCCGCACGGGCAACCTCTGCTACAGCAGCCATTACTGGTATTTCGCGCGGTAAGCTGTCTTGCAGAGAGAAGCTTAAGCCAACACGGCTGGCAGACAAGGGGTTAGGTAGAGGTATGGAGGAAGCAAATGTTATGTTTTGATGAGTAAAATCAAATAATTTAAGAGAATTATTATATATAAAGAATATTCCGCTATCATTGCCCGAAGATGGCCTAGCACATAATTAGCCTGCCGTAAGAAGCTTGACTTCTTTTTAAGAGGTTAGATTTCCCTACTTTGGCTTTTTACCCAGCACGTTCCTTTCTCTTATCTGTGAACTTTACCTTCGGCTTCGATGGAACAGCATACTTACCTCGTGGTGATGGCCGGCGGCATTGGCAGCCGTTTCTGGCCCTTTAGCCGCACCCATCATCCCAAGCAGTTTCATGATGTATTGGGCCTGGGGCGCTCCATGCTCCAGCTAACGGTAGACAGGTTCCGCGGAATTTGCCCGGCCAATAACGTATTTGTGGTGACCAACCGCGACTATACCGAGTTGGTGCACCAGCACCTGCCGGAACTGCCCGCCGACCAGATTCTGGGGGAGCCCATTGGCCGCAATACGGCCCCCTGCATTGCTTACGCCAGCTACCGCATTGCCCAACGCGACCCAGAGGCCATTATCATCGTAACGCCGGCTGACCATGCCGTGATGCACGAGGAAAACTTCCGGGCGGCCATTCGCACGGCGGTGGCGGGTGCCTGCACTCATAACGTGCTTATCACGCTCGGTATTCAGCCTTCCCGCCCTGACACAGGCTACGGCTACATTCAGTTCATCGATGAGCCTGTGCAGCCCGAGCACGTCCAGACAACTCCTGGCCACGAGGATGGCGTATTTCCGCGCAGCCTACGCAAGGTGAAAACCTTCACCGAAAAGCCAAATCTGGAGCTGGCCAAGATGTTCGTGGCTAGCGGCGAGTTTCTGTGGAACTCGGGTCTGTTTGTGTGGCGGGCTGATGCCATTATTCATGCGTTCCACCAGTATCTGAGCGATATTGCCGAGGTGTTCGACGAAGGCTGGGCCGAACTGGGCACCGCGCAGGAGGAAGACTTTATTTCCCGGGCTTACACGCGCTGCCGCAATATCAGCATCGACTACGGCGTGATGGAAAAAGCTGATAATGTGTACGTGCTACCCGCCGACTTCGGCTGGAGCGACCTGGGCACCTGGGACTCCTTGCACCGCATGGGCCAACACGACGCCGATGAGAATGTAGTCGATGGCAATGCCCTGCTCTACGACACCAAGGAGTGCGTAATTAAAACCCCCACGGAGCGCTTGGTGGTAGTGCAGGGTCTGGAAGGCTATATCGTGGCCGAGTACGACAACGTGCTGCTTATCTGCAAGCGCACCGAAGAGCAGCGGGTAAAAGAATTTGTCGCCGACGTCAAGTCCAAGAAGGGGGTAGGATATAATTAGGATTAGAATAAAGGCTAGGAACAAAAACCGGCCGTCGTCCTAAGCAGAGCGAAGGACGACGGCCGGTTTAGTATTTCTTCCGCTATCTACTTCTTCACCAACCGCTGCCGTAGCACTTCGTAGAGCATAATGCCGCTAGCAACGGACACGTTTAGGGAACTGATCTGGCCGGCCATAGGAATGCGCAGCTTGTGGTCGGCGAGGCGTAGGTACTCAGGGCTGATGCCGTCCTCTTCGCTACCCATCAGCACGGCCAGCGGGCCGGTCAGGTCTACGGTTTCGGCTTCCAGACTGGCATCCGATTTCTCCGTGCAAGCCACTATCTGCACCCCCGACTCGCGCAGGAAAGTCAGGGTTTCCTTTAGGTTGGGCTCCCGGCACACCGGAATCAGGTTGAGGGCGCCGGCTGACGTTTTTAGAGCATCGCCATTGACCTGGGCTGCTCCCCGGCTGGGCACCACAATGGCATGCACGCCCATGCACTCGGCATTGCGGGCAATGGAACCGAAGTTGCGCACGTCGGTAATACGGTCCAGTACCAGCAGCAGCGGGGTTTTGCCTTCTTCGTACAAGCCGGCCAGAATGCTGTCCAGGGGCATGTAGTCAATCGGCGAAACGTAGGCCACTGCGCCCTGGTGATTTTTGCGGGTGATGCCGTCGAGCTTTTCAATGGGCACCATCGACACCGGGATATTGGCCGTTTTAGCCAGGGCCGTAATATCCTGGGTCATGGAGTTCTTGGTGCCGCGCAGCAAGAAAATCTTGTCCAGGGTACGACCCGCGTTCAGCGCTTCCAGAATGGGTCGCAACCCAAAAATCATGTCGATGCTGCGGTCTTGGGCCGGGCGGTGAGGGTAGCGCGGCTTGTCTGGCCGGTCGCCCTCAAAGCGGCTGCCTTCGCCGCGGCCTTCT
Source organism: Hymenobacter sp. HSC-4F20 (assembly GCF_019599275.1). Taxonomy (GTDB): domain Bacteria; phylum Bacteroidota; class Bacteroidia; order Cytophagales; family Hymenobacteraceae; genus Hymenobacter. The sequence goes on along the minus strand of NZ_JAHZTD010000002.1, from coordinate 388,085 downwards.
TCGGCGCGCGGAGCCGGCCGCCGGGTGGGCACCGGGCGGTTTTCGGAATCAAAAAATTGGCGGCGCTCAGTTAGCGGCCGGGGCGGGCGGTTCGTCCTTTTCTCCATTGCTCCACGGCGGCATACCAGAGTTGTTCGTACTCGGGGCGGCGCACCAGTTCATAGTTATCAGGAGCAAAGGTACTGGGTTTAGCGCGGAACACGAAGGTTCCGCCCCTACCCTGGTCGGCCCGGTATACCCACCGCTCCTCGCCGCTCTCCCGGTATACGCTTTCCGGCGGCCCTAGTACCAGGTACAACAGCCCCCGGTCAGATAACCAGCCGGCTTTGTGCGCCGAAAAAAACTGGTTGGCTTCCTGCACCCGGCCGTAGTAGGTGCGAATCAACTGGCGGGCAATAGTCTGGTTGTTACCGGCCACCGTCAGCCAGAATTGATCCACAGCTTTCTTGGGCTCGGGCGCGTCGAACAGCTTTTTGCGCTCCACGGAGGTAGTCAGGTAAATCAGCGGGGCAATCAGCTCGTCGGCAGAGGTGAGGGCCGGAAAGGTATTTTCCTCTACCAGCAAGCCGCTACGGGGCTCTCCCTCACGTACCCGTAGTAAGTACAGGCCCGGCTGAAAACGCAGTAAGCTGCCCGCCCGGTACAGCACGGAGTCCTGGACGCTCAGCTTGCGGGGTTGAGTAGGCATAGCCCCGGGGCTGGTCATGGGCGGGGCGGCGGCCAATGAACTGAGCGGATAGCGGTAAGCGTGCACGTTCAGGTCGGCGCCATAGCAGTCAAGCATGAAGGGCTCCCCGGCCCGCACGTAGTGGCGTAGCAGTGGCTGGCCTACGGAATCCGTCAGGATAAAGGAGCGGGAAAGATGCTCCGGGGTCAGGCGCAGCCACGCCGCCTCGCCCGAAGCGGCCTCGTCGGCCGGGCCAGCCGCCAGGCTGAGCACCTGCCCGGCCCGCAGGCGCTGCGCTGGCAGGCAAAAGTCTAAGCGGATACCTTCGCCGTCCTGTCGCAACCGACGGGTAAACTGCCAAACGGTATCCTGCCAGATGGTGCGCTTGGCATCGTAATCGGCCCACAAGGCCACGTGCAGGGGAAAGCCGCGTCGGATGAGTGCACGGCTCGGAAACCGCAGGTACAGCCGCACGCTGTCACCTTCCCGCCGGGTATCCACAATGATGCGCCGTTCCGGACGGTACTGGGTGGCAAAGTCCCGGCGCGGTGCAGCCTGGAGGCAGAGGGAACTGCCCAAGCCCAACAATACAACTAGCAGCAGGTAAAAAGGCTTCACAGTAGGGAAAGGATAGAGAGGTAGGAGGGCTTCAAGGTAGGCGTTCTAACGAAAGAAGCCGGCCCCGTTTCCGGAGTCGGCTTCCTAGCGGCAAAAACCGTGCGGCTTAGCGCTGGTAGTACTGCTGAAGCAGGCTGATGGCCTTGGTAGCCCGCTGCTGGTCACCAATCTGCTCGGCGGCGCGGCCAATGCTATTCAGCGACATCAGGTAAGTCTGGAATTCCTGGTCGAAGAGGGCGCTGTTGTGGGTGCTGTAATAGGCCAGGGCCCGCTCGGCGCGGCCGGTCATCGTGTCCATGATTTCGTTGGCGCGCTGCTGTTCGCCCACGGCTACCAGGGCCGGAATAAACTGCGGCACGTAGTAATCGTACGGAATGGCTTTGTCGGGCATTACTTCGAAGGCTTTGTCGAGCACTTGCTTGGCGCGTGCTTTGTCACCTTGGGCAAGCAGGGCGTTAGCCAGGCGCGAGAACTTGTCGCGGTAGTTAGCCGGGAAGCGCAGGTTGTTCTCGTCGTAGAAGATGTTCGGGTTGTTGAGGCCCCGGAACGCGAATTTCTTCATCAGGTTATTGTACATCAGCTCCGTGGCCACGTACCCTTCCTCACTGCCGCCTTTGGGGTCGTAGGTCGGGTCTTTGGCGGGCAGGATGCGGTAGGCCATACCATCGAGCTGGAAATAGGGCTGCAACCCCATGAAGTCGCGCGAGTCCACGGTGCTCGAGAAGTACACCGGGCGCTGCCAGTTGTTGGTGGCCAGAATGTCGAGAATCACCAAGCTTTTCTTTTCAATGGCGCTCTTGCCCACTTCCCACTCCATGCGCGGCACTAGCTGGGCGCGGCGGTCAGCCGGGATGATGCCCATTTTCTCCACGGCGGCCGTGTCGATGGGCAGGTAGAATTTACGGGCCGGGAATGACAGCAGGGACTTCGAGCCGTCGCCGTAGCTCACTTGCAGTAGGGGGCTGTTCTGCTCCACCAACTGCATGAACTGGCGCACGTCAATTTCCTTGACCGAGGGGTTCTCGGCGTAGGGAAGGTAGTCGTTGGTGCCTTGCTTGTAGTTGGCATTCTCCATCGAAATAGGCAGCGGCTGCGACTGGTAGGAGCGGCGCTTCATCTGGTCGATGTACCAGTCGGTGTTCAGGTAGCTGAGCACGGCCACGCGTACGTCAGTCCGCACACCTTCCACTTCCTGAGCGTACCAGAGCGGGAAGGTGTCGTTGTCGCCGTTGGTGAACAGAATGGCGTTGGGGGCCAGGGAGTTCAGCAAGTTCTTGGCCGAATCGACGGAGTTGTAGCGGTCCGAGCGGTCGTGGTCGTCCCAGCCCTGCGCCACCATGATACCGGGTACTACCAGGCCCAGCAGCGTTACTACCCCGGCCCGCGCCGTTTCCGACTTCACTACCTTCTCCAGCAAATCAGCCAGGGCCAGCACGCCCAGGCCAATCCAGATGGCAAAGGCAAACGTGGCGCCGGCAAAGGTGTAGTCCCGCTCGCGGGGCTCAATGGGCGGCTGGTTCAGGTAGAGCACAATGGCCAAGCCGGTGAACAGGAACAGCAAGCCTACAATGAAGGCATTGCGGCCGTCGCGGCGCACGTGGAAAAACAGGCCCAGCAAACCCAGAATCAGGGGCAGGGCAAAGAAGGCGTTGCGAGCGGGGCTGTCGGCGATGCGCTCGGGTAGGCCCGCGCCGGCGCGGCTACCCCACAGAATGCCCGACTGCTGAATGTCGCCTTCGCGGCCCACGTAGTTCCACATGAAGTAGCGCCAGAACATGTGGCCCATCTGGTACTTGAACAGGAAGGACAGGTTCTGGCCCATAGTGGGCTTCTGGCCGTCCTGGATATCCACCCACTTCTTGTAGTTGTAGAGGTGGAGCGGGTCGTTGCTGTAGAGGCGGGGCAGCAGCATCTTATCCTCCGGGGCATACTGAATCTCGGGGCGGTACTCGGCCACCACGTACCGGTCGCCCTGGCGCACGTAGCGCGGGGCGCCGTCTTCCTGGCCGATGGGCTGGGCATTAAACTGCGGCCCGTAGAGCAGGGGCCGGTCGCCGTACTGCTCCCGCTTCAGGTAGCTCACGAAGGACAACACATCTTCGGGGGCGTTTTCGTTGATGGTGGGGTGGTAGGAGCTGCGGATCGGCACAATCAGGTAGCTGGAGTAGCCAATCAGGATGAACACGAAGCTCAGCATCACGGTGTTGAGCAAGCGGCTGCGGCGCTGAAACGACTGCCGGAAGCCAAACCACAGCAGGCCCACGAACACTAGCAGGAAAATTACCAGCCCGGTGTTAAAGGGCAGACCGAACGTGTTGATGAAGAACACCTCGAAAGCGCCGGCCAGGGTAGGCAAGCCGGGAATGATGCCCGCCAGAATCAGGCCCACAATTACGCTGCTCACCACCAGCGTGATGATGCCGCCCGTGGTAGTGGGGTTCTGGGTGCGGCGGTAGTAGTAAATGAAGCCCAGGGCCGGAATAGCCAGCAGGTTCAGCAAGTGTACTCCAATGCTGAGGCCGATGACGTAGGCAATGAGCACCAGCCACCGGTCCGAATCGGCCTCATCAGCGCGGTTTTCCCACTTCAGCATGAGCCACACCACCGCCGCCGTGCACAACGACGACATGGCGTACACCTCCGCCTCCACGGCATTAAACCAGAACGAATCGGAAAAGGCGTAGGCTAGGGCGCCTACCGCGCCGGCTCCCAGAATCAGCAGGGTCTGGCCGGGGGTAGGCTCCAGGTTCCGGTCGTCGTGCATACCGGGCCGGTGCAGCACCAGCTTTTTGGCCAGCATGGTGATAATCCAGAACAGGAAGAGCACCGTAAACGAGGAGCTGAGCGCCGACAATGCGTTTACCAGCACCGATACTTTGGTTAAATCGCCAAAGGAAAGCAAGGAAAACAGCCGGCCCAGCAGCAGGAAGGTAGGGGCGCCGGGTGGGTGGGGCACCAGCAGCTTGTAGGAGCAGGCAATGAACTCGCCGCAGTCCCAGAACGAGGCCGTGGGCTCCAGGGTGAGTAGGTAGGTGAGGGTGGCAAGGGCAAATACCAGCCACCCAACTAGGTTATTCAGGCTTTTGTAACTCCGCATAGGAAATAAAGTGAGGCTGACCACGGCCAGCCCGCTGCTGAACGACGGGGTTTTAGGTCCGGAAAGAAATCAGTGAAAGATCAAAAGTAGAGAATAAGTAGCGAGAGGCGGCAGCGAGGTTGCGCCTGGTTCGCCAGTTTTTGGCCGGCTCCGCTCAGGGATACAAAAAAAGCAGCCTGGGGGCAGGCTGCTTTGCGTACTGACGATAAAGAAAACTTAGTTCTGCAATACCAACCGTTTGGTAGAAACAACCTTGTCGTTCTGCACTAAGCTGTAGAAATACATACCAGGCGGCAGGTCCGATAAGTTTAGGCTCATGCCGCCATCGGCGGCTTCGGGGCGCAGCAGCACACTCCGCACTTCCCGCCCGATGATGTTGCTCAGGCGCAGCTTGTAGTCGCCCCAAGACAGTTTCTGACCTACCGAAACCGTAATCAGCCCCCGCGACGGGTTTGGGTAAACCGACAGGGCAGGAGCCAGCATTTTGGCTGCTACCGACGACGATAACGACGTCGTTGGAGTAGGTGCGCCCGGATTTACCTGTTGCCATGGCTTCACGGTGGTTAGGCGAGCGGTGCTGGCAGTAGTTTTTAGCCGGACTGTGGCGGCTAGCAGCGGCAGTTGCCACAGTAGCAGCAGCAGTACAGGGAAAAAGCGCGTAGTAAATTTCATGACATTCAGACGATGGTTGGGGCGCCCAGACAAGCCAGGCGGGAGTGTCAGGTAATACGATTGTCTTAAACTAGACAAAGCGGCAGCAGCTGCGGCCACCAGCCAGAAAAACAACTACCATGCCTTGTTTCCAGAGCAAGCTTGTCAGCCAGATGCTCTGGTGGAATAGAAGGTTGCACGCAGTTTAAGTAAACTTACGCTACCTGTCAGTAAATAGTTGAAGGTGAAGATACTAAAATTGTATAGAATTACTGCTTGACCTTCACGCAACCAGGGTAGAGGGCGTGGGCTATTTACGCTTGGCGGCGTTACTGCTCTCGCAGCTCGGTATCTGCTGCCAGAGGTACTTATAGGTAGCGAATCTGCTTTAAGTCAAAATAATGCAGGTGGCCCCGGCTGGCAACTGCTAAGCGCCCGGCCTCATCTACCCCCACTATTTGTCCCCGAAAACGCTGGCCGGCAGATTCATACTCGTGTTCTTCCTGAAAGCGGTACAGCACCCGTAGATACTCTGTGCGCAGCTGGCTGATTTTACCCGCCCGCAGCTGCAGGTAGCGCCGCTCCAGGCTCTCCAGCAGCCGAGCGGCCAGGGTTGGGAGCATGTAGACCCGATTTGTTAGGCGGCTCAGAGAAGTAGCCGTAGGCACCCCAAACTGTTGCTGATTAATATTTAATCCAATTCCTACGATGCTATGCTGAATCTTCGCGCCGCTAAGTGTGTTCTCAATCAGAATGCCTCCTAGCTTCTGACTACCGAAGAAAATATCGTTTGGCCACTTAACCCGTAGCGCCGGGTCGGGGCCAAGCAAGGTTGTCAGCCAGTCATGTACGGCCAAGGCTACGGCTTGGCTGAGCAGAAACTGGTCGGTAGCCGCCAGAAAAGTTGGGCGCCAGACCACTGACAGCGTCAGGTTTTCGCCGGGCGCGGCTTCCCACTGGTTGCCCCGTTGGCCCCGGCCGGCGGTCTGTTTGTCGGTAATTACGCAGCAACCATCCGTGGCCCGGTTTTGGACAGCCAGTTGCTGTGCCTCGGTGTTCGTCGAGGGGCATTCGGGCAGCCAGACAAGCTGTTGGCCCGTGAAGAGCGTTTGGGGGTATATAGCCTCCACCTGTTTTTCGTACTTTGTGACGTTCAAACCTAACAATACCCCATGAAAAGTACCCTGGTTCGGCAGGATTCGGACAAGTTGGCAGATGTAGTAGTGCGCGGCATGCAAGAAAAGAAGGCAGCCGATATCGTGGTACTCAATCTTAAAGACCTTAAAAATGCCGTGGCCGATTATTTTATAATCTGCTCGGCTTCTTCAGATACACAAATTGACGCTATTGCCCGCTCGGTAGAAGAGGAGGTAGAAAAGCTTACTGGCCAGAACCCTTGGCAAACCGAAGGGCGCATGAACCGGGAGTGGGTGCTACTCGACTACGTAGACGTGGTAGTACACATCTTCCTGCGCGACCGGCGCCAGTTCTACGGCCTGGAAGAGCTGTGGGGCGACGCCGACATTACCTACGTGGAGGAAGAAGAAACTCCCGCAACGGTAAGGTAAAACCGGGCCATCGGCGTCTTACAAAATACTGGCGGATGCGCCAACAAACTCTCGAGTGGCGTGTTGCGCCTTTGTTTCTTGTTTTAGCAACCTCAATTCATGTCTGATACGACGCCCAAAAAGAAAAAACCTATGCTGCCTACTCCCGCGCCCCGGCCCGGGATGCAGCTGTGGGTGCTGACGGGCCTGGTGGTGCTCATCCTCGGGATGGTGTACCTCTCGCGCAGCAACCCGCTGATTGATATAACCCAGAAGCGCTTTGAGCAGATGCTCACCGCCGGCGACGTGCGCGATATTACTCTTGTGAACGACAAGCTGGTGGAAGTATCCTTGACGCCCGATGCGACGAAGAAAGCACCTTACGACGCGGAGCTGAAGCGCCGTGGCCCACTTTCAGTAGACCAAGGTGCTCAGTATGGCTTCCGGGTAGTAGATGGCAAAACTTTTAAAGCCGACTTGGACCGGGTGCAGGCTACTCTGCCCGCCGACCGCCAAGTAGGCCTCAAGATTGTGGACCGCACTGGCTACAGTGAGTACGTCACGACCTGGGGCTTCATGATTTTATTGTTCGTAGGCTTCTGGTTCCTGATGCGTCGCATGAGCGGAGCGGGCGGGCCTGGCGGTCAAATCTTCAACATTGGGAAGTCTCGGGCGGCCTTGTTTGAAGGTGGCGACAAGGTGAAAATCACCTTTAAGGATGTAGCCGGCCTAGAAGAAGCTAAGGAAGAAGTGCAGGAAATCGTGGAGTTTCTGAAGAACCCTTCGAAGTTCACGATCCTCGGTGGTAAAATTCCGAAAGGTGCGCTGCTGGTAGGTCCTCCCGGTACGGGTAAGACCCTGCTGGCGAAAGCCGTAGCTGGCGAGGCTGATGTGCCGTTCTTCTCCCTGTCGGGTTCCGACTTTGTGGAGATGTTCGTGGGGGTAGGCGCAGCTCGTGTGCGTGACTTGTTTAAGCAAGCCAAAGCCAAGGCCCCGTGTATCATCTTCATCGACGAAATTGATGCTATTGGCCGTAGCCGCTCCCGTGGTAACGTGCCCGGCGGTAACGACGAGCGGGAAAACACCTTGAACTCCCTGCTGGTAGAAATGGACGGCTTCGGTACCGATTCGGGAGTTATCATCCTGGCCGCTACCAACCGCCCCGATACGCTAGACTCGGCCCTGCTGCGTCCGGGTCGTTTCGACCGTCAGATCAGCATCGACAAGCCGGACATTAACGGCCGAACCCAGATCTTCAACGTGCACTTGAAGCCGCTGACGTTGGGCCCCGATGTAGAGGCCAAGAAGCTGGCCGCTCAGACGCCTGGCTTTGCCGGTGCCGAAATTGCCAACGTCTGCAACGAAGCCGCCCTGATTGCCGCCCGCCGCGACAAGAAGATGGTGACCATGCAGGACTTCACTGATGCTGTAGACCGGGTAATCGGGGGCTTGGAGAAGAAGAACAAGATCATCAGCCCCGGCGAGAAAAAGATTGTGGCCTACCACGAAGCAGGCCATGCTATTGCCGGTTGGTTCCTGGAGCACGCCGATCCGTTGGTAAAGGTGAGCATCGTGCCCCGCGGGGTAGCGGCGCTCGGCTACGCGCAGTATCTGCCCCGCGAGCAATTCCTTTACAACACCGAGCAGCTCATGGACGAAATGTGCATGACGCTGGGTGGCCGCGCGGCGGAGGAGCTGGTGTTCGGTAAGATTTCGACCGGTGCCCTCTCAGACTTGGAGCGGATTACCAAGGTAGCCTATAGCATCGTAACGATGTACGGCATGAACGCCAAACTCGGCAATGTCTCGTTCTACGATTCGAAAGGCCAGAACGAGTACGGTTTCACGAAGCCTTACTCCGAAGCTACCTCACAGATGATTGATGAGGAAGTGCGCGCCATCATCGAGCAGGCGTACATCCGGACCAAAGAGCTACTGACGGAGCGCCGGCATGAGCTAGAGGTGGTAGCCAAGGAGTTGTTGGAAAAGGAAATCCTGCTGCAGGATGACTTGGAGCGCCTCGTTGGTAAACGCCCCTTCGACAGCCAGACCACGTACCAAGCCCATATGTCGGGTACGGACCGGAGCGAAACGCTCAGTGAGCGGAAGCAGGAGCACCCGGGCGTACCGCTCGGCAACGACTTGCCCGACCTGAACCTGCCCGGCGTGGACAAAGGCACTGATACGGCCGGTTCCACCACGGAGCCTACTGGCTCCGCCGTTACCCCTGTATAACACAGCACGCCTTAGCACCAGCACCGCCCGGTTTCTCTAACGTGAGAGGCCGGGCGGCGTTTTTTAGGTAGTGGTCAGAAATAGAGGGCCCTGCGTCCGATGGCTTAAGCTGAAACAGGGAAGCGCTGTTGCAAGAAGTGCTGGAAAGCTGGTAGGTGTTGCCCCTTTTCAAAACCGTGTTGCGCAATAGCGGCTCGCACCCTCGGAAGCAGTTCCATGAGCCACTGCTCAAAATCAGCTTCCGTGGCTTGCCGGGAGTGCTGAAGCTGCGCGTCCGTCAATAAACCTGCTCCCGAAGTTAAGGTGCTCATAAATACCGTTTTTACCTCGAGAAATACGAAAAGGATGCCAGGTATTAGCCACCTTCCTGTAGTGCTATTTAGCAGTGAGCTAGGGTAGGAAGTTTGCAGTGCTGAGGCGCATTATTAGCACAAGGGGCCTTATATAGACAATCCCCTATGACATAGTTTTCTATCGTACTACAATTAGTACAGTACCGCTGGGTTGGTAAACCTGGGCTGGGCGGCTGGGGCTAAGCCGGCAAACTTTTGCGTAATCCTTATACCTTTACTCTTATGGCGGATACTTCGCGTGACCTTATCCTGCGCCGCATTCGGGAGTCGTTACGGCAGCCGGCGACCCAGCCAACTCGCCCCGATTTTACGGCCCCTCTGCACCCAGGTCCTGCCTCCGGCGACGACCTAGCTGTGGCATTTGCGCAAAGCTTCGTGCGCGTGGGGGGAGTATTTTATTACTGCGAGTCGGTAGAGCACTTCTACGATCAACTCTTTACCTATAAAAAGGAAAAGGAGTTGGAGTACCTCTACGTGTGGGAGCCGGAGCTGAAGAAGCTGTTGCACGAAGGTAACCTTGTGTTCCAGGGTGATGAAACCGGCTTCCGGGCTCAGGCTGATGCTGGCCTGACCAGTTGTGAAGCGTTGGTGGCCCGCACCGGCAGCGTGCTGGTGTCCGCGGCCACGGCCAGCGGCCGCCGCCTCAGCATCTACCCCGATCAGCACTTAGTGGTGGCCCGCACCTCGCAGGTAGTGGCTGATATTGGCGACGCGCTAAAGCTGCTGCAGCAGAAATACGGCTCCGACAAGCTACCCTCCATGATGTCCCTGACCACCGGGCCCAGTCGCACGGCGGATATTGAAAAAACGCTGGTGCTCGGTGCTCACGGCCCGCGCAGCATCGTGTTGTTTTTACTGGATGACGCGCCCGCCGCAACTGCCTGACCTCGCGCTGCCCCCGGGCCGCCGCGTCTACTTCGCTTCTGATTTTCACCTGGGTGCCCCCGATGCCGCCCGTTCCCTGGAGCGGGAACGGCGCATTGTACGCTGGCTGGATATGGCGGCCCAGGATGCAGCGGCTATCTACCTGCTAGGCGACATATTCGACTTTTGGTTTGAGTACCGGCACGCTATTCCGCGCGGCTTCATTCGGCTGCAAGGCAAGCTGGCGGAGCTAACCGACGCGGGCCTGCCCGTAACGTTTTTCACGGGCAACCACGATATGTGGATGTTCGACTACTTCACCCAGGAGCTGAATATTCCGGTACTACGCCAGGCGGTAAGTCAGCAAATTGGAAAACACCGGTTCCACATCGGCCATGGCGACGGCCTGGGCCCCGGCGACCACACCTACAAAGTATTGAAGCGGGTGTTTGCCTCGCCCGTGGCGCAGTGGCTGTTCGCGCGGCTGCACCCCAACCTAGGTATTGGTATTGCCAACCGCTGGAGCCGCCACAGTCGCCTGCAAAACGGGGCCGCCGACGAGCAGTATTTTGGTGAGGACGAGTGGCTGCTAACCTACTGTCGCCAGGTGCAGCGCGAGTTTCCCCACGAGTACTACGTATTCGGGCACCGCCACCTGCCGCTGAATGTGGAGGTAACTGCCGGCAGCCGCTACGTAAACCTGGGCGAGTGGGTCAATTATTGCTCCTACGGCGTGTATGATGGAAATGAGCTGGCCTTACAGCATTTTGAGCAGGGGAAATAGAAGTGAGATAATAGAGCCGAAAACCAAGAATCAGGTAGTAACTGGTTTCTTGCTCCTCAGCTCTTTTTTCTCACTTCCGGGGGCAGCCCGCGCCCAAACTACGGCTCCCGCCGCCGGTTCTATAGCTCCGGCTTCCCAGGCCGCGCCCGTAGTGACTGTGCCCACCGATCCGGAGGCTCCGGCCGGCGCGTGGGTGCTGGTACGCACCATTGCCTTGGCTCAGCCGGGCCCCGCCTCCCTCGACCGCCGCGGCAACTTGTACGTAACCGACGCCCAAAACAACCTGCATCAATACGGCCCCGACGGGCAGCCGCTCAACACATTTTCGCCGCCGCTGCCCGGGCATACGGCGCAGATAGAAGCCTGGAATACCGCCAAAGTCCTGGTGTTTTACGACGACCGTCAGCAGGCCGTAGTGCTGGACCGGTTTCTGGCCCCCTTGGCCGAGCTGCGCTGGCCGGACTACCTGGACGGCCAGGTGCGGGTGCTGACGCTGGCGCCCGACGACCGGTATTGGCTGCTCAACGAATCGGACCTGACCCTGCGGCAGTTTGACCAGGGCCAAAAGCGCTTCACCATTACTACCCCCCTGGACTTGCTCATCGGCCGCAGCCGCCCCGACTTCCGGTTTCTGCGCGAGTACCAGAACAACCTCTACCTCGTCGACCGCAGCAGTGGCATTTACGTGTTCGACAACCTGGGCAACTACCGTAAGAAGCTGCCGCTGCCGGGCCTGAGCTACGTAGGTTTCCGCGGCGACGAACTCTACTACTTAGCACCCGATGGAGTACATTTTCTGCACTTATACACGCTCGCGGATCGCCTGCTACCCCTACCGGTCACAAGAGGACAACAGGTATTAGTCGGCGAGCAGTACGCCTACGTGTTGACGGCAGCGGGCGTGCAAGTGTATAAAATATAGTCATTTGTAGCTACCCGAATAAGGAAGCGTAATCGGAATGCCCGTTTGTTGGGCCCCAGTGATTCGAAACCGAGTAAAGTAGGAAGCGAGCTAGAAAGAGCGGCTATAACCTCGACAACAGGCTGGGCGTTATGAGAAAGAGAGCTAGCCGCGGCTGGCCCTGGTTCTTTCTACTCCACAACCCCCAGTTATGAAAGCACTCGTGTATCACGGGATGAAGGACGTGCGCGTCGATACCGTAGACGATCCGAAGATTGAAGACGCGCGCGACGCAATTATTCGCGTAACGAGCACTGCCATTTGCGGCTCCGACCTGCATATTTATAACGGCAGCATTCCGCAGCCCCGGCCCATGGTGCTTGGCCACGAGTTTATGGGCATCGTGGAAGAGGTAGGCAAAGGCGCCAAAGGCAAATTGAAAGTTGGCGACCGGGTAGTGGTACCCTTTCCCGTGGCCTGCGGCACCTGCTACTTCTGTAACCATCAGCTACCCGGCCACTGCGAAAACTCCAACCCCGAGCACTACGGGCCCGAGGGTGGCCTTATGACTGAGAAAGGGGGCGCCTTGTTTGGTTACACTGATATTTACGGCGGCTACAACGGCGGCCAGGCGGAGTACGTGCGCGTGCCTTACGCCGACTTCGGCCCCCGCGTTATTCCCGACAGCCTTACCGACGAGCAGGCCCTGTTCCTGACCGATATTTTCCCTACGGGCTATTCCGGCATCGATTGGGCCGACGTGAAAGGTGGCGAGTTTGTTGCCATTTTCGGATCAGGGCCGGTAGGCATTATGGCCGCCAAATCGGCGTGGCTGCGCGGCGCGGCCCGGGTGGTTGTTATCGATACCCAGCAGTACCGCCTCGACAAAGCCAAGCGCGTTACCAACTGCGAAACCATTTTGTGGGAAAATCGCAAAGATGTAATTGAGCAGATTCGGGAGATGAGCGAAGGCCGCGGGGCCGATGTGTGCGTGGAATGCGTGGGCTTCGAGCCCGACCGGGACCTGCTGGACCGGGCCAAGGCAGTAGTAAACCTGGAAAAAGGTTCGCCTAAAGTGCTGGAAGCCTGCATGAGCGCCGTGCGTCGCGGCGGCGTGGTCACGGTGCTGGGCGTGTACAGCTCCCCCTTCGATAACTTCCCCCTGCACCAGTTCTTCGACAAAGGCATTACAATTCGTGGGGGCCAGGCGCCCGCCCATAAGCACATCGACAAGCTGCTGCAGTACGTCATCGAGGGCAAAGTGGTGCTCGACGACATTATCACCCACCGCCTACCCCTGTCGGAGGCAGCCCACGGCTACGATATTTTCCGCAACAAGAAAGACAACTGCGTAAAAGTAGTGCTTAAGCCCTAAGGTGGTAGCAGCTACACAGAGCAAAGGGCCGGCTATTTGCCGGCCCTTTTTTGTGGCGTTTCAGGGGTAAGTTGATCCTTTTTACGCAGTTTCAGCCCGAAAACGAAGAATGTTTTGCAGGTCAATTTCTGCCTACATTTGAAAGAGACGACTGTGCTCGTTGCTCCCGCTCCCGCTGTTCTTCCCACAACCAACTACTTGCTATGTCTGCTGCCGCTTTCTGCCGCGTCTCTCTTCCTGTACTGCTACTTGCGGCAACTGTAGCCGGCACCACGCAGGGCGTAGCGCAAACAACTCCGGCCCGAACCGCAGCCCGAGTGGCGCCGGGTCTGGAAGCAAACCGAGCGGGGCAGGTGCTGCGGGTTAGCGTAACCGATGAGGCGGCTTTTCAGCGCTGGCTCATCCAGCAGCACCCCCGGGCCGTGGCAGCCCGGGAGCCGCGCCGGGCTGGCCTTTGGCAGGTGCGCGGGCTGACGGCGGCTGAGCTGGTGCAGTGCTCCTGGGTCAGCTTCGTAGAAGTAGCCGACCGCATGGCCCGGCCCGAGCGCCAGCTCAGCGGCGCCGACCTCACGGCCAACAAGGTGACGACGGTGCACGCGCGCTACCCCCAGCTCACGGGCCAGGGCCTGACGGTATCGGTAAAGGAAAGCCCGCTGGACATCAACGACATCGACTTCAAGGGCCGGCTAGTGAACCCCGACCCCCAGGCCCAGCTGCTGAACTCTCACTCCACTATCATGGCCACGCTCATTGCGGGCGGCGGCAACTCGGCCCCCACGGGCAAGGGAGCGGCTTGGCAGGCGCGCATCGCGCAAGCCAGCTACGACAACCTGCTGCCCGATGAGGCAGCCACCCTGGCCGGCCAGGGTGTTTCCGTACAGAATCACTCGTATGGGGTAGCGGTAGAAAACTTTTACGGCCTGGAAGCCCGCGCCTACGACCAGCAGGTGCGGCAAACCCCCGTGCTTCTCCACGTATTCTCAGCCGGCAATTCGGGCAATCAGCCTGCGCCGGCCGGCCCCTACAGCGGCTTGGCCGGGGTAGCCAACCTGACCGGGCAGTTTAAAAACTCCAAGAATACGCTGAGCGTGGGAGCCACCGACGCGCTAGGGCAGACAGCCTTACTTAGCTCCCGCGGCCCTGCTGCCGATGGGCGCATTAAACCGGAGCTGGTAGCCTATGGTGACGGCGGTACCTCCGACGCTGCCGCGCTGGTGTCAGGGAGTAGCCTGCTTGTGCAACAGGCTTACCGCGACGAGCAGGGTAGGCTACCCCCAGTGGCGCTGGTTAAGGCGGCTTTGTTTAATGCGGCCGATGATACCGGCCAGCCTAACGTAGACTTTGTAGCTGGCTACGGGCAGGCGGACGCCTTGGGGGCGGTGCAAACCATCCTGGAACACCGGTTTATAGAAAGTACCGCCACTCAGGGACAGGAGCAAGTATTCAGGATTACCGTACCGGCAGGCACGCACCGGCTGAAAGCTACCCTGGCCTGGACTGACCCCGAGGCCGCCGCCAATGCTGCTACTACCCTAATCAATGACCTCGACCTGACATTGACCCGGCCGGCCGACGGGCAGCAGTGGCTTCCCTGGACGCTCAGCGCGTTTCCTCACCTCGATTCCCTCGCGCTACCCGCTCGTCGCCGGGCCAACCACCGCGACAATGCCGAGCAGATTACCCTCGACCTACCCGCAGCCGGGACCTACGAACTGCGGGTACGCGGATACAACGTGAGCCAAGGGCCCCAGGCATTCAGCCTGGTCTACGAGTTTGAAGCAGGCCTTAGCTGGGTGCACCCTACGGCAGCGCGCAACCTGCGCGCCGCAGAGTCGGCGTTGCTGCGGTGGCAGTGGGCGGGGCCCGCCACGGCGGCCCGGCTGGAGTACCGTGCTCTGGGCCAATCGGCCTGGACTGCCCTGGCTGCTTCGGTAAACCTGGCGCAGCAAGGTTTTCGCTGGACCCCCCCCGACGTAACCGAAGTTGCGCAGCTGCGCCTGCAAACCAGCACTGGCCCCGTGGAGTCCGACGCGTTTTTTGTAGCGCGGCCCTTGGCCCTGCAGGTAGGCTACAGCTGCCCGGAGGAAACACTGCTGACCTGGGCGCGGGTGCCCGGTGCCACGGGCTATCAGGTATACCAATTAGGTGCCACTCACTTGCAGCCTTTCCGTCAGCTTTCCGATACCGCCCTGGTGCTGAGCGCGGCAGAGGCGGCTACCCGCTACTTTGCCGTGGCCCCCATCATAGCTGGTCGGGTAGGGGAGCGGGGCAGCACGACTGATGTAACGCAGGCCGCCTATGGGTGCTATGTCCGCTCTTTCTTGCCCCGGCAGTTGGTCACTGATACCGTGCGTCTGGACCTGATCTTGGGCACTACCTATCAAGTACAACGCTTGGTACTAGAGCGCAAAGCTCCGGATGGTAGTTTTCAATCCGTACAAACCATCAGTCCCGTGCGCACCACCAGCCTGACTCTTCTGGATGCCAGCGCCGTGCCAGGGCGGGCCGAATACCGGGTCCGCTTAGTGCTGACCACCGGCCGGGAGCTGTACAGTTCTGTAGAGGAAGTATTTTTGGTGCCCTCCGTCGCTGAGGTGTTGGTGTACCCCGTGCCCGTGCCCGCCGGCGAACCGCTCACCATCGTCGGCCCCCGCGACCAGCCTTTGCACCTGCGCGTATTCGATCTGACGGGCCGCCTCCGCCTAGAGCGCACCACTGACAATGGCGTTATTCAATCCCAGGACACGCACACGCTGGGCAAAGGCACATTCCTGTTGCGCATCAGCCCGGTAGGCGGCGCGGAAGTAACTCGCCGCCTTGTGATACTGTAAGGGGGCGCCACCCCCATCTTAGCGTGCCTGCTGGTTGTCTGCTGCCGGGTGGTGGCTGACTTCCTCGAACACTTGCCGATAGGTAGCAATACAAGTAGCCACTTGGCCAGATCCTGCGGCGCGCTTGCCGGTAGCAGCCAAAGGCTGCACCTAATCTGCCAGGGTCAGTCTGCAGCCCTTTTGCTAGGGGAAATCAGCAAGGTCAGAGAGTTGCTGCGCAACGCTTTAGCTTGGTGTATGGTCGCTGGCGGCTGCGCCTCTATCGCACTGCTATGCAACAGTGCACGAGGCGCAACGGCTACAAGTTCTACTCCAGTAGCAGCCCCCTTCCGTGGCGCCCGGGTGGGGCAGGCGCAACAAAAAGCCCCGGCTCTTTGAGGAGCCGGGGCTTTTATTTCCACTAGGCTGAGGCCTAGTAGAGGTAGTTCAGCGCCGTGCGGTCGTTGGTATTGAACGGACGGTTCTGGCCCGTGCCGATGCAAGCCAGCATCCACGAGTTCGGATCAGGACCCGAGGGAGTGCCAGGGATGAGGATGGCGCCAACGGTGCTAGCACCTTCGTTCACGGCCGAGCCACCGCAGCTGTACTGACGGCTCATGTAGTCGGTGTGACGGAAGCCGATGCAGTGGCCAACTTCGTGAGCCAACACCGAAGCAATGGTAGTAGTAGCGTAGCTCGTGCCCAGGGCGTCTGAGTTAACCAATACTTGGCTGTAGGGGTTGCCACCGGAAGGGAAACCAGCCGACGCCAGGTACGAAGATCCCGAGGGAGCCTTAGTCAGTACAATGCTACCACCCGAGGTTACGCGTGAGAAGCGCAGCTGCAGGTTCTCCGCGTTGTACCGACGAATCATTTCATCGGTAGCCGTTACGTAGGCCGAGGGCAGTGTGCTAGCTACGCGAATCGTGATGGTGCGGGGCAGGCCCGTTACCAGGTTAGTGGTACGATACTGCTCGTCTTGGCCTACGCGCAGCATCTTGTAATCAGGGGCGCTGGCCAGCATTTCGTTGGTCAGCATAATGTCGCCTTCCACGAGGTAGCCACCTTCTACTTTCTGAGCGCCAGCGGCTGTAAAGCCCAGTGCTTTGATTTGGTTGACGGCCGTCTCCGATACTTCATTCTTTACTTCAACATTGGCTTTTTCCGAACAAGAGGAAAGAGACAGGCTCGTTGCTGCGAGCAGCGCGAGAGGGGCGAGTACTTTTAGTGTTTTCATGTGTTTTGGTTGTGGATGAGTAAAAGAACGGTGTAAACATAGGGTTTCATTATTGATATTTCAAAACAACAGGTAAATGATTGTCAAAATTATATACCTGGGGAACCGCTGCTTATAGCGGTATAGAAAGAAAATATTGGGCTTTAAATAGGATTTTTACTGTGTATGAATATTCTATGAAAATTGCTTTTTAGCAGTGCTGGGTAAACTTTTATCCCTGAAATGGCCTTGGGCAAATAGGACTACTATTCTTTCAAGTAGTCGGCAGTAGAGTGGCAACTTATTTCGCGGCGTAGCGCGCTGTACCGGCTGCCACCTCTAAATCTGTATCTTTGTCTAGAACCGATTTTATGCGGACTGCCTAGTTCCGCTGTACATATAGATCTTTCAGGCCGTGGCTTGCTCATCCTGCTCCTCCTCCGGCGGGGGCTGCTCCACTACATCTGCCAAGGGCTGCGGCTCCAAAGGCAGTTGCAGTAGCGGCTGTACCCGCCTCAACGTATTCGACTGGCTCCAGGACTTGGAGATGCCCAGCGACTTTAAAGAGTTTGACCTTGTAGAAGTCCGCTTTAAGGGCGGACGCAAAGACTTTTTCCGCAATAAAACCCGTATTCCGCTTATTACAGGCGACGCCGTAGTGGTAGAGTCGGCGGGCAGCGGCTGGCACTTGGGGCACGTTTCCCTGAAGGGCGAGCTAGTACGCCTGCAAATGAAGAAGAAGAAAGTGCCCCTCGACTCTAAGGATATCCGCACGATTCTGCGGGTAGCCACGGAGCAGGACGTGGAGCGCTGGCAGGCCGTGCGCGACCTGGAAACCGGCACTATGTTCAAGGCCCGCGCCGTAGTAGATGAACTGCGGCTGAAAATGAAGCTCTCCGATGTGGAGTATCAGGCCGACCGTACCCGTGCTACCTTCTTCTACTCTGCCGATGATCGGGTCGACTTCCGCGACCTGATTAAGCGCCTGGCCGATGAGTTTCGGGTGCGGGTAGAAATGCGCCAGATTTCGCTGCGCCACGAAGCCGGTCGCCTCGGCGGCATTGGCTCCTGCGGGCGGGAACTGTGCTGCTCTACCTGGCTCACCGACTTTAAGAGCGTAAGCACTACTGCCGCCCGCTACCAGAACCTGAGCCTGAACCCGGCTAAGCTCTCGGGCCAGTGCGGACGCCTGAAGTGCTGCCTCAACTACGAACTGGACACGTACCTCGACGCTCTTAAGGACATTCCGCAGGTACAGCGCCCCTTGCAAACGGAAAAGGGCGACTATACCCTGCAGAAAACCGACATCTTTAAGAAGAAGATGTGGTTTGCCGTACGCGGCGACAACAACTGGGTGGTGGTGCCTACGGAGCGTGTGCGTGAGGTGCTGGAGTTGAATAAGCGTGGCGAAAAGCCTGAGAGCCTGCTCGCTCCCGTGCGCGAAGAGGAGAAAGCCCCCGAAGTAACGGCCATTGTGGAAGGTTCGCTGGAGCGCCTCGACGACAAGATAAAGGCGTCCAAGCGCAGCAAGCGGGGCAAAAAGAAAAAAGAGAAAGGCTCCGAGGAGGTCGTTCCAACTCCCGTAGCAACGGCACGCCCCGCACGCAACCACCCGCCGCGCCCCACTGTTCCTTCTGACCCGCGCGAAGCAACGCCCGCCCCACCTGCCGAAGGGGAAGGGCCCGCGGCCGGTGAGGAGCGCAGCCGCCCCCGTGGCGCAGCGGCGCGCCCCCTGAACCGGCGAGGCCGCGGCCGCGGCGAAGGCAGGCGTTCCGACGCAAGCCGTCCCCAGGACTCAGCTTCCGCAACTCCTGGCGGCGAACCCAGCCGACCGCCCCGCGAGGGCCGTCCTCCGCGCAGCACTGCCCCCGGCGAAACTCCGGAAGCCAGCGAGGCCCGGCGCAGCCGCTCGAACCGGCGCGGCGGGCGCTCCGGCCGCCCTGGGGGCGGAGGTGGCGAGCCGGCGGCTCCTTCTTCGGCTTCTTGATGCTCCTGCCTATGCGTTTTCTTTTTCGTTTGCTTCCCGTGCTCGGGATAGGGTTACTGACTGCCTGCGACCAGAATCAGGTATTTGAAAAAAATATCGACCTCAAGTCGCCGGACGGGGACCCCTACGTGTGGGCCGTGCAGGACAAGCCTACCTTCGAGTTTGATATTGCTGATACCACGCAGCGCTACGACGTGTACTTCAACATTCGGAACGCCGCCGACTACGAGTACTACAATCTCTACGTGAAGCAGACCCTGACCGGACCCGATGGCAAGCTGGTGTCGCGGCGGCTGCACCAAATGCTGCTGTTGGATCCGCAAACCGGCGAGCCCCGAGGCAACGGCACCGGCGACATCTATGACCACCAGATTCTGGCCCTACCGAACCAGCAGTTTCACCAGGTGGGCCGCTACACGCTTACGCTGGAGCAGTACATGCGCCAGAATCAGCTCCGCGGCATTATGGCCGTGGGAGTGCGGGTAGCTCGGCACCCAGCTGCAAAGTAGCCGGCCTGGTACACAAGGCCTGATACACCCCCACACAAAACCCCGGCAGAGTACTCCGCCGGGGTTTTGTGTGGGGGTTTGTGCGTGAAGGAATTAGATGCGCTCTACTTTCACGGCGTTCTGACCTTTCTTGCCGTCGATAACGTCGAATGATACCCGGTCATTTTCGCGTATTTCGTGCACGAGGCCCGTCTGATGCACGAAAATCTCTTGTCCATTTTCGTCTTGTACAATGAATCCATAGCCTTTTGATTCATTGAAAAACTTCACTTTGCCGGTTTTCATAGCAGGGTGTAAGCGGTTGTGGGGTGAAAGAATGGCGGTAAATCTACATGGTTTTCCAACTTGGCAAAACCCCCAAGGGCGGAACGCAGACCGGATGGCTGCGTATGAAAGTGGATTCCAGCTCATCTATATTTTTTTGTCATGACTGATTCTTCCGCCTCCGGCCCCGATACTTCTTCTCCCTTACCCCCCCCCGCGGAGCCCGGCGCCGAGCCCCGCGAGCTGCAAGCCCCCGCCAACACCACCGGCCAGCAGCCCTTCGCCCACGACCCTAATCACGACCAGAACGAGGTAGCCGGGGCCAGCCGCGGCGAGTTTGGTCGGCAGTCAAATCAGGGGGTTACGCAGGGCGGCTACGGCAACGAGGCAAGCCGCGGCGCGGCTACCTATGCCGGCTCGCTCGATACGCCAGCTCCTACCACCGGCTACATAGGGGAGCGGGAACAGCGCCCGGCCGGCTTTCCCGACAGTAGCAACGGCAGCTATGGCACCCAGCCGGTGGGGGCTACCCCTCCCAGCACCTCGGCTGTGGGGGCTGAATTCGCCAACGATAATGCCGCTCCCAAAGGCTCCGATTCGGGTTACGCCGACAATTATGGTACTTCCTCGCTAGGGGGAGCCCACGCCGGCAGCGGCCTGCCGGATACCTCGCAGCGTAATCAGCGAGAAGATTACCGTCCGAACCATCCTGAGAGCGGGCCCCAGGGGCAGCAAACCGGAGTGGCCCCGTCTAACTCCAGCCAGGGCACCAACGAGGCCGATGCCACGCCCACAGCCGGTTCGCGCAGCGGCTACCAGGCTGCCGGCTCGCCCGACGCCCAAGGCAGCCAGCAGAGTGGCTTCGGCTCCAAGGGCGGCTCCTACAACGATGAGTACGACGCGGCTGAATCCGGCGACCAGACCGACAGTTCCCCGGCCCGCGGCGACTACAACAGCCAGGAGGAAGCCCGCAACTACGGCGGCGCTTCTGATGAGCGTACCAACTCGGCCCGCAACCCCGATTACGGGCCCATGCCCGGTCGCACCGGCTCCCCGGACTAGCGCACAGACACCCCTGAAAACAGCCTGCCCACCGGAAGCACTTCGGTGGGCAGGCTGTTTTCAGGGGGTATACGTAGCCAAAAACAGCTTACCCTTTTCGTTGCTGAAAATAAGGTCTTGGTTGGTCACGAACACCAGCGCTTCCATTTGACCCGAATCCGGAATGTCGAGGCGACTTTTGAGCCCGTCGAACAGGCGGCGGCCGGGTAGGCGCTCGAACAGGTACACTTGCTCATAGCCCAGCAGCGCCACGCGCTTGCCGTCCGGGCTGATGTCGGCGCTGGTAACCCAGGTAGGCAGCTGTAGGCTATCCACGAGGCGGGCGGTGTGGTGGCCGGGGCGGGCCGGCAGCACGTACTGCTTGAGCCAGTGGCCTTCACCCCGATTTTTAGTGAACAGGTAAAGACTGTCCTGGTAATAGTAGAAGGCCTCGCAGTCGAAGTTACGCCGGGGCTTGCGGGGCGGGAAAGCGTGCTGATCGGCGTAGTGAAAGTGCAGCGTGTCAACCTGTTGCAGGGTAGGGCCGCTAAGCCGATAGATGCACAAGTTGCGCCGCTTGTTCTGATTGTTGCCGAAGTCGCCGAGGTAGAGGCGACGCTCTTCATCCTGCGCCAGGTCCTCCCAGTCGATGTTCTGCAGGGGAGCTAAGTCCAGAGTCTGGAGCAGGTCGCCCTGGCGGGTTACTTTGTAGAGGCGGGCCGTGTTGCCCCCATCGGCGTGCGTCCACAGGTCCCCCTCGGGGCTGGCAATTTCCAGGCCTGAACTTTCGGCCACCCGTTGCCGGTCGAGACGCCCAATTTCTTCTACCTCATACTGCTTACTGACCGAAGCAAAATCGCCGCGGCCGTGGTCCTGCAGGCAGCTTTCCAAGCTCAGGGACAAAAGGAGGCAGCCGAGTAGTAGCGCGTGGCGCGGCGAAGGAAGCATAAGCAGGATACAAAAACAGGCTCCCCACCATCTGCTGGCCGAGGAAAAAAGCAGGCATGCGGGGCAACCGGATTCCGCGGCCGAAAAATACCACTTCCCGCCGGAAGGCGCTGGGTTGGGGCAGGTCATGCGGGTATCTCGCTGCAGATCTTCTTGTTGCAGGTAGCCTTGGTTGATATGCATCAACAAGTTATTGCCCTAGGCCTGCTCACTTTGGGGGCCTGGCGGCGCTGGGCCACCCATCAGGACTGCCCCCAACTTGCTGGTCTGGCCGGCGTTCCTAGCCTCGCAGACTGCTCCCGCCTTCCGCCCGGCCGGGCAGCGGCAGCCCCTTAGCTGGCGCACGGCGCTTCCGCTGACGCTGGCAGGACCGGGTTACCTGGGCCGCAACGAAAACTTCCTCGCCGAAATAAAGAACCAAGCACACGAGAAAACCCGGGAGTATTTTCTCTGCTTCCACACCCGGTTCGACGACTACCCCGGCCCGCGCCTGCCGTGGTTGCCTTTGCGGCCGGCCCACCCGGCGAACGGCAGGTAGTGCAGTGTACGGTGTGCTACAGCCTGGCCCGCGCCCTGAGCACGGGCGCTGTCACGCGGCTCCGGCACGCCGACCACACCTGCTGGCCCGATAATTTGCCTGACTGTAGCTGCTTTCCCTCGGCCCATAGAATGGAGGCCTTCCTGACGGCCACGCTGCTGCACGAACAGTTCCGGTAAGGGGATATTCGTGGATATTGGTGGGCAGCGGCCACTGGGTAACCTACGTGCTGGCTGGGGCTGGGGTAGGCGTTTGGTTGGCCGAAACCGTCTCGCGGCTCAGTCACCGGCTCTTGCTGTTGCCGGCTTACATGCCAAGCGGCTTATGGGTAGTGGGGTATCAGGGCGCGTTGGTTGCTTACCTAAGTACTAGGTAAGGCGCCAGCTTTTCGTAAGTGGCCTGGTCCAGAATGCGGATCTGCCGCAGGTCGGTGGGTTGGCGGAAAGGGCCGTGCTGCTGCCGGAACGCCACCAGCACCCGGGCCAGGCGCTTGCCTACGTAGGGGTGGGCCTGGAGCACTTCAAAGGGAGCATTGTTCACGTCGAGCGGGGTAGGGGCGAAGCTGGGGGCTACAAACGTGTACTTGCGCAGGCTGTCCACCAAGTCGGGCGCGTCGCGGAGGCTGTAGATTTCGGCCGTTTGTGCCTGGGTGCGGAAGCCACCCAGGCGCTGCCGGTACTCCACAATGCGCCGGGCGTATCCGCGGCCAATCCCCCGAATCTGCATCAGTTGGGTAGTATCCGCCGCGTTCAGGTCGAACGGTGCCAACCGGGCAGGCTTGCGAGCGAAGCGGCTTGCGCCGGCGCTAAACGGCTGGTGTTCAAAATACTCCTTACGCCGATTGGCGGCATACTGCCGGGGCTCGTGTGGGGGCAGCTGGTCGGGCAGCTGGATGTAAGGGGCTAGGCGCGTGTACACTGAGTCATCGAGCCCGTAAGTCCGCCGGATCTGCTCCTTGGCCCGGAACCCGCCGATAACCTCGCGGTAGCGTACAATACGCCGGGCCACGTAGCGCGGCAGCCCCCGTGCCTCCCACTCCATTTCCGACAGCTGGTTGGGATTGAACGGAGCCAGGGGTACCTGGGCTACGGGAGCCCCCCGGTGGGGGTAACGGCTGGTAAACGCGGGCCGGGCTGTGCGCCGGGCCGCCAACTCAGTGGCCCAAGCGTTGAGGCGCCGCTGATCGGGGGCCGGGTCGTAGGAGGGCAGGGCGGGGCGTAGCAAGGAGGGCAGCACCAGCCACAGCAGCAGCAGCCCCACCAGCACGACAAAGCCCGAGGTTTCGCGGCGCGAGAAGCCAAAGTAGCGCCGCAATGTCCGCTGCCCCAGCAAGAAAACACCCCGGCGGCGGGGTGGCTTAGAGGCTGGTCCGGCGGGCGGACGCTGCGAAACGGGCATACATAGAATAGATAAAGTTTGGATAAACTATTGCTAGCCTAAGTATAGAAGGAAATCGGCAATAAAGCCACCTTCCCTACCTGCGAATCTTCACGTCGACCTCATAGTGGTAGCGCGGGGGGCCGCCCAGAGGCACGGCAAAGAAGGGTAAAGCTACGTCGTACTGGTCCGTGACGTAAAACACCAGGTCGTTGGTGGCCTTGGCCAGGGAGGTCAGCTGCAAATCCAGAGACAGGCCGTGTTCCTTGGCCGTGATGGGGTGGACGCTGCTGGCCCACGCTTTGTCGCCGCTGATGGCGGCGGGGTGGCCATTTTTCGCCACGCTGAAAATTTTCAGAGCCACGTCGCCGTCCACATCAAAGTTGCTTTGCTTGATGCTCACCACCCGGTCGTTGACGAAGGGGTAGAGGTGGGTTGTGGCTTTCCGTTGGGGGGAGAGACGAAAGGAATACTCGTAAGTGAAGGCGTTGCCACCTTCCACGGCTACGTTCTGGGTAGGCGAGGTGCTCAGAAAGTAGCGGTACAGATTGCCGTCGTCGCCTTTCTTGCCTTGGGCAATTAGCTTAAACACATACCCGTCGAACTCTGGCACGAACTCGCCTTCCAGCGGATTCAGGGGCCCGAAAGTATACCACTGCCCGTCGTAGATTTTATCGGCCCCGAAGGTTTTGGTTTTAAGCAGGGTGCCCGAACGGAAATTTCCTTTAGGTTCCGTGCCGCGGGCAGCGGGGCCGGAGTGGGCCCCGGCTCCCCCGTACAGGCTGAATTCTGTGGTCGTATTCCAACCGAACTTGGCCTCGTCGTGCTGGCCCCCGCAGTCGGGGTCGAAGACGCGGATATAAACTGGCTGCCGGTTAGCCTTGGGTACCAGGAAAAAAAACGTCTGGGTGAAATCATCGTCGCCCCAGCTTTTATCGGCCTGCGCCCCAAACGTCACCAGAAACGCCACGTTCTCGCCGGGGTTGGGCACGGCCTGGGCCACAGCCTCAGTAGGCCGTAGCAGGCCTATCAGCCCCAGGAAGCTCAGCAGGACAAAGTGAAACTGCACCATGCCCCGAAGGTACACCAGCAGCTGAATTTTACCCGAATCGGATGGAGGGAACACGAAGGCCGTTGCCGAAACCGTTTAGGGGCAGTATCATTACAGGCGATTCTGCTTTACTGCCCGTACTACTATGAGCGCCACCACCCGCCGTACCACCGATTTTCTGGACTCCCTGGCTGCCGATTTGCAGCGGGTGCGGGAAATTACCAACCGCCGCTTCCGCCCTCTGACCGACGACCAGCTCAACCGCGGCCCCGGGCCGGGCAAGTGGAGCGTGGGCCAGTGCCTGGAGCACCTTAACATCGTGGGTGGGCTGTATCTGCCGGTGATGAGTCGCAAAATCAAGGCGGCCAAGGAGCGAGGCTCTAAGCCGGCCGAAATGGTAGTGCACGGCTTCTTCGGGAAGAAAATGACCGATGCCATGCGCCTGCCCGCCAGCGAAAAACCCATGAAAGCGCCCCAGCAGTACGCGCCCAGCGGCTCGCGGCTGCCCCGTACCGTAGTAGAAGTGTTCACCCGCCAGCTCGACGAGCTGGATAACCTCATCAGCCAGTCGCGGACGGTGAATGCCAATGCCGTGCGCATCCCTAACCCCATCGTGCCGCTACTCCTACCCCGCCTCACCGACGCGCTGGAGCTACTGGTGGAGCACATGAAGCGCCACATTCAGCAGGCCGAGCGGGTGCTGGACGGAAAATAGACCCGGTGGCTGCCAGGTAGAAGAAAGGCTCCCGCAACCTGAGGTTGCGGGAGCCTTTCTTCTAGGGTTTGTGGACAGTAGCCAAAAAAGGAGGTGTAGAATTCGTTTGAACGCCATGCTTCGACAAGCGCAGCATGACCACTTGGTGAATACCGCCCATTTCCTGGTTGAAACCGGCTGCCAGTTTACTTCACGCCAAAAAAGTACGACACCGACAGCTGCACGCCGCGGTTGTGCAGCTTGTCGTCGGAGTCGTCATCCTCGTACTTCGGGACGAGGTTGCCCAGGCCCAGTCCGTAGCCTAGCTGTGCCTGGAAGGGGCCTGCCTTGTAGCCTACCCCGGCATTAAGGCCTACATCAATCCGGCGGAACTCGGGCTCATCCCCATCCGTGCCTTTGCCCACGAACTTGATGTCTTCTTCCTCGGAGCCTGAGAAAGATTCTTCTACCTGCCCGTTGACGCTGACGGAGTAGCTACCTTCCGTCTTGTAGCTGCCCTTGAGGCCAATGCCGATGTAAGGGCCTGCAAACACCTGGAACCCGCCTTCCTCACCGCTGGTGTTGAACACCAGGTTTACTGGCACTTCAATGTAGTTTAGCCGGATGGTGGCCTCCTGCTTAACCTGCTGCCGGTACGTGTCCCCGCCCAGGGTGTAGGTTTCGTCGGAGGATTCATCAAACTTGGCGCCCTTCGAAGAAAACAGAATAGAAGGCTGCACCGACAGGTTGCCGAACTGCGCGTTCAGCGTGACGCCTGCCTGCGGCCCCACGATGTACTTCGCGTCGGGCGATTCACCATCGATGTCGAAACTGAGGGTGCTGGCATTGGCCCCAAGGCGCGGGCCCAGGGTTACCTGCGCCTGCGCTGCACCGGCTCCGCCCATCAGCAAACCGGCCACGACAATAGAGAAATGTGCTTTTTTACGCATGATAAAATAAGGTAGCTATACGCTGTAGCTTACTGGGCCACGGCGCGAAGGTAGAGTACTTCCCCAAACCTTCATTGCTTTATGTATAGGGATAGTTGTGTATACTGAGCATAACCGGACCCGCAGGAAGGATGTGCTGGCGCACAAACTCTGTTGCCCGACCAGTGCCCTGTCCTAGGCCGCGGTGCCCGGGCAAGCAACTGGTCGGGCACCGCGGCCTAGGACAGGGTGGCGAAAGCAACTGCTGCTTATTCCTTGGCCCGGCGTGTGGAATCGGGGCAGGCCAGGCATCTGTTTTTTATCAACTTGCCTGCCTGATTCGTTTTGCCCATATGCGCCCTTTCCTGCTAAGTCTACTGTTGCTGCTGATGTTTTCCGCTGGCTCTTCCCAAACTACCTCGCCCGGCAAGGGCAGTAGCCCGGCCGCTACCTGGAAGAAAATTGACCAGCTGCTGGCCCGCGACCAGACGGCCACCGCGGCCCGCCTGCTCGAGCCCCTGTATCAGCGGGCCCGCCAGCAGCAAACTACGCCGGAGTACTTGCGGGCCTTACTCTACAAGCTGCGTCTGCTGGGGGAGAGAGAGGAAGAGGCCAGCGAAAAAGCCATTGCGTTAGTGGAAGCCGACCTGAAAACGGCGCGTTTCCCGGCCCGACCCGTTCTGCACAGCCTGCTGGCCCAGCTCTACACCCAGTACTACGCCGAGCACCGCTACCAGCTCTACGACCGAACCACTACCGCTCCTGCAGGCGACGCCTCCGCGCCCACCGCCGACCTAAGCACCTGGGATGCTACCCGCCTCGGCAGCGCCATAGTCAGCCAGTACCGCGCCTCCCTGGCCGAGGAGCCCGGCCGCCAGCAGCAGCTTCAGCTCTCGGCCCTCGGGTACGCCGTGTGGCGCAGGGATGCCGAGGGCCTGGCCCGCCGCCCCACCCTTTTCGATTTGCTGGCGCACCGGGCCGTGGCGGGCCTACGCAACGAAGAGTACTACCTCACCCAGCCCGCCCAACAGTTTGCCCTGCGAGATTCGGCCCTGTTTGGCCCGGCGGCCGGGTTTGCGCGCCTGCGTCTGGCAGCTCCTGCTGCTGACTCGCTGAGCGGGCAGCTTCATGCCTTGCAGGTATTGCAGCAGCTGACAGCTTTTCGGCTGCAGCAGGCCGGCAACCCCACAGCCCTGGCCGATGTGGAGCTGCTACGGCTAGAATTCGTGCGCCAGTACACCACCCTGCCTAACGCCGATGCCCGCTACCAGGCCGCCTTGGCGCGGGCGGCCGTTGCCTTCCAGAACCTGCCCGTAGCGGCCGAGTTTCTGGCGGCCCAGGCGCAGAGCCTGGCGGCCGCGCAGCCGGCCCGGGCCCGGGAGGTAGCCCTGGCCGCGGAAAAGCGCTACCCCCGCTCGCGAGGCGCCCGGCAGGCCCGCACCCTGCGCCAGCAGCTGGAAGCCCCAGAGCTGCACTTTACTACCGAGGACGTAGTGCTGCCTGCCCAGCCCTGGTTGCTGAAGCTGCACGTGCGTAACGCCCCGGTGCTGCACGCGGCAGCCTACCGCATTAGCACGGTGCAGCAGTTGCGGGAGCAGCAGCGCCCGGCAATGCAGGAAGCGCCGGTTGCGAAACGCTACGCGCGGGTTCTGGCTGCCCAACCAGCGGCCACCTGGGCGCTGCCCGTGCCCGGGCCCGCCGACTATACCTTGCGTACTGTGCAGCACGCCGGCCCTGCTCTGCCCGTGGGCCGCTACCTTATTGTGCTGAGCACTATGGCAGGGAAAGCCGCCCAGCCGCGCCCGGGTGCGACTACCGCTTACGCCGAGCTGAGCGTGAGTGAGCTAAGCTACCTGCAGCGCAGCAGCGCGGATGGGGGAGGAGCCGAGTTGCTGGTGCTCCACCGGCAAAGCGGAGCCCCGCTACCTGGTGTGCAGGTGCTGCCGCTGGTGCAGTACTTTAATCAGGGCCGTAACGAGCAGCTAACGCGGCGCGGCGCTACCCAAACCACTACCGCCGCCGGCCAGGTGCAGGTGCCGCTGGGGCTGACTACCGGCGAAAACACCCGGCTGACCGCCGTGCTGCTCACCCGGGGCTCCGATTCTCTGCTGACAACCAGCGCCACTTATTACTCGCCCCGCCGGCAGCCGGAGGTAGAGCAGCCGCAGCGCCGAACGTTTCTTTACACCGACCGGGCTATTTATCGCCCTGGCCAAACACTGTATTTTAAGGGCATTCTAACGGAAACCAGCGCCGGCAAATCCCAGCTCCTGACCCGGCAGCCGGTGTCGGTGCGCGTGCTGGACGTTAACGGCCAGACCTTGCAGACGCTCCCGTTTACTTCTTCTGAGTTTGGCTCTTTTCACGGGTCGGTAGTGCTGCCTACGGGGCTGCTCAACGGGCAGATGAGCCTGCAAACGGATAATGGCAGTATCAGCTTCGGGGTGGAGGACTATAAGCGGCCCACGTTTCAGGTAACATTGGCACCGGTGGCCGGTACGCCCGTGCTGGGGCAGCAGGTAGTAGTGCACGGCACAGCCACCGCCTACGCCGGTCAGCCCGTTGATGGCGCCACCGTGCAGTACCGGGTGGTGCGCCGCACGTTTTGGCCCCTCCTGTTTGGGCGCGGCCCCGCGGGGTACCCGCCCGGGGGCCGCGCGGAAGTGGAAGTTCTCAGCGGCACCGCGCAAACCGATTCGGCTGGCGGCTTCGCCCTAACCTTTATGGCCCAGGGGGAAGACAAAGGTTCTCAGCCGCGCGGGCCCTGGGCTCCGGGCTACGTGTTTGCCGTAACTGCCGATGTAACCAATGCCGCTGGCGAAACCCGCACTGGTGAGCAGCGCCTGAGCCTGGGCCCCGTTGCCCTTACCCTGCGTCTTGAGCTGCCGGATCTGCTGAACCGGGAGCAGCTGCCGGCGCTTCGGCTGCTGAGCACCAGCTCTACCAATGAAGCCCGACCGGCTCGCGGCCAGGTGCGCCTCTACCGCCTGACGCCGCCCGGCCCTGTGCTGCGGCCCCGCCTTTGGGAGCAGCCGGAGCGCGAAGCCCTGAGCCGGGAGGAGTTCAAGCGGCGCTTCCCGCTGGATGCCTACGGGGCCGAAGACCAGGATAGCACGTGGGCCCGCACCCTGGTGCTTACCCAGGAGTTCGACACCGAAAAAAGCCCCGTGCTGAGTGGCGTGGCGGCGCAGCTGCCCCAGCAGCCGCCTGGTCGGTACGTGCTGGAGGCCACGGCCCCTACCCCAGCCGGCGGCCCGCCCGCCCGCACCGCACAAGCCTTCACCCTGTACTCTGCCACGGCCACCACGCTGCCCATCCCAACCCCCGACTGGTTTGTAAGCCTGCAGGACAGCGCAGCACCCGGGCAGGTGGCCCGCTTCTTGGTGGGTAGCGCTCAGCCTGGGGCCCGGGTACTGCTGCAAGCCGAGGCCAAGGGCAAGACCCTGCGCCAGGAGTGGCTTACACTGGCGCCCAATGAGCAGCGCCTCGTAGAAGTACCCGTGGCGGCAGCTCTGGAGGGTAGTCAGTTGCACGTGCACCTCACGCAGGTACGCGACAACCGCCTCTACTCGCACTCCGCTACCGTGCAAGTGGCTACCCCGCCAGCCCCCCTTACCCTAAGCATTGCCACTTTCCGCGACAAGCTGCAGCCCGGCCAGCGGGAAACCTGGCGCCTCACCATCCGGCAAGCCGATGGCAAACCCGCCGCGGCCGAGCTGCTGGCCACCCTCTACGACAAGTCGCTGGATGCCTTTCAGGCGCACAATCTGGAGGGCTTGCAGTTCTGGCCCGCGCACTACCCCGCCGGCCTGGCCTGGCAAGGCCGCTTCGATACGGCCGAGTCCACGGAGTTGTTCGGCCCGGCCGCGTACCCGGAAGAAAATCCGATACTGTATCCCCATCTGGCTTGGTGGGGCTTCTCCTTGGGCGACGAAGAAAGTAGCAACGACTACCTGCTGCTGCCTAACAAGATTTCCACCCGATTCCCGCCGCCCGTCGTTAAGCAGGATGCAGAAGTTGCTCCGGCAAGAGCCTTACCCGGTAAGGTAGCCGGCGTGCAGGTACGGCTTCGTGGCATGCGCTCCAATGCCGCGCCGCTAGCCGAAATGGGTACCGGAGCCATGATGAGTGATGCCGCCGCGGCTCCGCCTGCCGAGGAAAGCGGGAGTGCCGGCCCTAACCTCACGGCCGTGCCTACCCGTCAGGATTTCCGCGAAACAGCTTTTTGGATGCCCGCGTTGCGCACTAACGCCGAGGGTGAAACCGTGCTGGAGTTCCTGTTGCCCGAGGCCGTGACGCGCTGGCAGCTGCTGGCCCTCGCTCACGATCAGCAACTTCACTCCGGCTTGCTCCGCCGGGAGCTGGTCACGCAGAAGCAGCTGCAGGTTACGCTGAATGCTCCGCGCTTTTTCCGGGAAGGCGACCAGCTGCGCCTGAGTGCCCAGCTGAGCAACCTCACCGCCGAGCCCCTGCAAGGTACCGCCCAGCTTTTCCTGCTCGATGCCCGTACCCAGCAGCCGTTAGCCAGTCAACTGGTTCGCAGCCCTGCCCAATTGTCCTTCGAGCTGCCAGCCAGCCAGAGCCGCGCCCTAAGCTGGGAGTTGACTATTCCGGAAACCGCCGTTGGACAGGTGCCGCTAGAAGCCCTGACCTACCGGGTAGTAGCCTCGGCCGAGTTGGCAGTTGCCGGTTCGCGGTTGTCAGGAGAGAAAAAGAGAGCCCAGCGGCAACAGCGCCGTCAGCATAAACCGGCAACCGGCAGCTCGCCCATGGTCACTGTGCAGGACGGGGAGGAAAACACGCTGCCGGTGCTACCCAACCAGGTGCTGATGACCGAAAGCCTGCCCCTGTCCCTGGTAGGGCCGGCTACCCGGGAGTTCGAGCTGAAAAGCCTGACCAGCACTACCTCGCCCACGCGCCGCAATTACTCACTTACGCTGGAAATGAGCCCGAACCCCGCGTGGTACGCCGTGCAGGCCCTGCCCTACCTTATGGAGTACCCGCATGAGTCGGCTGAGCAAGTGTTCAGTCGCCTGTACGCCAATCTGCTGGCCGCCAAAATCCTGCAAAGCACCCCGCCGCTGAAAGCTACGCTGGCGGAATGGAAGCGCGCCGCTGCTGCCGGCGACCACGCCGCCCTGACCAGCAAGCTGGAGCAGCAACCGGCACTAAAGGCCCTGCTGCTCCAGGAAACCCCCTGGGTGCGCGAGGCGCAGTCGGAAACGGAGCGTATGCGCCGCCTCGCGGAGCTGTTTGATGAGCCCCGCCTGCAGGCCGAGACCACCCGTGCCCTGGCGCAACTGGCCCGGCTGCAGCACCCTAACGGCGCTTTCCCCTGGTTTGAGCAGATGCCCGATGACCGGTACATTACCCAGTTGATAGTTGCCGGCTTTGGCAAGCTGCAGAGGCTCGGAGCCCTTGGGGCGGCTACCTCCCCCCAGGCGCAGGAAGTTTTGCGCCGCGCCCTGGCCTACCTCGATGCCCGCCTGGCCGCCGACTACGCCCGCCTGCGCCAGCAGCCCGGTCTCAACCTAAAGCAGCAGCGGCCGTCCGATGTACAGGTGCAGGCTTTGTACGCCCGCAGCTTCTGGCCCGCAGAGCCCATAGCCAAGACCGCGCAGCCTGCCCTGGCCTTCTACCAGCAGCAGGCGGCCGCGTACTGGCCGGAGCAGACCCGTTACCTGCAGGCCCAGCTGGCACTGGCGCTGCACCGACAGCAAACCCAGCCGGCCACCGTGCAGGCCATCTTCACCGCCCTCCGCGAAAACGCCCTGCACAGCCCCGAGTTGGGCATGTACTGGAAGGAAGTGCGCGGAGGCTACTACTGGCGGCAGGCCCCCACCGAAACCCAGGCCACCCTCATCGAAGCCTTCGACGAAGTGCAGCACGACCAACGTGCTGTGGACGAAATGAAGCTCTGGCTGCTTCAGCAGAAGCACGTCCAGAACTGGGAAAGCACCCGCGCTACCGCCGACGCCTGCTACGCCCTACTGCTGCGCGGTACCAACTGGCTGGTGCCAGCCCACCCCTTGCAGGTGCGCGTTGGCGGAAACCTGGTGTTCCCCTCGGGCCAACAGGCCGGTACGGGTTACTTCTCCACCACGTTTCCAGCCGCCGAAATAAGTTCTGCCCAAGGTAAGGTAACCGTTCAGAAGCCCGACGCCGGGGTAGCCTGGGGGGCGCTGTACTGGCAATATTTCGAGCAACCGGAGAAGCTGCAGGCAGCCGCGGCGGGCCTGCAGCTGGCGCGCCAGTTCTACCGCGAAGAACGCACCGCCACTGGCCCTGTGTTGCAGCCGCTCACCACGGCCGCACCCCTGCGGGTAGGCGACGTGCTGGTGGTGCGCTTGGTACTGCGCGCCGACCAGGACCTGGAATACGTGCACCTCAAGGACCAGCGGGCGGCGGGGCTGGAACCCATTGGCCAGACATCAGGCTACCGCTACCAGGGCGGGCTGGGCTACTACGAGAGCTCCCGCGATGCGGCCACCAACTTCTTTATCGGGTCTCTGCCCAAAGGCACCCATACGTTCGAATACCGGCTGCGTGCGGCGCAAAGCGGCAATTTCTCGGGCGGCCTCTCGCAGCTCCAGTGTCTCTACGCGCCAGAGTTTGCTGCGCACTCCACGGGCAGCCGACTGCGCATACTTCCGCCGCAGTAATGGAGCAAATTGGTGTTTTTCGGCGGGGAATATGCACTATTAACGCATAGTGCTAGGCTACGCGCCGCCCTGCGTTGCGACTCCCTGCCTGTGGTTGTACCTTTGCGGCTCGTTTGTTTTTCAGGAAGGATGAAGTTGATGCGTAAACTAGGTTTAATTGCCGCCGTGCTGCTGCTAAGCAGCACCTCGGCCTGGGCTCAGGGAGACAAAAAAACGAAAGCAGCCACCACAACCCCCACGCATCTGCCAGGGGAGGAAAAACTATCGGCACAGGAGCGCGCCGAGCGCGATTTTCTAATGCCCATACGCCGGAAGCAGGCAGCTACCCTGCGTGCGGCAGCCGAAGAAACTGCGGTCAATCAGCCGGCGGTGGAAGTGACAGCCCGCAACCTCGAAGCCACGGAGGAAGATAAGCCCGCCGAAGCCACAGAAGCCAAAGCGGCTCCCGCCGCCGTGCACCATACCAGCAGCGCCCGGCACTCCTCCAGTTCCCACCGCCGCGCCAGCAGCCACCGCACCGGCTCCTCAGCGCGCCGGAAAACAACGGCGAAGAAATCAGCCACCAAAAAGAAAGTTACCAGCCGCCGTCGGCGCTAAGCATTCTGCGCAGGTACAAAACGCCAAGAGCCGCTCCAAGTATCATTGGAGCGGCTCTTGGCGTTTTGCTGGCAGGTCGGCGGTAAGCGGCCGTTTGCAGCCCCGGGTGGGTTAGGCGTCCTGGGGCATCAGGCGCACTACCAGCCCATCAATGCGGGGCGTAATCCGGATCTGGCAGGAAAGGCGGCTGCCCTGGGTCATCACGGGCAGGCTTTCCAACATGGCCAGCTCGTCGTCACCGGGCTCGGGCAGTTCCGGGCCTGCCAGCACCTCTACGTGGCAGGTGCCGCACAGGGCCATGCCGCCGCAGGTGGCCTGAATGTCGTAGCCATCAGCTTTCAGAATCTCCATCAGGCTCAGGCCCATATCGGTGGGGGCTACTACCTCCCGGCGCTGGCCTGGGGTTTCCTCCACGTATACGCGTACTTCGTCGGTCATAAATATTACTGGTGAGATAGTGAGAGGTAGTGAACGAGTGAGTTGGATGTGTGGCGGCCCGGCTTGCGCTGCCCGGGTTATGCCCACTCATAAAACTCACCCGTTCACCCGTTCACTTACAAAGTGGGTACCCCGTTGACGGTAGTGTACTTGAGCACGTATTTTTTGTCGGGGTTGATGTATTTGAAGGCCCCCTGGCACATGAGAGCTGCCTCGTGGAAGCCGCACAAAATTAGCTTGAGCTTGCCAGGGTAGGTGTTGATGTCGCCGATGGCGTAGATGCCAGGCTCAGAAGTGGAGTAGTCTACCGTGTTTACTTTCACGGCATCATCTTCCAGCGCCAGCCCCCACTCGCCGATGGGGCCGAGCTTGGGCGTAAGGCCGAAGAGAGGAATAAAGGAGTCCGCCTCCACCTGCTCAGCGACGCCATCGTTGGCCGTGATGGTTACGGCGTTCAGGCGTCCGTTGCCGTGTACGTGGGTGACGTTACTACTCAGCACCAGCTTCACTTTACCAGCCTCGTGCAGGTTTTTCACTTTCTCGGCTGAATCGGCGGCTCCACGGAAGGTAGTGCCGCGGTGCACCAAGGTTACTTCTTTGGCCACATCGGCCAGGAAAATAGTCCAGTCCAGGGCCGAGTCGCCGCCGCCGGCAATAACCAGGCGCTGGTTGCGGAAGGTTTCCGGGTCGCGCACCATGTAGTATACGCCCTTGCCGCCTTCAAAGTCAGTTAAGCTGTCAATAGCGGGTTTGCGCGGCTCAAACGAGCCTAGTCCCCCGGCAATGGCAATGGCTTTGCACAGAATTTCGGTGCCATCGGCCGTCGTGACCCGAAACGAGCCATCTTCCAGCTTCTGGTAGCCTTCTACCCGTTCGCCCAGCGTAAAGGTGGGGTGGAAGGGCTCAATCTGCCGCATCAGGTTCTGCACCAGGTCGCCGGCCAGCACTTCCGGAAACCCCGGGATGTCGTAAATGGGCTTCTTGGGATAAATCTCCGAGAGCTGTCCGCCCACCTGGGGTAGGGCGTCCACTACGTGGCAGCGCAGCTTCAGCAGGCCGGCTTCGAATACGGCAAACAGCCCCACCGGGCCGGCGCCAATTATGCAGATATCAGTGGAAATGGAGCTCATTAGCAAAAAATGAGAAGACAAAACAGGGCGCGCGCAGCACTGGTGTATACCCAGCGGGCCTGCCAAAACGGTGGCAGCACCTTCTCGTGCGGGCGCAAAGATAGGCACAGCACGCTAGCAAGCCCAGCCTGCACCTGCTCTCGGTGGACTACGCTGGCTGCGCCAGGCTGTGGCCTAGCAGAAAGTACTCGGCCTCTGCCCGGTTGGTAAACCGGTGCACTGGCAGCGCCGACCGCTCGCTGAGCAACCGGCTCAGGGCCTGCATGGTCAGGGAAGGAGGATGCACTTCGGCCAGCAGCGCCAGACCGGCAGCGTTCAGCAGCTCGCGCAGTTGCACGTACAGCGGCACCAGCCGCACGTTGGGACCCAGCGTGTGCGATACGTCGCAGAGCATGGTGAAGCCAGGTTGCAGACGCGCCAAAACCCGGTGCCAGTCAGCCAGGAAATAGGGCATGTCCTGAGCCAGCGTTTGCTCTTCCCGGCGCTCGTACACAACGTGGTTTTGTAATGTATCCAGATAAATTCGGTATTCAGGCCGATAGGCGACGAGTTGCATACAGGTGTGAATAGTAGAAAACAAGAGCGTGGCCTGTAAACGCGTATTCCCGTAAAAAAATCCCTTGGTGAGACAATAACTCATCTACTTTTCTCTACCTGGGAAAAGCCAGGCCACTCTCTGCTGTAAGCGCCCCACTATGGTATATGCACATGGAGTTATCGGCTGGTTACGGCCGCCTTGTGCCAGCCAGCAAGACGCAGGGCGCTTCGGGCGACTCTGGGGCGGCTGAGGCTGATTAGTTGAAAGTCTTACCAGTCTCTTTGCTTGTCGTTGCCTGAACCTGAAGAGGTAGAGGACCTTTGTAGCAGACCCCGGGTTAGACTAAGCTTCTGCCACGCTCAGAACGTAGCTTCCGGACGAGGTAGAGATACTTGTATATGCACCCGGCGGGTACGTGCTTGTAGGTCAGAAGTGTTGTTTGTGTCTGCTTCCTACAGGCTCCTTAACCAACGCACTGCAAACCCCGGCCGACACCAAGCGTAGCCCGGCTGACTAGTTCACTGGCACCGCCTGGGTAACCATGGTTGTGAGCGACACCTCTACCAACTGTACCGTCGGCGACGTAACCTTCGAGCCAGGGGCTCGCAACAAGTGGCACTCGCACCCGGCCGGGCAGATTTTGATGGTAACGGCCGGGGTAGGCTACTACCAGGAAAAAGGCCAGCCCACCCGGCTGCGGCGCAAGGGTGAGGTGGGCAAGGCCCACCCCGGCGCGTGGAGCACTGGCACGGGGCTTCGCCCGGGCAAGGCATGAGGCACATTGCCCTCCGCGTCTACACCGAAAAGGGGGTGGTAACCGGGCTACTCTACCACCATAGTGGTGCGTGAAGAATGTGTAGTGCGCGTGTCCGAGAAGCTCAACCTGGCGGCTGTAGCACCGCTACTCTGCGTCGGCATCACTATCTATTTGCCCCTGAAATACTGGGGTGTGGGCCAAGGGCATGGACTGGCGGTGGTTGGTCTCGGCGGTTTGGGTTACATGGGCGTGAAGTGGGGTGTCGCCTTTGTTTGACTGCTGCGTATGGTAAGAAGTGAGCGGCCCTACCTGCCATAGACTGTTATTTGTTTCCGTCTTATTACGTCTTACCAAACCGCCAAGCAAACCCGTGCCCCCTTCCTCGCCTGATTATTCTACCTCTCGGGTAGCGCTTTCCCGCGCTTCCCTGGCAGTAGCTGCCTGCTCCACCATCATTGAGTGGTACGACTTCACGCTCTGTCTTTACTTTGCTACCGTCCTCTCGCGGGTATTTTTTGGTCCGGGCGCCGCCTCGCTGCTCACGGCCCTGGGCGGGTTTGCCGTGTCCTACCTGATGCGGCCCCTGGGGGCCCTGTTCTTCGGACATATTGGCGACCGGTACGGCCGGCGGCAGATGATGCTGTTGTCTATGGCCCTGATGACGGGAGCCATGCTGGCTACGGCGCTGCTGCCCACCCACGCCCAGCTTGGCGCCTGGGCTGGCGGGCTGTTGCTGTTGCTGCGCTGCCTGATGGCCTTTTCGGTAGGAGGCGAGTACACCGGCGTGGTAGCCTACCTGCTGGAAGGGGCCCGCCCGGACCGCCGCGGCCTGGTTACTTCCCTGGCCGCTGCCGCCAGTGAGGTAGGGGCCCTGCTGGCCGTGGGCGTATGCGCTCTGCTCCTGTACGGGTTGCCGGCCGCCAGCGTCGACGCCTGGGGGTGGCGCCTGCCCTTTCTACTGGGCGCGGCTCTGGCCGGCGGTGTGTGGTTGGCCCGCTCCACCATGCAGGAGTCTCCCGACTTTGAGCGGCAGCAGGAGGCGGGCACGGTTCCTGTCTCCCCGCTGCGCTATACCCTACGCCACCACCGGGCTGCTATTCTGCGCACGTTCTGCATCTCAGCCTTGGGCTCCATTACGTATTACGTTGGCATTACCTACGTGCCGACCTTCTTGGCCACTACCGGCCAGCGCGGGGAAAGCGAGGCCCTAGGGCTCTCGACAATTGCTGCTGTAGTCGTCATCTTGGTCACGCCCGTTGTTGGAGTGCTCTCCGACTGGCTGGGCCGTAAGCCCGTACTGGTCGGGCTGGCTGGGGCCAGCGCTCTGCTGCCTATCACGCTGTTCGCACTCATGCGCGGAGGCAGTATCCAGCAGGCCGTTGTCGGTGCGGTGGTGCTGGCCGCAGTGGCTGGGGGCGTTAGTGCCGTTGGGGCGGCCGCCACGGCCGAGCAATTCCCCGGTGAGGGTCGGTTGAGCGGGCTGGCTCTGGGGGCTACGGCTGCCACCGCTGTGTTCGGGGGGCTCACGCCGTTTGCAGCCGAGCTGCTCATCACCCGCACCGGCTGGCCGCTCGTGCCCGGCGCTATGATTGCCCTGGTTGCGCTGCTGGTGCTGCCGGTACTGCTCACCATGCCCGAAACCGCCTTCCTGTCCGGAGGACAGGCCGAAAAAGAAAACGGCCTCTAGCAGAGTGCTAGAGGCCGTTTCTGTGGTCACGTAGGGACTGCGGTAATTGCACTCGTATTCTTCTAAATGCGTCGTTTTGCTGCTTATGGTGCTCTTTTGGCGTTTCGCTGTTTAGTTTTCGATGCACGATGTTGAACGAAAATGATATCGATGTTTTACCTCTTTGTTTTACCTGACCGTTCGGCGTCGTAACTTTGATGAGGAAGTCGTGACCCCAACTACATGGCAAGTGTGAAGGTTCTCCTTAAAGAGGAGAAGATCAATAAGGCCGGCGAAGCGCCCGTGTACCTGCGCATCATCAAGGACCGAAAGCCCAAGTACATCTCCATTGGTGTGCGCGTGAAACCGCAGGACTGGGACGCCGACGCAGGCCGCGTCAGAAAGCATCCGAACAAGAGCCGGGTCAACGCCTTTATTGCCACGAAGGTCGCCGAAGCGGAGGGGGTAGCACTGGATTTGCAACGAGAGTCGAAATTTGTCTCCCCTGTGCAGATCAAGAAAGCCATCATGGGGCAGTCGTCGGAGAGCTTTCTAAAGTACTTCGCACAGTACTTGCACACCTTAGAGAAGCACGGTAAGATCAGTACGCTGAGCAAAGCCACGGCTGTGTACTCCAAGCTTAAGATCTTTCTCGGCGCAAGCGACCTGCTTTTCGACGAGGTTACGGTCAGTTTCTTGAAGCAGTACGAAACGTATTTGCGGGACAAATTGGGTAACTCGGTCAACACCATTCACTCCAACCTCAAGATCTTCCGCAAGCTCTTCAATAACGCCATGTCGGAAGACTTGGTGTCGCCTGAGCGTGACCCGTTTCGGAAGTTCAAACTCAAGTTGGAGAAGACCACCAAATCCTACCTTACTGAAGATGAACTGATGTTGCTGGAGGCTGTGCCGTTGAAAGAAGGTACCAAGTTGTGGCACCACCGCAACCTATTCGTTTTCGCCACCTACGCGGGCGGGCTACGCATTTCCGACCTGCTGCAACTCAAGTGGGAACACTTTTCAGGCACGCACATCCGTCTGACGATGCACAAGACGGGTGATGCAGTATCGGTAATGCTGCCGAATCGGGCACTCGAACTCTTGGCGCATTATCGCGGAGCTAGTAACAAGTCCTCCGCGTATATCTTTCCGTTTTTCCGCGCCGATGTTGACTACTCTGACCCGCAGAGGTTGTACCGGTCCATTTCGTCGGCTACAGCCTACGCCAACAAAAATCTGAAGATGATTGCAACGCGGGCCGGGCTAGAGAAATCGATCAGCTTCCACAGTTCACGACATACCTTCGCTACCCGAGCGCTGACGAAAGGCATACCAATTGAGCTGGTGTCGAAGCTCATGGGTCATGCATCCATCAACACGACGCAGATCTACGCCAAAATCGTTAACGAGAAGCTCGACCAGGCAATGGAGCTGTTCAATTGAACATCATGAACAAACGGACATTGGCTCTGGAGTACTTCATTCGGCTGATTGAGCACCACGAGCTTGTAAACAGACGGGAAGCGTTTCACCGAACGTATAGTAAACCCAACATCCCGCCAAAGAACCCTTTCAGTCAGGAACACAGACTCGTCGTACATAAATACGACGCCGAACGTGAGATAGCAGTGTATGAGCACAAGGGCTTCGGCAGTCCCGAAGGCCGATACGAGTCGGAATTCGGTCGAGAAATCTGCGATGAAGTAGCGGATGAGTTGCTGGCTGTGAAAGCCCTAGTGCTCGAACAGCTGAGTTCAAGTGAGCAACTTAAGCGAGATGTGTTCTACAGTCATGTAATGACGGACATCGAGAGGCTGACCAGCGTATTAGCCGAAGAGGAAGTGTTTGCTCGGTATTCGTGCATTGCCGCCGCTCTGCTGGAAATTAAGGACTTGGTTCTTCGCTGCGCTCCGCAGCAGACCGAGAAGGGCTCTGATGACAAACCCATACCTGCTGAGACGCAAGCAACCGGGTTCCACTACAGGTGTTTCAAGGAAGGTAGTTTGCAAGAGGACAAGTCACTTACGCGCAGCCACCTGGGCAACTTGTTCTACGGACTGCGAGACACGCTTGAGCTCATCGAGCCGACGACCCCGTTGGCGGACTTCAGAGCAATATTTTCCGGAAAGCCAGTCAAAAAGCGCGTCGTGTGGATGGGTAGCATCAACCAACTCTGGCACTTCGTCAATTCTATTGAACCTAAATTGACCCCACCAGGTCACAAAAAGCTGACCGGGAAGTGGGTTAAGGCAGCTGCGTGCTTCACAAAGAGTGATGGCGAAGACATCGCACCTCAACAGCTCCAATATCCAGGAGTCAAGGCGACAGGTGTACATATGGGGCGCGAAATTCAAGAAGTCGCGACCCTACTCAAGTAACCGACATGTAAAGTGTTCCGGTGGTTGCGCTGCTGGCTTGGTACGCGACTTAAAGAGGAAGTAGAATTTGCTGCAAGTGTTGAGGAAGTAAAAGACACGAAAAGCCCGCACAGGTGATTGTGCGGGCTTCTTTTTTGGCGCGGTATTTCAAGTCCATTTAAGGTGCATTTCAGGTGGGCGCACTCGGCGTTTTGTAGAGGTGATCTGCACTGTTACTTCGCAGTACCAAACCAAAATACCACCCGCACCCTACATGCAACTCATCGCAATACAGACCGAAGCTTACGACCAGCTTCAACAGAACACGTTCGCCTACATGAGGAAACTCATGGAGGAAGAACGCAAGAAGCCCTTCATCGAATGGTTGGACAATAACGAAGCTGCCGAATTACTCAAGGTCACCAAGCGGACCTTGCAAAATTGGCGCGACGAAGGGCTGATCGGGTTCAGCCAAATGGGTAGCAAGATCTACTACAACCGTGAGGAAATCGACCGCATGCTCCTCAGGCACCACAACAAGCCGTTTCGGGCAGCTGCGTAAAGAGGTGTACGATAACCTGCATCTGACCTTTCACCTCCCCGAACCTGCAGACGAATTTGTAGCTGCTTTGGCTCAGTCGCCAGCTTTTGCTGGTTTCGACGGTCAGACCGATAGTCGGGGCCGCGTTCGGGTTCAATACCGTGGAATGCGCATTGAGTACGTGCCCGGCGAGTGCAAGGGACGGGTTCGAGGCTCTCTTCACACTTTCACACAAGGCTCAAACGTCGGCATGTTTAGCGCGGCTGAAGCAGCCCAAGCCGCCAAGGGTTTGGCTGCTTCTCTCGGGCTACCTCCTGAGATGTTTATAGTGCGCAAACTCGAAGCCGGCGTGAATCTCGTTGTGCCTTCTTCGCCGCGTTCGTTCCTGGAAACCTTAAGTCACCACAAGAAAAGCCCCATCCTTCCAATCTCTCCCCCTGCCGGGCGTCTTCGTCCGTTGGAGTACCAAGCGGTGCACTTGAATTACCGGCTCAAGTACTACGACAAGGGTGAGTACGCCCGCCGTCAAGGTGTTCCGTTGCCA
Organism: Hymenobacter sp. HSC-4F20; assembly: GCF_019599275.1. Classification (GTDB taxonomy): domain Bacteria; phylum Bacteroidota; class Bacteroidia; order Cytophagales; family Hymenobacteraceae; genus Hymenobacter. Next base: position 346,396 of record NZ_JAHZTD010000002.1, on the reverse strand, counting down.
ATGGATTGCAGCCACCTATTGAGATTCGAGGTGGTATTCACCCGCGCCCGTAACCTGAACAAGCTTACCGGCCGCACCAACGTTACTCTTCAGGACCTATCAGCACCCGATGTACTCAGAATGGTCGCCACGCACGTGCTTGAACAATGGAAGCAAACGGTTCGCCGGACTCCTCCTGATTATTCAGGCCTACCCATAGCGCATGCGGCCCTGCTGTACGCTGGTGCTGACTTGAGTTGGTGGGAGAGCGTGCGGCCTCACACTCCAAAGTCTACTTTCAAGCGTTATCAGGCACAGTACCGTCAGCTTCAGGAGCGGACTAAACAGGTCGAAGGTCCTCACCCCTACGACATCTTGCTGGCCGAACATATGCGGGAGCTGTGTCCAGACGAGGTGCCGCTAATGAAGGTGAGTCCCAAAATTGGTACCATTCTCCACACATGTAATCAGTTGGAAATTGGGGTGAGTGGTAGTCGAGAGAACAGGGAAGTAGAACAGGTTGTCGACGACATCGAAAGGGTACTCGCGGCAGCTTGAGTACTACGCGTATATCTGTGAGCTGCTGAAACGTGCCACCTCGACCTCATGGGACAGTAAGCCTGGTCGAGCGTCGACTCTTTAACGACGTAGTTACACGCGTCACCCTTGTCGGGGTAGATGAGTGTGACGCTGTGATGCGAGGTATGACACCTTCAGATGTAGTACTTGAATGGCAGTACCTTGACGTTGTCGTTGGGACCAGCAGTCAGAATTTCACCTATGGTGTCAGCGAATTTCAGTGTGACGGGTTCACCGTCAGCGAACCGGCAGGTGTTGTAGTTGAGCTTCGTCAACGCCAAGACGTCTTTGCAGACGGTGAGAATGTTGGCGTCTCCACGAGTGATTTGTACTTGGAGCGGATTGGGTGTCTCCAGCCCCACTACAGTCTGCAACCGAGGAATGAACCCCTTCGTCCAGAGGTACGCGAAACGGGCGTCTTTGACGTAAACGGTGCCTCGCATGACGGGAAAGTCGCTGGCCCGGAAGAGCTTGAATGTCGTCTCGTGGCTGATCTTGATTCCCACAACCGCATGGGCGCCTGCTGCCGCTTCCAAGAAGCCCTGCCACTCGTTGTCATCGAAGTAAGTACGGCCGTGAATGAAGACCTCGCGTGGTACACCGTTTTCCTGCTTGTAGGCAGCAAGCGCTTTCGTGAGCAGGTCTTTGGCTCCGTCCTTCGTGAGGTGATACTCTTTCGTATCAGGGTTGTACCAAGGACCAACCGCTCCTTTGAATACCTGTCCGTCGCCCGAATCGAGGAACATTTGGGCTGCACAGCACGCGATGCGTCGGTCTTCGTTCCGGTCGTCGTTTTTGAAGACCAGCCCGATGTAACACACGCCCTTGCGTATGTCGGCAAGCTTCCACGGAGGAAGCCCAGTGACCTTGTAGTAGATAGATGTGGTCAGGCTCCACGCAATGTCTGTCTCGAAAGCCGACAAGTCCTTCTTCGGGTTGCCGTTTTTGTCGAGAAAGTCCTGGTACGCAATGGTACTCTCCTTAATGACCTGCGTCAGGATACCGTGGCGCAGTAACTTAAGTTTGAGCTGGTTGTGAAAGTGCTTCTCGTAGTGGTACGCATCACGATAACGGCGCGTGTTTTCGTCCTCAAATAAACCTGGGTTTTGGCGGCTATACACATCGCGTATGCCCACGCTCAAGGTGTCCTTGGACTTGGGAACTTTGGACATCGGGCGGCATAGTTGGTACACCATGTCGGGTATGATGACGAACCACAGGCTCACGGGCACGTCGGCTTCCTCCTTGTAGCTGATGAGCCTATCCGCGTACAGGTCCACGATGCTGGCGATACGAACGTGGTCGTCTGTGTAGCGGAAGAACCGTTCTAGTGCCTCAGGGTCGATTGTCAGCTGAGTGTATTGCTGGTCGTTGAAGCGGATGCCGTACACCTCCTCGAACCCAGGGAAGAAGGGTTTCGCCATGTCGGGCTTTGGGTAGAAGACCGGCTTCTGGATGCTCGACATCCAGCGTTTGAAGCGCCTCTGCCCATCCGGTGTCCCAATGATTCCGACAGAGAAGTTGTTACCTCGGCCCTTGTCGAAGGGGCCGTAGAGCATCAGCCCGTCGCGTGGGTCAATGAGCTTCTGATCGTGGGCGAACTTCAATCGAGGCTCTGGCAGTATGCTCAATTTAAACGGCTTATTCTTCACGGTGATGCGCTTTAGAAGGGAGAGAAGAATTGTCGTCGGCTAGTAACTCCGATAAAGCAGCCGCGTCGTCAAACTCAAGATGAACGTCGGCTTCTTGTTCTTGCGCGTCGTCGTAGTCGTCCAAGGGTATTAGACGCCCTTGATCTTCCGGGTCGTTGTATCCTTTGTCGCTGACAAAGCAGATGGGCGTTGTTGACAGCCACAGGTAATCGGTCTGTGTAATAGGAATGCCGAAAGTGGTGGCATCGTCGGTGAGCGAACCGAGGAAGGCTAACTGAAGGTCGCGCCATTCGGCATTGAACATGCGCTTGCCCTTCTTGCGGCGAGCCGTCTGCATTGCCTTTTTGTCGTCCCAAGGTGTGGCGCCGTCTTTGGAGAAGACGATGTGGGCTTTCAAACTAAGAGACGGGTGTGGGTGCAGGCGTACGTTGAAGCTGACGCCGTAATGCCACACATTGTCGTGAAGGTAGACCCCCGTCAGTTGCTTCGAGCGGAGTTTGCTTCCGTAGTAGTACTTGAACTTGGGGTCAGTGCTTTCGTGGCGCGTGCGGAAATAGCACAGCCGCTTGTTGGCCATTTCGTAGGTGTGAAGGCCGCGTTGCACCAGAAAGTTGTGAACGGCCTGATGCAGGACGCGCACCAAGAAGTTAGACGCGTCCTGCTTTGTCGGAAACACCTCCGATTTGTACCGTCGACCGCATATCTGTGCGACAGACAGCTGAATTACGTTGGTCGCCTTGACGATTGTTGGGGCGAACAGCTCGGCTGCCGTTTCACGTTGGTGCAGGTCAGGCAGGCGAGGCTCGAACGCGATTATGTATCGGTCGTGGCGGTCAGCCGGAAATGAGTTGGCCGCTGTGATGACACTCATCACCTGCTTGGCTTGCGCATCATTTGCGTACTCGTGTAAGTACAGCGTCGATGGAAGCGTGGGGAGACCGACCCAGTTGGAATACAGGATTTCTTGTTTCTCCAGAACGTTGTTGGAGGTGGCGAACTTGTTCTGGTACCAGTGAGCTGCCGACAGAGGAGTGTGTTCGTTGCGAGGAACGTCGTCCTTTCTCAGCTTCGCCAAAAGCGCCCGAAGACCTTGTGCCCACGAGTTCTGAAACTGAATCATCGCCAAGTTCGGCAGCCCAATGATGGCGTTGTGGCTGACGCCATCGAGGTTCAGCGGGATGATGAAGTCTTTAAGCTGGTGCTCCTTGGCTATACTGCGTGCATAATCCCACTCATCACGCACCCCCTCTTTACGCACTGAAGCATGAGACGCGACGAAGACGAATTTCGCCACGCTGCTTTGGAGCAACAGCTGAATTTCCTTCCAAAAATGTTCGCCACCGTGTACTTGCTCTAGCTCGCACCATACGTCGTAACCCTCGTTGCGCAGCTTGATGGAGAGCCACAGGGCAAATTCGTTGTCTTCGGGCAGGGCGTGGCTGATGAACACCGTTCGGCGTTCCGAATGCGTAGTGGACATGACGTCAGGCAAGATGGGTAAGAACAAGCAGCAACAATGCCGGCAGCACTACCAGCGACCCATAAAACATTAGGAGGGTAGGGGCTATTGCCGCTGACCACCACGATGCCCGACCATGTCGATAACCGCTGGCGTCCATTGTGAAATCTATCTGAGAAAGCTCACGCTGAGCGACGTCTTGGTAAAGCGCACGGTATTGACGCTCCTGACTCAAATAGTAGGCGTCGAGCACCCAGAAGAGGACGGTCGAGATGTAAGTAATAAGAACGTACCGTGCGTTGGCGTCCTTGGCTGCCAGCGCGAAGAGAGCTGCGACCAAAGAGACAGCCCACCCCTTTATCAGGAAGCCGTTACTGTTGAAGCGGTTAATCGACGTCTGAATGAACTCTAAGTGTTTGAGCTTTGCTTCCATGCGTACGGTGGAGTGGCTAACACGAGGTGCGTGAAGTCTGTCAGAGCCAGCAACGACGGGCGTACTTCCACACTCGTGTATAAAGCTACTATAATTAGCGTGCGCTTGTTACGACTTCGTTGTCGCGCGGTTACATGAGACGGCCTTGAGAGCAGAAGGAGTTAACTTCTTGCCAATCATGGGACGTCGTCACGACACCAGCCCCAGTGTTGTGCTAAAAAGCGTGGCATTTACGTGCACCGGCTTTGTAGCACATGTAGCCGCTGCTCATACCCACGCGCGAAATGGCTAAACCTCTTTGTCCGAATTGGTAATTGCCGGGTCGTCGACTAAGTCGCGCACCTCTAGGTTAAGCGCTCGGCTCAAAGTGATGAGCAGGTCGAGGGTGGGGGCGAGCTGTACAAGCTCGATGCGCTTGATGGTGGACTGCTCCACGTTGGCAATGTCCGCCAGCTTCTGTTGTGAGTAGCCGCGCTCTTTGCGCAGGAAGCGCAGTCGTTCAGAGAAAGCCTTTAGACCTGCGGGGTTTTTCACACGGCAAGCTGCCGCGGATGACTTTATGGATTAAGGGCGTATACGCCCTTAAAACGGCGCGTTTTCATTACCTTGCGCAGGTGTTTCTCAGGCGTGAGAGCAACAGTCAGCTGAACATCTACTTTCTCAAGTCGGCGGTTAATGCGTCGCGTTATCTGAGTGGCTGTTGACGCGCCTGCGAGAAACCATTGAACTCGGAGACAAAACCTGCTACCCTCATGCTTTCATCGTCGCCCCGTCCTTCTGCGGACCACCTTTCCTTCACGCTGGCTACTTCAAAGCAACGTGCACAGGCGTTAGCCCACGCACGAAAACGGTTAGAACCACAGCTCCCGAACTTCAGCGATGCGCAATGGGAGAGCATGTTCAACACGTATGCCCCGGCACTGAGCGTGGAGCACCAAACGGGCGCCGTAACCTTAGCAGACGATGCACTGCTGCCTTTCGCTAATTGGGTTCATCTCCATCAGGATACCGAGAACGACGTATCCCTCTACGGACATGAAGCGTACTACCTCGCTCGAAATTTGGTCTCGTACGCACAGGAGGCCAGTGACTTGGTCGCCGCTGACCCGGAGTTGACGAAGCCGGAGTCAATCGGAGTGATGAGGGCGTTGTTCCAGCGGCTGTCAGTTGGCAACGTGGTGGCTGAACGGGTCTACCACGCATGTCAGAAGCCTGACGAGCGGGCACGTTAACAGTCGGCTCGGGGCCAACAGAGCCGACTACCCACAACTCAATCTAACAAGTAACGGCCGGGCAGCGCTATCGGACGCGCAGCAGTGACTCTGCTGAGCAACGTCGACTTTGGCCGGCAATCGTGGTATATGCGCAGATTACTATTGGTATTTACCCTTCTACTACCAGCCTTGGCCGGTCGGACTCAGGAGTTGATGTTGCCGGCGAAGTACTTCGTCTACAAAATCGTGCTTACGCGTCGTACACCCGAAAATCCAGTTGAGCGCCAACTCAACTCGTGGGACGTGTCGATGATTATGGTTACCAACGAGGCCGGCGTGCAGCTGTACAAAACTGACCACAAAGCCGGTGCTAAAGCTCTTCAGTTCCGCGCAGTTGGTCCACCCGTGTACCGGCTGAGTGCGCTTGAGTACGCCAAGAGCACCTTCATTGACGGGGTTACTACGGAACTGTACGCGGCTTCTTACAAAGGCGCTATCACCCCGCCTGAGGACTTGGTGCGTAATCCTGGTGCTGTTATCGTTGGCTGGGAATCTGAAGTTCAAGAGGGTAACGCGTTAAAAGTGCTCTGGCCCTTCGACAACAAGAGCGGCAGCAAGAGCACCCCACTTCTTGCCAGAGGTAATTATCGTCTGTCCTTCTACTGCATTCCCGCCGAGTAGAGGTTGTCATTGCGAGTTCTGGATGATCACAGGCGCTTGATTTTAGGTGTCGGTGCCATGGTTTTGGCAGCCAATTAGTTAGACGGGTGGTGTGCGTATGCTGTCGAGTTTAAACGCGCGTAGTTTAAATCAAAGTCATTTACTCGAGTGCAGCCGTAATGAAGTCAACTACTGCATTACCTGGGGAGCATTGGCTCTCGCGATAAGGGGTATTTTTTAGGTCCTGTCACTCGCTCAGGCGGAGGAAGGCTCAGAGCAAGGTGAGAAGGAGCAAGGGCGCTCGGTCGGTCAAGGTTGAACATCTACGTCTGCGTTTTCGATGAGGGCTTGGAGCCAAAGTCCGCCCATAGCAAGACCGACATGAACGAAGGCTACGATGGGACGCAATTGACCACATCACCCACCAAGCCGAGCTTGTAACATTCGGCTTGGTACTACTGCACGTAACGGACTACACCATCGGAGAGCACACCGTTGTGGATTTTACATCGAAACGCATGCTTCCGTCGATACCTTTGAGCAGGTGCCTGACTCACTTCTAGCGAGAAACGCCTACTTCGAAAGTACTTCCCTCTTTCATATGGCTTCTACTGTGACCCCTGACGAGCGAGCAGCAGACCGTCCGCTCACGGACCCGTTGCACGATGACTTCCAACGTTATGCATTCGCGCAACGCATTGCGCAGACACTTATAGGGCGCCGGAGCCAGGAGAGTATCGTGGTTGGGCTTTACGGAAAGTGGGGAGAGGGAAAAAGTACTGTCCTGAACTTCTTGCAGCAGACGTTGGCCAAGCAACCGACGCAGGCGGCCGTAGTGACTTTCAACCCGTGGCGCTTTCCCGACGAGTCACAGTTGTTGGTTCAATTTTTCAGCCAGCTGGCTCACGCCATTGACGGTCAACTGCATACTCGTGGTGAGCGTGCGGCTGATGCAGTCAAAAAGTACTTGGCTCCCTTGCTGCCGACCATGACTTACGGCGTGGGAGAAAGCGACTTAGGCAAGGGAATGCAGTCCATTGCGGACGCATTGCTGCCCAATACCGAAGAGCTACGGGCGCGAGTGGAGGAAATGATTGTGGCGTCCGGCAAGCGAGTCATCGTCATTATTGATGACCTGGACCGGCTGGAAAAACCGCAGCTGCAAGCCGTGTTTCGACTGGTCAAGCTCACGGCTGACTTCCGTCAAACAGCGTACCTATTGGCATTCGACGACGAACGGGTTGCCGGAGCTATCGGAGAACTGTTCACTCCCCTTGCTGCCAAGGACGCAGACGTGGCCGACGCTGGGCGTCATTTCTTGGAGAAAATTATTCAAGTTCCATTGCGCCTGCCACGCGCTCAACCGGATGCGTTACTGCAGTTTTGCTGGAATCGCCTATCGGACGCTATGCAGGACACGAATACGCACCTGTCAGAAAATGAGAATGAACGCCTAGGTGAGGTGCTGCGGGCGGCCATTTTGCCGCGCTTATCGACGCCCCGTCTTGCCGTTCGGTTAGCCAACGCCGTGCAGTTCAGCTTGCCGTTGTTGCAGGGTGAAGTCAACGCAGTAGACTTACTGCTGCTCGAAGCAATGCGCACGTTCTACCCCGACCTCTATCAGTTTATCGCTAACAATGAGCACGCTGTAGTCGGATCGGCCCGCGGAGGTACTATTTATTTGAGTACGGGTAGTGGCTCTAACAACAATGCTGGCGACGAACGACATCAAGCGATTCTGGATGGGGCGCTGGGTCGGTACCAAGGTGACGAGCGACGCGGTGCCACGCAACTACTTAGCGCGTTGTTTCCCCGCGTCAGCCGGCTCTATAACCGTTCCTCTCCCTTCAGTCTGCGTGGTCGCAACAACCGACATTCACTCACGGAGGAAGAATTGACTCGTCAGCAATCCATTGCTGCAGATACCCATTTTCGTCGGTATTTTTCGTATACGGTCATACGTGGCGACGTTTCTGACACGGAACTCGCGGCTTTTCTCGCTCAGGAAGAGCCCGCCGAGCAACTGCGTGTAGCTCAGGCTATGGTATCTCAGTTGGGCGTCGGCCGCTTTCTACAAAAGATCAGCTACCAACTTTCGTCCATTGACGAAGCCCAAGCTCGTCGATTGTGGAACGTTGTATCCGCTATCAGCCCAGACCTTAGTACTATCAGGGGTTCCGCTATCGGGCAGGGCTCCAGCCAAACCGATGTTGCCGCCAAGCTGATGCTGAACCTATTGGCACGAGTAAGCGACGCCATTATGCGCCGGCAGCTGGTGCAAGACTTGGTGCAAAGCGGGGGGACGTTTGCGCTGGCTGTGGAACTTGTCGACCGGTTACGTCTTCGGGCGAGAGACGAGCAAAGAACCCGGGACGAGGTAGAGGAGCCAGAAGAAGCGTCGATAGAGTTGTTTACCGCTGCGGAATGGCAGCAGCTGGGGGCCGAAATGCCCTTGTGGCTGCTGACTCGGGCCTTGAGAGAAGCGGATACAGCACCGTTGTACCAAACGCATCCCGTGGAAGCGCAATGGCTTCTGTTTACAGTATGGCCCCAGAGCGAACAGCCGCTTAGTTCGGTGCAATACGTTACCCGTTTTCTAGAGCAGTTGCCCCAAGACCTGTATGACTTTCTGGCCGTATGCTCGTCGCGTCTGAGCATGGGAGGAAGAGACTTTTTCGCCAACCTGACAACAGAGACGGTTCAGTACTTAAAACAGCACTTCGGTTCAACGCTGTACGAGGTAGCGAAACGCTTAATTGGACCCGATGAAGTCGTGACTAACCCCAGCTACGACCCCAATGAGCCTACGCCGCATCAACGAGTGCAGCAGTTCGTTTACCTGTACGAACGCCTGTCAGACACTGCGCAACAGCCTAGCTCTGAGGAAGGAGAGTAGTATCAGCAGTTCGTCGTCCATTTTGTCTTTCCCGTGAAGCCCACTGTTGATTCTCTCGAAGCACTTATCGCCTACTCCAAAAACTACTTCTTTCCCCTGGCACACAAGAAGGAAGGCGCGTTAGCGGGGCAATTCACGGAGCGGGTAGTCAAGAGGCAGGTCTTTTTGTTGCAGTAAAGAGAAGTGCGTCAGCAAACCAACTTCGTCGTGCGCCGCTGCTTCTAAGCTCTACGTCGTTGACCCAAACGGCAAAGGGCACAACCTGCAGTTCGCGCCGGAGAGCCAGTGAATTGTCGAACAGGCCAATTTCTATGCACAGAAGCCGAGCGCGGTGTACATCGAAGCTGTGGAGCTGTCCAGGTTGATGAAATAGCTACGCAGACAACCGTAGGTGACGAAAGCTCAGTGCGTAGAAGGGGCACCAGACATAAGCAGGTGCTGTCGTTTGATCAAGCTCAGCGGGCGCAGGTAGCTCTGCAATATGACAAAATCGCCGTCGGTCAGCGGCACGCGGGCTTGCATGCAGGCTCGCAGCAGATCATGAGCAGAGGGAAGATCATATGGTGTAAGTATAGCATGCACCATCACGAGCAACGTTACCACATGCCATTTACTACAGCATCGCTCAACTACCATTACGGCTCTCGCAGCCGGGTGCAAGAGGAAATCGGACCCGACAATGCTTGACGCGAAATGTTGTTTCGCCACCACCGCCCAAAAACACATAGCACGAAGGGGGAAGCGGGGCTACGAGGCGGCTGGTTAACGCAGACGAATTTACACGACGCGGGCAGGGAAGTGTTTGAATTTCATACTGATTGGTTTGAATCCCTTTTTCACGCGTAGTACCTCCACCGGACCTTTGTCACGAGTGGTAGAGCTCTCCATGCTCCTTAATTCTCGGTTAAGTCAGCTGCAAGCTGGAGCCATTCAGCTATGTGACGCCCATATGGCCGTCACACCAACCCTTGTTTACAAAACATGGACGCATCCTTTGAAAAATCGACTTCGGGTCTAAATCGCCGCGACATGCTGAAAGCGGGTTTGTTGCTGGCGGGTGGCGCTATGCTGCCAACTGCGTGCACGGTGTCGGCCCCGGCGTCTTCGGCTCGTTCTGCTTCCGACAAACACCGAGTGAGCACGCGGCGTAAGCTGGGAAAGCTGGAAGTATCCAGTATCGGCCTGGGCGTGCAGAACATGAGCCGTACGTATCAGACGACGGTTCCCAACCGGGCTGAAATGCACCGCATCATCCGGACCGCGTACGAGAACGGCGTCACCTTATTCGATGCTGCTGAGGCGTACGGCCCGTTCGAGGTAGAGCGCATCCTGGGCGAAGCCGTGGCTCCCTTCCGCGACAAAATCGTCATTGAGACCAAGTTCGGCTGGAACATCGACCAGAAAACTGGGCAGCGGCTGCCGGGCCTTAACAGCCGACCCGACCACATCAAGGTCGTAGTCGACGGCATGCTTCAACGCTTGCGTACTGACCGCATTGACCTGCTGTACCAACATCGCGTCGATCCGGCGGTACCCATTGAGGACGTAGTCGGCACGATCAAAGACCTCATCGGTCAAGGCAAGGTGTTGCATTACGGCCTCTCTGAGCCCGGCCTGCAAACCGTGCGACGTGCACACGCCGTGCACCCGGTGACGGCCATCCAGAACGAATACTCGCTGCTGTGGCGGGGGCCGGAAGCAGAAGTGCTTCCGCTCTGCCAGGAACTCGGTATAGGCTTCGTGCCGTGGAGCCCGCTGGGCGTTGGGTTTCTCACCGGGGCTATTGATGCCGGTACCAGGTTCGCGCCTGGTGACATCCGCGGGGTCGAGTCCCGGTTCGCGCCGGAGAACTTACCCAATAACCTGGCTCTGGTGGAGCTGGTGAAGCGCTGGGGAGTTCGGAAGGAAGCTACGCCTGCTCAAGTCTCGCTGGCCTGGCTGCTGGCGCAGAAACCGTGGGTTGTGCCCATCCCCGGGACTACGCAGATGGCGCACATGCTGGAAAACAACGGAGCCGATGCCGTGCGGTTTACAGCCGATGAGTTGACGCAATTCAACTCGGAGCTGGCCCAAATTCAGGTCAAAGGGGAACGTCTGCCGCAGATGGTGCTTCAATTTTCTGGGGTGGAAGCCGCACCCAAAAACTGACGTTGATTTTACCGACACCGCCTGCGCCGTAAAAATGGTGTTGGGGACCAGACAATTCAACCTCGTTCGAGCAATAACATGAAACAGCACCTGATTTTCATCTTTGGTTATTCGCTTGCCTTGGTGTCGTGTTCCCGCGGTGGAGAGGAAACGGCGACGCCTACCCCGCCGGTTTCGCCCACGTCACCGGTTGAGACCAATGCACCCAACGCCACGTATCGTCCAGCCTTTGCGGGTCAAACCCGGATTAACGGGGTCACGACCGCTGCTGGCAGCTACCGGGCGACTATCGTTACATCCGCGTTGACGAGCCCGTGGGGCATCACCGGGTTGCCCGATGGCCGCCTACTCATCACCCAAAAAGCCGGACAACTGCGCATCGTGAACCCGTCAGGCACGGTAAGCACGCCCATCACGGGTCTGCCAGCAGTCAATTCTGCTGGGCAGGGCGGGCTGCTGGGCGTGTGCGCCGACCCGGATTTTGCCACTAACAGGATAGTGTACTGGTCGTTTTCAGAACCTCGTCCAGGCGGTAACCTGACCGCCATCGGCAAGGGGCGTTTAGCGGCGGATGAACGGACCATTGAAGGTGCCACCGTCATCTACCGTGCCGAGCCCGCGTATGCTGGCGTCAATCATTACGGCGGCCGCGTGGTGTTTGACCGCACGGGCAACCTGGTAGTAAGTACCGGCGAACGGGCCGATAACGCCACTCGTGCCCAGGCGCAATCGGTTACGTCGGCTCTGGGCAAGGTGATTCGCATCACGAAGGAGGGGCAGCCCGTGCCCGGCAACCCGGTGTTTGCGCAAGCAGGTGCCCGCCCCGAATTGTACTCCATGGGTCATCGGAACCCGCAAGGACTGGCTATTCATCCGGTAACTGGGGAGGTATGGCAAAGTGAGCACGGCCCGCGGGGTGGTGACGAAATCAACCGGCTTCAGGCAGGCGCTAACTATGGCTGGCCGACCATCACGTACGGCCTTGAGTACAGTGGTCAACCCGTGCTGGGCGGCATTCAGCAAAGTCGGGGTCTGGAGCAACCCGTTTACTACTGGGACCCGGTCGTGTCCCCCAGCGGTATGAGCTTCTACGTGGGTAACCGCATCGCCGAGTGGCAAAACAACCTGTTCATCGGTGCCCTCAGCGGTCAGCACATTGTTCGCCTGGTCATCGACAACAACCGGGTGGTGGGGGAGGAGCGGCTACTGGCTGGTGAAGGGCAACGCTTCCGCGACATCACGCAGGGGGCGGACGGCGCCTTGTATGCCATCACCGACCAGGGCCGATTATATCGAATCGACCGGCCGTAACTGATTTTCATCCATACGGCTACGCAGCAACGTCCACCTCCTACACCATCTGATATGAAAGCGTCCTTTCTCGCACTTTGGCTCTTCGTACTGAGCGTGCAATGCTCCTACGCTCAGCAAAACGGCGGAAGCACATCAACCAAAGATGGCTCCCAGGCAGCACGAGAAATCACCAATCTCTCCAAGGCGAAGTGGCAATGGATGGCTGAGAAGAACGTCGATAAGCTCGATGACCTCTTTGATGACAAGGCCGTGTTCGTGCACATGGGTGGAAGTTGGGGCAAGGAGCAGGAACTCACGGTCATCCGCAACGGGAGCATTCACTACAAGCAGGCGGATATTCAAGAGACGTCGGTGCAGATTATCGACCGCACGGCTATTCTGCTCAGCAAGATCAAGCTAGTGGCCGTGGTGGGCGGCAACGAGGTTACTAACCCCTTTGTGGTGACGGAAGTGTACGTGCAGCAACGCGGGAAGTGGAAGTTGGGCTCCCTTTCATTTACCCGTCTGCTTACGCCCTAGCAGCCTACGCGCCGCAATTCAGCGGTTGTCCGCCTTGCACAATAGGGGCTTGGTAGCCGCAACCTTTCAACTTCACCAACAGATGAGCAACCAGGATACCAGTCGACTGCCGGATACGAAGCCGCTCACCCGCTACATGACGTGCTGGCTGGTAGTCTGCTTCCTGTTGATTTCCGCGTGTTCCTTTTCTCAAACGGACGATGACCAAGCTCCCCTGAAATCTACTGTAGACCCCAGCAAAGTGTTGATCGTGTACTTGTCGCGCACCAACAACACCAAGGCGGTGGCAGGCCTCATTCACCAGGAAGTAGGCGGAACCTTGGTGGCGTTGGAATTGGAAACGCCTTATCCCGCGCATTACCAGACCACGGTGCAGCAGGTGGTGCGGGAGAATGAAACCGGCTTTCTGCCCCCTTTGCGCACGCGGATTGCCAACATGCAGCAGTACGACGTCGTCTTCGTGGGCTTCCCCACCTGGGGGATGCAGTTGCCGCCGCCGGTGAAAAGCTTCCTGAAGCAATACGACCTGAGCGGTAAAACCATTGTTCCGTTCAACACCAATGCTGGGTATGGGGTGGGCAGCAGCCTGGAAACGGTCAAAGCTCTGACTCCCAGGAGCACCGTTCTGGACGGGTTTTCAACCCGAGGCGGCATCGAGCGGGACGGCGTGCTGTTCGTGATGGAAGGCGCAAAAGGAAAGCAGGTGCAGCAAGAGGTAAGGGACTGTTTGCAACGAATCGAGTTGTTAAGCAAGAAGTAGGAACGCCGTGTCTACAGCGGTAGCTGGGCACGCTGTTGCCGATGGTACTACTCACCAACGCGTCCGCCCTGGTCGCAGTCTCGTGCTGCAGCCAGGGCGGACGTGTAAGTAAACAATAAGGGACGTAAGCCGCCTGCTTACCGGTTGATGGCTTGTTGCGCTTGTGCCGAATACCGCGCGCCCTGAATTTCCACCTGTGTGAGAGCCTGCTCAATGCGTTGCAGGTCAGCTGCTGTCAGCTGCACCTGAGCCGCGCCCAGGTTCTCTTCGAGCCGATGCAGCTTGGTCGTGCCGGGAATCGGAGCAATCCAGGGCTTCTGCGCCAGCAACCAGGCCAGCGCGATTTGAGCCGGGGTAACCTGCTTGTCGGCGGCGATGGTGCCCAGCAGCTCCACGAGAGCCTGGTTGGCCTGGCGAGCTTCCGGCGCGAAACGGGGCACGGTGTTGCGGAAGTCCGTCTTGTCGAATTGGGTGTTTTCGTCAATCTTACCCGTCAGGAAGCCCTTGCCCAGCGGGCTGAAGGGGACAAAGCCGATGCCCAGCTCTTCGAGCGTCGGCAACACGCTCTGCTCCGGCTCACGCCACCACAGGGAGTATTCGCTTTGCAAGGCGGACACCGGCTGCACGGCGTGCGCACTGCGAATCGCAGCTACGCCCGCTTCCGAAAGACCGAAGTACTTCACCTTGCCCTCCTGAATCAGGTCTTTCACAGCGCCGGCCACGTCTGCCATCGGCACGTTGGGGTCCACCCGGTGCTGGTACAGTAGGTCAATGTAATCGGTTTTCATGCGCTGAAGCGACTGCTCCACCACGAACCGAATGCGCTCGGGCCGGCTGTCCATGCCTTCCGCAGGAGCGCCGTTTTTGAAGCCGAACTTGGTGGCGATGACCACCTGCTTGCGCACCGGTGCCAGCGCTTGACCCACGATTGTTTCGTTGAGTTCACCGTAGGCTTCGGCCGTGTCAAAGAAGCTCACGCCACGGTCCACGGCGGCCTGAATGAGGTTGATGGCTTCCGCAGGGGGCACGCCGGGACCCAGACCGAAGCTCAGTCCCATGCACCCCAAGCCCAACGCCGATACTTCCAGCCCGCTAGAGCCGATTTTACGCTTTTCCATTGTGTGTGAGTTAAAAAGGTCGCCCTTGTCGCTTGTCAAGTGCGTTTTATTTCTGCTTTTCTGCGCTGGGTGGTGTGCCCGACGCTAATACCTTGGTCAGCACGACCCGGGCAGCATCGGCTTCCTGTTTGCCAATACTCGCTTCTGCTACCTGCAGCAGCTGCCGGAGTTGCCCTGGAGTTACACCGAGGTGTAGCCCGATGCCCAGGTGAGACTGGAGCATTGGCTCCACGCCGCCCAGGCTTGTCAGCGCAGCGATGGTGACCAACTCCCGCTCCGGAAACGTCAGCACGTCCCGCTCAAAAATGTCGGCAAACAGATGCTCTTTGAGAAACACCTCGATTTCGGGGCTGAAGGCGCTGTATCCTGTTTTGGGACCGGTTTCGGGTTTGCCGGTGAGCGTTTCCAGGTTCTTTTTGCCCCGCTCGTACTTGGAGGATGTGCTGGTAACAGGCGACGCTGCTTTGCCAACCACGTCGGTTATGCCTTTCGCTTTGCGCTCTTCCAACACCTTGATCAGGGTGTTGAGACCGTTGAGGCTGCGCGGGAAGCCGCAATAAGCGTAGAGCTGCACGAGTGCTTCCTTCTCCTCGTTTACGGTCAGGCCCGCATCCAACCCCTTTTCCAACGCCTGGTGCAGCCGGGGCAAATCCCCTTTAGCCGTGAGGGCCGAAATGGTTACGAGGACTTGTTGCCGGGACGTTAGCGCGTCGTGGACCTGAGCTCTGCCTTGCGCTTGGGCGGACTGCCCCAACAGCAGGAACCAGCCAGCTAGAACCAGTACACAGAAGGCGGATTGCGTCATGTTAAGCGGGTTGGCGCAAGGCGTCGAGCACCTTGTCCGGGGTCATCGGCAAGGAGCGCAGACGCCGGCCGGTGGCGTGGAAGAAGGCATTGGCAACGGCGGCCGTCACGCCCACGATGGCAATTTCGCCGATACCCTTCACGCCCATGGCGTTGACGTGGGGGTCGTGCTCGTCGATGAAGTCAACAGTCATGTCCGGGATATCAGCATTGACCGGAATGTGGTAGTTGGCCAGATCGGCATTGGTGTAGCGCGCCCAGTGCGGGTCGCGTACCGTTTGCTCCATCAGGGCCGAGCCGATGCCGAAAATGGTCCCACCAATCACCTGCGAGCGGGCCGTCTTCGGGTTGAGGATGCGGCCCGCGCTCATCACGCTTACCCAGCGCGCGACGCGTACAGTACCCAGTTCGGGGTCCACGTGCACCTCGCAGAAGTGCGCGCCGAACGCGTGCATAGAATACCCAGCGGCTGCTTCCTTTTCTTCCTTGTTCATGTCGGCATCGGCCGCAGCGCTTGGCTCCCGGTACACGCTGCCGTAGCGACCTTGGGCGTTGCCTTCCACGTCGCCCAGGCTGGCGCGCTTCATGACTTCGGTAAACGCCTCCCCGGTGGCAGGCTTCGCTTTGAGCTGCAGGCGGCCGTTGCCCATCTCCACGTCGGCGGATTTAGCACCATACAGCGGCGAGTTCTTGTCCGCGACGGCCAACTTGATGAGTTTCTGCCACACGTCCTGCGCGGCCAGGTACACCGACGAAGATACCCGCCCGGCGGCTGTGGAACCGCCCGACCACTGCGTGCTAGGCAAGATGGTGTCACCCAGCTCGAAGCGGATGTTCTCAGGCGGCAAACCCAGCGCGTCGGCCGCTACCTGGGTAATGATGGTGTAGGTCCCCGTGCCCAGGTCGGTGGCACCGGCCTGTACGACAGCGCGGCCGTCGGCGTAGAGACGCACCCGGGCATTACCCTGGGAGTTGTGCACGGGGTACGAGGCCGTAGCCATGCCCCAGCCGACCAGGGTTTTGCCGTCGCGGGTCTGCCCGTTTTTGGGATTGCGCTTGTTCCAACCAAACAGCTCGGCGCCGCGCTGGTAGCACTGCTTGAGGCTCTTACTCGACCACGGGTGCCCGTTGGTGGGGTCTTTCTCGGCGTAGTTGAGCAGCCGAAGCTGAATAGGGTCAATACCGAGCTGATAAGCCAAATCGTCCATAGAGCATTCCAGCGCGAACGAGCCAGGCATGTCCCCGGGGGCACGCGTCGATGTCGAGGTCATCACGCTGGCCTTGGCCAGGTGGTAGGTCGATTCGAAAGCCGGCAGCGCGTAGAGCATATTGATGATGCGGCTGTTGGTTTCGGCATAGTCATCCCAGGGCGAGGTGGTCGAGGTTTTCTCGTGCACGATGCCCAGCAGCTTGCCGTCCTTGGTCGCGCCCAGGCGCAGCGTCTGCTCTTGCTCTTCGCGGTGGCCCATGCCGGTGTACTGTTGCTGGCGTGTGAGCACCAGCTTCACCGGACGGCTCACGGCTTTGGCCGCAAGTGGGGCCAGCACTACGTGGGGCCACACCCAGGCTTTGCAGCCGAAGCCGCCGCCGAGATACTTGGTCACCACGCGCACCTGCTCAGTAGCCAGACCCAGCATCAGGGCCAGTGTTTTCTGCGTTTCCGACACGCCTTGGGTGGTGTCGTACACGGTGAGGCGGTCCGGCGCTTCCCAGTGGGCCGTGGTGGCGCCCGGCTCCATTGGGTTGTGGTGGTTGGTAGCGTGGGTGTAGGTGGCTGTCAACTGCACTGGGGCACTCTGAAAGGCGGCTTGAGCATCTCCGCGCTTGGTGACGCCCGCCGTACCCTTGACGTTTTTCGGCACGTAGCGCTCTGCCTTGGGGTCCTGGTAAGAGGAAACGGGTGTCTCTGGGGCAATATTCACCTTGAGCAGGGCCGCCGCGTACTGCGCGTGCTCTAGCGTATCGGCAACCACGATAGCCACGGGCTGCCCGGCGTAGTGCACCTCGTCCGAGAGCATCGGGAAGAAGCCCATGGGTGAGTTTAACGTGCCTTTGTTGACCTGCGAGTCCGGTACTTTGACCGGCTTGGGCAAATTCTGGTGGGTGAGAATGGCCACCACGCCCGGCTGCTTCATTGCGGCGGTGGTATCGAAGCCAGTGACGCGACCCTTGGCTACGTCGCTGGTTTTGAGCACCGCGTGCACCAAGCCCGGCAGGCTATTGTACTCGGCCGAGTACTTGGCTTGGCCGGTTACTTTCGCCCAGCCGTCGACGCGGTTCAGCGGTTGACCCACGACGCCCGGCGTTGCGTTGGTGTCGAAGAATTGGGGTTCCGTATCCATTGGGGAGCGTTTGGCTGGGAAAACGACAATAGCGGGTGACAGTCGGTTGGTAATTACCCCGCTGCTACTTGCTGTAGGGCACGCACGAGCGTGTTTTGTGCCAGCTCTACCTTGTAGCGGTTGTGCTCCCGAGGTTGAGCTCCCTGCAGAGCGGCTGCCGCAGCCGCCCGGAAGGTGGCATCGGTTGCCGGCTGGCCGACCAGCGTCCGTTCCGCTTCGCGGCTGCGCCAAGGCTGCGCGCCCACACCGCCCAGTGCCACGCGGGCCGCGCGAATGGTGCCCGCTTGCACGTCCAGCCCCACGGCAGCTGAGGTCAGGGCGTAGGCGTAGCTGCTACGCTCCCGCACCTTCAGGTACGTCGAGCGCTGTGCGGGGACGGCTGTGGGAAGCGTGATGGCGACAATCAGTTCCCCAGGCTCCAGCACCGTCTCGATGTGGGGCGTGCTGTCGGGCAGCCGGTAGAAGTCCGTGAGAGGCACGTGCCGCTGCTTGCCCTTGCCTTTTTCCAGGGTCAGCACCGCATCAAAGGCGGCCAGCGCTACCGAAAAGTCGCCGGGGTAGGAGTTGGCAATGCAGCTCTCACTTACCCCCAGGATGGCCAAGTTGTGGTTGTCGCCGTCTTGGGCGGGGCAGCCCGAGCCGGGCACGCGCTTGTTGCAGGGGAAGGCCGGGTCGCGAAAGTAGCCGCAGCGTGTGCGCTGTAACAGGTTGCCCCCGACAGTAGCCATGTTGCGCAGCTGCGGCGAAGCGGCCAGCAGTAAGGACTGCGACACGGCCGGAAACTGCTGCAGCACCAGCGGATGTTCGCCCACGTCGCTCATGGTTTCCAGCGCCCCGATGCGCAGGCCATCTTTGGTTTGCTCAATGCCCCTGAACGGCAGCGCGTTGATGTCGATGAGTTGTGGGTGCTCCTGCAGGTGGGCCTTCATCAAATCCAGCAGCGTGGTGCCGCCGGCGATGTAAGCGGCTGTGGGCGTGTCCTTGCGCAGAGTCGTGGCCTCTTTGGCCGTAGCCGCCTGGGTGTAGCTGAAGTCGTTCATCGCCGTTAGCCTTTGCTTTGTTGGGTGGCGACCTCGCGCACGGCGGCCAGGATGTTGGGGTAAGCACCGCAGCGGCACAGGTTGCCGCTCATCCATTCCCGTGCCTGCGCGTCGGTGGTGGCGTGACCTTCTTGCACGCACGCCACGCCCGACATGATCTGACCTGGCGTGCAATAGCCGCACTGCAAACCGTCGTGCTTGAGGAAAGCTGCCTGCATGGGGTGCAGCTGGTCTCCTTTGGCCAACCCCTCGATAGTGGTAATTTCCTTGCCCTGCGCCATCACCGCCAGCGTCAGGCACGCGAGCGTACGGCGGCCGTTGACGTGCACGGTGCAAGCCCCGCACTGGCCGTGGTCACAACCTTTCTTGGTGCCAGTCAGGTCTAGTCGTTCGCGTAGGGCGTCGAGCAGCGTTACGCGGGGCTCGATGCGCACCGTATGCGCTTGCCCGTTGACACGCAGTGTAATATCGGTGGCGCCCTGGATGACCTTGGAGTAGGCCGTCAGGCGCTCGGCCTGGCTCACGAGCGGCGGTGCCAGCGCCAAGCCGAGGATGCCGCCGGCCTGCTTCATGAACGAGCGGCGCGAACCGTCTTCCGGCTGCGGTGTGCCAGCGGGGGGGAACAAGTCAGAGAGCATGGCAAAAAGGAAGTGAAGATGAAGAACGTCCGCCCCGAATGTGGGCCACGGGAAGTAAGCAACTGCTGGTTTTCACGTTCTTGGCCAGCGGCGTTGGACTCCAAGCGGACGGCCTGTACCGCCAGCACTGGGGACCGGAGGAGCTTGGGCGAACTCACATTCCGTGGCGCCTTTCCGGAATATACCCGCTGAAAACGACGAAGTTGCCCGCCGCGCCGGTATTGTTTGAAACCCTTACTGAATCGTTTGATAAGTGTAATCGCTCGGCGCGCGTCAAGGCGGCGGACTACCCCTCCGCCACCCGCTCGGCATCCCGCCGAAAGGCGAGGGGAGTGGTGCCGGTGTGCTTCTTGAAGAAGTTGTTGAAGTAGGTGGGGTACTCAAACCCCAGGCTGTAAGCAATTTCGGCTGTGCTCCATGAGGTATGGTGCAGCAGCGCTTTGGCTTCGGTAATGACCCGCTCGGCAATGTGAGCGGTCGTCGGCTTGCCGGTCACGTCCTTCACCGACCGGTTCAGGTGATTCACATGCACGCCGAGTTGCTGAGCGAAGTCCTGGGCGGTTTTCAGCGGCATGGCTTGACCCGGGCTCTCCACCGGAAACAGCCGCTCCAGCAGCTCCAGAAACAGCGCCGTAATCCGGGAGGAAGCGTTTTTGTGCTGCACGAAGCTTTCGGTAGGCTGCATGCGCAGGGCCTCGTGAATAAGCAGCTGCAGGTAGGTGCGGATCAGGTCGCCCTTGTAGAGGTACTCGGTGCCTTGCTCGGCCAATATCTTCTCGAAGATGCCCTTTGCGTAGGCCGCCTGCGCATCGTCGAGGTGAAACACGGGCGTGCCCCCGACCTTGAACAAAGGCGATTGCTGCAGGCTTTCCGAACGGTCGTTCTCCTTCATGAACGCCTCGGTAAAGAGGCAAGAGTAACCCGTTAGCCGCGGGTCGTGTAGCTCGATAGCGTACGGAATATGCGGGTTGGCAAACATCAGGCTGGGCTCGCTGATTGGGATGCTGCGGTCCGCGTAGTGCACGGTGCAGGGACTGGTCACCAGCGCCACTTTGTAAAAGTCCCGCCGGCGGTAGTCGTGGCTCGGGCCGGCCGCCGTGTCCACCGCGTAGGCTTTGAACCCCTTCAGCTTGAGCTCTTGGGGGTTCAACTCGTGGTGGCCGCTGATCGGTCCAGCCGTAGGGGCGACTTCGGGGTGGGTAGCGTTCATACACTAACGGCATCAGCGCCCGCAGAGGGGCCAGGTAGGGAAGATAAGAAAACGGCACTGATTGGGGCGCCCAAGGGACAAATACCAAGAGCCCCAGCACAGGGCTCTCGGGTTGGGCTTAATGCACGCGTTGCCGACCAGCGGATGTGTACTGGGCGCGTTGCTTAGTCGTGGATCTTTCGCTCACTGATCCACTTGACCATGTTCGGGTCGCGGTGGTCGAAGAAGAGACTGGCTTTGGTGTCGAATGCTTTGATGGCGTCCAGGTCCTCGGGGCTCAGCTCGAAGTCGAAGATGTTGAAGTTCTCGGCCATGCGCTCGGGCTTCACCGACTTGGGAATGGCCACCACCCCGCGTTGCGTGAGCCAGCGCAGGATGACTTGGGCCACCGTTTTCTGGTACTTGCCAGCAATGGCGCTGAGCACCTCGTTGCGGAAGATGTCGTTCTTGCCCTCGGCAAACGGCCCCCACGATTCGATCTGCACCCCGTTTTCATGCAGGAACTGTTGGGTGTCGATCTGCTGGTGGAAGGGGTGGGTCTCCACTTGGTTCACGGCCGGTTTCACCTCGTGGTGCACCAGGAAGTCCATCACCCGGTCCGGGGCAAAGTTGCTGATGCCGATGGCTTTGATGCGGCCGGCTTTGTACAGCTCTTCCATGGCGCGCCAAGCTCCGTGCACGTCGCCGTAAGGCTGGTGGATGAGGTAGAGGTCGAGGTAATCGAGCCCGAGCTTCTGCAGAGACGTTTCAAACGCCTGTTTGGCGCCTTCGTAGCTGGCGTCTTGTACCCAAAGCTTGGTGGTGATGAACAGCTCCTCGCGCGGCACGCCACTCTTGCGGATGGCGTTGCCAACAGCTTCCTCGTTCATGTAAGAAGCAGCCGTGTCAATCAGCCGGTAGCCGGCCTTGATGGCTTCCAGGACGCTGGTTTCGCACTCGGCAGAGTCGGGCACCTGGAACACGCCGAAGCCCAGCACGGGCATTTTTACCCCGTTGTTTAACGTTACTGTTTGCATGGTTTCTACCTAAAAAGGGGAGGAAAAGACTGCGTACCGCTGCCACGCCAGGCTGTACGGCTCACCAGACACTGGATAGCAGCACGGACGTAGCCGCTGGAAAGTTGCCCTGCAAAGGTCCGGCGGTTCGCACCGGTCCGAAAAAGAGAATCAAACCAATGAGTATAAAATTCAAACAGCTCGGCGTCTGGAGTCCTTGCCGATGGTGCAACATAGTGCCCTCGGTTATTTCGTGCGCTGGTACTGCTCGTCGGTGACGGGCTGCAGCCAAGTGGCCGCGCCTTTCTCCGTGTTGGGCACGATGGCGACGTGGGTCATTGCTTGCGTGGACGATGCACCGTGCCAGTGCTCAATACCGGGCCGAGCCTGAATGACGTCACCCCTGCGCAGGAGTCGTTTGGGCTGACCCTTTTCCTGGTAGAAGCCCACCCCATCGGTGACCAGTAGGATCTGTCCGGCAGGGTGGCGGTGCCAGTGGGTGCGGGCTCCGGGCTCAAACACGACGTTGCCCACCACGCACCGATAGGTACTGTCGTCGTCTACCAAGGGCTTAACCCACACGGTGCCCGTGAAATGCTGCGCGGGAGCCCGCTCCCCTTGGGGAAAGATCGGGCCCTGCAATGTGCCCGGAGCAGCGGGGTTGTGAGATTGCGCCAAGCCGGGCAGCGCAACCCAGCTGAGCAGGGCGCACAGCCCCATAGCAGTTAGTGTCATCGTGCGGGTGGTTGAGGTTAAGTGGAAGTAAGTACCCAGGGCAACCGGGCAGCCGGTGGTAGGCTTACTCTACTGCATAAGAGGTTAGAACCAGCAGCGTTGGCGACTTCTCCAGCTAGAGCGCATCCCGCCGGCTGAGCCAGGAAGGTGGATGTAGCAACGGAACATGGAAGGAGGAGGGGGCAGACGCATGACCTCGTGGAGGACCAAGTGCAGGTAGCTACGCAACAACTCGTGTTTGAACGGGTAGGTTGATTGTTGCTCAGTCAGCATCTGCTGAAACAGGCCCGTCAGGTAGGCGGCCTGCTCGTTGGGAAGCCAAAAGATGCTCCGTCCCATGCTGGTGAGCAGCGACCACGGCTGTCTTCCACCAGTCAGGCTGCACTCGTTGACAAACGCCTCGGTAAAGAGACAACCATAGCCCGTTTGGCGGAGTGGCAACCAGTTTACAGAAGCTTGTGGAGGCGGATGCCCCAGCAGCAGATACGTGCCCTCCCGCTCAGTTTCCCGGCCGGTGCCGTCCGACAAACCTTTACCTGAAAGTAGAGTGATGTTAGAGTAGTCGCGGCGTCTGGAAGCCGGCAGCGAACCGGAAGTCGTGTCTATCAGGTAAGCCTTAAAACCTTTCATGTGCATCCCGACCGTAACCAACGTTGGTAGTGTACCACAAGCAGTCTATTCACGTACGAGGCAGGTGCCTGCTTATGAGCGAATTAGTGCCGTCAAAACCCGGTTCAACAGCTGCCCCGTTGTCATGCGTGAATGGCAGGTGTATCGCTGTGAGCGGCACATGGTACTTGCTTCTACAAAGGTCTGGAGGTCGGCATGGGGTGCATAATGAAAATCAAACCAATGGGTATGAGATTCAAACCGGTACGTCCCTTTAGGTAGAGACAGCCCGAAGCCCGGCTGTATGGGCAGTCAATTACGGTGTGCGTGCCGTGCCGCAACATCATTTCGTGAGCAGAGGTGGCTACCTCTACGGCTGTGACTTCACTCACATACCCAACTTGAGAGTCGCCAGCATCGTGCGTCACATTTCAGCCTTCGATGCAGTAGTTCTGTCCGAACGCGTTGTGGTAATCGACCAGGACTGCTACAGTAGCACCGCCGGCAACGGCTTCAGCTGCGATGGGAAGACCGCATAGGTGGTCTTGATGATAGTGCTCTGCGTGTCTGCTCGACCACGGACTGTCTCAGAACGTTGGCACTATATGGCTAACGACGACGCATGGTCAAGTGAAGGGGTAATGTCGGTCGTGAACTGTACTCGGTGGTGAGATATAAATAGCAGCGCGGCGTCCTGGAACTGACGTTGTCCCAGAGCCAGACGCTGTCGGATGATTGCCTGACTCGACAAGGGCCACGTACATCATTATCCCTGCCGACGCTCATTCTGCCGCCAACTTTCTTTACATAAAATTCAGCAATTGGCCGAAGCACTTTCGAATGGTGGGGGGTAGGTCGGTTTCGTACGACGACGGGGGGAGGGTAATAAAGGTACCTCCATGTCGTGCGCACACATGATATTGCTCTCCTGAGTTAATGCGTTATTTTACCGGGCGGCAGTAGAATGTGAGCTTGGACTGACCCTGCTGCTCTTGTCCAAGAGTTCTTCGTCATTATGCCAAAAAAGTGACAGTGACTTTGCGCCCGCTACAGTCGAACGCCATTCCAGTTGGGGGTGAAACTCTCACTTCTTAACACCGACGGGTGTTGGATGATCTGGTGTGCGTATTTTGCAAAGAATCGAGCAAGGCCAACGTGACTCTCACAACGCTGTTCACGCTGTGCCAACACTACCAAGTGCTCATTTCGACATCTTGGAAGAACTCGATGAATTTGCATGACCGACATCAGGTGTGGGTGCAGGACATCGATGGATGTGTAACGAGTTTTGCTGCCGTGTATCTCAGACATTGTCTGACGTCGGGCTAGGGACAACGGAGTTAGCTATTAATAGATCATCGGTGCTCATCTTCAGAGTGGGCACTTATTGGCCTGCATTAGGGGGAGTGCGAGTACGTACTTTTGCTCGTGCACACACCAAGTAGTTAAGCAACGTACACTAGTCGTTGGGAACCACTGCGGCAGTTGAACAGCTGAATGCTCCCTGTGCAACCTGACTATAGGGCCGCCCACTTCCTCAAGAGTCAAGGTCAGGCCCACGACAATCAACACGGCTGTTGAGATCACCAATTCAGGTAAAACGTTCTGTTGTTTTACCTATGTTTTACCTGTAAACGAAAACACCCTGCAAACACTTAGTTTACAGGGTGTTGTACGAATTGGATGTGGTCACGTAGGAAGTTGATGCGTTCGGTAGACTATGGCAGCCTGCGGTAAGAAGCGGTAAACTATGGCAAGTAGAGCCGTTTTAGGCAGTAGGCAACTTGCCATAGTTTACCGCGCTTTTCCATTGTTTGCCGGGGAAGTTCACACACTGGGAGACTCAGTGTGTGACGCGCGCAAGTTCTGAAACGCGGACTTGGTAGCCTGGTGCCGCTTCTGCTCCCGGCTCTTGGCGTAGCGGCGCGTGGTCTGAATAGCCGAGTGACCGAGCGAGTCCTGCACCTGGCCCAGATCGGCGTCCCCGTCCAGCAGCATCGTGGCGAAGGTATGCCGGGCCACGTGGGCCGTAATGAACTCCCAGAGCGGGCCGCGCCGCTCTACCCGGTGGGGGCCCCGCTGGCGCACCTGCTTGATGGGACGGGTAAGGCCCGCCGCCTGGGCGGCTTCCTTGATGCTCTCGTTCATTTCCTGGCTGACGGGCACGGGCAGCCGGCCGTGGTAGCGCTGCCATATTTCCAGCGCAATGTCATCAAGGGCCACGCGCACCTTTAGCTTTTTGCGCTGGCCCTTGAACTGCACGTACTCCAGGATGTAGTCGCCCCGGTCCTGCACCACGTCGGAGGGCTCCAGCGCCCGCAGGTTGCCGAAGCGAGGGCCGGTAAAGCAGTTGAACACGAACACGTCGCGCACCTTGGTCAGGTGCTCCGTGGGCATGGGCGTCTGGTAGAGCTGCATGACTTCCTCGAAGCGCAGCGGCTCAATCTCTACCTCGTAGGAATACTCATCCGTCAGCCAGGCAAACGGATGGCCGGCGAACTTGAGCAGGGCCCGCAGGCCTTTCAGGTAGCGGCCTACCGTGTTCGACTCCAGGCCGATGCCGCCCGTGCGGGTGGGAGCCTCATCAATGAGGTAGTTGCACCACTGCTCCACTAAGTCCGAACGTTTGGTTTTCGGGTCGGGTAGCAGCTCCTCCAGCGTGGTGCCGGGGCGGAAGGCTTCCCAGTGGGTCACTACCGGGTCAATCTTGCGCAGGTAGTTGGGCGTGTGCTTGGCCTTGTAGAAGGTCTTCCAGTCGGTCGCTACGCTGCAAATAGTCGGCATGGCCGGGGCCTCGGGCTCCTCTGCAGCTGAGGTAGGGGTAGGGGCTTCTACTAGGTTCAGTTCCGCAAGCAGGGCCGTGCGCATCTGCTCCGGCGATACCTTCAGCTTATCCCGTTCCGCATCGTCGAGCAGGTCCTCGGCTACTTTATAGAGCTTGCCCAACTTGCGGTTGATGCGAGTAGCCCGCTGGTCCTGGGTGCTGACCCGCTGCTTACTGGTCCAGTATTTTTTGAGCACGGATTCGCGCACGCCCATGCGCACAACGGGGGCCGTGCCGAATTCCGCAGCCGGGTGTTTGGCCCAGCGCACCTCGATGTAGATTGGATGCCGGCCCTCCGTGGCGTTGTTGTGTAGGTAGAACCGGATAGTCATTTATTACAAATCAGCACCAGCCTTTTGAGCAGCCTGTTTTTTATCTGCCGCTTTTTGTTTGCTTATCTCTGTGCTAGAAAAAGAAATAAGTGCATCATGCGTAAGGGTATTTTCATCATACGAACCCGTTACTTTATCTCCAAACCAATAATATTTCTCCAAGTATTTATTGCTTTGATAACCGCCCCCATATTGCGAGGCCAGAGCATCGTACACCTTCCTGCTATCCACCAAGCCCTTCGTATTAATCATGACGATATAAAGCTTGCCTTTATAAAAGCCATAAACAATATCCTTAAGGTTGGCATCTCCAATCTTTAGGTTCTCGTCTGTCTTGTTGTAAAACTTTGTATCTCCATCTTTCTCAATCTCTTTCAGATTGGGTATTGTAGATACATCATCGCCAAAATGATAGGTGCGAAACCCGTTTTTGGCATCAAGGGCCGTTAGCTTCTCATCCTTCTTCTTTGAGTCGGCTAGTACTTTTGCCAATCCTTCTTCGAGCGAAGGCACATTTGTTCTTTTAGTAAAATAAACCTTGTTCTTGAATTCAACGGCAACCCAATTAGGGGATGCCGTAGTGCCTACCACATAATAATATCCAGGTGTTTTGCCGTTATTCTCAAATGCTGGAGCGCTAGAAGTATCAGCAAGGGATTTATACAATAAAACCTTATCGCTTTTCACTAAGCGTAAGTCTCGTGTGATTTTAGTGTATTCCTGTGCGTAAGATGCTGAGGAAACAAACAGAAGCGACAAAGAGAGTAATCGTGTGAACATGGGT
The DNA here is from genome assembly GCF_019599275.1 of Hymenobacter sp. HSC-4F20. Lineage (GTDB taxonomy): Bacteria > Bacteroidota > Bacteroidia > Cytophagales > Hymenobacteraceae > Hymenobacter. The sequence continues at coordinate 319,352 of NZ_JAHZTD010000002.1, read as the reverse complement.
ATATAAAGTAAGTGAAGGGGATTTATTTTGAAATTGATCATATCAAATCTACAGCCTTACCTTAGGCCGGTCGAAAAACTCCTCTATCTGCCATAAGGAACTGATTTGTTCACGGCGAACAGGTAAGAAGCCAGCTTCTTGGTTTTGGGCGCGTAAGGTGAGCAGGCCTTTTGTGAATAGTTCGTTTTCCCGAATGGCCTTAATGGTCACCGTCTCATCGTAGGCAATGACACATACCTTATTGTGCACCTGCTCCCACTTGGACTCAGGAATTTGCCAGCCAATTACACGGTCACCAGTGTACATAAGCGGCTCCATGCTGTCACCTGCGACGGTGAACACCAGGGCATTTTTATAACGTGCTGCTTCCTCGGGGCCGCTTACATATAAGCGTACTGTATCTAAGTGAGATAAGTCAAAGTTGCTGCCTGCTAAACCTAATTCAATAAAACTAGCACGAGCATTAGGGTCTAAGTGAGGAATATCCACGGGGTACATATCTATCAGGAATCCTTCCGCATATACATCATTTGGGAAAGCGGAAACCTGACCAGTTACAGGATTAGAAAGAGGATGTTTACCCGTCTTTATGTATTCAACCGAGGTCTTATAAAGACGAGCAAGAATTTGAAGAGCTTCAGGCTTGATCTTCGCGTGCGGATTGTTCTCGTACCGTCGCACAGATTCGTGGCTCTTGCCAATTTTAGACCCAACAAACTCAAGAGTGAGCCCGCTATCCTCACGTAGCTGGCGTAGTCGCTGAGCCCGGTCTGTGGTTATAGAAATCATGGTTTTTCGTGCAGGATTTCCACAAATCAACGGACTTTGTGAATAAAAGTGTAACAAATGCACAACAATGCTTGACTTTGCACGTTAAAGCATGTATGTTTGTCATATTCATTCACACTTTACCGCCATGGCTAAGAGAAAACCTAGCGACCCTTACAACATCCGGGCTCAAGTTGACCCCAATGTAGAAGCCGCCTTGCGGCGAAAGCAGGGGCTCATTCAGATAGAAAAAGGCACGCGGCCTAATATGGATGAAGTCGTTGCCGTGGCGCTAAAAGAATGGCAGGAAGCTCAAGTAGCGGCCTGATATTTTTTTGCCCTGTTCTGCACGTTTTTGCACGAGTTAGCACTTAAATCCACGTATCGAACCACCATCAACTTTCAACAATGCCTCTCCCTTCAACCAACCAACACCTCAGTGCTCAAGCTGGGGGCACTCAGACCGCTGACTGGTCTACCTATTTCGAAGCTGACATCCAGGCAAAAGCAGTCATAGCTGCTGCTGTGGCTAAGGCAGAAAAGGAAGCAGAAATCATGCTGCGCACCTATGTACAGAGCCCTACGCCTAACCCGGAGAAGAACTACGACAACCGGCTGCACTTGCGCCTCGACTGCGGGAAGACAAAAGCCTACGAATTGCTAAAGGCTTACGAGGAAGGAAAGGAGTGGGGGCTTCGTCACGTCCGAATCGGCAACAAATACATCGTGACGGAAAAGGCAGTGCAGGAGTGGCAAGAGTCCTTCGGCATGCAGGTAAGCCACCGCAAAGCCGCCTAAAACAAAAAGCCGGCTACCGCTGCGAACGGTACCCGGCCCTACTCGAACTCTTTACGACTGCAAGATACAATGTTAAGCCCTTCCCTCAAACCCGCTACCCCCGTCAACCCAGCCGAGCGCCCGATTGCGAATGCCGTGCTGATGAGTGCCTTACTCGACCTGCACCCGCTGGAAAACTTCAATGCTATTCAGGTCCAGCTCAGCGAGAAGTACCCCGACCTGAAAGAGGAAATCTACGAGGCCCTGGAACAGGCCCAGGAAGCCCGCCTCTCTGATACCTGCAAAGTCATTCAACTGCAAGCCTAGCCTACCATGTCCCGCACCACTGCCCACCTCGACCCCGCTACTCAGGTTGCCGTGCCGCAGCTGTGGCTCGACATCGACGCCTACCTGGCTTACTGGCTGAGCAATCCGTTGCTGCCAGCCGGCCGCGTGGCTGCCACCCAGCAGCGGTTGCCCCTGCTGGATAAGCTCGACAAACACAAGCTGGCGCTTCGCCTGCAGGATGCCGTGAAGGGGCTACGCGCCCTGGAGCCCTACGACGCCACCGGCTACAACCTGCTGCTGAATCTGGTGCGGCATGAGCTGGTGAGCAGTGAGGAACGGGTAGCCTTGAAACCGCACCTGCTGCGCCTGCGGGGCGCTGAAATCGACTGGGAATACACCCGGTTAGAAGCCGCAATTAAGCTACGAGAATACACCGAATACGATAAAGAAGCTGCTTGAGCTATACCTCTTATGCCCCTACAAACTGCCCTCTTCATTGACGTTCACGGCCGCCTGTGCTATCGCATCTACACGGCCAATTATGAAATCCGCGGCTTCAAAGAGAAAAGCTTCCTCTGCCGCGCCATTGCCTAACCCCTCACCCTCAATCCTTCACATCATGTCCATTACCCTCACTACCACCTTCTGCAAGGTGATGAACGAAACCACGGTTACGGCTACCGATAACGGCCGCTTCGTGTGCGCGGAGACTCGCGCGGGCCGCGGCGCCCGCCTGACGGTGCAGCTCAGCCAGGAGGTACGCGACGCCGCCGACCGCATCCTGCGCAGCGAGAAGCCGCGCCCGGCCTATGGTCTCACGCAGGTGCCTGGCCTGCAGGTGCGGCAAGTAGTGGGCTGATGAAAGTCCCCCGCACCGCCTGCATCAGCACCTTGGCTCAGCTAGTCGCTCACCTCAAAACCCTTCGCTCATGCCCTCCAAGCTCTCCCACCCCCGCTTAGTGGCCCAGGCCCGGGCCCAGCGTGCCAACCGTCTGGAGCTGTTGGCCCTACTGCTCGTGCTGCTGCTCTCGGCCTTTGCCTTCAGTAGCTGCCAAGAGGTAGTCGCTGGCCCCACTGGCGACCAGAAGGCTGAACGCGCCTACCCCATCGGCCCCGGCCATACCTACACCGGCTGGGCGGAGGTGCACTAAACGCGAAGCGGCGGCATCCCGCGAAGGTGCCGCCGCCAAAACCTCAACCAGGAATCCTTCACGAAACCCGATTACGACTGCAAAGTAATGGAAAATCAGAATACTCCGGCCGTTGCCGACAAGCCCGCCGCCTCCGCTTCCGTCGATACCATTCAGCGCCTAGTGCTCGGGGGTGACCTCTCGAAGATGGACGCGAAGGCCCGCGTTACTTATTACATCCAGCTCTGCGAGTCGCTGAAGCTGAACCCCTACACCCAGCCTTTCCAGATTCTGCGCCTCTCTGGAAAGGAAGTGCTCTATGCAACCAAGTCCTGCACTGAGCAGCTTCGCAAACAGAATAAAGTATCGGTTACCAAGCTGGAGCACCGCACCGAAAACGGGCTGATGGTTGTCACCTGTTCGGTGAAGGATAAGACCGGCCGCACCGATGCGTCTACCGGGGCCGTGGTCATCGAAAACATGAAGGGTGAGGCCCTGGCCAATGCCTACATGAAGTGTGAGACGAAGGCCAAGCGCCGCGCTACACTCTCGATCTGCGGCCTGGGCATGATGGATGAATCCGAACTGGACACCATCAAGGATGCCGAGACGGTACCCATGCCGCCCCTGCCCACAGAGCAGGAAACCAGCGCGGAAGTAGTGCAGCAGGTGCCGGCTCAACTTGCCGAACCCGTAGCCGAGGCTACCCCAGTAGTCTTGAAAGCCGAGGAAGCCAAGCTGCAAAAGCTGGTGCAACTCATTGCCTCCCCTGAACTCGACGAAGAAGAGCGGGCCGTGCTGCTGGCAGTGCCGGTAGATCAGCGCCCCGCTACCTGGGTAGAGAATACGCTGGCCAAGTTGCCCAGCGTAGTGCAGGAGCGCAAAGACCCGAAGAAGGCGCTGGAAGCGGCCCAGAAGCAGCTGCGCACCGCGGCTGCCCGGCATCAGAAAGACATGCCCGATAGTGCCTACCAGGCTATCATCCTCCGGGCGGGGGCCATTACCGCCAAGCCTGCTGAGCTGCGGGCGGAGGCCCGCGCCTTGTTAGCCCAATTCCAACTGCAACCCGCCTAATCATTCGCCCCACTGCCTGCGGTGGTGGGGCTTTTTGGTGCCATACTCAACGCATTGTATTCATGGAAGTTAATAGCAATTCTACTATACTCAACGGGGGGGGGTATTTCTCCCGAGGAGAAGGAGCGCAATCGGCTGAAGTACTTACGCCGTCGGCTCCGCCTGTATCTGCCAGCGGTAAACCTGGGCCTCGATACACGGGTGCGGCGCATCAATGTCCCCTTCGACTTTCAGCCCGACACACTGCCCATCAAAGCGCGTCCCTACTGGCGCGAATTGGTGCAGGAGTACGGGTATGTGGCTCAAACCTTCTTGTCGTAGCACATGGCTAGCTACTTCAAGCTCCGATCTACCATGTGCCAGGAGCGCACCGAGGCAAAGCCCGCCTGCTCTTGGAAGATGGAGTACTACTGCCAGGATGCTACGGGCGTGTGCTCTATCTGCGAGTATGAATCGGGCATTATCTACTTAAGCCCAGTGCTTTCGCAGGAGCAAAAGGACAAAGGCCGCACCTTCAATGTGCCGGTTGATGCGCTGCCCTGTGCGGCCTCTGAGTATGATGCTGCACATGAGCGGCTACAGGTGGCCTTGCAGAAGAAGGAAGAGCAACTGGCCAGGGCCAAAGAGCTAGCCGCCCTGCTCAAGACGGGTAAGCTCTACTCGGCTCCCGAGCCCGAGCCGGTACAGGCTCACTTCCTCGACGACTTCACGGTGCTGGACTTCGAGACCTCCGACAGCTACGCCATTGAGCTAGCGGCCGTGCGGGTGCAGAACTGGCAGATAGTAGAGCAAATGCAGTCCTTCATTCAGTTCCGGGGTACGCTAAACTCCTATACCAAAAGCCTAACGGGTATCACGTCGGCGGACCTATGGAATGCGCCCTCTGAAAAGGCCGTGCTCCAGCAGTTCAAGAAGCTGGCCGGTGACTCGCTGCTGGTAGCGCACAACGCCCCCTTCGATTTGCGCCACCTGGAAGCAGCCCGCACCCGGCAGGGCGCCACCCAGCCGCTGGCGAATCCCTTCCTCTGCTCCGTGGTGGTGGCCAAGAGCCGCTACCCCGCGCCCCACAAGCTAGGCGAGTTGTGCGCCCGCTTCGGCATTGCCGTGGTCGGTGCCCACCGCGCCCTGAACGACGTGCTGATGACCTACCAGCTGCTCCAGCGCATGCACCAGGAGCAGCCCATTCCGGCTACCCTGGTAGGCGCTACCAGTGCGGCCAAGGCCAAGAAGTCCGCTGCCCAACCCTCTCTCTTCGCCGCTGCCTGATGAGCACCGCCCCCAACCGCTTCCTACACGCCGATGGCCCCGGCTCCTTACCCACCCGCCTCATGCTTCCCATTCGTCAGAATCTCAACCGCCTTACTGCCCTGAACCGCACCCAGCGGGCAGTACTGATTGAGGTGGCCGAAATGGCAGAGAACGGTAAGCAGCGCGCCTTCACGGCCGATAACGCCTACCTGATTGACCGCATCGGTGGCACGCCGCGCACCATCAGCCGCGCCCTGTCGCTGCTCAAGGACCTGGGCCTGCTGCACTCGACGGGTGCCACCAAGCTGCGCCGCATCACCACCACGACCCGCCTGCGGGGGTGCTACGAAGGCACAGCGGCCGAGCAGTTCGCCGCTGTCGAGGCGCTGAACGTGGCGCTCGAAAACGCGGAAGAATCCAATTTGTCTATAGACAAAAACGGCATGTCTATAGACAATGGTGGTGCTGTCTATAGACAAACAGGGTATGTGTCTATAGACAACGGTGGTCATGTCTCTAGACATTCAGGGTCGCCTTATAAGGAAACGACCAAGAACGACCAAGTAAAAGAACAGACGGAGGAGGTGGAGGCGCTGCGCTCCGCCCTCGCCGCCGCCGAAAAAAAAATTACACAGCTGCAAAATGAAAATGAGCAGTTAGGGGCCGACCTGGAAGAGGTCACCTACCAGCGGGACCAGTTACGCCACTCGCTGAAGGCCCAACGCCCGGCTTCGCACACCGAGGGGGGCGCGCCGCTGCCCAAGCATCCCAGCCTGAAGCCCTTTGCCGAGAGCAAGTTTTCCACGCTTCAGGGCTTTACCGACCTGGCCAGGGCCCTGCGCTTCGGTGCTGTCTTCGCTCCCCACTACATCGCCGCTGCCTTGGTGAAAACCGCCGATCTGGAGCCCCGCGATGAGAAGGGCTGGCAGAACTACATCCAGTCCTGGCTGACGCGGGACGCCAAACGAAACGAATTGGTCACTTCTGACCCCACGCTACAACCTTCTCCCGATGGTACCTCAAACCGCTTCCACCGGTCAAGTGCTGGCAGCCACAGCAAAGACCTCGACCTTGGCGATATACTCGCCGCCAACGCTTACCTCGCTTCTGCAGCAGGACACGGCGACCTACGCCAACCAGGCGCTGGCCCTGACGCCGCAGAAGGCTTTACAATCCACCTCCCTGGCTAAGCTGAACCGGGAAGGCGGGCAGGAGACGGTAAATGCCTTGTCGCTGGCCCTGGCCTTTACTCTCAAGCAGCTCAACGTGCAGAACGGGATGAGCGCCGTGCAGATTGCGCTGGCCATTCCTCAGCTGCTTCGGCAGTTCTACTACCTCAAATTCGATGAGGTGGTGCTCTGCTTCCGGGAAGCGGCACGCGGCCGGTGGGGCAAGAACTACAACCGGGTGGACCTGCAGATTGTCACCGACTGGCTGGCTGCCTACGATGAGGAGGTCCGCACCCCGTTGGTACTGGCCCAGGCTACGCACGAGCATGAGCAGTTGAAATCGGGCAAGGCCGTCAGCAACCCGCTGAACGTGGCTGATCTGGTTGCCCTCGGGTATGTACCCCTCAATGACTTCACCAAGCAGCAGGCCCAGGCGGAGCAGCAGCAGCGCGAAGCGGAACGGGCCGCGCTGGCGCCGATGCCGGCGGAGGTAAAGGCGGCTGGTGAGCAGCTGGCCCAGCAGGGCCGGACCTTCAAGGTGGAGCGGGCCAAGGCCATTGATTCGGCTACCCCGCACCTAGGCCAGATGAATGAGGCTGGCTACACCCGTCGCATCCGCGAGGAGATACCCCGCATGTCGGAAGCCCAGCTCAAGCAGATGGAAGATAATGCCTGGGAAACCCGCAACAAGGAGGCCCTTGATGCCATTGCTGAGTTCCGCCGCAATCAAGCCGCTGCCGCATGAGCCTTGCCCTGGTCGCCGCTGAATGCCAGAAACGCGGCCTGGCTATTCCCTCACTCCCTATCCTTCAACCCCATGAGACTCTGTAGCCTTTTCGCCGGTATCGGCGGCTTCGACCTTGCAGCGCACTGGATGGGCTGGGCAACGGTCATTCTGGTGGAATGGGAAGAATTCCCCCGCCAGGTGCTGATGAAAAATTTCAAGTGTGTACCCGCTGAGGACCTGAGCCCCGCTGAGCTGACTGCCATCATTGATGCGTGGAAAGCATGGAAGCCAGGCCAGCCACAGCCTACCTCCGTTCTCTATGGTAATATCTGCCACTTCGATGCGACCCAATGGCGGGGAGCAATTGACCTTGTTTGCGGGGGCTTCCCCTGCCAGCCCTACTCCGATGCCGGTAAAAAGCTCGGCAATGACGACCCTCGGGCACTCTTCCCGCAAATGCTTAGAGTCATTCGAGAGCTTGCCGCGCGCTGGGTTCTGGGCGAAAACGTTCGTGGCCTGCTTAGTCAGGCAAAAGGGCTGGCATTCGAATCAGTGTGCGCTGGCCTGGAAGCTGAAGGCTACGAGGTTCAACCGGTGCTACTTCCAGCTGCAGGTGTCGGTGCTCCCCACAAGCGAGACAGGTTCTGGTTTGTGGCGCACGCCCTCAGCTCAGGAGCCGGGTATATCAGCGAACAGGCTAGTGACGAAGGATGGAATGCCCGCCCAGCTAGGACAGCGGGCCTACGACAAGCACACAGGGCGGCTGGCCCAAGTGGGGCTTGTGCAGCAGGTACACATGGGGCTACTGCCCACACCGATGGCTGCCGATGCGACCCGGGGAAAAGCGGAATCCTTTGTGAACGACAAGGGGGAAGTGCAGCGGAAAACCATCACAGCCAACGGCCGGCCCTTTGCCCCGCAGTTCACGGATGTGGCGCCCTTCCTGCCTACGCCCACGGTACACGGCAACCACAATGCCAAGGGTATGAGTGCCAATTCGGGGGACGGGCTGAGCACAGCGGTAAAGAAGTTATTGCCTACCCCAACCGCTCAGGATGGCAAGAACTCGCAGGCGTTTCCCTCACAGATGGAGCGCAACTCGCCTGGGCTGGCAGCCCAGGCGGCGCTGGACACCAACCAGCCTTCCGGCTCACTGAACCCCCGCTTTGTGGCCCAGATGATGGGCTACCCGCCGGACTGGTGCGAACTGAGCCCAGAGCAGCTGGCACAGGTTCGGGCAAAGTCAAAAGCAAAAGGAAAGACACGGGCCGAACGGACTCGCTTAAAGGCTACGGCAACGCCATAGTACCCCAGGTGGCCTACCAGCTCTTCCTAGCTATTGCTGACTGGATAGCCCTGTACGCATGACCTACCATCCCCACATCAACACCGCCGCCTACTCCGTGGCCCAACTAGAAGCCCGGCTGGTGCTACTGGAGCAAGCGGAACGGAGCAGCACCCGGCCTTGCGCCCCGCGCACCACCGAGCTACGGGCCATCCGCAAGGCTCTCACCAAACGAACTACCAACCCCCAATCCGCTACCCGATGAATACGACCCCCAAACCCCTGTATACCCCCGAATCCGTTGACGAAGCCTTGTTGGTGCTGGACAACGTAGCCCAAACACCCGACCTAAGTGACTGGACTTTGTATCAGGCTATCGACATGGCCGCCCAGAAGCTGCGCCCGGTGCCCACGCCGGACCATGATGCCGAGGCGCTGGAGCAGCTGGCCCGGAAGTACCCGATTGATCTGCCCTGGATGCAGCCGGAAGGGCTGGGGTACCAAGTAGGCGACAAATTCTATTCAGCCTCAAACCCCAGTGCAATCTGTACTATCACCGCAATCACCAGCCACATGGTTGATTGGGACAATCCAAGTGGTAGCGAAGCATGCTGCAACAGAAGCGAGTTTGAAAAATACCTCGGCACTGGGCATTGGCTGCTGTGCCCTACGCCCATTATTGCCGCCAGCATTCTCTCCAATGGTGGTAGGGCCAACTGCCTGAACTCGGATTGCGCAGGCTGCGAGAAGGGAGGTGAGGGGAAATGAGTCAACAGCACTTCGCCAATACCTGCCAGGTGTGCGGCACTCGCATTGGAAAGGATGCGTGGCTGTGTGCCGATTGCCGGGAGGACGACGACACCGACGCCGATGACTTCAACCCCGATGCCTGCCCCGAGTGTGGCAGTGACGAGGCGGGGGCTGTCATCTGCTCCGAGTGCGGCCACATCCTAGTTGATGACGATGACTGAGAAAATGTCTGTGGCCGAATACCGGGCCTCACAGCAACGCAAGCCCGCATCTGGCACTACCGCGCCGGATGCGGGCCGAAGTGCTTCCAGCAGCCAGAAAAACGATACGCAGCCGCCTGCTGCCACCCGCCGCACCTCTGAAGAAATTAAAGAACACCGCCGCAGTGGCAAAGCCCGGCCGCTGTTTAGCTCCACCGTCTGGGACTTATCCGAAGAAGAGCCCCGCTACCGCTGGTGTGCCCACGACCTGACCCAGGCCCAGAAAGACTACCTCGACCAGGCCGCCGAAGCCTGTGGCATCCGCCCAGGTCGCTAACCCACTCTCTCCCTAGCTCTCCCGTTATCCCATGCCTCGCAATCCCAACGCCGTTTACCTACCCACGCTATCCGTTTCTGGAAACCGTCGCGTCCTGTTATCGAAAGAACTCTGCACCCAGCTCGGTATCAAGGCCGGCCACCAGGTAGACCTGATACCGCCGCCCCGCCGCGGGGGTGCCTGGTACCTCGACATCCGGCCCCGCGTGGGCAAGCCCCTAACCCATACCCCCAACACCCGCCCCTGCTTCTTTACTCCCTACCTCATTAACCGGGATGTATTGTTTGATGGACAGCAGGTACGCAAGCGGGTGAAGCTGCTGCTCGGCGTAGAAGTAGCCGATAAACCTGGACTGTATCACCTGCAAGAAGTGTAGGGGGTTCACGCAACAAAGGGGTGGACTATAGCCAGAATGCTGCACTACGCCGGGGGTAGCTTTGGGCTATGCCCAACACGCCCGGTCCCGAAACCAAGCTGACCCCTGACCTTGCCCAGCGCATCTGCCTGCTGCTCATGGAAGGCGTGAGCCTGCGCCGCATCTGCCAGATGGAGGGCATGCCGGCCAAGGGCACCGTTATGGTCTGGCTGGCGAAGGACGATGCCGAAGGCGGTCCTTACGCCACATTTCAAGACCAGTACGCCCGCGCGCGAAGAGTGCAGGCCGAAACCCTCGTTGATGAGATAATCGACATTGCTGACAACCGCACCGTCGAAGATGTGGCCGCCGAAAGCGACACCATCAGTACGGAGAAAGGCGACTTCCCGAACAAGGAATGGATGCAGCGCAGTGCCCTGCGCATTGATGCGCGCAAGTGGTACGCCTCGAAGGTGCTGCCCAAGAAGTATGGGGAGAAGCTGGCCCTGACCGATGGCGATGGCAAGCCGTTGCCCGTGCCGGAAATCCGCGTGTACACCGGTGCCCCGCCACTGGCCAATTCGGAAAAAGACGTGGACGACGATGTTTGATGCCGGCCCGCTTTACCTCGAAAACCTTAACGCCCCCGAGAAAGTCCTCGTGAATCAGGGCGGCACCAGCAGCGGCAAGACCTACACCATCATGCAGCTGCTGTACTGGTGGGCCATCAAGCGCCCGAACCAGGTGATCACCGTCGTAGGCGAGAGTATTCCGAACTTGAAAAAAGGGGCGTATCGGGATGCAGAGACCATCTATGCCCGGACCCCGGAGCTGCATCCCTACATCAGTAGCTGGAACCAGACTGAGCGCATCATTCGCTTCTTCAGTGGCAGCCTGATTGAATTTACCTCCTACGAAACCGAGCAGGGCGCCAAGAACGGCAAGCGGGATATCCTGTTCGTAAACGAGGCGAACGGCATCACCTACCAGATTTACTGGCAGCTGGCCCGCCGTACCCGGTTTCGCATCCTGCTCGACTACAACCCCACGGCCAAGTTCTGGGCACATGAGAAGGTGATTGGCAAGCCCAATGTGCGGCTGATTATCTCCGACCACCGGCACAACCTCTGGCTGAGTGAGCAGGACCATCAGGAGATTGAGGATATCAAGCTGGAGGACAAGGAACTGTTTCGGGTGTATGCCAGGGGCAAGACGGGTAAAATATCCGGCCTCATTTACCGGAAGACTCACATCGTGGACGCCATTCCGGCCGATGCCAAGTTTCTGGCCCGCGGACTGGATTTCGGCTTTACCAACGACCCCACGGCCGCCGTGGACCTCTATAGCCAAGATGGGGAACTGTGGGTGGATGAAGTGCTCTGGGGGCCCGGGCTGGAGAATTCGGATATCTACCGGGAGCTGCTGGCCGCCGACCCCCTGAGCCGCCGCAAGCGCATCATAGCTGACTCCGCGGAACCGAAAAGCATCAAGCAACTGCAGGGGCTGGGGCTGCCAGTAGAGGCTGCTGCCAAAGGCCCTGATTCGGTTCGGGCGGGCATCAGCAGCATCCAACGCTATCAGCTCAACATCACCCGCCGCAGCATCAACCTGATCAAGGAGTTCGACACCTACAAATGGAAACTGGACAAGGCCACGGGGGAGCCCACCAATGAGCCTATCGACAAGTTCAACCACGGCATGGATGCCCTGCGCTATGCTGCCCTAGCCACGCTGCCCGCCCTCTCACTGCCCCGCCGCCGCTCGGCTCAACCCTCTATCGTTCGCTAATGCGCCACGAACTCACCCTCACTTCCGCCGATGGCGCTGAGACCATCACCCTACAGGTGCCCACCACCTGGGATGATGTGAGCCTGCAACAGTACATCGACTGGCAATGCAGCACGGAGCCCGCCGTATGTGTGCTGGCTGGCATCACCCCCGAGCAGCTGGACCGCCTGGCCTGGGCCGATGCGGGCTACCTGATGAACCTGCTCAGCTTCGCGGCCACCATCCCCGAGCCCCCGCTTTCGGAAGGACTGAAAGACCCAGGCAGTGCCACCTATGGGCAGCTGGTGCTGGCCAACCAGCATTTCGAGGAACACCCTGATAAGCCTGATGTGTGGTACGCGCCCTACCTCTATGCCCTCTACCGATGCCGGGAGGTGTACGGACGCAACGACCAAGGGAAAGAGGAGGCCATGCGGGAAGCTATTCTACAGGAACCTGTGGGCAAGGTCCTGACCGATGTGCTTTTTATGTACGCGGCGTGGCTGCTTTCCATGAGCGCCACGCCGCCGACCCCGAAGACTACATCGAGCCCGATGACGACGAATACGAAGCCGGGCTGGAGGAGCTTTCTGACCGGTTTGGGCAGACCCTCACCACCGACGCCCTCAGCAGCAGCCTAGGTATCAGCTGGGCGCAAGTCTACGCCCTCGATGCCGATACCGTGTACCGAAAGCTTCGCTTAGAGCAGGCCAGAGCTGCTTACCAGAAACGATTACAAGCTATTCACCGAGAGAAAATCAAGTAGGTATGACTAAACGCGACATTCTGAAATACGAGGTTCACGCTAGTTGGTGGGCTCCGCTGATCAGCAATAACTTCTTGCAGCGGCTAGCAGGCAAATACTTCGCCTGGAAGGTCAACCGCAAGTGGGACGCCTATAACAAAAGCCTCAAGGTAAGTGCAGAGGTACGTCAATTCAACCGTGCCGTGGGGGCTTATCTACCTCTCACCTCTGGCCTCTACGACGCATGACCTACGCTGAGCTACTCGAATGGAGGGCAGAACTGCACAGGGCCTATCGGGCACTGGATGATGATGATTACCTCGGGGAACACGGCGAAACCATCCGTGTTAGCCTGCGCCAAATCAGGCGTTTAGTCAAGGAAATGAATATTGATATAGCCGCCTTCTCTGTCTCCTACGACCTATGACCCACGCCGAAATCGTCGCCTACCTCGAAGCCCAGGCTACTGCCGCCGGAGCCGCTTCCTTCTGGCACGGCAAGCAGGCCCAGGCCAACATCAACTACAACGCTCCCTTTCCCCAGGCGCACCTCTTCCTGATGCCTTCCCGGCTCAAGGGCAGCAGCATTACCACGCAGGTAGCCATGTGCTTCTACGGCAAGGATGAGCACGAAAACGGCTCGGATGACAGCATCCATATCCAGAATGAAATGGATAAGATGACCCAGCGCTTTCATCTGCTGCTGGCGGAAGGCGACGAAGCGGAGCTAGTCGATGGCTTCATGGACCGGGTGCCTGTGCTGCGCAAGGGCGCGGGCATTGGTACCGGCTACTTGGTCAATTTTTCACTTAACAGCTTGGTACAATGCTAACACAATCAGAAGTCAGTGAAGACCTTGGCTATTGTGGCCTAGGCGAAATGACACAGCCAACAGATAGCCCTCGGGAATTTGAAGCCTATGGGGATGGAAAGCTGAATGTAGTCCGAGTTCTAAAGGATGGTACCACTGTTTTTCTTGATGGATACGGCAAAGAACTGCACCGCAGCAAGATGGAGGACAGTGAGCAGATCATAGAGCTTACGACGAAGTTTGGCCACTACGCCTCATGCTAGCTTCAGCCAAAGCCGCTTTCGCTGCCGAAGGTCCAGAGATGGTAGCCGCCTGCATCGAAGCCTACAAAACCTATCCGCAGCAGCCCTACGGCAAGCCCGCCTATGCCAGTGGGCGCACGGCGCAGGCCACCCGCTTTGAGGCCACCGATGACAGCCTGACGCTGCTGGGCCCCGCTCATGTGCAGGCCCTCATCACTGGCCGCGGGCCTACGGGTACTGGGGCCAGTAGCGGCGGCGACCCGCTGCATACCATTCTGGAGCAATGGGCGCAGGATAAGCCTGGCTTTATCCTTCGGCCCGGTAGCACCTATAAGCAGTTCGGCTACGCCGCCGCCTACAACATCCACAAGAAGGGTACGCTGCTCTACCAGTTGCGCCAGCCCTCGCGCCTCTTCTCTGACATCCTCACCCCCGAGCGCCTGAATACGCTCAAGGCCCGCATTGCCGCGGGCGAAATGGTGGCCATTGCCACTGAACTCCGCCACGCCCTCACCGCCTAAGCAATGGCCACCATCCGACTGGACGTTCTTAATTTCGATAACTGCACCCTCGAAACCCACTACAGCAACGACCCCGCCGCTCGCGGCCTGAGCGTTGTGCAGGTAGACCCCGTGCCGCCGCCTACGCTGGTGCCCGCCGGCCAGCCGCAGCGGGACTACGCGGTGGGGGCCGTACTGCTCCAGCAGCGCGAGGGCAACGACCGGGTAACCCTCACGGCCATAGATAGCAGCCCCTACGCCTCCCTGCAAGTCGAAGAGGACTACTACCAGCCTGCTACCCTCGCGCTGGAGGTAGAAGCTGATGCTTCCGCCCGCACCGCTACGCTGCTGGTAACCGGGGCCCAAGGGGTGTTTGAAACCAAGCTGGATGATGTGGCCAACAGCCAGTACACCGCAGGCAAAACGTCCTACACCGACATTGAGCCGGGCAACCGCACGGCGTACGTGCGCGACGAGAGCGGCGCGGTAGTGACTGCGCAGTTCTTCATTGCGGGCGTAGTTCCGCCTACCCCGCCCGGGCGTGTAGGGGTGAAGAAAGATCAGTTCACCGACTCGCGCGGGGTACTGCATGAACTGTACTACGATGCGGCCGCGGCCGTAGGGAGCCAGGTCAACGACTACCTGACGCCTGCCAACGCGGGCCAGATAGCCAGTGTGACGGAAGCCGAACGCGGGTACGCCACCGGCGAGGAAGTAGCTGCTCCACTCTGTGAAGGCACTACCCAGGTGGCCTTTCTGTCCAGCCTGGGGAACCCGTTTCTGACGGTGCAGCGTACGGCCAACAGCATAGCCTGCGGGTATGTCGTTCCCGACCCAGACCCGGACCCTGATCCTGATCCGGACCCAGACCCCGAGGAGCCCACGCCCGAGCCTGAGCCGGTCTGGTCGGGGCTTTGGGCGCCCGAGGGTATCCCGGTAGAAGTGGAGCCTGACCCCGATGGTCCGGCTTTCGTAGCGGCTGATCTCTACGCGGGCTTTCCCGAAGGCCACCCGTTGGCTGATTCCCGGCCCCTCACGTTCGTTGCCGCCGTGCGGGCGACCGTGGGGGCCTCCGGAGTGGCAACGCTCAACCTAGCCCCGTTTCTGCGCTCTGAGGTCGGGGCGCTGCTCAGCAGTGGCAGCCGCCGCCTGGACCTGAATAGTCCTACTGCCCTCACCGAAGATCTGTACGTAGGCTACTCGCTGAGCATGGGCGGGCAGATGATTGCCCAGGGCTTTGCGCTGAATTCGGTGCTCAGTGCCGAGCAGTTGGAGGCATACGCCGCCGGCCGGCCGCTGACTCCGTTCGGGGGAGTGCTGCCCATCTGGCCAGGCTACCCCTACCAGATCACGCGCCGCACGGCGGAGAACACCCTGCAGGCTGTGCCGGAAGAAGATGGGCAGGTGCGTTTTGTGCAGATGCCTTGCCCGCGCTACGGGCTGCCCGTCCGGTGGCTCTCTCCGGAGGGCGGCTTCGGGTACTGGGTGTTCAGCGGCACCCCGGCTTACGGGGATGACATCGGGGAAGGCCAGGCGTACACGGAGGCAGCCACCCAGGAATTACGCTACAGTAGTCGGGCGGCGTCCCGGGCTACGGTGGAGGCGTATTCAGGGGTGTTTGCTGAGCGGGCCTTCGTGGAGGGGCTGCGCAGCCTGCGGCGTAGTGTGCAGGCCTGGTATCAGCCCGAGGGCCCCGGCTCCGAGTGGGTGCCCATGGTGCTCAAGGGTGGCACCTTTCCGGCTTACCGCGAAGGGCGCCGCCGCTATGAGGCCACTATTTCGTTCACCGAGGCCCGGCCTCAGCTTGTACAGGGACAATGATTCAGTTGATTTTACATCTACTAGGAGACTATGTATTGCAGTCAGATAAGATGGCTGTCAATAAAACCAGCAGCCATAAATGGGCCTTTATCCATGCGCTACTTTATGCCATCGGATTTGCCTGGATAGTGCCTTCTGTGTGGGCATGGCTCGTGATTTTTGGCACACACTTCCTGATTGACCGCTACCGACTAGCTAAGTACTGGGTGCGATTTTACAACCAGGTGTCCGTGCTGGAGGCAGGCCCCTTTGGGTACCCAGCTGATAAGCCACCCTTTATCGCTTTTTGGCTCATGGTCATTATTGATAATACCATGCACCTGCTCATCAATTTTCTGGCTATTGCTTACCTGTAGCGCATGAGCAATCAACTCCTCATCGGCGGGGTAGCTGTGGACCTTTCGCCCGACACGGTTATCCTGCCTTCTTTCCAAGTATCCGATCTGCTCAAGCCGGAAAGCATTCAGTCGGACTTCTCTCCGGAGTTCAGCGTACCCGGCACCAGCCACAACCACCGACTACTTGGTCATGCCGCCTGGGACAGCAGCACGGCCCGCGTGCCCTACCAGTCACTGCCAAACGTTACCCTGCTCAGTGAAGGCGTGGAAATCATGCCCCGGGCCCGGCTGCTGCTCAAGGGCTACGAAGGCGGCGCATATCAACTGCAACTGGTGGCCGGCAACAAGCGCTTTGTCGAAGCCCTGGGGGAAAAGAAGCTGAGTGAGCTGGATTTCTCCCGGTTCGCTCACCTGCGCACCATCGGCAATATTGCTCAGCGGGCTACAGCTGCCTACGCGGCGGCCAACGGCTGGAGCTATGAACTCTACGACCGGGGCCGGCCGCTGGACGTAGCCAACCTGAGCCCCTACGACCTCTGGCCAACCCTCTCCGCGCCGCTGGTGCTGGAGCAACTGGCCACCGAAGCGGGCTTCGCTGTCGACTACCCGGCGGATGGGCTGCTGCCCCGCCTGCAGGTGCCGGCCGTGGCCCCGGCCCAGTA
The DNA here is from genome assembly GCF_019599275.1 of Hymenobacter sp. HSC-4F20. Taxonomy (GTDB): domain Bacteria; phylum Bacteroidota; class Bacteroidia; order Cytophagales; family Hymenobacteraceae; genus Hymenobacter. The sequence continues at coordinate 302,359 of NZ_JAHZTD010000002.1, read as the reverse complement.
CGCGGAGGACTTCGTGAAGGCCCGCCGCCTGCGCGTCGACGTGGGCCCCGATCATGAGGACGATGGCGCGCCTGACAGCAACCGTTCGGACGTAGTGAAAACGATTCCTTTCGATGGCTATATACGCCCTCTGGGCACTACCCCGCCCATCGTGCCCACGGTGCCCGGGGTGTACAATGCGGCAGCCTACAGCTTCACCGCTGACAAGGCCATGTACGTGCAGGTGCAGGCCCGCACCGTGCTGCGGCTCATCTACTCCACCGTCCGGCTGGGTAAGGCCCAGGCCCGCGTAGAGCTGCACGTAAACGGCCGCAAGGTGTCAGAAGGCCCCTGGGTGTCTTCGGTGGAAATGAGCGACTTCGAGGAAGGGGAAACCAACCCGTTTTCCGTGTCGGCTACGGCTGAACGGCTGCTACTCAATGCCGGCGAGCAGCTGACGGCCGTGCTGCGCATTGCCGGCGTGGGCAGCGCACCGATTGATAAGTGGGGCTTTCGCATCTTCGAGTACGCCAACTTCAACAGCGGGGGGCAGACCATTCCCGGCCATAAATTCGAGGTCAATGTACTGCCAGAGCAGCCGCCCGGAGCGGAAGTAAACCTAGCCGAGTGGCTGCCCCAGGATATGAAGCAGCTGGACTTCTTTAAGTCCCTGGTGCAGGTGTGCGGCTTTTCCGTGCAGACCGATGCCTACGAGGATAGGCTGACCCTGCGCCCCTCGCGGGCCGTGCTCGACAACGCGGCCTACGCCCGCGACTGGACTAATAAGCGAGACGCGCCAGATTTACCTACTGGGCAGCCCCGCAGCGTGGCCTACCGCTTCGGGGGCTTCGGCCAGCGCAACCTGTTTCAGTGGGCGGAGGAGGAGAGCGTACGCAAGGGCTACGGCAACGGCACCCTAGTAATTGCCGATGAAACCTTGCCAGCTTCTTACACCCTGACAACGCTCCCCTTCGCGGCCTCGGAGCGGAGCACGGCCCAGCCCGGCCTGCTGCTGATTCGCAACTATACCCTGCGGGAAAACGAAGACCCGTTCGTTGAGACGGAGTACGACAGCAGCACGCCTAAGCCCCGGCTTACCTTGCGCTCCACCCGGACCCAGCAGCTCAGCCTGGTAGAGGGTGCCGTCCGGCGGCCGGTGGAAGGGCCGGTTTCCTACTTCGTGGAGGACGGGGAAGATGTGTCGCTGGATGCTGATGCCTATATTCTGCCGGTGGCCTGGGCCGGACTGGGGGCCATGCTCACCGAGTGCCGCTACCATAAAGAACGGTACCGGCTCAGCCCCCGCGACATTGCCGAGTTCCTGGCAGAGCCGAACGTTCCGGTCTGGGACGCGGGCTTACAGGGGTACTTTTCCATCTCCAAAATCAATGAGTACACGTCGACGCGCAGTGTGGAGGTGGAGATGCTGCGCCTGCATCCTTCATTTCTGGTCGCTCCGGAGCCGGGCGCGCGCGGAGAGTTTGCGCCGGCGGAATTTCATACTCAGCCGACTAGGCCGGAGTTCTTTTAGGCATCGTATATTGCCAGTATGGAAATGAAACGCCCCAACCTTAGCATTCAGGAGTTATATACTGCTCAACAAACCAATATGGTTGAGCAGTATGTCTATGAGTTTATAGAGAAATCGGGGCGTGAAGCCATTGACAAGGTGCTGCTTATTGGCTTAGAGGCATTCAATCCGGCTTTAGCTGCCAGAGGAATTGAGTTCTGTCGGCCCATGCTCATGGAGGAGCAATGTGACGAGGACTACTCATTAGTTTACCTCAAGCACTCAGGCGAGGCCATCATGTTTATTGGCAAACCCAAGTGGCCTGAAGGTGAGTACGGCTCCATTTCTGAAATTAAAATTGAGGTGGAGTATGAGCTGATTAAAGAAGAAGACAGGAAGTGGCTGAATAAAAAGCACACGCACTTCTCCAGCAGCATATAAGCCAAAAGCCCCGGCCTACACAGGTCGGGGCTTTTTCGTATCGTTGTGGCTATGAAACAACTACTCTACTTCTCGCTAGCCGCCGTATTGTTATCAGCCTGTGATACTGGCCCTAAGTTTAAAAACCCGGTTACCATCAAGGGAAACAGCGTGCCACTGTATAATGGGCAGCAGGTGCACGACAAGGATATGCCCTCAAAGGTGGTAGTATTGGCGGATCAAGGGGATACCTTGGAGCTGCAAGATATTATGCCAACCAACGCAGACGGTGAAACGCTGTGCATTGTAGCACTTGACAGCAAGCGCACTCGTTTTAAAAACGGGCAAGCCTCCGCGTACATTGAACGCAAGTACCTAGACATACCATCCGCTACCCTAGCAAAAGCAGAGGCAGGCAAGTTACATGACCTGCCTGCCCCGTCTGCTGAAAAGCCCGAGCACCTCAATCAGAAACGCTAATCGTTAGCCAGCGTCTGAGTAGATGCATCCCGTTCGAGCCCGTCCTTTACGTCGACAATGCGCGTAATGGGCGGGCTTTGCCGTAGGGCTTTTGCTGTTGCCTGACCTAATCGTTCGTAGTCGATGCCTTGCTGCGCGCCAGCCAACGACTCGCGCACCAGAGCAGACGACGTTACCCCACCCAGTGCCATATGCCGCAACGGGCTGATAGTACGTGCTACCAGCGGGCGCCCGCCAGCAGCGACGTTGATAGCTGAGGCTGCGGCCAGTAGGTGCGGGGTGCGGCTCACATTGGCAGTTAGCACGGGTTCGCCGCCCTCAATCTCAATACCTACGCTCCGACCGGTGCGCCGGCTGTAGAGCGGAATACCGCCCTGCTCATGGCTGGGACCCTGGGCAATGCTGCCATCAGGCTCATACGCCATGCCGCCCCGACGAAATACCAGCACCCTCGCAGTCAGCACGGCCGCTTTGGCAATGGCAATACCAGTCAGAATAGCGTTCTGCGTCAGGCCAGCAATACCCGCCGTGGGGATGTTGAGCGGGTTAGCAGCGGCGGCCGTGCCGATGGCCGATAATTCACGTTGCAGGTTGATGGCGATTTCAGCCAATGCAAAAGTTTTCTTCAGAGCCAGCGCTGCCTGCCCTGCTGCCGTCTCTTCTCCGAAGAGTTCGATAACAGTATCGGTGACGGCGCCGGCCGCTTCCTTGCGGGCCTGCTGAACGCCCTTCTCCTTTTCCAGCGCGGCGGCATCATCGGCCGCCTTCTTATCCCGTGCCGCGGCTTCGGCCTCGGCTATCTGGGCCTGGGTTTCCAGCGTGCTCCGGCCGTAGTCCTGCTGGGCTACCAGCCGGGCAGCTAAGCCCGCGCGCTCAATGGCCAGCAGTCCGGCTTCCTGCTGCTCTTTGGTTGTAAGTCCGCTGGCGTATTCCTGGTTTATCAGGTTGCGGCGGGCCTGCAACTCGTTTTCGAGAGCAGTCAGCGACTGGTTGAATTCCAGTTCCGCCAAGTCCTTGGCAGCTTTAGCCCGTAGTTCTTTCTCCTTGGCCGTGTTATCCTGCTTCTTGTCCAAGGCAGCTAGTTCCTGCTGCAACTGGTTTTCAATTAGCTCCCGCTGGGCCTGCAACTGCTGCTCACTGCCATCCGCAGCCACGGCCAGCTGCGCCGCAACCAGGGTGCGGGCGTTGGCCAGCTCCTGCACCAGTTGGCGTTGTGCACTATCCTCAGTTAGCTTCTGCGAGTCGGCTTCATACTTGGCATCAATCAGAGCCTTCTGTCGTACGGTCAGGTCTTTAGCCGTTAGCTCCAGGCGCCGCTGCGTGGCTAGCTTGCGCTGCAAAATGTTGAGTTCCTCTGCGCTGTTTTTCTGCACGCCTTGCAGCTCCAGGTCCAGGTAGCCAAGCTGTACCTTCAGTTCATTCTGCTGAGCAGCCAGGACGGCCGCGGCATCCTTCTCGCGCTGGGCCCGCGCTTTGTCGGCGGTGGCCTTGTCCTCGGCTGCCTGCTGCTGGAGTAGCGCACTCCGGCGGTTCTGAATGCTTTGCTGCAAGCTAGCTGATTGTCCCTCCAGCTTAATAAGCTCTACCTGCGCAGCTACCTGCGCATCCCGCAACTCATCAGAGGTTTTACCTGCCCTAACAGCTTCCTCATTCCGAACCCGAGCAATTCTAGCGGCTTCAGTAGCCAGCTTTATGGTGGTGTTCAGATTGTCGGTTTCGAGTTTACTGGCTCGGTCCAGGTTGGCCAACCGTTCTTTTTCCGAGAGGTTACGATCCCGCGCCGATAACACCAACTTATCAATCAGGTTCTTATTCTTTTCCAGCGTAATCTGCGAGTCGCTACGCTGTTGGTCCAACTCGTCTTCTGCTCTGCTCAAGTCCCGAGCTGCCGCCGCGGCCCGGCCAATCTCGGCCGTCAGCCGCTCGGTTTTGCCGATGCTGTCTTCTACCCCCGTCGCGTACTGCAAGATGCCATTGGTCAGGCCCTTGGCGTCGCCGTTCCGGATACCGTCCCAGATGACGCCGAAGGCCTTGACACGGTTCATGACTTGGCTTTCGAGGAACTGTAACAGGTCTTTGGCAGCCTGCTTGGGGTCAGTGAACACCAGCACCAGGGCTTTGCCCGCTCCAATTACGATGCCTTCCAGCACGGAGAACCCGCCCTTCAAAAAGGCCAGGCCAGCAGCCAAATCCTCGGCACCTTCATCCGTTTTGGTGAAATATTCATAGAGTAGCCCGAGCGCAATAATGAAGGCCCCGATGCCGGTAGCGGCAATAGCACCGCGCACCCCAGTAAGCCCCAGCTTGGCGGCATCGGCCCCCTGCTTGGCCTGCTCCCAGGCTCCTTTCAATCGGCCCACGTTACCGCCAAACGCGCCGGTTACTTCGTCCAGCTCTTCCAGCGAGTCGGCTACCTTCTTGTTTTCCTCGGGCACCTCTGCCGTAGCCTCAGCCAGCTGCTGCACCTCCTTTTTCGCCGCCGCAATCCGAAAGCCAATCTTGGTGTACTCTTCTGACCCCTCGGCTACTTTGGCCTGCTCATTTTCGAGACGTACCAAGTTCTCTACCACCGGCGTAACGGCATTGCCGTAGCTGGTAAGCTTGGCCTGGGTCTGCTCATAGGTCAGGCCCGCTTCGGCGCCGGCCCGGTTGATGGCCTGCTGAAAGCCCACAATGCGCATCTGCTGCTGCTCATACGCGGGGTTGTCCTTGCTGAGCTGGGACTGCTGGATTTCGAGGCGCTTTAGCTCAGCAATCAGAGGCTCTACTGCACCCGAATACCGGCCTACATTTCTGACAAACAGGCCCATGCCCTCATCTGTAGTGCGCAATGTACCCCGCAGCTCATCAATGATTTTGCTCAGCGCCTGGGTTTCCTCCGTGCTGTTGTTAGCGGAGCCGGCTAGCTCCTGATATTGGCGCTGGGCCAGGCTCAGCTGGGCCTGGGTGGCTTTGTAGGAATCACCAACCCCCGACACGGCCCTGTTGTAGAGGTCGAGGTTTTTGGTAAGCGCGGTCTGCTCTTGCCGCTGCTTGTTGAGCTGGTCCTGCAGGGCTACAGTTTTGGCGGCGTACTCGGTATCGTTGACGATACCGTTGCGGCGCATGATGTTCAGGTCCGACTGAGCCCGGCGCGTGGCCTCAATGTCGAGTACCAGCTGCTTGAGCCGGTCGGTGGTTTTGCCTTCGTCCAGTTGGACGCGAAGCAGGACGGTTTCTTCTGCCATTAGTGTGCGGCGGGTTTAGGGGCTGGGAAGTGGGGCACCATCTGTAAGGTTTTATCAGCGATGGCATTGAGATAGGGGGCCAGGTACGCATTGACAGACACCCCCGCTTTGGCAGCCTGACGCCGAATTTCGGCTGCCGTCTTCTCGGTAGGATTCAAATGAATCTGTGGCATAGGTCTTCTTAGAGTAATACCAGAGCAATTTCATACAAGAAGTTGAAGGCTGGCTACTTACCCCTGAACCTTTGTTGCACCGCCCCCAATGGGCGGATTTGCGACATGCCAGAACTCGTTATTCCAGTAGGTGAAAACATCGGCCCCGGCTTCATTGACTGGGACGAGTACGACTATGTACCTGGCTTCACCGTCGATAACATCAAGATGCAGATCGAGTGGGCCAACTATCAGGGTCAGGAAGTCGATAGCATTCTGCTGCAGTTCGGCATCTGCTACGGCGGCTCGGTGCGGCATGCCATGGATGTATACAACTACCTCCAGAGCCTGAAGCTGCCCATTCGCGCCCACATCATGAGCCTGTGCGCCAGCTCGGGTACCATCGTGGCCTTGGCTGCCGATGCAGTGGAAATGGAGCATACCGCCCAGTGGATGACCCACCGGCCCCTATTTCCGGAGGGCACCTACTCGCAGCGCAGCGAAGGCCTGCGGGCTGATGCTGACCGGCTGGACCGCGAAGAGCAGGCCATTCGGGATATCTACATGGCCCGCACCGGCAAGCCCGAGGCGGATGTCGTGGCCCTGATGAGCACGGACCGCTTCATGACGGCTCAGGAAGCCAAGGACTTCGGCTTTGCCACCAAGGTCATCCCGCTGAAAAGCAAGGCCCCCTCGGGGGCGGAAGCCCAGGCCCGCCTGTCCCAATTCAAACTAGCCGTAGCCCGCGTGAACCGTCGGGCAACCCAAGCCCGCTTCAAGCCGGCTCCGAAAGCGGCCTTTCCCAAGCCTACTAACTCCCAACGTCCCATGGCAGAAAAAGCCAAGAAGACGGCCCCCAAAGCCGGGGCCAAGAAAGCTGCGCCCACGGCTCAGCAAAAAGCTAATGCTCTGCTAGTAGCCAATCTAGCGAAGCAGCTCGGGGTGAAAGCCACCATTGAAGGTGCTGAAGAAGAGCCCGTAGCGGAAGTGCAAAGCACCGAGACGGATCAGGATGGGGCGCTGCTCTACCATGATGGCCCACTGGCTCAGGGCGTCGCTGTGTTCTATGATGAAGCCTTGACTGAAGCCGCCGAAGATGGCACCTACGGGTTGGCCGATGGCCGCTCTATTACGGTAGCGGGCGGCGTCGTGGAGACCATCACTGATGCCGAGTCGGAGGACGAAGCGGAGAACACTACCGAGGACAGCACAAACCTGAGCGAGGTAATGAACCGCCTGAAGCAGCTAGAAGATGGTCGCAAGCAGGACGAGGAGACGATTGCCAGCCTGCAAACAGAACTGAAGAAGTTCAAAGGTACCGTGCCGCCTACTCCCTCGGCTACGGGTCGCCGGCCTGCTCCCCAGGTAGACCCCAAGAACTCGGGCAAGCCTAAGCCGAAAGCGGCCCACCACGGCACGATGTAGGTCGTCGGCTTCCCTGACTTTTTCGCACTCCCCTCAATTTTTCACTTTCTCTAACCGGCTATGCCCTTCTTCGAGAATACCCCCGCCTACCGCCCGCCCGTTGCCATCGTAACGATGCCGGCCCGTAAGGTGCCCACGCTGGCCGAGCTGGGCATCCGCGTCATTGAAAACATCAAAACCAGCGTGCTCATTCAGGGCCTGCTGGCTAAGGACAAAGTAACCGTACGGGATACGGGCTGCGGCGCCTTTGTGCCCACCGGCACGCTGGCCAAATGGGTGACCAACGAAATCAGCGTTGATAAGCTCATGGCTCAGGATCAGGACTGCGCCGAAACCTTCGAGGGCACCATCCTGCAGGGCATGCTGGCCGCCGGCCATGCCACCGATTCCGACCTGACCGGCACCCAGATTGAGGAACTGGTTCGCACCTACCTAGAAGGTGGCGTAGCCGCCCTCTCGGTAGAGGATCAGGGCATCATCGGTGATTTGCTTGATCTGGCCCTCAACGACATGGTAACGCCCACCGTGTACCGCGACGCCATCCGCGTGTGGATGCTCGGGGACCGCACCAATGCCAGCAAGGATTACAACCAGACGGACGGTATCCGCAAAAAGCTGCTGGCCAAAAACCCTACCGCCGACTCTACTGCGGGTAACGGCATGTACCGGGCCGCCAACATCGACTTCGCTGCGCTGAAGGCCAACCCGGCCGAAATCGAAGACCTGCTGGAGGACCTCACCCAGAACTGCAGCGACGAGTTGCAGGATATTGACGAGGACCAGAAGGCCATCTTCCTGACCAAAAGCCTGTATGCGCTGGCGAAGAAGCGTGCCCAGACCAAACCCACGCTGGAAGACCCTAAGGAGGAAACCAAGCTGGTGTACGATGCGGCTACCAAGACGCTGACCTACGACGGCCTGCTCATCAAGCAGCTCAAGGTGTGGGAGCAGTTCATGAAAGCCGACTTCCCCGCGGCTTCGCCCCACCTGGCCCTGTACACGTTGCCCCGTAACCTCATTTGGGCCACCGACCTGGAGTCGGACATGACCACGGCCGAGTTCAAATACGAGAGCAAGGAGCGCATCAACTGGTGGCGTGTACTCTTCCGCCTGGGTTCGGGCTTTGCCTACGATATCCTGGTCGCCTTCGCAGTCTAATCTATCTGACCATCACTCGTGAAATCTGCCCTAGGTGCTGCAACACCTAGGGCCATTTTCGAAAGGAGACAAGAACTCATGCCAGACGATATCTGCAACCGCATCACCAAGGCCGTAACAAGCAAAGCGTGTCCTAAGCCCGGCGGCATCAACCGCAACAGCTGGGTATTCCAGTTCGACCAGTTCACCGGGGCCGAAACCCGCAACAGCACGACCGGGGCTCTTTCCGGCTTCACCCTGAAGGAAGGGGAAAAGGGCATCAAAGCCATTGGGCGTCCGAAAAAGGGCAGCGGCCAGCACAAATCCACTACCAACGAAAACGGTAGCATGGAGGTAGAGCAGACCCTGATTCAGGAGTACGCCTACAAAGTTCAAAACGACCTCGACGCCATCACCGAGTTCCTGCGGGCCGGCGGCAAAGTGGTGTTTCAGGAACTGGCCAGCGGCGACATCCGCGTGTACTTCAAGTCCTACGGCAACGAAACCAGCACCGGCGAAGACGGTACGGGTACGGTCCTGACCGACGACAACAACATCATGAAAACGACGCTCACTGGTAAAGAGCCCGAATTCCCGATGTTCTTCGAGGCTCCTATCACCACTGGCCTCACCCAGTTGGCCGCCAGCCGCGCCTACTTGGACGCACTGGTAACCGGTGCCGAAGTAGTTGCCTAAGCCGTGGCCGTGCTCTACACCGAGGAAGTAGCCAGCCGGGCCCAGGCCTGGCTAGCCGCCTCGTACTCCAAGCGCCGCACCAACGAATACATCGCCGAGCTGCACGCCCTGTACGGGCTCATTACGGGCAACTCCGCCGCCGGCTGCACCAGCTGCAATTTTCAAGGGTACGTGGACCTGCTCACCGCCTACGTGGCCCATTTCCAACGCCTCCAACATCCTGAACTCATGGCAAAATCCGCCTACAGCCTCGCCCCGGGGTACGAAAACGAAACCTTCGTGCACGAATCCTACTCGGAGGCCCTCAAAGCCGACAACCTCACCGATAAGGGCGCCGAGTTTTTCATCAAAAACGGCTTTAAGCACGCCTTCCTCAAGAACGGCAAACCCATCGAGGACGAAGCCCCCGCCGAACCCAAGAAGCTGACCCCCAAGCAGCAGGCCGTAGCCGACTACAAAGAGCTATTCCAGACTGATCCGGACGAAAAGCTGACGGAAACCCAACTCCGGGAGGCCATTGACACCAAGAAAAAGGAGCTGGACCAGGTAGACTAACCTGCCTGCCCTTTGCCTACCTGAAAAAGGGCTGCTGCTAGTAGTGGCAGCCCTTTTTTCATTCCTCTTACCACTGCTTCTGACTGTTTCCCATGGCTAAGCGCCACGCCCGTACTTCTCCTGTTGCTCTGCTACGTGTTGGTGCACCTTCTTCGGTGCTGAACGCGCCAAGTACGCCCGCTGGGGGGAAGGGAGAGAAGATCAAGACAGTCAGCTGGGGTGCCAAAGACAACATTCCTCAGGACTGTATTCGCATTGTCTACGACTCGGGCGCGGCCGATGCGTGTGCGCAGCGCTTGGCCCAGTTCATCGGGGGCAAAGGCTTTGCTTCGGAGGCCACGGCGAATATGCGGGCCAACGATGAGCAGACGCTGAACGACCTGCTAGCCGAAGCCAAGCATTACGCAGGCATGGGGTTCGGGGTAGTAGTGGTATGTCGCTTCACCTACGGTGGGCAGCGAGGGGATGTCTTTATTGAGCCTTCCGATTGCACCCGCCCTGAAAAAGATGGAGCCGGCCGCTACGTCGTGAACTATGGGCTGGCTGAAGGCAAACGTGCTGCTGCGGATAACCGGGTGTATCTGCCGTACAACCCGCTGGCCTCGGAGGAGGAAATAGCCGAGGAGGTATTGGCAGCTGTGCAGTCGGAGGCTGGCTACTGGGGGCACCTGATCTGGAGCTTTGAGGCCCGCCCTGGTCGCACCCAGTGCCCCGTTCCCAGCTATTACGCGGGCAAAGAGGACTTGGAAACGGATGCGGCCCTGGCCCGCTTTGACCGCAAGCAGGCGTCCAACGGCTTCTTTCCCGATGCCGTGGCTACCGTGATTGGGGCACGCTTCGCCTCAGGTCCTGATCCGGATTTCGTGCCGGGGGCAGACCAGACCATGGACGATGCCCCATGGGTAGAGTCGCCCGATATGAAAGCCTTTAAGGGTACGGTGAAGCAGCTGAAGGGCTCCGAGTCGGAATCGTCCGTGTTAGTAGTGCAAGTAGATCAGGCCGAAGAGGTACCCAAAATTGAGTTCATCGACAAGGGGCCCAACTCCAAGGGCCTGACCGACATGCGCAACCGCATCGTAGGGGCCGTGTGCCGCCACATGGGCGTACCGCCGGTGCTCATTGGGGTAGCCGAGCCCGGCATGCTGGGCAACAACCAGCAGATTGTCAACTCCATCAAGCTTTTTAACCTGACAGTAGAGCCCAAGCGGGCCGAAATCATTGCCCCGCTAGCGAGGCTCTATCCGGAAATCACCGACTGGACGGTAAAGCCCCTCAATCCTGTAGACTACCTCGACCCCGAGGTGGCTAAGAAAATGACGGATGATGAAATCCGGGCCTTTGGCGGCCTGCCTGCCCTGGAAAAACCACAGTCAACGGAAGCAGAGCGCACGCTACAGGCCCTGGCCGGGCTGGATGCGCTGGTCGCCAACAAAGTGCTGGAAGACATGACCGAGGATGAGCGCCGCGCCTTGATTGGTCTGGCTCCGAAAGCCCCCGCCAAACCCCGCCCAAAAGCATGAGCCAGCTGCTTCTCATTACCAAATTCGACTTTCCCGAGTTCTGGCCCTTGAGCACGAACATTGGCGACCATCTGGTCAATCCCTACGTCGGCAAGGCGCAGACCTTTGATGTGCGCCCATTGTTCACCACGGCCGAGTGGGAAGGCTTTACCCGCAACCTCGGCGCCGATGCCGGAGAGTTTCCTGGCATTGAGGTCAATGAAGCGGAGTTCCTGACCTCGCCCCCTGCAACGGGCTGGGACAATCCTACGCTAGCCGCCCTGTGGGCGGGCTTTGTGCGGCCCCTGTTGGTAACCGAAAGCTTTCGCCGGTTCATGCGCTGGCACGGCACCCACATCACCGAGAACGGGCTGGAAACCTTCAGCGATGGGGGCAACCAGCCCATCAGCCCTGCCCGCCGGGCTGAGCTGAAGGCCGATGTAGAAGCCGAGCGGGAGTTGTACCGCAACCGCTTAGCAACTGCTTTGCGCGTGTATCGGGGCTCCGTGCCTAGCGCCAGCTGCGCGCCCAAACCCAAGCGCCAACCTGGTAAAGGCGGGCCAACCTTTCATGCTATCTAATCCGCTGCCATGACGCGCGCGCAACTCAAACAACTTATCCGGCAGGTCATCAAGGTAGTGGCCGGCGGGCCGGCGAATACCACACGGGGCGCTGGCCTGATTCAGGTGCTGGATGCCTTTACCGACAACTACGCGCTGAAAACCGAGATACGGCCGGCCGGGAGCTTTACGCCCATCACCGAAAACCAGTACGGCACGCATCCTGAGTTTATCAGCCAGACGGACTACAATGCCTACCTGCTCTCGCAGGTCGCTAATGGCGTAGCTGTCACTGTGCCCGATGCGCCCACCGGTGCCCAGGTAGATGACGTGAGCAACATCTTCTCCCACCTGGCCGTGCCCGGCTACGCTTCCGCCTCGGACTACGAACTGGAGAAAGCGGATGAGGCGGCGGGCTTCGCCACCCCGGCCGGCATCTATTCGCAAGGCGGGCGCATTTACTACCCCGGCATTACGGGGCCGCACAGTATAGGCTCGGTGCGGGGCCGGGTCAAGGCCAGTGGTGCCCGGCCGGCCGGCGGCTTTGTGAGCAACACTACGGCGTTTACCGGCCCAGTGGTGGTAGCCAATGCTTTCCCCTATCCCTCATTCCCTATTACGCTGGAAAACTAATGGCTCTCGTCGCATCGCTTACGCTGTATCCGAATAAGGCCGTGAACGGGCCTTTTCACCAGGATGAATACAACCAGATTATCAACCGCCTTGACGGGCTCATTGCTGCCAATCCTCAGATGAACATTGAACCTACGGGGCTGAGCCCCAAAGCGGCCGGCGACAAGATGAGCGCGGGCGAGTATAACACCATCGTGGACCGGCTGGGCAAGTTAATTACAGCCAACAACAACAACCCTACTACGCCCACCACGCCGGCGGCGCAGGCCCCTACCGTTACCGGCTTTACGCCCTATTCGGCCTTGGTGGGGGCCTCGGTGACGCTCAGCGGCACGGGATTCACCGGCGCTACGGCGGTAACTTTCAATGGCACCCCAGCGTCCTTTTCGGTGCTCAATGCGACAACTATCAGCGCCACAGTACCAACGGGAGCCAGTTCAGGCAAAGTGCAGGTAGCCACCTCGGCCGGTACTGGTCAGAGCGCGGCTGACTTTACCGTGTCAGTGCCGGCCGCCAATGTGGTGCCCGTTGCCAACGCGGGCTCTGATACGAGCATTCAGCTGCCCACCAACCAAGTAGTGCTGCAGGGCGCAGGCACTGATTCAGATGGCAGCATTACTTCCTATGCGTGGCGTCAAATAACCGGCCCGAACACGGCTAGCGGCCTGCCTTCGACAGTGCAGAACCCGGTAGCTGGCGGACTGGTAGCCGGCACCTATCAGTTTGGCCTGATTACCAAGGATGATAAGGGAGCCTCTTCACCGGAAGATTTCGTCGTGGTAACCGTGAATGCGGCGCCTGCGGCTGGGGGCGGGGTCAATCAGTTCCGCATTGCCTACCCGGGCCAGAGCAACGAGCACAGCCAAGGCCTAAAGGCTCCCTTCCTGACAGGCGGGCACTTGGCGGGCATCACCCCCGCCATTACCCGCGAGTTTCAGCGCAGTTGGGTAGTGAATGGCTCGGCTGTGCAAAAGTTGAAAATGGGCGTGAACGACTACAATGCCGGGGCAACTGCTGTTGGGCATCCAGATTGGTTCGGCGACGTTGTGACCTACTCGCAAGCGTGGGAAAACGCTGGCACGGGCATACTGGCCACGGCGCGCTACTCCTTGGATGGCTCGCAAATCGAGAAGTTCACCAAACAGGGGATACCCTTGTGGGACGGGGGGTATGACAACAGCGCCTATCAGGAAATCAAACGCCAGATTCTGGTACTGAAGGCGTGGTGGCTGGCGCAGGGCCTGCCGCTCACAGCCGCTGAAGTTGTCTGGGACTGCAATCAGGGCGAAACGTGGGCCGACCTACCGAACTGGAAAACCGACTTGGCGCAGATTTGGGCCGACCTGGCTGCGGATTGCGGCCTGCCCACTGACGGTCGGGAGTCTGTGACGCTCACTGCTTCGCAGACCGATGCTCACGACAACACGCAGGCCCGGGCCAACATCCAGTCGTTTGCGGATAGCCGCGCCAAGTGCTTGGCTGTGGATGCTATTGGCTACAACCTTCAGGACGAACACCATTGGGATGCCTTATCACACCTCAAGCACAGCGAAGAAAAGGTGAAAGCCTTAAGGGGTGTACAGCCGACTAAGTGGTTCGTCGGGGCGGTGCAAAACTGTGGGGCTGGTACCACGGGCACACCGCAGCAGCGCGCTTCTACCGTGTCAAAAGCCCAGGCCAATACCGACGCCACGGCCGCGCTGGTGTGCACCCCGACTAGTACCGGCGGCGGGGGCGGCACTACTACGCCGGTGAGCAATGCCGATCCGGATTATCCGTATCTGACGCTCAAAAAGCAGGAGTTTACGCAGACGCAGGGTATTACAGTCAGCAACACTAACACGCTCACAGCGACCGGAGGCATTGACGATGTAGCGCGGTTTGCTAAGGCTCGTTATGCGATTGGTAACAACACAACTCAGCCCATCATTGGCTACTTCCGCTGGAAGCTGGTCGATGTGGCCGAGGTCACGGAAGCTTCGCTCAACGGGCCGAAGGCCAACGGCGGTATCAACAACTACATCTTCGGCGGCCGGGCCGGGGTGCCTCGCTACGATAACGAATTGCAAGCAGGCAGCGACTACGAAGTTCACTTTGGCAGCTACGTGAAAGTTTCCACTGGCAACAATGGGGTAAACCAGTTCGGCGCGAATCTGTACAGCCCGAACAATAATCCGGATTTTGATATCCGCGCCCAGACCGGTAAGTACCTGCGGCTCATTTTCGAGCAGACCCGTACGATCCTGGTGCTGGAGGGAGCTACTCGGGCACAGGACATTATCCTGAGCACCGAACGGTACCGGGCGGATCAGGCTACGATTTACCAGTCGCTGGCGTGGTTCTGGCGCGGATGCCGGATTGAGGATATCTGGATTGCCGCCGCTGACATGGTGGATTTCTCAGCCTAGTTAAGCACAACAAAAAAGCCCGGCTGTTAGGCCAGGGCTTTTTTGTTTTAAGTACTTTTAATGCCGTTAAATACAAAAAGTCATGTCACAAGCAGAAGTAGCGAAAGAATTGGATAAAGCTCTACACAGCATTGCAAAAGTTCGAGAGGTGTACGCCGTGGATAACGGCACTTCAATCCCAACAATGAGTAGCCCCTTTGGTGAGCAGATAGATAGCCTCTACCGGCAATTGTCAATGGCGCGGGATGAATTCCACGATCAGCAATCTTAGGCAACAGCAATCCGGTTTATTGGGGTAAGACGAGTCTTTAGCCAACGCATTGCGGGTTTTTCAATCCAATAGGTCACCACACTGGCCAGCCCGATGTAAAAGTTAGGTCTATACCGGTGCGTGAAGAATGAGCCGCAAAATATGCTTAAAATTAATAGCTCATCTACTAAATGCACAACTGCAGAATTGGGTCGGATGGGCGGTTCTGCTTGCTGCGCTATTGCTGGGTTTGCTGCTGGTCGGCCTTCTGTCCTAAACTGACAGAAGGCCTATACTTTCCGACCCTGCCCCGCCCTTCCCAGCGGGGCTTTTTTATGCCCAAAATCGGCGGTGCAACAAAGGTACAGATGCTTGCTTCCAGCCAGCTACTGACCTGGGTAGCTTTGATTTCGCTCTGCCCCAGACCTCTATTTCGCTTGCTGCTATCTGTCCTCTGCCTCTACCCGTGTTTTTTCTTCAAGCCTCTGCTCTTCTTGATTATTTAAAAACGCTCCCATGGTTCATGGGGGCTATTTTATTGGGTGCCTACGGGGTGTATCTGGTAGCAAAAGAGCCTGTAAAAAACTTCCTGCAGTCTTATCTGGATAGCATCCTCAAGCGCCAGCAAGAGGCCCGCAAACAACCCTCGGTGCATCTGGTGCCGAATTCTCGCAAGGCCATTATTCTGGAGCAGACCGCCGAGCGGCTGCGCCTGGAAAGCGGCTGTGACCATGTGAGCCTGTATGCGGTGCAGAATGGGGAGTACCTGCGCACGGGGGATAGTGTGGAGAAGTTCGTGATGCAGGCCGAGGCGGCCCGGCCGGGGGATGCGCGCTACATGGATACCGAGCGCATTCTATTTGCTCAGGACGTACCCCGCCTGATTCTGGTGCTGGAGCAACAGGCTTACGCCCTGCTCTGGCATAACCGCTGTGATGACTGGAAGTCCAATAAGATCATGGCTGAGCGCGACTACCAGAGCGCCATCGCCGTGTTCGTGCGCCGGCCCGGTGGGGTGATTGGCCTCTACGTGCTCAACTGGCGCGAAACCGAACTGGTGCGGCCCGACCAAACGCCCGACCCGCAGGTGCCCACCCGGCCGCTGGATGCGGCCCTGGAGCAGCTGCTGAAAGAATACGCCTCCGAATTCTCTTACCTGATGTCTGCCTGATGTTTTCCTTCTCCAATTTCTACAAGCCCGCCCCGGCCACCGTGCAGCGCTGGGCCGCTGCCCTGAAGGGCGTGGGGGCGCTGATTGCTGCCTCCGTACTGGCCGCCAACGAGAAGTACGCTTGGCTGCCATGGCTGGGTCTGGTGCTGGCCGCCGTGGGCGAAGGACTGGAAAAACTCTCTGCCGCCCCGCCGCCTGCTGCCGGGCCTGATCCTACCACTGATGTAACCATGCCTGCATGAGCCAACGCCTCACCCCCGATCAAATCCGCCAGGCCGCCGTTGCCGCCGGCTTTGAATCCCGCGCCGTGCAGGCTCTGCTGCAAGTAGAAACCGGCGGCTCGGGCTACGATGCCAAGACCGGCTACCTGCTCATTCAGTTTGAGCCGAGCTGGTTCCGGCGCCTGTTGCCGAAGCCCCTGGCTGCTGCTCTGAACCAGGCCGCGGCCGTCAAGCGCACCGCGCCCGCCAACCTCACAGATGAGCAGGCTGCGCTGCTGGCCAACTGGGAATTGACCCAGGCCAATCAAGTGGAAGGACAGGTGCGGGAGCGGATTGCCTTCGATGCCGCTACCCGCATTGATCAGAAAACCGCGCAACTCGCTACCTCTTGGGGCCTGCCGCAAATGATGGGTTTCAACCATGCTGCCTGCGGCTTCAACACAGTAGCCGAAATGGTAGAGTCGTTTCGTCAGTCCGAAGCCAATCAGCTAGCCGCTATGCTGCGCTGGATTCGCTCCAAACCCCTGCTGGCCTCGGCTCTGAAAAAGAAGGAGTGGGGCGTCGTGGCCTACCATTATAACGGGGTAGCCTACAAGCAATTCAAGTACGACACGCGCCTGGCTGCCGCCTACGCCTCGCTTTCCTAACGCACCACTTCACTATCTCACTAGTTCACCTATGAAAAACCTCTCATTCCTTCTGCTCATTGCTGCTGTGGTAGCCGTGGGTGCTATCCTGGTACTGGACTACAACGTGCACGGTAAAGCCACCTGGTGGAGCCATGCCGCTTTCTGGTCGGCTGCCGCATTCGTAGTGCTGACTGTATGGCGCGCCTTCCGCAACGAAGCCAAGGCCCGTAAACGCGACCTGCTACCCGCTGTCCTGATTTTGCTGCTGGCTGGCTCGGGCCTGCTCAGCTGCCAGCGCACCCCCGCCCCGGCGGCCGTCGAGCTGCACACAACCCAGGCAGGCGACACCGTGCGCTGGGCAACCCAGAGCTACGAGGATGCAGCAGGCTACACGCACACCATTCCAGCCGGACGCGCATGGTAGAACTACTGTTTTGGCCTGTTTTTGTGGCGCTGCTGGCCTTCATGCAGGGCCGGCTGCTGCCTGCCATTCGCCGCACCCCGCCCGGCAAGGAAGCCGCTGAACAAGATTTTGCGCTGCACCGGGTTGGTACGTTTCTCTACGGCTTACCGCTGTTTTTGGTACCAACTTGGCCGCACCTGATAGCTGCTATCCTAAGCCGGCTGCTACTGTTTGATGTGGTGCTGAACTTGGCAGCCCGCCGGCCGGCGTTCGAGGTAGGACAAACAGCTTTGTGGGATAAGTTGCTACGTCGCCTGAGCCCGCACCATCCGGAGCGCCTGAGTGCGGGACTACGGGTAGCGGTGTTGTTTGCGGGGGCCGCCCTGCTGCTGAGCAGCTGCGCCGGCTCCAAGCCTGAGCCAGTGGATAGCATTGGTCTACTAACGGACATCCATGTCCCTCAGTCGGACATGAATCGGACACCGATTGTCAAGTCCATGTCAAGCTATCCTCAACATGAGGAGAGCTTGCTAGGGAAAGGAGGCGAGCTTACTAGAAAAAACCTAGCAACCCCGCCGCGCCGGCTGTTCGGCCTGCTTCCTCCTGCGCAACCCAAAAAGCAGAAGGTCAAGAACAGCACCATCATCTACCAGGTAGGCGAAGGCAACACAGCTACCCAGGCGGCGGTTAAGAAAGCCGAGGCACCAGTGCAGGTAGGCCAGGCTCACCAGGCCACCGACAACACCAAGGCAGGCCAGAAGGGCGGGGCCGCAGCTACGGCGCCCGGTGCTCAGGCTACGGCTACCACCACGAAAGAAAGCTGGCTGCGGGCTGTGCTGCCCTACATCGGCGGGACGGTGCTGCTCTACTCGCTGCTGCCCTTCCTTCCAGTACCCGGGGCCGGTTGGCTCTGGTTGCTGCTGCGACGTGGCCGCCGGCGGGAGCCTGAGACAGGCTAGGTATTTCTACGTATTTTATTTTCATAAACCCCGTTTGCAGAGCGCAAACGGGGTTTCTTATTGCTCATCGTAATTAATTTAGTTTACAGTTATCGATAACTAAATACATACCGTATATTTGTCATATCCCTTAACCACAACAACATCATGACGACTTCCCTGTATGTTCACTCGTCCGCTGCCCGCGCCGCTCAGGTGCTGCCACTTCTCGCCGGCTTGCCCCTGGCCTCTGACGCTCGCATAAGCGACTGCCTTGCCACCCTAACTGCTTACGCCGCAGGGCAGAACGTCGTGGGCGCGCTGATAACCGACTATGAGCGGTGCCGGGCGGCGGTACGGGATGCTGAAATTAACGAGGGGTACTATGTAGAGGGCCTGACGACCTCAGCCTCCGAGCGCAAAGCCACTCGACTGCTGGCCGAGGTAGTAGAAACGGCGACCCGGTTTGCGCTTGGCCCTCTTTCCGCCCCGAGCTGGGCGCACGTGGTTGTGCAACATAACACCGACACTATGGACGAACTCAGCGAGCTATTGGACGAGTTACAAACCGCTTAATCTAATGGAGGAAACCAAGCAAACCGCTTCCCCCGGCCGGGCGCTAGGGGAGGCACTGCGCAACTACTACTCTGTTGTGACTGAAAGTCAACGCCGCATTGTAGAGGGGTACGTGCAGGCCCTGGTAGACAACGACCTAGAGCACGCCACCCGCATGGGGCAACGCATCGTAGGAGCTACGCGCAACAGCCGCGCGCCTATCCCCGCGCACGTTATGGGCAATGCATTGGCGGAGTGGGACAGGGAGGAAACGAAACATGACCTCTACCGGGGGTTGGTAGGCCAAAAAGGGGGGCGACCTAAAAAGCTGGATGGCAAAAAGCCGCTAGGTGTCAACAGGGTAGCACCTGACGTAGCCGCCCTGGTGCGCGCCGCCCCCGAAGGAGCCACAGCGCATGTTGAAGCAGCTATACGGTACTACGCCGCACGAACTACGGAATAACTGGCAGTTCTCTACCTCTCACATCTGGTTTTCATAAACCCCGTTTCTGACTCAGGAGCGGGGTTTCTTGTGTGTGCTAAATAATTATTTACTCAAATGTGTTGCAATTAATAAAACGATTCGTACCTTTGAATCACTCCAACGCCACTAACCAACTACGACGATGAACACTTCCGCTATCATGACCGCCGCCCACGCCGCCGCCCGCACGATGAACGCCAAGTGGATGAGCTACAAAGAGAAGTTTGCCTGCCAGCTCAAGCGCGCCTGGGCGGCTGCCAAAGCTGCGGCCGTAGAGGTGGTGATTGAAGTAGGCTACTCGGCCGTTGCGTTTGCCGCTTCTTACAAGCAATTCGACTATCTGTATTCGTTCGACAACGTGACTTCCCTGGCCGGCCTCAACAGCACGCAGTTCTGCAAGCGCGTTTCCTCGGCCGATGCCAGCCGCGCCATCACCGCCGCCAAAGCCGGCCAGTCGGTTCGCTTCATCCTGGCGTAATATTTTTCTCTGTTTTGTTACTCAAATGAGTTGCAAATAAGAAAAGAGTTCGTATCTTTGCTTCACCAACCACCACAAACAATCCTACTACCATGAAGACTTCCAACACCATGACCAACGACGAAATCACCGATGCAGTGAACGAATGGGTAGCGAACAATCCAGAGCGCCTAAGCTACTGCTACGACAACACGACGGCATTCATCACTTGGAAGCGTGAAGCCTTCTCCCGTGTTGAACGCAGTGATGAGCCAGTGAACGAGGTGCTGGAAGCCTGGGCCACGGAAGCCGAAGCCACCAACGCCTAATGCGTACGGACACTACACCCAAAAAGCGGGGGCCCAAGCCAGCCCCCGCCACGGTAGAAGGCCGGGATGTGGCCGCCGAATGGACACACCTACGAACTTGGGTAGCGGCCAACCGGGATATGCTCAACCTGGCCGGCATTGGAGCGCGCTGCGGGTTGAGCAAAGAAGCGACCCGGGCCTTGCTTACCCCGCCGGCAGATGCCACCAAAGCCCCCCGCACGTCCGCTACGGTTTTGAAGCTGGAAAACCTGCAACGTGTGTGCGGCGCCGTGGGCTATAACTGCCCTACCTCTCACCATCTACTTCTGTAGCCATGCCCCGCCACTCCGACCACATCCGCGCCGGCCTGGTCCTGGCAACCCTGGCCGGCCTCGGCTACGGCCTCTACCGCGCCGTGCTCTGGCTGCTGACCTATTAGTGAGAGAAAAGCCCTGACGTGAGCCAGGGCTTTTTACTTCTCTACTGGCTCCCATTCCCGCAACAGCTGGGCCAGCGTTTGATAGGGTGTTCCGATCTTACCTTCTTGACGGATCCAGTATTGGCACTGGTGAAGCGAGATGAGCAGCTGGTACACCTCACCCGTTCGATACTCTACCGAGTTCGGCCCGATGTAGCGGAGTTTTTCAGTCATGACAATAGGGTAGGAAGGAGGTTGTTGACGTCGTATCACACACCACGTCACACACTGAAAAAACAAAACCCCGATTCTGTAGCAGAATCGGGGTTTTTGCTGGTTGTTGTGGTCACGTAGGGAGTCGAACCCCAAACCTTCTGATTCGTAGTCAGATGCTCTATCCAATTGAGCTACGCAACCATTTTGTTACCGTTTCGGGAGCGTTCCTCCGTTTTGGTTGTGCAAAGATAGGGGGTAAATTTCCGGACCTGCAAGCTAGCAAGTGAAATTCGTGCTGAAAAACCCGGGGAAAGACTGCAAGATGCTGAAATTCAGCTGAAATTTTTTTGCTCTTTTTTTGCGCCGCGTTCCAAGGAGCGCTTCAAAGCGCGGGTAAACAGAAAGTATAGCCCGAACAACGACACCGCCACCAGCACCGCTACCAGCACCTTACCAGCTGTGCCCGTGTCAGGGTCTTGGATGAGCAGGAGCACGTCTTGGGCTTTGGTGCCGAGCCAGTAGAAAAACAGGGTACGGGGCAACATGCCTACTACCGAAGCCGTGAGAAACTCCCGCCGCGGCACGCCCATCACGGCCAGAATAAACGTGATGAGGGCAAAAGGCAGCACCGGCGAGAGGCGCGTGAGCAGCACCAGCCGCCAGCTGTCGGCCCGTAACTCGTGCATAATGGCGTGAGCCTTCGGGAATTTCTCCAGCAGCCGGGTAAGCTTACCCTGGTCCAGGGAGGTAGCCAGCATATGCCCAAATAGGGCGGCCAAGATGTACGTCAGGAGCATGCCCACAAAGCCAGGCCAGCCAAAGTAGAACGCCGTAACCAGCACAACCACCGTGGTGTGGGTGAGGGCAAACGTCATGGTAAACGCCACCACCACAAAGTACAGCAGCATCTGCAGGGCCGAGGGGTGCCGCAGCCACTCCGCGTTTTCGTGCAGACCCCAGGCCAGGATACTGTCGCCGACGAGGGGTAGCACCGCCAGCAGAAATAGGGAAACCAGCGTGGAGGTATTCTGGTGAAGAAGCTCTTTGAGGAAGGCCATAGGCTGCAAAAACAAACGGGCCGGCACTTGTGCGGCCGGCCCGAAGGTAAGAACGTAAGAACGGCCCCGAAGGCTACGTGCTGAACCGTAGCCATACGTCCGTGGGGTAACCGGGTTACTCGTCGGAAGTAGCTTTGCCCCCGAAGAAGCGCCGGATGGCTGTTCCGGCCGCGGCCAGCAGCGCCACCAGTACCTTCCAGAACTTGGCTACCAGTGCGAAAGCCCCGGCCTTGGCCAGCACCTTGCCGGCTACCAGTCCCCCAATGCCGTAAGCGGCTACCTCATCCAGCTTCGGGTCAAAGTCGGCGTACTGCAGGCCTTTCGGGAATTCTACGCTCTTGATGACGGCCGGAATGGAGGCGCGCACTTCCGGTAGTTGCTCCAGGCCCCCGATGGCGTTCAGGTTTAACACGCCCTTGCGGCCGAGCAAGCGCACGTTGTAGTTGAGGGTAGGGGCGGAAGTGCCGCTGAAGCGCAGTTCCTTGGCCCAGTGCAGTACGTTCAGCTTGGGGTCGTAGAAGGGTTTGGCGGCCCACCCGATGAGTAGTACCCGCCCGAAGCCGGCCTGCTCCCGCTCGTCGTTGGCGGCCTCCGTGTCTTCCTGCATTTCCTTGAGCAGGGCGTCGTAGTCGATGTCGGCGGCATCACCATCCTGCACGTAGCCCAGGGGCTCGTACTCCAGGGAAAAGGCCCAGCCATCCTCGTCGAGCGGGCCTTTGGCGGCCGGAAACAGCATGCCCAGCGACTCGCCATCGGGGTTGTCCCAGAGCGTGGTCAGTACGTAGCGGCTCTGCACCATATCAAGGTAGCGGAAGCCAGCCGGCACGTGCAGGATGCCTTTGCCCTCGGGCAGTACCACCCGGCCCGTCTGGTAGTGCAGGGTAGCGTGCACCGAATCGGCGTACTGCTGGTAGCGGTCCACGGAATCGGTAGGGGTAGGGGCGGCCGAACTGGCCAGCGGCGTTAGGGCCAGGGCGGCCAGGAGTAGAAGTTTTTTCAAGCGGTATACTGAATAGGTGTGAATAAGATTTTGCGGACAAGATACGCCGCTACTGCCGGGCTGCGCACGAAACAAATTGGAAGAAAGCGAATTTTTATGCCCACTGGCCCTTTCTCTGGGCCCGGCGCTGAACCAGATAAAGCTGCCGGTAGCTGGTTACCTTTGCCCACACTTCCTTTGACTAGTAGTTCACCAGTCCCCACCGCATGAAATTCGGAACCAAAGCCATTCACGCCGGCGTGCACCCCGACCCCACCACCGGGGCCATCATGACGCCGATTTACCAGACCTCGACCTACGTGCAACGCTCGCCCGGCGACCACAAAGGCTTCGAGTACTCGCGCACCCACAACCCTACCCGCTCCCAGCTCCAGGACGCGCTGGCGGCCCTCGATAACGGCAAGCACGGCCTGGCCTTCGCTACCGGTATGGCGGCCATCGACTGCATTGTGAAGCTGCTGCAACCCGGCGACGAGGTCATCAGCACCAACGACCTGTACGGCGGCTCCTACCGCCTGTTCACGAAGGTGTATCAGAACTACGGCATCAAGTTTCACTTCGTGCCCATGCACGACATGACGGCCGTGGAAGCCGCCGTGACCGAGCGCACCAAGCTGATTTGGGTAGAAACGCCCACCAACCCCCTGCTCAACGTCATCGACATTGCCGCCGCTTCGGCCGTAGCCAAGAAAGCCGGCGCCCTGCTGGTGGTCGATAACACCTTCTCCACGCCCTACCTGCAAACCCCGCTGGAGCTGGGCGCCGACATGGTGATGTACTCCCTGACCAAGTACATGGCCGGCCACTCCGATACGGTGATGGGCGCCGTGATTGTGAATGATGACGAGCTGCACCAGCGCCTGAGCTTCTACCAGAACGCCTGCGGCGGCACGCCCGGCCCCCAGGACTGCTTTCTGGTGCTGCGCGGCCTCAAAACTCTGCACGTGCGCATGCAGCGTCACTGCGAGAATGGCCGCAAAGTAGCCGAGTTCCTTAAGGCCCACCCCAAGGTGGAGAAAGTGTACTGGCCCGGCTTCGAGGACCATCCCAACCACGCCGTGGCGGCTAAGCAAATGCGCGACTTCGGGGGCATGATTTCCTTTGTGCTCAAGGGCGACCGGCAGGAGGATGCCGTGGCTACCCTGGAGAAATTCCAGCTGTTTTCCCTGGCCGAAAGCCTGGGCGGCGTAGAAAGCCTCTCGGGCCACCCCGCCACCATGACACACGCCAGCATTCCCGCCGAGGAGCGTCGCAAAGCCGGCCTCTCCGACTCGCTGATTCGCCTCAGCGTGGGCATTGAAGACGCCGACGACCTGCTGGAGGACTTGCAGCAGGCCATTGGGTAGCAAAAATGCCCTAACTCCTGGCGGCACGAGCGAAAATTCTGGGCCGTTAACTACCGCTGAAAGCCAGCTCCCTGCCCCGGGAGCTGGCTTTTACTTGGCCGGCGGGGGAAGCAACAATCTGGCGGGCTCCGGGCGGCGTACATGCAAGCCAACCGCCGATGCTATGCGCCTCTTACTACTGCTGAGTTTTTTCCTGTACTTCGGCTGCACCCAGCCTGCTTCCGAGCCGGCGCCCCGTGCGGCCGCGCCCCCCGCGCCTACCCCCGCGGCCCCGCCCGGCTCGGTGCGCTACCTAGCCCTGGGCGACTCCTACACCATCGGGCAGAGCGTGCCCGAGGCGGACCGCTGGTGCGTGCAGCTAGCCCAGTTGGGCCGAGCTGAGGTACTGACTACCCCTGCTGTTATTGCCCAAACCGGCTGGACCACCGCCGACCTGCTGCGCGCCATCCGGGCGGCCAACCCGCCCGCCACCTACGGGCTGGTTTCTCTGCTCATTGGCGTCAACAATCAGTACCAGGGCCTACCGCTGCCTGGCTACCGCACCGAATTTCGGGAGTTGCTGCAAACAGCCGTGCGGCTGGCCGGCGGCCGGGCCGGGCGGGTAGTAGTGCTGTCGATTCCAGACTGGGGCCAGTCGCCGACGGGGCGCAGCTCCAACCCGGCCCAGATTGCCCGGGAAATCGACCAGTTCAACGGCGTAGCCCGCGACGAGTGCCTGCGGGCTGGCATTGCCTTCGTGGAAATAACCGACCTGACCCGCGCGGCCAGCGGCGACGCCACCCAGTTTGCTTCCGACGGGCTGCATTATTCGGGCCGGCAGATGCAGCAGTGGGCCACCCGTACGCTGCCCGTGGTGCGGCAGCTGCTGGCAAAATAAGCCCGCGGGAAAGTAAACCGGGCAGCTGTGCGTCATCGGAAGCAACTGCTCTTCGGTAGTTATTTCCTGATCTGATGAAAACTCCTTCCCGCTTTACCGGCAAAAAATACCTGAATACCCTTCCTACCAGCGTAGGCGCCAACTACGGACCTATGCTCCGCCGCTGGCTCACGGGTAAGGAAGAGCGGCAGCCCCGCCGCCCGCTCGGGCCTTTCCGCGCCGATGCCGCCGCGCTGGCCGCGCCCGTACCAGCTGAGGCGCTGCGCGTAACGTGGTTTGGCCATTCTACTACTCTAGTAGAAATTGATGGCAAACGGTTCCTGACCGACCCAGTATGGCGGCTGCGGGCCTCGCCGGTAGCCCTGGGGCCTAAGCGCTTTTTCGCCGCGCCGCTACCCCTGGCGGAGCTGCCGAAGCTAGACGGTGTTATCCTGTCGCACGACCATTACGACCACCTCGACAAAGACGCTATCCGGTCGCTGGCGCCCACGGGCGTGCCGTTCTATTGCCCCTTGGGGGTAGGCGGCCACCTGCGCCGCTGGGGCGTGCCCGCCTCCCAGATTCATGAGCTGGACTGGTGGCAGGAAATTCGGGTAGGGGAGACGCACACGCTGGCGGCCACGCCGGCCCGTCACTTCACCGGCCGCGGCCTGTTGCGCGACAACACCCTGTGGGCCTCCTGGTGCCTGCTGGGTCCCCGGCACCGCGCCTTTTTCGGTGGCGACTCGGGGCCGTTTGAAAGTGGATTCCGCGAAATTGGCGCGGCCTACGGTCCCTTCGACCTAGTGATGCTGGAAATTGGGGCCTACGACGAGCAGTGGGCCGAAATCCACATGGGGCCCGACCACGCCTTGGCCGCGCACCGGGCTCTGGGCGGCGGGGCGCTGCTGCCCCTGCACTGGGCTACGTTCAACCTGGCCTTCCACAGCTGGCACGAGCCCGCCGACCGGCTGGTGGCCGCGGCCGGGCCAGACGTACCGCTGCTGTTGCCCGCGCCCGGCCAGCGGGTGGAGGTAGCTGCCGGGCCCTTGCCGGAGCGGTGGTGGCACGCCTACCTGAGCGGCCGCCCGTAAGCCTCTCCCAAACATTCTGGCATCCCGCTGAAACAAACGGCGCGGGGCGAAGTTGTAGCAGGGTTCCGACCTCCGCCCGGCGGATACGGAACTCTGCTTTACTTTTGCCGCGTGAAACATTACTCCTCAGCCGCTCTAGTGGAAAGCCGGTTGACTGCCCGCTTTTCCCTTTCCCCAGCCTTGTCCGTGGCCCTGTCGGTGGCCGCCGGGGTAGGGTGTTGTTGCTGTTGCTGAGTACGTGCGGGGGTACTGCCGTGGTAGCCAGCATTTTTTGCTACCCTTTCAAGGTACATTCTTGTAGCTGAACGCTACCGGCTACCCGGCCGGGAGTTGCGTATTGGGCAGAAAAGCCCCCCTGAAGTTTCTAGTTAGGCTTGTTTCTTTTTGCTGCCAGTAGCGGCGGGCAGAGGAGGCGTAAGCGCTGTAGTTGTTGCTGTTGAATTGATTTCGTCCGGCGGCCCGCGTAGCCAGCGCCGGGGCGAGCCTGTGGTTGTCTCTTTTTTCTTTTTTGTATGAACCATCTATTCTCCAATCGTCTGGGGCTGGTAACGGCATTGTCGCTGACGAGCTTCGCCGCCGTGGCCCAGAATATTAGCGTGTCGGGGCGCGTGACCAACGCGGCCGGCCAGGGCCAGCCCGGCGTAACGGTGCTAGAGCGCGGCACCACCAACGGCACCAGCACCGACGCCGACGGCCGCTACCGCCTGGAGGTGGCGCCCACTGCTACCCTGGTGTTTTCGGCCATTGGGGCCACTACCCAGCAGCTACCCCTCAGCGGCCGCACCAGCTTGGATGTGCGCTTGCAGGACAACGAAACGGCCCTAAACGAAGTGGTAGTAACCGGCTCCCGGGCTACGGAGGGCCGTTCCAACATCCTGACCACTTCTCCCGTCGATGTTATTTCGGCCCGCGAAATCAAGGCCTATGCCCAGACTGACGTCACCCAGATTCTGACCTACATTGCCCCGTCCTTCCAAAGCAGCCGCCAAACCGTAACCGATGGTACTGACTTCGTGGACCCGGCTACCCTACGCGGCCTGGGCCCCGACCAAGTGCTGGTGCTGGTGAACGGCAAGCGCCGCCACACCTCGGCCCTGGTGAACATCAACGGCACGCCCGGCCGCGGCTCGGTGGGTACCGACATGAACGTGATTCCCCCGGCGGCCATCAAGCGCATAGAGGTGCTGCGCGAGGGCGCGGCGGCCCAGTACGGCTCCGATGCCATTGCTGGTGTTATCAACATTCAGCTCAAGGACGACACCACCGGCGTATTTGCCAGCAGCACCATAGGCCAGACGGTGGAAGGCGACGGGGAACTGGTGCAGGCCGATGCCAACGCCGGCTTCGGGCTGGGGCGCCGGGGCTTTGTGAACGTGAGCGGGCAATTCAGCAACCGCTCTTTCGTGGACCGCAGCCGCCCCGACACGGCCCCATTGATTTACCTGGGTAGCGGCGGTACCTACCCTAGCGGCCTCTCTGACCAGCAGAAGCGCGACCTGAAAGCTCAGGACGACGCCCTGGTGGCCGAGCGTGGCTTCAACCGCCGCAACATTCGGGTAGGCAGCTCCGACGTGCGCACTTACGGGGGCTTCGTGAATGCCGCCTACACGGTGGCGCCGACTCTCGATATGGAAGTGTACGCGGCCGGCGGCCTCACCCGCCGCACCGGCCGGGCCGGGGCCCTCTACCGCCTGCCCAACCAGGCCACCCAGAGCGACCTGACGATTTACCCGAACGGCTACCTGCCCTTCATCAACAGCACCGTGGATGATGCCTCCCTGATTACGGGCATCCGCGGTACGGTGCTGGGCTTTGCGGCCGATTTAAGCAACACCTACGGCCGCAACAGCCTGCGCTACGACGTTACGAACACGCTGAACGCCTCCTTGCCCGAGCGCACCAGCCCTACCGAGTTCTACGCCGGCACGCTCACCTTTCAGCAGAACACCGTGAACCTGGGCTTCTCGCGCAAGTTTACCAGCGTGCCCGCCCTGAGCACCCTGAACGTGGCCTTCGGGGGCGAGTTTCGCACCGATATGTTTGAAATTGAAGCCGGGGAGGAAGGCTCCTACCTGGCCGGCACCCGCACCGTGACCGTGAACGGGGCCAGCGCCCGCGCCGCCTTCGGCTCCCAGGGCTTCCCTGGCTACACCCCCCGCGACGCCACCAACCGCACCCGCACCAACGTGGCCGGCTACCTGGACCTGGAAAGCGACATCACCGAAAAACTGCTGGTGAGCGTGGCCGGCCGGGCCGAGCGCTACTCTGATTTCGGCAATAACGTGAGCGGCAAGCTGGCCGCCCGCTACAGCATCCTGCCCGACTTGGCAGTGCGCGGTAACCTGGGTAACGGCTTCCGGGCGCCCTCCCTGCAGCAGCGCTACTTCACCAACTCCAGCACCCAGTTCACCAGCGGGGAGCTGCGCGAGGTGCTCACCACCAACAACGACAACCCCCTGACCCGGGCTTTCGGCATCGGCTCTTTAAAGCAGGAAAAATCGAAGAACTACAGTCTGGGCCTCACGGCGCGGGTGCTCCGCACGATTACCCTGACGGTGGACGCCTACCAGATTGACATCAAGGACCGGATTGTGCTTAGCAGCCAGTTCAACCGCGGCAATGCGGCTGTGAATACCATCCTGGGCACGCTGCCGGTGCAGGGCATTCAGTTCTTCGCCAACGCCGTGAACACCCGCACCCGCGGCGTAGATATTGTAGCTAACGAGCGTCTGCAACTTGGCACGGAAAGCCGCCTGACTTTGACGGCTGCGGCTAACTTCAACGAAACCACCGTGCGAAGCTTCAACAGCTCGGCGTTTATTGATGCTAACCCCAGCCTGCAAAACACCCTCTTCGACCGCGCCCAGCGCGCCCGCCTCGAAAACGGCCAGCCCCGCAGCAAAATCAACCTGAGCGCCGACTACGGCTACAAGATTTTCAGTGTCAACCTGCGCACCGTGCGCTTCGGGGAAATCCAGACCAAGGACGCCAACCCCGACCGTTCCTACATCGACCAGACCTTCTCGGCTAAATGGGTAACTGACCTGGTACTTAGCGCCCAGGTGATTAAGAACGTAGGCCTGAGCATCGGGGCCAACAACCTGTTCAACGTGTACCCGGACCGCCTCTACCAGGACCCCAACAACAACGAGCAGAGCCTGAACTACACTACCCTGGATGCTACCAACCGGGGCCGCTTCCCTTACAGCTCCAACCAGTTCGGCTACAGCGGGGCCTTCTACTTCGGCCGCGTGAACCTGTCGTTCTAATCCATAGCAGGCCAGCGTACCGCACCAATGGCAACGGCCGGCTCCCCACCTGAGGAGCCGGCCGTTGTTGTGCGTAATGGAGCCGCGTTACTCGCGCAGCAAACGGGCTTGCTCTTGCCCGTCGGCGGTGCGGGCCAGGTACAGGCCGGGCGCCAGGGTGGGGGTGGGCCGCCACGTCACGCTACCATCGGGGCGGCTGGTGAGCTGGGCTACTGCGCGGCCCAGGCCATCTACTACCAGCAGGGAGCGGCTACCCGGCTGGCTGAGCTGAAACTGTACCTGCTCCCGGAAGGGGGTAGGGTAGGCTGCTACCTGGGTTGGCAGCCGGAAAGAAGTGGTGGCCAGTATTTGGCTGGTAACGAGAATGGTAAGGGTCCGGACCTCAGTGCCGTTGGTAGGGGAAGTATTGTCGGAAACAGTAACTGGAATCCGGTAACGGCCCAGTGGCAGGGTCGCGGGCACATTCCACGTCAGGCGGACTTGGTTGTTGGGGAGGGATTGGAGAGACAAGCCAGGTAGAATGGCCGTAGCCTCACTGCTGAAGCGCAACACGGAGCCGGAATTCGGGTCAGCAGCGTCGAGTTTCAACTCGAGCTTGCGGCCGGGATTAACCCGGATGGTCTGATCCAGAGGATGTGAGGTGTTTCCTACAGCCAGGGCAGTAAATGCCGGATTTTGATTTGCACCAGCCCAGGTGCGATACATCATATCCCGCATGACACTCCCGATCTTGATCCATTGACCACTAACCCGGCGGTATTCCTCTACCCGCGCAGCCATGACATAATAGCCTAGCACCAGGGTAAACGACCCCGTGGACAGCTCCCCGGTGGCTGGGTTGATGGTGAAGTGGGGGCTAGGCGTCACCGGAATTGCTCGCGGGCAAGGGGCCACTCGGCTGGCACCTTGCGGGCTAATCATTTGGTATACCAAAGAGTCGCCATCGGCATCGAACGTAGAGAAGCTAAAGCGGTGAAATTGGTTGCCGGAGATGTAGGGTACTATATCAGACGTAAAAACGGGGGAGGTATTGGCCGCACCGATACTAGGGTCTAGGCGTAACTCCGCATCCACGTACATCCCGTAGTTATGCGACTCAGATAAGTTGAAAATGCCATACGAGCGGTTTTCCTCCGCCAGGCTGAGAGTCCAGTTGCCGAGCGAAGGCAGCGTTACTTCACCGCTGAACACCCGAAGGTCCGTAGTCGGCCCTATCGTAGTGCTGCTGGTTCGGCCAAGGTTAGCTGTGAAATTATCCGGATCAGCCGTAGCACAGTTGCTCTTCCGACAGTAAAGGGTAATCTCATTGGCGAAATCCGGGGACGTGTTGTAGCTTCTATCCCGATAAAGCTTCGCCGTGACATAATAGCGCCTAGGATCATTAGGAAACGGCCTGTAGCTTATCTCGCCGCCAATAATGTGGGATGCGCGTGCTGGGAGAATAGAAAGCAGGAAAGCAACGAGAAACAGGAGTTGGTATAATAAAGGTTTCTGCATATAGTGAACAGATCAGATGATTAAAGAATCGATACAGTCTTTTCCTGCTATTTGCCGCTTGCTGATGAATTGCTGTCCAGAATCTTGAGCAACTCGTTGAGCTTAGGCGTCAGGATGATTTCGGTGCGGCGGTTGAGGGCCTTGTTCTGGGGCGAGTCGTTGGCAGCGACGGGCACGTACTGGGAGCGGCCCGAGGCCGTGACGCGGGCCGGGGCTACCCCGCCCACCGTCAGCAGCCGCGCAATTTCCGTGGCGCGCAGCACGCTCAGGTCCCAGTTGTCCTGCATGGCCCCGGCGGGCCGGCTGAAGGGCACGTTGTCGGTGTGGCCTTCCACCACCACGTTTACATCGGGCTGCTGCTGAAGCACGGCGGCCAGCTGCTTCAGGGCCTCCTGGCCCTTGGGGTCTACTTTGGTGGAGCCCGACTTGAACAGGAGCTGCTCGGAAAGAGACACGTATACTTTGCCGTCCTTCATCTTCACCTGCAGATCGGTGCCCTGGAAGCCCCGCAGGGCGTTGCTCACGCTGGCTTTCAGGTTGTCCACGGCCCGGTCCTTTTCGGCCAGGGCCTGCTGCAACTCGGCCAGCTTGGCCTCCCGCACTTTCAGGTCGGCATTGAGCTTGTCGATGTCGGTGCGGCTTTTCTTAAGGGTGGTTTCCAGCTCGCCCAGCTCGGCCTCGCGGCGGGCCAGGTCCCGGGCTACCTTGTTGTAATCAGCCGACTTATCGGCCATGGCGCGGTCAGAGTTTTTGAGCAGCTTGTCGTAGGAGTCGGTGAGTTGGGCGTTAAGCTGCTGCAGGCGGCGCAGGCTGCGGCCGGTTTCGGTAGAGTCGTCGACGAGGCGGCGGGTGTCCAGGCGCAGTTGGGCCAGTTCATCAGAAGCCTTTTTCAGTTCCGTTACGGCTTGGCGCTGTTGGCGCTCCAGGTCGGCTTTGGCTTGTTCGGTGGCCGTCTGGCGGGCCTTGAGGTCGTCGTATTTCTTGGAGGCCACGCAGCCAGGCAGGGTAGAGGAAGCAAGCAGCGCGACAACTGCGAGGGCAGAGAAGTTTTTCACAAAAAAGAGCACAGAGTAATACAGGTTCTATGGAAGGGAGCCCACGCCCACTTTTCCTGTAGCAAGGTAGCGTCCGGACCCGGAACTTCTACGCCCGGGGCCTCGCCGAATAAGTGGGGGCCGACGCGCTACAGACGTCACCGGTGTTAGCCCGGGCGGATGACCGCGGGACGTTGCTACGGTTGAGCAGGCCGTTACACTTGGCATGCCGCCGTAACAAGGCTCTTCGGCTACCGCCTCAGGATGACCGAGGCTTTCATGCTTGCCTTGCCCAACTTGCTGAATCCCTCCGTGACCCCATCACAATTTCACCATCTGGCTTAACTTGCACCGTGGAAGCCCCCTCTACCTGCCGGTAGCCGCCCTTACCGGCCTTCCCTCTCTCACCGATCTAAGCACCTCACCCCTATGTCTTCCTGGTTTAAGCGCAAAGAAAAAGGCATCGTTACGCCCACGGAACAGAAGAAGGAAACGCCCGATGGCCTGTGGTACAAGTGCCCGGAGTGCAAAACCGTGGCTACTATGGCCGAGCACAAGCGCCTGCTCTCTACCTGCGGTAACTGTGGCCACCACGACCGGATTGACGCCGCAGAGTACTTCGACTTTCTGTTCGATAACCACGCCTACACGGAGCTGGATGCCGACCTGCGCTCGGCCGACCCGCTGAATTTCGTGGACACGAAAGCCTACCCCCAGCGCGTGGCCGCTACCGAAAAGAATACCGGCCTCAAGGATGCCGTACGCGCGGCTCACGGCCAGCTCAACGGCCTGGGCCTGGTAGTAGCGGCCATGGATTTCAAGTTTATTGGCGGCTCTATGGGCTCGGTGGTTGGCGAGAAGATTGCCCGTGCCATCGACTATGCCCGCCAGAACCGTTTGCCCTTCCTGATGATTTCGCGCTCCGGTGGAGCCCGCATGATGGAGGCCGGCTACTCGCTTATGCAAATGGCCAAAACCTCGGCCAAGCTGGCCCTGCTCTCAGAAGCGGGCATCCCGTATATCTCCCTGCTGACTGACCCTACTACGGGTGGCGTTACGGCCTCGTTTGCCATGCTCGGCGACTTCAACATTGCGGAGCCGGGGGCCCTGATCGGGTTTGCCGGTCCCCGCGTTATCAAGGAAACCATCGGCAAGGATTTGCCCAAAGGCTTTCAGAGCGCCGAGTTTGTGCTGGAGCACGGCTTCCTGGATTTCATTGTGGACCGGAAGGAGCTCAAGCAAAAACTTGCCGATTTGCTGACCATGCTCAAAGCAGCGGAAGTGCCTGCCGCTGAGCCGGCTGCCCTAGTCCGTTAGGAGCAAGGCGGCCTGGAGCCTGATTTTTCGGCAAGCTTTTTGGAAAAAGCCCGTTGTCTACCTGGTCAGGGTAGTCAGCGGGCTTTTTTGCTGGCTGCGGCCGGGCCGGTGCACCAGGGAAGCTGCACTATGTCAGCCGAACATTTTTCAGATAACCGCAGTAAGAATCCCAACTGGTCCACCTAGCTCTTTCCCTTTCACCCTATTTCCACGAATATGACTTCTCGCAATTCTCTGCTCACTTTACTCATGGCCCTTGTGCTGTTCATGAGCTCCTGCGCCAGCACCAACACGCGTAACCCCAACATTCCGGAAGCTGATACCAACGGCACTGGCCCGCGCAAAACCGGCACAAGCCGCACGGTAAAAGGTGGCGCCATCGGCGCTGGCGCTGGCGCCGTAGCCGGGGCTGTGCTGGGTCGCGTAATCGGGGGTAAATCAGGTACGGCCGCCGGGGCTATTATTGGAGCCGCCGTGGGTGGTACCGGGGGCGCTCTGATTGGCCGCCGCATGGACAAACAAGCCGAAGAGCTGCAGCGCGACATGCAAAACGCCCGGGTAGAACGTGTAGGCGAAGGCATCAAAATCACCTTCGACGCCGGCATCCTCTTCGATACCAACAAGAGCGACCTGCGCCCGGCTTCTATGTCGGAAATCCAAAAAATGGCCGAGGTGCTGAAAAAATACCCCGATACCAACGTACTGGTAGAAGGCCATACCGACAACACAGGTTCCGATGCTATCAACCAGCCCTTGTCGGAGCGCCGGGCTCAAGCCGTAGCTAACTATACCACTTCGCAAGGGGTAGACGCGGCCCGTATTACTACCAAAGGCTACGGTTCGTCGCAGCCCATTGCTGATAACACCACCGCCGAGGGCCGCCAAGCCAACCGTCGGGTAGAAATTGCCATCTACGCCAACGAGAAGATGAAGAAGGCCGCCGAAAACGGTACCCTGTAATTCTCCCTCGTTTTCTTTTGCAAAAAAGCCGCCCGGAAGGAGCGGCTTTTTTGTGTTTTCTAAGCTGGGTGGAAGCTACCCGGTAGGAAAGCCCAGTTAGTCTTAAAAAGGATTTTAACAGGGTAGAGGAATTAGAATACCTGCAAAAATAAGCTGACTTTGAAGCACTTCGAGCGTTATAAGCAGTAGCTGAAAACCGGCCGGACAGATACAGAAGCTGCTTTTACATAATTTTTGGTGTGAGAATTCGTTTTTGGCAAGGTGGTTGCAATTCAAGTATTCCTAGAGGAGGTAGTCGAATAAAAGTTGTACCGAATACCTTTGCTGCACAGTTTCCGCTTACATCACACCAACTCACTCTAACTCCCGAACATCATGAAAAATCTTCGTTCCCTGTATGCTCTGCTGCTGGCCGTGTTGCTGCTAGGCACCAGCGCCGCCGAGGCGCAAACCACTACCACGAAAAAACCCTGGAGCAAAACTGCCAAAGGCGGCGTCATCGGCGGCCTGGGCGGAGCGGCGGGTGGTGCCGTACTAGGCCGCATCATTGGTGGTAAGTCGGGCACTGCCAAAGGCGCCATCATTGGGGCTGCCGTGGGCGGCGGTGCCGGTGCTCTGATTGGCCGTCGGATGGACAAGCAGGCCGCTGAGCTGCAGAAAGAAATGGCTGGGGCTAAAGTGGAGCGCGTAGGCGAAGGAATTAAAATTACCTTCGACTCAGGCCTGCTCTTCGCTAAAAACTCGTCGGCTCTAACCTCAGCCGCTCAGGAAAACATCAAAGACTTGGCTAAAACCCTCGTGAAGTACGGCGACACCAACGTAATTGTGGAAGGCCACACGGATAATACTGGCTCCGATGCCATCAACGACCCCTTGTCGCAGCGCCGGGCTCAGGCTGTGGCTAATTACGCCCAGCAGCAAGGCGTAGATGCTTCGCGCTTCACTGTATCGGGCTACGGCTCAAAGCAGCCCATTGCCGATAACTCGACTGAGGCTGGCCGCCAGGCTAACCGCCGCGTAGAAGTAGCCATCTTCGCCAACGAGAAGCTGAAGAAGGCTGCCGAGAAAGGCACCATCTAAGTAACTCCTGCATAAGGAATGAGCCAGGAAGGATGCTCGTTCCGGTAAGGCGGCCCCGCTACCTACTTGGTCGCGGGGCCGTTTTTGTTGCAGTAGGCATAAGCTACGTGGCGGTTGGCCAGCAAGCAGGAAGGAGAAATAAACGGACTTGACAATCGGCCACGCTGCGTATCCGTACTCTTCATTCTCCTTATTCATTCCTCACTCCCCTCGTATGCCCGCTACCTACACCTCGCCCGCCCCGGAAAAAACCACTGAAAATTACCAGGTGCTGCAGCGCTTCTACCCACCCCTGACGCAGGACGCGCCCCGCCGCTCGCCCATGCGGGAGCTGATTTCTACCGTCCTGTCGCACCGCACTACCCACGCCGATGAGGAACTGGCCTACGACCGGATGCTGGAGGCTTTCGGCGACTGGGAAGGGGTGCTGCGGGCCCCAACGGCGGAGCTGGCCCATGCTATCCGGACTACCCGCTGGCCCGATACCCAGGCCCCGCGAATTCAGGAGATTCTGCGCCGCATTAAAGCCGAGCGGGGTGAGTTCGCCTTGGACTTTCTGGAGGAGTGGCCCACGGAGCAGGGTATGCAGTGGCTGAATGATATGCCCGGCATCGGGCTGAAAACGGCCTCGCTGGTTTTGCTCTTCAACTTCCGTAAGCCTGTGCTGCCCGTAGATACGCACGTGCACCGGGTAGCCCAGCGCGTGGGCATGATCGGGCCCAAGGCATCGGTAGAGAAGGCCCACCAGGTGCTGCTGGAGCAACTGCCCAAAGACTCCTTGCTGCTCCTGAACTTCCATAAGCACAACTACTGGCACGGACAGAAAATCTGCTTTTTCACTAAGCCCGATTGCGCCCGCTGCCCGCTAAAGGCTTTCTGCAACTACTACCTGGAGCACTACGGCCCGGCCACCCCGGAGGCCCTGGCGGCTACTCCCGCCACCTGGAATACGGCCTGGGGCGCGTTGCCGCACTAAGTTCCGTCGCTAGTGCAGGCGCTGAATCCGTTCCTGCAGCGCATCTAGCAGTGGGTGCAGGTAGGCAGGAATATTTCGCTTCTGCGTGTCAATCAGCCAGAAGCGACGGGTACCCTGCTCGTTTATTTCCAGGTAGTAGCCACCCCAGTCGCCGGCATCAGGCTGCCCGATAACGCGTTGAGTTTCGCTCAGAAGCTGGGCCGGAATCAGAGCCGGCAAGTCGCTGACCTGGGCGTAGGCATCTGCGGAGCGGGGTGCGTATTTCCCCTCGTAAGCGCTGCTAGTACTCGGGTATGTGTCGGTGGTGTCCTCGGCCAACGTGTGCGCCCGGGCATCCAGCCGGAATATTTCTATGCACTGCTCTCCCAGGCAGTAGCCGTAGAAGTGGCCAAACACCACGGTATCCGGCTTAGGCGCGGGGTCGTCGTCTTGGCTACAGGCCGTGAGCAGGGTAGTAGCTACCAAAAAGCTAAAAAGGGAGCGGAGCGCGGGCATAACGGAGACCAAACAGTGGCGAGAGGGCACTAGGTGCCTGGAAGAGGCCATTGCCCGGTAAAAGGTTGCAGCTCCGTATCCTTTCCGCAGTTTTTGGGTTTATCAGCCGGCAGGTTGTGGTCCTGCCCCGTACCTTTACCCTCCTATGCGCCTTGTTCGTCATCCGGTTCTGTGCAATTACTACGTCACCTATCGGTGCAATGCGCGCTGCTCCTTCTGCGACATCTGGGAAAAGCCTTCGCCCTACATTCAGCTGGCCGACGTGGAGCGCAACTTGCGAGACCTGAAACGGCTGGGCGTGTCGGTGGTGGACTTTACGGGGGGCGAACCGCTGCTGCACCGGCAGATCCATGAGTTTGTGGGCTTGGCTCACGATATGGGCTTTATCACGACTCTGACGACTAACTGCCTGCTCTACCCCAAGTACGCCGAGAAGCTGCGCGGTAAGGTGGATATGCTGCATTTTTCCCTGGATGCCTCGGAGAAAGACGTACACGATAAAGGCCGCGGCGTGGCCTGCTTCGACTTTGTGCTGGAAAGCATCCGGGTAGCGCGGGAGCTGGGAGAGCGGCCCGACGTGCTGTTCACCGTGTTCCGCGAGAACTTGGCCGATATGGAGAAGGTGTACCAGGAAATTACCCGGCCGAACAAACTGGTGCTGCTGCTCAACCCCGCCTTCGAGTACAATGGCGTGGATACCGGCGAGCAACTCACGCCCGCCGAGCTGGACTACCTCTCGGCCTTTGGCAAGCGCCCCGGCGTCTACCTCAACGAAGCTTTTGTGGAACTGCGCCGCGACGGAGGCAACCACGTGGCCGCGCCTGTATGCCGGGCGGCCAGCACTACTCTGGTTATTTCGCCCAACAACGAACTGGTGCTGCCCTGCTACCACCTGGGTGAGCAGAAATTCCCCATCAACGGCCAGCTCTTCGACCTGTACCAATCTGGGCCGGTTCGGCACTTGGCGGCCCTGGAGGGGCGCCTGCCTCAGTGCGAGGGCTGTACCATCAACTGCTACATGCAACCCAGCTTCGCGGTAGAAACCAGTAAATACTTCTGGCAGGCCCTCCCCAGCACCCTCAAGTATAACTGGGAAAAAGGCACTTGGAAGCGGATGCTGGCGCGCTGAGCAACGAGGGTAGTAGTAAGTGCTTGGGGGTGAGGTAGCGGGGTAGAATATCGTCTCATCCTGAGCTGGCAGGGAGCCTTCTCAGCGTAAGTCGTCACAACAGAAAGCATTCACGCGTGAGCAGGCCCTTGATTCTGCTCAGAATAACCGGCTCTTGGTGTAGTAGGCACTACTCGTGCTTTCACGGAATCACAAACTCATTTACTCAATTACTCTATGCCCCTGATTCTGCCGGTTCTAGATAAACACCCCCAACTCGGGCCCAACTGCTACGTCGCCGACAATGCCACCATCGTCGGCGACGTCGAGTTGGGCGCTGATTGTACCGTCTGGTTTAATGCCGTAGTGCGCGGCGACGTGAACAGCATCCGCATCGGCGAGAAAACCAACATCCAAGACGGTGTCGTGATTCATTGCACCTACCAGAAGGCTGCCACTACCATCGGCAGTCGGGTTAGCCTGGGGCACAAAGCCATTGTTCACGGCTGTACGGTGGAGGATGATGTGCTGGTAGGCATGGGCGCTATTGTGATGGATGGGGCCGTGGTAGGGGCAGGCTGCATAATTGCGGCCGGCGCAGTGGTGCTGGAAAATACCCGGTGCGAGCCAGGCCACCTCTACGCCGGCATCCCCGCCCGCAAGATTAAGCCCGTTACGCAGGAGCAGCGGGCCAACATGCTCCGTACCGCCGACAACTATGTGCTTTACGCCAGTTGGTTCAGGAGCTGATAACCAGACCGGATAGCAAGTACAAGGGCCCGATGCAGAAGCATTGGGCCCTTGTACTTGCTATCCGGTAGAACACTAGGCCTTACAAGTCCAGGGTTTCGGGAGTAGCCTCGGTTTCCTCCTCGGTAGTAACCCGCAGCTGCACCAGCTCCACGGCGCGCCGGGAGCGTTTCAGCACCCGGAACTCGTAGTTGTCGAGCACGGCCACGTCGCCAACTTCCGGAATGTTGCCGTAGATGACGTTGAGCAGGCCACCCACAGTTTCGTAGTCATCGCCCTCGGGCAGGGGGTAGGGCAGGTACTCGTTGGCGTCGGGGATGGGGGTAGCGGTATTTACCCGGTATTCCTGCTCCGATACCTTCTCCACCACGGGAACCTCATTGTCATACTCGTCCTGAATTTCGCCCACCAGCTCCTCCATGATGTCCTCAATAGTGACGATGCCGGACACGCCCCCGAACTCGTCGGAAACGATGGCCATGTGGGTGTGCTTGCGCTGAAACTGGCGCAGCAGCCGGTTAATCTTCTTGGTTTCAGGTACGAAGTAGGCCGGGCGCATAATCTTGGCTAGCTCGATCAGCTCTTGCCGCCGGATGATCTGCAGCAAGTCTTTCACGTACAGAATGCCCACGATGTTATCGATGTTGCCCTCGTAGACGGGAATGCGCGAGTAGCCCTCGTTGTAGACGGTTTCCAGAATGGCCTCCTGGGGCGTGTTTACATCGATGGCAGACAGCTTAGTGCGCGGCACCATAATCTGCTTTACCATCCGGTCGTTGAACTGAAACACGTTCTCAATCAGCTCGTGCTCCGAGTCCTGCAGCTCCCCGCCCTGCTTACTCTGGTCCAGCAGCAGGCGCAACTCTTCGGTGGTATGCACTTCGTGCTCCGAAGCCGGCGCGATACCAATTAGCCGCAGGATAGCGTTGGAAATCGAGTTCATCACCCAAATGATGGGGAACGTCAGGTAGTAGAAGAACTGCAGGGGGCCTGCCACTACCATGCTGGTAGCCTCGGCCCGCTGAATAGCCAGCGACTTGGGTACCAGTTCGCCGAACACAATGTGCAGCAGCGTAATCAGGCCGAAGGAAATAGGAATGGCAATGCTGTGGGCGCCGGCGTCGCTGATCTGGTAACCCAAGGCGTGAATAATGGCCAGCACAATTTCCACTACCACCTTCTCGCCAACCCAACCCAGCAGCAGGGAGGCAATGGTAATACCGAGCTGAGTAGCCGAGAGATAAGCGTCGAGCTTATGCAGCAGGCGTAGGGTGAGTTTGGCAAACCGGTTGCCATCCTGGGCCCGTATTTCCATTTGCGAAAGGCGGACTTTAACGAGCGCAAACTCAGCCGCCACGAAAAAGCCGTTTGCTACGACGAGCAAAATAGTAAAAAGGATATTTAAGCCCATAGGTTCGGAAGCGAGACTCGACCGGCCTGCCTTCCTTTGTAAGGCAAAAGTACGACATTCGGCGCAAGCGGTTCGGAATGAATGACGCACGCGCCCCAAAGAAGGGTACTGCGGGCCTCACACGTAAACCGGGCCACTCATAAAACTCCTGGCCTAGCGTGGCTGTTGCCGTTTC
The DNA here is from genome assembly GCF_019599275.1 of Hymenobacter sp. HSC-4F20. Lineage (GTDB taxonomy): Bacteria > Bacteroidota > Bacteroidia > Cytophagales > Hymenobacteraceae > Hymenobacter. The sequence continues at coordinate 262,202 of NZ_JAHZTD010000002.1, read as the reverse complement.
TGCCGACCTTTGTATTTCTTCTTATCGACTTGTTCTTGTCGCTTCTTCCCTGAATTCATGCCTCGCAGTAAATTTCTTCTGCTTTTGCTGGTAGTGTTGCTCCTGACCCCGTGGGGAGCTACTGCCCAGGTGCTCACGCCCACCAAGCTTTCCACCGCTGTCAGCAAGCCGGCCGCGAAGGTCGGGGAGGAGGTAGAGCTTATCGTCAATGCCCGCATCGACGAAAACTGGCACCTCTACGCCACGAACTTCGACCCTGATCTGGGGCCGACGGTGTTTACCTTCACCTTCGCCAAAAGCCCGGCCTACGAGCTGGTGGGCAAGCCTCAGTCCATTGGAACCAAGAAAAAGTTTGACGACGTATTCAAAGGCGATGTGACGTACTTTGAGCGTACCGGCCAGATTAAGCAGCGCATCCGGGTGCTGCAGCCCGGGGCTCTTATTATCAAAACTGAAACCGAGTTCCAAACCTGCACCGACATTGACGGCCGCTGTATCCCGGGCGAGCAAAGCCTGAGCTTCGGCCCCATTGAGGTAACTGGCACGGCGGTAGCTCCGGCCGCCACACCTTCAGGTTCTTCGGGAGCCAGCGTGGCCCCCCCCACTACCGTGCCCGGTGCCCCCACGGTAACTTCCAGCGCGGTTGCCTCAACCGATACTGCTGCCTCCGCTTCCACGCCGGCCACTACCCCTGCTGCGGCTGCGGCCGCTACCACGGCTATCACTACCGCGGCTGCCGTACCCTCTGCCCCGCCAGCCGCGGTAGTGGCGGGCAGCAGCGCTGCTTCCACCGCCGACGCAACCGGGGGCGGGCTCTGGAGCTTTGCCCTGGCAGCCTTTGTCTCGGGGCTGCTGGCCTTGGTTACTCCCTGCGTGTTTCCCCTCATCCCAATGACGGTGTCCTTCTTCACCAGCGGCTCGGGAAGCCGGCAGCAGGGCATCCTCAAGGCGGTGGTCTACGGCCTGTCCATCATTTTCGTGTACGTGGTAGTGGGCCTGCTCGTCACCGTCCTGCTCGGGGCCGATGGCCTGAACCTGATCAGCACCCACTGGCTACCCAATCTGATTTTCTTCGTGGTATTCGTGGTGTTCGGACTGTCCTTTCTGGGGCTGTTTGAAATCACGTTGCCCCACGGCATGGTCAACAAGATTGATGCGCAGGCCGACAAAGGTGGCTGGGGCGGTGTCTTCTTCATGGCCCTCACGTTGGTAGTGGTGTCGTTTTCCTGCACCGGGCCCATCGTGGCTACCATTCTCAGCTTGGCTGCTCAAGGAGAGCGGCTGCAGCCAGTAATCGGGATGCTGGGCTTCTCGCTGGCATTTGCCCTGCCGTTCACCTTATTTGCTATTTTTCCGGCTTGGTTGAAAGGGCTACCGCGCTCGGGCGGCTGGCTGAATACGGTGAAGGTAGTGCTAGGCTTCGTGGAGTTGATGCTGGCCCTGAAGTTTCTGAGCATGGCCGATCTGGCCTACCACTGGAACCTGCTCCCGCGCGACATTTACCTGGTGCTCTGGATTGCCTTGTCCGGGCTGCTGGGCTTCTACTTACTGGGCCGCTTCAAGCTTTCCCATGATTCCGACCTGACCCACCTGAGCGTTGGGCGCCTGCTGATGGCTGTGCTGACCTTTAGCTTCATGACTTATTTAGTCCCCGGCCTATTTGGGGCTCCGCTGCCGCTGCTGGCCGGCTACCTGCCGCCCCAGAGCCGCCACGACTTCACGCTGGCCAGCAGTGAAAGTGCCGCCCTGGCCACCCCGGCCGCTACGACTGCCAACACCCTTTGCGAAGCCCCCCGCTACGCTGAGTTCCTAGAGCTGCCCCACGGCTTGTCCGGCTACTTCGACCTGGAGCAGGCCCGCCGTTGCGCCCGCGCCCAGAACAAGCCTATTTTCATCGACTTCACGGGGCATGCCTGCGTGAACTGCCGGAAAATGGAGGCCACCGTCTGGAAGGATCCGCAAGTGCTCAAACGCCTGCGCGAAGACTTTGTGGTGGTGGCCCTCTACGTGGACGATAAAGCCGATCTGCCTCAGAACGAGCGGTACGTATCTGGGCACGATGGAAAAGAAAAGGCTACGCTCGGCAAGAAAAACGCCGACATTCAGCTTACCGGTTTTAACGTGAATGCTCAGCCCTACTACGTGCTGCTCGACCCCAATGCTGCCCCCGATCTGGCCCATGCTCTCACGCCGCCCATTGCTTATGAGCCCGATGTCGCTGCTTTTGTGCAGTTCCTCGACGCCGGCTTGGCTCAGTTTCGCCAGCGGGCGGCCGTAGCCGGGCGCTAGGGTTTTTGTCGGCTTCGGCTACGCATAAAAGCCTTCCGTCAGTTTACACAGCTGAGGGAAGGCTTTTATTGTTGTTGGCCATCATCACTAGTAGAGGCCAGCTATCTGTATGCTGCCTTTTTTTATCATACCCGATGCTTATCCGGGGATAATCTGCGAACTTTGCGGCCTATTTCGGCAACTACCGGTCATTCTATTGATGTAGAAGTGCCGGATGGGGCTGAAAGCAAAAAGAAAAGGCGGCACCCACCCAGATGCCGCCTCTCGATTCAGAACGTACCCACCCAGATACGTCCCGTTTTCCCTCCTCACAGAAAGTCCACCCAATACTAGTTGTGCTGTAGAAGAAGGAGTCGAACCTTCACGGAGTAGTTAGCCGGCCGCCGGACCAGTTTTTCCCGAATCTCCACCCCCGAGAGAGGAGGGCATGTCTGCCAGTTTCATCATTCTACAGTGTAAAACAATCCGTTGCCGTTCGCGTTGGATTATGACAAATGTACTAGGTTTGTTGTTGTAGTAAAATAATTTCAGACATTTGAATAAAAATTTACACTCTTTTTAAAAAGCACCTGCTTACATTGTAATATATACAATCAACCAGTAAAAAAATGGCCCGCAATTACGAACTTGACGACACCGACCGGAAAATTCTGGCTCTCTTGATAGAGGATGCCAAGATGCCCTACACTGAAATAGCCCGGAAGGTGCATGTTTCAGGGGGAACCGTGCATGTACGCATGGCCCGGCTAGAAGAGTTGGGAATTGTGCAGGGCGCTACCCTTAAAATTGACTACCAGAAGCTTGGCTACGGCGTGCGGGCTTTTTTGGGTATTTACTTGCAAAAAAGCTCCGTGTATGAAAGCGTCGTTACTGCGCTACGCCAGATTCCGGAGGTTGTAAGCATCGATTTTACTACCGGGGCCTACGGCATTTTCGCCCGCCTTATCTGCCGCGACACCAACCACTTGCGGGAAGTACTGCATGAGCAAATTCAGCTGATTGAGGGCATTGAACGCACCGAAACCCTGATTTCGCTGGAGGAGGCCTTTAACCGTCCCATTCAGTTGCAGGAGGTGGAAGAGCGCGCCAACTAAGCGTCTTCGCCTACCTTACCTACTGCCTGTTGCCAGCCGCCGCTACCCGCCCCCGGAGTAGCGGCGGCTGCATTTTACCACTTTCCTAACAGTGGCGCTAAAGTACTGGTATTGAATCGGAAATAGCTTGAATAGTACTTTTTGAGTAAAATTGGATGTGGTCTTGGGCGCTGATCCGCTGCGAGTTATATTTCGTACTATCACTTCGCGCTTTTAGCTGGTTGCTCATGAAAATACGGTACGCTTTGCTCTTACCTTGTTTGTGGTGCGTCCATTTGGGCCTGGCCCAAAGCTTGCCCGCGGTATACCTGAATGACCGGGATGAGGCCACCGTGCCTGACAGCGCTACCCACTACCGTATCGTCGACCGGAAAAACGAGCTGCTGGGAACGTACGCCATGCGGGAATACTCGCTTTCCGGCACTCTGCTGCTGCGCGGCACCCTTTCTACCATTGACCCGCCCGTGCGCAACGGCCTGCTGACGTGGTATCACCCCAGTGGCAGCAAGGCCGGGCAGGTGCACTACCACGACGACGAAGCCGACGGTCTGTATGTGGGGTGGTATGAGGACGGCCGCGTGAGTCAGCGCGGCGAGTACGCAGAAGGGCAACGGGTAGGCCGTTGGATTTCCGTGCATCGCAACGGGCAGAAGCGCTCCGAAGGGCGCTACAACGCCGGCCGGGCTGTGGGCGAATGGCACTACTTCTACGATACCGGTGAGCTAAGTGCCATTGAAATGCCCGACCGACAGGGCAAGCCGCTGGCGCTTGCTTTCTTCAACAAAGATGGCTCGCCCTACATGGGCAAAGTGCGTACCCGGGAACTACCCCAGTTTCCGGGCGGGGAGGCAGCGCTGCTCAACTATGTGACCCGCAGTACTACCTACCCCCGTAACATCCGCCGGAAAGGCATCACCGGAAATGTGTACGTGAGCTACACCGTGGGCGAAGATGGCCACGTAGGGCAGGTGCGCGTGGTGCAAGGTCTAGCCCCTGAAGCTGACCAGGAAGCCCGTCGGGTGGTGGCCAGCCTGCCGCCCTTCGAGCCGGGCCGGGAGTACAATCTGCCCACCGCTATGACGTTCACTATCCCCATTTACTTCGCCCCCAACTTTTCGCTGCTTTCCGGTATCCGGCCGCCACAGGTTCCACCTTCGGAAGCCCGCGCGTCGGCCCCAGCTGAGTAATCCGAGCGTAGGGCACAGCAAAAAGCCCCGCTTCCAGGTTAATGGAAGCGGGGCTTTTTGCTATGCGCAAGGCGGGAATTAAGCCGTTACCTGAGCATCAAGTTTTTGAGCCAGTACGTGCTTCGGAACGGCACCTACCTGCTTGTCAACTACCTGGCCGTTCTTGAACACGAGCAGCGTCGGGATGCTGCGAATGCCGAATTTGGCCGAGGTCTGAGGGTTCGAGTCTACGTCAACTTTGCCAATTACGGCTTTGCCTTCATATTCACCGGCCAGCTCTTCAACTACCGGGCCTACCATGCGGCACGGACCGCACCACTCGGCCCAGAAGTCCACGAGCACGGGCTTATCGGAGTTGATGATCTGGTCGAAGTTAGCATCGGTAATTTCGATGGCTTTATGTCCCATAACAGTGAGGGGTTTGATGGAATGTGTGTGCTGTTTACGGTCAACCGGGCCGCAAGGTAGCAGATTGCGTTTCAACAAGCAGCGGGCCGGAAAGTTCATTCGGCCAGAGTGGCAGTATGACCGCCCAACGGCGCCAGGGCCCCGGTAGCTCCCGCTGCGCTTAGGCGGGGCCACCGGGGCCGGATACTTCACGTAAAAATCAACGGGCTACGAATGGTAGGCGCGGGCATATTCCTGGGCCCGGTGCCGAAGCTTATAGAACACGTAGAGATTAAAGAAGTGCATAGCCCCCAGGATCAGAATAATGGTGCCGACCTTGATGCTGAGCGTTTCCACGCTTTGCTGGTAGCTAGTGATGGCCTCGGCGCTGCGCAAGGTGAGGGTAGCGTACCCGATATTGATGAGGTAGAAGCCCGTAAGCAAAAGCTTGTTTACTGAATCGGCTAGCTGCTCATTACCATGGAAAATGTCGATGAGAAACAGGCGGCCATTCTTGAAGAGCGTGCGTGCTACCCATACCGTAAGCAGGACCGTAACGGGCAGATATACTAAGTACACCAGCAGATGATAGTTCATGGCGTTGGAAGATTAGAAGTGGAAAAGAAGAAACACAAGCGCATAAAGAAGTCAGAGGGACGCGCTACCCCAGTTGGGGTAGTAAATCGGCCAAGGCCAGCTCGCAGGATGGATAGCGGAACCGGAACCCTGCTTCCAAAAGCCGCTGCGGCACTACTTTGCGGCTTTTCAAGATCAGTTCAGTTTCGGTGCGCAGCAGAAAAGCGCCGATTTCCAGTAACCAGCGCGGTTGCGGGAGCTGCCAACGAGGCTGGTAATGCTGGGCCAGCAGGCCGTTAAAGGCGTAGTTGTGCAGCGGCTGTGGAGCGCACAGGTTGAAGGTTCCTGCCAGGGTAGGGTTCCTCACCAGAAACTCCACGGCTCGGCAGAAATCCTCTACGTGTAGCCAGCTCACCCACTGTTGCCCGTCGCCCTGGGGTGTGCAAAGGCCCCGTTTCGCCAGCCGGGTCAGCACAGGTAGGGCTCCACCATCGGAACCTAGCACAATGGCCGTGCGCAAGGCCACTTGCCGCGTGCGGGGTACCTGCGCCAGCCAGAACTCGGCTTCCCACCGCTGGGCTACCATTTCCGAAAAGCCGCGGCCAAGGCAGCCAGCCTCCTCGGTATTGGCAGGCTCCGCGCCCTCGGTGTGTTGGTAGATAGTAGCAGTAGAGGCGTTCAGCCACACGGTAGGCGGCCGCTGGCAGCGGGCAATGGCCTCACCCAACACCCGCGTACTCTCGGTTCGGCTGCGGATAATGGCGTACTTATTTACCGCATTATAGCGGCAGTCCACGGATTTGCCCGCCAGATTCAGCACCACCGCGGCCCCTTCCAACTTGGCCGCCCAGGCCCCAAGCGTCCGGCCGTCCCAGGCTACCTCCCCGAAGCGCCGGACCCGCCGCGTGAGTGTAAGAACTTCATAGCCCAGCTGCCGGAAATAGCAGGCTACCTGCCGACCCAAAAAACCGGTGCCGCCGGCCAGGACTATCAAGGGCTGGTTCATGTTCGTGCAATGTGGTATGGGTGGATAGAAAGGAAAGCTGAGTTGCTAGTTCTGTATGTATTAAACTTTCAATAATATTTGAAATACTAAGGCAAAAAAATAAGTCAGCTTACGAGCCAGGTCGCATCAACTTCATGAAGGTGCTGAGAAACCAGTTTTCATCGGCTTTGATGAGGGTGGAAGCAGCCCCATCGGCGAATTCCGCGAAGCTGTGGATGTTGCCAATCATTTTGGTGAAGGCTTCCATCTCTTCAGGGCTGGCGGTTGAGGTAGGCTCTACCTGCTTAATTTCGCTGAGTACGCGCATAATGGGCTCTAGCTCCCGCTTGCGGCGCTCTTTCAAAATCAGGGTAGCAACCCGGTGAATATCCTTTTCGGCCGAGAAAAACTCGCGCCGCTCGCCCGGGCGCAGCTCCTTGCGCACGATGCCCCAATCCATGAGGGCCCGTACGTTCATGTTGGCATTGCCCCGCGAAATTTGCAGCTGCTCCATCAGGTCCTCGGTGCTCAGCGCTCCGGGCGACACCAGCAGCAAAGCGTGCACCTGCGCCATCGTCCGGCTCACGCCCCAGGCTGAGCCCAGAGTGCCCCAGCCTTCAATGAACTTGCGCTTGGCTTCGTCGAGTTGCATGGTGTAAATGTAGAGGAGTATTCTAAACTTTCAATAAAAATTGAAAGAATATTTTTGAGGGTAATCAATGCGGCTTATTTCATCAGTAATAGGGCAGCCCGGCGCTCTTCCCAAAATGCTCGTTTTTCGCGGTTGAAACGAGCAGAATCCGTGCGCACGTACTTCATGGCAGCGGCAAAAGCCAGAGTATCCTGCAGGCTATTAAACGCTACCGAAAACGTATAGCCTATGCAGCCTTGGGTGATTGTAACGGAGTCGTTGTGCGGACTAAAATGGACGGTATAAACCCCTGAGGAGCGCGTCGTTAGCATGCGTAGGTGCTCCCCGGTTTTTACAAAGCAAATATCCTCGTTAGGCTCGCCTGATAAAGAAAGTCCTGAAACACTATGCCAAGCCCCAAGCACTGTAGCTTCGTTGACAGTAGGTGGTTCAGCGCAACCACTTACAAACAGTAGACATACTGCAGCCCACGAAGCGTAGAAATGCATCTGGAAGCGCATAATTGAAAACGGGACGGATGCTGCTAAAGTAAACAGTATCCGTCCCGTTTAGTACAGCAGTTGACTACAACTCTAAATCAGCTGACAGGCGTCGATTTCCATTTCGCGCATCTTGCGGATGAACTCCTTGGGCTCGATGCGGTAGCGGCGCGAGTAGGTGTCCACGGTCAGGTGCTCGTGGGGCTCGGCAAACTTGATTTCGAGCTTCTTGGAGCCGGCGCAGCCTTCCACGGCTTCCATGAAGCGGTCCATGAAGGGTTCCGTGATGGTGCGCAGGTCGAGCTGCACGCGCACGCCGTTAGCCAGCTTTTCGGCTACGTTGAACAGGGGTTCCATGGTCAGGATCTTGAACTCGAACTGGTCGGAGTCGCGGAAACGTTGGGCGTACTTGCCCCGGATATACATGGGCGGCACCTGTTCCTTGTCGTAGTTGCGCGGGTTAATCAGGGCCGAAAATCGGCTGTAATCGTCGCGGAACAGGGCCAGGTTCAAGCTTGACTCGTAATCTTCCACACTGAACGACACGAAGGGCTGGCCCGTCTTGGTGGTTTTGAACAGGACGTTGGAAATCAGCCCGGCTACCGTTACCTCGCGGTTTTTGTAGTTCTCTACCTTGTCGAGGGAGCAAGTGCAGTAGGAGTCGATTTCCAGCTTAAAGTCGTCCAGGGGGTGGCCCGAGAGGTAGAAGCCTACTACCTCCTTCTCACGGCGCAACTGCTCGGTGGCTGGCCAGGGCTCCATATCCTGCACCTTGGGCAGGGGCATGGCTACCGCCCCAAAGGCCCCGCCGCCAAACAGGCTCTGCTGAGCCGAATCCTGGTCAGCCTGGTACTGCTGGCCCATCTTTACCGCCTTGTCGATAAGGTTCTGGTCATTAGCCGGAGCCTCCACGAACTGACGGCGGTGGTAACGCTCAAACGAGTCGAAGGCGCCCGAAAGGGCCAGGCTTTCAAACGTCTTCTTGTTTACAGCCCGCAGGTTTACGCGCTTCGAGAAGTCGAAAATATCGGAGTAGGGCCCTTTCTTCTCGCGCTCCGCTACAATGCTTTCAATGGCAGCTTCGCCCGCGCCTTTCACGGCGGCCATGCCAAAACGGATCTGGCCTTTTTCGTTTACGTTGAACTTGAGGATGGATTCGTTCACGTCGGGGCCGAGTACCTGCACGCCCTGGCGGCGGGCCTCCTCAATAAAGAAGGTCACCTTCTTAATGTCCGACATGTTGTTGGTCAGCACGGCGGCCATGTACTCAGCGGGGTAGTTTGCCTTGAGGTAGCCCGTCTGGTAGGCCACCACCGAGTAGGCGGCGGAGTGGGAGCGGTTGAAGCCGTAGGCTGCAAACTTCTCCATCACGTCGAACACCTCATTGGCCTTCTTGGGCTTGATGCCGTGGAGCTTCTCGGCGCCCGCGCAGAATTTCTCCCGCTCCTGGGCCATCTTTTTCATGTCCTTCTTACCCATGGCCCGGCGCAGCAAGTCGGCGCCGCCCAGGGAGTAACCGGCCAGAATCTGGGCGGCCTGCATGATCTGCTCCTGGTACACCATAATGCCCTGGGAGTAGTTCAGGATGGGCTCCAGCAGCTCGTGCGGGTACTCAATTTCCTCGCGGCCGTGCTTGCGGTTAATGAAGTTCGGGATGAACTGCATGGGGCCGGGCCGGTACAGGGCGTTCATGGCAATCAGGTCCTCGATGTTGGTGGGCTTGAGGTCCTTGAGGTACATGCGCATGCCCTCGGATTCAAACTGGAACGTCCCAATGGTGTCGCCGCGCTGATACAGCTCGTAGGTTTTGGGGTCGTCGAGCGGGATGTCGTCGATGTTGATATCGACGCCGTGGTTTTTCTTGATGAGTTCCAGCGCATCGACGATGATGGTCAGCGTCTTCAGCCCCAGGAAGTCCATCTTCAGCATCCCCGCACTCTCAATCACCTTGCCGTCGAACTGCGTCACGAGTAGGTCCGAGTCCTTGGAGGTGGAAACCGGAATGTACTTCGTGATGTCGTCGGGGGCGATGATGACGCCGGCGGCGTGAATACCAGTGTTGCGCACCGAGCCTTCCAGCTTTTCCGCCAGGCGCAGAATCTGGCCGCGCAGGTTGTCGGGCGCATCGTCGCGGCGGATCATATCCAGCTCCTGGTTTTCGGCGAAGGCCCCGGCCAGGGTAGTGCCGGGCTTTTCGGGCACCATCTTGGCCAGCTCGTTGGTCAGGGGCAGGGGTAGCTCCATGGCCCGGGCCACGTCCTTGATGCTGGACTTGGCGGCCATGGTACCGAAAGTGATAATCTGGGCTACCTGCGTCTTGCCGTATTTGTCCACCACGTAGTCAATCACCCGCTGGCGGTTCACGTCGTCGAAGTCGATATCAATATCGGGCATCGATACGCGCTCCGGGTTGAGGAAACGCTCGAACAGCAGGCTGTACTTAATCGGGTCGATGTTGGTGATACCCACGCAATAGGCCACGGCCGAACCAGCCGCTGAGCCCCGGCCTGGTCCTACGGCCACGCCCATGTCCCGGCCGCGGTTGATGAAGTCCTGCACAATGAGGAAGTAGCCCGCAAAGCCCATCGTTTCGATGATGCGCAGCTCATAATCCAGCCGTTCCTCTATTTCCGGGGTGCGCTCCGAGTAGCGGGGCGGCTTGGTCATCGTCAGGGTACCTTTACCGGCCGATGGCCCGAAGGCCCCCACGTAGGTCAACTCCCGCAGGAATTCGTCGGCGTTGGCAAAGGGCGCGGGAATGGGGAAGTTGGGCAGCAGGATATCACGCGCCAGCTTGGGCGGCGTGATTTTGTCGATAATTTCGTTGGTGTTGTCCAGGCTTTCGGGCACGTCCCGAAACAGCTGGCTCATCTCCTCCTGGCTCTTGAAGTAGAACTGGTCGTTGGGGAAGCCGAAGCGGGAGCGGGGCCGGGGCATCTGCGCTTCCTCATCGATGCGCATGAGCTGGCGGCGGATCTGGTCGTCAGAAGAAGCCAGGGGGCGCAGATTGTCGAGGTGGTCGTAGAGCACCTTGTTATCCGACGACATCAGGCGGAAGTACTTGGTCTGGAAGTCACCCACCGGAATGCTGTGCTCCTCGCCCGTATTCACGCACAACAGCAAATCGTGAGGCGCAAAGTCCTCCTGATTCACGTAGTGCGAATCGTTGGTGCAGATCACCTTGACGTTATACTTCTTCGCCCACTTCAGCAAGATTTGGTTCAGGTCTTCCTGACTCTTGCCCGTATTGTCGATGTTCTCGATGCCGTGGCGTTGGATTTCGATGTAGTAATCCTCCCCGAACACATCGAGCCACCACTTCAGCTGCTTCTCTGCTTCTTCCTCCGTCTTCCAGAGCAGAGCCTGGGGAATTTCAGCTCCGATGCAGCAGGAGGTGGCAATCAGTCCCTCGTGGTATTGCAGCAGCAGCTCTTTATCAATACGCGGGTACTTGGAGTACACCCCCTCAATGAAGCTCATGGAGCAGAGCTTGGCCAGGTTCTGGTAACCGGCCTGGTCCTTGGCTAGCAGCAACTGGTGGTGTCGCACGTCTCGCTCACCCTTTTCGCGGCTGAAGCTCTTCTTGTGCCGGTCCTCTACCAGGTAAAACTCGCAGCCCACAATAGGCTTCACGTTGTACTTGTTGGCTTCGGCCACAAAGTTGAAGGCTCCGAACATATTGCCGTGGTCGGTGAGGGCTACGGCGGGCATGCCGTCGGCCTGGGCCTTTTTCATCAGGGCCGAAATGCTGGCCTGACCATCGAGCAGGGAATATTGCGTGTGGCAGTGGAGGTGCGAGAATACGGGCATAGGGCAAGCAGGCTCCGCGCCGTTAGGGGCGGGAAGCAGTAGGTAAAGTTACCCATGAAACAGCCGCCGGGAAAGGTTGCGCGGCAAGGGATTTTAGCATACGAACAGAAAAGGACAACTTCGGGTGCCCTTCTTTTTAATAGCTGCATGGCTTAAGGCAAAGCCTGACGGGCAGTTATTTGCTTGTCCGATTAAACCCAGGCGTGGCCATGTAGCAGTGCTGCTTACCCATTGCAGCGTCGCGGATGATCAGGCAGTAGAAGGTGTCGGTGCCACCGTATCCCAGGGTAAATTGGGACCGGGAAAATCCAGGTGCTAGCCGATGTAGGGGAGACTCGCACCGGCTTCGTCGTAAACGCCGGCCCACGCAAAGGTGCGGGTGCGCTGGGCGGTCGAACAATTCCTGCAGCTACTTCTTCAGCGCGCCGGCTTTGGTTTCAAGCAGAGCGTTCGGGAAGGTAGGCTGCTGGATGACCTCGGCGCGGCTACTTACCCTGCAATCCGGTTGTTGGGGGCGCGGTGGGTGTGGCGGTACGGCGGGTCATTTCCTAAATCTAGGCGTCGCGCGTTGGCAATGCATCAGCCTCACCGGGCCGGCTGAGTACCACGTATGCAGGCTGAGGGCGGCTCCTGCTGATAGAAGTAAACCACGCCGCGCCCCCGTACAGATTCGCCGGGTAGGCTTTGTTGGCGCGAGTTAGTCAGGTTTTCTGCGCAGGTTAGTCAGGTTTTCATCCAGCTTATGCTACAGCATGGCCATGCTGGCCGAGTCGGTACCCACGTAGCGCAGCTCCAACACCATTACCCAGAGACCCCACGTGGGTGAGGTAGTAACTCAGTATGCCCCCGCTAATACCGCCCCACCACTACAGCATCCGCTCCTTGTCCTCTGCCAGGGTTGGGTAGCGCACCAGCCCACAGCCCGCATTCCGCCAGCAAGACGGCCCGGTTGCTAAATACTAAGATAACTTATTGAAATATAATGCGTTTGAGAGTTAAATGCCGCTTGCCAGGAGGTAGGGCAACGCCGAGCAGGACGTTTTTTCAGGAGATTTACTGAAAGTAAAAAAGCAGCCTGAACCCAGCTGCTTTTTTACTTTAATCTTAATGGAAGTAGGCTTAGTAGGGACTAGCGAGAAGACTCCACTACCAGCACTTCCCCAATTTTTACGCTGCCATCGGGTTTGCTGTTCCACTCCTGCAATTGGGCGGGCGTAACGTGATACTGCTTGGAAATACTGAAGAGGGTTTCTCCTTTCTGGACCGTGTGGCGGGTCGTCGCTTTCGGCGCGTTGGCGGTAGGCTGCTTGGCTGCCGGGGTAAGGCCAGGCGTTGCTGATGCCACGGTTGCCGACGGTTTTACTGCCGGGTTGGGCTGGGTCACCGCTGGTACCGCTGGTGTAGTGGGGGCCTTGGTGCCAACAAACCCGGAGGCGTGCAGACGGTCAGCGGCAGTTTTGAGAGCTGGATTTTTGGCGGCGCGGGCATCAAACCCTTTAAACTGAGGGCTGCGCAGCAAAGTGTTTAACTCTACCTGCCAGGGCTGCTGCCGCAGGCGCTGGGCCAATTGCTGTTGCTGCTCACGGGGTAGGCTGGCGGTGTAGTGGCTCAGGCGCTGGTTGAGCACCGGAATTTCAACCAGGGCAGCATCAATAAGAGCAACGGCGCGTAGGTCGTTCGGTTCAAAGTAGATGGCCCGTAGCTTTCGAACGCTGGATTGCACCAGGCCTGACATTACGCGGACGGAATCCTCGGAGAGAGTAGGAGCAGGCTCTGCCTGCTGGGCATGAGCGGCGAAGAAGCTACAAGACAAGCCGGCCATGAGCACCAGAGTGCGGGAAAACAAACGCATGGGTACGTAAAACGAACTCGGAAAAAGAATATAGGAGAATAAAGGCTGGCTATTCAGTGGGTTTAAGGACGAGCACATCGCCCGGCTTCACCGAGAAGTCCGGCTTGCTGTTCCACTCCATAATCTGCTTGATGGTGACCTTGTATTTGCGCGAGATGCTGTACATCGTCTCGCCCGGCTGCACAGTATGCCGCACGCTGGTGACTCCAGAGGGGGCCGGCGCAGGGGCTGGGGTGGTAGCGGCTGGCTTGGGTGTGGTTGGGGCAGGCTTGGCGGCCGGCGCGGGGGTAGCCCCGGGAGCTTCCGGCGAGGGGCCGGGGGCCGCCACCCGCAGCACTTGCCCAATCCGCAAGGAAGGGTTCTGGGGCAGATTATTCCAGGTCACGATGTCGGCCGGACGCAGGCCGTAGCGGCGGGCCACGGAATATAGGTTTTCCTTGGGCTGCACCACGTGCTGACCGTTGGCCGGAACTGGTTCCACAGGGGTGCTCACGGGCGTGGGCAGCGTTGGCGGCGCCGGGGGTAGAGAGGCCGGCCGGGGAGCCGGGGCAGGAGCCGAAGCAGCCGGCTTGGCTACGGGTTTCGGGGCCGGCGGGGCGGCGGCTTCCTCGGCCGGAGCTTCCACGGCGGGTTCATCGGCTACAGGTGAGGTGGCCGGCAGGGGCTTGTTAGGAGTAGGCACAGCCGAAACCGGAGCCGGGGTAGGAGCGGCAGGAGCCGGCGGCAGCTCGTTCAGATTTTCGGTGTGCTCGTCGGTGGCACTGTCGGGCTGCACTACGGTGCTGCTTTCCTCCTCGGCATCTTCCAGCACCCGGGAAGAGGTAGCCGTGCGGCCCATATAGGGTTCGGCTTCATCCAGCTTGCGCTTTTTCTCGGGTTGCGCGGGCTGGGAGCTGGGAGCTGGGGAAGCGGAGGCTGGTGCGGCCACTACGGGCGCCGTTACTGGCTTTTCGAAAGCAGCCAGGGCCGTAGCGTTGTTGCTGTCGGCATACTCAACGGGTACGTTTTTGGGGCGGGTGTGCTGCAGCCACAGCACCCGGCCGGGCCGCAGCTCCTCGTTGCGGGGCATGCGGTTTTTGCTCCAGATGGCCTTGGCCCGCACCCCGTACTTCTGCGACACGGTGGCTACGCTTTCCCCGGGGCGGGCCACGTGATACTCCACAGCGGCCTTATCCCGCTTTTTCTGCACGAAGTAGGGCTGGCCGGGTACAATATTGTCGAAGGCAAACAGGTCGTTGTACTGCATGAACTTCTTCATCTTTAGGCCGGCCCGCTTGGCTAAGCTTTCCTTAGTGTCGCCGGGTAGGGCCACCAGCGCCCGCAGGCCGTTTACGCGCACGAAATCGGCGTTTTCCGGGTCGGCGGCAGGCTGGTTGAGGAGCTGGCCGGCGGTGGCGTTCTTCTGCTGCGCGGCCAGGGCCGTGAGCTGCAAGGGGTCGGTGATGGGCACCAGCATGGTGTACACCCGGTCGGTGGGTACGGTAGGAGCCAGCAGCCAGCGGTTATGTCGGGCCAGCTCGTCGGGGCTCTGCTGCAGGGCCTGGGCCATGATGGCCAGGGGCTTGCCCGCCGGGGCCGGAAACTCCTGAAACAGCAGCGGTGGCCGCGTATTCAGCCCAATGGCCGACTCAAAAGCCACTTTATGGGCCAGGAAGGTGAGAATGTAGGGGTGGGTTTGCTCCGAGACTTCCACCTCCGTGGCGTCGGCGTCGGTGGGCAGGGTGTAGGGCTTGGTACCGGTGAGGCCCAGGTTGTAGCTGAGCAGGGTATTGGCCCAGTTCCGCAGCACTTTGTTGTTGCGCAGCAGGTATTGGGCGGCCGCCTTCGAGGAGGCTATAATGTGCTTGCGCTCATCCACGGCGTCGTTCATTACCAGCCCATAATCCGCCGCCGACTCGCGCTTGAACTGCCAGTAACCCACGGCATCGTGAATGCTCTGGGCATCGCCCTGCAGCCCGCTCTCCTGGAGGGCCAGGAAGTGGAAATCCAGGGGTAGGCCTTCCTGCTGAAACACCCGGTCGATGAGGGGGAAGTAAGCATCAGCCAGCACTACGCGGGCCTGAAAAGAAGCCGGATGCCGGCGCAACGCGTCTACTTTTTGCTGGATGGCTGTGCGGCCGCCCGGCGTCAGGCGCAGACGCAGGCCCGCCAGGCTAAGCTCCGCCGGTACCGGAACAGATTGGGCTGCTACCAGGAAGGGAAGCAGTAAAAACAGGAGGAGTACAACTCGTTTCATACACTAGCAGGCAACACCCGGAGCCAGCCAGCTTGCGTTGTTGGCCCCGTCAGTCTACAAAGTAGAGGAAAATTCGGGTGCCGACTGGCCTCTCTGCCGCAAATCCAACAGAATGGCAGAATACTACTTTTGGTCCTGGGCCTTGCGGGCGAGCAGATACGCCGGAGAGAAGGCTGCTGCCCCAGTACACCCTGCACAACAACGCCTTGCCCCCGTAGGGTAGCAAGGCGTTAGAATTCGGCTTACATACCTCCGCCGGGAGGCGGACCAAACCCGCCCGGCCCAGGCCCGAAGCCGCCCGGCCGCTGGCCTCCGGGCCGCTGCCCCTCGCCGGGCAGGGCGTCGCTGCGGCCCGCGCCCCCGAAGCTGCGGATATTATAAGTGAACATCAACATAAAGTAGCGCTGCAGAATGTTGGTTTGAATGTCTTCAGTGTACGCCGCTGTGATGTTGCGCTGAATGCTATTGTTCTGACCCAGCAGGTCGAAGGCAAACAGCTTGACTTCTGCCTGCTGCTTTTGGCCCAGCTTCTTGCCCACCGACGCATTCCAGAGCACGAAATTCTGGTTGTAGCCGGCTGAGAGGCCCGTGTACAGCTGGTGGTTGACATCAGACTGCACCGTGACGCCCTTCACTACAATCCAGTTAAAGCGTAGGCTGGTGTTCTGGCGGAAATACCGGCTGTTGAGCTGCTGGCGCAAGGTGTTGCGCACGTAGCTCTGGCTCGAGTTCGAGGAAAGCGTGAAGTCTAGCTCGGGGCTAATGTTGCTGCTGAGCACGGCGCCCAGCCCCACGTTGGGCGTGCGGCTGTAGTTTAGCTCCCCGAACACCAGACCCGGCGTCTGGGCGTAGGTGGCGTTGGCGTTCAGGTTCAGGTTTGATTTGATGAAGGCCAGCGGCAGGCTGTAGTTCACGAAGGAGCGCAGCGAGTACTGCTGATTCAGGTTGACGGGCCGCGTGAGCTGCCCCCCGGCCGGAATTACTACCCCCCCTTCTACTACGGGCGCCGCGCCGGCGTAAATCGTGTTGTTGGTGATGTAGTTATCCACGTAGGAGCCACCAATCAGGGCAAAGAAGGAGGTAGACTTTTCGGGCACAGCGGAGGAATAGCGCACGAACAGGTTGTGGCGGTTTTCCTGGCGCAGATTGGGGTTGCCAGTGGTCAGCTGCAAGGGGTTAGAGTTGTTGACTACCTCCTGTAACTGGCTGATGCTGGGCGGGTTGGTATTCATGCGGTAGTTTATCCGCAGGTTTTGTTGCTTCGAGAAGTTGTAGCGCAACTGGGCGTTAGGCAGCACGTTCAAGAAAGTCCGGCGGGTAGTGCCAGGGCGCGGAAACTCCTGCTCGCTGCGCAGCTGGGCGCTTTGCAGCGCGGCGCCCACGGCCCACTGGAAATCCTTGGTTTGGAAGCGGTAGGTAACCTCGCCGGTGTTAGTGAGGTAGCGGCTGCGGAACACGTTGCTGAGCGTATCGTTCAGAATGGTGTATTGCTGCTCACCGGGTGAGAAATTGTAGGTTTTCTTGTCCGAGTCGTTGGGCGTGTACGACACGTTGTAGCTCAGTTGCAGAATGCTGTTCTGGCCCAGCGGCTCGGTGTAGTTGACGTTGCCCGTCCAGGCCCAGCCGGTTTGCTCCAGTACCGAGAACTGATTAAGGGTAGTGGTGCGCAAGGTGTCCTGGCGCAGAAAGGAGGTGTTCGAAAGCAGATTGTTGTCGCCGTCCTTGTTGTTGTAGCTCGTGTTCAGGCCCAGCGAAAAAGTGCGGCCGCGGCGCTGGAAGCGGTGCCGGTACAGCAGCTGGTTTGTAGCCGTCAGCCCGGTCAGGGCCGAGCGGTAGTTGCTGTTGTTGGTGCCCTGGTCGAGGCCGGCCTCGTTGCTGGTTACCTCGTAGGTGCGGCCATCCAGCAGGCTGGTACCCGTGTTGCGCTGCACCGAAAGGCTGGGCCGCCACAGCAGGGAGTTCAGCGAGTCGAACTTGTGGTCGAGGCGCAGGTTGAAGCGGTTGTTGATGTTGCGGCTGCTGGCCAGGGAGTTTTCGTTGTAGCGCAAATCCTGGCTCTGGCCGGTGGGGGCCACGTAGCGGCGCAGCAGGTTGGTGCGGCTGGTATTGTCGCTGAGGTTGAAGAAGTAGCTGCCCTGCACATCGGTTTTGGTGCCCCAGGTATCGGAGTAGTTCAGGCCCAGGGCGTGGGTTTTTGAGATGCCGCCCTGCTGGCTGACCAGGAAGTCGCCGGCGTTATTGCCGCCGCCTTGCCCGCCCTGGCCGCCGCCCACGCGCCCACCGCCCTGGCCCCGTTGGCCCTGGCCGCCCCCACCGCCCTGCCGCGAGGAGCCTACTACCCCCAGCAAATCCTCGGTGCCGAAGTTTTGCTCGTTCACGTTGTTGCTCTGGGCCACCACGGAGAGGCGCTGCTTGCCCTTGAACTGGTTGAGGTTGCCGCTTACCCGGTACCGGTCGTCCTGGGGGCCGTAGCCGGCCAGCACCCGCCCAAACGTACCGTTGCGGAAGCTGGGCTTAGTGACGATGTTGATGGTTTTCTGCTGGTTGCCGTCGTCGAAGCCCGTAAACTGGGCCTGGTCCGAGGACCGGTCATACACCTGAATCTTGTCGATGACCTCGGCCGGAATGTTTTTGAGCACGGCGTCGGGGTCATTTCCGAAAAACTCCTTGCCATCTACCAGCACCCGCTGCACCTGCTCGCCCTGGGCCTGCACCCGGCCTGAACTGGGGTCTACGGTTACGCCCGGCATTTTGGTAATCAGGTCCTGGGCGTTGGCGTCGGGGTTGGTTTTGTAGGAGCCAGCGTTGAACTGGGCCGTGTCGCCCTTTTGCACGGCGGCGGCGGCCCGGCCAACCACCTCCACCCCTTTCAGGGCAATGCCCCCGCCAGCCTGTAGGGCCAGCGTACCCAGGGCCAGGGGCTGACCGCCTACCTCCACCGTGCGGCGCAGGTTCTGGTAGCCCAGAAAGGAAACCGTCAGGACGTAGCGGCCCGGGGCTACGCCCGGCACCGCGAAGGAGCCATCGGCTTCCACGGCGGCCCCGCGCCGGGTAGAGTCCGGAATTTGGGTGAGCAGCACGTTGGCCCCAATCAGCGGCGACTGGTCTTTGCCATCCACTACCCGGCCGCTGACGGTAGTAGTTTGCGCCTGCGCGGCTTGGCTAAGAGCCAGTACGAAGAGAAGCAGCAGGAGTAGGAAACGTCTTGGCATCGGGCAGAGGAGTTAGTCACTAGCCGGGATAGACGTAGCTTTTCCCCCGATGTTTAATACCGAGTCAATTTATTTTAAAGCTCAACCTCGTTGCTCAAGCCCGAAGGTATTGTACGCCTGGTAAAACCATTTCCACAACTACCTTCCGCACTCCTGTCAGCAGTGCAGGTTGACGCCTGAGGCGGGCCTGCTTGCGGCCGACTACTGCTGGATGAGGAGTAGCGCTCTACGGCAGCTCGCAAGACTCTACTTCGTGGGAGCGTGAGGAGGTAGTAAATTGGCTGAAAGACGGTGCTGCAGAGCGGGCGCAGTGTTTCTTCCCGAATCGTTCGGGAAACACTGCACCCTTAGCACGCGGGCTTCTTACCCTGCGTCGACCTTCGGTTCGGCCCCGCCCCGCATGACGGCCTCTGCTTATACATCCTGGCTGTTCACCCCTGCGGCTTCCTTCTTGCGCACCAGCAGCAGCCCGTCGCGCAAGGGCAGAAACACATTTTCCACCCGCTCATCAGCCTGCACTTTATCGTTGAAGGCACGCACGGCGTGAGTGTCCTTGTCAGCAAGTTTTACGGGGTAGGAGTCCACTACCTTGCCGCCCCACAATACGTTGTCAATGAGTAGGAACCCGCCGGGCCGCACCTGGGGCAGCACCAGCTCGTAGTAAGTGTCGTTGTTGATTTTGTCGGCGTCGATGAACACCAGGTCCCAGGTTTCGGCAAGGGTAGGCAGCAGCTGGCGAGCATCGCCGATGTGCAGCTGAATCTGCGCTTCCCGGCCGGCTTCGCGCACGTAACGCCGGATACGGGCCTCCAGCTCCGGGTTCTGCTCCACTGTATGCAGCACCCCGTCGGGCGCCAGCCCCTCGGCCAGGCATAAGGCCGAGTAGCCCGTGAATGCACCCAACTCCAGGATGCGCCGGGGCCGCACCATGTGGCTGATCATGCTCAGCAGCCGTCCTTGCGCGTGGCCCGAGAGCATGCGCGCGTGTAGCAACTGCACGTGGGTTTCACGGTTGAGTCGTGCCAGCAACGGGCTCTCAGCAGTGGTGTGGCGGTCGGCGTAGAGTTGGGCTTCGTCGGCGGAGTACATGGAGTAAAGGTAAAACGGTCTTTCCCGGCAGCGCCGAGAAGCAGGGCGCCAGTTGCGCAACAGCCTGACTCAGTACCGACTTGTGATTCCGGACAACATGAGGAATTGGGGCTTACCGGGAGAGGGTACCGCAGACTCCTCACGTCGTTCGAGATGACAAATCATCGGAAAGGCACAAGTCGGAATTTCCAAACCAGGAAACCAGATTTCCCGGGCTCGTAAGTGGCGTGCGTAACCTGGTAGAGGCCTTCGTAACGGTAGCCGCTGCCGGTTTCGGTGGGCACTTTACGAAATACGCGCACGGGCTGGCCGCTTTCCAGGCTGCGGCGCAGCATCAGGTTGCGGCCACTCATTTCCTGGTTGGTTACCTGCTTGCCCGTGCGCGGGTCGCGCCCCCCGCTACCGGAGTAGATGATGTCTTCCTCGCGGAAATCATCGTCTTCGTACTGGTCGGCCAGGATAACAGAGTCGGCGCCCTCCAGTTCACTACCACTCACGCCCGCCCGGGTAGGCCGGTGCAGCCCCGCGCGGCTCAGCTCCAACCGATTAGCCAGCACGTCGCCGGGGCGGTAGTAGCTAATGTGGCCGAAGATGGGCATGAGGTAGGGCGTGAGGGTAGGAGGGTATGGGTGGGAGGGCAAGGGAGAGGCTGCACAGGGCAGAGTACCTCACGCCTTCTTAGTCTTCTACCTTCATACCCTTACCAAACTATTCCGGCACGTACTGCAAAACGCTCAGATTGTCCTCGTGCAGAATGTCGTTGGCGAGTTCCAGCAGCTGGGAAGAAGTGATGCGCCGCACCTGGTCGAAGATTTCGTTGATGCTTTCAACGCGGCCCAGGTCGAGGGTGCTTTTGCCCAGCAGCTGCATGAGGCCGCCGTTGCTTTCCTCGGCCATGGCCAGCTGGCCCATGAGCTGCTCCTTGGACGTGTGCAGTTGGGAAGTGCCCAGGGCTTGCTCGCGCAGGCGCTTGAGCTCCTTCTGCACCAGGGAAATCGTGCGGTTGACCTGCTTTTTCTCCGTGCCGAAGTAGATGCCAAACAGGCCCGTATCGGTGTAGGGCGAGTACGTCGCGTCGATGGTATACACGAGGCCGTACTTCTCGCGCACGGCCAGGTTGAGGCGCGAGTTCATGCCGGGGCCACCCAACAGGTTGCTCAACAGGAAAAATGGAATCCGCCGCTCGTCGTGCAGGGCGTAAGCGGGGCCACCGATGAGGCAATGAGCCTGCGTAATAGGCTTGCGCTCCACGCGCTCCAGGCGGCGGTAGTCGGTAAACGGCACCCGCGGCCGCTCGCCCAGCTGGGCCGGAATAGGCCCCAGAAACTTGTCGGCCAGGCGCTTTACTTCCTTGAAGGGGAGGTTGCTCACGGAGCTGAACACCAGCCGGTCGGTGCGCACGTTATCCTGCAGAAACTGCCGGAAGTCGGCCTGTTGAAACCCCGAAACACTCTCGCGGGTGCCCAGGATGTTGTGGCCCAGCGTGTGGCGGGCAAACACCACGTCGTCGAAGTCGTCGATGATGGCGTCCTCGGGGGCATCGTGGTACATGGCCATTTCCTCCAGAATCACGCCGCGCTCCTTTTCAATTTCCTTCTCCGGAAACACCGAGTGAAACGTCAGGTCGGTGAGCAGCTCGAAGGCCCGCTCGAAGTGAGTGCTCAGCAGGGAGGCGTAGAAGCAGATTTTTTCCTTGGTGGTATAGGCATTCAGCTCGCCGCCTACGGTTTCGAGGCGGTTAAGGATGTGGAAGCTCTTGCGCTTCTCCGTGCCTTTGAAAGCCATGTGCTCCCAGAAGTGCGCCAGGCCCAACTGGTGGGGCTTCTCGTCGCGGGAGCCAATGTCGAGCAGGAAGCCGCAGTGCGCAATTTTGGTGTGCAATACTTGTTTATGCAGAACCCGGATGCCATTAGGCAACTCGTACAGGTCGTAATCAGACATTTAGGTAGGATCTTGGGGTCGTAGGATCTTGGGGTTGTAGGTAACAGTCAAGCCCCAGCCTGGCCCTGTATAACCACGCAAGCGCGCAGCTGGTTGCAAAGGTACAGCAAGAGAGGGTATGAGGGCGCGAGGGTAGGGGGCTTAGGAGTTGGTAGGAGGAGCGTAATCAAGCAGAACAGCTTTTATCAAACTGACTTCCTCACCTCCTAAGCCTCTGCCCTCATACCCTGTACGCCTCCGCCTCCGCCAGGGCAGCCAGTAGTTGCTGGGTTTCGATGCCGTGGGCGCAACGGAAGTGGCCGAGAGGGCACTGGCGGTAGCCGTGCAGGCCGCAGGGCTGGCAGGCCAGCTTTTCCTCAATCTGCACAATTCTAGAAAACGGACTGAGCGGCCCGAACCCGAAGTAAGGCACCGTGGAGCAGTACACGGCGCACACCGGCGCGCCCACCGCCGAACACAAATGCATGGGGGCCGAGTCGTTGACGTAGTTGAGGGTAGCCCCGCGCATGAGAGCCGCCGAGGCCAGCAGGGAAAGTTTGCCGGCCAGGTTAATTACCCCCAGCCGGGTAGTGGCCGCCCGGAGTTGCTCGCAGCCTTCCACGTCGGGCGGACCCCCGAGCAAGAACACGGTGTACTGGGGCGGTAGCGCGGCCAGCAGCTTTAGCCACTGCTCCTCGGGGAACTGCTTGGTAAACCACACGGAGGTAGGCGCAATGCAGAGGTAGGGCTTTCCGCCGGCCAGGGCCGCGGCTTCCGCTGCGGCGGCCTCATCGGCGGGGGTGGGGTAGAGGCGGGGCGGCACTACCGGGCCCGCGTAGGCCGGGTCCAGCAGGTGCAGGTTGCGCGACACCTCGTGCACACCCGGGCCAATAATGTGCGGAAAGGCCTTCGTGAACCGGAAGGCGAACGGGTTCTTGTCGAAGCCTATCCGCTCCCGGGCGCCCGAAAACGCCGTCAGGAAACCCGTAGAAGCAAAGCGCTGCAGCGTCAGCACCCGGCCGTAATCAGCCCGCCGAATCTGCTGGAGCAGGCGCCATAGCCCGCGGTACTTGTCCTTTTTCTTGTCCCAGATCAGTACCTGCCGCACGTGGGGGTGGCTTTTGAGCAGCCCTTCGTTGCCCTTGCGCACCAGAAAATCAATAGGGGTGCCGGGCTCCGTGCGGTGCAAATGCTCCAATAGCGCCGTGGCCAGAATCACGTCGCCAATGAAAGCGGTTTGGATGAGCAGGACGGCAGAACGGGAGGTAGGCTCGGGCATAGTGCAATAGCAGGCCACAAAGATACCGCTAAGCCGCAGGTTCACCATCCTTTTGTCTTATTACTCGGTGAGGAAGCCTACGCACCTTCCTAACGGCCAGTGTCGCAGTGCCGACGGGTGAAAAGAAGAGTGTGGGCGTCCCGGACCCGGGCCAGTCCTGGTCTGGAGCCAAAGCCGCCTGCTTCTGCCTAACTTGCCCCGGCCGCTTTGGCGGCTTCCCTTGGTTTCCGTTTGTGCCACCTTACCCGTTTTTCGCTTATGCGCTACGGCTCTATTTCGCCCGATCTGTTCGTTGAGAACCGCCGCCGCTTCACCCAGCAGCTGCCGCCCGCGTCCTTGGCCATCTTCCACTCCAACGACATCATGCCGACCAACGCCGACGGCACGATGCCTTTCCGCCAGAACAACGACCTGTTCTACCTCTCCGGCGTGGATCAGGAGGAAAGCATCCTGGTGCTCTTCCCCGATGCCGTGCTGCCCCAGCACCGTGAAATCCTGTTCCTGAAGGAAACCTCAGAGCACATTCTGGTCTGGGAGGGGTATAAGCTGACCAAGGAGCAGGCCCGCGAGCAAACTGGCGTGCGGACCATCCTGTGGCTCGATTCCTTCAAGACGGTGCTGCCGGCCCTAATGAACGAGGCCGAAAATGTGTTTCTTAACGCCAACGAGCACATTCGCTCGGTGGTGGAAGTCGAAACCCGCGACGCCCGCTTCATTAAGTGGATCAAGGAAGCCTACCCGCTGCATACCTACCGCCGCGCCGCCCCTATCCTGCACCACCTGCGCGCCATCAAGAGCGAGGAGGAAATCCGGCTCATGCGCCGCGCCTGTGACATCACCGAAAAAGCGTTCCGCCGCCTGCTGGGCTTTGTGAAGCCGGGCGTGATGGAGTACGAGATTGAGGCCGAAATCTTCCACGAGTTTTTGCGCAATGCCTCCCGCGGCCCCGCCTACGGCTCCATCATTGCCAGCGGCGCCAACGCCTGCATCCTGCACTACGTCTCGAACGACCGGCCCTGCCAGGACGGCGACGTGCTGCTGCTGGATTTCGGGGCCGAGTACGCCAACTACGCCGCCGACCTTTCGCGCTCCATCCCCGTGAATGGTACCTTCACCAAGCGCCAGCGCGCCGTGTACGAGGCTGTGCTACGCGTGATGAAATTTGCTACCTCCCAGTTAGTCGCCGGGAACAACATTGAGGAGTACCACGCCGCTGTGGGCCGCACTATGGAGCAGGAACTCATTCAGCTGGATTTGCTTAACGAGTCCGACGTTAAACACCAGGACCCGGCTGCCCCCCTCTATAAGAAGTACTTCATGCACGGCACCAGCCACTACCTCGGCCTCGACGTGCACGATGTGGGTGCCAAGTACCGCGTATTTGAGCCGGGCATGGTATACACCTGCGAGCCGGGTATCTACATTCGGGAAGAAGGCCTGGGTATCCGCCTCGAAAATGACATCCTCATTACCAAGTCTGGCAACGAGGACCTGATGAAAAATATTCCGCTGGAGGCCGAGGACATCGAACGGTTGATGCGAAGCTAAAGCAGCCTAAGATTCCGCTGCCAGATCCTATTCAGTGGCCGATAGAAGGCGCCTCTACCTAGGGGTGTCTTCTTTTTTTTAAATTTATTTAATTGATCTTATCGGAGAAAAAATTTCCTTGCTGGGATATGAGTGCAATACACTTGTATATCGGTTGGCTAGAATATAATTGGTTGAATATGTAGTGGTTGAGCTTGATTAAATGCCATATAAAATGGGTTTTTGCTAACTCAGAGGCAACATAATTCCCAGGATGGGGGTATAGGCGGATAGTCTGAATGGGCTCCCGCCGGCTGGTGGCGGCGCCCGCCTGTGCAATTCTTCCACCTAATTTTGCCTCCATGAGACACCTTTTAGCAACTTCTACGGCCTTGGGTCTGTCGCTTTTGGCGGCGGCCCCGCGGGCCCACGCCCAGACGGCCGACCGCAAGACGGCCATCGGCATCAACGTAAGTGCCATGCAGTACAAGGGCAACTTCGGCTCCGACTACTGGAAGTGGAGCGAAAACAAGTACGCTCCTGGCATCACCATCAGCCGCTACCTTACTTCTGGTCTGGATCTGCAGCTGAGCGGCAATTACGTGGAGTTCAAGAAAAATGCCCCGGCTGGAGCGCCCTACTTCGGCAGCAACTTCGCCACCAACGTGGTGAACGTGAACCTGGGCCTGAAATTCAAGCTCCTCAAGGAAGATGCGTTTTTCCGCCCCTACCTGCTAGCCGCCCCGGGCTGGACTTACACCAGCCGCGAAGGCACCATCTTCCGCAACAACCAAACCATCAACACGGACCAGGACAAAAGCTACTTCGATCTGTTCGGGGCTGCTGGGCTGGACTTCCGCCTGGGCGAGGCAGTACACCTGTTTGTGCAAACCGGCCAGCACATTCCCCTGAACGCCAATATTGACGGGGATCCTACCCGCGACGACAACAAGTGGGACGATAAGTTCCTGCAGCACACCGTGGGCCTGAACATTGCCCTGGGCAAAGCCAAGGACACCGACAACGACGGCGTCTCTGACCGCAAAGACAAGTGCCCGGATACCCCCGCTGGCGTGGCCGTGGATGAAAACGGCTGCCCCCTCGACGGCGACAAGGACGGAGTACCGGATTACCAGGATCAGTGCCCAACGGAGGCTGGCACGGCGGCTATGCAGGGCTGCCCCGACCGGGACAACGACGGCGTAGCCGATAAAGACGACCAGTGCCCTGACCAGGCCGGCCTGCCCGCTCTGCGTGGCTGCCCCGATGCCGATGGTGACGGCGTGGCTGACCAGAACGACAAGTGCCCCGGCACGCCCGCTGGTACCCAAGTAGACGCCAACGGCTGCCCGCTGGTGGTGGATGCCGACGGTGACGGTGTACCGGATAGCGCCGATAAGTGCCCCGACACTCCCCGCGGTGCCCGCGTAGATGCCAACGGCTGCCCCATGGAAATTGATCCGGGTGTGCGGAAGCTGGAGCAACCCGTACGCTTCGAAACCAACAGCACCGTCATTAAACGCACTTCGTACGGTACGCTGGACAAGATGGTGAAAGCTCTCAATGACCACCCCGAATACAGCCTGCGCGTAATCGGCCACGCTGACTCGCGCGGTACCGACGAGTACAACCAGGGGCTCTCAGAGCGCCGGGCTGGCTCGGTGAAGCGCTACTTCACCGGCAAGCGCGTTGACCCGGCCCGCATCGTGACGGAAGGCCGTGGTGAGTCGGAGCCAGCTGCTCCTAACACCTCGTCTAAGAATATGTCGCAGAACCGTCGGGTAGAGTTCAAGTTTGAGTTCTTCATCCCGAATGCTCCCCAGCCGTAAGGCCGCGGAGTAGCTAAGAAAAGGCGGCGCACCACTTGGGGCGTCGCCTTTTTTTACGCCGTGTGCTACCCCGCGCACCCGACGCCGACCCCGGCCGTTGGAACGGCTGACCCCAAGCGCCGTAGAACCTACCATTCCTCCTTATTTCACCTATATGAAACTTCGTCACCTCTCTTTCCTGCTGGCCGTAGTACTCGCAGTGCTGGCTGGCTGCCGCGCCAGCGGCCCAGGCAAACCTGCCCGCACCGTTGCCGAGTTTTTTAATAAATATGAAAACCGCCCGGGCTTTAAAGCCACCGACTGGAATGCTGGCCTGACTACCCGCTTTCTGTTGGGGCGCATTGCCAAGATTGGGGGTGATAACGACGTCAGTCAGGCCCTGACGGCCATTCGGAGCGCCAAAATCATCACCTTCGCGCCTACTACCGGTAGCGCGCGCGACTTGGTAGCCGAGGGGCTGGACCGGGAAGTAGAAGGGCTGCTGGCCAATGAACGCTACACTCCCCTACCCATTAGCGCCTCCGCCGACAACCCCAACCAGCTGCGTTACTCCGTGCGCGAGCAGGGCGGCCGGGTATCGGAATTTGTAGCCGTAGGCAAGCAGGAGTCCGCCGATTCCTTTGTACTGGTTTCCGTGGCGGGCAACTTCACCCGGGAGCAGGTAAGCCAGCTGGCTAAAGTTCTTCCTAACGTAGTAGGGGAGGCCACCCGGTAATTTCTGCTACCTCAAGCAACAAAAAGGCTACTTCACCCACGTGAAGTAGCCTTTTTGTTGCTTGAGGTAGTTGGTATAGACTGGCAGCTGGCCGAAGGCTAGTTGAACTCCACAACGTTGAGAAAGTACACGTCCCGGTTGCTGCCCTTGACCGGGCTTATGTGCTGGTAGCCCGCGGCCAGGAAGCGGCTGCCGTACCAGGGAATAAGTTCCTCCTGTTGCGTGCTGGTCGTTTTCTCGGTGGTGCTGTTGTTGGTGGTCTGAATCTTTACCTGCCAGTCGTTGGGAGTGGGGGTAGCCTCATCTATTATTTTGTAGAATAAGTCATCTTCCTTAAGGTAGGCCATGGCCAGCCGCCGCCCATCAGGGAGGGGCCGGACCCGCACGGATTCCTGCAAGAGCGTTTGCTCTACCTCCTTCATCAGGAAGGAGTTATCCCAGAGCAGATTGCCCCGCCGATCAAAGCCGCAGATGAGGGCGTGCGTGGTGCGGTATCCCTCCGAGCGGCGCAAGTGGTTGCTGTTGTAGTAGCGGGCCAGCGGCGACAAGGTACCGTACCCATAGTTGTAAAGCCCGCCCAAGTTGTTGGAAGTGGAGTTGTTGAAGCGGGGGTAGTACACTTCGGCTACTAACACGTACCCCTCGCGGATGGGCAGCATGTCGTGCATGAGCAAGCGGTAGCGGTGGCGGTACTGGCGGTCGGTGGCCCGCAGCCGCTCGCTGCGCTGGCGCATGCGGGCCAGGCGGGCGGGCTTCATGAAGTCAAAGAAGTGCTTCAGGTTCAGAAAATCGTAGTAGCGCAGGGAGCGGCGCTGCCCGGTGGCCGTCACCCCGGCGTTCAGGTCAGCGGCAAACAAGCCCTGGGAGTAGCGCGAGTCGCGCAGGGTGTAGGTGCCAGCCAGCAGGCGGGCGGCGCTGTCGCCGGGGCTAAGCTGTGCTTCCAGCAGGCCCCGCTCGCTGCCGGCCTGCACGAACTCGGAGTGGAGCAGTTGGCCGCTGTCGGAGAGCTGCTTGAGCTGTAGCCGCGACTTAAACCCATTCGTTTCGCTTAAAATCAGCTCCGCCCGCTTGGTAACCGAATCGGCCAGGAAGGTGAAGGTAGCGGGCAGCGGCTCATACACGGAGGGCAGAAAGCGAAATGTAGCCTTCTTCAAATCGAGCAGCAGAATGGTCAGGTGCATATCGGCCTCCACCGTCACGAACAGGTTGCCGTCCAGGGCCTTCATGTCGTGCACTTCTTGGGTGCGCTTGGTTTTGAACTCACCCGTGCCCAGTTCGCCCGTACGGCTATCAAAGGCCGCGACCCACAGAACCCCGGGCGCATTTCCCTGAAACAAGGCGTACACATCAGTGCCCTCGGCGCAGATTTCGCGGAAGGTATAGCCTCGCGGTACGGGCACGGGCACCGTCTGGCCGGGTTGCAGCTTGTAGTTGAGCTTCTGAAAAGTATATTCGGTTTTGCTCGAAAGAACGGGGTCTTTCTCGATCAGCAGCACCACGCTGCTGTCTTCCTGCAAGGGCTGCACCAGCACGTCGCTGGAGTAGCTTTCCAGGGGTAGCTCCAGGCGGTAGGGCTGGCTGGGTTGAATGGGGGGCTTAGGGGGCAGCTTTGAGGATTGAGCCACCGCTCCGGACAGGTGGAGTAGCAGGCCAACAAGCAGGTACAGGTGTCGCATAACAACGGCCTAAAAGGGTGGGAGCACGGGGTAAGTAAGATACAGCGAAAGAGCCGTAACACCTAGCTGAGCCAGAGGTTGCTACGGCTTTATTTCGCGGGGGACTGCAAACAACGCTGCCCCCGCTGCGGGGCAACGAGGGCAGTACCAGGGCTGTAAGGCAAAACGCTAGCTTCCTAGTTCCAGCAGTACATCAAACTCCTCGGCTTGCAGCGGCATCACTGAGAGACGAGACTGGCGCAGCAGCCCAATTTGGGTCAGGCGGGCGTCCTGCTTGATCTGAGCCAGGGATACAGGGCGGGCCAGAGGCTGCTGGGGCCGCAGGTGCACGGCCACCCACCCGCTGCCGGCTTCGGCTGTGGCATCGGGGGCGGCAGGGGCGGCCACGGTAGCAATACCCACTACCTGCTTGTCCGTAACGCTGTGGTAATAGAGCACCAGGTCGCCGGGCTGCATCTGCTGCAAAAAGTTGCGGGCCTGGAAATTGCGCACACCAGTCCAGTCGGTGCCATTGTCGCGGGTGAAGTCGGCCCAGGAGTAGGCCGCGGGTTCCGATTTAACAAGCCAGTAGTTCAAGGGGTGAACTGGTGAAGTAGTGAGATGATGAGTTTTCCCGCTCCGGTAACGCCGGGAAAGTTGGTGGCAAAACAAAAACATAAAAGTGGAAAGCCCGCATGGGACGAGCCCACTCGTTGAGGAATGGGTATCGTCCCATGCGGGCTTTCCAGTACGAGGCAGCTGTGGTTTAGCTTCAGCTAATGATAAGCGCACAAGGGGGTAGAAGCCGCCGGAACAGAAACGTGCCGGTTCAGTTTCCCGCTATTTCACCTCTTCCACCCGGCGCACTTTCAGCACGTCGTTTTCCAGCGACACAATTTCAAGGGTATAGTCCGGGTCTTTCCGATCATCAAGGGTAATGCGTACGCTGTGGTCAGTGGGGGAGGTCCAGCGGCCTTTGCGGCCCTCAATGCCGTCGGTAGGGGCAATGTCGTACTGGATGAAGAGGCCATTGTGGTCGAAGGCAAAGCCCGTGCGCCCGCGGGAGGGGGGGAAAGCGTACGTGTTGGGGCGGTACACGCGCACGTCGCCCTGGTCTTCCTCGTGGGCGTGCAGCCAGGTACGTTCCAGCTGCCGGAGCTGGCTGCTGGTTTTAGGGTCATTTTTGCAGGTAGCGGCCAGTAGCAGCACACTTAATGAGCACAGGAGAGCAAGCAGGCGCATAACAAACAGTTTGAGGAAGAGAAATCGGAACATGAAGCCGGCAGCCGTTTCCGCCTGGCTTGCGTACCAGAACAGACCCCAGCCCGCCCGCTTCCCGCTCCGAATGTAGTGAATCGGGGCGGGGATTGATGATTTCACTCCGGCTAGCTGAATGCCTCGCCCACCCGTTACCTTTGCCCCTCATGGACAACCGCGCCCTTATCCGAGCCTTCCGCCTCGCCGCCCAGCTCCTGGAGCTGCACGAGGAAAATCCTTTCAAAATCCGGGCCTACGAGGGCACCGTCAATGCCCTGGAGCAGCTGAGTGTGCCCGTGGCCGATATTGAGCGCCACGGCCTGCCCGACCGCACCGGTCTGAGCAAGACGGCCGCGGCCAAGGTGGCGGAAATGCTGGATACCGGCTCGTTTGAGGAGCTGACGCGCCTGCTGAGCATCACCCCGCCCGGAGTGGTGGAACTGCTCAACGTGAAAGGCATTGGCCCCAAGAAAATCCGGACGCTGTGGAAGGAGTTGGGAATTGAAAGCCCCGAGCAGCTGCGGCAGGCCGCCGAAAACGACGAAGTCAGCAAGCTGAAAGGCTTCGGCAAGAAAACCCAGGAGTCGATTCTGGCTGCCCTGGAGTTTACCAGCCAAAGCCGGGGCAAGCTGCTCTACCCCCAGGCCGAGGAACTGGCCGAAGATCTGGCCCGTCGCGTGCGGGAAGTGCCCGGCGTGGAGCAGGCCGCCGTGGCCGGCGAAGTGCGCCGCCGCCTCGAAACCGTGGAAACGGTGCTGCTGGTGGTGGCTACCCGCCAGCCGGCGCGGGTGCACGAGCAGCTCGATCAGCTGGAAGGCATTACTCCTGATGTGCGCCGTAGCGGCCCCTTTGCCTGGCGCGGCACGGCCACTACCTCGGGCGTGAAGGTGGAGCTTGTGCTGACTTCTCCGGCTGACTACATCAACCAGTTGCTGCTGCACTCGGCCGCCGAGGCCCACCTCAGCGAAACCCTGACCGAGGCCCCTCGCCCTGGCCAGCCTGCTACCCTGCGCCACTGGCTGAAGCGGGAGCGGTTTTCCTCCGAGCAGGATCTGTACCAGCGCGCCGGCCTGCAATACGTGGAGCCCGAGTTGCGCGAAGGCCTCGGTGAGCTAACTCAGGCCCGGGAAAACCGGCTGCCTCACCTGCTGGAAGACCAGGACTTGCGTGGCTCCCTGCACAACCACAGTACCTATTCCGATGGTAGCCACAGCCTGCGCGAAATGGCTACCTTCCTGCGCGACCAGGGCTACCAGTACCTCGGCATCTGCGACCATTCCCAGGCCGCGCACTACGCCAATGGCCTCTCGCCGGAGCGCGTGCGCCAGCAGCAGCGCGAAATCGACGAGCTGAATCAGGAACTGGCCCCGTTCCGCATCTTCAAGGGTATTGAGTCGGATATTCTCTCCGACGGCTCGCTCGACTACCCCGCGCCGGTGCTGGAAACCTTTGATTTCGTGGTGGCCTCGGTGCACTCCAACCTGAAAATGGATGAGCGCAAGGCTACCAGCCGGGTGCTGCGCGCTATCGAAAACCCCTATACCACCATGCTGGGGCACCCCACCGGCCGCCTGCTGCTGCGCCGTGAAGGCTACCCCCTCGACCACAAGGCGGTAATCGATGCCTGCGCCCAGTACAACGTCATCATCGAAATCAACGCTAACCCCTGGCGCCTCGACCTGGACTGGCGCTGGGTACGCTATGCTCTGGACCGGGGCGTGCAACTCAGCATTAACCCCGACGCCCACCACACCAACGGCTACGCCGATATGCGCTACGGCGTACTGATGGGACGCAAAGGGGGGCTGACCAAGGATATGACGTTTAATGCTAAATCGGCGGAGGAGGTAGCCGCCTACTTTGCCCAGCGCAAAGCCGGCATTACGCCCGCGCTGGAGTTCAAAGATTCGCTGTTTGGATAAGCAGTTGCCAGCCGCCGGTTTGCCAGTTGCCAGGGGGAACCATGCCCCGGGTGAGCTGGCAACCGGTAACTAGCAACCGGCCACTTACTTGTATGAAAATTCTGGTGCTGCGTTTTTCCTCTATCGGGGATATTGTGCTGACTACTCCCGTAGTACGCTGCCTAAAGCTGCAGGTACCGGGGGCGCAGGTGCATTTTGCCACCAAGCCGGGCTTCCGCAGCTTTCTGGAGCCCAACCCTTACATCGACAAGGTGCACTGCCTCACCGGCTCCCTGCGCGAGTTGGTGGCGGAGCTGAAAGCCGAGCAGTTTGATTTCGTGGTAGACCTGCATAACAACTTGCGCACAACGCTGCTCAAGGCCCAGCTCGGGGTCCGGTCGGCCTCTTTCGACAAGCTGAACTGGCGCAAGTGGCTGCTCGTCAACCTGAAAGTGAATACGCTGCCTCGTGTGCATATTGTGGACCGGTACTTGGCAGCGGCGGCTCCGCTAGGCGTTAGAAACGACGGCCAGGGCCTCGACTACTTTATTCCGGCCCAGGATGAGGTTATGCTCAGTGCGGCCCTGCCCCCGGCGTTTCAGAGCGGCTACGTGGCCTTTGCCATTGGGGCTCAGCACGCTACCAAGCGCCTGCCCGTGGAGCGTATTATTGAGCTGTGCGGTCTGCTGCGTCAGCCCGTGGTGCTGCTAGGCGGCCCCGAAGACGAAAGCAACGGCCACGTTATTGAGCTGGCGTTTGATAGTCAGACCGCTACCTCCCCGCCCGCGCCCGGCCGCATTCCGGAAAGTCCGTATTACTTTCCTGCCCGCCCCGCCCCGGAGCCGGCCCAAACCCTGATTTACAACGCCTGCGGCAAGTTCAACCTGAACCAGTCGGCCTCGCTGGTGCGGCAGGCGCGCTTTGTGGTCAGCCACGACACCGGGCTGATGCACATTGCGGCGGCGTTTGGCAAGGAGATATTCAGCGTATGGGGCAATACTGTGCCGGAATTTGGGATGTATCCCTACCGCACCGAGTTCCGGGTATTGGAGGTGCCGGGCCTGCCCTGCCGGCCGTGCTCCAAGATTGGCTACGCCAAGTGCCCCCAGGGCCACTTCCGGTGCATGCGCGACATTGCGTTTAACCTGGACCTGCCACCCGCCCCGGACGGACGTTAAAATTCAATTTCAAGGAAAGAGAAGAATGTATGAAGTTGCCGCCAGACCTAGTATACTTGTAAGCTGATTGGTCAGGCAGTATCTTAAAATCATCCATTTTCTTCTTTTCAGTCTATGCGAATTTTTACCCTTCGGGTGCTGATGGTGCTCTGCGTATCCGTGCTGGTAACGGCCTGCGGACCCAGCATTTATATGGCGCAGGATTTCCGTGCCTATGCTCCCAAGCACAAAACGGTAGCCATCCTGCCGGCGGCAGTTACCATGCAGCTGCGTCCAAATCAAATGAAGAACACCACGCCGGCTCAGCTGCAGGACATGGAGCAGAAAAGCGGTACCGACTTCCAAGAAAAAATCTATTCCTGGCTGCTGCGCCGCAAAACCCAGCGCGGCTATACCGTTGACTTTCAGGATGTGATGCAAACCAATGCCAAGCTGCGCGAAAGTGGTATTCCCTACGCCGAGCTGCGCAGCCACTCCCCGCAGGAGCTGGCCAAGGTGCTGGGCGTAGACGCCGTGCTGACTACGAGCGTGCGCACCACCAAGCCCATGAGCGACGGGGCCGCTGTAGCCGTAGGCCTGCTGGTAGGTGCCTGGGGTGCTACTAACCAAGCCAACATTACCGTGAACATCAACGAAGGCGAAGCTGGCAAGCTGCTCTGGAAATACGATTACGTAGCCTCGGGCTCGGTATTCAGCTCCACCGAAAACATCGTGGACCTGCTGATGCGCAACGCTTCCAAGAAATTTCCTTATACCCCCAAGAACTAAGCAGCTCTGCCTGACCGCCGCTGTTACCGCAAAGCCGCTTCTGCCGTACTCCGGCAGGAGCGGCTTTTTTGTTGATTAAGGCCCGTCCGGGCGGCGGGGAAGAGCAGTATACCAACGGCCATCGGTACTGCCTGGCACGGGACTGGTGGCCGCAAGACAGCTATCCGCAGCCCATAACCGTATGCTATGGCTGAGTTACTTGTTTATGTCCTTGCGCTATGCTACCTGAATCATCTGCCGCCGTCGTTGTCAGAGTGGGGCCCGAAGCCCTGCTGGCCGAAATTCAGGCGGGCCTCCATACGTACGTAGCCGATGAGCCGGTTACTGCCGGCGGACAGGACCGGGGCCCTACACCCTATGACCTGCTGCTCTCGGCGCTGGGTGCCTGCACGGCTATAACCCTACGGCTCTACGCAACCCAGAAGAACTGGCCGTTGGAAGGGATAGAAGTGCGGTTGCACCATCAGCGCGTCCACCGCCTCGACTGCGACCAGTGTG
Organism: Hymenobacter sp. HSC-4F20; assembly: GCF_019599275.1. Lineage (GTDB taxonomy): Bacteria > Bacteroidota > Bacteroidia > Cytophagales > Hymenobacteraceae > Hymenobacter. Next base: position 227,827 of record NZ_JAHZTD010000002.1, on the reverse strand, counting down.
AGCAGCCCGGCCAAATGCTGGAGGAAGTTCGGAAGGAGCTGCGCCTGCTGGGCCCGCTAACCCCCGAACAGCGCCAGCGCCTGAAGCTTATTTCCGAGAAGTGCCCTGTGCAGAAAACCCTGACCAGCGGTGCCCTGCGTATTCTGACTACGGTGGTAGAATAGACTATTGCCGGCGCCTGTGTATCTTCCCTGCATGGCTCTTTGCTCCCACCTCCAGGCGGTTGACACTATTCTGCCCGCCCCCGCCGAACACATCTGCCCCGAATGCGTAGCGCTGGGCGACACCTGGGTGCACCTGCGCGTGTGCCAGACCTGCGGCCACGTCGGCTGTTGCGACTCCTCCAAAAACAAACACGCTACCCGCCACTTTCACGCTACCCAGCACCCTGTGGTTACTTCCGCTGAGCCCGGCGAGCAATGGGCTTGGTGCTACCTGGATCAGGCAGTAGCTGAGTATTAGTTTTTAGTTTGGCAGAAACGTACTTGTAAAGAGCTTTGCTTTTCTTAAAAAGAAACGGCCTGCCCCAGTTTTTACCGGGGCAGGCCGTTGTAGCGAAACATGCGCTACTTTTTAACCAATCTTACTGAAGCCGCAGTAGCTATGCAGCACCTCCGGCAAGTGAATGCCATCTTCCTGCTGGTTGTTTTCGAGTAGGGCAGCCACGATGCGGGGCAGTGCCAGCGCTGAACCGTTGAGCGTATGCAGCAGTTGGGTTTTGCCGTTCTCGGCGCGGTAGCGCAGCTTCAGGCGGTTGGCTTGGTAGGTTTCGAAGTTCGAGCACGAGGATACTTCCAGCCAGCGCCCCTGCGCCGCCGACCATACTTCCAGGTCGTAGGTGAGGGCCGAGGTGAAGCCCATGTCGCCGCCGCAGAGGCGCAGCACGCGGTAGGGGAGCTGTAGCTTCTGGAGCAGCCCTTCAATGTGAGCCAGCATTTCCTCCAGCTGCGTGTAGCTCTGCTCCGGGTGGGCAATCTGCACGATTTCCACTTTGTCGAACTGGTGCAGGCGGTTGAGGCCCCGCACATCGGCACCCCAGGAGCCAGCCTCGCGGCGGAAGCAAGGCGTGTAGCCCGCATTACGGATAGGTAGTTGATCAGTAGCGACAATTTCGTCGCGGTAGAGGTTGGTGATGGGCACCTCGGCCGTTGGGATAAGGTAAAGGTTGTCCTGGGCGTCGTGGTACATCTGGCCTTCCTTGTCGGGGAGTTGACCGGTGCCGTAGCCTGAAGCTTCGTTTACCAGTACCGGGGGCTGTATCTCGGTGTAGCCGGCGTCGCGGGCCTCATCAAGGAAGAAGTTGATGAGGGCGCGCTGCAAACGGGCGCCCTGCTTTTTGTATACCGGAAAGCCCGCCCCAGTAATCTTGACGCCCAGATCGAAGTCAATGATATCGTACTTTTTAATCAGCTCCCAGTGGGGTTGGGCGTTTGCCGGTAGGGTAGGCTGCTGGCCCACCTCGCGTACCACTTCGTTATCTTGGGCGGAGCGGCCTTCGGGCACGCTGCTGTGGGGCAGGTTGGGCAGCTTGTAGAGCGTTTGCAGCAAGGCGTCTTCCACTTGGCTCAACTCCTCCGCGTGTACCTTGGTTTGCTGCTTCAACTCGGCAGTGCGCAGCTTCAGGGTTTCGGCTCCGGCTTTGTCGCCACTTTTCATCAGGCCGCCAATCTGCCGGGCCAGTTCATTGGCCTCGGCCTGGGCCGAGTCGTGGGCAGTTTGCAGGTCCTTGCGGCGCTGATCGAGTGCCAGAATGGCCTGCACGTCGGCTTCGGCGGTTTTATAATGTTTTTTGGCCAGACCGGCCAGCACCGCATCGGTGTGCTCTCTCAGGACAGAAACTTGCAGCATAACGGCAGAAAACGCAGAATGGAATAAGACAAAAGTAAACGGCTTATTTAATAGATGCCGACCCAAACTGAAAAATCCGGTCCGAAGATCAAATCTGCCTTGCCTCACCTGCGCTTCGCTACAGGATAATTTTCGGCAGACGGAATGATAAGTTCCCAGAGAAAGTTAGAAGGTAATAGGCTGGCAGGGTGCATCCTTTTCGCTAGATGGCCCGTATTCTAGCCTAGCTGCAAAATCTTTCTTCTGATTTGGCAGTTCCGGCACATTACGCTAACATTGCAAGTAGTAGCCGGTGTTGGCCGCTGGGTTTGTCGGGTATTCTGTCCCACACCTGGCCCCCACGTTTATTCTGCGTCACCTGGCCCACCCACGGTTTTTACCCCTCGCTTCTTTCTCGCGTTTGGCCCCGCGTTGCGGTTGCCCATTGTGTCCGGAAGGCCCTGTGCTGCCTCTGTTGGCTACCCGCCGCCCCGCCTGATTTTTTCGCTCTGCTTCTTATATGTACACTATTGACGAGTTGAAGGACCGGTTGTTGTCCGAACTAAAGGAAATTGCTGAAAAACTGAACGTTGGCAACTTCAAAAAACTCAGCAAGCAGGATCTGATTTACAAGATTCTCGACCAGCAAGCTATTACACCTCCGGATAAGCTTCCCCAAAAAGTGAAAACTGCTGCCGCGCCGGCTGACGCCCCAACGCCGGAGGCTGCTCCGGCCCCTGCTGCCAAAGCAGCGCCGGCGCGAGCCCCCCGAGCTCCCCGCGCCGCGACCCCGCGCCGGGAACCGGCGGCCCGCACAAAAGCGGCCACCCCGGAAGCTCCAGTCGAAGCCCCCGCCGTTACGCTGCCCGAAGCCCAGGCTGCTCCCACTCCCGCGGCTCCCGAGCCTACCCCTGCCCCGGAACCCACTCCGGCCGCAGAAACTGCTCCCGTTGCGGAGGTTGCTCCGGTAGCTGCGGAAGTCGTTACAGGTGAGGACCGGCCCGTAAAGCTGTACCAGCGCCCCGAGCGCCGTACCCGTACCGACCGAGCTGGCCGGCCTATTGTAGCCGCCTCCACCGGTGCCGATACCGGCGCAGAAGCTGCCGTCGTGGAAGCACCACGTGTCGATGCTCCCGCTGTTGACGTGCCGGTTGCTGGTGTGGCTGAGCTTGCCCCTGTTCCGCTGGAAACTCCGGTGGCAGCTCCTACTCGCGAAGCCCGGTCGGCGGATACCCCGGCTCCGGTCCGGGAAGGCCGTCCCGAGCAGCCCCGCATCTTCCGGGAGGGTCGGGAGTATCGCAATGATGCCCCCCGCGAAAATCGTAACGATGCACCGCGTGCCGATTTTCGGCCGGATGGTGGGGCCCGTGCTGAAAGCAATGGCCGCGCCGACCAACCGCGGGAGTTGCGCAATGATGCTCCCCGGGCTGATTTCCGCCAGGATGGCGCTAATCGTGACGGTCGTGACGGCCGCGCTGACCAACCTCGGCCGTTGCGCGAAGGTGGCCGCCCGGATGCCCGTGAACAGCGCGAGCAGCGCCGGGAAGAGCGGTATGCCGCCCGGGAGTTGCAGCGCCAGCAGCGCCAGGAACAGCGCCAGTCTGAGCGCCAGGCAGGTGTGGCCGTAGCCGAGCAGCCCCGCCCAGACCAGCAGCGTACCAACCGCCAGGACTTTGATATCACCATTCCGGGCGACGGTACCCTGGAGATGATGCCTGATGGAGGCTACGGCTTTCTGCGCAGCCCCTTCTATAACTACCTGGCCTCGCCGGATGATATTTACGTGGCCCCGCAGCAGGTAAAGCAATTCGGCCTAAAAGCCGGTGACACGGTAAAGTGCACCATCCGCCCGCCGCGCGACGGGGAGAAGTACTTCGCCCTCGTCGGGGTAGAGGGCATCAATGGCCGCTCCGTGGAGGAGGCCCGCGACCGTATCCCGTTCAATAACCTCACGCCGCTCTTTGCTGAGGAACGCCTGAAGCTGACGACCAAGTCGGCCCAGTACAGCACCCGCATTCTGGATCTGTTTGCTCCTATTGGCAAAGGCCAGCGCGGCCTGATTGTGGCTCAGCCCAAAACTGGCAAAACGGTGCTGCTGCAGGAAATTGCCAACGCCATTTCGGAAAACCACCCCGAGGTGTACCTGATGATTCTGCTCATCGACGAGCGCCCAGAAGAAGTTACCGACATGGCCCGCTCGGTGAAGGCGGAAGTGCTTAGCTCGACCTTCGATGAAACGGCCGACCGCCACGTGAAAATTGCCACCATTGCCATGGAAAAGGCCAAGCGCTTAGTGGAGTGTGGCCACGATGTGGTAATTCTGCTCGACTCGATTACCCGCTTGGCCCGGGCGTACAACACGGTGCAACCGGCTTCCGGTAAGATTCTCTCGGGTGGTGTGGACGCCAACGCGCTGCACAAGCCCAAACGTTTCTTCGGGGCGGCCCGCAACGTGGAAGATGGCGGCTCGCTCACCATCATTGCCACGGCCCTTATCGAAACCGGCTCCAAAATGGACGAGGTTATCTTCGAAGAGTTTAAGGGCACTGGCAACATGGAACTGCAACTGGACCGCAAGCTGGCTAATAAGCGCATCTTCCCGGCCATTGACGTGCCCGCTTCCGGTACCCGCCGCGAAGATCTGCTCATGAGCAAGGACGAACTGAACCGCATCTGGGTGCTGCGCAAGTTCATGTCCGACATGACGGCCTCCGAAGCCATGGAGTTCCTGAAGGACCGCATGAAAGGAACCCGCGACAACGAGGAGTTCCTGATGGCCATGAACGGCTAAGCAGCGCTCTTCTTTCTTGGAAGGCCCTACGCAAAAGGCCCGTTCCGCAGTTGCGGAACGGGCCTTTTGCTATACGTGAAAGAGGGTACGCTACTTCCGCACGAAACGCTGCACGCTACGTTTCCCGCCGGGCGTAGTAAGCTCCACGAAATACTGCCCGGTGGGCAACTGCTGCACGTTGATGGTGCTGCCGCCCTGGGCTTCGCCGGTAGCTAGTGTGGTGCCAGTAGCTGAGTAAATGCGGTATTTCAGCAGGCTACCCCCCACCGGCAGCGTGATGGTGCCGGCACTCGGGTTGGGATACACGGCCATATTTTCCTGCAACTCCAGGCCCGCTACTGGCTCTACAGAGGAAAACGCCTCTGTTCCGTCCGTGTCTACTTGCCGAAGGCGATAGTAGGTCTGGGCTGGTAGGGGCGCAAGGTCGGTGAAAGAATAGATGCTCCCCGCGGCCGTAGTACCGCGGCCCGCTACCCGCCCGATAGTCGCGAAAGTTTTGCCGTCCGGGCTGCGCTGCACCTCGAAATAGGCATTGTTCTTTTCCATAGACGTAGCCCAGTGCAGCGCCACGTTTTGCCCCTGCCGTGCCGCCGAAAAGCTGGTAAGCGTAACGGGTAGGGGACCAGCACTTGCTAGCGTAACGTTATCAATCAGGAAGGTGGTCTTAGCATTTGCCGCCAGTGTAATGCGGACTTTTGCCTGAGTTACCGTGCTCGCAAAATTTATAGTAATAAAGCTTGGGGTCCGGGTGCCATCAGCCAATGCTGTAGCTGTACTCCCAGGAAAAGTTGTAGAAGCAGAAGTATTCGTGTTAGATATGGTAGCGTAGTTATAGGTTCTGCCTGTATTGTTACTGCCAGTAACTCGTAAAGCATCGGCATATGTTCGACCCCCGTCGATACTAATACTGACTAGAACAAAGCCATTCCGATCAAGGCCGGCACCCCCTCCTCCACTAGGTTGGGTAACTGCCAAGCGAAAGCTGAATGTGTTACTGGAAAAGTTAGTGAAGGAAAGGTTGGTGAATTCTAGAGTAGCGGTTTCAAGGCTGTTATTTCCTGTATTATTCGTGATACCGTATGAGTTGGTACCGCTTACAGCTGCTTCGGCAGTAGTTGCTCCATTTATTCCTGTTACAGTGTATCCATATCCGGCGTTGGGTGTTGAATCAAAGTTCTGAGTAACAAAGTTAGACTGTCCCCAACCGGCTAGCGGAACTATGCCCACTAGCAAAGTAGCTAAAGCCAGCTTACTGAAGGCTGAGTTCTTAATTTGGGAGTAAAACGTTGACATCCTCATACTAGCTAGCCGTTAGAAATTCGATGGGACAGTACTGAGGCCGTGGCACTGCGCACGTTAAGAGGAGTAAAGCGCCATGCCTACACATTCCTAGCCTCGCAGTACGCTAGCTTAACCCGTTGCCAAACCGAGTTTTATGCGTTCCATTCTGGGACTGTCAACGAATATACAACATCTTATTGTATAGAAGTAAAAAAAGAAATTTTATAACTATAGTATTTAATTGGGTTGTTCCTCAGTCTGATTTGCACCTAGGGCTGTAACCTCGGTTCTTTGCAGGCTATGGAACCACACGCGCACGACCTCCCTGAACTACTCTACATTTCTGATCCGCTCTGCGGCTGGTGCTACGGCATGAGCCCCGTAATTCAGCGGGTGCAGCAGGAACTGGCTGGGCGCCTGGAAGTATCGGTGCTCTGTGGAGGGATGGTCACGGGGGAGCAAGTGGGCCCCATCAGCAACAACTGGCCCTACCTGGCAGGAGCACTGGAGCAGGTGGAACGGGTAACGGGCGTGCAGTTTGGGGCCGCCTTCCGGGCGCGGGGGCAAGAGGGCAGCTACGTACAGAACTCGGAGCCACCGTGCCGGGCCATTCACGCGTTTCGCCAACTACGGCAGGAGCAGACGGCGGCCTTCGCCCACGCCGTGCAGCGCGCTTACTTCCACGATGGCGCCGACCTCAACGAGTTGGCCACCTACGAGCCGCTGGCCGCCGCCTACGGCATTGAGCCCGCTGTGTTTCGGGGGCAGCTCACCCGCCCCGAAATCATGCGGGGTACGCAGTTGGAGTTTGCGGCCGTTGGTAAGATTGGAGTGCAGGGCTTTCCTACCACAATTTTACGGGTAGGCAGCCAGGGCTACGTACTGGCCCGCGGATTTCACCCCTTTGACGCACTTCGCGCTGACCTGGAAGAAGCCCTACGTCAAGCAGGCGCCGAGTAAGCGCACTACATGCCGAACTGTATAGCCTGGGTAATGCCAGCACCTCTGGCTGCCTGCTCTGCTTTCTGATGAGGCAAGCAGTGGGAGGGCGGGTAGTTAGCGGACCCGTACCACTTGCTTGCGCAACGCCGACCAGGCAATAGTGCGGCGGTCTTCCTTGCCCACTAGGTACTGGAAGCCCACAGCATCGGGGCGGCGGCGCAAATCGTCCCAGGCAGCGCGGTCGGTGCCGGCCGGAGCTTCGGCCGCGGCGGGAAAGGTAGCAGAGGCGGCTACCGCTGGTCGGCGAAAGTTCTTCTCGGCAAAAAACTCTCGGATGCGTCGGCGCACGTAGGCTTCGCGCTCGGCCTGGGTGGCGGTAGGGCCTTGCATCTCGTACACCATGGCCGCTTCCAGGTCAGCCGCCGATAGCATCTCCCGAAAAATAACCTGCCCTCCGGCCGTGGTGATAGTGAAGGTAGCCTCGCTTGTCAGCACGGAAGCACCGCGCAACACCAGCGAAAATACGTCGGGTGTGCCCGGAGAGGAAAAGATGTGGCGGCTGCGGCTGGTGAGCAGCGTGTCGGCCTGAGCATCGATAGGGACGGGCTGGGCCGTATCCAGTGGCTCGGGCAAGGTCGCCGTATCGGACAAGGGTGGGGTAGTGGCCGAAGAGGCAGACTCGGTATTGGGTGAGGAGCAAGCTACGGTCAGCAGCAGGGGGGAAAGCAGCAACAAGGTGCGCATAGCAAGGCAAGTGAGAACCGAATATGGAAAGGTACGCAGGCTGAACGGCAGGTGTTGGCCCGGCCGCTACCAGAGCAGCATCAGCAGAAAGGCCGCGCTCAAACACAGCGAGGAAACCTGATTCATGCGCATGGTATGATCGAAATCGGCGGCAGACGCCTGCTGCCACACAGCCCGAACCCAGTGCAGAAATAATACCACCACGGGGCCAGTAGCCACCAGAAAAAGCAGGGCGTTACGGGGCTCCTGCCGCCAGAGGTAAGTGGCCACTAGCACGGCCGCGCCTGCACTGAGCGCCAGTCCGGCAAACACAAACGTTCCCCGGATGCCCAGGCGCAGGCTCAGGGTCCGGTCGCCGCGGCGAGCATCCTCGGTGTGCTGGTATACCTGCGTGAGCGGGTAGGAGCCGCACAGAAACAAAGTGCTGACCAGGGCTAGCACCAAGTTATCGGGGGCTAGCAGCTCGGCCGGCCGGGTGCCCACGCCTACCTGGGTCATCAGGAAAGTATAGGCTCCCTGAAACACCACTACCACTGCCGTACTCAGCAGAGGATACTTTTTCAGCCGGATTCCTTCGTAGCTGTAGGCTTTGGAGACTAGCAGATACACGGCCACCAACCCGGCAAACAGGGAGCTCAACAGCCAGGCCCCGAGGATGGCCAGCGCATCGAAGAGCCACACCAGATGCAGCAGCTCCCGCGATACTTTCGGGGGCCGGCGCAGGCCCCCGATGCTACCCTCATCCCGGTCGTAATAGCTGTTGTAGCCGTTGGAAGCAGGGTAGACCAGCAGGTGTAGCACCCCAAACACGGCCGCCGCGCGCCACCCGCTGAAGGGCTGCCGCAGGGCACTCAGGCCAAACCAGAACACGGGCATCAGGTACACCGAAAACGGAATGCGTAGCAGCGGTAGAGTGCGGCGGTAAGCGGCAAAAGGCATGGGAGTAAGCAGCAGGGAGGGGATGGCAAACCACCAGAGTAGCCGATGGAGCAGCGCAAGCTACAGCTTAGCCCGTAGTTTCGGCCGGTACTCCCACCAGGTACGTCACTTGCGGGCCCCACCAGTGGCGCACTACCCCGGCGCGCCAGTGAAACGTGCCGGCTGGATCGGCGCGGTGGGCCAGGGCCAGCAGCTGCTCGGGAGGGTAGAGGCGCAGAATGGATACGCAGCCGTCCCAGATGGTAAACAGGGGAATCAGCGGCACCACGTACGTAAAAAACAGGCGGCTCAGGCGGAAAGGGCGAATGAAGGGCGTGATAAGCAACTGGGCCACGGGCAGCACTGTGCAGGCCAGTAGCAACTCGGCCCAGTGTTTGCCCGCGCCCTCAAACACGCCAATGCCTGCCCGCTGCCGCACGGCATCGGCCAGAATAGCCTCGGCGGCTGGGGGTGCAAAATGGTGAAACGCGGAGAAGATAGCGCGGAAGCCGGGCAGCGTAGCCGAAACGGCCGTGGCATCTACACTGCCGGGCTCGTAGTCGAGGCCGGGCGTGTGGGCTTGCAGGGCTTGCCACGTAGCAGGCTGTGGGTACAGGTCTGTGAGCGTAACGCGGGCAGCCGGCAGGCCCGTCGCTTGCAGGCTACGCAGTACGCCGGCCGTACCCCCTCCCGCCCCAGCCCCCAGCTCCAGTACCCGCTGCTGACCTGTACGTAGCAGCGCCGCACGGAGCAGTGGCACAATGGGCTGGTAAGTTGCCAGGGCGGATATCATGAACCGGAGGTAGTCCATCATCCCCGACCGGATTACGGCCGGAAACCAGGACAAATCTTCAAACTCAAATAACTGGAGGCGCAGCTTCATACGTCTCCCTACGCGCAGCCGCCCGGTTCAGCTATGGTGTGCCTAAGAAATACGCTAGTCGCAGGCCGAGGTACGGTCGGCATCGCGCTGGCCGGGGCTGTAGAGCCAGAGAACCGTGAGCATGGCTGCGGCCCAGTACGGCAGCGACATGCTCAGGAGGCTGGCGCTGGAGCCCACGGGCAACAGCCACTCAAGCAGCCAATTAGCCAGCAGAAAAAACAACGTAACCCCGCCCAGCGCCAGCGAGCGGCGCGACAAACCTACCCGCAGTCGGCACATCAGGCTAAAAAACGGAATCACCAGCGGTACAATCGCCAGGGAAATCAGGGCCGCAATTAACCCCGTCATCAGGGCAATAGGGTAGTCGTCGACCCGGTCGAGGGAAAAGTCCAGCAGAAGCCACAGCGTGCCGCCCAGGTTAGCCAAGGCCCACAGAATGAAAGCGCGAGTGATGGTGGAGTACGTGGACGTAGTAAGTAGTAGCATAGCAAAGCACCTAAGCGGGATGGTACCAAAAGGCGGCGTCAGCACCTCCAACGGGGCCGCGCCACCAGACAATACGCCTAAAAAAAGGGCTTGGATTGCTATAAGAACAGTTTTTTGTTGGGAAAGTACTATCCCGAAATGAGCCGTTGCGAACGAGCAGGTATAGGTGCCCTCACTGCCTGAGTCAGCGTCGAGGTCTTTGGGTAGTACACGGTGCCTTACAAAGTTCCTCTGCATCAGTGAGTAAGAAGATTGTAGAGGCATTCATGCACCTGAGGCCCGCAGTGCTGCCGCTAGCCACAAAATACGCCTGCTTTCCGACCAGCCAACCCTAGTGCCACGCTGACGCTACCGAGTTCCAAAGTATTATTCTCAATTTAGTACGGTGTTTATTGCGCCAGCTCTATACCAAGTAAGGTCCGGGTACTGGTTTAGCCAGTCCGTGAAACAGCACAGGACTGCGCCTGCGCGCCGGCTTTGCGCGACAGTGTGCTGATCAAGGCTTGGCACTGCCAGCACGTCGGCGCGGGGCTGAGAAGTAGTCTATCGGGTGAGAAAAATAAAAATAGCAGAAAGCATGGCTAGGAAAGTTGCTCGATTGTCTGTTGCTTTGTAGCGCAAAGTTCTTTTACGCTATGTCAAGGCCCGCCACCGACCCGCTTGCTCAGCTTACCGAGATTCGCGCCATCATGGAGCGCTCTTCCCGCTTTATTTCGCTTAGTGGCCTTTCGGGGGTAGGAGCGGGGGTAGTTGCGCTGGCTGGCACGGCGGCGGGGCATTGGTATTTGCAGCAGCGCTACCCTAACGCGGGGTATCTTCGCCTGCTGCAAAGCACTCCCCAGGAGCGAGAGTTGGTGCTGCCCTACCTGCTGCTGCTGGCAGTAGGCATGATTGGGGCCGCGCTGGCAGTAGCCTTTTTCTTTACGCTGCGCCGGGCGCGCCGGGCCGGTCAGCCCTTGTGGAGCGCCCTGGGGCGGCGCCTGGCGCTCAGCTTGTTTATTCCGTTGGCGGCGGGCGGCCTGTTTTGCATAGCCCTGTTTCTGCAGGGGGCGGTGGGGCTGGTGGTGCCGGGCCTGCTGCTGTTCTACGGTCTGGCCCTGCTCAACGCCAGCAAGTACACCCTGGACGAAATCCGGTGGTTTGGACTCACCCAGATCGGCCTGGGATTGGTAGCCGTGTTGTTCCCCGGCTTTGGGTTGGCGTTCTTTGCGCTTGGTTTCGGACTTGGGCATATGGGCTACGGCCTGCTTATGTACAACCGTTACGAGCGGCAGTAGACCGCGCCGGACCGTTATCCAGCCTCTTTACCCCATTCAGTGAAACACCTCATCCATACGCTCAACAAAGCTTTCGACAATCGGGTCCGGTTGGGCGTGATGGCCGTGCTAATGGCCAATGAGTCGGTAAGCTTTAATGAGTTGAAAGAGGCCCTGGACCTCACCGACGGCAACCTCGCCAGCCATGTATCTGCGCTAGAAAAGGCTGGTTACGTGGTGGTGAGCAAGCAGTTCGTGGGCAAGAAACCCAATACTACCTACGCCGCGTCCTCCGAAGGGAAATCTGCCTTTCAGGAGCATCTGACGGCGCTGGAAAAATTGCTGCGCGGGGCGTAGCCTTTTTTTTAACTATAAACTTTGAAATACAAAGTTCTTTTAAAAAAGAAAAGTATGTCTTTCGTCTCCGTTGCTGCTCCTGCTCCCGGGCGCTCCAGGCTGCGCCGCCCCCCCGTACCTCTTACCGCTTTGCAGAAGCTGTTGCTACCCCTGGGCGCGCTGCTCTTCGACGTGTTGTTCTGGAATCAGGAGCTTGGGCTGAATCTGACCGTGTACACGCTGTTCGTGGTAGGAGCTACGCTGGCGGGGCTGCCGCGGCACGCGGCCGTCTGGCGTTCGGGCTACTTCCGGCTGATGCTGGGCGGGACACTGCTAAGCGCGGGTAGCGTAGTGTTGTTGGGCTCGGGCGCGGCGAAGCTGGCCTGCGTGACTTCCCTGTGCATGTTGCTGGGCTACGTGAATCAGCCGCACCTGCAGGTGGTGGTGCACGCCCTGCTCACGGCGCTAGGTGGCGCGGCGCAGGCCTTGCCCGGCCTGTTGCCCTACCTGCGCCTGCCGCAGCGGAGCGCCGGAAGCTGGAGCCGCACCCGCTTTTACGGCCGCTTGCTGGTGCTGCCCCTGGTAGTGTTGGGTGTCTTCCACGTGCTGTTCAGCTTAGCAAATCCGCGCTACAATGCCTTGGCGGCAACTGTGCTAACGCGGGTAGGGGAGTGGCTTTTGGCACTGCTACCGGCTATATCCCTGCCGCATCTGCTGTTTTTTCTGCTGGGGCTCATGCTCACGGCGGGGGCGCTGGTGGTGGTGCCTTTTCATTTCTTTCTGGATCAGGAGTCGCGCTTTGGGGAGTTTGTGCGGCGGCAGCGCGACGGGGTAGCCTCGCTGGCGGTACGCCATCCCAACTTCCGCCTGCGCGCCTTCCGCGCCCTTGACTTGCGCAAGGAGTACCTGGCGGCCCTGGCCATATTTGGGTTGGTAAATGCCCTGCTGCTGGTAGTCAACCTCATCGACATTAACTGGATCTGGCTAGGCTTCACGCCCAGCCCTGGCTTCGACCTAACGCAGTTCGTGCACGAGGGTACCTACGTGCTAATTCTCAGTATTCTGGTGGCTATGGGCATCATGCTATGGGTTTTCCGCCGCAACCTCAACTTCTACGAGCCCGGTCTGCCGGCCCTGCGGTGGGGCGCCACGGTGTGGGTGCTGCAGAATGCGGTGCTGGTGGGGTCAGTAGCCCTGCGCAATTATTACTACATCACCTATACGGGGCTAGCTTATAAGCGCATTGGGGTGTACGGGTTTCTGCTCCTGACTTTGTTTGGGCTGGGCACGGTGCTGCTGAAAGTCTGGCAACGCCGCTCGGCCTTCTCCCTGGTGCGCCTCAACGGACTAGCTGCCTATGGGGTGCTACTCCTGCTGGCCCTGGGCAACTGGGAAGCCTGGATAGTACGCTACAATATGAGCCCACGCTTCCAGCAAATAGACCTGGGGTTTCTGCTGGAAATGCCCGGGCGGGTGTTGCCCGAACTGGCCGCCCGCCAAAGTGTGCTCACCGGCATGAGACGCATCGTCATCAGCCCGCCTGGCACTTCCCCCGAGGTGCGTGCTACTCCCGCCGAAGCCCAAGCGGCCATCCGGGCCCGTGTGGCCGCCTGGGACCAGGAGTACACTGAGTCCCGCAGCTGGCAAAGCTGGACGCACGCCGCTGCCGCGGCCCACGAGCAGCTGCGGCGCTAAAACAGGCCAGACGGGCGTACGGTCCTGGTAGGTCTCCTTGGTTTATGCTTGGTAGCCACGTGTTTATCTTACTATGCTTAGCTAATTCGTTCTGGTTATTACTCGTTCTTCTTATCCCTGTTCTTCGATTATGGCTGCCAAGCAGCTACCGGGCCTTACCCTGGCTGCGCGAACTCATCTTTTTCTTTTCTTCTCACCTAGTGCTGCCCTTATGAACCTTGCTCAACTTGGCCTTACCCTGGCGGGGATAGTGGTCTGCGCCACCTGCATTGGCGCCCTGGCCGTGCTCCTGACCTGGCGGGAACGGGCCGCTTCCTCCCCGGAACGGTGGCAGCGCCTGATAGTAGTAGTAGTGCCCGGCGCGGCAGTACTGCTGGGCGTGCTGCTCTGGACGCTGCTGCACGTGATGCTGCTGTGGGCCCCCGGCGCGGCCACGGCCGTAGCCGCGCGTTAACGCCCTGGGCCAATACGAAGCTACCCAGAGCTTTTTCTACTCCATTCTACGGATTAATCGACCTTTATGGAAAGCACATTCAACGCGGCGCCTGCACCTGCCGGCACTTCGCTTGGGCGCTGGCTGGCCGGTGCCCAGCAGCTCAAGGATACCCTGACTATTGTGGGGCTGAATTTCATGCTGCTCTTCGGCCTCCTGATTTTCGGCCTGCCCATTCCCGGGCTTATACTTTACGCCCTGCGCTGGCGGCTGGTACGCGGAAAGGCAACCCGCCCGCAGGCTCTCCGGATCTGGAGCCTAAGTCTTGGCCATGAATTACTCTGCGCCTTGCTGTTTTTCTCCCAGGAAATACAGCAAGAACTCGGAAGCTACGCTAGTTGGATAGGAAGCGGGTATCTGCTGGGGGCTGCAATCAGTGCAGTGAGCCTGGCTGAGGCTGAATCCTGGAATACCGAAGCTGAAGCAACACTCGCCCCATGAAAGCTGCTTGTTTCGCACCTGCTTCCGCCGGCCAGAGTTTGGGCTTTGGGCCGTGCTGAGAAATCAGGCCAGCAAGTCGCGGTGAAGGCACCAGGCCGAAGCTAGGGCTATGGCGGACTAGATAGCACCCGTTGCCAGGGCCACAAACATCAGGAACATCAGGAAGGTCACCAGCACAATATGCATCCTGCGCTGCCAGGGACGCGGCAGTAGGCGCACTTGCTAAAAAAGCTTCCCGATGGCGCCCTCCCGAAGCCAGGCGAATATTACCGCTGGGTAGGCTGCAGCTTCAGGTATTAAGTAACGGAAGATTGTGACCTCCTACTACGGGCAAAACCAAGCAGCAACGGCGGGCGCAATGCAACGCCGCCCTCCCTAGTGAGCCAGGTGTGCTGGTACACCCGTCGCGTAAGCGTGGCAGGGGCAAGGGGTAGTCCAGTCATACCTGAAAGGATACAAATTGCAGCAGAAGATAGGTCCTGTACTATAATGCAAGAGCACGAGGATGGTTTCGTCGTGCCCGGCCGCCCTGAACTGGTATATTTGCGGCTCTGTTGCCGGTCCGCCTGGCTTCGTTTGCTTCACTGCGCTCTGCATGTCTGCTCCCCAGTCGTCGAAAACAACTTCCCCGCCCCGCCCCGCCCGGAACTGGCCCAATATTCTCTCACGCACCCTGTGGGGAATTTTCGTGCTCGGCGCTGGTACGTTTCTGCTCTACCCCATTCTGGTGAGCATAAACTTTATGTTCCTGTTCGGCAAGTCGCCGAGCCTGGAGGAGCTGGAGAACCCGCGGGTGGAGCAGCCCTCCCAGGTGTTTACCGCCGACGGGGTGCTGATTGGCCGCTACTTCCGCGAGAACCGCTCCCCGGTGCCCCTGAGTAAGATGTCGCCCTGGCTGATTAAGGCGCTGGTGGCCACCGAAGACGTGCGCTACCAGGAGCACTCCGGCATCGACCCCATTGCTATTGCCCGGGCCGTGGTGGGGGTAGCCACCGGCGGCAGCGGGGGCGGGGGCTCCACCATCACCCAGCAGCTGGCCAAAAACCTTTATAAAACCCGCCGCAAGGAAAACACCGGTCTGCTGGGCCACGTGCCGCTGGTGGGCACGCTCATCAGTAAGACGAAGGAGTGGCTCACGGCCGTGGAGTTGGAGCGCCGCTACACCAAGGACGAAATTCTGGCCCTCTACTTTAATACCGTAGAGTACGGCTCCCAAGCCTACGGCATTAAGGTGGCGGCCAAAACCTTCTACAGCACCTCCCCCGATAGTCTCACTATTGAGCAGGCCGCTACCCTGGTGGGCATGCTCAATAACCCCACGGCCTACAACCCCAAGTTTCACCCCGTAGCTTCCAAGCGCCGCCGCGACCTGGTACTTACCCGTATGGGCCAGGCCGGAGCCCTCACGGCAGCCCAGGTGCAGCAGGAGCAGGCCACGCCCATCGTGCTCCAGTACCAGGTAGAAAAGCACGTCGACGGGCCGGAAACCTACTTCCGCGGGGCCGTGAGCCAGTTCGTGAATGAGTGGTGCAAGAAGAACGGCTACGATATGTACCGCGACGGACTGCGCATCTACACCACCATCGACTCCCGGATGCAGGCCTACGGGGAGGAAGCGGTGCAGAAGAAGATGAAGACCCTGCAGCGCTCCTTCGACAACTTCTGGCGCAACCGCGGCAAAAACCCCTGGGTAGATGAGGAGGGCAACGAAATTCCTGACTTCATTGAAACTCAGATGAAGCGCACCGAGCAGTACAAGGAATTGGCGGCCCGCTACAAGGGCCGCCCCGATCTGCTCGACTCGGCCCTGCACCGCAAGCGCCCCGTGAAGGTGTTTACCTGGAAGGGCGACGGGGATACTACCCTAGTAATGTCGCCGCTGGATTCGCTGGCCTACTACAAGCACTTCCTGCACGCGGGCATGATGACCATGGACCCCTTCACCGGCCAGATCAAGGCCTGGGTGGGTGGGCTCAACTACCGCTTCTTCCAGTACGACCACGTGAAGCAGGGCAAGCGCCAGGCCGGCTCTACCTTCAAGCCCTTCGTCTACCTCACGGCCCTCGACAACGGCTACTCGCCCTGCGACCGAATCCGGGATGAGCGCGTGACTATTAACTACGTGGAGAACGGCCAGCCCATGGAGTGGAAGCCCGACAACGTCACCCGCGAGTACACGGGCATGAACATGACGCTGCGCTACGCCATGGCCCGCTCGGTGAACTCCGTCACGGCCCAGCTCACCGAGAAAGTCGGCTGGGACAACGTGGCCAAGTACGCCAACAAGGTAGGTATCCGGAGCAAGCTGCTGCCGGTGCCCAGCATCGGCCTGGGGTCCGGCGGCGACGTGAGCGTGTACGAGATGGTAAATGCCTACAGCACCTTCGTTAATCAAGGCTTCCGGCCCGAGCCCATGCTGGTCACCCGCATCGAGGACCAGAACGGCAACGTGCTCGTGCAGTTCGACCCCCAGCAGAAGCGCGTGATTCCGGCCGAAACGGCCTGGCTGATGACCTACATGCTGCGCGGTGGCATGGAGGAGCCCGGCGGCACCTCCCAGGCCCTCTGGGACTACGAGCTGTGGAAGAAAAACAACCAGATTGGCGGCAAAACCGGCACCACCAGCAACTACTCCGATGGCTGGTACATGGGCATCACTAAAGACCTGGTAACCGGCGTGTGGGTAGGCGGTGAGGATCGGAGCATCCACTTCCTGAACTCCCAACAGGGAGAGGGCGGCCGCACGGCCCTGCCTATTTTCGGCACCTACATGGAAAAGCTCTACCAGGACCCCGAGCTGGACATCCGCATGGGCCCGTTCCCGCAGCCTACCGTCAAAATCAGCAAGAAATACGTGTGCGTAACCGCCGAACCGCGCCGCCGCCG
This sequence comes from Hymenobacter sp. HSC-4F20, assembly GCF_019599275.1. Classification (GTDB taxonomy): domain Bacteria; phylum Bacteroidota; class Bacteroidia; order Cytophagales; family Hymenobacteraceae; genus Hymenobacter. The sequence continues at coordinate 210,848 of NZ_JAHZTD010000002.1, read as the reverse complement.
TGAGGCCGAATCTGTGGACACCATTGTAGTCGACAACCTGCTGGAAAATCTCAACAACGGCACCGTGCCCGTGCCGGACAGCTTGTAAGTGGCAAGTGTTGCTACATCGAGATAGTACTACCGTGCAGGAGCCTATTGCGCGGGTCATACACTAGCACTTCCACCCACCCAGCCTTGTTGGCCGACACGTTGATAGAGTCAAGTGCCTGACGTGATACAGCGGCTAGACAATTAATCTGCAAATAGCCGGGGTAACAGGGGACCTGTTGGGCGTGCAAGCGCCCGGTATACACCCGATTTAGTGCGGCTATGTATTGCTTATGCTGTCCGGTAGACTCTCCGCACATTCGTTGCGTAACGGTGTCACAGGCGCTTGTTCCTACTGCAAGTAGAAGGGCGGCAATTCGTCCGGCAAGCTGCATCTATTTAGTGCGCTAGTGCGGGTATTACTGCTCCCCGTAAAACGACTCCAGCGCTTCCCGCAGGGTAGGGTACTCGAATTTGAAGCCTTGCCTCAGGGTCTTCCCGGCGCTTACCCGCTGGGAGGCCAGCACTATTTCGCTCATCTCGCCCATCACCAGCTTCAAGCCGAACTCGGGCACTTTAGGTAGTACCAGAGGCCTGTGCAGCACCCCGGCCAGGGTTTCTGTAAACTCCTTGTTTGTGACGGGGGTAGGCGAAACGGCGTTGTAAACACCTTGCCACTGCGGCTCTTCCATAGCCTGGATAAACAGGCGGCACAAGTCGTCGAGGTGAATCCAGGACATATACTGCCGGCCCGAGCCCAGTGGGGCACCGGCCATGAGCTTTACCGTGCGGGCCAGCGGCACGAGCGCGCCGCCCTCGGGGCTCAGCACAATGCCAATGCGGAAAATGGCGGTGCGGATGCCATCGTCGGCTACGTCCTGGGCCGCGGCCTCCCACTGCCGGCATACTTCGGCCAGAAAGTCGTCGGGGGCAGGCGTGGTTTCCTCTGTCACAATCTGGTCGTCCCGGTCGCCGTAAATGCCAATGGCTGAAGCCGAGATAAACGCCTGTACGTGGTGAGTGCCTTTGGCCAGTTCCCGGGCCATAAGCTGGGTGCCTGCCAAGCGGCTGGATAAGATTTCGCGCTTGCGTTCCTGGGTCCACTTGCCGTCCGATACGCTGCTACCCGCCAGGTTTATAATGTAGTCGGCGTAGGGCACCGCGGCTTCGTCGATGGTACCGGCCAGCGGGTCCCAGCGGAAGCTGCGGTAGCGGCCGCTGCCGGGCGTGCGGCTGAGCAGGGCCACCTCATAGCCCCCGTCGATGAGCATTTCGGCGAGGCGGGTACCGATCATGCCGGTGCCCCCGGTAATCAGAACTTTGCGTGACATGGGTGGGAACTGGTTGCCGGCCGCTGCCAGCGGTAGCAGCGGCCGGCCAGATACAACAGGTGCGAAAAGAGGCGGAAAGCTAACAGCTTTTTACTTGCCGAGCAGCCGCAGAAACTCCCGTCGCAGGCTCTCGTCGCGGCCGAAGGCGCCGCCGTACTCGGCCGTGAGCGTACTGCTACTCGTGTCGTTCACGCCGCGGCTCATCACGCACAGGTGGTCGGCTTCAATCAGCACTGCCACGTCCTCAGTACGCAGGGTGGTTTTCAGCTCTTCGGCAATCTGGCGGGTAAGGCGCTCCTGCACCTGCGGCCGGCGGGCAAAGTACTGCACCACGCGGTTGAGCTTGCTCAGTCCCACCACATGCTCGCCGGGTAGGTACGCCACATGCGCTTTACCAATAATGGGTACGAAGTGGTGCTCACAGCACGAAAACAAGGTAATATCTCGTTCCACCAGCATATTCTGGTACTGGTAGCGGTTCTCGAACAGCTTCACATCGGGCCGGTGCTTGGGGTCAAGGCCCTTAAACCACTCCTGCACGTACATCTTGGCTACCCGCTTCGGGGTGCCGCTCAGGCTGTCGTCCGTCAAATCCAGCCCTAGCAGGTGCATGATTTCGCGGAAGTGCTCGGCAATGCCCGTAATCTTGTCCTCGTCGCTGAGTTCAAATGCATCGGGGCGGAGAGGCGTGCGTAAATCAGCCGGCAACTGAGCGTCGACGGCGGGACGGGCCGCGGCATCGTCCGCGGCGGAAGCCGCAGCAGCGGTGTTATCCATGGTATTCTACAAAATTGCGTTCGGTCTCGTACAGCGTGACCGACATGGTCAGGCGTTCTTCCACGTGGGGGCGCAGCCGGTTCCAAATCACTACGGCAATATTTTCAGCCGTAGGGTTGAGGTGGCGAAATTCCTCCGTGTCCAGATTCAGATTCCGGTGGTCAAAGGTATCCAGAATCTCGCGTTTGATGAGGTCACTTAACCGCTTCATATCATAGACGTACCCAGTGGCCGGATCGATGTCGCCGGTCAGGCGTACAATCAGCTCGTAGTTATGTCCGTGATAATGAGGGTTATTGCACTTGCCAAACGTCGTCTCGTTTTGCGCATCGTCCCAGGCCGGGTTGTGCAGGCGGTGGGCGGCGTTGAAGTGCTCTTTGCGGCAAACAGTAATGGGCATAGTCGGAAGTAACTCAAAATGGCTGCTTTTGTTTCAAGCATAGGGGAGACAATCAGCTAGTTGACTGCCAAGAGAGTGGGAAGCTCAACAGGAATAAAGTCTACTTAGTGGTATATAAATTATTATGAATATTACTATTCCAACAAAAGTAGGCTTTCTTAAAAAAAAACAATCCGGGGTCTGGTAAGATGCTGGCCGGCTAGTTAAATTTGATGAGTCGGAGGTTAGTTCACCGGCATTTGTACCTGCAAATCATTTCTTTTCAACCTATTTCATTCTCTATGAAACGAGGCGTACTCTTCTCTCTGCTGCTGATGTTGGCAACGTCGGTGACTAGCCTGGCGCAAAAGTCGCCTGTTGATGAAACGGATATGGCCGTAAAAGGCATTCCGCGCAAGGGGCAGCGAGTTTCCGTGCAGTTGGACAGCAAGCGCGTGGAAGACTCTTGGAAAAAGCAGCTGGACGAGCAATTCGGTAGCAAAGTAAAGGCCGATAAAGGCGTATACACCATGGATGGTGTCGTAATTGACGCTATTTCCAAAACGCCGGTGCGCGTTATCAGCAAAGTAGACGCTGTGCCCACCGGTACCACCATTTGGTGGTCGATTGACCTGGGCAACGCCTACCTGGGTAAGGAAGCTACGCCGGTACAGTGGAAAGCGGCCGAGGGCTATCTGAAAGATTTTGCCCGTAAGCTCTACCGCGAAGACTTGGCCGTGCAGGTAGCCGAAGCTGAGAAAGCACTGGTATCGTCGCAGAATAACCACATGGCGGTAATTGCCAAGGCCGATGCCATCAAGAAGGACATCGAGAAAAACAAAGCCCGGAAAATTGAAATTCAGCAGCAACTGGCCCAGAACGCCGCTGAATTGCAGCAGTACAACAACCAAGTGGACATGAACCTGAAGGAGCAGGAAGCTGCCCGCGCCGACATTGTGAACATGCGCGTAGCCCTGGAAGCTGTAAAGGAGCGCATGAACAAGATTGAGTAGTCAGACAACTAGACTCTCTCCCAACAAAAAACCCGCCGGCTAGCCGACGGGTTTTTTGTTGCTGGTTACTCCAGCCACCGGCGGACAAACTGCTCAGCGGCTTTTTCATCCTTCCAGCCCGCAATGCGGGTTTCGCCAGGCCGGCTGCGGCGCTGAAACCACATGCTCAAGGACTGGCGTACGCCGGGGTAGCGGCGGTTAAGCGTCACCCAGTCCGTGGCATCGGGCAGGATGCGCTGAGCGGGACGGGCAGGAACCGCTAGCACTACCTGCTCCAAGCTGCCGCCTACATCAAGCAGCAGCAAAGCCACGGGCAATACCTCCTGCACCGTCCCCGCCGGCTGGCTCTCGGCCAGCACTAGGGCAGGCACGGGATGCGGAGTAGCCGAACTAGTACCGCTGGTCCGGGTGCCCGGAATAAAGCCCAGGTTGCCGGGTACGGGTAGGAACTCCACCGCTTGGCTGGCGCCGGCCTGCTGCACGGGTCCAAACTGATGGGTTTCGGCGTTGTAGCGCCGCTCTTGGTTGGTACCGGCCGGCATTTCCACCACTACCTGCAGCAGGTGACGCTCGGCGGAGTAAGTCGGCAAATCGGCGTAGTTGGTCTGGCAGCCAGCCAGCAGGAGGCCGGCGCTCAGCCCCGTAAACAACAGCAACCAGCGCAACGGCATCGGCAGGGCAGATATGGGAGAAAGGAAGTTACTGGGCCAGCTGCTCGTTGAGGACGCGGAAAGGATTCAGCTCCTCCAGGTGCAGCACAAAGCGGATACGGTTGGTAAAATCCTGGCGGCTGCTGGGCAAACCATCGGCATACTGGGAGCCCGCCACGGGCAGGTAGAGCCGCAGAATATTCTTGGCCAGGGGCAGCACCAGGCCTGCATCGTAGTACAGCCGCTGGGGAGCCCGGACAATGAACCGGTATTCCGCAGTGGCGCCGAAGTCGGCAAACACGGCCAGTGGCGTAACGGGTAGGTCCGCCTCCACGCCCAAGGTGCTCAGCCAGCGTCGGCTGCTCACAGGCAGGTAGGCTTTGAAGGCGCCGTCCCGGTCATCGGTCTGGTGTACCTGGGCGGTAAAGGTGTCAGAAATGCGTTGGCGGTCGAGGAAGGCCGTCTGGCGGCGGTAGTCGGGGCTGCCGCTGAGGCCGATGACAAAGGGACTCTCCGAGCCTGACTTCAGGAAGTGGCCACCGAACAAGCGGGCCCGAATCTGCTTTTTGGCGTTGTAATAGCGGCTGTACGTGGCCGTAGCCCGCAGCAGGGCCGCTTCCCGCGCCGTATTATCGACTTCAGCGTCGGGGGTTAGGTAGTTAAATTCTACGTGGGCCGACCAGCTCTGCAGGGCGTTCTTGGCACGCACGGCATACTCCAGGGTCTGGAAGCTGCTGGTGCGGTCGAGGTCCTGGCTCCGAACGGTGGTGTTGGCCAGGCGCACCAAGTGCTGGGGGGTATTGTAAGCGGAGTGGGGCAGCAGAAGCGTGATGCTGGGCTCCACCTTGCGGTACCGCTCGAAGCGCTGCACCTGAATACCAGTGAGCAGTTGCCGGGCAGTGCTGCGGGGTAGCACGTTCAAACTCAGCGCCCCAATACCATTCACTTCATTGCGGTTGAAGCTGTACATGGGCATGGCCAGAAAGTTCAGCCGCTTGGGTGCCAGGGCGTTATTGTAAAAGGCCGCACCCAGCATAAACTTGTCCGAGGTGTTGGCCCCGAGCACTGGCACCCAGTTTATCGTCTGCCGGTCCCAGCGCTCCACGCTGGCCAGCGGCTTCAGGCGCAGGGGCTCCCAGGTGCGCAGCGAGCCGCTGGTTTTGATCCGGTCGTCGCGGCGGTTAAGCTGGGGGGTGAGGTAGGCGGGGTCCACCACCACGGCGGCCACCCCGGCCCGGCGGAAGTTGAGCTGGGTTTCGTCCTGCTCGTCATCCTCCGTACCCCCGAACACGGGCGTCCACTGGGTTTCCAGCACTTGGCCCTGGGCGTCGAGGGTAGCAACGGGCACGGCCAACGGCGCGGGCGAATCGTTACGTACCAACACCTTTACCGCATCCTGCTCCACCAGAATATCCGATACGGCCGCATCGTAGCGGTGCTGGGTGGTGAGCATCTTCTGGAAAAACCAGTCGAGGTCCTGGCCGCTAACTTCCTCGAATACCGCCTGCATGTCCTCGGGGTAGGGGTGGCGGAACTGCCAGCGCTGGTAGTAGGCCTGCATGGCCGCGTCGAACTTCTCCTGGCCCAGGTAGCCGGCCAGGTACTTGAGCAGAGAGGCCGTTTTGCCGTACACCACCAGACCGTAGTTCAGCTTGCTGTACTCCCCCGAGGATACGCCGCTGACGGGCTGGTCGAGGCCGCGGGAGGCCAGGGCCTGGTAGGGTACCTGGTTGAGCGCAGCGGCCGGCAGGCCCTCCACGCCAAAAGTCGCCGCCAGCTTCGGCGACTTAGCCAGAAACTCCAACTGGCCAGCAGCAGGGTTGTCCAACTCGGCTATGCGGTTTTCTACGTAGGAGTTCACGCCCTCATCCAGCCACGGAAAGTCCCGCTCGTTGGAGGCCAGAATGCCGTAAAACCAATTGTGGCCCACTTCGTGCACAATGGCCGCGGGCTGGGTCACCGTCACCATGGGGTACTCCATACCCGAGCCGGCGCTTAGGGCGCCGTCTACGGCCGTAGCCGAGGCGTAAGGATATTCGCCCACCCACTGCGAGTAATACGTGAGGGCTTTGTTAATGTCTTGCAAGCCTTTCACCCATTTCTCGGCGTCCTTGTTGGTAAACAGCACCCACGAGGTTACCTGCTTGCCGGAGGGTAGTGTAACCCCGCTTTTGAGCACGTTGAAGCGCTTATCAGCAAACCAGGCAAAATCATGCACCCGATCCTGCACGTAGCGCAGGGTTTTGGTCTGGGCAGCCGAGGCCGGAAATTTCAGGTCGTTGCCGAAATCCTGCTGGGTTTTCTTGGCGGCGGTGGCCGCAGCCAGCTGAGCGAGGTGCTGCTGCTCATCGGGGTTCTGCAGCACGCCGGTAGCGCCTACCACGTAGTTGGCCGGCAAGGTAATGCGCACGTCAAACGAGCCGAACTCCGAGTAAAATTCGCCCTGATCGAGGTAGGGCATCGGGTGCCAGCCTTTCTGGTCGTACACGGCCGGCTTGGGGTACCACTGCGTAATCTGGTAAGCTTGGCCTACGTGCCCGAACCGGGAAAATGAATCCGGCACCTTCACCCGGAAGGGCGTAGTGATGGTAATGCTGGCCCCCGGCGCCAGGGGCTGGGGCAGAATCAGCTTGGCCATGTCGGGGTTCTGGCCGTCGTACTGCAGTACGGCTGGCTGCCCATTCACCCGAAAGTCGAGTCCGTCAATAAAGCCGCGCTGGGCCGCGGAAGCAAACTGGAATTTGCGGCTGCCGTTACGCAGCAGCTGCCGGGCAAAGGCCGTGCTGTTGTTGCGGTAGGCATTGGGCCAGAGGTGGAACCAAAGGTAGGGGAGGGTGTCAGGGGAGTTATTGGTATAGGTAAGCTCTTCCTGCCCCCTGAGGGTGTGCTGCTGGTCGTCGAGGGTTACATCAATGGAATAAGTAGTCTGCTGCTGCCAACCCGGGGCCGGGCGCTGGGCCAGGAGTAGCCCGGGTACCAGAGCCAGGCCGCTCACGCTTAGAAATTTTTTCATAGAAGAATAAACCCAGAGGCAAGGGTGGGAAGTGGCAGCGAAAGTAGCCGTTCGGAGTGGAACATACGCCACAACCTTTAGCCGGTAGGCGCGTTTGCACGGATATTTCCAACCGTTCCGCTCGCGCAAGCAGCCTAACTACTAACCATTCTACCTATGTCTTTTCACAAGCTGCCCAAAGACGATACCCAACACCAGAACCACCTGGATGGCGCTGTATCCATCCTCACCGGCAATCTGCAGGAGGAGGCCAGCCGCGCCGGCCTCGATAACCACTTCCAGCGCTGGATTGAAGACCTCAAGGACGTCAACAACCCGGAGCTGCACCAGATAGTAGTGGATATGCAGGCTCTGAAAGCGCACTTCGGCGGTGGCGCTATTGATAAAGCGCTGGTGAGCCAGCTCTTGAGCCGCCTAGGCACTAACACCAGCAAAGCCGCCATCTTCGCCGATAACCCCAACACGGCGGAGCGCATTACCAAGCTCGGCGACGCGCTTAGCGCTGCAGCCCGGCAGGTAAGCACGGGTGGTCAAAGCAGCCCCGAGCAGGATCTGCAACAGAACTCGGCTCAAAAATCATAAGCTGCGCTAGCAGGCAGCAGTGGTTGCAAGCCGTTTGCCGCTCTGCTTAGTAACGCGAAACGCCGGCCTCCCGCAAGGGAAAGCCGGCGTTTTGACTTAGGTTAAACGCGCAGTTTAGGCCGTAGCCTTGGCTGCTACGTTCGTGCGCTTTTCTTTGATGCGAGCAGCTTTGCCCGACAGGCCACGCAGGTAGAACAAACGAGCGCGGCGTACTTTGCCGCGGCGCACCAGCTCGATTTTCTCGATGTTGGGCGAGAGCAGCGGGAAAATACGCTCGGTGCCGATCTGGTTCGAAATCTTCCGAACGGTGAAAGTCTCACCGTTCGAGTTCGTGTTCTTGCGCTGGATAACTACGCCCTGAAACTGCTGGATACGCTCTTTGTTGCCCTCGCGAATTTTCACGTGGACGTTAATCGTGTCGCCGGCGGCAAAGTTGGGGAAGCTGGCGCGGCGCTCCTGGGATTCCTGCTGGATAAAATCGAGTAGTACGCTCATGGCTGGAAAAACTGTAAAGGACGGCCGCGCCGTCCGAAGAGGTTTCGGGTAAAGAGGCGCAAATATAGCCCTCTATTTTTGAATTGTGAAATGGTGAGTTCGTGAAATTGTGAGTTTGTCGTTCTGTTTGCGCCACTTACGTGGGTAGTACAACCAGTTCGCTCTGCACAACTCCACCACATCACTCGGGTAATAAATCAGGCCGGCGCTGCTGGGTGCGGACTAACGCCTGCTCATGGCGCCAGATATCAATTTTCGGGGTATTGCCCGAAAGCAGAATCTCTGGCACTGCCAGGCCGCGCCATTCGGCGGGCCGGGTATACACGGGCGGCGCCAGCAGATTGTCCTGAAACGAGTCGCTCAGGGCTGATTCCTCGTTGCCGAGTACGCCCGGCAACAGCCGCACTACTGCATCTGTCAGGATGGCCGCGCCTAATTCTCCCCCGCTCAATACGTAGTCGCCTACGCTGATTTCGTGGGTGATGTAAGCCTGCCGGATCCGTTCATCCACGCCCTTGTAGTGGCCGCAGAGAATAAGCAGATTGCCTGCCAACGACAAACGATTAACCAGCGGCTGCCGCAGCGTTTCCCCATCGGGGGTCATATAGATGACTGCCTCGTACGTGCGCTGCGCCAATAGCTCATCAAAGCAGGCCGCAATTGGCTCCACGCGCAGCACCATCCCGGCTCCACCTCCAAACACGTAGTCATCAATCTGACCGTGCTTATTGATGGCGTAACGACGCAGATCGTGCAGGTGAATCTCGACCAAGCCTTTGTCCTGGGCGCGCCTCACAATAGAGTGCGCAAAGGGGCTGGCCAGCAAATCCGGCTGGCACGTAACGATGTCGATACGCATGGTGGCGGGCAGGTTAGGGCGCTACGAATTCGTCGGGCTCATCCCGCTCACGTGAAGGAGGCATCAGGTACACGTCGAGCAGCCCTTCCGGCAGCCGAACGTGCAGCTGCCGCGTCGCCTGATCGGCGTGCAGAATCAGCTCGTCTACTACTGGAATCAGCACTTCTTGTTCCTGATAGCGCATCGCTAGCACGTCCTGTTGCGGAAGCTCGTAGAACGTCTCTACAACGCCCAGCTCACCTAACTGTTCATCAACTACTGTGTAGCCGATGACATCGTGAAAGTAGAACTGGTCGTTTTGCAGAGCCGGCAAATCTGCCAGAGGACGCCATAGCTTGGCATTGCGTAGCGGCTCGGCGTCTTCAATGCGGTTGATACCGGTGAGCTTAAGCAGGGCCCGCTCGTCGGACTGCGGCTGAAGCTTTTCCACCCCGTATTCCACCAGCTTGCCCGGCGCCGTGGGCAACTCCAGCAGCACCGATTTAAGCTTGCGGTATTCGTTGAGGTCGTCTACGTCGAAGGCAGCAACCACAAAGCCTTTCAGGCCGTGGGGCTTCACTACCGAACCGAGTTCGTAGCAGTCGTCGAGCGTCATGGCAGGGGGAAATCAGAAAGTCAAAGAGTTTGGAAAGAAGAAAAGGGTAGGGGCGGTATGTTCATACAACCGCCCACCCATTCCCTATTTTCCAAACTCTTTCCTTTTCACCTGAATTAAGCGCCGGCTTCTTCGGTCGTGTCGGCCGAGGCTTCAGCTTCGGTCGTTTCGCCTTCGGCAGCCGGAGCAGCAGCAGCTTCAGCCGCTGCCTGCTTCTGGCGCAGGGCCTCGGCGCGGGCTTCTTTTACTTTGGTTTCAGCGGCCAAACGCTGCTGACGGGCTTCCTCCTTGGCATTGCCCAAGTTGGTGCGCTTGCCTTCAATCTTAGCGTCTTTCTGCTCTTTCCACTCGGTGAAGCGCTGGTCGGCAGTTTCCTGCGAGATGGCGCCTTTGATTACACCCAGCTGCAGGTGCTTGCGGTAGAGAACTCCCCGGTAGGAGAGCATGGCACGCACGGTATCCGTGGGCTGGGCACCTTTCATGATCCAGTCGAACGCCTTGTCGCCATCAAAGTTGATGGTAGCAGGGTTGGTCTGGGGGTTGTAGGTACCGATTTTCTCGATGAAGCGGCCGTCGCGGGGCGAGCGGGAGTCGGCAACAACGATGTCGAACTGAGCGGCCTTTTTGCGGCCGCGACGGGCGAGGCGGATTTTAACTGCCATAAACCGGTTTGGTTAAGCGACGCATCCCGTGCGTCTGGTTGAAAATGAGGTGCAAAGGTAAGGAAAATGGCGCAGTTGTGAAAGGTGAAGTTGTGAATCCAGGTAGTCGACGCCCGGAAAAGGTCTGTAAGTGGCAGGATGGCGTATAATCCCGAGAAAAAGCAAGCCCCTCGTACCTCAATACGAAGGGCTTACTGCTGTATGCAAGATGAGTTGTACGTCACGAATTCACTTTTCGCGCCTGTACAGTTTGACTAAGCTGCCACGTTTACGGGCTGCTGCCACTTGCGTTTTACTTTTACTACGCCTAGCTTATCCAAGCCCCAGATAAACATATAAGTGGGGTCCAGCTCCCACTTCTTCACCCCGAAGTTAACGCGCATGGGCAGCTTGTGGTGGTTATTCTGAAACAGCTCGCCGAACGCCAAGAAGTCGAAGGGCAGCGTATTTTTGGAGTGGTCGTGGTTATCAAAGTTCTGGTAGCCATACTTGTGGCCGCCCCAGTTCACAATGGCGCCGTGGATAGGACCCATCAGGAAGTGCAGCGGCAGCAGCAGAAACTGCCACCAAGCCGTGGCAAAGTTTACGTAGAACAGCACGTAAAGCGTGCCCCAGCCCACGCGCGACATCCAGGAGTCGCCGAGCTTTTCAATAGCGTTCCACTCGGGGTAGTCGCCTTCAAATCGTGCGGCCAGCTCGTGGCGGCGGTTGAGCACGTCGTTGTAGATGTTCTTGGTCTTCCACATCATCGTGAAAGCATTGGAAGAGTACAACGGCGAGTGGGGGTCCAGCTCGGTATCGGAGTAGGCGTGGTGCATACGGTGCAGCAGCGCGTAGGCCCGCGGCGAGAGAAAAGAGGAGCCCTGACAGATGTAGGTGAACAGGAAGAAGAATTTCTCCCAGAACTTGTTCATCGTGAACATCTTGTGAGCCGCATACCGGTGCAGGTAGAACGTCTGGGTAAAGAGCGACAGGTAGTAGTGCGCTACGAAAAAGAAGAGTATCGCCATGGGGCAAGAGGTTAGAGGTCGAAACCAGAGGTGGCCGATGCCTCGACGCGCAAAGCGCAAAAGCTCGGCATAAGTTCAGTAGCCGGTCTGCAAAATTAGGGCCCTGGGTACCCGGTGTCCAATTTCCCTCTCTAAAAGGCCAAAATGTTATTCAGGTGCTACAAAGCGGAGAGGGTAGCCGATGACGACCTGCGCGTATGGTCATCGGCTACCCTCTTACTCATGCAAAAACTGATCTAATAGTATACCGCTGCGGCTTCCCAGTGCGCTACCTCGGGCAGGGGAGCAATAAAGCACATTTCCTCCTTGGTAACCGGGTGCTGAAACTCGAGCTGCCGGGCGTGTAGGGCAATACTCACGTCGGGCAGGGGGGCCAGAAAGCCATACTTTACGTCGCCCACGATGGGGGTGCCCAGGCCAGAGCTGAGCTGCACCCGGATCTGGTGGGGCCGACCCGTAATGGGGTTTACCTGCAGCAGCCACCGCGTGCCGGCCTGACCCAGCACCTTGTAGTCCAGCTCCGACTTCAGGCCCTGGCTGTGGCGCTCGGTATAGGCCTTGGTGGTATTGCGAATGGGGTCTTTTACCAACCAGTGCGTGAGGTGGCCGGCCGTGGGCTCGGGGCACTTGCCCGTGAGGGCCCAGTAAGTTTTGTGCACCTTGTTGTCGCGGAACATTTCGTTCAGCCGGCTCAGCGCTTTGCTGGTTTTGGCCAGGGCTACTACCCCACTTACCGGCCGGTCGAGGCGGTGAGCCACGCCCACGAAGGCCGCCCCCGGCTTTTTATACTTGAAGCGCAGGTACTCCTCGGCCTTGGCCGACAGGGGCTCATCGCCCGTGGCGTCGCCCTGTACCAGCAAGCCGGCGGGCTTATTAATGATGAGCAGGTGATTGTCTTCGAACAGAATTTCCTTCCGCTCCGACCACAGATTCGGACGATTCACTGGGGGAGAATTAATAATTCATAATTAGCAATTAGAAATTGACGCTGTTCTCTACTCATCGGAAAAAGAGCCGCCTCGCTTCTAATTATTAATTATCAACTACTCATTACTAATTAAAACTAATACGCTTCTTCCTGGGTAGGGAAGTCGCGCGACTTTACATCCTGGATGTAGCGCTGCACGGCGTCGTGCATGAGGTTGCCCAGGTCAGCGTAGCGGCGCAGGAAGCGGGGCTTGAACTCCTTGGTAATGCCCAGCATGTCGTGCACTACCAGCACCTGCCCGTCCACGTTGGGGCCGGCGCCGATGCCGATAACCGGAATGGTGAGCGTTTCGGCTACCCGCTTGGCCAGCGACGAGGGAATTTTCTCCAACACGAGGGCAAAGCAGCCTATTTCTTCGAGCAGCTGCGCATCCTCGATTAGCTTCTGCGCTTCGGCTTCCTCCTTGGCTCGCACGGAGTAGGTGCCAAATTTATAAATACTTTGGGGAGTAAGGCCCAAGTGCCCCATTACAGGAATACCCGCCGTCAGAATACGCACGATGCTATCCTTGATTTCGGCCCCGCCTTCGAGCTTGATGCCGTGTCCCCCCGATTCCTTCATAATGCGGATGGCGGAGCGCAGGGCCTCCGATGAGTTGCCCTGGTAGGAGCCAAAGGGCAAATCTACCACTACGAAAGCCCGCTTCACGGCCCGCACCACGCTCTGGGCGTGGTAAATCATCTGGTCCAGGGTAATGGGCAGGGTGGTTTCGTGGCCGGCCATTACGTTGGAGGCCGAGTCGCCGACTAGCAGCACGTCGATGCCCGCGCCGTCCAGAATCTGCGCCATGGAGAAGTCGTAGGCCGTGAGCATGGATATTTTCTCGCCGCGTTGCTTCATGGCCAGCAGTTGGTGCGTGGTCACGAGCTTGACTTCTTTGTGCTGAGACATGGGGTAGGGGGTAGGAGGCTTGAAAAGAGGGCTCTGACGGACACCGGGTAACGCCTGATCCAGGGCCAAAGCTGCGGATTTTTTAGAAAATCTATCCGTTTAGCTCTCTTGGGGCAGCAAAAAAACTAAGCTAGGCAGCCTTGCCTTTTCGCCCTCCCGCTTCGAGCGGTTCTGTTTGCTTTAGTAGTTCAGGAACGTTTTGTTGCGGCTGAGCTTGAGGTCTTGCAACAGGGCCGATTTGGCGGCAATGGTCACGAAGTAGCCCCGGGTGGGACCAAACGGGCGCCAGTTGCCGGTAATCTGCCAGCAGTGCAAATCCTTGGTAATATCCAGGTTAGTGAAGGCCGGAGTCTGATTGACGAAGTCGTAGTTGGTACTAAAGCCGAAGCGCAGGGTTTCCGTGAGCTTCACCGAGCCATTTAGGTTGAGCGAGGCGGCAGTATAGGCACTGCTGCGGGGGCGGTTAACGCGAGCCGGCAGCGGCCCCTGGTTGACGTAGGACAACGTGAAGTTGGTGCTCAAATCCCAGGGAATGCTGAAGTCCACGTAGTCTTCGTAGGGGTCAATGCGGGTAGGGGAGCCCAGGGTAGGGTCGTTGACGGGCGCTACGTCGCGGCGGATAGTGGACTTGCGCTTGCCCTGCGCGGGGTTGAACTGGTAGCTCAGCGAGGCGTTGGCCGTAGCCAGCCGCGCCAGCCGGAAATTTTTCTGCTGCCACAGGAAGCGGTTGATGTCCCGCTTCAGGGAATCCTGCTGGTAAAACTCGAAGTTGCCATTGATGGTGACGCCCAGCTTACGCGCCACCTGGGTACGAAAAGTAACATTGAGGGGCGCCAGTTGGAAGGTGTCCTTGGCAAAGTCGTAGCCCGTGCTCAAATCCAGGCCGTCGATGAGGCTGACTTTGGTGAAGGGGGTAGTTCCCGTAGTGTCGTTGGAGTTGCGCACTTTCATTTCCACCGAGTTTTGCAGCTGGAAGCTTAGCTGCCGGACGTCGGTGGAAGTGGTAGGGGCAATAAGTGAGTTGCTGAAGCGGGGCAGCAGGAAACCGCGGTTGTCGCGGTATACCTGACCCTCGGAGTAAAGCTGCCCCGTTTGGGGGTCGCGTAGGCCTTCCAGCTCCAGGCGCTGGAAGGCGGGATTATCGCGGCGGGTAGCCGGCGAGTAGCTAAAAGTGGCCGAAGGAGTGATTTTGTGGCGCAGGGCCTGGATCTTGTGCGTGCCCTTCCGCACAAAGGTACCGTAGATGTTGGTGGCCAGGCTGGCGCCCGCCGTGTAGCTGTAGAGGCGGTTAAAGTCGCGCACCGTATCGATGCGGACGGCCCGGGCTTCGGACAAGTAGCTGTACTGCAGCCGCTTGAAGTACCAGGTTTCGCCGTAAGTCACGCTGGGATTGAAGTTGAGGTGCTTCAGCAGCGTGTAGCTGCCCAGCGTAATGCCAAACCGGTGCTGCATGCCCGTTTGGGAGTTACGCAGCAGCTTGCTGACGTTGGAAAAGCGCACGGGTAACAGCGTAACCTGGTTGGAGCCGCCCAGTAGCGGGATAGCGCCACTGTTGAGCTGGCGGGCCGGCAGCGAGTTGGAAAGCCGGTTCTGGTAGGTTAGGTCGTAGGAGAAAGCCAACTGCTCGTAAAACTTCCCCCTCGACTCCAGGCCCAGCAGCTCGTAGACGTACTGGCGGGCCAGCTGCGCCGATACATCGGGCAGGGTAAAGTCCATGGTGCCGGTTTGCGTGTTCTGGCTCTGGCTCAGGTTGATGCTGTAGTTGATGGGAGCGTAGCGCAGCTGCTTGGCGTAACTGATGGTCGACTGAAACGCCGGCGTCAGGTAGAGGCGTGGGTTGTAGCCGTTCTGGCGGTAGTAGTTGCCGCTGCTGCTGCTAATGTTCACGTTGGCCGAGAAGCGCCCTCCGTTCGGGCGGGCCACCGGCGTGTGATTCCAGGCCAGAGCGAACGTACGGGAGGCCCGCGGAATCACGTAGTTGGGGTTGGTGTTAACGTCCGTGGAGCCGAGCAGGCGCTCGGTAGGCTGGGAGCTGTAGTTGAACGTGAACAAACCACTGTACCGGTAGCGCGTGATGTACTGTACCTCCGCCGTGCCCCGCCAGCCCCCAAACCGGTCGGCGTTACCCGAGTAGATGTCGCCGGTGAGGCGCACGCCAATGTGCTCGTTGGCCGCCCAGTAATAGCCTCCGTTGCGCAGGAAGAAGCCCCGGTCGGCAGCCTGCCCGAAGGTGGGAATAATCAGGCCCGAGGCCCGCTTGTTGCTCTTGGGGCTTGGGAAATACCCAAACAGAAAGCCCAGAGGGGTAGGAATATCGCCAATAACCAGGTTGAAGGGACCCGTTACCACCTTTTGCCGCTCGCCCGGTACCAGCTTCATCTTGCTGGCGTTAATGTAGAAGTGAGGGTGCTCCAGGTTGCAAGTGGTGTACACCGCGTGGCGGCCGAAGGCCTCGCCCAGGGCATTCTTCTTGATAGTTTCGGCGTGGATGAAACCCTCACCCTGCTGGGTTACCACGTCGGTGATGCGCCCCCGCTTGCTCTTGATGTTGTAGTCGATGCGGCCGGCCTGATAGGTTTCGGCCCCTTGCTTGAACAGCGGGCGGTCCTGCACCCGGCCCGTGGAGTCCTTGGCGCCCTCGGCTGTGACCAGGTTTTTGCTGTAGTCGACGGTAATCAGGGCGGCCTTCAAGTTCATGTCGCCGTAGTCGACGGTAGCCTTGTCGTAGAGGATGGCCCTCTTGTTCTGCACCTCAAACCGAATGGAGTCCTGGGCCTTGTACTTCACGGTAGTTTCCACAGCTCCCTTGCGGCCACCAGCGCCTACCCGCAACGAATCAGCCGTACCTCGCACCAGGCCGGTTGTATCACGGACGGGGGCGTTGGGCTGGGGCGGGTTCAGAATCTGGGGCTGCGGGCGCACATCGTCGGGCACGTTGGTAGTGCGCGGCCGCTGCTGGGCCCAGCCAGCGTGCAGCAGCAGCGTAAAGAACAAAGTAAGTAGTAGTGGCCGCAAGGGGGCTAGCGCACTCCTCATAGAATTGAACACAGGCGCGAGTGGGGCCACGTAGTTTTTATCGTTTATTTTGTGGCGGTTTGCAAAGGTAGCGGGTCGCTACCCCAACTAACGAACTCCGTGCGGAATATTGTCGCTCTGGGCGCGGCGGCCCTGTTATTTCTCGCCGGCTCTTCTTCTTCCTCGCCGCGCCCTTCCCTGCCCGGCAGGGCGGCGCCTGCGCGCTACCGCCTGCGCACGGTGGTGCTCGATGCCGGCCACGGCGGCAAAGACCGGGGCTGCGCCGGTGTGAAGGCGCGCGAAGCTGACGTGGCCCTGAAAATTATTCTGGAGCTGGGCCGGCAGATCGAGGAGAACATGCCCGAGGTGAAGGTGGTGTACACCCGCAAAACCGACGTGTTTGTGGAACTAGCCGACCGCGCAGGCATTGCCAACAAGAACAACGCCGACCTGTTTATCTCCGTGCACTGCAACGCCAGTGCTCCGGCCGCTATTGGCACTGAGGTCTGGACGATGGGCCCGCACAAGACCGACGCCAACCTCTCGGTAGCCAAGCGGGAAAATGCCGTAATTCTGCAGGAAGAAAACTACCAGGAGCGCTACAACGGCTTCGACCCCACCTCGCCCCAAAGCCACATTCTGTTTTCCTTGTTTCAGAGCGCGCACATGGTCAACAGCATCCGGTTTGCCCAAAAGGTAGACCGCCAGTTCCGCACTACGGTGGGCCGCCCCTCACGCGGCGTCAAGCAGGCAGGCTTTCTGGTGCTTTGGAAATCTACTATGCCCTCGGTCCTTATCGAGTCGGGATTTCTGACGAACCGTCAGGAAGAGCAATACTTGAACGATAAAGCCGGGCAGTCGTATATGGCCTCGGGGATTTACCGGGCCTTCCGCGACTATAAAAACGAGTTGGAAGCTACCACCGGCGAATAACTCCTTGCCGGCCTTGTACAGGCCCGGTAAATGCCTCTCCGACTCCCTCTTCAACCAACCGCTGACCCCCGTGTCAAAAGAAATCAAAGTGGCCCTGTTGGGCATTGTGGCCGTAGCCCTGCTTATTGTAGGCTTCAACTTTCTGAAGGGTAGTAATATTCTATCGTCGGACCGGACCTACTACGCTAAGTACGATAACGTGGACGGCCTGAACGTGGGCAACCCCGTCATCCTGAACGGTATTAAAGTAGGCCAGGTAAAGGAAATGATGCTGGTCCCGGAGGAAGGCAACCGGGTGAAAGTAGCCGTGGAACTGCAAAAAGGCGTTACCGTCGGCGACTCTACCGTGGCTAGCCTCAGCGGCTCGCTGCTGGGCTCCAAAACCATTACCCTCTTCCTGGGTAAGAATACGAAAGTGTTTGACGGGGGCGAGGAACTGAAATCCTATACTGTGGCCAGCATTACCGACGCTTTCCAGGCTAAGGCCCTACCCGTGCTCGGCACCGTGGACTCCACGCTGATTAAGGTAAACGGCTTCCTGAACAAGGACGCCAAGGTGAGCCTGCAGGCTACCCTGCAAAACGCTCAGGGTAGCACCGAGGCGCTGAAAAATCTGCTGCTGATGAACCAGCGCAACATCAACCAGATTACCACCAACATGGCCCGCCTCACGGCCGACCTGAACAAGACCAGCGCTAAATTCGACCGGATTGCCGCTAATTTCTCTACCCTCAGCGACTCGCTAAAGAACGCGCCCGTAGGCCCAGCCATGCGCAAGCTCAACGCCACCATGACGGAAGCTCAGGGCACGATGACCACCCTGAACCGCTCCCTCACCGACCAGAAAGGCTCTCTGGGTAAGCTCATCAGCGATACGCTGCTCTACAACAATCTCAACGCTACGGCCGCTAGCTCCAATAACCTGATTAAGGACCTGCAGGCCAACCCCAAGCGCTACGTGCACTTCTCGGTATTTGGCGGAGGCAAGGAGAAAAAGAAAACCGAAACGACCACTAAGCCCAACGGCGAGGTAGAAAAGGAAACCAAAACGGTGACACCCGCTACCGGTGCCGTAGTTACGCCCTAATGTTGTGCCGGCTTCTTGCACAAAACGTACCTTTGAAATCCGCCCCCATAGGGGCGGATTTTTGCTTTCCCACCCATCCCACCACCCACTTTCATCCCACCCCTAATGGACCTCGAGTTCAACAAAAACGAAGACAGCATTAAGCAACTCACGTTTCAATTGCAGCAGCGCTTGCAGCGCGTAGCCCTCGGGGGCGGCGAGAAGCGCATTGCGGCCCACAAAGCCAAGGGCAAGCTCACGGCCCGGGAGCGTATTACCTACCTGCTCGATAAGGATGCCGAAACCGTGGAAATCGGGGCATTTGCCGGCGAAGGTATGTACCCGCAAGAAGGCGGCTGCCCCGGCGGAGGGGTAGTAGTAGTTATCGGCTACGTGCAAGGCCGGCAGTGCGTGGTTGTCGCCAACGATGCCACCGTGAAGGCTGGCGCCTGGTTCCCGATAACAGCCAAGAAAAACCTGCGGGCTCAGGAAATCAGCATCGAAAACAAGCTGCCCATCATTTACCTCGTCGATTCGGCGGGCGTGTACCTGCCCATGCAGGACGAAATTTTCCCCGACAAGGAGCACTTCGGCCGCATCTTCCGCAACAACGCCGTAATGAGCAGCATGGGCATCGTGCAGCTGGCCGCCATCATGGGCCCCTGCGTGGCGGGCGGCGCCTACCTGCCCATTATGTCCGACGAGGCCATGATTGTGGATGGCACCGGCTCGGTGTTTCTGGCGGGTTCCTACCTCGTGAAATCAGCCATTGGCGAAAGTATCGACAACGAAACGCTGGGCGGGGCTACTACCCACTCCGAAATTTCGGGCGTGACGGACTACAAGTTCCAGAATGACGAAGAGTGTCTCGACCACATCCGCAACATCTTCGATAAGCTGGGCGGGCAGGCTACGGCCGGATTCTCCCGCAAAGCTCCCGCACCGCCCAAGGAAAACCCAGCGGAAATCTACGGCCTGCTACCCGCCGACCGGGTGAAGCCTTACGACATGATGGACATCATCCGGCGCTTGGTGGACGACTCAGAGTTTGAGCCCTACAAGGACCTCTACGGACAGAGCCTGATCTGCGGGCTGGCGCGCATTGAGGGCTGGGCCGTGGGCATCGTGGCCAACCAGCGCAAGATCGTGAAAACCAAGAAGGGTGCCATGCAGATGGGCGGCGTTATCTACTCCGACTCGGCTGACAAAGCCGCGCGCTTCATCATGAACTGCAACCAAAAGCGCATTCCGCTGGTGTTCCTGCACGACGTGTCGGGCTTTATGGTGGGTAGCCAGTCGGAGCACGGCGGCATTATCAAGGACGGAGCCAAGATGGTGAATGCCATGAGCAACTCCGTGGTGCCCAAGTTTTCGGTGATTGTGGGCAACTCCTACGGGGCCGGCAACTACGCCATGTGCGGCAAGGCCTACGACCCCCGCCTCATTGTGGCCTGGCCTACCGCCCAGCTGGCCGTAATGAGCGGAGCCGCCGCCGCCAATACATTGCTTCAGATACAAGTAGCCGCTGCCGAGGCCAAAGGCTCAACGCTCACCGACGAGGCCAAGAAGGAGATGTTCGACAAAATCAAAGCCCGCTACGACGAGCAGCTCTCGCCCTATTACGCCGCCGCCCGCCTCTGGGTCGATGCCATCATCGACCCCTTGGAAACCCGCAAGGTCATTTCCCAGGGCATCAGCATGGCCAACCACGCGCCCATTGAGAAGGCGTATAACGTGGGCGTGATTCAGGTGTAAGCAAGCTGCTAGCAATAATACCGTAAACAAGACATGCTGCTCTCTCAGAATAGAGTCTATCAATCGGCGTTATCGGCTCAAGAAATAAATTCAATCATTTCTCACTTGAGCAGGGAAGAAGCTGGCTTCTGGATTCTAAAGACAGAGAAGTATAAAGTGGAAATTAGCGAGGGATACTTCACTGTATTGCGCCGGAGTAGTACGCAAAATGGACCTGTCTTTCCTGTAGTTAGCGGTGCAATAACGGATGGAAGTCCAGTACAGGTTGATTTGACGATCAAGCCAACTACCGAAGGTTATTTTGTTATTCTGCTTTGTGTAGTTATTAGTGGAATACTGTCAATTAGTATATTAATGAGTGACGAAATGAAGGTGAATGGGGTATATCGTACACTGGAGCTTTGGGAAAGGGTAGTATATACGCTCTTTCCACTGAGCATTTGTGCAGTACTGTGCTATGTTAAGGTGTTCAAACCGATGTCAGACACCGAAGCATGGCTGGTGAAAAAACTCGCATTGATAGCTTCTGCCAAATGAATTCCTAGTTATGAAACCCCTCTACCTCCTAGCGGGCTGCAACGGTGCAGGCAAAACTACCGCCGCGTACGCGCTGCTGCCGAATCTGCTGGGGTGCCGGGAGTTCGTCAATACCATTGAAATAGCGCGGGGCCTCTCGTGAGCGTATAGGCCAGACGGTTAATGGTAGCACGGCTACAGGAGCTAGTGGCGGCTGACGAAACCTTTGGGCTGGAAACCCCCTGGCTACGAGACGCTTTGTAGCTTTTGCTGATCAAAAAGCTGCCTGACTAGGTAGCAAGTTGAAACCCATTCATAGGCCCGTCGGCACCACCCGGTGCGGCGGGCCGTTGGCGTTTCAGGTGCGGGTAGACAGGCAGAAGCTGCTCCTTGCAGACTCTGAGGCTTCCTCTACCTCTTGGAGCTTACCCACTATTTGTTGTCATTCGCGCTGTCAGGTATACGTTTGCTCTTGTTGCTATGAAAAAATGGCTACTCTGCCTGCTGCTAGTCACGGACGCCTTTACTTGTCTAGGGCAAACCCGCACCTCGAAATCTGCTATCTATACCGACGACATCGACCGGTTTTGGGTGGCCTATGACAGCGTGCGCGCTACCCCAGACCGCATCCGGCAAATAGCGGTATTCAACCGGCTATATATCCGGCCGGGCAGTGAGGGGCTGCACGCGTTTATGGAAGCGCGGGAGTTTACGGCAGAAAAGTGGGTTGACCTGATCAACAAACTGCCTAAGTTCTGGACTTCCATCCGGCCCAATACCCTGGTGGTAAAAACCAAAACCCGAGATATTGACCGCAGTATCCACCGGTTAAGGCGCCTATATCCGGAGCTGCGCGAGGCGAAAATGTACTTTACCGTAGGAGGGCTGCGCTCGGGCGGTACCGTGCGCGACAACCTTGTGCTGGTGGGTACGGAAATTACTATGGGTACCCCCTCCACCGACGTATCGGAGTTTTCCAATCAGTGGTTGGCAGGCGTGTTCCGGCACCAGTCGCTCGATAACATTGTGCCCCTAAACGTGCACGAGTATGTGCACACCCAGCAGCGCCCCGGCCAGACCAACTTGCTGGGGCAGGCTCTGAAAGAAGGCGCTTGTGATTTTGTTACCGAGCTGGTCGTGCGAAAGCCTTTGCAAGCCAGCTACCTCCGCTACGGCGCGGCCCACGCCCCTGAGCTGCAGGCCCGGTTCAAGGAGGAAATGTTTGGAGACGATATGAGCCGCTGGCTTTACAACGGCACTAGCGTAGGCACCACCGCCGACCTTGGTTATTTCATCGGTTACAGCATTTGCAAACGCTACTACGCCCAAGCCGAAAACAAGCGGCAGGCCATCAAAGACATCATTGAGCTGGACTACGCCAACCCGGAAGCTACGGAGCGCTTTCTCGCTCAGGCCGGCTACTACCCCGAGGGCTGGGACAAACCGGCGCTTCTTACCGCGCTTCAGGCCCGTTACCCCGTGGTGGCCGGGCTGGCGCCGTTCAGAAATGGCGCTACCACCGTCGATGCCGGAGTGCGCGAACTGGTAATCCAATTTAGCCAAGAAATGG
Organism: Hymenobacter sp. HSC-4F20; assembly: GCF_019599275.1. Classification (GTDB taxonomy): domain Bacteria; phylum Bacteroidota; class Bacteroidia; order Cytophagales; family Hymenobacteraceae; genus Hymenobacter. The sequence goes on along the minus strand of NZ_JAHZTD010000002.1, from coordinate 188,721 downwards.
ACGAGCAGGGCATGTCCTTCAATATGGGGCCGCGGGGCCAAGAATACTTCCCTCTGAAAAAACCGGTGGGCTTTTCTGCCGACGGTAAGCAGTTCCGGCTTAGCGTAGAGTTGCAGCCAAACCATGAGTACGAGTTTGTGGTGACTACCCGCAGCTTCAGGTCTCGTACGGGCTATCCGTTGCGGGAGAATTACACTGTGCACTTTAAAACTAAATAGGGCAGTAGCAGTAGGGGGCTGGCCGGGTAGGCGAAACGTTGCTACCAGCTAGCAGGGTAGCCGGTGTGACTATTCTACTCGTAAAGCAAAAACAGTTACACCGCATGGTCCCGCACGGACAGCCCTGCGTATGTAGCCGTAGCTTACAACCAGCATCATATGCCCGCCGCACCCGCCCCTGACCCCCGGTTACCCGAAATCCGTGCTTACTACGGCTTGTCGCAGCTGGAGCTGTCGGAGCTGCTGGGGGTGTCACGGGCGCTGGTGGCCCTTACCGAAACCGGGCAGCGGAAGCTCCCGGCCGCTGCGGCGCAGGCCCTGCATCCCTTGGTCGCGGCCATGAGCGCCGCGGCTTCGGCCGGCGCGGCCGTGCCCGCCCCCGACTGGGGCCCGCTGCAAGCCTACCAGCAGCAGTGCCAGGCCCAGGCTGCAACGCTGCGCCGGGAACTGGCCCGCATGCAGCAAAAAGCCGTTCAATACCAGCACCGGCTGCAAGTGCTACCCACCCTGCACGCAAGCCTACCCGTTGCCAGCGAGGAGCACGCCCAAGCGTGGGTGGCACAACTGCTTGAAGAAGCCCGGCAGCAGTGGCAGCGCAACGGCCCCGGCGCCCAGGCCCTCCTTACTGTGCGCATTAAAGCCCTGGAATACGAAGCGGCCGAAGCACTGCGGGAATTGGCTATGGCCGGAGCTTGGGCACTAACTAAGTCATAGCTTAAACCTGCCTATACCGGGGGAGCTTGTACAGGCGAAGCTGTACGCAGCTGCCTGCCACCAGCGAATAACAGAAAGGAATAACAGAAAGAAGCGGCGGCCTTTCGGGACGGGTCGTCGTATAGCCTTCGGACATTACCTGCAAGAATATGGCGAAGAAGACTGTCTCAGAAATTATAGTGGATACCCTGCAGGCCGCTGGCGTAACGCGGGTGTACGGCGTGGTAGGCGACTCCCTTAACGGCATTACCGATGAAATCAGGAAGCGCGACGGTATTGAGTGGATACACGTGCGCAATGAGGAAGCCGGGGCTTTTGCCGCTGGCGCTGAAGCTCACCTGACCGGGGCGCTGGCCGTGTGCGCGGGCTCCTGTGGGCCTGGCAACACCCACCTGCTGAATGGCCTCTATGACTGCCACCGCAGCCGTGTGCCGGTGCTGGCCATTGCCGCCCAGATTCCGAGCGTGGAAATTGGAACTCAGTATTTTCAGGAAACGCACCCCGAGAACACGTTCAAAGAGTGTAGCGCCTACTGCGAGCTGATCGGCCACCCCGACCAAACGGTACGCACCACCGAAATAGCCATTCAGACGGCTTTGGTTCAGAGAGGTGTAGCCGTGATAGTAGTGCCCGGCGACATCAGCCATCAGAAAGCAGAAGCCCCCGAGCCGCGCCTGCCTGTGCTGCGCAGTAGAGCAACTCTGGTGCCGGCTATGGAGGAACTGCGCGCGGCTGCCGACTTGCTCAATACCGCTGATAAGGTGACCATTATGGCCGGCGCGGGTTGCGCCGACGCCCACGCCGAACTGCTGCAAGTGGCCGAGCTACTGGGTGCTCCCATCGTGCATGCCCTACGGGGCAAGGAATACGTGGAGCCCAACAATCCCTACGATGTAGGCCTGACTGGTTTGCTGGGTTTCACCTCGGGGTACGACGCCCTGATGGATGCCGATTCCATGCTGATGCTCGGCACTGATTTTCCTTACGCACAGTTCCTGCCCCAGGATGTGCGCACCGTGCAGGTAGACATTCGCGGGGAGCATATCGGTCGCCGGGCCCGGGTAGAGGTAGGGTTGGTCGGCGACGTAGCGGCTACACTCCGGGAACTGCTACCCCTGCTTAACCACAAGCAAAACCGGGAGCACCTGGAAAAAGCCCTCGACAACTACCGCCGCACCCGCGCGAACCTGGATGAGCTGGCCACCGGGGAGCCCGGCGACACCAGCATGCACCCCCAGTACGTAACCCGCCTGCTTAACGAGCAGGCCGCCGAAGACGCCATTTTTACCTGCGACGTGGGCACGCCTACCATCTGGGCGGCCCGCTACCTGCGCATGAACGGCCGGCGCCGGCTTGTTGGCTCATTTAACCACGGCAGCATGGCCAACGCCATGCCTCAGGCCCTGGGGGCGCAACTGGCCTACCCGAACCGGCAAGTAATAGCCCTGGCCGGCGACGGAGGCTTTGCCATGCTGTTGGGCGAACTGCTAACCTTGAAACAGCTCAACACCCCAGTAAAAGTTGTCATCTTCAACAACAACAGCCTGGGGTTTGTAGAGTTGGAAATGAAGGCCGCTGGCATTCTGGAGTACGGCACCGAGCTGGAAAATCCGAACTTTGCCGCCCTGGCCGAAGCGGCGGGCGTGCGGGGTATCCGGGTCACCGATCCGGCTTACCTCTCAGCGGCCATTGCAGAAATGCTGGCCCATCCGGGCCCGGTTATCCTTGATGCGGTGGTTAAACGTGCAGAGCTGTCCATGCCGCCGACTATTCAGAAGGAGCAGATGCTGGGCTTCAGCCTCTATACCCTTAAAGCCATCATGAACGGGCGCGGGGATGAGGTGTTGGAACTCGCCAAAACCAACCTGCTACGATAATGTTGTTGCGCAGCGGCGTAGCGGCACCGTGTTTCCGGGCATAATAGTCTGTGCTGACCTGGGTAATGTAACTGCCTGGTTTGGGATAGGATACGCCTATCGTGTTGGATAGGCCCATCACGCTGGAACTGGGGTGCTACCCGCTCGCGCGGCCAAACTGGGTCTGCTAAGTAGAGCCCGGAGGTAGGTTGTTTGAACAATCTAGACCTTTTGCTATGTTACCTACCAGCAGTCGGCGGCGAAAAACTGCGTCGGTTGCGTTTATTTGCTCTTTCCGCCTTTTGGGGCCGCTTCCCGCCGGCCTAGTCGTTCCATGACCAATAAAGAAATCAAAGCCCTTATCTCCCTGCTCGACGATCCGGAAATTGCCCCGCAGATTCAGGAGAAAATCCAGACTTTGGGCGAAAGCATTATTCCCTTTCTCGAAGAGTCGTGGGAGGAAACGCTGGACACGCAGCAGCAGCAGCGTCTCGAAGATTTAATTCATCATCTGCAATTTGAGGGCCTGCAGCAACGCCTGCGGGTGTGGCGCGACTCCGGTGGCGAGAACCTGCTCGAGGGCATGTGGCTGCTGAATTCCTACCAGTACCCTGATGCGGACTTTCAGGTGCTGAACCGCGCCATTGAGCAGCTGCGGTTCGAAGCCTGGACCCTGCTGCAGCCCGAGATGCACCCCGCCGACCAGGTGCAAACGCTCAATCATGTGCTGTTTCGCACCCACAAGTTTGCCGCCAACACCCAGAACTTTCATTCGCCGGCCAACTCTATGTTGCACCGAGTGCTGGAAACCCGCCGTGGCAACCCCCTGACGCTGTGTGTTATCTATCTGCTAGTGGCGCAGCGGCTCAAAATGCCGGTGTTCGGTGTAAACCTGCCCAACCTGTTCGTGCTTACCTACCGCCCGGAGGGGCCGCTTGAACCGTTTTATATCAACTGTTACAACCGGGGGCTGGTACTCTCGCGCACGGATATTGAGCACTATATCGGTCAGCTGAACCTCACACCCAACGAGATGTTCTTCGAGCCCTGCTCACATATTGATATTGTGCGCCGGGCGCTACGCAACCTGCAGCTCAGCTTCGAGAAGCTGCAGGAGCCCGCCAAAGCCGCGGAAGTTGCGCAGCTACTGGCCATCCTCACCAACGAGTCCGAGGCTACGGATGCTGGAAGCGAGCCAAGCGAAGAATAAATAAGCCTTCCTACAAAAGACTGGGGCCGCTGATAGATTATCAGCGGCCCCAGTGTTGTTAGAGGGGTTACGGCAAGCCTTAGAATTTCTTGATCAGGCAGCCGGCTGCCCGCTTGTCGGCAATACCGCTTGTGCGGCCCGCCAGCACTTGGTCGAGGGCCTGTGCCAAATAGCGCTCCTTCACGTAGCTTTCTACCTGCGGATTATCGTCAATGGCGCCTTTGTAACGCACCGCAAATCCGTCCCCTAGGGGCTGGAGCAGCACTACCTCAGGGGTTTTGGTGGCCCCCAGTAGGGTGCTTACTTTCTGACCTTCGTCCGTCAGCAAGGGGAGGTCGATGCTACCAGTGGTCTTGATTTTGAGCTTCTCCGCCTCGCCGGTATCGGCACTGGCTTCCAGGTTAATAGGAGCGTTAACAAAAAGAAACTGCACCCCCCTGGCGCCGTACTCGGTGCTGAGGGCACTCAGCCGGCTCTGGTAGAGCTTGGAGAAAGCGCAGGCCGGATTTACGAAGACGACCACCACTGCCTTATTGCCGGCGTAGCTTTTCAGGGCTACTTCGGTATTAGCGCTGTTTTTCAGGCTGAAATCAGTGACGGAGCGGCTGCCCTGCGCGCGGGCTACCCCAACCGCAACGGTGCAGAAAAGCAGAGCGGCGGCAGCAACAATGGAAATGCGGCGAAGGGACATGGGAGATGAATTAGGGAAGCAGGTGAGGAAGTGAGTTAAAGGTAGTGCTCGTGAATAAGCGCGTAAGACCGGCAGACTCACTATTTCACTACCTCACCACGTCACCGATGGCGTAAGTTAGCACGTAGTCGGGATGTGGGCGCAGGTAGTGAATCTGGTGGTGGCTGCGGAAGTTTTCGAGCAACAGGTGTCCCGTCAATACACCTGCCTCCCGCAGCTCAAACGGGCTGAGCAGTAACTGCTCTTTAAACACCAGGCCCCGGCGGCTGTGCAGCTTGTAGAGCGTCTCTTTGGCACTCCAGTAGAGACAATAGGTAGCTGGTTCGCTGCCGGCATTGGCCTGCTCCGCTTCCGATAGAAACCGGCGGGCCAACTGTTGCGCTTTCGGGCGTACTAGCTCAATATCTATGCCAACCGCCGCTTGGGTAGAAAGTAAGCCGGCCACCCACTCCCCTGAGTGCGAGAGGGACACGCCATAGGTGGGCAACTCCGGGAAGTAAGGACGGCCATTGGGGTCGTTGTGAAGGGTAGCGGGCGTATCGTTCAGCTCCCGCAGCAACTGATGGGCCAGCACCCGGCCCGCCAGCCACTGCCGGGCCCGCAACTCGTCGCGCCCATCGGGGTAACGGGCCAGGTAGTGCGCCTGGGCCGGCAGCAGAGGCCACAACTCCTCGGCGGTTTCCGTGAGGTGCCACAGGCCCAGGGCGGCGGTCTGCGAAATAGGGGAGAGGGAGTGGAGCGGCAAGGGCTGAAAAAGAGGATGAGTGAGTGGGTGAAGGTACACTTCCGTAGAAAAACTGCCATCCGCCGCCTTTTGCGCATCCCGCGAAGATCAAGGACGTCAAATAGCCACTCGATGGAAACCAGCTTCCTGGCTTTGCTTCGGAGGACAGGGCTTCGTAAAAAGCAATGTTGTGCCTGGGTAGTGCTTCGGCGGTATCTTTGCGCCCTCACGCCCTCATTCACTCATCTACTCTTTTCCCAATTGCCCTCTCGCCCCCACGTTCAGAAACTCGCTACCCTTACCGGCCACCGCGACTGTGTGTATGCCCTGGCGGGTACGGCCGGGCAGGAAACATTCTACTCGGCGGGCGCCGATGGCTTGGTTGCGGCCTGGAATGTGGCAGCGCCTGAGCAAGACGGAGAACTGGTGGCCAAGGTAGAAAATTCGGTATATGCGCTGTTGCACCTGCCCGAGCGCAACCTGCTGGTGCTGGGCCATAACTTCCAGGGCATTCAGGTAATTGATTTAGCGGCGAAGAAGCTGGTCTACGCCACCGCCCTGCCCGCCACGGCCATTTTTGCTATAGTATATTCGGCCCGCCAGCAGCGCCTTTACGCGGGCTTGGCCGATGGTACGCTGGCCGTGCTGCGGGCCGATGACTTTAGGGTGGAGACGTTGCTGCGCCTCTCCGAGAAAAGCCTGCGCTGCCTGGCCCTGCACGAGCAGCGGGGGGAGCTAACCGTGGGAGGCTCCGACTGGCGGGTGCGGGTGCTGGATGCCGGCTCCCTGCGGGTTAAGCGCGTCATTGAGGGTGCTACTAATTCCGTGTTTACTGCCGAGTACTCCCCCGATGGGCGCTACCTGCTCACGGCCGGCCGCGACGCGCACCTGCGCATCTGGGATGTAGCAGCCGGCTACCAGGAGCACCGCAGCATCGTAGCCCATATGTTCACCATTAACCACCTGGCCTTTTCCCCGGATGCGCAGCTGCTAGCTACCTGCAGCATGGACAAAAGCATCAAGCTCTGGAACGCTCAGTCGTGGGAGCTGCTGCGGGTAGTAGACCGGGCCCGCCACGCTGGCCACGGCACCTCCGTGAACAAGTTGTTTTGGCCGGGAAGGCAGAATCGGCTAGTTTCGTGTAGCGACGACCGCAGCCTCGCGGTGTGGCAGCTTAGTAGTGAGTAGCGAGGAGTGCGACGCGTGAAAACGCGAAACCGCCGTACAATAGGCCGAGGTTCTTCCTTGGTTGCCGCCCGCCCCCTGCTCAGCGCCTACTACCCCCATTACCCCATCAACCATGAAAATTACCGCCCTCGATATCCGGCAAAAAACCTTTGAAAAAGCCTTTCGGGGATTAGACAAGGACGAAGTACAGGCTTTCCTGCTGACGCTTTCCCAGCAGTGGGAGCGGATGGGCGACGAAAACCGGGAACTGCGCCTCAAGCTCGACCACGCCACGCAGGAGGTGCAAAAGATGCGGGAGGTGGAAACCAGCCTCTACCGCACCCTCAAAACGGCCGAAGACACCGGCAACAGCATCACGGAGCAAGCCCAGCGCGATGCCCAGCTGCGCATCCGGGAGGCGCAGCTACAGGCCGAGCAGCTGCTGGCCGATGCCCGCCAGAAAGCCCGCAGTGTGGTAGATGACGCCTACCAGCAGGCCGAGCGCACCATTGCCGACATGCAGAAGGAGGTGAACGGGCTGGGCCAGGAGTGCCAGCGCCTGGAGAGCCTGCTCGACGGCCTCACGCGTGATTTGCACCGGTTAGCTTCCGATGCCTTGGATAAGGTGGAAAAGGCCCGTAGCCGGCCGAAAACCAGTACGGCGGCCATCCTTTCCCGGGCCGCAAGCGTAAAAGTGAACCGTCCGCACTCTCCCGCCGACGACTCACCTAACCCCGACGCTACCATGTACGTTTCCACTGCTTCTACTTCTTCTGCCGCCGCTGTAGCGGGCGGCTCTGCTGCTTTCTTCAACGAGCCCGCCGCCGCTCCGGCACGCTCAGCCCCGCCCGAAACGGGTGCGGCCACCGGCTACAATCCCAAGCCCGGCCAGCAGCCAGACCCCGGCGCCCCAGCCCAGCAGCCCGGCCCCGAAATTGAGCGCCCCGGCAGTCCAGGCGAAAACCCCGGCATTTCGCCCGCCCCGCACATCGATCCGCCGAGCCCCTCCCGTGTGCCCGAGCCCGATGCGCCGCGCGTGGAGCCCCCGGCGCCCGATATTCAGCCCATCGGCCCCAGCCACCCCGAAATTAATCAGCCCGCCCCCGTGACGCACCCCGGCCAGCCGAGCTTCGCTACGGCCGCTGCACTCGGAGAAAAGTCGTTTTTCGATGAGCTGTAGGGTCGCTTGCTCCCTCCTTTATACGCAAACACGAAGCCTGCCTTCCGGGGCAGGCTTCGTTGTTTTGTAGGATAGGCTTGGGTTGGTACTAGCCAGCTTGCCGTACGCCTACCCCCAGTTCTGGCCTGAAGTTCTGGCCATACGTTTTACCACTCATCAGTTTATCACATGGGCCAGATTGCACTGGAAGGCATGGAGTTTTTCGCCTTTCACGGATACTACGACGAAGAACAGAAAATCGGGAATAAGTACGGCGTGGACCTTTACATCGACACGGATCTGCACGCCGCCGGGGCCTCCGACCAGCTGCGCGAAACCGTCAACTATGAAATTCTTTATCGGGTAGTAGCGGAGGAAATGCGCGCTCCGGCCCGCCTGCTGGAGCACCTGGGCCACCGCGTGCTGGACCGGGTGCTGGAGGAGTTTCCCTACATCAGCGGAGTGCGGGTCAGTGTGTCGAAGTTCAACCCCCCCTTGGGCGGTATTTGCCACCGGGCCCGCATTACGCTGGAGCGGCGGCGCTGATCAGCAGGAGGAAAGCCACTTGGCTCGCAGCCCCCCGTACTGGTGGTTTCAGCCTGTAGGCTGAAGGCGGGAGCGAGTTTGAAAAAAGCAGCTGTAACAGGCTGCTTTTCTTTTCTTTGGAATATTATACGAAAAAAATCGTAGATTAAACTTGCTTCTACGATATGTTTCGTATACGTTTGATGTACGAACTGATTCGTAGCAACCAGCTGCCTGCTTTCCGGCGCGAAGGAAACCAACCACAGGCAACGGACGCGCGTCAGGCAGACGTCTAATCTAGTACCGCTTACCCCTTGTGCAATGAGTAAATCCCCCCTTCCTAAACCCACTGAATCGGAGCTGGAAATTTTGCAGGTGCTCTGGCAGCACGGCCCCAGCACCGTCCGGTTCGTGAACGACGAGCTAAGCCGCAAGCGCGACGTGGGCTACACGACCACGCTCAAGCTGCTCCAGCTAATGCTCGACAAAGGCCTGGTGCTGCGCGACGACGAAAGTAAAACCCACGTGTACCGCGCTGCTGTGCGGGAAGAGGAAACCCAGGGCCTGCTGCTCGATAAGTTCGTGGAATCGGCCTTCGGAGGCTCGGCCATGAAGCTGGTGATGCAGGCGCTGGGCAACCGTCGCACTTCCCGCGAGGAGTTGGCCCAGATCCGGCGCCTGCTCAACGACATCGAAATTCAAAACGATACTACCCCACCCTCAACCGACGAAGCCCCATGAACTGGCTCGAACAATTGTTGCCGCCCGCGCTGGTACGCGCCCTGGGCTGGACGTTAGTGCACTCGTTGTGGCAGGGCGCCGTGGTAGCCCTGGCCCTAGCCGGTTTGCTGCTACTGTTGCGCAAGCATAGCGCGGAGGTTCGCTACCGCACCGCCGGCCTCGGGCTGGTCGTGCTGCTGCTGCTGGCAGGCGTTACGTTTGTGCGCTACTACGTGGCTGCGCCCCCAGAAGTGAGGCCAGTAGCTGGTTACATGGTAGAGGACGAAGCCACTCCGCTGGCAGATGGTATCGTCACGACTGGGGTAGCCAGCAGCGCGGCTATCGTGCCTTCCGATGGTATCGTGACCACGCCGGAGGTACTGACCACCGAGGTAGCCCCCACCGGCCTGCGGGCCTGGCTGATATACTTCGACCAGAACATTCCCGTGCTGGTGGCGGCATGGCTGCTGGGGTTGCTGGCTATGACGCTCCGCCTGCTGGGGGGGCTGGCCTACGTGCAGCGCCTGCGCCGCTACCGGGTGCAACCTCTGGGCCAGGAGTGGCAGGAGCGCCTGGCTACTCTGGCTGCCCGCGCCGGAGTGCACCACCCTATTGAACTGCTGGAGTCGGCGCTGGTGCGGGTGCCCGTGGTGGTGGGGCACCTGCGGCCTATGGTGCTGCTCCCCCTGGGCACTGTCACGGGCCTGAGTACCACCTATCTGGAAGCCATCCTGGCTCACGAGCTGGCCCACGTGCAGCGCCGCGACTACCTCATGAACCTGTTGCAATCCGTGGCCGAAACGCTGTTCTTCTACCATCCGGCCGTGTGGTTTATCACGGCTTGCCTGCGCACGGAGCGCGAAAACTGCTGCGACGACGCCGCCACGGCAATGGTAGGCGGCAACCCGCTTACCGTGGCCCGCGCCCTGGCCGCCCTGGCCGAGCTAAGCGCCGCGCCGGAGCCCGTCAACCAGTTTGCCATGTCGGCGCTGGGGCCCGATGGGTCGGTGCTGGGCCGCATCCGGCGGCTGGTGCAAGGCCGCACGGCGCCTACTTTCTCCGAGGGGTTCATGGCAGCCTGCGTAGTGCTGGGCGGCCTGGTGCTCCTGACCTCGGCCGTGGCCATAGCCGACCCGCGCCCGGCGGCCGGGTTGGTGGATGGCAGCAGTGCCCTCTCGCGGCTGCCTTTTCTGGCTGCCGAGCCCGATACTACCCGGAAAAAAAGCGAAATAGCCGCTGAATTTACCATCCCCGACGCCGACGTGCTACAGCCGCTTAGCCCGGCTGCCAGTTTAGCTCCGGCGCCGGCTGAAGCACCGGAGGCCCCTGAAGCCGATGAGCAGGAGGTAGTAACCGCCCTGGCCGCTGGCAGCGGCGCAAGCTTCGCAGACGTCGACGATGAGGATGACAAGGAGAAGAGGAAGAAGCGCAAAGATGCCCGCCAGGTGGTAATCGTGCAGGAGCCGCGCCGGGGTGGGGCGGGCACGGTGGTTATCGAGAAAGATAAAAAAGGCCGCCTTACCAACCTTTCCGTCAACGGGCAAACCGTAGACACGGGCCAGGGTGCCCGCAAGAACAGCAAGAAGGCGGAGCGCCAGGTAGAAGTAATCCGGGTACCCAGCCCCAGCGGCTGGTCGAACAGCAACTTCCACTTCGATGACAACTTTGCCCGCTCCTTCCAGTTCCGGGGGCTGAGCGAGGCCGAAACCGTCCGTATCCGCCGCGACGCCGAGCGGGCCGTAGCCGACGCCCGCCGCCAGCTGCGCGAAAACCCACAGTGGCACAGCAATGGCTTCACCTTCCGCAATGAGCACACCGAAGCCTTGCGCCACGCCGAGCAAAGCCTGCGGGAAGCTGCCAATAACGCCCGCACCGACCAGGAGCGCGAGAAGCTGGAGGAAGCCTTGGAGCGCCTGCACGACCGGCAGGAAACCCTGCGCGAACAGCAGGAAGACCAGTGGGAGCGACTCCGGGAGGAAGCTACCGAGGGCCACCTGGGCAACGGCCGCTGGAACGGCGGCTTGGACGAGGAGGCCACCCGCCGCCTCAGCGAAGCTGCCCGCCGCGAGGGCGACGTAGCCCGCCGGGAAGGCGACCGGGCACGTCGGGAAGGCGATATTGCCCGCCGCATTGGGGAGCTGGCGCGCCGCCAAGCCGCTGCCGAAAGCCGCAAGGACACCCGCGAAGCTGCGCGGCTTGGGCTGGAAATGAAGGATCTGGAGCGGCAACTGGAAGCGGCCCACCGCGACACAGAGGCGGCCCACCGCGAAACGGAAGCCGCGCACCGCGAAACCGAGCGGGTAGCGCGCACCATGCGCGCCACCGGCACCAGCAGCTCTACCCGCCGCCCCGGCTCCGTTACCGAAGATGCCCTGCGCCAGGAGCTGCGCAAGGACGGCCTGATCAAAGACTCGGATAACTTCCAGTTCAGCCTCACGGCTACCACCCTGACGGTGAACGGCAAGAAGCAGCCTACGGCCCTGCGCGACAAGTACCTGCGGCTGGTGGAAAAGCAAACCGGCCGGAAGCTGGGCGCCAGCAGCTCCTTCGTACTAAACACCCAAACCTCGCGCAACACCACCTACACTAGCGGGGGGCGGCCCCCCCGGCCACCCCGCGCGCCGCTGGCGCCGGCACCCCCGGCCGCGCCCCCAGTGCCGCCCGCCCCGAGTGCGCCGAGCGTGCCGCTGCCCCCGGCCCCGCCCCGGGCACCGCGCGTAGACTCGGATGAAGTACGGGCCGAATTGCGCAAGGATGGCCTGATTGGAGCCACCGACAAAGCCTTTCAGCTTCAGTTAAATGAGTCGGGCCTGACGGTAAACGGGAAAAAACAGTCCGCCGAGACAGCCGAAAAGTACCGCCGCCTGCTAGAAGCCCCCGACGGGAAGGGGGGTACTACCCGCAGCAACATCCAGATTTCCGTGAGTGAGTAACGCGTTGCTCTGCCTCGCCGGCCGCCGCTGCAACGGCGGCCGGCTTTTTTATAGCAGTTTCTGAATACAATGAGGCAACGGTTGAAGGCAGTAGCGCATCTATTGCTACGTTCCGCCGGCGCTCCGCCTGGCCGCGCTACCCCCGTCCCAACGCCAGTACCTCACCCCGTGCTGATTGTCGGGTGTTTTACCCACCTCGTTTCCCACCCGATTGCTCTACCTCTACTCCCGCCTTCTTGTCGTGAACTGCTACCGTGCGCTCCTTCTGGTTTGCCTCACGCTCTGCGCCAGCCTGGCCCGCGCTCAGACGCCTTCCCCAAGCACAACGGCTGCGGCAGCCGCCGTGCCCGCCCCCAAGCGCCACCTGCAAGCCGTGCGCATCACCGAAACCATTAAGCTGGACGGGGTGCTGGATGAGGCTGTCTGGCAGCAGGCTCCCGTAGCCACCGACTTTATCCAGAACCGTCCTAACCCTGGCCCGCACGAAAAACATCCGACCGAGGTGCGCATTCTCTACGATGACGCCAACCTCTACATCGGGGCCGTGATGCACGACGTGGCCCAGGACTCCATTATGCGGGAACTCTCGCCGCGGGATGATGCCGGCAACACCGATTTTTTCGGGGTGTTTCTGGATACCTACCACGACAAAATCAACGGGTACGGCTTTATCGTGACGACAGGCGGAGTGCAGATGGACTCGCGCTACTCCCCGGCCGGGGGCGAAGATTTTAACTGGAATGCCGTCTGGGACTCGCGCACCAGCCTGCGCGGCACCGACTGGATTGCCGAGCTACGGATTCCCTACTCGGCCATTCGCTTCAGCAAGGTGCCCGAGCAGCTCTGGGGCCTCAACTTCATGCGCCAGCGCAAGCGCGACAACCAAGCCTTCTTCTGGAATGAGGTAAAGCCCGCCGTGGATGGCTTCGTGAACCAGTGGGGTGAGCTGCACGGCCTGCGCGACATTCAGCCCCCGCTCCGCCTCTCGCTCACGCCCTACGTTTCGGGCTACGTGAATCACTACCCCTACAACGAGCAGGGCGTGCGCAATGCCAACACCAGCTTCAACGGCGGGGCCGATGTAAAGTGGGGCATCAATGAGAGCTTTACCCTGGACGCCACGCTGGTACCCGACTTCGGGCAGGTGCAGAGCGATAACCAGGTGCTCAACCTGTCTCCCTTTGAAGTGCAGTTTCAGGAAAACCGGCAGTTTTTCACCGAGGGTACCGAGCTGTTCAACAAAGGCAATCTGTTCTATTCCCGCAGGGTAGGGGCCCAGCCCATTGGGTTTGGCAGCGTGGCCCGTCGGCTGCGCGCCAGTAAAATGGGTACGGACGGCCAGCGGCAGCCGGGGGAAGTCATCGTCAGCAACCCCGGCGTGACGCGCCTGCTCAACGCTACCAAAGTCTCGGGGCGCACCAAGCAGGGGCTGGGCGTGGGCGTGTTCAACGCCCTTAGCAACGACGTGTATGCTACCGTGCGCGACTCCGCAGACGGGCGCGAGCGGCAGATACTCACCCAGCCCTTCAGCAACTACAACATTGTGGTGCTGGACCAGAGCCTGAAAAACAACTCCTACGTTTCGCTGATTAATACCAACGTCACGCGCTGGGGGAGCACCTACGACGCCAACGTGACGGGCGGGTTGTTTCGCTTTGCCAATAAAAAGAACTCCTACGCCCTCGATGGCCGGCTGGTGTACTCGCGGCGGCGGGGCCGGGAATTCGGCACCGATAAGCAGATCGACGACCAGGACGGCTACAAGTACCAGCTTGGAGTCAGCAAAATCAGCGGCAACTTCACCTGGGGCCTGAATCACGGTATCGAGTCGGATAAGTACAACCCCAACGACCTGGGCATTCTGTTCGGCAACAACAACATCAGCCAGAGCCTCAACCTCAGCTACAATAAGTACAAGCCCTTCTGGAAGGTCAATAACTTTTACAGCTGGTATAACATCAACCACTCGCTGCTGTACAAGCCTACCCGCTACCAAAACGTCAACCTCAATGCGGGCTTTAATACGACGTTTACCAAGAATTTTCTGACCGTGGAAGCCAACTTCGAGGCCAACCCCGCCACCCACGACTATTACGAGCCGCGCCAAGACCGGCTGGGCGACTACTACGTGCGGGTGCCGGGCAACGTCAACGCGAGCGGCTACCTCTCGTCGGACTACCGCAAGAAGCTGGCGGGGGAAATTAGCGGGGGCGTGCGCACCTACGCCCAGGACGAGCGGCTGGTGCGCCCCCGCCGCATGGGCTATGGCTGGAGCATTTCGCCGCGCTACCGCGTGAATAACCAACTCAACTTCCGCTACTCGCTCGACTGGAACCTGAGCAACAACCAGATTGGCTACGTGAACGGCGGGCTCGATGGCGGGCAGGCGCTGGATACGACTATGATTCGGGTGCTGGGGGGCAATGTGGCGAAGGGGATGCCGCCCGTGGATGTACTGCTGGGCCGCCGCCGGGTGCTGACCGTCACGAATACGCTGTCGGGGGCCTACACCTTTAACAACCGCATGTCCCTGACCATTCGCACGCGCCACTACACCAGCACCGTGAACTACCGCGACTTTGCCCGCCTCGGCAAAAACGGCCAGGAAACGCTGGTGGACTATCGCCGCAACCGCGACAATACCTTTAATGCCTTCAACGTGGATGCGGTGTATTCCTGGTGGTTTGCCCCGGGCTCTCAGGTAAGCATCGTGTGGAAGAATGCCGGCTCCACGTTCCTGGAAGCCAACGAGGCCACTCCGCTCTACTTCAACAATCTGAGCAATACCATTAACACTCCGCACAACAATAACCTATCCATCAAAATCCTTTACTACCTGGATTACCTCACGCTCAAGCGCCTGCGCAACTAGCACCCCAAGGGGCCTGATGGCGAACGAAAAAACTCCCCCAGCAGCGTTGCCGGGGGAGTTTTAGCTAACGCAGAAAAGTGGGAGTGGGGCCTTACAACGGACCGGGCTGCCGGAACGAGTAGTTCGTCGGTTGAGGCGGGCAAACAGTCGATTGGGGTTGGTAACCGGGCTGAGGCAGAGGAAATTCGGGTACTAACTCACTCGATTCAACCGTCTGGTCCCATGGAAAGAAAGAATTTTCTCAAGAGCTTGTTTGTAGGAGCTATTTCTGCACCGGCCGTGCTGGCCGCTTGCAGCAAAGAGGAAGCTGATGCTGTTACGCCCGCCACTAGCGGCACCAGCGGCACTACAGGCGGCACCACGGGCTCCAGCAGTTGCGCCGTAGCCCCCACTGAAACCGAAGGCCCCTTCCCTACGAAAGTGCCGGCCTCCTACCTGCGCTCCGATATTACCGACGGCCGCACCGGCTACAAGCTGACGGCCAAAATTACCATCACCAACAGCAACAACAGCTGCGCTGCCCTGGCCGGGGCCCTGGTAGACATCTGGCACTGCGACGCCCAGGGCAACTACTCTGAGTACGGCGGCACCGGCATGCAGTCGACCAACTACCAGAGCGTGCACTTTTTGCGCGGGCGCCAGGTCACGGACGCCAACGGGCAAGTAACGTTTACCTCCATTTTCCCGGGCTGGTACTCGGGGCGGGCCACTCACATCCATGTGCACGTGTATTCGGCCACGGGCACTTCCCTGAAAGTAACCCAGATTGCCTTTCCTGAGGGCAGCGGCTCGGCCGTAGCCGCCGTCAACGGCTACAGCAAGGGCATGTCGGGTTACACTTCTAATGCCACCGACAACGTGTTTAGCGACGGGGTAAGCCTGGAGCTGGCCACCGTGACGGGCAGCACTGCCGCCGGCTTTGAGCTGTCCATTACGTTTGCTGTACCCGCGTAAAGCTGCCTGCGCCGGCCCCCTTGGGGTAGCCGCCCCGCTGCGGGGCGGCTACCCCTGTACTGCTGATTGTACTTTCTATTATGGCCCACCACGAGCGGGTAATTACCCTTTGCTACCGCAAAATCATCACCAGCAGCTCGGCGCGGCCCTGGGAGAAGCTGGTGTTCGAGGATACCTACGCTGAGTTCCGTCTGCAGGCTCAGTTCTACAATCCGGAGCGCCGGCACCGCACCTTTGGCGAGTTGCTGCATCACGCCCCGGGCGCCGAGCAGCTGCACTTTCTGGTGAGTGCGGCCGCGCGGGGCTACGTCCAGCAGCTTCAGGGCCTCGTGCCCGACGTGGTGAACAACCTGGGGAAGCATTTCCTGAAATTCAGCCAGTTTCAGTTTGAAATCATCAACTCCGACCTCCAGGACCCGGCCCGCCACCAGGTGGCCATCAGCTTCTACGCCGAGCCCCTTACCTGGCTCGATACCATCGGGAGCTACCTGCTGGTAGCGGACCAGGCGGCCCCGGCTGGGGGTGAGGTGCTCACGCACTTGTTCCAGATTCAGCCCTACCTCAGTATTCATGCCCTGCACCCCCCTCGGTAACCCCTCATGAAGCAGACGCCCGGAAGAATCTACCTCGCCGACCAGCACGGGACAGTTACGACCCCGCAGTCGAGCCGTAGCAGTGTGCTTTCCTTTGCTGAGTATACCACTACCCAGCGCCCTGCCGTGGGCCGGCTGTTGGCATTTAATGAGGAAACGCTGCTGCCCGGCCAGGCCGTTACGCTTCTAGTACCCCGGGCTACGCACCTCGTGCTGCTACCCCTAACCGGCGAGGTAGCATACCAGGATTCGCGGGGCCACACGGCGCTGGTGCAGGTAGAAGACGTGCACGTAAGTACGCTACCTCCGGGCGCCACCCTGGAGCTGCGGAACCCCTACGCCACCGAAGCGGTTAGCTTTCTGCACCTCTGGCTGGCCGCCGAGCTGCCCATCAGCGCTGGGCCCACCGTATTTCAGTATGCCTTCGAAGAGTTAGAAAACGCGCTGGCCAGCATAGTGTCGGGCTCCAGCCCGGAGACGAGCCAGCTACCGTTTGCCCTGAGCCTGGGTCGTTTTGCGGGCCGCCACGAGGCGGTGTACCGGGCGGCTAGCCCTAGTTCCCTGCTGTTTACCTACGTGCTGGCCGGTGCTTTTGAGGCGGAAGGCCGCCTGCTGCACGCTAAGGATGGGCTGGCCCTGTGGGATGCAGAGCAATTCGAGCTGGAAGCGTTGAGCAACAACGCGTTGGTAGTGGTGCTGGAAGTACGGGCTTAACCGCAAGCTGTCCATCCGAGCTTCAGCATGGAGCTGGGGCTCATCAGCAGCAGGCTTCCTCAATTTTCTCGTCTCTGCCTGCTGCGCAGAATGATAGTTTTATAAGCCCGGCAGTTTCTACAACCCTAGCAATTCCTCGGCTGCCCCGAAGGCGGACTTGCGGCCATCCATGACCTGCCGGCGCAGCACCAGCAGCTGCGCGGCTACCTCGGGGCGGGCGTAAAAGCGGGTTTCCAGGGCTTCCCGGATGGTTTCGTGGAGCCAGTGCAGGTGTTGCTCCTGGCGGCGGCGCTGGAAGTAGCCGCTGGCCTGAGTTTGCTGCACGTACTGGGCAATAACCTCCCACACTTCCGGCACGCCCGCTCCAGACAAGGCTGAGCTGGTAGTAACCACCGGGCTCCAGGCGCTGGGCGCCAGCGGAAACAGGTGCAGCGCGTTCTGGTACTCAGCGCGGGCCCGGCGGGCGGCCTGCTCGTTGCTCCCATCGGCCTTGGTGATGGTCACGGCATCGGCCATTTCCATGATGCCTTTCTTGATGCCCTGCAGCTCGTCGCCGGCGCCGGCCAGCATCAGCAGCAGAAAGAAGTCGACCATGCCGTGCACGGCCGTTTCGCTCTGACCCACGCCCACAGTTTCCACGAAAATAACGTCGTGGCCGGCGGCTTCGCAGAGCACCAGGGCCTCGCGGGTGCTGCGCGTAACGCCGCCCAGGCTGCGCCCGGCGGGGGAGGGGCGAATAAATGCCTGGGGGTGGGCGGCCAGCTCGTTCATGCGGGTTTTGTCGCCGAGGATGCTGCCGCCGCTGCGCTGGGAGCTGGGGTCTACGGCCAGCACGGCCAGGCGCTTGCCCTGCTCCCGCACCAGGTGCAGGCCCAGGGCCTCAATGAACGTGCTTTTGCCTACCCCCGGCACCCCCGTGATGCCCACCCGCACCGAGCGGCCGGCGTGGGGCAGCACCGCATCCAGTACCTGCTGGGCCAGGGCCTGGTCGGAGGGCAGGGTGCTTTCCACCAGCGTAATGGCCCGGCTGAGCAGCACGCGGTTGCCCGAGAGGATGCCCTCAGTGTATTCAGAAGCGGAAAAGCGTTTGGCCATGGAAGTAAAAACGGAGCCGACCGAGAAATGAGTGCCCTTGACCGGGTAATACGGCCGCAAACTACCCCATATCGTACATTTGGAAAAATAGCCGTCCGGGTACATGGCCCGGCTCCCGGCTCAACTCCTCCGTAAGTATGGGCAAAAACGTCTTCTCCCTCGTGGCGGCAGTGCTGCTGAGCAGCACCCTGCCGGTGTACGCGCAAAACGAGCTGAGCAACTTTACGGCCACCGGGCGCGGGGGCGTAGCCACTACCTTCGCCACCGACTACCAGGCCATCGGCATCAACCCCGCCAACCTGGGCCGGGTAGGCGGGGCCACGGTGGCCTTTACCGTGGGCGAGTTCGGAGCGGGGGCCGGCTCCCAGTCGCTCACGCGCCAACAGCTGCGCAAGTTTATCTTCAACACCAGCCAGGGCCTCACGCTGGCCGACAAGCAGGAGCTGGCCCGGGCCTTCACCTCAGACAACGCCCTCAACTTTAACGCCGATGCTACTACCCTGGGCCTGGCCGTGCAGCTGCCCGTCATCGGGGGCATTGCCATCAGCAACCGGGTGCGTACGGCCGGCCACGTGGCCCTGAACCAAAACGCCGCCGAAATTGCCTTCCTGGGCCGCAACGCGCCGATTTACGCCTCCGCCGCGGCCGGCAACCTGCCGCTGGTAACCGAGGCCCTGGCCGGCACCGACCTGCAGCTCTCCGTGCTTAACGAGTTCAACCTGGCCTGGGGCACCCGCCTGATTGACTTGCCCCTGTTCCAACTCTCGGCCGGAGCCGGCTACCGCTACATTCAGGGGGTAGGCATCGTGGATATCCGGGTGCGCCCCGGCGACCTGAGCGCCTACAGCTCCATGTCGCCTATTTTCG
Source organism: Hymenobacter sp. HSC-4F20 (assembly GCF_019599275.1). Lineage (GTDB taxonomy): Bacteria > Bacteroidota > Bacteroidia > Cytophagales > Hymenobacteraceae > Hymenobacter. Next base: position 169,709 of record NZ_JAHZTD010000002.1, on the reverse strand, counting down.
ACCTCGACTACGGCGGCATGGCCAGCAATCCGAGCTTTAACCTGCGCGACGGAGCCAACGGTTTGCAGCCCGTGGGCAAAGGGCACGGCTTCGATCTGGGCCTGGCCGTAGAGGCGGGCAAGGCCGTGCGCCTGGGCCTGGCCGTTACCGACATCGGCCACATGACCTGGGAGGGCAACCTGCTCACGGCCAACGACCAGAAGCTGAAGCGGCTGAAATCGGAGGGTATTGGCTCCTACAACTTCATCAAGGAAGCCGCCGAAATCTTCGCCACCGGCTCCGATAGCCTCTTTACCTACCAAACCGGGCAGGAGCGCCGGGCCGAGCTGCCCACCAAGCTGCGCGCCGGCGCGGGCCTGCGCATCAGCGAGTTTTTCGAGGATGGCCTTGATGTAACGCTGCCCCTCAACAACGTGGCGGGCAATATCACTACCCCCTTCGTGGGCGCCGGCCTCGACTACAAGCCTACCCGCTGGCTGCGCCTGAGCAGCGGCCTGACCGGCGGCGCGGGCTACGGCGTGAGCGTGCCCCTGGGCCTCACCCTGGCTACCAACGTGTACGAAGCCGGCATCAGCACCCGTGACGTAGCCGGTCTGGTAAGCTCGAAAAACCCCTACCTCTCGGTTGCCGGCGGCTTCCTGCGCTTTAAGCTGGGCGGCAAAACCCAGTAGTGGTGAGGTGGTGAAATAGTGAATGAGTAGTGAAATGGTGAATGAGTAAGTGAGTGAATGAGTGAAGTACTGTCAGGGCGAGGCCCGAAGCCATCCTTCCTCTCCATATGACCAGCCTGATAGCATAACAAGCCCTTACTTCCAGCACGGAGGTAAGGGCTTGTCACATTTCTGGGGTAGTACGCTGTGTCAGGGCGGATGGCTTGGAAGCCTCGCCCTGACAGTACTTCACTCATGCACTCACTTACTCATTCACCATTTCACCACCCCATTACTTCCCCGGCTCGGTAATGAAGTTGGGCAGGCCAAGCTTGCTGCGGCGGCCGCCGAGTTTGAGGCCGTTGTCGAGGTACTTGGCCGCCTCGGAGTTGGGGTTCTGGATGATGCCGAGGAAGAGGTTGTCTTCGCGGGCCACGTAAATGTTGCCGTCGGGGGCGCGCTGCAGGGAGCCTACCTTGCGGTTAGCCGATTTGCCTACTACGGTGGCCTTGCCCGTTTTCAGATCAAACTGGAAGATTTGGGCTTCCCCGCCGCCTTCCCCGTTGCTGGAGCCATAGAGCTTGCTGCCATCGGGCGAGAATTCGACGCCGTAGGCTTCCGGGTAGGGGGCAAATGACTTCACGTTACGCACCTGCCCGGTGGCGCGGTCGAAGTCGAATACTTCGTACTTATTAGCCTCGCGCCAGAGGGCCACGGCTAGCTTGCGGCCATCGGGCGAGAACTTCATGGCCCCGATGGCGTTGCGGCCGGGGCCGGCGTGCATGCTGCCCACGTTGCTCATAATGGGCTTGCTCTGCACCCCGTCGGCCGTCACCAGAAAGCTTACGAAGGCGTTGGAATTCCAGCGGTGGGCCACCACCCACACGTCGCGGCCATTCTGGTGGCGCACGGCGGCCAGCTTTTCGGCCACGGGCGTAATGAGCAGGGCGTTGGAGCGGGGCACGTCGCCGAGGCCATTTTCGCGGGTCATGTCCACCACGGAGTAGCGCAGGCCATTAGGGCCGCCCTGAGCGCCCACCGTGAACACGTAGAACACGTTGCCGCTGCCGGGGTCGGGCACGATGAGGGCGCTCTGGGTGCTGGAGTTGGAGCCCATCAGCTTTTTGCCGTTGGGCATCACCTGGTGCTGGCGGTTGAAGACGAACTCGCCGTTGGTGTAGAACAGCAGCTGGCCCTGCTGGTTGGTTGCTACTGCCGAGCCTTCATAGGTCGTCATCTTGCTGGTGAGCAGGGGGGTAGGGGCCCCTCCATCGGCCGGGAACGAGAGGCCCGCCTGCTGGCCGAAGAGCCAGATGGATTGCTCGCGCTGGGCCAGGGCCGCGCCGGGCAGCAGCAGCGCCAGCAGCAGCGGCAAAAATGAAAGTCGTTTCATAAAAAGTCAAAAGCTTGGATTAAGCTTCCTAAACGCAATTTCGTGCCAATTGTGATGGGGTAGGGTCATGATGGAGCGAAGTAGTGGGTTTCAGGTTCTGTCGTCCGGAGCGCAAGCAAAGAAGCGCTACCCTTCGGCGGGGAAGCAGCCGTTAGCCCCTGTAGAGGTCTTGGGTGCCGGAAGGCAAGCGTTGTTGCCCCACTGGTTCTCGCTCAATCACGGAATCAGGGCTTCACACCTCCCACTCGCCGGCCAGCAGGCGCGGGATAAGGGGGCGAAGAATGTTGTAGCTGGCCCCCCAGAGCTGGTAGCCCGCGCCAACTCGGTAGAAGGGCACCAGGCGGGGGCCGGGCCAGCCGGCCAGCTCCCAGGTTTCCTGGGTGTGGTTGGCGGCATCGGCCAGGTGGCGCAGCGGAATTTCCAGCACCTCGTCAATTTCTGCAGTTTGCCACTGCCAGGCGGCGGGCCGGCGGATGCGGCCCAGGAAGGGCGCAATCCGGAAGCCGGTGGGTATGGCCTGGGAAGGCAGGGCCGCCAATATGTCTACCTGCGCCGGGGGCAGGCTCACTTCCTCGAAGGCTTCGCGCAGGGCGGTGGCTTGCAGGCTTTCGTCCGTGGGCTCGTGCTTGCCGCCGGGGAAAGCCAGCTGGCCGCCGTGGACGCCAAACGCCGCCCGGCGCACCATCACTACCTGTATCTCGCCCTGCGCATCGCGGAAAACGGGTACGAGGACGGCCGAGTCGCGCAGGTTTTTGGGAATCGGAAAATCGGGCATACTGCAACAGCGCCGACGCGGGCAAGTCCGCGTCGGCGCTGGCAAGGTACATACCCGCGCCCGTTTCTCGGGCGCCGGGGTAGGGTGGCCGGGCTAGTACAGGTAGCTGAGGGCCGTGCGGTCGTTGGCATTGAAGGGGCGGCTCTGGCCGGTGCCAATGCAGGCCAGCATCCAGGAGTTGGGGTCGGCCGCAGCCGGCGTGCCCGGAATCAGGATGGCGCCCACCGTGCTGGCGCCCTCGTTGGAGGTGGCGCCGCCGCAGCTGTAGCTCCGGTCCATGTAGTCGGTGTGGCGGAAGCCGATGCAGTGCCCGATTTCGTGGGCTAAAATGGTAGCCAGGTAGGCCTGCGCCGGCGCGTTGCCGATGGCGCGGGAGTTAACTTTCACCTCCCCATAGGGGTTGCCGCCCGTCGGGAAGCCGGCCGAAGCCAGGTAGCTGCCGTTGCCGCGCGCAATGCTGATGTTGCCCCCCGACGACACCCGCGTGAACGTGAGCTGCAGGTTTTGGGCATTGTAGCGGGCAATGGCCTCATCGAGGCCAGCCACGTAGGAGCTGGGCAGCTGGCTGGAAATGCTCACGGTAATGGTGCGCGGCAAGCCCGTTACCAGGTTGGTGGTGCGGTACTGCTCGGCCTGACCCACGCGCAGCAGCTGCACGGCCGCGCGGCTGCTCAAATCGGCCGCGGATAGTACAATGTCGCCTTCTACTACGTAGTTGCCATCCTCATCACGCTGTACGTTGGCGGCGCTGAAGCCAAGCTGCCGGATCTGGCTGAGCGCATCGGCGCTGATGTCCTGCTGTTTGTTTACAACAGCTTCTTTCTCCGAGCAGCTACCCAGCGCGGTGGTCAGCATAGCCAGAGCAGCTACCACGAGGTAAGAGTTCTTTTTCATAGAATGTGTTGGTTGTGTGAGATAGGTCAATCAATGTATTTAAAATATGCATAGTATAATTATTTTAATTTATTTTTAATAGTATGCGCTGAACAGTAGCAGATTACCCGTTGAGTAATAGCATTGAGCTTACTGCACCGCATAGATTCCGGCATCGTTCACCCGGACGGTAGGAAGCTGGTGAGTGTCTTCGAACTGCTGGTAGCCCGCCGCCAGCTGCTGCCAGAAGGCCAGGTGCCGACTAGCCAGGCGGCGGGCCAGATTGTCGGCCGTTAGCTCGAAGGGAAAAATGTGAACCGGAATGGCCGTTTGACCGGCCGCCGTGGCCTCGGCGGCCAGCACGTACAGCTCCCGGATGCCCGCATCGGTGATGGGCAGGCAGCCCACGGTTACGTTGGAGCCGTGAATGAAAATATCGTTGCCCGGGTCGAGGGTGCCGCTGCGGTGGCGGTCGGCGGCATTGGGGTAGTCTAGGCCCAGCGAGAGGTAGTACTTACTGTCCGGATTAAACCGGTTGATGGTGTAGAAGCCCTCCGGTATCTGTCCGTCGCCGGCCTGCCGCTTAGGGCCGAGGCCGCCCGAAGTACCCGCCAGCCGGAACGTGCGCAGCAGCACGAATTGTCTGGCCCCGTGGTTGCGGCCCCACACTTCCAGGCGGCGGCCTACCTTAAAAGCGCGCAGGAACAGCTCCAGCTGCTCGGGGGCCAGGCCATGCCGGCGTAGCAGTGCCTGGGTCGTGGCTTCGTGCTGCTCGTAGGCGGAGCGCACACGCGGGAAACGGAGCTGGTTGGATCGAAAGGCCGGATTTGGCTCGGGTCGGTGAGCCGAGGAACGGGCATACAGGGCCACCAGCAAAGCGGCAGCTAGCAGAAGCAATGGGCGCATAACGGAAGAGAAGTCGGGGCTGGGCAAGCGGGTGCCCCGCGGGAGCTAGCTGAACGGCCACAGTGCAGGTATTAGTATACAGACAGCCCTATATAGCGGTGTGCTTTGCAGTGGCCCCAGGATGTTTGGCGCGCCGTCGTTCCGGGGTTTTCTTCCGTACTACTGGTATGTCGTCCGTTTCTGCTGCCGCTACCCCCGCCATCTACCAGCCCGACCCGCTGGGGGTCGATTTCGACCAGCTGGTGCTACCCCAGCCACCCGACTACGAAGGGGCGGTGCATGCCGTGCTGGTGCGCCACCGCCGGAAGCTGCCGGCCCCGGCGCACCGGGCAGCCTTGTACATACACGGCTTCAACGACTACTTTTTTCAGCGCGAAATGGCTGCGGAGTATGCCCGGCACGGCTACCAGTTCTTCGCCCTGGAGTTACGCAAGTACGGCCGGGCCCTGCTGCCCCACCAGCGGCCCAACAATGTGCGGGATATAGCCGAGTACTTCCTGGACTTGGATGCAGCCTTTAAGCAGGTGCAAGCCGAAGGCTGGACCGACGTAGTACTTAGCGGCCACTCCACCGGCGGGCTTATTGCGGCCCTGTACGCAGCCCACCGCCGGCCGCCAGAGCTGGTGGCTCTGGTGCTGAACAGTCCGTTCCTGGAGCTACATCAATCGTGGTTGCGGCGGCACGTGGCCGTGCCCGCGGCTGTAGCGCTGGGGGCCCGCTGGCCCAACCTACCCCTGCCTGCCGGCCTGCCCGACACGTACGGGCAGAGCCTGCACCGCGCCTACCGGGGCCACTGGGAGTATAACCTGGCCTGGAAGCCCAACCACGTATTTCCCGTAAATGCCGGCTGGCTGCGGGCTATCCGGCGGGGACAGGCTCGGGTACGGCGGGGCTTACAGATTACCCAGCCCGTGCTGGTGCTGCACTCCGACCGTACCACCGGGGGTAGTGCCTGGCACCCGGACGTTCAGTGCACCGACATTGTGCTCGATGTGGACCATATCCGGGCGCTGGCGCCCCGCCTGGGCCAGCGGGTAACGGTGCGGGCCGTACCCGGAGCTGTGCACGACGTGTTTCTATCGGCTCCACTGGTACGCACCGACGCCTACCAGCGCGTGTTTGCTTGGCTGGCTGGGGTAGTGCCGGCCCCGCCCGCCGCCCCCAGCCACATACCCCGGTAACTACGTATGCAGAGCTGGGCCGCGGCCACAACCGGCTGCTGGGCTTTACCTGATTAAACTATGAGTACTCGATTACTGTGGGGGCTGCTCGGGGTGCTGAGTTGTGCAATGGCCAAGGCACAATCCTTGCCCGCCGTTTCCCTGGCTGCCACCATCAAAGCCAGCCAGTGGCAGAACCGGGTACTGCTCGTGTGCGCGCCTACCCCCGAGCATCCGGAGCTAGGCCACCAGCGGCAGCTGCTGGCTAAGGCGCAGCCTGCTTTGCGCGAGCGGGACCTGCTGGTACGGGAAGCCGTTTTCGCCCACCTGCCGGCCCCCGACCAGCGCTACCTTCGCCAGCAGCTAGGGGTAGCAGCTACGGAGTTCACGGTGCTGCTGATAGGGAAGGATGGAGGCGTGAAGCAGCGCGCTACCCGCCCGCTCACGCCGGAGCAGCTGTCCGCCGTTATTGACGCCATGCCCATGCGCCAGCAGGAAATGCGCCGGCCCAAATGAAAATCGGGTATCTATCAAGCCAGCCTGCGTACTTTCGGGAGTGAGTTGTAGCGCGGAATACGATGTGCTGATTGTGGGGGCCGGGCCGGCTGGAACCGCCTGCGCGCTCGGCTTGGCCGGCAGCGGTTTGCGGGTGGCCCTGCTCGACAAGGCCCGGTTCCCGCGCGACAAAGTGTGCGGCGATGCCATTCCAGGCCCTACTCTCAAAGCCCTGGCCCGCCTGAACCCGGCCTATGCCACCGAGCTGCGCACCCTTACCCAGGACCACCGCACCGACGTGCGCACTAGTCGTCTGGTTTCGCCGGCCGGGGCGGAGCTGAGCGTGGAGTGGCAGGCACCAGCTTTCAACAGTCCGCGCCGGCACTTCGACGAGGCCCTGCTTACCCTGGTCCGACGCCATACCACTACCGTGGTGCTCGAACAAAGCCCAGTGAAAACCGTGAGGGTAACGGCTCAGGGAGCGGTGGTGCAGCTTTCCGATTTAACCGAGCTACGGGCCCGCCTCGTCATCGGCTGCGACGGCGCTAATTCCGTGGTGGCCCGCAGCCTGCTGCCGCAGCCGCTCAACCGCGCCCGGCACTGCGCCGCCGTGCGGGCCTACTACCGCGGGGTGCAGGATACCCCAGCTACCACCAGCGACTTTCTGTTTCTGCGCCGCTACCGGGCCGGCTATTGCTGGGTATTTCCGGTAGGAGGCGGCCTGTACAATGTCGGATTCGGAATGCTCTCGGAGGATATAGCGCGCCAGCAGATAGACCTCAAGCAGGTACTTCAGGAGCTGCTGGCCGCCCATCCGCACCTGGCCCGGCGCTTTGCCGCAGCGAGCCAGGTAGGGCCGGTGCGGGGCTTTGGGTTGCCCCTGGGGGGCACCGTGCGCCCGTTGTCCGGCCCCCGGGTGCTGCTCTGCGGCGATGCGGCCGCCCTCATCGACCCCCTGCAGGGCCATGGTATTGATAAAGCCGTTATCAGCGGGCTGCTGGCGGCTGAGCATGCCCAACGGGCCTGCCTCTGCCACGACTTTAGCGCCCCTGCCTTGCGCGCCTACGACCAGGCGGTTCACCGGCGTCTGGGCCACAACCTGGCCCGGCGCTACCGGCTCATGCGGCTGCTGGCACGGGCACCCTGGCTGGTGGAAGCAGCGTTTGCGGCCAGCCGGCTGGGCTGGGTGCGGCGGTGGCTGGTGCGGGCGGTAGGGTAAAAGCCCGCACCAGCCACTGCGCCCCGGGTGTTAAGGCTTGACTGATACCTTACCCAGGTTCTTTTGGCTACCCAATGCTGCGGATGACCCCGCCGTCGACGCGCACGGAGGCGCCGTTGGTAGCAATGGCGAGGGGGCTGGCCAGGTACGCTACCATGTTGGCAATTTCCTCGGTAGTGATGAAGCGCTTGAGCAGGGACGAGGGGCGGGCGTCGCGGAAGAACTCGTGTTCGGCCTCCTCGCGGGTTTTGCCCTCACCAGCCAGCTTCTGCAGAAACTCTTCTACTCCTTCCGAGGCTGTAGGGCCCGGCAGCACCGAGTTGACGGTAACCTCCGTGCCTTTGGTCAGTTCGGCCAGGCCGCGGGCCACGCCCAGCTGCGCGGTTTTGGTGGTGCCATAATGAATCATCTCCTCCGGAATCTGCAGGCCCGATTCGCTGGAGATAAACAGAATGCGGCCCCAGTTTTTCTGCAGCATCTGGGGAAAGTACTGGCGCGAGAGGCGCACCCCGCTCAGCACGTTTACCTCGAAGAAGCGCAGCCAGTCCTCATCGGAAATTTCGGCAAAAGGCTTGGGCTCGAAGATGCCCACGTTGTTCACCAGAATATCCACGCTGGGCACTTCCAGCAGCAGGTACTGCACCTGCTCGGCCCGGCTGAAATCAACGGCCACGGTGCGCAGCTTCGCGCCGGAAGTTTCCTGCAGAATAGCGGCGCGCGCCTCTTGCAGGCGGGCCTCCGTGCGGCCGGTCAGAATAACTTCGGCGCCTTCGGCGGCCAGGCGGCGGGCAATAGCCAGCCCAATGCCGGCGGTGGAGCCCGTAACCAGGGCTACCTTATTGGTGAGTTGTAAGTCCATGCAAAATGCGGATATGGAAGAAACGTAGGAGGTAGCATAACCCGCAACCACCGGTTTTGTCAGCGGCCGTTGGATTTTTACGGTTGAACCGGGCAGCCATTTATCGGTGGGTCCCGTATCCTCCTCCCGGGCCGCCGGGGTGCCCCGCCGAACCCGTAGCGGCGGCCCCACGGACGCGCAGCCCAACCTCTGCCCGGGTGCCGTGTTATAGTTGCTCACCTCTAACCTTACGTTCTCATGTCGTTTACCTCGTCCCGTCCCGAAGATTTGCTCACCAACGCGGCCCGCATGGGCGACGTTGACACCATTAAAAGCCTGTTGGCCGAGGGGGTGGATGTAAACTACCAGGATGGTCGTGGCTTCACGCCTCTGATTCTGGCCGCCTACGACGGGCATATTGAAGCCACCCGGCTGCTGCTGGAAGCCGGGGCCAATCCTAATGTGCACGATGCCAGCGGCAACACGGCCCTGATGGGGGTTTCTTTCAAGGGCTACCCCGAAATTGCCCAGCTGCTTATCGACAACGGCGCCGACCTGAACGCCCGCAACGGCAACGACGGCACGGCCCTCATGTTTGCTACCCTCTTCGGCCGTCACAACGTAGTGCCTGTCTTGCTCAAGGCCGGGGCCGATGCTACCCTGCGCGACGTGCGGGGCCTCTCCGCCCGCGACTTAGCCATTCAGCAGGGCAATAATACAGCTCTGGACTTGCTGCCCCAGGAGTAGTGGCGCCGCCAGAGCCGCCCCAGCAGCCTGGTCAGGGTAGGGCGGCTCCGGAACCCGGCGCAAAAAAGCTGCCCCAGGCAGTGGGGAGTTCCTCCCATCGGGCGGGGTAGCTCAGAGCGAACTGGGTTGCCGGCAGTACTGGTGTGGGGTTGGATAGCGCCCATCGTTCTGGAATTTCTCTCGCTTTGGAGCGGCGGCCCTAGCATCCGGGGTAGTACGGAAATGGCTGCAGAACGGCATAATTTGGGCCTCTGGTGGCCGTGGGTAAGCCATGCGCGTATGGGAAGATGACCTGAGCATCTAATCCTGCACTTCTATGAAACTCAAACCCTTGAAACAACAAACGCTGGTAATCACCGGCGCTACCAGCGGTATTGGACTGGCGACGGCCCGCATGGCTGCCGAGGCCGGGGCCCGGCTAGTACTGGCCGCCCGCAGCGAGGAAGACCTGCGCCGCGTAGCTGCCGACTTAACCCAGCGGGGCGGCCGGGTAGCTACCGTGGTAGCCGACGTAGCCCGTATCCCCGACGTGCAGCGCATTGCCGCTACGGCCCAGGAGCGGTTCGGCGGCTTCGATACCTGGATCAACAACGCCGCGGCTTCCATTTGGGGCCGACTGGAAGAAGTAAGCGACGAGGACAGCCGCCGCATGTTCGACACCAACTACTGGGGGGTGGTGAACGGCTCACTGGAAGCTATAAAGCTGTTAAAGCAGCGCGGGGGCGCACTTATCAACCTGGGGAGCGTGGCTTCAGATATTGCCTTTCCGCTCCAAGGCATGTACTCGGCTAGCAAGCACGCCATCAAGGGCTTCACCGATGCCCTGCGCATTGAGCTGGAAGAAGAAGGCGCGCCTGTGTCGGTAACGCTGATTAAGCCGGCCGCCATCAACACGCCCTTCCCCCAGCACGCCCGCAACTACATGGACCGGGAGCCCCAACTGCCCCCACCCGTGTACGAGCCCGAGGAAGTAGCCCACGCCATTATTCACGCTGCCCAGCACCCGGAGCGCGACGTGTACATTGGCGGCGGCGGCAAGATGTTCAGCTCGATGAACAAGCACTTCCCCCGGGCCATGGACTTCATGAACGAGAAAGTAAACATGAAGCTGCAAACCCGCGACGAGGCCCCGCGCCACCCCGCCGGCTCCCTGCACCGCCCTGAAGTTCGCGACGGTAAAGTCCACGGCGACCATCCGGGCTACGTCATGAAAAAGAGCCTGTACACCCGCGCCAGCCTGCACCCCGTTATGGCGGGAGCCTTCGCGGCCCTGGCCGGCGGCGTGTTAGTCGCCGTGCTCTCCGGCCGCAACAACACCGCCAGCAACCAGGAGTAGTTTTTGGACCAAGAAGGAAAAGCCTCCGGCCGCACAGCGCGACCGGAGGCTTTTGCGTGTATGAAGAGGGTAGGAAGTAGAAGATATGGAGTAAGTGAACGTCATGTCGAGCTTGCCGAGACATCTCGCTTGAATCGTTGGATTAGCATTAAAACGTCAGCAAGCGAGATGTCTCGACAGGCTCGACATAACGTTCTGGTTGAGCCCAACCAGTACCACTACCTACCCGTGCTTTTCCAGGGGCTTCCAGGTCTGCTCTACCACGGCGGCCGTATTGGTTGATAGAAAATCGTTGTACAGGTCTTCGGCTGGACCCTGGCCCAGCAGCGGCTTTCCCTCGGAGGGTAGCACCAGCAGCAGCGCGGCCGGGGAGAGGCCCAGCGCGGCCGTGAGTTGGTGGAGCAGGGTAGCAGGGTCGTCGGCGTAGGCTTCCTGCAGCTTCACCACCGTGAGGTGTTGGCCCTTGTGCTCAATCTGTGCGTACACGCCCGCCGGCCCGGTTGAAAAAGTATCTGGTTCCATAGGTGCTGGGGTTTTCCTACCCCTATACGCAAGCCCAAGCCTGCGCGCCGATTTTACCGCCAAGAGCCGCGGTACGGTGCATCGCCGGGCACCAGGGCGTGCTCCGTGCCCAGGCTGCCAGGGTCTTCGCTTGCTCGGTACCTTGTGTTCTTCCGCCTATATTTGATTGGCTCCCTACCCCTTGCCCTCCTCCGTATGTCGTTGGCCTCGCCTGTTTACTTTGAAAATGCCGCGGCCCGCATTTGTGAGAGCCCCGAAGGGTTTGCCGTAGTAAAGTGGCACAAGGGAATCCGGAAGCCCGAGGACTTTCGGGCCGTGCTCAGCCAGCTCGACCGCCTCTTCCGGCTGCGCCAGTGGAGCAAGCTACTGGCCGACCAACGGGACCTGACGGCCTTCACGGAAGCCGAGCGCACCTGGGTGCTGGAAGAATGGCTGCCGCGCGCCGTAGGCGAAGGCCCGTACCGCTACGCTGCCGTACTCCTGCCCCTGGATGTATTTGCCCGTCTGGCCTCCAAGTCAGTTACAGCCGAATCACATAAAAAACGGTTAACCTACCAGTTCTGCGAAACCGAAGCCGAAGCCGTGAAGTGGCTGCAACAGCAGCGCTAAGCGCTGAGCGCGCTGGGAAGTAGCTTATGCTACTGGAATTGCCGAGAAATAGCGTACTTATCCGGCGGGGCAACAATTCTGCCGACCTTATACTGTGTCAATCACCGTGACGATTTCAATGACCCGCAACAGGATTCTTGGTACCACAGCCTTGGCACTGGCCCTGATGGGCGCTGGCAAGGTAGCAGCCCAGGTACGCCCGGCTGTAAACCACGTAGCGCTGTACGTGTATGACCTGCAGAAAAGCACCGCATTCTACCAGAATGTGCTGGGGCTAAAGCCAATCCCGGAGCCTTTCCACGATGGGCGGCACGCGTGGTTTCGGATGGGGCCGCACAGCCAGCTACACCTTATTCAGGGCGCTGCCCGGGTAGAAGACCACGCCAAAGACACGCACCTGGCCTTTCGGGTGAAAGACCTCGGGAAGTTCATGGCCCGCCTAGATCAGTCGGCGACGCGCTACAGCAGCTGGACCGGAGAGGCCAAGCAAACCACCGCCCGCCCTGATGGCGTGAAGCAAGTGTACCTGCAGGACCCCGACAACTTTTGGATAGAAGTCAACGACGACCGGTTCTAACCAACTGCCGCAGCGGCTGGTTAGAACCGGTCGTCGTTGGTACTACTGCCAGCCCGGGCGGTAGGTGCGCTTCACAAACTGGTTTACCTCGTCGAAGTTGGTAACGCGTAGCTGCTTCGGGTCCCAGACCAGCTCAACACCCCGGCCGGGATAGTCGACGCCGGAGCCAGTGGTTTTGGGCCGCTGCAAATCGTAGCCCCGAATGGCAAGGTTGGCCATCAGCAGGGCCTCGGTCAGCGGGCCAGCCGTTTCGAAGGGGGCACTGACGTAGTGGTTGCCGTGGCCAGCCAGGCAGGCCTCTACCCATTGGGCGTAGTGGCCTTCGGCGCCGCCCGGCACGCGGGCCTGGGTCTGTTTCACCTTTACCTCCTGATTGCGGGAGGTAGGCAGCAGGCGTGGGTCGGCGGCGTAGGTGCTGGCCATCATCTTGCCCTTCGTTCCCACGAACAGAATACCGTTGCCCCCGTCGCCGAACAGCTCGTTGGGGCCCAGTTCCTCGGGGCGCTCGGGCTGAATGCCGCCGTCCATCCAGTGCACCGTTACCTCGTGCTTGGTTTTATCGGTTTTCGGAAACTTCAGGATAACGTGGCTGGAGGGCGGGCAGCTCTCGGGGAAGTAGCCGCGCTTGAACTCATCCACGTACACGCTGCCCACGCTGGCCTGCACGGAGCTGGCGTACTGCAGGCCCAGCACCCGGAAGGGCGCTTCCAGCAGGTGGCAGCCCATGTCGCCGAGGGCGCCGGTGCCGTATTCCCACCACCCGCGCCAGTTAAAGGGCACCAGTTTATCGACATAGGGCCGGTAAGGAGCCGTGCCCAGCCACAGGTCCCAATCCAGCTCCTTGGGCACGCTGCCGGCCGTGGTGGGCCAGGCAATGCCCTGGGGCCACACGGGGCGGTCGGTCCAGCAGTACACGGTGTGCACCTTGCCTATTTCGTTGGCGTCGTACCACTCCTGGAGCTGGCGTACGCCGTCGCCGGAGGCGCCCTGGTTGCCCATCTGCGTAACCACCTTGTGGCGCTTAGCGGCTTCCGTAAGGGCGCGGGCTTCGTAGAGGTCGTGGGTGAGGGGTTTCTGCACGTACACGTGCTTGCCCAGCTGCATGGCGGCCAGCGTTACGGCGGCGTGGTTGTGGTCGGGCGTGGCCACCGATACGGCATCGAAGTTCTTGCTTTCCTTTTCCAGCATCTGCCGCCAGTCTTTATAGTACTTAGCCTGGGGGTAGGCCTGCACGGCGCGGGCAGCCCGCCGGTCGTCCACGTCGCAGAGGTAGGCTATCCGGGCCTTGCCCGATTTAACAAACGACGCCAGGTCGCTTTCCCCTTTGCCGCCTACCCCCACGCCGGCAATCAGGAGCTGGTCGCTGGGGGCGGTGTAGCCTTTGCCACCCAGCACAAAGCGCGGCACAATCATGAAGGTGGCCGCAGCGGCGGCGCTCTGCTTCATAAACTCGCGGCGGGAAGGAAGGGAAGGAAGTTGGCTCATGAGAAAGGGGGTAGGACAAGGAAGCACGAATACAACGACCCACGGACGCCCGGGCAGGGTAGCCCCAGTACTGCGGCCTAGGTCGCTTAGGATAAGACGCTTAAGGTAGCAAAATCAAGTAATTACCCCGCCCAAAATCAAACCGGCCCGCTAGAGGCGGGCCGGTTTGATTTTGGGCTGTTCAGGAAGCCAAAAAGTATCTGTCATCCTGAGCCCTAGCGAAGGACCTCTACCGCTTCGTTAGGGTAGTAGTTACCTTCTGTAGAGGTCCTTCGCTAGGGCTCAGGATGACACTTTCCAGGAGGTGCACTATAAAATCGTTGCTACATCGAGGGTAGCTTGCTCCGCCACCGGGCCGGGCAGTTGGGTGCGGCGCAGCAGGGTAGCAATGTACTTGGGCAACTGGTTTACCGTGAGGGGTTGCAGGGGCCGGGCCACTACGTAGTAGCGGGTATCAGCGCGCTCGTGCAGGCGGGTTTTGGCGAAGGAGAACAGGCCGCGCCGGGCGTAGCGTGCGAAGCCCTGGTAGCTACCCTCATCCGTGCCCTCGGCTACGCCCGCCGCCACCGCCGAATCGGTTTCCGGCAGCGTCAGGAAATACTGGTGCAGCTCCAGCAGCACCTCCTGGGAAGCCGCCACCGATTCGGGCAGTATTCCGCCGCCGGAAGCTACGTGCACGATATGCCCGGCCGCATCGGTAGCGAAGTAATCAATGTCAGCGTCCTCTTGGTCTATTTCGTCAATGCGCATGATGTTGTCAAAACATATTGTATTATTTAAATAGGTATATCCTGGTTGGATAAGTGTAGTCTCTCTGTTGTGGGTATAGGCTAAACTCATCTACTATTCCTTTTTCCCTCGGTCTTATTTGCTTAAAGTAAAATTCGGGTGAGCATACCCAAGTTTCTATATTTTTTATAAAAGTATCACTTATGAATTTTAATGGGTCTTTAGCAAGCTCTAAGAAGAAGTATAAACATTTATCTAATATAGGCTTATGACATCCTAGTATAACAACGGTTTTGTCTCCATGAGGAATAACGTTGAATATTAAGCTATTAACAGGCTCGTTCCAGCGGCCAGATAATCGTTTCAAAATCATTTCATTTCTTAGTTCAGTATTGAAAGTAGCTGAAGTGCATACTTCAACTTTAGGGATGGAATAAGTAGCGAAGTGGAAGCTCTCAGTGCCATGATCAATATCTTCCCTGATTAGGTTAGATAATCTTTGTAAGTCGGCTTCTGCTAACGTTTCATTGTTTATAAGAATGTCCAAGGGCATTCTTCTCGCTAATTCCTTCAGGGTAGAAGAATCCTTTATCCCGTTATAATGATCAATGTTTATTTGTTTCTTTCTTAGTTCATTAAGTACAGCTCTATAGCTCAGTAATACTTTTGTTTTATACTGGCTTATATCTAGTTCGTTCTTTTCAATGGAATCGAATAATAATGTATCATGCTTATTGCAAAACCCCTTAAATGTAAAAACGTTGTTGAGTCCAGTCTTAGTGAATTTAGCTTTTGCTTCTACTATATTAGCTTTGAGTGTATACAAATGCCCATTAGTTGTAATGGTACTTAATATGCCATTCTTCTGTAGGATGTGAGAATTGATTGCATGGTTATTGCAGCCTTGTTCAAAGCATATTCTGCTAGCAGATTTTACCTTAGTATTGATCTTCTCTAAAGTAAACAGCTCAATCTTTATTTGCTTGCTCATCTGAAGATGATAATGGAATAAGAAAAATTTATTTCTTAATTACTCCCCAAGCTTTTCCAAAATCTCCTGCGCGGCTACGGCAATAACCGTCCCGGGACCATATACGCCAACTACCCCGGCGTTGTAGAGGAAGTCGTAGTCCTGGGCGGGGATGACGCCGCCGGCAATGACTAGGATGTCTTCGCGGCCGAGCTGCCGAAGCTCCTCAATGAGCTGCGGAATCAGGGTTTTGTGGCCGGCGGCGAGGCTGCTCACGCCCACTACGTGCACGTCGTTTTCGGCGGCCTGGCGGGCTACCTCGGCGGGCGTCTGGAACAGGGGCGCAATGTCCACATCGAAGCCTACGTCGGCGAAGGAGGTAGCAATTACTTTGGAGCCCCGGTCGTGGCCGTCCTGGCCCATTTTGGCCACCATCATACGGGGGCGGCGGCCTTCGCGGGCGGCAAATTCGTCGGCCATCTGGCGGGCCTTGGCAAACTGCTCGTCGTAGTTCATTTCCTGAGAATACACGCCCGAAATAGCCCGAATGGTAGCCTGGTGGCGGCCGTATACTTTCTCCAGAGCATCGGAAATCTCACCGAGGGTAGCACGCAGGCGGGCGGCCTGCACGGCCAGGGCCAGTAGGTTTAATGAGGAATTAGGAGTGGGGAATGAAGAATGATTAGCCTCTCTCAGTTCCTCATTCTTCATTCCTGATTCCTCATTTCCTAAGCGAG
This sequence comes from Hymenobacter sp. HSC-4F20, assembly GCF_019599275.1. GTDB lineage: Bacteria > Bacteroidota > Bacteroidia > Cytophagales > Hymenobacteraceae > Hymenobacter. The sequence continues at coordinate 153,688 of NZ_JAHZTD010000002.1, read as the reverse complement.
CGGCTTCGGTGAGGGCCTCCAGGGCCTGCTGCACGGCGGCGTTGTCGCGGGTGGCTTTAGTCTGGTTCAGGCGCCCAATCTGCGACTCGCGCACGGCGGCGTTGTCGATGTCGAGCACCTCAATGTCGGTGGCCTCGTCCACGCGGTACTTGTTCACGCCTACCACGATTTCCTTGCCCGAGTCGATGCGGGCCTGCTTGCGGGCGGCGGCTTCCTCGATGCGCATTTTGGGCAGGCCGGTTTCAATGGCCTTGGCCATGCCGCCCAGCTCCTCTACCTCCTGAATGAGGGCCCAGGCTTTGTCGGCCAGCTCGTGGGTGAGGGTTTCCACGTAGTAGGAGCCACCCCAGGGGTCCACCACGCGGGTAATGTCCGTTTCGTGCTGGATGTAGAGCTGGGTGTTGCGGGCAATGCGGGCCGAAAAGTCGGTGGGCAGGGCAATGGCCTCGTCGAGGGCGTTGGTGTGCAGGCTTTGGGTGCCGCCCAGGGCCGCCGCCATGGCCTCAATGCAGGTGCGGGCCACGTTGTTGAAGGGGTCCTGCTCGGTGAGCGAGTAGCCCGAGGTCTGGCAGTGCGTGCGTAGGGCCAGGCTCTTGGGGTTCTGGGGCTCGAACTGCTGGATAAGCTTGGCCCAGAGCAGACGGCCGGCCCGCATCTTGGCAATTTCCATGAAGTGGTTCATGCCAATGGCCCAGAAGAACGACAGGCGCGGGGCAAAGTCGTCAATCTTCATGCCTGCCGCCAGCCCGGCCCGCACGTACTCTAGCCCGTCGGCCAAGGTGTAGGCCAACTCCAGATCAGCGGTAGCCCCGGCTTCCTGCATGTGGTAGCCCGAGATGCTGATGCTGTTGAACTTGGGCATATGCTGCGCCGTGTAGCTGAAAATATCCGCAATGATGCGCATGCTCGGCAGAGGCGGATAGATGTAGGTGTTGCGCACCATGAACTCCTTCAGAATATCATTCTGAATGGTGCCCGCCAGCTTATCGGGCGTTACGCCCTGTTCCTCCGCCGCCACAATGTAAAAGGCCATAATGGGCAGCACCGCCCCGTTCATGGTCATCGACACCGACATCTGATCCAGCGGAATCTCATCAAACAAGAGCTTCATGTCCTCTACCGAATCGATGGCCACGCCGGCCTTGCCCACGTCGCCTACCACACGCGGGTGGTCAGAGTCGTAGCCCCGGTGAGTAGCTAGGTCAAACGCCACCGAGAGACCTTTCTGCCCGCCGGCCAGGTTGCGGCGGTAGAAAGCGTTGCTTTCCTCGGCGGTGGAGAAGCCCGCGTACTGCCGGATGGTCCAGGGATTCTGGATGTACATGGTGCTGTAGGGCCCCCGCAAATACGGCGCCTGCCCGGCCCCAAAGCCCAGGTGCGTGAGGTGCTGCACATCTTGAGGGGTATAGAACTGCTTGAGCGCAATGCCCTCGGGGGTGGAGGTTTCAGCAGCTTCAGCGGGCGGCGCAGGTAGCTGGCCTGCGTCGTAGGATATGGTGGAGAAGTCGGGCTTCATGGGTGGTGAGGTGAATAGCGTCAGGAACGCCGTTTGTCATCCTGAGCATGTGGGGCATCAAGCTACATGCTCAGGACGACAGCTGATTTATGAGCGGTTACTTCTGAATCTACTTTTTGCCTTGAAGCCTCGCCAGCACGTCTTCCGTGCTGTAGCCCCGCACGGTAAATTCCTTGAAGCCGAACACGTGTACCGCTTCCTGCATGGTAGCCAGGTCGGCGGTGAGCAAGGCTGGAGGAATGAAATTGGGCTCGTCGATGGGCACGCGGCTGATAGCCCGGGAAAGGCGGCCGAACTGCTCGGGGGTAGCGTACATCAGGGTGGCCTCCTCGGCGGAGGAAAACAGAACTGACAAGGTGCCTTCCGGGTGCGCTTCGCGCAGCTCTATGCGCTCTGTTTCCGGCAGGGTCTGCAGGAAAGACTCCAGAATGATTTGGTTGGTGTGGGCGCCCAGCAGGACCAGAGCCGCCCGCTTCTTGCGCTTTTCCCGCCGCTCAAAGTGCAGGGCCGTAGCCAGCCGCAGTACCTCCGTGGGGTAGGTGGCCCGGGTGCTGTCAAACTCCCGGCTGCGCAGCAGGCGCTTGGGATTGTAGTCGAACTTCTCGTGGGGGTTCTGGAACTTGTTGGTGCCCACTACCACCTGCTCACCGTTGGCAATGCGCCGGAACTGGGCCTGCGCCGAGGCGTGCAGCTCCTGCATCACGAGGCCCGTAGCCGCAGGTAGTCCGCCGGCGGCTTCCAGCTTTTGAAACAAGGCCCAGGCCTCGCGGCTGAGCTGGTCGGTAAGGGTTTCGAGGTAGTAGGAGCCGGCGGCGGGGTCCTGCACCCTATCAAGGTAGGCTTCCTCGCGCAGCAGCACGGGCAGGTTGCGGGCCAGGCGCTCGGCAAACTCGTTGGGGGCATGAAACAGGCAGTCGAACGCGCCTACACTGATAGCATCGGCCCCCCCAAGTACCGCACTCATGGCCTCCGTGGTGGTACGCAGCAGGTTCGTGTGCGGATCCAGGGTAGTCTGGCTCCAGGTGGCCGTGCTGGCAAAAATGGTAAGCCGCTGCCCTAACTCAGCAGGCAGTTGGTAGGCGTGCAGCAGCGTTGCCCACAGCCGGCGCAGGGCGCGCAATTTTGCTATTTCAAAAAAGTAGTTGGGGCCTACCGCTACGTGGAAGTGAAAGGCGCCCGCCACTTCGTCCACTGACAGGTCCGCGGTGGGCAGGGTGCTCAGGTAAGCGGCGGCGGTGGCCAGCGTGAAGGCAATTTGCTGGGTGGCGGTAGCGCCGCGGTTGCCATAAAAGGCCGCATCAAGTCCTAAGGCCCGAAACTCGGGCCAGTCCCGACTCAGGCGGATAGCTTGGCGTACATCTTCCTGTTGGGCCGCCAGGTCGGGGGCGTGGCGGGTGATGGGGTCAGAAACCACAAACCCCCGGGGCGCTACCCGTAGTTGAGCGAGGCGCTGCATCAGAACATCCATGCCGCTCCGCACGGTATAGCCCACGTAAGCGTCAGACAGAGGCAGGCGCTGCTGTAGAAGTTCCAGGTCGAAGGCCTCGGCGTGAGCCAGCACGAAGTGAGCCCCGTCGGCACCGCGGGTCAAGCCGTCGGCGGCCCGTTCAATAGTGGCCCGGCCTCGTTCCAGGGCGGGCACCGAATACGTGGGCACATTGCGCCAGTGAGGCGAGGACCGAACCTGGGGGACGGGGGCGCCTCCTAGCTCGTGCAGAGCCTCCTGGTGGTAGAACGGCTGCACTGGAAAGCCATCGGGGGTCTGCCAGACGAGGTCGGCGGGCGCTTTGCCTTTCAGGTCGCGGGCAATGCGCTCCTGCCATTGCTGGGTAGTAACGGCATCAAACTCAGAAAACGAAACAGGCGCAGGGCGCGGCGAATCGGCCATAATGCGGCGGGGTGGGGTGGGAAAAGGAAGGCCCTGAGAGGCGGGTTAAAGATACCGGTTCGGGATGGGAATGCCGCTGCCCGCTTCTTGTTCTTGCCGCAGCGCTGTCTGGCTGTACTTTTGAGGTCTCGGTGAAAAAAACATCTGTATCAGCGAGCTTCCTATTGTTCGGACATTCATGAAAAAACGTTTACTCTTATTGCCGGTATTGACGGTAACCGCTACAGCAGTAGCCCAAAGTAATTTTCAAGCCGGTTATGTAGTGCCACTCAGCGGCGATACGCTACGTGGAGAAGTGGACACCCGAGGAGAGTTGCGCGGCGCAACACTTTGCCGTTTCCGCGCCACCCCGAAGACTCCCCCCACGGAGTATAAGCCTACCGATGTACGTGCGTACGGCTTCGCAGCAGGCGGGGTCTACCGGGCCCTGGCCCTGCCCACCGCTGCGCCCACGCTGGTATTCATGCAGGTGCTTGCCGAGGGCAAGCTTTCCTTAGTACGATACACGGACGAAACAGAAGCTAAGCACTACTACGCCCAGACCACCGGTTCGGCATTGCTCCAGCCGTTAGTGCAGCGAGATACCACTGTTCTGCAAATCAACCCACAAACCCGGGTTGAACATAAAGTGAGCACCCGGGTATATGCCTTCCGCAACGTGTTGTGGCAACTGATGGCCGACTGTCCGGCAGTACAAACCAAGCTGCCAGGCCTGGAGCTTCTGGAAGCACAGCTGACGAAAACGGTAGCTGCCTACAACAGCTGTGTGGGTGGCCCGCAACGCACCATTACACAGCGAACCGGCAAGCTGCTGTTCAGCGTTTCGGGCGGTGCATACCACGCTACCGCTACCTATCAGGACGGTAAGTCGTATGACCTCACCTCCGACTTTCTTGCCTCGGTGGGGGCCGGAGTCCAGATTCATCCTGCGTATTTCAGTCCCCATCTTTCTTTTGTAGGGGAGCTTTGGTACACCCAGCAAAAATACAGTTTGTCTTATGAGGCCGAGGGGACTCTCGGAGCCGGTTACCAGCGCACCCTGGATGTGCAGGTTGCCTCCATTGGGGTCCCGGTGCTACTGCGGTATAGCCTGACCCAAGGGGGCGTGCGGCCCTATGTACAGGCTGGATTCGTGTACAAGCAAAACATCCAGCGCGATGCCGAAAAAACGGATTATCTGCCTCGCCTCTCCTCGGCCCCTTCCGCAAGCCCTGTTGAGTTAAAATCGTACAACATTGGGGGCGTATTCGGGGTAGGCGTCTCGATTCCTACGGGCTCTTATGGCAGCATAAACCTGGAAGGCCGTTTGGATAAGCTCGATAACACGTCAGCGGCGGCTAATACTATCTCCGGCTCTCAGGGCATTGCACTGCTGGCCAGCTACACCTTTGGCCGGTAAATCGTCGGGCAATAGCGAGTACAGCGCCCAGGCCGGCAGGGAGTTTTCGTGAGCGTCCACTGCCTGCCTGGGCTGTGGGCGAATAGCAGAGTTTCTTTCTAACTCCCGCGGTGTCGCCTTACCTTTGCCGCACGCGTTCCTTTTCTATCTAGCCCAATGCAACTTCTTCGTTCTCGCCTGGCTGCCCTGAGCCTGCTAACGGCCGTGGCCCTGGCCCCCGCCTGCCAGCGCGGGGCCTATTTGCCCAAGGCCCAGTTGGCGCCTGTTACGGCCCAGCCCGTGGGCAAATCCATCCCCGACGACCCGCGGGCTGCCGCCACTATTGCCCCGTATCGGCAGCGCGTAACCGAGCAGATGACAACCGTATTGGGGCAGGCCCCGGTAGCTATTGTGAAAAACAACGGCGAGTCACCACTATCCAACCTGGTGGCGGATATCCAGCGCATACGCGCCAGCCGGGAGCTGAAGCAGTCCCTGGACCTAGGCGTGATGACCAATGGCGGTCTGCGGGCACCCATTCCGGCCGGACCGGTTACGCTGGGCTCCGTGTTTGAGCTGATGCCCTTCGAGAATGAGTTGGTAGTGCTGGATGCCCCCGGCCCGGTGGTGCAACAGCTGTTCGACTACGCCGCTCGCGTGAGAATGCCGGTTTCCGGTGCCGTGTATACAGCCTCGGCCGAAGGCAAACCCCAGGATGTGCGCATTGGCGGGCAGCCGCTTGACCTCTCCCGAACCTACACCATTGCTATTTCCGACTACCTGGCTGGCGGCGGCGACAACCTGACGTTCTTCAAAGCCCTCAAGCCCCGTGGCACCGGCGTGCTGCTCCGCTCGGCCATTGCCGACTACATGCGTGAGCAAACCCAGCAAGGCAAGCCTATTGAGGCCAAAGTAGAGGGCCGGGTGAAATTCTAGTGTAAGAAATGTAGGTAAATAGGAGCTGGATGAACGCACATCTGGCTCCTCTTTCCGGTAGCTCCAAGCGCATTTCCACCTTCCGCACATTCAACCACATTTAGTACATTCCTGCCGTGGATCGTCGCGAATTTCTGAAACATACCGGCCTGGGAGCCGCTACACTGGGCCTGCTAGGGGCTTCGGCTCTGCCTACAGCCGCCGCCGATAAAAAAGCTACCCGCCTGACCATTCTGCATACTAACGATATGCACTCCCGCATTGAGCCCTTCCCCGACAATGCGGCTCAGTGGGCTGGCCTGGGGGGCATGGCCCGGCGGGCAACGCTGATTGAGCAAATCCGGAAGCAGGAACCCAACGTGCTGCTGCTGGATTCCGGCGACATCTGGCAGGGTACGCCCTACTTCAACTTCTTCCAGGGCGAGCTGGAGTACAAGCTCATGAGCCAGATGGCTTACGACGCCAGCACCCTCGGCAACCACGACTTCGATAACGGCCTGGAGGGACTGCAGAAGCAGCTGCCGAACGCTACGTTTCCCTTCCTCATTGCCAACTACGATTTCTCGCAGACCCTTCTAGCTGGCAAGTTCCAGCCGTATAAGGTATTCGAGAAGCAGGGCATCCGGGTCGGCGTATTCGGGCTGGGCATTGAGCTGGCCGGCCTGGTAGCCGATAAAAACTTTGGTGCCACCAAGTACCTTGACCCCGTAGCCACTGCCAAGGAGATGGTAGCTAAGCTGCGCGGCTCCGAGAAGTGCGACCTGGTTATCTGCCTGTCTCACCTGGGCTATAAGTACGAAGGCGCTAAAATCGACGACCGGAAACTGGCCGCGCAGGTCAGCGGCATCGACCTGACCCTAGGGGGCCACACGCACACCTTCCTCGACCAGCCGGAGCCCATTGCCAGCCCCAACGGCCGCACCACGCTCGTGAACCAAGTCGGCTGGTCGGGCATCAACCTAGGCCGCCTGGATTACTCATTTGAGCGGGGTACCCGGCAGCCAACGGTAGCCGCTACCTCCGTAGTACCCGTACAAGCTGCGTAAGGGCAAAGAGGCAACTTCCGATTACAGCAGAGCTAGGCTTCTGCTAAAAGCGCATAAAATGCAAGAGGTGGGGGGTTTTTTTGTCTCCTGACTTTTCCACATTTTTGTCTCCCCCTAAAAAAACGGGCCTTGCCGGGCCCGTGGCTGGCCTGTTATTCCGCTCACCTGCACACCCGTTGCTTTTGCCCTATCTGATTGATGCTGAAGGATTGTCGAACCGTATGGGCCAACTGTCTTCGCGTCATCAAGGCAACGATTGGTGAGCAAAGCTTCCGGACATGGTTTCAACCCATCGTGCCGGTGCAGCTGCAGCATAACGTCCTGTTGATTCAGGTGCCCAGTACGTATTTCTACGAATTTCTGGAGGAGCATTACGTAGAGGAGCTGAAGCGGGCCATTCACCAGGAGTTGGGGCCGGAGGGGCGGCTGGAGTATAGTATTGTGGTGGACCAGGGCAACGCCCAAACCAAGCCGCGTACCCTCAACTTGCCTACCACCCGCAAAGCCGCCGGGCCAGCCGCCGTAGCCACGCCCGCGGCCACAGCTATGGCGGCCAGCGCCATGACGGCGTCGGCGCGCAACACAGCCGCGGCTTCCGTGGCCCCCGCCCCGGCGCCGCCTACCCTGCGCAACCCCTTCGAGGCCAGCAAAACCATTGAGCGCGACTACCTAAAGTCGCAGCTGAATACGACGTACACTTTCGAGAACTATATCGAGGGCGACTGTAACCGCTTGGCGCGCTCGGCTGGACTTGCCGTGGCTAATAAGCCGGGTACTACCTCCTTCAACCCCCTGATGGTATACGGTGGGGTAGGGCTGGGTAAAACCCACCTGGTGCAGGCCATCGGCAACCACATCAAGGCCACGAACCTCGATAAGTTCGTGCTGTATGTCTCGGCCGAGAAGTTTACCAACCAGTTTATCGAGAGCCTGCGCTCCAACCAGGTGCAGGATTTTGCCAACTTCTACCTGCTGGTCGATATTCTGATTCTGGACGACGTGCAGTTCCTCTCGGGCAAGGACAAAACCCAGGAGATGTTCTTCCACATCTTCAACCACCTGCACCAGGCGGGCAAGCAGATTGTGATGACCTCCGACCGCCCGCCTCGCGACTTGGTGGGCTTGGAGGATCGTCTATTGTCCCGCTTTAAGTGGGGCCTCACCGCCGACCTGCAAAGCCCCGACTTTGAGACGCGCATGGCCATCATCCAGAACAAGATGCAGCAGGATGGCATTGACATTCCGCCGCAGGTAGTAGAGTATCTGGCGCACTCAGTGAATACTAACGTGCGGGAGCTGGAAGGCGTGCTGATTTCGCTGGTAGCGCAAAGCAGCCTTAACCGCCGCGAGATTGATCTGGAAATGGCCAAGCAGGCCCTGCGTCACATCATTGAGGAAGTGGAGGCCGAGGTAAACCTGGACTTTATCCAGAAAACCTGCGCCGAGTACTTTGGGGTGCCGCTGGATTTGCTCAAGGCTAAAACCCGCAAGAAAGAGGTAGTAACGGCCCGGCAGGTAGCCATGTATTTTGCCAAGGAGCATACTACCCACTCCCTGAAAAGCATAGGTCACCACTTCGGCGGCCGCGACCACAGCACCGTCATTCACTCCGTGCAAACCGTCTCGGACCTGATTGACTCTGATAAAGCCTTCCGGGGCACCATTGCCGAGCTGCGGAAAAAATTTGCCGGGAAGTAGAAGCAGGGAAGTAGAACTTTACTAGCCACCTCCTACCCGGCAGGGTGGCACGAACGCCAACAAGAAAGCCCCCGCAGGTAGCGGGGGCTTTCTTAATCTTAGCGGATAGCGTTGGTGCACAGTGCGAGGTGGCACCCGTAGCCTAAAAGCTACTCAGCAACGCACTCGAATCCGGTGAGTAAGCGCCCGCGTGCGGCCTATGCCTGGGTATCGCGCAAGGGGATGCTGTGTTTGGAGGCAAACGCCCGAACCTGTTCGCGCATTAGCCGCTTACGTTTGGGGCCCTTTACCTGACGCAGGCTCATGGTATAGGTACTACCTTCTTTCAGCTGCACGCGCAACTGCTGCGGCACCAATTCCAGCGACACAATATCTTCGGCTGGAAAAGCCTGTTTAGGCCGAAATAGCCCGTCTTTGTGCACAATGTAAGCGGGGGTAAACTCCAGGTAGCTTTGGGTGCCGAAAACCGGCGCGTTGTGTACCAGCACGTAGCCCAGGTAAATCAGGCTGAACACCAGGAATACGTAGTGTAGGAAGTGCATGTCGCTGGCGCCCTCGCCGGTTACAATAAGCGACACCGTGTAGGCAATCCAGAGCAGGCCCAGGAAAAGCTGACCCAGAAAGGGAATTCGTTGGGTGTTGGCGGGCTGAAGACGAATACGGGTAGAATCAGGATGCATAAGGGCATTGAAGTCGCGGGGACCCGCAAAAGTAAGAGGTTCGGCTTTCGTTGTTTGTTTTCGCTCCTCGTTTTTCGAAATGCACTACCAGTACGCCGTTGCCGGGTGCATACGCAAGCGGCCTTGCTACTCCATACACCGGCTCCTGCCGACGAGCTTACTTGAGGGTGGCTGCCACCAGCTCCATTTCGGGCACGGCGCTCAGCACCTGCGAAACCGGGCATTTTTCCTTGGCTGTTTGCGCGTATTGCTGAAATTCCTCCGCTGATACGCCTTCTACCTCGCCTTCCGTGGTGAGGCTGATCTTCACGATTTTGGGCACTTCCCCCGACGTGTCCAGCGTAACCTTCGACTCCGTCCGGATTTGCTTTACCTGCTTGCCATCTTTGGTTAGAATGCTGGTCAGGAACATGGTGTAGCAGCCGGCGTGAGCCGCCCCAATCAGCTCTTCGGGATTGGTGCCCTTCTGTCCTTCAAACCGGGCGCCTACTGAGTACGGCGCTGATACGGTACCGCTCTGGGTCGTGATGCTGCCGCTGCCTTTGATGTCGCCGTTCCATACGGCATTGCCACGCTGGTTAATCATGAGTAAAGAAACTAAAGAGTGAATGGTTGAGGTAGGTACGAAAAGTAAGGCGTAAGGATGGGCTCCGCCCAATGGAAAGCGTTGCGCATCCATTTCGGGGTAGCACGTACCTTTGACCTTACGTTTCGGAGTGAGAAAGAAGCGTCGTAATTCACCAGTTTTCTATTTTCCCTGTCAATGGGCCTGAAATCCACCCTGAGCCGGCCTTTGGCCGCCTACATCACGCAGCAATACCGGCGGTGGCAGCAGGACCCCATCGGCACGCAGCAGCAGGTGCTACGGGAGTTGCTGGCCTGTGGGGCCCGCACCGCTTTTGGCCGCGACCATGACCTGCCGGGAGCCCGCACTGCCCAGGACCTGGCCGCCCGCGTGCCCGTCCGCGACTACGAAGGCCTTAGTTCCTATTTCAACCGGGTAAAAGCCGGGGAGCCGGACGTGCTCTGGCCCGGCAAGCCGCTCTACCTGGCTAAAACCAGCGGCACTACCTCCGGGGCCAAGTACATCCCGATTACCCAAGACAGCATCCCCAACCACATCAATGGAGCCCGCGACGCGCTGCTCCAGTATGTGCACGCCACGGGCAAAAGTCGGTTTCTGGATGGGAAGCTGATTTTTCTATCAGGCTCCCCCGAGCTGGAAACGGTAGGCGGTATCCATACCGGGCGCCTCTCGGGCATTGCCAACCACCACGTGCCCGCCTACCTGCGCCGCAACCAACTGCCCAGCTACCAGACCAACATCATCGAAGATTGGGAAGCCAAGCTGGACCGCATCGTGGAGGAAACACTACCCCAGCCCATGACCCTGATTTCGGGGATTCCACCTTGGGTGCAGATGTACTTTGACAGAATAGTACAGCGCACCGGCCGGCCGGTAGGAGAGGTGTTTCCGCAGTTCGATTTGTTTGTGTACGGTGGCGTAAACTTTGAGCCCTACCGCAAAAAGCTGTTCGATACCATTGGCCGGCCCGTGGACAGCATCGAGCTGTTTCCAGCTTCCGAAGGCTTCCTGGCTTTCCAGGACCAGCCTGGTAACCCCGGCCTGCTGTTGCTGTTGAATGCTGGTATCTTCTACGAATTTATTCCGGCCGACCGGTTCTTTGAGCCGAACCCGCCCCGCCTTACCCTAGCGGAGGTAGAGCTGGATAAGCAGTACGCGGTAGTGCTCAGCTCCAACGCTGGCCTCTGGGGCTACAGCCTCGGCGACACGGTGCGCTTTACCCAGAAATACCCGTTCCGTGTCGTCGTGACGGGCCGCATCAAGCACTTTCTCTCCGCCTTCGGGGAGCATGTCATCGGGGAAGAGGTAGAGCACGCCCTGCGCGAAGCAATGCACCAGCACCCCGAGGTAGAGGTAGTAGAATTCACCGTTGCCCCCCGCGTAAGCAACGACCCCGCCGTGCCTTCCCAGCACGAGTGGCTTATCGAGTTTGCCCGTCCCCCTCACGACGCTGCTGCCTTTGCCGCTTCCCTGGATACGGGCCTGCGCCGCCGCAACGTGTACTACGACGACCTGCTCCGGGGCAACATTCTGGCCCCGCTGCACCTCACGCCCTTGCCCACCGGGGCTTTCCAGCGCTACATGAAAAGCCTGGGCAAGCTCGGCGGCCAAAACAAAGTGCCCCGGCTCAGCAACGATAGAACCGTAGCGGAGGGGTTGCTGGGTAGCTGATGGCTAGTGCTACTACTGTAGTGTCCGGGTTTCTGGCACTGCTTACGGGCATCAGGGCTGCCCTTTTCTTCTTGGGTAGCCCCGCGCAGCAGCAAGTGCTGCCAGAGGAGTTCTGGCCTACCTTCGGTCTGCGTTTTGGGGCTTTAGCATACTAGGGCTGCCGGGGCAACCAGTTGGTGGGGTATTCACCTGCTTTCAGAGAAAGCAAAACTTGCCCGGAAACACGCGGTTAGGCTATATAGTGTGCCTTTCGGCTGTCGGCCTGGTGGGCGGCTTTTTAACTAGCCGCCCGGTGGTCTGCCTTAAATGCGAGTTGCTTTCGACCTCGGCAATACGGTAAATCAGTGCGGCTGCGGGGTCCCGCTGGAGCAGCCCCGCCGGCCTTTCCGGGCCAGGTTGCTGGGCAGTGACTCATTGCGGAAAGGAATAGTAGAGGTAGCTGAATACGGGGTGGCCCGCGGCTGGACGATATGGGTATATACGACCTCTTTTCGTAGGAAGTGGTATATCCGACTGCTCTTCTGGCTGCACGGGATTGAGCTTGCAGCAGGTATAAACCAAACCCGTCATGCGCGGGAAGCGGCCGTGAGTTGTACCAGGCATCCGCCTACGTTTGGCATTGGTTTGCTGATAGACGATGCGGAAGGGGTAGCCCTAGAAGGAAAGCGTTACGGCTTTGCAGTCGTTGTTCTTCAGCCGCAGCAGGAGCAGTGGGCAGCAAAGGTGCAAGCCGCTTTACAAGCGCCAGTTGTAGCAGATGCAAAAAGTAGATAAAGTGTAATTTGATGCCATCCTTACCCCGCTAGGTTATGCGCTTTCTTGTCTGCCTGCTGCTACATGCCCTGTTATGGGCGAGTGAAGCCTACGCTCAACAAGCGGGGCTGCCCCCACTGCGCGTTGCTACCTACAACCTGCGCCTGAACGTAGCCAGCGACGGAGTGAATGCCTGGCCTAACCGCCGGGAAATGGTGAAAAGCCTGGTGCGCTACCACAGCTTTGATGTGTTTGGTACCCAGGAAGGCTTCCGCGGCCAGCTGGCAGATGTAGCGGAGCTACCGGAATACGCCTTCGTGGGCCACGGCCGCGACGATGGCAAGGAAGCGGGCGAGCATTCGGCCATCTTCTACAGGAAAAGCCGCCTCCAACTCCTGCAAACCGGTGACTTCTGGTTGAGCCAGACGCCGGATGTTCCCTCGAAGGGGTGGGATGCCAGGTGCTGCAACCGTATCTGTTCCTGGGCTAAATTCAAGGAACTGAAGACTAGCCAGGAGTTTTTCTTTTTTAGCGTCCACTTCGACCACGAGGGTGTGGAGGCCCGCCGTCAATCGGGCCGGCTGATGGTGCAGAAGATTCGGGAAATTGCGAAAAACACGCCCGTCATCTGCGTCGGCGACTTCAACTCCACGCCCGATACCGAGCAGATCCAGACCATGCAAGCTGTGCTCAACGACGCCTACCGCACCACCAAGCAACCACCCTACGGCCCCGTGGGCACCTTCACCGGCTTCAAGCTCGACGCCCCCCTGACGGATCGTATTGACTACATCTTCCTGAGCAAGCAATTCACTGTACTTAACTATGCCGTCCTGACCGATTCTATGCGCGGCCTCTACCCCTCCGACCACTTTCCGGTAGTAGTAAACGTGGAGATAAAATAGGGAAGAACAGAGCGGCAGATCCTAACAAGTTCGACAGGACGCTCGTGTATATTTTCTGTACTGCCTTTCTTCTGCCTATCTAGCAGGCCCAAACCAGCTAATGAGTAAATCCCACCTCCACGCCCTCTGTCTCGCCTACGTGCAGGAGCGCATTGAAGCCTGCCAGGCTGCCATTACTGCCGCCCAGGAATCGGCCAACTCCGAAACCAAGAGCAGCGCCGGCGACAAGTACGAAACCGGCCGCGCCATGGCCCAGAACGAGCGGGACCGAAATGCCGTGCAGCTCCAGCAGGCCCGCCAGCTGCTGGGCGAGCTGCAGCGCATCAACCCCCATGCTGCCTGCGACACGGTACGGCCCGGCGCTTTGGTACGCACGAGTATGGGCCGGTTCTACATCAGCATTAGCGCCGGCAAACTCACGCTGGACGGGCAGGAGTGCTTTGCAGTATCGGCCGCGGCGCCAGTAGCGGTAACGCTCAGCGGCCGGCAGGCCGGCGAGCAGGTCGTGTTTAATGGCAAGCCCCTGCGCATAGAAAGCGTGGACTAATTGGCTATTTCAGCACTGCTGCACGCACGGATGCGCATCAACTTATTAGCCGCGGAGCTTCCCCAAAGCCGCCACTTATCAGCTTGCTACTTATTTTATGGACATCTGGAAGCACTGCCTGCTTTCCCAACGCAAATTTGGCGGCGAGCCAACCGATTACGTGGCCGTGCACCGGTTCATGGATAGCAGCAAGCTATTCTACTTCCACATCCGGCACCGCTTGCTACTGCACCATACCCTGGGTATTGAGTGGGCTACGGAGCTGCTCGGCGACTTTGTGCTGAACTCGGCGGGCCGCACGGTGCTGGTGCGCGATGTAGCTGCCGAGCACTGCAAGGAAGACCTGCTGGGCCGCGTGCCCACCCTCTGCGAGTGGCTCCGCCACGCCGATGCTACCCTGGCTCCGCTGGCGCCCACGCCCGATGAGTTGCTGCCCGCCGCCCAGCCGGAGCTGCGCGCCTTTGTGCTGCGGCCCTACCTGCGCACGGGCCTGCGCTCGGCCCTTTTGCTTACTACCAGCACCTTTGGGGTGTACCTGGCCGAGCAACTGCTGGGCCTGGCCGCTGCCGAAGAGCTGGCGCGTCAGTTGCACCCTGCGCCAGCAGTAGCCGATAGCCTGCAGTCTTTCCCCTTTTCTTACCCCTGGCAGTACCGGCCCGACCCTAAAGAGCTGGCCTGGCTGCGCCAACACGCTCCCGCACATGAACCAACCCCAGACTAAAGCCCACCTCGTGCAGCTACTCCAGGCCGGCCACACCGTAACCGTCCGCTGGGACTGCGGCGGCGACGAATCGTTTGTGTACACCAGTGTGGATAACCAAGAGCTGGAAAGCCAGTACAGCGAAACCAATGACTTTCCCTATGGCCTGGAGCACTATCTGACAGAGCAGCTGGACCTGCCCAGCGCCGGTGATTTCAGCATGAGCGGTAGTGGCCGGTTTTTCCTGGAAGGACAAGCCGTTGGCCTCGACTACCAGTCGACGGCTACCGTGTATGAGGACGAGCTGGACGAGGACTTTTACGAGCAGTTTACCGACGAGGAGCTGCGCAATATGGGCCTGGAGCGCCCCGACCCGGCAGCGCAGAAGCCGCAGGAAGCTGCCCCAACTACCCCGGAAGTAGACGAGGAAATGAGTGCCGAGTACTCTGGGCGCCGGGTGCTGTTTCAGGTGCACGAAGCGCAAAGCTAAGGTCCGCTGCCTGGCGCAGCGTGCCCGTAAGCCAAACGGGAAGTTCGCGCTACTTTTGTAGCTACCTGCCCACACCATTTCTCTATGCCCTCTGAATTTCCCAAGCGCGTTACCCTTCTTGGTTCCACTGGCTCCATCGGTACCCAGGCCCTGGATGTGGTGCGCAGCCAGCCCGGCCGGTTTACTGTCACGGCGCTGTCGGCCCACGCCAATGCCGAACTGCTGGTGCAGCAGGCCCGCGAGTTTCGGCCCGCCGCCGTCGTCATTGGCGACGAAACCAAGTACGCTGCCGTAAAAGCCGCCTTGGCTACCCAGCCCGAAACCGAAGTGTTGGCCGGCGCGGCGGGCCTGGCCGATGTAGCCGGCCGCGACGATGCCGACGTGGTGCTCACGGCCATGGTGGGCTACGCCGGACTGCTGCCCACGGTGCGCGCCATCAGGGCGGGCAAAACCATTGCCCTGGCCAACAAAGAAACCCTGGTAGTAGCTGGGCAGCTGATTACCGAGCTGGTGAAAGAGCACGGGGTAGGGCTCTACCCCGTCGACTCGGAGCACTCGGCCATTTTTCAGTGCTTGGTGGGAGAAGAGCAGAACCCCATTGAAAAGATAATCCTGACGGCCTCGGGCGGACCGTTTCGGGGCCGCACCCGCGAACAGCTGGCCCTGGTAACCAAGGCTCAAGCCTTGAAGCACCCCAACTGGGACATGGGTGCCAAAATCACCATCGACTCGGCTTCGCTGATGAACAAGGGCCTGGAGGTGATTGAAGCCAAGTGGCTGTTTGGTCTGCGCGACGACCAGATTGAGGTGGTGGTACACCCTCAGAGTATCATTCATTCCCTGGTGCAGTTCGAGGATGGCTCCCTGAAGGCCCAGCTGGGTCTGCCCGATATGAAGCTGCCCATTCAGTATGCCCTGGGCTACCCGCAGCGCCTGCCCAGCCAGTTCCCACGTTTCAGCTTCCTCGACTACCCCCAGCTCACCTTTGAACAGCCCGATACTAGCACCTTCCGCAACTTGGCTCTGGCGTTTGAGGCCATGCAGCGGGCGGGCAACGCGCCCTGCGTACTCAATGCGGCCAATGAGGTAGCCGTAGCCGCCTTCCTGCGCGACGAAATCGGGTTCCTGGAAATGTCGGAGGTGGTAGAAACCAGCCTCGCCCGGGTTTCGTACCTTGCTGCCCCGAGCTTGGACGACTACGTGCAAACGGACCGCGAGACGCGCCGCATTGCCCAGGAGCTGGTGGGCGCCCGCGCCTGACACCCTGGCCGGAATGGGCACTAGCGGCGCCTTCGGTGCGTTGTTTGTATTCGGCGTGGTATTGCCGGGAAGAACGCCAGGATGTCTGCTACCGCGCCAGGCCTACCAGTACGCTTGCTTATTACCTAATCACCTAACATACCCCTACCCCCTTTGGAAGGACTTATCATGGCCGGGCAGATGCTGCTGGGCCTTTCCATTCTGGTTGGTTTGCACGAGTTCGGACACTTTGCAGCAGCCAAATACTTCAAAATCCGGGTCGATAAGTTTTATATCTTCTTCGACTTCCTGTTTCCCCTGCCCGGAGTACTCAACTTCGCCCTCTTTAAAAAGAAAATCGGCGAAACGGAGTACGGCCTGGGCTGGTTTCCGCTGGGCGGCTACGTGGCCATCCACGGCATGATCGACGAAACCCAGGATGCCGACAGCCTCGCGGCCGAGCCCCAGCCCAACGAGTTTCGGGCCAAGCCAGCCTGGCAGCGCCTGATTGTGATGCTGGGCGGCATCATCATGAACGTCATTACCGGCATTGTCATTTTCTCGCTCATCACCTTCAAGTACGGCGAAAGCTACCTGCCGGCGTCCGAAGTGCGCTACGGCGTAGTGCCCAACGAGCTAGGCAAAGAAATCGGCTTCCGCACCGGCGACAAAATTGTGAAGATCAACGGGCAGCCGTTCACGGAGTTCAACGACGTGTACAGCCCCGAAGTGGTACTGGGCACCAACGCCTACTACACCGTCGACCGGGCCGGGCAGATCGTGGACATTCCGGTGCCAGCCAATTTCATGGACCGTCTGGCCGATGAAGGCCAAGCAGCCTTCGTGCTACCCCTCGACCCCTTCGTGGTAGACCAGGTAGTAGGCAGCAGCCCCGCCGCCAAAGCCGGCCTGCAGCCCAACGACCGGATTCTGACCGTGGCGGGCCAGCCCATTCATTTTTTCCCGGAGCTGCAGAAAGCCCTGAAAGACCACGCCGGCAAAACCGTACCCGTGCAGGTAGAGCGCGGCAAGCAGCCCGTTACGCTGAACGTGACAGTAGATGAGGACGGCAAAATCGGCTTCCTGCCCAAGTCCTTATTACAGTACGCTACCCGGCAATACGGCCTGCTCGAGTCGGTGCCGGCAGGTACCAAGCAGGCCTTCGGGGTAGTAACCACGCAAATAAAAGCGTTTGCCAAGATTTTCCGGGGTGAGGCTTCTTTCCGTAAATCAATCGGGGGCCCCATCGAAATTGCCCAGCAGTACGGCGGCAAGTGGGATTGGTTCCGCTTCTGGACGCTCACGGGAATGCTCTCGATGGTGCTGGCCTTCATGAACCTGCTGCCGATTCCCGCCCTCGATGGCGGCCACGTCCTGTTCCTGCTCTACGAGATGGTAGCCGGCCGCAAGCCCTCCGATAAATTCCTGGAAAATGCCCAGAAAGTAGGTATGATGCTGATTCTGGGTTTGATGGCGTTCGTGCTTATCATCAACCCGCTGCTGAAAACCTTCGGTAAGTAAACCGCTGGCGCAGGCCGGAGCGAGGCTACAGGGAAGCCGTGCTGCCGCGAGGTGGCACGGCTTTTATAGTACTTCTGGTCTGCAACCTTTCCGTGCGGTCATCCTCTTTTTTGCCATGCTTTCCTCTCACTGCCTTCGTCGTTTTCTGCTGGTCGTTGTCCTGCTCGTAGCAGGGCAGGGGCTGGCCTGGGCGCACGCCTACCACGCCAGCATTATGGAAGTGCGCTTCAACCCCGAGAAGCAGCGCCTGGAAATAGCCCTGAAAATCTTCATTGACGACTTGGAAAAGGGGCTGTCCGTTGGGAAGCCTACCCCCGTGCGCACCGACCAGTTGCCCCGGCCTCAGCTCGACCCGCTGCTGATGGACCTGCTGCGTCGCTCGGTGCAATTCAGCGCCCGTCCTGGGCAGGCGCTGCCGCTCACGCTGGTGGGCCTGCAGAAGGAAACGGACTCCTACTGGCTGTACTTCACGGCCCCGCTGCCGGCTTCCGCCACGAGCGTAAGCCTGCGTCACCAACTCTTGCTGAACCTTTTCCCGGACCAGATGAACATCGTCAACCTCGACGCCCGCGGTAAAAAGCAAAGTCTGCTCTTCCGCGAGGGCGAGGAAAGTCAGCCGCTGAAGTGGTAGGGAGTGTCATTGCGAGCGGAGCGAAGCACTCCTTTTTCGCTTTTGTGATTAGCCTGATAACGAGACAAGCCCTTACTTCCAGCACGGCGGTAAGGGCTTGTCACATTTCAAGGGTAGTATTTCGTGAAGGAAAGAAGGCTTCGCCTCGCCATAACATTACCACCCACCTCCGCCGGCATCCTTCTGCTCGTTCTCGGGCTTGATCAGGCGGAACTCTACGCGGCGGTTGGTGCGGGCGTCTTCCTCCGTTACCTCGTTTTTCAGGGGCTGGGTGCTGCCGTAGCCCATGCTCTCGATGCGGTTGGGCTTGAGCTTGCCCTTCTGCTCAATGTAACGGCGGATGGCCTCGGCCCGATCCTGCGAGAGGGTCATGTTAAAGTCCGGGTCGCCCTTGCTGTCGGTGTGGCCCGAGATGCTGAGCCGGAACGTGGGGTGGTCCACCAGAAACACGGCAATCCGGTCCAGAATGGGGTGCATGCTGGCCCGGATGGTGGCCTTGTCCTGATCGAACTCAATGTTCTTGAAAATCAGCGGCAGCTTGTAGTCGATGGAGTTGGTCATCAGCTTCATCACCGTGTCGCCCTGCAGGGCAAACTTCTTCTCTACGCTGAAAAAGTCGGGGCTCTGAATCAGCATTACGTAGTGCGAGCCCTCAATCAGGTCGAAGTCAAACGAGCCATCATCGCGCAGGTACTTGCTGGCTACCTCAATGCCGTTGTCCGTGTCGATGATGCTGACGATGCCGTTCAGCGGTTTCTGGCTGACGGAGTCTACCAACAGTCCCGCCACGTGGGTGGTAGCCAGGGGTTGGGCCTCCATAGGTAAGGGAAACGAGAACAAATCGAGGTTCTTCATTTCCTTTTCCTCGGAGCGGGCGTAGTACAAGCTCTTGGAGTCGGAATCAATGGTGAAATAGTACTCCGAGCCCTTGCCGTTCACGAGGGGCCCGATGTTGATGGGTTCCTGCCAGCGGCCCCGAACCCGGTAGGTTTTATAGATGTCGAAGTCGCCGAAGTTGAGCAGCTGCCCGCGCGAGCTGAAGTACAGCACGTGGTAGAGCGGGTGGTAGAAGGGGCTGACCTCACTCTCGCGCGTGTTCACCACCGGGCCCATGTTCTGGGCCTTGCCCCACTGCCCGTTTTTCTGCTTCACGGTGTACCAGATGTCGGAGAGGCCGAAGCCGCCCAGCCGGTCGGAGGCGAAGTACAAGGTATCCTCACCGGGCGAAAGGGTAGGCTGCGAGTCCCAGGCCGTGGAATTAACGCCGGCCCCCAGGCTCTTGGGCGTGGTCCACTGCCCGTCCTTGAACGAAGACACGTACAGGTCGCAGTTGCCGTGGCAGGTAGGGCACTCGCAGCGGGCAAAGAACAAGGTTTTACCATCCTTGCTGATGCAGGCGGAGCCCTCATTGTAAGCCGAGTTGATGGGCTTGGGCAGCGGCTCGGCTTCCGTCCAGAGGCCATTTTCGCGCCGCGCCGTGTACAAGTCCTCGTCTACGATGTTATTGATACCGCGCGTTTTGCGCTTAGAGGAGAAGATGAGCAGGTCCGCGTCTGCGTTCAGGGTAGGGCCGTAGTCCTCCACCTGGGAGTTAATGGCGTCGCCCATGCTGGTGTACACGCCCTTGGGGGGGCGGAAGGCGGCAATGTTTTTGCGATACTCTACAATATCATAGTACGTTTTCAGCGGTACGTACAACTCGGCCGCCTTCTGTTCCAGAGAGTCGTAGTAGAGCTGCACCTTTTTCAGGTCCTGGCGGCGGTGCTTGAGGGCGAGGCGGTAGTACGCTTTGGCCCGTTCCTCGTTGCCGGCTTTTTCCCAGAGCTGGCCCAGGCGCCAGAGCAGGCCCGTATCCTTGTAGAAGTTCTCGATGCCAAACCGACTCACGTACACGTCCAGCAGGTTGCGGGCGGCATTCCAATTCTTGCGCTTTTCGGCCCGCTGAATTTCCCGCAGGGCCTTTTTATCCTCGAAATACGCCAGGCGGTTGATATTCGGAAAATCCGGGGTAGCGTCAGTCCGCGCCCGGGCATTGCGGATAACTTTGGCCGTTAGCTTGCGTTGGGCATTTGGTAGGCCGCTTTGTTGCTGGGCCTGCACCGTCAGGGAAAACAGCAGGGCCGGTAGCAGATAGAGGAGGGGGTAGCGAAAAAAGCGGAGCATAGCTAGAATAGAGCACGAAAGCGGTGGGAAGCCGGCCAGCATCAAAAATAGGAATTTTTGGATGCTCCTTTATATGTCCCGGGAAAGAGCTGCGTTAACGCCATAGCGGGCCGGAGGGCGTTTGGGCTGGCGGCAGTAGGCGGCTTCTGCCGATGTGGCGGCTAGCGGCGGTGGCACGGCACTTGCCGAATCCGTACCTTCGACGCTCCTCCCGCGTTTAAAACCGAAGCTACGCCATGGCTCTGTCATTGTGGCACGTGGCTTCGCTTTTTTCGTTACTCCCTCGCATGAGTCAATATAAATCACCCAAGTCACCACTCTCTTCTTTACTGCTGATGGCTGAAGATTCCGAAGAAATGGTGTCCATCGTGGCCGCTGACCCCGACCAGACCCTGAGCGCCGACGAATCGCCGGAGGTGCTGCCCCTGCTGCCCGTGCGCAATACGGTGCTGTTTCCGGGGGTAGTGCTTCCCGTCACGGTCACGCGCAAGAAGAGCATTCGGCTGGTGCGCAAGGCCTACCGCGGCAACAAAATTGTAGGGGTGGTGGCTCAGAAAAACGGCCAGAGCGACGACCCTACCCTGCAGGATCTGTACCAGGTAGGCACTATGGCCAAAATCCTGAAGCTGCTGGTGCTGCCCGATGGCAACACCACCATTATTATTCAGGGCCAGTCGCGCTTCCGCATTGAAGCCGAAGTGCAAAGCACACCCTACCTCACGGCGCGCGTGAGCTATTCGCCCGAGGCCTTCCCCAATAAGCAGTCGAAGGAAGTAAAGGCCCTGGTATCGTCGTTGAAGGAGGCAGCGGCCAAGATGCTCAAGCTCAACCCCGAAATCCCGCAGGAAGCCCAGGTGGCTCTGGATAACATTGAGTCACCTTCCTTTCTGACCCACTTCCTGTCTTCCAACATCAACGTGGAGGTAGGCATCAAGCAGCAGCTGCTCGAAATCAACGACGGGGTGGAGCGCGGTACCCAGCTGCTGGAGCTGATGCTGAAGGAAATTCAGCTGCTGGAAATCAAGCGTGAAATCCACACCAAGGTCCACACCGACATCGACCAGCAGCAGCGCGACTACTTCCTGCGCCAGCAGATTAAAGTGCTGCAGGATGAGCTGGGCTTCGACGGACCCGATCAGGAAGTGGAAAAGCTGCGCCAGCGGGCTAAGGATAAAAAGTGGCCCGAGGCCGTAGCCAAGCACTTTACCAAAGAGCTGGACAAGCTGACCCGCATCAACCCGCAGGCGGCCGAGTATCCTGTGAGCCTGAACTACGTGGAGTTCCTGCTGGATTTGCCCTGGAACGAGTACACCAAGGACAACTTTAACTTAAAGCGCACCCAGAAAATCCTCGACCAGGACCACTACGGCATGGAAAAGGTGAAGGCGCGCATTATTGAGTACCTGGCCGTACTTAAGCTCAAGCAGGATTTGAAAGCCCCGATTCTGTGCCTCTACGGCCCGCCTGGCGTGGGCAAAACCTCCCTGGGGCGCTCCATTGCCAAAGCCCTGGGCCGGCAGTACGTGCGCATGAGCCTAGGCGGGGTCCGCGACGAGGCCGAAATCCGGGGGCACCGCAAAACCTACGTGGGCGCTATGCCGGGCCGTATCATTTCCCAGATTAAAAAAGCCGGAGCTTCCAACCCCGTCATTGTCCTCGACGAAATCGACAAGCTGGCCTCCGACTTCCGCGGCGACCCTTCCTCGGCTCTGCTGGAAGTGCTGGACCCCGAGCAGAACTCTACCTTCACCGACAACTATCTGGAGGTAGAGTACGACTTGTCCAAGGTGCTGTTCATTGCCACGGCCAACGCCCTGGATACCATTCAGCCGGCCCTGCGCGACCGGATGGAAATCATTGACCTCACGGGCTACACGCTGGAGGAGAAAACCCAGATTGCCAAAAAGCACCTCTGGCCCAAGCTGCTGCACGAGCACGGCCTGGGAGCCAAAGACGCGGGCATCAGCACGGCCGCCCTGCAGCGCGTCATCGATGACTACACCCGCGAGAGTGGCGTCCGGAGCCTGGAGCGCAAGCTGGGGGCCGTGGTACGCAACGTGGCCAAGAGCAAGGCTCTGAAAGAAGCCTTTCCCGCCACGCTGGAACCCAAGGATATTACCCGCATCCTCGGGGCCGCCATCTTCGACCGGGACCAGTACCAGGACAACGAAACGGCGGGCGTGGTAACCGGGCTGGCCTGGACAAGCGTAGGCGGCGACATCCTGTTCGTGGAAAGCCTGCTGAGCCGGGGCCGGGGTAAGCTGACCCTCTCCGGGCAGCTCGGCGACGTGATGAAGGAATCGGCCGTGACGGCGCTGAGCTACCTGCGCAGCCGGGCCGAGGAACTGGGCATCGACTACCGCCTCTTCGACCAGTACGACCTGCACATTCACTTCCCCGAGGGGGCCGTGCCCAAGGACGGACCCAGCGCGGGCATTGCTATTTTCACCAGCATTGCCTCCGTGTTCACCCAGCGCAAAGTGCGCAGCCACTTAGCCATGACCGGCGAAATTACCCTGCGCGGCAAGGTGCTGCCGGTAGGAGGTATTAAGGAGAAGATTCTGGCGGCCAAGCGGGCCGGGGTGCGCGACATTATCCTGTGCCCTAAAAACCGCAAGGACATCGACGAAATTCCGGCTGAGTACCTTAAGGACCTGACCATCCACTACGCCGACCGCGTGGACGATGTGCTGCGCGTGGCCTTGCTGGAAGAGCAGGTAGCTCACCCCATGCAGCTGGTGGTGCGCGATGAAGCTCCGGCACCGCCCATGCCAAGCGTGGAAGTAAGTTAAGTTCTGTGTGCCCTACCTTGGCGCCTCGTGGCAAGGGTAGGGCACCTTTATTTTCTCTGGTAGGTGCGCGCAATAAAGCCGCAAAACCAGGCGTCTTATCGGGTAACCCGCGCTATCTTTCCCCTGATGATTCGATTCGTACGCCGTAGCTTGTACCTTCTCCCCTTTGTTGCGCTTGGCGCCGGCTGGCCCGTTCGGGCGCAGGCCCAGGTTGGCGGGCAGCAGGCTTTCTCCTTTTTGAACCTGCCTACCAGTGCTAAACTGGCGGGCCTGGGTGGCGTCAACGTTTCCTCCCGCGACGCCGATGGCACCATGTTCTACGGCAACCCAGCCTTGCTGAACGCCGACATGGACGGCCGCCTCGCCCTGGGCTATGTGGACTACCTGGCCGACATCAAGCAGACCACGGCGGCCTATGTGTTTAATACGGCCAACGCCGGCCGGTTTGGCGTGGGCCTCACCTACCTGAACTACGGCAGCTTCGAGCAGTTCGATGCGGCGGGTAACCCCTTGGTCCAGTTCTCGGTGAATGAATACGCCCTGAGCATCGCCGACTCCTATACCAGCGGCGCCTTCACGCTGGCCGGCACTCTGAAGCTAGCTGGCTCGGGCATTGCCGGCAACCACTCCTACGCAGCCCTGGCCGATGTGGGTGGGCTGTTCAAGCACCCGGAGCAGGAGTTTACCGTGGGCCTGGTGGTGCGCAACGCCGGCATCCAGCTCAAGCCTTACGATGGAGCCAGCCGGGAACCCATGCCCCTGGATGTGGAGCTGGGTACCTCCTTTAAGCCCGAGCACCTGCCGTTTCGCTTCTCGTTCACGGCCCACCACCTGCAGCGCCTCGATATCGTGTACCTCGACCCTAACCAGCGGGGGCAGCTTGACGAAAACGGCGAGGAAATCGTCCCGAAGAAGAGCCTGGGCGATAAAATTGCCCGTCATTTTGTAGTTGGGGGCGAGTTGCTGCTAAGCAAGAACCTCAACGTGCGGCTGGGCTACAACCACTTGCAGCGCCGTGAGCTGCGGCTGGAAAATACATCCGGCGGCGCTGGTTTCTCTTTCGGGGTAATGCTGCGGGTAAGCCAGTTTCAGCTAGACTACACCCACGCCGGCTACCATGCATCGGGCGGAGCCAACTATTTCACTATTGCCCGAAATCTTGATTCTCTGTTCAAAAAAGCGCAGTAGCTACCATTGCCTGAGCCGCACACCTGCTGATTACGGTAGGAGGGAGGCGCGTCCTGCGGGCAAGGGGTAGTGGCTAAGCGTAAACTTTTGGCAAGCTTCGGGGGTAGTATTCCTTCGTTGCTCTGATCTGCTTACCCTTCTTTCTTATGCTCGACTCTGCTGAGTTTCTGACCCCGGCCCAGATTGTGGCCGAACTCGATAAATACATCATTGGCCAGCACGAAGCCAAGCGGCACGTGGCCATTGCCCTGCGCAACCGGTGGCGCCGCCTGCACGCCCCCGCCGACATGCAGCGCGAAATTGTGCCCAATAACATTCTCATGATTGGCTCCACGGGGGTAGGCAAAACCGAAATTGCCCGCCGCCTAGCCAGTATTTCCGGTGCCCCGTTTACTAAAGTCGAAGCTTCCAAGTTCACAGAGGTAGGCTACGTAGGCCGCGACGTGGAAAGCATGGTGCGCGACCTGGTGGAGCAGTCAGTGAACATGGTGAAGCAGCGCCGCAAGGAAGAAGTAAAGGCTCAGGCTGCCCAGGCCGTCGAAGACCTGATCCTGGACATTCTCATTCCGCCAGTTACGACGGCCGCCGCTACTCCCAAGCCGGCCCTGGGCTTCCCCACCACGGCTCCCCATGAGGTACCCGACTCCGACCACGAACTGAATGAGCGTACCCGGGAGCGGTTTCGCGAGAAAATCCGCAGCGGCGAGCTGGACGAGCGCAAAATTGAAATCCGCGTGCAGCAAAGCAATACCCCTGGCATCGGGGTGGTTGGCGGCCCGGCCGGCATCGATGAAGCCAGCATGGCCGGCATTCAGGATATGCTGGGCTCCATGCTGCCTAAAAAGACTCGCAAGCGCAAAGTGACCGTAGCTGAAGCCCGTAAGATTCTGCTCGATGAGGAAGCGGCAAAGCTGATTGATATGGACGAGGTGAAAGACGAAGCCATTCGCCACGCCGAAAACGCCGGCATCATTTTCATCGACGAAATTGACAAAGTCGCCAGCCGTAGCAGCAAGGGCGGAGGAGGCCCCGACGTAAGCCGGGAGGGCGTGCAGCGCGACCTGCTGCCTATTGTGGAGGGCTCGGCCGTTAGCACCAAGTACGGCATCATCCACACCGACCATATTCTGTTCATTGCTGCCGGTGCCTTCCACGTATCCAAGCCCTCTGATCTGATTCCGGAGTTGCAAGGCCGCTTCCCCATCCGGGTAGAGCTGCAGAGCCTGAGCAAGGAAGATTTTTTCCGGATTCTGAAAGACCCTAAAAATGCCCTTACTAAGCAGTACGAGGCCTTGCTGCAGGCCGAGAACGTAGGGCTGTCGTTTGACGATTCGGCCCTGGAGCGCTTGGCTGAAATTGCTTTTGAGGTGAACAGCGAAGTAGAAAATATAGGGGCCCGCCGCCTGCACACCGTGATGAGCCGCCTGCTCAACGACATCCTCTTCGACGTGCCTGACCGCATTGGCCCCAATGCCCGCATTCTGGTAAACCGGGAAATGGTAGAGGAGCGGCTGCGGGACATGGTACGCAACCGTGACTTAAGCCAATATATTCTCTGAGCAGCGGCGCTACCTTGGCTCCACTGCTGTAAAAACGCAAAAGAGGCTACCCAGGTAGCCTCTTTTGCGTTTTTACCCGTACGCTTCAGTATCTGTCGTTCCTACCCTACTACCCCCATGCACTATTACATCATCACCGGCGCCAGCCGGGGCTTGGGTAAAGCCTTAGCCGAAATGGTCCTGCGCCAGCCCGATACCACAGTCATTGGCGTATCTCGCCACGCTACTATTGAGCACGAGCGGTACTGCCACCAGCCTTTGGATTTATCAGATATGCTCGCTGTGCAGAATAACCTGCACAAGGTTTTCCCGCAGTGGCACGATGCTCAGAGCGTCACGCTCGTCAATAATGCAGCTGTACTCGGAGAAATAGGCTACCTCGGGGAGCATCAGAACGAGCACTTTGAGTTCGTGTTTGACGTGAACGTTGTGGCGCCAGCTATGCTTATGAATACGTTTCTAAGCGCCTACGGAGCGTTGTCGGTGCCGCGCACCATTCTCAATATCAGCAGCGGCGCCGCTCAGCGGGCCGTAGACGGCTGGGGTGCTTACTCCGCTTCCAAAGCCGCCCTCGACGCCCTGTCCCGCACTGCCCAGAAAGAACAGGACCTGCGCGGCACTGGTATCCGCATCCGCAGCCTCTCCCCCGGCATCCTCGATACGGCCATGCAGGAACACATCCGCGCGGCTGATGCCCATAGCTTCAGCGAAGCCGCCAAATTCACTGGCTTCCATGCCGAAGGTAAGTTAGCTTCCCCGGCAGAGGTAGCGGAGAAGATTATAGCGTGGCTGCAGCAGCCGGCCGCTGCGAATGAAGATGTTGTATTAAGCATTACCTCCGTATAAAAAAAGCCCTACCCGGATTCGGGTAGGGCTTTTTTTATACGGAGGTAATGCTTAGTAACCTGGATTCTGCTTCATGTTAGGGTTATTCACAATCTCGCGGAAAGGAATAGGCATCAACAGACGGGTCGCATCAGTGATACCTAATACAGATTGAGCCTGACCTGTGCGAATCAGGTCGAACCACCGATGCCCTTCCAGAGCAAGTTCCACCCGCCGTTCACGCGCAATTGCCGCCAATAGGTTAGCCTGAGTAAGACCTGTTTCAAGCAGGGCTGGCAGGCCTGCGCGCGTTCGTACCCGGTTAAGAGCAGTCAACGCTCCGGTTATGTCCTGTTGTTGTGCTTTGGCCTCGGCACTGTTGAGGTACATCTCGGCCAAGCGAATAGCTTTAAAGTTATCCGTACCTGTGCCTGGATCGAAATACTTAATTTGGTTGCCTTGTGCTACAGTCCCGGTCCGGCCTACTATTTGAAAATTGCCGTCGGATATGGTAGCAGCTCGGCGTTGGTCGCCGGTTTCGTAGGCTGCAAGCAAGGTAGCCCGCTGTCCGCCCGGGCTCATCTCAAAACGTCCACCATTGGCCGTAGGAAGCATGAAAAAGGCGTAGGAACTCTGTACTTGAGCATCAAACTGGATTTCCCAGATAGACTCGGTAGGGTTACGGGTGGCAACGGCAGCCCGGTACGTAGAGGCCAGCGTGAAGGGTCCGGCAATTACCTGATCAGCAAAACGGGCGGCATCAGCCCACTGTTGACGATACAGAGCCAAGCGAGATTTCAGAGCTATGGCGGCCCACCGAGTAGCACGCCCTACGTTCACGGCGGGTAGCACACCTTCGGCCGCATCTAAGTCAGCCCGTATCTGGTTGTACACCTGTTCCCGTGGGGCCCGAGATACAAAAAGCGTATTATCTGGTGTGGTTGTAGGGGTTAGAACCAATGCTACATCACCCCAGTAGTTCGTGAGCATGAAGTAGCAATAGGCCCGCACAAACTGCGCCTCGCCAATCAGTTGTCCTCGCACTGCATCCGATATGCCGGTTGTATTCGGGATCTGAGCAATGATGTTGTTTGCCCGGTTGATAGTCGAGTACAGCGAGCTGTACATGCTGTTCAATTCTGCGTTATCCGGCAAGGGATTACGCGATTTGAGTTGCGCAAAAGAGGGAAAAGTACCAGTGTGGTCCAGGTTGTCTGCCAGCAGATCCGCAAAAGCAGGTACCCGCAGGCCCAGACTATTAGCACTGGTAAGGTTGCCATATAAACCAACAACTGCGCCTTGTGCTCCCGCTAAATCCGTGAAAGCTACGTCACGGTCAATAGAGTTCAGGGGCTCGGGGTTCAGAAAGTCAGAGCAGCCTGTACTTGTCAAGCCTAGCAGGCCTAGCAGCGCAAGAGTGCAAAGTTTAGAGCGAATATTCATTAGAAAAGAAGGTCGTAAGGAGAAAATTAGAAGCCTAGGTTCAACCCAATTTGGTATACGCGGGCTTGTGGGAAGGTCAGGAAGTCAGTTCCCTGTGAAGTGTTGCTCGCGTTGAAGGTATTTACCTCCGGGTCTAAGCCTGAGTAGTTGGTAAACGTGAGCAGGTTCTGACCAGCAATGTACACGCGTGCCGAACGTAGGTGAGCAGGCTGAATCCACTTAGCAGGAAGGGTGTACCCTAAGGTTGCGGTTTTCAACCGTATGTAAGAGCCATCCTCGATCCACCGGTCTGAAACCCGGGCGTTGCCGTTAGGGTCACCCCAAGCAGCGCGTGGAATGTCTGTGTCGGTGTTAGAAGTAGTCCACCGGTCACGCACGGCGCCAAATTGCCCAAACTGTCCGGACATTCCTTCCCCAAATGCTCGGGTATTGTTGTAAATCTCGTTGCCCGATACAAACTGGAAGAAGAAGTTGAGCTCCAACCCCTTCCAAGCTAACGAGTTTGTAATGCCACCACTGGCGTTAGGCTGGGCTGAGCCGATGAGCTTCTGGTCTTCTGCATCCAGAATGCCATTTTTGTTTAAGTCTTTAAAGCGAATGTCACCAGGTTTCGTATCGGGTGACTGGTAGTTGG
Organism: Hymenobacter sp. HSC-4F20; assembly: GCF_019599275.1. Taxonomy (GTDB): domain Bacteria; phylum Bacteroidota; class Bacteroidia; order Cytophagales; family Hymenobacteraceae; genus Hymenobacter. The sequence continues at coordinate 124,899 of NZ_JAHZTD010000002.1, read as the reverse complement.
CCGTTGGACGCCCCGTACTCTGCCGCGCCAGTGCGTTATCGGCGTTGATCTCATCCTGGTTCTGATAGATGCGGTCAACCACATAACCGCGGAAGCTGCCCAGTGAAGCTCCTACTTGTACCCAGTTGGCAAAGCCAGCACCAAACGCCGCATCATTTACCAGACGGGTTACTTGGTTGCGAATAAGGGACGTGTTAAAGCTGGTAGTCCAGGTGAAATCTTTGGTGCGTACGTTCTGCGTAGTAAGCTCAAACTCTAACCCGCGGTTACGCAAGTCACCAATGTTCTGAGTAATGTTGGAAAACCCAGAGGTAAGCGGCAGTTGGCGGTTTAGCAGCAGATTATTGGATTTACGGTTGAAGGCGTTAATCGTAAGGTTGATCCGGTCGTCTAACACGCCAAGGTCCATCCCTACGTTTATTTCTTGCGTCTGCTCCCATCCTAAGTCCTCTACCCCTAGTTGAGTAGGAGCAATACCTGCGACTGCATTGTAGTTGGCCAAGTTGGCAGCGCCCACGCCATACAGGTTACGCGAGGCGAAGTTGCCAATCTCGAAGTTACCAACTACGCCGTAGCCACCACGTAGGCGAAGTTCGGAAATGAGGGCATTATCCTGTAAAAACGCTTCCTCACCTACGCGCCAAGCCACCGAAGCTGCCGGGAACCACCCGTACTTGTTACTGACTCCGAAGCGCGACGAGCCGTCGCGGCGCAAAGAGCCCTGGAAGATGTACTTACCCTTGTAGTTGTAGTTTAAGCGGCCAAAGTACGATAGCAAGGTCCAAAGCGTTTCGTCTGATGAAGCATCAACCTTCACCGAGCCAGCAGAGAGTTGGCGGATACGGTTAGTAGCAAAGCCCGTCACGTTTGTAATAATGCCTTGTTGCACCGATTTCTGAGAGCTTTGCCCTAATAGCAGAGTAAGCGAGTGGTCGCCTAAGCTCCGGTTGTAGGTTAACGTGTTCTCATTGATCCAGCCTATATCGTAGCGGCTGTTGGCGTTGCCAAGACCATTGCTACCGACTGCTTGCAGCGCTGTGCTAGGCACAAACCGGTCTTCTTTCAGGTTGAGGTAGTCGCCACCAAGAGACGTACGCAAACGGAGACCCTTCAATAGCTCGGCATCGGCATAGATATTACCGATAGCACGGTTGTTACGGGCATTGATGATGGGCAGAGTAGCAGCTGCTACAGGGTTTTCAACTGAAGAGAACCGGTCTCGTGCAAATGTGCCATCTGCATTATAGATGGGGGTTTGTGAGCCTAGCAGTAACGCTGTGCTTAGTACCCCATAAATGTTGTTGTCGTTGTTCTGACGCTGAGAAAGAGAACGGCTACCAGTCAGGCTTACCCCCACTCTTACCCGGTCGGATATGTTATGGTCAAGGTTCAAGCGGATGCTACCCCGGTTAAAGCCCGAACCAATGATGACGCCCTCCTGGTCAAAGTACGTTCCCGATACCAGGAAGCGCGATTTGTTATCCCCGCCCGACATCGTAACAGTGTGACTCTGTATGCGCGCGGAACGGAAGATTTCGTCCTGCCAGTTCGTGTTGGCTCCGGTAAATAGGCTCTGCTGAGCTGTAGCGTTAGCTGCTACGTAACGAGGCGCCAGGCCTACGTTAGCTCGAGCTTCGTTGATTAAGTCCTGTGACTCCTGGCCGTTAAGTGGGTCGAGGCGCTTAATTGTCTGCTGCGTGCCGATGTAACCATCATAGCTGATGCGGGTGGCACCAGAAGCACCCCGTTTAGTTGTAATCAGCACCACACCATTAGCTCCACGGGAACCATAGATAGCTGCCGCCGACGCATCCTTTAATACCTCAATGGAGGCTATATCGTTAGGGTTAATATCTGATAGGGCATTTAAGCCCTGATTACCCACCCCAATATTCGAGTAGCTGCCCGAGTTAATTGGTACCCCGTCTACTACGTAGAGAGGTTCACTGCTAGCAGAAATAGAGTTGTTACCTCGTACCCGAACTGAAATTGCTCCACCCGGTGTGCCCGAGTTGGAAGATACCTGTACACCAGCAGCCCGGCCTTGCAAGGCCTGTTCTACACTGGCAATAGGCTGCGTCTCAAAGTCTTTGGATGCTACTTGGGTAATGGCGCCAGTAGTCAGCTTTTTAGATTGCTCACCGTAGCCAACCACAACCACTTCACTTAGCGCTTTGCTGTCAGGAGAAAGGCCAACTGAGATAGTGCCATCGGTAATGGGCCGCTCTATTGGAAGAAAGCCGACAGAGCTAAAGGTAAGAGTAGTAGCTGAAGTAGGGGCGGTAAGAGTGAAGCTGCCATCTGAATTAGTGGAAACCCCTACGGTGGTGCCTTTCACCAGTACCGTTACCCCAGGCAGACCTTCCCCATTAGTACGATCTGTTACTCTGCCTGAAACAGTGCGGGTTTGTGCATATACCTGGGTGACTGTAAGAGCAACAGCAGGTAAAGCAAGAAGTATCCTTCTTTTCATGAAATAGGTAGGTGTGTTGAAGAAATTGCTTCTAAACGGAGCGTTTTTTTAATTTTCACTAAAATAGTGACATAAAAATTAAAAATTCAAACTTTCGTCAATAACTGGATGAATGAGCTGTTTTTCAGGGCGAATCAATCTAAAAGCTGGGTGTAACTACATTTTTAGCTGTATAAATATTTTTATATAGTTTATATTATGTAAAGAAAAACATGTGTGGTTATACCTGTTTGTCCTGTCGTATCTTCTTTAAATGAATATATAAGGCGTACAGGGAAAGTAAGTACAGTGCGGAAGCTTGTGCTAAGAGCTTAGTAGTCAATAGCATATATAAATGGTTAGCTGTTGAGTAATATATAAAATATAATTAGTTATATAATAGCATAACAGCTACGCCTATATCTTAGCCTTACAGCTATAATGAGGTGCATTCCTTATATAGTATAAACTAACTTTATTCGAGCCTGTATGATTTTGTCTATAATTCTGTGAACATTATATATGTACTTGTAGGGTACTAGGTGATAAGCTAAGGCAGGTTACCGTGAACAAATACCTTGAGCAATGAGCTAAGCTGTTAGCTGAGGGCTATTAGAGAGGGCAAATACTAGTACAGCCGTATAATAAAATACTCCAATTAGTGAATAGGTGGTGTGGGAAGAACGACATCCTCTAGAAGCTAGAAAAGAAAGCATGTGGAACAGCGGGCAGGGCAGCTACTCATCCTGGCTCACAGTAGGTTACCAAGCCATTCAGTTGAATAGCAACCGACAAGGGAACAAGTGAAATTTGCTTAAGCACAGCTGCGGATGTGTAACCTAAATACTTGGTTGCTGAATACAGATATGGATAAGTGCAGGGTAAGAACCGCAGCTGACATTAGCTTGAGTGATGCTCCCCACTGGTGCTATCTCGGAACGTGCCTAGCAAGTCCTGCTCGGTCTACCTTCTCTCGCCTAATGGTGCGTTTAGGTGTATTGCATTAAGTGTACTATTTGCTGGCAATCATGCGCTTTACGCAGTTAAGGTCGTGGTGCACTACCTTACTACAATCTGGGAGGTAGTAGTAGAGTATGGTACTTGCGTGAGGAAAATATAGAGAATATCTAGGGGGCGGTCAACTAGCACAAGGTGCATCAGATTCAGCATATAAGCTCCTTCCCCCGGAAAAAGCAGATACAACCGCTTGGGTAGAACTAGCTGTTGACACTAACTAAAACCAACGACTCAGGTACGATCAGACCGGCTCGAAAAACGAGTTAATAACACCGAGTGAGCATGGAAGTGTATGATAGGTAGGAACATGATGAGAAACCCACACTGAATAAGAAGTTAGCTATAGAATAGAAGGTAAGTTTAAAATCTTTCAAGTTTAAAGAGTAAATCCTAACTTAGTGCACAGTTTTGACTCACCACTCTTTTTCACTCACATGCGGAAAATCTTATTGACTGCGGCTCTAGTCGCGCCCGTCTTGTTGCAGCAAGCGGCCGCGCAGAATCGCCAAATTTCAGGTCGGGTCACAGACCGTGCCAACGGTCAAGGCCTGCCTGGTGTAACGGTACTGGTGAAAGGTACCAACATAGGGGTTTCTACTAATTCAGATGGTACTTATACCATTAGTGCTCCTACATCTGCAACGACCCTGACGTTCTCATCTATTGGCTTTCTTCCAATAGAGCGTCCAATTGGCGATGCTTCTACCATTGATATTGGTCTAACTACTGACTCTAAGCAACTTGGAGAGGTAGTAGTTACGGCGCAAAACGTAGAGAGAACCAGAAATTCGCTGCCTTACGCGGCCACTCAGATTGAGGGAGAAAATATTACCAAAGCTCGTAACCCTAACTTTATCAATGGGTTGTCGGGTAAGGTAGCTGGTGTGCAAATCCGGCAGAGCAACACCTTAGGGGGGTCGACGAACATTGTAATTCGTGGCACGAAGTCTATTACTGGTAATAACCAACCACTTTTCGTAGTTGACGGGGTACCGATCAGCAACGCCAATACCAACAGCTCCACCCAGCAAACCGGGGGTGGCGGTTATGATTTCGGTAATGCTGCCGCCGACATTAACCCGGACGATATTGCCTCTACGACTATTCTGAAAGGTGCTGCTGCTACCGCCCTATACGGTGAGCGGGCTGCCAACGGGGTAGTGTTGATTACCACCAAGAAAGGCCGGAAAGGCTTCGGTGTAACCCTCAATTTAGGCGCTACGGCCGGCCGTATTGATAAGAGCACCTTCATTAAGTACCAGAATAAATACGGTGCTGGCTATGGTGCTTATTACAACGGCGAACCGGGTGTGCCCGCTGCTCAGGACAACCCTTATTTCCTGGATCGGGATATCAACGGAGACGGTGTTCGTGACCTTGTAGTGCCAACATCGGAAGATGCCTCCTATGGCGCTGCTTTCGATCCTAACCTGTCGGTGTATCAGTGGGACGCCTTTGATCCTTCTTCACCCAACTACGGCAAAGCTACTCCATGGGTAGCTGCTCAAAACGGACCAGACAGCTTCTTTAAAACTGCCGTAACGCTCAATAACAGCATTGCTATTGACGGTGGTAGTGACATGGGTACGTTTAAGCTTGGCTATAATAACATCCGTGATAAGGGCATCATGGAGAATAGCCAGATCAACAAGAACATCGTTAACTTCTCAGGCTCTCTGAATCTGTCGCCTAAGCTAACTACCTCGGCCTCTATCAACTATACCCGGGTAGATGGCAAAGGACGGTACGGCACTGGCTACGGCGACGGTAACGTAATTACCAACTTCCGCCAGTGGTGGCAGACCAACGTAGACGTGAAAGCGCAGCGTGATGCGTATATGCGCACAGGTGACAACGTTACTTGGAACTGGTCTGATCCGAATGATCTGGTGCCGATCTACTGGAACAACCCTTATTGGGTGCGGTACAAAAACTACGAAACCGATAGCCGGAACCGTTTCTTTGGTAACGTAGCCGCCACGTACAAGGTAACCGACTGGTTTAACATTCTGGGCCGGGTTAGCGCCGACTCCTACGACGAGCTGCAGGAAGAACGTATTGCAGTAGGTAGCCTAGGCGTATCGGAGTATTCCCGTTACGACCGCACTTCCCGCGAGTATAACTACGACCTGATTGGCAATTTCTCGAAAAATATCACGGATGCTGTGAGCTTGCGTGGTTTGCTCGGTGCCAACTTGCGTCGTCAGTACGTTAGCTCAATTGCAGCTGCTACCAACGGCGGTCTGATTGTTCCAGACCTGTATTCGTTGCGCAACTCGGTGAATGATCCGCTGACGCCTAACGAAAACGTACTCCAAGTTGGAGTAGATGGTATTTTTGCCAGCGCCACCGTAGGCTTCCGGGAAATGGTTTTCTTGGACGCTACCGTACGCCGGGATAAATCCACAACCCTGCCTTCGAAAAATAACACCTTCATTTATCCGTCGGTCGCTACCAGCTTCGTCTTCTCGGAGCTAATGAAGGATTCTCCCTGGTTGTCATACGGTAAGATTCGGGCCAACTACGCTGAGGTAGGCCAAGGTGCTCCGGCTCTTTCGGTATTTGATATTTACGACAAAGTATCAACCTTCGGCTCGACTGGTCTGTTCTCAGTGCCTGGCACCAAGAACAACCCCGATCTGAAGCCCGAGCGGACCAAGAGTGCCGAGGTAGGTCTGGAAATGAACTTCCTGCAGAACCGATTTGGCTTTGAAGCAACGGCCTATCAATCCAACTCAATTGATCAAATTCTGCCAGTAACGCTCTCTACATCTACTGGGTACAACTCTCGGTATGTGAACTCTGGGGAGGTGCGTAACCGGGGTATTGAACTGGCAGCCTTCGTATCGCCGCTGCGGTCGACAGACTTCACTTGGACAGTGAATGCGAACTGGACTCGTAACGTAAACGAGGTACTTTCGCTGTATGGGGATGTGAAGAACATCGTACTGGCAACTTACCAGGGCGGCGTGAGTTCGAACGCTACAGTAGGTGAACCGTATGGTTCTATCCGTGGCAAAAACTTCGTGTATTTGAACGGCCAGAAAGTGGTTGCCTCTACTGGTTATTACCAACAGACGGTTACCTCTAACGAAGTAATCGGCAACCCAAACCCAAAGTGGACTGGTGGTATTTCGAACACGCTTAACTACAAAGGCGTGGGACTGTACTTCCTGGTTGATGTTCGCCACGGCGGCAGCATCTTCTCTCTGGACCGCTACTACGGGCTAGCTACGGGTCTGACGCCGGAAACTGCTGAAAATAACGATCTGGGCAATCCTTCTCGTAACACTATCGCCAATGGTGGTGGCGTAATTCTGCCGGGCGTACTCACTGACGGAACGGCTAACACGCGTCGGGTAAGCAACACCAACTACGGCCTGTATGGCTACCTGCGCAACCCTCCGGCAGCCTTCGTGTACGATGCCAGCTTCGTGAAGCTGCGTGAAGTGTCTCTGTCGTATGCTCTGCCGGCTGCTATCGTTTCTAAGTTTGGTCGTTTTAAGGGCGTAGAAATCTCTGTAGTAGGCCGCAACCTGTGGATTATTTCCAAAAACTTGCCGGATGCTGACCCCGAAGATGCACTCAGCTCGGGTAACCTTGGCCAAGGTTACTCTTCGGGATCTTTCCCTGCTGTGCGAACGTTCGGTGGAAACCTACGTCTGAGCTTCTAGTTACGCAACGAACTTAAAAAAATGAAAAAATCTCTTCTTCTCATCCTGCCAGCACTGGGTCTCGTTACCTCGTGCGTAGAAACGCTGGATGACTATAATGTTGACCCCAAGCGTCCTACTGCCGTTCCTGCTAGCTCACTCGTAGCCAGTGCCGAACGCAGCCTTACCCGCACGGTGGTTAGCCCCAACGTTAACCTGAACATCTTTCGCCTGATTTCGCAGTACTGGGCTGAAACGACGTATTTTGATGAGTCGATTTATGACTTGGTTACGCGTAACATTCCTACTGGCTATTGGAACGCGTATTATCGGGATGTACTGCGCGATTTGAAGGAAGCAAAATCCGTTATTAATTCGGATAACGCGCTCAATGCGGCGGTTAAGAAAAACCAGCTAGCTTCCATTGAGGTATTGGAAGTATATGCTTGGGCTAACCTGGTTGATGCTTTCGGGAATATTCCCTACTCTCAGTCTTTGGACTTCAACACTTCTCAGCCGAAGTACGATGATGCCAAAACCATTTATGCGGACCTGATTACTCGCTTAGATGGAGCAATTGGTAACTTCGATGCCTCTGCAGAAGGCTTGGGTTCGGGCGATTTGCTGTACGGTGGCGATGTAAGCCATTTTGCCAAATTCGCCAACTCTTTGAAGTTGCGTTTGGCCATGACTATTGCGGATGATGATCCTGCAAAGTCCAGAACAATGGTGCAGCAGGCAGCAGGTAAAGTATTTACTTCTAACGAGGATAATGCGGAACTAGCCTTCTTGGGGGCTAACCCTAACACCAACCCGCTGTACGAGGATTTGGTGCAGAGCGGTCGTAATGACTTTGTCGGCACGAGCTTCTTTATTAATCGCCTGCAAACGCTGAACGACCCGCGCCTGGGCTCCTACTTCAAAGCGAAGAATGGTGCTTATGTGGGCGGTGTCTATGGTACCAGCAATAACTACGCTTCGTTCTCGGCGCCAAGTGAGGAACTGGAAGACCCAACGCTTCCGGGCGTACTGCTCTCTTATGCGCAAGTAGAGTTTTGGTTGTCTGAGGCAGCCGCTCGTGGTGGTTACACAGTAGCCGGCACGGCTAAGAGCCACTACGATGCCGCGGTAACTGCCTCAATACAGGAGTGGGGTGGCACCACGGCGGATGCAACTGCCTATCTGGCCCAACCTACCGTAGATGTGGTACCTACTTCTGCTAACTACAAACAGGTAATTGGCGAGCAAACCTGGATTGCGCTCTACAACCAGCCAGTTGACTCCTGGCGGGAGTGGCGGCGTTATGACTACCCGCAGTTGGCTAAGCCTGCCGGAGCACTGACGAATATTCCGAAGCGCTTCTTCTACCCAATCGTGGAACAGAACCTCAACACGACTAACTACAATGCTGCCGCCTCTGCTATCGGTGGCGACAATGTGGATACTAAAATATTCTGGGACAAATTCTAATTGTTGCTCCAGACCAGATGTAAAAAGGGCCGCCAATTTGGCGGCCCTTTTTTGTGTTAGCTAGCAGCTCGGAAATTATACTGTTGTTGATACTTCTTTATCCTATTCAAGTAGCTTCAATTCTGCATCAGATAACCTTTGATATATTCTTCCAAATCCCCATCCAAGACGTTTTGTACATCCGTACGCTCAATACCAGTCCGCAGATCCTTAATGAGCTTGTAGGGGTGGAGCACATAGTTTCGGATTTGGGAGCCAAAATCGATTCGCTTCTTACCGGCTTCTATCACCGCGCGGGCTTCATTGCGCTTGTCAAGCTCCAACTGGTAGAGACGAGACTTGAGCATCCGCAGGGCGTGCTCTTTGTTCATGAGCTGACTGCGCTCAATCTGGCATTCGATGACGATACCGGAGGGAGCGTGCTTGAGGCGCACGGCTGTCTCCACCTTGTTCACGTTCTGTCCGCCGGCCCCACCACTCCGGAACGTGTCCCAACTGATGTCGGCGGGGTTGATGTGAATGTCAATAGTGTCATCCACGACGGGGTAGGCGAAAACGGATGCGAAGGACGTATGCCGTCGGCCGCTGCTGTCGAAAGGAGAAATGCGCACGAGGCGGTGTACCCCAATTTCGCTTTTGAGGTAGCCGTAAGCAAACTGTCCGTCAATTTCGAGCGCCGCCGATTTGATGCCGGCGCCTTCACCGGGTTGGTAGCTTACTTGCCGGACTGTGAAGCCTTGTTTTTCACCCCACATGATGTACATGCGCATGAGCATTTCAGCCCAATCTTGGCTTTCGGTGCCGCCAGCGCCGGGGTTGATTTCCAGAATTGCCGATAGCTGATCCTCCTCGTCAGAGAGCATGCGCTTAAACTCCAGCCGCTCTACTGCCTGCTGGGCCGCGTCGAATTCGCGTTGCATTTCGGCTTCATCCACCTCGTCCTCTCGGTAGAAGTCATAAAGCACTTCCACATCGGCCACGAGTTTTTCAACGGCTTCGTAATCGTCAGTCCAGACTTTTATGGCCTTGATTTCTTTCATTACGGCCTCTGCCTTCTTGGAGTCATCCCAGAAGCCGGGAGCCGTAGTCTGCTGCTCAGTAGCAGTTACCTGAGCTTTGCGGGCATCGTAGTCAAAGATACCTCCTCAGGGCCTCAGCGCGGCCCTTCAACTCCTTCACCTGGTCGTAGGTCATGGAAAAAAGTTTGGATGATAGGATAAGGTGAACACAGCGGCCTTCATGAGGGCTGTCAAACAAAGGTCAGCATAAATCATGAAGGGTGCTGTGGTACGTGCACTTGGACAAAACGCAACGCGGACGGCACCCAAAGGGTACCGTCCGCATGTAAAGGCTGAAGCAGCACAACGCTTGGACGCTATACGCGCACCATCCACTCATGCGGGTCAGCAGCTTCACCACTCCGGATGGCGGCCAGCGCGGCGGATACCCGGTGCGAAAAGGCATCGGCAGCGGGGGTAGGAAGAGTGTAGTCTTGGCCCTGGTAACCAATAACGGCAATAGGAGCAATGGTAGCCGCGGTGCCTACCCCGAAGGCCTCCTGCAGGGTGCCGTTGGCTTGAGCTTCTAGAATTTCAAGAGCCGATACTTTCCGCTCCTCTACCGGCATTCCCCAGTCGCGGGCCAGCTGCAGGATGCTACGGCGGGTAATGCCGTCCAAGATGGACGTGCTTAGGGCCGGAGTTACGATGCGGTTATCGATGACGAACACGGCGTTCATCGTGCCGGACTCTTCCACGTACTTATGCTCGGAGGCGTCAGTCCAGATGAGCTGGTTATAACCTTGCTGTTGGGCCAGTTTGGTAGGGTACATGGCTGCACCGTAGTTGCCGGCGTTTTTGGCAAACCCCGCGCCTCCTTCCGCTGAGCGGACGTACTTTTCCTCGAAGCGGACGCGTAGGGGCTTATTGTAGTACAGCCCTACCGGGCAGGTGATGATCATGAAGCGGTACGAGTCGGAGGGACGTACGCCCAGCAGCCCGTCGGTGGCAAACATAAAGGGGCGGATGTAGAGTGCGCTACCGGGGAAGCTAGGCACCCATTCGGCATCGAGGCGAATAAGCTGGCTGAGTCCCTGCATGAAAATCTCCTCCGGTACTGTGGGCATGCACATGCGCTCGGCCGAGAGGTTCAGGCGGTTCAGGTTGTCGTAGGGACGGAAAATATAGATTTCGCCTTGCTGATTCTTGTAGGCCTTCATGCCCTCAAAAATGGCCTGGCCGTAGTGCAGAGCCGAGTTAGCGGGGCTAACTGGCATGTCGCCGTAGGGAATAATTTGCGGCTCCTGCCACTCGCCGTCGTGGTAGTCTACCACCAGCATGTGGTCAGAAAACGTCTTGCCGAATTCGAGCTGGTCGAAGTCTACTGCGGGAAGGCGCGAGGCAGTTGTCCGTTGCGTCGGAATAGTGAACGTGTCGAGCATGAAAAGTGGGGTGGGAAAAGGGTGATGGTAACACAACGTTCACTTCAGCAAAGAAGAACGGCCGCAAGCGGGTTGTGCTGGGAGGGTGGGGTAGGTAACGAAGAGCGGTAGGGTAAAGGTGCGGAATTTCTTCCGAACACTTGTTAGTTTAGATGAGTGCCTTACATGCGGGGCTCCCACTTCACCTCTTCGGCTTGCAACTCCTGGGACATCTGGCGGCTCAACACAAACAGGTAGTCGGATAACCGGTTGAGGTACATAACCACTAGGTCGGCCACGAAGGAGTCTTCGCGCAACTGAATAACCAGTCGCTCAGCTCGGCGGCATACGCAACGCGCTACGTGGGCAAAGGAAACCGACTGGTGACCTCCAGGCAGAACAAATACCCGCAACTCCGGCAGCCCTTCGTTCATGCGGTCCATTTCGCGCTCCAGCAAAGCCACATCCTCGGCGTGGAGGTCGGGGATTTTCATCTTCGACTTCTCGGGGTCAGAAGCCAATGAGGCACCAATGGTAAACAGCCGGTCCTGAATTTCCTTGAGCAGACCGCGGCGGGCGGCATTTACCTCCTGGTCACGAACCAGGCCCACGTAGGAGTTCAGCTCATCAACTGTGCCGTAACAGTCAATGCGCAGGCTTGATTTAGGCACGCGCGTACCCCCAATGAGAGAGGTAAGTCCTTGGTCGCCGGTTTTCGTGTAGATTTTCAATAGACAAGAGTGGGAAAGAGTGGCTCAGAAAAACCAACTACTACGAAACACCCCCAAATGTTAGCCACCGACACTAAGTACTGCGGTCCGCGGCTATTGATTGGCTAGTTGATGCGTCGCCAAGTCATTGTTAACTACGTCGGACTCGATTAGACCGTCGCGGAGGCGCACAATGCGGTGGGCATGGCGCGCAATGTCCTCTTCGTGGGTAACCATAATAATGGTGTTGCCGCGTACGTACAGGGCTTCAAACAGCTCCATAATTTCGTGGCTGGTGCGTGTATCAAGGGCACCGGTAGGCTCGTCGGCGAGGATAATACTGGGGTTATTCACGAGCGCCCGGGCAATGGCTACGCGCTGGCGCTGCCCCCCACTAAGTTCGTTGGGCTTGTGCATGGCTCGCTCGGCCAGGCCTACGCTACGCAAGGCCTCGCGGGCCATTTCCTGACGCTCCGATTTGCCGTACCCCGCGTAAATCAGGGGGAGGGCTACGTTATCGAGGGACGTAGCACGGGGCAGCAGGTTAAATGATTGGAATACGAAACCAATTTCGCGGTTACGCACATCCGCCAGCTGATTGTCCGTCATGTTGCTGACATCCTTGCCGTTGAGGATGTAGCGTCCGCCGGAGGGCGTATCTAAGCAGCCTACAATGTTCATGAGCGTTGACTTGCCGGAACCCGAGGGGCCCATGAAGGCCACGTACTCGCCGCGCTGAATAGTAATGGATACCGATTGCAGGGCGTGAATTTCCTCCGTACCCATGCGGTACACCTTGGAAATATCGGTGGTTTCGATAACGGGATGCAGCATAACCAGTTAGGGCAGGTTAGTTCCAGGGGCCGGCGGAAGGGGCGTTGGCAGCTCGCCGGGCCTCATACTCTCTACGAAAGGTAGCGTAATCTGCGGGGGAAAGCAATGCCCCTAGGTGGGCCAGGGGGGCCGCGGCGTATTCAGTAAGTCCTACCGGAATAGAGGCCAGTGCATATGCCTGCAGCAGCGGTGCCGATTCCGGGTTGTACTCAATGCCGCGGAGCAGCGTATTATAGGCAGCGGAAAAATCACGCTTATTGGTGTAGAAACGGGCCGCGGCTACCAGCCCGTTCTCCACAAAGGGAGCCTCCCGCACCAGTTGCGCGTACAGTTGATCGGCTTGCTTGGGCTGTTGGTCAGCTTCGGCTAAAACGGCCCGGAAATAAAGCCGATAAAACTGGTCAAACCCCTCAAACCGGCCGTGGCTTACCAGCTGACGCAGTTCTGACCATTGCTGACTCCGGGCGTACACCTCACCGCGCTGCACATTCCAGGCGGAGGCTGTGGGAGCCGCAACCCCTGGTGCTTGCGCCAAGGCTGCGCGGGCCGCCTCCAACTGACCCGCCTGAATAACCCGGGGCAACTGGGCCAGAAGGGCTACCGTCCGCAGAGTGGGTAAGGTAATTGCTTCAACTACAGTCAGCAACCTAGAGGCTGGCAATTCATCGCCCCGCAGCACCACGTACTGGACTCGGAGCGAATCAGGAGCCTGTGGGAGGTTGGTTTGGAAGTCGGGCTCCAGAATTGCCTGAAGACGCCGTGCTGGCTGAACAGAAGGCAAATCGGTTCCGATGGCGGCTTGCCGGGCTACTCGTCGGGCCGAGTCGAGCTGGTTGCTCAGGGCTAGGGCGTACGCAGCGGGTAAAGCAGCCGAAGTGGCTCCATTCTGCCGGGCCTCCGCCAAGCGGCTGGCGGCAGGAGCGGCTAAGTGCTGGTCGAGTAACCACAGGCCTTGTAATTGCTGGTAGTACGCGGTAGCCGCCCCAGAGCCCGTTGCCAGAGGAAGGATGGCAGCTTGCGCGGCCACCGGCCGGCCTCCATAATGGAGGGTAAAAGCGCGCAGAAAATTCAGCTGATCCAGGTAGGCGCCATTTTCGGGGTGGTTGGCCAGATAAGGCAGCAACGGCAGTAGCGTGGTGTCGTGGCGCGCCGCACGGTTCAAGCCATCGTGGTACAAACGGGCAAAGCTAGCGGCCGTGAGCGGGGCGGCCGTGTCGGGTAAGGTAGCGGAACTTACACTTTGGCCGGTGAAGCGAGCTAGCAGCAACGCATTGCTGCGCAAGGCGTCGTCGTCGGAGGCGGTGGTTGCCTGTTGAGCTAGCTTGGTAGCAGCTGCCCATTGCTGCTGTCGGATCAGGTAGGCCAGCTGGTTGGCTTGCAGTACGGCGTCATCGGGGGCAGCTGCCTCGGCTCGTGCCTGATAGTAAGTGGCAGAGTCCGCAAGGGCAGAACGGGTATAGAGCTGGGCCAGGTCGCCGTTGAGACGCGCACTACGGGGAGCCGCTTTCAGGGCTGCCCGCAGTACGGCCAAGCGGTCAAAAAAGTCGCGGGGCTCATTATACAGCGCGGCCAGGCGAAGGGAAATCTTTTCGGATGGCCGTCGACCGAGGGCGCGGCGCAGGATGTTGATTTCGTTTTGCCGTTGCAGCCGGAACCGGTACAATGCTGCCCGGCCTAAGCTGGCTTTGTGGTTATGCTGGTCCAGCGCATCACTCTCGGCGTAGTAGCGCTCCGCCAGCAGAGCCTGCGATAAATCGTCGGGTGTTAGCTCGCTTTGCAGCCGGGCTAAGTCGCCGAGGTTGTTGTAGTACCCGGCCCTCACCTGTTCGGAAATGATAAGCTGATTACGCAGCAGCACCAGCCCAAGTAGGCCAACTCCCAGCCCATACATGGCATAGAAGGGGAAGCGGCGGGGCTCGTACACTACCCGGTGCACGGGTAGCTTTTGCCGCAGCAGGGGCGCAAAGTTCAGCAGCACGTACAACAGAAAAGCTGCGCCCCCGCATAGTAGAGCCAGGGCAGTAAAGTCGCGGGCGGCCAACAGCAGTGGGTCGTTGGCGGTAGCCAGGGCGTAGCCCAGGGCCGCAGCTCCTAGTAGCACCAGAATCAGGTACAGGTGCACCATGCCGGGCTGATAAGGAATCCAGGTGCCGTAAGTAGCAGCCCGGCGCCGCAGCCCGAGCCAGCCAACGAGCACGGCCGGTAGCAGCAGCACCAAGGGGTCGAGGTGCCATCCGGGCAAAACCTCTACTTCCCCATTGTTCCAGTAATACAGCAGCAGCGTGCCCAAATACAAGCCACTGGCCAGTAAGAAAGGCAGCAAACCGAATCGTCCGGCGGGCGTTTCAGCTTGGGTATTCAGCCACAGGAGCCCGTAGACGTTCTCAAACGCTACCCACACCACCAGCAAAGCAAACGCCACGGCCCCGCTCACGGTAAAGAAACCGCTCAGGTGCAGGGCGGTTACCTCCGCTGGCGCGGGGCTCTGCGTGAAAAGGACGGTGCCTAACCCTACTATCAGCCCGGCGAAAAGCAGCAGCCGCAACTCCAGCCTGACGTCGGGCCGAAAGGCGTGGAAGTAGTAGGCTGGTAGGGCCAGCACTGCTAGGCTCAGTACCAGAAAGTACTGATGTTCCGCGTCGAAAACGCCCAACAGATCGGCGTTAAGCGACATCAGCAGAAAAATGACTAATGCCATGCCCACTACAAAAGCCGGGCGCGTGAAGCTGCTGACTGTTGCCAGGAAATAGGCCAGCGCTACGCCCAGCAGCCCCACCAAGGCAAACGCCGCTTCAGGGCGCAGAAAGGGCCCGGCTACGTCGTAGGTCTGGGTGACGAGGTAGGTATTGGCCTGCACGGGTAGCACCTCTACGCCCACGGGCACGGTTGCCACGGTGGTAGGCACGGGCGTTAGCTGAGCTACCGGCCGCACGGGCAGCACCACGTCGTCGGCGGTGACGTAATGCCAGCCCGCCGCCACCACGGCTAGCAGGGCGCACAAGGCAAGAAGCAGAAGCGGCCCGCGCCACAGGCTCGGGCGGGGCGTAACAGTGGCGGAAGCGGGCGTCAACAGCTAGTCCAGTACTTTGGGTACGCGGAAGTAATCAGAGTCTTTGCGCGGGGCGTTGCGCAGGCCGTCCTGGTGGCTTACTGTGTTCCGGGCCTCGTCGGGGCGTAGCACGTTGATTTCCTGTGAGAGGTGCACCAGCGGTTCCACGTCGGTGGTATCCAGCTGACGGAGCTGGTCGACCCAGTCCAGGATTTTGTTCAGGTCGCCGAGCATCTGCTGCTCTTTGGTTTCGTCGAATTCAAGGCGGGCCAAGTGGGCCAGGCTCCGAAGGGTAGCAAGGTCGGTGCTCACGGGGTACAGGAGAAAAATGAAGAGTAAAGATGCGAATTTGAAAGGTTTCGGCTGCTCGTCAGGGTAGCAGCTCCCCTAAGGCTGCCCGGAAACAGAGGCGGGCGGCGTGGTCACCTTCGGGGGCTGGCCTTGCGGCGCGGACCGGCGCCACGTGCTGGGCTCCGGGATGCCGCCCGCTTCGGGCCGCAATCCACTGGCAATGCTATCATATACGCGCTGCTTAAGAGCTGGAACATCGGCGACCGTAAGTCCAGTAGTAAAAACGGGCTCGTGCATGATAATAGCCAGGGGAGAGTAGCGCACCCGCAGTCCCTCAACGTCGGGCATGAACCGGTGGTTCAGGGGCATGGTAATTGGCACGATGGGTACACCAGTGGCAATGGCCAGCTGAAACGCTCCGTCTTTGAAAGGCTCCAGCTGCTGACCAGGAGTTTTGGAAATAGCACCTTCCGGAAAAATAACTACCGACCGACCAGCCTCTAACGTACGGCGTGCCTGCACCATCGCCCGGCCGCGGCTCATGGCATTGTCGCGGTCCACGGTAATGTAGGCGCGCTCGAAGATGGGACCCCACACGGGGACCTTCGCCAGGGAGCTTTTACCCATGATGTTCAGCCAGCCGGGAATGGTGCGAAACAGCAGCGGAATATCAATATAGGAACTGTGGTTGGCCACGTACACGCAGGGCTGGCCGGCGGGTAGCGGATTGCGCCGCACCGTTTCTACCGGCATGCCCCACATCCGAATAAAGAGCTTGCTCCAGTAACGGTTCAGGGCGTGCAGGTAGCGGTGCCACCCAGGCCGCTGGCTTAGCACCCACTGTAGCGGGTAGGTCAGCACAAACGGCGCTACAAACCAGAAGGTAGCCCACGTGGTGTACAAGCGGTGGCCAAGAAAGCGAAGCAGGCGCAACATACAGGCAAAAATACGGGGATAACGGCAGCTGCCCAGACGCAGCAACAGCTGCAAACGGTAGGAAACCCAGCAAAAACGGCTGCCGGGCTACCAGTTGGCGGCAGTGGTGCGTGGGGCTGTCCTGAGCCAGATGCTACACACCTAGTAGCCGGGCTGCCTTCAGCAAGCCGGCCACGCTGATAGCATCGGTAATGCGGCTGTCCATTACCAGTTGCACAGCTTGGGCTAGTGGTAGCTTCCACAAACGCAGGTCTTCGGTTTCTTCAGGTTCTACTTCGCCCTGGGTTAGCTCCTGAGCCAGGAACACAAAGCCTTCCTCGTCGGTAACCGAGTTCGACGTATGGAGGCGCATGATGTTGGTCCAGCGGGCCGCTAGCAGGCCAGTTTCCTCGCGCAACTCCCGCTGGGCCGATTCCAGAATGTCCAGCTCAACCGGGCCGCCCCCCATCGGAATTTCCCAGCTGTATTCGCTCAGAGAGTAGCGATACTGCCCTACAAGCCAAGTGTTGCCCTCCGTATCTACGGGAATAATTCCCAGGGCCTTGTTCTTCATCGATACCACCCCGTAAATGCCTGGGTTGCCGGCCGGGTTGATAATCTTATCCTCCCGGACCCGAATCCAGGGGTTCTGGTACTTGATTTCAGAGTCCAGGCGCTTCCAGGGATTGTGGGTTTCATCAACGTCGGGGGCAGATACAGGAGTCATACTACAGGAGCCGAGAAGTTTGCTAAGTGCCCGCAAAGGTAGGAGACGCCGGGTGCTTTCCGTGCGTATGCCAGCCCTGACCGGGTAGAATGGGCGGTTGGCCGGGGTAAGCAGGCCATTGGTCCAGTAGTGCTGCGCGGACCCTAGCTGACATCCTACCTTTGACTCAGTAAGTATTCAGCGCGTGTAGGGTTTATGGAAAGGAAGGCTCGTACCGCGAAGTGTTGACTACCGGCAAAAGGAGTAGGGTGGATGAATGATATTTGCCGGCCAACGCGACGGAAAAGGCCGCTGCCTCGGGCAGCGGCTTTTTTATTGCCTACCCGCCAGCTTGCCGACAAGAGCCTAAATCCTGTAAGCAGGCGGGGTAAACCTCCCCGTTAGCGCATGCGTAGGAGACGGTAATCGGCCGTTCATTTCCCGACCGATGCTTTCCTTTTTATGGCCCATCAACCGAAAAACCAAGTATCCGAGCCCCAACCCGGCGACCCCCTTTTCAACCTGAAACATGCCCAGGCCGAATCTGAGCTAGCCCAGCAGACCGGTGGCCTCGGCCCCACGACCAACGTCTATATCACCACTGACGAGGACGACGCCATTGACGAAGGCCCCCGCGACAAGCAGGGCTTCCGCCGGGGTGAATCGGCGGGCCCGGCGGATGCGGGCTCCACTGCTGGCAGCCACAAGTAGCCGGCAATAACAGCCGCTTAGCCAGTTCCAGAGCGCAGTAACTATATCCCCTTGAAAAGCCTCCGCGGGTGCCTTGGCCACCGCGGAGGCTTTTCCCTTTCCGGCACGGGTTCATTTACTCACTGATTTGCCCCCTCCCAACAGAGTAGGTACCGCGGCTACCCTGTACTTTTGCGGCCTATGTTGTTAGCCTCCCACACCGGTGAGCCCCTGGAAGCCGGTCTTGACGAAGCCGGCCGGGGCTGTCTGGCCGGGCCCGTATTTGCCGCCGCAGTCATTCTGCCCCCCGATTTTGCCCCGCGCTACCTCAACGATTCCAAGCAGATGACAGCCAAGCGCCGGGAGCAGGTGCGCGTCGAAATATGCCAGGAGGCCATTGCCTGGGCCGTAGCCGAAGCCTCGCCCCAGGAAATTGCCAGCATCAATATTGCGCAGGCCAGCTACCTGGCTATGCACCGTGCCGCCGACCAGCTGTGCCCCACGCCTACCCACCTGCTCGTAGACGGCAACCGCTTCCGCCCGCACGCTGCCTTGCCGCACACTTGCATTATCGGGGGCGACGGACTGTACCGCAACATTGCCGCCGCCTCGGTACTGGCGAAAACCTTCCGCGACGAGCGAATGCGCACGCTAGCCTTAGAGTATCCGCACTACGGCTGGGAGCAGAACGCCGGCTACCCCACGCCCCAGCACCGGGCCGCCATCCGCGACTTTGGCCCGACGGAGCATCACCGCCTGGGGTTTCGGCTGCTGTAAAAAGTAACTGGGAGCTGCGTGATTGTACTTTCAGCGTGGGGAGAACGGGTGACGTTATCCGTCCCGATTGACACCTATCCCTTGCCATGCAACAAGCCCCTGACACCAGGGCAGATGTCAGGGGCTTGTTAGCTCATCGGGCCTTCGCCAGAAAATAGCAAAGATGGCCGCGTTGTGGGGTCTGTTCTTCTGACCAGAAGAACTTACTTGTTCAGCTGCTGACTACTCTTTCAACCGCAGCAGGTCCAGGAAAAGGCTGAATCCATCAACGGTGGTGCCACCCTCGCCAAATTTATCAAAGCTCAGGGGCTTAATAATGTAGCCGCTAACGGCTAAATCCTGGGCTTTCAGACGGTCCGTTTCCAGGTCGGAGGTAGTAGTGATAAATACGTTCAGACCCACAAACTCCGGGTCGGAGCGCAAGGCAGCCAGAAGCTCCAGGCCATTCATGCGGGGCATGTTCAGGTCGAGCATGACCACGCTGGGCTTCGGAATGGGCGGCTGCCCCCCTTCACCGCGCAGCATATTTAGGGCCTCACGGCCGTTACGGGCAATGTGCAGCGGTACATCAACGTTGTGCTTGCGCAGCTCTCGCTGCACATTCATGATATCCATCTGGTCGTCCTCGACGAGCAGGATGCTGGGTTGTTCGGATGTAGAAGCCATGGGAAAAGCGGGGTAGGTGCGGCTGGCACCTGCTTTTATACGGCAATTAACGCACAATGGCGGAAGTAGCCGGCTGAGCCGCGGTGCCATCGAGGCGGCGCGTCCGCTCTTTGGGCCAGGTAAAGATGAAAGTGGCTCCCTGACCCTCAGTTGATTCAACGCGGATAGTGCCGCCCTGCCGCTCAATAATTTTCTTGACAATGGCCAGCCCCACGCCAGTGCTTTCCAGCGTATCCCGCTCAGTGAGCGTCTGGAAAATGACAAAGATTCGCTCGTGGTATTCCGGCGCAATGCCCGGACCGTCATCGGCTACCGAGAAAGTATAGAACTGCGGCCCTTCCACGCAGCCTATGCGCACGTTGCCGTGGGCCGGGTCGTGGTGGTACTTCAGCGCGTTGCTGATGAGGTTGGTAAACACCTGCTGGAGCTGTACGCGGTTGGTGTGCAGGGTAGGCAGGTAGAACGGCAGCTCTACTTCAAAGCCCGCTGGCAGCTCCAGGGAGTCAATGATTTCCCGCAGCAGCTGGCGTACGAACACAGGCTCGTCGGCCTGGGGAGTGCGCCCCGCCCGGGCCAGATCCAGAATGCCGGTAATCAGGTTTTCCATGCGCCGCACCCGGGTGCGCATCAGCTGCAAAAACTCCCGGATGTGGTCGGGCAGCTCCTGGCCCATGTCTTCCTCAATCCAGCGGGAGGCAGTTTCAATGCCCCGCAGCGGCGCTTTTAGATCGTGCGACACCACGTAGGCAAACTGGTCCAGCTCTTGGTTACGCCGCTCCAGCTGCTGGATGTTGGTGTTGATGGTATCGGTCATGGTGTTGAGCGAGTCGGCCAGCTCCGTCAGCTCATCCTGCTCCGTGTCGCGCACCTGGGCTGTGTAGTTGCCCGCGGCAATGCGCTGGGCCTGGCCCACCATGCCCCCAATACGGCGCGAGAACTGCCGCACCAGGTAAGAGGCGTAGAGCAGCCCCAGGAAAATGGTGGCCAGGGTAATGCTCACCGATAGAATGCGGGTTTCGCGGATACTGTCGCGCAGCTTCCCCCGCTGCTTGATACGGGTTTCGGTTTCTACCTTCTCAAACGCACCAAACAGCACCCTGATCTGGTCCATCAGGTTTTTGCCGGTCAGGTCGGTGGTCAGGTTGCGGTGCTCCAGCTGGTCGAGGCCGGTTTGATTTGGGTTGCGGCGCAGGGCCTCCCGCTTCTCACTGATGAGCAGGTGGGAGTAGGCGGCCCACTGCTGAAACAGCTGCTGAGCCCGAATCATGCGCGCGTACTGCGGGGTGCCAACGGTTAGCTCATTGCGCAGCTCCGCGAAGCGGCCCAGCAGGTTCCGCTCTCCTTCATAATACGGGTCGAGCACGGTTTCATTTCCGATCAGCAGGTAGCCCCGAAACCCGGTTTCCATGTCAATGATGTTGCGCAGCAGGGTAGTGGCCTCGTTTGTAATGCGGGTAGAGCGCTCTACCCGTTGCGAGTTGCGCAGTACAGCCCGGGAAAGCTGATAATTGATGGCAACCACCCCGGCAAACAGCACCGAAATAGCTACAAAGCCAGCGAAGAGTTTAGTGGAAAGTTTCAGCTTCATGCAGGGCGGCAACGGGGCAGCCGCCGACCAATTACTGGCCGGCGCGGAGTTTTTCTTCCAACGTACGCATCAGCACCGTAATATGGTCGGCCAGCACGTTGATTTCGGCCAGACCCGCAATGGCTTCCTCCTGCTGCCCGCGCTGGTGCAGGTCCATCAGGCGGTTGGCTATCTGGTGAATACGGATGTGCAGGCGGTCCAGCTCCCGGCTTTCGGGCAAGTGGCCATACTGCGGCAGCACCTGGGTAGCAATCCACTGGCCGAACGAGCAGGCCAGTGGGTCGCGGATGGGTGCCTGGCTGGTGCCATTGCCGTAGAGAAAGGACCGCAGCTTGGATTTGAACAGCAAGTGTTTGACGAGAGCTGAGTCAAAATCCTGCTTAAGGGAGTCGGTCATGCAAGCAGAGGGGAAAAGAGACAGCCACTATCAGCCGCCATGAAACAGAACAGGAGGCCGCAGGAAAGAAGAGTGATGCCCAAACTGCGGTACTCACAAAGATAGCCAAACGCCACCGTGCTAGCCGGCATAATTGGCTACTTTCGCCCCACCAACGGCTCCGCCTCCTGGTGGGTACCCGCCCGATAGGCTGCCTGCTACGAGACGGGCCGCTTTTTCACTCATGTTGAATTCCACCGACCACCCCATGTCTGAAACGCTCAAAACCGTTCCGCTCAACGATGTGCACCAGCAGCTAGGTGCCAAAATGGTGCCTTTCGCGGGCTATAACATGCCCGTGCGCTACTCCTCCGACCTCGACGAGCACCACACCGTGCGCCGGGCAGTCGGTATCTTCGACGTATCCCACATGGGTGAGTTTCGGGTGCGCGGCCCCCAGGCCCTCCCCCTGATTCAGCGCGTGACCTCCAACGACGCCAGCAAGCTCACGCCCGGCAAGGCCCAGTACTCTTGCCTGCCCAACCAAGAGGGCGGCATTGTGGACGATTTGCTGGTGTACATGCTGGCCGACGAGGACTACCTGCTGGTGGTCAACGCCTCCAACATCGACAAGGACTGGAACTGGATTCAGCAGTTCAATACCGAGGGCGCCGAGCTGCAAAACGTATCGGACGACATCAGCCTGTTCGCGGTACAGGGCCCCAAGGCCATTGCTGCCCTGCAACCCCTCACCGACACTGACCTGGGCGCTATTCCATACTACTCCTTCGTGCAGGGTACATTTGCCGGCGCTCCTAACGTCATTATCTCCGCTACGGGCTACACCGGCGCGGGCGGTTTTGAACTGTACGTGCCCAACGAGCACGCCCAGCAGGTATGGGAAAAGATTATGGAAGCCGGTCAGCCCCACGGCCTCAAGCCCATCGGGTTGGGTGCCCGCGACACGCTACGCCTGGAAATGGGCTACTGCCTCTACGGCAACGACA
The DNA here is from genome assembly GCF_019599275.1 of Hymenobacter sp. HSC-4F20. Taxonomy (GTDB): domain Bacteria; phylum Bacteroidota; class Bacteroidia; order Cytophagales; family Hymenobacteraceae; genus Hymenobacter. The sequence continues at coordinate 102,279 of NZ_JAHZTD010000002.1, read as the reverse complement.
TCACCGACGAAACCTCGCCTCTGGAAGCTGGCCTGGGCTGGATTACCAAGTTCACCAAAGACTTCACCAATGCCGAGAGCCTGAAGCAGCAGAAGCAGGCCGGGGTAGAGCGCAAGCTGGTGGGCTTCCTGATGGATGGCCCCGGCATTCCGCGTGGCCACTACGAGCTGGTAAACGAGGCCGGCGAGAAAATAGGGGAGGTAACCAGCGGCACCCAGTCGCCGAGCCTGAGCAAGGGCATCGGCCTAGGCTACGTGAAAACCGAGCTGAGTGCACCCGGTAGCAAGATTTTCGTGCAGGTACGCGGCAAGCAGCTGCCCGCCACGGTGGTCAAGCTGCCTTTCGTAAAAGGTACGGAGGAGGCGTAAGCGCTAGTCCCGGGAGTTTCTCCGCCATCCTGAGCATAGCGAAGCACCTTTTTCCCTCCGTTCAAGCCGTATTACGGGCTTGTTTCAGCGTGAAAAGGGATTTCGCTATGCGCAGGATGACCGCAGATTGCAGTTGAGCACCACCCTGTTCAGAATAACAGGGCCGATTCAGCCGCCTTTCCTTCGCTCCCAGCGTACATTCTTTTACTCTTAGGACATTTCATGCCTGCTCTCGACATCTGCTTTTCTCCCGAGCTGCTGCCTTTATTTGACCTGCGCGGCCGTGTGGCCGTGGTGGTGGATATTCTGCGGGCTACCTCGTCCATCGTTACAGCCTTGGCTCAGGGGGTTACGCACCTGCTGCCCTTCAGTGAGCTGGATGCGTGCCGGGCCCAAGCCGCCGCGGGCTACCTCACGGCCGCCGAGCGGGATGGCCGGCAGGCCGAGGGCGTAGACTTGGGCAACTCGCCCTACGGGTACCTGAATGGGGTAGTGCCCGTACGGGGCCGGGGCGTGGCCATTACTACTACCAACGGCACCCGCGCTCTGCACCTGTCCGCCGCCGCCGATGCCACTCTGGTAGGAGCCTTTCTCAACCTGGGCGCCGTGGCCCGTCACGTACAGGAACTGGGCAAAGATGTGGTGGTGGTGTGTGCCGGCTGGAAGGGCAATTTCTGCCTTGAAGACACCCTGTTCGGCGGGGCCTTGGCTGCCCGTCTGCAGGCCAGTTTTGATACCATTAGCTCCGATGCTACCCTGGCCGCCCTGGATTTGTGGCAGGCAGCACAGCCCGATATCATCAGCTACCTGCTAAAATCGGCGCACGTGCGCCGCCTCAACCACTTGGAGGCCCACAAGGACATGGAGTTCTGCCTGCGGCAGGACGAATACGACTTGGTACCCGTGTTTGAGGCCGGTAAAATAGCGTTAGGCCCGCACGTTGGGGTAGCAGCCTCCCGTAGCGCCGGGTTGAACTCCTGAGTAAGCTCCGGCTTGGGGCTGCCCGTAAGCCAGCCGAAAAGCCGCTCCGTTACGGGGGCGGCTTTTCGGCTGTAAAAAGGCTGGTAAGCGTATTGTAGAAAAGCAGTTATAGCCGTCTGCCGTAAAGTAGCATGCCCTTAGGGAAGCCGCTGATAGCTGGCCCGTGGTACTTATATTTGCAGTTTTTTGATTTTAATAGGTTCTTGCCTTCTTGGCTGCCGCAAACAGGGCATAGTAGCGCATACTATTTGGCCGGATGTGCAGTTATCCGGCCGTTAAAGGTGCGGCCGTACTGTACACCAGGGCGTTTGCGGCGGCTCCATTTCTTAATTTTCACTTAGGTATGCTGAGTCACGGCCAAGTTGTCCGGTTGATTTTTGGGCTGAAGTTGCGGGAGCTGCGCCAGGAGCGGGGCTACACCCCGGCGGAGCTGGCCCGCGCCTGCGACGTGTCGGTTTCCTACCTCAATGAAATTGAGAAGGGGAAGAAATACCCTAAGGCTGATAAAATACTGAGTTTAAGCAAGGTGCTGGGCGTCAGCTATGATCAGCTTACTTCCCTGACCCTGAGCCGGCGGTTGGAGCCCATTTCCGAGCTGTTGCAGTCGGATTTGCTCAAGGAATTTCCCCTGGACATGTTCGGGCTGGACCCGCTGCGCATCGTGGAGCTGATTGCCGACGCGCCGGCCAAGATGAACGCCTTTATCAGCACCCTCTTCGAAATTGCGCGCAACTACGAAATGCGCCAGGAACACTTTTTCCTGGCCGCGCTGCGCTCTTTCCAGGAAATGCACGACAACTATTTCGAGGAGTTGGAGCAGGATGTGCGCACGTTTGTGGTGGAGCATAAGTTGTCGGCCGCTGCTCCCCTGGACCGTGGGCAGCTGGAGCGGGTGCTGGTCGAGAAATACGGCTACACGCTCGACCGTACTGGCCTGGCTGAATACGCCCACCTGGGTCGGCTACGGTCTGTGTTTCAGCCCAAAAACAAACGGCTACTGCTGCGGCAAGGACTAAGCGGGGCCCAGGAAGGCTTTGTGTTGGGGCGGGAGGTAGCCTTCAACTATCTGAACCTGCGCGAGCGGCCCTACGTGAATGCCTCCTTTCCGGTGCGCTCCTTCGAGGAGGTGCTCAACAACTTCAAGGCCTCCTACTTCGCGGGTGCCCTGCTGATGGAGGAGGAAATGCTGGTGCGCGACCTGACCCGGTTCTTCACGGCTAAAAAGTGGGACCCTACGCTGCTGCTGGAGCTGCTGGCCAAGTATGACGTGTCGCCGGAGATGTTCATGCAGCGCATCACCAACCTGCTGCCCCGCCACTTCGGCATTCAGAGCCTGTTTTTCCTGCGCTTTGACCAGGCCAATGCCTCGGCCGGCTACAAGCTGACCAAGGAGCTGCACCTCTCGCGCCTGCACAACCCCCACGGCAACGAGCTGCACGAGCACTACTGCCGCCGCTGGATTTCCCTGCGCATGATTGCCGAGCTGCGCCAGCAGCCCGCAACCACCGCGCCCAACTATACCCTGGGCGCCCAACGCTCCCGCTACCCCAATAACGACGAGTATTTGTGTTTGACGGTGGCGCGGGCCGGTGCAGCTAACGAGCCTGCCGTGAGCGTAACCGTGGGCCTGCTCTGCGACGATAACCTGCGCCAGAAAATCCGTTTTCTTGATGATGCCACCATTCTGCAGCGGGAGGTAAATGAAACCTGTGAGCGGTGTACCATCCCTAACTGCGAGGTGCGCGCCGCGGCCCCCGTGGAAATTGAGCGGCGGCAGCGGCAGCAGGAGCTGGAAGCGGCCGTAGCGGCCCTGGTCAACGGAGCCTAGCAGTAAGTAAACTGAAATAACGGGATTCTTAGCGAGCGCAGCATTTCGGCTGAGAGCCGTTATTTTTGATGAACGGACTTTCCCTGCCTGCGCTTGACTTCTACCCCTGTTCGCCCTGTTTTTTACCGTTTGCTCTGGCCCGCGCTGCTCGTGTTTCTGTTGTTGGCCGGCGCGCTGGGGGCCGCGTGGTACGTGCTCTGGAAGCCCAACGTGCGCTACTCGGCGTTCGGGCCGGCTTACCTCTACATCCGCACCGGTACGGGCTATGCGGCCGTGCTGGACTCTTTGCGCAAGTATGAACTGCTGCATGACCTGACTACTTTCGAGCGGGTGGCGCGCTGGCGGGCCTACCCGGCGCAGGTGAAACCGGGGCGCTACCTGCTGCGCCCGGGCCTAAGCAACTCGGGCCTGGTGGAAATGCTGCTGCGCGGCGAGCAGGACACGGTGGCCTTTACCCTCGATGCGTTCAAGTACAAACCCCAGTTGGCCCGGCAGGTAGCCCGGCAGCTGGAAACCGACTCGGTGCAGCTGCGCCGCCTGTTGCAGAACAATGCCTTTCTGCAGCGGCGCTACCAGCTGGATACTACCACCATTCTGACGCTGTTCCTGCCGGGCGGCTACCGGTTGCTCTGGAATACCTCGGCCCGGCAGTTTCTGGATTCTGCTGCGGCCACGCACGCCCGGTTCTGGACGCCCACGCGCCAGCGGCGCGCCGACTCGCTGGGGCTGACGCCTACTGAGGTGCACGTGCTGGCCAGCATTGTGCAACGCGAAACGGCCAAGAAGGAAGACAAACCCCTGATTGCCGGCACCTACCTCAACCGCCTGCGCCGCGGTATGCGCCTGCAGGCCGACCCCACCCTGCTCTGGGCCATCGGCAATTTCGGCGTGCGGCGGGTACTGAACCGGGATAAGCTCGTCGACTCGCCCTACAACACCTACAAGCACAAAGGGCTGCCCCCGGGCCCCATCACCTCCGCCAACCGCCAGAGCCTGGATGCCGTGCTGCAGCCCACTCACCACGAGTACCTGTTCTTCTGTGCCCGCCCGGGGGGTAGCGGCTACTCCGATTTTGCCGTGACGTTTGCCGAGCACAAGCGCAATGCCCGGCGGTACCAGCACTGGCTGGATAGCTTAGGCGTGAAGCGGTAAGGTGAAACCAGAGGCAGAAACTTAATATCATTGACTTCCAGCCCGGCAGCTAAGCTGGCTTTTTCACATCTGCGTCATCTGCCTAGCGCCCTATTCCAGCTCTATCAACCGCAGTTGGGTAGAGTCGCGGCTGGCGGCGTGCTGAAGGCGCAGCGTTTGCTCGTAGCCCAGGCCCGTAAATTCGGAGTGTTCCAGAAAAAGGAGGGGAGAAGTGAGCTGTGGTTCGCGCCACACGGCTACTGCCGGCCGGTGCCACCAAGCCTCCAAGGTCCGGACGTTAGCAACGCGCCAGTACCCATCGAGCAGCAGATAACGGTAGCCCCGGCGGCGTAGTGCTTGCACCTGCTGCGGCAAAAAAATCGGTTGTACTGAATCAGCCGGGGTCCGGAAGGGAGCCAGCCCAATGCCGATGGTGCTGGCTACGGGTCCCGCCCGGTGCTGCTGTAGCCATACGGCTACGGCGGGGTAGGCAGTGGGCGCGTAGGCATAAATTTCGCGCTGAATCCGGGCTACATTCAGCCCGATGGCCGTTAGAACCAGTGCCGCCAGAGCCGCCGCGGGTAGGCGCCGCAGCTGCAGCAGCGCCAGCGCATACCAGAGCCCATAGGCCCATAGCAGCCCGCGGGGTGCCTTCACCAGCAATGACATGCCCGCCAGCAGGCACCAGCCCCACACGGCCAGGTACACCTCCAGCGGTAGTGCCGTACCGCGCCGCAAGCGCGGAAGCAGCAGCAGCGGCCCAAGCAGGCCAAGCCATACCACTACCGATTCAAACTCCCAGAGGTAGCGTAAGTAGTAGAGGCCGTCGGGGCGGATAGTGGCCGCCCGCCCCGCGGCATTCGCCGCGTCCGGAAACGCCACCTTGTAGTAAATAGCCGGCCACAGATACCAGGGAAGCCCGGCTAGCACTCCTACAGTACCAAGCAGCAGGTAGGGGGCCGCCATCAGCCCGGCTACCCGCCACCAGTGCCCATGGCGCCACAGCAGCCCATCGGCCTGCCACCACTCCAGCACGGCCAGAATGGGTAGCACAAGTAAAAACTTATAATTGAAGCACAGCCCGAGCACCAGCCAGCCTACCGCCCGGTACAGGGTGTTTGCCGCAGGCCGTCGCAGCCGGTAGTAATACGCCTGCAACAGCCCCGCAAAGCAGAGCAGGCTCCAGGAACTCATGGTAAAGTCGCGGCCGGAAAACGTCAGCAACAAGCTGGTTCCCATCAGCAGCACCAGCAACCCCGCTTGCCAGCCGGGCAGCCGGGCCTCGCGACTAATAAAAGCGGAAAGCAACCCCACCGCCCCCACTGCCCCTAAGGCGTTCAGATGCTGAAACACGCGGTAGTCCGTTGTTATCCACGCTACGGGGGCGTACACGAGCGAGAACAGGGGGCTGCCGTGGTGAAAGAGGTGCGTAAGGCGCCCCGTGGCTACCTCCTGCACAATCTGCCAGTTCCGCACCGAGTCGTAATCGGGCAGGGCCGCCCCAGCCAGCCCATAGAGCCGCACCATAGTTAGCAGCACCAGGGCGGTTAGCAGCCCCAAGAGGCGGGAAGAAAAGGAGAGAAGCAAGCCGGGCAAAACGAAGGGTGAAGCCGCTCCGCAGCCCCGGAGCACGGGCAATATGCGGTTTTCGGCCGGAAAAAGCTGCAAGTACGGCGACGGCCTGCGTACTTGCGGCCGTAGTTGCCAGCCACGGCCCGGCAGCGGCTCTTTTCATCCTCTCAAACTATACGTATGCGCATCGTGCTGCAACGCGTCCGGCAGGCGCGGGTAACCGTGGAAGGCCGGGTCACTGGGCAGATTGGCCCGGGCCTGCTGGTGCTGGCCGGGTTTGCCCTCTCCGATACAACTCCGGATCTGGACTGGATGGCCCGGAAACTAGTGCAGCTTCGCATCTTCGCCGACGAGGAAGGCAAGATGAACCGCTCCGTTCAGGACGTAGCCGGGGAGGTGCTTATCGTAAGCCAGTTTACGCTACTGGCCGATGCGCGCAAGGGCAACCGCCCTAGCTACGTTGGCGCCGCTTCCCCGCCCGTGGCCATTCCGCTCTACGAGCAGTTTGTGCAGCAGGTAGCAACATTGCTGGGCCGGCCGGTGGCTACCGGCCAGTTCGGGGCCGACATGCAAGTGGAGCTGCTCAACGACGGCCCGGTAACCATTGTCCTCGATTCGCCGGTAAGCTAACAGGTAGCGCGGCGGCAGTGCAGGTAGGCGCGTGCCTACCCCTCACAAGTGCCCTCTCTTCCTTTACCCCCTTGCCTTATGACTATTGACGAAGCCCAGCAAACGGTAGACCAGTGGATTCAGACCACTGGTGTGCGATATTTCAACGAGCTAACGAACCTGGCCATGCTAACGGAAGAAGTGGGCGAGGTCGCGCGCATCATTGCCCGCCAGTACGGGGAGCAATCCTTCAAGGAGTCCGACAAGGATAAGGTACTGGCCGATGAACTGGCCGACGTGCTGTTCGTGGTACTATGCCTGGCCAACCAAACCGGCGTCAACCTAACGGAAGCTCTGCAACGTAACCTGGAGAAAAAAACGCGGCGCGACGCTACCCGGCATCAGCAAAACGAGAAGCTTCACTGAGCAGCCAGATAGTCGCCCGGCAGCACAGGCGAGCTGGACGGAACCAGTCGTTTCGCCCGCCTGCCTGTGCTGCTGGTCTGTTAGCCTTTCGCTTCGAAAGGCTGCGCTATTTGCTGAAAATCGAGGCCGTGGTGTTGGGCCGTATCTACCAGCAGCTGATGCTGCCAGGGGCGGAGGGTTTGGTTGGCGCCCTGCTCAATAATATCCGCAATGAGACGGTTGCTCAGCACAAGGTTAGCCATAATGGGGCTATGGTCTTCGGCCAAGTGCGTTTTAAGCGTCATCAGCAGCGCCTCACGGGCATCTGCTTCGGCGGCTTTGGCTCCGGTAAGGCGCCGGCGAAACGGAAAGCGCCGCTGTTCAGCGGGTAGCGGCGGCTCCGGCTCCCGCTCCTCCTGAGCCAGGTTCACAAGACGCTCGGCGAAGGGGCTGCGCTTCAACTCGGGGTGCAAGCCCGGAGCGTTGCGCAGATGACCGGAACTGGTGACGGGCAGGCGGGTTAGTTCGGCCAGCCGGTCGTTGCTGGCTACCATGTACGTTGGCCGGTCGATATAGCGAGCTACCTCGTCGCGCAGCAGAAATAAATCCCGGAATAACGGCAACTCCTGGGCCTGAATGCGGTATTTGCCGGCCAGGCGCAGGTAGGGACGCTCGTCGCGGGAGTAGCGCACTTCTTCCAGGGCGCGATTTTCCTGCTCTGCCCAGCTGCTGCGGCCCAGCGCCGCCAGTTTAGCGGCCAGGCGGTCCGTCAGCTCAAACAGGTAGAGCACATCGTTGGCTGCGTATTGCATTTGGGCTTCCGTAAGCGGACGCTTCAGCCAGTTTGATTTCTGCTCTCCTTTATCTACTTCCAGGCCCAGCTCCTGCTGAATCAGGCGGCCCAGGGAAATATTGTTATCAGCTTCGGCTAAAAGCGTATATTGGACACTGGTATCCGTGATAGTGCGCACATGAACGCCGTACAGCTCATCGAGCAGCAGGATATCGGACTTACAGCTGTGAAATACTTTTTCCACGGCAGGGTCGCGCAGGACGGCCCACAACGGTTCTAGTTCCTGAGCCGGGTTGGTCAGGGGAAGCGGGTCGATAAGGAAAACGGTGTCGCCGTCAAAAATTTGAATCAAAGCCAAGTTGCGGCCGTAGCGGTGCCGCATATCGTCAAATTCCAGGTCGATGGCGAGGCGGGCGCGCTGGTGCAGGGCCTGAGCGGCCTGGGCTACGGCCGCACCCTCCGTGATATACTGAATATCAGGCATTAGGTAGGACAAGTTCGAAGAGGGGAAGCCATGGGCTTCGGGATGGATATTGAGGACAATGTAGTAAAGGTAGTCAGCGGGAGTAGCAAAACCACTGCGTCCATTACTAGAAGAAACGGGGTACTTACTTTAGATTTTATATTGCTTATTGCAAGCACCTTTGTTCCCGCCCGCTCCCGTTCTGTCTGCATTTACTATGCAAGCAGAACAAACGCATGTATTTTGCGTGCTTAACTCCGCTTTTGCCGGCACAGCGGACCGGCTTTTTTCACTCTAATCGGCCTTAAGGAGGGCTAGGTTCAGTATGAAACAAAATTTCCTCATTCCACTAGCGTGTGGGGTGCTGCTAGCCACATCGGCCACAGCCCAGACGCGCACAGTGAGCGGACGCGTAACGGACGCCAGCGGCTCGGGGTTGCCCGGCGTAACGGTGCTGGAGCGCGGTACCACCAATGGTACCAGCACCGGCACCGATGGTAGCTTTACTCTTTCGGTGCAACCAGGTGCCACGCTGGTGCTCAGCTCCATTGGGTTTGAAACGCAGAACGTGGCAGTGGGTGACCGTACGACGGTGGCCGTATCGCTGAAAAGCAGCGCGACAGAGCTGGGCGAGGCCGTCGTCGTTGGCTACGGGACGCAGTCGAAAGCAGATCTGACGGGCTCGGTAACGCAGCTCAGCAGCAAGGATGTAGGCAACCAGCCCGTCCAGAGCTTCGAACAATCTATCCAGGGCCGCGCGGCTGGGGTATTTATAGAAAATAGCAGCGGCAAGCTGGGCCAGGGCATCCGGGTGCGCGTGCGGGGCGTTTCCTCCATCAGTGGCGATACCCAGCCGCTGTACGTGGTAGATGGTATTCCGGTGCTGGCCGACAACCTCTCGTCAACTTCGGCAGCCACCAACCCCATTGCCGATATCAACCCCAATGATATTGAGAGTATTACGGTACTGAAGGATGCTTCGGCCTCCGCAATCTACGGTTCACGGGCCAGCAATGGGGTAGTGCTCATCACAACGAAGCGCGGCAAATCAGGCGCTACCCGATTTACGTTGGGTTTTCAGACAGGTACGAGTAGCCCGACGCACAAGCGCGAGTTTCTTAATAGCCAGGAGTACGTTACCCTGCTGACGGAGGCACTGGTCAACAGTGGGCGTACCGCCGCGGCAAATACAACCCGTTTGCGGACCTACGCGGGCGGCGTAACAGATCCGCTGACCTACAATACCGATTGGCAGGATGAGGTGTTCCAGAATGCTCCGTTCAGCCAGTATGATCTGAGTGCCAGCGGGGGCAATGAAAAAACCAAGTTTTTCATCTCGGGGCAATACAGCAATCAGAACGGCATCATTGTAGGTAACAAGTATGAGCGTATCTCTACCCGCTTTAACGTCGACCACAAAGCCAATGATAGGCTTGCTATTGGCATAAACGCCGCCTTGTCTCGTTCGCGCAACCAGCGTCTGCCAAACGACAACGCCTTTAGCAACCCGATGCAAATCGTGGCGCTGGCTCCTATCACTCCGTTAATCGACCCGCGCACAAACCTCTTGAGCGGTTCTCTGGACCCTGCTACCGGTGAGCCCAACACCACGTTTCCCTTCTATTACAACCCGCTGTTAAGCATCGAGAACGGTTCGTACAATACCATTGTATACCGGACGCTGAGCAACGTTTATGCGCAGCTGGACATCGTGAAGGGGCTTTCCTACCGCTCCGAGCTAGGGGTAGACGTTTTAAACCAGAGCGAGGACCAGTTCTTAGGGCGTATTACCTCGCGTAACACGGGGCCTACCAACGGTTTTGGCTTTAGCGCCCGTTCCACGAATGCCCGGGTGGTAGTCAACAACTTTGCCACTTACCGCAACACGTTTAGTGAGCAGCACTCCCTGGAGCTGACGCTGGGTACTTCCTTTGAGTCGGCCCAGCTTACCAGCAATAACGTTACTGGCACTCAGTTCGCCTCCGACGCCTACAAGACCCTGGCCAATGCCAGCTTAATCACTGCCGGGGGCTCTAACCGCACCAACAACACGCTGGTGTCCTACTTCGGCCGGGCCAATTACGCCTTCGGGGGTAAATACCTGGTGGGCGTAAGTGCCCGCTACGACGGATCTTCACGGTTTGGGTCTAATAACCGCTACGGTTTTTTCCCGGCTGCTTCGCTGGGCTGGTTGGCAACGGAAGAGGCTTTCCTGAAAGACAACGCGGTGCTGAGTATGTTAAAGCCTCGCATCAGCATTGGGCGGACGGGTAACCAAGGCTTCACAAACTTTGCCTCGCGCGCTTTATTTGCCGGCACCTCGGGCTACGTAGGCATTCCGGGGCAGCGGCCAATCTCGCTGGCTAGCCCCGACCTCACGTGGGAATCTACTACGCAAGCCGATGCGGGTATTGAATTTGGCTTGTTCAAAGACCGGATTTCCGGGGAAGTAGATGTGTACGAAAAGCGCACCACTGACCTCGCCTTGTTTGGTCCGGTACCCGGCACTACGGGCTTTACCTCCCTGTTCCGCAACATCGGCAGCCTACGCAACCGCGGGGCTGAGTTTTCGCTTACCACCCGCAATTTCGTGGGTGACTTTACGTGGACGACCTCGTTTAACGCCTCGCGCAACATCAACCGGATTACTGACCTTGATGGGCCTCCCATTCTGGGTAGCTTCCTGAGCCGGGCTCAGGAAGGAGAGCCGCTGGGCGTATTTGTGGGACCAGAGTACGCAGGTGTGGACCCGGAAAATGGCGACGCGCTGTATTATCTGAATTCGACGAATGCCGACGGAACTACTAACCGTGGCACTACCAACAACATCAACGAGGCCACCTCAGTGGTAGTAGGAAACCCCAACCCGAAGTGGACGGGAGGCCTCACCAACACGTTCTCGTTTAAAGGGTTCGACCTGACGGCAACCCTGGTAGGCGTGTTTGGCAATAGCATCTTTGACGGAGCAGGTCAGTATTATTCGGTGGGCTTTAATAACGGCCCCGATAACCAGACCCGCGACCAGTTGCAGCGCTGGCAGAAGCGCGGCGATATCACCAATGTGCCCCGCGCTGAATACCTGGGGGGAAATGGCATTGGCTTGTCCTCCCGTTTCGTGCGGGATGGGTCCTATGGTCGGCTGCGGACAATAGCGCTCGGCTATAATCTCCCGGCTGCCTGGGCTCAGAAAGTGTTTTTGCAGTCGGCGCGGGTGTTCGTGCAGGGCCTGAATCTGGTGACGTTTACCAAGTATAAAGGGTGGGACCCAGAGGTAAGCACCGACTACCTAACCGGATCGGCCAGCCAGAGCCAGAACAACATCAACCAAGGTATCGACTTCTACACTGCCCCGCAGCCGAAGACCTACACCATTGGGGTAAACATTGGGTTTTAAAGCGTCGACCAGCTTTTGTAAGCGCTTTTCACTTTCCTAGCGAGCCTTCATTATGAAAAAAATACTGTACGGGCTGTTCACTGCCTGTCTGCTTACAGGATCATTCACGGCGTGCAATAGTAAGCTTGATGTTGAGCCTACCGATAGCATTGATGCCACTAACGCGCTAACAACCTCCGCTGACGTAGAGGCTGCCCTGGTTGGCTGCTATACCGGCCTTCAAAATGCAGATGCCTACGGGGGCAATATCCAGTTGCTGTCGGATCTGCTGGCGGATAACGGCGAAATCTCATTTGTGGGCACATTTATTCCTCCTAACCAAGCCGCCCGCAAACAAATACTCAAGGACAATGGCTTCGTTACCTCCATCTGGACCAATGCCTACGACGTCATTAACCGCACCAACAACGTACTCGCCAACCTAGACAAGCTGGACACACCGGCCAAGCAGGCTCGTGTAGAAGGTGAAGCCAAATTCATTCGCTCTCTGCTGTACTTTGATCTGGTTCGGTTGTACGCCCGCGACTGGAACGACGGCAATCCGCAGACCAATCTGGGCGTACCCCTGGTTCTGAGTCCTACTACCGCTATTTCGGGGGAAAGCCAAGTACGCCGTAATACCGTTGCGGAGGTGTACACGCAGATTTTAACGGATCTTACAACTGCGGAAGCCCGGCTAACAACGGCTAACCCTGCGAACAACAATGGGTTCTTTGCCAACCGGTACTCGGTAGCGGCGCTGCTGTCTCGGGTGTATCTGCAGCAAAGCAAGTTTGCCGAGTCCGCCGCCGCTGCTAATCGGGTGATTAGCTCCGGCCGCTACTCCCTGACTTCCAGCTACGCGGAGGAGTTCACCTCGTCGAATGACCTGCTGGGTAACACACAAGAGGATATTTTCGCTATTCAGATTAGTTCCCAAAGTGGGGCTAACGAGTTGAATACGTACTACTCCGTTAACCGCCGGGCCGATGTGAATATCAATGATCAGCTGATTGATCAGTTTGAGTCGGGCGATGAGCGGCTGGATCTGATCCTGATTGATCCTGATGGTGGACCTGCCTATTCCGGTAAGTACGATGTGCTGTATGGCAACATCAAGCTGTTCAGACTGGCAGAAATGTACCTCAACCGAGCCGAGGGCAATTTCCGGGCGGGTACAACTGCAGGCGCTGCCCCGCTGGACGATATTAACACCATTCGGGAACGGGCTGGCCTGGCTCCGTTAACAACGCTGACTTTGGATGACATTCTGAAGGAGCGGCGCCTGGAACTGGCCCTGGAAGGATTTCGCCTGGGAGACCTGAAGCGGAACAAAGAGTCAACGGTTGATTTGGGTAATCCTCCCGTTACACTACCCTACAACTCGCCCCGCTTAATTTTCCCTATTCCACTGCGGGAAATCAACGCTAACCCCAACTTGGTGCAAAACGAGGGATATTAACTGCCCTAGTGCCAAGTTACAAGAAACGCCCGCTTCGATAAACCGAAGCGGGCGTTCCTATGCATATAGAATCTACTTTTCTTCGTCTTCTTCCTCCTCCTCTTCCTCGTTCAGGTGGCTAAAGTCCAGCTTGGGTGCCAGCCGGAGTGCTTCGCGGATAGCCTCATCCATGAGGGGCTGGGAGTCAGCATCGAGGGTACGCTCAAAGAGGTTGAGGAGCTGTTCGCCTTCCTCGTTCACGTAAAGGTTGGTGTAGAGCTGCTCAAATACGTTGGCTTCCTTGTGAATGGTAGCGTCGATGGCGGCCACGCTAGGCGCGCGCAGGGCGCGGTGCAGCACATCCATAACGCGGCGCGCCTCCTCCAGGTCGCCCAAGTCGGAGAGCAGCTTCATCAAGGCCAGGGCCACGCCCAGGCGCACCCGCTCGAAGCGGTAAGCCAGGTCGTGGGGAGAGGCCTGCTCGAAGGTACGGTAAGCCGCCAGGGTGGTAGGGTGGAGGTAGCGGGCAGCATCGGCCTCGGAAGAAAAGGCCACCTGCAGGAGCCGCTGGTAAGGAGGAGCAAGCATATGGAAGCAAAAAAGGCCGACTCAGGGGGTGGGCGGGCAAAAGATAGTTAGGGCCAGACGTAACCCCACGCTGTAAAGGTACGATTGTGTATTTTGACGTGCTGGTCAGCAGCCGATGATTACTGGCGCCGGCAAATTGTTTCACCCAAGCTCTTTCCCACTTCCGATGACGCACAAAACAAAATGGTTGGTATTCGCCCCGACAGGGCTGGTAGTCATCGGGCTAGGCACGTGCCTGGTGCAGTGGGCCTCCGACAAAAAACGCAACGGCCACTCCACTTCTGAGTGGGTAGCAGCCGGCACTGCGGCCCTGGCCGTACTCAATGCCGGCGTTAGCCTGTTTGGCCGGGGGGTAGCGGAAAGTGTGCTGTATCAACTCAAAGAGCAGCCCCGCGAAATGGATTACAGCAACGTTGCCCGATTGTAGTAGATGAACTAGCAGGACGGTGAACTGGTGCGTGTGATGTTCAGTGTGCGCAAACGGCCCTGTCGCATATTCCACTGGCCAGTTCACCGCTTTACAGCACCCGCACTTTCAGTTGGGAAGCGTGCTGCGGCGAGTGGTAGAGGCGGTGGGTAGCCGGTTGAAAGTCTTTTTCATCGGCCTCGAAGATGTTGGGGACAAAGGTTTGCGGATTCCGGTCTACTAACGGAAACCAGGTGCTTTGTACCTGCACCATCAGGCGGTGACCTTTGCGGAACGTATGACACAGGTCCTGCACCGTGAAAGGAACAGCGGTTACCTGGCCAGGTATAAAAGCCTCCGGTTTGCTGAAATTGTTGCGGAAGCGGCCGCGCATTACCTCTGAGCGTACCATCTGCTGATACCCACCAAGCTTTACTGCCGGGTTGAGGCTGGCGTTGTTCGGCGTATTATCGGGGTACACATCAATGATTTTTACAACCCAGTCTGCGTCGGTGCCGGTGGTAGCCACCTGCAGTAGGGCCTCAATGGGGCCAGCCAGCGTGAGGTCGTCGGTAAGTACTTCGGTTTGGTAGGTAAGCACGTCGGGGCGGCGCGCGGCAAAGCGCTGGTCGTCGGTCATGTACTCACGGGTCATGCCAGTGGTAGTAGCCTCAGAGAAAGGCACGGGGTGGGCCGGGTCGCTGAGGTACTGGTCGAATTCAGCGCCGCCACTGGGTTGTTCGAAACTAATTTTGCCGCCCGGCTGAAAGTACAGCGTACGCTCTTTCGCTTCCGTGGGCGGCCAGGCGGCAAATGTGCGCCACTTATTGGTGCCACCCTCGAAAATGGTGGCCTCAGGAGTAGTAGCAGGCTTGCCATCCTTGAGGTAGGCTTTGAAAAAAGGCGCCTCAATTTCCTTCTGGTAATACAAAGAGGGCGACTCGCCATAGGCCACGTTGCCTACCATTTCGCCAGTGCCGCGGGCCCAGCCGCCGTGTACCCACGGGCCCATTACGAGGCCGTTGCGCATGCCGGGGTTCTGCTTTTCAATGGTTTCATAAATCTTCAGGGCCCCGAACAGGTCTTCGGCATCATTGAAGCCGCCTACGGTAAGCACGGCCGTGCCTTTGTTCAGGTTCTTGAGGTGAGGACGTAGGTTGCGGGCCTGCCAGAACTCGTCGTAGTTCGGGTGCTGGGTCATTTCATTCCAGAAAGCTACCTGGCCCTTGTAGTACTTGGCATCAGCGTTTTTCAGCGGGCCAAGGCGCATAAAGAAGTCGTACCCATCGGGGGTGCCGTGCTGGAAGGCGGGGTTGCCCGTAGGGGTAGGCTGGGGCCGGGGCAGCCCGAAGGACGCTAGAAAGTTGAAGGCATGGGGCAGGAAAAACGCGCCGTTGTGGTGAAAGTCGTCCCAGAACCAGTCGGCAATGGGTGCCTGGGGCGAGGAGGCTTTCAGGGCCCGATGCCGACTCAGTAAGCCGGTTGCCGTGTAGTAGCCGGGGTAGCTGATGCCCCACTGCCCGACGCGGCCGTTATTCCTGGGCCCGTGCTTCAACAGCCACTCTATGGTATCATAGGTGTCGGTGCCCTCATCGATATCGTTTTTGCCTTTGTACGTGTCTTTTTCGGGCCGTACATCCACAAACTGACCCTCTGACATATACCGGCCCCGCACATCCTGATAAGCAAAGATGTAGCCCTCGTGCATCATGGTGCTGCTGGGCCCCAGGGACTTTTTGTATTTGCCTGGTCCGTACGGCCCCACCGCGTACGGGGTGCGGTTGAGCATAATGGGGTACTTTCCCTTATCCGCATCCTTGGGCGCGTACACCACGGTATAGAGCTTCACTCCGTCGCGCATCGGAATCTGATACTCCAGCTTGTTGTAGTGCTGCTGGATGTAGAGCGTATCAGCAAGGGCGAGGGCTTGCTGCTGCTTATCTGTTTCCGAAGGCAAGGGGTACGACACTGCCGACTGGGCGCGGGCGGCGTAGCTGCCAGTTGCCAGCAGGGCTGCCAGTAGGGCAGGGCGAAGGTAGGGGTAGGGCATGTGCGTGCAGGATAGAAAGGAAGGAAAGACCGGAGCCGCCGGTAAGTTAAGCAGTGGCAATCAGGAGCCGACCAGCCGAAGCAGAAAATGCAGCTACAGCGCAACAGTTGCATCTTTTTGTCTTAACAGACCTTACATTCTGCTTTCTTTGGCTAACAAACCTTTCCTCAACCCGCCGGCCCTGGTCGGTGCTACCCTCACATCTGTGCTGAACCTCCGATTCCGAGCAGCGTGGCTATGGCTGCTGTGCGTGCTGCTGGCACCACCGGCCTTTGCCCAAGCGCCGGCTACTTCCTCCGAAGGCCCCTTGCTCACTCCGCGCCAATTTCTGGGATATGAGCTGGGCACCCGCTTTACTCCTCACGCCGAGCTGCTTCGCTACGTCGACCACGTAGTGCAGCACTCCCCCGGGCAGATGAAGCTGCAACGCTACGGCCGCACCTACGAAAACCGGCCGCTAGAGCTGGTGTACGTGGCTACCCCCGGCAACCTCAGTAACCTCGACGATATCCGCCGAAACAACCTGCGCTTAGCGGGGCTGGAAAAAGGTAGCGCTGCCACCAAACAGCCCGCGGTGGTGTGGCTTAGCTACAATGTACACGGCAACGAGGCCGTGTCGTCGGAGGCGGTGATGCAGGTGCTCTACGACTTGGCTAACCCCCAGAACCAGCAAATGCAGCAGTGGCTGCAGAACCTGGTAGTAATTGTGGACCCCTGCGTGAACCCCGACGGCCGCGACCGGTACGCCCAGTGGTACAACCGGGTAGCTAACCAGCAGCCTAACGCATCGGCCCTGAGCTGGGAGCACCATGAGCCCTGGCCTGGCGGACGCTACAACCACTACTACTTCGATCTGAACCGCGACTGGGCCTGGCAAACCCAACAGGAAAGCCGCCAGCGCATTGCGGTGTATAACCAGTGGCTGCCCCAGGTTCATGCCGATTTCCACGAAATGGGCCCCAACAATCCGTACTACTTCTCGCCCGCGGCCAAACCCTTCCACGCCGACCTTACGGAGTGGCAACGCAAGTTTCAGAACATCATCGGGGACTACAACCGCAAGGTGTTCGATAAAAACAACTGGCTGTACTTTACCCGCGAAACCTACGACCTGTTTGCTCCCTTCTACGGCGACACCTGGCCTTCCTTTAACGGCGCCATTGGCATGACCTACGAGCAGGGCGGTGGCGGCCCGGCTGGTATCAGCTATGCCAAAGCCGACGGCGACACGCTTACCCTGGCCCAGCGCATCGAGCACCATCATGCCACCAGCCTCGCTACCCTTCAAGCCGCCTCTGACCGCCACGAGGAGCTGATACGGGAATTCCAGAAGTTCTATACCGACGCGCGCACCAAGCCCCGCGGCGAGTATAAGTCCTACGTGCTGGCAGGCTCGGCTGACCCCGGCCAGGTGCGCGCCCTCACTCAGTACCTGGACCGCCAGCAAATCAGCTATGGGTATGCCACCAAGCGCAGCAAGCAGCGCGGCTACAACTACGCCACCGGCCAGACCGAAACCGTACAGATTGAGCCTCGCGACGTGGTAGTAAGCATGTACCAGCCCAAATCGACGCTGGTTAAGGTGCTGTTCGAGCCCCAGGCTACCCTGGAAGACTCCCTGACTTACGACCTCACTGCGTGGTCGTTGCCGTATGCGTTCGGCCTGAAAGGGTACGCGCTACGGAGCACTGTGGAGGCGAACGGCGCGGCGCCCAAGCAAGCTACCGTTACTGCCAGCTCCCAGCCTGCTACCTCTTCGCAAACGCCCTACGCCTACGTAGCCCGCTGGAATAGCTTGCAGGATGTGCGCTTCCTGGGCCGCTTGCAGCAGCAGGGCGTGAAAGTGCGGGTGGCCGATGAGCCGTTCGAAACCGAAGGCCAGAAATACCAGCAGGGCACCCTCATCATTCCGCGTACGGGCAACGAGCGACTCGGCGCCCGCTTCGATCAATTGGTGCGCGCCCAGGCTGATTCGGCGGGCGTGTTGGTGCAGGCCGTGCAATCAGGGCTTTCTACCACGGGTGGCGACTTAGGCTCCCGCTCGGTGCGGCCCCTGAAGCAGCCGAAAGTAGCTATCCTGGCCGGGCCTGGAGTTGATGCTACGGCTTTCGGGGAGGTGTGGCACTTCTTCGAACAGCAGATTGGCTACCCCGTGTCGGTGTTAGGAACTGATTACTTCAACAGTGTGCCCTTGGGAGCCTTTGATGTGCTCATCTTACCGGATGGCAGCTACGACAACGTGCTAACGGAACGCGGACTGGAAAACGTAAAAACCTGGGTGCGGGCCGGTGGCCGCCTGATTGCCCTGGAAGGCGCTTCCCGCTTCTTAGCGGGCAAAAAGGACTTTCTGCTCAAAACTAAGTCGGCTGATACTACCGCCGCGAAGAAGTCGAACCCGTATGCCGCCTTGCGCCGCTACTCCGATGCTGAGCGGCAGCAGATTGGCGAGCGGGTACAGGGTAGCGTGTATCGGGTGGCGCTCGACAATACCCATCCGCTGGCGTTTGGCTACGGCAGCACGTACTACGCTCTTCTGCGCGATACGCCCAATTACCGCTTCATGCCCCAGGGTGGCTGGAACGTGGGAGTGCTCAAGAAGAATGCATACGCCGCTGGCTTTACGGGCCGCCAAGCCCAACGGGCCCTCACCGACTCATTTGTGCTGGGCAGCCAGGATTTGGGCCGGGGGCAAGTAGTTTACCTTGCCGATAACCCATTATTCCGGGCATTCTGGCAAGGAGGAAAGTTGCTGTTTGGCAACGCCGTTTTTATGGTGGGCCAGTAAGTAACCTTCAGTGCTACCCCTTCTTACAAAGCAAAGCCCCGCCGGTGATTACCAGCGGGGCTTTGCTTTGTAAGAAGGACAACAAGATTAATCTACTACGTCCTCAGCTTTATTTTTCACGGCTTTAGCGCCTTTTTTCACCGCGTGGCCTGTCTTCTGGGCACCTTTCTTAACAACGGTACCCGTCTTTTTGCCAGCCTGCTTCACGTCTTGTTTGGTGTTGTAGGCTTTTTCACCAGCTTTCGTGCGGCCCGAGCGAGCTTCCACTTTCACGGTGCCATTGTCGCGCTCCGTTACCGTAGTTTTGGCACCGCTCGTTTCGTCGCGCACGGTGGTTTTGTCGCCCTGAGCAAAGGCGGCCGTCGAGAAAACTACGGCGGCGGCCAGCATTACTATCTTTTTCATGAGGAGAGTCTGATTGGAATTGGTAAGAATTCTGAGTCCTTATACGGCGCTGCATAAATTGGTTGTGATACCGTAGTTTGACGCTTAATAATTTCAGAGGATAGCTAGAGCCTTCCACTAACGGTAAGGATACCCTGCTTTACCTTTTAGCAAAGTTTAAAAACTGGAAACAAAGCCTGATGTGTACCGGTGCTTGACCTTTTATAGATTATCCAAAATAGGAAAGCAGGGGAGGGTAATCAGTTGATTTGTAGCTGTCAATACACCTTCGGCCGCAGCTTCCAAGGAGTATCTGACTACTGCAACCCCTTCGTAGTCTGAAGTGCTGGGTACGTAGTCAAGTTAGTCAAGCTTCTGATTGGGTAATAGCAAAGAGGAGTCGCCGTAGCTGAGGAAGCGGTAATCATGCTCCAGGGCGTACGTGTATACATGGCGCCAGTCCGGGCCGATAAGGGCCGCTACCAGTAACAGCAGGGTGCTTTCCGGCTGGTGAAAGTTAGTAATCAAGCCCTGTACCAGGCGAAACCGATAGCCCGGAGCAATCAGCAGTTGAGTAGTGGCGTGCAACGCATCGGAGCCAGTGCTTTCCAGATGATGCAGCAGAGCCCTCAGGGCTTCGCTGACCGACACTTCCGCCTGGTTTTCATAAGGCTGCCACTGCTGCACGTGCCAGGTGGGGGTGGCTGTAGGTAGCTGTACCAACTGCGCCCCGAGCCAATAGAGGCTTTCCAGAGTCCGCAGACTGGTAGTCCCGACCGGAATAATGGGGTGCGGCAGGTGGTCCAGCAGTTGGCGCAGGGTAGCTGCCGTTACGCTAATAGGCTCCCCGTGCATGGGATGTCCGGCCATGCTTTCGGCTTTAACCGGCTGAAAAGTACCGGCCCCCACGTGCAAGGTTACCCGGGCTGTTGGAACGTGAAGAGCCGCTAACTCAGCCAGTACTGCCTCCGAGAAGTGGAGCCCGGCCGTGGGGGCGGCTACGGCGCCTTCGTGGGCTGCGTACACTGTTTGGTACCGTACAGCGTCCACATCAGTGTCAGCGCGGTTGAGGTAGGGCGGCAGGGGTAGGTGGCCAGCTTCGCGCAGTACTTCGGCAAATGGCAGGGTAGAGGGCTCCCAGCTAAACCGGATCAGGGCGTACCCCTCGCCTTGCTCCACTCGTTCAGCCGTGAGTAGGGCCATTTCTCCCGCCACCGTGAATTCCAGCGTCACGGGGCCCGACTTCCAGCGCTTGCCATTGCCTACCAGACATTTCCACACGCAGCTACCCGTTTGCTGCATAGCGGGTTCAAGGGCGCGGTGCGGTGCCATAGGCTCCAGGCAAAACAGCTCTACCAGCCCACCCGTTGGGCGCCGCGCAAACAGACGGGCCCGCACAACCTTGGTGTCGTTGAACACAAGCAGACTGTGTGCCGGTAGCAGGGCCGGGAGTTGGGCAAAGCGGTAGTCGGTGATGGTGCCGCTGCGGTAGAGCAGCAGCCGCGACTGGTCCCGGTCGGCCAGGGGCTCCGTAGCAATCCGGGCGGGCGGCAGCTGGTAGGTGAAATCGTGAATAGAAAGCTGGCGGGGGTCGGGCGAAGTAGGCGTCATGGCCGGCAAAGATAAACCCGGGCGCGGGCTGATACCATCTGGCATCGGCCCGCGCCCGGGTTGCGGCGGCTGCAAAGCGCTTACTTCCGGAAGAAAAGCAGGTGTTGTTGCGGTAAGGTCTCGACGGAGTCGGTCAGGCGTAGCCCTACGGCGGCCATTTCGCGGCGGGCCTGGGCCACGCTCATCTTGTGGATGCGCTTAATCGGGACCTTGGGGTCCTCAGCCCGGTATTCTACCAGTGCCACCCGCCCAGTAGCAGTAAGGGAGCTGCGAATAGCCTGCATCATTTCCCGGGGATGGTCGAACTCGTGGTAGGCATCTACAATGAGCACCAGGTCCACGCCCCGGGCCGGCAGGTTGGGGTTGGTGGTGGTGCCTCGCACGGGAATTACGTTGTGGATGTGCCGCTTTTCAGCCGTTTCACGCAGTGCCGTCAGCATTTCAGGCTGAATATCCACGGCCAACACCTTGCCTTTGGGAACTAGGGGGCTGATGCGGAAGGAGAAATAGCCTGTACCCGCGCCAATATCGGCCACTACATCCGTGGGCTTTAGGTGCAGTTCCCGTAGCAGAATATCCGTTCCTTCCTCCTGTTGCCGGTCGCTACGCTCCAGCCAGCCAGCTCCTTCATGCCCCATAACATGGGCAATCTGGCGCCCCATGTAATAAGTGCTGATGCCATTGGGGTCCTGGGGCGCCCGACGCTCGTACCCGCTGGTGTCGGGTAACAGGCGTCGTTGCTGCTCCACCAGTTGAGCGGCGGTGCTTTCCGTGAGAGGCTGCGTGCAGGCCAGGGGTCCGAGCAGCAAACCAGCTGCACCAACCGGCAGCAAATTCTTTAGTGAAAAGGGCATATGCACAGGTGCAAATAAACGGCGCAACCTTAACATTCGTGTGCCCGGAACCGTTCGGCGGGGCATGGGGGAACAAAAAATAACCCTCCAGTAAGTGCTTGCGTAGCCGAGAGAAAGACCTTTGAGGGCAAGCAGAACCACAGAATTAATCCGGCTTTTTATTTCTGTTTTTTACTTTGGCCCGTACAAGTCCCGTTTGCACACCATTCATCCTAACCCTTTCTTGTATGAAACACCTGTCCGGAATCCTGCACAAGCTGACGGCTGTAGCTGCCGTAGCAGTGGCACTAACGAGCTGCAACCGCGCCGAGTATGCTATGCTGCCCAAAACCTCGTCGTCGGCCTACCACGGCACGCAGCGCGGAGTGGTGGTAACGCCGGCTCCAGCCACCGCAGAAGCTCCAGAGGCTGCGCCCAAGGCTCCGGAAGCTGTAGCAGTAGAGGCTCCGGCATCTATGCCCACCCCAGCAGCAACCCCGGCCCCCGTAGCGCCGCGCCAAACAGTGGCCAGCGCCCCAGCCAAAACGGCTCCGGCTGCCGCTGCGTCAGCTCCTAAGCTAAACCTGGCTCAGAAAGCCTTAGTAGCTAAACTGGCTAAGAAGGCGGATAAACTGGCTGCCAAAGCTCAGGTAAGCAAGAAGTCGGAGGCAGCCTCTACGGAAGAGGCCAACGCTATCAGCCGCAACATCAAGCTTGGTATCATTCTGGTGTTGGTAGGTCTGCTGGTGGGTCTGATCAGCGGCTTGTTGGGTTCTATCATTGCCATCATCGGTATTGTATTCATCGTACTAGGCTTGCTCGACGAGGTATAAGCCGCTCTTCCATACGTACAAAAAATACCCCGGCCAAGGCTGGGGTATTTTTTTGTACTGGCCTACGTGTTTCTATAGATATTGAATACATTGGGCCCATGCGCTTTTTTTGTATAGGCATTGGGTTGTTAGTTTGGTTGTTAACTGGTTGCCAGAATAGCCGGATAGCTGTCTTTCGCCCCGTTTCGGAAACGTACCACGCCACTTACAGGGAAGTAGCTGCAGCAAGTGCTTCTGCCACTAGTTTGCCCATATTGGAGGCTAACGCGGAAGAAATCAACCTAACTGATAAGCCTGCTATGGGGTATGGGGGGCCTGCTGCCGTTAGGCACTGTACTACAGAAGCAATTGCGCCAGAGCCACGAGCTGCCTTAGTTCCTGCTTCTCCTGCACCAGATACCCTTCGCCCTGGGCCCGAAATACGCCAACCTCGTGGCTTACCTGTCCAGCCTGACCCTGAAACAACCAAGGTCAATGCGCTGGGAGCCGTGTTAATAGCTGGCGGGCTGCTTATTCCCCTAATAGTGTCATCCAGCGGCTTGGGTAGTCTACTGCTGGGTGTGATGGCCCTGCTCATGGTAGTAAGCGGGGGGATACTCCTGTTTTACCAGGGACCCAACGGCCGGATTCGGCAGCGCCGACAAGCCAAGCAGGCCGCCCAGCCAGTAGGCAACGTCCGCGGTCGGCAACGGCGGCTGGCAGCCTTGTTGCTGATAATCGGAATCCTGCTGCTCCTGACGGGGCTGTGGGTAGTGCCTTCTCTACTTGTAATCTTTGGCGTTCTGGGCTTGATTCTGTCTATTGCCGGCCTGGTGGGAGTAGTGCGCTACATGGGTTCCTAAGTGGCACTACTTCTCTGCTGTACCACCGACTAGCTTGGTGTTACATGGGGTCCACGTCGGCGGCGATACGCACCTGCTTGAATTCCTTCTGGTCGCGCACGATGTCCATGGCTTCGAGGATGTCCGCTTTGGCCGACCGGAGTACAGTATGCTCCCGACTGAGCTTGATGGTAATTTCCTGGAGGTAGAAGTTGCGGATGCGGAAAATGTAGGGTGCTTCGGGGCCTAGTACGGCCTCGCGGCCGAGGCGGTCTACTAACTCCTGGGTAAGCAGAATGGCGGCCCGCTCGCCCACTACGGCATCCATGTGTTTTACCGTCAGCCGGATGATGCGCATGAAGGGCGGGTAGCCATGTTCGCGCCGCTGCAAAATCTCGTACTCGTAGAATTCCAGATAGTCGTTGCGAATCACCTTGTCGAAAATAACCTGGGCCGGGTCACCGGTTTGGATGATGACGCGCCCTTTCTTGCCCTTCCGGCCGGCGCGGCCACTCACCTGCACAAACATCTGAAAAGCCCGCTCGTGCGCCCGAAAATCGGGGTAGTGAATGATGCTGTCCGCGTTGATGATACCCACCAGGCTTACGTTGGCAAAGTCAAGGCCCTTAGTCACCATCTGGGTGCCTACCAGCACGTTGGTGTTCTGCTTTTCGAAATCGGAAATAATCTGTTGGTAGGCGTTTTTGGCCCGGGTAGTGTCCAGGTCCATGCGCTGCACGTTGGCCTCGGGCAGCATCACCTTCAGGTCGTCCTCCAGCTTTTCCGTCCCAAACCCAACGGGCTTAATGTTACGAGAACCGCAGGCGGGGCACTGCACTGGCATCCGCTCGTGGTAGCCGCAGTAGTGGCAGCGCAGCTCGTGGGCCTGCTTGTGGTAGCTCAAGCTCACGGCGCAGCTTTTACACTTCGGAATCCAGCCGCAGTCGAGGCAGTTGATGAAGGGCGCATAGCCGCGGCGATTCTGAAACAGTATCACCTGCTCTTTGGCAGCCAGCTTTCCTTCCATGGCCTGCATCAGCTCCGGCGTGAAGTGGTTATGCATGGTTTTCTGCTCCCGGCTTTTGCGGGTATCCACCAGCTCTACTTCCGGCAATCCAGCTTCCCCGAAACGCTTGGTCAGGGATACCAACCCGTAGCGGCCAGTGCGGGTCTGGTAGTAGGTTTCCACGGCCGGCGTAGCCGAGCCCAGCAGGGTTTTGGCGCCCTGAAAGTTGGCCATCATCAGGGCTACTTCGCGGGCATTATAGCGCGGGGCTGGGTCGTACTGCTTGTAGCTCGACTCGTGCTCCTCGTCCACAATTACCAAGGCCAGGTTGTCGAAGGGGAGAAAAACGGAGGAACGCACCCCAATTACTACTTGGAAGCGCCCCGACAGCACGCCATTCCACACTTCTACCCGCTCGTTGTCCGAAAACTTGGAGTGGTACACGCCCAGGCGGGAGCCGAACACGCGCATCAGACGGGTCACAATCTGGGCCGTGAGGGCAATTTCCGGCAGCAGGTATAGCACTTGCCCCCCGCCGTCGAGAGCCTGCTTAATCAGGTCAATGTAGATTTCAGTTTTGCCCGCCCCCGTCACCCCGTGCAGCAACACAATGTCCTGGGTCTGGAACTGCTGCATGATGCTGTTGCGGGCATCCTGTTGAGCTTCGCTCAGGGTGAAGTGGATTTTAGCCTCTGCGTCGTCCTCGTCCAGTGGAAAGCGCGACACGATGGTGTCAAACTGCTCCAGGATGCCGTTCTTGATGAGCGTATTGACGGCGGAAGGAGAGAGGTGGGGCGCGCTGGTCAGGGCAGCCTTTTCTATACCCTTCTGGTTGGCGTGCTCATTCTGATACACGGGCACTCGCTGCAGGTAACGCATAAGCACGTCGAGCTGCTTGGCCTTGGAGGCTAACTGGGCAAACAGCTGCTCCAGTGCTGCCTCCGCTACCAGATGATGCGCCAGGCGTACCTTCTTCACCACTTTGGGCGAGTACTTGTCCTGCAAGTGCTCAAATAGAAATACTACGTCCTTCTGCATCAATGACTTAATGTACTTATGGAAGGAAGCAATGCCCAGCAGGTCGCCCACGTCGGTAAAGGTCAGGGACTTGCCCTCTTCACCGGCGCGCAGGGCATCTACAATCTTTTGCTCTTGCTCGTTGAGGGGGTAGGGGGTAGTCTCTGCAGCAAAGGCTGGGTGCAGCTGTACCCGGCTCTCCGAGCTGAGCTTAAGCGCCGACGGCAAGGCCGCATTGATTACCTCGCCCAGGGTACAGAGGTAGTAATCGGCTATCCAGCGAAAAAGCTTTAGCTGGGGCTGCGTGACGACGGGCGCATCGTCGATAAACTCCAGAATATACTTGGCTTGATATTCCTTGGGCGGCGTTTCGTGCACGGCGGCCACAATGCAGCTCAGCGTCCGCTTAGCCCCGAACTGCACAATCACCCGGCCCCCTATCACCACTTGGTCATTTAGCTCGAAGGGGACGCGGTAGGTATACAGCTTGGGCAACGGTAGCGGCAGAATCACGTCGGCAAACAGCGTAATGCGGTCCGCGGCGGGTTCCGGCTGGGGCTGCACAAAGTCAAACGGAAGGCTCAAGGGGAAATCAGACTGGAAGCGGAAGGTAAAGATAACACACCGGCGGTCGGTTCCGGCCACTGCGCCAGTGCTAAAGCTGAGCTAGCGCTTCTGCTACGGAGTGCACCGGCTGTTGGCAGGCCCGGTTAAAGCAGACATAGATAGTGGTGTGTCCGTTCCGGGCTAAGCGCCCTTGCAGCAGCGGTAGTGGACTAGCAGCCACAGTACCAGCCAGTACCGTATTGGGCAAATAATGGCGGCTCAGTTCCTGGCGAAAAGCTTCGGCGTCAGGTCCTACAATGGCTACCTCGGCCGTGGGCCGTAGCAGTGTCGTGTACAGGCGGGCCCAGTTCGCCATACTCTGCGGCGACTCTAGCACCAGGCCCTGCACCTGGCGAAGCATAGTGGCGGCGAGGTCCAGGTAACGGGTACTTTCCAGATGCAGCCCCAAACGGTGCAGGTTGTGCGCCATCACGGAGTTGGAAGCAGGAACAACGTTATCGAGTAGCTCTTTAGGACGGGTTATAAGCTGGCTGCCCTGGGTGTTGCCCCCGGGAGCGGCCGCCGTGAAAAAAAACAAGTTTTCGTTTGGGTCGAAGAAATGAGCAAGGGTGGTTTCCGTGAGCTGGGCGGCCAGCTGCAGCCATTCCTCTGCGAAAGTTGCTTCGTAGAGGCTGAGGTAGGCTTGGATAACCAAGGCATAATCTTCCAGAAAGCCGTCAATGGTAGCGCGTTCGTTCTTGAAGCTGCGCAGTAAGCCGAGCCAGGACCCTTGCGAGGAATACCGCGCGCTGGTGAGCTTATCTCGGATAAATGCTGCCGTCTGCAGGGCCAATTCCAGGAACTGCGGTTCCGCGCACGCACGGTAAGCGTCCAGGAGGCCCTGTAAGGCCAGCGCATTCCAGCCCGTGAGGATCTTATCGTCGAGGGCCGGGCGAGGCCGGGCCGCGCGGGCCGCCAGCAATTTCAGTTGCCACTCTCGTGCTACCTCTTCCACTTCCGCCGGTGTAAGTTCGTGCTGACGGGCAAATTCCTCGTCGGAGGCGCTCCGCTGCAGAATATTGCGGCCGTGCTCCCAGTTGCCGGCCGCCGTGCAGCCGTAGTACGCCGCTGCCAGTTCCAGGTCAGGCCCTAGCACGTCGCGCAGCTCGTCCAGGGTCCAGACGTAGAACAGGCCCTCCTCGCCTTCACTATCTGCGTCCAATGAGGAGTAGAATCCGCCCGTTGGACTCAATAGCTCCCGGCGCAGAAACCCGACGGTATCGTAAAGCACCTGGTGGTAGAGCTTCTCGCCGGTAACCTGGAAAGCCTCGGCATAAAGACTTAGAAGCTGCCCATTGTCGTAGAGCATTTTCTCGAAGTGAGGCACATGCCATTCCGCATCCACGGAGTAGCGAGCAAACCCACCGCCCACTTGGTCATACAGCCCGCCCCAAGCCATATGGCGCAGCGTCAGGGTAAGCTGCGTAAGCAGGGTAGGGCTCTGGCTCAGGGCATGCGCGTGCAGCAAAAAGCGCCAGATACTGGGCGTCGGAAATTTCGGCGCCCGATTTAGCCCACCCAAAGTCCGGTCGAATGCAGCGGCAAGGGTATAAACCAAAAGCTTAAACTCCTCATCCGATACACCCGCGGCTGTATCAGCCACCCGATATTTCTCTAGCTCACTGGCTTGCAGTACGCGGGTGAACTGCTCAGCGGAAGCATGTAATTCCGCCCGGTACTCGCCGGCGAAGCCCTGCCCAATGCTCGTGAGCAGCTGCAGCCAGTTACCCGGGGAGAAGTAAGTGCCGCCGTAAAACGGCTTGGCCTCAGGCGTCAGGAACACATTCAGCGGCCAGCCTCCTTGTACGCCCATGGCGTGTACAGCCTGCAGGTATACGTGGTCTACATCAGGCCGCTCTTCCCGGTCAACTTTGATGCACACAAAATGCGCGTTCATTACGGCAGCTACCTGCGGATTCTCGAACGACTCCCGCTCCATTACGTGGCACCAGTGGCAGGCGGCGTACCCAATGCTTACCAGAATCGGTTTTTGTGTAGTCTGGGCCTGCTGCAAAGCCTCCTCCCCCCAGGGATACCAATCAACCGGGTTATAAGCGTGTTGCAGCAGGTAGGGGCTGGTTTCCTGAGCCAAGCGGTTCGGGCGGCGGTCCATGGACGAGGGTAAATGGAGGTAGAAAAGGAGAGCGGGCCACAAAGTGAACGGCTTACCGCAAGTAAAAAGAAAACCCGGCACCTGGGGGCCGGGTTTTGAACTAGGTGGTTTCTGGAGAGGAAGAATCTGTTGCCGGCTTTCGACGGGCCGAACGAACCCGGCGGGGGGGAGTGGCTGCCTCCGGAGC
The DNA here is from genome assembly GCF_019599275.1 of Hymenobacter sp. HSC-4F20. Classification (GTDB taxonomy): domain Bacteria; phylum Bacteroidota; class Bacteroidia; order Cytophagales; family Hymenobacteraceae; genus Hymenobacter. The sequence continues at coordinate 74,075 of NZ_JAHZTD010000002.1, read as the reverse complement.
GACTGGTGGCTCCGGTTCCGGAGCCGCGGCTTTACGCGAAGCCCGCCGACGTGCCGGGGGAGCCGCCGGGGCAGAAGTCGCGTCCTCGGCACTAGCTGCCGGAGGTGGTGGTGTCGCTTCCGGAACTGGCGTTGCCACTCGGCGCCGGCTTTTGGATTTGGGTGCTGGACTAGCCGGTACGACCGGAGTGGTAGCCGCCGTTTCTTCTACCACCGGTAGAATAGGTTCTGGTGGTCCGGCCGGAGCTTCTGGCGCGGGTAGCAGCGGAGTTGGGGCAGAAGCTTGCTTACCAGCTTTAGCAGGCCGGGGCCGTTGGGTGGTAGCAGCAGACGACGTGCGCCGGCTCCGGCCGCTCCGAGTTGGGGAAGAACCGGGAAGTTCATGTTGCGGGGCCAAAGGCGCTTCCGCGGCCCCGGAAGTTGCTTCGGGAAGCTGTGGCACCACTTCCGTCGCTGAAGGAGCTGGCAACTCAGCAGTGCCGGATTGCTCGGCTTCCACCGGGGTAGAAGCTGTAACAACAGCTAGCTCTGGTTGAGTTGGTTCATCTACAACCTCGGCGGGTACTACTGTAGTAGACTCATCGTTAGGCTGTGTATCCTCAGCGGCATACAGAGGCTTGCGGGCTGGTCGCACGGGACGCTCAGCTCGCGGCTCCCGACGTTTATTACGGTTCCGCCGGGCTGGCGCTGCTGTAGCCTGAGCAGCTTCGTCTGAACTGATAACAGCTGTTGCCGCGGCAACATCCGGGATAGGCTGCTCCGCTGCTTCGGATTCGGTAACCGGCGCCGGGCTTACTGAGGGACGCCGGAGCTCGTTTTCGGTGACGTAGATTATCTCCGCCTCAGCAGGTGATTCCGGCGCGGGTGTGGCTGTCAGCTCGTCGGCCGGAGTCTCAGTTGCAGTAGGTGTTAAGCCAGCGGCCTCGGCTGCCAAGCGTGCGTGCTTGCGCTTGGTTCGCTTGGCCCCGCCCCGGGAGCGCCGCTTTTTCTTGCGTGCCGGTTCCTCATCTCTGTCGGCGCTGGAACCAGTAGCTTCATCTGTGTCGGTTTCGTCTTCCTCCTCGGAAGTATCAGCTAAAGAGGCTGTGTAAGCGTGCTCATAGGCTGATTCAGCGGAAATTTCTTCCTCCGTAGTCTCTTCCTCCACATCCTGCTCTAGTTCTACCAGCAACCCAGCCCCAGCACCCACGAGAACCGCAGCCGACGAGTCAGCTGCGTCTGCGGAACTACCAATGTCAATGCGCTCCTCTTCGTCATCGTACTCCTCTGGCTCGGGTGGGGGAGGGGGAAGAGGCAACGCTGCCAATTCACGCTCCACGTGCAGCAGTTCCATGCGAACATCCACCTGCTGGCTGATTTTGTGCAGCCGCTCCAGCGTACTTTCCAAGAATTGCCGGTGCTCAGTGGCCGCAGCGTACAACGGGCGGTGGTTCAGGGCGAGACGAATACCTTCCCACTCCTTCTTAAAGCGCCCAAACCCCGCATCAAAATATGTGCGCGTAAACCGCTCCCAAATGTAATTTTCAGCTACTTCCGACGGGTGTAGCATATCAGAGGCGTAAAACCGATAGTCGCGCAGGTCGTCAATCAGCAGCTCGTAGGCTGGGAAGTACGATACATCGGGCAACAGTTCGCTCAGGTAATGGCAAGCTACCCGCAGCATGGCCTTACTTGCCGAGTTTAGCACCAGTGTTTCCTTTACGTGCCGAACGGGGCTCACTGTCAGGATAAAGCGCAGCCGAGGGTTAATGCGCCGCAGATACGCGTGCGTTTCGGCTACGGCTGCAATAATCTCGTCGGCCGTTAGCAATTCCTTGCTGAACTTTTCCGCCGGAATTTTGTGGCAGTTGCTGATGATTTCGTCGGTTTCGCGCAGCCGGTAAGCGTAGGCTGTGCCTAAGGTCAGGACTACCGCATCGGCAGTTGCCAGAAACACGCCTGCTTCCCGGGTAAGCGTCTGAATGCGTTGCAGCAGCTCTACCGGGTTATCAGCGCCTACCTCGGCGTGTAAATCGTAGCTCTGCCAGCGGCCACGAGCCTCCACTACGTGCTGCTGCCAATCTGTATCTTCTCCGGCGGCAGCACGCAGCAGCTTACAAGCCGAAATGGGGTTGAAAACGGTTCCGAAAGGATTTACCAGCGCAGCGACTTTAAAATCGAGCAGGCGCGAACCGATGGAATCGGAAAAGCAAGAGCCTAGCGTCAGTATCCGCGCCGAAAGCGGCAACTGTTGCGGATAGGGCGTAAGCGGTAGTTCAGTACGAAACATTTCTATTAATACGGCCTTTGGCAGGCCAACGGACAAGCAACCTACTCAACATCCCGCGTTCAGCCAAACATAAGGGGTAGGGAAGCGGGATGGCAGGAGGGTAAAACGGATAAGTAGAAACTAGCTATACGCAAGTAAAAGCCTGATATGTTTCTCTCTGTCAAGCTCCGTTGTCTCACGGCGTAGTTGCCCAATGTACTACCCGAACAGCGCGTATATAAGTAAAAGCGCCCGGCTGCCAAAGCAACCGGGCGCTTTTATAAGCCATAACGAGCAGCTTACTCTGCTACTACGTTGAAGCGCACTTTGTGCTTTACCTCGCGGTGCAGATCAACAGTAGCCGTGTACGAACCTACTACGCTAGGCTCGGAGTCAAACGAAACCCGCTTGCGGTCTACGTCGATGCCTTTGGCCTTCAGCGCGTCAGTCAGCTGCAGCGTGGTTACGCGGCCGAAGATTTTGCCGCTCTCACCCACCTTAGCGGGGATATCCAGTACCACGTCACCGATTTTGTCAGCCACCGCTTGAGCATCGGCCTTTACCTTCTCAGCTTTGTGAGCAGCTTGGCGGACGTTTTCAGCTACGATCTTCTTGTTGGTTTTGTCGGCCAGAACAGCCAGACCCTGCGGGAGCAGGTAGTTACGGCCGTAGCCGGGCTTTACAGTAACAACGTCGTTCTTGTAGCCCAGGCCTTTAACGTCGTCTTTCAGAATTACTTCCATGTCAGTACTACGGTTGGCGGGTTACTTCAGCGAATCAGTTACGTAGGGCATCAAAGCCAGATGACGGGCTTTTGCTACGGCCTGCGCTACCTTACGCTGGAACTTCAGGCTCGTGCCGGTAATGCGACGGGGCAGAATGCGGCCCTGCTCGTTCACAAACTTCAACAGGAAGTTCGGGTCTTTGTAGTCTACGTACTTAATGCCGTTCTTCTGGAAGCGGCAGTATTTCTTGCGCGTATCCTGCTTGTGGATTTTTTCGTTGGCGAGGCTCATTTTCTTTACTACTGGGCTACGGCTTCCGATTGTTTGGCTTTCTGCTGGTTCATTTCGCCCTTACGACGACGCTCACCGTAGGCTACGGCGTGCTTGTCCAGCACCGTGGTGAGGAAACGGATAATGCGCTCATCGCGGCGGAAAGCCAGCTCCAGCGTATCCACAATGTTGCCTTCACCGGTAAACTCCACGAGGAAGTAGTACCCAGTGTTTTTCTTCTGAATCGGGTACGCCAGCTTTTTGAGGCCCCAAGCTTCAGTGTTGATGATGTCGGCGCTATTTTCCTTAAGCACCTGCGAGAACTTCTCGACCGTCTCTTGCACTTGGCTCTCGTTCAGCACGGGAGTCAGAATGAAGACCGTCTCGTAATTTCTTACTGCCATTACGACGGGGTGAAAATTATGTGAAAAACTAAATGAGGGGCAAAGATAAGAGAATTTATAGCAACCTCTACTCCCTGTCTCTATTTTAAATTACAACAATAACCATAGCTAAAAATTTGAGTATCAGAAATAAACTCTTGGCCTTTGGAACTAGTTGGCAGAAGGAAAAGGCTCTATCCTAAGCTGCTAGTAGCCTCTTCAAGTTGAGTAAAGGAGTGGTGCAGCTTGTTTATAGGAGAAGCGAAAGCCTTCATTTTTAGAATGATTCTAAGCTTGCTGAGAAGGGCGAAAATTAGCCAGAGCAGGTTTGTTCTATGGCTTTCCCGACCTACATTTGTGGCCTTGAAGCACCCCCGCGTTTCTTTTTCCCAGTCAAATTGTGCTATGAATAGCATCCGACTTCGTCCCCTTTCCCGTCTTTTTCTCGCTCTGTTTCTGACCGTTGCTAGCCTTGGTGATTCCTTTGCCCAGGCAGTTGGCTCGGCTCCGGGTGTGAGCAAGGAAGGCGTGGCCCCCGGCGCTACGGCTGCCGCAACTCCCGCCACGGCGGCCGCTCCCGCCGCTGGCGGCGGCGATGCTGCTGCTGTTGCCGCTGGCGACGCTCTCTTCAAAGGCAACTGTGCCCAGTGCCACGCCGTGAACGACGTGGTAGTAGGCCCAGCCCTCGCCGGCATTACCAAACGCCGGCCTATGTCCTGGATCATTCCATGGATCAAGAACTCCAGCAAAGTTGTAGCCAGTGGCGACGAATATGCTGTGAAGATCTTCAATCAGTACCAAAAGCAGCAGATGCCCAGCTTCCAGCTGTCGGATCAGGAGATTACCTCTATTGTTGCGTATATCACTTCTGAGGAGGGCAAAGCCAACCCGGCAACCGGCAATCCATCTGGCACCGGTATTAAACCCGGTGAGCAGGGCCCCGCTGGCGGCGCTGATACTGCCGAAGCCGGTGCTGGCAAGTACATGAACGTACTGCTTATTGTACTGGTAGTGGTACTGATTGTTCTAGTAGTGACGTTGGTTATCATCGCCAACATCATGAAGGATGTGCTCCGCGGCCGCAAAGACCTAGATGGTCGCGACCGGGAAGTACTGGAGCAGCGTTTCGACTTCTCGAAAATTTACAAGTCGACGGCTGTACGGGCCATTGTAGGGGTAGTATTTGTGCTGGCTGTCTTGTACGAAACAATTCAAGGTGCCATGGGTGTAGGTCTACAGCAAGGCTATCAGCCCACGCAACCCATTGCTTTCTCGCACAAGCTGCACGCCGGTGAGCACCAGATCAACTGCGCTTACTGCCACACTTCGGTATACAAGAGCAAGTCAGCCAACATTCCTTCGGCCAACATCTGCATGAACTGTCACTCGCAGATCAAAACGGAGTCGCCCGAAATCAAGAAAATCTACCGCGCCATCGAGCGGAAGCAGCCCATTCAGTGGGTTCGGATTCACAACCTGCCTGACTTGGCTTACTTTAACCACTCACAGCACACCCAAGTAGGGGGCATTGAGTGCCAGACTTGCCACGGTCCTATTCAGAATATGGATGTAGTGTACCAGTATTCGCCGCTCACCATGGGGTGGTGCATCAACTGCCACCGCGAGACCCCGCTGAACACGAAAGGCAACGGTTACTACGATAACCTGGTGAAGCTGCATGACAAAGCGAATGGTGCTGTACCGTTCACTGTGTCGTCGAATGGCGGTACCGAGTGCTCGAAGTGCCACTATTAATATCATAGGGTCTTAGCCTGCGCGACGCTTGGAAAAGCTGCCAAGTAGTGCGGACGGCTAAGGCCCCACTTCCCTTTAAAAAGCCTGCTTAGAGACTGTCTGGAAGTAAAATCGACGTCCCTAAGTCTCTAAGACCCTAAGTTCCAAAAACACGATGCAAGAGTCGCCTAAGTACTGGAAGGGAATTGAGGAACTGGAGAACTCACCGGAGTTCGTGAAGAATGCACTCACCGAGTTTGCTGACTTCCTGCCGGTAAAGGAATCCAACGGTAGTGCTGATGCTACCGTGGCACCGCGCCGCGACTTCCTTAAACTGATGGGCTTCGGTATTGCCGCCGCCACCCTCGCCAGCTGCGAAGCCCCCGTCCGGAAGGCTATTCCCTACCTTAACAAACCCGAAGAGGTTGATCCGGGTATTGCCAACTTCTACGCTTCTACCTTCTTCAACGGTCAGGATTATAACAGCATCCTGGTAAAGACCCGCGAGGGCCGTCCGATCAAGTTTGAAGGTAACCCAGAGTCGCCCATAACTCGTGGCGGCTTATCGGCCCGGGCCCAAGCCGTGGTGCTAAGCCTCTACGATGGCGGCCGCCTGCAGCACTTTGCTAAGAAGGGTGCCAAAATCGATAAAGACCAGCTTGACCAGGAAGTGCGCAATGCACTAGCTGGGGCTGGTCGGATTGCCATTGTATCTCCCACTATTATCAGCCCTTCTACCAAGAAGGTTATTGCTGACTTTGCTACCCGTTTTGCTGGTACTGAGCACATCATGTACGATGTGAACTCGGCTGCAGGACTGCTGCGCGCTAACGGAGGGGTACTACCGGCTTACGACTTCAGCAAAGCGGATGTGATTGTAAGCTTTGGTGCTGATTTCCTGGGTACCTGGATTTCTCCCGTGGAGTACGCCCGGCAGTACATCACCAACCGCAAGGTTTCGAAGGAGAAGCAGACGATGTCGCGTCACTTCCAGTTCGAGAGCAACATGTCGCTTACCGGCTCCAACGCCGATGTGCGCGTGCCGCTGAAGCCTTCCGAAATGGGCGAAGCGGTGCTGGCCGTGTACAATACCGTCGTGGGGGGGGGCAGTGCCTCTAGCTACACTGACAAGCGGGTACAAACGGCTGCAGCTGAACTGAAGCGCGCTGGTGCTCGGGGCTTGGTAGTGTCGGGGTCAAATGACCCGGCCGTACAAGCCTTGGTAGCGGCAATCAACCAAAACCTGGGCTCCGCTGCCGTAGACGTAGCTAACCCCTCCATGGTTCGGCAGGGTGATGATGCCCGGATGAGCCGCTTACTACGCGACATCAGTGCAGGCCAAGTTGGTGCTGTGATTTTCTATCACGCTAACCCGGTGTTCGACCACCCGATGGGCGCTGATTTGGCGGCAGCTCTGAAAGCTGGTAAGGTACGGACGACGATTTCGCTGAACGACCGCCTCGACGAAACGGGTGAATTGTGCACTTACGCGGCACCCGACCATCATTTCCTCGAGTCGTGGAACGACTATGAGCCCAAGCGAGGCTTCCTCAGCTTAGCGCAGCCCGTCATTACGCCGTTGTTCGCTACCCGTCAGGCACAGGATTCACTCCTGACCTGGGCTGGTAACCCTACTACCTACTATAACTACCTCCGCAGTCAGTGGAGGGGTGTTCTGGGTGGCGACTTTAATAAAGCTTGGGATAAAGCCGTGCACGATGGAGTAGCTACGGGTTCTGCGTCTCCTGCTCCAGTAGCTCAAGTCGCCGCTGGCCTCGATGTAAATGGCGCTATTAGTGCTATCAAGTCGGCACCGAAAGCTTCTGGCATTGAGTTGGCTATTTACGAGAAAGTAGGTATTGGCAACGGCTCCAACCTGTTCGCTAACAACCCGTGGCTGCAGGAACTTCCGGATCCGGTAACGAAAGCTACTTGGGGTAACTACGTAACTGTTCCGCGTGCCTACGCTGCAGCTCAAGGCTGGGAGCAAGGTGACGTAGTGAAGGTTAGCGTAAACGGTAAATCGGTTGAGCTGCCCATCTTGATTCAGCCAGGCCAAGCTACTGGTACAGTTGGCATTGCTCTCGGTTATGGCCGGGTAAAAGCGGGTAAAGTAGGCAATGAACTAGGGCAGAATGTATTGCCGCTGGTAGCAATGCGTAATGATGCCATTGTCTACAGCAACGTCGTCCAAATTACGCCTACCGGTGCTAAGTCGCCAATTGCGCAGACGCAGACCCACCATACTATTATGGACCGCAAGCAAGTGGTTCAGGAGGCTACGCTGAAGCAGTATATTGATAACCCTAAGGAGGTAACGGAATACGAAAAGATTTCCACTCCTGAAGGTCTAGCAAAGCCAAACAAAGTTTCCCTATGGCAGGACTATGAGTATAAGAACCACCACTGGGGCATGGCCATCGACCTCAACTCTTGCATTGGCTGCGGCTCGTGCGTAATTGGGTGTCAGGCTGAGAACAACGTTGCCGTAGTGGGTAAGCAAGAGGTAATTAACCGTCGCGAAATGCACTGGCTGCGAATCGACCGGTACTATAGCTCTAACCATCACAAGACGGAGTTTGAGACGAAAGGCAAGCTTGATACGTACGCGGCCATGGAGGACCCTTCGGAAAACCCGCAGGTTATCTTCCAACCCATGCTTTGCCAGCACTGCAACCACGCCCCTTGCGAAACGGTATGTCCTGTACTAGCTACCACTCACAGTTCGGAGGGCCTCAACCAGATGACCTACAACCGCTGTGTAGGTACGCGTTATTGCGCAAACAACTGCCCCTACAAGGTGCGTCGCTTCAACTGGTTCTCGTACTATTCAAACGAGAAGTTTGAAACTGTAAACGGCCACATGTTCACTGACTTAGGCCGTATGGTCCTGAACCCAGATGTAACGGTGCGGGCCCGTGGTGTTATGGAGAAGTGCTCGTTCTGCGTGCAGCGAATCCAACTCGGTAAACTGGAAGCCAAGAAGCAGAAGCGTCGTCCGCAGGATGGCGAGGTTGTATCGGCCTGCGCCCAGTCTTGCCCTACCCAAGCCATTGTGTTCGGCGACATGCGGGACCCCAACTCTCGCATTTCGCAGATCCTACGCCGTGAGGATGGTGAGCGTGCTTTCCACGTGCTCGATTCCATCAACGTGCAGCCGAATGTCACGTACCTGACGAAAATCCGAAACACGGAATCGTCGGAGTTTAACGCCTAGAAATTGAGCCACGGGGGAAGGCAACAGTCCCGAACTATTGCCTTCCCCATCTACTCCTTTAAGTCCAAAAACTATGCAGCACGTATCGCCTGTACGGGAGCCGCTCGTTACCGGGGGGAAAACGTACCACGACGTCACCCAGGACGTGTCGCGCCAGGTAGAAGCCGCCCCCAATATCCGGTGGATGGCCGCTCTGAGCGTTGCCCTCGTTCTCCTCGGTGTATTCTTCTACTCAGTATACCGGACCTTATGGTACGGTATCGGGGAGTGGGGTCTCAACAAAACCGTTGGTTGGGCCTGGGATATTACCAACTTCGTATGGTGGGTAGGTATCGGTCACGCCGGTACACTTATTTCAGCTGTACTTCTTCTGTTCCGTCAGAAATGGCGGACCTCAATTAACCGGGCAGCTGAGGCAATGACCATCTTTGCCGTAATCTGTGCCGCCATGTTCCCGGTGTTGCACATGGGCCGCCCCTGGTTGGCTTATTGGGTATTCCCGCTGCAAAACACGTTTGGTTCGTTGTGGGTAAACTTCAATTCCCCTCTACTGTGGGACGTGTTTGCCATCTCAACCTACTTTTCCGTATCGCTAGTTTTCTGGTATACGGGCTTAGTACCTGACTTTGCCACTATTCGTGACCGAGCAAAAGGTCCCATTGCCAAAGTAGCTTACTCGCTGCTGAGCTTTGGGTGGAAGGGTTCGGCTAAGCACTGGTCGCGTTACGAAACGGTGTCGCTAATTCTGGCTGGTGTTTCCACTCCGTTAGTACTGTCGGTACACACAATTGTATCAATGGACTTTGCTACCTCGGTGGTACCGGGCTGGCACACGACAATCTTCCCTCCTTACTTCGTAGCAGGTGCTATCTTTTCCGGTTTCGCCATGGTACTGACGCTAATGCTCATTACCCGGGTGGTGTTCAAGCTGGAAGACTATATCACCATTGAGCACATCGCCCTCATGAACAAAATCATGATGGTAACGGGCTCTATTGTAGGGGTAGCCTACATCACGGAGTTCTTCATTGCTTGGTACTCGCAGGTAGAGTTTGAGCAGTACGCCTTCATCAACCGGGCAACCGGCCCTTACTGGTGGGCTTACTGGTCCATGATGACCTGCAACGTAATCACTCCGCAGCTGGTGTGGATTCGCCGCGTACGCTATAGCATCCCGCTAACCTTCGTGCTGTCCATTATCGTGAACATTGGTATGTGGTTCGAGCGCTTTGTGATTATTGTAACCTCGCTGCACCGTGACTACCTGCCGTCGAGCTGGGTAATGTTCTCGCCTTCCATTATCGATATCGGCATCTACGTTGGTACCATCGGTCTGTTCTTCACGCTGTTCCTGTTGTTCGCCAAATTCTTCCCGGTGATTAACATGGCTGAAGTGAAGTCTGTCCTGAAATACACGGTGGACAATGGCCCGACTTACACGGGACACGACCCGCACCACCATACTCCTCAGCCCGCTACCACCCACGGAGTTCCGGCCTCGGCCTCTGTAAACTACGATAAGCATGACTAAGCGCTTCGCCCTCGGCATCTTCGACGACGAAGACGTGCTGCTGCACGCCGTTGAAAACGTCCGCGAGGCGGGCGTTAAGATCTACGAAGTTTTCACTCCATTCCCGATCCACGGGATGGATGATGCTCTCGGCATTGAACGTTCCCGTTTGCCCATTGCGGCGTTCTTCTTCGGCCTCACTGGCCTAAGCTTCGCACTGTGGATGCAGATCTACATGCTGGGCTTCGACTGGCCGATGATTATCGGTGGTAAACCCCACATTGCGCTGCCATCCTTTATACCGGTTTCATTTGAACTGACCGTATTGTTCTGCTGCCACGGTATGGTAATTACTTTCTATACTATCAGCAAGCTGTATCCACGCTGGAAGACTCCCGTGCTGGATGTCCGTTCTACCGACGATAAGTTTGTGGTAGCCATTGAGGTAAATGAGAACACCGATATGACGAAGTTAACTCAGTTGCTACGTGATAACGGTGCTTCGGAGGTGAACCAAAAAGAAATGTCCAAGTTCTAATGACGCATTCGCTGAAAGTAACTCTGCAAGCGTCGGCGGTTCTGCTGGCATCGGTGTTCACCACCGCCTGCAACCGCGCCGATGATCCTGGTCTGGAGTACGCCCCTGAGATGTACTACCCGATTCCTTACGAGCCACTGAAACAGTTGAGCTCGAATAAGGTAAATCCGATGGGCCTGAACATGCGTGTTCCAGCCCTCGGAACTGTACCGCGCGGTAAGGCTAACTATTACTCGCATATCGCCAAGGATGATATAGCCACAGCTGAAACCTCGCTTCGTAATCCGTATTCCTATACTAAGGACGCTCTCGAAGAAGGCAAGACGCTTTATCTGCGTAACTGTCAGCACTGTCACGGTGAGCAGGGTGACGGTCAGGGTCCGGTAGGTGTAAAGTTCAAAGGTGTTCCCAACTACTCTACCGGAGCCTACAAAACCATGAATGACGGCCACATCTACCACGTTATTCAGTGGGGTAAGGGCCGTATGATGCCGCATGGTTCGCAGGTAAACCCGGAGGAGCGCTGGAAAATTGCCATGTACGTGCGGATGCTACAACAAGGCAAAGGCCCGGAAGGAATGACCGACTTCCTAAAAGCCTCGGGCGCTCCAAACGCAGCAGTAGCTGACTCCTCGCAAACTACCGATTCTCAAACGCAGTCACCCGTACAGGAAGCGCAAGCCGACAAAGCTTCGGAAACTCCCGGACAGGGTGACAAAGCACGTAACGGCACGGCTCTTTAACCTACTCCTATGGCAACTCTGACGCACCACGAAAGCGTTACGGCTGAATACCTGGAGGTTTCGCCGTCAGCTCGTAAAAAGTTTGTTTTAATTATTGTGGCAGGCGCCATTGTTTTGGCAATCGGCCTTCTGCTGGCAGCCTTGGGCATTGGCGCAGAACACCACGAGGGGGCAGCCGCTGCTCACGAAGCAACCAGTCACGGAGCTGGTCCTGCTGCTGGCCATCACGGAAGCCCCGCTTGGTTGAAGCGCCTGATTGTAAGCCTATGGCATAATAACGTGTTCTTCACTGGCGTATCTGCCATTGGAACAGTATTCATGGCTATTCAGTACGTAGCATATGCTGGCTGGTCGGTACTGATAAAGCGCGTCAATGAAGCATTAAGCGCTTGGCTTATCCCCGGGCTTATTCTGATGATAGGCATTTTTGCCATCAGTCTGATTAACCATGATATCTTCCACTGGACGATGCCTGGTATCATGGACAAAGGCAGCGAGAACTACGACGAAATCATTGCGGGTAAGTCGGGCTTCCTAAACCTGCCTTTCTATCTGATCCGCATGGTGCTGTTTTTGGGTCTATGGGCTTTCTTCACCAAGCGTCTGCGTGATTTATCATTGGCTGAAGACTTAAATGGAGGTACTGAGTACTTCCATAAGAGCATCAATGTATCGGCGCTGTTCCTTGTGATTTACGCAGTATCGTCGCCAATTGCTGCATGGGACTGGGTTATGTCAGTAGACACGCACTGGTTCTCTACCATGTTTGGTTGGTATGTGTTTGCCTCGTGGTGGGTATCGGGTATTGCTGCTGTAACCTTGTGCACCATTCTTCTCAAGCAGGCTGGTTACCTGCGCTTCGTTAAAGAAGGCCACTTGCACGACTTAGGTAAATTCATGTTCGGCTTCAGCATCTTCTGGACGTACGTATGGTTCTCCCAGTTTATGTTGATTTGGTACGCTAACCTACCGGAAGAGTCAGTGTACTTCAACCAGCGGTTGGGTGGCTTCGATGGCCGCTACACTTGGATGTTCTTTGGCAACCTGGTTATCAACTTTGTGTTCCCCTTCTTAGTGCTGATGACGCGCGATGCCAAGCGGCAGATGATTATGCTCAAAATCGTTAGCATCGCCATTCTGATTGGTCACTGGTCAGACTTCTATCTGATGCTTATGCCCGGAACGATGAAGGCTGAGAATGGGTTTATCATTGAAATAGGTACCGCGCTAATCTTCTTGGGTGCCTTCTTACTGCTGATGACCAAACGCCTTGCTCAAGCCTCGCTGGTACCGGTTCACCATCCGTTCTTGGATGAAAGCGTCCACCACACCACCTGATTTCAGACGCTGAGTTGGGAGAGGTGAGGGGTGAAGCTCCTTCACTTCTCACCTCTCGCTCTCAGTACTCACTTCTACCTCCTGCTAATGACTACTCTTGGTATTCTTCTGGTGCTGGTGTTGCTGCTGGTCGTGTTTGGCCTGCTGTTCCGCCTCCAGATTCTAACTTCTATCTTTTCGGGCAGTTCCGCTCGCGAAGTAGGGGTTAGCAACCGCGTAAACGCCATCCTGTTTATCATCTTCCTTGTTGTTGGCGGGGCGGCCTTTGCGTGGTCGTTCATCGACAACTACGATAAGATGAATCCGCCCATTGCTTCTGTACATGGTCACGCTACGGAACGCATGTTTTGGACCACAATGATCATTCTGGGTATTGTATTCACGCTAACCCAGATTTTGCTATTTGTGTACTCGTATAAGTATCAGCACAAGGAAGGCCGGCGGGCTTTCTTTTTCCCTCACAACAATAAGATAGAGGTTATCTGGACCCTCATTCCGGCTATCGTAATGGCTGGGCTGGTGTTTGCTGGCTGGAAGGAGTGGACCCGCATTACCGGGCCTGCTCCAAAAGACGCAGTAGTTGTAGAGGTGATGGGCAAGCAGTTTAACTGGTTAGTGCGCTACCCGGGTCGTGACCAGAAGCTTGGTGTTGTTAACTACCGTCTGATCGACGCTACCAATGAGTTTGGCTTTGATCTGAGTGATAAGAATGGAGTTGATGACTTTGTAGCTCCTGAAATTCACGTCCCTAAAGGGCACCCGGTTCTGTTAAAGATTCGTTCCCGTGACGTATTACATGCCGTATACATGCCTCACTTCCGAGTGCAGATGTACGCTGTACCCGGTATGCCTACCAAATTTTGGTTTACGCCTACTAAAACCACTGATGAAATGCGGGCCCAGACAGGTAACCCTAAGTTCAATTACGAACTTGCCTGCAACCAGATCTGTGGCCGTGGTCACTTTGCCATGAAGCTGAACATTGTGGTAGATGAACCAGATGACTACGTTGCTTGGTTTGGTCAGCAAAAATCTTTCTCGGAGCAGAACCCGGATGTGCTGGCTAGCTTTAAACAGAAGTCGGATAAACTGGCTGGAAACGAGGCGGCCGCTCCTGAAGCCGCTGCCGTGATTCCGGCTGCAGCTAAGGCTTCGCTCTAACTTCATTTAATTGCACGCTTCTACTATGGCTGCTAATCTTCCTACTCAAGCGCAAGTGCAGGGCGGCGCCGGTGTTACCGAGCCCGGTATCACGCACGATGAGCACGCGCACCATGACGAGCACCACGAGCAAAGCTTTCTGGAGAAGTACATCTTCAGCACGGACCACAAAGTAATTGCCAAGCAATTCCTGATTACAGGTATTTTCTGGGCTATTATTGGTGGTACGCTGTCGAGCCTTTTCCGTTTACAGTTAGGCTGGCCTGAGTCTACTTTCGAGTGGCTTTCGCCTTTCCTCGGTAAGTGGATCGAAGCCGGTAAGCTTAATCCAGAGTTCTATCTGGCACTGGTTACCATGCACGGCACTATCATGGTGTTCTTCGTGCTAACAGCAGGTCTGTCGGGTACCTTCTCCAACTTCCTGATTCCGCTGCAGATTGGGGCCCGCGACATGGCTTCGGGTTTCATGAACATGCTCTCGTACTGGTTCTTCTTCCTGTCGAGCGTAGTCATGTTCAGCTCTCTCTTTATTGAGACGGGCCCTGCCGCCGCTGGCTGGACAATCTACCCGCCGCTGAGTGCTTTGCCGCAGGCTATCCCCGGCTCCGGAGCTGGTCAGACGCTGTGGTTGGTGTCCATGGCTCTGTTCATTGTTTCGCAGTTGCTGGGTGGTGTAAACTACATCACCACCGTTATCAATCTGCGTACCCAGGGCATGAGCATGAGCAAGCTACCCCTGACCATCTGGGCGTTCTTCCTAACGGCTATTCTGGGCCTGCTTTCTTTCCCGGTACTTTTCTCGGCTGCTCTGCTGCTGATTTTTGACCGCTCTTTTGGTACGTCCTTCTTCCTGTCCGATATCTACATTGCCGGCCAGGCGCTTCCCAACACGGGCGGTTCTCCCATTCTGTTCCAGCACTTGTTCTGGTTCTTGGGTCACCCGGAAGTGTACATCGTTATCATGCCTGCCATGGGTATGGTATCGGAGATTCTGGCTACGAATGCTCGAAAGCCTATCTTCGGCTACCGCGCCATGATCGGCTCTCTGCTCGGCATTTCGCTGCTCTCCTTTATCGTGTGGGCTCACCACATGTTCGTGACTGGCATGAACCCGTTCCTTGGCTCGGTCTTCATGTTCCTGACTCTGATTATTGCCGTGCCTTCAGCCGTGAAGACCTTCAACTGGCTGGCTACTCTGTGGCGTGGTAACATCCGGTTCACGACGGCAATGCTCTTCTCCATTGGCTTTGTGTCGCTGTTCATTGCTGGCGGTCTGACTGGTATCGTACTGGGTAACGCGGCGCTTGATATCCAGATGCACAACACCTACTTCGTGGTAGCTCACTTCCACTTGGTAATGGGTTCATCGGCTTTCTTTGGCCTGTGGGCTGGTGTTTATCACTGGTTCCCGAAGATGTTCGGACGTATGATGGACGAGAAACTGGGCTATGTTCACTTCTGGTTGACGTTCCTGGGTGTATATCTGGTATTCCTGCCCATGCACTACGTAGGTATTGCCGGCTTCCCCCGTCGCTACTACGCCTGGACTGGCTTCGACACGTTCAGCCAGTTTGCTGATCTGAACAAGTTTATCTCGGCGGCGGCTATCATTGCCTTCTTTGCGCAGTTCGTATTTATCTTCAACTTCTTCTACAGCATCTTCCGAGGCCGTCGGGCAACTGAGAACCCCTGGAACTCGACGACGCTGGAGTGGACGACGCCGGTAGTTCCCGGCCACGGCAACTGGCCCGGTGCTATTCCTGCCGTGCACCGTTGGCCCTACGACTATAGCAAGCCCGGGGCTGCTGAGGACTTTATCCCTCAGCACGTACCCTACTCGCAGACGCAGTCTTCCAACCTGCCGTACGAGAAGGAAATGGAGTAAGCGCGTAGCGCATTAGCCTTCTGAAAATGGGCCGCTGTGTACACGGCGGCCCATTTTATTTACTTGAGCTAAGGGAAATCCGAACTAGTCGCGCTGACAACGGATTTCCCTTTGTTTTTGAAGCAAACGAATGATTCAAACTGTTTGCTTTATAGAAATCAGCTACTTTCTGTATGTCAACCCCAGTGTTCGTGCGCCGCTTTCGTTTCGTCGGAATTCTGACGGTGGCGGCCGTATATTTTCTCATTCTGGTCGGCGGTATCGTCCGAAGCACAGGCTCCGGTATGGGCTGCCCCGACTGGCCGAAATGCTTCGGAACCTGGGTGCCTCCTACCCACGTGAGCCAGTTGCCCGCCAACTACAAGGAGATATACACTGCCCAACGGGTGGAGAAAAACAAAAAGCTGGCGGCCAGGCTAGAGCGGCTGGGCTTCCACCAGGTGGCCGGGGATATCTTTGCTCACCCTACACAATACATCGAAACCGACTTCAACCCGGTCAAAACCTGGATAGAGTATGTGAACCGGCTAGTAGGGGCATTGATCGGCGTGTTCGTGTTCGGCACGGTGTTGTTTGCCCTACCCTACTGGCAACGGGACCGAACTGTTTTCTGGCTGGCTTTCGCCTCTTTCCTGCTAACCGGGGTGCAGGGCTGGCTGGGGTCGCTGGTGGTTTCTACTAACCTGCTGCCTATCATGGTCACTATTCACATGGGCCTGGCCCTGCTGATTGTGGCGATGCTGCTCTACGCTGTGGACCGTTCGCAGCGCGGTGGGGTTGCTGATGTAGAGCCCATTCGTGAAGTTTCAGGTCTGGGAGGGTGGCTATGGGTAGCAGTCCTGCTAACGTTCATCCAGATTGTGCTTGGTACTCAAGTTCGGGAGCAGGTGGATCTGGTGGCTTCCGCCGCCCACTACTTGAACCGCGGCGGCTGGGTAGAGCAGTTAGGGGGGATTTTTAAGTTTCACCGGACGTTTTCGGCCGTGCTGCTTCTGGTAAATCTTTACGTGGCTTACCGGCTCTACACCACTCCCTCGGCCCGCTTACACCGGTTGGCCACTGCCATTATTGGTCTGATAGGGGCCGAGATTATAGCCGGGATTATTCTGGCTTATTTTTCCTTTCCCGCAGCAGTTCAGCCGGTACACCTTACGCTGGCCACTTTACTGTTCGGGGCGCAGTTTCTGGCCGTTGTAGCCTACCATCGGGCTACGAAGTTGCGGCGGCAGGTGGCTACTACGGCCGTTGTTGCGTAACTTTGCGGCCCCGTTTGGCGGGCTTTTTCGCCACGCAACTTGTTGAACGCAGTTGATGAGTAAGGCTAGGGCTTTCTTTCAGTTACTTAAATTCCGCCTGGCGCTTACCGTAGCCTTTTCTAGTGCTATTGGCTACCTGCTGGGTGCCCACGAGCTGAGCTGGGGCCGCGCAGCGCTGGTAATGCTCGGCGGATTGGCAGTAACGGGCGCAGCCAACACGATCAATCAGATTTTCGAGATAGAACTCGATAAGCTGATGAAGCGCACCGCTAAGCGGCCCCTGCCGCTAGGGGTAATAAGCACTCAGGAGGCCTGGATATTCACGATTATTCTAGGGGTAGCTGGTTTGGGTATGCTGGCGTACTTCTTTAATCCGGTAGCTGCCGCGCTGTCCCTGATTTCGCTGATTCTGTACGGCTTCATCTACACGCCCCTGAAAACCATTTCACCCATCTGCGTGGCCGTAGGGGCTATACCGGGCGGAATGCCGCCGCTGATTGGCTGGGTAGCGGCTACGGGTTTCCTTGGTCCTGAGGGGTGGATCCTGTTTGGCATTCAATTCATGTGGCAGTTTCCGCACTTCTGGGCCATTGCCTGGGTGCTGGATGACGACTACAAGAAAGCCGGTTTCAAGATGCTGCCCACACCCGGCAAGAAGGACCTGCGGACGGCTTTTCAGATCATGACCTATACGCTGGTCCTGATTCCGCTGAGCCTGCTGCCGTTTTACTTTGGTATGACCAGCACCACGTACCCCATGGTGGCGGCTATCTGCGGCGTGTTGTTTCTCATGCAGACTTTTTACCTCATGCGCACGGTCAGCAAGAAGGCAGCGATGAGCATTATGTTTGGCTCATTCCTGTACCTGCCGATAGTGCAAATAGCCCTCGTTCTGGATAAGATTTAGCGGGTACACTACAGCGAAAAGTGGGACAAAACAGCCTCGCTTGCTGTTTTTACCAAGTGTACTTCGCATCTTCATTTCACCTTTTTCCACTATATGCATCCCTCCGAAGCATTAAACACCAAGCAGCCGGCCACGGGGATTCACCCGTTGCGGTTTGTGCTGGTGCTGATGATGGTCAGCATCTTCATGATTTTTGCTGCGTATACCAGCGCGTACATCGTGCGTCGCAATGAAGGCAACTGGCTGGAATTTAACCTGCCCTTTGGCTTCCTCATTACTACCCTGATTCTGGCCGCCAGCTCGATTTCAGTGCAGTGGGCTTGGTTTGCCGCTCGCAAAGACGAACTCACGCAAGTACGAACTGCCCTGCTTGTTACCACCGTTTTGGGGGTAGCATTCCTTATTGGGCAGTGGCAGATGTGGGAGCAGCTAGTAGGACAGCGCATCTTTTTTGCGGGCACTGATGCCAACCCTTCCGGCTCATTTCTGTATGTATTAACGGGCGTCCATGCATTTCACCTGCTTACGGGGCTCATCTTTTTGCTGATTGTCCTGCGTAAAAGCTTTAACTATCAGGTGCATTCCCGGCAAATGCTCTCCATTGGCAACGTCACCATCTATTGGCACTACCTGGGTGCGCTTTGGTTGTACCTGTATTTGTTCCTACTTTTGAATCACTGATTCTTGTCAACCCCCGCACGCTATGTCCACCATTTCCACGACGCAGGCACTTTCTGATTCCGCCCTGGATAAGCCGCGCACCGGTACCTGGGACGGCGGGAACGAGCCCTTTAAAGCAAGCTACGGCAAGCTGATGATGTGGTTCTTCCTGTTGTCAGATGCCTTCACGTTTGCCGCTTTCCTCACCACGTATGGCCTGATCCGCCACCGCCACGGGGTGTATGAAGGCACGCCCGAGGCGTTTAAGTTCTCGACCAACTACTGGCCCATCCCCGAGAAGGTATTTGATGCCTTCCCTGGCCTGCACGGATACCACCTGCCCCTGGGCTTCGTGGCCCTGATGACGATGATTCTCATCTTCAGCTCCGTGACGATGGTACTGGCCGTAGAAGCAGGTCACCGCTTCGATAAGAAAGACGTGCAGAAGTGGCTGCTGTGGACTATCCTGTTTGGGGCTACCTTCCTGAGCTGCCAGGCCTGGGAATGGACTCACTTTATCACGGGCACCGAAAAGGGTACCTTGATGAACGACGGCACGGTATTCCACGGCGCCAACCTGGCCATGAACCAGTACGGCCCGGTGCTGTTCGCCGACCTGTTCTTCTTCATCACTGGCTTCCATGGTACCCACGTATTCTCGGGCGTGTGCTTGCTGGTATGGGCTTTCATTGCTACTACCAACGGTACGTTTGAGAAGCGCGGCCACTACGAGATGGTGGAGAAAATCGGCCTGTACTGGCACTTTGTGGACTTGGTGTGGGTGTTCGTATTCACCTTCTTCTACCTCGTTTAAATTCATCAGTACCTGAGAGGCCGGACAACTGCATACGTTGTTCGGCTTTCTTCTCAACGGCTCTCAGCTACGTATTTTCTACTCATCATGGCTCAGCACGCAACGCACGACACTGTTCCGACCGGCGAGATTCCTAAACCGAATACTGGCTGGATTTGGAAAACTTTCTGGATTATCTCGGCTATTACGGCTCTGGAGTTTGCTATTGCTTACATCATGCCCGCCGGGACGTTCCGCAACTCCATCTTCATCATCCTGACCATTTTCAAGGCCTTCTTTATCGTGGCTGAGTTCATGCACTTAAAGCATGAAACAAAAGGGCTGATTTGGAGCATTTTGATTCCGATGGCGCTGTTGATCTGGCTGCTGGTAGCCCTGATTACCGAAGGCTCCTACATCGGCGAAGCGGTGCAGAACCTGATTCGTTAACCCAGATGCGGCCCCAACAAACTTTGGTGTTGGGTCTGATTCTGCTGGTTCCGGTTCTGGCTTTCTTGTTTCTGAAAAGCTTTGGTACCAACCGTTACGCGCTGCCAACTTTCCTGCCTGAGCGAGTAGATTCCACTCAGGTTGCCGGGAAGTGGCAGCGCGATACTGTTTATCACCAACTCGGTGAGTTTCGGTTGGCGTCACAGTCAGGAAGAGAAGTAACAGCAGCGGAGCTAAGCAAGAGAGGCCTGTACGTCGCCAGCTTTTTCTTTACTTCTTGTCCGGGTGCCTGCCCGCGTCTCAACAGCCAACTAGTGCGCGTGCAGGAAAAATTTCGGCAGGAACCACGGGTACAACTCGCTTCCTTTTCCGTTGACTCAGCGCGCGACTCCGTTGCAGCCCTAGCGCGCTACGCCGAAGAGTACGGAGCTATTGCAGGAAAGTGGTTTTTTCTGACCGGCAACCAAGCCGCCGTGAGCCGGTTACTTACGCAGGAGTTGCGGGCCGAGAGCAGCCCGGACCCGGGGCCGGCACACAGTCAGCAGCTGTTCCTGATTGACCGGGCCGGCCATGTGCGGGGGCGCTACGACGGAACCAGCGAAAAAGACGTGAACCGTCTCATCACCGAAATTGAAGTGTTGCTTTACACCTATGACCACCCCTAATCCTGTCACTAACTCTGGCAATTTTACCAAGTACAAAATTGCCGCGGGTATCTTGGGCGCCCTAGTGCCGCTGGCAGTAGCTGTGCTCTATTTTCTGCCTGGAGTCTTCCGTATTCCTGGTGCCGACGTGAAGATGCTGCCCGCGGTGAATGCCGGACTGAATTCCCTGACGGCCGTATTCCTGATGCTAGGCTATTACTTTATTCGCCGCGGGAATGTGGCCCGGCATCGTGCCATGATGGGCATTGCTTTCCTGCTCGGCTCCTTGTTTCTGGTTTCCTACGTCGCCTACCATTCGCAAGGCATCGTAACCAAGTTCGGGGGACAGGGCCTGATTCGGGGGGTGTATTATTTTATTCTTCTGACCCATATTCTGCTGGCCGCCATAACGGTAGGGCTAGTGCTGTTCACGCTTTATTTCGCGCTAACGGAGCAGTTTCAGAAGCACCGGCGCATTGCGCGTTGGACGTATCCTATCTGGCTGTACGTGTCCGTGACGGGAGTTGTCGTGTACTTCATGATTGCGCCCTACTACACGTAGATAGCCGCTTAATGGCCGCTACTACCTGCGGGCTACGAATACGAACTATGGTAGGGAAGAAGCCGTTACCCTTTCAACGAAAGCAGCGAATAACATGAAAAAGATAGTTTTGACTGGGGTAATGACCCTATTGCTGGGAATGTTGCTAACCGCATTGCCGTTGAGTGTACAGGCTCAGTGCACAATGTGCAAAACCCAGGTGGAAGCCTCGCGCCAGGAGAAAGATGGCTACGACACGACTGGGCTGAATAAGGGAATTTTGTACCTGATGACAATTCCCTACGTACTGATTGGCACGGTCGGCTATTTCTGGTACCGTCATAGTCAGCAAAAGAAAAAACCAGCTCATGGCTAACAGCAGTTCTTCCCTGGTGAGCATTCTGCAGCAACGGTGCCCGCGCTGTCATCAGGGGCCGTTGTTTACGCACTCGGCCCTGAATCTGGCGCATTTCACCGAGATGCCGCAGGCCTGCCCGGTTTGCGGACAAGTGTACGAGCCGGAACCAGGGTTTTACTGGGGAGCCATGTATATCAGCTTTGCTTTTTCCACGGCTATTATGCTGGTGGTTGGGTTTGCCGTGTACTACCTGCTTAACGACCCGGATACGTGGGTATATATTACGGCAGTGGCCATTGTAGCCTTGCTGCTAACCCCGCTTAGTCTGCGCTATTCCCGTACTCTCATGCTGTACTTGTTCGGCGGGATACACTACGATGCCCGCTACGCAACAGCACGGCGCTAATTCAAGCAATACAGGCCCTAGTATACGCTAGGAAATGCCGCCGTATGGCGGCATTTTTGTTTGGTATCAAGGTTGCACTGTCTGCAATTCATCATTTCCTTTCCCGTTGAAATTTTTTCGCTTCACTCCGGTTTGGCTGCTTTCACTGGCGTTGCTCTGCTTTGGGGCCGCCTATCTGAGCAACCAGTACAGCCAGAATCCGGAAGTAGTACTACAGGCCTCGGCCACCCGGCTGCAGGAACTGTTAATGGAAGCGGAACTGACGGGCGAACGGGAATCCACGGACGTGCTGCAGCGCCTGGCTACGGGCCAGGTTAGCTTCCATTCTCTGACCAGCCATACCACATACCCGACGTTTATTTTCCGGGGTGAGCAACTGGTGTACTGGTCGGACCATAGCGTACGCCCCGACCCCGATCAGGCTCTGCAACGCTACCACGAGCGCCTACTGGAAACCCGCAACGGCAAGTTTCTGGTGCTCCGCCATACCGAAGGCGCTTACGTTGTTCTGACCTATATTCCGCTGGAAATCAGCTACGGCATCAGCAACCGCTACCTGCGCAATGGCAACGGGCAGGGAATCTTTCAGGGGCAGAATGTGCGGCTAGTGGTGGAGAAGCGCACATCCTCCCGGCCCCGACTCGTTTCCAACGAGGGCAATTACCTGTTCTCCATTGAAAGCCTGCAAGCCGACCCCATTACGGGTAAATACCTTCCCTTACTGCTGCTACTGCTTGGCTTTGCCTTGTACGTAGCGGGTTGGGGAGTAATAGCCCACCGGTGGTTTGCGCGGGGCAAAGTGCTGACGGGCGCGGCGGCGGTAGTACTGCCGTTAGCCGTATTCCGCGCTGGAATGCTGTACCTGGGGCTGCCTTTCTCCTTTTTAGAAGTACAGCTCTTCGATCCGCGGGTGTACGCCGCCTCCTGGGTGTCGCCGTCCCTGGGCGACCTGTTGCTGAACGCCGGGCTATTCGTGATTACCGCGTATTACCTGCTGCTGCTGTTTCGCCGCTACGGGGTGCTGCGGTTTGTACACCAGGTGCGCCGTGTGCCCCAACGAGTAGCCGTTGGCTCCATCACGGTGCTAGCGTTTTACGGACTACTGGAGCTGCTCTTCGATTTTTATAGCAGCAGCTTTAGCAATTCCCAGCTGATTCTGGATATCACTCAGGATATTCAGGCCAACTTCTTTAAGCTGCTTCTGCTGCTGGCCATAGTGTTGCACACCGGCGGCTACCTGGTAGGCTTTTACCTGTTGTCGCAGGTATTTAACGGCATTGTGCGACCCTCTACCCGCAATGCCGGGATTATCCTGTTGCTGCTCAGCGCGGTGGCATTTTTGGTAACCGGTATTGGGTTCGGACAGGTGCACGCTACCCTGCTGGGCATTGCCCTGCTTTTCTTCTTGGTATTGCGCCTGACCGGGCTGAAGTCGACGGGTGCCATTCTGCCCTACCAGGTGTACCTGTTTATTTTTCTGATGCTAGGCGTTAGCTCGGCAGTGGGTGCGCTGGCCCTCTACGAGCACTTCAATCGGCAGCTGCAGCTAAATAAGCAAAACTTAGCTAGTAACTTGCTTACTGACAATGATTTGCAGGGCGAGTACTTGCTGGTGGAGCGGGGCCAGGAAATGACCCAGGACCCCGTACTGCGAACCATGCTGGCCAGCCCCTTTGTGAACCTGGACCTGATTCGGCAGAAAGTGGTGAAGTACTACCTGCGCGACTACTTCAATAAGTATGAAGTACGGGTTATTTTGTTTAACCCCGAGGGTAAGGGGGTAGCCGTGGGTGGAACTCTGGAGCAAACCCGTAGCTTTCTGTTGCAGAACGCTACCCGCACCGACCACCCTAACATCTACCTGATTCGGGACAGTAACAATTCCTTTAGCTCCCGCCGCTACGTAGCCTTCGTATCGGTGCCGACGCCTACCACCGAACTGGATGGGAGTACCAGTACCGTGGTGTTGGAACTGAGCCTAAAAAAGCTCACCGCCAATAGCGTGGTGCCCGAACTGCTGGTCGACCAAAAGTTTTTCCAGCCTCAACTCGGCACGGAGCTAAGCTACGGAGGCTACCAAAAAGGGCAGCTGGTGTACAGCGAGGGAGATTTTGACTACGTTAACCAACTGCCGCCCGCCTTGTTCCGGGACGCCCGCCTCTACACCACGGGGGTGGCTCTAAATGGCTACCACCACTTAGCTATCCGGGCTACCGACCACTCCGGGCGCATGGTGCTGGTGACGACGGCCACCTACTCTTTCTCCGACTGGCTAGCCAATTTCTCGTTTCTGTTTTTGCTTCATGGCTTCTGTTGCCTGCTGCTGATGGGAGCGTTTCTGCTGGCGCGGGGGCAGTACCGGGAGCTGCTGCGTACCAACTTCAGCACCAAGATTCAGCTGTTCCTGAACTTCGGGATTCTGGTGCCCCTGATTGTGGTGAGCGTGGCCATTGCCAGCCAGGTAACCACTTCGTATAAGCACGATTTGCTACGCAGCTACCAACGGCGCGGGCAGGCCGTGCAGGAAAACCTGCTCAAAAACCGCAATCTGCTAACCGAAGCCGGTAATCGGGCTGATTTGGTGGACTTGGCGGAAAACGTGGCAGCCCTCACGGAAACGGACCTCAACCTCTACGATGCCCAAGGCCAGCTGCTGGTTAGTAGCCAGCCGCTCATCTTCGAGGCTAATCTGCTCAGCACCCTGATGAACCCGCAGGCAGTAGCCGCCCTCACCGAAAACGGGCAGCCACGGGTGCTGCTCACGGAGCGGGCCGGTACGCTCTCGTTCAATGCCCTCTATCTGCCGCTGCGGGCCGGAGCGTTGCAATCGGGGCGGCCAGGGGCAGTGCTGGGCTACGTGGGCATCCCGTTTTTCGATTCTGAGAAAGACCTCGATATTAAGCTGACAGAGTTGGTATCTACCATCCTGAACATCTTCACCGTGATGTTCATCCTGTTCCTGGTATTGGCATTCCTGGCCTCGCGCATCCTGACGGAGCCCTTGAAGCTCATTACCGAAAAGCTCAAGCAAACAACGCTAACCGGCCAGAACGAGATGCTGGCCTATGAGTCGGAGGATGAGATTGGGCTGCTGGTGCGCGAGTACAACCAGATGCTGCTGAAGCTGGAGGAAAGCAAGCAGGAGCTGGCGGCCCAGGAAAAGGAAGCGGCCTGGCGCGAAATGGCCCGGCAGGTTGCCCACGAAATCAAAAACCCGCTCACGCCCATGAAGCTGAGTTTGCAGTTTTTGCAGCGGGCCATTCAGGATAAGCGCCCCAACCTGGACGAGCTGATGAGCAAGGTTTCCCAGACGCTCATCACCCAGATTGACGTGCTCACGGACATTGCCACCTCCTTTAGCAACTTCACGAACCTGCCCGCCATGCGCCCCGAGCGCCTCGATGTAGCGCCCGTGCTACGGCGGTGCGTGGGCCTGCACCAGGGTAGCACCGGGGGCACCGGCATTCGGCTGGTACTGCCCGAGGATGCCGAAACCGGCCGCTACGTGGTATTCGCGGATGAAAGCCTGTTGGTGCGTACGTTCAACAACCTGCTTATTAATGCCCTACAGGCCATTCCGCCTGGCCGTGCGCCCGAGGTGGAGGCCCGATTGGAGGCTCAGCCCAACAACCGGCTTCGCATCTGTATCCAGGATAACGGTACCGGCATTCCAGCCGAGGTGCGCGAGAAGGTGTTCGTACCCAACTTCACCACCAAGGAAAAGGGCTCCGGCATTGGCCTGGCCGTGGCTCGGCGCGGCATCGAAAGCGCCGGGGGAAGCATCTGGTTTGAAACGGAAGAAGGAAAAGGTACCTCGTTCTGCATTGATCTGCCGCTGGCGGGGTAGGGCAGCCGCTGGCGGGGTAGAAGGGTAGTCGGCCAGTGGGGCGGGCAAGCAGTTGCAGCGGGTGGCACGAATAGCCCAGCTCTGTACGTTATGATGGCCACCAATCCTGGGCCTCGTATTTTTACTGCATGATCAGCAGCTTTCCGCACTATTTTCTGCGCTTCTGGGGGCTGCTGCTGATAGTGCTGCTGGGCGCGCCCGCGGCCCGGGCCCAGGTGCAGCGCCCGGATGCGCCGCCTTCCACCCGCCGCTGCGTGTGGGTGCGGCTGGCTGCTAACCGGGATACCACGGACTTTCGCCTGCGCGACTCGCTGACAGTAGTGCCGACTTCCGTGAGCGTGGATGGCCGCGCCCTACCCTATGACGCCCGCACGGACCGCTACCGCTTTGTGCGAGCCAGTACGCGCTTTCCTTCCCCCGAGCCGGGGCAGCCCGAGTTGGTGCTGCCAGGCGGGCCGGACTCCGTGCTAGTGTGCTACCGGGTGCTGCCGGTGCAGCTTGGGGTAGCCCGTGCCCTGCGCCCGGCCCGGCTGATGGACAGCGTGGAGTTCTGGCGGCACCCCCAGGTAATCGGGCTCGAAGATTTTGCCGTGAAGGAGCAGATTCTGAGCACGCCAGGCATTAGTAAAAGCGGAAACCTGTCCCGGGGGGTGTCGTTTGGCAACGCCCAGAACGTGTTCGTCAACTCCTCCCTGAACTTGCAGCTGGAAGGCCGCCTAACCGACCAGATTAACCTGACGGCGGCCATTTCCGACCAGAATGTGCCCTTCCAGCCCGAAGGTAACACCCAGCAGCTCCAGGAATTTGACCGGATTTACATCACCCTTACCCACCCGCGCTGGAACCTCACGGCCGGCGACGTGGTGCTGCGCAACAAGCCCGACTACTTTCTGCGCTTCTATAAAAACATTCAGGGGGCGGCGCTGGAAACCAACTTTGGCCGGGTGCCCGCCGGCGGGTTTGGGGGCGGTAGCGGGCCAGGCGTCAGCAATCCGCAGTTGTTTCAGTACCCTAACGCCGCCGGCACCAGCACTGGTACCTTCGTAACGGTGCCGCCCACGGTGCCACCCCCCGCCGGCTCGGGGGCCACCCAAAACGGCCTGCCCACCAGCCCGAATAGCCCGGCGGGTATTACTCCGAACGGGGTAGGGCCGAACGGCGTGAGCCAGACGGTAACCAGTACGGCAGGTGGGGCGCCGCGCC
The DNA here is from genome assembly GCF_019599275.1 of Hymenobacter sp. HSC-4F20. GTDB lineage: Bacteria > Bacteroidota > Bacteroidia > Cytophagales > Hymenobacteraceae > Hymenobacter. Next base: position 47,259 of record NZ_JAHZTD010000002.1, on the reverse strand, counting down.
CGAAAGGGCTACTCGCGCTGGCTCCTGGGCGGGCGTTTGCCACTACCTCGGTGGCGGCGGGGGTAGCCAAGGGCAAGTTTGCCAGCATCGACATTACCCCGCTGGAAAACGTGCAGGGGCCATACCGCCTGCGCGGCCCGAATGGGGAGCAGTTCATCATTGTGCTGGCCAACTCCGAGCGGGTGTACCTGGATGGGCGCCTGCTGGTGCGCGGGTTTGATTTCGACTACATCATCGATTACAACCAGGCGGAGCTAACGTTTTCGCCCCGTCACCTCATTACCCGCAACTCCCGCATTAAGGTTGATTTCGAGTACTCCGACTTCAACTACGCCCGCTCCCTGTTTCAGGCCAGCCACTACCAGCAACTGGGCCGCTTGCAGGTGCACGCCAACTTCTACCGCGAAGCCGACAACCCCGACAACTCGCCCAACTTGGCCCTCAAAGACTCGGAAAAGCAACTGCTGCGCTCCATCGGCGACAACGTGAGCCAGGCCGTGGTGCCCGGCGTAGATACCGTGGCCTACGACCGGCAGCAGGTGCAGTACCGCCAGGAAACCCAACTCGACCCCACTACCCAGCAGCCGGTGGTGGTGTTTGTGTACCCGCCCCTGGATACCACGCGGGCGGTGTACAATGTGCGCTTTACCAACGTGGGCGCCGGGCAGGGCAGCTACAACCTGGGCACCAGCGCCGAAGATGCCCGTGCCAACGGCCGGGTGTACCAGTTCGTGGGCCGCGGCCGGGGTTCCTACGAGCCCATCCGGGTACTGCCCACGCCCCTGCAAAAACAGCTCCTGACGGTAGGCACCAGCTACCAGCTTGATTCTACGGCCACGGTGTTCGTGGATGTGGCTGCCTCTGACCTGGATTTGAACCGGTTTTCGCCGGAGTCGGCCAAGGGGCGGGCCATGCGGGTGGGCTACGTGGTGCAGGACCGGCCCCTGCGCCTACCGGGGCTGCAGGGCTACAAGCTGCGCAGCTCCCTCGACTACGAGTATACCAGCCACCGCTTCGCGCCCATCGACCGGTACCGCGACATTGAGTTTGACCGAAACTGGAGCACCTCGAACACGCTGGTTAGCAACAACCAGCGCCCTCGGGAAGACAATATCCTGAACGCCTCGGTGGGGGTAGTGAAGGACGCCGATAACGCCATTGGCTACCGCCTGAGCCGGCGCTACCGGGCCGGGGAAGTGAGCGGGGTGCAGCACTGGGTAGACGTGGCCCGGCAGGTAGGGCCGGTGCAGGTGCGCGGCAACCTGTTTCTGCTGAATTCGGCGGCCGGGCGGCGTACCTCGCGCTGGGCCCGGGGCGAGGCCACGGCCCGCTACGTGGGCGGCCCGGTGGTGCCGGGCTACGCCTACCGTTTCGATAAGAACCGCGTGGCCCGGCCCGCCGGCGACTCCCTGACCTCGGCCAACTACTTCGATGAGCACGCCCTGTTCCTGCAAAGTCGCGACTCGGCCCGCACCCGTTTCCGCCTCGACTACAGCTACCGCCGCGACCAGGCCCCCAACCCAGACCAGAATGCCTTGCAGGAGCGCGGCCGGGCCCAAACCTGGCAGGGTACATTGGTGTCCCGTATCAGTGCTACCCAGGACTTAGCCATTCTGGCCACCTACCGCGACTTGGCTGCCCGCGACTCGGCGCGGCAGCGCACCGTGCTGGGCAAGCTCGACTGGAATGCCAGCTTTCTGCAGAATATATTGCGCTCCGAGCTAAGCTACGCTGTAGCCACGGGCCGGGAGCTGCGGCGCGACTACACGTTTCTGCCCGTGCCCAACGGCCAGGGTACCCACTACTACGGCGGCGACGCCAACAACAACAACCGTCAGGACAAGGACGAGTTCTTCGAGGCCCAGACCCCCGACGCCCAGTACCGGACCCACATCAAGGTATTCCTGCCCACCGATGACTACATTCCGGCCTTTACCAACCGCTTCAGCTACCGCCTCACCACTACCGCCCCGCGGGGATGGCGAGAGATGCCGGGGCTGCGGGGCTTTGTGGGGCGCTTTTCGGCCCTGAGCACGGTAACCCTGGACCGCCGCACCACCGAAAATACGCTGTCCTCGCGCCTGAACCCGTTTGCGTTTCAGACGGCTGACTCCTTGCTGCTGAGCTTAAATAAGCTGCTGCGCAACACGCTGTACTTCAACCGCTCTAACCCCATCTTCGGCGCCGAGCTGACCGTGCAGCAAACCCAGCAGAAAGTGCTGCTGACCCAGGGCTCCGACACGCGCAACCTGGCCAACCAGAGTTTGCTACTGCGCCGGACCCTGGCCCAGTCGTTTACGGGTCGCTTCACGGCCACCCGCAGCATCCGCGAAAACCTGTCGAACTACCTGATAACGCGCAACTTCCGGGTACTGCAGTACGAGCTGGCCCCCGAAATCAGCTACCAGCCCACCAACGTGCTGCGCCTGACGGGCACCTACCTGCGCACTACCAAGCAAAACACCGCCGGCCCCGACGAGGATGCCGCGGGCACCTTCGATGAGCTGGGGGTGGAAACCCGCGTGAGCCAGGTGGGCAAGCGCACCCTCTCGGCTACTACCCGCTTCGTGCGCGTGGCCTTCGAGGGCGACCAGGGCTCCCTGGTTGGGCTGGAAATCCTGAACGCCCTACGACCCGGCAGCAACTTCACCTGGAACCTGAACCTGGAGCAGCGCCTCAGCAACGGCCTCAACGTAACCCTGGCCTACGACGGCCGCAAACCCAACGGCCTGAACGCCGTGCACACCGGTCGTATGCAGGTGTCAGTGCTGTTTTAAGGCTGCAAGACGTCTTCCAAGCGCACCGCAATCCAGTTATCCGGCAGCTCTTGCGTTATCCGGAACCCGAACTCAGCTAAGTCCTCCACTACGCCAGGGGTAGGGGGCAGGCCATATACGGATAGCTGGGGGTAGGTTGGCGCGCTGCCAGACTGGCCGTGATGGTCGTGCAGGGTAGCAAGCAAGGAGGCGAAGTGCAGGACGGCACTTGGCTGCAGCAAGGTAACCTCCGTGGGGCGCTTCTTAGCCGAGTGCCACAGCTGCTGCACCACTGGCGTATTTACTTGGCTGGCAACAATCCACACAGGGTCTGAGGCGGGTAAGTCCAAAAGTTGCCGGCCAAAGGAATAATCTAGTATTACCTGAACCTGTACGGACGCTAGCATTTGCTGGAATTACATCTATCCTTACTATCTATCTGGCGTTCAAGTGGGGGCCACTGCAGACACCGCGCTACTTAGCCTCTATCAGCCGCCGGATAGCCGGTACTACGGCCAGCTCGGTTTGCCCAACGGGGGCTTTGGCGGCATCAAGCTGCTTGAGGGCGTTGGCTTGCCAGGCGGGGGTAGGGGCCTGGCCTTTTTCCAGCATACGGAGGCGCTCCAGGCCCAGCGTGGCAACGGATTTCAGATTTACAGAATGGGGAGCGTACTCCTGCAAGCTGGGCATTTGCTTGAGTAGCGGCTGCACTAGGGCATCATTGGCCTGCCAGTATTCCAGTTCATTGCTGAGGTAGGCCAGCAGCGCCCTGCCCGGCTGCCCCTGGAGGCTGGTAGTGGCGGCGGCCGTGCGGCGGTAGGCCAGCAGGCCATCCACGGCCACGCCAAACTCCCGTGCCTCCTCCGACTCGGCCGGCGCGGCATCTACGAGGCGGGTCAGCGGGGTTTGGGTGGTGTACTTGAAACCCTGGAAGTGGCGCTTATACTCTTTTACCGGCTCCAGCACGTGGGCCAGCGTGCGTAGCGGGGCCACGGCCGTCTGCCGGCCGCCGGCCAGCTGCGTGAGGAGCTGCTCGGGGGCACGGCGGTGCTGCAGTCCCAGCGTTTCCAGCTGCCCGCTGACCAGCCCGAGGCGGCGGTACATGTCGGGCACGTCGCGGACGGAGGCGGCACTCCAGAGGCGCTCGGCCACGGCGGCGGCCCGGGGCCAGATGCGCGAGTCGACGATAACGGAATCGGCAAACTCGCTCCACATGGTAGCCTCACCGCCCAGAATCAGCTTTTGCTGCTGCGGGGTCAGGGGGGCATCCTGGGGCAGGGGGTCGGGGGTGTAGTGGGAGGCGGCGGTCAGGTTGAGGTCGATGTAGTAGCCGTTGGACAGTAGGGCGGGGTGGCCGGCCTTGGCCGCTTCGTAGAGGCCCTTTTTGCCGCGCCAGCTCTGAATGACGGCCTCCGGCGCCAAGCCCGGGCCCAGGATTTCGTCCCAGCCTACCATTGTTTTCTGGTAGCGGGTCAGCATTTGCAGCACCCGGCGGTTGTAGTAGGTTTGCAGGGCGTGCTTATCGGGCTGGCCCTTGGCATCCACAAACCCCTGCTTTTTCATGAAGGCCACAATGCGCGGGCTGCGCTTCCACTGACGGCCGTCGTTTTCGTCGCCCCCAATGTGGAAGTACGGGTCCGGAAACAGCCGCGTCATTTCGCTGAGCAGCGAGTCAATAAGCGAATAAGTGGTTTCCTTGGTGGGGTCCATGGCAATGTTGAGCACGCCCCATTTGCGCGCCACACCGTACACGGAGTCATTGGAAGCCAGGCGGGGGTAGGCGGCCAGCCAGGCCGTGGCGTGACCGGGCATATCCAGCTCGGGCACCACCCGGATGCCCCGCTGGGCCGCGTAGCGAATCACTTCCCGCACCTGCTGCTGGGTGTAGAACTGGCCCTCGCCGCCCACTGCGTGCAGGCGCGGAAACAGCTTGCTTTCCACCCGGAAGCCTTGGTCGTCGGAGAGGTGCCAGTGCATAACGTTGAATTTGGTAGCCCACATGCCATCCAGGTTGCGCTGTATCACTGAAACGGGCAGGAAGTGGCGGGCGGGGTCCAGCAGCAGACCGCGCCACGGAAAGCGGGGCGAGTCGGCTACATCAACCTCCGGCAGCCACACTGCCTTCTTTTCCGGGGTAGCCAGCTGGCGCAGCGTAGCCAGGCCGCGCAGAATCCCCAGGTGGGTTGGGGCGTTCAGGGCCACGCCCATAGGAGTCACGCGCAGCGTGTACGACTCATCTTCGCCCAGCTTCAGCAGCTCGCCCGGCCGGCCGTATTGCAGCACGATGCTGGCCGTAGGCAGGGGCGAGGCCTGCTTCCGCGACGACGGGCCTACCCCCACCCGGCCCGGCAACAGGGCCGGCAGTACCAACCGTTCCACCGCCTGCGCTACCGCCGAATCGGCCGCCTGGCTGGCGGCGGTTTGGGTAGGCGTGAACACCTGCCACGAGAGGTCAGGCTTGACCGTAAAGCGGCTCTGTCCCCAGGTGGTTTGGGCGGGTACGGGCAGCAGTGTACGCGTGTCAGTTGGTTGGGCCGCGAGCGGGCGGGTGAGAACGAGCAGGAAACAGAGCAGCAGGAGACGCATCATAGCAACGGAGTAGGGCAGGAAAGCGAAGGTAGCAAGCCCCGGGCCAGAAGTAGCAACTGCGCAGCCGCCAGTCGCCCCCCGCCTGCTGCCTGAAGGATTTCCCTTCAAAATGGAGAAGCCCTTGCCTCCGTTGGGGGTAAGGGCTTCTTGCGTTATCAATCTTGGGGGCAAACGCGGGGACAGGTTGCGCCGAAAGCCCCCTCATGCCACGGCACCCTGGCAACGCAGGGGCTTTCGGCGTGCTAGTGCCGGCTAAATCAGCCCCCTCGCTTTAAATTCCAGGTATTTATTGATGGTATTCACGGTCAGGTTTTGCGGAGCAGTGAGCAGGGCGTGAATACCGTAGCGGTTCAGTTCCCGCACAATTTGTCGCTTTTCCTGGGCAAACTTCTCGGCCACGGTCTGGTTATACACGTCCTGCGTAGAGTCGGTGGGGCCATCGAGGTAGGTGCGCAGCTCGGTGTTTTCGAAGAATACCACCAGCAGCAGATGGTCCTTGGCCAGGCGTCGTAGGTAGGGCAGCTGGCGCTGCATGCCGTAGAGCGTCTCGAAGTTGGTAAACAGAATCAGCAGGCTGCGCTGGCGGATGTGGCTGCGCACGGAAATGTACAGCCGCTCATAGTCGGTTTCCAGGTACTTGGTTTTCTGCCGGTAAAGTACCTCCAGCAGCTTGCGCAAATGGCCGCTGCGGCGGTCGGCGGGCACCATCGCCCCTGGCTGGTGCGAAAAAGTAAGCAAGCCGGCCTTGTCGTGCTTGAGCAGGGCAATGTTGCTGACGACGAGCGTGGCATTGATGGCGTAGTCCAGCAGGCTCAGGCCCTCAAAGGGCATGCGCATCACCCGACCCTTGTCAAGGAGGCAGTACACCTGCTGGGCGCGCTCGTCCTGGTAGTGGTTCACCACGAGGGCATCGGCCGCCTCTGGGGTAGTGGTGCGGCGGGCGGTAGCTTTCCAGTTGATGGCCCGTGGGTCGTCACCGGCCACGTAGGGGCGGATCTGCTCGAATTCCAGGCTGTGCCCCACCCGCCGGATGCGCTTCACGCCCACCTCCGTGAGGCGGTTGTGAATGGCCAGCAGCTCGTACTGGCGCATCTGCAGAAACGACGGGTACACTGGCACCACGCGGCTCTCATCAAACCGGAACCGTCGGCGCACCAGGCCCAGGGGCGAGGCCACGTACACATTCACGGCCCCGAACTCGTACTCCCCCCGCTTGGTGGGCCGCAGCTGGTAGCGAATCACGCTGGTTTCGCCCGGTTGGATAACGGCCCGAAACAGCACGTCGCGGCGCTGAAACTGGTGCGGAATCTCGTCGATGGTTTCGGTCTGGATGGGGAAGCGGTAGTGGTTTTCGAGGTAGATGGCAATGTCGTTATCGGAGCCGTTGGCGAGCTTGTCGCCCAGCACGCGCCGCCCGAACACGCCGCCCGTCTTGGCACGGGCCGAGGCGTAAAGCAGCCCGGTATCCAGCAGGGTCAGAACCAGCAGCAGCCCCAGGGCCAGCTGCACCGGTACCAGCCAGCCCGGCAGGAAAAACGCTACCACCAGCCCCACAATCACAGCTACCACGAGCAGAAAAAAGCGCCGGGTCAGGAAAAACGACTTCACAGGGAATGGGTTAATTCATCTCGCACTTCCATCAGGGCAAAGCCCAGCAGGTTTTCGCCGCGCCAGGCCGCCGGGTTTTCCGCGTCCGGGTGGTCTGCCGCCAGCCCGATGCCCCACACCGGGTCTACGGGGCTGGCTTCCACCAGCACGCGGCCGGTCGTAGCGCCCAGGAACTCGGCCAGGGCCGGGTGCTGGCTAAACTTATGTTGGTTGCCGGCTTTCACAATCTGGTACTTGTGCGCCTCCCACTGCCCGGCCTCAAAGCCCTGTACCTCGCGGCCCAACTTCTTGGCTTCGGCCGGGCTGGGAGCGGCCAGGATGCGCTGCCGCGTCAACTCATCCTGGAATAGCCGGGCCTTCTCCGCCATCATCCAGTGCTCTGCCGAAGGGTAGGTGCTCCCATCAACCACAAAACTGGCCCGCCACCATTGGCTAAAGCAGGTTTTGGTGATGCGGCCATCTTTGGCGGGCTGGTGCCCCCAGAAAAGCAAGTACTTCACCCGCTCTTCCTGAGCTAATTGGCTGAGCAGCCAGGTAGTGGAGTAACGCATCTACCTTGGAACTTCAATTTGCTGCAGAATCTGCTTTACTACGTCGTCGGGAGTGCCGCCATCCATTTCTCGCTCTGGGGTAAGCTGAATGCGGTGGCGTAACACCATGGGGGCCAGGTACTGCACGTCTTCAGGGGTTACAAAGTCGCGGCCGCGCAGGGCAGCCAGGGCTTTAGCCCCGTTGAGCAGAGCCAGGGAAGCGCGGGGGGAGGCACCGAGGTAGAGCCCTTTGTGGGCGCGCGTCTGGCCGACAAGGCGGGCAATATACTCCAGCAGCTTAGGCTCCACGTGCTGGCGGCGTACCTGCTCCCGCAGCTGCTGCAAGTCCTCGGCCGATACTACGGCCCGCACCGCCTCCAGGGGCGTACCACCAAAACCCGCGTGGTGACCTTGAAGAATAGCTATTTCTTCCTCTACCGAGGGGTAGCCTACGCTGAGCTTGAACAGGAACCGGTCGAGCTGGGCCTCGGGCAGGCGGTAAGTACCTTCCTGCTCCACCGGGTTCTGGGTGGCCAGCACTACGAAGGGCGCGGGCATGGGGTAGCGGGTGCCGTCCTGGGTTACCTGGCGCTCCTCCATCACCTCAAACAAGGCCGACTGCGTTTTGGCGGGGGCCCGGTTAATTTCATCAATCAGGACAATGCTGGCGAAGATAGGGCCGGGTCGAAACTCAAACTCCGACTTGGTCGGCCGAAACACCGAGGTGCCTAGCACGTCGGACGGCATCAGGTCGGGGGTGAACTGCAAGCGGCTGAAGGGCACGCTCAGGGTGCGAGCCAGGAGCTTGGCAGTAAGTGTTTTGGCTACCCCGGGCACGCCTTCCAGCAGCACGTGTCCGTCGGCGAGCAGGGCCGTGAGCAGCAGCTCGGCCAGGGCCTGCTGCCCCACAATGACCTTACCCAGTTCCTGCCGGATAGCCTCGGCGTGGCGACTCAGCTGGCTAAGGTCAGTGCGGGCATCGAGAGCCGTCGAAGCTTCCACCGCGGCAGATGAGGCAGACAACTCAGGGACAGAAGTAGCGGGATTATTTTCCATCTTTCAGAAGTGACAAGCGAGAGTGGCTGATGAGTAAAAGTACATTTGAGAATAGCTATACTGGCAGAAAATACACGTTATCAGCTTAAAAATGGCGTATTAGAATAGTTATAAAAGGATAAAATCCAAATTGTGGTATAATGCAACATTAAGCGGCGGTTCGGCGGAATTCATTGATGGCTTTGTTCAAAGCGAGAAGGTCGGTATCTGAGACCTGCGGGGCCGTTAGCACAACGTGGATGCGTCGTACCAGCGCGTCTACGCTGGTCCGCGGAATGCCGGATTTTTGCGCCAGCCGCTCCCGGGTAGCTTCGTCTGCTAAGTCCAGAGTAGGCTCGTGGTAGCGCGTGCGCAGGTACTCGTGAAACAGCCCGATTTTCTTTTCCGCAATTAAAGCATGATTGGAGCCCTGCCGATACAAGCCGGCCACCGTACGGGTAAACAGCAAGGTAGTATTGGGTAGCGGCTGTAGAATGGGAATAATGCGCTGGCGGCGGCGGGCTTCGACGAGCACAAACAGCAGGGCCCCCAACGCCCCCAGCCACAGGGCCCAGCGCAAGGCCTCGTGCTGCTTTACTACCCGCAGCAACGACTGCTCACCCAAGGGGCCCTGTTTTTGGTATTCATCCCAGAAAACCGGCCGCCCGGCCGGTAACGCCGACAGGGCCGCGAAGGCAAAGCCAGCCGTAGCGGGCCGCAGGAGCAGTAGGTTGCTGAAGGCGGCCGGGGTAGAGCTCAACAGCGCGCCTCCTCGGCCCACGGGCACCCAAACCAGCACCGGCCGCTGACGCTCATCATGGACGAGCACCGTGGCTCGGGCACCGTGGCGGGCGCGGAAGTAGGCAGGCACTTCACTCTGCGGAAACCGGTAGCGGCGGGCGGCGCCCCGCGGTGGATTTACCAGCGTAAGCGTGGTAGTAGCGCGGCTCAGGCCGTGGTTGCCCTGGGCCCGGCTCAGCAGTAGGCTATCCAAGTCCAGCACCGACTCCGTTTCCAAGTGCAGGGTATCCAGCAGCTGGCTGGTAATGCGCTCAGCCGCAATGAATGCCTGGTTGCCCTGGCTCAGGTAGCGCAGCAGCGCATCCCGGTCGAGGGGGGAGCAGACGAACTGGTCGTTGACGAAGAGGTAGGTCGCCGCGTCGGGGCGGAGGGCCGGACCGTTAGCCGCCAGGGCTGAGTCGCGGTCCGCATCTGCGCCCAGGGTAGGGAGCAGCTGGTTCGCAATGGGCAGGCGCGTAACCGTCACTGGCTGCCCGGGAAAAAGAGCCGGTAGCTGGTCGTACAGCACGTAGGTGCCGTAGGGGATTTTGTCGCGGTTGATAAAGGTAGGAGTCCAGTCCGTGGGTTGAGGGCGGAAGTACTCCACGGCGATGAACGCCACAAACAGCAGCCCCAGGCCCAGCAGAAACGCACGAAAACGGGTCATGACAACAGGGTAGGCTCAGGCCGCGGCGCGGGTTAGGTGACGAATAAAGTGCAGCCGGGCCTCGCGCAAGGCGGGGTAGGCCGGAGCGGTTAGCAGCGTCTCCCCGTACCACACGTATTCAAACTGACGAGTCAGCTCCTGAAACTCGGTAAACCAGGGCGTGCCGCGTAGCTCGTGCAGGTACTCGTGGTTGGTTTTATCGGGCTGCCAGCGGATGAGGCCCCGCTCCGTGAGATGACGCAAGCTAAGCAGGTAGCCCAGCCGAACTGCCAGCCGGTAGTTACCGGCTGCTTCCGCCTCGGCCAAGGCACTGTCAAAATCAACGCCGTAAATCTGCTCCCCGGCTGTGTCGTAGGGCAGCGGGGCTACGGAGCCCGAACGACGAAATAACCCAGTCAGGTCGAGGCGCAGCAGCCGCAACACCACGTAGAGGAACGCGGCCCCGAAGAGAGCGTACACCACGTAGCGGCCCCTATGCTCATAGCCAGGCCCGTAAAACAGGCCCAGAAACCACTGGAGCAGCCGCCACCAGAACCGCGTCCAGAGGCTGCTGCCGCTGCCGGGCTCCGGGGTTTCAGGCTCGGCATATTGGAACTCGCGTTGCTGGCGCAGCTGCCGCAGACGCTCCGGCTGGGGAGCCCGCACCGCGCCGGGCGGCCGGGTGTCGGCGGGCAGCTTAACAAAGCTGGAGCGGTGCGCAGCGGTGCCGAGCGTATCCACCGCAGGCGGCACCACAACCGGTTTGGGGGGCTGAGTCGCCCCGGCCGCCCCGGCCCAGGCGGCCAACGCCGCAACCAGAACCGCCAGATACGTTCGCCTCAACGTCACGGGTAGCCGCTTAGTACTCACCTTCGTCGTCGGGGCGCAGGGCTTGGGGAGCGACGGCCGGCGCAGCCTGCCCAATGGAATCTACCAGCAGTCGGGTGCCCTCGCCATCACGGCGCTCCACCAAGTTGAAGTACTGGAAGCAAATGGCAATCATAATGAGTGGATAGAAAACAAGGGAAATTAAGGTCTGAACGGCAGAATACACAATGAACAGCACCCGCACTAAGGGCGACAAATCGGAAGCGCGGCCGCTCATCAGGTCAGTGAACGGCAGGCCCAGCATGGACAAGACCACCAGCACCAGCGCCATAATTAGCCATAACATGAGTACCATCACCATAATCAGACCGAAGGTAGACCACCACTTGCCCCAGATCAGCTGAAAGCAGCGCTGAATGCTCCCAAAAAAGCCCCGTCTTTCGCGCAGCCACACCACAAAGTACAAGCTCAGGGCCACCACGGCGTAAATCATGAACAGATAGATAGCCAGCACGGCCACAACGCTGATCCAAGTGCCAAACACGGCCGAAAGGGCCACCATCAGTACGCCCATTACCAGGCCAATACCCATCATGCCCACGGTAAACAGCAGACCGAGCCCGAAAAAGGAGCCAATCATACCCAGGAAGCGGCTTTTCACCAGGGCCCACACCTCGGCGGGAGTAACCGGGGCGTCGTCGGCTTTGTCGGCGCGCAGCACCACGTAGCCGTACACTACCAAGTGCAGGACCACGAACAGCAACAGGCCGCCCAGCAACGTTATCCAGAGGCTGGAGGAGGTAAAAATAGGCGGGAGGATGTCGCGGGGCATGCCTAGCCGGGCCTGCCGGGCCATATCGCCGAAAGCCGACAGCATCTGCCCCTGCAGCAGCCCCATTCCGATGCCGGTTAGCAGGGCCAGCGGCAGCACTAACGTGGCCAGCACCCGCCCCAGTGGCGTAGCGTGCACGCGGACAAAGTCGAAGGTAGCCTCAATCTTTTGGCTGAAATCCCGCTCGCGCAGAAAGTCAGTGGGTTTGGTAAACGCAAGATGGCGCATGAAAAGGGTAGAGTTGTTGCAAATAAGCCAACGGGAAAGTGGAAATCAGACGGTTGGGCGCTGCCGGTGCAGCCACCACGGGTAGCCCACAAAGTAGCCCAGAATACACGCGGCCGACCCGCCAATAATGCTTAGGCTGGCGTAGAGCGGCATTTCGGTGTGGCGCGTAACAAAGCCTTCGAGAAAGCCCGCCACCACAAAAATCGGCACCAAGCTCAGCACCAGCTTCATCCCGTCGCGGGCGCCACGGCGTAGGGAGTCGCGCCGGGAGTAGGTGCCGGGAAACAGCAGGCTTTGGGCCATCACGGCGCCCGCCCCGCCCGCCAAGACAATGGCCGATATTTCGAGGGTGCCGTGAATCCAGATGGTAAGCACCGACGGTAGCAGCACGCCTTTCTGGTAGAAGAAGTACTGAAAGGACCCCAGCATCACCCCGTTCTTAAAGAGCATGATAAGCGTGAGCAACCCGCCGGTAATGCCGCCAGCAAAGGCATACAACGCCACTTTTACGTTGTTAAGCGTGATCTGCAGGAACATCAGCGTCTCGTCTTCGCCCTTGTAAACCGCCATGGGGTCGCCTTTCTCAATGTTGGCCAGGGTCTGGTTCACGTAGTTGTCGCCGAGCACTACGCGCACGAAGGTCTCGTCGCGGGCGGCTGACAGTGCCCCGATGCACGTAGCCAGCACAAAGAACGCCAGCGTGCCGGCTAGTAGCCGGTGGTGGCGAATGAGCAGGTGGGGTAGCTCGTGGCGCCAGAACGACCCGAATCGGTTCGTCTCCTGCTTTTTGTTTTTATAGAGGGCTTGGTGTAGCTTGCCCGTTAAGGTATTGAGGTAAGCCGTAGTAGTAGAGTCCGGATAGAATGTGCGGGCATACGACAGATCGTCGGTTAGCTCCACGTAGCGCCGGGCCAACTCGTCGGGGCCGGCGGCTGGGGTAGCCTCGTACTGCTGCCACCGGGCTTGGTTCAGGCGTAAGAATACCGTTTCGCGCATAAGCAAACTTCCGCCTTAGCGGCATTTATACACACTAGTTCGCGCAGGGCGCCGGGCTAAATATACAGGATTCAGACGGCCTTGGACGGGGCATTTTTTGCTTTATGAGCACCATTCGCATTCATACCACTCAAAATGTTGTTCTAGAATATGAAGCGGCCAGCGTAGGCGACCGGGTAGTGGCCCAGTTACTGGACCTGCTGGTGATGGGCCTTTGGGCCTTGGTGCTTAACTTTTTGATTGAACAACTGTCCAATTCCTCCGATGAGCATCGTATTCTTGCTTATGCCCTAATTTCGGCACCCTTGCTGGTGTACCATCCCGTATGCGAGGTTTTCTTCAATGGCCAAAGTTTAGGCAAGCACCTGCGCCACCTGAAAGTGGCCCGCCTCGACGGTAGTCGCCCCGGCCTCGGTGACTACCTGCTGCGCTGGTTGATTGGGCTGGTGGAAATCGGGATGACCTTTGGGGCCCTGGCTCTGGTGGCTACGCTGCTTAACGGCCGGGGCCAGCGCCTCGGGGATATGGCTGCTGGCACTACCGTTGTGAGCCTGCGCCCACGTACCCCGGATGTACAGGCTGTTACGGCCGAAACTCAGGTGCCCCTCGGCTACCAGCCCGTATTCCAGCAAGCTGCATTGCTCTCCGACCAGGATGTTACGCTGGTACGCCGGCTGCTGCACCAGGCCACCAAACGCAACGACTTTCTGCTGCTCAACGAGGTAGCTGGTAAAGTGAAAGGGGTAACCGGCATCCAGACTGACCTGCACGACGAGCCTTTTCTGCGCACCATCCTGCGCGACCATGCCTACTTCGCCAGCCGCGATAGTGCTCATATGTAGCTGATACGGAGGCTCACGGAAATGTGCCCATTAAAAAAGCCGCTCTGCCTTAGGCAGAGCGGCTTTTTGCGTAATAGACAAGCTTACTGAAGTACTACGCGCTGCGTACCAGCCGACTGGCCATCCACCGTCAGGCGCAGGAAGTACACGCCGGCCCGGTGGGTAGCGGGCTGCCAGTTCAGCGTATGGGCACCCGCCGCCAGCGTGCCGGCAGCTTTGCGCTCCACGGTGCGGCCCAGGGCATCAGTAAGGGTAAGCTCCGCCTGACCGGCGCGGGGTAGGCGGAAGCTGAGTTGAGAGCCGGCCGTAACCGGGTTGGGGTACAGCACGAAGCCAGTGGCTACTTCTGCCTGACGAACACCCGTAGTCACGCCTGTGGGCGCGGCAATGGCAATGTCGCGTACGGTGATGCCGTTGCCAATCATCATGGGAGCCGTGGCGGCGCCGGAGGTCAGGTTCAGAGAGTAGAGGCTGGAGTTGAGCGAACCGCCCGAGGTAGCCACCAGGTAGGCGGTGTTGGTGTTCTCAGCCGTGCTGAAGATGTCCAGGTCTACGTTGGTGCCGGGCGTTACCGTAACCGTGGAAGCCCCGATAGTCGTCAGCGTGCCCGCATTTGCATCTTGGCGCACCAGTATGTTCAGGGCCTCATCGTAGCCGAAGAGGGTAGTGGTGCGCGGGGCCGCCGTAGTGCCGGCCGGGCCGGGGTAGCTGTTGGTGTAAGCTACCGAGCCGATGGCCGGGGTAGCGCTGGCGTTGGCGTCGCCGGTGGCGTAAGTGATGGTGCCGTCCACTATAGGAGCCATGGAAAGGTCATTGGGGTTAATCCGGAAGTTAGCCCGGTTGACGCCCTCAATCCGGATGCGGTCCGCGCTGGGGTTAAAGTCGAAGGCAATGCTGCCCGAACCCAGTGGCAGGGCCATCGTTCCGCCCAGGGCAGTAGCCGCTCCTGTGGTAGCGTTAATGGTGTAGAGCTGGCCGGTTTGGGCCGTGGCATCGTAGCCCAGGGCGTACAGCGCATTGTTCAGCGGACGCACATCCATGCCCACGACAGTTTGCGTGGTAGCTACCCCCGTAATACCCATCGAAGTGCGGATAGTACCCGGCGTGGCCGTATCAAACGTGAGCAGGTTGGTACCGGCCAGGGCGTAGGCCAACTGGCCGGTAACGGCCGGCAGCGTGGCCGGGCGGTCAATGGCAACGGCAATATCCGTTAAAGGTGCTATGGTCGCGCCAGCAGTTCTACCTACACGGGTAGCAGTTCCGGTAGCCAGATCCACAGTGTAGAAATCATTGATATAATCCGCTGGGTCAAGGGTAGAGGCCGACAAGTATGCCTGGTTCGTACCCGTAGTAGGATTGAAATATATATCCAGATCGAAACTCTGCGGAAGAACATTGCCCAGCGCTAGAGAGCCAACAGTATTCAAAGTTCCACTATTCGGCGGATCTTGGAAAGTTAGCCGGTTGGCCGCCTCGTCAATATTATACAGCCGGGTGCTGGTTGCCCCAATGTAGCTGTTGGTGTAGGCAACCGCTCCTATGGATGGCGTTTGACCGGCATTGGCATCTGTAGCGGCGTAGGCTAAGTTTCCATCAGTGGCCGCCAGGGCTCCGTTGTTAGGGTTTAGGCGGAAGTTGCTATTGTTTACTCCAGTCACTCGAATCCGGTCCACGGTAGGGTTGAAATCGAAGCCTACTCGTATTGGGTAGTCTGAAGGTATAGGAGAAGGAGTATTGCCCAGGTTAAGCGTAAGTGCGCTACCGATAGGGGTTAGTGCCCCACTCGTGGTACTTAGCGTGTATAGCTGTGCCTGAGTGGTGCTGGCGTTATAGCCAAGCGCAAATAGCTCTCCGGTATTAGGCCGTACATCCATACCTACCAGGGTCTGGCCTGTTGCCAAACCGGTAATAGCTAGAGATGAGGTGTAAGTGCCAGGACTGGTGGCTTGGAAGGTGACCAGTCTAGGAGCAGCAATTGAAGTAAGTCCATAAACTGTCTGAGCCTGCGTGGTGCCTAGGGTAGCCGCCGACAAGGCCAGAGCGCCCATCAGGAAGACGCCCCGACGGGCTGCCTTCCGGCGAGTAGAATGTGTGAACATGAAATAAGTAGAGTTAGTGAATGGTTGACAGATTAAGGTGGACTGCCTATATAGGCTGCAGTAGATACGCAACCACGCGCTGATTGGCCTTTACGTCAGCAGTAATTAATGTGCTTTTAATTCTATTCGTTAAAAAAGGCCGTTTTAGGGAGCTAAAGCCAAAAAACTATACCTGGGTACACATAGTAAAAACGGCCTGCCAAGCACGCTTGACAGGCCGTTAAAAGCATAACAGGGAGTAGAACTAGCCCGCAGCTACCGCTTTGCGGCGGCTGGCGGTTTTGGGGGCCCGTTCTTCGCCCTGGGCCAGCAGCTCGTCGTCGCGTTCCGTCTTCTTCCAGCTCAGGGTATATAGGTCTTTGCGCCGGTCGCGGAGGTTACGCACGGCCCCGCTGGTGTTCAGGTCCTTGAGCAGGTCCAGGTCGAGGTCGGCAATCAGGGTCATTTCCGTGTTCGGGGTAGCCTCGGCCACGATGGCGTCGTGGGGGAAGGCAAAGTCCGAGGGGCTGAACACGGCCGACTGCGAGTACTGAATGTCCATGTTCTCGACGCGGGGCAGGTTGCCCACCGAGCCGGTAATGGCCACGTAGCACTCGTTTTCAATGGCCCGGGCCTGGGCGCAGAGGCGCACGCGCTGGTAGGCGTTCTTGGTATCGGTCCAGAAGGGCACGAACAGAATCTTCATGCCTTCGTCGGACAGCATGCGGGAGAGTTCGGGGAACTCCACGTCGTAGCAGATCAGGATGCCGATTTTGCCGAAATCCGTGTCGAAGCAGCGCAGCTTGTCGCCGCCGCGCATGCCCCAGTAGCTGGCCTCGTCGGGGGTTACGTGCAGCTTGTACTGCTCGTCCACGGTACCATCGCGGCGGCAGAGGTAGCTCACGTTGTAGAGCTTGCCATCATCGTAGAGCGGCATGGAGCCGGCAATAACGTTGATGTTGTAGCTCACGGCCAGCTCCATCATTTTGGTTTTGATGGGCTCGGTGAAGGCCGCCATCGAGCGGATAGCTACCGACGGCGACTCCTCGTTGGTAAGTGCCATCATGGGGGCGTTGAAAAACTCCGGGAACAGCACGCAGTCGGCCTTGTAGCCCGATACGGTATCCACGAAAAACTCCATCTGCTGGAAAAAGTCCTCCAGGTTTTTGGTGGCCCGCATCTGCCACTGCACAATGCCAATGCGCACGTTCGACTTCTGGTTACCGATCAGCTTGTCGGATTCCTCGTCGTAGTACACGTTAATCCACTCCAGCAGGGTAGCGTACGCCTTGGACTCGGAGTCGTAGGGCAGGTAGCCGCGGATGATTTTGCGGACGTGAAACTCGTTGGAGAGCTGGAAGGTGAGGATGGGGTCAGTAATTTCCTTGGCCCGCACCATTTCCACGTACTTGGCCGGCGTCATCTCGTTGGCGTAGGCCGCGTAGCCCGGAATGCGGCCGCCCGCTACCATGGCGCGCAGGTTCAGGTTTTCGCACAGCTCCTTGCGGGCGTCGTAGAGGCGGCGGCCCAGGCGCAGGGAGCGGTACTCGGGGTCCACGAACACGTCCACGCCGTAGAGCGTGTCGCCATCGGGGTTGTGGGTGTTAAACTTGCCGTGGCCCGTGATTTTGGCGTAGGTGTGCCGGTCGCCGAAGTCGGAGTACTGCACGATGATGGCCAGGGCCGCGGCCACTATTTGTCCGTTGTCCTCGATGCAGATCTGACCTTCCGGAAATTTCTTCAGCAGCGCGTTGTACTCCTCGTGCGACCAGGAGCCCTCCATGTTGGAGTACACCTTGTCCATGATTTCCTTCACGGCCTTGAAGTCGTTGCGACGCAGCGTGCGCAGCACCAGCTTATGGGCCGGAATGGCCGTGGGCGTCAGCAGCTCCGGGTTCTGGGGCATGCCGGGTAAGGTTTGTTTTTTGGCGTGGGCACCGTTGGCCTTGCCGTTAGAACTCGTTGCCATATAAAGTCAGTGCAGAATGTCAGGGAAAGAAGCGCAAAGATACCGTGCGGTTACCGGGCCTGGCGCTGGTCTTACGGCTGCCTAACAATTTTGGTGACAAAAAGGCTCACTCCCGCGCCATTGGCCGTACTCGTGGGCCGCACACGGCCGGCGTCCGCTGGTATCCTCGTACCTTGCCGTATGCTACCGCCCGAAGAACGCCGTCTGCAAACGCTGGAGCGCATCTTATCAGCTCCCGAAGCCTTCCCGCCCACGGCCTGGCTGTGCGCCCCCGCGGAAGCGGCTCGCTGGGCTCCGGAAACTCCGGCGGCCGTGCTGCTCACGGCCGTGGCCGGGCAGGCCGTGCTCGCACCGCATGGCCTGGTGCGCACCATGTTCATGGATGAAGTACAGCTGCTAATGGAGCGGCTGCTGCGGCAGGTGCCCGGAGCCACGGCCGAATTGCGCGTTTCTATTCTGAGCCGCTACAAGGACCATCACGAGTTTCCGGCCCTTACCGGCCAGCCCGAAACCCTGGCGTTCTACCTCGCCGATGCCGTGCGCGCCGGCGGACTTACCCCCCCCGATGCCCTGGCCCACTTCCGCCGGCATTTCTCCCATTTTACCCTCGAAGCTGCCAAGCACATCATGGCGAAGGCATTTTTGGGGGGTAGATGAAGGGGAACAGGTAAAAGGTCAAAGCTGGGGGTGACCAGGAAAAGAAAACCCGCTTGTCATCCTGAGCGCAGCGAAGGACCTGAGGTAACTCTGCTACCCCTACAAGGCGGTAGAGGTCCTTCGCTGTGCTCAGGATGACAGACTGGTTACTTTTTACCTGTTACCTGATTTCATCATCACCTACACACCCTGCATTTCAGGCACCTCGTCGGGAATGACCAGCTTGCCGGCAGTGGCTGCTTTAATCTGCTCCACAGTTACGCCGGGCGCCCGCTCACGCAGCACGAACCCATCGGGCGTCACATCGAGGACAGCCAACTCGGTTACAATTTTCTTGACGCAGCGCAGGCCGGTGATAGGCAGCGTGCAGGCAGGGAGCAGCTTGCTGGAACCGTCTTTGGCTACGTGCTGCATGGCCACAATAATGTTTTTGGCTGAGGCTACCAGGTCCATGGCGCCGCCCATACCCTTCACCATTTTGCCCGGAATCTTCCAGTTGGCAATGTCGCCGGTTTCCGACACTTCCATAGCACCCAGAATGGTCAGGTCCACGTGCTCCCCCCGAATCATGGCGAAGGAATCGGCGGAGCTGAAGAGGCTGGAGCCGGGTAGGGTAGTCACCGTTTGTTTGCCGGCATTGATGAGGTCGGGGTCCACTTCAGCATCGGTAGGGAAGGGACCCATGCCCAGCAGACCGTTTTCGGACTGCAGCTCCACATTGATGCCTTCGGGAATGTAGTTGGCCACCAGCGTTGGGATGCCGATACCGAGGTTGACGTAGGAGTTATTTTCTACTTCTTGCGCGATGCGCCGGGCAATGCCGTGTTTATCTAACATGATGATGGGCGGGGTAGGGAGGAGCAACTTATTTCACTGTGGCAGCCTGGGGCTCAATCACCGCCTGCCGAACCAGGCGCTTGAACTTGCCGGCTAGGTCGCCGCCCGTGGTGTTGGGGTATTTTTGGGTGTAGAGCAGGGCCACGATTTTCGCCTTCGGGTCAACCCAGTAGGTAGTCCCGAAGATGCCGCCCCACTCGTAGGAGCCTTCGGAAAGACCGGTTTGCGCGGCGGTTTTGCTGGTAGTCAGGCTAAAGCCCAACCCAAACTTGTTTTCACCTTGGTTGACCTCCCCAATCTGATTGGAGGTCATCAGGCGCACAGTGGCAGGTTTGAGCAGCCGTTGTCCGCGGTATTCCCCCTCATTGAGCAGCATTTGCAGGAACGCGGCGTAGTCATCGATGGTAGACGACAGGCCGGCCCCGCCCGAAAAGTACGTGCCCTTGGCCTTGGGATAATCGGGGCTCATGCCGCCTTGAGGGGGCATCTTCACCGTTTTCTTGCTAGCATCCTCGGTGTAAAGCACAGCTAGCCTAGACTGCTTTTCGGTTGGGAGGTAGAAATAGGTATCCCGCATGGCCAGAGGCTCAAACAGGCGGGTGCGCAGAAACGCATCGAGCGACTGACCCGACACTACCTCAATTAGGCGGCCCAGCACGTCCACGCTCAGGCCGTAGGTGAACTGCTCGCCGGGTTGGTGCAGTAGTGGCAGCGGGCCCAGCGCATTCATGGCCTCGGCCAGCGTACCGCCCGGCGTACCAATGCCGCTGGGGATACGGGCCTTGGCGTAAATGGCGCGGGCTTCTTTGGTGCCGATGACGGGGTAGCTAATGCCCGACGTGTGGGTGAGCAACTGCCGGATAGTTACCTCGCTGCGGGCCGGAACGGTGGTGTACGTTGAGTCCTGGGCGTTAAAAGTAGCCAGCACCCGCGGGTTGCGGAAGGCGGGCAGATACTTGGAAATGGGGTCGTCGAGCTGCAGCTTCCCATCATCGTAGAGCATCATTACGCCCACGCTGGTAATGGCCTTGGTTTGGGAGGCAATGCGCAGGATGGCATCTTCCCGCAAAGGCTTTTTTGTGGCCACGTCATCCAGCCCTATTGCCTTGCGGTAAATGATTTTTCCGTCCTGGGCAATCAGAGCAATGGCGCCGGGCACCCGGTTGGCCGCGGTATATTCCTGCAACAGCTTGTCCAGCGCCGGCAACGGTTTGGGGGCCAGCTGCAGGGTTTGGGCCTTAGCAGTCTGAGCCTTGACCGGCGCCGCGGTTTGGGCCCAGGCGTGGGTGGCGGCGAAACTTAATACAAGCGCAAAAACGGTCTTTTTCATATTCCTGAAACTAGGTTCACCTCAACCCAAGGGGTAGGGGTAGGCTGGCTTTTCGGGAGGGCAGCATGGCAGATGCTGCCGGGCAAACCCTAGCCCTGCCGGACCGTGCGCTGCTCAATGCGCTTTTCGTAGTTCTGGCCCTGGTAAATGCGCTGCACAAAAATGCCAGGCGTATGAATCTGGTTGGGGTCTAGCTCGCCGGCTGGTACCAGCTCTTCCACTTCGGCCACCGTGATTTTGCCGGCCGTGGCCATCATGGGGTTGAAGTTGCGGGCCGTGCCTTTGTAGATGAGGTTGCCCGCCGTGTCGCCTTTCCAGGCTTTTACGAAGGCAAAATCAGCGTGCAGGGCGGTTTCCAGCAGGTACATCTTGCCGTTAAACTCCCGGCTTTCCTTGCCTTCGCCTACCTCGGTGCCGTAGCCGGCTGGGGTGTAGAAGGCCGGAATGCCGGCGCCGCCGGCCCGGCACCGCTCGGCCAGGGTGCCCTGCGGAATCAGCTCTACCTCCAGCTCTCCGCTCAGCAGCTGGCGCTCAAACTCGGCGTTTTCGCCCACGTAGCTGGAAATCATTTTGCGCACCTGCTTGGTCTGGAGCAGGCGGCCAATACCGAAATCATCGACGCCGGCATTGTTGCTGATGCAGGTGAGGCCTCGCACGCCCAGGCGCAAAATTTCCTGGATAGAGTTTTCGGGGATGCCGCACAGGCCGAAGCCGCCCAGCATAAGGGTCATGCCGTCGGTGAGGCCGTGCAAGGCTTCAGCCGGACCGGCCACTACTTTGTTGATCATGGGAAAATGGGTGGTTTGGGGAGCGGCAAGGTAGTAGGTTCTGGCAGCATGTACCAACAGGGCCAAAACAACGTACCGCCAGCAGCCCCACTTTGTGAGCCACTGGCGGTACTTGGTCAGGAAATAGTGTTTGTATCAGGCGGGCTTATAAGGCCGCCCGCGCCGACTCGGCATCCTGGGCTAGCTGGGCCTTTAGCGCATCGAGGCCGTTGAACTTCTGCTCGTCGCGGAGGCGGGCCACAAATTCTACTTTCAAGTCTTGGTCGTACAGGTCACCTTCGAAGCCAAGCAAGTGTGCTTCCACGGTCTGGTCGAGGCCGCCGGCCACAGTGGGGCGCACTCCAATGTTGAGCATAGCGGGGTAGGTAGTACCCGCAGCAGTGGTAGCGCGCACGGCATACACGCCCCGGGCCGGGATTAATTTCAGCGGCTCGGGGCAGACAATGTTGGCCGTGGGCCAGCCGATAGTGCGACCTAGCTGCCGGCCTTTCACTACCATGCCCGTGAGGGGGTAGGCATAGCCCAGGTAACGGTTGGCCGTCTGCACGTCGCCGGCTTCCAGGGCCCGCCGGATGCGGGTGCTGCTCACGCCCACCGCGTCCACGTCTTCGCGCGGAATTTCCTCCACGCTCATGCCATAACGGCCCGAGTGCTGGCTGAGGTAGTCGAAGCCGCCCTCCCGGTTCTTGCCAAACCGGTGGTCGTAGCCGATAACCAGCGTGCGGGTGCCCACGGTGCGCAGCAGAATGTTCTGGATGTACTCCTCGGAAGTCCAGGCCGCAAACTCGCGGGTAAACGGAATCGTCAGCAGGTAATCGACGCCCATTTCTGCGAGCTTGGCGGTGCGCTCTTCCAGGGTATTGAGCAGGTGCAGGTCCAGCGGCTCGGGGTGGGTAGGCGGGGGGGCCAGCACCAGGCGTGGGTGAGGCCAGTAGGTAATAACCACCGTAGGTCCGCCGGTGTGCCGCCCTACTTCGCGCAGGCGCCGCAGAATCTGCTGGTGCCCTACATGAACCCCGTCGAAGGTGCCGCTAGTAACCACGGCATTGCCAAGGTGCGGAAACTGCGTGGGGTCCTGAATGATGTGCATCAGCGGTGAGATGGTGATAGTGAGTGGTACTGCGCTAGAGTGTACTGCCAGGAGCCTACTGAGGTTCTTCGGCGGTGGGAGGGGTAGGGGTAGCGTGGGTAGCGTTGAAGTAGTCGAGGCCAGTTCGGCGCTCCGGCTGGCGCTGCCGCCGCGGGCGTTCCGGCCGCTCGGCTTCCCCGGCCGGGCGCGGCGGCCGCAGGGCCTGAATGGCGTCCATGGTCAGGGCATCGGTGAGGCTATACTGCCCGATGCGGGTGCGCACCAGCTTGGTCAGGTGCGCGCCTACCCCCAGTGCCGCCCCAAAGTCGCGGGCCAGGCTGCGGATGTAGGTGCCCTTGGAGCACGTCACGCGGAAATCAACCTCCGGTAGGGCAATGCGCGTCAGCTCAAACTCCCGGATGGTAATCTGCTTGCTCTTGATTTCGGCCTCGCCGCCGCGGCGCGCTACCTCATAAGCTCGCTCGCCGTTCACCTTCACCGCCGAAAATAGAGGCGGCGTTTGCTCAATCAGCCCAATAAAAGGCAGCAGGGCGGCCCGGAGTTGCTCTTCCGTCAGGTGCTCGTAGGGCAGTTCCTGGTCCACGGGGGTTTCCAGATCGAAGCTGGGGGTAGTCTGGCCGAGGCGGAAGGTGCCGGTGTACTCTTTCTCCTGGGCCTGAATCTGGTCGATTTCCTTGGTTTTCTTGCCCGTGCACAAAATCAGCAGGCCGGTAGCCAGGGGGTCGAGGGTACCTGCGTGCCCGATTTTCTTGATGCGCAGCGTGTTCTTCACCTTGCGCACCACATCGAACGATGACCAGGTTAAGGGTTTATCAACGAGCAGTACTTCGCCGGCCTCAAAGTCAAAATCAGCCAAGGAAGGCGCAGCCTGTTGAGGAGTAGCGGCAGCAGAGGGCAGCGGTGCAGAAGGTTGTTCGGGGTGTTCCATAAACAAGAGGGGGTAGGGGCCGGGCCTAGCTAACCCTGTAACAACCGGAATTCAGGCAAAACTTCTGAACCCGGCAACTCAAAAAGGCTCCTAGATAATCTGCAGCGGGATGCCCAGGGCCAGCATCACCAGGATGATAACACCTACCACAATACGATAGAGGCCAAAAGCCCGGAAGCCGAAGCGCGACACGAAATCAACAAACGACTTCACGGCCAGCAGGGCCACAATAAAAGCCACCACGTTGCCGAACAGCAGCAGCTTCACGTCCTCGGCGCCCGGGGCGCTTACCTTGAAAGTTTTGTAGAGCTGATACGCCGTGATGACGAACATGGTGGGCACCGCCAGCAGAAAGGAGAAGTCGGCGGCGGAGCGCCGGTCGAAGCCCTGGGCCAGGCCGCCCACGATGGTAGCGGCGGAGCGCGACACACCCGGAATCAGGGCAATGCACTGAAACAGGCCAATGCGCACAGCCTGCCCGAAGTTGGGGGTAGTCACCTGCTTCCGCTCCCCGGTAAATAGCCGGTCGATGAACAGCAGCACGATGCCACCTACCACCAGGGCACAGGCCACCACCGACACATCTTTCAGCAGAGCTTCAATAACATCCTTGAGCAGAAAGCCCAGGATACCAAACGGAATGAAGGCCGCCGCCAGCTTCAGGTAAAAATCGAAGCTCTGCAAAAAGCGCCGCCAGTACAGCACCACCACCGACAGGATTGCGCCGAACTGAATGGAGGTAATGAAGGTATCGGTGAAGGGCAGCTGGCCAATACCGAGCAGGTTGGCGACGATAATCATGTGCCCCGTGCTGGAAACGGGCAGAAATTCGGTCAGACCTTCAACAATAGCCAGCAGCAGCGCGTGCCAGTAGGACATAGCTTGGGAGTTGGGGGCTGGTGTCTTGGCAGGGGTAGGAGCCTGGGTAATGTTCGTTGCCCGTTACGGTACGCGCGAACATCAGCCAAAACCCTACCCTTTTAGGCGCACCAGAGCCGGGAATATTAACGCTTGTAAGTAGGAGCCTGCGGAGTAGCCACCGGGGTAGCCGGGGCGGCGGGCGTCGGCTGAGAAGGTACCGTGCTGGTCGTGGCGGTATCCTGAGCAACGGGAGCCGAAGCACCAGGGCGCGCCATGATGGCCCAGAACTCAATCACGAACCCAATGGCCAGCAGAATAGGCCCCAGCGTGATGCCCATAAACCCTTCTCCGTACTCTTCCGAGTCCAGGGTCATCGTAATGAAGCCTGCGGCCAGCACCGCCAGCCCAATGAACATCAGACGGTAATTACGCGGCCCGAAGGCAAAGCGAGGAGTGGTATTCGGTTCCATAATGGCAAAGGTAGGGAATGTGAGATGGTGATATAGTGAGGTAGTGAAAGGGCGAGCTGGCGTGCAGCTGGCGTCAGCCGAGCGTCAGGCTTGTCTTCTCACTGCTTAGTACAATTCATCCAGCGACATGCCGGTGTATTTGCGCACGGCCCGCCAGGAGCTGAGAAAGCCAATGCCCATGCCCAGTAGCACCAGCGCCGCTATCAGAGCACCAATCAGGCGCTCGTCGCGGAAAAGGCGCAACTCCTCCAGCTGCAGGTAGGCGTATTGAAGCAGCGCCAGCAGCAGCAAGCCAGCCAGGATGCCGCTCACCAGCCCTTGCCACACGGCCCGGCGCAGAAAAGGCCACTGAATAAAAGAGGAGGTAGCGCCTACCAACTGCATACTCCGAATCAGGAACCGCTGAGAGAACAGGGCCAGCTTGATAGTATTGTTGATGAGCACCACCACCACGAACGTGAGTACCGCCGCGAAGCCCAGCAGTACCAGCCCCACGTTGCGCAGGTTTTCATTCACAGAGGTTATCAGGCTCTCCACGTACTCTACCTCAAACACGCCCGGCTCCTGCTTCAGCTCGTTTTTGATGCGGGCTAGGTTCTTGGCATCAGCATAGTCGGCATTGATTTTTAGTAGGTAGGCGTCGCGCAGGGGGTTGTCGCCCAAAAACTGCTGGAAGTCCTCGCCGGTCTGGTCGATGAGCTGCTTGGCACCTTCTTCCTTGGAAAGGAAGCGTACCTGCGGCTGCCGGTCTTTGACGGCAATGTAGGGCTTGCGCGAAAAGTCCTGCTGGAGCCGCAATAACTGGGTTTCAGGCAGGCCGCGCTCCAGATACACCTGCATTTCCAGGTTTTCCTTTACCAGCGTCGAAATCTTGTGGGCATGAATCAGCAGCAGCCCGAACAAGCCAATAACCAGCAGCGCCAGCGTGATACTAAACACCACCATGGTGTGCGGGTAGCTGCCCAGCTTCTTTTTTCGGGTTGGTCGGTTCATAAGGCGAAGTAGTGAGATAGTGAAATGGTGAGTTGGCGTTATGGCGGTCCTACCGGTGCAGGGGGCAAATGGCGAAGTTTAAAAACAGCACACTCACCATTTCACCATCTCACTACTTCACATACTGGTTCTTGGGTCGTCGTCGATTTGCAGTTCGCGGGCTTTGCGGGCGTTCTGGTCGCGGCGGCGCAGGCGCTTGCGGGCTACCAGTTCCCGGAACGAGTCGAACTGCTCGGTGTGCAGCAACGATACGCCTGCGCGGGCCTGGTTTACCTGGCTTAGGCCGGTCAGGTCGCGGGGGGTAGTCTCGTAGCGCAGCTTAGCCCGGAATTTCCCGTCGGGGCGCAGGTAGTACTCCAGGCTCAGGTCGCCGATCAGGGAGCTTTGCGCGTTGGCTACCGGCTGCGACCCGCCTGGTACTCCCGTGCCCGTGTTGCTACCCAGGCTACCTTCGCGGGTGATGCGCAGGCGGCCATTCAGGAAGGAGTAGCTCAGGCGCAATTGCAGGGCTTGCAGGTCGTCGGCGGTCAGGCCGTTCAGGTTAAAGCTGATTTCGAGGTTGGGGTCAATCTGGGAAGTAAGCAGGCCCAGCTGAGTTGAAATAATCTGGCCCAGACTGTTGCCCAGCGCATTGTTGCCGCCTTCCAGCCGCGTAACGGCCAGGGAGCCTACCGGCGTCAGCTGCCGGAACACCACCAGGCTGAATACCTGCCGGTTCAGTTCCTGCTCATCGTTGCGAATGGCCGAGAAAAACGGCGCCAAGTCGCCTTCCAGAGAAGAGGGAATGTCGTTGAACTCCAGGTTCAGCTTGATGATAGGCTGTAGTAGCGGGCCGGTCAGGTTCATCACGGCCGTAACAGGCACCACCGCCGCGTTAGTTGGGCCTTCGCCGGTGTTGAATACGATGGGTGCCAGAGACGTTCGTTGCGTGTAAGTGGCCGTCACGTTCATTTCTCCGGCCAGCGGGTCGCCGTTCCAGGCAATGGTGCCGCCGGGGCGCACCACAAACTCCTTGTTTACCAAGCCTTGCAGGGTGAAGTTGTAGGCCCCCCGCACAATTTCTACCTGCCCGTACATGTTGAAGTCGCCGCGGGTATCAATGTTGAGGCGCAGCTGCCCGGTGGCCGTTCCCCGAATGATGTCGCCGGTGCTTTCATCGAGCAGTAGCTCCACGTAGGCATCCGGGGTAATATCCAGGTTCATGTTCAGGCGGATGCCCGATAGGTCGGTAGTGCCGGCTACCTCCACCGGCGCCGTGCGGGCCGTGTCGGACAGGTTGCGGTTTACGAACTTGATGTACTTGGCCTGCTCGGCCTTAGCCGCATTGTCGAAGGGTAGGGAAACGCGGGTGCCGGCTTCGCTCCGGGCCGTTACGTTCATAAACAGGTTATCGGCCGCGCCGCGCACGGTAGCTGTGCCCGTGGCATAGGCCTGCCCGAAATACAGCTCGTTGTCCTTGCGGGTGGTGTTCAGCACTTGCAGCTTACGGAAGGATGCATTCAAATCCAGACGCATATCCTGGAAGCCCCGCTCGAAAATGTTGCCGCTTACTACCCCCGTGTTGCCCTGCGGGTCGCGCACGGTAATGTTCTGCAGCGCAATCCGGTCTTCCAGGAAACGAATCCGGTCGGCGAAGGTGTAGGTAGTGCCCAGGTAAATAAAGGTCAGCTGTCCATCTGTCACGTCGATGTTGCCGGTGAGCACCGGAGCCGAGAGCTTGCCGTTGAGGCGCAGGGTGCCCACGGCGGTGCCGCCCAAATCCCGGAACAAGGTGTTGAGGAAAGGCTCAGCCAGCTTCACCGGGGCGTTGTCGAGCACGCCGGTGAGGTTGAGCTGCTGGGTTTCGGCGCTGGGGGTGTAGGTGCCCGTTACGGCTACTACCCGCTGCTGGTCCCGCTCTACGTCCAGGTTCACGGCCAGGCGCTTGGCACTGTTGTCCCAGTCGCCGTGGCCTTCCACGTCGCCAATCAGCACATTGTCCATGTGCAGGGAGTCTACCTTTAAGGAAGAGTTGATAACCAGCGGCCCGTACACCCCGCTAATCGTGCCCAGCGCATTCACCCGACCCGCAAACTTCTGGCCGCCGGTTAGTCCGTTCAGGGTAGAAAGCTCAAAATCCTTGACCGTGAGAGCCAGGGGCTTGTTCGGATTTTCAGATAGAAAGCCCTGGGCGCTGATGCTCTGCTGCCCGTTGCTGAGCGTTACGTTCTGGAAGTCGAACTCCTTGCCGCCCCCGGAAATCAGCAGGGAGTTATCCGGAGCAATGGCCCACTCCCGTCCCAGCACGTTCACACCCGACTGGCGGAAGGTAATTTTCACCGCATCCGACAGGAAGGCCAGGGCCCCATTGATCTGCGCTTTGTTGGTGGTTCCGGTTTGGGCCAGGGAGGTAGAGAAGTTGATGCGCTCCTGGTCCCAGACGCCTTCCACGTAAAAGTTTTCGGTAGCTCCCAGGCCTGGCACCCGCTGCCGAGCCGAGGTGATGTTGGCCTGAGCCAGCACTTCGGGGCGGTAGGGTAGCTTAGAGGTATTCAGTTCAAAGTCGCTGTCGGCTACCTGGAGGCTGTCGTAGCGGAAGTTGTCTACGTGGCCTCCCAGCTGGAAAATGGAGGTTTGCCCGTTGCGGAAGGAGCCATCAATACGGGTAGAATCCGAGATGGAGAGCTGGGGCATGAATAGGTGCAGCACTGGGTTGGGCCGCTTCAGGTAGAGGTTCAGCGCAATCTGGTAGTCGGGGAGGGGGCGTTGGCGCTTGCGGCGGTAGTAGTTGGCAATGGCCTCGTCGTTGCTCTGGAAGTTGAGCTGGTACTCGGCCACCAGCGTCGTCACGTCGCGGATAACGGTGGTAGGCGTGAAGTTGCCGGCCAAGTCTAGGTTCAGCACCTCGGAGCGCACGGTCAGTTGCCGCTGCCCGCCGCCGTAGCGGCTGATAATGTCCAGAGTATCGATGGGAACAGTACGGCCGGCGTAGGCCAGGCGGGAGTTGCGCAGCCGCACGAACCCCAGCAAATCGTCCAGCTTCAGGCCCCGGAACTTCACGTCGGCGGTGGTAGCTACCGTTACGCTCTGTTTGGTTAGGCCCAGGGCCCGCAGGTCGGCGCGGCGCACGCGGGCCCGCAGGTCGAAAGCCTGGCGGGCTTTATTCAGATCTATCGTGCCGTCGGCATCAAACTGCAAACTAGGGTCGTTGGCGGCCAGCTTACCCGTAAAAGATTCACGGCTGAACTTGCCGTTGGTGGTAATGTTGCGGTAGCGGTACCCATTTAGCCAGATGCTTTGCACGGTAGCGTTGGCAGTCAGGCGGGCCGTGCTGGGGTCAAACCCTACGCCGGCTACTTTACCGTTCAGGGTCACGTCGCGCACCATGCTTTCGTTGCCCAGGAGCTTGCCTAGCTGGAAGGCCGTAGTACGCACCTGACCCTCGTAGCTGGAGTAGCGCGGGTCATCCTTAAACTTCAGGTTGACGTCGGACACAACTGAGCCCAGCGCCGTCTGGAACGAGCCGTTGGCTACAAAGTCGTTGTAGAAACCCAGGAACTGTCCCTTCAATTTTACTACCCCCAGGCGCTGCACATACGGCCAACCCGAGGCCGGAATGTAGCGCCGGATGTCGCGCCCATCGAGCACCGAAGGTTGCAGGCGCATTTCCACGAAGCTTTCCTTCAGGTTAGGCAACCCTTCCACGTTGATGTCGCCCTTCACCCGCGAATTGCGTCCGTACTGGATGTCGAGGTTTTTGGTGGTGAAGTTGCGCACGTAGCCCTTGGCCTGCCCCGAAATCAGGACGGTTTCCTTTAGCTCGCGCATAAATTTCTGGGGCGCGAACTTGGCAATATCGTCGGAATACACGCGGCTGGGCTGCAGCCGGGCAATAACTTTAACGGAGTCGTTGAAGTCAGTAAAGTTGAGGAAGTGCTCGTACTCGAAGCGGATGTAGTTGCTGAGCTGGCTGTTCTGTACGCGCAGCATCAGCTTGTCAAACTCCCAGAACTTGCCCGCATAGGTCATGTTGGACGTTAGCTCGCGCAGGCGGGTACCGGAGGGCGTATCCACCGTGCGCAGCCCCTGAATATTGGCGTGAATCGTGTCACCTTTAATCCAGAGCTGGTCGGCATCGGCGTAAATGCTGTCCAGGTACATGTGGGCGTAGTCCATCGAGAGGCCATACTCCGGGATGCGCGGCACGTTTTGGCGCTCCAGCACAAAGCGGCCGTTGCGCAGGCCAATGGCTTCAATCTTGAAATCGAACGGCTTGCTAACCTTGGTGGTGTCCGAGGGCCCAATCAGGCGCTTGATGGAGCTGATGAACTGGTCGAGGGTAGTCGAATCGGGCTGGTCCTTGTACGTCACCAGGCTAAAGCGCGGCTCTTCCAGCGTGAGCTTCCCAACGTGCAGGTGGCTGGGGTCGAAGACGGTGAACAATCGAATGTCGGCATCGGCGCGGCCGATGTTGAACAGCTCGTTGCCACGCCGGTCGAGCACCCGCACGCCTTCCAGCAACACCCGCGAAAACGGGCGCACATCTACCCGGCCTACCAGTACTTTCTGCCCCAACTTATCGGTGAGGATGCTGGCCGCCCGCTGGGCCAGGTCTGTCTGCACACTCGGAATACGCAGGGCTACCAGTGCGCCCACCACCGCTAGTATCACCAGCAGGAGCAGGGCAAACAAAACCTTGAGCGTTACGGAGAGAAAGCGAGGCACAGACGGCAGAAACAAAGGGAGCAACAGGCAGCCCAGGGCAAAGATACAGGGTTAGCCCCGACCGTTGCCTGGCAAATAAGCCCGGCGAAAAAACGTTACGGGCGGTGCCAGGGTTAGGTAAAAACGCAGCCGGCGGCAATCTGGTGTTTTGCCCCGACCTTTGCGCGATAAAACCCTAATACATTCTACCTCTGTTAGGGGTAGCAGGCCAGTAGTAAGTACATAACGAGTGCTGTCTTTTATATAAAGCTAGTAGCACCTTTCATACCTCAGTTTTTCCTCCCATGCATCCTGTCATTCTCGCTATTGAGTCTTCCTGCGACGATACTTCGGCCGCTGTATTGGCGGGCGGCGAAATCCGCTCCAACGTGGTGGCTACCCAGCAGGTGCACGAGCAGTACGGTGGGGTAGTGCCCGAATTGGCCTCGCGTGCCCACCAGCAACACCTGATTCCGGTAGTAGAAGCGGCCTTGCAGAAAGCCGGTATTACCAAGCAGGACCTGGATGCCGTAGCGTTTACCCAGGGGCCGGGCTTGCTGGGCTCCTTGCTGGTAGGCGGCATGTTCGCCAAAACCCTGGCCCTGGCCCTGGGCAAGCCCCTGATTGCCGTAAACCACATGCGAGCCCACATTCTGGCTCATTTTATTGATGCGCCGCGCCCGGTGTTTCCTTTTCTGTGCCTTACCGTGAGTGGCGGCCACACCCAACTGGTGGTGGTGCGCAGCGCCCTGGATATGGAAATCATCGGCCAGACCATTGATGACGCGGCTGGCGAAGCCTTCGACAAAACCGCCAAGCTACTCGGGCTGCCGTATCCTGGTGGTCCCCACCTCGATAAGCTCGCCCGCCAGGGAAACTCTACCCGCTTCCCCTTCCCGGTAGGTGCCATGCCCGGCTACGACTTCTCATTTAGCGGGCTGAAAACTTCGGTGCTCTATTTCCTGAAAAAGGAGACGGATCAGAATCTGAACTTCGTGCAGGAAAACCTGGCCGACCTCTGTGCCAGCATCCAGCATACCATCATCCAGACCTTGCTGCGCCAACTGCGCCGCGCCGCCCACGACCAAGGCCTCACCCAAATTGCCCTCGCCGGCGGGGTAGCTGCCAACAGCGGCCTGCGTCAAGCGCTACAAGACGAAGCTGAGGCCCAGGGTTGGCAGGTGTTTATTCCGGCCTTCCAATACTGCACCGACAATGCCGGCATGGTGGCCATGACGGCTCAGTTTCAGTACCAAGCCGGCGACTTCGCCGATCAGCTCGTCAGCTCCGACCCGCGCCTGAAGCTGGCCTAGCCCGGCGGCTTTTTTGCTACCCCCTTACTTATTCGCAACCTTGCCCCCTGCATTTGCGAATCCTGCTTACGCCGCTTTCTTCGCGGCCCATTCCCATGGCCAAACAAAAAGACGATACGCCCAAGCGCGTCAACATCCTGAACCGCCGCGCCAGTCACGAGTATGCTTTCCTGGTAAAGTACGACGCGGGCATTATGCTGCAAGGCACTGAAATCAAGAGCATCCGGGAGGGTAGCGTCCAGATTCAGGACGGTTTCTGCACCTTCCACCCCGATGGCAGCCTGTGGGTGCACAACCTCACCATTGCCAAGTACACTGAAGGCACCTACAACAACCACGAGCCTACCCGTCCGCGCAAGCTGCTGCTCAACAAGCGCGAGCTGAAACAGTTGGCCAACAAAAACCAGGAGCAAGGCCTCACCATCATTCCTATCCGGATGTTTGTGAACGACCGGGGCTTTGCCAAGCTGGAAATTGCCCTGGCCAAAGGCAAAAAGCTCTTCGACAAGCGCGACGACCTGAAAGCCAAAGACCAGAAGCGGGAAATGGACCGCGCCCGAGACTATTAGGTGAAACAGTGAGGTAGCGAAATAGTGAGTTTTTAGGCAGATGTTTGGCTGATTACCGTTTAAACGGGAGCTTCGTGTAAATTATATAAAGAGTGAGCTGCTCAACCAGGGTTTCCGCGCTACTTCAACAGCGATTCACTCATTCACTCAACTACTCATTCACTCAGTGGATTACGGAATATGCGCCCTGAGCGTAGTGCCGGTGCGGGCCGAGCCCACGGACAAGGCCGAAATTGTTACGCAGCTCATCTTCGGGGAGTGCTATTCCATTTTGCGGACCCAGGACCAATGGCGTCAGATTCAGCTAGCCGCCGACCAGTACGTAGGCTGGATTGACGTGAAGCAGCACCTGCCCGTGACGCCGGAGTACCTGCAGGCGTGGCAGGCCCAGGACCACCCCCGCACCCTGGATGTAGTGCAGATGGTCAGTGACGCCGACACCCGCATCCCGGTAACGCTGGGCACGCGCCTACCCTTCTACGATGGCATGACCCTGCGCCTGGGCGAGCGGCAGATGTTCTACAATGGCGCCGCCACCAACCCGCAAAACGGCCACGGCCCGCACGGCCCCGCCGACCAGCGCCTGCGCCTGCTTCAGAAAATGGCTCTCACGTTTCTGAAGTCGCCGTATTTGTGGGGTGGCAAAACGCTGTTCGGTATTGATTGCTCGGGGCTGATGCAGCAGCTCTATGGCCTCGTGGGCGTGCAGCTCCCGCGCGATGCGCACCAGCAGATTCATGTGGGGCAGCAGGTTCATTTCGTGGCCCAGACCCGACCGGGCGACCTGGCCTTCTTTGATAATGCCGATGGCCGCATCATTCACGTGGGCCTGCTGCTGGAAGACCAGCAAATCATTCATGCCAGCGGCGAGGTGCGCATCGACCCCCTCGACCACAACGGTATCTTCCGCCGCGACTGGCAGAAGTACAGCCACAAGCTGCGCCTAATTAAGCGCATCCTCCCCGACGACTAGCTCGGCCTTACCACGCCCGGGCTGCCTGCCAAACTAAACGGATTGGCTATTGTTAATGCGCTAAGAATCATCTAGCTTTCTGGCAGACCAGATTCTTTTTCCTTAGCGTGTATGGACCAAAAAGTGCTTGTGTTAAACGGTGACTACACGGCTATCACGCTGTGCAGTGTACAGAAGGCTTTCGTACTTCTGTTTTTGGAAAAGGCCGAGCTAATTGCCAAGTCGGAAAACGGGGTGCTGCGCACGGTAAGCAAGGCCTACCCCAAGCCCAGCATTATCCGGTTGCAGCGCTACGTGCGCGTACCCTATAAAGGCATTGCCCTAAGCCGGCACAACGTCATGAAGCGGGACCATTTCGAGTGCCAGTACTGCGGCTCCACGAAAAACCTGACCCTCGACCACGTGCTACCTCGAAGTAGGGGAGGGGATTCCAGTTGGAGCAACCTGCTCACGGCCTGCGCGCGGTGCAACCACGCCAAAGGCCACCGCACCCCGCAGGAAGCCGGCCTCACCATCCGGCAGCAGCCGAAAAAGCCTACCCTTACGGGATTCCTTAAGCTCAGCGCTGGTACCCTCGACCAAAACTGGCATCCCTACCTCCACTAAAACCGGCAGCCCTCGGGGCTGGCCGGTTTTTTTGTTGAATCGAGGGCTGCCCATGCAACTCTGGCTTACTATCCTGCCTCAGCTTAGTGAAAGATATTCACCATATAACTGGGTATGAAGCAGGGTATAGTAGTCATAAGCCTCGGGCTGAGCGCTTTACTGGGAACAGCCTGCCATAAGGAGGAATCTGAGGAGGTTCTTATTCGGGTAAAGAACAACAGTATCTATCAGCTTGATAGCGTGTATGTTACTTCCCCGGGTGGCTCGCACCTCTACGGGAGTTTGCGCGCAGGGCAAAGCTCTGAGTACAGCGCATTCTCTGAGGCGTACTCGTATGCCTATGTGCGGGTAATGGCAAATGGCCAGCAGCTAGTATGGCAACCGATAGATTACGTAGGAGAAACGCCCTTGAAAGCCGGTAAGTACACCTACGAGTTGAACGTGACCGACCTCGCCAATCGGCGGATTTCGTTGACGCTTGCCAAACCTTAGTAGGTAGGGGCTTCTCATTGAGTTAAGCCAGGCCTAAGTAAAAAGCCGTCCCTGAAACTATGTTGGTTTCAGGGACGGCTTTTTACTTAGGCCTATTCAGCAGGCTTTGGTATTAGTAGGAGCTGCTATCTACCGTACCACCGCTGGCGAAGGCCAGCAGGTCGCGGTTTAGGCGCTCTTTTTCGGTTACGAACAGGCCGTGCGGAGCGCCGCTGTACTCAATAAACTGGGCGTGCGGCACGTATTGGGTCATCCGTTCCCCACTGTTTTTTGGTGGCACGGTTTCGTCGCTGCTGCCGTGAATAACCAGGGTAGGAACTTTCAGGGTAGCCAAATCCTGGCGGAAGTCGGTGGCGGCGAAGGCGTACACGCACTGCTCGGTAGCACGGGGCGAAGCCAGCTGGCACATCGACTGCATCCAATCCAGCGTAGCCTGGCTTACCGGGTGCTTGATAGTGCCCACACCGAAGAATTTCTTGCCAAAGCTCTGCAGGAAGTCGAAACGGTCTTTACGGATATTCTCAACCATGTCATCAAACACCGATTTATCGGCCCCGTCGGGGTTGTCGTCGGTTTTGAGCAGGAAGGGCGTTACGGCTGATACAAAGGCTACACGCGCCACGCGGGCTCCACCGTAGCGGCTCATGTAGCGAGCCACTTCGCCGCCACCCATAGAGAAGCCTACCAGCGTCACATTTTGCAGGTTCAGGGTTTCCAGCACCGCGTTCAGGTCCTCGGCGAAGGTATCGTAGTCGTTGCCTTCCCAGGTTTTAGAGGAGTTGCCGAAGCCACGGCGGGTATACGCTACGACCCGATTGCCGTGCTTGGGCAGCTCGGCGAGCTGATATTCCCACATTTCGTAGGTGGCGGGCCAGCCGTGAATCAACACAATAGGGTTGCCAGTACCTTGGTCGATGTAGTGAAGTTTTACGTCTTCGCCATTAGCATCTTGGCCTACTTTAATGTAGCTCATAATCAGGAAAGAAAGAGGTGGTTGGTATGGATATCGGAGAAACTGTGTGCCTACATACGCCTGAGCTTCCCTGGGTGGCCCGCTTATGCCAAGATGTTGCACGCCCCAGACCACAAAGCCAAATTCTGCGTTCTTTGGCGGATGAGCTTCCCCTTCTTTCTTCGTTCGCTTGCGGGGTGGTGTGGTCCCGGGGCAGTAACCATCGCCGCCCTGCTGTTGCCCGCCTGTAACTCCCACTCTGATTCTTCGGCTACCCAGGCTACCCAGACCGCCGGCCCACCCGTCTTGACCAGCCCTGCCGCGCCCGCCAACTCCCCTGGCACTTGGTACCGCCAGTACCGGGGCGTGCTACCCGGCTCATCAGACAGCATTACGGTGCACCTGCAGTGCCTGCCTGCCTCACCCGGCGAATCGACACTGGGAAGGTTAGCAGGATTCTACTCCGCGGCCGACGGGCATCCCTATGAGCTAGCCGGCGACACTCCCGCCGGCACCGACAGCTTGAACGTGCGCGAAGTAAGCGCCGAAGTGCTGGATGCTGACCGGAACGGGGCGTCGTGGCTGTTGCGTGCGCAGGGCAACCTGCTGGTGGGCACCCGCGCCGGCCGGCCCGTGCAACTGCGGTTGGTGCAGCCCCCGCGAGGGGTACAATTTGTGTCGCGGAGCTTCGCGGCCAACGTGAAGCCTCGCCCCGATCATCCGCAGGATACCATTGCTGGCCGTATTTCCCTGCACGCGCTGGTCCCGGTTTCGGGGCCCGCGAAAGAGGTCCTGGCCGATAACCTGCTCCGCGGCCTCCGCGGCGACACCCTCGATACCCAGCCCGTTCCTGCTCTGGAAGCTCTCTGGAAAGAGCAGCTGAACAGCTTTACCAAAGATTATCAGGAGGAAGCCGGCTCTATGCTAACGGAGCTGGAAGCAGACACGAGCAGCTACCGCCCGTTTGCTACCCTGCGCTACGAAGACCAAGCCAGCACCTATGTGCTCTGGAATGATGGTGACTTGCTGAGCATTGGGTACTTTGGCTACTACTACGGGGGTGGGGCCCACGGCAACTACGGCACTACTGTCTGCAGCTACGATGCCCGCACTGGCCGGCCCCTGCGCTCCGCCAATATTTTCCGACCCGGCACCGAAGCCCAGCTGGAAAAGCTACTGGGTCGTTATGCACGTCCCGCTCTTGGTCTAAAGCCCAACCAACCGCTCTCCGACGCGCTGTTTGAAAACACGCTGCCCGCTACCTCCAATGTGTACCTGACCAGTGGCGGAGCCGTGTTTGTGTATGCTCCCTACGAGGTGGCCTCCTACGCCCAGGGTGAAATCCGGGTATTTGTGCCGCTCTCGGCTCTGCGGCCCTTGCTGCAGCCCAAGTTGCCGCTGTCCGGCGGGGGAGAGGTAGTCCGGAAATGAACGAAGTTCAGGCCAGTAAGCTTAGAGAAGAGGCCGCATCACTGTGGTGCCTACCGGCCCCAGTACCCACGAGGTATAAAATCTCGCCTTTCCGGGCCAAGTCACTAGCAAGGGCAGCAGAACCGGTATCTTTGCAGTAGTTTCTCCTCACCACCCCCTATGCAAGCACCTAAATTCGCGGCCTCGCGCTCCTTTCACCAAGAGTTGAAGCGCCGCACCAATGCCTATTTTCAGGAAGCCGGCAAGTCCACCACCGGCGGCAAGCGCCTGCTCTTTAAAGCCTGCCTGCTCACGGCCGCCTTCGTGGCTGTGTACTTGCACCTCGTGTTCTGGACGCCCTCGGCTTTGTTGGGGGTAGCGGAGTGCGCCCTGCTGGGCTTCATCGGCGCGGCCATCGGCTTCAACGTTATGCACGACGGTGCCCACGGCTCCTTTAGCAAAAGCAAGTGGATTAATCAGTTTGCCGCGTTTACCCTAAACGTGATGGGCGGCAACTCCTTCATGTGGAATATGAAGCACAACCTCATTCACCACATGTACACCAACGTGGAAGGCGTAGATGACGACCTGGACGCCCAGCCTTGGCTGCGCCTCAGCCCCGAGCAGCCCCGCCGCAAGCTCCACCGCTTCCAGCACCTGTACTTCTGGTTTTTCTACGCCCTGCTCTTCATCGCCTGGATTTTCTACATGGACTACCAGAAGTATTTCCGCGGCAAAATCGGGGAGATGCCCATCAAGAAGATGACGGCTTCGGACCAGGGTGTGTTCTGGGGCTTCAAAGTGCTGCACCTGGGCCTGTTCGTGGCCCTGCCCATTTACACCACCGGCTTCGTAGCGTGGCTGGTCGGCTTCCTGGTATTCATGGCGGTAGCGGGCTTTACCCTGAGCATTGTGTTTCAGTTGGCCCACACTGTGGAGCATACCAGCTTTGTAGTGCCCCACGAAACCACTCGCAAGATTGAGGACGAGTGGGCCATTCACCAGATCAAAACCACCGCCAACTTCGCTACCGATAACAAGGTCATCAGCTGGCTGGTGGGCGGCCTCAATTTCCAGGTTGAGCACCACCTGTTTCCCAACATCTCCCACGTCCACTACCCCGCCCTGAACAAGATCATCCGGCAGATGTGTGAGGAGTTCGGCATTGAGTACAACGAGTACCCCAAAATGCGCTACGCGGTGGCTTCGCACGTGGCGCACCTGCGGGAGTTGGGTAGGGGGTAAGGTCTTTACTAGCTTTCAACCGTATGGCCTTATAAGTATGGCGGCTAAATCTGAACCATAGTGGTTCAGATTTAGCCGCCATACTTTTTTATGATAGCCCTCATAACAGCAGCAAGGCACCAAAAGACTCTGTGAAATAAATGCGTGGCTAATATTTTGAAATACAGTTATTTAGGGAGAAGGCGCTTTCTGGTTGAAAAAATTAACGGGCGCTTAAACAGGTTACAGGGGCAAAAGGTTTAATATTAGCGTGCAAATCGACTACAAGGCTATTTGTTGTCGTTTTATCACAGAGCGCTTTACCTTTTTTATTTTACCCTTTTATGTTTCCCCTCATGAAAAACTTTTCCACGCTATTGTCAGCTGGTTTTGTGGCTCTGACGTTGGCCTCCTGCAGCAAAGAGAGCTATAGCTTTCGCCAAGCTAGCAGCGCCTATCACGGTACTACCGCCAGCCGTATAGTTTCTGTTCCCGTTGCTGAGGCGGCTGATATGACAGCTGCCCCGGCTACAGAGGAGTTAACTGCTTCGGTAGCTGAGGTGCCTGCTGTAACTCCGGTTGCCGCTGCTAAAGCTACTCACACGTATGCAGCGTACACGAAGAAGCACAGCGCTTCTACTACCACTACGAAAACAGTAACGCCCACTGCCAGCGAAGTAAAAGAGGCTAAGGCGACCATCAAAGCCATGCACAAAGCTTCCAAAAAAGCTCGTGCCGCTGCTCCTAACGACGAGGGAAAAAGCCAGATTGTAGCTGCGCTGCTTTGCTTCTTCCTGGGTGGTCTAGGTGTGCATGATTTCTACCTGGGCTACATTGGCAAAGGTATTCTGCAGATTTTCCTGAGCATCATTCTAATTGGCTTCATCCTAGTTATTATTGACTTGGTACGTATCCTGACAGGAAGCCTGAAACCCAAAAACGGTGACTATACCAAGAAAATCTAAGCTTTCGTAGTGAGCTAGAACTGAAAATCCCCGCTTGTGATAACAAGCGGGGATTTTTGTTTGGGTTAAATACACAGCTAGCTCTTCAGCAATCCGCTAGTAGCAGCGGGTCAGAATACACGAACAGAAGCATGAGGTGGCCTATAACGAGCAGCTAGAAACACATTAGGCTATGGCCTAAAACCCGAAATTCGTAAAGCCGGTAGCTGGGTTATGGCATGAATAAGTGAAATAGCCTGTGTGTTTATGTTCTCTTTCCAGCCGATGCTTTTCTTGAAGGCAATGGGGGCAAGCGGAAGTAATCCAAGATATTCGACGCAGCTGTTGCCCTGATTCCGGACTGATTGTAGCTGTACTCGGTAGAAAGCCCTCCGGCACTTCTAACTCTCCTCTAACTTCTGTATCTTTGCCGCCCCGCCAGGGTGGCGAGGCCGGCGCTTTGGTGCTGTGTATCAAACAAAAACGCGTTCCGGAGGCGGGCCCTGCGCCGGACGTGTACACGAGGGTCATTCGCTATATCATGGCAGAAGTAGTAGACAACTTCGACTGGGACAACGTCTCGGCTAATGCTTTCGGTGGCAACTACACCGCGGAGCAGCGCGCTGAGATGGAGCAGATGTACAGCAGCACGCTGAACACCGTCCAGGAGGAAGAAGTAATCAAAGGCACCGTGGTGGGCATCACTGACCGCGACGTAATCCTGAACATCGGCTTCAAATCCGATGGTCTGGTGCCCCTCTCCGAATTCCGCGACCTGCCCGAGCTGAAAGTGGGCGACGAGGTGGAGGTGTTCATTGAGGATCAGGAAGACCAGAACGGTCAGCTGATCCTGAGCCGCAAGAAGGCTAAGATCAAGCAGGCTTGGAAAGCTATTTACGACGCTCTGGAGAACGATACTGTTCTGGAAGGCGTAGTGAAGCGCCGCACCAAAGGTGGTCTGATCATGGATCTGGACGGCGTAGAGGCCTTCCTGCCCGGCTCGCAGATTGACGTGAAGCCCATCCGTGACTTCGACATCTATGTTGGTCGTCGTATGGAAGTGAAAGTGGTGAAAATCAACGCTGCTTTCGACAACGTGGTAGTTTCGCACAAAGTCCTCATCGAGAAAGACCTCGAGAAGCAGCGCGAAGCCATCCTCAACAACCTGGAAAAAGGTCAGATCCTCGAGGGCGTTATCAAGAACATGACCAACTTCGGTGTGTTCATCGACCTCGGCGGCGTAGACGGTCTGCTGCACATTACCGACATCTCGTGGGGCCGCATCGCTCACCCGAGCGAAGTACTGCAGCTCGACCAGAAGCTGAACATCGTAGTTCTGGACTTCGACGAAGCCAAGAAGCGTATCAGCCTCGGTCTGAAGCAGCTGACTCCCCACCCATGGGATTCGCTGCCCGCCGACATGGGCGTAGGCTCGAAAGTAAAAGGCCGCATTGTGAACGTTGCCGACTACGGTGCGTTCATGGAAATCATCCCTGGCGTAGAAGGCCTGATCCACGTTTCCGAAATGTCGTGGAGCCAGCACCTGCGTAACCCGCAGGACTTCATCAAGCAGGGCGACGTAGTAGAGGCTCAAATCCTGACCCTCGACCGCGAAGACCGCAAGATGAGCCTGGGCATCAAGCAGCTGACCGAAGATCCGTGGACCCGTGGTGACTTCGCTACGAAGTACGCCGTAGGTACCAACCACAACGGTCTGGTGCGCAACCTGACCAACTTCGGCCTGTTCGTAGAGCTGGAAGAAGGTGTTGATGGCCTCGTGCACGTTTCCGACCTGTCATGGACCAAGAAGATCAAGCATCCTTCGGAAGTAGTGAAGGTAGGCGACCGTCTGGACGTGGTAGTGCTGGAACTGGATGTAGCCAACCGTCGTCTGGCCCTGGGTCACAAGCAGCTGGAAGAAAACCCCTGGGATACGTTCCAGACGGTGTTCACCCCTGGCTCGGTACACAAGGCTACCATCACCGAGAAAAACGACCGTGGCGCTGTGCTCGAACTGCCGT
Source organism: Hymenobacter sp. HSC-4F20 (assembly GCF_019599275.1). Classification (GTDB taxonomy): domain Bacteria; phylum Bacteroidota; class Bacteroidia; order Cytophagales; family Hymenobacteraceae; genus Hymenobacter. The sequence continues at coordinate 6,401 of NZ_JAHZTD010000002.1, read as the reverse complement.
ACGGCATCGAAGGCTTCGCCTATCCGAAGTCGCTGGTGAAGGAAGACGGCAGCAACGCTGAAAACGGCGAAACGCTGGACTTCCGCGTGGTTGAGTTCTCGAAAGATGACCGTCGCATCGTGCTGTCGCACACCGCGGTGTTCAACCAGGCGCAGGAAGAAGACAGCCGTGCTGCCAAGTTCGCTAAGAAGAAGCCCGCTGGCGCCGCCGGCGCTGCTGCTACCCAAGGCGAAGGCAAAGTGGCCGACCTGAAGAAGGCTGAGAAGTCGACCCTCGGTGACCTGGACGCTCTGTCGGCTCTGCGCGACAAGATGCTGGGCAACGAGCAAGGCGGCGAGTAATTTCGCTAGCCTATTGGCTGACCAAACAAGAGGCCCCGGAGCAATCCGGGGCCTTTTCGTTGTGGTAAGGGGTAGCAGAAATACCGGTATTCAGCCGACAGCGAGAAGTTCAGCTCTTTACCTGGGTACTCCGGGGTTCCTACTCCGCTTGGAATAGTAGTACCGTTTGTGCTTTAAGGTGAGTAGTGACTATAAAATTTCTTGCACTAATCCAGTTAGTTACCTCTGTGCTAGATGAAAATACGTTGCCTGACTTGGCAGAGCTAGGATTAAGGCGTATGTTTGCATCCTCAAAACCACTGGTGACGTGACCGAGTGGCTAGGTAGAGGTCTGCAAAACCTCCTACAGCGGTTCGAATCCGCTCGTCACCTCTTTTTTCCTGTTTTCAGAGTACCCAGTGCCCCGGTCGATTAGCCCCGACCGGGGTTTTTGCATTTTACGGCCTTTGAGAAGTGCACAGCTTGTTTACATTCAAACAGCATATAACTCAGCCAAGAGACGTATTTTTTCGCCATCATTCTGTCTGAAAATGATGCTTCTGTACTTTTTACAGCGGAGAATGGTAAAAAAATGATTCTACCGGCATAATCCCTACATTTCATTCCCGCGTAAAACGCGCACATACGTACTCTTTTCCGCCCCTCCCATGAAAATCATTGACCTGCGCACTATGCGCGGCCCTAGCTACTGGTCTGTCAAGCATCACAAGCTTATCGTGATGAAAGTAGACTTGCAGAACTTAGCTGAGACCTGGTCGAACAGCGTACCGGCCTTAGCCGAGCAGTTGCCCAACCTACTGCCAGAGCTAGCTCAGCCCCAGCCTACGGATACGGAGAAAACCTCGGCTAAGCATCCTCCGCTCACGGAAGAACAGTTGGTCGACGGGGAGCCGCTGGGGCATGTAATTCTGCACGTAGCCCTAGCTCTGCAGCGCACGGCCGGAATGCCTGTCTTCTGGGGTAAGTCGTACCCGGCCCATCAGGAAGGGGTGGAGTTTGTCGTATTCAGCTACCAGGAAGAGCGGGCTGGTCGCGTAGCCGCCGAGGCAGCTGTGCAACTGGTGGAAGATCTATGCCAGGGCCGGAGCGTTAACCTGAAGCCTATCATTGATGAGCTGCACGAAATCCGGGAAGAAGAGTTCTTTGGTCCCAGTACCTATAGCATTGTAGCCGAGGCTGCCTCGCGCAATATTCCGTACATCCAGCTCAAAAACAGCAACATTATTCAGCTGGGCTACGGGGTCAACCAGAAGCGCATCTGGGCAACCACCACTAGCTATACCTCTCACGCGGGCGTGGAAGTGGCCGGCAATAAGAACCGCACCAAAGCCATGCTCAAGGATGCGGGCGTACCAGTGCCCTACGGTACCACAGTCTACTCGGAGGACGGGCTGCGTGATGCGGTGGAGGAACTAGGCTTTCCTATCGTAACGAAGCCTCTGGACGGCAACCACGGCAAAGGAGCCACTATTCGCATCATGAACTGGGAAGACGCAGTGGAAGGCTTGAAAGCCGCCCAAAAGTACTCCCGCGCCGTTATTGTGGAGCAGTTCATTGAGGGAGACGATTACCGACTGCTGGTGGTAAACGGCAAGCTGGTGGCAGCCGCTAAGCGCACCCCGGCCGCCGTTACCGGTGACGGGAACAGCACGATCCAGCAGCTCATTGCCAAAGTAAACGAGGACCCTCGTCGCGGCATTGGTCACGAAAAGGAGCTGACCAGCATCAAGGCCGATCAGCACACCCTCGACATCCTGAAAACCCACGACCTGACTCTGAACTCGGTGCTACCGGCCGGGCAGCAGGTCTACCTGAAGAGCACGGCCAACATCAGCACTGGCGGCACCGCCACGGACGTTACTGACCTGGTACACCCCTACAACGTGCTGCTGGCCGAACGCGTGGCCGGCATCATCGGGCTGGATATCTGCGGCATTGACCTGCTGACTTCCGACATTGCCATTCCGCTGAATGAAACCCGCGGGGCCGTCATCGAGGTGAATGCTGCCCCGGGCTTTCGCATGCACGTAGCGCCCACCGAAGGCTTACCCCGCAACGTGGCGGCCCCGGTGGTGGACATGCTGTTCCCAGCGGGCAGCACGGCCCGCATTCCCATCATTGCCATTACGGGTACCAACGGTAAAACCACTACCACTCAACTGATTTCGCATATTGTATCCTCCAAGGGGTATAAGGTAGGGCACACTACCACCAGTGGCATCTACATTCAGGGTGTACAGCTGCAAAGCGGCGACTGTACCGGCGGACAGAGCGCCGAGTTTGTGCTGAAAGACCCCACCGTGAACTTTGCCGTGCTTGAAACGGCCCGGGGGGGAATGCTTCGTTCGGGTCTGGGCTTCCACACCTGCGACGTGGCCGTAGTAACCAACGTAGCTGCCGACCACCTGGGGCTGCGCGACATCTACACGGTGGAGGAAATGGCCGCCGTGAAGGGCGTGCTACCCCGCACGGTAAGTAAGAACGGCTGGGCCGTGCTTAACGCCGATAACGACCTGGTGTACGCCATGCGTGAGAAGTTGGAGTGCCGGGTGGCGTTGTTCAGCATGGATGAGCACAGCCCCCGCATACGGGAGCACGCCGAAAACGGCGGACTGGCGGCTGTGTACGAAGAAGGCTACATCACCATCTATAAAAACAGTTACAAGCTGCGTATTGACCGGGCCTCGGAGTTTCCCATCACGTTTGGGGGTAGGGCCACGTTCAACATTGAAAACTCCCTGGCGGCGGCCCTGGCCTGCTACTGCTACGGCTTCGACAAGGACGACATCAAGCAAGCCCTGCGCACCTTTGTTTCGTCGGCGGCCAAAACGCCGGGCCGTATGAACCTCTACAAGTTCCCGGCCTTTGAGGTCATCGTCGACTATGCCCACAATACTCACGGCATCGAGAAATTTGCGGAGTTTCTGAACGCTACCGAGGCTACCCGCAAGATTGGGGTAGTATCGGGGCTGGGTGACCGGCGCGACGAGGACACGTTGAGCTTTGCCCGCGTCGCCGGCCGCATTTTCGATGAGGTGATTCTGCGCCAGGACCGGGACCTACGCGGCAAAACGGCCGAGGAGCTACAGGAAATCATGACCCGTGGTCTGCGCCTGGATGCCCCCGATCTGCCCATTACCTACATCGAAAACGAAATGGACGCCATTGACCACGTGCTGGCTACGGCCCCTCAGGGTGCGGTAGTGGTGTTGCTCACCGAGAACATCAAAGCCACGCTCAAGAAGCTCGACGAGTTTGAGGCCTCTATTGCGTAATAAAGATATCTGAGGACTACCAAAAAGCCCCGCTGTAGAGTACAGCGGGGCTTTTTGGTAGCTGAAAATAGCAGGCGTATTATTTCAGCGTGAAAGTGGTTTTGCCGATCATCACGCCGCCTTCGTATAGCTCTACGGTGTGCAGGCCAGTTTTATAGCCGGCCCCCTTGGCGTAGAGGAATTGCACGGGCTGGCGGGTGTTATCGAAAACGATGTCCTGCTTAGCCGTATAGAAGGCCTCGGCGCCATCAATGGTAAAGGTGCCGCCGCCGGTGCTCAGGTTGTAGAGGGCCGCGCCGTCGGGCTCAATCAGACGCATCAAAATCTGCTTGGTTTCCTTCGGCGACACGTCGTTGCGGGCCAGGTTAAAAGTTACCTTGATTTTCTCGACGCGCTTAGCTTTGAACTCGTTGTCGTCGTCGGACTTCTCTTTCTCACGGCTGTTAACCACGCCTACCCGGATGTTCTCGGCCTGCAGGCGCGAGGCCACGGCTACCTTCTCGCTCAACTCCTGGTTGGAGCGTACTACCGTAGAAATGGTGTCGGTAAGCTTATTCTGGCGCTCTTTGAGGGTAGTAGTTTCAGTGTAGAGGGCTTCGTTATCCGCTTTCAACTGGGCAATTTCCTCGTCTTTCTTCCGCAGCTGCGACTCAAAATTGGCGGCGCGCTGTTTGAAACGCTGCTGCTCGGCAATGCTGAAGCTGCCGGCCCGGAAGGAGCGCAGCTTCAGCAGGTCGGCGTTGATTTGGGCCAGCTTGGCCTCCAGGGAATCGTTGGCCAGGCCCATGCCCTGCACTTCCTGGCTTTGGCGCTCGTAATCAGCTTTCAGCGCCTCATACTGTTTAATCTGTTCCTCCAGCTTAGCATCTTTGGTTACCACATCGGCTTGGAGTTGCTCATTTTGCTTGGCTTTCTGCTGGTTCATGTAGAAAAGCAGGCCATTGATGCCAAGCAGCACCAGAATCAGGGCCACAATCAGGAGGACGCGGTTGTTGTTCTTCGGCTCGGGGCTCTGGTCTTGTTCCATAGCGAGAGGGGTTAAGTGAAGCCCGGGGAGTCCGGGCGCAGGTAGTACCTTTAGGGCAAAAATAACGGAGTTCCGTACCCAGGCAAGTGCCGAAGGTACAACCCTGCCACAATATGCACCCGGATTTGCTACTTGATGCCGCGTATTGGCAGCAGCGCTACAAGACTGGCCAAACTGGCTGGGATACGGGCAGTATAACGCCGCCCCTGCTGGATTATTTCAGGCAGTTAGGCCCGCCCGACGCGCGCCGCATCCTGATTCCGGGTGCCGGCCGCGCCTACGAGGCCGAGTACCTGCACGACCAGGGCTGGCCCAACGTGTGGGTGGCCGATCTAGCGGCTGCGCCCCTGCAAAGCCTGCGCCAGCGCGTGCCGGATTTCCCGCCGCAGCACCTGCTCCAGCAGGATTTTTTTCAGCTGGAGCCCACCCCACCGTTTGACCTTATCGTGGAGCAAACCTTTTTCTGCGCTCTGAATCCAGCCCTGCGGCCGGCGTACGCCCAGCAGTGCGCGCGGCTGCTGCGGCCGGGTGGTACGCTCATGGGGCTGCTCTTCGACACGGAGTTCAGCCAGCCCGGCCCGCCCTTTGGGGGCTCAGGCGAAGAATATCGGGGCTATTTTGCGCCGTACTTCACGTTTGTGCACTTTGAATCTGCCACCAACTCGCTGCCTCCACGCCAGGGGCGGGAGCTGTTTATCTGTTTGAAAAGAACGTAGGGGGTAGAAGAGCAACGCAGAGGTGAAGGAAGCGGGTAAGAAAATCCGTAGCCGCTGCTTGTTCAATTTCATGCTCTCGCGGGTTTATCTTTTCCTACTTCGCCCTTCTACTACCACTTGTTACCTCATTACTTCCCATGATTGAAGCCCTCGCCAACGTTCTGCCTCACTTCCGCAACACCAACTCCGGCCAGTTTTTTCTGATGGCGGGTCCCTGCGTAATTGAGGGCGAAGACATGGCCCTGCGCATTGCCGAGCAGGTCCGCCGCCTCACCGATAAACTCCAGATTCCTTACATTTTCAAGGGCTCCTACCGCAAGGCTAACCGCTCCCGGTTGGATTCCTACACCGGCATCGGCGACGAAAAGGCTTTGCGCATTCTGCAGAAGGTAGGCCGCGAAATCGGGGTGCCTACTGTCACCGACATTCACGAGTCGGAAGAAGCCGCACTGGCCGCCGAGTACGTAGACGTGCTGCAAATTCCGGCTTTCCTGTGCCGACAAACAGACTTGCTGATTGCTGCCGCCAAAACCGGCAAAGTGGTGAACGTAAAAAAGGGCCAGTTTCTCAGCGGGGAATCCATGCAGTTTGCTGTAGACAAGGTCAAGCAGTCGGGCAACGAAAACGTCATCTTGACGGACCGGGGCAATTCCTTCGGCTACTCCGATCTGGTAGTAGACTTTCGCAACCTGCCCGTAATGCGGGAGTTTGGCGTACCCGTAGTCATGGATGTAACCCACTCTCTGCAGCAGCCCAACCAAAGCAGCGGCGTGACGGGCGGCAAGCCCCAACTCATTGAAACTATTGCCAAGGCTGCTATTGCCGTAGGGGCGGATGGGTTGTTCATTGAAACCCACCCCACGCCTGCTACCGCTAAGTCGGATGGAGCCAACATGCTGGCCCTCGACCGGCTGGAGGATCTGCTGGTAAAGCTCACCCGGGTGCGCGAAGCCATCCGGTAGGTAGCTGTTCTAGACCTTTACCCGGCGCGGGGCGTGTTCATGGATGTAGTACACCCATGAACACCTGTCTCTTATACACA
>NZ_JAHZTD010000028.1 GCF_019599275.1 Hymenobacter sp. HSC-4F20 | reverse complement strand
GTCCGCACGTGTTCGTCCAACGCATTTGCGAATTCGCGGGTGAGCCAGAAGCGAAAAACAGCATCGAACACGCGGCCGGGACCGCGAAAATCCGACCTCGACCACGTGGGAGTGAGCTACGCCCTCTGCCTGATCTTCGAGGCGCAGGGTGAGTTTTCCGGGCAGCCGTACGCCCTTTATGAATTGCCACGTGATCTCCTTCCCTGGTATTGCGGCGGTCACGACTGCAAGGAATTTCAGCCGAAATCGACCAACATACTCATCCATGTAGACCACGTTTCCGACATCTCCCGTGACCCGGCGCACGGTGTGAAACTGCCAGTGAACCCCCGGCCACCAGGCTTGATGCTGGCATCGTCGCAGTTCAGCATGAAGTCTGTCACTTCACGGCCGTTCAGGCCGGGGACGCGAATGTTGGTTTGCAGGCGCATCATCTTGCGACCTTGAGA
>NZ_JAHZTD010000027.1 GCF_019599275.1 Hymenobacter sp. HSC-4F20 | reverse complement strand
CAAACCACCATTTTCCCACATCAGTGTAGTGAATTTTCGTTTATCCAATCCAACCAATTCACTTTTAGAAAACTTGCCCCTGGGTATAAGTATATTCATCTTATCTGTAAATGACATCTTTGATATTTTACTGCTGTCGGCATAAAGAATATCAAATAGCATTTGCTCGTAAAAATCTAATGATGATTTAGAAATATAATTCACGGCAGCTTTACCATTACTTTCTTCTATAGCAGATTTATACTCGAAGAAAGCCCATGAAACTTTTTCAGCTTCTAACTCTTTGAGCCTGTTATTCTCTTCAATTTCATTGGCGATTGGGGTGGGTGACTGGCAAGATAGTACTGTTGTTAATATCAAGATGCATATGCAGCCTCTAATAGTAACCATTCTAATTAATGTTAGAGGATTCGAATATTTGTTCATAAGATTGAAGGCATACATATAAATGC
>NZ_JAHZTD010000026.1 GCF_019599275.1 Hymenobacter sp. HSC-4F20 | reverse complement strand
ACCGCGGCGGGGTCACGCTCCAGCGGATCGCCGTAGCCGCCGGCGCCGCAGGCCTGCGAGACCAGGCATTCGCCATTCGATAGTGTGATGTCGAGGAATGAGGGCAATTCACTCTTGTGCCGCGCCGCGTCGAGCTTCCAGGTGCCGTTGCGGCCGCCAGGTTTGCCGCCAGCGACACCCGGTGGCGGATGATCCTTGCCGCCGGAATTCGCGGTGAAGCGGACGTCGTCCTGACGGGTGCGGAACACGCAATAGGCCCCAGGCGCGCCGGTCCATTTGCCCGGCCCGCCACTGTCGACCGCGAGTTCGAGGCGTTCCACGATGATCGGCTGCTGCTGCTCGACAACTTCGACACTGGCCTGGTTCAGCACGCCGGCCGCGCCGCTGCCGCCATTGGTCAGCCATCCGTCATGGCCGTACACTGCGCCGCCGCCCCAGTAACCCATGATGATC
>NZ_JAHZTD010000025.1 GCF_019599275.1 Hymenobacter sp. HSC-4F20 | reverse complement strand
CTTTTTTCGTCTTTGGTGGGTGTAGGTTTTCTGGTATGGTACGCCATTACCAAGCACTGGGCACTGGTCCCAATTTTCATTATCGGGATGGTGGTGCTCGGGGGACTTACCAGTATCCTGAGCGCCAAGATCAAAACCATGCAACGGTCCATCAATCGGGCCACCAACAAAATGTCAGGCGTCATTACGGAGTCGCTGCGCAACATTGAACTTGTAAAAAGCCTGGGACTGACCTACCCCGAAATACGGCGTTTGCGTGAGCACACCGAATGGATTTTCTCCCTGGAAATGGCCAAGGTCAAGCGAGTGCGCACGCTCTCTTTTCTGCAGGGCACGGCACTCAATTTACTCAGGCAGTCCATTTTGTTCACACTGCTCTGGCTTATTTTCCGAGATGTGCTCACCACCGGTGAACTGATCTCGATGCAGTTTATTTCAGTCAGCATCTTTGGCCCGCTGCAGGAC
>NZ_JAHZTD010000024.1 GCF_019599275.1 Hymenobacter sp. HSC-4F20 | reverse complement strand
AGCTGGAACAGGAAGTGCTCGCGATGTTCGCCGAGCAGGCGGTTCGCCTGATCGCGGCCATGGCGGCATTGCCGGCCGAGGCCGGTGCGCTTGCACACAAGCTCAAGGGATCCGCGCGCGGAATCGGCGCCTTTGCGGTGGCGGATGCCGCCGCGAGCCTGGAGACGGCGATCCGGACCGGCCACAACCGGCCCGATGCCTTCGCCGCGCTGAAAGAGGCGGTGGCCGAGGTCCGCGCCGCCATCGAAGCTATCCTGAAGCATTAGGCCGGCACCCCGACAAAAGCGGGTGGCTTTAGTGGTTTGTTTTGACGCGTTTTCTTCCCGCGAACCGGTATCCACTTCGCTCGAAAACGCTATGGCGCCGCCCTGATCGACCCGTTATAGGACAGCCCGGACCCTCCTTTCTCCCAGATCGCGGCAGCACGAGCACACATGGCAAAAATTCACTTTGTCGACCACAAGGGCG
>NZ_JAHZTD010000023.1 GCF_019599275.1 Hymenobacter sp. HSC-4F20 | reverse complement strand
CGCTGTATGTATAGCTCCAGGTTGTCGGTGTAGTTGATCACGTCGATGTTCTCGTTCTCCAGTTCGCGTACGATGCTGTGGATACGGGAACCCTTCATGCCCACGCAGGCACCTACCGGGTCAATGCGATCGTCAAACGATTCTACGGCTACTTTGGCACGCTCGCCGGGCTCACGCACAATTTTTTTAATGGCGATCAAACCGTCATAAATCTCTGGTACCTCGTTCTCGAACAAGCGCTCCAGGAATGCAGGAGATGTACGGGAAAGAATGATTTTCGGATTACCGTTCACGATCTCAACACGCTGTACCACAGCACGCACTACATCACCTTTGCGGTAACGGTCTTTCGGGATCTGCTCACCTTTCGGGATCAGCAGTTCGTTTTCTTCCTGGTCGAGCAGCAACACCTCGCGGTTCCATACCTGGTATACCTCACCGGAAATAATCTCGCCAACAAGGTCCTTGTA
>NZ_JAHZTD010000022.1 GCF_019599275.1 Hymenobacter sp. HSC-4F20 | reverse complement strand
GGTGTCTTCCGCATCACGGACGGCCTCAAAGCCCAGTTTGGTGGCCGTCGAGTCATCGATACGCCGTTGGCAGAGTCAGGCATCGTCGGAACAGCGATTGGTATGGCCATGCGCGGGTACCGCCCGTGTGTGGAAATCCAGTTTGACGGCTTCAGTGCCCCAGCCTTTGACCAGATCGTTTCCCAGCTGGCCCGATACCGGGCTCGCGTCGGTGGCCGGTGGTCCCTGCCGGTGACGATCCGCATCCCCTTCGGAGGCGGTGTCGGCTCGCCAGAACACCACTCCGAGTCGCCGGAAGGCTTCTATGCGAATACGCCTGGTCTCAAGGTGGTTACCTGCTCCAACCCTGACGACGCCTACTGGATGCTGCGTCAGTCCATTGACAGCCCCGACCCGGTGATCTTCTTTGAGCCGAAACGTCGGTACTACACCCGTGGCCACGTTGCGCAGACACCGACGCTGGGGTTGCACCA
>NZ_JAHZTD010000021.1 GCF_019599275.1 Hymenobacter sp. HSC-4F20 | reverse complement strand
GACATGCATGCGACCGAGCTCGGCACAGCGGTGCAGGGTCGGAAACACCTTGCCGGGATTGAGCAGGCCCTGGGCGTCGAAGGCGCATTTCAGCCGCTGCTGCTGGTTGAGGTCGATCTCGCTGAACATCTCCGGCATCAGGTCGCGCTTCTCGATGCCGACGCCGTGCTCGCCGGTGAGCACGCCGCCGAACTCGACGCAGGCGCGCAGGATGTCGGCGCCGAAGGCCTCGGCGCGCTCGATCTCTCCGGGCTTGTTGGCATCGTAGAGGATCAGCGGATGCAGATTGCCGTCGCCGGCATGGAACACGTTGGCGCAGCCGAGCTGGTATTTCTCCGAGAGCTCGCGGATACGCGCCAGCGCCTTCGGCAGCGCACCGCGCGGGATGGTGCCGTCCATGCAGAGATAGTCGGGCGAGATGCGGCCAACGGCCGGAAACGCGGCCTTGCGACCCGCCCAGAACAGATTGCGCTC
>NZ_JAHZTD010000020.1 GCF_019599275.1 Hymenobacter sp. HSC-4F20 | reverse complement strand
GGTCTCTCCGACGCGCTCGATGCGATCGAGGAGAAGAAGGACGAGGTGCGCTGCGTCGTGCTGACCGGTGCGGGGCGGGCGTTCTGCACCGGCGCCAACCTGCAGGGCCGCAACAACCAGTCGAAGAAGACCAAGGCCGGCATGACGCTCGAGACCGGCTTCCATCCGTTCCTGCGCCGCATCCGCAACCTGCATTGTCCGATCGTGACCGCGGTGAACGGTCCGGCCGCAGGCGCCGGCATGAGCTTCGCGCTGCTCGGCGATATCATCTTGTGCGCGCGGTCGTCTTATTTTCTGCAAGCGTTCCGCCGCATCGGCCTCGTGCCGGATTGCGGCTCGACCTGGCTGCTGCCGCGCCTGATCGGCAAGGCGCGCTCGGTCGAATTGTCGCTGCTGGGCGAGCGCCTGCCGGCGGAGAAGGCGCTGGAATGGGGGCTCGTCAACCGCGTCCATGACGACGGCGTGCTGATGGAGGA
>NZ_JAHZTD010000019.1 GCF_019599275.1 Hymenobacter sp. HSC-4F20 | reverse complement strand
CCCAGGTGACCGGCCCTCCGACACCGGTCTCCTCATGCAGCTGTCCGAGCGCCCGAAGAGCATCTTCCTCACCGACGTGCCAGCGCCCGGACTTCACGAACTGAAAGACCCCAACTCGCCATCCCCGATGCCAGGCACGCAGCGCGGTTCCCATGGCCGCCGTCGTTTTCCCCTTACCCTCACCGGTGTTAACCACCAGCACCGGGCGTAATCGCCGCTGCCTCGTGGACAGTCCGTCGTCGGGTTCGGCACTAGTGCGCGCGTGCGGCATGGATGACCTCCTTCGGGTCCGCGCCCGTGGTACCGCGGCGTTTCCGCGACTTGACTTGCGGGATAGACCTGGCTGCGCTGGGACGCTCACAGTGGCGGGACCGCTCCGGATTCGCACCGAATTCCTCCCCGCGAGTCCCCTTGATTGTGTCACACAGGCTTCGGCTCCCCCACCCCGCGTTGGCCCGGATCCGGGGGCCAGCTTGCGCACTAGCCTAGGCTTCACCCATGACCCACGATCCTGATACCTC
>NZ_JAHZTD010000001.1 GCF_019599275.1 Hymenobacter sp. HSC-4F20 | reverse complement strand
GGGGGGCGGGTTTTTGGGCCCCCCCCGCCTCTCTTTTTACTGGCATCTCAGGAGTCCGGAAGGACGTCATGCCGAGTTGTTTCGGGCGGTAAGTTACCTTTGCGGCCTTTACACCTCCTGAATCTGTTGTAATGCCCGCTGCCCTGCCCGCTTCACTACCCGAGTTGTTTGCCGCGTTCAATAACCTGACTGTCCTGATTGTGGGCGACGTGATGATGGACGCCTACGTGTGGGGTAAGGCAACCCGCCTCTCACCCGAGGCCCCAGTGCCGGTAGTAAGCGTAAGCCGCACGGAGCAGCGCCTGGGCGGGGCCGCCAACGTTGCCCTGAACGTACAGGCCCTGGGGGCTACCCCGCTGCTGTGCGCCGTAATTGGGAAGGACCAGGGCGGCGACCAGCTGCTGGACCTGCTGCACGCTACCGGCCTCTCTGCTGAAGGTATCGTGCGCTCAACTTACCGGCCTACCACCGTGAAGCAACGCATCCTGGCCCAGGGGCAGCAGCTTCTGCGCATCGATTCGGAGGTGGAAACCGACCTCAATGCCGCCGAAAACGCCGAGCTGACTGTTCGCTTCGAGCAGCTGCTCAGCCAGGCCGACGTGGTTATTTTCGAAGACTACGACAAAGGCGTCCTCAACGAAACCAGTATTCAGCACTTCATCAGCCTGGCCCGGCAACGCACTATTCCGACGGTCGTGGACCCCAAGAAAAAGAACTTCTTGGCTTACCGGCACTGCACCCTATTCAAGCCTAACCTGAAAGAGCTGCGGGAAGGGTTAAAGCTGGAGTTTGGTGACACCGACGCCGACCGGCCCTACTTTGAAAGCGCCGTAGCCCGCCTGCGCGAAGTGCTTACCCCCGAAACGGTGCTGGTAACCCTCTCGGAGCGGGGCGTGTTCGTGGAGGATGACGCCCTAACCCGCACTTACATTCCGGCCCATCTGCGCACCATTTCTGACGTATCGGGCGCCGGCGACACGGTCATCAGCATTGCCGCCCTCTGCGTGGCTTTGGGCCTGCCTGCGCCGGTAACTGCTGCCCTGGCGAATCTGGGTGGGGGCCTCGTGTGCGAGCAGGTAGGGGTGGTGCCTATTGAAAAGCAGCAGCTACTGGCCGAGGCCGAAGGAGTAGGGCTGGCGCTGTAGGCAGCCTGCTAAAACAACTCATTCCAAATGCCGAGCATTCTGTACAGCACAAGCAGAGACGAGGAACCTGGGCGAGCCTATGCCGGGCCTCCCGATTCCTCGTCTCTGCTTGCTGCTTAAAAGGACGGCTCTGCTGCGGGATACGCTACCTACCGGCGGCTGTACTCCTTTACTGTTTCGATGAACACCTTCACATTGTCGGGGTTCGTGTCGGGATAGACGCCGTGGCCGAGGTTGGCAATGTGGCGGTGTTTGCCAAACTGGTCCAGCATCTGGCGGGTAGCCGTGCGTACCTGCTCCGGGGTGCCGTAAAGGGCGCAGGGGTCAAGGTTACCCTGCAAGGTTTTGTCGCCCACGAGGGGACGCACGGCGCGGGCATCCTGGTTCCAGTCAAGGCCAATGGTGCGGCAGGGCAGCTGGGCAAAGTCCTCCACGGCCCAGAAGGCACCTTTGGCAAATACCGTTACCGGCACCTCAGGAATGGCCGCGCAGATTTCGGCAATGTAGCGGGTGCTAAACTCCTTGTAGTGAGTAGGGGGCAGAATGCCAGCCCAGGAATCGAATACCTGAATGATATTGGCACCGGCTTGCACCTGAGCCTGGAGGTAGGCAATGGTTGTGGCGGTGATTTTGCGCAGCAACTCGTGGGCCAGTTCCGGCTCGGCGTAGAGCATGCGGCGGGCTTTGCTAAAGGTTTTCGAGCCGTGGCCCTCTACCATGTAGGCCAGAATCGTCCAGGGCGCGCCGGCAAACCCGATGAGCGGCACCCGCCCGTTGAGGGCACGCTTGGTTACCCGAATGGCTTCGAGCACGTAGCCCAGGTGCTCCTCGGGGTCGGCCACGCGCAAGCGGGCTACATCGTGGGCCGACTTCACCGTTTCCGGAAACAAGGGGCCACGGGCTTCCACCATCTCGTAGGTCAGGCCCATAGCCTCGGGTACCACCAGAATATCGGAGAAGATAATGGCCGCGTCCACGTCCAGGGCATCAACGGGCTGAATAGTGACTTCGGCGGCCAGCTCGGGAGTTTCTACCAATTCTTTAAAGCCACTGAGGCGGGCGCGCAGGGCGCGGTACTCGGGCAGGATGCGCCCGGCCTGGCGCATCAGCCACACGGGGGTGCGCTCGGTTTCTTCGCCACGGGCGGCGCGGAGGAGGAGGTCGTTCTTCAGCATAGGAGGCGCAAAGATACGTCTCCCCACTATGTTGTCAGCCGCTCCGGTATTCAAATACTGAATCGATAGATAACAAGTGACTTCCCGTCATTCAGTAAACCGACATATAACAACTCAAATGGGCCTCTCTGGGCATAACCGTGTGCGTAGCGGGTACAAGAAATAGTGCCCGCCACCTTTTCAAACGGCAAATCATCGTAGTACTCGTCACCCAAAATGCACGAACGGGGCGAAAACCGCGGGTTATTAGCCAGGTACTGCTGCAGCCGCTGATAATCCTGCGGTGCCACTTCTACCAAGGCACAGGCTCGGTAATGGCCTTGAGGAACATCGGGATAAGAAGCATCTTTCTTAATGAGGCGGCCTGACGCCGGGAAGGGAAGCAGCGTTATTTGCTCATATTTTTCCTGATAGAATTCATCGGCAGGATATAGTGCTGTGTAGAACGTATAAGAGACCAACAGACCTACCCCAACTAGGAACAGGATACTTGCGTGCTGCCCAATACGCCGCTGAAGCCACCTATATACTGCCCAGCACATGCCGAGTAGTGTCAGGATAAGCAGCAGAGGTGCAATAGGTGCAAGTGTCCAAGCCATTCAACTACTACCTACCTACCGGACTACCTACCGGCTTAATCCCGGAAACAGGGCTCCGATAGCCGTAGCCAGAAAATTCACCCCAATGGCCAGCGTGATAAAGCCCATAATGCGCGCCAGGGCGGCCATGCCGGGGCGGCCCAGAAAGCGCGTGAGCCGGAGGGACGACATCAGGATGAGGTAGGCGGCCAGGGCCACCAGTACGAAGCCCAGGAAAATCAGGGCCATATCTACATACGTCAGGCGCTCCGTGAACAGGCCAATGCACACGGCCATAGAGCCGGGCCCCGAGAGCATGGGCATAGCCAGGGGCGTGAAGCTGATATCGTCCTTGTGGCGGCTTTCGTCGAGGGTCGCGTCGGATACTTTGCTGCGGTTGCCGCCAGGCGTGAGCAAATCGAAGGCCGAGCGCATGAGCAGAATGCCGCCCGCAATGCGCAGGTGGTGGATATTGATGCCGAAAAAGTTGAGCACGTACTGGCCCGCGAAAAAGGAAACGGCCAGTACCCCCACCATATACATGCACGCCCGCAGGGCAATGCTGGCCCGGTGAGCCGGCGTGTCTTCCTCCGTCAGGGTCAGGAACACGGGCATGGCACTGAAGGGGTTCACCACGGAGAAGAGGGTAGTGAACGTAGCAAGCAGGATTTCCATAGGCAATAAGCACACCGGCGACGGGTAAAGGTACGAGCCTTTAAGAATCAGCAAGCAGGGAAAATGCTATGTTTATAGGCTCAACCGCCGTTCTGAGGGACCGTAAAAGCCAATCCTAGTTAGGTTGATCCTGTTTCTTTGTTTTCTCCTATGCCTACCACTCTTCCCGCCGCTGCGGCGGCCGATGTTCCTGCTCCCCACGATACTCCGCTGGTGGGGATTATCATGGGCTCCCAGTCGGATCTGAAAATTATGTCGACGGCGGCCGAGCTGCTGCAGCAGTTCGGCATCACCTATGAAATCACCCTGGTTTCGGCGCACCGCACCCCGCACCGCCTAGTGGAGTATGCCGAATCTGCCCGCAAGCGGGGCCTGCGCGTTATAATTGCCGGGGGTGGGGGAGCTGCCCATTTACCGGGTATGCTAGCTTCCTTTACTACCCTACCCGTTATTGGGGTACCCATCAACTCCACTACCTCCTTCCACGGCCTCGACTCCATCCTGTCTATGCTCCAGATGCCGGCGGGGGTGCCCGTAGCCACGGTAGCCCTGGACGGAGCCGCCAACGCCGCTGTGCTGGCTACTCAAATCCTGGCCCTGCATAATGCCCGCCTGGCGGATGTATTGGAAAAGTACCGTACCTCCCTTAAAGACAAGGTGATGCGTACCATTGAAGAGTTGCGCAAAGGCGGCTTCAATGATGATTGAGCCTGCCTGTCCCTGTTCCACCCCTTCTGCTCCCGCCTGATTCCCCACGCCTACTCTCTCCCTTCTGTGCCTGACCTTGATGTTCCGCTCTGGCTGCAAATTGCCCACGGCCTGACGCTGCTGTTGGCAGTAGCCGCGCTGGTTGCCACCTGGCTTCCTCTGCTTCGCCAAACGGCTTGGTGGATTCGCATTTTTGATTTTCCCCGCTTGCAGATTGTGGGCGTACTGGTGGTTGTCTTAGCCACCGGCATACTGCTGCAATGGCACCGCCCCGCCGATAACACGTACTGGGGGCCGGTGGTCTTGCTGGCCCTGGCGGCGGCAATCGTGTACCAGACGCTGCGCATTATGCCCTATACCCGCCTGGTACGCAAACAGGTGGGCGACAGCACCCTCAAGGACGAACGGCGCCGTCTGAGCCTGACCATGATGAATGTGCTACAATACAACAAGCAAGGGCAGAAAGCCTTACAGGTGTTGCAGCAGGCAGATTCCGATTTGATAATGGCGGTAGAAACTGACCTCTGGTGGCTGGAGCAACTCAAACCCCTGGAGCAAACCCACCCCTACACCTGCCACGAGCCGCTGGACAACACCTACGGGCTGCTGTTCTTCTCGCGCCTACCCCTGCACGGCTGCGAAGTAAAGTATCTACTGGACGATGATGTGCCTTCCATCCATACCTTGGTGGAGCTGCCCGACGGCAAAACCTACGTGCGCGTGTACGGCTTGCACCCCAAGCCACCGGCTCCGGCTGAGGCTAAAACCAGCACCAAGCGCGACGCCGAGCTGCTGCTGGTAGGCAAAGCCATCGACCAGAAAGATGAGCCCACGATTGTATTTGGCGATATGAACGACGTAGCTTGGTCACATACTTCCGAGCTGTTTCGCCGCATCAGTGGCCTGCTCGACCCACGGGTGGGGCGCGGTCTGCTCCCCACATTTCACGCCGAATATGCCCTGATGCGTTGGCCCCTCGACCACGTATTCGTCTCGCCCCACTTCAAGGTTGATGACATGGAGCGCCTACCCTACGTGGGCTCCGACCACTTTCCCATCTATATCAGGCTCAGTTACGAGCCCCACGACAAGGAGGAGCAGGAAGAAAACGCCGAGCAAGCGGATGTAGAAGACCATCAGGAAGCCATTGAGAAAATTCGGGAAGGCTTTGAGGAGGAAGACGAAGAAGAACAGGAGGAAACCAGCCGGCAACGTACCGGAAATTAACCCCTAACTCAAGGCTCCGGGCAACATGGCAGGGCCATTTTCAGCAGCTCCGACAGAGGTGAGCGGTATGGAATGAGGACCAAAAAAGGCCTGCCGGGGCTGTTTGCGCCTACTCCGATTTAACGGTGTATAATAGTTTGCGAGCATATCCTGTACGGTATAAGAAGGCATGACGCTGGCTGATTTTATCGAAGAACTACTGACGCGGGGCGACGTAACGGTGACTTCTGAGCCCATGCCGCCAACCGAAGAAGCGCAGCCCGTGGTCTTGGCCCTGCTGCAGCGCTACCACACCCAGGACGCGCAGCAGCAGCCCTATACTGCCCCGGCCTTCGATCCTGATGCTGCGCTGTGGGCCGCCCGTTACCTCTACCGCGCCGCGCAGCTGGCCGTGGTCCGGGAGCTGGACGAAACCGCCGTGCAGGTGTGGCTGCAGGACTATGCCGGGGCCCTGACCCCCGAGGCTGTTTACTCCGCCGACCTCACGCTGCGCTACCTGCCCGACTTGCTGCACCTGGCCAAAGGACTGGCCCCCGGCGACGCCCTGGTAAGCCACCTGCAAACTACTGCCCGGCAGTGGCCCCTTTCCTTCGTGGGAGGCGACATCGTGGGGGAAGTGCCCGTAGCGGTGCTAGCTCACCCCAGCCTCCGCGCCGCCTACGTAGACCGCATCATAGGTGCGCGCGACCTGCGCCGGGCCCGGCAACCGGAGGTAGCTGAGCTAGTGCGGGCGGCTTTGGGCCGCTACGCCGCCGAACTGTGGCCTGAATTTGAAGACCTTTTCTCAACCCCGACGAATGCAACCGAACCTGACTAGCGAATGGCTGTTGGTGGATAAACTCAATGCGGTAGCCCGCCACCTTAAAAGCACCTTTGTGGGCAAAGATGACATCATTGACCTGATGAGCATTTGCCTGGTAGGCCGCGAGAACCTGTTTATGCTAGGGCCGCCCGGCACGGCCAAAAGCGCCTTGGTGCGCGAGCTGGCCCGGCTGGTGCAAGGCCGCACCTTTGAGTACCTGCTGACCCGCTTTACGGAGCCCAACGAGCTGTTCGGCCCCTTTGATATTCGGAAGCTGCGCGAAGGCGAACTGGTGACCAATACGGAAGGTCTGCTGCCCGAGGCTAACCTTATTTTCTTGGATGAGCTGCTAAACGCCAACAGCGCCATCCTGAACAGTTTGCTGCTGGTGCTCAACGAGCGGGTGTTCCGGCGCGGCCGGGAAACGCGCGCCCTGCCCGCCCTGATGATTGTGGGGGCCAGTAATCATCTGCCGGAGGAGGAAGCCCTGCAGGCACTGTTCGACCGTTTTCTGGTGCGGGTGCACTGCGACTACGTGGCCCCCGACCAACTAGCCGAAGTACTGGAAGCCGGCTGGACCCTGGAGCGCAAAACAGCGGCCGAAGCGCCCACCATTACCGCCGAGGAAATCCTGCAGCTGCAGCAAGCCATTCCGGCCGTAGATCTGCAAGCCGTGCGCCCGGCCTACGTCACCCTGATTGGGCAGCTGCGCAATGCGGGCGTGCCCGTCTCCGACCGGCGGGCCGTGAAGCTGCAGAGGCTGTTGGCCGCCAGTGCTTTACTGTGTCAGCGCACCGTGGCTACCCCCTCCGATATGTGGGTGCTGCGCTACAGTTGGGATACCGACGAGCAGCGGGAAGTTATTGCCGGCATAGTAGATGCCGTGGTGGCCGCCGACGAGGAGCCCGGCCGCCACCCCCGCGCCGCCGGTAGCACCCTGCCCGATGCCGATGCCCTGTTGCAGGAAGTAACCGCCCTCGGCATCCAGTGGGACCAGCCCGAAACCTCTCTGGCCGAGCGCACCGCCATCAAAGACCAGCTCCGCTACCTAAACGGCCGCTGCCAGTGGATCGGTAGTGAAGTGCAGCGGGCTTACGTGCAGCAGCCGTTGGATGCGCTTTGGCAGAAAGTATTGCAGGCATGAGTACTACCGAGCGGGTTCTTCTGCTGAGTGAAACCGGCGGCCTGGCTTTGGCCGCCGTGCGCAGCCAGCCCGGGTTGCGCGTAGCCCGGGAGGCCGCCGGGGCCGAAAGCCGCCTGTGGGTGCGGGGCCTGCCGCCTACCGGGCAGTTGGCCCTGGCCGTTCGGCAGCTGCCCACCATCAGCACGTTTGGCCTGGATGCGGAAGGACGCTTGTTTCCGGTGGCCAGCCTGACGCCCACCACCCAGTTGCCAAGCGAACTTGAGTGGCAGCCTATCCAGGAGTTTCTACGCCTGGAGCTACCCACCGCAGCCCTGCCCGGTCAACTGCCCGCTCCGCACCCGCTTCGGCTGGTACCGGCCAGCCGCGCAATGGAAGGAGCCGCGTTGCTCACCACCCTGGCTGCCTGGCAGACCTACGCCAGCTCGGCCCCGGAAATACGCCTGCAGCGCCTACGCTTTGCCGTGGCTGGGCCTGAGCGGGTCCTGGTGCTGGGTACGCCGCTGCCCTCCGTGCCCGGCCAGGAGCACTGGCTGCATCACAACGTGCTGCTGCCCGCCGGGCTTGAGTTCGAAAGTCCGCTGCTGGCTTTGTTAGTAGCGCAAAAGTATAACCCGCACGGCAACGCGCTGCTGTTGTTTGCCGCTGATGGCAGCCTGGAGCGAATCCCGCATGCTTACCTGGTGCCTGCTACCCGTAGCGCCGCGCGCCTGACTACTGGAAGCTCAGAACATGACAAGCACGTTTAATCCGGTCCCGCTGGCCCTCACGTACTTCCGGGCACCGCAGGAGTATTTCTGGCACTGGGTAGAACAAGGGGAAATACTGGAGTGGCGTAGCGGCGCTACCATCTGCTACCGCGCCGAGCTGGTGCAAGTGCTACAGGCACTAGCTCCTTCCGGCCTACCTTCCCTCGGGACGCTGCTGCTCCTGCTTGCGGCCTGCCAAGGCGGTTGGCCCGAAGCCAGCGGTGGAGTAGGCCTTCTGCACGGGCTGCTCCAGGGGCTGCCCCCCGATGACACCGACACCATTGAGGTAGCCCAGATGCTGGAAGAGGCTCTTGAGTTTCTCCACACAGTAGGGGGCCTACCCCAGGAGCTGCGCTCCGGCCCACGCAAGCCGCATCTGCTGCACGAAGTTCTGCGGGGCGAGTACCGGCAGATAACGGCCGACTGGGCCGGCAGTGTCGTAGACGAGTGGACCAGCGGCCGCCTTGATGCCGGACTGCTTACGCCGGGACCACCCCCCACGCGCCAACGGTTTCTGGTCGATATTGGGCTGCTGGCCCGCGCCGCGCGCCGGTTCCCAACGGTAGCCAGCTTGGAGCTGCGCGTGCGTACCGGCCTCAATCAGCTACCCGAGCCCCTGGCCTTAATCGTGCCCAATCGGCCCACAGAGCTGTTCGAAGAGCTGGCTCTGGATGAACGCACGGCCGGGCTAGCCCGCCTGGCGCAACGGTTAGGGGCCGCCCTGCGCATTCCGCTGCACGCCCACGGAGCCAGCAACCAACCCTTCGGCGGCGTGTCCGACGTAACCAACCGCGGCAGCTTCGACCGGCTGCTGCTCAGCGAGCTAGCTTACGACGACCTGACTTTTACGGCCCGCTTAGTAAACAATGAGGCGCTGTACCTGCGCCGCGAGGAGCCCCCGCACAACCAGCCGCGCCCGCGCACTATTCTGCTCGATACCAGCCTGCCCATGTGGGGACTACCTCGGCTAGTTGCGCTGGCGGCAGCGTTGGCCTGGGCTCGTCAGTCTGCTCTCAGCCGGCCACCGGCTACCGTGGCGGCTTATGCCTTGGGAGGCCAGGCTGCCGAGGTACTTACTCTGGAAACCAAAGCTGGCGTTATACAAGCCCTGACCCTGCTTGACCCTGCCCTGCACTGTGGGCTGGCGCTAGAGCGGCTGATGAGCGAAGTGCCAGCGGCGGCGGAAACCGATACCCTGCTGATTACCGATGCGGGGCAGCTGCATCAGCCTGCCTTTGCGCCTTACTTGGCCGCAGCGCGCCCCAGTTTACGGTTCCTGCTCACCGTAGACCGCGGCGGACAAGTACACCTCTACGAGTACGTAAATAGTCACCGGGTGCCTGTCAGCACCAGTTGCTTGGAGCTGGATGAACTGCTATTCCGGTCTGCTACTACCCCGGTGCGGCCCGCGGCGCACCCCGCTGGTACCCCCGCTTTTCTGCTGCGCCACCCCAGCCCGCTGTACTTTCCTACGGTGGGCATGTACAACGTTACAGGCTACACCTTCCAACACGCCCATCTGGGAGTAGTCGGAATTACCGAAAAACGAAGGGTGCTGTTCTGGCCCAAAAAGGAATGTGGGGCGCGGGAACTGCTCCCCCTCATTGAGGAAGGGGAATACCGCTTCGGCTCAGATGAAAAGTCGTGGGTGTTTATTGTGGTGAGCAACCCCAAACAGAAGCGCTTAGTGTTTTACCGCCTGCCCCTGGGCGGACCTAACGAAGCCGCAACGACCGTTGACCTCTCCCCGGAATTCGGTACGCTGACAAAGATGCCCCCCATCACCTGGCGCGACACCAGTCTTGCCCTGTGGATCAACGGAGAATCGGTAGTCTTTGACTACTTGGCGGGCACTATTGTAGAGCGGACTCCGGCGCCTCTTCCTACCAGCCCTGCCCTAGCTGCTTGGCAGCTGAGTAGTGGCGTCGTGAAGCGCCATATCAACAACGGCTACAACGTGTTGCGGCGGGTAAATCGGCTCGGAATAAGCAATGGGCAACTGCTGATAGAAGGCTATGTGGTGCAGGTGGTAGAGAACGTGCACCTGAAGCTGCACGCTCATCAACAGCAGCTTCCTAACCTCCACCTGGCCACCTTGGAGTTGGATACCCTACAGCTTACCGGTAACCCGCGCCTGCTGTTTCGGCGGCTGGCCTGGCCCGATGGCAGTGCAGCCATTGTTGACCCACGTGGCCTGCTGCACCTGCGCAGCTCCGACGCATCCATCCCGGAAATAACCCTGGTTCTGGTGCTAAACAAGTCGTCGGCGGCCTGGGCTGCTGATGAGGCCGTGTGCGGTTCTTCGTACTTTACGGGGGTAGACCAGCCGGCCGGCAACGGCCTGGAGCAGAGCCGGGCTATGCGGGTACCGGACTTTTATACGCATTATCTTCAGCGCTTCATTGACCGCATTATCGCCTAGCCGTTATGCAACTCACTCTCCGCTACACTACAACTGCCCAGCGCCCCGCCTGCGCGGCCTTTCTGCGCGGCCCCGACCCAGGGGCGTGGCTGCGGGAACTGGGCCGCTGGAATGTAGCGCCCGAGCAACTGGCGTGTTACGTGGTGCCCCAGTCTATCCGGAATTTGCGGGCTGCCGGGCTGCTAGTCGTGTTCAAGGAAGGCCCGATGCCCACCGACTGCCTGGAGCCTTACGGGGTGGTAGCCAACCGGCTCTACGTACCCGTAACGGCTGAGCTATGGCCGGAAACCACCCCCGCGGAATTAAGCTCCATGCTGCTGTGGCCCCGCCAGCTGCTGCATCCCAGCATCGGTATGGTCGGGTTTGGAGCCGCAGACGAGGTAGCTCTGCTGGATCTGTTGGACACCCCTGCTCCCCGCGCCACCCGCTGGGACCTGGCTCATCCGGGCCTGCCGGCGCGCCCTCGCCTGCAAACCATCCGGGTACAGTCCCGCCCGCCCGCCGACCTGCTGGAATCCATGCGCGAAACCATCGGTACGGAACCGCTTACGGAGCTAACTAAAAAGGAGAAGGAGCAGGACACGCCCGTGCAGAAAGCTCTGGACTACCTGAAGGAAGGAGCATTGAAAACGGGGCTGCGGGTAGTGCAGGGGGTAGGAGGGGCGCTGGCGGGCCTGGCCGATATGCGGACAACGCACAGTGCCGGTGCGGGTGGGGCAGACAATGCCGGCCCCGGTTTGCTGCAGAAGCTGGAAAACTGGCTGGCCGGTAACTTAGCCAACCTGGAGCAAAAGCGCCAGGGCGAAATTGAGCGGCTGCTACGCTTGTTTGGCGACAACCCGGAGGAAGCCCTGAAATACGCTATTCCCCTCGGCGGGCCGTACCTCAACCGGGGTGCGGCGCCGCCTTCGGCCCGATTGGGTTCCCGTAACACCACCTTCGACCTACGCCGGCTGGGGGGCGGGCAGCGGGTGGATAGCTGGGACCTAGGGCCTTACGAACACCAGCTACGGGCCCAGTATCAGCGGGCGGCCCAGCAGGAATTGGCCGCGGGGCACTGCAAGAAAGCGGCCTACATCTACGCGCAGCTGCTGGGCGACTACCATTCCGCAGCCAAGGCGCTGGAGCAAGGCCAGTTCTACCGCGAAGCCGCCACCCTTCACAAAGAACACCTGCACAACTCCGTCGCCGCAGCTGGATGCCTGGAGCGGGGTGGTCTGCTGCTGGAAGCTGCCGAGCTATACACCACCCTGAACCACCACGAAAAAGCGGGCGACCTATATGATCAGCTTCAGCAGCCCGGAGCGGCAGCTCAGCAGTATGAGCTAGGTGCCGCTGGCTTTCTTACGCAGGAGAACTACTCCGAAGCGGCGCGCCTCCTGCACCGCAAACTGCACACTTCTGGCCGGGCCAAGGCCGCCCTGCTGCAGGGCTGGCACAACTCTCGCCAGCCGGAAACCTGTTTACGGCACTATTTTGAGGTAGTGGCCGCCGACTCCGCCGAGGAAGTTAGTGCCCACGTACGGGAGCTATACCGGGAGCACACGCCGGCTACCCGGCGGGCTGCGTTTCTGCACGTGCTTGTGAGTGTGAAGGAACGGTACTCCACCATCCCCGATTTCGTGGCTACCTCCCGCGAGGTGGCCTACGAAATCATCAGCCAGGAAGCTCAGGTCGGTAATCAGAAACTCCTTTCCCTGCTGCCAAACTTCCTGCCCAACGACCCGTTGATAGCCGCCGATTGTAGCCGGTTCCTGACTACGCAGGCCGCCGGGCCAAAGCCAAGTGTGCCATCAACACCTAAAACAGCAGCCTGGCAGCTTACCCCTGAAGTGACTTGGTACAGCGCTACTGCGCACCGCAACCAGTTCCTGGCACTGGGCCGCCGCGACAACCACCTGCACCTGGCCCGGGGCAATTGGTATGGCCACATCGAGTACTACTCCTGGCCCGACGTACTCTCGGCACACAGTCAGCCTGTGCTGTACGCCGATGCGTTTCATACCACCAACATTATCTTATTTGCCCCGCATCAAACGGGCTTTGCTACCCAGTACTTAGCCCGAAACAAGCATTTCGAGGAGGCCTTGTGCATCTTCAGCCCCAACCTGCCTTCTAATGTTATGGGAGTGGGGATGCTGCCCGACAATGTAGTGGTAACGCTTCTGCCCGACGGGGCAGCGCTGCAACGCAGGCACTACACCATGCAGGGCGGGCTTATCCAAACCGTGCCATGCCCAACCCCAGAAGGGGTAGTAGATGGGGTGAAAGGGTACGGTGCAGCGCCAATTTTTGCGCGCGGACAGCAGTACTACACCTACCTGAATGAGTACCTGCTGAAAGTAGCGCCCGATGACACAGTGCAGCTGGAACACCTGTACGAGGGTTCTGTTGGCGACTTGGTCATTTCTCCCTATCAGGCGAGCCCACTGTTTGCCGCTGTAACCAGCAAAGACATCTGCCTTATCAGTAACCTGGGCAAAGAGGAGGAGCACATCTTGCTTGATACCGATCCGCAGGATGACCTGCTGTGCTTTGTTGGAACTGGCCAGCTGGTAGTAGCGGGCGGCAGAGCGGCGGCTCTGTACGCCGCCACTAAGGCAAGCAAGAAGCCGCTGCAAACTTACACTAGCGCAAGCCGGATCGTCGCCGTGCTGCCTACCCTTGACCGCCAGCGGTTTGCCCTCTTAGATACAACGGGCCTGATTACCCAGTACGCCATTCCAAGTGAGTAAGCCGCTATAGCTCTTGATACAACCACGCCATCTGGCTTCGACTCACGGCCGGGGGTAGCAGGCGCATCACGGAGTTGCGCAGCGTAGCCAGCCAAGGGGTTTCAAGCTGTCCGACGCGGCCTAAGTGCCAGGAAGTAGTGACAATGCGCCTAGTGCGCAGGAGGCGACGCTGCTCAAAGTGGCGGAAGGCAGCTGGCACATCGGTGGTTGCGGTAAGGCACTGGGCCAACACGGCGGCGTCTTCCACGGCCATGCCGGCTCCCTGGCCCATGTTGGGGGTAGTAGCGTGCGCCGCGTCGCCGAGGAGCAGCACGTGCCCGTAAGCAAAATGGCGTAGCGGTTGTAGGTCGAGGATGTCATTCCAGAGCAGTTGATCGTCGCGGGTAAGCGCCAGCAGCTCTGACACGGGCGCGTGAAACCCGGCAAATTCCCGCTCTAGGTCCGCCACCCGAAACGCCCGCAGCCTCGGGTTCTGAGGGTGGGGGCTGTTTAGGCAGGCAAACCAGTACACCCGGCCCCCGCCTACCGGCACGTAGCCGAACCGCCGACCCCGCTCGCCCCACGTCTCGCACGATTCGCCCACGGGCAACCGGAGCCGACTGGCTTCTACTACCGCTCGCCAGCAGGTGTAGCCAGCATAGCGGGGCTCGGTCTGGGGAAGTAGTTGGCGCCGCACCCGGGAGCGTAAGCCATCGGCCCCAATTAGGGCGTCGGCCCGCGCAACGTGGCCATCCGCGAAGTAGGCCACTACCCCTGTTGCCTCTTCCTCAAACCGTTCAAAAGCACAGCCCAGCTTTATCAGCCCCGACGGCAGCCCGCGGGCGAGTGCCTGGTGCAGGGCTGCCCGGTGCACGCCCAGATTCGGGAAGCCCAGGCGGGTAGTAAACGCCGACGTATCGGCGGCTTGCAGCAGATGACCCTGCTGGTCGCGTAAGTCCAGGCGCGTTACTGCCGAGCCATGCGCCAGGACGGCCTCCTGCAGGTGCAGCTGGTGCAGCGCCCGCATGGCATTGGCTCCCAGCACCACGCCGGCCCCAACCTCGCGCAACTCCGGCGCCGCTTCGAACACGCGCACTTGGTGGCCCTGTTGCAGCAGGGCATGCGCCGTAGTGAGCCCGCCAATGCCGGCCCCGATAATCAGAAAATCAGCCATGTTGTTTCCTTCTAGGTGCTACCGGAACGAGGCTGCGCAAGGTCAGGAGTATACGCGGATTTTGTATAAAAAATGCGTATACAGTTCTGCTACGCAATTTTTACATGAAAAAAATGAGTAACTAGCTTACTGCCCCCGAGCCGGTGTTGGCACATCCGCCCTTCTTTCCCTTCTGTGCGTCTTATGTCTTCTTTCCATGCTGCTGGTCAGGTACAGCTATATTTTGAAAACCCCGTTGGGCGCTTGCTAGAGCACCCGAGCGGATACCTGGTTGTGCAGTATGGTGCTGGCAAGCGCAAGTTTGAAGACATGCAAGTATACCTGACGAAGGCACGGGAGCTGTTGCAGCGCCGAGGGTGGTATAAGGTGTTAGGCGACCAGCGCAACATGACGGCTTTCACGCAGGAGGAGCGTAGCTGGATTACCGAAAACTGGCTTAACAAAGCTGCCTCACCCGGCCAGCCGTACTACGGAGCCGTCCTGTTGTCCCACGACGTGTTCGCCCGCCTCTCCATGAACCTGGTAATGAACGAGGCCCGCGAATCGGGGCTAGTCTATCGACTGTTCGAGGATGAGGCCGCGGCCGATGCATGGCTCCGGCAACTATCCTAGCCTCGGCTTATTGGCCGAGCAATACCTAAAAAGGCCCGGAGCGCAGCGCTCCGGGCCTTTTTAGTAGTCAAATGTTCCGGCACTTACTTGCCTACTTCTTCGTAGTCAACGTCCGTCACGTTGTCGTGCGGCTGGCCTTGCTGGCCGTTGCCGCCGGGCTGGCCGGCTCCACCGAAGGGGTTGCCACCGTCAGCACCAGGCTGGCCGTCGGCGCCACCTTGGGTAGCGGCGTACATTTCCTGCGAAGCAGCCTGCCAAGCAGCGTTGATAGCGGCCATGGCGGTGTCAATCTGGCCGAGGTCTTTGCTCTCGTGGGCCTTCTTCAGGTCGGCGAGGGCATTTTCAACGGCTGTCTTGTTGCCAGCGCTCAGCTTGTCGCCGTACTCGTTCAGCTGCTTCTCAGTCTGGAAGATCATCGAGTCAGCTTGGTTAACTTTCTCAATGCGCTCCTTCTCCTGCTTGTCAGCTTCAGCGTTAGCAGCGGCTTCGTTGCGCATACGCTCGATGTCGGCGTCGGTGAGACCCGACGAAGCTTCGATGCGGATTTTCTGCTCCTTGCCGGTGCCTTTGTCTTTGGCCGAAACGTGCAGAATGCCGTTGGCGTCGATGTCAAAGGTTACTTCGATTTGCGGAACACCACGGGGTGCTGGCGGAATCGAGTCGAGGTGGAAGCGGCCAATGGTGCGGTTCTGCGAAGCCAGCGGACGCTCGCCCTGCAGTACGTGAATCTCTACCGAAGGCTGGTTGTCGGAAGCTGTCGAGAAGGTCTCGGACTTCTTGGTCGGAATGGTCGTGTTCGACTCGATGAGCTTGGTCATCACGCCACCCATCGTTTCGATACCCAGCGAAAGCGGGGTTACGTCGAGCAGCAGTACGTCCTTCACTTCACCGGTCAGTACACCACCCTGGATGGCAGCACCTACGGCTACTACTTCGTCGGGGTTAACACCCTTCGAAGGCTTCTTGCCGAAGAACTTCTCTACTTCTTCCTGAATGCGGGGGATACGGGTCGAGCCACCTACCAGGATTACTTCGTCGATGTCGGAAGTGCTCAAGCCAGCGTCTTGCAGAGCCTTTTTGCAAGGCTCCATCGAGCGGCGCACCAGCGAGTCAGCCAGCTGCTCGAACTTGGCGCGGCTCAGCTTTACTACCAAGTGTTTCGGGCCCGAAGCGGTAGCCGTTACGTAGGGCAGGTTGATTTCAGTTTCGGTCGAAGAAGACAGCTCTACTTTGGCTTTCTCAGCGGCTTCTTTCAGGCGCTGGAGGGCCATAGCATCTTTGCGCAGGTCGAGGCCTTCGTTCTCGCTGGCGAACGTTTCAGCCAGGAAGTTGATGATTACTTGGTCGAAGTCGTCGCCACCGAGGTGGGTGTCACCGTTGGTGCTCAGTACTTCGAACACGCCATCACCCAGCTCCAGAATCGAGATATCGAAGGTACCACCACCCAGGTCGTACACGGCAATCTTCTGGTCTTTGTGCTTTTTGTCGAGGCCGTAAGCCAGGGCAGCAGCAGTAGGCTCGTTGATGATGCGCTTTACATCGAGGCCAGCAATGGCACCGGCTTCTTTGGTAGCCTGGCGCTGGGCGTCGTTGAAATAAGCCGGAACCGTAATAACGGCTTCGGTTACCGTCGTGCCGAGGTAGTCTTCGGCGGTCTGCTTCATTTTCTGCAGAACCATGGCCGAAATTTCCTGGGGCGTGTACTGACGGTCGCCGATTTGTACCGCTACCGTGTTGTTGGAACCGCGCACCAGCTCGTAGGAAACGTGCTTGGCTTCTTCGGTCACTTCGCCGAAGCCGCGGCCCATGAAGCGCTTAATCGACTGCAGTGTATTCTTGGGGTTGGTAATGGCCTGACGTTTGGCGGGGTCACCGACTTTCCGTTCGCCTTTACCGTTATCGAGGAACGCCACGATTGAGGGAGTCGTGCGGCGGCCTTCGCTATTCGGAATTACCACCGGCTCGTTGCCTTCCATTACGGCCACGCACGAGTTGGTGGTGCCGAGGTCAATACCGATTATTTTGCCCATGTGAATGGTTGTATATTAGGAGTTGAGGTGTCAGATACTGGTTGCGAATCACTCGCACCGGGGGAATTACAAGACGCGTACCAGCCAGGGAAATGCCTTTATTTCGTGACAGATTGTCATTTTGGAATATCTCGTGGTATCGTTTCGCGACGGTCTGACTTCTACGATAAAACCAGGGGTAGGATATGCTGACAGCCGGGCAGGAGTGAGAGTTCTAATTATTCGGTTATCAGTAACTGATACTAGTTTGTGCACCTTCTTTTCATCGTCGGGCATGATTCAATAGCTATATGAATACAGATAAACCATCACCTCAGATTATTGAACAGAGGATAAGAAATCTGCTTATTGAGTACGTCAAGATGGTTTCCGAATATCAGGCGGATGAGATGCCGGGGTTGACAGAAATAATTTATATGTGGCAGGATTTCGTTTTGTCTCCGTCCACTTTATATGTGTATCAGTTTCAGCCTCCTGTCTATACGCTAGATGAAAAAGTAGCGCTTAATGCGGTTGATGATGCGTGGAGCCTCTTTAGCAGCGTTGTAACTGATCAAATGATAGAGAAAGAATCAATAGGCTTAGCTACTTCTGAATGGTTGATGTTTGTTGAGGCGTCTAGTGTAGCGTTGGATGTGTTGATGAGGCGTGGCAAATTACCAGAGGACTAATCAGGGGGGCACAACAAAAAGGCCTAACCTAGCCGGTTAGGCCTTTTCAAGAAGAACTTCAGAATTTATAGCGCTGCCACCAGCTCCCGCCAGGCGCTTAGCTCCGGAACGCCCGGCTTGCGCTTGCCAAACAGGAGTAGCAGGTTGTTGCCAGCCGCGTCGTAGAGTTCAACACTGGTCACAATGCCGTCGGCGGTGGGCTTTTGCACAGCCCAGGCCTGGGCAATGTCGCCTACCTTCAGGTGCAGGTTGAAGTCGGGGTCGAGGACGTTGAGCCAGGAGCCAGTGGGCACAATGCGCTCCGTGGGTCCCGTATGGATTTGGATGCACCCCCGGCTGGCCACGAAAATCATGACGGACAGTTGCTGCTCCGAGGCCAAGCGCAGGGCCTGGTCGATGGCCTGCGGATCGAGCTGGCGCAGCAGTTCTGGTGGTCCCAGGCGCAGAGCCTGGGTGCGCGTAACCCCATATTGACGCAGCAGGCCGAAAAACTCGTGCGTATCCGTCATGGTGCGCCAGGCCGCACGGAAGCCTTCCGCATCAATGGCGTCGTCGTCTGCTTCAGTGGTGGGCGAGGAGGTAGGATGAGCGGTGAGCGTGGCGGGCTGGTAGCTGGCCCGGTACTGCGCTACCAGCGCCTCATACGCCGCCTGGTTGCTTTCTTCCAGCAAGTAGATTTTGTGCACGGCCTCCCCATCGGCGGCGAAAAACTGCAGGCTGCGGCGGCCATTCTCCTCCACGGCAAAGCCGAACTGCCAGTGGCTCATGAACAGGCGCAGGTCGATGTCCTCGCCCAGCACCAGGCCCATTTGGCCATTGAACGATACTTTTTGGTATTCCCCCTTGCGCTCATGAACGGCGCTGTCGTTGCGGGTGAGGGCCATCACGCGGCCGAGGGTGGGCACTTGCTTGAGCAGCTCCCGGAAGTCGCCGCTCAGGAAGGTGACGGGCGAGTTGGCATGACCGGTGCAGCGGGTAGCCAGCAACTCGGCTTCGCTGACGCCCAGGGCGCGGGCTGCGTCGCGGATGCGGCTTTTGGGGTTTTCCTGCTGGTAGGTAAGCCAGCGTTCGGCCAGCGAGAGGGGGGAGGTGAGCGTTTCCATGAGAAAGGAGAAGCGTTGGATGAGAAGATGAGAAAAGCGCTACACGGCCCGGCGGGGGCAGGGCACAATGAGCGGGCAGCTAAGGTGAGGGTGCGGCAAAAGCTGCACATCAATCTGAAAGCCGCGGTGAATATTCTCGCAGGTGAGCACCTGAGCCGGTGCCCCGTAGGCTACCGGTTGGCCCTGGGCTAACAACAAAATACGGTCAGCGTACTGGGCCGCCAGATTCAGGTCGTGCAGCACAGCAATGACGCCAAAGCCGCGCAAAACCAAGTCGCGGGCAATATCCAGGGTGTGGTGCTGGTGGTGGAGGTCCAGGCCGGTCAGAGGTTCATCGAGGAGCAGAAAGCCTTGTTGCGCTTCCCACACCTGAGCCAGTACCCGCGCCAGCTGGGCCCGCTGCTGCTCCCCACCCGAAAGCGTGGGGTAGCTGCGAGCTGCCAGCGCGGAGAGGCCTACTGTGCTCAGGGCGGCTTCCACAATCCAGTGGTCGTGGGCGGAGGGTTGGCCCTGAAAGTGAGGGTAGCGGCCCATCATGACCAACTCCGCCACCGGAAAAGCCAAAGACAGTGTGTGCTGTTGGGTGAGCACAGCCCGGCGCTTAGCCAGGGCCGGGGCAGGGCATTCCGCTAAAGGTTGCCCATCGAAGTGCACCGTGCCGTGGGTCGGCGTCAGGTCGCCGCTGAGCAGGCGCAGCAGCGTAGATTTTCCCGCCCCATTGGCCCCCACCACGGCCAATAGCTCGCCGGGGCGGGCCCGAAAGGAAACCTGTTGCAGCAGGGTTTTCCGACCGGTTTGATAGGTTACGTTCTCGACATCGAACATGAAAGGTGGGGAGTGACAGGTTAGAGGTGATGGGAGGGGTAGTGAAGACAGGGGCCAATTGCAAGCGCCTGCTTTGCTTCGGCCTGAAATTGACAGGGTAGTAGAATCCGGGGGGTGAGGGAGCGGAACACCCGATGGCGGTTTGAGCAGAAACAGGGGGTAGGGCTCCGATGGGTTCGGCTACCTTGCTGCTTGGCGGCGCTGGCGCAATAAAATCCAGAGAAAAGTTGGGGCACCCAGCAAGGCTGTCAGGATGCCGATAGGAAGCTCCGCCGGGGCCACTAGGGTGCGGGCCAGCGTATCGGCCAGCACCAGTACCACGGCACCGCCCAGCGCTGAGCCCACCAACACCCGGCGGTTATCGGGGCCAGCCACCAGGCGTATCAGGTGGGGCACAATCAGCCCTAAAAACCCAATGGCACCTACCACAGCTACACTCGCACCTACCGCCAACGTTGACAAGCCGATGAGTTGGCGCTTAAGCCGGGCCACGGGCAGACCCAGGTGGGTAGCTTGGTCCTCACCCAGGGCCAGCAAGTTCAGGGGTTTACCGAGGGTAGGCAGCCACAGCAGGGGTAGGACCAGAAACGGCAGCAACCGCAGCACCGTGGGCCAGGAGGCGCCGCCCAGGCTCCCGAGCCCCCAGAATGTGATGCTGCGCAGTTGCTCGTCGGTGGCTACGTAGGTAAGCAGCCCTGTGAAAGCACCGGCCAGCGCATTAATGGCAATGCCCACCAGCAACATAGAAGCTACCACCGTGCGCCCGCCCTCCCGCGAAATGCGGTACACCAGAAACGTGGTGGCGCAGGCTCCGGCAAATGCTACCACCGGCAGCAGATAAAACCCCAAAGCCTCCCGGATGGCTGCTAAACCGGCAAACACGGCCAGCAGCTTTACCTCCAGCACAATGGTAGCTACCGCGGCCAATGAAGCGCCCGACGAAATGCCAATCAAGCCTGTATCGGCCAGGGGGTTGCGGAAAAGGCCTTGCATGCTGGCACCGGCCAAGCCCAACCCCGCCCCCACCAGCACCCCCAGGCACACCCGCGGCAACCGAATGGCCCAGAGCACGGCTTCCTGTTGGGGCTCAAACGCCAGCCCGGAGGTCAGCCCAGCTTTATGCAGCAGAATGCCCAGCAGAGCCGGCACCGGAATAGCCACGGCCCCCACTCCGGCTCCTACCAGCACGGTGCCCAGCAGCAACACCACCAGTACAGGCACGAGCAGGCGCTGGCGCTTCGAGGCGGCCAGCCGAAACACGCTAGGTTTGGGGGGAGCGGATAGGGTAGGCGCAGGTGGCGCTTGCGTAAGAGTTGTCATCGGGAAGGCCTTACTTCAGCTTGCTGGCTAGCTCCGTGGCGGCCTGGCCCAGGCGCGGCCCGAAGCCCGTGAGCAGTTGCCCATCCATTTCCACTACCCGACCCGTGCGGCCCGCCGTGGTCTGGGCTACCCCCGGAATCTGGAGCAAGCCGGTTTTGCCGCCCAGGCTCTGCAAGCCACTATCGAAAAGCAGGAGCACATCGGGGTTAGCGGCTACCAAGGCTTCGGCGGTCAGAGGCTTGAAGTCGGAAAAGCCAGTGGCGGCATTGCGGGCACCGGCCAACTGCATCACTTTTTCCACCGAAGTGCCTTGGCCCGCTACCATTAGAGTGCCTGCGCCCCGGGCATAAATAAAGAGCACTTTCGGCGCGGCGGCCGGCTTTTTCACTTTCGCTAAATCAGCATCCAGCTTAGCCGTTACGGCGGGCACCTGAGCCGTTGCCCCGAAGGAAGCCGCCACTTCTTTGATGAGCTGCTTGGTACCGGCCACCGAGTAGTCTTGCTTGAATAGCTGTACCGTGATGCCCGCGGCTTTCAGTTGGGCGGCCACTTCCGGCTTCAACGACTCCGTGGTACCTACCACCAATGTGGGGTTCAGGGCCAGTACGCCCTCAGCTGAAATGTTGCGGTTGTGGCCCACCTTGGGCAGTTTGGTGAGAGCTTCGGGGTAGGTACTGGTTACATCAACGCCCACCAGTTGCGGCTGGCGGCCGAGGGCGCAGATAATTTCGCTGATGGTGCCGTTGAGCGACACAATGCGCGGAGAAGCAGGCGCGGCCGAAGCAGCGCGCCCGGACAGCAGCAGAGCCATTACCAATGCAGCCCGCAGGAAAGAAAAAAGGCGTGTCATAGAGAAAGAGAAGCAGAAGGAAAAGTTGTGCCGACAGCGGACGACCCGGCGGGCCGCTAGCCCCGCAGGCCCGGTGGTCCGGGTCGCCCGCGCCGGACTTATTTCAGGTTGGTGCTGCCGTCGGGCTGGTACACGTAGCGGAAGGTGTAGTAGCCTCGGGGCTCGGTTCCGGTCGGGGAGGCCGGTGCATCCTTGTAGTAGCTCACGATTTCCAGCTTGGCGTACTTGCCCGCCGCCGTGCGCAGCAGAATCACCTTGCCCGCAATCGGTGACACGACGTGGGTAGTGGAGTTGTAATTGTACCAGCCCTTGCCCGAGCCCGTAGGAATAGCGTAGGCAGTGCGCGAATCCACGTTATAGCCCGTAGCGGGCGCCGCAGTTATTTCAGAAAACAACCCGTCCTGCACGATGGCGCCGCCCTGCCCGGGGCCGCTGCTGCCCCCGTTCACGAGGATGGTAGTAGTGCGCACGGCAATGTCCCACTTGGTTGTGGCCGAATCGGTGTAGGGCACCTCGCTCTTGGTAGCCAGGTTGTAGAAGGCGTAGTGCCGGGGCGTGCCGGGCTGGCCGGCGGTAGGAGGGGTAGTAGAAGTCGGAGCCGGGCCCAGGTTGCTGGCCGTTTCGGTTTTCAGCGCCTCGGCGGGCTTTACCTCGTTATCGTCGTTGTCATCGTTGGAGCAGGCGCTGAGGGTAAGGACCGCGCCCGACAGGGTTAGCAATGCGAAGCGGGAGAACAGCTGGTTCATAAGGAAAGAAGTGAAGAAATGAGGTGATGAAGTGACAAGGAGGAAAGGGCTACTTCGAACCCAGAGCCACCGTCAGGCTGGCGTAGTACAGGCGGCCGGGTACGGTGCTGAGGTAGGCCGGGTCAGTGTAGTTCAGCACGTTATCAAGGCCGGCTTGCAGGGTGTAGCGCTGGCGGAAGGCTTTGGCCGCCGACACATTCCAGAGCCAGTACCCCGCTACGTATTCGTTGCCGGTATCCAGAATCAGGTTGCCGTTGCGGTCCTGAAAGCCATAGCGCCCCCGGTACACCCCGCGCACACTGCCCGACCAGCCCGTGGCCTGATTGTCGTAGAAAAGCTTCACGTTGGCCATGTGACGGGAGCGGTTAAACAAGCCCCCGTAGTCAGCCACTTTCAGCCGGGTAGTTTCCAGTGTTTCCGGATCGCGGCGATAGATGGAGCCGTTCTTCAGCTGGGTCACCACGTTGCGGTCCTTCGCCACTAGGTATTGGTAGCCGGCACTCAGGGTTAAGTGGGCACGTAGCAGGTAGCGGGCATCGGTTTCCAGCCCCTGGGTGTAGGCCCGGCTCACGTTGCGGTAGGAGTACACCGACTGCCCATTGGTTTTCTGAGCCACGGCGGCGGTTTCAATCAGGTCGCGCAGGTCGTTGTGGAAAAAGTTGGCAGTCAGGCGGAGTTTCGGGGTAGGGTCGAGCTGCAGGCCAGCGTTATAGGCCCGGGAGCTTTCAGCCGTGAGGCTGCTGGCCTGCTCCAGCAGGGGCGCATTGATAAGTGGCTGCCCCGTGGCCGGGTCGAGGGCTAGTTGGCCCTGAGCCGCCAGTTGAGCCACCTTTTCCCGCACTTGATGGGTGCCGAACACACTGTAGCCCACGGCCGGGTTCGAGAAGTTGAGGTAAAGCTGACGGAAGTCAGGAGCCCGGAAGCCGCGCCCCGCTGAGGCCCGCACGGCCAGCCACGGCCGAAGCTGGTAGCGCCCCGAAAGCTTCGGGCTAAGTTGTCCTTGGTACTGGCTGTGGCCGTCGTAGCGCACCCCAGCCACCAGGTTCAGGCCGGTCAGCGGGCTCCAGTCATCCTGCAGATAGCCGTAGGCCGAGCGCATCTGTTGGCGCTGGTCGTAGCGAGTGGCTTCCACGGATTCCCAGAGGTAGCCCGTCCCTACTGTAAGCGTGTGTTTGGGGTGCAGGCGCCAGTCGAGTTGAGCTTCCGGGCGGGTGAAGGTCTGGTGGAAATAGCTGGCGTCGTAGGGCGTGCCGTCGGCGGTATAGGTGTAGTCTTCCTTAGTGCGGTAGCCGGCGTGGTAGAAGCGTAGCGTACCGAAGAGCTTATCGGAGAAGCAGCGCGTAACCGATGGGTTCAGGCTGAAGTCCTGCTGACGGGCCTTCAAGCCAACCTGGGCTACTTGTCCGCCTTCTGTAGTAATCGGCAGGTTGCTGGCCTGGTCTTCAATGAAGTATCGCCCCGAAACGCTCAAAGTGGTCTTGTCGTCGAGCTGGTAGGAAAGGCGACTCTGGCCGGTGTAGTTTGTGAAGGGAGGCACGGTGGCCTGCCCACTGGCGGGCTGCAAGGTGTAGCCGGCGGAGCTGTAGCGGTTGCCAAATACGGTCAGGCCTAGTTGGTTGTGCCGGTAATTGAAGGTGCCGCCCACATCAGCAGTGCGGTTGGCACCGTAGCGTAGGCGCACCTCGCCGCGGGTGCCGGGTTGGGGCTTCTGGGTGATGATGTTTACTACCCCCGCCAGCGCTTCAGACCCCCACAAGGCTGAAGCCGGGCCCTTCACCACTTCTACCCGCTCAATGTTGCCCACGGCCACCCGCGAGAGTTCCAGGGTGCCCGCCGTGCGGCCAATTAGCGGTTCGCCATCTACCAGAATCAGCGTGTACTCCGGGTTAAGGCCCTGCATCTGCACACCGCGGCCGTGGTCGGCCCCTACGTTAAGGCCGGTTTGCTCCCCCAGTACCTCCGTTAGGCGCACAGCGCCCATCGCCTGAATTTGCTGTCGGCTAACCACGGTCACCGGAATGGGCACCTCTGTCAGGGTCTTTTCGGTACGGGTAGCTGTTACTACCACCTCCCGTAGCCGCAAGTGCTGGGCGCTAGTATCAGCCAGTGCAGGCCGCTGCTGGGCCATTCCCAACGCCGGGCTTACCACCAGAACCAACAAGAAAGCTGAGGAAGAGAAGCGGTGCATTTGCCAGGGGTAGCAGCAGCCATCCGGCAATGCAAAAGACATTGGGTAGGCTGTTATTGTTTAGAAATGTTCTAAACAGTGGCAAATGTATAGTACCCCAAGTGACGTGCAAACCTTATTTAGAATTAATTCAAATAAAGTTAAGATTGTTAGGAATGCTTTTCTACCTTCGCCTTACTGCTGACTTTCTAGCCTCTTATTCAGGATTTGCGAATTCTGAATTCTTCCTTCCTCAAGTATGCGCAAGCACCACGGAATGCGGCCGCAGGACGTCGTTTTGCTGCTGAAAATCAGTTTACTGGAAAAACTTAACTGGCAAGGTAAAGCCTTAGCAGCGGCATTGGGGCTTAGTCCGGCCGAAGTATCCGACGCGCTACGCCGCTGTCAGTTTGCCCGACTGCTGCACCCTGAACACCGCACTATTAACCGGCCGCGGCTGTTACGCTTCCTCGTGCACGGCCTACCGTGCGTGTTTCCAGTCGAGCTAGGTCCGCATCAACAAGGCCTGCCCATCTTACTACCCAAACAAGGCGGGCTTGCTACCCCCGAAACCTACGTGTGGCCTACCGCCGATGGCCCAGCCTGGGGGGCTACCATTGAGCCCTTGTACCCTGGGGCCGTACTGGCTGCCCGTCAGGACCCGGCTTTGCACGAACTGCTCACGCTAACGGAGGTACTGCGGCTAGATAACCCGGTGCTACGCACCAGCGCTAAGCAGCAACTACAGGAACGGCTTTTGGTAAGCGAAGCAGGGTAGCCAAGCCTGGCTAAGCGGAGTTTTCTGCCCAATGCACGCACAATAGCAACAACCCGCATCCTGTCAACAAGCTGGCGTGAGTAGTAAAGTGCAAATAACTGTAGAACCACCTGGAATCCTGAGCAAAGCGCCGGACGACAGGGGTTGGGAAAGACATTAGAGTCCACCAACAGCGAGTGTAAAGCAGCCTCGTCCTGTACGGCGTTGAATACGCACTACCATATGCCCGAGGCCATCCAGCGCTGGAAGCGCATGTATGTAGTGTGTTAGTTGCCGCGTTCCGGTAGCAAAGCCCGCCCCTGGGCGCCGTTGCGCGCCAACCAGAGCACGGCTTCCACGAATTGGCGATTGTTGCGCCCTTGCCCAGTGCTGGTACCCGCCTAAACCACCAACCGAGCCCACGGTGCGTCCGTCAACTGCTGGTCCATGGCGCAAGACAACCACTGGTAACACTCTGGTATATTTGTCGTTATGCCGTATCCTCTGTTGAAAATGAGGACATAGCAAGGGCTTCCTCACAGAAGAGGTAGATAGACCTGCACATCGAATAGCTCCGTTGTGCTGGCTTTGCCACGCAGGGCTTGTCCGCCTAGCGCCGTAAACTGAAATTCTGGCTGCTCCCCCAGCTGTTGACGTAAGGCGGCTGAAATCAGGAAACGGCTGCCGAGGCTATTGCACTGGGCCTGAATGCGCGCCGTGGTGTTGAGCACGTCGCCATGGTAAACTACCTCCCGATGCTGCGTACCGACGAGTACGGTCGTCACTACGCCGCCGTGCGCCCCGGCCTTGAACGCGGGCACCACGCCGTATGCGTCCTGGTAGGCCTCATGCCGCGCATTAATGGCCCGCTGCATCTCGAAAAAGCACTGCAGGCAGCTGGCATACTGCCGCCCCGTCGCGGCGGGCCAACTGACCACGACTTCATCGCCCACGTACTGGTACACTTCCCCGCGGGAAGCCGCAATGGCCGGGCTCACGTCCCGGAAAAAGTCGCATACGAGGCGGCTGTAACGGTCATTGCCGAGTAGCTCAGCCAAGTGCGTCGAGTCTTTCAGATCGACGAAGAGAAAAATGCGCTCTTCGGTTTCCGGCTGCTGATAACGCCCACGTAGCAGATCCTGTAGCCGGCGGCGGCTCATACCCTGTAGTAATTGTCGTAGCAGGGTAGTCACCAAGACCGTTAGAGCATAGACAAGCGGGACTAGTAATACCCGTCGCCACGGTTCAGCAGGGGCGCTGCCTGGCTCCGTCCAGAGGTGAGGGAGTGCCAAATAGTGCGCGATGAGGCGAAAACCACCGTAGAGCAGCAGTAGTAGCAGGCCATGCCCGACGCCTTGCAGGGCCGTGGCAAGGCGCAAAGGCAGGCGTTGTACCAGCGCCGGAAAAACGAGGACCTCGAGTACGCCCAGCGCCCAGCCAATGGGCAGTCCGATTAGGGCCAGGGGCAGCAGGGCCCGAGTCGGCACCCAGAGCAGCAGGGCCAGGGTGAGCAGGACCCCGACGAACGCGCCCCCAATACTGCCAATAGTTTGCAGCACATGCCGACGGGCGGCCCAAAACCGGGCAGCACGCGCCGCAGAAACCTGACTAGAAGAGGACATGCACGAGGAGGATACCCACTGCATACAGGCAGCGGTCTGCTGAATAAGGGAGGGGCTCGTGACGTGGGGTAAATATGGCCACGTCTAGTTGGTCATATAAGCGCAGAAGTTGTGACGAGTTAGGCAGTTGGCGATGCAATAGCCTCGTTCTCGTTAGCACCCGGTAGTTCTATGCTCTTCCGTCAATTCGGTTGGCGTGAGGCCAAATGCTTTTTTAAAAGCAAAAGAAAAGTGCGACAGGTTTTCAAACCCAACTTCTAAATACACCTCTGAGGGGCGCATTTCTCTTTGCGATATGAGATAGTGCGCTTGTTCCAGGCGCTTATGCTGCAGCCACTTTTCCGGCGTCGTATCAAATATTTTTCTAAAATCTCTTTTGAAGGTAGATAAGCTGCGTCCCGCCAATTTCGCAAACGATATCAATGGAATGTTGTACTTGAAATTATGATTCATGTACGTTTCCAAATCTATCTTGTGTGGCTCCTGAAAATCGAATAAAAATTTTCGGTAGACATCACCTGTCTGAAGCAATAGTTCAATTGCTTCATAGGTTTTAAGCTCCGCAATTTTTGCACTCAATCTTTGCGGATGATCGATATACGGTAAAAGGGAATCAAAAAAACCTTTCAAGAACGCATTACTGGTTAGATCAAGCATCGCGCTGCCCTTGTACGCACTTTGCTTCGAAATACTATTTTCAGTTGCGTAATGGTGTAAGGTTTTTTGATCAAGAAAGAGGCTGATCAACGAAGGCGGCTCTCCATTCGGCCCAGCTTGTTTTCGTTTTTTAAATAATTCATTCCGACGCATCAAACAGATGGTGCCTTCTTTCATAACAAACGAACCCTCGTTTGAGAAGTACTGTGACTCACCGGATAACATAATGCCTAGCGCATGGTCTGGGAAGTAATGCTCACTACTTTGCATTTTCTGGTGACCACGCGCGTAGAGAATATTATGTTGCAGAAAGACGTTGTCCATGGTGCATTATTTTATTTGACTCATAATCAATTTATCCATCTGCTTATCGGATAAAATTCTTTTCAACCCTAGCAAAACCAAAGAGGCTAGTTGCGAAGTCGTATATCTTGCTTTTGGGCTTTTTGCTTCAATACCCTTCCTAACAAGTTTCGCTATTACGACAGGTTCCGCCACATTCTTCGCTAGTCGGGTAAATAAAGCATGGGTTTTAGACGTCAGGTCTTTGTACGCCGTGTTTCCCGATACTTTCAGAAGAATATCCGTTGCCACGGTTCCCCATTCCGATCGGGTGGCCCCCGGCTCCACCACGATTACATCAATACCAAACTCTTTCACTTCATTGCGTAGGCTGTCGCTCAACGCTTCCAAAGCGAATTTGCTGGCGTGATACCACCCACCTAGTGGAAACGCAATCTTACCGCCCACTGAGGAAATATTTACAATCTTACCGTATCGGTTTTCGCGCATTTTCGGCAATACCAGTTGGGCCAACCGCATGGCTCCGAATACATTCACTTCTAATTGATAGCGGGCGTCTTGCATCGGAAGATCTTCGATGGCCCCTTCTAACCCAAAGCCGGCATTGTTGACCAAAATATCAATGCTTTCTTCTGCTGCGAAAATTTTATTCACGCACGTCACTACGCTTTCGTCTTTGGTTACATCCAGCGCAACGGGGATGATACCGTAGCTTTTCAGATCCAGCATGTTGTCTGTTCTGCGCGCTCCCCCATACACTGTATAGCCATGTTGGGCAAGATAGATGGCCGTTGCCTTACCAATTCCAGCAGAAGCACCCGTAACTAAGGCTGTATTTTTCATGTGTTTACCAGTTGGGTTGTGTAGTATTTACATGACAAAGGTACCAGCAGGGTTAGGGGGCTGTTTTGGTGAAACGTCCAAGTTTGTGTGCTGAAAAGGTCACATCAGGGGAATCGTTTGATTGGCTTGAACTATCTGTTGGAAATGCGTGCGCCCAGAGCTTTGTGCCGGTTCTTGATGCTTAGCTGATGTCGCAGTTCTTGGAAATACTCTTCCTGGTTCCCCTGCTTAGAGAGGAGCTAGCTGCTGGCTATTGCAAGTGTGCAACAATGGCCGCACTTACTGCTTGTGCATTGTAGGTAGCTCAGGTAGGCGTTCTAATGCCTGCGCAACGGTATGTTGCCATAGCTGCTTGTGTTTCCACCAATAGGGTTCGTGGCCGGAACTGGGGAAATCCTGGCGTTGCTTGGGGCCACGCAGGGCAGCATAAATAGCGTCCGTTTCCGGGCGGGTTACGCGCGGGTCGGCTTCGCCCCACATGAGCAGGGTAGGAATAGTGATGCGAGCGGCGTACTGGGTAGCATCGAGGTCAAAGGCCCAGAAATTATTTTCTACCCCGCCCCAGAACACGAGCAGGTTGGCCATCGGGAAGGGCGGGACGTGCATGGAGCGGAAGCGGCTCTGGGCGGTTTCGAGCATGGAACCGTAGGGGCACTCCAGTAGGTTGGCCGTGGGGCGCACGCCCAACTCTGCTTCGGCCCGCAGAGTGGCTACCGCGCCCATGGAGTTGGCGTAAATGAATACCGGCCCCGGCCGCTGCTGCAGCCAGTGTACCACCGCGGCCACGTCGGCGGCTTCGTGGTGGCCCACGGTGCAGATGTTGCCCTCGGAGCCACCGTTGCCGGCAAAATCCGTCAGCACAACGCTGTAGCCCAGGCTGCGGAAGTAGCTGGCCTCGGTGAGCAGTTTTGCTTTCGAACTGGTATAGCCATGAAATAGCGCTACCGTGCCGCGCGCGTTCGGGACCTCGCCGTGCCACACCTCCAGCCGCCCATTGGGGCTTTCGATGTAGGTAGTGACGTAGGGAAAATCGGGGGTGGCTTGGTTGACGGGCTTGGGATTTTTGATGCCCGTGAGCAACACCCACAGCTTTTGCGGAAGCGTCAGCTGTTCGGGGTTATCGGTATGGGTACTTATTTCGGTAGTGAAGTGCGTAAACCGCCAGGCATGGAAGGCAGCTACCCCATTCAGCAGCACAAAGGCCACGGCAGCCAGCGCCGCTACCCACCGCAGTTTTCGGGCGTGGCGCATACGCTGGCTTAGCTACGCCCTGAGCGGCCACCCGCCGAACCTGGTTTGCGGGGCGCGCTACCCCGTCCGGCCGACTTAGGGCCAGGCTTGCTGCCGGTTTTGCCGGGGGTAGCGTTGCGGCCGGCGCCCCGGGTACCAGCAGCACGCGGGGCGCCGCCGGCTGCTTTTCCACCTCCGGGGGTAGTGAAACCACTTCGGTTGGTGCTACGTGGCTTTTCACCAGCAGGCCGCACGCCACCGGGCCAGTATTCCGAGCCCTTGCCGGGCGTTTTGAAGGTGCCGGCCGCGGCGGTCTGGGCGGCCATGTCTTCGGTTAGGGCTTGCACTTCTTCCTTGGTCAGGTCGCGCCACTCGCCGGGCTGCAACTGATCTACCCGCAAATCGGCAATGCTGACGCGCACGAGGCGCAGGGTGGGGTAGCCCACGGCGGCCGTCATCTTGCGTACCTGCCGGTTCATGCCCTGCGAAATCCGGATTTGTACCCACGTGGTCGGGATGTTGGCCCGGAACCGTACCGGTTTGCTACGCTCCCACAGTTCCGGCGCTTCGGGCAGCAAAGTTACCTCGGCGGGGGTAGTAAAACCGGTTTTCAGGTCTACGCCACGGCGCAGGTTTTCCAGGGCTTCCTCCGTCGGCACGCCTTCTACCTGCACCCAATACGTTTTTGGCACCTTGAAGCGCGGTTCCGACAGGCGATGCTGGAGCTGTTTGTCGTCGGTGAGCAGTACCAGCCCTTCGGAGTCGTAGTCGAGGCGACCAACGGGGTAAATGTTCGGGACGTTGACGAAATCCTTGAGCGTTTTCCGGCCGGTTTCGTCGGTAAACTGGGTCAGGACCTCGTAGGGTTTGTTGAGCAGAATGTAGCGCATGACGGGCATGAGCATTCCAGCTCATGTAGAAGCAATAAAAAGAGGATTCCAGGCCGATGCCAGCAAACCAGCGTGCTCACCAAGGAGCATCCGGGCTTGCGGCGTGAGGCCGGAACAGCAAAGGTACGGTTTACTTCTGCAGCCGCTTCCGGCGCAGGCTTTCGGCCATTAAAATGCGTACGTCGCCGCTCGGGCGCACTACATACTCGCCACTGTCGCGCACCATAACCCCGTTGCGCATCTCGTCGCGGTAGTCGTGGTATACCAGCGTGCCAATACGCACGGAGTCGGCGGGGGTAGGGGCGGGCGGGGCAGGCTGGCCGTTGATCTGGGCCATCTGGGCCAGGTACAGAAGGGAGTCGCGCTTAGTGTAGGGCTGGAAGCGAAACTTGCCGGGAAAGTAGTTTTTAGCGTCAGAAATACGGTTGCGCACGAAATCCTGCACGGCTAGCTCGGCCTTTTTTTCGGTGTTTTTGGCGCAGCCAACCAGCAAAAGGAGAGCAGAGAAGAGAAGAGGAAGAATCAGGCGGTTCATCGAATGAGCGTGGTAATCTTGAGCCTCCGCACGGAGAGGCCGGCTACGGAAGTAGTTGCAGCAACAAGTATTTTTTCGCGGAGAAAAGTTCTGAAGTATTTGTGCGAAGCAGCACAGCTTGCCAACGGCTGCTGTCCTTACACGCCCCGTTATATTCCTCCAGAATACTTCCGGGTGGCCCATTCCACTGTCAGCAAAGCCAGCAGCACAAAGAACAGCCACTTCAAATTGATGAGGTCTTTCAGATCTTCGTGCGCATAAATCACGGGCTTGTAGTTAGCCTTCTCAATGTCCTGAGCTAGTTGGGCAAACTGGGTAGGGTAGTAGAGCCGCTGCCCACTGCGACGGGCCAGCTGATGCAGCAGGTTGTGGTCGGCCCGCGACTGAATGGCTTCCAATTGCTGGTCTTGCACCAGCACCTCGCCCCGGTCCTGCTGAGGTTGGCCGCCTAAGGTAGCACGCGCCACGTAGCGGTATACGCCGGCCGGCAGTGGGCCCAGGTGCAGGGGCGCCCCATCGGAGGTAGTGGTGTAGGTGAAGGTGCGGTTTTTCTGCTGCTCGTTGGTGAGCGTAAGCGTGATTTGCTGGCCGTAGATGCGCTCAAAGATGGCATTGTAGGTTTCGGCCCCAAAGGTCACATCGTCGTGGGCGTTGAAGGCATCCTGGGTAGGGTACACGTCGAGGCGCTTCTTGTTGGCATTCTGGGTCAGGAGCTGCAAGGTGCGCAGCATGAGACGGTCGTAGGCTTCGGGCCGGTCGTCGTGTTCTACGGCTTCCTGCAGGCGCCATTGCCAGCTGCCATCGGTAAGCAGGGTGGCCTGGCGCTGGGCCGGCGTACCCCCGAATACCAGCAGCGGCTTCTGGGTTTTTACGCGGCCTACCTGCTGCCATAGCGCAGCTTCGGCACCCGCCCCCAAGCGTACATCCCCGAAGGGAACGGGGGCAGGCGGGTACGCCGAAAACCGGCGCAGCGCATCGTCTTCAAAGGAAAAGCGGGTGAACGTGGCATTGGGCACGGGCGTCACCTCATCGGTTTGGCTACCCCGGGGCGTTACGGTCAGGCCTGCGCCCAGCCCATTGTAGGCCCCGAAATTAGACTGCGCCCCCAGAATATACAGGGTCGGTACGCGGCGGGCTTTCACCTGGGTCAGCACCTCGGTGCCTACCCCGCTCTGGGCCGGCAACTGGTGCAGAATGGCCACGTCGAAATCCTGGGTTTTCAGCGGGTTGATGCCGGGTAGGTAGGTAGTGAGGTCGAAGTTGTCGTTTTGCAGAATGGCGGCGCGCAGGGCCTTCAGGTCGGGGTGGGGGGCGGCGCCGGCCAGCAGCACCCGCAGCTTGCCCTTCACAATGTCGAGGTAGGCAAACTTCTGGTTGTTGAGCCCCGTGAACTCGCCGGGCAGCTTCTCTACTACCACTTCGTAACGGCGCTTGCCAGGGGCCGGGGCCGTAACGAGGAAGGTGGTTTTCGTGCGCCGCTGGCCGGCGGGCAGGCTCACGCGCTTGGTTTGCAGCACCCGGCCATTCTCGCGCAGCAACACGGTAGCGGTGGTGCCAGCCGGGTAGCCATCGTAGCCGATTTCCGCTTCAATGGGGAACTGGTTGCCGCTGAATGCCACCCGGTTGTACGTCAGGGCCGGCAGGCTCACGTCTTTCTTGGGTACGGTATCCCCCACGCCAATGGCGTAAATCGGGAAGCGGTAATCGGTGTACTGGGGCGCGCGGCCTTGGTTTACTACCCCATCCGACACCAGCACCACGCCCGCCAAATTCCGT
The DNA here is from genome assembly GCF_019599275.1 of Hymenobacter sp. HSC-4F20. GTDB lineage: Bacteria > Bacteroidota > Bacteroidia > Cytophagales > Hymenobacteraceae > Hymenobacter. The sequence continues at coordinate 2,244,759 of NZ_JAHZTD010000001.1, read as the reverse complement.
TCCTGGTATCCTTCGCCGATGCCCGTTAGCAGCCCGTCGAGGTCGGTGGCCGGGGCCTGAAACCGCAGCGAATCGGGCCGCGCCGCGCCGTTGCTGGAGGAAAGCGTGCGGGTTTCCACCTGAAAGCCCCGGCCGCGTAGGGTTTCGGTGAGCTGCGCCAGCCCCTGGGTGGCCTGGGTTAGCACGGTGGGCGGCGTGAACAGTCCTACCGACTGCGAGTTATCCACGGCCAGCACTACGGTAGGCGCTTCGGTAGTGGTAGTGGTGGTTTTGATGAAGGGGGAGAGGAGCAGGAAGCACAGAAAGCTCACCACTGCAAAGCGTACGAAGGCCAGCGCGTAGTTGATGGTCCGGCTCCAGGGGGCCTTGGCCGAGTAGAGCAGGGCCGCGTAGCCCGCGCCCACCAGCAGGCACAGCAGTATAAACCAGGGAGAAGCAGATAGTAGCAAAGGCAGAACGATATAGCAACCGCACTAAAGAACCCCGGTCGGCCCCGCATAGTTGCGTGGGGTAGGGCAGGGGCGGGTAGCGAAGGTAGGGAGTTGCGGGAGAGAAGCAGATATAGAAAAAACTGATAGCTTAGCTGCGTAAGTAGTTAGAACGCCATCAAGGGGCTTTATCTTCCAGTAGTGATGCATCATTATTTCTCCCAAGCACTAGTTGCTTTGGGACTAACCTGGGGCAGCCTTGCGGGCTATCTGACTCAAGGACAGTCTGCAAACGGGGTTTTGGAGGTAGCAAGCCAGCAACTGCCGGAGCCGGAACACGTGGCCGCCAGTGCAGCCTGCCAGCCCGCGCTTAGGCAGCAGCCCAGTACTGCCCGCAGCTACTACCAGGCAGCTCAAGCCGCCGCTCAGAAGCAGGAAACCAAAATAGCGCTTCAGCTGCTGGAGAAAGCCGTATCAATGGGTTTCTTTCGGGCACAGGAAATCCAGACCGATGCAGCTTTTGCTTCTCTCACCGGCCAACGCGACTGGAAAAAACTTCTACTCAGCGCGCAACGCAAGCAACAGCAGCACGAAGCAGGCTTCAATCAGCCGTTGGTAGCCCTGCTGGAGAAAATGCATTACCAGGATCAGCACTATCGGCAAGTGGCCGAAGAAGCCGACCGCAAATCTGGGCCAAACTCACCTGCTGCCCGGCTGGCCATGCAGCAGCAAGATGCATTGGATCTGCGCCTTATTCGTCAGGCCGACAGCTTGATTGCGCGCCATGGCTATCCGGGCAAAGCGATGGTAGGCGAGTATCAGAAAGAAGTAGTATTCTTTGTGATTCAGCATAACCCTGACGAAAAGTACCTGCCTTTGCTCACGGCCGCCGCTGACCGCGGAGACCTATCCTGGTCGGCACTCGCCTTGTTGATTGACCGGGTAAGGACTGAAAAAGGAGCAAAGCAAGTGTATGGTTCTCAGCACAGGGTTTCCCCCGAAGGCCGTAAGCAAGTATTTCCCATCGAGGATGAGCCCAACGTAAACCGGCGCCGGGCCGCTATTGGCATGATGCCCCTGGAGCAATATCTGCAACAGTATGGCATCATCTACCAGGTCCCTGGCCCCACGCACAACCCAAATCCGCCGGAGTTATATCTGTCGACGCAGGGTGCTGAAGAGCACAAGTCGCCGGTGGAGTTAATTGGCAGCTACGAAGAGCTAACCGCTCGAATCAACTATCCGGCTCAGGCTAGAAAAGATAAGGTATCAGGCAGCGTAGTTCTGCAGATGGTTATCAGCCCGAAAGGAATTCCGCAAAACGTACTGGTAGTAAAAGGTATTGGATCTGGATGTGATGAGGAAGCGCAGCGCGTAATGCGTACGGCCCGCTTTACCAACACCGCCGGGGAAGACCACGAAATTCGGATGAGCCTGCCATTCTCGTATGAAAAGGCTACGGGTTCAGGTAAGTAGTGCTACCTACCGTACCGTCACCAACTCCTTGCTTTCCAGCATCCGGACCGGCGAAATAACCTTCGTCCAGCGGAATGCGCTTGCCGTAGCGCTCCTGCAGCTTGGCCTGCACGGCGGGATGGTTCAGGTCGAACTCGCGGAGGGTCTGCAGCTTCCCGATTTCGCGGCCAGTGGCCTGGCGGTACATCTTCCAAAGCAGCTCCGAGCATGGAATCGATTCAGTGGACCAGCCGAAAGCCAACTCGTTATCTTTATTGCTGTGCTGCTCAATGATTGCTTGCAGCTGTTGGAGGGCAGCCGGAGTCAGAACGTTTTCCGCGTCGCGCAGGCGCTTTACTACAAACTGTTTGCTTTTACCTCGGTCTACCCACTCACTGCGGTTCACCCAAACGGCTAAGGATGTTTCGCTTACCAACTGGCCAGGTTCGTATACCCGCCACTCTCCGTTTCTCCGAAACAGGATGCCGCAGTGGCTGTATGGCGAACGGGTTGCTAGGTGAATAGCCCGGCTTTGCGCCGATTGGGAAGTGTGAAAGATAAGGTCGCCATTGCGGAGCTCTCCTTCAATTTCTCCTAGCTTCCTATTTAATTCGTCGAAACCCTCAATCCGCGCAATTACTGTGCGGTATTGTCAATAAGACAGAAGTGGGCGGAGCCCAGCAACTAGCAATACGGGCACTAGGAGGAGCAGTAGCAGAAACCTAAGCTTCATGTGGAGCGGAAAACGGGTTGCTGCTAAGGTAAGCGCGTTGCGGATTGATCGGGTTATAGACTGCGTGAATAGCTAAGTAAGCGGCTGTCATCCTGAGCGGAGTGAAGGGCCTCTGCCGGAGGGAATCTTACTACCCTTAGTATAGCAGTAGAGGTCCTTCGTTCCGCTCAGGATGACAGCCGGTTTTCTTGAAAGCGTATCTTTCTACCCCAGCATTCTTACCCAACCACTACTACCGGCTCCGGTGCGGCGGCCTGATTTCGCCGGCGGAAAACCAGTGCCACGCAGAACAGGATACCTCCCGTCACCAGCGCGGCGCCTACCCAGTCGGGGGAGGTGTAACCCAGGCCGGCCGCAATGGGCAACCCGCCCAGGTAAGCGCCCAGCGCGTTGCCCGTGTTAAAACCCGATTGGCTGAGCGAGGAAGCCAGCATTTCCGAGCCTTTAGCCGAGCGAATCATCAGCATCTGGATGGGCGCGGCCGTGGAAAAAGCCAGCGCCCCCGTGAGCATGGTCATCAGCACCGTCGGGAGTTGGTAGTGCGCAGCCACGGGTACTAGCAACAGAGAAGCCGTCATGGCTGCCAACAGGAAGGTGGTGGCCCGTAGCGGCGACATCCGGTCGGTGAGCCAGCCGCCCAGCAGATTGCCCAGGGCCATACCCACGCCGGCCAGTACCATCAGGAAGGCCACCGTGTTGGGGCCAAACCCACTTACTTCCGTGAACAACGGCACGATGTAGCTAAACCACGCGAAGAAGCCTCCGTTGCCCAGCACGGTTATCCCGATAATCAGCCAAGGCTCTAGCTTCGTGAAGGCGTGAAACTCCTGGCGCAGGTTGGTCTCCTTGGCCGCTAAATTGGGCATCAGGCGCAGCACGCTGACCACCGTCAGCAGGGCTACCACCACAATGAGCACAAACGGTATCCGCCAGCTGAAATGGTGGCCTAGGTAGGTACCAATGGGCACCCCAATGATGTTGGCAAACGTAAGACCCGCAAACATGATGGAAATGGCCTGGGCTTCCTTCCCCGGCTGAGCCAGCCGGCCTGCCACCACGGCGCCTACCCCAAAAAACGCCCCATGCGGCAGCCCGGAAACAAAGCGAGTCAGCAGCATCAGATGGTACGACGAGGCCAGCACCGACAGCCCGTTGCCCACGGCAAATAACACCATCAGCAAGGCCAGGATCTTGCGCGGTGGCAGCTTACCGGTGAGGGCCACCAGCAGCGGAGCACCCACCACTACCCCCAGGGCATAGGCCGAGATAAAGTGACCCGCATCCGGGATGCTGATGCGCATGGCGCGGGCAATATCCGGCAGAATGCCCATCATGACGAACTCCGTCATGCCAATGCCGAACCCGCCCAGCATGAGGGGTAGCAATACAACTTTCGATTTCATAGCAGGGGTAGGGGCAGTGCGGCGGGCGCAACAAAAAACGTGTCGGGCTGGCAGGCCCGCTTTGCAAGCCCGTACAACCCGACACGTACTGTTCTTGTTTAAAAAAGCTGCTCTAGGTCAGCAGAGTCTGCGCGAGAGTGTTCAGCTTCAATCCGCAGCTCCAGACTCATCGGTTTCCTTTTGCCACGTTTCCCAGTCCTCATCCGGGGTTTCTCGCCAAGCAGACCACCCGTACCTGAGTTGATACAAGCTGTTCACGCTTGGATCACGCTGTGTAATTTCTTCTAGCGCGACAATTTTCAGGTCAGCCACGTCAGAGGTAGTATCACAGAGAAACTGCCAGTCGCCATCAGTATCGTGGGAAACGCGCAGAATGGGTTGTCCTTCCAAGACCTGCCGTGTGGTGAAAACGCCAAGGTCCCGTTCCTCCCGAAACTTGAAAGTCTGGTTTCTATCTAGTAGAGGCTGAGCAAATTTCCAGTTGGGATTAAAATTATCCTGCCAAGGAAAGAGAGCTTGCTTATCAGGCCACACTATTTGGAGTGTAGGAAATTCCCAGCTTTCGTAAAACCAGCCAGCATATCCAAAGTAATCCGGATAGTACGCTTTATCTACAGTAAGCAGCCGAACGTCAAATCCTTCCAAAAAATCAGGGTGCCCAATGCTTTGGTCAAGTAGGGGCTGTTTATCCAGCAACTCTTTACCTGACCAAAGCATAGCATGTAGTAATTCTAGGCTCAGTCCAAAGCAAATCAACTCCGGATATCCGAACGTTTTGAACAGCCCGATGGTGTAGGCAAAGCTTGGAGAATATCCGTCGCCTTCAACTAGGGCAACGTGGAATCCATACTCTTCCACATCATGACGTATTCTTTGCTCAGCCGCTGCGTTGTGAGCGGCGTGTTGTTTGGACGTCGCCATGCTTCTTAAGTCAGCATGCCGCCATCAACTTGCAGCACCTGGCCCGTGATGTAGGCCGATTCTTCGGAGGCCAGGAAGGCGGTGGCTTTGGCCACGTCCTCGGGCGAGCCGCCGCGACGCAGCGGAATGGCTTTGCGCCACTCATCTACCTGCTTCTGGTCGAGGGCGTCGGTCATTTCCGTTTCAATGAAGCCGGGCGCAATGGCGTTGCAGCGGATATTGCGCGAGCCCAGCTCCAGGGCCACCGACTTGGTAAAGCCGATGATACCGGCCTTCGAAGCGGCGTAGTTGGCCTGGCCGGCGTTGCCCTTAATGCCTACTACCGAGGTCATGTTGATGATACTGCCGGTTTTGGCGCGCATCATGGGCTTGGTGGCGGCTTTGGTCAGGTTGAATACCGATTTCAGGTTCACGGCCAGCACCTGGTCCCACTGCTGCTCGCTCATGCGCATGAGCAGGCCATCCTGGGTGATGCCGGCGTTGTTGACCAGAATATCCAGCTTGCCAAACTCGGCAACTACCTCATCCACCAGCTTTTCCGCTTCGGCGTAGATGGAAGCGTCGGACCGAAAGCCCTTTACCTTGGTGCCGAAAGCGGCAAGCTCCTGCTCCAGCTGCTGGCCTTTCTCCACGCTGGAGAGGTAGGTGAAGGCCACCTGCGCGCCCTGCTGGGCGAAATACACCGCAATAGCGCGGCCAATTCCTTTGGAAGCACCCGTGATGAGGGCCACTTTTCCGTCAAGCTGTTTCGTCATGCCAGCGAAGGTAGCAACGAAAGCCTTACGCGCTACCCTCGGTTTACCCCGAACTCCGAAGCCGGGGCTCTGGTGGTGCCTCGCGGCAGGGGCTACATCAGCTGCAGCCAGTTGGTAGCCAACTCCTGGCTGTCGAAGGCCAGCACAATGGGCCGGGTAGTAGGCTGCTGCTGCATGGAAAGGTCGGCGGAAAGGCGGCTGTACACGTTAGGCGAATACACCCAGGCAAAGTACTCCAGCCCCGCCTCGGCCAGCAGCGGAAACCAGGTGGCCCCTACCCACTCCGAAGCATCGCTCCACATGCTGGTCACTTCGGTGTTGTCGTTCAGTACCTTGGTGCAGCGCTCAAAGCGCAGGTGGTCCAGCAGGCGCAGGCAACCCGTCTGCACCGATTCCAGGCTTTGGTCGCCGGTCCAGTTGGCATATAGCCACTCGTGCTGGTAATCGTAGGAAATGGTGAGGGTAGAATCCTGGTGTAAAACTCGAAGTGCCATCGGCAGGTAAGAGAGCGTAAAAAGGGAAGCAAAAGTACAAGAAGTCAGCTAGAAAAGGACTTCTGGCTCGTGCAAACGAACTTAAGAAACGGCCGCAAGATGATACGTCGGGGGCGTTCGGAATTTCGGGCCGCACTCGGGCGTGAAAATGGAAGCAGCGTGTAGAAGGCAACCGCTACGGTGCGTGAGCACTAGCAGGCATGGCTGCCCAACGGCGGCAGCTCGTATCTTCGCTGCCCCTATGCCCGACACCGATATCTGCATTCTGGGCGCTGGCCCGGGCGGGGCCACGGCGGCCCTGCATCTGGCCAAGGCCGGCCACCGCTGCCTGCTGCTCGACCGCGCCACTTTCCCCCGCGACAAAGTGTGCGGGGATGCCCTCAGCGGCAAGGTGCTCAGCGAGCTGCGCCGAATAGGAGAAGAGCTTCCTGCCCGCCTGGCGGCCGAGCCCATTCAACTGCCCAGCTGGGGAATTGATTTTTACGCGCCCAACGGCCGCCGGCTGGCCGTACCCTTCAAGCCGAAGTACAACCCTGCCACTGACCGCAGCGCCGGCCACATCAGCAAGCGTCTGCATTTCGACAACTTCCTGATCGAAGAAGTGCGGCAGCGGCCCGAAATAGACTTTCGGGAAAATACCGACGTAGCCCGTTACGAGCAACTGCCCGGCGGCCAGTGGCGCGTGCTCTCCGCCGATGGCTCGGAAATAACTACCACACGGTTGTTGCTGGTGGCTAATGGGGCTCAGTCGAGCTTTGCCCGGCAGGTAGGCGGCCACGAGCTGGAGCCCGCGCACCACTGCGCCGGCTTGCGGGCCTACTACCGGGGTGTAACCGGCCTGCACCCCGATAACTTCATTGAACTCCACTTTATCCGGGATTTTCTGCCGGGTTACCTCTGGGTGTTTCCGCTGCCCAATGGGGAGGCTAACGTAGGGGTAGGCATGCTCAGCGAAGCCGTATCGAAAAAGAAGGTGAAGCTGCGCGAGCGGCTAGATGAAATACTGCGCACCCACCCGGCCCTGAGGGAGCGGTTTGCCACTGCCGAGCGGCTGGGGCCAGTGCGTGGCTTCGGGCTGCCGCTGGGGTCAAAGCGCCGCTCACTATCCGGCAGCGGCTACCTGCTGCTCGGCGACGCGGGCTCCCTCATCGACCCGTTCTCGGGCGAAGGCATCAGCCACGCTATGGTATCAGGCCGCCACGCCGCCGACTGGGCCGGTCGGGCCCTAGCGGCCCAGAATTTTTCCGCCGACTTTCTGCGGGGCTACGACCAGGCCGTGTATAACCGCCTCTGGCAAGAGCTGCGCCTGAGCCGGGCCATGCAGCGCCTGTTGAGCTACCCCTGGCTGTTTAATTTCGTGGCTAACCGTGCCGCCAACAACCCCACCCTGGCCGAAACCATCAGCAACATGTTCCTGGACCTGGACCTGCGCGAGCGGCTGCGTCAACCCAGTTTCTATGTAAAGCTGCTGCTGGGGAAGTAGGATGGCGGTGAGTGAGTAAATGAGTGGATAAGTAAAGTGAACATTCACCGGGTCTTGGCAGGTAGCCCTAGTGAGGCTACCCAGCAGGCTCAACCGAACAACTACTTCACTCAATCACTCATTCACCGTTTCACTATTTACCGGCGTACCGGCGTAAGCTTTTTTCGGCTTCCGGGTTCAGCATGGTGGCTTTTTCCAGGTCAGCTTTAGCCTCGTTCGGTTTGTTAATGGAAGCGTAGCTGATGCCGCGGTACTCGTAGGCGTCGGCATAGTTGGGGTCGATGCCGATGGCTTTGGTAAAATCCGGAATAGCACCCTTGAAGTTGAAGAGCTGCATTTTGGCGGCACCCCGCCCGAAGTAGGCCTCCTTGTCCTGGGGGTTATACTTCACGGCTTTGCCGAAGTCGGAAATAGCAGCGTTGTACTCTTTGAGCTTAAGACGGTTAAGCCCTCGGTTGTAGTAGGCTTCTGCATTGGTAGGCTTGAGCCGCAGGGCCGCGTTGTAGTCGGTTACGGCCTCGCGGTAATCTTTGAGGTGGCTCTTGGCCTTGGCGCGGACCAGGAGAGCATCGAAATCCCGGGGCTTGGCTTTGAGGGCGGCATCAGCGGTGCGGATTTCGGCCCGGTAGTCGGCATTGGTTTTACGAGCGGCCGGCTCTACAGGCAGCACCGGGGTAGGGGCCGTGGAAGCTGTAGCCGTGCCATCCGTGGCTCGGGCGGCCGTATCAGCCGAGCGGGCAATGGCCATTTCGCGGGCCGCATTGCGGGAAGCCGAAGTCGGGCGCTCCACCTCCGTGGTGCTGCGGGCGCAGTCGGTTAAGGAAAGTAAAGCCAGGCTGGCGAAAAGCGAAAGTATGGGTGCTTTCATGGGAAGTCCGGAGAAGAAAAAGCGGTGGGAATGACCCCAAAATCAGGTAACGGCTCTTGTACGGGCTACCTGAAGCAAAGGCTGGAGCCCGCGCCAAAATTTTGTCGGGAAGCGGTAAGCTCGGGCGTAGCGGGGAAGCGTGGCGGAGTAGCGCAGCCTGCCTATCTTTGCCGGGCCACCTGCCCGCCCGAAGCGGCGGATGGCCCTTCTTTCCAAACCTTCAACCGAACACAACATGGCATTGCAATACGACCTGGTCGTTATCGGCAGCGGCCCCGGCGGCTACGTCGCGGCTATCCGGGCTTCGCAGCTGGGCTTGAAAGTAGGCGTGGTGGAGCGCGAGTCGCTCGGCGGCATCTGCCTCAACTGGGGCTGTATCCCCACCAAAGCCCTGCTCAAGAGCGCTCAGGTATTTGAGTACCTCAACCACGCCGGCGACTACGGTCTGAAGGCCGAAGGAGTAGGCTACGATTTCGGCGCCGTTATTCAGCGCAGCCGGGGCGTGGCCGATGGCATGAGCAAGGGCATCAACTTCCTGTTCAAGAAAAACAAAATCGACGTGGTATCGGGCACGGGCAAGCTGCTGGCTCCCGGCAAGGTAGAAGTGACCAAAGCCGATGGCGGCAAGGAAACCGTAGAAGCCAAGCACATTATTCTGGCTACCGGTGCCCGTTCGCGCGAGCTGCCCGCTCTCCCCATCGACGGCAAGAAAATCATTGGTTACCGCCAGGCTATGGTGCTGCCGGCCTTGCCTAAGCGCTTGGTAGTGGTAGGCTCCGGGGCTATTGGGGTCGAGTTTGCGTATTTCTACCGCACCATGGGCTCCGAAGTGACGGTAGTAGAATACCTGCCCCGCATCGTGCCCGTGGAAGACGAAGAGGTGTCGCGCCAGATGGAGAAATCCTTCAAGAAAATCGGCATCAACGTCCTGACAAGCGCCGAAGTAACCAAAGTGGACACCAGCGGCGAAGGCTGCAACGTAACCATTAAAACGGCGAAAGGCGACCAGCAGATTGCCTGCGACGTGGTGCTGAGCGCCGCCGGGGTAGTCACCAACCTCGAAAACATCGGCCTCGAAGAACTAGGCATTAAAGTAGAGCGCGGCCGCGTACTCGTGGACGACTACTACCAGACCAACGTGCCCGGCATTTACGCCATCGGCGACATTATCCCGGGTCCGGCCCTGGCGCACGTGGCTTCCGCCGAAGGCATTATCTGCGTAGAGAAAATTGCGGGTCACCACCCCGAGCCGCTCAACTACCAGAACATTCCAGGCTGCACGTACGCCTCGCCGGAAATTGCCTCGGTAGGTCTCACCGAAGAAGAAGCCAAAAAGCAGGGCTATGATATTCTGGTAGGCAAATTCCCCTTCTCGGCCTCCGGTAAAGCCTCCGCTGGCGGCGTGAAAGATGGCTTCGTGAAGGTTATCTTCGACAAGAAGTATGGCGAGTGGCTGGGTGCCCACATGATTGGCTCCAACGTAACCGAAATGATTGCTGAAGTGGTAGTAGCCCGCAAGCTTGAAACCACGGGCCACGAAATCATCAAAGCCGTGCACCCGCACCCCACCATGTCGGAAGCCGTGATGGAAGCTGCCGCTGCCGCCTATGGTGAGGTAATCCACTTGTAATAAGTGCAGCCACCGGCATTACAAAAAAGCCCCAGCCGAGAGATTGGCTGGGGCTTTTTTGTAGGTTTACAAAGAGCACGTTATCCGCTGTTAGTCTATGCCTAAGCTCCCTTCCTTTACTGCCTTATTTCTGATCGGTACCCTTGGTTTTGCGCTCTACATGGGAGCTACGATCTGGTCGTTCGAGAACATCGGGCGCTTGCCTGGTTGGCTTAGCCAAGTCTTGGGTATTGCCCAGCTAGTAGGGCTAGGGATGGTAGTAGTAGCGCCTTTTCTGATGCTGCTTAAGTTTTTCCGTCGGCTAGACCAGAAATCCTAACGAGCACTCACTAGCAGCAAACAGAAACGCCTCGGCCCGCAAATGCATCCGAGGCGTTCTTGTTTCCCTTATAAGTCAATACCTTGGCTACTACTGAGCCTGGTATTTGCCTTTGATAAAATCCAGCATGCCGCTGCTGTGCGCGTCATCGTCGGTTTTCGTGGCTTCCTGTTTCCAAAGGGCTTCCACTAGCAGCAGCAGTAGCTCTGTTTCCTTGTCCGGATCGGTGTAGCCAAGTTTCTGAAATGCCTGCCGGAGCAAACCGGGCACAGGTTTCATAAACCGCTCGTGCTGCTGCCGCGCCATTTCGGAGTCAGCTAGGCGGTATTGTAACTTCCAGAAGTGAGGCTCGGCCTGCACCAACTTAAAGGGCAGTTCAATTACACTATGAATAAAAGCCAGCGGGTCGGGTTCAGCCAAGCCTCCGCGGTTGTCTTCAATAATGCGCTTATACCCATTGCGGATAACAAATTCAAGCAACTGGTCTTTTGAGCCAAAATGCTTGAAAATGAGAGCTTCTGAAACACCTGCTGCCTTCGCAATAAGCTGGGTAGAAGTGTTTTCAAAGCCTTTGTCCCCAAATAGCTGCAATGCTACCTCTGCAATGTGCTGTTTGCGGTTAGTCATACGATTCGTTCGATTTTTACGGCCCACGCCGTGCCAGAGCTTCCTGCCTTAACCAATGGAAACGCTGCAAGTTCGGGCTCTAAACGCTAAAACGCGCTATTTTTTTACAACCTGTCCGGATTTCCTAGGCCGGCAGGCTGTCTCTTAAAAACGGTTAAAAACAGAAGCCGGCCGATTTGGGGCTACCAAATCGGCCGGCTACGTGGGTTTCGATGACCAGCGGGCAGTGGCGCCGGGGGTACTACTGCGCGGTTCTCGAAGATAACCGGATGGGGTGGGAGACATCCGGGTAAACGGGGCGTGGGAATTATTGTACCGGTGGCTAGTGGGATTCGCTACCGGGTTAGTGATACAATATTAAGAAGGATTTTTGAATTCAGTAAGTAGTAGCTCACTTTTCGGTGTAAGTAATCACTCACCAAGTAAAATTACCTGTGTAACTAGTTGATTTATAAGTAATAGCAAAATTGTTCAAAATTTTGGCATTCGTAAATTTTAACGGAATCGATTGCGGAAAATGGCCGGATGATCCTTTGTCGGTGAAAATTGTTTTAGCGCCACCTATAACCTGTGAGCTAAATGCGGGTGTTGTAGCGGCAGCAAGTTGAGTAAAGAGCTTAGCCTTGCAACAGGCTGGTTCGGCTGCGGAAGCGCGCTACTTTTGCCCTGATTTCTTCTAGCCCTAGGTTATGTACGCTGCCTAAGTGTGTGGTTTGAAACTCTTTATGAGGCACGTAACTGCCGTCCTCCACTGCTAGCCCTACCTGTTTATAAGCCGTACGGAAGGGCGTACCAGCTTGGATAAGCTGGTTGATGTTTTCCACCGTGAACACCGCATCATACTTCACCTGGTTCAGCAGATCAGGTTTGATGCGCAGTTGGGGTAGGGCAAACAACACGATATCGAGGATGTCCAGAAACTGCGTCATTGGCTCAAAGAGGATTTCCTTGAGAATCTGGAAGTCGCGATGGTAACCGCTAGGAAGGTTACTAGTAGCCAGTGTAAGCGTATTTGGTAGCGCCTGCAATGCATTGCAGCGGGCCCGGATTAACTCAAACACATCAGGATTTTTCTTATGGGGCATGATGCTGGAGCCCGTGGTAAAGGCCGCTGGCAGCTCCACGAACGCTAGGTCCTGGGAGTTATAAAGCACCAGGTCGTAGGCCATTTTGGCGAGGGTGGCGGCCATGCCGGCTAGGGCGAAGGCCACGGTTTTTTCCGTTTTGCCGCGCAGCATCTGGGCGCCCACGCTGCTCACGGCCAGGTTGCCGAAGCCCATTTCCCGCGTAGTCTGGAGCCGGTCGATGGGGAAGGACGAGCCGAAGCCGGCGCCGGAGCCCAACGGGTTCTGATCGGCTACGGTGTGGGCGGCTTCAAACAACGCTAAATCCAGGAGCAGGTGCTCGGCATAGGCCGAAAACCAGAGGCCAAAGGAGCTGGGCATAGCCGCCTGGAAGTGCGTGTAGCCTGGCATCAGGTCGTCGCGGTGCTGCTCGGCTTTCTGCAGCAGCACATCTACTAGTTCCAGAGTCCGACTGGTGGCCCGCTCGGTGTAGTCTTTCAAAAAGAGCTGAATGGCCGTCAGCACTTGGTCGTTGCGGGAGCGGGCAGTGTGGATCTTCTTGCCCGCGTCGCCGAACTTTTCGGTGAGGTAGTACTCGATTTTTGAGTGTACATCCTCGAACTCTTCCTCAATGGTGAAAGTGCCGGCGTCTAGCTGGGCCGCCAGCTCCGCGAGGCCTTGCTGCAGCTGCTGGTTTTCCTGCTCGGAAATGAGGCCGACCTGGGCAAGCATGTTGGCTTGCGCCCCGGACGCCTGCACGTCGAAGCGCGCCAGGTACATATCCAGCTCCCGGTCGCGGCCTACGGTAAACTGTTCAATCTTTTTATCGACGGCAATGCCTTTATCCCAGATTTTCATTGGCAGTAGAAAAGTGTGGCACGAAGCTCCGGCTTCGCGCCTCGTTATGCAGGTTGAGCAGCCTGGCTGATGTGTGTAATCATACGCGAAACTGGAGTTTCGCGCTACTCCGTCCTATAGCTCCAACCCGTCAAGTAACTCAACGTAGCCCCGTATGCCCGCCCGAATTTCACTGAGCAGAATATACTCGTCGGGGGTGTGGGAGCGGGCCGAGTCGCCAGGGCCGATTTTGACGGTGGTAAACGGCATCATGCTTTGGTCGGAAAGGGTAGCGGAGCCGAAGGTGCGGCGGCCCAGCGCTACTCCACGCCGCACCAATGGATGGTCGAGGGCAATGCGGGAAGAATTCAGGTGGGTAGAGCGAGGCGTCACGTCAGAGGTAATGTGCTGGCGCACCAGCTCTACTACCTCCTGGTTGGTGTATAGCTCGTTGGTGCGCACATCCACCACGAACGTGCAACGGTCGGGCACTACGTTGTGCTGAGAACCGGCCTGAATCTGCGTCACGGTCATCTTCACGGGGCCCAACAGGTCGGATACGTGCGGGAAACGGTACTGCTCGACCCACCGAATATCGGTTACGGCTTTGTAAAGCGCGTTTTCGCCTTCTTCGCGGGCCGCGTGCCCGGTGCGGCCGTGAGCCACGCAGTCGAGCACCACCAGGCCTTTCTCGGCCACGGCCAGGTCCATCTGCGTTGGCTCGCCCACAATGCCCAGCTCGATGTGGCCCAGCTCCGGCAGCACGCTTCGGATACCTCCTGCCCCCGAAACCTCTTCCTCGGCCGTGATGGCGCAAATTAGGTTATAGGACAGGTTTTTCTGTTTATAAAAGTACAGAAAGGCAGCCAGCAAGCTCACGGCCGACGCGCCTGCGTCATTGCTTCCCAACCCTGTCAGCCGGTCGCCTTCCAGGGCGGCTCCAAACGGGTCGTAGGTCCAGGTGGTGCCGGGCTTAACAGTGTCGTGGTGGGAGTTAAGCAGGATGGTAGGCTTGCCGGGCTGCCAGTACTCGGATACGGCCCACACGTTGTTGCCCTGGCGCTGGGGCTCGGCGCCGTGCTGCGTCAGAAAGGCCGCTAGCAGGTCGGCCGTTTTATCTTCTTCCCGCGAGAAGGAAGGAATACGGAGGAGCTGCTGAAGCAAGCTAATGGCCTCGTCGGTCAGCTGGTCGATTAGCTCCGGCATAGGATGGTTTTTACCGGCTCGTTGATCTTCAGGGCGTTTTCGATGACCACTCGCGCTACCCCTGCTTCCAAGGCTGCAAAGGCGTTATCGAGCTTGGGCACCATACCGGCCGCAATAACGCCCTCGGTCTTGAGCTGCTGATACTGGTCGGCGGTAATCTGCGGAATCACGGAGGCTTCGTCACGGATGTCACGTAGTACGCCGTCTTTCTCAAAGCAAAAGTGCAGCTCTACCTCGTACTGGTCAGCCAGGGCCCGGGCCAGGGTGGAGGCAATGGTATCGGCATTGGTATTGAGCAGCTGGCCCTGGCCGTCGTGGGTGATGGCGCAGAACACCGGCGTGATGCCAGCGTGCAGCAAGAGGCCAAGCAGCTGCGTATTGATACTATCTTCGGGCAGGTCGCCCACAAAGCCGTAGTCAATATCCTTTACCGGCCGCTTCACCGCCCGAATAGCATTGCCGTCGGCCCCGGAGAGGCCCAGGGCATTGACGCCGGCAGCTTGCAGCAGCGAAACGACCTGCTTGTTGGTTTTGCCGGCGTAAAACATAGTTACAATGTCGAGGGTAGGGGCATCGGTAATGCGCCGGCCTTGCACCATCTGCGGCTCAATCCCCAATTCTGTCAGCATCTGGCTGGCACCTTTCCCACCGCCGTGTACCAGCAAAACCGGACCCGATACCTGGGCCAATTCGGTCAGGAACCGGCTCAGCTGGGCGGTATCATCGATAATGCCGCCGCCAATCTTAAAAATTTTCAGGCCTGTGCGCATAAGGTAGTAGAGGTGAAAAATGCCCGTAGCAGGCCAACAGCTGCAAAAATGATGGAAGAGCCAACCAAACTGCGTACGGGAACCCGCTGGCGCAGGGAACTTTTTTTGCGGTCGGCCCGGCAAAGTTTCCAAAAAAAAACATCTAGTTTTGCAACGATTTAGCGGTATAGATCATTTAAACCGCAGAAAACACCCCCATGCCGCCCCGCGGCTGCCGTCAATGACTCTTCTCTCTTCAATTGCGCTTTTGCGACGACCTACCTTGGTTGTGCGAACAATGCCAGCTTAAGCTGGCGTGCAATACAATCGCCGGGAGTTTTTAGCAGTATAAAAACCGGCGAGGGGATAAACCGAAAAGGGCCCCACTGAAGAAAGTTTTACGAGTAACGCATTGACACGAGTGTAGGCCGTAGTGCACCCCGCCCATAGCTGACCCCCCTGGCCCGCCATAGCGGCCGAAACAGCTACCTTCTTTCCTTTCCGGGTTTCTTTTCAGGCGCTGGCCTTAGTCCGGTTGCGGCGTAGCCCTACCCACTCGCTACGCTTCCAGCTTCCTTCTTATCGTCTTTCCGAGTCTGTTGTCGTATACCAAGGCAACCAACCGAGCTTTGACCATGATTTTACGCGTAGCCAATGCTGCCGACGCGCAGTATGTGGAAACCCTCTGTCAATGGTACGCCGAATCCGCCAAAGCGCGGGGCGTCGGTATTGCCAAGCGCGACCCTAACTATCTGATAAAGAAGATGGAGAAGGGCGACGCCATTATTGCTTTCATTGATGAGCAGCTAGCTGGCTTCTGCTACATCGAAACCTTCGAAGACAACAAGTTCGTGGTCAACTCGGGCCTGATTGTGAACACGGAGCTGCGCAAGGAAGGTCTGGGCCGTGCCATCAAACACCGCGTGTTTGAGTTGTCGCGCACGAAATATCCGGCGGCCAAGATCTTCGGTATTACTACCTCGGCGGCCGTGATGAAGATCAATAATGAGCTGGGCTACCGCCCGGTTACCTTCCCTGAGCTAACCCAGAGCGACGATTTCTGGAAAGGCTGCTCGAGCTGCAAAAACTACGGCATCCTGATGGAAAATGAGCGCAAAATGTGCCTGTGCACCGGTATGGTCTACGACAAGCTCGACGACCAGTACAGCCAGCGCGTGCAAGAGACGATTGAAATCTTGAACCAGGGGTAGAGAGCTGAGAGCTTAGATGTCAGAGCTTAGCATGGTTCTGGCATCAAAACGCTGCTGTTTTCTGCTTCCAACCTCGATTCCAGAGCGCTACGCTCTAAGTTCTAACCTCTAAGTTCTAAATGAAAAAGGTAGTTTTAGCCTACAGCGGCGGCTTGGATACGTCCTACTGCGTTGTATATCTGACCCGCGAGCTGGGTCTGGAAGTTCACACCGTCATCGTCAACTCCGGCGGCTTTTCCGAGGAAGAGCTGGCTGCCATCGAGAAGCGAGCCTACGAGCTGGGCTCCTCGAAACACGAGGTAATCGACGTGACGCAGCGTTTCTACCAGGACTGCCTGCGCTACCTCATTTTTGGCAACATCCTCAAGAACGACACCTACCCGCTGAGCGTCAGCGCGGAGCGCATGTTCCAGTCGTTGGCCCTGGCCGAGTACGCCCGGGAGCACAAGGCCGACTACATTGCCCACGGCAGCACCGGCGCCGGCAACGACCAGGTACGTTTCGACGTGGCTTTCTCGGTTATTGCGCCCAACACGGAAATCATCACGCCCATCCGCGACCTGAAACTATCGCGCCAAGCCGAGATTGACTTCCTGAACCAGCACGGCTTCGAGATGAGCTGGGAAAAAGCCAAGTACTCTATTAATAAGGGTATTTGGGGCACCAGCGTAGGCGGCGTAGAAACCCTGACTTCCCACCAGGCCCTGCCGGAATCGGCCTACCCAACCCAACTCACGGCCACCGAACCGACTACCGTTGAAATCACTTTCGCGAAAGGTGAGCCGGTGGCCTTGAATGGCAAGTCGATGAACCCAGTAGAGCTAATTCAGGCCCTGAACGAGCTGGCTGGCACCTATGCCATTGGCCGCGACACCCATGTGGGCGACACGATTCTGGGTATCAAAGGCCGCGTAGGTTTCGAGGCTCCGGCTCCGCTAATCCTGCTGAAAGCTCACCACTTGCTCGAAAAGCACACTTCCAGCCGCTGGCAGTTGCTGCACAAAGACTACATCGCCAACTGGTACGGCACACTGCTGCACGAGGCCCAGTACCTCGACCCGGTAATGCGCGACATGGAGGCCTTCCTCACCTCGTCGCAGGAGCGGGTGTCGGGCAAGGTGTTCGTGACCCTGAAGCCCTACCAGTTCGAGCTGCAGGGCATCGAGTCGAAGTACGACATGATGCGCTCCAAAGTGGCGACCTACGGCGAGGAAAATGACGCCTGGGACGGCCGCGATGCCAAAGGCTTCATCAAAATCTTCAGCAACCAGTTGCGCATTCACTCCTCGTTCAACGATGAAAATTAAGGTTGGCATCGTAGGTGGTGCTGGCTACACGGCCGGCGAGCTAATTCGCATTCTGCTGCACCACGAGTACGCGGAGCTGGGCGCCATCGTCAGTTCATCCAACGCCGGTAACCCCATCTATCAGGTTCATGATGACCTGGTGGGTGAGACTGACCTGGTGTTTACCTCCGAGTTGGCGGGTGATGAAGATGTAGTGTTCCTGTGCCTAGGCCACGGCAATTCCAAGGCGTGGTTACAGAAGCACGAGCTACCCGAAACCACCCACATCATCGACCTGAGCAACGACTTCCGCCTGGAGGTTGACGCCGAGTTTGGGGGTAGGGAGTTTGTGTACGGGTTGCCGGAGCTAAACAAAAGCCGCATCCAGCAGGCCCAGAGCATTGCTAACCCCGGCTGCTTCGCCACGGCTATCCAGCTGGCCTTACTACCCCTGGCCCAGGCCGGAAAGCTCACGGACGATGTGCACGTATCGGCCATTACGGGCAGCACGGGCGCGGGGCAGAGCTTGTCGGAGACGGTGCACTTCTCGTGGCGCACGAATAACGTATCCATCTACAAGCCCTTCACTCACCAGCACCTCGGCGAAATCGGGGAGAGCCTGGCGCAGCTGCAGCCACAGCTGGAACTGGACATCAACTTCATTCCGTACCGCGGCAACTTCTCGCGGGGCATCTTCGCCAGCGTCTATACGCCGTCGGACCTGACCCAGGAAGAAGCGCGGGCGCTGTACCAGAAGTTCTACGCCGATGCGCCGTTCACCACGGTGTCGGACAAGGAAATTCATTTGAAGCAGGTAGTCAACACCAATAAGTGCCTGCTGCATGTGCAGAAATTCGGCAAGCAACTGCTCATCACCTCGGTTATCGACAACTTAGTGAAAGGCGCTTCGGGTCAAGCCGTGCAAAATATGAACCTGCTATTCGGCCTGCCGGAAACGACTGGCCTAGGATTGAAAGCGGGGCTGTTTTAACGCACAAGCCCCCAGGGTTAAAACCCTGGGCAACGTAGGGTCCAACAGGTTTCTTCACTTTGCATTTTCGCTGACTAGCCCAGGGTTTCAGCCCTGGGAATACCGCAAAAACCATGGAGCTTTTCAATGTATACCCGCTCGTCAACATCACGCCGGTAAAGGCGCTGGGGGCGAAGCTCTGGGACGATAAAGGCCAGGAATACCTGGATTTTTACGGCGGGCACGCCGTTATTTCTATCGGCCACAGCCACCCGCACTACGTGCAGCGCCTCACCGAGCAGCTGCAGAACATTGGCTTCTACTCCAACTCAGTGCAAATTCCGATTCAGCAGCAGTTAGCCCACAAGCTAGGTCGGGTATCGAGCTACGAGGACTACTCGCTGTTTCTGTGCAACTCCGGCGCCGAGGCCAACGAGAATGCCCTGAAACTGGCGTCCTTCCACACCGGCAAAAAGCGCGTGGTAGCCTTCAAAGGCGCCTTCCACGGCCGCACCTCCGGGGCAGTAGCTGCCACCGATAACCCCAAAATTGTGGCTCCCTTCAACGCCGACCACGCCATTTCCTTCGTGGAATACGACCTAGCGGCGGTAGAGCAGGTACTGCAAGGCGGCGACGGGTGCGCGGTCATTATTGAGCCCATCCAAGGGGTAGGCGGCATTATCATGCCATCTGATGAGTTCCTGACTGGCCTGGCGGCGCTGTGCAAGCAGTACGGGGCCCTGCTGATTGCTGATGAAGTGCAGAGCGGCTACGGCCGCAGCGGCAAGTTCTTCGCCCACCAGCACGCCGGCATCCGCCCCGATGTTATTTCAGTGGCGAAAGGCATGGGCAACGGCTTCCCCATCGGTGGCATCCTGATTGCCCCGGAGCTGAAAGCCTCCTATGGTTTGCTGGGTACCACCTTCGGGGGCAACCACCTGGCCTGCGCGGCAGCCCTGGCCGTGCTAGAGGTAATTGAGCAGGAAGATTTGCTGAACCACGCCGCTGAGCTAGGCCACTACCTACGCTCAGAGCTGGAAGCCAACGCCGGGGCCGAGGAAATCCGCGGCCGCGGCCTGATGGTGGGCATCAAGTACGACTTCCCCATCAAGGACGTGCGCGACAAGCTGCTCTCCGACTTCCACATCTTCGTGGGCAATGCTTCCGACCCCACGGTACTCCGCCTGCTACCCCCCCTCAACATCACCAAGGCCGAAGTTGACCGGTTCCTGCAGGCGTTGTACACACTTATTCCGGCTGAGGTAAAAAAGTAAACGACCTGTAACCTAACTTGCAGCCCCAATGAGTAGCACGATGAAGCTCCCGAGCCTGGCTCCCCTTCTGATTAGCTGCCCGCTGCCATTGGTGCCTATTACGCAGCAGCCGGCTGGTTCTTTCCATGAAAGAACGGCCTCCCACATTTCCTTCCAGCAGTCGTGCCCGCCAGACTTCCCGATGCCTGACATCTGGAATCGGTATTGCGCGGGGCAGATCGATTTACATTCTTTCGCTCCCGCTCGGCTTACATCCTGCTTCGGCTGGAACAGACCCCTGATTTTCGGTCCTGTTCCAGCCGAAAATGTATCGGGTCTGCTGCACAAACCGGCGAAGGCTACGCCGCGCATCCGCAAGACGTTCAACAGAGGCGCTGGATTACCGCATTGCCTTTCAATAGTCAGTTTCCGACCAGCATTGATCGGGCAGAGGGCTGCACCTGCCATTGCCTCTCAACTCAACAAGAGAAGCAGCGGGCCTGACTACCGCAGAAAATCAATAACAGAGTAAACCCTTTTTCGCAAAAACAGAGTGGAAAACGCTAAATCGGTAAAACTCGTCCTGGAAGACGGTACTGAAATTCAGGGCCAATCTTTCGGCGCCTTCACCTCCGCCGCGGGCGAGGTGGTGTTCAGCACGGCCATGACCGGCTACCCCGAAAACCTGACGGACCCGTCCTTCGCCGGCCAGATTCTGGTACTGACCTACCCCATGGTGGGCAACTACGGTGTGCCCGGCGAGGAACTGTACGAGTCGATTTCCAAGATTTTCGAGTCGGACAAGATTCACATTGCCGGCTTGGTGGTGAACTACTACTCCGAGGAGCACAGCCACTGGAACGCCGCCAAGAGCCTCGGCGATTGGCTGGCCGAGTACAACATCCCCGGCATCTTCGGCGTGGATACGCGCATGCTCACCAAAATTCTGCGGGAGAAGGGCGCCATGCTAGGCAAGATTGTGGCCGAGGAAGATATGGAGCTGCACGACCCCAACCAGGACAACCTGGTGGCTCAGGTGAGCCCCACCGAGGTAAAGCACTACGGCAACGGCCAGCATAAAATCGTGCTGGTAGACTGCGGCACCAAAACCAACATCATCCGCTGCTTCCTCAACCGCGACGTGGAACTCATCCGCGTGCCCTGGGACTACGACTTCACCAAGCTCGACTACGACGGCCTGTTCCTGAGCAACGGCCCCGGCGACCCAAAGATGTGTACGCCCACTATCCAACACCTCCAAACCGCACTAGGCCAGGACAAGCCCATCTTCGGCATCTGCCTGGGCTCTCAGCTCATGGGCCTAGCGGCGGGCGGCGACACGTTTAAGCTGAAGTACGGCCACCGCAGCCACAACCAGCCGGTGCTGCTTTCGGGTACCAAGCGCAGCTACATCACCAGCCAGAACCACGGCTTCGCAGTAGACACCGACACGCTACCTGCTGAGTGGGAAATGTTGTTCGAAAACCTGAACGACGGCACCTGCGAAGGCATCAAGCACAAGAGCAAGCCGTTCTTCTCCACCCAGTTTCACCCCGAAGCCGCCGGTGGCCCCGAGGACACGGAGTACCTGTTCGACGACTTCCTGAAAGCTGTAGCCGAGCATAAAGCCGCGAAGTAGACTGGCCTAGAATGCTGCTCTTCAGTTCGGCAAGCTCAGCATGACGTTTCCTATCTTCAGCCCGGTCATTTTTAATGCATGAGCACTATGCAAGAAAAAAGCGGAGGTACACGAACCTGGGTGTACATAGCGCTGGGAATCGCGGCGTTTGCGGCGTACTACTTCATCAAGAGTATCAAGGCGGCAGATGTGGTTAGACTAGCAATGGGTAAGCAATCGGAGTTTGTTATTTCGGCGCTGAATGCTACCAAAATATCACCTCGGATTTTGAGCCGCACTGGGAAGATTGTCTCGAAGAAGTTTGACGCCGGGAAGCCCGGACCGAAGCAAGATTCTCTCACCTTCCGGCTCGTGCTAAAGGGTGAGAAAGCCACCGCTACTATCAAGACCAAGGTCATAAAACAGCCATCTGGCGAATGGAAGATGCTGAAGAGCGACACCACTTTCACTGAATAAACCGCGCTCCTCCCATGCCATCGAAAAGTAGAGTTTTTCCGACCTGGGGGTATGTGTTGTTGGGTGTTCTGGCTTTCGCGGGGTTCTACTTTGTGAAGAACCTGGGCCAGCGCACGATTATGAAAGCAGTGCTGGGAGAACCAGCCGACCTGATTGCCCAAGCAATGAGTTCGGCCCGAGTTTCTCCCAGAATAACCAGCAGAACAGGACGGATACGCTCCAAGAACTTCAAAGTAGAGAACCTGAGTGCTAAAAAAGACTCGCTCGTCTTCCGCTTCTTATTAGACGGTGACCGGGCCAACGCTACCATCAAACTCTGGATGACCAGAAGGGCATCCGGCAACTGGGAAATCGTGAAGAGCGACACCCTCTTTTCCAAGTAAAACTACTCTACCACATAAACCACCGGCTGTAGCCGGCCTAGCACGACTGCCTTTTAACATGACCGCACCAGCGGCCTGTTACCCTAACCCCTAGAATGGAAAAACCACAGAAAGTTCTCATCCTCGGTTCCGGCGCGCTGAAAATTGGCGAGGCCGGTGAGTTCGACTACTCCGGCTCCCAGGCCCTCAAGGCGCTAAAGGAGGAAGGCATCCGCACCATCCTCATCAACCCCAACATCGCCACCGTACAGACGTCGGATAACATTGCCGACGACGTGTATTTCCTGCCTGTGACGCCCTACTTCGTGGAGGAAGTCATCAAGAAGGAGCAGCCCGATGGTATTCTGGTAGCGTTTGGTGGCCAGACGGCCCTGAACTGCGCCGTGGCCCTGTTCCGTGCTGGCGTGTTTGAGAAGTACAACGTGAAGGTGCTGGGCACGCCCGTGCAAAGCATCATCGACACTGAGGACCGGGACATTTTCAAGGAGAAGCTCGACCAGATTGGGGTGCTTTCGGCCCGCAGCGTGGCCGTAACGACCATGGAAGATGCGGTGGCCGCGGCCGAGAAAATCGGTTTCCCCATCATCGTGCGGGCGGCGTTTGCGCTGGGTGGCCTAGGTAGTGGTTTCGCCAATAACATGGACGAACTACGGGCCCTCGTCCAGAAATCCTTCACGACTTCTGACCAGATTCTGGTGGAAGAGTCGCTGAAGGGCTGGAAGGAAGTGGAGTACGAAGTGGTACGCGACCAGTACGACAACTGCATCACGGTCTGCAACATGGAGAACTTCGACCCCATCGGCATCCACACCGGGGAGAGCATCGTGGTAGCTCCGTCGCAGACCTTGAGCAACCGCGAGTACCATAAGCTGCGCAGCATCGGCATCAAAACCATCCGCCACCTCGGCATTGTAGGTGAGTGTAACATTCAGTACGCCCTCGACCCCGTGTCGGAGGACTACCGCGTGATTGAGGTGAATGCCCGTTTGTCGCGCTCCTCGGCACTAGCTTCCAAGGCTACGGGATACCCGCTGGCCTTTGTAGCGGCCAAGCTGAGCCTGGGCTACTCTTTGTCGGAGCTGAAAAACAGCGTGACGCAGACTACTTCGGCCTTCTTCGAGCCGGCCTTGGACTACGTGGTAGTAAAGCTGCCGCGCTGGGACCTAGGCAAATTTGAAGGTGTGAACCGGCAGATTGGCTCGGCCATGAAGAGCGTGGGCGAGGTGATGGCCATTGGCAAATCCTTCGAGGAAGCTATTCAGAAGGGCCTACGCATGCTGGACACCGGCAAGCGCGGCTTCGTGGCCAACAAGCCCGAGGAGGTGGACAATGCGACCATCGACAAGCTGCTGAGCGAGCCGAACGAGGAGCGCATCTTCGCCATTAACCTGGCGTTTGAGGCTGGCTATACCCTGAATCAAGTGCACGATCTGACCAAGATTGACCACTGGTTCCTGCAGCGTCTGTACACCATTTTCGAGCTGAGCAACCAGCTAGCTGCTAAGCGCGGTAGCGGCGTCGATGCTCTGGAAACTGGCCTACTGCGCGAGGTCAAAAAAGCCGGTTTTTCGGACCAGCAAATTGCGGTGAAGCTGCTGGGCCAAGGCGACGTGAAAGCCGACGAGCTGCTGGTGCGTGCCCGCCGCAAGGCCCTGGGCGTACTACCCGTCATCAAGCAGATTGACACGCTGGCGGCTGAATTCCCGGCCAAAACCAACTACCTCTACAGCACCTACCACGGCACCGAGAACGACCTGCAGCCGGAAACTGATAAGTCTATTATGGTGCTGGGCTCGGGTGTGTACCGCATCGGTAGCTCCGTGGAGTTCGACTGGTGCGGCGTGAATGCCGTGCAGACGGCCGCCGAAGAGGGTTACAAAACCATCATCATCAACTACAACCCCGAAACTGTTTCTACCGACTACGACGTGTCGGACCGGCTGTACTTCGAGGAGTTGAGCTTCGAGCGGGTGATGGACATTCTGGAGTTTGAGCAGCCGGAGGGTGTCATTCTCTCTACTGGTGGCCAGATTCCAAACAACCTCGCTACCCGTCTGGCCGATGCCAAGGCCCCCATTTTAGGTACGGCTCCGGCCCGCATTGACGAGGCTGAGAACCGCCACAAGTTCTCGAGCATCATGGATGAGCTGGGCATTGCTCAGCCCCGCTGGAAGGAGCTGACCTCTCTGGACGCCATGTTTGAGTTTGTGGGGGAGGTAGGCTACCCCGTGCTGATCCGGCCAAGCTACGTGCTGTCGGGAGCTTCTATGAACGTGGTTTCCAACGCGTTTGAGATGGAGGCCTTCCTGAAAGCTGCCGTGGAGGTAAGCGCCGAGTACCCGGTAGTGGTATCGGAGTTTATGCAGGATGCCAAGGAAATTGAGCTGGACGCGGTGGCCGACAAGGGCGAAATCGTGAGCTATGCCATTTCTGAGCACGTGGAGTTTGCCGGTGTACACTCCGGCGACGCTACCATGTACTACCCGCCCCAGAAGGTGTACGTGCGCACGATCCGGAAGCTGAAAACCATTGCCGAGAAGATTGCCAAGCGCTACGAAATCAGTGGGCCGTTCAACATCCAGTTCCTGGATAAAAACGGTGAAATCCGGGTGATTGAGTGCAACATCCGCGCCTCACGCAGCTACCCCTTCGTGTCGAAAGTATCGGGCAATAACCTGATCAAAAAGGCCACGCAGGTGCTACTAGGCAAGAAAGTGGCCCGCGACGAGAGTGAGCGGGTGTACGACCTGCCCTTCGTGGGCGTGAAAGCCCCGCAGTTCTCGTTCACCCGCCTGCCCGGCGCCGACCCCGTGCTGCGCGTAGACATGGTGAGCACCGGCGAGGTAGGCTGCCTGGGCGACACCGCCGAGGAAGCCCTGCTGAAGTCGATGCTGAGCGTGGGTTACAAGATTCCGCAGCAGTCGGTACTGATTTCCGGGGGGCCGATCAAGTCGAAAGTGGCGTTGCTCGCGGCCGTAGAGTTACTGGTGAAGAAGGGCTACACCATCTACGCCACGCAGGGTACGCACCGCTTCTTCGCCGAAAACGGCATTCCCAGCAGCCTGCTGTTCTGGCCCGACGACTACCAGGAGCCCAACGTGCTAACCTACCTCAAGGAGAAGAAGATCGACCTGGTCATCAACATCCCGAAGAACCTGTCGAAGGGCGAGCTGGACAACGACTACAAAATTCGCCGTACCGCCATCGACTTCGGCATCCCGCTGCTCACTAACGCCCGCTTGGCCAAAGCCTTCATCCAGGCCTTCTGCAAGCTGGAAATGAAGGACCTGAAGATCAAGAGCTGGAACGAGTATAAGGCGATGTAGCCGGCAAGTAGTAGGCTTGTAGTACATAAGACCGTCATGCTGAGCTTGTCGAAGCATCTCTACTGATAGTACCTCCTCTCGTGAGGACGATCCCAGTAGAGATGCTTCGGCTGCGCTCAGCATGGCGTTCTAATTTTTTCGGCTGTTCTGCAACGCCTTACCTTCGTAGCAGCAAACGATAAGTAGGCCAATTGCAAACGATGAACCTTGTCCGATTAGCTGTATTCCTGCTAGCACTGCTGAGCTCCGCCCGGGTGCCTGT
Organism: Hymenobacter sp. HSC-4F20; assembly: GCF_019599275.1. Lineage (GTDB taxonomy): Bacteria > Bacteroidota > Bacteroidia > Cytophagales > Hymenobacteraceae > Hymenobacter. The sequence goes on along the minus strand of NZ_JAHZTD010000001.1, from coordinate 2,219,001 downwards.
ACAGGCCCAAAAACTCTCCCGTGCCGACAGTATTCGGCAGGTGGAAACGCGCTGGGTGCAAATGACTACCGCCAAAGCAGTGCCGACGAGGGGCCGCAAAGGGTTTGCGCACCCGACTCCAGGGCACGCGCTCTACTTCACGCAGGTCGATACCGTGCGGCTGCCTTACGTGGTGTACGTGCCCAAATCGTACAATCCCAAGGTGGCTACGCGCCTGATTGTGTACTTGCACGGGGGCGTGGTGAGCCTAAAGAACTTCGAATACAAGGACCCGGATTTCGTCGACGAAGCCATCTTCAAGCTGGCCGAGAAGTATCAGGCGTTGGTGCTGTTCCCGTTTGGCCGCAAAACCTTCGGCTGGGCAAATCAGCCCGTCGCCTTCGAGGCCGTGGTGAAGGTGCTGGGCGAAACCAAGCAGCACTACCACATCAACGACAAGCAGGTGTACCTGGGCGGGTTTTCGAACGGCGGCACGGCCACCTTCTGGTTTGCCGACCATCACCCGGAGCTGTTTGCCGGCTACTACACTGTATCGGCCCGGCCCCGGCTGGACATCGGCCCGATTGATTTCCGGCGGCTGGGCCAGCAGCCGTTTTATTCGCTGCACGCGCAAAACGACAGCTTGTTCCGCTACAAAAACGTAATGGCCACCTACAACGAGCACCGGGCGGAAGCGCCCGGCTGGCAGCTGGAAGCGCAGCCCACGGGCTCCCACGGCATCATTTACGCGCCGGGCGGGGATAAAGCCCTGGAGCGCCTGCTGGACAAACTGCTGCTAAAACCGTAATCACGTAGCCCGAGCATTTCGCGCTACCCGTACTCCATGAAAAAATTCACCTCGTTCGCCGACGTACCCGACTACCGCGCCCTGCTGCAACAGGCGCTGGAGATTAAGCAGAACCCCTTTGGCTACCAGCACCTGGGCCGTAACAAGACCGTCGGGCTGATTTTCTTTAACCCCAGCCTGCGCACCCGCCTGAGCTCCATTAAGGCGGCCTATAACCTCGGGGCGCAAGCCTGGGTGCTCAACGCCGGCGCCGATTCCTGGACGCTGGAAATGGCCGATGGCGCAGTGATGAACGGGGGCACCCAGGAGCACATCAAGGAAGCCATTGCCGTGATGAGCCAGTACTGCGACGTGCTGGGCGTGCGCACCTTCCCCACGCTCAAGGACCGGGAGGCCGACTACAGCGAAGAAGTCTTCAATAAGATTCTGAAGTACGCTACCGTACCGGTTATCAGCCTGGAAAGCGCCACCCTGCACCCGTTGCAGTCGTTTGCTGACCTGATTACGGTGGCGGAGCACAAGCAGAAGGAGCGCGTGAAGGTGGTCTTGACCTGGGCCCCGCACGTGCGCGCCTTGCCCCAGTGCGTGCCTAATTCTTTTGCCGACTGGTTCTCGGAAGTGGACTGGGTGGATTTCGTGATAACCCACCCCGAAGGCTACGAGTTGGACCCTAAGTTCACGAAGGGCGCCCGCATTGAGTACAACCAGCAAAAGGCCCTGGAAGGCGCCGACTTCGTGCAGGCCAAGAACTGGAGCAGCTACAAGGAGTACGGCCAGGTACTTAGCAACGACCCCTCGTGGATGCTCACGCCCGAGCACATGACCAGCACCCACGATGCCAAGTTTCTGCACTGCCTACCGGTGCGCCGCAACGTGGAAGTGTCGGATGCCATTCTGGACTCGCCCAACTCCCTGGTAATTCAGGAGGCCGGTAACCGGGTGTTTTCGATGCAAACGGTGCTGCACGAGTTGCTGAAGTAGCTGCTTTTTTTCGTGGCTCAGCGGTGCGTGAAGGCAGAAAGTAGGACAAAATCGGGGGTGATTACAACATTCCCGGGCGAGCTTCGTTAAAGGCTGTCAGAAGCCGGCCGTGCGGTTGGCTTTTAAGTTTCACTCTCCCCATGTACCTGCTATGAAAAAGCTACTTGCCATTGCCGCTGTGTTTGCCGCTGGCGTGACGGCTGCCAACGCGCAGACCAACACCAGCACCACGACCACCACGACTTCGCAGCCCGCGCAGAGCACCACTATTCAGACGCAGCCCACTCAGCCCATGCAGGGCACTACCTCGGGTTCGACTATCAACCAAACCACGACTACCCCCGCTTCTACCACCACTACGGTAGAAACCCAGTCGAGCACGTCGGGCACCATGAGCCCCACGACGACCAAGCCTTCAGATGTAAAAATGAAGGACAAAAAGAAAAAGTCGAAAGTGAAAGCTGACCCGAAATAAGGCGGCTTGCTTTCCACTGAAACCGCCCCGGCTACCAAGTCGGGGCGGTTTTGCGTTTATAGCAGCAGGGCCAGTTGCTTACCTACGGCTTCTTCCGGCGTTTCCAGGTTGGAAAGCGACACGCCCAGGAGCCGGATGCCTTTGCTGACGGGCTGAATGCCGGTCAGGAGCTCGTGGCTGAGTTGGGCAAATGCTTCGGGGGTAGGAACCAGCCCGAATAAGGTGCGGCTGCGGGTGATTTGCTGAAAGTCGGCGTACTTAACTTTAAGCGTGACCGTGCGCCCCCGCACCCCCGTGCGCTGGCAATGCTGCCACACCGATTCAATGCACGGTTGCAGGCCGGCAACAAGCTCTTCCCACGTCAGCAAGTCTTGCTCGAAAGTGGTTTCGGAGCCGATGGATTTGCGCAGGCGGTCGGCCACTACGGGGCGGTGGTCCTGGGCGCGGGCAATGAGGTAGTAGTGGGAGCCGGCCTTGCCGAAGTGCTGGCGCAGAAAAGCCTCCGTCTGCTGGCGCAAATCGAGGCCGGTGAAGATGCCGAGGTTATTCAGCCGCGCGGCCGTAGCTGGCCCGATGCCGTGAAATTCGCCTACCCCGAGCTTTTCCACGAAGGCCATGCCCTGGTCGGGCCGAATCACGAACTGCCCGTTAGGCTTGCGGTAGTCGGATGCCAGCTTGGCCAAAAACTTATTGTAGGAAATGCCCGCCGAGGCCGTGAGCTGAGTTTGCTGAAAGATGCGGGCCCGAATCTCCCGCGCTACCTGCGTGGCCAGCGCAATACCCTTCAGGTTTTCCGTCACGTCGAGGTAGGCCTCGTCCAGGGAAAGCGGCTCAATCAGGGGCGTGTACTCAGCGAAAATGGCCCGGATCTGGCGCGAAACCTCTTTGTACACCTCGAAGCGGGGCTTCACGAATAGCAGCTCCGGGCACTTGCGCAGGGCCGTGCTGGAAGGCATGGCCGAGCGCACCCCAAACTGCCGCGCCTCGTAGCTGGCCGCCGCTACCACACCCCGCTGCCGGGAGCCGCCCACGGCCACGGGCTTGCCGCGCAGCACGGGATTATCGCGCTGCTCCACCGAGGCATAGAAGGCATCCATGTCGAGGTGAATGATTTTGCGGGTTTCCGGGGCGTCCACGGGTAGGGTTTGCGCGAAAGAGGAGGGTAGCAGATTCCGGTGCGGATAGCGGGTGTACAAAGTTCTGGGTTGCCAGCCAAAACAAGAATTATATAGTAGCAAGCAGATATAAAAGGTAGCCGAATAAGCGTTTTTTCGGCTAAGGCAGCTCCAGGGTAAACCAAAGAAGCCGGGCAACACTGCCCGGCTTCTTTGATATGAGGTGGAAAGAAAAAGCAAGCCGTACAGGCCGCCTGACTAGATTACCCGTTGCTGCTGGGCTCGTGCACGTCGCCTTGAACCGTGAAATTGGTACCGGTATCCGGGGCGGGCAGGTCGGTGGCGCTTACGTCGCGCACATGGCCGTTTGCGGCGGTGGGGGTGCGGAAGCTGGAGGTAGAAGAGGGGGCCGCCGTGCTGGCCGAGGCGGCAGGAGCAGCGCCATTGGCCAACGCATCAGTACCCGGCTGACTGGCTTTGGGGGCGTCTTTCTTCTGCCAAAAGTAAAAGGCCGCCGTGCCACCAGCTACCAGGGCTCCAATCCAGACGGGGGAAGCTTTCATTTTCATAGGGCAAAGTTTAGGAGGTACCACGGATGGCCCAGGCAAGCTAACGGCCGACACAAAGCAGCCTGTTCGCTTCCCGGACTAGCTTGGTAGGATGTACGCCCACAAGCCCGGCGCGTTGCCGAAAAGTAGCTTCGCGGTGCTATTTGCTGGCTTGCTGATCGAGGAAGAGGTAGCGGGCGCGGTGCTGCTCAGGCTCGGCCTTGGTAGTTACGTTGAGGCGCAGCAGTTGCGAGGCCTGGCCGGGGGTAGTGGCTGGCCAGGTAGGTAGGCCCTTCCCGTTGGGGTTGCCGGTTTTAATGAAGTTGGCGAAGTAGCTCTGCATCGTCTCCGATACTTTGTAGTCCTCCGGGGTCCAGGCAAACACCTTGTTACCGGGCAGGTTGCCCAGGGCGTACTCAATTTCGGCGGAGTGCACGGCCCCCCGGGCCGGCGGCGCGGGTGGGGCCGCGGCCGACTGCTTTACTACCCCACCAGCCAGGCCCGTAGTGGCGTTGCCCATTTCGGGGACCATGGCCGGGCGCGGCCGGGCATAGATGTAGCGGTACACGGGCTGCCCGCCGGTTTGGGCGTGCGCGTCGGCCCACTTCCAGGTGCTGTAGCTGATAAACCGGTCGCCGGCCAGGTCGGTGGCAGCTTGCTCAGCCTGCTCGGGGGTAGCGGCGGGGTAGAGCTTCAGGACGGTTTCGGCCTGGTCGCCGTAGAGCTTTTGCACGGCCTGGCGGAAGTTTTCGGGGGTAGGCGGCTGTTGGCCCAGCAAGGCCTGGTAGCCCATTTCCTGGGAGTTCCAGCCCACCAGCAGCGGCACCCGCGCCTGCTGACCAGCCGCAAAAGTGGCCGCGGGTTTCTGGGTGAAGAAGTAGTTGTCCAGGGTTGGGGCGAAGCGCGGGGTACCGGGCTTGCCCGCTGCTTCGAGCAGCTGCTGCGCCGGCAGAGCCCGCAGCGCCGTCAGCGTAGAGGCCCCGAGGCTGGTGGCAAACGCCACCCCCGCCTGCTCACCTTCGGTTTGAGTTACGGGTCCGAAGCCCGTGTTCAGCATCGAGCCACTTTCGCCAATGGCGCGGGCAAACAGGGTTTTGGAAAGGGGCGAAGCCATCTGGGCGCTAACCGACATGGAGCCCGCCGATTCACCGGCTACGGTTACCTTTTGCGGGTCGCCGCCGAAGGCCGCAATGTTTTGTTGCACCCAGCGCAGGGCGGCGCTTTGGTCGAGGAAGCCATAGTTGCCAGAGGCGTGGTTCGGCGACTCCTTCGTTAGCTCGGGGTGCGCCATGAAGCCGAACACGCCCAGGCGGTAGTTCACAGTTACGGCCACGATGCCGCGGCGGGCCATACTCTCGCCATCGTAGCGGGGCTCCGAGCCGTCGCCGGCAATAAAGCCGCCGCCGTAGAAATACACCAGCACGGGCAGCTTTTCGCTTGCCGATTTGGCCGGCGTCCAGACGTTCAGGTAAAGGCAGTCTTCGCTCACACCATTGGAGCGGAAATTCATGTCGCCAAACACGGGCAGCTGCATAGCGCGCGGGCCAAACTGTTTGGCGGCGCGTACCCCGGTCCAGTTTTGCACGGGTTGGGGTTCTCTCCACCGCAGCTCACCCACCGGTGGGGCGGCAAACGGCACGCCCTTAAACATACGGATACCGGCCGCGGTGGCAGTGCCTTCGAGGGTGCCATTGGCTATTTTTACCTGGGGCGTACCGGCGCTGGAAGCCGTCGTTTTCTTGGTTTGTGCCATGGCTACGGGTAGCGTAGGGGCCATAAGCAGGGAAAGGAGCAGCAGTGCTTTCATGGTGGATTTCAGAACGTGGGATAAAGGCGGGGGCTGGCTAACCAAATTAACCGGCTTAATACTACGCAACCCCTGGCAAACTCCGGCTACCCATTTACTGGGGGCCTTCCATGGTTTCGTAGGAGGTAGGCACTTCCACGTTGGTGGAGTGAGGGAAGGCTAAGAAGTGCGTAACCCGCGGCGGCTCCGGCCCGGCGTGAAACTGCCGGACGCGGGCTTCAATAGCTTTATCCTCTACCGTAAAGCGGTGGTGCTGTCGCTCGTGCTCCCCCCAAGTGGCTACGTAGAAAAACTCGGTGATGCGCGTGGGTTGGGCAATGTCGGTGAACACACCGGCCCGCAACGAACCATCGCGCAGGCGCAGACGGGTGAGCTGCTCAGCTGCCACCCGGAAAGCGGGCTGATCGGCCAGCGCTACCTCGTATTCTATCATCACTACTACCGGCCCATCGTCGGGGTCCACGTTGCTGCCCATCCTGGGGGTAGGCCAGTGCTCGGCGGGCTCCAGGTTGAGGCCTTCGGCTGAGCGCATGGGGAAGGGCAGGGCCAGCAACAAGCTCAGCAGCATCCAGGCGGCCGTAGCCAGCAGGGCCGTTTCCAGGGTGGTGCGGTCGGCCAGCTCGCCCCACACAATACTGCCCAACGATAAGCCCGCCTGAAACACCAGCATGTACATGCTCACTACCCGGGCCTGCACCCACTTGGGCACGTGCAGTTGCACGGTGGTACTAAAGCTGGTCATGGTCATCAGCCAGGCAATGCCGGAAACAAACATTACCGGATAGAGCCAGTACACCGAAGGCACCAGGGCCAACGCCACGTTGGTACCCACAAAAACCGCCGAACCAATGAGCACGCGCTGGTTATAGGTGAGCCGATTACCTGCCCGCCCCATCAGGAAGGCGCCGGTAATGGCGCCCGCGCCCAGCCAGGACAGCAGCACCCCGTAGGTACCAGAACTAAGGTGCAGGCGCCGGGCCGTCACTACCGACAGCAGCCCCCACATGGCGCTGGCCCCGAAGGCAAACGCAAACGTGCGCACCAACACCGCATAAATGGCCGGCGAGTACTGCACGTAGCGCATTCCCGCCCGCAAGGCACCCATGAAATTCTCGGCCGGGCCGCTGGTAACTTCCGCTTCCCGCTTCCAGGCGTAAATGACCCCAAACGTGCCCAGAAACGACACGGCATTCACCAAAAACACCCAGCCCGGCGAGTAATACGCAATAATAGCCCCGCCCACCGCTGGCCCAATAGCCCGGGCAATGTTGTTGCTGACTCCATTGAGCGTAATGGCAAAGCCCAGCACCCGCCGGGGCACCAGCTCAATGGTTACCGTCTGCCAGACCGGCGCGTTAATGGCCGCGCCAAGGCCCAGCAGAAACGTGAAAGCCAGCACCCCAAAGGCGGAAATTTCGCCTAGTAAGGTCAGTATGCCCAGCAGCAAGGCCACCACAGCCATGAAGCCCTGCGTGAACAGCAGCAACCGGCGCCGGTCGATAAGGTCGGCAATGGCGCCGGCGGGCATGCTCAGCAGAAAGGCAGGTAGGCTGGTAGCCGTCTGCATCAGGGCCACCAGTAAGGCCGAGGAGGTAAGGGTAGTGACCAGCCACACGCCCGCCACGTTCTGCATCCAGGTACCAATATTCGATACCACGGAGGCAATCCAGATAGCCCGGAATAAGGAGTAGGTAAAAGGCGTCCAGAGGGTGGGTGGAGCCTCCGGCGTGGCAGCGGGGGTAGGAGAGGGGGAGGGCTGAATCATGAACAGCGTGCAGCAGAGCGAATAGCAGAATACACCGGCCAAACCAAGCCGTGGGCTGCGCCCGGCAGCCAAAAGAATCTAGTACGCAAAGAAAGAGTGGCCGGTGCTGCGCTACCCCCAGACATTCAGCAAACCTGTACCCGCCACGTGGTCCTCCCAAAAGCTATGTTGTCATTCCGACGCAGGAGGAATCTGGGTTCATCCTTTTACAGATTGAACCAGATTCCTCGCTCCGCTTGATGCGCGGAATGACAGTTAAGGAGGAGCTGCACGCTAGTTGCTACCCCGTTAATTAATCCTGCACGGCCTCCAGCGGAATCGGCGCGGGCTGGGGCTGCCGGGACTTGCGGCTCACCAGGAAAACACCGGCAAAAATCAATAGGGCTTGCAGAGCTTTGGATAACGTGAGCGTATCCTTTCCCGCCGCCACCGCAATGAGTACGGCCAGGGCCGGCTGCAGATAGATGTAAGCGCCCAGCAAGGAAGGCGAGGCGTATTTCAGGGCCCAGTTATTCAGCAGATAGGCCAGGATGGTCAGGCAGATGACCATGTAGGCAATAGCCACCCAAATACCCGTTGGGAAGCTGGCATAGTCGGCGGCTTGTACCTGCTGCCAGCCGGCGGGCACGGCCAGCACGGCACCCACCAGAAAAATGCGGGCCAGCACCGTAAACGGGTGGTACTTGCGCATGAGCGGCATCACCAGCACCAGATAAATACCGAAGGCCGTGGCATTCAGCAGGATGTAGAGGTTGCCCAAAAAGCCATCTTGCCCGCCTGCTGCCACCGGCCCCCGGCTCAAAATGATGCTGGCCGCACCTACCCCCGCCAGCCCTATGCCTAGCAGCCGGGGTAGGGTCAGCTTTTCGCCCAGCAGCGCCGCCGAGGCCAGCACCGTTACTACCGGCGCAATGGTCTGAATCAGGGAGGCGTTAATGGGTGAAGTCAGGTTCAGGCCCGAGAAAAACAACAGCTGGTTAAGGCCGATGCCCAGCACCCCGCAGGCCACCGCCCGCAGCTGGTCGGCGCGGCCCTGAATCCGGTCCTGGGGCGCTACTAGGCGACTGAGGACGCCGAAGAAAACGGTAGCGCCTACTACGCGCAGCAGCACCAGCCCAAAGGGCCCCATGTAACGCGGCATCACATCTTTGGAAATGCTGTAGTTGGCGGCGTAAATCAGGGCCACCACAAACAGGGCCGCGTGTACTTTCAACGAGTTCTTCATCCGGCCGCGAAGGTAGCAGTCCGCAGCGCCACCGCAGCGCAAAACCGCTAAGTGCCGTAGTTACCTTTGTTAACCCACCTCATGCCCGGCGGCATCTTCTAACCGGCCCTACTGCGGGGTGGGGTATCATCCGTAGTTCCGTGCTGCGCCCTTTCATTTGAGCTTCCTTTCCTATGGCCACCGGCTCCCTTTTCGATTCTGACCCTACCCCCTCCGCCCAGCCGAACCTGCCTCGCCCCGGCGCCCCGCTGGCCGAACGCATGCGCCCCCGCACCCTGCAGGAGTACGCCGGGCAGCAGCACCTCATCGGGCCTGAGGGCGTGTTGCGGCGCTACCTCAATGCCGGCCGCCTACCCTCGCTTATTCTCTGGGGCCCGCCGGGGGTAGGGAAAACCACGCTGGCTAACCTGCTGGCCCAGGAGTTAGGGTTGCCCTTCGCGGCGCTGTCGGCTATCAATGCCGGCGTGAAAGATGTGCGCGAGGTGATTGAGCGGGCCCGCAAACAGCGCGGTACCGTGTTGTTTATTGATGAAATTCACCGCTTCAGCAAAAGCCAGCAGGATGCGCTGCTCGGGGCCGTGGAACAGGGCGTCGTCACGCTGATTGGGGCCACCACCGAAAACCCATCGTTCGAGGTTATTCCGGCTGTGCTGAGCCGGGCTCAGGTGTACGTGCTGGAGCCCTTGGGCAAAGACGTGCTGACCAGCCTCGTAGACAAAGCCCTGGCCGAAGACGAAATTCTAAAGCAGAAAAAGGTGCGCGTGCAGGACTACAACGCCCTGCTTACCATTTCGGGCGGCGACGCGCGCAAGCTGCTGAACCTGCTGGAAATTGTGGTGGAAGCCAGCCGCCCTACCCCCGAAACCGGCGAAATCGTCATCACCGACGAGGCCGTGCAGCAGCTGGCCCAGCAGCACCTCGCCCGCTACGACAAGGGCGGCGAAATGCACTACGATGTCATTTCGGCCTTCATCAAAAGCATCCGCGGCTCCGACCCCAACGCGGCCCTGTACTACCTGGCCGTGATGCTGGAAGGTGGCGAGGATGTGAAGTTTATTGCCCGCCGCCTGCTCATTCTAGCCTCCGAAGACGTCGGGCTAGCCAACCCCAACGCCCTCATGCTGGCCCAAAGCTGCTTCCAGGCCGTAACGGTCATCGGCATGCCAGAATCGGATATTATTCTGGGCCAGACGGTGGTGTACCTGGCTACCTCGCCCAAGAGCAACGCCAGCTACAAAGCCATTCGGGAGGCGCGGGCCCTGGTGCGCCAGCAGGGCGTGCAGCCCGTGCCTATTGCCCTGCGCAACGCGCCCACCAAGCTCATGGAGGAGCTCGGCTACGGCAACCAATACATGTACTCCCACGACTACGAAGGCAACTTCGCCTACCAGGAGTTCCTGCCCGAACAGCTCAGCGGCCGCGTGTTCTACCACCCCGGCCACAACCCCGCCGAAGCCAAAGCCCAGGAGCGCCTACGGCACTTGTGGGGCGAGAAGTATGGGTATTAAGGTGATGAAGTGAATGGTAATGAGGTAAGTAGAAAAAAGGCCTGTCATTGCGAGGAGGCACGACGAAGCAATCCTTCCTCTCTTTTGTGACCTGTTTACCAACGTGGCAAGCCCTTGCCGCCTGTGCTGAAAGGGCTTGTCACATCTTTTGGGGTAGCACATCGTCCAGGACGGATTGCTTCGACACTGGCTTGATGCGCCACATGCTCGCAATGACACAACCTCACCACTTCACCTCATCACCCCCTCACTACCCCCGTTCCCGCCCTAAAACCGCCCGTTGGTTGAATAGCCGGAACGGGGGAGGAAAAGCCGATACTTTTGTTTCAGGACCGAACCTGACTTATTCTTTCCTTCACGATGAGACAATTTTTTAAGTACGTGCTGGCGACTCTCACCGGCCTCGTGCTCTTTGCCCTGGTAGGGGTAGTACTGCTGGTAGCCCTTATTGCGGCCGCCGCTTCTTCCGATAAGGAAGTCACTGTAGCCAGCAACTCGGTGCTGGAGCTGAAACTCGATAAGCCCATTGCCGAACGGGAGTTCCAGAACCCACTGTCAGGCTTTACGGGTGGGCAGAGCAGTGCTATCGGCCTCGATGAGCTGAAAGCCGCCATCCGCCGCGCCAAAGGGGACGGCGACATCAAGGGCATTTTCCTGAACCTGGAGCTGGTGCAGGGCGGCATGGCTTCCATGGAGGAAATCCGTAACGCGCTGCTGGACTTCAAGAAGTCGGGCAAGTTTGTGGTGAGCTACACCGATGCGCAGTCGGAGAAAAGCTACTACCTCGCTTCCGTGGCCGACAAGATTTACCTGAACCCCCAGGGCACGCTGGAGTTCAACGGCCTCAGCTCCGAGACGATGTACTACAAAAACCTGTTCGATAAGCTGGGCGTGCAGGCCCAGATTTTCCGGGTAGGCTCGTTCAAGAGCGCCGTGGAGCCGTATTTCCGCACCAACATGTCGGATTCGGCTCGCCTGCAAACTTCGTCGTTCCTGAACTCCCTGAACAATGCCATGCTGGCTGAGGTAGCCGCCGCCCGTAAAATCGCGCCGGCCCGCCTCAAGGTGATTTCCGACTCTATGCTGGTGCACAACGCCGACGACGCCAAGCGCCTCGGGCTGGTGACCGACCTGGGCTACTACGACCAGGCTACCGACTACATGAAGGGCAAGCTGGGGGTAGAGAAAGACGACAAGCTTAGCCTAATTGAGCTTTCCGACTACGAAAAGGCTGACGATGAGGACGAGGAAGGCAGCACCAGCGGCAACCGCATTGCCGTAGTGTACGCCGAAGGCGACATCGTGACGGGCAAGGGCGGCAACGAAAGCATCGGGAGCACCCGCTTCGCCGAGGCCATCCGCAAAGCCCGCTTGGATAAGAAGGTGAAGGCCGTAGTGCTGCGCATCAACTCGCCCGGCGGCTCCTCGCTGGCTTCCGACATCATCTACCGCGAGGTGATGCTGACCAAGAAAGTGAAGCCCATTATTGCCAGCATGTCGGACGTGGCGGCTTCGGGCGGCTACTTCATTGCCATGGGCTGCGACACGATTGTGGCGCACCCGACCACCATCACGGGCAGCATCGGGGTGTTTGGCGTGCTGCCGAACATTGAGCCCTTCCTGCGCGACAAAATTGGCGTAACGACGGACCGCGTGACCACCGGCAAGTTCTCCGACTTCCCCACCATCACCCGCGCCCTCACGCCCTTCGAGCAAAGCCAGTTCCAGGCCGAAATCAACCGCATCTACGCCGACTTCACCACCAAAGCCGCCCAGGGCCGCCGCATGCCGGTAGAGCGCCTGCGCCGCCTGGCCTCGGGCCGGGTGTGGTCGGGCACGGAAGCCAAGGCCCGCGGCCTCGTGGACGTGCTGGGGTCCTACGACGATGCCTTGCGCATAGCCGCGCGCCGCGCTAACCTCAAGGACGGCGACTACCGCATCCAGAAGCTACCCCGCCAAAAATCCTTCGCCGAAAACCTGTTCAGCTCGTTCTCCGAGGAAGCCAAACTGCGCATGGTACGCGAAGAAATGGGCCCCATGTACCCCATGTACCAGCAGTACAAGAAGCTCTCAGAAATGAAAGGCGCTCAGATGCGGATGCCGTTCGAGGTGAACGTGCAGTAAGCACCTGATGATTGTTAGTCGCTGATCGGCTACCCCACCTGTCATCCGGAGCAGAGCGAAGGACCTTATCAGGCCAGAACAAGTCGTACCAACGAGTCTTGTTTCAGCCTGATAAGGTCCTTCGCCCTGCTACGGATGACAGACTTTTTACAAACCTTGCGGTTAAGACTATCTAAGAACGCTCAACTGCCAACCAGCACCTGACAGCAGGTAAGTAAAACCTGACAACTTCTAGCCCATGCACGAACTCCACGAAGCCGCCGCCTACCTCCGCCAAACGCTCCAAGCCTTCCAACCCGAAGCGGGCATCATCCTCGGTACTGGCCTGGGGGCATTGGCCAAGGAAGTAGAGGTAGCGCACCGCTTCAGCTACGCCGATATTCCGCATTTTCCAGTCTCGACGGTAGAAAGCCACGCGGGCGAGCTGCTGGCCGGTACGCTGGCCGGCAAGCGGGTGCTGGTGATGCGCGGCCGTTTCCACTACTACGAGGGCTACACCATGGAACAGGTGGTGTTTCCGGTGCGGGTGATGAAGCTGCTCGGGATTCAGCGCCTGTTTGTGAGCAACGCCAGCGGCGGCCTTAACCCCGACTACGACTACTCCGACCTGATGCTGCTGGAGGACCACATCAACCTGCAGCCTACCAACCCGCTCATCGGCAAAAACCTCGACGAGCTGGGCCCGCGCTTCCCCGACATGATGGAGCCCTACGACCTGGGCCTGCTGCAAGTGGCCGCGGAAGCCGCTCAGGAACTAGGCTTAGGTCAGTACCTGCGGCGCGGAGTGTACGCCTCCCTACCCGGTCCCATGCTCGAAACCCCCGCCGAGTACCGCTACCTGCGCACCATCGGGGCCGATGCCGTGGGCATGAGCACGGTGCCGGAGGTTATTGCCGCCGTGCACATGAACCTGCCGGTGCTGGCCGTATCCGTCATTACCGACCTGTGCGCGCCGGGCAAGCTCAAAAAGGTGGACATTGCCGACATCCTGCGCACCGCCGCCGTGGCCGAGCCCCGCCTCACGGCCCTGCTGCGCCGGGTGCTGGAAAAGCTGTAGCCCATAATATATAGGCAGCACCAAAAAAGGCCCTGGCAGATGATGCCAGGGCCTTTTTTGTGTAGATGAGTAAGTGAAAATTACAACCGGGTGTTCCTGAAGAGCAAGTACTCCTGCTGGCCGTTTTTACCGGTGCGACCGTAACCCAGTGTCTCTGCGTTTACACCTTCAACGGTAAGCTCCTGTGAACTGCCTTTATGGTCGGTAAGGTGCAAGGTGCGGTTATCCGTGCCCATCAACATCCAGGTGCCCCGGTATTCCGTGCCATCGGCTAGCAGGGTTTGAATGTAGGTGCCGTCGGGCTTAAACTGCATGGAAAACCGGTCCGTAATGGCGTCGGTACGGGTTACTTGCCCAGCGCTGTATACTTCGTTGAGCCACCAAGTGGTGGTTGCTGTTAAGGCAGCAGCGGTAACCGGCCCCTTAGGGGGCGGAGTACAGCCGCAAAGAGGCTCTTGAAGTGGGTCGGAGTGGTTACAGCTGCTCAAGCCAGTACCAACACCTGCTACAATGCCCAACAGGGCAGCCACACGTACAAATGTTCTCATAGGGAAATAGAAGTACTAATAGAAGGTTTTGGGCGGTAGTAACCATAAGATAGCAGACTCTGGTAAATAGGTTGCATGCCACCGAGGCCATGCAAAAATTACTTCAAAATCACCCGCTGCCGCTGGTAGCTTAGCACCGTAAAAATGCCTACTCCACCCGTTACAGTACTCCGGACCGCTGAGGGCTGAGCGAACGGATTACCGTTGGCATTGCGTGCATCCTGCACCGACTGCAGAAACTGGTAGTAGGGCCGGTCGAGGTGGTAGAGCGTGACGAAGAGCGTATCGTTGGCTTTGAACTCGTAGGAAGTACCCAGGGTGATGGCCTGCCCGTTGTTCAGGCGGTCCTCCAGGGTGTACTCCACTTCCGAGTCGTGGGCGATGCTGCGCTTGTGCACCTGGAAGCGGTAGTAGTCAGTGGTGCCGGCCGGATCCTGAAACTTCACCGTGAGGTAGGCTTGGCGGCGCTCCACGGGCTCATTGTTGAACTGCCAGCGGATACTGTCAATGGGCACTAGCGCCGGCATGGTGGCCGAGCCCGTCACCCGCCGGCCGCGGGTATCATACGCCTCCAGCTGAAACACGTCGCCGGGACGGGCCGTGAGCCGTGCGCGGCCGCTGTGGGTGTATGCCTTATCAGTGTTCATGTTGACGCCGGGAGCGTAGCGCAGCGTATCGCGGGTGCCGTTGGGCCGGGTTAGCACCACCGTAACGTCGGTGGGCACCTGCGCCTGGGGCTCGGCCAGGTACGGCACGGATTCGGACACAGCCACTCGCGGCAGCCGGCCGTTTTCAAGGTAGGCTTCTATCACCAGCTGGGCCGGGTAGGCCGGCAGCTCCACGTCAATATCTTTCTGCAGGCCGCAGCTGCTTAAGAGCCCGGCCACTACCCCGCCCGCTACCGCTGCCCAACCGCCTGGGGTGGGCGTCATCGTCACCAGAATCCGCCAAATCCACGTTATCCGCATAATCCGCGCTCAGAATTTAAAGTTGTACGTTACCGACGGGATAACCGGGAACAGGGAGACCTGCCGGGCGCGGTAATTGGTCACGGTGTTGGTGGCCTTGTCTTTCACCTGGTCGAAGTACACGAAGTAGGGGTTACGACGGTTGTAGGCGTTGTACACGCTGAACGTCAGGTCCGACTCGCCGCTCCGGCGAATAGGCTTGAGCTTGTACACTAGGCCCAGATCCAGGCGGTTGTAGGGCGCCAGGCGGTAGGTGTTGCGCTCCGGGTAGATGGGCACCACGCCAGAGTTGGAACCGGGGGTGTCCTGAAACGCGAAGCGAGCCAATGGCAGGGTAGTAGCGGCTCCGGAAGTGAATACGAACGAGCCCGTAAGGTTAATGCGCTGGTTGACCTGGTGCAGCAGCACCACCGTCAGGTTGTGGCGCCGGTCGTAGGTAGGGTAAAAGGGGTTACCGTTATTGATGCCGTTGGTGCCCCGCTGGGCCGGAAACTGCCGCTTGGTCCAGGCCAGAGTATAGCCTATCCAGCCGGTGGTGCGGCCCTGCTTCTTCTCCAGGTATACCTCGTCGCCGTACGCCCAGCCCTTGCCAAAGAGAAACTCCGCGTCCAGGTCGGGGTTCACAAACAGCTGGGCTCCGTCTTTGAAGTCAATCTGGCGCTGGGCCCACTTGTAGTACACCTCGTTGGTGAGCAGGTAGCGCCCGTCGCCGAGTAGCCAGCTAACCCCACCAGCCACCTGCTGGCTGCGCTGCGGCAGCACCGACTGGCGCGAAGGGTACCAGATATCCGTGGGTAGGGAGGCGCCGGTATTCGTGACCAAGTGCACGTACTGGTACATCAGGGCATAGCTTCCTTTCAGGGAGAGGTTGGGCGTAAGCGAGTAGCGCACCGCCGCGCGGGGCTCCACGCCGCCGTAGGTATCGGAGCCCGAGCGGAAACCCGACAGGCGCAAACCGTACTCTACTTGCAGCTTGTCGGTGGGCTTGTAGGTGTCGGAGGCGTAGAGGCCAGCCTCGGTGCCGAAGTAAGTAATGTCGGAGCCAAAATTCACGCTGCCGTCCTGGGAGTCGGCCTGCAGGCGGCCCGTGCCGAAGCGGTGGTGCGTAGCCGTGGCGCCGAAGCGCAGAGCGTGCCGGTCGTTGGGCGTGTAATCCAGGTCGGAGCGCAGAGTCAGGTCCCGGATATCGGAAGAAAGATTGAAGCCGAACTGGTCGAGCTTGTTGCTGATCTGGTAGCGGTACTTGGTAAGCGAAGCAGACGTGTTCAGAAACAGCCGCGAGTTGAATACGTGGTTCCAGCGCAGGGAGGCCACCGTATTGCCCCAGTTGAAATCAAAGTTAAAGCCGTTCTGGGAGTTAAACCCGAACACGTCGTTGCCCAGGTACCCGGTCAGGAACACCTCGTCCTTGCTGCCGAGTTTGTAGTTGGCCTTGGCGTTGAAGTCATAGAAGTAGTAGTCCGGAATGGGGTTGTAATCGGGGTCGTCCTGGTTGAGGCGGTTAATCTGGCGGGTGAACACATCGAAGTAAGTGCGCCGCCCCGATACCAGAAAGGCGCCCTTGCCCTTCTGGATGGGCCCTTCCAGGGTCAGGCGCGAGGAAATCAGGCCGATGCCGCCGCTGGTAGTAAACTTCTCCGGGTTGCCCGGCCGCAGCTTCACGTCCACCACCGAGGAAAGCCTACCGCCGTACTGGGCCGGGAACCCTCCCTTGTATAAATCTACCGACTGCACAGCATCGGAATTAAACACCGAAAACAACCCGAACAGGTGGCTGGGGTTGTACACCAGCGCGTCGTCGAGCAGCACCAGGTTCTGGTCGGCAGAGCCGCCGCGCACGAACAAGCCGCTGGTGCCTTCGCCGCCGTTCTGCACGCCGGGCTTGAGCTGCAAGGTTTTGAGAATGTCAACTTCCCCGAACAGGGCCGGCAGCAGTTTGGCCTCCCGGGCCGAAAGGCGCTCCACACTCATCTGGGTAGTTTGCAGCTTTTGCTCCAAAGTGCCAGAGCCCTCAATTACCACTTCCCCCAGCTCGTTGCCGGCCTCCGTTAGCTGAAACGGCAGGCGCTGGTCGCGGGTGAGGTTTACCTCCCGGGTCTGCGACTGATACCCGAGGAAGGAGGCGACTACCTTGTGGCGGCCGGCGGGCAAAGGCAGCGAGTACGAACCATCGTCGGCGGTGGTGGTGCCCAGGCCCAGGGCCGGCACGGCCACTGTAGCGCCGGGTAGAGTACCCCCGCCACCGCCGGCGGCCCGCACCACCCCGGAAAGCGTGTAGCGTACCTGCGCCCGCAAGGACTGGGGCAGCAGTATGCTCACGCTCACCAGAATACTTATAAGAAGAAACCGTACCGTCATTCGAGCTACTTGTACATGAGAGCCCGAAAATACGGACTCCCTCCCCAACGCCCGAAGCGGCCCGGAAGTTTACGGCCCGGGCAGGCCGGTTGGTTAGCCGAGCACTCCCTGCACCACCTGGCCCAGCTGCGCGGCCGACACCACACCGGCTTGCCGCCACACGGGCTGGCCTTTATGAAACAGAATCAGGGTAGGGATACTCTGCACCCGGAACTGCTGGGCTGTGGCCTGGTTTCGGTCTACGTCAATTTTAATGACTTTGACTTTGCCCTGGTGCTGGGCAGCAACCTGTTCCAAAATAGGAGCCATGGTTTTGCAGGGGCCGCACCAATCGGCGTAAAAATCAACCAGTACCGGCATGCCGGGGCTGTTGATGAGCTCAGAAAAAGATTTTTTCGGCATACGGCTAGCAGTAAAAGGCGGCGGCCCGCTACGTGCTGGCCTCCGGCTGCTTGTACGCAGAAGTTGCTTTCTTGGGTAGCGGCTGGCGGCCGCTGAAGCGCACAAAAAAGCCCGGTGCTGCAACACCGGGCTTTCGCTTATAGTGAGTGGGTGAGAAGAGGAGTAAATCAGTTCTTGCCTAGCAAAGTAACATCATTTGAGACTTCCGAAAAACTAAATCGTCCGCCAACTACTTTTTTTCCGCTTACCTGGCACTCCCAGGTGTAGCGGCCGGGAGTAGCGCGGGCCGCCTCACCGCGGTCCGTTTTGAAATACTCGGCTTCGGAAGCCTCGGAAGGAAACACGACGTCGATGCCGTTCTGACCCTTGGCAATTTGCTTGGAAAGGGTATACTCCTTGCCGGTTTCCTGGTTGATAACCACGAACTTGGCCGTGTAGGCGCCCAACTGGCCGAATTTATCCATCACTCCGAGCTTCACATAGGCATCGGTGGAAACCAGCCAGGTTTGCGCCTGGGAAGTGGAGGGGGAGAATACCATTAGGGCCAGCAGTACACCCGCTACCCGCAGCACCCGAGATAATGAAAAAGCAGGAGTAGAAATGCGCATAGAAAAACGTTGAAGATGTGAAAACTTTGAAAGAGCCAAAAAAGAATCTACCTCAAACCAACGGCCGGTTTCCGGGGGGCATACTCAGCTGTGGCGCAACCAAATATAAATGTTATTTGAAACGACTAACAGAATTTTGGCCTTTATTTTAGTAAAATAATAAGGAACCACCCCTGCTGCCTAGTGTTTCTATAATGGAAGCTGAATTGGCAACGTGTGCGTATGCGCAAGAAAAAGCATGACTGGCCCCTCCCAGGGCCACTAGTAACGGAAGTGCGGTGTGGGCTGTGCGAGCGGGAAGTGCAACGTACCTCCCGCCATCATTTGGTACCCCGCGAAGAGGGGGGCCGCTACGGGCCGGTGGTAGAATTGTGCCAGCCCTGCCACAGCACCGTGCATCTGTTGCTCTCAAACCGGGAGCTAGCTCGGCGCTATAACACGGTGGAAAATCTGCGCAACGCGGAAGAGTTACAAAAGTACTTGCACTGGGTGCGTCGCAGTCGGGTAGAGCGAATTTCAAACCGGCGGCAAAAAAGGTAGAACAAACCCCAGCAGGCCGACGACCGGCCATGCGTGCGGGCTCTGCCGTGTATGTTTGCATTGCTGTTAGCCACTATCTACCCGCCTTTCTGCCGTGCCCAAGCATTTTGTTTCCTTTCGCCAGCTGCGCCACCAACCTACTATTGTTGTGGACAGTACTGGCCTCGGGGCTGCGCTTACGCTGGCGCACTGGCGCGGAGCCGCTACCCCGCCCGAGCTGCGCGATGATACCAGCGCCGGCTCTGTGCTGCGGGCCCTGCGCCAGCCTGCTACGCCTGGTCTGGAAGCGGAGGCCGTTACAGCTAACCATTTCGATGTGGATGGTTTTGTAGGGGTGTGGGCTCTGCTGAACCCGGCCCTGGCTCTGCAGCACGAGCCGCTGCTGCGGCTGGTAGCTACCCTCGGCGACTTCCGGGAAATCAACTGGGCCGACCCCCTGGCCGACCACGCCCTGCAACTGGTGTGCTGGCTGAACGCCGAGGAAAAAGCCCGTTTTTACGAGCCCTTTGGGGCCCCAGCCCGGCGCCGGCGCGAAGATGAGGCCTCGGCCGAGAAGTTTGCCTGGTTTCTGCCTCGTTTTGCAGCCCTGTTAGAGAATCCGGCGGCTGGGCGGGCCGCGTGGGAGCCGGAGTACCAGCGGGTGAGGCAGGCCGTAAGTACGCTACAAGGCCCCGCCACTACCTTCCGGCATTACCCCAAAATTGGGCTGACGGTGGTGCGTACGCCGGAGCCTGTGCCGTATTACGCTTTGTTTGGTCCCACAGCCGGCACCGATATGGTGCTGAGCCTCTACGACGGGCAGCGCTACGAATTCGAGTATAAGTACACCACCTGGGTTGACCTGGAAAGCCGCCCTACGCTGCCCCGGTTGCCTCTGGACGAGCTAGCGGCCCAGCTCAACTACCTGGAAACAGGTCCGCGCCGCTGGACCTTCGATGGCATTACCGACACGGGGCCGCTGCTGCGCCTAAGTGGCACCAGCCTTACCAAGCCCCAACGCTACGCCGACCCCGACCAGCGGCCTATGTATGCCTCTTCCCTCGTCGCCGACCAGCTGGAGCAGGAAGTAACCGCGTTTTTCCGGCAGCGCTATGCCACTATTGCGCCGCGCCGCTACTGGTCATGGGCCGAGATTCGGGCGGTAGGGGAGGGCAAGTAGGACGAAGCCTCAGCGGGGTATTGGTACTGATGACCTCGCCTCTGCCGCCCACGGCAAGCAACGATACGCGCCGCCAGCGCTTCCCGCTGATACCTTACAGTTCATCTCCAAACCCCATCACCTGCAGCGAGCTAACTCCGCCAGCGCCTTTCCGCACGCTGATTTGGGTAGTAACCCGCTCCTTCAGGGCCTCCACGTGCGAGATAATACCGATGGTTTTGCCAGTGCCCTGCAGCATTTCCAGCGCCGAAAGTGCCACATCCAGTGTATCAGGATCGAGAGTGCCGAAGCCTTCATCAATAAAGAGCGTATCAATCTGGGTGCGGTGGCCCGCCAGCTCCGACAGGCCCAGGGCCAGCGCCAAGCTCACCAAGAAACTCTCGCCGCCCGACAGAGAATTCATGGAACGCACTGCGGCGGCCTGGTACTCATCCTGAATCAGCAAATCCAGGTGCTGCTCAGGGCTGCGCAAAATGCGGTAGCGGTCGGTGAAGCGGTGCAGGTGACGGTTGGCCAGCTCCACGAGGCGGGCCAGCGTGAGGCCCTGGGCAAACTCGCTGAACTTCTTGCCATCAGCGGAGCCAATCAGCTCGGCCAGCTGCCGCCAGCGTCGGGCCTGCTGCTGCTGGTTTTCCAGCTGCTGGGCCAGGGCCGCGTACCGCTCCTGCCCGGCGCGGTGACTGCTCAGGCGCTCCTGCCGCTGTCCTACCTGCTGGTTAAGGTGGGCTAGCTGCTGTCGGCTGCTTTCCAGTTGCCGCTCCAAGCTTGCCAGCGGCTCCGTGGTCAGGGACCGGGCCTCTTCGTGAGCCAGTTGCTGACTGATTTCCAGCCAGGCCTGGGCCGCTAGGGCTACCTCCTGCTCGTGGCGGCGAAGTTGCTGGTGCAGGGTAGCGGCTTCAGAGTCAGGGAGCAGCAGGGCCGGTAGGGCGGCGGGGTCAGGGGCCAGGCCAGCCCGGGTTAGAGCCGTTGTTAGGCTGGTATGGCGTTGCTGGCGGGTTTCCTGTTGTTGGCGAGCATCCGCCTCCTGCTGACGCAGGCGAGTAGTAGCCACTGCCAGGGCAGTGTCGTGCTGCTGAAACAGTTGCTCTACCTGCTGGCGGCGGTGGTCGGCGGCGCGCACGGCTTCTTCCAACTGCTGGCGTACGTGGGCCACGTCGGCGTCGGGCAGCAGCTGGTGGCGCTGCTGCTGCCGCTGCTGCAGGGCGTGGTGCTGCTCCACCAGCACCTGCTTGCGCAGGCGCAGCCAGTGCTGCAGGTCCTCCTTAGCTGCCTCCGACTTTTCCGCTTCCACGCTTACGCCGCTCAGCTCCTGCTGGGCCGCGTGCAGGTGCTTGGTTTTCAACTCGAACTCACTGATGCGCACCCGGGCCTGCTCCATCAGTGCCCGGCCATTTTCCTCCGCGAACAGCAGCCCGAAGCTTTGTGCCTGGCTCTGAATCATGGTACGGGCAGTAGGTATCCGGTCTTCAGCGTCGGCCAGCTCCTTTTCCAGCTGCGTTACCACGTGCATGTATTCCTGCTGCTGGCCGGCGGCGGCCTCGTGCTGGGTTAGCGCCTGATGCACGCGCTGCTCGGCGGCAGCGCGCAGGTCGCGCAGCTGGCGCAGCTCCTGCACCAGCGCCTTGATGTCGTCGGCGGCGGCCTTCTCAGCCGTTTCTGGTAGCAGTTGAATGCTGTCGGAGAGGGTAGCCGCAGGCTCAGGACCGGCTTGCTCCAGCATGGTCACGTAGGTATTCAGACGGTTGAAGCGGGTACCCAGGGCACGAACCCGCTGGCTTAGCTCTTCCTCCCGCTGCCGCTCGCGCTGAAACGTGTCTTCGCTCACGCCGAGCACGCCGGCCAGGTAGGGGTGCTCGGTAGCTCCGCACACGGGGCACGGATGGCCGCTTTCCAACAGCTGACGTGTGTCGGCGTGGGAAAGAATGAGCTGCTGCAGGTGCAGGTTGCGGCGCAGATCGTCCCAGTGCTGCTGCTGCTGCTCCTGCTCCCGGTGCAGGCCGCCCACGTGGTAGCGCAGGCGCAGCAGCCACTCATCGCGGGTGGCGCTGGCGGCGGCGTGCTGCTGGGTAAGGGCGGCGAGTTGCTGACGGGCTTCATCGGCAGCCTGTTGCTGGGTAGCGGCCAGGGCAGCGGCGTGCTGCTGGCGCTGTCGGGCCTCGTGCAGGCGCTGACGCAGCTGGCCCAACTCGGCTTTTAGGTGTTCCCAGTGCTGCAAATTGGCTGACAACTCGGGCAGCCCCGCCGTCAACTCCCCAACGGAAGCGTTCAGCGTGAGCCATTTGTCCAGCTCCCGGACCTGGTCTCGCAAAGCCCGGGCCCGGCTGGTAGCTTGTTCAGCGCTGCTTTTCAAGCGCTTGCACTGCTCATTTTTTTCCTCGTACTCGATTTTGCCCTCGGTCAGCTGCCGGCGGGCCTCCGTCATCTGGTGGTCCAGCAGTTCGGCTTCGCGCAGCTTAGGCTCCTGCTCCTCACGGACGCGGCTGACCTGCTCGTGGGCTTGGTAGGCTGCGGTGCGGGCGGTTTCGGCAGTAGCGCGCCGCTCTTCCAGGTGGGGCAGCTGAGTCCGTAACTGCTCTACCTCCCGGCCGAGGCGCGCGAGCTGCTCATCGGCCTGGCGGAGCAGGGCATACTCCGTGGCGAAGGGTGCGGCCTGCTCGTGCAGGCTCAGCCGCTGCCGGAGCGGGGCCAGGGTAGCAGCCTGGGTGGCTAGCTGCTGCTGGCGCTGCTGGGTGGCCTGCTGGCGCTGGCGCAGCTCCTGCAGGCGCAGGTGCCACTGCCGGGCCTCCCGCAGCTGCTCCTGAGCGGCGGTAGCAGCTGTAAGCTGGGTGGTGAGCTGGCGTACTTCCTCTTCCAGAAGCGCTACCTCCTCGGGCGAGAGCAAGGCCACGCCCGCCAGCCCAGCCCGCAACTGCTCTACCTGCTGGTTTTCCTGCTTAGCCTGCTCGAAGGCAGCCCGCGAAATGTCGGAGTACTTGCGCGTATCGGTAATTTTCTCCAGCAGCTGGGCCCGCTCTCCGGCGGGAGCCTTCAGAAACCGGGTGAAGTCGCCCTGGGCCAGCAGCACGGAGCGCAGAAACTGCTTGTACTCCAGGCCACTCAGCTCGGCAATGCGGCCTGGTACCCGCGACTTGTAGGTTTCCAGAAACGACCAGGTTTCGGTGCCGTCGGCGGCAATTTTCCGTTCGCTCAGCTCCATTTTAGGGTCCTGCAAGGGCGCTTCGGGGCGCTTGCGGGCCCGGTGCTGCCCCCACTTGGTGCGGTACTGCTGGCCGTTTACTTCAAACTCCACCTCAGCCCAGCTCTCGCCCGTGCCGTGGCTCATCACATGCTCGGGGCCGCTGGTCTCGTGGCGGGGTACCTGCCCGTATAGGGCCAGGGTAATGGCATCGAGGATGGTCGTCTTGCCCGCGCCCGTGGGGCCGGTTATGGCAAACAAGCCTGCGTCGGAAAGCGGGGTCTGGCTGAAATCAACGGCGTGCTCCCCGCGCAGGGAGTTCAGATTGTAAAAGCGGACGCGGAGAATTTTCATGTACTGCGGGTTAGCCAGCGGCGAAATAAGAGGTGGAACAGCTGGGCCGCTGGCTGCTGCAAAGGTAACCGACAAGGCAGGCAATACATTCCGCCCGCAGCCCGGGCTGACCGTGGGAGGGAGCAGGCACCCCCCTGCTGGCTGCCACAACAGCCCAGCTACTGCGTGGCGCGTTGCCGGGCTCACGGAAGCTTGGGCTTCTTGCGGGTAACGGCCAAGGCGCGGACGCTGGCCCTGGGCTGTGCGCGGCCGAGGAGGCAGCGGGGTGAGAAAATAAAGTCCTACCTCGTCTGTAACCAACAGATAGTCAGAAGGGTAAATAGCATGGTATCTACTCTAACTACGGCCATGCGTGTACTCAAAAATGTTCTTGCCGGCAGCCTTCTGCTGCTCCTACCGGCCGTAATTGGCTGTTCGGTATTCAACTCCGGCTCTGGTACCAGCTCCGGATCGGGTACTACCTCGGGCTCAATGATATCCGGCAACCGGCAGCAAATAGAATCTCTGCGAACCGAAATGCAGGAGCAGGAGCGGATAACGCAGGAAGCCAAGCTGCGGGCCAAAAGCGAGGAGGAGCGCCTCCGGGCGAAAAAACATCAGCTAAAGGCCGCCGAGCGGGAATTGAAAGCCGACCAAGTGCGCTCCGGTGGGTAGGTTTACACAAAGGATAGTTCGCCGCTGCTTTCCCAAGCCGTTGTAGCCGGGAGGCAGTGCAGTTGTGCGGCCCGCCGGATTCCGGTGGGCCGCATGGCTTTAGAGTCCTCTGGTACGTCTCTACCGGCGGCCGTGTGTGGCTAGGCACGGCGCCCCTGCGCGTATGCTCAAGAATAGGCCTGCGCCTGGGCTTGGGTGACACCTGTAACTGTGTTTTACTTGTAGATGCCAGATGGTTAGCTAGATATAATTATCTATATTCATAGTAGAAAGGGCTTAGTTGTATCGAAGTTGCAGTTACTATGGAGCGTCGACGGTTTATACACACTGCGGTAGCGGCGCTACCGCTGGCCGCCCCAGCCTGGGTACCAACGGCGGATGAGCGTAGCCCCAAAGGCTTCAAAGCCCGCGCCGGTGAAGGGCGCTTCCACGGCCATCTGCAGCTAAAGGGCGTCAACAAAAATGTGCTGGACGTGAAGGTGTCCGGCAAGGATACGAACGGCGACCTGGCCATCTTCGAGCAAACCAGCCTTTCCCAAGGCAGAGGCACGCCGTTGCATGTCCATTTGGGTCAAGATGAAATCTTCTACGTGCTCGATGGCGAGTATGCCTTCCAGGTAGGTGACGACAAGTACCGCTTGAAAACCGGCGACTCAATTTTCCTACCCCGCCACGTGCCCCACGCCTGGACCCAGGTAAGCCCGCGCGGCCACATGCTGGTCACCATGCAGCCCGCCGGCAAGCTAGAGGAGTTCTTTGTGGCCATGGCCGCCCTCACAACCGACCCCACCGAGCAGCAAGTAGCCCAGCTGTTCGCCGCCCACGAAATGAAAGTCGTGGGGCCGCCGCTGAAAGTAGAGTGAGGGTGGGTGAGCTACCTCGACGAGACAGAACACCCTCTATATTTAGGCGGCTCATCAAGAACAGTGCTTTTCCTACCCCTTATGCTAACCCGAACGGCAACGTATGGGCACCGCAGCAGCCGCGTTGCTGGCGGAGCTTTGCACTTCGACCTGCACGGCCACCAAACCTGCCACGGCTACTGCGCCCGTATCCCTGGAACTGTACCGCACCATTGCCCGGCAGGATAGCGCCATGTTCGCCGCTTTCAACCGCCACGATGCCGCCCAGCTGCAAACCTTCTTCGCCGAGGATCTGGAGTTCTACCACGACAAAGGCGGCCTAGCCAATTTCGAGCAAACCATGCAGGGCTTCCGCAACCTGTTCGAGCAAAACAAAACCACCGGCCTTAACCGCCAACTCATGCCCGGCACCCTGGAAGTATACCCCATCAGCGGCTATGGCGCCGTGGAAACCTACCAGCACCGCTTCTGCCACGTCGAGAATGGTGAAGACGACTGCGGCACCTTCAAGAATATGATGGTGTGGCGCCTAAAAGACGGGCAGTGGAAGGTGACGCGGGTAGTGAGTTATGGGCATTAATGTAGTAGTATTGTTAAATATGAATTCTCAATTAAAAGATATTATTGCTGCATTTGACAGAGTGTTTAGAAAGATTGGTCAGAAACCTCTTCTGGAAAACACAGAATTTACTGTCGATAATCAGTTAGCGGCGCCCTATTTTATGCGGTTTTACTCGGTTCCTAGGACGGGTAGAATGAGCTTAAGTTTTGATATTTCTACCGGTGGTCTTACATTCAATATCGATAAAACTAGAGAAGTGCCTGACATTGGTTATGATATTATTAGAGATAGTACAGAGCAATTTGAAGGAGTACTTGAGATGATTTTCAGCAGTGTTATACATGTTGAATACAGGGGGGCAAGAACAATTTTAACATTCATCAACGCTGATAATATTCGAGTAGTAGAATATAAATTCCATACCGGGCTCTGGCCTAGTTGGTTCAGTGCCAGTACTACGAAGATTTTCGAGCCGTATTTTGAAGTGTAAGCTTCAACCGCCCTACCCAAAGCTGATGAAACTCCCGCTCCTGGCCGCGCTGCTTGCGGCTTTTCCTACCCTCGCTCAAACCCCGAAGCCTGGTGAAAATCTGGTGCAGTACGCCCACCCTATTGTGGGCACGCAGCGCATGGGACACACATTTCCGGGCGCGACGGTGCCGTTTGGCATGGTGCAGCTCTCACCCGATACCGATACCATCAGCTATGAGCTGAACGGCAAGTACAACCCCAAGGTGTACGAGTACTGCGCGGGCTACCAGTATGAGGACAAAACTATCGTCGGCTTCTCGCACACCCACTTCAGCGGCACCGGCCACTCCGACCTCGGCGACTTCCTCATCATGCCTACTACCGGGCCGCTGCAGCTCAATCCCGGCACTGCCGATAAGCCTCAGAGCGGTTTCCGCTCCACGTTTTCGCATAAGAACGAGGTAGCGGAGCCAGCCTACTACCGCGTCAAGCTCGATGACCACAACATCCTGGCCGAGCTGACGGCGACCAACCGAGTAGGGATGCACCAGTACACCTTCCCGAAGGCCGACGATGCCCACATCATCCTCGACCTCACGGCCGGCATCTACAACTACCCCGACAAGAACGTCTGGACCTTTGTGCGGGTGGAAAACGACTCGCTGGTGACCGGTTACCGCCAGACCCACGGCTGGGCCCGCACCCGCACCGAGTACTTTGCCCTGCAGTTCTCCAAGCCCTTCCGCCAGTATGGGGCCCGCAACTACGCCAAAAAGCAGGCGTACCGCGGCTTCTGGGGGCGTTTCGACCAGGCCCACAACTTCCCGGAGCAGGCCGGCGAGCAGCTGCGCCTGTACTTCGATTTCAAAACGGAAGCCGGGGAGAAGATCAAGCTGAAAATGGCCTTGTCCTCGGTGAGTACGGAGGGGGCGTTGCGCAACCTGCGGGCCGAGCTACCGGGCTGGAACTTCGAGCAAGTGAAGCGCCAGGGGCAGGAGCAATGGCAGCAGGAGCTAAGCAAGGTGACCATCCAGAGCCCGAAACGGGTCGACAAGGACAACTTCTACACGGCCCTATACCATGCCTTCCTGAGCCCTACCACCTACCAGGACGTAGACGGGCAGTACCGCGGCCTCGACCAGAACATTCACAAGGCGGAAGGCTTCACGAACTACACTACCTTCTCGCTCTGGGATACCTACCGGGCCCTGCACCCGCTGTTCAACGTAGTGCAGCCCAAGCGCAACGCCGACATGATTCAGTCGATGCTGGCGCATTACCAGCAGAGCGCCGAGCACATGCTGCCGGTGTGGAGCCACTACGCCAACGAGAACTGGTGCATGATTGGCTACCACTCGGTGCCCGTTATTGCCGATGCCATCATCAAAGGCAACGCTCCCTTCGATGCCAATAAGGCCCTGGACGCCTGCGTGACCACCGCCCGCCAGCAGTGGTACGACGGCATTGGGGACTACCTGCGCCTGGGCTATGTGCCCGAGGATAAAAGCGGCTCCTCCGTCTCGAAAACCCTGGAATACGCCTACGACGATTGGTGCATTGCTCAAGCCGCCAAAAAGCTGGGCCGCCCGGACATTGAGCAGGAGTTCAGCAAGCGCGCCCAGAACTGGCAGAACGTGTACGACCAGCGCATTGGCTTCATGCGCCCGCGCCTCTCGGATGGCTCGTTCCGTAAGGAGTTCGACGTACTGAGCACCCACAACCAGGGCTTTATTGAGGGCAACGCCTGGAACTACAGCCTCTACGTGCCCCAGGACCCCGCCGCGCTTATCGCCAAAATGGGCGGCAACGCCCGCTTTGTGCCTCACTTGGACTCCCTGTTCACCATGCACCTGCCCGATAAGTTCTTCGCCGAAACCGAGGACATCACCCGCGACGGTATCATTGGGAACTACGTGCACGGCAATGAGCCCGCGCACCATGCCGCCTACCTCTACAACTGGACCAACCAGCCCTGGAAAACCCAGCAGCGCGTGCGCATGATTCTGCCCAAAATGTACCGCCCCACGCCCGACGGCCTCGGCGGCAACGACGACTGCGGGCAGATGTCGGCCTGGTACATTTTCTCGGCTCTCGGCTTTTACCCCGTAGCCCCTGGCTCCCCCGAGTACGCCCTCGGCAGCCCCGCCATCCACGGCGCCACCCTACGCCTTTCAACCGGCAAAACCTTCCGCATCACAGTAAAAAACCAGAGTGATAAAAACGTGTACGTGAAAGAAGCCCGCCTAAACGGTCAGAAACTCACGCGCCCCTTCCTGAATCATCAGGATATTGTGAATGGCGGAGAGCTGGTGTTTACGATGGCCGCGCGGCCGTGAGAATAATACAAGAGCTATGTCGAATCTAGAGCTACCAAAAACAACCCGATTAGCAGAAAAGGGAGAGGTGCCGCGTGCTTATTGGGAAAGAATTGATGCAAGCCAGGCGGCAAACTTCGTAGAAGGTTTCGTGCTATCGGAAGTAGAAAACCCTGAGCAACTGTTCCGCTTTTACGCCGAAGTGAATGTGAATAACTCCCGCTTGTGGGAGGTGCTGACAGACTTAGTCACCATGCTACCCGACGTATGTGCCTGCATCTTCGGCCCCCCCGGCGACGATGTGACGTACGGCGAATACCAAGAGAAGGAGCTTGTCATGGCAGTGTTAGGTTCACTACAAAAGGAGTTAACCCAAGACTGCTTTCTAGAATTTGGTCTTATCTATAATGATGAAGATGTGCTAATCGAATTCTATGTAGCAGAGTCGAAATATGTCAAAGTGTGGGGTGTAGATCAGCAGCAATTCAGGCAGCTTATGAAGCAACACGGCATTCCTGAGTTCGAAGAAATGCGCTTTGTGGATGAGTTTCCCAAAGTGAGGGTGCCCTTGACTTCGCTAGATACTGAGGCTAGACCCACAGGAGAAGTTATCAGCTTGTTGAGAAAAGCTTTTGTATCCGAATAGCTGGTCATTGCTATGTCTGTATTAAGAATTTTCTTGAGTTTTCATTCAAATCAACTGCCTCAACTGGCGCGAGTGTAGCGCAGTGTAACTCGTGACCAGCCATGAGATGAGGTGGAGGCTGTGCCTCCACTGACGGGGCAGCGGCAAGCCGGAACCTCGCCATCCAGGTGTCATCGGTCAGGCGAGTGCGCTGCAAACTCGCAGCATGTGTCGGCACGGGTTGGGCTGCGCTACACTCGCGCTTGTTGGGGCGGTTACCTAGCGGCGAACTGTTGCGCATATTTGCTTCTTGTTCTTCCCGTATTGCTTGCCTGCTGCCATGGAGCACCCCTTGGATAACCCGATTTGGAATGCCTTGCGGACCGGTAACCAGCCCCTGGCTATCGGCGACGAGCTGGCCCGGGTGCTGCCGCGCGAGGTAGGGGCCTTTGCGGGCCTGGCCGATTACTCGCCCCGGGCCTTTGCCCGCTTGCACGAGCTTTCCCCAGCGGGTGCTCCGACTGTACTGTTCACCGCCGACCCTATTTCCCTACCTCCCGGCTGGCAACAGCTGATGCATAAGGAGTTGGCGCAGCTGGTGTATCCGCAGCCGGACGTGCCGGCCGTGGACAGCAGCCACCTGGTGGACTTGCAGGAGCAGGACGTACCGGCTATGCGGGCGCTGACGGGCCTTACGAATCCGGGGCCGTTTCTGGCCCGCACCATTGATTTCGGTGGCTACTACGGCATCTTTCAGAACGGCCAGCTGGTGGCCATGGCCGGGCAGCGGCTGCAACCCTCGCCCTACACTGAAATCAGCGCCGTATGCACCCACCCGGCCTACCTCGGCCGCGGGTACGCCAACCTGTTGGTCCGCCACCAGGTAGCCCGCATCCTGGCGGCCGGCAGCACCCCCTTTCTGCACGTTTATGAGGATAATACTCCAGCGTATGCCTTATATCAGAAACTCG
This sequence comes from Hymenobacter sp. HSC-4F20, assembly GCF_019599275.1. Taxonomy (GTDB): domain Bacteria; phylum Bacteroidota; class Bacteroidia; order Cytophagales; family Hymenobacteraceae; genus Hymenobacter. The sequence continues at coordinate 2,189,036 of NZ_JAHZTD010000001.1, read as the reverse complement.
GTTTCCAGCTCCGCCAGCGGCTGCACGTGTACGTACTGGAAAAGCACACCCAGTAACAGCTGACTAGCTGGCAGCCAGTATAACCGCGCCGCCAGAGAGGCCAGCGCCTCAGCCGGCCAACATGCTTCGTAGCCAGCTATGTAGCGGAAATTGTGCCTGCGTTACCGTTGCGGCAAACCGGTGCAGCGCCATTCGGGAATGTCTACCTACCCTTACCCCTGTGGAACATAATGACAAGTGAAACCAAAAAGCCCGAGTTCTGGGAAACTGCTTTTACCGAGAAGCAGGAGATGTGGGGTTTTGAACCCGCCAAGTCTGCCGTAGTGGCCAAGGATTTATTTATTCAACACTCCATAAAGCAAGTCTTGATACCGGGAATTGGCTACGGGCGAAACGCCCAGGTTTTTCGGGATGCCGGCATGACGGTAACGGGAATCGAAATTTCCCAAACCGCTATTGACATGGCCCGAAAGCATTACGGCACCGATACAACTATTTATCATGGCTCGGTCACGGATATGCCCTTTGATGCCCGGCAATACGATGGAATATTCTGCTATGCGCTACTTCATTTACTAGGTAGCGCGGAAAGAGAAAAAGTAATTCAGGACTGCTATAAGCAGCTTTCGGAAAATGGCTATATGGTGTTTACTGCTATTTCAAAAACCGCCCCTACCTATGGCAAAGGGAAATATGTTAGCAAAGACCGGTACGAAATCCTGGATGGCGTTACCCTGTATTTCTATGATAAAGAATCAATAGAGGCAGAGTTCGGTAACGCTGGATTGGTTGAAGTGACAGAGGTTGAAGAGAACTTCCCGTTCTTTTTAATTACCTGTAAAAAGGTAGCCGCCCAAACGCGGGGCCAGTAAGGTAGCGGAGAGGGCGGAGCCGGCTCGGCAGCCGATGCCGCCAGTGGAATGAGGTAGCAACTGGTAGTACCCAACGGTTGAGCTTCGCCGTATACATGCCCGGTGGCTGTTGCCTCGTCAGCAGCCTCGCCTTATCCTTTAGACACTACCCCTCATGGACCCCCGCAATAAATCCACCGAGCCCAAGCCCGCTGAGCCTACCCTGCCCGCCAAAGGCACCACCGATACCCAGAGCGCCGATTCGGACAACGGTACGAACCTGCCACGCCCGGCAAGTGCCCCCGCCACTACTGAAGCAGAAGAAAGCGCCTCCGCTGCCGACGCTACCCCCACCAGTGAAGCGCCGACCGATGCCACGCCCTCCACTACATCGTCGGGCGGGGACGAAGATGCGGACCCCAGCGCCAGCAACACCAGCAACGACGAGCCGCTGTAAAGCAGATACGCAGCTCCCACCTCAGGCCCGGCGTAGTACACCGGGCCTGAGGTGGGAGCTGCGAGTAGCAACCAGGGAGTGGGCTGCAGCAGTTCAGCCTTTACGCGCTGGCCCGGATGGTGCCCAGGTAACGCTCCATGCAGGAAATGGTAGCTACCGGAGCGTTGAGGTGGGGGTAGTGCCCGGTGGTGTTCAGAATTTCCAGGGTGCTACCAGCCAGTTTCTCGTGCAGGTAATGGCCTACCTCGGCGGGGGCTACGGAGTCGTCGGCACACTGAATAATCAGGGACGGAACCCGGAGCTGGGCGAGCTGAGAGCGGTAGTCGGAAAGAAAAGTCGCGCGGGCAAACTGCCGGGCAATGGCCGGATCGACGCGGGAGAAACTGGCGAGTACTTCGTCTACCAGCTCCGGCCGCATGTCGCCGCCTACCAAATTGGGAACCATCGTATCCGACCAAGCCCGGTAGTCGCGGTCCAAAAAGCCAAGTAATTCTTCCAGGTCCGCGTGTTCAAAACCGCCGAGATAGTCGCCGTCGTTGACGTAGCAGGGCGAAGCAGCCAGCAGCACCAGCCGCTCGAACAACTCCGGCGCCCGGATGGCGGCTAACACCCCAATCATGCCACTGACGGAGTGGCCTACGTACACCACTTTCGGAAGCTGCAGGGTCCGCAGCAAGGTCACCAAATCGTCGGCGTAGCCTTCCAGCGTGCCGTAGCGCGTAAAATCGTAGGCGGTTTTATCGGAGTCGCCGGCACCTACTAGGTCGAACAAGACTACCCGATGACGAGCCGCGAAGGCCGGAGCCACGTACTGCCAGGCGTGCTGATCGGTGCCAAAGCCGTGGGAGAATACCAAGGGGCGGGCACCGGACCCGTATGAGGAAACGTGGTGGCGTCGAAAAATATCCATAGCAATAGCACTAGCAAAGAGAGTGGAACGAGTTCGTCCACGTAGCAATTCTGCTGCCTGTTTGAAGCAATGTGCTATAAGCTCAAAATAATGCACAACCGGCGCAAGCCTCTCTCAACAAAATAATACTTTCCCATTCTGAGATGAGTGGACCCGTGTCAGCAGTCAGAGCCCACCACTGGAGCGTCAGCCAACTAGCGAGCCGTAAGAGGGCCGGGCGGTGGGACAAAGGGAGCCACCAAGTGCCAGAGGCAGGCTACTGGGCCCGGCGGTTTTCGTCTTCGGCGCCGGTACGGCGGGTAGAGGCTTTCAGTTTGTCGTTGCCCAGGCGCCAGCCGAGCGAAACGGTGACTACCCGGGTGTCGCGGCGGAGGTAGAGGTTTTCCTGGTAGTTGTTGTAGCGGGAGGTAGCGCGGAGCGGGGTGGTGTAGAGCACATCGGTGGCGGCCAGCTTTAGGGTGGCTTTCTTGTCCCAGAGGGCTTTCTGCACGCCCAGGCCTACCTGCCCGAACTCTTCAAAGACGAAGAAGCCCACCCGCTGGCGCGAGTAGTAGCTGGTGTTCAGCTCGGCGCCCCAGCCTTTGCCCAGCGTGAAGGTGCTGTTGCTGCTGAGCGTGAAAGCGCCCTGGCCCCGGTTGAGGGCCGTGCCGGCCAGTGTGCCCTGGTAATGAATGTAGAAAAACACGGCGTTGTTGTAGACCTGCCACCATTTCGTAGGCGTGAGCGGAGCCGTAAGCGTAAGGGCCGAGTAGTGCTGGCGGCGCAGGTTCACGTACATCGAGACGGTAGAGGTAGTAGATTCCGGCTGGGCCACGTCGGTGATGGGGTCGTTGGTGAGGCTGTAGCTGAGGCTGGTCGTGAGCTTTTGCTTGAAGGTGTGGCTCAGCTCCAGATTATAGCTGGTTTCGGGCCGCAGCTCGGGGTTGCCTTTGCTGGAAGTGGTTGGGTCGATGACACTGCGGAAGGGGTTGAGCTGGCGGTAGGAGGGGCGGTTAATGCGCCGGCTCAGAGCCGCCGACCACTCGTGCCGGTCGGTGGCGGTGTACTTGACGGAGGCATTGGGAAAGAGCTGGTAATAGTCGCGCCGGAAGTTATCGGCCTGCACTACCTGCTCACCTTTGGCGTGGGTTTGCTCGCCGCGCACGCCTAGCTGCAGGTTCAGCTTGTCGCGGGTGTGCGTCAGGTTCAGGTAAGCGGCCGAAATCAGCTCATCGTACCGGAAGCGGTTGGTGCGGCCCAGGTCCACGGTAGTTTCTCCTTCTCGGGTGTTCAGAAAGAGAATATCATTATCGGATGATACGCGGCTGACTTTGGCCCCGGCTTCCAGGTTGGTTTTCGCGCTGAGCGCCTGAGTGTAATCAACCTTGGCCGCCTGAATGCTTAATTCGCCGGTCTGGTCGCCGTCGAGGCGGGCTTCGGGCCGGCCCGAGCGTTCGTAGAACGTGGTCAGGCTCTGCAGGCGGTGGGTGTAGTAACGGGAGTAGTCGAGGTCGGCGGTCAGTTCGCGCTGGCCGGCAGAGGTAGCCGGGAAGGTGTGCTTGAAGTTGAGGTTGCCAGTACTATTGGGGTTGTAGCCCTGGCTCGTGCCGATGGCCGTGTAGAAGTCCTGGACCTGGCCGCGGGCATCATAAAACGTGCTGGTGTTGGTGCTGCGGCCCCCGGGCCGCGGGTTGGGCACCGCAAAGCCCGTCATCACAACTCCTATAGCGGTGTTTTTGGAAAGGTCAATGTCGGCTCCCAGCCGCCCGATCAAGAAATGGTCGGAGCCCACCAAGTAGTTGCGCTGGTCGGCCGAGCCGATGAGCACCGGCTGCCCGTCCTGGGTTTCGTAGAAGGAGCGGTAGGTATTCCGGATGCCAAAGTTCTGGCGTTTGGTGTAGGTAGTGGAGGCAAACAGGTTGAGGCCTGGGCGGCGGTGGTTGCCCGACAGGCTGGTGGTAAACTTGCCATACTCACCGCGCCCGTAGCTACTATTGCCGCTGCCGTTGGTGCCCTGGCGCTGGTCTTTCTTGAGCTTGATGTCGATAATACCCGCGCCGCCTTGCGCGTCGTACTTGGCCGGCGGGTTGGTAATCAGCTCAATGCTTTTGAGCTGATCGGCGGGTAGGCTGCGCAGGTAGTCGGCCAGCTCGGAGCCGGTCATGGGCTGGCGCTTGCCGTCAATGAGCACCAGCAGGCCCTGCCGGCCACGCAGGGCCAGGTTGTCGTTGGCATCTACGGTCACGCCGGGGGCGCGGCTGAGTACATCCAGGGTAGTGTTGCCCGCCGCCAGTGTGCTGCCTTCCACATTGACAATAGTTCGGTCGGCTTGGCGCTCGAACAGCGGTTTCTGGCCTACCACCTGCACTTCCCGGAGCTGGGTAGCGGCACTAATAGGTAAGGACAGAGGAGAAACCACAACGCTGGCGGCCGCCACGTCCAGCACCCCGCTCCAGCCCCGGGCATACCCTACCTGCGCCGCCGACACCCGGTAGCGTCCCGCCGCCACTGGCTCAAAGCGGTAGCCGCCGCTGGCATCCGTAAATTCAGTTTTGACGACGGTAGAGTCGGTGGCGCGGTGCAGGGTTACGGTGGCGTAGTCGATGGGCGCGCCGGTAGTGGCCTGCACCTTGCCGACTACAGCGCCGGGCTGCTGGGCCCGAGCTACCGAGGCCAGCACCAAAGAAAACAGGGCGGCCCACAGGCCCACAGTCTGCAGCCGGGCAAACGGGTGGAAAGTAGGTTTCAAGGAGCGGGAGCGGTTAAAGGAGTACAGAAAAGACAAGTGCAGCAGGAACCCGGCTCCGTTCCGCCCCGGCAATAGGGTCCCGCGACGCCCCAAGTCGAGCGTCGACAAAGTCAGATAGCAGAGGGTAGGAGCCAGCCCCGGGCTAGTACAAAGCCGGGGGCTATAGCGAAAGCAAGAGCGGAATTCAGGCGTGGAAACTCCGCGGGCTTCCGATGGTTACAGGGGGGTAGTAACTTTTTTTCAAAAGACTTTCAGAAAGGCAAAGCCCGGCTTAAAACAGCAGAAACAGGCGGTTCCGAGAGGGAACCCCAGCCACTTTTGGCCTCCGAGCGGAGCGTGGAATGACAGATGATGCTAATCGTTCTGCCGCAAGGCGCAAACCAAAGGTTAAGGACGCCACCTGGTCCTGTATCTATAGCCAGGCAACGAAGTAGCGGAGGTATTCCTGTTACCCTGTCCGCTGCTTCAAACCTTCCCAAAAGCCCGCACAACCCGGAACGCTATTCGGGTGCGTACGTACTGCTGAGGTAGCTGGTAATAGCTGAGCTTAAAGTTGGCTGTAGCCTGATAAGCGCGTTTCGCATGCACAGTATTGTTTATAGCACTTGGGGCCTGGTGCACCTGCTGGCAGCTCTGGCTTCGTTGGTTCTGGGAACCACGGTGCTACTGCTCCCGAAAAGCGGCCCCCGTCACCGCCGCCTGGGCTACGCCTACGTGGGCAGCGTGGTCGTGATGCTGGTGACTTGTTTCGGGATTTACCGCCAGTTTCATGGCTTCGGCATTTTCCACGTGGCAGCCCTGCTGAGTACTGCCACGCTGGTAGTCGGGATGGTTCCGGTGCTGCGCCGCAAGCCCGCGCGCTCCTGGCAACAGCTGCACCTCAGCTTTATGTACGCTTCAGTGCTGGAGCTGTACGTGGCGCTGGTAGCCGAAGTGCTGGTGCGCGTGCCGGGGTTGTCGTTCGGGGAGGTGGTAGCGTTGTCGTTAGCCACGGTGCTGCTCCCCGGAGCGGCGCTGTTTCTGCGTTTCTGGCGGGGCTGGCATCGGGATAAAACGCAGTTGGAAACACCACCAGTCCTTGTTGCTCACAGCGGAAAGAGATAAGCCAACGGGTTGGGGCTAACGGCGAGGGTAGCCGCCGAGTAGGCATTGTACGCCCACTTTCTTAGCGCCCCACCGAGTACGTTTTCTTCTGAACTCCCACCCCCGTAATCTTCACCGATTGCCAGCCAGTAGGAAGGGTGGTCTTGCGCTGGGTAATGCCGGTAGGCGTAATATCGAGCCCGCCGAAGCCCATGAGCACGGCCTGGAGCACGCCACCCGCGCCGGTGGCAAAGTAAGGATTCGTGCCGCCCTTGGTTTCGGCGATGACGCGGAAGGGGGGTAGCAGGTTGGGCTGGTAGGCATCCTGAAAGAAGTGCCGGGCCTTGGCCCCATCGCCGAGCCGGGCGTAGAGCAGGGCGAAGATGGCCTGGGTCATGGCCGGGGTGCCCTCGTTCGGCACGCGGGTTTCGTAGTAGGCCAAGTCTTTTCGAATCTGAGCGGGGTCGGTGATGACGCCGAGGGGGTAAGCCAGCAGGTTTACGTCGCCCTGCTTGATGCCCTCACCGCGGTAGGTGGCGTGCTCCTGCGTTACGCCCTCGGGCAGCCGCAGAATGGGAATGTTCTGGGCTACGTGCTGCCAGTCGGGGTTGGCACGCAGGCCCAGCAGGCGGGCAGCAGCTGCGGCGTTTTGCAGATTTACGCGGGCGGCAGCGTTAGTAAAGGCGTCGTTATCCACGTTTTCAGCCCACTCATCGGCCGCTACTACGTTCCGGATATCGTAGCGGCCGGGCCCGTTGCGTTCCACCCGGCTGGCCCAAAAATCGGCGGTAGCCGATAGAATAGGCCAGCCCTTCTCCCGTAGCCATTCTTTGTCCTGCGTGACGCAGTAGTACTGCCAGGCGGCCAGGGCCACGCAGGCGGAAATATGGTGCTCAAACGGCCCGCTCAGGGCCCACACGGGCGTTTCCTCCACGCCGGTATCGGCACTTTCCCAGGGATACATGGCGCCCTGGTAGCCGTGGGCAAAGGCGTTGCGCCGGGCTAGCTCCAGGCGGTTGAACCGATATTCTACCAACGACTTCGCAATTTCCGGGTGAAGCACGGCCAGCACCGGGAACATCCACACGTCGGTGTCCCAGAACACGTGGCCGTTGTAGCCCAGCCCGGAAAGGCCCATGGGCGAAGGCGAATAGTCGGTGCCGGCGCGCGAGAAGCTGTAGAGGTGGTAGAGCATGCTGTGCACGTCCTGCTGGGCCTGGGCGTCGCCGGTAATCTGAATGTCGCTTTGCCACAGTTGCTGCCAGGCCTTCGTGTGGAAGTCCAGCAGGCGCTGGCGGCCTTCCAGGCGGGCAAAAATGGTCAGGCGCTCGGCCTCGTTCAGCGGGTCGGGGTGGTGGGCCGAAGTGATGCTGGAGCCCGCCACGGCGTAGGCATAGGTTTGGCCGGCCTTCAGGGGCTTGCTGAATTTCATGAGGTGCATGTTGTTGTCCCACATCTCATGAATAATGCGCGGCCCCTGCCCGTGCGGTTCTGCAAACAGAAAGCTGGTACTGGCGCACAGCAGCAGCTTGCCCGTGGGGCTCTTGGCCGAGGAGGTCAGCAGGCTCAGGGTGGTGTGGGGCCGGTCGATTTCGTTGTAGTAGTTCTGCACCTCGCGCAGGGCATCGGGGGCTTCCATTACGCTGGCCGCCGTGAGGGCCACGTCCTGCTTGGCCGTAATGGACACATCCAGCAGCACCGTATGGGGCAGGTGGCGCAGGGCGTAATACGTGTAGCTGATGGTGGCTTTGTCGGCGTAGTCGAAGGTAGTCGTCAGGGCGGCCCGCTGCATATCGAGCTGCTGGCGAAAGTTGCGCGCATCCTGGGCGTTCAGGCGGTGGCCGTCCACTTCCAGGTACATATTCAGCAGGTTGAAGGAGTTGAGGAAGTTGCTCACCCGCCCGCGCCCGTACTGGTCGTAGGCTCCGGCCAGCACCACGCTTTTCACCTGAAACGGCCCCGGCGCCGACACAATGCCCAGCATCCCATTGGCCACCGTGACGCCGTAGTAGTTGCCGGGGTTAATCTGGTCGGCGGTGATGCGCCAGGGGTCCGGGGTTTGGGCCACCAAGGGGAGGTAGCACGTGAGCAGGAGCAGCCAGGCGCAGAGCAGGGTTTTCAACGGGCAGGAGGTAAGGTAGAGAATAGAAAAAAGCGCGCCGTGGCCCGCCAAGCCGGGCTCAGCAGGCGCCCAGCCACACGCGCCGGCTGCCTTTACAGCTCCTTCCAAATCTACAGGTGAAACCGGGCCTGGCTAGGTAGCCTGAATGGCCAGCACCCGGGCTTCGAAGGTTTCGTTGGGCAGGAAAGAGCGGTTCTTGACGCGAGTTTTGTAGGCGTACACCGTATGAATGGAGTAGCCCAGAATGCGGCTAATCTGCTCACTGTCGTTGATGCCCAGCCGAATCAGGGCAAAAATCCGCAGCTCCGTAGTCAGCAAATGGTCGTCGGCCAGCTGAATGCGGTCTGCCTCCGTGAACAAGGCGTTAAACTCGGCCACGAAGTTGGGAAACAAGTGAATAAAGGCCGTATCGAAGCCCTTAAACAAGGCCGTGCGCTCCGATTTGATGTCAATGTCCTTTACCAGTTGCTGGGCCGCCGCTATTTGCTTGGTGGTGAGCAAGGTAGTCAGCTTTTTCTGCAAGACTTCCAGCTTATCAATGTAGCGGGAGGTGTTGTTGAAGTAGTAGCCAATGTACTCTTCCTTGATGTGGTTGGCGTAGTTCAGCCCGTGGTTTAGCTCCCGGAGCTTGCCGTTCAGCTCGTGCTCTTTGTCGTGGAGGGCGTGGAGCTGGGCGTTGTTCTGGTGCAGCTCCTGGTTGGCCTGGGCCAGCAGGCGGCCGGTAGCCTGCAGCCGCCGCAGCTGGAAGTAGATAATAAAGGCCGTGCCCAGCAGCAGCGTGGCCAGCACGCCAATGGCCAGGGCCGACTGTTTGGCTTGCTGGCGCTGCTTTTCCACGATGGATATTTTCTGCCCGTCAATCAGCGTCGAGAGGGGCGACATCTGGACCAGGCGCTGCCGGGCTTTGTAGAAATTGGCCGTTTTGCGGGCCTCTCCAATGTACCAGAACGCCCGCTGCAGGTCGCCGCGCTGGTAGCAGTAAGCCGACACCTTAAAGAGCGCAATTCCCTCCTTGGTAGCCGATCTGATGTCATTTATGGCGGCCAGCGTCATCAGCTGCAGAGCCTTTTCGCGCTGCCCGGCATCTTCATAAAGCTTGGCCAGGGCGCTGGCATTGATGGCAATTTGGTGGGGCGAAAGGGGCAGGCGCTGTAATTGCGCATAAATAGTCCGGCCTGCCTCCAGGTCGTTCTGCTGCTTGGCCCGGTACAACTGTTGCGCCAGATGCGCGTACGAGCCCGGCCGGCTAAAGTAGGCTGCCGTATCGGCGTAGGCGTAGGATTTGGCGGTGTAGTGCGGCTGGTAGTGGGTATCCAAATCGTACTCCGCCAGCTCAATACACACAATGCTGTAAATTTCGTAGAACTCGGCCTTGTAGCGCGGACTCAGGAGTCGCACGTTAATGCTTCTGAGCGTGTCGAAAGCATCTTTAAACAAGCCGGCCGAGCGCAACGTGTACGCTAGTTTGGTTCGGGCAATCTGCAACTTGGCGGGGTTCTGGAGCCGCCGGGCCAGCGTCCCAAGCGTAAGGCTATACACAAAAGCCGAGTCGTACGTAAACACCTGGTATTCATCACAGATACGTAAAGCAAGGGTGAAGCTGGCGGCTGTGTTGCCCTCGTTAGCACACAGCTCCGATTTGAGCAGCGCTAGGCGGTCGAGCCGCTGCTTGTCGTACCTGGCCTGCCGGACCAAGGTTTGGTCGAGCACCCGGAGCAGGCTGTCGGTTTGGCTGGGGCCGGCCCAACCAGCCAGCGCGCTGAGTATAAAGCTGCACAGGATAAGAAGCCGGATACCGTTTACAACACAGGGAGGGAGCATAGAACAAGAAGCCGGGCGGGTGGGAAAGACGCAGATCTTCGTACTGGGGTAGCCAGCAGCTTCTGGTGGAAAGCGCGGGCCTACTGGAGCTATAGGGTGTGAGGTAGGGAGTAGGGCGGGGGTACTTCTGCGCGAGGAAGTTATGGATAGTCTTGGTAAGTTACAAAAATCAATGGTGCGTATTTCTAAAACGATGCAGCTGAGCCGTAAACCGGTTAGCTACCCGGGGCAATATCGGGCGTTGCTACAGGTGGCCGACGTGAAAAAGCTAATACAGGCATAACAAGAGGATGATATTTTTACTGACGATATATCTGCACAAGCAATTGATAATGAAATAGTTGTTGCAGTACCTGGTGTATAATTTTTGATATTTGGTTGATACACGTTTTTAGATAAAGGAGGAAGCAAATTCATTTGCCAGACACCGCCTTCCCACCTATTGCAACCGATTGCGGAGTAAGGCTTTACCCGAGCCGGATTTACTTGCTTCACATCCCGGCAGGCCCGCACCTCTAGGCTTGCGAACAGCGGTTTACCAGGCAGCCACAGCGTGGAAGTGCAAGGTCTCAGGATGGCTTTGGCTCCGCTGTAGTCTAGCTGAACAAGTGCGAAGAGTACCGCTGCGGTGCGAAACCACCACTCAGTGGTAGTGGCCCCGCTGTTAAGGTGGCAACAAGCTGCAAGTGGTTGATTAGTAGAGCGGAAGATGCTTGTTCGGGTGGGGCTTCGTGTGAGCACCCAGCGCAGCGCCAGTATCTGACAGACAGACATGAAACAACTACTACTATATGTACTAGTTACCTGCGCGGTGCTGCTTTCCACTGGTGGCAGCAGGGGGCAGCAGCTACCTGCCCCTGGGCCGGCCAAAAAGCCGGGCTGGTGGCAGGAAACAGTAGTGTACCAACTGTATCCGCGCAGCTTCCAGGATAGCAACGGCGACGGGATAGGGGATTTGCGCGGCATCATGGCGCGGCTCGATTACCTGCAAAGCCTGGGGGTAGGAACCATTTGGCTAAACCCAATTTACGCCTCGCCAAACGACGACAACGGCTACGACATCTCCGACTACCGCCAGATCATGCCTGAGTTCGGTACGATGCAAGACTTCGAGGCGCTGCTGCGGGGCATGCACGAGCGCGGCCTAAAGCTGGTGATGGACCTGGTGGTTAACCACAGCAGCGAGGAGCACGAGTGGTTTAAACAGTCGCGCAGCTCGCGCCAGAGTCCCTACCGCAACTACTACTACTGGTGGCCCGCCGAGAAGGGTACCCCGCCGGCCCGCTACAGCACCTTTGATGTCAGCCGCAACGCCTGGCAATACGACTCGCTGACCAATGCCTACTACCTGCACTACTTCTCCGTCAAGCAGCCTGATCTGAACTGGAACAATCCCGCGCTGCGCCAGGAAGTGTACAGCCTGATGCGTTTCTGGCTGGACAAGGGCATTGATGGTTTCCGGATGGACGCCTTTCAGTTTGTGGCCAAAGATCCCACGTTCCCGCCCATGCCGGGTTTAAACGAAACGAACTACATCAACGCCTACAACCACGGCCCCCGCCTGCACGACTACCTGCAGGAGATGAACCGCGAGGTGCTCAGCAAGTACAACATCATGACGGTGGCGGAAGGCGCCGGCCGCAACCCCACCGAGGCCATGCTCTTCGTGGACCCCGCCCGCCGGGAGCTGAACATGACTTATCACTTCGAGGCGGTGGGCGTGGGCAATACCCCGGAGCGCTACCAGTTGACGGACCTGAAGCGGGTGTTTACGCGCTGGGACAGTGCCTTTGCTCAAAAAGGCTGGCAGTCGATTTACCTGGGCAGCCACGACCAGCCGCGCATGGTCAGTAAGTTCGGCGACGACCGGCCCGCGTTCCGGGCCGCTTCGGCCAAGCTGCTCAATACCTTTCTGCTCACGATGCGCGGCACGCCCTACTGTTACAACGGCGACGAGCTAGGCATGACCAACAGCCGGTTTGCAAGCATCGCCGACTACCGCGACGTGGCCGCGCTCAACGGCTACCAGCTGGTGAAAGCCCAGGGGGGAAGCCTGCCGGCCTACCTGCAGAGCCTGCAGCGCTTCTCCCGCGACAATAGCCGCACCCCGTTTCAGTGGGATGCTTCCACCAACGCTGGCTTTACCACGGGTACCCCCTGGATTAACGTCAATCCTAACTACACGCCCGTCAATCGGGCAGCCCAGGAAAAGCAGCCCGATTCGGTGCTGAATCACTTCCGCCAGGCCCAGCGCCTGCGCCAGCAGCACCGCGTGCTGGTACACGGCCAGTACCAACTCCTGGACGCGGCTAACCCGAACATCTACGCCTACACCCGCACGCTGGGCCCCGCGCGGGTACTTGTAGTGCTGAATTTCTCGGCTTCCCCCCAGAGCTGGGGGGTGCCCGCCGGTCTTGCACCCAGCGGCCAGCCCTGGCTCAACAACTACCCGACGCTAGCCGCTGGCCCTTTCCTGGCGCTCCAACCCTGGCAGGCAGTAGTTCTCCCACTGCACTAAGCGCCCACTCGGGCATAACCATCTGATTATGACGAGCTGAATTTTCAAAAACGCCCGCCCGCTCGGGCATATAGGCCCTGCAATTGGGGGCTGCCCCGGGCTACTGCCCAGCACTGCAGCCACGAGCCGATAACCACTGCAACGCGGCTACGCTTCTACCTACTTCCCACCACTTTATTCTTTCACTTATGAGCAACAACGGGTACAAATGGTATACCTCCCATCGGCAGCTGGGGGCTGCAACGGGTAGCAGCGGCCAGCTCGGGCGACTGGCGGTACTGGCTCCCACTGTGGTGTTGAGCCTGCTTCCCCTGCTGGCTCAGGCGCAAGCTACACGGGCAGTTTCCGGCAAAGTAGTCGACGGTACGGGCACCGGCCTGCCGGGCGTGACGGTGATTGTGCCCGGCTCCACCGTCGGGACGAGCACCGGCGGGGATGGCTCCTTTCAGCTGGAAGTGCCCACTACCGCTACGGCGCTATCTTTTTCGTTTGTCGGCTTCACTAGCCAGCGGGTCGACATTACCGGCAAGACTTCGGTGCAGGTGACGCTCCGCGACGACGCCAAGGCCCTAGAAGAGGTAGTAGTAGTAGGGTACGGGACGGTGAAAAAGACTGACCTGACGGGGGCCGTAAGCGCCCTCGACCCCAAAGATTTCAACAAAGGTACCTTTGCTTCCCCCGATCAGCTGATTCAGGGCCGGGCGTCGGGCGTGCAGGTAACCCAGAACAGCGGACAGCCCGGCGGCGCTTCTACCATCAAAATTCGCGGCAACTCGGCCGTAACGGGCACCGGCCAGCCCCTGTACGTGGTTGATGGCGTACCGCTCGATGGGCGCTCGGCCCGCCCCGGCCTGAATACGGCCTTCGGCGACAGTCCTGATAGTAACCCGCTCAACTTTTTGAACCCCAACGATATTGAGTCGATTGATATTCTGAAGGACGCCTCCGCCACGGCCATTTACGGCTCGCGGGCGGCCTACGGGGTAGTAATTATCACCACCAAAAAAGGCAAAGCCGGGGAGCCCCGTCTGGACGTGAGCGTATCGGGCGGCTTCTCGGAGATTATGCGGCGCATTGAGGTGCTCAACGCCAACGAATTCCGGCAGGCGCTGGCCTACTACGGCGCCTCACCTACCAACGACCTGGGCCAGAGCAACGACGCGCTGGGAGCCATTTTGCGCACTGCCCCGCTCCAGAACTACAACGCGGCCATCAGTGGGGGCAACGAAAACGCCCGCTACCGCCTTTCCCTCGGCTACCTCGACCAGCAGGGCATCATCAAGAAAACGGGCTTTAAGAAGTACAGCGCCAGTTTCGGCACCAACATCAAGTTTCTGGAAAGCAAGCGCCTGGGCGTGGATGCGAGCATCACGGCCAGCCAGTTCCGCGAGCAGCTGGCCCCCATCACCAACAACGGCGACTTTCGGGGTAGCCTCATCGGGCAGGCTTTGCAGTGGAACCCCACTGACTCGTTGTACAGCGCCAACGGGCAGCCGGTGTCGCGCCTGGGTAGCTCCGTGATTAACCCGGTGGCTATGCAGCAGTACTACAACGATAACTCGCGGGTAACGACGGCCCTGGCGTCGATTTCGCCCTACTACAAGTTTACCGACTGGCTGGAATACCGCGCCCTGGTTTCGGCCAACTACAGCACCGGCATCCGGCGCACTTCCATTGATCAGCGCCTGAACATCTCGGACTACCAACGCCTGGGTTTCGCCGCCATCGGGAATAGCGAGCTGCTGACCCAGCAGATGACCCACACGCTGACCTTGAACCGCAGCATCAACACGTCTTTGCGCGTGAATGCCCTGCTGGGCTACGAGTACCAGCGGTTCAACAACTCGGGCACGAACCTGAGCGGGCGGGGGCCCGTCAACACGCTGACGGGGGCGCCCATTGGCTTCGGTACCTACGGGCTGGATTACACCAACTACCTGCAGTTTTCCAACCCCTCGGGCCGACTTATTTCCTCCTACGTTGACCCCATCACGGAGCTGCAGTCGTACTTCGGGCGGGCCATCCTCAACTACAAAGACCGGTACCTGCTGACGGCCACCCTGCGGGCCGACGGCAGCACCAAGTTTGGCGAAAACAACAAGTACGGCTACTTCCCGTCGGTGTCGGCGGCCTGGGACATCAGCCAGGAAGACTTTTTCTCGGTGGAAGCCGTGAATCAGCTGAAGGCGCGGATTGGCTACGGGCGCACCGGCAACCAGGAGTTTCCGGCCGGCTCGGCGCGGGGGCAGGTGGTGTTTCTGCCCAACAACGAGGGCACCCGCCAGGTCAACAACCCCAACCCCGACCTGAAATGGCAGTCGGATGAGCAGTATGACGCGGGCCTCGACGTGGCCTTGTTCAACAACCGCCTGACCCTGACGGCCGACTACTTCTACAAGCGCACTACCGATCTGCTGTATCCGCTGGCGCCCATTCAGCCGGCGGCGCCCGGCGGGGCCGTTACCTGGAGCAACCTCGACGGGGAAATTGTAAACAAGGGGGTAGAGCTGATTGCCGGCATTACGGCGCTGGATAACCCCCGCTTCGGCCTGAGCTTCAACGCTAACGCCACCTTTGTCAAGAACACTGTATCAGGAGTGCGCGGAGTCATTCAGACGGGGGCGCTCAGCGGGCAGGGGCTGTCGGGGGTAACGGTAGAGGTAATCCAGAGCGGTCTGCCCATCAACGCCTTCTTCACCCAGCAGTTTCTGGGCCTTGACCCGGACACGGGCCAGTCGTTGTACGCCGATAACGGGACGTTCCGCTACCTGGGCAACCCGAACCCTACTGCCCTGGCAGGGCTGAGCGCCAGCCTCCGCTTTCTGAAGCTCTCGATGACGGCCAACTTCAACGGGGTGTTCGGCAACAAGATTTACAACAACACTTTCAACAGCGTGCTCAACGTGAGCCAGATTCAGGGCGGCAAAAATATTGCCCGGGATTTCTACGAGTCGTCCACTAAGGAAGCCCTCAGTAACCGGCTCGCGCCCTCCTCCCGCTTTCTGGAAAGCGGCAACTACGTGAAGCTCTCCAACCTGACGCTCTCCTACGGCCTCGGCGACGTAGCCCAGGTGTTTAAAGGGGCCACCGTGTCGGTTATCGGCCAGAACCTGTTTGTGCTGACTAAGTATCGGGGCTTCGATCCGGAAATCAACACCAACAAGGCCGTGAACGGGGTGCCCTCGGCGGGCATCGACTACACTGGCTACCCCACGGCCCGCACGTACACGCTTGCCCTCAACTTCTCCCTGTAAGCCACCCACTAGTAGTTGCGTTATGAAAAAGGTACTTAGCGCGGCGGCTTTGCTGGCCGCGTTGCAGCTGGCCACGAGCTGCGAGATAAAAGAAGAATTTCAGGGGGCTACGCTGGCGCAGCCCGGCACCAGCGGCGCTTCCAGCGCCGCCTCCCTGCTCGACGGGGTATATAGCTCTATGCGGAGCCCATTTCAGGGAGCTACCCAGGTATTTGCCCTCTCGGAGGTGACCACCGACGAGCGCCTGATGCCCACGCGCGGGGGCGACTGGGACGATAACGGCAAGTGGCGGCAGCTGCACCTGCACAACTGGGATGCTAACCACCAGGAAATCCGCGACGCGTTCAACAACCTCAATGGGGTAGTATTCGCGGCTACTGATCTGCTGCGCTACAACCCCTCCGCGCAGCAGCAGGCGGAAGCGCGCTTCCTGCGGGCCTGGGCCATGTACTGGATTCTGGACCTTTACGACCAGGTACCCTACCGGGAGCCCGGCGAGCAGGTAACGCAGTTGGCCCGTGTGCGCAAAGGCACCGAGGCCCTCGACTACGTCATCAGCGAGGTGAATGCCGTGCTGACCAACCTGCCCGACGCCCCAGCCTACCGGGCCAACAAAGACGCGGCCCGGGGCTTGCTGATGAAGTGCTACCTTAACCGGGGAGTGTACGCTAACCGCGCTGCCCCCACGTTTGCCGCCGCCGACATGAACCAGGTAATCAGCCTGGCCGACCAGATCATCAACACCGGGCGTTACCGGTTTGCCACCAACTACTTCGACAACTTTGCGCCGGACAACACCAACATTGGCACCGAGAACATCTTCACGGAGCTGAACGTGGGCGGGGTCAGCAGCGGGGCTCAGTTTGACCTGTGGCGGTTTATTTCGCACTACAACATGCTGCCCAGTGGTTACAACGGCCCTACGGCGCTGTCAGATTTCTACGATAAGTTCGGGGCCAACGACATCCGCCGGGGTACGGTGTACACCTACGCCAACGGCCCGACCAACCCCGGCAAGCGCCAGAACGTGGGCTTCCTGATTGGCCAGCAGTACAACCTGAACACGGATGCTCCCCTGACGGACCGTAGCGGTGCCCCGCTGGCCTTCACCCGGGAGGTAAGAATCATTGAAACCGACGCCAGAACCCTGGAGCGAACGGGGATTCGGCCGATGAAATACCCTCCCGACTTCACCAACAACTCCGCCGGCACCACCGACAACGACATGGTACACCTGCGCCTGCCCGATGTGCTGCTGATGAAGGCCGAGGCTATTCTGCGGGGCGGCACGGGCACTACGGCCGGTGCCTACGGCGCTACCCCGCTGGCGCTGGTTAACTCCATCCGTACCCATCCTTCGCGCAATGCCGGGGCCCTGGCCAGCGTAGACCTAACCACCCTCTACGATGAGCGGGGCCGGGAACTGTACCTGGAGCAGTGGCGCCGCCAGGATATGGTACGCTTCGGTACCTTCCTGGGCCCCATTCAGGAAGGCCCCACCAGCAGCTCGCCAACCTACCTCATTTTCCCCATCCCCAACCAGCAGCTAGCCGTAAATACCAACCTCACCCAGAACCCAGGGTATTAACCCAAGAGCAGCAAGCAGTGCCGCAAAACAGCGCAGCGGGTAGCGTCAGCTGGCCGCTGCGCTGTTTTGCGGCCTCGTTTTAGCTTTCACCCGATGCACGTTTACCTATGCTGACCATAAAGAAAATGGGAGCCGCCGGCCTGCTGTTGCTACCCCTGCTGGCCCTGGGGCAGCCCACCCCGCGCCAGCTCTACCCGGGCCTGTTTGAGGCCGTGCAGATGGGGCAGGTGTACCCCGATGGCAAAACCTTCGTGGATATGTTGCCCACGGCGGCGCCAAGTGTGGTGCTGGCCGCCTATCAGCAGGAGAAAAGCCGCCCGGGGTTTGATCTGAAGGCGTTTACCAAGCGCTACTTTTACCTGCCTGCCGCCGATACGGCCGTGTACCGCAGCGACGTGAAAGCCGGTATCCGTGCCCACCTCGATACGCTCTGGACCGTGCTGCGCCGTCCGGCCCAGCAGCAGGCTCCGCCCTATTCCTCCCTTATTCCGCTGCCGCATCCCTACGTGGTGCCGGGGGGGCGTTTCCGGGAAGTGTACTACTGGGATTCGTACTTCACCATGCTGGGTTTGCGGGAAGCCGGCCGCCAGGACCTGGTGCGCAACATGGTGGATAACTTTGCCTACCTGCTGGATAAGCTGGGCTTTATTCCCAACGGCAACCGCACCTACTACCTTACCCGCTCCCAGCCCCCTTTCTTTGCCCAGATGGTAGGCCTGCTAGCCGAAGGCCCTGACTCCGTAGCCGTGCTGGCCCGCTACCGGCCCGCCCTGGCCCGCGAATACGCCTACTGGATGGCCGGCGCGGAAGCTCTCGGGACCGGGCAGGCCGACCGCCGCGTGGTGCGCCTGTCTGGGGGCGAGGTCCTGAACCGCTACTGGGACGACAGCGACCAGCCCCGGGAAGAATCGTACCGCGCTGATGTGGAAGCGGCCCGCCTCACTACGCAGCCGCTGCCGCAGTTTTACCGCAATGTGCGCGCCGCCGCTGCCTCGGGCTGGGATTTCAGCACCCGCTGGTTCGGACCCGATGGGCAGCTGGGCTCTATCCGCACTACGGAGCTGGTACCCGTCGATTTGAATTGCCTGCTGCTGACCCTGGAGCAGTCGTTGGTGCGTGCCTACCGTGCCGCGGGACAGGCGGCGCGGGCCGCTGAGTACCAGCAAAAGGCCCAGGCGCGGGCCGCCGCCATCCGCCGCTACTGCTGGGACGCCGACGCGGGCTGGTTTGTCGACTACGACTGGCGCCAGCGCCGCCTGGCTACGGCGCGCACCCTGGCCGGCGTGTTTCCGCTTACGTATGGGGTAGCCACCCCGGAACAGGCGCGTCTGGCCGCCCGCCGCCTCGAAACCGAGTTTCTGGCCCCTGGCGGCTTGCTTACTACTACCCGGGCCAGCACCCAGCAATGGGACGCCCCCAACGCCTGGGCGCCCTTACAGTACACGGCCATAACCGGCCTGCGCCGCTATGAGCAGGCAGGCTTGGCAGATAGGATTTCTGGTCGTTGGATAGAGCTGAATGTGCGCGTGTTTACTCAAACCGGTAAGCTGCTGGAGAAGTACAACGTCACCGATTTGAACCGGCCCGCCGGTGGCGGCGAGTACCCGCTCCAGGATGGGTTCGGCTGGACCAATGGCGTGTTGCTAAAGCTTCTCAACGAACAGAAAAATCAGTAAGGCAAGTCTTCTGACCAGGGCTACTCGGCTGCAAGCCCGCTTCTGTAACCCGGGAAACGGAGGAAGCTGGCAGTTTAGGTATTGAGCAGGGGTAAGGCCCGCCAGGATTCTTCCTGCTAGGGTGCTGGGCTGAAGCGGTATCGGTGGCTCGAAGGAGGTAAGCTGAAGCGCCAGGAAGCCTAAACGAGCCAGGTTTGTGGTGGAGCGTGGGGTAGCAAAGAAGGATTAGCAGGTGTGTGCTACGAGGCTGGAGAAATACCGCTTAATTTGGGCGCCCCTGCACTCCTCTATTCCTTTTCCTACCCCATGAAATCCCACTTACTTTTTCCGCTGCTCGCCCTGACAGCTACTGTTCATGCCCAAACCAAGCCTGTAAAGGTGGAAGTAAAACAAGCCAACGGCCGCTACGAGCTGCTGCGTGGCGGGCAGCCCTATTTCATCAAAGGAGCCGGGGGCGGCCAGTATCCGGAGCGTGTGAAAGCCTACGGTGGCAACTCCCTCCGGACCTGGAGCACCCACAACGCCGATCAAGTGCTGGCCGAAGCCCAGAAAAACGGCCTCACCGTGATGCTGGGCCTCGATGTGGCCCGGGAGCGGCACGGCTTCGACTACAACAACCCCCAGGCCGTGGCCGAGCAGCTGCAGAAGCTCCGTGCCGAAGTGCTCAAGTACAAAGACCACCCCGCCGTGCTGTTCTGGGGCATCGGCAACGAGCTGAACCTGGAGTACACCAACCCCAAGGTGTGGGACGCCGTGCAGCAAATTGCCCAGATGATTCACGAGGTAGACCCCAACCACCCCACCAGCACCGTGCTGGCCGGCCTCAACCAAAAGGAAGTCGACTACATCAAGGCCCAGTGCCCGGCCGTGGACATCCTCAGCATCAACACCTACGCCGGCCTGGCCGAAATTCCGCAGCAGGTGCGCACCACCGGCTGGACCGGCCCCTACGTGGTAGCCGAGTGGGGCCCCACCGGCCACTGGGAAAGCCCCGTTACGCCCTGGAAGGCTTCGGTGGAGGAAACCAGCAGCCAGAAAGCCGCCGTGTACCAGAGCCGCTACGAGGCCTCCGTGGCCAAAGACAAAACCCAGTGCCTGGGCACCTACGTGTTTCTCTGGGGCCAGAAGCAGGAGCGCACGCCTACGTGGTACGGCATCTTCACCGAGGATGGCAAGGAGTCGGAAGTGGTGGATGTGATGCAGTACCTCTGGAGCGGCAAGTGGCCCCAGAACCGCGCCCCGCACCTGACTAGTTTTAAGCTCGATGGCAAGCAGGCTACCGACAACGTACAGCTGCAGCCCGGCCAAAGCTACCCCGCCGTAGTGGCCGTAACCGACCCCGACAAGGACGCCCTAACCTACCGTTACGAGCTGCTGCCGGAAAGCACCGACCTCAAATCGGGCGGCGACCGGGAAAGCCGCCCCGCCGCCATTCCGGGCCTCATCCCGGCCGGGGCCAAAGCCCAGACTACCCTTAAAGCCCCCACCAAGGAAGGTGCCTACCGCCTGTTCGTGTACGCCTACGACGGCAAGGACAACGTGGCGACGGCCAATATTCCGTTTTATGTGAAGGGGAAGTAGATTATGGAAACCAGCCTGAAATTACACGAACGTCATTCCGAGCGCAGCCGAGGAATGACGTTGTTTCACTCCAAGTTTACTACTAACTCAGGTAAGTATTCTGCTAACGAATAGGGAATGAATGAATACTCATTTAATGAGGAGTTATGCTCTTATCTTGAAAAATACCTTTCCGAAGCTTTTCGTGAGTCGGAGCAAAAAGAAATTAAATCATTGTGGTGTGATGGTGTATTACTGCCGATACTAGAAAGTCAGCTTACAAAAAAGAGTGTGAATGATACAAGAGAAGTAAGAACCAGCGCATTCATTGGATGTGGCGATACTCATAAATTCGAACTCATCATTTGCTTCGGAAAATATTCTCTGAGGAGGTATGCAAAAGAAAAAAGCCTACTAGATTGCCTCGCAGCTGAACAGAAGATGAGATGGATAAAAGTGGATGTTACTGGGCGTACCATAGAGTTACAATTAAAATAACTAGTTGACCTTGCCCTATGGCCTCTTACTTCACCCTCCGTCCCTGGGCTCCGGCCGATTTGCCTAGCCTCGTCCGCTACGCTAACAACCCGGCTATTGCCCGGTACATGAACGACCAGTTTCCGCATCCCTACACGGAGGAAGATGGTCGGGACTTCATTGCTATGGCTATGGAGGAAACCCCAATCAACATTATGGCCATTGAGGTAGGGGGCGAGGCGGTGGGCGGTATCGGGCTGCATGTACGCGCCAACATTGAGCGCAAGAATGCCGAGCTGGGCTACTGGCTGGGTGAGCCGTTCTGGGGTCAGGGCATCATCACGGAAGCCGTGCGGCAGATGGTGGACTACGGCTTCCGCACCTTTGATATCACCCGCATCTTCGCCCGACCGTTTGGCACCAACCCCCGCTCCCAACGGGTGCTGGAAAAGGCCGGCTTTGTGCTGGAAGCCCGCTTCGAGAAAACGTTCTTCAAGCACGGCCAGTACATCGACGAGTTGATTTACGCGGTGCGCCGGCCATGACCAGCCTGCAAACGCCCCGCCTGCTTCTGCGCGAAATCACCTTGGCGGACGCGTCCGGTATCCTGGCCCTCGACTCCAACCCGGATGTGCTGCGCTACGTGCCCAACCGGCCCATCAGTACCCTCCCCGAAGCAGAGGCCATTATCCGCTACATCCGGCAGCAGTATGAGCGCAACGGCCTCGGCCGCTGGGCCGTGGAGCGCCAGGATACGCGGGAGTTTATCGGTTGGTGCGGCCTCAAGCTGGTGAATGACAGCGAGGTGAACAGCCGCACGAACTACTACGACATTGGCTACCGTCTGCTACCCCGGCACTGGGGCCAGGGCTTTGCCTCCGAAGCCGCCAGCGCTACCCTCCGCTACGGCCTGGACGTGCTGCAACTCCCGGAAATCAACGCCACCGTCAGGCAGGAAAACACCGCCTCCCGCCGGATTTTGGAAAAGCTGGACATGCAGCTACGGGAAGAATTCACGGAGCCCGATGGCAGCTTGTGGTGCTGGTATGGGAGACAGAATGCTCGGTAGTAAACCAAGCGTTACAGAGTAAAAAGGGCGTGTCATGCTGAGCTGATCGAAGCATAACACGCCCTTTTTGCTACCCTAATTGATTCGCCAGAAGTAGAGAGGCTTCGGCTGCGCTCAGCCTGACACGCCCCCTAGTAGCACCACCGAACTTTCTATCTGCTTACATCCGCTCCAGCAGCTCATCGAAGGTGCGGAGCAGCTCGGCGCGGTGGTCTTCGGGCTCGGCTTCTAGGCGCTGCTCAAATACCTCGCGTGCCGTATAGTCGTGGAGGCTGCGGGTGAGGGGCGTATCGTCGGTTTCTTCGGCCTCGCCGAGGGCACGGAGCTTTACGAGGCGGAAATGGCGGCGGGCCAGCACCTCCACGTGGCGGCGGTCCAGCTCCTGAATTACTTTGAGCAGGGCTTCGGCTACTTCCAGCTGCGTTAGCTCCGAGTGAACCTGCACATCGGCCCAGGCGGGGAGGAGGTAGCCGGTGTTGTCGTAGGTAGTAAGGCCCTGAGTTACCTCGTCCAGAGTACCGTGGAAGCGCACCAGCCGCCGCGCCCCCGGCACCGGCAGGCTCTGCAACTCCGCCAGCTTGCCCTCCCGGAAATCCAGCAGCAGCACTTCCTTGGGGTGGTCAATTTCTGAGAACGACAGCGGAATAGGCGAGCCCGAGTAGCGAATATGCTCCCGGCCGCCTACCCGCTGCGGGCGGTGCAAGTGCCCCAAGGCCACATAGTCGAACACGGCGGGGAAGTGGTCGGCGGTAATCTGGCCGAGGTTGCCCACGTGAATGGTGCGCTCCGAGTCGGAAGGGGCGGCGCCGGCAGCGTAGAGGTGGCCGGTAGCCAGCACGGGCAACCCCAGGCCTTTTAGTTGCCAGACCTGCTCTACCTCGGCGCAGCGGGCATAGTGGTCGGCAATGCCTTGCTTGATGCGGGCCTCGCGCGCCTCCGCCGATTCGCCGGGCACCGAAAGCCGGATGTCCCGGTCGCGCAGGAAGGGTACGGCGCACACCACCAGGCCGGGCTTGCCCTGGGCATCGTCCAGCACCAGCACCTGGTCCTCGAAGCACTCGGGCACACAACCCACCACGTGCACGCGCAGGTGACGGAGCAGGCGGGCCGGGGCGTTGAGAGTAGCCGGCGAGTCGTGGTTGCCACCTACCACCACAATGTCGCGGCAACTGGTTTGGCGCATGCTCAGCAGAAAGGAGTAATATAGCTCCAGGGCCTGGTTGGAGGGTGAGCCGGTGTCGAAAATGTCGCCGGCCACTACCAGCACTTCTACCTGCTGCTCGCGCACGGTTTGCACCAGCCACTCCAGAAAATGACGGTGCTCTTCGGTTCGCTCGTGGCCCTGAATAAACCGCTGGCCCAGGTGCCAGTCGGCGGTGTGTAGTACGCGCATGACTACGAAGATACTTCTTCTCGGCGGGAAGAAGAAAGCCCCGGCAGAACCACCGCTTTGGCCCGGGGGCTAGCCGCCCGTGGCCTGCTGCCAGATGGTGCGTCTGAATTCAGCCTTGGCAAAACTCTCGCCGTTGATGGTGGTAGTGCCAACGAAGCCGCCCAGGTAGCCCAACTGGTTGCAGTTCTCGTCTACTACCTCGTCGCTGCCATCGGCAATGCAGTGGCCCGAGCTGAGCACGTATACCGTACGGCCCTGGAACAGGTATTCTTTCACGAAAGCTCCCTCGTCGCAGGGCGTTTCCCGACTCAGGTTGATGGCTTTCTGCCGGATGCAGTCCGGGGTTTCCTTCTCGATGTCAATTTCATCGCAGGCGCTCAGCAGGAGCGCAAAAGCAGCCAGCGGGTAGACGATTTTTCTCATAGTTAGGAAGTAGAGGGAGCCTGATATAAAAGCACATGACCAGGACTGCTACCAGCCTGGTCATGGGAAGAGCAACCTCTGGACGAAGAGGTTGCACCACTACGGAATCTGCGCTAGGCGTGGGCCGACTGGGGCTGGAAGGTGGTAATAGCCTCGCCTAAATCGTAGACGGGCACGCCAGCCGGGAGGGCGGCTTGCAGGATGCTGGCTCCGGCCGCCGAACGGTAGCCCCCGGCACAATGTACCAGCACCGGCTTGGTGGTAGGCACCTCATAGGCCCGCTCGCGCAGCTCGGGCAGCGGAATCAGCAGGGCGTTATCAAAAATAGGCTGCTGCGCCTCCGTGCGGTTGCGGATATCAACAATGGTAAACTCGTGGGGCTGCTGGCGCACGCGCTCCACGTCGGTGGCCGGACTGGTAGCCGGCAACTCGCGGGGCGCCAGCAGTGCGGCTTTAATGTTACCCTCGTAGCCAATTTTGGCGGCTTTACGGATAACTGTGTCCAAGGCAATCTGAGAGTCGGCAATCAGGTAGAACGACTCATCAGGTCCCACCACCGAGCCAAGCCAGGTTTCAAACTTGCCGCCGTCCATCAGGTTAATGGCCCCAGGCAGGTGGCCGGCCCGGAACTGCTCGGCCGGACGCGTATCGATGATAACTACGCCGGGCTCCAGCACGGCACCGGTGTACAGTCGCGGCACGGCCCGCACGCTGTCCTCGAAGGACGAGGCGCCTTGCTTGTTCAGCAGCACATCGTGGCCGAAGTACTTCGGCACGAAGGGCTGATCTTCGAGCAGTACTTTGATAAACTCTTCCTGCGACATGGGTTGCAGGGCGTAATTGCTTTTCAGCTCCTTGCCAATGGTGCTGTCGAGGTCCGGGCTGGTGGTTTTCCCGCACAGTGAGCCGGGGCCATGAGCTGGATACACCCGGGTAGTAGCAGGCAGGGTCATGAGCTTTTGGCGGGTGCTTTGGTAGAGCTGGGCAGCCAGCTCCTCGCGGCTGTGCCCACCCACGATGTCGGATTCGCGCAGGTCGGGCCGGCCCACGTCGCCTACAAATAAGGTGTCGCCGGTGAAAACGGCCCGCGTCTGACCTATCTCGTCCATCAGCAGAATGCTGATGGAGTCGGGCGAGTGACCGGGGGTATTAAGGGCATGCAGCTCCACCGTGCCGAGCGTAATGCGCTGCCCGTCGTCAAACGTCTGGTGGGGGTAGGTGGCTTTCACCAGCTTGCTGGTGTAGATGGTAGCGCCGGTTTCGCGGGCAATTTCCAGGTGGCTGCTGACGAAGTCGGCGTGAGGGTGGGTTTCGATGACGGCGACAATCTTCGCGTCGTGCTCGTCGGCGAAATCATAGTACTGCTGCGGGTCGCGGGCCGGGTCGATGATGGCCACTTGGCGGCCGCTGCGGATGGCATAGCTCGCGTGGGCCAGGCCTTTGTCGTAAAACTGCTGAATCTGTACCGAACCGGTACTACTAGGCAGAGGACTCATGGGGTGTTGGATGTGGTGGTGCCCCGGGCTGGCTTAGCCGTTGCCCGGGTGCATATTCTCAAATATAAGCAAGAAGACAGCCCTGCCTATGGTTGAGTTAAATATTGGGGGTAGCCGATACAGTACCAACCTACCGGCTGGCGCGTTGCGCAGCCGGTAACGAGGAATAGTAGCCAGCCGGTTCCGGACTAGTTGGCCTCCGTGCGGCCGCCTACCCTGCGGGTAAACGAAAAGCCCCGGCCAACTGGCTGGGGCTTCATGAGAAAAAGAAAAGAAATTAGCTTTTGGCCGGGGCCTTCATTTTGCCGGCGCCTGCTTTTCGCTGCTTTGGGTTGTCGCGTTTGTCATCGCGCAGGTGGTCGTACGTGGCGTACTGGTCGGCGGTGAGTACAGCTTTGAGCTGGGTGTCGTGTTTGTCCTGGAGCGCCTTCAGTTCCTGGCCCCGGCCCGAGCCGTTGCCTGGGGCAGCAGACTGCGCGCGCAAAGCCTGGCGCTCCTGCGCCAGGGCAATAGTGCGCACCTGCGCCGTTTGCTCGGCTGAAAGGCGTAGCTGCTTGGTCAGGCGTTGAGCTTGGATGGCAGCGCGTTGGCCGGGCGTGAGCTGCTGGCGGCCACCCATGCCCCCTGGTGGGCCATGCTGCGAGGCTTGGCAGAAGTGGAGGGGGTAGTGGTTTGGGCAGAGGCTACCCCAGCAGTCAGGGCAAACGCGGTGAGCAGAAGAAGCATCTTTTTCATCGGGAAGGAGTCTTTGGAAGAGTTCTGCCGGGTTAGAATCCTAAGTGTAGGCCGGGTTTAGTCGGGTAGCCAAAATCTTCCCGACAACAACCCAGCTAAGGTCAGCAGTCCGGATAAAGGGCTATATTCGGCCCACGTAGCTGCTTGCAGGCGGCTTTTTTTGCAAATTTCATAATCCCCGTCTCACCTCTTTCTTTTCTCTCATCAACCTGTATGGCAAATATTTTCGCCAAAAAACCGCTGGCCACGCTGCTGGGTGAAGCCAACTCCTCGGGGGAAGGCTCACTGAAGCGCACCCTGGGCGCGGGTAACCTCGTGGCGCTGGGCGTCGGGGCTATTATTGGGGCTGGTTTGTTTGTGCGCACGGCTGCCGCCGCTGCGCAGGCCTCAGGTCCGGGCGTTACGCTGGCCTTCATTGTGGCGGCTATTGGCTGCGCCTTCGCTGGCCTCTGCTACGCCGAGTTTGCGGCCATGATTCCGATTGCCGGCTCGGCTTACACCTACGCCTACACCACCATGGGCGAGTTTGTAGCCTGGGTTATCGGGTGGGCCCTGATTATGGAATATGCCCTGGGGGCCGCTACGGTTAGTATTGCCTGGAGCGAATACCTCAACAAGCTCTTAGAGGCGTTTCATATATCCCCGATAAGTTACGAGTGGAGCCACTCGCCGTTTGAAAGCGCCGCCGTTGATGGCGTTATGCACAGCGGTATCATCAACCTGCCTGCGCTGCTCATCATCGTGGCGTTGTCGTTGCTGCTCATCAAAGGCACCCAGGAATCGGCCATGTTCAACGCCATTGTGGTGTTTCTGAAGGTAGCTATTGTGCTGGTATTCATTGCAGTTGGCTGGCAGTTCATCAACCCCGCTAACCACGAGCCCTACCTGATTCCGGAAAATGCTGAGCCGGTGAAAAACGCCGCCGGCGCCGTAGTGCGCGAGTACACGGGCTGGAACAAGCACGGCTGGGGTGGGGTGCTGGGCGGTGCGGCCATCGTGTTCTTTGCCTTTATCGGGTTTGATGCCGTGTCCACGGCGGCCCAGGAAGCCAAGAACCCCAAGCGCGACATGCCCATCGGTATCCTTGGCTCGCTGGCGGTGTGCACGGTGCTCTACATCCTGTTCGGCCACGTGCTGACGGGCGTTGCCAACTGGCGCGAGTTTGCCGACCCGGCCAAGGGCGGCGAGGCTTCCGTGACGTACGCCATCAAAGCTCACATGCCCGGCTACGAGTGGCTGGGTACGGCCGTAACCATGGCTATTTTGCTGGGTTTCTCGTCCGTAATTCTGGTAATGCTCATGGGCCAGAGCCGCGTGTTCTTCTCCATGGCCAAGGATGGCCTGATGCCCAAAGCCTTTTCCGACCTGCACCCCAAGTTCCGGACGCCCTACAAGTCGAACCTGGCGCTGCTTGTGTTCGTGGGTGCCTTCGCGGCCTTCGTGCCCGGTGCCCTGGCCGGCGACCTAACCTCCTTCGGTACGCTGCTGGCCTTCGTGCTGGTGTCGGCTGGCGTCTGGATCATGCGCAAGTCTGACCCCGCTCAGCCCCGGCCGTTCCGGGCTCCGCTTTCGTCGCCTACCTTCCCCTTCGTACCCATCATGGGGATGGTGGTGTGCTTGGGCATGATTGCCGCTCTCGACGAGTTCACCCTGAAAGTAGCTCTGGGCTGGATGCTGCTCGGCTTCATCGTCTACTTCATCTACGGCAAGCGCAACTCCAAGCTCCAGCAGGGCATTGTGGTAGTGCCCACCGAAATGGAGGAGCAAGCGTTCATCGAGCCCGACCCCAAGAACGCCTAGGGTACACTAGCGCACAAAACAGCAGCCCCACCGATACCTCGGTGGGGCTTTTTGTTGCGTTAGGGGGTAGGAAGTAGGGCAGTACTTCGCGGCTTAACGCAGCTGGGCGGAGCATTACTTGGCCGGTTTTACCTCGCTTTGAAGCTTAAGTACCCGGTCGCCGTTCTCTTGCACAATAAGGTAGGCGGGGTTGTCGGGGGTGCCGTGGCGGGTGATTTCGGCGCCTTGCAGCTTCTTCGTGACCGACTCTTTATGCGTTTCCTCGATTTTGCCGGTGGCCGTGCCCGTGCCGTATTTCCAGGTTACTTGGGTGCCTTTGCGCATGAGATGGTGGATTTGTCGGGTTTTGGTGCGTAGTTAGGTCGTCATTCAGGCATACTGTCGCGGTGCAACTCTGGTTGCTGCAGGTGCTTCTTTCCTAGCCCATCCGCTAGCTAGAGGCAGCCACACCACCTGGGCACTTGCCTTGCACGCTTTCATTTTTTTCCTATTCCCCATACCTCTACTCCATGCACATTGACCTTCGCCGGCTAGGGTTGGCCGGTGGGCTCGTGGCCAGCAGCCTCACGGCGGCTCAGGCCCAGCAGCCCGCTACCTTCCCCCGCAACGGCGTCTACGACCAGCGCCCGGGCGTGTACGCCTTCACCCACGCCACCATCTACACCGACTACAAAACCCGCCTTCAGGATGCTACCCTGCTCATTCGGGACGGCAAGGTGGAGGCCGTGGGGCCGAACGTGAAAATTCCGGCCGGGGCCGTGGTGCAGGACCTGAAAGGCCGCTTCATCTACCCAGGCTTCGTGGATTTGTACGCTTCCTACGGGGTGCCCGAGGTGAAAGCGCCCGAGCGCCAGGGCCGCCGCGCCGGCCCCCAAATGGAAAGCACCAAGGCCGGGGCCTACGACTGGAACCAGGCCGTGCACCCGGAAGTAAACGCCGCTGAGCTGTTCCGCGTCAACGCCGACCAGGCCGACGCCTACCGCCGCCTGGGCTTCGGGGCGGTGCTCACCCACCAGCCCGACGGCATCGTGCGCGGTACGGCCGCGTTGGTGAGTTTGAACACTACCCGCCGCGAAAGTGAGGTGTTGCTCCAGGACCGCGCTGCCACTGCCTTCAGCTTTGATAAGGGCAGCAGCACCCAGGACTACCCCTCATCCTTGATGGGAAGCATTGCCCTCCTGCGCCAGAGCTACCTCGATGCCGACTGGAACCAGCGCAACCCCACCCGCGAACAAAACCTCTCGCTCCGGGCCCTGAACCAGCAGCGCAGCTTGCCGGCTATTTTTGAGGTGCGAGACAAGTTGAGTGCGTTGCGGGCCGATAAGCTCGGCGACGAGTTTGGGGTGCAGTATATCATCAAGGGCCGCGGCGACGAGTACCAGCGCGTAGCCGACCTGAAGGCCACCAAAGCTCCGCTCATCCTGACCCTGAACTTCCCCGATGCCTACCAGGTCGATGACGTGTACGACGCGGCCCGGGTGAGTTTGCAGGAGCTGAAGCACTGGGAAATGGCCCCGGCCAACGCGGCTATGCTGGCCAAAGCCGGCGTGCCCTTTGCCTTTTCCGCCGCCGACCTCAAGGACAAAAAGAAGTTTCTACCCAACCTGCGCAAAGCCGTGCAATACGGCCTATCGGAGGAGCAGGCCCTGCAGGCCCTCACGGCTACCCCCGCCGCCCTGGTAAACGTGCAGGATAGGGTAGGGGCGCTGAAGCCCGGCATGGAAGCCAACTTCCTGGTGTGCTCCGGCCGCCTGCTCTCCGACGACAACGTGCTGCTCGACAACTGGGTACAGGGCGAGCGGTACCAACTCAGCACCATCCCGGCCGACTACCGCGGCGTGTACACCCTGCAAGTGGGCCAACAGCCCGAAATGAAGCTGCTGCTGGCTGGCAAGCCCGAAGTGCCCGAGCTGAAAATTGCCAAGGCCGCCGGCGACACGGTGAAAGGCTCCCTGAGCGTGAACGGGGAACTGGTTACCCTTGTCTTCAACCCGAGCCCCAAAACCAAAGGCAGCGGGGCCATCCGCCTCAGCGGCTACTACACCGCCGAGAGCCGTACCTTCCAGGGGGACGGTCAGCTGCCCGACGCTACGAACGTGAAGTGGACGGCCCGCCGCTTGGAAGAAGCCTCCCGCGCCGCCCGCCGCGACTCCGTGAAAGCGCCCGTGCCGCCCCAGCTGGGCGCGGTGCAGTATCCCTTTGTAGCCTACGGCCGCGCGGAAGTGCCCACCCAGCAAACCGTTCTGATTAAGAACACCACCGTGTGGACCAGTGAGGCTGCCGGCAAGCTCGAAAACACCGACGTGCTGCTGCAAAACGGTAAAATCACGAAGATTGGCCGCAACCTCTCCGTGCCCAGTGGGGGGCGCAGCATTGATGGCACCGGCAAGCACCTCACGCCTGGCATCATCGATGAGCATTCCCACATTGCCATTTCTGAGGGGGTAAACGAAGGCACGCAGTCGGTAACTTCCGAGGTGCGCGTGAGCGACGTGGTGGACCCCGAGGACGTGGACGTGTACCGCGACCTGGCTGGCGGGGTAGTGGCCGCCCAGCTCTTGCACGGCTCCGCCAACCCCATCGGCGGCCAGTCGGCGCTGATTAAGCTGCGCTGGGGCATGACGCCGGAGCAGATGAAGATTGCCGGGGCGCCCGGCTTCATCAAGTTTGCCCTCGGCGAGAACGTAAAGCAAAGCAACTGGGGCGAGGCCAACGTGGTGCGCTTCCCCCAAACCCGCATGGGCACCGAGCAGGTGTTCGTAGATGCCTTCACCCGGGCCAAGGAGTACGAGCAGGAGTGGAAAGCCTGGAACAAGCTCAGCAAAGGCAAGCAGAAAAAGGGCGAGGCCCCGCGCCGCGACCTGGAGCTGGAAGCCCTGGTAGAAATTCTGAACAAGCAGCGCTTCATCACCTGCCACAGCTACGTGCAGTCGGAAATCAACATGCTCATGGGCGTGTCGGACCGCATGGGCTTCCCGGTGAACACCTTCACCCACATCCTGGAAGGCTATAAAGTGGCCGATAAGATGAAGCAGCGCAACATCAACGCCAGTACCTTCTCCGACTGGTGGGCCTACAAAAACGAGGTGCGCGACGCCATTCCCTACAACGCCGGCATCATGCACGACGTGGGCCTGAACGTGGCCCTCAACTCCGACGACGCCGAAATGAGCCGCCGCCTCAACCAGGAAGCCGCCAAAATGGTGAAATACAGCAACCTCTCGGAAGAGGAAGCCTTGAAGATGGTGACCATCAACCCGGCCAAAATGCTGCACCTGGACAAGAACATGGGCAGCATCCGGGAGGGCAAGGACGCCGACGTGGTGCTCTGGACCGATAACCCCCTGAGCGTGTACGCCCGCGCTGAGCGCACCTTCGTGGATGGCCGCGAAATGTTCAGCCTGGAAAACGACCAGCAGCTACGCCAGCAGATGCAGCAGGAGCGCCTGCGCATTGTGCAGAAAATGCTGGAGGCCAAGAAAGGCGGCGCCGCTACCCAGCTACCCACCGCCAAACCCAACAAGCACTACCACTGCGACACGATGGGCGAGGAGAAAGAGCTGGATAAGTAGCTTTTGGCTGTTCAGTCTACCATCCTTCGTCATGCTGAGCGCAGCCGAAGCATCTCTACCGCTTCGTTGCACTAGCATGGATTAGTCAGAGGTAGAGATGCTTCGACTACGCCTCCGGCTTCGCTCAGCATGACACGTTCCAGATAAATAACAACCCCATGAAACATATCTTCTTTTCCCTGGCTTTGCTGGCCGCTACCCCCGCTCTGGCCCAGGTGCCGGCCCCGGCGCCGGCCCAGAACAAGCCGGTGCTGCTGCTGGGCGGCACCCTGCACGTGGGCAACGGCACCGTAGTGCCCGATGCCGCCGTGGCGTTCGACAAAGGCCGCATTACCTACGCCGGCGCCCAGGGCGGTTTCAGCCAGGACCGCGCCGCCTACGAGGTTATCGATGTGAAAGGCCAGCAGATTTACCCCGGCCTGATTCTGCCCAACTCTACCCTGGGCCTCACGGAAGTGGAAGCCATCCGGGCTACCGTGGATGCGCGCGAGGTAGGGGAGTTCAACCCTAACGTGCGCAGCCTCATTGCCTACAACACCGATTCCGACATCATCCCGACGGTGCGCACCAACGGCGTACTGCTCACCCAGGTAACGCCCCGCGGTGGGATTCTTTCGGGCCAGAGCAGCGTGGTGCAGCTGGATGCGTGGAACTGGCAGGACGCGCAGGTGAAGGCCGACGACGGGCTGCACCTGAACTGGCCCGCCATGATTATCAAAACCAACCCCGCCGACGACGCCCAGGTGCTGGAGCGCCGCGAAAAGGCCCGGCAGGAGCAGCTACGCCAGCTGGAAAGCCTGCTCCAGGAGGCCAGCGCCTACCGTCAGCAGCCCGCCGGCCGCCGGGAAAACCTGCGCCTGACTTCTCTGGCCGGCCTCTTCGATGGCTCCAAAACCCTGTTCATCCATGCCGACTATGGGAAGGAACTGCTGGAAGCGGTGCGGTTTGCCAAGCGCCTGGGGGTGCAGAAAGTAGCCATTGTGGGGGCCCGCGACGCCTGGATGATGCTCGACTTTCTGAAGCAAAACGACGTAGCCGTGGTGCTGTCCCGCATCCATGCCCTACCCCGCCGCGAGGGCGACGACTACGACCAGCCTTACCGCCTGCCCAGCCTGCTCCAACAGGCCGGTGTGCGCTTCTGCCTTGATTACGAAGGTAGCCAGGAAACCTCCGGGGCCCGCAACCTCGCCTTTATTGCGGGCACGGCTGCTGGTTACGGCCTTAACAAAGAGCAGGCTCTGGAAGCCGTAACGCTCAGCCCGGCCCGCATCCTGGGCATCGACAAGGACTTTGGCTCCGTGGAAGCGGGCAAAAGCGCTACCCTGGTTGTCAGCCGCGGCGACCTGCTCGACATGCGCACCAACGACGTAACCCGCGCCTGGATTGATGGCCGCTCCTTCCGCCTCGATACCAAGCAAACCTACCTGCGCGACAAATTCCGGGGCAAATACGGCCTGAAGTAAGCCCAGGCAGTGCCCGCCAGGAGCCCGGTGCTGGCGTCCGGCCCGACCCGTAGCGGTAGGAGCCGACGCCGGTGCCGGGTTTTTACTTAGCGGCAGCGGGGGCGAGAGGGCTGGCTGCCTACCTATAGAATATAGAAGCAATATTATATTGATGGTGAAAGAAGATTATAGTATCTTTCTTTGTAGGCCGGGCGCTATTTGGCCTCCGGAAGCCAGAGTGGTTGTCAGCCATGCGTACTATGCCCGAGTCATTACCAGAAGAAGCAACAATCTCACTTTTGCTGGTGGATGACCACCCGGTGGTGGTAGAGGGTATTAAGGGCATGCTCAAGCCCGAAACCAGCTTGCGCGTGATAGCGCAGGCATACAGCGGGGCTGAAGCCTTAAATATTCTGGCCAAGTACTACACGCAAGTGCAGGTAGCCGTCCTGGATTTGAATATGCCGGAAATGTCGGGGATTGAGCTGACGCGGACCATCCGTACGCGCTGGCCCAGCGTGCGGGTATTAATTCTGAGCATGTTTCACGACCATGCTACCGTTGCAGAAATGCTAGAGGCCGGCGGCTCAGGATACGTGCTGAAAACAGCCACGCGGGCCGAACTTAGCGAAGCCATCCGGCAGGTAGCCTCCGGACGGAGCTACTTCAGCCGTGATGTTGCCACTACGCTGCTGCAAAACCTGCATATTCCGGCCTCTCTGGAAGGAAAGCCCGCGGAGCTGACTTCCCGTGAGCGAGAGATATTACAGCTTATTGCACAGGAATACTCCAACCAGGCAATTGCCGAAGCCTTGTTCATCAGTGAGCGAACCGTGGAGACGCACCGGCGGAATCTCTTTGCAAAGACCAATTCCAAATCGGTGGTGGGGCTGATCCAGTATGCCCTGCGCCACAAGCTGATTGCATAGCTATACTGCATAGCAGGAGAATATACAATTATCTGGTTTAATGAATAATAGGGTATTGGCTGCCACTGCCCAGCCTTGCTATGCTCACCAGGCAGCTGGTAAATGGCACGGGCTTGTCACCAGGCGCAGCAAGGACAGGTAAGCTAAATAAGACAGCGCCGGCGGGAGGTGTACGGTGGGTTTTGGCAAACTA
The DNA here is from genome assembly GCF_019599275.1 of Hymenobacter sp. HSC-4F20. Lineage (GTDB taxonomy): Bacteria > Bacteroidota > Bacteroidia > Cytophagales > Hymenobacteraceae > Hymenobacter. The sequence continues at coordinate 2,154,939 of NZ_JAHZTD010000001.1, read as the reverse complement.
TAGGCTTTAACTGTGTTTAAAAAGCACTTTTTGCATAAAAATAAGCGGCAGCTGTCGAGGTACGCGGCCTGGTACCCCGCCAAAAGGGAGTAGCCAAATATCCGTACTAGCACGGATCAAAAATCAGGGGTGCTACTTATTTACATTTAAATAAGAAAAAATATACCTTAGCATCGTTCAATCAAATGATAATATGTTTATATTTGAGCTGAACAAAAATGGGTTTAGTGCCCTTAAGTGCAGTTTTTTCTCATTTAACCACAGATTTGCCAGTGTCGAAACATCTAACCACCAACGGAAAGCAAGCCATGCCATCGAAAATTCTCTCCTTCATTTGTCATGTGCCCGGAACAATTCCCGGAGCGTACCCCGCCGTTCCAACCAGTTCCGCTGCCAGCTCCAAAGCCGCTGAGCGTAAAGCAGAGCCAAAACGCAGTGGAGGGCATTTTACGGCCATCTACGAAAACGACAAGTTTGTCCGTTTCAAGTATATCAGCAATAATTAAGAACTGCCACCACCGGCTTATCCTTTCCTGGCATCCGCCTTCGGTAGGCGCCAAGCGCTGCCGAAGAACCCTATCGCACGAACCCTCACACAACAAGGCGCTGCTTCCTGGTCGGGAAGCAGCGCTTTTGCTGCTGTACAGGGGCTGGTACGGATTTCGGCTAACTTGCGCCCCGGTCTATCCGTTTTGCGTGCATGACAAATCTGTTGTTTCGCTTGGCGCTGTCGTTGCTGGCACTGCTTTTTTCGGCTACCACTACGCTTCAGGCCCAGGTAGCTTTTATTCCCGATGAACACGCTTGGTACGGGGTTATTGCGCGCAGCAGTGGCCGCTGCCTGGACATTACCAATGCCTCGTCGGAGGCCGGCGCTACGGGCGTACAGTGGGAATTTACCCACGCCAATAGTCAGCAGTGGCGCTTTGTGCCCGCTGCTAAGGGTAGCGACTTTTACCGCATTGAGGCCCGGCACAGCGGCAAGTGCCTTACCCTGGAAAAGCCCGATGACAACGCGCCTATTGTGCAGCGCCCCTGGACGGGGAGCTTCTACCAGCAGTGGAAGCTGATTCCGTCGGGGCCCATCGGCAGCTTTATTCTGGTTAGCCGCGGCAACGACAAGTGCGCCTCGCTGGCTGCCGCCGACAAGTTTAATGGCACGCCGGTGGTAGGGCAACGGGTGCAGAACCGGGCCACCCAGCAGTGGAAGCTGTTCAAGCTGCGCCTCAACGTAGATAATACCCAGCCGGGCTTTGGCCCTCCCGAACCCCTGACTGCCCTGAACACGCCCACCGGCAACGAACTGCAACCTGTGCTGACGCCCGATGGGCGGACCCTGTACTTTGTGCGCACCCGCTTTGCCGGCAACACCGAAGGCGTAACCGAGTCCGGTGACATCTGGACAAGTTCTTCCGCCGACGAAGGCCGCAGTTGGGGGCCGCCTACCCGCCTCGATGCCCTGAACACCACCCAGCACAACGGGGTTATGGCGGTAACCAATAAGGGCAAAACCCTGCTACTGCGCGGGCACTACGAGCGGGACGGCTCGTTCCGCGACGAGGGCCTGAGCCAGGTGCCGCGTGGGGCTACTGGCAAAAATGCGCACCCTGTGCCTCTAGATATTGCCAACTATTATTCGGCGGGTCCGGCTACGTCGTTTTTTATGACGCCCGATGAGAAGATTCTGCTGCTTTCCCTGGAGCGCGGCGACTCCCAGGGCGGCAACGACCTGTACCTTAGTCGGCAGGGGGCCGATGGCATCTGGAACGAGCCGCAGAGCCTGGGGGCCGTAATCAACTCGCCGGGTTTCGATTTCGCTCCGTGGCTGGCTCCCGACGGCAAAACCCTGTACTTCAGCTCTTACGGCCACGCCGGTTACGGCAGCGCCGATATTTTCGTGAGCCAGCGCCTCGACGATTCCTGGACCCGCTGGAGCGAGCCGCGCAACGTGGGGGCCCCGCTGAATGGGCCCGGTTTCGACGCCTACCTCAGCCTTTCGGCCGATGGCAAGCAGGCCTACTACGTGGCTTCGCGCACGGCCAATGGCCCCGCCGACCTGTTCCGGACCGTGACGGGGGTAGCCCCGAGTGACACAGCTACGGCTCCCGCATCCGAGCCGGTAGCGCCGGCCGTTGCGGCCCGCACTCTGCTCACGGGCCGCACTCTGGATGCCAAAACGCGCCAGCCCCTGGCCGTGGAAGTAAAAGCCATCCGGCTGGGTAATGACTTGGCCTTTAATGCCACGGCCCGCACCGACGTGGCCGGCGGCAACTATCAGCTTACGCTGCCGCCCGGCCAGTACCGACTGCTGGCCTCCCGCGTAGGCTACCTGACAGCTACCGATACGGTTACTATGAGCGGATCGCGCAGCCTGGAGTTGTTGCTGGTACCCGCCGCGGTAGGCTCCAGCCTGGAGCTGCCCACCCTCATTTTCGCCCAGGGTAAGTACACTTTGCTGCCGGCCTCCTATACCGAGCTTAACCGCCTGGCCCGCACCCTGCAGGATAACCCTACGGTCAATATTCGTCTGGAAGGCCACACCGATAACCAAGGCCGCGCCGACCTGAACGTGAAGCTTTCCGAAGAACGAGTGGCGGAGGTGAAGCGCTACCTTGTGAAGCGGGGCGTACCCGAAACCCGCATCAGCACCATTGGCTACGGCGGAAGCAAGCCCCGGGCTTCTAACGACAAAGAGGAAACCCGCAAGCTGAATCGGCGCGTAGAGTTTACGATTGTGAAGTAAGCCTTTGGAAGGGTAGGAGCCGGGTCGTTGTGCCGATGCTGAGCCGAGCTGCTACAGCTGCTTAGTCCGTCCATCCGCAAAAAACCTTCTGCCGTTCTCCGCGCAAGAACCTTCTATCACCTGTAAGCCCCCAACCTATGCAGGCTCTTATTCGAAATGAAGCGGTGTTGCCCAATTTGCCCTCAGCGTCGGGGGTAGAAGTAGTGGGCAGCGTGGCCTACGTCATCGGCGACGATGCGCCTTACCTGTATCAGTTGAACGCAGCCACCCTGGCCGCCGGCGAACCAACCCGACTGTTTGAAACCGCCCATTTTAGCAGCGGCCGCATTCCGAAAGAGCTGAAGCTGGACCTGGAGTGCCTTACGGCCCTGACTACTCCCACCGGCGAAACTGGCCTGCTGGTGTTTGGCTCCGGAGCCACGGCGGCGCGGGAGCAGGGGTTTTGGGTACCGCTGCCGAAGGCTGGGGGAGGGGTAGGAGCCGTGTACCCCATTTCGCTGAGCGGCATTTACCACGCCTTGCGCCAGTTGCTACCCCCCGGCATTGTGCTAAACCTGGAGGCTGCTGCCGCCACGACTACCGAGTTGCTGTTGTTTCAGCGCACGGTAGGTTCGGCCACCGGCAATCTGCTGTTCCGCCTACCCTTGGCCGCTACCCTCGACTACCTGCATCATCGTGCCCAACAAGTGCCCGCCGTGCAGCAGCAGTTGTTCGAGTTGCCCGTCATCGACGGTAAGCCCGCCGGCTTTTCCGGAGCGGTCTGGTTTGATGAGAAGCTGTTCGTGACGGCCTCGGTAGAGGATACCCAGGATGCGGTATTGGACGGAGCAGTTTTGGGCTCCTTTGTGGGAGTACTGCAGCTGCCCAAGCCCTCGAACAAGGTATTGCCCGTGCGCCTGGCACAGCTGGAATTGCCTGGCGGCAAGCCTTACCGGGGCAAAGTAGAAAGCGTGGCCGTGCGCCGGCAGCTGGGCCCAGGCCGCTACGAGCTGCTGCTGGTAACCGATGATGACGCGGGCGGCTCCACGGCTGTGACCGTGGAGCTGAGCTTATAGAATGGGGTAGCGGTTCACCTAAAAAACGTACAGGTTTTGGGGCACAGGCAACGGCCCAGAGCAAAAACGCATCCGGCCATCTGGAAGTCATTCCGGGCGGCCGGATGCGTTTTTATTCACCCTGACTTGTTACCCTATGCCGTATTCTCGATTAAAGCAAGTGCTCAGTGGCGTGCTGTTTCTGCTGGCGCTGGGTGTGTACTGGGCCACCCTGGAGCCCACGGCCTCCTTCTGGGACAGTGGCGAATTCACGGCCAGCTCCTACAAATTGCTCGTGCCGCATCCGCCGGGTGCTCCGCTTTACCTGATTTTGGGGCGGCTGGCTTCGCTACTGTCCTTCGGCGATGCCACGCGCGTACCAGTGCTGATCAACTTGGTATCGGCGGTAGCCAGCGCCCTTACGGTGGCGCTGTTGTTTGGCATCATTACCCACTTGGCCGAAAAGCTGGTGCAGCCCGCACCCGCTTCCACGCCTCTGCGGGGCGCATCGGCGGCTTTGGTGCTGGGGGCCGGGGTAGTGGGTGCGCTGGCCTTCGCCTTCTCCGATTCGTTTTGGTTTAACGCGGTGGAGGCCGAGGTGTACGCCCTTTCTACGCTCGGTACGGCGGCGGTGGTATGGCTGATACTTCAGTGGGAAAAGCGGGCCGATGAGGCTGGCGCTGACCGGTGGCTGGTGCTCATTGCCTACGTAATCGGGCTGGGGATTGGGGTACACCTGCTGAATCTGCTGGCTATTCCGGTGCTGTGCCTGGTTTGGTACTTCCGCCGAACCAGGCAGCCCTCGGGGAAGGGTATTCTGCTGGCTCTGGTAGGCGGTAGCGTGCTGGTGCTGCTGGTGCTGGAAGGAATCATTCCGGGCTTGCCCACGCTGGCTGGTGCCAGTGAGGTCTTTTTTGTGAACAGCTTCGGGCTGCCGTACAACTCGGGGCTGGTGCTGTTTCTGCTGCTGTTTGGGGGGCTGTTGGGGGTAGCATTCCGGTATGCGTGGCGCTCCGGGCGCCAGGGCCTGCACACGGCGCTGCTGGCTTTCACGTTTGTGCTGATTGGCTACTCTAGCTACCTGATTGTGCCCATCCGCAGCTCTTTCAACCCCACCATCAACGAAAACGCCCCCAACGAGGTCCTGTCTTTCGTGAGCTACCTGCGGCGTGAGCAGTACGGCGACCGGCCCCTGCTCTACGGCCCTCACTTGTTTGCCCAGCCTACGGCCCAGGAAGATGGCGCCCCGCGCTACACCCGGCAGAACGGCCACTACGTCATCACCGATTACCGCCCCGAACTACGCTACGAAGCGTCGGATAAGATGCTGCTGCCCCGCATTTACGCGGGCCCAGCTGGTACTAGCCCCGAGCTGGTGCGCCAATACCGCAAGTGGGTTACTGATCTGGAGGAAGGCCGCAAGCCCACCATGGGCCAGAACCTGAGCTTTATGTGGCAGTATCAGTTCGGGCATATGTTCTGGCGCTACTTCGGCTGGAATTTCATTGGGCGGGAAAGTGACGTGCAGCACGCCGGAGTGCTCTGGCCCTGGGATACTGCCCAGTCGGTGCCCGCCAGCGTAGCCGAAAACCGGGGCCGCAACGCCTTCCTGGCCTTGCCGTTTCTGCTAGGGGTAGCCGGCCTGGGGTGGCAGTTGCGCCGTAACCGCCAGCAGGCGCTGGTGGTTGGGCTGCTCTTCGCCCTGACGGGGCTAGCCATTGTATTCTACCTTAACCAGCCGCCCCAGGAGCCCCGCGAGCGGGATTACACCTTTGCCGGGGCCACGCTGGCTTTTAGCATCTGGATTGGGCTGGGCGTGCTGGCTCTGCACGCCGCCCTAAGCCGCGTGCTTGCCGCGCCCCGGCTGCGGGTGGGCTTGGCGGCAGCGCTTGGGCTGGTAGTGCCGGCCCTGATGGCCACCGAAGGCTGGAACGACCACAACCGCACCGGACGCTTCAGCTCCGTCGACTACGCCAAAAATGTGTTGAACACGCTGGCTCCCAATGCCATTCTTATCACCGAAGGCGACAACGACACCTTTCCGCTCTGGTACGCCCAGGAAGTAGAAGGCGTGCGGCCCGATGTGCGGGTGATGGTGTCCAGCTACCTCAACACCGACTGGTACGTGGAGCAGATGCGCCAGCGCAACTATCAGTCGGCCCCACTGCCACTCTCCATCAGCACTGCGCGCTACCGCCAGGGTACCAACGACTATTTGCCCTTTGTAGAAAACCCGGCGGTGCGCGAGCTGAATATCAAGGAGTTTGTGCAACTGGTAGAGCAGAACAGCCCCTTGCTGCAGGTATCCTACGGCGACGGTTCCCGGACCTTGCTTTCCTACCCCACCACGCGCCTGGTACTGCCCATCGATACGGCGGCAGTGCGGCGGAGTGGCATTGTTCCGTCGGAGCGACTCGGGCAGGTAGTGCCGCGCATGGAATGGGAAGTAAGCCGCGGGGCGCTGGAAAAGAAAGACCTAGCGCTCCTGGACGTGCTGGCTTCCAACAACTGGCAGCGGCCCGTGTACTTCGCCAATACCGTGAGTCCGGGTAACATGCTGGGGCTGGAGCCCTTCCTGCAACTGGAAGGCTTGGTGTGTCGGGTGCTGCCGTGCCGGGAGCCCGCGGTGCAAAAGGAAATGCGCCTCCCCGAGGAAGGCGTGGTAGCCAAAGACCTGCTCTACGATTCGTTGATGCGCAAGTACAGCTACCGCAACCTCAATAACCCACGGGTGTATTTCGATGAAAATCAGCGCTTCACGCTCACGGCGTACCGGCAGCAGTTTGCCCGGCTGGCCCGCGCCTACGTAGAGGCCGGCAACCAGCCCCGCGCCCGCGAAGTGCTGCAGAAGTGCCTCACGGTGCTGCCCGACACGGCCCTGCCCTACGACGCCTACACCCCCGACCTGGTGTCCTCCCTCGTGGCAGTAGGCGAAACCCGGCGGGCCCAGGAAATTATGGATACGCTCACTACCCGCACTACCCAGCACTTGGCCTACTACGCCGCCCGCCCCGATGCCGCCCTCTTCGAGCGGGAAATTGGGATGCAGCTGTTTACGCTCCAGCACCTTTACCTCGCCGCTGCCGATACCGGCGATGCGGCGCGGGCAAATCAGCTGGCCGGCATTCTGCAGCAGTACGGGGGTAGATAATCATGGTATTCCAAGTCCAAGTCAGGAACCTACGTGGCTCACCAAGAGGCTAACGCAGGTTCCTGACTTAGACTTGGAATAACAGGGTTAGTGGGGGTATGGTAGGAGGTAGAAAAACTGAGTGATAAAGTAGGGTAAAGATCAGCTAGCCAGGAATCAAGTCGCGTCAGATAGTGTTGACAACTCAGAACAATTCGGCTTGATTTTCTGACTTCATGATTCTCTTCAACACCCGTTTTCTCTATCCGGTTAGCGCCGTGAAACTGCAGGAACAGCAGGGTTTGCTACCCGCCGAGTTTCTGCAAACCATCCAGACCTTGCAGCCTTTCCTGGAAAAGGAAAAAGCCTACGGCGACATCTGCAGCACGCAGGTAACCTCGCCCCGCGGCCGGCAACTGGTGGTGCACTACCGCAAAACCTACTCGCCGGATAATGGCTTCGTAGTAGAAATCCTGGACGCCGAAATAGTACGTCCGCTGGCCAACGCTGCGTAGCGGCTTTTCTGCCAGGCTTATTTTAACGCAAGAATCTTCTCTCGCTGCTACGTTCTGGTTGCAGTGGGAGAAGGTTCTTGGCTTTGGTGAGGAAGCACTTCAGTTTAAGTTAAGCGCCGCGCCGCCAGATAAAGCCATCCAGCACGTAATGCGTGGCCTGGGGCAGGGCGAGCAGGGGCACCAGCAGACTAAGCCAGAGCGAATCAGTTACGGCTGGGAGCTGCTGAAACCAGCCAAACACGGGGGCGTGCTCCCGCCATACCAGCCCATCCCAGATGCCTTCCTCGAGGTACGCCAGCCCAAACAGCAGCCCCAAAAACAACGCTACCCCATAACGGCCTTGCCACCACGGGCGCCCCAAGTGTTGGGGCTTTGCAGTTGCGGAGGGGGTAGGCTGGCTGGTTGTCCAGATGAGGGCGAGGTAGGGAATGCCGTGCGCAACCACGTTGAGCAGGGTAAACGCTAGGTCGCCGTTGAAAAGCACGATGCCCACGTACCACGAAGCCGCCGTGCCCAGTACCAGCAGGTTGCGCGGCAGGTTCAGGTGGTGCGTGTGCTGCCACTGCCGGGCTTCTTTCAGCAGGTACAACCCCAGCAACCCCAGGTAAAGGACCGTAAGTAGGTGGCGGCCCAGCGGCCAGTCGTGCTGCACAAAGTCGCCATCCACAAACCAGTTAAAGTTGCGGGGCGCCGCCAAGTGCCACCACAGCAAGGGGTAGAGCGTGGCGGCGTATATCACTACCTGATCCAGGGCCCGAAAAGCGGCCGGGGCGGTTTCCTGGCGCGCGTACAAGCGCAGGAAACCGTATTGCTGACGGATAAAATGAAATACCGCCGCGTATGCCAGCACGCGCCAAAACCACAAGCTACCCGCGTAGTGCAACGCTACTCCTGCCACGTAACAACCTAGCGGTACTACCCACAGCAACGTCCGGAACCGTTGGCGACGCACCGGGTCAAAATACGTCCGGAACAGGGTGCTGTACACGTGAGCTACATCAATTAGCACCACCAGTCCTACCCAGGCCAGCACCGGCATATGCCCCGAATTGCGGTAGGCAGGTGGCAGACCCGCTACTACCAGCAATGCCAGAAACGGCGGCCCTAAAATCCAGAGTCCATCAAACCAGGCCGAGCGAATCCAGGGCTGACGAAAAACGACGGATGGCGGCTGAGCGGTAGCAGTAGGCATGAGGCGAAAGAAGACAGCCGAAAGTAACGGTTCGGCTGCAATAGCCAGCTGGCCAAGCCTCTTCGGGCTGAAAAAGAGGTAGGGCTCACTGCTGGTAGGGGAGCCGTGGGCTAGTTTGATGCTCCGGTAGGCGGCTCGTAGTTGAGCGGAAGAAACTCACCGATTTTCTCAAAGCCCCAATATTCCTCCGTTAAAACCTCCAGCGGGTTAGTCGGCTGACCATTCGCTTGTAAGACCACGCGCGGAGCCAGCAGGTGCACTACCGAAACCTGGGTAGCGGGCAGTGATGGCGCCGGACGGCCCACTGGAGCGGTACGTGCCAGATGTTGCGCGTAAGCTGGGTCGGGCTTTTCCCGGTCGTAGGTTACTTGCAGCAAATCTGGAAACTGAAGGGCCACGTGGCCTGAGTCCGGGAGGGTTTGCCGAAACGCGCCGGTAGGCAGTGGCTTCGTGTAGAGATACTGCAACTGGGCGGGCACTTGCACCAGCATGCTAAGAGAGTCGTCGAACCGAGCTGGGTTGAGCGCGCGCCGCCGGCTTGACTGCTGCCGCATAACTGCCAACAAACTATCGGCCTGGGCGCGGGCGGGGTTGGTTATTCGACGCAGGCGTAGCACCTGAAAGCCTTCTTCCGCCACTCGGTTTTGGTATACGCTCCGCAAAAAGTGCGTCAGGGACCCCAGGTAGGCCGCACGGCGGTTGGCTTCCCAGCGGCGCTGCTGCCGGGCCGAATGGGTGCGCAGGGGCTCCATAATCGGCCAGCCGTAAAAGGCCATCCACTGCTCCCGGAAGTTCAGCCGAAAGTCGAGGCCGTAGTATTTGATGCGGTAGCCCAGGGCGCGGTTTTCTACCGTCACAAACTCGGCGCAGGTGGCCCGCAGTTCGTTATCCTTGGCGTTGTAGTGTACGCGCACGGCCTCGGGGTCCAGGATGCGGCACTGACGCGAAAAGCTGGTGCTACCCAGAAACGTTTCGGCAAACTTGCGGTAGTCGTCGGGGTTGTTGCGGGTGGCGCGCACCACTACTTCGCCCAGCGCGTTGGCCGCTGGCGGCAGCCGAAACGTGAGCTGTTGCGGCGTGGTGCTAATAACTACCGCCTGGCGCCTCAGCTTGTAGCCCAGGTAAGAAGCTACTACCTCGTAAGTGCCGGGCGGCACCTGTTCAAACACAAACTGCCCATCCTTATCGGTGCTGTTGCCCAGGGTAGTATTGGCTAGAAATACGGTGCCGAAAGGAAGGGGCTGCTGCGTAAGCGAATCTAGCACTACCCCGCTCAGCCTGGCCTGTGCCCACCCCATAGTAGGTACCGCCAGCCCACCCAGCAACACCAGGAGCATTGTAACTAAGCTGAGGGGTAGTGAATACAAGCGCCGCATGCGTGAAAAAAGGTCGAAAATAAGTCAGCACCATCGGGTAGAACCATTCCTCCGATGCCGTGCCTCTTAGGGAAACCAAATATTACGACTTATTCGTAATAATACGAAAGTTTCGTAAAGAAGGTAAAGTTTCCAGTTTAGCACGAGAAAAAACAGCGCATCAGGCTACGGCGGCTACCTCTGCGGCGGCCCGTAAGCCTTGGTAAAAGCCCTCCTCGAAAATGGAAATGCCGCTTAAATCGGTGTGGGCAAAGAACAGCTTGTCTTGCCAGGGTAGCGCGACTTGTTGGCGGGCCGTGCCCCACACGAAGCCGGGGGTAGGCGCTACCATGCCATGCCCCCATACCCACACATCGGCGCGCTGCACGTGGGGCGTAAGGCCGGGGTGGGCCGTTTCCAGCTCGGCCAACATGCGGCGCACCCACTCGTCGTAGCTGGTTTGGTAGACTTGCTGGCGGGCCTCTGCTGGTTTATCAGCGGGGAGGGGGAGGTAACAGGTAATGACCTTGGGGCCGCCCGCATTGAGGCTCAGGCTTTGGTGGGTGGCATTCACATAGCCCACCGAATCGGTGCCGTAAAGCACATTATCCCAGCTCAGCGGCGCCCCGGGGCCCTGGGGCAAGCCATCTACGGTAAGGTTAATAATAGCCCAGGGCGCACGATGGCAGTTTAGCGGCCGAAGCGGGGTAGCCGGCAGCCCAGCCAGTAGCCGCTCGGTGATAAACCAGGGGGTAGCCAGCACCACGCGCCGAGCCTCAACGCGGGTAGTTTGGTGGGTCGTTACGTCGTAGCAGTCGGCGGCTAGGCCGCCGGGCGTTTCCTGGAGGGCGTAGGCAACGGTGTTGGGGAGGATGGGAGAGGTAGCCTGCCGGCGCAGTTGTTCCACCAGAAAGTTGTTGCCCTCGGGCCAGGTCAGCACATCGGAAGCAACTGCATTGTGGGCGCGGCCCTTCCTCGAGGCAAAGTAGTGCAGGCCTGCCCACGCTGATACCTGAGCGGCTGTGGCGCCGTAATCATCCTTGCACGAATAGTCCAGGTACCAGCGCAGGTGAGGGCTGGTGAATCCGTGTTGGTCCAGGTAGGCCGCAAACGAAACCGTATCCAGCCGTCGGAACTGCTCATCAGCCGACGATTCGGCCAGCGGAATCCGGAAGGCGTCGCGACCATCAGCACCTACGGCGCCGCGCATTTCTTCAATCATCTTGAAAAACCGAGCTATTTGCTGCTTTTCTTCCGGGGGCACGCCTAGCTCCGGCACGAGGCCGTTTTGCCAATGCCCGCGCAGGTAGAGGCGCTCCTCGGGGTCGTGGCAGAGGTGGTATTCGTTATAGATGGGCAGGCCCGATGCCGCATCGGTGCCCGTAATGACGCCCGCTTCCTGTAGGAATGCCAGTAGCTCGTGGTTGCGCGGGTCGGGGAGGGGGAGGTAATGGGCACCCCAGGGGTAGGCTGTCACCTCGTTGCGGCCGGCGCGGGAGTTGCCGCCGGGCTGCTCGTCCAGTTCTACCAGCAGTACCTGCTCGGGCCGAAAGCCGCGCCGCGCCAGCTCCCGGCGGGCAGCCAGGCCAGCTACCCCGCCGCCTACTATCAGCACCTCTACCTGCCGGGTATGGGTAGGAGCTGGCAGCCGGGAAGCGTCGCGCAGCAAATGGCCCGTGGCGTGGTTGGCCCCGTGCATACTACCCCGAATGTGGCTACGACTAGTGCCCGGCGCGCAGGAGTGCAGCCCCGCTAGCGGCGCCAGCAGCAACCCTGCCCCGCCCGCCGCGGCCTGCTTCAGAAAGTTACGCCGGGTAGGCATGAGTGGTGAAGTTGTGAGTTTGTGAAGTTGAACGGCGGCAGGGATGCTTTATCCAGGTTGTTATGCTGAGCCCCGCGAAGCAACTCTACCGCTGGCTAGCTCTGCTGGTGCAACGGCAATTCCTCATAGAACAGGGGGTAAACCCTGGGCTAGTAAACAGCAACGAAGCAGGAGAGATGCTTCGCGAAGCTCAGCATGACAGTTCTATATTAAAATAAGGACAGCACATCCGACGCCCATAGTGCCAGGGTCAAAATCAATGCACGTACGGGCCCCAGTCTTCCTCGAAGTAGCGCACCAGGGCCTGGTTGTTGAGCTGGTTGATGTCGGTAGGAATTTCGCTCATATCGGGCGGGAAGAAGCGCATGTCGCGGATGGTGGCGGGCGTTACGTAGCGCAGGCCAGGGGGTAGGGGGCCAGCATCGGGGCGCCAGTGGGCGTTGCGGCCAGCCAGCACAAAGCCCCACTCCCCGAACGAAGGCACGTAGCAGTGGTAGGGCAGGGTAGTAAAGCCGGCGGCCTGCAAGGTGTGGGACACACACCAGAACGACTGCCGGGCCACGTACGGCGAGGTGCTTTGCACCACTACCCATCCGCCGGGCGCCAACCGTTTTTCCAACTCCCGGTAAAACGCCGCCGAGTACAGCTTGCCGATAGAGTAATTGCCCGGGTCCGGAAAGTCCACCACAATACAGTCGTAACGAGTGGTGTCGTGGCGCACCCACTGGTAGGCGTCGCCATTGATAACTTCCACTTTGGGATGGAGCAGAGCGCGTTTGTTCAGTCCCAGCAGCATCTCGTTGTGGCGGAACAGGTGGGTCATGCCCGCATCCAGATCCACGAGGCGAATACGTTGGAGTTGGGAGTACTTCAGCAACTCGCGCACGGCTAGGCCGTCGCCGCCACCCAGCACCAGTACCCGACGGGCCTGGGGTAGGGCCTGCATGGCGGGGTGCACCAGGGCCTCGTGGTAGCGGTATTCATCCAGGGAGCTGAACTGCAGGTTGCCGTTGAGGAACAGGCGTAGCTCGCGCTGGTTTTTGGTGAGCACAATGCGCTGATAGGTAGTGCTTTTGGAATAGATAACCTGATCCTGAAAGGCTAAGCCTTCGGTGTACGTCTGGATGCGTTCGGCGTAGCCAAAGCCCACGGCCAGGGCCAGCAAGGAAACCACCAGCGCCCCGCTAAGCCCCCGGCGGAAAGGCCGGGTTTCAGGAAAACGGTACAGGGCTATGCCGGCCACTACCACGTTCAGGGCCCCAAAGAGCAGGGATGTCCGGATGAGCCCGAGCTGGGGCACCAGCACCAGCGGAAATATCAGCGAAGCCAGCAAGGCCCCGATGTAGTCGAAGGTAAACACCCGCGAGACGAGGTCCTTGAACTCGAAGCGGTTTTCCAGAATCCGCATCAGCAGCGGAATTTCCAGCCCCACCAGCACGCCCGTCAGGCCTACCAGGGCGTACAAAATCAGCCGAAACGAGGTGACGTACTCAAACAGCACGAACAGCAGCGGCGCCGAGAAGCCGCCCACTATCCCCACCAGTATTTCCAGCCGGATAAACCACCGCAGCAACGACCCGCCCAGGTAGCGCGAGAGCCAGGAGCCAATGCCCATCGAGAACAGGTAGGCCCCGATAATGGTAGAAAACTGCGTTACGGAGTCGCCGAGCAGGTAGGACGCCAGCGTGCCCGCAATCAGCTCGTAAATCAGCCCGCAGGTAGCAATAACAAACACCGAACCCAGCAGCAACGCCGGGCGGTAATCGGCCGGAGCGGGGAGGGGGGCGGCTACCGGAGCAGCCGGCCGCGCCCGGCGCACGGGTACTTTATCCATGAATGGCCGAACTGATAATCAGGGCCACGGCGAGCATAAAGGCGCCCGCCACAATGGCCAAAGCCGTGTTGTGCTCCTCCATGATTTCGCGCCAAAGCGTGCGCGGCGTCATCTTCTCAAAAATGATGAAGCTGATAACCAGAATGGCAATGCCGATTACTGAGTAAATAACCGAAGCGGCAATAAGCTTGAAGTTGAGGTATTCCATAAAGTGAAATGGTGAATGGGTGACTGAGTGAAGGAGAGCGAATAGTGAAATAAGAGCCTGCTTGCTCGGGCGCAACGTGCACCGGCATAACGGCAACTCACTCAATCACTCATTCGCTCATTCACTATTTGTGATAGAAGCTATTGCGGCCACCGGAGCCGGTGGTACGGCTGTTGCCGTTTAGGTTTTCCTCGTTTTCGTCATCGGAGCCCAGCCACCGCCTCCCCTGCAGTCCTGACCACAGGAAGCCCCCGTAGGTGAGCACAGCAAACAAGGCGTAAAAGCGAATTTTCCAGAGGGAGCGAAGCCAATCCATGGGGTAGGAAACAGTACTTATGCGGCAGAGACGGGACCAAAATCACTGTTTTCCCAGCGCCGCTGCTCGTGGAAGTAGCGCCGGGCGTATTGAATAGCAGGGTAGAGCAGCAGCAGAATCAAGGCCAAGAAGGCATTGGAGCCAAAGGACGCCCGCGCCTGCACCGTTACGCGGAAGGAAACGGGGTTCTGGTTGCTGGCATCGGCGGCGGGGTAGAAGTTGAGGTGGTAGCGGCCGGCCGGCACACTGGTAAGCAACGCATCGGCTTGGGTACTACCCTCGCTCCAACTTTCGCCGCCTTCTACCCCATGGTAGTATTCCATGCCGCGGGTAACCTCAAACAGCTGACCGGTTTGCTCGTTTACTACCGTAAAGGGAAGCTCCAACCAGCTGTTGTCCACGTTGGCCCACAGCTGGATGGAAAGCGCACCGTTGCCAGGCACCGTAAACGAGGGCGAAACGTGCACGGGCCGGTCGCTACTGCTGCCTACCGGCTGGGCCAGCGGCACGGTGGCGGGGCTGCTGATGAAGTCGGCGTCGAGCACCGTTTCGTTGCCCCAGGCCATTAGAAACAGGTGGGTAGCTACTACCAGCAGTGCTACAACCAGCGAGAAGGTGCGTAGAATAGGCCAGGAGGCTTGGCCCGGTGCGGGCTCGATGGCGCCGGTGCCAACCCGGGCAGGAATGTGGCTGTTGGTAATGCCGAAGCCATTCTGGATAGCGAGCGGGTCGAGGTGGCGGGCCAGAAACCAGCTGACCCGTTTGCTTTTGTTTCGTTCGCGCACCAGCATCAGGGGCGGACTGATGAACTCCGAAACAGTCAGCGCTTCATCGTCCAGCACGTTCCAGTCGAACTCGCCTTCGGCATACAATACGCGCGGTGAGTAGCGGTTGTACAGTACAAAGGTAGAGTCAGTGGTTTCCACGAACGACTGGCGGCTGTTTTCCTGCTGCACGCGGTATTGTTCCTCGGTGGGCTCAATCAGCATCCAGTGGCCCTGGTACACGGCTAGTTGGTGGTAAGCGCCGGTTTTTTCGTGCCGAAGCTGATACTCCTCCCAGTGCGCCGTGGTTTTGGCTTCGCGCCGCCACATGTAGCCCGTTACGCGGTAGGGCTCGCCCTCCAGGGTTCCCGTGGTTCCCAGGGGTAGCACGCGCTGCATGTAGGGCTTTTCCTTGAACTGGCGCAGTAGCTTAGGTTTGCCTACCTCCGGATACTCGAAGAACGCCTGGCACTGCGGGCAGCCAAAAAAGGCGCTGTTCACCGCATCAAAGTAAGAAACCTGGTGCCAGCAGTTTGGGCACTCTACCTGGGCAGGCCCTACGGGGGGAGTAAGCGGTGTACTCATCGGCGCACCTCCGTTCTGGACTGTTCCTCGCCCCCGAAAAAAGCCAGCGTAGCGGCGTACAGCTCCCGGGCCCGGTCGGCGTTGTCGCGGCGGAAGTTGGAGAGGAATACGTCGAAGGTCGCTAACCCGTGCTCGGGCCAGGTATGAATACTCAGATGCGACTCGGTAAGCGCCAGCACGGCCGTGAAGCCACCTTCCGGGAAAGCATGGTAGGCTTCGCCCACGCAGGTAAGGCCCAGCGCGGCCACCTGCGCAGTAAAGAAGGCCCGGCAAGCCGGCGCATTGAGAAGGGTAGGGGGCGGGGCCGTGAACGTGGCCAGGATATGGAGGCCGGGTGCGTAAGAATGCATCAGATAACCAAGGCGCTGCTCAACTACAGGAAGCCCATCAGCAATACTACACAGGGTCCGGCTGGTATCAAAACCGGCGGCAGGTTGCTGCACTACGGTGGGGGTAGGGAGAAGGCGCAAGTAAGCGGAAACGGCCCAGGGCGCAGCTTCTGCTGGGAGAAGGTAAACAGGGTAGAATAGTGCTAAAATCAAGCCCTCTGGAAATAGCTCAACCCCTGAGGAATGGAAGCAGTACAGAGGCTCGGCAATGCCGTGGCTGCCCGGCTTCAAACCTCAACTTTGGAGCGAGCCTTCTACCTTCGCGCTTGCTTTGTATGCGCGCGCTAAGCCCTGGTTGGTTAAGCGCGCTATCCTCTTGTTTTCCACCCATGCTTTCTGCTATGCAAACCACCCGGCTTGAACACGATTTCCTTGGCGAACGGGCTATTCCCGATGAAGTATATTATGGTATCCAGACCCTGCGGGCCCTGGAAAACTTCCACATCACGGGAATTCCGCTGAAATCGGAGCCGCTGTTTGTGCAGGCCCTGGCCTACGTGAAGAAAGCCGCCGCCATGGCCAACCGCGACCTGGGCGTACTGGACTCGGCCATGGCTGAGTGCATCATCAACGCCTGCGACCGGGTAGCTTCCGGCGACCTGAACGACCAGTTCCTGACCGATATGATTCAGGGCGGGGCCGGCACCTCCGTGAACATGAACGCCAATGAGGTAATAGCCAACGTAGCCCTGGAACTGCTGGGCAAGCGCAAGGGCGAGTACGAGTTCTGTCATCCCAACAACCACGTCAACTGCTCGCAGTCTACCAACGACGCCTACCCCACCGCCTTTCGTATAGCCCTCAGCAACAAGCTGGTGGGCTACAGCAAGGCCCTCGGGGAGCTGGCCGATGCCTTTGCCGCCAAGGGCGAAGAATTCCGGAACGTGCTGAAAATGGGCCGCACCCAGCTCCAGGATGCCGTGCCCATGAGCATGGGCGACGAGTTCAAGGCTTTTGCCACCAACCTGCGCGAAGAACTGCTGCGCATTGAGGACAGCCGCCGCCTCATCAGCGAAATCAACATGGGCGCCACGGCCATCGGCACCGGCGTAAACGCCCCCCACGGCTACGCCGACCTCGTAACCAAGTACCTGCGCGAGGTAACCGGCCTCGACCTGAGCCTGGCCGGCGACCTCATTGAGGCTACCTACGATACTGGCGCCTACGTGCAGCTTTCGGGGGTGCTGAAGCGCACGGCCGTAAAGCTCTCCAAAATCTGCAATGATTTGCGCCTGCTGTCCTCGGGGCCGCGCACGGGGTTGTTTGAAATCAACCTGCCGCCTTTGCAGCCGGGCTCCAGCATCATGCCTGGCAAGGTAAACCCCGTAGTGCCGGAGGTAGTTAACCAAACGGCGTTCTACGTTATCGGGGCCGACCTGACGGTGACCATGGCGGCCGAAGCGGGCCAGCTGCAGCTCAACGTGATGGAGCCGGTTATTTCCTTTGCCCTGTTCACTTCCATTTCCTACCTCACCAACGCCTGCCATACCCTGCGCGAGAAGTGCGTGGTTGGCATTACGGCCAACGCTCAGCATGCCGAGAACATGGTGCGCAATAGCATCGGCATTGTCACTCAGCTAAACCCGGTGTTAGGTTACGAAGCCTCCGCCGAAATTGCCAAGGAAGCCCTTAAAACCGGCAAAACGGTGCATGATATTGCCGTGACCGACCGCCAGTTGCTGAGCCAGGAGAAGTGGGATGAAATCTTCACGTTTGAGAATCTCATCCGCCCCGATTTTATTCAGTAGACCTCTTTTTTTGTCTGGAAGCAGCCTGTCAGGCCAGCCCGTGTCCTTCGGTGCTTTCTCTGATTACGCTTATCTCGTTGCTTACTTCTCTCCATGAAGCACCCCGTTCGATTCCGTCAATGGCTTCGGCATGGCCTGACAGGTACTATGCTCAACAATCTGAAAGTAGGCGATGCTATTGAGGCTTATGGGGGAAAACGGGAGGTGACCCTGGATGATTTGAAAGACGTGAGTTTCAAGCGCGAGAACTGCGTTATGCTAGCCAGCGGAATCCTGGACGCTGCGGGGCAGGAGCTGTACGAAACTGATGTGGTACAGGTCTTTACGCAGTCGGGCAACACCGGCCCATCGTATTTCGCCTACGTATTCTTCGACTCCGCGCGTGGCTTCGTGCTCCGAAACGCCAAGGATGTTCCCCTAACGGCGGTGCCTCACAAGCGAGTGTGGGCGAACTTTTACGCCGAGCCTCACTGGCGGCAGCAGTTTGAGCATCATGCCAGCTTTATTCAGGAACACTGGGCTTAAGTGCAGCCCCGCCACAAGTTGCTTTGCTTACCAAGCCCCGGCACCTGCCGGGGCTTGATGCATTCAGGAGTTTTTTCAACCCCGAGAATACTAGTACTTTAGCCGTAGTGTCAACAGACCTCTATTCGTTGTTTGGTAATCTATCCATGAGACCCCAACAAGACAGTGCACAGGTAGCGGAAGGAACAATAAGTACCCCCGCCGCGCGGCTTCCCGCTGCCGCCGGTGCTCCCGACGCTACTCCCGCTGCCACGGCTAGTAAGCGCGACAAACTACTGGTTTCTACGGCTACCCGGCTTTTGCCTTTGCTGGAGTTGCTGGAAAGAATAAAGCCGCACGTCGGGAATAATACGGTCTTTAGCTCTCGGCGCGAAAAGATTGACGCCCAGATAGCTCTGGTGTATGAGCAGTTAAAATCCGATCAGCCCAAGCGTCAGGCCCTCACCGACGCTTTCAAAACCCTAAGCGACTTCGTGCTGGAAGAAACCCACGAAATCAGTAAAGACGAGGTAAAGGAGTCCGCAAAACGCTTTGTGCTGGCCACGCTCAAAAATGCTCCTAATCTCATCAGCGCCGCCAAGCAGGCGGGGTTACTTTCTTAAAAGCTGCATGCCTTTCGCAGTAGATAGCTGCTACGTGAAAAACAGCGAGGCCTCACTACTCGTCAGTAGTGAGGCCTCGCTGTTGTAGTACCCAGAGCCGAGGTGCTAAATCGACAAATCAGGTAAGAACTGTCAACTCATCATAGGATAAGACAGGCTAGGGTTGCTTAGAAGGTGACAGCGGAGTAGCTTCCTAGCAAGTTTTCCAGTTGCCATACCAGCCCGTTTGTCATGAGCAGTTAGGCAGTTTGCTGATACTGTTATGCCACCTGTTTACCAAGGCTGGGCCCTACTTGATGGTCGAACTTTATCAATAGGCGCATGGTTGTCTACACATCAACTCATGCGCATGAGTCCTGAGTAATGCGTACCTTTACCTTCTATGGATATCAAGTCCCTCGTTAAGCTAGCCAAATCGCTGAGCGACCCTACCCGTCTTCGCCTGGTGCAGCAGATTGCCCAAGGCAACACGATGGGATGCACCGAATTGTATGCGTGCGTGCCCATCAGTCAGCCTTCTATGTCGCAGCACCTCAAATCCCTATCTGACTCGGGCCTGATCGAGTCGCACAAGGAAGGCCGGAATATGTACCTGCGCATCAACCCGGAAAAGCTGCGGGAGTTGGAGGACTTTCTGCAACTGCTCAAACCAGTCCCTGCTGCTCAGTAAGCATTATAGATACCGTTACCCGTTGGCGGCCCCAACGGGTTTTTCTTTATTTAAAAACATAATCGGTTGCTTATGAATTTATGTGAAGTATCTTTGCCGCCGCATACGGGAAAGCCTTTAGGGCGATTTTTTTTGCCCTTTCACATAAACATATAATTATTGGTTTATGCAATAGGGCAGTTTATTCTCCCCTTCCTCACTCTCAACCTCGCCCTTACTCTTCTACCTGGGCTCCTACCTTATGAAAGTAACCTCTCTTTTGGCCGGCACCCTGCTGCTGGCGGGCTGCACCGAGCAGCAGGCTCCGCAACAAGCTGTGGCTCCCCCGGCCCTGCCGGTGGCCCCGGTGCACACCGGCACCGAAACCACGTATCAGGAGTACCCCGCCTCGATTGAAGGCGTAGTGAACGTGGAGATTCGGCCGCAGGTAACGGGCGTGCTCGACCGTATTCTCGTCGAGGAGGGTGCGGCGGTGCGCAAAGGCCAGCCGCTGTTTACAATCAACGACGCGCCCTACCGCGAGCAACTCAACAATGCCCTGGCCGCCCAGCAGGCCGCGGCCGGGGCCGTTACCAGCGCGCAGGTCGAGGTGGACCGCTACGCGCCGCTGGTGCAAAACAAGGTTGTTTCCGACGTGCAGCTGAAAACGGCCCAGGCGGCCCTCACGGTGGCCCAGGCCAACCTGCAGCGTGCCAAGGCCGCGGTCCGTAGCGCCCGCATCAACCTGGGGTATACTACCATTACGGCTCCGGTCAGCGGCTACTTGGGGCGGCTGCAAACCAAGCAGGGCAGCCTGGTCAGCCCCACCGATGCCCAGGCCCTGACCCAGCTCTCCGACGTGCACGAGGTGCACACCTACTTCGCCCTCGGCGAAGACGACTTCATCACCTTCCGCAACCAGTATGCGGGCCGCACCCTGCAGGAAAAGCTTCGGCACTTGCCCCCGGTGGCCTTGGTGCTCTCCGACCAAAGCACCTACCCCTCCCGGGGTAAGGTGGACGTGGTGGCCGGGCAGTTTGACCGCACGACGGGCTCCGTGACCTTGCGGGCCACCTTCCCCAACGCCGACGGCCTGCTGCGCTCGGGCAACACGGGCACCATCCGCCTGCCCTTGCAGCACCCCAACGTGCTGCTGGTGCCGGCCGCCGCGACGGTTGAGTTGCAAGACAAAGTGTTCGTGTACGCGCTGGGCGACAGCAACCGCGTCAGTCGCCACGCCATCACCATTCTGGGCAAAAGCGGCGCCAACTACCTGGTGGGCGAGGGCGTGAAAGACGGCGACCGGATCGTGCTGCAGGGGGTGGATCACTTGCAGGAAAATCAGATCATTCAGCCCACTGCTCCGGCTGCGGCCAGCGCCGCCGCGGTTAAGGCCACGGCTTCCTCTACGTTGTAATAAGCTGCCAACAAGATGTTTAAAGTATTTATTGAACGGCCGGTTCTCTCGACCGTCATCTCGATCCTGCTGGTGATTCTGGGGGCGCTGGCGTTGTGGAAGCTGCCCCTCCAGCAGTTTCCCGACATTGCGCCCCCGGCCGTCCAGGTAACGGCCGTGTATCCGGGGGCCAACGCCGAAACGCTGCTGCGCTCGGTGGCCCCTTCACTGGAAGAAGCCATCAACGGCGTCGAGCACATGGTGTACATGAGCTCCACGGCCAGCAACGACGGCTCGCTGGTAATCAGCGTCAACTTCCAGCTGGGCACCGACCCCGACCAGGCGGCCGTGAACGTGCAGAACCGCGTGGCGCAGGCCACCAGCCAGCTACCAGCCGAGGTAGTGCAGCAGGGCGTGACCGTGGCCAAGCAGCAAAACAGCTTCGTGATGCTGCTCAACCTCTACTCCGAAGACCCCAAGCAGTACGACCAGACGTTTCTGGACAACTACGCCCAAATCAATCTGGTGCCCGAGCTCAAGCGCATTCCAGGCGTGGGGTCGACGGCGCTGTTCGGCGGCAACCGCGCCTATTCCATGCGCATCTGGCTGAACCCCGCCCAGCTAGCCAGCTACAACCTCACCCCGGGCGAAGTGATGGCCGCCATCCAGGACAAAAACCTGGAGGCCGCCCCCGGCCGCCTGGGCGAAAGCAGCCAGGAAGCGTTTGAGTACGTGATAAAATACAAGGGCAAGCGCAGCCAGCCCCTGGACTACGAAAACATGGTACTCCGGGCCAATGCCGACGGCTCGATGCTGCGCCTCAAGGATGTGGCGCGGGTGGAACTCGGCTCGACCACCTACAACAGCCACGTCCGCATCTCGGGCAAGCCGGGCATCAACATCGGTATCTTCCAGTCGGCCGGCTCCAACGCCAACGAGCTGCAGATTGCCGTGGGCAAGGCCATGCAGAAGCTGGAAAAAGACTTGCCCCAAGGCGTGAAGCAGCAAACCATGTACAGCACCAAAGTGGCCCTGGACGCCTCCATCGAGCAAGTGGAGCACACCCTCATCGAGGCCTTCATCCTGGTGTTTCTGGTGGTGTTTCTCTTCCTGCAGGACTTCCGCTCCACGCTGATTCCGGCCATTGCCGTGCCGGTGGCCATCGTGGGCACGTTCTTCTTTATGCAGCTGGTGGGCTTCTCCATCAACCTGCTCACGCTCTTTGCCTTAGTGCTGGCCATCGGCATCGTGGTCGACGACGCCATCGTGGTGGTCGAGGCCGTGCACAGCAAGCTGGAAGAAGGCACCTACTCGGTGAAAGCAGCCACCAGCAGCGCCATGAGCGAAATTACCGGGGCCATTATCTCCATTACCCTGGTCATGGCCGCCGTGTTCTTACCGGTGGGCTTTCTGGAAGGCTCGACCGGGGTATTCTACCGGCAGTTTGCCTTCACCATGGCCATTGCCATCATCATCTCGGCCGTGAACGCGCTGACCTTGAGCCCCGCCCTGGCGGCGCTGTTCCTCAAGCATACACCGCATGACGCCGAGCACGCTGCGCCAAGCACGTTCAAGACCCGCTTTTTTGCGGGCTTCAACCGCAGCTTCGAACGGCTCACTAACCGCTACGTGGGCAGCATCAAATTTCTGGTGCGCCACAAGTGGGTAGGCCTGAGCGGCCTGGTACTGGTGGCGGTGCTCACCGGCTGGCTGGCCAAGCGCACGCCCTCGGGCTTTATCCCGTCCGAAGATCAAGGCTTTATTGTTATGTCGATGGCGCTGCCGGCGGGCTCGTCCTTGGACCGCTCCAACCAGGTGGCCTTGCAGATCGAGCAGCAGCTGGAAGGTATGCCGGCCGTCGATAAAATCAACCTGCTCTCGGGTTTCAGCATCCTTACCTCGTCGAGCAGCTCTTCGGCCCTCACTTTGTTCGTTATTTTGAAGCCCACCGAGAAGCGGGGGGCGGTGAAGGATATCAACGCCATCATGGCGGCCATGCGCGAAAAGGCGGCGACCATCAAGGGGGCCGATACCTTCGTGTTTACCACGCCCACCGTGCCGGGCTTCGGCAACGTGGAAGGCCTGGAAGTGGTGTTGCAGGACCGCACCGGCGGCCCGCTGCCCAAACTCAGCCAGGTAGGCCAGGAGTTTATCGGCGAACTAATGAAGCAGCCGGCTATCGGTGTGGCCTTTACCTCATTCCGGGCCGACTACCCCCAGCTCGAAGCAGAAGTAGACGAAGTGAAAGCCGCCCAGTTGGGCGTGAGCGTGCAGCGCGTGCTGCAAACCATGCAGGCGTACTTTGGCAGTGCTCAAGCCTCGGACTTCAACCGCTTCGGCAAGTACTACCGCGTGATTGTGCAGGCTGAACAGGCCAACCGCGCCGACCCCACGGCCCTGAACGGGGCGTTCGTGAAAAACGACCGGGGCGAGATGGTGCCCCTGCGCACGCTGGTGCGCCTCAAGCGGGTGTACGGGCCGGAAACGGCCTCTCGCTTCAACCTCTTCAACTCGCTGACCATTAACGCGGTGCCCAAGCCGGGCTACAGTTCCGGCGACGCCATCAAGGCCGTGGAGGCCGCCGCGGCGGCGCACCTGCCCTCGGGCTACAGCTACGAGTTTTCGGGTCTCACGCGCGAGGAAATCTCGTCGGGTGGGCAGTCCACCGTCGTCTTCCTCATGTGCCTGGTGTTCGTGTATTTCCTGCTGGCGGCCCAGTATGAGAGCTACATCCTGCCGTTTGCCGTGCTGCTCTCGCTGCCGGCGGGCATGGTCGGGGTGTTTGCCGCCATCGGTTTTGCGGGCATCACCAACAACATCTACGTGCAGGTGGCCCTGATTATGCTTATCGGCCTGCTGGCCAAGAACGCCATCCTCATCGTGGAGTTTGCCTTGCAGCGCCGCCAGGCAGGTGAGCCGCTGGTGCAGGCCGCGCTTAATGCTTCGGCCTCCCGCCTGCGCCCCATCCTGATGACCTCGCTGGCCTTCGTGGTCGGCATGCTGCCCATGATGCGGGCGCAGGGGCCTTCAGCCCTGGGCAACCACTCCATCAGCATCGCGGCGGCGGGCGGCATGCTCACGGGCGTGGTGCTGGGCCTGTTCCTTATCCCGCTGCTATTCGTGATTTTCCAACGTTTGAACGAGCGCCTTAGTGGCACGCCCTACCCCGCCCCGGCCAAGCCGGCCCGGGTACCGGCCCACGCCACGGCGAGTTAATATCCATGAGTAATCTTCCTACTACCCCCTGGCGCCGTCTGGTGCTGGGGCTGGCCAGCCTGCTGGTCGTAGCGGCCTGCAAGGTGTCGAAAGATGTGCCCCTGCCCACGCTGCCTTTGCCCGCAACTTACCGCACGGCCCTTACCGCCGATACAAACTCGGTGGCCAGCCTGCCTTGGCGCAGCTTCTTCACCGAACCGGCCCTGCAGCAGCTGCTCGACAGCGCCACCGTGCGCAACAACGACTTGCAGCTGGCCCTCCAGAACATCGCCTCGGCCCAGGCCACCCTCCGGCAGGCCCGCCTGGGCTACCTGCCGGCCGTCACGCTGCAAGCGGGCGTGACCACCAACCGGCCTTCGGGCAACAGCCTGAACGGCATTTCCCTCACCCAGTTTCTCGGGACCAAGCACATCGAGGACTACAACCTGGCGGCGGCCCTGAGCTGGGAAGCCGACATCTGGGGCAAAATCCGCAGCCGCAAGCAGGAAGCCCTGGCGGCCTACCTGCAAAGCCAGGAGGCCCGCAAGGCCGTGCAAACCCAGGTGGTGGCGCAGGTGGCCCAGGGCTACTACAACCTGCTGATGCTGGACACCCAGCTGGCCGTAGCCCGGCGCAACGTAGCCCTCACCGACAGCACCTTGCGCTTCACGCGGCTCCAATTCACGGCGGGTCAGGTGACGGCGCTGGCCGTGCAGCAGATCGAGGCGCAGCGCCTCACGGCGGCCGGCCTTGTTCCGCAGTTTGAGCAGGCCATTACGGTGCAGGAAAACGCCCTGAGCATCCTGGCTGGGCGCCTGCCCGGCGACATCCGCCGCAGCGGCAACCTGCTGGCATTGCAGGTGCCCGTGGTGGCCGCAGCCGGCGTGCCGGCGGCCCTACTGGCCCACCGGCCCGACGTGCGCAGCGCCGAGCTGGCCCTGGATCGGGCCAACGCCACGGTGGGCTACACCAAGGCCCAGCTCTACCCCGCGCTGAGCATCACGGCCCAGGGGGGCCTCAACGCCTTCCAGGCCAGCAACTGGTTTAGCTTACCGGCTTCGTTGTTTGGCACAGCCTTCGCGGGGCTTACGCAGCCGCTGTTTCAGCGCGGGGCCCTGCGCACCCAGTACCAGCAGGCCCAGATTGACCGGGAGCGGACCGTTATTGAGTTTCGCCAGCAGGTGCTGGTGGCCGTGGGCGAGGTGTCGAATGCCCTCGGGCAGGTGGAGCGCACCCAGACCCAGCAGGCCCTGGCCACGGACCGCGTGCGCACCTTGCGCGAGGCCACCAAGAACGCTAATCTGCTGTTTCGCAGCGGCTTGGCCAGCTACCTCGAAGTTATCACGGCCCAAAGCAACGCCTTGCAAAGCGAGCTGGAGCTGGCCTCGCTCAAGCGTACCCAGCTCGAAGCCACTGTCGAGCTGTACCGGGCCGTGGGTGGCGGCTGGCAGTAGCCCCCTCACGTGCCACCGTTCACCGTACGAGCGCCCCAACTGCAGCCAGCGAAGGCCGGCGCAACGCGCCTACTTCCACCCCTTTTCTATGGATACCAAGTCCCTCGTCAAGCTAGCCAAGGCGCTGAGCGACCCGCACCGCCTATGCCTACTTCAGGAAATTGCCCAGAATGAGGGCATGCGGTATTGTGATCTGCTGGAGTGCGTGCCGATCAGCCAGCCTTCGATGTCGCAGCACCTCAAGGCCCTGGTAGAGGCGGGCCTGGTGAAGTCGGAAAAGGTAGGCCGGTCCATCCACACCACTCTTAACTGGGCTAAGCTGCAGGAGTTGGAAGACTTCCTGCAGTCGCTGAAGATACGCTAGCTCTCTGACCGCCCTGCTGAACAATGCGTTTTCAGAACGGGCCGAAGGAGGCCATCGTCGTGGGAACGAGAAAAAAACGTGGCCAGCTGTGCTACAAATCATGGTTCAGGGCATGCAGGACAAGATTAACTAAGGCCTACGTCCATCCATGGGCAAACTCCTACCAAGTCAACGGCACGCATTCAACCTCATGAACAACAGAAAAACACTAAAACTGGCCGCGGTCATTGACGGGCCGGGGTGGAATTTTTCCTCCTGGCGCCACCCCGACATGCCTGCCGACGCCGGCGAAAACATCGATTTTTTCATTAAGCAGGCGCAGTTGGTGGAACAGGCCAAGTTTGAAACCCTGTTTCTGTACGATGTCAGCCACGTTGGCCCCGGCAACATTCCCTACTACCTGAGCATGTTCGAGGGCGGGACGCTCATGTCGGCCCTGGCCATGAAAACGGAGCGCATCGGCCTCTCCCTAACGGCTTCGACCTCCTACACCGACCCCTACAACCTGGCCCGGCAGGTGTTGTCGCTAGACAAAATCAGCAAGGGCCGGGCCTCGCTGAACGCCATCACCTCCAACCCCGGGGGGATGGTGAACTTCAGCCGGGGCCACCTCAGCAAAGCCGACCAGTACCCCATGCACCAGGAGTTTCTGGAGATTCTGCTGGGTTTGTGGGACACGTACGAGGACGACGCCTTCCCTCGCAATAAAGAAACTGGCGTGTTTCTGAATCCGCGCAAGATGCACCCCATCAACTACCGGGGCAAGTACTTCTCGGTGGACGGGCCGCTGAATCTAAGCCGCTCGGTGCAGGGCCGACCGGTGCTGTACATGGCCGGTAGCTCCCCCACCTTCGTGGACTTGGCCACTTCCTACACCGACGGCGTGTTCATGGCGGGCAGTTCCTTCGAGGAAACCTTGTCTCTCTCCAATGCGCTGGCTGCTAAGCTGGTTGAAAAAGGCCGGCAGCCGGCAGACTTCGTGCGGTCGGTAGCGCAAAACCCCATCGTGGGCCGCACCGATGCCGAGGCCTACGCGAAGTACCAGGCAATCCGCTCCCTAGGTCCGTATTCGCACCGGCCCGTTCCTTTGTTCATGGGCTCCGCCGAACGCATTGCCAACGAGATACAGAAGTGGTATGAGGCCGGAGCAATCGATATGTTGATGATTCAGCAAGACCATCCGTATGGGATACAAGACTTTATCGAGCTGGTAGTGCCCATTTTGCAGGAGCGCGGCCTCTTCCATACGGAGTACGAAGCGCAAACCCTGCGGGGAAATCTCGGCTTACCAGCACCCGCGTTCCGAACCATTTAACCAGCGGCCACTTACCTACATAAGCCATGCCTACGCCCATCAACGAGTCCAACCGCCCGGAAAAGCAGCCAGTCGCTTATTCCATTTTAGACCTCGCCATCGTCTCGCAGGGCGAGACGATGAAGCAGACCCTCAGCAATTCGCTGGCGCTGGCGCAGGCCGCCGAGGCAGCCCACTACACCCGCTACTGGCTGGCCGAACATCATAACGCCGATAACATCGGCAGCAACGCCCCCTCTCTGCTTATTGGATACGTAGCCGAAAATACGACGACCATCCGCGTGGGCTCCGGGGGCATTATGCTGCCCAATCACTCGCCCCTGCTAGTGGCCGAGCAGTTTGGCACCCTGGCGCAACTCTATCCGGGCCGCATCGATTTGGGACTAGGCCGGGCCGCAGGTACCGACTCGCCGACCGCGCGAGCCATCCGGTCGGATTTCATGCAGGCGGCCCAAGCCTTCCCGCAGGAAATCAGCAAAATTCAAACGTACTTCTCCCCGGCCAACAAACAGGCCGCCGTGCGGGCCCCTATAGCGGAGGGTACCGAAGTGCCCCTGTACATCTTAGGGTCCAGCACCGATAGTGCGCACTTGGCGGCCAAGCTGGGCCTGCCTTACGCGTTTGCCAGCCACTTTGCCACCACCCACCTGCACGAGGCACTGCGGATTTACCGCGCCGAGTTTCAGCCTTCGGCCGTACTGCAACAGCCCTATACCATCGTGGCCATCAACGCCTACGTGGCCGCTACCGACGAGCAGGCCCAACAGCTGTTTACGTCCCTGCTGCGGATGTTTGTGGCGCTGCTGACCGGCGGAGCACGGGAAGCTTTGTCTCCGCCTACCGCCTTCAATGAGGAACTAGCCGAGATGTGGCGGCATCCGGCCGTGCAGCAGATGCTCAAATACTCTTTTGTTGGCAGCAAGCAAACCGTCAAGCAGCAGGTGCAGGCGTTTCTGGCCGAAACCCAGGCTGATGAGCTAATTACGGCCTCCGCCATGTACGCCCTGGAGGACCGGCTAACTTCTACTCAGCTATTCGCCGAACTGATGGCGGAGCTGAACGGGGAGCTGTAGTAGAAACGCTAGTGATGCTCTGCATTTGATAAATAGCATAGCTTCCTTAGGTAATAAGGATCACATAGCATGCGTAACAATGATAAGGACATTAGTTTGGCTCTAGGAACAGTTCTTTCCTCCGGTAGCTGAACACTAAGTTCACTAAAAAGAGGAACAGGGAACTACCCTTTCGACTACAGCCCACGTTCTGTTCCACCTGTGCCCATGCCTAAAAGATACGTGCTGGAAAGGCCGTTCTGCCCTGGGCTACTTGCCGCCATTGGTGCGGTTGATGAGGCCGGCGAAAACCTTATGGGGCAGCAGCCAGCGTAGGAAATACACCAGTTTGGGCTGCGTGCCGGCCAGCACGCGGGCCTGCCTGCCGCCCCGCGTGCTGGCCGCAAACACGACGCGGGCGACCGACTCCGGCGTGGCCGCGTGGGCGTAGCTGGCCAGCGTTTGCTCGTGCACGCGCTGAGCATAGGGGTCGTAGGCTGGGGCCGGTACGTACTGGAGGGCGGCCGTGAAGTCGGTGCGCACCGTGCCCGGCACGATGGTGCGCACCTGAATGTTGAACTGCTTCACTTCGTATTGCAACCCTTCCATGAAGCCCTCCACGGCGAATTTGGTGGCGTTGTAGACGCTGTAGAGCGGGAAGGCCATGTGCCCGCCCACGGACGTAGTGGTCAGAACAAGTCCCTGTTTGCGTTCCCGGAAATGGGGTAGCACGGCGCGCGTCACGTTCATCACCCCGTACACATTCGTGTCGAACAGCTGCTGCACCTGCGCGGGGCTGATGGCCTCAAAGGCGCCGGCCAGAGCATAGCCCGCGTTATTAAAGAGCACATCCAGGCCACCGAAGGCGTGCAGCGCGGCGGCCACGGCGGCCTCAATGCTGGCCACGTCCAGCACATCGAGCGGCAGCACCAGCACATTGGCCAGGGAGTGCAGGTCGGCGGGGGCCTTGTGGGGGGTGCGCATGGTGGCGACGACCTGCCAGCCGCGCTGAGCAAAGTAGCGGGCAGTTGCCAGCCCAATGCCGGAGGAAGCGCCGGTAATAAGAATCGTTTTGTTGGGACTAGTAGCCATCGGATTGAAAGTCAGAGCGTGTTCGACAAAGGTATTTGGACCCTCTCCCGGCTTGTTAACGACTTTCAAACCCCAATTGACCCAAATCAAACCTGGCGCGCCTGCGTAGGGGTGCACTGCGCGTGCCGTTTAAAAAAATGCGTGAAATGAGTCTGCTCATCGAACCCCAGGCAGTACCCAATCTGGCCGATGGGCCAGTCGGTGTGCCGCAGCAAGGCCCGTGCTTCCTGCACCAGCCGCTGGGCCAGCAACTGCGAGGTGGTGTTGCCCGTGGCGGCCTTGAGTGTGCGGTTGAGGGAGTTGACGTGCACGGCCAGCCGGTCGGCAAACGCCTGGGCCGTGTGCAGCTCTAGCCGCTGACTCGGCGAAACGATGGGAAACTGCTGGGCCAGCAGCGTCCGAAAAGCGGCCACCAACCGACTGCCGACCAAGACGGCTGAGGCCGCCGGGGCGAGCTTGAGCGCCCCGTGTACACACTCCATTACATAGTAAAAGAGGAGCTCGTACTTCTGGGCGTAGTCCGAGGCCTGCTCCGCCAGCATCTTCTCGAAGAGCGCCCCGAACGCGGCGGCCTGCGCCGTATCGAGGTAGAAAAAAGGCTGTCCCTGCGCGTGAAACACCGCCAGGTTGGTGGGCTGCAGGCGGGTATGCGCCGGCAAAAAGTCCTCGGTAAACACGCAGCAGTAACCGGTGTAGGGCAGGCCGTGCAGCTCCCAGCTGTAGGGCACCTGTGCGTTGGTAAACACCAGCGCATGCTGCCCGGGGGCCAGCAGGGCCTGCTGCGCGCCGTAGTGATAAGTGGCGTGCCCGGTGCCGAGCATGATTTTGTAAAAATCCTTGCGTCCGTACACCGCCGCCAGGTCGGTTGAGGTGGGGAAATCTTCCAGCCGGAACACGGCAAAATGCCCGTCGCCTCGCCGCAGGTCAGGCAGGGGCTGCTGCAGCTTGGTGGCGTAAAAGTCCGGTAGGGTCTGCGTAGGGGCCATCATACGAGCTTAAACAACCTAGTCGCCTGGAAAGATTATGGCCGCCGCTTCCCCCACGGCATTGTGGGTAAGGCACACCTAGTGCCTTCCTCGGAGAAGCCCACTGCTTGCCGCATGTTGCCCGGTGAGAACCGCTTGATGCGGTAGGAGGGAAATGCCACGAAGTTCACAAAACGGTTATTTTACTAAACCTGGTTGCTTCTCCCGGCGGGAGAGCTTTTTTCGTTCGACCCACAGCACGAGACCTGTGCCGATACCATACGCCAGCACGTCTGCCCAGGCAAAACCACTGCCCAGAATGAGGTTAGCCAGCAGCGACTGCTCCAGGCCGAGCCAGTGAATGAAATGGACCGCTTGCAGGCCTTCGATTACGAGAGCAAACAGTAGGACCGCACCTGCCCCGCGCCAGGGAGCGGCCTGCCAAAAACTGCCTAGAAAGCAATACAGCAGCACAACGACCAGCACATCCCCGCCATAGGGACGAAGCCAGCGGTCATGGGCCAGGGCGGCAATAAGAATCTCCACCAGCAGCAGCAGCAGGAAGGACAGGAAATAGGATCGGTGAAAGCGCCACATAGTTCCGACAAGATAGCGGCTCACCAGAAGATACAGCTTATCGGGCTACAAGTCGAGCCTGTGAAGGCTTGCCCACTTCTTACCCCATCACATAACAGTAGCAACCCCTGAAAACGGCCCCGAAACGTAGGTTTTCGGGGCCGTTTCTTAGTACCGTTTATTGGAAGCCAAAAACAGGAGCTTAGCTAAAGCAATTGAAAGCTTCGCGTCCATGGCAGCCACTACTTTCCGGACGTGTTACGTGATAGGTTAAATGTGACCAACCCAAAAGGGAGACATGAAAATAACACTACCCCTGCCCCCAGGTCGTTACTTAGTTTGCTACCTAGCCAAATGGGTAGCAAGGCCAGTACTAGAGCCATGACTTTAGAAGTAGTTGCCGATGTTGATCGAGCTAGCCAAAAGAGAGGGTAACTCATAGCTAGTATCAGTGGGGCTAGCAGCAATAAGCCAGCTAAAGATATGGGGGTAGATTCCGATAGAAGTAGAGTGAGCACCATGGACAACATGGGGTAGGGTAAGCGGGTTAACAGTAGTCAATAAGGATGAGCTGATAGGGTTTGATACTCTCTTATGGCATGCTACACAGAATTGAAGTACACTTCCCTTGTTCCTGCTAAGGTTCAATAAGCAAAGGCTATTAGTCCGTGGGGCCAATGATTTGAAGCACCCATTACCAAATAGTCAATGGTAATACTATAAGTACAGGTTTCTCATGTAGAAGGTGTTTCTTCTATACGTTGCACCCTGTAACAGTTCAGTAAACTAATTTTCGGCCTGTTAACCCTCTTTTCCTAAAGTTCGCTTGCTCACAAGAGTATACAGCGAAATGAGGGCATACTATCAGGACAAGACACTCATGAGAACCCGACGTTGAAAGCATACGCCATGACAACCCCGATTGCCAGCAGAGCGAGAAGGCAAAGCATGAACAGGAGCCAGCGTAACCCGCACCGCCGGCCGATGGCGTGCGAAGGCTTTCCAGCCCAGGGATACAAGCGCTGCCCCTAACAAAACCGACAGGATCGTGCCCCCAGATCCTATCAATTGAAAGGCTTTGCCAAGGGCGCTGGATTCATCTAACAGGAATGGCTGCACGGGTGGCTGATTGACTTGTGCTGGGACAAAGCAGCGGAAAGGTAAAGCCATTCGTGCGCGCCACCCGCCTGCCTGTCAGATCGTTAAGATAAACGCTCCTACTTACGTCTTACGCAGACCTTGCTTGAGACGGACAAATTAACGGCATGCTAAGGCAAATAAGGCCGCGCAGCGGGTGGCCTTGGCGGCGGCTGCGCAGGGCCGGAGTAGAGAGGAGTGAAGCGGCCCGCCTAGTTTCCAGAAATTGGGACCAGGCGGGCCACCTTTCGAAAACGCTAGGCGTGAGTCAGCTCGGCGGCGGTGGCGTACGACAGGGCTTGCCAGCTTGCCATGTCTGCCTGTAAGCTCTTGATCTTCGCCTCGGCCAGGCCGTAGGCGTCAGCGCCCAGCAGCAGGTGCAGGGGCGGGTTGAGCTCGGCGGCCATCCGAATCAGGGCCGTGGCGCCTTTCGCGGGGTCGCCCAGCTGGGAGTTGGCTTCCCGCACCTGCTCGTGGTAGGCCTCGTTGTCGCGCACTACTTGGTAGGCCGGCAGTTTGTCGGCAGCCAGCTTCAGGGAGCCGGACTGCAGGAAGTTGGTGCGGAAATAGCCGGGTGCCACCACCGTTACCTTCACCCCGAACGGAGCAACCTCGGCGGCCAGGGCTTCGGAGAGGCCTTCAACCGCAAACTTGGTAGCGCAATACACGCCCCAGCCGGGGAAACCGCCCTGAATGCCGGCAATGGAGGAGAAGTTAATAATGTGCCCCCGCTGCTGCTCTCGCAGTTGCGGCATGGCCTGGCGAATGACATTGAGCGTGCCAAACACGTTGACATCGAAGTTTTCGCGGGCCTCGGCGTCGGTTACTTCTTCCAGGCTACCCAACTGGCCGTAGCCGGCGTTGTTGACCACCACATCTAGGCGGCCGAACTGCCGCACGGTGGCCGCAATGGCTTCGCCTACGCGGGCTTCGGCCGTCAGGTCCACGGCCAGCGGCAGGAAGTTGGGGGATTCGGAGCCAACGGCGGCGCGCAGCTCCTGGGCGTCGCGGGAAGTGGCCGCTACCTGGTGGCCTTGGGCCAGCAGTTGTTTCACTAGTTCGAGCCCGAAGCCTTTGGAGGCCCCGGTGATAAACCAGACTTGCGGATTGTTTGCTTGAGTGTCCATGCGGGGGTGATGGTTGAAATGAGGGCTTGCGCGTTAGTTCGAGCAGCTCGAGTAACGACAGCAAAGATCAGGTCACTACCCCGGCAGGAGCTTATGAGATTCAAGCTGATACTTATGAAATTCAAACCCGCCGAAAAGCGGAAGGCACCAGCCCGGTCTGCTTTTTGAAAAAGTAGTTGAAGTTGGCGGGCTCATCGAAGCCCAGGCTGTAGCCGACTTCGGCAATGTTCCAGTCGGTGTGCCGGAGCAGGGCCCGGGCTTCGCCAGCCAGGCGTTCGGCGATATGGTCGGTGGTGGTTTTGCCGGTGGTGTCGCGCACGCAGCGGTTGAGGTGGTTGACGTGCACGGCCAGGTGCCGGGCAAAGTCGCTGGCCGAGCGTAAGGCAAACCGGCGAGTAGGCGACTCGATGGGGAACTGCCGCTCCAGCAGCTCCAGAAACACGGACGTCAGTCGTGATTTGGCATCGGGGTGCTGGTAGCGAGCCTCGGCGGGCCGCAGCTTGAGCGCATAATGAATCAACTCTGACGTGTAGTTGCGCAGCAGCTCGTATTTAAGGGGGTAGTCGGAGTCAAGCTCCGTCAACATTTTACTATATAGCCCACTGACCGCTTCATCTTGCGCGGCCGTGAGTGGGTAAGCGGGAGCGCTACCCGGCTGAAACAGCGGTAATTCGATGAGCGGTGGGGTACCCCAGCCGTGAAAGAACTCTTCGCGGAAAATGCAAAAAAACCCGGTGGTGTCGTCCGACAGCGGCTGCCAGGTGTAGGGTACCTGAGGGTTAAAAAACAGCAGCGTCGGCCCGGTTATTTCCAAGCTTTTGTCGGCGTAATGGTAGGCGTTGTGGCCCCGGATGAGTGTGATTTTGTAGAAGTCGCGGCGGCTGTACTGCACCGGCTCGGCGCTAGGGGCCAGTACGTCCTCCAGCCGAAATACGTTGACCTGACCCCGCTCCAGGGGGCGGATTGCGGGTTGCTCCTGGAAATGATGCTGGTAGAATTCGGCTAAGCTTTCGGGCTTTGACATAGAGTAAAGTTATCAAATTCAAGCCTCTCGCGTACGGCGGCTTTTAGTTGTCTTGCCCCAACGTTGTTTCCTCCATCTACCTAATCAGTAAGTTCAGTTGAAGAAGCATTTTAGTGAACATTCAATTACAGAGCGTCATGAACAGGTGCTTATACGGCCTGATAAGTAAGATTTATCGGACCTATTCATCAAACTAAATGCCGCTCGTGAGAGCCGCAATTTGAGTGTTCTAGTTAAAAGCCATCGGAACCTATTGTGGCAATCAAGCTCGTGCTTGATTTAACTAATGGCAACGTCCCTTTCTTTGGTTAGCCAGGAAGTTAGGCAGGGGTTCCTTCTGCTATGTCGGGTGGCGTTGGCTCGGAGGTGCTGTGTCGAAGGGGGCTGCTTCAAAGAGGCAATGCTGGGTAAGGAGTCCACTAGCCTTTTGAGCAATGCCTAAGTCAGGCGGTAGTCCGCAATTCCAATCGGTTTAGGTAGGTCGCGCCAGGCCTGTTCCGCCACAACCTTGTTGCGGCTCCTGCATAAGAGCAGCTTGGTGCTGGTCCCAACCTGCGGATGTCGCCGCTGCTGGTCCACT
The DNA here is from genome assembly GCF_019599275.1 of Hymenobacter sp. HSC-4F20. GTDB lineage: Bacteria > Bacteroidota > Bacteroidia > Cytophagales > Hymenobacteraceae > Hymenobacter. The sequence goes on along the minus strand of NZ_JAHZTD010000001.1, from coordinate 2,120,251 downwards.
GCCGTGAGGCAGAAATTGAGTTTGCCGGCGTACTCGGATCTAAACTCCATAATCCTGAGCTCAACGACGACGTAGGCCCGCAACCGCCGACGATAGAAGAGCAGATTCAGAAAGTAGCGCCAGCTGTAACAGTTGCCTTCTCTAGAGCACTTTATCGAGTCAGGATAATACCCTACTTCTGGTTGCATAACTGAACTTCAGCTGTGGATTTATATAACTTTTTTATATTTAGGTATTATACAAAGATGAAATGTCACAATTTGTCCCTGCAAACCTGGCTTAAATCACGTCAGCAATTATAAAACAACCTTACAGTCTTTCTGAGGACACTCAAGGATAGTCTGCCTCACGGAGATTAGGGAAAAGAGGATTATATCCTTGTCACAATACTCCAATGATCGGCCTTTCTGGCTGTAAGTATTCATGCCACCTTTGAGTATTAAGAATCCCGAGTGTCATTCAGTTTATCCTTTTTCAGTATCCATCATGAAAAATCTTTTCAAAACTATTGCTCTCACCTGTGCCTTAGGGCTGGTGAGTCCGCCCATGTTTGCTACTGGCTCGGACTTATCGTCGCGTATACCAGCAGTCACTCCCGTCAGTTCAGCAGCTCCCACGCTCAGGTTGCTGGCCCCAATCAAGACGACCGTGGTGTCCTCCTTTCAGTGCACTGCGACCGCAACTGTCGAGGTAAGTGGCACCAAAGTGGTGCTAACGGCTACCGCAGCCAGCTGTGGCGAAGCCGCAGGCATGCTGTTAGAGCAGATATACGGCTACTAGACTCGGCTTTGCTCCTTGGCGCCTCCTCTGGCAGTGGGTCATAGAACGCCTGAGCGCCTGATTGGCGGCAGGCTAAGTGGAGCAACAACTAGCCTTACTGAAGAAAGGCGGTAGCTGAAAAGCCTTTAACAGAGTAAGCACATTTCATTATCCCATTCAATCCTATCACGCATGAAGAATCTTTGCAAAATTGCTATTACGGGCTTAGTACTAGCCTTCTCAACTGTTTCCATGTCAGCCTCTGCTGCTGCGCCACTGCGGGCAAAAGCCCCACTAACTCAAACGCAGTCGGCTTCTGCCCTTGAAAATCTGCAAGTCGAGTTTAATGCCCTTAATGAATGCACGGCTACTGCGTCTGTGGAAGTTTCCGGCGTAAAAGTGGAACTCTCTGCTACGGCTCCTACGTGTGCCGAGGCTGTGAAAATGCTGCTGGCAGTTGTTCATTAATCGTCCCGCCCGGTGTGGCACTCTATCGCTAATTAGCGCTTTGCGCAGCCACCACGTTGCCGTTTAGGTGAGGTTCCTGTTACTCTTTCATAGTAGCAGGAACCTTATTTTATTATTCCACCAGCTTTCTATACTTCTGGTACTATGCTGTCATTTTTCCCCTGTTTCCATCGTCACCTGCTGACTGGGTTTCTCTTGCTGGGAGCGATAATGGGCTTTCTGCCTAGCTGGGCCCAGGAAACTCCTGCCTTAAAAACGAAGAAGGCTTCCACCACCCAAGCTCCCCTGGGAAGCGTCATTTACAAACAAAAGATGGGTACCGGCACGGGAGGAGACCCGGTTGGTACTTTGGTGTTTAATAGCACCAAGTCGCTCTATTACTACGAGAGAAAGGATGTTGTGCAGGCTTCGAAAAAGCTGGAGCAGCGCAGTGAAAACGAGTATGTGCTGGACATAAAAGACCAGGAAGGCTATACTGTATTCCGGGATAATACCGCCAAGACGTTAACCAGCCGGTCTTTTATCTATTTTATCAGTCAGTACGTGGTAGTGGAAGAGGCCACTCCCACGTTCTCTTGGCAGATCACCAACGAAACGAAAACGATGGCCAATCACTTGGTGCAAAAGGCCACCACCTCCTTTCGTGGCCGCCAGTATACGGCCTGGTTTGCCCCTGATATTCCAGTAAACCTGGGGCCATGGAAATTCGCAGGATTGCCTGGCTTAATTCTTCAGGTAGCGGATCAACAAGGTGAATTTACCTTCGAGGCTGCTTCTATTGATTTGCCCGCCAAAGTACTTACCCCACTGATTGCTCCCACGCAGGGCCGCAAGGTTATTGGGTGGGAGGCATACCGTAAGCTAGTGCAATCCAGCGCAGATAACTGGGTGAAATCCATTCAAGCGCGGGGCCCTGGCATGAATGCCAAAGCCAATCTGCAAGACTGGATTGAAGTGATGAACTAACCCCAGAGATGCCTGACGACAGCTGGTACTGCTTGCCCAGGTATCCTGCGGCTTTAGGCCGAAAAAGCATGCATAACGGAATGGATCCAGTAGCAGAAGCACTGCATGTTTTTACGAACAACTTCATCTTGGTACTTGCACACGGCCCTGCTGACCCTACTGATAGCAATGTGGCTGGGGGGGGGCGTGCGGGTGCAGGCTCAAGTAACCATGTCCATTCATGGGCGGGTAACGGATAGCTTGCAGGCTCCTTTGCCGGGGGTTTCAGTTTACATCACCACGCAAAAAAGCTTAGTGGGCCTTGTGTACGTCGCGACCGATCAGGACGGGACGTATTCCTGCGCCTTCCCAGCCCGGCCGGGAGATACCGTAAATGTGCACCTGCGTATGATCGGCTTTAAGCCCGTGGTTCAAGCCGTGGCCGTGCCAGCGCAGGCTAACCTGCGCTACAATTTCGTCCTGCTGCCTTACTCTACGCTTATCAACGAAGTAATAATTCATGGCACCCGGCCGCGAATTGCGTTCAACGACACGACCACGTTCCAGGCCAAGGACTTTACCGCCGGCACCCCCACTACCCTAGAAGGAGTACTACGAAATGTGCCCGGATTCCTCGTCTCGCCCGAGGGCATTATCACCTATAAAGGCACGACCATTTCGGGGATCTACATCGAAGGTGAGAACCTAACGGGCTCCAATTACCAGCGTATCGCGCACAACTTAGATGCCACGTTAGTTGATAAAATTCAGCCCATTGAGCATTTCGTGGAAAACAAGCTGCTCGGCGGTTTGGTGCGCTCAGAAACCACGGTGCTTAATATTACCATTCCTGAGGATCGTAAAAACAACCTCTTTGGAAACGCCTCCCTGGAAGTGGGTCTTACGGGGCGGCGTAACCTGGCAGCAAATGTCTTTTCCTATCGCCCGAAGAACAAGCTGTATTTTATTGGGGCCAGCAACAACATCGGCCTTAATCAAGATCCCGTGGCAGCCTCGCTGACGAATCCAAGTGGCGTCGGATTAAAAGCCAGTGTTCGGACCCTCCACCCCCTGTTGCCTGACCCGGTGCTGGTTTCATCTACTTTCCGTCCGGATTTATCGAATTTGAACAATGAACATACGGGTGGGCTAATTAATGTCTTTAAGCCCAGTGTGCGATGTAAAATCCTAACGGATATTTCCTACTACAGCAATACTACTCAGCAACAACTCGAGAACTTAACCCGCTACCTGCTGGCCCCCCTTGATTCTTCTTTCTTGCGCTTGCAGGAGAACACCCAGCTTAAAAAACAGCTGCGAAGCGCCCACATGCGCAACAACCTGTTTGCCGTGTTGGGGGAGAAATCTAATCTGACGTATGAAAACCGATTAGATATTACCCGCTCGCGAACGAGCAGCCAGCTAGAGTTAGAAACCCAGACAGCACAACAATCTATTTCGGAGATTATTCTTCAAGGGTACCGCAACACTCCGGTACGATTTGGCCAGAACTTACTGGTTACCAAACGGCTGAATGCCACTGCGGCGCTACAGGGGCAACTACTGCACACCTATGATGAAGTGGGAGCCAACCTAGGAGTTAGCTCCACGCTGCCAGCGCGCTTCGCTGAGCTAGTGGCAGATTCGTTGAGCAATCAGGCCGATCAGCGCACCGTGGTCAAGCAAACGGCTATAAGCGGTGAGCTCGAATACTTTAAGACCGCCCCCGCCATCAACTACTCTGCCGTTGTAGGGTTTGACTATTCCTATGCGGCCTTAGCTACGCTGTTCGCTGGCAGCGGGGAAGAACCCTTGTCGCGCATGCAAGAAAACCGAATTTCTCTGTCACAAAACCGGGCGTACGCCAAACTGAAGCTGGATAAAACGTTTCATAAGTTTAGTACGACGGGCGAAATAGCCTTGGTTCAAGCAAGCAATCAAGCGAATGGGCTGGGTGTGAGGACCCAATACTCTACTTTTCCTACCTTGTCACTTATTGCGCGCTATCGATTTGATATTAAATCACTTCTGGGGCTGAGTTATAGCCTTGAGCGGAGCTTTTCCAACGCCCATAACTTGTTACCCCAAGAAGTTCTAACGGATTACCGTTCCTTTTACCGGGGCTTGCCGGCAGTGGTAGAGCAAGAAAAGCATACACTTAACGCAACGTATACTTATGTTGACAATCTAACGCTGTCTGAACTGCAGGCTTCCGTAGCCGTGGGCTTGGCGCGGAACTCGTTTGGTCAGGCTTCTGAGGTCAGCGAGTATACCACCACCACGGCCTGGTTTGTGGCGCCCGATACTAGAAATGCCAGCTTTCAAGTAAAGGCTTCCAAGTTTATCAAGTCACTTTCCTTGCGTGCTCAGATGGAAAGCACCAATACCTACGTAGAATCGTATAGTTACCTGGGTAATTCTTCTTTACGCTTCAATAGATTTTTAATGTACAAGAATAGCGTAAAGCTCGGAACCGCTTTTTCCGGGCCGGTTAATGTCTACGTAGGCGGGAGCTTTATTCACAACACCCTGCTAGTTCAAAGCATAGAACAGGAGCTCAGGGTGAGTAATAGCCGCTGGCAAGCAGACTATCAACTCGTTTTTCAACGCCAAAAGCTGTACATAAGCCTGCAGGCAGATCAGCTCCTGATTTACAATAACCACTATACCTTTTTCGGAGGCACTGCCCGGTATAGTCCGGCAAAAGGTAAATTAGTGTATTTCCTGACGATGAAAAACCTACTGAACACGAAGTCTTTCAAGCAATTTAGCATTACCGACTTAGTTTACTCTCAGACTAGTTATGCTATAATGCCTCGGGTCACTATGCTAGGGGCAAGCTACCGGTTTTAGAGAAGGAGCCAGGCTAAAGTGAGACTTTCCCTTCGTAGACCGCAGCTGTGGTGGGTCTGCCTAGTGTACGTGTGGCTGAGGCACCCGATGCTGCACCTACTGCACCAACAGCAAATTATACTACGACTTAGACCAAAGTAGAAGACTGACTATAGGCTTTACCGGCTCCATTGTGTAAGTGATATCGGAGTTCTTATCAGAAAAAATCAATAAAAGACTTACTAATATAACTACCCAGTAAAAGTTAAACCATTGGCCTTAAAGGTGCAAATCCAATTAAGTGAGGTGGCATAGACGATTGAGAATATTAATTACTCTTGCTACAAGTCTCTTTGCGGGCCAGAGCTAGGTACGCTTTTACATCCCGGTGCCGGCCCCAGCCGTATTCACCGCCCGAACGTGCTGCACCAGGTGCGCGCGCCAGTCCTCGACGAGCTGAGGGCTGAGGTCATAGAACGGAATCGACTTGCGGAACCGCTTCACCTCCCGCAGGGTGCTGGTGTGGTTTTTCCTCGTGGATTCCTTGATTTTCTTCTTCCGGAACCGCTCGATGATTTTGGCCTCCATCCAAGCCACGAAGTCGTTGCTGCTCTCCTCCGTATTGAAGGCGTAGAGAAAGCCGTCCCGGGTAAGGTTCTTCTTACTCAGGTAGTGCTGGGTGAATATGCCGTTGGCTTTGGCCGGCCCTGACCGATGATGAGGGTGTAGGCCTCCGCCCGCGCAGCCAGGAGTTCCTGGGTGCCCCCGGCCCAGATCTGGGCGGCCGTCAGCAGCTGGTCGTAGCCAGCCGGCCGCTGGGCCTTGGGCAGCGCCGCGAGACACTGGCCATGCTGCGCATCGAACAACTCCGGAAACCAGGTGATACCCAGCTTGACGGGAATAATCTTTCGTCGAATAATTACCTGCAGCCGCACCAGGCAGGTTCCATCTTTTCGGGCCGGGGTGCGCCGAACGACGTTGGCGGAAAATATCATGGGTAAACAAATGGGGTGCGCCGAAATGGAGAAAGCCCGAAAACCGCCCTTCCAGTTTTGCTGGAAAAGCCGTTTTCGGGCTGATGCGAGGGTTTCCTACCCCTCTAAGTACCCAGAGCCGGGGTCGAACCGGCACACCTTGCGGTATTGGTGTTTGAGACCAACGCGTCTACCGATTCCGCCATCTGGGCATTTCATGCCGCTCGTGTCGGTAACTCACGAACGGGTAGCAAACTTAGCCAGACTTTCGCGAATGCGCAAGAGGTAGCGTTTTTTCAGATAATAGGTGCGCACTTGCTCCAATGCTCGAGGACGGGCATCCTGGGGCAGCATGTCGTAGCCAGCCAGCACTGGTTCAATGCCGGCTTCCAAGGTGTCTGTCAGGGCGTTGACTTCACTTTCCACGCGCTCGGCAACGGCCGAATCGGGCTCGAATTCCAGCTCCATAAGCTGTTCATTTAGCTCCATAACTTCCATTAAAAAATCCGGAGGAAGCTCCTGTTTGCCCTCTTCCAATAAGCCATGTCGGCTTAAAATGTACGCCATCCGCTGGTCAGCATCCGAAAGGGTGCGGTAGGCGTTGGTGTTTAGCGTGGCCAACTGCAGAATTTCTTGCTGGCGCTCGGTACTTTCGGTGGCGTGGAAATCAGGGTGGTATTCGCGGCTGAGGGCGTAGTATCGGCGCTTAAGGGCTGCTTCGTCGGGCCGGAAGGTTTCGGGAAGGTCGTAGAATTCGAAGTAGTCAGGCGTCATGGTCGGGAAAGGAGGCGTTTTTTCACGCAGGATATTGACTCCTACGAAAACCGAGCAGGTATAGGTCGCTTAGTATCTCCTTGAATATGGGGTGAAACGAAGGGTAGGAGAGGAATGTCCCCGCTTACGCCAGATCTGCTGGCAGGCTGGCAGCATCTACCTGATGAACAGAAAATGCGACTGGTGCAGCTGCGAATAAGGTTTTGGTAGCCGGCCATACCTGCCCAAACAATTCAGAGCGGCGGTAAGCATTCAAGGCATCGGCGGAGTCCCAGCGGCTGTGCGTGCAGAACACATTGGGCTCATCAGCATCTTGCCACAGCTCCAGAAACCGGCATCCCGGCATGTGCCGAATCTGCTGCTCCGAATCCCGGAAGATCTGAAGAAATTCTGGTACCCGTTCTGGAATAAAGGTCATGCGCACAATTCGGGTCAACATGGAGCTAGGGCAAGAGTGGAAGCATAGTAACTGAACAGCAAAAACAACGACGAGAGCCTGCCAGGCTGTCATCTTTCACTTAACATAATAAATAAATAAGATTTAAAATTCATTGTACAGGCCTGTAGGGGCATTTTCAGGGTGGGGTAGGCTAAGAAATATCATCCAGTGGAAACCGGACATCAACCTGCGAATCAAAGTGCAGCCCGAGCAGCTCCGAGGCGTTGCCCTGGTTGACCCCGATGCAGAGCTGGTCGTTGCTATTGAAGATGCACACGGCCTCGCCGGGGGAGGTAGCCTGAAAGTGCGGGACGATTTCGCGTACAGTTTCGCGGGCAAAGTGGATGGTGCAGGGGCGGCTCCGGCCAATAACTTCCACGGCTGTGCGGGTAATGTCGGTGACAAGGTTGCCGTAGTGGTCTACGTGCACCACGTGGCCGGTAATGCGGTTGTCCTGCAGGCGAAGCTGACGGTTCAGCAACTGATAGACCTCTGTTACCGGCGAGCCGAGTGCGGTAAGGGCTTCTCCCTGGGCCAAACGCACGGCAGCGGGAGCCAGCAGGTCGCGGGTGGGCGAGGGGGTAGGAGCTTGGCCGGCACCGAGGGTTACTAGCTCCTCCGGCTTTCCGTCGCAGAGCAGGGGCAAGAGGCCGTTATCGGCCGCTACAAAGTAGTGCCCCCGGAAGCGCGCTGCGTACCAAGCGGCACGGGACGAGCCCAGGTCGTTTACGCCAATCAGGTGTACCGTGCCCACTGGGAAATCGTGGTAGACGGAGCTGAGCACGTGCAGGGCGTGGGCAATGTTAAACGGCTCGATGCCGTGCGTGATATCTACCACCGGCACCTGCGGAGCCAGCTGCAGAATCCGCGCCTTGACGGCCGCTACATAATGGTCGCGGTATCCAAAGTCAGACAGAAACGTTATCAAGCCCATGACCGGAAATTCGGAGTTATTCGTACTATTGCCAGGACCCCTGCGGGGGCGGCAAAAGTAGGCGTTTTGCCGCGAATCGGTAGCAGCAACGATTCGTAGGTTTTTGCTGTTATCACCTGCAGGAGGCTCCGTGGGCTGCGGCTCACCCGTTCTTTTCCTTTCCTTTCGTGCTTAAATTCCCTTTAGTTTGGTCGAGAAAGTCATCACGCTTGAGAATGTGTCCCTGGTAGAATTCCTCGGACCGGATAATCAAAATATTCGTCAGTTGGCAGCTGCCTTCCCGGGTAGCAAGATCATTTCCCGCGGCAACGAAATCAAAATTCAAGGCCAAACGGCCGTCATTAGCCGCATCAACGAAATTTTGTCGGCTCTGCTGGAGCACTATCACCAGTACGGCCAGATTACCGATAAAACCGTGAGCCAGTACCTCTCGTCTTCGGATGAGGACCAGCAGGACCGAATGCTGGCGGCCTCGCCCGACGTGATTCTGTTCGGGGCGAAAGGCGGCGTTATCAAGGCCAAAACGGCCAACCAGCAGCGCTTGGTAGATGCCGTGCTCCGCAACGACCTGGTGTTTGCGCTGGGGCCGGCCGGTACGGGTAAAACCTATATTTCGGTGGCCTTGGCCGTGCGGGCCCTCAAAAACAAAGAGGTCAAGAAAATCATCATTTCGCGCCCCGTGGTAGAAGCCGGCGAAAGCCTCGGGTTTCTACCCGGCGACATGAAGGAGAAAGTAGACCCCTACCTGCGCCCGATCTACGACGCGCTGGAAGACATGCTGCCGCCCGAGAAGTTTAAGTTCTACCTCGAAAACAAGACCATTGAAATTGCGCCGCTGGCTTACATGCGGGGCCGGACGCTGAACAATGCCTTCGTGCTCCTGGATGAGGCCCAGAACACTACTCCCAGCCAGCTCAAGATGTTCCTGACCCGCATGGGCCCGAACGCCAAGGTGATGGTAAACGGTGACCGTAGCCAGATTGACCTCCCTACCAAGCAGAAATCGGGTCTGATTCAGGCCCTGGACATTCTGCGCGATGTGAAAGACATTGGCTTCGTGGAAATGACTTCGGAGGACGTGGTGCGTCACCGGTTGGTGAAGCAGATTGTGCAGGCCTACGACAAGTTTGATGTGCAGCAGCAGAAGGAGCAGGCCAACCGTCCGCCCCGGGAGTACCAGCAGTCCTACCGCCGGCGCCAGGATGAAGTTGCTCACCATGACCCCGGTAAGCACCCGGACGCTCGTCGAGAAGACGACGGTACCCGCGACCTACCCGTAAACCACGAGCAATAAGGCAGGCGCAAGCTAGCCTGAGCCAAGTAATGTTGATACCAGCAACAACAGCCGCCAGCAAGGTGGCTGTTGTTGTTTTAGGCAAAGGCGAAGCGGAGTTGCTACCTTCGTCCGGAAACCAAGCGCGTCGGCGACGGCCACGCCTGTACTACCCTAGAATACCGCCGCAATGCAGGTAAACCGCATTTCCTCTCCCCAGTCGCCCGACCTCGATGATGCACTGGCTGTTCGCCATACCGTGTTTGTGGTGGGCCAAAACGTACCCGCCGACCTGGAAAACGACGCGCACGACCGCACCGATGCTACCCACTACCTGGCCCGTGCTACTGATGGCACACCCTGCGGCGCGGCCCGTTGGCGCGTTACGGAAAAGGGCGTGAAGCTGGAGCGCTTTGCCGTGCTGGAAGCGTACCGGAATCAGCAGGTAGGCGCGGCGCTGTTAGCGGCCGTTGTGCAGGATGTGCGGGCCAGCCATCCGGAAGCTACCGTGTACCTGAATGCCCAACTGCCCGCCGTGCGCTTCTATGAACGACACGGATTTGAGAAAGTAGGGGAGCTGTTTACGGAAGCCAACATTGCGCACTACACCATGAAGCTGAAACGATAGGTATCTTTTCAAATGCTTTGCTACGCGCCCTGCTTTCTGCCCGGAGAGCAGGGCATTCTTTTGCTGTTTGGCTTATTTTCTTCATTTTGACTACCCGATAGAAGCGAGCTACTACCTCCGCAATACGTATCAGCTAGTTACCGTGACGTATGGAAATCAAATGGGCCCCGAATGCCTTCGTGCGGCTGACTCTGCCCCTTATGGCAGGTATCTTAACGTACCTATACGCGGGCGAAAGTTTGCCTGACCTGCTGCCCATGGTGGTAGTAGTAGCAGCAGTGTTTGTCGGTGTACAGATGTGGGCGGCCCGGCGGCCGGACCCAGCGGCTACGGATGCGGCGGGTCTGCTGGCCGTAGCTACGCTCTACCTAGCTGGCGCGGCCTTAACCCAGCAAGCCACTGAAAGCCGCGCCCCGGACCACCTCTACCGCTTCGGGAGCCACGTGGAGTTTTACCGGGCCGTAGTAGACGACTATATCGTGGTGCGACCCGCCACCTACGCCACCACCGTCCGCGTATCGGCGGTGCGGGTAGCCGGCAAGTGGCAGCCAGCGCGGGGTGGCATCCGGGTAAGTATTCCGCGCGAAGCGGGGGTAGCCGCGCCCCAGTACGGCGACGTGTGGCTGGTGCGCGGCGCACCGGCCCCCAGCAAGCCGCCCCTCAATCCTGGCGAGTTCGACTACCGCCGCTACCTGCAGTACCACCAGGTATACCATCAGCAGTTCATTCACCCCGACCAGTACCAGAAAATTGCCGTGGACCCGCCCAGTTGGGTGCGGGCCGTGGCCATGCGGGCGGCGCGGGTGCTGGACGGGGTGTTTCGCCAGTACGTGCACGCCAAGCGCGAATATGCCCTGGCTTCGGCGTTGGTGCTGGGGATGAAGGATGACGTGGACCAGCAGACCAGGCAGGCCTACGCCAACACCGGCACTACCCACATCATGGCGGTATCGGGGTTGCAAGTAGGGCTGCTGTTTGGGGCCGTTACGTGGCTGCTGGGTCGGCTACCGGGCCGGCGCGGGCCGTGGTTCCGGCTGCTGACGGCGCTGCTGGGGCTGGCTACTATCTGGAGCTACGCCTTCCTGACAGGGCTTTCGGCTTCGGTGCTGCGGGCCGCCGTGATGTTTTCGTTTATCATTGCGGGACGGGCCAGCGGGCGGCAAACGTCCATGTATAACCTGCTGGCGGTGGCGGCTTTTTGCCTGCTTTGCTACGACCCCTACCTGCTCTGCGACGTAGGATTTCAGCTGTCCTTTTTAGCTGTGCTCAGCATTGTGTACCTGCAGCCCCGCATTGGCCGCTGGCTGCAGCCCAAGCAGTACTTTCTGGGCCGGCAGCGCCCCTGGCAGCCGAAGGCCGTACAGAAGGGCTGGCAATGGCTGGGCATAGGCGGGGAGTACGTTTGGCAGGCCACGGCTCTGTCGTTGGCGGCGCAGGTGGCCACGTTTCCGCTGGGCCTGTTCTATTTCCATCAGTTCCCGCTCAGCTTTCTGTTCTCCAACCTGGTAGCCGTTCCTATTTCCAGCTTGGCCGTGTACGTAGGCCTGGGGCTGCTGGCCCTGAAAGGACTAGCAGCGGTAGGCGGCCTGATTTCAGCGGAAGCAGCAGCGGTGCTGGATTGGCTTCCGCGACTAGTCGCGTGGCTATTTGAAAAGCTGATTCTGGCCTTCAATGAATATATTTTCTGGATTGGCAAGGCTATGCCCGGTGCCCTCATGTCGGGCATTCACGTTACGGCGCCGCAAGTAGGGCTGATTTTCGCCACACTTCTGACCCTGCTCGTGTTTTTCCGGCTGCGTAGCTTGCCGTGGCTGGCGGCTGCCTGTGCGCTGCTGGGCGTATTAGCCGGAAGCCGGGTGTGGGCGGCCCGGCGGCTGGCCCCCGATGCGCGGCTCCTCATCTACAGCATCCCGCGCCGCTCCGTAGTGGGCTTCTGGCAGGGCGCGGCGGCCGACGTGGTAACCGTTGACTCGCTGCCTCTCTCCGAAACCGAGCGCACCTACCGCATTGTGCCTGGCAGCATTCAGCGGGAAGCCCGGCGGGTACGCCACTGGATTGGCTGGCGCGGCTGCTCCGTGCCGGCGCAAGTAGCCGAGCCGGGCCTGACGCTAACTGCCTGGCGCGGCGTACGGGTAGCTTTTGTGAGCAGCCGGCTGAGTGGAGCCCGCTACCCTCTGCCCGGGGCGCAGGCCGTGGTGTTGCGGCATAATGCCCGGGTAAAGCCCGCGGAACTGGCAGCTGTGTTTGGCACCCAAGCCCCAATTATCTTTGACTCTTCGTGCAAAAGTTGGTACGTGGCCCGGCAGGATTCTGCGTTGCAGTTGGCTGGTTTTCAGACCTATGACGTAACAACGCGCGGGGCGTTTACCGTCTTGGCTGGACCGTAGGCAGCGTGAGCTGCAATGGTGGCCGAAACTTACGGGGGCCTCCCTACGCTATAGCATGTAGAGTAGCACCAATTTTGTTAGGTTTGGTTTTCACGTCCTTCTGCTGTGACTAGTGCTGAGAGGTAGTAGTCAGTAGCCTGAGGTCTTTCTTCTCACCGATCTGCAACGCCCCGGACTATGGAAAACATGGCCACTCAGGAACTGGAAGACCTCCGCTTCATCCGCTATGAGGCGCACGACTCCATTGGATATATTACCCTCAACCGCCCGGAAAAGCGCAACGCCCTGAGCGCCGATGTTGTGACGGAACTCAAGCAGGCTTTTGAGTATGCGGAAGAAGATGAGTCCTGCAAAGTAATCGTGCTGCGGGCCGAAGGGGACGTTTTCTGCGCGGGTGCCGATCTTACCTACATCCAGGAGCTGCAGGGCTTTGGCTATACGGATAACCTCGCCGACTCCACCCACCTCATGCAGCTCTTTCACCAGATTTACACCCTTAAGAAGGTCGTAATCGGGCAGGTGCAAGGACATGCTCTAGCCGGGGGCTGCGGCTTGGCTACTATCTGCGACTTTGCTTTTGCTGTGCCGGAGGCCAAGTTTGGCTATACGGAAGTCAAGATTGGCTTTCTGCCGGCTATTGTGAGTGTATTCCTGCTGCGCAAAATCGGAGAGGCCCGTACCAAGCAGTTGCTCCTCACTGGCGACGTAGTGTCGGCGCAGCTGGCCCTCGATTTTGGCTTGGTGAACTACTTGGTGCCCCAGGCTGAGCTTGCCAGCCGGGTGTATCAGTTTGCCCGCCGCCTGTGCACCGAAAACTCGGCGCAGAGCATGGAAACTACCAAAGAAATGCTGGCCCGTATCCCCGAAATGCCGCTGGAAGACAGCCTGCGCTACGCCGCTCGCATGAACGCCGAGGCCCGGACCTCCGACGATTGTCGCCGGGGGATTGCGGCCTTTCTGGCCAAAGAAAAAATCACGTGGGAAAACTAAGGTCAGCTTGCTGCCAGCAGCACCGTGTCTTAAATCACAACAGCCGCCCTCCTCAGGGCGGCTGTTGTGATTTATGGCCCGCGCACTGAGTCCGCTGATGGTTTAATCAGCTGTTTGACGGAAGATTAGTAACTTTCTTCCTGCAAATTTTTCAAACTTCTCAAGAATACGGCGGTTAGAACCTTATGACAACGCTGGCAGCCGTAGCCGTTACCACGGCTACCTTTTTAGGAATGGAGTTCGTGGCCTGGTTTATGCACCGGTTTGTGCTGCACGGGCCACTGTGGTTTTTGCACCGCTCGCATCATGTGCGGCACCCGCACCGCTTAGAGCGCAACGACTTCTTTTTCCTGTTTTACGGCTCGTTGTCTATGTTGCTGATTGTCTATGGCTCCGACGCCAAGGACTTCCGGTTTTGGATGGGAGTAGGTATTGCAGCCTACGGCACGCTCTACTTTTTCGTGCACGACGTGCTCATTCACGGCCGGTTGCGGTTCTGGCGCAAGTCGCGCAATACCTACCTGCGCGCCCTGAACATGGCCCACAAGATGCACCACAAAACCACCGGCCGCGACGGCTCGGAGGAGTTCGGGCTGCTGTGGGTGTCACCGAAATATTTTGCCCTCGCGCTGCGCCGCCCCGCTCCAACGCGGGTATTACGGGCGCGGTCTGATGCGGCAGCTTAAGCATTAGTTGAGAGGGAGAACTGTACCGTGGGACATTTTTCGATTAGCGACCTGGAGCAGCTATCCGGCATCAAGGCGCACACCATCCGCATCTGGGAGCAGCGCTACGGCATTTTGCGGCCCGTGCGCACGGCTACCAACATCCGCATGTACTGCGACGATGACCTGCGGCGTCTGCTGAATGTGGCCACGCTCTGCAACCGCGGCTACCGCATCTCGCAGGTAGCCAAGCTCAGTGAGCAGGAGCTAGTAAAAGCCGTCATTTCCTGCGACAATGAATCGCATAACTACTGTCAGCAGGTGAACGGCTTGCTGGCGGCCATGCTGGAAATGGATGAGCTGCAGCTTACCCAACTGCTTAACCGGGCCATTCAGCAAAGCGGCTTCGAGCAGGCTATTTTGCACGTGGCTTACCCATTTCTGCAGCGTATTGGCGTTATGTGGCAAACGGGCACGGTAAACCCGGCCCAGGAACACCTAGTTACCAACCTGCTCCGGCAGAAGCTGCTGGCTGCCACCGATGCTCTTGCCCCCGTGCAGCCCGCCACGGCCCGGCGCTGGGTGCTGTTCCTGCCCGAAGGCGAGATGCATGAGCTGGCACTGCTCTTTATGAACTACATCCTGCGGGCCCGGGGCCACCATGTTCTGTATCTGGGGCAGAACTTGCCGGTGTCGGAGCTGAAAGCGGTGTGTACGGCTTACCAGCCTTACGCCGCGCTTACCGTGCTGACCGCAGTGCCGGAACGTGATGAGGTACAGGATTTTGTGAATGAGCTGCACCGGACCTGCCCCGATATCACGCTGTTTCTCTATGGCCCGCTGGCGCAGTTAAGCTTCAAAATGCCCGCCAATGCGGTCCGCCTGCGTTTAATTACTGATTTTATTGCTTTGGCTGAGGGCATCTGCGCCTGCGCCTGCGACCGGAAGGTGGAGCTTCCGCTGGAAGCTTCATAAAAGCTTAACCGATTCTTGTTCAACCAAGCCGCCGCCCGGCCGTAGGAGTAACATCCATTCGGCCGGGCGTTTGCGTAGGTCAGGATAGGGTTTCTGATAGGCAACAGGGGTAGCAAATCTCTTTCTGAGTAGAAGAGGAGTTACTTGCTTATGCATTGATTATCAGATATATAGTACGAATTAGCTGGTTTTTGCGGCGGGAGAGGGCAGAAAGAAAAATAAATTAATGTAGGTACTGATACTCTCAGATACGCTCGTATATTTGTTTAACTTTTTGCCACGAAAAGCTAAACAGTATGACCTCTTTGGAATTCACCAACCAAGTACAGAAGATTTCTTACTCTCTAAAGCCCGTGGCGATGAACCTGACCCGCGACGCCGACGATGCCAAGGACCTGGTGCAGGAAACCTTGCTGAAAGCGCTGCTGAACAAGGACAAGTTCAAGGCGGGCACCAACCTGAAGGCGTGGTTGTACACCATCATGCGCAACACCTTCATTAACAACTACAATAAGATTACCAAGCGTAACAGCAATATTGATAGCACGGAGTATTTCCAATATTTTAATACCGACGAAAATTACATTACGCACAACGGTGCCACTTCCGATTTCGTAGTAACAGATATCAACGAAGCCATTGCCGGCCTTTCCGCTGACTACCGGACTCCGTTTATGATGTATTACATCGGGTACAAGTACTTGGAAATTGCGGAAAAGCTGCAGATTCCGATTGGAACCGTTAAAAACCGTATTCACATCGCCCGCAAAGAGTTAAAGCAGGCGTTGAAGACATACGCCCCCGGCGTGTAGGGAATAGGGAGAGAGTACAGACCCGCCCCGGGCGTATCGCGGGCCGCGGACGACGTTTGCTTCTGGCGGCGTGGTTCGCGGCCCGTCTGTTTTTATCTCGTGGGTAAACCTGGCGCTGCCTGAAACATATGGCCAGTTACACAGTATGTACTACGCCCCGCCGCCCGCTATCCGAATAGTTCTCACCTTCGCGCTCATACCCTGCCAATCCTGCTCAGCTTGACCACCGCTACTTCTAAACACGTCATCGTTATCGGGGCAGGCTTTGCCGGGCTGGCCGCCGCCACCTCCCTGGCCCAGCGGGGCTACCGCGTAACCATCCTGGAAAAAAACGAAGGTCCGGGTGGCCGGGCGCGGGTATTCCGCGCCGAGGGCTTCACCTTCGACATGGGTCCGAGCTGGTACTGGATGCCCGATATTTTCGAGCAGTATTTTGCCCGGTTTGGTAAGAAGGTAGCCGACTACTACCAGCTGGTGCGCCTCGACCCCTCGTATCAGGTAATATTTCAGGGCGCTGAAGCCGTAGACATCCCGGCGGGCATGCCGGAGTTGCGGGCCTTGTTTGAACGCTATGAACCCGGTAGTGCGGCCCGCCTCGATGAGTTTCTGCGACAGGCGGCTTATAAGTACAAGGTAGGCATCGGCAAATTTGTGCACATGCCCGGCCGCTCCCTGCTGGAATTTATGGACCCGCGGCTGGTGATAGATGCCGTGCGCCTGGATTTGCTGCAGAGCATGCACCAGCACGTGCGCAAGTTTTTCAAAAACCCGCGGCTGCTGGAGCTGGTAGAATTCCCGATTCTGTTCCTGGGAGCTACCTCCGAGAATACGCCGGCCCTGTATTCGCTGATGAACTACGCCGACCTGGCCCTGGGCACCTGGTATCCCCTGGGAGGTATGCACAAAATTGTGGAGGGTATGGTGCAACTGGCCCAGGAGCGCGGTGTACAGATCGAATACAGCACGCCGGTGCAGCAGATTATAGTGGAGCGGGGCCGCGCCACGGGCGTGCAAACCGCTGCCGGTTTCCGGCCGGCCGACGTGGTAGTAGCCGGCGCCGACTACCACCACGCCGAGCAGCACCTGCTAGCCCCGGAGTGGCGTCACTACGACGAGAACTACTGGGACTCGCGCACCCTGGCGCCCTCCTCGTTGCTGTTCTACGTGGGCGTCAGCAAGCGGCTGCCGAAGCTGCGCCACCACAACCTGTTTTTCGACGAGGATTTCAGCCTGCATGCCCAGGAGATTTACGAGGACCCGAAGTGGCCCAGCCGACCGCTGTTCTACGTCTCGGCACCTTCCCAAACCGACCCCTCCGTTGCGCCCGAAGGCTGCGAAAACCTGTTTCTGCTGATTCCGGTAGCGCCTGATCTGCCCGACCCCGAGGCCACCCGGGAACACTACTATCACCTGATTATGGAACGGCTGGAACGGCACTGTGGGACCAGTATCCGCGACGCTGTGGTGTACAAGCGCAGCTACGCCCACCAGGATTTCGTGCAGGACTACCATAGCTACAAGGGCAATGCGTACGGACTGGCCAATACGCTACGGCAAACGGCTATTTTAAAGCCCGCCCTCAAAAGCAACAAGGTGAAGAATCTGTATTTTACCGGTCAGCTTACGGTACCGGGGCCGGGGGTACCCCCTTCCCTGATATCGGGACAGGTAGTAGCCGGCGAAATCGAAAAAGAAAACTGAGCAGTATATATACTGCTGTACGACACGCTTTGCGTTCCGTGAGCGGTTTGGCCGTTGCGGCGCATATACACTCCAGGTAGCCAAACCCGTTAGTCTGTTGGATCACGTTGCTCTTTTTACCGAAACCAGCCGGGCGTGTAGCAAGCTGATTACCAAGCGCTACAGCACCTCCTTCACCCTGGGCATCCGCACGCTCGACCGCCGGTTTCACTTGCCGGTATACTCGGTCTATGGCTTTGTGCGCTGGGCCGATGAGATTGTGGATACCTTTCATGCCTACGATAAGCCGGCACTGTTTCAGGATTTCAAGCGGCAAACCTACGAGGCCCTGGAGCTGCGGCTGAGTCTGAACCCGGTGCTGCACGCCTTCCAGGATGTGGTGCATCAGTACGGCATCGACCGGGAGTTTATTGATGCTTTTCTCTACAGCATGGAAATGGACCTTGATGACCGGAGCTATAATCAGTCCTTGTACGAGAAATATATCTACGGCTCGGCAGAGGTAGTGGGGCTGATGTGTCTGCGTATTTTCTGCGAGGGCGACGCGACCATGTTCCAGCGGCTGCGGGAGCCGGCCCGCCGTCTGGGCTCCGCTTTCCAGAAAATTAATTTCCTGCGCGACATCCGCTCCGACTACGAGGAGCGGGGCCGCGTGTACTTCCCGGGGGTGCAGTACGAGCGGTTCACCGACGACGTAAAACGCGCCATAGAAACCGACATCCGGGCCGATTTTGAGGCCGGTTACGCGGGTATTGTGCAGCTGCCGCGCGCGGCCCGCCTGGGCGTGTACCTGGCCTACGTGTACTACCTCAAGCTCTTCCATAAGATTCGGCAATTGCCCGCCGAGCGTATCCTAGGCGAGCGGGTGCGCGTACCTAACAACACGAAGCTGCTGCTGCTGCTGGGCTCCTACTTCCGTTACCGGCTGGCACGGGTGTAGGGCACCGGCCACCAAGCCCGGATTTTATCAGCAACTTTGCAGCGGGTTGTCTCTGTGTAGTTGTCTGATTTCTATGCCGCATGAAGCTAGTTTCCTTTCTTATTCTTACGTCCTTTCTGACCTTCGCCACTCCCGTGTCTACTGAAGCCAATCCGTACTCCGTAATCCACCTGCGCCGCCAGTATCAGCAGGCGGCTACCAGCAAAGAAGCAGGGGAGAAGTTCTACCAGCTGATGGCGGCTTACACCCAGCAAGATGCTGTGGTACTGGCCTACAAAGCCGCCGCTGAAGCCATCCGGGCCCGCGACGCCTCCATGTTCAACAAGCTGACCTACGTGCAGAATGCCAGCAAGCTGTTTGAGCAAGCCGTTAAGCTTGATTCCGACAACGCCGAAATTCGTTTTCTACGCCTAAGCGTGGAAAGCAACCTGCCGGGTTTCCTGGGTCTGAGCCCGCACGTGGAGGAAGACCGGCAGTTTCTGGTAAGCACTCTGCTACGCCACCCTAACTCCGGTTTGGACGCGGAATCGTTCGGGCTGGTGCGCACGTTCCTGGTTGATCGGGGCCACGTTTCGGATGCCGAGGCGCAGAAGCTCCGGCAACTGTAGCTTGTCCAGGATGTAGTTTTGTTTGTATGAAAGCTCCTGCCTGGCAGGAGCTTTTTCGTTCCTGCTCCTGGAGTAGACCCCGGCAAAACGACAGACCGAGGTGGTGGGCGTCGCCGCCTTGCCAGGGTTTGAGGACCAGAGGCTTAGGGCAAGGCTAGGGCGCCAAGTAAAGCAGGGCCTGAGTTTCTGGCACGTTTTGAGTAGCTCGCAGGTGGTAGAAAATTCTAGTTTCAGGACATCAAAAGCGCAGGGTGCACGTTTGTAAGGCACCCAAGCTGCCTCCCGCCGCTATTCCCCTTTACTTTCCTCTCCGCCGAATGAAACATGTGTTAACCCTGACGCTAGCCCTGGCTACTGCTTCGCTGGCTCAGGCTCAGCAGCTTACTATTAAAGGCAAAGTGCTGGACGAGCAGCGCCGGCCCGTGCCCTATGCCAGCGTAGGGCAGCTCAACAATGAGCCTGGCACGGCTACCAACGAAGCCGGCGAGTTTAGCCTGCGCGTAGCTAGCCTACCCCGGAAAATAACCGTTATCAGCCTGGGCTACGCTCCCACTACAGTCGACGTTAAGTCGGCCACGGAGCCGCTAGTAATTTCTTTGAGTGCCAGTACGGTAGCCCTGCCGGAAGTGCGGGTGCGCAACCCGGAGCAGGTGGCCAGTGAGCTGGTGAAGCGGGCCTATGCCAAGCTGGCCCGGCACCAGCGCCAAGAGCAGTATGGCAAGGCATTTTACCGGCAGAAGCAGCGGCATAACGGCACTTACTCGGAGTTTTTGGATGCTTTCTACGACGTGCGCTTCACCAGCCAGGGGGTGGGCGGCTGGCAACTGGAGCAAGCCCGGTATGCTACCGCGGCCGAGGATACGGGCGTAGATATGACCAACTTCTCGGCTGCCGTGCGCCTCATTCCGGTGTTCGAGCCCAAGCCCAGCCGCCGCACCCTGGCTGTGCCATTAAGCCCCCTGGCCGAGAAGCAGTTTAAGTTTCAGCTACGGGAAATCCTGCAGGATAAGGGCCAGCAAACGGCGGTTATTGACTACACGCCGCGGCTGGACTTAAACCAGCCGGCCACCTTCGGCACCCTGTATCTGGATATGGAGTCGGCGGCCCTCCGGCGTGTGGAGAGCAATGTGCCCATCGGCAGCCTGATGTCGTTGCAGTTCTCGGAGGGTACTACGCTCTCGTCCCAAAGCTTTCGAATGGTCACGGATTTCAGCCCCGTCGCGGATTCACTAAGTCGTCTGCAGGCTATCCGGGCCGAGCAAACTATTGTGCTCAGCTACCAGGGCAAGCCTGACACGACCAGTATCAGCGGCAACCTGTTCTTTTATCAGCACACAGCCAAGCCAGCTGCCAAAGGCTACAAAACAACGGGCGTAAATTACAACGACCTCAAGCAGGCCATGAAGCAGAACTACAATGCCAAGTTCTGGCGCGACCGTGAAATTCTGCGGGCCAGCCCGGTGGAAGAGCAGGTAATCCGGGACCTGGAGCGGCGTAAAGCGTTTGGCTCTTTTTAAATGCATTAAGAGGAAGGCTGAGCTTTTGCACCTAGCAACGTACGGGGTGCAAAAGCTCCCCTTTATTAGCTTAGCCTCGGCCGTCAAAACCCACCAAGGCCAAGCCTACGTACGTACACTTGCGGGCAGGCTTCGCTGGCAGAGCCGTATTGCCTTTGGGAGCGTATAGGGCCTTGGCTGGTCAAGCCACCTGAAGGTAGCTGTAGGAGTCCGCTTCCGGTCCCGCACTGTCGGCAACGGCGGGAGTGCCAGTTTATTAACTTTCCGGCGACAGCCTTTGTTGTTATGCCAGACCAGCAGCCACTAGGACAGAAAGAATGCTAAACGCCTCGTATCTTCTGCCCGTTGTAACCTTCTGGTCAACTCGACAGTTTGTCTGTTCGTTATGCCGTACCACCTGAGCGTCCGTATCGACCCCAATTCCGGCTTTTGTTTCGGCGTAATCTATGCTATTCAGATGGCCGAAGACTTGCTCGATGAACAAGGCTACCTGTATTGCCTGGGCGACATTGTGCACAATGACGAAGAAGTGGAGCGCCTGGAGCAGCGGGGCCTGCGCATCATTAACTACGAAGAGCTAGCCCAGCTGCGCAACGAAGCCGTCCTGATTCGGGCCCACGGCGAGCCCCCGAGCACTTACCAGATGGCCATGGAAAATAACCTGACCCTGATTGATGCCTCGTGCCCGGTGGTGCTTAAGCTCCAAAACCGCATTAAGAGCAGTTACGACCGCCAGGACCGGATTTTTATTTACGGCAAGCATGGGCATGCCGAGGTGCGCGGTCTGCTGGGACAAACCAGCGGCGAGGCAGTGGTATTCGAGAATCTGGAGGAATTACTGCGCCACGAGCTACCCGCCAACATCACGCTCTACAGCCAAACTACCAAGAGCACGAACTCCTTCTACCGCATCAAAGACGAGCTGGAGCAGCGCGGCTATCTGGTAAACGCCAACGACACCATCTGCCGGCAGGTAAGCAACCGCGACAAGGACCTGCGCAAGTTTGCCGCCCAGTTTGATCAGGTAGTGTTCGTATCGGGCACTAAAAGCTCCAATGGCAAAGTGCTCTACCAGGTGTGCAAGGAAACCAACCCGGCTACGCATTTCGTCTCCAAGGTAGAAGAGCTGTGCCCTTCCTGGTTTCAACCAGGGCAGTCAGTGGGAATTTGCGGCGCTACCAGCACTCCTATGTGGCAGATGGAGCAAGTTCGGGACGCCTTGCTTGCTATGTAACTGGGAACTGCCGTTGGGGGCACTACTTTTGGGGCCGTGCCGGCCTTTTGCCACTGTCTCTTCTTTCATGGGTACTTCCTTCGCGCCATCCTCTCCCGTTTCTGCCTCCCCGGTTCGGGTGCGGCCTACCCCGGTAGGATACAAAGGGGTAGTAGTGGCCGGACTTATTTTGCTGGCCTGGGCTACCTTGCTGGCTTACCTGCTGGCTTGGTACCACCCCAACTGGCGTAGCCCAGGCCCCTACCTGCTGGCTCTGCTGCAGATGCACCTGTACACCGGGCTTTTCATTACGGCCCACGATGCCATGCACGGCGTAGTAAGTGCCAACAAGCGCCTTAATAACGGGATTGGCTTGCTGACGGCCGGCTTGTTTGCCTTTAACTGGTTTCCCGGGATGCTGCCCAAGCATCACGCCCACCACCGGCACGTAGCCACCGACCAGGACCCGGACTTTCACGATGGGCACCATTCCAGCTTTCTGCTGTGGTTCGGGCGCTTCGCCTGGAACTACGTGACCCTGGCGCAGGTGGTACTGATGGCCCTTACTTACAATGTGCTGAAGCTGTTTTTTCCTCAGGCCAATGTCATTGCGTTCTGGATGATTCCGGCCGTGCTGGCTACTCTACAACTCTTTTATTTCGGCACCTATCTGCCCCACCGCGGTGAGCATGCCCCCGACAACCCGCATAAGTCGCGCAGCCAGTTGCGGCATCACGCGTGGGCATTTATTAGCTGCTACTTTTTTGGCTACCACTACGAGCACCACGACCAGCCCTACCTGCCATGGTGGCGGCTGTGGCGGGCCAAAGAAGCGGGCTAGACGTTAGAGGCAAACCGCTTCCGTATTCCCGCCGCCGTGACACCCCCGCTCAGTTTTGCCGCCGGATCAGGGAGCGGTTCACGATGCGCTCTGTTACCCGCTCCCGGTAGGTTTGTCCCAGGGGTAGGGCGTGGCCGCCCACTTTCACCTCCAGGTTACTTACCGAGTCGATGCGGGCAGCATTGACCAGATAGGAGCGGTGCGTGCGCACGAACAGACCAGGGGGAAGTTGCTCCTCCAGGTTCTTCAGGTTCACCAGCGTCAGGTGCGTACGGCCATCGGCGGTGTTAATTTTCGTGAAATCTTTCAGGGCCTCAATGTAAAGTACCTCCCGGTAATGCAAGCGCACGAACTGGGCGTCGGTCCGGATAAAAAAGGAGCCCCAGCCCGTCAGGGCATCGGCCTGGGCATCGGAGCCGACTGTGTTAACCCGCAGAATGCCCGCTACCTTGTTTACAGCTTTCAGAAATCGGTCCAGGGAAATAGGCTTGAGTAGAAAATCAATTACGTCGAGGTTGAAGCCCTCCATGGCGTACTGTGGGTAGGCTGTCATCAGTACTACCAGGGGCGGTTGTTGCAGGGAGCGTACCAGGTCCAGCCCGCTCAAATGGGGCATGGTAACGTCGGAGAAAAGCACTTGTACTTGGTTTTCCACTAGGTAGCGATGGGCATCCAATGGGTCAGTAAAGGCGGCTTTTACGTCCAGAATATCCGTCATTACTACGTAGGCCTGCAAAAGGTCCAGCACAAGGGGGTCATCATCTAGCAGCAGGCAAGAAATTTTCATACAACTTATTCATTCCGGGTGATAGGCTCAAGATAAAGAGATAAAATCGAATCGTCTTATAAATTATTAAAAGAAAACAATTTTAGGCAGCTGTATTTCCCTGCTGGTCTACTTTTCCAGCGCTTTACTCTACTTTAAGCCTATCACCTTTAGGGGATTATCTACCTTCTCCGTAGTAAACTAGCTGCTAAGTGCTTCTGTGGGTTGCCTGCCCTGTGTCGCGTCCTATCCTTGTCTCGCCCGTGACTGCACGCTCCGGTATCTCGTTAGCCATGAAACCCCTACCTGTTGTCCCGCCCGCCACTGCGCCCCCCGTTATTTTGGGCGTCGGCCTCACCATTGCCCACAACGAAGGCCTGCGCCGTTCTCTGCGCACAGCTTTCGGGCTGAGTACGCGCGCTATTAACCTGCGCATCGACCCCGGCATGGACCTGATTTTTCTCTGCGAAACCACGTTGCCGGGCACGCTCCCCTGTCTGGCTTCCCTAACGCATCCGGGCGTCACGACCGTAACCCTACGTGAGGCGTGCCTGACGTGGAGCCAGCCCCCTGGGCAGGCCATTGGGCGGGGTACCCCCACGCTGGGGGCCTTGGAAAGTGGTAGCTGTTTTCTGACCGCCAACGGCCGGAAAGTGCCTATTGCAACCTTCAGTCCGGAAAACATCCATTCCTCGCGCATCGAAATGGAACTGCAAGGCCAGCCTAACCTGCTGGAATTTCTGCGGGCAGAATGGTTTACCCTGGAAATATCCGGCACGAACCGGCGGCGCCTGACCCGGCCACTGGCCTTCCAGACAAGTCTGCAATTCGAAGTACGCCTAGCGCCCGCTATTACGGCTTAGTCTCCCTGCGCATAATTTCGCAGCTCTACACAACAGAACCGCCCGACTACTAGGTAGTAATCGGGCGGTTCTGTTGTGTAGGGGCAGTTTAGTGGGTAGCGTTGGTTTTCTTGCAGCAGTCGGGCAGCCGGTCGTAGGCGCGGGCTTCGGCCTGCTGCTCATCGGCATCGTAGCCCGTCTGCTGCACAGCGGCGCGCAGGGCAGCTGGAGTGGTTTTCTCGGGCCGATACGTTACGGTTAGAATTTTGCTGGCTACGTCGAGCTGGGCCTGCTGCACCCCCTTTTCGTAGGCCATAGCTTTTTCCAGGCGCGCCTTACACATGTCGCAGACGGCCGAGGTTTTCACTTGCAGAACTTGCGTGGCCGGCCCCCCGCCTTTCGACTTGCTGGTTTGCGCCAACGCGCCAAATGAGCCAAGTAGAAAAGAAAGTACCAGGCAGAAAGATGCGAAAAGTTTCATAAGTCAGAAACAGCGAAGAAAGAAGAGAAAGTGCCGAAGTAAAGAAAGAAACGTGCCAGAAACCGCCGCAGTCAGGCAACGCGCTGCGGCGGTTTCGGCGCCTTAGTGTAGGGTAAAGCGCAGGCCCGCGTAGGTCAGCCGGCCGTAGACCGGCCCCCAGATCATGGCCGCGTCAAAATCAGGCCCGAAGGGGGCGTAGGCCCCCTGAATGGGGTCGGTCTGGCGGTAGTTGGTCAGATTTTCGACGCCTGCGTACACCTCAAACCGCTTGAAGGCGCGGGTTAGCTGGGTGTTCAGCAGGGCGTAGCGCGGGGCAAAAGGCAGGGTGTTCTCACCGGTGCCGTGCTGATGCCCACTGCTGCCCGGCTCATGAGCCAGGGGCCGCTTACCGAAGCCCTGTACCGTGAAATCAGCCCGCCACTTGTCGAAGGCGGTGGCGTAGCCCAGGTTGAGAAAGAGCCGGTGCCGGGGCGTGAGCACCTTGGGCAGCAACTCGCCGTTGTAGGTGGTAGCTACATCGAGATATTTGTAAGCCGCTTTGGCCTGCAGGCCTTTCACGGGCTCCACCTGTACTTCGGCCTGGAAGCTGCGCGAATAGGAGCGCCCGCCGGCCACCAGGTTCGTGATAAGCAGCTGCTGTGAGTTGGTATAAGGGTCAGCTACTACCTGATTCTCAAACTCGGTGTGGTAGTAGTCAGTAATGAAGGTGGCCGGGTGGCCGAAGGCGTTGAAGTACTGCGTAAAGGAGCCGCCTACGTTCCAGGCCGTTTCGGGGCGTAGCACCGGGCTAATGACAAACTCGCGGGAACTGACCAGCATGCCGGCATTTTCAGCAATAGGGTTGGCCGTGCGGAAGCCGCGGCCGGCCGCCAGCCGCAGCACTGTATTCTTGGCCGGGTCGTACTTCACGTTCAGCCGCGGAGTCAGGTACCAGCCGTAGAGGTTGTGGTGGTCGAGGCGCAGGCCCCCAACTACGGTCAGGTTACGGGTGTTCTGGTACGTGTACTCGGCAAAAGCGCCCGGCACCTGCTCCAGGCGGTTGCGGTGCTCCCGGGCGTAGCGCTGCGCCACGGTTTCGGTGGGGTAGGTGAAGCCCGTTTTGTATACCTCACGGTAGTCGTCGTGCAGAAAGCTCAGGCCGGCGCGGTAAGTGTGCGCGGTAGTGCCCAGAATGCTTTGGAACAGCAATGTAGCCAGGCCCGTGCGCTGGGTGCCATCGTAGGTGCGCAGGCCGTAGCGGGAAGCAAAGTCATGGTTGGTGCCGCTGAGCAGCAGCCCCAGGCTCTGGTAGGGCCGGCCGGGCCAAGTGTAGCTGGTTTTGGCGTAGCCGGTGTGGCGGTTCGTTTCCTGGGTAGTGCCGTAGAAGCCGCCAGGGTTTTCCTGCCGGTAGCCCAGTTGGCCGCCCTGCCGGGTTTCGCGCAGAGCCCCCAGGCCTACCTCCAGCACCAGGCCCTTGCCCGAAAGGTACTTCCACTTATTGAACACGTTGTACTGGGTAGCCAGGGGCAGATCCAGAAAGCCATCCTGGTTGCGGTCGACGCGGCGGCCAAGGTGGTCGGTGTGCAGCAGCAGGGCCGTGCTTACCTTTTTGCCGACGGGCGTGGCCAGGTTCAGATTCACGTCGAACTTGCCCAGGTCATTGCCATAGGCGTTAAACAGCAGCCGCTCGGCTTTGTCGGGCTCCTTCAGGCGTACGTTTACTTGCCCCGAAATCGATTCGTAGCCATTCACTACCGAGCCCATACCCTTGATGATGTCGATGCTCTCGATCCAGGGGCCGGCCAAATAGCCCAGCCGGTAGGGAGAGGCCAGCCCGCGCAGGGCCGGCAGGTTGTCAATGGTCAGCAGGGAGTAGGCGCCATCCAGCCCCAGCAGCTGAATCTGCTTGGCTCCGGATACGGCGTCGGTGGTGGATACTTCCACCGAGGCGTTCGTCTCGAAGCTCTCGGCCAAGTTGCAGCACGCCGACTTGGTTAGGTCGCGGCTGGTAATTACCTGGGTATTAGTGGGCGTAAGCCCGGAGTAGGAGGGGGCCCGTCCTTCCACTTTCACCTCGCCTAACTCGGCCGAGCGGCGCAGCGGAATGCGCAGGTAGCCGCCGCCGGCCCGCACCGTATCGGACTGATAACCCAGGAAGCTGATAATGAGGCGGGCGTCGGCACCTGCGGGGCGCACCAGGGAAAAAGCGCCCTGCGCGTCGGTGGTGGCTGCCTCAGTAGGCGTACTTAGCCACCGTATAACCGCGCCGGGTACGGGCGAGTTGGTAGAGCCATCGAACACCTGCCCGCGTACGGGAGCCGTTGAAACATCGGAGGTTTGGGCCGTAGCAGTCAGGGCGCTACCCAGCACAAGGCTAGCAACCGTCAGCCGACGGGCCGGACCAGCAAAAGAATTCATATCGTCAGTGAGTTAAGGTTTCTCTTCGAGGAACCCAACGGGCACCACAGCCCGCCAGGAAACGGGAGAGAAAACCCTAGACGACAAGCACGCTCACAAACGTGAGCAAAGTGCGCCCCGCTCGTAGTGGGGGCGAGGAATCAGCCGCGTACCAACGCAGTTCGGCCCGCAGCTGGGGGGTAGTAGGTACGGAAGGCCACACAGTAGCCGCGGGCCAGGCAGGCATCAGGGCCGGAACGGGCGCTTTTACCCAGGCCAGTTCCGCCGAGGGGGCGTCGAGCTTGTGAAAATGCGCCCCGAACTCGCAGCAAGCCTTCTTAAGTTGAGCTTTGCCGGTCTGGTGCGAGTCGTGCCCTGCGGGCTTGGAAGCCGGGCAGCCATGATGCGCCGGGCTGAAGATGATAGCCGCCGTATGCTTGCCGCTCTCCCGGCAGGTATGCTGCTGCACCGTCAGGCCCACCGACGTGGTGAGCACGAGCAGAGCCAGCCAAATGCTGAAGAGCCGATGAAGCAAGGGACGTTTCATTTCAACTACAAATATACAACATGGAGGCCGCTCGGGCAGGTGCAGAATCCTGAAATGAAATGTACAGAATCCTATCCTCGCAGCGGCGCAAGCTCGACGCTAAGACGAGGCCAGCGCTTTCCATTTCTATCTGACATTCTGTCAAGATTGAGCTGCTTGCCTACCTCACCTGCGTAAAAACAGCGCGTAAGGGCCCAAAACGACTGGTTTTCGTGGTGGTAGAAAATGGTAAATCGTGGTGGCCTTTTCCGGCGGGTTCCGTACTTTTGCTATAGCCCGTTCCCATGCCTACCCGAAGCCCCCGTTATGACCCAGCTGCTCTCCGGCGAATACGAGTGCAAGCTCGACCCCAAAGGTCGGCTGGTGCTGCCGGCGAAGGTGAAGGCCAATCTGCCGGAAGCATCGGGTAACCAGCTGGTGCTGGTGCGGGGCTTTGAGCCCTGCCTGGTGCTCTACCCGCGGGCTGCCTGGCGCGTAATTCACGAGAAGGTGATGGCGCTGGATGAGTTCAATGAGGAGTACCGGCAGTTTCAGCGCAACTTCTTCCGGGGCATGACGGAGGTAGAGCTGGATACCATTGGCCGGTTTATGCTGCCGCGCACCATGCTGCGCTACGCCGGCATCGAGAAGGAGGCCATCATTGTAGGGCTGGGCAACCGCTGCGAAATCTGGGACCCGGAGCGTTACGATGATTTCCTTATTAAAGACCAGCAGAGCTTCTCAAAGCTGGCCCAGAAATTTTTGACCACCGAAACCGGCCCCGGCGGCCCCCTGGCCGCATGAGCAACGCCTTGAACGACTACCACAACGATACCGCCTACCACCGCCCCGTGATGCTGCGCGAGTGCCTCGAAGGCCTCGACCTGCAGCCTGGTGGCCGCTATGTGGATGTTACCTTCGGCGGGGGCGGCCACTCCGCCCGCATTCTGGAGCGGCTCGGGGAGCCGGGGCACTTGTACAGTTTTGACCAGGACGCCGATGCCGAGCGCGAAGCCGAGAAGCTGGCCCGGCCGCAGTTTACCTTCATCCGCAGCAACTTCCGCTACCTGCACCAAGAGCTGAAACGCCACAACGCCCTACCGGTAGATGGCCTACTGGCCGACCTTGGGGTGTCGTCGCATCAGTTTGATACGCCGGAGCGCGGCTTTAGCACCCGCTTCGATGGGCCTCTGGACATGCGCATGAATCCTGAAGGCGACGATGCCTCAGCGGCTGATATCATTAATGCCTATTCGGAAGCCGACTTGCACCGCATCTTCGGCATGTATGGGGAGGTAACCAATGCCCGCACCTTGGCGGCTACGGTAGTAGCCGCCCGCCGCGGACAAAGCATCACTACCATTGCCGGCCTCAAAAAGGCCATTGCGCCGGTTACGCCCCGGGGCAAGGAAAACAAGTATCTGGCCCAGGTATTCCAGGCCTTGCGTATCGAGGCCAACGATGAAATGGCGGCGCTGCAGGAAATGTTGGAGCAAACGGCCCAGGTTTTGCGTCCTGGGGGCCGCTTGGTTGTCATGAGCTATCATTCCCTGGAAGACCGCCTCGTGAAAAACTTCATTGCCAAAGGCAAATTCTTTGGGGAAGTAGAAAAAGACCTTTTCGGAAGAAGCAGCGTGCCTTTTGAGGCTCTCACCCGCAAGCCCATTGAAGCTTCTGAGGAGGAAATAGCGCTGAACAGCCGCGCCCGAAGCGCCAAGCTGCGCATTGCAGTTAAGAATTGAGAACAGAAAATGGCTACCAATACTCTCCGCCCAGCTAACCAGCCCCGCGTGAATGCGCCGCGCCAGATAGCGCCTATAGCGCCCGAGCCGGTGCGTTTGCCGGAACCGGAGCCAGCCCCAGCTCCGGCGCCTAAGCCGGCCAAAGCCCCGCGGGAGCCGCGGCCGGCTGCGCAGAAGCGGAGCTCCTGGAGTGTGTTTTCGCTGTTAGAGCGGGTAACGCGGGTGGATGGGCTGTTTCGGGAAGGCTTGCCGGTGCGCTACCTGCCGCACCTGCTGTTTATTATGTTCCTGACGCTGGTCTACATCGGCAATACGCACTACGCCACCCGCATGAACCGGAGCATTCAGAAGCTCAAGCTGGAAACCGAGGACCTGCGCGCCGACTATACTACCCTGAAATCGGACTACATGGAGGCCAGCAAGCAAAGCGAGGTAGCCCGCAAAGTAGCTGCCTACGGCTTGGTGGAAAGCTCCTCGCCGCCCTTCCGCATTACTGTACCGGCTGGCCGCCTTGATGAAGCTGAGTTAGACCGGCTGCCCATCCTGACGGCCGACTCCGTGGCCGCCATGACGGCCCGTGCCAAAGCCGATTCGCTGCGCCGCGCCGGCGGCCCTACCGTCGGCGACTCGGTAGAGGTAGGCGCGCCGCCCGTTCCTATCGGCACCGACCTCAACGGCGAGCCCGCTACAACTGATCCTACCTCTTCCAATCGTTCAGCCCCTACCCGCCGCAATGAAAGGAAACGTTAAAAAAAGTATTGTTACCCGCGTCCGCCTTGCCTTTTTAGGCGTGTGCCTGTTCTCCTGTGCCATTGTGTGGCGCGTAACCCACGTGCAGTTCAAGGAAGGCGCCAAGTGGAGCGCCCTGGAGCAGGAGCGTCGCATCGTGTACCAGCCGGTATTTGCTACCCGTGGCAACATCTACTCCGACAACGAAAGCATCATGGCCACCTCGCTGCCCTTCTACCGGGTAGCCTGGGACCCCAGCGTGGTGAATCAGTCCTTGTTTGAAGCCAAAGTCGATTCGCTGGCTGGAATGCTGGCCGGCTTCTTCGGTGACCGAACGAAATCAGAGTACAAGCGCCGCCTGAAAGACGCCAAAAACGCTAAGCCGGCCGTACGCTACCTGCGCCTGAACTCCCGGCAAATCAACTTTCAGGAGAAAAAGGAGCTGGCGAAGTGGCCCATTTTCCGGGAAGGCAAGAACAAGGGCGGCGCCATCTTCGAGAAGGTGGATAAGCGCTTCCGGCCTTTCGGCGGGCTGGCCCAGCGCACCATTGGCTTCGTGAACGAAGACAAGAACGGGGCGGGGCTGGAGTTTACCTTCAACCGCCACCTGGCCGGTAAGGACGGGGAAGCCTTATTCGAGCGTTTGCCTGGCGGCAACAAGCCCATCTACGACGGTACTGAGGTAAAGCCCCAGCCTGGCTACGACGTGAAGACTACCCTGGACATCAACCTTCAGGACGTGGCCGAAAACGCATTGTACAAGTCGCTGGTAGAAAACAACGCCCAGTACGGTACCGTCATTCTGATGGAGGTGAAAACCGGGGAAATTAAGGCCGTAGCCAACCTGGGCAAGGTAGATGAGGGCGTGTACCGCGAGGACTATAACTACGCCATTGCCGACCAGGGCCGTACCGAGCCGGGCTCCACCTTCAAGCTGGCCTCCATGATGGCCGCTTTTGAGGAAGACCCCGACCTGCAGCTAACTGACACCATCAACACGGGCAACACCGGTTCCATGAAAATTGGGGGCGCCGTCAAGACCGACTCCCACCCCTACGGCCGCATCACGCTGCAGCAGGTGTTCGAGAAGTCGTCGAACATTGGGGTAGCTAAGCTCACGGATCGGGTGTTCAACAAGAACCCTGAGAAGTACACCGACTACCTCAAACGCTTCGGGCTGGATAAGCCCTTGGGCTTCCAGATGGCTGGCGAGGCCCGGCCTTACATCAAGGACCCGCGCGACCGGAGCTGGAGCCGTACTTCGCTTACCACCATGAGCATCGGCTACGAGCTGAAGCTGGCACCCCTGCAAACGCTGGCCTTCTATAATGCCGTAGCCAATGGCGGCGTGAAGGTGCAGCCCATGATTGTCAAGGAAATCAAGCAGGCCGATAAGGTGCTGGAGCGGTTCGAAACGCAGGTCCTGATTCCGAAAATATGCTCCGATGAGACCTTGCAGAAGGTTCGGGCCATGATGGAGGGGGTAGTGGAACACGGCACCGCCCGCGGCATCCGCACCAGCGACTACCTGATTGCCGGCAAGACGGGTACGGCTTGGAAATTCAAGAACGGCGCCTACACCCGTACGTATTCCACCAGCTTCTGCGGCTATTTCCCCGCCGATAACCCCAAGTACTCCTGCATTGTCGTCGTCGACTCACCTAAGAACGGCCGCATTTACGGGGCCGACGTAGCCGCTCCCGTTTTCCGCGAGTTGGCCGACAAAGCCATGGCTCGTGATGTAGCCTCTCAGCGCCCTTTGCTAGCCCGTGCTCCTGTGCGCAAGTCGCGGGTGCCGGCCGTGCCAGCTGGTATGCAGGATGAGCTGTCGATGGTATTCACCAAGCTGGGCGTTACCCACAACGGGGGGAATGGCGCCGAAGACTGGGTGCGCACCATCCCCACCGACGCCGATGGCGAAAGCCTAAACCTGAAACCGATGGCCGTGCGCCCCGGCCGGGTGCCCAACGTGCAGGGCCTGACCTTGCGCGATGCTCTCTTCCTGCTGGAAAACCGTGGCCTCCGGGTGCGGGCTCTGGGAACCGGTAGAGTGAAAGCGCAGTCGATAGCGGCCGGGGCAGTGGCCCGCCGCGGTGCTACCGTGGTTTTGCAGCTAGAACCAATTGGAGGCCGCCTGGCCGCTCCTGTGCCCGCCGCCCCCCCGGCTCCCGGTTTGGCCACGATGGCCGACGCTCGGGCGCACAAGGCCGAAACCGCCACGGCCACGAGCAGCAACGGTGGGCAATCTTCTAAACCAAAGCCTGCCACCACTCCCAAGCAAACCTCTTCTGCTTCGGCTAAAGCCGCCACCCCCAAGGCAACAGCCGCGGTAGGAAAAAGCAGAAGCAAGCCCAAGGCTTAAGCTGCCTCCCCCTCAGAATACCTCAAACCCATGCGTGGCCCGTTCTCAGGGATGCGCAGTTGATGACTACAGCCTCACACCTTGACTTACGATACTACCCTTGCTGCTCTCCTGAAAGCCGTTACGGTTCGTGCCCAACAGGGCCCCGCCGATGTAGCCATAACCAGCCTCACGCTTGACTCGCGACAGGCGGGTCCGGGCACGGTGTTTTTTGCCTTGCGGGGCACCGCCACCGATGGTCACCAGTTTATTCCGAAGGCGGTGGAGCAGGGAGCGGCGGTAGTGGTGGTAGAGGAGTTGCCGACCGAGCTCAACCCCGGTACTACCTATGTGCAGGTGCCGGATAGTGCCGAGGCTATGGCCCGGATGGCCGCCGAGTTCTATGGTAACCCCTCGCGGGAGCTGCAGTTGGTAGGCGTTACCGGCACTAATGGCAAGACCACGTGCGCCACCATGCTGCACAAGCTTTTCCGGGAGCTGGGCTACCACTGCGGACTGCTGAGCACGGTGCAAAACCAGATTGACGAGGAGGTTATTCCGAGCACCCACACCACGCCCGATGCTATCCGGCTGAACGAGCTGTTGGCCCGCATGCTAAAGGCTGGCTGCACGCATGTGTTCATGGAGGTTAGCTCCCACGCCGTAGTGCAGCACCGCGTAACAGGCCTGCACTTCGCGGGCGGCATCTTCACCAACCTCACCCACGACCACCTCGACTACCACGGCACCTTCGATGCCTACCTCAAAGCGAAGAAGGGGTTCTTCGACATGCTGCCGAAATCGGCCTTCGCCCTCACCAACGCCGATGATAAGCGCGGCCCCGTGATGCTGCAGAACGTAGTAGGCCGGCGCGAAACGTACTCGTTGCGCAATGCGGCTACCTTCCGCGGCCGTCTGATCGAAAATGCGGTCCATGGCCTGCACGTGGAGGTAGATGGCCGCGAGGTGCAATTCCGCCTGATTGGCGTGTTCAATGCGTACAACCTGCTGGCCATTTACGGGGCCGCAGTGCTGTTGGGTGAGGAGCCCACGGAAGTCCTGACGGTGCTGTCGGGGCTGACTTCGGCGCCGGGCCGGTTCGAGCCGGTAGTATCAGAGCGGGCGCGTATTACGGGCATCGTGGATTACGCCCACACGCCGGATGCGCTGGAAAACGTGCTTCAGACCATTGCCGACATTCGTCAGCCCAGCCAGCAGGTAATTACGGTGGTAGGCTGCGGCGGCAACCGCGACGGCGCCAAGCGCCCCATTATGGCGCGCCTGGCTACCCAACTCTCCGACCGCGCCGTACTCACCTCTGACAATCCGCGCTTCGAGGACCCCAACGACATCCTGACTCAAATGCAGGCCGGCGTGCCCATCGAGAATCAGGGCAAAGTCCTGACGATTGCCGACCGCCGCGAAGCCATCAAGACGGCAGTAGCGCTGGCCCAGCCCGGCGACATTGTGTTGGTAGCGGGCAAAGGCCACGAAACCTACCAAGAAATCAAAGGCGTAAAAACCGACTTCGACGACAAGCAGGTGCTTACCGAAATGTTCGGGTTATTAGGCAAATAGCGCTGAATAATCCAAAATCCGGACAAACGCAACGTTTGACCAGCTTTAAAAAACCTGAACCTTTGCAGCTTGGATACCCTCTGAACCCCAACTGCTGACCCTCGCGCCCATGCTCTATTACCTCTTTAACTACCTCTACAAAGTGCATCACCTGCCGGGCGCGGGTGTATTTCAGTACATTTCGTTTCGGGCGGCGCTGGCGGTAGTTACTTCCCTGATTATCGCGCAGTTCTTTGGCGCGCCGCTTATCCGGGCTTTGCAGCGCCGGCAGATTGGCGAAACCGTACGCGACCTGGGCTTGCAGGGCCAGATTGAGAAGAAAGGCACGCCAACCATGGGCGGGCTTATCATCCTGCTGGCTATTCTGGTACCGGTGCTGCTTTTCGCCAAGCTCGACAACATTTACGTGGTCCTGATGCTGCTGAGCACCGTGTGGCTGGGGCTAATCGGTTTCGTAGATGACTATATCAAGGTAGTTAAGAAGGATAAAGAAGGCTTGGCCGGAAGGTTCAAGGTGCTGGGGCAGGTAGGGCTGGGCGTGACGGTGGGCTGGGTGCTGTTCTTCTCCAACGATGTGACCGTGCGCCAGTACGCGCTGCCGAACGGCTCGTTCTCGGCCGTAGATGCCAGCACCGTGTACCAGGATGTGAAGCTGATGATTACCACAGTGCCCTTCCTCAAAAACAACGAGCTGAACTACGGCGACCTGTTTGCTACCGCCGGCGACTTCTTCAACGAGTACTACGCCTTCTTCTACATTCCTATTGTCATCCTGATTATTACCGCCGTCAGCAACGGCGCCAACATCACCGACGGCCTCGACGGGCTGGCGGCAGGCACCTCCGCTATTATCGGGATTACGCTGGCTATTTTCTGCTTCGTAAGCGGTAACGCGCTGCTGGCCGACTACCTCGATGTAATGTTCATTCCGAACTCGGGGGAGCTGGTAATTTTCTGCACCGCTTTTGTGGGGGCGTGCGTGGGCTTTCTGTGGTACAATAGCTACCCCGCGCAAGTGTTCATGGGCGACACCGGCTCACTGGCTATTGGCGGCATCATTGCGGTGCTGGCCATTATCGTGCGCAAGGAGCTGCTGATTCCGGTGCTATGCGGGGTGTTTCTCATTGAAAATCTTTCGGTTATGGTGCAGGTGAGCTACTTTAAGTACACCAAGCGCAAATACGGCGAAGGCCGGCGCTTGCTGCGCATGTCGCCGCTGCACCACCACTACCAGAAGCTGGGCTACCACGAGTCCAAAATCGTGTCGCGCTTCTGGATTGTAAGCATCATGCTGGCCGTCCTGACGTTGGTAACGCTGAAACTTCGCTAACCTGTAAGGCAGCAAGAGGGGTAGGAAAAGCACACTGTTGGGCCTTCTTTTCTCTTGCCGCTTTGCTCATCACCTGATATAACATGCACTACGTCGTACTCGGAGCCGCAGAAAGCGGGGTAGGGGCTGCGCTGCTGGCGCAGGCCAAGGGGCACACGGTGTTCGTGTCGGACCGCGGCGGTATCCGCGCCGACTATAAGGAGAAGCTGACGCGGGCCGGTATTCCCTTCGAGGAAAATCAGCACACCATGGAAGAAGTGCTGAAGGCGGATGAGGTAGTGAAAAGCCCCGGCATTCCGGAAAAAGCTCCCGTTATTCAGGCTCTTCGCGCGCAGAACACGCCCATTATTTCAGAAATTGAGCTGGCCGGGCGCTACACCCAGGCCAAGTGCATCTGCATTACCGGTACCAACGGCAAGACCACAACGACCCTGCTCACGTATCACTTGCTGAAGGAAGCGGGCCTGAAGGTAGGCTTGGCCGGCAACGTAGGCTACTCGCTGGCCGAGCAGATTCTGGAAGACCAGCACGAGTACTACGTGGTAGAGCTCAGCTCCTTCCAGCTCGACGATACCCATGAGTTTCAGCCCTGGGTTTCGGTATTGCTCAACATCACCCCCGACCACCTCGACCGGTACGACTATTCGCTGGAAAAGTATGCTCAGTCCAAGCTGCGCATTACCCAAACCCAGGACAGCGAACAGTACTTTATTTACAACGCCGACGACGAGACGATTCAGCGCTACTTCCCGGCGGCGTTGCGCCCCGTTATTCAGCTCCCGTTCAGCCTGCACCGCCGCCCCGATGTGCAACTGGCCGGTTACTACACCCATGAGGATTGCCTCTGCACCAACTTGGTGCCGGGCATGGGCCTTGATGGAGAAGAGGTAAGTGTAGCTAACTCGCCGCTGATTGGCCAGCACAACCGTCAGAATATGCTGGCCGCTGTGCTCTGCGCCCGCATTGCCGGGCTAACGGCCGAGCAGATCGAAGCCGGCTTGGCTACCTTTCGCAACGCGGACCACCGCCTGCAGTCTGTGGGCGAAATCAATGGCGCTACCTTCATCAACGACAGCAAAGCCACCAACGTGGAGGCCGCCTGGTATGCCCTCGACGGCATTCGACGGCCCATCATCTGGATTGCCGGCGGTACTGATAAAGGCAACGACTACACTACCCTGATTCCGCTGGCCAAGTCGCGGGTAAAGGCCCTGATATGTTTGGGTGTAGATAACGAAAAGCTCAAAGCCAGCTTCGGTAGCGTGGTGCCGCATATAGAGGAAACCCAAAGCGTAACTACGGCCGTGCGTCGGGCCGCTGAGCTGGCTGCTCCCGGCGATGTAGTGCTGCTCTCGCCCGCCTGCGCTTCCTTCGACTTGTTTCGCAACTACGAGGACCGGGGCCAGCAGTTTGCTGCGGCCGTGGCCGAGTTGCAAAGCACTCCACTCTCCTAGGCACCCGTCTGATCGTTTGCCCATCAACTCACTTCACCATTTCACTATTTCACCGCTATGGAACCCATCACCAATTGGCTGCGGCAAAATCTGAAGGGTGACCCCGTGCTGTGGGGCATCGTGCTGCTATTCTCGTTTATCTCCATTGCAGTAGTGTACTCGGCCACGGGTACGCTGGCATATAAGAAGATGGGCGGCAACACGGAGTACTTTCTGTTCAAGCACACCAGTCTGATTTTCGTGGGGCTGTTCTTCATGTGGCTGGCTCACCGCATCGACTACCGCTACTATTCGCGTCTGTCGCTCTACGCCCTGCTCATCTCGGTACCGCTGCTGCTTTTCACGTATTTTTTTGGCGGCACTACTTTCAACGATGCTTCGCGCTGGCTGACCATTCCGATTATCAACCAGACGTTTCAGCCCTCCGACTTGGCCAAGCTAGCCCTGATTTCACACCTGGCCTCCATGCTCAGCCGCCGTCAACAGAATGTTGGCGACTTTAAAACCACGCTGCTGCCTGTAATGCTGTGGGTAGGCGTTATCTGCGGCTTGATTATTCTTTCTAACGCCTCTACGGCCTTACTGCTATTTGCTACCTGCCTGCTGCTCATGTTCATTGGGCGGGTGCCATTAAAGCAGATGGCCGTGATGGTGGCCATTGGGGTACTTGTAGGAGGGGTAGGTCTGGTAGCTGGTCAGCGTTACAAGACGGTAATCTCCCGTATTGAGAACTTTACTGATAAGAGCAAGCCCGTGCCGTTTCAGCTGGAGCACGCCTACATTGCCGAGGCTACGGGTGGTTTGTTCGGCAAAGGGCCCGGCAAAAGCACGGAGCGCAACATCATGCCCCACCCGTACTCCGACTTTATCTACGCCATCATCATCGAGGAGTATGGCCTGTTTGGGGGGGTAGTGGTTCTGTTCCTGTATCTGGCCTTTCTCTATCGAGGGCTGAAAACAGTAATAAATAGTTACGGCGCCTTTGGAGGGCTGCTCTCGGCGGGGCTAAGTTTTAGTCTGGTGTTGCAGGCCATGGTGAATATGGGGGTAGCCGTGGGCCTAGGGCCCATTACGGGTTTGCCGCTACCCTTGCTGAGTATGGGCGGCACCTCCCTGATTTTTACCGGTATCAGCATCGGGATTATTCTGGCCGTAAGCCGGGGCGAGCGGGAAATCCGGCCGATGGTAGGCGAGCCCGAAGACACGGTCCGTATTCCGCGGGTATCACAGTACGCCTAGGCCAGATAAGAGGGGTAGCACCGTACCGGCTACCCGACGCCAAGCCCACGTTTAAGCACTAACGAATGAAGCTCATCATATCGGGTGGTGGCACCGGCGGACACATTTTTCCGGCGGTGGCCATTGCCAACGAAGTACGCCGCCGCTACCCCGAAGCGGAAATCCTGTTTGTGGGCGCCAATGGCCGCATGGAAATGACGCGTGTGCCGGAAGCAGGCTATGAAATTG
Organism: Hymenobacter sp. HSC-4F20; assembly: GCF_019599275.1. Lineage (GTDB taxonomy): Bacteria > Bacteroidota > Bacteroidia > Cytophagales > Hymenobacteraceae > Hymenobacter. Next base: position 2,081,944 of record NZ_JAHZTD010000001.1, on the reverse strand, counting down.
TGGGCCTTGATATTACGGGCCTACAACGCAGCCTGACCCCGCAGAACCTGCTGTTCCCCATCCGGGTTATGCGCGCTGTGCGCAAAGCAGGCAAGCTTATCGAGAAGTTCCGGCCCGATGCCGTAGTAGGGGTAGGGGGGTACGCCTCCGCCCCGGTGTTGCTGGCAGCCACCTCGCGCAATATTCCTTCCCTCATTCAGGAGCAGAATTCCTACGCTGGCCTCGTCAACAAACTCCTGGCTAAGCGAGTGCAGCGCATTTGCGTGGCCTACGAAGGCATGGAAAAGTTTTTCCCCGCTGACCGGCTGATACTTACGGGCAACCCCATTCGTACCGAAATTGCCGATGGACAGCGGGCAGAAGCGCTAAGCTTTTTTGGGCTTGATGCTAACCGCCCGGTTCTGCTGGTAATTGGGGGTAGCCTGGGGGCCCGCACACTAAACCACGCTACGGCGGCCGCCTTGCCACGCCTGCGCGAGGCCGGGGTGCAGCTGCTCTGGCAAACGGGTAAAGGGTACTACCCCGAGGCCCAGCAGCAAGCCGCCCCATTCGCCGCGCATAACCTCCAGGCCCTGGAATTTGTACGCCGGATGGATTTGGCTTACGCCGCGGCCGATGTAGTGATTAGCCGCGCTGGAGCCTTGTCGGTTTCGGAACTGTGCCTCACGGGTAAGCCCAGCATTCTGGTGCCCTCGCCAAACGTGGCAGAAGACCACCAAACCAAAAACGCGCTTGCCCTGACGCGCAAGGACGCGGCGCTGCTGGTGCGCGATGCCGATGCCGCCGCCACTCTCTACAACCAGGCGTTGGCCCTGCTCGGCAACCAGGCGCAGCAGCAACAGTTGAGGGCTAATATTCTGCAATTAGCCCGGCCCCAGGCTACCGCCACTATTGTTGATGAGCTGGTAAAGCTCATGCCGGTAGGTGCTCGGGCCTTTCATTCTTAATAGCTCATTCTTAACTGCTCCCTGACCTTGAATCCTGTTGCGGCTTTCCCTCACGTATTTTTCCTGGGCATCGGTGGCATTGGTATGTCGGCCCTGGCGCGTTGGTTTCAGGCCAATGGGCATTCGGTAAGTGGGTACGATAAAACGCCTACCCCCTTAACAGAGGCGTTACGTGCTGAGGGCATTGCGGTGCACTACCAGGATGCAGTAGAAAACATTCCGGAGGAAGTACGCCAACAACCAGACAAAACCTTAGTAGTACTCACCCCAGCCATTCCCAAAGACCACCAGGAATGGGCGTGGCTCCGGGAGCAGGGGTACGACATCCGTAAGCGCAGTCAGGTGCTGGGACTGCTCACGCAGGGGCGTCCAACCATTGCGGTAGCCGGCACGCACGGCAAGACCACCACCAGCAGCATGGTAGCGCACCTTTTGCATCATGCAGCGGTGCCTAGTGCGGCCTTTCTGGGAGGAATTGCCGTCAACCTCAACTCCAATCTGCTGCTACCCCCACCGGGCGCTGCAACGGCTACTACTCCGGTAGTAGTAGAAGCCGATGAGTACGACCGGAGCTTTCTAACCCTGTTTCCTACGGTAGCTATTGTCACCAGCACCGATGCCGACCACCTGGATATTTACGGACACAAAGAGGCCCTGGTGGAGTCGTTCCGGCAGTTTGTGGGCCAGATTCAACCCGGCGGTACGCTTCTCATCAACCATACCGCCGACCCGAGCGTAGCGGCGGCGGCCCCAGAGGGCGTCCGGGTAATTCGCTACGGGCTCTCGGCTGAGCAAGGTCCGGAGTTATACGCCGCTAACATTACGGCCGAAGGGCACCGGTTTCGGTTTGCCATGCACGGGCCGCAGGGCACTGTGGCCGATCTGGAATTAGCCGTGCCCGGCTACCATAATGTGGAGAACATGCTGGCGGCCGCTTGTGTAGCCCAACTATACGGCCTGAGCGCGCAACAATTACAAGGAGCCGTAGCAGCCTATCAGGGAGTCAAGCGCCGCTTTGAGTTTATTCTGACGGCCGGCACAGTGGCGGAGCCCAAAGTTTATGTCGACGATTACGCGCATCATCCACGCGAAATTGAAGCTTTTCTTCGTTCCCTGCGGGCCCTGTATCCCGGCCGTCGGCTCCGGGTAGTATTCCAGCCGCATTTGTTCAGCCGGACCCGTGACTTTGCACCGGGATTCGCTGAAAGCCTGAGCCTTGCCGACGAGGTAGTACTGCTTGATATCTATCCAGCGCGCGAGTTACCGATGCCAGGCGTGACGTCGGAATTAATTTTGTCCCAAATAACCGCCCCCATAAAATCGTTGCAGTCCAAAGAAGAAATTTTGCGGAATGCCGAAACGGATACGAATTTTGACGTATTAGCCACCGTCGGGGCTGGTGATATTGACCAGTTGGTGCCTAGATTAAAGGATATTTTGAAAATTCGCTGGAATGGAGCTGAAGCGTAAAGCCAATAACCTGCTGTTTGCCACAGGCTGTCTGGGGTTGCTGCTCGCGTTGGGGGCCTTTGCCGCCGTGCGGCAAGCCAGCCGCCCCGTGGGTGGGGTTATTGTGTCCATTAGCAACGAGTTCAACAACTTCTTTATCAGCGAACGGGAGGTAACTAGCCTGCTCACCCGCCGCGGCGAAGAGCGCCTGGAGGGAACTGACCCCGCTGAGGTAGACCTGAGAGACCTGGAAGCCCGTTTAAAGGCTCACAGCTTTGTAAAAGAAGCACAGGTGTACCGCGACCTGGCGGGCAACCTGCATGCTGATGTGCGCCAGAATCGACCCATTGCCCGCCTAGTACACGCCGATGCCCGCCAAGATAGTTACCTGGATGCCGATGGTCACCGTTTGCCCCTGTCGCCGTTATTTACGGCCCGAGTGGTGCCTATTTCTCGGCTCGGTGGGCAGCCGCTGTCAGCCACGTTTTTCCAGGATAGCACCGGGCAGCGCTACCTGGAATTTCTGCGCTATATAGATGAAAAGCCCTTCTGGCGCGCCCAGGTTGCTGAAGTATTCGTAGGACCTAACGGCAAACTCTCCTTCACTCAACAAGTGGGCGACCAACGTATTGAATTTGGCTTTCCTGAGAATATTTCGGAAAAATTTGCGAAACTGATGGTATTTTACCGTCAAATTCCGCCTGTACTCGGCTGGGATACCTACCATCGGGTCAATGTCGAGTTTAAGGATCAAATAATCTGCGAATAAAATTATCGACCTAAAACGCTACCTTATAGCTGATTAGGCCAACTTCCTCCTGCAACCAACCGCAACTCTCTCGCCTTCCCTCCCATGCAACACGATAAGATTGTAGTCGGCCTTGACATCGGCACTACCAAAATCTGCGCCCTCGTAGGGCGCAAAAACGAGTTTGGCAAGCTTGAAATTTTGGGCATGGGTAAGGCCGTGTCGGAGGGGGTAGTGCGTGGCATCGTGTCGAACATCGACAAGACGGTTGACGCCATTAAGAAGGCTATTCGCCAGGCCGAGGAGCAGTCGGGTATTAATATTGGCGTGGTGAACGTAGGTATTGCCGGGCAGCACATCAAGAGCCTGCAACACAACGGCAGCATCACGCGCGCCTCCGCCGATAACGAAATCACCCTCGATGACGTGAATCGGCTGACCAACGATATGTACCGGCTGGTGACGCCGCCCGGCTCCGAAATCATTCACGTAATGCCCCAGGACTACAAGGTGGATTACGAGGAGGGTATTCTGGACCCGGTGGGCATGTCGGGTGTGCGGCTGGAGGGTAACTTCCACATTATCACGGCCCAGAGCACGGCTATCAACAACATCAACAAGTGCGTTACGAAGGCCGGGTTGGAAATCGATAACCTGATTCTGGAGCCCCTGGCGTCTAGTATGTCGGTGCTTTCCGATGAAGAGAAGGAAGCAGGTGTGGCCCTGATTGATATTGGCGGTGGCACTACCGACTTGGCCATTTTCAAGGATGGTATTATTCGCCATGCCGCCGTGCTGCCCTTCGGCGGCAACATCATCACCTCCGATATCAAGCAGGGCTGCCTGGTAATGCAAAACCAGGCCGAGCAGCTGAAGGTGAAGTTTGGCAAAGCCATTGCCGAGGAAGCCTCGGAGTACGAGATTGTTAGCATTCCGGGCCTGCGCGACCGGGCTCCCAAAGAAATTTCCCTTAAAAACCTGGCTTACATCATTGAGGCCCGGATGGAGGAGATTGTGGAGCTGGTGTACGCTGAGATTCAACGCCTGGGCTTCCATGATAAGCTGGCCGCGGGTATTGTCCTGACGGGTGGCGGCTCGCAGCTTCAGAACCTGGTGCAGCTGGCCGAATACGTAACCGGCATGGATACGCGCATTGGCTACCCCAACGAGCACTTGGGTAAAAGCAAGATTGAAGCGGTGAAGTCGCCAATGTACGCTACCACGGTGGGCCTCGTACTGGCTGGTTACCGTTCTATTGACGACCGGGTAGCGCAGCGCGGTTACGAGGAGCCCGAGCAGAATTACTACCGCGTGGCGCCGGAGCCCCGGCCTACGCCGGTTTCAACTCCGCAGCCGGTAGCACCCCAGCCCCAACCCCAGCAGGCTGCCCCGCAGCCGACGCCTGAGCCACCCACTAAGAAATCGTCTGGGGCCGGCGACTTCTTTCAGAAGATCATCAGCCGCACAAAAGGGCTGCTCATTGATGACTTCGACGATAAACAGTACTAATGTCAATTAAGAATTGAGAATTAAAAATTAAAAAATGAGCGTCAGAAAACACGTGCGCGCAGAGGAGTAGCTCAACTTTTAATTCTCAATTTTTAATTTTTAATTGACTCATCTCATGAATTTTACTTTCGATATTCCGGCACAGTCACGCTCCATCATTAAGGTGATTGGCGTGGGGGGGGGGGGCTCCAACGCCGTCAACCACATGTTCAGCCAAGGCATCAAGGACGTGGAGTTTGTCATTTGCAACACCGACAAACAGGCGCTGGCTTCCTCTACCGTGCCTAACCGACTGCAAATCGGGGCTGACCTGACGGAAGGCCTTGGCGCCGGGGCTAACCCTGAGCGGGGGAAGCAGGCCGCCATTGAAAGCCGCGAGCAAATCCGGGAACTCCTCAGCAATGGCACCAAGATGGTGTTCATTACGGCTGGTATGGGCGGGGGTACCGGTACCGGTGCAGCCCCGGTTATTGCCAAAGTCGCTAAAGAGCTGGGTATCCTCACCGTAGGTATCGTGACGGCCCCGTTCATGTTTGAGGGCAAGAAAAAGCGCCAGCAGGCTGAGCACGGCATTAAGGAGTTGAGCGACAACTGCGACACGGTGTTGGTGATTCTTAACGACAAACTGCGCGAGATTTACGGCAACCTGCCCATTCGTTCCGCTTTCGCCAAGGCCGATAATGTGCTAAGCACAGCGGCTAAATCCATTGCCGAAATCATTACCGTAACAGCGGATGTGAACGTGGACTTTGAAGACGTGAAAACCGTCATGAAAGACTCGGGCGCAGCGGTAATGGGTAGTAGCATCACCGAAGGCGAAAACCGGGCGCAGCGCGCTGCCGAGGAAGCATTGGCTTCGCCGTTGCTTAACAACACGGATATTCACGGGGCGCAGAAAATCCTGCTCAGCATTATGTCGGGTGACCAGGCCGAGCTGGAAATGGACGAACTCACGGAAATCACGGAGTACATCCAGGACAAAGCGGGCCAGAACGCCGAGGTGATTTTTGGCCACGGCATCGACCCTACCCTGGGCCAAAGTATTCGCGTAACGGTTATTGCCACCGGCTTCGCCCGCGATGCACACAACATTACCAACGTGGTAGCCCGCAGCAGCAACAGCAACAGCGAACCGGAGACGGCGGCCACAATCCAGGCTGACGCGCAGATCAACTTGTTTGACAAAGACCGCCAGGAGGCTTCGGCCGCCCCGGTAGTGCCTACGTTTGGAACTCCTGTTCCCGCGGCGCCGGAGCCCCAGCCCGTACGATTTGATCTGGAAACTTCTCCGGCCCCAGTGGGCTACGTACCGCCTGTGGTGTCGGCCCCGTCTACCCCGGCTCCGGACCCTGTATTGTACCAGCAGCCAGGAGCCGCGCCTACTGCTCCCCAACCAGCCGTAACGAATCATACCATGCCGCGCCCGTCGCTGGATGCCCGGGCCGAGGAGCGCCGTCAGCGCCTGCAGGCCCTTAGCAACGGCTTAACTAACGACGCTATTAAGGACCAGTTGGATACGCCGGCGTATTTGCGGCGACAGGTGAAGCTGGAAAACGTAGTGCCCTCTTCGGAGCAGAACATCAGCCGCTTCAACCTCTCCGACGACAACGAGCTACTGGGCGACAACCGCTTCCTGCACGATAACGTGGACTAGGCTGCCGGAGGCCTATGCCTAACATGTCAACAGGCCGCTTCCGTACTGGAAGCGGCCTGTTGGCTTTAGGGCCGAGGTGCGGCTAGAGAATCAGCCGGCGGGGCGGCCGAGTCTGCGGGGTAATAAGTGGGAGCCGCCATTTCCCGGTCGGGGTTGAGGGTGCGGCCCCGTTTGGTATGCGGAGCAAGCGTACAGGTAGTCAGCAACAGTACGCCGCATGCTCCGAGAAATAAACGGGAAAGCACCATATATGAGAGAGAAGCAACAGGTAACAAAAGGGTTAGGGAGTAGGGGCCGGCCGTAGCCACCGATTCAACGGTTCTTCTATTCCGTAGTGTAGCGCTATAGCCAGCAGATTAAGCACGATAAACAAAAGTCCGATGTGCGTGGTCAGGTGCACGGCCAGCCAGTCGCGCACGGCGCCCAGGTGAATCAGGTAGAAGGCATAGGAGCTTTTCCCGAGCACCCCAAGCAAGCGGGTGGAAAGTAGGCGCTGCACCCATGTTTTCTCCGTGAGCAGGCCAGCAAAGAACAGCATAATTCCGCCGGGAAGGACTACGTTATTCAGCGCAACACCGAAGGGGTGCTCCTGCCCGTAGATGTAACCTCCCTTCGTCCAGACCATGCCCCCAACTGCGGCCGTCATAATGCAAGCCCCCAGGACCGTAAGTAGGGCCGGTGGCCGGTAGCGCCGCAACCGGCCCTGCTGGTACCACCGTGCCAGCTGCATGCCGGCATAAAACTCGAAGCACCGCCCAAAAAACGTAAACAGCAGCATCAGGCGAAAGGAGCCAAAGAAGCCATACGTAAAGCTGGTAGCGGGACGTAGGGCCAGGACCAGTGCACACCCCACGCCCAACCATAAAAAGGGTTGCAGCCAAAGTGGCACGCGCTTGCGCAGCAGACAGAAAGCCAGCGGAGCCGCCAGGTAGAAGGTTTCTTCTACCGTTAAGGACCAAGCCTGGGCAATTCCGGCGTATTTGGCGTCTGTGAAAAATGCCTGGGTAAGAGTTAGGCTAAAAAAGAAATGATGCCCCAAAAAATGGTTTGACCGCCAAAAGGCATAATATGTGGCCAGGGTCAGCAGGAAGTAGAGAGGATAGATGCGCACGAAGCGGCGGCGCAGGTACCGCCCCCACTGCCGGCGGGGCGTAAGAGACGGTTGTCCGTAGCGGAGCGTGATAAGGAAGCCACTCAGTACAAAGAAAATAGGTACGCCAATGTGAAACTCAATAAGCCAGGCGCGCAGTCGGGGCCACTCCGGATTGCTCCAGAAGGGGTTAGCGTGGTGCAGAAACACGATGTACGCGGCCAGGGCCCGGACCCCGGTGAAGGCCGGTAGATAAGGTGAAGCAGGAATTGGGCGGGAATAGCTAGTGGCCGCGGAATTAGTCACGCAGTAGAGATAATGTACCGCTTAAACCTACAGCTTTCCGGCAAAAAAGTAGCGAACCTTATTGTTTGAAGGGGTCAGAGAAGCGCTTGTCGGTGATAAATGTGGAATCGGTAAGCGTATGCAGAAAGGCAATCAGCTGAGCTTTTTCCACGGGTGTTAAATCCAGCTTAGTGCCGCCAGGGGTATTGGACAGGAGAATGTTGGGGTCGAGGCCCGGGCTGGCCGTTTGCACGTGCTCGTTGTAGTGGTCCAGCACCTGCTCCAGCGTCTGAAAGCGGCCGTCGTGCATGTAGGGGGCCGTTAGAGCGATATTGCGCAGGGTAGGAGCCCGGAACTTGCCCCGGTCGGCGCTTTGGCCAGTAACGCCCGCCCGCCCGGCATCGGCAAAAGTTATATCCAAGCCATTATTGAAGAAGCTTGGCGAACTGAATAGTCCATCCTCACTGATGTGGCAGTGGTGGCAGGTGCCGCCCCGAATGAACAGGCCGCTGACCTCGCTCGGATGGTTAATAAACAGCCCCGCGCCGGCTCGCTCCGCTGCCGAGAGCGTGCCTTCCTTGCGCACGTACTTATCGTAGCGCGAGTTGGCTGAAATCAAAGTCCGCTCGAATTGGGCCAGGGCCTTGAGCACGTTGGTTTCCGTGATGGCGCTGCTCCCAAAAGCCTTCTGAAAAAGCGGAGGATACAGCGCTGTCTGCTGCAAGTGCCGCACTCCTTCCGCCAACGACTGATGCATTTCCAGCGGGTTTTCAATGGGCAACCGGGCCTGCTGCTCTAAATTGGTTGCCGCCCCATCCCAATTGAGCGTTTTTTCCCAGAGGACATTAGCCAACGACATGGTGCCGCGCGGGTGTGGCTGGCCATCAACCCCAACAGCGCGGGCCAGCCCATCGGTGAAAGCTTTGCTTTGCTGGTGGCAGCTGCCGCACGACTGCGTACCCGTCCGCGACAGACGCACTTCGTAGAACAGCTTGCGGCCCAACTCCACGCCTTCTACCGTCAGGGGGTTATCGGCTGGTACCCCCACGTTCTGGGGCAGGTTGGCGGGTAGCACCAGTTGGTAGGGCGTCGTAACGACCGGGTTCTCGCCCGATTCCTCGTGGCTGCTAGTGCTGCAAGCTACCAGCGTACCCCCTAGCAGTAGCCCTGCCGCTAGCTGCCAGATCCGTCCGGTACACGTAGAAAAGGTCATAGTTCGGATGGGGTAGGAGGAAGCCTAAACATACTGATTTCGTCCCGAACGTCTGCTCGGCCGTAGGCAGTTCCGCTCGTGCTCCTTTGGTTACAGAAAGGAGGTATTTTCTTTCCGCGGCCTAACCTAAAAAGCTAATAAGCGGGTAACCTGCTCGCGCAACAGTTGGTGATAGAGAGGTTCGGTAATCAGCCCCTCGGCCGTTAGGTGCTTATCAATGAAGGGTAGCCGGACCCGCTCCGGCAGCACGGCGGTGCCCAGGTACATAAGCACATCGGTAAGGTGATTGAGGGGGAGGATGCCACCCTGGTTTCCACTGCTTAAGCCAACCAGCGCCGCTTTTTTACCCCGAATGCCACCCGGGTAGGGTAGCCCATCAATGAAAGCTTTCAGGACTCCGGGAAAGGAACAGTTGTATTCCGGCACCACAAAAACCAGTTTATCGGCCTCTTCGGCCAGAGCTACTAGGCGGTTGAAGTCATCGTGGCGGCCGGTATTGTGGTAGAGAGCAGAAGTAGTGAAGTCCAGCGGTAGCTCAGTGAGGTCCAGCAGGTGGGCTACTACGCCTTGCTCAGCCAACAGCTCGGCGTAGAAATCAGCCACGCGGCGGGCGCGGGAGTTAGGACGGTTAGTGCCGGCAATGATGGTTATCATTAAGGAAAAGTGTAACGAACGATGAAGGCAGCTACTGAAGGGCAAACTGCCAGTAGCCAGACGAAAGAGCAACAAAAAAGCGAAACGGGAGTCCGTTTCGCTTTTTTGCAAAAGACACTGGAGTAACCGGCAACTCTACGCCAGGTTATTCGAAGTAGCTTTAGCGGCCAGGAATTCACGGTTCAGGATGGCAATATTTTCCAGTGAGATGCCTACAGGGCACTCGGCGGCGCAAGAACCAATGTTGGTGCAGGCGCCAAAGCCTTCCTTGTCCATCTGGGCTACCATGTTCTCTACGCGCGACTTGCGTTCCACATGGCCCTGGGGTAGCAGCGCCAGCTGCGACACTTTGGCCGATACGAACAGCATGGCCGAAGCATTTTTGCAGGAGGCTACGCAGGCTCCGCAGGCAATGCAGGTAGCGGCTTCGAAAGCCCGGTCCGCAATTTCCTTGGGAATCGGAATTTCGTTGGCGTCGGGCGTACCGCCGGTGTTTACCGAGATGTAGCCGCCAGCCTGAATGATGCGGTCGAATGCGGAGCGGTCCACACTCAGGTCCTTGTTTACGGGAAAGGCATTAGCGCGCCACGGCTCAATGGTGATGGTATCACCATCATTGAACTTGCGCATGTGCAGCTGGCAGGTGGTAGTACCGGGCTCCGGACCGTGGGCACGGCCGTTGATGAACAGGTTGCACGAGCCACAGATACCTTCGCGGCAGTCGTGGTCGAAGGCTACCGGCTCCTCGCCTTGGCGCAGCAGATCTTCGTTGAGTACGTCCAGCATTTCCAGGAACGACATGTCCGGGGAAATGTCTTTTACCTGGTAATCCACGATGCTACCTTGCGCGTTGCGGTTTTTCTGCCGCCACACCTTCAGGGTGAGGTTCATGGGTTTGGCATTGGGGTTACTTCCAGCCATTGTATGTTAGAGACTTAGGGACTTAGGTTGTTCGGGACCTGGGTGAGAGGCCAGTCCGGTTTCGGTCCTGTGTTTTCGAATAGATTAAAACAGCGGAACAAGCAGGAAGCTTGCGGGCTCCATAGTAAAACATAGTTTCGGAGCCCGCAATTCCCTAAGTCCCTATTTGTAGCTGCGCTGGGTAAGCTTCACGTTTTCGAAGTGCAGATCTTCCTTATGCAGCACGGAAGCCCGGTTGTCGCCGGTGTATTCCCAAGCGGCTACGTACGTGAAGTTCTCGTCGTCGCGCAGGGCTTCGCCCTCGGGCGTCTGGTACTCCTCCCGGAAGTGGCCGCCGCAGCTTTCGTTGCGGTTGTAAGCGTCGTCCACCATCAATTCGCCCAGCTCCAGGAAGTCAGCCACGCGGCCGGCTTTCTCCAAAGCCTGGTTCATTTCGGCTTCCGTGCCTGCCAGCTTCAGGTCGCTCCAGAACTCGCGGCGCAGCTTTTGAATTTCCGCTTTGGCGTGCTGCAGGCCTTCGGCCGTACGGGCCATACCACAGTACTCCCACATTATGTGGCCCAGAGCCTTGTGGAAGTCGTCGGGGGTGCGGGTACCGTTGATGCTCATCAGCTGCTGCACGCGGGCGCGCACTTCGGCCTCGGCCTGTTTGAAGGCCGGATGCTCAGTGGTAACGGGCTTGGGCGGCGTCTGGGCCAGGTAGTCCCCGATGGTGTAGGGAATTACGAAGTAGCCGTCGGCCAGGCCCTGCATCAGCGCCGAAGCCCCGAGGCGGTTGGCACCGTGGTCGGAGAAGTTGCACTCCCCCGTGGCGTAGAGGCCGGGAACGGTGGTTTGCAGGTTGTAGTCTACCCACAGGCCGCCCATGGTGTAGTGCACGGCGGGGTAGATGCGCATGGGCTGCTCGTAGGGGTTTTCGCCAGTAATTTTGGCGTACATATCGAACAGGTTGCCGTACTTCTGGCTTACCCAGTCGGCACCATTGCGTTTGATGGTATCAGCAAAATCCAGGAATACGGCCAGACCTGAGGAACCCACCCCGCGGCCTTCGTCGCACATCATTTTGGCGTTACGCGAGGCTACGTCGCGGGGCACCAGGTTACCAAAGGCGGGGTACTTGCGCTCCAAGAAGTAGTCACGGTCTTCTTCCCGAATGTCGCTTACCCGAATTTCGCCTTTGCGCAAACGCTCTGCGGTTTCCTTCGAAGCAGGTACCCATACGCGGCCATCGTTACGCAGCGACTCCGACATCAGCGTCAGCTTTGACTGGTAGTCGCCCGATACAGGAATGCAGGTAGGGTGAATCTGCGTGAAGCAGGGGTTAGCGAAGTAAGCCCCTTTCTTGTGCGCGCGCCATGCAGCGGTAGCGTTGCTATACTTAGCATTGGTGCTCAGGTAGAACACGTTGCCGTAGCCACCGGTAGCCAGTACCACAGCGTGGGCCGCGTGCTGCTCAATTTCGCCGGTAATCAGGTTGCGGGTGATAATGCCCCGGGCCTGACCATCAACAATTACTACATCCAGCATTTCGGTGCGGGTGTAGAGCTTTACCTTGCCATAAGCTACTTGGCGAGAAAGAGCCGAGTAAGCACCCAGCAGCAGCTGCTGTCCGGTTTGGCCGCGGGCATAGAATGTGCGGCTTACCTGAGCACCCCCGAAGGAGCGGTTAGCCAGCAGTCCACCATACTCACGAGCGAAGGGAACACCTTGAGCCACGCACTGGTCAATGATGTTTACCGATACCTGCGCCAAGCGGTACACGTTGGCTTCGCGGGCACGGTAGTCGCCACCTTTGATGGTGTCATAGAACAGACGGTACACTGAGTCACCGTCGTTCTGGTAGTTTTTAGCGGCGTTGATACCACCTTGGGCGGCAATGGAGTGCGCCCGGCGGGGCGAATCGTGGTAGGTGAAGGCCTTGACGTTGTACCCCAGCTCGGCCAGGGAAGCCGCTGCCGAGGCACCGGCCAAGCCGGTGCCTACCACGATAATGTCGTATTTCCGCTTGTTAGCGGGGTTTACGAGCTTAACGTTGAATTTATGCTTGTCCCACTTTTCGGCCAGCGGGCCTTCGGGAATTTTGGAATCCGGAAACATCGGCTGTCGAGTTTAGGACTTATTTGAAAAAGAAGAAGTAGATCGGCATGGCGGCGAAGGCAGCGCACACGATGATCGAGAAGCCGTAGCCAATGAATTTAATGGCCGGCGTGTACTTGCGGTGCGTGAGGCCCAGCGTCTGGAAAGCGCTGCTAAAGCCGTGGAGCAAGTGATAGAGCAGGGCTACCTGACCGATGACGTACAGCACCACGTAGAACGGGTTCTTGAAGGCGGCCAGCACCAGGGCGTAAGCATCCTCGTTACCGTTGGCGTCGCGCGGCACGTCGGTGAAGCGCAGGGAGCCGAAGAAATTGTACAGGTGTACAATCAGGAAGAATAGTACAATAGAGCCCAGCAGGGCCATGCTACGCGAGTGCCAGGAGCTGTTCTGCTCAATATGGTCTACAACATAGCCTTGGTTGCCACGTGCTGCCCGGTTTTTGGCAGCCAGCGCCAAGCCTTCGTAGATATGGAAGCCAAAGCCCAGCACCAGCACGATTTCCAGCGTGCGGATAAGCGGGTTATGGCCCATAAACTCAGAGTACGCATTAAATGCTACACCATTATCGGCCTTAAACAGCTGCAGGTTGCCAACCAGGTGTACTACCAGGAAGGAGCAGAGAAACAGGCCCGTAACGGCCATGATGATCTTACGGCCGATGCTACTGGAAAAGGTTTTTGTAATCCAACTCATAGAGAGCTACTGAAGGGGTGTGGGTAGGTCAGTTGTACCGGCCAAAGGTAGGCCCCAACCTAGTAGGAAACAATCTGAATAAGCCTTTGGCGTTAGAGTGAATCTATACCTGGCCAACTCCGTTAGTACCTAACGCTAGAATCTTAACTCAAGTGCCCGTTTTTTGTTAGGTTCTAGCTAGGTTTTTGCTGAACTTCCCTTCCCTCGTTCTCCCGCCTATTAAGACGTTGACTCTATGAACCTTTCGCTACTGAACCGCCCGGTACGGCTCTGGCTGGCTGGGCTACTCCTGCTAGTAGCCTCTCTGGGCCTGACGCCCGCCGCCACCGCTACCCACTTGCGGGCCGGCGACATCCAGGCCACGATTGATGCCTCCAACTTTAGAACCGTCCATTTTCAGATGGTGCTCTACATTGCCACTGGGGCTGGTATTGCCACTGAAGATGACGTAACCATCTTCTTTGGCGATAATACTTCCAGCGGCCTGGATGCTATTAAAGTGGATAGTAAAACGCAGATAGCACCGGGCATCCAGCGCAATATTTTTAAGTTCGACCACACGTACAACGCGCCGGGAGCCTACCAGGTAAGTTACATCAGTGTAAACCGGGTAGAGGGGGTAGTGAACATCACTAACTCCGTGGCACAGTCGTTTTATATCTCTACGCTGGTTACCATTGACCCCTTGCTGGGTATTAACCGCTCGCCTGTACTCACGGCTCCGGCAATTGACCGGGCCAGCCGCCGGCAGGTGTTTCTGCACAATCCGGCCGCGTTTGATGCCGATGGCGACTCGCTCTCCTATGAGTTGCGCCGCAGCCAGTCCGCCGGCTCGCCCGAGGAAACCATTGCGCGCGGTAACGTTATTCGGGCCGCCGCAGCTCTAGGCTTCCGCTTTCCCGATGACCCCTCGTTTGGGGCCATTCAGGTGCCCTACAGCGGGCCGCCCGTAGGTCAGCCGGGACAGGCGGCCATCTTTCAGCAGGATATTCGGACCGGCCAGATTGTGTGGAACTCACCTGAGGTGATAGGGGACTACAACGTGGCTTTCGTAGTGCGGGAATGGCGCCGGGTGCGTGGGGCCCGGCCGCGCCTGATTGGGGAAGTGATACGCGACATGCAGATTACAGTAACCCCGAGCCTGAACCTGCGGCCGTTGCTGGTGGTGCCCCCCGACATATGCGTGGTAGCCGGTACGCCCATTCCGCCGGTGGTAGTAACCGCTACCGACCCGGATAACAACCCCATAACGCTGGAGGCTTTCGGTGGCATTATTCCGCCCGCCACATTTGTGCGCAACTCCTCGGGCCCGCCCACGGCCCGCGGCACGTTCAACTGGACGCCTACCTGCGCCAATATTCAGTCTGAGCCGCACCAAGTGGTGTTCAAGGCTACCGACCAGCCTACCTCCGGCACGCCCCTGATTGATGAGCGCCCATTCCGGATTACGGTGGTAGGCCCTCCTCCGCAAAACCTGCGCGTTACCCCCGTAGGTAACACTGCCCGGTTGGATTGGAGCAGCTACACCTGCCAGAACCCCGGGGCGCAGATTCGCGTTTACCGGCGCGAAGGGCCCAGCGGCTGGACCCCGGGGCCCTGCGAAACCGGTATTCCGGCCTCACGGGGCTACACCCAGATTGGAACCATCAATAACGTAGGCAGCCAAACGTTTCTCGACGACAACAACGGCCGTGGTCTGGAACGGGGTAAGACCTACTGCTACCGCATTTACGTGCAGTTCGCCTTGCCGGCCGGGGGAGCTAGTATTGCCTCCGAGGAAGCCTGTCTGACCATAACTGGCCGCTCAGCTCGTCTAACCAACGTGACCGTGGACCGCACCGACGCCACAAATGGCCAGATTACCGTACGCTGGAACAAGCCGACGGCTAGTGTGCCTTTCACTGCTCCCAATGGTTACCGCTTGTACCGGGCCGTGGGGCAAAACCCAGCGGCTGGCAGCTTCACCCGTCTGCCGCAGGTATTTGGTCTGAACGACACGGTGCTCGTAGATACTGGCTTGAACACCACGGCTAACTCCTATACCTACCGGCTGGAGTTCTTCCGGGCTGCTACCACCAATGCCAGCGATACGACTCGTATTCGGGAGCAGCCTGCTCCTGCCTCCAGCGTGCGCGTGACGGCTACCCCCAATCCGTTGGCTGGTAATGTTAGCCTGAGTTGGACGTATGCTGTGCCGTGGGACAATTCCCGGCGCCCCACTACCATTTACCGCCGCACACAGACTGGAGGCGCATTTGTGCCTATTGCAAAGGTTACAGGTACTACTACCGGCGGAACCTTTGTAGACCAGGGTACCCCTGCCCGCCCGCTGGTCAAAAATGAAACGTATTGCTACTACGTCAAGACGAACGGGGTCTACGACGTCACCTCTCAGGACTCCCTGATAAACCTAAGCCAGGAGCAGTGCGTCTCGTTGCTGCCCGTGCCGTGCACCCCGGTTCTGACTCTGAGGCCCACTAACTGCGACAGTCTGGCCAGCCGCCTGTTCGACCTGCCGGCTACTACCCCTACTACGGGTGAGGTATTCAGCAACTACCTGAGCTGGACCCTGAGCAGCCAGCCCACTGCCGACTGCAGCCGCGACATTACGGAGTACATTATCTATTACGCTCCTAACGATGCGGCCGAACTAAGCGAGTTGGCCCGCGTGCCTGGTACGCAAACCACCTATGTGCATCAAGGGCTGACTTCAGCGGCCGGCTGCTACGCCGTGCGGGCTGTGGACCGTAATCAAGCAGTAAGCGCGTTCAGCAATAAAGAATGCAAGGACAACTGCTTGCTGTTCCTGCTGCCCAACGTGTTTACCCCGAACGGGGACGGCAAGAATGATACGTTCCGGCCCAAGGTGTTTAGCCCGATTGAGCGGACTACAGTGCGCATCTATAACCGGTGGGGAACCAAGGTATACGAGAGCGACAAAGACCCGCTTATTAACTGGAGCGGCGGCAACACAGGTGCCGAGTCGGGGGCTGGCAGTCGGGTATCCGAGGGCATGTATTACTACACGGCCGAAGTTGAGTTCAAGGACCTCAACCGCACCAAACGCACCTTTAAAGGCTGGGTGCAGATCAATCGTTAAGCCTGCTGCTTAAGTATTTGGAGGGCATACACCACAGGGCGTCCGGACATCCGGGCGCCCTGCTTGCATATACGGAGCGGCCTTCGCGCAGCACTGGGGTGAAGCTGGTCGCCGCCCAATCGTTTGGGGGTAATAGACGTTTTGTGCAGCTTGCGGCTGAATTGGGCCGTACTGCTTCTGTGGCACTACGATGCATTCCACCCGAACCCATTCCTCTCCAATCCCCGCAACAATGAAAGCAGTTATTTTCCCCGGTCAGGGCAGCCAGTTCAGCGGTATGGGCCGCGACTTGTACGAGCAGCACTCCGCAGCCAAGCGCCTGATGGACCAGGCCAACGAAATCCTGGGCTTTTCCCTGACCGAGGTAATGTTCACCGGCTCCGACGAGGATCTGCGCCGCACCGATGTCACCCAGCCGGCTATCTTTCTGCACTCCGTGGCGTTGGCCGCCGTGCTGCCAGCGCTGCAGCCTGCTATGGTAGCGGGCCACTCCCTGGGCGAGTTTTCGGCCCTGGTAGCTGCCAAGGTGCTTAAGTTTGAAGATGCCTTGCAACTCGTGGCGCAGCGGGCCCAGGCTATGCAGGCGGCCTGCCAGGAGCAGCCCGGTACTATGGCCGCTATTCTGGGTCTTGATGACGACGCCACCGCCCGTATCTGCCGCGAGATTACCGATGGCGGCAACGTGGTCGTAGCCGCCAACTACAACTGCCCTGGCCAGCTGGTTGTGTCCGGCTCCCGGCATGGCATTGAACTGGCCTGCGAGCAGTTGAAAGCAGCAGGTGCCAAGCGTGCCCTGCCGCTGCCCGTGGGGGGGGCGTTCCACTCACCCCTTATGCAATCGGCTGAAGCGGCCCTGGCGCACGCTATTGCGGGCACGACCTTCTCGGCCGGCATCTGCCCGGTATACCAGAACGTGGACGCCGCTCCCCACACCGACCCCGACGAAATCCGGGAGAATCTGGTGCGCCAGCTCACGGCGCCCGTCCGCTGGACCCAGAGCGTGCAGCGCATGGTGGCCGATGGCGCCACGGAGTTTGTAGAGTGTGGCCCCGGCAAAGTGTTGCAGGGCTTGGTGAAAAAAATTGCCCCGGAGGTCTCCGTAAGCTCGGCCACGATTTAAGTAGGCAGCGGTTTCGTAATGTCTGCCGCAGGTAAAGTAAAAACGCCCGCCCCCAAGCGGGCGTTTTCTATTCCGTCTGTAGGCTGCTTGCTTTTTCTATTCCGTCTGTAGGCTGCTTGCTGCTGGTTGCAGTGCGTAAGAAATCAGAAACCAGTCTGGTGCAAGTTAATGAGGCACTGGTGGCTGAGGCTATGGTAGCTGTTGCACTTCTAATGTATCTGGGCAAACTGCCAGTAACTCCGCTACCGTACAACCCAGGCTCGGATGCACTACCGCGGCGGCAATTTCAGTTAGCGGCACCAAGACAAACCGCCGCTCCGGCAGGCGAGGATGGGGTAGGGTCAGGCGCGCGGTTTCCAGGATAAGGTCATCGTAAAGCAAGATATCCACATCGAGGGTGCGGGCGCCCCAGCGGACCAGCCGCTCCCGCCCGGCGCGTTGCTCGGCGGCCTGGCAGGCTTCAAGAAGCGGAATGGGTAGCAGAGAGGTGTGCAGACAAATGGCCTGGTTCAGGAAAGCGGGCTGGTCTTCCAAGCCCCAGGCCGCAGTTTCATAAAGCGACGAGGCTGCTACCAGCGTGCCAGCTGTAGCAGTCAGGTGCGCCACGGCTTCACGCAGAATAGCGGTCCGGTCGCCGAGGTTAGAGCCGAGTAGAAGGTAGGCGGAGGGCAATTAAGCAGAAATAAAAGAGGGTAAACGGAAGCGTCGGTAAACTGCCCAAGCCACTATCCAAAGGATGGCCAAGCTAAGAAATACGTACGCTCCTACTGTTCCAGCAGGGCCGGAGAGATAAGCGAGGAATGCAGATAGGAGTAAGCCCACAGCCAACAAAGCGGCGGCTGGAAAGGAGGGATACGAAAAAAAGCGGACTAGCCCTCTGTAGAAGCACCTATACACTAACGATAAGCTGAATAACTGAGGGAGTGTAAAAGAGCTACCCTCACTCAGACCATCCAGAAGATTACCGGGCAATGCAACGGTTACTAGCAGTAGAAGAAATACTGGAATGCGGCTGATAGAGAAGGTTGTATGGTGAGCTAGTAAGTCTGTTTTACTGCTATTGCCAACTACCAGTTCACCTGGGCTAAAAAAGGGAAAGTGCCGACGACTTGCTTGGTATAAAAGGCATAGAAGCAGTGCCGCTACCGGGATAAAAAGGCCAGCCAATTGGGGTATGGGCCCTTGGTCAGCGGTATACAAACCCGCCGCAATACCAAGGGCAAAGCAAGCAAAGTAAAAATTGACAGCTACCACGAAAAGCGTAGTAATGAGTTTTTTCATACCCGCAATAGCTACAGCACGCGGCCCAGAAACTCCATAGTTACCTCAGCGGCAGTCAGGGCCTGAGCGGGCAGCTCAGCGGCCGGCCACGGGTGGCTGCCCCCAAAGTTATGCGTCACGCTGGGCAGAATGGCCAGCTCGGCGTCCGGCTTCCAGCGCTGAAGGTCGTGGGCGCGCTGCACGGGCACGGTTTCATCCTGGTTGCCGTGCAGAACCAGGAGGGGCTGCCAAAGCTTGCGGCGCACGTTGTGCGGAATGTCCAGCCGCAGGCGGTTCTGGTGGTAGTCCTCCACAATCTGATAGTAAAGGGGTAGCTGCTGCTTGGTGCGGCTGTTTTCCACGTAGTATACACCCTGCTGCTGCCAGTGCTGCATCAGCTCCTCCGTCCAGCCGGGATTCACGTTAGTAATAGCAGCCCACGTAACCACGGCTTTTACGCGGACATCTTCGGCGGCTTTCAGCAACACCAGTCCGCCCCCCCTGCTGTGGCCGATGAGGGCCAGGCGCGTCAGGTCCATCTCGGCGCGTGCGCGTAGTGCTTCGTCTGCGTGGTGCAGGTAGTCGAGCAGGACACCGATGTCATCCAGCTCCAGGGAAAAGTTGTTGCGGCCAAACGCCTCCAGATCCTCCAGGTCGCCGGAGCCGTCGATGACCAGGCCGTTGTGCGAGAGGTTTAGCTTCACGAACACTACCCCTTGCCCGGCAAACCAATCAGCCAGCAGATTAAAATGCCCCCAATCCTTAAACCCTTTGAAGCCGTGCACGAACACCACCACCGGTTTGGGCTGCCCGGTGGGCAGGTAGCGCAGATCAGCGGCGAAGGGGCGGGCGTGGCGGGGGCTGGCGAGGCGCAGGTCGAGGCGAATGGGTTGAACGGGCATAAGTAGCGAAGGTAAGAGCGCAGCCAGTGTAACAAGTGCCCCCACCCGCCGGTTTGCCACTGCCAGCTTGGCTCGGGGCGCGGAAACGGCAAATGCCCCATTTCGCAATTTCAGCACTTCTCCTTTTTCCCCGTATCATTGCAGCGCTCAACACACCCGCATGACCGTTACGCTGGACCAGATACAGGCGCCCATTGCCGCCGAGATGGAGGAATTCGAGAAGAAATTCCGCCAGTCCATGCAAACCCGGCAGCTGCTGCTTGATAAAATTATGGGCTACATCGTGAAGCGCAAGGGCAAGCAGGTGCGGCCCATGTTTGTGTTCTTCACAGCCAAAATCAGCGGTGGCGACCCACTGCCGGAAGCCTCATTTCGTGGGGCGGCCCTAATTGAGCTGCTGCACACGGCCACGCTGGTGCACGACGACGTGGTGGACGAGAGCAACTACCGCCGCGGCTTTTTCTCTATCAACGCCCTCTGGAAAAACAAGATTGCCGTGCTCGTGGGCGACTATCTGCTGAGCAAGGGCCTGCTGCTGAGCCTGGAAAACAACGACTACGAGCTGCTCAAAATCGTGAGCAACGCGGTAAAGGAGCTGAGCGAGGGCGAATTGCTGCAGATCGAGAAAGCTCGCCGCCTCGACATCACCGAGGACGTGTACTTCGATATCATCCGCCAGAAAACGGCCTCCCTGATTGCCTCCTGCTGCGCCGTGGGAGCTGCTTCGGCTGGGGCCGACACCGAAACCATCGAGCGGGCCCGGCTTTTCGGGGAGAAGGTTGGCATGGCCTTTCAGATCAAGGATGACCTGTTCGATTACGGCACCGCGGAAATCGGCAAGCCCGTCGGCATTGACATTAAGGAGAAGAAAATGACCTTGCCGCTTATCTACGCCCTGCAACAGGCCGACTGGCTGACCAAGCGCCGCGTCATTTACAACGTGAAAAACAACGACGGCCGCAAAGACCGGGTGCAGGCCGTTATTGAGTTTGTCAAGCAGTCGGGCGGGCTGAACTACGCCATCCAGGTCATGGAACGCTACCGCGACGAGGCCCTGGAAATCCTGCGCACCTTCCCGGCTTCGGCTTCCCGTACCTCCCTGGAGCAACTCATCAACTACACCATTGAGCGGGAGAAGTAAGCTCATCGTTTCGTGACGGGCCTTGGCACGAAAAAGGCTCGCCAAACGGCGAGCCTTTTCTATTTCTATCGGATCAGTACCTGACCAGGCCGTGCTTAGTGCTCCGGCTCGGCTATCTGGTAGGCTACGCTGTCGGGGGCTACTTCCGACACCTCGAAATGCACGCCGTCGAAGGTGCTTTTCACGGTGATTTCGTGGGTCATGTCGCAGCCGGGGCACTTGATTTCTTCCGTCTCAAACTGGCCGTCGTCTTCCATAGAGTTAGCCAGGTGGTCGGGGGCGGGCACACCAATCAGGTCGGTGAATACTTCCGTATGACACTCGTTGCACTCAAATTTGAGACCTACCGTGCGGCCTTGCAGCTCTTCGAGTGGGGCGGGGGTGTTTTTTTGCTGAATCCACATAAGGAACCGGGAGTTTGGTTGTTAGAGAAAGTTCGGGAGGCCACGCTGGGCTACTAGGCTGTACGCGCGGAAGGTGGCCTGGGGTTGTGTTGCAGGGTAGGAGAGTGGAAACCTGTGGGCTCAGTGGCCTTGTTTTTGCCTTATCTTGGAAAGCATTCCTCCGCTATTTCTGTATGCCTACCCCTGTTTTACCTGCTATGGAAGCGCCAGTGGCGCCTTTTCCGTGGGTGCCGCGCTGGCGCACCCTGCTTTCCTCGCTGGCCATGGCCCGTGACCCTATCGGTAACCTCAACCGCGCCCACGCTGCCCACGGCGACACCGTAGGCCTGCACCTGGGCGGCATCCGGCCCTGCTACGTCACGCGCGACCCGGCGCTGGTGCAGCACATTCTGCAGAAAAACCACCGCCGCTACCTCAAATCAGACCTCACGCATGGCCTGATTCGCTACATCGGACGGGGGCTGCTCACCAACGAAGGGGCCGACTGGCTGCGGCAGCGCCGCCTGATTCAGCCGGCCTTCCACCGCCAGCGCCTGGCCGGCCTCACCCGCCTGATGCAGGCCGCCGCCGAGGAGTGGACTCAGGAGTTGCAGGGCCGCACGGCCGCCGGTCCGGCCCTGGTAGATATTCATGAAGCCATGACGCGGGTAGCGTTTCGCATCATCGCGCAGGCCACCTTTGGAACCAGCATGAGCGACGCGGAGCGTGACCGGCTGTCGGATATCCTGACCCAGATTCAGGCTTTCTACGTGCGCACCATCCGGCAGCCCTACCTCCGGCCCTGGCTGCAAGGCACCGGCAGCTACCGCCGCCACGAAACACTAAGCCAGGAACTGCGCGAGCTGGTGCGCACCTACATCCGCAAGCGCCAGCAGGCCGGCAGCAACTCCACTTCCCACAACGACCTGCTGCAGATGCTGCTAGACGTGCGCTACGAAGACACGGGTGAGCCCATGACCGAAGAGCAGCTGGTAGACGAAGCCAACATTCTGCTGCTGGCTGGCCACGAAACCTCGGCAAATGCCCTGAGCTGGCTGTTTTACCTGCTGGCGGAGCACCCTGAGGTAGCCGCGCAGGTACGCCAGGAGCGGGCCGCCGCCGGCCTGGCTCACCGCGCGCCGGAGTTCGAGGAGTTGGCCCGCCTACCGTACTCTATGCAGGTGATTCAGGAAACCATGCGACTCTACCCCCCGGCCTGGATTCTGGACCGCGTGGCCCTGGAAGACGACGAGTTCCAAGGCCACCCGTTTCCGAAAGGCACGTTGTTTTCGCTCTACATCTACGGCCTGCACCGCCACCCCACGCTCTGGTCCGAGCCCAATGCGTTCCGGCCCGAGCGGTTCGCGCCTAGTGCGCAGCCGCCTATTCCGGCCTATGCCTACCTGCCTTTCGGGGGTGGGCCGCGCCTGTGCATCGGCAACCATTTTGCCTTGGCTGAAATTCAGTTAGTGCTGCTGGAAACGCTTCGGCACTTCACCGTCGCGCCCGTCACGAAAGAGGGGGTACTGCCCGTACCGTTGGTGACGTTGCGCCCGCAGGAAGGGGTAGTGCTCCGGTTTGAGCGGATAGCATAACCGTCATTCTGTGCGGAGCGAGAAATCTGGGTTTGCGAGTAACTGCGAGTAACAAAGCTTGTCGGGGCAACGCTACTGCCACCACTTGGCCTGGGGCAGCGGGCCAGCGCCGAGGGTAACAGGTTGGCCCAGCAGCGGAGTCATCATGGGCAGAGCGAGGCGGGTGGCCGCGGCTGCGGCCCGCTTCACCGGCTCGTTCCAAGGGTGGTGCGCCTCCGTGAAAGCACCCCAGTGCACCGGCAGCAGCAGCCTGGCCTGCACATCCAGGGCGGCCTGTACGCTTTGTTCGGGCAGCATATGGATCTGGGCCCATTGGGCATCGTACTGCCCGCATTCCATCAGGGCCAGGTCAAAAGGGCCGTGCTGCTGCCCGATGGCCTGGAAATGCGGGCCGTAGCCTCCGTCGCCGCTGTAAAACACGCGCTTCGCGGCCGATTTTATCACCCAGGAGCTCCAGGAAGTAGAATTTCGGTTGGTGAGGCCCCGGCCGGAAAAGTGTCGGGCCGGTGTGCTGGTGATGGTCAGGCCGCCGGGAAGCTGCACCGAGTCGTTCCAGTCCAGCTCCTGCACCCGTTCCGGTGCCACGCCCCAGGCCAGCAGGTGGGCCCCCACCCCCAGGGGCACAAAGAAGTGCGCGGTCTTATCCTTGAGCCGCAGAATGGTCTGGTAGTCCAGGTGGTCGTAGTGGTCGTGAGAAATCAGGACGGCATCAATGGGCGGGAGCTGCTCGGCGGTAATGGCAAGCTGCGGGTTGTAGCGCTGGGGCGTAATCCAGGAAATGGGACCCATCTTTACGCTCAGCATCGGGTCGAGCAGGATGTTCTTGCCGGCTATTTCCACTAAGCTGGCTGAGTGCCCAAACCACGTTACGCGCAGCTGTTCCGGCGTTTTTTGGGTAATACTGAGCGAATCCAGGGGCTGCGTGGGCAGCGGCTTGGCGGGCTTGTCGTTAGGCGTTTTGCTGAACAGAAAGCGCCAGAGTGAGCCCGCCATGCTACCCCCTGTCATGAGGGTAGTAGGCACCAGATTCTGAAATTCGCCATCCTGGTAATGCCCCGATTTTGCATAAGCCGCCCGTTGGGCCTTGGTGGGTTTGCCCCCAAACTCGGGGCTGAGGTTGGCAAACGCTACGCCTATTACCAGCAGAACTAGCAGAAGGCTGACCGTGAGGCGGCCTAGGAAGCGAAGAGGTTTGCGCATGCGTGCGGGGTAGTGGTTAAGCTCGTAGTCGATTGCATACGGGAAATACTTTACCGCATCCGGCAAAAGACAAAAATGAGCCGCCCTACCCCCGTTTCCACGCAAAACCGCTCTGCCCGGGCAAACGGACAAAGCGGTTTAAAACAGGATACAGCCTATTGAAAGGGTAGGAGCTTAGCTGCGGCCCCCGAAGCCGCGGCGGTCAGTGCCCTGGCGGTCCTGCTGCCGGTCGTGGCGGTTGCTCATCTGGCGCATGCGCTCCTGGCGTTTGGCCTCTAGTTGGGCATACTGCTTTTTGGAAAGGGCATCTTTAAGCTGCTTGTCGGTGTTTTCGCGGATGCGCTGGAACTCGCTCCGCTGCTGGCTCCGGTCTTGGCCGGAGCGGCCGCGCAAGGCCTGCATCTGCTGCTGCTGATCCTGGAAAATCTTCTCGACTTTCGACTTCTGCTTTTTGCTCAGGTCGAGCTCTTTAGCCAGCTCATCGGTGCGGCGCTGGCGTTCCTCGGCGCTAAGCTGGCCGCGGCGGTCGTGGTCTTGGCGGCGGTCGTGGCGTTGCTCGCGGCCTTGGCGCTGCTGGCGGCCATCATCCTGGCCCAGGTCGGCGGCAAAGCTGGTGCTTACGATGGAAGAAGATAAACCAAGGAGAAGGGCGAGGCTGAAAAGTTGCTTTTTCATGATAAGGAGAAGGTTGAGGGCTGAAGTAAGGGCAGCGCCCGGTGCGCTACGTTCTGCCAGTTCTTATTCAAACCAGATGCCTCATTCCGGTGAGTTAGCCCGATCCTCTAGCACTACCCCCGAAACACCGACCAACCGCCTCTTTTAATCGCCCTACCTTTTCTCCCGGTTCTGAAGCTGAAAGCCATTTATTTGGCCTTATGTACACGTATACAGCTCAACTTCTGGGTGAGGGCCAGATGCAGTACCCATGAAGTGCCCCACTGTATTTAAAGCAACCGCTGACAGCCTCGAAATTGCTAAAGCATGTCTATCGAAACCTCAATTGCTATAGTAGGAGGCATTAGGCCTCTTCAGGACCAATTTTACCCTTTGACTGAAGCTGAAATAGCTGAGCTCGAAAAAGCAGTAGGTGCCAGATTGCCGCAAGATTACGTTTGGCTGCTGCAAACCTATGGCGAGTTCATATTCCGCAACTCAGTCGGGTTTGCGCCCCTCACATCAGAGCCAGAATACAAACATCCCGAAGAACTTGGCATACCCAATGGCCACATGTTTAGGGGCTCAGGAATAGCTACGGTATATGGTAAGAATACTCATAAAGGGGTAATAACCATCCTGGAAAAGCTGAAGATGTATCAGAGCAGGATGCCTGAACAGTTTTTGCCCTTTGCGGATGACGGCATGGGAAATCAGCTGTGCTTGGCTCTGGCTCCCGAAAACTATCAGAAGGTGTATTGGTGGGACCATGAGCTGGAGTGGGACGAAGAGGACTATGAAGACGAAACTGGCTCTCCTATGCCCGATGCTGCAAAGTTTCAGAACGTATATCTGGTGGCCAATAGCCTGACCGAGCTTTTCGAAAGGCTGGTCGTGTGGGCAGCGGCTACTTCTTAGATGCTCTCTAGCTACCTATTGCTAGACATAAACCTCTCTAGGGTATGGGCGGCTTATGGAAACTCTGTGCACAACCGAGTTGCAGGAGGCGTTGCTAAATTCATGTCTAATGGCCTACTTGCCCGCATGACCCAGCCCCTGAGCCTGCTTGCTACTCCGCCTTCCTTGGTGCCCGAACTGGAAACCCCCGATTTGCTGCTGCGCGGCCCCCGGATTACCGACCTGCCCGAAGCGGCCGCTATTGCCGCCGCTCCGGCCTTTTACCGCTACCTGGGCAACAAACCGCAAACCGAGGAGGACACGTGGCGCCGTATGCTGGGCCAGCAGGGCCACTGGTCACTGCTGGGGTTCGGGGCCTGGGCCATTGAAGAAAAAGCTACCGGCCGCTACATAGGCACGGTGGGTTTCTTCGACTTCCAGCGCGACCTAACGCCCTCCCTGAAAGGCACTCTGGAGGCTGGCTGGGTGCTGGCACCCCGCGTGCACGGCCTCGGTTACGCCAGCCAAGCCGTGCAAGCCGCCCTGGACTGGGCCGAGCCGCGCTTCCCCACCGCCCGCATTACCTGCATCATCGATCCTGATAATGCGGCTTCCCTGGCCGTGGCCCGCAAGTTTGGCTTCCGGGAATTTGCCCGCACCACTTACCACTCCGAGCCTATTGTATTGCTGGAACGCCCGCGGCCGCAGGCGTAGCGCTACGGCGCATCGGCTGGCTTGGGCTGAGAGAAGAGGGGTAGCCTGCGCACCAGCCACTCACTGAGCCAAAACAAAAGCAGCGCAATAGTGGCCCCGAGGAGCGTATCGAACACACGGCCCTCCACCGAAATCAGGGTATTGCCAGGGTGCCCAGCCGTGGAGTTCAGCAGCGCCATAGGCGTAATAAACAGCAGTGCCAGAGCATAATTGCGCGCTACTACTACCTCCGTAGCCGCCTGCAACAGCATCAGCAGGGCCACAAGCCACAGCCCCGACGGCTGACGTAAAGTCAGCAGATCAAAGACCCCAATGCCCAGCAGCGTGCCGATCATACGTTGCAGCCCTCGGATGGTAGTCAGCTGCCGGGAAGCGCTGGACTGCAGCACCGCCACTGCCGACAGCACGACCCAATACGTCCGGTGCGCCCCCAGCGGCCGACTGACCAAGCAGGTAATAAGCACGCCCATTACCACGCGCAGTGCCATCAGGGCAACTTCCCGGTCGAGCTTGAAGTGTGGATACAACACCCGCAACCCCGAGGGCGAGCCGTGGCGCCGCCGGACCGAGGGCAACAGCAGCGGCGCAATAATCACTAGGTAAGCTAGGGCTGCCCCCACCGCTACCAATCCTACCAGCGGCAGCCCCGGCAAGCCCACTCCGCCCAGGGTTTTGGGCCGGGCCAAATGGGCACTCACGGCGCTTACCAGCACAAACATCATGGGGCCGGGCGGGCCCAGTCGGATACCCAGCACTACCACGCAGGCTATTGCACTCACTACCACTAGGCACGCATTGCTCAGCCAGAGGCTGCCGGCACACGCTACCCCCAGGGCCGAGGCCAAAACCAGCCCCGCGGCCACCAGCGGGAGCAGGTCCATTCGGTCGCGGCGGCTGAGGCTGGCGCCGTACAGGGCCGTGAAGGCTCCTAGCCCTGCCTGCAGCCCCCACCCTTGCTGCCCCAGCGCAGTAAACAGCCCCAGCGGTAACCCCAGCGCCAGCCCGGCCTCCATCCCTACCTTCCAGCGCCAGGGCGCCGGATGAAGCTGAATTAGGCTCCGAACGGCCCGCCGTGTGCGGGGTACATAGCGCTGCATGGGGGTTGACATGGGCGAGAGGGGTAGGGAGGACAGTGACTGACCAGGGTTTTAGAGAAACGGGAGAGGCTAAAGTGGGTTAGGTGAAACTTCATCTCCAGCCACCTGTCCTCAGAGGGGACTGGGGATGGAGCTGTTTGCTCTGGCCCTTATAAAAGCTACCAGCCAACAGCTCTATCAGAACGCACCTCTCTCCCTGAGGAAAGGGCCGGGGGCGAGGCCCACCAAACGCAACGGGCCTGCTCCCTTGGAAGAGAGCAGGCCCGTCAGATAAATAGCAACCAGTAACCTATTCGGCCAGCAGCTGATCAATGGTTTTGTTGAATTCAGCTACTTCCTGCTCGTAGTACTTGCCGGTGCCGGGGCCCGAAAAGCCCGTGTGAATCTTGCGCACCTCGCCTTTCTTGTCGAGGAAGATGGTGGTGGGGAAGGCTAGCACCTTCTGCACCTGGGGCAACGACTGGCTGGCGGCGTCCTTGTTGGCCTCACCGGCCACGGCCAGGTCGTAGCCCACGTTCATGCGCTGTTTCATCTTGAGCAGCTTCTGCGCGGCTGCTTTCTGGTCGGTGGTACGCTCATAGCCCAGCCCGATGATTTCTACCCCGCG
This sequence comes from Hymenobacter sp. HSC-4F20, assembly GCF_019599275.1. Classification (GTDB taxonomy): domain Bacteria; phylum Bacteroidota; class Bacteroidia; order Cytophagales; family Hymenobacteraceae; genus Hymenobacter. Next base: position 2,054,013 of record NZ_JAHZTD010000001.1, on the reverse strand, counting down.
CTGCTTGTTCTTCTCGTACCAAGGAGCCAGGAAGTTGGTTTCGTCCATGCAGTTGGGGCACCAGGAACCCAGAATCTGCACCACCACTACCTTGCCTTTGTACTTGGGGTCAGAAGGCGAAATGCTGCCGCCCTCAAAGATATTCGGGAACTTGAAGTCGAGCTTTTTCTGGCCGGGCTTCATACCCGTCAGGGCGTTGGCATCGGGTAGCTTAGCGTTCGGGTCGAGGGTAGCCGTCCAGGTTTCATGGCCCGATTTACCGCTGTAGAAGTTGCCAGAAATCTGGTTGATGTTACCTGGCTTGGCCAGTTTGCCATCGAACAGGAAGCCGTGGCTGCCATCGAAGGTAGAAAGCATGATGTGCTCCTCTCCACCTTTGGTTACCAGGTTGCCCGCCAGGTAGCGGTAGTCGCCGGTGGTAGTCAGGAACGTACCCGTCAGGGCTGAGCTGTTGGTGCTATCCTGGCGGATAAGGCCCACGGCCGGATACGTTTTGCCCTCTTCATCCCGAAACTCCACGCGGAAGGTCGCGCCCCGCCGCAGGTCCCCGAAGGTAGAAGTCGATTTGGTATCACCCGTGAACAGGGCAGGGGCATCAGTTGCTTTCGTGGCCGTGAAGGCTACCCGGTACGGGTCTTTGGCGTCGTACTTCACCCAGGCGCCTTTGAGCTTGTCGGCTCCATCCGTGCGTACCACCAGCGCGGCATCGAACACACCCAGGCGGATGGTGGTGGAGTCGCCGACGGTTTTGATTTCGTCGAGCTTCAGGCGCTCCTCGCCGTTGCGCAGGTACACGGCTACGGGCTGGTTGTTATTGCCCGCTTCTACATCGAAAAGAAACGGAATTTCCTGACCCTGAGTAGAAAGCACGCCGCGCCAGGTACCGGCCGGCAGGTAGGTAGCGTTGGCGCCGGTGGTTTCCACGGGCTCGGTTTTTTCGGAGGAAGAGTTGGACTGACAGGCCACCGCGGCCAGCGCGAGTCCGGCCCCGGCTATGGCCTTACGGAAAGAGAAGGCGACGGGCATAGGGAAAAGTTAAAGAAGGTTGATGCGAGGCTAAACTACTACCCCTTGCTATTAGTTTAAGGAGAGCAAGGTCGCGAATGTAAGGCCGGTACCGCATTCTGTCTGCCAGCAAGGTAGCAGTGCCTTTTGGAATGATTCTAAATCAGGCTTCCAGGGCCGCCCAGGGCCCGAAATTTTAGGCAGCGCAACGACCGGCAACTATATTTGCGTACCTGTTTCCGACAGGTTCGTTCTCTCCACTTTTTCCGTTTCGCATTATGGCGTTTGACTTAGAAATGATCAAGGCCGTGTACGATGGCATGGGCTCTCGCATTGAAGCCGCCCGTACTGCCGTTGGCCGCCCGCTTACCCTGACTGAAAAAATCCTGTACGCTCACCTGTACGGCGGCTCTGTTTCGCAGGCGTATGAGCGGGGCGTTTCCTACGTCGATTTCGCTCCGGACCGCGTAGCCATGCAGGACGCCACCGCCCAGATGGCGCTGCTCCAGTTCATGCAGGCTGGCAAAGCTAAGGTAGCCGTACCCAGCACGGTACACTGCGACCACCTTATCCAAGCCGAGCGCGGCGCCGACCAGGATTTGGCCGTAGCTAACTCCGAAAACAAGGAAGTATATGACTTCCTGGCTTCGGTATCCAATAAATACGGCATCGGCTTCTGGAAGCCCGGTGCTGGTATCATTCACCAAGTAGTGCTCGAAAACTACGCCTTCCCCGGCGGTATGATGATCGGCACTGACTCGCACACCCCCAACGCCGGCGGCCTGGGCATGATTGCCATTGGCGTAGGCGGGGCCGATGCCGTGGACGTCATGTCGGGCATGGCCTGGGAGCTGAAGTTTCCGAAAGTAATTGGCGTGAAGCTGACCGGTAAGCTCTCGGGCTGGACGGCTCCCAAGGACGTCATCCTGAAAGTAGCGGGCATCCTGACCGTAAAAGGCGGCACCGGCGCTATCGTGGAGTACTTCGGCGAGGGTGCTGAAAACCTCTCGTGCACGGGCAAGGCTACCATCTGCAACATGGGTGCTGAAATCGGGGCTACTACCTCGGTATTCGCCTACGACGAGAAAATGGCTGCTTACCTGCAGGGCACCGGCCGTGCTGATATTGCTACTATGGCTTCGGGCGTAGCTGCTCACCTGCGCGCCGACGACGAAGTTCTCGCCGACCCCGAGGCCTACTACGATCAGCTGATCGAAATCAACCTTTCGGAGCTGGAGCCCCACGTAAACGGTCCGTTCACGCCGGACGCTGCCTGGCCGATTTCGCAGTTCGCTGCCGCCGTTCGGGAGCACAACTGGCCCGCTAAGTTGGAAGTTGGTTTGATTGGCTCGTGCACGAACTCGTCGTACGAAGACATCACCCGCGCCGCTTCGGTAGCCAAGCAAGCCGCCGACAAAGGCCTGACGGTACAAGCCGACTACACCGTAACGCCCGGCTCGGAGCTGGTGCGCTACACCGTGGAGCGCGACGGTCTGCTGGACACCTTCGCCCAGATGGGTGGGGTAGTACTGGCCAACGCCTGCGGTCCGTGCATCGGGCAGTGGGCCCGCCACATGGACGACATGAAGCGGCCCAACTCCATCATCACTTCGTTTAACCGCAACTTTGCCAAGCGTAACGACGGCAACCCGAACACCCACGCTTTCGTGGCTTCGCCCGAAATCGTAACGGCCTTCGCTATTGCCGGCGACCTAACCTTCAACCCCCTCACTGATACGCTGACCACCAAAGACGGCCAGCAGGTGAAGTTTGATGAGCCTCAGGGCATCGAGCTGCCCCCCCGCGGCTTCGACGTGGAGGATGCTGGCTACCAGGCTCCCGCCGCCGATGGCACGGGCGTACAGGTACTCGTTGATCCGAACTCCGACCGTCTGGAGCTGCTGGAAGGTTTCAAGCCGTGGGAAGGCACCGACCTGATGGGCCTGCGTCTGCTCATCAAAGCTCAGGGCAAGTGCACCACCGACCACATTTCGATGGCCGGCCCCTGGCTGAAATACCGCGGCCACTTGGACAACATCTCCAACAACATGCTCATCGGGGCTATCAACGCCTTCAACGGCGAGGCTAACTCGGTGAAGGATGCCCTGACTCAGGGTACGCCCTACTCGGCTGTGCCGCAGGTAGCTCGTAACTACAAAGCCCTGGGCATTGGCTCGGTGGTAGTAGGTGACGAAAACTACGGGGAAGGTTCGTCGCGGGAGCACGCGGCTATGGAGCCCCGCCACCTGGGCGTGCGCGCCGTGCTGGTGAAGAGCTTCGCTCGTATCCACGAAACCAACCTGAAGAAGCAGGGCATGCTGGCCCTGACCTTCGCCAACAAGGCCGACTACGACCTGATTGAGGAAGACGACACCATCGACATCCTCGGCCTAACGTCATTTGCCCCCGGCAAGCCCCTGCAGGTTCGTCTGCACCACTCCGACGGCGACACTGACCTCATCACGGTAAACCACACCTACAATGAAGGTCAGATCGAATGGTTCAAAGCTGGCTCGGCCCTGAACCTGATCCGCCTGAAGGAAGCCGGTGGCAGCATGATGTCGCAGAAGTAATTCAAGCGTTAGTTTTCCAAAAAAGGCCGCTCCAGACTCTGGGGCGGCCTTTTTTGTGTGGTTGTCAGACGGTTTGCAACCTTCTAACTCGGAGCAGAATCAGAGGAGTACGAAACCTATAATTGGGCTTGCTCTATGAAAACAACTTCTACTTTCTTCGCCGCAACTCTGGTCCTGTTAAGCGGCTGCATTACGCCAGTAGACGAGCCGGCAGAATGTGTGGGGCCGGAACTGCTGGTTAAGAGCCTGGAAAGCGAGTACAGCTGCCAGAACACTACCCGCCAGCTGAACATCAACCTGTCGGAAACCTATACCGTCATTCGCTCTCAGGAGGAGTTCGATAAGCAGGTAACCGGCAGCTGCCGGCCCCAGATCGACTTTACTACCTATGATTTGGTGATTGGTAAGAAGGGCCTACCCAATGGAGTAAGTGGAATTGCCTATACTCTGCGGCGTGAGTGCAACAGCAATAAGGAAGTGTTAAACGTGGCCATCAGCCTAGGTATGACGACGGAAGCGCCCAATATCACCTACCACGCCCTTATTCCTAAGTTGGCTGCTGGGCAGGAGATAGGAGTGCAGGTAGAAGTAAAATAAACTGCTGCTGGCTCTAGCTGATACAAAAACGGCCGCTCCAGATGCTGGGGCGGCTGTTTTCATTTATATATTCAATCGTTTGGTTTTCATACCGTGACAAAAGGCTTTCGATAGTGGTGCTGGCCTATGGGTTGTGTTGCGTATCGCCCATTGCACAGTTAGCCGACAGAAATGGAAAGCCAAATACATAGCCTCGGAACTCAAGGCCTTTGTGGATAAAGAACAGTGCTTGACTCAGGTACCCAAATAGAATTAACGCTTGACTACTTTTTAGCCGGTAAACAGCTTGGGGTAGCGGCTACGTTGTTGTTCCTATAGGTGCCTTGCCCCGGCCCCACCACACGAACACCGCCAGGACCAGCAGCACGAAGTTGAACGGCGTGTTGGCCTGTTCGCCGCGGGCAAAGTGAAAGGCAATGGCACACAGCTGTAGCAGCGCACAGCCCAGTGCCGCCAGTCGTGTTAGCTGCTGCGGGCGCATGCGTGCCAGGGCCGGCCCCGCGAGGCCCAGGCCGCCGAGCAGGTCGGCTACGGCGGTGACGGGTACTAGGCCGGGCTGCTCACCAGCCCAGGGCCACATGGTGGCAAGGGTAGAAATGGGGGTAAAGAGTTTGAAAATGCCCGTGCCAATGAAAAGTAAGGACAGCAAGGCCTGCACCAGCCAGAGCGAAACGTGCAGCCAGCGAGCGGGTTGGGAGGAAGTCATGCGGCGAGAGAGTAGTGGTTGACGCCAGCAAAGTTCACTACCTTGCCCCTTCTATCAGAAGGCAGTTACCTCAACGTAAGCGCAATGCTCCTGACCGACGGCACCACTAAACAACTTAACTGCCTGGCGCAGGTGCAGCCCATTCGCGATGCACTGGACGTGGTTGGTGGCAAGTGGAAAGTACTGATTCTGACAGCCATCATGCAGGGCAACCGACGCTTCCGGGAAATCGAGACAAGCATTCCCAAGCTTAACCCTAAGGTGTTGGCCAAGGAGCTGAAAGACCTGGAGGAACACCAACTAATTCAGCGCATTGTGCACGACGACTACCCCGTGCTTATTGAGTACGTGGCTACGGACTATGCCCGCACCCTGAAAAAGGTGATGCTGGAACTACACGACTGGGGCGTGAACCACCGCAAGCAGGTGTTTGGAAAATAAGCCGGAGTTTTGCCGCGTCCTCTAGCTCTCCTCCGCATGCCCGGTCTCGTCCGATACCTTTTCGTTCTGGCCTTACTACTGCTTGGCCACCTCAGTGCCCGCGCCCAGCAGGAATTTACCGTCGACGATTTCTCGCCAAGCTACTTCGGCAAAATATATATTCAGGATACCTCGGAGGTATTCAGTCCTGGCTGGATTGCTATCTACGACAAGAAGACGAAGAAAGAGGTCGTCAAGGTGGAGTCGGAGGAATTGGCCTTGTCTCTGCACAACGGCAAGGCGCAGTCCAACATTCAGCAGGTGCCTTACGGCGAGCAGAGCCTGATTATCAGCGAGGATTTCAACTTCGATGGCCGCCCCGACCTTGCCATTGAAGATGGGCAGAACAGCTGCTACCACGGCCCTTCCTTCCAGATTTATCTTAACCTACCCCCCGGCCTAAAGTACAGCCAGGCCTTTACAGATCTGGCCCAGGACTACTGCGGCATGTTTCAGGTGGATGCCAAAACCAAGCGCCTCTATACTTCAACCAAAAGCGGCTGCTGCTGGCACCAGGACTCGGAGTTCATCATCCGTAACGGTGAGCCGTCTCTGGTGCGTCAGGTGGAGATGGACATGATGCGCTTTCCGTTCCAGACGACTACCACCACCACCTGGAGCGGTACCCGCATGGCGCAGACTACCAGTCAGGAGCTGTATCTGGAGGATGAAAGTATCCGGGTAGTCTGCTCGTTTCAGGTGGCGGGCAACGGCAAGCAAGCCGTGCTGTTCACCACCGATAATGATCTGGTGCTGTACTACGCCCTGCTGCGGAAAGATGGACAGCTGGAGTTTACCTACCCCGCCCCCGAGGCAGAAGCCGCCCAGTTTACTATTCAAGCAGCTTCTGGCATCACCAAGTTGCGCTTTGCTAACCAGAGTGCCCAGTACACCGTGCAGCAAACCTCCGGCGGCGCGCTTAGCATTCAGGTGAAAGTAGGGGGTAGGGTGGTGGAGCTACGGGAGCAACCCGGCACCCGCAAAGGCAGCCTACAGCCCTTGCTGAAAATGAAGCCGGAAAACCTGAGCCGTATCTAACGAGCAACCACTCTCTGAGGCAATAGAAGAGTTCTGGCATTCCGGACTTCTTGGAGAAAGGCAGGGAAGGAAAATACACTGTAATCCGCTGATTGGGCTAAAACGCCAGAGGGAAGACAGGGAAAATCATAAACCGCCGAGTTCCGGCCGCTTACCTTTGCGCCGCGTGGTTTTCCGCCGAATCTACTGCGCTATTCTGCATGAAGCATCTTCTACTCCCTGCCTCTCTTCTGTTGGCCGCTACCCCCGCGGCGCTGGCCCAAACTCCTGCTACCTCGACTGCTGCGCCGGTAGCCGCGGATAGCGCCCAGACCCTGCCGGAGGTGGCCGTGACCTACCGCGCCGGCAGCCGCACGCCCGTTACCTTTCTGAACCTGAGCGGACGGGAGTTGGCGGCTCGCAGTGTGGGCCAGGAGCCTTCTTTCCTGCTGACCCAAACGCCCGGCGTTACGGCGTATTCCGATGCGGGCAGCACCCAGGGCTACGCTTATTTCCGCCTGCGCGGCATCGACCAGACCCGCATCAATACCACCCTGGATGGAGTGCCCCTCAACGAACCTGAGGACCAGGGGGCGTACTTCTCGAACTACCCCGACCTGTTCAACTCCCTGAGCAGTGTGCAGATCCAACGGGGGGTAGGCACCACCCAAAACGGCGTGGCCAGCTATGGCGGCAGCATTCAGCTATTCTCGCCTTCCCTGCTCGATTCGGCCCGCACTACCTTGGGCGGGGGCTACGGCTCGTTTGGAAGTTACCGGGCTTTTGGGGAGTATGCCAGCGGGCGGCGGGGGCGCGCGGCCCTGTACGCTCGGGCTTCGCACCTGCACTCCGATGGCTACAAGGAACGCTCGGCCAATACCTCGCAATCGGTGTACGTGAGCGGTGGGCTGTTCTATGAGAAAACCAGTTGGAAGCTGAGCGTGCTAGCCGGGCAGCAGCGCAACCAGCTGGCCTGGCTGCCCGTGCCCGACTCCGTGCTGCGCCTCAACCGCCGGGCCAATGCCAACGGAGCCGAAAACGACCGGTTTCAGCAGGCTTTGGTGCAGCTTCAGAATCAGTGGCTAGTGGGCAGCCGCTCAGAGATAAACACCAGCGTGTACGCCTCGGGGCTGCGCGGGGGCTACGATTTCGACCTGAATACCTTTCTGGGTCTGCCGCCCACCACGGAACTGTACCGCTACGATTTTCGCTCGGGCCTGCTTGGGGCCTTCAGCACCTATACCTACCGCACCGACCGGCTAACCTGGACCAGCGGCCTGCACCTGAGCACCTACCAGCGCCGCCACCTGGGCAGCGAGCAAACCGCCGGGGAACTGTACCGCAACACGGGCTACAAGCGGGAAGGTAGCATATTCAGCAAAGCCGAGTACCAGCTGGGCCGCCTTACACTGTTTGGCGATGTGCAGGGCCGGGCCGTTTCGTTCCGCTACGCCGGCAGCGTGCCGCTGGAAACTCTGGAGTGGCGCTTCCTGAACCCCAAAGTGGGCGCCAGTGTGACGGTGGGCCAGCGTACTACCCTGTACTATACTCTGGGCCGCACCGGCCGGGAGCCTACCCGCAATGACTTGTTCGAGGGCAACGACGACCTGCTGGCCGACAGCACCGGCCGGCCCCTGCTCAGCAGCCCCCGCGCCGAGTACGTGAATGACCACGAGCTGGGCGTCCGGTACCGGAGCGCTACCCTCGAAGCGAGCTTGAATGCCTACTACATGGATTTTCAGAACGAAATCGTGCTCAATGGGCAATTGGGCCCGAACGGATTGGCGCTAACGGATAACGTGGAAAGCAGCCGCCGGACGGGGTTGGAGGCCACCGTGCGCTGGCAGCCGCTGCCCCGCCTCACGCTTACCAACAACTCGGCTTTCAACCGCAGCCGCATCCGGGAACAGGAACAGTCGTTCCGGCCCATTCTGACCCCGGCGCTGCTCATTAACCAGGAGGCTACCTACCAGGCCGGGCGCTGGCTGCTGGGCGTAGCGGGCCGCTACCAAAGCCGCTCCTACCTCGATTTTGCCAACTCCGCCGCCATCAGCGGATATGCTTTGCTGAATGCGCGGGTGCGGTACGCCCGGCCCCGCTGGGAGGTGACCTTGTTTGGGAACAACCTCACCAACACCCGCTATTTCAACAACGGCACCGTAGAGCCCGATGGCACCCGCAAGTATTTCGTGCAGGCCCCGGCCAACTTTTACCTTGATTTCCGTCTGCATATCTGAGCCTCTGGCAACACCTTAAAAGGTCAGGCACTTTACTTACTTCGGGAGGGTAGGGGGCACGTAGCTTCCTGCTCCGGCACCTATGACGCACGCATTCGTATTCGGGAAATTTCTACCCTTCCACCAGGGGCACGCCGCCCTCATTGACTTTGCCCGCCGGCACTGCGACCACCTGACAGTGCTAGTGTGCGCCAGCAACCACGAAACCCTGCCCGGCGCGCTGCGGGCCCAGTGGATACAGGATACCTACGCCCATTGCCCCGAGGTAAGCGTGCAGGTGCTGAACTACCGCGAGGAGGAATTGCCCAACACGTCGGTTTCTTCTGAAGCCGTAGCGCACGTCTGGGCCGACTATTTCCGGCAGGTAGTGCCCGGTGTTTCCCTGGTAGTCACCTCCGAGCCGTACGGGGCGCTGGTAGCCGCCCGCTTAGGTATCCGGCATCTTGACTTTGATAAGGCCCGGGCGCAGGTACCGATATCGGCCACGGCCATTCGGCAGGATGTGCGGGCCTACTGGCCCTACCTGCCGGCGGCGGTGCAACCCTACTACCGGCGCACGGTGGCTATTTTGGGCACTGAATCAACGGGAAAAACCACCCTGACCGAGCAACTAGCTGCGCACTTCGCGGCTGATTTCGTGGCTGAGGCTGCCCGCGACTTGATTGCTGATTCTACCAATTTCAGCCCCACCGATTTGCTACTCGTGGCCGCGGAACACGCCCGCCGTATTGCCGCCGCCCGCGCCACAGCCGGACCCTTGCTGCTGCTGGATACCGACATTCACATTACCCAGTCCTACGCCCGACTAACCGAGGGTTCCTACCTCGAACTACCCTCCGAAACCTACGCCCTCAACCGCGCCGACCTCTACCTTTACCTGCTGCCCGATGTGCCGTTCGTGCAGGACGGCACCCGCCTGCCCGCCGCCGAGCGCCTCCGCCTGGACCAGGCGCATCGCCGCACACTGGCCGATTTTGGCATCGAGTACAAAGAAATCAGCGGCGACTGGCCCGAGCGGTTTCAGCGGGCGGTGGCGCTGGTAGAAGAGTTGCTGCGCGCGGCCGGCACCTTATGAGGTAGCTACCGCCTCGGCCCGCGCCTCCCGCGGCTTCTGCACCAAGTAATAGTAGAGCAGAATCAGCAAACCCGTGAGGAAGGGCAGCAGGGCTAGGTGCTTGCCGGTAAAGCTGCCCCAAATAGGCACGGTGTCGAACCCCACGAACTCGCTGATCATCCAGTAGGAGTTGGCCGAAATCCAGAACACAATGGCCAGGTTGTGCGCCAGCTCGGCCTTGATGTCGAGGGTGCGCCAGGTGATAAGCACGGCAATGAGCAGGGTCGGGAAAATCATCAGAATGCCCAGGGGCTTCCATACCATGCACCAGCCAATGTCCTTGAGCAGCCAGAACAGAATGTGCATGTTTTCCATGCGGCGGTACGGGGCCGGAATGCTGTATACCTGGTCGTTGGGCTGGCTCATGGGGGTAGGAAAAGCGCGAAGATACTGCGCGGTAATGGCCGTAGAAAAGCGAAACGCGGTAGCTTGGAGTAGTTTTTAAGGCCCGGACGGCTTTTTTCGCCGGTCTGCGTATGAGGCCCTGACGTCCGTTGTACCCCTAACCCGAACCAATGCCCGAAGCTTTTCGGAAAATAGCCAAAGGAGCCGCCTACGTGGGCGGCGGTATCGTTGGGGCCGTAGCCCTGTATCTGGCCGCTGCAGTGGGCCTCTCCGCCATTCCCGTAGGGCGCAACAATTCGCCTGAAACCGGCGAAATTGAAGCCTACATCCTCTCCAACGGGGTGCATACCGACATTGTCGTGCCCGTGAGTACGCCCCAGATGGACTGGACCCAACTGGTGTCCTACTCCGATACGCCCGCCATGGATACCACCCGCAGCTACATTGGGTTTGGATGGGGCGACAAGGGCTTTTACCTCAATACGCCTACCTGGGCCGAGCTTAAACCCAGCACGGCCGTAAAGGCCATGTTCTGGCTGAGCACCACGGCCATGCACGCCACCTTCCATCATAAGCCCCAGGAAGGACCTGATTGTGTGCGCGTGCAACTCACCCAAGCCGAGTACGCCCGCCTGATTGCCTTCATCAAGAATAGCTTCGACTACGATACCCAAGGCCGCACCCAGTATATTCGGGGCTACAGCTACGGGCAGCACGATGCCTTTTATGAGGCGAAACGCACCTACAATCTGTTTTACACCTGCAACACCTGGGCCAACGAAGGGCTGAAAGTAGCCGGGCAGAAAGCGGCCCTCTGGACTCCCTTCGAATTCGGGATTTTCTGGCAGTACCATTAAACCAGGGTACTACCCCTGGCAGAATAAGTACCCCCAGGAGCAGCGCGGCGTAGTAGCCTGGCGCTGCCTCTGGGTGTACGGCTGTTTCAACGCCACGCCGGCCGTAGGCTCTTGGCAGGAAAGAAGGGCAAAAAGAAGCCCGGCTGATTTCGCAATGGGCGAGGCAGCCGGGTAAGAGAAAGGTGGAGGAAGGAAAGAGGGCTAGTTAAGCCATAGCTGCGCCACGGGTTCGAAGCGGTGGCGGGCGAAGGCACCGTAAGGACGCTCGGCATAGAACCCTAGCACATGCACTTGCAACTCACCGGTATGAGCGTTGCGGCGCATCTGAATAGGGTACACCTGCCCAGCGACAGGCCAATCCCCGATATGGTCGGCAGGGCGGCGGCTGGCATCGACGCAGCGAGCATATTGCTGCACGGGAAGCGGTACAGGAAGCTTTACTTTCGACATATCCAAAGATAAGAATATTGCTGCTGATAAACTAAAAATATTGGGCTGTTTTTTATGCCGTGCCTATAGGATAAAACAGGGTATAAATTGGCTAACACAACCTAAAAACTGTGACAAGAGTAAGGTTGACCCTAGCCCTTGCCTACGGTTGAGGTGACCGGTGGAATTTGCTTATTTGCTAATTTAATTAGTAAATAGCGGACCCGGATACTGACCCGGCTATTTCGCCTATGAGTACTCTGTTTGCTTACGCCATTCCGGCCGCCCAGCTGTTGCCGGCTGAGCTGCCTCTCTACGGGTGCCCGGTGCCGGCCGGATTTCCCTCCCCCGCCGACGACCACCAGCAGGACCCGGCGTTCGATCTGAAAAGCCACCTGTTTCGTAATCCGGCCTCTACCTTCCTGGCCCGGGTAACCGGCGACTCCATGACCGGAGCCGAAATTCATCCCGGCGACCTGATAGCGGTGGACCGCGCCCTCGTGCCCCGCGACGGGCACATTGTGGTAGCGGTGCTCGATGGGGAGCACACCCTGAAGCGCCTCCGCATTCGGGGCATGCGGGTAAGCCTGGAGGCTGCCAACGATTTGTACCCGACGTTGGAGCTGCTGTCCGGCGCGCAGCTGGAGGTGTGGGGTGTGGTGACGCATGTGGTACATGCCCTGGAAGGCCGACCCGCGGCGCAATCATTGAACGAGTGGCGGCTCCGGGCGAGGTAGCCCCTATCGTCCGGGTTATGTACTACCCTCCTTATGGCCCCCAACGTGTACGCGCTAGTCGATTGTAACAACTTTTACGTGTCCTGCGAGCGGGTCTTTCGGCCTGAGCTGGTGGGTGTGCCCGTAGTGGTGCTCAGCAACAACGATGGCTGTTTGATTTCGCGCTCCGATGAAGCCAAAGCCTTGGGGCTGCGCATGGGCGAGCCGTACTTTAAAGCCCGCCCCTTCCTGGAACAGCACCGGGTGCGCGTGTTCAGCTCGAACTACCCCCTCTACGGCGACCTAAGTCGGCGCGTAAACCTGGTGCTGGGGCAATTTTCGCCCGAAGTGGAGCCTTACTCCATTGATGAGTCTTTTGTGCGCTTGGCCGCGCCTGTGCAGCATCGCCCAGATTACCAGGCCCTAGCCCTTGCCATTCGGGCGGCAGTTTTGCAACAGGTGGGCATTCCGGTGTGCGTGGGGGTAGCGCCCACGAAAACCCTGGCCAAACTAGCTAACCGTCGGGCCCGCCACGTATCCGGAGGTGTGCTGATTTTAGATTCACCGGAAAGCCAGGCCATGGCATTGGCCGCTACTGCCGTACGCGACGTGTGGGGCATTGGTCGGCGCCAGGCTCCCAAGCTGCTGGCCGCCGACATTGGCACCGCCGCCGAGCTGGCGGCTGCCACGGAAGGCTGGGTGCGCCGGAATCTGGGTGGAGTAGTGGGAGTGCGGCTGTGGCGGGAGCTACGCGGCGAACCGTGCCTGAGCTGGCATCCGCGCCCCGAAGCCGACGACGAGGCAGAAGGCCGCCGTCATAGTGTAACCTACACCCGCTCGTTTGGGCAACCCCAGCGTGGGCAGCCAGTGCTCTGTGAAGCCGTGGCCACCTTTGCCGCCCGCGCCGCCGAGAAACTGCGCCGCCACGAGCTGGCCGCCCACTTAGTAACTGTGCTGCTGGGCACCGATAGGTTTGCCGCAACTACTGAGGGAGCTACGCGCACGGCCGTCATCTACTTGCCCCAGGCCACCCAAGATACCAGTACGTTGCTGGCCGCAGCCCGGCGTGGGCTAGCCCAGTTGTACCAACCGGGTGCGGCCTACGTGCGAGCTGGGGTGCTGCTTAGCGGCCTGGAGCCACCCGGGCAGCCCCAACTCGACTTGTTTACCCCCATTGAACCAGCCCGGCTGCAGGAGCAACAGCAGCTTATGCGCACCCTCGACAGCTTAAACCACCGTTTTGGGCGCGATGCTGTGCGCTACGCTGCCACCGGAACGCGAGCCGCCGCCTGGGCTGGGCGCAACGGATTCCGTTCCCCTGCTTATACTACCAGCTGGGAAGAACTCTGGCAAGTGAAGTGATGCAACTACCTGCTTACGGCTGCCGCACTACGCGGTGCGTGGTAGTGCCAGCAGCGCTGCTCACGCGCACGAGGTATACGCCCGCCGGCAACGAGTGAAGATCCAGCTGCGTGCTGCGGCCATCTGGCACCGTGCGCGTGAGCAGGACCTGGCCCAGAGTAGAGAGCAGGCTGACGGTGGTGTTGCCGGCCGGGAAGGTTAGCTGCACCTGCCCCGTAGTAGGATTAGGGTACAGTGCCACCTGGGGCTTCGATGCCGGGGCACGCACGGGCAGCACCTGCTGGTAGCGCATGGCGGCCGCAACAGCGGCGGCTTGCAGCTGAGGGAGGGAAGGGGCGGCCAGCACGGCAAAGACCACCACGGCCGAGTCGGCGGGAGCCAGGGCGGGTAGGGTGGCGCCCACTACCTGCGAAGCATCGGTACCGTGGGGCAGGCCGGCCGTGGGCTGGCTGGTGCCGCTGCTCAGAGTCAGGAACTTCTCGGCCGAGCTAAAGCCATCGGCCAGCCGCACGGGTTGGCCGGCGGGGGCCTGGTTATCAATGGAGTATACCGTAGCCTGGCCACCGGCCACGTGTTGCACCCCGGCGTAGCTAGTGGCATCTACCGGGTCGTAGAGGTAGCCCAGGCGGCGGGTGGCGTCCCAGGCGGCCACGTTGCGGCCAGGCTCGCCCGGCAGGTCCCAGTCCATGTACAGGCCCACGCGCAGAGAAGCGAGGGTATCGGGAGTGAGGTTGGTGAGGTGATATTCCAGCACGACGTAGTCGCGGTGGGGCGCAGCAGTCCAGGCGTAGGCGCGCTGGCGCACGCGCACGCCCACTGAGCGGCCCTTGGTAAGGGTGGGCAGCGAATCCTGCAGCGCAGCGTAGGCCTCCTGGTCGGCACGCAGGGGCTGCAGAAGCCGGTGGGCGCGGGCTAGCGCATAGAAGTCCTGGTTGGCGCCGCGCCGGTCATTGCGCACGTTGTCGGATACACGAGCCGCGGATGTGGCCACGAGCAGCCCCCCCTCAGCCAGCAGTGGTGCCCCGCCCCGGTAGCTTACTCCTTCGCCCACGTCGGACCCCAGCCCGTCGTAGCCGATGTTGCCCCGGCTCGTCAGGGTCAGGCGCAGGTCGCCGGCATCCAGCACCACGTAATCGGGGTGCAGCAGCAGGGTTTCATACTGGTCTTCCTCGTAGCCTGTAGCTGCATCAGTCAGATGGTAGCGCAGCACGGCCCGCGTGTTCAGGGGAACAGAGGCTGCCACGGCCAGCCGGAAGGGAGCCGCGGCGTTACCGCGCTGCTCCAGCGTGGTCAGAGCCCCCACCGAAAAAGTGCCCTGGCGCACGGTCAGGTAGGGTGAGAGCGAGGTAAGCGTGACCGTGAGGTTAGTGACCGGGCTGAGCAGGTTCTGCACCGTCGCTGCCAGGCGCACCGTGTCGCCAGGGGCGTAGGCCGGACGGGTAGGGGAGGTTTCGCGGGCTACTACCCGGGCCGCGTGCTGGGTAGTTTCGGTGAGGGCCCGCAGCACGTTGAGCCGGCCCGTTCCTATACGCCCCGCGTAGGCTACGTTGCCCGGCAAGCGGTTGATGTTATCAGTGGTGCGACGAAGCTGGGCGGCTATCTGGGCTGCCGTGTACTGCGGGAAATGGGTCCGTAGCAGGGCTGCCGCTCCTGCTACCAGCGGAGCAGCAAAGGACGAGCCCCCCACCGGATAGTAGTCTGAGTCGGTGTTGCCCAGGGTGGTGAGAATGTTGATGCCCGGGGCCGAAAGATCGACGCGGCGACTAAAGGTAGCGTTCGGGCTTCGCTCGTCGGAGGGCTGCAGGGTGGCCACTGACACCACGTGGTCGTAGCTGGCGGGGTAGAAATCCAGCTCGGCCGGGGTGTTGCCGGCGGCAGCCACCACTACGGCATCGTGGTTGACGGCGGCGTAGGTAATGACATCCTGCTCAAACTGGGAGCGGCCGCCCACGCCGCCCCACGACAGGTTGATAACCTGGCAGCCGTGGTCGGCGGCGTACACAATGGCCTCGTATCCGCCGAAGGAGCCAGTGGCAGTGCTGGGGTAAATCTTCAGGGGTAGGAAGCGGCAGTGGTACCCCACGCCGGCAATGCCCTTGCCGTTGTTGGGGGCGGCGGCGGCGCAGCCGGCCACCAAGATGCCGTGTACGCTGCCTGGCTCCCGGGTGGGGTCGTTGTCGTGGTCGGCGAAGTCCCAGCCGTGGTAGTTGTCTACGTAGCCATCCTGGTCGTTGTCGATACCATCAAGGGGGTCCTGGCGGTTAACCTGAATCTGGGAGGCCAGATCTTCGTGGGTCAGCCGCGTCCCCCCGTCCACAATACCAATCACTACGCTGGTGTCGCCCTTGGTAATGTCCCAGGCCCGGTAGGCCCGGATGTTTTTGAGGTAGTACTGTCCGTCGGTGCGGGTCGAGTCGGCGAAGGGGTCAGTGGGCTGGTGCAGCACGGGGTAGCTATAGAGCGGCTCGGCATACTCCACGGCACCGGTTTTGCGTAGGGCCCGGCAGGCTTCCTCCACCGGATAGTCGGGGGGGAGCTCCGCCTGAAATACCAGGCCCAGGTTAACGGCTCCAGGCTGGTCGGGACCGGGCGGGCGGCTGTGCGGAAACTTAGCCCGCACGTTGCGCGCCCCTATCCGGGAGAGAGCCGCCTCCAGGGCGGGGCTACCTATCAGGCTAGGGCTAGGACTGGCAGGGGCAGCCCGCAACTTAAACACCATCCGGCCGGTCATAACGGTTTTTGCCGCCGACTCCGGCGAAACCTGCAGTTGGGCGCGTAGCTGGCCGGGCACCAGCGTGCAGAGTAGAGCCCCCCAGCACACAAGCATAAACCGGGCGGCCGAACGACGGAGTAAGGGTAGGAGCATAAGCAGCAGTATGGCGGCCGTGCGCCGGCGCACGCCAGCACCCGGAAGCAGAATAAACAGGAAGAAGACCCTAGCGGAAGCCGCAGAGGCCAGGCTCCGTAAATGTAACTATAGCCAGCCGGCTTAACGGCTTCACCGTCTGGATTTTCGACCAACAAACCGTTGCCACCCCCCAACGAAAGCAACTGGCAGGGCAAGCAGAGAGGGTAGCTAGGCTGATTAAGAATAAAAAAAGCAGAAAAAGCCGTTTCAGCAGCTGAAACGGCTTTTCTGCCCGGAAAGGCCAAGCGCTTACCGTCCGCCTTTGCTGTACTTGTAGCGCTTGGGCGCGTTTACCATTCGGAACTTGTACGGATTACGCGAATTCAGGTCCAAGCCCAAGCCAACAGGATTATGGTTGCGCTTAAATTGGGATTTATCGTTGTGGCGCCGGGTTTTCTCGGTAGCAGCCGTGCGGTATTCACGGGGGCGCTCCAGTACCGTAGAATCCTGGGAGCAGGAGGCCGAAGCCAGCAAAAGAGCAAGGGCCGAAAGGGGTAGTATAGCTTTCATAAGACGTAGGGGCGAAGAAGAGAAAAGCACCACCGGCGCAAAGCCAGGTAGCTGAGCCTGTGTACTATAAAAGCTCGCAAAAGGATGCAGCCGCACCGGAATAATCCAGCGGCTTGGCTACAAACTCAGCATCTCCCGGAACCGCACCGACTGCTGGCGGGAAACCTCTACCTCGGGGCCGCCGCGCAGCCGGATTTTCAACGAGTTGCTAAACCAGGGTTCAATGCCTTCCACCCACTTCAGGTTAATAATCTGCTGGCGGTTGGCCCGGAAAAATACCCGCGGATCAAGGCGCTGCTCCAGGTGCTGCAAGGTGCGCGGAATCAGGGGGCGGTGCTGGTCGAAGTAGATTTGGGTGTAGCTGCCGTTGATTTCAAACAGGCGAATGTCCGACAGCCGCACAAACCAGCACCGCTCCCCGTCTTTCACAAATACCTGGTCGTGCTCGGTGAGGGGGGTAGGAGCAGCCTCCTCGGCTGCCGCGACAGGCCCCGCCGCCGGGCCGGTAGCTAGGGCTGGCACCATGGCGGCCTGCTTGGTGCGGGCTTTGGCCAGAGCTGCCGCCAGGCGGTTTTCCTGAATTGGCTTGAGCAGGTAGTCGAGAGCGTTTACCTCGAAGGCGCGCAGGGCGTACTCGTCATAGGCCGTAGTAAAGATGACGTGCGGGGCGGCATCAAGGGAAGCCAGCAGCTCAAACCCAGTTTCACCGGGCATATGAATATCCAGGAACAGCAGATCGGGCTGCAGCTCCCGCACTTGGGCGCGGGCCTCTTCGGCGTGGCGGGCCTCGCCCACTACTACCACCTCCGGAAACGCCTGCAACAAGTGGCGTAGCTCTGTGCGCGCCAGGCGGGAATCATCAACAAGCAGGGCATTCATAACGTGGTACGTAGACGCTGATGAGGTAAGACACTGAACTTCGTTTCGTGCGGCCGCCGCCGGCGGGTAAGAGGTGGTCGTTTGCACCGCCCGCACGCGGCTCGGAGGGGCGGACCAAGGGCCGCCTCTCCGAGCCGACCAGGGTAGGGCTACCCTGCGGTATGGGCGGCAACGGGCACTTGCACGGGCAGTTGCAGGTGGGCTACCACCATATCCGGCACGTGTGGGTCGTTGGCCAGATGCAAGTAGGCCGCCGGGCCGAACAGCAGGGCCAGCCGCTCGCGGGCATTGCGTACGCCTACCCCGTCGTGGCTGGGGCGGGGCTGGTAGCAGCCTGTGTTGCGCACCGTCACATGCAGCGTGTTGGAGTCGTTGAGCTGGGCGCAGAGGCGGATGACGCCGCCAGCCGGCCGCGGGGCCAGCCCATGCTTAATGGCGTTTTCCACCAGTAGTTGCAGGGTCATGGGCGGAATCTGCACGAAGAGGGCGGCCGGGTCCACATCAAGGCTATAGTCCAGGCGCTCTTCCAACTGCAGAGCTTCCAGCTGCAGGTAGTGCTCCACAATTTCCAGTTCCCGCCCCAGGGGCACCTGCTCGGCACTGTTAAGCTGAATGGAGTAGCGCAGCAGGTCGGAGAGGTGAGTAATCATGTCGCGGGCCCGGGCGGGGTTTTCCATCACCAAGGCCCGGATGTTGTTGAGACCATTGAACATGAAGTGCGGGTTGATCTGCGCTTTGAGGGTGCGCATCTCGGCTTCCTGCACTGCCGCGGCCAGCTTCCACTTGTCGACCTCAGCCTGCCGGAAGCTGGTGAGGTAGTGCCAGCCGAAGTAAAACCCGGCCCACAGCCAGAGCAGAATATTTACATTGACGGCATAGCCGAAGAATTGTGCCCAGCCCTGGGGGCCGCCTCCCGGCCGGGGCCGGATCAGCAGAATAATAACCACCCAAATAATCACCTGACTCAGCACTGAGAGCACCGCGTTGGCTACCAGCAGGCGCCCCAGCAGGGGCAGCGGCCCCAACTGCTCCCAGCCGCTGGCCCGAATGTGGTAGCGCAGCCAGTGGGTAATGCCCAGCATGGTAGCGGCAATGGTGAAATTAATCAGCAGCATATCGCGCGAGCGGGCCCCCATAAGGGAGAAGGCCACCGCACAAATCAGGAAATACAGCATCCAGCCCAGCAACTGACAGCGCCAGTACAGGCGGCTGGGCGACGGAACGGCGGCGTAGGAAACCATAAGCGCAGAAAGGCTAAGCCGCCACCGGTTCGGGAGCAGAAGGCGTTAGCAGCAGGTAGCGCTGCGTGTTCTGCCGGTAAGAAACCCAGAGCAAGCCGGCCAGCACCAGCAGCATACTGAGCACGAACAGCGGAATCAGGTACAGCGTGGCGCTGGTTGTGCGCAACCCTAGCACCAGGCACCCTACCGGAATAAGGCCGGCCATGAGGGCAAAGGGCGGGGCCTTATAAAACCAGGCGTACGGGAAAAAGTGGGCCCCCGTAATGATGCCGTAGGTCATGATAAAGTGTTGCGGATAAGTGCTGAACACGAAAATCAGGAAGGGGAAGTAGAACAGCTGGGCAAAGTTCAGCCACAGGCCCAAGGGGTGCAGCGGGTTGTGGGGCAGCGCCCAGGCCGTGCGGAATACTTTCGACAGCAGCCAGGCCAGCGGGAGGGTGGCGGCCCCCACGAAAAACGTAATGAACCCGTTGTGGCTTGGGGAGCCAGGCAGCGCCCAGATGCCGGCAATGGCAGCCCACACCAGGCTGGCGGCCACAATGAAATCGAGGCCGTTTTTGGCCTTAACCGAAAGCTCGAGCTGTAGCGCCGCGAACTGCTGAGGAGATACCATGTTGGCAGAGAAAAGGAAGTTGCAAGAAAGGGAAATGGGTAGGGAAAGCAAGCACCACCACGCTGCTTGACCAGTACGGCGGCCGACCTCACCAGGCAGGGCCGGCCACCGCGCCACCGCCTACTGCTTTGCTACTGCATTCTGCTTCAGGAACGCGTCGGTCTGGCTGAAAAACCACTGGGTGTCGTCCCACATCAGGAAGTGCTTGCCGGCCTCCGACATAACTACCTGGTGGCGGGGTAGCTTAGCGTACTGCTGCTCAAACACGGCCTGGGTACCTTCCTTGGTGGAGCCATAGGGCTTGTAGGCGGCCCAGGCGCCCAGCACCAGCACGGGCTGCTGAATACGCGCTACCTCCTGGCGCAAGTCGGTGGTCATCAGGTCGTAGTAGGCCTGCGCGACGGTGGCGGGGTCGGAGGCTACCGACCAGCGGGTGGCCTGGCTGATGCGGGCCGTGTCAGTCATCATCGTGGCCGACATCTGGCGGGCGGCGGCTACCGTCATCCGGCCGCTGCTCATTTGCTGACGCAGGTTTTCGGCCATGGGCTTGGCTGCTTCAGCGGTGGTGGCAGGGTTCTGTACCGCCGCCAGGAAGGGCAGCGAGTCGACGATGACCAGGGGGCCGGCTGCTTCGGGCTGGGCGCTGCTCAGCCACAGGGCCAGAAAGCCGCCCAGGCTATGCCCTACAATGGTTGGCTTGTGAAGCTTCTGGGTTTTGATGTAGGCCAGCAGCTGGTCGCGCACGTTGCGCAGCAGCTGGTCGGTGCTGGCCGGGGCGGGGGTGCCGCCAAAGCCGGCCAGGGAAATAACATGGCACTGGTACTGCTTTTGGTAGTGAGCCACGGTTTCGTTCCAGACCGCGCCGGGGCAGGTCAGGCCCGGAATCAGCAGCATAGGCTGCCCCTTGCCCACTACCCGCACCGTGAAGTTAGGGTGAGCCGCCGGCGTATCGGCGCAGGTGGGGGCCAAGGCAGCTGCAGGGGCAGCCGGGGCCGTGAGCAAAGCAGCGGCCAGCAGCACAGCGGAGCAAATGGGGCGGAAGGTAGCAGACAGGTTCATGGCGAAAAGCAGGTAGCAGTGGAAGGTTTCGGGTTGCTTGATGTTCCAAACCTACTGCCCTGCGCGGCCGGGCGAAACTACATTTCCGCGAACGGTAAATCCGCCGCCCGAGCTGCCGAAATCGGGCCGCGGATGGAAAGAGGCCTGAGCAACACAGGCGGCGGAATAGGTGCGCATAGGCGAAGCACCTG
This sequence comes from Hymenobacter sp. HSC-4F20, assembly GCF_019599275.1. Classification (GTDB taxonomy): domain Bacteria; phylum Bacteroidota; class Bacteroidia; order Cytophagales; family Hymenobacteraceae; genus Hymenobacter. The sequence continues at coordinate 2,033,174 of NZ_JAHZTD010000001.1, read as the reverse complement.
TTACCACTTCCTGGTTGTCATTCCGACCTGAAGATTCTGAATTTATCTTTCGACGAATTAAGCCGAAGTCCTCCCGCGTCCGGAATGATACCTGGCTGGCCCAGCCCCGCGCACAAAAAAAAGACGCCCCAGGAAGGGGCGTCTGACCGGATGGGGCATCCCACCCCGTTTCTGTTTGCGTTCAAATGATGTTACGCAGGTCTTGGCGGAGGTTTTCGATGCCATGCCAGATTTCATCCCAGGTGCTGCGGTCCTGCTCGGCCCCGGCGGGTTCAGACGGGGTGGCAGGGGTAGCGGCATCGGGGCCGAGGCGCTCTACGAGGCGGGCGCGTTTGGCTTCCAGCGCGTCGGCATGCTGGTGGTAGGTGTTCTGCGAGTTGGCCGCCGTGGCGTGGGCGCGGTTGCGCAGGGTCTGAATCTTGGCGTCAAGCTCGGTCAGGGCCTGGCGCAGGTCTTCGGCGGTAAGATGGGCCGGAGCCCGCATGTGTTCGGGGGAAGGAGTAGTAGCCATGAGAGCAAAAAAGGAAGGTGGGAGCGGCCCGGCGGGCCGGTTAGCTGTGTACTTGCCCCCCGCCAAAAAGGATACACGCGGCCGGCTCAACAAATCGGCAACGCAATGATAACGCAGCGGTTACCCGCCGCACAGCAGGCCTAAGTAGTTTTGCTCGTCTTTCCGCTCCTACTCCTGTTGCCTATGTTGCCACTACTACGCTTCTTGCTGCTGCCAGTCTTCCTGCTGTTCCTGGCCTCGCCCAGCCAAGCGCAGCACGCGGGCCTCGTGGCCCACAGTGAAGAGGGGCCGGGCACGGCCCCTCCGGCGGTAGCTACGCCGGTTGTGTACCACACAGCCGAGGAAATGCCGGTTTTTCCCGGCGGTGCCGAAGGGCTACAGAAGTTCCTGCGCAAAGAGCTGCGCTACCCCGATGAGGCCCTACGACGCGGCGTTTCGGGCAAGGTGTACGTGCGCTTTATCATCACGGAGGAAGGCCGCATCCGCGACGCGGAAATTGCCAAGGGCCTGGGTGCCGGCCTCGATGAGGAAGCCCTGCGGCTGGTGCGCATCATGCCCTGGTGGAGCCCCGGCAAAATTGCCGGCCGCCCCGTGTGGGTTGCTTACACTATGCCCATCATCTTCCGGGCGCTGGAGTAAGGTAGGCGCCGCCGGAAATAAACCCTGGGCGCGTACGGGGACAGCACAAGTGAACCGGCTCAGTTGCCCGAAAGCGAGAAGCTACTACTTTCCGGACACGCTCCGAGCGGCTAGAGGTAGCCCCCAGCAGTTAGGCCGCTTACGGTTTCCGTGCTGCTGGGGCCTCGCCGGCCGCGGAGGGCTAACGTACTACCTCCCCGGTTCACCTACTGCCACTCCCGCGGAATACCCAACTCACGGGCCAGGGGAGCGGCGGCCGAGGCGTAAAGCAGGGTCAGCAGCTCATTGAGGGCGGGGGCCAACTCTACGTGGTAGTCTTCGTGAAGCTTCTCGGCAGCTTTCAGGACCTCGGCGGTGCGCCGGGCAAGGTGTTGCAGCAGGGGCTGGGTGGGGCCGTGCAGGCGGCCGGTAGCCTCGGGCTGGTGGCGCAGCACGTTGGTGAGCAGGCGCAACGTCAGCTCGATTTCTCCCTGGGTGTCGCCCGTGATTTTGCAGTGGTAGGTGAGCCGCTGCTGGAGCTGGCGCACAATGTGGAGCAAATCGTTGGGGGTCTGGTGGAAGCCGCGCACGGGGTCATCTACCTGTTGCTGCAGGCGCTGGCGGCGCACTTCCAGGGCATCGTCGCCCTCCAGCAGGCGGAAGGCCAGCTGCTCCGTGAGCACCGCGTCCTGGGAAACGAGGCGGGTTAAAAGTTGGTCTTTCTCTTTTTGCGGCAGGTTCAGCAGCGCTTTGCGCAGGTCGGGGGGTAGGGCAGGCATAGGAACTATAAACGCAGCGCCGCCGCTCCAGATTCCCCAAAGGGTAGGTAAAACCCTTCTTCTAGGCCGCTGCCGGTCGCCACTGCCGCGCCACCCGCCACCCCGAAAGCAAGCTCAGCAGCAACAGCAGCAGCCAGGTGTTGCGCCATTCGGGGAAAAGCGGCAGGGAAAAGATTGTTGTTGAATGTGATGAGCTAGAAGGCAAATCATCAGTTGAACTTATAAGTGCTTCTATACCGACACATTCTATTCCAGTTACTACAGGCTGACGATACACTAGCACCGTTGGTAGCTGCCGTAGAGTGTTTACAGTAAATAGTATGTTCGGGCGGCGCTGCAATAGTTGTACAACCTGCTTTACTTCCTGATGGCTGGACAGTGGGGAGAAGTACAGCTCTATGCCTTGTAAATCGGCTACGTCACCGTTACCATTATCAGGCAAAACAAAGTCTAGTTTCCGAGAAACAAAGTAGTCCATCCACTCACCCGAAGCTGATAAAAAGATACGCCTTGGATTTGGTTGGAGCTTGTAAAAAGCAGACTCAAAAGAATTGTCTGTATTGCACTGAGTTGTGTTGTACGAGAAACAAGTATTCTGATAAGTTGGGGAAGAAGGGACCCACAAAGCCCAAACCTTCGGCGGCTGTATCCGCGGCAGCGCCACGCACCCCAGCCACAGCAGGCCCGCCAGCGCCAGCAAACCCGGTGGAAATAACAGCGACCGGCGGGAGCGGCGGGGTAGGAACAGGGGTAGCATAGAGGATAGACGTTGTTTAAAGCAATATAGGAGTTTGACAAATGCTGCCTCTGAACGGCCCGGAAAGCTCCTGTACTTCGTGTTCCAGCGCCGCCACTAGCGTTTCTGTCCTTCCGACGCGAAAGAATCTGGGGGTAGCCCCTGGTGAACAACTCAGATTCCTCGCGCCGCTCGGAATGACAGACGGCGGGCCGTCCTCCCAAGCTGTGGGAGCAGGAATGGATAAGACCATCAAGCAGGGCGCAGCATCTCGTTCGGCTGACAGCAGGTAGTAGTTCAATAATTCGGGCGGAATGCTGTGCTGCCACTCGGCCTAGCGGTTTTGGTGCCAGTGGAATCGTGGTCTATTTACTGGTCACGCAGCTTGGCGTACTCCAGACCACGGGCAACCGGACTGTTAGGTCCGTTGAGGTGGGCGACCCGGCCGCGCAGCCAGTGGGAGCACCTGGGGTGGTAGCGGCTTACATAGCTCGGGGTTGCTGTGGGAAGGGACAAAGATCCTTGTTTTGGTGTCTTGTACTTATTCAATTCTGCTTATAAATTATTCTTTGCTATCTTGGTGGGGCGAAGCCTCCTTCGCTGCTGCCTGTTGGGCCCCAACTTCTGCCTGCCGCCCTCTGGACTGACCCCCACCCGTCCGGCCCCAACGGTGTAGTGTGTAGTGCATAAAACCAGGTATCAGCTGCTTCGGGCTGAGCCACTTATCCTGGCCTGCGGGCCAGCCGTTGTCGGGAAGTAGGGCCAGCTCTACCGCCCCACTTTCAAGCACCGGTCACTCTTGAAAGCTGCCGTATGGAACGTTCTACTCGCTACCGCTACCCAAGTGGCCGGGCCTGGTTTGCCGCCGCCCTGCTAGGGCTGGCCGCGCCCGTCACTACCTGCACCGGTCCGCCCCACCCGCCCGTCGTGCGTACCCCGCACACGGCCGAGAGCTACGTGCGGCCCTACACCGCCGACTTCGGCTACGGCTGCAACATGGGCTACTACGGCAGCGGCTGGGACGATGAGCACCTGGCCTCGGCTATCAGCAAGGCCGGGGGGCAAACCATTCGGGTAACCCTGCCCGACCAGTTTCTGGACAAATGGGGCTGGCAGGCCCGGCAGGCCGCCTTCAATCACCACACGACTAACCTGGGGTTGCGGGAACTGGTATGCTTCGTGGGCGAGCCTTCGGCCGCGCACCGCGACAAAACCGTGTATCCCGGCTGCCGGGAGCCTTCCAAGCTGTTTGCTAACCTCTACGAGCCTATCTGGCTGGCCGACAGCACCGTGAATCCGCGCAACTACTACGCCGCTTACATCTACCGGCTCACCCAAACCTACGGCAAGCACATCCGCTTCTGGGAAGTGGTCAATGAGCCCGATTTTATTGCCGACGTCAGCAATAAGGAGTGGCTCAGCCGGGCCCCGCAACCAGCCGAAACCACCAACACCCTGGCCCCCATCTACCACTATATCCGCACCTTGCGCATCACGTGGGAGGTAGTGAAAAAGTACTGCCCCGAGGACTACGTGGCCCCCGGCGGCCTGGGCTACGCCGAGTACCTGGATGCCCTGCTGCGCTTCACCGACAACCCCCAGGGCGGGGCCGTAACGGCCCAGTACCCGGCCCGGGGCGGCGCCTACTTCGACGTGGTGGACTACCACGTCTACCCTTCCTATTACCTGCGCCGCCGCAACCTCTTGCACACCGGCTTCAACTACCAACGCAACTCCGATAATGCCGCCGCCCAGCTGCTGCGCCACAAGGTCCAGTTCGAGGCCGTGCTCCGCAAGCACGGCTTCAACGGCGAAACCTACCCCGAAAAGCATTTCATTGTCACGGAAACCAACATTAGCCGCCGCACCGCCGAGTGGCGCTACGGCTCCGATGAGATGCAGCGCAACTTTGGTATAAAAGCCTTGGTAGCGGCCCAGAAGAACGGCATCCGACAGGTGCATTTCTACAGCGTGGCCGAAGCTGCCAGCGCCCCCCGCCCGCCTGCTGGCATCCCCGTCAGCGAGGAATTTAAGCTTATGGGCCTCTACGAGAATATGAACCGCGACTTGCCCGGCCGCGAAAAGCTAACCCAGCTGGGGCAGGGCTTCCAAACCACCGCCCAGCTGCTGGCCGGCTGGCACTACGACGCCGCCCGCACCGCCGCCCTGCACCTACCTGAAGAAGTCGACGGGGCCGCCTTCCGTCGCGCTGATCAGTACCAATACGTGCTCTGGGCCAAAACCCAGCTCGATCAGCAGGAAGATGCCACGGCCCGCTACGCCTTCCCGGCCGGCTGGCCGGTGGCCGGCCTGGAGCGCCGCGGGTGGGATTTTGGGACCTCCGCCGCCAGCATGCGCCTGCCCGGGCGTGAGGTGCTGCTGGATGGGACTCCCGCCTTCTTTACCATTTTGCCCCTCACCGGCCTGCAGTTGGCGGCCACGGCCCGGCCCACTCCCAGGGCAAGCCGCTGAAGCTCCGGTACTATTTAGTCCGGGCCAGCAACTGCAGTACCCGTCGGCAGAGCTGCCCCAGTAGCAGTGTAATTATTGTATTATTAAATTATTAGTTTTTGACTTAGTTATAAAAACGCGCTAAATCAAGTATTTGTGACGAATCTAAAACTTGTGAATTGGATTTTTTGCGAAATTTGAAAGGCCGGCAGGTAGCGCTGGGCCGGAATAAGCACGTGCGCTTGGCGGTAGTGGAACGAAGCAAAGCCGCTTCGGGGTTAGGCTAGGCCTACCGATACAGCAGATGGGTGCTCCGGCGGCTTTTGTAGAGCTAGCAGGAGCAAAAAGAGGAATACGGACGCAGTTTGTCTGCTGCGTAGCGGCGGCAAACGATGGGGCTTCCCGAGGGGAAGAGCAGGTATTTTCGGGGGGCAAGGGCAGCGGTTTACCCGGTGCCAGATGCTCAGGCCGGAAAGACCAAGGGAGAGGAGAGAATGTAGTTCCGTAGCCACGGAACCCACACCAGCGCACTACACCACCCAGGCCCGCACGGCGGGTTGGCTTACCAAAACGGGGCAGCGCCTAAGCCAGGCGTTACCCTACACCTTCACCAAACTTCTTTCGAAATGGGGAAATTTTCCAGATGGATGGCGCTGCTGACCTTCACCGTGGGCATTTTGCTGGCCTGTACGGCCCGGGCCCAAACCGAAACCCGGGTAAGCATCACCGCCATTACACCCAGCGTGAACACGGGGCAGGACTACTCGCCCTGGCTTAACGACAACCTCACCGACCTGGTGCGCAACCACTGGGAGCCGGCCAACTTTCAATACATCGACGTAACACTACCCCTAGCCCAGCGCACCACCCTGACCCGCGTGCGCCTCTACGACGTTGAGGGCTCCTTTGCCGATAACCCGGCCTCCATTTACGCCCTGAGCGGGGGGCAGCGCACCTTGCTGGGCACCTTTACCGGAGCGCTTTATCAGCAGTGGGTGGAACTGCGGCCAGCCGCATCGGTCACGGCCGAAGCCATCATCGTGCGCAAGTACTGCAACAACATTCCGCAGAAAATTCAGGTGTTCGGCTACGCCAGCGGCCCGGCGGCTCCCTCGCCAACGCCTACCCCCTCACAGGCCGTTATCAGCTTTGGGGCGCTGGCGGGCAGAACGGTGGGCGACACGCCGTTTGCGCTCAGCGCTACCAGCACCAACTCCGCTACGCCCATCACCTTTACCTCCTCTAACCCGGCGGTGGCCTCGGTTTCCAATGCCGGCGGGCAGTGGCAGGCTACCGTGGTGGGGGCCGGTACTACCACCATTACGGCCTCGCAGGCCGCCAGCGCCGCCTACCTGGCCGCGGCCAGCGTTAGTCAGACCCTGACGGTGCAGGCGGCGCCAGCCCCGACGACGCCCGGCACTCCTGGCACTGCAGCGCGAGCCATCAAGTTTAAACAGTCGTTGGGTATCAATGCTTTCGAGTGGGACTTAGAAGACCCCAACCGACCCTGGGAAGTAGAGCCCTCGCGGTTGGCGGGCATGAAGAACTTCACCGGCATGCGCCACTACCTCGACTGGGAGCGTCTGGAGTCCTCCGAAGGCAGCTACACCTTCAACCCTACCCACAGCGGGGGCTGGAACTACGATGCCCTGTACCAGCGCCTGAAGGCGGAAGGCATTGAGGTGCTGGCCTGCATCAAAACCCTGCCCGGCTGGCTGCTGAACACCTGGCCCGCCGACCAGCGCGACCATGAAAACGTGCCCGTGCGCGGCGGCGCCGACTTCAGCAACCCCGCTTCCTACCGCGAGCAGGCCCGCATGGCGTTTCAGTTTGCTGCCCGCTACGGCCGCAACACAAGTCTGAGCCGCAGCCTGGTCACAGTAAATACTACCCCCCGCTGGCCCGGCGACGGCATCAACGAGGTGAAGATTGGCCTGAACCTGATTACCTACATGGAGTGCGACAACGAGCGGGACAAGTGGTGGAAGGGTGCCAAAGCCTACCAGACGCCCGCCCAGTACGCCGCCAACCTCTCAGCCTTCTACGACGGACATAAGAACACCCTGGGCGCGGGCATTGGGGTGAAAAACGCCGACCCTACCATGCAGGTGGTGATGGCCGGTCTGGCCAAGCCCGACCCCGAGTACGTGAAGGGCATGGTGGAGTGGTGCCGCCAAAACCGCGGCTACCGCCCCGATGGCAGCGTAAACCTGTGCTGGGACATCATCAACTACCATAACTACTCCAACGACGCGGGCACTTCCCAGGGCGGCAACTCTACCCGCGGGGCGGCCCCCGAGGTGTCCGACGCCGGGCCCGTAGCCCGCAGCTTCGTGCAGATGGCCCGCCAGTACTGCGGCAACATGCCCGTCTGGATTACCGAAACCGGCTTCGATACCAACCAGGGTAGCCCCTTCAAGGCCATTGCCATCGGCAGCCGCTCGGTGCAGGAAACCCAGGCCGACTGGATTTTGCGCACGGCCCTGCTGTATCCGCGCTACGGCGTGGAGCGCGTGTTCTTCTACCAGCTCTACGACGACAACCCCGGCAGCGCCACGCAGTTTGCCACCATGGGCCTGCTCAACGCCGACCGCAGCCCGCGCCTGGCTACCCGCTACCTCACGCAAGCCAACCAGCTGCTGGGCGAGTATGCCTTCAAGGAAAGCCTGAACGCTACCCCCGTAGTGGACCGCTACGAGCTGAACGGGCAATCGGCCTACGCCCTGGTAGTGCCCGACGAGCGGGGCCGCACGATGCAGTACACCCTCAACCTGGGCACTGCCTCCTACGCCGACGTGTACCGCCCAACCAGCGGCAGCGCACTGGCGGTGCAGCGGGTAAACCTCACGAACGGGCAGTTGAGCGTGCTGCTGACGGAAACGCCGCTGTTCGTGGTACCCGCGGCGGGCAGCACTGTTGGTACTACCCCGCCGCCCACTACCGTGCCGGCTACCTGCTCGGCCACGGGCAGCATCCTGCGCGAGCAGTGGAATAATGTAAGCGGCGCGGCCGTAACGGGTATTCCGGTGCTGACTGCGCCGGCCAGCACCAGCTACCTGACCCAGTTTGAGAGCAGCCGCAACCTCGGCGACAACTACGGCGCCCGTATCCGGGGCTACCTCTGCCCGCCCCAAACCGGCACCTATACCTTCTGGATTGCCGGCGACGACAACTGCGAGCTGTGGCTAAGCTCCGATGCTGACCCGGCCCGCAAAGTGCGCATCGCCTCGGTCAGCGGCTACACCAACTCCCGGGAGTGGAACAAGTACGCCAGTCAGAAATCGGCCCCGGTTACCCTGACGGCCGGCCAGCGCTACTACGTGGAGGCGTTGCACAAAGAGCAGGGCGGCGACGACTACGTGGCCGTGGCCTGGCAGCTGCCCAACGGCACCCTGGAAGGTCCCATTCCGGGTAGCCGTTTGTCGCCTTACCCGGGCGGCAGCGCCAGCCTGACGGCCACGGCCGGCGGCGCTCTGCTGGGCGAAGGTACAGGAGCCGCAGCCCGCGGGCTGGAAGCCGAGTTTACGGTGGCTCCCAATCCCTTTTCCTCCAGCAGCGAAGTAAGTTTCCGGGTGCCCACGGCCGGCCACGTAACCCTCGCCGTGTACGATTTGCAGGGCCGGCTCGTGCGCCAGCTGCTGACCGGCCCGGTGGAAGCCGGCAGTACGCAGCGCGTGACGCTGCACGCCCAGGGCCTGCCGACGGGGGTATACCTCGTGCGGCTGACTACCCCCGCGGGAGTACGCAACCAGCGGGTGGTGCTGGCCGAGTAGCCGACCCCGCCACGGCAAAACCCGCCCGTTATTCCGAGCGGGAGCGAGTCACCTGCCCCCACGCCTTGGGCGTGAACCGGGCCGGCTCGCTCCGAGCGGGATGATGGGCGGGTTTTGCCGTGGGGGGCGACGCCAACGTGCGGCGGCTTACCACGAGCAGGCGGCGCAGAAAGTAGCGGCTGAACGGAGCCTTGGTCAGGGATTTCAGCGCGTACTTGACGCCCGCCGCCGGCTGTCGGTTGGTAAAGGCGTAGAGCGCCCCCTCGCGCAGCCGGTCGGCCTCCACCTGCCGCTGCCAGGGGCCCGTAAGCTGCCGCACCCGCCGTAGCCGCTCCGGCAAGGACGTCTGCTGGAACCCCGGCTGGAGCAAGCCGGTCAGTTGCGCATCCATCAGGCACTTTTGCCGCCGGCCCCAGTAGTGCAGCAAATACGCCTGGCAGCCCACTAGCTGGCTCTGGTTTTGCAGCACCAGGGAAAAGGCCAGCTGTTCGCTCACAAACCAGCGGGTACGGGCGAAAAAGGTGTCGGCCAGCTTTAGAACATCGGGCAGCAGACCGGCATGTTGGCGGCTGACGCCGAGCACGCCCGAGTTCCAGGCCATCTGGCGGGAGTAAAACCGGGCGGGCTGCCCGGCTACCTGGAAGGCCTCCCGGGCCAGCAGCTCCAGCAGCTGCTCGGGGTAGTGCTGCTGACCGAACTCGGCAAATACGCCCACGGCATCTTGCAGCAGGTATTCGGGCTGGTGCATCAGGCTGGTAGCCGGCGTCAGGCGGGCCAGCAAGGGCGCAGGGTCGGCTACGAAAAACGTGTCGGTGTCGATGTAGAGGATGTCGCGGGCCGGAAAGCGGGTGAATACCAGTTCCAGCAGCAGTACCTTTACGCGGTGCACGTAGCGGGCCGGGCCCTTCATGTGGGTGAGCTGCTCCGGCGTCAGCAGCTCATACTGCACGGGCAGCCCGGCCAGGTAGGGCTGGAAAAACGCCGGATTATCGGTGTAAATAATGGTTTGTACGCTTGCTCTATCCCCCCTATACCACGCCCAGAAGCTCAACACCGCAAACACCGCCCGCTGATACTCGTTTTGCCTGCCGTAGGAGAGGACGATAAAGTTCTTCATAAAGTAGGATTGCGGTGGGTGATGAGCTTCACCTTTTGAAAGAGCAGATCAAGCCGGCTGCGGAACTCGGCCAAGGCCAGCGGAAAGGTATCCTGGTAGTGCAGGGGGAGGTACTTGTTCAGCACCCAGTAGCCGTAGCCCAGGCTGGCCACCAGCGTAAAGGCCGAGGCCACCGCCGCCCCGTAGATGCTGCCCGTCAGCCGGATGCACAGAATGTCGGCGGTAGTATTGATGGCCAACGCAATGAGCACCTTGATCAGGTTGAGCTGGGGCTTGTTGATGATGTCCAGTGTTACGCCCAAAAACCGCTCGATGGGAAACAGCAGGGCGCACACAATCATGATGCGGTAGATGTTGGCGGCTTCGGTGTGCACGTACTTGGGGCCCCCAATGGCCAGCACAATCACGTCGGCAAACACCAGCACGCCCAGCGCAATCGGGATGAAAAGCAGGGTGAGGGAGCCGGCGTACTTTTTCAGGGTGTGGGCTACCTCGTCGTGGCGCTTGCGGTTCACGGCCGCCGACATATCGGGCATGGCCGTGGCCAGGCCGCTGCGCAGCGGAATCTCAATGATTTCGAGCAGGCGCTGGGGCAGGTTGTACACCGCCAGCGCGGCCGGCCCGAGCATAAACTTGATGATGAAGGTATCGGAGCTGCGCAGCAGGGTAGCGCACAGGAACGTGCCGAAGCTGAACTTGCCGAAGTGGAATATCTCGGCCACGCACTCCCGGGTTTTGTGGCGCAAAGAGCCCAGGCGGGCCCAGCCCATCACCAGGGCCACCACGCTGGTGAGCAGGGAGCTGGCCAGAAAGGAGTACACAATGCCCAGCAAGCTGATCTTACCCAGCCAGTAGAGCAAAACCGTCAGCAGAATAAAGGAGCCCTGGTTGAGCAGCCGGATGGTCAGGATGGCATCGAAGCGCTGCTGGGCCTGTAGAAGCCACACGGCCACGTTGAAGGGCAGGGTCACGACCAGGCTGATGCCGAAGTACGTGAGCAGCAGCAGCAGGCCGGCGTCGGTGGTGGTGGCGGCCAGGGGCCAGGCCACCAGGTTGAGCAGCACGAAGCTGCCCGTTACCAGCAGGCCAATAAACCAGGAAGAGCCGGCCACGGTGGTTTGGCGGGCCAGGTCGGCGCCGGCGTAAAACTTGATGAGCGGGGTTTGCAGCAGGCCGGTGCGAAACGTATCGAGCAGCAGAAACGCGAACTGAAAGAACACCCAGTTGCCCATGTCCGTTTCGGGCAAAAAGCGGTACAGGATGCTGTACGTCAGGATGCTGAACACGGCCATGACGCCGTTCCCGGTTAAGGATAAGATGTGTCGGTTTTTAAACAAGGCGAGCATCAGCTACCGGGGAAGAAATGGTGGGAACAGAAGGGCGGAAAAGGGCAAGGCAAAGGGGCAGCGGTAAGCAGGCTTAGGCATGAGCCAGAGCAACAGGGGCAGCGGCCGGGGGCGAGGCTGCCCGGATGGCCTCGTAGATCTGCCGGACGCTGTTTTCCCAGGTATGGGTAGCGGCAAACGCGGCCCGGCGGCGCTGGCGCTCCGCGGAGTCCTCCCACAGGGCCTGCTCAATCAGGGCCACGTAGTCGGCGCCCGAGTCGGCCAGGTAGGTGTGCTCGGCGAAGATGTCCATGGCCTGGGTGCGGGTAGCTACCACGGGCTTGCCCAGGGCCAGGTACTCATCAATCTTGCGGGGGTAGTTGCCAATGGTCATGTCGTTGACCAGCTGAGGGTTGAGGCACACAGTAAACTCCCGGATGTAAGCCGGCAGCTCCGCGGGCGCCTTCGGACCCAGAAAATATACGTTGGGCAGCTCGTGCAGAGCGCTGGCTTTAAACGCCTCGTCCTCGGGCCCTACCAGCACCAGGCTCCACTCGGGGCGCTGCCGGGCCAGACTAACCAGCAGGTCAATGTCCAGGCGCAAACTCACCAGGGCCCCTACGTAGCCAATCAGCGGCCCGGAAATGGGGGCCAGGTCGGGGGGCACGGTGGTGGCCGTCGTTGCGGCGGGGGCTACGTCGCAGCCCTGGCCCACGTAGTAGGAATTAGGGTTGTAACGCTGGCAGTAGGAGGCCAGGTAGCTGGAGTTGGCTACGCACACATCGGATTTGGCAATGAGCTGGGGCTCCAGGCGGCGGCCGTGCTTGCGCCAGTAGTCCACGGCCAGCATATAGTCGCGGGAGTAGTACACGCTCACGGCAGGGGCCAGCAGCTCCTTGAGGTAAAAGCTGCGGAAAATGTCGTTGTCGTTGAAGAGCACGAACTCCTGGAAGCCCAGGGCCTGGATGCCGCGCTCAATAGCGGCGGCAAAGCGGCGGTTGTTGCGCTTGTTGAGCAGGTCGTAGAGGGGGGAAGCCGGCAGCCAGTTAATCGACTCCACAATGGCATCCGGGGTAAGCACCCACAGGTTGTCGCCGGCCATCTGCAGGGGCTGCTCCTGGCCCCGCACCACCCGCAGGCGCTGCTGCACCCAGCCCGCGCGGCGGTGCCGGAGCACGGTGTTGCGGTCCAGGGGGGCATTCACGTAGAGCACCCGGTTGTGGCGGGCAAACTCCAGGGCAATGTTGCGGCAGTTGCTGCCAATTTCGGTGTCCCAGGGCTGCTGGCCCACCACCACAATATCACGGCCGAGTAGGGTATTCTCCATGTAAAATCAGGCTAGAAGTAAACGCGGCCGCCGCCGCCGGGTGCGCATCAGGAAACGGGTTGCAGCGGGGCCGTGAGCAGTTGCTCATCTACCAAATCGAGGACGGTAGCATCCACCGCCGGGTCAAACTTGCGGGCAAACAGCTGGGGGCTGGCCCGCAGGCGCTCGAAGTCAGCCGTCGTCAGCACCTTGGGGTTGGCCCCGCCCTGGCTCCAGTCGATGTAGCGGTAGTTGTTGTTGATGATGGTGGGGCGGTAGGGCGAGTTCATCAGGATGGTAGAAATCAGAAACTCGTCGGAGCCCCAGGTAAACATGGTGAAGCGGCGTAGGGCCGGGTTGTCATCCAGGAAATCAACCAGGTACTGGGCGCAGGTCCGGCTCAGGGTCCACCAGGAGCCATCTTTGCCCCCGTACAGGGTGTAAGGCAGCGGAAACCGGCGCTTGGGCAGCAGCCAGTTCAGGGTGGATTGCAGCACGTACTGGCCCTTGAAGTGGAAGTAGGTGGAGTGGTACTTCTCGACCCGGGTAATGGCGTGGGCCCACCACTCCGAGTCTTCGGCGTTGGCCTCGAAGGAGAGAAAGGAGCGCCCCCGGTGGCGGGCAAAAAAGCGGTAGATAGTATCGGCGGGCTTGATGGGGTAGTCCTGGGCGCTCATCAGGTTGATGAAGTCGTAGGCAATGCCGGTGGCCAGGATTTCGCGGGTGCACTCCACAATGGCTTTGGTGAAGCGGTAGGAGGCCCAGCGCACGTAGAGGCGGGTGGTGGTCAGGCGCACGCCCGGCAGCTCCTCCAAAAACTCGAAGTCCCGGCGGTCGGCCTTGGCGTCCAGGTGAATGTAAAAGTCGAAGCCCTCGTGGGCCATGGCCGTTACCAGGCGGGCAATCTGCTCCGGACCTTTGTGGGCCATAATCAAATGGGCTATTCGCATCGCCGAAGGAAAGTTGGGTGAACGGCTACTGAATGGCGGGTGGGGAAGGAGCGGGACGGGGTCAGGCTTTCGGAATGCTCAGGTTGCCTTCCAGGGGCTGGGTGCGGGCGGCCTTTTCCCAGGCCGCCGACTGGGTGCCGCGCAGGTAGCGGCGGAAGCCGGCAAACACGGCCACGTTCATGCTGGTGAAGTACAGCGGCACGAGCAGCAGCTTGCGGCTGCGACCCTGGCTTTCGGCGCGCCAGCCCAGGTAGGCCAGCCCGTAGAACAGGACCTGGGCCGCGAAAAAGGCCGCGTAGAAGCCGCCGTGCAGCCCGGCCAGCACGGCGCCCAGCACCAGCAGCAGCACCAGCGCCACCGGCGTAAGGCTCCAGCGCAGCACCCGGTGCGAGACGTAGAGGAACGTGACCAGCGGCTGGCGTAGCGGGTTCAGCAAGGAGCGCAGCCGCACCATCGACTGCCAGCCGCCGGCGCAGATGCGGATTTTGCGCTTCATTTCCTCGGCCAGGGAAGCCGAAGGGGCCTCGGCGGCGTAGGCGGCCGGCTCGTAGACCACGCGGTAGCCCTTCTCCACAATGCGCAGGGACTGGATGAAGTCGTCGAGGATGGTGTCCTTTTCCAGGGGCTGGAACAGGTTGGAGCGGAACGACACCAGCTCGCCGGCCGCGCCCATGAGGGAGTAGATTTCGGAGTCGCAGCGCTTCAGGAAGGACTCGTATTTCCAGTACAGCCCCTCGCCGGCCCCGGAGGCCGAGTTGTGGGCCAGCACCTTTTTCTCGCCCGATACGGCGCCCACCTGCGGGTCCTGGTAGTGCTTTACCATCTCGCGCACGGCCTCGGGGTTCAGGAAGGAGTTGCAGTCGGTGAAGATGACGTAGGGCGTGCGCACAAACTCCATAGCCCGGTTTTCGGCCAGCGACTTGCCGCCGCGGAAGGGGGAGTGCAGGTGCTCCACCTGGGGGTAGCGGGCCAGTACTTCGGCCGAGTTATCGGTGGAGCCGTCGGTAATAAACACAAGCCGCAGCTTCTGGCGGGGGTAGCTCAGGGCCAGGCAGTTGGCTACTTTGTCATCGAGGATGTCGGCCTCGTTGTAGGCTGGCACTACCAGCGTCACGTCGGGCTCAAAAAACGCCAGGGGGCGGCGGGGGCGCACCAGCCGGCTTAGGCGGGCCAAGGCCCAGGCCACCAAGCCGTAGCCCACGTAGGTGTAAAACGCCACGGCAAAAGCGGCCCAGAACAGATAGAGGTACACGTTGCTCATCATGGGGAAAGGGTAGCTCAACAGCTGCTGAAGAGGTTGGGCGTCACGTGGGAGGAAACGCGGATGTGAGGTAGGGAGAGGGGGAGGGCGGAAGGGCGGTCAGGACTGCCGGCGGGCCCGCAGGCCCCGGATAAAGCCGAACACCAGGCAGGCGGCGGCCGGCAGGGCAATAAGTTCGAAAGGCATAGCGCGGGGGAGGTTAGTGGTCCAGCGAGGCGTCCAGGGCCTGCACCCGGTGCGGAGTAGCGAGAAAGGCCGTTTTGGAGCGGTTGATGCGCAGCAGGGCCAGTATCATGCACAGCAGGGCGTAGGGCAGGCGCACCACGGCCGTGAGCAGCTGCCGGTTGTAGAGCCGCGCGGGCAGGGAAATAAGTAGGGTCAGGGCCAGCACGGCCAGCAGCCCGGCCCAGAACAGCGGCGCGGGCCCGGCGGGTAGCACGAAACTCAGCCCCACGGACACGAGCAGCAGCAACCCGAGCACGCCAATAAGCAGGGTGCGCGGCACCAGAAAGGCCTGCACTACCTTGTTGAAGAACTCGAGGTTGTCGTGCTCCATGAGCTGCTCCAGCCCCTCGGCGGCGTACTTCTTCAGGAACTCGAACTGCGAGGCCAGCCAGCGGCTGCGCTGCTGGGTGAACACCTGGGCGTTTTCCACCTTCTCGTCATAGACGTACACGCTGTCGAGGTAGCAGATTTTTTCCTGGTCGCGGGCAATGCGGAAGTCCAGCTCCTTGTCCTCGCCCACCGTCTCGCCGATGCCCTGGAGCAACTGGCGCAGGTAGCCAAACTCAAAGGCCATGCCCGAGCCGATGAGGGCCGCCGAGAGGCCCACCGCAAAGTGGCCCTTGCGGTAGATGTGGTTGTTGATTTCCTCGTTGCAGGCGTCGAGCAGGGCAAAGGCCGAGTCGGTGTTTTTGGCCGTGCGGTGGGTTTGCACCACCTGGTAGCCGGCCTCGAAGGCCTCGTTCACTGCCTCCAGGCAGCCCCGACCCATGAGGTTGTCCACGTCCAGGACCATGGCTACCTCGAACGTGCGCGGGGGGAGCTTTTCCAGCGCGTAGAGCAAAGCCTTGCCCTTGGTGCTGCGCGCAAACTGGACTTCCAGCACCTGCGCCCCCATCTCGCGCAGGCTCGCCACGGTAGCCGCTTCCAGGCCATCGGCAATAACACAGACGGTGTGCGCGCCGCGGTAGGCGTGGCGCAGCGCGGCCCGGGTGGTTTCCAGCACCACCGTATTTTCGCGGTAGGCCGGAATCAGCACGCACATGGCGCGGGCCGGGCGCGGGCGAGAGTTGGCCGCGGCTGGCAGGGCCGGCCGCTGGGACGGGCGCAGATGGCCGGCAATGGCAAAAAACAGCAGGTAGGCGCAGTTTAGCAGCAGGTAAATACCCAGCACCCAGAGCAGCCCATCCAGAACGAGAGTAATAAGGGTCATAGCGTAGGGATT
Organism: Hymenobacter sp. HSC-4F20; assembly: GCF_019599275.1. GTDB lineage: Bacteria > Bacteroidota > Bacteroidia > Cytophagales > Hymenobacteraceae > Hymenobacter. The sequence continues at coordinate 2,016,900 of NZ_JAHZTD010000001.1, read as the reverse complement.
AGGTAGTAGTAGCGGAAGGAGTGCCCAGGTGCTGCAGATTCCACCACAGCCCGCGGCCCAGGGCCCGCAGGTGGCTCCACTCCGAGCGGCGCGAAAAGGCCACGGCTTTCTTGGGCAGGGCCGCCAGCAGAAACACGCAGGTGCTCGTCCACAGCGACCAGCCGGTGAAGTTGCGGCGGATAAAGAGCAGGCGGTTGCGGTTCATGTAGTAGGTTTTCAGCACCGAGGCTTTGCCCACCGACATGGACTCCTTGTGGTAAATGGTGGACTCGGCCACGTAGTGGCAGCTGTAGCCCCAGCGCTTGATGATTTCGCAGTAATCCAGCTCTTCGTAATAAAGGAAGTACACCTCCGGCATCAGACCTACCTCGTCAATCACGCGGCGCGGCACCATCATGGCGGCCCCGTCGGCGAGCTTGGTAGGGCCGGAGGTGTTGTGCTGGCCGGCATCAGGCTCTCCGTGGCCGATGGTCACGCTACGGCCCGTCCAGGTGTTGATGCCCCGCGAGCCGGCGTACTGAATAATATCGTCGGTGCCGTGGAAGATGATTTTGGGCGAGGCAATGCCGGCGTCGGGGTTGCTTTCAAACAAAGCCACCAGAGGCTCCAGAAAGCCGGGCGCTACCTCCGTGTCGTTGTTGAGAAACAGGATGTATTTGCCCCTGGCCTGCTTGATGCCCAGGTTGTTGCCGCCAGCAAAGCCCAGGTTCTGGGCGGACCGGATCAGCTGCACCTCCGGAAACTGCTCCCGAATGATGCCGGGGTCATCGGTGGGGGAGGCATTGTCCACGACAATGATTTCCACGGCCGGGTACGTGAGCTGGCGCAGGGAAGCTACCATCTCGCAGGTTACCTGGGCCTGGTTGTAGTTGATGGAAATAATAGATACCAGGGGCGTTGCCATAGGCTGATTACTGCTGTACAGGTTCAGGTTCCGAATCCAGCCGGGGCCCCAGAAAGATGAAGGCCCAGGAGATGTACACGATGATGGCCGAGGGCATGAAGTTGATAACCTCGTTGCCGTAGCTGCAGAAGAGGATGCCCGCCGCGCCGGCCGTCAGGGCGTTGAGCTTCACGCGCAGCTTAGGGTCCCGGATGTTCCAGACGATGCCGCAGCCCTTGCCCACGATGTAGAGCATGATGCCAAACCAGATGATAAAGCCCACAATACCGTACATCACCCACACCTTCACCCAGTAGCTGTCGGGCGGAATAGTGGAGAGGTAGCTGCCCGGGTTGTACTTGATGCCCCAGGCCCCAATGGTGCCCACGCCCCCCCCGAAGGGGTGCGACTCCAAGTAGTTGCGCAGCACCAGCTGGTTGTTGAGGCGCACGTTCAGGGAGGCATCCTGGGGGTCCAGGGCCGTGCGCATGCGGTAAATGTTGTAGTTCGTGTCGCCGATGTGGGTGTACTTAAGCACGTACAGGGCTGAGAGGGCCAGCACCGAGCCCACCACTAGGGCCTTGATGTTCTTGCTGATGAGCAGGGCTACCCCAATCCCCACGATAAGGGCGAATAAGGCCCCGCGCGTCCCGGAAATAAACATGCCCGTAATCAGCAGCCCGGCCGCCAGCAGCAGCAAGGTTTTCTGCCATTTCTTGAACGGCCCGAAGCCCAGAATCAGGGCTATCAGGGCAATGTGGGCCTGGGAAGCCCCGAACTGGCCCGCGTCGCTGTAGAAGGAAAACACCCGCAGCTTGCCCCAGAGCAGGTGGGTTTTGGCGTTGCCTTCGTCAAGGAACTGCTGCTCGCCCGGCGAAAGGCCGATGTAGAGCTGCTTGAGCCCGTTGAGCGTGCCCAGCACCGACAGCCCAATCAGCAGCACCAGAAACAGGTTCAGGTCTTTTTTCTGGTTGAACAGCAGCAGCGAGAGGGGCACCGTGAGCAGCCAGTAGAAGGAGGCGCTGCGGAATTCCTGCACCCAGCCCATGAGGCTGGCCCCCGAGGGGTTGCCCAGCTCCAGAATGTTCACTACAAACCAAAACAGGGTCAGCAGTACCAGGTCGTTCTTGAGGTAGCTCCAGTCGAAGCGGCGGTGCTGCACCAGCACGGCCACGGCCGTGGTAACCAGCAGCCCATCAATGGCCATGCCGTAGGGTGCCCCGCCTACCTCCCGGTCGATGATGAAGAACAGGAAGCAGTAGCAGAGCAGGGCAATGATGCCTACCCGCGGTGTGGTGAACAGGATAATGACAAAGGGCACCACCACGGCCAGCACAATCAGCAGGGCCGGCACCAGTACCCCGGCCCGCGCCGTACTCCAACCCACTACCACGGCCGCCAGCACCCCGAGCAGGAGCTGAACCCCGCGGCTTCTCAGAATAGTAGCTGACGATACAAAGTGACTCATAACGGGGAAAGGCAGGCAAGGCGGCGGGCCGGGCCCGCGGGCAAGAAAAACGGGCGGCTACGGGTTGAGCAGCCCCTGGAGTGGCCGTGGGGGTAGGGCGGCGCGCTTGCCGCTGGCCGATTTCACCCGGGCCCCAATAAAATCGGTCACGTATTCGGGCAGCACGCCGTTGAGCACTACCTCAATGGGGGCCCGCGTAACGTTCTTGATGTTCTCGAAAATCTTCTTGTCGGCCTGCTCCCAGCTGCGGGTGGCCTTCACCGCCACCAGAATCAGGTCCAGGCTTTGCAGCAGAGAGGCAGGGTAGGTAGCTTCCAGCAGGGCCGGAAACTCTACAATGATGACGGCATTGTTGTAGGCGCGCGTGCCCGCCAGGTCGGCTACCGTCACGCCCTGCGACAAGCCCTGCAAGGGCGAGTAGTAGGCCGTGTGTCCCTCCAGCCAGGTGTGCTCGGCGTGGTCGTTCGGAAACAGCCCCAGGGTTTTGATCTTCATGTGGTTGAGGCTGGTCGTCAGGGAGGTGGAGAGGGTAGTTTTGCCCTCGCCGCTCTGGCTGCTGAGTACCCCAATGATGAAGGGCTTAGCGGAATCGTCCTTCTGGTGCATTTTCAGCAGCAGCTGGCGGGCCAGCTGGTCCTCGGCCCGCTGGGCGTCCAGCAGTTGCTTCTGCGTAAGGTTGGTGGTGCTCGGGATAATGCCCATCACCGGGAAGCTGGTCACCTTAGTAGCCAGGGCCGGCTTCTGCAAGGAGTTGTTGAGCAAATCAACCGTCACCAGGCCAGCGCCGGTAAACAGGAAGGAGGCCAGGCACCCCCCTAGCAAAAGAACCAGCAGGCGGGTGCCGCCGGCCGTCACGGGCAGGTTGGGCGGGTCCACTATCTTCAGCTGCGAAGCCAGCTCCACGTTTTGCTGGGAGAGTTTGCTTTGCTTCAGGCCCTCCACCTGCGACATATACTCCTTCTCGGCAATTTCTACCTCGCGGCGGATTTTACGGATTTCCGCCCCCAGCGGTACCAGGCTGTTGTACTGGCTGGTGAAGTTGTCTTTCTGCCGGCGCATAGAGTTGAGCTGCCCGCGCAGGTCTTCTACCTGCAAAGCATTCTTGCTGTAATCCTGCAGTAGGTCCTTCACGGCCACGCCCTGCACCGAGCGGGAGTCGGCGTCGTAGCTGGTGGTGGCCGCGTCGAGGCTGCTGCTTACACTGGCGGCCTGCTGCCGGAGGTTGGCCACGCGGGCGGCGCCGTCCGGGGTGCTGGCGCTTTTGGTCAGCAGCTCAGCTTCCGAAATCTGCTCGTTCAACTCGGAGAGGCGGCTGCTCAGGCGCAGAATCTCCTGGCTTTTCAGGTTGGAGACGCCACGCGTGCCCAGGGCCGCCTGCGTCGACTTCAGCGCCGAGCTGGCGCCGGCGTACTGCATTTCCAGCTCGTTGAACTTGTCGGCCGTGAGCTGGCGCTCCTCCGTGGAGGTTATCATCTGCTTGTCGTAGTCGACGATGTTATGCCGCTGATGAAACTCCAGCAGCTTCTTTTCGGCCGCCTGCAGCTTGGTGTAAGCCTTCTGGGTAGCTTCATCGAAGTAGCCAATCACGTTGGCGTTCTGCACCACGAATAACTCCCGGTGCTTGCGGATAAACACTTGGGTCAGAATATCCAGGGTTTCGCGGCACACCTGCGGGTTTTTTGAGCTGTACTCAATGCGCAGCAGGTCGCTGTCCTTGATGCGGCTGGCGGCAATGTTCCACATGGCCGCCTCCGAGTAGTAGGGGTGCTTGGAATAGAGCAGCTTGTACACGGCGTTGGTGTTGTTGACCCGGTAGGCCGCCGTGAGGTTGGCCAGGGTTTCGGCCTCCGTGTTGCCGGCCAGTGTGGCCGCCAGCGAATCGAGCAGGGGCGCATCGGCGGCGGCCTGCTGCGCCGGCCAGAGCACCCGCTGCACCGAAGCCAGCACGCCAGTAGGCGCTATAGCGGCCTGCTGGGCCGTGGCTGCCGTGGCACCGTTGGCCTTGCGCTCCTGCAGGTGGCGGGCCAATAGGCGCAGGCCCACTTCCTCCCGCGTTTCGCGGGAGTTAATCAGGGAAAGCAGGTTATCGAAGGCTGTGGAGGCGGCGTTCCAGCCCCCGCCGGCCGCGTTGTTGTCGCCGTCTATTTTATAGCCCGAGGCAATGCCGGTGTAAATGACCGTATCAGAGGTGTACTTCTTGTCCCGGTTGCGGCCGAAAAAATAGATGGAAACGCTGGTAGCCAGCGGCACCAGCACCAGCAGCAGCCAGTGGCGGCGGAGCAGCCGGAAAAGGTCTTTAAGCGTCATCGGCCAGTCATTAAAGCGTGAAGGGGCGAGCCCAAAAGGTCTTCTAACAGCAGCAGCGCCGTCTGGTACTTGTTGCGGGCTTCTTCCTGGGCCAGCAGGGCTTTGTTGTGCAGCTCCGTGGCAGTCATCTGCTCATCTACCTGCAATTCACCGCTGCGAAACTTGCTGTCAGCCAGCTTCTTGCTGATGCCGGCCAGCTGCACAGCGCTTTGGTGGTGCTGCAGGTTGGCGCGGGCCAGGGCCAGCTCCTGATAGAGCAGAATCACCTGGCGGCGGATTTCCTCCTCGCCAACCGCCCGCTCGGCCACGGCCTGCTGCAGAATCAGCTCCTGCTTGTGCACGGTAGCGCGGCGGCTGGCCAGCTGCTCTAGGGGCACCGTCAGGCTCAGGCCCACGTTGTACTGGGCGCGGGCGCCAAGGGCAAAGGCGTTGAGTTGCTGCACGCGCTCCGTAGAGCCGTTGGTAGAGAAGTAGGGCAGGGTGCCGTAGTTGTAGCTGGAGCCCAGGGCCAGGGAGTTCAGGATCTTTTTCCGGGCCAGCCGGATGTCCTCCCCCGCTACCTGCTGGGCGGCCTCCAGCTTGTCGATGCCTGCCGAGTGGCCAATGGCGGCCTGGTAGAGAATGGGTAGCACTACTTCGGGGGCCTTGAAGAACCGCTCCTCCCACGCTTCCGCGGGCGGGGGCGGGGGGCCGGGCGTCTGCCCGCGGGAAAGCAGCGGAGCCAGGGCCAGCACCAGAACCGGGAAAAAATGGGCAGTTTTCATTACACGTTCTCCTTTTGCAGCAGCGCCGGGAAGGTTTTGAGCAGAATCTGCACGTCCTTGCGGAAGGAGTAGTTGGTGGCGTACTCTACGTCGAGGGCCTTGCGCTCCTCAGCCGACATGTCGCCGCCCTTGCCGCGCTTGCTCACCTGCCAGAGGCCCGTAATGCCGGCCGGCGCCAGAAAGCGGGTGGCAAACTGGTCGGTGGTCAGCTTTTCGGCCTCGTAGAGGGGTAGGGGGCGGTTACCCACCAGCGACATGTCGCCGCGCAGCACGTTGAAGAGCTGGGGTAGCTCGTCGATGCTGGTGTTGCGGATGAACAGCCCGATGCGGGTAATGCGCGGGTCGTTGGCAATCTTGATGAAAGCGGCCTCCTCCCGGGCCTTCTTCGCCCGGTAGTAGTGCTTCTCGCAGATGCGGTTGCCGTGCTTGTCAATCAGGTGGCTCTGGCAGGTGCCGCCCTCGGCGGTGCAGGCGCAGGCACCAGGCTCCAGAGTTTCCTCGTCGGCGGCGGCCTGGTACTGGTTCAGGTTTTTCATGGAGGCCAGCAGCTGGTCGGCATCCTGGCGCATGGAGCGGAACTTCCAGAACCGGAACTTGCGGTACCCGGTGCCTACCCGGTAGGAGTAGTACAGCACAGGCCCCTTCGACTCCAGCTTAATCAGCAGGGCCACCACCACAAACAGCGGCAGCAACGCCAGCAGAATAGTAGCCGATACAACAATATCGAAGGCGCGCTTGGCTACCGGCATGCGTAGCCCGCTGCCCGCGGGGTGCAGGCGCTGAGCCGAACGGGCTTTCTTGGTTTTGCGGTGTGTGAACTGCCACCAGTTGGGTAGCAAAGGCTGAGGGGTACTGCCTGAAGGGTAGAGGTTAGGAGCGGTAGCGTTCATAGCCGGAAAGGAGTAGTAGACCAATGCATACAGGGAATTTCGGGTAGAGTAGAACGAGAGTAGAAGCGGGCAGAATAGACTAAGCCCGGACGCGGCCCAGGACGTTTTTGATTCTGATTTCCAGTTCCTCCGGGTTAAAAGGCTTCACGATGTAGTCGTCGGCCCCCTGGCGCAGACACTGAATCTTTTTGCTGCTCTCATCGGCCACCGACAGCATCAGCAGCGGGGTAGTGCCGTAGGTGGTGTGGGCCCGCAGGCGCTTAAGAAATTCCAGCCCGTCCATCTGGGGCATTTCGTAATCGGCCACAATAGCATCGGCCTGGTGGCCCTTCTGCAGCCAGTTCAGGGCTTCCTGCCCATTGGAGGTCACGACTACATCGTACTCACTGGAGAAGTAGTGCTCCAGAATCAGCCGGATAGACGGCTCGTCATCAATAATGAGGAGTTGTTTCTTGGGGAAGACCATAAGTGCCAACGGTTATGGTGAAAGGAAAAGAGCAAGCTCTTGTGACTAACCAAATAATAAGTTGTGTTTAACCTGAGCCGCGGATAGGGCACGCGCACAACAATGCACCAAAAGGCCCCCTGACCGCACGCAAAGCGGCCCAAGGTTTTTGGAGTGAAAACGGGTGGGAGTGGGTAGAGAGCTACAGGCAGGCAGTAGCCCGTGGGGGCTAGTGTAGCAGGTCGGAAGGAAAGCTGGTAAGTGTCGCAGTGCTCACATAATCAGAGGGTAAACCTGGAGTAAGTGAGGCTGGACGTAAGCCAGTAAGCGGTTAGAGAAGGGTATGCCAGGCTATAAGGCCAGGTCAGATGAGTAGTCGTGTTTCAGTTTCGCCAGAAAAGACAGATGACTGCAACTCAGTTCATCAAACTTGTTAAGTCAGTGCGCATCCACAGATACGCCAGAGAATAACATATGTTGTATTCTTATGTAATTATATCAATTATTTTTTGTGTTAAAAAATATAACAGGTAAAAATTTCTATGAAATAAATTCAATGGAAGAAAGACTGGTTGCAAAACCGGATGCGAAGGTGGTATCAAGAAGGCATGAGAACAGAAGAGACAAAAGGTAAGAAGCTGAACATCAGCGCGTAGCTAATAGCAACTGGGCTGGACATCCGTTAGGGTATCGGAAGGCCGGGCGGCCCAGAGAAAATTTCGGTTTCTGCCGTTGTTTCGGCAGTCTGCTGCTCCAGGTGCTGGGTGAACAGCTCGGCAGTACGGCTGGTAATGGCATCCAGCAGGTTCAGCAAGCTCAGCAAGGGCTGGGCCGTGACGGGCGGTGGATGCATGACTTTTTCCAGTTGCTTGAGGCAATTGGTAGCTTCCGTCATTTGCAGGCTGCCATACGTAGATTTCAGGCTGTGTGTAAGCTGGGCCGCAACTTCCCACTGGCGCTCATGAAGAGCAGTGCGTAAGTGCAGAAGCTGGCTGGGTACCGTATCCAGAAATAACTGCTGCATCTTCCGGATAAACTCCTGGTCGTGGGCCAGCTTACCGAGCTGGGAGAAGTTATAGGTAGGCTGCGGCAGGTCGGGGGTAGCTTGGGTGCGGCCGGTGGCCCGGGCCATAAGCCGGTACAGGTCGGCCTCGGGATACGGCTTAATCAGATAATCTGTGAAGCCCTGGTGCAGGTAGGCATCCACCTCGTCCTGCATGGCGTTGGCCGTCAGGGCAATAATGGGGGTATGCTGATTTAGGTTGGCCGTAGCCCGCAGGTAGGCCGTGGCCTCCAGGCCGGTGAGCTGGGGCATCTGAATATCCATCAGAATCAGGTCGTAGCGCTGGGTTTCGGCCAGGTCTAGCGCCTGCCGGCCATTGGTGGCTACGTCTACCTCCGCGCCCCAGTCGCGGAGCAGCGAAGTGGCTACCAGCTTGTTAATGGAGTTATCCTCGGCCAGTAGCACCGACAGCCCCTGGAGCAGTCCTGGGGCCAGGGCCGGGAGGGTCTCCTCCTGCTGGGGCGCGTGCGAGCTGCGGGGATACACCAGCGAAAACCCGAAGCAACTGCCCTGGCCCGGTTGGCTTTCCAGCCAGATGTGGCCTCCCTGCAGCTCTATCAGGCTCTTGCAGATAGCGAGTCCTAACCCCGTGCCGCCGTAGCGCCGGGCCGTGCTGGTAGCTGCCTGGTCGAAGGCCCGGAATACTTCGTCCGCTTTGTCGGGGCTGATGCCGATACCAGTGTCTTCCACGCAGAAATGCAGGTGCACCAGTTCCTCATCTGAGTGCTGGACTTTCGCTGTTACCCTGATCTGGCCCACCTCCGTGAATTTCAACGCGTTGGTTATCAGGTTCAGGAGCACCTGCCGTAGCCGGAACGGGTCACCTTCCACGGGTGGAACGGCCGGGCCAGGCAGGCTGGTGAGTAGCGTCAGCCCTTTCTGACGGGCTAGGTGCTGCAAAGAGCGGGTAGTGTCGCGCACGGTAGCCGCTACATCAAAGGGTACCCGCTCCAGATCCATTTTGCCCAGCTCTACCTTGCTGAAGTCCAGAATATCGTTGATGACGGAAAGCAGATTTTCGGCTGTGGAGGCAATAAGGCCCAGGTTTTCTTCCTGGTGAGGAGTTATAAAGCTTTCCTGCAGCAGCCGCGTCAGGCCCATAATGCCGTGCAGAGGCGTCCGGATTTCGTGGCTTACGGCGGCCAGAAACGCCTGTTTACGCTGCACCAGGGCCTCGGCAGCCAGGCGGGCGCGGGTAGCCTGGCGAAGGGCCAGCTCCTGGCTGGCCTGCCGGGCCAGCAGGTGCAAGGCCAGGTGCTGCTCAGCACTCAGGTTCCGAGCAGTCGTATCACAGACGCAGAGCGCGCCTACGGGCACTCCTTCAGTTGTGCGCACGGGGTAGCCAGCGTAGAAAACAACCCCGGGTTGCGCCTGCACCAACGGGTTGGTGGGAGCTAGCTCCGCTAAGCCACGCTGATCGAGCACCAGTAAGTCGTTGGCCGAGATGGTATGGGCGCACAGAGAGTCGGCGCGCGGCAGCCAGGTGAGCGGCGTGCCGGTGCGGGCCTTAATCCACTGCTGGGTTTCATCCAGAAAGCTGAGGCAGGCAATTGGGGTGCAGCAAGCCAGAGCGGCTTGCTGCACAATGGCGTCAAATTCCGGCTCCAGTTCAGTAGTCAGCAGATCCAGGGCGCTTAACGCCGCCAGCCGCTCCGCTTCCCTCGCGCCAGCGAGGCCGGGAGCAAACGGCGCTACCCCTGGAGCGTCGGGCTGCTTACAAGACAGGGTAGAGTTCATGCATAGTTCTGATTAGGGATGCCCGGATTGTTGTGCTCCTTATTAGCAAACAGCGCAGCTGGCAGTGGCATGCTGTTGCCGAACCCCACTACCTCAGCCCTCGGTCAGAAGCTGCTTTGCTAAAGGCAGCCCTGCTCAAAACGTGATAATATGTGGTTGCTATTTCTGTATTACCAAGATGCAATACTAATATGTAAAAATAAAGTTTTAATTTTTATTGTTATTGTTATATTATTATGAATTCACTTTTACTGTCGAGCTTCTTAGGCGTGCTGCTTCCCGCCATAACAGTCTGGCTCAAGCGTAGACGAGGCCGGTTGCGAATTTGGCTTTGGGAAAAGAATATATGCTGATTTCTATACTGATAACTATCTGACTGCGAAACAGTGACTCCGGGAAATAAGGCGGGAAAAGAAAGCTAAAACAGGGGGGTATTTCACTGCCAGAACCAGCAGTAAGAAGCTGGCAGCAAAGAAATTAGGGGGCTTATACTCGGAGGCCGCACCCTCTGTTGGCCCAATAAAAAAATTATGGCCTACCCCGAAAAATAGTTTTGCAGACGCCGGCTGCGCTGCCAACGGGTAGCAAAAGTTAGGTCTCGCCAAACGAAATGCCCGCAATCCGGTATAGGTTCTGACCGTAGCTACGGCCCGCCTCCTGGAGGGGGACACCTGCCCGGCTTCTGGCTTTCCGTTTCCTGCTTGCATGACCTCCTATTACACGCTACCCCTGTTGCTGCTGCCCTGCTCCGTTGTGGCTCAACAGCTATCCTCCGCCCCGCCCGATACCGCCTTGTTGCGGCCCCGGGTACTGCCCGAAACTACCGTGGTCGGCTACGGTCAGCAGTTGCCCTTGCGGCGCACGGCGGCGGCCGTGGCTGTGCTCGATGCCTCCGTGCTGGAGCGTTTTCCGCAGAATGCCCTAACCCAGGCCATAAACACGCTGCCGGGCGTACGGCTGGAGGAGCGCGCCACGGCCAGCTACCGGCTGAGCGTGCGGGGTAGCACGCTCCGCTCCCCGTTTGGGGTGCGCAACACCAAGGTATACTACCAGGGCCTGCCCTTCACGGAAGCCAGCGGCAGCACTCCGCTCAACCTGCTGGATCCGGCTTTACTGGGAGGAATCGAGGTAGTGAAAGGTCCGGCCGCCAGCGTGTACGGGGCCGGTACCGGCGGGGCCGTGCTCCTGACCGGCCGCCGCCCGGCACCCGGCACTACCCGGGGCCAGGTGGGCTTCACCACGGGCAGTTTCGGGCTGCGGCGTTACCTGGCTACGGCCGAAACCGGCAGCGCCACCGGCTACCTGCGCGCCAGCTACGCCCGCCAGAGCCTCGACGGCTACCGCCAGCAAAGTGCCCTGCGCCGCGACGTACTGGCCCTGGATGGAGAGTGGCAGCCCACTGAGAAGCAGACCCTGAGCCTGCACACGCTCTACTCCGATATCACCTATCAGCTGCCGGGGGGACTAACCCGAGCGCAGTTCGAAGCAAACCCGCGCCAGGCCCGGCCGGGTACGGCCACCAGCCCTGGCACCGTGGCGCAGCGCACGTACTACGCCTCTCGCTCGGCCTTGGTAGGCGGCACGCACGAGGCCCGCTTTTCTGAGCGCCTACAGCTGCGCACTACCTTCTACCTGAGCGGCAGCCGCATCAATACGCCTTACCTCGTCGATTTTGAGCGCAATACCTTGCTGGGTGGGGGTGGCCGGGTAGTGGCCAGCTACCGCACCACGCTGGCCGGGCGCACCCTGCGGCTGCAGGGCGGAGGCGAAGGCCAGACGGGTTTTGAAAGCTCCCGCAACTACCAGAACCGCGCCGGCACGCCCGGCCCGCTGCGCTACGACGACGAAATCCGGACGCTCACGGGCTTTGCCTTCGCCCAGGCTGACTACGAGCTGCCCGCCGGGCTGCTGCTCACGGCCGGGGCCAGCTACAACCGGCTGCGTTACCGCATCAGCCGCCTTTCCGACGCGGCTACTCGTCCCACGGCCTACGAGCTGGAGCGCAACTTCCGACCTGAAGTGTCGCCGCGGGTGGCCTTGCTACGCGAGTTCGGGCGGAACGTATCGGTGTACGCCAGCGTAAGCTCGGGCTTCTCGCCGCCCACGGAGGAAGAAATCCGCCCTTCGGATGCTTCCATCAACCAGGCCCTGCAAGCCGAGCGTGGTACCAGCTATGAGGTAGGGGCCCGGGGCCAGCTCTGGAACGAGCGGCTGCGCTACGATGTAGCCGTCTATGACCTGCGCCTGCGCCAAACCATTACCACCCGTACCACCGACCAGGGGGTTCAGCTTTTCGCCAACGCCGGCACCACCCGGCAGCGCGGGGCCGAAGCGGCCCTGAGCGGCTGGCTCTGGCGGCCTGCGGCCCCCGCCAGCCCGACCATCGCCCTAGCGCCAGGTGGCCTGCGCGCTTTTGTGAGCTACGCGTACAATCAGTACCGTTTCGGGAGCTACGCCAGCGGTGGCAACGATTACAGCGGCAACCGGCTCACGGGTACGGCGCCACATACACTTACAACGGGCCTGGATTTCAGCGAGCAGCTCGGGTTTTACCTCAACCCCACGGTCAACCACCAAGCTCGCCTACCCCTCAACGACGCCAACACCGACTACGCCCCTGGCTATTGGACGTTCGGGAGCCGAGCCGGCTGGCGGCGGGAGCTGTTTGGGGCTTTGGCCCTTGACGTGTTCGGGGGAATTGAAAACGCCACAAACCGCCGCTACTCCCTGGGCAACGACCTGAATGCCTTTGGCGGACGTTATTTCCAGCCGGCACCCGGCCGCAACTGGTACGGTGGCCTGCAGCTTGGGTGGCGCTGGTAGCCGGCGTGGTCATGCTTACTCAACCGCCCTGGTAGAGGGGAGGGGTTAGTCGAGGGCCGGGAGCAGCAGGATGGGTAGCTTCCCGTGCAGAATAACCTGCGAGGTAACGCTGCGGTTGAATAGCTGCCCCAGAAAACTCCGCCGACGGGCCACGAGCACCAGCAAATCAGCGTGGGTTTCGGCAGCGGCCTGCAGAATGCCACTGGCTACGTGCCGGTGCCGGACGCCATGCGCATGCACGCGGTAGGTGGTGCCTGCCGTCAGGCCACTATTGGTAACGGCCGTAAGGGCCGCTTGGCAGCTGTCGCTGTTTTCGGGTTCTGCTACGTGCACTACCGTCAGGTGGGGCTGAAGCAGCTGCAATACGTGCTGTATTCCCGCCGACTGGACTTTCAGATCAATAGAATTATTATCGGCGGCAATAGTAACGTGGCGGGGTGAGGCGGGGGCCTGCGTTCCAATGGGCACTACCAGCAGCGGAGTGCGGGTGGCACGCAGCAGCTTCAGCGAGGTGCTGCTCACCAGCTCATCGGGGGTACTTTCGGTAGCGGGCTTACCCAGCACTACCACGGAAGGGGAGTAGCGGCGTACGGCGTCGGTTACGGCTCCTTCCACACCATCCACTGCCGACTCAACGGTGGTGCTCACTCCCAGCGGCTGCACGCGCGCTTGCAGGGCGGCCGCAATTTCTCCCTCACTCATATGGCGGACGCTGCCGTTGAATGCGTCCGGGTCGAGTAGGGTTTCGCGCCGAATGTGCAGGACGATCAGGGACGCCTGCACGGAAGCAGCTAAAACTGCCGCGTAGCGGAGGGCATGGTCGGCGGCGGGCGTAAAATCAGTCAGAACGAGAAACGGAGCAACCATAAGGGGGCAGGATGGGAGTGGAGAGCGACAAGCTACGCCTAAGGATTGTATACGGGAAATGCTGGGCTATGTCGCAGCGGCGGCCGGAAAACTCGTAGCGGCTGGCGCCGGCTACCTCGTCCCGGCAAGTCTTGCCCAGAAGGGCGTATGCCCGGCGTGCACCCGCGGCATCGCACTACCCGGCAAGGGGGCGCGGCAATAAAAAACCGGGTAAAGCGAAGCGGCTCTAATCAGAGCAGGTTCGCTTTACCCGGATCCTATACGGCGGCTCCCGTGGGTAGCAGCTGGTAACCGACCTAGCGGTTGTTATCGTCAATAGGGTTATTGAAGCCCGGAATATCCAGTTCGTCGCGGCGGGTCATGTTATCGGGGTCGGGCCCGGTAGCGCCAGCTCCGTCAAGGGGAATACCCGTAGTTTCCTCCTCCAGGCGGGCGGAGGTATCGAGCGTGCCTTCCTCGTCGCGCTTGTAGCTGTACAGTTCTTCGCGGTGCTTGCGCTGCTCTTCCGTCAGGTTAGCGCCTGAATTCGGGTCGAGGGCAGCGGCAGGGTCTTGGTTTGGTTCGGTAGCCATAAAAAGAGAAGTAAGAGAGCCAGCGTTGGGGCGCTTAACCCACCGGTAGTTTGGTTCGATACGCAGGTAGTACTACCACCGGCTATTTGTCTTTGTCGTCAGCGGCAAAGTGCGGGCCAGCCGCGTCAGCGCCCGGAATACCACGGCCCTTATCGGGGCGGAAGGCGCTGAACTCATCCGGGTTGTCATTTTTGCCAACATTTGGGTTGCGCGGCTTTTCCTCATCTTCGAGCGCAGGGCCATTGCTGTGGTTGGCCGGCTCGTTGGTGGCCCAGTTGCGCGTGCCGCCGGCATAGCGCGGATCGTCCTGCGCCCAGCCCTCGCGCTGCTCGGTGTATTCGGCATCGGCTACTTCCCGGGCCAGAGCCGGGTCGAGGTTTTGCGGGGTGCTGCCGCGCTGTTCCGGGAAAGCTATCTGCGGAGCTACACGTCCGCCCTGGGTTAGGCTTTCGCTTTCGGAAGCCAAGGGGGTAGGCGCGTCATTGGGTTTGCCAAACTCGCCGTACTGGGGCGTGCTGTGGCCTTCGGAGGAAGAAGCCTGATGAGGGTTCTGAGGCGTGAAGTCGGAATTTTCAGCAGTATGTGCCATAGGGCGTAGGAGAGAAGTGGGAGGAAAACAGGCCTCGGGTGGCCGGTGCTGCTTCTCTTACGTAAACGCGCAAGAAATGGCGGTCCTTGCCGGACCGTTGCCACTGTTGGTTTATTGCTTTGCACTTCTCATGACTGTTTCCGTAACCCACAACGCTGCCGATCAGGAATTCACCCTAGTTCGCGACGGCTACACCGCTGAGCTGGCGTATAGCTTTCCAGAACAAGAAGTTATCGATTTCACTCACACCTTCGTGGACGAGGAGCTGCGAGGACAGGGCCTAGCTGAAGAGCTGGCCCGGGCCGGCCTGGCCTACGCCCGCCAACAGCACCTGAAAGTACAGACCAGCTGCCAGTTCATGCGTCACTTTATGGAGCAGCACCCTGAATACCACGAGCTGCGGGCCCAAAAAGCTTAGACTGCGCCTGTCGACTAGGGCGAATAAGGGCCCAGCAGCTTTTTGGCGTAGTAACCCACTTAAGTAGTCAGAGCCCAGACGTCATGGCTTCCGCTACCTTACCTTACTACCAAGAACCGTTTTCATAGTTCAGCTAGAAATAACTGAGTATAAGACGTTTTTAATGTAGTATTAATTTTTGCTACTATGGAACGCAGTATCTTTCCCTGAAAGAGTTTACTGTTTCCATCAGTTGCTACCTCTATGTTCACTTTCCACGTCCTGACGGACTTCTCGGCTACGGCAACCAATGCGTTGCAGTATGCCGTGGTAGTGGCCCGACACGTGGGTGGCCAAGTGCGGATTTGGCATGTGCCGCCGGAAGCAGCCGGCGAGCACCACGCCTATTTCAGCCCGGCCAGCCAGGAGCTAGCCGGCCCGGCGGTGGTGCAAGAACTGACGCGTTTAGCCGCGCAAGTAGCCGCCGAAGTGCCGTGCACCTGGGAACTGCTGCTCACGGATCCTATCAGCCGCTTTACCGACTTGCTGGCGGATGCTACCGGGCACGTACTGGTAGTCGGCAACGCCAACCCCGCGAAATCCATGGCCTCGGCCCGCCAGAGCACGGCGCTGCACCTAGTACGGCACCTGGCGCAGCCCCTGCTGGTAGTACCCCGTACTTTCCGGGCCGGGCCGGTGCCGCGCCGTATTGTGCTGGACACCGACCGCCGCGCCGTGCGGCTGCCGCAGGCTGCCCAAACTATTCCAGGTCTGCTGGCTCAGCTAACACACGCACAACATCCGCTCCTGCTGGGCCATCTGCCCAGCGATGTTGATCTGCTCCTTACCCGCAGTATTCCGGAGGTAGTAGGCATTCATGTGTACACCGGTGAGGCATCCCCCAAGATGGAGGAAATAGCAACGCAGGTACGCCAAACGGGCTTACTCGAAGGCGTTGCCCACACCGTGGCCTCCACCCGGCACCCCAGCATTGAGCAAGGAATTCGGCACGCCGCCGCCCGCTACCGGGCTGATCTGCTGTCATTCGTGACCCGGCCACGCACCTATCCCGGGGAGCAGTTTCTGCAAAGTGTAACGGCGGGGCTGCTGGCTCACAGTCACATTCCCGTTCTGACTATATCGGAGGTGTGAGGCCACTCTGCTCTGTTATTTACCGAGTGAGCATACAACGTGAGTGATACTACCCGCATGTTAGTACCCGTAAAACGGCCCGCACTGCAAGGCGGGCCGTTTCGCGTTTGAGGCCTCAGCAGCCGGCCTTCTACGAGAAAGTCCACCCTCCATTACCGCTGACGGGCGGTGCTGGAGGGTGGACTTTGTGTGAGGAGCAGGTGGCTGGTTGAGGGCTAGGGCTGCACCACTACGCGGCTGGTATAGCGTACGCCATCTACCTCCACGCGCACCGAGTACAGACCCTGAGCCAAGGAGTGAACATCAAGGGTAGTTGTTTCGGTGGCGCTTACCAGGTGGGTGCGGCTGAGTACTCGCTGGCCCAGGGCGTTGTAAAGGGCAATGGTCGCCTTTTGCTGTCCGCGTACCTGTGGCAGGCGCAGGTACACGCTACCCGTGGCCGGATTCGGGAACACCTCCAGCCCAGGGGCGGAAGTAGCGGCAGCACCGGCCGACGTGATGGTGGTACAGGTGCTGCTGTGGCTGCCTACGCCCGTGTACACGTCGGTGCCGAGGGCCTGCCAGCCTTCCGCTGCCACTGACCAGCGCGTATTGCCCCGGCTTACGGTAGGTTTGCGTACCAACGTGTTGTCCTTGGTAGAGCCACCCGTTACGCTCCAGGCGCCGCCCGCCGGAGCCTGCCCGATTACGCCAATTACGTCGAGCGTATCGGAGCCATCAAACAGCCCGATGGAGTGGGGACCATTGAAAAAGCATACAGCCGACTGCAAGTCGGTTTGGGCCTGCACGCTGGAGGCCGTGACGCCCGTGTTGGCAATTACGTACACGTCGCCGGGAGCCAGCGTACCGGTGAGGGTAGCCGTTTGCGAGGCCGCCGTGGAGCCGCTAGGGTAGAGGCGCACCTGAATGCCGGACAAATCGATAGAAGCGGGCGAGGGGTTATAGATTTCCAGCACCTTCGTGTTGCCGGCTGCGCTTTCCACGTACTGCGAGAAGAACAAGTCGGTGCAGGGCGAGCCTACCGGGGCCTGGTCGTCGTTTTGGATGGTGAGCAAGTGGGTAGCGGGGGCGCCCAGCACGGCTCCGCCGGTAGTGGGTGCGCCCAGGACTAAGCGCACGGTTTCGTTCGGCTCGGGTTGGGCGTCACCGGCCACAGTTACGCTAACCGTGCGGGTCTGGGTGGCCTGCCCGGCCGTGAAGGTCAACGAAGTCGTGCTCAGCGTATAATCGGCGGGGCTGGTGGCAGTGGTGCCGGCCGTGCTTACCGAAACCGGAATGGTGACATCGGCAGTGGGGGCGCTGCCGCTGAGCATGACGCTTACCGTGTAAGTACTGCTCGTGCCCGCGTCGCCCTCCAGCATAGTGCCGGTGGCCGTAGTAAAGGCCAGAGTCGGGGCCGGACCATCGTCGTTGGTAATCGTCAGCTCGTGGGTGTTGGGGCCGCCTACCTCCCCGCCAGTGGCGGGGTTGCGCAGGCTCAGGACTACCGTTTCATCAGCCTCAGGCTGGGCGTCGCCGGTGAGCGTAACGGTAACAGTCTGGGAAGTTTGTCCTGCCGCAAACGTCAGGGTCTGGGGCGCGAAGGTGAAGTCCTGCCCGGGCGAGGCGGTGGAAGAAGCGGCGTCAAGCACTACCTCCACGGTGAGCGGGGTAGTAGGAGCCGGCGACACGGAAACGGTAGCTGAGTAGGTGCTGGTACCGCTGGCGCCTTCTGGGGCACTGCCGCGGGCAGCCGCAAAGAAGAACGTGGGCGGCACCGGGAAGCCCCAGGCACGGGCCACAAGTCCGGGGTAGGCAACGTAGGGGTTGAAGTTGCCCTGGCTTTTGGCCGTGCGGCGGTTCCGCTCCCGCTCGCGGGCGTCCACTGGGTCGGCCAGGTGCCAGGCGTAGAGGGTCTGCAGGTCGGCGGCGGCCGTAATGACTTCCTTGCCCGCATCAAACTTTTCGTTCTGGTGCATGGTGTAGAAGTAGAAAATAGCCCGGGCTAGGTTGCCCTTGTGGTCTTCGCGGGGCTCGAACTGCGTGTCGGTGTCCTCGCTGTACTCGTTGATGCTGGTGGCCGGAATCGTTGTCTGGCTCTGGTTGTTGCGCATCCAGAGGCGCGTCTGGGCATCCGGAATTTCCGCAAACGGGTCGGAGCCGCGGTTGCTGTTCCAGGTGTCGTAGGTCGGGAACAGGTGGTGAATGTCGGAGCGCATACGCACTACCTCGTTAAACCACGACTGCGGCACAGTATGCTCGCAGTTGATGCGCGTGACTACCCCGGGGCTGGTGTTGCTGGAGTCCAGGGGCGTGTTTTCAGTGTAGCCGGAGTACACGCACACCACTTTGCCGTCCTGGTTATCCACGTAGTTGTACATCTTGCCCCGGGCCACGTTGTAGCTCAGCTCAATACGTTTGCCGTCGTACCAGTTCTGTCGCAGCCAGGCTTTTAGATCGTTGCCCTGCAAGGCAATGGGTGGGGCCGGCGGCAGGGTTTGGGCCACGGCAGCGCTTACACTCAGCGCCAGGCCCAGAAGGTAGGAGAAGAGATGTTTCATAAGGAGCAAGGGTGTGTAAATGACAAGGAGGAACTCAAAGGTCCTAAATCCTACCCGTACCAGCAGGCTTACAGGGCGTCAGCCGGCGTTTGGTAACAATTCCGTAACGCGTAATGACAGCCGCCAGGTAAGGCGGAAAACCACAAAAAGGCCGGCCCCTGGAGCAGGAGCCGGCCTTTTCGTAGAGTGCTCATTAGCGCTTATTTAGTGGGCATCAGCACGGTGTCAATTACGTGAGTCACGCCGTTTTTCGACACCACGTTCGGGATGGTTACGTTGGCCATGCCACCCTTGGCATCGTGGAGCATCACCGTGTCGCCCATGCGGTGCACGGTCAGGGTTTCGCCCTCTACGGTAGTCAGCGTTTGGCCGTCCTTCAGGTCGGCGGCCAGCAGGCGGCCGGGCACTACGTGGTAGGTGAGAATAGTGGTGAGCTTCTGCTTGTTTTCGGGCATCATCAGGGTGTTCACCGTGCCCGAGGGTAGCTTATCGAAGGCCGCGTTGGTGGGGGCGAATACCGTGAACGGGCCGCCGCCCTTCAGCGTCTCTACCAGTCCGGCACCTTTCACGGCGGCTACCAGGGTCGTGTGGTCCGTCGAATTCACGGCGTTATCTACGATGTCCTTGTCGGGCGTCATCATGGCCCCACCTACCAATACCCCCGCGCTGCCCGACGACATGGTCATGTCCTTCATGTCCTTGCCTTTACGGGGTTTGGTGGTGGCCTTCAGCTTGGCGCCGTCTTCCGACTCGCCTTTTACTTTGACTTTACCGTCGTCGCCCACCTTGGTTTTGGTGGTCATGCCGGCTTCTTTGGTTTTGGTTTTTTCGTCGTCCGACTTGGTTTTCATTTTTCCCTGCGCCAGGGCCGAGCCCGTGCTGAACGTGAAGGCCAGAGCCAGGGTTGAGAGCAAATACTTGTTCATTGCGTGCAAGAGAGTTGGAGTGGGAAGCAGAGAGAGGTACCCGCCGCGGTGGGCCGGGCTGCCGCTATATACGCAGGAGCTTGCCATTAGGATGTATGCCCGGTTACAGGGCGTATGAGTAGCGCTGTAGAACCTGCTGCCGCGGCGGAGCATCTTACTCAAAATATTGCGTTACTACCTGGTATTAGCCGGCTGGCATGCCCGCCTCGGCCAAACCGTATTCGAGGCAATTGATACCACATGCTAGAGGTGTGACGCGGGCGGCCGACTGGTAAACTCACGGTACTTGCCCTCCTGGGAGCCAACCGCCACCGTGCGGACCGTGTTCCGGGGCGAGTAGTGCCTCGCCCACGCCAGTGACGCAGCCCTGGCCGTGCGCGGCGCGCTCCGTCTTCCTGTGCTGCCCGCGCCGCAGGGCCTTGGCGACCAGTTCAGCGTGGCAATTGGGGTAGACACTAACGGAGTAATAACCGGCGCTATGGGCTCAGTTGCCCCGAAGCAGTTGTACTTCCCCATTATCAGGGACACCGTGAACCGGGCCCAGTGCCTGCAGTTACGGGCCCGCCCCAGCCAGATTCTGATTGTACTTACTACCTTACCCCTGCTCCCCGCGCCAGGGTTTTGAGTTCCTCGTTTTGCTGGCGCAGGCGCTGGCAGAGCACGCGCAGGATGTTCTGGAGTACTTCGGGACATTCTTCCATCACGTCGTAGAAATCTTCCTGGTCAAGGCGGAAGGCCACGATGGGGCCGTGGGCCACGGCGGAGGCCGAGCGGGGCTCGGCGTCGAGTAGGGCCAGCTCCCCGAAAAAGTCGCCCTCGCGGCACGTAGCCAGTTGATGGTCACCGGTGAAAATGCCTACCTCCCCCGTGTAGATAATAAACAGGGAGACACCCAAGTCGCCCTTGGCAAAAATGGCGTGCTGGTCGGGGAAAACTACTTCCTTCATGATGGGCACAATGCTGCTGAGCACGTTCTCGGGCGTTTGGGCAAACAGGGAGGTACGGCGCAGCAGCAGCAGCCGGTCCATGGCCGCTATATGGGTTGGGGGCGGCGGGCTGGGGGCACTCTCGGGGGTAGGGTAGAGGCTGCGCCACTGCTCGAATACTATCGGATAGCGGGCGGGCAGCAGTGCCAGCACACCCTCGGCACTTTCCCGCACCAGCGGCTGGGCTGAGTGCAGGTACGTATGCAGCAAACCCACGGTGGCGGGGGTAGGCTGCCACTGGCGCAGGGCCACGCTCAGGGTCCAGGGGGCAAACACTTCCTCGCCCCGGTGCAGAATAGTAGTTAGAACGGATTCCGGCGGCACCGGTCCCAGCAGCTGGTCGAAGGTCTGGACTTTTTTAGAAAGCCGGCCGCTTTCCGCCAAGGCCTGCAAGCCCTGATAGAGGGGGCGCGGAATCAGGTTGTCCAGGATTTCCAGCGCGCTTACCTGATGCTCCTGGCTGGTGCGGGCAATGCCGCGCTGGGCCTGGAGGATGGGCTGACGGTCGTAGAGTTGCAGCAGCAGCCCGAACAGGCGCTGTTGCACTTTCGTCAGCTCATATTTCAGGCAGGAGCGCAGCTCTACGTTAGCGCCCAGCATGCCGTGCAGCAGCTGCTGAGCCAGGCGCATTTCCTTTTGCATCAGGTGCTGAAACAGCGGAGCATCGGCCGCTACCGAGTCAAAGCGGCTCAGGGCCTGCAGGGCCGCGGCGCGGCGGCTAAGAGTAGGCTGCTGGGCCAGAATGAGTAATACCCGACGGCTGGCTGGGGTAGCCAGGCGGGCGCACACGGCGGCCAGCCGGCGCAGCAGA
The DNA here is from genome assembly GCF_019599275.1 of Hymenobacter sp. HSC-4F20. Taxonomy (GTDB): domain Bacteria; phylum Bacteroidota; class Bacteroidia; order Cytophagales; family Hymenobacteraceae; genus Hymenobacter. The sequence continues at coordinate 1,995,680 of NZ_JAHZTD010000001.1, read as the reverse complement.
GGATAGTTGGTTTGGCGCTGCAAGGCGGCTTCCAGGGCCGGTAGCGCGGCGTTACCCATGCGTACCAAGGCATCGGCGGCCGGCTTTCGGGCGGCCTTTTCTTCCAGCAAGCTCAGCAGCACGCCCAGCACCTCGGGAGTGGGATGCTGAGCCGCCGCGGCAACGGCGGCTTTCGTCAGGTCTGGCTCCAGGCTGCGCAGGCAGGTGCGCAGCAGTGTTACTTGCTGGGCGGGGGGTAGCAACCCGAGCAACGCCAAAGCAGCCTGGCGCTGCTCGGCGTTGTCAGAGGCTGCTAGCTGCCGGAGGCTGGCGGCAGCGGCAGGAGAAGGGAGTTCGGCCGTAAGCAGCGCGCGGATGGCCTGCTGCCGCACGGCCAGGCTAGGGTCGTGCAGCGCCGTTTCGGCGGTAAGTGGTGTAGTGGAGGTACCTGGGGCCGCTTCGGTGGGGAGAGCCTGCTCCGACCAATCCAGCGACTCGCCGATACTAAGCCCGGTTTTTTGCTCGGCCAGGTAGTAATGGTGAGCGCGGCGCAGCAGCAGGGCCGCCGTGAGCAGCAGCGCCCCCATCCAGGCAAAGGCTACCCATTGGTTCGCGCTGGGCCTGGCCTGCATGGCCAGCAGCAAGAGGCCGGCCAGGCCCATGCCCAAGGGCTCGCATATGCCTTTTGCCAGCGCGTGGCTCTGCAGGCGCCGCGCCGGAGACAGAGAATAAAACAGCACCAGAAATACGGGCTCGAACGCGGCTCGTCGCAGCACTTCCAGCCCCAGGTACAGGCCGCAGAAATACACCAGCTGGCCTTCCGCCCCCACACCCAGCCGCCGCAACCCCTCCAAAAGGACTACCCCACCCAGCGCGGCCACGGGCAGCAACAGCAGTGTGCGAGGAAGCCCCAGCCAGGTGAGGCCATGGTGCAGCAGCAGCTTGCCCAGCATGGCCAGCAAGTAGGTGAAAGCCAGTACACTCCCTACATACTGGAGCACAGTAGCCTGGTTCAGCATCCTCTGCTTGACGTGGACAAAGAAAAAGTACTCCGCGCCCGTTCCCGCGGCGGCCAGCGTAAACAGGCTTAGTCCCAGGCATACCACCAGCGGAGTATAGCCTAGCAGCCACTTGGGCAGGGGAGTGGCTCCGGGCGGGCTGGGCCGGCGCGGGGCCGGGTGGGCTTCTACCACCTGCGAGCCAAAGGTGAGATACTGAGTGTACAAGGCCCCCAGATAGGCCCCAAAAGCCAGCAGTAACAAGACTCCCAACTCGGCCCGGGCGCACACGAGAATGGCCAGCACGGCCCCCAGGGCTTTGGCCGGCAGGTCGGCGGAGCTGATGAGGCTGACCCGGTGCCGCTCCTGGGGCACATCGAACACTACCGCCGACATACTCCAGAGCTCCAGGTTCGTGAGCAGATAAAGCAGGTGGTAGGCGGCCATCAGAGCCACCGCAACGGGTAGGGAGTTGTCTGCCAGTAGCCCCACGGCTGCCAGCAGCCCCGTACAACCTACCACCCCCATCAGCCCCCGTCGGGCTAGGGTTGGCAGCGGCCAGCGGTGCTCCAGGTAGGCGTACACCCGGCCAACGCCCAGCATAGCCAGCGCACCCAGCAGGTAGCCCAGGGGTAGGGTGCGCTCCGGCTGGTGTTCGAGCAGTAGCACATTGGCTACCACGTACACCAGGATGGTACCCATCCCTAGCAGAAAGTGATGCAGAAAAAACAGCGCTACCGACGTTGCCTCCCGCGCCCGCACCCCCAAGACCTGTCGCCACGTATCCATTGGTCGGCTGTTAAGTAATCCAAGTGACGGTGCCACCAGCCCGGGCACCTAGTGTAGCGGCCGTTTCTTGACCAGGCCCCCGCGCGTATCGCTCACGCACTGCATCACAATAAAGGCGTGCGGGTCGATTTTGCGGATCTCATCCGTGAGGCGAATCACCTCCAGGCGCGTGACAACGGTGAAGATGGCCTCAATGCGCAGGTGCTGGTGACCGTGCGAGCCGAAGCCACGCGTGCACTCATACACGGTAGCCCCACGGCGGAGCTTGTCGGTGATAAGCTGCCGGATGGCCTCGCTGTGGGTGGAAAGTATGGTCAGGCCGGTGTACTCCTCAATGCCAGCAATAACGAAGTCCACGGTTTTCGCCGCTGATAGATAGGCCAGAATAGAATACAGGGCCGTTTCCACGGAAAGCAGCCAGGCCGCCACCCCGAAGATAATAATATTGATAACCAGGATTATATCCCCAATGGAGCCGGGCAGCTTCTTGCTGATGTAGAGGGCCAGAATCTCGGTGCCATCGAGCACGCCTCCGCCCCGCATGGCCAGTCCCACACCTGCTCCCAGGAAAAAGCCCCCGAACACGGCAATCAGCAGCTTATCCTGGGTCAGGGAAGGAAACGACACTACCAGCAGCACCCCGGCCAGGGACAGAATGGTAAGCAGGGTTTTCAGGGCGAATTTGGGCCCGATCTGGAAGTAGCCCAGCACAATGAAGGGAATGTTGATCAGCACAATCAGCACCGACAACGAAATGCCCGTCACTTGGCTCACCAGGAGGGAAATACCGGTCACGCCACCGTCGATAAAGCCGTTGGGAAGCAGAAAAGCTTTCAGCCCCAGGGCCGCGCAAAACACGCCCACCAGCAGCATGGCCCCGTGCACCAGCAGGTGTCGTAGCCACTGAAATGAGAGCCGATAGAACAGCCCGTAGTCGGTGGCCGGAGTGCCAGCGGGCCCCGACGACAGGGGCGGGGCGGCTACCTGCCGGGCCAGCCGCCGGGTGCGCAAGCGCGCGGGAATAAGTTGTTCGATTAGCATGGGGCGTGTAACCTGCTAAGCGTGAAATCGTGCCAATGCCGGGGCCCGCGGCCCCGGGAATTGCTAGGCCCCGGCCCCTGTGTCCAGTATCAGCCTGCCTCAGCTTCCCCCTTTCTATTCCGGTTCCGTCTTGTTGCCAGGCGCAACCCCTACTCAAGCGAGCTATGCTCGTTTGCCTCCATCCATCCGGCTGCCCGCAGGAACTACTGCTGTGGCAATGCCCCCACCCCTACTTTGGGTGCGTTCGTTTTAAACAAAGTGAAAGTATACATAAAATGCGTTATAACCTATGAGCATTCCGCCGCAGTACCTAGCTCCGGGAAAGGGGTAGGCTAATGCGGAACTCGGTGAATTCGTCTTGCTGCGTGGAAAGCGTCAGCGTGCCGCCGTGTCCCTTCGTAATGATATCGTAACTCAGCGACAAGCCCAAGCCCGTACCAGCACCTGTGGGCTTCGTTGTGAAAAAGGGCTGAAAGATTTTCTGCTGAATAGCGGGTGGGATACCTAAGCCATTGTCCCGCACGCAAATAAGCGCCTGGTGCGCGCTGGCTTCAAGCTGCACGCTCACCTCGGGCCGGTAGCTGGGTAGGGCCTGTTGCTGGCGCTGGCGCACAGCGTAGAAGGCATTGGTAAACAAGTTGAGCAGCACCCGGCCAATCTCCTGAGGCACTACTTCTACCGCGGGCATATTCGGCGCAAAGCGGGTGGTGAGCGTTGCCACGAAGCCGTGGTGCTGGGCCCGGGCGCTTTGGTAAGCCAGTTGCAGGTATTCTTCGGCCAGGGCGGCCAGGTTGGTAGGCTGCCGCTCGCCGGTGCTGGCGCGGGAGTGCTCCAGCATGCTGCGCACAATAGCCGCCGCGCGTTGGCCGTGCTGGGTAATGCGGAGCAGGTTTTGCTTCAGGTCGTCGAGCAGTTCTGCCTCCAGCGGGGAGCGGGTGGGGGCGCGGCGCTGCTCGTCTTCTAGTTCGCTGATTAATTCACCAGAAACCTCGGCAAAGTTGTTGACGAAGTTGAGCGGATTTTGAATCTCGTGGGCAATGCCGGCCGTCAGTTCCCCCAGCGAGGCCATCTTTTCGCGCTGCACCAGCTGGGTTTGGGTAGTGCGCAGCTCTTGTAAGGCTTCTTGCAGGCTGTTGCGCTGGGCTACTACCTCGGCCGTGCGCAAGGCTACCTGCTGCTCCAGCAACTCGTTCTGCTGAGCCAGCAGCGCCTGCTTTTCGCGTTCCTGCCGGAGCCGCCGATGCTGCTCCCGAATCAGAATGCCCACGATGCCCACGGCCAAGAGCAGCAAAATAGGGCCAATCAAGAGTAGGGGTAGTAAATCGTGGGGCATAGGTGGCTGCCGACAGAGGGTAGGAGCGGACACGCGAAAGCAGGGAGCTGCTGGCGGTCAGCTGCCACCCGCTGCTGGCACCAGCCACCGCGGCGAGCGGGGCAGCCGGAGCGTCAGCAGGGAACGGCCCAGCAGACGGTAGCGGCGCGGGTGCCAGGTGCTATAGTGCAGCCACCGCGGCAGGGCGCGCCGGGGAACCACGCTCAGGGGGAAAAACTGAAACATCCAGGCCAGAAGCCCCATTTGTACGGCCATGAGCAGCATATCAGGCGCGCTCAGCAAGATATCAAGCCGAACCAGGGTGGCAGCGTCGTAGCCGGCGTGGTAGATGCTGTTGATGGCCACGTAGCTGACAACAGAGCTGGAGCAGTACACCAGCACGGACGCGCTCAGAAAAAACTCTGGCTGCTGCTCCAGCGGCGGCCCCGGCGTACGGCTGCGCGTCAGGTGTAGCACGTGGAAAATAGCTACCACCAGCAACAACACGCACCCCAGAGCTTGCGAGTAGGTATTGACGTCGGTAAACAGCCCGTTCAGGTAGCTGGCATCCAGCAGGGCAACGCCTATAAATAGCGCCAGCCCCCCGAGCATAAGCGGCCGTACCCGGGCGGGTAGTAGCTGCCAGTAGGTCCGGACCAAGCAGCTCACTAACACTACCGTGGCCAGGTGGTACACGTACACGTTGTTGCGAAAGACCAGCCGGCTGCACGTGTCCAGAAAGTAAAGCAGTGATTTTGCTCCTACGAAGTAGTACACGGCGCGGAAAGCAGGCGGTATGTGATAACGCCGCACCCAGGCGCAGGCCAACGGCACCAGGGGCGCCGCTTCCAGCGCCCGATTAAGTACGTGCAGGCCTCCCCAAGTATCCATCGGTGCACAAGCTGGTAGGTTCTTACCGCATCAGGCCGCTGGTTCTATCACAGTTGGCCGGACATTTTTCGGGGCTGTAAAGCAGCACATCACTGCGTAGAGCCCGGGTTTTGGTAGGCACGAACAGGTCCTTCCCCGTTTTATCAACCGTCACTACAATCAGTTGATGGACTCCGTGCTGGTCAATGGCGTTGTAAATGCGGATACCCGCGTTATTACCGGAAATCAGCTGCCGAATGAGGTCTTTATTAAAGTACTGGGAGCGGGTATACACCGTGGAGTCCTGGTGGGTCAGGCGGTAGCGTTTGGTCCAATCCGCCAGTGAATCCAGGCCAGAGGAAGTCGTGACTACCTTGCCCGCCTTAGGCTGGAAACCGGGTCTGCCGCCCTGGCTGCCAGCCGCCAGGGGTGTTCGGTGTGCAGGCTTCCTTTGCCAGCTTGCTATACTTCCTACCAGTAGCAGCACCAGCAGTCCTACCCCCAGAAATCCTAACTGCTTTTTCATAGGGCATATAAGTAAGCACCTGTTGAAAGCCAGGCCCCACTGGGGCGAAGTACCCGAAGTATGTTGCGCTTGCTTTACTAATAATAATAAAAAATCTATGAATAGTAAAATAAATGCGCAGGGTATTCCTCGGGAAATAAACCGTGGTGGCTAGAGCAGCCAGCGGCAGCAGACCAGCAAAGGCCGCCGGAAAACCCGCAGCAGCACAGCCCGAAAACCACTAGAAGCGAAAAGCCCGCGAGCAGAAAAAAGCAGTGCTGCCAGGCAAGCGGGTAGGGGCCGCGGCGTACCCTTGGCAGCTGCCCACTTGCCGCCGTTAGGGTAGTTGCCCAAAAAGAAAAGGTCCTTCAGGTATATCTGAAGGACCTTTGCAAAGTGGTGGCGCCAGGAATCGAACCTGGATCAAGAGCTTCGGAGACTCCCATACTATCCGTTGTACTACGCCACCAGGGTAGAGTAGTGGGTGGCAAAACTAGAGAGAAAATACGGCGCTGCCAAACTCTAATCTGCATTTTCTGCAAAATCCTACACTGTCCAGAAGTAACCTTCGGCGCCTCAGTACAGTTAACTACCCAGACCAACACCACCTGAACCTATCTTTTATGGCAAGCACCGAAAAAAAGACCTTATACACAGCTGATGCAACGGCCATTGGCGGCCGCAGTGGCCACGTTCGTTCCGCCACCGGCGTCATCGACCTGGAAATGTCAGTGCCGGAAGGCCTAGGCGGTAAAAAAGGCGCCACTAACCCCGAGGAACTGTTCGCTGCCGGATATTCGTCCTGCTTCCAGCAAGCCCTGCTCGTAATAGCCCAGCGCTCCGGCGACCGGCTCGACCCGCAAACCGAAGTGAAATGCTCAGTTTCTCTGTTCCAGGAAGGAGAGGCCTATGGTCTGTCGGCTGTACTGGACGTTGACCTGAAAGCTTTTGACCGGGAGAAAACCATTGATATGGTGCGGCAGGCGCACAAAATCTGCCCTTACTCGGTAGGTACCCGCGGTAACATTGAGGTGGAACTGCGCGTGCAAGGAGAAGTTATTCCGGTGCAGGCCGAGGAAAACGTAGGCGTAGCCGAGAAAGGCGGCGTACAATAGGGCGCTTAGCGCACTTCCACAAGCAAGAGGCCCGGCCGCATATGCAGCCGGGCCTGTTGCTTATGGTTAGCGAGCAGTGGGCTCCTCTCCCGCAGCCAGCCAATCGGTGCCGGTAGGAGCGGCGTAAAACGTAGCCACAGAGTGGGTGTAGCGAATGTTGTGAATGGCCTCAGTGCGCTGAAACACTACCGGCTTGTGGGCCCCCAAAGGCACCAGCATCAGCCCCGTTCGGGCCGACTTCACGCCGTAGCGGTTGTCCATCACGGTATCAAAGTAGAACAGGTACTGCTGTACCCATTTGAAGTACGATTTGGGCTTGGCGTCTGTGGATGTCAGCACCGTCAGGTTGGGAGCATCGGCCAGCAAGGCCTGCTGCAACTCCACGGCATTAAGCGGCTTATCGCCTAGCATTGGAATAATATCCGCCTGGCTGTCTACCATCACCCACTTGCCCAGGTCGGGTAGCCACGCCTCGGCCAAGGCGTGGCCCGCCGCCGAAGCCTTGGTTTGCACATTGGCCGCCTTCAGGTACAGGGGCCGGGCCGGAATACCCACGGCGTTGAATGCTGCTGCCAGCACCAGGCCAAACTCCACGCATTGCACCTGCTGCCCGAGCATAGCGGCCTTTAGGATGGCAAAGGGGTCCTGAGACTGAAACTGCTTGTGTCCATCGTGGTCTAGGCGGAAGTGCACCCACTGGCACAGCGCCCGGGCCCGACCCAGATCCGTGGTTTCCTTGGCAATTATCTGGTCGAGGCCGTACATTTCCCGGAAACGAGTCAGGTAGTCGCACTTAGGGGAGCTATACTGAAAAGGGTAGGGAACCGGGTCGAGAGTAGCCAGGTAGGGAAACGAAGCTTCTTCCTTTCCGGCCTGTTGGGCCCACACGGCCCGGCCACTCAAGCTTAACGCCAGAAAAAAAAGCGTAAAGGTCTTACGGTGCATAGGATACGCTTACGTGAGGTACTTTAAACGGGGCCGTTGCGTTGGGGTTAGCGTTACGCAAGCAAAATGCCCACCCGGTAACTCCGGATGGGCATTGTAAGGTACCATAGGATCTGGGAAAAAGCCTAGGAAATACCCTGCTCCGCCAGAACTTCTTTTACTTTCTGGGCGGCGTCCTTTAGCAGTACGGCCGAGTATACCTTCAGGCCACTCTCATCAATGATACGGGCACCTTCCTCGGCGTTGGTCCCTTGCAGGCGCACGATGATGGGCACTTTGATGTCGCCGATGTTCTTGTAAGCCTCTACTACGCCGTTGGCTACCCGGTCGCAACGCACAATGCCACCGAAGATGTTGATCAGGATGGCTTTTACGTTCGGGTCCTTCAGGATAATGCGGAAGCCAGCTTCTACGGTCTGGGCGTTGGCTCCACCTCCTACGTCGAGGAAGTTAGCCGGCTCGCCACCCGAAAGCTTGATAATGTCCATGGTAGCCATGGCCAGGCCAGCGCCGTTCACCATGCAGCCCACGTTGCCATCCAGCTTTACGTAGTTCAGGTTTGATTCCGAAGCTTCTACTTCCAGCGGATCTTCCTCGTTCGTGTCGCGCAGGGCGGCGAAGTCCTTGTGGCGGTAGAGGGCGTTGTCGTCGAGGTTTACCTTGGCGTCAACGGCCAATATTTTGTTGTCCGACGTTTTCAACACGGGGTTGATTTCGAACATCGCCGAGTCCGTGTCGTCGTAGGCTTTGTAGAGGGCCGACACGAATTTCACCATCTCCTTGAACGCCTCACCCTCAACGCCCAGGTTGAAAGCAATTTTGCGGGCCTGGAAGCCCTGCAGCCCCACGCGCGGGTCAACATACTCCTTGTGGATCTTCTCGGGATGCGCCTCCGCTACCTCCTCGATGTCCATGCCACCCTCGGTGGTGTAAATGATAACGTTCTGGCCCGTAGTGCGGTCCAGTAGTACGCTCATGTAGAATTCCTTGGTTTCCGACTCGCCGGGGTAGTACACGTCCTGGGCAACCAGTACTTTGTGCACCTTGCGGCCTTCGGCGCCGGTTTGCTTGGTTACCAGCTGCATACCAATGATTTGGCCGGCAATTTCTTTTACCTGCTCCAGGTTCTTGGCGAGTTTCACCCCGCCCCCTTTGCCGCGGCCACCGGCGTGAATCTGGGCCTTGATAACGTGCCAGCCGGTACCGGTTTGCTCCGTCAGCTTTTTGGCAGCTTCCACGGCTTCTTCGGCCGTGTCGGCCACGATGCCTTCCTGCACGCGTACGCCGTAACGCTTCAGAATGTCTTTGCCCTGATACTCGTGAATGTTCATAGAGGTCAGTTAAGGGTCGTTTGGGGGTGGTTTACTAGGCGCGAAAGTAGGGAGAAATGAGTTGATAGTTACTGTACCGCTCCCGGATAAGATGCGGGCTAACCGACCAGCAGTTTCTGAAAGCATCCGGCAGCTTTCCTGGCCAGCCCGGCCAGCTTAGGTTGCGGGTGGCCCTCAGGCTGGCATTGTAGACCGCATAGTGCGCGCGCCGGCACCGTTGCTCCGGCTTTCTACAGCGCACGCCCTGGCCGGAACACCGTGCCCCGCCGCCCGTAGAACGGGCCTACTGGCTGGTAGCCGGCGCAGCTGCCCGCTTGGAAGGTCTCTAGTCAATAGATTCCACGGCGGAGCATGAGCGCAACGCCCGACATTCCGTAGATTTGTTTCCTAACCCCTCGGCTCACCTTACCCGGTTTCGTTTTGCTGCAAGCCATTAACGTCCGCAAAAAATATAATACGCTGGAAGTGCTCAAGGGCATCGACCTGACCATTGAGAAGTCGGAAATCGTATCTATCGTCGGTTCCTCGGGGGCTGGAAAAAGTACTCTGCTGCATATTCTAGGCACCCTGGACAACCCCGATTCGGGGGAGGTGTTGTTTGATGGCGAGTCCGTCAGCTCTCTGGGACGCTCCGATCTGGCCCGGTTTCGTAACCGGCACATCGGCTTCATCTTCCAGTTTCATAACCTGTTGCCCGAGTTCACGGCCCTCGAAAATGTGTGCCTGCCGGCCTACCTGGCTGGCCGCTCGGAAAAGGAAACCCGGGTGCGGGCCCGCGAGCTGCTCGGGATGTTGAACCTGGAGCGCCGCGCCGACCACAAGCCCTCCGAAATGAGCGGTGGCGAGCAGCAGCGCACGGCCGTAGCCCGGGCTCTGATCAACTCCCCCGAAATCATCTTTGCCGACGAACCCAGCGGCAACCTTGATTCGCAGAACGCCCAGGAGCTGCACCAGATTTTCTTTCTGCTACGCAAGGAGCTGGGCCAAACCTTCGTCATCGTGACCCACAACGACCAGCTCGCCGAAATGGCGGACCGGAAAATCACAATGAAAGACGGCAACATCTGGGAAGGCTAAACAACCTTAGTTGTCCGGGGTGGGGTAGGTGCACCGGCGGAACCGCCCTGTATTCCTGCTTGTTAAAGCGTATTCTAGCTCATGCTAGAATACGCTTTTTTTGTTTCCGGCCACTCGTTCGATATGCCCCGGGCAGGGGTCGTAGAAACCCGCCGCGGCGTTTTCGGTACGGCCTGCAGTGGGTGCATTCCTGCGCCACGCCAAGCTCAGGCAGAGGGGCTGATGACTAATGAGGATAGGTGTCTAATATTTTTAGGAATACATCTTGTAATGTGCTGATAATCAATGGTAAAAATTTTATAAAAAACACCTAATATTTGCACCTTTCGCGCGCCCGTATAGTTATATACTCAAATAACAAAACGGTACTACAGGACATAAAAGGAAAGACGCCATGAGCGAAGCAACTAAGAACGTAAAAGAGCCGGTTCGTAAGACGAAAGTGGAGAGCTTTGACATCTCGCGCTCCGACGAGACGCTGCACTTGGCGACGGACCTGGCTAAATTTATCAAAGACAACAAGCTCAGCACCACGGTGCAGGGTAAGGAATTTGTAAACGTGGAAGGCTGGCAGTACGCCGGTTCGCGCCTGGGTATTGTACCCATCGTTGACCACGTTATCAATGTTTCGACCGAGCAGGAAATTAAGTACCAGGCCAAAGTAACCCTGTTCGACATGAAGTCGGGGCACACGGTAGGAGCGGGCTTTGCCATCTGCTCGAATAAGGAGCAGGGCAAGAAGTTCTACCAGGAGTTTGCCATCATGAGCATGGCTCAGACCCGGGCCATCGGCAAAGCTTACCGCAACATTCTGGCCTGGATTATTCGCGCCGCAGGCTACGAGCCCACTCCGGCCGAGGAAATGGAGTACGGTGGCAATACTCCGGCTGTTCAGCCAGCCATGCAGGTAACGCCGGCGGTTACTCTTGCCCCAGTAGCTGCTGAGGCGCCCGCCGCCATGAAGGCTGTGCCTGCTGAACCGGCTGCGGCCGAAGCCCCGGTGACTACCTACGCCACAGCTTCGCAGAAGGAGGAAATCATCCGGCTGCTGAACCACCCGGTGATTACCCGCCCCGAGAAAACCAAGATGTTGCTCAACATCAACCGTCTGGACGAGGAGCGTGCCACGCAGGCCATTGCCAAGCTGAAGAAGGCCATCGACGACCGGGAAAACGGTCAGGCCGCGGCGGCCTAGCCTTCCCTACTCCCTATAGCAAAAGCCCGTGGCCCTCAGCCGCGGGCTTTTTGCTTCTACGCCGCCCCTCAACTACTCGGTAAAACAGCGCACTTCAAGGTTGGGCGAAGAACGCTTGGGTAGATTTTGGCTACACTTCAGAAGCCCCGGGGGGCAGTTTAGTAACTTCTGATTGGGCGCGGGCCGGTACCTAGGCACTTTAGCGGCAGAGTTGTCCTTCACCCCCTGATGCTACGGCCATGTTTCATTCCGCTACCGGGTTTATTCACTTGCTGAGCGCGCTGCTGGCCATGCTGGCCGGAGGCGTGGTACTACTTAGCCGCAAAGGAGGCCGGTGGCACCGGCAGGTGGGCTACCTCTACGTGCTAGCTATGCTGGTAGTCAACGCCACTGCGTTTACTATTTTTCGGGTGACGGGCCACTTCGGGCCTTTTCACTGGCTGGCTCTGGTGAGTCTGGTTTCGCTGGCCGGGGGCATGGTGCCCGCGCTGGCGCGCCGCCACATAGCCGGGTGGGTGTACTGGCACTACTACTTTATGAATTGGTCAGTGGTGGGGCTGTACGCTGCTTTTTGGGCCGAAACGGTTACCCGCCTGCTACCCATGCACGTGTTCTGGCCTGTGGTTGTGGTAGCCACGGCCGCCACGACGGCCGTGGGGGCGCGGCTGATCCGGCGTAATGCCGCGCATCTGCTGGCGCCGGCCACGCCGAAAACGGCCGGGCACTAGCGCGCGGGCAGGGCGAGCCCTACCTTTGCGGTATGTCTGAGCACCCTACCGATGATATTCTGCACGTACTGCGCCAAACCTGGGGCCACACCCAGTTTCGGCCTCTGCAGGAGGAAATTATCCGGTCAGTGCTGGCAGGACAGGATACGCTGGCCCTGCTGCCCACCGGCGGGGGAAAAAGCATCTGCTTTCAGGTGCCGGCCCTGGCCCGGCCAGGGCTTTGCCTGGTCGTGTCGCCGCTAATTGCCCTGATGAAAGACCAGGTGGAAAACCTGCGCAAGCGCGGCATCAAAGCCGAGGCTGTGTACGCGGGCATGAGCCATCAGGAAATCGACCAGACCCTGGACAACTGCGTGTACGGGCCGGTAAAGTTTCTGTACGTGAGCCCCGAGCGGCTGCTGACCGACATGTTCCGGGCCCGGGTTGGTAAGATGAAAGTAAGCTTGCTAGCCGTTGATGAAGCCCACTGCCTCTCGCAGTGGGGCTACGATTTCCGCCCGCCCTACCTGCGCATTCAGGAGCTACGGGCGCTGTTGCCGGGCGTGCCCTGCATAGCCCTCACGGCCACCGCCACCGAGCAGGTGCGGCAGGATATTGTGGAGAAGCTGCAGTTTGGCTCTACCTGCCGGGTGTTTCAACAAAGTTTCGCCCGGCCTAACCTCTCGTATTCGGTGCTGAATACTGAGGATAAGCTCCGCCGCCTGTTGGAGGTAGTGCAGGGAGTAGGGGCCGGCAAAACCAGCATTGTGTACGCTCGCACCCGCAAGCAAACTGAGAAAGCGGCGGCCTACCTGCGCCAGCAGGGCCTCTCGGCCGCGCCCTACCACGCTGGCCTGCCCAGTGAGCAGCGCACCCGTACCCAGCAGGACTGGATGCACAATAAAACGCGCTGCATGGTGGCTACCAACGCCTTTGGCATGGGCATCGACAAGCCCGACGTGCGTCTGGTGGTGCACCTGGAGGCGCCCGACAACCTGGAGGCCTACTACCAAGAGGCTGGCCGCGCCGGCCGCGACGAGAAATACGCCTTTGCCGTGCTGCTGCAAGGGCCTAACGACGCCGACGAGTTACGCCGCCGTACCCAGCAGGCCTATCCGCCCCTGGATACCGTGCGCCGGGTGTACCAGGCGCTGGCTAACTTCTCCCGAACGGCCGTAGGCGGCGGCGAGCTGGTAGCCTTCGACTTCGACTTAGCGCAGTTTGCCGAAACCTACCGCCTTAAGGCCCTGGAGGCCCACAATTCGCTGCGTATGCTGGAACGCGAGGGGTTCGTGCAGCTTAATGAAGCCGTCAACAACCCCGCCCGGGTGTACATCCCCATCGACCACACCGACCTCTACCGCTTTCAGGTAGCCAATGCTCAGCACGATCAGCTGATCAAAAGCCTGCTGCGCTTTAATGGAGGCGAGCTGTTTGCTGGCTTCCAGCGGATTTCGGAAAACAGCCTGGCCCAGCACCTGCGCCTGAGTGTGGTGGATGTGCGCAAGATGCTGCTGTTTCTGCATCGCTCCGGCATCATCCAGTACCAGCCCAAGCACGAGTCGCCGCAGGCCCTGTTTACTACCCCCCGCTTTGATGCCGCTCAGTTACCGCTGGATCAGAAACGCCTGAACCAGGCCCGGGAGCTGGCCCGCCACAAAACCGAAGCAGTACTTCGCTACGCCGCCGGGGGGCGCTGCCGCCAGCAGTTGCTGCTGGAATACTTTGGCGAGCTAGACGCCCCGGCCTGCAAGGTCTGCGACTTTTGCCTGGCGAAAAAGAAAGCCAAACAGGATGCTGCTCCGGCTCCCGACCTGCGTGCGCAGCTGGTTTCGCTGGTGAAGGCTACCCCCCAAACGCCCCGCGAAGTGCTGGCGCACTTCGCGCCGGGGCAGGCTACTAGCATCACGCAACTGCTGCGGGAGCTGGTGGAGCTGGGTGAGCTGCACTACGCCGCCGACGGGCGGCTGGGGTAGGCACTGTCACCTGCAAATTTCCTGGAAACGCAAAAGCCGCCTCAGCGTCTGCTGAGGCGGCTTTTGCGTAGTATGGGCCGGAGCCTACTTCTGTAGCAGTTGCAGCAGCTCTTTGGCGGCCGGCTCCGAGGAAGCTGGGTTCTGGCCCGTAATCAGGTTTTCGGAGCGCACTACGTAGGGCTGCCAGTCGGCTATTTTAGAGTAGGCGGCGCCGCTTTCCTTTAGCATGTCTTCCACCAGGAAGGGCACTACGTCAGTGAGCTGCACGGCGGCTTCCTCGGAGTTCGTGAAGCCGGCTACCTGCTTGCCTTTCACCAGTAGCTCGCCGTTGGGAGCTTTTACGTGGCGCAGCACGCCGGGCGCGTGGCACACAGCCGCCACGGGCTTACCGGCAGCATACATAGTTTCAATCAGGGCAATTGACTTGGGGTCTTCGGCCAAATCCCAGAGCGGACCATGGCCGCCGGGGTAGAACACGGCATCATAGTCAGCGGCCGAAACGGAGTCGAGTCGGACGGTATTGGCCAGGGCCTGCTGGGCCTCCGGGTCGTTTTTGAAGCGCTCCGTAGCTTCGGTCTGGGCGCTGGGGTCGTCGCTTTTGGGGTCGAGGGGCGGCTGCCCGCCCAGGGGCGAGGCCAGGGTGAGCGTCGCGCCGGCATCTTTAAATACATAGTAAGGCGCGGCAAATTCTTCCAGCCAGAAGCCGGTTTTGTGGCCTGTGTTACCCAGTTGGTCGTGCGAGGTTAGCACCAGTAAGATGTTCATGGAAGTCGATTTTGAGGGTAGGAAAATGAGTTAGCCCAACAGGTGATACACCGATACGTGGCGTTCTGTGAGCAGGGGCACCAGCTGGCCCGCCACCAGCTCCTTGTAATGAGGCGAGGCTACGTGCGCTTCCAGGGCGGCCTGGTCGGCGTACTGCTCATAAAACAGGAAGTGCGTGGGGTCTTTGGGGTCCTGGTGAGCCAGGTAGAGCAGGTTGCCTGGCTCGTTGGCGCGCACGGCAGCGGCGGCTTGCAGCATCAGCTGGCGCACGGTTTCGGCGTGTTCCGGCTGGGTGCGCCACTCGGCGGTAATGCAGATGATGGCAGACATAAGGCAGATGATAAACGGAAGGTTTTGGGTACCGGCAGGGGGTAGGCAGCCGCGCTCAGCGGGCTTGCCAGTACCCGGTATCCTCGGCCGCTAGGCTACTTTCACAATGGCTTTCCCAGTGTTTTCGCCTTTGAACAGGCCCAGGAAGGCGGCCGGAATCTGCTCGAAGCCTTCCGTAATGGTTTCCTCGGTCCGGAGCTTGCCCTGTTGGTACCATTCGCTGAGTTGCTGCACTCCGGTGGGCCACTGGGGTAGGTAGTCGCTGACAATGAAGCCTTGTAGTTTGGCGCTGGTTTTCAGAAGCTTGCCTTCTGGGCGGGGGCCAACCGGGGCCTCGGTGGCATTGTAGCTGGAAATCTGACCGCAGAGAGCAATGCGGGCGTGTTTATTAAGCAGGTCATACACGGCATCGGTGATGGCGCCGCCTACGTTATCGAAATAGCAATCTACCCCGTTGGGAGCGGCGGTAGCCAGCGCCTCGGGAAGATTGGCGGTTTTGTAATTGATGGCCACATCGAAGCCCAGCTCCTGCAGGTACGCTACCTTCTCGTCGGAGCCGGCCGTGCCTACTACACGGGCTCCTTTGATCTTGGCCAGTTGGCCCACAATCAGGCCCACAGCTCCGGCCGCACCCGATACAACCACGGTTTCGCCAGGCGCGGGCTGGCAAATGTCCAGCAGGCCGAAGTACGCCGTCAGGCCGGGCATGCCGAGCAGCCCCAGGTAGTAGCTGGCCGGGGCCGCCCCGGCCGGAATTGGCTGCAGGGCGTTGCCTTCCGCCACGCTGTACTGCTGCCAGGGCAGATTGCCCGTTACTAGGGTGCCAACGGGCAGTTGCTCTACCTGGCTTTCGACCACCTCAGCTACCACGCCGCCGGATATTGGCTCACCTACCACAAACGGGGCAATGTAGGATTTGGCGTCGCTCATGCGCCCGCGCATGTAGGGGTCAACGGAAACGTACCGGGTTTTGAGCAGCACCTGCCCCGAGGTAGGGGCAGGCACGTCCCGCGTTTCAAAGCGGAAGTTGTCGGCGGAAGGCGCGCCGGAGGGTCGGCTGGCTAGTAGGATGGCTTGCGTTTGCATAGGAGTGCAGTACATGGAAAGAAACCCTAGTGCTTGCCCCGGGGGGTAGCAGCGGAACAGGTATAACCCGCGCGGCGATAAAACTTCTACGAAGCCGGCCGCTGCCAGCAACGGAAAAATACTTCCGGCCAGCTACCCGGCCCGGGCCCCCTGACAGAAGGCACCGCGGTAGGCAGCTGGCCGGAACGAGCGGGGAGCGGTGCGCGCGGTTAGGCGGCGTTGGTCGTGGTGGTGAGGTTTACCTCAATATTGCCCTTCGTGGCGCGGGAGTAGGGGCAAATGCCGTGGGCGGCTTCTACCAGCTGCTCGGCCTGGGCTTGCTCCACGCCCGGAATGTTTACGTGCAAGTCGGCGGAGATGCCGTAGCCGCCGTCTTCGGCCTTACCAAAGCCGATGAAGGCCTCCACCGTTACGTTCTCCAGCTTCACCTGAGCCTGGCGGGCAGCCACGCCCAAAGCGCCCTCGAAGCAGGCCGCGTAGCCGGCGGCAAACAGCTGCTCGGGGTTGGTAGCGCCGGCTTTGCCGGGGCCGCCCATTTCTTTCGGCGTGCTCAGGGCGATGTTCAGCACATTGTTGTCGGAAGTAACCTGACCGTCGCGGCCGCCTTTGGCCTTGGCTTGCGCCGTGAAGATTTTCTCGATTTTCATGAGAAGAGGGGGTAGTGAAAGATGGAAAGAGCCCTGGTGTTAAGCCAGTTGAGTTAAAAGTGTAGTGAGCTGGTGCCGCAGGTTCTCAAAGTCCTGGAGCGGCATATTCAGCCGGGCAAAAATGTGTTCCGGCACCTGGCAGGCCCGCTGCTGCAGCTCCCGCCCCGCCGGCAGCAGCCCGATAATCACGGAGCGCTCATCGCGCGGGTCGCGGCGGCGGCTGATCCACTGCTTCTGCTCCAGGCGCTTGAGCAGGGGCGTTAGGGTACCCGAATCCAGCAGCAGCTTGTCACCCAGCTCCTTTACCGTCAGTTCCTGGTGCTCCCAGAGCAGCAGAAAAACCAGGTACTGCGGATACGTCAGGTCCAGCTCCTGCAGCATGGGCTGGTAGGCCTTCGTAATCATCCGCGACAGGGCGTAGAGCGGAAAGCACAGCTGGTTTTCCAGTTGCAGCAGCGGGTCCGGGGCAGATGCAGAAGCGGCGTGGCTCATAAACGATGCACAAAGAAAGCTAAAATGATTGTACAATATTAAATTGTATACAACTAAATCGTGCTTGCCGTTCCAGTGGCCTGATTGTGAAGTAGAAAAAGTTGCGTTGCAAGGGCTGCTGCCAGCTAAGACGCGGATGCAACAGACGTACGGTTAGGCCAGAAACCGGTGTTCCGTTGTTGCTGAGCCTAGGGAGTAAGCAAAAAGCAAAAAAGCACCGGAGCCATACAGCGCGTATAGCCCCGGTGCTCTAAGGAACAGGTGCCCGGAAGATCAGGCTTGTTGGTAGGCTTGCATGCCCCCAAGCAGGTTGCGTACGTTGGTAAAGCCGTGTTGCTGAAGGAAGGCTTTGGCCGAGGCCGAGCGGCCACCGCCCTTGCAGTGTACAATAATTTCCTGATCCTTAAGATCTTCCAGCTCATCGAGCTTGCCGGGTAGCTCGCCCAGCGGAATGTTCTGGCTGCCGGCAATGCGGCTTTCCTCGTTTTCCCAGGTTTCGCGCACGTCGATGATGGTGGGGGCGGTGCCAGCGGTCTGGCGCTCTTTCAGCTCGGAGGCGGTAATGTCGGTCATGAAGGTACTGCTAAAAGGTAAGAGGTAGGCAAATACGTTGCTACGCTGCAACACTGGAAAGAAACCAGCACAACCGTGCTGAGTTTTGGGTCCTGGCTACTGGGTCAGCACCGAGAGCCGTTTGGTAACCAGCTGGCCATTGGGCAAAGTCAGGCGCACGAAATACACACCGGCAGGCAGCGGCGGCAGCGTCAGCTCCGCCTGGCCCTGCTCGGCGGCTAGCTGCTCCCATACTACGCGGCCCAGCGCGTCGAAGGCGGCGGCGTGGGCGTAGCGGCCCTGCACCCGCACGCGGCCGTCCGGGGTAGGGTTAGGATAGAGCTGGTAGGCGGCCGCTACCTCCGCCGGGGCAGCCGTGCCGGTGATAGTGCTGCCGGTAACGGGGCGCAGCATCAGGGCGCCGGCGGGCCGGGTGGCCGTGGCCGTGCTAAGGGTGTTCCAGGTGCCCAGCGCATTCAGCAGTAGGTAGCCAGCGGGAGAGGCGTTATTTAAGTCGAAGCCGAACGCCACGTTGTTCTGGGTGGCGGCCTCGCCATAGCCGGCGTAGAAACGGCCGCTCACGGGCACCGGCGCATCAAACGGAATTTCCACGAAGGCCGGGCCAGCGGGCAGGCTGGCGGGGGTAGTGTAGGATTTCGTGGCCTTGGGCGTGGCTGTGGGCTTGCCCGTGCCGTCATCATCCCAGAGGTTGAGCGTAATCGTGCGGCCGCCCGCCGTATTTGGCACCAGGTAGAGGCGGATGGCCCGGATCTGGTCGGGCTGGTTCAGGTCGAAGCGCTGCGCCAGGTAGCTGACCGGACCGGTGGAAGCCGGCGGCAAGCTCACGCTGGTTTCGGCCGTGCCGTCGTCGTAGGCGAAGTACGTACCCAGCTCCGTTACCCGGCTGATGGTGTCATTAGACTGGGTAAGTGCGCTGTTTTCGTTGGTAGCCAGGCTCACGCGCTGGCGCAAAAACTTGGGGGTAGGCGTGAGTGGCACATTAACCGAGCGTACACTGCCCAGCACCGGCAGCTGCCGCGAGTTGGCATCAATGGAAGCCCCGCCGTTCAGGAACTGGCTGGTAGGACCATTGGGTAGCACCTCCAGCGTCCCCGTCCAGCGGATGGGCGTAGGCGCGGGCCCACTATCGAAGCTGTTGGCAGTGGTACCCGTGCGGTCCGTTAGCTCCTGAGCTGCATTCTGATTGAACTGGGCCACTGGCATGGCCGTGTACCGCTTCAGGGCGCTGGGCAGGGCCCGGCTCACGGCAATATCGCGGAACGTGGAGTCGGTAGCGGTACGGTTGCGGTCCAGGCGCACGTAGTCCACGCTCCAGGCGTCGCGGTTGGTGAACAGGTAGCCGGTGGTGCGGAAGCGGAAGCGGAAGCCCTCGTGCAGAAACTCCGGCTGATTGACGGGTAGGGCCTTAAAGCGAAAGATAGTTGTGTCGCCGGCACTGCGTACCTGCCACACCTGCTGCCACTGCTGGTCCTGATCCAGAAAATCGACGTACAGCGCCACGGGGCGGGTACCGCTGGGCGCGGGCGGCCCCACCAGCGAGCCAGCCTGCCAGAAAAAACTCAGGTACACGTTGTCGGCCGCCGTCAGGCTTCTCAGATCCAGGGGCTGCGAGGTCAGCAGGTCGCCTTCCCCAATGAATGACACCGGCCCGCGGGCCCGGCCCTGCTCATCGAGCCCGTCCAGCGTAGCCACGGCCCTGGTAGGCGGGCGGCGGGGGTAACGGTTATTTACCAGCGTGCCGCCCGAAAGCTCCCAGCGCTGGGCATCGGGCAGACCTTCGGGCTGCTGGCTGAAATCGTCGAAGAACGGGAGGGAGAGGGTAGCAGCAGGGCGGGCCGCAGTTCGGCCCGGAGCGGCTTGGTGGGGCGGCTCGGCCCCCAACGGCTGAATAAGTACCTGCCCCCAACTGGTGAGTGGCAGCAGGCCCAGCAGCAGAGACAGGGCAATAAGAGAACGTAGGGGATACATCATCAGGGCAAAGTAAAGGGCGGAAACCGGAGGGAGAGAGCCTCTCTCACGGCCCGGAATGGAAAAAGGTTCGCGGTAGCTACCAACGAACCTTTTTCCAGCGTATTACAGTCAGTTTTACTGCACTTCTTTCACGGGCTCCTTGCCGGCTACCCACAGGTCAACCAGCTGACCCATCCGGATGGTAGTGCCGGGGCCAGGTACGGGGCGCTGCTTTACTACGGTGCCTTCGGTCTGGCCTTCCTCGGGCTCCTGGTAGAAGGTTTCACCGACTTGCAGGCCCTGGCCTACCAGCAGGGTAGTGGCCTCATCGACGGGCATGTTCACCAAGTTCGGCACCGGGAACTCCTGGTTGCCCAGGCCGTCGCCTACCTCTAGGTCTACGCGGGTGCCTTTGGTGATGGCCGCGCCGGGTGCTACCTCCTTGCCGCCCACGAACTGCCGCAGCACGGCATCCTTCTGGATGTTAGGCACCAGCTTGATCTGGCCCACAATCAGGTCGTAGCTTTTCAGGATGAGCTGGGCATTTTTCAGGGAGCCATCCGTCAGCTTGGGCATCTTGATGACGGGTGGGTTCTTCATGGCCACCGAAATGTAAATCTTGCGGCCTTCCTTCACCTTCTCGCCCGCTTTGGGCTCCTGCGTCAGCACCGTGCCGGGCCGGATAGAGGCGTCGTAGGTGCTGTCGTCCACGAAATAGGCTAGGTCCCGCTCATCGAGGTAGTCTTCCAGCTCCGCCTGACTCATGCCCGTAATCTTGGGTACCACAATGGTTTCGCCGTGGTTGGTGGTGATGGGCAGGTACACGTAAAAGAACCCGAACACTAGAATACCCGTCGCCAGCAGAATCACCAGCACATGCTTGAGCAAGTCGGCAGGAGTATCGGACTTAAAGAAAGACATTAGGGGAGAAGCTAGGGGGTAGGAAGTCGTCAGGAGCTAGAACTCAGCAGACAAAACTAGGAATTAGAAAGCGAGTAAGGAGGGGTAGTGAAATAGTTTTAACCCGAACGTCATTCCGAAACGTCATGCAGAGCGCAGCGAAGCATCTCGTGTGCTGACGTTGAATTAGCCTCACAACGTCAGCACGCGAGATTCCTCGACTAGCTCGGAATGACGTTCCTTTGACCCTAGCCTTGCACCGCGGAGGCTTTCTCCGTGCGCTGCTTGCCGAACTCCAGGATCCGGTCGATGAAGTCGTAGGGGGTGTAGCCGGCCAGGGCGGTTTGGTGGAAGATGCAGGTGGCGGGCGTCATGCCGGGTAGGGAGTTTACCTCGATGATGATAACCTCCACGGCTCCGTTCTGGCGCACCCGCACAAAGGCGTCAATACGGGCGTACCCCTGGATGTTCAGGATTTCGGCCACCCGGCCCAGCTCCTTCTTCACCTCCTCCGATACGCGCTGGCGTTCCTGCAAATCAGCGGCGTAGCGGGCGGGGGTGATGTTCTGACCTTCGCCGGCCAGGAATTTCTCTTCCAGGCTTAGCACCTCGCCGGTAGCCAGGGCCTCGGAGGCTTCAAACACTTCTACTTTTAGCTCCCCGTTTTCAGTCCAGTGCGTGAGCAGGCCGCCGGTGATTTCCAGGAAGTGCGCCGCCCCGTCGCGGTCAATCAGGGTTTCTACCAGGAAGGCATCCTTCTGCGGGAATTCTTCCTTGAAGCCCAGGCTGAGGGTAGTCGCTTCGGCCTCGCTAAGCGCTTCCTGGTTGCGGAAGATAAGGCGGGTGAAGGCCTCCAGCTCCGCGCGGTTCTTGATTTTCTTTACCGCCGAAGAGCAGCCATCGTCGGCTGGCTTGGCAATGAAGGGGTAGGGAAACTGGGTTTCCAGGCTGCGGTAGAAGCCTTCGTGGTCGGCGTCCCATTCCAGGCGGTTGGCCATGCGGTGCTCGGCCACGCGCATACCCGCTTGGCGCAGGCGGCGGTTGGTTTCGAACTTATTGATGGTGATGCTGGAGCTTTCCACGCCCGAGCCGTTGTAGGGCAGGCCGTACTTTTCCAGCTCCCGCTGCAGGGCGCCATCCTCGCCGGGGCGACCGTGCAGGGCAATAAACACCTCATCCACCATCTGGGCCAGCTCATCGAAGGAAACGCGGCGCGGCTGGGCCGTGGGCTGCCCGGCGTAGGTGCTGGTAATAGCCGAAGCCTCACGACGAATGCGCTCCAAGATGGGGTGCAGGCCGTGGCCGGCCTCCATGTGCTCCACTTTCTCCCGAATGTCGTCGGCGTTGTCTTTGAGCATCACGTTGATGGGCAGCACGTAGAGGCGGAACTCCTGGCTGCTACCCGTCAGAAACACCGGAACCGGTTCGTACTTCACGGAGGAGCTAAGCTTCTCATAGATGTTGCGGCCGCTTTCCACCGAAATGTGCCGCTCTGAGGAGTAACCGCCCATAATTACGGCCACCTTGGTGCGGGTGCGTTCCTCGGAAGCGCGGGCCGCTACGGCGGCATCCAACTGGGTAAGCAGGCCGGCCAGCTTCACAGGGCGCAGCCCCGCCCGGCGGCGTGCCGCCAACGAAGTGCGAATCAGGTAGGTCAGGAACTGCGAAGGGTTCAACCCGATTTCCGCCGCTTGGTGGAAGAAAAATGAGGCTGGCAGCATGCCCGACGTCGTGTTCGGGTCGTTGAGGGTTATGGCATAGTGTGGCTCCGAATCTTGCTTGGCTGTAGCTTTCAGATGCTCATCTATTTCCTCTTGCGTAGTTGTAGGCGCAACTACATGCCACCTGCCTTTTCTTTCGGAAATAAATCCGTCGAGGCGCGCGTATACCTGAAACCCAAATGTGGTAAACATTTGCTCACAAGCATCCCGAATAGCTTGGATAACCTCTTCGGGCAAGTCAATGGGAGTGATTTTGCGAGCCAGGCCGGGTAGATATTTCGAGCGGTAGTCGAACATTTCCTCGCCCTTTACAATCTCCGTAGGAGGTAGGGCCAGCGGCTTGCCCTCGGGGTCTTCTACCACAATGCAGGAAAACTCACGGCCCTGCATAAATTTCTCCACCAATACCTGCGTTTCACCGTCCACACTGGTCAGACGCACCGTTTCAGCGGTTTGAAGCCGCTCATTTAGTGCCTTCAACAACTGCTCTGGTTGATATACCAGTTCGGTTTCGTCATCAAGCACAACCGGTAAGCCAATACCTTCACGAATATCCACCAGTTGCTGAAGCCACACGACTTTCTGCTGATCTGACAGCGCCTGCCATTCCGTTTGGGTAACTGTTCGACGGAATAAGCTGCGTTCTACCGCCGCTCCAAACTGCTTTAGGTCTGCTTCACGCAGAATACTGATACCAATGCTGGAACCCTGCCGAGGTGCTTTAAACACCATAGGCAGCGAAAAATGACTTATTAAATAATCAAGAATGGCGGCATGGTCACCTGCATCCCACTCTGCGGCCGTCAGGATGCGGAAGTCAGGAGTAGATTGGTGAGTAGCGCGTAAAAGATTCTTCTGGGCAATTTTATCGATGCCGAAAGCGGAAGGCAGGATGCCGGAGCCCGAGTACGGAATGCCGTACCATTCCAGCAAGCCCTGAATGGCGCCGTCTTCGCCCGCCGGTCCGTGTAGGGCCAGGAAAGCAAAGTCCATGAGGCTGCTCAGCTCCTGGGGCTGAATGCGGCGGCCCACTTCGGAAATGATGCGGTCCTGCTCCTCCAGGCTCAGCTCGCCCAGACTTTCAATGTAGACCTGCCAGGGCAGCTCCGTGCGCGGCAGCGCCGAAACGGGCGGGTAAAAGTCCCGGATGGTGCCCTTGTAAATGTACTCCCAGTTGAGCTGAATGAAGTTGCCGCGGCTGTCCACAAACACGGGAACCGCCTCAAACAAGGACTTATCCAGATTATCGTACACGGTGCGGCCGCCCGCAAAGCTGATTTCCCGCTCACGCGACGGGCCGCCGAAGAAGATGCCTATTTTCATACGTAGGAGCAAAGGTACAAGCCCGCCGCGTCATTGCGAGCGGAGCGAAGCAATCCGTCCTTTTCAGAGTGTTACCCCCTGAGATGTGACAAACCCTTTTGTAGCTAACACCCTACCCCCTGAAATGTAACGGCCCCTTCACTTGCTATCTTTCAAAACTTAACTTATTCCCATGAATCAGTATTACATCTATATCCTGACCAACCAGAACCGCACGGTGCTTTATACTGGAGTTACCAACGAACTAAAACGAAGAGTTGGCGAGCATAAAGCAGGTATTCACCCCGGGTTTACAAAGAAGTACAACGTGCAGCAGCTAGTTTACTTTGAAACCTATCCGGACATCAGGGCAGCCATTGATCGAGAAAAGCAACTGAAAGGGGGCTCCCGCCAGAAAAAGCTCGATTTGATAAACGGGTTTAATCGAACGTGGCAAGATCTGTTTGAACAGTTGTGAGGAAGCGCAAGGCTTGTCACTTCTCAAGGGGTAGGCGCGTTGGACAGGACGGATTGCTTCGCGCTGCTCGCAATGACAGGCGGAAAGGGCTTGTCACATTTTAGGGGGTAGGCACGTTGGCGAGGACGGATTGCTTCGTCCTTCGTCCTCGCAATGACAGATGTTTTACCTTCGCCCCAGCCAAACCCATTTCCTTTTCCATGAAAACCCTCGATCAGTACAACTTCGCCGGCAAGCGTGCCGTGGTGCGCGTGGACTTCAACGTGCCGCTGGATAAGAGCTTCGCCATTACCGATGACACCCGCATCCGGGCCGCTACCCCCACCATCAAGAAAATCCTGCAGGATGGTGGCTCCGTGGTGCTGCTCTCGCACCTGGGCCGGCCTAAGGGCGGACCGGAAGAAAAATACTCTTTGAAGCACCTAGTAGCTCGCCTCGGCCAGGAGTACGGCCAGGAAGTTCAGTTTGCCGATGACGCCCTGCAGGCCGAGGAAAAAGCCCAGGCCCTGCAGCCCGGCCAGATTCTGCTGGTAGAAAACGTGCGCTTCTACGGCGAAGAAGAAAAAGGCAACGCGGAGTTTGCTGCTAAGCTGGCTAAACTCGGCCAGGTGTACGTGAACGATGCCTTCGGGGCCGCGCACCGCAAGCACGCCTCCACCGCGGTTATTGCTGAGAGCTTTGCGCCCGAAGACCGGGTAGGCGGCTACCTGCTGCAGGGTGAGCTGGACAACGCCAAAAAAGTGCTGGAACAAGCTGAGCGCCCCTTCACCGCCATCATGGGCGGCGCCAAAATTTCCGACAAAATCCTCATCATCGAGAAGCTGCTCGACAAGGTCGATAACCTGCTCATCGGGGGCGGCATGGCCTTCACCTTCGCCAAGGCCCAGGGTGGCCAAATCGGCAATTCCCTGCTGGAAGCTGATAAGATGGACCTGGCCCTGGAGCTGATCGAGAAGGCCAAAGCCAAAGGCGTAAACCTGGTGCTGCCCACCGACAGCGTCATTGCCGACAAATTCGCCAACGACGCGGAAACCAAAGTGGCTCCCAACAACCAAATTCCTGACGGCTGGCTGGGCCTCGACCTCGGCCCGGAGTCTATCAAGGCTTTCTCCGACATCGTGCGCCAGTCGAAGACCATCCTGTGGAACGGCCCCATGGGCGTGTTCGAAATGAGCAGCTTTGCCAAAGGCACCGAGTCCGTAGCCCAGGCCATTGCCGATGCTACCCAGGGCGGCGCCTTTAGCCTCATCGGCGGCGGCGACTCGGCGGCGGCTGTGAACCAGCTGGGTTTCTCGGAGCAGGTAAGCTACATCAGCACCGGCGGCGGCGCCCTACTGGAGTATATGGAAGGCAAAGAGCTGCCCGGCGTTACGGCCCTGGGGTAGGTGGTGAAGTTGTAAATGACTGGGTTGTCATGGCGAGGGTACCGAAGCCATCTTTCCTCTCCAGGTGACCAGCCTAGTAAACAGACAAGCCCTTGACGCTAGCACAGTCGTCAAGGGCTTGTTACGTTTCAGGGGGTAGGGAAGCGGTGAAAGCTCAGGGCAAGGACGAAGGAGGGCGCCATAATCCCGCACTATTCCACCACCTCACCCCTAGTTCACATACGGCGTTTCCAGCTCTTGGCCCATGAGCTTGAGCGGGTCAAGAGAGACGCGGCCGGTGAGGCGCGTACTAAGAGTGCGCAACTCCGTGGTGCTGAGCACCTGCAAGTGATGTAGCCACTTCAGACGGTGTAGCTGCAGCTCAATGGGCCCCAGGGGGTTGATATGCGCGTATTCTTCGCGAAGGTAGCTGTGGGCCCGCAGCCGGAGTTCGTTGGTGAAGGTTTCCAGGTGGGCGCGTTGGCTGCTGCTGTCGTGCAGAGTCAGGCGGATGCGGTTGGTTACCAGCGTAACAGTTCGGGCGCGGCTCCGCCGTAGCAGTAGCACGGCACCCAGCCCCAGCAGAAACCCCAGCCCCGCCACCCAGAACGCGAGATTATCTTCGTGATTTTGGAGCAGGTAGCGCACGGCTTGGGCTAGAAGCCAGAGGGCCACCCAGGCGCTGGCCGGCGGAATCCGCAGGGGAGCCGGCTCGGCGTACTCTAACTCAATGGGTAGCAGCTCCTCGTAGGGAATTTCAGTTTCCAGCCACGCTACCCCCCGCCGGTTGCGCTGACTGACGTAAAGCCCATGCTGACGGAGCACCAGCAGGGTGGAGCCGCGCAGGAAGTGAGATTGGGAAAATTGTGAAACGCTCATTCAGAAAATCGGGGTAGGCGAAGGGGCCTAACCGATAGGGGCTTTAGCGAATAATAAAGGGTGCAGGCGCAAAGCACAGGACAAAAATAACCAGCATCAGCCAGCCCAGCACCTTGCGCCCAGTAGAAAGTGGCCGCTCGTCAGGAGCCGGCGGATGGAAAATACCCGTCAGCCGGGCCAGCATCAGCCCAAATACCAGCCAGCCGGGTGCCCCCTCCAGCGTTGGAAACCCGGAGGCCAGCACTATTTGCAGCAGCCACACGCCAGTTCCCAGCAGCAGGGCCCGCTGCGCGGTAGGCACCACGCGCCGAAACACGCTGTACAGATACAGCGCATACGGGCCCGCCCAGTACAGCCAAGTGTCAGCATCGGAGCGGAGTGAAAATAGGCCCAGGCCAGCGTAAAAGATAAATGCCACAAACAGCACTGCCGAAACCCGTGCCGCCCGCCGCGGCCCCAGCAAGCCATACACGATATGGCCCCCATCCAGTTGCCCGATGGGTAGCAGATTAAGGGCCGTGAAAAACAATGCCAGCACTCCGGCCACCAGCACGGGGTAGTGCATCAGCTCGTTGGGGTGAGGCATGCGGGCCGGATCCGCCAGCAGGGCAGCCATGCTTTTAAACAGCAAGGGCTCAGCCAGCAGAGTTCCTACCGCTGCTCCCGGCTTGTACACGTACCGGGCGTAGTCGGGACCATAGAAGCGGTACTCCGGATGAATGCTGAACAAATACTCCAGCGGCGGCAAATGGGTAAGACCGTACGCCAGCACGCCTACGGCCACCACAAAGCCAGCCAGCGGACCAGCCAGGCCCACGTCAAAGAACTCCCGCCGGGAAAAAATGCGGTCTTTGATTCGGATAACCGCCCCAAATGTGCCAATGCCGATGGGAAACGGGATAAAGTAGGGTAGCGTGGCCCGGATGTGGTAGTAGCGAGCGGCAAAGTAGTGCCCAAACTCATGTACCGTCAGTACGGCCAAGAAAGGTAGGGAAAAGGCCAGGCCCGGTTCCAGCAACTGGGGCCATTGCGCCACCGGTACCTTCCACAGCAGTTCCAGATGCACATAATCCAGTGCCCCGGCCCGCAGAAAGATACCGGCCAGCGTAGTCGTCAGCAGTGTGAGCAGAAACAGCAACAGGTGCAGGCCATAGCGCGCCCAGTTGGGCAGCGGGGGCCGTTCGTAGCGCGTGAAAGATGCCGCCTCCTGCTCGGCTGCCGATAAAGCATCAGCGTGGAAAGCCGTTGGAAGATCAGGCAGGGGTAGGGGCGGAGTATTCTCGGGGGAAGGCACGGAGGGCAGCAGGCAAGGCGTCTTGCAGCGTGAGCGGCGGAGTCAGGAATAGCGTACGCAGCCCCAGCCGGCGGGCCGTTGCAATGTGCTGGGGGCTGTCTTCAATGAATAACGTTTCCTCGGCCTTCCAGTTCATCTCGTGTAGAGCGTGCCGGAAAATTTCTTCGCCTGGCTTGCGCCAGCCCACTTGTTGGGAGTAAAACACCCGGTCCAGCGCATCGGCAATACCTTGCTCAAAGCCATACTGCTCTTTCAGCCGGCGGTTAATTTCCTCGATATGGATTTGGTTGGTGTTGGACAGCAGCGCCGTCTGGTGGCCCTGCTTCCGCAGTTCGGCAATCAGGGCCAGGCGCTCGGCTGGCACATCCAGCAGCATGGCGTTCCAGGCAGCATCCAGCTCGGCGTCGGTGGCCGTCAGCTGGTAGTGCTGCCGCAACCCTTCCCGAAACTCCTGAGGCGTAAGGCGGCCGGTTTCCATCAGATCAAACAATTCTGCTTGCGCCGCCTGGCTGAACTCGATACTGCTGCCGTGCTGGCGCATGGCAGCCAGCGTCAGGGTATAGTCAATGTTAATAATGACGCCCCCGAAATCGAAGAGCAGATTGGGCAGTTTCGAAGACATAGCGAAGAACAACTAAGTACGGCCTTGCTACTACTAGCCCGACTTGGGGACCAGCAATAGCTTTTGCAAATCTGCTGACAAAAGTCGAAGTTTGTGCAGCTGAAACCAACCGTCTTCTGGAAGGTTTCGCACCGGGCCTATAGCTCAATCGGTTAGAGCAGCTGACTCATAATCAGCAGGTCACTGGTTCGATTCCAGTTGGGCCCACCTAAGTGGACTGTACCTTAGTTAGAAGGTGCAGTCCATTTTTTTTGCTGATTTGGATCTGACTTTCTGGTAAATAGGTCAAATACCAGAGTTGGCCGACTGGTTCGCTACTGGCCTGTTGCTGGGCGCACTGGCTACTCCATTGGGGCAGGTCAGTTTGGAAACTGCTGACAGGTGCTTGCATCAGCTTCTCTAACAATACAGGCCGCCTTGATCAACATAAAAGCTGAGTATTCGGCTGTCAGTGGTCGTCGCTTGTAAGGTAAAACTTTGGTATTGCTGTACAACGACTTAACTTCTCTTTTTACTGGTAAAAATGTAGCCTCAGATGTTACTAGAAGCCTTTTTGCCGCGGCCTTCAATCGGACTGTGTGGAATTGAAATCTGACTACAACTTTCTGGCAACGGTGATGGGCACCCCTTCAATCGGACTGTGTGGAATTGAAATCAGAAGAAGCAAGCTGCCCACCTGGGAGCTCGATACCTTCAATCGGACTGTGTGGAATTGAAATATCCACTGCTGGATGCGCAGGGCTTCGTTGGGGAAGCCTTCAATCGGACTGTGTGGAATTGAAATCTGCTGGACGCCGGCAAGCGCCCTACCAGCAGCCTTCCTTCAATCGGACTGTGTGGAATTGAAATGCATTGAACTGGATGTGCGCCCGACGACGGTGAATGCCTTCAATCGGACTGTGTGGAATTGAAATTGGTAGATATAGTAATGTTGCTCACCGGCTGTTTCCCTTCAATCGGACTGTGTGGAATTGAAATTCGCCCGTGCCCGTGGTGTTCGGCGGCCAATAAGCCTTCAATCGGACTGTGTGGAATTGAAATGGGGGCAGCGGGGCGGCCAAGGGCTGGCCTTCGGGGCCTTCAATCGGACTGTGTGGAATTGAAATGGCGTGACGGACTACGACATGGGCATGAAGGTCGGTCCTTCAATCGGACTGTGTGGAATTGAAATAAGGTGAAGGGGTGGCGGCCACGCAGCGCACCCTGCCTTCAATCGGACTGTGTGGAATTGAAATTCTCTACGGCAGCCGCGGTGCGCTTCCAGGAAATACCTTCAATCGGACTGTGTGGAATTGAAATGGCTGAACTGGCCACGCCCGTTACCTCGCTCACCACCTTCAATCGGACTGTGTGGAATTGAAATAGTGGCTTTTGCCAGCAGCGGCCAGCAGTTCTTTCCTTCAATCGGACTGTGTGGAATTGAAATACTTGGCAGGATAAGAAACAATGGGCAGCGCAGCAGCCTTCAATCGGACTGTGTGGAATTGAAATGGGGCAGGAACCTGAGGGAGCTGCAGCCAGTGAGGCCCTTCAATCGGACTGTGTGGAATTGAAATGAAAATCGTAGTCATGGCACCATAGCCGTACAGGTCCTTCAATCGGACTGTGGAATTAAGATAGGTAGGTATTGGTGACGTCGCAATGCTTGATGGGCCATGAGCTGTTACCAGCTGTACCTGCTCTGACGTAGCGCGCAGCGCCATCAGCGGTACTTACCCGAAGATAACCAGAGCTTCACGTATAGATCTACCCAAAGCAAGTGAATAAGTGCCAGCCGCAGCCCGGTGGGGAGGAGTGGGAACTTCTCCGCCAGGCGCAGGTAGCGCCCGCCCAGCAGCTGGCCTTGGGCGCCACTCCGCCTGCCCGCCCGAAGCCAAGCCGTTCCGTTGGCTGGCCCCGCTCGGTGCACTGCGGTGTACATTGAAAAGGCCCGATACAGCAGAACTAACCGCTGGATCAGGCCTTTTCTTGGTTTCTGAACGGGTTTCTACCCCGCTCGCAGAAGGTACTTATTGCCACCCACCCCCCAGCGCCCGGTACACATTCACCATGGCGGTGAGCTGTTGCAGCTTGGTTTCGGTGAGGTCGAACTTTGATTCCAGGGCTTCCCGCTGGGTTAGGAGCACCTCCGTGTAGTCGGCGCGGGCAGAGCGGAACAGGCTGTTGGAAATGGTGACGGACTGGTTCAGGGCTTCCACGGCCTTGGCTTTCTCGCCGTAGCTTTTCTCCAGGTTATTCAGGTTGGCCAGTTGGTTGGCTACCTCCACGTAGGCCTTGAGAATGGTCTGCTCGTACTGGTAGGCGGTCTGGATCTGGCGGGCGTTGGCGCTGGAGTACACCGCGTTGATGCCGTTACGGTTTACTAGCGGCGCTATCAAATCACCGCCCAGTGAGTACAGCATCGACTCGGGGGTAGTAAACAGCAGGCCGGGCTTGAAGGCCCCGAAGCCGGCCGAGCCCGTGATGCGCAGCGAGGGGTAGAAATTGGCCCGCGCTACCTGCACATCGAGCTTGGAAGCCGCCAGGTTCTGCTCGGCCTGCCGGATGTCGGGGCGGTTCAGCAAAAGCTGAGCAGGCACTCCGGCCTGAATGGTGGCCGGCACAAAGCTGTTGAACGAGGCATCGTTGCGGGCAATGGGCCGGGGGTAGCGGCCCACTAGAAAGTTCAGCCGGTTCTCCGTTTCCACGATGCGCTGCTGCACGCTGTACTGCAGGCTCTGGGTGTTGTGCACCTGGGCCTCGAAGCGGCGCACGGCCAGCTCGGTGGTGCGGGCTGCCTCCTTCTGCAGGCGCACGGCTTCCAGGGCATTGCTTTGAATGGCAATGTTCTGCTTCACAATAGCCAGCTGATTGTCCAGGGCCAGCAGTTCGTAGTATGAGGTGGCAATTTCGGCAATTAGGTTGGTAACCATGAAGTTCTTACCCTCCACCGAAGCCAGGTAGCGGCTGGCGGCGGCTTTCCGGGAGTTGCGCAGCTTGTGCCAGATGTCCACTTCCCAGGTAGCAAACGCGCCTACCTGGTAGTTGGTCAGCGGGTCGGGGTTGGGCTTGTCGGGCTTGATGGCCACCTGCTCTTCCGTGGCGCCCTGCAGGGTGTAGCGGCCCGGCCGGTCCGCATCGGCGCGGGCCCCCAGGCCCACGAAGGGCAGGTACTCGCCCTTGCGGACCTGCACCTCGTTGCGGGCAATCTGGATTTCCTGCAGGGTAATGTTCAGCTCCTGGTTGCGCTGCAGAGCCGTGTCAATGAGGGCTACCAGGTTGGGGTCGGTGAAGAATTGCTTCCACTGCACCTTGCCCGTGGTGTTCGTCGAATCCGGGAGGCTGCCCACGTAGGTAGCCGGAACCGCACGACTCTCGGCTTTCTGCGTCAGCTGCGGGGTTTTGCATGCGGCCACGGCCAGGGCCAGGGCGGCGGCGCTCAGGCCTTGATAAATGCGTCTTTTAAGCATGAGCTTCAACTTCTTCAACTAAAACGTGCGGCTCGAACTCCGACAGGGGGTGTTCGTTTTCATCCTGAATGAGCTTGCGGCCATCGGCCAGGGAGCCGAAAATGTAGTACAGGCCCGGCACGATGACGACCCCGAAAATGGTCCCGAACAGCATGCCGCCCAGGGCCGACGTGCCGATGGTGCGGTTGCCGATGGCGCCCGCCCCGTGAGCCAGCACCAGCGGAATCAGACCGGCAATAAAGGCGAAGGAGGTCATTAGGATGGGACGGAAGCGCACCTTGGCACCTTCAATGGCCGCGTCGCGGATGGACATGCCTTCCTCGTGCTTCTGCACCGCAAATTCTACAATCAGCACGGCGTTCTTGCCCAGCAGACCCACCAGCATCACCAGGCCCACCTGGGCGTAGATGTTGTTGGCTAGGCCCATGGTTTTGATGAGCAGGAAAGAGCCGAAGATGCCCGCGGGCAAAGAGAAAATAACGGCCAGCGGCAGCAGGAAGCTTTCGTACTGGGCTGCCAGCACCAGGTACACGAAGGCCAGCACCACCAGGAAGATGTAGATGGCCTCATTGCCCCGGCTCACCTCGTCCTTGGAGAGGCCACCCCAGTCGATGTCGTAGCCGCGGGGTAGGGTTTTGGCTGCTACCTCCTGCACCGCCTTAATGGCCTCACCGGAGCTGTAGCCGGGGGCGGCGTCGCCGCGGATGGAGGCCGTGGGGTACATGTTGTAGCGGTTGATTTCGTTGGCGCCCTGGCTTTTCACGATTTTCATGAAGGCCGAAAACGGCACCATCTCGCCCTTATCGTTTTTCACGTACAGATCCAGGATGTCGGAGGGCAGGCGGCGGTACTCCGGCGAGGCCTGCACGAACACCTTGAAGAAGCGCTGGTACTTAATGAAGCCCAGCTCGTAGGTCGAGCCAATCATGATGCTCAGGGTGTTCATGGCGTTGCCAATGCTCACGCCCTTTTGCATGGCCAGCTGGTTGTCAATCTGCAGCTCGTACTGGGGGTAGTTGGCCGAGAAGAAGGTAAACAGCCCCGCCAGCTCCTTGCGCTTTTTCAGCTCGCGCATGAAGTCCTCGTTTACCTGTTCTAGCGCCTTGTAGTCGCCAGTAGAGGTTTTGTCGAGCATCTGGAGCTGGAAACCACCCGCCGCGCCGTAGCCCGGTACTGCTGGCGGCTCGAAAAACTCGATGGTCGCGCCTGGTATCTCCTTGGCCTTCTCTTCCAGCCCCTCCACAATGTCGTGGATGGACTCCTTGCGCTCGTCCCAGGGCTTGAGGTCAATCAGTAGGGTACCAGCGTTGGAGCCGCGGCCCTCGGTGAGTACCTCGTAGCCCGCCAGCGAGGAAATGCTTTCAATGCCGGGCACTTCCTTGGCCAGCTTGGAAAGCTGCTGGGAAAGGGCGTTGGTGCGCTCCAGGGTGGAGCCGGGCGGCGTCTGGATGATGGCGTAGAGCATGCCCTGGTCCTCGGCCGGAATAAAGCCCGAGGGGAGGGTAGAGGAGATACCGAAGATGCCCACCCCAAAACCTGCCAGCACCAGGAACGTGAGCACGCGGCGGTCCACTACCTTTTCCAGGATGTTGGTGTAGCGACCAGTCAGGCGCTCAAAGCCCCGGTTAAACCAGTCGATGAAGCGGTTGATGGGCGTTTTCTTGCGGGGCTGGCCGTGGTTGTTCTTCAGAATCATGGCGCACAGCACCGGCGTCAGAGTCAGGGCCACAATACCCGAAATGACGATGGACGAGGCCATCGTAATCGAGAACTGGCGGTAGAAAATACCCACCGGACCGCTCATGAAGGCCACCGGTACGAATACGGCCGTCATCAGGATGGTAATGGCAATGATGGCCCCGCTGATTTCCCCGATTACCTCGCGCACGGCTCCGTAGGGCGAGAGGTGGGTTGACTCCATCTTGGCGTGCACCGCTTCCACCACCACAATGGCGTCGTCGACCACAATACCAATGGCCAGCACCAGGGCAAACAGGGTAATCATATTGATGGTCATCCCGAAGGCCTGCATGGCAATGAAGGCGCCCACCAGCGACACCGGCACGGCAATAATCGGGATGAGCGTGGAGCGCCAGTCGCCCAGGAACAGGAACACCACCAGGGCCACCAGGATAAAGGCGTCGCGCAGGGTGTGGATTACGTTTTCGGTCGAGGCGTCGAGGAAGCTCGACACGTCGTAGCTGATTTTGTAGTCCATGCCGGGGGGCATGGTCTTTTTCAGCTCCTGCAGCTTGGCCTTCACGCTCTTAATCACGTCGGAGGCGTTGGAGCCGTAGGTTTGCTTAAGCACAATGGCGGCGGAGGGGTAGCCGTCGAGGTTGGAGTAGATGTCGTAGAATTCACTACCCAGCTCCACATTGGCCACGTCCTTGAGGCGCAGCGTTTCGCCGTTGGCGTTGGCCTTGATGATGACATTCTTGTACTGCTCCACGTCGTTGAAGCGGCCCTGGTAAGTCAGCACGTATTCCAGCGCCGAGGCCTCCTTACCATCGGAACGCCCAATACGGCCCGGCGAGCCAATCACGCTCTGGTCGTTGAGGGCCTCCATCACGTCATCCACCGACAGGTTGTAGGCCCGCATGCGGTCCGGCTTCAGCCACACGCGCATGGCGTACTGCCGGCTACCCAGAATGCTCGCGCGGCCAATACCATCGATGCGCTGGATTTCGGGCAGCATGTTCACCCCGGCAAAGTTGAAGAGGTACCGCATGTCGGTATTCTTGTCCTTGCTGTAGAGGTTCACGTACATGAGCATGTTGGGCACCACGCGGTTCACCACTACCCCCTCGCGCTGCACCAGCACCGGCAAGCGGTTCAGAATCTGGGCAATGCGCGTATTCACGTTTACTACCGCCTGCTCGGGGTCGGTGCCCAGGTTGAACACAATCTGGATGTTGGCCTCGCCTGCACTCACGGCGTCGGAGGTCATGTACTTCATGCCGGGCACGCCGTTGATGGCCTGCTCCAGCGGAATCAGCACCGACTCGGTCAGCACTTTAGCGCTGGCGCCGGGGTAGGCGGTGCTCACCATCACCATGGGCGGCGAAATCTCGGGGAACTGGGAGTTGGGTAGGGTATTGATGGCCAGGACGCCCAGGAAGAGAATGACCACCGATATAACGATGGCAAACACGGGCCGGCGAAGGAATCTACTGAACATGATAATGCGCTGTTCGTGATAATTAGCACGTCATTCCGAGCGGAGCCAAGGAATCTCGCTGGCTAGTAACTCCTGTATCAGGGCGTTACTAGCCTGTGTCAGCACGCGAGAGGTCTCAGCTAGGCTCGACAGGACGCTCTTCAGAAAGATTGGCGTCTACTCCGAGTAGGTTTTCAGGTGGGAAATAACCTGCTTGGGCTCCTGGTACTCGAAGTCGATTTTGTCGCCCTCCTTCACTTTGCGGATGCCTTCGAGCATGATTTTGTCGCCCGCTTGCAGCCCGCCCGACACCAGGAACAGGTCCGGCATTTCGGCGCCCACGGTTACTTCCCGCTGGTGCACCTTGCGCTTGCTGTCCACCACGTACACAAACTTTTTCTCCAGCACCTCAAAAGTGGCTTTCTGCGGGATGATGAGGGCGTTTTTCATGGGCACGGTCATCAGCACCGAGCCGGTTTCGCCGTTGCGCAGCAGGCCCTTGGGGTTGGGGAAAGTGGCCCGGAAGGCAATGTTGCCGGTTTCGTTGTTGAAGTCGGCCTCAATGGTTTGCACTACGCCGGGGTACTGGAACACCTCGTTGTTGGCCATCCGCAGCTTTACCTGCATGGGCGTGTTGTCCTGGGCGTGGGTTTTATAGGAGAGGTACTCGGCCTCGGGCACGTTGTAGTACACCCACATCTTGCTGTTGTCGGAGAGGGTAGTAAGTAGGTCGCCCTCATCCACGAGGCTACCCAGCCGGGCCTGGAAGTGGTCCATGATACCGCTGAACGGTGCCTTAATGGTCGTGAAGCCCAGGTGGGTCTGGGCCAGGGCTACCTCGGCCTTGGCCTTTTCCAGCTTGGCTTGCGACAACGCCAGCTCGTTTGAGGACACCACGTTGCCGTCGGCCAGCTTTTTGGTGTTCTGGTACTCAATGTTCACGAACTTGGCCTCGGCCTCGGCCTTTTTCAGCTCGGCCTGGTAGAGCAGAGGCATGATCTGAAACATGACCTGGCCCTGCTGAATGTGCTGGCCTTCATCCACGAAGATCTTTTGCAGGTAGCCTTTCTCCAGGGCCCGCACCTCAATATGCTGGATGGAGTGAATCTGCGACACGTATTCCTTGGTGATGGTCGTGTCTTTCTGCAGCGGACTGGTGACCAGGAACTTAACTTTTTCTTCTTTCGCCTCGTGGTGTTGCGAGCAGCTGGTAGCACCGTACAAGCAACCCGCGCTCATGACTGTGAGCAGGAATGTTCTGTTCATAAGAACCTGACTGATATGCAAGGGGTAGTGATTGGAGAAGGGGAGTTAGGCGGAGGTGCGCCGGAGGGGCGGGGCGTTGGCGGCCTGCGCCAGCCGGGCCAGTGGGCGGCCTTTGGAAGGAGCCACCCGCTGGCAGTGCGCCGGATGCTGCCCCATCTTATTCAGCACCCGGGCCCACGGGCTGGCGGCGCGGTGCCCCCGGCCTGGCAGGGCACTTAGCGCGGTAACCGCCGCAAGCCGATGAGTGCCCGCCGGAAGACCCGGGGCTGCGCACGGCGCTGAACGAAAAAAAATGTGGAAATACCGGAGCTGCAAAGCGTGTGTCCTGAGTTGACGGCACAAACCACGGTACAGTATCATGAAGCCGGTATGAAGGAACCTGCTAAATGCGGGTCGGAAGAATGTCCCGGGGCTGGGCCGTCGAAGCCTGCTCTAGCCCCCGGCTTTGGTCCCCGGGTGGTGGCCGTTTCTGGCTGGGCTTGAGTAGCAGGGGGGCTGCCTGCTCGCGGGCCGGGCTTGGCCTGGGGGCTATGGGGTAGCCAGGGTAGATGGGCCAGGAGGCAGCCGGTACGCCGGGCCCCGTCACACCGTCGAGGTAATTTCTTGTTACTTTCGGTGCATGCTTTCCTCCGCGCGTATCTGGCCTGGGTTGTGGCGCTGCCTGCTGGTGCTGAGCCTCTGGCAGGGGGTAGGCAGTTGCACGCGCCGGGCGGCGGAGCCCCGTTACAGCATTGGGTTTTCGCAGTGTACTACCGGCGACGCCTGGCGGCAGGCCATGCTGGCCGGCATGAAAAAGGAGCTGAGCTTCTACCCCGAGGTGCGCTTCCGCATGAAGGACGCCCACGACGACAGCCGCCTGCAACAGCAGCAGATTCGGGAGTTTTTGCGAGAGAACATCAACCTGCTTATCGTCTCGGCCAACGAAGCTGAGCCCATTACGCCCCTTGTGGAGGAGGCCTTTAACCGGGGCATTCCGGTGGTTATTCTCGACCGCCGCACCACCTCCAAGCTCTACACGGCCTACGTGGGTGGCAACAACTTGGCCGTGGGGCAGGCAGCGGGCAGCTACGTAGGTAATTTGCTGAACGGCCGTGGAAACGTGCTGGAAGTGCTGGGCACGCCCGGCGCTTCTCCGGCCGCCGACCGGCACCAGGGCTTGGTGCAGGCGCTGGCCGCCTACCCCGGCGTGCGGCTGGCGGCCCAGGTCAGCGGCGACTGGAAGCGCCCGTCGGTGGTGCAGCGCCTGCCCGCTGTGCTGCGTCAGCACCCGGAGGTCAATCTGATTTTCGCCCACAACGACCGGATGGCCTTGGGGGCCTACCAGGTCTGCAAGCAGCTGGGCCTCGACCAGCGCGTTCGGGTGGTAGGGGTAGATGGGCTGCCGGGGCCGCACGGGGGCATTCAGTTTGTGCAGGATGGGGTGCTGAGCGCCACCTTGCTCTACCCCCCGGGTGGGGAAGAGGCCATTCGTACGGCTATGAAGATTCTGCGCCGGGAGCCCTACGAGAAGGAGAACCTGCTCGGCACCATGGTCATCGACTCCACCAACGTGGGCACCATGAAGCTCCAGACCGAGAAGCTCGCCAGCCAGCAGCAGGACATCCAGCGCCAGCAGCGGCTGTTGCAGCGGCAGCGCGACACCTACGCCAGCCAGCAAACGGTGCTGTACGTGCTGGCCGCGGCTCTGCTTGGGGCGGCTGGGCTGGGCCTGCTAGTGTGGCGGGCGCTCCGGGCCAACCGCCGCATCAACCGGCAGCTGGAGGAACAAAACCAGGAAATCCTGTCTCAGCGCAACCAGATTCAGGCGTTTGCCGAGCGAGCTAACGTAGAAACCGAGGCCAAGCTGCGCTTCTTCACCAACTTCTCCCACGAGCTGCGCACCCCACTCACGCTCATCCTCGGGCCGGTAGAAGAAATGCTCACGAGCTGGCCTGAGCTGCCCGCCGCCCAGCGCCACGATCTGGGCCTGATCCGGCGCAACGCCCAGCGCCTGCTGCAGCTGGTTAACCAGCTCATGGATTTCCGCAAGATCGGCGTGGGCAAGATGCCAGTGCGGGCCACCGAGGGCAACCTCGTGACCTTCGTACGCGAAATTATGGATGTGTTTGAGCGGCCCGCCCGCCAGCGCGGCATCAGTCTGCGCTTCCTGCCCGCCGAGCCTGCCATTCCTCTCTGGTTTGATGGGAACATTCTGGATAAGGTGTTCTTCAACCTGCTCAGCAACGCCCTCAAATTCACGCCCAACCGGGGACAGATTATCGTCAGCATTCAGGCGCTGCCCGCTGAGCGCGCCGTGCGGATAAGCGTAGAGGATACGGGGCGGGGCATCTCGGACGAAGACAAAGCCCATATTTTCGAGTGGTTTTACCAGGGGCAGCAGTCTGCGGCCCGGGGCTCCGGCATGGGCCTGGCCCTGGCCCTGGGCCTCACGCGCCTGCACCAGGGCCAGCTCACGTTCAGCAGCCAGCCCGGCCGGGGCAGTACTTTTGTTGTAACCTTGCCGCTGGAGCTGCCCGCTGCGCTCCACTCCGCCGTGGCTCCGGCCTCGCCCGCGTTTACGCTC
Organism: Hymenobacter sp. HSC-4F20; assembly: GCF_019599275.1. Taxonomy (GTDB): domain Bacteria; phylum Bacteroidota; class Bacteroidia; order Cytophagales; family Hymenobacteraceae; genus Hymenobacter. Next base: position 1,956,999 of record NZ_JAHZTD010000001.1, on the reverse strand, counting down.
GACGAAGACAGCGCCCCGCCCGCTCCGGCCCTTGCTGCAGAGACAGTGCCCGCCACGGGGGCGGGGAGCGAGGCCCTGGTGCTGGTGATTGAAGACAACCCCGAGGTCAACGCCTTTCTCTCTCAGAAGCTGCGGCCCCACTTTCAGGTGAGCACGGCTACCGATGGCGCTACCGGCCTGCGCCTAGCGGCCGAGGCTATTCCCGACCTGATTGTCTGCGACGTGATGCTGCCCGGGCTGGGTGGCTTGGAGGTAGTGGCCCAGCTCAAGGGCGACTGGCGCACTTCTCACATTCCGGTGGTGCTGCTCACGGCCCGCAACGCCCCCGAGCAGCAGGTGGAGGGCGTGCAGGCCGGCGCCGACCTCTACCTGACCAAGCCCTTCAACCCGGCCTTCCTGCTCGAAAGCCTGCGCACGTTGCTCAGCAACCGTGAAAAGCAGCGCGAGCATTTCCGCCGGGAGCTGTCGGTGGATACGGCTACGGTGGCCCCGCAGCGGGTAGACCAGAAGTTCCTGGCCAGCCTCACGGCCATTGTGGAAGCTAACCTGAGCCGGCCCGAGTTGAGCGTGGAAGACGTGGCCCGCAGCCTGGGTATTTCGCGGGTACAGCTCTACCGGAAGGTGAAGGCCGTGCTGGGCACTGGCGTTACGGATTTCATCCAGAGCATTCGCCTGACTAAAGCCCGCCAACTATTGCGCGACGACGACCTGACTATTGCCGAGGTGGCCTACCAATTGGGCTTCTCCTCGCCGTCCTACTTCTCTACCTCCTTCAAGTCTCGCTACCAGGTGTCCCCCTCCGAGTTCCGGGCCATGCATACCACGGCCGGGTAGCGGCTGGCTGTACTACCAGCCCGGGTGGCACCGGGTTTGCCGCAGAGAACTGCGTGTATCAATTTTGAAACACAGGTAGCATAATTGAAAAAACCGATGGAAGAGCAGTGGCTAATTGGTTTGTAAGATATTGATATACAGATTATTGCTAGTTAATGTTATCTTGATCCAAATCTGAAAGATATTGAGTGAATTACGGAAGCCGGTGAACAGCGGGTAGGAGATATTTGGACAACTGCCCGCGGCCGTCGCCCACCTGTTTTCTTGGGTGGCTGCCCCGCGGGAGATGAAGCGGTAGGGCTGCTTCGCGAGATTTCGCAGCCCGCCCTGCGCCCCTGGGGCCTGCACCCGGCACCGGCGCACGCTTCTGAACTTTACCATTTCACAACTTGAATGAAAAACAGCAACGTTTTCTTTTGGTCCCTGGTAGTGGCACTGGGCGGCTTCCTGTTCGGCTTCGATACGGCGGTTATTTCCGGGGCTGAAAAGGCCATTCAGCAGGTGTGGCGCCTGAGCCCGGTGGAGCACGGCTTCACTATCTCCATTGCCCTGATTGGTACCGTGTTCGGGGCTGTTTTCGGCGGCATCCCGTCGGATAAGCTGGGGCGCCGACAGACGCTTATTTGGATTGCCGTGCTCTACTTTGTGTCGGCCCTGGGCGCGGCGCTTACCAGCAGTTGGGTGGCCTTTATGGTGTTCCGGTTTCTGGGCGGCCTGGGGGTAGGAGCCTCATCGGTGACGGCGCCGCTCTACATTTCTGAAGTGTCGCCGCCGGAGTCTAGGGGGCGTATGGTGAGCATGTTCCAGTTTAATATCGTGCTGGGCATTCTGGTAGCCTACCTCTCCAATTACCTGCTCACGGGGGTAGGGGAGCAGGACTGGCGCTGGATGCTGGGCGTGCAGGTGCTGCCGGCCGCCGTGTTCTTCCTGCTTTTGTTCCGGGTGCCGGAAAGCCCGCGCTGGCTTATTGGGCGGGGGCGGGTAGAAGAGGGCCGGCGGGTGCTGCACCTCATCAACCCCGCCCAGGCCGACCAGGATGTAACCAGCATCCTGACCACCAACGCCGCCGATGAGGCCCGCAGTACTGGCGGCCACTCCCTGTTTGCCCGCCAGTACCGCGGGCCTGTCCTGCTGGCCGTGCTGTTCGCTGTATTCAACCAAGTGTCGGGCATCAACGCCATCATCTACTTTGCCCCGCGCATCTTCGAAATGACGGGCTTGGGCAAAGGCTCTGCGCTGCTGTCGTCGGCCGGGCTGGGGCTGGTCAACTTCGCCTTCACGCTGCTGGCCCGCCAGTTCATCGACCGGTTCGGGCGCCGCAAACTCATGCTCATTGGCTCCTACGGGCTGATTGGAACCCTGGGGTTGGTGGCCTGGGCCTTTTACCGCCAGGATTTTAGTGCCTTCGGTGGTATGCTCGTGCCGGTACTGTTGTTCGTGTACATTGCCTTTTTCGCCTTTTCGCAGGGAGCCGTTATCTGGGTGTTTATTTCTGAAATCTTCCCCAACCCGGTGCGCGCGAAAGGCCAAGCTCTGGGCTCCTCCACCCACTGGGTTATGGCGGCTATCATTGCCTTTACCTTCCCGTATTTCGCTGAGAAGCTGGGGGGCGGCAACACCTTTGCCTTCTTCTGCGCCATGATGGTGCTGCAACTGCTGTTCGTGTGGCGCCTGATGCCCGAAACCAAAGGGGCCAGCCTGGAGCAGCTCGAAAAAACGCTGGTATTGCATTGATATAGCGGTTGGAAGTGAGAAGTAAGAGCTGAGACATGGTGTTCCGCACCAGCTCATCGGCTTGATCTTCTGCTCCCACTCTTTTTCCAAGATTCTACGCTCTGAACTCTCATGTCTAATACAATCGTCTGCTTTGGAGAAGTGCTTTGGGACGTGCTGCCAACGGGCAAGCAGCCGGGCGGCGCGCCCTTCAACGTGGCCGTGCACCTGCACCAGCTTGGCCTGCCCGTGGACCTGATCAGCCGCGTCGGCGACGATGAGCTGGGCACGGAGCTGCTCAACTTTATTGCCTCCAAGGGCTTGCGTACCGATTTTGTGCAGCGGGGCACAACCCACCTGACGGGGGTAGTAAAAGCCAACGTAGACGATGCCCAGGAGGTCACCTACAAGATTGTGCAGCCCGTGGCCTGGGACTACATCCAGTACGAGGCAGCTCTGGAGCACCTGGTGGAGTCGGCCGCGGTGTTCGTGTTTGGCTCCCTGGCCGCCCGCCAGGCCGGCACCCGGGAAACCCTCTACCACCTGCTGAAGTACGCCCGGCTCAAGGTCTTTGACGTGAACCTGCGCCCCCCGCACTACACCCGGGAAATAACCCAATACCTGCTCGAAAAGGCCAACCTGGTAAAGATGAACCACCACGAGCTGACCGAAATCATGGCGTGGTTCGGGCCGGAAACCGACCAGGCCACCGCCATGCAGTGGCTGGCCGAGCGGTTTGACTTGCAAGCCGTGTGTGTAACCTGCGGGGCTGAGGGGGCCCTGCTTTACACAGGCAGCCAGCTTTACCGCGCCCCGGGTATTCCAGTTGACGTGAAGGACACCATCGGCAGCGGCGACGCCTTCCTGGCTGCTCTGCTTAAAGGCTGGCTGGCCGGCACCGAACCGGGGGAGGCCCTGCGCTTCGCCTGCGCCACTGGCGCGCTGGTGGCTACCTCCCCGGGCGCTACCCCCACCCTCGCCGAACGCGACGTAACCGAACTGCTGGCGGCCCAGGCGCTGTAGGTGCCTGGCTGGCGGGGCCGGGGGCGGCCACCCACCACAACACTCCCTCCCTTACCTCTCTTTCCCACCCATATGAAAAAGACTTATCTGCTAGCCTTTTCCCTGGCTAGTCTGACCGCCCTGGGCCAAACTCAGCCCGCTGCACCCCTACCCCCCGCTACCCCGCAGTACCGCCCGGCCTACCATTTTAGTCCGGCCAAGATGTGGATGAACGACCCCAATGGCATGGTGTACTACCAGGGCACCTACCACCTGTTTTTCCAGCACTACCCCGAGGCCCTGGTGTGGGGCCCCATGCACTGGGGCCACGCCACCAGCCAAGACCTGGTAACCTGGCAGGAGCAGCCCATTGCTCTGTATCCGGATAAGCTGGGCTGGATTTTCTCGGGTAGCGCCGTAATTGATGAGAACAACACGGCGGGCTTCGGCAAAAACGCCATGGTCGCCATCTTCACCCACCACAACGACCCCGAAGAGAAAAAGAAAACCAACAAGCACCAGTACCAGAGCCTGGCCTACAGCCTCGACGAGGGCAAGACCTGGACCAAGTACGAGGGCAACCCGGTGCTACCCAACCCCGGCATCCAGGACTTCCGCGACCCGAAAGTAAACTGGAATACGGTGGCCAAACAGTGGGTAATGACCCTCGCCACCAAAGACCGCATCACGTTTTACAGCTCGCCCAACCTCAAGCAGTGGGCTAAGCGCAGCGAGTTCGGGCAGAAGCTGGGTGCCCACGGCGGGGTGTGGGAGTGCCCCGATTTGTTTCCGCTCACCCTCAACGGCAAAACCTACTGGGTGCTGCTGGTGAGCATCAACCCTGGTGGGCCCAACGGCGGCTCGGCTACCCAGTACTTTGTGGGCCAGTTCGATGGCAAAACCTTCACGCCGACTACCACCACCCAGAAATGGGTTGATTGGGGCAAGGACAACTACGCTGGCGTGACGTGGGGAAATACCGGTGCCCGCAAGATTTTCCTGGGCTGGATGAGCAACTGGGAATATGCCAACCAAGTGCCTACCTCGCCCTGGCGTAACGCCATGACCGTCCCGCGTGACCTGGCGTTGCGGCAGGTAGGCTCGGAAATTTACCTGACTTCCCAGCCCGCTAAAGAGGTAGTCGGGGCCCTGCAAGCCCCCCAAATCCTGAAAAACCTGACGGTAAAATCGGAGCTAAACCTTACCGATAAGATCAAAAATCCCGCTCAGCAGTTTCAACTCAACCTCAGCACCAGGCAGCTCCAGGACATGGCCGTGGTCTTGTCGAATGCGGGCGGCGAGGAGGTGGTTATCGGCTACGACAAGCGGGCCAACCAGTATTACATCGACCGTACCAAGGCCGGCCTGAGCAGCTTCGGCTCCACCTTTGCCGGCCGCCACCCCGCCCCGCGCCTAGCCGCTGGCCCCGCCGCTGATATGACGCTACTCTTCGATGCAGCCTCCGTGGAGCTGTTCGCCGACGGCGGCCTGACAACCATGACGGAAATCTTCTTTCCCAAGCAGCCCTTCACCCAGCTTAAGCTGCGCTCCGCCGCGGGCCTAACCGTGGACGCGCTGACCTATGCCAAGGTGGGTAGCATGGTGAAGTAGCAACAAGGTGTAAAGACGCAACATACTGCGTCTTTACACCTTGCTAAGGTTGTTTAGTGCAAATAAGAACGTCATTCCGAGCCTCGCGAGGAATGACGTTCTGAATAGTTGGTTCTAAGCGAGTTTACACGTACTAAAAAGGCCCCGCTAGCTGTTAGCGGGGCCTTTTTAGTACGTGCAAGCGACTTTAGGCCAGCACCTGAATTACGGCTTCGGAGAACCGCTCCATTTCTTCCAGCTGCGGGCTGCACTGGAGCAGGAACAGGTCCACGCCGACATCCTCGAAGGCGCCGATGCGGTCCGCTACTTGCTGGGGCGTGCCGGTGAGGCCGGAGCGCAGACCGCGGTTAGAAACCGAGTAATCCTGCAGGCTTACCTGGTTTTCGAGCTGGGTGCCGGCCAGCCACTGCTGGTAGTTTTTGTAGCCGGCGGCCGAGCCCTGCACATTGGTAATGCGCTCCAGCTCCTTTTTCACCTCGGCTTCGGTGTTGCGCACGATGCTGTAGGCGGCCACCCCGAACTTCATGGGCGGCAGGCCCAGCCGGTCGCGGCGCTCCTGCAAATCCTGGATGCGGCGGCCGATGGCGGCCGGTTCGTCGCCGTGCATTACGTAGCCGTCGCACTGGGCGGCAATCAGGTTCTTGGCCGCTTCCGATTCGCCGCCGGCGTAAATAAACGGCCGCGGGCGCGACACGGGTTTGGGCTGCAGAATCGAGTCCGTGACTTTGTAGAACTTGCCTTCGAAGGAAAAGTGGTCCTGCTTCCAGAGGTTGTCGACCACGTGCAGCCACTCGGCGGTGCGGGCGTACCGGTCGTCGTGCTGCTCGAAGTGCACGCCGTACTTCTTGGCCTCATCCTGCCACCACGACGACACCACGTTCAGGGAAATCCTACCCCCGCTGATGTGGTCGATGTTGGCGGCTTGCTTGGCCAGCAGGGCGGGCGAGTGGAAGGTGGGGCGCACGGCCACCATCAGCTCAATTTTCTTGGTAACGGCCGCCAGGGCCGCCGCCGTGCTCCAGGCATCCAGGCTCGGGGCTTCCTCGCCCTTGATGTCGTTGAGGTTCAGCTCGGCAATCAGGGACAGGTCGTAGCCCAGGTCCTCGCTGCGCTGGGCCAGCGTCTTCACGTAGTCCCAGTCGGCACGCATGTTCTCGTCCTCCACGTTGCGCAGCCACCCGCCGAAAACGGGCATCCAATATCCGTACCGCATGGCTTAGTGAATAGAAGCCGCTACCGGCTGTGGAGTGGAGGAAACAGCATCAGCCGACACAGACTGGCTACCCGGGTTAGGAGCGTCAATCTGGGTTTCGAGGTAGTCGACGAAGCGGGCGTAGGGGTCGAAGCCCACCACGTTCACGGCGTCAGCCACGAAGTTGGACAGGGCGTTGATGTCGTAGAACAGCACGTCGCCGGTGCGGTCGTCAATCAGGTACTCGATGCCACCTACGTCGATTTTAGCGGCGGCCACAATGCGCTCCACGGCTTCTACTACCTCAGCCGGGGGGGTAAAGGCTTCCACCTGAATGCCTTTCTTGGGGGCTTCGGTGAGGCAGAAGTCACCGGCGGCGGGCTCCTCCGGAATCTGGCAGATTTCGGCGGGGCACAGGTTGAAGCTCTCGCCAGTGGTGTACACCTTCATGGCGTAGAGGAACTTGCCGTTCAGGGTTTCCACGCGGTGAATGTTGCCGCCGCGGGGCGTTACGTACTCCTGCACCAGGGCCGTCTGGTCGATGCCGAGGTCGATTTGGCCAGCGGCTACGGCGGCTTCTACCCCTTCCATCGTGTCGAAGCGGATGATGCCGGCGCCGCTACCCCCAATGTTTACTTTCACCACGATGGGGAACTGCAGCTGGCGGGCCGCATCGGGTACGCGGGAGGCGTGGTTAATCACGAAAGATTTCGGAAATTTCAGCCCCAGCGAAGCGAACAGGCTGAGCTGGCGGGCCTTGTTGGTTTCAATGGCTGTGGCCCCCGAGCCGTTGATGATGCGCGTGCCGATGCGCTCCAGGTGGGTAGCGTAGCCGGCCGTGTGGAAGATGCCCTGACCGTGCCCGCGCAGGTAGGCCGAGGAGCTCATGCGGTTGACTACCAGCGAGTAGCGGCTCTCGGTTTCCAGCGGGTCGAAGAGGTGGTGAGCGGCGTCTATTTTCTCGTAAGGCAGGCCCCGGCGGTCCAGTTCGGCAAACAGGGGCTTAAACCATTCGGGGTGTTCGAAATAAATGCCAATCGGCTTCACTTGTTGTGACATGCGAGGGGGGAAGAAGAACTAGAAAGTAGAAAATTAGGGAAAGCCGTTGCAGCAGCTGGAAGCTTGGGGGGTAGCGCAGGGGTAGGGGGCTCCTTAGGGAAACATCGGCGAGAAGCCCAAATGCCTGACTGCCGCAGCCACCGCAACAGAAAGCAGAAGAAAAGCGCCGCACCGGCAAGGATCCGTGTATTTTCGGGCTAGGCGGGCCGTAGCAAGTGCGGCCGGTGCAGCGGTTACATCACCAGCGCGCCCCGAACGTTTACGTCCGCCAGAATACGGATTAACAGCTGCCTACCCAGCCAGCGGCATACACACCGCCCAACAACACGTGCTACAACATCCATGCTGTACGGATGCAGCGGTGGCAGGAGTAAGGGCGAAGTGCGGGAAGCGGTTCACGGTACGTTGTTTTTATATGGTCAGGAGTTGGCACCGTTTCCGTACTGCTACGGAAGGTTGCCGGCGTTTCGTCGAGCCTGTCTCTCCACGCCTCTGTATAAAAACAATCCTTTCAGGTAAAGAATTGAGTGTGGCAAAGGTAAAGCCGCTGGGTCGACACTGCCAAATTTTCTTTGACCGGCTGCGGCTGCCAGCCAGTTTGCCGGGAAAGCCCATTCGACTACGCCTCACGGACCAACGCCGGCCGGAACCATACGGGGGCTAGCTCCGGAAAGAGTTGCGGGCAAAAAGCCACTCTCCGCCGTTTACGTCCGGTTGTTAGGCATGGATAGCTTGCGGTGCTTGATAGCCAGGTAATTAGGGATAGTCGAGTTATGTATAAAAAAGGATGTAACTAATTTTTATTATGAATATTTATATAAAACTTTAGGCGTATCACTGCTCAACGGTTACCCGTTGGGTGTGTTCGATTTCCCACCATCTATCCTACTAGCAGTATGAAATCAACCGGAGTACTCATGGCCGCTTTGCTGACCAGCGGCGCTGCCCTCGCGCAGAACAACACCCAGACTTCCACTAGCTACGGCAACAACAACCGCGTGACGGTGGAGCAAACGGGCCGTTCAAACACGGCCGTGGCCCGCCAGAACGACGCGGCCGTGAACGGGGGCAGCAGCAGTGGCAACAACAACGAGGTAACCCAGACCCAGGAAGGCAGTCAGCATCTGGCCCTAACCGACCAAATGGGCAACCGCCAGCAGGCCGTGCAGGTGCAGCGTTCCGACGTAAGCCGGGGCGCTAACGGGGCCCGCATCCGGCAGGGCTCCACCGCCGCGGGCAGCGACGGGAACTACGCCAGCCAATCCCAGGGCGGCTTCAGCCATAGTGCTACGATTGAGCAACTTAGCGGCGGCAACTACGCCACCCAAAATCAGAGCGGCCGCAACGCCTACGCCACTATCTTTCAGAGCACGGGCAATAATAACCGCGCTACTCAGAAACAAGAGACTAGTAGTGCCGGAACTGTTACGGCTCGGCAGTTGGGAGCCAATAACATAGCCAGTCAGCAGCAGAGTGTTTCCTCAGGCAACGAGACGCGGGGCAGCGTACTGCAGCAGGGCAACAACAACACGGCCAGTCAGCAGCAGCAGCAAAGATCCAGCGGTTACATGACTGCCAGCATCGAGCAGCTAGGCAATAACAATGCGGCCACTCAGCTCCAGATTGGCACCGGATATGCGTCTTCTTCTGCGTTTATCCTGCAGACCGGCAACAACAACGCGGCTACCCAAACGCAGAACCATTCGGGGTCTTACGGAACCGTGGCGGCCAGCGCTACCCAAACCGGCAACAACAACGCCGCTACTCAAAGCCAGACGGACGTAACGTCGGTCAGGGCTACGGTTACCCAGAATGGCAACCGCAACGAGGCCACCCAAACGCAGGTCAATACGGCATTTTCGGGGTCAACTGCTCTGCAGGTGGGTAATAATAACACAGCCACCCAGCGCCAGCAAAACGCCGGCTTTGTGCAGGCTTCCATTGAGCAGGAGGGCAACCGCAACGTGGCTACGCAGAACCAGCAAGGACAGTATCACGAGGCCATAGTAGAGCAGACGGGCAACCGCAATACGGCCCTGCAGGACCAGCAAGTGGGCGGATTTGCCAGCAGCCCCACCCGCTCGGGCAACTACGGCTCCATCAGCCAGACAGCCGACGACTCTTACGCCCGCCAGGTGCAGGCTGGCAACAGCAACGATGCCCGCACCTACCAGGGGGCCAGCGGCAACAGCAGCAACGTGCTGCAAACCGGCGACGGCAACACTACGCTCGTGCACCAGAACCACTAACCTATTCCGGCATACAACACGCAGGCCCGCTTCCCCGGAAAGGAGGCGGGCTTGCGTATTGTATGCCCCTGCCTGGGGGTAGCCGCTCTGGCCCGAACCGAACGCCCGCAGTTGGGCGCAGCACCAACAAGACATAAAAAAAAGCCCCGGCTCGTCAGCCAGGGCTTATAATGCAATAGGTGCAGCTCTTGCCGGCAGACACACACCTGTAACAGCCGGCAAAGCAAACCTACGGAATTTGTGGGGTAGGCGTTTTAGTCGAGCTTACAAACATGCGGGCTACGCTACCTTTCGCCCCCAGTTAGTAGATGACTTTGGCCCGAACGTCGATAACTGAGAGCAGCAGGGCCCAGCGGGTACCATCTTCGGCTGCCTGGCTGGTTCCCGGGGGCCTTCCTCTCCTGCTTGCTACAACGGGCTTGCCCCGGAAAGGCAGTTGTAAGGCGCAGTGTGGCAGAAAGGTAAAAATAGCTTTTGTCGTGTTTTCCGCCTTTCTTAATACGTGGTCATCCAACTATCCAACCCGCGCCCGGGTGGCGCAGCGCCGGATTAGTGCTACGTGCGCGCCGGGAAGCGGACGGCGACAGGAGGCACACCGCGCAGTCTGGTTAGGCGGCTGGAATACTTTAGTCAACCTGTATGAAATACGTTACTCTTTTTTTTCGGGCGAAGCGGCTGTGGCTAGCGGTTGTGCTCCTCATGCTCCTAACGGGGCCGGCCGCCCGCGCCACCCACATCGTAGGCGGTGAGCTGGACCTGCAGTATCGCTCCGGCAGCAGCTACGCCCTGACCCTGACTCTGTACTTCGATGCCATCAACGGGAGCCCGGGCGCCCTGGACGACGATATGCGGGCCAGCATCTTTGAAAAGGGAACCAATCTGCGGATGCAGAACGTGGTTCTGCCCCTGACCAGCAACACGTTTGTCAGCTACACCAACCCGGCCTGTACCAGCTCGGCGCTGAGCACCCGCAAGCTTATTTACACCACCACCATTTCGCTGCCGGCGGCTACCTACGCCAGCACGGGCGGCTACTACGTGGCCGTGGAGCGCTGCTGCCGAAACCAGGGCCTGAGTAACATTGTGAACTCCCTGGGGGCCGCCCAGGCGTTCTACCTGGAGTTTCCGGCCGTAGTGCGCAACGGCCAGCCTTTCCTGGATTCTACCCCGCGTATCTTTCCAGCCCTCGGCGACTACGCCTGCCGGGGCGAGCTATTTTACTACGACTTCGGCGGGCAGGACCCCGATGGTGATTCGCTGGCCTACGACTTGGTGACGCCCCTGAACGGGCATGCCAGCACGGGCAACTCCAACCCCAACCAAGCGGCGCCGGCACCCTACGCGCCCATTACCTGGGTGGCGGGCCTGGGGGAGCAGAACCAGATTCCGGGCAACCCCACGCTGGGCGTAGATGCCCGCACGGGCCGCCTCACGGTGCGGCCTACCCAGCTCGGGCTGTTCGTGTTCGGCGTGCGCTGCTCTGAGTACCGCGGCGGAGTCAAGATTGGCGAAACCCGGCGCGACTTCCAGCTTTTCGTGCTTAACTGCCCCCGTAACACCGCTCCGAGTCTGGAGCTGCAATCCACCACCGGCCGGCCCTACCGCCCCGGCCGGGATACGCTGCGCTTGGTGCCCGGGGCCGACCGCTGCCTGCAAGTGCGCTTCACTGACCCCGACGCCAACTCCCGCCTGACCCTGAGCCTGCGCCCCGTCAACTTCACTACCCCCGTGCCCGGCTTTACCACCCCCGCCGCGGGCCTTGTACGCGCGCCCGGCGCCCCCGATTCGCTGACCGCCCGCTTCTGCTTTCCCGACTGCCTCAACAGCAACGGACAGGTGTACCTGCTGGATGTGATAGTGGCCGACGACGGATGCAGCCTGCCCAAGCGCGACACCGTGCGGGTAGCTTTCACTGCCACGCTACCCCCCAACGCCCCGCCCCTGCTGACCAGCACACTGCCCCCGCCGCTCAACGCCCAGGACGCCCCGCCAGTAACCATCCGGGTACCGCTGGGCACTACCTACTTGGCCACCCTAACGGGCCTGGATACTGATGGCGACGCCCTGGCCCTGACGGCCACCGGCCAGCGCTTCGATCTGGCCGCCGCCGGCATGCGCTTCACGGCCCAGAATGGCCGGGGACAGGCCTCCGGCACCTTCCAGTGGGAGGCAACCTGCGCGGCCCAGGCCCTTACCTCAGAGTTGCTCGTGACATTTCGCCTGCAGGAAAGTGCGGTTTGCAATACCCTGGCCCAAACGCGCACCGTGCGTTTCGAAGTAGTGCCCACCCCCGATACGGTAGCCTTCCTGCCCCCCAACATTATCACCCCCAACCGGGACGGCCGCAACGATGTCTTCACCCTGCCTGATCTGCCTCCCGACCTCTGCGACGGCCGGTTTGGAGGCATCACCATTTACAGCCGCTGGGGCCAGGAAGTGTATCACTCCGGCAGCCGGGGCTTTCGCTGGGGTGGGAGAGGGGTAGCCGGTACCTACTACTTCCTGATAACCTACACCGACGGCCGCAAATACAAAGGCTGGTTGCAGGTAAATCCCTGAAAGTAGGAGCAGCATGGCAGTGCCTCGGCCGTTGGGCTTTTTCCAAGCAGGAAAGCCCAACGGCCGAGGCATTTCATCGTAGGAGCCAAGCCAAGTCACTTTGTGAATCATTCTGAGGTATATTTTACCGTTTTAAATATTTAATGCTATTAATTATTGTTTAAGGAACAATTATGCGTTTCTTTGTTGTAACCGCACGTAGATAACGAAGTATCTCTCCTCTCACCTTTAGCTTCCTTAGCACTTCTCTCTTTCGGCTTATGGAACGATACAGGCATTACTCTGATACTTCGCGCTTTATCCTGCCCCTGATCGACGTGCTGTTAATATTCGGGGCGTTCCGGGTAGCGGGCTACCTGTTTCTGGGCAGCTGGTACTTCGGGGGCTATTACCCGTTTTTCTACGCCATCTTTGCCCTGATCTGGTGGATCATATCGGGGCAGTTTGCCAACCTCTACCGCACCGACAAGCTCATTACCTACCCGGAAAAGTTGCTTTACCTGATGCGCACTTTTCTGCTGCACGCCGGTATTGTGCTGCTGGGCGTAGTGGCCATGCGCATGTACTGGCTGCCAGTGCGCTACCTGTTCTCGGTTTACAGCTTTTCTGTGACGGCCGTGGTGGCCGGGCGCTTCCTTATCACGTTTCTGTACCGGGCCTACCACACCCACTTGGCCCGGCCCCACAGCCGTTTTGTGATAGTGGGCGCCGGCGCCAGCGGCCAGGAACTGTACCGCTTCCTGGCCTCCCACGACCCGATTGGCAACCAGTTCATGGGCTTTTTCACCGACAGCTCGGAGCACGTGCCCGCTGGCTTGCGGCCCCTGGTGCGCGGCCGGCTGGCCGAGTTGAAAAACTACTGCGTGCGCGACCAGGTCGATGAAATCTACTTTGCCATGCCCCTCGACCGTCGGCAGCTGATTGAGGACCTCTCCCGCTTCGCCGACGAGCATTTTCTGTCCTTCCGCATTGTCCCTGATTTCCGCGGTACCGTCCGTAAAGATGTGAATGTATATTTCTACGACCACCTGCCCATTCTCACTATCCGGCACGCGCCGCTGGGGATGCGCACCAATCAGGTACTAAAGCGCCTGTTTGACATAGTTTTTTCGCTCATTGTTATTCTGGGCGTGTTTCCGGTGGTGCTCACGGTGCTGGCTGTGCTTATTAAGCTGGATTCGCCGGGGCCAGTGTTCTTCAAGCAGTTGCGGCCGGGCAAGCGTAATCAGCTGTTTCCGTGCTTTAAGCTCCGCACCATGCGCACCGACCACGGGCAGACGGAGCTGCAGGCTACCAAAGGCGACGCCCGTATTACCCGCGTAGGCCAGTATCTGCGCAAGTACAACCTCGACGAGCTACCCCAGTTCTTCAATGTGCTGCTCGGCCATATGTCGGTGGTGGGGCCTCGGCCCAACATGATTTCGCAGCTGGAGGAATACAGCAAGCACATCCGCACGTACCAGATGCGCCACGCCGTAACGCCGGGCATCACGGGCTACGCCCAGGTGCACGGGTTCCGGGGGGAAACCCGCGAGGCCGGCACCATGGAAAAGCGGGTGGAATACGACCTGAAATACGTGGAAAACTGGTCATTCGGGCTGGATATGAAAATCATCGGCCTCACCGTCTGGAACATGGTCAAGGGCGAAAAGAACGCCTATTAAGCGTAGGGTACCACGCGGGGGCGGTTGCACCACGCAGTCTGCGCAGAAGGCACGCGCTGCACGTGTTGCTTGGCCCTCCCGCTCACTCTTTCCTTCTCTGTTGTATGCTGCGTAAGCTACCCGTCCTGGATTCCTGGATTTCTACCGGCTCAGTGTCTGATTTCGTGACGACCATTCTGAAGCTGGGCGCGGCCCGGGCTTCGGCCTACGTGTGCTTCGCCAACGTGCATATGGTGGTAGAGGCCCAGCGCGACGCGGCGTTTCGGCAGGTGTTGCACGAGGCGGCCGTAGTAGCCCCCGATGGTAGCCCCGTGGCGGCGGTGGTGCACTGGCTAAACCCAAGTAGTCCGCCCCAGCCGCGGGTAGCGGGTATGGATTTGCTGCCTGCCCTGCTGGAAGCCGCCGCGCAAAACGGGCAGTCGGTGTACTTTTATGGCACCACCGAGGACGTGCTGCAAGCCATGGTAGCGCGGGCCCGGCGTGAGCTGCCTACCCTGCGCATTGCCGGTACCCATTCCCCGCCCTTCCGGACCCTGACTCCCGAGGAAGATGCAGCAGAAGTAGCCGCCATCAACGCCACCGACCCTGACTTGCTGTTTGTAGCCCTGGGCTGTCCTCGGCAGGAACGCTGGATGGCCAGCCACCAGGGGCGCATTCGGGCGTGCATGCTGGGGGTAGGGCAGGCGTTTCCGGTGTACGCAGGCCTGGAAAAGCGCCTGCCTCTGTGGGCACGACGGCTCTGGCTGGAGTGGGCCTACCGGCTGTGGCTGGAGCCGCGCCGCTTATGGCGGCGCTACCTAGTCACCAATACCCAGTTCGTGTACCTGCTCACCCGCCGCACAGTTGCCCACATGGTAGGTCGGCCCACGCCCCGCCCGGTAGCGTAGCCTCCTCTTCGCCACTTTCCCTTGCTTACCCCCCGTTGTAACTGGAGGCTGCAATGGCATGTGCGGAACACAGGATAATAGAGATGTATAGTTTACTTTTTTTGAAAAATACTTATAAAAAATATTGATAGAATTACAATATACCCTATATTTCAGCAACCTTAGCTTCCTATAAGTTCCGCAGTATCTGCGCTTGAGCTCCTCTCGCTGACTTCTTTTCCGACCTCATATTTCTAACCCCTCACATAATATGAAAGCAGTAATTCTGGCCGGGGGCTACGGCACCCGCATCAGCGAGGAAAGCGGGGTGCGCCCTAAGCCCATGGTAGAAATTGGGGGCCGGCCCATTCTCTGGCACATCATGAAAATCTATGCCCACCACGGCATCCGCGACTTTGTTATCTGCTGCGGCTATAAGGGGCACATGATCAAGCAGTATTTCTCCGACTACTTTCTGCACAACTCCGATGTGACGTTCCGCATGGACCGCAACGAGATGCAGATCCACCGCAACCACGCCGAGCCCTGGACCGTGACGCTGGTAGATACCGGCCAGGAAACCATGACGGGCGGCCGCCTGCGCCGGGTGCGCGAGTACGTAGGCGACGAAACGTTCTGCCTGACCTACGGCGACGGGGTAGGGGATGTGAACATTCGGGAGGCTGTGCGCTACCACCGCCAGCAGGGCGCCCTGGCTACCCTCACGGCGGTGCGCCAACCAGGCCGCTTCGGGGTGTTTAACCTGCAGGATTCCAGCAGCCGCGTTTCCAGCTTCACGGAAAAGCCCGAAGGCGGTGAAACGCCCTGGATTAACGGCGGCTTCTTCGTGCTGGAGCCCGCCGTGTTCGATTACATTGATGCCGATGAAACGGTGTGGGAAAAAGCTCCGCTAGAGCGCCTGGCCGCCGAAGGCCGCTTGGCCGCCTTCCGCCACACCGGCTTCTGGCAGCCCATGGACACGCTGCGCGACAAAAATATGCTGGAGGAGATGTGGCAGCAGGGCAAGGCGCAGTGGAAAGTGTGGAGCAACACCCCGGAGTCGGCGGAGCCCGACCCCGTGCTGGCCGACATTCTGGCCACGCCCGTGGTGGCCCCGCTCACGGAGCGCGTGGCGGCTCCTACCATCATGCCCGCCGACTAAGAAGTGAGTTAGAGAGAATGAGTGATTGAGTGAAGTGCTCGGTTTGACTGCACGTTATCTGCTTTCACTAATTCTCTGTTGCTTCACTCAATCACTACCTCACCACTTCACGCTATGCGCATTCTTATTACGGGTAATATGGGCTATGTAGGCCCAGGCGTTGTGCGCCATTTGCGCCAGCAGTTTCCGCAGGCCGAGCTGATTGGCTACGACATGGGCTACTTCGCCCACTGCCTCACGGGGGCCCGCCGCCTGCCCGAGTCGCGCCTCGATCAGCAGATTTTTGGCGACATCCGCCACTTGCCCACGGGCCTTCTGGAAGGCGTGGATGCGGTGGTGAACCTGGCTGCCATCAGCAACGACCCCATGGGCCAGACCTACGAGCAGGTAACCCTCGACGTAAACTATCTGGCCGGTATTGAGCTGGCCCGGCAAGCCAAAGCCGCGGGCGTTAGCTCCTTTATCTTTGCTTCCTCGTGCAGCATGTACGGAGCCGGGGGCGAAGGCGCCAAAACCGAAACCTCGGAGCTGAACCCGCTGACGGCCTACGCCCGCTCCAAGGTGATGACCGAGCAGGATCTGCGCCCCCTGGCCGACGACAACTTCGTGATTACCTGCCTGCGTTTTGCTACCGCCTGTGGCTGGAGCGACCGGCTGCGCCTGGACCTGGTAGTGAACGACTTTGTGGCTGGTGCCGTGGCCGCCGGCGAAATCAGCATCCTCAGCGACGGTACGCCCTGGCGCCCCCTGATTCATGTGCAGGACATGGCCCGGGCCATTGAGTGGGCCATTGGCCGCCCGGCCGAGGTAGGCGGCACTTTCCTGGCCGTGAATACTGGCTCGGAGCAGTGGAACTACCAGGTGCGCGACCTGGCCTACGCCGTGGCCGACTCGCTGCCCGGTACGCAGGTCAGCCTGAACCCGTCGGCTCCGCCCGACAAGCGTTCCTACCGCGTCGATTTCAGCCTGTACCGGGAGCTGGCCCCAACCCACCAGCCGCGCCGTACTCTGGCCGATACCATTGACGAGCTGCGCGACGGCTTGCTGGGCATGCACTTCCGCGACGCCGCCTTCCGCTCCTCGGAGCTGATGCGCCTGCGCGTGCTTACCAGCCTGCGCGAAACCCAGGAGCTAGCCGACGACCTGAGCTGGGCCCGCACCGTGGGCGCCCGGGCGGCGGCTCCCGCGGCGGTAGTAGCCTAAGGCTCGCTACCCCCAGGCCCCGGGCCAAGCCGGCCCTTCCATCCCTTCCTGTCACTTCCAAGCATCTATCTGTATGATTTTTACCGAAACCGAACTGCCGGGCGCCTTTATTATTGACGTAGACCGGATGGCTGATGACCGGGGCTTTTTTGCCCGCTCCTGGTGCGCCGATGAGTTTGCGGCCCACGGCATTCTGATGCCCCCAGTTCAGGCCAACGTTTCTTCGAACCCCAAGCGCGGCACCCTGCGCGGCATGCACCTGCAACTAGCGCCCTACGAGGAAACCAAGCTGGTGCGCTGCACCCGCGGCGCTATTTACGACGTGATTGTGGACCTGCGCGAAGAGTCGCCGACCTACGGGCAGTGGCTGGGCGTGGAGCTCACGGCCGATTCGTTCCGGATGCTGTTCGTGCCCGGTCGTTTTGCCCACGGCTTTATCACCCTCGAGGACAATACCGATGTGGGCTACCAGGTATCGGCCAAGTACGCGCCCGGCTACGAGCGGGGCCTGCGCTGGAACGACCCAGCCATTGGCATCAAGTGGCCCATCGAGCCTACCCTGATTTCCGAGAAGGACCAGAAGCACCCCGATTTTCAGCTGCGCGTGCCCGAGGTAGTGGGCAGCTAGAGAACGGCAACCAAGACACACGGCAGGCAACGGGGAAATGATGGGCAAGGGCTTGGCTGCGGCAGGTCATTCAATTCAGTTAACCAACCTATTACAAGAAACAACATGCTCATCATTGATACGGCCCTGCAACAGCGCCAGCGCGAAGGTCGCCCGATTCGGGTAGCCATGGTAGGGGCGGGCTTTATGGCCCGGGGCGTGGCCCGGCAAATCTGCTGCTACGTGCCCGGCATGGAGCTGGTCGCCATTGCCAACCGCACCCCCGAAAAAGCCCGCGCCATCTACGCCGAAGCCGGCGTAACCGACGTGGTGGAGGTTAGCTCCGTGGCTGAGCTGGAAGCCTGCGTAGAGCAGGGCCGCCCCGCCATCACCAACGATGCCCTGCTGCTAAGCCGCGCCGCCGGCATTGAGGCCATTATCGAAGTAACCGGCGCTGTAGAGCACGGCGCCCATGTAGTGTTGGAAGCCATCGGCCACGGTAAGCACATCATTCTGCTCAATGCCGAGCTGGACGGCACCGTTGGTCCCATTCTGAAAGTGTACGCCGACCGTGCCGGGGTAGTGTACACCGTAGCCGACGGCGACCAGCCGGGCGTGACCCTGAACCTGGCCCGCTTCGTGAAGGGCCTGGGCGTAACGCCGGTGCTGTGCGGCAACATCAAAGGCCTCCACGACCCCTACCGCAACCCCACTACCCAGGAAGGCTTTGCCAAGCAGTGGGGCCAGAACCCCAGCATGGTTACCAGCTTCGCCGATGGTAGCAAAATCAGCTTTGAGCAGGCCGTAGTGGCCAATGCTCTGGGCATGCGCGTGGCCCGCCGCGGTATGCTGGGCCCCACCGTAGAGCCGGGTACGCCCGTGACCAAAGCCGCCGAGTGGTACCCCCACGAGTTGCTCCTCAATGGCGGCCCCGGCATCGTCGACTATGTAGTGGGTGCCGAGCCCGGACCCGGCGTGTTCGTGCTGGGCACTATTGATGACCCGGTGCAGCAGCACTACCTCAAGCTCTACAAGCTGGGCCCCGGGCCACTGTACTGCTTCTACACGCCCTACCACCTCTGCCACTTCGAAACCCCCACCACCGTAGCCCGGGCCGTGCTGTTCCAGGATGCGGCGTTGGCGCCCGCCGGCCCCATGTGCGTGGAGGTAGTTACGGCCGCCAAAGTGCCCTTGCAGGCCGGGCAGGTGCTGGATGGCATCGGCCACTACCACACCTACGGCCTGGCCGAAAACGCCGATGTGACGGAGCGCGAAAACCTGCTCCCCATTGGGGTGGCCGAAGGCTGCATTCTGCGCCACGACGTGCCCAAGGACCAGGTGCTGACGTACGACGACGTGATTGTGCCCGAAGGCCGCCTCATTGACCAGCTGCGCCGCGAACAGGCCGCCTACTTCCAGCAGGCGGCTCAGTCCGTAGCGTCCTCTGCTGCCGTTGCTCCGTCCCTGGCCTAGGCTTCCCTTCCGCCGGCCACCCTGCTCTCCCGCTCTCTGCCCTATTTTCTCCCCTCGTATTGGTTATGGAACACTTTTCTCCGTTCGTCGTTGGTGGTGCGACGCTACGTGCTGCCAGGCACCCGATACCAGCGCCAACGTACCTGCTTCCGCAACCCGTAGAGCCGCCGGCCAGTCCGTGCCGGTTCTGCGGCGAGCCCCTGGACTATACGTTCGTTGACCTGGGTACCTCACCGCTGTGCCAGCACCACGTGCGGCCCCACGAGTTCAACCGGGCGGAGGCCTGCTACCCCCTGCATGCTCGCGTGTGCCGCAGCTGCTTTCTGGTACAGCTCGACGAGTTCGTGACTTCTGAGGAAATCTTTCAGAACGACTACGCCTACTTTTCCTCCTACTCGGCTTCCTGGCTGCGCCACGCCCGCCGCTACACCGACATGGCCACTGAGCGGTTCGGGCTCACAAGCAGCAGCCTGGTAGTAGAAGTGGCTTCTAACGACGGCTACCTGCTCCAATACTTTGTAGAGAAAAACATTCCGGTGCTGGGCATTGAGCCGGCCGGCAACGTAGCAAGTTACGCTCAGGCCAAGGGCATCAACACGCTGGTGCGCTTTTTCGGGACGGAAACTGCCCGCTACGTGGCCCAACTGTTGGGGCAGGCGGATGTGCTGCTGGGCAACAACGTGCTGGCCCACGTGCCTGATATCAACGACTTTGTGGCCGGCCTAGGCCTGTTGCTCAAGCCCGACGGAGTCGTTACGATGGAGTTTCCGCACCTGCTGCGTCTGATGGAGGGCAACCAGTTCGATACCATCTACCACGAGCACTTCAGTTACCTGTCTTTTTACACCGTGGAGCGCATTTTTGCCCACCACGGACTTACCCTCTTCGACGTGGAGGAGCTGCCGACGCATGGCGGCTCCCTGCGCATTTTTGCCCGCCACAGCGCCAGCGCGGCCTGGCCAGTAACGGAGCGGGTAGGGACGCTACGCCGCCGCGAGCTGGCTGCCGGTATCACCGACCTGGCTTACTACAGCGACTTCGAGGAGAAAGCCAAGGAAACCAAGCGGAAGCTGCTAGAATTCCTGATTGAAGCCAAGCGCGAAGGCAAAACGGTGGTAGGCTACGGGGCTCCCGGCAAGGGCAACACGCTGCTGAACTACTGCGGCATTCGGACTGATTTTCTGGACTATACCGTAGACGTGAGCCCCCACAAGCAGGGCAACTTCCTGCCCGGCACGCGCATCCCCATCTGCCACCCCGACCGTATCCGCCAAACCCAGCCCGACTACGTGCTGATTCTGCCCTGGAACCTGCAAGAGGAGATTATGGAGCAGATGCAGGACATCCGGGCCTGGGGCGGCCGTTTTGTAGTGCCCATTCCGGAAGTACAGGTGTACGCATAAGGCGGGGCGTTACCGATGTCGACTGCCTTGCTACCTGGTGCCGCCGCCCCAACCGATGTGGCTTCGGCTGGAGCAGCCATGCACGCCCTTATGGCGCGGCTGTTTCCTATCTGCCGCAGCATTACGGGCAACGGCGTGCGCGAAACCCTGGCCGTGCTGCGCGAATATCTGCCGGCTCTGCAGGTGCACGAGGTGCCCAGCGGCACGCCCGCCCTCGACTGGACCGTGCCCGCCGAGTGGAACATTCGCGACGCCTGGGTGAAAAACGCCGCCGGCGAGCGGGTTATCGACTTTCAGCAGCACAACCTGCACGTACTGCAGTACAGCACGCCGGTGCACGGCTGGTTTTCGCGCCGGGAACTGGACGAGCACCTGTTTTCCCTGCCCGAGCAGCCCGACCTGATTCCCTACCGCACCAGTTACTACCAAGCCAGCTGGGGCTTCTGCCTACGCCACCACCAACGCGAACAGCTGCGCGAGGAGCACTACGAAGTCTGCATTGACAGCACCCTGGACGCCAGCGGCTCCCTGACCTACGGCGAGCTGGTACTGCCCGGTGCCTCGGAGGAAGAAGTGCTGCTGTCCTGCCATTGCTGCCACCCGTCCCTGGCCAACGATAACCTTTCGGGGCTGGCCGTGGCCGTATTCCTGGCCCAGGCCCTGGCCCGGCAGCCCCGCCGCTATACCTATCGGTTTGTGTTCGGGCCGGGCACTATTGGCTCCCTTGTCTGGCTGAGCCGCCACCGCGAAACAGTCGGCCGCATCCGGCACGGGCTGGTGCTTACGCTGCTGGGCGGCCCCGGTGGCTTCACCTACAAGCAAAGCCGCCGCGCTACCGCCGATATAGACCGCACCGTGGCCCTGGTGCTGCGCGACTTTGGGGCCGAGTACGAGGTGCGGCCCTGGTTGCCCTACGGCTACGATGAGCGCCAGTACTGCTCACCGGGCTTCAACCTGCCGGTGGGCTGCCTCTCGCGCACGCCCTTCGGGGAATTTGCCGAGTACCACACCTCCGCCGACAACCTCAGCTTCGTGCGGCCGGAGCAGGTAGCAGAAAGCCTGCGCCTGACTGAGGCAGTGTGCGAGGCTCTGGAGCGCAACCATACGTACCGCAACCTCAGCCCCTACGGAGAGCCGCAGCTAGGCCGCCGCGGCCTCTACAAAGGGGTAGGCGGCGGGCAGGAAGGCGCCGACTGGCAAATGGTCCTGCTCTGGCTGCTCAGCCTTTCCGATGGCTCTAAGAGCCTGCTGGATGTAGCCGAGCAAGCCAACCTGCCGCTGGCCCTGCTGCACCGGGCCGCCAGTGCCCTGGAAGGCGCTGGCCTGCTTCAACCCCTCTAACTCGCTTACTGGCCCCAGACGGCGTCTTTCCACATGGAATCACCTTTGGCTCACTCTGCCCCCGAAGCTGCGCCTGCTGGTTCTTCTCCCAGCTTCGAGCGGTCGGAGGCGCTGCAGGCGCGTTTTCACGCCGCTATTCCCGGCGGGGCGCACACCTACGCCAAGGGCGACGACCAGTTTCCGGAGCACATGGCGCCCTATATGGTGCGGGGCGAAGGCTGCCGGGTGTGGGATGCTGATGGCAATGAGTTTATTGAGTTTGGGGCCGGCCTGCGCTCCGTTACGCTGGGCCATGCCTACCCCCCGGTGGTAGTGGCAGCGGCCCGGCAACTCAGCCTCGGCTGCAACTTTGGGCGCCCAGCGGTGCTGGAGCTGGAAACCGCCGAGGAGTTTCTGGATTTCACTGGCGCCGGCGAGATGGTGAAGTTTGCCAAAAACGGCTCCGATGTTACCAGTGCCGCCGTGAAGCTGGCCCGCGCCTATACCGGCCGCGAGCTGGTTGCCATCTGCCAGGATCAGCCATTTTTCTCCGTCGACGATTGGTTTATCGGTACCACGGCCGTTGGTGCCGGCATTCCGCAGGCCATCCGCGAGCTAACCGTCGGCTTTCGGTTTAATGACTTGGCTAGCCTGGAAAACCTGTTTGCGGCTCGTCCGGGCCAGGTGGCGTGCGTGTTGCTGGAAGTGGAGAAGGAGGTGCCGCCGGCCCCGGGGTTTCTGGCTGGGGTGCAGGCCCTGTGCCGCCGCGAGGGGGTAGTGCTCATCTTCGATGAAATCATTACGGGGTTTCGGTGGCACAACCAGGGCGCCCAGGGGTTCTACGGTATCCGCCCCGACCTCAGCACCTTTGGCAAAGCCCTGGGCAACGGCTTCAGCGTAGCCGCTCTGGCTGGCCGGCGGGAACTGATGGAGCGCGGCGGCCTGCACCACCCGCACGAGCGGGTATTCCTGCTCTCCACTACCTACGGGGCCGAAACGCATACCCTGGCCGCCGCCCGCGCCGTAATGCAGGTGTACCGTCAGGAGCCCGTCACCGACCACCTGCACCACGTCGGGCGGCTACTGGCGGAGGGGCTGCACCAGTCGGCGCGGGAGCATGGGCTGAGCCAGCAGGTGCGGGCCCTGGGGCAGCCGTGCTGCCTTATTTACACCACCCGCGATGCGCAGGGCCAGCACTCTGCCGCGCTTCGGACCTTGTTTTTGCAGGAAACCATGCGCCGCGGCCTGCTCATGCCTTCTCTTATCG
Source organism: Hymenobacter sp. HSC-4F20 (assembly GCF_019599275.1). Classification (GTDB taxonomy): domain Bacteria; phylum Bacteroidota; class Bacteroidia; order Cytophagales; family Hymenobacteraceae; genus Hymenobacter. The sequence goes on along the minus strand of NZ_JAHZTD010000001.1, from coordinate 1,933,815 downwards.
TCAATTACTCGCACACGGAAGCGGTTATAGCGCAGGTGCTGGAGCGGTTGCACGACGTACTGGGCGTGTACCGCCGGGCTCTGGATGAAGGCGTGGAAAAATACCTGCGCGGCCAACCCGTGAAATCCGTTTATCGGCGCTTCAACTAGCAAATAAGGTAGAGCCAGACAGGTTTGCGGACTACAAAGGGGTAGGAGCCACCAGCCTGACTCAGGATACCGGGTATAAGAAGGAAGAGGTATCGGGCGGGAAGGCTAGTACCAACAGGGTAGCGCCGGCACGTTTCATCTTCAAACGAAACGTGGCGGCGCTACCCTGTTAGTGGTTGGTATAGCTGCGGCGGTCTAGGTGCTGGGTACTGCCCAACTGGTATTGGTGGGCAGCGGCGGCGTGAAGTTCAGGCGAGCCAACGTGCTCAGCCCTAGCCGGATGGGGAGCCAACGCGCCGGTACCGGCAAATGGCGCAGGGTAGGCAATTCCAGTAGTTTCAGGGTGCGGCGCGCCGAGGCAGCATCGTGGTGCTGCAAGGCCCGGTAAGCGCCCGCCAGCACAAACTGGTGGAAAAACCTGGCTTCGGCCCGGCGCAGACGAGGTTCGGGCAGCAGCTGCTGGGCCCGGGCTTTCTGGAAGATTCGCTGAAGCAGCTGAATATTCTGCTCGTGAAAAACCCCGGTGGTCAGGGCCCCATCGTGCACGGAATACGCGGCAGTAAGGCTGGGCACTTGGTAAAGCCCGCCGTAGGCGAATACGCGGAGCCACAGGTCGGTATCGTCGGTGTCTTGCTGGCTTGGATCGGGGCCGCCGGTATGCTGGTAGGCCTTTCGGCTTACTACCAGGCCCGGAATACGAATCAGAGAGGAATTGGTCAGCAGCGCCTCTATGGCCGCTTCGGGTGCCAAAAAGCCGGCCCGGGCTGGCACCTGGCGCCGCAGCTCCTGCCCATCCGCATCCACTACGCTTACTCCAAATAATATGGCATGCTGCTGCCCGTGCAACTGCCGCAAGGTCTCGAGCATAGTTTCCAGTCCACCGGGCAGCAGGTAGTCGTCGTCGTGCAGCATGAGCACGTACTGCCCCCGGGCTCGCTCTACACAAGCCCGCCAGTTGGTGGCAGCATTGCCGCCGGGAGGGTTGCGGTGGTAGTGCCAGCGTTGGGGTGGCTGCTTTCCGAGCACCTGTTGCGTGGTTTGCTCCCCGGCCTCGGCGTCGTGGGTTGAGTTATCGGAGATGATAACTTCTACCTCAGCGGGTAGCGGCCCGATGGAGCGCAGGGCGCGGGCCAGTAAGGTGGGCCGGTGGTAGGTAGGCACGCAAATGCTAAGCAGGGGGGGAGACAGGGCCGACGCAACCGGAGCGGGCAGCCAGCCGCGCCGGGCCCGTTGCTGCACTAGCTGGCGAGATACCAACACCTCCCGCCAGTGCTGCCACAGATACCGCACGGCCCGTAACGACTTGCGCTCGGCCAGCACGGCATAGGCTACAATGCCCACCTGCCGGGGCAAGGCGCGCAGCAGCAGGCCCGGAACCTGCTTAGGCGGAGTGTTTTTGAGCAGCAGCAGCCACTGGTTTTTCACAGCATCGGCCTTGATGGCCCCGTTCAGCCGCCGCCGTAGCCGCAGGTTGGAAGGCAGGAACTGGCGGGGGTGCAAGGCCCGGCAGGCGGGCTCAAATAGCGTGTGCCACCCGTAGAGACGCCCCCGCCAGGCAATGTCCCAATCCTCCTTATGCGCGAAAAAGCGGGAGTCGAAGAACTCGCCCTGCACCCGCAAATCGTCAATAAAGCGCCGGCGGAACAGGGGAAGGGCCCCATCGGCTCCGTCGACGTAAGTGGGCTCCAGAATACCGGCCGTGCTCAGCGGCTGTCCGTGCAGGCGCAGGCTGAAGCGGCCATCGGGCAGGGCCACCATGCCGGCACTATCAATGCGCGGATCCGCGTCGCGGTTCTGCAGCAGCAGGCCGCACACGGTACCAATGCGGGGGTCGCGCCGGATGGCGGCCACGGCGCAGGCCAGGTAGTCGGGCTCCATCTCCACATCGGGGTTGACCAGCAGCACCAGGTCGGTTTCGGTGCGGTCGAGGGCGTAGTTGTGGCCTCCGCAGAAGCCGGTATTCTCCGTCAGGCGGTGGAGGCGTACGCGCGCATCGGTGGCGGCCAGGGCCTCCACCCGGGCGCATGTGTCGTCCTGGGAGTTGTTGTCAACCACCCACAGCTCAAAATCGGCCCACGACTGTGCCAGCACGGAGTGTAGGCAGGCTTCAATGGAGTCAGCACTGTTCCACGATACCAACGAAAGCAGGACGGAAGGCATAAGCAAGGCAGTTGGAAGGAAAAGAGACGCCCGACTACACGCTAGCCGGCTCCGGTTGGCGCTGCAAGGCCGTTTCTACTAGGGGGCGCAGGGCCTCCAGGTCCACGATGAGGTGGTCGCGCTGGGCGCCGGTGCGGGTCTGGCTGGGGTTGGGCGTTTCGCACACGAGGTACTGGTGGTCCATACCAAGGCGGGAGGTAAACTCCAGGTAATCGGCTACTACAAAGCTGGACGGGAACAGCTCAATGAGCTGAGCGCCCCGCGGGCTGACGACGATGTTGGCCAGGCCGGCGCCTACTGAGGAGACAATAACTTTTGCCTGGGCAAACAAGGCCGTTTTCTCATCCTGGGAGTAGGGGGTGAGCGTGTGCGTCTCGAAGCCGTATTCGCGCAGCATGGCCTCCAGGGCGTCCTCGTTGAGGATGTGTCGGCCCGGCGCATCGCGGCGGCTGATGTAGATGTAGGGGCTAAAGGTGCGGTTCACTGCGGGCGGCGGCAGCAGAATACTGCGCAGAAAGTCGCAGGCCCAGACGGGCGTGTGGGTTAGGTTGCCGCGCACGCCGGGGGTAGCCAGCAGGCAGCGGGCCCGCACGTGCGGGTTCTCCGTGACATCTACCAGCCGCTCCGGCCCAATGCCCAGCGCCGCCATGGTGCCCTGCACAAACCGCTTCGATTTATCATAGACCAAAAAGTAGTCTACCGCGTCGAGCAAACCAGCTTCGCGCACCAGGTGCAAGCGGGGCAGCGAGTCAATCAGCCAGTGGTAGTAGTTGCCGCTGGCCGCGCCCCCGCCGGAAAGCAGGTTGCAGACGGTGCCGGGCAGCTCCCGGGGAGCCACAAAGTAGCGCTGGCGGAAGATGTTGTTGCTCTCCGGGGGCGTGAGGTCCCACCGGGCCCCGTCGTACTGAAACGACACGTCCCCGACCAGGCGGTTGTCGGCGGCAATAACGGCCACGCTGTTAAAGTTGTCGGCGTACACGCGGCCGTCAATCAGCTCTACCACAAACGCAGCCGGTACTTTCTCCTGGCGGTGGGGCTTGTCGTGCAGGCCCTCGTACACGGAAGCCTTGTCGTAGAAGTCATCGGGCACGTGCAACTGGGAGGTGTAGGCCGGTACCACCCCGAAGTACGCCACGCCGCCGCCGGGGCGGGCCGCCAGCTCGCGGCTGCTGGGGTGCACGCCCACCGGGCGGTAGTGCAGGTTCTGGGGTATCCACTCGCGTAATAGCCGCCCTGCTTTGCGCCGGGCCCGCAGTACAACATCGTGCATAAAAAATAGAACAAGTGAGGGGAGAGGAAGGAGAAGATTAGGCGAATTGGGGCCGGGCAGTAGCGCGCTGCCAGTCGGCCGATTGCAGCACAGCCGTAATGCCTTCGCGCAGGCCAATGGTGTGGTGCCAGCCCAGCGCATGGAGCTTGCTTACATCCAGGAGCTTGCGGGGCGTGCCATCGGGCTTGGAAAAGTCAAACAGGATTTCGCCGGCGTAGCCCGTGAGCTCGGCCACCAGGTCGGCCAGTTCCTGAATGCTGATGTCGCGGCCGGTCCCGATGTTGACGGGCTCGGCCCCGTCGTAGTGGAGCAGCAGGTGGAGGCAGGCGTCGGCCAGGTCATCCACGTGCAGGAACTCGCGGCGCGGGGTGCCCGTGCCCCACACCGGCACCCGGGGCAGGCCCAGGGTTACCGCCTCCGAGAACTTGCGCAGCAGGGCCGGCAGCACGTGGGAGTTGTGGCTGTCGTAGTTGTCGCCGGGGCCGTAGAGGTTGGTGGGCATAGCCGTAATGAAGTTACAGCCGTGCTGGGCCCGGTAGGCCTCGCAGAGCTTAAGGCCGGCAATTTTGGCAATGGCGTAGGGCTCGTTGGTGGGCTCCAGGGCCCCCGAGAGCAGGTATTCCTCTTTGATAGGTTGCTGGGCCAGGCGCGGATAAATGCAGGAGGAACCCAGGAACAGCAGCTTGCGCACTCCGCACCGCTGGCTTTCCCGCAGCACGTTGCTCTGAATCATCAGGTTGTCGTAGAGGAAGTCGGCGCGGTAGGTATTGTTGGCCTGAATGCCACCCACTTTGGCCGCGGCCAGCAGCACGTACTCAGGATTTTCGAGGGCAAAGAAATCTTCCACGGCGGCTTGGTCGCGCAGGTCCAGCTCCTGAGAAGTACGGGTAACGATATGGTGGTAGCCAGCGCGCTGCAGGCGGCGCACCAGGGCTGCGCCCACCATGCCACGGTGGCCGGCCACGTATATTTTAGCGTTTAATTCCATCGGGGAGAGAGGCTGAGGTAGGGTAAGAGGGAAGGGAGGAAGGAGGGGGTAGAGGGGATAGGGCGCGGAGGTAAGCAGGAGCCAGTTGCCCTGTAGCTGCGTAGCCTCCGCCCCTCCTTATGGCGCCGTTTTATCCTAAAAGCTATTCATCGTGGTACATAATCTGGTGGCCGGCTTCCAGGAGCACCGCATCGCGGCGGAACAGGCGCAGGTCGGCCTGCACCATGTCTTGCACCAGAGCCGGTAAATCATACTGCGGCTCCCAGCCCAGCTCAGTTTTAGCCCGCGTGGGGTCGCCAATGAGTAACTCAACCTCCGTGGGGCGGAAGTAAGCCGGGTCTACGGCTACTACTTCCTGGCCCAGGGGGAGCTGAAAATCAGGATGGTGGCAGGCTACCACAAATGCTGTTTCGTTGGCGCCGTCGCCGCTGAAACCTACCTCAATGCCCAGCTCGGCAAAGGCTAGGCGCACAAACTCGCGCACGGTGGTGGTTACGCCGGTGGCCACCACGTAGTCGCGGGGCTGTTCCTGCTGCAGCATGCGCCACATGGCTTCCACGTAGTCTTTGGCGTGGCCCCAGTCGCGCTTGGCGTCGAGGTTACCCAGGTACAGCTTGTCCTGCAGGCCCAGGGCAATACGGGCGGCGGCGCGGGTAATCTTGCGGGTCACAAAGGTTTCGCCCCGCTGCGGGCTTTCGTGGTTGAAAAGAATGCCGTTGCAGGCGTACATACCATAGGCTTCCCGATAATTCACTGTAATCCAGAAACCGTACAGCTTGGCTACGGCGTAGGGCGAACGGGGGTAGAAGGGGGTGGTTTCGCGCTGGGGTACTTCCTGCACCAGCCCGTACAGCTCCGAGGTGCTGGCCTGGTAGATGCGTGTTTTGTGCATCAGGCCCAGAATGCGCACTGCCTCCAGCAGCCGCAGCGTACCCACCCCGTCCACGTCGGCCGTGTACTCAGGCGTGTCAAACGACACCTTCACGTGCGACATGGCCCCCAGGTTGTATATCTCGTCGGGCTGTACCTCCTGCACAATCCGAATCAGGTTGGTCGAGTCGCTCAGGTCGCCGTAGTGCAGCTTAAAGCGCACATTCTTCTCGTGAGGGTCTTGGTAGAGGTGGTCAATCCGCTCGGTATTGAACATGGAGGAACGGCGCTTGATGCCGTGCACCTCGTATCCCTTGCTCAGGAGCAATTCTGCTAAGTAAGAGCCGTCCTGGCCCGTGATGCCCGTAATAAGTGCGCGCTTCATAGAGGAAGAGAAGGAAGTGAGAAAGCAGCACAGTAGAATACTTTGCTGTATAACTTTAACGACAAATTATTGTATTTTGAACTTGATAAACAACCTATTTTGTAGAAAAATTTATTCTATATATTGAATAAGTTAAAATACTGCGCGTCAATTCGGCCCTGCCGCCTTGTAGAGGCCGATTTAACCCACAAAAAAAAGCCTGACTCCTTTTAAAGGAATCAGGCTTTTTTAACGTGGCCAGAAGCTAAGGCGAACAGCTACCTACGGGGCTAGCTTACGCGCCGGCGCGAATCAGCCGCTAGGGCTACAAGCAGTGCCGGCATTGCTCCCGTTTCCATGGGGGCCGAGCTGGCAACCGGGTTCAGCTGGGTAGCCATGGGGGCCAGCGAGGTAGAAGGCACGGGCTGGAAGGCCGTTGTAGTGGTTTTACGCCATACTTCCACCCCCGAAAGGTTTAGGTCGCCGCCCGAGCTAGTTAGCTGAATGGTGCCGTTGGTTACGGTTACGGCGAAGGGGCCAACCTTGCTCCAGGACCCAGCCGAGCCGGTGTTGTGGTTGCTGAGCACGGATTGTCCGTTGAGGCTGATGTTAATCGTTTGGGCGTGGTTGTCTTCCCAGATATAAGCGTATACCTCGTACGAGCCGTTGGGCACGTTGCTCATCGTAAAGCTCAGGTTGCGCGAGTACACCGAGGAGCGAATCATCTGGGCCCGGGCCGTGGTAGTGGCCGGATTCAGCGTAACGCCCTGGTTAGCGAAGCGGGAGCCATTGGTAGAGTAATTCGGGGCCGAGTTGCCTTCCCAAGCATTGCCGTCCAGAGAGGTAGCAGCGCCGTTGAGGTTAATGGCACGGTAGAACACCGAGTTTGCCGTGGACGTGGAAGCCGTAGCGGCAGTCACGCTGACGTTAACGGCAGCCGAAGTGGTCGTAGCCCCAGCGTTATCGGTGGCGTGGGCCGTCAGGGAGAGGGTACCGGTGGCAGTAGGCGTCCAGCTCAGCTGATAAGGGGCTGAGCTGTCTTCACCCAGCTTGGTCGAGCCGTTGTAGAACTCTACCTTCGTTACCGAGCCATCGGCGTCGGCAGCAGTAGCCGTCAGGGCCAGGGCTGTGTTTACAGGAACGGTGCTGCTGCCAGCGGCCAGGCTAACCGTGGGGGCTTGGTTGGCCGGCGCAGTGGTCGTGTTTTGACGCCAAATTTCTACGCCCGACAGGTTGATAGTACCCCCGGAGGTTGCCAGCGAAAGGGTGCCGTCCGTTACGTTAACCGTGAACGGACCCAGTCGGTCCCAGTGGCCGGCCGTACCGCTGTTGTAGTTGCTCAGGACAACTTGGCCTTCCAGACGGATGCTGTACGTTTCCGCATTGTTGTCTTCCCACACATAGGCATACACCAGGTAGGTACCATTGCTGACACTCATGCTGGCATGCAGGGAGTTGCTGTGCACGGAGGAGCGGATCATGCTGGCCCGGGCTGCATCCGTAGCCGGCGAGAGGGATATGTTCTGGTTGGCAAACCCACTGCCGTTGATCTGCACGCCACTGGCGCCGTTGCTGGCTTCCCAGCTACGCCCATCAATAGTGGTGGCCGGGCCGTTCACGTTAATAGCCCGAACAAAGGTGGCATTGGCGGGAGTTGGAGCCGGCGTAGTAGCTACCGGCGCCGACACGGTTGGGGCCGGAGCAGGTGCCGGAGCAGGGGCCGTGTTCGTGCCGTCGGCGCCCAGGGTAATGCCATTCTGCTGAAGCTTTTGCTGCCAGAGAGTCCGCTCGTTCTGCTCGGTCTGGAGCGTGATGGGGTTGGGTAAGTGCGTGGTGCCGGTGCAGTTAGAGCACGCCCCGGAGCTTAGATCGTGGCGGTCCTGGAAGGGAACGTTGTAGCCCCACTTGATAAAGCCGATGGTGTTGTTCGTGCTGGCATTGCCAAAGAACACGCTGCCCGGCTGCTGGTAGGCGTTGAAGATGGAGGTAGCCGCGTAGGTGGCGTTCAGGCGGGAGCCATCGGGCAGTAACCCGCTGGTCACCATCCGGTTGTTGTAGTACTTGATGTCGTGGCCGGCGGCAATGTTCATGGCCGCGTTGCAGGTCGAGATGAACTGGTTTTCGTAGGCGTTAACGAAAGCCGTAGTGGTTGAGGGCGAGGAGCCATCCCCATCCGTGGTCATGCCCGTTCCCGTGAAGGTGCCGCTGTTGGCGGGGTAGGGGTAGGCGCCCTGCACGTAGTTGTTGTGTACGCGGGCCGGGCTCTGCTGGGTACCACCCGAGTTATAGAAGTTGATGTTATCTTCTACCAAGCTGTTGTTGGGCTCATTGATCACCTGATTCCAGGCTATTTCGATGTTGCCTACGTTGCGCACCTGGTTCAGGCCACAGAACTGCACGTACTGGCCCCCGCCGTTGCGGTAGCGCCCGTCAATGTTTTTAGCTTGGTTGAAGCGCACCGTCAGGGTTTGGGAAGCCGAGCCGTCGCCGCTCCACTGGTAGGCCGTAATGCCCGTGGTATGCTCAAAGTAGTTGTTTTCGATACGCACCGAGCGGCCTGAGTTTACTTCCACAAAGCGGCCGTGGCGGCGGCCATCCACGCTCTGCTGAATGCCGTAGCCTTTGTTGTTGGTAATCACCAGCGTGGAGCCGCCATTTTTGGCGTCAATCAGGTCGCCGGCCCCCACCAGCACGCAGTTCTTGATGGTAACCGGCTGCGTGGTCTGGATCCGGATGCACGGCACATTGGAGTCTGTGCTGCGGAAGTTGCCGGTGTATGTGCCCCCTTGCGTAATAGTAATGGGGGCCGAGTAGGTGATATTCGTGGGATACTGCCCCTGGGCGTGGCTGGCCGTCGGGGCCAGGTTAAGGAGCAATACTACTGCCGACAGCGGCAGGAAATGGGCGCCAGAGCGGTTGCGTTGAGTCATCAGGGAAAAATGTAGTCCGAGGGCTTTTTGCATTCTGTGAGCCTTCAAAGAAAGAAACCAGGTAGGAATGAGTGAGAATTCTACTCCGTAAGTCAATTTGTTCCCGATGGCTGAATGAAATTTGTGCTATTTGTGCCTTGCCCACTTATTCAGCCTGCAGTACCTCTGTTCCGGCTTGGTCCAAGAAAAGCACCCGGCGCCTGGTGCAGGTCTGGCCGTGCCTCGAAGCAACCAGTACAGACATCTTGCTGGTCAAACTAAGCGTAAATTGTTGTGGCAACTCTATTTAGCACTCTGCACGTTCCATTTACAGCCACCAGGGGCTACCGTAGCCCGCTGAACTTGCGGTTCCCCGTTAGGTGCAATCCGCATAGCTGAAACTACGGGTATACGGTTGCTTCTTGGGTAACCTGCTCAATAATAGACTTTGAAAAGTTCTATATTGATTCCTTTGGTTCAATGCAAATGTATAAAACAGATTGAAAAGACAAACACGGTCTGTAAAAATATTAATTGTACTATTTTTATTTTTAATGCCCGATAGACGCGAAAAATCAGCTTGTAGGCGTCGGACAAGCTGATTGTATAAAATTCGGGCATTAAAAAATACCTAGTTCTGGTATTCAATAGTTTACCCAATACTGGTGTGTACTACCCTTGTTATTTTTTGCGCGGCTGAGGCAAGGTACGGGGCCCAACCACTTGCCCGGTTTGGCGCAGCCGACGCCGCCAAGAGGGTAGTTCCAGGCGCTCCAGCTGCAGGGTAATCGGCCCGGGCACGTGGTGCGTACCCGTGCAAGGCGAGCAGGCATTCGTGCTCAGATCGTGCCGGTCGGGGAAAGGCGCGTTGTAGCCCCACTTCACGAAGCCAATAGTATTATCGGCCACGCGGTTAGCAAAAAATACGGTGGCCGGCTTTTCATACGCGTTGAAAATGGACGTGGCCGCGTACGTAGCCCGCAGGCGGGAGCTGTCAGGAAGCAGCCCGCTGGTAATCATGCGGTTGTGGTGGAACGTGTTGTGGTGGCCGGCGGCAATATTCATGGCCGCGTTGCAGGTGCTTACCACCTGGTTCTGGTAAGCTTCCACGTAGGCAGTAGTTGTTAGAGCCGAGGAGCCATCCCCATCGGTGGTGATGCCCGAGCCGGTAAACGTAGCTGCTGTGGCCGGGATGGGGTAGGCCCCCTGAATATAGTTGTCGTGCACGCGCAGCGGGCTAGCCGGGGTGCCGGAGGAGTTGTGCAGGTTGATGTTATCCTCTACGAGGCTGTTGTTGGGCTCGTTGATCACCTGGTTCCAGGCTATATCGATATGGCCTACCCCGTGCACCTCGTTCAGTTGCAGAAAGCTCACGTGGGCCCCGCCCCCGTTGCGGTAGCGGCCATCAATGTTTTTGGCCTGATTGAAGCGCACCGTAATCGTTTGCGCCGGCGAGCCGTCGCCGCTCCACTGGTAGACGAGCACCCCGGACGTTTGCTCCAGGTAATTGTGTTCTACCAGCAAGCTGACGCCACTATTCACTTCTAGGAATCGGCCGCGAGCTTGGTTATCCAGGGTGGCGGGCAGTCCGTAGCCGCGGCAGTTGCGCACGGTTAAGCGGGCGCCGCCGGCGGTAGCGTCAATCAGGCGGCCGGGGCCGCGCAGCTCACAGCCGTCCAGCACTACGGGCTCGGTGGTGGCAATGCGGAGGCAGGCCTGCCCGGAAGCAGTGCTGGTGTAGCGGCCGGAGTAGGTGCCGCCGCGCGTGATGACAAGGGTAGCATCCGGGCCGGCGAGGCTGCATTGGCTGACCAGCAGTAGGAGCCCCGCAGCCCAAAGCAACCGCAGGATGGAGGTAGTTGCCATGAGGCGGGAAAGGAAAGGGTGGGACGAACAGGGCAGGACAAACGTACCGCGCTGGCAGGCTAGTGCAGAAAATAGCCTACCAGCCGCCGGGCATAGCCATTGAGCAGAAAGTAAGGCAGGTAGGGCCGCGGACAGTTCTTGAGGCTGAAATACGTGAAGTTGCGCAGGTTGCCCCCGCCCCGGATGCCGAACAAGTGCTGGTAGTACCCGCGCAGGCTACGCTGGCGGCGGGTTATTTCCTGGCCACTCTCCTCAGGGTAAGTGCTTAGGTGCGCATCGTAGTTGCAGTATACCGGGAAACCGTGGCGGCGGGCTACACTGGTATAGTCAAAGTCGGCGAGGTAGTGGGGCAGGCGCTTCTCATCGAAAAGGCCAATCGTTTCCAGCACAAGCCGCGGAATCAGTAGGCCCCGCCCCGGCAGATAAGTAACTGGGTGCAGGCCGCGGCGCTGCTCGGCAGGGAGGGTTTCCAGAAGGTCGCGGCGGGTGTTGGTGCGCCAGTCCAAGGTTTCGCCTCCGTATACGGGCTTCCCGGTGGTTACGTCCAGTTCCAGAGCGCCCAGCACGGCCGTTGGGTGGGCGTCAGACCAATCCAGCATCCGGGCCAGGAAGTCGGGGGCGGCTACTACGTCGTTGTTGAGCGTCATGATGCGGGTAGCTCCCTCGGCCAGCGCCCGCCGGATGCCCAGGTTCACGCCCGCCGTCCAAAACAGGTTACCGTCGCCCTCCTCGATGAGCACCTCCGGAAACTCCGTGCGCAGCATCAGTCCGGTGCCATCGGTGGAGCCGTCGTCGACCACTACCACCCGGAACTCCGGCACAGTTTGCTGGCGCAATGAGTCCAGGCAGGCCCGCGTAAAGTCTTTGCGGTTAAAAACGGGTATAACGATGTAGAGCATAAGCAAGAGGAGAGAGGAGAATAGGTAGCGCAGAAAACAGAAGGCGTGTAAGCTGCCGTGCCGGGGCATGTGGGGGCCTAGGCTACTTCCGCAGTGGCCGCCGACCGCAGGGACGTGGGGGCAGGAGGCTCGGGGCGGTACGCTGGGCGCGGGGGCACCAGGTGGCTGGCGAGCTTCATGAGGCGGTAGGTGCGGGCCGCCCAGGTTTGGGTGCGGGCAAACTCGTAGCCGGCCTGGCTCATGGAGGGGCGCTCGGCCGGATGGTCATAGACGTGCTCTACGGCGCGGGCCAGCCCCCGGGTTGTGGCCTGGGGGGTAGTAACGGCTACTTTGATGGCTGCCGCTGCCGGAATAAAGTCGTGGGCGCCCTGGTGGTCGAGGGTAATGATGGGCAAGCCTGTGCCCATGGCCTCCAGAAACTGCGAGGCAAAGGAGTCGCGCAGGCTGCCGAACAGCAGCACGTCGTGGCTGAGAAAGGCCGCGCGGGCCTCTAGCCACGGCACGGCCCCGCGCCAGGTTACCCGCTCCGTCAGGCCGTACTGAGCAATCCAGCCCGGTACCTGCGGCCCCAGAGGCCCATCGCCGATAACAGTCAGGTGAAACCTAACGCGCGGGTCTACCTGGGAAAGGGCATCCAGCACCAACAGCAGAGCCTTGCGCGGGTACAGCCGGGCCAGCCACAGCAGGCGCAGCACGGGGCCGGGCTCCCGCGCGGGCAAAGCCTCTGGAAAAAATGACTCCGGCAGGCCCGAGTCCAGGAACAGCTCTACCCGGTGGGCCCCGAGGCGGCGGGCGAGGGCGGCGGTTTCGGAGTTTGCCGCCAGCACCAGGGCCGCATGGCGCAGGGTTTGGCGCACGTTGGGGTCAAAAGTCATCAGCAGCCAACCGATGGCGTTGCGCAGAGTCTCGGTTTTAAACCAGTCGGGAATGAAGGTGCGGAACGCTGTGGGGGCCCGCTGTCCGCCCCCTACTGGCCCAAATATCAGAGGCTTGCCCAGGCGCCACATCCAGGAGCCCATTTGCAGGCTGCCGTAAGTAGCATGGTGCACGTAGTCGAACTCTATCTGCTGGCTCAGGCGGCGGGCCTGCCGCCAGGCCAGGTACTGCCACACCATATAATGCAGGTACACGCCAAACTGCCAGCGGTGCAGAAACTGCACCCAGGCTGGCACGGCCACAAAGAGAAACCGCAGCTGCTCCGGGGCCAGCTCGTGGCCATGCTCGGCCATGAACGGCTCGATGCCCGCCCGGCCGTCGGGGTTGGTGAGGCACCATACCTGGTGGCCGCGCTGCGCCGTTTGCCAGGCCCAGTTAAAGCCGTTGCTATCCTCGCCGCCGTGGGCCGGGTTGCAGGCGTAGGCCGAAATCAGGACGTTCATACCAGTTGCGTGTGCGGGGTAGAAGACGATGCCGGCACTAGGGGCGCCGGGTCAAGGGGAGTGGCGGGTGGTGGCGGGCCTGGCAGCGCCGCTGCGGGAGCTGCCGGCCTGGGCAAGGCCCGAGCCAGCAGGCGGCGGGCTTTGGCTTCCACGCGCCCCCACAGAAACTCCCGGAACCGTTGCTGGTCGCGGCGGCGGTCAGCCAGTACGAAGGCCGGGTGCCGCAGGGGAAAGGTCACGTCGGTGGTGGGTACGTTGGCAAACTCGTCGGTGGCGTCGAGCGTGTGAGTGCCCTGCTCCCCGAACCCGATGTTGCCCACCAGATTGACGGCCGGCACCACGCACAGGCCCGAGTGGGCCACAATGGCAAAGTGCCACTGGTAGTCCCACACGTCGGGGGGCTGGGGCAGGCCCACCACGCTGCGGATTTTGCTAAGGCGGTAGCGGTTCTCCAGCCAGGAGCTGTACAGGCCGCGCAGCTTGCCCTGGGCCGCGAGCTGGTGGTACTGGCTCAAGTGAAAATCATAGAGCTGCCAGGCGCGCCGCCAGGTGGCCCAGCCCCAACTGTTGACCTGGGTGGAGAAGTAATAGGAGTCGGCGCCGGCGGGCTGGGGGCCACGGGCTTCCCGGCTGAAGTTGTTACCCCCGATGTGCAGCACGCGTGTATCGTGGCGGTAGCGGGCCAGCAGCTCCTCGCAGAACGGAAAGAACGAAGGAGCGGGCACGCAGTCGTCCTCGAGAATAATGCCCTCTTCTTCGCGGCGAAAAAACCAGTCAAGGGCACTGGCAGGCCCTACGCCGCAATTGAGGTTGCTGGTGCGGAAGAGTGTAAACACTTCGCAGGGCCAGTCGACGTCCTGCACCACGGCGCGGGCGGCGGCACATTTAGCGGCGTCGTCGGGGTGGGTAGGGCGGGGGCCGTCGGCGGCCACGTAGAGGCGGGTGGGGCGGGCCCGGCGCACGGCCTCGAACACGCGCCGGGTAGTATCGGGGCGGTTGAAGAGGAGCAGCAGCACCGGCGCTTGCAGTGGAGAGGCCCCCTCGGGAGCAGCAGCGGAGAGGTCAGGAGTGGACAGCATGCGCGGTGGGAGCTTGAAGGGCGGAAGGAGAAAGCACCACGGGCGCCGCGCCGAACTCGGGCTGGGTAGCCGGACTAGCGGGAGCCCCGGCCCCCCAGGCAAAGGCGGCAAACGGCACGGGCACGGCCAGCGCCAGCGTGAGGCCAATAATGCCGTAGAGGTAGGGGGGCCAGTCGTAGGAAATGCCGTAAAGCAGGGCGCTACTGGCGTAGCTGATGAAGGTGGCCGTGGTGGGGCTGAAGGGCACCTGCTGGCGCACCCGTTTCCAGAGCTGCCCGATGGGCACGGCCAGCACCAGCAGCAAGCCCAGAACCCCAAAGTAAAACAGCCGGTCGAGGTAGAAGCTGTGGAAGTGGTGGCCGGTATGGTCGGCCCAAACGGGGTGGTCCCCGTCGCCGTAGAATTGCATGGGCAGCTCGAAGCCTTCCAGCCGCATGCCCAGCACGGGGTGCTCCTCCACGAAGGGCTGGTAGGTTTCAATCTGCTGCAGGCGCCAGCTGCCCGTGCCCTGCTTGTCGGCGTGCTCAATATCTTCCACGCTGCTTTCCAGCTTGCGCAGCACCTTGGGGTTATCGAGCACCACGGCCGCGCCCCCAATCAGGCCCAGCACCAGCGGCATCAGCAGCATGGGTAGCAGGCGGTTCATGCTCAGCCGGGCGCCCTCCACCCGGCCCGCCAGCACAAACGCCCCGTTGAGGACCAGGGCCAGCGCCGTAGTTAGCCACACGGTGCGGTGCTGCAGAAACACAATCAGCGCCAGCAACCCAAAAAATACGCCCAGCCGCAGCAAACCGCCCCGGCTCAGGTACTCATTAAAGTAGTAAAGCGCGGGTAGCAGTAGCAGAAACGCCGACGTGACATCGAAGCCCCGCTCGTTGTCCAGGAAGGCCGATAAGCTGAGGGCATCGGGATGGTAGAAGGCCAGGTTTATCACCAACCCAGCCAGTAGCAGCACCATGAGCAGGGGCGCGGGCAGCGGGTAGCAGCGGTAGTAGGCGTAGAGCCCAAAAATGGGCAGCAGGGCCATGAGCTTGGCAAACACGTGGGGGTAGACCATGGGCGTGCCCCAGCCACTGTACGACTCCAGGGCCAGGGCCGCGGTGGCGGCCAGCACCACCAGCAGCCACTTGCGCATCACGGGGCTGAGGTAGCGGAAATACCCGACGATGAGCAGCAGCGAAAAGCCTGTTATAGCATAGTTATACAAGCCTAGTACCGGGTCCTCGTTGTCCTTCACCAGAAACTCGTTGAAGGCCCGGTCGGTGGCTAGTACCCCCAGCGCGGGTAGCACATGACGAAAGCGCAAGCTGATTTTCATAGCTCAAGGACGGGAACGGGTGGAACGACGGGTACCGGGGTCAGGTGCGGATTCGCGTCTTGACCGGCGGCTTCGTACACGGCCCGGGTGCGGCGGGCGGTTTGCTGCCAAGTGAAATCGAGCAGGCGCAGCTGCCCCATCCGAATCAGGTCCTGGCGCAGGGTGGCGTCCAGCAGCAGGCGCTCCAGTTGCTGAGCCAGCTCGGCGGGCTCGTGCGGGTGATGGTAGAGGGCTGCCTCCTGGGCTATTTCCGGAAAGCAGGAAGCGTGGCTTAGCAGCACCGGGCACTGCTGCCCGAAGGCTTCCAGCACGGGCAAGCCAAAGCCCTCGTACTGGGAGGGGAACACGAACGCCAGGGCGTGGCGGTACAACTGGTTGAGCTGGGCATCCGTGACGGGCCCGAACTGATGGGCGCGCTTGGCCCACCCAGTGAGGTGCAGCAGCTCTTGCTCTGCCGCCGTGAAGGGCCCGCCCCCGGCGCACACCAGATGCAGGCCGGCCGCGGCGGCCGGGGGTAGCAAGGCCAGGGCTTCGAGCAGGCAGCCGAAGTTCTTGTACAGGGCGCGGCTGCCGGTAAACAGCACGTAGCGTTCCGGCACCGGTAGGGCCGGGCCCGCCGTGGTATATTCCCGGTCGGCGTAGCCGTGATGCACCACGCACACCCGCTCCGGCGCCACCGGCAGCAGGCGCAGCACATCGGCCCGGGTGTTTTCCGATACAGTAATCACGCGGTTGGCCCGCCGCACAATGTGCTCCAGCGTTTGCCCGTCCCGGTCGGTGTAGTACTGCGGGAACAGGGCCGGAATCATGTCGTGCAGGGTAATGACCAGGGGCCGCTCATCCAGCAGGTCGAGAAAGTAGGGGTCGTCGGTGAGGGTAGGGTGGAAGACGTCAAAAGCGCCCCGCCGCAGGGCCTGCACCGAGGCCCGGTGGTTGAAGTGCTTGATTACCCGCCAGCGGGCCGGCAGGGGCACGTTGGGCAAAAAGGTGCGGTGGTTGGAGTATTTCCGGTCGCGCAGGTAGAGGTTGTTGCTGAGCACTACCGCCAGCTCCGACTGCCAGGTAGCGTGGCAAAGCAGCTCGTGATGGTAGCGCGACACGCCCCCGAAATCCTGCAGCGAAAAAGCCTGATGGTCGTAGAGTACACGCATGACTAGGCTAGTTCGGTTTCCGGATCGGGCAATAGGGCAGCGTGGGGGCGCAGAGGAACACCGGACGGAGCCGTAGCCGGAATGGGAACCGGCTCCCCGTCAAGCCGGGCGAGGCGGGCAGAAAATGCCCGCAGCAGCAGTTCTACCCGGCCCGTTCCGGCTTGGCCTTCCTGCAGGCGGGCCAGCAGGCGGCGCAATACGCTGCGCAAACCCGCCGGCGGCATACCCACGGCCAGGCCCAGCAGCAGCAGCGCACCAATACTCATTTCCGCAAGCAGCAGCACGGAGGCCGGCACCAGGCCGGGCGGTAGCAGCAGGCGCACAGCGGCAATACCGGCGGCTACGGCTGCCCCGGCCAGTAGCCCGGGCACGTAGGAGCCGAGCACTTCCGCCGTGGTGACGGCCAGCACCCGGCGCATGAGCAGCAGGTAAAGCACCGTCCGGATAACCTCCCCGGCTACTACGGCGCCGGCCACGCCCAGCAGCCCGTAGGGGCTCAGACCGTAGAACAGGCCGGTGAGCAGCACCACGTAGCCCAGGTTCAGCCACAGCTTGGGCGTGAGCGTGGCCGTTGCATCGCACACCACCCCGGCAAACATGGTCACCATACTCAGGCTGAAAGCGGCGCACACCACCCGCAGAACCGGCACGGCCTCGCCCCAACTCGGGCCCAGCATCACCCGCACAATTTCGGGGGCTGCTACGGCCGCACCGGCGCAGATGGGGATTACCAGGGCCGCAATCAGGGTAATGCTGCTGAGGTACACGTTCTTCAGCCGGGGCCGGTCGGCCTGTACCTGGCTGAAGGAGGGAAACACCACCCGGGAAACGCTGGTCGTCAGCATATACACGGGTAGGCCAATGAGCTGCCAGCCCCGGCTGTAAATGCCCAGGGCCGCCGCGCCCAGCAAGCGGCCAATCAGCAGCGTATCCAGGGAGCCCGTCACGAACTCCAGGAAGCTGATGGCCGACATGCGGCTGCCGTAGGCCACCAGCGGGCGGTAGGTTGCCCAGTCGAACAGCAGCCGCAGGTCGTGGCGGACGGCCCCGTAGCTCAGTACCGTCAGCAGCAGGCCCTGGCCCAGGGTAGCCCCTACCAGGCTCCACACGCCAAACCCCTGCCAGGCCAGGCCAATGCCCAGCAGGCCGTAGCTCAGCACGTAGGACACCACCTCAAGTAGGGCCAGGGTGCGGAACTGCATGCGCCGCCGCAGCAAACTCAGGGCTGTGGCGTTGAAGCCCGTCAGGAGCAGGCCCACGGCCAGCACCCGCACTACGGGCACTACCTCGGGCTGGCGCACAATGCCAGCGGCCAGCGGAGCCCCCAGTAGCAGCAGGCCAGCAAACACCACGCTCAGGCCCAGCGAAGAGGTGAAGGCGGCCCGCACGTCCTTGCTGGTAATGTCGGGCTTCTGGATAATGGCCTGCTCCATGCCCATTTGGGCGAAGTAGGAGCCGAAGCGCAGGATAACCCCGGCCAGGGCCACCAAGCCAAACGCCGCCGGACTCAGCAGACGGGCCATGGTGGCCGTGTAGCCAATTTGCAGTAAGGAAGTGGTGATGGTTGCCGCGGTAGTCCACTTCACGCCGTGAACGGCTGCCGTGGTCAAGTTAGGAGCAGAAGAAGCCATGAGGCTATCCGGGTAGAAAGGTACGGGAGCGGAGCAGGGAGTAGAGGGGGGAACCTTCCGGCGGCGGCCCGCAAGCAGCGGGCCGCCGCCGCGGGACGGCAAGCGACAGGGCGGAAAAGCGGAGCGGCGGCAGAGGCTGGCTAATACCCGTAGGTGTAGGCCTTCTCCTTGTGGCGGTACTCGTAAGTTTTGGTAAAATGCATATCGTTAATAATAAGGTAGATATGCTTGATCTTCTGCTCGCGGTGCAGCTCGTTGATCTGACTGATCAGGCCACGGTCGGTGTAGTTCTGGCGTACCACGTAGATGTTAGCGTCGAGGTGGCGCAGCAGCATAAAAAACTCCGACACGTAGCCCGTGGGCGGGGTATCCACAATTACGTAGTCGTACTGAGTGCGCAGCTGCTCCAGCAGCTCCTCCATGCGCTGGCTTTCCAGCAGCTCGGTCGGGTTGCCTGGGATGGGGCCGCAGCAGATAACGTCGAGGTTGCGCACCCCCGAGGCATGGCGGCAGTCCTCCAGGGTGCTCAGGCCCATCAGGTAGGAACTCAGGCCGTGCTCAGCGCAGGCCTGCTCTAGCTGGAAGTAGCTCGCTACCGTGGGGCGGCGCAGGTCGCACTCCAGCAGCAGCACCTTGCGCCCGCTCTGGGCCATTTCCGCGGCCAGATTTACGGAGCAGAAGGTTTTGCCTTCGCCTGGCACGGAGGAAGTAACCCCAATGAGCTTCTTGTCCAGGCCGGCGGCCAGGTACTGCAGGTTCACCCGGATGGAGCGGAACGACTCGGCAATGGGGCCTTTGGGGTCGCGCAGCATGCTTTCCTTGTCCTGCTTGGAGCCGTGGGCCACTACTCCCAGCATCGGGATGGTAGTAATGCGCGAGAGGTCTTCCTTGCTTTGAATACGGCGGTTGGCCTTGTCCAGGAGCAAGGTAACGCCCAGGGGGAGAGCCAGGCCTGCCACCAGGGCAATGAGCAGCACTACCCCCGGCTTGGGCGCGGTAGGCGCGTCGCCCTGCATGCCGGCGGCGTCTACTACCTTCTTATCGGTGGCGTTGGTGGCCAGGGCAATAGCAGCCTCGGCCCGCTTCTCAATCAGAAACTGGTAGTTTTTGTCGTTGAAGTCGGTTTTGCTTTTCAGCGAAGCCAGCTGCCGCTCATTTTCTGGCATCTGGCTCATGGTGCCGCGCACCTTGCCCAGTTGGGCGTCGAAGTCGCGCAGGGCAATGTCGGCGGCGCGGGTCATGTTGGCCAGGGTCTGGGTCAGGGTTTCCTTGGCTACCCGAATCCGCTCGTCAAGCACCGTTACCATGGGGTTCTCGGCGCTGGCATTCACGCCCAGGGCCGCGCGCTGGCTGTTCAGGTCGGTAAGCTGCAGAATCAGGTTGTTTACCACTGGGTCCTCGATGCCCACGCTGCTGGGAGCTACAATGTGGTTGCCGCCGTGGGTGTCGCGCAGGTAGGCCAGCATGTTCTGGTAGTACTTGCGGTTGGTGGCCACCTTGGCCCGGAGCATTTCCAGCTCGCCCTGCTGCTGAATGCCGCGGGCCGATTGCGCCCCGGCGTCTACTACCCCCCGGGCGGCCCGGAAGGAGCTAAGCGCCGCCGTAGAGCGCCGCAAGGAGTCCGACAGGTGGCCGATTTCCTTGTCGAGGAAGGCTACCGTTTTTTGGCCGGTCAGGTTCTTGGCCAGCAAGTCGTTTTGTACGTAGCTGTGCATCAGCGTGTCCAGAAACTGAGTTTCCTTCTGCGGCACGCTGCCTTTGCTGGTCAGCTCAATAATGCGCGACTCCCGGTCGATGGGCTTGATGGAGAGGTGACCCATGTATTCGCCAATCAGGCTGTTATGGTCGCGCAGCACCACGTAGTAGTGCTCGTCGGTGCCGGCGGCGGGGTAATTGGGCTCGGCCTGCACCACGGCCGTGAGCAGGGGGTGGCGCAGCGTGTCGCCGGCGCGTACGGTTTCATTGAGGTGTACGCCCAGCACTTCCCGTACCAGCTCGCCGGTAGGCAGGCTGTAGAGTTGGCCTTTATCGGCGTCGGCCCGGAGGTGGAAGCGGCCATCGGGGGTAGGCTCCACGTAAATGGGCACGCCCGCCAGCTGCGGGGCGCTCAGGTCGGGCACCAGCCGGAACGGCACTGTGCCCGCGGCCCGCTCGCGCACCTGCACATCCTTGAACGTGTTCAGCCAGGTAGTAGGGGCGGCGTAGTACGCCACGTTGAAGGGCAGGCGCTGCAAGGCCTGGCCCACCATGTCGGCGGAGGTCAGCAGCCCGATTTCGTCCTCCATCTTAGTGCCTTTCTCCTTCACCTCCAGAATTTTGAGCAGCTCCTGCGCTTGCTTGGAGCCGGTGCCCTGGTCGCCGAGCAGCATGGTGGCCCGGAAAGCGTATACCGGCTCTTTTACCCGCAGGTAGAGAAAGGCCAGCAGGCCCGCCAGCAGCAACGACCCCAGAAACAGAGGCCAGCGCTGGCGCAAGCGGAAAAACAGCTCGTGCAGGTCGAGTTCATCGGTGGATGTGTGCGGACGTGGTTCCATTCCGATAGAGGATTAGGATGAGAGGAGGCGCGGCAGGGCGGCAGGGTTAAAAAACTTTCAGGTAGTTGAGAATCAGCACTACGGCCGAAATGCCTGAGAAAACCAGGGCTAGGTTGCCCGCGTTGCCCCGGTCGGCGCGGGCTTTCAGAGGCTCCACGTACAGGGCATCGTTGGGCAGCAGGTAGAAGTAGGGCGAGGTGAGCAGGGCGGGGTCGGTCAGGTCGAGCAGGACTACTTCTGAGCCCTTTATCGTCTGCCGGATCAGCTTCACGTTGCGGCGGTTGCCGAACTCAGTTAGGTCGCCGGCCAGGCCCAGGCCTTCGAGCACGGTGCACTGGGCGTTATAGACGAAGTAGCGGCCGGGCGCGCGAACCTCGCCCAGCACGGTTACTTTGAAGGAGAGCAGCTTCACCAGCACATTGGCGTCGCGCACGTAGCGGGCTACCTGCTGCTGGGCCGCGGCCTGGGTTTCTTCCACCGTGAGGCCACCTACCTTGAGTTTGCCCACGGTAGGTAGGTTAATAGTGCCGGCATCGTCTACGGAGTAACCCGTCAGGTAGAGGTTGCCCGGGTCCCCGTTGAACACGGCCCGGGTGTCCACGGTATTAAAGATATCGTTGAGCTGCGGTTGCACGCTCTGCACCCGGATGCTGAGCACATCACCGGGCTGAATGCGGTAGCGCTGGGGAGCGTTGTCGGCCGTTACGGGCGTGCGGGTATTGTATTTCTGCCCTTGCAGATACGGCAGATTTTTCTGGGATACGCAGCCAGTCAGCACTGGCCAAATCAAAACCAAAGACAATAGGAGAGTGCGGCCGAAACGGCGAAGCATAGACAGCATAGCGCAGCGGGGAGAGATGAAGCGGGAGAAAGCAGCTACTGGCAAGCAGTGAAGAAAGGAGGTAAAAACAGCGGGGCTTACATAGGCGTAGCATTGAATATTTCCATAAACGTATTGGATTGAAGTTGTAAAGTCAAGGGATATTTAAATTATTTCTATAATTATTTGCATTGATGCAGGCAACGTACTTCCCTGTGAAGGGGTTACAGAAGGCGCCATTTTCTTTCCTTACCGGAGCAGGCGCTACCTTGCCGGCTCTAATCCGCGTATAGCCTGCCCATGAAGATTTTGCTGGTTGAAGACGAACCCAAAGTGGCCTCCTTTCTGCATCAGGGCCTCACGGAGCAACATCACACCGTTGACTTGGCCGCCGATGGACTACTGGGTCTGCGCCTGGCCCAGGCCGGAGGCTACGACCTGCTCATTCTTGACACGCTGCTGCCCGGCCTGAGCGGGCTGGAGGTGTGCCGGCAGGTGCGGGCCCAGGATACCAGTGTGCCGATTCTGATGCTCACGGCCCTGGGCGAAACCGATGATAAAATCCGGGGCCTCGATGCGGGTGCCGATGACTACCTGGTCAAGCCCTTCGCCTTCCAGGAGCTGCTGGCCCGCATCCGCGCCCTCACCCGCCGCCGCCACGAGGCCCCCGCCGCCGAGGCCGTGCTACGCCTGGCCGACCTGACCCTGGACCCCGTCCGGAAGGTAGTGCAGCGGGCCGGGCAGGTAGTGCAGCTCACCGCCCGCGAGTTTGCCCTGCTGGAGTACTTGCTGCGCAACCAGAACCGGGTCGTGTCGCGGGTGGATATTCTGGAGCACGTCTGGGAAACATCCTTCGATACAGGCTCCAACGTCATTGACGTGTACATCAACTTCCTGCGTAAAAAGCTCGACAAGGACTTCACGCCCAAGCTCATTCATACGCTGGTGGGCATGGGCTACGTGATGAAGGAGGACGCGTGAGTGCAATGAGAAAGAAAGCCTGAGGAAGGAGAGGAGCAGTTCGGCGCGAGGCGCACGGAATGCTTCGCCCAGTCCGGGAGGCAGTTCCCGTGCGCCTTGTGCTAGAATGGTACTCCCACGCTGCCGGCTGTTCTACCGCATCTGTTGCTTATCCGATTCTGCGGCTGGCGTATTCCTGCTTCCTTACTCCTTATTCTTTCCAGCATGACTATCCGCACCCGCCTCACGTTGCAGTTCGCCCTAATTCTGGCCGTGACGCTGCTGCTGTTCTCGCTGGTCATCTACTACTTCACGTACCACTCGCGGCGGGAGTTTTTCAGTGAAAGCCTGTTTGCCCGGGCCCGCATCGTGGCCCACGTGTACCTGGATGGCACCAACCGCGCCGACGAGGAAAGCCGGGCTTCCTACCGGCGCTACCTGCGGCAGTTCTACCGGACGCTACCCGAGGAGGAGGTACGCGTGTTCGACGCTCATAACCGGGTAGTATTCAAAGAAGGGCGCGACGGGCGCGAGCAGATTCCGCAGGAGCTGCTGCGGTCAGTGCGCGAAGATGGCCGGGAGGTGCTGCTGGAGGACGACTACCGCCAGACCGTGGGCCTGCTCTACCGCGACGCTGAGCGGGGCGACTTCGTGGTGGTGGCTTCCTCCGTGGATGCCGACAGCCGGCAGAAGATGCACGACCTGCTCACGGTGCTGCTATCGGGCCTGCTGGCGTCCTTTGTTATTGTGGGCATCGGGGGGTTCTTTTTTGCCGGGCAGGCCCTCAAGCCCATGCAGCGCATCATCCAAGAGGTGGACAGCATCACGGCCTCCGACCTGCACCGCCGCCTTTCCCAGGCCGACGGTCAGGACGAGGTATCATTACTGGCCCAGCGCTTCAACAGCTTGCTAAACCGGCTGGAAACGGCCTTTGCCGGGCAGCGCACTTTTGTGCGCGACGCTTCCCACGAGCTGCGCACCCCGCTCACGGCCATTATCGGGCAACTGGAGGTGGCCCTGCTCCAGCAGGAGCGTACGCCCCAGGAGTACCGCCGGGTGCTGCAAAGCACCCTCGACGCGGCTCGCCTGCTCAAGGACCTTACCAACGGTCTGCTTCAGATTGCCCGCGCCTCCGACGACCCTTCTCAGGTACCGCGCACCCTCATCCGCCTCGACGAACTGCTGCTGCAGGCCCACGAGGAGGTGCACCGCCGTCATCCTACCTGCCGCATCGACCTGGACTTTAGGGAACCTGCCAATAACCGCCGCCGAGTGCCCTACGGGGTGCTGGGCAATGAGGCACTGCTGCTGTCGGCCTTCCTTAATATTCTGGAAAATGCCTGCAAATTCTCGGTGGGGTGCACGGAGCCAGTGGTAGCTACCCTCACGGCCTCCCTGACCCAGATCCGGCTGGAAGTGCGCGACCAGGGCGTAGGCATGAGCGAGGCCGACCGCCAGCAAGTATTTGTGCCCTTCTTCCGGGCCGATGCTGTGCGCAACGTGCCTGGTCACGGCATTGGGCTGCCTCTCACGGCCAAGATTATGGAGCTGCACGAAGGAGAAGTACACGTGGAAAGCCAGCTCGCTCATGGTACTGCCGTAACCCTTGTGCTGCCCGCGGCAGTGATCTAGCATGAAGAGAGCAGTAAAACGATATAGGTTGCTATTATTCGCTTGATTTACAAATAAATAAGTTTTTAATACCCTTTTAATTGACTTTTAATTAGGTCTTAACAAGAGGGCTGTAGACTTGCATTGGGGTTAGTAGTGCTTCCCAGCGTACCGTCCCCATCTGCTCCTCCCACATCCCCTCAGTATATGCTCAAAGCTACCCCGGTTTCCGAAACGTCGGTTGCCTCACAACTGGTTGGGGTTCCTACCTCGCCCTGGAAAACGCTCAACAAGGACCTGCCCGCCGGTCTGGTTGTATTCCTGGTAGCCTTGCCCCTATGTCTGGGTATTTCACTGGCGTCAGGAGCACCCTTGCTAGCTGGCATTATTGCCGGTATTGTAGGCGGCGTGCTCGTATCCTGGCTAAGCGGCTCCCAACTCAGCGTGAGTGGCCCCGCCGCGGGCCTGACGGCCATCATGCTGACGGCCATCAAAACGTTGGGGTCTTTTGAGGCCGTACTGGCCGCTACCGTCATTGCCGGGGGCCTGCAGCTGGTGCTAGGGGCAGTAAAAGCGGGCATCATTGGGTTGTACTTTCCCACGTCTGTCATCCGCGGAATGCTGGCCGCCATCGGCCTGATTCTGCTTCTGAAGCAGATTCCGCACTTTGTGGGGGCCGATGCCGACTACTTCGAGGATATGAACTTCCTGCAGTTTGACGGGCGGAACACCTTCACGGCCATTCAGGCTGCTATGCGAGGGATTAGCGCCGGCTCGGCCCTGGTAGGTCTGGTTTCGCTGTCAGTGCTGCTCTTCTGGGACAATGTGCTCAGCAAGCAGGTTAGAATGCTGCGGCTGGTACCCGGAGCCCTCATTGTAGTGGTGCTCTCCATTGGCCTCAACAACATCCTCGATGTAGCCGCCCCCGTGCTGCGGATTCGTCCCGAACACCTGGTAAGTCTGCCCAATATCACGGCGTGGTCAGACTTCACGGGCCTCTTTACCTCCCCCGACTGGATGGCCTTTTCCCGCCCCGCTACCTACACGGTTGCTTTTACTATTGCTATTGTAGCTTCGCTGGAAACCCTGCTCAGCGTGGAGGCCGTCGACAAGCTTGACCCCTACAAGCGCGTGACGCCCCCTAACCGGGAGCTGTTGGCCCAGGGGGTAGGCAACATCGTGAGTGGGTTGCTCGGGGGCCTACCCATGACGGCCGTAATTGTGCGCAGCTCCGCCAACATCAATGCCGGTGGTCAAACCCGCCTGTCGGCATTCTTTCATGGCTTGCTGCTGCTGACCAGCCTGCTGTTTCTGGAGTCTGTGCTCAACCAGATTCCGCTGTCGGCCCTGGCGGCTGTGCTGCTGGTAGTAGGCTATAAGCTAACCAAGCCGGCTCTGTACCGCACCCAGTGGAACCTGGGCTGGCAACAGTTTTTGCCGTTCATTGTCACCATCATTGCCATTTTGTTTACGGACCTGCTCAAGGGCGTTACCATCGGTCTGGTAGTTGGTATCTTTTACATTCTGAAGGCCAACTATGAATCGGCGTACTTCCTGAGCCGGCCGGCCGCCCAGCAGCCTGGCCCATTGCACCTAAAATTGTCGGAGCAAGTCACGTTCTTGAACAAGGCCAGTATTGTAAAGCTGCTGAACGAATTGCCGCGGGAGTCGCACGTACTCATTGATGGCTCCGATTCCTCGTTTATTGACTATGATGTGCTGGAAGCCATTGAGAACTTCCGACTTTCAGCCCCGGAGCGCGGTATTACCGTAGAGCTACGGGGTATTGAGCAGGTGCAAGTGCTGGGGCACTAAGTTAGTGCCGCAAAGTCGCCACCGGCCGAGCCGCTGGCGGCAACAAGTTGCACTTGCCCTACCCGCTACCGCACGTCACATCTTTTAACTCACCAATTCCCCACGTATGAAAGGCATCGAGCCAATTCTGGAAAATAACCGCAAATGGGTTGAGGGAAAACGAGCCCAGGACCCGGACTTCTTCAACCGCCTCGCTAACGGCCAACAGCCTAAATACCTGTTCATCGGCTGCTCCGACTCGCGCGTGCCGGCCTCGGCCATTACCGGCACCGGTCCTGGTGAAATGTTCGTGCACCGCAACATCGCCAACCTGGTCATTCATACCGACTACAACCTGCTGTCGGTACTGCAGTATGCCGTGGAAGTGCTGGGCGTAGAAGATATTATGGTGGTTGGTCACTACGGCTGCGGCGGGGTAGCTGCCGCCGCCAGCAACAAGCAATATGGCCTCATCGACGGCTGGCTCACTAACATCCGCGACGTAATCCGGGTGCACGAAACGGAATTCCTACGGATTGCCGACGAGGAAGCCCGCCTGCGCCGGCTAGTCGAGCTGAACGTTATTGAGCAGGTGCGCAACCTGGCCAAAACCAACATCATCCAGAATGCTCGCAAAGGGCCCAAACCTCCGCGACTGCACGGGCTGGTGTACGACATCAAGGAAGGCCTGCTCAAGGACTTGAAGGTAGAAGAAGACCTGATTGTAGAACTGGAGCACATCTACGGCCGCGAAGCAATCAACCATGCTGCGGAAGTGCTGGAAAAGGAAACCGGCCAGCCCACGCTCACCGACGACAAGCCCACTCTTACCGATGGGCCTACTCCCAACGGTAAGGGCAGCAAGAAGGAAGGGCAGGAGCTGCAAAACCAGCCCAGCTAAGTCATGCAAACATCAACTGAATCATCGGGCGTAGTCTGAGGGGAGTGCGCTTTCGATGTGTGGAACCGCCGCATCCATTGGGTGCGGTGGTTTTTTTATGCGCCGGACTTGCGCATAGGGTAGAACAGGTCTGATGAACGCCATCTATTTCGAAGAATACGGTCCGGCTGAGCTGCTGCTGGCCAGCTACTAAGCGCCCGGCTAGTCATTGCTGCGGGTGAAGGCAATCAGCACGGCCCCACCAGCCATCAGCACGGCGCCCACCACCACCTGCCAGGTTACTTTTTCTTTCAGAAAAAACACGGCCAGCAGAATCGAGAAAACCAGGGAAATCTTATCGAAGGATGACGTGCGCGATGCCAGCCCCAGCTTCAGGGCTTGAAAGGAGAACAGCGAAGAAAGGCAGGTAATGACGCCGGCCGCCACCAGAAACAGCCAGGTGCGCCGGTCAATTTGGGCAACTTGGCCCAGGTGTCCCTGCCACGCCACCACGCCCCAGGCCACGGCCACAATCAGCACCGATTGAACGGCAAACGCCACGCTTGCTTCAATATTCTTGACGCCAACCTTGGAAAGCGTAACTACCACAGCGGCTGACAATGCGGCCAGCAACGAAAACATCCACCACATACAGCTCTGAGCAACGAATTTGAAAAGGATACGCAACGGACAGTGGTTTCGCCGAAACCTGGGCTGACGTTTTTCCTTGGGAGGAAGCGGACCAGGGGTATCTTTGGCTACCCTTGCTGCTAAAGTCCGGGACTGGCCCGGGGGGCTGCATTAAGTGCATAACTTACTATGAAGAAAAGCCAGGTGAGTTGCCTGCTGGCAGTGCTCCTGCCAGTAACAGGATGGGCGCAAGCAAGCCGCTCAACCAGAACCACGCCCCTGCTGCCGGAGCCGCCCGGTACGGTGCGGGTAGCCGAAAATCTATTTGTCGATGAAACGGAGGTAGCCAATATTCATTGGCTGGAGTACCTGCACTTCATCCGGCGCGACTCGACCCTGGCATTCTACCAGAGCCAACTGCCCGACTCGACCGGGTGGCACCCCATCGTTGACCCCGAGCAGGCCCAGGCACCGCAGTCGTACTTCCGGGCGCCGGGTACCGGTATTACCCGGCTACTAACATCAGCTATGAGCAGGCCCAGGCCTATTGCCGGTGGCGGAGCGCCGTTGTGAACCAGGCCTACTTTCAGGGTCCAGACTTTCGGAAGCAGCATCCCGAGCTGTGCGCGTATACGGTCAGGGTGGAATACCGCCTGCCTACCGAAGCCGAGTGGGAGCAGGCGGCGGCCGGGGGGGGGGGGGGCAGGTAGCCGGCCGTTTGAGGTAGTGCAAACCCGGCCGGCCCGCAAGCCTAAAGGCCAGAAGCTAGCCCAGGCCGACAACCTGCTGGCTTGCCTGGAGGCGCAACAGCTACCACATCCAGCCACCGAGGTAGTCTACGAACTGCCCTTCAACCTGCGGGAAAACTATTACCTGGCCGGCAGCAACCAAGTATTTACCTGCCCCCCGCCAAAGCAGCTGTTTCCGTTACAGCTTACCACCGCCGGGCCGCCAAACGGAGTTGGCTTGCAGCAGATTATCGGCAATGTGGCCGAACTGACGGCTACTAAAGGCGTGGCCAAGGGTGGCTCGTACCGAAGCTCCGTACAGGGGCTTACGCTGCAAGCGCGCCAGCTGTATCAGGGGCCCCAAAGCTGGTTGGGACTGCGGTGCGTGGCCACGGTACGCATGCAGCGGAAAGCAGCCGAGTAAGCAGCGGCTCAGCTACAAGGCCATTTGGTGGAGGGTAGCGCGCGGCTATACATTGCCCAACCTCGGAAACCGGGCCTGGATAAGCAGGTACAGGCCATACAGAGCCAGGCCAATAGCCACGGTGCCCAAGGCGGCTGGCCCCAGGGCCTGAAGAGCGTTGAAGCAGCCTTCCGTGTCTCGGATTTCGTTGCTGTTGGCGTGGTGAGCGGCCAGAAAGCAGAAGTAGCCCATAATGCCTAGCACCACGCTCCGTGCGCTGTATCCCACTTGGCCCATATGGTAGACTACCCGCCGTTGCGCCGGGGTGAGTGGGCGGCCGTTGATGTCCGTGTCAAATTTACCGGACCAGGCGCGGTACAGCTGGAGCAGGCCGGCACTTAGCACTACTACCCCAATGAGGGCCAGCCACCCCTGGCCGTGCGGATGGTGTAGCACCCGTTGCAGAAGGGAGCGGCCCGCATCCTCTTCCCGGGGCAGCCGACCGTACCAAGCCATTTTACCCGCGTAGAAGGCCAGCAGCGCATACAGTACACCACTACACAAATAAAACCCGCGAACCGCCACACCGGTCAGGCTCAGGCCCTTGTTTTCGGTGTCGAGCAGGGCTTGCGCCAAGCGCCACGCTACGTAGCCCAGCAGCCCGCCAGCCACCAGCCACAGCAAAACCTGACCCAGGGGCATATGCTGAATCGTCTCAAATACTTCCCGCTGGTTAGGCGTTGTGCTACCGCGCACTCCCAGCGCCGCCAGTGTGGCCAGTCCGCCCAAAACCAAGTACACAAACCCGAGCGAGGCAAAGCCATAACGGGCCCCCGCCTTCAGGCTGGTAGCTGGGGAGGGAAGCAAATCGGGCAGAAAAGACACCCAAGCCATGAATCAGGAGCAGAAAAGGCCAAAACACGCCTATACGCACAAGGTTGGCAATTGGAGGCAACGGCCGAGCTACAAATGCCAACAGGGGTTCGTACTGGGGCCGCCCGCCATCGTGGTTGGGCCTGGTACAGCAACTGGGTAGCGAAACTGATGTAGTTACTTACATTTATTTCTCCCGGGGTTACGAGCAGTATAGCCTGCTAATGTATTGATATACAAATTTATAAATGATATGTGATGCCGTTATATATGTAACTTTACTCACTATATATTGCATTATTAATTGTATAAAGTCGGCAGTATCATAATATATTGCCGTATAATGCAAAATGAATAGTGTCTCTATCATGCATGGGTTGAGAAAAATTGAGGAACTGTTTGCGTACGACTCATTGGTACAACTAGCCGGTGAGGTAAAAAAACAAGAAGCGGAGTACCGGGGTGCCTCGCTGTCAGGAGTCCAGGAATATATTCCTTACGGGCTCTACGTTCTTCAATTAGCTGACCAGGGACACCCGTGTTTTTTTGGTTTGAACGCCGAAAATGAGCCCCAGGTTATTACCCTGCCGCTCAACCAGGCCAGCCGCTTTACCTCCATTGGCTACTACGTGAGCAGTGAGGCAGGCACGTTCCGGGTGCACCGCACAACTTTGGCGCTGTGGGTAGCCAGCCTGAGTTTTAGCCAGCTTAAGCAGTTCTATCCCCGCATCTTCGAGGGCAACAATTCCTCTACTATGGTGCTCACGCCGCCGGCAGAGTTCGGTGTGCTGTTGCCCCCTGACAACCGTTGGGGCCAGCTCTACGCTGCCCCACACCTCTACGAAGAGGCTTTACACGAGGTGGCCGCCAAAAGCGGCGTGGTAGTAACCCACAACGAGCAGGAAAACCTGTTTGGGCTCTATCACCGCGGGAGCTTGGTGGAGCAAGGGCCCCAGCTGGAAGTTAGCCACTTGGTTAAGCTTATCACCCACCGGCTGAATACGCCCGTTGCCTACCACCGCGTGAAGCAGAAAGTGCTGGATGAGCGCTATGCCAGTACCTTTCCCCCGGAGCTAGACAACTTTGATAATTGGGACGGTGAAATTCGGGAACACCGGCAGTTTCCGCTGGCCAACCTGTTCTACGTGCGGGTGCAGGCCGCTAGTGAAACGGCCGCTTTGCACATCGCCCGCGAGGAAATTACCTTGCAGCGCAGCCTGAACCCGGTGCGCGTAGCAGCCCGAGGATTGCCTTTTGAGATTGAGAGCGTGGTTATGCTGGATCGGGTGCTGGATACGGGCTTCTACGAAGTGCGCTACCACTTCGTCACTAGCAGCAACCAGGTAGAGCTGGCCTCCGCTTCCTGAGCCAGCAGGCAACACTGCGCACATAAAACCGACTTTTTCTCCGCGTATCTTTGTTGATTCCTTGCTGGCGTTTGCGCCGGCTACCTCAGTATCTGAATCAGCGAGTAGTGAAAGTTTGTATTGCCGAAAAGCCCAGCGTAGCCCGCGAAATTGCCCAGGTGCTGGGTGCCAACCGCAAAATGGACGGCTATTTTGAGGGCAACGGCTACCAGGTCACCTGGACGTTCGGGCACTTCTGCCAGCTGCGCGAGCCCGAGGACTACCGCCCCGAGTGGAAGCGCTGGAGCATCCATGATTTGCCCATGGTGCCCGAGAACTTCGGCATTAAGCTCATGCGTCGCGATGACGGGGTAGTGCGCCAGTTCACCGTTATCAAAAACCTACTGGCCAGCGCCGAGGAAGTTATTAACTGCGGCGACGCAGGGCAGGAAGGGGAGGTGATTCAGCGCTGGGTGCTGCTGGAGGCTAAGTACCGCAAGCCCACCAAGCGCCTCTGGATTTCCTCGCTCACGGAAGAAGCCATCCGCCAGGGCTTCCAGAACCTGCGCGACGGCTCGGAGTTTGACTCACTTTACCAGGCTGGCAAAAGCCGCGCCGTCGGCGACTGGCTGCTGGGTCTGAATGCTACCCGCCTGTTTACCCTGAAGTACGCGCCCGGCCAGCGCCAGGTGCTCAGCATTGGGCGAGTACAGACGCCTACCCTGGCTCTGCTCGTGGACCGCTACCACGAAATCCAGAACTTCCGCCCCGAGCCTTACTGGGTACTGCGCACGGAGTACCGCGGCACTATGTTCAGCCACGTAGCCGTGGTGAAGAAAGGCAAGGAGGACGACGAGCCCGACGAAAAGGCCCGCCTGAAAGCCCGTGGCTACTTTGTGACCCAGGAAGAGGCCGATGCCGCCCTAGCGGCCGTTAAGGACGTGCCCCTCACGGTAACCAACGTTGAAATTAAGAAGGGGCTGGAAACGCCGCCGTCGTTGTTTGATTTGACCTCCCTGCAGGTGCAGTGCAACAACCAGCTGGGTCTTTCCGCCGAGGACACGCTGAAAACAGTGCAGGCCCTCTATGAAAAGAAAGTAGTGAGCTACCCCCGCGTAGACACCACCTTCTTGCCTGATGACCAGTACCCTAAAATCCCTGGTATTCTGCGTGGGCTAGGGGCGTATAATAGCCTCACGGCCCCGCTGCTGGCCGGTAAAATCAAGAAGTCGGGCAAGGTCTTTAATAACAATAAAGTTACCGACCACCACGCCATCATCCCGACCGGGGCCAGCGCCAGCGGCCTAGGCGGCACCGAGCACAGCGTTTACGACATTATCGTGCGTCGTTTCCTGGCCGCTTTCTACCCCGATTGCGAAGTGTCAAACACAACCGTAGCGGCCGAAGCCGCGGGCCGCACCTTCCGGGTGCGAGGCCGGCAGATTCTGAACCCCGGCTGGCGCGTGGTGTACGGCGACCCGGAAAAGCAGCAGGCCCCCTCGGCCCCCAAAGCTGCCGGCGAGGGCGACGATGACGTAGTCAGCACCGTGCTGCCTGCGTTCGAGAAAGGTGAAAACGGCCCCCACAAGCCCCGCCTCGACTCGAAGATGACCCAGCCCCCGCGCGAGTATTCGGAGGCTATGCTGCTGCGCGGCATGGAAACCGCCGGCCGCAACGTAGACGACGAAGAACTGCGTCAGGCCATGAAGGAAAACGGCATCGGGAGGCCCTCCACCCGTGCCGCCATCATCGAAACCCTCTTCAAGCGCGGCTACATCCGCCGCGACAAAAAGAAGATCGTGCCTACGCCTACGGGTGTCGAGCTCATCGGCCTGATCCGGAACCCGACCCTGAAATCGGCGGAGCTAACGGGCCAGTGGGAGCGGAAGCTGCGCCAGATTGAAAGCGGCCAGCTGGACCAGGAACAGTTTCTGGGCGAGCTAAAGCAGTTGGTGCGCGAAATGGTGCACGAGGTAAAGCAAGACGGCTCGGGCCGCGCCGTAACGGTAACTTCTGCCGAAATCGCTACCCCTGCTAAAGCCGCCAGCCCTCGCCCCATGCCCGCTGCTGCGGCTACCCCGGCTGTGCCTGGTGCACTAGGTCCGTGCCCGGCCTGCGGGAGTGGCCACGTCCTGCGCGGTAAAACCGCTTTCGGCTGCTCGCGCTGGCGCGAAGGCTGCCAGTTGCGCCTCCCTACCTCGTATGAAGGCAAGAAGCTTACGGATAAGCAGGTCGGTGACTTGCTCAAGAAGGGCCGCACCCAAGTCATGCAGGGCTTTCTGGATGATGCGGGCAACAAATACGGCGCGGCCATCAAACTCACGCCCCAGCACACCCTGGAGTTGGTGCGCGCCGCCGAAAGCAAGCCCACTACCGCCACCGACCCCGGCCAGATTCCGTGCCCCGTCTGCCGCCTGGGCCAGATGCTGCGCGGCAAAAGCGCCTGGGGCTGCTCCCGCTTCCGCGAGGACTGCCAGTTCCGCGTGCCCTTCGAGTGGGGCGGCAAAACCCTCACCGACAGCCAGATGAACCAGCTCCTGCGCAAAGGCAAAACCGGCGTCATCCGGGGCTTCATCTCCTCCAAAACCGGCAACCGCTACGAGGCGGCCCTGCAGGTAGGCGCGGAGGGTAGGATAGAGCCGGTGTTTGATAACAAGGGGTAAAATTAGCTATATGTTAAACACGTATATCGTATTCATTCTCTTGCTATTGTCAGGACTAACTGTCAATGTTCAGGCACAAGGGAGGTTAGCTAATTTGATTACTGACGCCGCAGTTCAGCAGGTTGTAAGGTCGCTAGATGAGGATTACAAGAATTTTCAGGTAGACTCCCGACTTCGCTTTGAAGACAAGCGGGTGCAACAACTGTATCAGCGAGAAAAAGTGCGGGCCTGGGAAAAGGCAGATGTCGATGGAAATGGATTACAAGATCTACTCATCACCGGCACCCATTACGATAATGAGAGCAAAGTAATCTGCGTGCTTGACATGGGAGATAGGCTGGTTTTGGAAGAGTTCAGCCGTCAGTTTTACCGGTACTGCCCTGTGGTTCGCATCAAGTATGAGGGTCAACAAGCCTTGATTTCATACGCCGATTATGATAAACCTTTCCTGATTACGCAGCCTTTAGACAAGAATGATCGGCAGGAGTTTCTGTTGACTTATCGGTTTGGGGGCTTGATCGAGTATAATCCAGCCCCTACGCGCAACATTCAGCCAGATAGCATTCTGTACACTTCACATTTTGCCTACCACGATGTAGAAGAAATTGAAATTCAGATGGAGCCTCACGGTAGAGCTCGGTGCCGTTCCTGCGAGTACCCAGTACTCGACGAGTCTAAGAAGAAGTGCGAAGACTTGACAACCAAGCTTGCTGACACTACGCAACAGCAACTGGTACAATTGCTAAACTATTTACAACCGGATAAGCTAAGCCGCGAGTATCGCATCGGTTTCAACCATGTGCCTTATATTACGCTACATGTGGTATATGCTGATGGTCGGCGCTTACAAGCCGAAGACAGAGGTGGGATAGGGGCGTTCGGCCTGACGCGTCTATACGCACTATTAGAGTCGTTGCGTAAAACGCAGGAGTGGGTGCCTGCAAAAAAATAGTCTCCGCCATGACCCCACAACTCGGTAAAACCATTGTTATCCTCGGCCTTGTGCTGGTGACCCTCGGGGCGTTTGTGTGGCTGGGAGGGGGTAGTCTGCTCGGCTGGTTCGGGCGGCTGCCGGGCGATATTCGGGTGGAGCGGCCGGGGTTCCGGTTTTACGCACCTATTGTGTCCATGCTGCTGGTGAGCTTGCTGCTGAGCCTGATCATGTGGCTGGTGCGGCGGTAGGCTAGTCTATATTCGGTAAGTGCAATTATTAGCAGCCTCGGCAGGAGTTGGTCGTTCGGGTTGGGGTGGGCTGCAGGGGTAGGGAAGGTGGGTTAGAGAGAGTACGAAGAAGCCTGACAGGCAGCATTGGCAACGTTCCCGACAACGATTGCGCAAATAATCAGGGCCTTGCTAGGTAGAATGCGGTGGGTATTCGCCTAACATTAGTGAGGGCTTACTTCGGTGCGCCCGGCTGCTCTTTCTTCGACCAATCAAAATTCCCCACCATGAGAAACGCTTTACTAGTAAGTGCCCTGGTGCTGGGTACAACGGTGGCTGCCCAGGCGCAGCAAACCCGCCAGCTTCAGGGACGAGTGCTCGATGGTACCACGGGTGAAGCCTTGCCCGGGGTGACGGTGGTAGTGAAAAATACCACCATTGGCGCTACCACGGATGGAGACGGGAAGTTCGCCCTGAGCGTTCCGGAAGGTGGGGATGTGGCCCTCACGTTCAGCTACATTGGCTACCTGCCTCAAACGGTAAGTGTCGGCTCACAAACCCAGCTGAAAGTATCGTTGAAGTCGGATGAGAAGGCGCTGGACGAGGTAGTAGTTATTGGCTACGGGCAGGTGAAGAAGAGCGACGTGACCGGCTCCATTGTATCGGTGAAAGAAGAGGACCTGAAGAAGGTGCCTTCGGCCAACGTAATGGAAACCCTGCAGGGCCGTTTGCCGGGCGTAGATATTACCCGCAGCAGCGGCTCGGCGGGCTCGGGGGTGAACATTGCCGTGCGCGGTAATCGCTCCATCACGGCCCAGAACGGCCCCCTGTTTATTGTAGATGGGGTGCAGTACAACTCCATTCAGGACATCAACCCCAACGACATCCAGAGCATGGAGGTGCTCAAGGATGCGGCCTCCACGGCCATCTACGGCTCACGTGGGGCCAACGGGGTAATCATCGTCACGACCAAGAAGGGCGCGGCTGGGCAGCCCCGCGTGACCATCAACTCTTACTACGGCATCACGGATGCTGTGTATTACCCCCGCGTGAACGACGCGGCTGCCTATGTAGCCCAGAAGCGTGAAGCCAACCGCACCACCGGCACCTGGACCGGCCCCGCCGACGATTCCAAAATCTTCACGCCGCTAGAGATTCAGAATATTGCCAACGGTACGGGAACTGACTGGATGGATATGCTGCTGCGCCAGGGCGTGCAGCAGGAGCACCAGATTGGCCTCTCGGGCGGCTCGGACAAGACGAAGTTCTACACCTCCTTCGACTACTTCAACGAGCAAGGCCTGTTCCGGATGGACGATTTGAACCGGTACTCCATCCGCTTCAACCTTGATCAGGAAATCAACAGCAAAGTGCGGGTAGGCTTGCAAAGCCAGCTCACCTACTTCAACCAGGACCGCCGCCGCGACCCTACCAACCAGGCTAACAAGATTAACCCTTTGCTCACGCCCTACGACGAGAACGGGCAACTGTCGGTCTTTCCCAACGCCGGCAACTTCATCAATCCCCTGATTGACGAGCAGGAAGGCAATTACCAGAACAACGTGCGCACCACGCGCACCTTTGTCACGGGCTACGCCAGCTACCAGATTCTGCCCAGCCTGAATTTGCGCTCCAACCTCGGTCTTACCTTATCCAGTGCCCGCACAGGTATTTACCAAGGCTCGAACACGCTGGACCGCAACGGGTCGGTGGCGCAGTCGGCCTACGGGACGGAGTTCGTTACCAACTGGAGCTGGGAGAACATCCTGAACTACAACAAGACGTTCGGCAACCACGCCATTACGGCCACGGGCGTTACCTCTCTACTTACCTTCAACACCGAGAACTCCAACGCCCAGGGCCGCAACCAGCTGTTGGATTACCAGGGCTTCTACGCCTTGGCCAATGCTAACCAGCAGGTCGGCATCAACAGCGGCTACGTGAACAGCAAGCTGATATCCTTCACGGGCCGGGTGCAATACAACTTCAAGAGCCGCTACCTGCTCACGCTCACGGGGCGCTCCGATGGTTCCTCGGTGCTGGCTCCCGGCAACAAGTGGGCCTTCTTCCCCTCGGCTGCCGTAGCCTGGCGCATCATCGAGGAAGACTTCATGAAGGGCCTCACGCCGATTACGGACCTGAAACTGCGGGCCAGCTACGGCCGGGCCGGCAACTACGATATTCCGGCCTATTCCACGCAGTCGTTGCTGGTGCGCATTCCGTTTGCCTTCGGCGAATCGTCGACCCCGGCCTACACCTTTGCCAACCGCATCGGCAACAAAGCGCTGGGCTGGGAGCTGTCGAACACGCTCAACTTCGGGCTTGACTTTGCTTTGCTGAACAACCGCTTTACGGGCACCGTGGACGTGTACGACACCCGCACCAGCGACCTGTTGCTGAACCGCGTGCTGCCCGCTACCTCCGGCTATTCCATTGTAACCGAAAACGCCGGCAAAACCCGTAACCGCGGCATCGAGGTAGGGCTAAACGCACTGGTGCTGGAAAAGAACGATTTCCGCTGGAATGCTGGCCTGACCTGGTTCAAAAACAAGGAGGAAATTACGGCCCTTACCGTGTCGGGTAACGACGTGACGAACCGCTGGTTTATCGGCTCGCCAGTGAACGTGTTCTACGACTACGAGAAGGTAGGCATCTGGCAAACCAATGAAGCCGATGCCGCCAAAGCCTACGGCCAGAAGCCCGGCCAGATTAAGGTGCGCGACCTGGATGGCAGCAACACCATTACGGCAGCCGGGGACCGGAAAGTGCTGGGCTCTACGGTGCCCAAGTGGAGCGGCTCCTTCAACACCGATGTCAGCTACAAAGGCTTCGATTTGTCGCTGCAATTCTTCGCCCGCATCGGGCAGATGCTCAACTACGAGTACAACGGCTTCTTCGACCCCCAGGGCATCGAGAACAGCTCGCGCCAGAATTACTGGACCCCCGAGAACCCCTCCAACGACTACCCCCGTCCCGACGCCAGCCTCTCGAAAAGCACCCTGCAAAACGCCCTCTACGGCACCACGCTGCTCTACGAAGACGGCTCCTATGCCAAGTTGCGGGCCGCTACCCTGGGCTACACGTTCCCGGCGGGCCTGGCCTCGCGCTTGCGCATGTCGTCGCTGCGGGTGTACGTGCAGGGCAAAAACCTCTACACCTGGAGCCACATCGACAACTACGACCCCGAGCGGGGCGGCGCCATCACCACGCCCATTCCGCGGGTGCTCACTGCTGGTATCAACCTGGGTTTTTAAGCGAGTAGCGGTAGTTTTAGCCTAATCAGAACGATGAAATTCCCCACGAATCATACGCTGAAGTTGCTGCTGGCCGCCGGGGTAGCAAGCCTTGCCCTGCCCGCCTGCGAAAAGCAGCTGGAAGAATATAACCCCTCGGGCCTCACGGCCGATGCCGTGTACACCACGCCCGCTGGCTTCGAGACGCTGGTAAATGCCGCCTACTCCTACAACCGCTGGTGGTACGGCAAGGAAAACGGCTATAGCATCTCGGAAATGGGCACCGACCTCTGGCAGCGCGGGGCCGGCGACGTAAACCCCGACCTAACCGAGTACACCACCCTGCAGGGTAGTTCCGCCGCCCTCACCGACCTCTGGAACCGCCTGTATGCGGCCGTGAACGTGTGCAATGCCGGCATTGCGCGCATCGGCAACTCGGGTATGAGTGACGCCTTGAAGAAAACCCGGGAAGGGGAGCTACGTTTCCTGCGGGCCTTCTACTACTGGCAGATTGTGGAAACCTGGGGCGGCGTGCACTTCACTACCGAGGAAGTAACGTCTATTGCCAACACCGCCAACCGTACCCCCGTCGAAACCTTTTACAAGCAGATTTTCGAGGATCTGAACGTGGCGGTGGCCAATCTGCCCACCACTACCGCCGACTACGGCCGCGTGACTAAGCCCGCCGCCGAAGCCTTCCTGGCCAAGATGTACCTGACCCGCGGCCAGGACCGGCAGGCCGCCGACCTGGCCCAGAAAGTCATCAGCAGCTACGGCTACGCCCTGCAGCCCCGCTTTGCCGATTTGTGGTCGATGACCAACCTGGAGAACAAGGAAATTCTCTGGGCCGTGAACTACTCCAAGGACCTGAGCCTGAACGATAGGGTAGATGCCACGCTTTACCCCGACGGCCACCCCCGGGGCGGCAACAACGGCCACCTGCTGTTCCTGATGAAGTACGACGACCAGCCCGGCGTCATCCGCGACATTGCCTACGGCCGGCCGTTCAACCGCTTCATGCCCTCACTCTTCTACCTGAACCTGTTCAACGAGAAGATTGACTCGCGCTACGCTGCTACCTTTCAGACGGTGTGGCTGGCCAACCGCGCCGTGCCCGGCATTGCCGTCGGCGATACGGCTGTGGTAGCCAGCAAGTACATCATCCCGGAGGCTACCAAGGCCCAGAAGAAGTACCGCATCTGGGACCAGAGCGCCGTGTACCGACCCAACGGCACCATCAGCGGGGACCGAATTCACTACATGACCATGAAGAAATTCATGGACCCCACGCGCCCTACCATTGCCGAGGAACAAAGTGCCCGCGACGCCTACGTAATTCGTCTGGCTGATGTGTACCTGATGGCTGCCGAAGCCGAGTTCAAGGCCGGCAACGCCACCAAAGCCGCCGACTTGATTAACGTGGTGCGCCGCCGCGCGGCCCTGCCGGGCAAGGAAACTGACATGCTCATCAAGCCCGCCGACGTAACCCTGGACTTTATCCTGGATGAGCGGGGTAGGGAGCTGGGCGGCGAGCAGCTGCGCTGGTTTGACCTCAAGCGCACCGGCAAGCTGCTGGAGCGCGTGAAGAAGTACAACCCCGATGCGGGGGCCAGCATTCAGGAGTTCCACCTGGTGCGGCCCATTCCGCAGCGTCAGCTCGATGCGGTTTCCAACAAGGGCGACTTCACCCAAAACCCTGGTTACAGATAATATTTCCTACCCTGGTCAGGCCGGCAAACGTTGGGCTGACCAGGCTTTTTTACTTCTATGAAACAACTCACCGTTCTGTTTCTTGCCGTCCTGCTGCTGGCCTTCCGGCCCGCCGCGGACAAGAAAACCACCATTTTCCTGGTCGGCGACTCCACCATGTCCGACAAGCCCCTGGACAAAGCCGAGCGTGGCTGGGGCATGTACTTTAAGCAGTATTTCGATGAGGGCGTGACCATTCAGAACCACGCCATGAACGGCCGCAGCACCCGCAACTTCCGCCACGAAGGCCGCTGGGCTAAAGTGCTGGAGCAAGTGAAGCCCGGCGACTGGGTGTTCATTCAGTTCGGCCACAACGACTCCAAGCAGGAAGACACGGCCCGCTACGCCGCGCCCAAAACCGCCTACCGCCAAAACCTGACCCGCTACGTGCAGGAAGCTCGCGCCAAAGGCGCTAACCCGGTGCTGCTGACGCCCGTGGGCCGCCGCTACTTCGATGAGCAAGGCAAGCGCAAGGACGACCACGGCGACTACCCCGGGGTAGTAAAGGAAGTAGCGAAAGCTCAGAAGGTGCCAGTAATCGACCTGCACGAAACTAGCTGGGCGATGTACTCCCAGCTCGGCGACGCGGGTAGCAAGCCCCTGTTCTGGAGTTACCAGAACGGCGCTAACAACACCAAGCTCGACAACACCCACTTCTCGGCCTACGGGGCAGAGCGTGTGGCCCAGCTGGTAGCTCAAGATGTGAAAAAGCAGAACCTGGGCATTGCCTCGCACCTGCAGCCCTTGGCCTTCGCGGGCAAATATCAGTATGACCTACCCGTGGTACTGCAGCCCTATTTCCGCAAGGATACCTTTAACATTACCAAGTACGGGGCCGTAGCCGACGGGCAGACCCTGAACACCGAAGCCTTCCGCAAAGCCATTGACGACTGCAGCAAGCAGGGTGGGGTAGTGCTGGTGCCGCGCGGCCTCTGGCTGACCGGCCCCATTCAGCTAAAAAGCAACGTGAACCTGCACGTGGCCAAAGGCGCCCTGGTGCAATTCAGCAACAAACTCTCCGACTACCAGCTCATCAAAACCAACTGGGAAGGCGAGGATGCCGTGCGCAACCAGTCGCCCATTTCGGGCTACGACCTCGAAAACATTGCCATTACCGGCCAGGGCACCTTCGATGGGGCCGGCGACGCCTGGCGCATGGTGAAAAAGGAAAAGCTGAACGCCGGCCAGTGGCAGCGGTTGGTGAAGTCGGGTGGGGTAGTGGATGAGAAGGGTACTACCTGGTATCCCTCGGCTAGCTCCCTGAAAGGCTCTACCCTCAACAAGCCCTGGACCATTCCGGCCGGCCAGCAACCCGATTACAGCAAATACCAGGAGTTCAAGGATTTTCTGCGACCCAACATGCTCAGCCTGCAGCGCTGCAAGCAGATTTTGCTGGAGGGCTTCACCATCCAAAACTCTCCGGCCTGGACCATTCACCCCCTGCTCTGCGACAACATCACCCTGCGCAACGTGACGGCCAAAAACCCCTGGTACGGCCAGAATACCGACGCCCTCGATCTGGAATCGTGCCGCAACGGGCTGGTGGAAGGCTGCATCTTCGACGTGGGCGACGACGGTATCTGCATCAAGTCGGGCCGCGACGAGGAAGGCCGCAAGCGCGGCGTGCCCACCGAGAACTTCATCATCCGCGACACGAAAGTGTACCACGCCCACGGCGGCTTCGTAATCGGCTCGGAAAT
Organism: Hymenobacter sp. HSC-4F20; assembly: GCF_019599275.1. Taxonomy (GTDB): domain Bacteria; phylum Bacteroidota; class Bacteroidia; order Cytophagales; family Hymenobacteraceae; genus Hymenobacter. The sequence goes on along the minus strand of NZ_JAHZTD010000001.1, from coordinate 1,892,697 downwards.
GTCGGGCGGGGCGCGCAACCTCTACGTGAGCAACTGCACCTTCATGGGCACCGATGTGGGCCTGCGCTTCAAAACTACCCGGGGCCGCGGCGGGGTAGTAGAAAACATCTTCGTGGATGGCGTGGACATGACCGACATTGCCGGTGAGGCCATCCTATTTGACATGTACTACGCCGCCAAAGACCCCGTGCAGGTGAACGGCGAGGCCTTTGGCATCCCGGAAATCAAGGCCGAGCCCCTGAACGAAGGCACCCCGCAGTTCAAGAGCTTCCGCATCAAAAACGTGACCTGCAAGGGCGCTAACACTGGTATTCTGGTGCGTGGACTACCGGAAATGGCCATCCAAGACGTGGACATTGAAAACGCCGTGCTGGAAAGCAACAAGGGCCTCGTGTGTCAGGAAGCTGACGGTATCCGCCTGAAAAACGTAACGCTGATTTCCAGGGAAACCAAGCCGGTAATGGAAATCCAGAACAGCCGCAACATCAGCCTCGACAACATTCGCTATGCCCCCGGCGCCGAGCTGCTTCTGCGCGTTACGGGCGCTCGCAGCAAAGCCGTAGTTCTGCGGAACACCGACACCAAAGCCGCCAAAAAAGGTGTAGAAATGGGGGAGAAGGTAGCGAAGAAAGTGGTGACGGTTTCTCAGCGGTAAACCGAGTACGAGAGCCGCGAAACCACGAAGTATTGTTCTTGCAAGAAACTTCATAGCAGTATCATATTGCCGAATGTCATGTCGAGCTGGTCGAGACATCTCGCGTGCTGACGTCTGAATGCCATTACAACGTCAGCACGCGAGATGTCTCGACCAGCTCGACATGACGTTCATAAGATTAACTCTCCCTACCCATGCTCTCCCGCCGCTTCCTTCTTTCCGGCCTGCTGCTCGCTTCTCTGTCAACCCAAGCCCAGACTACACCCGCTACCTCGCGGCCCATGTCGCAGCGCATGGCGGACGCCTTTATCAGCTGGCACCCCGATTCTATTCTGATTGGTAACCGCAAAACGGCTCGCTGGGACTACGAGCAAGGGCTAATGCTCAAGGCCCTGGAACGGGTGTGGCAGCGCACCGGCGACGCCCGCTACTTCACCTACATCCAGAAAGACCTCGACCAGTTTGTACGCCCCGATGGCACCATCCGGACCTACAAGCTGGAAGACTACAACCTCGACAACCTCACGACTGGCCACGCTCTGCTCACGGTAGGGCAAATGTCGGTGCCCCAGGCTGAGAAGTACCAGAAGGCGGCCCAGCTTCTTCGCAAGCAGCTAGAAGGACAGCCTCGTACGAAGGCCGGCGGTTTCTGGCACAAGAAGGTGTACCCCAACCAAATGTGGCTAGATGGCCTCTACATGGCTGAGCCCTTCTATGCCGAGTACAGCAAGGTGTTCAACCAGCCCGCTGGCTTCGATGACGTAGCTAAGCAATTTGCTCTTATCGAAAAGAACCTAGTGGACCCCAAAACCGGCCTGCTCTATCATGGCTACGATGAAAGCCGGGAACAGAAGTGGGCTAACAAAACCACCGGCCAGTCGCCGAACTTCTGGGACCGGGGCATGGGCTGGTACGCTATGGCGCTGGTTGATGTGCTGGACTACTTCCCCGAGAACCACCCGCAGCGCCAGCAACTCATCAAGGATGTGCAGCGCCTGGCTCCCGTGTTGGCCAAGTATCAGGACCCAAAAACCGGTACCTGGGCCTTGGTGGTCGACCAAGCTTCGCGCAAAGGCAACTACCAGGAGGCCTCGGGCAGCAGCATGTTTGTGTATTTCCTGCAGAAGGGCGTGCGCATGGGCTACCTCGATAAAAAGTACGCCGACGTGGCCCGCAAAGGCTACGACGGCCTGCTGAAAACCTTTGTAAGCACCGAAGCCAACAACGCGCTGGCCTTCAACGGCACGGTAAGCGTAGGCGGCCTCGGCGGCAACCCCTACCGCGACGGTAGCTTCGAGTACTACCTCTCGGAGCCCCTGCGGAAAAACGATTTGAAGGGGGTAGGGCCGTTTATTCTGGCCAGCCTGGAAATGGAAGTGGCCGCCGAAACCGCCCTGGGCAAGGGCAAAACGGTAGCCGTGGACAACTACTTTAACCACGAGCTGCGCAAGAACGCCCTCAGCGGGCAGGAGGAAACCTGGCACTACACCTGGCAAGACCGCACCCACGGCGGCTTCTACTTTTGGGGCCAGCAGTTCCGCGACCTGGGCGCCAAAACCGCCACCATCAGCACCGCGCCCACCGCTACCTCCCTCAAAGGCATCAACGTCTACATCATCGTGGACCCCGACACCAAAAAGGAGACGCCCAAGCCCAACTTCGTGCAGCCCGCCGATGTGCAAGCCCTGACCAAGTGGGTGAAGGACGGCGGCACGCTGGTACTCATGGCTAATGATACCAGCAACTGCGAGATTCCGCGCTTTAATACGCTGGCGCAGGCCTTCGGTATTCAGTTTAAGCCTCTGAACCTGAACATGGTAAAAGGCAGCCAGTTTGAGCAGGGAAAAGTAGCGCTGCCCGCTGGCAATGCCGTGTTTAAAAATGCCCGCGCGGCCTATATCAAGGAGTTGGCCCCGTTGGATGTGAAAGCGCCGGCTCAATCCCTTATTACGCAGGAGGGCAATGTTATCATCGCTACGGCCAAAGTAGGGAAGGGCACCGTCTTTGCAGTAGGCGACCCTTGGCTCTACAATGAGTATGTAGATGGCCGCAAGATTCCGGCTGAGTACCAGAACTTCCAAGCGGCAAAAGACCTGGCAACCTGGCTGCTGCAACAGGCAGGTCGCTAAACAGGTAGCGCCCCGGCAACTGGCTCAGGTGAGTGGAGCAGTTGTCGGGGCGCATTGCTTTGGGCCATTCTACTTTACCTAGAATGGCAATCCTTTCCTCTGGGTTTCTGCTACCCCTTCTTGCTGCCTATGCTCCGGCTTCTTTCCCTACTACTGCTGCTCTTGCCGCTGGGCTCCTGGGCCCAATCTTCCTTATCGAAAGTGTGGGTGCCCGACTTGGGCAACGGCACCTACAAAAACCCGGTCCTTTACGCCGATTACTCCGACCCTGATGTGGTGCGGGTAGGAGAGGATTACTACTTCACTTCGTCGAGCTTTAATGCCGCGCCAGGCCTGCAAATCCTGCACTCCCGCGACCTGGTCAACTGGACTCTCATTGGGGCGGCGTTTACGGAGCAACTGCCCAAAGCGCGCTATAACGAGCCCCAGCACGGCAATGGTGTGTGGGCTCCGGCCATTCGCTACCACAGTAAGGAGTACTACATCTACTACCCCGACCCCGACCTAGGCATCTTTGTTACCAAGGCCAAGAATCCGGCCGGGCCCTGGAGTACGCCCGTGTGCATCAAGGAAGCCAAGGGCTGGATTGACCCCTGCCCGCTCTGGGACGAAGATGGCCGCGCTTACCTTGTACACGGCTTCGCGGGCTCCCGGGCGGGCATCAAAACCATTCTGGCCGTGTCGCCGATGGCCCCGGACGGCCTGAGCCTGACCGGCCCCGATGCGCTGGTGTTTGATGGGCACCAGGGCCACCCCACGCTAGAAGGACCAAAGTTTTACAAGCGCCACGGCTACTATTACATTTTTGCCCCGGCGGGCGGCGTGCCCACCGGCTGGCAGCTGGTGTTGCGCTCCAAAAACGTGTACGGTCCCTACGAGGAGCGCATTGTGATGGACCAGGGCAAGACACCCATCAACGGTCCGCACCAGGGTGCCTGGGTGGATACCAACGCCGGTGAGGACTGGTTTTTGCACTTCCAGGACCAGGGGCCCTACGGCCGGGTGGTGCACCTGCAGCCCATGCAGTGGAAAAACGACTGGCCCGTTATTGGGGAGGATCCTGATGGTGACGGCAAGGGCCAGCCAGTGCTAACCTACCGCAAGCCCAACATCAAAGGCAAAACGCAGCCCCTGGCTACCCCACCTACTTCCGATGAGTTCAGCAGTAACCAGTTGGGGCTGCAGTGGCAGTGGCACGCCAACCCACAGGATTACTGGGCGTACCTCAACGGCCCGCAAGGCTACCTGCGCCTCTACTCTGTGCTACCCCCCGAAGGAGCCAAAAACCTCTGGCAGGTGCCTAACCTCTTGATGCAAAAGCTGCCGGCCGATGTATTTACGGCTACCACCAAGCTCACCTTCACCCCGCGGGTAGAAGGCGAAAAAGTAGGGTTACTGATGATGGGGCTAGACTATGCCTACCTCTCCCTAACCAACCAAGGTGGCAAACTGCAGCTCAGCCAAAGTACTTGCCTGAACGCCGACAAAGGTTCGGCCGAAATTACCACGCCCGCCGTGGAAGTGCCCACCGCCCAGTCCAAGCAGCCCCTCTACCTGCGCGTGGCCGTAAAAGCCGGTGCCAAGTGCCAGTTCAGCTACAGCTACGATGGGCAGACGTTCCAGCCACTCGGCCAAGAGTTTCAAGCCCGCGAAGGCAAGTGGATTGGGGCCAAAGTCGGCCTATTTGCTACCCGTCCCAGCAAGTTCAACGACTCCGGCAACGCTGACATCGACTGGTTCCGGGTGGAGTAAAGTAAATGAGTATGTGAGTGAACAAGTGAAGTAGAAAACGCCCGTGTCATCCTGAGCACAGCGAAGGACCTCTACTGAAGGTAATTTCGCCGTTATAACGAAGCGGTAGAGGTCCTTCGCTGTGCTCAGGATGACAGTTTCTTCTTCCTTATCATCAACCTCACAACTTCACAAACTCACCACTTCACTACTTGTCATCGTGGAGCTGCGCACGATAAGCTCCGTCGGGATTTTGACGGTTTCGATGGGTAGGGCCCGGTGTTTCCGCTCAATCTGGTCGATGAGGCGTTCGGCCGCTACCTGCCCGATTTCGGTGGCCGGCTGTACCACCGTGCTCAGGGGCGGGGCCAGCAGCTCGGCGACGTTGAGGTTGGTAAAGCCGATCAGGGATACATCTTCGGGAATGTGCAGGTTGCGCTGCCGTAGCGCCTGCAGGCAGCCTACGGCCAGGCGGTCGGAGGCGGTAAAAAACGCATCGGGCGGCGACGAGTAGCGCATCAGCTCATCCACCATCGGGCCTACCTCGTCGGGGCCGAAGGTGCCGTAGCGGATCAGGCTTTCATCAAACTCTAGGCCGTATTTCTCCAGGGCGGCGCGGTAGCCCGCCAGGCGCTCCTGCGTGATGCTGAGCCAGGGCTGAATAGTGAGGTGAGCAATGCGCTTCCGGCCTGACTGAATCAGGTGCTCGGTAGCCGCAAAGGCCCCCCCGAAATTGTCGGCCACCACCTTAGTTACGTTCAGCTCAGCCGAAACCCGGTCGAACAGCACCAGCGGCACGTTCTTATCCAGCACTTCCTGCAGGTGCGCCACATCGGAGGTTTCGCTGGACAACGACATCAGCAGCCCATCTACCTTCCTGGACATAGACTGCTGCACGTTGGCCACTTCCCGCTCGTACGATTCCTGGCTCTGGAAGATAATCACGTGGTAGCCCCGGTTGTAGGCAATGGCCTCAATACCGTTGATGGCCTGGGAGAAGAAGTAATTGGCTATTTGGGGCAGAATAACGCCAATGGCCCGGCTGGCGCTACCCTTCAAACTCAGGGCAATGGGGTTGGGGCGGTAGTTGAGCCGCTCGGCGCACTCCATGACCAAGCGCTTGGTTTCCGGATTGATTTCATAGCTCCCCCGCAGCGCCCGGGATACCGTGGAAGTGGAGATGCCTAACTCGCGGGCAATGTCTTTGATAGTGAAGGTTTCCACAGGTGTGAGCAGTAGGAAGGTGGGACAAGGCGTAGGTGTGTGGGGACTTACTTTTATCCAAAAACCAAATATGGCCGGAGGACCACATCTGATGCCGGAAAGTAGGAAAACAAGCGAAATGCCGGGCAAGCAAAGCGCCTCAAACGGGCCGGAAAGCAAATTGGCAACGTTCCCGACATCGATTGCGCAAATTATTAAGATGATATTCTTCCTTTTCGAAGGAGCAAGCTCTAATCTTAATCATGCTGACCAGTAGTCGGCTGTTCCAAAAGTACACTGGATTTCTTCGAAAAGTTTACAAACCTCCTCTGCTATGCCTTCTCCCGCTACGTTCGATTTGTCTGGTAAGCTGGCCCTCGTGACGGGCTGCAACAAGGGCATCGGGCAAGCCATGGCGCTGGGCCTGGCCGAAGCGGGCGCCGACATCATCGGCGTATCGGCCACGCTGGCCCTACAAGGTTCCGAAACAGAGCAGCAGGTGCAAGCCCTGGGCCGGCAGTTTCACGCCTACCAGGCCGATTTCAGCCAGCGTACCGCCGTAGATGCCTTCCTGGCCCAGGTGCAGCAGGATTTTCCGCGCATCGATATTCTGGTCAATAATGCCGGCACCATTCAGCGCGCCCCGGCCGCTGAGCACGCCGACGAGCTGTGGGACAACGTGCTGGCCATTAACCTGGATGCGCCGTTCCGCCTGGCCCGGACGTTGGGTGGCCGCATGCTGGAGCAGGGGGGAGGCAAAATCATTTTCACGGCCTCGCTGCTCACCTTCCAAGGAGGCATCAACGTGCCGGGCTACGCGGCCAGCAAAGGCGCCATCGGCTCGTTGGTAAAAGCTCTGGCCAACGAGTGGGCCGGGCGTGATGTGAACGTAAATGCCATTGCTCCGGGTTATATCGCCACTGATAATACCCACGCCCTGCGCCAGGACCCCGACCGCTCCCAGAGCATTCTGGGCCGCATTCCGGCCGGCCGTTGGGGCACCCCCGATGATTTCAAAGGCCCTACGGTTTTCCTGGCTTCCGCAGCCGCTGATTATGTCCACGGCACCATCCTTACCGTCGATGGCGGCTGGATGGGACGGTAGAAGTGAATGAGTAAATGAGTGGATGAGTGAAGTAGAGGCTTGACTGATTTTCTGCTTGCTCACGCTCAATACTTCCTTTGCACTCTTCACTTCACTCATTCACTCATTTACTCATTCACAGATGACCCAACGATATGCCATCGGGCCCCGCGAAACGGCCGCTATGACCACCGCCGAGCTACGCGAGAATTTTCTGCTGGAAAACCTTTTCGTAGCTGGTGAAATCCAACTGGTATATACGCATTATGACCGTATGATTGTGGGCGGGGTAGTACCCGCCACCGAGCCTGTTGCGCTACCCTGCCCCGAGAACCTGAAGGCTGAGTTCTTCCTGCAGCGCCGGGAGTTGGGCGTGCTAAATACCGGCGCCGCCGGTACCGTAACCGTCGATGGCACCGCCTACGAGCTGGGTCGTCAGGATTGCCTCTATGTGGGCAAGGATGCTCGGGACGTGACGTTTGCCAGCCAGGATGCTGCGGCCCCGGCCAAGTTCTACTTGCTTTCTACCCCCGCGCATGCCACGTACCCCACTACCCGCATGACGCAGGCCGAAGCTACCCCCGTAACCCTGGGTGCGCTGGAAACGGCCAATCAGCGCACCATTTATAAGTACATCTACTCCGAGGGCATCCAGAGCTGCCAGCTGGTGATGGGCCTGACCCAGCTCCACAGTGGCAGCGTGTGGAACACCATGCCCGCCCACACCCACGACCGGCGCATGGAGGCTTACCTCTACTTCGATTTGCCGGAGGGCCAGCGCGTGCTGCACCTCATGGGCCAACCCCAGGAAACCCGCCACTTGTGGGTGGCCGAAGGGCAAGCCATTCTTTCCCCGCCGTGGTCCATCCACTCGGGCTGCGGTACGGCCGGCTACACCTTTATCTGGGGCATGGGCGGCGAAAACCAAGAATACACTGACATGGACCCCGCGCCCATCGTCGATTTGCGCTGATACACCCGGCGCCATAATTCCCACAAAATTCCCACACCCTACGTCATGAAAAGAAATCTACTGTTGCTGGCTCCGCTATTGGCGGTGGCGGCACCAGCCTGGGCGCAGCAGCAGCGCGTGCAGGGCGTCGTTAAGTCGGAGAAGGGCGAGGCCCTGCCCGGCGTGACGGTAGTTGTAAAGGGCACTACCGCTGGTGCTACCACGGATGCCGATGGCCGCTTCGCGTTGGCGGTTCCGGCCAATGCTACCCTGCGCTTCAGCTACATCGGCTTCCTGCCCTACGAGGTGGCCGTGGGCACCCGCACCGACCTGAGCGTGACGCTGAAGGAGGATACCAAAACCCTGGATGACGTAGTAGTTATTGGCTACCAGGCCGTGCAGCGCCGCGACGTGACCGGCTCGGTATCGTCGGTGAGTGCCCAGCAGATCAAGGACATTCCGGTAAACTCCGCCGCCGAGGCCCTCACCGGACGCCTGGCCGGGGTGCAGCTCACTTCTTCGGAAGGTACGCCCGGCAACCTCGATGTGCGGGTGCGGGTACGCGGCGGGGGCTCCATCACCCAGGACAACTCCCCGCTCTACATCGTCGATGGCATTCAGATTGAAAATGCCCTGGCCGTTATTGCGCCCCAGGATATTGCCTCCGTCGACGTGCTGAAAGATGCTTCGGCCACGGCTATTTACGGGGCCCGCGGGGCCAACGGTGTTGTGATTATCACCACCAAGAAGGGTATTGAGGGCAAAACCACCATCAGCTACAACGGCTTTGCCGGCTTCCGCAAGCTGGCCAACAAGCTGGACGTGCTCAAGCCCGCCGACTACCTCAACTACCAGTTTGAGCGGGCCCAGCAGGTAGGCGCTACCGGCAGCGGCAGCCTGGAAACCTACGCCAAGCTATTCGGCAGCTCCGACTACCAGAGCACTACCATTCAGGACCTGGGTAAGACCCCTTTCATTGACTGGCAGGAGGAAGCCTTCGGGCGAAGCGCCTTCCAGCAAACCCACAACCTGTCGGTTTCCGGGGGCGTGAAAGGCACTACCTACGCCCTGAGCCTGACCCGCAACGATGAGGACGGTATTCAGCAGGGCTCGGGCTTTACCCGCAACCTGGTGAACTTCCGCTTCGACACCAAGCCGCTGGAAAAGCTGCGCATTGGCCTGAACGTGCGCTTCAACGACCAGCAGGTGGACGGGGCCGGTACCTCTACTACGGGCTCCAACACCACCTCGCGCCTGCGTAACGCCGTGCAGTACTGGCCCTTGGCCGTTAGCCGCGCTACCGCCCTGGACCCCAACGCCTTCGACCCCGAGTTCTTCCAGTTTTCCTCGCTGGTAAACCCGCTGGTGGCCATCAACAGCGAATTCCGCGAGGACAAGCGCCGCACGTTCAACATCGGGGCCAACGCCGACCTGACCCTGGCCAAGGGGCTGGTGTTCCGCACCACGGCGGGCTTTGACATTACGAACACCGGCGTGAACACCTTCAACGGCATCAACTCGCCTACCCTGCGCCAGCCCGGCGGGGGCTACAACGAGCAGCCGTTTGCTACCATCAGCACGGGTACCCAGAATACGATTAACAACTCCAACGTGCTGGATTACAGCCTCGCCAAGGGCAAGCACGCCATCGGGGTGCTGGTGGGGGAGGAAATCTACCAGCAGCGCAACACGTCCCAGTTTATCCAGACCAACTTCCTGCCGCCCGATATTACCGCGGAGCGGGCCTGGGCCAACATCAACCAGGGCGTGCTGCCCGCTGGGGTGCTGGCCCAGCCGGTGCTGCCCCGCACCGATATTCCGCAGAACTACCGCCTGCTCTCGGGTTTCGGCCGCCTGACCTACTCCTTCGACGATAAGTACCTGTTTACGGGGACGTTCCGGGCCGATGGATCTTCGAAATTTGCGGAAGGTAACCGCTGGGGCTATTTCCCCGGCGCCTCGGTAGCCTGGCGTATTTCCAAGGAAGACTTTTTCAAGGCCGTACCGGTGGTGTCGGACCTGAAGCTGCGCCTGAGCTACGGCCAGGCCGGCAACAACCGCATCAACGACTTCCTCTACGATCAGCTGTTTGCCGCGGGTAGCGCCCCCTACTACCTGAACCACAGCCAGGTACTGGGCGCCTCGGCTACTACCTTGCCCAACCCCAACCTGAAGTGGGAAGTAACCACCTCCCGCGACTTCGGCGTGGACCTGTCGCTGTGGGACAACCGGGTGCAGTTCACCGGCGACGTGTACTACAACACCACCACCGACCTGCTTATCAACCGGCCTATCCCGCCCTTCCTGGGCTACACCAGCCAGCTGCAGAACGTAGGCAAAACCTCGAACAAGGGCCTGGAGCTGCAGCTGACCGGTACCATCTTCAACAAGCCCAACTTCACCTGGACGGCCACGGCCAACGCCTCCCTCAACCGCGGCCGGATTGAAAGCCTGGGCGAAAACCTCAATGAAATCACGCCCATCAACTCCGGCTGGGCCGGCTCCAACTTCGCCTCGCCCTTCGACTTCAAGGCGCAGGTAGGCCACCCGGTAGGAGAAATGTACGGCTACGTGACCGACGGCTTCTACACCGCCGATGATTTCGAAGGATATGACCCGGCTACCAACCTCTGGATTCCGGTAAAAGGCCTGCTGCCGGCCGGAACCCCCGTGGGGCAGGTAGCCCAGCCCGGCGTGATTAAGCTCCGCGACCTGAACAAGGACGGGGTAGTAAACGACCAGGACCAGCAGGTAATCGGCAACGCCAACCCCAAGGTGACGGGCGGCCTGAACCAGCAGTTTACCTACAAGAACTTCGACGCCAGCATCTTCCTCAACTTCGTGCTGGGCAACGATATCTACAACGCCAACAAGATTGAGTTTACCACGAACACGCCCAACACCATCTTCAGCAACGTGCTGGGCGTGATGGAGGACCGGTTCCGCACCATCAACGCCGATGGAACCCGCATTACCGACCTCAACACCCTGCGCCAGGTAAACAAGGATGCCAAGATCTGGACGCCTACCCAGCGCTACTTCCTGCACTCCTGGGCCGTGGAAGACGGTTCCTTCCTACGCATCAACAACCTGACGGTGGGTTACTCCCTGCCCAAGCCCCTGATTCAGCGCGTGAAAATGACCCAGGTGCGCTTCTACGTGACGCTCAACAACCTGTACACCTTCACCAAGTACACCGGCTACGACCCCGAGGTGAACACTCGCCGCTCGTCGCCGCTGACGCCCGGCGTGGACTACGCCGCCTACCCGCGCAGCCGCACCTTCCTGTTCGGCGTGAACCTGGCCCTGTAATTCCCACCCCCTGAATTCCCGCTTGATCATATGAAATCCATATTCCCTATCCGGGCGGTAGTGGCCGCCGTGGCCCTGACCGGCACTGCCGGGCTGGTATCCTCCTGCAAAGATTTCCTTGACGTGGAGCCCGTGGCGCTCAATACCACGTCGTACGTGTTCAGCACCGTGGCCGGCGCTACCACCGCCGTTATCGGGGCCTACGACCCGCTCTCTGGCGACCAGGGCTACGGCCAGCGCCTGAGCCTGTACTACCCCGGCGACTCCGACGAGCTAATCCTCTCGCCCGGCGCCCCGGAAGGGCAGCGGCGCAGCATTGCCCGCTACAAAGCCCTGTCAACCAACTCGGAAATCACCAACCCCTGGAACCAGCTCTACCAGGGCGTAGAGCGCTCCAACATCTGCATTCAGCAAATTCCGCAGATGGCCCTCTACACCAGCGGCTCGGCGGCCGATACGGCGGCCCTGCACCGCCTGCACGGTGAGGCCCTGACCCTGCGGGCCCAGTACTTTTTTGAGCTGATCCGGAACTGGGGCGACGTGCCGGCTCAGTTTACGCCGTCCGTATCGGGCCAGAACTTCAACCTGCCCAACGCCGACCGCAACGAAACCCTGACCCGCCTGATTGCCGACCTGGCCCAGGCCCAGAAGCTGGTGCCCTGGCGCTCGGCCGCCGGCACCGCCAACGAGCGGATTACCAAAGGCGCCGTGAAGGCTCTACGGGCCCGGTTGGCTTTGTACCGCGGGGGCTATTCGCTGAAAGGCAACCAGATGGTGCGCCCCACCGACTACCTCGACTACTACCGCATTGCCCGCCAGGAGTGCGCCGAGCTGATGGCCAAGCCCACCGAGCACAAGCTGAATACCTCGTTCCTGGAAACCTTCCAGAGCATCAACCAGCAGCGTACCGACGCGGCCAACGAAATCATGTTCCAGGTGGGCATGGGCGGCTCTACCTCGGGCTCTGACAGCAAGCTGGGCTACTGGAACGGCCCGCGCCTGCAAAACGCCAGCAGCCCCGTGGGGGCCACCTCGGGCGCTATCATCGTGGCACCTACCTACTTCTACGCCTTCGACTCCACTGATACCCGGCGCGACGTGACCGTTACTACCTACGGGATGGCCTCCAGCAGCACGGTGTTTTCGGGCGTGGCCCTGAACGTGCTGACCGACGGCAAATTCCGCCGCGACTGGCGTACGCCCCTGTCCACGGGCAACAGCAACTACCTGGGCTACAACTGGCCCCTGATTCGCTTTGCCGATGTGCTGCTGATGTTTGCCGAGGCGGAAAACGAACTGAATGGCCCCACCCAGGCTGCCAAGGATGCCCTGCTGCAGGTGCGCACCCGCGCGTTTGGCACGGCGGCCAAGGCCTCGGCCGGCCTGAACATGGGCTCCAAGGAAGCCATGTTTAACACCATCGTGAATGAGCGCTACCTGGAGTTTGGGGGCGAAGGCATCCGCAAGTATGATCTGCTGCGCTGGAACCTGTTTGCCAGCAAGGTGGAAGAGGCAAAGCTGAATATCGAAAAGCTGGCCAAGGGGCAGGCTCCTTACCAGAACGTGCCGCAAACCATGTACTTCCGCACCGGCACTACTGGCAGCGGCGTGCAGTGGGCCCGATCCTTCTACCGCCCCGCCCCGGCTACGGCTCCGGCCGGTACCACCAGCGTGCAGTGGCGCGCCTCCATTGGGGCATCATACCTGGCTAACCTGCGCCCCGCGGGTACTTCTTACACCTTAGGGACTACCACGGCTTCCAGCACGGCCACCGGCCTGGCCGCCGAGTACGTGCCCGGCCAGGGCAAGGAGCTGCTCCCCATTCCGCAGAGCACCCTGGCCTCTGACCCCGCGCTGGTTCAAAACTTCGGCTACTAGCAGGTAACTGCATGACGGTACGCCGCTGAATGGCGGGCACTTTGCATCCCTCGTTTCCCACTCCACTTCTCCCCGATGACAACTACTTCGCGCCCCGCTTTTTCTACTACTGCAACCCTGCCCTGGCTAACCGTGGGCGAAGGAATGCAGCGTCAAATTCTGGCCTACGGGCCCGAGCTGATGCTGGTGAAAGTAGCCTTTGAAGCAGGTGGCATTGGAGCCCGGCATCACCACATACACTCCCAGATTACCTACGTGGAAAGTGGCGTGTTCCGGTGCACGGTAGGGGAGGAGGAGCAGGTGCTACGCGCCGGCGACACGTTTTACGCCGCGCCCGATGTGTGGCACGGGGTAGAGTGTCTGGAAGCCGGCGTACTGCTTGATTCGTTCAGCCCCATGCGGGAAGATTTTGTGTAACCGGAGGCTGCTTGTGCGCTGCACTATGAAACGAGTATTGATACTGCTGTTCCTGCTGGCGGGGGTTGGGGAAATGGGAATCTTATCGGCCCGGGCCCAGCAGGTAACGGTGTCGGCGGATGGTTCGGGGCAGTTCCGGACCATCCAGGCCGCCATTAACAGCTTGCCCAACGAGGCAGCCAAGCCGCGCACGGTGTACATCAAGAATGGCACCTACCGCGAAAAGGTCTTCCTCGATGGCAAGCAGAACATCATCCTCAAAGGCCAGAGCGAGCAGGGCGTCGTCCTGACCTCGGCCCAAGCCCGCGACGCCTGGCGCTGTGACCCGGTAGCGGGCCAGGATGACTGGGGCGTGGCCACGCTGAATCTGCGCAACTCCCCCGATATCACCCTGGAGAGCCTCACGGTCATCAACAGCTACGGCTTTGACGCCCCGGGGGAGGTAGTAATCGACTGCCCTACGGAGCCCAGCAAGAAGAAAACCATCAGCAAAACCGGCCACCAGATGGCCCTGCGTACCATGCCCGGCACCACGCGCCTCGTGGTAAAGCACTGCACCTTCCGCGCCCTCGGCGGCGACACTGTCAGCCCCTGGGACGTGGATGCGGGCCTGTACTACTTCAAGGACTGTACCCTGGAAGGCGGGGTAGATTTTTACTGCCCCCGGGGCTGGGCCTACGCTGAAAACTGCCGCTTCATCTGCCACAACCCCAACGCCGCCATCTGGCACGACGGCTCCAGCGACGAGGACTCGAAAACGGTGCTCAAAAACTGCGTTTTCGAGGGTGACGCCGGCTTCAAGCTGGGCCGCTTTCATCGGGAAGCGCAATTCTACCTGGTGAACTGCACGTTTGGGGAGAATATGGCCGACGCCGACATCTACTGGGCCCAATCGGGACCCGGAGCTAAGCAGTGGGGCCGCCGCGTGTACTACCACAACAACCACCGCCGGGGCGGCGACTACGCCTGGTTCAGCAACAACCTGAGCTCGGCCAAAAACGCCCCCAAGGCCCGTAAAATCAACGCCGACTGGACTTTTGGTGGACGCTGGTACCCGAAGTCGGGCAAGCCGGCCACGGTGCCGCTGAAGCCCTCCAACCTCGGTGGCCCGGATAAGTATTCGACGGCGCCCAAGCCGGAAGCCAAGCCCGCAGATGCCACGGCCACGGCTTCGGTGGGTGGTGCTACCCCCGTTGCTGCCGTTAAGGTTGATTCGGTGGCCGAGCGGATGCTGATTTACCAGCGGACGGTAGGGGGCTGGCCCAAGATGGTAAACAACGTCAAGGTAAAGTACGACCACCCCATGACGGTGGCCGAGGAAGCCGCTACCCGCGACGACGCTGGCCGCAACGACGCCACCATCGATAACGAGGCTACTACCCGCGAGATTCGCTACCTCGCTGGCGCCTACAAAGCCACCGGCAACGCAGCGTACAAAGCCGCCGCCGAGAAGGGTATTCGCTACCTGCTCCGGATGCAGCAGCGCACCGGCGGCTTCCCGCAGTACTACCCCGATTCCAGCAGCTACCGTCACTACATCACTTACAACGACAACGCCATGGTGCGGGCCCTGCAAGTGCTCCGCGACGTGAGCCGCCGCACCAATGGCTTGGAGGTAGCAGATGCCAGCCTGGTAGAGCCCGCCACCCAGGCGGTAGCCCGCGGCATTGAGTGCATCCTAAAAACCCAGTACGTGCAGCGCGGCAAGCTCACGGCCTGGTGCGCCCAGCACGACGAGAAAACCTTTCAGCCGGTAAAAGCCCGCGCCTTCGAGCTGGCCTCCCTCAGCGGAATGGAAACCGTGTACATCGTGCAGTTTCTGATGGACACCGAAAACCCTACCCCGGCCATTCGGAAAGCAGTGGATGCGGCCGTGGCCTGGCTGGAGGCGGTGAAAATCACGGGCTACACCATCAAAGACCAGCCCGACCCCAAACAGCCGAAGGGTTTTGATCGGGTGATTCTGCCGGAAGCCGGCTCCACCATCTGGGCCCGCTTCTACGACCTCCAAACCAACCAGCCCATCTACGTCGGCCGCGACTCCAAGCCCCGGCCGAAGCTCTCGGACATTGAATACGAGCGCCGCACCGGCTACGCCTACGCCGGCGTGTGGCCCGCCAAACTGCTCAGCCGCGACTACCCCCGCTGGCAGCAGAAACTCCATAGCAACGCAACGCCCGTTACGGGCAGCAAACCATAACGGTTCTGACCATGCCGCATTTATCCCAACAACTGGTTTCCCAGGCACCCGCGACAACCGTTGCGTTGCCCTCGCCCGCCCTGCTGGAACTGCCCGAAAAAGTCCTCCAATTTGGTACCGGCGTGCTGCTGCGCGGCCTGCCCGACTACCTCATCGACAAAGCCAACCGCCAGGGCATCTTCAACGGCCGCATTGTGGTCGTGAAAAGCACCGATGGCGGCGACATCGACGCCTTTACCCGCCAGGATGGCCTCTACACGCTTGGTATTAGAGGCATTGAAGACGGCCGCGAGGTGTCGGAAAACGTGGTGTGCTCGGCCATCAGCCGGGTGCTGTCGGCCAAAAGCCAGTGGGTCGACATTCTGGCCTGCGCCGCCAACCCGGAGCTGACGGTAGTTATTTCCAATACCACGGAGGTAGGGATTCAACTCGTGTCGGACGACATCAGCCAGAGCCCGCCCCAGTCGTTTCCGGGCAAGCTGCTGGCCTTCCTGCTGGCCCGCTACCAGGCCTTCAACGGCGCCAAGGACAAGGGCCTCGTGATTGTGCCGACCGAGCTGATTCCCGACAACGGCACCAAGCTCGAAGCCATTCTGCTGGAGCAGGCCCACCGCAATAACCTTGATGCGGAGTTCATCGACTGGCTGGAAACGGCCAACCACGTGTGCAACTCCCTCGTGGACCGCATCGTGCCCGGTCGGCCGGATGCCGCTACGCAAGCGGCCCTGCAAGCCGAATTGGGCTACGAAGATGAGTTGCTGACCATGTCGGAAGTATACACGCTCTGGGCCATTGAGGGCGACGCGCGGGTTAAGGAAATCCTGAGCTTCGAGCAGGCAGACGCGGGCGTTATCGTGCAGCCCGACATCAACCTGTTCCGGGAGCTGAAGCTGCGCCTGCTCAATGGCACGCACACCCTAAGCTGCGGGCTGGCCTTCCTGGCTGGATTTCCGACGGTGCGTGAGGCTATGGAAGATACCAACCTCGCCAGCTTTGTGCACAACCTAATGCTGGCCGATTTGCTACCCGGCATTCCGTATCAGGTAGATGAGAAGATGGGTCAGCGTTTCGGCATGCAGGTGCTGGACCGGTTCCGCAACCCCTCCATCGAGCACAAGTGGCTGTCGATTTCGATGAATTACACGGCCAAAATGCAGATGCGCAACGTGCCCACGCTGCTGCACTACTACCAGAAACTGCGGGCCGTGCCGCACTACATGGCGCTAGGCTTCGCCGCCTACCTACTCTTTATGCGTGCTACCCGGCAGGAGGGAGGCAAGTGGCAGGGCGAGCTGAACGGCATGTCCTATGAGATTCAGGACGAAAAAGCGGGCTACTTCGCCGACCTGTGGGCCCGCCTGGAGCCGGCCGAGCTTACCCGCACCGTTTTGCACAACCAGGCCCTGTGGGGTCATGACCTGTCGGCCCTGCCCGGCTTTACCGCCTGCGTAACGCGCTACCTCTCAACTCTGCTGGAAAACGGCGCTCGCGCTACCGTGGCCCACGCCCTGAACCGCAGCGTGGAGCAAAACGTGACCGTGTAAACTCATCTGCTTTTCCGGCAGTTCTACGGTCAGCAATACCACTTTAGAATACGACCCAATGAAACATTTGGTAGCCAAAATTCACCCCGACGATAACGTGCTCGTTGCCCTCACGGATCTGCCCATCGGCACGCCCGTCACGTGGGAGGGAACCACCGTCACGACTACCGATAAGATTCCGGCCAAGCACAAACTGGCTCTGCAATTTCTGGCTCCCGGCGACCCGGTGCACATGTACGGAGTGCTGGTAGGCACGGCCCGCGAAGCCATCGGAGTAGGCGGCTTGCTGACTACCAGCAACATCAAGCACGCTACCGACAGCTACGACGAGCACCACCAGCGCCGCGCCGACTGGACTGCTCCCGATGTTACCAAGTGGCAGGAGCGCACTTTCATGGGCTTTCACCGCGCCGATGGCAGCGTGGGCACCGCTAACTACTGGCTGGTGATTCCGCTGGTATTCTGCGAGAACCGCAACATTCAAGTGTTGGAAGAAGCCCTGGTGAATGACCTCGGCTACGCCCGCCGCAAAAGCTACCAGCCCCAAACCCAGGAGCTGATTTCGCTGATGCAGGCCGGTAAGTCGGTAGAAGAAATTCTGGCGACGGATCTGCATTCGGCGGAAAATGGCCACCACAAACCCAAGCTGTTTCCGAACGTGGATGGCATCCGGTTCCTGAGCCACGAGGGCGGTTGCGGCGGCATCCGCCAGGATGCTCAAACGCTCTGCGGACTGCTGGCCGGCTACATCACCCACCCCAACGTGGCCGGTGCTACCGTGCTAAGTCTGGGCTGCCAGAACGCGCAGGTGAGCATGCTGCAGGACGAAATCAATAAGCGTAGCCCCAACTTCCAGAAGCCGCTTTATATTCTGGAACAGCAGAAAATTGGGACGGAAGAGGCTCTGGTGAGCACGGCCCTGCGCCAGACGTTTGCCGGCCTGATGATGGCCAACCAGGCAACGCGCCAGCCAGCCCCGCTCAGCAAGCTGTGCATCGGGCTAGAGTGCGGCGGCTCCGATGGTTTCTCGGGTATCTCCGCCAACCCCGCCGTAGGTCACGTTTCCGACTTGCTAGTAGCCCTGGGTGGCTCAGTTATTCTGGCTGAGTTCCCGGAGCTGTGCGGGGTAGAGCAGGAGTTGGTAGACCGCTCCGTGGATACTGCCACGGCTGAACGCTTCAGCTCCCTGATGAAAGCCTACGGCGACTCCGCCGTGGCCGTGGGCTCGGGCTTCGACATGAACCCCTCGCCCGGTAACATCCGCGACGGGCTGATTACCGACGCCATGAAATCGGCCGGGGCGGCCCGCAAAGGCGGTTCCTCTCCGGTGGTAGCCGTGCTCGACTACCCCGAGCTGGTGACGAAACCCGGCCTTAACCTGCTCTGCACTCCCGGCAACGACGTGGAATCGACGACGGCGGAAGTAGGCTCGGGTGCTACCGTGGTGCTGTTCACCACCGGCCTGGGCACGCCCACCGGCAACCCCATTGCCCCGGTGGTCAAGATTTCCAGCAACACGTCCCTGGCCCGGCGCATGCCCGACATTATCGACCTGAATACCGGCACTGTCATCGACGGCGAAGAAACCATTGAGCAGGCCGGTGAGCGTATCCTCGACTACGTGATTCGCGTGGCGAGTGGGGAGGAGGTAGCTGCCGTACGCCACGGTCAAACTGACTTCATCCCGTGGAAGCGCGGCGTTTCGTTGTAAACTGTCATTCCCAACTCTTGTCATCCTGAGCCTAGGCGAAGGACCTCTACCGCTTCGTTGTAATAGTAATTACCCTCGGTAGAGGTCCTTCGCCTAGGCTCAGGATGACAAGAGTAAAGAAGCTTTCGGCTCCTTGCCGACCGGGAACGTTTGCGTAGAAAAACTTGCCCGATGCCGCCAAAAACGGCCTGTTCTGGTTCCAGTCCGAATACCTTTACCCATCCCGCCACCCACTTTTCTGCGGGTACCGCCCACTTCATTCGAGTTGACTATGAAGCCATTTCTCAACGACGATTTTCTGCTCCAGACGGCCACGGCCAGCACGCTCTACCACGAGTATGCCAAGCAGATGCCCATCATCGACTACCACAACCACCTGCTGCCCGACCAGATTGCCGAGGACAAGCAGTTTGACACCATCACCCAAGTCTGGCTCTACGGCGACCATTACAAGTGGCGCGCCATGCGCACCAACGGCATCCCCGAACGTTACATCACCGGTGATGCTTCGGACTGGGAAAAGTTTGAGAAATGGGCTGAAACGGTGCCCCAAACCGTGCGTAACCCGCTCTACCACTGGACGCACCTGGAGCTGCAGCGTTACTTCGGTATCACGGAGCTGCTGAACAAGAACAGCGCCCGCCGCATCTACGACCAGTGCAATGAGCTGCTACGCACTCCCGAGTATTCGGTGCGCAACTTGCTACGCCGCATGAACGTGGAAACCCTCTGCACCACCGACGACCCTTCGGATTCCCTGGAGCATCACCGCGCCATTCAGGAAAGCGGCTTCGAGGTGCAGGTGCTACCCACGTTCCGCCCCGACAAGGCCATGGCTCCGGAAGACGCGGCCAGCTACAACGCCTACCTCGACAAGCTGGGCCAATCGGCGGCTGTGGATATCAAAACGTACCGCGACCTGGAAACGGCCCTGCGCCTGCGCCACGATTACTTCGCGGCCCTCGGCTGCCGGCTATCGGACCACGGCCTGGAGCAGATCTACGCCGCCGACTACACCGAAGCCGAAATCAGCGCCATCTTCGCCAAGGTACGGGGAGGGGAGACGCTAGGGGAGCAGGAAATCCTGAAGTTCAAGTCGGCCATGCTGGTGCTGCTGGCGGAAATGGACTGGGAGAAAGGCTGGACTCAGCAGTTCCACCTCGGTGCCCTGCGCAACAACAACTCCCGCATGCTCCGTGAGCTAGGTCCCGATACGGGCTGGGACTCCATCGGCGACTTCGCCCAGGGCCGCGCCCTCTCTAGTTTCCTCAACCGCCTCGACTCGCAGGATAAGCTGGCCAAAACCATTATCTACAACCTAAACCCGGCCGACAACGAGCTGATTGCTACCATGATTGGTAACTTCAACGATGGCTCGGTGGCCGGTAAGGTGCAGTTTGGTTCCGGCTGGTGGTTCCTGGATCAGAAGGATGGCATGGAAAAGCAGATGAATGCCCTTTCCAACATGGGCCTGCTGAGCCGTTTCGTGGGCATGCTCACCGACTCGCGCTCCTTCCTGTCTTACCCACGCCACGAGTACTTCCGCCGCGTGCTTTGCAACCTCTTCGGCAATGATGTAGAAAACGGCGAGCTGCCCGCGGATATGGAGCTGCTGGGTGGTATCATCCAGAACATCTGCTACGGCAACGCCAAGGAGTATTTTGGCTTTGCTACGGTAGCCCAACCCATAGAAACGGCTGTAGTCTAATTCTATCCACGACCTAGTAGGATATCCTGCTGGGTTCTGCGAAGCATCTCTGCCTCAGGCTAATTCTATGAGGTAGCACTGAAGCGGTAAAGGTGCTTCGCGGAACTCAGCAGGACGTTCAAACTGATCCACTCTCTTCTTCTCACATGAAGCAAGTTGTCACCTTTGGTGAAATCATGATGCGGTTGTCGCCGCCGTTGAACTACCGGTTGTCGCAGGCCAGCTCGCTGGAAATTACCTACGGCGGCGGCGATGCCAACGTAGCAGCAGCATTAGCCTACTTGGGCGTGCCAGCAGCTCACGCCGGTTGTTTTCCGGATAATGCCGTGGGGCGCGCTGCCGCGCAGCAGTTTCAGCACCACGGCGTCGACATGAGCCACTGCGTGTTCCAGGGACAGCGCTTGGGGCTCTACTTTCTGGAAGTAGGGGCCTCTTTGCGTGCCAGCCGCATTGTGTACGACCGGTACGATTCGGCCTTTGCCAACTTGCAGCCGGAGTGGTTTAACTGGGATGAGATTTTCAGCAACGCCCAGTGGCTGCACTGGACGGGCATTACGCCGGCCATATCGGCCACTGCCGCCCAGGCAACGCAGGAAGCCATTGCCGCCGCCCGGCGCCTGGGCCTTACGGTTTCAGCCGACGTAAACTACCGCCGCAACCTGTGGCAGTATGGGCAGCGCGCCCAAGACGTAATGCCGGACCTAGTAGCAGGTTGCGACCTGGTGGTGTGCACCGAAGGCGACGCCGAAGACCTGTTTGGCATTAAGGCGGAAGCCGGAGCTGAGAACAGCTTTGTGTCGATGAGCCAGCAGTTAATCCGCCGCTTCCCGCAGATTCAGCAGGTTATTGCTACCCGCCGCGAAACCCAAAGCGCTTCGCACGAGCGGATTAAAGGCATTGCTTTCAGCGGCGGCCAGTACCACGAAACCGAGTTCTTCGACATCAACCCGGTAGTGGACCGCATTGGCGGAGGCGACTCCTTCATTTCGGGCTTCATCTACGGCCAGCTGAATTACCCTACCCTACAAGAGGCCCTGACGTTTGCCACGGCCGCTTCCGCTCTCAAGCACACCATTCACGGCGACATCAACCTCGTGACGCCCGCCGAAGTGGAGCACATTGTAGCAGGCAACACCTCCGGGCGTTTGCTTCGCTAATTCAACCGACCTTCTTCTGGCTCCGGCTGGCTACCCCGCCGGGGCTTCTGAACCTCCTTCCATGGCCCGATTCTCTTCCGCCACTGCTTTAGAAACCGTGCTGCACTACCCCGTGGTGCCGGTGTTCTACCACGCCGATGCGGCCTACACCAAGCGTATCCTGCAAGCCTGCTACGTGGGTGGGCTACGCGTATTTGAGTTTACCAACCGCGGCGCCAACGCCTTCGACGTGTTCCAGGAGCTGGTGCCCTTCGTGCAGGAGAACTGCCCGGATATGCTGCTCGGCATCGGCACCATTTACACGGCGGCGGATGCCGAGCGGTTCATCCAGGCCGGCGCCGATTTTGTGGTGCAGCCCTGCCTCACGGCGGAAGTAGCCGAGGTGTGCCGCCAACACGGCACGCCCTGGCTGCCCGGCACCATGACCATTTCGGAGGTGTACCAAGCTACCCAGCTGGGGGCGGCCATCGTCAAAATCTTCCCCGGCAACGTGCTCGGGCCCGTTTTCATCAAAAGCCTGCGCGGGCCCATGCCCACGGTGCCCTTGATGGTAACTGGGGGGGTAGAGCCTACCGAAGACAGCTTGCGCGAATGGTTCACGGCCGGCGTGAACGTAGTGGGCATGGGCTCCCAGCTCTTTAAGAATGCTGACGATACCGAGGCTCTCCAACGGCAAATTGCCGGGCTGCTTGCCTTCGTCGATACGCTAAAGAAGTAAGGCTTCCTACCCTTGCTTTTGCCTTCGGGCGCTAATTGCCTGACGCCACCGAGTATCTCCCACCGAATTCTCCGAACTCGATGATACCATCTCCCACCCAGTCTGCGCCGGCCGCCGTGGCTACCCCTGCCACCACGGGCATGGGCAAATACCGCTGGACCATCTGCGCCCTGGTATTTTTCGCCACCACGGTTAACTACCTCGACCGGGCCGTTATTTCCCTGCTGAAACCCTACCTCGAAACCGAGTTTCACTGGAATGCCGGCGACTACGCCAACATTGAAATAGCCTTTAAGCTGGCGTACTCTTTCGGGATGCTAGGGGTAGGGCGCGTGATTGACAAGCTGGGCACGAAGATGGGCTACGCCCTTTCCACGTTCCTCTGGAGCTTAGCAGCTATTGGGCACGCCTTCGTGAGCAGCACGTTTGGCTTCAGCGTGGCGCGGGCTTTCTTGGGCGTAACCGAAGCCGGCAACTTCCCGGCCGCCATCAAAACCACCGCTGAGTGGTTTCCGCAGAAGGAGCGGGCCCTGGCTACCGGTATCTTCAACTCGGGCTCCAACGTGGGCGCCATCATTGCCCCGCTGACGGTACCCCTGATTGCCGAAACCATCGGCTGGAAATGGGCTTTTATCATCACCGGGGCCATGGGCTTTATCTGGCTGGCTTTGTGGTTCTGGCTCTACGAAGTGCCGGCCCGCCACGCCAAGCTCACCAAAGCCGAGTTCGACTACATCCACAGCGACGTAGACGACCTGGCGGCTGCATCTATTGAGACCCAACCTAAAGTTTCGTGGTTTAAGCTGCTCACGTTTCGCCAAACCTGGGGCTTCGTGTTGGGCAAGTTCCTAACCGACCCGGTATGGTGGTTTTACCTGTTCTGGTTGCCCGACTTCCTTAACAAGCAATATGGCCTCAAGGGTACCGACGTGGCCTTACCCGTGGCAATGGTGTACATGCTTTCAAGCATCGGAAGCGTCGGCGGCGGCTGGATTCCGCTGAACTTCATCCGCAACGGTTGGGCGCCCTTCAAGGCCCGCAAAACCAGCATGCTGCTGATTGCCCTCTGCGTATTCCCCATTGTGTTTGCCCAGCAGCTCGGGCAGGTGAATATGTGGCTGGCGGTATTGGTAATTGGCATTGCGGCAGCGGCTCACCAGGCCTGGAGCGCCAACATCTTCACTACCGTTTCCGACATGTTCCCGAAGCGGGCAGTAGCTTCCGTGACCGGCATTGGCGGTATGGCGGGCGGCATGGGAGGCATTCTGCTGTCAGCGCTGGTGCAGAAGCGTATGTTCGTGTATTACGAAAGCA
The DNA here is from genome assembly GCF_019599275.1 of Hymenobacter sp. HSC-4F20. Lineage (GTDB taxonomy): Bacteria > Bacteroidota > Bacteroidia > Cytophagales > Hymenobacteraceae > Hymenobacter. The sequence continues at coordinate 1,868,984 of NZ_JAHZTD010000001.1, read as the reverse complement.
TCGGGCAGCTGGATAAGGCCTACTTCATCATGTTCTGGATTTGCGGCGGAGCCTACCTGCTGGCCTGGGTGCTGATGCACTTCTTGGCTCCCACCATGAAGCAAATCAACCTGGATGAGGCTGCTCCGGCAGGCCACTAACCCTTTGTCTTTCTGTGCTATGAAAAAACTGCATCTGCTACTGACCCTGCTGTGGCTGGCCCTACCTGCCCTCACCTTCGCTCAGTCTAAAAAAGACCAGGCGGCTGCCAAGGAAGTAGAAGCCCTGGAACGTCAGCGCTTCGAAGCGCAGGTGAAAAAGGACTACAGCATCCTGGAAAAAGTCTTCGCCGATGACTTGGTGTACACCCACTCCAACGGCAAGCAAAACAACAAGCAGGAGTACATTCAGAGCATACGCGACGGCAAAAGCCAGTACGAGAAAATCGATGTGGAAGCCCTGAACGTGCGCGCCTACAACGAGGGCAAAGCCGCCGTGGTCAACGGCACCATCACCATTACCCTGCCCAACAAGCCCGACGGTACCCCCAACCTGGCCCACCTCAAATATGTGGTGGTGCAGGTGAAAGACCCCAAGAAGGGCTGGCAGGTAGTACTCTGGCAAAGCCAAAAACAGCCCGACGCCAAGAGCTAGCCGGTAATCACCCACGTAGAGAGGCAACACTGAGCAACACCGATTTTCGGTTCCCGTCTCGGCCTCAGCACAACCGTATTGGCGCGGTCCAGTACAGCACGCACCGATACGTCAGTTTCTATACCAGCCTAAATTTACTTGGTCAGGGTAGCTGCTCAAGCTAACCCTAGCATTCCTTCATACATCATTCAGCTTACCCAACAGAGTACGCGGCAGCTTGACCGATGCTGGCAGGCCTAAAACCTTCCGGCGTTTAAAAGCAGCTGCGTAGTCTGTAGGGACTTCTGTACCCCTGTCGCTCATGAATATTTCTACTGAAAACACTATTGCTCAGCCAGTTGGCACTACTTTGGAGCGCTACATCATGCGGAAGCAGGCTGAGTTTCCTTTCGCCACTGGTGAGCTGAGCCAGCTGCTGCGCGACATTGCGCTGGCTGGCAAAATTGTGAACCGCGAAGTAAACCGGGCAGGCCTGACGAGCATCATCGGGGCTATGGGACAGCAGAATGTGCAGGGCGAAAGCCAGCAGAAGCTGGATGTGGAAGCTAACATCCGTTTTATCCGGGCCCTCACCAATGGGGGCGAGGCTTGCGCGGTACTTTCCGAGGAGGAGGACGACATCATCCACACGGGTAATGCCCAGGGCAAGTATGTGGTGGCTATTGACCCCCTGGATGGCTCCTCCAACATTGATGTGAACATCAGCATTGGGACCATTTTCAGCATCTACCGGCGCGTGTCGCCGGTAGGGGAGACGGCTACCCGCGAAGACTTTTTGCAGGGTGGGCGGCGGCAGGTAGCGGCAGGCTACATTCTGTACGGCTCCAGCACCATGCTGGTGTACACCACCGGCCACGGGGTAGCAGGCTTCACCTACGAAAACTCCCTGGGAGAATTTTTCCTCTCGCACCCCAGCATCACCATTCCTACCTCCGGCACGGTGTTCAGCTGCAACGAAGGCTACTGGTTCGACTATCCCCAGTACGTGCGCGACTACCTGACCCAGTGCAAGCGCGAGGGGCAGAGCGGCCGCTACGTAGGCTCCTTGGTGGCCGACTACCACCGCAACCTACTTACGGGCGGTATTTACCTGTATCCGCCCACAGCCAAGAACCCCAGCGGCAAGCTGCGGGTGCTGTATGAGGCTTTCCCGTTGGCCTTCCTGATTGAGCAAGCCGGTGGCCGCGCCGAGTCGGGCGCAGGGCCCATCTTGGATATTATTGCCACGGAGTTTCACCAGCGCACGCCGCTGTTTGTAGGCTCTCCAGCCTTGGTAGAGAAGTTACTGGGCGAAACAGAGGTAGTACCTAAGGAGGAAAGCGTAGAACAAAATCACGCCTAATCTGCTTACTTAGCCCGGCCGGCCACGTATGGTCGTAACCGTGTACCTATCGGCTGCGAGCCGATGCTTTCTCCGTGTGCCACGCCGAATCGCCGGTCGTTGCTATCCTACTCTTTCCCAACCATGCCTAAAATCGTTTCCCCTCAGGTGGAGTTCAGCTTTCTGCTCCAGCAAACCAAAAACGTCACCCCCGAAATCTTCACCCAGGACGGCTCCGGCTTCCTGAACCTGCTGGAAGGCCGTTGGCAGGAGCCAGGCAAGCCCCGCCCGTTCGTGTCGCCGGTAGATGGCTCTGAAATCGGCTCCCTACCCATGCTCGACCACGCTACTGCCCTGCGTGCCGTAGTATCGGCCAAGCAGGAAGCCGCCGCCTGGGGTGCTACCGACCTGGATGAGCGCAAGCGCCGCGTGCAAGACTGCCTCGACCAGCTGCGGCCGCAGGTGGACCTGATCGGCAAGCTGCTGATCTGGGAAATCGGCAAAACCTTTAAGCTCGGCTTCACCGACATCGACCGCGCCATTGATGGCGTGCAGTGGTACGTGGATAATATTGAGGATATGCTGGGCCAGCGCAAGCCCCTGGGCCTGGTGAGCAACATTGCCTCCTGGAACTACCCCATGTCGGTGCTGCTGCACGCGGTGCTGGTGCAGGCCCTGTGCGGCAACTCAGTCATTGCCAAAACGCCTACTGATGGGGGTTTTATTTCCCTGAGCCTGGCCTTCGCCATTGCCCGCCGCTGCGGCCTGCCCGTCACGCTGGTGAGCGGCTCGGGCGGGGAGCTGAGCGACGTGCTGGTCAAGCACGAGGCCGTGGATTGCCTGAGCTTTGTGGGCGGGCGCTACAACGGCCGCAACATTGCCGACGCCCTCAGCCAGGAGCATAAGCGCTACATGCTGGAAATGGAAGGCGTAAACACCTACGGCATCTGGAATTACTCCGATTGGACCTCCCTGGCCGATCAGCTCAAGAAAGGCTACGACTACGGCAAGCAGCGCTGCACGGCCTACGTGCGCTTTGTGGTGGAGCGCCGCCTGTTCCCGCAGTTCCTGGAAACCTACTGGAACACTATCAAGGACCTGAAAGTAGGCAACCCCACCCTGGTCGACAACCCTGACGACAAGCTGCCCGACCTCGCCTTCGGACCGGTCATCAACGCCCGCCAGGCCGAGGACCTGGACCGCCTCTACGCCGACGCGCTGAAAACCGGCGCTACCCCTATCTACGAGGGCAAGCTCGATGACTCCCTGTTCCTGCCCGGCCAGGACAGAAGCGCCTACCGCGCCCCGCGGGCCTTGGTCAACCTGCCCCGCCAGAGCGAGCTGTACTTCAAAGAGCCCTTCGGCCCCATCGACAGCATTGTGCTCGTGGATCGGGTAGAGGAGCTGGTTGGCGAGATGAATATTTCGAATGGCGCGTTGGTAGCCGCCGTGGCTTCCGACGACGAGAAGTGGGCCGCCCGCACCGCCAAGGAAGTGCGCGCCTTCAAAGTGGGCCTGAACAAGCTCCGCTCCCGTGGCGACCGGGAAGAGGTATTCGGCGGTATGGGCGAGTCGTGGAAAGGTGCGTTCGTGGGTGGCGCTCTGCTGGTAGAAGCCGTAACGGAAGGCGAAAAAGCCATTCTGGGCAACTTCCAGGATGCGCTGTTGCTACCCGAGAAAATCTAAATTGGCCTAGCGTATTGTTTGGCCTGAAGTAAAACAAGCCCTTTCTACTTGGTGGAAAGGGCTTGTCTTTTTCTGTTTCCGAAATGAAGCCTGTCCTTGTTCTGTTGGCGGCCCTGAGCCTGCTACTTGCTACCCCGGCCGCCGCGCAGAAGCCTTACAACGTCATCGACTGGAAAGCGCCGGCCACGCTCAGTACGTACCTATTGCAAGAGCTACACGGGCAGTACGACCTGCGCCGCGCGGCCTGGAACCAAGCTACGCAGTCGGCAGCGAATATGCGCGCGTACCAGGACAGTGCACGGGCGCGGTTTCGGCGGATGTTGGGGCCACTGCCGGCGCGTACGCCGCTCAAGGCGCGGGTAACGGGTACGCTGGCGCGGAATGGGTTTCGGATTGAAAAAGTCATTTACGAAAGCACGCCGGGTCACCACGTAACGGCCAACCTGTACCTGCCGGAGGGTAAGGGCAAGCGGCCGGCGGTGCTGCTGTTCTGCGGGCACGAGCAGGAATCAAAAGCCACCGAATCGTACCAGAAAACGGCTATTCTCTTTGCCCAGAATGGGTTTGTAGTACTGGTAATCGACCCGATTTCGCAGGGCGAACGAATGCAGCTGACCGATGCCGCGGGCAAGTCGCTTACGCGGGGCGGCACCACGGAGCATACCTTGCTCAACGCCCAGGCGGCGCTGCTGGGCCGCTCGGTGCCGGCTGCTCAGCTCTGGGACAACGTGCGCGGCCTCGACTACCTGCTCACCCGCCGCGAAGTGGACGCCGAGCGGGTTGGCTGCCTGGGCAACTCGGGCGGGGCCACCCAAACCGCCTATTTCCTGGGCTTCGACGACCGGGTGAAGGTAGCAGCTCTGTGCAGCTACGTGGCCGCCGGCGAGCGGAACCTGGAGCTAACTGGCCCCGCCGACGGCTGCGTAATGCTGCCCGGTGCCGGCCAGTCGGGCCTCGACCTCACAGAGTATCCGCTCATTTTCGCTCCCAAGCCCCTGCTGCTGCTGGCGGGGCGCTATGATTTCGTGGACTACACCAGCATGGAGGCTACCCATCAGGAGTTGCAGCAAGCTTATAGGCTGCTCGGCCGGCCGGAGCAGGTAGGCATGTTCACGTATGATGATGGGCACGGCATCTCGCAGCCCAAGCGCGAGGCAGCCGTTACCTGGTTTCGGCGTTTTCTGTTGCAGGATGCTACCCCCGTGCGGGAGCCCAACCTGGCTACACTCTCGGAAAAGGAACTGTGGTGCACGGCTACCGGGCAGGTAAATACGGCTTTTCAGAACGAACAAACTCTGACCGAAGAATATGCTGCTGAAGCTCAGCAACTGGAACGGACACGTCGGGCGCTACCGGCGGAGCGGCTGCGTACGGTAGTGCAGCAGCAGTTGCAGCTAGCAGCCCCGCAACCAGTAGTGGCGGAGGCGAAAGGAACAGCCGTGGCGCACGGGATTACGTGGCAGAAAGTACTGCTCCGCCGTTCCGGTGAGCCACCACTGCCGTTGCTACTGGCCCTGCCCGCCGGCACTACCCCCCAGAAAGTAGTGATGCTGCTCAGTGATGGTGGCAAGGCTGCTTTAGCTGATAGCACGGCACTCATGCAACGCTACTTACAGCAGCAAATGGCAGTGGTGCTACCCGACCTGCGTGGCCTCGGCGAAACCACCGACCCCGCCGCCTTCAACGACCCGAAGTACTACAACCGCGAGTACCGCCCGGCCCTGCTCAGCCTACACGGGGGCCAGCCCTTGCTAGGCCAGCGCGTCACGGACATCCTGACGGTAATGGAGTGGGTAGGCAGCACAACTGATTTGCAGAGCAAGCCCCTGGAAGTGCACGCAACCGGTCTGAGCGGGGTAGTAGCTCTCCATGCCGCTGTGTTAACAGAGCGCATCAGCCGCTTAAGCCTACAGCAGGTGCCCGCTTCTTTCCGGGATATTTTAACGGAACCCACCCGCAAAGACACGTATACTTGGGTGCTGCCCGGCGTGCTACGCCGCTACGATTTGCCCCAGCTGCGGCAAGCAGTAGGGCAGCGGCTGCTTGCACAGTAGGCGAGCAGGCTACTTAGCCGAAAACCGACGGCTCAGGCGCAGACCAACTTGCCGTTGGTCGGGGTTGCCGAACAGGACGAAGGAGTTGATTTGCCAGGCAGGGGTAGGCCGCACGCCCGCCTCCACAAACCCCGACCACCGACTAACCCCCGCCGGTACGTCGTATAGCTTGGCGCTGGCGGCCCCGGCCCGAAGCTGCCATGTTGAGCCGCCCAGCCCCGTGCCCACGCCCACCCGCTGCTGCGGGTTCGCGGCACCGTAGCCGAGGTAGTTGTAATCGACCAGCCCGTATACTTTTTCCCGTTGGCCTATTCGCACTGAGGCCTGCAAGTCCAGAATGCTTGCCTGGTCCCCGTAGGTGTATTTGTGGTAGCCCAAAGATCCTAACAGGATGCCTCCCCCAATACCTAGCAGGGGGCGGTCAATCTGGACGTAGGGATTGAGGGCAATTAACGGTGTGCGGCGGTTGTAGCCGTTTGAGGAAAGCGGGGTTTCCTGGTCGATGCCCCCATGCAGACGGATACCAATCGTTCTTTCGGCCTTGTGCACCTCCCCATCGGGGTACACGCCGGGCATTCTGGTCCGCGAAAAATCAATAGTGCCCGTTGTGTAGCGGTGACGGTATAGCTCTAGAGGCGTCGCTCCCCCACAGCCCGTACTGTTCTGCTCGCGCATAAAGCTTCCCGAGTTGAAGCTGCCACTGAGGGTGTAGTACTTTTCGGGGGTAGTAGAAAGGCGGGCGGAGTCAGGCGAAATCTGGCTGGTAAGGACGAACGTTGCGCTGGCCAGCCCCAGTGGCAACGCGGCCCGCACCGGCTGGAGCGCCGAAGCCAGACTTGCTATGTACGCGCCGCCCTCCAACCCGAGTACCGCGAGCAGCAAGGCTTTAATGACCAAGACCTCCGGCAGCGTCAAGGCCCAGGGGCCTAACCAGGCCGTGAGCCCCAGTAAGCCCACTACAGACAGCAGATTACGCCCCGGAAAATTAAGAGGGGCCTGTTCAGGAGTAGGCACCGCTTGACGGGCCTGCCGCACCTGCCACCACCAAATGCCGAGGGCTAGTAAGGTCAGGGGTAATAAGGCCCACTGGAGTTGGAGCAGCGCAACGCCTCCGTGCGCATGGGTAGCTGCACCCACGGGTTCACCGGCAGGCTCGCGCCAAAATTCCAGGACGAAACGCCCCAGTAGCAGCAGCCCCACTTGCAGCCAACGGCGGCTGCCGCCCGGCCACTGGAGCTGGTGCGTGAGCAGTAGCACGCCACTTACTGCTGCGCACAGCACCAAGGCGTACAACTGCGTGGGGTGGGTGGGCAGAGAATGGGCCGCACTAGCCGGAATCAGCCCTTGGTACACCTGCACGAGGTAGGGCAAGGTATCGGGCTCGTAGGTGAGGCCCCAGCTACCGGAAGTCGGCACCCCGAAGCAACACCCCGTCAGGATACAGCCCACGCATTGCACCATGAGTGCCGCGCACAAGGGCAGGGCAAAGGCATCGTACACGTGGCGGCTGTAGCCGAAAATCCGCCGCAACAGCGGGAGAATTAGCCCGGAGGCTAGCGCCCCACCCAGCACGGAGCGTGCCCCCGAAGTAGGCAGTTGCCCACTACGCAGCACCACGTCCCACTCTGCCCCCGACAAGGCCAGCAGCTTGGTACCCAGTATAAACGGCACTGCTACACAACCCAGCAGCATCAGCCACGAACGTAGGGGGTAGCCACGCTGTCGGCCTTCCCATAGCAATAAAGCCACATTCACCCCGAAGCCCAGCACGTAAAACAGGGTGTAGTAATCGGGACCGTGCGGAATAGCAATTATCCACGAACTAGAAGCAGGTAGCGGCATATAGTAAACGTAAAGCGGTAGAAATTGACCTGGTACCTTCTCGGAAAAGGAGTGCTACCATGTAAAAACCGCCGTCCCGCCCATGGGGAAGGCAAGAGACGGCGGCTAGGATATGGCAATAACAACGGGTTGGTAACGGGGGGCTAACGGCCCGTCACAAAGGAATAAAGAAGTAGTGCGGTGGATAACGGGTTGAAGGTAAAGCCCCCAGCTCACGCCACCCCAACGAAAACACCTGATAACTAGACTTTGTAATTGAGCTGTTATCGAATATAAATAACTGATAATAAATGGTATAGCAACTGCTAAAACAGGCTTTTGAATTAGTCTGCAGCCAACAGAATAACTACCTGAGGGCTTCTAGTTGCTACCCCCGAAAACCATCTGAACCCCTATTAGGCCTGCGGCATCGGGGCCTACGGGTAGTTGCAGGTACAGGCCGCCCTCACCAAAGGCGCCTCGCACATTGGCTTCCACGTACACCCCAATTTCCTGCTCGGGCAGGGCCAAGGTTGCGATGGCTGCCCCGATGCCCACGCGCACCCGGCCCTCGAGCACGCCCCCATATGCCCCACCTAACTGCAAAGGTGGGTTGCCCAGGCCGCCAAACTTATTGGCGTATGCCAGCAGGCCATGAAAGCCGGTAAGCTGGCCGGCCCGCACCCGCACCTGGGGCACGACCCGGCCCTGCTCCAGGCCTTCAGCCCGATAGTCGCCCAGCTGGCCAACCCAAATGCCTAGGGCAGCGCCAAAAAATTGGCCATCCACGGCTGCGTAGGGGTTCACCCCCCAAATTGCTCGCTCAGGCGAAGCAGAGCCTGCATACGCCTGTTGCTTGCCGGCACCCAGGCGCAGGCCAAGGGTAAAATCAGAATCGTACTCCGCATCGGAGTAGCGCCAACGGTTACGGCGGGCCAGGCCCAGGCCCGCCGCGGCGTAGCGGTAATAGCCCGGCACGCGGCCGGCGGTACCGTAGGCTGCTACCAGCAGAGCATTATCGGAGGTATGGCCGGTGGCAGGCCGTGGAGTTTCCGGCGTTTGAGCCGCCAGCGGTAGAAAGCTCAAGGCCAGAATAGAAGTCAGGAGCAATTTCATGGGGTAGCGTTAGGGCAGCACGTAGCCTACCCGTACGGCTGCACTCAGGATGTCACCGGGAAAGTATAAGTAGGTACGGCTTTCGAGGCCAGCCCCCAGGTAGAAGCGGTTTTGTAGGGTAACATCAAGCCCTACCCCCAACGAAAAGCCGAACTGCCGAATTGTTTCCCGGCGGTACTCATTGTCGGTCAGGGTAGTAGTAGTGCCGTCGGGATTGAAGTAGGTGCCGGGGTAGCGGTAGAGCGTGGTTTCCCGACCGGCAAAAAAGGCCGGTCCGGTTTCTATCCGCAGGGCCAGCCGCTCGGGGTGCCGGCTGGTGCGCACGGCTATTAGGGCTTCGACAGTGCCCACCGCGAATTTCTCGCCGGGTTGTTTATCGGGTTCCAGACTGCGCGTGTCGGCCCGAAAATAGCTCAGGCGTGGCTGGAGGCTGAACAGGGAGCGAGGAGAAAGTCGATGCTCCAAGCCCAGAAAGACCACAGTGCCGGGCCAGCCGTAATTGGTTTGATAGGCTCGCCCGGCGCTTAGCAGCAGGGTATTGCGCAAAGCAGGCTCGGGGGTACCTTGGGCCAGCACGGAGGCCACGGGAGCTGATAAGAACACAGCGAGTAAGGTTCGATACATAGGGCAGAATAAAGGGAAGAGAATAGAAACTCTCGCCCGGCAACTATCCTGCCACTGCTTGGCAAGCAGCCTGCGGGTAGCATAAGTTAACAGAAAGGAAGCCGGCCTCTGCTGCCCTTATTTCCGGCGCGGGCGCTTACGGCGCCGGGCCGCTACCCTTTCCCGCTCGGCTTTGCGCTCCGCCCGGAAGGCCAAGCGCTCCTCCATCCGGCTCATCAGTTGCCGCCGCACATAGTAAGCCAGCGCCGATAAGGCCACCAGCTGAGTGGTGCGCAGAAAGCTCAGTACCTCCCGGCGGCGCAGGCTACTGACGCCCACCAAGCCCTGGGCCAGCAGAAACTGCTTGATTTCTTCGAGCCGCAGCAAGGCCGCTATGGCGGGGCGCTCTACGGTAGCATTGTACAGGGCCGGCCGGTGGGGGCGTAGCCCATCCGCCGAAGCTACCAGCACGCCTACCCACTCCGGCAACTGGGGCAACAGCTTGGGCAAGTGCTTTTCCGTGACAACGAAGGTGACAAAATCATAGGCCCGCCCGTAGCAGGGCAGCTGCTTTTCCACCCGCTGCAGGGTGTCACCGTCGCCTTTCAGCTCATAGCCGTGCATAAACTGCTCCGTGATGTGGACCACATCGGCGCGGGTGGTGCCGGTGGGCAGTTCATCCACATACACGCCGCCTTGCAGGAGCGGGTAAAGCAAGGCACGAATTTCAGGGTCGTTCATGAAAACAGGAAGCCGCAGAAGCCAGGGCAAAGTTCTGCGGAATAGCACAACAAAGTTACGCGTTCAGTACATTGAGGAATGAACGTGCTATTCGGTCGTTATCAGGCAGCCCCCATTTTCTACGCGGGCGTAGTATGGTTGCTTATTGGCTTGTTTGGCAAGCAGCAAACTGCCTTTCTCATCCTGGGGTTGGTGTTTATGGCGATGGGGCTAAAGCGAGTGGAGCAGCCTCCGCAGGAGGAAAAACAGCCAGACACTCCGGCTGACAAGTAGAGAGAGGAGCAGGTAGGCTTTGTCGCTACCTTTGGGGCTTCCTTTACTTCCCGTACGCGTATGCCCTTTCCCATGACCTCCCGCCGCTGGCTCTGGATTTTTCTCCTGGTGCTCGGTACCGCCTTTTTGTGGCAGCTGGGCAGTTGGGGGCCGCTGGAAAGCAGCGAGGCGCGCTACTCGGAAATCGGGCGGGAAATGCTCGCGGGCCAGGACTGGCTTCACCCGCGCCTGCTGGGGATTCAGCACTTCCACAAGCCCCCACTTACCTACTGGCTCACGGCGGCTGGCCTGGGCTTATTCGGCGAGAATACCTTAGGGGTACGCATTTTGCCCGTGCTGGCCGTGCTGTTGCAAGCCGTGCTGATGTATGGCCTGGGGCTCTTGCTTTTCCAGCAGGACCGGGCCCGCGCCCTGGCCGCGGCCGTTATCTACGGCACCCTACCGGTCGTGCTCATTTCCGCCCTCAACGTTACCACTGATGCCTACCTGGCTACCCTGGAGCTGGCTTCGGCCTATGGGATTCTGCGCTATTATCACGGGGGCGGGGCGCGGTGGCTCTACCTGTTCTGGGTTGGGCTGGGGCTGGCTTTTCTGACCAAAGGACCGGTAGGCTTTGTGCTGCCGCTGATGGTAGTAATCGGGTATTATTTCAAGCAAGGGCAGACCAAGCGGCCGTTTACCTGGCATCACGCCTTAGGGTTTGGGCTGTTTGTGCTGGTAGGGCTGAGCTGGTATCTGTATTTGATTGGGGAGAATCCGGCTTTCCTGCGCTATTTCTTGTTTGAGCATACGGTGGAGCGCTTCGCCAATGCCGCCACCTTTAACCGGGCCAAACCCTGGTGGTTCTACGTGGTGCTGGCCCCGGCTACCAGCTTGCCGTGGGCCGTGGCGCTGATTGTGCGGGCTGCCCGCACTCCCTGGAGCACAGTGCCGCGGCAGTGGCGCAACGTACTTATCTTCTGGGTGCTGGTGCCGCTGCTGTTTTTCTCCCTCTCCAAATCCAAGCTGCTGCTCTACGTGCTGCCCATCTTTCCGGGGGTAGTGCTGCTCACGGTGTACTACCTGGGCCGTTGCACCGAGGCCGCCCTGCACCGCTGGTACGTGGGCATTGTGGCGTTTTATGGGTTTCTGCTGGGGGCATTGTGCTTGCTGCCCATCCTGACTACGGTGCTACCCCTGGGTTTTGAAGTAAAGCCGCTCACGGCTATCTGGCCTGCGGCCGGGGTAGTGGCGCTGGTACTTACCCTCACGCTCTGGAGCCAGGTGCGCATTGCCCCGCGGCTGCTGGTGGCCACCACGCTGTTCACGGTGTTCCTGCTGCTGTCGGCCAAGCCTATTTTACAGCAAAACGAGTTGGCTTTCAACGGTGCCCGCCCCCTGGCCCAGTTCATCCGCGACAAGCAGCTCACCAACCGCCAGGTTGTCGTATACGACCAGCTGCTGCCGTCCCTGGCTTTCGAGCTGGGCCAACTGCCCGTATTCCTCCATGATGGCAATACGGCCCTTAACCGCGAAACGCAGTTTGAGCCCGGCACGAGCTGGCACCGCTACCTCTTGTATTTGCAGGAACCCCAACAGGAGCCTGCCCTCGGGGCGTTACTGCTTCAGCACCCGGTGCTGCTGGTGAAAGGCGAGCTGAAACCTGAGCGCCAATGGATGCTGCGCTACTTTACCCAGCAGGAAAAGCTCGGTAAGTGGACAGTACTCTGGTAAGCGCTGAAGCAGAAACCTTAGCTGCCGCATTCTGTACCGCCAAAAACAGAAAAAGCCGCTACCAGAGGTAGCGGCTTTTTATCTACGGGGTTGTAGTTAGTTATTCTGTATCCACCCTACTCCTTTCACTAACTACAACACACCACGCGGAGAGCCTTCCTTTCCATAAACTCTTCGTGCGCCGTTTGTTATTGAGTCAAAGGTAGAATGGGCCGCCCCTATGCTGCTGAAAGTTTTGGTTAACATTCCGTTCTACACGGTCAGCGTAGCCTTTCACCCGACGGACGGAAAACCAGCCCCCAGACGGCAGCTGCGCAAACTACTGGAACAGATTACCGATACACGGCTTCTGCCTTTTCGCGCAGGTTGTAAGCCGAGGACATTACCTCACCGTAGGCCCCCGCGGAGCGGATAGCCACCAGGTCGCCGCGCTGGGTTTCGGGCAAGGTGATGGACTTACCGAACGTATCCGACGACTCACAGATGGGCCCCACGATGTCGTAGGTCAGCTCCGGGCGCTGGCTGGTTAGGTTCTGGATGAGGTGGTAGCTCCCGTACAAGGCCGGGCGAATCAGCTCGGTCATGCCCGCGTCGAGAATGGCGAAACGGGTCTGCTGGCTTTCCTTTACATATAGCACCCGGCTCAGGAGCGTACCGCACTGGGCCACAATGGCCCGGCCCAGCTCTACGTGCACCTGCTGGCCGGGTCGCCGCTCCAGGTGCTGCTCAAACATGCCGAAGTAGGCAGTGAAATCCGGAACCGGGTTCTGGTCGGGTTGGTGGTAGTCGATGCCCAGTCCGCCTCCCACGTTGAGGTGGGGGAGGCGGTGGCCCCGGTCTTCCAGCCAGGTTTGCAGCTCGTTGAGTTTACGGCTGAGGTTAGCAAAGGCCGACAGCTCCGTAATCTGGGAGCCGATGTGGGCGTGCAAGCCAATCAGCTCCACGTGGGGCAGGCTGTCGAGCCCATCCACTACCCCCGCCAGATCGGCCAGGTTGATGCCGAACTTGTTGGCATCGAGGCCGGTAGTGATGTAGGCGTGGGTGTGGGCATCCACGTTGGGGTTGATGCGCAGGGCTACCCGCGCCTTGCGGCCCTGAGCTCCGGCCAACTCGTTGAGCACCTGCAGCTCCGGCACCGATTCGGCGTTAAAGCAAAAGATGTCGGCGGCCAGGGCCCTGTTGATTTCGGCGTCCGATTTTCCTACCCCCGCAAACACAATATGGTCGGGGGAAAAGCCCGCATCGAGGGCACGCTGCACCTCGCCGCCGCTTACGCAGTCGGCTCCCAACCCGGCCTGCTGAATGCGCTGCAGGATGGGCAGGTTGGAGTTGGCCTTCAGGGCATAGTGAACCTGGAAGTTGCTCGGCTTAGCGGCCGCGGCCAAGGCCGTCAGCGTCTGGTTCAGCAACTGAAGGTCGTAGTAGTAAAAGGGCGTGGGCTGCTGCGCAAGCTCTGCCGGAAGTTGAAAAGGCATTGGAATACAGAAAATTACCGCTGAAACAGCCCGGCGTTCAGAGCCTGCAGGGCGTTTACTTTGTGGTTGGTGTGCACCAGGATGCTGATGTTGTTCGGCGAGCCGCCGTAGCTGATCATGCGCACCGGAATGTCTTTTAGGGCGGTAAAGGCCTGGTGAGCGGCGCCGTGCGCATCCTGGCCCAGGCTGCCAACCAGACAGATAATGGTTTGATCTTCATCGACTTCAACCGTGCCAAAGCGGCGCAGCTCTTCCAGAATCTGGGGCAGGCGGGTGGCGTCGTCAATGGTCAGCGATACGGCTACTTCCGAGGTCGTAATCATGTCGATGGAAGTGCGGTAGCGCTCGAAAATCTCGAACAGGCTGCGCAGGAAGCCGTGGGCCAGCAGCATGCGGCTCGATTTCACGTTGATAGCGGTGATGCCGTCCTTGGCCGCTACCGCCTTAATAGCTTCCGAACCGGTTTTGGCCGAAATGAGGGTGCCGGGCGCCTCGGGCTGCATGGTGTTGAGCAGGCGTACCGGAATGCCGTGCTGGCGAGCGGGCAGCACCGAGCTGGGGTGCAGGATCTTCGCCCCAAAGTACGCTAGCTCGGCAGCCTCATCAAACGACAGCTCCCGGATAGGATAAGTGCCTTTTACTACCCGCGGGTCGTTGTTGTGCAGGCCGTCGATGTCGGTCCAGATCTGGATTTCTTCGGCCTCGGCAGCCGCCCCAATCAAGGACGCGGAGTAGTCGGAGCCGCCGCGCTTGAGGTTGTCGATGTGGCCCTGGGCGCTGCGGCAGATGTAGCCCTGCGTAATGAACAACTGCTCAGCGGCGTACGGCGCCAGGGTAGCGGCCAGATGTTCCCGGATGTAGGCAGCGTCGGGCTCCTCATCTATATCCAGGCGCATGAAGTCGAGAGCAGGCAGCAGCACGGCTGGCTGGCCCAGCACCTGCGTTACGTAGCGGTGCACCAGCAGCGTGCTCAGCAGCTCGCCCTGGGCCAGAATCACCCGTTCGCCATCGGCTGAAAGCGGGGCCGACGTCAGGCTGAGCACAGTATCAAAGTGCAAATTCAGCGCTTCAATGGCCGAATCGGCCAGGCCTTCCCCGGGCAGTAGCTCGCGGGCTACCTCGTGGTAGCGCTGGCGCAGGGCCTCGATGCGGGCGGTGGCGGTTGCCACGTCGCCGGCGTAGAGCAGGGTAGCAATTTCAACCAGCGAGTTGGTGGTGCCGCTCATGGCCGAAAGCACCACAATGCGGCGCTGCAAGTGCGGGGCGTGAATCAACTCGGCTACTTCGCGCATCCGCTGCGGCGACCCAACGGACGTGCCGCCAAACTTTAGAACTTTCATAAACGGTGAAAAACGGGAGATAAGTGGCGCAGAAAAGCCCGGCAGGTTGCGGGACGGAAAAAGAAAAGGCAAAAAAAAGCGCCGACCCTGAGGAGGACCGGCGCTTGAAGGTTCAGTGGTAGGTACAGCGAACTAGTGCGACGGTCAGGTCGGGTTGCGTTTCTTCGATTTCTTGACCATCAGCAGGCCTGCCCCCAGGGGCGAGGCTACCTGCTTGTTAGGCTTCACCCCCGCGCATACCGCTGCTACCCCCGCCAAAACCGGGAATGCAGCAAAACGAAAAGCGAGCGTGCGTGCCATAAACAGGTAGGCAAAGCGGCGTCTTAAAGCAGATAGCCCTTTTGCGGCCGCAAGTACGCAGTTTCCTCTAAAAACTCCAGCGGCGGATATAGAATTTTTGTGTTGTATGAAGGAAACCACGTAGCAGAGGCTCGTTCGGAAACCTGCGTGATACCCTTGAATCTTATCCTCCGGGCCCGGATGCCGTAGGAGAACAGCAGATGCCCGGCATCTGACCGCCTGATTTCTTCTCCACCTCTACGATTGCCTACCCATGCCAACTGCCCAAGACTTTCTCCAAACCTTTGCCAACCAGTTCACGCACAACGCCGGAGCACGCACCGTTTTCGGTGAGCCCATTGTGTTGCCTTACGCTACCGTGGTACCAGTTGCACGGGTAGTCTATGGGTTGGGCGGAGGGTTTGGAGCCGGCAAGCGCCTGCACAAGCCCGGTGAAGACGAAGCCGATACCGCCGGCAGCGGCGGGGGCTTCGGTGGCGGCGGAATGGCCTTTCCAGTGGGCGTGCTTGACATACGGCCTAAGCGCACCCGCTTCCTGCCAACCAGTCGTACCCGCCATGTGCTGCTGGGAGTGGCCCTGGGCTTCGTTCTGACGCGGGCCTTGGGCCTGGCGCGCCAGGTAGTACAGGAAAAAACAGCATAAGCCTGCGCGAGATGCTCCGGCTGTAGGCAGGGCAACAGGGTAGCAAAAAGTGGTACACGTGGCTAGGCCAACAGTGGCAACTCCATCTGGATATTGCACCGCTCGTAGGGCGAGGGTGGGGCAGCTACCGTTTTGCGGAAGCCCAACTGATGATACAGGTTGAGGGCGGGCGTAAGCCGGGTGTTGCTCTCCAGATACAGACGGCTGGCGCCCAACGCGCGGGCCTTGGCTATGGCCGCATCTCCGAGCAAGCGCCCAATTCCCAGCCCTTGCACCAGCGGCGATACCGCCATCTTGGCCAGTTCGTAGGTGGTAGCATCCATCGGAATAAGGGCGCAGGTACCCACAATGCGGCCCTGATAGCGCGCCAGCAGAATGTGCCCGCCCCGCGCCAGAATGTACTCCTGCGGGTGGTCGAGGGCCTTTAGGTCAGCTTCTTCTACCCGAAAGTAGGTTTCGATCCACTCTACGTTGAGTTGTTTGAAGTCTGGCTGGTACTCGGGCTGAAAATCGAGTATGTCGACTGCCGCCCTTATGCGCTGGTTGCGGATAGCTTTTACCCGCTTGGCCAAACTCTGGCGCGACAAGGCATACTCCGTTTCCTCCAGGGCCAGCCACAGGTTATGGCGGGTTTCGGTTAGCAACTGCTCGGTAGCCTGGCGCACGTCCTGGGTTTGCTGTTGCAAAACGGGCCAGATGGCAGCGCCCTTTTCGGTTAGGGTTACAATGCTGCGGCGCTGATCTGCCTCACCACGCTGCACCTGCACTAGCGCCTGTTTTACCAGTTCCTTCAGCACTTGGCTTACTGCGGCATGTGTCTGGCCAATACGCTCGGCAATTTCACCTACGTGCAAGCCAGGCTCGGCAGCAACTGCGTAAAACACCGGGAACCAGCGGGGCTCAAAAGCAAGGCCGTACAACCGGTACACGTCTGCTGCTTGCCCGGTAACTTGTTCGCTGAGCCGCCGCAAGCGGCTACCTAATGCCGCGGGCCCTAGTTGCTCAAAGAAATCCATGAGTTGATTGATTTGTAATTTACGTAAGTACTTACAAATATACATAATGGTTATGAGTAGCAATGCCGGTTTGCTGCTTCTGAAAGCGTTTTCGACCGTTCTTCGTGGGATGGCATAAAATAAAGCGCTGACGAAAGACAGTGTTCTTAGCCTTTCGCCAGCGCGTTATTTTGAAAGCAACACTCTCATGCCGCGTTACTACGGGTGCGGTGAAGTGGGCTGGGAGGGGTTAGTAAGGCTCCGGGCAATGTTGGTGAACTCGGAAGGAATAAGCACCACCGTGGTCGTGTTATTGTCGATGCCGATTTCGGAGAGCATCTGCATGCGGCGCAGCTCCAGGGCCATGGGGCTGCTTTCCATCTGATGGGCGCCCTGGGTGAGCTTTACGGAAGCTTCCAGCTCGGCCTCGGCCTTGATGATGCGGGCCCGCTTCTCACGGATAGCCTCGGCCTCCCGGGCCATAGCGCGCTGCATGGACTCGGGAATTTCCACGTCCTTGATTTCCACCATTTCAATCTTCACGCCCCAGGTTTCAGTAGCGGCATCCACCAGCTGCTGCAGGGTAGCATTGATGCTCTGGCGCTCCTTCAGTACCTCATCCAGTTGGTGCTGGCCAATGATGTTGCGCAGGGCCGTAACGGAGAGCTGGTACACGGCCTGGTTGAAATTGGCCACCTTGATAACGGCATCGGCCGGCGTTACTACCCGAAACCACAGCACGGCGTTTACCTTGATAGTGACGCTGTCCTTGGTAATGGTTTCCTGCTGCTCCAGCTCCACGGTTTTCGTGCGAATGTCGATGGTTTGCTGGCGCTCAATGAGGGGGATAATCCAGTACAGACCCGGCCCGCGGCTGCCCGTAAAGCGGCCCAGCCGAAACACAATGGCCCGCTCGTATTCCTGGGCAATACGCAGGCCCAGCAACAGAAAGCCAAGTAGGATAAGCGGAAGTAGAAGAGGAAGTGACATGGTAAAACGAGTAGGTAGTGGGTTGACTGCTTCTGCTACCCACGCAGCATGCCAAGAATACATCGGACACAGCAACCCCCATTTCTATGTGAGCAACGGGGTTTGCTGTGTTGATGGAGCTAAGCTGGTCATGCGGAGCCTACTGTTTTGGTAGGGTAATCTTTCCGGATTGATAGGATGTGGTACTGGGGCTAAAGGTCAGATTCGGCTTGGCTAACGCCGTCAATCAGCCAACGGCCACCGGAGTCTTGAATGAGCATAAAATTTAGCCCGAACTGCCAGCCTCCTCCATGACGTGGGCCCCTGGCCTGTACCAATGCTTGGCTACCCCTGTTCCAGGCCAGGGCAGTTGTACCCGAAAGCAGGTCGGCTACCTGCGCGTCGGGTTCTTGGGACAGCATCAGGAAGTCGTAGTCAAAGCCAGCGGCGGGGCCGTCGTTCTGCGGGTGCAGTTGTAGGGAATCGGCATACTGTTGGAAATGGGTACGCCACCTGTTTAGGTAGGTTTCGGACACTAGCCCGCTTTGCCGTACGGCGGCCAGCCACCTTTCGGTGGCCGAAAAATTTACGGCATAGAACTTTGTAGTGTCTTGTCCGTCGCTGTTCAGAATAAAGTCACCAGGTAAATTATTTTGGTGGCTATTATACCAGTTAAGATACTGCCGTACCGTATAGGCTGGTCCGGGTGCGGCTTCTGGGGCTTGAGTAGAAGGCACAGTGCGGGGTGGCTCCCGGGAGGTTTCTGCTTGCGGAGCCGGCTCGCCGCAAGCAGCCAGAAAAAGCAACAACAAGCCGGGAGTATAAGCAGACCTAAACGACAGAACCATACTGCTACCGCACCGGCTTGGGAATAACGGGTAGGCTTTCGTGGCCCTCAGCATCTACCGACACTACCCCGAAAATGTAGTTGTCCTTGCTGTGGGGTAGGTCGGCTTTGGTGTCCGTCACGAAGAACTTTTGCTGCCACTCCGGGGCGCTGGTTTCCCGCATGAGCACGTAGTAGCCCGCGGGTTTTTCGCCGGCTTTGGGTGCTTCCCACTTCAACTGGGTGCGGTTGGTGAGTTCGGCCGTGAGCACACCTACGTTTTCGGGCGCGGCAGGGGCCAGGGCCAGGCTGGCCAGGGTAGCCAAGTTCACGCCCGTATTGCGGCGCAGGTAGGGAAAATCCATGAACTTGGCGTAGTCGCCGTACTCGGTACCGTTTTCGGTGCGCAAATCCTGGTGCTGGTGGCGGAAGTCCTCGTTCATTTCTGAAAAGCGTACCGCCGAGAAGCCTTGCTGGTTAAACGGCGTATGGTCGCCGCCGCGCAGGAAACGGTCGGGGCGGTACTCCAGCACTACCTCGTGGCCGGGCACGTACTGCTGGCAGGCCAGGCGGGTGTAGCGGGCCAGCTGGCGGCTCGGCGAATCATTTTCCGAGGACAGAGTGCGGCGTACGCGGGCCTCGTCAGTTGTTTCGGTAGCCGGTACGCCTTCGCTGAACACGCGCAGGCGCTTGTCGTCCTTTATTTCGGGGTCGTGCCCCGAGGAGTTGCCCATGATGTCGTTGTTGAGCATGGCCACTAAGTTCCAACCTTCCTTTTTCGCGCGCTTGGCCAGGTGGGTGGAGCCGTAGAGGCCCTGCTCCTCGCCCTGTACGGCCACAAAAATGATGGTAGCCGGAAACTGCTGCTTCGACATCACCCGGGCTAGCTCCATTACCGCCACGGTGCCCGAGCCGTCGTCGTTGGCGCCGGGCGCGTCGGCCGTGGCATTCATCACGTCGGTCACGCGCGAGTCGATGTGGCCGCTCACGATAAAGATGCGCTTGTCGGTGGGGTCGGTGCCGGGCAGCGTAGCCATGACGTTGGCCATCACCACGGGCCGGTTGATGCGGCGGCCGTCGGGCTTGATAGTGAAGGTATCCTGCTCCACTTTCAGGCGGCCGCCGCTGGCTTTGCTGTACTTGCGGAATTCTCCTTCCACCCAGTTGCGGGCCGCCCCAATGCCGCGCTTCTTGCTTTTAGTGTCGCTCAGGGTGTGGCGCGTGCCAAAGCTCACCAGCTTGTCGACATCTTCCCGTAGGTTTTTCTCCGAAATCTCCTGCACCATGTTGGTAATGAGCGGATCGGGGGTAGCGGCAGGCTTGTTTTGGGCGAAAACAGAGGTAGTGAAACCGAGGGAAAGCAGAAACAGCGTAGAGGAACGGCGCATGGTTGAGGTCAGGGTCAGATAGAGAATGGGCAAGAGACGCAAGATACAGTGGCAGCGTTGCGGCCCCGCATCTTTTCGCGCAAAGTACGCGACCCGGGCTGCTAGGCCTTGGCAATCCGGACCCGGGGAAAGGCGGCAGCAGTGCGCAGAAACGCAAAAAAGCCGCTTCCCTAGCAGGGAAACGGCTTTTTTGCCGGGTGGCTTACCCAATCAACCTTATTTCTGCTTGATGAAATGATGGGTTGTCCGGGAGGTGGTGCCTAGTACGTGCAGTAGGTAGGAACCGGCCGGTAGCTCGGCCACGGAAAGGGTAGTGGCCGGAGCCGGTGTAACCTGGGTAGTCAGCACGGTACGACCCAGCGCATCGGTCACCAGTACCGTGTACCGGGCTTCCGGGAAGGAAGACAGGTCCAGGTGGAGGCGGTCGGTGCTGGGGTTAGGCCACAGGACCAGCCGTGAGGTTACCCCAAACCGCACCACTTCTACGCTGCTGAGGCTGGCCTGGCCGTTGGTGTCTACCTGCCGGAGCCGGTAGTGCACCTGCTTGCCAACCTGGCCGGCCTGGGCATCGGTAAACGTGTAGCTATGAGCTACCGCGCTGGTGCCCGCGCCCGGGAGGGTGCCGACCGTCGTGAACACCCGGCCATCGGGGCTCCGCTGTACCTCGAAACGGTCGTTGCTGATTTCCTGCGAGGTAGTCCAGCGCAGCAGGGCGGCCGTGCCGCTGGCCTCGGCCCTGAAGCGTACTAGCTCCACGGGTAGCGGCGAGCTGCCGTAGGTGCCGATAAAAGTCTGGCTAAACGACGTGACGGGGAAGGTAACCGTGCCGGCCGCGGCGTTAGCGGCCGTAGCCGAAATAGGCGCCTCGAAAGCTCCGTCGCTGTTGCTGCCGCGCTTGTAGAGCTTGAGCACGCCGGGAGCAGCGGCATCGGCCGGGCTGATGAGGTTCTGATCGAGGGTGTAGGTAATGGTAGCCGCAAAATTGCTGGTGCTGTACTTGTCTACTACCCAGTAGGCCCGGGTGTGGGTGCTGCGCAGGCTGGCGTCCGTTACCGGCGTGCCCAGCGGCGTGCCTTCCAGGCGAGTCACTACCACATCGTAGGGCGCTCCAGCCACCGTCGTGAAATTAATAGCCGCGTTGGTACCCGTGAACGAGTAGGTGTTGGCCCCGGTAACCGACTGCAGGTTGCTTATCCCGGCGCCTACCGGAGCTGTACTGCTTACGCGCGTGGCGCCAGTCAGAGTGCCGGCTGAGCCTCCCACGCCATCGGTGGTGGTAGTGCCGGCATCGTTGAACTGCAGGTACGAAATCAGGCCAGTTTCCGTACCGCTGAGCGTCAGGTGCCGGAGGCGGCGCAGCTCCGCCGTACTCAGGGCCCGGTTCCACTGGCTTACCTCGTCGATGTCGCCCGGGAAGAAATTGTCGCCCGTGGGGCCAGCGCTGCCCACGTAGGCAACGCGGGTGCCGCCCGGTGCATCGGTAGCAGGAGAAGTCAGCGTGGCAATAGCATTACCGTTGAGGTAAAGGGTAAGCAGGGTGCCATTAAACGTAGCGGCTATCTGGTGCCATGCGTTGGTGGTTATGGTCTGCGGCCCGGTCTGTACGCTGCGAAGCGTGGTACCCGTGCCGAAGCCAGCCTCCACGCGGCCATTGCCGGTGATGGCAATGTAAGGAGCCGCCGTACTGCCAGTCCCGTTGCCTAGCACGTAGTAGGTAGTGTTGCCCGATCCAAGGGTAGGCTTAATCCAGGCTACCTGCGTGTAGTGTTCGCCCAGCAGAGGCGCCGGGAAAGTAGCACTGGTGCTGAAATCAACAGAACCAGCCGTAGCTCCGCCGGTGAAATGCAGGGCCTGCCCGGCCACGCGGCTGATGAGAATGATCTGCCGGTTGCCCGCCGGGTTTGTCGCGCTGGGGGTGTATTCAGCGCCGCTTACGCGCAGGCTGGTTATGGTAGCATCCAGCACATTGCCGAAGGGTGCTGCAACTGCCACGTCATACACCAGCCAGAAGTAGTTGGTGCCCGTAGCCAGCTGTTGCGCGCCGGCAATGGTGAAGGCTCCGCTTGGGGTAGCCACGGCAGCACCGAACTCTTTGCCAGCAGCAAAGGTGTCGCTGGTGCCAGTGTAATACACGCGGGCCGCGGCAATGTCGGCGGCCGAGGTGCTGCCAGTGGTAGTAAAGGTAAACGACTGGGCAGTCAGGGGCGAAGAGCTACCCCCGCCACTAGTAACGGCCACCCGCAACAGCACCTGGTTGGTGCTGCCGGCCGGCACCCGCTCCAGCATGGGCTGATCGGCCGTGCTGCTGCTATACACCGCCGTCGTGGCTACCGTAAAGGTGTTGGTGCTGCTGCTGGGGCTCACCCGCTGGCCGCTGAGCTGCGCCGTGGCAAACACGGTGTGGCTTCCCTGGGCCAGAGCCGCAGGCTGGGTCAGCGAGAAGATGCCGCCAGCAGAGGCCGGGGTCGTGCCAATGGCCGTGCCATCCACGTACACGGTGACAACCGCGTTGGCCGGTGCCGTACCGTTGTAGGTGGGCGTGTTGGTGTTAAGCTGGCTGTTGTTGGCGGGAGCAGTTACAACGGGGGCCTGCGTTTGGGGCTGCTGGTAGGTGAGGGTGTAGGGGCTGGCGGCCGTGTTGCTATTGCCGGCAGCATCCTGGGCCACCCCAGCTGCCACACCCACCGTAACCGGCCCACTGGCGGCGGGCGTAACCAGGAAGGAGTAGGTTGAGCCCGAGCCGGAGAAGCTCGACACGTTGCCGCCCGTCACCGACAGGTCGCTCTGGCTGAACCCCGTTACGCTTTCCGAGAACGTGACCGTAAACGCAAGCGGAGAGGCCGTCGTTGTGCTGCCGTTGCTGCCGGCCGTCGAGCTGATAACGGCCGTTGGGCCTGTTTGGTCGATGGTGTAGGTCTGGCCGCTGGCGTAGCCGCCGCTGAGGGCGTTGCCAGCGGCGTCAGTAATGCCCGAGCCGCTGCTCGTCACGTCCAAGCGCATGGTGCCGATGCCGCTGAGGCTGCTTATCGTCACGTCGAACTGGGTGCCGCCGACGCCGCTCACCGAGGCCACGGAGGCAATGCTGCCGGTAGCAGTGCCGGTCGTTACAAGCAAAAAGCTGTTGGTAGCTACCCCCATCACGGCCTCGCTAAACGTCACGCGGTACGTCAGCGAGGTAGCATTGGTAAGGGTAGCGGTTGGGTTCTGCCGGTTGCTGCTGCTCACCGTCGGGGCCACGGCGTCTATCAGTACGCCCGCCGTTGAGGGCACGCCGTTGGGCCCGAGTGCGGCGGCATTACCGACGGCATCGCGCAGGCTGCCACCGTTCAGCGCCAGGGAGCCCAGCGTGATGCCGTCCGTATCCAGTTCGCCGCTCTGCACGGAGTAGCTGAAGGTCAGGGCCGTGCCGCCGCTGCCTGCGGCGTAGCTGGCTTGTCGGCTGGTCGAGCCGATGGTCAGGCCCAACTGCGGAGTGCCCGCTACCACCACGGCCTCCGTGAAGTTGACTGTGAAGCTCAGCGTCTGGCCGGAGCGGTAGGTGCCATTGGCGGGCGCCGTTACGCTGCTAACCACAGGGGGCGTCTTATCGATGGTGTACGTTTCGCCGCTGTACGGCAGCGCGGTGCTGATGCCGGGCAAAATTCCCGTAGCATTGGCTAGGCGCAGCGTGAGCGTGCCGCTACCCGTGCCGTTGGAGCCGGTGTTAACTGTCACGGTGTACGTAGTGCCGGAGCCCGACACGCTATTGATGGTAGCGGTACCGAGAGTGCCAGTAGTCGTAGCGTCGAAGTTACTGGTCGTTACTCCGGTCACGCTGGAGCCAAAAGTTACCGTGTAGCTTACAGTAGCGGCGTTGGTGGGGGTGGCGCTGGCCCGCACGATAGACGTGACGGTAGCTGGAGGAACTGGGGTAGCGAAGCTCACAACGCTGCCGTAACTCGTGCCTGCCGAGTTAATGGCGTAAGCCCGCACGTAGTAAATAGTACCGGCCGTGAGTCCGGTAATAGATTCGCTAAAGGTACCCGGGCCTGAGGCATTGCTGTTTTGCGTACCGCTGCCGATAGTGGGCGTCGTGTTCGTGCTGCTGTACACTACACCCCGCTCGGTTACGGTGGCGCCGCCATCGGTGGTAACATTGCCGCCCAGTACAGCGCTGGTGCTGGTAATGCTGGCCGCGGCGGCCGTCGTAACAGTAGGAGGGGCGGCGGCGGCGGCCCCAACGGCAATACCCATGATACTCGTATTCGCGCTGCCAATCTGCGCGCCGTCATTGAGCAACGTGGTGATAGCGCCAGCGGGAGTCACGGCAACAATATCCCGGTTGTTGATATTGAGGTCATGTACCAGTACCCGGTTATTGGCCGCATCGTAGGCCAGAAAGCCCGGTGAGGTCGGGAATCCCCGGCCATTGCTGTTTACATCTACTACAAGCTGCTCCGTGCCCCCGCTCAGCGAAATGCGCCGCAGTTGGTCGTTGAAGGTATTGACGCTATTATCCCGGACAACATAGTAAAGCGAGTTGTCGGCAGTGTTGACCGCAATACCACCCTGGGTAGTAATGACCGTAGTGCCACCGGAGGAGATTTCCGTGAAAGTAAAGGCTTTCGTTACGGCCCGGCTGTTTAGATCAATGGCTGACACGTACAGGTTGTTGCCTTCGCTGTTAGCAACGGTACTGGATACGCCGTTGGTCGTGAGCAGGCGGTTGTTTTGCCGGTCGAGGGCCAAGGCTTGCGGCGTAGCCGGGAAGTTGGCGGTGTTGCTACCAACAAAGGTTTCCTCGTTGCCTCCGGCCAGCGGGATGCGGCGCAGCTGATCGAGGCGGCTCCCAAAGACGTTGTCACTGAGGTTGTAATACAGGTAGCCGCCCACATTATCCACCACCATGCCCGTTACGACGGTAGAGGCAGCCGAGGGAATACTGGCTACCGTCTTGAACAAGGTAGCGGTTCCGCTGGCACTGACCACGTAAATGGCCGACGCAGTCGCCACGGCATTGGCCACGAATACCCGGTCACCTGCTGCATCGTAGGCTATCTGGGTAGGCGAGGCCGCAAAGTTGCTGCTGCCGCTATTGCTGTACACGGGTGCTTCTGCCCCCCCGTTCAGCGGAATGCTCCGCAGCTGGTCGTTCAAGGAGTTGAAGCTGCCGTCGCTGACGGTGTAGTATACCCGCGTTTGGGCCAGGCTGCTTATGCTCAGTAGCAGTACCAGCAGCAGCGCTAGTAGCTGGCCCAGGTAGCCGCCGATTGGGGGCCGGGGGAGGAGGGGGTATATGCCCGGCGGAACCAATGACCTCCGCTGGGCAGGACGGTAATAGTGTATCATAAGAAACGAAAACAGGCGAAGCAAAAAGGGCAAACGAAGCAAGGGGAAGAAGCATAGAGCGCCAATGGGGCGGGAGGATGAAAGCTCCTGGCTTAGTATATGGCACGCTAACGATTAGATCCCCATCAAACCGGAAAGCACCGCCCGGCGCTGAAAGCCGGACGGTGCCCCGTATTCCGACAGCACGGAACTGCCGGCCGTGGCTAGTTGCGCGAAGGATACAGGCCCTGCAGGCAGATAATGTAGTTCAGGCCCAGGTAGGGCTGCATCACGCTGAACGGCTGGTTGCCGCCGGCTGCGCCGATAGCCTGAGGGCTGGCCTGGGCGTTTGGCGCCGGGGCGTAGCTGTTCACCGTCACGGTAGTGCCGCTGCCCGTGTCTTCAAAATTACCAATGGCTGGCACCCCGCCCTCAGGGCTGGAAGCTGTGCCGTTACCGGTATTTACGGCCAGGGTGTGCGTATGAGCTGGCATCTGTGCCGCGTTCAGGGTTACGGTAGGCGTGCCGCCCATCTGGCCTAGCTGCACTGGATCAAGGCCGGGGCCGGGCCGGCCATTGCTCGCGTGTACTGGTACGCGACCACGCAGGTCCGGCAGGGCAAACGTATTTCTGCCATCACCGCCGTACGTGACACCCAGAATTGAATACAGCGCCGAATTTTGCGCAATGTTCAGCAGAGAGCCGTCGCAGAAGGCCCAGCCATTAGGGGCAAAGTTGCCGGCAAACAATACAATGGAGCCGATGAAAGCTTCGTCCATAGCAAAGAGAAAAAGGTTAGTGAAAGGAAAAAAGAGCAAGTACTATCAGGCGCCGTAAGCGCCTGGGGCTGCCGGCGCAGACCTACCACCTGGCAGTACAAGCTTGCAGCGCCATGTCCAGTACTGCCAGGTGGTAGGGCACCGGGGGCGCTTGGCGCAGGCCCGTGCTGGCAGAGCCGGCAGTCAGGCTAGGGCAGCGTTTGCTTGGCATGGTTCAGCCGATATGAGCGGGCACCAGGCCAAGCAGCAGAAGAGGAACGGAAAAAACACAGGCAAGCCTGCGAGCAGGCGCAGCAGCTCGTAAAGGAAGGATTGATCAACTAGTGATCAGTGCAATAGGAGGATAGCTAGAGGCGCGGCGTAGCCGACTAGTGAAACATGATGCCCTGGTATACCCTGGTAGCATGCTTGGAACAGATCAGCTCGCTGCCAAAATTGCTGAATAGCATGGGTAAGCAGCAAGTGTTTTTCGCATTATTAAAATATTAATTAGTATAATTATATTATATATTGAATTATGTAAAATAAGAGGATTTCTACTTACGTATAGTAGAGGTTTATAACATCGACACTAGCGCACTGGCCGCATTGCCCCCGAAGCCAGCCGCATTCACCAGAACCCTACGGATGCGGCTCGGAGCCTGGGAGGCTATGTCCGTAGCGAAGGGCGGAGCGGGCCACTGCTGGGTTTCGAGTACGTGCAGGGCAAAATCGAGACTGAGCGCTGCCGAGGCACCCAACGTATGGCCAATCAGCCATTTGTTCGACAACAGCAGGGGTAGCGCCTCCCCGAAAACGGCCCGCAAGGCCGCCCGTTCGGCTGCGTCGCCGGCGGGAGTGCCTGGGCTGTGCAGCACCACGGCATCCACTTCGGTGGGCGAGAGACGGGCCTGGACTAAAGCCTGCCGGATGGCTTGCTGAAAATGCTGCCCATCGGGCGAGAGGCCGGTTTTGCTACCGATGGTCTCGAAGCCAAACCCCACGCTTTCCAGCACAAACACCGGCCCGGCTGACTTCTCCGCGGCCAGTTGCTGCTGGCTGACTTTCTCCAGGGCAAACACGGCTGCTCCTTCGCCCAGCACAAAGGTGGAGGGCTTGCCCGCGCCGGGGCGGCAGGGCCAGTCGGCGGCGGCAAACGGCGAGTAAATGCCAATGGCCTGCATCTGGGCCAGGGTAAAGTCGGTAAGAGGTGCCTCCGTGCCACCCGCTAGAAACCGCGTGGCCATGCCCGCCCGTAGCCAGGCCGTGGCATTGCCCAGGGCCTGAAATGCGCTGCTACAAGTGCTGGAGTGGCTCAGGGCTGCGCCGCCGGTGCTGCCCGCATCAAAGGCTACCCAGCTGGCCACATTGCCAAGGGTAGTCAGCGGGGAAGCGGCCGTAGGCACGGTTCCTTCGGTCAGAAACTCCGCGTGAAACTCCTCCGTGCGCCCCGTAGCGCCCCGGCTGCTCCCGATGCTCACGGCCAAGGGGTTGGCTGTGGTGGCAGGGGTAGCAGCCCAGCCGGCTGCCGCGGTGGCCTGGCGGGCTGCCAGCAAACCCAGCAGCACGGTGCGGTCGAGCTGGCGGTAGGCGGGCTGGGTGCGGCGCAACTCCGCGAGGGTTGCCTCGGTGGCGGGGGGTAGGGCCGCCACGGGCCGGCCGCTGGCATGGGTAGCAAACGGTGAAACGCTAGCATCAGCTGGCAGCGGCAGCAGCCCCAGCGCCGATACGCGGCCCCGACCCCGGATAACAATCAGCTCGTCGGGGGGTAACTCAGTCATGCAGGTACTCGGGTAGGGTAGGCGCCGGCTCGAAGTTCAGAACCAGTTCGCGCATGCGGCGCAGCACCGCGTACAGCAGCTCCAGTTCTTGGTTGGTGGTGCAGTAGGGGGGTAGTAGGTACACCACATTGCCAAGGGGGCGCAGCACGATGTGGTTGTCGATGGCGAGTTGGTAGAAGGCGTCGCGGAGGCGGCTGAAGTAGCTGGTGCCCTCGCCCGGGTCGTACTCCACGGCCAGAATGGTGCCACGGTGGCGCACCTGCCGGATGCCGGGCATGGCTTCTATTTCCAGGCGGAAAGCCGCGTGGGCGTCCTCAATCCGCTGACGCTGCTGGCTGCATTCGTCGGTGCGCGTGAGTTCCAGACTGGCCAGGGCAGCGGCGCAGGCTACGGGGTTGGCCGTGTAGGAGTGACCATGGAAGAGGGCCCGCATCTTGTCGTCGCTGAGGAAAGCCTCGTAGATGGGCGCGGCGCAGGTGGTCAGGCCCATAGCCAAGGTGCCGCCCGTCAGTCCCTTGGAAAAGCACATGATATCAGGCTGCTCCGGCAGTAGGCTGCTGGCAAACAAGGGTCCGGTACGGCCAAAGCCGGTCATCACCTCATCGGCAATGCACAGCACCCCGTGCTGGTGGCAGCGGCGCAGCATTTCGGTGAGCACCTCCGGTGAGTACATCACCATACCCGCCGTGCCCAGCACCAGCGGCTCGAAGATGAAGCCTGCTATATCTGGGCGGGTGAGCAGGGCATCGAGCTGAGCCAGCACCTCGGCTTCCCTGCCCGGCACCGGCACATCAATGAACTCCACGTCGAAGAGCAGGGGCCAGAACGGCTGGGTGAAGGTCCCACGGCTGCTGACGGCCATGGCCCCGAAGGTGTCGCCGTGGTAGGAGTCGCGGAAGCAGAGGAAGGTGCGGCGCTCCGGCTGGCCTTGGTTGTGGAAATACTGTAGCACCATTTTCAGGGCTACTTCCACCGCTGTTGAACCGTTATCGGAGTAGAAAACGCGGGCTTGGTTGCTGGGCAGAATTTCCAGCAGCTGCTCGGCCAGCTCGACGGCGGCGGGGTGGGTGAAGCCGGCGAACAAGACGTGCTCCAGGGTACGCAGCTGCTCGCTCACGCGCTCGGCAATGTGCGGGTGCGCGTGCCCGTGCAGATTCACCCACCACGAGGAAATACCGTCGAGGTAGTGGGTGCCGTCTTCAGCAATCAGCCAGCTGCCCTCACCGCGCACAATGGGCACCGCCAGCGGGGCAGTCTGCATTTGGGTATAGGGGTGCCACACGACGGCGTGGTCCCGTTCGGAAAGAGTAGGCATGGGTGGTAAACAGCGTAGGGCGGCAAAAGTAATACCCCATAGCACTACGCCAGCCTTTCTGGTGGGCCGCTTACTGAGGCAGGCTAACCGCCTGCCCCTATTTTACTACCTGCACCCAGCCTTTGTAAGAGGTATTTAAGCGCTTCAGAAACAAATGATAGTAATACAGGCCGCCCCCTACTGTGGGGGCTGTCCATGTGCCCGTATACTTCTGCTGCTGAAATACCTGCTTGCCAAATCGATTGTAAATCGTCAGCTCATTATCCGGGTACAGCTCCAGCTTGGGTATCCAGAAGGTATCGTTCCGGGTGTCGCCGTTGGGAGTGAAAATGTTGGGGATAACCAACGCGTGCTCGAAGCCCAGCTCCAAGTCGTTTGACCAGACTTCCGTAGCGTGGGTAGCCGAAACCGCCCTGATTTTGTAGTGGTGCTCGAAACCGGCCCGCGCATCTAGGCCGGCAAGCAACGAGTGGGTAGCGTCAAGCGTTTGCACCAACGTAAACCTGCTCTCGGCGTCTAGCTTGCGCCATACCTCATAGCGGGTACTGGCGGCGGGCCAGCCGCCGTAGGCATTCCAGGCCAGATCAAGCTTATCCTGATCGGGGTGGGCCGTGCCAGTTAGTCGGATGGTTTGGTGCACGGCGCTTTCTACGGGCTCATCACAGCTGTTGCGGGTACGAAGTGCGTACTCGTAGCTGCGCTCATCGGCATTTACTCCGGTATCCTGGTACGACGACTGCGTAGGCGGCAGCTGCGCCACCGGCTGCCAACTGCTGGTACCCGCTACCCTGCGAAGCACCGTAATGGGGCCGTTGCCGGCCAAGGAGCGCGCCAGCGTCCAGCGCAGCGTACTATGCGTGTCCGCGTCAGGTCCAATGCTGGCGGCATTCAGCGTGAGGGTAGTAGGGTCCTGAAATACGCTGACCCGCAACGTATCCGATACCCCGTAGCATACAGTGTCGGCTACGGTTTGCTCCTGCACCCACAGCCGATGCTCTCCTGGCCCGTCCCAACTAACGGTTATCCGACTGCTGCCTTGCCCGGCCACTAGGCTACCCCCCCGAATGCCCCAGGTGTAGCGCGAGCCGGTCGTGTTCGTAACAGCGTACTGCTGGCCATCCTTCTGGGTTAAGCAAACCGGCGTTTCTCCCCGGGGCAACTCGGTTTGGAGCAGGGGGTTGATGCGGACCGGCAGCGTAGCGCTGCTGGCGCAGCCGAAGGAGTTTGAAGCCGTAACCTGCACCTGCGCCTGCGGAATGCGCGGCCCCCAGTTCACTACCACCCGGGCCGTACCCTGACCGCTCACCAGCGTGCCACCGATGACACTCCACTGGTAGCTACTACCTGCCTGAGGTGCTACCTCGTATTCTACCCCCTGAATGCCAGGGCACACCGAGCGGCTCCCGCTAATGGTTACGGGTGCGGGCGCAGGCTGCACCGTAATGGTCACGGCATCCCGGCGGGTACAGGTGCCATCGTTCACGCTCAGGGTGTAGGTAAGGCTTGCAGGACTTGTTAGCGAAGGACCACTGTAGCGGAAGGTAGGATTCGGGGAGGCCGGGTTATCGAGGTAGGTAGCCGGCGACCAGCTGTAGGTGTAGGTAGGAAGATTCTGCCCGCTGAGCCGCACTGCTTGGGTTCCGCACACGCGCTGGTCAGGGCCGGCATCGGCTTTCACCGGGGCATCGTAGAGCAGATTGGTCGGGAACCGGGGTAAACGAGGTTCTGATCCGGCCGGTAGCGTCAGCGCATTCGCCCGAAAATCACAGGCTGCTCCCCGCCGGTCAGGAAACTGTATAGTTGCTAGCAGGGGTAGCGGCCGAAAATTGCTGTAGGGGGTCAAGTAAATCTGCCGGTCAGGCGCTATTCGCATGTCCGAAAGGCGCACGGAGCCAGTCGGGATATGCAGCCGGGACTGGATAATGCCGGCCGAGCTACCCGTGGTGAGGTCGTACTGCAGCAGCGAGTCGTTGCGCAAAGAGTACAGGAGGTTGCCGCTGGCGGAGAATTCATTTACCGCAAGAGCCCCCTTGGCAAATAGGAGCGGGTTGCTGATAACCCCGGTAGTTGGGTTGAAATCAAGCAGGCAGGTACGGAGAATTAGATTATGGCCAACGTGGGCCTCATCGTAGGAGAAGACTATCTTATCGCCCCGGGGCGAGATGCTGTGCCCGTTCACCTGCCGCATGGACACGGGCCGCGACACAACTGCACGCCCTACACCGCTGGCACTGATGCGGTACGCCTGAATTTCATCCAGGTCATCATCGGGGTGAATCAGCCAGTAGTCGCCTTCCGAGCACTGCGCGGAAAGCATAAAGCCAGAACTGCCACGAGCTATAACCCGGTCTTTCTCCGTGACGGCACCCTGCCCCTGGTTGGCGGCCATGTCTACTACCGAGTAGCACAGCGAGCGGCCAACGCTGAAGTTGGTATTGCTGGGCGGGTAACCGATGTAGAAAACGTAGAACAGGGTAGTGGAGCCGGGCTTCCTGACAATCGTGATGTTATCAAAACCAAAGTCAATGGGCCTCGATGCCCAGCCCCCGTTTTGCAGGAGTTGTCCGTTGCCGTTACATATGCCTTGGCTATTGGCATAGAGCAGGAGTTGGCCCTGCGAAGTAGCATAGGTAGCGTGCACGCTCCTGTCGGCCGAGTGAGCCGTTCGAATGGAAACCGGCGAAGTGGTGAAGTCCAGGGCAACCCCCGTGCTCAGGTACCAGATGGCGCTTTCCTGCTGGCCAAAACTTCTGGTCGCAACAAAAAGAAACAGCAGGATAAAAAGTGGCTTCATAGCGTAGCACGTAGTTTATAGAAGAATAACGCAGTGCAATACTACCGCTAAGCAGCCTCAGGTAGTATTGCCAACTAACCTACTTTCTTACTTAGCGTGAGTAGCAAACCACTCCCGGAACTCAGCAGCATAACGGCTCACTACCTCAGGGGTAACTTCGGTTTCGGGCAGGATGCGGGGTAGGAGGGGCACGCCGGTGTGCTGCTGGATGAAGTCCTCGGTAGCGGGGGTAGGCTCGCCGTTGAACACGAGGCCGCGCACCCGCAGCCCGCGCGCCTGCAGGGCTTCCAGCGTGAGCAGGGTGTGGTTGATGCTACCCAGGTAATTGCGCGAAACCACTACTACCTCCAGGTCCAGCTGCTGGGCCAGGTCGGCCATCAGGAAGCCGGGAGCCAGGGGGACCAGCAGGCCGCCGGCACCTTCTACCAGCAAATGGTTGGCAGTTTCAGGTAGCTGGAAATCCTGGGGCTGCAGCGTAATGCCTTCGGCGGCGGCGGCGGCGTGGGGCGAGGCCGGCAGCTGCAGGCGGTAACGCTCCGGCCAAAAATGGCTGCGGGCGTTGCGCACGAGGCTGCGGACGGTGCCCGCATCGGTGCTGGGTTCCAGGCCTGCTTGCACCGGTTTCCAGTAATCGGCCTGCAAAGCCTCGGTTAGAATGGCCGAAACCACGGTTTTGCCGACATCGGTGCCGATGCCAGTGATGAAAAGTCGTTCCACTAGGTAATCTTCTGCTTGCGTTGTCCTCCGGCGCTTTGGTGCCAGCGAGGCTAATCTAGTTGTGCCCTGGAAAATAGGTCGTGTATTACGTCCTCGTCTTCCACGGCCTCTTTGAAGGCAAGAGCAAACTGCTTCAGCGCTGCTTTGTCGGATGAGTAGGCGCAGTACATGCTGCCTTCCGGATCGAACTTTACTGTGCCAACCAGTTGCGGCATTTTCTCTTGCAGAAATACCTGGGCCAAAGATGCCCAATCGTAGCCACTGCCCTCAAACCCCTCATCGGCTCTTGCTTTGAAAACGTCGGTTTTGTACTCCCCGACAGGTAAGCTGACGGACGCGCTACTTTCGTGTTCTGACCAGAAGAAAGGGGAAATGGCCTCTGCGAAATCCTGCTGGCTCATGGTGTTTTTCGTTGCGTAAGAGGATACAGGGAATGAATGGCTAGCGTCTTTACAGGAGGAAGCTTAACCTGCGTTCCGTTTAGCGCTTTTGATGCTTTTGTGAAGCTACAGGTGTCCTGCCTGCTATTGTCGGTTGTAACAGTGCTGCCAGTCTATCTATATCTGCCGCCGTGTTGTAGGAGTGCAGGATAAGCCGCAGCCGCTCCGTGCCGGCTGGTACTGTAGGCGACACGATGGGCCGCACATCAAACCCTGCGGCCTGGGCGACGGCCGCTACCTCCCGCACCCGAGCTGGACCCGGCGCATCGGTAAAAAACACCGGATGAATCACGTGGCTTTCCAGCGGCACGCGCAGCCCCGGCACAGCGTTCAGGCGGGTTTTCAGGTAGTCAGAAAGCGCGAAAAGCCGCTCCCGCTCCGCCGATAGGTCAGGCAACACCTTATACGCGGCCCGGAGGCTTGCGACGGAGTAAGGGGGTAGGGCGGTGGTGTAGATGAAGGGTCGGCTGAAGTTGAGGAGGTAGTCGCGGAGTACGGCCGGGCCGGCCACGGCGGCACCCTGGCTGCCCAGGGCCTTGCCAAACGTGAGCACGCGGGCAAATACGTCGGCTTCCAGCCCCAGCTCTACCACCAAACCCTCGCCTTGTGGACCGTAGAGGCCGTTGGTATGCGCCTCATCCACTACCAGGTATAGCCCCCGCTCCCGGCATACGGCAGCTAGCTCCGTCAGGGGGGCCATGTCGCCGTCCATCGAATACAGGCTCTCTACCGCCACAAACACGGTTCCGGTGGCACGGGCCAGCTTGCGCTCCAGGTGGGCTATATCGTTGTGACGGAAGCTCCAGGCCGTGGCAAACGAGCCTCGGATGCCATCTTTTACAGAGGCGTGTGAGGCCTCGTCGTAGAGAATTGTGTCGCCGCGGCGGGGCACGGCGGCAAAGAAGCCAATGTTAGCCGCGTAGCCGGAATTGAACAGCAAGGCCGCTTCCGCGCAGTGAAACTGCGCCAGTTGTGTTTCCAGCGCTTCCGCTGCAGCTGAGTTGCCGGTGAGCAGGCGCGAACCGGTGCTACCTGCCCCAACCTGCGCAACCTGCTGCAAGGCGAGCTGCACAGCCGGGTGCCGACTGAGGCCGAGGTAGTCA
Source organism: Hymenobacter sp. HSC-4F20 (assembly GCF_019599275.1). Taxonomy (GTDB): domain Bacteria; phylum Bacteroidota; class Bacteroidia; order Cytophagales; family Hymenobacteraceae; genus Hymenobacter. Next base: position 1,834,872 of record NZ_JAHZTD010000001.1, on the reverse strand, counting down.
TTAGAACTGAAATCAACCAACCCCAACGCGGGCAGAGTAAGGCGTCGGCGGGTGCCGGCGGCTTCGCGCTGGTCTAGCTCTTGGGCGAGACGCTGATGGAGGGGAGATGGGGTAGGCATAGAATCGACCGGAGGAAAAGGAGCCGGGTAAAAAGCACCTGTCATCCCAAGCTTGCAAAGGACCTTTTTACGTTAGCACGATAATCGTTACAACGACTCGTTCTCGGCGTGATAAGGTCCTTTGCAAGCTCAGGATGACAGACGTTTTCTGAAGACAACTGCTCCTTACGCCACTACCGGAGTGGCTTCTTTGCCCAGCACCACGGCGCCTTCCGGTACGTCCTTAAACGACTTGCGGGGCTTCAGGCCCAGCAGGGCAAACATCTGCTTATCGGCGTCGAAGTCCGGGTTGGGGGTAGTGAGCAGTTTCTCGCCCGAGAAGATGGAGTTGGCGCCGGCCAGGAAGCAGAGGGCCTGCTCCGTAACGGGCATTTCCTGGCGGCCGGCCGAGAGGCGCACCATGGTGTGGGGCATCAGAATGCGGGCCGTAGCAATCATGCGCAGCATTTCCCACACGCTCACGCGGGGCTGGGCGGCCAGGGGCGTGCCTTCTACTGGTACCAGCGCGTTCACCGGCACCGACTCGGGGTGCTGGGGTAGGGTAGCCAGGGTGTGCAGCATGGCAATGCGGTCCTCGTCGGTTTCGCCCAGGCCAATGATACCGCCCGAACACACCGAAATGCCGGCCTTACGCACGTGCTCCAGCGTGTTCAGCCGGTCGTCGTAGGTGCGGGTGGTGATGATGTCATCGTAATGCTCGCGGCTGGTGTCGAGGTTGTGGTTGTAGGCGTAGAGGCCGGCTTCCTTCAGGCGCTCGGCCTGGTACTCATTCAGCATGCCCAGGGTGCAGCACACTTCCAGCCCAATGTTGTTGACTTCCGTTACCATGTTCAGCACCCGGTCGAAGTCGCGGTTGTCGCGCACTTCGCGCCAGGCGGCGCCCATGCAGAAGCGGGTGCTGCCCCCGTCTTTGGCGCGCTGGGCCGCGGCCAGCACTTCGGCGTCGGGGAGCAGCTTGTGGGCCTGCACCCCCGTATGGTAGCGGGCGGCCTGGGGGCAGTAGGCGCAGTCTTCGGGGCAGCCGCCGGTTTTCACGCTCAACAGGGTGCACACCTGCACTTCGCCGGTGGCCTGGGTTTCGGCGTGAATGGCCGCAGCCTGCGTCACGAGTTCCAGCACGGGCTGGTTATAAATAGCTTTTACTTCGTCGAGAGTCCAGTTGGTACGCATCATCATGGGGCGGGGAGGAAGTAGTTTCTGGTTTGTGGTTGGGGGTGGCAGCTAAACAAAGCAGCCCGCCGGTAGTGCGGGGCTACGTGGCGGGCTGCAAGATACACGAGAAGCAGGTTTACCCGGTTCTTCTAGGGGCGTGCCACTCTGGCACAGGGTAGCAGTTGCGTATAAAATCTGGTTCTCTGCATAAACAATGCAACTTCTGACCGGCAATGGAACTCTACATAGCATCAGTAGAATATCACACCTTTAACCGATTTATTATGATTCGTTTAGTACGCTTGTGTGCTCTTTCGCTTCTGGCTTTGAGCAGCCTGAATGCTTGCCACTCTGCCGCTGATGAGGTGCAACCCAATATTTTGGAAGGGACTTGGCAGTTAACGGCCAGCGGCGGTGGTATAACCGGGGTGGTTTCAAAGATGCCGGCCAACATCGACTACAGATTAGTTTTTGGGCCCAATAACACGTATTACCGTTACGAAAACGGAACCCTGCGAGAAACCAGTCAATATCAGCTGCCCACTACTGCGGATGTGTCGGAGCAGCAGCAGTTGCTCCTGAAGACCACTAATACCCCAACCGGAGAGGCCATTTTCTGTTCCTACAACGTGACAACCTTATCCGCAACTGAACTGGAGTTCATGACGCCGGGTGGTTGCCCAATGATTTATGAATACACGCGCCTGAAATCTTCGGAAACTGTCCAGAAATAAAGCATCCGGGCTAAAGCAAGACTACGACGCGGCTACCTCCCGCAGCACCCGGCAGGGGTTGCCCACGGCCACTACCCCCGCCGGAATATCGCGCGTCACGACGCTGCCGGCCCCAATGGTAGTACCCGCGCCAATGGTTACGCCGGGCATTACCAGCACCCCAGCCCCTAGCCACACGTTATTGCCGATGGTGATGGGTTTGGCAAACTCCCAGCCCGCAATGCGAGGCGCTACTTCCACCGGATGTCCGGCCGTCGATAACACCACATTAGGCGCGATGAACACATTGTCGCCGATGGTGACGGGGGCGCAGTCCAGAATGGTGAGGTTATAGTTGGCGTACACGTTGCGGCCCAGCCGAATGTTGTAGCCGTAGTCGCAGCGCAGGGGGGCTTCCAGGTGGGCGTCGGTTTCGTAGCCCAGCAGTTCGGCCAGCACCTGCTTGTTCAGGTGCACGGGCTCTTGGTTGTAGCGGTGGCAGAGCTGCTTGGCGCGCAGGCGCTCGGCTACCAGTTCGGGGTCGTTGGCGAGGTAAAGCTCCCCGGCCAGCATCTGTTGTTTGGGCGTCAAAAGCATAGAAGGGCTGAGCAGGGAAAGAACCTGGCCCTGTCGGCGGCAAGGTACGGCCGCTGGGACAACCGGCCGGCTACCCCCGCAGCTAACTCAAGGCCGGCGTTTCGGGGGTGGCGTTCTGGCTACGGTTGTCGCGGGTGTTTTTCTGCACGGCAATGGCGGCAAACAAGCTCAGCAAGAATGACATGGCGTAGAAGCCCTTTTCACTCAGCGTAAGGTTCGCATTCCAGAGCCCTACTACCAGCAGGGCCACGGCCAGCAACGTCGAAAACCAGCTCAGCCCGTAGTAGACGCCCGTCACCGGAATACCTTCCAGTTGGTCGCGCACCGACTTTTGTAAAGAAATGGCCGCAAACAGCCCGTACATGAGGGTAGCGAAGTAGTAACCCTTTTCGTTGAGCTGCATCTGGGCGTTCCAGAGGCCAATAATGAAAGCGGCAACCCCGGCCAGCAAGGCTACCCACGATGCGCCGATAAAGGCATTAGATGGTTTGGTGTCCATGAGATGAAACGTGTGAGGTTTAACGAACCGGCTACCCTGGCCGGCCCATCAAACATACGAGCTACCCCCTGGCAAGGTGTATCCAAAGTATTGCAGCAGTCAGACTTTAGGAAGAGGGTAAAAAATAACTGCCTGAAAACAGTATTTAGTTGCTAAGCTACTGTAAATTAATTGTTTGCGTTATAATAGGTTGATGTGTACCTGCGCGTTGTCAGACTTTACAAAAAGCATTTCGTCCAGCCTTCTGCAAAGCAAACCAGCCTTCTGCAAAGCAAAAGAGGCTGCCCTTGTACAGGACAGCCTCCGCTTATAAGTGAGTTGAAGAGTACCCTTACGAGCGTTTTCCACCGCGGCTGGCGCCCCGGCTTCCCCGGTTGCTGGTTTTAGTTGGCGCAGCTGTACCGGAGCCCTTTCCGGCACCAGCGCCCCGCGGGCCCCCCGGCCGCCCAGGGGCTTTCCCGGCGGGCCGGGCCGCCGCCCCGGTCCGCCGGCCAGAGGCAGTGCCGGGAGTCTGGCCGGATCCTGAGCGAGGTGCCCGGGCCGGTTTTGGCTCGGTGGGCAGTTCCAGCCATTCATCAGCAGGGCGGGGGGTAGGCGCCGGGCGCCGGGTTTTCTTTTCCCCGGTAGAAGCAGCAGTTGAACCCGTTGCGGGCCGCTCGCCCCAGAAGGTAGCCGTGCTGGGCCGCTTGCGCCGGGAGGCAGCTCCGGCCGGAGCCGGCTGGCTGAGTAGGTCAAGCAGGCCGCGCAGCTCACCCGTACGCAAATCGCGCCACTCACCCACGCCCAGAGCTTTCACATTGATGTTCATCACCCGGATGCGCTCCATCTGCACTACCTCGTAGCCCAGTTGCTCACACCAGCGCCGAATCTGACGGATGGTGTCGTGCAACAGCGTTATGCGGAAGATATAGGGCGTGTCCTTGGTTACGCGGATGTTCTGGGCTTCGGCACCGGGCTGCCCGGCTCCGGCCGCAATGGCTTCCAGAAATTGCTCAGTAATGGGCTTGTTCAGCATCACCACGTACTCATTCTCGTGCACGTGGCTGGCGCGCAGAATCTTATTGACCAGTTCTCCGCTGCTAGTGAGCAGCACCAGTCCCTGCGACTCCTTATCGAGCTGGCCCACGGGTACTAGGCGCACGCTGTGCTTGATGGCCCGGATGATGTTGTCGCGGATGCCGGCCGTGGTAGTAGTGGTAATTCCGGGCGGCTTGTTGTAGGCAATGTACACCGCCTCTTCCTCGCCCCGGGGCTCAACCAGGTTGCCATTTACCATCACGCGGTCCTTAGCCGTCACCTGGTCGCCCACGCTGGCGCGCTTGCCATTCACCAGCACCTGCCCCTGCTCAATATAGCGGTCGGCCTCCCGGCGGGAGCACATGCCGCTTTCGCTGATGAATTTATTAAGACGAATTGCCATGAGAAGGAAACAGGTTGAAGCAAAAACAAAAACAGCCCACCACTTCCAACGAAGCGGCGGGCTGCAAAGATACGGCGGAAGCAGGCGGCAAGAGGCAAGATCTGTTGGCGGGCCTATTTGGGCGGGCAACTGCGCAGCTCAACCGCCAATGAAATAGCGCTGAATGGCCTCGTCCAGGTCCGCCGGCAGCGCGTCCACGGCCTGCACGCGCAGGGAAGTAGGCGCGGCCGCGTCCGCGGCCGCATAGGTGCCGCCGTGCTGCGTAAACTGTAGCCGTCCTTGCTGGAACTCGCGCTGCTGCTCGGCCCCAGCTGTGGCCATCGAAACAAACGTGAGGTGCTCTAGGTGATGAGCGGCCTTATCAAACCGAAACCAGAAGTACACCTTCGCAGGGTCGTCGCTCTGCACATCCAGGGCTTTGATTTCTACCAGGGAAAACGCGTCGGCGTCGAGCAGGAACAGGGGTTTATAGGAGATGGGCATGGGAGTATAGCGGTGAAACGGCGAAACAGTTGCCTACCGGAAATTACAAAGCTACTTTCTTCTGGCCGGCATCTATTCCCTTTAGGAACGTGAGCAGGCCGGTCATATACGTCAGCTGATCGTCGTAGAAGCTCATGTGGCTGCCGTTGGGGCAAATCAGCGCCGTGCCATTCTGCACCAGGGTGGCCACGCGGCGCATGTGCTCGGGGTCCATGGTGTCGTACTTGCCACCGATGCTGAGTACCGGTACCACGAGCTGGTTGAGGTCCGGGGTTCGGTCCCAGTGCACCAGCTTGCCGGCGACCCCAAACTCGCTGGGGCCCTGCATGGTGACGTAAAGCGACTGGTTCATCTTGGCGAAGGAGCGGTTCACCGGCTCAGGCCATTTATCCAGCGGCAGGCGCAGGATGTGCTCGGTATAGAAGTTAGGAAGCAACAGTTCCATGTAGCGCGGGTTCTGGAAGTCCTTCCGGGCTTCGATCTGCCGGATTTCCCGCAGCACCTCAGGCTTCAGCTGCTTGGCCAGCACATTGTCGGCGTACTTGCCGTAGTCGGGCACGCTCATCATCATATTGGAAATGATCAGGCCCTTCAGGTGCTGCTGGTATTTGAAAGCGTACTCGGCCGCCAGAATGCCGCCCCAGCTGTGGCCCAGCAAGTAAAAGTTATCCTTGGTCAGGTGCAGGGCCTGGCGCACCTGCTCCACCTCTTCCACGTAGCGGGGCAGGCTCCACAGGGCCGTGTCCCGGGGATTGTCGGAGTTGCCGCAGCCGAGCTGGTCGTAGTAAATAAACTCTATCCCCTCCTGCGGCAGAAAGCTCTCCATGCACTCAAAGTACTCGTGCGTGGCACCCGGGCCGCCATTGAGCAGCAGCAGCTTAATGCGCGGGTTATTGCCGAAACGCTTAGTCCAGACGTTGAACTTCCCCTTGGGGGTAGTAATCGGGATAACCTGCACACCGCCGTCCTTTACGCGGGCCGTGTCGCCGGTGAAGTAAGCCGGGGGCACCGTCGTGGTAGCCGCCGCGTGGTCTTGCTGCTGGGTGCAGGAGGCCGTAGCCAGGGCTGCCAGCAGCGTAGTGGTGACCCGCAGAATGGAAATGAGCTTCATGAACGTAACAATAAGGGGCGTGGTCAGCGGGTTGCTGTCAGGCTAAACCTAATGATATTTCTCACTCTTCCCAACGCACCCTAAGCCCCTGGCAGAACCGCCGTATGCCGCTACACCTGTTCTTCCGCCAGCCAGCGTGCCGCCTGGTACTGGCCGGGACCAAAAAATAATGGCAGCACCTCATCCGTGAGCTTGAGGCCATTGGCGCTGTTGGTAAAAAACACGAGGCTCTCCTGCCGGCTGGGAAAAGCCATGAAGAAGGAAGTAAAGTCCCCGTTGTTGCCCCAGTGCCATAAGGCCCGGCCGCGGCTGGTGCGCGCAAGGCCGACGCCACAGGCCCAGGCAATGCTCGGGTCGGGCGGGCGGGCGGGCGTTGCGCGGCGTTCTGCGCTGCACTGCGGTTCCAGCAGCAGGGCCCGGGTAGCGGGCTTCAACCCAGTGCCAGCCAGCACAGCTTGCAGGAACACGTTGTAATCGGCCGCTGTCGACAGCAAGCTGAACCCCGCATTGGCTTGCTCGAAGCGCTGTACTGCAGTAGGCTGGCCGGCGCCGTCGTGACCGGATGCGGCTGTTGCGGCAAAGTCGGGCCGCCACACGAAGCTGCTATTGGGCAGGTGCAGAGGCCCTACTACCTCGTCCTGCACCAGCAGGGGGAGGGGCTTGCCGGTCAGTTGCTCCAGCGTTTTTTGCAGAAATACGTATCCTTCGCCCGAATACTGCCAGCGCTTACCAGGAGGGCCATGCAGAGTGAGCGGGGAGGTGGCCCAGCCGGCGCCCAGCGGATGCTCGGCCCAGTTGGGCAAGCCCGAGGTATGGGTGAGCACCATGCGAGCCGTAATCTGGTGGGCCGCCGGTTGCTGATGTAAGCGAGGGTAGGGGTAGTACGCCAGCAGCGGTTCGTCCAGCGACAGGACGCCCCGGTCGTGGAGGCGCAGGGCTGTATAGGCCAGCATCACCTTTCCCAGGGAGGCCGCCTGAAAGATGGTGTGCGCCTCAATGGCCGCGGAAGTGCCGCTTTTGCGGTGCCCCAGCTGATACAGGGTAGTCTGGTGCCGGTGGGTGTGTACTAGCTGCAAGCCCGGCACTTGGGCCTGCTGCATCAGGGCCAGGAGCTGGCGCTGACGCTGGGCTTTACGAAATGCTGCGGGTAGCCGGAGCAACGCCGTCATCACGAGGTTCATCAGGACAGAAATGAATAGGACGTAGCAGAAGCATGCAGCCTCTTGCAGGGCAAGTATGTACCTGCGCTTGCCGGGGCGTTTTGGCCGTGGGGTAAGCAGCAGCACGAATTGCCCGTATCCGCCGCTCCTACCCCGGCGCGTTGGCTGCGTGCTGGAAAGCGTGTGCCACCGTAAAGCAAGAGTAAGATAAGGCCGGAAGCTTTGGTGGCGTTCAGCGTAGTGAAGCGCGCCTTTTCGTAGCCTTTAAAGGGAACGTAAAAGCACACGCGGGCTGCGCCACCTGGCGCAGCCCGCGTGTGTACGTGCCAGGAGCCGTCAGCGCGTTAGCCCAGCGTATGATACACAGCCTGTACGTCGTCGTCGTCCTCGAACTTCTCAATCAGGTTCATCACCTCTTCCAGCTGCTCGCCTTCCAGGTGCACGGTGGTATTGGGCACGCGCTGCAGCTGCGCCGACACCACGTTGAGGCCTTTTTCCTCGAGGGCTTTCTGCATCTGCCCGAAGTCGGTGAAGGCCGTTTCTACCACGATATAGTCTTTCACGTTGCCGTGCTCGTCCTCTTCCTGGTCGGTGTACACGTCTTCGGCGCCGGCGTCAATCAGCTCCAGCTCCAGCTCGTCGCGGTCGAGGCCTTCGGCGGCCAGCTTGAACACGCCCTTGCGGGTGAAGGTAAAATCGGAGGAGCCGGCCGTGCCCAGGGCGCCATTGCCGCGGTTGAAGTACATGCGTACGTTGGCCACGGTGCGGGTAGGGTTGTCGGTGGCCGTTTCCACCACAATGGCCACGCCGTGGGGGGCGTACCCTTCATATACCACTTCCTGGTAGTCTTTTTCCTCTTTGCTGCTGGCCCGTTTGATGGCGGCTTCTACCCGATCCTTGGGCATGTTCACGCCTTTGGCGTTCTGCATGGCCGTGCGCAGGCGGGAGTTGGTGTCGGGGTTGGGGCCGGCTTCCTTTACAGCCATTACAATTTCCCGGCCGATCCGGGTGAAGTCCTTCGACATTCGGTCCCAGCGCTTCATTTTGCGGCCTTTGCGGAATTCAAACGCGCGTCCCATCTATGGTAAGTTGGTGAAAAGGTGAATTAGTGAGGTTTTACTTCGGCGGGCGGGGCCGAAAGGGGCTGCAAGTTAGCAGAAAGCCCGGCGGAGCGCAATGCACGGCCCAACGCCGCCCAGCACCCCTAGCCTCAGTTCTAGCTGCCGGCTGCTTGCTGCCGGTAGGGGGCATAGAAGCCGGCAAAATATCCCGCTTCTGCGCCTGAGTCCCGACGGGTCAGCCTTCCCCTTCCACCTTTGTGGGGGCCGCTGGGGTAGCATTAGAGGCACTGGAGCAGTTGCGGTAGATGCGTTCCAGTACTTGGCGCAGGTGGTCAAGGTCGGTTTCGCTGAGGCCGGCCAGAGCGATGGCGCGGTTGCTGAGTACCACCGGCTGTACGGCCGCCAGCGTCGCTTCCCCAGCCGCCGATACGCGCAGGCGGTTGCGGCGGCCATCGGTGGGCTGGGGTTCCGATAGCACAAGGCCGCGTTTCAGCAGCAACGCCAGAATCCGGGCCACCGACGCCTGGTCTTTAAATACCCGCTCAGCTATTTCCATCTGGGTCAGGTCGTCGTGCTCTTCCAGCACGCGCAGCACCAGCCACTGGTCAATGGTAATGTCTATCCCCGCCCGGTCGATGTTGGCCTGGGCAAAGCGCCGGTACTGCCGGATAGCCTTATCCAGGGAGTAAAAAATAATGTTGGAAAGCATAGATACAGGAGAACGGGCCGGTGGAGGCAAAGGCAAGATAGAGCACCGCAGAAAGCGCCGGACGTTCGGCGCTGCAGCGCGTTGTCACAAACGGCATCCTCTTTTTTCGGTGCCCGGGTGGCTACTGTTGGCGCAGGGTATAGATGCTCTGGTTGCCGGCGGGGTAGCCTTGCATCGTCAGCGTCAGGAGGCCATTGCGCAGCTGAAACGTGCCCGCGTCGGTGCGGGACTGGCCTTTCTTATCGGTATAAGAAAAGCTGATGCGGTTGCCCGCAAAGGTATAGCGCCCGTCCTGGTCGAAGGGCATGGTGCCGCCGTTGGCGCTGAGCGTGAGGCGCTTCTGATACGTGCCGTCGGGGCGGAGCGTGAGCGTGCCACCTACCCCTTTCGCCGGCATAGGCGTAGGACTGGTGCCCCGGTCGAGGATGGAGTAGGTCAGGTAAGAGTAGGTAGTAAAGAAGGAGGGTGCCAGCCGGGGCACGGTAGGGGAGGTGCGCTGGGCCACTGCCGAAAAGCCGCTGAAACCCAGCAGGGCGGCCAAAACGAAACGATATAGCATGCTGCAAGGTAACCTGCGCCCGCCAGATGGGCACCAGCTACCCCACGGGCAGCTAAGCAAGCTGCGGTTTACTCCTACATTTGGGCATGCCCACCTTTATCCGCGACTTACTGCGCCCCGCCGCCGAACTGCCCCAGGCCGATGTGTGCCTGGTGGGCTTACCGCTCGACTTTGGCACCGTGCTGGAAGGCGGCCGCGCCGGGGCGGCCGGCGCCCCCGAGGCCATCCGGCGGGAGCTGCGCCGCTACCACAAAACCTACAACCTGGAGCACAACGTCAGTCTGGACGCCCTGCGCATTGCCGATGCGGGCAACCTGGACGTGCGCGCTAGCCCCGACCACGAAGCCAACCACCAGACCATCCGGGCCGAGCTTACGCGCCTGCTCCACCAGTATCCGCGGGTGGTGGTGCTGGGCGGCTCCCACGATGGCACCTACAGCACCGTCCGGGCCCTGCTCGACGCTACCAACGGGCACGCCGTGGGCGGTATCAACCTGGATGCCCACGCCGATGTAAAAGACCGGCCGGGCCTGCTCAGCAGCGGCACGCCCTTCGGCAAGCTCCTGCGCGAAGAAGTGCTGGCCGGGGAGCGGTTTACCGAAATCGGGCTGCACTCCAACCTCAACACCCGCGAGGATATTGACTTTCTGCACCAGCAACAGGCTACCATTGTCCCGCTGGCCCACGTGCAGCAGGATGGCATGGCCGAGTACATGCGCCGGGCCCTGCGCCGCGCTACCGCCGCGGGCCCCGCCTTCGTGAGCTTCGATATGGATGGCTGCGCCGAAGCCTACGCCCCGGCCGTATCGGCGCCCAGCGCCGATGGCTTCACGCCTCGGCAGGCAACGGAAGCCGCTTTTCTGGCCGGCAAAGAGCCCGAGGTACTGCTGTTTGAGCTGGTGGAGCTGAACCCCCTCTTCGACCGTGACAACCAGACTGCCCGGCTGGCTGCCACCATCCTCACGGCCTACCTGACGGGCGTAGCTGCCACCCTGAGCGCATAAGTACTACCCCTCGTAGAGCAGCAAGAAGAGTACTCTTTGTTTTTCTGCCTGGGCTCCGAGCTTTCCTTCTCCTATGAAACATCTGCTTGCCTGCCTGCTGAGCCTCACGCTTGCCTTGCCCGCTGCCGCCCAGAAATCGGCTTCCAAGCCCGTGGCTAAACCGGCTCCTGGCCCGGCCTTTACGCTCACCTGCGCGCCCCGCCCTGCCTCCAACTCGCTGCAGAAGCAACACTGCGAAACCCGCGACCTGAGCCTGCCCGCCCCGCCCGCCGGCACGCCACTCACCATAGACGCCCGCCTGAACGGTAGCATTACCGTGCGCAACTGGGCCGGTACTACCGTGCGCGTGCGCACTTTGGTGACGGGGCGCGCCGCTACCCTGGAAGCGGCCAAGGCATTGGCCGCGGCAGTGCGCGTTAGTACCCAGAACAACACCGTGCGGGCAGCCCGGGCCAATGAGTCGCTGGATGGGTGGGAGGCAAGCTACGAGGTGCTGGTACCCGCCCAAACCGACCTGACCCTGCGCTCCACTAATGGCCACATCAGCATTGAAAACGTGCGCGGTACCCTTCGCTGTGAAAGCACCAAAGGCTCCATTACCCTAACCGGGGTAGGCGGTGATGTGCGCGGCAAAACCACCTCCGGCGACCTGCGCCTGACCCTGACCGGCGAAACGTGGCAAGGCCCTACATTGGATGTCAGCACGGTAAATGGCAACATTACGTGGCAACTGCCGCCGGTGTACGCCGCCACCATTATGGCGCGCACGGTGCAGGGCCGGGTACAGGCCGAGCTGAACACCAAGCGCAAAAGCGTGCTACCCCACAACCTGGTTGCAACCCTGGGCAAGGGTGGGGCCCAGCTCCGGGCCACCACCGTTAACGGCAACGTTTCGGTAAAGCAGGAGGCTCTGTCTCCGGATGCTCAGCCGGCCGCGGCAGGGGTAGCAGAATAAAAAACGCCCGCTGAAAGCGGGCGTTTAGCGTGTGAGCGTATGTCGAGTAGAGCCAGGTGTCAGGGTTCATCCTGTCATGAATTACCTTGGGTTCTGCCTTCGTTGGAAGGGCAAGCAAAACTTAGTAGTGTTCCGGGTAGCGCACTACCTCGTCGGTGCGGGGGCGCTTGGGTACGGGCGAGGTTTTCTGAGGGTACTCGTTTTGCTTGTGCTTTTGGTAGCGCTTAATCAGCACGGCTACCCCTACCAGCGCCCCTAAGCCGGCGGCGGCAATGGCAAATTTCTGCCGGATGGGGTCGTGGGGCGCAGCGGGGAGGTAGGCCACCCCGTTTTCGTCGAGGCGCGCGGGGTCCTGCACGTAGCGCCCCTGAGCCGGCATCGGGAACTCATCGGCTAGCTTTTGCAGGCCAGCGGCGGCTTCGGGACCTTTGATAACCGGGCCGTGGCCGCAGCCAATAGCTGCGGGTCGCAGGGCTGCCAGCTTCTGAACCGACTCGCGCACTTGCTGCCAGTTGTAGTTGAACGGCGCGCCCGCCACGCTGATTTTGGGCAGCTGCAACAGCAGCTCCGGCACCGACTCGTGGTTGGCCGTGGCAAAGGCATCAGCCCCAATCAGGGTGCGGTCATTCTCGCGGAACAGCGCAATCTGGCCCGGCGCGTGGCCCGGCACGTGCAGAATCTGCCAGTCGGGCAGGAAAGGTGGTTCCGTATCGTTTTCGGGTAGGCGCTGCACATAGTCGCTGAGCTGAAACGACTGGGGCGGGAAAAAGCGGGCCACAAAAGCCAGCGAGCCGCCACCAGCTACGGTAGGGTCGGCGGGCGGATACACGGCTTTAGCCGTCAGGAAAGGTATTTCTAAAGAATGGGCCAGCACGGGTACTTTCCAGTGCTCAGCCAGGGCTTGCGCCGAGCCCGAGTGGTCCATGTGGCCGTGGGTCAGCAGAATAGCTTCGGGGTGGGTGCCGGGGTAGAAAATCTTGTCGGCAGCCTCAATAATGGCCTTCTCGGAGCCGGGTAGGCCAGTATCCACCAGTATCCAGGCACCCGCATGACCGGTTTCTACAAAGTATACATTAACAAAACGTTGAATAGAGAGCTGGTGAACCCCAGCGGCTACCTTTTCCATGAGTTCAGGGGTAGGTGAAACGATACAGTCAGTACGAACCTCCTCTGAATTGGGTATGGGTAACAGAGAGTTTGCCGCCGTGTCTTTCCGAGAGAAGCGAAAAAGTGGAGTTCATCTATTGAGAGCTCCCCCGGTTCCTTGCTTCTTTCTTAAGAAGAACACACCCTGTCATACCCCGGCACCAAAAAGGCCCGGCTGGCGAACCAGTCGGGCCTTTTCAGGAAGTTTGAAGTGCTACAACTTACGCCAGGGCCTCACGCAGGGCGGCAAGCAAAGTGCCTACGCCCTGGGCTTCGCCGGCCGAGCCGAGGTGTACGCGCAGGGTGCGGCGGTTGTAGTCCTGCAGGGCCTTCAGGTCGCCGGCGGCCTGGGCGTTCTGGAAGGTGCCGAAGGTGTAGGGGCGGCCGGGCAGGGGCAGGTCCTGAGCGTGGTCGGTGGTGATTTGCAGGAACAGACCGTTGTCGGGGCCGCCTTTGTGGTACTGGCCCGTGGAGTGCAGGAAGCGCGGACCGTAGCCCGAAGCCGTAGCAATGTGCAAGTGCTGCTGCACCAGGCTGCGCACCTCCTGTAGCTCCTGGTTCAGGGCTGGAGACTCCTGGAGGTAAGCCTGAATGCAGAGGAAATTGCCGGGCTGGCTCTGGCCGAAGAACGCACGTAGCACCTCCACCGCGCTACCCCCCGATACGTTAGCGTAGTAGTCGAGGCCGTTTTCCTGGAGCACCGGGGCGCTTTCCTCGGGCAGGGAGCCTTTTTCTACTACCACTTTCATCAGCTGGTCGGTGGCGGTTTTGGCGGCCTGCACGTTGGGCTGGTCGAAGGGGTTGATTTCGAGCACGGCGCTGGCAATGGCCGTGGCTACCTCCCAACGGAAGAACTCGGCGCCCAAGTCCAGGGCATCATGCATCAGAATGGTAACTACCGGGTGGCCGGCCGCCTGCAGGGCAGCTACTTGCTGGCGGTTCTGCTCGTCGGGCTGGTTTTCGAAGCCCACGTACACGAACACGCGGTCCTGGCCGTACACCTCGGGACTACCCAGCGGGTCGCCGGCCAGGGGCATAATACCTTTGCCTTCCTTACCGGTGCTTTCGGCTACCAGCTGCTCCAGCCACAGGCCAAAGTCCGAAATGGTGTCGGGCACTACCAGCGTGAGCTTGTCGCGGCCTTGCTGGGCCAGTACGCCCAGGGCCACGCCCAGCTCTAAGCCGGGGTTTTGCTGCACGTCGCCCTCCGAGCCGGTGGCGCGCATCATGTCAATGGCACGCTCCAGCAGGGTTTTGATGTCGATACCGTACAAAGCAGCCGGCACCAGCCCGAAGTAGGAGAGGGCCGAGAAGCGGCCGCCTACCTCGGCAAAGTTCAGGAAGATACGGCGGTAGCCTTCCTCGGTGGCCTGGGTCACGAATTTGGAGCCAGGGTCGGTAATGGCCACGAAGTTTTCGCCGGCCTTGTCGCCTTTAATTTCCTTTAGGCGGGCATAGAAATAGTCGCCGAAAGCCAGGGGCTCGGCCGTGGTGCCCGATTTGCTGGCTACCACAAAGAGGGTCTGGGCCAGGGGCACCGACTCCTCAATTTCGCGCACCGTACCGGGGTTGGTGGTATCGAGCACCGAGAGGGGTAGGGCATCGGCGCCCTGCTGGAACGCCTGCCGGAATACAATGGGAGTCATGGTGCTACCACCCATGCCCATTACCACTACGTGCTGAAAGCCAGCGGCCTGCACCTCGCGGGCAAACTCCTCAATCTCGCCCACGCGGGGCAGCATCGTTTCGGCTACCCGCAACCAGCCCATAAAGCTGCGCAGGCTTTGCTGGGCGGCTTCATCCTGCACCCACAGGTCGGCTTGCTTTTGCCAGAAGCCGGCGGTGAAGTTGCGGGCGTTGAAATCCTGAAGTTTGGCATCAACGGCAGCCTGGTAAGAACCCAGCTGCAGGGTCATGGCGGGGATGTTGGAGGGAGAAGTTTCCATTCGATTCGGGTTCAGGGAGTGTCGAGGAAGGAGCCGGCCGCTACCGGCGGTCGGCCGCAAGGGTACCGGGCAAAGGTAGAGAAGTCACTACATACGCCGCGCGGTTTAACCAAATTTCCCCGTCGTGAGAAGAACATGGCGGCACAGCGGCAGGCGGTAAGCACTACCCCCGGCGCTACACCCTCTAAAAACAACGAGCCGCAGTTCCCTCCGCGGGTGGGGCGGAAGGAACTGCGGCTGGCAGATACTCGGCTGGAAAAGCTGCCCGACCTAGGTGTTGGAGGGCGCTACTGCTACGCTACGGAAGAAAGCCGAAATTTCTTCCGAGAAGGTAAGCTTGGCTAGCGGACGCTGACGGTTAGCTGCGCCAAGCACAAGCAGAAGGAAGAGCGCAAAAAAGCGCAGAAGAGTAGAAAAGCGCTGCATAATACAAGGAACGAGTGAATGAAAATACTAATGTGGGTGCATCAGCGCCGGTACATACGGCGAAACTTCATTTAGGTATAGGAATACTTGAAATTTATTTGTCGAACCCCCCTTTAGCACCTGTCTAACCCGAAGCTGGCTGAAGAGCCTAGGCCCTACCAAGCCGGCTGCAATTCCTGGTCGCCCTACGCGCCTAGGAGCCTGACCATTCATTGCGCGTAGTGCGCGCCGCTGACCGGCAAGGCAACCATCGAACGAGGTAGCACTACCGACTAGCTGAGCGGCCTCCAGGGGTAAGCAACGGGTGCCGCATGATACGGTGTACGAAAAGTTTCGTGGTGTATGCGTCCTTTACGGGTTGCCCGTTGTCAGTGGGGTAGTATTCACCTTACCACTTCCCTACTATGAAACAGGTACTTATTCCTCTGCTAGTGGGCGCTTCGGCCCTGACGGCTGCCGCCCAAACCAGCCAGCCCGTCTTTACCTCCGCCTGCGAGGAAGGCAAGTGGGGTAGCTCCGGCCAAAAGCGCTACTGCGAAACGCGCGACCTGACCCTACCCGCCCCAAATGACGGACAACGCCTCACAATTGACGGGCTGCGCAACGGGGGCATTTCGGTGAAAGGCTACGCCGGCTCCCAGGTGCGGGTGCGGGCGAAGGTGCAAGCCTGGGCCCGTACCGAGGCCGAAGCCCGGGAGCGGGTAGGGCAGGTGAAAATCGGCAGTGAAGCCAATACGTTGCGTGCGGCCAGCTCAGCCGATGCCGCGGGCTATGCCGTGAGCTATGAGATATTCGTGCCCGAAAAGGTGGCGCTGGCCCTGACTACGCACAATGGCGGCATCCACCTCGAAAATCTACAGGGCCCGGTTTCATTTGAAGCCCAAAATGGGGGCGTCAGCATCACCGGCTCCGGGGGCGACATCAAAGGCCAGACCCAGAACGGCGGACTGAGCATTACGCTGACCGGGAGCCGTTGGGAAGGCAAGGGCCTTGATGTAACAACCACCAACGGCGGCATTTCCTGGCAGGTTCCGGCCGCCTACTCAGCCCAACTGTTCACCAGCACCCAGCGGGGCATTATCAACACTAGCCTGCCAGGCAGCAGCAACGGCAGCCGAGAGGTAGCCCTGAACCTGGGCCAGGGCGGGGCGCCCGTGCGGGCCGTAACTACCAACGGCGGTATTGTGCTGCACAGCTCAAGCAAATAGTACCGCGGCCCTACCTCTCTAAAAACAAAAAAGCCCCTCAGCTAGTGAGGGGCTTTTTCTTACTCGTATTGTTTGCTAAGCCACAGACTACTGAGCGGTGGTGCCACCCGTGGTGGTGCCAGCCGTAGTGCCCCCAGCCGTAGTGCCGGTAGCATCGGTAGTGCCCGTGGTCGAACCTTCGGTAGTGCCGCCCGCCGTAGTGGTCGAGCCAGTTGTCGAGCCGGCGCCCGCGCCGGTGTCGGTCATGGTCGAGTCAGTCGTGGTGGTCGATTCGGTGGCAGGAGCCTCCGTAGCCGAAGCGTCATCGGCACCGGTGCCGCCTTCGTTAGTCGTGGTAGCGTCGCCGCCGCACGAAGCGAAAGTGAACGAAGCAGCAGCCAGAGCGAGGAACAGAACTTTTTTCATGGTGATGGTAAGTGACAAGTAAATAAGGGCAGAAGAAAGAGTGAGCCCGCCGCCAGTCGGCCGCGAATCCGAACCTTAATAGCGGCCAACGGGGGAGGTAACCCATCAGAGGTAAAATAATTCTTGATTATTTTTTACTGTTCAGCTTCCGGAGTTTCTCTCCGAGAGGGAGAAGCTGAGGCATAAAAAAAGCTCCTCACCCAGTGAGGAGCTTTTTTTATGCCTGAGGTAGGCCTAGCGGCCCGTAGTGCCGCCGCCGGCCGTGGAGCCACCACCCGTAGTGCCGCCCGCCGTGCTGCCGCCCGCCGTGGTGCCAGTGCTGCCGCCGGCCGTAGAGCCGCCCGCCGTGGAGCCACCGGCTGTGCTACCACCTGCCGTAGAGCCCATGCCGCCGGCCGTGGAGCCGCCGGTAGTGCTGGTGCCGCTGGTGGTAGAGCCAGCGCTCTGGTCGCCGTTGCTGGTAGTGCCACCGCCGCCCGAGCCGGTGCCCATGCTGCTCGTGTCGCTGCTCATGCCAGCGTCGCCGGAAGCATCCATAGAGCCCGAGCCGGAGCCGCTGCCCGACTCAGTGCCGGTACCGCCTTCCGAGCCCGTACCCGAGCCAGCAGCGCCTTCTTGTTGATTGCCACCGCACGAAGCGAATGTGAACGAGGCCGCAGCGAGGGCCATAAACAGAACCTTTTTCATGGTGTTGGTAGGATAAGTGGAGTGTTGGTGGAGTTTTTAGCCGATTCGAGCCTGTTAGCGACGAATCAGTGCTTTATACTGCGAATAGAAAATAGGTAACCTGATTTAGAGTAATAAAATCTTGGTTTTTTTATAATGGTTGAGCTTGGTGCAGCATCTACTGCTGAGCCTGCCGGGTCGAATAAACCAGGCCTTGGCTCTGCAGGGGCGTAAAAGTGGGCGCGAGGGTATTGCCCATTGAGCGGGCGCCAGCCGCGGCACTGTGGAAGCGGAAGCGACGATTAACTGCTCCAAGCACAAGTAAGAGCAGCAAAAACAGAACCTGAAAATAGGTGGTGAAGTGGCGCATACGGGCAACGCAAACAGTGAATGAACAGCTTATCAGCAAAACTTCCGTCTGATACGGCACCTGCCCGGGGCGGGCAGGCAAACGGGCGTTAAGCTTTGGTAAACAATCTTGCCGGGCGGGTTGCCAGAGGCTGGGCCGGACCGTGGGAAAAGCATACCTTCCAGCCCCAAGTACTACCCAGCCGCGCTACTCTATGTCTGCCCCCACCGCCTCCATCACCCCTGAGCTTAACCTAGAAGCTGCCTCCACTTCTGACGCGGCCAACGCCCCGCAGCCGGCTACCCGGCCTATGTACTACGAGTACAAGCCCGCCGAAACCGTGCGCGCCCAGCACGGCGCCGGGTTGCGCTGCAAAACCTGGGAAGCCGAGGCAGCCCTCCGTATGCTCGAAAACAACCTCGATCCGGCCGTAAGCCTGGTCTACGACGAGCTGATTGTGTACGGCGGCGCCGGCCGCGCCGCCCGCAACTGGAAGGAGTACCAGACGATAGTAAAGACGCTCAAAAACCTGGAGGCCGACGAAACCATGCTCGTGCAGAGTGGCAAGGCCGTGGGCGTGATTCGCACCTGGGCCCACGCCCCGCGCGTGCTCATTGCCAACTCCAACCTCGTGCCGGCCTGGAGCACCCAGGAATACTTTGATGAGCTGGACCGCCTGGGCCTGATGATGTACGGGCAGATGACGGCCGGCTCCTGGATTTACATTGCTACCCAGGGCATCCTGCAGGGTACCTACGAAACCTTCGCTGCCGTGGCCGACAAGCACTTCGGCGGCACGCTGGCTGGTACCGTCACCGTTACGGCTGGCCTGGGCGGCATGTCGGGGGCCCAGCCCCTGGCCGTGACCATGAACGACGGGGTGTGCCTGGTCATTGAGCCCATTGATGCCCGCGTGAAGCAGAAGGTGCAGGAAGGCTACCTCGACGAGCAGGCCCGCGACCTAGACCACGCCCTGAACTTGTGTGAGCAGTATAAGCAGGCGCGCCAGGGCTGGAGCATCGGCCTCACTGGCAACGCGGCCACCGTGCTGCCCGAGCTGCTGGCGCGCGGCTACCAGGCCGACATCGTCACCGACCAAACCTCGGCCCACGACCTGATGGACTACATTCCCGAGGGCGACATTGAGGCCGTATTGCAGCTGCGCAAAGACAACCCCGAAGAGTTTAAGCGCCAGGCTCTGGCCTCCATCGTGAAGCACTGCAGGGCCATCATTGAGTTGCAGGCCGGCGGGGCCGTGGCCCTCGATTACGGCAACAACCTGCGCGGACAGGCCGAAAAAGGCGGGCTGCAAGTGCGCGACTCAACCGGACGGTTTCTCTACCCCGGTTTCGTGCCTGCCTACATCCGGCCGCTGTTCTGTGAGGGCAAGGGACCGTTCCGCTGGGCGGCTCTCTCCGGCGACCCGCAAGACATCCTGCGCATCGACCGCGCCCTGCTCGAAACCTTCCCGGAAAACCGCATGCTGCGCCGCTGGATTGAGAAGGCCCAGGCCAAGGTGCCCTTCATTGGGCTACCGGCCCGCGTGTGCTGGCTGGGCTACGGCGAGCGGGCGAAGTTCGGCTTGGTTATTAACGACCTGGTAGCCCGCGGCGAAGTCTCGGCCCCCATCGTCATCGGCCGCGACCACCTCGACTGCGGCTCCGTGGCCTCGCCCAACCGCGAAACCGAAGGCATGAAAGATGGCTCCGACGCCGTGGCCGACTGGCCCCTGCTCAACGCCCTGGCCAACACGGCCTCCGGCGCAGACTGGGTGAGCCTGCACAACGGTGGCGGCGTGGGCATTGGCAACAGCACCCACGCGGGCATGGTCATCGTGGCCACCGGCACCCCCGAAAAAGCCGAGCGCCTGCGCCGCGTGCTCACCACTGACCCCGGCATGGGCGTCTTCCGCCACGCCGACGCCGGCTACGAGCTAGCCCAGCAGGTAGCCCAGGAGCGCGGCGTAAAGATTCCGGGGCAGGAGTAGCTGACGAATTATTGTTTAGATGGACCATACTTCTTTGAAAATACGGCAGATTTTTCTGCCGTATTTGCTAATTGTGAATGGTGTTATCCTGAGCTTTCTGGCCATTGACTGGCAGTTGAACCAACAGACAGCCAGTTCACAGAGCGCGGTATGGACCTTTTTTATTCCAGGCATAGCCACCCTCGTTTTACTATGGCGTTTCTTACGGCCAAGGCTCCTGATGCTGGAGGAAAACGCGTCTCGGACCACCGGTGAAAAGGATTAGGGTTACGTGTCCTTTTATTTCTTGACCGTAACGCTGGTTCTGTTGATGACGTGGAGGATAGATGAGTATGTAAGCAAGCGGCTTGGTAGGGTAGCTGTGTTAAATAACATAGCTGAAATGGCTATCGGGCCGCCTGCTCGTTACTACTTCCTGAAGCAGGTGTATGTCAACAAAAAAATGGCGGTGTATGACTCTGTAGTCGTGCAGTCCAAAACTGGAAATCCTTCCTCGCACCTGAGAATAGGCCTTCCTTTGCTAGCCAACCATACCGATACACTCAAAAAAGTATATGCGGTATGGTTGGCTTATGAGCTCAGCAAAGAATTTGCGCGCAGTACCGACAAGGAAGAGCGGGACAGTACGGTGCTTAGGTTAAATCAGGCGATGCGTGCAGAGGTTAAAGCCGCTCGGTTAGATTCTCTGCTTAACTTTCAATACCTGGAACGCGCTGGTGACAGCGACAAAAACCTATCGTATAGAAAAGCTATTCAACGCAGCCAGTTCTTAACAAGTATTGATCCTCCCGTACTACTATATCCAGTGTCAAAACCATTTGCTCAGCGTAGTAGGGGAGCTCTCTGGTTAATGGTAGGTATATACCTTGTAGGGAGTGCATTATTTTTATCGGAGTTGTTATTTACTGCTCTTAAAGAGCAGAATACTAAGCAACTTCACGCTATATGCCTTTCTGATGGGCCCCTTGAGGCTGGGCCTGCGACGCAATAAAGGGTGAGCTCTTGCCGTGCATGACGCAAACGGACTCGTTACAGCCTAAGACTGCGAGAAACGCTCGTAGAAACACATGCCAGCGTTAGAACAATACCCAGATGGTCTAGGTCATTATGAAGAGGTAGGCGTACCTACTGGGCATAAGCTACTAGTGGTCCTACCAGTAATCGAACCGCCTGGCAAAAAAAGCAAAACGTCCACTTCCGCTGTTTACCTCCCTGCGCTGGCACATCACCGGCGTACGAACCAAACAACACAACCTATGAACATCGGAATCATTGGCGCCGGCCACATCGGTAGCGCCCTTGCCGTGCGGCTCACCAGCCTCGGCCATTCAGTTTACATTGCCAACTCCCGTGGCCCCGAAACCCTGCAGGACCTAGCCCGGAAAACCGGCGCTACCCCCGTGACGGCCGAGGAAGCAGCCCGCCGCGGCAGCGACTTCATCGTGGTGACTATTCCCCTGGAGAAAATCCCGGACCTGCCCAAAGACCTGCTGGCCGATGTACCGGCCGAGGTGCCCATCATCGATACCAGCAATTACTATCCCATGCTGCGCGACGGCCATATTCCGGAGCTGGAAACCGGCGACCTGACCGAAAGCGGCTGGGTGCAGCAGCACCTGGGCCGCCCGGTAGTGAAAGTGTTCAACAACATCTTCGCCGAGCACCTCGAGAAAAACGGGAAGCCCGCCGGCACGCCCGGTCGCATTGCCCTGCCCGTAGCCTCCGATGATGCCGCAGCCAAGCAGAAAGTAATGGCCCTGGTAGAAGAGCTGGGCTTTGACGCCCTCGACGGCGGCACCATGCGCGAATCGTGGCGGCAGCAGCCCGGCGGCCCCATCTACTGCAACGATTTGCCCGCCGACCAGGTGCGCGAGCATCTGGCCCGCCTCGGCTCGGAGCGCACGGAAGCTCAGCACCAGGAGTTCCTGGCCAACCAAGCCAAGCAGGAGCAGGCCATGCAGGCCCAAGGCATCAAGCTGAAATAGCCGACGCCAGGAAACGCCAAGCCGGTGCGTACGCCCCTGAAAACCGGAAAATCAGCCGTTTTCTCTACCATGGGCTTACCGCTGAACGCGCATTCCAATCAATGATCTACTTATCCGTTTTCGCCAAGGGTAGCCCGCTTTGAGTACCAACTCAAAGCTTCATGAAACGAGTTAAACAACTCCAAAAGGCCTTTGGCATGGTGGAAGAAGGCTGTTTTGTCGACTTCCCAGCCAAGTTTTCCAACGTGCAGGTGTCGCGCGTGGTGTTCGGTAATGCCCGCGGCTGCGCCTACTGCTTTCCGCACGGCCCCGAAACCAGCAACGCCACCCTGGCGAAACGAGAGCGGAGCTGGAAGCAGTTTCGCCGAACCCAGTGGAAACACTGAGGTTAGCCCCACGCAGCAAGCGCCGCCCCGGTTTCCGGGGCGGCGCTTTTCGGTTGAAGAAGGGTAAGACAAAGCTTCTATGCCGCTGTTGCTAGTATGGACATATCAGCTAACAGCGGCATAGGAGCTTTATTTCTTGCTTAATACCCGCACATCCATAGCTGGCACGATTACCTGCTTCACTGGCTTCTTGGTAAATGCGTCCCGGTATTTGTTCTTGGATAAAACGGCATTGGTGAAGGTGGCCGCTTGGTTGCCGCGGTTGAAGATGACCAGCACATCGTCGGGGCCGTGTTGGCGGCGGAAGGCGTAGAGCTTCTGGGCATCATCGGTGGCTACCGTGGTGAAGGTGCCCAGGCGCAGGGCCGGGTGCTGCCGCCGGAGCCCGATGAACTTCTGGTACCAGGCAAACAGCTCCGGGTTAAAGCCTACCGGGTCAGGGTCGTGCTTGGTTTGGTCGGGGTTATGCGTTTCGGGCTCGTAGGCCTTTTCGGCCCAGAGCATGGGTTTGCGGCAGTCGGGGTCGTTGCTGCCCCAGAGGCCGGCCTCGTCGCCGTAGAATATCATGGGGGAGCCCAGGTACAGCATTTGAAAGGCCGCAATCAGCTTTTGCTTTTGCACCTGGGCGGGGGTGGGCTTGCGGGCGTTGTAGGTGGGGTTGTTGCTTTTCTGGCTCCAGTTGAAGTACGGGCCCCAGTCGCCGAACTTCTTGCCATCGGGGTTGGCCACGGCGCTGCCAATGCGGGTGGCATCGTGGCTGTCCACCAGGTTTTGCATGTTCAGGGCCACGCCCGGCCCAAAGGCTTCGCGCAGCTCACGCAGTCGGTTATCAAACTGCGTAGCCGTAGCAGCGGTGGCTTCCTGCACGAAAAAATCGTGGACCGCAAAGGCGAAGTTGTAGTTCATGGTGGCGTCGAACTCATCGCCGCTCAGGTAGGGCCGGGTTTGCTCGATGGGAAATACCAGTTCGGCCGTCATGTAAGCCTCCGGGTTGAGGCTGCGCACCCATTGGCGCCAGCTTTTCCAGAATGGGTGGCCCACATCGTAGGCCACATCCAGGCGCCAGCCGTCGATGCCATGGGCCGCGCCCTTGTCCATAGGGTTCATCCAGCGCTTGGTCGCGTTGAAGATGTACTGCTTGGGCCCGGCCACAATGCCGTTGGCGTCTTCGCGCAGCTCAGGCAGCGTTTTCACCCCAAACCACCCGTTATACTCGAAGGCAGTACCCTTGGCCGGGTCGCGCCAACTCTTCACGGAAAACCAGTCGGCGTAAGGCGAGGCCTGTTGGTTTTTCTCCACATCCTGGAAGGCAAAGCTCTTGGCTCCGAGGTGGTTGAATACGCCATCGAAGATGATGCGCATCTTGCGCTTGTGTACTTCTTCAATCAGCTTGAGGGCTAGTAAGTCAGCCTTGGTCCACACCCAGGTTTCGGGCTTGAGTGGGTTTTCGGTGGTCATGAGCTTTTTATCGCCCTCGGGGTCGGGGCCGAAGGTAGGGTCGATGTGGTGGTAACACAGCGCATCGTACTTGTGCGAGGAGGGCGACCAGAATACTGGGGTCAGGTACACGGCATTCACGCCCAGCTTCTGCAGGTAGTCCAGCTTGTTGAGCACGCCCTGTAAGTCGCCGCCGTAGCGCCGGCGCTGAATGTTATACCAAATGTCCTTTCCATTCTTCTGCTCGTAGGGCTGCAACTCGTACCAGTCGCTCTGCCAGGGATGAATCTGGAAAGGAGAGGTAGCATCGAAGGGGTAGGCGCCATGCTGGTCGGTCACCTTGGGGTCGTTGCCCGGGTCGCCGTTGCTGAAGCGCTCCGGGAATATCTGGTACCACACTACCCCCTTACTCCAGGCAGGGGTGAAATCGGTGGGTTGGGCCCGGGCAGACAGGGTAGGCAGTAGGGGCAGAGCAACGGCCAGCAGAACGGAAAAAAGAGGCTGTTTAATCATTATTGGGGTACATACACGCCGCAACAGCGGGGCTACCTGCCAAATAACGCAAGCTTGCCGCAAGAAATCGGTAGAAGGGAAGGCGTAAGGCGAAAAGAGAGCCTGAATTGGGGGAAGCTCCAGCGCGTCTCGGGCCTGGCAGAGTGCAAAATCAGGTTGAGCGGGCTGGCGCTACCCTGGGCTTTAGTATAAGTCGGCGCCCGGTTGGGAAGGCTCTCCTCAGCCCGCAAGGCGTGGTTACTCAACGGGCAGCGTCGCCCTATAAGGTACATATCACGTCTCGTCACCGGCGCTTTACGCTTGCTGAGGCGTAGGTGCATGAGCTATTCCTGCGCGCATAAGTGGCTTCTGCTTAGAAGGGGGGCAGCGGTGGTAGATAGGGAGGCTGAAGCCGTGATACTTGATTCGCTACCTTCGTAACCACACGCGCTTTGCCCCCTATCCGTACCACATGGAACAATCTATGGCATTACCCGCAGTATGGGCCCGGAGTAGGGCGGCGGTATCCCGGGTGCAAGCTGTGGATGTAGTGCGGGGGCTGGTTATGGTAGTTATGGCGCTGGATCATGTGCGCGAATTATGGAGCCCCACAGTCTTTCGGCCCGAGGATGTTACTCAGGCTACGGGCCTCCTGTTTTTCACCCGTTGGATTACTCACTTCTGCGCGCCTACGTTCGTGTTTCTTTCGGGCGTAAGTATCTGGCTGCAACAGCAGAAGCAGGGGAGCCGGGGCGCTACCAGTCGCTTTCTGCTTACGCGGGGGCTGTGGCTGGTTTTTATCGAGGTGATGCTTATCACCTTCCTGCTGCAGTGGAATCACAATATGATCGTGCTGGAGGTCATTTGGGGTATCGGCTGCGGGATGGTGCTGTTGGCAGGGCTGCACTGGCTGCCGCGCCCGGTACTGGCCGCGCTGGCGGCCCTCGTTCTGCTAGGCCACGATGCGCTACCCTTTATTCAGCCGATAACTGCTGGCAACATTGGCTGGGCCCTGCTGCATAACACCCCCTTTGTGGTACCCCTGGGGCCACTACCGCCGGCGCTGGTGGCGTATTCCGTGGGGCCGTGGCTGGGCGTGATGCTAGCTGGCTACGTGGTAGGGCCGTGGTTTGGGCAGCCGCTCTCCGAGCGGACCCGCCGGCTGCGCCGGGCCGGCGCTGGTTTGTTGCTGCTCTTTATAGCGTTGCGGGCCACGAATTGGTACGGCGACCCCAGCCCCTGGAGCCCGCAGCCGCGCGGATGGCCCTACACGGTGTTCTCGTTTCTAAATGTGAGTAAGTATCCGCCCTCTTTGCTGTTCGTGAGCCTGACGCTAGGCGTCACCCTGCTCCTCTTGAGCCAGTTGGAAACCGTAGACAACCGCCTGACGCGCTGGCTGCGCACTTATGGGCAGGTGCCGTTCTTCTACTTTCTACTCCACCTGGGGCTGATCAGTGCCGGGGCCTGGCTTTGGACTCGCCTGGCGTTTGGGCAGGCCCTCAATTTATCGTTTGCGGCCCCGCCTACCTGGCCGCAAAGGTACGAGCCCAGCCTGTTGCGCGCCTACCTGGTGTGGGCCGCCGTGGTGGTACTGCTGTACTGGCCCTGCCGTTGGTACCGGGACTTCAAGCAGCGGCATACGTACTGGTGGCTGTCTTACTTGTAGGCAAGCTGTGGGTTGCGCCGCTCCAGACAACTCGGGGCGGCCTTTTCATTGCCGCACCAGTGGCAGCAGACGCCGGTAGCCGCCACCTAGCTGCCAGCGCGTTTAGGGAGTAGGTAGCTGTTGCTCAAGCGCACTTCGGCAGAGTAGTATCCGGTTAGTAACCTCAGCGGCGGCGTTACCGGGGCGTTGAAGGGCACTGAGGCAATGGCAACAAAAAGGCGCGGGTAGCCGCCCGCGCCTTTTTGTTGCCACAACTCCAGGTTCCTACAGCTTCCGTGCCGCTACACCTTCCTGGGTAATCTTCACCGGCTGAATGCGGCCCTGGGCGTCGAAATACAGCCGGTCGATGCAGGTGACGCGGTGGTTCATATCGGTTTCGGTGAGGGGGCGGCGGTGGTACACGATGTACCACTCCTCCTTGCCCGGCACCTGAATGACAGAGTGGTGGCCGGCTCCGGTAGCTACCTGGGGGTCCTGCTGCAGAATCTTCCCTACCCGCTGAAAAGGACCGAGCGGAGAGTCGGCTACGGCGTAGGCCACCGAGTAGTCGGGCCCGGCCCATCCGCCTTCTGACCACATGAAGTAGTACTTGCCCTGGCGACGGAACATAATGGGACCTTCCACATAGTTCTGGGGCGTGATTTCCTTGAAAGTGCTACCATCGGGGAAAGGAAGCAAGCCAGTAAAATCAGGTTTGAGGCGAGCCAGGTTGCAGTGCGACCAGCCCCCGTAGAGCAGGTAGTACTGCCCAT
This sequence comes from Hymenobacter sp. HSC-4F20, assembly GCF_019599275.1. Lineage (GTDB taxonomy): Bacteria > Bacteroidota > Bacteroidia > Cytophagales > Hymenobacteraceae > Hymenobacter. The sequence goes on along the minus strand of NZ_JAHZTD010000001.1, from coordinate 1,808,479 downwards.
CTGCGTCCTGAAATACGAACTGGTCAATGGGCTGGGCCCCGTTGTGGATATTGCCCACGAGGGGCTTGCCCAGGTAGTCGCGGAATGGGCCCTGCGGGCGGTCAGCCACGGCCACCCCAATTCCGCCCACTTCCCCCTCGTGCACATCATTGGCCCCAAAGAACAGGTAGTACTTGCCGCCTTTCTGCACTACGGCGGGCGCCCACATAGCGCGTCGGGCCCATGTAACGCTAGCGGTGTCGATGATGCGCGGGTGCTTGGTCCAGTGTACCAGGTCAGGGGAGGAAAACGCATCCATGAACACCTGCTGGTCAAACGGAGCCGAGTAGGTCGGGTACACCCAGTACTGTTTGCCGAAAATAACGGCCTCGGGGTCGGCGTACCAGCCGGGGAAGATGGGATTACCGGAGGTGCGGGCGGCAGTAGCGGGCTTCGGCCCAGCGCCAGAGGTAGTGGCCTGGGCGTAGGCCTGCTGCGTCAGCAGCAAGCCGGGCAGCAACCAAAGAAGCAGAAGTTTCTTCATGGGAGCATACTTACGAAAATTCTGCGGAACCCCAGCTTCCGTAACGGGCCGGGGCCGTAGGTTTTCGCCAAGCCAAGGGAGTGCTCTGGCTGGCCACCACCCACGGAAGGCAAGGCCCATGCCGGCCGTGTGTTACGGGCCACGCAGCCCCGGCACAGCGGCCAGCGGGTTTCTTAGGCCAGCACCTGCCGCACCTTTGTCCACCGAACCTCAGGGTACCGGTCGTTGTCCAGTGGCTCCGCGAGTTTGGCTTGGCCGCTGAGCATGTTGTGCAGGTATTGCATACCCTGCCACGGCGGAAACACCTCGTTCTTGGCCGGCAATAAAGTGCGGGTAGCCTTAATCATCGTATCAAGCAGGCCTAGCCCCCCCACCCGAAAAAGCTTGAACTCCTGGCCTAGGGCCTGGCTGGCGGCGGCCTGCACTGCCCGAATGCTGGCTACTTCGCCGGCCACGCGCAGGTAGCGGGGCGTGGTAGGGTCGAGGGCGGCGGCGGCCGTAAACTCGGCCGTGTTTACCATGGTAGTGAAGTCCAGGGGCTGGTCGGCGTCGCCCCAGTACAGGATGCGGCCCAGGCCGGTCTGGATAAGCGGCGCCTGACCGTTGAGCAGCTCCATGAACATGCCGTTGAGGATGGAGGTAGCCTGGATGGAAGCCTTGTCGAGCCGGCGCTGAAACTCCCGCCGCAGATCAAAGTTGCGGTTGGAGCCCTCGGGCAGACGGGTAAAATCGGCAGAGAAGTCGGAAGGAATAAAGCGCGGCACACCCGCCGCTACGGCTGCTTCCAGCAGCTGGGTCTGCGCATCCACAATCACCTCCCGCAGTCCCGATAGCGCCGATATTACACAGGCGGCCCCCACGCAGGCCGCCGTCAGGGCGGGGGCATTGTCGTAGGCTACTTCCACTAGTTCTACGCCCTGCAGCCGCAGAGACGCTACCTCGGGCCGGGGGCCGGCTCCCGGCCGGATCAAGGCCCGCACGGGAGTCCCGCGTCGGCGAAGGTGATGGGCAATAAGCAGGCCGAGGGCGCCGGTAGCGCCGGCCAGCACAATCGGGGCCGGCTCAGAAGCAGGGGAGCTAAGGTAAGCGGGGGTGGAGTCTGCCACGATGAAAGCCGTAAACTGTCGGGGATGGAAACGGGTTGCCTGCTTTGGGGGAAGCACGTCCCCGGGAGCGGCGGCAAGCAAGCCCGGCAGTTACCGGGAAACGGTAATACTGGTACCCGGGCCGGAAGGTTTTCAAAGCGGTAGTGCGCCCCCACCCAGCGGCTACCTGCTCACCGCCAGTAGCCTGAAAACCGCGTACGCATAGAAACCAAACCGGACCACAGGAGTTGCGGCCACCAATACGCCTATGAGTACGCAACAGCAAGCAAAAACTGGCCGGCCCGAGGGCTGGCATGCAGGGCCGGAAGCAGGCCCGCGCCCAGACTGCGCGGGGCTGGTAACGGGGCTGGTGCTGGGAATAGGGGCGGACTACTCACGGGCTGCTCCGACGAGAAGCCCCGCCGCCCGGACTCCGACCGGTCAGCCAGTGCCCCTGCGGCAGCTTCCCCAGCTACCGGCACCTCCTCCGCTGCTCCGGCCGAGAGTACTGCAGCTTCCCCGCGGGTAGCAGCGGCCAGTACCGGGTAGCAGTAGCAGCGGCCTACTTCTTCGACTCGCCCCAGCAATCCGAGCCCACCGGCCCCTACCCACTCCGCGACGATGTGGTGTATGGAGAAGAAAGCGTTGGTTTTGTGAAAACACGCTTCACAAGCCCAGGGGGCGCAACCTCGGTAGGGTGGTTGAAGGCCAGCGAGCTAAGCCAGGTCGCCCCCGCCCGGCTCGCCTGGCGCCGCCCGCCCAGTTGGTGAAGGTTCCCGCCGATGACAACTACAGCTACGAACTGGAGCCGGCCGCCAGCAGTGCTGCGGAGGCCGGCTCCGTGGGCTTCCAAACAGCGGTGGTGCAGACGCCGCGCTCCTGTTTTTACACCTCGGCTGACGTAACCCAACCCCGCAAAGCCCACTGCGTGCGAGGCGATAAAGGCCGTCTGGAGGAAGAGCGTAACAATGCTGTATTCGTGCGCTTTATCCAACTGGGGAAAGGTGACTGCCACCGGCTGGATGCGCAAAGATGCCCTGCGCCACACCCCGTAGCACCGGCTTTACCGACGGCCCCACCCCGAACAATTGGCTGCCCAGACCGGTTGTTGGGCCCTACCGCAACTCCACATTTCCATGAAAGCATACAAGCTGCACGGCCCCAAAAACCTGGATAACTTCCAGCTCGGCAACTACGATGAGCCCCTCGTCCGCGACCACGAGGTGAAGATTCAGGTAAAAGCCGTGTCCCTGAACTTCCGCGACTGGGCCCTGGCCAACGGCTGGTTTGGCTACCCCGGCGAGAAGCTGCCCTTTATTCCCTTCAGCGACGCGGCGGGGATAGTAACGGAGGTTGGCCAAAGCGTCACTGCCATCCAGGTGGGCGACCGGGTGGCCGTCAACTTCTTCCCCGACTGGGCAGATGGACCTTTCTCGGCCGAAAAAACGGCCCGCTCCCTGGGCGGCAGCACCGATGGCGTGCTGGCCGAGTATGTCGCCTTCCCGGAAAGTGCCGTGGCCAAAGTTCCCGACTCCTTTTCCTTCGAGGAGGCGGCAGCCTTTCCCTGCGCCGGCGTAACGGCCTGGCACTCTCTGGTGGTGCAAGCTCAGCTCAAGCCCACGGATACGGTACTGCTGCAAGGCACCGGCGGGGTTTCCATCTTCGGCCTGCAAATCGCCAAGCTGCTGGGGGCCCGCGCCATTATCACCTCCAGCTCCGACGAGAAGCTGGCTCGGGCCCAGGCCCTGGGCGCCGATGAGCTTGTCAATTACCAGCAAACGCCCAACTGGGAAGCCAGAGTTCGGGAGCTAACCCACGGCCACGGCGTGGAGTACGTGGTAGAGGTAGCCGGGCAACTGGCCCGCTCCCTCAAGGCCCTGAAGGCTGGCGGCAGCATCTTCCAGATTGGGGCCGTGGGCGGCCCGGCTGACGAGGCACCCAACCTCGGGATGGTGCCCATCAACACCCAACGCATTCAGGGAATTTACGTGGGCAGCACCCACATGCTCACGGATATGTTCCAGGCCTTCCACCGCAACGGTCTCAAGCCGGTTATCAGCAACACCTTCGAGTTCGACCAAGCCAAGGAAGCCCTGGCCTACATGGGCAATGGCTCGCACTTCGGCAAAATTGTAGTGCGAGTAGGGTAAGCCGCCCAGACGGCATCCGCTATTCAGCCAAGCTCGGCAAGCAGTAAAACAACCGCGTCCATAGCGCATTCACATCAGCATTTTGCTGTTCCAGGTCCGGCCTTCCGGAAATAAAGTGTAGGTTTACACTCAGTAAGGCAACTTGCCTCGTGTCGCTATCATTAATTCGCGTGTTGAATTAACAATAGGGTTCCGCTGCCGCTTGCTTCATTTATCATCCATCTCCTCGCATCATGCAGACAGGAACCGTAAAATTTTTCAATGAAACCAAGGGCTTTGGTTTCATTAAAAACGCCGAAACCGGCGAAGACATCTTTGTTCACGTAACCGGCATCATTGACGAAATCCGCGACAATGACCAGGTAGAATTCGAAGTAGAGCAGGGCCGTAAGGGCCTGAACGCCGTGAAAGTTCGCCGCAGCGCCTAAGCGCTAGCTTGCCCTACCGCCTTACAAGAAGCACGCTATCCGGCGTGCTTCTTTTGTTTTATACCAACTGAACTCCGAGCTTGGCATCCAGAAACCACCAGTAAGCAGAAGCAAAAGTAACTACTTGACCACAGGTTGTGCTTTCGCTTACAACGTCATCATATAGTTTGTGTCAATTAACGATAATACATAATACTTGACACAACTGACTGTGTCAGATTTGTATGAAAAATAAAATACTGACACACGGCTTCGAGTTAGTGTAACCGGGCCACTTCTGCCATGTTAAATGGGCCGCTTATTATAGAGAGCAGAGCTGCTGATTGGGGGCTGGTAGGGTAGCACCTAGGGCCTGATGACCCAATAGGTTACTGAGTAGCTTGCTTGGCTTCTGGTTTGAAAACAAGTAGATAAGCAAGGTAAGTGTGGGTAGGGTAGCGTACTGCTGCGGTAGCCGTAACAGGCTCTGGCAGTGATTATTTAATGGGAAGCTGTTTCTTTGTGAGGGCCACCCACCACTTAGTTTCTATGCAGTCTGCCCGCACCGTTTTCCTTGTCCGGCCCACCCGCTTCGCGTTCAATGCCGAAACGGCCCAATCCAACCACTTTCAACAGCCGCTGGCCGGGCTCGACGAGCAGACAATTCAGGCGCGGGCCTTCAGCGAGTTTGATGCCGCTGTAGCGGCATTAAGTGTGCGCGGGGTGGAAGTAGTGGTATTCGACGATACCCCCGAGCCCCACACGCCCGACGCCATATTTCCCAACAACTGGGGCACCTTCCATGCCGACGGCCACGTGCTGCTCTACCCCATGTGCGCCCCCAACCGCCGGGCTGAGCGCCGGCTCGATATTCTGGCGGCGCTGGGCCGGCACTTTACCATTCGACAAGTCACGGACCTGTCGGCCCACGAGCAGGAGGGACGGTTTCTGGAAGGAACGGGCAGTATCATCTTCGACCACGTACACCGGGTAGCGTACGCCGGCTTATCTGTGCGGACGGAGGAGAGCCTGTTTCGGGAAGTAGCGGCCCGGCTAGGGTACGAGGCCGTCGCTTTCCGGGCGGCAGATGCCCGGGGCCAGGAAATCTACCATACCAATGTGATGATGTGCCTGGGAGCAGCGTTTGCGGTCATCTGTCTGGAAAGCATCCGGGACCCGGTGGAGCGGGCTACGGTGGTGGCCTCGCTCCGGCGGACGGGCCGCGAGATACTGGCTATTACCCTGCAACAGGTCGTCTGTTTCGTTGGCAACATGCTCACGGTGCAGTCGGCCTATGGCACGGAGTTGCTGGTACTCTCCCAAACTGCCTACGAGGCCCTGGAGTCTGAGCAGCGCCACGCTCTAAGCCGCTACGCCGAGCTGGTGCCCCTGGCTATTCCGACTATTGAAAGTATTGGGGGCGGCAGTGCCCGGTGTATGCTGGCCGAGGTGTTTCTGCCAGCAGCGGAGAGTAGGCCGTAGGCTCGCCACTAAGCAGCGAAAATATGCGCAATAAACTGAAAATCAGAGATTAAATAATGGGATTACGGGAGCAAACTCCGGGGAGTTAGTGTTATAACTAACTATGACCCAACCGCAGTTGTTTCCTTCGCTTGCTATTCTTGACCCGACCCCGGAACCGCGCCAGCACAGTGCCAAAGTGTGGTTACCGAAGCGGGTAGTATTCACGCCTGATGCCCTGGACCAGCCTTTCGGTCGGCAAATCCTGGAGCGCGTAAGGGCCCACGGCTTGGAGGTAGAGCTGCTGAAAAGCAACCGCCTCGTGGGCGTACGCGGCGAGGATGCCCGCGACACGTATCGCCGGGCCAAGAGTACGCTGGCGGTAGTGTGTGCTCCGCCCAGTGCCCTGCGCCTGCAGCCCACGCCACCCTCCGCCGACTGGCAGATGAACCTGGCCGAGGGCTGTCCTGCCCACTGTCAGTACTGCTACCTGGCTGGTAGCCTGAGTGGGCCGCCAGTGGTAAAAGTGTTTGCTAACCTGCCCCAGTTGCTGGAAAACACCCAGGCCTACGAGCAGCCGGGCCGCGTTACCTCTTTCGAGGTAAGCTGCTACACCGATGTGCTGGGCATTGAGCACCTCACGGGCAGCTTGGCCGAGTGCATTCGCTACTTCGGACGGCGGGAGGGAGCCCACTTGCGCTTCGTGAGCAAGTACGACTACGTAAACACGCTGCTAGACCTGCCCCACCACGGCCGGACGCGCGCCCGTTTCAGCCTCAATGCCGAAGCCGCCGTGCGCAAGCTGGAAGCGGGAACAGCCTCCGTGGAGGCCCGCCTGCAGGCCCTGCGCCGGCTGGCGCTGCCCGTAGAGCAGGGTGGAGGCGGCTACCCCGTGGGGGTGGTGCTAGCGCCCATTATGCCCCTGCCCGGCTGGCAGGATGCGTACCGGCACCTGCTCGACCGGCTGGCGGCTACCTTAGATTTTCCCTGCGACCTCACGGCCGAGTGCATCACCCACCGCTTCACGCCTGGCTCTAAGGAGGTACTGCTGCAGTGGTATCCTAACACGTCTCTGGACCTGGAGGAAGCTACCCGCGCCGTGAAGCGTAACAAGTTCGGGGGCACCAAATTCGTGTATCAGCCCGCCGACATGCGCACTCTCAAAGAGTTCTTCTACCAGGAGTGGCAGCAGCGCTTTCCTGCTGCCCCCCTGCTATACTGGACGTAAGGAAGAAACGCGGCTCGCTTGCTCCCAACTATGCGCAGAGGCTGGGAGTATTGCATGGAGCGAATAGCAAAGGGGCACCCGGTGTACGGGTGCCCCTTTGCTGTTTAAAGCTACGTGCTCGTACCTACGCAGGGGTAGCATCTACTTTCAGCCCAAGAACGGCACTGGTGCGGGCCCGCAGCTCCTCTACCAGGGCCGGGTTGTCGTTCAGGGACTGCCCGAAGGACGGTATCATTTCGCGCAGCTTGGCTTGCCACTCCGCCGACTTCGCCTTCTCGGGAAAGCAGCGCTGCACCAGGCCCAGCATAATACTGACGGCCGTGGAGGCACCGGGCGAAGCCCCGAGCAGGGCGGCAATGGAGCCATCAGAAGCGGCTACTACCTCCGTGCCGAACTCCAGAACACCGCCTTGTTTTTCGTCCTTTTTGATTACCTGCACGCGCTGCCCGGCAATTTCCAGCTGCCAGTCCTCTGCCCGGGCTTCAGGCAGATATTCGCGCAGGGCTGCCAGGCGGTCTTCCGGCGACTGACGTACCTGGTTGATCAGGTACTTGGTTAGCGGAATATTTTTGAGGCCGGCAATAATCATGGGGCGCATGTTGCTCAGCTTCACTGACAGGGGCAGATCAAGGTAGGAGCCCTGCTTGAGGAACTTGGTGCTGAAGCCGGCGTAGGGGCCGAACAACAGCTCCTGCTTGCCATTAATTACGCGGGTGTCCAGGTGGGGCACCGACATGGGCGGGGAGCCCACGGCTGCCTTGCCGTACACCTTGGCGTGGTGCTGGGCAATAACGGCGGGGTTCACACATTTCAGCCACTGCCCGCTAACAGGAAAGCCCCCAAAGCCCGAGCCCTCCGGAATGCCCGATTTGATGAGCAGGGGCAACGACCCGCCGCCGGCCCCGATAAACACGAAAGGCGCCCGGATTTTAAGAGTAGCATTGGTTGAGAGGTTCTGGGCTTTTACGCGCCACGTACCGTCCTTCTGCCGCAGCTTCTCTACGTTGTGGTTGAAGTAGAACGTCACGCCGGGCTTCTGCTGAAGCAGGGTAAACATACCGCGGGTCAGGGAGCCGAAGTTTACGTCGGTGCCCAAGTCCATGCGGGTGGCGGCCACGGGCTGCTGCGGGTCGCGGCCATGCATTACCAGCGGCATCCACCGTTCCATTTCCTCCCGGTTTTCGGTGTACTCCATGCCCTGAAACAAGGGAGATTGGGTTAGGGCGGCGTGGCGCTTGCGCAAAAAGCTAACGTTCTTATCGCCCCACACGAAGCTCAGGTGCGGAATGTGGTTGATGAAGCGCGAGAGTTCTTTAACAGCGTAGGTTTCGGCCAGGAAAGACCAGAACTGTTTAGACTCCTCAAACTGCTCGGCAATTTTGATGGCCTTGCTAATATCGACGGAGCCGTCGGGCTTTTCAGGGGTATAATTTAACTCACAGAAGGCCGAGTGGCCGGTGCCAGCATTATTCCAGGCATCGGAGCTTTCGGCCGCGGCCACGTCCAGACGCTCCAGGATGGCTATGGTCAGATCAGGCTGCAACTCTTTCAGCATCATGCCCAAAGTGGCGCTCATGATGCCCGCCCCAATCAGGACTACGTCGGCGGAAAGGGAGTCAGCGGGTTCGGTAGTGCTCATGCGTATTTCGAAATAGGACTTACGAAGTACGGGGAAAGTCGGAAAAGGTGGCTTTTGTTGCCGAAGAAACTACTTTCCTCGCTTCGGGCGGAAGCAGCAGGGCTCCCCGCCGCAGATAAGGTTAAACACCAGGTGGGGGCGGCTCGTTCCGCAACGTACTGCTTTGAGTTTGGTCTGCCCGGCCGCGCCCCACTGGTACAGCACCGCCGATTCAAGCCCTTCTCCCTTTCGTGAACAGGAGGCATACGCTACCGCGCAAGGCTACGTAGTTTCCGGGGCGTTCGGTTGGATTTGGGCCCGTAGCTGCTGCACTTCGCGCTCCAGGGTCAGGGTGCGGAACGTAACCTTCAGCTCCAGGTCCTGGTAGGAGCGCTCCAACTGCTCCTGCAGCTGCTTTAGCTCAGTAATATCAGTATTGGTACCAAACCAGCGCAGCACCTGACCCTGCTCGTTGCGGATGGGCACGGCCCGGGTTAGAAACCAGCGGTACTGGCCCTGGTGGCCGCGCAGGGGAAACGTCAGCTCCCAAGGCTGGCCGGCGGGCCATGCGGCACGCACAAACTCCAAAACCCGCCCCACGTGCTCGGGATGATGCACTTTTTCCCAGCCCCAGCCAAGCATTTCTTCCTGGGTGGTGCCCGTGTACTCATACCAGCGGCGGTTGTACCACGTGATGTTGCCATCGGGCTCGGCCATCCAGGCCAGCTGGGCAATGGTGTCGGCCATAGTGGTGAAATCGGCCTCACGCTGACGCAGGGCTTTTTCTGCTTCGCGCTGACGGGTGACGTCCTGCATGGCTCCAATCATGCGCAGGGGCTGGCCCTGGGCGCCCCGGGCCACGTGGCCGCGGTCCATCATGCTGGCGTAGCTGCCATCGGCGCGCTGGAAGCGGTACTCGTCATGCCAGTCAGTGCGGCCCCCATCAATAGCTTCATGGATGCCATGCACCACGCGCTCGGCGTCAGCAGGATGAATGTGCTGGTACCACCACTCGGCCGTGGTGGTGCGAGCTTCCGGGCCGTAGCCGAGCACCCGCTCTACGGCCGGGTTCCACTTTACCTCGTTGGTCTGCAGGTTCCACTCCCAAATAGCATCATTGGTCGCCAGAGCCGCCAGAGCGTAGCGCTCCTCGCTCTGGCGCAGGGTTTCCTGCACTTGCTTCTGACGGGTGATGTCGGTGATGGTGCCAATAAAGCGCAGCGGCTGCGTATGGGTCGCATCAAAAAAGGTCCGGCCCGTGGCCCGCACCCAGCGTACCCGCCCGCCGTCTTCCAGGCCAACGGTGCGGTACTCAATGTCGTAGGTGCCACTGCCGGTCGGGTCCAGGGCCTGGCCGACGGCCGCCTCGGTAGCCGGTCGGTCGTCGGGGTGCAGGCCGCGCAGAAACTCATCGTACGTAATAGTGGCAGTAGGGGGTAGGCCAAACAACTCCTTGCAGCGCGTGGACCAGACTAGCTCGCCGGTGGCCGGGTTCAAATCCCAGGTGCCCACCCCGGCGGCATCTACGGCAGTTTGCAGGCGTTCGTAATCGGGCGAAAAAGCAGGCAGTGTACTCATGAGGGCGGAAGGACGGAAACAGTATGCTTAGGGCTGCACTAGCTGCAGCTCCATGCCCGAATGAAAATAAAGTGTGAGGGCGCGTTGGGCGCCCGTAACTGAGCGCCGAAGGCGGGTGACCAGGGCCGTAGTACTGTCTTGCGGTAGGCTGAGCTGCAAATACGGCCGACTCAGCAGCGCGTCGCGTTCCACCGACCACTGGCCCAGCACCGAGCCGTGGTCCGTGGCTACCACCAGCTGCTGGGGTAGCAGCTGCAACTGAGTGGCGCGGGCCAGCTCCGTAGTAGGGTCGGCCTGGCTCAGCACCCGGCCCGCTACCCGCCATGTGCCGGTCAACTCCTGGTCCGCCACTTGCTGCAGATTAACATCGAGTAAGGTGTCGGGCATAAGCAACGCGCGGAGCGGAGAGTAGACGTAGCAAGTAGCGTCTTGTGGGCGTTTTGCTACTATTCAGCGAAGATAAGAACTGCCTGTGACTGACGCAAAGTAAGCGGCGCCTGCCTGGGGTGTGGGACCGGCTCAGTAGCCCGGCAAGGACTGCCCCGCGGTGCTGGCTGGCGCGGCCTGCTCACAGTAAGAAAGCCAGGCGGCTGGCCTGGCTTTGCGTTTGCGGCGGTAGGCGTTGGTCAGGCCGCTTCGTTGCTGGCCGCCTGGCGGGCGGCATGATACTGGGCTACCAGTGGGGTGCTGGCCACGATAACCGTTGCGTAGCCCTTGGGCATTTCGGTGTAGAGCAGGCGCACCTGCGGGTTGGTCCACTGCTGGGCGGAGGTAGCGGCCAGCTGGCTAGGGCCGTAGGTGCGGGTAAGCAGGCTGTAGATGCCCTGGCAGTTGGCCGGACCCAGCACGCGCACTTCCACGCAGCACAGCAGCCCTTTGTAAAAGCCGTAGCTGATGCCCGTTACGGGGTAGCCCCCAATGGTCAGGGCCTCATCCGGGCGGGTGTAGTACACAATGCCGGAGGGGGTTGCGCGCCGCTCCGGTACCAGGTGCCGGAATCGTTTCAGCGGGGCACCCAGCCAGGCCGCCCGCAAATCGGTAGCTACCTCCTTGTCGCGGGCCACGCTCGCTGAGGGTCGGGTAGGAGCACCCGTGGCTGCCTCGGCGCGGGTGAAACCGGCGCTAAGCAGGAGCAGCGGAAGTAGGAGGCTGTGCTTCATGAGCGGACACCCAGGATAGGGCAGCTTGGTAGGCTGAACATCGAAGGGGGGAAGGTACGCAAAAGTGCGGGTCAAACCCGCAGAAAATTCATTTTTTGACTTCTAAGCGCATAGCCGTCGGGACGGACCAGTGCCGCCGTTGGCGCTACCCCAGGTGGCAAGGCGCAACTCCGCTATCACCCCTGTGCTGGTTTCCTGCGTAGGAAGCAGGCCCTGCAAGCAGCCGGGCGGCGTACCACCTACTTTCACGTTATGAATCTGGCAGGAAATACAGTATTGATTACGGGCGGCGCCACCGGCATTGGGCTGGCGCTGGCCCGGCGCTTTCAGCAGGCGGGTAGCACGGTGCTGGCCGTAGGCCGTCGGGAGGACAAGCTCCGGGAGGCCCAGCAGCAGCTCCCGGGCCTGCACATCCGCGTCTGCGATGTGGCCTTAGCCACCGAGCGGGTGGCCCTAGTCGAATGGGCGCGGCGGGAGTATCCGCAGTTGAACGTGCTGGTAAACAACGCCGGCGTACAGCGCCGCTTTCAGCTCACAGAGGAAGAAGACTGGGAAGTTCGCCGGCAGGAGCTGGTAATAAACGTGGAAGCGCCCATTCACCTGACTACCCTGCTGCTTCCGCACCTGCGTCAGCAGGCGGCCCCGGCCATCCTCAATGTTACCTCCGGGCTGGCTTTTGCGCCCATGGCCCAAGCGCCTATTTACAGCGCTACTAAGGCCGCTCTGCACTCCTTTACCCTGTCGTTGCGGCACCAGCTGGCCGCTACTCCCATTCAGGTGCTGGAAATTGTGCCTCCCGCTGTTAATACGGACCTGGGAGGGGCGGGCCTGCACACCTGGGGTGTGCCAGTGGACGTGTTTGCTGATTCCGTGATGGAGCGCCTAGCGGCCGGGGAGCAGGAGGTAGGCTACGGCACCTCCGAGGAAATCCGTCGGGCTTCGCGTGAGCAGATTGATGCCCGGTTCCAACTAATTAATTCCCGCTAGGCTTTTGGGAGAAAAGCAAAGGGGCCCGCCCGCTACTCAGTAGCAGGCGGGCCCCTTCGGGTAGGGACGGGTAGCGTTACGCTATACTACGCTGCGGCTTCTACCGGCGCGGCGGTGCGTAAGCCTTCCCACTCGGGGCGTAGCATGCTCATTTCTACCAGGCTCCAGTACTCGCCCTCGTAGCGCAGGATGTCGCGGGAGCAGCCCTCCCGTTGCATGCCCGCGCGGGTGTAAGCCCGAATGGCGGCCTCGTTGAAATCGTACACACCCAGATCAATGCGGTGCAGCTGCAGTTGCTCGAAGCCAAAGCGCAGCACCTCCGTGAGCATGGCGGCCGCGAAGCCCCGGCCCCGGAACTGCGGGTCGACAAACACCCGGCTCACGCGCGCCGAGCTGTTTTTTCGGCTGATGCTGCCCAGGGAAATATGCCCCACTACTGCCCCGGTAGTAGAGTCAAGAGCTTTGAAAACGTACACGTCGGCTACACCCAGCGTGTTGGTGTCCTGTAGATACCACTCCAGCTTGTCACGGGTGAGGGGAAAGTTGAACATGGGGCCCGACCAGTTCATCAGCAGGCGGGGCGAGTCAATCCAGGCAATGAGTTGGTCGAAATCAGAAGGGGTGAAATATTCTAAATGAACCATAGAGTAGGAAGCAGCGTGCTTATTCTGGAAATAGTACCAGATGTAGTTGCTTAACCTACAAATATACGGCACGAACGCCTCTTTTAAGTCAATTCAGCGAAGTTAAATCCTCCGCGGGGGCAGGCGTAAAAGGCTGGTCTGGTGGGGCCACCAGCGTGCGGCTTTTGGGCAGGCTTTCGGGGTAGTGCTGCTGAATAAATTGCACCAGCTGCTCGCGCACTGCGCAGCGCAAATCGAAGGCCTGGCTAGAGTTAGCCGCGCTAACCAGGCACCGCAGCTCCAGGGTACGCTCCTTGGAATCAGTAACCTGCAGCACGCACACGCGCCGGTCCCAGAGCGGGTTGCTTTCCACCGTGCGCTGCAGCTCGGCCCGCACGGCTTCCACCGGAATGGTGTAGTCAGTGTACAGAAACACAGTGCCCAGCAGCTGGGAGGTAGTACGCGTCCAGTTCTGAAAGGGCTTTTCGATGAAATAGTTGAGGGGGAGCACCAGCCGGCGCTCGTCCCAGATGCGCAGCACCACGTAGGTAAAGGTAATTTCCTCAACCCGGCCCCACTCGCCCTCCACCACCAGCACGTCGTCGAGGCGAATAGGTTGAGTAAAGGCAATCTGAAAGCCGGCCAGCAGGTTGCTGATGGAGCGTTGGGCAGCAAAGCCCACAATCACGCTGGCAATACCGGCAGAGGTGAGCAGGCCGGTGCCAATTTTGCGCACGGTGGCAAAGCTCATCAGCACCAACGCCGTGGCCACGAAAATAATAAGCGTGACGGCCAGCTTCTTTACGAACTGCAACTGGGTGAAAAGCTTGCGCACCCGCAGGTTGTCGTCGTCGGTGAGGCGGTAGTGGTGCTGCACCAGGTCTTCTACCACATCCACAGTTTTCACCAGGCCCCAGGCAAAAGTGGTCAGCAGCGCTGTTTCGACCAAGCGCCGGGCTACCTCTAGGGCCCGGGCGTTCAGTGGGGTGAGAGGCAGCACGAAGGACAGCACCAGCACAGGAAAAAACCAGGCGCTGGGGCGGCTTAGATGCCGCAGCACCGACTCGGCCAGCAGTACCGGCTCCCGGCGGTGGTAGGCAGCCAGCAGCCAGAAGGCCAGCTGTTTGAGCAGCCAGCCGCCCAGCAGGCTGCCGCCCACTACGGCTGCCGTGTGCAGCACCACGCGGAGCTGTTCCAGATCAGAGAAAAAATCAGACATAGGCGAGCAGCCGCCGGGGTACTATGCCCCCCAGCGGCCTTTTTCTACCCGAAACCAGCCGGAAAGGTTGGCCCGGCAGGTTACGCTATCCGTGCCCCGCGCCGGAGTAGCTCCTGCCGGGCCTGGGCGTAGCCTTCCGCCGAAATAGCCCGGGTAGCTGCCTCCAGAAACGTCACGGCAAACCCCTCCTGCAGGGCATCGAGGGCAGAGAAATTCACGCAGTAGTCGGCGGCCAGCCCGCAGAGGTGTACCTGCTGCACGCCCCGCCCGCGCAAGTAGTCGGCTAGGCCGGTGCTTTTGCGGTGGCCGTTGTCGAAAAAGCCGCTGTAGGAATCAATTTCCGGAGTGGTGCCCTTGCGGAAGATGGCCTCGATGCGGTGCTGCTCCAGGGCGGGGCTGAACTCGGCGCCCGGGCTGCCCTGCACGCAGTGGTCGGGCCAGAGGGTTTGGGACAGGCCGTGCAAGTCAATCTGCTGGAAGACCTGGCAGCCGGGGTGTTGGCTGGCAAAGCTCTGATGCTGAGCCGGGTGCCAGTCCTGAGTGGCTACTACCAGCTCGTAGCTCGGCTGCAGCTCATTTACCAGGGGCAGAATCTCGTGACCCCCCGGTACGGCCAGGGAACCCCCGGGCAGGAAGTCGTTTTGGATGTCAATCAGCAGCAAGGCTTTCATAAGCGACAGGAAAAAAACAAGAGTGCTGGATTTTAGCGGTCCAAATTAGGAAGCTGGGAAATCAAATAGGGATGAAAAGGGCAGGACTGGAGTGGCATTCTACTCGTATTTTTTAGCACTAGTTTACTACTGCCTATTGCCTTCCTCCATGAGTTTGCTTCATCATATTATCTACCAAAGTAATGTTGTGGCTCCGTTATCGGCCGCAGAGCTTGGGCGGTTGCTGGAGCAGTGTTGCTTTCACAACCGACTTTCTTCTATCACGGGCGTCCTGTTGTACGATGGTAGCCGCTTTTTGCAGGTGCTGGAAGGGCCGGCGGCGGCCGTAGCTGCTGTATTTGCCCGAATTCAAGTTGACTGCCGCCACACCGCTGTGGAAGTATTGGCCGACGGGCCCATGGCCCACCGGCAGTTTGCTAACTGGAGCATGGGCCTGGTCAACGACGTGTGGCAGCCGGTGGAGCCGTCTGGTCCGGCCATGTCGTGCCTGCACACCGTAACGGATGCTGCCCTGTGGCTCCTGATCCGGGAGTTTCAAGTCAGCGCCGGCCAAAGCGTGCACCCGGTTGCTTCCTGACGCCCGTCTGGCTGCCGGAACGGAGCGGTAGCCCGCCCACCCCGCAACCACCCACCCGGCTACCTCAGGTGTGGCGGACTAGTTGGGTATGGCCGGCCCCGGAATCATGCCTACCTTGCGCGGCGCGGCGCTACCTGAACTGCTGGGAGGGCAGGTACGGGCCCGATTTGTTTGCATGAGCTTATTTTCTACTTCGCGTCTTTTCTGGCTGCTTTCACTGCTTCCGCTAGGCGTGCGGGCTCAGGCTCCGGGCCCCGCCCGGGCCGTGGCGGGTACACAAGTGTGGCTGGTGCCGCCAGCTGGCTTCACGGCCGCGCCTGGTCTGTCGGGCTTTCGGCGGGGCGAGGCTGTCCTGCAGGTCTATGATCTGAAGGGCGGCAACTACTACCGTCAGGCCGCGGCTTTTACCAAGGCCCGCTTCGAGGCGCGCGGGAGCAAAGTGCTGGACCTGCAGGAAGTGCAGGGCGCCTACCCGGCCCGCCTGGCACGGGTGCAGCTCACGCCCACCCAGGAGTCGGCCCAGCTGCTTTACGGCGACTCCACCTTTGCCGTGCTGCTCGACGCCCGCTACCCGGCCGCCGACACGGCTACTGCTACCGCCCTGCGGCGCAGCCTGCTTTCGGCTACCTACCAGAAGGTAGCGGGCGCAGGGGGCACAGCTTCTCTCTCCGATGCGGTGTTTGCTCTGGAGGAAAAGAAGTCGCCGTTTGCCCTGGCCGAAGTGCGCAACGGGCAGTATATCTATTCCCTGGGCGGGCAGCGCAAGGCCGATTACGGCTCAGAGCCCACCGTCATGGCTGTGCTGCTCCCGTACAACCCCTCATTAACCGCCGCCGACATCAGCCAGCAGGCGCTGGGCCGCCGGACCGGCCTGACGGGCTATACCGCCCGCAAAATGTCGTCGGTGAAGGTGAATGACCTGGTAACGTACGAAACCGAAGGCTTTGCGCAGCTGCGGGGGCAACGGGTACTGGTGTATCAGCAGGTCAGCCTTATCGGCAGCACGGCCGTGGCCATGCAAGGCCTAGCCTACCAGGACTTCGAGGCGGCGCTGGCCCAGTTCAAGGCACTGACCCATACTATCACGGCCCGCAGGAAATAAGGTAGCTGCTTTCCGCGCCTACTGCACCCGGCTGGCAGATGCTTTTGCTTCTTATTGGTATGGAGCTTATCGTTTTCTGTGGGATTCAGGCCACCGGCAAATCCACGTTCTACCAGCAGCAGTTCTTCCACTCGCACGTGCGCATCAGCCTGGATTTGCTGCGCACCCGGCACCGGGAGCGGCGCCTGCTGGCCCTATGCCTGGAAACCCAGATGCCCTGCGTCATCGATAATACCAACCCCACTGCCGCCGAGCGGGCGCGCTACCTGGAGCCTGCCCGGGCCGCCGGCTTCCGTGTTATCGGGTACTTCTTTCAGTCGGTAGCGGCCGAGGCGCTGGTGCGCAACCGGCAGCGGCCGGCAGCCCGGCAGGTGCCGGAAGTCGGCATCCGGGCCACGCGCAACCGCCTGGAGTTGCCCCGGTACGCGGAAGGCTTCGCTGAGCTGTATTTCGTGCGGGTAGCGGCCCATCAGCAATTTGCTGTCAGCCCCTGGCAAGAGGAAGTCTGATGACCTGGACGCCCGCATGCGCGTCTTGTTGAAACCGCCCACCACCACTGCGCCCTGCCCGGCCTCCACCTGGCAGCCCGCCTCAACGACCGCCGCTTTCCGCGCCTGACCAAGGAAGTTTACTTGGTTGAGGCTTCCTTTGGCGAGCGTACGCGCGCTATGATGGCTGCCGCCGTGGAGCACCTGCCGGGCCGTGGTTTCCGGATAGTATACGGCAACATCCAAGACGACGAAACTTCCTTACCCCTGCAGCCGGAGGAAAACACTTGCGGCCACAAACCGCGCAAGTACACCTCTATTCTGGCTGGCGCGGCTTCCGCCCAGTTCCCGGTGCTGCTGGGCGCCGTGGGCGTATTCGATTGCCGGATTCTGCCGCTGCCGCGCCCCCAGGACGTGGTGGAGTACTTCCGCCGGCGGTAGGTTGACCGGGAGGCCGTGAGCGGAATACGCAAGCTTTGCCCGCCAGTTTTTAGGGTAGTACTTCCGGCCCGTCGAACCTGAATTGTTGCAGCTCCTCCCAGGGGCCGCCGCGGTAGAGCCACAGGGTAAACCCCGTGCCTGTTGCTTTAAACGGCTGGAACTGCTCCGTCAGCTCCTGGTGCAAAGCGCGGGCCACGGCCGGGTCTACCTTGTTCTGAACTGTCACGTGGGGCTTGAGGCGCTGCTGATCCTGGGGGGTAAGCCAGGCGGCCCACTTCTGCTGCAGCGCCTGGTGCAGCACCTGCAGCTCGGGCGTATGCAGCTGGTAGGCCACGCCCCGGCCCAGAAAGCGCAATCCTGCTACCTGCAGGGGCAGGGGAGAGGTAGCCGCCGCTACCTGGGCCAGGTGGTCGGACAGGGCAGCAGCCTGTGCGCCGGGCAGATGATGAAAGAGCGTGACGTGGGCCTGCAGGTAATTGCGCTCCGGCGGAAAGTACCGCTGCCGGAGACCGTTGAAGTGCTGCTGGCTCCCGGCATCGAGGGCAAGGGTCAGGATAAGGGGGGCGGAGTGAGGCTGCATCAGGGAGGGGTAGGCGAACACCTGCTCTACGCAGGCACGGCAGCAACAGCCGCAGTTTTCCCCGGAGCAGCGGTGTACTACACGGGGTTAGCCTCGTTACTAGGCTACTATACACAGGGTTACAACTGGCTGTTCCTTGGTAGCGCAGAGAAAGACAGGAGCAGTTTTCTACCAGGAAGGCGTAAAACACCACGGTACTCAGCCCTCAGTGGCCGGCAGTAAGCAGCTAGGTAGTTGCTTACTGCCGGCCACCGGGGGCTACAATCGGCTGCGCAGCCTACTGGCCACTACCTTCCAGCACTACCCGGGTAGTGCTGGTATGGCTGCCTTGCTGTACGCGCAGCAGGTACAATCCAGGGGCAAGGCCCGCAGTAGGTAGCTTGAGAGGGCCGCTGCTCCCGGTGGCTTGCAGGCGGCGTACTACTTGCCCGCGTCCGTCAACCAAGCTCAGGGCGCCAGGCAGCGCCGGGTTGGCTAGCACCACCCGCAGCTCTTCCCGCGCCGGATTAGGATAGGCCACTGCCAGCGCAGCCCCCGTGGGCACTGTAACCTGCACCGTAGAGTACGTTACGGAGCCATCGGCGTCGTGCATCGCCAAACGGTAGTAGGTCTGACCCGGGTAGGGGTTTGGGTCAGTGGCGGTATACCGCTGGCCCGTGGTCTGGTTGCTGGCCGCCACGCGCGCCACGGGTTGCCACTCCGTAGCTGTGGGGCTGCGCTCTACCTCAAAGTAGGCCGCGGCCTGCTCGTGGGAGGTTTGCCATTCGAAACGAACTCCACCGCCGGCAGTAGGCAGGGCCGCAAAGCGAACCAGGGTAACGGGCAGAGGCAAGGCGCCGGGCAGGCTGACCGCGTCGCCGCGGGAGCAGCCGAACGCCGAGCCGTAGGAGCGCCCCGAGTAGTTGCCCGTGAGGCGGTCAATCTTGTAAATAGTGCCGCCGTCGGCCTCCACGGCGTACACGTTGCCGAGGCGGTCAGTGAACATAGCGCCAATATTCTGCTGGGTCGGAATGGGGGCATCCGGCACGGTGGTACGGCCAGCCGGGGCCGTGGCCGGGTTGGTAATAGTCAGAAACTTATCCTCCAGCCCCAGGTAGCTGACCAGGTTGCCGGTGCGCGCATCATACACCCAGTCCTGAATGCCGCCCTCCGGAGTGGGGCCGTTGCCGCCGCTGGCCAGATACGCCTGCACCTGGGCCTGGTAGCCGGCTACCACGGCCGCCGTGGCCGGGTCAGAGGTATCGAGCTGCTTCCAGGCCGGGGCGGCGGAAGTAAACGGGGCCAGCTGCACGGTGCCCACGTACAGGCGCAGGTCGGCCACGCGCAGGCTGAAAGTAAAGGCGTTGGCAATAACCCGCGCCGTGGCCCCGCCCACGTAATACTCCGAGCTGGCTCCGCCGTCGCCGATAAAGTTGAACGTCTGGCGGATGTCGCGGGCCACAAACTCGCCGAAGGCCAGCGGCGAAAGACCGGTAGTGGGGGCGGGCGGGGGTGTCACCGTGCCCAGGCCGGCAGCCAGGCCCGTGCCCAGCTCCACGCGGTACAGGGTAGGCGGCGCATCGAAGTTGGCCATAGTCACGGGCTGCTGCACGTTCATGGCGTAGAGCACCGTAGGATTGGCATCGTCAAAGCCTAGAGCATTGAGAATAAGCGGATTCGTGCCGTCAGTAATGGTGGCAATAGGCGTCAGGGAACCATCGGTATTCACTTGCTGCAGCACCGACGGGTTGGCCGCACTGGCCGGGCAGGCCGATGTAACGGCAAAGCTATTGGTGGGCAGTTGCGCCTGTAACTGCTGGCTACCAAGCAAAAGAGAGAGAAAGAGTACGGTTTTTTTCATTTTGGGAAAGAGTAAAAGCGTACGTAGTGGAACAACAGACTGATTTCAGAGTGATTAGCCTGTAATAAGATACTATAGTACGGCGCTATAAACTTGTTTTTCCCGGAAATGGATACACTTTCCCAAAATAAATTTGTACTTTATATAGAGGGTTTTAAATATTATAAGCCCTGGTTGCCGCCGGTCTAGCTCCCTAGGAATTCGTCCTCGCGCCACGTGGTACGCTGGGTTTTGCGCGGCTGAACTCAGGTTTTGGTGCATATTTGGCTTTCATCCGCCTTTTTCCCTTATGGCTTACACCCTTCTGGTGCGCAACTGCGGTGAGCTGCTGACCATGGACACCGGTCGGCCGAACGAGCCCCTGCGCGGGCGGGCCCTCCGCGACTGGCACAGCATTCCGAATGGCTACGTGGCCTGCGAGCAGGACCGCATTGTTGCGCTGGGCCCCATGGCGGAGTTAGATACCACCCAGCTCACGCCTGCCACAACCCTTGTGGACGCTGCCGGGCAGGTAGTGCTGCCGGGCCTGGTGGAGTGCCACACCCATCTGGTGTTCGGGGGCAACCGGGCTGGGGAGTTTCAGCGGAAGCTGCAAGGCGAATCGTACCTGGATATTCTGGCTGGTGGCGGCGGCATCCTGAGTACCGTGCGCGCCACCCGTGCTGCTACCCCTGAGGCCCTGCTGGACAGGGCGTTGCATCACCTGGCCGGCTTCCGTCGCTATGGCGTCACTACGCTGGAAGCTAAAAGCGGATACGGCCTCGACGCCGAAACGGAACTGTGCCTGCTGGAGGTAGCCCGGGCGGCGGGCCGACAGCAGCCCGTGCGGGTAGTGCCTACCTTTCTGGGCGCCCACGTGCCCGGGCCCGAGTACCACGGCCGCCCCACCGAATACCTGGACATGCTGGCTACGGAAGTCCTGCCCCATCTAAACCCCGCCGCGGTTCCCTTCGTGGATATCTTCTGCGAGCAGGGCGCTTTTTCGGTAGCGGATGCGCGGCGCTACCTCACGCGGGCCCGGGAACTGGGCTTCGGGCTGAAAATCCATGCCGAGCAGCTGCACGAGTTGGGCGGCTGCGAAATGGCCGCGGCGCTGGGTGCCGTTAGCATAGACCATTGCGACTACCTGAGCCCGGCCGGAGCTGCCCGCGTAGCAGCCGTTTCCGGGGGGCGCACAGTGGCGGTGCTGTTGCCGCTAGTGCCTCTTTTCCTGCGTCAGGAGCAGTATGCGCCCGGTCGGGCCTTCATAGAAGCCGGCCTGCCCGTGGCCCTCAGCACCGACTTCAACCCCGGTTCCTGCCCGAGCAAAAACCTCTGGCTGGCCGTGTCGGTAGCCTGCCTGAAAATGGGGTTTACGCCCCGGGAAGCTCTGGCCGCCGTTACCTGCAATGCCGCCTGGGCCATTGGGCAGCAGCAGGAGTGCGGCAGCCTGGCACGCGGCAAGCGCGCCGACCTGCTGGTACTCAATGTGCCTACGGCTGAGGAAATCCCGTACTGGCTGGGCGAAAACCCGGTGCAGCAGGTCATCATTGGCGGCCAGCTACAGTCCGCCTGAGACCCCGCGGGGGGCTCTGCGCTGCTACCCGGGCGTAAGGGCGCCGAAGCTGCGTCCGCCTGCACTGCGGCCAGCGGCTCATGTGCCATCTGCCCCGGCTGGTAGTGACGGGCAGCAGCGCAGCGCGGGCGCCGAGTGGACCTCGTATAGCGGCCGGCGGCGGGGCCAGGGAACGTGAAATTTCCCCTGAAATAGTAGCTTCGTCGCCACACTGGTTTCCGTGTTCCTTCTTCTTGCCTTTCTTCCCGCTATGCTGCTACCCCTCTACCAGGTTGATGCCTTCACCGACCGGCCCTTTGCTGGTAACCCCGCCGCCGTGTGCCCGCTCACCGAGTGGCTGCCCGCCGAAACCATGCAGGCTATTGCCGCCGAAAATAACCTGGCCGAAACCGCCTTCTTCGTGCCGAAAACCAGCAATGAGTACGAAATCCGGTGGTTTACGCCCGCTGTGGAGGTAGAGCTGTGTGGGCACGCCACGCTGGCTTCGGCCCACGTGCTGTACCGCCACCTCAATTTTCAGGCACCGGAAATTGTGTTTCACTCCAAAAGTGGCCCCTTGCGGGTAAGCCAGGGCGCGGAAGGCCGCCTGACTCTCGACTTTCCGGCCCGGCCACCCCAGCCCCTGAGCACCCACCCCAACGGCCTGCTCGATGGCCTGCGCGCCACGCCCCTGAGCCTCCACGCCGGCCCTGACCTGGTGTGTGTGTTTGGCTCCGAGGCCGAAGTACGCGCCCTGCACCCCGATATGACCCACTTGGCCAACGTGGAATACCGCGCCGTTATTGCTACCGCCCCCGGCACCGAGGGCATCGACTTTGTCTCGCGCTTTTTCGGTCCTCGCGTAGGCGTGCCCGAGGACCCGGTAACCGGCTCGGCCCACACCACCCTGGTACCTTACTGGGCCGAGCGTCTAGGCAAAACCAGCTTCCACGCCCGCCAGGTATCGGCCCGCGGCGGCGACCTGTGGTGCGAGCTGCGCGGCGAGCGGGTGCTGATGAGCGGCTACGCCGTGACGTACTTAAAAGGCGAAATAGAGGTAGGAGCGTAACGCTCTGATTCAGTAGTACTAATCCAACAGCTTTCCGTGTATCATATGCGCAGTATGTCTAAGCAATATGCCTGTTTGGTGCTGGCTTGGGGCCTCAGCTTTTCTATTCAATCGGCCTCGGCCCAAACTGCTGGTAGCCAGGAGCTGGTAAGGCAGGGCGTTGCGCTCTACGACCAGGGCAAGTATGATGAGGCTGTGTTGCGCTATAAGGAGGCCCTGAAGCAGGACGCTACCAACACCACCGCCCGCTACGAGCTGGCCATGACCTACAATGCCCTTAACCGCAACGACGAGGCAGTGGAGCTATGCAAGCAGCTCCTCAAGCAGGAAGCAAACCCTGCCTCCTCGTTGTACAACACCTACGGCAACGCGCTTGATGGCCTGAAAAAGCCCAAGGAAGCCGCTAAAGTGTATACGGATGGCCTGAAGCGCTACCCCAACGACGGTGCGCTGTACTTCAACCTGGGCGTGACGCAGGCCACGGCTCTGCAGCAGCCCGCCGAGGCCATTGCCAGTATGCAGCAGTCGGTGCGCTGCCGGCCGGGGCACGCCAACTCGCTGAACGCGCTGGCTCTGCTTCTGCAGCAGGAAGGTAATCGGGTGCCGGCCCTGCTGGCCATGCTCCGCCTGTTGCAGGTGGAGCCTACCGGCCAGCGCGCCACCGCTACCCTGGCGCGTTTCGATAAGCTGATGGGCCAGGGGGTAGAGAAAACCGGCGAAAAGGCCGTTACCATCAGCATTTCGCCGGAAACGCTGAAAGACGCCGGTAAGAAAGGCCGCGCCGATAACTTTGGCCCCGCTGATATGCTGCTGAGCATGAGCGGGGCCCTCGACTACAGCGAAGAAAACAAGGACAAAACGCCCAGTGAACAGCTTATTCGGAAGCTGGAGGCGCTGATTAGTGTGCTGGAGGAGCTACAGGCTAAAAAGCAGGATGGCTTCACCTGGCAGTACGTTGTACCCTACTTTGTGGAGCTCAAGAAGCAGGGCTATCTGCCCGCCTTGGCTTATTCCATTCAGGCCGCCCGCGCCAACAGTACTCCGGAGGTGCAGCAGTGGCTGGCCAACCACACGGCTACCCTGGAAGAACTGCGCAGCTGGTCGGCGGCCTACCCCTGGCCGAAATAGGAAAGCGGCGGCTACCCGCGCACTTGCTCGCGCCCGTAGCCGCCGCGCTCTACTACCTGCTCCACAAACATAGCCTTACCTGGCATCTGCAACAGCGCCTCGTAGATAGTGGGTGGCACGCCCGTATAGCGCACCAGCCCGCCGTGGCGGTACTCTATTTCCAGCGTAAGGGTAGCGGCATCGTAGCCAACGGCTTTAAGAGAGGAAGAGCGGATAGGGCAGCGTTGCATAACGTGGTAGGATATGAAAGTATAAGCCTTGTGCTTAGCAAAGTACAGAAATAGTTATTCGAATAGTTAGGCCAGAGAATAGTATTCTATGGCTTGTGTAGCGAGAACTGAGATTATGTTAAGGGATGAAAACTAGACAGGGGCTACACAAACTCAGCAGGCAGTATCTAGTTTTTATCTACATTCTACTCACCCTGTTACCATCTGCTTTTAGGACATTACCTTTACCATGTATACAATCATCGGATGATAAAATATAGTCTACTGACCTTTCTCCTTATGGGGACGGTGTCTCATGTGCTGGGACAAACTGTCATTCAAGGAGACAGCATGTTTCTAGGGCTTCAATTCAGGAAGTCATCGCTTGAGCAAGTCAAAGCACAACTGGGGAACCGTTACCGGGCCAAAAAGATAGTAAGTGTTGGTACTGGAAAGACTCGTGATGGCTACTGCATTCGCATCAAGCGCGAGACAGGTGTGTCCATGCACTACCGTAAGCAGGGGCTGATTTGCTACATCAATACCACCACCACAAAGTGGCGTCAAGGGTTAGCACTGATTGCGTTTGACTCTACCGCGAATGTGTCATCTGCCAGGGGCATACAGCCCGGTAAACACCGGTTTAGCGATGTGATTGCGCAGTATGGCCCAATCGATTTTGACAAAAAGGACACTTCTCTCCCAGCAGTTCAGGAGATTTCCAGTGATGGAGAGCATTGGTATACCGTTCTGGTTTTCCCAAATATTCGCTTTATAAGTCCAGGCAAGAAGCAGCCTGGTGAGAACCTGCTCTTAAGGCCAGTTACTGGCATTTGGTTGGAGAAAGAATATTAGGGACACGAATGCGACTCGTGCGAAGGCCCCGTCAACATCGCTCGTATTTGTTAGTCATATAAGTAAAACTATAATAAGTAGATAGCAAAACGCTTGCTTATCAATAGATACCCAGCTCTACACAACAAGCAACATTAGCACCCCTACGCGGCAGGTTTCTTCT
The DNA here is from genome assembly GCF_019599275.1 of Hymenobacter sp. HSC-4F20. Lineage (GTDB taxonomy): Bacteria > Bacteroidota > Bacteroidia > Cytophagales > Hymenobacteraceae > Hymenobacter. Next base: position 1,783,783 of record NZ_JAHZTD010000001.1, on the reverse strand, counting down.
TCGCGGCTACCTTTTTACCTGCAACGGGTGCGGCTAGCTTGCCGGGATTGTCGGCCAGGAATTTGCCCCAGCTTTTGCCGCCGGCTTTTACGTTGTTGCCTTTCTGGTAGTGGTGGCACATGGCCACGGCCAGGGCATCGGTGGCGTCAAGAAACTTGGGGGCTTCTTCGATGGGGGGCAGCTTCAGGGTCTGGCGCAGCATGTGGGCTACCTGCTCCTTGGTGGCGTTGCCCGAGCCCGTTACCGACTGTTTTACTTTGGTGGGCGCGTACTCTACGTACGGAATCTGGCGGGAGAGGCAGGCGGCAATGGCCACGCCCTGGGCCCGGCCCAGCTTGAGCATACTCTGCACGTTCACCCCGAAAAAGGGGGCTTCGATGGCCAGTTCATCGGGCAGGAATTCGTCAATCAGCTCCACCATCCGCTCGTGAATGCGCTTGAGCTTGAGGGCGTGGTTGGTGCCGAGCTTCTTCATGTCGATGACGTCGTAGCGGAGCACGGTCACCTGCTGACCCTGCACCTCAATCACGGCGTAGCCCATTATCTGGGTGCCGGGGTCGACGCCCATGATAACTTTTGGCAGCAGATCGGCGGAAGCAAGAGGTAAAATCATAGGAGCACGGGCAACAGACGAGAAGATAGGCAACGCGGCGTAAATTTCATCGGTAACTTGCCGAGGTAAACCCTTGCGCTGCCTTGTTGTCGTCCCGCCACCTACAAAACTACGTCCAAAAGCCGGAAGAACGGGCACCGCGGCGGCGGGGGCTGGTGGTGCTGGGCAAACTTTTCATTTCCCTGCTCACCCTGGGGTTGCTCTGGCACTCGGTGGTGGCCGATGAGGCGACGGCCGCGGCCTGGCGGGGGCTGCTCACGCGCACCCTGAGCGGCGAAGGGCGCGGTCCGGTGCTGCTGGCCCTGCTGCTGATGCCTCTGAACTGGGGACTGGAAGCCTGGAAGTGGTGGCGCCTGGCCCGGCACCTGGAGCCGGTTTCCTTCCGGCGCAGCTTTCGGGCCGTGCTGGTGGGCCTCACCCTGGGCTTCGTGACCCCCAACCGGGTAGGCGACTACGCGGGCCGCATCATCGAGCTGAAAAGCCGGCGGCTGGATGCGCTGGGGGCCGTGTTTCTGGGCCGCTACTGCCAGTTAGTAGCCACGGTGGCGGCCGGCACGGTGGGGCTGCTGTACTTTCTGCTGCGGTTTTACCTGACCGGCTACCCGGCCGCCCGCCTCGGGGTGGTGCTGGCTACCGTACTGCTGAACGTGGCCGTGCTCTTACCCCTCTACTACTCGCAGATGCTGGTGGCGGCGGTGCGGGCCGTGCGGCCCCTGCGGCGCTTTAGTCGCTTCCTGGCGGTGATGCCCACCTATCCGGCCCGCGCCCTCTCCGCCATACTACTGATTTCCAGCCTGCGCTACCTGGTATTCTGCGCGCAATTTGGGCTGCTACTGGCCGCCTATGGCGTGCGCGCCCCCCTGGGGCCGGCGGCGGCGGCCGTGGCCGGCACGTTCCTGCTCAAGTCGCTGGTGCCTTCCCTGAATGCCCTGGCCGACGTAGGGGTGCGGGAGCTGTCGGCCACCCAGCTGTTTGGCTTGCTGGGCGAGCCGGTGCTGCCCGTGCTCAGCGCCAGCCTGAGCTTGTGGGTGCTTAATATTGCCGTGCCCAGCGCCATTGGTCTGTTGTTTGTGCTGCGCCTGAAAGTGCTGGGCAAGCGTGCCAACCGCCGGCCCGAGCCGGTAGCCGCCCCATGAGTGGGGCCGGAGCGGCAGCAGCCCTAGCGCTGCTTGGCATTAACGGGGCGTATTTCTGGCAGATGCTGCGGTTTCGTAGCGCGTGGCGGCGGCTGGCGGCGCACCGGGGCCCGGCCGCCCAGGCTTCCGCAGCAGGTGGCCCGTCAGGTAGCGAAGACGCGGGGCCGAAAGCCTCAGGGCCGGTTTTTTCCATTGTGGTGGCCGCCCGTAACGAAGCTGCGAGCCTGCCCGGACTACTCCACGACCTACAGCAGCAACGGGGTGTAACGGCTGGGCTAGAGTTGATCATTGTTGATGACCATTCCACCGATGCCACGGCCCAGGTAGTGCAGCAGGCGGCCGCCGCACTGCCTTTTCCGGTCCGGCTGGTGCGCCTGGCCGAGTTGCCCGGGGCACCCACCGGCAAAAAAGCCGCCGTGCAGGCCGCTCTTCACTTGGCCCGCGCCCCGTGGGTGCTGCTCACCGACGCCGACTGCCGGGTGCCCGCCGGCTGGGTGCAGGCCTACGCCCGCCTGATACGCCAGGATGCCGCGGCCCGCTTTATCAGCGGGCCGGTGCTACTCACGGGGCGCGGCTGGCTGGCTACCCTGCAGGGGCTGGAGCTGGCCGGGCTGGTAGGGGTAGGGGCCGCCTCCATTGGCCTGGGCCGCCCTACCATGTGCAACGGCGCCAACCTGGCCTACCGTCGCGCCGACTTCTTTGCCGTGGATGGCTACCGCGGCAACGAGCAGGTAGCCAGTGGCGACGATGAGTTTCTGCTGCACAAGCTGCACGCCGCCTTTCCCGGCAGCATCCGCTTCCTGGCCGACGAGAATGCCGTGGTGCGCACCGCCGCCCAACCCACCGTAGGCCAGCTGCTGCGGCAGCGCGTGCGCTGGGCCAGCAAGTGGCGCCACTACCAAACCACGGCCCCGCAGCGCCTGGCCGTGCTGGTGCTGCTCAGCAACCTCACCTTTCCGGTGGGAGCCGGGCTATGGTTGCTCGGAACAGTTTCCGGGGTAGGGGTGCTGGGAGCCTGGAGCCTCAAGCTCCTGGCCGATGTGGCGCTGCTGCGGCCCGTGCTGGGGTTTTTAGGGCGGCCCGCGTGGCTGTGGTGGGTGCCCGTGCTGCAGCTAGCGTATGGCCCCTACGCCCTGGCGACCGGCCTGCTGGGTCTGCGCGGCCGCTACGAGTGGAAGGGGCGGCACACCAGGGTTGCGTAGCTGACCGGCAGCGCTGCGGCAGATTTGGCCGGAATATAAAGCGAGGTTTTGCTAGGATTTCGTCAGGTTGCAAGCGTACTTATCTCGTCAATATATCTACCACTTAATTCTGTTTCAATATGAATAAGATATGGTTGGAGATGGTGTTTCCGGCGAGTATGGCACTACTGGTGTGTACCGCGGGAGTAGTTGTGCTGACGATGACCGGCTTGCTTGAACCCGGGCCGGCCGTTGAAGAAGTTGCTGTTTGTGCAGGTCCTCTCTATTTCTCAGAAGACAGCCGGCAGCTACAAGAAAAACAGATTTTGCCTCAACTCACTGGGGCCGCTGCGGCAACCGTTGCCACTGGCGAAGCCCTGTTCAAAGGCAACTGCGCCCAGTGCCACGCGGTGAACGATGTGGTAGTAGGCCCGGCGCTGGCTGGCATTACCAAGCGCCGGCCCGCTGCCTGGATTACGCGGTGGGTAAAGAACTCCAGCAAAATGGTAGCTAGCGGCGACGAGTACGCGGTAAAAATCTTCACCCAATAGCAGCAACAGCAAATGCCCAGCTTCCAGCTTTCTACGCAGGAAATTGAAGCTATTGTGGCCTACATTGAATATCACGGGCAGCAACCATCGTATCATGATGCCGCAGGGGTAGCGTCATTGTGAACTGGTTCTCCTGCTTTTAGCGGTCCGTTTTGTGCGCGGAGTTGCTGAATACAGCTACCGCTCTTCGCAAGGGAAAAGCGCGCAGTAGCGTCCTGCAGCTAACCCTGCCCCCTTCCTATGCTCGTTGTAACTGCCCGGTATAAACAGCTCAGCTACTCTCCAGGCCAGGACGTTGCGCCGGGCTACCCGCCTAATCCTTTCACGCGCTACCTTTGCCTGGCACACTCCACCCGCTGTTCTCTCGTGACCGACGCCGAATTCGATATCCTCGACGAACTGTACTTCGTCACTTCCTTTGCTGACTTGAGCCGCAAAACTGGCCTGGCGCCCGCCGAGCTGGAGCGCCACCTGCGTAGCCTGCTGGAGCAGGACCTGGTGCGCAGCTTCTGGCCCGACCCCGACACCGAGCTGGCCTTCGAGGAAAGCTCCTTCGGGGCCATCGTGCGCGACTGTTACTTTCTGGCTTCCAAGGAAGGCCTGCTTCAACACAACTCCCGCTAGCCGTGGCCGCTTCTACTGCCCCGGCGCCCGTGGCTGCGGCGTCGGCCCGGCCGCCGGGCTACTACGTCCGTCAGCGCCTGCTGCGTAACACGCCGGCCATGCTGGGGCTGGGCTTTATTGTGCTCTGCACCCTGGTAGCTCTGCTGGGCTACTGGGTGCTGCCCGATAACTCGCCCAATGCCAACAACGGCCTCGTGCAGCTCCAGAAAGAGGCCCCCGGCTTTCGGGCTACCATCCTGCGCCTGGCCCTACCCGATTCGGCCCGCGCGGAGAGTAGGGGCGTGCTGGGCACGTGGGGCGGAGGGCAGGTGCCGCAGTTCCGGGAGGTGCCCATTGGCGGCTACCGCTTCCAGGCCGATTCCCTGCTCACCACGCCCTACCAGAACCACTCCGCCCTCGCTGACCAAGGCCAGCGCTACAGCCTGGCCGAGGTAGTGGGCCACCCCGGGGAGCCCGGGGCCCTGCGCCGCGAAATCGAGCAGGGCCACCTCCGGCAACGTACCTACTGGCTGGGCACCGACAAAGCCGGCCGCGACGAGCTGAGCCGCCTGCTGCTGGGCACGCGCGTGTCCTTGGGCATTGGCCTGGTAGCCGTGCTGATTTCCGTGGTGCTGGGCATGCTCATCGGGGCCGTGGCTGGTTACGTGGGCGGCTGGGTGGATAGCCTGCTGCTGGGGCTGATGACGGTGGTGTGGAGCATTCCGGGCATCATGCTGGTCATTGCCATTTCCCTGGCCCTGGACAGCAAGGGCGTCTGGACGTCCTTCGTGGCCGTGGGCCTGACCATGTGGGTGGACGTGGCCCGGGTGGTGCGGGGGCAGATGCTGAGCTTGCGCGAAAAAACCTTTGTGGAAGCCGGCCGGGTATTGGGCCTGCCCCAACACCGCCTGATCTGGCGCCACCTGCTGCCCAACATGACGGGTCCGCTGATTGTGCTGGCTACCAGCAACTTCGCCGCCGCTATTCTGCTGGAAGCCGGTCTGAGCTTTCTGGGTCTGGGTGTGCAGCCCCCCGCGCCCTCCTGGGGCCTGATGGTGAACGAAGGGTTTCAGTTGCTGGGCACCACGGCAGGCTTCTGGCTGACGTTGCTGCCGGGGCTGGTGATTAGCCTGCTGGTGCTGAGCTTCAACCTGCTGGGTAACGGTCTGCGCGACGCCTACGACCCGAAAACTCCCCTCAGCTAGCGCCAAAAAGTAGGGCTCTACGTAGAAATAACCGGTTCAGGTTTCGAGTCGGAAGCCGGCGTCGTACTTTCGGGATGTTTTTCCTTCTTTCGTATTCCTCTCTCTCCGACCATATGCCAACTATTACTCCCGAAAAGCGCCTGTTTCTGAAGGAGCGTGAGCTGGGGGCCCTGCTGGAAATAACCCAGGCCATCAACCAGGACCCCACGGAGGCGGCCCTCTACAAAATCTTTCAGTTCACTCTGCTCGGCCAGCTCAACATCCGCCGGCTGGTGCTCTACGTGAAGGAAGAAGGCCTCTGGCAGTGTATGGTATCCTTCGGGGCAGGCCTGTCCGATTTTCGCAAGGTGGCTCTGCCGGCCGTTATTCTGGAAAACTGTACCAGCGTGCCCTGCCCCCTCACCAGCTTCGATGGCCTCGGGCGCGAGTGGCAGCACCTGGAAACCGTAATTCCGGTGGTGCAGAACGGGGACGTGCTGGCCTACGTGTTCATTGGCAACGTGCACGAAGACTACGCCAGTGAGGAAGCCACCAAGTTTCTGCAAACCCTGAGCAACATCCTTATTGGGGCCATTGAAAACCGGCGCCTGGCCCGCCAGCGGGTGGCAGCGGCGGCCATGCGCAAGGAAATTGAAATTGCCCAGGAGGTGCAGACCATGCTCTTCCCGCGCAAGCTGCCCAACGATGCTCACGTGGCCGTGCACGCTTCCTACGTGCCCCACACCGCCGTAGGCGGCGACTACTACGACGTCGTAAGCCTCGACGCTGACCGGTTCCTGTTCTGCGTGGCCGACGTATCGGGCAAGGGCGTGGCGGCCTCCCTGCTGATGTCGAACTTCCAGGCCGGGCTGCGCACTCTGCTCCGTCAGCAGGCCGACCTGGGCACCGTGGCCCAGGAGCTGAACAACCTGATTTTCCGCAACGCCGGCGGCGACAAGTTTATCACCGTCTTTTTCGGCCTCTACAACCGCGCTACCCGGGAGCTGGAGTACGTGAATGCCGGCCACAACGACCCGCTGCTCATCCCCGATGCGGGCCCGGTGGTGCTGCTCAAGGAAGGCTCCATTATGCTGGGCGTGATGGACGAGCTGCCCATGCTCAAGGTGGGCCGCATTCAGGTGCCCCCGCGCAGCCTGCTGTTTTCCTACACCGATGGCCTGACGGAGGTGTTTGATGCCCAACAGGATGAGTTCGGGGAGGAAGGCGTGCTGCGGGTGCTGCGGCACAACCGCTACGCCCCCCTTACCACGGTGCACAAAGAGCTGCTGCGCGAAATTGAGGAGTACAACCTGCACGGCAACCGCTTCGCCGACGACGTGACCATTCTCAGTTGCCGGTTTAAATAGGAGAAGCGAACAGCCGCGGACTGCTACCCCTCCGCATACATTGAAACACCCCCTTACTGCCAGCGTGGCGGTAAGGGGGTGTTTGTTTACTCATCAGCTGCCGCGCAGGCTTACAGTTTCACTTCGCCCTGCTGACGGATGTCGCGGGAGGAACTGCCCACTAGCAGGCTGAACTTGCCCGGCTCCAGCACCCATTGCTTTTTAGCCTCGTCGTAGTAGCGGAAAGCGTCGGGCCCCAGGGTCAGGGTAACGGTTTTGGCTTCGCCAGGTTTGAGGAACACTTTCTCGAAGGCTTTCAGCTCCTTTTCCGGGCGCTTCACGCTGGCTTGCTCGTCGTGCACGTAGAGCTGCACTACCTCGGCGCCGGCCACTTTGCCGGTGTTGCGCACGCTCAGGGTTACCGTGGCGCTTTGAGTTCCAGGCTTCACCGTGAGCTTGCCGTACTCGAAGGTGGTGTAGCTCAGGCCGTGGCCGAAGGCGAACTGCGGGGCTACTTTATAGGTGTCGAAGTAGCGGTAGCCCACGAACACGTCCTCCTTGTAGGTTTGCTTCAGGGGGTTGCCCGCGGTGCTCGGGTACTCGCCCAGCTTGTGGGCCGGCGAGTCTTCCAGCTTCACGGGGAAGGTCATAGGCAGCTTGCCCGAAGGGTTCACGTCGCCGAAGAGCACGCGGGCCAAGGCCGTGCCGCCCTCCATGCCGGGGTACCAAGCTTCCACAATGCCCTTGGCCTGCCCGGCCCAGGCCGAAACGTCAATTGGGCCGCCGCCCATCAGCACCACCACCGTGTTAGGGTTGGCCTTGAGCACGGCCTGAATCAGCTCGTCCTGGCCGAAGGGCATCTTCATGTCGGGCTTGTCGAAGCCCTCGGCGTCGTAGGCGTTGTCGCTCCACTTGCTGTAGTCGTAGCCGTGGGTAGAGCCGCCCACGATGATGGCCACGTCGGCGGCTTTGGCGGCAGCCACCGCCTGCTGAATCAGCTGCGCATCAGCCTTCTGGCCGCGGGCAATGGTGTAGCCGGGGGCGTAGGTAATCTTGGCCTGGGAGCCGAGGGCCTTCTGCAGGCCCTGGAGCGGGGTAATTTCGTACTTGGCTTTCACCTGGGAGCTGCCGCCGCCCATGGCGTTTTCGCGGGTAGCGTTGGCCCCGATGACGGCAAACGTCTTGGTCGTCTTCTTCAGGGGTAGGAAGTTACCCTCGTTTTTCAGCAGCACAATGCCCTCCTCGGCCACTTTGCGGGCCGTGGCCTGGTGCTCGGGGGTGTTGTAGGCGCCGGCTTTGCGCTTGGCCCCGTCGAGCATGTTGGTTTTGTACATCACCCGCAGGATGCGGCGCACTTTATCGTCGAGCAGGGGCTCCAGGCTCTTGTCCTTCTTCACGGCGTCCAGGGCGGCGTTGGCCAGGAAAAACCGGTCGTAGAGGCTGGCCGTGGAGTTGCCCCCGCCGGCGGTCTGGTCTACGCTGCCGTACATCAGGGAGAGGTCGGTGCCCATTTCCAGGTCGGTGCCGTTGCGCAGGGCTTCCTGGGTGTCGTGCACCGAGCCCCAGTCGCTAATCACCAGCCCGTTAAAGCCCCACTCGCCCTTTAGCACCTGGTTCATGAGGTAGGCGTTGTGGGTGGCGTAGGTGCCCCGGAACTTGTTGTAGGAGCCCATGAGCGTGTGCACCCCGCCTTCCTGCACGGCCGCCTTAAACCCAGGCAGGTACAGCTCCCGCAGGGCCCGCTCGCTCATGTACACGTCCACGTCGTTGCGGTGCTCCTCCTGGTTGTTGGCCGCGTAGTGCTTCACGCAGGCCGATACGCCCTGGTCCTGCACCCCCTTGATGTAGCCCACCACCATCTTCGAAATGAGGTAGGGGTCTTCGCTCAAGTACTCAAAGTTGCGCCCGTTCAGGGGCGTGCGGATGATGTTGATGCCGGGGCCCAGGATGATGTCTTTGCCCCGGAAAGCGGCCTCGCTACCCAGCACCGAGCCGAAGGCGTAGCCCAGGGCCGGGTTCCAGGTAGAAGCCAGGGTGTTGCCGGTGGGCAGGTAGGTGCCCGCGTCGTTGGCATCTTTCACGCCTTTCCAGTCGCGGCCCTGCTCGGGGCGTACGCCGTGGGGGCCGTCGGAGGTCATTACCTCCGGAATGCCCAGCCGCTTGATGCCGCCAGCCGCGAAGGCCGAGTTGGCGTGAATCATGGCAATCTTCTCCTCCAGGGTCAGCTGGCGCAGCAGCTGGTCGATTTTGGCTTCGTTGGCCAGCAGGGCCTGCTGGGCGTTGGCCGCCGCACCGGCGGCCGGGCGGGTGGTAGCAGAGGTTGATTTCGTTTGGGCGGAGGCCAGGGGGCTAGTGGCGCAGAACAGGGCGGCCATCAGCAGGGCCCGGGCCGAGGGTGGAATCAGGGACATAGCAGGAAGCAGTACGCGGTAAAACAGGCCGCTCCCGACCGGTGCCAGGCCCGGAGCGTAGCCAAAGGTATTGGACGGGGGTAGGAAAATCCAGGTTCGGAATATGGTTGCCAGGCTTCAAACCTAGTTTCCGAACTTAGCGCATACGCTTACGGCACACGTGCCCCGGCCTTGGCAGGCCCACGTTACTGCTCCCCTGCTAAACCCAGGCGGATAAAAAACAAGTAACTTTTAGCGGTACTGTCGGCCCTTCCAGGTAAAGGACAGCGGCAGCAGCCGGAACAGCACGAGGCTAGCGGCCAGAACCAAAGTATACACCTCGAACAGGGGTAGCAACTCCAGCGGGGGGCGGCGCCCCACCCGCCGAAAGCACACGGCTGCCAGCAGTCCCTGCAGCAGCAGCTTTCCCAGCCAGGCTCCCAGGGCCAGCTCTACCTGCCCCGTCAGGGCCAACCCTGCCAGCACCAGCGGAAACGAGCCGTACACGGCCAGGCACAGTTTCAGCCAGCCCGGTAGCTGCTCCACCCCACGCAGCCACCGCCGCCGCTGGTGCAGCAGCCCGCGCCAGTTGTACATGGGCAGCGACTCGGCCAGCACCTCGGGGCGAAACAGGTTGCGGGAGTGGTAGCCGCGGCCCAGCACGGCCCGGAACAGCTCGAAGTCCTCGGTGACGGAAAACGGCAGGGCCTCGTAGCCGCCCGTGGCCTCGTAGGCGGCGCGCGTGATGAGCATATTGTTGCCCATAGCCGTCACGGGCCGGCCCAAATCCGTCACTACCTGCACCAAACCCAGCGACATCAGCCAGTCGAGGCCCTGCAGGCGGTGGAACAGCCGGGGCCCGGTAACCAGCGTCAGGCCCGTGACGATGCCCACGTCCGGCCGGGCGTAGGCTAGCAGGCCCGATACCCAGGTGGAGGGCACGGCAATGTCAGCGTCGGTAATAAAGAAATAGTTGGTGGTAGCGGCGCGGGCCAGGTGGGCCAGCACGTTGGCCTTGCCCCGGGCCTGCCCGAGCGTATCTCGGATAGGTATCACCCGAAACGAGCCCTCGTAGCCCTGCATGGCAGCCGCGGCCACGGCGGCGGTGCGGTCCGTGGAGCCGTCGTCGCCGAGCAACACTTCCACCAGCGCCGGGGGGTAGTCCAGGGCCCGGATGGCCCCGAGGCAGCGGGCAATGGCCGCTTCTTCGTTGCGGGCGGCAATAAGAATGCTGACCCGGGGCAGAGGGGTAGGCGACGGGCTGGGCGTGGGGCCGGCGCGGCGTGCCAGCAGGGCCACGGCCAGGGCCAGCAGCCCCCCCCAGGTCAGCAAATACAGCAAAAGTAAGATGCTCATCCCCGGGCTTATAAGGCGGCGAACTGGTAGCCGCGCTCGGCAAAATGCTCCAGGTAGCGGGGCAGCACGTAGCGCAGGTTGCGGCTGGCTTTCAAGCTGTCATGAAACACTACAATGGAGCCCGGCCGCGACAGGCGCAGGGCCGTAGCCAGGCAGGCTTCAGGGGCGAAATCCGGGTCGTAGTCGCAGGTGAGTATGTCCCACATAATCAGCTGGTGGGTGCGGTTCAGCTCCCGGGCCAGGGGTGGGGTAATACGGCCGTAGGGCGGGCGCAGTAAGGGGCGGGCCTCGGGCTGCAAGGCACTGAGCAGCTCCTGGCACTGGGCCACGTCGCGGAGGTAGTGGGCGCGTGGGTGGCTCCAGCCGCTGATATGGTGGTAGGTGTGGTTGGCCAGTCGGTGCCCGGCCTCAAGCACCAGCCGGGCCACGGTGGGGTGGCGGCGCAGGTTGTCGCCCACGCAAAAAAAGGTGCCCTTGGCATTAAACCGGGCCAGCTGCTCCACCACAAACGGCGTTTCCTCCGGGATGGGGCCGTCGTCGAAGGTGAGGTAGAGGGTCGGCGGCGTGGTGGCCGGCATCTGCCAGCGGCACTCCGGGAACAGCTGCCGTACCAGGCCGGGCATTCGGTGTAGATGCATGAAAGCAAAAGGCAAAGAAACGGGCTAGGGCAGGGCACCGGGGGCCTTACCTGCCCGCAAGCTACGGCTTAGGCCACACATGCTTCGATTTCCAGCCACAGCCGGCTAGCACTTTCCTCCCACGAAAACCGCTCGGTGTTGCGGAGTCCGCGCGCCGTTAGCTCGGCCCGGTAGCTCTCGGAGGCCTGCACTGCCCCTAGTCCCGCCGCAATGGACGCCACCGAAAACGGGTCGACGAGGTGGGCGGCCCCGCCCGCTACCTCGGGCAGGGAGCTGCAGTTGGAGGTAATGACGGGCGAGCCGCAGGCCTGGGCCTCGATGACGGGAATGCCGAAGCCCTCGAAGTAGGGCACGTAGCAGGTGGCCAGGGCGGCGGCGTACAGCTCCGCCAGTTCGGCGTCGGTCACGCGGCCGGTCAGGTGCACGTCGTGGCGGTGGCGCAGCTGCTGGTACACGTCGAAGATGGGCCCGGCTTTCCAGGCGGTGCGGCCCACAATCAGGAGCTTGGTGGGCGCCTGGGTGGCGGTTTTAAACTCGTCGAAGGCGCGCAGCAGGTGCACCAGGTTCTTGCGCGGTTGCAGGGCTCCCACAAACAGAAAGTAGGGCCGGCCGGCGCTAAAGCGCGCCCGGGTGGCCTCCTGCACCGCCGCGGGCTGGGGCCGGAAATGGCGGTCGGCGGCGTTGTACACCACGCTTATCGAGTCGGGCGCCGCGCCGTACGTCTGCACAATATCCTGGCGCGTTGCCTCCGATACAGTTACCACCCGCTGCGAGGCCCGCACGTAACGGGGCGTAAAGTACTGGTAGTAGCGCAGCACCAGCCGGCCCACGTCCTGAGGGAAATGCTCGAAGGCCAAATCGTGAAACACCGTGACCCGGGGCACGCGGGTGCGCAGGGTGGTAAAGCCGTCGGGGCTGAGGAACACGGCGGGGCGGTGGCGGCGCAGCCACTGGGCCACGGCGCCCTCAAACCAGGCCAGCCACAGCAGCGGGTGCCGGGCCGGCGGGGCCAGCACGTGGGGCACCACGTTGGGCCCCAATACGTACCGCTCGTCGAAAGCCCGGTCGAAGAGGAAGTGGAAGGTGTGCTCCGGGTGCTGCCGCACCAGGCAGCGCAGCGTTTCCAGCGTGAAGCGCCCAATGCCTTCCAGCTTGTCGCCGGGGAGCAGAAAGCGGACGTTGACGGCTATTTCCAAGGGGGTGAGCTGGTGAAGTGCAGAAAGAGAGGCTTCCCGAAGAGAAAGGCAATCAGCCGATTTGCGTCGGCTGGCTACGCTGCGGGTGGCCGGCGCAGGTGCTGAAGTTCCGAAAGTTTCACTACTCCCAGCCCGACTACCAGTACGAGCAGCCACCCGCCCGCCAGGCCTGCTTCCAGCCACCAGGGCAGGCCGGCGTAAGTGAGCAGCGCGTACCAGCCGCAGCACAGGCCCCCGAACACCAACGCCAGCCGGAGCAGCATACTCCAGGGCGGCTGCACGCCCGTGCGGCGGGGCACTAGCCATAGGTAGCCGCCCGACACCAGCACGGCGCAGAGCAGGGTATTGGCCGCGCCGGCCAGGGCGCCGTAGCGGGGCATGAGCAGAAAGTTCAGGCCCACGTTCACGGCAATGCTGCCCGTCACGAGCCAGGAAACCGGCTTTTCGTGGTCGGTGCTGGTAAGCAGGGTGCTGTAGATGGCAAAGAAGGCGTGCACCAGCACGTTCAGAAACAGCAGCTGCAGGCACTGGGTCATGCGGGCTACCTCGGCGGGCGTGCTGTGCGCAAACTGAAAGAACAGCAGCTCGCCCCGAAACAGCCCGAAACCCACCACGAACAGCAGCGGTACCGTGACGACACGCTGGCCAAACCAGAGCAGCTCCTGCTGCTCGGCGGGGCGGCCCGTGGCGCGGGCAAACCGGGCAAAAAACAGGGGCAGCACCGTCCAGAGGTACATCATCACGGCATCAACCCAGCGGTAGGCCGCGGCGTAGTAGCTGGCCTCCTTGCCCGACACGAGCCGCTCTAGCATCAGCATGTCGATGCGCTCATTCAGGCCGTAAACCAGCGTAATCAGGGCCAGGGGCAAACTTTCAAGCAGTACCTGGCGGGCATGCTCCCACTGGGGGCGCAGGGCCACCCGGCCGTAGAAGCGCCGGATCAGGACCCCCAGCAGCAGAAACGTGAACCCCACGGCCACCGTGCGCGCCCCCACGTACCGGTCGAGGCTAAGGCCCACCGGCAGCAGGGCCAGCACCAGAGCTAGCAGCAGCAGCCGCTCCAGCACCGATAGTACCGCGTCAGTATTGAAGCGCTGGTGGGCCTGCAGCACTCCGCGCAGAAACAGGATGTACTGGGTCAGCAGTAGCCCCCCGGCCGTAACGGCCAGCAGCAGCAGCCAGTGGCCCCGGTAGCCCAGGCCCCAGCCCACGGCCAGCGTAGCCACCCAGAACCCCAGGCCCAGCCCCAGGCGCAGGGGCAGCAGCGTGGGGAAGTACTCCTGGAAAAAGCCTGGCGAAGCCGCTAGGCGCTTGGTAGTCAGCTGGGTAGTGCCCACGTCCGACACGGCTGCCATGATGGTAGCCAGGGTCAGCAGGGCCGTGAAGGTGCCGAACTGCTCGTGGCCCAGCCGGTCCTGCACTACGTTCTCCAGCACCACCCAACCCGGCTTGACCAGTAGGTTGAGCAGCACCACGAAGCTGATATTTCCTAAAAAGCGTTTGATGCCGTGGGGGTTAAAGCAAAGAAAATCCGTGCCCCGGACCAGGCCGGGTGGGGCGGGCAAGCAGGGCCGTTGCGTGCAAAACTAGGGAAAAAGCCGCCCCCGGCGGCACGCCATATGCGCATCCTGCGGCCATTTTTCCTCTATATTTGCTCGCCGCCCCCGCTTATCTTTCCCTTCCGGACGGGCGGCCTTGCTCGTATTATGTCAGAGTCGTATTCGCTGCTAGGGCTGTGGCCCATCATTAACCGTTGGAAAAAGCTAGTGGGCACGGCCCTGGTGCTGGCCCTGATTAGTAGCGCGGTGGTAGCCCTGGTGCTGCCCAATATCTATAAGTCTACGGCGGTTTTCTTTCCCACCAACCCCCAAACCACCGACCCCGACCGGATTGCCACCGAAGGCAGCAAGCTGGAGCTAGGTGGCCGCACCGAAGATCTGGACCGCATTATTACCATTGGCCAGTCGCAGCCCGTGGCGGAATTGATAATCAAGAAGTTCAAGCTGCACGCCCACTACGAGGTAGGGGAGCCCGGTACTGACGCCGCCGACGACGAGGCCCTGCGGGAGTTCAGCTCTAACCTCGATATTGTGCACAATGAGCGCGACGCTATTGAGCTGACCTTCCAGGACAAGGACAAGCAGCTGGCCGCCCGCATTGCCAACACCCTCGTGCAGGTAATTGACTCGGTGAACCAGCAGCTGACCCTGGAAAACCGCCGCAACGTGCTGGGTCTCTACCGCCAGCGCTACGAGTTTCTGGGCAATGAGTTTGAACGCTCCCGTCAGCAGCTGCTGCGGGCCCGCCGCCGCTACGGCATTTACGGCCTGGAGCAACAGTCGCGCTACCTGGCCCGCGAAATTATCAAGGTGGAAACCGACCTGCGCAAAGCCGAGGGTAGCGGGGCCGATGCCAGTAAGGTCGCCGGCCTGCGCCGCGCCTTGCGCGGGCTCACCGAGGCCGAACAGGGCAACGTCATCAACCTAGAGGACTACACTCAGGGCGTGGACTCATTGAACCTGTTTACCTCGCGCATGACCGACTTACAGGCCCGCCTGGTGAAGGCCCGTGGCGACTACGAAACCGCTGATGTAGCCCTGAAAGGCCGGCTTTCGTCCTTGTACCTGGTGCAGAAAGCCTACCCCGCTACCAAGAAAAGCAAGCCCGTGCGCTGGCTGATTGTGGTGGGCTCGGTATTCCTGACCCTAGCTCTGTCGGTGGTGGTGATTACGCTGCTAGAGCTGTGGCGGCGCACCCGTCGGCCCCTAGCCCCGCTGGGTTCATGAGCCAGCGCCTGGCCCAGTGGCTTCCCCGCTCCCCGGAGCAGCGGATATTTGCGGGCCTGATGGCGCTACTGCTGGGCGGGGGCGCGGCCATGCTGCTGCTGCGTACGCCCGTAGCCCTGCTGCCCTTGGCGGTCGGGCTAGGCCTGCTGCTCCTGCTCACGGAGTGGCGCCTGCTCTACTACCTGCTTTTCCTGACGCTGGCTTTCTCGCGGGAGCTGGCCCTGCCCGGGGGCCTGAGCATGGATGTGCCCTCGGAGCCCCTGCTGCTCGTGCTCACAGGCTGCGTTCTGGCCACCATACTCATGCGGCCCGCTGCCATTGCGGGTCGGGAGCTGCGGCACCCATTGGTAGTTATTCTGCTGCTGATGCTGCTGTGGTCGGCCGTGTCCACGGCATTTTCCGTGGATACCACTAAGTCCATTAAGTACCTGCTGGCCAAAACCTGGTACCTGGTGCCGTTCGGGCTGGGAACCTTGCTGCTGCTACGCCGCCCCACCGACGTGTGGCGGGTAGCCGGCATCTACACCGCCGGGGCCTGCCTGACGGTACTGATTGTGGCCGTGCGCCACGCGGCCCACGGCTTTAGCTTCGAGTCCATCAACGAGGCCGTGCAGCTGCTCTACCGCAACCACGTAATTTATGCCACGGTGCTGGCCCTGCTGCTGCCCTTTTGCCTGTACGGGGCCCGCAGTACCCGCGGGGCGGCCCGGCTGGGCTGGCGCGTGGCCATGGGCATTCTGCTTTTCGGCCTGATTACCTCCTACACCCGGGCTTCGGTGCTGTCGTTGCCCGTAGCGGGCCTGTTCTACGCCGTAGCCCGCCTGCGCCAGACGCGCCTGCTGCTGGCCGCGGTGGTAGCCCTGCTGGTGGCCGGCGCCACGTATTTTCTGAGTCAGAATAACTACATGCTCTACGCCCCCGACTTCGAGAAGACGGTGTTCAACGGGCAAAACTTCAGCAAGCACCTGGAGGCTACCTATAAGCTCCAGGATGTATCGGGCATGGAGCGGGTGTACCGCTGGGTGGCCGCCGGCCGCATGACGGCGGCCAAGCCCCTGGTGGGCAGCGGCCCGAGCACCTTCTACCCCGAATACAAGCGCTACACCGTGCGCAGCTTCCGCACCTACGTGAGCGAGAACCCGGAGAAATCTACCACTCACAACTACTTTCTGCTGGTGCTGGCCGAGCAGGGCTTTCCTGGGCTGCTGCTGTTCCTGATTTTGCTGGGCGCGGCCTTACTCACCTTTGAGCACCTCTACCACCGCACCCAGCCCGGCACCCAACCCCGCTACGTGCTACTGGCCTGTGGCATGAGCTTCGTGATTATTCTTTTCCACTTGCTGCTCAATGAGTTGGTGGAGGTAGACAAAATTGGCTCCTTCTTTTTCGTGAACCTCTTTCTGCTCATCCGGGTCGAAACCTGGAGCCGGGACGGCCTGCCCACCCCTGACTAGCGCGGCAGCGGGCCTGCGCTAGTCAGGGGCAATTTTACCACCTTTGCGCCATGCACCTCTCCGATTCGCACGCGCACGTTTATTCCGAGCAATTCAAGCCCGACCAGGACGCCATGCTGCTCCGGGCCTTTGAGGCCGGAGTCCGCACCATCTTCATGCCCAACATCGACCACACCAGCATCGACGCCATGCTGGAAGTGGAAGCCAAGTACCCCTCGCAGTGCTTTGCCCAGATGGGCCTGCACCCTTGCCACGTTACCCGGCAGTTTGAGAAGGAACTCTACGAAGTAGAAGCCTGGCTGAGCCGCCGGCCCTTCGCGGCGGTAGGGGAGTGCGGTATTGATTTGTATTGGGACAAAACCCACCTGGCCGAGCAGCAGGAAGCCCTGCGCATTCAGGTAAGCCTGGCCAAGCAGCACAACCTGCCCCTGGTGCTGCACACCCGCGAGGCCTTCCGCGAAGCCGCCGACATCATCACGGCGGCTCAGGATGGTTCGCTGCGGGGCGTGTTTCACTGCTTTTCCGGTACCCGGGCGGAAGCCGAGGAAGTAATCCGGCTAGGTTTCAAGCTCGGCATCGGGGGCGTAGCTACCTTTAAAAACGGCGGTCTAGACAAGGTTCTGCCGGGCCTGGAGCTGGAGCACCTGCTGCTCGAAACCGACTGCCCGTACCTGGCCCCAGTGCCCTACCGGGGCAAGCGCAATGAACCAGCCTACCTGCCCTTCGTGGCTCACCGCGTAGCCGAAATTATGGGCCAAGACCCCGAGGAAGTAGCCGAAGCAACCACCCGCAATACCTTGGCTCTGTTCGGGGAGGTAGCGAAATAGTGTGACTCAAGGGCCAGCTGCGTTGAACGGAACTGCCGCCCACCGGGGCTGGGGCACACCAAGGGCTGTTTTCTGCTTGGTTGGCCAGCGCTGCTGCCCGGGCAGCCTGGCTAGGGCAGCGGCGAAGCAGAAAGTTCTTGCGCGTTGCCTAGGGTAGCGAGTAGGGGAGACGCTGTTCGAAGGCGGCAGAGTCCGGAGCGACACCCGCGGCAACTCTCGGTCCGGTACTACTGTGGCCTGCTGCGCTTTTTCTAACTTGGCCGCCGCGCCGGCCCACCCCCGGCTGTTTCGTATCACGCTAATCCACCCTCCCGTTGCCCCCTGCTACCCTGCCCTCCGCCCCCGAAGCCGCCATTCTGGTTATTTACACCGGCGGTACCGTCGGGATGGCCTACAACCGCCGCGGCGAGTTGGTGCCGATGAACTTCGAGCAGATCCGCAAGAAGATGCCCGAGTTGCGCCAGCTGAACATGCGCGTGGAAGTTACCAACTTGGGCGAGCCCATCGACTCCAGCAACGTAACAGTGCAGGACTGGCTTCGGCTGGCCGCCCTCATTGAGGAAAACTATGCTCGCTACGACGGCTTTGTGGTGCTGCACGGCACCGATACTATGGCCTACTCGGCGGCGGCCCTCAGCTTCCTACTCGAAAACCTGGGCAAGGCGGTAGTATTTACCGGCGCTCAAGTGCCGGTAGGCCGCATCCGCACCGATGCCCGCCGTAACTTGGTAACAGCCCTGGAAATGGCCGCCGCCCGCCACCCCATGGCCGGGGCAGTGCGGGTGCCGGAGGTGTGCGTATTTTTCAACGACCTGCTGATTCGGGGCAACCGGGCCAAAAAGGTAGAAAGCCAGCAGTACAATGCGTTCCGGTCCGAAAACTACCCGCCCCTGGCCCGGGCCGGTATTGAGCTGGATTTCAATGACAAGCAGATCCGGCGCCTGCCTTCCGCCCCACTGCACGCCCACCAGCGCCTCGATGATCAGGTCACCATTCTGCGCCTGTTTCCGGGCCTGACCGAGCGCATGATGCGCGCCCAGCTCGACGCCGAGGAACTGCGGGGCTGCGTGCTGGAAACCTACGGCTCAGGCAATGCGCCCACGGCCCCCTGGTTTCTCAGGTGCCTGCGCGAGGCTACCGACCGGGGCGTACATCTGCTCAACGTCAGCCAATGCGAAGAGGGCCGCGTACTGCAGGGCCGCTACGAAACCAGCGCTTATTTTCGTGAGTTAGGCGTGCTTGGTGGGGATGATATTACGGTAGAAGCGGCCATTGCCAAACTCATGTTTGTGCTGGGCCTCAGGCAGAACCCCGCCGAAACCAGGCGCCTGCTTACCCAGGACCTGCGCGGCGAAATCACGATAATCTGACCCTCGGGGGCGCCGGGGCTTGCGTATTCCGAAAATCGGATGTTATTTTGCGCCACTTCCCCGCATCTTAGAGAGGTGTCCGAGTGGTCGAAGGAGCACGCCTGGAAAGTGTGTATGGGTCTCAAGCTCATCGAGGGTTCGAATCCCTTCCTCTCTGCACCACAGCCCGTTTCTGATTCAGAAACGGGCTGTTTGCTTTTTAAGGGTACGCGTAGGGGTACACCATATGGTCACGCTAGGCGCCTTTTTGCACCGGCTAGTTATCTTTAGTTTTCCCCGTTGGGTAAGTAGTTGCCAGCTCCTACCTACGGACAAGGGCCGCCGCATCATGTGTTGCAGCGGCCCTTTTCGTTTTCTGAATTCTGGATATTGACAATTCTAACCAGGGAGGAATCTCAATACATTTACCCTATGAAAGTATTTCATCTTAGCGGCAGCATTCTGTTTGCCTTCTTTTTCCTGAGTTCGTTTGTCTCAGACAAATGGATAAGGTATCCTATTGATACCCAATTGTCAGTTCAGCTGCCCGGCACGCCGGAGACAAGGGAAATAAATACCAAGGAGGTTGATTTTGAGCAGCACATCCGCGCCTTCACTCTACAGGATGGATCCGGCCAGTATACAATTATACGGGATGATATGACCCATGAATCAGACAACTATTTGACGCCAGTAGGACGGAGAGAATACTATCAAGCTGCCCCAATCGGCTGGCTTAGCACCGAGAAGGGAGAGTTGCTGAAACAATCTAAATTTTCAGTCTCGGGGGTAGAGGGGATAGAACTTACCTATAAGGTACCTGTAGCTGATAAAAGTCAGGTTCATATAAAATATGTTCGGATGCTGTTAGTGGGTAAAATAGCCTACGCTTTCCACTTCACCCCGTCTAACGTAAAAAGTCAGAAGAACAAAGAGCCGCGTAATACCTTCTTTGAATCAATTAGTTTGGAATCAGAGAAAGAGGCAAAGCAGTAGGTAGTTATTTACTGCTACCCAATGATTTACGGGCGTGGTGGGCGTTGCGCTTCCGTTGCTCCAGGGTACCGCCAATATGCAGGGTTACGTTGATGCGGCCGGTTTCCTGCTCGTCAGCAACAGTCAGGGCGGTGTGTTGCAGCTTGCAGGTACAAACTCCGCCTGCTTCCTGTAGGCAGCTATGAAATCCTTTCCGTCGAGGGCTTCCAGTTTGGCCTGGAGCAGATCGGTTTCAATGGCTCCTGGCACACCGGCAATCAGTTCGTGGGTTTGAGCTGTTATCTGGTTAGATTGGCCTTTGGCAGCGCACTTCTGTTGCTGGTATGCCTGCAGTTGCAGTTCGTGCCTCTCCCGTTCCTGCCAGCCGCGTAAGGCCAAATGAGGCGGTCAGGCCCAGCGGCGGGCTCAATCCCGCGTCTTCTTCCCCGCGGCCAGATTCTTCGCCTCTGCATGACGTTCCGCTAGGTGAAAACAACTTTTCAGACGGGCACTTCTGGTAAATATCCTAACGGCGTAATTTCCGTTGAAGGCCTACTATGAAACGACCCCACGTAATTTGCCACATGATGTCCTCGGTGGACGGAAAGATTCTGTCTGCTAACTGGAAGAACCAAGAGCTGACCGACACCTTTGCCGGCTACTTCGAGCAGTACCACGAAACCTTTACCAGCCAAGCCTGGATGTGTGGGCGCGTGACAATGGAGCGAGACTTTTCCGGCGGTGTGCAGCCCGACCTGCAACCCGCCCCGCAGCCTATTGCCCGTGAGGCCTTTATTGGGGATGCCAATGCCACTTCCTTTGCCGTAGCCGTGGATGCGCACGGCCGGCTTGGCTGGGATGCCAACACCACCGGCGGCGACCATATCGTGGAGGTTCTGACCGAGCAGGTTAGCGACGACTACCTGTACTATCTGCAGCGCCAACGCATTTCCTACCTCTTTGCGGGCGCGGAGGAAATAGATTTTAATGCCGCGCTGGAACAGTTGGCGGCCCTGTTTCCCATTAAAACGCTCATGCTCGAGGGTGGTGGCCACCTAAATGGTTCCTTGCTCAACGCAGGGCTGATTGACGAGTTGAGCCTGCTGCTGCTACCTATTGCCGACGGTACGCTGCAGTCGCCGACCACGTTTGAGGTGAGCGACTACCTGCGCAAAGGCCCGGCTACACGTTTGTACCTATCCGCAGTGCAGCAACTCGATAACGACGTAGTGTGGCTGAAATATAATTTCAAGGCGGCCTAAAAGCAGTAGCTGCCTTCTCGGGCGTCAGAGCCAGACCGGCCGGGCAGGAGGAAATACGCTGAGCCGTTCCGACGGGTGCCTTTGTGCGACTTGGCCGAAAGGGCGGTTCCGCAGGTAGAGCTTCTGTTTTGCCCTGAGTCCGGCCATTGTCTGACTACCGCGTAAAAAGCCCCGTCCAGATTCCTGAACGAGGCTTTTTGCATACTTTTTTGCAAACCAGAAGCCCAAACAGAATGGGTCTGCTCACACTGTCACGCTTTCTTCGATGGCCTCGCCAATGCTGATTTCTTCCAGCGGGGGCACCGGCGCAAAGCGCGACTCGTGGAAATTGGCTTCGGGGAAGCCGGGGGCTACCTCGGCATTATTGATTTCGTGGAGGGTGATGCCGTAGCCGCGGTGGGTATCGTAAATGCCGCGTACAGTGTAAATGGGCCCGCGCTTGGGCGTTTGGATGTTGGGGTTCTGGACCAGCAGCAGGGTAAAGTCGTCGTTGGTGCAGATAACTTCCTGCCCGATGTGGAATAGCGGCGGTTTCATGGCGGCAAAGATAAGGCAGTAACACTACCCGTTGGAAGACGCAGAACCGAGTACGTAGCATCGTGAATAGAAAGGATTAGGTAAGCCCGGCAAGTAGCAAGGCGCCCTGCCAACGTCATCGGCGTAATAGGGGTAGGCCAGTTCGGAGGAACGCGCGAAAAGCTCTTAAGCCGCGGCCTGCACACCCAAGCGCAGCCCCTCTGAAAAGCCTAAGTAGGAATACCTGACCTCTGGTGGCTACTTCGGGCCGGACGTGGAGGTAGGCAGCAGCACTGTGTCCACGGAATGAATTACGCCGTTTTCCGCTACGATGTCATCGTCAACGATAGTAGTGGTGTTGCCCTGGGCATCTTTGAGCACGATGGTGGCGCCCCGGCGCACAACGGTAAGGGTTTCGCCTTGCACCGTTTGCAGCTGCAGCCCGTCGGTGAGGTTGGCGGCCAAGTAGCTGCCGGGCACTACGTGGGCGGCAAGCAGCCGCGCCAGCTGCGACTTATTAGCGGGCCTTAGCAACTCGTTAAGGCGGCCGGCGGGCAGCTTGTCGAAGGCCGCATTGGTGGGTGCAAATACAGTGTATTTGGTGGTGCTGCGGGCCGCTTCTTCAAGACCGGCGGCCTTTACGGCTTTCAGCAGGGTAGTGTGCTGAGGTGAGAGCTTCGACATACCCAGAAGGTTGCCGTTGGCGGTAGCATTTACAGCCTCGCCGGTTTGAGCCCAAGCGTTAGTGGTGCCTAGCCCCAAGGTAAAGAGGGCGGCTATCAGGAAGGAAAAGCAGATTTTGTACGACATGCGGCCAGGGGGTAAGTGGGTAGAGAATAAGTTTTTACGAGAGACTACGGGCCTGGTTCCGTACGTCTGGTTGCACGGCTGCCCGCCCACCTGGCTTGTGCCGGGCTGCTGGGGTAGCTGATTGTCACTACCCCAGCAGCCCGAACAACTTACGCCGCGAGGGTACACCCGTAGCGGCCGCGCGTTATCTTTACCCTGCCTACGGTGATGGATTTCCACCGCGAACTGCCGGAGTTTCCCGCTCCGCGCTGATGATTCCTGCTAAACCGGCCGCGCGGCCGGCCTCATCGTCTTGTTCGCCCCTGCCATGTTCCGTCGTCCTGCCTTTCTGCGCCCGCTTCGCCCCCTCGATACCCCCGCTACCCTGTGGTTTGTGCTGCGCTGGCTGCTGCTCAGCGGCTTAGTGGGGGTAGCGGCTGGCTCGGCGTCGGCCCTGTTTCTGGTGGCGTTGGAGTGGGTGACGAACTGGCGCGAGCGGCACCCCTGGGGGCTGGTGCTGCTACCTGCGGCCGGCTTCCTGATGGGGTTGGCCTACCATCACTTCGGCAACCGGGTAGGGCGCGGCAACAACCTCATCCTCGATGAAATACACGCGCCTACGGCTCCCATTCCGCTCCGGCTGGTGCCCCTGGTGCTGGGTGGTACCTTGCTCACGCACTTGTTTGGGGGCTCGGCGGGCCGCGAGGGAACAGCCGTGCAAATGGGGGGCGCCCTCGCCGACCAACTCACCGGCCTGCTGCGCCTGCGCCCCCGCGACCGGCGCCTGCTGCTGATAGCCGGGATGAGCGCAGGGTTTGCCTCCGTGTTTGGAACGCCGCTGGCCGGAGCAGTCTTTGGGCTGGAGGTGTTTCTGCTGGGTACTATCCGCTACGAGGCCGTGCTGCCCGCTTTTCTGGCTGCCCTCAGCGCCGACTTCGTCACGCGGGCCTGGGGCGTGGGCCATACGCACTACCCCCAGCTGGCGGCGGCAGCCATTACCCCGCTGGGCCTAGCGTACACGCTGCTGGTAGGAGCATTGTTTGGATTGGCTGCCCGCAGCTTTGCTACCCTCACTCATTGGATAAGCCGCCAGTTTGCGCGCATTGCCTACCCACCGCTGCGGCCGGTGGCAGGCGGCGTGCTGGTAGTGGCCGCCGTGTGGGCTTTGGGTACCACCCGCTATAGTGGCCTGGGCGTGCCCGTTATTGTGGCGGCGTTTCAGGCCCCGCTGCCGCCCCACGATTTCCTGCTGAAGCTGGTGCTTACGGCTCTTACCCTGGGGTGTGGGTTTAAGGGCGGCGAGGTGACGCCGCTGTTTTTCATTGGGGCGGCGCTTGGCAGCGCGCTGGCCGTGGTGCTGCCGCTGCCGGTGGCCCTGCTGGCTGCTATGGGCTTTGTGGGAGTGTTTGCCGGCGCCGCTAATACGCCCCTGGCTTGCACCCTGATGGGCCTGGAGCTGTTTGGGGTGCAAGCTGCTGGGTATCTGGCCCTGGCTTGCGTGGTGGCCTACCTGTTCTCGGGCCACCGTGGTATCTACTCAGCCCAAATGATTGGGCAGGCCAAGCACCTGCGGCTGGGCCGGCAGCAGGGCAAGCGGTTGGGGGAGTTGTAGGGGGTAGCACGCACAGCCGAGTTGAATCCGCCGTGGCCTCCGGCTATTTGGCTTTGAATTTCACCGGATACGGCTTTAGGAGGTAGCATTTCGCCGGCTAAAACTCGTCGTCGGTGACGAGGAACTCATCCGCATGAGTTAGCTGCAGGACCATCAACACGGTGAATGACTGCTTATCGGCTGAGAACCCGGGCCCAGCTGTGATGGGCCCGGTTGCCTTACCCCCAGGGCTGTAGTCAATGGAGGTGTTCGGGCTCATGGGCTCAGCAGATTCTATCGTCAATTTTTTCAGGGTAGGGTCTACGGCCTACTGGCCGGCAGCTAGCCCAGAACTTCTTGCTATCAGTATCAGTCGGTAACTATCCGTGGGGCTTGCTGCTGCCCAACCGTGCCCGCCAGGAGCAAGCTAGCAGCAGAGCGTTCCCCCTCACTTCAGGGTGCATAGGAAAAGGTAGAGTATAGAGAAAAGCCACCACGGGCCGGCCTTCCGTCCAGGAAGGCTGGCCCGTGGTGGCTAAAGCACGGGATAGTGGGCGCTTAGTGCGGGCCCGCTTATTCTTTCATTACCCGTTGGGTGCGGTTGATGCCTTTGCCGCGCAGCCGCACCACGTAAAGGCCGGGCGGCAGGTGGGCCGTGTAGCGGTTCAGCTCGGCTTGCAACAGCCCCGCGGAGCCTTGCAGGTGCAGCATGGGCGGCCCTTGCGGCAGGGTTAGTTCCAGGGTGAGCGGCCCGGTGCCGGCAGGCATGGTTGGCAGTTGATATACCCGGTTGCCGGCGGTAGGAGCGGGGTACACAAACAACCGAGTGGTAGCTTCGTTGGCCGCCCGCACGCCCGCAAAGTTCAACCCGATCAGCACGGGGTCGTGGTCGGAGGAGCGGAAGGGGCTGGTAGCATCGGTAGCGGCGCCGGCCACGTCGTACTGCTGAAAAAGGGGCTCGAAGGAGTTAATGTTCCACTTGTGCACATCAATAAAGCCCACCAGGTTGGGCGTCACGATGCAATGGTCGAGGGAGCCGGTAAGGCCTTTGAACACGTAGGAGGCGCTGGTAGGCGGCGTAACAACCACCAGCTCAGCCGCCCGCATAATGTCAATGGGGTCTTCCTCATAGTTGGCGTTGTAGTCGCCGATGCAGAGCACGCGCTTGCTACCTGCCGGTATCACGGTGGTAGTAATAAAGTCGACCAAGCCCTGGGCCTGGACGCGGCGCCGGTCGTTGGAGCCGCCCTGGCCATCGTTCTGGTCGGCATTCGGCCCCGTACCGCTGCCTTTGGATTTGAAGTGGTTGATAACCACGGCTACTGTATCGGGGCGGGGCTTGCGGCGGGTAATGAACAGCTGGGCCAGCGGAGGGCGCTCAAACACGCCCTGGGCGGAGGCCACTAGCGCCGGCCCCAGCAGCCGCACTTCGGCGGGCTTATACAGAATGGCGCAGTGAATCTGGTCGGTGTTGTTGGGCTGCTGGGTGGCGCCGCCATCGTTCACGAAGGCGTAAGTGCCGGCGCCCATCGCCTGGTTTAGGCCGTTCACAAGGTCCTGAATAGCCGAAGCCGGTCCGGTCCCGTCGTTTTCAATTTCCGTTAGCCCTACCACATCCGCATTCATAGCAGTCAGGGCCGCAATGATTTTACTACGCTGGCGGGCAAAGTCAGGTAGGGTTTTGGCCCCGCGGGTGGTTGGGAAGCCGCCCCCAATTCCGTTGCCGTTAAAGTAATTGAGCACGTTGAAGCTGGCCAACTTCAGGTCGAGCGGCCCGAAGGCGGGCAGGCTCGGCCGTACTACCCTTACAACCGGCGCATCGGCTCCCGGCAGCGGCTGCACCCGCCACTGATTAAAGCCATAGCCCAGAATGCCGCTCAGCCGTTCCACTTTACTACCCACCCGCACCGTGCGAAACGTGGCATCGGTATAAGGAATGGGCTGGGGGGTAGAGGCTGAGCTGCCGTCATCGAGCAGAATGGAGCGGTCGAGGTTAGCGGCTTCGTAGGCCCGGATGGCGGCCAGGTTGCTGGTGCCGGTGCTGGTGGTGCCGGTAGCCGGATTGTCGTTGGGGTCAATAAACTGGGTAGGCTGGAACAGAGTGCCACCCGGCGTGAGCGTCAGTTCGCCGCGCCGCTGCAGGTTGTACACATCTGAAACCGTCAGCGGACCCGAAAACTGCACCCGCATGCCTTCGTACCGCTCCAGGCCCGCGGCCGAAAAGCTGGCATTCGGCAGCACGACAAAAGCAGGCAGCGGGTTTCCCGAAGACACTACCCTGACGGTTGGGTCCGTCAGCACGGCCTGGTCGAAAGAGGGTGCCGCGGCAGCTTCCTGCACCGTGCCCGTCACGCGCACCAGGTCGCCGGGTTTCACAGTAGGGTTGGCCTGCACTACAAACAACGCGTCGGAGGTGGCGGCAGAGGCATCGGAAGCGGCAGGGGCCTCCTGCACGTAAAATCCGCCCGGGTTCAGCCCCGTGTAGACGCCCGTCACAATGGCTTCAACGGTGTACGTGCCCGGCGTGGCTGCGGCCTTGCTTCCCTGAATCTGGCCGATGCGCGTAACCGCCGATTGCGCCGCGCCAGTTTGAGCACAGGCTACCCCCTGATTCCAGCCCAACCCAACCAACAGTAGCGCGAGTGATATACAATGCCTCATAGAAGAAGAACTAAGCAGGACGCCCTGAAAGCATCCAAATGGGGTATAAAAGTACTATTATTTATGGTGATAATTATATAATATTAAAAGAGTACGTTGGCTTTCTGTTGTAAGGAAGCCGCCACGGCACCATTTAGGCGCAAATCAGCCAGTAGGAAGGGTTTTGCTGGCCGCATGGGGTAGCAGACTCAAGGCATATTTGCATTATATAGACTTATTTGTTGACGTTTTATAATAAATCCCGTATAGGCAGTATGAAAGGTTGATTACCTGCCATACCGTATCCTTCAACCCAACTTTCTACCTATGAAACTGTCACGCACTTCCACCTGGTCGGCTCGCGCTTTTGCTTTGCTTTTCTTCGCTGGCGCAGCTCTTTCGTCCTGCTCTAGCACCAGCACCGATTCTCCATCTGGCACCGATGGCACTACCTCGGGCTCCACGAGCGGCTCTACTTCGGGCTCTACCAGCGGCTCTACTACCACCGGCACTAGCACTTCGGGCTCTACCACCACTGGTACTACCTCGGGTTCAACTACTTCCGGCACTACCTCAGGTACTACCTCCGGCTCCACTACTTCGGGCACTACCTCTGGTACTACGCGCTAAGCCCCGGCTACCCCCACCACTAGCTGCCTTGAGGCCGGAATGCATGCATAGCATGCGTTCCGGCCTCTTCCTTTATATATCTAGCTTGAAAAACTCGCTTTTAGCTTTCAACGAGGACTGCCGGATAACCAGGTCGCCGGTGATAACGAAGGTGCGGGGCTGGAAAGCCTCTTTTTCGCGCACCTGCTCCAGAAATAAGCGAGCCGCCTGCTGCCCAATGCGGTACGGGTGCAGGTTAACCGTCGTCAGGCCGGGCTCAATCATGGAGGCCATGAACTCGTCGCCGAAGCCTACCACCGCCATGTCTTCGGGCACGCGCAAGCCGCGGGCTTTCAGCGTTACCAGTAAATCGAAGGCGTTGGTGTAGTTGATGGCGAAAATGGCATCGGGCGGGTGGGGGAGGGCCAGCCAGGTATCCAGGGCTGCTACCGCCTGCTCAGGCTTGAAGTTGATGTGAATGCGCATCTCATCGCGCACGGGCAAGCCGTATTTCTGCAGGGCACTGACGTAGCCCGCCAGGCGGTTGCGGCTGATCAGCAGGCCCTCGGGCCCGGCCAGAATGGCAATGCGCCGGGCTCCTTGCTGAATCAGGTGCTCCGTTACGTTGAAAGCCCCGTTCCAGTCATCCAGAATCACCTTGGCCGTATCTACCTCGTTGCACACCCGGTCGAAGTGCACAATGGGGATGCCCCGAGTGGCCGGCTGCTTTACGTGGTCGAAATTCTCCGTTTCGCGGGAGTGGCAGATCAGCAGCCCATCGACGCGGCTGGCAATAAGCGCCTGCACGTTGCTGACCTCCATCTCATACGACTCCTTCGACTGGCAGATCATCACGCGGTAACCCGCCTCGGCCACTACCTGCTGAATGCCGCTGACGGCCGTGGCAAAAAACGGCCGCTCAATGTCCGGAATCACCACCCCAATAGTTTTGGTTTCGCTGCTTTTCAGGCTCTGGGCCAGCAGGTTAGGCTGGTAGTCAAGCTGGCGTGCTACTTCCAGAATAGCCTGGCGGGTGTTGGCATTGATATCCGAATGGCCATTCAGGGCCCGCGAAACCGTGGAGGGGGCTACCCCCAATTCCCGCGCCACGTCGCTGATGGTAGTCTGGCGGCGTTTTTTCTCGGGGAGGGGCAGGGTTTTCTCGTCGGTAAAGTGGTAGTTGCACGCCTTGCAGTGGTAGCGCTGCCGGCCCCGGATGAAGCCCGCCCGCATTACCGCATCGGCCGAGCGGCACTTAGTGCATTTAATCATGGAAAGGAATTGAATTATTCCAAAATTGGGCAGATGATCTGAAAAACCAAGAGCAAAACCCTTCTTTTTAATTCAAGGATAATCTACAGAATTTTTTTTACTGCATCCGTACTTGTTATTACCTATCGGAAACGTTTTCGAAAACGTTTCCGATATTTTTATTTAGAAATCAAGCATTTAGGCGGGTTTTGTGGTTGTTTTTCCTCTGGATTGTTCTTCTATCTTCGGTAGTAAGTACTCCCTAACTGCTGTGCTGGCCGAAAACTTGAACAGATAGGTTAGGGAAGCCGGATTGATTCAATAATTGCACTTTTTAGCTATAAGAGCGCGCATCTTATGCTGCACACTATGCGGTGGTTCGGGCCCCAAGACCCGGTTTCTCTTTTCGCACTTCGGCAGGCGGGCTGCTCCGGCGTCGTTACGGCTCTGCACCAGCTGCCCGTGGGCACAGTCTGGAGCCAGGACGACATTCGGGCGCGGCAGCAGCTGATAGAAGCCGACAACAACCGGTACTCGCCCCTGCACTGGGCCGTGGTGGAAAGCCTGCCCGTGCACGAGGATATCAAGAAAGGCCGTCCGGCCCGCGCCGAATACATCCGGAATTACCAGGAAAGCCTGCGTAATCTGGCGGCTTGCGGGATTAGCACGGTGTGCTACAACTTCATGCCTGTGCTGGACTGGTCGCGCACCAACCTGAACTACGAAATGCCTGATGGCTCGCGGGCCCTGCGTTTCGTGTGGGAAGATTTCGCCTTGTTCGACCTGTGCATTCTGCGCCGCCCCGGTGCCGAAAACGATTACGAAGAAGAGGTGGCTGCCGCCGCCCGCGCCAAATTTGCTACCCTAACGCCTGAGGAAGTAACTACCCTTACCAACGTAGTTTTGCTGGGCCTGCCTGGGTCCGAAGAAGCGTTTGAGCTGGAAGGCTTCCAGGAGTTGCTGAATGAGTACGCGGCTATTGATGCCGACGCGCTGCGCGAAAACCTCTACTACTTCCTGCGGGAGGTAGGGCCGGTAGCCGAAGAAGTAGGCATCAACCTCTGCATCCACCCCGACGACCCACCGTTTCCGCTGCTGGGTTTGCCCCGGGTGGTCAGCACCGAAGCCGACCTGGTGGGCCTGCTGCAAGCCTACGACTCGCCGGCCAACGGCCTGACGTTCTGTACTGGTTCCCTGGGCGTGCGGCCCGATAATGATCTGCCCGGCATCGTGCGGCGCCTGGGAAACCGCATTCACTTTATCCACCTGCGCGCCACCAAGCGCGAGGAAAACCCCCGCAACTTCCACGAGGCCGACCACCTGGAAGGCGACGTGGACATGTACGCCGTGGTGCAGGAGCTGGTGCGCGAGGAGCTGCGCCGGGCGCGCACCGGCGAAGGCAACCCCAGCCTGCCCATGCGCCCCGACCACGGCCACCAGATGCTCGACGACCTGGAAAAGCGCACCTACCCCGGCTACTCGGCCATCGGGCGCCTGCGCGGACTGGCCGAGCTGCGGGGGCTGGAGTTGGGTATCCGCCGCAGCCTGCAGGCCTCCACGGATGCTACCCCTGCGCTTGCCGCCGACTCCCACGCTACCCGCTTCGTTTAGCCAACCGCCTCACCCGACCTCCTTTCTACCCGTTCCCACCTATGCTACCCCGTTTTTACCTGCTGCTCGCGTTGCTCTGCCTTGGCCTTGCCCTCCCAGGGCGCGCCGATGACGGCTACCGCCTGTGGCTGAAGTATGATGAGCTGCCCGAGGCTGGCCTGCGCAAGGCCTGGCTGGCGCAGGCACGGGGTATTGTAGTAGAAAGCAACACAACTCCCACCTTGCAAACCGCTGCCCACGAGCTGCAACTCGGGCTCCAAGGCTTGCTGGGGCGCCCGGTGCCGGTAGGGGCGGCGCCGGGCGGCAGGGGCAGCATCCGGCTGCGCGTGGCCCCGGACCCCACGCTGGGTCGGGAAGGCTACCGCATCACGAGCCAGAAAAACGGGCTGGAAATTATGGGCCCCACCGATGCGGCCGTGCTCTACGGCTGCTTTGCACTGCTTCGGCAGGTGCAAACCGGCCAGATGCCCGAAAAGCTGAGCCTGAGCAGCCAGCCCCGCATTCAGTACCGCCTGCTCAACCACTGGGACAACCCCAACGGCACTGTGGAGCGCGGCTACGCGGGCTCTTCCATCTGGAAGTGGCTGGAACTGCCCGACCGCCTCGACCCGCGCTACCAGGACTACGCCCGCGCCAACGCCTCCATCGGTATTAATGGGGTAGTACTCAACAACGTAAACGCCAGCGCCCGCTTTCTCACCCCGGAGTACCTGCAGAAAGTGGCCGCTTTGGCCGGTGTGATGCGGCCTTACGGCATCCGGGTATACCTCTCGGTGTTCTGGGCCGCGCCCAAAGTCATTGGCGGCCTACCCACTTCCGACCCCCTGGACCCCAAGGTGGCGCAGTGGTGGAAAGCCAAGACCGACGAGATTTATAAGACCATTCCTGACTTCGGGGGCTTTCTGGTGAAGGCCAACTCCGAAGGCGAGCCGGGCCCCCAGGACTACGGCCGCCACCACGCCGATGGCGCCAACATGCTGGCTGGGGCCTTGGGCTCCCACGATGGGGTAGTAATGTGGCGGGCCTTCGTGTACAAGGCCAACTCCAAGGGTGACCGGTTCAAGGAAGCCTACGAGGAGTTCCAGCCCCTCGACGGCAAGTTCAGTCCCAAGGTGCTGGTGCAGGTGAAAAACGGGCCGATTGACTTCCAGGCCCGGGAGCCGTTTCACCCGCTGTTTGGGGCCATGCCGCGCACCCCGCTGGTGCTGGAAGTGCAGCTGACGCAGGAGTACCTGGGCTTTGCTACCCACCTCGTGTACCTGGGGCCGCTCATCAAGGAATGCCTCGAAGCCGATACCCATTCCCAAGGTCCCGGCTCTACCGTGGCCAAGGTAGTCGATGGCTCCCTGGAAAAGCACAGCCTCAGCGGCATTGCGGGGGTAGCGAATATTGGTTCTGACCGCAACTGGACTGGGCACCCGGTGGGCCAAGCCAACTGGTATGCCTACGGCCGCCTGGCCTGGGACCACACGCTCA
Source organism: Hymenobacter sp. HSC-4F20 (assembly GCF_019599275.1). Classification (GTDB taxonomy): domain Bacteria; phylum Bacteroidota; class Bacteroidia; order Cytophagales; family Hymenobacteraceae; genus Hymenobacter. The sequence continues at coordinate 1,752,453 of NZ_JAHZTD010000001.1, read as the reverse complement.
GCTCGGCCGCTATTGCTGAGGAGTGGACCAAGATGACCCTGACGCGCGAGCCCAAAGCCCTAGCCAGCGTAACGCAGGTGCTGAATCAGTCGCGGGATATTTACGTGCGCTACACCACGCCGCTGGGTCTGCACCACATCATGGGCCAGAGCATTCACTACGGCCCCGAGCCCTGGCTGGAGAAAAGCGCCCGCCCCGACTGGACCTCGGTGTACTACCACAAGGCCGATGCCGAAGGCCTGGGCTTCAACCGCACCGCCAGCGGCTCCAACGCCCTGAGCCTCTACGCCCCCGGTGCCCGCCAGGTGTGGAGCAACCCCGCCACCTGCCCGCCCGACTACCTGCTCTGGTTTCACCACGTGGGCTGGGGGCAGCAGCTGAGCACCGGCCGCACTCTCTGGGACGAGCTGACCACCCGCTACTACACCGGCGCCGACTCGGTGCTCTGGATGCAGCAGCAGTGGGAGCAAGCCAAGCCCGCCCTGGACCCCGAGCTGCACGCCGATGTAGCCGCCCGCCTGCGCATTCAGCACCGCGAGGCCCTGTGGTGGCGCGATGCCTGCGTGCTCTACTTCCAGACCTACGCCAAGCGGCCCCTGCCCCCCACGCTTACCCCACCAACCCGCCCCCTGGCCGAGGTCAAGGAGCTGGTCGACATCTACCAACTGCGCTAAAACTTCTTCGCACAGCCTCATTTTTTCTCGCATGGCACACATCGAGCTCTTCGTTTCTCCGCATACCCAGCCCAACGGCCAGCATCAGCCCAATCCGTTTTCTTTGGAAGGTAAGCTGGCCCTCATCACCGGTGGCGGCACCGGCATCGGGCTGGAAATAGCCCGTTGCATGGCTACCGCTGGCGCTACCGTCATCATCACGGGCCGCCGCGAGTCCGTGCTCCAGGAAGCCGTGGCCGACTTGGGCGCTTCCGTGCACTACCTCACCAACGATGTGTGCGAGCTGGATACCCTGGAAGACCTAGTGGAGCAAATTGAAGTTACCCACGGCCCCCTGGATATTCTGGTCAACAACGCCGGCATCAACATGAAAAAACCGGCCCTGGACGTGACCGACGAGGAATTCAGTCGCATTATCCACACCAACCTGAACGCCGTGTTTGCCCTGACCCGGGTGTGTGCCCGCCGCATGGTGGAGCGCCAAAGCGGCGTGATTCTGATGATTTCCTCCATGGCGGCCTACTACGGCATCGATAGGGTAGTGGCCTACGCCGCTTCCAAGTCGGCGGTAGAGGGCATGGTGAAGGTGCTGGCCTCGGAGTTCTCCAAGCACAACGTGCGCGTGAATGCCATTGCCCCCGGCTTCATCGAAACCGAAATGAGCCGCACGGCTATGAACTCCGACCCCGACCGCCGCGACCGGGCCATGCGCCGCACGCCCATGGGCAAGTTCGGCCAGCCTTCTGATATCGGCCACGCAGCTGTGTTCCTGGCCTCCGAGGCCGCCCGCTACATTACCGGGGCCTCCCTGCCCGTGGACGGCGGCAATTCCATTGGCTTTTAGCGCCCGCTCCACCGGGCTACCTGCAACATCCCACAATTTTAAAGTTCCCACTCCTCATGCAATCAACTATACGAAAATCGGCCCTTGGGCTGGGTTGGCCGCTGCTTGCTGCTGGCCTGCCCCTGGCTGGCGCGCTGCTGGCCCCTACGCAAGCGCAGGCGCAATCGGCCCGCACCATCACGGGCCGCGTTACGGATCAGGCTACCGGCGAGGGTATCCCGGGCGTGACGGTGCTGGTGAAAGGCACCTCCGCGGGAGCTTCTACCGGCACCGACGGCTCCTTCTCGGTGCAGGCACCGGCTGGCGGCACTACCCTGGTGTTCTCGGCCATTGGCTACACGCCGGTAGAGCGGCCCATCGGCGCCAACACCACGTTCGACGTAGCGCTTGCCACCGATGCCAAGGCCCTGAACGAGGTAGTGGTGGTAGGCTACGGCACGCAGAAAGCAGAAGCCGTAACGGGCTCCGTGGCTTCTATTAATGGAGAAGCCCTGCGCGAAGTGCCATCGGCTAACATCACCCAGGCCTTGCAAGGCCGTTTGCCAGGGGTACAGTTTTCGCAGTCCTCCTCCCAGCCAGGCGCTACCACGCAAATTCGGATCCGCGGTACCCGCTCGCTTTCGGCCAGCAATGATCCGTTGGTAGTACTGGATGGGATTCCGTTCCCGGGGTCAATCGGTGACATCAACCCCAATGATATTCAGAGTGTGGACATCCTGAAGGATGCGTCTGCCACGGCTATCTACGGGTCTCGGGGGGCGAACGGCGTTATCCTGATAACCACTAAGGGGGGTAAAACCGGCCAGAAGCCACAAATCACCTATGATGGGTTTGTGGGCGCTAAAACCCTTTTCGCCAAGTACCCCATGATGAGCGGGCCCGAGTTTGTGGCGCTTCGAAAAGCGGCGGGCGTGTATACCAACGCCCTGGACGAGGCCGACGACGTGAATACCGATTGGCAGGATATGTTATACCGCACCGGCATCCAGTCGAACCACAACCTGGGGGTTTCTGGCGGTACTGAGAACGGCCGGTATAATTTCAACGCGGGCTATTACCAGGAAGAGGGCGTAATCCCTACCCAGCAGTACACCCGCTATTCCATGCGCGGCACCCTGGACCAGGGAGTGGGCAAGTACATCCGGTTGGGCTTCACGACCAATAACAGCTACAGCTTGTCGGAAGGCTCCAACGTGGGGCTGTACGGGGTGCTGAACTCCTCGCCAATTGCCAACCCGTACAACGCCGATGGCACGCTGAAAAGAACCATCCGGATGCCGCTGGATGAGCAGTGGGTGTACAACAGAGATGTGGTGGAGGCCAATAAAGACAGATGGTTGAGTGAAACCCGGTCGTTGGCCACCTACAATACTATCTTCGGCGAAGCTCAAATTCCGGGAGTGGATGGGCTGAAGTACCGGATTAACCTGGGCGTAAACTATCGGCAGAGCCAGGGTGGTGCGTATACCGGGCAGGGTATCAACTCGGCTACCCCCACTACGGCTTCTACGGCCTCCGTAAGCAACCAGGTCACTACCGACTGGACCGTTGAGAACATCCTGTCCTATGACCGCACCTTTGCGGAGAAGCACACGATAAACGTGGTAGGTCTGTACTCGGCCTCCGACACAAAATTCAACCGGTCGCGCATTGCAGCCCGCGATATTCCCTCCGACGACTTCCAGTACTACAACCTGGGGCTGGCCGCTGGCGAAATAATTGTAGCGCCTGGTGATCAGCAGTACACCAAAAGCGGACTGATATCCTACATGGGCCGGGTGATGTACTCCTACGACGACCGGTATCTGCTGACGGCCACGGTTCGTTCCGACGGGTCCTCGCGCCTAGCGCCGGGTCACAAGTGGAATACCTACCCTGCCGTGTCGGTGGGCTGGAACATAGCCAGAGAGTCGTTTATGCAGAATATTTCAGCCGTGAACATGCTGAAGCTGCGGGCCGGTTACGGCAGAACCTCAAACCAGTCTATCAACCCGTATTCTACGCTTGGACTGCTGGCCACCCGACCGTACAATTTCGGTCCTACTAACTACCAGACGGGTCTGTTTGTGAGCCAGCTGCCTAACCCCAACCTGGGGTGGGAGTACTCTAAAACCTGGAACTACGGCCTGGATTTCGCGGTCCTGAAAAACCGTCTGTCCGGTACCGTTGAATACTACATCACCGACACCGAGGATATTTTGCTTGGGCTGCCGCTGCCTCCCACTTCGGGCGTGGATAGCTACACGGCCAACATCGGTGCTACCCAGAACAAAGGCATAGAGCTTTCTCTGAACGGCACCATCCTGGAAAACCTCAATGGCTGGACCTGGGAAGCTGGGTTCAACATCTACGCCAACCGTAACAAGATTGTGTCGCTGGCCGGAACGCAGGACCGGGACGAAAACAACTGGTGGTTTGTGGGCAAACCCATCAACGTAATCTATGATTACGAGAAAATAGGGTTGTGGCAGGAAGAAGATCCGTACCGGAACATTCTGGAGCCCGGCGGCAACGTGGGGATGATTAAGGTGAAATACACGGGCGGATACAACGCCGATGGTACCCCTACCCGAGCCATTGGTCCCCAGGACCGTCAGATTCTGGACGTAAACCCCAACTTCCAGGGTGGTTTCAACACCCGGGTAGCCTACAAAGGGTTTGATTTAAGTGCCGTAGGTGCCTTTCAGAACGGCGGCCTGCTCAACAGCACCCTCTACGGCTCCTCCGGTTACCTCAACATGCTGAACGGCCGGCGCGGGAACGTGAAAGTAGACTACTGGACGCCCGATAACCGGGATGCCAAGTACCCGAAACCCGGTGGCCTGGCCAGCGGCGACAACCCGAAATACGGCTCTACCCTGGGCTACTTTGATGCTTCCTACCTGAAGGTACGCACCATCTCCCTGGGCTATAACTTCGACAACAACGCGTGGCTGAAGAACGCCGGGGTAAGCCGCTTGCGGCTGTACGTAACGGCCCAGAACCCCTTCGTAGTGTTCTCCCCTTACAAGAAGGAGTCGGGCATGGACCCGGAGACCAACTCATTCGGCGACGAAAATGCGGCCGTTACCACGTCGTACCCACGGCGCATCCTCACGCTGGGCACCAACGCCCCGGCAACCCGTACCTACCTGGCCGGTCTGAATCTTACTTTCTAAGCAAACAGGACAATGAAAAGTCTTAACATAAAATTCTTGATTGGAGCGGCCGTCGTCTCGATGTCTACGGCGGGGTGCTCAGATATTTTGGATGAAGAGCCCCGGAGTATCTACGAGCCGGGCTTCTTCCAGACGGAAAGAGGCGTTAGTGGGGGACTGACCTCCATGTACGCGCACTTGCGCTACATCTACGGGGATGCCTACTTCTATAACACTACCCTCACGGGCACGGATGAAGTAACCTACGGCCGGGACGCGGACGAGAACTTCCTGGCCATGGACTTCTCGGGCCGGGCGGCGCTGAATGCCAACAACAGCCGGGCCGACCGGCTGTGGACGGCGGCTTTCCCCAACATCAACACGGCTAGCGGCATTATCAAGAATGCCAGTGCAGTAGGCACTATCTCACCGGCGCTGGTTGCCGAAGCCCGGTTTTTCCGCGCCTTCGACTACTTCATGCTGGTGCAGACGTTTGGCGGGGTTCCGCTGGACCTGGGAGCCGGCGAGCTGGAGTTCAACACCAACCCCATCAGAACCTCGGTTCGCAATACCGTACCCGAGGTGTACACCAAAGCTATTTTCCCGGATCTGCTGCAGGCTGTTACCGACTTGCCGGCGAATCCGCGGGTGATAGGGGGGGCTACGAAAACGCTGGCCCGCCTGTACCTGGCCAAAGCCTACCTTACCTACGCCTGGTGGCTTGAAAACCCGAACAACATCCCAACCTTCCCGCAGGCGCAACGAACCGATCCGGCCGGCCGCACCCCCCAGTATTACTACCAGCAGGCGTACGATGTGGCCATAGCCGGCATTGAGAACCCCGGTCAGTTCCGGTTGCAGCCAACGTACTACGATGTAAACCTGGCGACCAATGACCGCAACGCGGAAATGATGCTGTTCGCGGACCACACCGAATCGAGCGAGCTGTACAATGGCGGCAGCCTGACCTTCGGTAACGGCGGGGCCCCGGACAACTTTGCGGGCTGGATGATGACCTGGAACTATACCAACATCCGCAGCGCCACCAATGCCAACGGAACCGGCCCGGTATCTTCCGTTCAGCGGGAAGCCGTGCAGCCCCTGGGCCGCCCCTGGACCCGTATGGCTCCTACCATCAACGCCATCGAGAACACCTTTGCCGACAAAACGAACGACTCTCGTTTCGATGGCACCTTTACCACGGTGTACCGCGGGAACTGGCCCAAGGGCGGAGTAGCTGCGCAAACCCTGTACAACGCCAACAACCTACCCGTAACCCCGGGTAGCCCCATCCTGACCTTCCTGCCTGCAGAGCCTACCACTGCTATTACCTACCCGACTGGGGCCGGTACGAGCAACATAGGCGCCGGAACGCTTCCCGGCCGGGCCGACTATGTGATTTCGCCGAGTGGCATCAGCAGAATTGTGTATCCGGGCCTTTGGAAGCTCGGCCCGTATCGTACGGACAATGGCACTGGTCTGGGGCAGCCCAACGCCGCCAGCACCCGCCCGTTCAACATTGCCAAATTCTCGGAGCTGTACTTTGTAGCCGCTGAGGCCGCAGTGAAAGGCGCAACGCCCAAAGCAGGCCAGGGGGCCAGAGAGCTGATCAACGTTATCCGGGCCCGGGCTGGCAAGTGGCGTTTCGACAACAACGGCAACGTGGCCAAGGTGCAGGACAACAGCGCGGCGATGGTAGCGGCCACGCCGGCCACTATCGACATCAACTACATCCTGGCGGAACGCTCGCGCGAGTACTACGGCGAAGGCTACCGCTGGTATGATCTGGTGCGCACCCAGAAGTGGAATGAGCTGGCTTCTACCTACCGCATCGGGGGCAACAACTACGGCGACCATACCCCCACTACCGTGACGCGCACCATTCAGCCCTACCACTACCTGCGCCCCATTCCGCAGGTCCAGCTTGACCGCATGGACGTATCGGCCGAAGTGAAAGCCGCCTACCAAAACCCGGGCTATTAATAGCCCGATGGAAAAGGGCTGAAAAGACAGGATGCTCCATACGCGCAGCCAATCTTTTCAGCCTTCTTTTCTGGCGATGCACCGCTTGCACAGCCAGAAAGACTACGTAAAGTAAGCCGTGATTTCACTCTGAAATCACGGCTTATTTATGAGGGGGTACTGCATCCCGGCCTGATTTACCCAATGACCCTGCTACCAGTATGATACATAATTCATTAAAGGCTTTGTTGCTGTTGGGTATAGTTGCCGCGCAGCCCGCCGCCGCGCAGGTGCGCCTGCCGCGCCTGGTGAGCGACGGGATGGTGCTGCAGCGCGAACAGCCGGTGCGTATTTGGGGCTGGGCCGCGAAAGGGGAGAAGGTGAGCGTGGCTTTTCAGGGCAAAACCTACCAGGCTACCACCGGCCCCGATGGGCAGTGGCGCGTGACACTGCCGGCCATGAAAGCGGGCGGACCCTACCAGTTAGACATAAAGGCCAGCAATGCACTGAGCGTGAAGGATATTCTGGTCGGGGATGTATGGCTCTTGTCGGGGCAGTCGAACATGGAGACGCCCATGAGCCGCCTGCGCGACAAGTACCCCACCGTTATTGCCGAGGCGGCCAACCCCCGCATCCGGCAGTACGAGGTGCCCCTGACCTACGCCTTCCAGAAGCCCCGTACCGATGTAACCGGGGGCAAGTGGATTGCCGCCGACCCGCAAACCGTGCTGCAGTTCTCGGGCGTGGGCTACTTCTTCGCCAAGGAAATCAACGCCAAGTACCAGGTGCCGGTGGGCCTAATCAAGGATGCCGTGGGCGGCTCCCCGGCCGAAGCCTGGCTGAGCGCCGACGCCCTGCGCCAATTCCCCGCCTACGAGCAGCAGGGCGCCAAGTACAAGGACAGCGCAATGGTAGCCAGCATCAAGCAGCGCGAAAGCGCCGCCGTAGCCGACTGGTACCGGCGCCTCTACCAGGCCGACCAGGGGGAAGCCCGGGGCCAGCAGAAATGGTCGGCGCCCGGGTACGATGCCAGCGGCTGGGCCACCATGAGCGTGCCCGGCTACTGGGCCTCGCAAACACCCCTGGGCCCGGTGAACGGGGTAGTGTGGTTTCGGAAGGAAGTGGAGGTGCCCGCCGGCATGGTAGGGCAGCCTGCCCGCCTGGAGCTGGGCACCCTGGTGGATGCCGACTCTACCTACATCAACGGGCAGCTGGTGGGCACCACGGGCTACCAGTACCCGCCCCGCAAGTACGAGGTGAAGCCCGGCGTACTGAAAAGCGGGAAGAACGTGATTACCGTGCGCCTGATCAACAACGGCGGGCGCGGCGGCTTTACCCTCGATAAGCAGTACCAGCTCACGGCCGGCGGCCAGACCCTGGATTTGCGCGGGCCCTGGCAGTACAAGCTGGGCGCTACCCTGCCGCCCACGCCGGGCACTACCACGTTCCAGTACCAGCCCGGCGGCCTGTTCAACGGCATGATTGCGCCGGTGCTGCCCTACGCCATCAAGGGCGTGCTCTGGTACCAGGGCGAATCGAACGCCGGGCGCCCCCAGGACTACGAAGCCCTGATGACCAGCCTGATTCAGGACTGGCGCAAGCAGTTTCAGCAGCCCGCGTTGCCTTTCCTGTACGTGCAGCTGGCCAACTTTATGGCCGTGAAGCCGGAGCCCGGTGAGAGTGGCTGGGCCGCCGTGCGCGACGCCCAGCGCCGCACCCTGGCCGTGCCGTACACCGGCATGGCCGTTATTACCGACGCCGGCGAGTGGAACGACATCCACCCCCTGGACAAGCAAACGCCCGGTCATCGCCTGGCCCTGGCCGCCCAAAAAGTGGCCTACGGCGAGAAAAAGGTAGTGGCCTCGGGGCCGCTCTACCAAACCATGCAAGTCAATGGCAACAAGGCTACGCTACGCTTCTCCAGCGTGGGTAGCGGCCTGGTAGCCAAGGGAGGCGAACCGCTGAAATATTTTGCCGTAGCCGGGCCCGACAAGAAGTTTGTGTGGGCCCAGGCCCGGATTGAAGGCAACACCGTGGTGGTCTGGAACGAGGCCGTGCCTACGCCCGTAACCGTGCGCTACGCCTGGGCCGATAACCCCGAGGGCGCCAACCTCTACAACAAAGAAGGCCTGCCCGCCTCCCCATTTCAGGCCAACGCATCGGCCGCGGCACCGGCCCAATAAGCCCTGCTCCTCACTCCCGCTGCTACCCTATTTGCCAGTTTAAACCGCGCTTTTAGTGCCCCGGCGAAAGTCCGGGTCGGCTTTCTTTCCTGGCTCCGCGAAGCCCTGGTATTCCGGTGGCCCTGCCACCGCTTTGCGCCATCGGCTCCTCCTTTCCACCCTTCCCACCGCATGAAAAAACGTCTACTCGTATCGGGTTTGCTGGCCTGCCTGGGCCTGCCCACGGTACAGGCCCAACAAGCCCCGGCCGCCTACCTCGACCCTCGCCAGCCCATCAACGTGCGGGTGCGGGACCTGATTTCGCGCCTTACCCTGGAGGAAAAGGCCGATCAGATGATGTACAACAGCAAGGCCATCGAGCGGCTCAACATCCCGGCGTACAACTGGTGGAACGAGGCCCTGCACGGGGTAGGGCGGGCCGGCGCCGCCACGGTGTTCCCGCAGGCCATCGGGCTGGGCGCTACCTTCGATGATGACCTAGCCCTGCGCGTTTCCACGGCCATTTCCGACGAAGCCCGGGCCATGTACAACGCCGCCGTGGCCAAGGGCTACCGCCAGCAGTACAGCGGCCTCACGTTCTGGACGCCCAACATCAACATCTTCCGCGACCCGCGCTGGGGTAGGGGGCAGGAAACCTACGGCGAAGACCCCACCCTCACGGGCCGCCTGGGGGTAGCCTTTGTAAAGGGCCTGCAGGGCCCCGACCCCCAGCACCTGAAAGTGGCGGCCTGCGCCAAGCACTTTGCCGTGCACAGCGGCCCCGAGAAGCTGCGCCACGAGTTCAACGCCGTAGCCTCGCCCCAGGATTTGCAGGAAACCTACCTGCCTGCTTTCAAGCAACTGGTTGATGCCAACGTGGAGGCTGTGATGTGCGCCTACAACGCCACCAACGGGGAGCCCTGCTGTGGCAACCAGTACCTGCTTCAGGACGTGCTGCGCAAGCAGTGGGGCTTCAAGGGCCACATCGTGTCGGACTGCTGGGCGCTGGTGGACTTTTACAAGGGACACAACGTGGTAAAAACGCCCGCCGAAGCCGCCGCCCTGGCCCTGGAGCGGGGCGTGAACCTGAACTGCGGCAGCGTGTACCCGTCTTTGCCCGAAGCGGTGCAGAAAGGCCTCACTACCGAAGCCAAAATGGACAGCTCCCTGGCCATTCTGCTGCGCACCAAGTTCAAGCTGGGCCTGTTTGATGCCCCCGGCAGCAGCCCCTACGATAAGCTTTCCGCCGACGTCATCAACAGCCCCCAGCACCGCGCCCTGGCCCGCGAGGCAGCCCAGAAGTCCATTGTGCTGCTGAAAAATAACGGTGTGCTACCCCTGCGCAAGGACCTGGCCAAGTACTTCGTGACGGGCCCTAACGCCGCCAACCTCGATGCCCTGCTGGGCAATTACTACGGCGTAAACCCCGAGATGAAAACCATTCTGGAAGGCTTGGTAGCCGGCGTAAGCCCCGCCAGCCAGATGCAGTACCGCCCCGGCGCCCTGCTCGACCGGCCCAACCAGAACGGCGTGGACTGGGTCAGTGGCACGGCCCGCACCTCCGACGCTACATTTGTGGTGCTGGGCATCAATGGGTTGCTGGAAGGGGAGGAGGGCGAGTCCATTGCCTCGCCCTCGTTCGGCGACCGGCTTGATTACAACCTGCCCCAAAACCAGATTGATTTCCTGCGCGGCCTGCGCAAAAACAACACTCAGCCCCTGGTGGCCATCATCACCGGCGGCAGCCCCATGAACCTGGCCGAGGTGCACGAGCTCTGCGATGCCGTGGTGCTGGCCTGGTACCCCGGCGAGGAAGGCGGCAACGCCATTGCCGACATCGTGTTCGGCAAGGTCTCGCCCTCCGGTAAGCTGCCCATCACCTTCCCCAAGAGCCTCGACCAGCTGCCCGCCTACGAAAGCTATGGCATGCTGGGCCGCACCTACCGCTACATGAACGCTGAGCCGATGTATCCCTTTGGTTACGGCCTGAGCTACGCCAAATTCGAGTACAGTGGCTTGAAACTGCCGAAGCGGGTAGCGAAAAACAAGCCCGTGGAAGTGGAAGCCACTGTGCGCAACACCGGTAAAATGGCCGGCGAGGAAGTGGTGCAGCTCTACCTCACGCACACCCCGCGCCAGGGCCAGCAGATTCCGCGCTACGCCCTCAAAAACTTCCGCCGCGTGCAGCTTCAGCCCGGCGCCAGCACCACCGTCAAGTTTACCCTCACGCCTGCTCAGCTTGCCCTTATTGATGCCCAAGGTAGAAGCGTAGCGCCCACCGCCCCCGTAACCATTGCCGTGGGCGGCGCCCTCCCCTCGGCCCGCAGCCAAACCCTGGGGGCCAGCCCACCTGCTACGGGCACGCTAGCCGTGCGGTAAGTGCCCGTTAACATCGGTCATCAGGCAGAGACGCAGCCGAACCACAGGTCGCCGCAGGCAAGCATCTCGCCCGGTAGAACAGCACTATCGGAAGTCGTACTCCATACCCAGAACGTGTCCTGCTTGATCTAGCGTCCGCGCAGCCGAAGAATTCAGCCTCTGGCTAATCAAAGAGGGTAGCAACGGAGCGGTAACGCTGCTTCGGCTACGGCTGCACCCCCTGGCTTCATGCGCCACATGCTCAGCAGGCCAACGGACCTGCCCTGGCAACCAGGCCAGAAAGATGCGGCCAGCAGCACCGTCGCGCAGTCTGATTCCTCTGCGCTACCCCTATTCAATGCCCCTTCTCCTCAACCACTTCACTCTTTTCCTTTCTCTTCCTCTCCGTGCAATTCGAACTAAGTTTTCTGGACTACGCCATCATCGTCGGGTACTTCCTGATTGTGTTTGCTATTGGCTTCTACTTCGCCCGCAAGGAGCGCACCAGCACCGAGTATTTCCTGGCCGGGCGGCACGTGGGCTGGTTTGCGGTGGGCGCTTCGCTGTTTGCTTCCAACATCTCCACGGAGCACTTCATTGGGCTGTCGGGCACGGGGTACGCCTCGGGTTTGGCGGTGGGCAACTTTGAGTGGTCGGCCAGTATCTGCCTCCTGATTCTGGGGTGGGTGTTCGTGCCGTTCTACCTGAAATCGGGGGTGTTCACCATGCCCGAGTTTCTGGAGCGGCGCTACAGCTCCACCAGCCGCTGGTACCTGAGCACGGTGTCCATCATTGCCTATGTGATGACCAAGATTTCTGTGCACTTGTTTGCGGCCGGCATTCTGCTCAAGCAGGTAATGGGCTGGGATATGTACACCTCCAGCATTCTGCTGGTGGTAGCCACGGGCATCTACACTATTGCCGGCGGCATGAGCGCCGTTATCTACACCGAGCTGATTCAAACGTTTATCCTGCTCATCGGGGCCATTGCCCTGACGTGGCTGGGCCTCGACAAGGTAGGCGGCTGGCAGGAGCTGGTGGCCTCGGTGCCGGCCGGGCACATGGAGATGTTCAAGCCCATGTCGGACCCCGAGTTTCCCTGGACCGGTGTCATCATTACGCCCTACATCGTGGGCATCTGGTACTGGTGCACCGACCAGAGCATTGTGCAGCGCGTGCTGGCCGCCAAGAACATCGACCAGGCCAAGTCGGGCACCGTATTCGCCGGCTTCCTCAAGATTCTGCCCGTGTTCATCCTCATCCTGCCCGGCCTAATTGCTTACGCCCTCCAGCACAAGGGCCTGCTCCTGCCCGGCCAAACCATTCAGCCCAACGACGTGTACCCGGTGCTGGTAAAAGCCCTGCTGCCGGTGGGCTTCCGCGGCCTGATTGTGGCTTCCTTGCTGGCCGCCCTGATGGCCTCGCTGGCCGCCTGCTTCAACTCGGCCTCCACGCTGATGACCATTGACATCTACCAGAAGTTTGTGCCCCAGGCCCCCGAAAAAAAGCTGGTGCGTTTTGGGCAGTATTCCACGGTAGCGCTGGTGTTTATCAGCCTGTTGTGGGTGCCCATCGTGAACAAGCTTTCCAGCCAGCTTTTCCTCTACCTGCAAAGCGTGCAGAGCTACATTTCGCCGCCCATTGCCTGCGTGTTCCTGGTGGGCCTGCTCTGGCCGAAAGCCAATGCCAAGGGCTCAGCGGTGGTGCTCTGGACGGGGTTTGCCCTGGGCATGGCCCGCTTCATCCTCGAAATCATTCATAAGAGCAGCCCTTTCACCAACCCCGTGTTGCGCAGCCTTATCGAGATGAACTTCATGCACTTCGCCATTCTGCTCTTCCTCGTGTCCATCTTCCTGCTGATTGTGGTGAGCTTGGCCACGGCCCCGCCGCCGGCCGAGAAGGTGAACGGCCTCACGTTCAAGTACGCCGGCAACGTGGGCGAAATGCAGGAATACCAGATTGAGCGCCCGGCCCACCGCCGCCGCAATGTGGTGGCCTCTGTGCTGCTGCTGCTCATGCTAGCGGTGCTCTGGCTCGTTTTCTCGTAACCCAACTGCTTACCCGGTGGCAGCCCCCAACTGCCACCGGCTCTTTTTCTGCCTGCCAGCACCACGGGCCTCACACTACCCGCGGATGCTGTTTCCAAACACCCACTTTTCTCTTTTATCATGTTCAACACCTCTACTCTTTTTGCCGGAACGCTGCTGGCCTTGCTCAGCAGCCAGGCCGCCTGGGCGCAGAACGCACCCGTGGTGCAGCAAGCCGAAACGGGCACCCTGGGCGCCGACTGGACCAGCCCCACCCAAGCGGGCGTGCAGTACGTGACCGTGACGCCCACGGCCACCATCAACGCCCAGAACCCCGGCACGGCAGCCCGCATCATTACCTACTCCGTGACGTTTCCGGGGGCCGGCTCCTACGACCTGTACGCCCGCGTGCGGGTAGGGGCCGCCGCCGCCAACGACGACAGCTTCTACTACGGCAACGGCTTTGGAACCAAGCTGCCCGCCGACGATACCAACTGGATTACCGTCAACCAGTTGAACTCCGTGGGCTATACCAGCGGCAACGTAGCCGTGGACGGAGCGGGCGGAGCCACGAACAACGTGTGGAAGTGGATCAACCTCTCGAAGTTTAACGGGGGCGAAGCGCCTATTAACTTCACGGTGGCGGCCGGCAGCCTCACCCAGACGTTCCAGATAGGAGCCCGGGAAGACGGCCTGGACATTGATAAGCTGGTGTTTGGCGCTACCGGGCTCTACTTCACCGTGGCCAACCTCGATGCCGGAACCCAGGGCTCCACCACGCCGCCCGTCACGTTTACGCCTACCGGTCCGGCGTTGGCAGCAGGCAAATCTAAGTTTCTGGGCGGAGTGTACAGCCAGCCGCAGAAGCCTTTCTTCAACGCCTACTTCAACCAGGTGACGCCCGAAAATGCCGGCAAATGGGGTAGTGTGGAAGGCACCCGCAACCAGATGAACTGGACCGAGCTGGACTCGGCCTATGCCCTGGCCAAAACGAAAGGCTACCCCTTCAAGATGCACACTCTCATCTGGGGGCAGCAACAGCCCGTCTGGATTGAAACCCTGCCTCCTGCCGAGCAGCTGGCCGAAATTACGGAGTGGTTTGCCGCCGTGGCCCAGCGTTACCCCAACCTCGACCAGATTGAGGTTGTAAACGAAGCGACCAACGACCTGCCCTTAAACGGCTCCACCGGCCCCAACGGCCCGAACACGCCCGGCAGCGGCGCCGGCAACTACTACGAAGCCCTGGGCGGTGCCGGTACCACCGGCTGGGACTGGGTCATCAAGTCGTTTCAGCTGGCCCGGCAGTATTTCCCCAACGCTCAGCTCTTAATCAATGATTATGGCGTAATCACCAGCAACGCCAACGCCCAGCGCTACCTGGGCATCATCAACCTGCTCAAAGACCGCAACCTGGTGGATGGGGTAGGAATTCAGGGCCACGCCTTCGAAACCCGCAACATTCCGGCTGCTACCCTACAGGCCAACCTCGATGTATTGGCTTCAGCCGGTAAGCCGCTCTACATCACGGAGCTGGATATTGATGGCGTGAACTCCTCCAACCAGCTCGACGATGCCGTGCAGCTGGCCGAGTATCAGCGCGTATTTCCTACCCTCTGGACGCACCCGGCCGTGAAAGGTATTACCCTGTGGGGTTACCGGCCCGGCCACTGGCGCACGGCCCAGGGCGCCTACCTCGCCAATGCCGACAATACGGAGCGCTCGGCCCTGGCCTGGCTGCGTACTTACGTGCGGGCCACTGTGCTTAGCAGCAAAGCCGCGCAGGCCTCCAACGTGCGGGTGTACCCCAACCCCGCCACCGATGGCCGCGTTACCCTCAGCGGCCTGACGCAAGCTGCCCAGGTACGGGTACTGGATCTGCAGGGCCGGGTAGTGCAGCAGTTCAGCGCCAAAGCTTCGCCTTATCAAGAACTGCACCTTGCCGTGGCACCCGGGTTGTACATAGTGCAGGTAGGGGAAAGTGGGCAATTACTTTCCTATAAAGTGCTGCTACAGTAAATTTTCGATAAATAGAACTATGTTTAAAAGAGGGCGGGAAGTAGCAAGCTACACCTGCCCTCTCTTATTTTACCTATTCAAAGATAATCTGCGAAAATAAAATTATCGACTATTGCCTATCGAAACCGTTTTCGGAAACGTTTTCGGTATTTTTATTTGGAAATAAGCCTGTTACAAGGGTTTTGGTAGTGGTTTTCGGAAAAGGCATTGGTGTATATTCGAGAGCGAAACGATAAACAAGCCCTAAATGCGCTACCGTGGTTGCCCTATAGATAGGTGATTTCGGTAGCTGATATAATAGGATTTTTTAAAGTGAGCTTACCGGTTTTGCCGCCGGCTGTTGCCTCCCACGCTGCTACCTAGGTAGCCCTCCTGAACTCCCACTCGCATGAACTACCTGCTCGGGTACGATATCGGCAGCTCCTCTATTAAAGTAGCCCTGCTCGATGCCGATTCTGGCCGCTGCCTGGCCAGCGTCACCTCTCCTAAAAAGGAAATGGAAATACTGGCGCCGCTGGCAAGTTGGGCCGAGCAGCGTCCGGAGCGGTGGTGGCAGGAGGTAGTGAATGCGACCCACGAGCTAAAGCAGGCCTATGGTTTCGATGCCACGCAGGTAGCCGGCATTGGCATTACTTACCAGATGCACGGCCTTGTACTGGTAGACAAGAACGGCCATGTGCTGCGGCCCGCCATTATTTGGTGCGACAGCCGCGCCGTGGAGTACGGCAACCAAGCGTTTGAGGGGCTGGGGGAGGAGTACTGCCTGCAAAACCTGCTGAACTCGCCCGGCAACTTCACAGCCTCCAAGCTCAAGTGGGTAAAGGAAAACGAGCCCGCCATTTTCGAGCAGATCCACAAAATTCAGCTGCCCGGCGACTTTATTGCCTTCCAGATGACCGGTCGCCTGTGCACCACGGTGTCGGGTTTGTCGGAAGGGGTGTTCTGGAATTTCCGGGAGCAGGCCATTGCCCAGGACTTGCTGGACTTCTACGGCATCAGCCGCGACTTGCTGCCCGAGGTAGTTGATACCTTCGCCGAGCAGGGTCGCCTGACGCCCGAAGCGGCTCAGGAGCTGGGCCTGCACGCCGGGACGCCTATTGCCTACCGCGCCGGCGACCAACCCAACAACGCCTTCTCCCTTAATGTGCTACAGCCCGGCGAAATTGCCGCTACGGCCGGTACCTCGGGGGTAGTATATGGCATCAGCGACCAGCCGGTGGTAGATGCCCGCTCCCGCGTGAATGCCTTTGTGCACGTGAACAGCACCCCAGCCCAGCCCCGCAACGGCATGCTGCTGTGCGTAAACGGCACCGGCATTCTGAACAGCTGGCTCCGCAAGGTAGTGGGCGAGCTTCCCTACGACGAGATGAACCAGCTGGCAGCGCAAGCCCCGGTAGGGGCGGAGGGGCTGCAATTCCTGCCCTTCGGCAACGGCGCCGAGCGGGTGCTGGAAAATCGCCCCACCACCGCTGAGCTGCGCGGCCTCAGCTTCAACATTCACGGCCGAAGCCATGTGCTGCGCGCCGCCCAGGAAGGCATCGTCTTCGCCCTGAACTACGGCATGGACATCATGCGCGAGTCGGGGGTGCAGGTGCGCAAGGTGCGCGCCGGTAACGCCAACATGTTCCTGAGCCCGGTGTTCCGCGAGGCCTTCGTGAACAGCGGCAACGTGGAGCTGGAGCTCTACAACACCGATGCGGCTCAGGGCGCGGCTCGCGGCGCCGGCATCGGGGTAGGCCTCTACGCCAGCCCCACCGAAGCATTTAGCGGCCTGGAGCGCATCCTGACCCTGGAGCCTACCCCTGCCCTGCAGGAGCAATACCACTCGGCTTATGCCCGCTGGCATGAGGCCCTCACCCAACAAATTCTTTCACCTACCACTACTTCCCACCATGTCGCTCAGCACGCTTTCTAAGACGGAGTACTTCAAGGGCATCGATACCATCAAGTTTGAAGGCCGTGAGTCGGACAACCCGCTGGCATTCAAATGGTACGATGAGAACCGCATGGTAGCCGGCAAGACGATGAAGGAGCACCTGCGCTTCGCCATCTCGTACTGGCACACCTTCACCGGCACCGGCGGCGACCCATTTGGCCCCGGTACTAAGCAGTTTTCCTGGGATGCTCAGGGCGACATTCTGGGCCGCGCCCACGACAAGATGGACGCTGCGTTCGAGTTCTTCACCAAGCTCGGCACGCCCTACTACTGCTTCCACGACATCGACCTGGTAGACGAAGGCTCCTCCTTGCGCGAGTACGAAAGCAACCTGCAGCGCATTGTAGAGTACGCCAAGCAGAAGCAGCAGGAAACCGGCATTAAGCTGCTGTGGGGCACGGCCAACGTGTTTTCGAACCCGCGCTATATGAACGGCGCTTCTACCAACCCCGATTTCGCGGTGGTAGCCCACGCCGGTACTCAGGTGCTGAATGCGCTGGACGCGACGATTGCCCTGAACGGCGAAAACTACGTGTTCTGGGGTGGCCGCGAAGGCTACATGACCCTGCTCAACACCAACATGAAGCGCGAGCTGGAGCACATGGGCCGCTTCCTGACCATGGCCCGCGACTATGCCCGCAAGCAGGGCTTCCAGGGCAAGTTCTTCATTGAGCCCAAGCCCGCCGAGCCTACCAAGCACCAGTACGACTTCGACGCTGCTACTGTAATTGGCTTCCTGAAGGAGTACGGCCTGCAGGACGACTTCATGCTGAACCTGGAAGTAAACCACGCCACCCTGGCCGGCCATACCTTCGAGCACGAGCTACAGGTAGCCTACAACGCCAACATGCTGGGCAGCATCGATGCTAACCGCGGCGACTACCAGAACGGCTGGGACACCGACCAGTTCCCCAACAACATCAACGAGCTGACCGAAGCCATGCTCATCATTCTGGAGAATGGTGGCATTACCCCCGGCGGCATCAACTTCGACGCAAAAACGCGCCGCAACTCCACCGACCTGGAGGACATCTTCGTGGCCCACATCGGCGGCATGGATACCTTCGCCCGTGCCTTGGTGGTAGCCAACGACATCCTGGAGAAATCGGCCTACCGCAAGTTCCGCACCGAGCGCTACGCCTCGTTTGACTCGGGTGAGGGTGCTGCCTTCGAGAAAGGCCAGCTAACCCTGGAAGACCTGCGCCGCATTGCCCACGAGCACGGCGAGCCGACCCTGCGCAGCGGCAAGCAGGAGTGGCTGGAAAACATCATTAACCAGTACATCTAAGCGACCTTACAAACGAAACTGGCCGGCCTTCCTAAGGGCGTGGGAACCCAAGGGGGAAAGGTCGGCCAGGATCGTTTGTTGCTTGTACCGGAAAATACAGAACGTCATGCTGAGCTTGTCGAACCGAAGGTCGGCATAGCCAAGCATCTCTACCACTTCGCTGGGGTGTATCCTAACGAAGCCGGTAGAGATGCTTCGGCAAGCTCAGCATGACGTTTTTTTGTGCCTGATCTTTCCCACGGTTTCCTACCTCCCGCCCATGTTCCAACCTTTCTCTCAACCTTTCTCCCTACCCCGCCTGTTGCGCCAAACCCTCGGCCTGGCTACTGGCCTGGTCCTGATAACGGCTGCTCCAACAGAGGCCCAAACCATCCCCGTAACCGTGCAGCCCGGCGACCCGAAAGTCGTCATCAGCAAGCACATTTACGGGCACTTTGCCGAGCACCTGGGCCGGTGTATTTACGACGGCTTTTGGGTGGACGAAAAGCTGAACGTACCCAAGCAGGGCCGCATTCGGATGGATATTGTGGAGGCCCTGCGCAAGATTAAGGTGCCTAACCTGCGCTGGCCCGGCGGCTGCTTTGCCGATACCTACCACTGGCGCGACGGGGTAGGGCCCGTGGCCCAGCGCCCCAAAATGCTGAACATGTGGTGGGGCAACAACCTGGAGGACAATTCCTTCGGTACCCACGAGTTTCTGGAGCTGTGCAAGCTGCTGAATACCGAGCCCTACCTGGCGGCTAACGTGGGCAGCGGCACAGTGCAGGAAATGGCCGGCTGGATGGAGTACCTCAACTCCAACGACGACACCCCGCTAGTACTGGAGCGCCGCAAAAACGGACATGCGGAGCCCTACGGCGTGTCGTGGTGGGGCATTGGCAACGAAAGCTGGGGCTGCGGCGGCAACATGACAGCCGAGTACTATACCGACGTGTACAAGCGCTACGCCACCTTCGCCCACAGCTACCCTGCCTCGCCGCCCCTCAAGAAAATCGTGAGCGGGGCCAACGGCGACGATGCCCACTGGACGGAGACGTGCATGAAGAACATCCCGCTCAATCAGATGTGGGGCCTGACCCTGCACCAGTACACCCTGCCCACCGGTAGCTGGACGGGCAGCAAGGGCAAGGCCACTGGCTTCGATGAGCAGCAGTACTTTAACACCTTGCGCAACTGCCTGAAAATGGATGCCGTGGTAACCAAGCACGCCGCCATCATGGACAAGTACGACAAGGACAAGAAGGTAGCGCTGCTGGTGGATGAGTGGGGCGTATGGACCGACGTGGAACCGGGCACTAACCCGGGTCACCTATACCAGCAAAACACCCTCCGCGACGCCCTGGTGGCAGGTACTACCCTCAACATTTTCAACAACCACGCCGACCGGGTGCGCGGCGCCAACTTGGCCCAGGCCGTGAACGTGTTGCAGGCCCTCGTCCTGACCGACAAGGAGCGGATGCTGCTCACGCCCACCTACCACGTCTTCGATCTGTACCAGGTGCACCAGGATGCCCAGCTGCTGCCCCTGCAGTTTACCAGCCCTGACTACGTGCTGAATGGCGAAAAACTGCCAGCCCTGAACGCTTCGGCCTCACGCGCCGCCAACGGTGCTGTGCACATTTCCCTGGTAAACCTCGATACAAGAAAGAGCCAGAAGCTGGAAACCACCCTACCCGGCGTCAGCTGGAAAACCGTGTCGGGCCGCATCCTCACCTCTGGTAACGTAGCCGACCACAACACCTTCGACAAGCCCAACAACGTGAAGCTGGCCGCCTTCAATGGCGCCCGCAAGCGCGGCGACAAGCTGAGCGTGGAAGTACCCCCGCAGTCGGTGCTGGTGCTGGAAGTAAAGTAAGTATTCTTTGAGGCAGCGGCGGCGTGCGCCCGGCTGCCAAATCACTCAGAACCGATTTATGAAACCTCAGAAAGCACTCGTGTGCCTTGTGCTAGCCGGCCTTGGTCTCGGCTTTGGGCCCAAAGCGGACCAGCCTTTGAAGGATGCCTTCAAAAAGGATTTCTACGTGGGCGCTGCCCTCAACTACCGCCAGATAAGCGGTCAGGACGCCAAGTCGATGACGTTGGTTAAGCAGCAGTTCAACACCATTAGCCCTGAAAATCTGCTTAAGTGGGAAGCCGTGCACCCGAAACCGGACACGTACAACTTCAAGCCCGCCGATGACTACGTGGCCTTTGGGCAGCAAAACAAGATGTTCACCATTGGCCACACCCTGATGTGGCACCAGCAAACCCCTAAGTGGGTGTTCGAGGATGCTGAGGGCAAACCCGCCAGCCGGGAGCTGCTGCTGAAGCGGCTGGAGGAGCATATCAACACGGTGGTGGGGCGCTACAAAGGCAAAATTGCCGGCTGGGACGTGGTGAACGAAGCCATCGACGACCAGCAGGGTGACCTGCGCAAAACCAAGTGGCTGGAAATCCTCGGGGAGGATTTTGCCGCCAAGGCCTTTGAGTATGCCCACAAGGCTGACCCCAAAGCGCAACTCTACTACAACGACTACAGCCTCTACCGTCCCGAAAAGCGGGCGGGCGTCATCAAGCTGGTCAAGAGCCTGCAGGCGAAAGGCATCAAGGTGGACGCCATTGGTATGCAGGGGCACTACGGTCTAACCAAGCCCAGCCTGGAGCAAGTGGAAGCCAGCATCGTGGCCTTCTCGCAGTTAGGATGTAAGGTCAATTTCACGGAGCTGGACATCGACGTGCTGCCCAACCCCAGCCGCCGCCAGGGCGCCGACATTGCCGAAACCTTCGCGGCCGATGCCAAATACAACGTGTACACCAACGGCCTGCCTGATTCGGTGCAGCAGCAACTGACCAAACGCTACGCCGACCTGTTTGCCCTGTTTCACAAGCACCGCGACGTTATCGACCGGGTTACGTTATGGGGCGTGACCGACGCCGACTCCTGGCTAAACGACTGGCCTATCCGTGGCCGTACGAGCTACCCTTTGCTGTTTGACCGCAATTTCCAGCCAAAGCCAGCGGTTAAGGCAGTGCTACAGGCGAGCAAGTAAGCTAGAATCAGAGGCGCTACCGGTTGCTGACGCGGCAGAATGTTGAACACTCGCTGCCGTAGCCACAGTTGCCGGATCAGTTTAATTTCATCTTCCAGATTATTCGATGTCGTTTCCATCCATCAATAGGTTGACCCGCTTCCCGCTCGCCCTACTGCTGCTCTTACTGGCCTACACGCAAAGCTGGGCCGACACCCCGACTGGCTTAGGTGAGCAATATGTTTCTGCTAGGAAGAGCAAAGGCAGCTTTGCCTTGGCCGCTTCCGGCAAGGTAGCGCCACTCTACGCCAGCGCCCAGGATTGGCCCGGCGTGTTGCGCGCCGCCCGGGATTTGCAGGCTGACGTGCAGCGGGTTACCAAAAATCAGCCTACCCTAACGACTGACCAGGCCCCCAAAGGCAAAGAAGTAGTACTGATTGGCACCCTGGGCAAAAGTCCGCTGATTGATGGGCTGGTGAAAGCCGGCAAGCTTGATGCCTCAGCCCTGACGGGCAAGTGGGAAACGTTTGTGGTGCAGACCGTGGACAAGCCGATGGCGGGCGTGGACCGGGCCTTGGTAATTGCTGGCAGTGACAAGCGCGGCACCATCTACGGCATCTATGATGTGTCGCAGCAGATGGGGGTGTCGCCGTGGTACTGGTGGGCCGATGTGCCGGTGAAGGAGCAGAAGTCGCTGTATGTAGCGGCGGGTCGCCATTCGCAGGGTGAGCCGAAGGTGAAATACCGGGGCATCTTCCTCAACGATGAGGCACCGGCCCTGAGCGGCTGGGCCAAGGAGAAGTTCGGGGGTATCAACTCGAAGATGTACGTGCATGTGTTTGAGCTGATTCTGCGCCTGAAGGGTAACTACCTGTGGCCTGCTATGTGGGGCAACGCCTTCAACGACGACGATAAGCAAAGCCCCGTGCTGGCCGACGAGTACGGCGTGGTGATGGGTACTTCTCACCACGAGCCCATGGTGCGCGCTCAGCAGGAGTGGAAGCGCTTCGGCTCGGGCCCCTGGAACTACCAGACCAACCAGAAAACGCTGGAAAATTTCTGGCGCCAGGGCATCGTGAACATGGGTACCAAGGAAAGCATTGTGACCATTGGCATGCGCGGTGACGGCGACGAGCCCATGAGTGAGGAAAGCAACATCTCGTTGCTGGAGCGCATCGTGGCCGACCAGCGCAAGATTCTGGCCGAAGCCACCGGCAAGCCCGCCGACCAGACGCCTCAGCTTTGGGCCCTCTACAAGGAAGTGCAGGACTACTACGACCGGGGCATGCGCGTGCCCGACGACGTGACGCTGCTTCTGTGCGATGATAACTGGGGCAACGTCCGCAAGCTGCCCAAGCTTGGCGAGAAGCCCCGTAGCGGCGGCTACGGCATCTACTACCACTTCGATTACGTAGGTGGCCCGCGTAACTACAAGTGGCTGAACACGAATCCGCTACCCCGCATCTGGGAGCAAATGCACCTGGCCCACGAGTACGGCGCCAACCAGATCTGGATTGTGAACGTGGGCGACCTCAAGCCCATGGAGTTGCCCATCAGCTTCTTCCTGGATTATGCCTGGAACCCCGACCAGATTAAGGCTACCGACGTGGCCGCCTACACCCAACGCTGGGCCGCGGAGCAGTTCGGGGAGAAATACTCCGCCGATATTGCCGACATCCTGGCCAAGTACGCCAAGTACAACGCCCGCCGCAAGCCCGAGCTGCTCGACCAGAAAACCTACAGCCTGGCTACCGGCGAGTGGGCCACCGTGGTAGCCGACTATAACCAACTGCTCACCCGCGCCGAAGCCATCAACCAGAAGATTCCGGCCGCCTCCCGCGACGCCTACTACCAACTGGTGCTGCACCCGGTGCAGGCCTGCGCCAACCTCAACGAGTTGTACTACACCGTGGCCCTGAACCACGATGCCGCCCAGAAAGGCCAGGCCAACACCAAAGAGCTGGCCGAAAAAGCCCGAGCCCTCTACGCCAAGGATGCGGAAATTACGAAGCGCTACCATGCCCTGGCCGGGGGTAAGTGGAACCACATGATGGACCAGACCCACATCGGCTACACGTACTGGCAGCAGCCCAACGAGCAAAAAATGCCCGAGGTGAAAACTCTGGCTACTACCACTGCGGCCGCCGCCCCTGCGCCTACCCCCGCCGCCACGCCCAAGCCTGCCGCAGTATCCGGGGTGGGTTTTGTGGAGACGGATGGCTACGTGAGCATGGAGGCCGAGCACTACACCAAGGCTGTAAACGCCGGCTCCGTTACCTGGCAGCACCTGCCCGACCTGGGCCGAACCCTGGGCGCCATGACCACTTTCCCGGTAACGGCCACCGCGCAGGCCGCCCCCGGCGGTGAGTCGCCGCGGCTGGAGTACCAGATTACCCTGCAACAGGCTGGCCCCATCACGGTACACGCCTACCTGGCGCCTACCCTGAATTTTACCGGCGGGCCAGGCTTGCAGTACGCCGTGTCCATTGATGATGAAGCGCCCCAGCTCATTAACCTCCACACTGGCATGGTGGCCGATAATGGCAACCGCCCCTGGGAAAAGGCCGTGGCCGAGAGTATCATCATCAAAACCTCTCAGCACAACGTAACCGCCGCGGGCCCCCACACCGTGAAGTTTTGGCGCGTGGACCCTGGCGTGGTGCTGGAAAAGCTCGTCATCAGTCGGGGCACGCTGCCGGCCACCTACCTCGGCCCGCCGGAAAGTCCGGCGGCCGGGCCCGCCGCGGGCAAAGGCAGCGTAGGCCGCCGCTAGCATCTGTCCGTATCTTCTTCAACCCTGTTCGGCCCCGTGCCGGGCAGGGTTGTTTTTTACTACATACGACGTATTTCACTTGGTCGTCATACGGAGGGTGGCCGAACCACCTGTGTCAGGGCAGTTATTGCGTTGTGCACAGGTAGTTCGGCCACCCTCCGTATGACGCTCTTTTTATTTTGGCTTACAGCTCCTGCACCTTGCTACCTCTGCCTACTTCTCTTACAAGTGCCTGCCTCAACTTGACCCTGTGGAGTTGCAAAACAACGATGCTACCTCCGGCCGCAAGGGCGTAGAGAATATAGAGTAGCGTTGTTGTAGTACGTGAGTTGGATTAACTCTCTAGCACGGATATTTATTTTTGATCAGCACAATTTTGCAGTTGCATGCTGGGCAATAGAGTGAGTGTTGTGTTCGAAGAAAATCGTGTGTTTTAATTTTTTATAGAGTTTAATAACTGACGAGGTTGATTATTAAGCTTTGATTAAATAGTTAGTGCCCTACGTGTTTATACGAAGTGTAAATCAGGATTTATTTCAGTAAACCAAGTATAAACATCTTCGCGGCTGAGCGTAAACAAATTACCGGTTTGTACACTCTGTACACGCTCTGGTATTACGGTTTAGCAAGCTCAAGTGTGTGCATTTGTGGTGTACATAATTTAAGTAAGTACGGCTGAGCTGCTATTTTAATTTCTGCAAAATCATTTTGCTCAACATATGGAACAGACGGCAACGTTTTTCGACACTTGGTATAACAGTACGACAAAGCTCGTCAATGACTGGCGCGAGGCAGCTGAAAAGCTAAGCGGTGAGCAAAAAAATATGTGGGATGAAACCGAGAAAATGCAGCAGAACTGGATGCATTCCTTTCAATCCATGCTGCAGAATATGCACCTGCCATTCATGGGAGGCGCAAGCGGTGCCAACCCATTTGCGCACACCGGTATGCAGGATGCCTTTTTCAGCATGCTGAAAAGCACCGATGTGTATACCCGCCTATTTCAGCTCTGGCAGCCCGTATTGCAGGCCATGCAAAACAACAGCTTTCAGAGCCAGGACTTCTGGAAACTCATTGATCAGCAAGGGTTCAAAACATTTGTAGACAAGCTCTTTGGCTTTGATGCCGTTACGCCGGTGCGCACCTTCATGGACCAGTCGACCCAGATGATGAAGCTGTGGATGAACTCGGCTACCGAGGCCGGGAAAAACTTCGGGCCGATGTTCGGCAACGGGCTGCCCTTCTTCGGCGCCCTGACGCAGCTGAACCCTCAGTCGCTGACGCAGTGGTATATGCAAATGGCCCAAACCGCCCAGCGGAGCCTGGCGCCTTTCTGGGGCTCTACCAACACGGGCCAGATGCCTTCCATGCAGTCGGCAGTGGGCATGATGGAGCAGTGGGGCAACTACATGACTAAGCTGAACCAGCTGCAAACCATGCTGTACAAGCACAGCGTTTCGGCCTGGGAGAAAGTCATGCAAACCATGGCTGACCGCGCCAAGGAAGGAAATGTGCCTACTGATTTTAATCAGTTTTATAACGAATGGTCGGCTATTAATGAGGCAGAATTTGTAACGCTGTTTAATACAGACGAGTATGCGGCCTTGCAGGGCGAATTAATTAAGCTCAACTCTGAAATGAACCAGGCCTACGAAAAACAAATGGAAGTTTTTCTGCAGCCCTATCCGGTGGTGTTACGCTCGCAGTTAGACGAGGTATATAAGGTAAACCATGAGCTTCGGGGTAGAATAAATAGCTTGGAAAAGCTGGTCAGTGAATTTCAGAATACTCAACTTAATAAGCCGGAAAATCAGGCTCAGCAAACCCCAGTAGAAATAAAAACGCCTAACGCGGAAGAAAATAAGCCCGGCAGAAAGGAGAATAAGTAAATGGATTTCCTGTCTCCGCAACGAGTACTGGAAGAGTTTGCTGCTACCACCACGAAGCTGGCCAAAGGCTTTGACGCGCTTAAGCAATTAGATGAGGTAGCGGTGGGGGTAGCGCCCAAGCAAGCCGTCTGGAAAAAGGACAAGGTGCAGTTGCTGCAGTACGTGCGCGAAACGCCTGCTACCGCCCGCACGCCCATCCTGATTGTGTACGCGCTGGTAAACCGGCACGACATGATGGATATTCAGGCCGACCGCAGCTTCATCCGCAACCTGCAGGCCGCCGGACTGGACTTGTACCTCATCGATTGGGGCTACCCCACGCCGGAGGACCGGTACTTCACCATGGACGAGTACATCAACGGCTACCTCGACGATGCCGTGAATGTTATTCGGGCCCGGACGGGGCAGCCGGCTATTACCCTGATGGGTATTTGCCAGGGCGGCACCTTCAGCGTTATTTACTCGGCCCTGCACCCGCAGAAGGTCAAGAACCTGGTGACGCTGGTAACGCCCATTGACTTTGCTACCCCCCGCGACCTGCTCTCGAAGTGGGCCCAGCACCTGGACGTGGATGCCCTAGTGGATGCCCACGGCAACGTGCCCGGCGAGCTGCTCAACGCCGGTTTTGCCTTGCTCAAGCCCCTGCTCAAAACCACCAAGTACGTTTCCATTCTCAATGCCGTGGACAAGCCGGAGCAACTGCTCAACTTTCTGCGCATGGAGCAGTGGATTGCCGACAGCCCCAGCCAGGCGGGGGAGTGTTTTCGGCAGTTTGTCAAGGAGCTATACCAGCAGAATAGGCTCATCAAAGGCACCCTAGAGTTGGGTGGTCGCACCGTGCGGCTGGCCGATATCACCATGCCTCTGCTCAACATTTATGCGCAGGAAGACCATTTGGTGCCCCCGGAGGCCTCTATTCCCCTCAACGACCTAGTAGGCAGCCTCGACAAGAGCCTGACCCGGTTTGCGGGCGGGCATATCGGGGTGTTTGTGGGCTCTCGGTCCCAAAAAGAATTAGCGCCTGGCATCGCGCACTGGCTACACGAAAGAGATACCTGATGTTTGATTTCATCCATGCATGGAAATCGTTCTGGCACCCCGCCAGCGAACCAGCCGCCCGAATGCCACTCACCGAAAACGACCCCGGTGAACAGATTCCCTACCCATACCCTGTAAAGAAGGTGCGGCTGCCCCAGCCAGAACTGGAAATTGCCTACATCGAGGAAGGTCCGCAGGATGCTGAGGTGCTGGTACTCGTTCATGGCATGGGCGGCGGCATTCCTACCTGGCGGAAGAACATAGAAGTGCTGAAAAAGCAGTTCCGCTGCATCGCCCTCGATTTGCCCGGGCACGGCTACTCCTCCAAAGGCGACTTCGCCTACACGATATCGTTCTACACCGACGTGGTGCTGGGCTTTATCAACGCGTTGGGGGTAGGGCCGGTCACGTTGGTCGGTCATTCCATGGGGGGCCAAACTGCTATTATGGCGGGCCTGCGGGAGCCGAACCTTATTCAAAAGCTGATTCTGGTGTCGCCGGCGGGTGTTGAGCCCTACACTTCGGTAGAAAAGCAGCTGCTGATCAATATGTCGGCCGGTGTGGTAGCAACGGGCAATGCCTTCACCAAAAACCGCCTCAACTTCCTGATTGGCTTCTGCAATAATGCCGAGCTGGCCGGCGACCTGGCCAAGCGGCTGGCCTTCTTCAAGGAAGATGCCGCAATGTTTAGCCGGGCCTTGCAGCGCTCAGTAGAAGGCATGCTGCTGGAATCCCTGAACCACTCCCTGACGGAAATCCGGCAGCCCTGCCTGCTGCTGGTGGGCAAAGAAGATAAGCTGAGCCCTTACCAATACCTGCGGGGCCAGGAGTATTACCAGATAGTAGAGCGTGAAGCCACCAAGATACCGCGTGGGCAGGTGGTAGTAGTGCCGCAGTGCGGGCACTTTGTGCAGTACCAATGCCCGGACGTCTTTAACACGGAAGTGCTGGAGTATTTGAAGGAAAAGAAAGCCGCGTAAAGAAATCTAACGAGCCCATCTCATGAGAAATCCCACTGGAAGAGTTGCCTTAATTACGGGAAGTACGGGAGGCATCGGAACGGCGCTGTGCAAGAAACTATGTGAGGAAGGCTTCCGGGTAGTCGGAAATTTTCGCTGCTGGGAGAAGGCGCAGGCCATGCAAAGCACCTTGCAGGAAGTAGGCTGTGAGGTAGATATGCGCCAGGGTGACGTAGCCGACTTTGATTCGGTGGGCCGCATGGTGCAGGCGGTGGAAAGCGAAATTGGCCCCATCGATATCCTCATTAACAATGCGGGTATTGCGAAAGACGTGCGCTTCACCAAGATGGAAAAAGCAGACTGGGACGACGTGATGAACACCAACCTCAACGGGGTGTTCAACTGCACCCGCCACGTCATCAATGGGATGATAGAACGCCGATACGGCCGCATTATCAATATCTCGTCTATCAATGGGCAGAAGGGCCAGTTTGGGCAAACCAACTACTCGGCCGCTAAAGCAGGTATCCACGGCTTCACTAAATCCCTGGCCCTGGAGGTAGCCAAGTACGGCGTCACGGTGAATACTATTTCGCCGGGCTACATTGAGACGGAAATGGTCATGGCCGTGCCGGAAAACATCCGGGAGCAGATTGTAGCGCAGATTCCGGTAGGCCGGATGGGCTACATTGAGGAGGTAGCCGATGCCGTTTCTTATCTGGTTTCCGAGAAATCCGGGTTTATTACGGGCTCGAATCTGAGCATAAACGGCGGCCAGCACATGTACTAGGCTCCGGTTACATAAGCGTACGCATAGCCAAAAAGCCACAACTGAGTTAATCGGTTGTGGCTTTTTGACTTGGCAAGCAACGCAGGCAACACGCTGTTTCACAGGTGCTCCACTGCTAGCAGTGGCTTCAATGACAAGATTTTATGAGCGTTTTAAGCTAACCTGCCCCGACAGTACGTAGTTGTAGTTGTGTTTGAAACAGGGTTCGGTACGTGGTGCGGGCTTTTCAACTTTCTACTTCTATGTCGACATTTCCTTCTCCCGATAACGAGGGCGAAAAGCCGGAGCCGCGCCCCGAGGACGGCACGCGCCGTTCCTTCATGAAACAGGCCGGCGGCATCCTGGGGCTGGCCCTGGCGCCGCCCTTCGTCAGCCAGGCCGAGCGCCTGGCGGCCTACTCCAAAACGGTGGAGGGCGTCACGACCATGCAGCTGAAAGTAAACGGCGCCGTGCGTACGTTTCAGGCTGAGCCCCGGGTAAGCCTGCTCGACGCCCTGCGCGAGTATCTCGACCTAACCGGCACCAAAAAAGGCTGCGACCATGGTCAGTGCGGCGCCTGCACCGTGCACGTAGATGGCCGCCGCATCACGAGCTGCCTGACCCTGGCCGTGATGAACCAGGGCAAGGAAATCACCACCATTGAGGGCTTGGCGAAAGGGGAGGAGCTACACCCCATGCAAGAAGCCTTTATTAAGCACGACGGCTTCCAGTGCGGCTACTGTACGCCCGGCCAGATTATGTCGGCGGTGGCGTGTGTGCGTGAGGGCCACGCCGGCTCCGATGCCGAAATTCGGGAGTACATGAGCGGCAACCTGTGCCGCTGCGGGGCCTACCCCAACATTGTAGCCGCCGTGCGCGAGGTGCAGCAAAAAGGAGGAAAAGTCTAGATGAACAACTTCAGCTACACCCAGGCCGGTTCGGCCAAGG
Source organism: Hymenobacter sp. HSC-4F20 (assembly GCF_019599275.1). Taxonomy (GTDB): domain Bacteria; phylum Bacteroidota; class Bacteroidia; order Cytophagales; family Hymenobacteraceae; genus Hymenobacter. Next base: position 1,722,665 of record NZ_JAHZTD010000001.1, on the reverse strand, counting down.
AAGCCACTGGCATCCGCAAAGACAAGCCCCAGGCCGCCTACATTGCCGGCGGTACTACCCTGCTCGACTTGATGAAGGCCAACCTGGAGGAACACCCGCTGCTGGTTGACATCAACGTGCTACCCTTCAAAGGCCTTGAGCAAACCAAAGACGGATTGCGTATCGGGGCCCTGGAGCGCATGAGCGACGTAGGCGAAAACGCGCTGGTGAAGCAGCAGTTTCCGGCCATTTCCGAGTCGCTGCTACTGGCCGCCTCGCCCCAACTGCGCAACATGGCCAGCATTGGGGGCAACATTCTGCAGCGCACCCGCTGCGGCTACTTCCGCGACGCCGCATTTCCCTGCAACAAGCGCGTGCCCGGCTCCGGCTGCCCCGCCCAGCAGGGCGACAATCACAACCTGGCTATTCTGGGCGTGAGCGAAGCCTGCATTGCCACCAGCTACCCCGGCGACTTGTCGGTGGCCCTGGCCGCGTTTGATGCCGTGCTGACCCTGGAAAATGCCAAAGGCAAGCAGCGCCGTGTGCCCATCACAGAGTTTTATTTGCTGCCCGGCAAAACCCCGCACATTGAAACCGTGCTGGAGCCCGGCGAGCTAATCGTGTCTATTCTGGTACCCGCGGGAGCCTACACCCAGCGCTCTACCTACCTGAAAGTGCGCGAGCGGAGCAGCTACGCTTACGCCCTGACCTCGGCCGCCGTGGGCCTTGACGTGCAAGGTGGCTCCATTCGCTCAGCGCGTGTGGCCCTGGGTGGGGTAGGGGCCCAGCCCTGGCGTTCCCGCGAGGCCGAGCAGATTCTGACCGGTGCCCCCGCCACCGAAGCCACCTTCCGGGCGGCGGCGGCGGCGGCTCTGCGCGGAGCCCAGCCCCGGGAGCACAACCGCTTCAAGGTAGAGCTGGCCCAGAACACGCTGGTGCAGGCCTTGCAGAAAGTGGCAGGGTAGGGTGCCTTTTGAATAGGTAGGCGCCTGCTTCCAAGCGCAGTGGTTGCCTACCCCCAACTTCCTGCTGAACCCCGTGCCCGCGAGGCCGGAGCAGGCAGTTGTTCTCTTCGCTTTACGTCTAGACTTCCTCATGGATACCGAACCCGCATTCTTTGAAACCAACCCCAAGGCCGGCTCCGTGGGCCAGCCGCTGGACCGGGTCGATGGCCGGGCCAAAGTGACCGGGCAGGCCCGCTACTCGGCCGAGTTCAACAGCCTGCCCGGCTTAGTGCACGCGGTGCTGAAAACCAGCGAGGTAGCTAAAGGCCGCATTCAGAGTATTGATACCAGCCTGGCCCTGAAGGAGCCGGGGGTGGTAGCCATTCTTACCCACCAGAACCTGCCCCAACTGGCCAAAACGCCCAATAGTCCCGAGGGCAAAAAGGCCATTGGCGCCCCCATGGGTTTCCTACCCCTCACCACCGACCAAGTGCACTACGCCGGGCAGCCGGTAGCCATTGTGCTGGCTAACACCCTAGAACGAGCCCAACACGCGGCTGCCCTGGTGCGCGTGAGTATTGCCGCTGAAAAGCCCTTGGCTTCCTACGCCGACCCGCGCGCCGAACTGTTCGATCCGCAGAAGGTGCAGGATGGCAAAACTGAAGGCCATACGGTGCGCGGCAACCCCAAGGCGGCCTTCGCGGCGGCACCGGTGCAGCTCACCCACACCTACGAGCACGCCATCAACCACCACAACCCCATGGAGCCGGGCTCCACTACGGCCCACTGGGAAGCCCCGGACCGGGTAACGGTGTACGAATCGACGCAGGGAGTGACGCGCACGCAGAAGGCCCTGAGTGCCATGCTGGGCCTGCCTACTGAACAGGTGCGCGTAGTTACGAAGTACCTCGGCGGTGGCTTTGGCTGCAAGGGCTCTACTTGGCCCCACACCGTGCTGACGGTGCAGGCAGCTAAGGCGGTCGGTCGGCCCGTGAAGCTGGCCCTCACGCGCCCGCAGATGTTCACCAGCATGGGCCACCGTGAAGATCAGACCCAGACTCTGAAAGTGGGGGCAACCAAAGACGGTAAGCTCCTGGCCCTCCTCCACGAGAAAACCTCTACTACCTCGCCCTGGGACAACTACGCGGAACCCAACAGCCGGATTATCAATCTGCTCTACAATTGCCCCACGTTTGAATCAACGTACCAGCTGGCCCGCGCCGACGTGATGACCTCCACGTTTATGCGCGCCCCCGGCGAGGCGCCCGGCTCATTCGCCATCGAGTGCTCCTTAGATGATTTGGCCTACCAGTTAGGTATTGATCCTCTGGAAATCAGGCTCCGCAACTACGCTGAGAAGGACCCCAGCAACGGCAAACCCTGGAGCAGTAAAAGCCTGAAGCAGTGCTATGCCCGCGGGGCCGAACTGTTCGGCTGGAGCAAGCGCAACCCCCAGGCCGGCGCCACCCGCGACGGCCGCCTGTTGGTAGGCTGGGGCATGGCCACCGCTTCCTACCCCGTGCATAACAACCAAGGCACCGCCCGCGTGCGCCTCTACGCCGATGGGCACGCCGTGGTGCAAACCGGCGCCACCGACCTGGGCACTGGCACCTACACCGTCATGACCCAGGTAGCCGCCGATGCGCTGTGGCTTACTCCTGACAAAATCCGCTTTGAGCTGGGCGACACCAAGCTGCCTACCGCCCCCAACTCGGGCGGCTCGGTGGCAGCGGGTACGGTATCGTCGTCTATCTACATGGCGGCCCAAGATGTGTGGCAAAAGCTTATCAAGCTGGCTACCCAGGATAAGAAGTCGCCGCTGTACCGGGCCAAAGCGGCTGATGTAGTAGTAGAAAACGGCCGCATGGTGCTCAAGGCCAACAAAGCCAAGGGCGAAGACTTTGCGACCCTGATGAAGCGCAACGAAACCACCGACATTGAGGGCACCGGCAACGGTAAGTACGGCGCCGGCTACGAATCGGGCCTGGCCGCCGGCCCCGCCGACTCGGGCCACCAGGACGACATGGCTGGCCACTCCATGCACTCCTTTGGCGTGCACTTCTGCGAGGTGAAAGTGGACCCCGACCTGGGCACCGTGCGCGTTTCGCGCTGGGTGAGCGTGCACGCCGCTGGCCGCATCCTCAACGCCAAAACCGCCCGCTCCCAGATTATCGGGGGTAGCATTTTCGGTATTGGCAACGCTCTGATGGAAGGCACCTTCCGCGACCCGAACTTCGCGCGCTACACCAACTCCAACCTCGCCGACTACCACGTACCCGTCTGCGCCGACATACCGGACATGACCGTGGAGTTCATTGAGGAACACGACCCTTATATCAACGCCATGGGCGTGAAAGGCATTGGCGAAATTTCAATGGTAGGCGTGTCGGCGGCCGTGGCCAATGCCGTATTCCATGCCACTGGTAAGCGCATTCGCAGCCTGCCCATCACGCCGGATAAAGTTCTGGAAACGAAAAGGGTGCAAGCCTAAGCTGGCCAGCCCCAAGCAACAAAGCGCCCGTTCCCAGACCTGGGAACGGGCGCTTTGTTGAAAAGCAGTAGTATCTAATATGGCTACCAGTTAGAACGCCTGCGACACGGCGCGGTAGGCATTCACGCGGCCGTAGCCGTAGTAGGGGTCACGGCCGGGCTTGCCCAGGTCGTCGGCCGAGGCGCGCAGGGCGGCTCGTACCTGCGTGGGGTCCATCTGGCCTCCGTTCTTGCCCACGATTAGCGCGGCTACGCCCGCGGCGTGCGGTCCGGCCATGCTCGTACCCGCCGACCAGGTGTAGCGGCCCTGGCTGCTGCAGCTAAACACCATATCGAAGGCGTAGGTGTACTGGCGCACACCGGCTACGGTGCTGATGTCGTTGCCGGGGTAGGTAGCGTCGCCGCCCGGGGCGGCGAAGGTCACGTCGGAGGTGCCGTAGTTAGTGTAGGAAGCCACCCGGTCCAGATTAACACCCAGCGGGTTCAGCGCCCAACCCTCGGGGCCGGTAGCCGAAATCGAAATAACGTTGGTCGCGCCCGACGGAATGTGCACCAGGTCCTGGTCGCGCTGGCCGTTGTTGGCATCATTACCCGCGGAGGCAATAACCGTTACCCCCTGTTTGGTGGCGTAGGTAGTGGCTTTGTTGATGGCTACCAGCAACTCCTGAATTTCCTTGGTTTCGTTAACCCACTTATCATCGGAGGTATTCTCCGGCGTGCCGTTGTCGTCGCGGAACTTGCTGTTGCGCGGAATAGCAGCGCCCAGGCTCATGTTAATGACATCGGCCTTCTGGGACACGGCGTAGTAAATGCCCTGAATCATCCAGGAAAACGAGCCCGAGCCGCCGTCGGCCAGCACTTTCACCAGCAGCAGCTTGGCGTCGGGGGCTACCCCAATCACGCCAATGTTGTTGTCGACGGCGGCAATGGTGCCGGCCGTGTGGGTGCCGTGGCTGAAGCCCGCGCCCACAAACTGAGCCTTCTCGGTGGGCACAAATGAGGCCGCGCCCACAATATTCGCCTTCAGGTCGGGGTGGGTTAAATCAAAACCGCCATCCAATACGGCTACCAGCGCACCCTGGCCCCGGGCCCCGGTGTTCCAGGCTTCCGGAGCCTGAATAGCGGTGTGCCCCCACTGCAGCGGGAAGTACCGGTCGTTGTCGCCGCTGCTGGCGGGGTTGGTGTTATCGGCCTCTGCTACAGCTTCCGTCTCGCGCGAGGTAGGCGTATAGCCTTGATAGGAGAAATCGTGAATTACGGAGCGTACGCCGCTGATGCGCGCTGCTTTAGCGGCAAAGTTGGGGTCAGTGGAGGTAGCCAGGGCCAGGCCAGCACCCGGCAATTCCTGCGTGATAGTGCCATTGGCAGCCTGCGTTTGACTGGCCAGGTTAGCAGGCAATTCGTCCGTTGCGGAAAGGATGATGTAATTCTGACCCCGGCGTACTACGGCATCATTGGTAGCGGTGGCCTGGCTGCTGAGGCTGCTGGCGGCCGGTTCAGCCACTTTAATATCTTCTTTGGCGCAGCCAGCTAACAAAACCAGACCCAGGCTCATGAGTGAAAATGAGCGAAGCGTAAAGGATGATTTTAACATGCAGTAGAAGTTTAATGAGTGTCTAAGTTGCACAGAGGTAAGTAGAATGTTTGCACTGAAAAGAGAATAAATAAAATTTTACACATAGAATATGGACTATTTTAGATGCGTAAACTCCGCTTGGACTTTGTGGTTGTATGTACACCTCGTTCCGCGGGAGCTTTCCGGGTAGTAGCTACTAAAACGGCTACCCTTCAACTTACCCGGCTCCTGTCCCGTATTTTCTCTGCCCGCATACCTTCGGGTAGGCTGGATATTTCTCGCATTTGCATTCTGCACCTCGCGGCGGCTTGTCCGAAGCAGCAGGTGGCCCTCTTAACTTATGACCGAACTTCAGCGCCTCTTGCGTGCCTATGACGAACACCGCGCCGCCGGGCGGGCCTGTGCTCTGGCCTCGGTGGTGGATGTGGCCGGCTCGGCCTACCGCCGACCCGGCGCCCGTATGCTGGTAACCGACGAAGGACAACTCACCGGCGCAATCAGCGGCGGCTGCCTGGAGGGCGATGCTCGCCAGCGGGCCCGCCGTACCATTCAGCAAGGCCGCCCCACAGTCGTCACCTACGACTCTACCGACCCTGATGACGACCTACAGTTTGGGGCCGCGCTGGGCTGCCAGGGCATCGTGCAGATTCTACTGGAACCGCTTGATTTCCAAAATTCTGATAACCCCGTGGAGTTGCTGCGCCGCTGGGCCGAGGGGGTAGAGAAACCCGCTGTAGTAGCCACAGTGTTTGGGGTGGCTGGTTCAAGCTCCGAAGTGGGGGTAGGGCAGCGCCTGCTGCTCACGCACGACCATACCGCTCAAGGCACTCTGCCGGAACAGGCGGCGCTGTACCCGCAGATTCTGGCCGATGCCCGTGCTGCCCTGGCCGCCGGACAGCCGGCCACCCGCCACTACCCGGTGCAGGCCGGCACGGTGCGGGTAAGTCTGGAAATTCTGCGGCCCCCGGTGCGCCTCACGGTGTACGGAGCGGGCAACGATGTGCAACCCCTGGTGCGGCTGGCTGCGGGCCTGGGCTGGCGCGTGCAGGTAGTAGATGGCCGCCCAGCTCAGGCGCAGTCCAGCCGCTTTCCGGAGGCTGACGTGGTGCGGGTGCTACCCCTGGCTCAGGTGGAAACCGAGCCATACGACGGCAGCTTCGCCCTGCTGATGACCCACAACTATTACTACGACCTGGCCGTGCTGCGTCATTTGCTGCCCGATGCCAGCACCACCTACATTGGGCTGCTAGGACCACGCAAGAAGTACGAGCGGCTGCTCGACGACCTGCGCCAGCAGACGCCCGATGTCGCCGAGCAACTGCAGGGCCGCATTCATAGCCCCGTGGGCTTAAATCTGGGAGCTGAAACCCCCGAGGAAATAGCCCTGTCTGTTATAGCCGAAATTCAGGCGGTGCTTACGGGCCGCCCGGCTGGGTTCCTGCGCGACTCTCCGCATCCCATTCATCCGCCCCTGCGCGCCGACGGGCCATTGGTGGCCGATGGCCGCGTAGATGCCGTGTGCGGCTTGTAGCTTCCGCAGATGCACGCCGTTCTTTTGCTTGCTGCCGGGGCTTCCACCCGACTTGGGCGTCCTAAGCAACTCCTGCGGTATCAGGGCCAAACTCTGCTGCGCCGGGCGGCAGAAACGGCCGTAGCAGTGGCGGCGGGCAGCCCGGTAGTCGTCGTGACGGGTGCTCAGCACGAGGCGTTGCTGCCCGAGTTAGTTGGCTTGCCAGTGGTGGCCGCGCATTGCGCCGCGTGGCAACTGGGGATGGGAGCGTCGTTGAAATGTGGCTTGGCAATGCTAGATACCCTAGTGCCTTCCCCAACCAGCATCATCGTGCTGCTCTGCGACCAGCCCCACGTAACCCCGGCTTTGCTTCGGGAGTTCGTTGCAACACAGGCGGCAACTCGTCAGCCAATCGTTGCCTCTGCATACGGGGGCGTGCAAGGAGTGCCCGTACTTTTTGGGGCCGAGGCCGTGCCCTTGCTGCGCCAGTTACCCGAGGCCGCCGGGGCTGCTCAACTCTTGAAACGCCACCCGGAGCTAGTGGCCACCGTACCCTTTCCGGCCGGAGCCGTTGATGTGGATACGCCAGAGCAGTATCAGGCCTTGCTGGCCAGCAGCAAGTAGGAGCCGAGAGGGAAACGTAGAGGTAAACTGGGGCTGGCAACCGCAACCATAAAATCCCGTTATCTTGGCCGGTACCACACTCTGCCCTCCTTACGTATGAGCACTACCCCGGCCCCCACGGCGGACCCCTCCCTCGATACCATTCCCAAGGACGACAAGCGCATCACCCGCGGCTGGACGTTCTACGACTGGGCCAACTCGGTGTATCCACTGGTTATTACCAGCTCTATCTTTCCAATTTATTGGTCTAGTGTCGTTAAGGAAGTGACCCATACCGACAGCGGTAAAACGCCAGTTGATTTCCTGGGCTTTAGCATTCCCGGCACTTCGCTGCAAAACTATTCGGTATCGGCTGCCTTCCTGATTATTGCTCTCATCAGCCCGCTGCTCACGTCCCTGGCTGATTACTCTGGCCGTAAAAAGCTGTTTTTGCAAATTTTCTGCTACCTCGGGGCCGCGGCTTGTGCCGGTCTGTACTTTTTTGAGGCCAGCACTTTTACCCTGGGCGTCTTCACTTTTATTCTGGCCACCATCGGGTTTTCAGGCTCCATTGTCTTTTACAACTCCTACTTGCCGGTTATTTCCTCAGAAGAAAAGTTTGACTCCCTGTCGGCGCGTGGCTTCTCTATGGGCTACATCGGGTCTGTGCTACTCTTGATTATCTGCCTGGCCCTGATTCAGGGACCGGAGCTGCTGGGTGGACCTAAGGGCGTAGCTATGTTCGGTCTGAGCGTAGGGGAAGCCACCCGCCTAAGTTTCCTGCTAACCGGCATTTGGTGGGCTGGCTTTGCACAGATTCCGTTCTTCACCCTTCCCGCTGATCCTGGGCGGCCGGCCGGAGCGGCTACTGAATCCGGCTGGTTATTGAACGGCTTCCGGGAACTGGCAAAAGTCTGGAATGAACTCAAGGCCCAACCAAACTTAAAACGGTTTCTGCTGGCCTATTTCACCTATAATATGGGCGTACAAACCGTGATGTACGTGGCTACCCTGTTCGGTGATGAAGAGTTACACCTGGAAACGTCGGCCCTGATTTTTACCATTCTGTTGCTGCAACTGGTTGGTATCCTAGGGGCTTATCTTTTCTCTAAGCTTTCGGAACGCATTGGCAACACGCGGGCCTTAAGCTGGGCCGTCTTTATCTGGATGCTGATTTGCATAGCTGGCTACTTTGTGCAAGCTGGCTGGTCGTTCTATGCGCTGGCTGCCGTTATTGGCCTCACAATGGGAGCCGTGCAAAGCCTTTCCCGCTCGACCTATTCCAAAATTATTCCGGAGAATACGCCTAATCCTGCCGCGTACTTCAGCTTTTTCGATGTAACTGAAAAGGTAGGAATTGTAATTGGGCTAGTAGTATTCGGGGGCATTTCTCAGATGATGGATGGCAACATGCGCTACAGTATTCTGGCCCTCATTGTATTCTTCATCCTGGGCCTGCTTTTCCTGCTAACTCTGCGCGGCAAAAAGCTACGCGACGCCTCAACTACGGGAGCTGCACCGCTAGGTCCGCCGCCTGCTACTCCCAACGTGGGCATGCCGGCCTCGGCCCGGTAGCTACCTGCCCATCAGAGCCAAGAAACCCTCGCCGGATAATCTGGTGAGGGTTTTCTTTTGCTCAAGACCTTAACTATTCAAAGGCGTAGCGGTTACTGTGGCGCACGTTTTCTTACTTTCTAGCTCAACCAACATGACCGACACCCAGCCTACCCTGCAAGCAGCGCTAAGCCAGGAGCTCCAACAAGAACTGAAGCTAACCCGCCGGCTGCTGGAGCGCATTCCTACGGAGCAGTTTGCTTGGCAGCCTCATCCTAAGTCTATGAAGCTGGGCACGCTGGCTTCGCACATAGCCAACTTGGTGGGTTTCCTGGAAATGTCGTTGCAAGGCCCGGCCACCGACCTCCTGACGGTAACCATGCCCGATTCGCCAACTACCACAGACGAAGTGCTGCGCCGCTTCGACGTGAATGGAGAGAATATTCATAAAGCCCTGGGCCAGGTAGACGATGCTACATTCTATGGTTCCTGGTCGTTGCAGCGGGGCGAGCAGGTGCTGATGAGCATGCCCCGCGCGGCTGTAGCCCGCGTGATGGTGCTCAATCACCTGATTCATCACCGCGGCCAGCTCTCGGTGTATCTGCGCTTGCTGGATATTCCCGTTCCCGCTATCTACGGCGGCTCCGCCGACGAAGCTCCGCAGCGGTAGCCAGCTGTAAAGCAAACCCAAAAAAGCCCGTTTTCCAGCGTCAGGAAAACGGGCTTTTCGTTTTGTTTAGCGCTACTTTTATTTTCCGCCGAAAACTTGCTCGCCCGCAATCCAGGTTTGCTGCACTTTGGCTCCGCGCAGCTTTTCCTTGGGTGCTTGCAGCAAGTCGGTGTCGAGGATGACAAAATCGGCAGCCATGCCGGGGCGGATGCTACCCTTCTGCTTTTCCTCGAAGGCGGCGTGGGCGGCCCAGGTGGTCATGCCCCGCAGGGCATCTTCGCGGCTCAGGGCGTTTTCCATTTGGAAGCCCTGGGCGGGGTAGTTCTTGGCATCCTGGCGGGCTACGGCGCTGTGAAAGCCGAAGAGAGGATTAATGTCTTCCACCGGAAAATCGGAGCCCAGCGCTACCTGCCCGTATTGCTTGCGCAGGTCGTTGAAAGCGTAGGCGGTTTTGAGGCGCTCAGCACCCAGTCGCTCCCCGGCCCAGTACATATCGGAGGTAGCGTGAGTGGGCTGCACCGAGGGCACAATGCCGTACTGCCCAAACTTGGCTACATCTTCTTGGCTTACTACCTGCGCATGCTCGATGCGCCAGCGCCGGTCCTTCTGGCCTTGCAACGCCTCACCGTAAATATCCAGCAGCAGGCGGTTGCTGGAGTCCCCAATGGCGTGGGTGTTCATTTGAAACTTGCTGGCCGCCAGCTCTTTTGCCAGCTTGCGGAAATCGGCTACGGAGGAAAGCAGAAAGCCCGTTTCCTTCGGCCGGTCGGAGTACGGATGGATCAGGCAGGCCCCGCGGGAGCCCAGGGCTCCGTCGGCGTACACCTTAAAGGAGCACACCGTGAGCCTGTCTTTGAATACGGGGCCGTTTTTGAGGTAGTAGTCCTTGTTTTCCTTAGTGGGCGCGAGCATGGTGTAGAGGCGCACCTTCAGCTTTCCTTGCTGTTGCAGGGCATCAATGCGGTCTACGTTGGCTTTTTCCAGGCCGGCATCGGCCATGCTGGTAAGACCCACGGCCACACAGCGTTTCTGGGCATCCAGCAGGGCCACTTCGGCCTCCGCGGCCGTAGGCTCCGGAATCTTGCCCGACACCAGGCGCACGGCATTATCTACCAGCAACCCCGTGAGCTTGCCCGTGGCATCTTTCGTGATGGTACCGCCGCTGATGGGCGTGCGGGCCGTAACGCCGGCCAGGTCCAAGGCTTTCTGGTTGACGAGGGCCGCATGCCCATCGACCCGCGTGATGAAAACCGGCGTGTTCGGGAACAGGGCGTCCAGGGTATCCTTGGTCGGGAACTGCTTGCCGGGCCAGTCGTTTTGGTCCCAGCCGCGGCCCGTGAGCCAGGCCGCCTGGGGGTACTGCTGGCGCTGCTGCTGCAGTTTTTGCACTACCTCTTTCCAGGAGCCGGTACCTACTAAGTCAGCGTCGCGCAGGCCCAGGGCGTACCGGTAGAAGTGGCAGTGGGCATCATAAAAACCGGGGTAGATAAATTGACCTTTCGCGTCTACCTCCTGCTCGGCCTGAAACTTTCCGCGCAGCTCGTCCGCCGTGCCTACCCCCACAAACTTGCCATCCTTCACGGCAAACGCCTGAGCCTTGCTGAAGGCCGAATCGACGGTGTATACGGTGGCATTGTACACCAGCACATCGGCGGCCTGGCGGGAGGTAGTCTGGCAGGCCGTGAAGCCCCCAAGCAGCAGGGGCAATGCCAGCAACGGGCGGAAACGTAAGGTCATATATTGGGGAGTGGTTGTGGTGAGGCAGAGCCGGGGTTAGTCCGCCGCAGGCTGCAAGTTGAGGCAGAATTTCTAATGTTGGGCAGTCAGCAGAGCGCGTACACAGAATGTCCTGCTGAGTTTGTTTCATGCAGCATCTTTACCACCGCGTGTAGTCACTAGCCCAGGAGTAAGTTCTAAGCTATGGCGCGGTTCTCGTTGCTACCCTCGGGGAGTAGCCAAAAGGTGGAATGCTCGACAAGCGCAGCAGGAGGCGTATAGCCACCGGGGTGTGCACAAAAGAAAAGCCCCAATGCCCGAAGCAGGCATTGGGGCTTCTCGGAGAGTAGCGAAACCGCTTACTCGAAGCGCATGTGCTTCACCGATTCGCCGGAGTTTTTCAGCTCCAGCAAGGACTCGATGCCAATTTGCAGGTGCGAGTTCACGAAATCGGCGGTTACTTTTTTGTCGCTTTCCGAGGTTTTCACGCCTTCGGGCGTCATGGGGTTGTCGGATACCAGCAGCAGGGCGCCGTGTGGTATTTCGTTCACGAAGCCCACGGTGAAGATGGTAGCCGTTTCCATATCCACGGCCATGGCCCGGATCTGACGCAGGTACTCCTTGAAATTCTCGTCGTGCTCCCACACGCGGCGGTTGGTGGTGTACACCGTGCCGGTCCAGTAGTCTTTCTCGTGCTTCTTGATCATGGAAGACACGGCGCGCTGCAGGCGGAAGGACGGCAGGGCCGGAATTTCGGCGGGCAGGTAGTCATCCGACGTACCCTCGCCGCGAATAGCCGCGATGGGCAGAATCAGGTCGCCGAGTTTGGTTTTGTTTTTCAGGCCTCCGCATTTGCCCAGAAACAGCGCCGCTTTGGGCTTAACAGCCGAGAGCAGGTCCATGACAGTGGCCGCCATGGGGGAGCCCATACCAAAGTTGATAATGGTGATGCCGTTGGCCGTAGCGGTTTGCATGGGCTTATCTAGGCCGCGTACCTGCACGCCGAACTGCTCGGCAAACATATGCACGTAGTTGATAAAGTTGGTCAGCAGAATGTACTGGCCAAACTCATCCAGGGGTACGCCAGTGTAGCGGGGCAGCCAGTTCTCAACAATGTCGGATTTGGTCTTCATAGGGTATGGTAAATATGTGTTGCGTCAGGTGGGCTGCGCTGGTGGTGGCAGCAGCAGAAGGGCCGTTGCCGACTACGCACAGCCGGAAAATTGGGGTACAAAAAAACCGTCGGAACCCGCAAAAAGGGGTGCGACGGTACGGGGCGAAAAGCGGGAGTGAAAACCCAGGGCCGTACCTTTGGAGGTGATGCAAGAGTTGAACCTGCCGCCTTTCGAGTACAAAGTTACAAAATCCAGCGAAAATTTGCTAATCTGGGACGTTCTGCGCCGCCGCAACGTGGTGCTCACGCCCGAGGAATGGGTGCGCCAGCACGTAGTACATTACCTGATTAACCACCGGGGCTACCCCAAGGGCCTGCTGAGCCTGGAGCGAGGCCACCGCTACAACCAACGCCAAAAGCGCACCGACCTAGTGGCACTGGACGCTACCGGCAAACCCTTGCTGCTGGTAGAGTGCAAAGCCCCTTCCGTGCCCATTACCGCGGCTGTGGCGCTCCAGGCCGCCACCTATAACCAAACGATTGGCGCCCCGCTGCTACTGCTCTCCAATGGCCTCAGCCACTTTTGCTGGCGGGTAAACTTCGAAGCGCGCACCAACGAGCGGCTGCTGGAAGTGCCGATGTATGGGGAGGTAGTGAATGAGTGAGAGAAGGAGCTGAAGCGTCATGGACAGGAGACTCGTCAGTTCATTCTTCCTCTGCCTTGTGACAAATTTAAAGAACAGCCCAGCCCTTACTGCCAGCACAGGCGGCAAGGGCTGGGCTGTTTTCAGGGCGCGCCTTGTGCCCTCTTCATAACACGTTACCTCGCTGGGTTCTTGTACAAGCTGTTGTCAGCCAGGCCGTTTAGGAAGAACTGCACGCAGGCTTTCAGCTCGTCGCCGTACTGCTGCAGCTTTTGGGGGTTCGGGCTGGCTAAGGGGGTAGGGGGAAGCTGATGGTTTTGGTAGGGGTAGAGGCGGACCCGATTATCTACCGTTAGCTCCGTCACGAAATCAGCGTGAACCAGAAAATAGCTGCCCCCACTCAGGAACAGGGCGCGGCCAGTGGTGGTGGAATCAAATGCGGAGTAGCCGAAGGGAAGCAAATGGCCCTGCGCCGGCACACCGAGGTAGTCTAGCACGGTGGCTGGTATGTCGGCGTGCTGGGTGATGCGCTGAACATTGGCCGCCGGCAGTTTCCGGCCAGGGTGGAAGAGCAGCAGCGGGGTTTTGTAGCTGCCAAGCGTATTCTGATAGTCGGGCCGCAGGGTTTGGGAAGTGTGGTCGGCGAGCAGGATAAACAGCGTGTTGCGGTACCAGGGCTGTTTGGCAGCCGTCCTGAAGAACTGACGAAGCGCGAAATCAGTGTAGCGAATGGAGGCGTGAATGGGCAGCTGACCCGGCGCGAAACGGCTTTTGTACTGGGCTGGCACCGGAAAAGGCTCGTGGGAGGTAAGCGTGAACACCGTTGAGAAAAACGGTTGCGGCTGCCGGCTGAGCTGTTGGGCAAAATACTGGAGGTAGGGCTCATCGAAAATGCCCCAGTGGCCGTCGTAGTCGGGGCTTTGGGCGCCGCCGGGGTACTCCTGTAGGCCGTAGTACTGCTGCATGCCCGTAATGCCCGCAAACGTGTTGAAGCCCATGGTGCCGTTCTGGGCTCCATGAAACACGGAGGTAGCGTAGCCGTGGCGCCCCAGTATCTCACCCAGGCCATGCAGCTCATCGGTCTGGAAATTAGAGGTGATAAACGGACTCTCCATCAGGGAGGGCAACCCGGCCAGTACCGCCGGCAGGGCTTCAATGGAGCGGCGTCCGTTAGCGTAGTGCTGGCGGAAAAACAGCCCCTGCGTAGCCAGAGAATCGAAGAAGGGCGTGTAGCCTTGCCCCCCGTTCTCGATGCCGTTATACTCCGACGCGAAACTTTCTACCAGCAACACCACCACATTCTCAGGCCGCGTAGTAGCTCGGGCGGGCGGCTGGTGCGCAGCCAGGGCCGCCTGCAATGCCGCAGGGGTGGCAAAGTACAGGCGGCGCTCTGGCGGCTGGTAGCCCAGACTTTTCAGGAAAGTAAACGTGCTGTTCAGGGTGACGTGGCCCAGGATAGGCGGGGTCTGCACAAAGGCATGGCCCGTGCGCAGAGGCTTCAGCTGAAGGCCGCCCCGAATGCCTAGCACCGTCAGCCCGGCCACAAGCACAAATTCCAACCCCGGCCGCAGCCACCGGCGCGGGGTAGGCGGCTGGGGTTGGGCCGGGGCTTCAGGCCGGGGCATGGGGTAGCAGTACCACAGCAGCCCGAACAACAGCACAAAGGGAATCAGTAGAAACCAGTAGTGTCCGGCAAGTTGGCCCGCTTGGCGTTGGATGTCGCCGGTAATGGTAAACAGCTCGTTGCTGGTGCGGCGCCCGATAAACTTAAAATACTGCGTGTCAATCAGGTTCAGGGCAATGCCGGTTGCATTGAGGGTCAGGTACACGCCGCGCACAAGGCCTTGCCAGCCGCGTTCCGCCGACGGCACCACCGAGAGCAGCACAAACGGCAGATTCAGCAGCAGCAAACCGGCTATGTCAAACCGCAGGCCGTACACGAATGACCACACTGCCTGCCCCGTAGTAGATTCCTGAAATACGGCGTAGTTGGCCCAGTAAAAGCCCAGCCGCAGTATCGTGTACAGACCAAGCAGCAGAGCAAACCGCCGCAGAAGCAGGCGTAGAAACAGAGAAGGCATAAAAGGCACTAAACGAAGAGCAAAGGAACGCGAGAGAAACCTCATTCCTCTTGATTCAACATTCTACGGAGCCCCGTGCAGGCAGCTGCCCAGTAAGTAATGTCATCCTAAGCGGGAGCAAAGAGCCTTGGCCGGGTTGGTGGGGTAGTGAAAGCCGCCCTCGGCAAAGGTCCTTTGCTGTACCTCAGAACAACACTACCCGCTGAGTGCAGCCCGCAGGATGCTTCCCGCTGTTCTCAAAAGCAACGGGAAATTCCGGGCAGTTCTCCGCGACTAGAGAGGCTTCAGGCGCACCTGCTGCCCATCCGGCAGGTTCTTGATTTGCTGGTAAAAATCGGCCAGCCAAGCTAGGCGCGCGGTGGCTGCCACGGGCTTGGCGGCTGGCTTGTTCTTGCTGCTGGTAGCAATGCACACGGGCGGGTGCAGGCTCAGCAGCTGCTCCGGCTTCAGGACGCCGCCGCCCTGCTGAAACGTGCGGAGGGGCTCCATACCCAAGGCATCCAGCGGAAACTTCTCGGCCCCGAACAGGAAATGCTTAAAATCGACCTCCAAGTCAGCCAGCTCGCCGGTTTCCGTGTCCAGGAACAGCACGGCGTCGCCGCGAAGCAGAAACTGGTTGCCCACGCAGTCCTGGGCGAAGGGGATGTCGGTTTCCTGCACTTCGTCGTAGGTGCGCCAGAAGGCCAGCTCACCCTGCCAGGCGTCGGCCAGCGAATGCCAGGCAGGCTCCTCTACGCAGCCCCGGATATGCAGCCCGCCAAAGTAAGCGACTACCCCATTTTGCTCCCGCAGAAAGGTTTGAAGGTAGGAGGGAAGGCGGGCAAAGCTCACGAGGTCCGTCAGCTCGCCGCCAGTATATAAGATGCCTCTCATTGCTAGTGGCACGAAGCTCCAGCTTCGCGTATCATTGGGCGTTGGTAGTTGACCGGAGCGTAAGCCGGCCGTTCATCGAGGCGCGAAGCTGGAGCTTCGCGCTACAGAAAAAGCCTTTCCGACCAGCCGGCCGGAAAGGCTTTCCTACGTATTTCGGATAGATTACCGTTTTAGGCAACGGCTACTTCCATCACCGACTCCACCGTTTCCAGGGGTAGGCCCCAGGCTTCGGCTACGCCTTTGTAGACTACTTTGCCATTCACCACGTTCAGGCCGAGGCGCAAGGCCTCGTCGCGGCGGCAGGCTTCCTGCCAGCCCAGGTTCGCCAGCTTCACGGCGTAGGGCAGGGTAGCGTTGGTGAGGGCCAGGGTAGAGGTGTACGGCACGGCGCCCGGCATGTTGGCCACGCAGTAGTGCACAATATCGTCGATGATGAAGGTAGGGTCTTCGTGGGTGGTGGGCTTGCAGGTTTCGATGCAGCCCCCCTGGTCCACGGCCACGTCCACGAGCACGGTGCCGGGCTTCATGGTCTTGAGCATCTCGCGGGTGATGAGGTGCGGAGCCTTCGCCCCGGGAATCAGCACGGCGCCCACAATCAGGTCGGCGGTTTTGATGGCTTCGCGGATGTTGTACTCGTTGGAGTACTGGGTTACCACGTTCTTGGGCATGATGTCGTCCAGCTCGCGCAGACGGGTCAGGCTGATGTCCATGATGGTTACGCGGGCGCCCAGGCCAGCGGCAATTTTAGCCGCCTGGGTTCCTACGATGCCACCACCCAGCACCAGCACTTCAGCCGGCTTCACACCGGGTACGCCGCCCAGCAGAATGCCCCGGCCTTTCAGGGGCTTCTCCAGGTACTTAGCACCTTCCTGCGGGGCCATGCGGCCGGCTACCTCGCTCATGGGGATGAGCAGGGGTAGGGCGCGGGTAGGCAGCTCCACCGTTTCGTACGCCAGGCACACGGCCTTGCGCTCAACCATGGCGTGGGTCAGCTCCTCGCTCGAAGCGAAGTGGAAGTAAGTGAACAGCAGCTGGTTTTCCTTGATGAGCGGGTACTCCTGCGCAATCGGCTCCTTTACCTTCACAATCATTTCAGCCTTGCCATATACCTCCTCAATGGTAGGCAGAATGGTAGCACCGGCTTGCTCGTACTCGGCGTCGGCGAAGCCGCTGCCATTACCGGCGGTGGCTTGCACGAACACTTGGTGACCATGCTTGCGGAATTCAGCTACGCCCGCAGGGGTCAGGCCCACGCGGTTTTCGTTGTTCTTAATTTCTTTCGGTACGCCGATAATCATGGCTCGAAACAAGGTGAAGGTGGGGTGGATGAGGAATGCCCAGAAAAGGCGGGGCAAAGATAAGGTGAAAACTGACAGGTGAAGAGGTAAAAGGTAACAGGGGTAGGGCAGCATCCTCGGGGCGACAAATCAGCAGATCAGTAGCAGATAAAAACCTGACAGCCTCAGCCAAGTGGCTTCTAATCGGTTAACAATTAGAAGCCACTTGGCTGAGGCTGTACAGGCGTGAGGAATACTCGGCTAGTGAGGGGCTATGCTGCCAGAGTCAGCCGCACAGCAACCTTACTTAAAGGGCACCGAAGCGCCGCTTTCCTTTACCATGCTGCCAGCGTTCAAGTCCTGCACCACGGTGGCTTTCAGGGTCAGTTTAGCGTCGCCGGTAACGTCGTTGCTGGTAATGACCACGGGTTCGGCCTGGGCTCCGATTTTGCGCTGGCTGTACACCAACTCTATCACGGCGCTTTGACCGGGCTTAATGGGGGAGGGCACGTTTTTGTAGCCTACACAGTAGCATTGCGAGGTAATAGCGCCCAGCACTAGCTCCTGCTTGCCGGTATTTTTCACCGTAAAGCGAGCCACCGGCGACTGACCGGCTTCCATCTTGCCGAAGTCGTGGGTGGTGCGGTCCAGCGTTAGGCGCGCCGACTGGGCCAGCTGGGCGGGCGTCAGGGTAGCTTTTACCTGCTCCTTGTTCAGCACGTTGCCTTTGATGGTGAGCACCGTGCTAGGGGTAGTGGCGTTGCTGGTTACGGTTACGGTTTTGTTGAAGATGCCGGGGCGGCCAGCGCTGCTGTACACGGCCTTCACAATACCGGTTTTGCCGGGCAGCACCGGGGTCTTAGTCCAGTCGGGGGTAGTGCAGCCACAACTAGCCTGCACGTTGGCAATGATAACGGGCTGGTTGCCCACGTTCTTAAAGCGAAACTCGTGGGTAGCCATGGTACCCTCGGGCACGTTGCCGAAATCATGCAGTTCTTGCTCGAACTTGAGCACACCCTGGGCCTGAGCCGCGGCGGCTACCAGCAGAGCCACCAGAAAAGTGAATACGTGTTTCATAGAGGTAGAAGCTAGAAGTCGGGGGCTAGGCGGCGATACTGCGAAGGCGTCAGACGGTGTTCTAACTCCTGGCTTCCAGCGCCTAGCTTATCCCAAAGATAGCCACAAAAACGCCTACCCCTGCATCAGCCGTAAATCCGTACTTTTGGGGGCCTGCTTTCCGGGCGGCAGCTTCCCACCCACACTAGTGTCCGGCTCCTAACTCCACCCGCCTCTATTCTTTCTATGTCCACTGCCGAAACCGCCGCCGACGTGTACACCAGCGTCGCCTCCCTCAGCAAAGAAGACCTGCTCCACGACTATCGCCTGGGCTGGGAAAGCCGCCAGGCTTCCCTGGCCGGTCGTAAGGAAGTATTCATGGGTAAAGCCAAGTTCGGCATCTTCGGCGACGGCAAAGAAGTGCCCCAGCTGGCTATGGCCCGCGCTTTCCGGGCCGGCGACTGGCGCTCGGGCTACTACCGCGACCAGACGTTTATGTTCGCCATTGGCGAGCTGACCCTGCAGCAGTATTTCGCCCAGCTCTACGCCCACCCCGATGTAGAAGCCGAGCCCTCCACGGCTGGCCGCGCCATGAACGGCCACTTCGGCACCCGTCACCTCGACGAGGATGGTAACTTCAAAAACCTGGCGCAAAGCAAGAACTCCTCGGCCGATATTTCCCCCACCGGCGGCCAGATGCCCCGCCTCGTGGGCCTGGCTTACGCCTCTAAGCTCTACCGCCAAAACCCCGAGCTGCATCAGTTTTCGCAGTTTTCGGTGAACGGCAACGAGGTAGCTTTTGGTACCATTGGTAACGCCAGCACCTCGGAGGGCATGTTTTTCGAGGCCATTAATGCCGCCGGCGTGCTGCAGATTCCCATGCTCGTCAGCGTCTGGGATGACCACTACGGCATTTCGGTTCCCGCTGAGTATCAGACCACCAAGCAGAACATCAGCGAAATCCTGAAAGGCTTCCAGCGCGAAGGCGAGGGCCAGGAAGGCTTCGAGATTTTCCGGGTGAAAGGCTGGGACTACGCCGGTCTGGTAGATACCTACCAGCGCGCCGCTGAGGTGTGCCGCACCCAGCACGTGCCCGTGCTCATTCACGTACAGGAAGTTACCCAGCCCCAGGGCCACAGCACTTCCGGCTCGCACGAGCGCTACAAAAGCAAAGACCGGCTGTCGTGGGAGGAAGAACACGACTGCCTGCGCAAAATGCGCGAGTGGCTGCTGCAGGAAGGCCACGCCTCCGTCGAAGAACTCGACCGCATTGAAAATGAGGCCAAGGAAACCGTAAAAGTGGCCCGTGCCGCCGCCTGGAACGAATTCTTCAACCCCATCAAGCAGGAGCGCGACGAGGTAGTGCAGCTGCTTAATAAGCTGGTGGCTGAAACTGGCCGCGAAAACAGCCTGCACGAGCTGGTGGAAACTCTGGAACACAACTCGGCGCCTATCCGCGCCGATTTGGTTCGTAGTGTGCGCCGCGCTCTGCGTCAGGTGAGAGGCCAGCGTAGTGCTGCCCGCCGCGACTTGCAGAACTGGCTGGAGCAGGCCCTGGCCGAAAACGCCGACCGTTACAATTCCTACCTCTTCAGCCAGAGCGAAGAAGCCGCCCTCAACATCGAAGAAGTAAAGGCCCAATTCGACGCCAACGCCCCTCAGGTAGACGCCCGCGAAGTGCTGCAGGCCTGCTTCGATGCCAACTTCCAGCGCGACCCGCGCATCTTCGCCATTGGGGAGGACGTAGGCCGCATCGGCGATGTAAACCAGGCTTTTGCGGGCTTGCAGGAGAAATTCGGCGAGCTGCGCGTAACGGATACCGGCATTCGGGAGTGCACTATTGTGGGGCAGGGCATTGGCGCGGCCATGCGCGGTCTGCGGCCCATTACTGAAATCCAGTACCTTGACTACCTGCTCTACGCCATCCAGATTCTCAGTGACGACGTGGCGCCGTTGCAGTACCGCACCAAGGGCGGCCAGAAAGCTCCGCTGATAGTGCGTACCCGTGGCCACCGGCTAGAAGGCATCTGGCACTCGGGCTCCCCTATTCAAATGATTCTGGGCTCTATCCGGGGCATACACCTGTGCGTACCGCGCAACATGACCCAAGCCGCCGGCTTCTACAATACCCTGCTGCGTAGTGATGAGCCGGCCATCGTGATTGAGTGCCTGAATGGGTACCGCCTCAAGGAGCGCATCCCGTCCAACGTGGGCGAGTTTACCCTACCCCTCGGCCAGCCCGAAACCCTGAAAAAGGGCCAGGACATCACCATTGTGACCTACGGCTCCATGTGCCGCATCGTGCTGGATGCCGCCAAGCAACTGGAAGAAGTAGGCATTAACGTGGAAATCATCGACGTGCAGACCCTGCTGCCCTTCGACGTGGACCACGTTATTGCGGATAGCCTGCAGCGCACCAACCGCGTACTATTTGCCGACGAAGATGTGCCCGGCGGCGCTACTGCCTACATGATGCAGCAGGTGCTGGATGAGCAGCAGGCCTACCGCTTCCTCGACTCGCAGCCGCGCTGCCTTTCGGCCCAAGCTCACCGCCCGCCCTACGGCTCCGATGGCGACTACTTCTCGAAGCCCAACGCCGAGGACGTATTCGACGCCGTGTACGAAATCATGCAGGAAGCCGACCCCAAGCGTTTTCCGGCCATCTACTAATCTACTAGGTAGTAAAACGCCAGGCTCCCTGACCAGGGGCTACGTAGCAACCTGATTCAGGGAGCCTGGCGTTTATAAGAGCCCTGTGCCTAGCGAATGGTGATAGGGGACGTCAGGACGGTGTTGCTTTCGTGCAGGGCGCGGTCCACGATGTAAACCTTGAACCGAACCGAAAGAGGCATGGGTAGATCCGGGCGAAAGGACTGAATAGAGCCCTGGAAAATTTTCAGACCGAGGGTAAGGTCGCCTTTCAGGGGCGCTTTCCGGTCGCCCTGGCTTTCCGGAGTCAGCAGGGGGTAGCGGCTATTGAAGTTCAGGCCCGTCAGCGGCAGGTCGGAATAGGTGCCGTCAGTCTCCTGCACCTGCAAGGACATAAAGTAGTTGTTGTAGTACTTGTTCGGGATGGTGTCCCGGCCTACTATATTAAATTCATTAAACGGCGGGCTCGTTTCCCCGTTGTTCAGCCCCAGGTCTCCGTCGCCATCCTTAAACGCTACGGTTACTGCAACCGAGTCGTAGGTGCCAATAGCCCTGTCAAAGCGCTGCGTATAAATGTTCTTGAACTCAATCTCCGGGGTGTCGGAGTAATCAGGTGGGCTGATGCAGGAAACGGCCCCGGCCCCTGTGAAACCGAACAGGGCTACGCAGCAAAGAGTACGGAGTATGGTCATAGTAAAACAGGAAAGGGCGTGGAGGCAACAGGTACTGCCGTTGGGAAGGTACAACATCTCAACGAACGAAGTGCCGCCCGCATTGTTCTAGTTTTTTGCTAACCCCATGCTTCGCGAATGAGTTTCCGCGCCGATTATCTCCTGCAGCTTCCACACCTCACCGACGCTACCGCCCCTGCCGCGGCTCTGCGCCTGTTTCACTACCAGGCCCAGCACTGCCCGCCCTACCGCGAGTTCTTGGCGGCCCTGGGCTGCACTCCGGCCTCAGTGCAGCAGGTAGAGGCTATCCCATTTTTGCCCATTGAGTTTTTCAAAACCCACCAGGTGCGCACCGATGCCACGGAGTGGGAGCCGCAGGAGGTGTTCCTGAGTAGCGGTACCACCCAGCAGCAGCGCAGCCACCATTACGTCCGCGACCCGCAGTTGTACCGCCAGCACGCGGCCCGCATTTTTGAGCAGTATTACGGGCCGCTCACGGGCTGGACGGTGCTGGCGCTGCTGCCCTCGTACCTGGAGCAAGGCCAGTCGTCGTTGGTGGCCATGGTTGATTATTTCGCCCAGGTATCGGGGCAGCGGCAGGCTGCTTTCTTTCTGCACGACCATGCCGCCTTATTATCCGCGCTGCGCGAAGCCAAGCAAGACCCCAGCCGACGCGTGCTGCTGATCGGGGTGAGCTACGCCCTGCTGGATCTGGCGGCGGCCCATGCCGGCGACCCGGCCCTGCACGACCTCACGGTGCTGGAAACGGGTGGGATGAAAGGTCGCCGCCGCGAAATGATTCGGGAAGAGCTGCACGCGGAGTTGCAGCAAGCCTTTGGTCCGCGAGGCATTCACTCTGAGTACGGCATGACGGAGCTGCTGGGCCAAGCCTATAGCTTTGGCGACGGCCGGTTTCACGCTCCGCCCCAGCTGCGCGTGCTGCTGCGCGACCCCAGCGACCCTTTTTCGGTGTCAGATACCAGAAGCAGCGGGGCCATTAACGTTATCGACTTAGCCAATGTGGATTCCTGCGCTTTCATCGAAACCAAGGACCTGGCCCGTATGCATCCTGACGGCTCCTTTGAAGTACTGGGCCGCCTAGACAACTCCGACATTCGCGGGTGCAACCAACTGGTGTGACCCTTGAAAATACTTACACAAAAAGCGGCGTCAGAATCAAGTGATTCTGACGCCGCTTTTTGCTGCCAAAAACGGAGTGCCTATTTTCCCGCAAAAGCGCGGGCGTCGGCTTCCGAAATGGTGTCGTCGCTCATGATGACGAGGCGCTCGACCACGTTGCGCAGCTCCCGGATGTTGCCGCGCCAATCCAACGCCTGGAGGTAGGAGAGGGCGGCATCTTCGATGCGCTTGGGCTTAGTGCCGTAGTCGGCGGCAATGTCCTTGAGAAATTTCTCAATGAGGGCCGGAATGTCCTCGCGCCGGTCGTTAAGGGCCGGAACCTGGATGAGGATAACGGAGAGGCGGTGATACAAGTCTTCGCGGAAGTTGCGGTCGGCAATTTCCTGCAGCAGGTCTTTGTTGGTGGCCGCCAGCACGCGCACGTTCACCGAAATTTCCTTCTCGCCGCCCACCCGCGTAATTTTATTTTCCTGCAAGGCCCGCAGCACCTTGGCCTGGGCCGACAGGCTCATGTCGCCGATTTCATCCAGGAACAGCGTACCGCCATCGGCCTGCTCGAACTTGCCGATGCGCTGCTTTACCGCCGAGGTGAAGGAGCCTTTTTCGTGGCCAAACAGCTCGGATTCAATCAGCTCCGACGGAATTGCCGCGCAGTTTACCTCAATTAGGGGGCCGCTGCTACGGTTGCTGAGCTCGTGCAGCTGGCGGGCCACCATTTCTTTGCCCGCGCCGTTGGGGCCCGTGATGAGCACGCGGGCATCAGTGGGGGCTACTTTCTCGATGGCCTTGCGCACGGCCGTAAGAGCCGCCGAGTCGCCAATCATTTCCGAGTTTTTGGCCAGCTTCTTCTTGAGCGTTTTGTTCTCGGTAGCCAGCTTGGTGGTTTCCGCCGTGAGCTTGGTGCGGTCCAGGGCGTTGCGCACCGTCACGAGCAAGCGGTTCAGGTCTGGCGGCTTCTGCAGGAAGTCGAAGGCACCTTTCTTGGTGGCATCCACGGCCATTTCCACGTTGCCGTGGGCCGATACCATGATGAACGCTGCATTAGGTGCCACAATTCGGGCGCGCTCCAGCACCTCAATGCCATCCATCTTGGGCATTTTGATGTCGCAGAGCACCACGTCGTACTTGTCGCGGATCAGCATATCGAGGCCGGTAGGACCGTCCTCGGCCTGGTCGACCTGGTAGTTTTCGTATTCGAGAATTTCCTTCAGCGTGTGCCGAATGGCTTTTTCGTCGTCAATAATTAAGATGCGGGGCATGAGCTTGGGAAAGGGCGAATGGCAGAAACCAAAGTAACGAAAAGCCACCAGCACTCGGATGAAGCCAACTTGAAAACCTTGAGTGAAAGCAAGGATACGTCTGCCAGTCAGGAGCTTGTGATGAAGGCTTAGATTCTGACAACCAGTTAGGGTTTAACGCTACGCACGGAAAGAGTAGCTGCTGGCAGCCCCTCAGCAGTAGCCGTGAGCTGCACCGTGCCCGGCGTCCGGCCCGCCCGTAGCAGAGCCGTAGCAATACCAGCCTCAGCTGCCACGGGATTGTCGCCGAGCAGTTCGGCGTCGCCGCTGGTTACGGCAAAGCGAATGGGGGTAGCGGCGTCCGGTACGGGCGTGCCCTCGGCATCTACCACCGTAGCGTACACGAATACGGCATCCTGGCGGCCCGCGGTCAGCTCACGGCCACTGCGGTCGAAGGTGAGTTGCACGTGGTGGGCGGGGCCGGGTGTGCGGCGGGTGTGTTCGGCCGCTACCTGGCCGTTCAGGTAAGCCACGGCCCGCAGGGTGCCGGTGCTGAAGGGCGGCACGGTGAACGTATACGACGGATGAGCAAGGTGGTTAGAGTAGCGGTCCTGGTCGGGGCGCTGGCGGGCAAGAGGCTTGCCATCGAGTTGCAGCTCTACCTCTTCGCAGTTGCTGTACACGCGCACTTGGCGCGGGGTAGTGCTGGCCTGGGCGTAGGTAGCAACGTAGGCCATGGGCTTGCCAAAGCCTTGCGCATCGGGAGCAGGGCCGTACTGGCTTTGGTAGAAGTAGAACGCAACTTTGGGCAGGCGGTAAATATCCATAATGCCCGATGATTCAATATCGGGGGCATAGCCGCGCTTGTAGTCAAACTGCAGCCAGTTGGCGTCGCCGATGGCCGGGCCAATGAAATTATCGTTGTGGGCCTCCTGGAAGTTGAGGGCTTGTTGCACCAGGGCCCGCTCGCCTTGTCCGCGCAGCTGGCGCGAGGTTCGCTCGGCTTCCTTCAGGCCAGCGTAGGCCGTTTGGTTGAAGCCAGCGTTCTGGGCGTAGTACTCCCAGTCGCCGTACTCGCAGAGCAGGATGGGCTTGGGCTTGTTATACTTGTGCCAGTAGTCGGGAGCTTTGGCGTGCTGGCGGGCCGGAATGAACACATCGTAGGCGTAATCCAGCCAGCCGCAGGTGTACACATCGGTTGGGAAAGGCAGCTCCTCGTGCACGGCCTGGTGGGCCTGGTCCATGAACGACTTGCTCATGTCGGTTTCGTTGAGGGCCGCTTCCCAGAGCACAATGCTGGGGTGGTTTCGGTCGCGGCGCACCATGTCGCGCACGTTCTGGAGGCTGTTGCGCTGGAATGCTTCGCCCCCGAAAAACTGCCAGCCGGGAATGGAGTTCATCACCAGAATGCCCAGTTCGTCGCAGGCCTGCAAAAAGGCCGGGGAAGGCGGGTAGTGGGAGCAGCGCACAAAGTTGAAGCCCGCTTCCTTGATTTTCCAGGCGTCGCGGTACTGCATTTCATCCGACAAGGCGTAGCCCAGGTAAGGATATTCCTGGTGGCGGTTCGTGCCGCGCAGGCGCAGTTGCTGGCCGTTGAGGTAGAAGCCTTCCGGAGCGAAGCGAATAGTGCGCACGCCCGTAGTCAGCTCCTGACGGTCAACGGGGCGGCCTTTATCATCCAGTACTTCTACTTGCAATCGGTAGAGGTAGGGCTTGGCGGGCGACCATAGCTGGGGCTGGGCGAGGGCCAGCGTCTGGCGCACCGAAGTAGCGCCGCCGGGCGTGAGCAGGGGCGCATCGGTGAGGGCACGGGCAACTTCCTTTCCGTTGGCATCGAGCAATACGGTTCGGAGGCGGGAAGCGCGGGCCGTGCGGTGGTCGTTGCGGACTTCGGTTTGCACCTGTAACGTCGCTTTCTGCTCGCTCACGTTTTCATAATGCAGCAAGATGCCGCCACCGGCTACCCGCCCCGACTCTACGGCATCCGTGATGCGCAGCCGGTCCTGCACCAGCAGTTGCACCGGGCGGTAGAGGCCGCCGTAGTAATTAAAGTCGAGGTCCTTGAGGGGCTTGCCGGGCGGAATGCTGGGATTGTCCTGATTGTTGAGCTTAACCAACAGGCAGTTTTCAGCGCCGGGGCGGAGGTAGGAGGTTAGGTCAACCGTGAAGGGTAGGTAGCCGCCGAGGTGGCGCCCAATGCGGCGGCCGTTCAGGTACACGTCGGCTTCGTGCATGGCGCCTTCAAACCGGATAGCTACGCGGCGGCTCGTATCGGCGGGAGCAACCCGGAAGAAACGCCGGTAGAAACAGGTGCCCTGCCACTGGCGGCCAGTCGTCAGTACCGGCTCTAGGCGTGGCGTGTGAGGTAGCGCCACGGATGCCCACGGCTTGGAAGGATCGGTGCGGGCGAAGAAGGTAGGGCCCACCGTCGTATCCACGTCCCGCACAAATTCCCAGTCGGTGATAAAGGTTTCCGCGGGTAGCCGACTAGCCGTATTGGAGGAAGCGCCCGGGCGGGTGCAGGCGGCCAGGGCGAGTGCTCCACCTACTGCCAGCAGCGCAGCACGAAAAGGAAAGCGAGAAAACAGCATTAGCGCAGATAGATGGATTCGAGGTCGAGGAAGGGGCGGGCGTCAGGGGCGGGGGTAGCAGACGGCTCCAGCAGTACCTGCAGAACTTCAACCTGGGACAGGGGTAGGGTAGCCGCTCCAGGAGCCTGAAAGGTTAAGGGCAGAAAGCTGGGGTAGGGCCGGGGTAAGAGCATCTGAGCACCGGGCCGGAATGCCGACAGCGGCACGCGTATTTCCTGCAGGTCGGTGCCTAGCTCAACTTCCGCCACGTAAGCGGCGGCATCACGGGTTGTCAGTACCAGGCGCACCCGGCCGGCTCCGGCCCCGCGGCGGCCCCGAATTACTAGTTCCCGGAAGTTGCTGGCGTCAGTAGCCCGCTCAGCTAGCCGGTCGCCGAAGTAGGCGCGCAGGAAAGCAACGGGTGCCGTGGCATCGGCAAACGGAATAGGGGTAGGGGAAGGCGGGGCTTGGAGCAGGCGCAGGGCCAATTGGCCGTTGCTGGTAGTCACGTAATCGGCCCAGCCGGCTCCGTTCACGCCCCCTACTTCTACCCGCTGCTGGTCCTGCGCGGCCGAGAACAAGGGCAGAGCTGAGCCTGAGGCCACAATAGCAGCTTCCCAATGTTCCCGTGGGGCGTAATCCCAGTTAAGAGGGCTGCCGGCAAACCCGCCGGGGAACGTGGTAGTGCTGGTGTTGTGCTTTACTACCATCCAGTAGCGCAGCAAGCCGGGGTACAGCAGGTCGGCGGGTACGGTAGCTTCCGCAGTGGTGAGGGTAAGGCGGCGCATAGGTACCGTGCGGGTGCGGCCGTAGTAATGCTGCACCACTAGCAAGACCGAGTCGGAAGGCTCGGCCCCGGCCACAGTGGCCCGCAAGGTGGCCGGCTGGCCAGCTACCAGCTGCGTGGGGGCCGTGTGCACTACCTGAGTGGGCAGGGCAGAGGCAGCAGGAGCCACAAACTCTCCGAGCTTGATAGCACCCAGTTGGGTTTCGGGAGTATAGGCGGCGGTATTTTTGCCGCGGGCCGCTACCAGGTACACGCCGGGCTGCAGGCGCACGGTTCCATTCGTAGCCTGTCCCTGGAAAGTATTTCCTGTATTGAGGCCTCGCACGGCAAAGTCCGCGCCTAGCTCGGGTAGGGTAAGGCGCATGGGCTGAGTGTTCCAGGCTATGCGCGTAACGGGCTGGCGCAAAGAGGTAGTCGCAAAAGGGTCGCGCACCTGAATGGCGTCGGGCATTACCTCCAGGCGCCACACGCCCGCAGCCAGCCGGTCAAGGAAATAGGCGCCGGTACCCTCGTAAGAAACTACGGGCGAGGAGCCGGTGCCGGCCAGGCGGCGCAGGGCAGTCGGTTTGCGTGGCGGGCTGGAGGTAGTGCTGGTGTAGTAGAATTCCTCGGGGGTGTTCAGCTCACTTACGCCGCCCCGGTAGCTGATGCGAAAGTTGTTGAAGGCAGAGTCAGCAGGGTAGGTGCGGAACGGCTGGCCGCGCTTCACGTCGCGGAATACGTTGCCGGCAATCAGCAGGCTTACAGCCTTGGCCGGGGTGTAAGCTAGGTTTAGGTAATGCGTCTGGTATTCGGTGTTGGCGAAGGCAATGGCCAGCGGATCGTAGGCAAACTGGGTGGCCCACTGAAAGCCGGCGCTCCGGAAGCTGCGGGCCATCAGCGGGTACATAACCGGCTGCAGAATATCGGCCGATTCAAACTCGTACACCATGCGCGGCTTGCTGCTAAAGCGCGGGTCTTGGGCATACGGAATGGGGTAGGCATCTACCAGGGGCAGCAAGTTGCCGTGCAGGGTGTGGCCGCCCACCAGCGCCGAAGGATACCACTGAAAGGTAAACCCTTGCACGGGGCTGCTCAGAATGGCATTGGCCACCACGGGGCTTTCGGCCAGGTTGTAGAAAATGGGTTTCTTATACCCCGTAGCCCGCATGGCCTGCACCATGCGCTCCACAAAACGGCTGACTTCGGCCTCCGGCTGGCGGTAGTGCGGCTCGTTGCAGACTTCGTAGGCAATGATGTCGGGGTCTTCGCGGTTAAGCTGGCCGGTGTACTGGTTGCGGTGGTTCAGAAACTGACCCAGGTACTTCTCCTGGGCCCGCACGGCGCGCTCATTGTTGTAGGCGCGGCCCTTGGGGTAAACTGCGGAGAAGCCTGTCTGGGCCGTGTCCTTTTCGGGGTAGCCATTGCCCCAGTAAGCAATGGGGGTCAGAATGATCTTGATGCGGCGGGCTTTTAGCTGCTGCACCAGGTAGTCGAGCAGGCGCAGGTGTTCGTTCTGGAGCAGGTTGCCCAGCGTATCGGTAATCTCCACGTCCCAGACGTGCACCCGAAAGGCATCTACCCCCAGGCGCGAGAGGTGGTACACATCCTGGTCGATGGCTTCTTCCAGCTTGCGTCCTAGCTTCTGATGGGCCCGGTAGGAGTAGGCGAAAGGAGCAGTATAGTTAACTCCGAACAAAGCTACCTCCTGTTTGCTGCCCTGCCAGCGCAGCACGCCCTTGGCATCCACGTACACGTCGGCCCGGGCCGGGGGAGCCTTCTGGGCGAGGGCGGCCGGGCCTGCGGTAAGCAACAGCAGCCCGGTAAGGGCGGCCAAAATAAGCCACCAGGCGCGGCGAGTGGCAACAAGATCAAGCAGGGAACTAGACATTACGCAAACGTTTGACTTCGCGAAGTAACACATACCAGTACAAAAACGGCCGCCGCACCCGAAGCTGCGGCGGCCGTTTGATGGCGGTGATGAGTCTGTAAGCCGGGTTTTGTCCGTGTTGCCACGGCCCCACCATTTATCTAGGCCAGTCCTCGCGGAAAGGCTCCATCAACCTACCCGCTGGCGCCGGACGAGCCGCCCGGTGCCGGCCCCGAAAGGCCTGCGTGCCAGCTTATTTGGTCTTTCAACCCCTGAGGTTTACCCAGCCGGCGTGGTTGCCCAGCCGCTGGTGCGCTCTTACCGCACCTTTTCACCCTTACCAAAGGTGAAGTTGTGAATGAGTGATTAAGTGAGTTGATCTTTCCGCTTGCGCAGATTGAACTATACCTCACTCATTCACTCAATTACTCATTCACCGCCTGGCGGTAGTTTTCTGTGGCACTGGCTGTCCTGAGAAGCTTTACGCCGCCCAGTCCTTCCCGTTAGGAAGCAGGGTGCTCTGTGTTGCCCGGACTTTCCTCGTCGCCTTGCGGCGCCGCGGTGGGGCGACCCATCACTAGAGGCAAAGGTAAGCCTAATTGGTAGTAGGTCTGTTTAAAAGACGTTTTTTATCAAAAAAGGTATCTAGTTGTTCAACCTCCTTTTTTCATGTGGACGCCCGAGCACTACCATAAGCAGCACGACCGGCGGCCGGCGGAACTGCTGGTAGGCCCGCGGAAAGCCCTGTTTTTCCTTGCGCCACAGGGCCAGCAGTACTACCCCCGGGGACAGGCGGCGGGGCGCACCTAGTCGATCTGCTGCCAGTTGGTCACTACCTCCAGCTGTCGGGCAGCTCCACACGGCAGCTGCAGGTATTGCTGCAGAAAGCGCCCGGTTTCGTTACTGCTGATTAACACACCCTTAATGAAGCTGCTCCCCACAAGATACTTAGGGCTGAGGAAGGGAGACGAGCTCGGAGGGCATCTGCACGGCGCGGTAGAGCAAGGGGGCCACCGTTTCCAGCAGAGGGACGTGCTGGATCATCTCCTGACAAAGCTCCAGGTCATAGTGGCACAAGGTGCCGTAGAGCTGGCCCTGCTCGTCGCGGATTGGCACGCCGCAGTAGGACACGACCAGCGTGTTCACTTGCCGGGCCCGGGGGTCGAGTGTGGCGTCCACCAACTGCAACGGAGCCTGCTGGCGGCCCACCAGCGAACAAAACGCCTCGGCTAAGGGCACGTCTTCCCCTTGCCGTACCTGCGGCTTGTAGCGGTCAAAGAGCACCACATTGCGGCTGAAGCCCCCGCAGAAGCGGTAGATACCCGTGTACCGGTGGGGCGTGTACCGGTTTAAATACCCCAGGGCGGCATGCACGCCCTGCTGGCGCAGCACTTGCACGAAAGCGTCCAGGGTGGGAGCGGAAACAGGGTTCGGAGCACGGGGGGGCATGAGCGCAAGGTCAGACGAGTGGTTCTGGGTGGGGCCAACGCCTTCTCCGCGGGGTGAGTTCCCGCCGGCCGCCGAAGCAAGTGGCCCATTGCGTAGTTCCACCTACCGGCCCCTGTGCGAAGCGGCCTCCTCTCCACCGTCGGTACATAGTGACTTGTATTCTTATGGTACCGAGCTGCCCCTGCTCATCGCCCAGCCCGATGGCTCGCTGCGGCAGATGTACTTCGTGGTTCCGGGCAGCGGCCAGCGTGAGTTTCCTCGGGGAGCATGTACAAACTTCCAATCCGCTGCACGGGGCCTGGGCTGACTCTGAATCAGTTGCTCCGCTTTCTTGAGAACTATGCGTTGGCGCTGGTCTGCGGCATCTGGGCCACCGCTTAGACCAGGAATGCCGGCAGCATAATGCTAAAGCAAGTGCCTTCTCCTTCGCGGCTGGCAACCTGAATCGTGCCCTCGTGCAGCCCAACGATGGTCTGGATGATGGACATACCCAGGCCCGTCGCTTTTTCCCCCCGCAGGCCGGGGCGCCGGGCCCGAGTAAACTTGTCGAAGAGCAGGGGTTGCAGCTTCTCCGGAATACCTACCCCCGTATCGGCTACTTGCACCAGGACCTGCTGCTCTCCCGGCTCCAGGCTCACCCTAATACGGCCCCCGTCGGGGGTGAACTTGATGGCATTGGAAATGAGGTTGTTAATCACCTGCTGGAACTTGTTCACGTCCAGGCTCACGTATACCGCCTGCCTGGGCACGAGCAACTCAAACTGCAGGTGAGTGTGCCGCTCCGAGAGCTGGTACTCTTCTATAATCGTGGCTAGCCAGCCTCCCAGGTCGGTGCGCTCGCGCTGGAGTTCTACATTGACCGACTCCATAAACTCGTTGTCGACAAAGTCGCGGATCAGGCTTACTCCCTCGCGGCAAGTGCGCTCCATCAGCCCCAGCACCTGCTGTACCGACGCGCTTACCTCTCCTGCTTCTACCCGTAAGTGCTCGGTCAGCTGTTGTAAGAGCACCAGCGGGGCCGCCAGGTCGTGGGAGAGAATCTCTAGCGTGGCGTTTTTCTTGGTGTTGAATTTCTCGGCGTGGATCCGGTTCTCCGTCGAGCGGGTCACGTCCATTACGCTTCCACTCAGGTAGTACTCCTCGTCGGCCAGTTGCTGAAGGCAGGCCGTCAGGCAGAGCCACTGTACCTGGCCATCGGCCTGCTCCACGCGCAGGCGTACGTCCTGCACCAGCTCGCCCCGCAAAGCCCGGCGCATGCACTGGCGCAGGTGCAGCAAATCTGGGGGGTGAATACGGCCCAGCCACCCGGGTAGTTCTTCATTGGCGTCGGCCAGGCGCCCGCCTAGCACCTGCTCATAGGCCGGGCTCACGTACACGAGCCGGCGCTGGGCCACATGGTAGGCAAAGTGCACTGCCTTGCTACGGTCTAGGAAGGAGCGAAAGTACTTGGGGTAGTCGGGCATACGGAAGAAAAGCTACCGGTAAAGATACAGGACTCGGTTGGCTAGAAGGCACCAGCGCTAGCTGATTCCGTTGCCTATGCCGTGCGTTACCGGCTCAACTCCGAAAAAGGTGGGGCTTTTGCTTGTATTCCAGTATACTATGGTGGAAGATTCCGTACAACAGTCCATGAATGAGGAAAACACGGAAGAGTATCGCCGGCGCGCTATCGCCTGGGCCCTGGCCTTTGCCCGGGGCACTCGGCTAGAGCCCACGGACCAGGAGCGCCTGCTCCTGGAACGCTTTGCACGCGGCGAACTAGCGCTGACGCAAATAGAGGACATGCTCACTACCCCGGTGCACCACCTCCTATACTGCAGTCAGGCGCGGCCCGGGCTTACTCACGCCGACGTAGAGGATATTCTGAAGGAATCTCAGCTCTACAACGTAAAAGCCGGCATCACGGGCCTGCTCTGCTACAGCGAGGGCGGGTTTGTACAGTTGCTGGAAGGGGCGCAGGAGGCCGTGCATACACTCTACGCCAAGATAAAGCGCGATGCGCGTCATCACGGCGTCACTACCCTGCGGGACGCAGCGGGTACCGAGCGGTGGTTTGCCCAGTGGAGCATGGCCTTCACCGAGGCCTCTCCCCTGGAATACTTCTGGCTGGTTAGCCATCTTTCCCCGCGCGGCAGCGCCCTCAGCCTGCCGCAGGTGCCCATCACGGATCCGCAGCTGCTGACTTTGCTGCACGCCTTCCGTCATGTGCACGTGCCCGACAACCCCAACACCTGCACAAACTAACACAAAAGCCTACCACCTTTTCTACGCGAGGTTGCCCCATGCTCACGCTAGCTCCAACTACCCCGCAACAGAGAGAGGAAGCCGGCCAACCGCCAGTGAATCAATCTGGCGGTGGGTACACGGGTGCCACAGCACGGCACGGTTCCGGTTGGAAAGCGTACGCCTGGTAGGGTAGCCAAAAGGTGGCGTGGCGCGAGTCGCTGTTGGATGTAAAGATGTTGGAAATGACCAAGAGGTGCTCAAAGCGCGGGTTTATCGTATTGGGCCAAACTTCTGCCCCCACCGTACCCGGAGAGTAGCTTTACTCTTGTAGTGATGCTCAGAGCCTGCCGTTGTACCCCTGCTGGCAAGCGTAGAAGGTACCGTACTACTTCCCGCCCCACACGTTATCCTTGGGGTAGCTGTCGGGTACCAGGGTAGCGCCTAGCCTCACCTGCTTCACGGCTTTGGTGGTGGCTACGGGTACCGTAACGGTGCGGGCGCCCTGTTCCCAGACGGCAATGGTGCGGTGGAGCTTCTGGATGGAGTTGTCCTGGTAAGTAATGGTGAGGTCTACGGGCACAGGCTTGGTGCCTTTGGATTCTACTACTACATCGTAGCCGGGGCCGGTTTTCGTGACGGTTTGGATGGCAAGGTCGGGGTAGCCGCCGTCGAAAAACCAGCGCTGCCAGAACCAGTTGAGGTTGCGGCCGGCCCCGGCGTTCATGGAGTTGAAAAAGTCGTAGGGCATGGGGTGCTTGCCGTTCCAGTTGCGGATGTAGGTGTGCAGGGCCTTGGTGAACAGCTCGTCGCCCAGTAAGTCCTTCACGTAGAGGTAGCCCAGGCCCGGCTTGGGGTAGGAGTTAAGGAACAGAGCCGTGCCGGTTTGCTGGGTGCTCAGCGTAACGATGGGCAGATCTACCTCGGTAGCCGCGGCGGCGGCGTAGGGCGCAATGCCGTAGTCGTCGTCGAGCTTGGGGTCGATGAGGCCCGAAATCAGCCACTCGCCAATGGTAGCCCAGCCCTCATCCATCCAGCCGTACTTGGTTTCATTGATGCCCATGTAGAACGGGAACATCGTGTGGAAGATTTCGTGGTCGGTGAGGGTAATGGCATCCTCGCGGGTTTCCGTGGGGTTGTCGTTCACCATCATGGGGTACTCCATCTGGTCGAGGCCATCGAAAATGGTTTCGTGGGAGTAGGGAAAGGGCCACTTGGGGAAGGTGTATGACATGGCCTCTACCGTCTGGCGGGCAAAGTGAATGACCTCCTCGTAGTCCTTGTGGCGAGGGTTGTATACGGCGTCTACGCGGGTGCGGCGCTTGGTGGCGGGGTCCACTACCAGGCTGCTCGACTGCCAGACGTAATGGTCGGAGGTGGCAAACACAAAGTCCGTCACGTTCTTGGCCTCAAAGTGCCAGGTGCTCTGGGCATTTGGGGCGGTGATGTCCTTGGCTTTCAGATCGGCGTCGGTGATGATGCTGGTGATGCCGTCCTTCTTCTCCGCGTCCTGCAGGCGCTGGGCGTACTTTTTGGTCAGAACTTTGTCGGCGTTGGTTAGGTCGCCGGTGGCCCACACCACGAAGTTGCGGGGCACGGTAACGTCCGCGGAGAAGTTGGCGAAGTCGTTGTAGAACTCCTGGGAGCCGAGGTAGGGGTTGCGGTTCCAGCCGTCGATGTCATCGTACACGGCAATGCGCGGGAAGAAGTAGGCTACAAAATCCGCGTTGGGCTCTATCTCGCCGGTGCGGCTATGGGAGCCTTTATTGAGCACGTAGGAGTAGGTGACTGAGACCTGGGCCGTTTGCTTGGGCCCAATGGCCCGGCGCACCGGCACCGCAAGGTTGGTTGCATCGGTACGGAGCCGGGCCACATCTACTGCCTGCCCGTTGATGGTAAGCCGCGTAATCTGGACGCCCTCGTTCACGTCCTCCGGGCTCATGGCGGTAGCGCGGGGGGCGCCTTTCTGGTAGAGGTTGGGGTAGAGCTTAAACCAAAGCTGCCGCAGCGAATCGGGGCTTTGGTTGTGGTAGGCAATGTCCACGGTGCCCGCCACGCGCCGGGTGGCGGGGTCAAAGGAAACGCTTAGCTTGTAGTCGGCGGAGTTCTGCCAGTAGCTCGGGCCAGGCTGGCCCGATTCGGAGCGGGTACCTTTGGCGTAGGTAGCCTGCAGGTTGCGGGGCACGGGCAGGCGCTGGGCCGAAACGGAAAGGGCGAGGAGGGAAGCGGCGAGAAGCGCGGGCAGTTTCATGCGGAAGAAATAGTTGTGCCGCAAAGTAACGGATACGTCCCGACGGTTGCCTGCCAGGCTGCCTGGAGCATCCCCATGTGCCGGTGCAAGCAGCGCGCTACTCCCTCAGGCCCTCACTAACCCGGCCGCCGCCAGCTCCTGCTCGCCGTGCCAGCGGTAGGCCACCAGCTCGCCGCCTTTGGCCACGCTGTAGTCAAGGCATACCGCGTGCGGGCTAAGCAGCTGGGGCGTACCGCGCAGCCAGTAGTGGCCGAAGAACACGGGCACGGCATCCTGGTAGTGCCACCCATCGGCCAGTTCCTCCACGGCTACCCGCAGCGGGTTCAGCGCCTCAATGGGTTCCAGGTAATAGTCCTGGTAGGTGCAGGCGCGCGGGTCAGTCCACCAGCGGGTGCGCATTTTGGTGCGGGGGTTGCCATCCTTGTCGTGAAACTGCACCCCGGTGGGCAGGGCTATTTCCTTTCCTTTAAGGGTTTCTTCGACGGCCAGGTATTCTGGGGTGCCGCGCTGGGCGCTACGCAGGAGAAAATCGGGCGTGATCCGGGCGTCAGGCAGCTGGGTGCGCAGAAACGCAATATGGCGCGGGTCCCAGCAGGCGTGCACGGCCCGAAGACCCGGCAGTTCCAGGAATAGGGGGAGCGTTTTAAACCACCCAATGTAGTCCTGCCACTCGGCCCAGCCTTCCCGACTTGAAAACTCCTCCAGGGTGCGCAGGTGCTGGAAGATAGTGCGCGGAATATGGGGCCGCAGGTGGCCGCCCTGGGGGTGCTCGTCGTGGAAGCAGATGGCGTTATACTCGTGGTTCCCCAGTACGGCCAGCGCCGTGCCGTCGTCTACCATGGCCCGCACGAGTTGTAGCGTCTGGCGTATTTGCGGGCCCCGGTCGATAAAGTCGCCCAGGAAAATAGCCCGCCGGCTCGGGTGCCGGTAGGTGCCGTGCTGCTCGGTATAGCCCAGTTTCTGGAGCAACTGCCGCAGTTCCGCGGCGTGGCCGTGAATGTCGCCGATAATGTCGTACATATATGGTAGATACTATACGTCTAGAAATCGAAAGCGCTAGTTGGAGCGCCGCAAGGCGCTTGCGTGCACAAGCAGGGGTAGGCCGCCCTTACTCCAGCTGCCGCAGCCGGTGAAGCCACCACGTCCACAGCAGATTCAGGGCATTATAGCGCAGCTCCAGGGAAGAGCCGCCCTTAAGAGAGAACCCGAAGCCAAGCAGCAGCCGAAAGCACTGCGTGGCATCCCAGCCCACAGCATGGCCCGTAGCTGGCTCAGAATACACGAGGTAAGGAGCCTGCGCCGCGGCCCAGACCGCAAAAATTGTGTAGGCAAGGTGCACCGAGCGGCGCTGCTGCCGGTTGCGAAAATAGAGGGCCGTGCCAGCTAAACCCGTCAGGGAAGTTAAGATACCGGGAACAGCAAACAGCCCATTGATTTCACTTAGGCAATTGATTAAGCTAAGAAGGCTCACGAGTGCTACTACCACGGGAAGGGTCCCGAAAAAGCGGCCGGCTTTACGTCGGTGCGGTGGTTCAGGCATAGCCGATTGGGGCAGGTTGAACAAAAAAAGAGGCACACGGCCGGGTGCTACCCACCGTGCGCCTCCAAAGTAAGAGAGAATTTAGACCACTACAGAGTTACTTCAACCGCACCAGGGTAGCGCCGTAGCCGAACTTCTCCTTCTGCGAATCCTCAAAGAACTTGATGTCGCGGTTGCGGCTCAGCAGCTTGTGCAACTCCTTGCGCAGGGTGCCGTTGCCGGAACCGTGGATGAAGATGATTTCGTGCATGTTGGTAGCCAGGGCCCGGCTCAGGGCATCTTCAAAGGCTTCCAGCTGGAGCTTGAGAATAGCCGTGTTGCTTAGGCCCGCCGTGCCGCCTTCCGGCATCAGGGCTTCCAGGTGCAAGTCTACCTCGTGGGGAGGGGCCACAATGGCTTTGGCCGGCTCGGGGGCAGGGGCCACGGCGGCGGGCTTAGCCGGGGCGTTGCCAGTGAGCTGAGCCTTCAGGGTTTCGGCCAGCTTCTCGGGGGCTACCACGGCGGGCGCGGCGGGCTTTTCGTCGAGCTGGAAGAGGTAGGCCTCGCGCTGGAGCACGGGCACATTGGGCTGGCGGCTGGTGTAGAAGCTGGCCGCCTTAAACTGCAGGCGCTTGGTCAGCAGCTCGTAGGCCGTGGTACCGTTCAGCTGGAAGGGCAGCAGCTGCACCACCGCGGCCGGCCACTGGTCGAAGTCCTTGAGATGCCAGTGCCCCAGAGCCGGGCTGGCCGACTTCGCCGCCAGCTTCTCGGCGCGCAGGCCGCGGTACTGCCCGCCTCGCTCCTCCCCGAAGGTGTAGAGCACGTCCCGGTCGGTGTGGTTGACAATCTGCAGGGCCAGCAGCTCCGGCGACTGATGGGTGAGGGCCAGGTACAGGCCTTTCTGCACGGTGGGGGGTGCCGTTTTAGCGGCGGGTACTGGCGCAGGCCCTTCCGCTTTTAGGGGGGCCGCCGCGGGTGGGGCAACCCCAGCGGCTTTGGCGGCCCGGGTGGCGCCCGTGGTAGCGGCTTTTTTCTCAGCCGCTACGGCCGCGGCGCTTTGCCCGAAGGCCTTGGTTTCTTCGGCGGCTACTACCACTACCTCGCGGCGCAGCACCGGAATGGTAAAGTCGTTATCAATGGCAACCTCCACCAGCTCGTCGCTGAGCAGGCGGGTGATGATGCCTTCTTCGCGCCCGGTAAGCAGGCGTACTCGGTCTCCTACATTCATATGATCAGAAAGAAAAGGCGGGTGGAATAGTTGTAACAAAGGTAACCGGCGAAACGAGCCAGCTCCGACTGGGCTTTACGAGTGCCGGGCGCTCATCGGTTTACTCCCCTTGCCGGTTTGGATTAGGTCAGTAGTACAGGCCATGTGCCACCAGGCCGCGCCGCCGGTTCCACTCCAGGGCCGGGGCCGGCAGGTGAAATATGCTGGCTACGTAGAACACCCGCCGCAGCAGCTTGGAGCGGGTCGGGATGCGGCGCAGGTCTACGTCGAGCGAGAGGTAGTACTGGCGGTAAGGGTATAGGCCCAGGGCCGCGTTGGCCGCTTGGTCGTTGTAGACCAGTTGCTGGGCACCGTAGCCCACGGCTGGCTGTAGCCACCGGGGCCAGCGGGAGGCGGCCGGCAGCCAGGCCCCAACATCAACGCACAGCCAGTAGGTGTGGCCGTTGTAATCCTTCAGGTACTGCTCGCCTAAGCTTTTGCCTAGTACGTTGGGGCGCAAGGCGGCGTAGCGGGTAGTGTGGAAAGAGTATTTGGGCATGATGCGCACCTCGTTCCAGGCCAACTGCTGACCAATCAGGCCCGCGGAGCCTAGAAAGTTAGCTGCCAGGTCGGTGGCGGAAGCGCCGTACTGCGGGTCGCGGCCATCCAGCAACTCAATGGGGCTTTGCAGCAGAAACCCCACGAAGCCCCCGTACCAGAGCGCCTTGCGGTCGGGCACGCCGGCCCAGCGCAGCATGTCCACCGCGCCCCGGCTTTCGTGAAACGCCCCCCAGAAGTGACCAGCCTTGTCCAGTTGCTTCCACTCCGGAAAGTCGTTGAACCAGTGCAGGCGCGTCCGCTCCCCGGTGTACCAGCCCTGGCTCAGCAGGTACAGGGCTGCCGAGTAGGAGAGGGCCAGCCCCCCGGCCAGCACGGGCAGGCGCCGACTTAGGCGGGGGGGAGCGGGTAGGGTATCGGGCGGAGCTAGGGTCGCGGTCGGCAGCGAACCGGACGAGGGCTGACCCGTAGCTAGGGTGTCCGCGGCTTGCCCCCTTGCCTCTTCCAGGGTCGGCATCAGCAAAACCAGCGCGGCGGCCCAGCGTCGGAGGAAGCGACTAGGGCCAGAGAGCAAGGAAGCGCTGAACATACGGAAGGAGGCAGTTAAAAAGAGTGGAAAGCTACAACAAATGCAGTTATTGACTTGGTGAGTGAGGCCTTGCTGCCCTATCTTTAATGCCCCCTTGCGCCATCTCAGGGCTATGAACAGCCGTTGAGGTCAATGTAGTACCAGTGTTGCCTTTCTTTTTTCAAAATTCCCAACCCTCCTTTTTCATGAAAACACTTCGACTTATTCTAAGTCTGGTGCTTCTACTAGCTGGAATGCCCGTCTTACGGGCTCAGGTAGTAACCACCCAGCCCGCCGTTTTTCAGGCGTACACACCCGTTACTATTCTGTTTGATGCTACGCAGGGCAATGCAGCATTAGCCAATTATACTGGCGACGTCTACATCTGGACTGGGGTAGTAACCGACAGCCCCACCGGTACGCAGTGGTCCAACGTCAAAAGCCCGTCGTTCAACCAGCCCGACCCCGCCGCCAAAATGACGCGCGTGAGTGCTAATACGTACAGCATTACGTTTACCCCCAACACGTTCTACCCCATTCCGGCCGGTACTACCATCTACCGCCTGGCCATGATTTTTAAGAATGCCGATGGCAGCCTGGTGGGCCGCGGCCCCGCTGGCGACATCTACGTGAACGTGGCCCAGGATGCCTTTAACCTACGCTTTACCAGCCCTAGCGGGCCCGGTGCTACCTACGTGCCCCTGAACACGGCTACCACCGTGACCGGTACCTCAGCCGTAGCTACTAACCTGGCGCTGTTTCTCGACGGTGCTAAGATTGCAGAGCAGGCCAACGCTACCACCATCAGCGGCAACGTTACCCTCACCCAGGCCGGCAGCCACACCCTCCGGCTCACCGCCACCAGCGGCACTACTACCGCCTCCACCGAGCTGGCCCTGCAAACCCGAGACGTAGTAACGGTAGCAGCCCTGCCCACCGGCGCCAAGCGCGACGGCGTGACCTACCTCAACAACGGCACCTCGGCGGTGCTTAGCCTGACGGCTCCCAACAAACAGTTCGTGCACGTTATCGGGGAGTTTAACAACTGGACTACCTCGGCCTCCAGCTACCTCAAGCGGACGCCCAACGCCAGCGGCGCCGCCGACAACTCCGTGGATGGCCGCTGGTGGGTGCAGATTGATGGCCTTACGCCGGGCCAGGAGTATGCCTACCAGTTCCTGGTGGATGGGGAACTGCGCGTAGCTGACCCCTACACCGAGAAAGTGCTGGACCCCAGCAACGACCAGTCCATCAATACGGCGTCCTACACCGTGTACCCGGGTCTGAAAGCCTACCCCACTGGCCGCACCACTGGCATCGTTTCGGTGCTGCAAAGCAACGCCCCTGCCTATACCTGGCAAACGGCTACCTTCCAGCGTCCCGCCCGGACCGACATGGTGATTTACGAGCTGCTGCCCCGCGACTTTGTGAGCCGCCACGATTACAAGACGCTGACCGACACGCTCACCTACCTCAAGCGGCTGGGCGTGAACGTGATTGAGCTGATGCCGCCCACCGAGTTTGAAGGCAACGAAAGCTGGGGCTACAACGTGTCGTTCTACTTTGCTCCCGATAAGTACTACGGTCCGAAAAACGAGCTGAAACGCTTCATCGACGAGTGCCACAAGCGTGGTATTGCCGTGGTACTGGATATTGTGCTGAACCAGTCGTTTGGCCAGAGCCCCATGGTGCAGATGTACTTCGACAATGGCAAGCCCGCGGCGAATAACCCTTGGTTTAATACCGACGCCAAGCACCTGGCCAACGTAGGCTACGATTTCAACCACGAAAGCCCCTTCACCCGCTACTTCTCCAAGCGCGTCATTGAGCACTGGTTGCGCGAGTACCATGTAGACGGCTACCGCTTCGACCTGAGCAAAGGCTTCACCCAGAAAGCCACGACTACCTACGAGGAGTGGGCCGTGTACGACCAGAGCCGCGTGGATATCTGGAAAGACTACCACGATTTCCAGGTGAGCGTGGATGCCACCTCGTATCCTATCCTGGAGCACTTCGGGGGCAACGACGAGGAAAAAGTTCTGTCGGATATGGGCATGATGCTGTGGGGCGAAATGACTTACAACTACAACGAGGCCACTATGGGCTATGTAGGCAACTCGAACTTCAGCTACGGCTACTATGGTAGCACCACGCAGGGCGGCCGCGGATGGAGCCAACCTAATCTGGTGACTTTCATGGAAAGCCACGACAAGGAGCGCCTGACTTACAAGAACGAGGCCTTTGGTAACGCTGCTGGCTCCTATAACATTAAGGACATACCCACCGCGTTGGCCCGTCAGGAGTTGGCTGCGGCCTTCTTCTTCCCGGTTCCCGGCCCGAAAATGATCTGGCAGTTTGGCGAGCTAGGCTACGACAAATCCATCATGCAGTGCCCCGATGGGACCATTCCTACTCCTTACCCCGATAATGAAAGCTGCAAGCTCAGCAACAAGCCTATCCTGTGGAACTACTATCAGGATGCTAACCGCCGCCATCTCTACGATGTGTACCGCAGCCTGATTGCGCTGAAAGTACAGGAGCCAGCCTTTGAAAACCCCGCCAGCTTCACCCAGAGCCTGAACGGAGCCGTAAAAACTATGCACCTCACCGACCCGCGCCTGAACGTAACGGTAGTAGGTAACTTCGACGTGCAGTCGGCGACGGTAGTCCCGAATTTCCAGGCCGCTGGCACGTGGTACAACTACCTCACCGGCGAAGCCATTACCGTGACCAACCCCGCCGCGCCCCTCACGCTGGCTCCCGGTCAGTACGCCGTGTATACCTCGCGCAAGATTACCGTGCCGGCGGGTACCGTGCTGGCCACTAAGGCCCAACGGGCGGCCGCAGCCTTGCAGCTAGTGGCCCTGCCTAACCCGGCCGGCAACTCGGCGCAGCTACGCTACACCTTGCCCCAGGCTACTACCGTGCAGGTAACTATTACCAACTTGCTTGGCGCTACCGTGCAAACCCTGCCCGCCGCCCGCCAGGCGGCCGGCGCTCAGGAAGTGGCCCTGCCTCTGCACAACTTAGCCAGCGGTGTTTACATCGTGCAGCTTACCACTGGGCAGCAGCAGCAGTCCGTGCGGCTGGTTGTGCAGAAGTAAGTACAACCACTACTCGCTACCGGGTTGCTGCCTTTCGCAACTCGGTAGCATACTACCAAGCAAAAAGGCCACCCTGCTAACAGGGTGGCCTTTTTGCTTGGTAGTATCTTCTCCAGCGGCGCGTAGGATACGCTTAGCGCAGAGCCGTTTCATGGTACGACACGAGGTCGTCGATGGGGGAACGGATAATTTTCCCAACCTCCATATTGTGGCTGCGCGCTACCTGGGTCAGAGCATCCCGGAAGTTGTAGCCTACCGAGCCCACGCAATTGAAGGTGTAGTCCTGGTAGTTAGGATAATGGCTTACTATGTTGGCAAAAAACGTTTCAAAACCCTGCCGCACAATCTCGCGGCAGTAGCTGATATTGTTATGATCGTACGTGAACTTGGCGAAACTGGCCAGAAACCGGTTGGGCAGGGGCTGGTTGTAGAGCCGGTCCAGAATCTCGTCGCGGGTGAGTTTGAACTCCTCCTGGAAGATGTCTTGCAGCCCATCGGGCAGTAAGCCGCGCAGGTAGTCGCGCAGTAAGCGTTTGCCAATGAATGATCCGGAACCTTCATCGCCGAGGAAATAGCCTAGCGAATCCACATTGTACGTGATTTTCTCGCCGTCGTAGAGGCAGGAGTTGGTGCCCGTGCCCAAGATGGCGGCAAAGCCGGGCTTGTCGCCGAGTAAGGCGTGAGCCGCGGCCAGCAAATCTTCCGCTACAAAGGCGTTGGCGTTCGGGAAAATCTGGCGCATAGCAGCCGCTACCCGCTCGGCCTTTTCTGCATTGTGTACGCCTGCTCCGTAGTAGTACACCTTGCTTACTTCCTGCCGGGGTAGCGTGTCCGGAAGGTTTTTATCCAAGGAAGCCGCAATGGCAGCGGTACCCATGAAATCAGGGTTGTATCCCTCAGTGTTGAAGTACACCCGGTTGCCAGCATTATCAAGCTGGCACCAGTTGCTCTTGGTCGAGCCGCCGTCGGCAATAAGAATCATATTCAATTGGAAAGATGAGGAAAAACGTACGGTGCTACACCCGGCTGGCCTATTCGGACAAAAAGCCAAAGTTCAGGCGTATGAAAGGCGAAACACGGAAAAGATTCTGGTAGAAAAAAATGGGCTGCCCAAATCCTAAAAAGCCACCTCTATTCAGGTAATCGTCCTCTGGCAGCCACCGGAGACGGATGTGTGCCCCTCACGACTAAAATACTGTCTATACGGAATCGGTGGCTTTGTAAGTGATTGATCAACAGAGTTATCCTGATGGGTGATTGCCGGGCCAGCTACAAGCCCCTAGTTGCTACTCTCTCCGCAGCTGTTAGAGAAACATTCTTGTTTTTTATAGTAGGAGTGATGGGTGGGCTTATGATGCTACAGGCTTCTACAGGCTTTGCCAAGGTGCCTAGTTACGAAGCGCTCATTATGACTCCCCTACGACCTTAAAAGAACTCCTGTGAGCAAGCGCGTGGTAGCTTCTTGCCATCAAAAAAGCCCCCGTCCAGACAGGAGCGGGGGCTTTTTGAGCTAGAAGGATTTGCTACCCTATTTGATAGAGTAGGTGTAATTACCGGGCTTGCTCAAATCGAGCGTGACGGTGAATGTACCGGCAGTAGGTACCATAATATCGTCAGCGCCATACTCCAGAATGCCGTCAGCGGGCGCTGCTGGCGTGGCCTTGGCATTGCCGTCACCGAAGTTAATGACCCAGTCGTTGTTGGCGCGGAACTTAATAGGACCTGCCGTCAGGGTCATTTTTGCGCTCCAGGTGCCGGTAGCAGCGTCA
Organism: Hymenobacter sp. HSC-4F20; assembly: GCF_019599275.1. GTDB lineage: Bacteria > Bacteroidota > Bacteroidia > Cytophagales > Hymenobacteraceae > Hymenobacter. The sequence goes on along the minus strand of NZ_JAHZTD010000001.1, from coordinate 1,679,026 downwards.
TACACCAGCGGGGTATCGGTAGTCCAGCCACCGGGAGTAGCGGCTCCAATAACCGACCAAGAGGTTTTCACGGTTTCCAGGGTCAAAGCTCCCAGATCAGCCTTCAAACGATAGTAACCCGGAGTAGCCACTTTCAGATTACCTGCGCCGCCATCGGCTGAGAGCTTGCCACCGCTACCATCCCCGTAGTTGGTACCACCCCACGAAGGCAGGGAAGTGATTTTAAACTCCGGCGCGGCGTCGGTCATGTTCACGAAGCCCTCGTAGAGTTGGTTGTTGTTGCTGTTGAATGCCGAAAGCTTAGGTGCCGTAGCCGGAGCCCAGCCTTGGTGGTTTCCTGGTACGTATACCGAGGGGTACTCAATTACTACCAGGTACGGCGTCACCGTGAGGGTGGTAGTGGGGGAGTACGTAGCCGCTACTTTGTTGGTAATCATGCTCTTCACGCGCACTTCCAACTCCGTGGCCGAGCCCGGAGTAGCTTTAGCGCGCAGAGCCAGCGCATTCAGCTCTGACACCGTGAAGGACATAGTGTTGGCAGCTCCTGCCGGGATTTCAATGGGATTAGCAAATTTGCTACCCTTCTTATCAATCTGAATAGTGTTGGTAACGGCGGCCTGGTACCCATAGGAAATGGGCTGCCAAGTAAGCGTGGTAGCCTGCGCCGAGGCGTTAGCGCTGCTCAAGACCAAGGTGCTGGAGGAGGCAGTCAGAGCGGCCGTGCCACTTTGCTGTAGAGTGACCTGGTCGCCTTCCTTCTCGCAAGAAGTCAGCAGTACCGCAGCCGATAGGCAAAGCCCGGAAACGCGAGTAAGCCAGTGTGACATAGGGGAGAAATTAAAATGGTGGGAAAAGTGGGTTCCGGTTACGTGAGTGAACCGGAAACTTCGCTAGGCAGCTTCCGGTTCACTAGCACAAAATTTAGTAACCTGGGTTTTGCTTCAGGTTCGGATTAGCCGTTAGGTCCGTGGTCGGAATGGGGAACAGCGTCCGGGTGGCGGCCACATCCGTACCGGTGCGCACGTTGCCTTTAAAGGGCCAGTTGTACCCGGTCGTGTATTTCCCGAAGCGGATCAGGTCGGTGCGGCGGTGGCCTTCCCAGTATAGTTCCCGAGCCCGCTCATCCAGCAGGAAATTCAGGTTCAGATCAGCGGCCGTGATGTTACCACTGGTGTTGCCGTAGGCCCGCTGGCGCAGGGCGTTTACGTAACCCAGGGCCGTGCCGGCATCACCGCCCGTACCGCCCCGCAGTACCGCCTCGGCGTACATCAGGTACACATCGGCCAAGCGGAACATGGGGAAGTCGGTGTCAGGAAAAGTTTTGTCGGAACCCGCGGCATTGGCAGACGACACGTTGCGAAACTTTGTGATGCCGTAGCCATCGGTGAACGTGGCAGGGTCATTAATCTCCAGCGACTGTCCGGCGGAATAGAACATGGAGCGCTTGTCCGTAACGGTAGCAGCCGTTGGGAACAGGTTCACCAGGTTCTTCTTGGTGCGCGTGCCACCCCAGCCAAAATCAATACCGAAGTCGTTCACGGCCATGCTTCCACCTACCGAAGCATGGATGATAAAGGTCATGCCGCCGAACGTTTTGGTGCGTACGCCATCGAAGCGGACCGGAAGAATGATTTCCGAGCGGGACGTGCTGCTGTTATCAGTGCGGAACAGGTTTGCGTAGCTCGGTGCCAGCGTGTAGCCAGCCCCAATAATCTTCTTGGTGTAGGTAACCGCATCGGTGTAGTGGTTCGAACCGTTGTACACATTTGCGTTCAAGTAGAGCTTAGCCAGTACCATCCAAGCAGCTGCTTGGTCGGCCCGTCCAAACTCGTTGGTACGGGGAGCAGGCAGTTCCGTCTCCATCTCTTTTAACTCCTTTTCCACGTAGTCGAAAAGAGCGGCGCGCTCAATGCGCTGGGGAGCCTTGATACCAACCTCCGACGTCTCCGTGGCGAAAGGTACGTTGCCGAACATGTCCAGGGCATGGTAGTAGCTCAGGGCGCGCAGGAAGCGCGCTTCGCCCCGGTAGGCCCGGAAGTTCCCTTTATCGGTGTCAGACAGGCCGTAGCTATCGAGTTTAGAATCCGTGGTTTGACGGATAAACTCGTTACACAGCGAAATCTGATAGAAGATACGGTCGTACATAGCCCGCACGAAGGGGTGGGAGGCGTTCCAGGTCAGGCGGTTATATTCCGGCACCCCTAGGTCGCTTTCCCAGGCCAAGATGGCTTCGTCGGTGGTAAGCTCCTGGGCCATCCAGTACTGGCGCAGGTAGTTTGAAAAGCCCTCGTCGATGCCCTGAATATCCGGCTGACCCGCTGGTCCCTGCTGACCGCTAACGGCCATGGTAGCGTAGAGGCGAGCCAGCGCCTGCTTGGCTAGGGTAGGATCTTTGTAGACGTTCTCAGTTGTCGGTTCGTAGGAAGGCGTCTGATCTAAGTCGCCAACACACGAGGTGAAGGGAGCCAAGCTAAACGCTAGTAGTGCGGTAGCCAGCGTACGCGAGAATTTATTCTTCATGGAGGTGGGAATTAGAAACCGATGTTCAGCCCGAGGGTGAAGGTGCGGGGACGGGGATAGATGTTGTTGTCGATACCGCCAAATATTTCAGGATCAAGTCCTTTATAGTCGGTGATTACAAACAGGTTCTGAACAGCGAAGGACAGGTTCACGTTCGCTTTGTCATTATAAATACTGCCCAGGTTGTACCCCAGCGTCAGGTTCTCCATGCGCAGGAACGAGGCATTCTCGATGTAGTAATCCGACTGGAGCTGTGACGTAGTGAAATTAGACACCAGCAACTCCCGGTTGAAGTTGCTCAGGATCCCGTTAGAGGCACCTGCCGGGAAGAAAGCCTGCGAACGAACGTTGTTATAGATATAGTTACCAATGTTCGAACGCAGTGTAAATGCCAGGCTGGCCTTACCATAGTTCAGGTTAGAGCCGAAGCCCAGGCTTACCCGCGGGGCCGGCGACTGATACCGGTACCGGTCGTTGGCATTCACCACACCGTCTCCATTGCGGTCCACGTACACTCCTTCCAGTGGTTTGCCATCGGCGCCGTATACCTGCTGGAACACATAGAAGGCATTAGGCTGGTAGCCCACCGAGTTGATTTGGATGTTGTTGCCCACACCACCCGAAATGCCGCCGGTTTCGTCGCCCAGGTAGGAGGGGTCCGAGGCGTTGGTCAGCTGGGTGATTTTTACGCGGTAGGCCGTAGCGTTGGCGTTCAGGGTCCAGTTAAGCTTTTCGCCCCGCACAACATCTACGTTTACTGAGCCCTCAATACCGTTGTTCTCCAGCGAACCAACGTTGGTTGTCAGCTTATTAGAGAGGTTGGCCAGAGCCGGAATAAATACGTTGTTGAGCAGGTCATCGGTTTTGCGGTGGTACACATCAATGGCACCCGAGATCCGGCCGTCCAGGAAGCCGTAGTCCAGACCGGCGTTGTAGGTCGTGGAGGTTTCCCATTTGATGTTGCGGTCATAGGCCGCGGCCCGCAGCGTGTTCGTAAACTCATCGGCAAACTGGTACTGTGCCGTTGCTTCGCTGGGCGTGTAGCGAGCCAAGTAGGGGTAGATATCCCCGATGTCCTGCTGGCCGGTCTGTCCGTAGCCCACGCGCAGCTTCAGTTCTGAAATAGCCGTGGAGTTTTTCAGGAAGTCTTCGCCTTTGATACGCCACGCGGCAGCGGCGGAGGGGAAGTAGCCCCAGCGGTTGCCTTCCAGAAAGCGCGAAGAGCCGTCGGCGCGCATGGTAGCCGTCAGCAGGTATTTGTCGTTGATGTTGTAGTTGGCCCGGCCGAAGAACGATACCAGCACGTAGCGCGGGTCGCGGTAGTTTTGGCCGTTGAGCAGGGTAGGAGCCGCGGTGTACACGTCGCCGCTGGCAATCCGGTCGGCAAACACGTAGTTTTTATCCTCGAAGCTCTGGTAGGAATGGCCCGCCAGCAGGTCCAGGCGGCCGATGCCGAGCTGACGGCCGTAGCTCAGGTAGGCTTCCAGCAGTTTGTTGTTTTTGTCCTGCGCGTACTCGTTGTTTACCCCTCCCTGGCCAATGGTCGCCCCATTGACGGTAACTACCCGGTTGTAATCGGAGGCAGCCTGCGCCGGCACGAAAACGGTGCCCCGGCCCCGCTGAATGTCGTAGCCCAGGTTCACGTTGGCGCTTAGGCCCTCCAGGAAGGGCAGCTTGTAGTCCAGCTGAATGTTACCAATGCTCCGCTTTACGGTGCTTCGGTCACGGCGCTGGTAAATCAGACCCAATGGGTTGCGGGTGGCCAGCGTGTTCAGGTTGCTGGGGTTGTTGGGGTCCAGTACCTCCGTGTAGCCACCGTAAATGCTACCATTATAGATGGGAAGCGTAGGGTTGGCATATACGGCCGCGCCCACAGCACCCTGGTTCGAGAAGTTGTTGTCGACCAGGGAGCCCTTCACGTTTACGTTCACGCGCAGGTTGCCGTCGAGCAGTACTGGGTTCAGGCCAATAGAGCCCGTGTAGCGCTTCAGGTCGTTGCGCAGCAGCAAGCCTTCCTGGTCCAGGTAGCCCCCGGAAACCCGGAACGGCACTTTGCCTGCCGAGCCCGAAATGCTGACGTTGTTATCAGTGGTTTGGGCCGTGCGGAAGATTTCGTTCTGCCAGTTGGTGCTGGCGTTGCCTACCAGGGTTTTCTGCTGGGCGTTGCCCATGGCCGCCACTACGCCGCGCAGCTCGGAGGCGTTCAGCACGTCTACCTCATTGCGGGCCTTCGAAACAGAGTTCTGCGAGCTAACATTTACGCGCAGCTTTTCTCCTTGCAGGCCTTTCTTGGTTGTAATCAGAATAACCCCGTTCGAAGCCCGTGAGCCGTAGATGGCCGTGGACGAGGCATCTTTCAGGACCGAGATACTCTCAATATCGTTGGGGTTGATCAGCGACAAGGGGTTAGACGTACCGGAAAGCCCCCGGTTGTCTACGGGCACCCCGTCAATTACAATCAGCGGATCGTTGGAAGCCGTCAGCGACGAGCCCCCGCGGATGCGGATGCTGGAGCCAGCGCCCGGGGCACCACCACCAGTGGTTACTTGCAAGCCCGCTACTTTACCTTGCACTAGCTGCTCGGGGTTCGTTACCTGGCCCTTTACAAACTGACGCTCCGATACCTGCTCAACTGCGCCCGTTAGGTCCTGTTTCCGCTGGGTGCCGTAGCCAATTACCACGGCCTCATTTAGCAGAGTCGTGTTTTCGGCCAACGACAGGCTTTCCACGGCCGTGTTCTGCCCGGCCGTTACATTGATGGGCTGCCGCTTGGTAGTGTAGCCTACGAAAGACAGAACCAGCGTGTGCGGACCTGACGGAACGTTTTGAATAGAGAAGGTGCCGTCCGAGTTAGTGGACCCACCCAGAGACGTGCCTTCAATCAGGACCGTCACGCCGGGCATGCCTTCACCTTTCTCATCGAGTACGCGGCCACTTACCGTCCCGATTCCCTGTGCGTATGCGCTGCTCACGCTTACACCTGCGCACAGCAGAGGCAGCGCCAGTTTCGCTAGATAGGGGTGTTTCATTTAAAAAAAGTTAGGGGTTGAAATGGATTTTTCCGGAAAACCGGAGTGGGAATTTAGTGGTCCGGCCAACAGAACGAAGAAGAGCAAAGGCAGGGGCTAGCGCCTGTTTTACGCTCCCAATCGACCGGGTTCAACATCACCAAATCATTAAGAAACAGCGCAAGTTAAAGTGTTGCTACTAACAAAAACAATGGCGGCAGGGTAGGAAGCAGGTATAGTGATAATTGGACTTTGCGTTCCAAAAAAGAGCCGAGAAAAAAAGATAGTGCCTACCCGCAGTTCGGGAACTAATTTTCTCCATCTTTCCACCCTGAGCGGCAAGGGTAGGATCCTGAGTAAACAGCCATTTTAGTGCATTTATCCTGCCTTCGCAGGCGTGTTGCTAGCCTTGTGCTGTGTTGACAAAACCAGATGTTGTATTGACAAAGGCAAGAGAAAGGATAAGACTATCTGTTCTGATACATAAATTAAAGAGATTGAATAAGCCTTAAATAATAAGGGTGTTTTTTAACAAAAATCGAATTTTAAGGCAGTATAAGCTCGTATAAAAGGCGTATTGGTAAAAATAATTGCGCATTTCTTGATGACTGGGGTGTTGAGGATGCTGGACCAGGTTTATCAATACAGGCTTGTGTCTTAAGGGAGGGTTTGGAGGGGAATTCGAGCTGAATTTTGTATATATTTTAGGCCGATGACAGCCCTGTTGGCTTTGGCTGGCAGTGTAGGACTTTCCGCGTTCCACTATCAGGTAGTGCTCTGCCGGGTGAGGGCTTACTTACTGAAGCCAGCGGAGCAAAGCAATGGCTTGCGGATAAGATTCTAGGAAAAATACAGGTTGGGTTTATCCGATACTCCGCGCTGTGCGCGTGGTTTCCTTCAACTACTGCCGGGTAGCACACCGCTGCCCGGGCCGCGCTCAGAAATATGGTAGCTTGCGGTCCTGATTAGTTGCCCTATTCATGAAGCAAATTATCCTCTGGGGGCTGAGTCTGCTGCTGGTAAGCAGCAGTTCTGCTCAATCAGTTTTTCGAATTGCCCGACTGCCAGCGGCTACACCGCCGGGGGCCGCTCTCTACCTCGCCGGCTCCTTCAATAACTGGCAGCCGGCCAGCCCCGCCTTCCAGTTCGTGCGTGCTGCCAATGGCTACTATCACCTGACGCTGCCCGCTACGGTGCAAGGCCCTATTGCCTGTAAAGTAACCCGCGGCTCCTGGGAAACGGTAGAAACAGATGCCCAAAACCAGGACATACCCAACCGGGAATACACCGTGAAAGGCACAGGGGGCATAACAGAGTTGACGGTACGCAATTGGAAGGATGGAGCAGCTACCACTCCGGTCAGCTGCCAAAGCACTGCCCAGCAACCCAACGTGCAGATTGTCAGCAACACGTTTCAGATGCCGCAGTTGGGGCGCACCCGCCGCGTTTGGGTGTATCTGCCCTCCGACTACCCCTCCGCAACCAATAAACGCTACCCCGTGCTGTACATGCACGATGGCCAGAACGTATTCGATGCCTGCACCAGCTTCTCGGGGGAGTGGGGCGTCGATGAAACCCTGAGCCACCTGCAGCACCAGGGCCTCGACGCGGCCGGCTGCATTGTAGTAGCCGTGGACAATGGGGGGCCGGAGCGGCTGAATGAACTCTCGCCCTGGAAAAACCCCGAGTACGGCGGCGGACAGGGCAATCAGTACGTGGATTTCATGGCTGAGACGCTTAAACCCTACATTGATCTGCACTACCGCACGCTCAGCGGCCGGGAGTTTACGGGCATTGCCGGCAGCAGCATGGGCGGGCTGATTTCCACCTACGCGGCCCTGAAATACCCGCAGGTGTACAGCAAGGTAGGCGTGTTCTCGCCGGCCTTCTGGTTTGCCAAGGACTCCCTGTTTGCCTACCTGCAGCGGCACCGCCCGCAGCCCGGCACGCAGTTCTACTTTGTGAGCGGCACCACGGAAAGCGAAACCATGGTGCCCCTGATGAAGGCTGTGCACGATACGCTGGCGCGCGCCAAAGTAAGCGTGCAGTACGCTACTCCCACCGATGGTAAACATTCCGAGTGGTTCTGGAAGCGGGAGTTTCCGGCGGCTTACCACTGGCTGTACGGACAGCAAGGCGGCGCAAACCCGGAGCCGCTGGCTTATAGCGCCTATTTGAATCCAGAGCAGAACCGACTGGAGGTGTACTTGCCTCAGGGCCACGACAGGGGTAGGGTAGAGGTACTGAACCAGCAGAAGCAGGTAGTGCTGGCGAAGAAGGTGAAAAACCGCCGCGCCGTGGATGTGCGTCGCCTACCCCCCGGCAGCTACGAAGTGCTGGTTAATGCCGGCGGAAAGCAGGGTCGGCAGTACCTACGGAAGCAATGAATTCGGGGCACACTGGCTGATGAATAAAAAATTCGGGCCGGTGCTTGCGAAAAATTCAACTCAGCTTACCTTTGCCCCGTTCAACGCCCAAACCTATTTGAATGACCTTCTCAATGACGCAGCAAGCATGGTGGTGGCCCTACGGAAATTCCGGACGGGACAGCATGTGCGTGCGCTAAGGTCAACTGAACCACTACCTTCGCAAAAGCTCAAAAGCCCGGCCGCCCCGCCGGGCTTTTTTATTTCCGGCGCTGGCCTACTTCCATCACCACAACCAGCCCATGAAAACCTTCCAACTGCATACCCGCTTCCTGCGCGTTCTGGCCGATACAGTAACCCCCGTGGGCCTCTATCTCCGCCTGCGCGACCGGTATGCCAACTGCCTGTTGCTGGAAAGCTCCGACTACCACGGCCAGCAAAACGCCTTCAGCTACCTCGCCTTCGACCCCCTGGCCCGCTTCGAGCTGAGCGGCCGCGAGCTGACCCTGACCTACCCCGACGATACCTCGGAAACCGAAACCCTGACCGAGCCCCGGCTGGCTCTGGCCCGCCTGCAGGAGTTTGCCGGCTGCTTCCAGACCCAGGATACTGGCCACGAGTTCATCACGGGCGGGCTGTTTGGCTACCTGGGCTACGAGGCCGTGCAGTACTTCGAGGACCTGGAGCTAAACTCTGAAAAGGCTGCTGCCGGCCAGATTCCGGACATCCTGTACAGCACCTACCGCTACGTTATTGCCGTCAACCACTTCCGCAACGAGCTGTATGTGTTCGAGCACACGCTGGCCGGACAAACCGTTGATGAAGATGGTCTTACGCGCTTGGTGAATCTGATCCGGAACCCCTCTCTACCCGATTTCAAATTCAAAACAGTAGGTGAAGAGCAGACCAACCAGACCGATGAGGAGTTCCTAAAAGTGCTGGCCGAAGGGCAGCAGCACTGCCGCCGCGGCAATGTGTTCCAGATTGTACTGTCGCGGCGGTTTCAGCAGGGCTTCAGCGGCGACGAGTTCAATGTGTACCGGGCGCTACGCTCCATCAACCCCTCGCCCTACCTGTTTTACTTCGATTACGGCTCGTTCAAGATTTTCGGCTCCTCGCCCGAAACCCAGCTGCTGATCAAAGGGCGCCAGGCCAGCCTGTACCCCATTGCCGGCACCTTCCGCCGCACCGGCCACGATGCCGAGGATGCTGCCCTGGCCCAGAAACTAGCCGACGACCCCAAGGAAAACGCCGAGCACGTCATGCTCGTGGACTTGGCTCGCAACGACCTGGCCCGCCACGGCGACGAGGTGAAAGTGAAGGTGTTCCGCGAAATCCAGTACTACTCCCACGTGATCCATTTGGTCAGTGAGGTGACGGCCCGCCTGGCCCCGCAGGCCAGCCCCCTGCAGGTAGTGGCCGATACGTTCCCGGCTGGTACGCTTTCCGGTGCCCCCAAGCACCGCGCCATGCAGATTATTGACTCGCTGGAGCCCACCGCCCGCGGCTACTACGGCGGGGCCATCGGCCACCTGGGCTTCAACGGCGACTTCAACCACGCCATCATGATTCGCTCCTTCCTGAGCACGGCCGGCCAGCTCTACTTCCAGGCCGGCGCGGGGGTAGTAGCCGCCTCCGATATCAACTCCGAACTCAACGAAGTACACCACAAACTAGCTGCTCTGCGCAAGGCCCTGAAAGAAGCCGAGTTAGTGTAGAGAGAAAAGAGACACTGTTATGCTAAGCGCAGCCGAAGCATGATAGTCTGACCAGAAATTCAACCCACCCGAGTACCACCCAAAATGAAAATTCTCGTCATTGATAACTACGACTCCTTCACCTACAACCTTGTGCAGGTGCTGCGGGAACTGGGTCATACCGATAACGTCACGGTGATTCGCAACGACAAGCTGGCGGTGGAAGACGTGGCCGGCTACGATGCCGTGCTGCTGTCCCCTGGTCCGGGTGTACCAGCTGATGCCGGGCTGATGCCGGAAATCATTCGCCAATACGCCCCCAGCAAGCGCATGTTGGGTGTGTGCCTGGGCCACCAGGGCTTGGCCGAAAGCTTCGGCGGCGAGCTATACAATATGCCTGATGTGCTCCACGGTTTGGCTACCGATGCCCAGGTAACGGCTGAGGACCGCCTGTTTGCCGGCTTGCCCCCACAATTCAAGGTAGGGCGCTACCACTCCTGGAGCGTGCTGCCGGAGTCGGTGCCGGCGGCGCTGGAAGTAACGGCTGTGGATGCTAATGGGCAGGTGTTAGCCTTCCGCCACCGCGAGTACGACGTGCGCGGCGTGCAGTTCCACCCCGAGTCCATCCTGACCGAGCACGGCCACCAGATGCTGGCCAACTGGTTGGCCTAACCCATGGGGGTAGGCGCTTGCCCGACCCCCGCCGCTGCTCTTCTTTCGATTCCCACCCAAACAGCTGGACGCTCCTGGCCGCCAGCTACCCCTCTTACGTGAAACAGATCCTGAATCAACTATTCGACCAGCAGCAGCTCACCCACGCCGAGGCGCACGAGGCCATGCTGCGCATCGGGCAGGGCGAGGCCAACGCCTCGGAAATGGCGGCCTTCATGACGGTGTATCGCATGCGGCCCATCGCCGTGCCGGAGTTGGCGGGCTTCCGCGAGGCCCTGCTGAGCCTGAGCCGCGACCCGGAGCTGGGCACCCATGACACGGTAGATATCGTGGGCACCGGCGGCGACGGCAAAGACACGCTCAACATCAGCACGCTGGCTTGCTTTGTGGTGGCGGGCGCCGGCTACAAGGTGACCAAGCACGGTAACATTGGGGTGTCGTCGGTGTGTGGGTCGTCGGATGTGCTGGCGCAGTTGGGGGTTGATTTTGGGGTAGGAAACGACGTGCTGAAGCAGCAGTTGGAGCAGGCCAACATCTGCTTTCTGCACGCTCCGTCCTTCCACCCGGCCATGCGCTACGCCGGGCCAGTGCGGCGCGAGCTGGGGGTGCGCACCTTCTTTAACATCCTGGGCCCCTTGATTAACCCCGCCCGCCCGAAATACCAAGTAGCCGGCACGTTCAGCCTGGAGCTGCTGCGCCTCTACCACTACCTGCTGCAGCAAACCGAAACCCGCTATGCCGTGGTGCACGCCCTCGATGGCTACGACGAACTCTCCCTGACCGGGGCCGCCAAGCTGGCTACGCCCGCCGGCGAGCAGCTCCTCTCGGCCACTGACCTGGGCCTTACTGCCACCCGCCCCGAAGAGCTGGCAGGCGGCCGCACCCCGCAGGAATCGGCTAAGCTGTTCCTGGAGGTGCTAGAAGGCCGCGCCACCCGCGCCCAGCGCGACGTAGTAACGGCCAACGCGGCCCTGGCTATTGGTTGCCTGGAGCCCACGTTCAGCTTTGCCGAGGCCCTGGCCGCCGCCCAGGAATCTTTGGATTCCGGTTGGGCCCGGCAGGCCCTGCGCAAGCTGGTGGCCGTCACGCACAGCCACGCTACTACCTTATAAGTCTTAACGAGGGGTAGCCGCTAAGCCACCGAAATACGTGGTAGCTGGCTCTCTTTTCTCCTGAATACTGTTCACCCAATTCCAAGCCGCTAGGCAGGAATTCACCTTCAAACCCCGCCGCAATCCATCGGCGGCCCGCCAATGCCTACGATTCTCGACCAAATCATTGCCTACAAGCGCCAGGAAGTAGCCGACCGCCAAAGCCTGGTGCCGGTAAAGCTGCTGGAAAAAAGCCTCTACATGCCGGCCCAGCCCCTGAGCCTGCGTCGCTACCTGCTGCGCGACGACCTAAGCGGCATCATTGCTGAGTTCAAGCGCAAGTCGCCGAGCAAGGGCTTCATCAACCCCCACGCCCCGGTAGAGCGCACTACGCTGGGCTACATGCAGGCCGGCGCCTCGGCCCTATCGGTGCTGACGGATACCGAGTTTTTCGGCGGTAAGAATGAGGACCTGATTACGGCTCGCCGCTTCAATTTCTGCCCCATTCTGCGCAAGGATTTCGTGGTGGATGAGTACCAGATTCTGGAAGCTAAGAGCATTGGCGCCGATGCCGTGCTGCTGATTGCGGCCGTACTGTCGGGGGAGGAAGTGCTGCGCCTGGGTCGCCTGGCCAAGAGCCTGGGCCTGGAAGTGTTGCTCGAAATCCATAACGTCGAGGAGCTCGACAAAACCCTGCACCCCGACGCGGTGAGCTTGGTGGGCGTCAACAACCGCAACTTGCACGACTTCAGTGTGAGCCTGGATACTTCCGGCGAGCTGGCCCAGCGCATCCCCGATGAGTTCGTGAAAGTGACGGAAAGCGGCCTGACCTCGGCTGCCGACATTGAGGCCCTGCGCCAGGTAGGCTACCGCGGCTTCCTGATCGGCGAGACGTTTATGCGCCACTCCCGCCCCGAGAAAGCCTGTGCCGCCCTCGTACAGCAGCTCCGCGCCACCGAAGCCGTAACCCTACTCTAATGAGCGTGCGCCTGAAAGTCTGCGGCATGGCCCGGCCCGACAACCTGCGGGCGGTAGCCGCCCTGCGCCCCGACTTTCTGGGCTTCATCTTCTACCCGAAGTCCCGGCGCTATGCTGCCCCCACACTCACGCCCGCCGCTGCCGCTGCGGTGCCAGCCGGTATTCAAAAGGTAGGCGTGTTCGTGGATGAAGACACGGCCGTCATTCAGGAGCGCATCACCGAGTACGGCCTGCAGACCGTGCAGCTCCACGGCTCCGAAACGCCCGAAACCTGCGGGTTGCTGCGCGCCACGGGGGTAGCAGTTATCAAGGCGTTTGCGGTGGGGGAGCAGTTCGACTTCGAGCGGTTGCGGCCCTACCTGGGGGTAGTCGACTACTTCCTCTTCGACACGGCCGGCGCCCAGCCCGGCGGCAACGGCACCGCCTTCGACTGGCAACTGCTGCAGAATTACGCCTTGCCAGTGCCTTATTTCCTGGCTGGTGGGTTGGCCCTGGAACACGCTGACACGCTACGCAACCTGCAGCTCCCTGGCCTGTTTGCCCTAGACCTGAACAGCAAATTTGAAACGGAGCCCGGCCTGAAAGACGCCGATTTACTGCGTCAGATGTTTACTGCTTTGCGCAGCTCTCTATCCTCCGGCTCCCAGGGCTAAACCCCTGGGCTAGATAGAGCCCTCACCCAATTCGCTACGTAGCCCAAGGCTTCAGCCCTGGAAACCTCAACGAAAGCCAACCACCCCATGCCTACTACCTATCAACAACCCACGGAACGCGGCTACTACGGCCCGTTCGGCGGCGCCTTCATCCCGGAAATGCTCTACCCCAACGTGGAAGAGCTACGCCAGCAGTACCTCGACATCCTGGCTGACCCCGCGTTTCAGCAGGAGTACCAGCAACTGCTCCGCGACTACGTGGGTCGGCCTACCCCCTTGTTCGAGGCCAAGCGCCTGTCGGAGAAGTATAACACCCGCGTGTACCTCAAGCGCGAGGACCTCTGCCACACCGGGGCGCACAAGGTAAACAACACCGTGGGGCAGATTCTGCTGGCCAAGCGCCTGGGCAAAACCCGCATCATTGCCGAAACCGGCGCCGGCCAGCATGGTGTAGCCACGGCCACGGTGTGCGCCCTCATGGGCATGCAGTGCATCGTGTACATGGGCGAAATCGATATGGAGCGCCAGAAGCCAAACGTGTACCGCATGCGCCTGTTGGGGGCCGAAGTACGGGCGGCCATGAGCGGCAGCCGCACCCTCAAAGATGCCACCAACGAGGCCATCCGGGACTGGATTTCCAACCCCGTCGATACCCACTACATCATCGGCTCGGTAGTTGGCCCGCACCCGTACCCCGATCTGGTGGCGCGGTTGCAGGCGGTTATCAGTGAGGAGATGCGCAAGCAGCTGCTGGAAAAAACCGGCTCCGAGCTACCTAACTACGTGGTAGCCTGCGTGGGTGGTGGCTCCAACGCGGCCGGCGCGTTCTACCACTTCCTGGAAGAGCCGTCGGTGAAGCTGGTGGCCGTGGAAGCGGCCGGGCACGGTGTCAACTCGGGGCACTCGGCGGCTACGTCGGTGCTGGGCAAGCCGGGCATTATTCACGGTTCGCGTACCCTGCTCATGCAGGACGAAGACGGCCAGATTACCGAGCCCTACTCCCTGTCGGCCGGCCTCGACTACCCCGGCATTGGCCCCTTGCACGCCTACCTCGCCGATTCGGGCCGGGCCCGGTTTATCAGCATTGAGGACGAGGACGCGCTGAAGGCGGTAGCCGAACTGAGTCGCCTGGAAGGCATCATCCCGGCCCTGGAAACCGCTCACGCCCTGGCCGCACTCGGCCAGTTGGGCGCCGGCCCCGACGACGTGGTAGTAGTAAACCTCTCGGGCCGCGGCGACAAAGACTTGGAAACCTACCTCAAGTACGCCGATACCATCCTGTAAAGCGCAAACCGTCTGTCATCCTGAGCCCAGCAAAGGACCTCTACCTCTGGCTAACTCAATAGAGGTCCTTTGCTGGGCTCAGGATGACAGGATTGATGATATGAACCGAATCAAAAACGTTTTTGAGAAAAAGCAGAAAGGCCTGCTCAACGTGTACTTCACCGCCGGCTACCCCAGCCTGCACGACACGGTGCCACTCATTAAGTCGCTGACCCAGGCCGGCGCCGACCTCATTGAAATAGGAATGCCGTTTTCTGACCCGCTGGCCGATGGTCCTGTGATTCAGGCCAGCAGCACGGCGGCTTTGCAGAACGGCATGAACATGCGGGTGCTGTTTCGGCAACTGGAAGGCATCCGCAGCGAGGTACCCGAAACGCCCATTCTGCTCATGGGCTACCTCAACCCCGTCATGCAGTTCGGGGTGGAGAACTTCTGCCGCGAAGCTGCCGCTGCTGGCGTAGATGGCGTGATTTTGCCCGACCTACCCCTGGACGACTACGTGGCCGAATACCAGGAAATGTTCCGCCGCTACAACCTGCGGCCCGTGTTCCTTATCACGCCCCAAACGGCCCCGGAGCGCATCCGCCGCATCGATGAGCTGACGGATTCCTTTCTCTACCTCGTGTCGGGCCCCGGAACCACGGGCGGCGCCAACACCCAGGCCGAAGGGGTGCAGGAAGCATATTTCGAGCGCATTGAAGCCATGAACCTGCGCAACCCCCGCCTCATCGGTTTCGGCATCGGCGACAAAGCTTCTTTCCAGCGCGCCTGCGAGTACGCCGAGGGCGCCATCATCGGCTCAGCTCTGATCCGGGCTTTGGAAGGCACCGACGATGCGCCCGCCGCCGCCGCCCGGTTTGTGCAGTCGGTGCTTAAATAAAACTGAACTAAGAGGTTATCTGATTAGCCTCCTACCACTTGTCATCCTGAGCATGTCGCGCATCAAGCGAGGACGAAGGACCTCTACCTCTGGCTAACCTAATCGTTGGGACGAAGCGAAATAGGTCCTCCGCTCTGCTCAGATGACAACCGATATTTTCTCCTGAACATGATCATCCAACTCGATTCCCATATCTCCGAGGCTGCCCAGCAGGCCATCGAAGACCACATTAAGGCTCTCAAATACAAAGTCACGGACGTTAAAACCCAACGGGCTCACTACCTCGTGGCCATCGGCAAAGCCGACGTAGACCTGCGCACCATTGGGCAACTGCCGGGCATTCTGGACATTCATCAGGTATCCGACGACTACCAACTGGTGTCGCGGAAGTGGCGGGTGCGCCCCACCGTGCTCGACCTCGGCGACGGGGTGCGGGTAGGGGAGGGCAGCCTCACGCTGGCCGCCGGGCCCTGCAGCATCGAGAATGAGCAGCAGATGGAGCTGATTATGCAGCACCTCGTAGACAACGACGTGCGTATCATGCGCGGAGGCGTGTTCAAGCCGCGCTCCTCTCCGTACTCCTTCCGCGGCCTGGGCATGGAAGGCCTGAAGCTGTTCCACCAAATGGCGCGGGCGCGGGGCATTAAAATCATAACAGAGGTGATGCAGGTGTCGCAGGTGGAGGAAATGCACGACTACGTGGACGTGTTCCAGGTAGGGGCGCGCAACACCCAGAACTTTAACCTGCTCGACGCCCTGGGCGGGGTAGATAAGCCGGTGATGATTAAGCGCGGCATTTCCGGCACCATTGAGGAACTGCTTTCGTCGGCGGAGTACGTGTTTTCGGGAGGTAATGAGAAGCTGATTCTCTGCGAGCGGGGCATCCGCACCTTTGAAACGGCCTCACGCAATACGCTGGATCTGAATGCGGTGCCCATCCTGAAGGAAAAAACCCACCTGCCCGTCATCGTGGACCCCTCCCACGGCATCGGTATCCGCGACTACGTACCCTCTATGGCCCTGGCCGCCGTAATGGCCGGTGCCGACGGCATCATCTACGAAGCGCATGAGAAGCCCGAAGAAGCTGCCTCCGACGGTGCCCAAACCCTAAACTTCCAGGAGTCGGCCCGCCTGATTCGCAACCTGCGCAAGGTGTATGCCCTACGGCAAGAACTGGAATAACTACACGTGCTACGTCTCCGCACTACCAGTCAGGCGTGCTTAAAGCAGTGCGGTTTTTCCTGTAAAGGCATGATGGTTTGTTGTTATACCCCTGTTTTTATAGGGGGCATACCTATTTTGAACCAAATTTCTCGGTGAATACCCCTGTTTGTGAAGGGGCGTTTGCTTGAATTTGTAGTTTGCTAACGCGTAAGACATAAAAAAATATACCCCCTTGGTATACAATCTATTTTTCAAATAATATATATTTGTGTCATCATGCTACAGCTCACCGCGAAATGTGTCTACCTGATTAATAACCGCCCTATGCAGGGCGGGGTCGGGCTCCTTTGCGGATACGGAAGTTAGAAGTACAGCATGATGCTTCTCCTCTGAAAACCACACAAGAGCCCGACCCCGACAAGGAGCCGGGCTTTTTTTCTGCCCAATTAGCTGCTTAATACGCATGGTACAGCAACAGTATGACCGGTACACGACCCAAGATCAGTTGGTCTGGAAAGTATTGTTCGACCGCCAGACCGCCCTGCTCCACAAGCGGGCCTGCTCGGCTTTCGGACAGGGTCTGGCGGCAGTAGGCTTTCACCGTAACGCTATTCCTAACTTCGAGGAAGTAAACAAGCGGCTGCAAAAGGCTACGGGCTGGCAGCTGGAACCCGTGTTGGGCATGCTAAACGATGCGGAGTTCTTTGGGCTACTGGCCCAGCGCAAGTTCCCGGCTACCGTCTGGATTCGCTCCATGAAGCAATTCGACTTCATTGAGGAGCCCGATTTGTTCCACGGCGTATTCGGGCACGTGCCCCTGCTGATGGACCAAGCCTTTGCCGACTTTTTGCATTTCCTAGGGCACGTAGCGGCGCAGCATCTGCACGATGCCACCGCGCTGGCTCGCCTGGAGCGGCTGTATGGCTTTACGGTGCAGTTTGGGCTAGTAGAGGAGAAGGGAGAAACCCGGATGTACGGCGCCGGCTTGCTCTCGTCGTCGGGTGAAATCCACCATTGTATCGGCGATGTTACCCGCCGCTACCCCTTCGATTTGGCTACTGTGCTGCATACGCCCTACAGCGAGGCACATGTGCAGGAACAGTACTTCGTGCTCAACAGCTGGGAGCAGCTTACGGAAAGCGTGGCCGAATTAGCCGCGCTGCTTTCCACGGGCTGGGAGCTGCAACCCGTTGAATAAGGTAAGATAAAGACTGCCTTTAGGCAGCAGTGCTTACTTAACAAGAAACGCAACGCAGCAACAAACCAAAGCATAGAAACCCGTTTCGGATTGGTTCGGGGCGGCCAGTATAGACGGCAGGTGGGGGTGGGATACTATTCTGCTGCTACTGCTCCGGCCCGAAATTCCGCCTATGCGGCCCACGGAATGGGTTTCTATGCTTCTGGCTTGTTGGCTATCTTTAGCTGATTACTTTTGTTCATCATGCTGCTCACCTCCCGCTATTACGCCTATGCTTATTACGTTCCCTACCGGAGCGGAGCGGCCACGGCGTGTTGCAGAGGATAGCCACTTTCTCTACCGACACTTTTCAAAAGCCTGCTTCCGCTTCGTGCGGAGGCAGGCTTTTTCTTTTTCACCCCTTTCTTCTTTTCAGATGATGACTTCTCTGATTGCTCCCGTTGTTTCCGCCGCCCTGCCCCTCCCGACCCAAGATTATAGCCGCTACACCGCCGCCGATCAGCACGTGTGGCAGCTGCTCTTCGACCGCCAGATGACTTTGCTACCCGGTCGCGCCGCCGATGCCTTTCTGGAGGGGGTAAAGCAAATCGGCTTTACCCGCGACACCATCCCGGATTTCCGAGAGGTAAACCCGCGCCTGCAGGAGCTGACGGGCTGGGAGCTGGTAGTGGTGCCCGGCCTAGTGGACGACGCGGAGTTTTTTTGGCTGCTGGCCCAGCGCAAGTTTCCGGCTACTACCTGGCTGCGCAAGCTGGAGCAGCTCGATTACCTGGAAGAACCCGACATGTTTCATGATGTATTCGGGCACGTACCCTTGCTGACCAATCCGGGGTTTGCGCAGTTTTTGCAGCAACTGGGTGAGGCGGCCCAGCACCACGCCAACCGCTGGCCCGGTACCCTGGAGCTGTTCACGCGTCTGTACTGGTTTACGGCCGAGTTCGGGCTGGTGCAGCAACCCGAGGGCCTGCGCATTTACGGGGCCGGCTTGTTGTCCTCGCACGGAGAAGTGAAGTTCAGCCTGGGTGAACAGCCTACCCGTCTGCCGTTCACGCTGGACGGGGTGCTCAACACGGCCTTCGAGAAGGATAAATTTCAGGAGCTATACTTCGTGCTCGACAATATGCAGCAGCTACCCCAAGCTCTACAGCAACTCCTGGCCCGGCTGGCGGAATAGGTGAATGGGTAAGTGAGTAGATGAGTGAAGTGAGGAGATGTCATGGCGAGGTTACCGAAGCCATCTTTCCTTTATTCTGTGACAAGCCTGATAAACAGACAAGCCCTTGACGCTAGCACAGTCGTCAAGGGCTTGTCACATTTCAGGGGGTAGGGAGTGGTTAGGAAGGATGGCTTCGACACTGGCTTGATGCGCCACATGCTCGCCATGACACACTTCACTCATCTACTCATTCACCACTTCACCTAATAACGCCAGCCCAGGCGACGGTAGATGAAGTGCAGTAGCCAGAGCGGGCCGATGAGCAGAAATTGTACGTCTTTCAGGAAGGAAGGCTTCTTGCCCTCTACCTTGTGGCCCCAGAACTGCCCAATCCAGGCCAGCACGAACACCAGCAGGCACACGGCCCAGAGAGGTAGCACGGCCGCCGCATCCACTACCCGAAGAGTAGCCGCCATTGCCACCCATACCAGCACCATACCCACCGCCAATCGGCCGGAAAGGCGTAGGTAGTATGCCACGGCCAGCACCATTACCACGGTAGCCCAGTTCAGCCACGGACTTACCGCCCGCAACGCCTCCGGCACCGGAATCGACCAGAGCAGCCCCAGAATCGAGAACATAATCAGGGGCACGCACACCCAATGCACCATTTTGTTGGTGGGGTTCTGGTGGCTTTCGCCGTACTCATCGAGCAGGTTTTGGACGGGAGAGGAGGTAGGAATTTCCATAGGACAGGCGGGAAGATTGAGCAGGTAAAAGATACAGATTTGGCTGGGTTTACATACTTTGCCTACCCATCATTCCGAGCAAGAGCGAGGAACATAAGTTACTCATGTGACTGACCCGGATTCCTCGCTCCCGCTCGGAAGGACATAAAAAAGGCGACCTGTGCAGGCCGCCTTTCTCACGCTGAATGAAATCAGCGCAATCCGCTTAATCCGCGGTTCACTTGAGTTTGAGGTTTTTCTTGAGGTAGGCTACGGAGGCGGCGTGAGCGTCTTCGGCGAAGGGCTTGTTATACTTGGGGTTGGAGGGGTTGGCGAAGGCGTGGTCAGCGTCGTAGGCTTTCACTGTCAGGCCTTTTTTGGCGGCCGCCATGTCCTTTTCGAACTGGGTTACTACCTCTTGGTTGATCCACTTGTCCTGCTTCGCGAAGACGAATAGCACGTCGGTGTTCAGGGTTTTGAGCTTCGCTACGTCTTTTTCAGGCATGCCATAGTAAGCCACGCAGCCCTTGGCCTTCGGGCCGGCCAGCAGCGCCGTCTGGATGCTCCAGCCCCCGCCGAAGCACCACCCAATGCTGGCTACCTGCGCTTTCGGGCCGGCGTAGAGCAAAGCACCTTTGATGATGGCTTGGGCGCGCTCGGTCTTGACGCCCTGCATGAGCTTGCCAGCCTGGTCGGCATCGGTGGCTACCTGGCCGTCGTATAGGTCCAGGGCAATGACATTAACGCCGGGCATTTCCTTGGCAAAGCGGGCTGCTTCCTGCTTGATGTAGTCGTTGAGGCCCCACCACTCATGTATCACCAACAGATACTTATCAGAGCGGATGTTGCTCTTGATTTCGAAGGCCTTGCTGCTTTGGCCGTCGGTGGTTTTGAACTCCACCATTTCGCCGGTTCCTTGGTAGGTGAAGGGTAGGGGCGCATCGTGGCCACCCGAGAAGTCTTCATCAGAAGCCAGCATGGCGAATACCTCGGTGGCGTTTGGGCCGGCAGTGGGTTTAGCGCAGCAGCTCAGGGTTTGGGCCGAAGCCATGGACACCACGCTTAGCAGCGCGGCACAAAGAGTCCAAAGTTTTTTCATGAATGAGGGGAAGGAAATTGTAATAAAAAAGCAGTCCGGCGGCACTTATGTAACTACATAAGTGCCGCCGGACTGCTTAAACTGCTACGGAGCCGTTTGGTTTCGGAATGATAAGCAGGTTATCGGACTCTATTCAAGCCGTTCGTACGAAAGCGCGCAGTTCGGTTAGCAAAGCGTAGAGGCCTACGTAAGTGCGGTTGAGGTAGATGAAGTGCTCGGAGCCGCGGGGCTCGCGCTGCTGGCGTAGCTCGGGCTGCTGCATGAGGTCGTCGCCGAGGGCGTAGAGGCTCTGCAAATACCCAGGGTCGCCGAAGTCGAAGGTGGGCTGGCGGAACGGGCGACCCACTAGCTCCAAGGATGCCTGCATGGTACGTACGTAAAACGTGCGTTGCGCTTCCGGGTCCTGGGGTTTTACTACCCCCGCTTCGGTCAGCAAAGCGGTTAGCCGGGTTTCGTCAGCTAGGGTTTCGGGGGCAAGCAGGGCCGTGAACAGGTCGTGTACGTCGGCCGGAATTTCCTTGACGCAGCCAAAATCCAGCACGCCTACCGTGCCCCCGTTATCAGACTGTAGCAGGAAGTTACCGGGGTGAGGGTCGGCGTGCACCTGGAGCAGGGTGTTCAGCTGGAACATGTAGAAGTCCCAGAGGGCCTGGCCCAGTTGGTTGCGCACCTCCTGGCTGGGGTTGGTGGCCAGAAACTCCTTGAGGTGCTGGCCGGGCAGCCAGTCCATAGTCAGGATGCGTTGGGCAGACAGCTCGGGGTAGTACGCAGGGAACTGCAGATTAGCCAGGCTGGCGCAGGCGGCCGCAATCTGCTGGCCGCGCCGCAGCTCCAGGGCATAGTCGGTTTCCTCAATCAGCCGGGTTTCTACTTCCTGCATGTAAGGGCGCACGGTGGCTTCATCGAGGCCTAATACGCGCAGGGCAATGGGCTTCACCAGCCGGATATCGGAGCGGATGCTGTCGGCCACGCCGGGGTACTGCACCTTCACGGCCAGGGTGCGGCCGTCTTTTTCTGCCCGATGCACCTGCCCAATGCTGGCGGCTTGCCGGGCGTTCAGGTCAAAGGTGTCAAACACCTCAAACGGCGACTTCCCGAAGGCATCCCGAAACGCCTTCACCACCAGCGGCCCCGACAGTGGTGGCGTCTGGTACTGGGCCTGGGCAAACTGCTCGGCGTAGGCCGTGGGCAGAATGTTCTTCTCCATGGCCAGCATCTGGGCCACTTTCAGCACCGAGCCTTTCATCTCACTCAGAGCGCCGTAGAGTTCCGCCGCGTTGGCCTGGTGCAGGTCCGCCGTGGAGCTGTCGGCCCCCACGGCGCGCTTGGCGTAGTGCTTCACATAGTTGGCGCCCACATTCAGGCCAGTTTTGGCGAAACGGGCCGCCCGGGCGACTTTAGTAGTAGGAAGGGAGTTGAGCGGGGTGTTCTCGGCGGAATCAGCCATAGAAAAGCGGCCAGTGGATAGCTGGCAGGCAGGAAGTCAGACTGAAAAAGGATCTTCTCAGTCAAGAATTCCTCAACAGTCCGATGAAACAAGGAAAAGAAAACGGGGCCAGCCGTGTTAGGTACTGGCTTTTAATTAGCGACGGCTCTGCACCAGAAAGCGCACAAAATCGGTGGCCGAATCGAAGGTGTTGCGGCCCACTAAATCGAAGCTTAGCGTAACGGCCTTCTCAATGGCGGCATCCGTGCGCTCAAAGTTCACGGACTCGTCGCGGGCGAAGAAGCCCAGCACGAACAGCAACTGCTGCCAAAAGAAGCGTGGGTAAGCGTTTTCGATAAGCGGGCGGGTAGCAATTTCCCCGCTCTGCCGTCCTTCCCGCAGGATATTTGTTACGAACTCCTCAAACTCCTGGCGCAACCCATCGAGCACGCGTGGAGTGAGGCCGGGCATCCGGTGCAGGGAGCGGCGCAGGGCCTGCAGGGCAAAGCTGCGGTTGCGCTTTAGCACCTCAAGCAGAGTGTAGTAAAAGCCCAGCAGCTTCTCACGGGCGCCGTACTCTGCCCACACCGGTTCTTTGGAGGCAATGTCGTAGGCTTCGCGGCCGAAATCAGCCCACAGCTCTCTGTCGAGCACGTCGAAGTTGGCGTAGTAGCGGTAGAATTCCTGCTCCGGCAGGCCCAGCTTTTTGGTCAGCTTGAACACCGACGCTGGGGGTGTACCCTTGCGCAACACGTAATCGAGGTAGCCTTGTTTAATGCGGTCCTTTTCCATGCCCTTATAACCGGCAGAAGGGGTAGGAAGTTGCTGGGCTATGAGTACTTAGTTGGATATGTTAGAGTAATTCAGATTTACGTCTGTATCATATTATACTGTCATCCTGAGCGGAGCGAAGGACCTCTACCTTTGGCTAATCAAGCAGAATTACCCTCGGTAGAGGTCCTTCGCTCCGCTCAGGATGACAGATGGCTGGCGAGCCATCTAGAGCAACACGACTTCGCTTAACAGAATTACCCTTTACTCTCCCGCCGCCCGGTAAGCGGTGCGCAGCGTTTCGATGGCCCGCTCCCGGGCAAACTTGTGGTCGACGATGGGTTTGGGATAGTCGCAGGTGCCGAACTCGGGTACCCATTGCCACACATATGCGAAGGTAGGGTCGTACTGCTCCTGCTGGCTCTGGGGGCTGTACACCCGAAACCAGGGGGCGGCCACTACCCCGGTGCCAGCCATCCACTGCCAGTTACCCACGTTCTGGGCCATATCGTAGTCCAGCAGCTTGTCGGCGAAGTACCGGTCGCCCCAGCGCCAGTCGATGAGCAGGTGCTTCACCAGAAAGCCCGCGGCGGCAATCCGGGCCCGGTTAGGCATGTAGCCGGTTTGGTTTAGCTCACGCATGCCAGCATCTACCAGGGGGTAGCCCGTGCGGCCTTCGCACCACGCCTGAAACTCCGCCTCGTTGTTACGGTAGGGCACCTGGCGCAGGCGGGGCTCGAAGCTTTCGGTGGCCATAAAGGGGTAGTGCCAGAGCAGCATCATGAAGTAGTCGCGCCAGATGAGCTCGGCCAGCAGCTTGGGGTTCAGGTCGCGGGCTTGGCGCATTAGCTCCCGCACGCTCAGAGTGCCGAAGCGCAGGTGCACCGAGCGGCGGGTGCTGCTGTCCACCCGGCCCGGCGAGTCGCGGGTAAGGTGGTAGTTGCGCACCAACTCCTCGGGCGGCAGCTCGTTGGCCGGTACTTCCTGTCGAAACTCCTGGAACCCCATGCTCTCCAGAGTCGGGCGCGGCGGGGCCTGGGGCAACTGGGCCAGGTGCTGGGCGGTATAGAGCCCAGCGGAGGGGTAGGGCTGTAGGTCCTCGTCGCGCAGAGCTTCTAGCCAGGCCTTGCGGTAAGCCCCAAACACCC
This sequence comes from Hymenobacter sp. HSC-4F20, assembly GCF_019599275.1. Lineage (GTDB taxonomy): Bacteria > Bacteroidota > Bacteroidia > Cytophagales > Hymenobacteraceae > Hymenobacter. Next base: position 1,655,187 of record NZ_JAHZTD010000001.1, on the reverse strand, counting down.
GCGCCGGCTTCCCCGACTTGCCCAGTAGCTCATTCTTAGCGAAAATGACCTGGTCCTTGAGCGCATGAAACGCTACCCCATGGCGGGCCGCCAACTCGGCCACGGCCGTGTCCCGCTCGGTAGCGTAGGGCTCGTAGTCCTCGTTGGTGTAGATGGCCGCTACCTCGTGCTGGGTCAGCAACTGCTCGAAAACCTCCAGCGGCCGCCCGAAAAACGCCAGAAAAGCGCCGCCTTGCTGCTCGGTCTGGTGGGCCAGGCGCTCTACTTCGTCATAAATAAAGGTCACGCGGGCGTCGCGGCGGGAGGGCAGCAAATCCAGAATTTCCCGGTCGTAGATGAACAGCGGCACCACCGGATGCCCGCTTTGCAGGGCCGCCGCGAGGCCGGCATTATCGTGCTGGCGCAGGTCGCGCCGGTGCCAGAACAAGGTAATCGGCATAGAGTTGAGCGTGATAGTAGAAGTTAAAGCGCCGGTTTGTGGTCCAGAGCACGGGTAGGAAGCGCCGGTAGAAATAACATTCCGGGCTATTCCAGAAATTTATTTCAGCCGCCCCATACCACCATCTACAGCGTGCACCTGCCCAGTGATAAAGGAGCTGTGGTCGGAGAGTAGGAAGCTCGTCATATACGCTAGGTCCTGTGGCTCACCGATGCGCTGCAGGGGGTGGCGCTTGGCCCCTGCTTCTACTTTCTCGGGCGTGCTGAGCAGAGCGGCGGCCAGGGGCGTATTGGTAAGGGAAGGGGCCACGGCATTGACCCGGATGCCGCTGGCGGCGTACTCGGTGGCCAGAGCGCGGGTGAGACCTTCTACGGCAGCTTTGGCTGTGGCAATGCTAGCGTGAAAGGCCATGCCGGTTTCGGCGGCCACGGTGCTAAACAGCACCACGGAGGCGCCATTAGCCTTTTTCAGCCGCTTCATAGTAGCCTGCAGGATTTGCACTGCTCCCAGTACGTTCAGCTCAAAGTCGGCCCGAAAGTCATCAGCCGGAATCCGTTCGAAGGGACGCAGTTTGATGCTGCCGGGGCAGTACACTACCCCGTGCAATACCTCAGGCAAGCCATCGAGGGCAGTGCCTAAGGGCTGGGTTACATCCAGCTCTAAGAAGGTAGTGTTCAGCTCAGCAAGCTCCGGAGACAGGTGCCGCGAGGCCGTGAACAGGCTGGCGTTCAGCTTTTGAAGCAGCTGAGCCGTAGCCAGCCCGATACCTGAGGAAGCCCCCACGAGGAGGATGTTTTTGTTCGCAAATTCCATGCGCAGGTAGGGAGTAGATGTTGTAGCAGAACTGAACTGTGGCATGAAGGTTTAGGAATATTTTCCTTTCTTATGGCGACAGCCACAAAAGTGCATGACAGCGAAAATTTTACTTTTAGCAAAAATTCGCTGAATATTCCAGTGTTCGTTCCGTAGCTTGCACCACGCCTTCCACTTCTACTCCTTACACCGCTTTCCACGATGAACATCCGCAAACTGCTGGTCGCCAACCGGGGCGAAATTGCCATTCGCGTTATGCGCGCCGCTACCGAGTTGGGCATTACAACGGTTGCTGTCTACACCTACGAAGACCGGTATTCCCTGCACCGCTACAAAGCCGACGAAGCCTACCAGATTGGGCGCGATGATGAGCCGCTGAAGCCCTACCTCGACATTGAAGGGCTAATTCGCACGGCCAAGGAAAACGGCGTCGATGCCATTCACCCCGGCTATGGCTTCCTGAGTGAAAACGCTACCCTGGCTCGGCGTTGCCGCGAGGAAGGCATCATCTTCGTGGGGCCACGGCCGGAAGTCATGGAAGCCCTCGGCGATAAGGTGGCGGCCAAGAAAGTGGCCGTGGAGTGCCAGGTGCCCATCATCGAAAGCAGCCAGCAGGACCTCACCGACTTCGAGGTGGCCCGCACGGAAGCCCACCGCATTGGCTACCCCGTGATGCTGAAGGCGGCGGCCGGCGGTGGGGGTAGGGGCATGCGCGTGATTCGGGATGATGAGCAGTTGGAAAAAGGCTTCTTCGAGGCCCGCAACGAAGCTCTGAAAGCCTTCGGCGACGACACGGTGTTTCTGGAGAAGTTTGTGGAGCAGCCCAAGCATATTGAGGTGCAGCTGGTGGCCGACAACTACGGGGGCCTGACCCACCTCTACGAGCGGGACTGCTCGGTGCAGCGGCGGTACCAGAAGGTAGTAGAGGTAGCGCCCTCGCTCAATTTGCCCGACCACATGCGCCACCTCTTATATGAGTACGCGCTGCGCCTGGGCCGGGCCGTGAACTACAACAACGTGGGCACCGTGGAATTCCTGGTGAACCCCGAGCACGACCGGATTTACTTTATTGAGGTGAACCCGCGCATTCAGGTTGAGCACACGGTCACGGAAATGATTACCGGCGTGGATTTGATTAAAACCCAACTCCACGTAGCCGATGGCCGCCGTCTCACCGACCCCGAAATCGGGCTGGGGCCCGACGTAAAGCCGCCCAAAATAGGGGTAGCCATTCAGTGCCGCATCACCACCGAGGACCCCGAGCAAGACTTCAAGCCCGACTACGGAACCATCACGGCCTACCGTTCGGCCGGCGGCTTCGGGATTCGGCTGGACCAAGGCTCGGTGTACACGGGGGTGCGGATTTCACCGTTTTTCGATTCCCTACTGGTGAAGGTGTCGACTCAGGCGCCTACCCTGGAAGGTGCCGCCACCAAGATGGCCCGTACGCTCGACGAGTTCCGGGTGCGCGGGGTGAGCACCAACATCCAGTTCCTGCAGAACATCATTGCCCACCCCGTGTTCATGGCCGGCGAGGCCAACGTAGACTTCATCAAGGACCATCCCGAGCTGTTCAAGTTCAAAACCCGCCAGGACCGCGCTACCAAAGTCCTTAACTTCCTCGGCAACGTCATCGTGAACGGCAACCCCGACGTGAAGGGCCAAGTGGACTCCAAGCGCGAGCCGCGTAAGCCCCTGCTGCCGGAAGCCGACCTGACAACACCGCCGCCCCCCGGCACCAAGCAAAAGCTCACGGAGCTGGGCCCCGACGGCTTTGCCCAGTGGCTGCGTCAGGAGAAGCAGATTCACTACACCGACACGACTCTGCGCGACGCCCACCAGAGCCTGCTGGCTACCCGCATGCGTACCTACGACATGCTGAAAGTGGCCGACCGCTACGCCCGCCAGCATCCGCAAACCTTTTCCCTGGAGTGCTGGGGCGGCGCTACCTTCGATGTGGCCCTGCGCTTTCTGCATGAGGACCCCTGGGAACGGCTGGCTAAGCTGCGTGCCGCCGTGCCCAACATCTTACTCCAGATGCTCATCCGGGGGGCCAACGGGGTGGGCTACAAAGCCTACCCCGACAACCTCACCGAACGCTTCGTGCAGCAGGCCGCCGAAACCGGCATCGACGTGTTCCGCATCTTCGATTCCCTGAACTGGATGCCCGGCATGGAAGCCTGCATTGGCTTCGTGCGCAACAAAACGGACCGCTTGGCCGAAGCTGCCATCTGCTACACCGGCGACATTCTGGACCCCAAGCGCAACCAGAAGTACAACTTGGACTACTACCTGCGCCTGGCCAAGCAGATTGAGGAGGCCGGCGCCCACATCCTCTGCATCAAGGACATGGCGGGCCTCTTGAAGCCCTACGCCGCCACCGAGCTGATTACCGCCCTGCGCGACACCATCAGCCTGCCCATTCACTTGCACACTCACGACACCAGCAGTTTGCAGGCTGCTACCTATCTGAAAGCCGTAGAGGCCGGCGTCGATGTAATTGACGTGGCCCTAGGTAGCCTCTCAGGCCTGACTTCCCAGCCCAACTTCAACTCCATCGTGGAAATGCTGCGGGGGCAGGAGCGCCACCGCGAGTTCGAACAGGAGTCACTCAACGAGTTCAGCAACTACTGGGACACGGTGCGCGAACAGTACTACCCCTTCGAATCGGGCCTGAAGGCGGGAACCTCGGAGGTGTTCCAGCACGAAATTCCGGGCGGACAGTACTCCAACCTGCGGCCCCAGGCGGCGGCCCTGGGCCTGCTGGATAAGTTCGAAACCATCAAGCACACGTTTGCTGATGTAAACCAACTGTTCGGCGACATTGTGAAGGTGACGCCTTCCTCGAAGGTGGTCGGCGACATGGCCCTGTTCCTGGTCTCCAACAACCTGACCACGGCCGATGTGCTGGAAAAAGGCCCCACGCTGAACTTCCCCGAATCGGTGCGGGAACTGTTCCGCGGCGACATCGGGCAGCCCGAAGGTGGCTGGCCCCAGCAGGTGCAGAAAGCCATTCTGAAAGACGAGCAGCCCTTCACTGACCGGCCCAACGAGCACCTCGCGCCCATCAACTTCGACCAGGAATGGCAGCGCTTCGAGGAAAAGTTCGGGCAGCGGGGCAAGTTCACCGATGTGCTGTCCTGGCTGCTCTACCCCAAGGTGTTCGAGCAATACTGGCAGCACCAGCAGCAGTACGGCGACGTATCGGTGGTACCTACCCCGGTGTTCTTCTACGGCCTACAGTTGGGCGAGGAAACCATCATCAACATTGCCCGCGGCAAGAGCGTTATCGTGGGCTTGCAGAGCGTGGGGCCGGTAAACGAAGACGGCTGCCGCACCCTGTTCTTCACCCTCAACGGCCAGGGTCGCAACCTGGAAATCCGCGACAACTCGGTGGAGGTGAAGAAGGTACAGAACCCGAAAATCGACAAGGCCAATCAGAAGCAGATCGGGGCTCCTTTGCAAGGCCTGCTCTCCAAAGTGCTGGTCGAGTCGGGGCAGCAGGTGCGCAAGAATTCACCCCTGTTCATCATCGAAGCCATGAAGATGGAAACCACCATCACGGCTCAGGACGACACCACCGTGCAGGCCGTAAACCTGCCCGAAGGCACCCTCGTCAATGCCGACGATTTGGTCTTGACGCTGGACTAGGTGGAAATATGACGGCTAACCAGTAGCTTAGGGAAAAGAACTCTCCCTCTTTTCTTCGTGTCCATGTCATTTCGTTTTTCCACAATCCTGCTGGCGCTGGCATTGCCCGTGGCCGCCGTTGAAACGGCACACGCCCAGCAGCCGAACATCGAGCAGGTAGGCGCCGCCGCCCAGGCCAACCTCAATGCGCTGGTAAGCGGCTCCCCTACGGTGGTGCCGCGTGGTGGGTCGGAGGCTACCAAAGGCTCGCCCTACGCCGACAACCGGTGGCTGCCGGCCCGCCTGCGCATGACCAACAACGTGCCGCTGGCGCCCGTACCCTTGAAGTATGACGTGCTCAACCAGCGGCTGCTCATGCGTCCTGTGAACCGGCCTAACGACTCTCTGCAGCTGGATGACCGGCTATTGGCCAGCTTTGAGCTGGAAGAATCGACCCTCGTGGGTACCCGCAAACGCACTTTTCGGCGGTTTACTGAGGCACCCGTGCCTGCCCAGCGGGCTGAGTACGTGGAGGTTTTGCACCAAGGCAAGTACGCGCTGCTGAAACGCTACGGTAAAGCCCTGCGCAAAGCCGACTACCAGGGGGCCTACAGTACTGACCGGCGCTACGATGAAATAGAGGACAAGCCTACCTACTATCTGCGCCGCCCCGATGGCTCCGTGGAGCCGGTGAAGCTCACCCTTAAGGCCATGCAGGCAGCGGCGCCCGAACTGGCCAGCGCCCTGAAAGCTGCCCCCAAATCTTCCTCGGCCAAGACTGATGCGGAGTGGGCCGCTGTGTTGGCGGCGGCCGATAAGTAAAATTTAAGGCCCTAAAAATCGGTGCGGGCTACTCCAGCAGATGCTGGAGTAGCCCGCACCGATTTTTAGGGCCTTTGCGCCTGCAGGGTGGCCAGCGCCGTGGAAGTTGATTCTCCGTGCAGGTAAAGCGTATCGGCGCTGATGCGGTAGCTGCGAGTAGTGCGCAGGGCCGCGAGGAAAGCCGTTTCGGTGGCCAAATCGGGGCAAGCCATTTTGGTGGACAGTAGCGGCCCAAACTGCAGCTGGCTTTCCGCCGGCAGCGTGAAGCCGCCGCGGAAACGGTTGCAGCCCGCCTGGCCTTCAGCTTGCTGTTCAGTAGCGCTGAGCTGCAGGTATACTTCGTTGCCGGAGGTAGGGGTAACGCTCTGGCCGTCAAGCCGGCGCAAAACCCAATGCGTGCCACGCAATGCTGCCGAGGCAGTCGTGGCAGCGGAGGCAGCTGGGGTGGGGGTAGTAGCAGAAGGAACCATGTGAGCCTGGCAAGAAAAAAGCAGCAAACCAACGCAGCCCAGCAGGGCAGGAGATACAGCAGATCGAAGCATACGTGCTTTCAGTGAACGTGGAAGGGTAGGGAGGGTGTACCTATGGATAAAACAAAATGGCTACTTTGGGCCATGAGAAACATTCTTTTACTCTCCTTTTTACTTTACAGTGCGCACGCCGCACTGGGTCAGAAAAAGCCGAGTGCCAGCACCAAAGCTAGCGTAGCCCCCGCTACCGTAGAGCGAGTAGTACGGGCGCTGGCCGCCGATGATATGCAGGGCCGGGCTTCGGGTAAGCCGGGTGGGCAAAAAGCGGCCCAGTTTCTGGCGGCGGAGTTTAAACGCATCGGGTTAAAGCCTCTGCCGGGCCTGAAAGGGTTCGAACAAAGCTTCTCTACCTACGACGTGCGCACCGCCGCGGCTGCCGTATCCATCAACGGTACCACCCTCAGCCCCGATAAGCTGCTGCTGGTATCAGGCCAGGAACAGCTGAACTGGACGGAAGAAGGACCCGCGCCGCGTATCGTGACCATTGCCGCCGGTGGCAACCTGCTGCGCGAAGTACGCCCTTTGCTGGAGCCCCGCGAAAACACCATTGTGTTCGTTGATCCAACTCAGGCTACGGCCTTTACGCGGCTGGCCGGCTACCTGCAGCGGGGCGGGCTGCGGCCCGAAAAGCCGGCGCCGTTTACTACCCTGTTTGTGCTGGGCGCTACCCCACCTGCGCCCCTAAAGGTACGTGTGACGGCTACTACCACCATCCGAACAGTGGAGCTGCGCAACATTGTAGGGATGCTGCCGGGTAAAAACAAAGCCCACGCAGCCGAGCAGGTGGTGTTCAGCGGCCACTACGACCACATCGGGATTCTGCCGGCCGTGCAGGGCGACTCCATTGCCAACGGTGCCGACGACGACGCCAGCGGCACTTCGGCCGTAGTGGCGCTGGCCGAGTACTTCAAGAAGAAAAACGACAACGCCCGCTCCCTGCTTTTCGTGGCGTTTGTGGCCGAGGAAATTGGTGGTTTCGGCGCGCGCTACTTCTCCCAGCAGCTCGACCCCAAGCAGGTGGTAGCTATGTTCAACATCGAAATGATTGGCAAGGAGGCGAAGTTCGGCCCGAATTCGGCCTTCATTACGGGCTTTGATAAGTCGGACTTTGGCAAAATACTGCAGGAAGGGGCCAAGGGTACTACTTTCCGCTTCGAGCCCGACCCCTACCCCGAGCAAAACCTGTTCTACCGCTCTGATAACGCCACCCTGGCCCGCCTGGGCGTACCCGCCCACACCATCAGCACCGACCAGATTCCGGACGACAAACGCTACCACAGCGTGGACGACGAAGTGGACAGCCTGGACCTCACCAACATGACCAACGTTATTACCGCCATCGGGCGTAGCGCCGCCGGTATCATCAGCGGCCAGCAAACCCCCACGCGCATCGCGCCAGAATCGGTGAAGCAGTAATCCGGTGAATGAGTAAGTGAGTGACTGAATGAGGTAAGTCATAACGAGGCACGAAACCATCCGTCCTCCCCTTTGCTCATAGTTTACTAACGTAACAAGCCCTTGACGCTACCATGCGTCAAGGGCTTGTTACATTTCACGGGGTAGCATGTTGGCCAATACGGATGGCTTCGTCGTGCCTCCTTGCCACTCACGACAGCACGGCAACTCACTCAGTCACTCCTTCACTAGCTCACTTGCCCAGGCGCATGCTCAAGCCGGCTCCTACGTTGAAGCCGCCGGCGGCGGGCGTCAGGCCGTGAGCTGCCGTAACGTCCAGGCGCAGGCCGGGGGTAGGGCGGAAGTAAACGCCGGAGGTGAGGCCCGGCTTCCAGCCCTGCTGACGCTGCCAGGTGGCGTAGGTTTCGGCGAAAAAGCCGACGTGATTGTTGGCAGTGAGGGGGCCATTAAGGGCGAGGGTCGTCAGGTACTGGCCTTGCTTAGTGCCTTCAGCCTTGAAACCCTGCTGCCGAAAACCCAGGTTGCCTTCCAGGCCAAACCGCTGCCCTAGTTGCTGCGAGATGAGCAGGCGCGCGCCCGGCTCAAACTGCTTGTTCTGGAAGCTGGCGTCGCCGTTGCGCAGGTTCATATCGAAAAGCACCACCACCTGAGAGCGAGCATTCTGGACGGTAGAGGCCAGAAACTTGGCTCCTACGTTGAGGGGCGCAAATCCGGCGGGGCCGCCGAACGAAGGAGCCGGAGTACCTTCCGGAGAAAAAGTGCGGGTAGCGGGCGTGAGCAGGTAATTTTGGGTGGCCCGTAGCTCAATGTGGTTGAAAAAGCCCACTCGTAGGGTATTGCCCCAGGCCGTGCGACCGGCGTAGCCCGTGCTGCTACCCCCGTCGTAGCGGGTAAGGCCGGTTTCGAGCTGAAACTGGCCCGGATAGAGCATGTTGGTGGTGATGGTCTGGCCCGGCCGATCGGGGCGAATGAGGCGCACAAAGGGCGACTCTTCATTGCCGAGGTTGGGGTCAGTGGTTTGGGCCAGGGTGCAGGCCGGGCCGGCGAGAAGCAGGGCGCCAGCGGTCAGCAGAGTGGTCTTTCGCATGCTCTCCCGACGCCAGCCGCGCCGGAATAGTTCGATTTTCTTAAGATGCTGTAACCCTACCTGGAAATTTACGTGTGAAACATAAGTCCCGGAAATTAGCCAAACAAGCCCAGCAGGCCGGAAAAGAGGACAAGCAAAAGGCTGGAAAAAATATTCCAGCCTTTTTGAAAAAAACAAGAAAATACGTGGGTTTACTGGGCCTGTTTGATAGCCTGCATAGCCGCCTGCACCGTAGCTTTCTGGTCGGCCGGCTTATTTTGCTGAATCTTATCCAGCATGGCCAGAATAGGCTCATCAAAGCCATATTTTTTGTACTGCACGGCCAGCTTTTGCAGGCGCTCTACCCCTTCGCTGAGCACAGTGGCATCAGGTAGGCGCGAGATGAGGCTCACCAGGCTCCCCAGCATCTGAAACTTCTCCTGGGTGCCAGCTGCATCAAACTGGTCACGTACATAAACCCAGGTGCCAGCATCGCCGTGCTCAGCGTACACGGCAGCTACTGCAGTAACCAAGCCACCGCGAGCATCTTTTTGCAACGCCTGGGCGCGGGTCAGCGCCTGTTGGGGCTGCACACTCGCCAGGCCTTGCAAAGCAGCCCCTTGCACCGCGTATGACTGGCTATTGAGAGCTTGCGTGTAAGCCTTCTGGTCTTTTTTATCCTTTAGTTCACCCAACGCCAGCAGCAAGGCTGCTTGGTTATTAGTATTTTTCTCTTGGGCCAACTGTTTGCGGATAGCTGGCGCGGCGGCTTTCTGCACGGCCTTATCATCGAGCTTCAAGCCCGAGAGGGCCGAGAGGCGCAGGCCGGCGTACTTGTCGCTGAGGGCGGAGAGCAGAAGCTGGCGGGCTGCCGCATCGGTAGGAGGTAGCTGAGCGGCGGCCGCTACGGCCTCGCGGCGGTCCACGAAGCGCGGGGCATTCTTGTACTGGTAAGCGTACTCGGCGAAGGGCTTATTGTCGGTTTTCTGCCAGAGCAGCACCTTATCGGCATCCACGTTTACCAAATTAGGCTTGCTGGCGGCCGGGAAGCGGAACGTTTGGGTGGCCTGGCGCATCACTACCTGGTGGCGCTGGGCCTTGCCGTTCACGTACACATCTACGGCCATGGGCAGCTGAAACACCTGGCCGGGCTGGGTTTGCTTGATGGTAACCGTCTGCTCCTTGCGGCCGGCGTCGTAGGCGTAGTCGATGGTAACTACCGGGTGGCCGGAGTTGAAATACCACTGATTGAAAAACCAGTTCAGATCCTGACCCGATACTGCTTCCAGGGCCAGGCGCAGCTGATGCGCTTCGCCGTTGCCGAACTTGTTGTCGGTGAGGTACTTTTTCAGGCCGGCGAAGAACACGTCGTCGGTGAGGTAGTTGCGCAGCATGTTCAGGATCTGGCCGCCTTTCTGGTAGCTCACCAAATCAAACATGTCCTCCTTGTCGGCGTAGTGGAAGCGCACGAGGTGCTTCTGGGCATCCTGGGGGCTGCGCAGGTAGTTGCGCATGTTCATGTAGGCGTGGGCGTCGCCGGCATCCTGGCCGTACTTGTACTCGGCCCACAAGGCTTCCGAGAAGTCGGCAAAGGACTCATTTACCGTCAGGTTGCTCCAGCTTTCGGCCGTTACCAGGTCGCCGAACCACTGGTGGAACAGCTCGTGGGCAATAACCGACTCGCCGTTGGCGTACTCAGCGTCGAGCAGCTCGCGGGCGTCTTTCTGCAAAAACTCGCCGTGCAGGGTGGCCGAGGTGTTTTCCATGGCCCCGCTTACGTAGTCGCGCACCACTACCTGGGCGTACTTATTCCAGGCGTAGTCCACGCCCAGGCGCTGGGAGAAAAACTCCAGCATTTCGGGCGTGTTGCCGAAAATCTGCTTGGCGAAGGGCGCGTACTTGGGTTCGAGGTAGTAGCTTACTTCCTTGCCCCGCCAGGTATCCTTGGTAATCTTGAAGTCGCCCACGGCCATCATGAAGAGGTAGGGCGAGTGGGGCAGCTCCTGCTTCCAGGTGTCGGTGCGGGTGCCGTCGGGGTTGTTTTTCTGGCTGGTCAGGGCCCCGTTGCTGAGCGTAACGTAGCGGGCCGGCACCGTCATGCTGATTTCGGCCGTCGTCTTCTGGTTGGGCTTGTCGATGGTGGGGAACCACGCCGAGGAGGCTTCCGTCTCGCCCTGGGTCCAGATCTGGCGGGGCTTGCCGGCCTCGGTGCTGTCGGGGTTGATGAAGTAGAGGCCTTTGGCGTCGGTAATGGCCTGGCTGCCTTTGGTTTTCAGCTCGTCGGGCTTGGCTACGTACTCAATGTACACGGTGTACTGCTGGCCCGGCGTATAGAGCTTATCCAGGTGCACCAGCATCTGCTCCTGGTTGTAGTCGAACTTCAGCGTTTTGGTGTCGGTGCCATTTACCATGGTCACCGATTTGATGTCCATGCCTTTGGCGTCGAGGCGCAACGAGTCGGTGGCGTAGGCTACGGGCTGCAAGGTGACCCATTCGCGCCCCAACAGTTGGCGCTTGGTATAGTCGAAGCGCACATCCAGCTTGGTGTGCACCAGAGCATTGACTTTGCGGACCGTTTCGCGGTAGGGGAGGGTAGCGGCGGAGTCGGGCCGGGCCATCGGCGACTGGGCCAGGGCCGGGGCGGCACCCAGCAGGCCGAGGCTCAGCAGGAAAGCTTTCGTCATGAAATAAGAAGCAAGAATTGGGCTGCTAGTTGCAAACATTTCCGCACAGATGCGCCGTTTGGCGGCCTGGTTGCACGCTGGCCGGACTAGTAAGTGGTTTTCTCCGGGAAGAACCCTACCCCCTTGAAACAAACAAAAGCCGGCCAACAGCCGACTCTTGTTTATCCACTAAACCAATTACCCTTTAATGCACCAGCACTGCTGGCTGGTGCCGCTCGGGGTGGGGCGTAAGGTCGTCGGCGTACCGGGAATGCTCGGCGCGGTAGGCTTTCTCGAAGATGAGCGGGAAGATGAACAGGGTTAGCAGAGTGCCGGTAATCAGGCCCCCAATCACCACAATAGCCAGGGGCTTGGAGGTTTCGGAGCCGATGCCGGTGCTCAGGGCCGCGGGCAGCAGCCCGATGGTTGCCATCAGGGCCGTCATCACCACGGGTCGGACGCGGCTGGTGACACCCTCGTGGATGCTCCGGTCGAGGCTCAGCTTGCGGGCCATGTTCTGCTTGAACACCGAAATCAGAATTACCCCGTTCTGAATGCAGATGCCAAACAAGGCAATAAACCCAATGCCGGCCGAGATGCTGAAGTTGGTGTGCGTAAGCAGCAGGGCCGCAATACCGCCGATGATGGCAAACGGCACGTTCAGCAGCACCAGCCCTGCGTCTTTGAGGTTGCCGAACAAAATGAACAGGATAAAGAAAATCAGGGCCAGGGATACGGGCACTACCTGGGCCAGGCGCTCGGTGGCGCGGCGCTGGTTTTCAAAGTCGCCGGTCCATTTCATGCTGTAGCCTTTGGGCAAGCTAACCACTTGTTCCACCTTCTTCTGGGCTTCCTCGATGGTGCTACCCATGTCGCGGCCCCGAATACTGAACTTCACGGCGGCAAAGCGCTGGTTGTCGTCGCGGTAGATGAGGCTGGGGCCGTTTACGGTGCCGATGGTAGCAATTTCGGAGAGCGGAATGGTTTTGCCGCTTTGGGTGGGCACCATTAGGGCTGCAATGCGCTCCGGGGTTTGGCGGAACTGCTCCTGGTAGCGCACCCGAATGGGGAATTTCCGCTCGCCTTCGTACATCTGGGAGGCCTGCTTACCACCCACAGCCATTTCCAGCACCGCGTTAGCGTCGGCTTTACTTACGCCGTAGCTGGCCATGCGCTGCTCATCCAGCTCTACATGTAGCTCCGGCTGGCCAATGTTGCGCAGCACGCCCAGGTCGTCGATGCCTTTGATGTTCCGCAGCACCCCGTACACTTGCCGGGCCTTTTCTTCCATCAGCTTCAGGTCAGTCCCGTAGATTTTCACGGCAATGGAGCCTTTCACGCCCGAGGCGGCTTCCTCCACGTTATCGGTGATAGGCTGAGAGAAGTTGAAGTTCACGCCGGGGAAGCGGGCCAACTTTTCCTTCATGTGCTCAATCAGGGCCTCGCGCTTGTCTTTGTGCTTCATCTCGGCCTGCACTTCGGGCGTGTGCTTGAGCTGCACCAGAAACTCGTTGTTGTAGAAGCCTGTCGGGTCGGTGCCGTCGTTGGGGCGGCCGGTTTGGCTTACCACGTCGCCTACCTGCGGAAACGACAGGAACACCCGGCGCATCTCGTTGCAGAGCTTGTTGCTTTCATCCAGGGAAATGCTCAGCGGCAGCTGAGCCCGCACGTAAATGGAGCCTTCGTTCAGCTCCGGCAGGAACTCGGAACCCAGGAAGTGGAAGCAGCCCAGCCCCAGCACTACCGTGACGGTAGCAAACAGCAGGCTGGCCGTTTTGCGGGCGTAGGTAAAGGAAAAGAACCGCTCGGAGCCCCGATTGATGCCGCGCACAAAGAAGTTATCCTTCTCCACCACGTTCTTCTTCAGCAGAATGCTCGTGAGCACTGGCACCAATGTGAGCGTGAAGATGAGCGCCCCCAGCAAGGCAAAACCCAGTGTCCAGGCCAGAGGCGAGAATACCTTGCCTTCTACCTTTTCAAAGGAGAAGATGGGTAGCAGGGCCGTGATGATGATGGCCTTGGAGAAGAAAATGGCCTTGCCCATGTCGCGGCCGGTTTTCTTGATCAGGCCCAGCTTGGCGAGCTTGTTGAACTTCTCCATACCCAGGCGGTGGGCCTTGTGGTCGAGGGCCACAAATAGCCCTTCCACCATCACCACGGCCCCATCGATGATGATGCCGAAGTCGATGGCGCCCATGCTGAGCAGGTTGGCCGACATACCCTTGAGGCGCAGACAGATGAAGGCAAACAGCAGGGCCAGCGGAATAATCACCGACACAATAACCGTGGTGCGCCAGTCGGCCATGAATACAAACACGATAACCGTCACCAGAATAATGCCTTCCAGCAGGTTGTGAATAACGGTTTCGGTGGAGAAGTCGATGAGCTGCTGCCGGTCGTAGAAGCTCTGAATTTTCACATCAGAAGGCAGAATCTTGTCGTTGAGCAGGGCCACTTTCTCCTGGAGGCGGGCAATAACTTCCGAGGGGTTTTCGCCCTTGCGCATTACCACAATGCCTTCCAGTACGTCGTCGTTCAGGCCCCGCCCTACCTTGCCCAGGCGCGGCAATGCCGACTCATGCACCAGGGCCACATCTTTCACCAGAATGGGGGCGCCGTTCACGTTCTTAATGACCGTATTGTTGATGTCGCCGATGTTGTTGAGCAGGCCGATGCCGCGCACCACATAGTTCTGCTGACCCGCGTTTATCACGTCGCCGCCCACGTTGATGTTGCTGCGCTGAATGGCATTGTACAGGTCTAGGGGGGTAAGGCTCAGGGCCTGGAGCTTGCCGGGGTTCACCGATATTTCGTAGTCCTTCACCTCGCCCCCAAAGCTATTCACGTCGGCCACGCCGGGCACTGCTTTCAGGTTGCGCTCCACCACCCAATCCTGCAAGGTTTTTAGCTCGCGGGTGGTTTTGTTCTTGCTTTTGAGGGTATAGCGAAAAATCTCGCCGGTGGGGCCGTAGGGCGGCTGCACGTCGGGGTCGGCACCCTCGGGCAGGTCAGCCTGGTCGAGCAAATTGTTGACCTGCACGCGGGCAAAAGCATCGTCCACGCCGTCATCGAAAATTACCTTCACTACCGACAGCCCGAAAAGGGTAGTGCTCCGGATGCTGGTTTTCTTCTGAACCGGGTTCAGGGCAATTTCAATGGGAGCCGTCACGAACTTCTCAATCTCCTCGGCCGAGCGGCCGGGCCACTGCGTGATGATGGTGATTTCGGTGTTCGTGACGTCGGGGAAGGCTTCAATGGGCGTGTTCCGGTAGCTCATGACTCCGGCCACAATCACGACCAACGTCATCAGGAACACAAAGCCCCGGTTCTTGAGCGAAAAGGCAATAATGCCCTGGATGAATTTATTCATGGCTTTGGAAAAGCTGGGAAGCAGTAGCTAGAAGCTGGATTTTGACAAGGAGAGCTAGCGCTGACGCTAGTCGTTCAGCTCGTCGTACACCAGCAGTTGGTTTCGGGAGATGATACGCTCCCCGTCGCGCAGGCCCGAGGCCACGTAGCTCACGTCGCCGACGGTTTTGGCCACCTGCACCTCGCGGGTTTCGATGTGCTGGCGGTCCTTGAAAACCATTACAAAGTGCCGGTCTTTGGCAAACACCACGCTTTTGGCGGGTACGGCCAGCATCTTTTGGTCTTCAGTGTTCCTGATTTTGATTTGGGCGTACATCTCGGGCTTTAGCTGGTAGCCCGGGTTGGGCAGGCGCACCCGCACTTTCATTACCCTGCTTTCGGGGTCAAGCACGTTGAAAATCTTGTCGATGCGGCCTTGGAAGTGCTTGTCGGGGTAGGAGAGGGTCGTTACGTCGGCGGCGTAGCCTTCCTTCACTTTGCTGATATCCGACTCGAAGACGTTGGCCATAATCCACACATCTTCGAGGTTTGACACGGTGAACAGGTTGCCCACATTATCAGCGTTGAACTGCATGTGGTCAGTCACATTTTTCTCCGTGATAAAGCCCGAAATAGGGGCGCGCAACGTGTAGGTGCCATCAGCCGATACGCCGTACACGTTCATCTGCTTGCGGGTTTTGCCCACGTTGCCGGCGGCTTTTTGCAGCTCCTTGCGGGCCAGGGTTACATCGCGCTCCGAGGCCAGCCCCGCGGCGTATTGTTCTTCCAGCACCTGTAGGTTCTTGCGAGCAATGTCGAGGTCGGTGCCAGCGGTACTGTTCTGGTTTTGTAGATCGGCAATTTCCCCACTCCGAATCACGGCCAGCACTTGTCCTTTGGTAACGTGGTCGCCGAGCTCTACCGTGAGCTGTTCCACCACGCCGCCCACCAGCGGGTACACCTTCACGGTTTTGTCGCCGTTGGTGGCAATCTGGCCCGAAAGAGTCAGCTCGTTGCGCACGGGCTCATTGCGTACCGTGTCAATTTTCAGCTCCCGCAGCATCTGATCGGAAAGCGAAAAGCTGGCTTTGGCTTGCTGGGGTTCAGCGGCATCTTCTGATTTCGAGCAGCCCAGCAGGGTTGCGCTCAGGGCCAGGGGTAGGAAAGCGGCAATGCGGTTCATATTGGTTGAGTGCGTAAAGGCTTGCGGAGGCCCAGGCAGCAGGCCAAGGCTAGCGTATTAGGTAAGGCAGGGGGCTTTGGGTGCGGCAGGCTTCAGCCCGGCAGCAGGGGTAGCAGGTGACCTATTCGGCGTTGAACACCGGGCGGCCTACAGCGTAATTCAGCTGCTCAAAGGCGCGCAAGCGGCTAGCCCGGAGGCTGTTGAGCTGCACGAGGTTGTTTTTGTAGCTCTCGTAGAAATCCAGGAATTCCACTACCGTGAGGTTGCGCTTGGCGTAGCTTTCATCAATGCCTTGCATCAGGCGGTCGAAGTCGGAGGTGCCGTAGTCGGTGCTTTGGTAAAGAGCATCCGTCTGGCCAGCCAGGCGCCAGGCTTCCTGTACATCGTTTTGCACCTGTAGCCGCTGCTGGCCCAGCAGTGCCTTGCTGACTTCCACCTGGTTTTGGGCCGTGCGTATGTTGCCTTGGTTGCGGTTGAAAATGGGCACGGCAATGCCCAGCGTGACGGCGTTATAGTTCTGGATGTAGTTGCCGGCGCGGTCGTAGGTGTAGCCCACGGCCAGGTCGGGGGTAGCCAGGGCCCGCTGCAGCCGCAGGTTCTGGGCTTGTGCCTGCACGGCGGCCTGGCGGGCCTTCAGGTCGGCGCGGTTGGCCTGGGCTGAGTCAATCAGCTGCTGCTCGGTGCGGCCACTCAGGTTCAGGGCGCGGAGCCGGTTAGGGTCGGCGGTGGGCAGGTAGTAGGTGCCGGTGGTGTCGCGCATCAGCGTGCGCAAATCGGTTTGCTGGGCGGCAATGTTGCTGAGCAGGGCCTGGCGCTCGTTGCGCAACTGAAACAGAAACGCCTTCAGCCGGACTACTTCCTTTAATGCAATATTGCCGCGCTGGTACTGGCCCTGGTATAAGTTTACGGTGCGCTGAAAGCTGGCTACTTCCATGTCGTACACGCCCACGCTCTGCTGCTTGAAGTAGAGGTCGTAGAACGTGGTGCGCAGCTGAAAGCGCAGGGTGCGCAGCATGTCCTCGAAGGTAAACTGCTCTACCAGCGCATTCTGCTGGGCCGCGTTGGTAGCCGCTTTGCGCCGGCCAGCCAGGGCAAACAGCTGCTCTACCTGCACAATGGAGTTGCCGGTTTTTGTTACATCCAGCACCTTGCGCGTGTACTGGTTATAGGCGTTCTGCTCCAGCGAAATGGTAGGGTTGTCCCAGAGGCGGGCCTGGGTAATCTGGGCTTCCGCCGCCGATACGTTGTAGCGCTGAGCCAGCAGGCTCAGGTTGTTGCTGACGAAGCGCTGTTCGGCTTCCGAAAGAGTTAGGCGAACCGTATCGGCGCCAAGCGGGGCAGCCGAAGCGGTATGAGCGGAAAAGCTGAGCAGCCAGGCGGCCAGCAGCAGGAAAAAAGGACGTTGCATATCCGGTGAGGGGTAAGGATATGCAAGAGTACGCCCCCCGTATTAGGCCTGAATTAGAGGTAGATTAGAAACGGATTAGAGCAGAAATTTTTTCCGGAAAGGCGCAATCAGGCTTGCTGCGAAGCGCAAGAGATGCTTCGGCCAGCTCAGCGTAACATCCTACCACTTATGGCTCAACGCCTGCCCGCTTGCTTCGCTAGCTCGTAATGTGGACCGTGTTGCTACAAGATAACTTCGGCCACGGTGCCCTTTCCCAAGTGAGAGGTAATGCGCAGCTCACCGCCGTGCAACTGAATAATTTTGCGGGCCAGTGGCAGCCCAATGCCGTGGCCCACCACGTTGCGGGCGTTGTCGGCACGGAAGAAAGGCTGGAAAATCTGGGGTAAGGCTTTGTCGTGGATGCCAATGCCGTGGTCCTGCACCCGAATGTGGCGGCGGCCCTGGTGGTAGTCCAGGCGCACCTCTACGGGTTGCTCGGGCGCGGAGTACTTCAGGGCATTGTCCAGCAGGTTGGTTAGGGCGCGGCTGAGTAGCTGGCGGTTGCCCCTGATTTCCAGCTGCTCAGCCTCCTCGGGTAGGTTGCCCAACGTAATGTGCAGGCGGGGCCGCTGGGCGGGCGCAACAGCTTCGCGGGCTTCCCACAGCAGCTCATCCAGCCGAACATCGTCGGTAGCGCCGGGGTTGGTTTGGGTTAGCTCCAGGAGGTTATTGATCAGGAGCTTGAGCTGTTGCAGCTCGTGCAGCACCGAGGCTACCCCCTCGCGGTAGGCCGCCGGTTCCCGCTCCCGGTTCAGCAGCACCTGCAGCTCGCCAATGGTGGCGGTGAGGGGCGTGCGAAGCTCGTGGGAAGCATTGCTGACAAAGGTACGCTGGGTTTCGAAGCCCTCCTCCAGGCGCTCCAGCATGCGGTTGAAGGTGCGGGCCAGGCGGGTAATTTCGTCCTGCTCGTGGCTACTGCCTTCCGTCACGCGCAGGTGCAGGTCCTGGGTCGTGATGCGGTCCACCTGGTCGTTCACGGCCGCAATGGGGGCCAGGGCCTTGCCCGCAAACACCCGCCCGGCCACGTAAATCAGCAGCAGGCTTCCCACAAAAATGCAGACCAGAATCAGGCCCAGATACTCCAGCCGGGCCGCTCCCGAACGGTTCTGGGCGGCCGCCACAATAATGAATTTGCCCTGGTTGTCGCTGTAGAAAATGCCGACTGCCTGGCGCGGCCCAATCTCAAAATACACTTCCTTCTCCGTCAGAATTTGGGCCAGAATCCGGTCGGAAATCCTGATTCGCACATCATGCTCGATAAAGCGGGGCTGCAGGTTGCCATCATAAATCTGGAGCACTTCCTCCGTGAGCGTGCGCATGTAGCGGCGCTGGAAGTCGCGGAAGGCTTCGGCCCGTAGCTCATCCTGCTCCAGAAATACGTAGCCCGCTACCTCGGCCCGGTCGCGCAGGCGCTGCCGGAATTCTTCGTGGGTATAATCGGCCTGCAGAATGTATACCGTCGTCATGGCCGCCAGCAGAATCACGGCCACCAGCCCCAGAAAAAGCCACGTCAGACGGTTGCGAATGGTCATTAGAAGAAAGGGGTGAGATGGTAAAATAGGGAGCCTGACATTCCGCTAGTGCAAGTGGGGTAGGTAGTGTGGTCCGAACCCTAAGCCGACCGTTTCACCACCTCACGCCTCACTTCGCAGCACGTAGCCCATGCCCACCACGGTTTGAATCAGCTTCCGGCTGAAAGCCTTATCTACCTTGTTGCGCAGGTAGTTGATATACACATCCACTACATTGGAGCCGGCGTCGAAGGAATCTTCCCAGACGTCGGCGGCTAGCTCGGCGCGGCTGAGGACGCGGCCAGGGTGGCGCATGAGCAGTTCCAGCAGGCCAAACTCACGAGCCGTTAGCTTGATGGGCTGCCCGGCCCGGGTTACGGTTTTGGCGGTGGTATCCAGCGTCAGATCTTCAAAAGAAAGCACGGCGCCTTTGGCCTGCTGCCCCCGGCGGCGGGTAAGGGCCCGCACCCGCGCTACCAATTCCGGAAAGTCGAAGGGCTTAACCAGGTAATCATCGGCCCCACTGCTAAAGCCCAGGAGCTTATCCTGGGTAGTACCCAGGGCTGTGAGCATGAGCACGGGCGTTTCCTGGTCCTGAGCGCGTAGGGCCCCGAGTATTTCCAGACCGCTAAAGTAGGGCAGAATAACGTCCAGAATAATCAGGTCGTAGGCATGAGCCAGGGCCAGCTGCCGGCCAAAGCGCCCATCGTAGGCCACCTCTACCTCAAAGCCCTCTTCCTCCAGTCCGCGCCGGATGAAGGCAGATACCTTCGGCTCATCTTCTACCAGCAGTATTTTCATAATGGCAAGAGCTTTAGTAGTAGCCTCTTTGGGCAGCTTGTGCCTCAAGCCGGCCTGAAAATGCTCCGGCCAGCTTTCCTAAAAAAGCAGGCCGGAGCCAGGAGGTGATTAATTACTTAGCGGCAGAGGTAGCCCAATAAAGAAGGGGTAGTACCTGTAGCGTACTACCCCCATTTTAGTCTTCATCTTCGTAGTCGAGGCCGAGTAACTGGTTAAGGGCCTGCTGAATCTCGCTGGCGGCGTGCAGCTGTCCGGCCCGACGCGCTACCGTAAGGCCCGTACGGTAAACTTTTTCGGCTTCTTCCGGCTTTCCTAGTTGCTGAAGCATCTTGCCGGCATGGTAGTACGTACCCACGTACTCTGGATGCTCCTCCAGCAGCTTTTGGTAATACTCCATGGCCCGCACGGGCTCCGTGGTCCGGTACTCGGTAGCTAAGGCATAAATCGTGAACGGATCAGTGGGGTCATCCTGGTAGAAGGCCAGGAGTTGCTGTAAGCGGCTTGGTGTGGTTTCCATGGGGCGTCAGATTTAAGTATCTTCGCCCCAAATTTGGGACTTTCCCCGTGTTCTTCTCATATAAGTAGCCGTAGATGAAGTTTCTCGTTTGCATAAGCAACGTGCCCGACACGACCACCAAAATCACCTTCACGCCTGATAATAAGGAGTTTAATAAGGCGGGTGTGCAATTTGTGATTAATCCTTGGGATGAGTATGCACTCACTCGCGCCATCGAATTGAAAGAAGCCCAGGGCGGCGGTACCGTTACGGTACTGAACGTAGGGGAGGCCGACACGGAGCCTAACATCCGGAAGGCCCTGGCCATTGGCGCCGACGACGCTATCCGGGTAAACGCCTTCCCGAAGGATGCGTTTTTCGTAGCCCAGCAGATTGCCAACATCGCCAAAGACGGCGGGTACGACGTAATTCTGATGGGTAAGGAAAGCATCGACTACAACGGCTTCCAGGTGCACGGTATGGTAGGCGAGCTGCTCGGCATCCCGACGGTAGCCCCGGCCATGAAGCTGGATATGAGCGGCAACACCGCTACTCTGGAGCGCGAAATTGAGGGCGGCAAGGAAATCGTGGAAGTAAGCACGCCCTTCGTGGCGTCGTGCCAGCAGCCCATGTGTGAGCCCCGCATCCCGAACATGCGCGGCATCATGACGGCCCGTACCAAGCCGCTGAAAGTGGTGGAGCCCGTTGGTGAAGGCGCCCGTACTGAAGTTGCCTCCTACGCGCTACCCCCGGCAAAGCAAGGCGTAAAGCTCATTCCGGCCGAAAGCGCTGGCGAGCTGATCAAGCTGCTCCGCAACGAAGCCAAGGTTATTTAATTAAGAAAGAAGAATGAGGAGTGAAGAAATGCTTCGGCTGTTTCCTTCACACTAATTTCTCATTCTTCATTCCTCATTCTTCATTTGCAGAAAATGTCAGTATTAGTAGTTGTTGAATGTGATGGTGGCGAGGTAAAAAAATCCTCGCTGGAAGTAGCTTCCTACGGCAGCCAGGTAGCGCAGCTGCTCGGCACCTCGGCCACGGCCATAGCGGTGGGTG
This sequence comes from Hymenobacter sp. HSC-4F20, assembly GCF_019599275.1. GTDB lineage: Bacteria > Bacteroidota > Bacteroidia > Cytophagales > Hymenobacteraceae > Hymenobacter. The sequence continues at coordinate 1,633,966 of NZ_JAHZTD010000001.1, read as the reverse complement.
AGGCTACCGAAGCCAACCTGGCCAAGCTGGGCGAGCAGGGCATTGCCAAAGTGCTCTACGACAATGAGCCCCGGCTGAAAGATTTCGTGAACGGTGCCTACACCAAGCTGATTGCTGCTGCGGCTCAGCAGGAAGATGCCAAGGTGATTGTGCTGGCTAACTCCAACATTGGTGCCGCCGTCGGCTCGCGCCTGTCGGTGCGCCTGCAAGCCAGCCTGGCTACCAACGTAGTAGAGCTGCCCAAAACCGAGGGTGGCTCGTTCACGGTGAAGCGTGGCGCTTTCTCGGGTAAGGCTTTCGCTGATATGAAGCTGGAAGGCGAGCGGAAGATTATTGCCGTAAAAAAGAACTCTATCGAAGCGCTGCACGAGGCGGGCAAAACCGCCGAGGTAGTATCCTTCTCGGCCCAACTGACGGATGCTGACTTTGCTGATGCTCCCAAGCAGGTAGTAATGCAGGATCAGGCCGGTGGCATTCTGCTGCCCGAAGCCGACAAGGTGGTGTCGGGTGGCCGCGGCATGAAAGGCCCCGAAAACTGGAACCTCATCGAGGACCTAGCCAAGGCCTTGGGGGCAGCTACCGCCTGCTCCAAGCCGGTGTCGGACGTGGACTGGCGCCCTCACCACGAGCACGTAGGCCAGACGGGCATCACCGTTTCGCCGAACCTGTACATTGCCTGCGGTATTTCGGGCGCTATTCAGCACCTGGCCGGCGTGAACTCCTCGAAGGTAATTGTGGTCATCAACAAAGACCCCGAGGCTCCGTTCTTCAAGGCGGCTGATTATGGCATCGTGGGCGACGTGTTTGATGTGTTGCCCAAACTGACCCAGGCCGTTAAAGAACTCAGCTAGGACTTAGGACTTAGGGTCTCAGGAAACGACTCGGCTCCGGCCGACGAAAATTTCCTGAGACCCTAAGTCTTTTTTGGCCGTATGCAGGTGGAGTTGCTGGCATTGGTTTCTTTTGCATCCGATTCCACTGCCTCTCTAACCCATTCATGCGGTCTGGCGCTACCCCTCCCGATCGTAAGAACCTAAGTCCTTTAGTTCCTTTGAAAAAGATACCGCTCGAAATTCTGGGCCTCTCGTCCAGCCAGTCGCAGTCGGGCTCCTTTGCCCTGATTCTGGGCGAAAAGACCGGCAACCGGCGCTTACCAATCATCATTGGTATGTTTGAGGCGCAGAGTATCGCCATCCAGATAGAGAAAATTAATCCGAACCGGCCGCTCACTCACGACCTGTTCAAGTCCTTTGCCGAGCAGGTACACGTAGCTGTGCTGGAAGTACTGATTTCGGATCTGAAGGAAGGCGTATTCTACTCCAAAATTGTGTGCTCCGATGGTGCCAGCACGTTCGAGCTGGATGCCCGCCCCTCCGATGCTATTGCCATTGGCCTGCGTTTCGGGGTGCCCATCTTCACGGTAGAAAGCGTACTCAGCGAAGCCGGTATTATTCTCTCGGACCTCGACGAAAATGCCGATGAGGACGAAGACGATACCGATGACGATGAGGACGAGGACAACGACCAGCCGGCGCCCAAGCCGGTAGAGCCGCGCGAGCCCAGCGGACAGGTTTCGCTGGATGAGCTGACCAAAATGCTGGCCCAGGCCCTCGAACGAGAAGACTACGAGAAAGCCGCCAAAATCCGCGACGAACTCAATAAGCGAAACGGCTAACCAACCAGCCCAAAAACTGCTGGGAAAAATATGAATGCGTGGAGTTGCTTATTAGGATAGTAAACAGCGTTTTCGGTTTGTGCGAAGACGTTGCCTAAACCAGGCTACTCCTGACACCGCCCACCGGCTGCCCTACGTAGCCAGTGGGCGGTGCTTTTTTCGCGGTTCAACGGCCTGCTGCCCGACTCGCTCGAGGCCAGTACCTAACTTGCCGGCCCGACACACCTCCCAACCTCGCATGGAACCTACTGCTACTCCCGATTTGCGCTACCCCATCGGCCACCCCGTACTGCCCGACGAACCGCTGGACCGGGGCGGCCGTACGGCTTACATGGCCCAAATTGCTACCCTGCCCGACCTCGTAAGGTCTGCCGTGCTGGGCCTCAAACCCGAGCAGCTCGACACGCCCTACCGCCCAGACGGCTGGACGGTGCGCCAGGTTATTCATCACTTGCCCGATTCGCACCTGAATAGCTACACGCGCTTTAAGCTGGCCCTGACCGAGGATAACCCTATCGTGCGCCCATACGAGGAACAGTTGTGGGCCGAGCTTCCCGATAACGAAGCCACTCCGGTAGCCGTGTCGCTGGCGCTGCTGGAGGCCCTGCACATTCGGTGGGTGAAGCTGCTGCGTAACCTCACCGACGCCCAGTGGCAGCGCACCTTCTTCCACCCCGGCTCCCAGCGTACCTTCACCCTCGACCAGGCTCTGGTGCTCTACGCCTGGCACGGCCGGCATCATCTGGCCCATATCACGGAGCTGCGCAAGCGGCAGCAGTGGTAGAAGACGCAGCTACTCTGTTGGGGCGAACTGCCGGATCCAGCCTCCCTGACTAGTATCCTACCCCTCTGAAAAGCGACAAGCCCGGGTTTCCAGGAGTGGAAGCCGGGGCTTGCTACATTACTAGGGCGCGGCCGAAAGAAGAGCTGGATAGCTCCGCGCTGCTTGCGTTGGGAGGGGCTAAATGTTGATGGCCTCGTCGGTGGTAGCGGCTGCCAAGCCGCCTTCCGTTTCATCGTCCACTTTCTTGGCGGCCCGAACCAGGCTGCTGCTGAAAATGAATTCCTTAAGCTCGGGCACCTGGGCATTCAGGATTTCATCTTTGTTGCCGTCCCAGAGTTTGAGCCCTTTGTAGAGGAAGATGATATGGTCCCCGATTTCCACCACCGAGTTCATATCGTGGGTTACGACTACGGTGGTGATGCCGTACTCATGGGTGATTTCGTGGATAAGTTCGTCGATTTTGATACTGGTAAGTGGGTCGAGACCGGAGTTAGGCTCGTCGCAGAAGAGGTAGGTACAGTTGGGAGCAATAGCCCGGGCAATGCCCACCCGTTTCTTCATACCCCCCGAAATTTCGGAAGGCATCTTGACGCCGGCATTTTCAAGCCCCACACGCTTCAGGCAAAACTCTACCCGGTCGCGGCGCTCTTCCCGGCTCATTTCGGGCGTGAGCATCTTGAGGGGAAACTCCACGTTCTCGTACACCGTCATGGAGTCGAACAAGGCCGAGCCCTGGAACAGCATCCCGATTTTGCGGCGGATTTCCTGCCGGATGTTCACTTTGTTATTGGTGAACATGGTTCCATCGAAGGTGATGCTACCCAAGTCGGGCTTCATCAACCCCACAATGCACTGCAGCAGCACCGATTTACCCGTGCCGGAGCCACCCAGCAGCAGGTTGCACTTCCCCGTTTCGAAGGTGCACGTAATGCCTTTCAGCACTTGGTTACCATCGAAGGACTTTTGAACGTTATGGACTTCAATCATGAGTTGAAAAGCTAGGAGCCAGGAGCGAAAACCCGATAGGGCATCAGCACATACGCTATTTTCCGCCTGGCTTCTTCCAGTTACAGAAGAATGGCGGCCAGAGCGAAGTCGGCTACCAGGATAGCAATGATGGAGTTATTTACGGCCGTCGTGCTGGCCGCGCCTACTTCCAGGGCCCCGCCGTGGGTGTAAAACCCCTTAAACGAAGAAATGGCCGAAACCAGGAAGGCAAATACCACCGACTTGATCAGGGCAAAGACGATGTTGTACGGAATAAAGTCGGTGCGAATGCCCTCAATGTATTCCTGCGCCGAAAGGGCCCCCGTGAGCGAACCAGCCAGGTAGCCCCCAATGATGGACAAGGCCATGGCCAGAATTACCAGCAGCGGGAACATGAGCATGGACGCCAGAATGCGCGGCAGGACCAGGTAGGAGGCCGAGTTGATGCCCATAACTTCCAAGGCCGATACTTGCTCCGTGATGCGCATAGTCCCCAACCCCCCGGCAATGCTGGAGCCTACCTTGCCCGCCAGCACAATGCTGGTGATGGTAGGCGCCAGCTCCAGAATCGTCATTTCGCGCACCATGTAGCCAATAGTGCTTTTCGGAATCAGGGGGTTCGTAAGGTTATAGGCAATCTGTACGCAGGTTACGGCCCCGATAAAGGCCGATACGATGGCGACAATGAAAATAGAGTTGATGCCAATGATAACGCACTCATCAAGAGTGCGTTGCCAGAGCACGGCTGCCCGTTCTTTCCGCGTGAGCATGCTCTGAATAAAGAGCAGAAATTCACCGAAGGATTTGACCATAAAAGGAGAAAAAGAAAAGAAAAGGGGAAACTTGCGGCGGCAGGCAGTAGCGGCAGAATGCCGAGCTGACTTTCCTACGTAAAAACCGATTCAGGAATCAAAGGAATGCAAAAAAATATCGTTGTTACGGGCGGCAGCAAAGGAATAGGACGGGCCCTGGTGCTACGCTTCCTGCAAGCCGGCTACCCGGTTATTACCTGCGCCCGCTCGGCCACCGACCTGCAGGAGCTGCAAGCCACTGCTACGCAGCAAATTCCTGGGGCCGTACTCCATTTCCTACCCGCCGACCTGAGCCAACGAGAAGAAACCATCCGGTTTACGGACTTTGTGCGCGGTCAAGGGGAAGTAGGTGTGCTCATTAACAACACGGGCTCGTTTATTCCGGGCCGCCTGCAAGACGAGCCCCAGGATGGCTCCCAATTGCGGCGGATGCTGGAGGTAAACCTGCTGAGTGCCTACGATGTTACTTTGGCGCTGCTACCAGGGCTGCTGGCGCAAGGGGAGGGCCACATTTTCAACATCTGCTCTACGGCCAGCCTGATGGCCTACCCCAACGGTGGCTCCTATGGCATTGCCAAACACGCCTTGCTGGGCATGACCCGAAATCTGCGGGAAGAGTTGAAAACTTCCGGCATCCGGGTTACGGCTGTGCTGCCGGGCGCTACCCTCACCGCCAGCTGGGAAGGCGTAGACCTGCCCGCCGAACGGTTCATTAAAGCCGAGGACGTAGCCGAAGCCGTGTTTGCTACTTATTCGCTCTCACCCCAGGCCGTAGTAGAAGAACTGCTGATCCGGCCCCAGCTGGGCGACTTGTAAGCAGGCTATTCCCGCACCAGGTTGCCCTTGCCGCTAATGCGCAGCTGCGTGACGCTACCAGCACCCGTGTAATAAACCGTACCCGTACCGGCGTGGGTGCCGGCCAGTCCGCGGCTTACCCGGAAGTGTCCGTTGCCATTGCTGCTGGCATTGGTTTGCAGGTAAACATCCGACGTGAGCAGGCCAGTAGCATACAGGCTGCCGTTGCCCCCCAGGGTGTGGTGCAGCTCCTGGGTTGTGCCGCTGAGGTACATATCGCCGAGCTCATACTGGCTCGTTCCCAGATACGTGCTGGCTAGTGTGAGGTGAAAGTCGCCGGCGCCGATAAGGTGCGCAAAAAGAGTATCGGCCTGGAAAGTGCCCGCGGTGCGGATGTCGGCCTGGCCGCGCAGAAAAACGTCGGTGAGGCGAGGGGTGTGTAGGGTTACTTCGCGCGGAGTATCGTAGCGGCGCACCCAGTTGCAGCGGCTGGTGTTGCGGATGGTAAGTTGCCCGTCTCTCACTTCCAGCCGGATATCTTCCAGCAGGTTTTTGCCCGCGCGCACCTCCGCATACGTTACCGAGTCCTGCACTAGAGTTACCGCCACGTTATCATAGGTAGTCAGTACGCGGAAGGCGGGCAGGCTGCGGCGCTCCGTAGTAATGCTGCCCTTGCTGGTAAAACAGCCGGCCTCATTTTCCTTCTGGCAGCCCGATAGTGTTAGGAGGGTGCCACCCAGGGCGGAACTCACGCGTAAAAGCCGTTTCAGGGCGCTAACTTGCGGCCGTATCTCGTACCCGAACATCAAATCTACTACTATGGACCTAAGCGGCAAGGTAGCTATTATCACAGGCGTCAGCAAAGGCATTGGACTGGCTACGGCCCAGGCGTTGCTCCAGCGCGGAGCCATAGTAGCGGGCTGGGGCCGAACCGCCCCGGAGAACATTGTGCACGAGCGGTTTCAGTTTTTCGAGTGCGACATTCGCAACGAGGTAGCCGTGCAGGAGGCCTACACTAATACGCAGCGCGAACTAGGCCAGGAAATCCATGTTCTGGTGAACAATGCCGGAATCGGCAATTTTGGCCCCGTCGATGGCTTTTCGTCGGAAGACTGGCACGCCATGTTCGATACCAACGTGCACGGGCTGTTCTACTGCACCAAAGCCGTGCTGCCCCAAATGAAAAAGCAGCGCCAGGGGCACATCATCAACGTAGCCTCGCTGGCCGGCACGGCTGGCACCGCTAATCTGGCCGGCTACTGCGCTGCGAAGTACGCCGTGCGCGGCTTCTCCGACGCGCTGTTCAAAGAGGTGCGGCCCGACGGGGTCCGGGTAACGTGCGTGATGCCCGGCTCGGTGGAAACCCACTTCAACGGGGCTACCCCCGGTCAGGAGCCCGACCCGCACAAGATGCAACCCGAAGACATTGCCGCCGCCATTCTCCACGCCCTGGAGGCCCCACAAACCGTCATGATTTCGGAGCTGCAGATGCGGCCTACTCAGCCCAAGTAAGCAGTGGCGCGTAGCTCCCGCTGCGCGCTTCGTAGAGCGAAAGAATACACTTTCATTCACGATCTTATCGTTTAACGATGCGCGCAGCGGGAGCCTCGCGCTACAGCATATGGTAGAAGTTCAACAGCTAACCAAAACCTTCGGCACCCAGGCGGCGGTGAATAATATCAGCTTCACGGCGGGCAAGGGCGAAATCCTGGGCTTTCTGGGGCCGAATGGAGCCGGGAAATCTACCACCATGAAAATTGCTACCGGCTACCTGCCGCCTTCCGCGGGTACGGTGGTCATAGATGGCTACGATGTGCAAACGGCTCCGCTGGAGGTGCGGCGTCGTGTGGGCTACCTACCCGAGCACAACCCTCTGTACCTGGATATGTACGTGCACGAGTACCTCGAATTCATCGGCTCGGTGCACGGCCTGAAGGGCAGCCAGCGGCGCCAGCGCGTGCAGCAGATGGTGGATAGGGTAGGGTTGGGCCGCGAACAGAACAAGCAGATTGGGGCGCTTTCCAAGGGCTACCGCCAACGGGTGGGCCTGGCGCAGGCTCTCATCCATGACCCCGGCGTGCTCATCCTTGATGAGCCTACCACCGGCCTCGACCCCAACCAGATTGGTGAAATCCGCAACCTGATCCGGGAGCTGGGCCAGGATAAGACGGTAATCTTTTCGACCCATATTCTGCCCGAAGTAGCCGCCCTGTGCAGCCGGGCCGTCATCATCAACCGCGGGCAGCTGGTGGCCGATTCGCCGGTTGCGGAGCTTGGAGCGCGGGCAGCAGGTGAAACGGTTATCCGCGCCGAGTTTGAGCAGCCGATTGATGTAGCGCCTCTGCGCGCCCTGCCGGGCATTAACCAGGTAGAAGCTGAAGCCGGCAATACGTACCGCATCCGGGCGGCCGGGGGCACCGACCAGCGCGGTGCCATTTCGCGCCTGGCAGCCCAGCAAGGTTGGGTGCTGCTGGGGCTGCGGCAGGAAGCACAGTCTCTGGAGCAAGTGTTCCAGTCCTTGACGAAGTAAGTTAGCCAGAGGAAGAGAGGCTTCGGTAAGCGGACGCCAGATTAAGCAGGATTGCCGTTCACCAGTCTCCATGTCCCTCATCACCACCTCATTACCCGATGTATTCTATTCTTCGCAAAGAATTTAACTCCTTCCTCAACTCCCCGGTAGCCTACGTGGTCATTGGGGTGTTTCTGGTGGCTACGGGCCTGTTTGTGTGGGTGTTCCCAGACAGTTCGGTGCTCGACTACGGGTATGCAGATTTGCAAACCCTCTTTAATATGGCCCCCTGGATTTTTCTGTTCCTGATTCCGGCCCTGACCATGCGCACCTTCGCCGAGGAGAAGAAGGCCGGCACCATGGAGCTGCTGCTCACCCGCCCGCTTACCGATGGGCAGATTATCGGCGGGAAGTACCTGGCTTGCCTGCTGCTGGCCTTGCTGGCCCTGCTGCCCACGCTGCTTTATTACTACTCGGTATACCAGCTGGGCAACCCCAAAGGCAACATCGACTCGGCGGCTACCGTGGGCTCCTACCTGGGGCTGGCCTTGCTGGCAGCCGTGTTTGCCGCCATCGGCATCTTCGCCTCGGCCATTACCCGCGACCAGATTATTGCCTTCCTGGTAGCCGTGGTGGGCTGTTTTCTGGTGTATTCAGGGTTCGATTCGCTGGCCTCGGTGTTCGATGGCGCCCCGGCTTACTATATCGGGCAACTGGGCATTGCAGCGCACTACCGCGACATCAGCAAAGGCCTTATCGACTCCCGCGACCTGCTTTATTTCGGTAGCCTGATTGCCGGCCTGCTGCTGGGTACCCGCCTGGTGCTGCAAAGCCGCAACTGGTAACCGTTTTCCTACTCCTCATTCGGCGCCAAAAAGGGTGCTGAATCCTATTATCTGATCTGCAATCTGCCACTTTATGGCTTCACCTGCGCCCGAACCTACTACCCCGGTAACCACCCGCAAACGCCGTGACCTCACGCGCTTTGGTGTGGCCCTGCTGGGGCTCTTGCTGCTGAATTTTCTGGGCGGTTTGTTTTTCTTCCGGCTTGATCTGACGGAGGAGAAGCGCTATACCATGTCGGGTGCTACCAAGCAGCTGTTGGAGAATCTGAAGCAGCCCGTCACCGTGACGGTATACCTGGATGGCGACTTCCCGCCGGCTTTTCGGCGCTTGCAACAGTCGGTGCGGGAAACCCTGAACGAAATGCAGGTGTACGGCGGAGCGAACCTTCACTACGTCTTCGTCGACCCCTCGGCCGCCGGCACCGAAAAAGCCCGCAACGAGTACTACGCTACCCTCTTGAAGAAAGGCCTGCGCCCTACCAACCTGGGAGCCAATGAGAACGGGAAACGGGTAGAGAAAATTATCTTTCCGTGGGCCACGGTGGCGGCCGGGGGCAAAGAGCAGCAGGTGCTGCTGCTGCGCGGCAACCAGGCTGCCCCCTCCGATGTGCGCCTTAACCAAAGCATCGAAGGGCTGGAGTATGAGCTGGCCAGCGCCATCCGTAAGCTCAACCCCGGCCAGCGCAAGCGGATTGGGGTGCTGGAGGGCCACGGCGAGCTGTCGAACCTGGAAGCTGGCGACCTGATTGGCTCCCTGCAGCAGTACTACGATGTATTTCGGGTAAACCTGAACCAGGCCCGCCCCCAGGACCTGAAAACGCTGAGCGCCATCATCGTGGCCAAGCCGGCTACGGCGTATTCGGAGCCGGAAAAATTCAAGCTCGACCAGTTCATTACCCAGGGCGGCAATGCGCTGTTCTTTGTGGATGCCATGCGCGTGAATCTCGACAGCGCCAACCGCGGCGGCATGCTCTCCTTCCCCCTCCAGCTCAACCTCGACGACCTGCTGTTCAAGTATGGGGTGCGCGTCAACCCCGATCTGCTGCTGGATCTGAACTCCGGGGTGATTCCCTTGGTCACGGGCAGCCTCGGCGACAAGCCCAAGGTAGAGCCCATGCCCTGGCAGTTTTATCCGCTCATCAACAACTTCAGCCAGCACCCCGTCACGCGCAACCTCGATGCGGTGTACACCAAATTTGTGAGCAGCGTGGATACGGTGAAGGCCGTAGGTATCCGCAAAACGCCGCTGCTCTTTACCTCGCGCTACTCGCGGGTACTACCCTCCCCAGTGCCCGTAAACCTCAACGATGCCCGCCTGGAGCCTAACCCCAAGCTCTATACGTCGCAGTTCAAGCCCGTTGGGTATTTGCTGGAAGGGCAGTTCCGGTCTTTGTTTGCCAACCGCGCCGAGCCCGGTACTACCCGCTTCCAGCCCGCAACCTCGCCCCAGGCCCGCCCCGCGAAAGTGCTGGTCATTTCCGATGGCGACTTTGTGCGCAACGAGGTAGACCCCAAGACCGGCCGGCCTTTCCGCCTCGGCTTCGACCGCCTCGCCAACACCGAATTTGCCAACCGCGAGCTGGTCCTGAACGCCGTGGATTACATGCTGGACGAATCGGGCCTGATTGCCGTGCGCGGCAAGCAAATTACGCTGCGCCCCCTGGATAAGCTGCGCGCCATTGCCGAGCGCCGCCAGTGGCAGCTGCTGAACCTGGTGGCTCCGCTGGTGCTGCTGGGCTTGTTCGGGCTGGTGCGGACCTGGCGCCGGAAGCGGCGGTACGCCTCGTTCTAGGGCTTTTTATTTGGCTGAAAACTGCTGAATCGTCCTTCCGGGTTGAAGCAAGCGACGGGGGGTAGGCACATGAGGCCTGCGCCCGTTGCTTGCTTTACCCGGAAGGACGCGTATGTTTAGGGGCTTTGGGCTGGAAAGCGGGGTAGGCCGAAGCCCCATCCAAGCGCTGGTAGAGCAGCAAGAGGAGGTCAAAAGAGAAGTGTCTGCTATTCGGGTATCTTTGTTGGAAACGCTGGTACTATATGCACGACGCCCTCACTTCTTTCACTCCTCACGGGCCGCAGCTGCCTAAAACTCCTACGGGCATCGATGGTCTGGATGAGATTACGGAAGGAGGCCTGCCGCAGGGTCGCCCCACCTTGGTTTGTGGTAGCGCCGGCTGCGGCAAAACCCTGATGGGCGTCGAGTTTCTGGTGCGCGGTATTCTGGACTACGACGAGCCGGGCGTGCTGATGGCCTTCGAGGAAACCGCCGATGAGCTGGCCGCCAACGTTACCTCCCTGGGCTTCGACCTCCAGGCCCTGCAGGACGGCGGCAAGCTCCGGCTCGACCATGTGCACGTCGACCGCTCGGAAATCGAAGAAACCGGCGAGTACGATCTGGAAGGCCTGTTCATTCGGCTGGGCTACGCCATTGATTCCATCGGGGCCAAGCGGGTAGTGCTGGATACCATTGAGGCCCTGTTTTCAGGCTTTCCCAACCAGGCCGTGCTCCGCTCAGAAATTCGGCGGCTGTTTCGCTGGCTGAAGGATAAAGGCGTAACTACCATCATTACGGCCGAGCGGGGCGAGGGCTCCCTTACCCGCCAGGGCCTAGAAGAGTACGTCTCGGACTGCGTTATTCTGCTCGATAATCGGGTAATTGAACAGATTACCACCCGCCGCCTGCGCATTGTAAAGTACCGCGGCAGCACCCACGGCACCAACGAGTATCCTTACCTTATTACCGAGGAAGGCATTTCGGTGCTACCCGTCACCAGCCTCAAGCTCGATCATGAGGTGTCCGATGATATTGTTTCTTCCGGAGTACCAGCTCTGGATGAAATGTTCGGGCGTCATGGGTTTTACAAAGGCAGCAGCATCCTGATTACCGGCACGGCCGGCACGGCCAAAACCACCTTGGCGGCGGCCTTTGCAGAGGAAATATGCCGCACGGGCAAACGCTGCCTGTTCTTCGCTTTTGAAGAGTCGCCCCAGCAGTTGGTGCGCAACATGCGCTCCGTGAATATTGATTTGGGCAAGCATCAGGAGCAGGGCCTGCTGCACATTGAGGCTTCGCGGCCTACCCTCAACGGCCTCGAAAAGCACCTAGTCACGGTGCACAGACTCATTAAAGACTGGCAGCCGGAAGCGGTGGTAATTGACCCCATCAGCAACCTGATTACGGTGGGCAACATTGCCGAAGTGCGCAGCATGCTCACCCGCCTCATCGACTTCCTGAAGGTCAACAACATTACGGCTTTATTTACCTCGCTTATCAGTGGCCGCACCATTCAGCAGGAAATGACGGAGGAAGGCGTTTCTTCCCTCGTGGATACCTGGCTGAGTGTGCGCGACCTGGAGGGGGTAGGCGAGCGAAACCGCGGCATCAGTATTCTGAAATCTCGCGGCATGGCGCATTCTAACCAAGTACGCGAGTTCCTCGTTACCGACAAAGGTATCCGCCTGCTGGACGTCGTGATTGGACCTGCCGGCATTGTCACGGGCGCCAGCCGCCTGACGCAGCAGGTAAAAGAGCAGGCCGAAGCCCTGGCCAACCAGCAGGAGCTGGAGCGCAAAGACCGGGAGCTGGAACGCAAACGGCGGGTGCTGGAAGCTACCATCACCAACCTGCGCACGGAATTTGAATCGGTGGAAGAAGAGCTGCGGCAAATCAACCACGATGAGCTGATGCGTCAGCAGGCCCTGCGCTATAACCGGCCAAGTAGTGCGGGTACCTCCACGCCTGAATAAGGCTCCACTACTTCCTTTACCACCTACACCGTTCCCAGAGTATGGAGACCCCGCTTCCAACCGCCGCCGCTGAAGATGAAACCTGGGAACTGCGCCTGTACGTGGCCGGCCAGACGGTGAAGTCCGTTACTGCGCTGGCTAATCTGAAGTCTTATTGTGAGCAGCACCTGAAAGGGCGCTACAAGCTGGAAGTGATTGACTTGCTGGTGCACCCGCAGCTGGCCGCCGGCGACCAAATTCTGGCCATCCCGACGCTGGTACGCAAAGTGCCCGTCCCGATTCGTAAAATAATTGGCGACCTGTCTAATCAGGAACGCGTACTGGTTGGATTAGACATCCGGGCGGTTGAGTGTAAGTAAGCCCCACGGATGGAATCAGATGATCAGAGTGAAGATGCTGCCAACTACGTACTGCATCTTTATATTACCGGGGCTACCCCCAACTCCACGCGAGCCGTTCAGAACATCAAGGCCCTCTGCGAAAAACATTTGAGAAGCCGCTATGAATTGCTGATCATTGATATCTATCAGCGGCCTGAGCTGGCCAAGCAGGATCAGATTATAGCGGCGCCCACCCTGATTAAAAAAATGCCCCTCCCGGCCCGTCGTCTGATTGGGGACCTTTCGGAACATAATAAGGTGCTGCTGGCTCTCGGCCTGTCGCCACCGCCCGGCCCAGATAGCACCCATGAGTGATAAAGAGCAGCCCTGCGCCGCCGACCTACTCCGCCAAAATGAGGAGCTGCGTCAGCAACTGCTGGAGGCAGAAGAGCTGATAACGGCTATTCGCACGGGGGCCGTTGATGCGCTGGCCGTGCAGAGCGCCGAGGGGCCCCGCATCTTTACGCTGCAAAGCGCCGACCAAGGCTACCGCACCCTCATTGAGCAGATGAACGAAGGGGCGCTGCTGCTAAGCCGGGATGCTACGGTGCTCTACGGCAACGCTTGCCTGGCCGGGCTGCTTGGGCTACTGCTGGAAGAAGTAATAGGATGCTCCTTTCTGCGCTTTGTGCCGGCGGAGTTTCAGGCCTACTGGAACGCGTTGTTGGAAAAAGGCTGGGAGGGTAAAAGCCGCGGTGAAATGCCGTTGCAAGTACAATCGGGCTTACTGCAGCCGTTCTCCGTATCGATGAACGTGCTGGAATTTGATGGCATGCCGGTGCTGGCAGTTATCATCACCGACCTGTCGGCTCAGCAGGAAATCAAGGACATTCGGGCGCAGGTGCTGCAGCAAAATAACCTACTGGAGCGCCAGCAGCAGGAGCTGCAGCAACAGCAGCAGGCCCAGGCTGCCATTGCGCAGGCTGCGGCCGAGGCCAGCCGCATGCTGGAGGGCATTCCGCAGATTGCCTGGACGGCCAGCCCCCGCGGTAGCAATACCTACCTGAACCGCCAGTGGTTTTACTATACCGGCCATGACAACGGCTCTCCATCCGCCAACGACATAAAAGGCCAAATCCATCCCGATGATCTGCCGATGGCCATGGCCCGTTGGCGGAACAGCCTGACGATGGGCACGGCGCTGGAGGTAGAATGCCGGATTAAAAATCACCTAGGCCAGTACCGCTGGATGCTGGGGCGGGCGCTACCCTCCCGCAACGAGCAAGGCGAAATCATTCAGTGGATTGGTACCTACACCGATATCCACGAGCACCGCCTGGCCCAGGAGCGCATCGACCGGGCCCAGCGCGAGCTTCAGGAAAATAATGAGCGCCTCACCCGCGTCAATGCCGACCTGGACAACTTCATCTACACCGCCTCCCACGACCTGAAAGCGCCCATCAACAACATTGAGGGGCTCTTGCATGCGTTGCTGTCGGAACTTGAAACGCCGTGTGAAGAGCAGGTAGAATTGCTGCTGGACATGATGCAGGACTCCGTGGACCGCTTCAAGCGCACCATTGAGCACCTGACCGAAGTAACCAAGCTGCAGAAGGAAAACGACCAGCCCGTGGCGACGGTAGATTTGGCTACCCTTATCCGGGAGGTCAGCCTGGATTTGGCGCCCCTGGTGCAGGAGGCCGGTGGCGCGCTGGAGGTAACCGTGAGCAGTTGCCCCACCATTTCGTTTGCCGAAAAAAACCTGCGCAGCATTATCTACAATCTGCTCAGCAACGCCTTTAAGTACCGCTCGCCGGAGCGGGTAAGCCAAGTGCACATCCGAAGCACCAAGCTGGAGAAGTACTTATTGCTGGAAGTTCAGGACAACGGCCTGGGCCTGAAGGAGGAAAGCGCCCACAAAATGTTTTCCATGTTTCAGCGGTTTCACGACCATGTAGAGGGTAGCGGAATTGGGCTGTACATGGTCAAGAAAATCGTGGATAATGCCGGCGGGCGCATTGAGGTGCAAAGCCAGGAAGGGCAGGGGACTACCTTCTCCGTGTACTTTAAGCACTAACAAAGCAAGGCGCTTAGTAAGTCTGCCTACCAATACACCTCGTCCTGCCGGCTAAAAGAACACAGGAGCCCGTAGAGGGAGAGGTTATCATTCTCGGAGTAGGTAGCTAAGTGGGCCGCCGGATTTTCCGGGTCCTGGTAGCCTGCCAACTGCCCGAACGCTTCAGGATTCACTGCCCGAAAGCCCATAGACCACTGGAAGAAGTTGCGGCCGTGAATAGGGCCATCGGAAAGCTTCGTGACCCCAAAATGCCGCTGGTCAAGCTCTATTCTGCTGAAGATGTAGTGCACTTCCTCCTGCGTTCCTTCCAGCACCTGCATAATATTGCCGTTGCTGTACAAGAGTAGGCCCGTGAGGCCGTGCGCCTCGTTCCAGGCGCGCGACTGCGTGAGCAGCATTTCAAGTTCGGGCTCCGTCATGGGGGTAGTAGCAACGCTCTGATACACCAGATGATGTAGGGCCTGTGACGACATAAATGTGACTATTGGTAGGGATACAGGGAAGGAGAGAAGAGGCTAATTAAGTTTTTTACTGCTACAAGGCAATAGCGGTGCTTGCTGGTTTTATGGCCTACCCCCTTATCCGACTACTACCCCACACGGAACCCAGAACCCGGAATGGGGCAGAAACTGCTCTAGAGGCAGAATTCAGGCCGCTCGGGCCGGGGCACTCTGATTGTGGCAAGCCGTTTCCAAACCCGCTGTCGTTCCCTATCTTTGTCCTCTTCGAAAAAACAGCCGAAACCCGCCCTACTATATGAAATTTATCGTCTCGTCTTCCGCCCTGCTCAAGCAGCTCCAGAGCATCAACGGCGTGGTCACGAACAACCCCGTGGTGCCGATTCTGGAGAACTTCCTCTTTGAAATCGAGGACGGCAAGCTGACGATTACGGCCTCCGACCTGGAGACCAGCATGATGACGGAGCTGCCGGTAGAAGCCCGGGAAAGCGGCCGCATTGCTGCCCCCGCCCGCATCTTGCTGGATACCCTGAAAAACCTGCCCGATCAGCCCGTGACTTTCACGCTGGACGAGGAAACCTACACCATTGAAATTGCCAGCAGCAACGGCCGTTACAAGCTGGCCGGCGAAAACGCCACCGACTTCCCCCGCGTGCCAGTCGTAAAAGGCTCGTCTCCGGTGGAAATTCCATCGTCGTCGTTGTCGCGGGCCATCAACAAAACCATCTTCGCGGTAAGCACCGACGAGCTGCGCCCCGCCATGACGGGTATTCTGGTGCAGCTGGCCGACAACCAGGTGACGTTTGTGGCTACCGATGGCCACCGCCTGCTTCGCTACCGCCGCTCCGATGTAGGAGCCGGCCAGACCGCAAACCTGATCATTCCGCGCAAAGCCTTTAATCTGCTGAAAGGCGCGCTGCCTTCGGAAGCTACCCCCGTGCGAGTAGAGTTCAATAACTCCAATGCTTTCTTCAGCTTCAACCAGATGCGCCTCGTGTGCCGCCTGATTGATGAGCGCTACCCCGATTACGAAAACGTAATTCCGGTGAGCAACCCCAACAAGCTCATTATCAGTCGCCAGGAGTTCCTAAACTCGGTGAAGCGCATCAGCATCTACTCCAACAAGACCACGCACCAGGTACGCCTGCGCTTGGCTGGCTCGGAGCTGACCGTATCGGCCGAGGACCTCGACTTCTCGAACGAAGCCAACGAAAAGCTGGCCTGCCAGTACGACGGCGAGGACATGGAAATCGGCTTCAACGCCAAGTTCCTGACTGAAATGCTCAGCAACATCGACTCCGAGGAAATCACGCTGGAGTTGAGCACGCCCAATCGCGCTGGCCTGCTCATGCCTACTACCCCCGACGACAATGAAAGCATCCTGATGCTGGTAATGCCAGTGATGCTGAACAACTACGTGTAAGGCCGGTTACTTCTGCCAGCAAGCTTTGAATTCTCTGTCATCCTAAGCGCCGCGAAGGGCCTTTACAGAAGGTAATTATACGTGATTACTAAGGGTAGAGGTCCTTCGCTCTGCTCGGGATGACACTCTTTTATTAGCATTTTCTCCTCATGAAAAAATCTGAAATCCGCTTCAGCATCGCCCTCGACGATCAGAAAGTGCCCGAGGCCATCAGCTGGTCGGCTACTGACGCGGGCCCCGATATTCACTTCGCAAAGGCCATCAACATTGCCCTCTGGGACCGGGATGAGCGGGGCACGATGAAAATCGACCTCTGGACCAAGGAAATGCCTGTGGATGAAATGAAGCGCTTTTACGTGGATACCATGGGGGCCATGGCCGAAAGCTTAGTAACTGCCACCAACGACACCGTAATGGCCACCAAAATGCGCGACCTGTGCCGCCAACTGATGGACCACATCGAGGAAGAAGAGCGCAAGCAGCGCTAATTCTCAGACGAGTATAATAGCAAAAAAGCCGCGTCAGATTGATCTGACGCGGCTTTTTCTATAAAGAAGGAGTACTTACTGTCGGGTGCGGGTAGCAGGGGTAGCGGAACGGGCCGGACCAATGGTGGCCCCATTGCTGCTGGCCGGCAAGGGGTTCTGCACGGAATTTACAAAGATGGCGTCGGCCGCTTTGTTATAGTTCATGCTGAACGTGTTGTACTGACGGCGTGCGTCGTAGTAGCTGCTGTACTGGTCAGTGCTAAGTACGGCTTGCAGCTCCTTGTCGCGCTCCTTGCACACGGCATCGCATTGCTGCTGGATCAGCTTATCGTTGCCCGCGTTCTTCTGGTTGATGGCCACGATTTTCGCCTGCTTTTCTTCGTTAATAGCCTGCAAACGGGTTTTCTGATACCCATTGAGGCGCAGGTCGCGCGCCATCTGGTCGGAAAGCTGACGGGCGTGAGCTTGCACGGGGTTCAAGCGGATAGAAGCCTGCGACGGTTTATCCTGCGAGGCCGGGGTAGGCTTCTGCTGGGCGTGGGCCCCAAGCGAAGCAACAACCAAGGCAGCCGCAGCGGCAAATTTCTTTTTCATTGGGAAAGAATATCGTGAACAGGTCGGATCAACAAAACCAGCAAGTTTCATCAGCCGCGAAGCCTGCCGGATGTCCTTTCTTAACGAAAAACTATGCCAGGTAGTTTACTCCGAAAGAGATTAGTAAGGAGGAGTTAAGTAAAAAAAGTTGTCCGTCCGAGTATTCTGTCTATCAGGCAGAAGACTCGGACGGACAGTACAGAGCAAGCGTGAAACGCTAGAACTTATTCTTCCACATCATCGACTCCACGGGCTTCACGGTGCGCTCGTTGTACTTAGCGTTGGCTTTGTGGTTGTAGAGCGTCTCGACGGTGCCCTGCACCGCGAAGTAGATTAGCTGGCCTACCGGCATGAGGTGGTACACGCGCACCGGCATCGACACGCTAATTTCCAGAGTCCAGGTGTTGCAGAATCCGATGTCGCCTTTGCCGGCGGTAGCATGTATATCAATGCCCAGGCGGCCTACGCTGCTCTTGCCCTCCAGAAACGGAACGTGGGCGTGGCTTTCGGTGTACTCCTCGGTTACGCCCAGGTACAACGTGCCGGGTTGGAGCACAAACCCTTCCTCGGGAATTTCAAAAACGTCGATTTCATTGTGTTTGCGGGCGTCCAGCACAGCGTCGCGGTAGGTAGCCAGGTAGCGGCCCAGGTGCACGTCGTAGGAGTTGGTGCCCAGGCAGCCTCGCTCAAAGGGTTCAATAACAATGTTGCCCCGCTCCATTTCGGCGAGAATCTGCTGGTCGGTGAGAATCATGGGTTCAAGTAAGAAATCTAGGGTAGAAGAAAGACAGGCCGTATGCCTTGGCTTTCTTGCCGGAAGGCTAAGCAGGGCCTCGTCAGCTTCTAGTTGGTATCGTCATCGTCGTAGCGGTCTTCCGGCAAGGAAGCCGAACGGCGGCGAGAACGGGTTGTGGTGGTTGGCTCCTGCTCGTCTGCCAGCGCATCCAGGCGGGTGCGGAGGTCGGGCAGCACGCTGGTAACCAGGTAGAGCAGCAGCAGCAGGGAACTGCCGGAGAGCAGCAAGGTGAGGTAGTCCATCCAGTCGTGGCGCGGCGCCGAATCGAGGGACCGGGGGCCCGCGTAACCCGTGGCTGGAGTAGCCAGGGCTACCTCGGGTTCAGGCTGCGGATCTTCGGCGGCTACATCGGGGGTAGCGGGAGCAGCTGAAGCCGAGGCCGCGTCGATATCGGCGGGTGGCACGGCGGCCCCATCGGCGGCCAGGTCTTCGGGGGCAGGGTCTTCCGAGGCGTTGAACCGGGCGGCGCCCTGCTTGATAACGCGCTGCAAACTCCGGATGAGGGCTACTCGTTCGTCGCGGGGTAGCACCCGGATGAAGAACTCGAAGTTGCGGTCAACCAGAATGCTGTTCAGCTGCTTTTCAAACTCAACCAGGTCGGTGCGTCCCCTGCCGAAGCGGCTCTTAAACCGGTCGGATACGCCATTATAATTCTGAAATAGCTTCTTTAAATCGTCGCGGCCGGGGAAGTTGTCAAACTCCTTGCGCGCCTTGGCAGAGCGCAACGATTCTGGAAACTTGCCCCGCGCGAAAGACTTATCGTACACGGTCTCCATCGTGCGGAAATTCAGCTCGTCGACGGTGCGGTCGAAGAGGCGCTTGTTAGCCGCCGCGGGCGCTTCAGTTTGGGCCAGCAGCACGGCCGGTACAGCAAGCCACAGCAGGACAAACAGCAGTAGCAACTGACGAAATCGGAACATAGTGCAGGATTAATTTGGGGCAAAGGTCGGGAATTTGAGAATGTGCTGAGGGGGAAAGTGCACGGAAGCCGCAAAAATCTGGACAGGCTATCCGAGTTCTTCTCGCGCTGTGCGATGATTCCTAAAGCCAACAAGCCCTGGCTTCGTGTTAAAAGCCAGGGCTTGCTGGGAGCCAGGGGTAGGCCAGTAGTCAGAGCGGATAGTGGGGGCGGCCCTTCGTAGCACGCCCTACCCCAGGATAGTGGTTACAATCCGTGGGCTTCTTTCATCGACTCGCGGCAGGCAGTGAGGTAGTGGTCTACCAGGTCATCGGTAATGGCCGTGCTGACAAATAGGGCTTCATACTGAGCCGGGGCCAGGTAGATGCCGCGGTGCAGCATGGCCCGGAAGTAGCGCCCAAAGGCTTCCGTGTCCGAAGTCTTAGCCGATTCCAGGTCCGTGACGGGCTGGCTGGTGAAAAACACGCTGAACATGGAGCCTACCTGGTTAACGGTGTAGTTCAGGCCCAGGTCGGCGCAAATCTGGCGGGTGCCATCGGCAATGCGTGTGGTGATGCGGTTCAGCTCGTCGTAGAGTTCGGGGTGCTCGTTGAGGTAGGAAAGCTGGGCAATGCCGGCCGCCGTGGCAATGGGGTTGCCGGAGAGCGTGCCAGCCTGATACACCTTACCTGCAGGAGCCACGTTGTCCATGATGTCTTGGCGGCCTCCGTAGGCACCTACCGGCATCCCGCCCCCAATGATTTTGCCTAAGGTCGTCATATCGGGCGTGATGCCGTAGAGCTCCTGCGCGCCGCCCCGGGCGAGGCGGAAGCCGGTCATCACCTCATCGAAAATAAGCACGATGCCATGCTGGGTGCACAGTGCACGCAAGCCCTGGAGGTAGCCCTCCTGCGGGGCAACCAGGCCCATATTGCCCACTACAGGCTCCAGAATCAGGGCCGCTACCTGGCCTTCGTTGGCTGCAAGTATCGTTTCTACGGCAGCCAGGTCGTTGTAAGGAACCGTGAGGGTATCCTGGGCAACGCCCTGGGTTACGCCCGGCGAGTCGGGGGCCCCCAGGGTTAGGGCACCCGAGCCGGCAGCAATCAGGAAGGAGTCGCCGTGGCCGTGGTAGCAGCCTTCGAATTTGATGAGTTTGTTGCGGCCGGTGTAGCCGCGCGCCACCCGGATAGCCGACATAGTGGCCTCCGTGCCCGAGTTTACCAGGCGCACTTTTTCGATGCTGGGCACCATCTGCTTAATAAGCTCCGCCATTTCCACCTCACGGCGCGTGGGCGCCCCGAACGACAACGAACCCTGCACCGCTTGCTGCACGGCATCCAGCACCAGCTGCGGGGCATGGCCCAGAATCATTGGGCCCCAGGAGTTGATGAAATCAAGGTAGCGGTTGCCGTCCACGTCGGTTAGCCAGGCCCCGTTGGCCGACTGCATAAACACGGGGTGGCCGCCTACCGCCCGAAACGCCCGTACCGGCGAGTTAACCCCGCCCGGAATGTGGTTTTTGGCGCGGGTAAACAGCTCGTCGCTGGTCGTCAGGGTCAGCTCGGAGGTAGTAGTAAGATGGGAGGATTCCATAAAAGCAGAATGTAGTGCGAAGCTCCAGCTTCGCATATCAGTGAACGGTACTCGAAGAACAGCTCAAAAAGGCGGTTCAGCAGGGCGCAAAGTTGGAGCTTCGCGCTAGTAGTAAAACCTATCGAATCCCGACTGGGTTCAAGACTTCCACCTCCAACCGCTCTAGTTTTGTGAGCGGAACGTACTGGTTGTCGTGGCTGCCGCCGGGGTAGCCGATGCCCTGGAACACCGCCCCCGAAACTGGCCCGCCATTGGCCAGCGGCTGCTGAAACGACGGACCGTAGAGGTGGAGCTGGTTGGCGAAGAAGTACAGCAACTCGAAGCCGGAAAGGGCAAACACAGAAGGGGGCAGGTTCTGGCGCTGGGTGTAGAGCTGGCGCACTCGCCGCACGCCTGGGCTGGTCCGGTCCACAAACTTGGGATGCACGAAATACACGTCGCGGGCATCAAGCTGGCCCAGCCCGATACGGTTGTTGTCAAGCCAGGAAGCGTAGGTGATAAGCGGCACGCGGGCATCCTGGGCCTTGAGGACGCCCAGGGTGTAGGGACCTGCCTTTTTTCCATCGGAAGCTACTACCAAATGCCCCACGGTTTTCAGATCAATTCCGGCGAAGCCTGCCGCCAGAGATTCTTCCACATCGGAGTTGATGCGGCGCAGCTGAAGCACGCGGCCTCCCAGGGCTTCGTAGGCTTGCTTGTAGGCCTGGCCAAAGGCGGTTTCATCTTTCGTGTCCTCGTAGAGCACCACGGCCGTGCGCGCTCCGCCGAGGCGGGAATAGGCAAACTGAGCGGCCTGGCGGGCCTGCGTAGCAGTGCTGGGCTCAAAGAGGTAGTGCCAGGGATTATCGAGCACCAAGTCGCCGTCCTGCGACAAGGGGTTGACCACCACAATCTGTTTTTGCTGGGCGTAGCGGGCCAGAATCTTACTGCCTGATTTATACACCGGGCCGATAATCAGGTCCATGCCCGCTAGCTCGGGTAGGGCCAGCACTTGCTTCAGCTGGAGGGTGTCGGCGCCGGTATCGTAGGCAAATAGCTGCACCGGCCGGCCTTCACGCTGCAACGAGTCCTGGGCCAGACGCATGCCTGCGTACAGGTCAGTAACGAACTGATTTTTGCGCCGCGTTTCCCAGCTGGTATCGTCAAACTCGAAGGGGAGGAGGACCCCAATGTTATAGGTGCTCTTTTTGAGCGCCCGCGGGCGAGGAGTATACCGGCTCCGGTCGAGGGCAAACTGGGTAATCAGCTGATCGAGCTGGGGCTTATCGGCTTCGGTGTACCAGCCGCCGTTGGCAAGCTTATCGGCATAGGCGCGGGCCAGGGTTGCATCCTGGGGGTAGGCTTTCAGCAGGTTCTGGAAGGTAGCCTTGTCTTTGATGCGGGGCAGGTACGCTGCCTTCATATTCTCACGCTCCGTGGCCAAACGGTCGGGCGGAAGTTGGCTGAGCACGCGCAGGGCGTTGTCGAAGTCGCCTTGCTCGAAGGAAACCTGCCCCTGCAGAAAGAAAGCCTCCGGCAGCGCAGACCACTGCGAGTACTCCGTGCGGAGCAAGTTGAGCATCTGCTCTGCCTCGGCCCATTTTTTAGCCCGGCTGGCGGCTACGGCGTAGAGGTAAGCCGCTTCAGGAGCCTGCTGAAACTTGCTGGTAGCCGCCGTAATGGGCAGCAGCTCCTGCATGGCCAGGTCGTAGCGGGTTTGGTCGAGCAGGGTTTTGCCGTTTTTGTAGCGGGTGGCTGGGTCGCTGGAGCCCATGTTGGCGGGCAGCGGCGGGCCCGTAGGCTTCGGCGCGGCCGTTACAGTAGGCTTGGAGGTAGTAGGTGAGGTAGCAGGCTTGGTTGCCGGTGCGGCCGCCTTGCTGGTGGCAGGAGCCGCGGCCTTAGTAGCCGTAGTGGTTGTAGCAGCTGGCTTGGCCGGGGCTAGTTTGGCAGTGGCACCCGGAGCGGGCTTGGTGGGGCTGGTAGGAGCCGGACGGGTAGGAGCTGGCGTAGTGACCTTGCTGGCAGGAGTGGGGGTAGGAGCCGGCTTCTTAGCGGGCGCTTGCTGGGCCCACGCAGGAGCTGACAGCGCAACACTGCTGCAGAATACGGTAACAAACAGGAGAGAGTACGACCTCATATACCGAGGAGCCAAATCAGGTAGGCGGGAGAAACTGCGAGGCCGCAACGCTACGGCTCGCCCGGCAAAGGTACGCAGATACGCTGGGGAAGATATGCCGGAAGCTAAAGGCGGCTTAGGGGCGCATTTTTAATGAAAACTTAAGTTCCATTTAATCCGGTCTTAAGCTGAGCGGTATGGCAACAGAGTACCTTTGCAGAGAAGTTTGGAGAACAGGAAACGTGGGCTCACCAGGTCGCGGGCTACTCGCATGCGGCGCGTAGGAAAGTAAAGCTATCATGCGTAATAGTGTTTACTCCAGGGCCACATAGCATATCTAGTATGAATACGTCGCTGCGCATAGACATTCCCCACCGCCTATACCTGCGCGACCCCCAAGAAACCGAGCTGGGTCGGCGCATGATAGCGGAGAGTATCCGGCTGATGGATGAAATCGGCCTGGAGCAGTTCACCTTCCGCAAGCTGGCCCAGCGCATGGCTTCCACGGAGGCCTCCCTGTACCGCTATTTCGAAAACAAGCACCGCCTGCTGGGCTACCTGGTCTCCTGGCACTGGGCCTGGCTCCGGTTCCGGATTCGGTTTCACATCCATAACATACCCAGCGCGGCCCAGCGGCTGCACCTGATTTTGAGCATTCTGACCCAGGCCCACCGCGACGACCCTACCACCACCGACCTGGACGAGGCGGCCCTGTACCGGCTGGTGGTAAGCGAGGCATCCAAAGCCTACCTGATTCGCTGCGTCGACGAGGACCACCGCGCGGGCCTGTTCCGGGAATACCACTGCCTGGTGGCAGATATAGCCGGCGTGCTGCGCGAATTAAACCCCGACTACGCCTACCCCCAGGCGCTGGCCAGCACCCTCCTGGAAGAGGCGCGGAAGCAGTTGTTTTTTTCCCAGCACCTGCCTACCCTGACCGAAACCACCGAAAATACTCTGTACGATTTCCTGCACGGGCTTTTGTTCGGAACCCTCAGCCAGCCCCCGCCGGCTACCTAAGTACCCGGGCGAAATGCCCCTGCACAACGATCTTCTTACCCTCTGACGCTTACGCTTTCAACCTTCTATTGCATTCATGGCCGATCATCAAGAACCTGCGCTTACGCCGGGCCAGCGCCTGCTGCGCCTGCTTTCTGCCGAGCGCCGCGACATTGTGTATCTCTACGTGTACGCGGCCCTGGCAGGCCTAATTAGCCTGACGCTGCCGCTGGGCGTGCAGTCCGTTATTGGCTTCGTGAGCAGCGGCGACGTGAGTACCTCCCTGATTGTACTCATTGGCTTTATTGTCTTCGGGACGTTCCTGGTAGGGGCCTTGCAGGTAATGCAGCTCTACTTGGTTGAGTTTATCCAGCAGCGCCTGTTTGCCCGGGTTAGCTTCGATTTTGCCGTGCGCCTGCCGCGGGTCCGCACCGAGTCGCTGGACGGCCAGTACCTGCCTGAGCTGGTCAACCGCCTGCTGGATACGCCCACCCTGCAAAAAGGCCTGTCCACGCTGCTGATTGAGTTTTCAGCGGCAGCGCTGCAAATTCTCTTCGGTCTGATTCTGCTGTCCTTTTACCACTACATCTTCATTGCCTTCGGCGTGCTGTTGGTTGCGCTGCTGGCCCTGATGGTGCGCTTCACCGGTCCGAATGGCCTTAAAACCAGCCTCGCCGAGTCGAAATACAAGTACCGGGTAGTGGCCTGGCTGGAAGACGTAGCCCGCACGGTGCACACCTTCCGCCACGCGCCGCGCCAGCAAATGGCCCTCAACCGCACCGATACGCTGGTGGAAGGCTACCTCGGCGCCCGCCAGAGCCATTTCCGCGTACTGCTCACCCAGTTCTGGGGCTTTGTGGCCTTTAAAACCCTAATTACTGCCTCCCTGCTCATTCTGGGTTGCTGGCTGCTGATCAACAAGCAAATTAACATCGGGCAGTTTGTGGCTGCCGAAATCATCATTATTCTCACCATATCGGCGGTGGAAAAGGTGCTGCTCAAGCTCGACGTGGTGTACGACGCCCTTACCTCGCTCGATAAAATCGGGCACGTGCTGGACCTGCCCGTGGTGGCCGCCCGGCAGGGGGTAAATCTGCCCTTGCCCAGCACCCCGACGGGGCTGCGGGTAGAAGTGCGCAACCTGACCTACCAGTACCCCGGCGGGCACAAGCTGCCCGTGCAGGATGTCAGCCTGACCCTGGCACCCGGGGAACACCTGGGGTTGGCCGGTTCCGATGGCTCGGGCAAAACCACGCTGCTACGAATCCTGGCTGGCCTGCTGGATGGCTACACGGGGGTAGTTGCCTACGATGGTCTGGCTCTGCAGGACATATCCAGCGAGGCGCTGGGCAACCACGTCGGCGACAATGTCTCGTACCAAAACCTCTTCGAGGGTACGCTGCTGCAGAACCTGACCCTCGACCAGGCCAGCATCAGCCCGGAAGATGTGGCCTGGGCTCTGGACTTGGTGGGGCTGCGCGACGACCTTTACGCCCGGCAGCAGGGCCTTAACTCGCCCATTGGGGTAGGCACTCCGCTCTCCGATAGTGTGCGCCAGAAGCTGCTGCTGGCCCGGGCCCTGGTGCGCCGCCCCCGCCTGCTGCTCCTGGATACCTTCCTGCCCGGGGTGGAGCCGGCAGAGCGCCTGCGCGTGCTTAGCCGGGTGCTGGAGCCCAGTAATTCCTGGACCGTTATTGTGGCCTCCAACGACCTACGGGTACTCGGGCTGTGCCCCCGCCTGGCCCTGCTGCGCGGCGGCCGTGTGGTAGCCGACGGCACATTTGCTACCCTCTCGCAGCAGCCCGAGCTGCAGGACCTGCTGTAGAGGCGCTGCCCCGGCTAACGGCCGCCTCATTTCTGCCCGGCCCCTTGTGGCCGCACTTACTTCTCATTCATCTTCATCAGCACTCGTTTTATATGCCTTTTGCTGAACATCCGCTGGAAGAAACCAACCCCCTGACGGCGCGTTTCCGCTCTTTTGCGCGCGTGCAGACGCCGACCGCCGGCCGCACCCTTGCCCGTTGGCTGGGGGGGCTCGGAATAGGAATTTTCCTAATGGGGTTTTTGCCCTGGACCCAGAACATCCGCTCTACCGGCCGCCTGACTACGCTACGCCCTCAAGACCGGCCCCAAACCGTACCCAGCACCATTGCCGGCCGTATCCAGCAGTGGCGAGTGCGCGAGGGCCAGCAGGTGAAAAAAGGGGACACCCTGGTCGACATTGCCGAAATCAAAGACAAGTACTTTGATCCGCAGCTGTTGCAGCGCACCCGCGAGCAGCTGGAAGCCAAAATTGCGGCCCTGGAGGAAAACCGTGGCAAAACCGTGGCGCTAAGCTCCCAGCAGGAAGCCCTGCGCCAGGGGCTACGCGTAAGCCTCGATAAGGCCCGCAACAAAGTAACCCAGACCCGCCTGAAGGTCAACAGCGACGAGGCCGAGCTGCGCGCCGCCACCAACGACTTTGATATTGCCCGCCAGCAGCTGGCCCGCCAGGAAGCTCTCTACCAACAGGGCCTCAAAAGCCTGACCGAGCTGGAGCAGCGCCGCCTGAAGTTTCAGGAAAGCACGGCCAAGCGCCAGGCCGTGGAAAACAAGCTGGGAGCCTCCCGCCAGGAGCTGGTGAATGCGCAGCTGGAGCTTTCTTCGTTGCAGGCCGAGTACCAAGACAAGATAGCCAAATCGGAGTCGGACCGGCGCTCGGCTACGGCCTACCAGTTTGACTCCGAAGGCCAAATTGCCAAGATGCGCAACGAGCTGGCCAACCTCAGCATCCGCTCGGGCTACTACCACATTACGGCCCCGCAGGATGGCTACGTAGTGCGGGCCCTGAAGGAAGGGCTAGGCGAAATTGTAAAGGAAGGGGAGGCCGTCGTAACGGTTATGCCGCATACCACGGCCCTGGCTGCCGAGCTGTACGTGAAGCCCATGGATATTCCGCTCCTGAGCGTGGGCCGCAAGGTGCGCCTGCAGTTTGATGGCTGGCCGGCCCTGGTGTTCAGCGGCTGGCCCGGCACCAGCTTCGGTACCTTCGGGGGCCGCGTCGCCGTCATCGATAACATCGACTCTCAGGGCCAGTACCGCATTCTGGTTACCCCCGACCCTGAGCTGGAAGCCTGGCCGAAGCCCCTGCGGGTAGGCTCCGGAGTGTACGGCTGGGCCTTGCTGGATAACGTGCCCATCTGGTACGAGCTCTGGCGCCAGCTGAACGGCTTCCCCCCCAATTTCGTGGGTAATCCAACTGATGCCGGCAAAGGCGGGAAAGAAGCCAAGAAAGCCGATAAGTCCGCGGACAGCGGAGGAGAGGAGGAAGCGAAATGAAGCGCATAGGATTAGGGGCCACCCGTTGCATGGGGCGCTTGCGGCTTGGGCCTGCCGGACGGGGTAGGGCCTTGCTGCTCTTGGTGCTCTGGCTTGCCTGGGTCCCCGTGTGGGCTCAGCCTACCCCTGTGGCGGCAGCTCCCCCCGATTCGGGGCAGGTGTTCACGCTGGCCGACCTGCTGAATTACGTGGCCCTGCGCCACCCGGTGGCCCGGCAGGCTGGCCTGCTACCCGAGCGCGCCCAGCAAGAGGTGCGCTATGCCCGCGGCCTGTTCGACCCCGCAGCTACCAGCAAGTACTATGGCAAGACATTCAAAGGCAAAGAGTACTTCCACGACTGGGACACCCAGCTGCGCATTCCGGTGTGGTACGGCCTCGATGTAAAAGCGGGCTTCGAGCGAGGCGTGGGCACGTACGTGAACCCCGAAAACTACACCTCGCCGGCCGGCCTGAGCTACGTAGGCATATCGGTGCCGCTGGCGCAGGGCTTGCTGATTGATGAGCGCCGGGCCGCCGTGCGCCAGGCCCAGGCCCTGCGCGGACTGGCAGAAGCGGAGCGGCGCAGTGCCCTGAATAAGCTGCTGCTCCAGGCGGCCAAAGATTACTGGGAGTGGAGCCTGAACTACCAGCGCCTGCAACTGCTGGATCGGAATGCGGGCCTGGCCAACGTGCGCTTTCGGGCGGTGCGCCAGCGCGTGCTGCTCGGTGACCTGGCCGCCATCGACTCAGTGGAGGCCCTCACGGAAATGCAGAACCGCCAGGCTACGCTTAGCCAGGCGCGGGTGCAGTTCCGCAATGCTACCCTCCTGCTGAGCAACTACCTCTGGGACGACCAGCAGCAACCCCTCGACCTACCCCCGGCGGCCGTGCCCCAGCCCTTGCCCGGCCCCACCGACTGGCGCACCCTCGCCCCCGACTCGGTAGCCGCCCTGGCCCGGCAGGCCCAGCAGATTCATCCGGACTTGCAGAAGAACCGCGCCAAGCTTAGCCAACTCGGGGTGGAGCAGCGCCTGCTGACTAATAAGCTGCTGCCCAAGCTCACCCTCGATTACAACCTGCTGCAGGCCGGTCAGCCCTTCAACCCCGAAAAAGCCGCCAGCCTGAGCGGCAGCTACCTCGAAAATAACTACAAGCTGGGTGTGAGCTTCGCCTACCCCTTGCTGCTGCGGCAAGAGCGGGCCAAGCTGCAGCTCAACCGTCTGAAAGTGCGCGAAGCCGAGCTGGACCTGCAGCAGGACACCCGCGAGGTGCAGACTACCGTGCGCACCGTAGCCAACGACTGGGAAGCCCTGCGCGAGCAGTTGGCCTTGCAGGAGCAGGTAGTACGCAACGCTGAGCAGCTGCGCAATGGCGAGCAAATCCGTTTCGAAAACGGGGAAAGCTCCGTGTTCCTGATCAACTCCCGCGAGGCCAGTCTGGTGTCGGCGCGGGTAAAGCTGGCGGAGCTGCAGAGCAAGTACGCCCAAACCCAGGCTACCCTGCGCTGGGCAGCCGGCGGAACGGCTAACTAGTTGGCAGTCGGACATTCTGTACATTTCAGCCCCGCCCAGCGCCTGATTTTGTGGCGCGCCGTGCAATGCGCGGCCGCAACAATCCGTTACTGGCAGCGGTTAAAAATATCTACCCAGTGAGTATGTCGATGTCCGTTGCTACCTTATCGGTACCCCAGTTGCGCCAGCGCCTGAATCTGCTGCTGATTTTGGGCGCCTCGCTGGCCTTGAGCGTTTTGCTCATCACCTTCCGGGTATTCATCACCCACAAGATTTCCTTTGTCTTTCTGCTCTGGAATCTGTTTCTGGCGCTTATTCCGTTTGGACTAAGCACCATGCTGGGGCTTTCGGCAGGACGGCTAAAAGCCCGGGTGCTGCTGCCGGTAGGGGTGGTGTGGCTGCTGTTCTTCCCCAACGCGCCCTACATTCTCACCGATTTATTTCACCTGGAACCCCGCCCCGACGCGCCCTACTGGTATGACTTGGCGTTGATTCTGAGTTGCGCCTGGAACGGGCTGATGCTGGCGTACGCTTCCCTGACCGACATGCAGGTGCTCGTGACGCGCCGCCTGGGCTGGTGGGCCGGCTGGGTGTTTGCCACCGTGGCGCTGCTGCTGAGTAGCTTCGGGGTGTACCTGGGCCGCTACCTGCGCTTTAACAGCTGGGACGTGCTAACCAACCCGCTCGCTCTCTTTTACGACATCATTTCCCGGGTGCTGCACCCCACGGTGCACCGGGATACCTGGGGCGTAACCTTGCTGTACGGGGTCTTTCTGCTGCTGGGCTACGCCACGGTGCGGCTGCTGGGCCGCCCGCACCACACCGAGTAGTCCGGAGTTTCGGCGCTGGGGCACCACAGTCGCTTATCGGGGCTGGCAGATGATTTACCCGAGCATCGTACCTTGTCTCTCCGATGATGCACCTCCAAACCGATTCGTCCGACGCGCCGACCATGAGCTGGGAGCGGCTGCTGAGCCGCCGCCGCTACCCCGAGCAGCCCCAGCTACACGTGGTAACCGATGCTCCCCCCGTACGCGGGGCTTTCGTGCAGGACTACGACCGGGTAGTCTTCAGCACGGCGTTCCGGCGGCTGCAGCGCCAGACGCAGGTGCTGCCCCTGCCCGAAACCGACTTCGTGCACACCCGCCTGACGCACTCTCTGGAAACGGCTTGCGTGGGCCGCTCACTCGGCCGACTCGGGGGCCGGCTGCTACTCGAAGAAACCCCCGACCTTGGCCGGCGCCTGCCCCACCTCGACAGTGACTTCGGCGACATTGTGGCCGCCGCCTGCCTGGCCCACGACATTGGCAACCCACCCTTCGGGCACGCCGGCGAAGACGCCATTTCGGCCTACTTCCGCAGCGCCGCCGCCGAACCGTTCGTGCGGGTGCTGAACCCCGCCCAGCGGACTGACCTGCAGCAGTTTGGGGGCAACGCGGCCGGGTTTCGGGTCCTGACGCATACCTACGCGGCCCACAGCAGCGGCTCGGCCGGGCTGGGGCTGACCTATGCTACCCTCGGAGCCTTTACCAAGTATCCGCGGCCCTCTATCGTGGAAGAAGCCGGCCTGACCCGCGGCACCAGCGAAAAAAAGTACGGCTACTTTCAAACCGAAGCCGCCCGCTTTCAAGAGGTAGCCCGGGAGCTGGGCCTGCTGCCCAAGCCGCCGGGTACCGACCTGGGCGGCTTCTACCACCGCCACCCGCTGGCCTTTCTGGTGGAAGCCGCCGATGATTTGTGCTTCCGCATTATCGACTTTGAGGATGGCCTGAAGCTGGGCCTGATTCCCTGCCAGACGGGGCTGGCCCTGTTACGCGAGCTGCTGGGCGACGCGCCCGGCCGTCGTGGCACGGTAGAGTGGCGCGACTGGCGCGAGGAGCTGGGCTACCTGCGCGCCCGGCTGATTAACCGCCTGGTGCAGCAAACCGCCCGCCTGTTCGCCGATCGGGCCGCTGACCTGCTCCGGGGCCGTTCCGATGAGCCCCTGGTACAGCAGCTCGACTGCTGGGAGCAGCTCCAGCACATGCACCACTTGACGGTCGAGCACCTCTACCACAGCCGGCCGGTGCTGGAAACCGAGGCCGCCGGCTTCGAGGTGCTGGCGGGCCTGCTCGATGCGTTTCTGCACGCCATCTTCGATCCGCAGGAAACAGCCCGCTCCCGCAAGGTAGTGCAGCTGCTGCCCGAGCAGTTCCGGGCTACCGGCCACCAGCAGCAGGCCTCTGCCTACGAGCAGATTGTGCTGCTGACGGACTACATCGGGGGGCTGACGGACCATAACGCCAGCAGCCTGTTCCGGGCCATCCGCGGCATTGAGCTGCCCCGGCGGTTTTAAGCGGCTGAATATCGGCCTGGCTCTGCGGATGGCCTGCCGGCAGACCAGCGTTACTGCAGCAGGCGTAGGGTAGTATCCAGTGGCTGCCGCTGCAGGAGGTGCTGGTACTGCTGCTGCAGGGCGCGCTGCTGGGCCTGCTGCTCCTGCTTTTGGAAAAGCCGCACTTTGTAGCGGGAGCCCGGCTCCCGCTGCAGGTTCACGTATAGTAGGCCGCGGTTGGGCCGCTCGGCCGCTTCGCCGCTCTGGATGCGGGCAATGCGTTTGCGGTTGTTGCCCAGCAGGGCCTGCAACGGGCTCAGGCCCACGTACAGGTCGGCTTTGCCGGTAAGGTAGTACTCGCCGCTGATGGTCATGTCGGTGAGGTTGCTGCTCAGGCCCAGGTGCGGAATCAGCAGGCGGCTGCCATCCAGTACAAACCGGGGCTGTACCGGCTCGAAGTAGAGGTGGCTGGTGCGCTTTTCACTCAGCATTTTCAGGGCTTGGGTAACAGCTTCGACATCCATCAGCTCCAGTTCACGGAGGTCGGTGCGCAGAAAGGCACGGGTAACGGCCAGCTGTGGCAGAAAAGAATTGTCCAGGTCCGTGTGCACGTCGGCCCCGCACTGCATGGTGCCCCGGATATTCTCGGGACCCAGCACTTCAAAGCCCAGGGCCGTGGCCAGTTTAAACAGCTCGGGCAGCTGAATGGCGCGCAGCTGCAGTTGGGCGTGCAGGGGGTGGTGGCCGCTACCCGCGTTGGTTTGCATAGTGCCACGCAGCCGTAGCGTACCCCCAAATGCCTGCATCGAGCACTCTTCCACGCGGGCCTGCCCCGCCAGCAACTGGCTGCGGAGCTGAAACTGCTGCCCTTGCAGCGCCCCATACTGCACTTCCTGTGCCCTGACGTGGACCCGCCCGGTAATGGTGCCGTCGAGGAAGGGAGAAGGCGAGCCGGCGGACTTACGGGCGCGGGGCCCTACCTCCGAGGTAGACGGTGGTACCGTACTCAGGGCCGCTAATAGTTGCAGCAAGTGCTGCACATCCAGGGTCTGGTAGCGCAAATCAAGGTCGGCGCGGGCATGGGTCAGGTGGGTGCCCGCCAACTGAGCCGTAGCACTAATGCGGCCGGTTCCGCCTGCCTTGGTGGCAAAAGTCAGGGCTGGAATAAGGAAGACGGGGCCTTTCTTGTCGATCAGCAGCCGCACTGTACTCAGGTAGTCGGACCCAGGTAACACCAGGCGGTCAATAGTGGCCGTGGCCTGGCCGTTAGCTGCCAGGAGCACTTCGCGCAGGGTTGCGTCGGTGGGGGCGGTGGGCCCTTTGCGCGAGGGTTGCGTCAGGCGGGCCAGGAGCTGATCGTAGCGCAGCAGTGGGAAGTGCACGGCAAGGCGGGCCGCAACCGGCTGCAGGTTCAGCGTATCGGTAGGCCAGCTGATGGCGCCGGTTATCTGCCCACCCCACACCTGTCCCTGCAGCTGGTGCAGCCGCACGAGGTGGCCATTGTGGCGCACTGTGGCGGCCAGCTGGTAGAGCGTATCGGCGGCCAGCACCAGCCGGCCGCAGCGCAGGCGCACATTCAGGCGCAGCCCGGGGGGAAGTAAATTCAGGGCCCGCGAAGCCAGCTCCTGGTTACGGGTGTAACCGGGGCGAGAAGCCTGAGGGTGGGATTTCACGGCCCGGCCTCCGGGCGGAGCCAGCAGGCGGCGCAGTTCCCCCAGCGCCAGGTCGTCGACGGTAAACGTGCCCGCAATGCTGGTGGTAGGATGCTGGCCGCTGAAGTACGCCAGCAGGTGCGTGGTGGTGGCGTTGGCTTGCACCCGCATGCGGTTGAGCTGCCCCGTCAGGTTTTCCAAGACCCACAAGCTGTCAAGCAGGCGGACGCGCACGGTCAGGTTGCGCATGGTGGCCTGGCGGCTCGGGATGTCGAAGGCCGCCTGTTCCAGCTCCACCGTGCCGCGGGCCGCAATGGGCGGCAGCAGCGAATCGGGGTGTAAGGTGCGGCGCGTGGTGCGGTCCGGAATTTCCGGCAGGGTACCATTGAGGTCCAGATTTAGGGAGGCCCGCCCGCTGCGCGCCCGCCACAGGTGGGGCGCTACAACTGCGGCCAGGGTTTGCAGCTCGGTGCGCCCCCGCACGTGGCCGTGCAGGCGGGGGCGGGTGAAGTCGCGCACGGCCAGGGCCGCATCCAGTTCCCCCGCCTCGGAATACAGGCGGCACCTCTCAAACACAAGGGAGGTAGTACGCGGCGAGTGGCTACGGCCATTGTCGAATACTCCGCGCGCATCCCAGCGCCGGATGCGCCGCGTCGAGTCGGCCCACCGCACCTGGGCATTGTGGAGGGCAAAGCGCAGCACCGTGCGCGGGCGCGTAGTGGGGCCGCTTAGGCCGCGGATGGTGTAGGCAATGCGGGCGTGGCTAGGGCTGCGGGCGCCCGCCAGAAACCGGTCGAGGCTGGGGGGCAGGGCCACGTGCAGCACCTCCAGCAGCGGCTGGTTGCCCCGAAAATGCAGGTTCAGGTACGTCCCCCGCGGCTCGCCGGGCGCCGCCCCGCGGTGGGTGCCGCTCACCAGCACCGTGTCGCCGTTGAGGGTAGCTTTGGTTTGCAGAAACGTGCCCTGGCGCCGCCGGAAATCATACTGGTAGCGAATCAGGGCCTGAATGGGCTCCTGCTCAAACAGGTTACCCCGGCCGCTGCGTAAAAACTCCAGTTGCCCCTGCAGGTGGCCTCCTACGTGCGCCTGGCCCCGGCGCACCTGAGCCCGGAGCCGGCCCAGCCGGACGTAGGCGGAGAACCCACTCCGGTGCAGCTCATTGTGGTCCAGCACCCGCAAATTGAAAACTACCAGCGAATCCAGGTCGAAGTCGGGTGGTGGGGTAGGGGTAGTGTTGCGCGGTCCTTTGCCCCGTAGGCCCCAGTCGTGCCCCCGCGAATCGGTGAACTGCTGAAACTCCACGTTGCGCAGTGTCAGATGGCTAACTCGGAACTGCCCGCGCCAAGCCTGCCCCAGTTCCAGCCGCATATCTGCCTGCCCAACCCGCAACACGGGTACCGCGCGGTGGTAGGAGGTGTCCGTGAGAACCAGATGCCGCAGTGAAGCCGTCAGGTGCGGAAAATCGGGCAGCAGAGAAATTCGCACGTCGAAGGGGGCCAGCACCAGGTCGGATTGCTGGGCCAGCCGCTGCCGGATCAGGTGCTCCAGCTGCCGTTGCCCCCAGCGCGTGCCTACCAGCCATGCGCCCGTTACGCCCGCTATCAGCAGCGCCAGCACCGTAAAAGCCAGCAGCCGGAGGACGGAAGGACGTTTCATGGAGGGGAAGTGAGCAGAACAGTTAGGGCAACGCGGGCTTCTACGCAGAAAAACCCGGCTGGTCTGGGGCAGAGTCAGAGCAGAAGCAACTCCAGCCCCCGGCGGCCCCGTTCTCTCTTAGGAACGGTCCTGAGCAAGTCGGGTTTCTGAAATAAGTTGCCGCCGACGGGTTGCCAGGGCCTGAAAGGGAGGTAGTGCGGCGGTACACTATCTGGGCTGGCAGGGCAAGCTGGGCACGTCGGGGCGAAATACAAACGGCTGGTTATTTGTTTAGACATTTTCTAAATAGTTATACTTGCGGTTCTACTTCACCATTCCATCATGGCTCAGTTCTTTCATCATAACGAGTTTGGGTACTGCGCCCGGTGCCCCCGCACGCGCCACCTGCACCTGTGCTTCGGCAACGTGGCCCTGGCCGCTACCACCGCCGAGTTCCAGGAGTTTCGGGAGGTAGTAAGCAGCAGCTGGCAGCATCATTGCCTCCGCACCCAGGACCCCGAGGCGCGCTGTATTGCTTTGCGCACGCCTGCGCCCCGACTGGCCCTGGTGTTCACCCTGATTGAGCTGACCCAGTTGCGCGACATTGTAGAAAACACGGCGTTGCTGCTGGAAGTGGAAGAGCTGCTGCAGAAATGAAAACGAATAAGCCCGGCCTTGCGCGCCGGAAGCTCAACGGAAAAGCTGTTTCTTGGCGCACTTATCCGGCGTGACTCATGAAACTTCCTTCCCTGCAGCATCTGCTCACCGAAGCCGCCACGGTGCTTCGGCGCTTTCCTTTACCTCTGCTTTGCGCTTTTATTCTGTGCGGCGTGGGCATTTACGTGCAGCGCCTGCCTTATGCTGAGGAAGCCAAGCTTGACTGGCTGTTTCCCGTGCTTTCTACGGCAGTGCTGGGGCTCACGCTCGCGCTGACCGTAGCCCTGGCAGCTGAGCGGTATCGGTGGCCTAGGTGGGGGCGGCTGGCCGCCTCGGTGGGGGTAGTGCTGGTGCTGGGAGGCTGGTCTGTGGCCTGCCCCGCCGAGCCCGATAGTGTGTGGAGGCTGCGGCTGTTTGTGTTGCTGGTGGCTTCGCACCTGCTGGTAGCCGTGGTGCCCTACCTGCCCGAACTGCGCCGCGAGGCCGATACGGCGGGTTTCTGGCGCTACAACGAAACATTGTTTCTGCGCATTCTCACGGCCGGACTATACTCCGGAGTGCTGTTTGCGGGGTGCGCCCTGGCCCTGCTCGCCATCGAGAACCTGTTTGAGGTGAAGCTGGACCGGTACGTGTACCAGCACCTGTTCACGGTGCTGGGTACGGTGTTTAACACCTGGTTTTTCCTGGCCGGAGTGCCTGCCTCAGCATTTTGCCGCCCTGGAGCAGGAGGCTACCTATCCCAAGGGCCTCAAGGTGTTTACTCAGTTTGTGCTGCTGCCGCTGGTGGTGCTGTACCTAGGCATTCTGTACGCCTATATGGGGCGTATTCTGGTACAGTGGGAGCTGCCGGAGGGCTGGGTATCTGTGCTGGTGCTGGCCCTTTCGGTGGCCGGCATCCTGGCCCTGCTCCTGATTCACCCCATCCGCAATGCGGCTGAAAACACCTGGATTCGCACGTTTGCGCGCTGGTTTTACCTGGCGCTATTTCCCTTGCTAGGGCTGCTGGCTGTGGCTATTAGTACCCGCATCCGGGCCTACGGCATCACGGAGGAGCGCTACTTTGTGCTGATCCTGGCCGCTTGGCTGCTGGTAATGGCTACCTACTTTCTGGTGCGCAAAGGCCAGGGCATCATCTGGATTCCGGCTTCGCTGGCTCTGGTAGCTTTGTTGTCGGCTGCCGGCCCCTGGGGCGCATTTGCTACGGCCGAGCGCAGCCAACTCGGCCAGCTGCGCGAAATCAGCGCCCAGTACACTCTGCTGCAGAACGGTAAGCTGGACGGCGCCGGTCAGCGCGTGCCTAAACTACCCTTGGTGGTGCGGCAGCGGCTCACATCCATTTTCGAGTTTTTTGCCGAGCGGCAGGCGCTGGACCAGCTGCAACCTCTTTTTGCCGGCTCCCTGCAACTGCCCGATTCCTTGCTCCAAGACACGCCGTGGGAGAAAAGGCACTGGCAGTCTGACCGTCTGTTCGCGCTTAGTAACCTGGAGCGCACCAGCCGCTATGCCACTGAGGCCGATGAGGAAATTTCTGCCTCGTTCGGCGTCAAAAATCCCGATGTACTACCCCTGGGCAACGGCCGTTACCTACTCAACAACGTGAGCGTGTACCAGTATTATGTACCTGATAAGGATACGCTGGCGAACGTAAGCGTGCCGGAAGGCTCGTTCCGGCTACGTACCCGTCGGCGCGGCTATGACCTGCAACTGGAGCAGATGCGGGCCGATGGCAGCTGGCAGCCCCAGCTCATTCTTGCCCCCGGCGCCATTGCCGATTCCCT
Source organism: Hymenobacter sp. HSC-4F20 (assembly GCF_019599275.1). GTDB lineage: Bacteria > Bacteroidota > Bacteroidia > Cytophagales > Hymenobacteraceae > Hymenobacter. The sequence goes on along the minus strand of NZ_JAHZTD010000001.1, from coordinate 1,597,227 downwards.
GACCCGCGTCCATGGGCGCAACCCTGCCGTCGGGGTTGAGTTGCCCAACTCCGCCCTCACCCTGCACGCCACCGCCAAGAACCTGCATCTGCAACTGCTGTTGCGCGGCCTGAACCGCCACCAACGCCAGGACAGCATCTGGTACAGCTTCGAGGGCCAGGCCTTGCTGGAAGTAAAACGGTGAATGCGTGAGCTTGCCGCTTAACGGGTTCCGCAAGGGATGGCCTATGGGTAGAGAAACTCGGAGCAGAAACGTAAAGCCCCAGCGGAGCGACACCCGTTGTGGAACGGTTTGTGTCGCCCCGCTGGGGCTTTGAAAGGGTAAGAGGGGGTAGGGTGGCTGCCGAGATGCTGCCCTTCCGGGGCTACCTCTCGGAGCCTGTTAAGCGGCAAGCTCACGCATTCACCGTTTCATCACCCCTCCGCTATTCCCATTCAATGGTTGCCGGGGGTTTGGAGCTAATATCGTACACCACGCGGTTGATGCCACGCACCTGGTTGATGATGCGGTTTGAGACGTCGGCGAGGAACTCGTAGGGCAGGTGAGCCCAGTCGGCAGTCATGCCGTCTACGCTGGTTACGGCACGTAGGGCCACTACCCGCTCATAGGTGCGCTCATCGCCCATCACGCCCACGCTTTGCACCGGCAGCAGCATCACGCCGGCCTGCCATACCTTATCGTAGAGGCCGTGCTCTTTCAGGCCGTTGATGAAGATGGCGTCGGCGCGCTGCAGAATGTCGACCTTTTCGGGGGTGATGTCGCCGAGGATGCGGATGCCCAGGCCGGGACCGGGGAAGGGGTGGCGGTGCAGGATGTGCTCGGGCAGCTCCAGGGTGTGGCCTACTTCGCGCACCTCGTCTTTGAACAAGGCCCGTAGCGGCTCCACAATCCGCAGGTTCATTTTCTCGGGCAGGCCGCCCACGTTGTGGTGGCTCTTGATGGTTACGGCCGGGCCCTTCACCGACACCGACTCAATCACATCGGGGTAAATAGTGCCCTGAGCCAGCCAGCGGGCGCCCTCTACTTTCTGCGCTTCCCGGTCGAACACCTCAATAAACGTGCGGCCGATGGCCTTGCGCTTCTGCTCCGGATCGGTGAGGCCCTGCAGGGCGGCGTAAAACTCCTGGGAAGCATCTACCCCCCGCACATTCAGGCCCAGACCCTGGTAGGAGTGCAGCACGTCTTCGTACTCGTTTTTGCGCAGCAACCCGTTGTTGACGAAGATGCCGTGCAGGCGCTTGCCAATGGCCTTGTGCAGCAGTAGCGCTGCCACCGAGGAATCTACCCCGCCGGAAAGTCCCAGAATCACCTGGTCTTCCTCGCCAATGGTCCGTTGCAGGGTACCCACCATGCTGTCTACGAAGTGCTCCGGGGTCCAGCTCTGATCCAGCCCGCAGATGTTCACCACAAAGTTCTGGAGCAGGGTTTTGCCGTCGGTGGAGTGCGTTACCTCGGGGTGGAACTGGATGCCGTAGGTTGGCTGGCCCTGAATCTGGTAGGCGGCCACGGCCACCTCCGGGGTGCTGGCAATAATGTCGAAGCCCGCTGGCAGCGTCTTAATCGTGTCGCCGTGCGACATCCACACCTGCGAATCGGTGGGTACGCCGTGCAGCAAGGGCGAATCGTGGTGGACGCGGGCCAGGCGGGCGCGGCCGTACTCCCGGATAGTGGCCGGCAGCACTTCGCCGCCCCGCTGGTGAGCCAGCAGCTGCGCACCATAGCAGACGCCGAGTACCGGCACCCGGCCCAGGTAGCGGGACAAGTCCGGGTTGGGCGAGTCGGCGTCGCGCACGGAACAGGGTGAGCCCGAAAGCACCACGCCCCGGATGTCCTCAGTGAGGTCCGGGGCGTGCGTATACGGGTGAATTTCGCAGTAAACGTTTAATTCCCGGATGCGCCGGGCAATAAGCTGCGTGTACTGCGACCCAAAATCAAGAATGAGAATCTGTTGAGGCATGGGCAAAAATACGGCGCAGATTTCAGACCTAAAGCACGGAGTTGCGCCGGCGCCGGCTTTTTCTTTGCTTTCGCTAGTCGTACTGGTCGTTAGCCCACGGGCCGGGACTGGCAGCAGTGGGTTGCCGTTGACCGCGGGCGGGGCAGCAGGTAGGGGCCCTGCTGGCTACGCTCCTCGGGCGCCACGTGGTGCTAATCTGCTCGCGCGTGAGGGCCCGAAAAAGTGCGTAGGCGCAGCAGCCGGTGTAGAGAACAGGGCAAGACCAGGGCGAATGCTGGTCACAAACAAAATGATTTATGCTGGCTACCCAGTCAGTACATGCCAGTAACAAGCAGGTAGCTGCTATTTCCTTCGCACAATCCTACTGTTTTCTCTAACAAATGCTAGTCACAAATCGGAGCTTCTATGCCTTTTCCTCCGCGCAGTTACGCCTGACCTTTACGGTGGAATTATGCTAGGACTTTTCGCACCTGCCTCTAATGAATTCATCCCTACCCTTGCTCGCCTTGTCTTTGCTTGGCGCCCTGACGCTTCCCGAGTCTGGTTTACCTCAGCCAGCTACCGACTCCAACCTGCTGGCGCCCAGACCGGAAGCTCCGGGGCAGGGCTAGAGGGGGCGGCATCCGACCCGCTGGCCGGTTATGCTCAGGACCACCCGAGCTGCCCGCTGTACCCCAGAAAATTCTTAACCTACAGGGCTAGGCGGAAAATATGCTCCGGTACTACCGGGGCCGGGGAATAGTTGGTAAAGCGAGGTGTTTGCATAAAAAAACGGGCTGATACTCTTGTACATACCGGCCTACACATAAAAAATATCTGCCGGGAGTATGCATTGTGCTGAAATAGCTGCGTACCTTTGCACCGGCGAGTCAGAACGACCAGCTCCTGTTGAACTCCCCCAGGACCGGAAGGTAGCAAGGGTAAACGGTTGTAGCGGTGCGATTTTGGCTCGCTTTTTTTTGCCCAAAACTTCCACGGACAGTACCAGGTAAAGTGGACTAGCTGATACTTGAAAAGCGACTCATACGAGTCGCTTTTCGTGTTTTTACCCACCAAAGCGGCAGCACTTCACCAGTCGGTACCTACAAAATCCGGCTCATCCGGCAAATCCGATAAATCAGTGCTTAGCTTTGTACGCATTGTTGTTTTCAATCTACCCGCATGAAATTTTTCATTGATACCGCCAACCTGAAGGAAATTCAGGAAGCTGTGGAGCTGGGCGTGCTCGACGGCGTGACCACCAACCCCTCGCTGATGGCCAAAGAAGGCATCAAAGGCACTGACGCCGTGATGGCCCATTACCAGCAGATCTGCGAAATCGTGGATGGCGACGTGTCTGCCGAAGTAATTGCTACCGATTACGAAGGTATCATCCGGGAAGGCGAGGCCCTGGCTGAGCTGCACCCCAACATTGTGGTGAAGGTGCCCATGATTCGCGAGGGCGTGAAGGCCATCCGCTATTTCTCCGACAAAGGCATCAAAACCAACTGCACCCTGATTTTCTCGGCCGGGCAGGCGTTGCTGGCCGCGAAGGCTGGCGCTACTTATGTATCACCTTTCGTAGGCCGCCTCGACGACATCGGGCACGATGGACTGCAGCTGATTCAGCAGATCGTGGACATTTTCTCGAACTACGGCTACCCCACCCAAGTGCTGGCAGCTTCCGTGCGCCACGTACCGCACCTGATTCAGTGCGCCGAGCTGGGCGCTGACGTGGTAACGTGCCCGCTTAACGTTATCACGGGCCTGCTTAACCACCCCCTCACCGACAAAGGTCTTGCTACCTTCCTGGCCGACCACAAAAAGGTGAACGGGTAGTGAGTAGAGGTTAGATTGTGGAGCGTAGAACGCAGCAACCGCACCAAGTACGCAACGGCCTTTAGGTTCTACGCTCTAAGCATTCCCATCTACGCTCTCCTCTTATGTACATCATCAAAGTAAAAGGCAAGGCCAAGATTCCGGATTATATCCAGCTGCGCGACGAGCATTTCGTGCTTATTGCCTACTTCCGCGCCGACCGGCCTCTGAAGGATTTGCACCGCTACGGGCTGGAGGGCAAGGAAACCGAGCTGGCTACCCTTATTGAAGCCTTGGAGTTCGGGAAGCTGCAAAAACTGGAAGTTTGACCGTTTCGGTACCTCACGTTCCGGGCTTATCGGGAAGTTTAGCGTATAAATTTCCTGATGAGCCCGGAATGAGTGTTTCTGAAACCCGCTCTGCCCTTTACCTTCGTTGTTATGCCTACCTCGTCTGCCCCCGTTATTGAACTGCACGATGCGTACATTATGCAGGATGTAAACACTGTGCTGCAGAAGGTTACGTTTACGCTGGAGAAGGGCGAGTTTGCGTACCTGGTGGGGCGTACGGGGTCGGGAAAAAGCTCCCTGCTCAAGACCCTTTACGCCGACTTGCCCTTGCCCGCCGGCTCAGGCACAGTAGCCGGCTTTCCATTGCCTAAGCTAGCCGGCAGCGACAAAGTGCCGTTTTTGCGCCGCAAACTCGGTATCATCTTTCAGGATTTTCAGCTGCTGTTTGACCGCTCTGTGGCCGATAACCTACTGTTTGTGCTCAACGCTACGGGCTGGTCGGGGAAGGCTCGTAAGCAGCAGCGGATTTCGGAGGTACTGATGCGGGTTGGCCTTGCCAATGCCGCCGCCAAAATGCCCCATCAGCTCTCCGGAGGCGAGCAGCAACGCGTAGTGATTGCCCGGGCCTTGCTCAACGAGCCCTTGCTGCTGCTGGCCGACGAGCCTACCGGCAACCTCGACCCCGACGTAGCCGACAGCATTATGCGCCTGTTTGTGGAGATTAACAACGCGGGAACAGCCGTACTCATGGCTACCCACAACTACCAGATTATCCGGCAGTATCCGCAACGGGTGCTCAAGTGTGAGCAAGGACAGCTTATAGATTCGGCCAAGACGCCTTTCGAACTGGCTATGTAGCCCGCAGGCACCAGCTAGTGGTCTGAGGGTGTAGGATTGGCCCGGAGGGGTTTGAAGCGGGGGGAGGGGTAGGCAGCAGAACAGCAAAAAAGTAAGTGGGCAGGCTGGCAACCTTTGAAGGGTGGATTAGCTCTTGTAGTAAGAGGGCCTCGTACGGAATATTTCGGCGCTTTCAGCATTTTTGCTTTCCAACCCTTCTGTAGTAAGCATGGCAGGCCTTTCAGTGCTGATTCCGGTGTTCAACCACGATGTGCGGCCATTGGTGCACGCATTGTTGGCGCAGGCGTCCGACTGGCCCGGTTTGGTTGAAATCCATTGCCTGGATGATGGCTCGCAGGAAGTATACCGCCGGAAAAACCGGGAGCTTGCCCTCCAGCCAGGTGTACGCTACCGCGAGCTGGAACAAAATGTAGGGCGCGCCGCCATCCGAAACCAGTTGGCGGCAGAGGCCGGGCACGAGTGGCTGCTCCTTCTCGATAACGACAGCCTGCTCCCCGATGCTCACTTCTTAGCTCGCTATGCCGCCGCCTGCTCCCAAGCCCCGGTACTTTCCGGAGGCACCGCCTACGAGGCAGTGCCCCCCCACGAAGAAGCCTTACGGCTGCGCTGGCTTTATGGCCGCCGCCGCGAAGCCCGGCCGGCAGCGGTGCGCCAACGGGCGCCGCACCGGCAACTTACCCTGAACAACCTGCTCATTCGGGCCGATGTGTTTTGCCGCCTCGGCCTAGACGAAAGCCTGACCCGCTACGGACACGAGGACACGAAATTTGGATGGCTGCTGCGGCGCGCAGGGGCTACTGTCGTCCACCTAGATAATCCGGTGCTGCATAATGGCCTAGATCCGGCCCCAATTTTCCTGCAGAAAACCCACGATGCCGTACGCAACCTGGTGCAGCTCTACCGATCTGAGGGGCTGGGGGCAGATACCAAGCTCCTGCAGGCCGCACTACGCTTGCAGCGCTGGGGGTTGAGCAAGGCCGTGCGGGTAGCTTTTGGCCTGCGCCGGGAACAGGTGCGCCGCAATTTGCTGTCAAACCGTCCCAGCCTGCGTCAGCTTGATGCGCTCAAGCTTTATTGGTTGCTTAACGAGCTTCGCTAGCTTCCCGGGCAGTAATCGAGGCGTTGACTAGGCACAAAGAAAAAGCGCCGGCGCTTCTGCAGAAGCGCCGGCGCCAGGCCCAGAAAAAGACAGGGTTAATCGTTGTCGGTGTTCTTTACTTCCGACTTCACTTCCTTGTAGGCGCCTTTCACAGCACTGCCTACCTTTTTACCAACCTTAGCGGCACCCTGGCCCACATCTTTACCGGCTTCTTTTACATCGGAAGCGGTGTTGCTGGCGGCGCGGCCTACGGCGGAGCGCTCATCCTGGGTTTCGGCGGCTACGTTTTCCGCGCCTTGCTCGGTAGCATCGGCGCCCTGGGCCACGCGGGCCTCTGCTTTATCGTACGATTTAAAGGCGGCGTACTTCAGCTTCTCTTTCTGAATTTCAGCTAGGTCGCGGGCCGGAATGTCCTTTTTTACCTTGTCGTAGGCCTCGTCGAGGGCGCGCCATTCGGCGTTGATGTTACGCCAGTCGTCGATGTCGTACTTGTCTTCATTCACCTTGATGTCGCGCACGAAGGCCTCGTAGGTCTGGCGGGCGTTGGCAGCCGTAAGCTGAGCAGCCGGGTTAGTTGGCTTGTAGGACTTGCCCATTTTCGTGCTGCCGGTAGCCGTGCCCGCTGTGCCCGACATAGCGCTGGTAACGCCAGGACGGTTTTTCCAGGCCATTTCGCGCTTGTCGTAGGCGGTGGTGTAGCGCGTGCGAAGGGCTTCAATTTCCTGCCGGCGGGCATCATCGTAGCTGTCGGCGTACTTATCTACGGCGGCTACCTTGGCGTCGAAGTCAGACTTCAACTGAGCGGTTTCCTGCTCGTAATCGGCTTCCGCCTCTGAGGCTACAGCATCCGTCTTGGCTTCCGTGTCAGACACAAAGGTTTTGAAGTCGTTATACGCCTGGTCGGCTTCGGCAGAGGCTTCGTTCTGCTGGTTCTGGCTGCAGCTGGAGGTAGTAAACGTAGCGCCGCCCAACAGCAGAAGCGCAGACAGCGCGTGCAGGGTGAGGGTTTTCCTGAACATGGCAAGTAGGTAAAAGGAGGGAGAGAATATAGAGCTGCTACGATGTAGCGGTTAGCTCGCTTAACGCAACACCTCCTTGCCTGGTTGCGCCCTGCTTTTTCACGGGTGGTTCTGATGAGGCGTCTATCTTTGGTGCCGCTTTTCACTGCGCTTACTTCTTAGCTGTGCCGGTTTCTTCTGCTTCGCCACTTCCCATTCAATTGCTTGATCTGGCCGGCCAGCACGCGCCCCTTCAGGCCGAGCTGGACGCGGCCGTGCGTCATACCCTGCACGAGGCAGCCTTTATTCAGGGGCCCGCCGTGGCCACGTTTGCTCAGGAGCTGGGGGCCTACCTGGGTCAGGCGCACGTAGTGCCCTGCGCCAATGGCACCGACGCCCTGCAGCTGGCCCTGATGAGCCTACGGCTGCCGGCCGGTACCGAGGTGATTGTGCCGGCCTTTACCTATGTGGCAACGTTAGAAGCCGCCGCGGTGCTGGGGCTGCAGCCGGTGCCCGCCGATGTGCTGCCCGGCACCTTTAACCTCGACCCCGCCGCCGTAGAAGCCGCCCTGACGTCACGCACGGGGGCTATAGTGGCAGTACACCTGTTTGGGCAGTGTGCCGATTTAGAAGCTCTGCGCACCCTGGCCGACCGCCGCGGGGTAGCGCTGCTTGAAGACAATGCCCAGGCCATAGGGGCCCAGTTTACCACCAGCCGGGGCGAAACGTGGTGGGCTGGCACGGTCGGAGAGGTAGGCACTACCTCCTTCTTCCCTAGTAAAAACCTGGGCGGTTTCGGGGATGGTGGCGCCTTGTTTACCCGCGACGCGGCCCGGGCTGCTACCCTACGCCAGCTCGCCAACCACGGCCAAACCCGCAAATACTACCACGAGCATATTGGCCTTAACTCCCGCCTCGATACCCTGCAGGCTGCCTTGCTGCAAGTAAAGCTGCGCTACCTGCCCGCCTGGACGCAAGCCCGCCAGCAGGTTGCGGCCCAGTATGATGCGGCGTTGGCCGCAGTGCATGGCCTCACAGTGCCGGAGCGTGACCCGCGCAGTACCCATGTGTTTCATCAGTATACCATTACCGTAGCCGATGAGCCTGGTTGCCGCGAGGCCCTGCAGCAGCACTTGGCGGCCCACGGCGTGCCCAGCGCGGTGTATTACCCAATGCCCGTTCATGCCCAGCCGGCCTATGCTTACCTGGGGTACCGGGCCGGGCAGTTTCCGGTGGCCGAGCGCCTGTGCCGTACCGTGCTGTCGTTGCCCATCCACCCTACGCTAACTGCCGAGCAGGTGAGCTACGTGGCTGCCACGCTGGCGGCGTGGGCCGGCGTGTAGTGCTTTTCCTGCAAAGCCTTCGGGGAGGACCGTGCTTTTGCTGGCACTGTTTTTTCTTTTCCTCGTACTATCTCCGTCATATTTCCCCCTCTTTGTACCATGCGCCATCCGTTGCTAACCTTTCTTCTTCCGCTGGCCGTAGTGGCGGGGCTGACCACCGCGGCCATCACTAAGCCTCAGCAAGGCATCAACCTGTTCTCCATCAACCAGGATATTGCCCTGGGGGCTCAGGTTGCTAAGCAAACCGACTCTCTCTACCGTGCCAAAGGGCAACTGCTCGAACGCTCCCGTAACCCTCGGGCCTATCAGCTCCTGGATGGGGTAGTAAAGCGCGTGCTTGATAATGGCAATATCAAGTACCGCACGCAGTTTCCGTGGGATGTGCAAATCATCAAGGACGACCAGACCCAAAACGCTTTTGCTACCCCTGGCGGCCACATCTACGTCTTTTCGGGCCTGATTAAGTTTCTGGACAATGAAAACCAGCTGGCCGGCGTGCTGGGCCACGAAATTGCCCACGCCGACCGCCGCCACAGCACCCAGCAGCTGCAGCAGCAGTATGGCACCAGCCTGCTGTTAGGGCTAGTGTTGGGTAACCGTTCCTCCAACCAGTTGGTGCAGATTGCCGCCGGGCTGGGGCAGCTCAAGTTTAGCCGCAGCTTCGAAACGGAGGCCGACAAGTATTCTACCATTTACCTCAATGGCACCCGCTATTACTCCTGCGACGGGGCCGCGGGCTTCTTTATTAAAGCCGAGAAGCAGGGCGCAGCAGGTACGCCCGAATTCCTGAGCACACACCCTAACCCCGGCTCCCGCATTCAGAATATTCAGCGCAGTGCCCAGCAGCTTGGCTGCACGGGCAAATCGGTGAGCAACTCCAACTTCGAGGAATTGAAGCGGCTGCTGTAGGACGAATAGTCAGCCCGGAGTAAAGATAAAATCCCCAACCCGGTAAGCGCAGGCTGCCGGGTTGGGGATTTTGCATTGCGGCAAGTAGCCAAACATAGCCCTAGCCCCCGACTGAAAGACCAAGTTTCAGTAGTTTTTTTGCAGCTTGCCACCACTTAGCGCAGTACTCCTTGGCCGATTTATTTCCTGCTGTTCGTTTTGTCATCTGTGGCGTGGGCCATATTGGGCACCGCCATGCCACCCTGGTAGCCCGCCACCATGGCGCCGAACTAGTTGCCCTTATCGATACGCGCGCCGAATTGGCTTCTGAGCTGGCCGCCGAATTTCCTGGTGTGCCTTTTTTTTCGTCGTTGGAAGCGTACCTGGCGGCAGGACTGGATGCAGATGTAGTAACTATAGCTACACCAAATTACCAGCATGCGCCGCAAGCTATAGCTGGGTTGCAGCACGGCCTGCACGTAGTAATTGAGAAACCAATTGCCCTGCGCAAGACCGATGCGGAAGCCATAGTACACACGGCTTTGCAGACGGGCCGTCTGGTTTTTGGAGTGATGCAGAACCGCTACTCCCCGCCGGCCGCCTGGCTCAAGCAAATCTATGGGGAAGGGCGGTTGGGCCAGGTGTACCTGGTGCAATTTAACTGCTTCTGGAACCGGGATGCCCGCTATTACCAGCCCGGTAGCTGGCGGGGTAGCCAAGCCCAGGATGGTGGCACGCTCTTCACTCAGTTCAGCCACTTCGTAGACCTGCTGTACTGGGTGTTCGGCGACATTACCAATATTACGGCCCGCTTCCGCGACTTCAACCACCAGGAGCTAACCGAATTTGAGGATAGTGGCCTGGTGACGTTTGACCTAGTGCGGGGGGGGAGTGGCACCCTCCAGTACAGCACTGCCGTGTGGGACCGGAACCTGGAAAGCTCGCTGACGGTAGTGGCTGAACATGGCAGCCTCCGCCTCGGCGGTCAATACCTCGATAAAGTAGAGTATTGCCACCTGCGCGACTACCAGTTGCCCGAGCTGCCGCCAACCAATCCGGCCAACAATTACGGGGCGTACCAAGGCAGCGCCGCTAACCACGTACAGCTCATCGAAAACGTGGTGGACACTATTCAGAACCGCAGCTACGCCACTACCAATGCCCTGGAAGGCCTGAAAGTGGTAGACATCATTGAGCGAATCTATAGCCTGCGCTAGGGGCAGGTTTATGGCAACTCAAGGGGGTAGGAGCCAGTCGCTTGCTTTAGCACCAGGCTGAAGCATCCTGAAGCTACTTATTTCCAACGGCGCATGTAGTGGTCGAAAGCTTCGCGGTAGCCCTCACTAACCGGAATGGTGGCAGTACCGATTTGCACAGTACCCCGGCCCACGGAACTGATCTGGTTGAGAGCCACAATATAGGAGCGGTGGATGCGCATAAACTGCCGGGGTAGGCGCTCTTCCAGGGCCTTCAGGCTCTGCAACGAAAGCAAGGGCCGCGGCTCGCTGCGCCGGTACACTTTAATATAATCCTTGAGGCCTTCGATGTAAAGGATGTCGTCGTAGGGTACGCGCACCAGCTGGTACTCAACTTTCAGGTAGAGAAAATCTTCCTCAGGCTCCGGGGTTGGAAGCGGCGAGGGGGGAGGTAGGGCCGGGCTCTGTTGCAGCTCAGCGTAGCGTTGGGCTTTTTGGGCGGCGCGCAAAAACTCCTCATAGGAAAAGGGCTTAAGCAGATAATCCAGCGCATCAACTTTGTAGCCTTCCAGGGCATACTGGTTGAAGGCCGTGGTAAAGATGACGCGCGGCCCCCGGCCGGGCCCCCGGTCCAGCACCCGCGCCAGCTCCAGCCCGTTGAGGTCGGGCATCTGAATATCCAGAAACAGCAAGTCGATGGGCTCCGATGCCTGCTGCAGTCCTTTCAGGGCTGCTACGGCGCTGCTGTAGCTTCCTGTTAGCTGCAGGAAAGGCGTTTGCTCAATAAAGCTGGCCACCATCCGGAGAGCCAGCGGTTCATCATCAACGGCAATGCAGTTCAGCATCATGGCAGCAGGGTAAGGGTCAGATGGACGTGGTATTCGTTTGTGGGCGTGCGCTCGGTAACAGTGAGCGTGTAGCGGCCCGGATAAAGTAAATCGAGGCGGCGCCGGGTGTTTACGAGCCCAATGCCGTGGTTGTCATCCAAGGCTACGGGCCGGTCCTGAAATACCGTGTTGCGCACGTCAACGGCAACGGAGTGGGGGGTAGGGTGCTGCACGATAATCTGAATATGACTTGGCTCAACGGTGCTGACGCCGTGCTTAAAGGCGTTTTCTACGAAGGTGAGCAAAATCATGGGGGCAATGGGAGCGTCGTGCAGGGGCTCGGGCGTTTGGAACTCTACGCGCACGTTGTCGGTCAGGCGCAGCTGCATCAGGTCGATGTAGTCGCGCACGAATAGCAGCTCCTGGCTTAGTGGCGCCGTGCCGGTTTGGGTTTCGTAGAGTACGTAGCGCATCATCCGCGAGAGTCGATGCAGAGCCTCGCGGGCCTTGTTTCCATCCAGCAGAGTAAGGGCGTAAATGTTGTTGAGGGTGTTGAAAAAGAAGTGCGGATTGATCTGGGCTTTCAGCCACGACAGCTCAGTGCTTAGCTTTTCCTGCTCCAGGGCCTGCCGCAGTTCCCCCTCGCGCTGTCCGTGCTGAACGGCGGCCACACTAGTGCCCAAGCCCAGGGCCAGCAGGGTAATGAGAAAAACAGGTGGGTTAAACAAGCCAAATCGGTGGTTACCGTCGCGCCTAGGCGGGCCATCAGGGCCGGCCGGCGGCGGGCCACCAGGGTAGGGCCGCGGAGGACCAGGGCCGGGCGGCGGTGGTGTAGGATACGAGAAAGGCCCGGCGCTGGCGGGGGAGGAGGCCAACGCCCGCTCCACTTGGCGGTGTAACGCCAACACGCCCACCACGGCCACCACCAGAAAAGCAGCGTAGCCAAGCCAACGCCGCCGGTACAACAGGCGCGGTACGGCTACCTGCACATTTACGTAAAACACCAGGGCCAGCAAGCCTAACAAAGACGCCTGTAAAACCAGGTAGGAAGTGCCCGTTGCCCGGTTGGCCGGCTGCATGGCCAGCAACATAAGCAGCAAGCCCCACACCAACCCATGCAACAAAAGCGGAAGCAACGTCCGGCGAAGCGTAGAAGATACCATGCGCAGAAAGCTAGGAAACAGCGGCAAGCTACTCGCTTGGCTGCGGCAGGCCATACGTAATCCATAGGCCCGCCAACTTCGCCGACGAGTCCGGCCGGTTTGCCGCCGGCCTACCCCCGGCTTTTACCCAAAGATATTCGTACCTATGCCCGCGAATCGCCTTACTCTATGGCATCCCTCGACGAAGAAGCCCTGGCCGAACTGCGCACCTGGCAGCGCCGCATGCAGCAGAAGCCCAGCTTGCTGGGCCACCTCACGCGGCGTATTCAAACGCGGCTGAATGCGCTGCTGCCGGAGAAGCTGCACCTCGCGCTTACTACGGCTATCAAGCAAATGGTGCGCGGGGTACTGTTTGGCTCTACCCATACTACCCGCCGCCCCGAAATGGCCGCCTCGCTGGCCGAGCGGGAAGCCGCCGTGAGGAATACGCTCCGCTACTACCGCACCACGGCGGCGGCCGAAGGTGCCGTAACCGGGGCCGGGGGCTTCTTGCTGGGCCTAGCCGATTTTCCGCTGCTGCTGGGCCTCAAGCTCAAGTTCCTGTTCGACGTAGCAACGCTGTATGGCTACGATGTGCGCGACTACACCGAGCGCCTGTTTTTGCTGCACATCTTTCAGCTCGCGTTCAGCAGCCAGCATACCCGCAACCAGGTGTACCAGCGCGTGGCCACCTGGGACACCTACCGCCGCAGCCTCCCCGCCGACGTGCACGAGTTCGACTGGCGCACCTTTCAGCAGGAATACCGCGACTATATTGACCTGGCCAAAATGGCCCAACTTATACCTGTCATTGGGGCCGCTGTAGGAGCCGTAGCTAACTACCGGTTGCTGGAGCAACTCGGCGACACGGCCATGAACTGCTACCGTTTGCGGTGGCTACATACACCCGAAGAAAACCACGGCGTGCTGCCCTCTTCTCCTTGAGCGCAGGCCCTAGGCCGGACTACCCGCCCTAACAAACAAAAAGCCTCGTTCCGGCTGGAACGAGGCTTTTTGTCTAGTAAATGCAGCCTTAGCTTCTGGCCTTGCGCGGCTGGTGCTGGCCTTTGTGCTTGGCTTGCTTTTCGGCCTGCAGTTGGGCGTATTTGGTGTACTGCTCGGCGCTCAGAATTTGCTTGAGCTGGGCTTCATAGCGGTCCTTGCTGGCTTTCATTTCCTGATGGCGCTGTTGCTTATTGGCTGCAGTGGCCACTTGGGTGCGCTTGGCCTGCATTTCCTGGAAGCGGGCCAGGTTCAGCTGACGAACCTGCTCGGTTTGGGAGGCCGAAAGGCCAAGCTTCTGGCTTAGGCTTTTGGCTTTTTGCTCGGCGCGTTGCTCGGGCGTTTTAGCGGTTTTGGTGCCCTTTTGGTGCTGGGCGTGCGGCGCTTTTACGGGCGTGGTCTGGGCTGAAGCAGCGGCCGCGGAAAAGGAGAAAGCAGCGAAAAGAACGAGGAGCTTTTTCATGACTATGTTGGAGGGCTTAAATTCAGAGAAAGAAGCTGGCCGTGGTCCGGAACAGGCGTTTGTGCTTCTGTCAGGTCAATAGGCAACTCAAATGCCAACTTTGGCCAAAAGACAGGGGTAGCGGGGGATGGAAAAATTTAAATTTTCAGGTTAAACCTTGACGGGTAAACTGTGTCGCTGGTGTATGCATCTGATAACCAGGCAATGAACGAGGTGGCCGTCGGGCTGTGCTACCCGTCTGCAGACGTGAAGGGTGAAGCACCCCGCCGGCAAGGGCCCGCTGCCCATGGGGTGTTTGCAGAGGCAGAATTCCGGTTCTACCTTTGCGCTATCAATTCTTTCTAGCCCAAAGGATTGTTTTTATACAGAGGCGCTGAGAGACAGGCTCTAAGACGCGTCGGCAACCATCCGCAACTGCTGGAACGGTGCCAATTCCTGACCATATAAAAACAACAAGCCGTGGACTTTTGCCCCTGCCGTAGTACCCGTTCCGTCGTTTCTGCTGTCCGCTTGCGGGCGTCTGCCCAAGCGCAGGCCTGTTGGCCCGGAGGGTGTTGTTGCTGCTGAAGCCAAACAGGCTGCCTCAAGCAGTAGCTGCGTAGCCGTACGGTATGGCAGCAGGAGTACTTTTTCGTTTCTCTTTTTCGGCCCCGCTTCCAGCTTGATGCAGCTAGCCTACTACCCCTTAGCATGTCCGGACGGGGTGTAGCTAGCCGAGTATCAATGGGTTGCGCTGCAGCAGACTTTCTGCGCGCCACTGGGGTAGCAAGGGCGCCGAGCTATTTTACTTACCAGCCAACTTCAGCGTTGGCGCATGCATGTATGCTTAAAAAATCACTGGAACTGCTACGGCAGGAGGCGGCCGAAACCGGCGCCCACACCCTAAAACGAAGTCTGGGCGGCTTCAGCCTGATTGCCATTGGCATCGGGGTAATTATTGGCGCGGGCCTGTTCTCGCTTACCGGTATTGCGGCCGCCAACAATGCCGGTCCGGCGGTTACCCTCTCGTTTGTGGTGGCAGCCGTAGGCTGCGCCTTCTCGGCCCTGTGCTACGCCGAGTTTGCCTCCATGGTGCCGGTAGCCGGCTCCGCCTACACCTACGCTTATGCCACCATGGGCGAGTTGTTCGCCTGGATTATCGGCTGGGACTTGGTGCTCGAGTATTCCGTAGGGGCTGCTACGGTAGCCATCAGCTGGTCGCAGTACCTGCTCAAGTTCCTGAGCAAATATGGCATTAATCTGCCCCCGCAGCTAGTGATGTCGCCGTTTGAAACGGCCACGCTGGCCGATGGTACTGCCGTGCACGGCCTGGTCAATATTCCGGCTATGCTCGTTGTGCTGGCCATTACCCTCATTATTATCCGCGGTACGTCGGGCTCGGCCTGGTTTAATGCGCTGGTGGTTACGCTGAAAGTGGCCGTAGTGCTGGTGTTCATTGCCCTGGGGTGGCAATACATCGACCCGGCTAACTACCAACCCTATATCCCGGAGAATACAGGCGTATTTGGCGAGTTTGGCTGGAGCGGTATTCTGCGCGGGGCGGGGGTAGTGTTTTTCGTGTTCATCGGCTTCGATATTGTGGCGACGATGGCCCAGGAAACCAAGAATCCGCAGAAAAACATGCCCATCGGCATCATTGGCTCCTTGCTGATTTGCACCGTGCTGTTCGTGCTGTTCGGCCACGTTATGACGGGCCTGGCCAACTATACCGAGTTCAAGAACAGCGCCGCGCCGGTAGCTATTGCCATCGAAAAAACGCCCTATGCCTGGCTTTCCTCGGCCGTGATTCTGGCTATTATCATCGGCTACACCTCCGTGATTTTGGTGGATTTGCTGGGTCAGAGCCGGGTGTTTTTCTCCATGGCGAAAGACGGTTTGCTACCCCCCGTGTTTGCCCGCATCCACGGCCGCTTCCATACGCCCCTGCAGTCCAATCTGCTGCTGGGCGTGTTTATTGCCCTATTTGCCGGCTTCGTTCCGATTTCGGTGGTAGGCGAAATGACGTCGATTGGCACCCTGCTGGCTTTCGTGATGGTGTGTATCGGCGTGCTCATTATGCGCAAAAAAGAACCCAATGCCCCCCGCGGGTTCCGCACTCCGCTGGTGCCGCTGGTACCTATTCTGGGTATTCTAACCTGCCTGGTGATGATGGTGTCCCTGCCCTGGGAAACCTGGCTGCGCCTGGCCGTATGGCTGGCCATTGGCTTGGCTATTTATTATGGCTACGGGCGCAAGCACAGCAAGCTGGGCCAGGAAGCCCAACGGCAGGTAGCGTAAAACCTACGCCTAGTCCAACAAAAAAGCCCCGCTGGCTCGCCAGCGGGGCTTTTCTGTTGGACATCTTTCTGCTGCGCCACACTACATAAACACCTTGCGCAACGCCCACAGGCTCCAGACAATCACCATCAGGCCCACGCCCACAAACATCCAGCGCACCGGAATGCGGCCGGCTAGGCGAGCAGCCAGGGGCGAGGCGGCCACGCCGCCCACAATCAGCCCCAGGATAATCTGCCAGTGCGAGATGCCCAGGGTCGCGAAGAAGGTAACAGCGCTGGCAAACGTGACGAAAAACTCCGTGACGCTCACCGAGCCAATAACATACTGCGGGGTGCGGCCACCGGCAATGAGGGTGCTGGTTACTAAGGGGCCCCAGCCGCCGCCGCCAAAGGAGTCGAGGAAGCCGCCGGCTGCGGCCAGCAACCCCAGCTTCTTGTGCTTTTGGCGCGGGCCGGGCTTGGAAAACGCTTTGGATATGATGCGGATGCCCAGCAGCAGCAGGTAGGCCGCCAGAAACGGCTTCACGTAGCCGGCATAGGTTTCGCCGAACTTAGAGAGCAGGTAGGCCCCCGTAACGGCGCCCAGCACCCCCGGGATCAGCAGCACTTTGAACAGCTTCTTGTTCACGTTGCCGAAGCGGTAGTGATGGTAGCCCGATGCGCCGCTGGCAAACATTTCAGCAGTATGAATGCTGGCACTCACCGCTGCCGGCGCTATGTTCAAACTCATCAGGCTGATGGCCGTGACTACCCCGTAGCCCATGCCCAACAGTCCGTCAACCAACTGAGCGCCGAAGCCAATGGCCACGAACAGCCAGAACATTTCGGCGTGCGTGGCGGCCCCCCACACCTGCTGCCAGGTGAAGTAGTAGGAAAGAATGTTGAAGATCAACATGGCCGCAAAGGCCAGCAACGAGGCCGTGGCAATGCGCCGCCACCGCGCCGCCGCCGGCGACTCGTAGGCCGGGCCACCCGTCAGCTCGGCCGTCACGGCATTCAAGGACTTTACCTTGTGGGCGAAGTCGCCGCCGACTTTCTCCCGGATGATGGACATGCGCTGGAGCACGTCGTGGAGTTCGTTGGGGAGGGCCTGGGTAAGCATTTCACGCAGGCGCTTGGCAATGGTAGGCGACTTGCCGTTGGTGCTGATGGCAATTTTCAGGTCGCCTTTCTGCACTATGGAGCCCAGGTAAAAGTCGCACGCCTCGGGCGTGTCGGCCACGTTGCAAAGCAGGCGCTGGCGCGTAGCATCGGCCTTAATGCGCAGATTCAACGCCTTGTCGTTGGTTGCCACAATCACGAGGTCGTGGCCGACGAGGTCGGTGGTTTGGTAGGGCTGCTCGCGCAGCTGCACCAGGGGGTAGCGGGCAGCCAGGGCTTTCAACTCGGGCGAAAACCAGGTGGCTACTACCGTTATGCTTGCCGCCGGGCTGTTTGAGAGCAGCGCCGAGAGTTTTTCAACGCCCACATTTCCCCCGCCCACCAGCAGCACGTGCAGCTGCTCCAGCTTCAGGAAAACGGGAAACAGCCGATTGCTTTCCGAATAAGGCGGCGGCTCCGGCTGAGGCAGAACTTCGTTGGAAGAAAGAGGCATGGATTGGTGTTGGTTGGAACGGTAGGGGTAGGGCAGGAAGGAGAGGAAGCTCCTTCAGAAATGGCAGGCCTCATCTAAGCCGACCAGCAAGGAAAGCAAGAAAACTTTCCTCAGGAACTCTGTCATCGGGAGCTAAGAGCGACGAGCCTCTGGCGGTGGCTACTGTAGAAAGTTGCCTTTCGTAGAGTTTCCTCGCTTCCGCTCCCGATGAACGCTAAAAGATAGGCAGCCCAGTGCAGCAAACCGCTTACTGGCAGCAAGCGCATGCTTTACTCGTGGAAATTCAGGCCACTCGTGGTGGCTTGAACGTAGCCCTGGCGAATCATGAAATCACCGAAGTGCTCCTGGGGGTGGCGGTTTTGGGCGTAGTCGGCGAAGAGCGGGGTGAGCTCCGCCACGATGCCGTCTTCGTCCAACATTTCTTTGTAGAGCTTGTTCATCCGCTCCCCGTTGAAAGCGGCCCCGAGGTAGAGGTTGTAGCGGCCAACTGCCCGGCCTACCAACCCAATTTCGCCGAGGTAGGGGCGGGCGCAGCCGTTGGGGCAGCCCGTCATCCGAATCAGGATATCATCGTTGGTGAGGTTGTAAGCGGCCAGGATAGGCTCCAATCTATCAATAAGTTGCGGAATGTAGCGTTCGGCTTCGGCAAAAGCCAGCGAGCAGGTATTCAGGGCCACGCACGCCAGAGCACCCCGCCGCAGCCCCGAGGAAGTTTCAACGGCTACCCCGTACTTGGCCAGAATCGTCTCGATGGTGAGCCGGTCTGCAGGCGCTACATTGGCCAGAATCAGGTTCTGGTTGCCGGTCAGGCGGAAGTCACCGCGGTGGAAGGCTGCTATTTCGCGCAGGGCGGTTTTGAGCTGGCTGCCGGGCCGATCGGCCACGCGGCCGCCTTCTACAAACAGGGTGAGGTGGTGGGCGCCGTCGGGGCCCTGGCTCCACCCGAAGGCGTCGCCGGAGCTTTTGAACTCATAGGCCCGCACGGGTTCCAGGACAAAGCCTAGCCGTTGGTCTAGTTCCGCCTTGAACACGTCGAGACCCACGCGGTCCAGTGTATACTTGAGGCGGCTAAACTTGCGGTTTTCCCGGTTGCCCCAGTCGCGCTGAATGGTGACTACTTTCTCGCACACGTCCACTACTTTCTCAGCGGGCACAAACCCAATGAGACTGCCCAGGCGCGGGTAGGTTTCGGGCATCCCGAAGGTCATGCCCATGCCGCCGCCCACGGCCACGTTGAAGCCCAGCAGTTGGCCGTTTTCTTCAATGGCAATCAGGCCCAGGTCGTTAGCAAAGATGTCAGTGTCGTTGTGGGGCGGCACGGCCAGCGCAATCTTAAACTTGCGGGGTAGGTAGGTTTTGCCGTAAATCGGCTCGGCATCTTCCTCGCCCTCGTTCGGCGCGCTGCTGTACTTTGATTCCCCATCCAGCCACAACTCCCAGTAAGCCGAGGTGCGGGGCGTGAGGTGGGCGCTGATCTGCCGGGACACCTCATACACTTCTTCGTGTACGCGGCTTTGGTGGGGGTTGGGGTTGAACATCACGTTGCGGTTCACGTCGCCGCAGCCCGCAATGCTGTCCAACAGGGCCTCGTTGAAGCCCTGAATGGTTTTTTTGAGGTTGCGCTTGAGCACGCCGTGCAGCTGAAACGCTTGGCGGGTAGTGAGCTTGAGCGTGCCGTTGCCGTACTGATCGGCCAGCTCATCCATGCGCGTCCACTGGGCCGCGGAGGCCACGCCGCCGGGCACCCGCACCCGAATCATGAGGGAGTACAGGGGCTCCAGCTTCTGGCGCTTTCGCTCACTGTCCAGGTCACGGTCCGTTTGCTGGTAGGAGCCGTGAAACTTGATTAGGTGGGTATCATCGGGGTAGAGGGCGCCGGTAATGGGGTTCAGGAGGCTTTCGGCCAGGGTGCCGCGCAGGTAGTTGCTGGCGTCCTTGACGTGCTCGACTTCGGAAAGCTTTTGAATATCAGCCATGAGGTTACGGGGCAGAAGTAGGGGTAGGCGGGACGGGCGGCGGGGTAGGCCGCAGGTCGAAGTTGTGGAAGTAAAACACCCGAATGGTGTG
This sequence comes from Hymenobacter sp. HSC-4F20, assembly GCF_019599275.1. Classification (GTDB taxonomy): domain Bacteria; phylum Bacteroidota; class Bacteroidia; order Cytophagales; family Hymenobacteraceae; genus Hymenobacter. The sequence continues at coordinate 1,577,429 of NZ_JAHZTD010000001.1, read as the reverse complement.
CTGATTGCGGTAGGTGCTACCGGCCGGCAGTTGCTGAAACAGGTGCATGTAGCCCCCGTGCAGCTGGGCGTGCGGGTTGAGCTGGTACACCAAGCCGGCAAACAGCCGGTTCTGGTCGAAGTAGTTGAGGCGAATCTCCCGGCCGAAATTCATCATCACCTCGTTGTTGAGCAGAAACTGCAGCCCGCCGGGGGTAAAGCCCTTTTTGGTCAGGGGCAGAAACAGGGCGGCGTTGTAGCGGGTGCGGTAGTTGAAGTCGAACTCGTCGGTGCGCTCATTGCGTTGGATGGTGCGCCGGAACCGCTCTTCCAGCCGCACCCACTGCATGAGGCGGGCCTTCGGGAACTTGGTAAACCACTGCACCTGCTGCCAGGGCCGGTGCTCCGGCTGCCCGATGGTGCGGGCGCCATCGGGGAAGTGGTGCACGTAGGCGTAGCCCCCGGTCAGGCGCACGTCGTCGGTGAGGTAGTAGGTCAGGCCTACCCGCGCCACGCCCTGAAACAGGTCCTGCACGTAGTGGTCGTGGAGGCGCAGGTGCAGGTCGGTCCAGGTGCCCCAGCGGTCCGAGAAGCGGGTTTGATTGAACATGCCCAGCCAAGTTTGCTGCTCGCGCACGTATTGCTTCTGGGCTGTTGCGTGCTGGCTTAGAAGCAGCAATAGGACGAGGGGAAATAGCAGCCGTTTCATCTTGCAGAGAATCAGCGGAGCACCGTGTTATCAAACGTCAGGGCCACGTAGTACAGCCCCCCGATGGTGGGGCCGGCGGCGTACTGGTAGTAGCGGTTGTTGAAGAGGTTGGCGCCGCCTACCTTAATGGTCGACTTGAGACTAGGTACGCGCACGTTCACCTGGGCATCCACGGTTTGGTAGGCGGGCACGCGGCCGTTAGCCAGGGGGCTTTCCCAGTAGAAGGTGCTCTGGTGGCGCCACACCACATTGAAGCCCACGTTGCGCACGATTTCGCGGTTGCCGAAGTTCACGTTGGTTACCCAGTGCGGGGTGTTGAAGCCGGTCACGAAGATGTCGGCCTCCTTGTTGTCAGACAGAGCGTTGTAGTTGACGTTGCCGCCTACCGTGAACTTCTGGTAGAAGTTGTAGGTCAGGCCCAGGGTAGAGCCGTAGCTGTGGTAGTTGTTGCGGGCGTTGGTGTACACGCGGTAGCGGTCCTGGCGGGCCGAGCGGTTGCTGTTGAGGGCGGCCAGCACGGCATCATCGGAGCCAACCGGTACCTGCTGGCCGCTGGCGTTCTTGGGTACGCTTACTTCTACCTGCCCCAGGAAGCCGGAATAGATATTGTAATACGCATCCACATCAACTGACAGGCGGTTGTCGAGCAGCACGCTCCGGTAACCGACCTCGTAAGCGTTAATCTGCTCCGGCTGCTCGGTGGGCAGGTTACCCACTTGCAGTAACCCCCGGATTTCCGGGCGCAGGGCCGCCTGCGAAGCCGTGGTGCCGGAGTTGGCCGCCACGTAGGCATTCACAGCCGCGTTGAAGGTAGAAATGGAGGCCAGCGTGTAGGAGTTGTCGAGGTAGTTGAGGCCTTCGTTCACGCGGGCCAGGCCGCCCACCCGGCGCACATTGCCGTTGTTCACGAAGGACAGGGCCTCGAACAGGGACGGGAAGCGCCAGCCGTTTTGGTACGAAGCCCGGAAGTTATGCTTGGCGGCCAGGGTGTACACGGCCGCTACCCGCGGGTTCAGCTTAGGGTCAAACTCAGGGTTGTAGTCGAGGCGAAGGGACGCGGTGAGCTTCAGGCGGTCCTGGAGGAGCAGCTTGGTAGCCTGCCCAAAGCCGCCTACCTTCTTATAATACTGGTAGTTGCCGCCGGGGGTAGTGCGCTGGTCGAGCGGGCGGCCGAAGTCCACGAAGTTGTTGCCGTCGGGAATTACTTCGTACACGCGGGCATCAGCCCCCACTACCACGTCGGCAAACTTCACCCGCTCGCCCAGGTTCCAGAGCACGTCGGCGTGGTAGGTGTGGCTGCGCTGGGTGAGGGCGGCTCCGCCGGGAATAGGCGCGCCCTTCACGTTCACGCCGCTGTCCCAGTTATTGGTGTGCACAATCTGGTTTTTGAGGGCGTCGAAGGCGGCGGTGCCTGGCACGGCGCGGCCCGCATCGGCGGCGGTGCGGGCCTGCTGCATGGCCGTGGCCAGGTCGACGCCCTGGTTCACCTGGGCTTGCAGGCTCTGCTGAAACTTGTCGCCCCAAGTGTTGCGCACGGTGGCATTGGCCGGCGAAAGCGCGGTAGCGCCGTTCTGCAGGTCCAGGTTCAGGGCCAGGGGGTTGAGGTTGTAGGAGTCGCCGGTGTTTTCCACCAGCATGTAGGCGCGAGCCGTGAAGTCCTGGCCGCGCAGCTCCAGCTTGTGGTTCTGCACCGTCACGCCATCGAGCTGAATTTTATTGCCCCGCTGAAACACGCCGTCCATGAGCCCGAACCGGTAGCCGTAGCTCAGCTCCAGCTTGTCGGTAAGCTTGTAGTGCAGACTGGCGTCGGCCTTGATGTTGCGCACGATGGGGTTGGTGAGGTCCCGCTCGTAATAGCCTGTGCGCCGGATATTAAAGGTTTCGGTGCGGCCCTTGTAGGTAATCGGGATGGACACGTTACCGGCGTTGTCGTCGCCGTAGCGGTTCCAGAGGTCGGCGGCCGGGTTGTTGGCCCCGCTCAGCTCCGGAAAGCGCGGGTTGGCCGACGACAGGTTCTGCGGGTTCTGGTCGATTTGGGTATTGGCCAGCCAGTCGGTGCCGCGCAGGTAGCTCAGGTTCACCTTGTAGGCCCAGCGCTGCGAGGAGCCCAGGGCCTGAGCCCAGCGCAGGGCCGTTTCGGTCAGTACGCTCGGGTCGCGGTCCTTGCCATCCACGTGGTTGACGCCTACCTTCTGGTACACGCTCAATCCCTGGTAGCTGAAAGGACTTTTGGTGGTGAGGTTGGCCATGCCGTTGATGGCGTTCATGCCATACAGGGCCGAGGCCGCGCCAGGCGTAATTTCCACGCTGGCAATATCCAGCTCCGTAGGCCCAATGGCGTTGCCCAGGGGTACGCCAAGGGTAGCGGCCTGCATATCTACCCCGTCCACCAGCTGCATAAAGCGGAAGTTGTTCGGGATGTTGAAGCCGCGGGTGTTGGGCACTTTGAACGTGAGCGAGGAGGTAGTCATCTGCACGCCCTTCACGTTTTCCAGCGCGTCATAAAAGCTGGGCGCAGGCGTTTCCTTGATGGCCCGGATATCCAGCTTCTCAATGGCTACCGGCGACTTCAGCCGGCTTTCCTCCACCCGCGACGCCGACACGACCACCTCATTCATGGCCACCGCCTTCGACTCCAACTGGATGGCAATGGGCTGGCTGCCACTGGCAATTTCCAGCTCCCGGGCCTCGTAGCCGAGAATGTTGAACACCAGCGTGAACGGAAAGCGCAGCTTGGCTTTAAGGGCAAATTGCCCGTTGCCGTCGCTGAGCGTACCGGCCGAGCCGCCTTTTACGCTAATACTCACGCCCGGCAGCGGCTCCTGGGTGTTCTTTTCGCGGACGGTACCGCTCACGGAAATTAATGCATCTTGAGCGTGCAGGGAGGTAGCGCTGGCCAGCACCAGGGCCGGCAGCAGAGAAGCGTATGCGTGCTTCATGACAAATCAGATGAGGTTCTGGAAGGAAGAAGGGGTAGGGAACAGGTCCTCGCTCGAAAAGAGCTGACCCAGATAGAGGCCACGAAAGGCACGAAACGGAGGAAGCTACTCGCGTCAGGCCGCGCGGCAGCAGTTACCGGCTACAACAACATCGTCTTGGCAGAAGGCGCATCATCGGATTAGAGGGGGGAGAAAGCTAGAGTTAGACTCCCCTCCTCAGATGAGGAGGGGTTGGGGGTGGTTGATGAGAGTAGGGCGGTTTTTAGAACTAGTATCCCTTGCCCAGAGGAAAGGGGTAGGACGGTATTTGGAGCTAGACTTACTAGGGTGTTAAGTCGCTCCGGTCAACCACCCCCAACCCCTCCTCATCTGAGGAGGGGAGCTAGTGTCTAGCTCTAGGTTTAGTGGAATAGACTAATACACGTCCTCGAGGTAGCGGCGGGACTTGCGGAGCTGCTTGAGGTAGTCGGCGGCGTAGGCCTCGCCCTGGCCGCTTTCCTGAGCAATGACGGTGAGCAGGGCGCGCTGCACGTCGGCGGCCATGCGGTTTTTGTCGCCGCAGACGTAGAAGGTAGCGCCGTTTTCGAGTTGGTCGTAGAGGCGGCGGCTTTGCTGGAGCAGGCGGTGCTGGATGTATATTTTCTCCTGCTGGTCGCGGGAGAAGGCTACGTCGAGCTGGTGGAGGGTGCCGCGCTTGAGGTGCTGCAGCCACTCGGTTTGGTAGAGGAAGTCGGTGGTGAAGTGGGGGTTACCAAACACCAGCCAGTTCTGACCGGTAGCGCCAGTTTCGGCCCGTTCCTCCACAAAGGCCCGGAACGGCGCCACGCCGGTGCCCGCGCCCACCATAATGATGTCGGTGCTCGGGTCCTGGGGCAGCTTGAAGTACTCGTTGCGGTCCACCCACACCCGGGCCGTGTCGCCGATATGCAGCTGATCGGCCTGGAAGCTGGAGCAGGCCCCGTGCTTGTGGCGGCCGTTGCTTTGGTAGCGCACCGCGCCCACCGTCAGGTGCACTTCCTCGGGGTGGGCCAGCAGGGAAGAAGCAATGGAATACGCCCGGGCCGGCAGAGGCCGCAGCACCGCCGCCAGCTGCTGCCCCGACAGCTCCACGGGAAACTCCTGGAGCAAATCGGCTACGTCGCGGCCGTAGAGGTAGGCGGGTAGCTGGGCTTTGTCGGCCAGGATTTGGCGCAGCTTGGGGTACTGCGGGGCCAGGGCGGCGTAGCGCTCCAGCACGTCGCGGGTGACGACCGACAGCTCCAGGCGCTCCGTAAGCGCGGTGGTTAGGTCTAGCTCCGAGGTTTCCAGGCGCACGGGGGCAGTAGCGTCCAGGCGGGCGGCAGCCAGCACTTCCTGCACCAGGCCGGGGCGGTTGTGGGGCTGCACCATCAGGGCGTCGCCGGCTTCGTACTGAATGCCCGAGCCGGCCAGGGAAAACTCCAGGTGGTACGTTTCCTTGGTAGAGCCGCGGCCGTTGAGCTGAATTTTCTCCAGCAGTTCGGCTTCGAAGGGGTTCCGGCTGCTGTATTCTACCTGCTCTTCCAGCTCCACTTCCGCACCGCCCACCAGGGCCTGAAGGGCAACCGGCTTACCCTGCGCATTGGCTGCTACCGGGGCCGGAGCCACTACCTGGGGCGCCGATTCGGCAATCAGGCTTAGCACTTGCTCGGCCCAGTGGCGGGCTTCGGCTTCAAACTCTACGTCGCAGTCTACGCGCTCCAGGAGGCGCTTGGCGCCCAGCTCGGCCAGGCGCTGGTCGAACTCAAAGCCGGTCTGGCAGAACTGTAGGTAGCTTTTATCCCCGAGGGCCAGCACCGCGAAGCGCAGTTCCGGCAGCTTGGGGGCGCGGGTGCTGAGCAAGAACTGGTGGAGCTCCTCGGCGGCAATGGGTGGGTCGCCTTCTCCCTGGGTGCTCACCACTACCAGCAGTTGCTGCTCGGTTTTGAGGTCCTTGGTGGGGTAGTCGTTCATGTCCCGCACCGTGGCCGTAAGGCCGCGTTTCCGGGCTGCTTCGGCCACAATACCGGCCGCTTTCTTGCTGTTGCCGGTTTGGGAGCCGTAAAGAATGGTGAGGGTAGGAGCGGAGGCCGTAGCCGCCGGGTTGGGGGCCGCGGCCGGGGTAGCATCTGTGCCCACCCGACCATAGAGGTAGCCGCTCAGCCAGAGCAGCTGGCGGTCGGTAAGGCCAGCCGTCAGTTGCTGCAACGTGGCTTCATCAAAGCCAATAGGAAGGGTGGTGGAAGGGAAAGACATGATGAGAGTGGTTCTGGCTGTAAAAAGCGTTAGGCGGCGCGAACAGGCAATCAGGCTACCTTGGCGTAAGAAGCAGGGGTAGCAACCGCAAAAGCCGCGGGCGGCAGTGTGGCCGCCAGGCTGGCCGGAGTAGCCAGTTTGGCTACCTCCCCAATAATGATGATGGCCGGGGCTCCAATGCCTGCTGCCGCGGCCAGCGCCGGCAGCGCCGCTACCGACCCCGTTACTACCTGGGCGTGGGGTAGGGTCCCGTTCTGCACAATGGCGGCCGGGGTATCGGCCTGCCCAAACTGGCGGAACACGGCTACAATGTTTTCCAGCTCGCTTAAGCCCATCAGGATAACCGTGGTAGCGCGGGATTGGGCCGCCTCCGCCACGCTGCCCGACAGCTCGCCGGTGGCCGTGGTGGCCGTAATTACCCGGAAGCCTTCGCTCAGGCCCCGGTGCGTTACCGGAATGCCCACGCTGCCCGCCGCTGCCACGGCACTGCTGATGCCCGGCACGTAGTCGGTAGCTAGGCCATGCGCCTCGGCGTAGAGCATTTCCTCCCGGCCTCGCCCAAACACAAACGGGTCGCCACCTTTGAGGCGCACGACGTGGCCGTAGCGGTGGGCGTACTCTACAATCAGAGCGTTGATTTCGTCCTGCCCGTGGCTGCGCATGCCCCGGCGCTTGCCCACGGGCACGGTCAGGGCATCGGGGCGGGCGTGTTGCAGCAGGGCGTGGTTAGCCAGCGCATCATAGAGAATCACGTCGGCCTCGGCCAGCACCCGCGCGCCCTTGAGCGTGAGTAGCTCCGGGTCGCCAGGACCAGCGCCGAGCACCGTCAGGCGTGGTAATTTGGTGGTGGGCATGGGGGTAGGGCTTGAATAAGAGCTTAGATACTAGAGCTTAGAATGCAGAAGTGTGCTAGCAGGGACCGTATCGGTTCTGAGCTCTCAGCTCTCACTTCTGAGCTCTAAATGGAAAAAGTCACCGGCGGGCCAACGGGCAGGGTGAAGTACTCCGAGTTGGCCGCTTCCACGAGGCCGGCCGCCACCGTGTCGCCGGTCAGCTCATCGACGAGGATAAAGGAGCCAGTGGCGCGGTTTTCCAGGTAGTTGTCCACGGCCAGGGGTAGCGCCGTTTTCAGCCGCACCCGCACAATGTCGTTGAGTTGGGCCGAGTTGGCAGCGCCGCGGGCGAAGGTGTGCACGTTCACCTTGTAGAGGATGGCCGGAATGGCCGCCTTCACCAGGGCCGAATGATGCTGCACCAGCAGCTTGCGGCCCGGCCACAGAGGCTGCTCGCTCATCCAGCAGAGGGTAGCTTCCAGTTCGCGGGTGAGGGTAGGCACCTCGGCCACCGGCACGATGGAGTCGCCGCGGCTCACGTCCACATCGTCGCGCAGGCGCAGCACCACGGCCTGCGGGGCCGAAGCCGATTCTACTTCCTGCTGATTGACTTCAATGGCTTCAATTTCCGATTCCAGGCCCGAGGGTAGCACCGATACCCGGTCGCCGCGGCGGTACTGGCCGCTCTGGATCTGGCCGGCGTAGCCACGGTAGTCGGGCAGCTCGGCGGTTTGGGGCCGGATGACGTACTGGACCTGGAAGCGGGCCGGAGCGGCCGTTTCCGAAGCGCCAGGTACGCTTTCCAGGTGTTCCAGCAGGCTGGGGCCCGTGTACCAGGGTAGGTGCGCCGACTTCTTCACCACGTTGTCGCCGTTGAGGGCGCTGAGTGGAATAGCCGTGGCCGTAGGCAGGTTGAAGTGGTTGGTCAGCTCGGCGTAGTCGGTAGCAATCCGGGCAAAAACTGCCTCGTCGTAGCCGACCAGGTCCATCTTGTTCACGGCCAGCACAAAGTGCCGGATGCCCAGCAGGGCGGCAATGAGGGTGTGGCGGCGGGTTTGTTCAATCACGCCCTGGCGGGCATCAACCAACACAATGGCCAGGTCGGCGTTGCTGGCGCCGGTTACCATGTTGCGGGTGTACTGCACGTGGCCCGGTGCATCGGTAATGATGAACTTGCGGCGGGGGGTAGTGAAATACTTGTACGCCACATCAATGGTGATGCCCTGCTCGCGCTCGGCCCGCAGGCCGTCGGTCAGTAGGGCCAAATCCACGGTGCCATTGGAAGCCTGGCGCTTTTCCAGGGCCGCCAGCACATCCAGCGACACGGATTCGGAATCGTAGAGCAAGCGGCCAATCAGGGTGCTTTTGCCGTCGTCCACGCTGCCGCAGGTGATAAATCGGAGTAAGTCCACTTTATAAGACGTTAGAAATGAGAGCTTAGAACTTAGAAATTGAATTGAAAGCCAGAACATCCTCTAGGTTCTGGGCTCTTGGTTCTAAGCTCTAAATCAGAAATACCCGTTGCGTTTGCGGTCTTCCATGCCGGCTTCGGAGATATTGTCGTCGAGGCGGGTGGCGCCCCGTTCGCTTACTTTGGCCAGCAGCAAATCCTGAATGATGTCCTCCACGGTAGCGGCGTCGCTTTCCACGGCGGCGGTGCAGGTAGAGTCGCCCACGGTGCGGAAGCGCACCTGCCGGGTCACGATTTCATCGTCCTCATCGAGGCGCAGGTGTTCCGAAAGGCCCAGCAGCTGGCCGGTGGGGAGCACCACGCACGTGCGCTCGTGGCCGAAGTAGATGTCGGGCAGGGCAATATTTTCGCGCTGGATGTAGCGCCACACGTCTAGCTCCGTCCAGTTGGAAATGGGGAATACGCGCACGTTTTCGCCCTTCTGAATGCGGCCGTTGTAGATGTTCCAGAGCTCCGGGCGCTGGCGCTTGGGGTCCCACTGGCCAAACTCGTCGCGGACGGAGAAGATGCGCTCCTTGGCGCGGGCCTTTTCCTCATCACGGCGGGCCCCGCCAATGCAGGCGTCAAACTCAAACTCCTCGATTACCTCCAGCAGCGTGTACGTCTGCAGCGGGTTGCGGCTGGGGAACTTGCCGCCCGGCTCGCGCAGCCGCTGGCGCTTGATGGTGTCTTCCACCTTCCGGACAATGAGCTTTTCGCCCAGACTTTCGGCCAGCTGGTCGCGGTAGGCCAGCACCTCGGGGAAGTTGTGGCCGGTATCCACGTGCACCAGCGGAAAGGGAAAGCGGCCGGGACGGAAGGCTTTTTCGGCCAAGCGCGTCAGCACGATGGAGTCTTTGCCACCGGAAAAGAGAAGGGCCGGGCGCTCAAACTGGCCGGCCACCTCCCGCAGGATGTGGATGGCTTCGGCTTCGAGCCGGTCGAGGTAATCGAAAGAAGGGGTACTCATATAATTCTGAGTTCAGTTTTGCATTGGGACGTCATTCCGAGCCTGCGAGGAATCTGGCTCGGGCTCGTTCTGGCGGGGTGCCTCACCCTGTAGCCCCTCTTCAGGGGAGCCGAAAGATTGGAGTCGCTTCTAATGGGACGCTTCCTTCGTCAGTATGCCGTTCTTTCTTATTGTGCTAACCTGCGGGCACCGGCTCCACTACTGGGTCGGGGCCGTTGTGGTGGGCGGTGGCGTGCAGGCCGCACTCCTTGGCCGAAAGGTTCTCCCACCACCAGCGGCCGGCGCGGAAGTCCTCGCCCGGCCGGATGGCGCGGGTGCAAGGGGCGCACCCAATGCTCACGAAGCCCTGCTGATGCAGGGTGTTCACGGGTACATGGTGCTCTTTGGTGAAGGCCACAGCCTGGTCCCAGGTCCAGTCGAACAGGGGATGGACTTTCACCAGGTTATGGGCCGCGTCCCATTCCACCGGATCCATGGTCTGCCGGTTCTGCGACTGCTCGGCGCGGATGCCCGTCACCCAGGCGGCTCTCCCAGCCAGTGCCCGGTTCAGGGGCTCTACCTTGCGGATAAAGCAGCACTCCTTCCGGTTGTCCACGCTCTCGTAGAAGGAGTTAGGGCCCTTCGCCAGCATGAGCTGCTCCACGCTTTCCCGCTGGGGGTAGTACACCGCAATGGGCTGCTCGTACTTGAGCAGGGTTTTATTCCAGGTGGCGTAGGTTTCCTGAAAATTGCGACCTGTATCGAGGGTGAAAACCTGGATGGGCAGCTGGTGGGTGAAAATCAGATGGCTGATAATCTGGTCTTCCAGGCCAAAAGAGGTTGAGAAGACGGCCTGTGAGGGAAAGTGCTCCGCCACGAGGCGCAGCCGCTCCAGCGCGGAAGCCTGAATCAGCCGGGGGCGCAGGTCGTTCAGCAAGGCATAAACGGCCGGCGCAGCAGTTGCTGCGGACATAACAAAGAAAGAAGGGAGGAAAACCGGCCCGTAGGCGCAGGTTTCGGCCAAACGAAGGCCCTAGCACAGAGGAGTGGCGCTGCTACAGAAAGCGCCACCGACAGCAGTCGGGCGAAAAGTTGGGCGTACGCAATGGCAACTCGCACGAGAAACCGTGTTAGCCGAGCTGCTTAGTCGTACAAACCAGAAAAAGGAGGAGGTGAGTGGCTAACAACAACACGGCATACCCATCATAGCACAACACCCATGCTGTAGAGCAGAGGGAGTGGCGGATGCGGCGGCGGAGTTGGACAAGCGGTTCACGGCTAGTTGTTTTTATATGGTCAGGAGTTGGCACCGTTTCGGATGGTCCGCTGGTTGCCGGCGTTTCGTCGAGCCTGTCTCTCCACGCCTCTGTATAAAAACAATCCTTTGTGGGGAAAGAATTGGTAGGGCAAAAGTAGTGGTCAGAATTTTACACTACCAAATTTTATTTTTTCAGCAGTAGGGCACTAATGGTACTACCTGGTGCTTGGCGCCCTACTGCCGATGGTGCCAATAGTTTCTGGTGAAGTTGGAAAAGTTGAAGTTTGCCAGTGAGCTTACTGGGTACTATAGCGTACTGGTAGCTTTGGTTAAACCCTTTAGTTTTATTCGGGAGGATGCAAAACTGCAGCCCGCGACAAAAAATCGTTGAGGCTATATGGTGGGGTAGTTTATTCGTATTGTTTAATTTTTCTTCCTGCTGAAACGCTCCCACAGCTTGCGTAAAAAGGCAGTTGCTTCGGGCGCAGAATTTGTCAGGAGAATAAGCCCGCCATACACCAACGTCAGCACGGTAGAGCGCAGCAGCATGGTCAGCAGGGCCGAGCTGAGGGTGGGCATCAGCCAGCCGGCTACCCCGGCCACGGCCGCAATGCCCAATATTAGTGGGATTCGCCAAGTGAAGGGCTGCATGCGGTAGCTGTGCCACACAAACCAGGTGCGGGCCACATTGATGCTTACCTGTGCTACGCAGGCCGCCACCGCCGCCCCCACCATGCCCAGGCGCGGAATCAGCAGCCCATTCAGCACAATAGTGAGCAGTGCCAGAGACACGTTGAAAATCAAATCAAAGCGGTAGCGCGGGGACGTCACTACCATCAGGCCATTGACGCCCGTGATGCCATCGAAAAGCTTACTGCCCAGCAGAAGCACCACCACCACTGTGCCTTCGGCGTAGCGGGCATTGCGCATCAGGGAGTAAATAAAGTCCAGGTTCAAACTGATGCCCAGGAACAGCAGGCAGCCGATGAGTGTGTTGAGTCGGGTAGCGCGGCGGTAGAAATCGGCCATGCGCGGCAGGTCCTGCTGCTTCCAGTAATCGGCCAGCAGGGGAAAGGCCACTTTGTTAAGGGAGCGGGCCGGAATGGCCAGGGCCGTGCTGATGTTGCCGGCTACCACGTAAATGCCGGCTGCCGCCACGCTCACCTGGGCGCCTACCATCAGGGTATCAATGAACATAATGATGCTGCCCGACAGGCTGCCGAGCAGGGTAAAAGCGCCCATGCCCAGCATCTCGCGCAGGGGCCGCACCGTGAGCACCTGCCGCGTGGGCCGCCAGTGCAGCTCCCCAATGGCCGCCACGTAGGCCGTTAGCAGCAGGGCAATGGCGCTGTTAACTCCTACAAACCACAGCACGTAACCCGAGAAGGACAGGAAGCCAAAGCCAAATAGCAAGGCGCCCGCCACAATCAGAACCCGCAGCAGAATATCCTGCACGAAGGAAGAAAAGGCCGTGTGGTACAGCGCCTTCAGGTAGGCATCCTGCACCGAGTAGAGCATGGTAAACAGCGCCAGCACGGCGCCCCAGGCGTAGTATGGGGCCAGCAGGGGCGCATCCCGCCCGTACCAGGTCAGCAGCAGCGGTTCGCCCAGGAAATACAGGGTAGTCACCACCGCAAACCCCAGCAGCGGCACACCCACTAGCAGCGGCAGAAACCCCCGGTGGCCCGACTCCGGGTGGCGGAAGTAGGGAAAAAACCGGATGCCCACGCTAGCAAAGCCGAAGGCCGCCACCTGGGCGTAGAGTGTGGCCACCGAAGAGAGAGTAGCCGTAACGCCCAACTGCTCCGGCTGCAGAAAGTTGGGCAGCACGAGGGCCGTACTCACAAAGCCCAGCGCCAGCCCGATGTAGGAAATAATGGTGTTGCGCAGCCCCTGCCGCTGAACGATACCCAAACGGTAAATGCGTAATTGAGTGAATGAGCGAATGAACTAGCAATGTCATTCCGAGCGGAGCGAGGAATCTAGGTTTCCCATCCAACGCAGTAACTCAGATTCCTCGCTCCGCTCGGAATGACGTTGCTAGCCCATTTGCTCACAAATTTCCTGGCCGTTGACGAAGGCCACGTTGCGGCTGCGAAGGTACTCCATGATTTCGGCGAACTGGCGGGGACCGGTATTCTCGTTGGCCGGGTCGAAGTTTTCGTTGTGCCAAAGCACCGTGCACACTCCCCCGAACCGCTCCATCTCCTGGAACATCGGCATCAGGGCCGGCAGGATTTCCTGGGGTGCCAGCTGGAGGTAGCGCGGGTGGTGCAGGGTAGCATCCATCACGTTGAGCGGGATTTCGAGAAATTTAGATGTCTGAATAGAGTTTTTTGGTCCCAGGGTAAAGAAAGCTGGTGCTTCTGATGGTAGCGTATAAAGCCTCATTTGCGGAGGATTAACGATAAAAGGATCAGCATTAAAATTGAAAGGATAGAACGGCCGGCAGTAGGAATTTCGAAAGCCAAAGTGCTCGGCGAAGCCCAGTGTCGAGTCATAAGTGAAATTATTCATACTGAGCAAGGTGGGAGTAATGCGTGGCTCCCAACCCAGATAATGGAATCGGATACCGCTACACGGTATCGGAATTTTAAGCCAATCGGTTTTTAGCTTTCCTCCATGCGTTGCCGTGCCCAGACCTGCGTGCAGACCTACTTCCGCATCTTGGATAGCGGCTGCGGCTTCAGGCCACACCTTCCGCAGCTTGTAATCCGCGTTAGGCGTGCCATTGGCGGCTTTTCTGTGCTCGGGCAGGAAGAAAAACGTGCTTTTGGCGCCATAGCTAGCCACCGTTTTTTGCACTAGTTGAAGGTTGTCCCAGGCATCGGGGGAAGTGAGGTGCCGCCACAGCTGCCGCCCGAAGCGCAGGAGCCGGCCCTGGCGCAGGGCGGCCTTGGCAGGGGCTTTCCAGGCGCTGTACAGGTTGTCGATGTCGTGGGTGATGAAGGCGGCCCAGGCGGCACCGTTTTCCCAGCGGCGCGGGGGTAGGGGCTGGCCCGTAACGTGCTCCACGGCCGTTTTCAGTACATCGAAATAGTAGTTTACCACCGGCACCGGCACGAAGCCGTAGCGGTGCTGCACGCTGGCCGAGTAAGGAAAACGGCCGTGCTGGTCGCGCTCCTCCGAAAAGTACTCCTGCCAGCCGCTGAGCAGGTAGAAAGCCCCTGAAATGATATCGGCGTGAACGAGGGCGCGGCCACCAGGGAGCAGCTCCAGCAAGGGCTTTTGCGGCTCGGGGTCGAAGAAAAACGGGATGGTGCGCCCTAGCCACTGCCTTTGGGTGGGTGCCGGGGGGTAGGGCTGCTGCGCGCTGAAAAACAGACCAGCCGCGTCGGCTACCTCCACCTGCGGCTGCAAATCAGCGTACCCGATGGAAACATCCGGCACAGCCTCATAAGCCATACGAAAGTGCCGAAGCACGTAGGCTAAGCGAACTTCAGCAGAAATAGGGTGCGGCACAGCGGGAAAAGGAGGAGCAGTCATGGATGGCAAAGTAAGCCCTATCGAATTATTCCGCGCCCCTCGGCGGGCATCACTTTCAGCGAGCTTGTTGCCCTAGCCACTCCCGTAGCAGCCGGACGGCCCGTTCCTGGCTGTGGCCTTCATCAGGGGTGCCCAGGGTGGCGTTGTAGTAGGCCGCGCGATGGTACAAATCGGTGGGCTTATGGTGCTGGTAGCGCCGCAGTAGCCCGCTCAGCTCAGGTAGGGTGGGGGCGCGCGCTACCAGGCCATGAGCCACGTACCCGTAGTAATCTTCGGCCACGCCGTGGGTGCCAAACCGGAAATAAATGCTGGCCAAATTCAGCAGGGTAGCCTCCAAGTGGGTGCTGGTATCGGCGGCAATCAGAGCATCGTGCTCGGCCAGAAACTCGAAAATGGTTTGCTGGCGGGCATCCGAGAAATGCAGCTGCGGGTGGCGCTGGTGCAGAAACGAAAAGTCGCGGGTGTCGCCGGGGTGGGGCCGAAACGTGAAGGTAAGGTCCGGAAACTCCCGCAGCAGGTGGGCGAGGGTAGCGGCTACGGCCTCCGTTTCATCGAGCGTGTTGATGGCCACGGCCACGCGCCGTACAGTAGGGTTCTGGTTTTTACGCGCTAAAAACGCATCAGCCTTGGGCATGCCTACCAGCTCTACCCGGCCCGCCACGGGGCCGCACTGCCGGTACTTGTCCAGGGCGTCCTGGCCTTCCAGTAAGCTGAAATCGAAGCCCAGGGGTGGGAAGTTGGTGCTGACGCTGGCATGCTGCACGTAGGCCGTGGGCACGCCACAAGCGCGGGCTGCCAGCAGCAAGGCCCGGGCATCGTCGTTGTGGTCGTTGGCGAAGATGACGGCGCGGGGCTGATAATGACGCAAGGCCCGGCAGTACACTTCATAGTAGCCAATGGCATTGAAAATCAAGTCGAAGAACCGCCAGGCCCGTGTGCCTTCCGTGCGCTTCAGGCCCTGGTATACGGTAGGCAATTGACCGTAGTACAGTAGCTTACGGCGCAGGGAAAGGCGGTTTACTACCCCGTTGTAGCGGCCAATCTGCTTACTCTGGCCGGCTACCAGCACCGTGTTCGGCAGGCTTTCCCGCAGAAAGTGCAGGGAGTCATAGTTGTTCTGGCTGACCACGTACAGCCACACCGCGCCGCGTAGTTGCTCCCGGTTGCGCACCGGCTTACACAGATTGCCCACCAGCCGCAGCCCCGCGTAGCCGGCCACCTTGGCAAGGCGCTTCCAGGGGCTGGCCGGGGAAATGGCCTCCAGCATGTGGGCCGGTAGCGAAGCAAACAGGTCGGTAAAACGCAGTTGCAGAATGTCGCGCAGGCGGGCGGTGGCAGAATCGGGCATAGGGCACAAAAATAGCGCGCTACCCGGGAGTAGCGCGCTATCAGGAAGCGAGGTCTATCGAGTTCTAAAGGGCATCCCAGGTGAGCGGTGTCCCGGCGCGCAGGGGTTGGCGGGCCGGTTTGCCTAGGAGCTGATCGTAGTAGCGCGGGGGCAGACCGTCGCCGGGGCGCACTACCCGTAGATTTTCCTTGGTAAATACCTCGCCGGCCGCAATATCCTGGGCTATATACAAGGAGCGTTTGTAAAGCCGACTTTTTTCTTCGGCGCGCTGTACGCCGTACTGCACCTGCCCCAGGGCTTGCCAGGCACGCTCGGTTTCTGTCACCAACTGGGCTACCTCTTCCGGCTCCAGGGAGAAAGCCGAGTCCACGCCCCCGTCGGCGCGGCGCAGGGTGACGTGCTTTTCTACCACGCAGGCTCCCAGGGCCACGGCCGCTACGGCCGCGCCTACCCCCATGGTGTGGTCGGAGAGGCCCACCAGGGCATCGGGGAAGAGCTGCTGGAAGTGGGGCAGGGTGCGCAGGTTGGTGTTCTGGGGTGTGGCGGGGTAGGTGCTGGTGCACTTCAGTAGCACCAGCTCGCGGCAGCCAGCTTCGCGCAGCACCTGCACGGCTTCGGCTACCTCAGAGAGTTGACTGGCGCCGGTGCTCATAATCACGGGCTTGCCGGTGGCGGCTACCCGGCGCAGCAAGGGCCAGTCGGTGTTTTCGAAGGAGGCAATTTTGTAAGCCGGCACGTCGAGGGTTTCCAGGAAATCGACGGCAGTTTCATCGAAGGGCGAGCTAAAGGCCAGCATGCCGTGCTGCCGGGCCCGGTCAAAGAGGGGCTTGTGCCACTCCCAGGGCGTGTGGGCCTCCTGGTACAGCTCGTGCAGCTCGCGGCCGTACCACAGGGAGTTCGGGTCGTCGATGCGGTAGGCGCCGGGCAGCGTCATCGTATCGGCGGTGTAGGTTTGGAGCTTGATGGCGTGGGCCCCGGCGGCGGCCATGGCATCCACAATGGCCAGGCCGCGGTTGAGGTCCTGGTTGTGGTTGCCGCTGAGCTCAGCAATGATGAGCGGGGGCTGATCGGGGCCGATGAGGCGGGAGCCAAGAGAGAAATTCATGCGGCAAAAGTACAAGGTAAGGGCCGAAATCAGGCGTACAGCTCGCTTAGGCCGTGCCTGCAGTGTGCCAGCCGAAAGTAAGAACTCCATCGGTGGAAGCTTCCGGCAACTGCTGAAACCCGGCCCGCTCAAAAGCCCGCACCGACGGTACATTGGCTCCCTGCACATAGCCCACCACTTGCCGCACCTGCGGGAAATGCTCCGCCAGCCGCCGCGTACCGGCCAGCAGCAGCAGCGGCGCCAGCCCCCGGCCCCGGAACGCGGCATCCAGCAGGTAGCTCAGGGTAGCCTTTTCCTCTTCAATGGCAAACCGGATGAGCCCGGCCGGGCGGCCTGTAGCGGCATCCTGGGCTAGTAGCAGCAGGGCATTCGGGTCTTGCAGGCGCGCGGCCAGCCACTGCTCATGGTTCGAGCGGGAAACGGGGGTAGGGGTGAAGGAGAATTGCCGCACGGCCGGCTCGTTGGTCCAGGCCAGGAGCTGGTCCGAGTCGGTGGCGACAACCGGCCGGAGGTAAAACGGCGGTGGCGGCAGCTGCAACGCCCGAAACTCCTGGCGCAGGCGCACGGGGGCCAGCCCATCGAATACCTGGCGCTGCTGGTGGCGCAGGCGCTGGGCCACGCGCTCCGCTTCCGGCGAGGTAAGCACGTTAGCTGCCGAAGGGTAGGGTAGGGCCATGCCTTGCTGGCGGAGGTAGTGGTCAATGTCGTGCTGATTGTCGGCGGTGGGCAGCAGAAACAGTAGGCCGCCCCCGGCTGCCGCGTATTCGTAGCTGACAGTGCTGGCCGAGCACACGGCAGCCCCACATTGGCCCATCAGAGCGGCCAAGTCGGGGCCCGAAAGGTGGCGGTGGAGCAAGAGTCGGGGTTGTTCCTCGGCCCAGGCGCTCAGGGTTTCCCAGCCTGGGTAGGCGCTGCCCACCACGGCGTGCACCTGCCGCACCGAAGGCAGCGCCAGCAGCTCGGCGGCCACTCGCTGGGTTTGGTGGGTTGGGTCGGCCCCGCCCAGGCAAACGAGCACGGTATCAGGTAAGGCTAGCGGCTTAGAGGCCTCGCGGGAGCGGAAAGCAGCGCGCAAAGGGGCGAAGGCCGGTCCGCTCAGCAGGCGGGCACCGGGCTGACGCAGCTCGTACTGGCGGGGCGTGAGGCCGCCGGCCGGGTTCAGAATTAGGTCGGCGGCGAGGGGGTAGGCGTGCAGATCGTCGAGGTAGACCAGCCGTGCTATGGCGCCGCGCACGGTATTCTGGTACTCGTAGCGAAAGTCGTAGCCATCTAGCACCAGCACGTCGGTAGGCCGCAAGATGTGGCGCACTAGAGTAGCGGCTTCTTCCGGCAGGGGCTGGCCTGCGGGTAGCTGCTCTACTCGCAGGCCAGCCGCCAGGAGCTGCTCAATCAGCGCCGCATCCGGCTCCCGAATCAGGAAAAGCTGCTCCGCAAAATCGGGGCGCAGGATTTCTGCCAAGGCCAGCAGCCGCATCACGTGCCCGAGGCCAATGCGGGAGTTTCCATCGGCTCGTAGTACCAAGCGAGGCGAAGCGGCAGAGTTGGGGCGAGCAGCGGGGGTAGGCACCGAAGATTGCATGGCCCGAAGGTAGATACTCGCTCCGAGCCTGGCGTTCAAAAGAAGAGAATCAAACCTTTTTCTGCTCTACGTGGGCGTTCAGAGCCACGAGGGCAGGATGCGCGTCCAGGACCGCAATTAGCTCATCCGCTGCTAAGTCAGCCGCCCGGTACTCTTCAATCAAGGTCCGAATCAGGGTGAAATCATCGGGCGTGTCCACGGTAAGGCGGTAGCTGCTGCGGTCCACCGTGCGGCGCACATGCCGGAAGTCCACGCGGCCGGAGCGGTTCTGGTGGATGTAGGGCGTTACGTGCTCCCGGTCGGCAGGCAGGGTAGCATGCGCGTGAGCTTCTTCCAGTAACTCCCGCGAAAATACCTCAAAATCGAAGCCGCGGGGAAAGGTTCGCTCTAGCACGTTAGACAGATAAAGGCGGGGGTTGGCGGCGGCTACATAGTCCGCTACGGCCCCCGCAATCAGGCTTCCGTCCAGCAGGGGGCAGTCAGAGGTAACCCGCACAATCACATCGAGGTTGTGCTGCTGGGCGCACTGCTGAAACCGGGCCAGTACATCTTCTTCCGACCCACGGGTGCAGGGCAGGTGGTGGGCCGCGGCGTAGGTGGCCAGCACATCATCGGGCGTGTTAGTGGTAATGGCCAGATACAGCGGCAGGTTGCTCCAGCGCAGGCGCGCTACGTGGTAGTCCAGCAGAGGCCGGCCGGCGGCGTGGTGCAGCACCTTGCCGGGCAGGCGGGTGCTGGTCATACGGGCCTGAGAAATAATGCCGATGTTGGTCACGGAGTTAGGCTTGCATGAATTCCCGGATGCAGTCAAGTACGTACAGCTGTTCCCCATCCGTAAGGCTCGGAAACAGTGGAATGCTAAGGCAATGAGCGTAATAGTTTTCGGCCCGCGGGAAGTCGCCGGGTTGCCAGCCTAGCTGCTGGTAGTACGGCATGGTGTGCACCGGGATGTAGTGCACCTGGGCAAATATTTCCTTGGTGCGCAGGAAATCATAGAGCCCTTTGCGGTCAGCAACCTGAATGACGTAGAGGTGGTAGGCGTGGCCCGCCGCAGGCGTGAGGGGTTGCACGCCAGGCATATCGGCGAAAGCAGCATCATAGCGGGCGGCCAGTTCGCGGCGGCGCTGTAGGCCCTCTTCGGCGCGGGTGAGCTGGCTGATGCCGAGGGCGCAGAGCATGTCGGGCATACGGTAGTTGTAGCCCAGCTCCTGCATTTCCATGTACCAGCCTCCGTCGGAGGGGCGTTGCAGCTGCGTGGGCTCTTTCGTGATGCCGTGGGTGCGCAGGCGCAGCAGGTGCTCGTAGAGGTCTTGCCGGTTGGTGGTAATCATGCCGCCCTCGCCGGTGGCAATGTGCTTGACGGGGTGGAAGCTGAAAATAGCCAGCTCCGCAAACTGCCCGTTGCCGCAGCGCTGCTCCCGGCCCTGGCTGTCGGTAAAAGAACCGCCGGGCGCGTGGCAGGCGTCCTCAATCAGCCAGAGGCCAAACTCATCGGCCAGCTGACGGGCCTCCTCCAAGTTCACCGGCAGACCCGCGAAATCCACCGGAATCAGGCCGTGGAAGTAGCCTTGTGGGTGGCTTTCCAGCAGGCGCCGCACGGCCTTCAGGTCAATGAGGGCGGTAGCGGGGTCGATATCGGCGAAGTGCACCTCGCCGCCGCAGTAGCGCACGCAGTTGGCCGAGGCCGAGAAGGTGATGGGGGTAGTAATGACGCGCTGGCCCGGCTGCACGCCCAGCGCCATAGCGCACAGGTGCAGCGCCGCCGTGCCATTGGCTACCGCCACCGCATAGTTTGCCCCCACGTAAGCCGCGAACTTCTGCTCAAACTCCGCCACTTTGGGGCCTTGGGTGAGGTAGTCAGAATACAGGGTTTCCGTCACGGCCTGCACATCTTCAGGCGTGATTTGCTGGCGGCCGTAGGCAATGGGGCGAGTAGGGGAGAAGGGAGAGGCTGGCATAGGTACCTCAAAGGTAACCGCTGCTGAAACAACTTGGAAAGCAAAAAAGGCCGCTTTCCTCGGAAAACGGCCTTTTGGTTCGGATTAGCGTGCTTTTACGCCTCAAATCCTGCGTCCACATGCAGGCGAATTTCCTCGCGGATCTGGGCAGCGTCGAGCCACTCGGTGTTGTTGCTGGAATCGTAGTGGAAGCCGGGTTCTACGCGGCGGCCACCGAAGTGCTTGATGAAGTCGTCAACATCCCAACGGGGGGTGAAGGGCAAAATCACGTAGTACTTATCCAGCTCCACGGTGCTCAGGGCGTCGGTTTCGGTAATCATTTCCTCGTGCAGCTTCTCGCCCGGCCGGATGCCCACAATTTCCTGGCGGCAGTCGGGGCCGATGGCTTTGGCTACCTCCGTAATCTTGTAGCTCGGAATCTTGGGCACGAAAATCTCCCCGCCCCAGCTGTGCTCCAAGGCATACAGCACCAGGTCCACGCCTTCTTCCAGGGAAATGTTGAAGCGGGTCATGTCGGGGTGGGTGATGGGCAGCACGCCGGTGTGGCGGCGCTGCAGGAAAAACGGCACCACCGAGCCACGCGAGCCGATTACGTTGCCGTAGCGCACCACCGAAAAACGCAGGTCGCGGGAGCCCTTCATGTTGTTGGCCGCCACGAACAGCTTGTCGGAGCAGAGCTTGGTGGCCCCGTAAAGGTTGATGGGCGCGGCGGCTTTGTCGGTGCTCAGGGCTACCACATCCTTCACACCGCAGTCCAGGGCCGCGTTAATCACGTTTTCAGCCCCAAAAATGTTGGTTTTGATGCACTCCATCGGGTTGTACTCGGCGGCCGGCACCTGCTTGAGGGCGGCGGCGTGCACAATAATATCAATCCCCTCACAGGCCCGTTTCATGCGCTCGGCATCGCGCACGTCGCCAATGAAATAGCGAATGGCGGGGTACTTGGAGTGGGGAAAAATCTGCGACATCTCGAATTGCTTCAGCTCGTCGCGCGAGTACACCACCAGGCGCCTTACCTGGGGATATTTCTCGAACACGGTCTGCACGAACTGCTTGCCGAACGAACCGGTGCCGCCGGTTACCAGAATGGATTTATGATTGAGGTCGAGGGCCATGATGGGAAAACAAGCCCGTGGCTAGGGTGCCGCCGGGGTAAGGGAAGCAAAAGTAGGCATTCCGCCGGGAGCTTACGTACTTTTGCTAGCGTTACCAAGTCCCCGCTGTCATCCTGCACTTGCGCCAGGGACTTCCCTCGCTTTGATGGGGTAGTAGCCATTCCTCCCCTGAGCAGCCCTTCGCGCAGACGCAGGATGACAGCCTCTTTTTTACTTTTCCTATGGCCGCCGCTACCCCCACCCAACCCATCAAAGTCATCATCTGGGACCTGGACGATACATTCTGGAAGGGCACGCTCTCAGAAGGAGCAGTAGAGGCGCTGGAGGATAATCTGCAGCTGGTGCGCGACACGGCGGCCCGCGGCATCGTGCACACCATTGTCAGCAAGAACGATTTCGCGCTGGCTGAAGCCAAGCTGCTGGAGCTGGGCATCCGCGACCTGTTCGTGTTCCCGCAAATCAGCTGGCAACCCAAGGGCCCCATTATCAAGCAGCTGCTGGAGCAGATGCAGCTGCGGGCCCCCAACGCCCTGTTTCTGGATGATAACTCCATGAACCGGGCGGAAGCGCAATACTACAACCCCGAGCTGCAGGTAGCCGACCCCGCCGAGCTGCCCAAGCTGGCTCCGCAGCTGCGCGCCAGCGGCAAGCCGGACCCCACATTTTCGCGCCTGGAGCAGTACAAATTGCTGGAGCGCCAGCAACAGGCCCGCGCCGCCTACGATGATAACCTGGCCTTTCTGCGCGACGCCCAGGTGCGCATCGAGTTCCGCGAAGGAGCAGGGGTAGGGCCCGATCTGGACCGCATCGAGGAACTGATCAACCGCTCTAACCAACTCAATTTTACTAAGCGCCGCGTTACCAAAGACGAACTGCAGGTCAGCTTCGCGGATGCTACCCGCCGCTGGGGCACCGTGCGGGTGCGCGACCGGTTCGGGGACTATGGACTGGTAGGAATTTACTGCCTGAACACAACTAGTAATCAGCTGGAACAGCTGGTGTTTTCCTGCCGGATTCTGCACTTGGGCGTAGAGCAGTTCACCTACGCCCACCTTGGTTTTCCGACGTTGGAGGTACAGGGCGAGGTAGCCACTACCCTCAACAACACAGACAAACCCGACTGGATTACCATCGAAACCGAAAACCCGGTTGCGGCAGCCTCTGCCCCGGCCGGGGAACGGCTGCGTGTGCTGCTGAAAGGCGGCTGCGACCTGGGCCAACTCACACCTTTCCTGCAGGCATTCGACTTGGCGGTGGTCGAAGAATTCAACTACAACAACGAGCATCAGATTCCGGTCCACCTGGAGCATACGGCCTTGTTGCGCGCCGGGCGCGAGTGGCCTGCCCAGGAGCAGCAGCGCCTAGCTGCCACGCTACCCTTCCTCGGCCGCGAAGCCTTCGAAACGCAGCTTTGGAGCGGCAATTACGACGTGCTGGTGTACAGCCCCCTCATGGATTACACCCAGGAGTTGTACCGCGAAAAATCCTCTGGCTTAGAAATTCCGTTCGGTGGCTACCAGAACCTCACAGCCGTGGACCCCGCCACGCAGGCAGCCAAGTACGCCCAGCGCCGTTTTCAGGGTATGGATGAAGCCTTCTTGCGCCGATTTCAGCAGGAGTTTGAGTTCGTCGGGCAGATTTCGCCCGAGCAGTTCACGAAAAACCTGCGGTGGCTGCGGGCTCAGGTGCCGGTTCAGGTGCCCATTTTCCTGCTGAACGGAGCCGAAATAGAGGTGCCCGGCTCGGGCGAAACTGGCGCCAAAGAGAGGCACCACCTAATGAACCAGGCTCTGATGGATTTTGCAGCTTCCGCCGAAAACTGCCAGGTAGTAGATGTTCGCGACTTCGTGCAGACGCCCGCCGACGTGACCAACAACCTCCGCCACTACCACCGCCAGCACTACCGCACCCTGGCCCAGCGCCTAGCCGCCGCCATCGGCCAGTGGCACGGCCACCATCTCGACCATTCCACTTGGACCGACCTGAAAGCCCGCGCCGCCAGCCTGGTGCCCGGCAAGCTGCGCGGCTTGTTTAAGTAAAGTGATGAGTTGAAGTGTGATAAGGTGACAAGTAACAGGTTACAAACAGAACGTCATTCCGAGCTTGTCGAGGAATCTCGCGTGGGCAACCTCACCCCCCGACTCCCCCTCCTTAGAGAGAGGTAGAGTAAATAGTACTGCAACGTCAGCACGCGAGATGCTTCGGCTGCGCCTCTGCATGACAGACGATTCACCTACCACCCTTCACTTCCGACCATTTACTTGTCACTTGTCACCTCTTCACCTACCCTCACCAACTTCGCCAGCCGCTCGGTAAGGGCGCGGCGGGAGTAGGCGGTGGCGCGGCCGGTGGACAGATCAAGGTTAGGGTTGGTGCGCCACTGCGCGGCCAGGGCTTCCAGGTGCGCCAGCATGGTTTCATAGTCGGCGTAGGGTAGGGCCTGGCCCGCGCCGCACTCGCGCAGCAGCAGGTCGGCGTCGGAGCCGGCAGGGCCCACGCATAGGATGGGCTTGTCGGCGGCCAAGTACTCGAACACCTTGCCCGGTAGAATACCCAGGTTGTTGGCCACGTCGGGAATGGCCATTAGCAGCACCGTGCTCCGCAGCAGGTAGCCCACCGACTCGTCGTGCGGCACGAAGGGAATAAACTCCGTCTGTTCACCAAGCCCCGCCGCCACTACCTGCTGCCGTACTCCGTCGGATACTTTCCCCACGAAGCGCAGGCGCAATGGCACCTCAGGGTGGCGGCGGGCGCACTCGGCGCAGGCGGCCAGCAACTGCTCAATGTGGTAGGTTTCGGAGATGGTGCCGGTGTGAGTGATGAGCAATGCATCCGGGGGCGGCGTGCTTACTGCCCGGAAATCATCTTCATCGTAGCCGTTGGGGACTACCTGAATTTTGTCGGCCGCAATTTGCTCTGATTTGCCCAGGAATAGCCGTTTGGTGTGGGGGCTGGTCACCAGTACGGCGTCGGCCTGCTCCAGCACCTGGCGCTCGTAACGGGCATCGAGCCAACGGGCCAGGGGGGTGTGGTTCAGTTCTTTATAGTAGTAAATATCGGTCCAGGGGTCGCGCATGTCGGCCAGCCAGCGCAGGCCGAAGCGGCGTTTTAGCTCCAGGCCTATCAGTTGGGTAGAGTGGGGTGGGGAAGAAGTCAGCACGGCGTCGAACTCCTCGCCGGCCGCTAGTAAATCGGCCACGGCCCGGAGGGCGTAGCGGTTCCAGCCGCGGCGGGCATCGGGAATGAACAGGTTGCCGCGCACGAACTTGAACAGGCGCTGCGCGAGGCTGGTTTTGCTTTCGCCCACGAAGCCGCCGTAGGGAACTTGCTTGCCGGTCAGGCGTTTATAACTGTCGAAGGGCTCGAAGGTGCTCGTGCGAATCACGCGCACCTGCGGCGGCACGTCGGCAGCGAGCGAGTGGTCGAGCACGGGGTAGGCTCCCTGGCTGGGGTCTACGGTAATGACCGTCGGCTCAACCCCGAACTGGGGCAGGTGCTTCACAAACTTCAGGCTGCGCTGCACGCCAGCCCCGCCGGAAGGCGGCCAGTAGTACGTTAGAACAAGCAGGCGAAGCGGGCGAGCAGCAGACACGGGCACAAAGAGAGGGTAGCAAGGAAACCGCGAAGGTAAGCACCTGCGGCCTTTCGGGGTTTTCTGGTTACTTTTGGAGGCTGAACCACCGACGCCTCCCGGCATTCCGGTGCCGCGCTTACGCAGCACGAGTATACTTCAGCCAAATCAGGAAAATCTGCGCAAATCTGCGACTCCATGTTCGATAACCTTAGTACCAAACTAGACCGCGCCTTTAAAACCCTTAAGGGCCAGGGTAGTATCACCGAAATCAACGTTGCCGCCACCGTAAAGGAAATCCGTCGGGCCCTCGTGGACGCCGACGTGAACTACAAGGTGGCCAAAGAGGTAACCGACAAAATCAAGGACGAGGCCATGGGCCGCGACGTGCTCATCAGCGTGTCGCCGGGCCAGCTGATGACCAAAATCGTCTACGATGAGCTGACCCAGCTCATGGGCGGCGAAAAGCAGGACATCGTTATCAAAGGCGAGCCGGCCGTGGTGCTGCTCTCGGGCCTGCAGGGCTCGGGCAAGACCACGTTTGCCGGTAAGCTGGCCAGCTACATCAAGAAGCAAGGCCGCAACGTGCTGCTGGTGGCTTGCGACGTGTACCGCCCCGCCGCTATCGACCAGCTGAAAGTGCTGGGCGAGCAGATTGGCGTGGAAGTGTACTCGGAGCCGGAAAACAAAAACCCGGTGGAGATTTCGCAGAACGCCATTGATTTTGCCCGCAAGAACAACAAGAAGGTAGTCATCATTGACACCGCCGGCCGCTTGGCCGTGGACGAGCAGATGATGAAAGAGATTGAGGCCGTAAAGCGCGCCATCAATCCTTCGGAAACGCTGTTCGTGGTGGACTCCATGACGGGTCAGGACGCCGTAAACACGGCCAAGACCTTCAACGACCGCCTGAACTTTGACGGGGTAGTACTCACCAAGCTCGACGGTGACTCGCGCGGTGGTGCGGCCCTCTCCATCCGGGCCGTGGTGGAGAAGCCCATCAAGTTCATCTCGACGGGTGAGAAGATGGAAGCCCTCGATCTGTTCTACCCCGACCGGATGGCCCAGCGTATTCTGGGCATGGGCGACGTGATTTCGCTGGTAGAGCGCGCCCAGCAACAGTTCGACGAGGAAGAGGCCAAGCGCATCAACCAGAAGATCCGCAAAAACCAGTTCAACTTCGACGACTTCCTCTCCCAGCTGGAGCAGATCAAGAAGATGGGCAACCTGAAGGATCTGGTAGGCATGATTCCCGGCATGGGCAAGGCCCTGAAGGACGTGGAAATCGACGATGATGCCTTCAAGCCGATTGAGGCCATCATCAAGAGCATGACCCCGCAGGAGCGGGCCCAGCCCGAGCTGCTAAACGGCTCGCGCCGCCGCCGCCTGGCCAAAGGGTCCGGCACCGACATCCAGCAGGTAAACAACCTGATGAAGCAGTTCGAGGACATGCGCAAAGTGATGCGCACCATGAACAAGATGAGCCAGACCAAAGGTGGTATGCAGCAAATGGCCCGCATGATGGGCATGAAAGGTCCCCTGCGCTAAGCGACTAAAAGCTACGTAGCCTTTAAAAGCCAAAAAAGCCCGAACGCTAGAGCGTTCGGGCTTTTTTGGCTTTGGCGTAGTATAAACGTCAACCCTACCTTTCAATCAACACTTTGACCGGGGTGGCTACCATCTGGCCGGTTGAATTCAGGGCCCGGAGATAATACAGACCCGGCACTAAATTCTGCACATTGAGCTGGGTTTGCTGCTGAAACTGTTCCCGCAACACTACCCGCCCGTTGCGGTCCAGCACCTGCAAGTCGATGCGCTGCTGTGGATCGGGGTAGGAAACCGTCAGAAAGTCGCGGGCCGGCACGGGGGCGGCCGTTAGCATGACGGCCGTAGCTGCGGCGGCTACCTGCACCACAGCGGAGTACTGCACCGAGCCATCTAAGTCCTGCTGCTGCAGGCGGTAGTAGCTTTGGCCGGTAGCGGCAGCAGCATCGGTGAAGTGGTAGGTAGTAGCCTGGGCGCTGGTGCCCCGGCCCGACACAAACCCGATATCTTGGAAGGTGCGGCCGCCGTCGAGGCTACGCTGCACTGAAAAGCCGCGGTTCTGCAGCTCCGTAGCAGTGTGCCAGGCAAGGGCTACGGAAGAAGGGGTAGCACGCTGGGCGGAAAAATCCGTCAGCACCACCGGCAGCGGCCGGTTAGCTACCTGCACCTCAAACGCCGACGCCTGGGTCAGCTCAATGCGCAGCTGGCCGGTAGCCGCATCGAAGGTGGTGTGGGCCACGCCCGGACCCGTCACCGTGACGGCGGCCGAGGACACGGGCAGGGTGAGCGTAGTAGCCCGGCTCACGTAGCCGGCAAACCCCGTGGCGCCCACCCGCTGCCAGCTGATAGTGGCCCGGCGCGACGACGCCAGCACCAGCTCCGTGCCGTAGCGAAGCTGCGTGCCCTGGTCCAGAAAGGCCTGCACGGGCACATCCACGTCATTTACCGATAAAAAAGTCAGCAGAGCATCGGAGCTGAGCCCGCGCCGCAGGCTGGGGCTGGAAGTCAGTACGGTATCCGTTTGGGTGAATGCAGCATCCTGGTAGCCATCGGCGGTGGCGGCCAGGGCAGCGGTAGTAGCCGTGCTGGTGGTGGTTATCTGGGCAGGGGTAGCGGCCAGTTCCGAGGGGTAGAGCGCGGCCAGAAACTGTGTCTGGGCGGCCCCGGCTTGTTCTACCCGGAGGGTGGTGTGGTTTTCAGTGGTGTTATAGGTCAGCTCGTGCGCACTGGTGGTTGTGCTGTAGGTGGCACCCGCGCCGGGAGTGGCTACGTGCGTGGTCAATCGGGCTCCGTTTTTCTCCCAGGTTCCTTCGTGCTGGAGCAGGGCCCCGTGAAACAGTCCCGTTTGAGAAGTACCCCCAGCCAAGCCGTAGCCGTGCAGCTGCCAGGTGTAGCGCCGGGGCCCCGCAGATTGCACGAAGTCGGCCAGCAGGTAGTAGCGGCCCCGCACGAACAGCGCCTTGCGAGTAACGGTAGCATTCTGGTAGGTAGTGCGGGCTTCGCCAAAGGCCAGCCCGGCTGCCTCGAAGGCGCGAGGTAAGGAAGCCGCCGCTTCGTTCGCAGCTCCTGCGTTACCAATTGCCGGCCCAGCTCCGTCAACCAGCACCATATTATGGTTAGCCGCTTGCCCTACCTCGCCCCGGCGGTTGTAGCTGAGGTAACCGGCATCCAGGGCCAGCAGTTGCCCGTAGGCGTGCAGAATAAAGCTGGTGGCATCGGCTTGGTTATGGCCACCCGAGTTGGTTTGTGCCGCTCCGCCCTTACCGTAAAGGTGCAGGTAGGTAGCGGTTGAATCAGGACCGGATTGCAGGATAAGGTTGCCGCTGTGGGCCAAGTGGGTAAGCTTTGGGCGAGACCGGGGGGTAGGCGTTAGCTGGGCGGCAAGGTAAGCGGCCCGCATGTCAACGGTTACATCGCGCAGCTGAGCCGTAAGCGAGTTCAACTGGCCCGGCGCTAAGCGCTGCACGTGTAGCGGCACCACGTACTGGCTTTTGCCCGTAAGGGCCAGCTCCGGCATACCCATGTCTACGTACGAATCTTCGAGGGCCGGAAAACGGCCGTCGGGCATCATAATGGCCGTTATCCAGTCGTAGAGCCGGTCGTAGCGCGGGTCATAGAAAGGGTTACGAATGCTGCGGGTAGTGCCGTTGTAGGAGCAGGAAAAGCTAGCGTCCGGCGCAAAGTTGCCCAAGGCCCGAAAAAACGGCAGGCAGTTGAGAAACGCATACTTAAAGTAGTATGGGCCTTCGGCGTAACCGGCCACCGCAGTCGGGTCCGACTGCCGCTGAGCGTCTTCCCAAAGCACATTATCGATGTGGTACAGCCCGGCGTTGATCCAGTTAACCGGCTGCTGATTGAGGTCGGTACTGGTAACATCGTTGAGCACCACGGCCGCCATGCCCAGGGCGGCGGCTGTCATCAGAGTGTGGTTATTCTTGACCTGGCGATAGAAATACACGCCCAGAAACGGACGGTTCGACTCGCGGTACAGATTGCCGGCGAACTGCTGGAGCCGGGTTTTACTAGCGGCTAGCGCAATTTCTGGCACTCCCGCACCCCGTAGCAAATCGTAGGCAATCATGTAGTCAATTACCTCTTTAGAACGCCATTGCCATTCGGTGTAGGTGGCGCCCGAAAAGCTAGTAAATGCCTCCACCGCCGGATTAAGGCTTTCCAGCACTTGTACCACTTGCTGCTGGTAAGTACTACGTTCCTGCGGCGACAGGCTACTCAGGGAGGCGCCGGCCGGCTTGCGGTCCATTACTAGCACAAAGGCAGCGTTTTTGGCAAACGTGGCCCGTGCCCGCCGCCCATCACTTGAGGTATTTTCGCTGGCTGGGCCTGCCAAAATACTAGTATAGACGCCGCTATAAAGGCCCAAGTTGGCCGGTTGAGCTAGAAAGTCGCGCCCCGATGGGAGAGCGGCGGCTGTAAGTAAAGTGCGAGGATAAGAGAACGTGGCGCCCGCCGGATTCCAACTGCCCGTTTGGCCCTTAACAGAAAAGACAGCGAACCAAAGAGAAAGAAGAAGTAAAAGTTCTTTTTTCAAAATGTAATATTGTTTTTGTTATAAAATTATAGGGCCCTGTATGGCATTGTGCTGGTTTAATACTTTGTGTATGAAAATAGTTTCATCCAATTTCATGGCTTGAAATGGCCAGTAAAAAGCCAAAAAATAAAAACCCGTCCTATTCCAATAATAGGACGGGTGAATCTCCAAAAGAGAAAGCTGGAATAATATACCTAAATAAAGTTTAATAGTCGGTTCGGGCTTCCTGCTGCTCCCAGGCCCGGAAGCCTGCCGCTGCTTCGTCACGAAGAAGTTCCACCATTGGGATATGGCGCGCCCTCAATGGTTTTTCCAGTTCTTCGTAAATAAACTGATCATCGAAGCCAATAGCTGCGGCATCCTGCTTGGTGTTGCCGTAATACACACGGCGCGGCCGGGCCCAATAAATAGCGCCTAGGCACATGGGACAAGGCTCGCAACTGGTGTATAAGTCACACCCATCAAGTTGAAACGTGCCTAGCGCGGCGCAGGCTTTGCGAATAGCATCAACTTCGGCGTGACAGGTTGGATCGTGGGTGCTGGTTACTTGGTTGAAGCCGCGGGCAATAATCTGTCCGTCCTTTACAACTACAGCCCCAAACGGGCCGCCATAGCCAGCCTGCATTTTTTCGATTGACAGGCGAATTGCTTCGCGCATGAATTCGGGGTTAGGTGCTTCCATACGGTAGGGGGTAGAGGAAAAAAGAATGAAGCCGGCTTTCCGGGCAAAAACTGCGCAAAATACGGCTTCGTGAGTGCTTTACCGTGGAGGCAGGCGAGTAGACGCAAGTGGCGCGCTGCCTCTGAAAGGTAGAGAGCTGACGAATAACAGGTTAAGAAATTTTTTCAAGCCGGTGCAACCTTTATTCCTTTGCCTCGACTCTATTTCGTGTAGACACTATGAATACTGTTCATCGGTAGGGTAGCGGATTCGGAACAGAAAAGTCTGGCCCGATATTTGATTATCCAGAATCGAAAGAATAGTTTTTTAGGTGTTTTGGTTGTGGAAAAGGGGGCGGCTACTAGTCGCCCTTTTTTTATATTGCTTAAACGAGTTAGAAATGCTGCTTTTGTAGTTAATAAGGCCATTAGTGGGTACAAGTCTGTACCACTATTTCGAGTAACTCTGTACCACTCTACCCTGAAAGTGGGTACAGACTTTTTACTAAGTGGTACAGAGTAGATACTTAGAAAGTTGCTTGTACTAAGACCAACATCCATCTTTGTAGGATGTCTACTAAAGAGATATTCGACTACGTTATCAAATATTGGGCACAGATAATTGCTTTATCTGGTATCCCTCTGGCGCTACTGAAAATTCTTCTTGATAGGAAAAGCAAACGCGATGAACTGCGCTACGGTGGCTTAGTCTCTATCCGGAACGGCGAAATCAAAAGTTACTCACAAGCTGTGGGCGTACTCTTCGCCAGAGTGAATGTTCTTACCGTCGTTATCAATAATGACCCCGAGGAGCTGAAGCGGTTGTTGAACGGCTTGCTGGCTGTTCAGGAAGAACTGATGAAATCGTACGTTACTCTAGGTTTCCTGCTGCCCCAAAAGGACAAAGACGGCCTCGAAGCGTTTAATAGGACTATACTAAATATTTCTATGGAGTACGTCCAACTTATAAGCGGTTACCTCAACAATCGAATCACGTTAGCAGTGCTTGATTCTTCGTTACGTCAGCTCAAACCGAAAATGGAGAAAGCAGCTAAAGAGATAGATAACTCTTCTCCATTCGTTGAAAAGATGGTAAGAAAGCATCTAGGTATCTAGATTTTCCGGATGCAGAGAAAGAGCAATTGAATTATAGCAAAAATTAATTATATTATTAACTGAGACTGGCGCTTGAGTGCCTGTTTCACAGTGCGTTGTGGAATATATCCTAATCGTTAAAACCTGATGACATGCGCTTCCTAATGCTAATGCTAGCCATGCTGTTGTCCTCCTTCGTTCGCGAGGAGCCAGCCTTTCCTGTATTCAAAGTAGAAAGCAATATGGATGAAGGCCAGTATAACAACAGCCAAATTCATCCTATGAATAACCCAGTAGATAGGAAGAAACGAATGGAATTGATAGTTAAGGCCTTTGAAAGTGTCATGAATGATAAGGACTTTCAGAAAGAGTTACTCCAGCAAAAGTTCGTTTATGATGTTGATGACGACCCGAACAAAAAACTAACAACAGCAGAGGTAGCCGAGAAAATTTACGCCGCCGTGGAGAGTTATACCAAGGAGGGCTACGAACCCAAAGTTGATAATACAGCGAACATTTACTGGGATATTAAGAGAAGACCCCATAGGCCGGACGGAGACCATGCTACTTTAGGGTATGGTTTTTCAGGAGGCTATACTATCTATACATATTCATGGTACTTCAGAGGTAAGGACATAGATGAGCGGGTTGGGCATCTAGCACATGAATGGTCTCATAAGTTAGGGTTCAGACATCGCTCAGATTTTCACAAAACACGAGACGAAACTGTACCGTACGCTTTCGGGTATCTAGTCAGAAAACATGCTAAAAAGTACCTGCCTGAGGAGTAACCATCCTAACGGGTGAGGTTTAGCACAGATAGTAAGCGAATTGAAGGCTGCTGCACACAGAGTTTAAGGAACTAGTCCAGTAGGTTGACGACGATGCAACCTGAACTGGACATGTAGATGCAAAACTCATTGAAATGGTCGCATACGAATGTGACTGCCTGGAAGCTTCCTGCTTGCTGATAGAATATTTCCAGCAGCTCGGCCAAGTTGCTTTCTGCGTGATGGACTAGATGTATGCTCTGCTGTAGTACTGGGGGAATGTGAGCAAATATCCTATCCATGCTAGGCAGCATCTAAGGATAAAGCCTTGAGGCGTAGTAAATCCTCTTTTCGCACATTAAGTGCTAAGCATTCGCCGTTGCCGCCTTGAAGCTCGATGTCGTGGAAAAGCTGTTCTGGCTCGATATTCCAGATTTTAGCAATCATCATGAATTGAGCATCGTTTATCAACTCAAAAATTCTATTTTTCTGGGTAACCCTATTTAAGCTGGCGAATACAAGTGAACCACGGATATAACCTAGTCGAACCACCTTTAATCTTTTAAGTCTTGAGAGAAGGAGATTCAGAAACTCCTTGTTGTTCAAGAGTTGGTTGGTTATCATGTTTTCCATTTTCGTGTTTTTTGGTGGTGGTATTTTAGAGCGGTACAAATGAAACAATGTTGATTAATAAATCGACACTACGAAGGTATTGTGCTTCTTTTGCGTTTGTCAATGCCTAGTGTTGTCTTCGATGAAACTAACAACTTGGGGCGCAGCCGCTTTTTATTTGTTATCTGTGTGTAAATCTTCGTTTGCAAGTAATGTAGTAGTAAATTATTTGTTATCTTCGAATGCATTACTGCAGCATTCTTTGTAAGATATGTGCGCTGATTATTAGAACATTTATATTCGCTCGTTATTATTGACCAATGCGAGTGCGATTTTTAACAATTCGGCGTTTATTTCTATCAATTTATTCGTATTGCCTTGCGACTGCTCCAGCAGCGTTTCCCCTTTATTATTCATATCAAACTCATTTTTAATGAGTTAGTGTATTAAGATATTCCCACCAGCAGGAATTGTTACCTGCTGGCTATTTGGGAATTATTACAGTATGCATCGCAGTTTGGCGCGGTTAACGATAAATTCCTGACCTTTTGTGTTTACCAATACCTCGTACGAAGTACGTGGAATACCATTTCTATCCTCGACAGTGTGTGGAGTCACCTTGAAGTATTCGATATAGTTGGAGTAAGGATAGTTCTGCTTGCTGCCTTTGTCTTTCATCAGTATCTGTTCGTCACGCAGGAACTTCAGCATCTTATTCTTGCCAAATTTTGGATTTGCAATGTTCTTCGCTAGCGTCTCGAAGTCCACGTGTTCGTTCGCAGCGATGAATAGATTATACTTGTCCAGTTTTGGCTGAGCCTCCTGAATTGTCGTTTCCAGTACTTCTACTTTTTCTGCACTGGCAGTTAGCAGGAGTTGTTTTTGCTCTACCTGGAGCTGTAGTTGCTCTTTCTCCTCTTCTGCTGCCACCAGCGCCAGCAAGGCTTGCTTATAGTTGCCTGGCAGTGCTGTTTGCGCCTGTACCTGCTGGCGGCACTGGCGGTACACCTCGAAAACGTCGCGGTTGCTACGTACTACGAAGTATTCCAAGCAGGAGACAGTTAACTCAAATACCTCCTCTGTTGTACCGCCAATTCCTCGTTCAACAAGTTGGTGGAACGACTGATAATCAACTCCTTCTATGAAATTCTTGCGTAGTGCTCTAACTGCACTACTCTTTGCTGTGTAGCCGATACGCCACACATGGTCCAGGTTTACCACGAATTGTTCGCCTGTTTGCTCAGCCTGGAAAACGCTGGCGAAGTAGTTCTTTATTTTGCTGCTCTCAGCAGTGGTGCCATTCGCTAAGGTTAGCGTGGTTTCTGTTGTTAGGTTACTCATATTCGTACTCGTTGTCTGCGTTCACGTTCGTATTAGAGCGCAGAAGGGGTTATTTTGCTGCTCGTGGTTTGAGCATTCTATCCAAACTTGCCTTCAGATAGAGGTACTTATTTTTAAGCTGGAAGAATCTGGGCTGGTTTATTTCCATAAACCGCTGATAAGAGTAAGTACTGATTTCGTAATGTTCTACGATTTCGTCTTTGCTCATTACCCGATGACCGTTTATGTATGTCTCGATTTCCAGTTTGTCATCTGGTTTGTTCTCTGGTGTTTGTCTTACCATATCATTTGTTTTTACTATCTGTATTAAATAGTGCTGCCTGGAAAAAAAGCAGGAGTTGCCTGCTCGATTTCAAAAATATTTTCAATGGCCCCAGGCCGGACTACTTGGTTTAGCTGGCGGACAGTCATGTTCGCTGCTGACCAAAAATACGGTCGCAAAACCTGCTGGATAAGTTAATTTTAGCTTTCCTAGAAAATAGTTTGCGTGTATATCTCGCGCCTGATTATTTATCGTGGAGTAGTAATGTTCGTCGGAATAGTAACTCCGAGAAAAAGAAAAAGCCCGCCTGGAGAGGCGGGCCTTACCTGATTTACACGGCTAAGCTAAAATAACACAAGAGGTAACACAAGAACGAGGAGTAACCTGACCAAAAATACGGTCGCCACTACATACAGCGAAAATGAAAATCGGGGCGAGCCCGAAAATAACTTGAATAATGTACCTGCATGAGTTGCGTACCCAGCGTCGGTTCCAGGGTTGAAGAGGAGGGTAGGAGCCTAACCAGCTCCAAGATTTTCAAACCAAAAAAGACGAAACCCTTTTCGGTTTTCTGAGAGTTTTCTATTCTTCTCTTTTCGAGGCGTTGTAACTATCTGATTGTTAGTAGATAATGTGGTGTAAAAGTGATAAAAGTACAGTGGTAGTATGATAAAAGTACAGTCGGACAGTGATAAGAGTACAGTGAGCTATGATAACAGTACAGTCCAGCAGTGATAAAAGTACAGTCACTGTGATAAGAGTACAGTAAAACATGATAAAATAAAACACAATTATCATAGTTTACGTAAAAGCTTTATCTTTACATCGTACTTGTCCGACATGCGCTTATGAAAGCTGAACTAACACCTGGCAACCCAATTCTTTTCCAGCACAACCACTTAGTCCGCACCAACATGCGAATGGGGGAGTTGGAGGCCAGAATCTTCTTTCTGGCGCTGCGTTGCGTACATCAGTCTCAGGAGGAATTGCCAGCTATTAAGATTAAGCTGACGGACATCGTACCATCGTGGGGTGCCAAGAGCTACGACCTCATCAGGGCAGCTCTGCGGGCACTCTACGATAAAGACTTGCTGTTGCGCAGGGTCGATACAAAAGGCAAGCAAGCAGAGTACAGGACGCGCCTAATAACGTCGATGGGAATTGATGAGGGCACGGGCTACGTGACCGGCACGTTCGCACCAGAAATTAAACCCTACCTACTCCAGCTTACCAAAAAAGCAGGTGGTACGGGGCAGTTCACGAGTGCGGAAACGATGAAGGTTCTGGGCCTGAATAACCATCACGCGCAACGTTTGTACTGGCTAATCAAAAGCTGGGAATCGGAGGGGGAGAAGCAATACAGCCTAGACGAGCTGCAAGCCTACCTCTTTGAAGGTGATAGCCCGTACCCCAAATGGGCGGATTTCAACCGGTTTGTGTTAAAGAATGTGGAAGCTGGCTTTAAAAAGATAGGCTACAATGTTGTAATGACACCTCGCAAGACTGGCAAGAAGGTCACAGCGGTGCATTTTAGCATCCCTGAAGCCTCGAAGAATGTAGAGGTGGCTCCTGTGGTTCGACCGACTGCTGAGTCGCGTAGTGAGGCTGTATTGGCACTAACGGACAACTTCTCGAAGCTCTGGCAGGTGCTAGAAACTAAGTGGGGTCTAGCGAAGTGGCAAGTGTCGATTATGCGCGAAATCGTAGGCGATAATGACATCAAGTACGACAAAGTTCGCGCAGTCTTGAGCATGGTGAATGGAGACAAAACAAAGGCTACGGGGCCAATTGCGGCCTATGTGTGGACATGTCTGAAGAAAGAATTTCCCAGCATTGCTACCTTGCACCAATCCCGATACCCAGCCAAATCAGAAGACAATGGAGCCAACTAAACCAATCACAAGAGAGGAATTTGCCTCGCTGTTGGAGCGGTTAAAGTCTGAGCGGCCTAACGACACTGTTTATATCTACAGCGATGTGGCTAAGAACCAGTTTGCGCTTCTAAACGCGGACAAGGAAGCCGTAGTGCTGTTGGATTACGATACGGCTGTTTTCTACACCTTGGCCTACCAAGTGGAGATTGTAAGCCTAGAAGACACGGCTTACACATTCATACTCAGCCTCGCGGCGCTGGATGATACGAGCGGTATCGCAGAGGCTACATTCGCTATGGATATGATGAAGCTAATCGTAGTTGGGCCGGGACCTAAGCATAAGAAGGGTAAAGGCAAGAAGAAATAACGCATGTCAGATACAGAGGAAGTTGATATAATAATGCTTTTAGCGGAAGTCACGAAAGCTACACGTAAACTGGTAGAGCTAAGGGAACTGGGGGTGAAACACCTAATACTGGGTACCGTGACTAAGCAGCTTGTGTATGTAACAGAGCAAGGGATTACCAATACTGAAGTCTCTTCGGAAGTTGTAGCCTACTTACTAAGTGTGGGCTATGAGTGGGGTGATTGGCCCAAATTGGAGACTCTTATAAAGATACTGAAGGCTTACAAAGAACCACAAACCCCGGCTTCTCCCTGAAGTCAGGGTTTTTTCATGCTCGGCAATGAATGTTGAAAACTTCGGGGGGCATGTTGATTGCTTCGGTTCTGGGCCTAGGTAACTTGGTACTTCACTCCAACACCATACTATGGCACGATTTATTAAGCTCCCTAGCGGAAATCTACTTAACCTGTCACAAATCGCGCAGGTTGCTACAAGTGATGCACCCAAGGAGGGTTTCGGCTACACTACAGAGTTCCCCCAGTGGCAGCTCTTATATGGAGATGATACGGTGGCTATTCTCACTATAACTCTACTGGATGGCTCAAGGATTAACGTTTCTTTTGTGACCATAGAGGAGCGTGATAGCAGCTTTCGGGAACTAGATAACATGTTGAGGGTGGCTTGGAAGTTGTGTTCCCAAGCTTAGCCCTAAACGTCGGTAAAATCGAAGTGCTTCACTTTAGCTGGCAAAAGGGGGAGTGGGTGAGCTACGAATTGGTAGCAAGTATCAAAGTAGAGGGGGCTGCACCATACGAGATAGGTGTTACCAACGACATGATGGAGCAAGCAAAAGCACTGGCTTCACGTTTCGAAGTTAATATCCCGGAGAAACCAAAAACGGGAGCTGAACTTGCTAGGGAATTGAGAGCGAATAGAAACAAGGCTAATCCAGAAGATTATATAACCAAATAGCCTAAAGGGGCCAATGCCCATTGTTAACCCTGGCTTCTCAACAGAGGTCAGGGTGTCTTTATTAAGGGCTATGGCTATTTACTACTCAAGCTTCTGTTTCAACTTCTTGGTATTAGAGAAATCAAGTGCAGGTAAGTCCTTCATGAGGAAATGTTCCCGCAACTGGGCCATAACCAATGGCCTGTCATGTTGAATGAAATCTTCGATAGCAGCCTGTATACTCCAAATACTCCTGCTGTTCCTGATTGTCCTATTCTTCAATGCCCTGTCGGTAAGCTCATACACCTTGTTTTTTCGAAATACTGGGTCTTGATACATCTTCTGCAAATCCAGGCTTACACTCTCAAAGACAGCTTCCGCAGGGACAAACTGAAACTTAGGGTTACTCGGATTAACCTCATTTAATGCCTGAATAGCATTCTCTAATCCGTCTCCTGTGAGCATATTTTCAAAAAAATTGTAGAAGCCTTCCTCTATTTCTCCCATACCTACCTTGGATAAAGGGCCAATAATGCCGCAGAACGGGGCCTCCACTATTGGTGAAATCTCCGTGAACATGTAGCCGCCATAGCAACTAGCTAACGATACCACAAGGTTATTTCTGGTGGCAATGTTGATATTTCGTAAATATCCTGCTAGCTCTTCCCAGCTCATGGTTTCACCAGATGCAAGCTCTAAGCCAGTCCGTGACCCATGAACTTCAAAATGGAGATAGGGAAGTTGGGCTTTTTGCTCAACGTAGTCTTCGACTCGCTTAAGGAACCGGACCAAGTTTCTCTTGCGGTTAACCGGCTCCAAGGCGCTAGTAAGGATATTAGACTGGTCGGTTTTGCGCTTAATTAGGTCATTGAAAAGAATGGTGCCTGTTTGCTTCTCATGTTTGGGAAGCGATTCTACTACCCAAATCTTGTTGTAGTGAAATGCGCTGTTTCGAATAAAAGCCATAGTTAAGTTGATACTCAGGCTAAAGCCTGAGGAGGTGGTGGATAATCAGCCTGAACGTCACCGTTAACCTTGCCTAAGATGCCATAGTAGTAGATATAGAAACCATGTGCGGTAATTGATAAATGTGTACCCCAAACCTCTACAATACCCGCTGCTGCTAGCAACGGAACAGAGGTTTCGTCCCGGTAGTACTGACCGTTGAAAGGCTGCTCGTATGCAGCCATCTTATGGAGAAAATGTACACTGAATACATTCAGCATTTCTACGCACATACATAGGCTAATCATGTCATCTAACCCATACTTGCCGTTGACATAAGCGGCAAAAAGGTTAGCGAATATTCTAGACTTCTCTACATGGATAAACTTGTCATTAAACACCATAATTTGCTCCATAACCTGCTCCCGATAAGCTATGTCATACTTAAACTTCTCTCGGAATTCATATAGCTTATCCTCTGAAATTTCGCTGCTATGAAATTCCTTTAGAAAGGTTAAAATCTTCTTGGCAAAGAATATCTCTTTGACCTTTAAGCCGCTTCTGACTACGCCCACCACACTCTTTACGATGGGAATTTCCTTCAACACAACATCGGTTACAAAGCTATCTAGGGTGATTTCTGCGTAGTCCAACCCTGTATCAAAGTTAACAGTCACAAGCGACTGTTGAACTGCTTGTGATGTATCCAGATGCTCTGTGTAGGACTCTTCTACATTACTGCTCATTGCGATTTAGAATAAAGGAAGCCCCTAACTGATTGTACGGCTAGGGGCTTATATGTATTAGATAACCATGCTACTAATTTTCCTGGTTCTTACGAGGGCGTCCTGGGCGCTTGGCCCCTTCAGCTCTAGGAGCGCGAACCTTCTTTTCCGGACGGTACCCAGGTTCCAACATCGCGTTCAGCTCGTCCAGGGCCTGGGTTACTTTCTCTACATGTTTACGAATCTGGGTCAGGACTGCATCGTTGGTCTCAGCATTTTGGAGAATCTGCTGAAGCTTGTTTAGGTCGGGAGTTGCCATTGTTGTTGTAGGTTTTGATGTTGACAAGGCTACAAAGTAAATAATAGCCTAGTGCTTCTAGCTGGGTAAGAGGAGGAGCAATCTATCTTTACGGCCATTCTTCCATTTTATCAGGCTATATGCTTAAACGAGTACTTTCGATTACAAGTCTGCTGTTCGCTCTGACAACATGCTATTCTTACGCTCAGCAGACCCTTACACTAGACAACCTGATTGCAATGCAGCAGGGTGGTCCTGGCGCAATCAACCGAACATTGTTGCCTCGTGGCTGGGTGTTTAAAGGTCATGATGATGACCAGGGAACTTCATGTGAATTTCCTGGTATAACCTGGGTGTACGCACCGTCAAGCCTAAGCGAAAGGGCAGTGGCTTTTCTCTCCCTAATGAAGGATGAGGATTGTCTGTATGCTGTCGGCTATCAAACTGGAAGGTTGGAAACGTACGAGGCAATTATGGCGACAATAACCCGATACGGGATGACGCAGATAAAGTCAGATGTTGAAACTTCTGAGGATGGTGAGTCAAATGTTGTTGAATACTACGCAGGTAAAAATTACCAGGTTAGAGTCTCAATTGGTTCCGGACAAAATGACTCGGGAGACTTAAAAAATTCATACGTCTTTACCGTATTCCGAAAATCAGAATAATCAAGTACGCGCATATATTTGACTCTTTACAGCATTACTCTTTTCAATGACAAAACATCTATTCCGCATCACAACCCCATTACTGGTTTTCGGACTCGCATCTTGCTCGGGAGGCGGCAATTCAAGTTGCTGGCAGATAGGTACTGCTAACGCCGAAGGTCCAATTATATGCCCTTGTGACTTTTCTTCACGGGAAGCGTTCGATAAGCAGCTTGACGAATATAAGTCAGTTGGCATGGCTGAGCCGGTCTATTTCGCGGCTGATAAGGACCCGTGCAAGAATCATCTGAATTTGGACGGGGCTGCTTCCAGGAAGCCGCCTGTGCTTATGGAGGACGTCCATATTGCAGAAGAGGAGATTACTCTTCCGGACGAGCAACCACGTTCATCGGGCGCTGCCAGCGTAGCAGAATCAACTCCATCCGATGTGGTACAGGATGACGAAAGTGATACGATTGCTACAAACAAGGCTGAACATCCTGAGTATGCCGATACCGACGTACAGAAGACATACGGCGGCAAAGTGGGTAAACTCTCGGCGGTGTATAAACTCACCTTTGGTAGCAACCGAGCTATTACCGGCTCATACTACTATCCGAATCGTCCTAGCGTATCGTACAAGCTCCAGGGTCAGGTGAACGACGATGGTTCCATAGAACTTCGAGAATATACCAAGGGCAACTTATCCGCTGCCTGTACCTTGGATAAAGCAGATGGGTCTGCTTGCTTCGAGGGCACCATGCAAAATACGAATGGCCGCACTTTTCCTATGAGTATTTGCGAATAGCTTTTTTACAATTGTATAACCAAGCCCCGGTTTCTACATGAATTCGGGGTTTTTTGTGTTGTAGCTACCCATAAATTCAATGATTTTCAATAGTATATATAGTATTGATTATCAATTTATTATGAATTTGTCGAACAATAAGGTATCAACACCGGGTGGTTACCCTGAACATGACTATACTTAGTATAGGACATGGATAGTAGAGAGAATATAGTATTAACTAAGAATTGAGAATCGTTGAACAGTGACAAGCCCGAACGGCGAAATGTCGGACCTGAGTTGAAAAGCTATTCTGAGAGGCAATACTCAGCGTTGGATAAGCAGTAAACGAATATTCAAATCTCTATTTCGGCTCTGGTATTCCGTTCTGATAGGTGCATAGGAGCAGTGTCTGACAGCATGTAGAAACCTCTACTATTATTCGACAAAACGAGGCTTTCTCTAATCCTCTATTATTGTTCGACAAATGGGTGCCGTCTAAGCCTCTATTATTGTTCGACAAACGGAAGTTTCTGCGCTTAATCCAGCGAAAACGTAGATAATTTACTTACGCTGTAGCTATAGGTGAGGGTATTTTTGGTCTAGGCACTATTTACGAGTGCAAGCCCGACCAGCAGGCTCTAAACGCTGGTCGGGGTAGAGGGAGTTTGGTTCATGGCTCCCTCTACGTCTCAACCCGATACGCATGTGACCACTTGGCGTGAGACCCAGGTAACACCTAACCGAAGTACGACATGAACCACAGTGTACCAAAACACCATCGGCAAGAAATCTCTCCAGACAGAGATTCTACCCCAACCATTAGCAACAGCCCTGGACTCGCTCCAGCTAAAAGGCGTTAAACGAGCAACCGCGATACAGATTTGCAGCCGCATCCTGGCCTTGCAACATCGCCACAAGCTGACCTGCGAAGATTACATACAGATAGCCTCAACCTACCTGGAGAAGATAGACCCACAATACGGTCGGGTTCTAAAAGTTCTCACAGCCGAAAACATTACCCAGATTTACCAGAACGAAAACGGTACGACCTACAGCACAGCCAAGCACCAGGCTAAAGCCTATAGAGTAAACCCCGAGCTTATTAGCAGCGACATTCAAGAGGTCGAATACGAAACCAAACGGTTCAAAACACGGAACCTCAATGCTCGGGAAGAAGCCTGGATACTACAAGACTTACAAAGCCTTAGAATTGACGCTCAGAAGGCCCAGGACGAGCTTCAAGACTACCTGGAGTACCTAGACCTCAGAGAATGGGAAGTAACTCAGCGAAGCTACGAATACCAGCAAAATCAGCAGCTCACTACCGTCAGGTTTGGTACTCACGCGACGGAATACAAATACAAAGCTCAGTACCTCTTGGATATTTTTCTTAAGCAACCAGAACAAGAGGGAAAGAAGCTGTATCGCCAAGGAGAACATTACTGCATCGATACCCAGCAGGCGTTCAAACGGCGGAAGGTGGAAAGTGTTCGGAAACGCTACGGCCAAGCACTACTTAGCTTGCAAAAACAGCTATTCTACGCTACCCGCTCCATTACCAATAGCCGGGTACATCATACCCTGACGGAAACGCCGACTTTCCTGCTGGAGTTTATCACCGTTAACGGTGAAATCCTGGAAGAACTAGACGTATGCAACTCCCAACTGGCCTGCCTAGCACATGTGATGCTTCATGGTGACGTCCTGGGAAACGCCGGTATCGAATTTCCTCACTTGGACTTAACGGGGCAATCCAGAGCATTTGTGGAAGCCTGTCAGGCTGGCAGTATCTATCAGAACTTTGCAAACCATGTTCAGGCTTCACGCTCGGTGGCGAAAACGGAGTTATTCCGGGTGTGTTTCGGCGGTCTGCAAATTAACCTTCCTGCCTGGAAAACGCTGGTTACACACTACGCCCCGGTGGCCGCATGGCTCCAGGCGGTAAAGAAATCGGTAATGACGACAGGGGAGAAGTTCAACTTGGCGCAGTACCTCCAGCGAGTAGAAGCCTGGATAATGATGGAGAACATCTATCCGGCGTTGAAATCGGCGGGGCTAGTAGCACTTTCGAAACATGATAGCTTTCTAGTGCCGAAGTTGGAATTTGATGCAGCTAAAGCAATCTTGGAGACCGAATTTGAACGTTTGGGTTACTTGGCGATGGTGAAAAACAAGGTAACTCCGGCTGTCGCTACTCCTTTTGAAGTAACCCCGATGATAGAGTTCATATCACCAGCAGAAACTAGGGTCAAGTCAGCTACAGAATTTCTGGAGAAAATGAAGTCTAGTACTACGAAAGAGGATGAAGATTTCTTTGCAATGTTGGATTCCTTGGCCGTATCTAACCCTGTGATAGAGGATGCCCTGTGGTGACATCACGTAATATATTTTCATTTGGCTGAACATTTTAATTGTTAAACGCGTGCTCTCGAAATTTAAAGACAATATTCCGCTAATAACGATAT
Organism: Hymenobacter sp. HSC-4F20; assembly: GCF_019599275.1. GTDB lineage: Bacteria > Bacteroidota > Bacteroidia > Cytophagales > Hymenobacteraceae > Hymenobacter. The sequence continues at coordinate 1,534,523 of NZ_JAHZTD010000001.1, read as the reverse complement.
TATTAGTGCTCACATGCTTGATTAGATTAATAATATTCTATGGTGTATTTGGAGTAGATATTTCTACTTATATTGAATTGACTGAAATATTATCTCTATTGTCTGATTATCTTATTTCGTTTTTTGGGTTTACTGCTATTTATATCTGTATAGTGCTAGTATCTGATTCAATATTGGATTCGGCTTTGTTGTCTGGAGAGCAAATAGATTTTATCGGTAGACTTTTTATATACCCTAAAGGTACAAGTGGGTATAGGCAGAATCAGATAGCATTTTCGGCGCTGTTTTTAGGAATATTACTCACCATTTTATTCTTAAGTATGGAAACTAATATTGTTATTATAATATTCGTATTATTTGCAGTTGTGTTAATGTTTTGCTTAGTGATAGGAGCTAGGCAAATATTTAAATGGCAGCGTAAAATTGGGTTTGATAATGAATCATTGTTATATAACAAGAAATTAAAGACTGCAATAAATATAATCGCGGGGGTGTTTTCGTTTTTGCTGCTCAACTCTGCAATTGCTTTGTGTCAAGGTGTTGACTTGAAGGAGATGTCGACAAATAAAAATGTTGTAATAGAATACGAACAAAAATTTATTAAATCTACTTTAGATTATATCTATATAGGTCGTACGAAAAATTATACGTTTTTTTATAACAGAAAGACGGGTGTTGCTCATGTGTATCCTAATTCTGAAATTAAGCGGATTTATATGATTAATAGTGTTATTAAGTATAAGGACGCTGTAACTCTAGCAGAGCAGGTCAGAAATTGGTGGTATAATCGTGATTTATCTAGTTTGTACTAGTGCGTTTATATAACACATCTAACGAATCAATTAATTATGACTTTCATAAGGTCGGAACTTTATTTCTATCATTAAGCAGAGTATTTATTAACAGACCTATTTAATGTGTATGAGTAACGTAATTAAACGTCCTGGAGGCAGACCATCCAAGTTGACAGCCGATTTCATCCAAGCAGCCCGCACGGTTCTTTTCAGCGACAAGACTACTATTATATTCACCGATGCCGAGCTGCTGGACGCCGTAAATGAGCTGCTGGAACCTCAGGCGAAGATTACAAATAGAACATTCATAGAGTGGAAAAATAAGGCGACTGACGGAGAGTTTGACGCAATTGATACTCAGGGCCAAGAGTTTCTTCACCTTTATAAAAAGGCACTGCGGGAACAGAAGCAAGCTCTCATGGTAGCCTTCAGCACCGACCAGCAATGGCAGCGGTGGGCCTGGATACTAGAGCGCAAGTTCAGCGAATGGAATCTGAAGCACATTAGTCAGGTGGACCATACGACGAAAGGGGAGAGCCTGAATAAGCTCTCAGACGCTGACTTAGATGCACAGATTCAGAAGCTGCTAGGCAACAAATAACTGTGTGAATTATGAAATAATAGTTGAGTACGAGTGATAAGGAGCGATTACTAGCATTACTACAGGAGAGAAATACGAGATGGAGTTATCTGGCTAGACCTGAGCAACTGGCTCCCCCTGGAGACTGGTTTATCTGGTTAATTCTAGCAGGTAGGGGATGGGGTAAGACGAGGACTGCGGCGGAATGGATAGCTCAGGAAGCCCGTAACACGCCCAAAGGAAGGTTTGCCCTGGTAGCCGCTACGTTTGCGGATGCTAAGCTTACCATGTTGGAAGGAGAGTCAGGGTTACTCAGCATCCTCCGAGACGACGAGCTACGTGGCGGCTCTCAAGACACAGGTTACAATAGAAGCACAGGTGAGCTATTCCTGGCGAATGGTGCTCAGTTTAACGTCTACACGGCTGAGAAACCCAGGGGCCTGCGGGGGCCGCAGCATCATGCGGCCTGGTGTGATGAATTAGCTGCTTGGTCGGACGCTCACATTGGAGATGTTGATACCAAAGACCAGACCCAGGGACAGGGTACTACTTGGAGTAACCTCTTGTTTGGATTACGACTAGGACCGAATCCTAAGATTGTAATTGCCACGACGCCGAAACCGGTCAAGTTACTTTTCGACCTGGTCAAGCAAGCGCAGACGAGAGGCAATGTTCACATCACCAGGGGTAAGACGTCGGACAACCTCAAGAATCTCTCCCAGACCTTCAAAGCAAACGTCATTGCCAGCTACGAAGGCACTACGACTGGTAAGCAGGAGTTGGATGGTGAGCTGTTGGAAGATGTAAAAGGTGCTCTCTGGTCCAGAGCATTACTGAATCTCGCCGCTGTCGAAGTAACTGATGTTCCGGAGAGTCTTAAGCGGATTGTCGTCGCATTAGACCCTGCGGTTACCACGAATCAGGATAGTGACGAAACCGGAATCATTGTAGCTGCCTTGGGGCTGGATGGGTTACTCTACGTCCTGGAAGACCACTCAGGCAAGTACACGCCTAGCCAATGGGCTACGGTTGCTAACGACCTCTACGAGGAGTGGCAAGCGGATGCTGTCGTAGCGGAAGTAAACCAAGGTGGGGACATGGTTGAGAACACCATCCGGCAGGTAAACCCCAATATTAACTACAGGGGAGTAAGAGCTACGAGGGGGAAAGTTCTACGAGCTGAGCCAGTGGTAGCCCTATACGAGCAGCGTAAAGTTCGACATGTCTATCAATCGCTTCAGGAACTGGAGAATCAGATGTGCTCCTGGTCTGCTGCCACGGGCCAAAAATCGCCGGATAGGGTGGATGCCCTGGTATGGGCTGTCACCGAGTTAACCCAGAACGTCGAGAAACGCAAGGCTCAATTTTACGCGAATGATTAGAGCCACAGCTATAACTATTTATAGGTAACAAGTAACAGTTAATGCATCCATTCTTGCAGGCTCTAACAGGCCAGAATATTAAAGCCACAGTTTACGACGCCAAGTTTCTACAGCAGCAATCGACGCTTCAAGAAACCAAAGCTATTGTAGGTACCGACTATTTGGGACGTACCAACCCTATTGGCATCTTAGGCAACACTCCTATTCAATGGGCAGCAAATCAGGGCAACAATTACACCCGTGATGGTTATTCCACCCACGGCGTAGCTTACAGTATCATCAATTACATTCTCTCGACTTCAAAGCAGATTCCTTGGGCTGTTTGGAAGCTCGATGCCCAGGGTAACAAAAAGAAAGTCCTGGAGAACCACCAGCTCACAAACCTTCTCTGGCGTCCCAATCCTAAGCAGACAATAGGGGAGCTGGTAGAAATGCTGGAATTGTATCTCCTGACCACTGGTAATGCTTACTTGTGGGCTAACCGGGTATCAGGTGGTCGAATAGGGGAGCTGTGGGTACTACCAAGCAACCAAGTCGAAATCATAGGCGGCGGCTGGATGCAGGAAGTTCAGGGTTATCGGATGCTGCGCGAAGATGGGCAGTACGACAGCTACGAAGCACAAGATGTACTGCACCTGAAGTACGCTAACCCCGAAGATTCACGGTATGGCCTCTCTCCAATTGCAGCAGGTTACAAATTGATTACAGCCGCTGATAGTGGTTTGGATTTGCGTGTGAAGCACTATCAAAATGGTGGACCTCAGTCCCTCATTTATCATGATGACAAAAATACGGACCCGCTAGATGCTACAGCTTCTTCAGCTTTATCTCGGAAAATAGCTTCCTTCTTTACTTCTAGGAAAGCGCCTACAGTAGCTTATGTGGGAGCCAAGGTAGGTCAACTACAACTAGGTCTGTCCCCGGTCGATTTGAAGGTTCTGGAGGCTGCGGATACGGACAAAAACGGAATTGCCGACCTCTACCGCTTCCCGGCTCACCTGCTAAATGGAGCTAATGGGAGTACGTTCAACAACGTCGGAGAAGCTAGTAAGAGCCTCTATACGAAGTGCGTCATCCCCTTGAAGCGACAAATCCAGGAGGGATTAAACCGCTTCCTAGTAGGTGCCTACGACGACAAGGTGTATATCGACATTGACACCAGCGGTATAACAGAACTTCAGGAAGACAAGAAGGCAGTGGCTGAGTGGTTGGCGCTATGTCCCTGGATAAAATTGAAGGACAAGCAGGCCATCATGGGAGTTGAGGTAGACGAGGATTTGGATTACTACATGTTCCCAGCCAATGCTCGGAGACATGACCAGCCTGTGGTTCCAGCTCAGATGGTAGTCCCAGCGACATAAGCAATGCGGTATGAACGCTTATCACCAATTCCGGTAAGGAATTTCAGATAAGTGAATCGGAACACCTGGAAGTAAAGTTTGGCAAGCTCCCTTAGCTAGGTGAGAACTAGGGCCTGGGCTGACTATAACCTCCTCTACTTTGACAAATGGCTCATCCCCTTCTTCATCTAGAAAGGGCAATTCTAAGAAAGGTATTATTGTGCTTCGTCCAGCTCTGAACATCAACTTCTCTCCATGCAGTGCTCTGTCTCTATTGAAATGATAGCTTGAGCCCATACGTGTTAAATCTGAGATAATTCCAGGGTTGATTGAATTGTCTTTGTAATGTTTTATTAATCGCCATTCTTGTTCTTCTTCAAACTTTGGGTGCTTGAATATAGGAGCAAATCTGTGGATGTCATTCTCAAGATATTTTAGTTTGTGAAATATAGCAGAACCGGCTGCTTCCTCTATGATAAGTTGGCATTCATCCGGGGTTAACTTTATTATATGATTTCGTAAAATATCTATTTGTTGTTCTTTGTTATAAATAACTTTTTCAAGTGACAAGCCTCTTCTTGCTATGAATTTAGCTAATTGAATTTTCTCAAAAGAAAAGGAATATCCTCCGTTAGGACAATATCCTCGCCATTGGCTCAACAAATCCTTTTGCTCTGTAAGTGAAAAGGTAAATACAGGGGTAATAAGGTTGAATGTATTTTGTGAGAATCCTTTCCAATAATCTCCAAAGTAACCAGCGAGAATCTCATTGGCCAGGTGGAAGATGTAGTCATGCTCTGCTGAATCATTTTGAAAGTGGATATTACTCATTCGAATATTTCCCTGGCCTACCATGCCTAAGAAACCTGTAGCATCAGTATAGTGATACAGGCTAGGGACAGTGTCTAGGGGAGAGGATGCTTCATCGGTATTGTAGGCCATGATGTGTATCAGTTGAAAAAATTATTGATTTTGGCTAAAGTAATTTGTTTGCATAAATATTGCAATAGTTCGCAATAATAATTTTCGCTGGTTTACCCAGAGTGAGTATTTACAAGTAGGCGCTGCAATTATAGTCTAGGCAGTGCTGAGTTACCCGAAATAATTCGTGCTGCAATCTGCTGCTGAAGTAGGCCGCACCGGGCATAAGACCTATTTCAGTAGCGCCTATTTGTCAATTACAGTCAATGCTCAAGTACGAATACAAGAACTGCAATCACGCGACAGAATTACAAGTAAAAGAGCTGGATACCAGCACCCGCACGGTAACATTTTATGCCGCCGCGTTCGGTAGCGTGGACAGCCACGGCGACATCATCCAGAAAGGTGCTTTCGCCAAGACTATCCGCGAGAATGCGCAGCGTTTCAAATGGCTGAATCAGCACTCAACGTACGACCTAGTAGGTCCGGTTATCAGCATCGAGGAAGACGATTTCGGTCTGTTGGTAACCGCCAAAGCCTCCGAAACACAACTTGGCAATGATGTTCTCGCGCTAGAGGCTGACCGCGCTTACGAGCATAGTATTGGCTACAACACCATCCTGAGCGAGTACAATACCGAAAAGGACATACGCATTATCAAGGAAGTCCAGTTGTGGGAAGTAAGCTCAGTGACGTGGGGAAGTAACCCAAACACACCTACAGTGGCAATGAAATCCATGTCACCCAGAGAACAAGGTGACTATTTACTACAGAAGCTATCGCGTTTGCACAAAACACTACGAACTAAAAACGTCAGCAACGAACGGGTAGAGATGTTAGAGCTAGAAGTATTACAGATTAATCAAAGTATTCAGGACTTGCTTGAAAAGTCACTTAACAGCTCGGAGCCGGAAATTATTTCCACTCCTGAGCTAGTAGTTGAGCCGACTAAGATGAGCGATGAGGAAATTTTAGCTGTGTTCATGAAAAGCTATAATAGCAAATAACAGAAGAGTAGAGTATCCCAATTTTTAGTGGAAACCGAAGTAATTGACAAAATCGCCAAAGAAGTAAAAGGTGATTTTCAAAAAGTAGAGACTAAAGCGACTGAAATCGCTGCTGAAGTAAAATCCCTGAGCGAACTCAATGCAAAGCTCCAGGCTCAGGTAGATGCCCTAGAGGCAAAATCCAACCGTGCTGGCCGTGGTGGTGAGTTTGAATCCAAGAATGCTTTCGAGCTAGCTGTTGAAGCCAAAGCCGCAGAGCTGAAGAATCGTGGTGCCGGTGAGAAGGTAGAAATCAAGCTTGACCGCAAAGCTGCCGTAGACATGTTCTCGTCTGTTGGTGAAGCTTTCAAAACCCCTCTTAAACTAGGGTATCAAGCTGAACCGACGATTCCAACCTCGATGTCGGACATCGTAAATGGTGGGAGCATCAACACAGATGTAGTTAACTATTTCCGTATTTCCGGTTACGAAGGTGGCCCACAAATGGTAGCTGAAGGTGCTAAGAAGCCCAATTTCAGCCTCACCACAGAGCCTATTTCGGCTACTGTTAAGAAGATTGCTGTAACAGCCAAGTTTACTGAGGAAGCCACCCGCGACGCTTCGCAGTTGGTGTCGCTTGTGAAGTCAGAAATGATTCGTCTACATGATGAATTCTTGTCTGAGCAACAGTTGCTGGGTTCCGGCACTGGTAATGACCTCCAGGGCATTCTTCCATTGGCTAAGCCTTTCAATGCAGGCTATTTCGCTGGCACTATCGAAAATGCTCAGAAGATTGATGCTCTGCGTGTAGCGATTGCTCAGGCTCGTATTGCGCTGTTTACGCCAACGCACATTGTCATGAATCCAAATGATGTAGCTGAGCTTGAAATGGTGAAGCTTGAGGATGGCGGGTACATGTTACCTACCATTTTTACTGGTCAACTCCCATCGATTGGTCGTGTACGCATCGTGGAAATGGACGCTATGCCAGCAGGACAATTCCTGGTTGGTGCATTTGACCGTGCCGCTCAGCTTTATACTCGCGATGGTTTGAGCATCCGTGTGTATGACCAGAACGAAGATGACGCACTTCACAATATGGTCTTGGTGGTACTTGAATCACGTCACGTACAGCTAGTGAAGCGTCCTGAATCTTTCATCAAAGGCTCTTTCGCTACCGCTATTCCTGCCATTAATAAAGCAGTTCAATAAGTGATGAAGACCATGAAGGCCAAGACGACCTTTCTTATTAATAGAGAGGTTTGGTCAGAAGGTGAGAGCAAAGTTCTTGGCGTAAACCAAGCAAAAGAGTTGCTACATGCCGGATTGGTAGAGGAAGTTGCGGAGACTAATCAACTGGTCTCCGCAACCCCTAAAAAGCCCCGTAAAACGGCAGAAAAGCGCGAAACCAAGCCGACTAGTCTTTCCCTGGAGACTAAATAATAGTAAGAAGTACAGCCAGAAGTAGTGAGTACAACCAAAGCAATATCAAAACCAACGTCTGAGCCTGTATCTCTCGCCTTATTGAAGTCGCATTTGCGTCTCAGCGCAGACGACGCCAGTGAAGACGAGCTTCTGAAGCATTATCTGAGTGCTGCTGTAGCCAAAGCAGAAAAATACTGTAATCAGTATTTCACCTCCCGCATACTGGAGACAACATTCACTGTAACTGAGCCTTTTCAGTTGTCTGAAGGAACTGGTTCTGTGCTCTCAGTGAGTGGTTTCGTAACCGACGTCACCCAGCTACCTACGGTAGGCCAGTATTGGTCAGAGTACGTCAAGGGTATCGCTATCAATCGACAATATCCTATTGATTACGATAATCTACCGACCTACACCGTCCGCTACGACTTCCAAGCTGACCCAGAATCCGACGTCATCCAGGCTATCCTGAAGATAGCTGCGGACATGTATGAAAACCGGGAAAATAGCACCACGGGCACGGTTAACCGGGCTTTGAGCCTCAATTTCCAGCTTCTGCTGGCTCCTTATTGTGTGGTTGACTAATGGCTAGGGCAGGGCAGTACAGGGAGCAAATCAAGCTAGTATTTCCTGGTGCTAGTGTCAGTGATGGTATCGGTGGTTGGCTACCTTCTACGGAAGCCGAAAAGCTCAATATCTGGGCCAGAGTGCAGGAACTAAGAGGTTCGCAAATGCTGACCCCAGGCAAGGAAATCAGCAGCAAGGTCTACAAGATTACCTCTCGTTTTCGGGAGCAATACCTACGGGCGGAAGCACTGGAGTTCCACGGCCAGCGGCTGAAGATTCTCAGCGCCACCAGTGACGAGCGCCGAACCGAGGTTACCTACTACTGTCAACATGGTCAGCTCTAGCATCGGTGGCCTAGATGCCCTGCTCAAGCAACTGAGTTCATTCGGTAAGCAAGTCGAATCCGTAGCCGCTGAAGAAGCACAGGCCACAGCGGAAGCCATTCGGGATACGGCCCAGGAATTAGCCCCGGTAGCCACCGGCAAGCTCCGAGACAGCATTCAGGTGGAAGCCCAAGGTAAAACCTTTCTGGTAGGAAGTACCCTAAGCTACGCGCCAGACAAAGAGCTAGGCACCCGGCAGACGCAAGCTAAGCCCTTCCTGTATCCGGCTTATCTACTGCATCGGGACAAATTCCTCGATAACCTCAAGCAAGCTATCAATCGACTATAACGAGTGCTACATGACCCGCAACTGCCGCTGCAAAAATCCGTGTTTCAGGCCCTTGGCGGCACTCCTATTCTGATAGCCGGTCAGGCTATACCAGTCTTCGAATTCGCGCCCTCAGGGGCCATCCCGCCCTGCATTTTGATTACCCAGCAAACGGTGAAGCCGCAGGGTAACCTCGCAGGCTGCAAGACCTGGGAATGTTCGCTGTTGCTGGACATTATTACCTCATTCCAGGGTAAGAATCAAGTCTCCAGCAGGCTTGCCAACCAGATAGCGGAAGTCATTCTATCCAGGCTGGAGAACCAACGGCTAACGCTGGAGGGCGGCTTCGACATGTCACCTGCCGGACTGGAATTATCGACTATGCTCACCGATAACGTGAGCCAGGATACAGTAGATGTTCACCGTTACCTACGTTTTGCATTCACGGTAGAACAGCACCAGCAAACAAGCTAATTATTGGCTGAAAATACAGCCTGATTATCCCCTCCATAACTATTTACAAGTAGAAGTAAACCTTATACATGGCATCAATTATTAATGCAACCGATGTAGTCGTTAAAGCGAACAACATCGTCGTAGGCTGCGCTCAGTCTGCAGATTTTACCGTCAGCCGCGAAATGGATGAAGCCACGTGCTCGTCTTCGGGCGGCTGGAAGCAAGTTTCCCCAGGTCAAAAATCCTGGTCTGGCTCGTTTAGCGCCGTTTTCCGCGAATTCACTTCAGGCGAAACTGCAACTAACGTCTCCTTCGACACGATTTTCGACCTCCTGGACGACGGTACCGAGGTTACCATCGAATACACCAAGGCTGCGGCAGGTGGAAAACGCTACACCGGTCAGGCTTTCATTTCGGAAGTTTCCTATTCCCAGCCCGACAAAGGGGCCGTGACCTGGACTGCCAACTACGAAGGTAACGGTGCATTTACCGTGGCTGCCTAATTCTCAAGGCCCAGACTATTTAGAGTATTAATCGGATAGAATGAGTGAGAAAAATAGGGGCCTAGGCCACATGACCATCGGGGGCCAGAAGCGTCCTTTCCAAGTAAACGGCATCCGCCAGGCCAATGCCTTCTGCGAAACGCTCAACATTGAGCTGGATGACTACTGGCAGAAGATGACCCAGATTGCCAGCAATGGCGTCCTCTCTAACATGGTGTTGTTGTCTGCTTTCGTGTACTCCAGCTTGTATGCGGGTGCCCGGAAAGAGCGTCTGGAGATTGATTTCGACTATGAGGATGTGGTGGACTGGATTGAGGACGCCGACGAATCAGAAGCTCCGGAAATCGGAAAGCCGCTTCAACTCTGGTCTGAGCTAATAACCAAAGCAGCTGAAGAAGCTGAGACGTCTCAACCGGACTCCCAGAAGCCAAAAAAAGCCTAAGGGCAACAAATCAAGAAGGTTCAGAAACCCGTCCGCCTGAAACGTGGGCGGGTTTTTTGGATTACGCCCAGGGCGAATTGGGTTTGTTGCCCGACACCCTCTGGGACATGACCTGGGATGAATACCGGCGCTACGCTAACGGCTACGTCGTGCGCCAGAACCGGGAGTGGGAGCGGACCCGGCTGCTGGCTACGCAGATGGTGAATATGCTCAAGGAAAAGCCCATCAGCCCCCAGCAATATATGCCGCTGGCTACTGACCCAGTGAACCCCGAAGAGGCAGGTAAAGCAGGAGAGAGTGAGGAAGAATTCTGGCGGCGCATGACTGAAAACAACTTTTTCCAGCGCCCACCAGCGCCCGCCCCAGACGCGGAATAACCGATAGGAGTGATGAATACAATTAGTGAATCTACAGAATCTTAATGTAGCGATAGGAGCCAATATTCAGGGACTACAGCAAGGGTTGCGCACCGCTACCCAGGCCATCCAGAGCTTCACCAATCAGGGTGGGCAAGCTCTTCAAAACTTCGCCAGCAGAGCGCAGGCCGCAGGCCAGCAGGCGGGACAAAAACTAGCCCAGGGGTTTGCTGGAGCCAATATTTCCCTGACTGCCGCCTTCGCCTCCTTCGACGCGAAGCAAAAAGTTTGGGAAGCTGGTTTTGGACGCTTGGGCGGCGTTTTTAAGTCCGTAGGGGAAGATTTCTCGAAGTACGTGAGCCTACCCATCGCGGCCGGTTTCGCTCTATCCGCCAAGTCCGCCATTGAGTTTGAATCAGCCTTCGCTGGCGTTAAGAAGACCCTGAACACGACGGGCCTGGACGCACAGCAAACGGAAGCTGAATACGCCCGGCTTAGCGATGGTATTCGCCAGATGTCGCGGGAGATACCCGCTGCCGCGACGGAAATAGCCAAGGTGTCTGAGTCAGCCGGGCAGCTCGGCATCAAGCGCGAAGCAATTCTTGGGTTTACCCGCGTCATGATTGATTTGGGTAACAGTACCAACCTGAGTGCTGACCAGGCGGCTACTTCCTTGGCCCGACTGGCGAACATTACCCAGCTACCCCAGAATCAATTCCAGAACCTAGGCTCCGCTATTGTTGCTCTCGGCAACAACTTCGCCACCACTGAGGCGGAAATCACCGAGATGGGCCTACGCCTTGCGGGTGCCGGTAAGCAAGTTGGCCTGACGGAAGCCGACATTCTGGGCTTCTCTACGGCCCTTAGCTCAGTGGGCATCCAGGCCGAAGCCGGTGGTACGGCCTTCTCTACTGTGCTGAAGAAAATTCAGGTAGCTGTAGAAACTGGTGGCAAAGACCTGCAAGGTTTCGCCCGCGTGGCAGGTCAATCCAGCCAGGAGTTCAAGACCAGCTTCCAAAAGAACGCTGGACAAGCTGTCGTCAGCTTTATCGAAGGTCTGGGCCGAATTAAGGCGGCTGGCGGCTCCACTATCCAAATGTTGGGAGAGCTGGATTTGGGCAACATCCGCACCTCGGATAGCCTTTTGCGTCTTGCCAACGCGGGTGATTTGACCCGACGTGCCGTAGAACTTTCCGGCCAGGCATTCCAGGAAAATTCGGCGCTGAGCAAAGAAGCGGGCCAACGCTACGAAACCACGGCCAGTCAGATTCAGGTTGCCAAAAACCGCCTGAACGACCTGGGAATTACCATCGGTAACCTCCTGCTGCCTGCTATCAAGAGCATGTCCAGCCTGATTGGCGGGGCCTCGGATGCTCTGAACAACATGTCCCCGGCTGCGGCCCAGACAACATTGGTGGTAGCTGGTTTAGTGGCTGCCGTAGGGCCACTGGCACTGGGTATTGGAGCCGTAATTTCTCTGCTTCCGACGCTTGCCGCTGGCTTCACAGCTCTGGGTACTGCGGTAACCTTTGCTACTGGTCCAATTGGGCTGGCTATTGCCGGTGCTGCGGCCCTGGCAGGTGGAATCTACTATCTGTCTCAGGCCAACGAACGGGCCAAATCCAGCTTTGAGCAACAGGCTAAGGCCAATTCGACCCTCAGCGGCTCCGTTAGTCCGCTGCTGGACCGCTATGACCAGCTGGCTACCAAAACCAAGCTCAGTGCGCAGGAACAAGAGGAATTAGCCTCTATCATCAAAAAAGTTGATGCGGCGGTACCGGGAGTTGTTAACCGCCTAGACGAGTACGGCAATGCTATCGGTATCAGTACCGACAAAACCCGCAACTTCATTGTGGCGCAACAGGAATTGGCAAAAGCCAAAGCTAGCTCGGCTATTGGTGGAGCCAAAGCTGACCTTGCCAAGTATGGAGCTGAGCTGGATGCCCTCCAGCGTAAAGTAGCCGAATTCAACCGCACGGGTAATGTTACCGAGACCCTAGGGGGTGCAGCCGGTGGTATCACTCGTCAGGTGGCACTCTCCAGCAAACAGATAAACGAGCTGAAGGAAAAGCTGGCAGAGGCTAACCTGAAGTATATAGAGCAAGAGCAGTACGTTGCCCAGCTCAATGCTACCCTGGGTATTCTACCCCGAACTTTCCAGACAATCTATTCGGAGCAACAGAATCTGGAAAAGGCCCTAACTAGTCCTTTCCTCAAGGGTATTGATGCGGCCAATGGGTTCAATAAGGCAGTAGCCGGAAGTAAGACCAAGGTTGACATTACGCCAGTTATTGAGCCTCAGACTCTGGCTAAACTAAGAGAAGACCTGAAGGCAGCTACCGAACGCCGTGATAACGCCACCCTGGGCAGCAAAGAATTTACCGGGGCGCAGGCCGAAGTAAAACGTCTACAGGAGCTAATCAGCAAATATGAGGATGCCGGTAAGGCCGCGAAGAAAGCAGCCAGCGAAATCACCAAGGCATTTGAGGACGTTCGTAAGAAACTGTCCGGGGTTGATACGCAAGTAAAGCTGGGTATTACTGCGGAAGGCATGGAATCTACGAGCCAGAAAATCAAGATTCTGGAGGATGGTTTAAAGCGTCTATCGGAGCTTGGTGTAGGCAGTGCTAACAGAAGCCTCCAGCAGCTCAATACGCAGCTCCTGACGCTACAACAGTCCCTCACCAAGGGTATTGACCCAATCACGGTCATGGTAACGCCAGAGGTTAAAATTGAACGTACTCTGGGAGACAAGCTGGGCAAGGACATCGCATCCATCATTGGCCCAGAGCTTGCTAACCGTCCGCTAACGTTGCCGGTGACCTTGCCGGTGGCTGGTCAGGACAAAGCGCAGGCTCTCTTGAATACGACCCTGGAGCTGGATGCAGCTATGAGAACGGCGCGGGGGAATTCTCTAGCGTTCGGGGCAAGTTTCGACTATACCGGGGCCAGAATTGGAGCACTTCAGACAGGAATTCAGTCTCTACTAGCCGCCGGTTTCTCACCGCTTTCGATAGAGGTGCAGAACCTAGTCAGCAGCTTCAATCAGCTCTCGACTGTCCAGACTACCCTAGACAATTTCAACTCAGCCTTGAGCAGCACACTCGTTACCGGGATGCAGGACATTGCTTCTGGATTTGGGGAAGCTATCGGTCAAATCCTGTCTGGAGCATCAGGCTTCGAAGCACTACCAGCCATTGTGCTAGGAGCTATTGGAAACCTGGCAGTACAGGTAGGCCAGTTAGCCATTGGTACTGGTCTGGCAGTGGCTGGTATCAAAGCCGCACTGACCAGCCTCAATCCAGCACTGGCGATTGCCGGTGGTATTGCCCTAGTAGCGTTAGGTACTGCCGTAAAGGGAGCTGCCTCGCGCATTGGCAACAGTGGAGGCTCGGCATCTGGTGTGAGCAACTACAGCGGTGGCAGGTATACTTCTCCCGACCAATCAGCCGCCGCCAAGGCCAAGCCAGTGAGTATCGAAGTAACCTTCAAGCCCAGCGTGACGGAAATCGAAGGTAACAAGCTGCGAATTATAAATGAGGTCAATAGTTACCGCCTACGCAACTACCGGTAGAGAGTATTTACCCCTATATGAGTAGAACATTATTGCGTAGAACCTGTACGGCAAAAACAGGCTATTTTCAGTACGAAGAGACCTATTACGATACCGCCAAACGAGAAGCCGGGGAATCGCCATTCGAGCGAGTAGGGAGCAATGGCCCTACCTGTTCTACCTTCTACTTGGATGAAAATACTGCGGTAGATTCCTACTGTACCATCGTGAACGGCGATGGCAAAAAGCGGACGGTGTACGGCAACGGCACCAATCCGGATGGTAATCTGGTTCGCTACGTGGACGAAGATTCCACGGATTGTTCTGGCCTCTCAGACCTGCGCATTGTCTCCCAGTTCGCCACCAATACCAGTGGCCTGGAAGCGCAGGATGGCAAGATTACTATCAGCGTAGAAAGCTCCGTGCCTCCTCTGTCCGTCTACCTAGTTGGTGGAGGCAACAAGAGTGTTAACGCCACCTTCGCCACCTTTGAATTCAGTGGCCTGCGGAAAGGAACCTACGCGGCCTACGTGCAGGATGGTAATAATAACCGCGTGAATGGCAACCCCCTCACCATCGAGGCTGGGGCAACTATTGGCTCAGGGGAACCAGGGGATAATGTTGCCACAAAAACGCTTTGGGCCAAGTACCACTACGTCCATAATCCGCAAACGGGAGGTGGGCGCGGTTTTCTCAGTGGTATTGCCTGGAACAAGAGCACCAAGCAAGGGTACACAGTAGACAAGAATCAGCTTACTTATCCTGACTTCTACCAGTACACGCCACAGCACAACATCGGGGATGTCGTACGCTATACCCGCAAGGGGGAGCCGTATTCGGCCTACTTCAAGGCGCAGGTGCTCATGGCGGGCTACATGTACCAGGACAATAACCGCAAACTGCCCTACCCGGACCAAAACGGCGAAGACAAAGGATTCTGGAAGCGTATTCCGCTGACGGAACGCTACTTTGAGGCCAATCGGAAGGACTATGTAAAGGATAGCAAGGGTAACAATATCCTCAAGGACTACGGCGTGGTACAAGAGGGGGAGGTAGTTCAGTGGGGCTACGACTGCTTCTACAAAGCCCGTAGTTATTTCGAGTCCCGCAACTTCCCCGGTAATCTGTTACCCAAGCCGACCTACAAGAAGAGCAACCAGTACTGGGAGCTGCTGCCGGATTATTCTGCTGTGTACTACGTGATTCCGGAATCGGAGCCGATTGATGAATATTTCATCGGCACTATCTACCGGCGTGTCTATTTCCATCTGCAAAACCCCGACTTGCCCTGGAGTGAGGAGAACAGTGACCGGTTCTACTTCGTGGATGTGGATACCAAGCAGGAAGCGGCGGCTGGTGACCTCAGAATTATCGACATCATCAAAAACGACATCGATGAGCAGGACGCGGAAAATGGCAGCGTCTGGATACTGGCGGATAGCCCCTCCTTGCCGCTACGGTTCCACTTGCAGCAGTCGGTTCGAGCTGGTTACCAGCAAGACAATGTCACCGGTCAGTATGAGAATCTTCCGGCTGGTAGCTACAAAGTCGATGTCTACGATGCCCAGAACCGACATGTGGTAGCCGAGTTCGACATTAAGGACGAATACCGTCCCCGCTGGCGGCTGCTTTATGACGACGTTGCCGGAACCAAGCTGGAAACCAGAATCTACGAACGAGGCTGGACAGGCACCACGACGGATGTTGTCGGCGCGGGTGACCCCGTAGTGCTGAGCTGGGATTCCGGTAGTAGCAAAGCGGGTGTCATGCCCGAATCTGTCGGGGCTACGCTAGAATTTTCTCTCTGGACTCAGGTGGCCCAGCAATTCGTTGATACTATCCTTCAGGACGACAGAAACCACCGCGTAGACCATTACCGCAACGACAGCCTACAGTTCCGGGGTTACATCGATGCCACCAGCTACGAGGAAAAAATGCTAGGGGCTGGGCAGTCTGTTTCGCTTATCGCAACCGATGGCCTGGGGTCATTGAGGGAAACTTTTTTTCTCAATCACAACCGGGAGCAGCAGGTAGGCCGCACTAATTTCCTGTCTACGATTCTCTCCTGCCTGTCCAGGACGGATGTCAACATGAAGCTGATTTGTGGTCTCAATCTTCGGGATAGATTGATGGCGGCAGATGGTGACCCGTTGGAGCTAGCCTACGGGCAGCGCACGGCCTATAACAAGAAGCAGGACGCGGTTATCCAGGATGAGGATACTATCGATTGTCGCACGGTGATGGACGCGATTTTACGCAATTTCAATGCGTTTCTCTACCAAAAAAACGGTTGCTGGCATATTGTGGGTCTCAACGAGGCAATGGATGAGTATCAGTTTCGTACATGGTCGCCAGCCGGGGTGAAGTTGACGAATTTAGGTTCTAGCCTGGAGCCACTGCGAATCCTGAAGCATACTGCTGCCACAGCCAATAATGAGTTGTTCTGGATTAACGCTAATCAGACTCGTACCACGATAGCCGCTGGTTCCATTGTAACTGCTGTTGTAGCTCAGCAGCTCGAAGAAAACCTGCTGAAGAACGGCAACTTCGCCCTGTTCCTGGATAAGCGCCCGTTGCATTGGACCCTGAACGGTGGGCTGGTTACCGCAGAAGGCAAGGGAGAGAAAGCAGGGGAGAAGGCCGTGAAATTCAGCCGCTACATGGATACCGTGCAGAATGGCAGCTACCTACTTAGCTCACCGGTACCGCACCTGACCGGCGACGATGAGGAATGGATGCGTATTGTACTCAAGGCCAAACTGGAGAATACAGATGACCTGCTAGGTAACACCGAAGTAACCGCGAAGCTCCTAGTGCAACTAGTCACGGATGGTCAGCCTTTTGGTAACCCCTATGAGTACGAAATCAACTCAAAAGACAACTGGAAGGAGTTTAAGCAGGATGTTTTCGGTGTGCCCGGCACCCAAGTACGGCTCCGAATTCTTTCTCCTGTGGCCCTGTCCGGCAACTCACAGCTCCTGGTAGCCTCAGCGGCTCTGAAGATTCAACCAGCGGCCCAGGAATGGGCCGACACGGCGGAACGGACGGTAGTCAATACCAACCGCCAGACTGGTATCGGGCTGGAAGATGTGGAGCTGTTTCATTCAGATATTCCCCGGCTTCCTGGTGCTGATTCCGTAGAACTGGAGCCAGTGAAGATGGCTGTGTATGCGTGGCGTCACGGGGTAAGTCTGGCGGATTATACCGCCACTAGTGGCTGGAAACGCCCTGGCTACCCAACCTACACACCACTGCTGGAAACCGCCGCCCAGGACCGGATGCTTCTCAGAGCTACAGCCACCGATGAAATCACGGGTGAAGTATCGGGACCAGGATTCGACCAGCTCAGCGTTGGCACCATGTTGGACTTGCCTGCTGATAACGTGGATGGCCGCTTCATGGTCATTAGTTGTTACAAACATGAACGCGAACGGATAGCCAGCATCACGCTCCGAAAATTAGCGCCGGGCAGCTATGGTCAGGAGCAAATGCTGACGCCGGAAACTGCCCGGATTGCCAATAAGAATGGCCGTAAGAATTACCGTATTGTACTGCTGAACGGGGTGAAACATTACCGCGTTATCGGGCGCTAATCAATCCCCAGACTATTTACTATGACTACCCAGAATAACCTCGCTATGCGCAAAGAATACGATACTACATGCCTGAACCACTGCTAGAAAGTTACATTAAGGACTTACCTGAAGAACGAAACACTAATAATCTATACCCTACCTATCTGGAGGTAGAAGATAGCACGGGGGCTACTCCCGTGAACAAAAAGGTTGGTTTCGGTACGCTGGTAAACGCTATTACGAAAGCATTACCTGGGGCCAACGATAGCAAGACGCTTTATAAGTCAGCCCGGCTGTATGACCGGAACGTGCCGGGTGGTAACGCCACAGATGAAACTCTATTGGACTTGAATCCGGACTTCCTGGCTCTTGGCGCTATCTGCTACGTGGAGTTTCCCCAACCCAGCCGAGAATACCGCTTGGTTTATTCCGAGACTGGTCCGCTAAGCGTTTGGATTGATGGCAGCTTCAGTGACGTCAAGGTGCTGGCAAAATGGGTAGAACGTAATTCACTGGAGGAGAAAAACGCCGGTATCCAGGACTTTATTCCGTTTGCCAGCAAGTACGCGGATGGTGAAGTAGTGAAGTTCTATCTGTCAGGTACCCTACGGCTATTCGCTGCCAAGCAAGAGCTGGTGAAGTCCAACTTCCCAGATAACCTAATTCCGGAGCCTACGGGCCTGAGCACCGATACCCACTGGGAAGAAGTAAATGGAGTTAGTCTGACAACGCTCAGAACATGGCTGAAGGGTGCCTATAAGGTTGATGAGGTAGTTGTTTTTAATGGTCAGCTATTCCGGGCCAAACGTGCCTTCGCCAGCACCATAGCACCCGCTGCCGGTACTGATTGGGAGCTGCTGACCAGTGGGGGAGCCGGGGTGGCCTACGATGATTCGGAGCTACGCACCCGAATAGACCAGGTGGAGCAAGATGCGGCTGACTTGCTTGATAACATCGAAACCGCGAAATCAGACCTGAATGCCCGGATTGACGCCCTGGTAACCGCCGCTACTCCCTGGCAGGCGGGTAACTACGTGCAAGGTGAGTTCGTGACCAACGGTGGTAACGTCTTTGTCGCCAAGCAAGATATAGCCAACAGTACGGTAGCGCCGACTGCCACGAACGTATACTGGTTGCAGGTGAATGGAACCGGCTCTGGTAGCGGCACCAGCTACGATGACACCGAACTACGCTCTCTTATCAATCAAAAGGTAGATAAGGTGACTGGTAAAGGTCTCAGCACGAACGACTACACCAATCCGGAAAAGACCAAGCTTGCCGGACTTCAGAACTATGATGACACTGCGCTGAAGAACCGTGTGACAGCGGTTGAAGCTGGTAAAGTAGACAAGGTTACTGGTAAAGGGCTGTCCAGCGAGGATTACACCAGCGCAGAGAAGGCTAAGCTAGCTGGATTGCAGAACTACACTCTACAGCCAGATTCCGTAGCTGAGAACATTCTTGCCCCGGATGTACGGAGCAAGCTTAACGCAGTCTCTTCAGGTGGCGTTAGCTATGACGACACGGCACTTGTGGCGCGAGTGTCGGAAGTAGAAAGTGACCTCGTAGACGCAGAAAATGCGATTCTCGACCTCGAAACCGAAATAGAGCGGCGGGTGCTGAAAGTCGTGGGCAAGCAGCTCACGGACCAGAACTATACGCTAGAGGAGAAGCAAAAACTAGCTGGACTGAGCAACAATCCCAGCCTCTTCAAGGGGGCCTACGATGCAACGAAAGAGTATGCCCAGGGTGAGTTCGTAGTAGAGCGAAACAGCCTGTACATGTCGCTATCTGATGGTAACATAGGCTACGACGTGGACTTTCCCGATGGGGATGGTACAAAGTGGTGGCAAGCCGTTATCAAGCAGAATTCGGATGAAATTGGGGTAGCCTATGCCCTCCTATATCCAGATGGTCAGAACATTGTTCTGGAAACCGATAAGGCAGTCTATTCGGTGCCCATACCAGCAAGCTATGATGATACGAGCCTAACCAGCCGGGTAGTGGATGTGGAGCTGGGCAAGGTAGATAAGGTCCCAGGGAAAGGGCTATCCACAGAAGACTTTACAAGTGCGGAGAAAACCAAACTAGCAGGCTTGCAGAACGCCACAAGCTACGATGATAGTATCCTGAAGGGCAGGGTTACCAATGTAGAAACCCGAGTAGCTAGCGTTGAAAACATGCTGCCCGCCAAGGTGGATAAGGTTTCGGGCAAACAACTCTCAACCGAAGATTTTACCACCGCCGAGAAAACCAAACTGGCAGGCTTACAGAATGCTGCTGCCTACGACGATACCGCCCTGAAAGGCAGAGTAAGCAGCGTGGAAACCAGCGTAGCCACAAAGGTAGACAGGGTGAGTGGTAAGCAGCTCTCTACTGAAGATTTTACATCCGCTGAGAAGACGAAGCTGGCGAGCTTAATTCAAGGTCTAACCGAGGAAACGCTGCCTCAGGCATTCGTCAATATTCAGGATTCTGCCAGCCAGCTCTTTCCCGTGGTGAACGGCAACGGCAAGCTACTGCTCTATCTGACCAATGACGTCGTAAAGTCCTGGCACATCGCCAACGGGCACGTTGCCCTGGATAAGCTCTCGCCCCAGGTGCTGGAACTGCTCCAGAAGCCTACTGGGGATACTATTGCTGGGGTTAGTCTTAATGGGACGACCCTCACTATCAGCACCGACAGAGGTACTATGGCGGTTGATTTGAGCAGCTTGGCTGGTAATGGTTCCGGTAGTGGTAGCGTAGCCCCCGCACTAGTAGAATTTATGGGTACGCTGGATTCTACCTTCAGCGGGGTATTACCCTTTGGTACACAGAGAATCTTTTCTCTTCACACAGACCACGGGTATTCCTTGCATCCGCTTGATTACATTGCTGACTACCAAGCTTCACCTCCCTCTTTTACAATTACCAATACGGCTGAATTAGTAATCGGCGATAGATATTGGGGATGGGTTCTGATGACTGGAACTGCGCAGGATGAAGTACCGGAAAATTATTATCGGATTGGCGATACCTGGGAGGACAACACTCCGAATGCATGGGTATACCCCGGCACAGATTGGGTAATCTTTTCAGGTAGTGATTATAATGGTGGAGGATGCCACTACTTGAATCCGGGTATAGCTGGAGAAGCTTACTTAAACCAACCCGTGAGGGGGAATGCTTTACGCATTAGCAACGGCTCCAATACGGCTCCGCGAAATACTCTTTTCTATATCCGCACCTGGACAAGCAGTAGTACGGGGCAATGGACGCTGGCAGGGTCGGCAGTTAACATGGGGGAATCTACCATCCCATTACCTAGTGCAAGCACTTACTATGAGGTAAAGGCTGCCAATAACGCGAATACGCCAACTGAATATACTGTGATAGATAAAATAACAGTCATATAGTTGATGATTTAGGAAAAAACTAATGCCGAAAAATATTAAATACACAGATAATCAGGCTATTGATGCAGCAGGAAATCAACTCAAGCAAGCTGCTGGAAATGTTCAAGTTCGGTTCGATTCGGACCTAAATGAGTTCGAACTTTTAGCGCCAGTCGGCGAGACCATTCAGGATATGTCCCTCAATGGCACCAGCCTGCAAGTAAGAACCAATCAGACAACGCGAAGCGTAAACCTGGCCGCACTCGTAGGGCAGGATACTCGCATTGTGGACCTGTATCTAGCGGGTAAGCAGCTTCAGGTAGATACACAAGTGGGCAATTTTAGCGTCGATTTAGGCTCGCTAGTGCCTGCTTCTGTTCCAGCTCCAGTTGCGGTGCAGAGCCTGTCCGCCCCGGGCGGCTACCTGCTGGCAACCCTCACCGATGGCTCTCAGGTAGAAATCGACATGTCTGATTTCATGCAGTTTCTGCTCAGCTTGGCGCAGGAGGCTATCCAGATAAATTCCTTCACCCGCAGCGGCAACGTGCTGACCATTAACACGAATGCAAAAGGGAATCAGTCGGTCGACTTATCGGATTTGGCAGGCGGTGGCGGGACAGCTACGACAGATGCCTCCCTGCTCACCAGTGGCACCCTTGCCGATGCCCGGCTGAGCTTGAACGTCCCGCTGAAGAATGCCAATAATACCTACACCGGGCTGATGACGGTGCAGAACGACATTCTCATGAAAGGAGTGGGCAACTACGCTCAGGTCGGCGACAGTGCGACGGTCTACTTCGGCGATACCAACCACGGCTTCCGGGGCACGGCGGGCGGGGGCGTGCAAATCTTTTCCTGGCGGGTACCCCATGCCATTACCGTGCGTCAGGTCACCGGGCAGATTGGCTTTGGCTTGCCCTACGACCAGATTGAGTATACCGCCCAGGTGCAGGTTAACTCCACCACGAAAGGTTCGCTGCTAGCTCCTCGTATGAGCGAGGCGCAACGCTTGGCTATCTGGTCTCCAGCGCAAGGCTTGCAGGTCTATCAGACCGACGGCACGGAAGGACTCTACGTGTTCACCAACTCGGCGGGCTGGTCCCTGATTGGCGGGGTTGTCGGAGGTGGTGGCGGGGAAGTAACCAAGGACTATGTGGATGCGGCGGATACAGTGCTACAGGACCGTGTCTCGGATGCTGCAATTCACTCCGTGACCTTTTCCGGCGATATTCTCAGCGTTAACACGAATGCCACTTCGTACCCAGTAGACCTATCCAGTTTACGTTTGACTGGGGGCAGCAGCTACGATGATACAGTGCTCAGAAGTCGGGTATCGGCGGTTGAGGGCGATAAAGTGGACAAGGAGGATGGCAAAGGTCTCAGCCAGGAAGATTTCACCACTGCCTACCGCGCTAAGCTGGATTCACTCCAAAATAGCCCTAGTGGTGGCACTACCTATGACAACACCGCTCTCCAGGCCCGAGTTGGTGCAGTGGAAGATGGTAAGGTAGATAAAGTGACTGGTAAGCAGTTGTCTACTGAAGACTATACGAGTACAGAGAAAACCAAGCTGGCAAGTCTGAAGAACTACAGTGAAGGTACCGGTATCAGCATCTCAGCAGGTGGTGTTATCAGCGCCACGGGTGGTGGTTCAATGGGAACCGGCTATGATGATACCGCTATCAAGTCGCGAGTTACGGCTGTGGAGACTGCTGTAGTAACGAAAGTGGAGCAGGTTCCGGGCAAGCAGCTCACGGACGTAAATTTCTCCCAGGCCGACAAAGCCAAACTGGATAGCTTACAGAATAGCACCGCCACCAGCTACGATGATACGGCGCTACAGGCTCGTGTTACCGGTGTGGAGAATGGCAAAGTGGATAAGGTTGCGGGCAAGGGGTTGACGGACGTGAACTTTACCCAGGCTGACAAAGCCAAGCTGGATTCTCTTCAGAATACCACGGATGGCGCTACCTATGACGATACCAACCTGCGAAACCGCGTCACAGCAGTCGAAAACGGGAAACTCAGCAATGCCCCAAGAACTGTAACCGGTGCTCACATTGCGCAGGACACGATTAGCACCGACAATTTCACGGACCATTGTATCACCGAAACGCAATTAGCCTTTCAGGCCGTAGGTACCACCGCGTTAAAGGATAGCAGCGTAACCGGCGCGAAGCTCACCAGCAACAGCGTGAGCACGGCCAAGGTGCAGGACCAAGCGATTACTACCGCGAAGATTGCCAACGAGACGGTGCAATGGTACCAACTCGCGCACTGGGCAGTCGTGGAGGACAAAATCAAGGACGACAACGTTACCCTCCTGAAACTAAGCCCTGAGGTTCGGGCAATGTTGGCGGCAGTTAACACTAAGCAAATTGAATTCAATTACTGTCCTGGGTCCAACCTGATTGAATTCGTAGTAGGGCCAAATCAGGCCGCGAATTATACCAGCTTCCAGTACCAGAATATCAGTGTTATCAAAATCGAACAATATACGGTGAACGGGCTGCTGGTAATCTATGATGGAACACCGCCTGGTATTCCAGCTTTGAATCTTCAAACGAACATGCGGTTGAAGATTACAATATCCCAGAACGATTCTGGGGCCTTCTCCTTTGTTAACTTCTCTTCTTAATGGGTAGAATTATTACTTCCTACTACGCCAGTTCACCCGCTACCTCAATACCTCCTGTTATTATTAACCCAATCGAAGCAAACAGAACTACAGGCTGGTACGACCTCTCCTCACTACGTACCAGCGGAGGTCGGGTGGATAGCTGGGTTGACCGGCTAGGTAAAGGCCCGGCGCTACTGCGGGAGAGTACCAGCCGCAATCGCAGACGAACGAATCCCGATGGTTCGGTTCTGATTGGCCCCAATTCGGATACCCGAAATGCTGACCCTGGCGACGGTCCCATGCAGGTGACCGAAGGTAAACTCATAGACGCCGAAACCAACGACATCACCATGTTCTTCGTGTTCCAGACGTTTTTCTTCCGGGACAACCCACAGTGGACGCTAACGAACAATTCTGTGGGAGGCTTCTTGAGTTTTCTCAGATTCAACTCGCGGCTCTACCAGAGTCCGAAGTATGCGGGTGTGGATACGGTAACTGAGTACCGCGTAGGCATCCTGAACGGCACCTTTGGCTTGATTGGATTTGACAAGACGACTCAGACCAAACCATACGCCGGACGTGGTGGGCGTAACTGGGTCAACCCGACCAACAAGTTTCAGGATAAGGCAGTGATGGCCGTGCGAATTAAGAAGACCTTCAGTGGCTTAACAGACCTGACGATAAGCTTTAATGGAGTTCGTCAGCAGAACGTTTTTGCCACCGCTAAGACAGACATGTATGAGCCTCATAACGCGGCTGGGTTTATTCTGGGAAGCAGTGATGGATTTATGGTCTCGATGTACGAAATGGCTTATTTCAATCATTTCGTAGATGATACGAACATGACAGCGATTGAGAACTTTCTTAAGCAGAAACATTCAATTGCGTAATTCCTAGAGTATTTATTCTATAGGTTATAATTAATGTTCACTTTATTCTTGCAAGCGCCAATTACTCAAGAACTACAACACCATGTATTTGATTGGTGGAAAATATTAACACCTGTCATTGCTACTGTCGTAGGAGGGGTAGTAATGCTTGTTATTAATCACTACCGTGAAAGCAGCAAACAGTACGATAATCGCATCAAGACGTTAGAATCGCAAGGTATTAACCATGAGAACAGATTTACAAAGTTTCAACTAGAACGAGAACACTTAGTGGATAAGTTTGAGTCGAGGCTGCAAAGCTCAGAGTCTAAACTGAGTAAAGTAGACAGGTTAAGTGATGACGTGAATAGACTAACCAATGATGTAGTTAGGCTTAGTAATGATATTCTTAATTATGGCAAGACAATCGAAAAAATGGATGCCAAATTTGATGAAATAATAAAAGAGATTTGGAGTAAGAAATAATGCAATTTGCCTGGTTTAAAGAAATAACGCAGGACAAGAATGGGCACACGGTAGCCAAGGATTTATTCAAAGCTCTGGCGTTTTTCGCCGGTCTGGTCTACCTGTTTTTGATGGTGCCTGCTATCATTCTGCTAACCCCAACGCACATCGTACTTCCGCTGGAAATAGGGGTGACGCTCTTGGGTTCTGGCCTAAGCTTGGAAATCGTAAAAGAGGTAAAAGGATACTACCAGCGCAAAACAGCGGACTCCGAGAACAATGCTCTGGCTACCCCAGCCAGTGTGGAACCTCCAGCTACTAACCCCGAATTAATGCCGCAAGTACCCTAGTGAAATTCTTGTTTATCATCCTGCTACTAGTAACGGTAGGATGTACTCGTAACCCAGCTATAGAGCCTGTTTGCAGCACCGTAGCTTCTTTATCCCTGGACAATGTGACCCCAGATACCCTGCATGTCCTAAAGGGACCGAAAACAATCAATCTGGAGGGTAAGAAAATCAAGCTCAAGCGGGGTGCTACCCTCGTTATCCAGCAAGGCCAGACCAACACAGCAACCACCATCGGCAAGGCTAAGAATTCAACGCTAGCAGTAGGAGAAGGGGCTACGGCTACCGATAACACTAAAGCTGGACACAAGGCAAACGGTGGGGTAGCAGTAGGAGACAATAACGCGGCCACAGGTAGCCAGGAAGTTCGTGAAACAGGCTGGCCTTGGTATGTCTGGTCCGCTCTGGGCATAGGTATGCTCTATGGCTTGGTCCAGCTCAAAAAGTGGCTGGGCTTGTAGGGGAGGCCCCGACTATTTAGGGGAAACGTAATACGTGGCATCATTTATAGACTTCTATCCCATACTAGCCGCCAACGAAGGCGGATACCAGGCCGACCCTAACGACAAAGGTAATTTTGGCCCCCAGCCCTGGACCTACAAGGGCATTGCCGGTGGTTATCATTCGACGTGGTCTGGCTGGGACATTATCACTGCCTACCGTCAACAGTGGCTACGGCTTAGCAAGCCACTCCAGACGCGCAGGGACTGGCTTCAGTTCAGCAAACTGCTATCCGCCGACGCTCCTTTGCAAAAGCTGGTTCGGGACTTCTACGAAGCACTTTACTGGGACTCCTTGCACCTGGATTTGGTGGCAAATCAATCGATAGCTGAAATGATGGCTGACCACGGAGTTAACGCAGGCGTGGGGCGCGTAGGTTGGATGGCGCAGTGGGTGCTCCGAGTATCATTCGGACTACATGTTGACCTAGATGGTCAGATAGGCACTCAGACCCTCAAAGCTATTAACAACGTGAATCCAGCTACGTTTCACGCCCGGTTTGCAGACCTACGACGTGACTTCTACCGCTATCGGTGCGGAGAATACAAGCCTGAACCTCGGCACTTGGCACTACATGCCTTCTTCCGAACGAAGCTGAACCTGAAGACCAGCGTGAGTCAGAAGATTTACCTCAACACTTGGCTGCGCAGAGTTCAGGACATGTCATTCCGCGAAGCTTAATTCCTGACAGTATTTACCCTATATGAAATCTATTCTGACCAAATTCTTCCCTGACCATGATGCCAGTACCGCTGGCTTTATATCCGCCCTGCTGCTGGTAGCCGTGTTGACTACCTGCATTACCATCCATGATGCCCTCGCCCAAAGAGCCGACCTGTACGAAGTCGGGTTCATCGGACTCTGTGTGCTGCTGGCAGCGGCTACCTTTTACCTAGGCCGCAAGGATAAGCGCGTGGGCAAGTAATGTCCTGGTTGCTTGTATTGCTGCCTGTAGCCGTTATTATCGACGCCGTAGCCCAGGGCAAACTAAATCTAGTGACCCGCCAATGGGTGCCGCCCACGGCCCAGAAACAAGTGAATCTTCCCCTGCACTATATGTATCCTTGGCTCTATGTTCTACTGGTTGGAGCAGTATATGTAGCTACATGGAATATTGCGGTTCTACCAGTTGGGCTATTGTTGCGGCTTGTTCTATTCGACCCGGCGTTGAACTATGCCAAAGGAGATGAAATGTTCGCCGTAGGCAGTTCCGCCGCTACAGATAATCTCCTGAAGCTAGTCGCTGCCAAGCTTGGAGTGAAGCCGGAAACCATAAGCATGTTGTTGAGGTCTTTAGCCCTAATTATAATTATTTTGTTTTTGGTAATTTAATTTTGATTTTGGTAAACTTAGTATTATCTTTGACGTATCTACCAGTAGATGCCGTACCTAACCAGCTTACCAGATGCACATTATCACCAAGAAAGCTCTAACTGATTTCAGTGCAGCAAATGCCCAGGCAAAGGAGGAGCTGAGCATCTGGTATCAGCAGGTAAAGGCAGCCGACTGGAAGGACTTCAACGCGATTCGGGCGGACTTCCCTTCGTGTGATTATGTAGGCGACAATCGTTACATTTTCAATATCAAGGGTAATCACTACCGTCTGATAGCCATGATTTTCTTCGTCTCGAAGCAGGTGTTCATCCGGGGCATCTTCACTCACGCTCAGTACGACAAGCTCACCAAAAAGCATATAGTTACGCTGTAATACCGGCTTACAATACCTATAAGCCTCACCGCCCTTTCTCCTACCTTTTCCTACTAAAACGAAATGCAAACTCCGTCTTTCACTATCAGCAATGACCAAGAACATGCTGCCGCTGTGGAGCAGCTAATTCAATGGAACCAAGCCCCGGATGTAGCTGACCGTCTAGCTGAAATTCACGCTCTCGGAGAAGCCGTAGAAGCCTATGAGGAATCTCAGGGCTGGGTGCCAGAGCCGCCCCAAACAGTTCGGGGCATTCTGGAAGTTGAAATGTTCAAGCGCCGGATACGACAGCGGCAATTGGCCGAACTGTTGGGAGTAACCGAAACCCGCCTCTCAGAAGTAATGAACGGCAAACGGGAAATGAATATCGACTTTGCCCGGAAGCTACATACCAAGCTTCAGATTCCAGGTGACGTTATCTTGTCGCTTGCTGCCTAAAAGCTGGTATCTTTGGCCTGTGGTTGCTGCTTAGCAGCTTCCATTTTTGTGTTGGAAAAGCCGGTGCCTTAGGTGTCGGCTTTTTTGTTTTTGATTCTATTAAATTTGCGTTGTTCAGATTTAACAAGGTGTGGTCTGGACAAAGAGCTGCACCTATTGCAATAGAAAGCCCCAACTGAGAACCAGTTGGGGCTTTCTTGTCCACACAGCGTAAGGAGGAAAACTTATCTGCCATATTTTGCTTTCAAGAAATCAGATAAATAATCCGGGTATCTCCCTTCGAAATATTCGTATGCGAGAGGATTGCCAGTGAAAAAATGACTTACAAGGTCAATCCATGTTTCGATTTTAATTTTACCATCTATTCTGAATAATTTAATGGAATTAGACTTTATCTTGAAGCTATTTTTTTTATTATAGTTGATGTCGGAGTCAATTCTTTTGCAGTATTCATCAAAGGTGTAAAGGTGCATTGCTCCATCGAAATGAGTAAAGCAATTCATGTCTACGTTAAATTCAGAGTGAACGTATTTAGCAGGGAAATACACTTCGCCGTTTATCGTTATTGTTTCATCTATGCTCTTAAACTCTTCTGCATAAAATATTCTCTTCACGCCTTCAGAACTTTGCTCTGTATCCCACTTAATATCTAGAGAATAAGTGCTGTTAGCCAAGAGTTGTGCGTCAAGTTCGTCCATTTCAGGAGGTAACCTAAGCTTTACGATTTCGTCAGGAATGGTACATATATCTCTGCTAAACTTTGGGCCGTACCAGGTGTCATATTCTAGGGTCATCCTATCGTTGACATCCACTCGAACACGATTTAAGTCAACTGCTATCAGCAGTTTTAAATCAGGGTTGCTCAAGTGCCAGAACTTATCAATGAACCGTGGCGCATAACTATTCAATTCGTGTAGGCCACGTCTGAAATACGGATGAGCCATTAGCATGAATGTGTCCGAAATCAGATAGCCAGAAGCAAAAGGCTGTCTCTTGTAAGCTGTTGTAAGCTCGGAAAAGTCAAAAAGTCCGTCCTTGTCCCTAGATAGGTCAGGACACAAATGCGTGATAAGGTTCGGATATGTTGCTACAACTCCAGTTTTTTTTACATAGGAAAAATGCTCGTCACCCAGAGTGATTCCCTTTCTTATACATTCCTCTTTAAAAGCGGAAATGAACGCAGCGTTCTCCTGTAGCTCTTGCTTTTCTTCTTCAATTAAGTATTCATGATACCTGAGTAATCTTTCTTCTCTTTCGTTCATATCTACAATTATTAAAGGTTAAACACGGGAATCTTGGCAATTTCGGAGGAAAGACCGCTGGTCTTATTTGCATACTTCATCAGGGTGGCGACGTTGGTGTGCCCTGTCATGCCTACAAGCTTATTGATAGGTACCCCAGACTCGAAGCAGAGATTGATAAAGGTTCTCCGACCACTGTGACTTGTAATGAATTGATACTTAGGACCAGTTTCGGTAATAGTTTCGCTGCCCACATGTGAGGTTCTAACCACCTGATGCCTCATGCCTGGGATGTGCTTCAATACTTCCTTGATGATTTCATTGAAGTAGTAATCTTCCATCTGAGGTATCTGGTAGTCATAGCGGCTAAGTACATCCTGAACCATCTTCGTAACCGGAATTACCGTCTGAATCCGCTTCTTCCTGGTTTTGGTAGGAGTAAGGATGATATGCTCCTGTAGTTCACCTTTATCGTTCTTGACCGTCCTGATAAGAGGACGAAAGTTGTTGAAAGCGTCTGAGTACCGAATGCCAGTACCGCAGAGTAGAATCATGATGTCCTTGGCCCGCTGGTAACTTCTCTTAACCTTACCCTGGATACTATCGACGTCAAAGTTGAGTAGCGAAGCTAACTCGGCGGTTTCAAAGTAGATTACGTCGTCGGTACTCAGAGCCAGTTCAAACTTATATTTCTTGTAGCTCAGGTTTACCGGTACGTCACCCGCGAAGTAGTTGAGAATCGACTTGACCTTGGTGATATAGTTCTCAATACTGGAGTTACCAATGTTCTCTCGAATGCAGTGGTCTTGGAGGACGTACAAACAGGCTCTATCTACGTCTTGAATGCGTAGGTCAGGATTGAAACGGTTCAGCAAGTTGACAACAGCCGTGTAAGCCCGGACAGTAGCCTTGCTCAGTGTGCTTTTCTTCTCGTCCAGGTAGCGGTTTACGTAAGAAACTAGCAGGTCTGCTGAGGTCGGAGCAGCTTTAATATATCCTGATTCTACCATAACCTCAGTTAACTCCTGGGTCAGGTCCGGGATGGTCGCTTCCCGACTAGTTACGTCCCAGATTGCCGCTTTGGCGCGGGTTTGTTCACGCTGACGTTCTAGCTTCTGTTGTAGCTGCTGAAGTTCGTCCTCTAGCTCTCCTTCGCGTAGCCGTGATGCGATGGCTTTGCTTCCGGCTTCGTAATCAGCCTGGAGAACTTCTTGTCGTCGTCGCTTCTCTGTGGCTTCTCTATCGCTTTTTACCTGCTGATATTTAGCCTGCATGGTAATCTTGGTGACAGGCACCCCGCGTTGTTGTAGCGATTCAAAAGCCTGCATGAGGTCCGATTGAACCGTGTGAAGCAAGTCATTTATCTCTCTGGATTTGTCGCCGCTTACCCTACCGTTTTTCAAATCCTGGGGTAGAATCTGGTAGCCGGTGCTGATAACTAGTTCACATTTGCCCGCCGCGCCGTGGCGGAAGCGAACATTCAGCGGTTGCTCCAGAATGCGAGTGTTGACCTTGCGCAGGAAGACAGTAGTCGTAGCCATCAGGGAGTAGGATAGAGGGTATAGACAAAGGTAAGTCTGTACCACTATTGTTACCTACTCTGTACCACTCTAATCTTGTAACCCTCTTAAATGGCTCAAAAAAGACGTTTTACAATGATAGGTGTTTTGGTTGTGGAAAAGGGGGCGGCTCATGGTCGCCCTTTTTTTATGTATGTGCCTTATCGTTAGGATATACCTTGTTGAATGGCCATGAGTAGCCAGCGTAACGCAAAAAGCCACTCTACGCACTGTGCGTCGGGTGGCTTTTTGCGTTGCATGAAAGCACGGAAGCGGGATTATACCACTACGCGTAACTCCAGCGCTGAGGTGTGGGTGGTTTGGTTGTCTGGTGAAGCCGAGGTGAAAGCGCCCACCCGGCTCGGGCCGTATCCTAGGTTTATTTTTACCCACTCATCCCGCACCGGCAGTAGGCTGATTACCTCCTGCCGCAGGCTGTCCAACTCTTGGCGCAGGTTCTGCAAACGGACTCGAATTTCATCTTGCGATGGGTGGTGACTAACGGATGCATCGTCTACCTGGGCCGCCGGTTCCGCGTGGTGGGTAAGCGCCGTTGCCGCCACGTCAGCGCGTTGAAATTCCTTCTCCTTTTGAAGGTATAGCTGCACTTTATCGGCAAGGGGTTGCAGGGTAGGATCAAGGTAGGTGAGGTTGCTGGCCATGAGCTGAGGGAAAACAAAGGGATACAGGCCTCACAACGCAAGCTGGAGGGGAAAAGATGCGCCCGCTCTGGCAGGCATAAGTGAATAGGGGGCGCTTAAGAGGTTGCGGCGGAGCTAGGACGGTTGCGCTGGCACTTCTCCCCGCAGTATTTCACCTCGTCCCAGCAGGTGCGCCATTTCTTGCGGTACTCAAACGGCCGTCCGCAGGTAAGACAACTCTTAGTAGGTAAGTTGCCTTTGACCAAGCGCTTAGGTAAGGTAGTGGAAGTCATGAGGTAGCGAACAGGAGTTCTTCTGTAACGTAGCGGAAAGGCAGAAGTTAGTCCTGGCCGCGTTACGGGCCGTATCTTTGCCGTATGTCACATGCTTCTCCTTCCCCTGACCCATTGGGTCAGGCCCTGCTGGCGTATCAGCGGGGCCACCTGAGTGCCACCTTAGCCGTGCATAGTTCTGTTGCTGATGAAGAGGTGCTGCCCGCAGCATACTTTTTCCGGTCCTTGTGGGAAATGCCCGAAATGGAACGCACGGCCTTGGAGGAATGCCGCGGCCGGGTGCTGGATTTGGGCGCCGGCGCCGGCTGCCACGCCCTGGAACTGCAGCAGCGGGGTTTCGCGGTGAAGGCCGTGGATATTTCAACTGGCGCAGTGCAGGTTATGCAGGAGCGCGGCGTCCGGGAGGTGGCCCTCCACGACATCTATGATAGCGCTCTGGCGCAGGCAGAAAAGTTTGATACGGTGCTGATGCTGATGAATGGCATTGGCTTGGTGGGCACGCTCTCCGGACTGGAACGCTTTCTGGAGCACGCCAAGACCTTGCTGGCCCCTGGCGGTCAGATTTTGGCTACTTCCTCCGATATAAGCTACCTCTACGAGGATGAGGAAGGGGCGCTGGTATTCGACCTGAACGGTCCTTACTATGGGGAGGTAGAATACACCATGCAGTACGCCAACGAAACAGGCTCTTCTTTCCGATGGATTTTCACTGACCCGGCCCTGTTGCAGGACTACGCCGAAGCTGCGGGCTACGAGGTAGAATTTCTGGAAGAGGACGACCAGCAGCAGTACCTCGTGCGCCTCACTCTGCGCTAAGCTCCCTACACTATCCGGCTAGCCAACTAAGTTGCGCTGGGGCGGTTACTCCTCCTACCTATTCCTTCTCTTATGTCTTCTTTCGAAAGAACTTATACCGTGCGCTGGGCCGATATGGACCCCAACGGCCACATGCGCCACTCGGCGTACGCCGATTACGCCGCCCAGCACCGCATCGAGTACTTGGCCCAGCATGGCTTCACGCTGCAGCGGTTTGCGCAACTAGCCATTGGTCCTATCTTATTTCGGGAGGATACTCGCTTTCTGAAGGAACTGCACATCAACGAAGCCTTGCGCGTGACGGGTGAGCTTTCGGGCCTGAGCGAGGATGGCTCACGCTGGAACATTGTTCATACTCTGTTTAAGGCCGATGGTCGTCCTGCCGCTACGGTGGCCGTCGAAGGTGCCTGGCTTGATTTGCGGGCCCGTAAGCTGCTAGTGCCCCCGCCCGAAATCACAGCCCTGATGCATGAGCTGCCGCGCCACGAGTCCTACGTCGATATAGTCCGGAAATCAAGCTAAGCTCCGGGGTATACAACGCTACGGCCCCAGGCAAAGCAGAGCCCGCTATGTGGTTCTGCTTTGCCTGGGGCCGTGCATTATAGGGGGTATCTAGGCTAGCGCTTTCCTGATGCGCTCTACCTGCTTTTGGTGATGCAGGACGTGGTCAATCATAAAGTCCAGCGTTTGGTAGATTGTTAGCATGCCCGACCGCGGGTGCTTGAAGATGGCACGGTCGAGGAGGTTGCCGGGGTACTCATTCAGCAGGCGCTCCAGGCGTCGGCGCACGGCTTCCCACTCCGCCCGCAGCTCAGGCAGGGGCGGAATATCGGCCGGGGTAAGCTTGGTTAGCTGACTAGGCGCTTTAAAGCGCGTAAAAGGTAGCCGCAGCAGCACACGGAGCAGCCTCGACTTCAGAAAAGCGCCTATGCCAGCCTTGGCCAACGCATCGGCCTGCAGCAGCTTTTTCTCCATGTACTGCCCGATTCCTGTTTCGGCAACTACCAGATGCTGCACTACCTGCACCGCCGACCACTGCTCGGGGCCGGGTTTCTGCCGGGCTTTGTCGCCTAGTGCGGCTACAGAGTCAAGTAAACGGGTAGTAGCGTGTTCGAGCTGCTCGAAACGAAGGTGCAACCGATGATTCATGGTAGGGTGAGGAACAGACGTAGCGTTGGGCAAAAGGTACAGAAATTCTACTGCTCTTACCGGCGCAGCTTCTCCCAGCCTGTCTTCAGCCTACCGCCGCGCCGCTGCCGATTAGGGCAGCAGCAGGAGTAGGAGCTTCTGCCCAGCAGCACTTGCCGCACCCAACAGGCTAGGCCAGATTGATGGTCGGCAGTCAGTGCAACCAGCAATAAAAAAAGCCCGCGGGAAGCGGGCTTTTTTAGTACAGTTAAGAGAATCAGCTTAGCGATTCACGTAGAGCACCTCTTTTACGGCCTTCACCGTGCGCTCCACGTTGGGTAGGGAGGCTTCAATGAGGGTAGGAGCGTAGGGCAGGGGTACGTCCATGCAGGTAATGCGTACTACCGGAGCATCGAGGTAATCGAAAGCGCGACGCTGTACCATGTAGGCCAGCTCGGAGCTGATGCTAGCCAGGGGCCACGCTTCTTCTACTACCACCATGCGGTTGGTTTTCTTCACCGATTCTACTAGCGTATCGTAGTCGATGGGGCGCACTGAGCGCAGGTCAACTACTTCAGCTTTGATGCCTTCCTTGGCCAGCTCGTCGGCGGCGGCAAGGGCTACCTTTATCATTTTGCCGAAGCTCACGATGGTAACCGATTCACCTTCGCGCACTACGTTGGCTTTGCCAATCGGAATCAGGTATTCCTCTTCGGGTACCTCGCCTTTGTCGCCGTACATCAGCTCCGACTCCATGAAAATCACGGGGTCAGCGTCGCGGATGGCCGATTTCAGCAGGCCTTTGGCGTCGTACGGGTTCGAGGGAACTACCACTTTCAGGCCGGGTGTGTTGGCGTACCAGTTCTCGAAGTTCTGAGAGTGCTGCGAAGACAGCATGCCGGCGTTGCCCGTTGGACCACGGAACACGATGGGGCAGGAGTACTGACCGCCCGACATGGAGTAGATTTTGGCGGCCGAGTTGATTACCTGGTCAATGGCCACCAACGAGAAGTTGAAGGTCATAAACTCGATGATGGGGAGCAGGCCGTTGGCGGCAGCACCCACGCCGATGCCGGCGAAGCCGAGTTCGGCAATGGGCGTGTCAATCACGCGCTCCGGGCCGAATTCGTCGAGCATGCCCTGGCTCACTTTATAGGCGCCGTTGTACTCGGCTACTTCTTCGCCCATCAGAAACACGCGCGGGTCGCGGCGCATTTCCTCAGACATAGCTTCACGCAGGGCTTCCCGGAATTGGATGGTCCGCATAATCGGTAGGAAAGTCAAAAAGGTCTGTTCAGAAACAAAAAGCCGGAGGCTATCCGGCGTGTAAAGCTACGACGACAAGCCGGGACGGGCAAATGAAGGAGGGACTAACCTTTTTTTAAGGTATGATTTTCAAGCAGCCCGCTCGCCATTCTTTTAGCGTCATTTGCGCATTAAGGCCGTGAATAGTATTAGTAGAAGCTATAGTTTCTAAGGTATTTAGTGCTTTGCTATCATTTTGTAGAAGCAAATAGGCAGCCGCCCAGATTTGAGTGCCAACACTGCTGGAATTTAACAAGGGTACAAGTGCCTGAGTTGCGCTATTTTTTTCCAGCCACTCTAGCGCCTCAAGTATTTGTGCATGAGCTTTATTGCTAGTGTTGAAGTCGCCGGTTTCTGCTGCTTCTGCATGGGCGGTTGTGGCAGTACAAAACAGGATAATAGCAGTTGCCTCGCTTTTACTTGACATACTCTTTCTTACCGCAGCGCTTCCAGAAACTGCTTACCCTTGGCAAAGTCCCGAAACTCCAGGTCCTCGACAGCGCGGTTGGCGTAAGCCCGGTCAAGCTGGACGGCGCGGCGCAGGTGCATGGCCATAGCCGCCTCATTCTGCTGGCGGGCGGCTACTACGGCCAGGCAATAGTACAGCAGCGGGTCCTGGGGGCGCAGGGCAATGGCTTCGGCGTAGATGTTGGCCGCGCCCTGGTAGTTGCCTTTCAACACGTAGATGAGGGCGCGGTTCATGATGTTCTGGTAGGTTTTGGAGCTGTAGCTGAGGCTGCGCAACGCATCGTCGAGCTGGCCTACCTCTATTTCCAGCGCAGCCTTATCGGCGAAAACCTTGCTGAGCACCGGCCGCGGCCCACCGAGCTTAATGGCGTAATCGTAGTTCTGGAGGGCTTCTAGTTTGTCGCCAGCGCGGTGGTAGGCGCTGCCCACGCGGTAGAACAGCTCGGCCGTGGGGTTGCGGTGGGCAGCCAGGGTGAAGTTGACGGCGGAGCGCCGGAGGTAGGCTTTCTGCACCTTCGGGTTTACCTCTTTTTCGGAGCGCATAAGCAGCACTACGGCCAGGTTATGGTAGGCCTGCCAGAGGCCGGTAGTGGCCACTGAGGTTTCGTAGATGCGCTGCTTTTCGGCCAGCAGCGGGGTAAGCGTAGCCGAGTAACGCAGTTCCTCGGGCGTGAGGGCGTCGGCCTCGGTCTGCTTCTCCACAATCTTTTTGGAGAGCAGGTAGATTTCCGAATCGTAGCGCTTGGGCGCGGTGTAGCGCACGGCAATGGTGCCGAAGCGCATAACGGGGTAGATGTACTGCTCCAGGTAATCGTAGAACGTAAGCTTATGCAGACTCTGCTCCTTGGTGGCATAGGAGCCCGGCGTATCGTTGATAAGTAAGAGCACGGAGTCAACCTGAGCCGGCTTCAGCGCCGATTCCTGCACCTTGCTCAGGAACAGGTCCCAGCGGCGGTGGTAGGCCTCCGTCTCAAAGTCAATGTTGCCGACTTTGTTGAGGTAGGAATCCGTATCGACGCGCTTCTTGTAGTAGTTGAGCAGCACCCGCACGCGCTTGTCGGAGAGGCGGGCATCGTGGCGGTCCAGGGAGTCGGGCGAGTGACCGGCCACAATCATAACCTTCTCGGTGTGCTGGTTGGCCTCGATAAAGTCTTCCAAGGCCGCCACGTTGGTGCCCAGGTAGTTGCGGATTTCGGCCTTGCCGGCATCAAAGAAGAAGGGCATCACCCGGGTACCACTCATATTGTTGTCGGCGGTTTCGGGTAGCAGCGTAATGGCCGTATCTTGGCGCACTACCAGGCGGCTGGTGGTTACAATGCCGCGGGCTAGCGGTATTTCTTTGCCCTTAACCCGTTTGCCGTTGGGCTTGGTTTCGCGGGCATCGGGCAGGGCCAGCAGTTCGCCGGGACTTTTCTGCGGGGCGTACGGAAACGAAAACTGCTTGCGGATGACCAGCCTATTCTTCTGCTGCTCATCGTAGAGATACTCGCCCGAAATAAACGTGAGGCGGCCTACTGTATCCTCGCGCAGCCCATTGTTGTAGCGGTAGCTCAGGCCCAGGTTGTAGGCGGCGCCTTTGCGCAGGTGGCTGGCCGCCACTTTGGCCGTTACCTCAAACAGCACGTTTTCGCCGTTGCTTTCCAGCACCATAGGCTGCACCGTAATTTCCTGGCCTTGCTGGGCGTTCTTGAGTACCTTGGAAAGGGGCGAACAGGCCGATAGGCAGGCGGCACTCAGCAGGGTAGCGGGCAGAACGCGGGAGGGGGAAATTTTCATGAGCAATAGGCAGGGTAGCGCGAAATTCAGACAACAAACGGAAAAAGGGCGCCAACCGACGTATCTTACGGCCGGCTTCCTGCGTAAGTGCTTGACACAGGCCGCAAATCATTATATTTTGACAGCAGGTTAGCCATTACCGGCAACTGGAACAGCAGGAGTTATGAAACGACTAACCGACTTTATTGAAAAGCAGAGCTTCGGCGTCTGCGACGCCATCGGCAAGCGGGTAGGCTTTTCTACCAGCAGCGTCCGGCTGTCTTTCGTGTATGCCTCGTTTTTTACGTTTGGCTCGCCCATTGTCCTGTACTTTGCACTGGCTTTCTGGATGAACGCGCGCCGGGCTATGCGTCGGCAGCGCAGTACCGTCTGGGATTTGTAGCTGCCCCCGATTTACGAACTACCCTTGGAACGCCTGTTGCTACCTACCCGGAGCAGCAGGCGTTTCTATTTTTCAACTGAAAGGGTGCCCGGTGCTAGCTCAGTAGCTTTTGGCTTAGCTCCGAAAACCGGCGCTTGCCTTGCCCGAAATACGCCCACACCAGGCTGCCCCGATACACGCCAGCCCGCTCGGCCGTCCGCAGCGTTGGCCGTTGCTGTCGGCGCTGGGCGCGCCAGTACCCCAGCTGCCGCCAGAAGTGCCAGTGGGCGCGAAGAATGGCCTGAAAATCGGGGGTGGCTCCTTGCAACAGGAAACGGAGCGCCGCCACCCCATCCAGCCCCAGGCGGGCCGCAAGCACGAGCAGTAGCTCGCTCGGGTGGGTGTTTTTGTAGACTAGCGCCAAGCCGTTACGGAAGTTAAGGTAGGTTTTGCGCGGGTTCGACTTGTGCAGAGTGCCTCCTCCTACGTGAAACACCGTGCTGCCGCCGTGGTACCATACCTGGTGGCCGGCATTCTGGAGGCGCCAGCAGAAGTCGATTTCCTCCATGTGGGCAAAAAAGCGAGGCTCCAGTCCACCCAAGGCGTGCCAGGCGGCGGCCCGGACCAACAGGCAGGCGCCGGTGGCCCAGGCTACCGGCCGTGGGTCGTCGTACTGCCCCTCGTCGGGTTCAAGCGTGTCGAAGAGGCGGCCACGGCAAAAGGGGTAGCCCAGCCGGTCGAGGTAGCCCCCGGCGGCGCCGGCGTACTCAAACTGCCGGCGCTGGGCAGCAGCTTCGCTGTACTGCCGGATTTTGGGCTGGCAGGCCGCAATGCGCGGGTTGTGCTCCAGCAGTTCACGCTGGGGCCCGAGCCAGCCGGGTGTTACTTCCACGTCGGAGTTGAGCAGCACGTAGTAGCGGAACCCCAGCACCTCCACCCAGTCCTGACCGCGTTCCGCAGGCGTACGCTCAGGCAGCGCGGCCTGCACCAGTGGCCCCAGCCACCGTACGTCATCGAGGGCCGCATTGTAGCCCTGGCAAAACCCCAGATTATAGGCTAGCTGAATAACCCGCACCTGCGGGAACTCCCGGGCCAGCACAGCCACCGAATCATCCGTAGAAGCATTATCGGCCACGAATAGGGCGGCGCCCTCGGAGTGGGCCAGTACGGAGGGCAGGAACTTTCGCAGAAAATCCCGGCCGTTCCAGTTCAGGATGACCACGGCTACATCGGCGCAGCTGCCCGCCGCGGAAGTTCGCGCATCAGAGGCCAAAGCCACCGAGGTCGAGGCCCGGAATATTGGGAATCAGGCCGGACGTTTTGCTTTTGATTTCTTCCTTGGCTTTCTCGCCGGCTTCCTCTAGTACCTTGTTCACGGCCGCTACCACCAGGTCGGCCAGCATGTCGCGGTCCTGGGGTTGCAGCAGGCTCTCGTCAATTTCGAGCTTGAGCAGGCGGCGCTGGCCGTTGGCCGTGGCCTTTACCAGCCCCCCGCCCGACTCGGCCGTGGTAGTAATGTATTGGAGTTGGTCCTGGGCCTGCTTCATCTTATCCTGAAGCTCTTTCATTTTGCCCATCATACCCATGATATCAAACATCAGCGCGAAATAGTTAAAGTGAGACGAATACGCGAAACGGATTTCGCGGGGCGCAAAGGTAGGCAGCGCCGCTCTACTACGGCCGCCCGGCGGGCTCAAGATACTCACTACCCCATACGCTGGCTTAGCGCAGAATAGTGACGGTGCCTTGCTGTACGCTGCGCCTGCCCGTCTGGTCTGTGGCTTCAAAGCGCCACACGTAGGCCCCGGGCACCGGCGCGGCCGACCCAATGCGCCCATCCCAGGTTTGGGCACGCGAGGTGGCCTGAAATACAGCCTGACCGTTGCGGTCGACCACGGTAAAGCGGAAGGCGTCGAGGTAACGGCCTTTCAACTCCAGCACATCATTGAGGCCGTCGCCGTTGGGGGTAAAGGCTGTCGGGACGTATACCACAATGCGCCGCGCTACCGTGGCTATGTTGGAGTACGAGGGGGCCGACAGCCCGCCCCCGGTGGCCTCTATGCGGTAGCGTACTACCTGCTGGTCAGTGGGTGGCTGCAAATCCAGGTAGGTAAGGCTGGCCGGTACGGGCAGGGAGCGAAGCACGGTGTTCGTGGCCGACAGGGTCAGGAGGCGGTAAGTAACCGGGACGGTAGCGTCCGGGCCGCGCAGGGCCGTCCAGTTGAGCCGGATGGTGGTGCCGTCGTCGGTTACGGCTTGCGCCTCTAGCAGTACCGGACACACAGGAGCACTTTCCGGGGAACGGTTGCCGCATACGTCGAGCAGGCGCACCGAGTAGCAAAGCGGGGCGCTGAGGGCGGGCGTGACCAAGGAGTCAACCAGCGTGCGGCCAGAGGTAGTGCGCAGCTCGGCGCCGTTGCGCAGGTAAGTCAGTTGGCCTGTGGTGGCATTGCGCGCTGCCACGGCGGTTAGCTCCACCTGGTTGCGCAGGTTGAACGTGGCCGCCAGGCGAGGAGCAGCCGGCGCAGCGCCGGCGCTAGTCAGCACAGCCACCTCATCCGAAACGGAGGTAGTAATACCCATGGTCAGGCTGACGCGGTAACGGTAGGTGGTGCCGCAGGCTACGGCCGTGTCCTCGTACTGGGTGGTGCCAGGAGGAAGGGGCAGCCGCAGCGTATTCTGCCCGTCGGAGCGGGTAAGGGTATAGCTGCCGCTACCCTCGCTGCCCCAGCGCAGCAGGTTGCGCCCGTTTTGGGAAGCACCAGTCAGGGTCACGGAGCAAATGGAAAACGAGGCCGTGCTGGCCACTGAAGGCTGGCAGGCATCCTGCAGGAGCAGGCGGTAGCAACCGGGCAGCGGCGCGGTGGCCAGGTCAAAGGAAGTAGCTCCCGGCGTTAGGGTGGCGAGGGTGCGGTAGCCGCCGGCTGCGGCATCAGCTACTTGCAGGCGGTACTGGTACTCAGGCTGGAGGTTGCCGAACTGAAACTGCGCCGTAGTGCCTTGCACCGCCAAACTGCTCAGGGTAGGGCGCTGGGGCGCGGGCCGGGGCGTGAAGCTTTGCTGGGCCACGCCCTCGCAGAGTGCCGCTTGGTTGTAGCGGCCAACCACCGTCACGGTAGCCGGCCCACTGGCGGGGTAGGTGACGGGCGTATTGCGCGGGGCAGGTACCGGGGCCGCGCTGCCTACCTGCACCAGGTACTGGTCGTAGTTGGCGTCGGTTACGGTTACTTCCACGAAGCCCGGCGCGCACGCCGTTAGCGTGAAGGCCGGTGGGGTAGAGTTGCGTACAATGATGTTACGCGAGGAAATAATGGACAGGCTGGAACCCGCCGGGTTTTTGTTCTGAGTAATAACCAGGGTTCCTGGCGCGGTTGGCGTGTAAAACGACACGGTATCGGGGAAATCGGCCCCGCAGCAGAGCACGGTACTGCCGGTGGCATAGCGCACAATATCCTCCTGCCCGGGCACAACAGAGCTACTCGTGTTCACGAAGCGCACCCGACGCCCCACGCACAGCTCCTGTACTTCCTGCTTGGTGGCGGCATCATAAATTTTAAAGGAAATGCCAGGTGTCGGGTTGCACGGCCTCGACCGGTCGCACTGCGCCCACGCCCAATTGCTTAGTCCAACTACCAGCAGAAGCAGCAGTAAAAGGTTTTTCATCATGCCCATAACGAGGCAGCCGGCTGATTGCGTCTGCGCACTGGGCTAAAATAGCAGGTTTCGACGCCCGGCACCCGACTATCCTTCGGAAGGTACCGGGGGAGCCGGTTCCCGCGCTGGGCTTACGGCCACGGGTAGCTGCGCACAAACGCGGCGGCGGCGTGCAAATCGGGGTAGAGCACCCGGTCCTGGGCCACGAAAGCTACCTTCTCGCGGAAGGCTTCCACTACCTGCTCCAGCGCCGGGGAGGTGCGGGCCGGCCGGCGGAACGTAAGAGCCTGGGCAGCGTTCAACAGCTCAATGCCCAACAGCTGCTCTACGTTCTGCACCACCCGCAGGGCCTTGGTGGCGGCGTTGGCGCCCATGCTCACGTGGTCTTCCTGCCCATTGCTGCTTACTACGCTATCCACTGAAGCCGGCGTGCAGAGCTGCTTGTTCTGGCTGACAATGCCGGCAGCCGTGTACTGCGGAATCATCAGCCCTGAGTTCAGGCCCGGCTCGGCAATCAGGAAAGGCGGCAGCCCGCGCTGGCCGCTGATTAGCTGGGTAGTGCGCTGCTGCGAGATGCTACCCACCTCGGCAGTGGCAATAGCCAGCATATCCAGGGCCAGGGCCAGGGGTTGCCCATGAAAGTTGCCCCCGCTCAGAATCACGTCATCCTCGGGAAAGATATTGGGATTGTCGGTGACGGCGTTGCACTCGGTTTCTACCACTTGCTGCACGTAGGCCAGGGCGTCGCGGGAAGCGCCGTGCACCTGCGGCATGCAGCGGAAGGAGTAGGGATCTTGCACCGCCGTTTTGGGCTGTTGCTGCAGCTCGCTACCCCCCAGCAGCTCCCGAACCCGCCGGGCCACGGTAAGCTGCCCCGCGTGGGGCCGAATCCGGTGCAGGCGCTCATCAAACGGCTCGTTGCGGCCGTCAAATGCCTCCAGGGATAAAGCACCGATAACGTCGGCGGCAGCCAGCAGGCGGTGGGTACGCAGTAGCGCGTGCACTGCATAGGCCAGCATAAACTGGGTGCCATTGAGCAGCGCCAGCCCTTCCTTGGCTTCTAGCGTTAGCGGTTGCCAGCTAAACAAACTCATGGCATCGGCCGCGGCCAGGCGGTAGCCCTCGTAGTGTACTTCGCCCAGCCCCAGCAGGGGTAGGCACAGGTGAGCCAGCGGGGCCAAGTCGCCGCTGGCTCCCAGGGAGCCTTGCTGGTACACCACGGGCAGCATGCCGCGGTTATAGAAATCGAGCAGGCGCTGCACGGTGCCCACTTGCACCCCGCTGTGGCCGTAGCTCAGGCTCTGGGCCTTCAGCAGCAGCATAAGGCGCACCAAATCGGCTGGTACTTCCTCGCCCGTTCCGCAGGCGTGCGACATCACCAGATTCACCTGAAGCTGCTGCCGCTGATCTGCCGGAATGGCCTGGTTGCATAACGCCCCGAACCCGGTGTTGATACCGTAGATGGCGACATCGGGCGTGCGTTCCAGCCGGTCCCGCAGGTAGCGGTGGCACTCCTGAATGCGCTGGCGGGCTTCCTCGCTGAGCACTACGCGGGCTTTGGTGCGCAGCAGCTCATCCAGCGTACGAAGGTCGAGGCGGGTAGAAGGGGTGAGGGCAAAATCCTGGGCCATGGGTGGAAAGGAATAGGCGACTGGGTGGGAAAAGGAGAGAAAGGTACCGCCCTCCGAACTAGGAGCCATCTGAAACGGAAGCAAGAGTTTCTACCGTGGGCAGTCAAAAATTACCCGTGGTAGAAACCCTGTGCTCTCGCTATGGCTGACATTTATAGAGCGGCGGGGGCACTGAGAGATGAAAAGAGCTTGGGGCTACTTCGCCAGCTCGGCTACTGCTTCCTCCAGCGTTACGGTCCGTTCCGCACCAGTGCCCAGGGTTTTCAGCTTAAACTGGCCAGCCGCCCGTTCTTCAGACCCCTGAATCAGCACGTAGGGAATGCCTTTGGCATCGGCGTATTTAAACTGTTTGCCCAGCTTGCCAGCCTCCGGGAACAGCTCGCTCGGGATGCCGGCCTCGCGCAGCCGGCGCAACACTGGCAGCACGGCGGCTTCGCTTTCGGCATCGAAGTTGGCCACGAGGCAGCGGGTAGTAGTAGCCACGGCTTCCGGGAACAAGTTCAGCTCCTCCAGGCAGTCGTAGAGGCGGTCTACCCCAAACGAGAAGCCTACCCCCGACACCCCCGGCAACCCGAAGGCCCCGGTTAGGTTGTCGTAGCGGCCGCCACCCGACACGCTACCCATGTTCACGTTGTTGATCTTAATTTCGAAGATGCAGCCGGTGTAGTAGCTCAGCCCGCGGGCCAGGGTCACGTCGAATTCCAGGTTCTGCCACTTCTCGAAGCCGAAGCTGCGCAGGTACTCCAGCACCCGCGTCAGGTCCTGCAGGCCTTTGTAGCCATCGGCGTTGTCGGGCTCCACGCCGGCCGTGGCGAAGGCGGCCAGCAGGCGCTCCAGCTTTTCCTCGAAGTCGCCGCCTACCCCTAGCAAATCGAACAACCGTTCAATGGCCGGCTCGGAGAAGCCGCGGCCCGCCAGCTCTTTCTCCACTCCCTCGCGCCCGATTTTGTCGAGCTTGTCGATGGCCGTGAACAGGTCTACCTCGGTTCCTTCACCACCGAGGGCCTGGTAAAAGGCGCCCAGCACGCGGCGGTGGTTGATTTTGATGGTGTGCTCCGTTAGGCCCAGCGTGGTCAGCACCTCCGACATCATCAGCACAATTTCAGCCTCACACAGCAGCGAATCAGTTCCTACCACGTCGGCGTCGCACTGGTAGAATTCGCGGTAACGGCCGCGCTGGGGGCGGTCGGCCCGCCACACCGGCTGAATCTGGTAGCGCTTGAACGGGAATACGAGCGTGTTGCGGTTCATCACCACGTAGCGGGCGAAGGGGACCGTGAGGTCGTAGCGCAGACCTTTCTCCGATACTTTGGGCAGGAGGCGTTTGCTGCGGTTATCGGCCGCAAGGTCGTCAGGGGTTACGTCTTTGGCGAAGTCGCCGGAATTCAGGACTTTGAACAGGAGCTGGTCGCCTTCCTCGCCGTACTTGCCAGTCAGTACCGACAGGTTTTCGAGGGTAGGGGTTTCGAGCGGGGCGTAGCCGAATTTCTCAAATACGCGGCGGATAACACCGAAAATATAGTTGCGGCGCGCCACCACGGCGGGGCCGAAGTCGCGGGTGCCGCGGGGGATGCTGGGCTTCTGTGCGCTCATGGCGGAAAATCAGGATGCGAAAATGTGGCCGCAAAATTCGCGGATTACATCGGATTTTCCGGGGCCGGTGCCTTACGGGGGCCGGGGCCGCCTGGCGCTACCTTGAAATACGGGTGTTTCCCGGCCACGGAGCCTGATTAGGGCTCACCATAAAATCGATTTCCTGCATGGCATCGAGCAGAGAAGGCACCAACAAGGGCTGCGAAGCTGCGTCGAGGTAAAGAAAATGGTGCTGGGCCGGCTGGGGTACGTGGCACAGAATCAGGCGGCGCTCCTGGGCGTGAAGCATAAAGGCATACGCCAGCAGCAAGTCTATTACCTCATCTGACAGGGTATCCACCAAGCTTAAATCAACCAGAATAGCGGTTTTGTCGCTACGGCTGGCTCGGTGCAGGGCCCGGGTAAGCTTCACCTCATCGGGGGAAGAGGTATCAGGGGAAAGAATAAGCAGAAAGCCGTTGGGCAGTACTTCGCGGTGTACATCCAGCATAGCCTAAATGTAACAAGGGACAAGTTCGGGGAATACATACTACCGCCTAACAACCCCATAAAGTTCTGCGAGATACGAGGAATAAATAGTACTCTTTGGC
Organism: Hymenobacter sp. HSC-4F20; assembly: GCF_019599275.1. Classification (GTDB taxonomy): domain Bacteria; phylum Bacteroidota; class Bacteroidia; order Cytophagales; family Hymenobacteraceae; genus Hymenobacter. Next base: position 1,489,614 of record NZ_JAHZTD010000001.1, on the reverse strand, counting down.
TGAATATGGGCCTTGGTTTAGTCTAATTTGGGTTATGAATTGGCCGGATAGGACTTAAGCTCAACAAGAGGGCCTACGGGCGCTACCGGGTCTGCCGGATTTGATACAGCACGGAGCCCGCCAGTGGTGCCTTCAGGGCCGCCCGCACCCCGGCCCGGCGCAGGCCCTGGTTGGTCCAGTCGTTGCAGGTGCGCAGGGCGTGGTAACGGCCCCGGGCGCGAAAGAAAAAGTCTTCGGGCGTATAGCCGACGGGCTGGCGCAGTTGCCACTGCCCCAGGCTATCGGGCTGGAACGACTGCTGCACGTAGGCCGTGAGGAGGCGGTACTGCCCGGGCGAGATGCGCAGCGGCACGACGTGGCGGCCGGAGTCGGGCGCAGCGCGGTAAAAATCGACGTGCATGAGGGTACGGGACGGGAAAAGGGCGCCGGCAATGGCTTTGGGTCCGGGAAATTTTCCGCCCATAGAGCCCAGGTAGAAACCCTCATTGCCCCAGCCAAAGGCTACATAGGGGTAGTGGCGGAAGCGGGCGGTAAGAGCAGGCTGCTGCAGGGCCAGGAGCCAGTTGTGGCCGGTTTGTGCCTCCCGCAGGGGAAGCACCACATCCGTATGGAACCCGTTGGATACTACAAAAATGGGCACTCCGCCCGGCGTTTGCCGAAACTGCCGGTTCACGGGCACTAGGCTCCCCGTCATCAAAAACAAAACGAAAGCAGCAAAAACCGACATCAAACCACACGTAAACGGGCCCCGCGAAGGTACTAACCCAGGAGGAACAGCGGGGCGAAAACTTTCTGCCTGCTACTGTTCTGAGCCCAAGTGCTCTGCCCTGTAACAAGCTGGTCCGGCTGGCGGCCGATAGCACCCATCAGCCACTAGTCGGACCAGAACCGGGCCTTACAACCTTAGGAACGCACCCGCACTGCCGGACGACGAGGCTCCACGGCTGCTACGGCTTTACCACGGCTGGCCCAGGCTTGCTTATCGGCTTGGGCCACCTGGGGCATGGTCAGCGGCACCAGTACTACGGTTCCCAGCGTGTGCCGGGGCTTGGCTGGGTGCAGGGCCACGGCCGGCCGGATGGCGTGGTAGCCGAGCACGGTGGTGCGTACCACGTAGCGGCCTAGCGGTAAGCCTGCCACCCGAAACCGGCCCTGGGCATCAGTTTCGGTGGTTTTCATCAGCCGCCCGTCGGTGGCGCGCAGCACCACCACGTAGGAGTGCGGAATGGGCTCCTGGGTGTGGCCGTCGAAAAGGCGGCCTGATACGGTGCCCGTAGCGGCAGCGGCCTGAACCGGCCGCTGGGGAGCAGCTACTACGAGGGCCATAGCCAGAAAAGCAGCGGAAGCAAAGGAAGTTTTCATAGTAGGAAAGGGTAAGAAGCGAGAAAATGAGGCACTATGCCAGGCCATGAGGAGCAGCCGCGGTTCCGCTCCAGGTGCGCCGGCCAGGGGCAGTCAATACTACAAGGGCGCCGTAGGGCGGGCCGGGTTGGCGGTGGGTTCAGGCAAGTAGTTTGCCCGGCGGAAAAAGCCAGGCAGCAGGCCCCAGGGACCCCACGCACTCAGCGGAGTGCCAGGTGGCGTGAGGTCCGGGGTGGTAGCGAAGCGCAGCACGAACCCGCTACCAAAGCCTGCGTCTGTGGGGCAGTTAGCGCACGGCGTAAAGGCGCAGCGTTTGGCGCTTGAGAGCCACCAGACTTCCCGAAATGGCGGAGTTGGACTGGGCGCGCTGCACTTGCTCCAGGGCCGTGCCCAGCATCTGGGAAATGCGCCGGTGGGTAGCTCGGTTTTTCAGCGGATTGAGGTAAATGCCATCCAACCGCTCTTGGTACACCAACTCGTGCCCGTCGTTGTAGAAGCGCACCAGCGTGTAATCCTGGCGTTTGGGGTCGGTGAGCAGGCTCCAGTAGCCCGATTTGGCCACAACGGGAGCTTCGCTGTACACAGCGGTTTGTGCCTGGAGGCCCGAAGTAGGCAGGATGGCCATCAGGCAAAGCAAGCCAAGGCCGGAGAGCAGGGAAGTTTTCATGGTAGGATAGGAAAGAAAAGGGCGTGACAAGCCACTCACCGGCACACCCACACCCGCAGGCCGGCCGAAAAACGGAGTAGCAAACAAGAAAAGTTGAAGGAGCAGGCCTCGGCTGCGCGCTTTCAAAAGCAAGGCGGCAGCTGTAGGGCGGAGCCCCGCCGCCCGGTAGGGGCGAGGCAGGCTACGGTCGGCGGGTGGCCATGTCTTTCCCGGAGGGAAGTCGCCGCGGACCGAGGGCGAGGAGCCAGTGCCAGCGGCAGTAGCTACGTGCCGGCTGGGGTAATGCGCATCTGTAGTAAAGATGCAGGATTAAGGTGTTAGTTGCTTGATATAAAGGTGATTATTGGAAGTGCTTTGCTAAAGCAGGAGGGGAGAAGTCGAAGGCAGGCTCCCGGAGTAGCCGCCGTACCCGGTTGCTGGTGTGGACACTGCTAATTGGGCGGAAGGTTACAGGTCTGCTGATAAATTATTTTAGGAACGGCTGGACTTGGCCAGCGTCTTAGCCCCCGAAGCCGCCGCCTCCGCCCTGGGGCTGATTTTCAATCTTCTTGGGCGGCTTATTCGAGCCCATATACCAGCTCAGGCCCAGGTAACCGACCCGCGACTCCCACTTGTTGTAGTACTCGGCGCGGAAGTTCTCGGTGTACGACTCAGAGCGGTTGCGTTGGGTATTGAACACGTCGGATACGCGCAGGGTGAGGGCGGCGCGGTCGTTGAACAGGCGCTGGCGCAGGGCTACGTCCACGGACCCCACGGGGGCCACCCGGCCCTGGGCCGTGACGGCGGCGGCGCGGTAGTTGCCAGTCAGCTGAATATCCAGCTTGGGGGTAGGCGTGAAGGAGTTCATCAGGCGGGCCGTACCCGACACCACGCGGCGGTTGGCCTCATTGCCCGTGGCGGCTGTGACGGTGTTCTGAAACAGCGAGCCGCTGGCTGTTAGGCGCCACCACTTCGCCAGGGGCTGGTTCAGAGAAACCTCTGCCCCGTAGCTGGTAGCCTGTCCGAAATTATCCACGTACTGAGCCGTAATGACCGCGCCGGCACCGTAGAGGCGGGTAGCGGTGGTATCTACGCGCACCAGACGCTGGATAATGTTGTCCGTGTGGCGGTAGAACAGCGTGGAGGTTAGTGAGGCCTGGCCCATAGAAATCTGGTGGCCCAGCTCCAGGGCATTGATGTACTCCGGCCGCAGCGAAGGGTCGCCGATGCGGTAGCTACGCTGGTCCTGGTAAAGCGGGAAGGCCAGCAGCTGCATAAAGTTAGGGCGGTTCAGGCGGCGCGAGTAGCTGAGCTTCACGCGCTGGTCGGCGGTAGGCAGGGTGCGCTCCACGGTGGCCGAAGGGAACAGGTTCAGGTATTCAAGCTTAAAGGGCCCGTTGCCGTTTAGCACCTTGCCGCTGGTGCGGGTGTACTCGGCCCGCAGGCCCCCCTGCATGCGCCACTTACCTAGTTCCTGCTGGTAGGTGGCGTAGCCGGCCTGCTGGTACTCCTGGAACGTGTACTGGTAGGAACGGTCAGGGAGGCGGTCAAAATCGGAGCCATCGGCCTGCTGACGCAGGAAGTCGTCGGTGCCTTCGTTGGTTTGGTACTGGCCTTTGAGGCCGGTATCAACGCGCGCTTTCTCCCCCAGCGGGTGCACGTAGTCAACCTGTCCATTCACGGCGTGCAGGTTCACGTGCAGATCCTGCTTCCACTCGCGTAGGTCGGGGGTGCCCTCCGTGTTGCGCTGGGCCACTACCACGTCGGCGTTGAGGTAGGTATAGTTGGCACTGGCCGACAGCTCCCGGCCCTTGTGGGCTTCCCAGGTGCGGCGGTAGTCCACCGAGTTGTCGATGTTATCCACGTTTTCCGTCACCCGGAAGGTACTGCCGATGCGGGCATCCGTCGCCCCGGAGAGAGTAGCAAGCTGGGTGCCAGTGTTCAGGCCCCGGTTGAAGTTGGGCTCCGTGGTAAACGTCAGGGTCTGACCGGCGGGTAGGGTATAGTCGAAGCCCAGGCGGCCGTTGTAGTTCTGCTGGTGGCGCAGGTTGTTGCCCTGCTGGTACGTGCGCAGGGCCTGGCTTTCCAGGGTAGTATACTGGTCGCTCCACATGCGGCTGCGGTAGTGGTCGTCGCGCAGGTCCAGGGCGCCAAACAGGTTAAGCTTACCGGTGCGGCGGTTCAGGCTCAGGCTGGTGTTGTACTTGTCACGGGTGCCCACGTTCAGCACAGCTTGGCCGTTCCACCCATCTTTTTTCTGCTTTTTCAGAATGATGTTGAGCACCCCGCCCGAGCCGGCCGCATCGTAGCGGGCCGAAGGATTGGTTACCACCTCTACCCGCTCAATGGCGCTGGCCGGAATCTGCTCCAGGCGGTTCCCCCCGGCTCCGCTGTTGGCCGAGTTGCTGGGCTTGCCATCGATGAGGATGGTAATGTTGGAGGAGCCACGCATGCTCACGGTGCCGTCGGGGGCTACCGTGACGGAGGGCACGTTCTGGAGCACGTTTACGGCCGTGCCGCCCACACTGCTCAGGTCTTTTTCCACGTTGATAACTTTCTTATCCAGGCTTTCCTGCACCGCGGCCCGCTCGCCCTGCACCGTTACGCCGGCCAGCTGGGTAGCCGTAGAATGCAGCTTCATGGTGCCCAATTGCAGGGTGGGGGTAGCATTACTCAGGCTCACCGGGCGGCGCAGTCCTTGGTAGCCCACCGCCGAGGCCTTGAGCAGGTAGTTGCCCATACCCAGCTTTTCCAGCTGAAAACGGCCATTTTCAAGGGTTTCGGCCCCGGCTACAAAGCTGGAATCCTGGGCGCGGAGCAGAACCACATTGGTGAAGGGAAGGGGCTGCCCGTTGGCGTGGTCGAGCAGGGTGCCGCTGACGGAACCGGCAGGTTGTTGCTGGGCCGCGGCCGCCAGCGGAAAGAGCATAGCAAGGAACCCCAGGCCGCGCAGGGCCCGGCCGGAAGACAGGGAGGAAGTCATACAAGGGAGTGGTTGGAAGACGAATCGGGCAAGGAGGGGCCGTGCCCGGCGGCCGCGGTTCCGCTGGGCTGGCGTGGTTGCCAGAAATTCAGACACGATAAGCAGGGACACGCACCGCGCCAGATGCGGGCTGCCAAGCGGCCAAAACACAAGTGCAGCGGTAGGAAACCAAGCGGTTCCGGCAAGCTGCTCAACACCCGGCCCGACTGGCCGCAGTGGTGGTTGGCGGTGGCCGCGGGGACTCGGGTTGGGAGCCTCGGCGCGGCCGGAGGTTAGCTAATCAGTGTTCCAAAGGTAAGCGAAGGTACTATGTAACGCAAGGTACTAGCTGAATTTATTTTTCGGCGCTGAGAAACCTCGTGTTTTGTAGGAAAAGGGGAGGTGTTGCCGCCGGATACGTAGGATAAAAAGCAGCGGAAGCGGTAGGTAACGGCTGTCAGGGAAATAGATGCGCAGAGTGGAATCCCCGTTGCCTGAAAAGCAGAAAAAATATTATCGAGCTGATATATAGCTGTGTAGCTTGTTTAAAGCAGCTGTTGCTATCCTGGATAAGGGCCAATCAAAAGGACTCAGTTGTTCAGGCCAAGCAAACGCGAATCGGAGGGCGGCGTGGCCACGTGCCGCGTTTTCTACACCTGACCTGTACAACAACTGCCCGCGAGATACTTCGCTACCAGCACTGCACGATGGTTAATCGAAACTGAATTCCTGCCTGCTTGCATGCTCAGGTCAATTTCGTTTCCGAACAGCCTGTCCATTTTCGGACATAATTCTTAAAGCTGTATTTTCTATTTTGGAGTATAGTATACTGACAATAAGTAAGTTATGAACATGGCATGCCCCTTGAGTACTTCTACGGGAACCCCTTTCCTTCCTGTACGAAAATGGACAGAGCTATACCAACTGCTACTCAGAAAAGCCGGCAGCGGCGATGGTGGGTAGCCTCAGCAGGCGTGCTGATTGCCCTGGCAGCGAGCCTGCTGGCGTTCCGCGTTGTATTAAAGCCTAGTCTGCCCCGCAACAGCATCCTGACGGCGCGCACCGAAATCGGTGACGTGGAGGCTTCGCTCACGGCGGCTGGCGTACTTATTCCAGGCCACGAGGCGGTGCTTACCAGCCCCATCCAAAGCACTATCCGGCGGGTAGTGGTGCCGGTGGGCAGCAACGTGCAACCGGGCCAGACAATTCTGGAGCTGGACAAGGAGCTGACCACCACGGCTCTGGCCAAGCTCCAGGACGAGCAGCAACAAAACCGCAACAAAAACAGCCAGCTCCAGCTCACCCTTGAAAAAGCCCTGAACGACCTTCGTTCCCAGGAGCAGGTGCAGCAGGTGAAAGTGCGCAGTCTGCAATCGGCCTTGCGGGATGAGCAGTACCTGCTAAAAATTGGGGGCGGCACGGCCGAGAGCGTGCGCCAGGCCGAGCTAAGCCTGCGGGTAGCCCAGCTGGAGCTGCAGCGCCTCGGCGAGCAAATCCGCAACCAGCGCGCCGCCAATGCCGCCGACGTGCGGGAGCTGGGCTTTACCATGCAGATTCAGGACCGCAGCATTGCCGAGCTGGCCGGCAAGCTACAGCAAGCCAACATCAGCAGCCAGCAGCCGGGCGTGCTTACCTGGGTCAAGGAGGATCTGGGTACCACTGTGCAGGCTGGCGACCCGCTGGCCCGGGTGGCCGACCTGAGCCGCTTCCGGGTGCGGGCCACAATCTCCGATGCTTACGCCGATGCTCTCCACCTCCAGGATCCGGTGATCATCCGCGTCAATGGTACTGATTTGCGTGGGGCCATCAGCTCCATTAGTCCGGCCGTGGAGAAGGGGGTAGTCACTTTCTACGCTGCCCTGGCCCAGGACCACCACCCGGTCCTGCGCGCTAACCTGCGGGCCGATGTGTTCGTGGTGACCAAGGCCCTGCATAATGTGGTGCGGGTGAAAAACGGCCCCTTTTATCAGGGCGGTAAGGAGCAGCCCGTATTCGTGGTGAAGAATGGCAAGGCCGTGCGCCGCACTGTGCAGTTTGGGGACAGCAACTTCGATTACGTGCAGATAACCGGTGGCCTCGCGGCTGGGGAGGAAGTTATCGTGTCTGACACCAAGGACTACGTGGCCACGCCCGAACTCACCCTCAACGACTAGCAGCCATGAAACGGATGTTCCCAGCTAGTACGAAATGGGCTGTGCAGACGCGCCCCTTCGCTTACCTTGGCTTTTGGTTCGCAGCTCCCGCTAGAGCAAGCTACGCCGCACCGGTTCAACAACCCCAGCATGTGCCAACACGCGAACCAAAGGTTGGCCTGCGGCAAGCGTCACGTCTATACACCGGGCTGCTGTTGTTGCTGGCTACCCCCGCCGCGGCCCAACACGAGCCAGCCAGTCTGTCGTTGAGCCAAGTAATTGAGTTGGCCCTAAACCAGTCGGCCGCGGCCAAGCAGACGCAGACTACCCGCGACAAAAGCTTCTGGCAGTGGCGCACGTACCAAGCCAACTACCGGCCCCAGTTGGGCTTGCAGGGTACAGTGCCGGGCTTCAGCCGCGCCGTTACGCCCGTGGTGCAGCCCGATGGCACCACCGATTTCCGGGCCGTGCGCATTAACAATTCCAACTTGGCCTTATCCGTCAGCCAGAATATCGGCCTGACGGGCGGCCAGGTGTTTGTGGCCTCGGAGGTGCAGCGCTTCGATGATTTCAACGGTCGCCTGAAGCGCTACAACAACCAGCCCGTGGCTATTGGCCTCACCCAGCCCATCGGCAAGTTCAACGGCCTGAAGTGGGACCGGCGCATAGAGCCCCTGCGCTACGAAGAAAGCCAGCGTCAGTTTGTAGAAGAGCGGGAAACCATTGCCCAGCGCATCACGGAGCTGTATTTCGATGTGCTGGAGCAGCAGGTAAACGCCGAGGTAGCCAGCCAGAATGTGCAGGCCAATGAGGAGTTGCTGCGCATCGGGAAGCAGCGCTACCAACTGGGCCGCCTTTCCCAAAGCGACCTGCTGCGGCTGGAGCTAAACTTGCTGAACGCCCGCCAGGCCATGGCGCAGGGCCAGCTTGATGCCCAGAACGCCGCCGTGAGCTTGCAGAGCTACACCGGGCTACGGGCCGAAACCGTGCGCCTCGGCGTGCCCGCCGCGGCCCCGCGCCTGGTAGTAACTGCTGAGCAAGCCCTGGGCCAGGCCCGCCAGAACCGGAGCGTAGTGCTGGCCTTCCGGCGCCGCCTGTTGCAGGCCGAGCGGGAAGTGGCCCTTGCCCGTGGCACTACGGGGTTTCAGGCGCTGCTGGCCGCCAATCTGGGCTACGTAAATCAGGCTGGCAACCTCTGGGATACCTACCTGTCCCTGCAGAACCAGCAGCAGGTGCAGCTTACGTTTGCGCTACCCCTCGTAGATTGGGGCAAGCAGAAGTCCATCGTGAAAACCGCCGAGCTGACCCGCCGCCAAGTGCAGACAGATGTGGCCCAGGAGGAAACCTCGTTTGAGCTGAACGTGCAGGTGCAGGCCACCCAGCTCGCTACCCTCAGCCAGCAGCTCGACCTGGCAGCCCGCGCCGATTCCTTGGCCCAGCAGCGCTACACCATTGCCCAGACTACCTATAAAGTCGGCCGCATTAGCCTTACCGACCTTACCATTGCCTCCGCCGAAAAGGACCAGGCCCGCCGCGCCTACATTCTGGCGCTGCGCGCCGCCTGGGTGGCTCACTACCGCCTGCGCGCCCTTACACTGTATGATTTCGAGCGGCAGCAGCCCCTGGCAGCCAAATAAGTACGGTTGACCTCAGCCTAAAACGGCTCCGCCACGCAAAGCATCATGCCTTGCGTGGCGGAGCCGTTTTGTGGGGCAGGCAGGGCGTTGCTACCCTCCGGGCGGGCTGTGGTTAAGCCCAGTACTGCTACCTGCACATGATTTCTACCCCGCCGTCTTTCAATCAGCGCGGGTGGAAAATACCGGGCAGGGTAGGAGCAGTAATTAAAATAATAGGGCCCGCAAAGATGCGGGACGGCCAATCAAGACCGAACACCCTGTCCGAAAACGGACATATTTTATTAAACAGATAATTCTGGTAATTAGATTAACTAATTGATTTATAAATACTTATTGCTTTGGCACGCCGCTTGGCTACTCTAGAATATCCGGGGTGGCCAACTGCTCGAAACCGGACACTTCCTTTCAAAACTCTTTCTTCCGACCTGCTCATGGAAAACATCCTCGCCCAATCGGCCGTGCGGCCCCAGACCCACGGCGCCCCCCTGGCCTCTGCCAGCCAGCCGGTTATTCAGCTGCGCGACATCGAGAAGGTTTACCAGACCAAGACCATTGAAACCGTAGCTCTTAACCGCGTGAACCTCACCATCAACAAAGGCGAGTTCGTGTCCATCATGGGCCCCTCGGGGTGCGGAAAATCCACCCTGCTCAGCATTATTGGCCTGCTCGATGAGCCGACCAGCGGCGTGATTGAGTTGGATGGCCGCCCCGTGCAGTCCTACTCCGATAAGGAACTGGCCTCCTTGCGCAACCACAAAATCGGGTTTGTTTTTCAGAGCTACCACCTCATCAACGACCTCTCGGTGCTCGATAACGTGGAGCTGCCGTTGCTCTACCGGCCGGGGGTAGGCGGCAAGGAGCGCCGGCAGCGGGCCTACGCCGCCCTCGATAAAGTGGGCCTGAGCGCCCGTACGGGGCACTTCCCCAGCCAGCTTTCGGGTGGGCAGCGCCAGCGTGTGGCCATTGCCCGCGCCCTGGCCGGCCGCCCCGAAATCATCCTCGCCGATGAACCCACCGGCAACCTCGACTCCGTGATGGGCGAGGAAATCATGGATCTGCTGCTGGGCCTTAACCGCGAGGAAGGGACCACCATCGTGATGGTCACCCACGACGAGCAGCAGGCCCACAAAACGCAGCGCCTTATCCGCTTTTTCGACGGCAGCCAGGTAAGCTAAGCCAGTTGCCAAGGGCGAGTTGAGTTGCCCGGTTTCCTCCACCAGACCTTCCCCAATGATGAAAACCCTGACGCTTTTTCTTTCTGACGCCGAACTGGTAGCGGCCTGTCGACGGGGTAGCGCCGCGGCCCAGCAGCAATTGTACCGGCGCTTCGCCCCGAAGATGCTGACCCTGTGCCGGCGTTACCTGCGCCACGAGTTCGACGCCGAAGATGTGCTGGCCCGCGGCTTTGTGAAGGTGTTTCGCGGCCTGGGGCAGTTTGAAGGCAAGGGCAGTCTGGAAGGGTGGGTGCGCCGCATTATGGCGCACGAAGCCCTGAGCTACCTGCGCCGCCGCGAGTCGCTGACGCTCAGTATCGAAGACTGCAATACTGGCCACTTAGCCACCGAGGTGCCCACCGCCGATGAGGAGCTGCAAGCGGCCGATTTGCTCCGGCTTGTGCAGGAGCTGCCCGCCGGTTACCGGGCCGTGTTCAGCCTCTGCGCCCTAGAGGGGTACACTCACCCCGAGGTAGCCGCCCTGCTCGGTATTTCAGAAGGCACCAGTAAGTCGCAGCTCAGCAAGGCCCGCACAGTGCTGCAGCGGCAGGTAGCTGCCCTTCATGTATCCCTTTCCACTTCCTACGCCCACGCTCATGTTGCTTAGCTACCTCAAAATTGCCTGGAAGGTCTTGCTGCGTCGCAAGTTTTTCACCTTCATCAGCCTGTTTGGCATCAGCCTCACGCTCATGATGATGGTGGTAATGTATGCGCTGTTTGACCATGCGGTGGGACCCGCCCAGCCGGAACTGCGCACTGACCGACTGTTATTTATCAATAGAATGGTATTGAGTGGACCAAACTCTCAGAATTCTTCCAGTGTGGGTTACGACTTTCTCAATCGGCACGCCCGCACTTTGCGCACCCCCGAGAAGATAGCCGTGAGCGAAGCATACCCCATCAACGCTACCTTGTATGTTGGCAAGCTAGTAGTGAAGGCCGACCGACGCTACACCGATGCCAACTACTGGTCGGTACTCGACTTCGACTTCGTGGCCGGCCGGCCCTACAACGCAGCCGAGGTGCGCGACGCAGCTAAGGTGCTAGTGCTGAATGAAACCGTAGCTCGTCGCTGCTTTGGCACGGCGGCCGCGGTAGGCCGGGTCATGCAGCTCGAAGGTCAGCGCTACCAGGTGCTGGGTGTGGTGCGCGACGTATCTACTTCGCGGGAGCTAACCTATGCCGAATGCTGGCTGCCTGTTACCACTACCACCGCAGACTTGCGCGACCCCAACTACCTGGGCGACTTTCAGGCCATCCTACTGGCGCGGCGGGCCGCCGATGTGCCCTCTATTCAAGCCGAGTATCAGCAGATGTTACGTCGGCTGCCCATACCCGACCCTGAGCAGCACAAGGAAATTAAATCGTACGCCCGGACCCTGCTAGCTCATTACATGGCAGCTCATAACAACAACGCCGGAGCCGATGGCGATGCAACCCGCTTCTGGAGACAGTGGGTGGGGCTCGGGCTCCTGTTCATGTTGCTGCCCGCACTCAACCTGATCAATATCAATGTAAGCCGAACCTTGGAGCGAGCCGCTGAAATTGGTGTACGGAAAGCATTTGGAGCCACTACTAGTATGCTCGTCCGGCAATTCCTGCTGGAGAACCTGCTGCTGACACTATTGGGCGGGCTGCTAGGGCTGGGGCTAGCGGCAGCCGTGCTGTACCTGGTTAACGAAAGCCACTTTATTCCCTATGCTCATCTGGGGTTGAATGCACGTGTGTTTGCGGTAGGTCTGTTGCTCGCGCTGCTGTTTGGGTTGCTATCGGGAGCGTACCCGGCCTACAAAATGTCGAAACTGCCGGCCAGTCAGGCCCTTAAAGGAGAAATTGCCCTATGATGCGTCACCTATTCACCCTAATGTGGAATCGTCGTCGGGCCAATGGCCTGCTGGTAGCTGAGATATTCCTGGCCTTTGTCGTTTTATTTGCGGTAAGCAGTATAGGGATCAACTTGTGGGCTAACTATCGGCAGCCGCTCGGATTTGAGTACGCTCGAGCCTGGCAGTTGAACTTAACCATCGGCAAGCAACTCAAAGCCGACCAACTGGCCATCTTACGCCAGTTGCTGGCCCAGCTACGCACTAATCCGCAGATCGAGGGCGCCGCCCTGACGGCTTCTAACACGCCCTTTTCCTTTAACGATAGCCGCCGTTCCCTAGAGTTCACTGACCTGCAAGACTCGGTTAAGCGCCCAATCAGCAACATCAATGTATATGCGGTAGGGCCAGAGTTGCGCGAAGTAATGGGCCTGGAATTGGTAGCCGGGCGCTGGTTTGGGCCAGCCGACGCAGTGCACAGTGCCCAGCTACCAGTAGTCATTGATGAACTGATGCAGCGGGCCATGTATCCCGACGGTGGCTCGGCGCTGGGACAGCAGCTGCAACCACGCGACGAAATGCCCCAGCGGGTTATTGGGATTGTGCGAGCCTTCCGCACTGACGGGGAACTGCAGAAGCCGCTGCCTTCCGTTATTCAGGCAATATTTCCCGAAGACACTGTTTTTGTGGCCCAATCAATACTACTGCGGGTGAAGCCTGGCAGCGGCGCCGTGCTCGAAAAGCAGATTGCCGACCAGGTGCGGCGGCTGGGTCCCGGCTGGTCCGGTTCTATCCGCACGCTTTCCGAAATGCATGCCAGCCAAGTGAAACAGCTCCTGACGCGACCCCTGCTGCTGGGAACGATGAGCCTGTTTCTGCTGCTAAACATGGCGCTAGGCCTGTTTGGGGTGCTCTGGCAAGCTATCAATCAGCGGCGGGCCGAAATGGGAGTTCGCCGAGCCCTGGGGGCTACGGCCGGTGCCATTAGCCGGCAGATTGTGGGTGAGGTTATGGTCGTCACGACGTTCGGCATGGTCCTGGGGCTGCTGGTGACGGTCCAATTTCCGCTACTGGGTTTCATGAGCACCGGTTGGTCAGTGTACCTGACTGGCATGGCACTGGCTATCCTTCTAATTTACGCGTTGACAGCCCTTTGCGCGCTCTACCCCAGCCGACAGGCAGCTGGAATCCATCCGGCAGTTGCGCTCCGCGAGGAATAACCCCGGCTAAGCCTATTCCTGTGCGCTACGATAAAGACGGGCTGCATACCTGCTACTCCCCGCCGCTTTCCTTTCCCACTGCAAATTCCGTCCTTCGCGCTTCTGAGCTATGATACTGATTGTTGACGACGATGTGGCCGTGCGCACCTCGCTGGGGCTCCTGCTGAAACAGGCCGGCTACCCCGCCCGGGGCGTGGCTACCCCCGAAGAAGCCTTGCAGGTGGTACAAGCAGCGCCGCCGCGCCTGGTCCTGATGGACATGAATTTTTCCCTGGATACCAGCGGGCAGGATGGCCTGGCACTGCTGGGCCAGGTAAAGCGGTTGGCTCCCGCGCTGCCCGTGGTACTGATTACTGGTTGGGGTTCCATTGCGCTGGCTGTGGAAGGCATGAAGGCCGGGGCCGCCGAGTTCGTGACCAAGCCCTGGCACAACGATTCCCTGCTGCAAACCATCCGCACCGTCCTAAGCCTGCACGAGCCGGAACCCGAAACCGACCTTGGCACTCTCTCGCGCCGCCAGCTCGATAAGCAGTACAATTTCCAGGGCATTGTGGGGCAGAATGCGCAGCTGCTGCACGTATTGCGCAATGTGGGGCAGGTAGCAGCCACGGATGCCTCCGTACTCATCGAAGGCGAATCGGGGACGGGCAAAGAGCTGATTGCCGAGGCCGTGCACCAGAACAGCCAGCGTCGCCGCCAGCCTTTCGTGAAGGTAAACCTGGGTGGTATCTCCGCTTCGCTGTTTGAAAGTGAAATGTTTGGTCACCGCCGCGGCGCCTTTACCGACGCCAAAACCGACCGGGTTGGCCGCTTTGAGCTGGCTAATGGGGGCACTATCTTCCTGGACGAGGTAGGGGAGCTGGATGTGGGTAGCCAGGTGAAGCTGCTGCGCGTGCTCCAGGACCGCACCTACGAAGTGCTCGGCGACAGTAAGCCCCGCCGCCTCGACATCCGGGTTATCTGCGCCACCAACCGCAACCTGGCCGATATGGTGCAGCAAGGCCGCTTCCGCGAAGACCTGTTCTACCGCATCAACCTGATTACCGTGCGCCTGCCAGCCCTGCGCGAGCGGCCCCAGGATATTCCCTTGCTGGTGCAGCACTTCGTGGATAGCCTGCGCGCCACCTACAACCGTCCGGCTCTGAAAGTAGGCACCCGCGCCCTGCACTGGCTGCAGGAGCAGCCCTTGCCCGGTAACATCCGCGAGTTAAAAAATCTGGTGGAGCGCGCCGTGCTGGTGTCAGGCAAAGACGAGCTGGGCCCCGAAGATTTCCAGGCCCAATTTCAGCGCCAGCCCGCGCGCTCCACCGAAACCGGCGAGCTGCCCGAGCCCGGCACCGTCACCCTCGACGAACTGGAAGCCCAAATGATTCGGCGGACGTTGGAGCACTACGGAGGCAACATCAGCCGCGTGGCCAAAGCCCTGGGCCTGAGCCGCGGCGCCCTCTACCGCCGCCTGGAGAAATACGCCATACCATTTGATGCGGAGTAGAAGCTCCGCTTGCCATCCTGCGCTCAAGTGTAGGGGCTTTACCTCTGGCTACTCCATCAGCAAGCGCCAAAGCGTTTTCCCTTAGGCGCAGCAAGACAGTACCTAGCAGGGGATTTTCTTTCTTTACTCCTCCTTTCCTGCATGACCCTGCGCGTCAAGTTCCTGCTATTTGTAACCATCATTCACGCGGTGCTCATGGTGCTGGCAGGACAGGTAATGCGCACCAATGCGCCCTTATTTATTGGGCTGGAGGTGCTGCTGCTGCTTAGCATTGGGCTTACCGTGCAGCTGTACCGCGGCTTCGTGCGGCCATTTCAGCTGATTGCGGCGGGCACGGAAGCCATTCGGGCCAAGGATTTCTCGATGAAGTTTGTGCCCGTAGGTCAGCGCGAGATGGACCAGCTCATCGACGTGTACAACCACATGATTGACGAACTGCGCAAGGAGCGCGTTACCCAGCACGAGAAAAGCTTTCTGCTCGAAAGCCTGATTCAGGCTTCGCCCGCCGGGGTGCTACTGCTCTCATTTGATGGGCGCATTGAGGGCGTAAATCCGGCCGCCGAGCGGATGCTGGCCTTGCCAGCCATAGCGCTGTTGGGCCAGCAGCCGGCCAGCTTACCCGCCGAGTGGGGGGTAGCGTTGGCGGGCCTTTCCGACCAGCTGCCGCAGGTAGTGCAGCTTTCGGGTATTCAGACTTACCGCGCGCACTCTTCCCGCTTCGTGGACCGGGGGTTTACGCGCCGTTTCATCGTACTGGAGGAGCTGACCCAGGAGGTAATTAAGCAGGAAAAGCAGGCTTACGGCAAGCTGATCCGGATGATGTCGCACGAAATCAACAACTCCATCGGGGCCATCAACTCCATTCTGCAAAGCTTTCACTACTACGCCCCCCAGCTCCGCCCCGAAGACCAGCCCGATTTCACGGAGGCCCTCGAAGTATCCATTGGCCGCAATACGCACCTGGCCAACTTCATGGCCAACTTTGCCAACCTCGTGCGCCTACCCCCGCCTCAGCGCCACCCCACCAGCGTGCACGAACTGCTGCGCACCACCGAGCGGCTGCTGCACGTGCAGGTAGAGCGGCGGCGCATTCAGTGGCATTGGGAACTAACGCCCGGTCTGCTTGTGGTGCCTCTGGACCCCCTGCAGCTGGAGCAGGCTTTGCTTAATATCTGCAAAAACGCCCTGGAGGCTATTGGGGAGGATGGCAACCTGTGGGTGCGCACCAGCCAGGAGCCCGCTCAGATTATCATTGAAAACGACGGCCCTGGTATTCCGCCGGAAGTGCAGCGCTGCCTGTTTACACCCTTCTTCAGCACTAAGCGCGACGGGCAAGGCATTGGCCTCACGCTCATCCGCGACATTCTGTTGCAGCACGGGTTTGCTTTCAGCCTGGAAACGCAGGCCAGCGGCCGTACCGCGTTCAGTATTCGATTTCAGTAGCCAGGAGGCCGGGCATTAGTCCAGAAGCCGTTCTAAGAAAGACAGAACGATGTCGTCTATGCTGAGTGAATAAAGCTGCCCTCCTGCGAAACGACGTACCCATAAAGGGGCCGTAGGTAGAGGTCGTTTCGGAGGAGGGCAGGAGGGCAGCTAGCTTTGGGGTAGCCTAAGCCAGCTAGTTGCGTTTCGCGGGCGCAGTTGGTTTGCGGGCCGGGGCCCCTTTCCCAGCCGGAGTGGGGGTGGCTCCTTCGGCCGCTGCTTGTCCGTTGCGGAAGGTTTTCTTTTCCTGCACGGTTTTACCATCGGGCCCGAAATAGCTCCACACCCCGGTTTGCTTGCCATTGCGGAAAGCGCCGGCAATTTCGGGGGTGCCATCCTCGCGCAGTTGGCGGAAAGCGCCCATTTTCATTCCCTTTACATAGGTGGTTTCGGCCTTCAGCTTACCTGAGGGGTAGTACTCTTGGCCTATCCCAACGGCTTTGCCATTTTCAAAGGTCAGCTTGCTTTGCACGGTGCCAGTGGGGTAGTAGGTGAGTTGCTCCCCAGCCAGCTTGCCGTTCACGTAGGTTTCCTGCTTCTGCACCTGTTTGCCGCCGGGATGGAACGTGCGCCACAGGCCCACGGGTACGCCATTTTTGTACTGCTGCTCTTCCTTGGGCAGGCCATCCTCGTAGTACCCCGTAATTTTCCGGTCGCGGCCCTGGTTGGCGTACTCAATCTTCTGCTGCACCTTCCCCGACTCGTAATAGTCCTGCTGAGTGCCTACCAGCACGCCCTGGCGGTAGGTTTGGGTGCTTTTCACGGCTCCGCTTTCGTAGTAGGATTTGGCCGGGCCATCAAGGTTGCTGGTCCCACCGGCCAGGTTTTTGGCCTGTTTGGTGAGGTCGTCGGCTAAGGGGTTTTTCACGGCCCGGCCTACCAGCGTGGCCGGAGCGTAGGTGCCTTCGGTACGCAGCTTGCCCGAGCGGTAGTAGCTCCGGTACGTGCCACGGCCCGATTTGTCAGCCTGCACATCAGTTTCTACTTGGCCGTTGTCGTAGTAGGTTTTGTAGGGGCCGGCCAGCAGGCCTTTGCTGAAGACGCCCTCACTCTGCAGCTGGCCATTTTCGTAGTAGGTTTTCACTGGCCCATTAGCCTGCCCGTTGAGGTAGGTGATTTCGACCCGGGGCTTGCCCGAAGGGTACAACTCCCGGATGGCTCCCGCTGGCTGACCAGCGCTAAGTGTCGTTTCCAGCTTCACTTCGCCGCTGGGATGGTAGTAGCGGAGCGTACCGGAAGGCTGGTCGTCCTCATACGTGCCTTCCTGAGCTACTTTGCCGTTGTCGTAGTATGTCTTGAAGGGGCCTTGGCGCACGCCCTGCTGGTAGGTTACCTCGAGGCGGCGGCCTCCGTTGGGGTGAAACTCTACGTAAGCCGAGTCGCGCTTGCCGTCCGTGTAGCGGGTCTGGGCTTCCAGCTTGCCCGAGTAGTAAAACCGCTTGTAGGGGCCCTGCATCACCGTGTCGGCAGCTACTAAGGCCGAAAAAATTTCGCGCTTGTGGGTATTGGTCGAGTCGAAGTAGGTAGTGAGGCGCCGCAGCTTCTGGGCCTGAGCAGCCGTAGAAGTCAGAAGCAGTAAGGCAAAGGCAAGTCGTTTCATAGGCGCAAGAACGCGGTAATTCAGAAAGTATTTTCGGGCTGCGCTGGCGGGTGGAGCTGGCTACGGCTTACTGCCAGATGGCAAAATGCACCTCCGGGCAACTTTGCCTGCCCTACCCACCCTGCGCCAGAGCCCAAAACAAAAGCCCTGCCGCAAAATGCATGCGACAGGGCCTTAACATCAGAATCGTCCACAAAATCTGCCGGAGCCGAAAGAATCCGGCAGAAATTCAGCTTTACAGCTTTTCTATCACCAGGCTGCTGGCGCCGCCGCCGCCGTTGCAGATGCCGGCTACCCCAATTTTGCCGCCTTCGTTGTGCAGCACATTAACGAGGGTCGTAACGATACGGGCTCCTGAAGCTCCCAGCGGGTGACCCAGCGACACGGCGCCACCGTAGGGGTTTACCTTAGTGCCTTCCAGCTCCAGCAGCTTGTTATTGGCCAGCGAAACCACTGAAAAGGCCTCATTAATCTCGTAGAAGTCTACATCCTTGGCTTCCAGGCCGGCGTGTTTCAGCGCTTTGGGAATTGCCAGGGCTGGGGAGGTTGTAAACCACTCGGGTGCCTGCTCCGCGTCGGCGAAGCCCCGGATTTTAGCCAGGGGCTTCACCCCCAGCTCTTCCGCCTTCTCGCGGCTCATGAGCAGTACCGCCGCGGCACCGTCGTTGAGGGTTGAGGCGTTGGCAGCCGTTACGGTGCCTTCCTTACCGAATGCCGGCTTCAGGCTGGCAAACTTGGTGAAGTCAGCCTTAGTATACTCCTCGTCGTCGCTGATAACGGTTTCCTTGCCCCGCACCGTAATAGTCACGGGCACGATTTCGTCCTTCTTCTTACCGGCTTGGGCAGCCGCAGCGCTTCGCTCGTAGCTCTGCTGGGCAAAAGCATCCTGTTCTTCGCGGGTGATGCCGTAGTGGGTGGCAGTACGGTCGGCAGCTACGCCCATGGCAAAGTCATGATAGGGGTCCCAAAGACCGTCCTTCATCAAGCCATCAATCATCTGACCATGACCATACTTAGCGCCGAAGCGAGCTTTGTCGAGGTAATACGGCACATTCGACATGCTTTCCATGCCGCCGGCCAGTACCACCTCCGACTGCCCCAGCATAATGGCCTGGGCACCGAACATAATGGCCTTAGTGCCCGAGGCGCACACCTTGTTGACGGTAGTGCACTCTACGGTATCGGGCAGGCCGGCTTTCTTAGCGGCCTGGCGGGCCGGGGCTTGGCCCAGGTTAGCGGAAATAACGTTGCCCATTATCACCTGGTCTACTTCCTTGCCATCAATACCGGCTTTTTCCAGTGCGCCTTTCAGGGCAATAGCGCCCAGCTCGGTGGCGGATAAGGAGGCAAGGCTGCCCCCGAACGAGCCAATGGGGGTACGAACCGCGGCGACAATGACTACTTCTTTGATTTGCATAGAATGGTGGGTGGAATGGGTTGCTTAAGTGGGGTAAAGGTAGGAATAAGGCCGTTAGCCTGGGTAGGGCCGATCTGCTGGCAGCAGCTTACAAGAATACTGTGCTACCAGCCAGGTTTTCCCTTCTGAGGGGGGTGGGTGGCCTTGCGGGGCAGCTGCTGTAAATACTGCTGCTCTGCCGCGTGTAACGCCTCCAATAACTGCCGCGCTTGACCCGAGCTAATATTCATTTGCTGTAAGCGGGCGCGCTGGGTCTGAATATTAGCCTCCGCATTGGGGGCAGCTTCCGTTCCGCCGCGGCGGCTACTTCCACTGGGTACCTCTGTACCGGTTTCCGTGTCGCTGAGTCCTCGCACCGAGCCAGGTTGGTTGCCCTTCGCTATGTTGCGCTGCTCACCGGCCCCGGGGCGCAGGCTATTATTGGTGGAAGTGCCTGGTGCAGAAGATGGCTGGTTAGGGTTCGGTTGTCCGGCCGCATCGGGGCGGGCTTGGGGGGTAGCACGGGAGTCTGCTGGTTCGGCGGGGTCGGTACCTGCGCGCGAAGACGAGGTAGGATCGGCCCTGTTTTCTCCAGGGTCTCCGTCGGTGCCGGGTGGGGGCGGGGGAGGAGCGGCCGCGCGGCGGTGCAGAAAGTTGCGTAGTACCTCGTAGTTGTAACGGGCATCGGCATTGGCAGGATTGGCCACCAGGGCTTGGCGTAGCAGCCCCACTGCCTGCACATAGTCGCCTTTGGTGGCGGCTAATGCCGCTAGCTGTTGCAAGGCCACGCTTCGGATGGTCGGCGTTTTGCTCGTAACCAGCCGGCTGTAATAGCCACGGGCTTCGGCCTGCTGCCCTGTGCGGGCGGTAGCATGGGCTAGGTTAAGCCACACCCTATCATCGGTAGCCCCCAAGCTAAGTGTCGCTGCTTTATAAGCCGCGGCGGCGGCGGCGTAGTTCTGGTGGCGGTAGGCCTCGGCTCCGGTCCGCAACGCTTCGTTGCGGTCATGAATTCGCGTTAGGCCACCCCAAGTGCTGAGCAAAAGCACACCGCCAAGTAGTGTATTTTTCACGGCCGAATCACTTTTACAGTAAGGAGCACATCCAGCAGCATCAGCAATAGGGCCAGGGCCAGGGGGTAGCGGTAGCGGTTATCGGCTACAGAAACAGTGCGTACCTGTTCAGCTTGCCCTTCCAGACGGTTGAGCGCGTTTAGTAGCAGGGGAAACTCGTTGCGCTGATCAGTAAGTTCAAAGTACTGCCCTCCGGTTTGTTCGGCTAAGCGGCGCAGCGGCACGGAAGAAAGGCGGGAAATTGCTTCCCGGCCGCGGGCATCGCGCACGTAGCCCCTTCCCCCTGACTGTGGAATTTTACTGCCTTCCGTAGTGCCTACTCCCATGGAAAATACGCGCGTGCCTGATCGGGCCAGTACCCGAACCGTAGGCTCTAAGTTCTCGCCGAAATCCTCGCCATCAGTAACAAGCACAATGGCCGTAGCGCGGGGCTGAGCATCGGGGGTAGTAGCTGCGGTGCTGTTGTTTAGGCGTTGAAGCACCAACTCCAGCGGGGGCGCTAAGTCAGTACTGCCTGCCGGAACCAGGGAAGTCTGCAGAGTATGCAGGAACAGCTGCAGGGCCGCCTGATCGTAGGTTAGAGGGCACTGCACGTACGCTTCCCCTGCGAATACAATCAACCCCAGCCGATCAGCTTGAAAACGGCTGGTTAAAGTGCTCAGCTCCCCCTTTACTTTCTGCAGGCGGGAAGGCGCCACATCAGGGGCGTCCATGGAGCGGGAAAGGTCCACGAGCAGCCATACATCCTTTCCCGCCGTCCGGACGGGGCGCTGGGTTACGCCATAAGCCGGCCCCAGCAGCGCCGCCCCCAGCAGCCCCACGTAGGCAGTCCGCAGCAGCAGTTTCCAACCCAGGCGCCATCCGCGCTGCCCCAACGGCGCTGCTAAGCGGCGTGTGCGAAGCATGTAGCCGAGGTACAACAGAAAAAAAAGTAGGGCTATTAGCCCCTCAGGCCAGCCTAGCGGATACGCCCAGTTCAGCACGATGGTAACAGCTTAGCGTTCAAAATAAAAGCCATGGCTCAAGCCTTCAAAGCGGGTAGTAAAGCATCAGAAAATACAGCCTGTGGCCTGCAATGTGGCGGCAAGATGGAAGATATTTTTTTTGAAAAAGGTTTGTTTCTCCATTCTGCTTGTATATTTGCACACCTTTCAGCCGGAAAGGATTGCCACCTGGAGAGGTGGGTGAGTGGCTTAAACCAGTAGTTTGCTAAACTGCCGTAGCTCTAAAGGCTACCGGGGGTTCGAATCCCCCCCTCTCCGCACAAGATAGTTGAGGGTTAAAAATTGTGAGTGATGAGTTAAATCAGATAGCTCATGAGCCACAGTTTTTAACCCATTTTTTTCGGGGTGTAGCGTAGCCCGGTATCGCGCCTGCTTTGGGAGCAGGAGGCCGCAGGTTCGAATCCTGCCACCCCGACATGAATAGCCGTCAGCCCGCCTTTGGGGCGGGCGGCTATTTGTTTTTGACCCCGTAGCTCAGCTGGATAGAGCAGCTGCCTTCTAAGCAGCCGGTCATTGGTTCGAATCCAATCGGGGCCACGTTAGCAATCAGCCACTTAGCGTATTCGCTGGGTGGCTTTCTTGTTGGCGGGTATGCATACCATACGATAGTGCCTTCTACAGCAAGGCAGTTGCTAGATCAGTATTCTGCCTTCTGGGCCGGGTGAGGTAGTAGCTAACCATTTTTGACTATTTTCTTATCTACTTCGCTTCCCTCTATAGCTGACTTCTATATTATTCCTTACCTACACGACTATTCTATACGGGTTCCTTTCTCTGTGCCACTTCTCTGTGGGCCGCAACCTGTTCCGCTCAACAGCTTTCCTTAGCTGCTACGGTTGACATTCCTGCCGGACCACTTGGGGTAGCAGCTGGCCTTATCACTGCTTACGTGGCTAATTTCGGCAATAACACAGTCAGCATTTACGATACGCGCACGCCCACAGCACCTGTGCTGCGTAGTGGCGCAAACACTACACTCCAACGTGCCCGTGCTGTCGTGTCTGCCGGAAATAAGATGTATGTGACTGGTTATGGCACTGGCTCTGCGGCCACATATAACATGCAGCCTTCGACGTTAATGATCCTGCGCAGCACTACTCCGGCAGTAAACCGCGGAGCTGTTCTCTGCCGTCTGAGCCTTGGCAAGGGCGTAACCACCGCCCTGCAACTGATGTAGTATGACCCACAACAGCCCGTCTGCGTGCGGACGGGCTGTTGCGTAGATTATGGCCTTGCTCGTGTGGACCACAGAAGCAGGGTGCTACTGGACTGTAAGAAGCGGCTCCCAGGCAA
Source organism: Hymenobacter sp. HSC-4F20 (assembly GCF_019599275.1). Lineage (GTDB taxonomy): Bacteria > Bacteroidota > Bacteroidia > Cytophagales > Hymenobacteraceae > Hymenobacter. The sequence goes on along the minus strand of NZ_JAHZTD010000001.1, from coordinate 1,467,278 downwards.
ATGGTTGTGAACAGAGGCCGGCATGTGTGCGGCCTGAAAAGGGACCGAAGGTGCCAGCCAGTAGCGCGGAGGCAGCAGGGCCGAGGCGCTGTTTCCGACCCGTAGGTGCAAATCGAGGGCAGGCTTCCGAACCCGGGTAAATCGGCCTTTTTGCTGGCAAAAACCGATTTTTTTCGGTATCTTTGCCTACTTACGCACTAAGCGCTGAACCAACCGCAACATGAGCGAAACCAAAGAGAAAAAAGCCCCCGCTGAGTACTCCGCCAACAGCATTCAGGTACTCGAAGGGCTGGAAGCCGTGCGCAAACGTCCGGCGATGTATATCGGTGACATCGGTATCAAAGGCCTCCACCATTTGGTGTGGGAAGTAGTCGATAACTCCATTGACGAAGCCCTGGCTGGCTACTGTGATACCATTCACGTTACCATTAACGAGAATAACTCCATTACTGTCCGCGACAACGGTCGTGGTATTCCTGTTGACTTTCACCAGAAAGAAGGCCGCTCGGCTCTGGAGGTAGTCATGACGGTGCTGCACGCCGGCGGCAAGTTCGATAAGGATACCTACAAAGTATCAGGCGGCCTGCATGGGGTAGGGGTGAGCTGCGTGAACGCGCTGAGCCAGGACCTGAAAGTAACCGTGCGCCGCAATGGCAAAGTCTACGAACAGGAATACAAAATTGGGGCCCCCCAGTACCCCGTGCGCGAAATCGGCGAAACTGACGAGCACGGCACCCAGGTAGAGTTCCTGCCCGACGATACCATCTTTACCGAGTCGGTGTACAAGTACGCTACCATTGCCTCCCGTCTGCGCGAGCTGGCCTACCTTAACAAGGGCATTAGCATCATTCTCACGGACCGCCGCGAGAAGGGCGAGGATGGGGCTGAATTCCTGAACGAAACCTTCTATTCGGAAGGTGGCCTGGCCGAATTCGTGCAGTACCTCGACGGCTCGGAGCGCCATGCCCTGATGCCGACCCCCATTCACGTGGTGAGCGAAAAGGGCAACACCCCCGTGGAAGTGGCCCTGCAGTACAACGACTCCTACCAGGAGAATATCTTCTCCTACGTTAACAACATCAACACGCACGAGGGCGGCACCCACGTGGCCGGCTTCCGCGCGGCCCTCACCCGCACGCTCAAAGCCTACGCCGACAAATCGGGCAAGCTGGAGAAAGCCAAGGTAGAAATTTCGGGCGAAGACTTCCGCGAAGGACTCACGGCTGTTATTTCAGTGAAAGTTGCTGAACCCCAGTTCGAAGGTCAGACCAAAACCAAGCTGGGCAACAGCGAGGTGAGCGGCGCGGTGAACACGGTGGTAGGCGAAATTCTGGCCCAGTACCTGGAGGAAAATCCCAAGGAAGCGGGTATCATCGTAGAAAAAGTAATCCTGGCCGCCAAGGCCCGCATTGCTGCCCGGAAGGCCCGCGAAATGGTGCAGCGCAAAACCGTGCTGGGCTCCAACTCCCTGCCCGGCAAGCTGGCCGACTGCTCCGAGTCAGACCCGCAAATCTGCGAAATCTACCTGGTGGAAGGTGACTCGGCCGGTGGCACGGCCAAGCAGGGTCGCAACCGGGCATTTCAGGCTATTCTGCCCCTGCGGGGTAAAATCCTGAACGTGGAGAAGGCCCAGGAGCACCGCATTCTGGAAAACGAGGAAATCCGGAACATGATTACGGCTCTCGGCGTGACCTTCGGGGTACCCGCTGACCCCGAAAAGGGCATTGAAGCCGACGCCAAAGCCCTCAACACAGCCAAGCTGCGTTACCACAAAGTCATCATCATGACCGATGCTGACATCGACGGCTCGCACATCCGGACGCTGATTCTGACCTTCTTCTTCCGCTACATGCGTGAGTTGGTGGACCGCGGCTACATCTACATTGCCCTACCCCCCCTCTACCTCGTGAAGCGGGGCAAAGAGGAGCGCTACTGCTGGACCGAGGAGGAGCGCGCAGCCGCCCAGGAAGAGCTTGGCCGAGGCAAGCCCGAAACGGTAAACGTGCAGCGCTACAAGGGACTGGGCGAGATGAACGCCGAGCAGCTCTGGGAAACCACTATGCAGCCCGTTACCCGTTCTCTCAAGCAGGTGACTGTTGAATCGGCTGCGGAAGCCGACCATCTGTTCTCTATGCTCATGGGCGACGAGGTAGCTCCCCGCCGCGACTTCATCGAGAAAAACGCCAAATACGCTAAACTCGACGTGTAACTACCTTCGGAAAGGCCCGCTGCAAAGCGGGCCTTTTTTCGTTGTGATGTAGCGAGCAAAGTGTCTGCTTAGCAAGTAGTAGTATCTACGTCGATACTTTGCTCGTGCTTGAAACGTAGTCTTCTCTATTCCTGGCCCGTTGTTTCTTACCCTTCTTTCATGCGTCAGCTTATCTCTTCCGGAGCTCCCTGGGAGCCTGTTATCGGTTACTCCCGCGCCGTGCGGATACACAATCTGGTGGAAGTAGCTGGCACCACAGCCCAAGACGGCGACACCGTTACCGGCAACGATGCGTACACCCAGGCAAAGCGGGCGTTGGAGAAAATAGGGGAGGCGCTGCATGCGGCTGGGGCTTCGCTGGAGCATGTAGTCCGAACCCGCATCTTTTTAGTCGATATAGCGGACTGGGAAGCTGTGGGGAAGGCGCACGGAGAAGTTTTCGGGGACATCAGGCCCGCTTCTACCTTGCTAGCCGTGCGTGCGCTTATTGATCCGAAGTTACTGGTAGAAATAGAAGCCACCGCTATTATTCCGGGCTAGCTATACTTCTACGGGCGTTTGCTCGTATTTTGTCCGGCCTTTCTTTTCCTAGCATGAAACTGTTCAAATCCGCCGACCTCATCCGCAAAAGCAAGTACATCAGCCGCGACCTGAGCTGGCTGCGCTTTAACTACCGGGTGCTGGACCAGGCGCGCGATGCCAGCCGCTCCCTGTTCGATAGGTTGCGGTTTATGGCTATTACCAGTAGCAACCTCGATGAGTTCTTCATGATTCGGGTGGGCTCGCTCTATAACTATATCGATTACGGCAAGGAGCGGGTCGACTACTCGGGCCTGCGCGAGCTGCCGTTCCGGCGCAAGCTTCTGGACTTTGCCCATCGATTCATCAACGACCAGTCGCTGACCTACCTCAACGAGCTGAAGCCCCTCTTCGAGAGAAACGGCTTCAACGTGCTTCGGATGGAGGAACTCACGGAGTTGGAAGTGAAGAAAGCCGATGGCTACTTCAAGAACACCATCTTCCCGCTGCTCACGCCCATGGTATACGACTCCTACCACGGCTTCCCGCTGATGATGAACCAGATGCTCATCTTCGGGGTAGTCACGCGGGCGGGGAGCGTGCTGGATGCCGAGCCCGACAAAGGGCAGGAGCGCCTCACCTTCGTGCAGATTCCGCAGAACCTTTCGCGCTTCTTCGAGCTGTCGCGCAAGGACAAGGTGATGTTTGTGCCCATTGAGGAAATCGTGCGGGCGAACCTGCCCAAGCTGTTCCGCAACGTCGAAATCGTGTCGGCCAACTTGTTCCGCATCACCCGCAACGGCGACTTTACCCTGGAAGAGTCCGACGACATTGACGTGGACTTCATCAAGGAAATTCAACTGGGACTGAAAACCCGTAAGAAAGGGCGGGTAGTCCGCCTGGAAGTGGAGCCCAATGCCTCAGCCCTGCTCATGCAAGTGCTCCGGGAGCGGTGGAACATCGACAATGGCAACGTGTTCGTTATCAACTCCCTTATTGATATGAAGGGGCTGCTCCAAATTCTGAAGCACCCCAATTTCCGGGGCAAGGGCTTCAAGCAGCCGGCGGCCGTCACGCCCTTGAGCTTGCCGGAGGGCACTGAGGACAACCTCTTCGAGTACCTCAAGCACCACGACGTACTGCTGCACCACCCCTACAACAACATCGACCCGGTGGTGCGGCTGCTGGAGCAGGCCGCTGAAGACCCGCACGTACTGGGTATTAAGCAAACCATTTACCGCCTTGCCGATGACTCGCGGGTAACGGCCGCCCTGCTCAAGGCCGCCGAGAACGGGAAGCACGTGTCGGTACTGTTCGAGGTGAAGGCCCGCTTCGACGAGGAGCGCAACATCCGGGAGGGCGCCAAGCTGGAAAAGGCGGGTTGTTTCGTCATCTACGGGGTGAGCAAGTACAAGACGCACACCAAGATGATGATGATTATCCGTAAGGAAGGCGAGAAGGTAACGCGCTACGTCCACATCGGGTCAGGTAACTACAACGAGCAAACCTCGCGCATCTACACCGACGTGAGCCTGCTTACTACCAACGACGTGTACGGCCACGACGTGTCGGAATTCTTCAACGTAATTACCGGTCATTCCCAGCCCGACGACTACGAGTACCTGATTACGGCCCCCAAGGACATGCGCCAGCAGTTGATTTCCCTGATTCGGGAGGAAGTGCGCAACGCCAAGAAGGGCCTACCCAGCGGCATCGTTATGAAGATGAACTCCTTGGAAGATAAGGAGATGATCGACGAATTCTACAAAGCCAGCAAGGCCGGGGTGCCCATTCGGTTTATTGTGCGAGGTATCTGCTGCCTGCGGCCGGGTAGGGTAGGCCTGAGTGAGAACATTGAGGTGCGCAGCATCGTGGGCGACTACCTGGAGCACTCCCGCCTGTTCTACTTCCACCAGGCGGGGCACCCGAAAGTATACGCAGGCTCCGCTGACCTGATGGTGCGCTCCTTCGACCGCCGTATTGAAGCCCTCTTCCTCATTGTGAACCCGCAGCTCAAGCGCGAGGCCATCAATATTCTGTATTTCAACCTGAAGGACAACCAGAATACCTACGTGATGCGCGAGGACGGTGCCTACATCCGGCGGCAGCCCGCCGACGATGAGCCCGTGTCGAACGTGCACCGGGAGTTCTACAACAAGAGCTTTGGACTAGTGGCGGAAACGGCCCTTTTCGACGAGTGGCTTTCCTGCGCTACCATCCGCAGCTCTTCGGCCGAAGACAACAACCAGCCGGCCGAGTCGGGGGAGGAAGACGCTAGCGCCCCGGGCGAAGTGGTAACCGCCGACGTTGGCCTGGACCCCGAGGCCGACGAGGAAGCCGCGCTGGAATAGGGCCTCCTAACAGCCATAACCACAACGCCCCTGGTGTCAGCTCCGACACCAGGGGCGTTGTGGTTATGGCTGTTAGGGTAGGAGCTGTAGTAACTACCAGCGCTGAGCCTGCTTATTCTACCTCGGTGGGTCGGCTTTGAACGGCAGGCTTGGGGCAGCCGGGCTTCAGGTCGCCGTCGGCGCGGATATCGTCGAAGTGGTCCTCAAACAGAGCCTGCAACATGCCATCCTTGAGGCCAATATCGGGCACAATCATCTGGTGCACATCGGCCCACTCCATGGCGGAAAGGTAGATGTGCCCGGCCGGCACAATCACGTCGGCGCGGTCGGGGTTGAGCAGGGCCACGTTCACCCGCTCGTCCATGCTCATGCCGGTGAGGTGGTCCAGAACGGTGGCAATGCGCTTGCGCGTGACGGGCTTGTCGAGCTGGGGCTGAGCCAGGCTGTAGAGCTTGTTGATGTTGCCGCCCGTACCAATGGCCCGCGACACGTGGTAGCGGCGGGCATTTTCAGTTACCCATTCCTCCATGCGCTGCCAGGTTTCGCGCATGGCTTCCGTGCTCAGGCCGGCCTCTTCCTGCTGCATGCGCCGGATACTACCTACCTCAAACGACTGCGAGGCTACTTTGCGACGGTTGTAGTAGATGTTGAACTCGGTGCTGCCTCCGCCCACGTCGATGTGCAGGTAGTGCTTTTTGTCTTCCAGCAGGTTCTCGATTACCCGGTTGATGTAGGCGGCTTCAGCCTGCCCGTCAATAATCTGCACCGTTATACCCAGCTCCTGCTGAATACGGGCCGCCACCTCGGGGCCATTTTGGGCCGTGCGCATGGCCGAGGTAGCGCACACCAAGTAGTGATTGGGGGCCACGTCGTGGACCTCCATCAGCAACCGCAAGGCGTGCAGAAACTTAATGAACTTGTCCTGCTTTTTCTGCGAAATCCGACCGGTGGCAAACACATCTTCGCCGAGGCGCAGGGGGTAGCGCACGTACTCCACGCGCTTGAGCCGGTACCGGTCGCCGTAGTGGAGCACCGCCGAAATCTGGCACCGTACGGCGTTGGATCCAATGTCGATGGCGGCCAGCTTCAGAAGAGGATATTCCATGCAGCAAAAGGGAAAGGAAGAGAAGTAGGGCAAATATAGGGCTTCGGGGCAGGCCTGACGCATTTTCTGTCTCCGGGCTACGCAAAAGCGCCCCGCCAGAGGCTGGCGGGGCGCAAGGTAGAAAGCAGTGGCAGAATTAGTTGTCAATCCGGAATCCGAGCCCAAACTGAATCAGGCCATTTTCCGGCGACTTCTGGTAGGACACTGATAAAGCAAGCTGGTCGGAAACGGGGGCAATGTAGAAACCGGCCCCGTAGCCGTCGTGCCAGCCTTCGGGGGAGGAGCCTTTGTAGTATACCCGGCCCTTGTCGTAAAAGCCAAAGATACCGTAGGAAAAGGGCAGGAAGGAGGTTTGCACGCTGCCCAGAGCAAGGCGTAGCTCGGTGTTCAGGTACAGGCTGGCGTCGCCGGTGAAGCGGTTGCGGTAGTAGCCGCGCAGGTTTTCGCGCAGGCCCAGGCTGGTGAACTTGTAAAACGGAATGTCGTCGTCGTTGCCGTAGTTCCGGCCCCCGCCGCCCTTTACTACCAGCGTCACCGGAATGCCCAGGCGGGCCGTGCCGTAGTACTCGGCAAAGCCCTGAGTGAGGCCAAAATTGCCCTTGTTGCCGTTGAGCTGGTGGTAGGTGTCGTGCTGCACCCGCAGGCGCACCCCGCGCCGGGCAAACATCTGCCGGTCGCGCAAATCCACGTCCAAGAGGGCATTTACGCCAATCAGGCGCTGGAAGTCCGTGTTCGGAATCCGGTCGTCGGGTACAGTGGTTGGCCGGGATTCCAGCTGGCCCAGGTAGCTGCCGGCGGCGTAGTTGGAAGTGTACTGCTCGTAGGTGGGCCCGAGGCGGAAAACGCTGCGCTGCCAGAATACCCGCTCCGTAAAGGCGTTCAGCGTGAAGCCTTTGTAGCGGGCTTTGTAGTATTTATCATCGTAGAGGTCCTGGTCTTTGCGGGTGTCGTTGCCCAGGCCGAAGAAGTTGTAGAACGGGAAGAAGTTGCCGTACTCGGTGCGGGCCCCAATATCCCACTTCCCGAAGGCGTAGCGGTGGCGGGTAGCCAGAGAAACCTGGAAGTTGCCGCCGCTGGAGCCCCGAATGTCAAACGAGTACAGATTCTTGAAGCCCGGCTTACGGAAGCCCTGCCGCACAAAATCCACGCCCGCGCCTACTCCAATCCCGTCGTTGGCATTCACAATAACGGTAGCGCGGGGCTTGTAGGTGTTGTACTCGAACTCCTCCCGGTCGTAGCGGTTCACGTCGGGGCGGGTAGAAGTGCGGTTGTCGCTTTCCGGGCCTAGCTTCAGGTCGGTATCGGGCACGTCGTAGACCTTCGTAAGGGTGCGCAGCCCGCCTACCCGCGAGTCGTCCGCAATCTGGTCTTTGCCGTCGCCGCCGATAATGCGCACCAACACGCTCCTGCTGGCCCTACCCGTCACCGTGAAGACATCCTTGCCATCAAGGCCGTAGAGGCTGATTTCCTCGGTTTCCCGGGGCGAAAAAGTGCGGTCGAAGAGGGCGTTTCCGTTTGGTTCATTGCCCTCCTTGGCTTTGTCGAACATCTGCACCCGCACCTTGCCGTCAGGCTGGCGCTCCACACGGAACACTTCGGCCTTGTTAGATCCTACTACATCCACACGCTTAGCCAAGAGTAGATAGTAATCATCCAGGGCCTTTGGAAGCTGCTGAATGCGGGCCTTGAGCTTACGGTTCAGGTCGTTGGCCGACAGGTCTTTCAGCTCGGGCGGCAGCGTACCGGTAGCCTCGTCAATGGCAGCGGGCGTAATGCGCTCCTGCATATAGCGGCCGATTTCCTGCCACTGCTCCCGGCTCAGGCTCTGCAGCAGAAACCGGTCGAGGTGGCGGGCGGGCCAGTTCAGGCTCTTCATATCATGAAATTCGGCCTGGAAATCCTCAATGCTGGGCACGGCCCACTCGCGGTTCGCAAGGTAGGTCAGAAAGCCATTCCAGAGCGTGAACGACTGGTCCCGGTCGCGCGGAATGGGCTTGTACACGGTCTTCTTACCGTCTTGGTAGCCGGCCCACTTCCAGTTGTCTTCGTGCTTGCCGAAGTCGGCGACCAGCATATCAAAAGCCCGGGCGCGGCCCAGATTCACGGCGTCGATGCGGTTGTCGTTGTCTTTGTAGAGCTGGCGGAAGAAGCTGAAGGAGCGGCGCACGTCATCGGCCCCGCCGAAGCCGGGCAGGTTAGGCTTGGGGTCCACGGGGCGGTCTTCCAGAGTGCCAAACAAGCCGGCATACTCTTCGCGGTAGGGGCCCAGCTGCTGGTTGTCGGGCAGCACGAAAAGCCGCGGCCGGGCGTGCAGGATGTCGGTTTTATCGAGCAGGGAGCCAGTCACCAGCGCCGAGTAGGGGTGGGCCGTGGGCGTAATGTCGCGCAGCACATCGGCGGCAAAGGAGCTGCGCAGCTCAGGAGGCAGAATGCGCGTCACGTCCTTGTCCACGGAGCGGAACACGTACTCCGAAGAGTCGGCGGCAATCAGCTTCAATGACGTGGTCTGACGCCCGCCGCCCCGTCCGAAGGGGCGCAGGCCACCTTTTTCGGTAGCTAAGTTCAGGGTTTGCACCTGCACCGGCTGGGTCCAGGAACTGCGGTACAAGTCGCCGAGCCAGAAACGGGAGGATCGGCTGCCAGCGTATTGCTTGCCCGCCGCCAGGGTTTGGACAGGCTGAAAGGGGGCGTCGGGCTTCCCTGCTACTACCCCCTTGGGCACGGTAGGGCACTCGGGGATAAAGCTGTTCACCGGTATCTGGGCCAGCCGTGGCTCCTGGCAGGCCGACTGGAACAGCGTGGCTGCGTACGCTTCTTTTGCGTCCGGGCTACCTCCGTTAAAGGTGTAAAAGGTAGTTTTGACGGTGCCATCGGCGTAGTACTCCAGCTTGGAAAAGCCCTCGGCTGCCTCGTTGAACTGCGACCGGGCGTTGGCACCTACGTGCTGCTTTGCGGCAAAGGAACCCGATACTAGATGGTAGCTGCCCTCAGCTTGGGTGAGCTGCAGGCTGAAATCGTGGGCGGCAGCATACACGGCGCCGGGATGGTCCTTGAGCGTGTTCAGCATTTCCTTCTGGAACTGCTGGTAAGCCGGATTGGCTTGGTCGCGTGGGGAGCCCACGTTCTGACGGTACGCCGCGTACACGGTACCGGCCACCGGTGGCAGCAAGTGGCGGCTGAGGGGCATGCGGCCTCCGTACACACCGTTGCTGAGCACCGGCTGGTGACCCACCAGCAGCACGTTACGGCCTTTGGTGTCATCCAGCACGTCCTGCAACTGCTCCCGAAACTCCTCCCGGGTCATGGTTTTGCAGTCCGTATCGGGGGCTTCGGGTTTGTCGAAGGGGTGAGTCCACCAGGGCGAGTTGATGGCCACCAGCCGCACCAGCGGAGCCACATCCACGATTTCGGGGCCGGGGCAGCCGCCAGTGGGTACGAAAGCGTTTTGGCCGGGCAGCTTTTCTTCGATGTATTTCTCCAGGCGGCGCACCCGCTTCAGGCCATCGGGGCCGGAGTTGGCCCAGTCCTTGTCGCCGGGCACGAAGTAGAGCTTGCCGTTGGGCAGGCCTTGTACCAAGGCAATCAGGGCGTCGGCACGGGCCGTCTGGCCGGCTTGGGAGGAATCCTTCTGGCTGCCTAGCCCCTCGTTGCCGACGATGTCGCCGAGGTGTACAACGGTGAAAGTGCCGGACTGCTGTTCAAGCGTGCGGCGCAGGGCTTGCAAGTGAGTGGACGGCAGCTCGGTAGTGGCCGTGTTACCGAGCAGAAACACCGTATGAGCCGGGGGCATCGACTGCGCAAAAGCCGGAAAAGAGGCGGCCAGACCCAGACCGGTCAGCAGCGCCCGAGTGTAGCGTAAGGGCATAGATAGGGGAGTGTAGAACCTGCTTCTACGCAGAAACGAGTTTTCCGATTTAACTCGGCTTTAATTTCAACTCTCCTAAGTGCAGTAAGTTTACTAGGTAAGCCGAGTACAACCCAGTAGCACGATGCCGCGGGGCGGCAGCACCCACTGCGTAGCGCGCACGCGGCCCCCTACCCGTAAAGTTTCGGATTCCAATCGGCGACACGGCAATAGGGCAAACCCGGAAAAGACCAATCCTGGTCAAACGGGCCGTAAAGAGCCGCCGCCCGCTCGCCCGGGTTGTCATGGCGCAAGGCCGTGGCCGGAAACAGTAGCAACAAAGCCCCGAGCCCCCGGTGCCCCCACAGGCAGCCAAAGCCACTACATCAGCACTGGGTAGAAAAATACAGCCAGTAGCCACTAGTGCCGCTAGTGCCACCCGGGCACCAGGAGCTAACCCAGGGTAGGCAATGCTCCTCAATCGGTGCCAAAAGCCTGTTGCGTTACTAGGTATTAGTATAAGCAGAGAAACTAGGCTACCCCTTAGCTGACCAAGCCCGCTTCTGCGTTTTGCTCGATAGGCAGAAGGCTCCCGATGACAGCGGCTTGGGGCTAATGCACGAGAATGAGAGCACGCTACCCCTCCTGCAACTTGGCTGCTACCCGGGGCAGGCCGGTGGTGGCAGGCTCAGTGATGAAATGCAGGTTAGGCCGGGAAGTAACGGGCGGGCGGCTGGGGTCAATGATGTAGATGGGCGTGGTACGCGGCACGTAGTTTATAAGATTGGCGGCCGGGTACACCTGCAAAGACGTGCCCACGACAAGGAACACGTCGGCGGTGGCAGCTTCTTCCACGGCGCGCTCCATTAGTGGCACAGCCTCGCCAAACCATACTATGTTCGGCCGCAACTGGTGGCCCTTCTCGCATAGGTCGCCCAGGGCAATGCGGTCCTCCTCCATGGGGTAAATCAGCTGGTCGAAATACGAGCTGCGTGACTCAAACAGCTTGCCGTGCAAATGAATAACCCGCGAGGAACCGGCCCGCTCGTGCAAGTCGTCGACGTTCTGTGTGACGATGACAACTTCAAAATCATCTTCCAGAGCAGCTAAGGTCTGGTGTCCGGCATTGGGCTGGGCGGCCCGGGCGGCAGCTCGGCGCTGGTTGTAGAACTCCAGCACCAGTTCCGGATTCTTGGCCCAGCCCTCGGGGGTAGCTACATCTTCAATGCGGTGTCCCTCCCACAGCCCATCGGTGCCGCGAAAAGTAGCCAGGCCGCTTTCCGCTGAAATACCAGCTCCAGTCAGGGCAACAAGTTTCTTTTTCATGGTAGCAAGTTTATGCCAGAAGACGAGGCCTGACGCCGGATGGTTGGGGTAGCCCCCGTTCCCGCCACTACCTCTCCGTAAACCGGCCTAATTCGGTGCGGTGAAACGTCCACTCTGGCGTGTAGATGTATTCCTGGGCGGGGTCGAGTAAAAACCAGGCACCTGCTCCTGGCCGGGGGGCTGCTTTTAGCACATGAACCTGCTGAGCGGGCATGTAGCTCTGGGCCAGCAGGGCCATGCGCCGGCCCGTAGCAGGCTGAGTAGCCACGTCGAGCACCAACACGGCGTGCCCTGGCGAGCCGCCCCGGATGAGCACGTCGCCGGGCTGCACCTCGGCCAGCGGGGTAGGCCGCAACTCGCGGCTGAGGGAAAGGGTACCGGCATAACTGAAAATCTGGTCGAGGTAGCGGCGAAAAACGGCGTGGGTAGGTTGCTCAACTGGCTTGGTGGCCGCCAGCACCTCATTGCCCACCACCTGAAAGCCGCGGCCCGCATACCAGTCCTGAAACCTGATGTCGTGGCCGCTAGTGAGGTGAAAGTGCACCAGGTTAGGCTGCTGGCTGAACAGGTACTCGGCCCGCAGGCGAATAACAGCATCGGCACACTGCTGCAAATCCCGCGCTCCTACGTCCAAGTCCACCACGGCGGTGTGCACATCCTGCCGATGTTTGAGTTGCCCGTTGTGCAGGCGCACTGGAGTGCCGGCGGGCAGCAGCGGCAAGGCCCGCAGCCATGCCCCAAACGAGCCCACCGCTACTGGCTGCCGCTGGTAACCCGTTGGAACCGGAAAGCGTGCCGCCAGCGTCTGGCTGAGCCGGTAGCGCCCGGCTGGCAGCCAGGTGTACGTACTGCATCTACCCGGGGGGCGGGGACTCGCCAAACAAGAAGAGGCCGGGGGCAAACGGGCAAATACGGCAGCAGTTTCCAAAACTGCTGAAACCAGCACCGCAATGGCTTTCATAAGCTGTTAAAATATCGTAATAGACTAATATAACGGCAGCCGTAGTTGTAGTATTTCAGGTGAGGAGAAATAAAAAAGGCTCAGCCGATCAAGCTGAGCCTTTTTAGGGGAGGGAATAGCTGCTACTTCGTCTTGTTGGTCGCTTTCTTGGCAGCAGTACCAGCTGCTTTTTTGGCAGCTGGTTTTTTCGCAGCGGCAGGTTTCTTGGCCGCTGCTTTCTTGGCGGGCGTATCGGCTTTTTCCGTGGCGTCGGGGGCTGCTTTCTTAGCGAAGCGTCCACCCTTAGCCGGTTTGTCGGGGGTAGCTTCGGCCAGCTCCAGGCAGCGCTCCAGGGTCAGGCCCGCTGGCTCTTCGCCTTTCGGAATCTTCACGTTCTTTTTGCCTACCACGATGTAGGGCCCAAAGCGGCCATTAAGTACCTGTACATTGGGGTTCTCGGGAAACTCCTTAATCAGGCGCTCGGCATCGGCCTTGCGCTTGGCCTCAATCAGGTCAATGGCTTCCTGAGCCGTGATGGTGTGTGGGTCCTGCTCCTTAGTCAGGGAGTAGAACTTGCTGTCGTGACGGATGTAGGGACCGAAGCGGCCCAGAGCAGCCGTCATATCTTTGTCTTCAAACTGTCCCACAATACGGGGCAGCTTGAACAGGTCGAGGGCTTCCTCTAGGGTGATGCTCTCAATAAACTGACCTTTGCGCAGGCTGGCGTATACAGCCTTTTCCTCGGAGCCTTCCTTGGGCTCAATCTGCACGTAGGGCCCGAAACGTCCTAGGCGAGCCGTGATTTTCTGGTTGGTCTCCGGATGCGTCCCGATTTCGCGGGTGCTACCCAGGGTGCTGCGCTCAATGTCCTGACCCCGCTCCACGGTTTCGTGGAAGGTACTGTAGAAGCCGGCCAGCATGTCGGTCCACTGCTCCTGTCCGTCGGCAATGCGGTCAAACTCATCCTCTACCTTGGCCGTGAACTGGTAGTCCACAATAACGGGAAAGTGCTCCACCAAAAAGTCATTGACAACCATGGCGGTATCAGTGGGGAAAAGCTTGGCTTTGTCGGCTCCGTAAGTTTCGGTTTTAACTTCGGTTTTTACCGCGTCGCCGTCTAGGCTGAGCACGTGAAACTTACGCTCCTTACCCTCCCGGGAGTCTTTCTCCACGTAGCCGCGCTTCTGAATAGTGCTGATGGTAGGCGCATAGGTCGACGGACGGCCGATGCCCATTTCCTCCAGCTTTTTCACCAGCGAGGCTTCGGTGTAGCGGGCGGCCGGCGCGGCGTAGCGCTCCGTAGCCCGTAGCTGCTGCAAGGGCAGTTCCTGCCCTACACTCAGCGGCGGCAGCCCCCGTGAAAACGACGATTCGCCTTCCTGTTCGTCATCGTCTTTGCTTTCCGTATAGGCTTTCAGAAACCCCTCGAAGGTAATGACCTCCCCCGTGGCCGTAAGGGTAGTGCCGGGTTGGGTACTAATGCCGATGGTAGCCACGGTGCGCTCAATCACCGCATCTGCCATCTGCGAGGCCAGGGCCCGCTTCCGGATCAGGTCGTAGAGGCGTTGCTCCTGAGAGTCGTCGCCGGCCTTGACGAGGGCAAAGTCAGTGGGGCGGATGGCTTCGTGCGCCTCCTGAGCCGAAGCCGACTTGGTTTTGAACTGCCGCGTCTGGGCGTATTCGGCCCCGTAGGCAGCAGTAATAGCCTCTTTGGCGGCTGTCAGGGCGTCCTGAGAGAGGTTCACCGAGTCCGTCCGCATATAGCTGATCTTGCCGCCTTCGTAGAGCTTCTGGGCCACGCTCATGGTTTGTGCCACTGAGAAGCCCAGCTTGCGGGAGGCTTCCTGCTGCAGGGTAGACGTAGTGAAGGGCGGGGCGGGGCTGCGCTTGCCGGGCTTTTTTTCCAGGTTCTCGATGCGGTAAGCTGCGCCTACGCACCGGCTCAGAAAAGCTTCGGCTTCTTCGCGGGTTTTAAAGCGGGTGGGTAGCTCGGCCTCCAGCACAGCACCACGGCCCGCGTCGAAGCGCGCCACCACGCGGTAGGCGGAAGACGTTTTGAACTGGCTGATTTCCCGCTCGCGCTCCACCACCAGGCGCACGGCCACCGACTGAACTCGACCGGCGGAAAGCCCAGTTTTTACTTTTTTCCAGAGTACCGGGCTCAACTCAAAGCCCACAAGGCGGTCCAGCACGCGGCGCGCCTGCTGGGCATTCACCAGATTCAGGTCAATTTCGCGGGGGGTAGCAATGGCGTTGAGGATGGCATTCTTAGTAATTTCGCGGAACACAATACGCCGGGTTTTCTCGTCGTTCAGGTTCAATGTTTCAGCCAAGTGCCAGGAAATGGCCTCGCCCTCCCGGTCATCGTCACTCGCTAGCCACACGGTTTCAGCTTCCTTAGCTAGTTTCTTTAACTGGCTGATAACCTCCCGCTTATCGGCTGATACGACATAAGTAGGCTTAAACCCATTGGCAATGTCAATGGCGTTATTGTCTTTGGGTAAGTCGCGCACGTGGCCGAAGCTCGACTTCACCACGAAGTCCTTGCCCAAGTAGCCTTCAATAGTTTTGGCTTTGGCCGGGGACTCGACGATGACTAGATTTTTAACCATAGGGGGGTGGGACTACGCTAGGCTTGTTTCGGGGAGAAACGGCGGGGGCAGCGCAAAAGTTGAATTTTGCCGCAAAGATGCTGGAATAATCCGGCGTAACAGTAGAAAAGGTGTAATTATAGCCTCTGCTACCAGTAAGATGCTTTCCCGGTTCAAGACACTGCTCAGCCAAAAAGCTCAGGTTTGGACAGTTATCACCAGCACGTAAGTTTTTTCTTAGAATTGTGACCTGACGGCTCTATTTGTTACCTTTGCCCGTTCTGGAACCCTCCTCGCACAGGTTCCGTTCGTGCACCACCTTGCTTTGGCAGGTTTCGCCACTATACTCAGTTTATGGCTTCAGCTAAGACGCCCAGAAACAACCGTCCGGTCCCCACCGCTCCGGCTACATCAGAAGAAACAAGTGCTGCTACTGTCACCGACAACGGTCAGAGCGTAGTGCCGCACAGTAATAACTTTACTCGGAAAAGAGGCACGGCCAGCTCGGCCGGCTTCAGCTTCCAGGACCCGGACTATATTAATGATCAGCTGAACCGGGTGCTCTACGCCCTCGACGCCTTTAAGAAAGGGGACGTATCGGTGCGCCTGACCAAGCAGAATGACGACATCTTCGCTGAAATAGCCGAGGCCTATAACTCCATGGTGGAGATGATTGGCGGGGTAGGTGGCGAGGTATCCCGTATTTCCAAGGTTGCCGGGGTGGAAGGCAACCTGAAAGCTCGCGCTTCGGCCGATAATGCCGCTGGTTTCTGGCGCGACATGATCAACAACATCAACGGCTTGGTGGATAGTATCGCCGTACCGGTGTTGGAAGTAGGCAAAGTACTAAAGAATATCAGCAAAGGCAATCTGGACGAGACCTTCCAGATTCCGGTGTCGGGTGACTTTAAGGTGATGGCCGAAACCATCAACAAAACCATCGACAACCTGAACCTGTTCGCCGGCGAGGTAACGCGTGTAGCGCAGGAGGTAGGTACGGAGGGTAAGCTGGGCGGCCAGGCCTCCGTACCAAACGTAGGTGGTATCTGGAAAGAACTGACGGATAACGTAAACTACATGGCCTCGAACCTGACCTCTCAGGTGCGAGACATTGCTAACGTAGCAACTGCCGTAGCCCGCGGCGACTTGAGCCAGAAGATTACGGTAGACGTAAAGGGGGAGCTGCTGCAGTTGAAGCAGAACCTCAACCAGATGGTGGACTCGCTCAACCTATTCGCCGGTGAGGTAACTCGTGTGGCGCAAGAGGTAGGTACCGAGGGTAAGCTCGGCGGCCAGGCTAGCGTACCAAACGTAGGCGGGGTGTGGAAGCAGCTGACGGACAACGTAAACACGATGGCCTCGAACCTGACCCTGCAGGTGCGCGACATTGCCAACGTAGCAACTGCCGTAGCAAAAGGTGACCTCACCCAGAAAATCACCGTGGATGTGAAAGGGGAGCTGCTGCAGTTGAAGCAGAACCTGAACCAAATGGTGGACTCGCTGAACCTCTTCGCCGGCGAGGTAACCCGTGTGGCGCAGGAGGTAGGCACGGAAGGCCGCCTGGGTGGTCAGGCCGTAGTGCCCAATGTAGCGGGCGTATGGAAGGAACTGACGGACAACGTAAACTATATGGCCTCGAACCTGACGCTGCAGGTGCGCGACATTGCCAACGTAGCAACTGCCGTAGCAAAAGGCGACTTGAGCCAGAAGATTACGGTCGATGTAAAGGGGGAACTGCTGCAACTCAAGCAGAACCTGAACCAGATGGTGGACTCGCTGAACCTGTTCGCCGGCGAGGTAACTCGTGTAGCGCTTGAAGTAGGTACTGAAGGGAAA
This sequence comes from Hymenobacter sp. HSC-4F20, assembly GCF_019599275.1. GTDB lineage: Bacteria > Bacteroidota > Bacteroidia > Cytophagales > Hymenobacteraceae > Hymenobacter. The sequence goes on along the minus strand of NZ_JAHZTD010000001.1, from coordinate 1,450,557 downwards.
CTAGGTGGTCAGGCTTCTGTACCCAATGTAGCGGGCGTATGGAAAGAGCTGACGGACAATGTAAACTACATGGCCTCGAACCTGACCCTGCAGGTACGAGACATTGCCAACGTAGCTACCGCCGTAGCCCGCGGCGACTTGTCGCAGAAAATGACCGTAGATGTGAAAGGGGAAATCCTGGAGCTGAAGAACATCCTCAACCAGATGGTGGACTCGCTCAACATCTTCGGTGACGAAGTAACCCGCGTGGCCCGCGAAGTAGGTACGGAAGGAAAGCTCGGCGGCCAGGCCAACGTGCCCCGCGTAGGTGGTACCTGGAAAGAGCTGACGGACAACGTAAACACGATGGCCTCGAACCTGACCCTACAGGTGCGCGACATTGCCAACGTAGCCACCGCCGTAGCAAAAGGTGACCTGACCCAGAAGATGACAGTGGATGTAAAAGGCGAGATTCTCGACCTGAAAAACATCCTCAATCAGATGGTGGACTCGCTCAACATCTTTGCTGGCGAGGTAACCCGTGTAGCGCGCGAGGTAGGTACCGAGGGTATTTTGGGCGGTCAGGCCAACGTGCCGAGCGTTTCGGGTACGTGGAAAGACCTCACCGACAACGTAAACACCATGGCTTCGAACCTGACCTCTCAGGTGCGGGACATTGCCAACGTAGCAACTGCCGTAGCCCGCGGCGACCTAAGCCAGAAGGTAACGGTAAACGTGCGCGGTGAGCTGCTCCAGCTGAAAGAAAACCTCAACCAGATGGTGGACTCGCTGAACACGTTCGGCGACGAAGTAACCCGCGTGGCCCGCGAAGTAGGCACGGAAGGTCGCCTGGGCGGCCAGGCCGTGGTGCCCAACGTGCGCGGAACGTGGAAAGACCTGACGGACAACGTAAATACCATGGCGGCCTCGCTGACCTCTCAGGTGCGAGACATTGCCAACGTAACCTCCGCCGTAGCCCGCGGCGACCTAAGCCAGAAAGTATCAGTAGATGTTAAAGGCGAGCTGCTGGACCTCAAGGACAACATCAACGTGATGGTGGACTCCTTGAACGTATTTGCTGGCGAGGTAACCCGCGTGGCCCTGGAAGTAGGTACCGAAGGTCGCCTCGGTGGTCAGGCCAACGTACCCAGCGTGAGCGGAGTATGGAAAGAGCTGACCGACCGGGTAAACACCATGGCCTCGAACCTGACAACGCAGGTACGTGGTATCGTGAAGGTAGTAACGGCCGTATCGCAGGGCGACTTGACCCAGAAGCTGACCCTGGATGCTAAGGGTGAGGTAGCCGACCTGGCTGAAACCATTAACCGAATGGTAGACGACCTGAACCGTCTGGCTTCGGAAGTTAGCCGCGTGGCGCGCGTAGCGGGTGGCGAAGGCAAACTGACGGAACGTGCGACGGTAACGGATGTATCGGGCTCCTGGAAAGAACTGGTGGATACCCTGAACGCCCTGATCGAATCCATTGCCTCGCCGGTACTGGAAGTAAGCCGCGTGGTACGGGCTATTTCGGAAGGCGACTTGCAACAGCAGGTAGAAATCGAAACCACCGGCGACATCCGCGCCATGGCCGACGCATTGAACCTTGCTGTGGATAACCTTAATGAACTGCTCGGTGAAATCAACGAGTCCTCGCAGATTGTAGGGGAGTCGTCGGAAGAAATGGTGGTGAAAGGGCAGGAGATGAGCCGGGTAACCGTTGACGTGGCCTTGGCCATGCAGCAGATGGCCGAAGGCGCCCAGAACCAAGCTCTCAAGACCGACCAAGCCTTCAAGCTGATCGAGGAAATTATGCAGGCTACCAAGGAAACGGCTGGTAAGGCCGATGTTGGTATCAAAGCAGCTATCCTCGGTGAGCAAACTTCACAGCTGGGTCTGAAGACGGTAGCGGAAGTGGTAAAGAACATGGAGGAAATCAGCTCAGCAGCTGCCCAGACCTCCAAAACCATTGAAGTACTAAGCACCCGCTCCCAGGAAATCAGTAAGTCGCTGGGCGTTATCACCGATATTGCCTCGCAAACCAACCTGCTGGCTCTGAACGCCGCTATCGAAGCAGCCCGTGCCGGGGAAGCCGGCCGTGGTTTCGCAGTAGTAGCCGAAGAAATCCGCAAGCTGGCTGAAGGTTCCCGCAAGTCGGCCAGCGAAATTGCTACCCTGGTAGAAGACGTTAAGAAGGATACCACCTCGGCGGCTACGGCAATCAGCACCATGGAGGGCCGGGTACTCAAGGGGAAGAACGCTACGTTCGAAGCCAGCTCCGCCTTTAAAAACATTGCTACCAGCAGCGGCGAAACCCTCCGCACTTCCCGCGACATTCTGACGGCCACCGAAGTACAGAAAACTTCTATCGGCGACGTGGTAAAGTACGTGGAAGAGGTAGTAGCCATTGCCGAGCAAACGGCTTCGGGTACCCAGCAGGTAGCCAGCACCGCCAAGCAGCTCTCTACGAGCATGCAGGAGCTGACAACCAGCAGCCAGAACCTGACGGATATTGCGGACGACCTGCAGCTAGGGCTATCGGCCTTCCAGCTGATGGAGGATTTGCAACCCGAACCCGAACCCGAACCAGAGCCTACTCGCCGTCGGCCATTGATGCGCCGTTCGGCTCAGGCTACTCCGGCTACTACCCCCGCAGTGCGGCCTAACCGACGTGCAGCAGCTGTGGTAGAAGATGCGCCCGCAGCTCCCGCTCGAAAAACTGCTCGCCGGGCTGGGGCAACTGTTGTAACCGATGCAGCTGTGGAAACTGCACCCACAGCATCGGATCAGCCTACTGCACCTGTCACTAAGGCTAATCGGTCGCGTCGCAAGGAGGTAAAGAAGGACACTGCTCCAACGGATACTTCTGCCCCTGCTAAGGGACGTTCGGCTAAGGGAAAATCCAAGTAAGTCTTTCTCTAATCAAGCGCCAGACCAACCATATAGAGCGGTTGGTCTGGAACTGATACTACTGTTTCAGGCATGCCTGAGTCCGAAAAAAACGTCAAACAAGACCCTATTATTCAGCTGATTGTATTTCGGCTGGGTGATGAAGAATACGGGATTCGCATTGAGCAAGTAAAGGAAGTAACTATTACTCCTGAAATTGCCCGAATGCCCAAAACGCCGGCCTTCATCAAGGGAATTGCCAATCTGCGCGGCGACATAATTGCCATCATTGACTTGGAGGAACGGTTTCAACTACGGCCTGCCAATGTTGAAATGCCCGCCATGTCCTATACCATGGCTATTGAAGCCAAGGAATACACTATTGGCATAATGGTGCGTGAGGTACCACAGCCCTTGTCTATTCCAGTGTCTATCATTGAGAAAGCGCCGGAATTTATTCAAGACATTAATATTCACGACAAATACATTGAGGGAATCGTCAAAATAGAGGACCGCATCATTGTGGTACTCGACATGCTGAAGCTGCTGACTCCTGCCGAAATCATGCAGTTGCAACCCAAAGCGGAATCTTCCCCCGCAAGCAGCCGTACAAAGGCATAGCTTATTGTACAGTTCAGCTTTCTGTTTTCCTCTCTTTCCTCCTTCCATGAAAAACCGTATCCTCATCGTCGACGACTCTTTCTACATGCGCACGATGCTCAAAAACATGCTTACCGACGCCGGCTATGAGGTGGTTGGAGAGGCAGCTAACGGGCAGCAAGCGCTGGAAATGGCGTTGGCCTCTAAACCTGATTTGATTACCCTTGATGTAATTCTGCCGGACAACACCGGATTAGATGTGCTCAAGGGCATTCGGCGGGAGCAGCCCGAAGTGAAGGTTGTTATGTGCTCCGCTGTTGGTCAAGAAGTTATCGTTAATGAAGCGCTGGAAAGCGGTGCCACTGCTTATATCGTAAAGCCTTTCTCGGAGGAAAAGGTACTGGAAATAGTGGGCAGCGCTCTGCAGGAGCCTGGGGTCGAGCAAAAACAATAAGGTAGCCCTTCTCCGTTGTAGTCCCACTTCTGCTTGCAGTAGCTGCTCTTCTTTTCCGTGTCTTTGTTGACTGTCCCTTTCACCCTGTTGCTCGGTAACCTGCCCACCTTCGTGCGCACGGAACTCACCCGGCTGCTCTCTACCGATCCGGAATTGGAGGTAGTAGGGACAGCCGTGGCTACCAGCGAGCTACCCTCGCTGGCGCGCCGCCTGCGCCCCGGAGTAGTGGTGGTCAGCGAAGATCAATTGTTGAGTCTGGAGCAGCTCCAACGATACTTTCCAGTGCCTGTACTTCTGTACAGCAGTCAGACGCCACTACCCGGGATGCTGCGCGAAGTAGCCCGGTTGGGCGTATACGACTATATTCTGCCCATGCCCGCTGCTGGCCCCGAATTGGCTGAGTGGCGGCGGGCTGTCCGGCGCAAGCTACTTGCGGCCCGCCCTCAGCCCGTAGTCCGCCCCGATTTTCCTGTGCATTTGCGACGTAGCGCTGTTCCGCTGCCACCGCGTGGCATAGTAATTATTGGGGGCTCAACGGGTGGGGCTCCTGCAGTGGAAGCCGTACTACGGAAGCTACCTGCTACCTTCCCCTGGGCCGTTGTGGTCGCGGTGCACTTGCCCGAACTGTTCACGGATACGCTGGTAGAGCGGCTGCGGCGGGCCACAGTGCTGCCCGTCGCTGCTGCTACCTGCGGCACCTCTCTGGAAGCCGGCCGGGTGTTGGTAGCCCCGGGCGGCCGTAATCTGGTCATCAAGCCAGTTACGGATAGCCCATGGCTGGGCTGGCAAACCGATTTTGCTGCAGAATCCGGGTTGGATGTACCGTCCGTTGATGTTCTAATGCATTCTGCTTCTCTCGCCGCCGGACGTAATATAGTTGGAGTGGTGCTTACCGGTTTCGGACAAGACGGCACGCTTGGGGCTCGTCAGGTTCAGCAGCAGGGGGGGACTGTAGTAGCGCAGGATGAGGCTTCCTCAGCCGTCTTCGGAATGCCCAAAGCAGTTATTCAAGCGGGCTTAGCCAGTGCCGTACTACCTTTATCTGAAATTGGGGATTTCGTAGTGCGCCATGTGCAGATAGCAACTATGAGCCGCACCGGGCGTTCTTCCTCTCTCTCCCAACCAGTGTCAGCGCAATGAAGTCACGGGAGCAGGAATACCGCGAAATTTTCATGGCGGAGGCGTTGGAGTATTACGATGCCATGAGTCGCCACATCAGCGAACTGGAGCGTAACCCAACCGATGAGCCTGCCCTGAATGAGCTGTTCCGGCTCATGCACAACCTCAAGTCCAATGCCCGGGCTATGGGCTACAATGCCATTGGCGAGCTGGCCCACCACATGGAAACCATTTTCGGGCTTATCCGCAGCCGCGAAAAGACCTTCACGGGTTCCATGGTCCCGGTACTCTTCAGTGGCATTGATACCATCGGAGAAATGATTCGAGCCGTGGGCGAAGGAGAGGAAATGCCCCCGGTAACTCAACTGCTGGAAAACCTTGACCGCCTGGTGCGTGGGGAGGAACCCATCCTGGAAAATAATACCGAGGACGAGGAGGACGCCAGCCGCAAACTGGAGCTGTCGGACTTGGTGTATATCCAGATCCGCAAGCTGGACCATCTGCTGAATCTGGTAGGGGAACTGACTATTGACCGGGACCGGGTACTCACGCTCAGTCAGGAAATCGGTAACCCGGCCTTGGCAGCGGCAGCGGCGCATCTTTCCCGCATCACCGATGAGTTGCAGTACAGCGTGATGGATGCCCGCCTGGTAGGTGTTGGCTCACTGTTCAACAAGTTCCCGCGGGTTGTCCGGGACGTAGCCAGCACGGAAAAGAAGGATGTCGAGCTGACTGTAGTGGGGGAAGATATCCAAATTGACCGCAACATTCTGCAAATCATCACTGACGCCTTGCTTCATTTGGTGCGTAACGCCATTGGGCACGGGCTGGAAACTCCGGAAGAGCGACTAGCAGCCGGCAAAACCGCGCAAGGGCACCTGACACTCTCGGCCCAGGCTGAGCGCGACGATGTGCTGGTGCAGGTGCGCGACGACGGCCGCGGCATCAATGTCAACAACGTCCGCCGCAAAGCCATTGAGCGAGGCTTAGTTTCAGCGGAAGTAGCCGCTACCCTCGACGATGAAGCAGTTCGGGACTTTCTGTTTGAGCCAGGCTTTTCCATGGCGCAGGAAGTAACGGAGATTTCGGGGCGGGGAGTAGGCCTGGACGTCGTAAAGCTGGCCATTGATTCGCTGGGCGGACAGCTGCGGGTGGAATCCGTGCTGGGAGAAGGTACTACGTTCACGTTGGTGTTGCCTACCTCCATTGCCGTGAAGGGAGCCCTGCTGTTCCAACTCGACCAGCGCAACTACGCCATTCCGCTCATGCACACAGACTCAGTAGTGTCTTTGCTGCCGACGGCGTTCAATGTGGTAGGGGGCGTGTTACTCACCCGTATTCAGGAGGAAAATGTACCAGTAGTATCCTTGCGTCGGTTGCTCCACAACGGCGACGGGCCCCTTGCACCCGCTACGAAAGCGGAGCTCAGCGGGCGACAGGATATTATCATTGTCAACTACAACAACCGCCGGCTTGGACTCATCGTCGACCGGTTTTTGCGCCAGCAGGATATCGTGGTGAAACCCATGAGTAAACCACTGGATACCATTGACTTATTTGGCGGCGTTACCTTGCTGGGTAGCGGGCAGGTATGCTTGGTGCTTGATGTACCAGCATTAACTCGACTATTTCTGGCCAAACGACCGTAATTCACGTAATGCAGACCTGTGGCGGCCACCTGCGGCTAGCCGCCCTTTCACTTGATTTCTATGGATTTGCACATGACGGAACTGGAGCGGGACATTATCCGCGAAATCCTGAATATCGGGCTGGCTCGCGCCGCCGATTCATTCGCGGTAGTCGCCCAGGAAAAGGTGTTGCTAGAGGTGCCGGACCTTGATATTGTATCGGGTAAGACCATCCTGGATAAAGTACGCGACCTACAGGCCGGTCACGTCATTATTCAGTCGGATATCCGGGGTGATTTCAACGGTACTACGCTCATGTTTTTTTCCGGCCAGCATGTCCAGCGGCTCTCGCGGGTCTGCCTGCGCATGAGTGCATCAGACTCCACGCAGATTGACGAAATGCAGGAATCGTTGCTGCTGGAAATCAGTAATATCATCACCGGAGCGCTGGTAACGCAACTGGCTAACATTCTCAAGGCCAGCATCTACGGAGCACCGCCTACGCACCCCCGTGGTGACATTGCCGATGCCCTGCACAGCCTGCTGTTGAACCGGCCCATGGTGCAGCCGCTGATTTTCTCGGTTATCACGCAGTTCTCCGATAAGGACAATTCAGTGGAATTGCCTCTGATGATTTTCTTTGACCGGGATACCTTTGAAAAAATCCTTGACATCATCCGGACCTACGATTTCATGGGCGGGCAGCAGGCCGGTTCGTAAATTCGCCGGCCGCTTAGTCTGAGCGCAGGTGCTGCGGCTCCCGCTACCAGAAATCATGCCCCTAACCGAGGATGATATTCTGGCGACGGGAGCCGCGCGCGTTTCGTCCCATTCTACTTTTACGTTCATCCTCTCGTACATCTATGGCTGACTCTGCCCTGGAGCAAAAGCTCGCTACCTTCGACCCCAACGCCCTCGGTGACTCTGCTGGTGGCATCTATGGTCTGCCGTTTACCCCCGCGGAAGCACAGGTGGTAATTGTACCCGTGCCCTGGGAGGTTACGGTTTCTTACCGGGCCGGCACCGCCGAAGGCCCCGAGGCTATCCGGGAAGCTTCCCTCCAGGTAGACCTCTATGATCCGGACCTGCCGGATGCCTGGAAAATGGGGTTGGCCATGGAAGAGCCCGACGCCACAATTGCGGCCGAAAGCGTGGAACTGCGTCCTATTGCGAAAGACTACATCGGCTGGCTGGAGGAAGGCGAGCCGGAAGCCGGGCACAGTACTTTTTCAGGTGTGCCGGCACGCCTGAACCAGCGGGGCCTTGCACTACTGGAGTGGCTCAAGCAGAAAACCGGTGCCTTACTTGATGCCGGTAAGGGAGTAGTGCTGCTCGGCGGCGACCACAGCACGCCGTTAGGGTATCTGCACGCCCTGGCCGAGCGCCACGAGGAGTTTGGTATTCTGCAAATTGATGCTCACTGCGACCTGCGCCCCGCCTACGAGGGCTTTGAATATTCGCACGCTTCCATTATGTATAACGCGCTGAAGCTGCCCCAGGTGAAAAAGCTGGTGCAGGTAGGCATTCGGGACTACTGCCAGCAAGAAGCTGAGTACATCGACCAGAGTAACGGCCGCGTGGCCCTGTTCGCCGACCGGTTCCTGCAGGCCGAAATGCTGAGCGGCAAGTCCTGGCGCAAGGAATGCAAGAAAATTATTGCACAGCTGCCGCAGAAAGTATACCTGAGCTTTGATATTGACGGCCTCGACCCCAAGCTCTGCCCCGGTACCGGCACGCCCGTACCCGGCGGATTGGAATTTGAGCAAGCCCTCTACCTGATTCGGATGGTGGTCAGCTCGGGCCGGACCATTATCGGCTGCGACTTAAACGAGGTAGCTCCCGGTGACACCGAGTGGAACGCTATTGTGGGTGCCCGTCTGCTTTACCACATGGCCAACTGGATGGGCGTTTCGCAGGGTCGCCTCAAGGCGCGCGCCGTTGAAAAATAAGTTAATAGCCGGTCTGCTACGGTCCCTGGGTAAAATAGTGCGGACGTGAGAGCGAGAAAGTGCGGTAGGGTGTCGGTTACGCAGGAGCCGATATCCGCCGCACTTTTTTGCGTAGTCTGCGTAGAGGAACCCAACTCCCTACGTCTGTACATTTTTCTCACTTAACTGCTACCACCTGCACATGGGCTTCATTTTAAAATTCATTCTCTCCGCCATTATTACCTATGCCTTAGCTAAGTTTCTGCCTGGAGCAGATATCAGCGGCATTACCGACGCCTTTTTCCTGGTCATTGTGCTGGCTATATTGAACGCCGTTGTAAAGCCCCTTCTCAAAATCATTGGCTTTCCTATTACTATATTAACTCTGGGCCTGTTCCTGCTAGTAATCAACGCCTTAATAGTAATGATAGCCGATTGGCTGCTGGCAGGCTTCAAGCTGGATGGATTCGTTTCCGCCTTGATTTTCAGTGTGGTACTCTCGCTGGTAACTGCGGTGGTAGACCTGGTAACCGACCGAAGCTAACCGATTCTCTTTCGTAGAAAAGCCCGCGTTACAATCGTAGCGCGGGCTTTTTGCGTCATTCACCAATGCCAAGAGGCGTTAGGCTGGCAGCTGCGGCCAGGCAGCGCATTGGTGGCGCCAACGGCTGATGGCCAGGGCTAACCCGCCCCGCCAGTAGCAGGAACAGCCACGCCGCAACCAGTAGAGTACGGTAGTTGTAAGGCTCTGCCAGCCCGCGTAAAAAGACTCGACTAGCCGGCTGCGGAACGATAGGAGTGGGGTAGCCGGGGTAGGATGGGGCAGCAGCTGAAAGTACGTGAGCGTGATAATGAAATAGGCTACCTCATTGTTGAGCGCTTTGAGCCGTCCACTCCTCTTCGCGGTGTTCGGCAGCCGTTTCCACGTAGGCTCCAAAGGAACAGGTCAGGCTGTCGCGCCGGGCGTTGGTCAGGTCCAGGTTTTCTACCTCATGCGGACCTCGGCGTGGTAAATAAGCTTGCGGGTAGAAGCCGGTTCAGCAGTGCCGGTACCAGCGCCACTGGTAACGCCCCGGTCGGAGGACCAGGTGCTTCAGGGGCTGGTAGTGCAGCATCCATTGCGGGTGTTGACAGCATGGCATGTTCAGTAGCTGACCTCGTAGAAGCAAGAGCTTCTGAGTTGCCACACGCCACCAGCAGGCCGGTACTCAGTGCTATCGTGAGACAAGTTCGGATAAGCATATGTGCTACCAGATAAAGTAACTCCAGCTGCCGCACCAGGAAAACGTAACGGCTTTGGTATAGACCGGGTGCAACCGCGTCTTGCTCAGGCCACTGAGGTAGTGCCACGGTACCACCGATACGCGGCCCAACAGGCCAGACCCAGAAGCAGCGGCCAGCCATACGCCGCCCCGACAAACAGGATGCCCAACACCCGCCAGCCAAACCAAAGCCCGGCCTGTATCTGCGGCACTATAGCCGTCGCAGGCGAGGTATCCGTAGCTGGCCGCGGCTGGAAGTAAGTGACGTGCAAGGTAGCCAGCGCTGCCTGCTCGGTAAGCAACTGTACTTCTGGCGCGGTAAAGGCAGCCGTGTCAACTGCTGGGATTGGGCGGGCCCGGGTGCGATGCCTGGCTAGCTCCCTGGCAACGTCATGAGAGGTAATCTCCTTGCTGTGCACCATGCCCAGACGGGTGAGGTCGGCAGTGAGGGCCAGGAACTGCGCCGAAGGCACCCGAACGGTCAGAACCTGCTGATGGCGCTCAGCATTGGTGGTTTCGCGGGCATCAGTAAGGTAGGCGCCGCGGCGGGCCAGGGCCGTATCAAGGCGGGCAGTAGCGGCGGGGAAGTCGGCTACCTCCAGCTCCATCCGGCCCTGATAGATGACGGGGTGGCCCGCTGCCCGCCACAGCCGGGACAGGGGCACATCGGCGGCGGGAAGAGCTGCGGCAGCAACTGGTTCCTGCGCTCCGGGCGCCGCTTCCGCCTCGGCCGCGACTAGGGTAGAAACTTCTTCTTGCTCGGCCGACTGGGCGCACCCAGCCAGCATCAGCCCCAGTACCAGGAGCAGACGCACATACTTTTTCATCGGTAGAAGGAAGGAAAGGATGGATGGAAAAAGCTGCGCAGCTTCTGGTAGTTTATACCAACCGCCGCTGAACGTAACCCATCCCGTACCACCAGTGCGGGCCTGGCCCTGAGCTTCTACCCCTGCTGGGAAAAACAACACAGCCCGGTTTCTGCGGAAACCGGGCTGTTGTAGTAAGTGGTAGGGTAGGTCCTAGCTTAGAGACGGCGGATCTGCGCGCCGAGGGCCGTCAGGCGCTTATCGATGTTCTGGTAGCCACGGTCAATCTGTTCCACGTTTTCAATTACGCTGCGGCCGTTGGCCGAAAGGGCAGCAATGAGCAGCGCTACGCCGGCCCGAATGTCGGGCGAGGTCATCGTGATGCCGTGCAGGCGGGTGCGCTTGTCGAGGCCGATAACCGTAGCACGGTGCGGGTCGCAGAGGATGATCTGAGCACCCATGTCGATTAGCTTGTCCACGAAGAATAAGCGCGACTCGAACATCTTCTGGTGAATAAGAACAGTGCCCTTGGCTTGGGTAGCCACCACCAGAATCACGCTCAGCAAGTCAGGCGTCAGGCCCGGCCAGGTGTGGTCAGAAATGGTTAGAATGCTGCCATCAAGGTAGGTAGCAATTTCATAGTGGTCCTGAGCCGGCACGTAGATGTCGTCGCCCCGGAACTCGAGCTGAATGCCCAGCTTACGGAACGTGTCCGGAATCAGGCCCAGCTCCGGAATCTGGCAATCCTTAATGGTGATTTCCGAACCCGTCATGGCCGCCAAGCCAATAAAGGAACCGATTTCAATCATGTCGGGTAGCATGCGGTGTTCGGTGCCGCCCAGGCGCTCCACGCCCTCAATGGTCAGCAGGTTCGAGCCGATACCGTTGATTTTGGCCCCCATGCGCACGAGCATTTTGCACAGCTGCTGCAGGTACGGCTCGCAGGCTGCGTTGTAGATAGTAGTCGTGCCTTCAGCCAGCACGGCACCCATCACAATGTTGGCCGTGCCGGTTACCGAAGCTTCATCCAGGAGCATATAGGCGCCATGCAAGCGGCCTTCCGTGCTGATGCGGTAGAAATCGGTGCCTTCCAGTGTGAGCTTGCCGCCCAGCTTTTCCAGGCCCAGGAAGTGGGTATCCATGGGGCGGCGGCCGATTTTATCGCCGCCGGGCTTGGGCAGCTGGCACTTGCCAAAGCGCGCCAGCATAGGGCCCAGAATCATGACCGAGCCCCGTAAGGCCCCGGCCTGAGCCACAAACTCAGGGGTATCGAGGTAGTCCAGATGTACATCGTCGGCCTGGAAGCGGTAGGTGTCAGTGGCGAGCTTGCCCACCTTCACGCCCATGTCGCGCAGCAGCTCAATGAGCTTATTGACGTCGCGGATGTCCGGGATATTGGAAATCGTGACTGGCTCGTCGGTGAGCAGGACGGCGCACAGAATCTGGAGTGCTTCGTTTTTAGCGCCCTGGGGCACGATTTCACCTTTCAGCGGCTTGCCGCCGATAACTTCGAAAGAGGCCATTAGTGGAGAGAAGTGAGGGAGGGAGATAGGAGAAGTAAGACAAGGCCCGACCCCTTGCGGGGTCCCAAACCACAGTTTCGCTCCTTTCTATCTCACGGTCTCATGTCTGATAAAAAAAGTTACTGCGGGGGTTGCTGGGGTTCCTGCCGGCCTTTTTTGCCACCGCGGCGCTGCTTGTCGCGCCGGTTGTTGCTGCTGCTGCTCCGGCGTACGTCGCGCTCCTGGCGGGGCTGGGGCACAATGAATGGGGCAGGCCGGCCATTGGTGGTGAACTCAAACAGGTTCTGAGCATCAACCTGGGCGGGGTCCAGGCTTAGTTGCCCACCCGACAATTCTTTGAGGTGCTTGAGGATGGTGAGGTCCTTGGCGTTTTCCTTGTTGTGGGAGCGGTACAAGAACTTCATGGTGCGCCCAATGACGATGGTAGCCTGCTCCCGCTCGGCGGGGTCCTCAAGGGTCAGCGCTTTGGCAACAAGCTGTTCCACAGCCCGGCCGTAGGCCCGAAGTTTGGGTCCTCTGCTGGGGTAGGGTACTCGCTGTGGGGGCGTTTGGCTGGCCGGGGCCGCCAGTGGAAACGGGGCATCCACGTCCAGCTCCCCATCGGCCATTTCAAACAGGTGGTTCCAGACTTTTTGCTGAGAATCAGGCTGGTCGCGCAGGGTAGGCTGAATCCGGAAAATAAGCTGCACGATTTGCTGGGCCCGGCGGGTCCGCTCGGCGCGGTCCTCGATGTCGCGCAGCTGCTGCACGAGCTGGAAGGTGCTCTGGCCGTATTCGCGCTGGAGTAACTCGTGCTTATGAAGAGAAGGTAAGGTCATGAAAATGGTATTCGGAGGGTCAAATATACGCCAAACCTTGCCCCAATGGCTTCCTAGTTTGCACAGGATGGCCAGCGGCAAGGTTTAGCAGGAATGGGTAATAGGGAAGTGTCGGACTATCAGCGCCTAAAGTAACGCGAATAGGGCAATTTGGGTGCAGGTAACCACTATTCTGGGCGAAGTAAGGCATCTGGGTTGTGCTTCTGGAGCTTGCCCCAGCTCCCTGCTCCGCCCGGAGTTTAGTGTACGCGCAGCTTAGCGAAGCTCAGCAGCAGCGTCTTTTCGCCTACTTCTTCAAAGTGAATGATTGCCTTGACGGAGCCGGCCTGATTTTCCAGCTTTGTAACGGTACCAAAGCCGAACTTGGGATGCTCCACGCGCTGGCCGGTTTGCAAGTTGCTGGTGTCCGACGGTTTAAAGTCGGCGGGCGGGGAGTACTTGGTAGCTACGGTTTTGCGCGGAGCAGGCGGTACCAGATTGCTGCGGCGCTCAAACACATGCCCGAACGGCGACTCGCCCGGACCAGCGCTACCCACCGGCCCGGCTGAGAACTTGAAGTCGACAAACTTGGGGTCGATTTCATCCAGAAAGCGGCTTTTCTCGCAGCTGCGCAGGTTGCCCCACTGGTAGCGGGAGGTAGCGTAGCTCAGGGTCAGCTTTTTCTCGGCCCGCGTGATGGCCACGTAGAACAGGCGCCGCTCTTCTTCCAAGTCGGCCCGCGAGGTAATCATCATCTGGCTGGGGAAGAGGTTTTCCTCCATGCCCACGATGTACACGTTGCGGAACTCCAAGCCCTTAGCCGAGTGAATCGTCATGAGGGTTACCTGCTCACCTTCGCTCTGGGCATCCTTGGTATCAGCGTCCGTCACCAGGGCAATATCCTGCAGAAAGGAGCTGAGGCTCTTGTCTTCGCGCTCAGGGTCCTCCACAAAGGCCTTGATGCCGTTGAGCAGTTCCTGGATGTTCTCGTAGCGGGAGAGGCCCTCGATGCTTTTATCGGCGTAGAGCTCCTCAATCATACCCGAGTTTTTGGCAATGAACTTGGCGGCTTCGAAGGCATCGTCTTTGGCCGCTACGGCGGTGTAGGCTTTGATCTTCTCGGCGAAGTCCACGATGGGGTTGGCCGCGCGGGCGGGCAGGAATTGGTCGGCGTTGGCGACTACCTCCCAAATCGTGTGGTTTGATTCTTCGGCGGCACTCAGAAGCTTGGCAATGGTGGTGTCGCCGATGCCGCGCTTGGGGTAGTTGATGACGCGACGCAGGGCCTGCTCGTCGTTGGGGTTCACCGTCAGGCGCAGGTAGGCCACTAAGTCCTTGATTTCCTTGCGCTGGTAGAAGCTCAGGCCGCCCACAATCTTGTACTTGATGTTGAGCTTGCGCAGGGCTTCTTCCATGGCCCGGCTCTGGGCGTTGGTACGGTAGAGAATGGCAAAGTCATCGTAGGACAAGTGGTGGTTCATCTTGTCCTCGTAGATGCTATTGGCTACCAGCTTGCCTTCCTCGTTGTCGGAAGCGGCCTTGAACACCTCAATCAGCGGACCTTCCTCGTTGTCGGAGAAAACGTCCTTGCGCAGCTGGGCTTGGTTGTTTTTGATAACCGAGTTAGCGGCCCACACAATGTTTTTGGTGGAGCGGTAGTTTTGCTCCAGCTTAAACACCTGCAACTCGGGGTAGTCCTTCTCAAAGTTGAGAATGTTCTGAATATCAGCGCCCCGGAAGGCGTAGATGCTCTGGGCGTCGTCGCCTACCACGCAGATGTTACGCTCCTTGGCTGCTAGTTTGCGGGCAATCAGGTACTGCGAGTAGTTCGTATCCTGATACTCGTCCACCATCACGTACCGGAACATATTCTGGTACTTGTTCAGCACGTCGGGGTGGTCCTTGAACAGCACGTTGGTCTGGTAGAGCAGGTCATCGAAGTCCATAGCCCCGGCCTTGAAGCAACGGCTGGCGTACTGCTGGTAAATGACGCCCAGCTTGGGCCGCAGCGCCGCCTCATCGTCCTGCCGAATCACGGGGTCGTTGAGGTACTGCTGCACCGAAATCAGCTTGTTCTTGGCGGCCGAAATGCGACCCAGCACCATGTTCGGCTTGTACAGCTTGTCGTCCAGCTCCAGCTCCTTCAGGATCTGCCCAATGAGGGTTTTGGAGTCCTGAGTATCGTAAATAGTGAAGGAGCGGGGGTAGCCAATCTTGTCGGCCTCGGAGCGCAGGATGCGGGCGAAGATGCTGTGGAAAGTGCCCATCCACAGATTTTTGGCCTCGGGGCCTACTACCTTCTCAATACGGGCCCGCATCTCCTTGGCTGCCTTATTGGTAAAGGTCAGGGCCAGGATATTAAACGGATCTACTCCCTTTTCGAGCAGGTGGGCAATACGGTACGTGAGCACCCGGGTTTTACCGGAGCCCGCGCCGGCTATAATCATGCAGGGGCCTTCGGTGTGCAGCACGGCCGCCGCCTGGGAGGGGTTCAATAACGAGTGATAATCCAGTGCCATGCGTGTCAGTCAGATCGGAAACTAAGCTTTTTGGCTTGTTAGCAAAGGTAGGGCTTTCGGGTGGGGTAGCGAAACGCAATCTGGCGTCTGGTCGGGCCCCCGCGCACAACATACGCGTGCAAAGCACCACCCCGAAAAGTACTAACCGAGAGCTGCGCCATTTGGTGCGCTCCGGCTGCTTTATCGCGCAGTAGGGCGCCTGCTGTATCTTCGCGGTGTGAATTCTGCCGCTGCTTCTGCTACCCCTGCCGTGTTTCCTATCTCGCTGCTATGCCTTTCCAACAGCTGGGGCGGCCTGGAGCTGAACACCGTTCGTTTCGCCGACTGGATGCAGCAGCGGGGCTGGCCCGTACAGATTATCACCTTAGCCGATTCGCCTATTGCTGCCCGCGCCGCCGAGCTGGGCCTACCCCTTGCTACCCTGCGCAACCCCTGGAAAGCCGCCGATATTCCGGCTGCGGGGCGTTTGGCAGGGCTGTTGCGCGGGTTTGGTACGCGGGTGCTCATCGTCACGCGGAATGGGGATTTGGGCGTAGCGGTACTCTGTAAAACCTTACGGCTACCGCAACTCCGGCTGGTGTACCAGCAGCACATGCAGCTTGGGCTGGCTAAGCGCGGACTTCTGCACACCTTACGCTACCGTGCCCTGGATGCCTGGCTGGCCCCACTACCCGGTTTGGCCCGGCAAGTGCTGGAAAAAACCCGCCTTGCTGCTAGCAAGCTGCACGTTGTGCCGCTGGGAATAGAGCTGGAGAAGTTCGCGCAACCGGCCTTTTCGCAAGCCCAAGCCCGCGCCGAACTGCGCTTGTCATTGCCCCCGAACGCCGTGCTAATGGGCCTAATTGGGCGTTTCGACGATGGCAAGGGTCAGGATTTCGTGGTGGAAGCGCTGGCTGCTCTCCGCCGACGCTACCCCCAGCTGCATATGCTGTTCGTGGGTGAGCCTACCCGCAACGAGGGCAATGCTTACCGCGAAGCCGTGCAGAAGCGAGTGCAGGAGCTGGGCCTGACGGAGGTGGTGCATGTGCGGGAGTTTACCCTGAAACCTGAGGTAGCGTACCGGGCCCTCGATATCTCCATCACGGCTTCCGTGAACGAAACCTATGGTATGGTTACCATTGAGGCTATGGCTGCCGGCCTGCCCGTAGTAGCTTCCGCAACTGGCGGTACGCTCGAAATTGTGCGCGATGGGAACACCGGTCTGTTGTTTCCACTGCGCGATGAGGGCGCGTTTGTTGCCGCCGTGGAGCGGCTACTTCTGGCACCGGAGCTGGCCCAACGCCTGGGGCAACAGGCCCGGCAGGAGGCCTTAGCCACGTACTCGCACCATCGACAGTGCGAGCTGACGGAAAACGTACTACGGGCCCTGGTCTAATTCTGGTATCTTTGGGGATTGTTTGCTCGGTAGCAACGGCACCACTCGCACTGCTCGCGTGTTAGTGCCCCAACGGCCCCGAACCCCCGAGCCCGACACAACCCCATGATTCAGATTCAGAATACCCTGATTTCCGACGATGTTCGGGATAACTTCTTTGTGTGTAACCTCGAAGCCTGCAAAGGTGCCTGCTGCGTGGAAGGCGACCTGGGCGCGCCGCTGGAGGAAGACGAGCTACAAATCCTGCACAACGAGTACGAAGCCATCAAGCCCTTTCTCACCGAAGCTGGCCGCCAGGCTATTGAGCAGCAGGGCTTGTACATCAAGGATTGGGAAGGCGACTTCAGCACCACCACCATCAACGACCGGGAGTGTGCTTACGCCCTCTACGACGAGCGGGGCATCCTGAAATGTGGCATTGAGCAGGCGTATCTGGCGGGCGTCACTTCCTTTAAAAAGCCTATTAGCTGCCACCTATATCCCATCCGTATTACCAAATACGACGGCTTCGAAGCCCTGAACTACGACCGGTGGAGCATTTGCTCGCCTGCTTGCTCGTTCGGGGCCAATCTGGGTGTGCGCGTGTATCAGTTCCTGAAAGAGCCCCTGATTCGCAAGTACGGGCAGGAGTGGTACGGCGAACTGGTGCACGAAATCGAGCACGGCGACGCGCAGGTTCGGTAAGAAGTACTACCTCAGGTTATAGCCCAGACCTATACTGGCCGTTTGGTTAGCCCTAACAAAAAAGGCTGGCCAAACGGCCAGCCTTTTTAGGTAGAGAGGGGGTAGGAGACTTAGTTGGGTACCCACACCGAGTAGCTACGGGCCTGCACCGGGAAATTGCCGTAGCCGTTGGCATCGGTGGTGATGGTGCCGCTGTAGTTGCCGGTTTTGTCGGTGAGGGTAGCGCTTTTGAAGGGAGAGGTGATGCCTTTGGTGCGGGCCGTGCTGCCGTCGTTCAGAATCATCATCAGGCCCTTGTGCGTAGCGTCGCCGGCGCGCGAGTAGGCGTAGTAGTCGGCGTCATCTACGCTGGTGTACTCGAAGGCAGTTCCGTAAGCGTTGGCCTTGCGGATTGCCATCAGGGTTTTGATCTGGTTGCCCAGGTTATAGTTGTAGTAGTCTTTGTAGAATACGCAGGGGTAGCCGTTGGCCCGGGTCAGGATGTAGGCGTAGGCCAGCATCTTCAGGTTTACCACCGGCGAGTACAGTGCGCCACCCGTTTGGTCGGTGTCGTGGTTGTCTACAAAGGAAACCGAGAGGGTAGGATTCGATTCCGTGAAGCCCGCAAACTGCAGGCCGCGCATATCCCAGCTGCCATTGCCGCTGCTCATGCTCTGGAAGGTGTAATGCAAAGGCACGTCGAAAAGGCTGGTGCGCCCGCCGGTAGCCGAGGCGTAGTTCTTCAGGTCGGTCAGGTTGCGGAACCAGGCCTCGCTTACGGCAAAGCGGGTGCCCTTTACCGCATCCAGCCACTCATTTACGAAGCTGGTCTGGATGTGTTTGGTGGCGTCGAGGCGGTACCCGTCGAGGCTTAGCTTGGTAGTAATCCAGTTGCCCCAGTTTTTGGTTTCGGTACGCTGGTTAACGTCGGCGTAGCGAATCTCCGAGCCCAGCAGGTTGTCGTAGGCATCGTTGTTGGCGTAGGGCTGAAAATCCCAGGCATTCCACTGGTACCAGCCGTTGTTGGGCGCCTGCTGGGTGCCATTGAAGTTGTAGTAGTGCCACTTAAACGCGCTGTAGGTGTTGCCGCGGCCGGGGTAGGTAAAGCTGGTCCACACAGTGTAGTTCTGGCCATTGTACGTGAAGCTCTCCTGGGCATCAGCCGAGGTTAGGTGGTTCATCACCATGTCCTCGTACACCTGAATGCCCTGGCCGTGCAAGGCCGTAATAGCCGACTGTAGTTGAGCCAGCGTACCGTAGCGGGTTGCTACCGTGCCTTTCTGGTTGAACTCTCCCAAATCGTACCGGTCGTACACCCCGTAGCCTACATCATTAATGCTACCGCCTTTATAAGCTGGAGGCAGCCAAATAGCGGTAAACCCGGCGGTTTTAAACTCGGCAGCCCGGGAGCCCAACACCTGCCACCACGTACCCTGGGTGTTGCTAATGGGTGTGTCCCAGTAGAAGCCCTGCATCATAACGCCGTTCACGGCCACGGCATTCTGGGTAGTGGTGTTGGTCACCGGGATAGGAGCACCCGGAACAATGCCTTCTTTGTTGCAGGACGACAATACTGTGCCTGCAGTCAGAAGCCCGAATAGGGCCACTGCTGATCCTTTGTTCATACGAGGTGGGATTTGGTTGTGGAAAAGAACAAGGCAAGTATAGGGGCCCTAAAAGGGAAATATGCAATAGTATTTTGGCTTTAGTAAAATAAATAGTGAGTGCTTACTACCCTAGTTTAATGCGTTATTGACCTAAAAATGATGTTATATTAACCAAGGCACTATCTTGACTGGAAATACGCATATAAGTAATGTTCTATTTGCATACTCTGGTTCTGTACTGACTTAGTACAAATCCAATGCATTCTAAACAGAAAAGGCCAGTCCATTATGGACCGGCCTTTTCTGTTTGGATGTAAGTACGGTAGCTTACAGCTCCGAGAAGTCGAAAGAAGTTTCTAGGAACTTCGTAGTGAAGTTGCCAGCCTTGAATTCTTCATTGTCCATAAGCTTCAGGTGGAAGGGGATAGTTGTTTTCACCCCTTCAACCACAAACTCCGACAAGGCGCGCTTCATTTTCACGATGCACTCCTCGCGAGTTTGCGCTACCGTAATGAGCTTGGCAATCATCGAATCGTAGTTCGGCGGAATCTGATAGCCAGCATACACGTGGGTATCCACGCGCACCCCATGGCCGCCCGGAATGTGCAGCACCGTGATTTTGCCGGGCGAAGGACGGAAGCCGTTGGCCGGATCTTCGGCGTTGATGCGGCACTCCATGGCGTGCATCTTCGGGCCATAGTTATTACCCGTAATCGGAATACCCGCGGCTACCTTGATTTGCTCCTTAATCAGGTCGTAGTTGATAACTTCTTCCGTCACGGGGTGCTCCACCTGAATGCGGGTGTTCATCTCCATAAAATAGAAGTCGCGGTTAGCATCCACCAGAAACTCGATAGTGCCTACCCCTTCGTAGCCGATAGCCGAGGCGCCAGCAATAGCCGCCGCGCCCATCCGCTCGCGCAAATCATCCGTCATAAAGGGCGAAGGCGCTTCTTCCACCAGCTTCTGGTGGCGACGCTGAATGGAGCAGTCGCGCTCCGAGAGGTGGCAGACGTGGCCGTACTGGTCGCCGCACACCTGAATCTCGATGTGGCGGGGTTCCACCACAAACTTCTCCAGGTACACGCCGTCATTGCCGAAGGCCGCTTTGGCTTCCGTACGGGCATCGTTCCAGGCTTTCTCAAACTCGTCCTCGGAGTTGATGATGCGCATACCGCGCCCACCGCCGCCGGCCGTAGCCTTCAGGATAACGGGGTACTTGATTTCAGCAGCTACTTGCTTGCCTTGCTCCACCGAGTCGAGCAGGCCCACGGAGCCCGGAATGCAAGGCACGCCCGCGGCAATCATGGTCGCCTTAGCCGAGGCTTTGTCGCCCATCTGGTTGATCATCTCGGGCGAGGCCCCGATGAACTTGATGCCGTTTTCCTGGCATACGCGCGAAAACTCCGCGTTTTCCGACAGGAAGCCGTAGCCGGGGTGAATGGCATCGGCATTGGTGATTTCCGCCGCGGCAATCAGGGTCGGGATGCTCAGGTAGCTTTGGGCGGAGCTGGGAGGGCCTATGCACACGGCCTCGTCAGCAAAGCGTACGTGCAGGCTTTCTTTATCGGCAGTCGAATACACGGCCACCGTTTTAATGCCCATTTCCTTGCAGGTCCGAATTACGCGCAGCGCAATTTCGCCCCGGTTGGCAATCAGTATTTTCTTGAACACAGGTCTGAAGTAGATAAGAGAAACAAGAGCTTAGAACTTAGATCCACTAGCGTCGGCTACCGGGCTTCTAAGCTCTAAGCTCTTACTTCTGAGTTCTCAAATTACATCGGCTCAATCAGGAACAGCGGCTGGTCGTACTCCACCGGGGAAGCATTTTCCACCATCGCCTTCACGATGCGGCCCGATTGCTCGGCTTCGATTTCGTTGAACAGCTTCATGGCTTCGATGATGCAGATTACCTGACCTTTCTCCACCAAGTCGCCTACCTGCACGAAAGCGGGCGAATCGGGGCTGCTGCTGCGGTAGAAGGTGCCAATCATCGGGGCTTTCAGCGGCACGTAGTTGCTACCAGCAGCTTCTGCTGCTACCGGAGCCGAAGGTGCGGCTGGAGCCGTAGGAGCAGGAGCGGGGGCTGGGGCAGCAACTGGAGCTGCTGGTGCGGCCGGGGCCGCTGCGGCTACGCTGCCGCTCACCACTTTCGTGGTAGGCTCACGCTGAACCGAGATTTTAAATTCCTCGGTTTCGATGTTGACTTTGTTTAGACCCGACTTAGCAATAAAGTCGATCAGTTCCTGTAATTCTTTGGCTTTCATGGCGGCGGGAGAGGGCTTGTTGGGCTGCTTACTTGACTCTTTCGACATAAGAATAGTCGCTCGTTTTGATGCGAATTTTGGTGTCGGTATCAATAAACAGCGGCACCTGAATACGGGCCCCCGTTTCCACGATAGCGGGCTTTAGGGTGTTAGTGGCAGTGTCACCTTTCAGGCCAGGCTCGGTGTAAGTTACTACCAGATCCACAGTGGTCGGCAACTCGGCCGTGAGTGGCTGCTCCGTTTCGGCGTGAAACAGGATGGTTGCTTCCTGGCCTTCCTTCATCAGGTCGGCAAAGGGCACCATGGCCTCGGGCAGTACTACTTGCTCAAAGGTAGCATTGTCCATGAAGGTGTAGCCGTAGTCGTCCTTGTACAGGTACTGGTGCGGACGCTGCTCCACGCGGGCCGTTTCCACCTTCACCCCGGCGTTAAAGGTGTTGTCAATGGTGCGGCCGGTTTTGATGTTACGGAGCTTGGTACGCACGAAGGCCGGGCCTTTACCTGGTTTTACGTGCTGGAATTCGGTGATGACGTGCAACTCGCCGTTGTAGTTCAGAACGAGCCCGTTGCGAAAGTCTGCGGTGGTGGCCATGGTGGGGAAAGAGTTGGAGAGGGAAAATTGGGCACAAAGCTACCGGAAACCAGTGGTTCGGGCACCAATCTTCAACAGTCAGAAAGTGAGTTACTAGGGTGGAAACGCAACGTGCCGCCCCGGAGAGATGGCGGGGCGGCACGTGTCGGGAGTGCAAGTATAGAAGTTTTTCCGCTTGCGAGCCGCCAGGTTAGGCTATTGAGGGGTCCGGTTTGGGGTCGTACGCCCATTTCAGGTATAAAGAGCCCCAAGTGAAGCCCCCACCAAATGCGGCAATAATCAGGTTATCGCCTTTGCGCAGCTGCTGCTCATAGTCGGCCAAGCACAGCGGAATAGTGCCATTGGTGGTGTTGCCGTACTTATGGATGTTGAGCATTACCTTCTCCGGGCCAATACCTACGCGGTTGGCCGTGGCATCAATGATGCGCTTGTTGGCCTGGTGGGGCACCAGCCAGTCAATGGTGTCGGCGCTGAGGCCGTTGCGCTCCGCTACTTGCGCAGCTACATCGGCCATGTTCTTCACCGCAAACTTGAAAACGGCAGCGCCCTCTTGGTAAACGAAATGCTCGCGGTTGGCAACCGTTTCGGCGGAAGGCGGGCGGCGTGAGCCTCCGGCTTTCTGGTGCAGGTATTGTTCGCCGTGCCCATCGGAGTGCAGCTCCTGGTCGAGCAGGCCGAGGCCCTCGGTGTTAGGCTCCAATAACACGGCCCCAGCGCCGTCGCCGAAAATAATACAGGTAGCGCGGTCAGTATAGTCGATAATGCTCGACATCTTATCGGCGCCTACCACAATCACTTTCTTGTAAGCGCCGGTAGCAATAAACTGCGAGCCAGTAGCCAAGGCGTACATAAACCCCGAGCAAGCCGCCTGCATATCGAAGCTGAATGCCTTGGTTGCGCCCACCGCCGCCGAAATGATATTAGCTGTGGCCGGAAATACCAGATCAGGGGTAGTAGTGGCGCAGATGATCAGGTCGATGTCTTCGGCCTTGTTGCCGGTTTTCGCCAGCAGCTGCTCTACAGCCTTGATACCCATGACGGAAGTGCCCTGGTTCTCGCCCTTCAGAATATGTCGCTCCTGAATCCCGGTTCGGCTCATAATCCACTCGTCGGTCGTGTCGACCATGGTTTCGAGCTCCTGATTGGTAAGCACGTAGTCAGGCACATAAGAGCCGACTCCAGTGATGGCAGCGGTAATCTTCATTAGAGAGGGAACAGAAAACGCGGCAAAGGAAAAGTCCGGCTCGGGGGCCGGACTCTGGGTTGCCCTTAAGACTTGAAGGTGTTTTTTATCTGGTCGGCGATGCCAGAGCTGGCCATTTGGTACCCTTGCAGCAGCATGTTGCAGATGGCCAAGGGCGTACTCACACCGTGCCCGATAATGGCGTTGTCGTTGATGCCAAGGATGGGCGAGCCACCCACGGCTTCGTAGTTAAATTTATCGAGGAAGGGGTCGTGAATGTTTTTCTCGGCGATGATGTCGTACACCGATTCCGCCATTTTAAGCACCACGTTACCCGTAAAGCCGTCGCAGACAATTACATCGGCTTTGTCGTTGAACAGGTCACGTCCCTCAATGTTGCCGATGAAGTGAATATGGGGGTTTACTTTTAGCAGCTGGTGCGCCGCCTGAGTAATAGCAGTACCCTTACCTTCTTCTTCGCCCAGGTTCATGAGGCCCACTTTAGGCTTCTCGATACCGAGCACGTACTGAGCATACAAAGAGCCCAACTCACCGAATTGCTCCAGCATTTCGGGTTTGCACTCGGCATTGGCCCCTACATCAAGCATAATGCCCATGCCGCCGTCCAGCTTCGGAACAAAGTTCGCAATGGCCGGCCGCAGCACGCCCGGTACGGCTTTCACGCTGAACATGGCGCCTACCAGCATGGCGCCAGTATTGCCCGCCGAGCAAAAGGCCTCTACCTCACCAGTAGCCAGCATACGGTAACCAACAGCAATGCTCGAATCCTGCTTCTGCTGATAAGCTTTGGCGGGGTGTTCGCCCATCTCAATAATCTGCGAAGCGGGTACTACCAGTAGTTCGGCAGCATCAGGACCGTGCTGGGCCACCAGGGGGCGCACAGCATCTTCCTGGCCGATAAGCACTATCTGGGCCTTGCCGGCCAGCACTTTGGCAGCCAGTACGGCCCCATCGACGGCGGCCTGAGGTGCGAAATCGCCCCCCATTGCGTCCAGGGCTATCTTCATGAACGGAAAATCAAAGAGGTCCGGGAGAGAAGCGTTGCGGAGCATCACAACCCCGGCCGTGCTTTCTTATAGAATCAACAGGGCCGGGGATGCTTACGCTATACTAGTACCGCAATGCGGGTAAGCAGCTATCGGGCGACTATTCTTCGTCGGTATCGGTAGCGGCCGGAGCGGCTACGGGAGCGTAGTCTTTGATGGCTACTTTACCGTTCAGGTACAGGTCGCCGTCAACTACGTAGGCTTTGTGACGCAGGTGCAGTTCGCCGGTAGTCGAGCAAACCGAAACAGCTTTCGGGGTCAGTTTGTAGTGGCTACGACGCTTATCGCGGGTAGCGGAGGAGGTCCGGCGCTTAGGATGTGCCATGGTTCAAAAAGAATTAAGAATTGTGAAGTGAAAATGAAGAATCAAGCCTGACACAGCCTAATTCAGATTTTTGAGCGCGTTCCAGCGCGGGTCGATGCCGTCGTTGTCGTCCTCATCGTCGTCGCCTTCCTGGCGGGTAGTGAAGATGAGCTTGGCATCGGCCTCAGGGTTTTCGTCGGGCTCATTCTGGAAGCGCGGATGCAGCTTCTTCATGGGCAGGGCCAACCCGATGTAGTCAAATAGGTGCTGGGCCAGGGGTAGCGTCTGGGTATCGGGCGTGATTTGCAGCACGTTGTCATCCAGTTCCAGGTTCTGGTCGCCGAAGCGCACCAGCAGTTGCTCCTGGGCTTCTACCTCCTGATCGTACTCATCCAGGCTCCGGTCGCAAATCTGCCGCACCGTGCCGTGCAGATCGAAATCTACGGTGATGAGCCGGTCGGTTTTGGTCAGGGTCACGTCGGCGTGTACCTGGCCATCGGGGATGAGTTGCTGGTCAAACTGCTCAAAAAAGGCCTTGTCCAGGTCAAACGCAAAGCGGTGCGTTTTATCGGCCAGCTTGGCAATGTTGATGTCGTATTGCGAGTCCTTCTTCACGGCTAGTTTGTAGCAGGGGGCAAAAGTAGAAAGTTTTGCCCGGTTTGTAAAAGCAGATGCGGAGTTGAGCGGTGGGCTACGCGTTTTTCAGAATAAAGTCTGATGGAATACCCAGACGCTCGTACAGCCGCTTGGCTAAATCGAGTGTTACGCGGCGCTTTCCGCTAAGGATTTGCGAGAGGCGCCCGGCAGGCACTTCCAGCAGTTCCGCCAGTTCTTTTTGCTTTAGCCGCATTTGCTGGCGCTTCAACTCTATCATCTCCGCCAAGGAGGTTGGCAGATTCGGGATGGGTAGCAGCCCAAGCTTGCTTTCGTAAGTATCAAGGGCCGTAATCAATTCCCGAAACTCAGCTTCCAGGGCAGCATTGCCTTCCACGCCAGCAGCTACCAAAGCATCGAGGCGACGCAGGGCAGTTCGGTAATCAGAAGGAGTGTGCAGCGTCATGCAGAGAAGCTATGAAAAGAAAATAGGCTGAGCCATTGGTTTAGTGGCTACAAAAGTAAGGCACAATTCTGAAAAGGCAAACAAAATTTCGTTTTTGGAAAGAAAGTTTCGCTTAGTAGTAGCTACTCAACGCCCATAACGGCGGCCTCACTGCTTTTTCTGCCGGAATGAGAGGGAGGTACCAGCTTAGTTCTCAAAAAACGAATCTGCTCTTCGCTCTGTGTGGAAATGGCGCAGCTTTAGTTCTTCCCCACGCTTA
Source organism: Hymenobacter sp. HSC-4F20 (assembly GCF_019599275.1). Classification (GTDB taxonomy): domain Bacteria; phylum Bacteroidota; class Bacteroidia; order Cytophagales; family Hymenobacteraceae; genus Hymenobacter. The sequence continues at coordinate 1,424,679 of NZ_JAHZTD010000001.1, read as the reverse complement.
CATAGCAACGGGCTCTTTTCCGCGGAAAAGAGCCCGTTGCTATAAAGAAACTAAGCAATATTACTCGTGGCGGCCGCCGCGTGGGGCCGGACCGGGGATGAGCGGCGTAATTTCGGCCAGGGCCTTGCGTTGCCGCACCAGGTCGCAGGCCATGTAGAGGGCTTCGCGGAAGGAAGTTTCGTCGGCTTTGTACTGGCCGGCAATGCCATAGGCAGTGCCGTGGTCGGGGGAGGTGCGGATGACGGGTAGGCCCGCTGTGAAGTTTACGCCCCGCTCGAAGGCCAGCGTTTTGAAGGGAATCAGACCTTGGTCGTGGTAGAGCGAGAGGGTAGCGTCGAACTGCCGGAACTGGCCGGTGCCAAAGTAGCCATCGGCGGGGAAGGGGCCATACACCAGGTGGCCTTCCTGCTGGAAGTGCTGGAGCACGGGCGTTACCACATCGGCCTCCTCAGTACCGAGCAAGCCATTTTCGCCGGCGTGGGGATTTAGTCCGAGCACGGCTACGCGCGGCTTTTCAATGCCGAAATCCTGCTTAAGCGAGTTCACCAGAATGCGCAGCTTGGCGGTAAGCAGTTCCTGGGTGAGGCGGGTAGGCACGTCTTTAAGCGGAATATGCCCCGTGACGGTAGCTACGCGCAAGTCTTCACTGGCCAAGAGCATCAGGCTTTCCTGAGCCCCGAAGAAGGTAGTGAGAAACTCGGTGTGGCCGGGGTAGCGAAAGTCGTCGGCCTGGGTATTTTCCTTGCTGATAGGAGCCGTTACCAAGGCGTCGAGCAAGCCGGCCTTCAGGTCGCGGGCCGCGGCGAGCAGGCTCTGGCGGGCGGCCGCGCCGCTGGCTTGGCTGGGCTGGCCGGGCGTAAGCGTAAAATCTTCATCCCAGCACGTTACCGCGTTGTGCTTGCCGGGGGCAATATCTTCGGCCTGGCGCACTTGGCGGAAGGTGAGGGGCTCGTGGGCTGCGTCGGCCGGAAAGTCATCGAAAAGCACCGTGGCTGTACCGTACACCACTGGGGTGCAGTACTTGAGCAGGCGCTGATCAAGAAACGTTTTATAGATAATTTCTGGCCCAATGCCGGCAAGGTCGCCGACGGAAATACCAATGCGTGGAAGCATTTGTGGGGGTAATATGGTGATGGAGGGGATGGGACGAGTGTAAAGGCCCTATCTGTCCTCTCGTAATGTGGCATCCTGAGCGGAGCGAAGGACCTCTCTACGAGGGTAACCCACTGCCTGAACTATCGGCTAGAGAGGTTCTTGGCTTCACTCAGGATGACAGGGAGGAAGAAAAAGGGTACGGCTATGCTCGGTTTTTCAAGAACTCATACGTGAGGCGTACGGCAGTGCCCGTGCCGCCCTTGCCCCGGTAAGAATCGGGGGCGGTCAGGAAGGCAGGACCGGCAATATCGAAGTGCACCCAGGGGTAGCCTTCCGTGAAGCGCTCCAGGAACTTGCCGGCCGAAATGGCGCCCGCCTCGGCCTTGCCCAGGTTGCTGATGTCGGCAATGCTGCTCTTAATGTGGTCGGCGTACTCATCCCAAAGCGGAAACTCTACTAACCGCTCGTGGGTAGCATTACCGGCTTTTTTGAGGGCGCTCATCGTTTCTTCCTCCGCCGTACCCATGTACACAATACCTTCTATACCAATAGCGCGGACAGCTGAGCCGGTCAGCGTCGCGTAGTCGAGGACCAGTTCGGGGTCGTACTTCTTGGCGAAGGCCAGGGCATCGGCCAGAATAAGGCGGCCTTCGGCATCGGTATTAAGAACTTCCACCGTGAGGCCGCTGTACATCGTGATGACGTCGCCGGGGGCCAGGGCGGGGCCGCCAGGGCGGTTGTCGGTGGCGGGTACCAGGCCAATGACGTGCAGAGGCACTTGGTTTTTCGCCAGCGCCGAGAGGACGCCCACCACCACGGCCGAGCCAGCCATGTCGCACTTCATTAAATCCATGCTGTTAGGTGTCGGCTTCAGGCTAAGGCCGCCCGTGTCAAACACTACCCCCTTGCCTACCAGTACAATGGGTTTGGCGTTGGTAGCACCCTCGGGCTTATACTCCATAATGGTGAAGGTAGGCGGCTCGGGACTACCCTGGTTTACGGCCAAAAGGCCGCCCATACGCAGGGCCTCGATGCGCACCAAGTCCAGCACCTCCACATGAAAACCAGCCGCGTCACCCGCTTCCTCGAAGCGTTGGGCCAGCTGAGTTGCGTTGAGGTGGCTGTAGGGCATGTTTACCAGGTCGCGGGCCAGGTATACACCCTGCAGTACGTTGTCCAGCTCCTGCACTTTTTCGGCTGTCAGCTCGGGGCTGATAAGGGTGAGCAGCTGCAGGTCAGGCGCTTTCTTGGACTTCTCGTCGGTTTTATAGCCCTCGAACTGGTAGGCGGTAAGAGCTAGGCCCTCTGCCAGGGGTAGGGCGCCCGTGCCGGTCAGGTCATTGATGAACAGCTCCGGTACCTTATCGGCTTTCAGGCGGGCGTGCAGCTGGTGCCCGGCCTTGCGCAGCGCTTCCGCCGTGAGGGCGGCCGTTTTCTTGGCTTCTGCTACCACATAATAATGGCGGTGGCTGTACTGATTAATGCCGAATAGCTTTTCACCGGCCACCAACTGCTCGGTCACGAACTGACGAGCCGGCTCCGGGAGGTCGGCGGCGGCACTGATGGGCAGTTCGGTAGTGCCAGCGGGCAGAATAAATACGGTATCCGCAAAAGAGGGAAAATCCGAGGAGTAAGCAAGAGATAAAGGCATGGGGCAGGTCGGGTAAAGACGGCCGCTACCCCTACCCCGCGCCCCAGGCACAGAGAAACGGTAGCCGCCGACGTATCTTTGGCCGTGAAGGTAGGAGGTAGAAACGAGAGCTAGATTGTCAAGGCCGAGAACTACGACGATGTTCTGTTGCCCTGACGCTTAAATAGCCGCTGAGTTCTTACTTTCTACCCGCTTAAGATTCTTCCCTTCCTCCAGTATGGATTCCGTTAAAGCCAAAAAGCACCTCGGGCAGCACTTTCTCACCGACCCTAACATTGCCCGCAACATTGTGGAGGCTCTGCGCCTGCCCGATGGGGTGCAGGAAGTGCTGGAAATTGGGCCAGGTATGGGCGTACTCACCCAAACCCTGATCCAGCACCCCGAGTACCGCACCTCCGTGGTGGAAATCGACCGGGAATCGGTGGAATACCTGGGCAAGCACTACCCCGCGCTGGAAGGGCGCATCTACTCCCAGGATTTTCTGAAGATGGACCTGGGAAAGCTATACCCAGGTCAGCCCCTGAGCATCATCGGCAACTTCCCCTACAACATCAGCTCCCAGATTTACTTTCAGGTGCTGGCCCACCGCCAGCAGGTGCGCGAGTGCGTGGGCATGATTCAGAAAGAAGTGGCCGACCGCCTGGCCGAAGGGCCCGGCACCAAAACCTACGGCATCCTGAGCGTGCTGCTGCAGGCCTTCTACGACATTGAGTACCTGTTCACGGTGCCCCCGCACGTATTCAACCCGCCGCCCAAGGTCCAGTCGGCCGTGATTCGCCTCACGCGCAACCAAACCGAGCAACTGGCCTGCGACGAGAAGCTGTTCTTCCAGGTGGTGAAGCAGGCGTTCCAGACCCGTCGCAAAACCCTGCGCAACGCTCTCAAGCCCTTCGGAATGCCCGCCGAAGCCACCACCGACCCCATTTTCGACAAGCGGGCCGAGCAGCTCAGCGTGCAGGATTTCGTGGGGCTGACGCAACGGGTGGAGCAGGCGCGGTCAGCGGCGTAAACCCTGGTGGTGCTGACGGGTTATAGCACCGATCTTAGTCCCTAACTTCTCTTCTAGAAGATGTCCCTCTGCCTCGTCATCGACGAAATGCACCCGAACCTGCCGGACTTGTTGCAGGACGTAGGCGTTGAACTGCACTACCGCCCCGACCTTAAAGCTGGTGAAGTGCCGGCCGCGTTAGCCGCGCATCCTTACGAGGGCCTGATTGTGCGCTCCAAAGTCCGCGTGACGGCCGATTTGCTGGCTCAGGGGCCCCAGCTGCGCTACGTGTGCCGGGCCGGGGCCGGGGTCGATAACATTGACGAAGACGCTTTGGCGGCGGCCGGCGTGACGCTACTCAATGCCCCCGAAGGCAACCGCGACGCCGTAGGGGAGTACGCCGTGGGGCTCCTGCTGGCGTTACTGCGAAACATTGTGCGCGCCGACCGGGAGGTGCGCGCCGGGGAGTGGAAGCGCGAGGCCAACCGGGGCGAGGAAATTGGGGGCAAAACCATTGGGCTGCTCGGCTACGGCCACATGGGCAACGCCTTTGCCAAGCGCCTGCAGGCCTTCGACTGCACGGTGCTGGCCTTCGACCACGACCCTCAGGTAGCAGGCAACCACCATGCTACCCTCGTAAGTCTGGCCGAGCTGCAGGCGCGGGCCGAGGTGCTAAGCATTCACATTCCGTACTCGCCGGCCAATCATCACTTCGTGAACGAGGAGTTTCTGGCTGGCTTCCGCAATGCGCTGTGGCTGCTGAACACGGCCCGCGGCGAAGTGCTCGACCACGCCGCCCTGGTGCGGCGCCTGCAAACCGGCCAGCTGCGCGGCGCGGCGCTGGACGTGCTGGAAAACGAAAAGCTCGCCACCCTTACTTCCGAGCAGCAAGCCCGCTTCGACTACCTGCGTGCGGCCCCGAATGTGGTACTCTCGCCCCACGTAGGAGGCTGGAGCTTTCAGAGCTACGAGCGGATTAACCACGTGCTGGCCCGTAAGCTGCGCGAGTTCCTGAGCCAGTAACGCGCCACCTGCGCTGGTAGCTTCGGCACAGTACCCGCGCATTATTTCTCGGTATTTCGTATATTTGCCTAAACCTGATTAGGGGAGAACGGCCAGCTACCTGGCCGTTCTCCTTGTTTTTTGAGCTTACATCACCCTACCATGGCAACCATCAACTATTATACTCCGGAAGGCCTGCAGAAGCTGAAGGATGAGCTGCAGGACCTTAAAATCCGTGGCCGCGCCAAAGCTGCCGACGACCTGCGTGAAGCCCGCGACAAAGGCGACCTGAGCGAAAACGCTGAGTACGACGCGGCCAAGGAAGCCCAGGGTCTGCTGGAACTCAAAATCGCCAAGCTGGAAGAAATTGTGGGCAATGCCCGCCTCCTCGACGAGTCGAACCTGGATACCAGCAAAGTGCTCATTATGAGCAAAGTGAAGCTCAAGAACCTGAAAAATAACATGGTTCTCGACTACACCCTGGTGGCCGAAGAAGAAGCTAACCTGGCCGCCGGTAAAATCTCAGTGAAGTCGCCGATTGGCAAAGGCCTGTTGGGCAAGTCGGCCGGGGATACGGCTGAAATTACCGTGCCTGCCGGCAAACTGCAGTTCCAGATTCTGGAAATCAGCCGCTAAGGCGAAACTACAAGACGGGAAATAGTGAACTGACTATTTTCCGGAGTAACCTCCCAGAAAAGGGCGAAGCCAGCGGCTTCGCCCTTTTCTGTTTTGCCCCGTACTTTGGCATAGCCCTTCGGCTTCCGCAGCGCCACACGGGGAAGCCCTGGGCTGCTACTCCCTCTACCTCACCCTTTCACTATCTCATCCTTTCACCGATGCCTTCCATTTTCTCCCGAATTGTAGCCGGCGAGCTGCCCGCGTATAAAGTTGCCGAAGACGAGCACCACCTGGCTTTCCTGGACATCACGCCACTGGTGGAAGGGCACACGCTGGTCATTCCGAAAAAGGAAGTTGATTACATCTTCGATTTGCCCCCGGCTGAGCTGGCTGCCTTGCACCAATTTGCCCAGCGCGTAGCAAAGGGGGTGCAGGCTGCCGTGCCGTGCCGCCGCATTGGGGTAGCCGTTATTGGGCTGGAAGTGCCGCACGCGCACATCCACCTCATTCCGATGAACCATGTCTCCGACATGAACTTCGCCAACCCTAAAATTAAGGTGGCTGATGAGCGCATGCAGGAAGTAGCCGCTGCCATTACGGCGAAAGTGCCCCAAACCGAAGCAGCCGCAACCCCCGCTGGTGGCCTAAACGCAAAGGGCGCGCGCGAAACCACCGAAAAAAACGCGGCAGCCGCTACCCCTTCCGCCACCGCCAACGACGCGGTGCTACAACAATTGCAGCAGCTGACCCAGGGTTTGGTGTACATGAGCGAATCGGATGCGCCGCTGGAGCCCGTGAGCTACCCCGCCCCGGCCGGTGGCCTTACCGATGCTGCTCTGGCGCAACTGGCGGGCGTGCCGGCTGGCACCACAGTAGAAAAGCAGGAGCTAACCCACTTCCTGCGCAACCACACCGCCGACAAGGGCGTGCTCGGCAACCCCGAGCTGGCCAACCGCTTCAAGGCCCTCCAGATGTACCTGAAGCAGGAGCTGAACGGCGTGCAGGTGTACCGCTTTGGCAGTGGCCCCCAGGTGCCCGTGCTGGTGCTGGGCGAAGCAGAGGGTGGCAAGCTGGCGGGCTTCAAAACCGTGCTGACGGAAACCTAAGCCAAGACCTCCTGCCTTACAGATTGCTTTGTTTACACTACCCCGATAAAAAACCAACAGGGCTGCCTCAGGCAGCCCTGTTGGTTTTCAGCGCCTAATTCAATTCCTTTAGAGAGGAAAAATACGGCTTATGAACGAATGGATGGCCGGCCTGATAGGTGGGCTCGTGGCTGGTGGTGTTATTATGTTGCTGCAAGTACTGCCAGCTTCCCCGGGCCGCTCAGACGGAACATACCGCCGGCACCTGACCCACGCCGAGAAAGTGCAGTTACAGGCCGGGCAGACCGTCACCAAAACCCACCGCACGGCCTCTGATATCTGGGGCAAAAACCACTACGAAGGTCCCCTACGTATTGAGCCCCTGCCAAATGGTAAACTGCGTTTCACCCCTTATGGCAAGTGGCAGCAAACGGAGTCCGACGGGCGGGTTTTTAGCACCTGGGAGTATACCGGCGTAGCGGATGAAACCATCAACCGGGTGTATCACCCCAACGGGGCGCCTGACATCGTACTATACTGGGTGCCCGCCCTGCTGGAGGGCGACTCGGTACGCGAAGAGCGGGTAGTATATTTTAAGTTGGACAGCCCACAGGATACAGCTTTTGTGCAGCACGCTTACTACAAAAACGGCAAGCACCTAAAAAAGGACTTTTGGTCGTACGACGCGCGGGGAAATCGGCCCGTACCAGCCGGCTGGAAATTCGTCCGCTGAATAGTGTAGGTGTACGCCTCCCTACGTGGTAGGGCTATTGGCTGGCCGGCGGCAACAGACCGGGCTCGGACTTGCCTAAGCGCAGGCGCTGGTGAATCCGGTTTTCACGCTCGAATACTTTAATCAGTACGATGAAGTAGGAAAGCAGCAGCGGGCCCAGCACCAGCCCCAGAATGCCGAAGATATTCACGCCCAGTACTACCCCCACCAGCGTAATCAAGGGGTGAATGTTGCCAAGACGACGGGCCAGCAAAATGCGCAGCAGGTTGTCGATGTTCATGATAACTACGATGCCCACAACCAAGATGCCCACGCCCTGGCCGGTATGGTTTTGGGCCAGCTTGAGAATGGCTGCCGGCCCCCACACCAGGGGGGTGCCCAGTACAGGAATGAAGGCCATAAAAAAGGCCACCACGCCCCAGAAGGAAGAATCGGGTACGCCGAAGATGCGCAGGGTGAGGCCCGTAAGCACGGCCTGTACCAGGGCAATCAGCACTTGGCCGAGCACATTGGCATTCACGTTGTTCTTCAGCGAGTCGCCTAGCTCGTGCAGGGTGCTGGGGCGGAAAGGGAGGTAGCGCCGCAAGCCGCGCAGGAAGCCTTCTTCCTGGGTGAACATAAAGTACAGGGTGAACAGCATCAGACCAATAACCACGGTGAAGTGTAGCAGCCCGCTGGCCAAGGACGGTAGGCGCTGACTAAGCCAGCTTACCGCCTGTTGCAGCAGCGTCCGGACGCTTTGTTCATTGGTGAAGGTATAACCGGTTTTCTGCTCGATTTTGTGCAGCACGGCCATAATCTGAGAGGTGTCCTGCCCATACACCCGGATGCGGTCTACCAGCATCAGACTTAAAGCCATGAAGGGTAGAATAATCACCACGAAGGCGAATAGTAGCAGCCCGACGGTCACGAGCTGTCGGTTCCAGCCCCGCTGGTGCACGAGTCCTACAAACCACGGCCGGAACACCACAAAGAGGATTCCCGCCCCCAAAAAAGCCGTGATGTAACTGCCCAGCCCTACCAGAATCAGCACGGAGATGCCAACCAGGCACAGGATCAGCAGCACGTACTGCTGGCGCGCGGTGTAAATAGTGGTGTCCGGGGCGGGAGGCGCGGGAGTAGGCATGGCAGCAGGGGGTAGTGACCGGGAAGAAAAGTACGAATTTGCCCATGGGCTTTACCAGAGGCATGGTCGTGCAAAAGAAAGGAAGCCGAGCAACTGCTCAGCTTCCTTCTGCTTTATCAAGTACGAAAACGCGGTTACTCTATCCCCGAGCGGCGCGCCAACCCTGCCACGGCCAGACCCATCACGGCAATCAGGGCAAACGACACGCGCAGGTTAGTAGCCCCGGCCACGAGGCCGATAACGGGCGGCCCCAGCAAGAAGCCCGCGAAGCCTACCGTTGAAACCGCCGCTAAGGCTACCCCCGGCGACATGGTTTTGGAGCGTCCCGCGGCCCCGTACACCAGCGGCACCACCGACGAAACTCCCAGACCCACCAGCATGAACCCCAGGGTAGCGGGCACCACGCTGGGTAGTAGCACGGCCAGGGTAAGACCCAGGGCTTCCAGCACTCCGCTCAGTACCAACGTGCGCTGGCGACCAAACCGGTCCGTGAACCAGTCGGCAATGAAGCGGCCGGCCGCCATCGTGCTCATGAAAGCCGCGAAGCCTACGCCTACCAGGTCTTTATCGGCCTGAATTACCTTACGGAAGTACACCCCACTCCAGTCGAACATGGTGCCCTCGCAGAGCAGGGAGCAAAACGCCAGTACCCCCAGCAGCAGTAACGACTTATCGGGGAGCACGAAGATGGGCGCGTCGGCGTCGCGAGGGGCATCGGCGGGTAGCAGGAAGGGCCGGGCGATGAACACTCCGCCAATAACCACGGCTGCCATCAGCAGGAAGTGGGGCAGAGGGGCAATGTTGTGGGAAATCATGAACGTGCCAATGGCCGCGCCGGCAAAACCGGCCAGGCTCCAGAGGCCGTGGAAGCTGGCCATGATGGACTTGCCGTAGAGAGCCTCCACGCCCACGGCCTGGGTGTTGATGCTAATATTGGCCATGTTGCTCGCCAGCCCAAACAATACCAGCGCGCCCATAAGCTGCGGAGTAGTGGTTGCCAGCCCCAGCAGGGGTAGGAATGCCGCGTACAGAAACAACCCCAGCACCGTGAGCAGGCGGCTGCCAAAGCGGGCCACCAGCCAACCCGACAGGGGCAAGGAGACCATAGAGCCCACTGGAACGGCCAGCAGCACCCCACCCAGCTCAGTATCCGTGAGCCCAAGCTGCTGCTGCACCGTAGGGATGCGCGCCGCCCAGGTAGAAAAACACAGCCCCTGGAGTAAAAACGAAGCACTGACGGCCACGCGGTGCGTACCTCGGGGCCGTAGGTGAGGGGTAGAAAAGGCGTGAGTCAGCATAGGAAAGCCTGAGATGCAGCCGGAAGATCAAAAAAACACCCATCATACCCCGGTAAGAGGCATGATGGGTGGGAGTATATTGGTCAGAAGAAGCTAACGATGGGCGCGGTGGGAAACGCACCGGGGCAAAGGTCGGAAAAGATTGGCGAATCATTATCCGGCCGCTGCATATGTACGCACTCCTTCTGCCGATGTTGCTGCCGAGCTGGGGGGTAAGCGGTAGCCCTCGCGAGTCGCAGCCCTGGGGCACCGGCACCAAGCAGAAGCGGACCGTTAGCGCGTGGGGCCCGCATCTATCCGCGCCTCCAACTGATCCTGCACGGGCAGGGGGAGTTTGCTGAGTAAATCAAGGCCGGAGGCTTCTTCAATGGCATCTACGCTCACGCGGTAGCGGCTCCAGTCGGGGCTTACGGACTGGTCGTTGGGCGTATCGACGGCCACGATGCGGGCCTGACCGGCGGCAATGCGCTGGAGGTCGTTGGAGCCTTCGGGCAAAATCACCAGTACTTTCCAGATGCGGGCCGGCACCGTTACGCGGCCCTGGTCCAGGGTAGTCATGCGGCCGTTCTGGCCGGTGCCGCCCTTGCCGTAGCTGCCCATTATCACGTAGGCTTCCTGGCCCTGGCGCACTTGGTCGCGGGTCCACTCTTCCAGGCTGCTCCAGGTGCGCTGGTTGTTGTTGCCGGCCTGCGGAATCATGTTGGTCATCAGGAAGGTAGCCGAGTTGTCGTCGAGGTCAGTGGTGCGGTCGGCGGAGGGGCAGTTGTGGCCTTTGTCGAAGCCGGAGCCCGAGTAAGAGTTGCGCGTCACCTGGTAGAACTGGCGGGGTAGGGCGGGGTCGGGGCGGAAGTCATCCTGGCGCGGCGCCTCGCCCATCCAGGCCCGGCTGAGGTGCCAGCTCACCCAGGTAGGGGTGCCGCGCTGGGCGTTGTAGCCGATGGTGAACTGGGGCTTCACCAACAGGTAGTTGGTAGGCATGTTCACGTTGGCCGTAGCCCCGCTGGGGTTACCCAGCGCCATATTATCGTCGCGCTGGCCAGCCTGTTGGCTGGTAGTAGCAGGTGCCGAAGGGGTGCCGGGCAGCTTTGGCGCCGGGGCCGGGGTAGGCGTGCTGGCCACCGAGCCCCCGGCCGCTGCCGCGCCGCTGGCCATTTCCAGGGCAATATCATCGATGTTGAGGCGGCCCTTGCCGCCGTCGGTTTTGCGAATCTCCAACCGTAGGCTACTGGCCGCGCCCCCCTGAAAGGTGGTGGTGAGCAAGCGCGGGCCCTGTACCCGCACGGGCTGCCCAATGCGGCGGAAACTGCGGCCCCCGTCTACGCTGCCCCACAGCTCCCAGGTGCTGGCCGGGTCGGTGCCGTAGGTGGCGCTTTTAATGCGGATGGTCTGCACGCCGCGGGGCGCGTCGAAGTTCATGCGCAGGCGGCCCTGGCCGCGGAGGCGGGCGGCGTGCTGACCGTTTTTGTGGTCCTCATCGGAAGAGCCAATCAACGCATCTTCGAAGTGCCAGGAGCCAGTGGTCAGGTTCTCGTCGGCGGTGGCGTAAGCGCCTTTCTCGGCGGCTTCAAAAGTTTCGGGGAAGCGGCCGGGGCTTTGGGCTGCAGCCGCCGCGCCGGTTTCCACCGGAATGGCTGGCGGCGCATCGGCACTAGGTGCGGTAGGGCGGGAGGTTTCGCGGGAGTTTTGCGAGCAGCCCAGGGCCGTGAGGCTGAGCAAGAGGCCAGAGAGCAGGGGGAGGGAGAAGCGGCGCATAAGAGAGAATGAATCTGCCCGGCGAAGGTAGCAGAACTGGTACACTGCGAAAAAGTGAACCAGCCGCCCCTGCGGTTGAGCTAGGGTCCAAGCATTTCGCGTGCCGGAATATAGCGCGCGGAGGCTTTTGGCCAGATTATCGGCTGGTGCGAGGCCCTGTCTCTTATCCAAGCCTGGTGCAGGAGCCGCCGGATGATTTTGATCAGGAAATAGCTTAAACCAGGGCAGTTCCTACCCCCATTCCGTGCCGGAGCCTTATCCTTGCGGGGGCTGGCTGCGTAGGCATTAGCTCCACTCTAGTCCGAAAACGCCCGAAGCCGTTGCTGCGCGGCTGGGCTCTACTCCTGTTTCGGTATGACCAAAACTGTCTTTATTGCTTCCGCCGAGCCCTACAGCGGCAAGTCGGTACTGGCCCTGGGCCTCGTAAACTTGCTGTTGGGGCAAGCCCAGAAGGTTGGCTACTTCAAGCCCATCATTGCCGGCGACCTTCCCCAGGACCCGCATATTGCTACCGTGCTCAGCTACTTCAAGCTGCCGCTGGCCTACGAGAATACCTTCGCCTTTACCCGTCCCGAAGCCCTGCGCCTGATGGAAGCCGATGCCCAGGGCGAGCTGATTGACACCGTCATTCATAAGTACAAGCAGCTGGAGGAGCGCTACGATTTTACGGTAGTAGAGGGTAGCGACTTCGTGGGGCCTGGCACGGCATTCGAGTTTGATGCCAACGTGTCCATCGCTAAAAATCTGGGCGTGCCCGTTATTACGGTGGCGTCGGGCGAGGGCAAAACCACCGCTCAGATTGTGAGTACGGTGCTTACGGTGCTGCGCAGCTTCGAGGCCCGGGAGGTGCAGGTGCTGGCCGCCGTGGCCAACCGCATTCCGCCCCAGCAGGTAGACGACGTGCGGGAGCTGCTGCGCACCCAGCTGCCGGAGGAAGTGCTGCTGGCCGTCATTCCCGAGGATACCACCCTGCTGCATCCTACCATGCGCGAAATCCAGGAGGGGCTGGGTGGCAAGCTATTACTAGGCGAGGCCGAGCTAAGCAATCAGGTAGATAACTACGTGATTGGGGCCATGCAGCTGCCCAACTTCCTGAACTACCTGAAGGAAAACGTGCTCATTGTAACCCCCGGCGACCGGGGCGACATCATCATTGGGGCCCTGCAAGCCAACCTCTCGGCCAGCTACCCGCGCGTGGCCGGCATTGTACTCACGGCGGGCTCGGAGCCGGAGGAGCCCGTGCGGCGCCTGATTGAAGGCCTGCAAACCATAGTTCCTATTCTGGCCGTGCCTACGGGTACCTTCGAGACGAGCACCCGGGTAGGCGCCATCAAGTCGCGCATCTCGCCCGATAACGTGCCCAAGATTCAGCTGGCCATCCAGACGTTTGAGCGCTACGTGGACGTGCGCGCCCTGCAGGAGCGCATGGTGAGCTACCAGCCCGAGGGCATCACGCCCCATATGTTCCAGTACCGGCTGCTGCAGTGGGCCAAGCGGAAGCGCCAGCACATTGTACTACCCGAGGGCAACGACGACCGGATTCTGCGCGCCGCGGCCCTGCTCCTGCACCAGGACATCGTGAACCTGACCATTCTCGGCAACCCCCAGGAGGTAGCGGCGTCGGCTAAGCGGTTGGGCCTGCACCTGCCCGTAGGCGAGCATCTGCAGGTGCTGGATCCGGTAAACTCCGATTACTACCCCGGCTACGTGCAGGCCTTCTATGAGCTGCGCCGCAGCAAGGGCGTGAACGAGGACATGGCCCGGGACCTGATGCGCGACGTGTCGTACTTCGGGAGTATGATGGTGCACCAGGGCCACGCCGACGGCATGGTGTCGGGGGCGGTGCACACCACCCAGCACACCATCCGGCCGGCCCTGCAGTTCATTAAAACCAAGCCGGGCGTGTCGGTGGTGTCGTCGGTGTTTTTCATGTGCCTGCCCGACCGCGTGGCCGTGTTCGGCGACTGCGCCGTGAACCCTAACCCTACGGCCGAGCAGCTGGCGGAAATTGCCATTTCCTCGGCCGAAAGCAGCCAGGCTTTCGGCATTGAGCCCCGCATTGCTATGCTGTCCTACTCCTCGGGCACGTCCGGAGCCGGCGCCGATGTAGAGAAGGTGCGCCAGGCCACCGAGCTGGTCCGCCAGTTGCGCCCCGACCTGAAAGTGGATGGCCCCATTCAGTACGACGCCGCCGTGGACCCCATCGTGGGCCGCCAGAAGCTGCCCGACTCGGAAGTGGCGGGCCAGGCCAGCGTCCTCATCTTCCCCGATCTGAACACCGGCAACAACACCTACAAAGCCGTGCAGCGCGAAACCGGGGCGCTGGCCATCGGGCCGGTGCTGCAAGGCCTCAACAAGCCCGTCAACGACCTGAGCCGCGGCTGCACCGTCGACGACGTCTACAATACGGTCATCATCACGGCTATCCAGAGCCAGCAGGGGTAGCACGCGGGCGTGGCAGAGTGGCGGTAGCTAAAATGCTGCTACCTCGTTTGCTTTCCTGTAGCTTGCACCCTGATAAAAATGGGAAAGAAGTACACCATTTTCTGAAACAGAAATAGCGTAGCCAACACAGAATATGCCTTCAGGATTTTTTGCTTTACTAGATGATATTTCGGCTTTGGTAAAAGTCAGCGCCGCTAGCCTCGACGACGTGCCGGCGCAGGTAGCCAAAACCACCGGCAAGGTTTCCGGCATCGTCATAGACGACACGGCAGTTACCCCCAAGTACGTCGTGGGCCTGGACCCTTCCCGGGAGCTGTCTATTATCTACCAGATTGCCAAAAAGTCACTCATCAACAAGCTGCTGATTTTAACTCCGGCAGCCTTGGTGCTGGGGTATTTCGCTCCCTGGGCTATTACGCCCATTTTAATGCTGGGAGGGGCGTATTTGTGTTTCGAAGGCTATGAAAAGGTACATTCCATGTTCAGCAAGCACCCCGAGGTGCATCCTGAAAGTGAGCAGGTAAAGGCCATTACGCCCGAGGAGCTGGAGAAAGAGCGCGTTACGGGCGCCGTTAGAACGGATATTATCTTATCGTCGGAAATCATGGCTATTGCCTATAGCCAGGTAACCGATCAGCCCATCGTTAACCAAGTTATCGTGATGCTGGCCGTAGCGGTTTTTATTACCGTAGCCGTGTACGGCTTCGTGGGCCTGATTGTAAAAGCCGATGATATTGGCCTGCATTTGGCCGGGGAAGGGTACGGTCCCACTACCCAGAAATTTGGGCGGGGAATTGTGAAGTTCATGCCGAATTTCCTGCGCATCCTGAGCTACGTAGGTACGGCTGCCATGCTGTGGGTAGGAGCCGAAATCATTGCCCACGGCATTCCGTTTACCGCCCACCTGCTGCACGACCTGGAACATGCTTTAGCCAACGTGCCGGCCGTAGCCTGGCTGGCCAAGGTACTTGCCTGCGGGGTGTTTGGGCTCGTGGTGGGTTTCTTTATTGACCAAATTGTTCGGCTGGTGAAGAAAGTCCTGCCGAGCAAAAAATAGGGAATACCTACAAAGCCCACTCGACAGCCCGGCGGGGAATTCAAAGCTAAAAAGCCAGCTTGGTTTTCTTGCATGAGCTTTCTGCCTCTCTTTTTGCTCTATGAACATATTCGTTGTCAACTCCGGTAGCTCTTCCATCAAGTACCAGCTGTTCCGGTGGCCGGCCCGGCAACCCGTATGCAGCGGACTGGTGGAGCGCATCGGCTACCCCAATGCCACCATCACGCACAAAGTTTATGGCCCGGAGGCTACCCCGGATGCGCCCCGCGAAGTGCGGCGCACCCTGGCCCTGCCCGACCATGAGGCCGGTTTGCGCGAGGTAGTGGCCCTGCTGACGGATGCGGACCAAGGCGTGCTGCGCGACCCGGCCGAAGTGGAAGTGGTCGGGCACCGGGTAGTCCACGGGGGCGAAAGTTTTGCGGCGACAACCGAAATAACTGAGGAGGTAAAAGCGGAAATCCGGCGGCTGTTTGCGTTGGCGCCCCTGCACAACCCGGCCAACCTGCTGGGCATTGACGTAGCGGAGCGCATCTTCCCCCAGGCCCGGCAGGTAGCCGTGTTTGATACGGCTTTCCATCAGACGCTGCCTGAGCACGCCTTCCGTTACGCCCTGCCCGAAAAGCTTTATACCGAGGAGCGCATTCGGGTGTACGGCTTCCACGGCACCAGCCACCAGTACGTGGCAGCTCAAGCCGCTACCCACCTGGGCCTGCCTGATGCCCGCCTGATTACCCTGCACTTGGGCAACGGCTGCAGCGCCGCCGCCGTGCATGGCTCCCGCTGCCTCGATACCAGCATGGGTTTTGGCCCCCTCAGTGGCCTGGTAATGGGTACCCGCACCGGCGACCTGGACCCTTCCGTGGTGCTGCACCTCATGGGCCAACTCGGTTACACGGACGAACAAATCAGCACGCTGGTTAATAAAGAAAGCGGCATGCTGGGCCTCACGGGCCTCAGCGACATGCGCGACATCACCAAAGCCCTGGAGCAGGGCGATGCCCGCGCTACCTTGGCCTACGACCTGTACGCCTACCGCATCCGCAAGTACATTGGGGCCTACGCGGCCGTGCTAGGCGGGCTCGATGCGGTGGTGTTTACGGCGGGGGTAGGCGAAAACGACGCGCTGGTGCGCCGGAAAGCCTGCGAGGGGCTCGAGTTTCTGGGCATTGAGCTGGATGAGCAGGAAAACCAGCTTCGCCGCCCCGGTATTCGGGAAATCAGTCGGCCGGGTGCGCGCGTGAAGGTGCTGGTGGTGCCCACCAACGAGGAGCTGGAAATAGCCAGCCAGTGCGCCACGCTGCTGAAAAGCTAACCTGTAAACTCAGCCACGCTTTGCGGCAACTACCCCATCCTGCAGAGCTGAAGCGTACCGTGTGCAGTCGTTATAATACTACGGTCGCTTCTAGCTCAGGGCGGAATCTGGCCGGCTGACGTTGCACTGCTCCAAGCAGCAACAACTCACATAACGAACCGCCTGCCGGCGTATTGACTACCTACGTTGAAAAGCAGTGCACAACCTCGTCTTAAGTAGGAGGTGGGGCTGCCTTACCCCTCAAAGCTTCTGAATTGTTTTCGTTTCCTTTCCAGATGACTTGTTACTTCAGCTGCCATTTGTATCGTAAGGTGTTGGGGGCCTTACTACTAGGCATGAGCCTCGGTGTTGCGCCAGTGGCAGCTCAGGCGCAACAGGTAGCCCCGGTGGTTAAAACCAAGCAGGGCCGGGTTCAGGGCGTGCAGGAGGGTAGCCTACGGGTATTCCGTGGTATTCCGTACGCCCAGCCTCCGGTAGGCCCGCTCCGCTTTCGGCCCCCGCAGCCGCCGAAGCGCCACCGCAACCCGCTTGCCGCCTTGCAGTTTGGCTCGAAGGCAATGCAAACGACTGGGGCAACCGGGGTGCAGGGCTCCGAGGACTGCCTCTACCTGAACGTGTGGGCGCCGGCCACGGCCAAGCGGCGGCCGGTGGTAGTATGGGTGCACGGTGGGGCCTTTACCGGGGGCTCGAGCCAGGATAACGACGCCTGGACGTTTGCCGCGCAGGATACCATTGTGGCCGTCAGCATCAACTACCGCCTGGGTAGCCTGGGCTTTCTGCACCTGGGCCCGCGCCTAGGACCCAGCTACGCTCAGGCTGGCAACAGCGGCCTGCTCGACGCAGTGGCGGCCCTGCGCTGGGTGCACCAGAACATTGCCGCCTTCGGTGGCGACCCTAACCAGGTAACGGTCATGGGCGAATCGGCGGGGGCAAAGCTGGTAGGCGGCCTGCTGGTGACGCCTGCCGCGCAAGGCTTGTTTCAGCAAGTGATTCTGGAAAGCGGCGCCGTGCAGGCCATCCGCGACACGGCTACTGCCGGGGCCGTGACGCGAGACCTGCTCCAGGCTCTGCATCTGCCCACCGCTGGCGCCCTGCTCACCCTGCCCGCCGATTCTCTGGTGCGGGCTCAGGCACGCTTTGCCAATGGCACCGGGGGCTTGCAGGTGTTCGGGCCCGTGCTCGATGGCAAGACCATTGTGGCGCCTCCCTTGGATTACCTGCGCCAGACGCGGCCGCCCGTACGGGTGCTGCTGGGCACCAACCTAGAGGAAGCGCGGCTGTTCAGTGGGCCCGGCTCGGTGCTGCATGAGCCCAATGAAGAAGGCTTGCGGTTGGTGTTCGGCTCGAAAAACAGCTCCTACGTATGGCAGGCCTACCAGGCGCGCCGCGGCTCCCAGCCGGATCTAGACGCTTGGAATGCAGTTCTGACGGATTACCTCTACCGGCTGGCTACCTACCGCCTGGCGGACCAGCTGGCCGCCCAGGGCACGCCTACCTGGCTCTACCGCTTCGATTACGCGGATGCCCGTACCCAGCCCATCCATGCCCAGGAGCTGGCTTTCGTGTGGAATGCTCCCGCCGGTAGCTCCGCCGCAGCAGCTGCGGCGGCCACGGCCACAGCCCCTAGCAAAGCCTCCAACCCCGCTTTGGCGGCGGCCATGCACGCGCACTGGGCCCGCTTCATGAAAACCGGGCAGCCGGGCCCCAGCTGGCCTCGCTACACCCCGGAACGGCGCGAGGTTATGCTGTTCAAAGCCGATAGCCAGGCCGAGCCCGTGTTGGCTCCCTATGAGGACCCGGCCTTCCCGGTGCAGGGCTACCAAAGATAAGCTGCAGCCCCAGGGCCGTGGGCGGCAATTAAAAAGCTACCCCGTTACTTACTCGTAGACTTCGGCGTTGCTTTGGCCTGCTTCATCTGGGCGGCAAGGGGTAGGCTCGACATGGCCAGGATGGCATTATCGTCGCTCCAGGAGGCGCAGGAAAGGGCCACCTGCCGGCCCTGCCACTTGCAGCTGAAGCCTTCTATCTTGCCCGGGCCATACACGTGCTGGAAGGTGGGTAACACGCGCTGGGCATGTTCGGCGCCCTTCACGATGATAGTAACAGCGGCAAACTGCCCCCGGAAAAACTTGTAGTGAATGCGCGTGGCCGAAAAAGAGCCCAGGCGCAGGTCCTCGTCGGTGCGCTCGTAAATCTTCTCGTCGCCGCTGTCCTGAACGAGGCGCAGGTGCAGGGCCTCGGTGAGCGGTGCGCCAAAGTGCAGGCCCCGAAAGCCATTGCTCTCATCGAGCCGCTGCACCGAACCGGCTTGCTGGGCACGTAAGGAGAGGGGAAGGAGGGCCAGCAGTGCCAAGCCACCAAGACGTTTCATAACAAGCTACAGAAGAAAAGAAAAATCGGCTGGCTTGCGGCTGCGCAGCGCCAGGAGCCGCTAAGCAAACGTCAAGCCAGCCGAAATAGTACCCTTCTTCAACTCCGTCGGCTACCCCTTAGCCCCGCAGAAAGTCGGGGTATACCTGCAGGCATACGGGGGCCGTCATGGGTACGCTCACGCCGGTGGGCGTGAGGCGGCCGGTGCGGGCATCGGCGAAGTAGGTAACCACGGTATCAGACTGCTGATGAGCCACGAGTACTATCCGGCCGGTAGGGTCGAGGGTGAAGCTGCGGGGCGTTTTGCCGGGTAGCATCACGTGCTCCACCAGGCTCAGGCGGCCGCTGCCGGGGTCAATGGCGTACACTACCAGGCTGTTGTGCCCGCGGTTGGAGCCGTACAAAAACCGGCCGTTGGGCGATACGTGCACGTCGGCGCAGGCATTCCACTCGGTGAAGCCGACGGGCAGGGTGGTTATTGTCTGAATTTCGCGGAAGCTACCCTTGCCAGCGTCGTAGGCCAGGGCCGTCATGGTGGAATCCAGCTCGTTGATGAGGTAGGCCCAGGGCTTGCTGGGGTGGAAGGTGAGGATGCGCGGCCCCGCGCCGGGCTTGGTTTGGTGGGCTGGGGTAGGCAGGCGCTGCAGCTTGCCATCAGCCGCCAAGGTGTAGCCGTACACGGTATCGTTGCCCAAATCCACGGCGAAAAAGTACTTGCCGGCTGGGTCAGGCAAGATGCAGTGGCCGCGCGGGTTCGTTTGGTTTTTGTGCGGACCGTGGCCCGTGTGCTGATCTACCGAAGAAGCCGGCTGTAGCTTTCCGCCCTCACCCAGGGGTAGGGCCGCCACCGTGCCATTGCCGTAGTTGGCGACCAGCGCGTGCCGGCCCTGGCGGTCGAGGCTGATGTAGCAGGGAATGGTGCCGCCCGAGGCCTGCTGGTTCAGCAGCGTCAGGCCCCCGCTTTGCCGGTCGATGGCAAAGGCGCTGACGCCCCCATTGGGTGTGCCCTGGTAATTGTCTACCTCATTCACGGCGTAGAGGGTGCGGTGCTGGGCATCCACCGTCAGGAAGGAAGGGCTGGCGCCGCCCCGGGCTCCCGTTACCCGCGTCAGCGCCCCGGTAGCCGGTTCCAGCCGGTAGAGCCAGATGTTGTCCTGCTCCTGGGGGCCGTAGGTGCCCACGTACACCAGGTAGCTGTTGGCAGCGGGGGAGCCTGAACCAGCACGGGCGCAGGCCGCCAGCAGGGCGCTGCCGGCTAGCCCGGCGCTAAGGATTTGAAGAAAATGGCGGCGGCTTTGGGCAGATTGGGGCATAGGAAGGGGGTAGGGAATGGGAATAGAGTGGCCTAAAAATGCATAGAGAAATGCACAACATAGCTGTAGTACCCACTATCAACTCGGCCAGGCCTACCTCCGGGGAGCTTGGCCCGCAACGCCGAGCGCCATTCTCGCGTCCTTGTCCGCTACCTTGGCACCTGAATTACTACCCCTCTCCCTGTATTTATGACGCAATCTTACTCTTCCCGGCTGGCGCTGCTGGCGGCCGTGGCTGGCCTGGCGGCTTTCTCCGCCTGCAATTCCAACACCAAGCCTACCTCCGGCACGCCCGAAACGGTGGATGCCGACTTCGACCGTTACAAGCAGCGCTTCATTGACTCCTTGTGGTACTACAACCCCGAGTGGGCTTCTTCGGCCGGCTACCACCGCTACGATTCCCTGCTGGTGATTCCCTCGGCGGGCCGCCGCCAGACGGAAGCCGCCGCTCTCAAGCGCCGCCGCCAGGAAATGGAAATCTTCAAAGTGGAAGACCTCTCGGTGAACAACCAGACCGACTACCGCCTGCTGCAGAACTACCTGGAGTCGGCGCGCTTCTACGCCGACAGCCTGCGCGACTGGCAGTGGAACCCGGCCGGCTATAACCTGGGCTCCTCGGTGGCCGAAATCCTGAACGGCCGCTACCACCCCCTCGACCGCCGCCTGCGCGCCATCAGCAGCAAGATCAGCCGCGCCGCCGACTACTACGAGGCCGCCAAGCAAAACATCCAGACGCCCACCCGCGAGCATACCAACCTGGCCGTTCTGCAAACCCAGGGCGGGCTGGCCGTATTCGGGCCGGCTCTGCAAGATTCGGTGGCGAAGTCGGGCCTCACGGCGCGGGAGAAAAAGGACCTCACGGACCGCATTGCTACTACCCGCCTCGTAATGGAAGGCTACGTGCGCTTCCTGCAGCAGGAGGTGCTGCCGGCCGGCAAGTTCCGGAGCTTCCGCATCGGTAAGCCGCTGTTCGACCGCAAGTTTGCCCTCGATATTCAGTCGACGTACTCCGCCGACCAGGTGTACCAGAAGGCCCAGCGGCACCGCCAGGAGCTGCTCCGGGACATGGGCAAGCGTGCTGCTCGCCTCTGGCCCACCTACTTCCCCGGCCAAACCGCGCCCTCAGATTCAGTGGCAATGATCAAGCAGGTCATCAGCAAGCTTTCCGAAAAGCACGCTACCCCCGCCGGCTTCGTGCAGGCCGTGAAAGACCAGATGCCTACCCTCGTGAAGTGGGTGGATGACCATAAGCTCTTGACCCAGGACCCCACCAAGCCCCTGGTAGTGCGCGAAACCCCGCTGTACATGCGGGGCAGCGGCGCCGGCGCCAGCATTTCGGCCCCCGGCCCCTACGACAAAGCCGCCAATACCTACTACAACGTGGAGCCACTGGACGGGCAGACGGCGGCCCAGGCCGAAAGCTACCTGCGCGAGTACAACCAGTACACCCTCCAGATTCTCAACATCCACGAAGCCATTCCGGGCCACTACACCCAGCTGGTATATGCCAACCGCAGCCCCTCGCTGGTGAAATCCATCTTCGGCAACGGGGCCATGATTGAGGGCTGGGCCGTGTACACCGAGCGCATGATGCTGGAAAGCGGCTACGGGGGTAACACCGACGAAATCTGGCTGATGTGGGACAAGTGGAACATGCGCGTGACCCTGAACGCCATCCTCGACCACGATGTGCAAGCCGGCACCATCACGGAGCCCCAGGCCGTGGCTTTGCTCCAGCGCGACGGGTTTCAGGAAGAAGCCGAGGCCCGCAACAAATGGCGCCGCGCCACCCTCAGCCAGGTACAGCTGAGCAGCTACTTCACCGGCTCCACCGAAATTTATGATTTGCGCGAGGAGCTTAAAAAGCAGCAGGGCAGTAAGTTCGATCTGAAAACCTTCCACGAGCAGTTCCTCAGCTACGGCAGCGCGCCCGTGAAGTACATCCGCCAGATGATGCTCGGGAAAAACTAAGGAAGCGGGTCGCTCGTTTCAGGCAATTAAAAAACCATTCTGTCATGGAATTTTTCCGGGATGGTTTGTTGTCTGCCGGAGAAGCCCTGAGTTGGGCCACCGAGCTTCAGGCCGACCTTCACCTAGCACTTCCTGCATGAAAGTAATTGACACGAACGACGAAGGTCTCCGCACCATCATCCACGACTACCCCCGCGTGCTGGCCAAATTCACCTCTGAAAACTGCGACGTGTGTGACCTGCTGGCTCCACCCTTCGAGCGTTTCTCCAAGGATGCCCGCTTCCAGAAAACCGTTTTTCTGCGCCTCGATGTCGATGAAAACCCGGTAGCCCGCAAAATGATGGACGCCAAAGTAGCGCCGTTCTTCGTGGCCTACTGCCGGGGCCGGCTGATGGAGTGCGACACCCTCCGCACCGAGGAAGAGGTTCTGAACATGCTCACGCACCTGCAAACCTGCACCGACGAGCTGGTAGCGGCACTTTAACAGGCATCTGCCTACAGAACGGGCGGTGCTTATTTTCTTTAAGTGAACAAAAGGCGGCCGGTTACTACCGGCCGCCTGTTTTGGTACTGGGTTTGGCGGGTACTTGCTGCTACCCAGCCAGGGCCACCAGGCAATACAGGTGGGCAATGTGGTGCGCTAGCCCGCCGCGCGTAGCTTTGTGCTATGTTCTTCGTGCTATCTAAAATCCTGGATTTTCTTATATCGCCTACCGTCTGGCTGGCTGGCCTGCTGGTTCTGGCCTTCTTGCTGCGCCACTCCCGGTGGTATCGTCGGCTGTTGAGGCTGGCTGTTGCCCTGGCCCTGGTGCTGACCAACGGGGCGCTGGTGAACGAAGCGTTGCTGGCCTGGGAGGTGCCGCCCGTAACGCTGCGCCAGTTGGGCCGCCACGATGCCGGCGTGCTGCTGACGGGTATCACGAAGGGCCGCAAGTCGCCGCACGACCGGGTGTATGTGGAGCAGGGCGCCGACCGGCTGCTGCACACGTTGTGGCTGTATCGGGCCGGTCGAATCCGCAAAATCATTGTGTCGGGCGGGTCGGGGGCGTTGGGCGGAACAAAAGGGCAAACTGAGGCCGAAGAGTTGGGCATTTTGCTGCGACTGGCCGGCGTGCCCCGGCAGGATATTCTGCTGGAAACCCGCAGCCGCAACACCCGTGAAAATGCCCTCAACACGAAGGCGGTAGTAGCTCAGCATCCCGAAATCAGGTCTATTGTGTTGATTACGTCGGCTTTTCATGAGCGAAGAGCCTTGGGCTGCTTCCGGGAGGTAGGCCTGCAGCCAGCCGTTTTCCCGGCTTCCTATTACTCCACCGACCGGCAGCCTACGCTCACCTACTGGCTTATTCCCAGCGACGACGCCCCGCGTTTGTGGAGTATTCTGATACACGAAATAGTTGGCTATGCCGTGTACTGGGTGCGGGGCTACCTGTCGTAGCAGCAGCTACCCACTCCGGTAAGTTGCGCCGTTAGCTGCCGCTGGGGCCGAACCGCTCGGTGCGAATAGCTCCCGCAGGCACTCCCTGGGCTACCAGCCCAGTGGCGGCGGATTCTACCAGTCCGTTTGGCCCACAGATAAAGCACTGCGGTGGGGTAGGGAAGCGGCTAACTACCTCGGCCAGCAGGGCTGCATCTAGGCGGCGCTGGTAGCCGGCCCAGCCGGCGGGTGCCTGGCGGGTAAAGGTTAGCAGCAGCGTGAAGGATGAATCAGCGGACGCCATGGCGTGTAGTTCCGGCCCGTAAATAACATCCTCTGGGGTCCGGACGCTGTAAAGCAGCACAGTGGGGTTGTGCACCCCGGCCCGCTGGCGGTGGCGCAGCATGGCCATCAGCGGCACCACGCCCGAGCCCCCCGCTACCAGCAGCAGCGGGCCGGCCTGGGGCGTAGCTTCCCACACGAAATACCCGCCAATGGGCCCGCGCACTTCCAGCTGGTCGCCGGGCGCAATGCCCTCGAAGAGGTAGCCCGATACTTCTCCTTCGTCAATCAGCTCCACGGTTAAGGCAATCTGGCCGGTTTGTTCGGGCGCAGAGGCAATGGAGTAGCTGCGCTGGGCCTGGTAGCCATCGGGGGCAGTGAGGCGGAGCGTGTAGTGCTGCCCGGCCCGGTGGGGCGTCCAGGAGGGTAGGTTCAGCAGAAAGGTTTTTACCCGCGGAGTTTCCGGCAGTACGGCGGCTACGGTAGCTAGCTGCCACTCTAGCCGGCTCATCGGGTGCCAGCGGCCAGGTCCTCGTCATCGTCGAGGTAGCGCTGCTCCTTCCACGGGTCGCCGTACATGCTGTAGCCGGCCCGTTCCCAGAAGCCGGGGGTGTCTTCGGCCAGCAGCTCCAGGCGCTGCACCCACTTGGCACTTTTCCAGAAATAGAGGTGGGGCACTACCAGCCGGGCCGGGCCGCCGTGGTCGGGGGGCAGGGGGTTCCCGTCGTAGAGCAGCCCGATAAAGGCTTTGCCGCCGGTAAGGTCGGCCAGGGGCAGGTTGGTAGTGTAGCCGCCGTAGCAGTGTACCAGTACGTAGCGGGCCTCGGGGGCAGGGCCCGCCAAGTTCAGCAGCGTATCTAGGCTGACGCCCTGCCAGCGGGTGTCAAACTTCGACCATTGGGTTACGCAGTGAATATCTACCGTGAAGTCCTGCTGGGGAAGGGCGTTGAACTCGGCCCAGCTCCACTGCTGCGGAGTCGTCACCAGCCCATCAAGCCCAAACGACCACTTAGCGGTGGCAACCCGCGGCGTAGGGCCCGCGCTGAGAACCGGAAAATCCTGGGTTTCGTACTGGCCGGGGGGTAGTACGTGAGTGCTGGCCGGACGCTTGCGCTGAAAGCCGCGGTTGAAGAAAGGGTTCTGCATCAGGAATAGGGTAGGGATACGTTCGGGAGCAACTTCCCATTGCCAAGGTTGCTCTTTCAGGCCGAAGCAGAAAGGCTGTTGTGCTCTTTCGGAGGCTTTACTAGGTAACCGGGGCACGCCGCGTCGGCTGGGCTGAGGGCTTTATTGCACTGCGGCTTGCTGGGTTTGCCACTGTTCAAACTCGGTGGCGACGATGCGCTGGCCGGTAAGGCCGGTACTGGCGTCGGAGGCGAGAAACACGATGGGGCGGGCCATGATGTCGGGGCTGAGCAGCGAGACGTGGCCCGCCAGGGCTGCGCGCTGCTCCTCCGGAATCATGCCGGTTTCGGTGGCCCCGCCGGGTAGCAGCATGTTCACGTCTACCTGATGTTCGCGCAGGTCTTCGGCCATAATCAGGGAAAGCGACTCGGCCCCGGCCCGCGACGGGCCGTAGGGAATAAAACCCTTGCGCCGCATCGTTTCGTGGTTCATCGATATGTTCACGATTTTGCCATAGCCCTGCGCTACAAACAGTGGGGCAAAGGCTTTGGCTACCAGAAAGTACCCCGTCAGGTTCGTGTCCAGTAGGTTGCGGAAGCCGGCTGCGCTGACGTGGTAGAAGGGCTGGGGCGAGGTCATGAAATCGGGGTTGACCGTGCGCATGCCGATGCCCGCGTTGTTCACCAGCATATCCAGCCCGCCCCAGTGCGCCCGCACCCACTCCACCGTAGCAGCAATGGATTCCTCGTCGCGTACGTCCAGCACCCGAGCCTGTACGCGGCCCTTCAGATGGCTTAGCCGCAGGCAGGCATCATCGAGGGCCGCGCGGCTGCGGGCCGTAATAAGCACGGCGGCACCCGCTTCGGCCAGGGCCTGGGCCATGGCAAACCCCAGGCCGCTGGAGGCGCCCGTTATAAGGGCTTTTTTGCCCGTGAGAAGTTCATTTTCCATGCAGGTAGTGGGTAAGCAGGTGGGGTAGGACAACGCTAGATGTACGGTGCCGGCAGCCCTGTCAGATGCTACGAAACTAAACCTTTAGGGCCCCAACTTGGTTTTTTCGCCTTCCGCTGCTAGGTCGCGCATGGTCGGGTTGGCAGCAGAGCAGGAGCGAGATTTTTCCTCGTCCATCACCGGTTTTTACTACCCCCATCTGTTATGAATACCACTCCGCTTGCCTCTCTATCCCTGTCGGTGCTGGACTTGGCCGCCATCCTGGCGGGCTACACCCCCGCCGATACGTTCCGCAACACCGTGGACCTGGCGCGCCACGCCGAGCAGTGGGGCTACCAGCGCTTCTGGCTGGCCGAGCACCACAACATGGCCAGCATTGCCTCCTCGGCCACGTCCATCCTGATTGGGCACGTTGCGGGCGGCACTTCCAGTATCCGGGTGGGCTCGGGGGGCATTATGCTGCCCAACCACGCCCCGCTGGTTATTGCCGAGCAGTTCGGGACGCTGGCCTCGCTTTACCCCGGCCGTATTGATTTGGGCCTGGGCCGCGCCCCCGGCACCGATCAGCTAACGGCTATGGCCCTGCGCCGCGACCAGCACACCGCTGCCAACGACTTCCCCCAGAACGTGCAGGAGCTGCAAACCTACCTTTCGGCCGAAAACCGGGGTAGCCGGGTACGGGCCGTGCCGGGCGAGGGGCTGGACATCCCGATCTGGCTGCTGGGCTCCAGCACCTACAGCGCCCAACTGGCGGCCATGCTGGGCTTGCCCTTTGCCTTCGCCAGCCACTTTGCGCCTACCTACCTGCACGAGGCCCTGCGCCTGTACCGCAGCAACTTCCGGCCGTCCGCGCAGCTTGCGGAGCCGTACGCCATGGCCTGCATCAACGTCATTGCCGCCGATACCGACGAAGAGGCCGAGCGGCTGGCTACCTCGTTCTATGTATTTGCCCTGGGCATCATCCGCGGCACCACACTACCCTTGCAGCCCCCGCTCGACAGCATGGAGGGCTACTGGACCGACTACGAGGAGGCCGCCGTGCGCCAGATGATGACCTACGTGTTCATTGGCGGCCCCGAAACCATTGCCCGCAAGCTGGAAGAATTCGTGGCAAAAACGCAGGTAAATGAGCTGATGGTCGTCTCCCACATCTACGACCACGCCGCCCGCCTCCGGTCCTACGAAATCCTGGCCGAGCTGAAAGGCACGGCCCGGCATGCCGTACAGGTGGAGGTAGTACCCAACCAAGTGTAAGCACGTTACCCCTTCCAGTGCTGCAAACGCACAAGATATCTGGGGCATCCATAAGTAACCATAGCCCGATTCCTCGGGCGTCTGCAGCAGGCGCGGTGCGAGAAAATTTCGCCTAAAACAAAAAGCCCCAACCAAGCGGTTGGGGCTTTTTGCTGAAAGCTAAGTTTGTAGCGGGTTAGTGCTGGATTACCAGGCGCTTGTTGATGACCTCCTTATCGGTGATGAGGCGCACCAGGTACACCCCATTGGCAAAATCGTGGGCATTCCACTCCAGGGAAATCCGCTGGCTGCTCACCGGGCCGCTGCTGATTGTCTTCAGCAAAGTGCCTTTCGAGTCGTAGATGGCCAGCGAGTAGTGGGTGCTGGGGGCCAGCGTCACGTCCAGGTTGATGCGCTCCTGAGCGGGGTTGGGGTAGAAGCTTACATCGGTAGTAACGGCGCTGCTAGCAGCGGCCACCGAAGCCGCTGGGGTAGCGCCAGGGCGGGCCGCCGTAGCCGAGCAGCTGCCGAGCTTGTCGCCGTGGTTGAGGTGAGCCGCAACGGCATTCGAGCTGACTTCGAGCACCTGACCCTGATGGCATACCAGCACTTTATCCTGGTGCTTTATGCCGCGGGCATCAATCACGGTGATGGTTACGGTAGCGTTGGCGGTACAGCCGGCGGCATTCCGGGCCGTTACGGTAAAGGTGTAGCTGCCGGCTTGGGAAGGAGTGAACTGCACCGTAGCACCCGTGGTAGCGCTCAGGCCGGCAGCAGGGCTCCAGGAGTAAGCCGTAGCCGAGGCAGCTGAAGCCTTCAGCTGCACGCTTTGAGCACCATAGCCCAGGTAAATGGTCTTGGAATCGCCACCGGTATATACCGAGGACGAAGGCTGCACGGCCACCGTGGGCGCCGCTTGGGCCGGCAGGTCCAGCTTACCGTCGCAGTTGCGGTCTTGGCCGCACACATCCTTCGCGGCGGGGTTGATGGCGGCGTCCTGGTCGTTGCAGTCACCGGCCTGGCGGGTGTAGCCGGCAGGAGCAGTGCAGGCCGTTACCGTGGGAGCTGTGGCGTTACCGAAACCGTCGCCATCGGCATCAGCATAGAACACGAGGCCGGGATGCACGGCGGCATTCTGGTCGTCGCAGTCCTGGTCGGCAGGGTAGCCGTCGCCATCGGCATCGGGAATGATGACGGTAATAGCCACGGCGGCTGAGGTAGCCGAAAGATCTTTGTCGTCAAAAGCTTTGGCCGTGAGCGAGTAGTTGCCGGCGGGCACGTTGCTCCAGGTGAAGCTGTACGGGGCCGTCGCATCGGAGCCCAGCAGGGTGGTGCCCTGATAGAATTCTACTTTGCTGATGCTGCCATCGGTATCCGCGGCCGAAGCCGTAAGCGTGATGGTAGCCGGAGCGGAGAAGCTGGTAGCCGTGGGCGAGGTGAGGGCCACGGTGGGCGCTACGTTAGCCGGAGCAGCTCCGCAGCTGGCGCCTACGGTGTACGTATGAGGGGTAGCGGAGGTATTACGCTCGCCGCCACCGGCGCCTACCTGATACGTGAAGTACACGTTCAGAGCCGTGCCAGCGGTTTGGTTGGCAACGGTATAAGTGAAGTCGCCAGCCGAGTTTTTGGTCATGCCATAGCCGGGGCCATTCACGTACACAATGGCCAGGTTGCCGCCCGCCGTAGCGCCCAGCGGATGGAAGGTAAAGGTTACGTTGGAGCCACTGGTTACAGCCTTCCAGCTATAGTCGCCGTTGGGAGCCGTGCCGCAGTAGCCGCCCGCGTCGCCGCCGGGGGTGGTGCCACTGCTAACCGTTACGGCCACCGGAGCCGAGGTAGTGGAAAGGCCCGAGTTGTCGAAGGCTTTGGCGGTAAGCGAATAGCTGCCGGCCGCGGCACCCGTCCAGGTAAACGTGTACGGGCTGGTGGTGCTGGTGCCGAGCAAGGTAGTGCCCTGGTAGAACTCTACTTTGCTGATGGTACCGTCGGTATCAGCCGCGTCGGCCGTGAGGGTGATACTCGCCGGGGCCGTGAAGCTGGCCGAAGCCGTGGGCGAGGTCAGGCTAACTGTGGGCGCCGCAGGAGCGGGCGTGCTGCCGCACGCGGTGCCTACTGTGTAGCTGTGGGGCGCAGCGGCCGAGTTCCGTTCGCCGGCACCGGGCACGGCGTAGGTGAAGTAGAAGTTCAGGGCCTGGCCGGCCGTTTGGTTGGGCAGGGTGTAGGTGAAGTCGCCAGCGGCATTTTTGGTCATGCTGTAGCCCGGGCCGTTCACGTAGAGAATAGCCAGGTTGCCGCCGGCTACGCTACCCAAGGGGTGGAAGGTGAAGTTCACGCTGGTGCCCGTAGTTGTAACGGCGTAGCTGTAGTCGCCGCTGGCGGCCGTGCCGCAGTAGGTAACGGGGGCTACCACTACCGGCTGCGTGTTGTAGTGCACGTGGTCGAAAAAGAAGTCGGCCTGAGCAGCGGGGGCGTCGCCGGCAAACATCAACGACTGCTCCAGGGTAGCCCAATCAAGGTTGCCAAAGGCGCGCAGCGGAATAATCACCTCGTGCCATTGCCCGTCGCGCTGGAGGCCATACTGGGTGGCACCAGCCGGGAAATCAACCCAACCTTCGGCTCCACCAGTTTTCACCCCAAACTTAAATTGGCCGGTATAGGAGGTTTTGAACTGAAACTTCAGGGAGCCATCCTTGAAAGCCGCCAGGTTCTTGATGTCGTTGGCAATACCGAAGCCAAACCAGTTGCCAGCTGCCGCGCGCAGGGCCAGCACGTTCGGGCCCTCGAAGGGGGTAGGGGAGGCAATGTTGCTGAGGTTGTTCCAGATGTAGAGGTTGGCATCCTGGCCAAATACCAGCTTGTCAGTCATCTGGGCGTTATCAGTGTACACCCCAAAGTTGGGGCCGGCTATGACGTTGCTTTTCACCGTGATGCTCACGGGGGCGGAGGTCGTCGAGACTTTGCCGTTGTCGGTTACTTTGGCCGTGATGGAGTAGGTGCCGGCGGCTACCCCGCTCCAGGTGTAGGTGTACGGGCTGGTGAAATCGGTGCCCAGCAGAGTCGTGCCGTTGTAGAATTCCACTTTGTACACGCTGCCATCCGAGTCGGTGGCATTGGCCTCCAGCGTGATGGTAGCGGGCGTGGTAAAGCTGGTACTGGCCGTGGGCGAAGTCAGGCTGACAGCCGGGGCCACGTTGTTAGGCGAGGCCACAAACACGGTTACGGGAGCCGAAGTAGTTACTACCCCTTGGTTGTCGGTGGCCTTGGCCGTGAGGGTGTACACGCCGGGCGCTACGTTGGCCCAAGTGGCGCTGTAGGGGGCCGTGGTGGAAGTGCCAACCAGGGTAAAGCCGCTGTAGAACTCTACCTTGGTTACCGACCCATTGGCATCGGCGGCGTTGGCCGTCAGGGTGAGGGTAGCAGGCGTCGTAACCAGGGCCTCGTTGGTGGGCGAAGTTAGGCTCACGGTAGGAGCGGGGTTGGCCGCCACGCCGCCGCTGTAGTAGATGTTGTCGAAAAAGAAATCGGCCTGGCTGCTGGCGGCGTCGCCGGCAAACATGAAGGTTTGCGTCACCGAGCCCAGGTCGCCGTTGCCGAAAGCCGACATCGGAATAACCACTTCGTGCCACTGCCCGTCGCGCAGCAAACCGTGCTTGGTCACGCCAGCCGGAAAGTCCACCCAGCTTTCCCCCGCGCCCGACTTGATACCGAACTTGAACTGCCCGGCGTAGCTAGTCTTGAACTGGAATTTGAGGGAGCCATTGTTGAAGGCCGCCAGGTTCTTCACCTGGTTATCCACCCCGAAGCCAAACCAACTGCCAGCGTTAGCGCGCAAGGCCAGCACTTCCTGACCCTCGAAGGGGGTAGGGGAGGCAATGTTGGTGAGGTTGTTCCAGATGTAGAGGTTCGCATCTTGGCCGTAGACCAGCCGGTTGGGTATGGCCGGGTTTTCGGTATAGATGCCAAAGTCGCCGGCAATGCTGTTGTTGGAGCCTAGGTACAGTTCGTCGCCGGGGCTTTGGTAGAGGCGGATGTAGTCAACCAGCATTTGACCGGGCAGGGGCGCTGTAATGGCGTTCTGGTCGTAAATGCCGGTGTACTGACCGCCCACAGCTAGGTTCAGCAGAATATACTGGGCCTGATGAAACTCCTCCAGGTCGGCGGCGGCGGCCCGGGAAATATCGATGGCGTAGTACTCGTGGTCGTCAATAAACATGCGGATAGCCTGGCTGTCCCAGGTCATCCGGTACACGTGGTAGTCGGTGGTTAGGTCGGTGGGGCTGTCGTAGTGGGTGTCGTAGGCGGCGTGGCTGTTGTTGTTTTCCCAGTGGGTAGCGCCACCCAGGCGCCGGTTGGTAAGCCCGGCCTGAATGGCCGCCGCCGAGCCCATTTCCATAATATCAACCTCGCCGCTGGCGGGCCAGGTGCCGCTGGCGCCCAGCATCCAGAAGGCCGGCCACAGCCCGTTTTGCATGTTGGGCACTTTGATGCGGGCTTCTAGCGTGCCATACTTGAACTGCACGCGGCCCAGGGTTTTCAGGCGGGCCGAAGTGAAGGCCTTACCCTGATAGTTTTCGCGCCGGGCCTCAATGATGAGGTTGCCGCCTTCCACGCGGGCGTTTTCGGGGCGGTTGGTGTACGTTTCCAGCTCGCTGTTGCCCCAGCCGCACACGCCTTGGGCGCACCCATCACCCTGGTCGAAGGTCCAGGTACTGGGGTTGATGGTGGTGCCGTTGAAGTTTTCTTCCCAGACGAGCTGCTGCTGGGCCTGAGCCGGCGCTTGGCTCAGAAAGAAGAGTCCGCCGAGCAAAGCCAGGCCTTGGGTACGGACGCGCTGAACATACCTGTAGAAGGTTCTGTGCATACGGGTGGGATTTGGGGACAAAAAGGGTTAGACGAAAGAGCGGGAGCTGAACAATTCAGCAGTAGTGCAAGCAGATCGGCAGGGTAAAAGCTGAATTTCTACCCAGTAAGTGGCTGCGTACTCAAAAGAAAAAATGAGCCAGAAAACGATTGCAGGAATGTCTGCATAGCCTGGGAAATAATTCAACAGGAGCGGTGAATAATGCTAATGTATCCTCGTTTATGCTCTAGTTGCAAACCTCTTTTTCAGCCCTCGTGCGCATATTTTAGGCCTTAGCCACAAGCCATTACGCTTAGTGCACAAGCAAAACTACCTGCCAGTCGGGTTAGAAAAGCCCCGGTGGCAGGTAGAGGAAGGCGCGGATTGTCGCTTAAAAAACAAATGCGCAGCCCAATATTTTTTACTGTTGCGGAGTACTTGCCTAACCAAGGCAGAGAGGTTTCCTACCCTCTGCCTTCACATCAGGCTGCTCGCCTTTCCACATGAGTTGGTTCTACATCCAGCGCATCAATTTGAGCCCGGTATTCCACCGGAAGCAAGCTCGTCTTTACCCATTTGCTCAGGGCCAGGTGTTGGGTGTGTCGGTACAGAGGCATCACCGGCCGTAGCCAGGAGCGGCGCCCAAGCCGTAGCAACTCCCGCACGGGCTCGGGCACTACCAGCGCCTGACCTTGCAAAAGCAACTGGTAACGCAACGGCCCCAGGTGCTTCCGGTACTGTTGGTAGAGGTTAGTCGTAAAATGACTGTGCGCCAGGTCCTGGGCCAGATGCAGCTCCCGGTCGGGGAGCCAGGCGGCATAGGTAACCGGCAAATCAGGAATGCCCATACGCTGTCCTACCCGGCAAAAGATGGTAAACACCTCCGCCTTTTCGGCCTCGGACAGTCGCCGCTCCAACAACTCAAAGGCGCGGATAGAGTAGTCGATGAGCATGTACAGCACGTCGCGGTAAGCCCAGGCCGGGATGCGCTGGCCCCGCTTGGCCTCGACGGCTTCATGAATGGCGGCAATGGTATCAATGGCCCGCTCCGCCCCGTGGCGCTCGGCAAACACAATCTGCCGGGCGTATTCTACGGTAGAGAATAGACGGCCGAGCGGGTCAGCGGGGAGACGACCGGTAAAGTACAGCCAGTCGACGGCTTTATTAACGGCAAACTCGGCGGCCGCCCCGGCAAAAATGAATAGCACTGTATCGGCCTTGCCCCAAATAGTGCGGACCACCGATTCTTTCTCTACAAAATATTCCATGTCTTCTTAACAATCCGGGGTAAAACGCCTGCGCTCCGCAACGAGTGCCAACGCGCTGCAATTGTATGGCAAATTACTTTGAAATACAAAGTAAATACTAGTTTTGATCCGTCATTACCTCTACAACTTTGACTACAGTATCTAAACACAGAATCCGCTACGCTCTACTAAGCCTGCTGACCGTAGCGTTGGGCCTGGCATCGCGCCGGTTTTCCTTGGTGTTGCCAGCCTGGGTAGGCGCCTACGCCGGCGACGCGCTTTGGGCCTTGCTGGTATTCTGGATGTTAAGGTTCTGGCGCCCGCTAGGGGGTAGCACTAAAACTGCGGCCGTGGCCCTGGGCTTTGCCTTTCTTATTGAGCTAAGCCAGTTGTACCATGCCCCTTGGCTAGATGCCGTGCGTAGCACTACACTAGGCAGCCTCATGCTAGGCCACGGCTTTTTGTGGAGTGACCTACTGTGTTACACTTTGGGCGTGCTGGCAGGGGTAGGGCTGGAGCAACTTTGGGCGCGTGTCAAAGCCAAGGCTTCAACACACGCGGCGCGAGTCATACGTAACTAAGCAAGCCAAACGGCAGGTGTACTACCTGCCGTTTGGCTTGCTTAGTTACGAAAAAGCTTATTTTACTACGGTAGCTTCCAACTCGATGGTCAGGCCAGCGAAAAGGCCCTGCACTTCTACCATGGTAGTCGCCTGCTTAACGCCGTGACGGGCAATCCAGGCCTGGTAGATATCGGTGCAGGTCGTGAAAAACTCCGCTACCGAAGTGGTGTACACATTCAGCCGCACAATACCCTGGCACTCATACCCCGCTTCGCTGATTAAGTGCTCCAGGTTCTGGAAAATCTGCTGCAACTGGCTGCGCATGGCGGCGGTGCTGGGCCGGCCCTCTGCATCAATGGCTACCTGGCCAGAGCAATAGAGCGTGCCAGCGGGCTGCTTGATTTCAACGGCTTGTACGGAGTTGGTTTGCTCTCCCCATTTCCAGGGGTCAATGGTGCGTTTTCCATTTTTTACTTTGTAAAGAGGGGTGAAAAGGTGTTTGTCACTTTCGACTCTACAAAGGTTGGGGTGCCCACTGACAGCCCTATGTCAGCATGTTTTTGGGCTTGCAAAAAAAGAATACACCCGTTGCGCCAACTCACGCAGATGCTCTTCCAGAGCCGCCGGTTCAACCACGGTTACGGCCCCGGCGTAGGGTAGCAGCCAAGTAGCCAGGTAGGGCAGGTCGCCGATTAAGAAGGTCATTTCCAGGCTACCATCCAGTAAAAGCTGTTCCTGGGTCCACCCATATTGGTACTTGGTATCTTGCAGGTGCTGAACTGAGGCAGGCAGCATAGCCGTGGGCTGAAACCGGAGCACGACTCTCTCCCTGGGCCGTTGTTTAGCCTGTGCAGCCCAGTGCTGCTGCAGCGCTTCAGGGCGCGGGGTAAAAACTTCCGTCTGCAACTCTAGTTGCTGAATCCGGTCCAGGCGGAAATCCCGAAAGGTCTTTCGCAACCGGCAGTACGCTACCACGTGCCACACCCGGCTTCGGTACAAGCTAACGGGCTCAATGTTGCGGGTGGAAGGGGCGGCGGTATCAGCGGACTGGTAGTGCAGGCGTACCACCTGGCGCGTGGCTACAGCAGTTACCAGTTGCTGGTAGGCCTCGGGGGAGCCAGTTTGTGCACGAGGTCCTAATACCTGAATATGCGGGGCCAGGGTTTCGAGATGGTCGCGGTCCGGGCGGCGCAATACGGCGCGCAGCTTGTCCATGGCGGCACTGCTGAGGCGGGCGGTGGGAGCGTCGGTGAGGTGGGCGGCCAGCTTTTCAGCGGTGAGCAGGGCCGTGGCTTCCTCGCGGGTAAACATCACGGGGGGCAGCCGGTAGCCTTCTACCAGGGAGTAGCCCACTCCTGGTTCGCCCAGGAGTGGCACCCCGGCTTCTTCCAGCGTGCGCAGGTCGCGGTAAATGGTGCGCAAGCTCACGCCAAACTGCTCAGCTAAGGTGGGGCCACTCACCGTGCGTTTGGCCTGCAACTGGATTAGAATGGCTGTTACGCGGTCAAATCGATTCATCACCCAGATAAACCAAATAAAAAGAGAGTGCAAGTTGCGTAAGCAAACAGTAGCCTACTAGCTGCTGGGCAGCAAAGGTACTTGCTCTACTAGAGGTCTGATGGGCAATAAGGGGGTAGGCGAAAGAGAGTTGACCTCCGCCAAAACACTCGTTGCTGAATCGGTTGGCGCGCCGCCTCTGCGGACTACTCTACTTTCTTCTGAGCTTCCGGCTTGGTTTCCTTCGCGACCCACACTGATTTCTGGTTGACGAACTCCCGGATGCCGAGGTGGGAAAGCTCGCGGCCGTAGCCCGATTTCTTCACGCCCCCGAACGGCATTTCCGGCGACGACTTCACCATGCTATTCACGAATACGGCCCCGGCTTCCACACGGCGCGCCAGCTGTTCCCCGCGTTTGACGTCGTGGGTCCAGATGGAACCGCCCAGCCCGAAGCGGGAGTCGTTGGCGAGGCGGATGGCATCGTCGGCATCTTTGGCCTCCAGGATGATGGCGACAGGTCCGAAAAACTCTTCCTCGTAGGCGCGCTGGCCCGGCTTTACATGGGTGAGCATCACGGGGCGGAACAAAGCGGTGCCCGGCTTGCTCTGCCCCCCGAACAGCTCCACCTTGGCGCCCTGCTTCACGGAGTCCGCTACCTGTTGAGTCAGCTCGTCGGCTAGGTCAGGGCGGGCGAGGGGGCCGTACTGGGTAGCTTCGTCGAGTGGGTCGCCGGTCTGGAAGGCCAGTAAGTGCGCTTTCATTTTGGCCACAAACTCTTTAGCTACCGGCTTCTCTACAATAAAGCGTTTGGCGGCAATGCAGCTCTGGCCGGCGTTAATCATACGGGCCTGGGCGGCGGTTTTGGCAGCCAGCTCCACATCGGCGTCGGCTAGCACAATAAAGGCATCGGATCCACCCAGCTCCAGCACGGTTTTCTTGATTTCGCGGCCCGCCGTGGCGGCTACCTGCGCCCCGGCCGGCTCCGAACCAGTCAACGTCACGGCTTTCACCCGGTCGTCTTCAATCAGCTTGCTTACCAAGTCGGAGCCAATGAGCAGGGTGCGGAAGGTAGCGGGCGGAAAGCCCGCGTCATGGAAGATCTGCTCCAGGGCCAGGGCGCACTGCGGCACATTAGAAGCGTGCTTGAGCAGGCCCACATTGCCTGCCATCAGGGCCGGGGCTGCAAAGCGCACCACCTGCCAGAACGGAAAGTTCCAGGGCATCACGGCCAGCACTACCCCAATGGGCTCATGCGAGATAAAGCTGTGCTGGGCTTCCGTCTTGATTTCCTCGTCGGCCAGGAAGTGCTCGGCGTGCTCGGCGTAGTAGTCGCAGGTGAGGGCGCACTTCACTACCTCGGCGCGGCCATCGACCACGGGCTTGCCCATTTCAATGGCCATCAGGCGGGCCAGCTCATCCTGCCGCTCGCGTAGCAACTCGGCCGCCCGGCGCATGAGGGTAGCCCGGTGGGCGAAGGCAGTAGTCCGCCACTCGCCGAAGGCTTTGTGGGCCTGGGAGAGAATACGCTCGGTTTTAGTCCAGCTGAACGCCCGGAAGCGGCGCACCGTGCGGCCGGTATAGGGGTTGAAAGATTCAATTGCCATGCTAAGAAGGAAAGGAAGATTCGGGAGGCTACTCGTGCCGGGGGCGGGCCGCAGGAAACGAAACAAGCCGGGGACTTTTAGGTTAAGCTCGGCCTTGGTAACTTCACTTGAATGAGAGCCGTAGCAATACGGCCCAGGTAGGGTAGGTGCACTTTTCAGGTGCTGCTACGCCGAAGTTTAGGTTTATCCAGTACTTTCGTTTCATCCGCAGGGCCCGTAGAGTTACGCCGCCCTGTTTCTCTTAGTTGCTGCCCGTGTCTGCTCCCACTCCAGAGTCAGCTGCCCTCGAAACTGAAGTTCTGCTCGTGCAACGCCTGCGCGACCGGGACGAAGGGGCCATGACCATTTTCTACGACAAGTACTCCGCAGCTTTGTACGGTGTGATTCTGCGCATCGTCAAAAAAGAAGAAATTGCGGAAGATGTACTGCAGGAAGCCATGGTTAAAATCTGGCACTCTTTCCCTTCGTACGACGCCGATAAGGGCCGTTTGTTTACGTGGGTGATGAATGTGTGCCGAAATTTAGCTATCGACAAAATCCGGTCCCGACAGTACCGCGTAGGTAGTCGTACGCAGCCGATAGAGGAAAGTGCAGCGCTGCGCCAGGCGGCCGAACCCTCGTTCCGACCTGAGCACATTGGCTTGCAGGAAATGACGCGCCAGCTGAATCCGGAGCAGCGGCAAATCGTGGACCTGCTTTATTTCGGCGGATTTACGCAAAGCGAAGTGGCAGACGAACTCAACCTTCCGCTCGGCACGGTGAAAACCCGCGCCCGGGCGGCCATTAAAGTACTTTCTAAATTGATTCGGTAATCGTGAACATTCAAGAGTATATCGAATCAGGTATCCTCGAGGAATACGCCCTAGGCGTACTCAATGAGGTCGAGCGCGCCGAAGTTGAGCGCATCGCACGGGAACACCCGGAAGTTGCCCGGGAGTTGAACAGCATTATCAGCGGCTTGGATGCCTACGCCCAGGCGCATGCCATTACCCCGCCCGCCGAAATGCGCGACCGGGTGTTGCAGAACTGGCAGCAGGCAATCCGCCAGCCCCAACAACCCGCCGCGGCACCCCTCAGCGGTGATGGGTCTTCGGCTACCCCCCGCATGGTAGCTTCTGCACCAGCCCCTGCGGCTGCGCCGGTGCAGCAAGAAGCCGTTGTGCGGCAACTGCCTACCCAGGAATCTGGCAGCAGCCGGACGCGGTGGCTGGTTGCTGCTTCAGTAGCTTTGCTGCTGCTGAGCGGTATTGGTAACTTCTTGCTTTACAACCGGCTCAAGCAAACCGAAGCCAACCTGGAAGTAGCACAAACCGAACAGTCGCGGTACGCAGCTACCCAGAAGGCGGCTCTTAACGAGCGGGATCAGCAGCTCTCGGTGCTGCGCAACGAAGCCTTCCGCGCCGTGGAACTGAAGGGTACGCCCAAAGCCCCCGACGCCCTGGCCCGCGTGTACTACAATGCGAAAACCAAGGCTGTGTACGTGGATGTCCGCAACCTGCCCGAACTGCCAACCGGCAAGCAGTACCAGCTCTGGGCCCTCGACAACGGCAAGCCCGTTGATGCCGGGGTACTGGCTACGGCCACGGCCACCGGTGACAGCATCCAGCAGATGAAGGACATTGCCAGCGCCCAGGCCTTTGCCATGACGGTAGAGGACGAGGGTGGGGTAGCCTCGCCGACGCTGAGCACCATGACGGTAATCGGTAACCTGTAGGAAGTTCGTCCTGCGGTTGACAGAAAGAGCAGGTTGTGCAAGCAGCCTGCTCTTTATCGTATTTGATAGTTCCTACGTAAAGGGTTTTGGGTATCTTTTTACCCGTAACCTCGTCCCTATGCACGGAACTATATTCACCCTGCTGAAGCGCTACGTTCAGACCCAATACGACCACAGCACTTGGATTCAACTGCTGGAGAACTCCGGGCTGTCCGCGGCCGACTTCGACCATAAGCATGTCTATCCCGACGAGCACATGTACCAGCTGGTAGGGCAAGCGGCCGAAATGACTGGGCTTTCTGCGAATGAACTGCACGAAAAGTTTGGCGAGTACCTGGTGCCTGATCTGATGTATATGTATCAGAAGCTGCTACAACCCGAGTGGACTACCCTGGATATGCTGGAGCACACCGAGGGCACCATGCACCGGCAGGT
Organism: Hymenobacter sp. HSC-4F20; assembly: GCF_019599275.1. Classification (GTDB taxonomy): domain Bacteria; phylum Bacteroidota; class Bacteroidia; order Cytophagales; family Hymenobacteraceae; genus Hymenobacter. The sequence goes on along the minus strand of NZ_JAHZTD010000001.1, from coordinate 1,385,952 downwards.
GCGGCAGGAGCACACCGAAAACTCGCCGCCCGTTCTCAACGTCACCCGCGTCGGCCCCGATGAGTTGTTTATCGACTATGTGTCGGCACGACGAATGGGGGCGCTGGCCGTGGGCATTGTGCGGGGGGTAGCCAAGTACTACGACGAGGCTGACCGCATTGAGGTAGAGCCGACAACCAGCGAAAACGGGGAGCATGTTCGCATTCGGGTACGCCGCCGGCCGGCGTAACCTGGTGTTTCGCCGGCACTCAGCCCCATCCACTTTTCCACTATTTCTTTTTAACTACCCCTTGGCTTTTCTTTTATGAGCACGTACTACAACCCCGCCGACCTGGCTAAATTTGGCAACATCACGGAGTGGCAGCCCGAAATGGGCAACAAGTTCTTTGCCTACTATGCCGAAGTATTCAAGGATGGCGCCCTCACGGAACGCGAAAAATCCTTGATTGCCTTGGCCGTAGCTCACGCCGTGCAGTGTCCGTATTGTATTGATGCCTATACCAGCGATTCGCTGCAAAAAGGGGCCGACGAGGCCCAGATGATGGAAGCCGTGCACGTAGCGGCGGCCATCAAGGGCGGTGCCGCATTGGTACATGGGGTGCAGATGATGAATAAAGCCAAGGAGCTTTCGATGTAAAGGGGGAGGGAACCCCACGGCGGTAGGCGGTAAATTGCAGTGGCCCCGAATCCAACGCAGCCTTTTCTTGTTACCTCGCCGGGCCTCTGGGTCGCTGTTATTTCCTGCTTACTCTTCCTCCGGTATGACCAAGTCACTTCTGGCCCGGCACGCGCCGCTGGCCAACACGGCCTACCAGCTTACCGTTTTAACCCAAGCTGAGGCAGAAGGGGCGCACCTCCCAGCCTTCGCCCACAAGCTGCGGGAAAGCGGCCTGCTGCCCCTGCGCCCCACCGGGTTGGGGGTGATGCAGATTAACGTGGGCAAAATGTGCAACCAAACTTGCAAGCATTGCCACGTGGATGCCGGACCCGACCGCACCGAAATCATGACCCGCGAAACCATGCAGCTTTGCCTGGACGCGCTGGCCCTGACCGACATTCCAGTGGTAGACCTGACGGGTGGCGCTCCTGAAATGAACCCGGACTTTCGGTGGCTGGTAGAGCAGATTTCGGCGCTGGGCCGCGAAACCATTGTGCGCTGCAACCTAACCATCATTGTGGCCAACCCTAAGTACCACGAGTTGCCGGAGTTCTTCGCTCGGCACCGGGTGCGGGTAGTGTCGTCGTTGCCCCACTTTTCAGCGGGCCGCACCGACGCCCAGCGCGGCGACGGGGTGTTCGGGCGCTCCATCCGGGCCCTGAAAATGCTGAATGCAGTTGGGTATGGGGTAGAGGGCTCGGGGCTGACGCTGGATTTGGTGTATAATCCTTCGGGAGCCTTTATGCCGGGTAGCCAGGTAGGACTGGAGCGGGAGTTTAAGCAACGGCTGGGGCGGGAGCACGGCATTGAGTTCAACAACCTGCTCACCATTACCAACCTGCCGGTGAGCCGGTTTCTGGAGTACTTGCTGGAAAGCGGCAACTACGAAAGCTACATGCAAAAGCTAATAGCGGCGTACAACCCGGCCGCAGCCGCTAATGTAATGTGCCGCTCTACCCTCAGCATTGGGTGGGACGGTCAGCTCTACGACTGCGACTTCAACCAACAGCTGGACCTGCTGGTGGCCCCCGGCGCCCCCCAGCATATCCGCGACTTCAATGCTACCCGGCTGCTGGAGCGTGCCATTGTGGTCAACCAGCACTGCTATGGCTGCACGGCCGGGGCAGGCTCCAGCTGCGGCGGCGCCACCACGTAACGGCGGGCGGTTCCGGTGCAGGGCGAGGCTGTTTTCTAGCTGCCAAACCAACTTGCCGGGCACCGGCATGCCGAGAGTGCGCCTCCAGCGTATCGTTTGGTTTAACAGCTTTTGCCCCCGTTGCGTTTTCGTATGAGCACCCCGGTTCCCGTGTCCGCGTCGTATCCACACCTCATTATCTTCGCTCGCCGGCCCCGGCTGGGGCAGGTGAAAACGCGCTTGGCGGCCGACATTGGCCCGGCCGCGGCCCTGGCCGTGTACCAGCAACTGCTGGCTCACACCCGCGAAATGATTGCGCCGCTACTCGTGCACAAAACCGTCTGGCTAACGGGTGCTGCGCTGGCTCCTGAGGCGGCTGATGAGTGGGCGGACTACGAGCAGCTGCCCCAGCCAGAAGGCGACCTGGGCGAAAAAATGCAGGCCGCTTTTGCGCATGATTTCGCCCGGGCGGCCGGGGCGGTAGTCATTATCGGGACGGATTGCCCCGGCCTGACTACCGCTCACCTGCAGGCCGCTTTCGAGGCCCTGAGTACCCATGACGTGGTGTTAGGGCCGGCCACCGATGGAGGCTACTATCTGCTGGGAATGAAGCAGCTACGGCCGAGCTTATTTCAGAACAAGGCCTGGAGTACGGCCACCGTGCTGGAGGCTACCGTAGCCGATGCGCAGCAGCTGGGCTTGCGCCTGCACCTGCTGCCTGCCTTGAGCGACATTGACACCGGCGCCGACCTGCGCGACTGGGAAGCTGCCGCTGGCAAAACATTTCAGCTGGGTTTGCGCGTACAGTAGCCACCTCCAGCTTTTGCCAGCATGCGTACAGATGCCCTGGTAGTTGGCGCCCTCCTGAGCGCCAGTCTACTTTCCTGCTCCTCCGACCCTGGGACAACGCCGCCCACCGTATCTGCGCCGCTGCCAGCAGGGGCTACCAGTAATCCGTTGGCGCGGCGCGGGGGCCCCCTTCGTCAGCAGTGGGCCATGGACCAGTTATGGGAAGATGGGAAGGCCGAAGTGGCAACCTACCAGGCTGAACAGGTGCTGGGTGACGAAGTGCAGCAGTTTGAATGCACGCTTATCACGAGCAAGGAAGAATTTAACCAGCAGTACAACGTCCGCACCGACAGCCTTAAGCGAAAGGACCTTTTTCCGGTCATGCAAGTCACGCAGCTCTACTCCATTCCCACTGCTACCTACCCGGCTCATTTCCTGACGTCTCTGTTTTTCCGCCGCGACCAGCCCGTGCAGCTGCACAAGCTCACGGCGTCGGTGCAGGAATGGCAGGGAGCCACCTTCAAGACGATAACCGACGACGGTATGCAGTACGTGCAAACCTACGATTCGTACCGGGACGGGCAGGGGAGCGGGCAGCGCCAGCTGCAGCGCATGGCCTTATTTGAAGATGCCCTCCCATACACGCTCCGTAGCCTGCGCTTTGAGCAGCTGCCGAGCTTTTCAACCAGTATCTACGAGAGGCAGCAGGCAACCCCGGCCCGCCCGCCGGTGCTCTATCAGGCGCAAGTGCGCACCGAGGACGCGCTGGCGGCGGACACCCCGGAGCCGGCCTGGCGCGTCCTCGTCACGCTCAGTAACCAGCGGCAAAACGTGTATTGGTTTAGCAAGCAGTACCCCAACGTGCTACTGCGGCAGCGCACCTGGGATGGACGCACCTTGCGCCTCCAGCAGGTAAAGCGTGTAGCCTACGAGGCCAGCAGTGTAGTGGAAGCCAAAGTGGACACGCTGCAGCGGCCAGTGGCGCAGTAAAGCCGGCTACTATAGCCAGACGTTCTCTGCCCCCGCGCCCACCCCTACCGGCTACTTCCTGCGGGTTGGGCACTACCTTTGTGTCTTCGTGCTTACGTTTCTTTCTTATGCTGCAACTCGGCGACCTTGCCCCCGACTTTACCCTTCGTACTACCACCGGCGAAACGTTTCGCCTTCGTGACCAGCGCGGCCAGCGCAGCGTAGTGCTGTACTTCTACCCCAAAGACGACACGCCCGGCTGCACGGCCGAGGCGTGCTCCTTCCGCGACCAGTACCAGGATTTTCAGGACCTGGGCGCCGAGGTAGTGGGCGTTAGCTCCGATACGGAAACCTCCCACCAGAAATTCTCGCAGAAGCACCGCCTGCCTTTCCCCTTGCTCGCGGATGTGGGCGGGCAGGTGCGCAAGCTCTACGAAGTGCCCCGCGCCTTGCTGGGGCTGCTGCCCGGGCGCGTAACGTTCGTGATTGACAAGCAGGGCGTTATCCAATATATTTTCAACTCCATGAGCCGGGCCACCGACCACGTGGCTCAGGCCCGCGAGGTACTTAAAAAACTTGAGCCAACTCCCTAGCGTCGAGCTTGCGGATTGTCTGGTTTTGCCACTCCTACCTACTGTTAAGCTTCGGCTACCTGTGGGCCGGGAGTGGTTTTCTTTTTCTGAGTAAGCAACCTACGGCATGTACTCTTGCTCAGGTAAAGCAATACCCAGGTAGCCGGGAGGAGGGTGTGTGGAGGGGGCGTGTAAGTGAATAGACCTCAGCTGTTTCAGTAGGTATTTGGTGGTATTTGAGCGGGCCCGCCAGGAAAAGCGGCTGCTGGGAGGGCGCACCAGCCACCATGACCCGTCGCGTTTTTTAGGTGGGGTAGGGGCTCAGCTATTCCGAATCCCGGAGTACGGCCTGCCCGACGGCCTCGTGGTGTGCCGGTTGGAAGACGTGCGCAATTTCATTGGGAGCAACGAGGATACCTGCGCAGCGCCAGGCGGTTGGCCACTCGGGCTGCGGCCGTGCTGCATAGGCCCGGCGGACTGCTAGAGAAAGAACGGCCCTTCTTTCTGCAGTGGGCTGCTCGCACTGGCCTGGGAGTTGCGCAGGTCCGGCGGGGTCTGGATGTGCAGTTAGGCCCCGCCTTCACCGACAACCGGGCCCAGGGTACTAAGGCAGCTTCCTTGGGTAGGGCGGCACTATCCTGGAGCGCGGGGAAGGCTGCTTCCGGGGGAGAAGGCAGGGCCGGCCGTAACCCAAGGCAGGGGAAGTTGGTTGGAGGAAGAATACCATCCTTTTCTAACTCATGCTTCGTTTTGTTGCCTGCTTTCTGCTCGTGCTTGCCGCCACGGCCACTATGGCCCAGCCTACTCCCCCCACCAGCCTGAATGCTACCCTTGATGGCTACGAGTACCCGTACCGGGTGCGCTACCTGCCCCTGACTCTGGAGGGCCAGCGTGTGCGCATGGCCTACATGGATGTGGCTGCTACAGGCCAGCCCAACGGCCGCACGGTGGTGCTGCTCCACGGCAAAAACTTTTTCGGGGCCTACTGGCGGGAAACTATCAAGGCTCTAAGCGGTGCCGGCTTCCGGGTGGTAGTGCCCGATCAGGTAGGGTTCGGCAAGTCGGACAAGCCCGATATCCACTACTCTTTTCACCAGCTAGCCCTGAACACCCGCCGCCTGCTTGATACGCTGGGAGTGCGGAAGGCAGTAGTAGTGGGCCACAGTATGGGCGGGATGCTGGCTACCCGCTTTGCCCTGATGTACCCGCAGGTTACGGAGCGGCTGGTGCTGGAAAACCCCATTGGACTGGAAGATTATCGTCTAGGTGTGCCCTTCCAACCCATTGCGCAGGCCGAAGCTACCGAGCGCAAAAGCACTGAGGAAAGCATTCGTAAGTACCACGCCACCTACTACCCTCATGGCTACCCCCAGGCGCACGATGAATGGCTGCTGCCGGTGGTGGCCCAAACCCGCCACCCTGATTTCCCGAAAGTGGCCCGCGCCAATGCCCTGACTTTCGACATGATCTATCAGCAGCCCGTGAGCTACGAGTTTGGCCGCGTGCAGGTGCCTACCCTGCTTATCATTGGCCAGGACGACCGCACTGTGGTAGGAAAAGGATTGATCAAAGACCCGGCCGTGGTTGCCCAACTGGGCCAGTATCCTGAGTTGGGCCAGCGCACCGCCGCCCACATGAAAGGCTCCAAGCTGGTAGCCCTGAAAGGCATTGGCCACATTCCGCACCTGGAGGCAACCCCGCAGTTTCTAACGGCGCTGCTAGCGTTTGTGAAGTAGCAGCTTTCGCGCAGCCGGGAGAGGAAGGCTGCCGGGTGATAAAGCAACCTTTCGTTTAGGATAGATATCTGATTTTGGTACTGCTTAACTACCTGACTATATGAACGCCTTACTTCCAGCTATCCTGTGCAGTGCCTTTCTGGCCGCTGCTGCCCAAACCAGGCCCGTACCCTATGCCAGCGGCCGCCCGGGGGCGGGGGAACCTCCGAGCAGATTGTTCCAGGCGAAGCCGCTTCGAGCAGGAGAGGGGAAGGTAACCGGTAGCTTCCGCACCCAACCACATACGATGCGCATTGTGGTGCCCGACACGGCAGGACAGAAAATGAAGCGTACAAAATTGCCACCGGCTTTATCAGACGGCGGAGTAGTGCCACTGCCTAAGCAGCACAACCTACCGCAGTAAATAAGGCGGTTGCGTGCAGTAAGGCCGGTTGCTGCTCCCCAACCAGGCGGCTGGGGATGCCTAGTGGTGATGATGATGGTGCGGATCGTGGGGCTTGCCGAAAAGATTGAGCAAGGAGCCAGCTACGTACAAGCCCAGCCAGCAGAGGTATAGCCAGTTATACCCCTCGGGCTGGGTGTGGCCTAACCAGCGGATAATAAGCTGCGCAGCCCCGCTCATGATGGCGCCCACCACGGCAATGTACTGAAAGCTGTTGAGGGCGCTGGGGCGGTAGAGTTTGGAGAAATCCATAGAATAGAAGAAAGAAAAAAGCAGTGTGCGCTGTCGGCAAGCACTTCACGGCGGCTCGTGGGCACGCCTGGATAGCATCGGGAGCAAGTCGGCTCGCTACCGATGCTATCCAGGCGTAAGCAGGGAAGCGGGGCAACAAGCGCAAGAGCAAGGGTGCGCAAAGCTACGCCAGCGGCCCGAAACTGGTTGTGGCGCCGGCCGGCCGCGCGCCTGAACCTAACCCGCGCTAGTCGCATCCGTACAGAGAGCATACCCATCTTCACTTAAACTACTGCACTGATGATAACGCCCCAGAACGAGGTTGATAACGATAATGAAAACCAGAACCTCTCCGAAGATACCGCCCATGCCGCTCCGTACAGCGAGCAGCAGGAGAAGGAGAAGGAATGGAAAAAAATGATGAGCAACGGCAAGGAAGCCAACGACCCTACGGCCTATCGTAACCAGGGGGCCGGCGGCTATACCCAACGCTCCGACCAGAAGGACCAGCTCGAAAACCTGCACATTGGCGGGGCCGAGGGCGTGCCCCAAGGAGGCAATGAACACAACGACGCCGGAGAGCACGCCGCAGGCCCCGGCTTCGAGTCGGAGGGTAGCTATGAACTGGATTACCAGCTGCGCACCCAGGACCAGAAGTTTGGCGAATCTGGTACCAGCGGGCCCTCTAAGCCCGTAGAGGACTAAGTACTGGCAGCAGGGTTGACTGCCACAAGGCTTACCGCCGGCTCGTTCCTAAAATTGGTACGGGCCGGCGTTTTTATTGCCAATATGGCAACTAGCAGGCCCTGGAGCGAAAATAAACTCAGCTAAATAGTGGATACTATGCCAACAGGAAAATTAGGTTGCCAGGCTTTCCTGCCTCTATCTTTAGGGTTCACTGGGATGAGTAGGCTGGCTAAGTAAGCAGCCATTATTCCGGGCCCAGGCAACTCGCAAGATTCCTGCTCAACTCTCACTCTTAGTTATTGTATGAATGCCAAAACAACTACCCGTACTGAGCCCGAAGAAGTAACACCAGAACTGCTTCCGGAGGACGAGGAGCTTTCCTCGGGCAATGGCCGCCTGGCGGTTATCGTAGGAATACTGGTAGCCGTTGTGGTGCTAGGCTACGTGCTGCTGCCGGCCCAGGCTACTCGCCGCATCGTTAGCGCTATGCCACCTAGTATGCAGTTGGGTGAAGCCAATGTAACGGGGCACCGTCTACCTGAAGAAACCAAAGTAGCTGAGGCTACTGCCGAAGCTGAACCCGAAGCGGAAACTCCTGCGGCGGGTAGCAAAACCGAGGATAAGGCCGAGGCAGCTAGCCCGGAAGCAGTTGCTACAGCTGCTTCCGACGTAACTCTAGCGGCTGAACCCGTGGCAATTGAGCCTGTGCCAGCGGCCGCCCCGGCTGCTACGGAAGCTGCTCCCGCTACCGTCACCGTGTCGGGCCGCATCCTTGACGAGGAGGGCCAGCCGCTCGCCGGGGCTACTGTGCTGCTGAAAGGTTCACACAAGGCTACCGGCACCGATGCCAATGGCAACTATACCCTGGAAGTGCCGGCCGGCGACAACACGCTGGTGTATGGCTACGGTGGCTACGAAGACCAAGAACTGCACTCCCGCAACGGCCAGACGCACAACGTGACCCTGGTGCCGCGCGAGGACGCGCCGCGCCGCCGCCGCCGCTAGAGAACAAGCGGGCTACTCCCCACAAAAAAGCCGCGCCGGAGGATCCGGCGCGGCTTTTTTGTAGGAAGGGGCTGGCTACCTACTCATCAGCGGAACTAGGGGCGAAGCGCTTACGAAAGAGGAAGTACACCGGCACCCCCAGGGCTACCAGCAGCAGCCCCCGCTGCGCGAACTTGGAGTTCTCGGGGTCCGTGAGCAGGATAAAGCAGAAGGCCGAGGCCAGTACCACGTACAGCAGCGGCACCAGCGGGTAGCCGAAAGCCCGGTAAGGACGAGGCACCTCGGGGCGGGTGCGGCGCAGTACAAAAATTCCAATAATAGTAATGACGTAGAACAGGATAACGGAGAACATGACGTAGTTCAGCAACTCGCCGTAGGAGCCCGAGAGGCACAAGCCGCAGGCCCAGGCGCACTGCGCCCACAGCGCCACGCTGGGCACGCCGGCTTTGTTGAGGCGCCCCAATCCCGAAAAAAATACCCCGTCCCGGGCCATGGCGTAATACGCCCGCGCCCCCGACATCAGGATGCTGTTATCGGCGCTGAAGGTGCTAATCATGATGAGCACGGCCATAACGTAAGCGCCGGGTGCGCCCAGAATGCTCTCGGCGGCGGCCGTGCCTACCCGCTCATTGGTGGCATACATAATGCCGCGGCCCAGCACATCGGTGGCGTTCGGGTTGCCGTGGAGCGGAAGCACCAGCAGGTACACCACGTTGATGAGCAGGTAAAGCGCCGTAACGATGGCCGTACCCAGGGCCATGCTCAGTACAATGGTACGCTCAGGCTTCACGATTTCGTCGCCGGAGAAGCCAATGTTGTTCCAAGAGTCGGAGCTGAACAAAGAGCCTGTCATGGCTAGGCCAATGGCCGTTACCAGGGCCGTGGCCGAGAGGGGCGTACCCTGGCCCGCGGCGTTGAAGCTCATGGCCTGCCACAGGTTCTGGAAATTCTGGCTCACCGCCTCACTGTTGATGCCGAAGGTAACGCCGCACAGAATCAGCAAAGCCAGGGCCACCAGCTTGGTGCTCCCGAACACGTTGGCAATGAGCTTGCCCGAGCGCACCCCGCGCGAGTTGATAAACGTGAGGAACACCAGCAGGGCAATGGCCAGCAGCTGCACCGTAGTAAACTTGAAAGACCCCGCCGCCACCAGTACATTGCTTTCCGAAAACCACGGGAGGAGCACCCCGGTGAAGCGGGCAAAGGCCACGGCCACGGCCGCAATAACGCCGGTCTGAATTACCAGAAACAGCGTCCAGCCGTAAAGAAACGCCACCAGCTTGTTGTAGGCTTCGCGTAGGTATACGTACTGCCCCCCTACCTTCGGGAACATGGAAGACAGTTCGCCGTAGCTCACAGCCCCGGCCAGGGTGATGACGCCCGTTACCAGCCACACCACCAGCAGCCAGCCCGCTGAGCCCACCAGCCGGGCAATGCCCGTCGTGACAATAAAAATACCGGAGCCAATCATGCTGCCGGTGACAATCATGACGGCATCAAACAGCGTAATGGCCCGCTGAAAATGGCCTTGTTTTTCGGACATAGGGGGAGAGTAGAAAGTGTTTCAGGCCGGAAGATAGAAGATTAGGGCGGTAGATATACCGAAACTCGCTGCTACTATTGGGCGCAGTTCTCGTAGAGGGCTTTTCGAGTTATCATGTTCGCAATGGGGCAGAAAGCTATACGTAGGCACGGGGCGTTGGCGAGCATGTTGCTCTGCGCTGGTTGTGGCGAACAGGGCTGCAACCTGCCGGAGCCAGCAGCCCTGCAGTATGCTGTGCGGCTGGTAGAAGACCGGACTGGGCAGGACCTGTTCGCGCCGGGTACTGGCTTTCTGGCGGATTCGGTGCGCTTCTACGAGGTTTTGCCGGGCGGGAGCCTGGCCCTGAAAGCGGTGGCCGCGCAACGAACTGGCCGCCAGACGCAGTTTGGCCCTATCCGGCATCAGCCCGGCACTGGCAGCAGTAGGGTGCCCGGCAGCAGCGGGCTCGGGCTAACCTATACCGATGTGCTTGTGCGCCTGAACCGGCAGGATACGGACACGCTGACCCTCGTTGTCCAGAGTACGTTTCGGGGCGGGGATGAGTGCGGACAGGTACTTCCGGCTCGGCTACAGTTCTACTACAACGGGCGCCTGAACGCAACGTACTCCGTGGCAACGCCCGACAGCCTGCGCGCCTTTACCGCGCCGGCCGTGCCAGTAGTAGAGCTGCGGAAATAGCCCGGTTGCTTTTGCCGGTCTTGCAGAAAAGGGTAGCTCCGCAACCTTTTACCGCTGCTCCGCTCCGCCACCGCCCGCTGCTGCCCGCCGAATCCCTATTTTTGCCGCCCCACCGCCCCTGAGTTTCCTGCATGTCGCAACGAGTACTGGTTTTTTTAACGGGTCTGCTGCTGCTTACGGCGCTGGGCTCCTACGTGTACTACCGCCGTACTGTGGCGCGGGTACCCGTGGACCCCTGGGCCCTCGTGCCTGATGATGCCGTGTTGGTGGCCGCCACCCGCGACCATCCCACGCTGGTGCGCCACCTCAAAGAAACCCAGCTCTGGGACAACGTAATGGCCGTGCGCTACTTCCAGCAGATGGAGGACAACCTGACCCTGGCCGACAGCTTGACCGGAGGGCGCAACGTGGTGTTGCGTTTTCTGGGCCGCAAGCGGGTACTGACTTCCCTGCATGTAACCGGCCCGGAGCGCTTCGACATCCTGTTTCAGGTGCCCATCAGCAGCGTGCGCGAGTACCGGCAGGTGCGCAGCCTGGTAGAAGGCCTCGGCCGCGACGCCCGCTTTCAGGTCAGCACCCGCGAGTACCTGGGCCAGCTGCTGACCGAAGTACGGCCGCAGGGGGGCGGGGAGGGGGTAACCCTGCTGAACTACCGCAATCATCTGCTGCTTAGCGCCAGCTCCGCGCTGGTAGAGGCCGTGGTCCGTCGTATCGAAAACCTGGATGCGCCTACCGTTGCCGCCGAGTTTCAGAGTACCGACTACTTTCGCCTGCGCGATGTAGACGCCACCCTGCTGCTCAACCAGCGCCGCCTACCCCAACTCATGAGCGTGTTTTTTCGCCAGGAGCTGGGAGGAGAAATTGCCGCCGTAGCCAGCCTGGCCCGCAACGAAATGACGCAGATGAAGCTGGTGGGCAATAAGGTGATATTCAACGGGTTTGCCAACCCTGAAACCGCCCGCGACGCCTTGCACCGCCGTCTGGTGGGCCAGCCTGCCCAGCGCCTGCGCATGGCCGAGGTGCTGCCGCTGCGAACTGCCCTGGTCGTGCACCTGGGGCTGGGGCCCGCGGCGGCCCTGCGCGGCCCCAGGCCCCCGCATACGGCTTCCGATTCGCTGGCCCCTACCGTGCAGCCCCTGCTGGATAGCCTAACGGCACAGCTGGGGCAGGAAGTAGCCTTGTGCTACCTGGCTACGGCCTCCGCCCGGTCGCGGCCCGGCAAGCTGGCCGTGGCCTACACTCCCAACCCCGCCCGGGTGGGCAACTTGCTGGGGCAGCTCCGGCGCGCGGTGGGCACTACGCCCGCCTTCGGGCGGGTAGGCCCCTACCAGCTTTACCAAACCGGCGTGGCCGAGTTGCCACGCCAACTGCTCGGATCCTTATTTGGCGGCTTCGAGCACCCTGTAGTAGCGCAGGTAGGCAACTACGTTGCTTTCGGCGACGAGGACACGACCCTCCGTCAGTGGCTAACGGATGTGGCCGCCGGGGAAGTCTGGAGCCGTTCTCCCACGCAGGTAGCTTTTTTGCAGGAAACGCAGCCCCTGGCCCGCCTGAGCGTACTGATGGACACTCGCAACTGCTGGAATCTGCTGCTACGGGGCTTGCAGGAAGAGCGTCGGGCCGGGCTGCTGCGCAACGAAACCCTGTTTAAACGATTTCCCCAGGTGGCCATGCAGTGGGTGCCAGCAGCCAATGAGCAGGAAGCCGGTGCCCAGTACTTCACGCAGTTTGTGCTGCGCCATCCGGTGGTGGGGCCCGCCGTGGCCCGCCCCCAAAACGCCGGTGGTACGGGCAGCGTCCTGGATTTCAAGCTGCCCCTTAGCTCTTCCCCCGAGCTGGTGTTCGTAACCGGCACCAAGCTGCCCGGCGTGCTGGTGCAGGACACGGCCCAAGTGCTGCACTACGTCACGCCCGACAACGTCGTGGCGTGGTCTGATTCCCTGCCTGGCCCCCTGGTGGAGCCTCCCTACCATTTGCCCGGTGGCGCAGGCGTCCTGCTCACTACTCCCAGCCAGCTCTTCCTCTACAACAGCCAAGGCCAAAGCCAGCCTAACTTCCCCCTGAACCTACCCGACACCGTGCGAGCTACCTCCCTGAGTGTGTCGCCGCCCGGTGGGGCCGCTGCCCCGCGCCTGCTGGTAGCCGGGGCCAGCGGCAACCTGTTTCTCTATGACACCCAAGGCCGTACCTACCCCGGCTGGCAGCCCAAGCAGCTGGAGTTCCGGTTGGCCGGCCCGCCCCAATACTTGGTGGTAGCTGGGCGCGACGTGATAGTGGTGCTGCTGGAAAATGGCTACGTATACGCCTTCGACCAGGCTGGGGGCACCTACCCTGGCTTTCCAATCAGTATTGGGGCACGCCTGGGAGGCGGGGTGTTGGTAGAAGCCGGCTCCTCATTTAGCCGCAGCCGCCTGACGGCGGTGAGCCAGCGCGGGGAGCTGGTGAGCTTCACCCTCAGCGGCGACGTAGTGGCCCGCCGCCGCGTGGCTACCTGGAGCCGCACTTCTCAGTTCCGGCTGGTGCCCGATCAGCAGCAGCGCAGCTACGTGGTAGTGCGCGAGGATGGCGGCCAGCTGGCGCTCTTTACTGCCGCCGGCCAGCAGGTGCTCAGCCAGCGCTTCATTACGTCGGCGCCGCGTTCCGTGCAGTTCTTCAGCTTTGGGCCGGGGCGGCAGGTGTACGCCCTCACCGAAACCGGCCCGGGCAAAACCTACCTCTACGATGCCCGGGCCCGCCTTGTCGGCGGTCAGCCCTTCGACAGCAGCGTCCCCCGCGTCGGCCTTACCTATGACCCCGCCACCGGCCTCTACCACCTCTTCCGGGTAGCCAGCCAGGAGCTGCGCCGCACCGACATCCGGCTGGCGCAGTAAGTGAGGTGGAGATTGGGCGAAGTGGTAGGGCGAGGGAAGCGACGATGCCATCCGCCTCTCTCCCCCCGCGACTTTCTTGCCTTAGCAGGGTAGCAGGTTGGGCAGCAAGGCTGGCGTCGAGGCTGGCGTGACGCTACTTCTTCGCCCAATCATTACCTCACCGGTTCACCACGTTACCTTTTCGAAAGCCAGCCTTTGCGATAAAAGTAGGTGAGCTGACCGATGACGATGAGCAGCAGCACCAGCAGCAGCACGGGGTAGCCCCAGGGGCTGTACAGCTCGGGCATGTTCAGGTAGTTGATGCGGCCGTCGGGGCCCTCGCGCTGGAAGTTCATGCCGTAGAGGCCCACCACAAAACTCAGGGGAATAAAGATGCTGCTGATGATAGTCAGCACCTTCATCACCTCGTTGGCGCGGTTGCTCTGGTCCGACATGTACAGGTCGATAAGGCTGCTGACGGTTTCGCGGTAGCTCTCGGCCAGGTCCAGGGCCTGAATGGCATGGTCGTAACAGTCGCGGAAGAACACCTTGATTTCTTCAGGTACTTCCTCGTCCGGCAGGCGCAGAATTTCGGCAATCTTGTCGCGCTCCGGGTACACCAGGCGGCGGAAGCGGACGATGTCTTTCTTGATGTGCAGGATGCGGTTAAGCACACGACGGTCGGAGCGGCCCTGAAAAATGCGTTCCTCCAGCACCTCCAGATAGTCGCCAATGGCGGCCATGGTGGGGTAGTAATGATCCAGCACCACGTCCGTAAGGGCGTAGGCCAAGTACAGGGAGGAGCGCCGCCGGATGGAGCTGCGGGAGGAGCGCAGGCGCTGCCGCACGGCATCGAGGCAGTCTTCGTAGTCGTCCTGAAACGTGAGTACGTAGTTGGGGCCCGTGAAAATAGAAAGCTGGTCGTCGTCGATGTCGAGCAAACGGGTAAACTCGGTCATGCGCGACACCAAAAACAGCCCATCCTCGGTTTCTTCCAGCTTGGCCCGCTGAAAGTCGCCCAGCACGTCCTCCATTTGCAGGGGGTGGATGCGAAAATCCTCCTGCAGCCGCTGCATCAGGGGCAGGTCATCGTAGCCGCGCACATCAATCCAGTGGCGCAGGTCGGAGCGCTGCCGGAAGTAGGCCAGCAGCTGGTCGTAGCTCTGGTACTCGCGCTCCTCCACGTGGTTGTCGTCGTAGGAGGTCATAAACAAGCGCGGAGGCAACGAGTCCTCGCGCACAACGAGCGTGCCCGGCCGCTGGCCCACGAGCTGTTCCTTGGCCTGGCGGGTTGCGTCGTGGTCGGCTAGCCCGCGGGAGTGGAGCTGATCGTCCTCGTCCTCGAGAAGGGAGGCAGAAGGCGGGGTAGTGGGGAGGGGAGTAGAGTCGGGGGCTGGCATCATCAGGGGAAAGAACGCTAATACAGTAATCCGTGTACGCAGCCAGCCGGGCAATCTGTTGTGCTTGCCGCATCGTAGGCAGGTAGGGAAACAGACAAAGAAAAGCTGGCAAGCGGTAGGAAACCGAAGTTGCCGGTCAAAATCCTTGTACTTTCGCCCGCTGATTTCCCGTACCCCTTGCCTGCCTCTTCCCTTGCCTCTGCTCTTGTATGGCCGCTCCCGCTACCCGGCGAGCAGTACGCCGTGCGCGTGTTGTCGGCCCCGGAGCCGGTGCTGCCCCTGGCGTATACGCCCTGGCTTTATCTGACGCCGGCTCACCTGGCGCTGCAGCGCAACCCGGGCGAGCAGCTGCACTTTTTGCTGGAAGAGCGGGCCGCGGGCCAAACGGTGGCTCAACTAGCCGTATTCGAGGAAGAAACGGCCACGGGCGTAGTGGCCCGCAGCCCCTGGCAGGCGCCTTTCGGGGCCGTGCAGGCGGCTGAGCACGTGCCCGCTGCCGCGCTGCGGGCGTTTCTGGAGGTAGTGGAGCAGCAGCTGGCCCGCCGCGGGGTGCGCCACCTGACCCTGCGGCCGCACGCCTTTGTGTACCAGCCCCGCGCCAGCGCCCAGCTAAGCCAAGTGCTGACCGCCCTGGGATACGCCGTGGAACTGGCCGAGCTGAACATGCACCTGCCCCTGCACCAGAGCTACTCCGGGCGCCTGCATCCCTCGGAGCGGCGGCGGCTCCTTAAGTGCGAGCGGCACGGACTACGCTTTGAGCAGGAACCGCCGCTGCTGCTGCCCCTGGCGTACGAATTTCTGCGGCGCTGCCGCGAAGAAAAAGGCCAGACCCTGTCCATGTCGCTGGAGCGGCTGCAAGAGTTGTTTCAGAAATTCCCGCGCCAGCATTTCCTGTTCTCGGTGCGCGACGCCCAGGGTGAGTGGGCCGCCCTGACGGTTGTTGTGCAGGTCAGCGACGATGTACTGTATAATTTCTACCCCGCCAGCCCCCTGGCCTACAACTCCCTGAGCCCCGTGGTCATGCTCAATGCGGGCCTGCACGCCTTCGGACAGGCCAGCGGTATGCGCCTGCTGGATCTGGGCACTTCCACGCTGCCGACGGGGCTGAACCAGTCGCTGCTGCAATTCAAGCGTCACCTGGGAGGCATCCCCAGCCTGAAGCTCACCTTTGCAAAGGCGCTGCCGACCCCGCAGCAGGCTAGCCCGGGGTAGGGGGTAGGGCAGAGGCTGCGGAGCGTCGATTTTCCAGCTACTACCGAAAGTTCTGGTGGGCAGGCCGTCGGGCATAAGAGCCACCTCTGCCCGCAACGTGCAGTGTTTTCGGCGAGCTATAGCTCGCGCGGTGCGCGGCAGCGTTGCCCTTCTGTGCTGAGCAAAGGGCCGTGTGGGCTCACTACGGCAGGGGTAGCTACTTCTACCGTACTACGCCGGGGTAAACCGGTTTCCGGAAGCTTGCAATAGTCGTAACTCAGGCCTTCGGGGAGGCAGGAGCCGACGTTGCACCGCGTAACTTGCGGGCCATGTCTGCTCCTGCTTCCCCTGCTGCTTCCCGGCCCGAACCCCGCGCCGCCGTGCTGGGCCGCTTTCTGCGCGGCTCGCTCGGCTCCGGGGTGGCAGTCGGCGCGCGCACGGCCGGGGCCCTGGTGCTCAACAAGCTGCTAGCCGTATACGGCGGCCCCGGCGGCCTGACGCTACTGGCGCACTTCCAGAACCTGATGGCCTTGTTCACCACCCTACCCAACGAGGGGGTACACGTGGGAGTAGTGAAGTACCTGGCTCCGTTGCGGCCCGGCTCGGGCCGGTACCGGGCCTGGCTGGGGGCTGGCTTGCTGCTGAATATAGGGGCGCTGGTGCTGGCTGCCGGGGCCGTGCTGCTGGCCCCCGGCCCGTTGGTGGCCGTGTTCGGGCTAGGCCTGGGCTGGATAGCACTGTTTCTGGTGGGGCTGACGCTGCTCACGGGCCATGCTCTGATCGTGTCGGTGTTGCTGGCGGCCGGGCGGCTGCGGGCCTACGTGGGCCTGACGGTGCTGCTGAGCCTGCTGGGGCCGGCGGCCGTGGGGGTGGCGCTGCGCACCGGGGCCTCCGTGTCAACGGCATTGCTGACCTACCTGCTGGCCCAGGGCGCTACCCTGGGACCGGCAGCGGTACTAGCTCAGCGCGCTGGGCTGTTGCCCGGGCTGGGGCGGCGCATTAGCCGGGTGGCGCTGCGTGGCCTGGGGCGCTTCCTGCTTATGGCCCTGAGCGTGCTGCTGTTCAGCAAAGCCGTGGATTTTAGTTTGCGCCGGGTGCTGATCTGGCACTTCGGGCTGGCTCCCACGGATTTGTGGCAAGCCGTGGCCAAGCTCTCCGACAACTACACCATGGTGTTTTCGGCCCTGATGAGTAGCGTGTACTACCCCCGGCTGGCGGCCCTAAGCAGCCAGCCCGCGGCCCGGCGTCAGCTGGTACGCACGGTGCTGGCGGTGCTGGCTCCCGGGTTGGGCCTGGGCCTGGGCCTTCTGTGGCTGCTACGCGGCTGGCTGCTGCCGCTGCTCTTCGATGCCCGTTTCGCGGGGGCTACCTTTCTGTTGGCTCCCCAACTGCTCAGCGACTGGCTGAAGTTTCTGACGTGGGTGCTGCTGTTTCTGCTCACGGCCCAGGCGCGGGTAGGCCACTACGTGGCCGTGCAGGCCGCGTCGGCGGCGGTGCTGGCTTTGCTGCTGGCCCTGCTGCTGCCGTACTACGGCCTGGTGGGAGCCCCACTGGCCCAGGCTGCTCGCTACGGCCTGCTGCTGGGCTGGTGCCTGTGGTACTTCCGACGGGAGGTATGGTAGGGCTGGCTCCCGCCCGTACCACCCCCCGCCCCGTGCCAACCACAAAACTGCCGTACTATTGCCTGTCTTATGTCCAGCGCACCTCACCTGCCCCTCGTTTCCATCGTAGCTCTGTGCTACAACCACGCCCGCTTTCTGGAAGTGGCCCTAGATTCCATTCTGGCCCAGACCTACCCGAACCTGGAAGTGATTCTGGTAGATGATGCCAGCACCGACGACAGCGCTGCCATTCTGCGGCGGTACGCCGCCGCGCACCCGCACTGGCAGCTGCACCTGCTCCCAGAGAATGTGGGCAACTGCCGGGCCTTCAACCACGGCTTCCGGCAGTCGGCGGGGGAGTTTATAGTGGATTTCGCTACGGATGATGTGCTGCTGCCCGCGCGCCTGAGCCAGCAGGTAGCGCAGTTTGCACTCGTAGGCGAGCGTTGTGGCATGGTGTATTCCGATGCGGAGCTGATTGATGAGGCCGGCCGGCACGTGCGCTACCACTTCCGCCGCAATGCCCGCGGCCAGCTGCAACCTTACCCCGCCTCCGGTCTGGTTTTCGCCGACGTGCTGGCCCGCTACTTCATCAGCACCCCTACTATGCTCATGCGCCGGGCTACGCTGGAAGAACTGGGTGGCTACGACGAAACCCTGGCCTACGAAGACTTCGACTTCTGGGTGCGCGCCAGCCGGAACTGGGAGTTTCACCTCCTACCGGACGTTACTACCCAGAAGCGGCTGCACCCGCAGTCGATGTCCCGGAAAGGCTACCGCCCCCACGACCCCTACCTGCGTTCCACCATTCGCGTGTGCCAGAAAGCCCTGGCCCTGTGCCGCACCGACGCCGAGCGGGCCGCCTTGGCCGGGCGAGTGCGCTGGGAGCTACGCCAGGCCGTGCGTTACCGCAACTGCCCCGAGGCCCGCGTCCTGTACGAGCTGCTCAGCAAGCTGCGCGCAGTGCGGCCTCTGGATTGGCTGCTGGCAAAAACCTGCTAGCGCGGAGGTAGCTCAAACAACGTCACCGGCCCCTGTTGCGCCACCAGCCGGCGGCGCGGGTACCAGCTGAGCACCGAGTCGGGGGAGTAGCGAATCAGCTTGCGGGTTAGCTCATCGTTGGCGAGGGTAGCGCGGTTGAGCAGCAGCCAGGCCCGCTGCCCCGGCTGCAGCCGCACCGAGTCGCGGGCCCAGTAGCGGCGGTAGCGCAGCCCGCGCGGCACCTGAAAGCCGTAGTAGAAGTCGTAGTTGCCGATAAGGTAGTCGTCTACGAACACCACGCCCCGGGCCGGTGCCCGCAGGTGCTCGTGAATGATCTGGTCCTGGGCAAAGTGCCCGGAAACGGAGGGTTTGCGCATAAAGTGTAGGGGCCGGATTGCCAGTGCCCCAGCCAGCACCAGCACGGCAGCCGCGGCCAGCCCGGGCGTGCCCGTTCGCAGCGAAACAGGCCAGGCCGGGCGGCCGGCTCCTGCTCCCAGCAGCACCAAAAACACACCCGGCAGCACGTAGAGTACCGCTGCCGCGTTGTGCAGCCAGCCAGCCAGCAGCAGCAGCAGCACACCCGCTACCACGGCCTGCACCCCCGCCCGCTGCACCAGCGCGCGTAGCCCAAAGCCTGCGGCCAGGGCCAGGGGCGGCAGCAGAGGAGTGGTCATCCGGGGCAGCAGCGTAATAGGATTGTACTGGCTCAGCGAGGTGCTGCCAACCCAGTAGAGGATCAGCGTAACCAGCCCCAGGGCTAGCCAGTACCAGCGGTCCGGCGCCTCCACCGAAACGTGCTGGTCGGTAGCCCGGTAGGCGTTGGCCGTGAGGCGAGGGACGGCGGGACGGGCAAATCCAAACGCGGCCAGCACCAGCATTAGTCCCAGGCCCGCGCCGGCAAAGAATAGCAGGGGCTGCCAGGTTACGCGGGCCAGCAGGGCCGCCCGGTTGCCAGCCAGGTAGTTGCCTTCCCGCAAAAACTCGTTGGTGCGCTCAATCAGGTGGAGGCGGTAGAGGGCATCGTGGGTGTAGTACTGATAGAAGCCCAGGTAGGCCGCCAGCAGCACTGCCCCCGTGCCCAGCGCCGCCCCCCAAAACCGCCCGTGCCGGCGCCGGCAGGCATCGAACCCCAGTACCCCCAGGTAGAAGGGCAGGTAGTAGACAATGGTTTCCTTGCTCAGCAGCGCCGCCAAGGAAAGCAAGGCAAACCCCGCGCCCCACCAGCCTGCGGCCCGGCCTGGCTCACGCCCGCGCAGCAGGCTGGCGCTGCCCGCCAGGCACCAGAACATCAGGATGTTATCGGGGTAGAGGTAGTTGGTCAGGTTCAGGGTGAAGTAGTGCAGGCCCAGCAGCAGCATAGCCCCGGCCGCCACCACCGGCTCGCGCCGGCGGTAGAGGATCCAGATCAATACTGCGCAGCCCAGGGTAGCCAGCAGGGGCCACAGGGTAGAGCTGATGATGTTGATGCCGAACAGCCGGTAGCACAAGGCCACGGGCCCGAAAACCAAGGGGCGCTCTTTCAGCGGGTCGTGCAGCAGCCCCAGCGGATCGGGCGCCACCCGGAACGTGCCGCTGAGCAGTTGCTGGGCGTAGCGGGCATAGTAGTAGTCATCAAGGGCGTACAAGCCTTCGTGGGAAAGCAGGAAATAAGCCACGGTTAGCCCTACTACCAGTAGCAGGGTCCAGTCGGGAAGGCGGGCAAGCAGGCGGTTCACCGGGGCAAGGTAGGGGTGAAATAGTGAACTGGTGAGATGGTCAGATAAGGAATTGGGGAGGTAATGAACCGGTGAGTTGCCGGGCATGCCGCGCGGTATAGGCTACCAGAACACCGAACTCACCAGTTCACTATTTCACCCCTACCTTGCGGGCCATGATGCTACGTCGGCTTTACGTACTGGGCCTGCCTCTGCTGCTGCTGCTGCTAAGCGGGGCAGTGCTGGGCTGCTACTTTGAAACCAACGACGACCTGACCATCATCGAACTGCTGCGGGGCAGCACAGCCGCGGCCCCCGTAACCGATCTGCACTTGTATTTCCACGGCTACGCAGCCCTGTGGAGCTGGCTCTACGGGGCTTACCCCGCAGTACCCTGGTACGGGCTGACGCTCTACGCCCTGCTTTACGCGGCCACGGTACTGTTGTTTGCGGCGCTCCGGCGCTTAGTGCGGGAGCACGCGGGGCGTGGGGCGGTGCTGGTAGCCACGCTGCTATTCTGGTTTGTGGCCTGGCTGGAACACGGCTTCTGGTTTAACTACGCACGGGTGCCGGTGCTGCTGGCCGGGGCCGGCCTGCTCTTTGCCGCCCAACGGGCCCCGGCCCGCCGGGCGCTGGCTGTGGGCCTGCTCACCTTCGGGCTGGCCTGGCTGATCCGGCCGAGCGCGGCGCTGCTGGGGGCGCTGGCCGCCGCGCCGGGGGCATGGTGGCTGGCGGGTCGCCAAAGTCTGCCGCTACTGGGAGGGGTAGGGGCCTGGGCCGTAGCCGGGGCGCTGTGGCTGAACCTAACCTGGAGCCCGGCCGCCGCTACCTTCCGCCGCCTCGACGTGCTCAAGTCCAACCTCAACGATTTCCAGCTGGCTGCCCCGGCCCCGCACCCTATAGCCCCGGCCGATAGCCTGGCTCTGGAAGCTGTCCGTCACTGGATGCTGGCCGACTCAGCTCTGGTCAATGAAGCGTTTTTCGCGCGAGCTGCCCCCGTGCAGCCCGCGTACTTCCTCCGGTACACAGCGCCCGGCAAGCTCAGCAGCACGCTACGCCAGCTGGGCCGCGACTATTTCCCGCTGCTGCTGCTCGTGCTGGCTACCGGGGGAGTAGGGGCGCGGCACCGGCCAGCCAGCCGGGAGTTCTGGGGCGTGCAACTGGCCTACCTGGGCTTGGTCCTGGGCCTTGGCACGGTGCTGAAGCTGCCCCCGCGGCTGGCGCTACCCCTGCTGGATCTGTGGGTACTCAGCAACCTAGTGTTTCTGCTCCGCCCCGCCGCCGGTCCACTGCCGCGCTACGCCCCGCCGGCCCTGCTGCTGGTGCTGGCCTTGGCGGCCGGGCCCTACGCGTATAAAACCTGGCACCGGCGCAGCGTGCTGGCCCAGGAGCGGCAGCGCAACCGCATCGAGCGGCAGCCGCTGCTTACGCCTGCATCTATCCTCTCCCCCGACCAGCGCCGGGCTTTGCCCGCCCCACCACGTGCTACGCAGGAGCAACGGCGCCAGCACCTGCCTCTTTTACGGCTGGCCGCTGGGGCAAAAGTTGTTGTTTCCGATGCGTTGGAAGAAACCTACAAGTCGGAGTCGCCCTTCACCGAGGGGCATCCGCCCCCGGCCCTCTACTCCCTTATGCGAACTTCGCCCCGGCGCTATCTGTCCGTGGCCGGTTGGCAAACCCTGCACCCTTCGCAGGCCGCCCTACGCTACCACCTTACCGGCACCCGCAGCTTTCCGGAGGCGCTGCGGCGGCTGGGGGCGCGGCCGGATGTGGCCTGGGTGCTTACCCGGGAGGGCGCGGCCTTGCTCAACCGGCAGCTGGCGCTGGAGCAGCTGCCCGGGCAACCCAGAATGTGCCTATTTCCTGTGGAGTATGGCGCTACGCCTGGTGCCATAGCTCAGCTTTACGAAATGCGTACAAAATTCCCGCAATAAGTGCCGGAAGCCAAAATTTTGTAGGTGGCTCCGGGACTTATTCGAGGGTGGGGCGGGTAGGAGAAGTATACCTTTGACCTTCCATATTACTCCCGTTACCACCCGTTGCCATGATTACTGCCTCCACGACTTCCCGGGCGGAAGTGCTCCAGCATATTGAGTCCTTTGTGAAGGAAAACATTGGTACTTTCCTCAAAAGCGTGGAAAGTAGCTGGCAGCCCTCCGACTTTCTGCCCGACCCGCGCCTCGATAACTTCTTCGACGAGGTAAAGCTGCTGCGCGAGCGGGCCAAAGAGCTCAGCTACGATCTGCTGGCCGTGCTCATCGGAGACACGATTACCGAAGAAGCCCTGCCCAACTACGAAGCGTGGTTTCATGAGCTGGACGACCTGAACCGGGACCCCAACAACGGCTGGGCCCAGTGGATCCGGGGCTGGTCGGCGGAGGAAAACCGGCACGGCGACCTGCTCAACCGCTACCTCTACCTCTGCGGCCGCGTGAACATGCGCGAGTTCGAGGTGAGCACCCAGTATCTCATCGCCGACGGCTTCGACCTGGGTACGGCCCACGACCCCTACCGGGCCTTTGTGTACACCAGCTACCAGGAAGCCGCTACCAACCTCTCGCACCGCCGCGTAGGTACCCTGGCCCGCAAAGCCGGCGACGACCAGCTTTCCAAGATCTGTGGTATGATTGCCGGCGACGAAACCCGCCATGCCCGCGTGTATCAGACGTTTGTGCAGAAGATTTTCGAGGTAGACCCCTCCGAAATGATGCTGGCTTTCGAAGACATGATGCGCAAGAAGATTGTAATGCCGGCCCACTACATGCGCGAGATGGGAGTGGAGATGGGCAAAACGTTTGGCCATTTCACGGACGCCGCCCAGCGCTTGGGTGTATACACCAGTCAGGACTATACCGACATTCTGGAAAGCCTGATCAACACCTGGAGCATCGACCAGATTACGGGCCTGAATGGAGCCGCGGAAAAAGCCCGGGAGTATATCATGGCCCTGCCCAACCGCCTGCGCCGCGTCGCTGACCGTATGCCGGTGCCAAAGCTGGAGTACCGCTTTAAGTGGATTGACTAACTGGCCCCAGTCCTGCCAACAAAAAGCCCCCGCAAATAGCTTGCGGGGGCTTTTTGTTGATGTTCGGGAAAGGTTGGAACTAGGGGCGAGCATCCATGGATTGACCCATTACCAGCTTGCCCGTGGTATCGAGGGTATACTCTACCGTGCGGGTACTGGGCGTAGCGGTGGCGCTGGTAGTGCCGGCTGTGGTGCCGGCTGTGGTGCCGGAGGTAGTGGCGCTGGCCGTGGCTGTGCTGCTGGTTACGGGGAAGGTGCGCACCAGCTTGTTACCGCTGATTTGGTAGGTATCCTGGCCCGAATAGCCGGAGCCGGCGTTGCCGCCCGGCGTGCCGGGAGCCGTAATGGGGGTGTAGCCCCGCTCGCCAAACTCAAAAGCGTAAAGGCCGCCGTTGGCGCGCTTGTTATCGGTCATCACGTACAGCTCAGGTTTGCCGTTGCCGTTCAAATCGCCCGAAACGACGTTCGTAACGGCACCGCTTACTTCCAGCCGCAACGGGTCAATGGTTTGGGCCGAGCCACGGTACGAGCGGATGCTAATCACGCGGGGCTCCTGAGAGCCGTAGGTTTTCACCGCAAACCGGTAGTCTCCCTGCGTCACCTCCCGGTTGAAGCTTACGTCGCTTTCATCTACGGTAGGAGAAACCGGTACCGATTCCGAGGAAGATTCGCTGGCTACGGGCCGCGTCGAGTCGCAGGCCGTCAGGGAGGCCGCTACCACGCCGGTAGCCAGCAGCAGACGAGGAAAAGAAGAAGTAAACATGGTAGAAGTGGAATTAGGGAAGATGCTCGAGGAGGCCAATATCAGCCGCCCGCCGGATGTACGGGGGAGAGTTTGGCAATTGTAAACGCAAGGTAAAGAGAATGAGTTGTATTTTTTCTATTATGTATTGGTTATTGGCTTACTATCTAGGTATATACAAATAGATAGATGTTGTGGCTCGCTGCAACCGGCTTTTTGCGCGTTTCTTCCTGCTTCTACCGTCCTGGTTACGGTACCACCTGTACCCCTTTCCAGAAGGCCACTCGCCCCTGGATGTGCTGGGCTGCTTCCTTCGGGGTAGGGTAGTACCAGGCGGCATCCTTATTCAGCTCGCCGTTCACGCGCAGGGAGTAATAGCTGGCCCGCCCTTTCCAGGGGCAGGTGGTGCCAGCAATGCTGTCCTCGAAGTACTCCGGCTTGATGGAGTCGGCGGGGAAATAGTGGTTGTTTTCTACCACAACCGTTTCGTTGCTTTCGGCCACAACGGTATTGTTCCAGATGGCTTTCATGGGCTTAGGGTGATGAAGTGACAAGTACCACGTGACGGGTAGGACGGTCACGGGAAAGGCGTGTCGCGGCTAGCTGATTCCGTGTCGCGCTTGAAAACGAACATTGCTACCCCCGCTGTTGTTCTACTAGCTCACTCCCCTAGTTATGGCAGCAGGCTTTCGTTTCCGGGATTTTATGCCCGAGGAGTCAGGCGAGAAAGGCTTTGACTCCCTTTTCAAGATATTCATGCAGCTCGTCACCGTCACCTCCGGCGACGTGAGCGAGGCTCTGCAGTGGCTCAACGAGCTGGACAAGCAGTACGGCCTGACCGACAACGACTACGGCATGGGCGACTTCATCGAGGACCTGAAGAAGAAAGGGTACATCGATGAGGACCCCCAGCAGCCGGGCGCCTTCAACATCACGGCCAAGAGCGAGCAGAACATTCGCAAATCGGCGCTGGAGGAAATCTTCGGCAAGCTCAAGAAATCAGGCCAGGGCAACCACCGCACCCCCCACACCGGCCAGGGCGACGAGCTGAGCACCGACATGCGCGAGTTCCGCTTTGGTGACTCCCTGGAGCAGATTCAGATGACTGAATCCATCCGCAACGCCCAGCTCAACCACGGTATGGATGGCGAAGGCGGCTTTATGCTGACCGAGGGCGACCTGGAAGTGCGTGAGAATGAGCATAAGTCGCAAACCAGCACGGTGCTCATGATTGACATTTCGCACTCCATGATTCTGTACGGCGAGGACCGCATCACGCCCGCCAAGAAGGTAGCCATGGCCCTTTCGGAGCTGGTAAAGCAGAAGTACCCCAAGGATTTTCTTGATGTGATTGTGTTCGGCAATGATGCCTGGCAGATCGAGGTAAAGGAACTGCCCTACCTGCAGGTGGGCCCTTACCACACCAACACCGTGGCCGGCCTGGAGCTGGCCCTGGACCTGCTGCGCAAGCGGAAAACGCCTAACAAGCAAATCTTCATGATTACCGACGGCAAGCCTACCTGCCTGAAGGAAGGCAACGGCTATTATAAGAACTCCTTCGGCCTGGATAGGAAGGTAGTCAACAAAACCCTGAACCTGGCCGCCGCCGCCCGTCGGCTGAAGGTGCCCATTACTACCTTCATGATTGCCTCCGACCCGTACTTGCAGCAGTTTGTGCAGGAGTTCACGGAGGTTAATCAGGGCAAAGCCTACTATAGCTCCCTGAAAGGGTTGGGCCACCTGATTTTTGAAGACTACAAGCGCAACCGTCGGAAGTCGGTGTAGGCACAGAAGCAAACGTATAATCTGCTTTTCGTGAGTTGGTTACAAGAAAGCCGCTGGGGTAGCGTTACCTCAGCGGCTTTTTTGTATCGTGCCTACATGAACTACAAAGTATTGGTAAGCCTATATGTACTCAGCAGCTGCGTTGCCGCCCGGAGTACCCCGCCGCCTACCCCTGCTGTACCCCCCAAACCGGCCACTACCGCCGTGTTGCGCGGCACCGTGACCAATGCCCAGCCCGGCGACAGCGTGCGGGTGTGGCGCAAGCAGCCCGGGCAACTACTACGAACCGCACGGGCGGTTGCTATTGCCCCGGATGGTGCGTTTCGGCTGCGGGAAGAGAACGTATCAGATTCGTTGGATGTACAGCTGGGGGTAGGCAGCGCCCTGACGCTCTACCTCCAAGCTGGCGACTCGCTGAACGTGACGGTAGACCGCACAAGGTTTTACGAAACGCTCCGTTTCAGCGGCCGTGGCGTCCACGCTAACAACTACCTAGCCCGCGCTCAGCAATACTTTGACTACAATTTTGACGGCTTACCCGAAAGTCAGGCCAGCGTGGTGAGCCTCGGGGAATTTGTGCGGCTAGTAGATGCGTACCAACAGCGCCAGCTAGATACCTTAGCCGCCTGGCAGGCCCGCGCCCCGCTGCCGGAGCCGTTGCTGCGTCTGCGCCAACGAGTACTAGCGCAGCAGCGGGAACTTTCATTGTTGCGCTATGCCGGTAAGGTGAAAGCGGCCACCAAGCAGGAGCCGGTACTGCCACCTGATTACTTTGCGTTTCTGCGCCAGCTGCACTGGCCTCCGGAGGGAGTGTACGCGTGCCAGCCCGCGGAGCTGCAACCGGTGGCGTACATGCTGGGGGCCTACCGCTCCGCTTTCCTGGTGGCACCCTCCGGGCGCTTGGCAGCTACCCCCGGCACAGGAGAGCAACTCTATGCCCGTACCACGGCTGATTTCGGCGAAACCACGTTGCGCGACCAGATAGTGGGCGACCTGCTTGTAAACCAACTCTACGACTTCCCGGATGAGGGCCGGGCGGCGGTACGGGCAGCCCTACCCGCCTTTCGGGCCCACAACCGCGACTCTACCATCGCCCGGAACCTGCGCGAGGCCTGGCGCAGCACAGCGGGCTTGCAGGCGGGAAGCCCGGCCCCGGATTTTACCCTGCGCGATGCCAACGGCAAACGTGTTTCTCTGCATGACTTCCGGGGTAACGTAGTATACCTGGATTTCTGGTACAGCAGCTGCGCTCCGTGCCTGGCCGAGGCCCCCGCCGCCGGGAGGCTGAAAAAGCAGTTTCAGGGCCGCGACGTAGTATTTCTGTACGTGTCCGTGGACCGCAAAGCCGAGGACTGGCACCGCGCGTTGGCTAAGTATCCGCTAACCGGCCCTACCAGCGTACATCTGCTGGACCCGGGCGCAACCCAGGCCGCGGCGGCCTACGGCGTGGGCGGCTACCCTACCTACTGGGTTATTGGGCGCAACGGGCGCATCTGGCGCGGGGGCGCCCCGCGCCCCTCAGCCGGCCCCGAAACCGTAACGCTGCTGGAGCAAGCGTTGGCTGCCCGGCCATAGCGCCCCGCCTTGCCTTTATTTCCCGCTACGAACCCGTAAGAGGATACCGCTCCAGCACTACGGTATTGGCAGCGCGCTGATACCAATCGTTATACACCAGCTCCAGGGTATCGACCTGAAAAGTGCCGATAGGTGTGTGCTGATGGCTCTGGAGCGCGGCTACCAGCCGGGCCGGGTGGTGCAGGGGAGTGGTGAAGCGTAGCACGGTGGAATGGGCCGTTTGCAGGGCGTACCGCTGGTCGATGGATTGCGGCAGCCCGGAGCGCCGGAAAGCCGTCCGCAGCTTGTTGCGCAGCCGGTTTAGGGTGTCATCTTCCGGGAAGCCCTGCACCATCAGGCCGCCCGCTGAGGCGGTTAGGCCCGCGTAGCGGATAACAAATGGGCCTACCTGCTCCAGGGCGGCGCGTACTACTTCCTGGTAGGCGGCCGGGGCAATATCCGTCAGCAGAAAGCCGGGGAAGCAGGAAATAATGGACAGGATGGTCAGGTGCATATCGGCGGCGGGGTAGTAATACTGCTCCGGGGCTACTAGCTGAAAATCAGCTAAGACGCGGCTAACTCCGGCCGTGACGGACTCGGGTGGGCGGGCCAGCAGCGTAATACCCCGGCGCGCATCCTGCCCGGAGTGCAGCATCCGGTCGGGCTCGGCTCCAGTGGTCAGCAGTTGGGAAACGGCCTTCACGCGCATCGCGTCGTAGTGTTCTAATAGGTTCATAGCGGAAACAAATGCCCGTGGACTGTTGCTGGCAGGGCCCCTAAACCCAACAAAAACAAAGAGGATTCAGGATAGCAGCTCGCCTCCTCACAAAACCACGGGGAAAAGTAAGGTGTCGCCTTTGCTTTCCGGGTGGGCAGGCCAGCCGCTCCACGGCCGAGTAGGCCCATTTTAACCCGGCAGAAGCGGCATCTGGCGGGGGCAGCCATCTTTCCCGGGCAGGTTAGTCAATTTTACCCGAACCAACCGCCCGGCTTGCTAGTTATACTACTACTCCGGCTACCTGAACCAGACTGACCCTGGTCTGGGTACGTAGGTAGGCCGGTAATCCACTCCCCCGTATGACCCAACCTGATATCCGCACCCTCGGTGCCCTGAAGCAGTCCGGCTACCAGCCCCGCTCCGTGAAACAGGAGCTGCGCGACAATCTGATTAAGAAGTTACAAAGCAAGGAAGACGTGTTTCCCGGCATTTTCGGCTACGAGGAAACCGTTATTCCGGAACTGCAGCGCGCCATTCTGGCCGGCCACCACATCAACCTGCTGGGCTTGCGCGGGCAGGCCAAAACCCGCATTGCCCGCCTGCTGGTAAGTTTGCTCGATGAGTACGTGCCCGTAGTGGAAGGCTCGGAGCTGAACGACGACCCCTTGCAGCCCCTGTCCGTGTTTGCCCGCAACCTCATTGCCGAGCGCGGCGACGAGACGCCCATCACCTGGCTGCACCGCGACGACCGCTACACCGAAAAGCTGGCGACCCCCGACGTATCGGTGGCTGACCTTATCGGCGACGCCGACCCCATCAAGGCCGCTACCCTTAAGCTGCCCTACAGCGACGAGCGGGTAATCCACTTCGGCCTGATTCCACGGGCCCACCGGGGCATCTTTGTGATTAACGAACTGCCCGACTTGCAGGCCCGCATTCAGGTGTCCTTGTTCAACATCCTACAAGAGGGCGACATCCAGATTCGGGGCTTCAAGGTGCGCCTGCCCCTCGATATCCAGTTCGTTTTCACGGCCAACCCCGAGGACTACACCAACCGGGGCTCCATCGTGACGCCCCTCAAAGACCGTATTGACGCGCAGATTATCACGCACTACCCCAAGAGCATTGAAATCGGCAAGCGCATTACCAAGCAGGAAGCCCGCATCCGGGAGGAGCAGCGCGGTCTGGTAACCACCAACGAAATCGTGCACGACCTGGTAGAGCAGGTAGCCATTGAGGCCCGCGGCTCCGAGTTCGTGGATGCCAAGTCGGGCGTATCGGCTCGCCTCACCATCTCGGCCTACGAGCAGGTGATTGCTGCCGCTGAGCGCCGGGCGTTGCTCAACGGCGAAACCCAAACCTACGTGCGCATCGCCGACTTCCTGGGGGCCGTGCCGGCCGTAACCGGCAAGGTGGAGCTGGTGTACGAAGGCGAGCAGGAAGGCGCGGGCATCGTGGCCGAAAAGCTCATGGGCAAAGCCATCCGGACCCAGTTCCTGCAGTACTTCCCCGACCCCGAGAAAAGCAAAAAGCAGAAGGACAAGCCCAACCCCTATAAGCCCGTGCAGGACTGGTTTGGCTCCCGCACCATTGATTTGCTGCACGATGCCTCCGACGAGGACTACCGCAAGGTGCTGGACGTAGTGCCCGGCCTCCGGGACCTGGTGCAGCAAAGCGTGCCGAGTGAGCTAAGCAAGGAAAACGCCCACTTCTGGATGGAGTTTGCCCTCCACGGCATGGCCGAGCACAGCCTGATTTCGCGCAACCGCCTCACGGCCGGCGCCCAGTTCAAGGACCTGCTCAGCAGCATGTTCACCATGCCCAACTTCGGCGACGATGACGACGATGACGACGAGTACCAGTCGTCGAAGAAGCGCAAGCGCCGGTAGTCCCCCGGACGCAGCGGCAGCTAAGAAACGGCCCGCCCGCGGTGAGAACCGGGGGCGGGCCGTTGGCTTTTGACCGGAAGGGTAGGACTCCGCCCGGAAAAAGGAGCGGTTCGGATAGGATTTTGCCCGGCTTGCTAACTACCCGCCCGCGCTGCCCGGGGGTACTGTTCCTTTGTAGTGTTCCCGGCGGGTAAGGCCCTGCCGGCGCCCTCTCTAAACTTCCTGCCCCCTTCGTATATGAAAGCTGTTCTCGCCGCCCGGTTCGCCTGCCTTGCCCTCGTCCTGGCCCTGCTGGCTCCCGCCCTAACGGCCACGGCCGGCCCCTCCGGCCCCGCCCGCTACTACAAAGGCGGCTTGCACCGCCCCGTCTACAAGAAATACCAGCCCGGCTGCCGCTGGATTTTCCAGAAGCGCTAATACGCAGTACCTCGCACCTCTATTGCAACGCAGACGCTCCGCGTACCGAAAGGTGCGCGGGGCGTTTTGGCGTTTGAGTGGACGTATAGGATATTGGAGCTTATTTTTTATACTTTAAAAAATAAGCTCCAATATCCTATACCTGTATGCCACGTCCTTCCACGCCCTCTACCACACTACCCGCCCGAATTCGCAAATACTTTGGGTTGGAGCAGCAGGAGCTAGCGGCCTTCCTGGGCATCAGCCGGCAACTGCTGGCGCACATTGAGGCTGGCCGCCGCACCCTCACCGGGCCAGTACTGCGCCGCCTTACCCCCCTGGCCGCCCTGTTGCCGCCCGAGGCGGCGCCCGTCGCCCCTGAGGCCGAGCCAGTCGGGGAGCCACCGCCCGCCCCGCCCGCGCCCGGCCCTCTGGAAGCCCGCCATGATACCTGCCGCCACCAGGCGGGCAAGCTGTGCCAGGAGCTACGGGCGTTGGAGGGGGCACTAGCCCTGGCCCGGCGCTGGGAACAGGCGCTGCCGGAGCTGCTGGCCGCCGCGCCCCCGCCCGACGGAGCCGCATTGGCTTCCCCGCCCGATAAAGCTACCCGGCAGTGGCTGCTACGCCGACAGCAGCAGAGCCAAGCCCTGCTGCATGACGCCGACCTGGCTGCCCGCTACCAGTTGCTGCGGCTGCGCGTTGCGGCCCTGGAAGCAGAGGCCGCCGGGCTGGAGGAGCTGCTAGGACCGGGGCAGCTGAAGGGGTAGGGCCACCCGGCGGGCGGGTATACTCTGCCGCAACCTTCCGGGGGCCGGCGGAGTATACCCGCCTGTTTATTTTTTATCTATCCACTTATTCTACTTATCTGTATGGCTCTTGATGTGAGTGTACTGACTACCCGTGCCGAGTGCGACGAAGCCCTGGCCGACCTGAACGCTGAGCTGGACAGCTACCAGCAGCGGACCGCAACCCTGGAGTATGCCAGCCGGCAGGCCACCCGCACTCTGGCCGATACGGCCGGGCAGGTGGCTGGCCTCAACGCAGAAATTGCGGCCTACACCGCCATTCTGGCCACCCCCGACCTAACACCCGTCCTGCGCCGCCAGAACGAAAGCAAGCTGCGCCGGGCCAACGACCGCCTTGCCAACCTGGAGGAGCGGGGCAGTGCCCGCAGTGGAGCCGCCCGCCTACTGGCCGCCGTAGATGCCGAGCAGGTAGTGGCCCAGGTGGCCGTGCTGACGGCTGCCAAAGAGCAGGTAACCACCCGGCGGGCCGCGCTGCCAGCCTAGGCTGCCGGTGGCGGATGCTTTGCTACCAGAAAGGCCCCTCGCTGCCTGGCGAGGGGCCTTTTGTATAGAGGAGCCCGGGCTGCTGGCTATGGGGCCTGCCTGGGGTAGGGCTTGGGCAGCCAGAGCCCGGGCGGGCGGCGGCGGAAGCAACCTGGGCCGCGCAGGTTAAGGGGTAGGAGAATCCGGGCGCTTTACGGTGGGCAGCAGGGCGGCAGGCTCCGGCTCCTGCTCCGGGGCCAGGATTTCGCCCCGCAACGCCCGCTGGTGCCGGGCCTCGTCGAACTCGTTTTCGCTTTTGGCAATCACCAGGGTGGCTACCCCGTTGCCGATGACGTTGGTAATGGCCCGGGCCTCGGACATAAACCGATCCACGCCCAGCAGCAGAGCTACACCCTCTACCGGAATAACCCGGGTAGCGGCCAGCGTGGAGGCCAGCACAATAAAACCCGAGCCGGTGACGCCTGCCGCACCCTTGCTGGTTACCATCAGAATGCCAATCAGGGAAAGCTCCTGGCCCAGGGTCAGGTTGATATCGAAAGCCTGGGCCAGGAAAATGGCGGCAATGGAGAGGTAAATGGAAGTGCCATCGAGGTTGAAGGAGTAGCCCGTAGGTATCACCAGGCCGGCCACCGAGCGGGAGCAGCCGTAGCGCTCCAGCTTGTCAATCATGCGGGGCAAGGCCGACTCCGACGACGAAGTGCCCAGCACCAGCAGCAGCTCTTCTTTGATAAAGCCCAGGTAGCGCCACAAGCTTAGGCCGTAGAACCGCATAATGGCGTTGAGTACCCCAAACACAAACAGAAACATGGTTAGGTACACTACCAGCATGAGCTTGCCCAGGGGCAGCAGCGTGTGCAGGCCGTACTTGCCAATGGTGAAGGCCATGCCCCCGAACGCCCCAATGGGGGCCAGCTTCATAACCAGGGCCAGCACCCCAAACATGGCGTGGGAAAGCCGATCGAAGGTTTTCAGCAGAGGCTCGCCCAGCTCCCGGGGCAGGCGGCTCAGGGCAAACCCGAACAGCACGGCAAACAGCAGCACCTGCAACACCTCACCCTCGGCAAAGGCCCCCACCACACTGTGGGGCACTATGTGGGTCACGAAATCAACCCAGTGCATGCCTTCCCCGCCGGCGGCCTGGGCCGTGTATTTGGAGGCCTCGGCCGCCTGGGCGGCGCTTTGGGTAGCCACCGAGGCGCGGGCATCAATGCCGGTGCCGGGGTGGGCCAGGTTGGCCGCCGTAATACCGATGACCAGCGCCAGGGTGGTCACAATCTCAAAGTAGAGCAGGGCCTTGCCGCCCACCCGGCCTACCTTCTTCAGGTCGCCCATGCCGCCAATACCCAGTACCACCGTCAGGAAGATGATGGGGGCAATGAGCATCTTAATCAGGTTGATGAACGTGTCGCCGATGGGCTTGAGGGCCGCCCCGAAATCGGGAAACAGCGTGCCGACGAGCACGCCCAGCGTAATGGCCGTGAGAACCTGAAACGTAAGGTTGGAAGCAAGTTTTTTCATCTAACAGAAGGAAAGGGCAGTCAGGGCAGTACGCTGCGGGTACCGGAACAGGCAAGCTACAACAGTTACGGCGAGGGAAGCCGCCCAGATGGGCGGCTTCGCGTGCAGGCGCCTGCTGAAGCTGGGCAAGCAGCAGGCCAGGCGCCACGCGCTGGCCCAGGCGTGCTGACTTCTCATCTGTGTCCCTCGCCTCTGGTCCGCCCGTACTTCATCGAAGAGAGGAGCGGGCAGCGGATCACCCCCTTTTCCGGCCCCGGTTACCCGAACGAGCCCCCGGCGAAGCGGCCCAACTACGGCGGATGGGGCGGTGCTAGCATTGCCCGCCCGCCACGGGCCGCTTCATCAGGATGTCGGTCTGCGCATCATCGCCCAGAATGAATACGTGCGTGTCGAAGGCTACAAACCCGTTTTTCTCGTAAAACCGGATGGCCCGCGGGTTTTTCTCCCACACCCCCAGCCATACGTACTCTACCTGCGCCTGCTCGGCCGCCTGCAGTGCCTGCTGGTAAAGCAGCTGCCCGACCTGCTTGCCGTGGTAGGCGCGCAGCACATAAATACGCTCGATTTCCAGCGCGTTGGCCGTTTGCAGCTCGGTTTGTGCCGGTCCGGTATTGACTTTCAGGTAGCCAATGGCGGCGTGGTTCAGCTCGGCCAGGTAAAAGGCCGAATGCGGATTTTGCCACTCCGCTGTCAGCTTGTCGCGGGAAAATCCCTCTTCCAGGTATGTTTGCATGTTCTGGGCGGAGTTGCTGGCGGCGAACGTCTCGAAAAACGTTTGTCGGCCAATCTGCTGTAGCTGCGCTATATCCTGAAGGGTGGCTAGCCGGATGATAAGCTGTTCCATGTTCTTATTATGTAGTGTAGAATGAGCGTGCCGCCTCGTTTACCGCTAGCTGCTATGCTGCAGGCTACGTACCCACTGCCCAGCTCCTCGCTGGAGAAAATGGTGGCTTTGGCTGCGTATGTGGAGTTGCCCCCCGGCACAATCTTGTTTCGGGATGACCAGCTCGCCCACCACATCTACGTGCTGCAATACGGCCTGGCGCGGGCCTACGCCCGGCGGGAGGACCGGGAGGTAACGTTCTGGTTTTCTGGTGCCGGGGCGGTGCTTGTGTCCATGCGGGGGTATACTGAGCAGGCGGTGAGCTACGAGACGATTGAGCTGCTGGAAGACAGCGGGCTGTTTCGGCTGGATATGTGTGCCCTGCAGCTCCTGTACCGCACGGACCTGCACCTGGCGAACTGGGGGCGCGTGATGGTGGAGCGAGTGTGGCAGCAAACCGAGCAGCAGCTCATTGCCCGGCAGTTTCGCACCGCTGAGGAACGCTACGCAGACCTGGTGCAGCATTCTCCGCACTTGTTGCAGCGCGTACCCCTGGGCTACATTGCCTCCTACCTGGGCATCACCCAGGTTACCCTAAGCCGTGTGCGCGCCAAACGCCGGCCACCGAAGCAGCCATAAGGTGCTCACCGGTGGGGCCGGCAGGAGCACCGCAGGGGCTGAGCACGAACAGGCCGGGGCCGGTTAGTCAGCAGGGGGCCGCGTGAGCGACTGCCCAGCGGCGCTGGGCCCGCGTCCTGCGTCAGGTTCTGGCCGCCTGAGCGCCCGCCAGGCGCAGGCTGGGCAAGCTACCGCACGGGGCTCCATACTCCGCAAGAGTTGCATGGCAGACGAGGAACGCATACTTCCGGTGCACTTTGCGTTGTGTGGCCAGCGTGCAAACCGGCCGTCGGGTAGGATAGTGCTCGGTAAAAACAACCTCTGCATACTGGGTAAAAGATGGGTAGGGCAAAGGTCCCCAACGTCATCCGGGTTTCTTTTTACCAATGTTAAAAAGACTCTAGAAAGGGGCGGTAGTACCGAGCGTTGCAGGGCGGGCTTTCTGCTGAGCGGAAACGCAGCCAACCCAGCAGAGCCAGGTAGCACCGCGGCTGTAGCGCCGGCCTGTTCCCCTAGCCGGCAGCAGCCCCAATGATCTGGCGCAACGTCCGGCCCACTGCTCCGGAAAGACCACCAAGTCTTTTCCAGCCGATAGCGGCAGCCTTCTATGGTGCTGTCCGCCCGCCCGGCGCCGGAATCGGCAGACCAGGGAAATGACAAAGGCCGCCTGCTACGGAAGCAGGCGGCCTGGTCGGAGCGAAGGTATTGGAGGCGACTAGGCTTCGTTTACCACAATTTTCTCGATGGTATCGTTGGCCTTGATCTGGTCGATGATGTCCTGGCCTTCCACCACTTTGCCGAAGCAGGTGTGGTTGCGGTCGAGGTGGGCGGTGTTGTCGCGGGAGTGGCAGATAAAAAACTGCGAGCCCCCCGTGTTGCGGCCAGCGTGGGCCATGCTCAGCACGCCCCGGTCGTGGTATTGGTTGTCGCCGTTCAGTTCGCAGTCAATCTTGTAGCCGGGTCCGCCGGTGCCGGGCGTACCCTTGGCCCCGTCGCGGGAGTTGGGGCAGCCGCCCTGAATCACGAAGTTGGGAATAACCCGGTGAAACTTCAGGCCGTCGTAGTAGCCCTGCTGGGCCAGGTCCGTGAAGTTTTTCACCGTGTTGGGAGCGTCTTTCTCATAGAACTCCACTTTCATCACGCCTTTGTTGGTGTGGATTTCGGCAGTTTTCATCGTAAGGAAATAAGTAGTAGGTGGAATGGCCCCGTATACGCACCGGTAAGCCCGGTGGGTACCGGTAGGGGGGCAAAAGTAGCCAATTTGCGCGGGCAAAGCATCCGGGCGGAGCATTCGTGCGTAAGCATAGCACTAGCCGGCTGGCCCGGCCGGGTCCCGCTCTTTCCTTCTCTCTCCAAACATCCTGTATTGCGTCTTATGAAGAAGACTCTGCGCCTTGCGGCTTTCACGCTGGTATCAGCAGGCTCCCTGAGCCTGGGCCTCAGCAGCTGCGGCGACAATAAGCAAGCCTCCGAAACAACTAGCACCACGGAGTCTATGGCGACTACCGTCGATTCCACCGCTCTGCTGTCGGACTCGGCCCGTATGGGCAAGCCCCAGGGCGTGGAAGTGGATGGCGTACCGATGACGCCCGACAAAACCATTGTGCAGAAT
This sequence comes from Hymenobacter sp. HSC-4F20, assembly GCF_019599275.1. GTDB lineage: Bacteria > Bacteroidota > Bacteroidia > Cytophagales > Hymenobacteraceae > Hymenobacter. The sequence continues at coordinate 1,349,822 of NZ_JAHZTD010000001.1, read as the reverse complement.
GCCGTGCAGGCCAGCAGCGTCACTACCCTGGTGAAAGCCGTAAAAGCCGCCGGCCTCGACGGCACCCTCAGCGAAGCAGGACCCTACACGGTATTCGCCCCCACCAACGCCGCCTTCGACAAACTGCCTACCGGGGCCCTGGCCGGCCTGCTCAAGCCTGAAAGCAAGGAAAAGCTCAAGGGCGTGCTTACCTACCACGTGATTCAGGGCCGCCTGCTGGCCCAAGACCTCAAAGATGGCCAGCAGCTGACGACCGTTAATGGGGAGAAGGTGAGTATATCGGTGCAGAACGGCAAGGTGATGATCAGCAACGGCACAGATGCCCCGGTGAACATTCTCACCCCCGACGTTATTTCCAGCAACGGCGTTACGCACCTCATTGATGGGGTGCTGCTACCCCCGCCGCCTGCAAGCTAAGTACCTATACCCGATCTTCCTGATTGGTTAAAAAGGCCCGGCTGCTTCAGCCGGGCTTTTTTGTGCGGTGGGTTTTCAGGGGATAAGGTGAGGTAGTGAGTGTAACGATGCCCGTCGTCCTGAGCGTGTGGCGCATCAAGGCACATGCTCAGGACGACAGGGCTTAAAAAGAGCGTACTACCTCACCTTATTGCCCCTCTTGCTGCTTTACAGCCCGGCGCCTTCGGTTACGCGCTCGGCGAAGCCGGCCCAGTCGTTCTGCTCGCCTTTGGCGACGCTGGTGGAGAGGTGGTCGTGGATGATGTTGGCGAAGGGCATGGGCACCACCCGGGCGCGCGACTCGTCCAGAATCAGGCGCAGATCTTTGCGGATGATGGCCGGCGGAGCCCCCACGGGCTGGTAGTGGCGCTCGGCAATAAGCTTACCGTAGCTTTTGTAGATGGGCGTGTTGAAGAGGGTAGAGGTAAAGAACTCATACACCTGCTGGCGCTCCAGGCCACTTTTCTGGGCCAGGGTAAAGGCCTCGGCCATGGCCTCAATGGCCGCCCCCAACATAAAGTTGCCGCAGAGCTTTACTACGCTGGCTGCTCCTACATCCTCACCGAAATCATGCACGCCCTGGCCTAGGGCCTCCAGCACGGGTTTAAGCTTCTCGCGGGCGCTGGCCGGGCCGGCCACGGCCAGCCAGAGCTTGCCCGCCGCCGCTACGTCGGGCTTTCCGAATACCGGGGCCGTTACCAGAAAGCTGCCGTGGCGGGCGTGCTCCTCGGCCAGCTGGCGGTTGGTATCCGGGGCTACGGTGCTGCATGAGGCGTGGACGGCTCCGGGAGGCAGAGCCGGCAGAATACCGTCGGGGCCCAGGCACACGTCGCGCAGGGCCGCGTCGTCGGTGACCATGCTGAACACGAACTCGGCCTCGCGCACGGCTTCGGCGGGGGTAGCGGCTACGGTAGCGCCCAGCTGACGCAGGGGCTCGGCCTTGCTGGCTGTGCGGTTGTATACGGTCAGGCGGTGGCCGGCTTTCAGCAGGTTGGTGGCCATGGCCTCGCCCATGCTGCCCAGGCCCAGGAATGCAATAGTATGTGACATCAAAGGTGAAGTAGTGAAAGTAGTGGAAGGGTGCGCGTTTGCCGGTCAGGGTAGCTTTACGCTGATAAAGCCCCACGTAGCCATCAAGCGGGAACCCCACACGGATGTTTGCAACCGGAGAAGCCTATCGGGAAAGACGCAGCCTGCCCTGCTCTTTCCAGTGGGGCGGAGAACCTAGGCTGCCTACCCACAGCGCATCCGGCAGAGCCTTATGCTCGGCACAGTCTGGGGTAGCTACCTGATAACAGCGGCCACATTCCCCGCCCGGCCCACCACAAGAAGCATCTGCTCAGCGCCACTTCCCGACCAGAGTGGCGAGAGGGGAGGCGCAGGGACGGGTGCCTGGAATACACAGCCCGCTCTGTCCTCGCCGGATAGGTAAGAACCGTAAACGACTCATTGCACCAGCAATGCCTACTTGCGGTTGTCGTCGCCCTCCAGCATGCTCACGTAGCTGTCGTAGCGGGGGAGGGCAATTTTGCCTTTGTCCACGGCTTCGCGCACGGCGCAGCCAGGCTCATGCAGGTGCTGGCAATTGTGGTAGCGGCACTGGTTGAGCAGGGCGCGCATTTCGGGGAAGTAGTGGGCCAGCTCACCGGGCTTCATATCCACCAGCCCCAACTCCTTGATGCCGGGCGTATCGATGAGGTAGGTGCCGGGGCGCACTTCCAGCATTTCGGCGAAGGTAGTAGTGTGCACACCCTTATCGGAAAACTCGCTGATTTCGGCCGTTTTTAAATCAAGGTCGGGCACCAGGGCGTTGATGAGCGTGCTTTTGCCTACCCCCGAGTGGCCGGAAAGCAACGATACCTTGCCGTCGAGCAGGGCATCGACGGCCGCCACGCCCTCGCCCGTGTGGGCGGAGCAGCGCAGGCCGGGGTAGCCCACGCGCTGGTACATTTTCAGAATCTGCTCCTGGTAGTCAGCCAGGTCCTCGTCGTAGAGGTCGGTTTTGTTGAAGAGCAGCGTGACGGGAATGCTGTACGCCTCGGCGGTTACCAGAAACCGGTCAATAAACCCAAAGGAGGTAGCGGGGGAAGCCAGCGTCACTACCAGCAGGGCCTGGTCGAGGTTGGCGGCCACGATATGGGCGTGCTCGGCCTTGTGCACTGAGCGGCGGATGATGTAGTTGCGGCGCGGCTCGATGTGGTGAATTACCCCGGCGCCTTCCGTCTGCTCCTCCACCGTGAACTCCACCTGGTCGCCCACGGCCAGCGGATTGCTTACTTTCAGTCCCTTGTGCTTGAACTTACCCCGCAGGCGGCAGCGGTGCAGCTGCCCGTTGCCTGTTTCGCGCACCACGTACCACGAGCCCGTCGATTTAACAATAGTTCCGGTCATGCGAAAAGTGAAATTGTGAAGTTGTGAAAGGGAAGAGCCGTGGGTGTGCAAGTGGCCGGAAGCTATAGGCTACGCGGGGCAGGTATACTTCGCAACTTTGCTTTTCACAATTTCACCTGGGCTTCCAGCCAGGTCATAATTTTGCTGGTGGCGCCGCTGTGGTCGTGTACGTAATCGAGGCTGAGGTCCTGCACGGCCAGGCGGGCTTCTTCGCGGTGGAAGAGGGGCCCGAAAGCCGTCAGCAGCTCGTCGGCCGAGGATACGGGGAAAGCGCAGCCCATTTCCACCAAGTCCTGGGCTTCCTGAAACTTGTAGTAGGTAGGCCCGAAGAACAGGGGTAGGCCAAAGGCGGCCGCTTCCAGCGTGTTGTGTAAGCCTTTGCCAAAGGCGCCGCCGACGTAGGCGTAGTGGCCAAAGCGGTAGAGCTGGCTAAGCAGCCCCACGTTGTCCATGAGCAGCACCCGGCTTTCGGCCACGGTGGCTTCCTGGGCCTGGGAGTAGCGCACCACCCGGCCGGGCAGGGCTTCTTCCACCAGGCGCAGATTCTGCTCGTTGATTTCGTGGGGGGCCACAATGAAGCGGAGCTGGTCGGCGTACTGACGCAGCAAGGGCGTAAGGGCTGGCATGTCCTCGGGCCAACTGCTGCCCACGATAAACACTGGGCACCAGTCGTCGGTGAAAGCATCTACCAGGGGCAGCGGACGGGGCGGGGCCGAGGCCGTACGCACAACTGTGTCAAAGCGCGTGTCGCCGGCTACGCTCACGCGGGGCAGGCCCGCGTGCCGCAGTAAGTCGGCGGAGCTTTGGTTTTGGGTGAAGATGTGGGTGAAACGGCTCAGTATGCGGCGGAAGAAGCCGCCCCAGGGCTGAAAAAAGGCCTGCTCGGGCCGGAAAATAGCCGACACGCAAATGGTTGGGACCCGCTGGCGCTCCAGTTCCGTGAGGAAGTGGTACCAGAACTCGTATTTCACAAACACGGCTAGCACGGGGCGCACCGCCATTAGGAAGGCCCGGGCGTTTGGGGCCGTATCCAGGGGTAGGTAGAACACATACGCGGCGCCGGGCCAGTTTTTGCGTACCTCGTAGCCCGAGGGCGAAAAGAACGTCAGCACAATCTTGTGGCCAGGATGCCGGGCGGCGTAGGCTTCCATAAGCGGGCGGCCCTGCTCGAACTCGCCCAGGGAAGCACAGTGAAACCAAGCCAGCGGCGCGGTTTCAGCCCGAAGCGCCTCCTGTATGCGCGGCAGCAACTCGTGGCGGCCGGCTACCCACTGCGCCGCTTTCGGCACGAAAGGAGCCACCAGGCGCAGCAGCAGCGCGTAGAGGGGCAAGGCTGTAGAATATAGAAAAAGCAAGACGAGACTTACAGGAGTGAAGTGAGCAGAGTAGCCGAATGGCAAAACCCTTTGACAGGCAACGACCAAAAAAAGGAGGGTGCTGCCAGAACTCGCAAAAGTAGGCGATTACCGGACGGTAAACGAAACACCTGGCCCATCATGAAACGAGTCTTGCCGGGTAGCCTCTGCAGCGCCCAGCGCTTTCGTAGCCATTCCGGCCCGCAGCGTCAGAAGTCGAAGGTTTCGAAGTGCTGCACAGTCGGCTCGAATTCCAACAGATACTGGGCATCCTCAGGGTAGTAGCGGGCCTGCTCGTACTGCGCGCCCGCAAAGCGGCAGATACTCTCGTAGCTGTTCCAGCGGCTTATCGTCCAGAAGTGGCAGACGTCCTCCTCTACGCGTCGTAGTACCTGCACTCCTAAGTTGCCAGGTGTGCTTTTATACTCCGCAATGCCGGATTCCTGCAAATACTGCAGGTACGTCTCGGCGTGGTGGGCAGGCGTACGGCCGTGCCAGATGCGCGTGATGATGGAGGACATAAGAAACTGCCTACGAGGTGCCTACGCACCTAGTACGCTGCCAACTGCCGCGCGTTACACTCAGGGTTCTGGCTGCTGATGGACGCCGCCTGTACGCTGCCGCCTTTGAGAATACGCTGTTATCACCCTTCAGGGAGGGCCAGCTGCCTGACCGCGGGCATACCGTCGGTGGTAATACGGCCTTCTTATGCAAAGCAAAAAGTAAAGCCGCCCCAGCCAACTGGCTGGGGCGGCTTTGCATAAGCTGTTGCAGGGCAACTCACCAGAATAAGAAAGAGGTTAAAGCCTCAGGCCTATCTGGCGGTACTCCGGCTTAGTGAGCCGAGTGCTTGCCGAGGTAGTTGGCTACCCCTTCGCGGGTGGCCGACATGGCTTCCTTGCCTTCTTCCCAGTTGGCGGGGCACACCTCGCCTTTCACTTCGAAGTACTGCAGTGCGTCCACCATGCGCATGGCCTCGTCGATGCTGCGGCCCAGGGGACCGTCGTTCACTACTTGGTGGCGCACGATGCCGTCTTTGTCAATCAGGAACAGGCCGCGGTAGGCCAGGGGCGAGCCCACGAAGGTCATTTCGCCAGCGTCGTTGTAGTCGTAGTGGCCGCCCAGCACGTCGTAGTTGGCCGCAATGGTTTTGGTAGCGTCGGCTACGAGGGGGTAGGTTACGCCCTGAATACCGCCGTTGTCACGCGGGGTTTGCAACCAGGCAAAGTGCGAGAAGTGCGTGTCCGTGGAACAGCCTACAATGGCTACCCCTTTGGCTTCGAAGTCAGCCAGCCGCTCCTGGAACGCAATGATTTCGGTGGGGCACACGAACGTGAAGTCGGCGGGGTAGAAGTAGAAGATAACGTGCTTCTTGCCCAGGTACCGGTCGAGGGAGAAGTCCTCCTCGAATTCGCCATCAATAACGGCGGTGGCTTTGAAAGAAGGAGCGCGCTTACCTACGAGAACTGCCATGAGTTTGGTAATGAAGTGAAAAAAGGAAAGTGGTACTGGGGATAGAGGGCGGCGAATGATGATAAACTGACAAGGCAGAGGGGTGGACATCGGGTAGGGCAGACAGGCAAGAGTAACCTGGCTTTCTCACTTTTTACCACACCGCCTTGGCACTTGGTTTCCCCATCACTTCACCACCTTACTACCCGTAATGTGCAGGGAGAAGGAGTGGGGCTGAAAGTCGTGCAGGCCCTTAGCCGCGAAAAACTCCCGAATCAGGGCGTCAAGCTGCGGGTCGCAGTAGTCGATAATTTCCTGGGTTTCGGTGCAGAACAGGTGGTGGTGCTCCGTACAGTCGGCGTCGTAGCGGCGGGAGGTGCCTTCGGCCGCAGCCACGCGCCGGGTAAGGCCGGCAGCCACGAAGGAATCGAGGGCTTTGTAGACTGTGCCGAGCGAAATGCTGGGCTCCTGGCTGATTACTTGCCGGTGCACCTGCTCAGCGGTGGGGTGGCCCGGCAGTGTGAGCAGGCTTTCCAGAATTACGAGGCGCTGACGGGTAGCGCGCAGGCCAGCCTGGGCCAGCCGGGCGCGGAGGTGTCCCGCGTCGGGAGCGGGAAAAAAAGAATCAGTAGAGGAAGCCACCAGACAAGAATAATTCTCCGCAAAGATACGCGGATAAGGCGCAAGAGGGCAAAATTGTTTCCGGTGGGCCGTTTTTGCCCTGACTTCTGACGGTAAGCTTCCGGTACACTCCCAGAATCAGTTCACTAGCAAGGGCCGGTAGGGAGCTGGCCGCGGCTGGGGAGGCGGCACCCCAGCCACTGCTTTTACAGTAGCTGACCTGGCTCGTTTTCCACGGCCCGGCACACAAACTGAAAGGTCTGGCGGGTGCGCTGCTCCAGCAGCAGTTCCCGCTCGTGGGTAAGCCGACGAAGGCTGGCCGCATCGTAGTTTTTGATGGTGTACAACTCCAGGCCCGTGTTGTAGTGAATGGTAAACTGCTCGCGTAGTGCTGCAAGCAATTTTTCCAAACGGTAGGGCGAGAAGTCAGTGCAGACGGAAAAGCTAATAGCCGAATTCTGCATTAAGTGAATCTTGAGCCGCACCTGCGCCAGCACGCCAAAAATCACCTCCAGATTTTCCTCTGAAATAAAGGTGAGGTCCTTGGACTCAAAGGAAATCAGGCACTGATTGGTTTTGCGGATAAAGGCCGGGGCCAGCAGGCCGTGGCGGCAATCGTGGATACGTGTGCCCTCGGCCCCGGGGTCCAGAAACGACTTAACCAGCAGTGGAACGCGGCGTACGGCCAGGGGCTTAATGGTTTTGGGGTGGATAACTGACGCCCCGTAGTAGGCCATTTCAATGGTTTCCTGGTAGCTAATTTCCGGGTAGCGTACGGGATTAGCGAAGATTTTGGGGTCGGCGTTGAGTAGGCCAGCCACGTCCTTCCAAATCGTGACCGACTCGGCGTTGAGGCAGTACGCAAAAATAGCCGCCGTGTAGTCGGAGCCCTCCCGGCCCAGGGTGGTGGTTCGCCGCTGCCAGCCTTGCCTACCTGTGCTTTCCAGGTAAGCCTCCGGAACCGGCACGCTTGGGGCACCGCCAATGAACCCCTGCGTAATGGTGATGCAGTGGGCAAAGGCGGCGTGTTCATCCTCCTGGTAACGGTTCAGCTGGGCCTGGGTAGCGGCCCAGTCAACTTTCCCTTCCCGCCAGGTTTCGTCGGTGCAAATACTCCGGCGGGCATCATGCCAGCGCCAGTGCCGGACCGCAGGCGGAAGCTCATTCTGCCGGTGAATAACCTCGTACACCAGTTGGGAGGCCAGCAGCTCGCCGTAGCTTACTACCTGATCGTACTGCTGGTCGTACCCGGCCTGAGAGTCAATGGCGGCCAACGCAGTCCGCAGTTCGCGCAGCCAGTTGCGTATTCTCAGCAACTGAGAATCAGTTTCTTCGCCCACTTCCTCGGGACCCAATAGTGCAATAGCCGTGGATAAGTGAAACTCTTCTACCTGTTGCAGGGCTTGCTCGTAGGGCTGCCCCTCAAAGGCCAGCTGAAACACGGCTTCCAGCGCGTTCGTTGTTTTGCCCATGGCCGATACTACAATAACCAGAGGCCCGGCGCTGTGCTCCTGCACAATGCGGCAGAGGTTGCGGATAGCGGCGGCATCTTTCACAGAGGCGCCGCCAAACTTAAAAATCCGAAGGGGATGCGGGTGCTGCATGGCCCAAATGTAGGGCCCAGCACCGGGTGAACCACACTTATCTGCTCAGATGCCTTGTTGAACTACCCCGCAAGCGTGCAGCGAAATTTCGCTCGGCTCTGCGGCAAATTGGTTAATTTTGGTCTTTCCCACCCATCGTTTCCTCCGTATTCTATGACAAACCACGACAAGCTGGCCCTGCCTGTTGGCACCACCCTGGACCGCTTCATTATGCGCAAGCAGGAAGATTTTCCGTATGCTACCGGGGAGCTTTCCCAATTGCTGCGCGACATTGCCCTGGCAGCCAAAATCGTCAACCGCGAAATCAACCGCTCCGGCCTGATTGATATTGCCGGGGCCTACGGTAACCGCAACGTGCAGGGGGAAGATCAGCAGAAGCTCGACGTGATAGCCAACATCCGCTTTATCCGGGCCCTGCGCAATGGGGGCGAGGTGTGCACCATTATCTCGGAAGAAGACGAGGAGATGATTCAGACCGGCAACGTGCAGGGCAAGTACGTGGTAGCCATCGACCCCTTAGATGGCTCCTCCAATATTGATGTGAACGTGTCTATCGGGACCATCTTCAGCATCTACCGGCGCGTCTCGCCCACCGGCACCGAAGGTACCCGCCAAGACTGCCTGCAAACCGGCACCCACCAGGTAGCGGCCGGCTATGTGATTTACGGCTCCAGCACTATGCTGGTGTATACCACCGGCAACGGCGTGAACGGGTTTACTTACGAGCCTTCCCTGGGGGAATTCTTTCTGTCTCACCCCACCATCCAGACGCCTAAGTCGGGCACTATCTACTCCGTGAACGAAGGGGTAGCGGAGTCTTTCTCCGAAGGCATGAAACGCTTCGTAGCCTACTGCAAAGAGCAGAACTACTCGGCCCGCTACATCGGCTCCCTGGTAGCCGACTTCCACCGTAATCTGCTGAAAGGGGGTATTTATATGTATCCTACCTCCAAGAAAGCACCCAACGGCAAGCTGCGCCTTATGTACGAGTGTAATCCGCTGGCCTTCATTGTGGAGCAAGCCGGAGGCAAGTCTAGCAACGGCCGGCGCCGCACCCTGGAGCTGGAACCCGGCGACCTGCACGAGCGGTGCCCCTTGTTTATTGGCTCCTCCGATATGGTAGAAAAGGTGGAAGAGCTGCTGGCCCCCGAATTTGCCGCCGATGCCGTGTTGAAGGAGTAGCAAAGCTACCCGCATAAAAAAAGCCGCCCAGGACCCTGGGCGGCTTTTTTTATGCGGGTAGCAGATAGAGTACTCTACTCGGCCTTCTTCTTGGTAGCTTTCTTGGGCTTGGCTTCCGTAGCAGCCTCGGGGTTGCCGGCCGCATTAGTTTCTTCCGTAGCCGGAATAACGCCCGCCGTGCTCAGGGCCTCATCGGCGCCGGCTTGTCCAGCGTCGGCGGTGGTGTCGTCATCCTCGGCCGGGGCTTGGTACTCCAGACGCTTGCTTACGGTGTTGTACCACTGCACCAGCTTCTTGATGTCGGAGAGGTACACCCGGTCCCGGTCGTAGTCGGGCAGTATCTCGCCCATGAAGGCAATCAGGTCCCGGTCGTCCGCCTTGTGGGTGAGGGCCAGTTCGGTGCCGTGCTGCTGGTAAATCCGGTCGAACACCTCCGTGAGCGGCACCGTGTGGTCGTAGTCCTGGGTATAGATGGAAATTTCGTGGAGCAGAGACACCTTGTTGCGCGCAGAGGCCACAGAACGGGTGCCTTTTTCGTCGAGAGCTTCAATGATAACGCCGGCGCGGGTAGGCTTCACGAGACGGTACAGACCGGGCATTCCGCTGATGGCGGCAATTTCCTTCAGGTCGTAGGGCATAAGAAAAGGCAGTTGTTGAAAGTGCGAAGTTACTCAGTAGCGGCGGCCTGACCGGGCGCAGGCAGTTTAAATGTAACCGGGAGGCTGGTCAGGATGGCATAGTCGGGCTTCTTGAACTTGAGCAGGCGCACCACGCGCAGGGCTTCTTCGCCGCAGCCGCCCCCAATGTTCTTCACCAGCTTAATCCCCGACATGGTGCCGTCAGTATTCAGCGTAAAGCTGACGATGCACTGACCCTGAATGCGGTTGCGCCGGGCCATGATGGGGTATTTCAACTCCTTTTCAATAAAGGCGTACATGGCTTCTTGCCCGCCTTCGTAGTACTCGGCCACCGGAATGGCTTTGGGGGCGTGAGCCGGCGCGGTTTGGGCGGCTTCGGCGGGAGCCGCGGTGGCCTCCGGTACCGGACCGTCGGTTTTTACTTTTATTTTGGTTTTTTGGGCCGTGGCCGCGGTAGAACAAGCCAGCAACCCGATACCCAACAGGAGGGATACTTTTTTCATGGAGAAATGAGCGGGAAAAGACGAAAAAGCAGCGGCCGTATGGCCAGGATAAAGAGGGCAATTACGGGGCCAATTTACGCATTATCGGCTGCTTGCGCGAGCTGCTGATTTATCTCGGCAATGAAGCCCAGAATCTCCTCGCGGCCCGTCTTTTCCTCCGCCGAGCTAATAAAATACCGCGGCACTTCGTCCCAGCTCTGCTCCATCGACTGGATATAGGCCGCAACGTTCTGCTGGGTACGCGTCCCTGATTGTTTGTCGGCCTTGGTAAATACCATCACAAACGGAATACCTTCCGAGCCGAGCTGTTCCATAAATTCCAGATCAATAGCCTGGGGAGAGTGGCGCGAATCTAGCAGCACAAAAACGCAGGCTAAGTTTTCTCTTTTGCGCAAATAATAATTAATCATGCGCCCCCATTTCACCCGCGAATCCTTACTAACCCGTGCGTAACCGTAGCCCGGTAAATCGACCAGGTACCAATTATTATTTATGAGAAAGTGATTGATTAATTGTGTTTTGCCTGGCAAAGAAGAAGTTTTGGCTAACCCTTTCTGCCCTGTAAGCATATTGATAAGCGACGACTTTCCCACATTAGAGCGCCCAATGAAGGCGTACTCGGGCAGTGTAGGAGGGGGGCAATCCTCCACGCGGGAATTGCTCATCAGAAATTTTGCTTCTTGGATATTCATAGGCAAACCGTAATCGGGTGCACAAAGGTAGATATTCGAGCGCACTGCGCCGATTCATAATTTTTTGGAGAAAAACCTTGTAGTTTAAGTAGTCAGACTATATTTGTGCGGTCAGATATGATGGTAGACAGGCAGTGAAATTGGAAAATTCCACTTCTTTTCTTTCTCTAGACCAGTGATTTTACAAAATTGGATGCGGCTAAGGCCGTATTATAAAATTTCTATCTTTGCCCGCCAATTGCTTTGTTTGAAGGCAGTGTACAGAGGTGATTATGGAAAGATGATGGAGACATAGTGTCCGCCACTCTTACATTTTTGCCAGCCCTGCCTCAACCCTGATGCAGGTTTTCAGTATAAGAGGCAACTCTTGAAAACTGCCTGCACAGCCGGTGTACGGCATTTCTCAACTCCTCCTTTGCAACTCCTTATTTCCTTAACTCCTCCAACAATGGACAACTTAGTCAGAAGGTTATTGAAAGCCTCGTGCGCCTTCGCGCTTACGGCTGCTATGGCCCAGCCCGCCCTGGCTCAGAGCACACGCAAGCAACTGAAGACTGCTAACAAGTTCTTTTCTCAAGAGAACTACCGGGCCTCTATTCCTTACTATGAACAAGTGTTGGCCAAGGAGCCGAACAACGCACAGGCGCTGTTCCGGGCGGGTATTGCCTATATGTCATTCGACAAAGAGAAGGCCAGCGACTATATCTATAAAGCGCAGCGCCTGAAGAAAAACGTGTCGAAGGATGTCGAGTACTGGTTGGGTCGGGTGGACCACCTGAACTATAACTTCGATGAGGCCATAGCCCACTTCCAGGCCTACAATGCGACACTGAAAAGCAAGGATACGCGCAAGAAAGAACTGGCGCAGCTGATTCAGCACAGCAAAAACGCCAAGGTGCAGTTCAACAGCCCCAAGGATATCTTCGTGAAGAACCTGGGCCCGACCATTAATACCCAGTACTCCGAGCACAGCCCGGTTATTTCCGGCGACGACAAGCTGCTGCTCTTCACCTCGCGCGGCGAAAACGTAACCGGTGCCGGCAACGCCGAAGGCAAAAAAGGCGGCAACCTGGCTTCTGATGGCGAGTACTTCGAGGATATCTTCGAAGCTAAGCGCATTGACGACGAGAACTGGGAGAAGCCCCGCTCCCTGAGCGGCGTGCTCAACGGCAAAGGCCACGACGCCTCCATCCAGGTGTTCGACAACGACACCAAGATGCTGATGTACCGCCAGGATGAAAACGGTGACATCTTCTACACGGAAAAAACCGGCGGCGACTGGACCGCTCCTAAAAAGCTGAATAATAACATCAACTCGAAAGCATTTGAGTCTGATGCCTTTATCACTGCAGATGGGTTAACCATGTACTTCTCCACCAGCAAATTCTCGGAAGAGAACACGCTGGACATCTACACCTCCACCCGGCAGCCCGGCGGCGACTGGGGGCCGGCTAAAAGCATCGGCAATGCCGTGAATACGGCCTACGATGACGATAGCCCTTACTTGAGCAAGGACGGCAAGACGCTGTACTTCTCCTCGCGTGGGCACAACACCATGGGTGGCTACGACATCTTTAAGTCGGAGTGGGACTCGGTGGGCAACAAGTGGGGCCGCCCCGAAAACATGGGCTACCCCGTTAATACTCCCGACGATGATACCTACTACCGCCTGAGCCCGGATGGTAGCTACGCCTATCTGTCGTCGTACCGGATTGGAGGCTACGGCGAAAAGGACATCTACACCATCAACTACATCAAGAACGCCATTATTCGCGGCCGCGTGTTGTCACAGCGGGACAGCACGGTGATTCCGGGTGTAGAACTAGTGTTCAGCGGCACCCAGGCCGATAAAACAGCCCTGAGCTACCGGGACGTGACCAAGCCTGAAACCGGCGACTACCAGGTAAACGTACTGTCGGGCCGTACCTACCAGGTAGCCGTATCGAAGGATGGCAAGAACATCGAGACGCAGGAGTTTGCCGTACCGATTTCGACCAACGACTCAACCGTCATCGAAAAGGATTTCTACGTTCCCTACATTGATACGGCGTCGTACGCACAGTTCAAGAAAATCTACTTCGACACGGATAAATACAAGCTGCGGCCCGAGTCTATCACGGAGCTGAATAACATCAGCAGCATCCTGAAGGCTAATCCTGGCGTGAACATCTCCATCGAGGGCCACTGCGACTCGCGCAACACCGACGAGTACAACATGGTGCTGGGCCAGAATCGCGCCGATGCTGCCTACAACTACCTGAAGAAGTCGGGTATTGCTGAAACGCGCATGGTAACGGTTAGCTACGGCGAACGTCGTCCGGAAGCGGCCAACGATTCGCCGGAGAACATGCAGCTAAACCGCCGCGTGGAATTCCGCGTGATTGTGAAAGAGGGCGACACGTCTCCCCGGCTGACGAACCCCTCGGCGGGCGCGGGCTCTACCGGCGCAAGCTCCACGGGCTCTTCCTCCAGCTCTACCTCTACTACGCGCAGCACGCTGCCCCTGCAGCCGGGCAAGAGCAAGGCCAAACTGCCCGATGGCACGAAGGTGAAAACCAAAGTGGATGAGGACAGCGACAAGGTGAAAGTGAAAACCAAAGGCGCCAACGACGAGAAAAGCAAGACTATCACCAAGGATGGTACTATTGACTCGAAGGCTAAGGAAGCTGATGGCTCCAAAACCAAAGTGAAGACGGACAACGACTAAACCGTTGCCGCCAGCGAGCAAAACGGGTCGGGCTACTAGTCCGGCCCGTTTTTTTTCAACATAATGCAGGCTGAACCGTTCTATTTGGGCAATTTCGCCCTTGTTTTCTCGTTGTTCGCCCCAGGCAAGTACCGGGCAAAAGTCAGGGGTAGGGGCTCGTATCCGAAGGATGCGACACCTGCTTCGGTCTGCTGGCCGGCTGCTACCTGCCAACTACCCCCCGTATGTCCGTAGTCCCGTATAAAGATGATGCCGCCGGTAAAAAGTCGCAGGTGGCGCAGATGTTCAACAGCATTGCCGGTAAGTATGACTTCCTGAACCACTTTCTGAGCGTGGGCACGGATATCTATTGGCGGCGCAAGGCTGTAAACGAACTCCGGCAGCTGCGGCCGGCCCGGGTGCTGGACATTGCCACCGGCACGGCCGACTTTGCCATCGAAACCCTGCGGGCCGCTACCCCCGACGCCCAGATTACGGGCGTGGATATATCGGAAGGCATGCTGGAGGTAGGCCGCCGCAAGCTGCAGCAAAAGGGCCTCTCGCACCGCATTCAGCTGGAACTGGGCGACTCGGAGAGCCTGCCTTTCCCGGATGACCATTTTGATGCCGTAACGGCCTCGTTCGGAGTGCGCAACTTCGAGAACCTGGAAAAAGGCCTGGCCGAGATGCGCCGGGTGCTGCGGCCGGGCGGAAAAATGGTGGTGCTGGAGTTTTCCAAGCCCACGGCTTTCCCGATGAAGCAGGCCTACAACTTTTACTTCAAGAACATTCTGCCGGTGTTTGGGAAGATGATTTCCAAGGACCGCGCCGCCTACACCTACCTGCCCGAATCGGTGCAGGCCTTCCCGGATGGACAGGACTTTCTGGCCATTCTGCGTAAAATTGGCTTTAACTCTCCCGCATGGCAACCCCTTACCTTCGGTATCAGCTCCATTTACACCGCGCAAAAATAACCCGCCTAGTTCTGCTGGCCCTAGTGCTCGGCGCCCTGCCTTTCGGGGCGCAGGCCCAGCGCAAAAGCCGCAGCAGCGCTAGCCGGGGCCGCAATGGGCAAGTGAAGTCCGTGACGGTCGATAACCTGCTGGGCTACGACGACCGGTGGCTACACCTGGGTATGTACGTGGCCCCGCACGCTTCCCGCTACAAGATTGAGCGCGCCAACCTGCCCGCCGGAGGGCTTGACACGAGGGTAATAGCCAACTCTATTATAAGCCCGGGTTTTTCGGTGGGGTTTCTGAGCGACTTCCGGATTGGGGACTACGGCGCGCTTAACTTTTCGCCCGGCGTGAGCTTTCTTACGCGCCGCATTGAGTTCAAAAGCAATGGCTACTCTCCTTCCAATAGCAACGACCCCGCCGAGCTGGAAGACCAGGAAGTTGGCAGCACGCAGGTGGATTTACCTATTCTGTTCAAGCTCAAGTCGCAGCGGCGGCGGAACACCCGGGTGTACCTGATAGGGGGCGTGAAGCCTAGCTTCAACCTCGGCAACCGCCGCAAAGACCCCGAAGTAAACCTGCTGCAGGCCCAGAGCAGCGACGTGGCGCTGGAATACGGCGTGGGCCTGGACTTGTTCTATCCTTTTTTCAAGTTCTCCCCCGAGCTGCGCTTTTCTCATGGCCTGACCAACCTGCATAAGGCTGGCCCGGACGTGTACAGCCGTAGTCTGCAGAGCATGAAGAGCAACACCGTGACCTTGTACCTGAATATCTGGTCGGGTCGATAATCTGACACATCTGGAAATGACAAAAATTGCCTTGATTACGGGTGCCTCATCGGGTATTGGTCGGGCCACGGCCATAGCGCTGGGCAAGGCGGGCTTCCGCCTGGTGCTGGCGGGCCGCCGCCGGGAGCGGCTGGAGGAGTTGGCCCGGGAACTAGGGGAGGATGCTACCCACGTGCTGACCTTCGATGTGCGCGACCGGGCCGCAGTGGAAGCGGCCGTGCAGAGCCTGCCGACCGGGTTTCAGGACATCGATGTACTCATTAATAATGCTGGTAATGCCCACGGCCTAGCCCCAATTCAGCAAGGGGACCCGCAGGACTGGGACGACATGCTGGACGGCAACGTGAAGGGCCTGCTCTACGTGAGCCGGGCCGTACTACCCGCCATGACGCGCCGTAATACGGGCCACATCATCAACATTGGCTCCATTGCCGGCCACGAAACCTACGCCAACGGCAACGTGTATTGCGCCTCCAAAGCGGCCGTGGCTGCCCTTACCAAAGGGATGCGCCTTGATTTGCTATCCCACCACATCCGGGTGGCCGAAGTAAACCCCGGTGCTGTGGAAACCGAGTTTTCGCAGGTCCGCTTTAAGGGCGATACGGAGCGGGCCGCTAACGTGTACAAGGGCTTCGAGGCACTCCGGGCCGAGGATGTAGCCGACCTGATCCAGTTTATGGTTACCCGCCCGGCTCACGTCAATATAGCGGAAGTACTGATTCTGCCGGCGGCCCAAGCCGCGGCCGCTACCATCCGTAAAGAGGCATAGCGGGTCAGGCGCCCGGCTATTCCCACTAACGCAACAGGCCGCTTCCCCACGGAAGCGGCCTGTTGCGTTAGTGACAGGACAGCTCAGCCTCGTGCAGGTGCCGTAGTACGGCCGCATCCAGGGTGTGCTTCCCGGCAAAGCGAATTAGGACCGGCTCGGCTCCCAAGCTGCCCAGCAGCTCTGCCTGCTGAGCTAGAGCAGCCTCGGAAACATACTCATCCTCGGTGCCGCACACCAGTGTAACCGGTGTCTGCTGGAGCAGGTGGGCAGCCACAGTAAACTCCATGTCGGGCGGGAAGGCGCCGGCCCACAAAACCAGGCGGGCGGGACGGAAAATAGTCTGGGCCAGCCAGCGGCTAACCGTGGCGGCGCCCTGCGAAAATCCCAGCACCGTAACGGTAGTGTCCGGAGCCGCCTGAGACAGTATGGTTGTCGCCAGTTGATTGAGGTAGGTCACGTAGTCGTGAATCTCGGTCAGGCGGTCCTCCCGGGTCATCCAGGTGGCGCCTACCCGCCCGCTGGTACCCTGCAGGTAAAAGCGCGACGTTCCTTCGGGCGCTATGACTACCAACTCCGGGTCGGCGTCGGTCAGGGGCGCGAAATGGCGGATAAAGTAGGCCGCCAGCTGTCCATAGCCGTGGGCTACAAACCACACCCGGCGGGTGCGGGCCGACAGCTCGCCGAGCTGGTAGTACCGGGCCGTGCGCACAACCGGCAGATGGTGCTCCTGGGCAGTCATAGGAAGAGAAAAGAGGGTAGGGCGGAGTAACCGGGCAGGCCACTGGCCCCGCAGCTATGTTATTTTTCCTGCGGCAAGTCGTCAGGGGTGAACCCGAAGGGGAGCAGGTCGGAGAGGGTGCTGAAGCGGTAAATGGTGCCATTAGGCCCAGGAAGCAGCAACGGAATGGCTTGCTGCTGGCGGTGCTCGTACTCGGCCATTACCTGGCGGCAGGCCCCGCAGGAGGTTACTGGCACAAACCCGCCTTGGGCCGGGCGAGCCGCCACGGCCATGCCCATAATGCGACGCTCGGGCTGGGTGGCGGCCAGGCCAAACAACGCGGTGCGCTCGGCACACAGCCCCGAGGGAAAGGCCGCATTTTCTTGGTTGGTACCCCGGAAGATGGTGCCATCATCGAGCAGCAGCGCCGTTCCCACATGAAAATGCGAGTAAGGGGCGTAGGCGTGGTCGGTGGCGGCGCGCGCCGCCTGCCAGGTAGCCATTTCGGCGGGAGAGAGGTCGGCTTCGGAAGCCACCACGTCGACGGTGATGGTCAGATGAAGAGGATGGGCCATCGGGGGGCGGGAAAAACGGCCCGGTTCCGGCTGGCGGCCCCGGGTAGTGAAAAGGGGCGGTGAATGTACGATTTTTTCGGGTGGTGTGGTAGGATGCTTCTAAAAAAGGTGTGACCAGCCGGCGCCGCTATCTGCCTGCTCGGGGGCAAGGTGGCTGAACAACGCACTCCCCCGGGAGGAAAGGCTGCCTGCTGACGGGCAAATCTTTAATATTGGCCACCCAATTCCCATCCGTTTTGCCTACCCTCATGATCCGCATCCTGCTTCTCGGCGCCGGCCGTTCGGCTTCCTCTCTGCTGCGCTACCTGCTGCACCACGCTCCCACGGAAAACTGGCAGCTTACAGTAGCCGACCTGCAGCCGGCGCATCTGGAGCCCGTGCTGGCCGCCTACGGCAGCTACGCCCGCGCCGTGTTGTTTGATTTGCAGGACGAGGCCAGCCTGCACCAGCTGGTGCGGGAGGCCGATATTACGGTGTCGATGCTGCCGGCGCTGCTGCACGGGCCGGTGGCGCGGGCCTGCGTGCAGTACGGGCGCCATCTAGTAACGGCCAGCTACGTGAGTGAGGAAATCCGGGCGCTACACGATGCGGCCCAGACGGCCGGCAGCACCCTGCTAATGGAGTGCGGCCTCGACCCCGGCCTCGACCATATGTCGGCCATGCGGCTGCTGACCAATATCCGGAGCCGGGGTGGACAGCTGACAGCCTTCAAATCGTATTGTGGCGGGCTGCTGGCACCTGCGGCCGAAGCAGATAATCCCTGGCAGTACAAGTTTACCTGGAACCCCCGCAACGTGGTGCTGGCAGGCCAGAGCACGGCTAAATACCTGGAAAATGGCCGGCTGCGCTTTATTCCCTACCAGCAGCTGTTCGCCCGTACGGAACGGGTAGTAATGCCGGGGGTAGGCGAGTTTGAAGGCTACGCCAACCGCGACTCGCTCAGTTACCGGGCCCCCTACCACCTGCTCAACATCCCGACAATGCTGCGCGGTACGTTGCGCCGCCCAGGTTACTGTGCTGCCTGGCACGCCCTGGTGCGCCTGGGCCTCACCGACGACTCAGTGCACCTGGGCAACGCCGCCGGGCTACCCTGGGCCGAACTGGTAGAAGCCTATTTGCCCGCCAGTTCCGGCTCCCAGCCCCTGGCGGCGCGGGCTGCTGCCTACCTCGGCCTCGACCCCAATGGCCCGGAAATGGAGCGCCTGACGTGGCTGGGGCTGTTCACGGAGCGGCCCGTGGAGTTGCCCAATGCCACCCCCGCTCAGCTGTTGGAGCGCCTACTTACGGAAAAATGGTCCCTGCAGCCCACCGACCACGACATGATTGTCATGCAGCACCTGATAGAATTCACTCTTGACGGTACGCCACACCAGGCTACCTCGTCCCTGGTCGTGCTTGGTACGGATGCCGTGCACACGGCCATGGCCCAAACGGTGGGCCTGCCCGTGGGAATGGCCGTGCGGCGCCTAGCCCAGGGGAAACTGCCGCAGCGCGGCGTGCTCATCCCCACCCTCCCCGACCTCTACGAGCCCATTCTGGCGGAGCTGGCCACTGACTACGGCATCCGGTTCGTGGAAGAAGAGCAGGTAGGACAAGTGCATGAGCCGGCTGGGTAGTTGGGTTCCTATGCGGAAAAAACGGGCGAGGCTGCCAGTTTTTGCGTACGGCTGGGCGGCTCCAGTGAAATAGAACCCGTGTTCCCTCGTTGACAAGCGCATGCAAAACTACCTGTTGCTGCGCGGCCGGCTGCTGGGCCGACTGCTGCGCGAGCTGGGCTGGGTCAGGCTCCTGCTGTTAGGAACCCTGCTCGGGCTGGTGGCCGCCCGCGCCTTGGTGCTGGCCGCCGCCCACGCAGGGGCCGCCTGGACCGTGCCACTGGTGGTAGCCGGATTGATTGTAAGCACGCACCGCCAGCGTGCCGACCTTCCCTTTTTGCGCCTAATGGTTCCGGCCTTTCGTCGCTGGCTGGCTGCGGAGTATGCCCTGCTGAGCTTGCCGGCGGCCTTGCTGCTGCTGGCCTATGGGCGTGTAGTACCGGGGCTGCTGACTCCACTGCTAGCCGCCGGGGCGGCGCTGGCTCCGCCCGCCACGGCGCGGTCGGCGCGAAGGCGCCGGGCCAGTCTGTTTCGGAGTGTGGCGTTTGAGTGGGTAAGTGCCGGCCGGCAAGGTGGGGTAGGGCTGGGCTGGGTTGGGCTGCTCACGCTGGCTCTGCTTACCCGCCACACAGCTACTGGTCCGGCCCTGGCCCTGGTGGGGTGGGTGCTAGTGCTGCTGGAGGTATATGGCCCGGCTGAGCCCTGGACCTGGCTGCTTCCGGTGCTGACCTCTCCGCGCCGCTGGCTGGCCGCCCGGGTAGGATGGGCGCTGCTCTACTTCGGGCTGACGGTGGCACCCCTGGCGGCGGTGCTGCTTATAAGCCGGGCTGGCGGGGGCGCTACTGCGGGCCTGCTGCTGTGGGCCAGCGCAGTGGCTACCACGGTGGTACTGGCCAAGTACGCCTTTTACCCGCACGCTACCCTCGGGCGGCTTACGCAGGCCGGCGCGGTAGTTGTCGGCTTCTCCATCGTAGGAAGCAACCCCGCCTACGGGGCCTTGTGGGCTGCCTGTTTTCTGGGCCTGGTGGTGAAAAGCCAGCGCCGTTTAGCGCCGTATCGATATGATTGAAGTTCGCAGCTTGGGCAAAAGCTTCGGGGGGAGCCCCGTGCTACACCACATCAACCTCGCCCTGCGCCCCGGTACGCTGCACGGCCTGGTAGGAGCCAACGGCGCCGGCAAAACAACCTTGCTGCACTGCCTCTACGGCCTGCATACTGATTACACCGGCAGTGTGCTGGAAACGACGGGCCTACCCATTCGGGCGCATACTGGCCTGCTGCCCTACGAGCCCTACTTCTACCCGCGGCTGACCGGGCGCGAGTACGTAGAGTTTTGCCTGCAGGCCCGCGGGCGCCCCGTGCCTGATCTGGCGGGCTGGAACTACCTGCTGGAGCTACCCCTGGATCAGTACGCCGAGGAGTACTCGGCCGGTATGAAGAAGAAACTGGCTTTGCTGGCCCTGCTGGTGCAGGACTTTCGCTACCTCATCCTCGACGAGCCCTTCAATGGCCTGGACCTGAGCACGAACCTGCTGGTAATGGAAATTCTGCGGCGGCTACGCGGGCAGGGAGTGGGCATTCTACTCACCTCGCACCTGCTAGGCTCCCTGGTGGAACTCTGCAATGAAATAACCGTGCTGGCCGACGGCCGGGTGCTGCGGCACTATCCCGCCGCCGAGTTCAACCATTTGCACGCTGATTTACTCGACACCCTGCACCAACAAAAGTTAACTCAGTTGCGCCAGCTGCTTCCGGGTAGGGCCTAGCCCGTCGCCTGTTCTGGCGTTGCTCCCTCTGGTCGGCAGTAAAGCTTAGAGGGCGAGATAAAATGGGCTCAGCAACTCCCGAAACGGCCGCGAATACGTGGTGCCGTCCTCGTGGTGCAGAAACAACAGCTGGGTTGAGGCTACCCCGGCCTGCCAGCCGAAGCTGGTGATGTGGCGCAGTGGCTTGCTGCCCGGGCGGTGGTGCAGGATGCAGCGGGCGGTAGGGTAAAGGCCGGTGGCGGCCGCTTCCCGCTCGAAGTAGCCCATTTCGGAAGGGGGCAGCAGCACAGTCAGCTGGCCCGCAGGCGTCAGAAAGGTAGCGGCAAACTCCGCCAGCTCGCCAAACGTCAGCGAATCAGCGGCGGTGTGGCGGGCGGTGGTGCGGCCGGCGTTGGGGGAGCGGAGGGAGTTGCGGAAGAAGGGCGGGTTGCAGAGGATGTGGTCGAAGGGGGCGGGCCGGGAGGCTGCAAAGCGCGCCAGGGGTAGGGCGTGCAGTTCCAGCCGGCCACTCCAGGGGCTGGCCCCGAAATTAGCGGCCGCCTGCGCGGCGGCGGCGGCCTCCAGCTCCACGGCCACCACGCGGGCCGCGGGGTTGCGCTGGGCCGCCATCAGGGCCAGCAGGCCGGTGCCGGTGCCCACGTCCAGAATACGGGCGGAGCCTTCCACGGGCGCCACCGCCCCCAGCAGGCAGGCATCGGTGCTGACTTTCATGGCGCAGGCATCCTGCTCCACCCGAAATTGCTTAAACTGGAAGTAGGAGTTGGGCACGTTACTGAACCGCGAGCAGGTGTCCTTGCGAAAACCTGAAGTAATACGTGGTGTTCTTGCTTTCTGCACCCAGCACCCCCGTGAATATCACTAGACTGCTGGTCACCCGAAAGTCTAGTGGCGTGAAGGGTTCCGGCGTGGTAGCTCCCCACCAGGTCAAGGCGACGTTATCAAAGTAAACGGCACCGGTTAGTACATCAACAATGGCGTAGTGCAGGCACTCCGAGCCGCAGCCCCAGGTAGTAAACACGTAGTGGCCCGCGAAATTAGGGTGTTGTTGGGCCGCCTCCCGGATTCTGGTTCGGAACTTCCAGGCGGGAGAATTCCTGGCAACTCTGGCCCGGGCCTGCGGACCCGCGTACACCTTCGAAACGGGGTACTTCTGAAAAGCAGGGGATTGCGCCGGAGCAGAAGAAGCGAAGCAGATCAGTCCTGCGACTAGCCCTGGGATTTGTTGGCCTACCATGCTAGCCGCGCTTTGCCTCAATCAGCTCGTAGCCCTCGTCAATCAAAAGCTTGCCTTGGGTAGCGCTCCACACGGCCAGCTGGTCGCACCGCTCGTTTTCGGGGTGGCCGTTGTGGCCGCGCACCCAGCGGAACTGCACGCTGCGCTGCTTGTACACTTTCAGAAAGCGCCGCCACAGGTCCTCGTTGGCTTTTTTGCCGAAATCGGGCTTAGTGGCCCAGCCGAACACCCAGCGCTTCTCCACGGCATCGACCACGTAGCGCGAGTCTGTGACGACGGTAATGGGCAGCTCGGGGCGGGTAATGGCCTCCAGGCCCACAATCACGGCCAGCAGTTCCATGCGGTTGTTGGTGGTTAGGCGGAAGCCCTGGGTCAACTCTTTTTCGTGCTGGCCAAAGCGCAGAATGGCCCCGTAGCCTCCGGGCCCCGGATTGCCCCGTGAGGAACCGTCGGTATATAAATGAATCATGCGGTGGGAAGCTTAGAAGCACTTTCAGGAGGTAGGAACTGCGCGAAAATAAAACACCAACCGGTGCAGTGCAGCCCAGTTCCTACTCCCTGAAAGCCGACCAAACCCTAAAAATTACTTTTGAACAGTTTGATGGCAATGGCCAGTAGAATCACCCCGAACACGCGGCGCAGAATGTCCTCGCCGGCCTTGCCCAGCTTCCGCTCAATCCAGGCCGAGCTTTTCAGCACCAGGTACACAAACACCAGGTTGACCAGCACCCCAGCCAGCACGTTGGGCAGCTGGTAGGCGGCCCGCAGCGAGAGTAGCGTGGTCATGGTGCCGGCGCCCACAATCAGCGGAAACGCCAGGGGCACGATGGAGCCCGTGGAAGCCAGCGGATTGTGCTTAAACAGCTCTACCCCCAGAATCATTTCCATGCCGATGAGGAAGATGATAATGGCGCCGGCCAGGGCAAACGATTGAAAATCAACCCCAAACAAGGAAAGAATGCTCTGGCCCAAAAACAGAAAGGCCACCATCAGCAGGCCCGCTACCAGTGTGGCCTTCTCCGACTCAATCTTGCCTTCCCGCTGCCGGATCTGGATGATAATCGGGATGGAGCCCAGAATGTCAATGATGGCAAACAGGGTAAGCGTGACCGACGCTATTTCCTTAAAACTGAATACCATGGCAGAAGGTAGAGCTAAAGCAATGGGGGGTACAACTGCGTTTCATAGATGAGCCTACGTCTGGTGCCGGGCTGCAGGCAGTACGTGGAGTAAGCACTCGAACCGGGGGTAGTATACTGCAGAAATGTGCTCTTGAGAGTGCGCCAACCGGGTGGCTTTACCAGAAAAGAACTTCTTTCAGCCTGCCGGAGTAGCTTGTCCTCCCGAACAGACAGCCGGCTTCATTCCGGCAAAGCCACTACCTCCGGCCAGACGATGTGCTCGTTGGAGAACGGACCCGACTGGCAGTACTGCCCGCGCACTACCGTTCCGTTTGCCGGCGGCGGTTCGCTGGCCCAGTACTGGTAGGCCTGCCGGGCGTTGGTAGTTTGTAGTTCCCCGCCGCCCGCCAGCAAAAATGCGCCTGGTCTAGCTTCTCTCCTGGCCCCAGGCTAGGAGAGAAGCTAGACGCCGCAGTTCCACGGCTAAGCAAACTCGCGGGCGAAGAACTGCACGAGCTGTTCGAAGGCGGCGTCGGGGATGGCGGGGAAGTTGGCGATGCGCAGGCTGGTGGGTTTCCAGGAGCCGTAGCCGCTACCCAGCTGCAAGCCCTGGGTCAGGGCCCGGCGCTTTACTTCCTCAATGAGGGCGGCCGGGCCTTGCAGGCCGATAACGGTAGTGGAGCGGGTTTCGGGGTTGGTCACGAGCGGGGAAAGCTGGGTGGCCTGGTCGAAGTAGTCGTAGAGCTTGGTGGCCCGGTCCTGCAGGTGCTGGTGGATAACCTTGATGGCTGGCCGATCAGCCATGACACGGCTCAGCAGGTAGATGCCCAGCACATTGGGCGTGTGGGTGGTCTGGTAGTTGAGCATCTTCTCGTACTGGGCCATGAGCGAGTTGTAGTGCTTGCGCTCATTGATTTTACGCAGGCGCTCCACGGCCCGGGGCGAGAGCAGCATTACGGAGAGGCCCGCCGGCAGCCCGAAGCACTTCTGCACCGAGGCGTACCAGATGTCGGCCTTGATGTATTTGAGCTGAATGCCGCCCAGCGAGGAGGTAGCATCTACGGCCAGTAGGGCATTGCCCGGCAGTCGATTATAAATATTCAGCACTACCCCGTCGCGAAGTTGGGTAGCGTTGCTGGTTTCGTTTTGGGTGATGCATACCAGGTCGGTTTTCTCGTCGAGGCCCGGCAGGCTCGTCAGCTCGGGCACGTCATCGAGACCAAAGCGGACGCCTGCCGTGGCGGGCCGCAGCTCCTTGGCGTACTCGTACCACTTTTCCCCGAAGGCCCCGCTGTAGAGGTGGAAGCTCTTGGTGGGCGTCAGGCTCTGGGCCAGCACCTCCCAGCACTCCGTGGCGGAACTCATGAAAAATACCGTGTAATCCTGAGGGACGTTGAGCTTGTTTTTCAGCTCCTGCACGGTTTGGCGCATCAGCTGCACAAACCGCTCCCCGCGGTGCTGGGCCGAAAGCCAGCCCTCGTCAAAGGCATCCTGCAGGTACTGGCGCACCTGTGGGTACACTTGCGAGGGACCGGGATTGAATGTATACATAGGAAGGAAAGGCTAGGCAGTGGAAACGCAAAGGTAGGCGTGGCGAACTAGTGAACTGGTGAAATCGTGCGTTTGATGCGCTATTCGCACCAGTCAAGCAGCCTGAACGTCAAACGCACTATTTCATTATTTCACACCTTGAACCCTACCCGCTTGGGGCGCTGGCTGTCGAAGTAATGCAGGGCCAGCTTGTAGCTTTCGAGCTTGAAGCCGCTGATGCTGCCTACGCAGTTGCGCCCGATAAGGCTTTTCTGACGGAACTCTTCGCGGGCGTGCAGGTTGCTCAGATGCACCTCTACCACGGGGGTAGCAATGGCCGCAATGGCGTCGGCCAGCGCTACGCTGGTGTGGGTGTAGCCGCCAGCATTGAGCACGATGCCGTGGTAGCTGAAGCCTACCTCGTGGAGCTTGTCCAGCAGCTCGCCCTCGTGGTTGCTTTGGAAGTACACCAGCTCGAACTGCGGAAAGGCTTCGCGCAGCTCGGGCAGGTACTCCTCAAACGAGCGGGAGCCGTAGATGCCCGGCTCGCGGCGGCCGAGCAGGTTGAGGTTGGGGCCGTTAAGAAGAAGAATCTGCATAACAAGAAGGGCATAAGAGCTGCGGTACGCAGCCAGCGCAACAAAGGTATTGGCATTCTGCCCCGGGAGAAGCATTTGTTGCGCTTCAAGGGGGTAGGGGCCTGCTAAATCCGGCCGCTCTTCAGCATGGGCGCATAACTAGCTGTACTTTTGCCCTACTTTTCTCCTTTCCCGATTTCGTGGTATGTCTACCTGGCCCCTCGCCCTCAAGCAATTTGAAGGCTACCTGCAACTGGAAAAGTCCCTCTCCGCCAACTCCGTGGAAGCATACGTGCGCGACGTACAGAAGCTGCGCCAGTACCTGGAAATAGAAAAACTACCCGCCTCGCCCCAGCAGGTTACTACCCGCATTCTGCGCGACTTCCTAACCTGGCTCGGGGGGCTGGGCATGACGGCCACTTCCCAGGCGCGCACCCTGTCGGGCATCAAGGCTTTCTACCGCTTTCTGATTATGGAGGACTTGCTGACTCTGGACCCCACCGATACCCTGGACGCACCCAAAACCGGCCGCAAGCTCCCCGATACGCTCAGCTACCCCGAAATCGAGCTGATGCTGGACGGCATTGACCTGAGTACCCCCGAGGGTACCCGCAACCGGGCCATGCTGGAAGTGCTCTACAGCTCGGGGCTGCGGGTAAGCGAGCTGACGGGCCTGCGCCTCTCCAACCTTTACGCCGACCAGGGCTTTGTACGGGTAACGGGCAAGGGCAACAAGGAGCGTCTCGTACCCATCGGCCGCGACGCCCTCAAGCACCTGGGCTTCTACCTGCAGGGCATCCGGGCCCACCTTGATATCAAGCCGGGCCACGAAGACACCGTGTTCCTGAACAAGCGCGGGGCGGGCCTCTCGCGGGTCATGGTTTTCAATATCATCAAGGCTTCTGCCGAAAAAGCGGGCATCCGCAAGAGCATCAGCCCCCACACCTTTCGGCACAGCTTTGCTACCCACCTGATTGAGGGCGGCGCCGACCTGCGCGCCGTGCAGGAAATGCTGGGCCACGAGAGCATCACCACCACCGAAATCTACACCCACCTCGACCGGGACTACCTGCGCCAGGTTATCACGGAGTTTCACCCGCGCAGCTAGCGGCGGGGTTACTTAGCTGGCAAGCTTCTGGCAGCTGCTTAGCCACTCGGCGGCCTCTACCTCTTTCTCGAAAACCTGAATTTCAAACCGCGTCAGCAGCAACTCGGCGGCCGGGTTAATCCAGGCATTCACAATGGTATCGGGCTGAGCCACGTGGGCCACGTAGCGCAACCCGGCGGCAGAGGCGGCCGGGCCCCACACCGTGGCCAGCCAGTCCAGCGAGTCGAACCAGGGCCCCTGCAGGCGGCTGTTGTCATTCAGCAGATAGCGGCAATGTACCTGCTCCAGCATCTCCAGGCCCACGGTGGCACCGTCGCGGGCGTACTCGGGTCCTACGTAGCCGACCCAGGTGGCCCGGAGCCACTGCCGGGTTTCGTCGTAGGTCAGCTGACAAAAGTCAGGGTTGCTGGCTGTGGTAAGGATGCGCTGGTACATAGTAGGCATAGAATAGCATTCGCCTCATATAACGTGGGCGGTTGAGTGTAGGATAACACCTCGACAGGGAAATTTTACTTTTGTTCTGGCCGAAACGCCGTTCTCTATGGTTGTACCTTCCGCTCCCGAGGGGCGTTCGTCTGTTTTGCCTGCTGCGCTGCTGTGGGCCGTGGGTATTTTGTTGCTGCTCAGTCTGGCCTACGTAGGGCAGGGAGGGAATATCTACGTGCTTATCGATGACAACCTGGATACGGAGCTGGTCCCGCCCTTCGTGCTACTGCAGGAAGGCAAAGCGCTGGATTACCGCCCCACTACCACCGTGGCCCGGCTGCTGCATGGGGTGCCGCGCAACGCCCTGCGGCCGGGGCTACAGCCCTTGGTGGGGCTGATGGCCTTAGGCAGTCCGCTGAGCGCCTACCTCGCGCACGAACTGCTGGTGCGGCTGGCCGGCTTGCTGGGAATGTATCTGCTCCTGCGGCGCTATGCGTTGCCCGGCCCCGCGCAGGCGGGCTGGTGCGCGGCGCTGGCCTTGGCCTGGGCAGTGCTGCCTACCTACACGGTCTACGGGGTATCGGTGCTGGGGCAGCCGTGGGTAGTGCTGGCTCTGCTGAACCTGCACCGGGGCTCCGGCCGGTGGACGGACTGGCTGACGCTGGTGGCGTTTGCATTCTGGTCGAGCCTGGTGCTGGCGGGGGTGTTTGTACTACTTGCCGCGGGTCTGGTCCTGGCCGCCGATGCGTGGTACCACCGCCGGCTAAAGTGGCGGCCCTGGCTCGGACTGGCCGTGCTGGCCCTGAGCTACGGGGTAGTGGAGTATCCGCTGCTGTACTCACTTGTACTGGAGCGGCAGTTTGTGCCCCATCGGCTGGAGTTCGACTACGCCCGGCTGGCCCCCGGTGGGGTAGGGGCAGGGCTGGCGGGAGCCGCGCGCTACTTTCTGCTGGGCCAGTACCATGCCAGCCTGTTTCTGCGGGCGGCGCCGCTGCTGGCTGTTCTACTGGCGCTGTGGCATACCCCTGCCGGCCCGGCCCGCTGGCGTCTGGCGCGGGTGGCGGCGGGCAGCCTGGGGCTGCTGGCGGCCGGGGCGCTGTTGTGCGGCTTTTATCCTCAGTTGAGTGGGGTTTTGCAGCAAGCCATGCCGCCGCTACGGGCGTTTAACTTCTCCCGCTTTCACTTTCTGATGCCGCTGGCCTGGTTTGGGGTGCTGGTGCTGGGCCTGCGCCATCTGCCGCGCGGACCGCTGGCCGCCGGCCTGATTGGGCTACAGCTGCTACTTGGGCTGGGCATGAACACGGAATGGACCCTCAACCTACGGCGCCTGCTGGGCCGGCTGCCCGTCACCGAGCCCACGTACGCCGCCTACGTGGCCCCGGACCTGTTCGCCCGGATTCAGCGGGACATAGCCCGGCGCACCGGTCAGCCGCCGGCCTCCTACCGGGTGGCCTGCCTGGGGCTTCCGCCGGCTGTAGCCTCGCTCAACGGCTTCTACACCCTCGACGCCTACCAGAACAACTACCCGCTGGCCTACAAGCACCAGTTCCGGGAGCTTATCCGGGGGGAGCTGGCCAAGAGCCCAGTGCTACGCACCTATTTCGACGCCTGGGGTAACCGCTGCTACTTATTTTCGGCTGAGTTGGGCAAGAACTTCCGGGTGGGGGCGTTTGCCAACAAGCAGGTTGCGCACTGGGCCTTTGATGCGTCGGCCTTCCGCCGACTGGGCGGGCGCTACGTGCTGTCGGGGGCCCGCTTGGCCCAACCGGCCCAGAGCGGGGTGCGGCTAGCGGGAGCGTATACTGCGGCGGGCGCCTACTGGCGGGTGTGGGTGTACGAGGTGCGCTAGGTGGAGCCGCGGGCCGCTGCCGCAAAGCCGGGTCTGCCGTGCGGGCTGCACTTGGGCAACACGGCATGGCACTATTTCCCGACCTCACCTAATCAGCACCTTAGCAAATTAGGCCATCAGCGCATCACATAATTGTCTAGATTTGGTCTTTGGCGTGTCTCTAATGGCTAAAAATACCTACAAGCAACCCTCCTCTGCGGCCCCTGGCCGCACTAACGAGCCCCGGCCGGTGGCCGAGCCGCGCGCGGCCCGCAACCAGCCCCGGCCCAGTGAACCCGAGTCCGCGCGCGAAAGCCGCCGCAACGAGCCGGCTGGCCGCGCTCCGAAATCTGCCGCTGCCCCGAAAAGTCCGCGCAAGCCTCTGAAACTGCCCGCCGTCAACCTGACCGGCATCTTCGGCTTCCTGCGCGACCGGCGTTTTCAGCTATTTCTGGGCTTCTTCTTTCTCATAGGTTCCATCTACCTCACCATTGCGTTCATTTCCTTCCTGTTCACGGGCCACGCGGACCAGAGCGTAACGGAGAGCATCGACCGTACGCCGCTAAAAGACGCCGGGCAGGAAACGGGCAACTGGCTGGGGCTGGTGGGCGCAATGCTGGCCCAGTTTCTAATTCAGGATGGCTTTGGGGTAGCAGCCTTTGCGGCCATTCCCATTGTCTTTTTTATCGGCTACAAGATTGTGTTCCGCCGGGCGGGCATCTCGTTCACCTACGTGCTGGCTCTATGTCTGTTTACCATGCTGTGGCTGAGCGTGTTGCTGGGCTACGTGGTGCTCACCATCCAAAGCCCCGATGTAGACCCGGCCCTGGCCCACAGCCTCGACTTTCTGTGTGGTGGCGTGGGCTACGAAACCGCCTTCTGGCTTGATAGCCTCATTGGCTGGGGTACGGTGCTGCTGCTGGCTTTCCTGCTGATTTCCTTTGTGGTGTTCTTCTTCAACGTTACCAGCCTCAACCTGAACCTGCGCCGTAGTGCTGGGGATGAAGGGGACGAAGAAGAAGAGCTAGTGCCGCAAATGGCCGTTAGCTCTAGTACCCGTGGGAACTATGCCGCCAGCCCCAGCCCCTTTGAGGAGCCCCAGGAGCCTAAAGATGACTCCCTAGGCATCACACTCAAGCGGGTAGGCCCGCTGGCTGCTCGCCCGGAACCAGTAGAGCCCGATGAGGAGGACGAAGAGCTGGAAATAGAGCCCCAGCGTACCGGTCCGGTAGCAGCGCCTACTCCTGCCTTTGTTGCCGCCACCAGTACGGCCGCCACTACCGCTACGATAGGCGCGGGCGGGCTTGCGGCCGCAGCAGCTAGTGTGCCCCTGAGCGTAGCCACTTCTGCCGGCTCGGCCCTTACCGGGGCAGCCGCTACCTTGGCTACCCCCGCCCCGGCCAGCGGCCCCAGCTTCTCCATCGAAATGCCCGAGCCCGAGGTAGCACCAACGCCCGCACCGAAAGCGCCGGTAGCCGTCTCCAGCGTGCCGACGCCGCTTTCCCTGGCCGACTTGGTAGCCGATGAGTCGCCGCTGCCGGCTCCATCTCTGCCTATAGCTCCTGTAACTCCCTCCAGTGTACCGGCAGGCTTGTCGTTTGAGGTGGAGGATGCTACTACCTCTACCCACGAGCTCGACCCTTCGGCCGGCGCCGATATGGCCGTTATTGCCGAGGAGGACGAGGAAGAAGAGGCCATGCCCACCGGCGAGTACGACCCGACCCTCGACCTGCCCCGCTACCAGTACCCTACCCTGGAGCTGCTCAACGACTATGGGGTAGCCAAGGCCCAGGTGACCAAAGAAGAGCTGGAAGCCAACAAGGACCGCATTGTGGAAACCCTGGGGCACTACGGCATCAACATCGCCAGCATTAAGGCCACCATCGGGCCCACAGTTACGCTCTACGAAATCGTGCCCGACGCCGGGGTGCGCATCTCCAAAATCAAGAGCCTCGAAGATGACATTGCCCTGAGCCTCGCGGCCCTGGGCATCCGCATCATTGCCCCTATTCCGGGCAAGGGCACCATTGGTATTGAGGTGCCGAACACCAAAAAGGAAATGGTGAGCATCCGCTCAGTGTTCAATACCGACAAGTTTGTGGCCACCGAAATGGACTTGCCCATTGCTTTCGGGCGGACCATTACCAATGAGGTATTTGTGGTGGACCTGGCCAAAATGCCTCACTTGCTGATGGCGGGTGCTACGGGTCAGGGTAAATCGGTGGGTCTGAACGTGATTCTGGCCTCGCTGCTCTACAAGCGTCACCCTTCCCAGCTCAAGTTTGTGCTCGTCGACCCCAAGAAGGTAGAACTGAGCATCTTCAACAAGATTGAGCGCCACTTTCTGGCCAAGTTGCCCGAGTCGGAGGAGCCCATCATTACTGATACCAAGAAGGTAGTGAACACGCTCAACTCCTTGTGCATGGAGATGGACAAGCGCTACGACCTGCTCAAGGACGCTGGCTGCCGCAACCTCAAGGAGTACAACCGTAAGTTTGTGGAGCGCCGCCTCAACCCGAAAAAGGGCCACCGCTACATGCCCTTTATTGTGCTGGTGATTGATGAGCTGGCTGACCTCATGATGACGGCCGGCAAGGAGGTAGAAACTCCCATTGCCCGCCTGGCTCAGCTGGCCCGCGCCATCGGGATTCACCTGATTGTGGCTACCCAGCGTCCGTCCGTGAACGTTATTACGGGTATCATCAAAGCCAACTTTCCCTGCCGTATTTCCTTCAAGGTGACCAGCAAAATCGACTCGCGCACCATTCTCGATGCCGGTGGCGCCGACCAGCTCATTGGCCAGGGCGACATGCTAATTTCCCAGGGCTCCGACATCATCCGGGTGCAGTGCGCCTTCATTGACACGCCCGAGGTAGACCGCCTCTGCGACTTCGTGGGTGAGCAGCAGGGCTACCCCAATGCCTACGAGCTACCCGAAGTACCCGGCGAGGCCGGCAGCGGTAACGGTGATGTTGACGACTTCGACCCCACCGACCGGGATTCTATGTTCGAGGAAGCCGCCCGCGTAATTGTGCTGCACCAGCAGGGAAGCACCTCCCTTATCCAGCGCAAGCTCAAGCTAGGCTACAACCGCGCCGGCCGATTAATCGACCAATTGGAACACGCAGGCATCGTCGGACCGTTTGAGGGTAGCAAGGCTAGGGAAGTACTGATTCCAGATGAGTATAGTTTGGAACAGTTGTTGAATAGCCTGCCCAAGTAGAATAGAGATAATAAAACTTCGTGCGTAGAATTTGTTCTATTGTTTTTCGCCTTGCGTTTAAACCTTATTTACGTTCTACGCTCTTACGCTTGAGCTGTTAAGCGCTCCAAACACCACCTCCTTTTGCAATGAAGAAGTATTTCGCCCTGCTCGCCCTTTCCGTGTCGCTGACCTCCGTCGCCACGGCCCAGCAGGACCCCAAAGCCGGCAAGATTCTGGACCAGATGAGCGCCAAGTATCAGGCCATGAAGGCGTTCAAGGCCACGTTCACGCAGACGCTGGAAAATGATGCTGCCAAGGTGAAGGAAAACCTTTCTGGCGACATCACCGTGAGCGGCCAGAAGTTTCGGCTGAAAATGAGCGGCCAAGAGGTCATTAACAATGGCCAGACCATGTGGACGTACATGAAGGCTGAAAATGAGGTGAATATCTCGGATTATGAGCCTGAGGATCAAGAGATTTCGCCTTCCCAGATCTACACCCTCTATAAGAAGGGCTATAAATATGCCTACGTGCAGGAAGCCAAAGAAAACGGGGAGGTAGTAGACGTAATTGAACTCTCGCCGGAAGACCGCAATAACCCCGTGTACAAGGTGCGTCTGAAAGTAGGCCGCAATGATAAAGCGGTGAAAAGCTGGCAGATGTTCAAGAAGAACGGCAACCGCTACACCTACAAAATCAGCAAGTTCCAGCCCAATGTACCGGTAGACGCTACCACTTTCAATTTCGATAAGAGCAAGTACAAAGGCGTAAAGGTTATTGACCTGCGCTAGTCTGGGCTCTGCCAAGTTGACCGGCCCGCTTCTGTCGCAGACAGAGGCGGGCCGGTTTGTTTTGGTGCGTGAGTAAAGAGAACAATCTATATCTTACCCGTCTGATACTTATGCTATATTCTTTATGCAGGAAGATTTTCTCCACTACGTTTGGCAGCACCAGTATTTCGATAAAACGAATCTAACCACCGAAGACGGACAGCCCATTATCGTGCTGCGGCCCGGCCAGCGCAACCCCGATGCCGGACCGGATTTTCTGAACGCTCGGGTGCAGGTAGGAGAGGTAGAGTGGAACGGAGCCGTGGAAATACACATTCGGGCTTCCGACTGGCTTCGGCATCAGCACCAAACGGACCCTAAGTACGACCAGGTAATTCTGCACGTGGTGTATTCCGCCGACCAAAACGTGGCCCGCACCAACGGTTCGGCCATACCACATCTGGCCCTGAGCAGCCGCATTGCCGACCACCTGTTGGCTACTTATGAGCGCCTTCGGGAGCAGCCTCCCGAAGCTACCCTACCCTGCGCCCCGCTGCAAAGCCACGTGTCGGAGCTGACGCGCACTATGATGATGGGCCGCACTTTGCTGGAGCGGGTAGAGCAGAAAGCAGACCTGCTTACGGCGTTGCATCAGCAGAATGGCCAGGACTGGGAGGCGACTACCTGGCATGCCCTGGCCATAGCCTTCGGGTTTCAGAAAAATGCCGAACCTATGGCCCGTCTAGCCAAGGCCCTGCCGCTATCCGTCGTGCGTCGGCACCGCCACGACGCCCACCAAGTGAGTGCTCTGCTGTTTGGGCAAGCGGGCTTTCTGGAAGAAGCTGGGGTAGCAGATGCCTATGTAGAAGAGTTACGGCAGGAGTTTGCTTTTCTGCGGCACAAGTACAACCTCGGGGGCACCGCCCTGGCTGCGCACGACTGGAACTTCCTGCGCATGCGGCCCGCCAACTTCCCGACGGTACGCTTAGCCCAGCTCACGGGCTTATTGCACGCGCGCCCGGTACTTTTTGATGCGTTGCTGAGCGCGGCCACTATCAAGGCTTTAGAGGAGTTCTTTACCGCCCCTCTGCCCGCCTACTGGCAAACTCATTACCGCCCTGGCAAAGTTGGGAAGGTAGCCGCCCCAGGACGTAGCAGCATACATCTGCTGGTTACCAACCTGGTGGTACCGTTGCGGGTCGCCTACGCCCGCTACGTGGGCAACCAGGAGCTGGTAGAAACCGCCGTTACATTACTTGATCAGCTGCCCGCCGAGCAAAACCATGTGCTGGATGCCTACGAAGCCGCCGGCTTCCGCAATGCCTCCGCCGCCGATTCGCAAGGGTTGCTGGCGTTGCACCGCAGCTACTGCTCGCCGCGTCGGTGCGTGCAGTGTGCCATTGGGGGTAGTATCTTGCGCAAGCGTTAGGGTAGGGCCGGGTCCTGCCTGCGCTTTTCTGCTAACCTATCTGTCGTTGCTGCTCCGCCTTCTTCCTGCCCTGGTTCTTAATGCCGTCCTGGTGTGGGGCGTGGTCCGGTGGCTGCCCCGGGTCCGCCAACTGCCAACAGTAGGAAAGTGGGTAGTGCCTACCCTGGGGCTGAAACTGATAGCCACGGGCATCTCGATAGCAGTGCTGAGTGAAGACGCGGCGTACTTCCAGGTCTGGTCGGGCCGCCTGACCGACCAGCTCTGGCACGCTCCCGGTGCGTGGCTGCGGATGCTGCCAACCGATGAGTTTCACTGGGGGGGCTGGCACCTGGTGTTCCATGGCTTCTCCAATACGCTGTTTCTTGTCAAGCTTTTATCGGTTGTGAACCTGGCTAGCTTGGGCAATGCCTTGTTGAATGGGTGCTACCTATCCGTATTCTGCTTTGTCTGCAGTTGGGAGCTGGTACGGCAAATGTGGCTGCAGTGGCCCCATGCCGTGCCCAGTAGCGCCCTGACGGGGTTCCTGCTCTGGCCAACGGTAGTGTACTGGACTTCCGGACTCACCAAGGAAAGCCTTTTGGTGGGCAGTGGAGCCTTGGTGCTGGCGCTGGTTATCCGGCTGGCTTACGCCGATGCTGGCCGCCGGGGCTGGCTGGTAGTAGGGCTTGCCGCCGCTGTGGTTCTGCATTTTAAGATGCGCTATTTCTTTGCCGTGATTCTGTTTGGCTGCTTGACCGGCCTGGGCTTGGTGCGGGTGGTACAGCAGCTAGGCGGGGCCCGAAGCCGCGTTGTTCAGGCCCTGCTGATAGTGGCGCTGCTGGCGGGAGGCGCGTGGGCCGCCAGTGAAGTCAGCCCGGTTTTTCGGGCCAACAAGTTTACCTCCCAGCTGCAACGCAACTACTCCGATCTGCTCAAAACCTCCCAGGGCCGGCCCCACCTGGAGTACCCAACCCTGAAACCGACTACTGAAAGCGTGGTGCTGAACTCGCCCCAAGCAGTGTTCAATACCCTGGCCCGGCCCTGGCCGTGGGAGGGAGGCTCGGTGCTGTACGTGCTGGCGGGTCTCGAGAACCTGGGGTTGCTGCTGCTGCTGGGGGTAGCGGTGTGGAGTGTGTTGCGCGGCCAGCTGGGCCATATGCCCTTTGCTTTGGTGTTTGCCTTGCTTCTTTACTGCCTTATTCTGGCCGCGCTGCTGGGGCTGACAACCCCCAACCTGGGCACGCTGAACCGGTATCGGGTTACGTTCCTGCCTTTTCTGCTAGTGCTGGTGCTGCAAGCTCCGTACCCTGCGGCCATACTACGTCGCTTCAATCTCTGAAAAACAGACCTGTTCAGCATCGGGAGCAAAAGCGGCCCTAGGGTTGTTGAGGAGTGCTACAGCCCGGCGGCGTGGCCTACCCGGCAGAACCTGTATCTTTGTCCTCCCAAAACCTGTTTTCACCGGCCGCCCCGCGGCCGTTTTCGATACTATGGAAAACCCCGTTATCATCCTGGGTGCGCAAGCGGTAGGCACCGCCGCCCTCGATGCCTTTCAAAGCAACGATGTAGTAGTGTACTGCCTGCTCGACGACAATGCTACCCTGCAGAACACCGAACTCAACGACGTGCCTGTGATGGGCAACACCGACGACAAGGAGCTGCTGAAGCTGATCGGCAAAAAATGCGAAGTGTTTGTGGCAACCGAAGACACGGCCAGCCGCCGCAGCCTCACCAGCATGTTGCGCGACGAGTACGAGGTAGCCCCCGTCAACGCCATTCACCAGCGGGCCAGCGTTTCGCCGAGCGCGTGGTTGGGGCATGGTAACCTCATCGGGGCCAACGCCGTGGTAGCGGGCACGGCCAAGCTCGGCGACGGCTGCATCCTGGGGGCTAATGCTGTGGTGGACGTGAAAGCCGAAATGGGCGACTACTCCCAACTGGGCGCCGGGGCCATCCTGAACGCCGAAGTAACGGTAGGGGAGCTGGCCTTCATTGGGGCCGGGGCGGTAGTAGTGGCCGGGGTGAAAATTGGGGCTAAAGCTCGCGTGGGCGCTGGCTCGGTGGTCGTAGCCGACGTTCCGGCCGGCCAGACGGTGTTCGGCAACCCAGCTCAAAAAGTGTAATTTGAGAACTTAGAAGATAGAGCTTAGAACGAAGAATTTCTGCTGTATTCTCTCAGTTCTGAGCTCTTACATCTCACTTCTACTAGAAGAATGGACTACCTCGTTCTGCTGTATTACTGCTACACGCCTATCGAGAACCCCGAGCAGTTTCGGGAGGAGCATCACCGCCTATGCCTGAGCCTAAACCTGCTGGGCCGCATTATTGTGGCTTCGGAAGGGCTAAACGGCACGGTTTCCGGTCGGCGGGCCGACTGTGAGGAGTACATGCGCATCGTGAAAGCCGATCCGCGCTTTACTACCCTGGAATTCAAAGTGGAAGAAGCTCCGGCGCATACTTTCCAGAAGCTGCACGTGCGCGTGAAACCGGAAATTGTGCACGTGGGCCTACCTCACATCAAGCCCTACGAGCGTACCGGTATTCACCTCTCGCCCACGGAGTTCCGCGACCTAAAGGACCAGGAAGATGTAGTGGTGCTGGATGTGCGATCCGACTATGAGCACAACCTGGGCCGCTTTAAAAATGCCATTACCCTCGACATCGAGAATTTCCGCGAGTTCCCGGAGAAGGTGCAGGAGCTGGAGCAGTTCAAGGACAAGAAAATCCTGACCTACTGCACCGGTGGCATCAAGTGCGAAAAGGCCTCGGCTTTCCTGCTGGAGCAGGGCTTCGAGAACGTGTACCAGCTGCACGGCGGCATTATTAAGTACGGTCTGGAAGCCGGGGGCGAAGATTTTGAGGGCAAGTGCTACGTATTCGATGGCCGCGTGGCCGTGGACGTGAACAGCGTGAACCCCAGCATCATCAGCCATTGCCACCATTGCCATACGCCCTCCGACCGGATGGTGAACTGCGCTAACCCGCACTGCAACGCCCACATTCCACTCTGCGAAACCTGCGGCCAGCAGCTCGATGGTGCCTGCTCCACCACCTGCCAGGAGCACCCCGATAAGCGCCCTTACGACGGAACCGGCGCCTACCCCAAGAACAGCAACAATTACAGCCCCGAGCAGGGCCTACTGTCGTACCGCGCCCCAGTGCGGTAGGCAAAGGCTTCCGTTTTATCATCCTGAGCCTACGCAAAGGACCTCTACCGAGAGTAATCAAGGTTACTTTTCGTAGAGGTCCTTTGCGTAGGCTCCGGATGACAGCTTGTTTTTGAGGTAGCTGGATTAACGTCATACGAACCCAAACTGCGGTTTTTGCCGTACCATTGCACCTTCCTTTTCTAAAAATCCCCCTCTTATGCCCATCGCCGAATCGGAGCTGATCCTCAACAAGGATGGCAGCATCTACCACCTGAACCTGCTACCCGACCATATTTCCGAAACCATCATCACGGTCGGCGACCCGGAGCGCGTACCCACGGTTAGTCAGCACTTCGATTCCATCGAAACCATCATTCACAAGCGCGAGTTTGTGACGCATGTGGGCTACTACCGCGGTAAGCGCCTCACCGTTATCAGCACGGGCATGGGTACTGATAACATCGACATCCTGATGAATGAGCTGGATGCGCTGGTAAACATCGACTTCGTGACGCGCGAGCCACGCCCCTTGGAGGAGCGGATCAACCTGCGCATCGTGCGGGTAGGTACCAGCGGCTCTCTGCAGGCCGATATTCCGGTGGGCTCCCTGCTAGTGTCGGAACACGCCGTTGGCCTGGACTCGCTGATGCAGTTCTACCCCCTGGTGGAAACGGGCCTGGAGGTAGAGGTAGCGCGCGGTGTGCAACAAAGCCTGCAGCTTGATTACCGCCCGTACTGCGTGCGCGGTTCCGATTTGCTGCGCGAGCAACTGGGCGCGGGCATGGTCACCGGCAACACGCTCACCTGCCCTGGCTTCTACGGCCCCCAGGGCCGCGTGCTGCGCCTGGACCTGCGCCTTACGAACCTGATTGAGCAATTCCAGCAATTCCGCTACCACAGCGCTGAGGGCGAGTTCCGCCTTA
Source organism: Hymenobacter sp. HSC-4F20 (assembly GCF_019599275.1). Taxonomy (GTDB): domain Bacteria; phylum Bacteroidota; class Bacteroidia; order Cytophagales; family Hymenobacteraceae; genus Hymenobacter. The sequence continues at coordinate 1,311,795 of NZ_JAHZTD010000001.1, read as the reverse complement.
CCAACTTTGAGATGGAAACGGCTGGCTACTATTCATTAGGCCGCATGCTGGGTCACGAGGTAGTCTCGCTGAACGCCATTGTGGCCAACCGTGCTACCGGCGAATTCGCTACCAACTCCGAACAGGTAGTAAACCACCTGATTGCCACCACCCTGGAGAGAATATAGACATGTAGTCATTGCGAGGAGGCACGACGAAGCAATCTGTCCTCTCTATGTGACAAACCTACTGAAGTGAGAAGCCCTTACTGCCAGCACGGACGGTAAGGGCTTCTCACATTTCAAAGGGGAGCACGTTGGTCAGGAAGGATTGCTTCGTCGTGCCTCCTCGCCATGACATAAAAGGGATTAGTAGAAGTCGAAGCTTAGGACGGCGCGCAGGGGTAGGGAGATGCCGGATTTAAGCGTCAGGTACTCCTCGTGGGTAGCCCACACGGTGGTATATACGCGCTTCACGCTGCCGTCAGCAGTCTGGAAATAGATGTCGAGTTTGCCGTGGTAAGCGTTGCCTAGCGTGGCGGCGCGTTCGGCGTCGTGGCGGCGGCGCTGGATTTCGGCTTTTTCCGTCAGAACATCTTCCGTGGAGAAGCGCAGGTTAGGAATAACTTCTTTTTCAATGGTTTCTATGGTCGGGTCGGTGGTCTTCAGTTCAGGAATCATGGTAGTACAGAATAGAACGTTCAACGATGAACAGGTGATGGCAACTAAGGTGCCGAAACGCGCGTGAAGAACGCATGAGCGGCACCCGGCAGGTAGCGGGCTTCAACACCTGCTCTGCTTTTTTACGCCAATTCTGCTAAAAAGGCCATGGTATCCACGCCGTCAGCGTAATCACCTACCCCCGGCTGCTGGGCCCGGCCAAACGGAAAGCTACCGGCAAACAGCCCACCCGCCGAGACAAGGCACTGGGTTTGAGCTGCCACATCGGCTAGGCGCACCACCAAGTCTACCTCATTGCTATACGTTTCGTAGTGCAGCACCGAAATGGGCGACACCAGCTGGGTACTTTGGGTGAGCAGCAGGAAACCGGAGTCGAGGTGAGGCACGCGGTTCACCAGCATGATGCTCTTGTTATAATCGTAGTTGTTCTGGTAGCGGTTGTGCTCCAGCACGCGGTGCCAGGGCTGTAGGGAATCGAGCAAGGGAGTGAAATCGTAGCCTTCGGGCACGTAGAGCTTGCTCACGTTGCGGCAGCCCAGGCCATAGTAGCGGAAAATATCCTCGCCCAGCAGGCCCAGGTCGTGGTCGGTTTCGCGGCCCGTGAGTACGGCCAGGCTGGTGCGGTTGCGCCGGATGATGTTGGGCTTCTTACCGAAATAATACTCGAAGTAGCGGGCCGTATTGTCGGAGCCGGTGGCAATAAAGGCGTCGGCGGCATTCAGGCGCGGTACCAGCTGAATCTGCTCTGTAAAGCGCGGTTCCAGGCGCGTCAGCTCCTCCAGCACCCAGGTCATCAGCACGGTATCATCGGAGCTGAGCTTAGCCAGCAGAATATGACCGGAGAGCAGCACGCACAAGGCATCGTGGAAACCCACCAGCGGAATATTGCCGGCCATGACCACCCCAATCTTGCGAGGTTGGGTGGGCTCTTGGGGGTAGCGGGCCGACCATTGGCGCAGAGGCTCTTCTGCGAGCAGATGCGCGATGCCCCGAATGGCCGACGTGACGTTGGGCAAATCAAACCAGTTGTTCTGGTTGCGGGCCCGGGCAGCTAGGCCGGCCAGTTCATCGGCGTGGGCGGGGGTAGGTAGTTCAGTGAGGCGCTGGCCCAGGGCCACGAAAGCAGCCAGGCGGTCGGCGTGCGTCATATAGAAAGGGAAAACGAAACGATAAAAGGGTAGGAGCAGGCAGAAGCGCCCGCCACACCCGTAGGTAAACCTTCGGAACCCCTGTTTGGATTCCTTCAGAGAATACGGAATTCAGAGGTCAAAATTCTTGTTGAGTACGGCTAATTCCTAATTTTGCCTGTCGGCATCCTGCCTGCGGCGGGTTGCGTACTAGCAAAGCATCCTCTTTTCCTACCTTTTTAAGATACCCGAGGCTATGGCCATCATGATAACCGACGAGTGCATCAACTGTGGTGCCTGCGAACCGGAATGCCCCAATACTGCCATCTACGAAGGCGGCGCTCAGTGGCGCTGGGCCGATGGAACGAGCTTGAAAGAAGTACAGGTAGACGGCGGTGAAACCGTATCCGGCACTTCGCCCCAGCGGCCTATTTCTGACGAGTACTACTACATCGTATCCGATAAGTGCACCGAGTGCGTGGGCTTCCACGAGGAGCCCCAGTGCGCTGCCGTGTGCCCTGTGGACTGCTGCGTGGATGACCCCGACTACCGCGAAACGCAGGAAAAGCTGCTCAGCAAAAAGCAGTGGCTGCACCAGGAGGCCTAAGCCCTACCTGCTGCCACCAGCCCAAGCTACCCAAGAGCTGCTTCCACCTGGAGGCAGCTCTTGTTGTTTACCGGACTGCTCGCGCTATGCTCCGAAGCATACCTGGGCTAGCCCGCCCGAAATGTCTACTTTTGCCCGTATTCTGAACTGATTCCCTTCGACGATGTCCATCGCCAAAACCTATACTCCCGCCGACGTTGAAGCCAAGTGGTACCAGCGCTGGCAGGAGCAGGGCTTCTTCAAAGCCAAAGCCAACCCCCGCAAACAGCCGTATTCGGTCGTAATTCCGCCGCCTAACGTGACGGGCGTGCTGCACATGGGCCACATGCTGAACAATACCATTCAGGATGTGCTGGTGCGCCGGGCCCGCATGCAGGGCAAGGAAGCGTGCTGGGTGCCCGGCACCGACCACGCCAGCATTGCCACCGAAGCCAAGGTAGTAGCCCTGCTCAAGGAGAAAGGCATCGAGAAGAAGGACCTGACCCGGGAGCAGTTCCTGGAGCACGCCTGGGAGTGGAAGGAGAAGTACGGCGGCATCATTCTGGAGCAGCTCAAGAAGCTGGGCGCTTCCTGCGACTGGGACCGAACGCGCTTCACTATGGAGCCCGAACTAACCGAGGCCGTGCTGCGTGTATTCGTGGACCTGTTCCAGAAAGGCCTGATTTACCGCGGTATCCGGATGGTAAACTGGGACCCGAAAGGCGGCACGGCACTCAGCGACGAGGAAGTAATTCCGAAGGACACCATGGCCAAAATGTACCACTTGCACTACGAGGTAGTAGGGCAGGAGGGTCAGTTCCTGACGGTAGCCACCTCCCGGCCCGAAACCATCATGGCTGACGTAGCTGTGGCGGTGAACCCGAACGATGAGCGGTACACTCATCTGCACGGGGCAAAAGTGCGCATTCCGCTGCTGGGCCGCGAAATTCCGGTGATTCTGGACGAGTACGTAAGCATCGACTTCGGTACGGGGGCCCTGAAGGTAACGCCCGCCCACGACCTGAACGACTACGAGTTGGGCCTGAAGCACAACCTGCCCGTTATCGACATTCTGAACAACGACGGTACGCTGAATGAAAAAGCGCAGCTGTACGTGGGGCAGGACCGCTTTGCCGCCCGCCGCAACATTGTGAAGGACCTGGAAGATGCCGGAAACCTGGTAAAGGTGGAGGAATACGCCAGCGTACTGCAGACCTCGGAGCGCACCGGCGCCGTGATTGAGCCCCGCCTGAGCCTGCAGTGGTTCCTGAAAATGGAGCACCTAGCCAAGCCCGCCCTGGAGGTAGTGGAAAGCGACGAAATCAAGCTGCACCCGCCCAAGTTCAAGAACATGTACCGGGTGTGGATGGAGAACGTGCGCGACTGGTGCATTTCGCGGCAGCTGTGGTGGGGCCAGCGCATTCCGGCCTACTACCTGCCCGATGGCACCTTCGTGGTAGCCCTGAGCGCCGAAGAAGCCCTGAAACAAGCGCGCGAGCAAAGCGGCAACGACGACCTGCAGCTCTCGGATCTGCGTCAGGATGAGGACGTGCTGGATACGTGGTTCTCGTCGTGGCTGTGGCCTATTTCGGTGTTCGATGGGTTCAAGGACCCCGACAACGCCGACGTCAACTATTTCTACCCCACCGACGACCTCGTAACGGCCCCCGAAATCCTGTTTTTCTGGGTGGCCCGCATGATTATGGCCGGGCTGGAGTACCGCAAGGAAGTGCCCTTCCGCAATGTGTACCTCACGGGCATCGTGCGCGACGCCCAGGGCCGCAAGATGAGCAAGAGCCTCGGCAACTCGCCCGACCCGCTGGACCTCATTGCCGACTACGGTGCCGACGGCGTGCGCACCGGCATGCTGTTCAGCTCCCCGGCCGGCAACGATTTGCTGTTCGATATCAAGCTGGTAGAGCAGGGCCGCAACTTCACCAACAAGCTCTGGAACGCCTTCCGCCTTATCAAAGGCTGGGAGGTAGATGCCACCCTACCGTTTGCCAATGAAAAGGCGGTAGAGTGGTTCGGGGCCAAGCTACAGACGACCCTGCAGGAGCTGGACGAACACTTCGACAAGTTCCGGATGTCGGATGCGCTGATGACCATCTACAAGCTGGTGTGGGACGACTTCTGCTCCGTGTACCTGGAGATGATCAAGCCCGCCTACCAGGCACCTATCGACCCCGAAACCTTGCGCCTCACCACCGGCTACCTCGAAACCCTGCTCAAGCTGCTGCACCCGTTCATGCCCTTCATCACCGAAGAAATCTGGCACGAACTGGCCGAGCGCGGCCCCAAGGACTACGTATGCGTGGCCGCCTGGCCTAAGGCTCAGCCCGTGGCGAACAGCGCCGACCTGCTGGCCCGCATGGACCGCGCCCTCGACGTCGTGGCCGGCGTGCGTAACATCCGCAACCAGAAGGGCCTGGGCCCTAACAAGCCCCTGACCCTGGCCGCCAAAACCGACGATGCTCAGCTGCTGCAGGACTACGACGGCATCATCCGCAAGCTGGCTTCCCTCACCGAAATCAGCGTGGTAGAGGCTGCCCCGGCTGCTGCGGTAGGCTTTGTGTCGTCGGGCACCGAGTTCTTCGTGCCCATGGAAGGCCAGATTGACCTTGGGGCCGAGAAAGAGCGCCTAACCAAGGAGCTGGAATACGCCCAGGGCTTCCGCGACTCGGTGCTGAAAAAGCTCGCCAACGAGAAGTTCGTGCAGAACGCCAAGCCTGACCTGGTGGAGCGCGAGCGGCAGAAGCTAGCCGACGCCGAAGCCAAGATCACGGCCCTGGAGCAGAGCCTAGCCGCACTGTAACACAGGGTGAAAATCTGCCAAAAAGGCCGCTGCGGTAACGTGGCGGCCTTTTTGTTTGCTGGTTGCTGCTAGAAAATTCGCTTATCATCCTGAGCATAGCGAAGGGCCTCTACCACCTCGCGTGGGGTAGTAATTACCCTCCGTAGAGGTCCTTCGCTATGCTCCGGTTGACAGGCTGGTAGAATAGGATGCTCCCTCGTATCTAAATTTCTCTTTCCTTTAGCGCAATAGTTCACCCTAATTGCCTTGCGCTATGAAACCACTATATACCCTGCTGACGGGCTTGGGCGTGCTGCTGAGCGGTGCGGCCGTGGCTCAGTCGGCTACCCCTGCCACCATGAACAAACCACCCGTAGCGGCCATCAAGCCGAAAGAGCTGAAGTCGCCATTTGGCACCCGTACCGATAATTACTACTGGCTGAATCAGCGCGAAAGCCCGGAGGTAATCAGCTACCTCAACGCCGAAAACGCCTATTTCGAGCAGCAAATGGCTCCCGTGAAAGGACTGGAGGAAAAGCTGTTCCAGGAAATTAAAGGGCGCATCAAGGAGCAGGATGAGTCGGTGCCCTACCGCGACAACGGGTACTACTACTACACCCGCTTCGAGGCCGGGGCCGAGTACCCGATTTACTGCCGCAAGAAGGGTAGCCTGACCGCGCCCGAGGAAGTGCTGCTCAACGCCAACGAGCTGGGCAAAGGCAAGGCCTACTACCAGATTGGCGGCTTCGAAGTCAGCGACGACAACCAAGTGCTGGCTTATTCTGAGGACGTAGTGAGTCGCCGCCTCTACACCCTGCGCTTCCGCAACCTGAAAACTGGTCAGCTCTATCCCGAGCAAATCATCAATACCAGCGGCAATGCCGTGTGGGCCGCCGACAACAAAACGGTGTTCTACACCCGCAAGGACCCCGGCACCCTACTCGATTACCAGCTCTACCGCCACACCCTGGGCACCGACTCCAGCAAGGACCAGCTGGTGTACGAGGAAAAGGACAACACCTACCGCATCCACGTCGGCCGCTCGAAGTCGCGCAAGTACATTTTCCTGCAAGCGGGTAGTACCATGTCGTCGGAAACCCGGTTCCTGGAAGCGGCTACCCCCACGGCGGCGCTGAAGGTGTTTCTGCCCCGCGAGGCCGACCACCTCTACGACGTAGAGCACTTCGGCAACGATTTTTACGTGCACTCCAATGCCGGCGCGCCCAACTTTCGCCTGCTGAAAACGCCCGTCACGAACACCGCCAAAACAGCCTGGCAGGAAGTTATTCCGCACCGCAAGGACGTGTTTCTGGAGAACATGGAGCTGTTCAAGGACTACCTCGTGCTGGGCGAGCGAAAGGAAGGACTGCTGCAACTGCGCGTGATTCGGTGGAAGGACAAGCAGGAGCACTACCTCAACTTCGGGGAGCCAGCCTACACCGCCGCCATCAGCATTAACCCCGAGTTTGATACGCCGGTGCTGCGCTACAGCTACTCCTCCCTGACTACCCCCAGCTCCACCTTCGACTATGACATGAACGCCCGCACCAAAAAGCTGCTCAAGGAGCAGGCCGTGCTGGGTGGTTTCAACAAGGAAGACTACGTGACCGAGCGCCAGTACGCTACGGCTGCCGACGGTACGAAGATTCCGATGTCCATCGTGTATAAAAAGGGCTTCAAGAAGGATGGCAGCGCGCCGGTGCTGCAGTACGCCTACGGCTCCTACGGCTACTCTACCAACCCCACGTTCAGCGCGGCTCGCCTGAGCTTGCTCGATAGGGGCTTTGCCTACGTGATTTGCCACATCCGGGGCGGGCAGGAAATGGGCCGGCAGTGGTACGAGGACGGTAAGAAGCTCAAGAAGAAAAACACCTTCACCGACTTCACCGACTGCTCCAAGTTCCTGATTGACCAGAAGTACACCTCCGCGCAGAAGCTGTTTGCCATGGGCGGCTCGGCGGGCGGCCTGCTCATGGGCGCCGTGGTGAACAACCACCCCGAGTACTACAAGGGGGTAGTGGCCGCCGTGCCCTTCGTGGACGTGGTAACTACTATGCTCGACGAAAGCATTCCGCTGACTACCGGGGAGTACGACGAGTGGGGCAACCCCAATAAAAAGGAGTTCTACGAGTACATGCTCAGCTACTCGCCCTACGACCAGGTGAAGGCCCAGGCCTACCCCAATATGCTGGTTACCACCGGCCTGCACGACTCGCAGGTGCAGTACTTTGAGCCGGCTAAGTGGGTAGCCAAGCTGCGCACCGTAAAGACCGATAACAACCTGCTGCTTCTGCACACTGATATGGCGGCTGGCCACGGCGGCGCCTCCGGCCGCTTCAAGTCCATCCACGATACGGCCCGGCAGTTTGCCTTCATGCTCATGCTGCTGGGCGTGAAAGCCTAGCTACTACCTCTGCGCCAAACCATTATTGGTCCTTTCAAGCTTTGGCAAAGAACCTTTGCTGCTTCAGTAGGGGTAGCAAAATTACTTTCGTTAGAAGTCCGTCGTCAGGTTTCAGGACGACAAACGCAAAAAGCCGCTCCACCGCTGGAGCGGCTTTTTTGTTAAACCTCCCCGCATTCTGGTAAATATTCGGGCCGGCGTGCGACTATAAGACCAAAGTTGCGTCTGTGGCTGCGGTTGCTTGGCATTCGCACGGATTTTCTCCGGCTTCGGGGGCGGAAATGGGCCGGTTGGTCGGGTTCATTTCGGCGGCTCTGGTTGTCGGGGTAGGTTTGTGCCAGGAAAACGGTAGCCCGTTTTGCTGCCTGCCCGCCGGGCATTGCTATTTCCCCTCACGTACATGAAAAAGCTTTTCTTTCTTATTCTGATAACTGGCAGCGGCCACGCGGTACTTGCCCAGATGCCCGGTGCTGGCGAACGGCCGGCGGGTGCGGCCCGGCCCGCAGGCGGGCCGCCGGCCGCGGCTGCGCAGCCCCAGCAGGGTAGCGGCCGCATTACAGGCACGGTTACCGATGCGGGCACCAAGCAGCCCGTGCCTTACGCTACCGTGGCGCTGGTAAACCCCGCCACCGGCAAACCCGTGGATGGCACCGCCGCCGACGACAACGGCAAGTTCACGCTCCCGCGCGTTGCCGCCGGCACCTACACCGTGCAGGTGAGCTTTATCGGGTATAAGTTGGTGGAGAAGACGGGGGTAGTCATTACCGCGGCCGGCAACACGGTTTCCTTGGGTAATGTGGCTCTGGCGTCAACGGCGCAGGCCCTGGGCGAAGTGCGGGTAGAAGGTCAGCGCAGCCTGGTGGAGGAAAAGGTGGACCGCACGGTGTACAACGCCGAGAAGGACGAAACCACCCGCGGCGGCGACGCCACCGATGTGCTCAAGCGCGTGCCTAACCTCTCCGTAGACCTCGACGGCAACGTGAGCCTGCGCGGCAGCAGCAACATCCGGGTGCTTATCAACAACCGGCCCAGCACCATCTCGGCCAACAGCATTGCTGACGCCCTCAAGCAGATTCCGGCCGACCAGATTAAAACAGTAGAGGTAATTACCTCGCCCTCGGCCAAGTACGATGCCGAAGGCTCGGGCGGTATTATCAACATCGTCACGAAGCAAAACAACCTGCAGGGCTTTACCCTGGATCTGCGCTCCAGCGCCGGTTTGCGCGGCTCTGATTTGGGCTTGAACGCCTCGTACCGGGTAGGGAAGATGGGCTTCTCGCTGGGGGGCGGTGGCCGCGCCCAGTACAACACGCCCGGCAGCTTCCGCAACGAGCAAGAGTCTTACACCGTGCAAGGCAACAACCTGAGCACGCGCCGCCTGGCCAGCCAAACCATCCAGAGTGCCGATACGCGCCAGCAGAACCTGTTCGGGCGCTACTCCTTCGGCTGGGACTACGACATCAACAAGTACAACTTCCTCTCGGCTTCGGTGCAGCTAGGCCTGCGCAACGGCACCAGCTACCAGGACGGACTGGCGACAAGCTCTACGTTCTACTTTTACCCCGAAGTGCCGTTTTACCCGGTAACGCCGGTTACTAGTTACACGGAAAGCAGCAGCAGCTTGCGCAACGTAAAGGTGCTCGATAACTCGAATACGCTGGATGCGACCCTGAACTATACCCGCACCTTCGAGACGCCCCAGCGCGAGTTCAGCATTTTGGGCCAGTACAGCCGCAACACGCGCAATAACGACTTCACCAACTTCATTCTGGAAGGTGAAGGAGCCGGTGACAACCGCCGCAACGAAAACGACAGCTACAACGAGGAGGTAACCCTTCAGGCCGATTACCAGACGCCCTTGAGCAAAACGCAGCTGTTGGAGTTCGGGGCCAAGGACATCATGCGCCGCGTAAACAGCGACTATACCACGTTCCTGAACGGTCAGGCCCAGAGCGGCACCAACCTCTCGAACGTGTTCGACTACAACCAGAACGTCGCCTCGGCCTACGCTTCTTATACTCTTAGCTTCCTGAAAGCGTACACCCTGAAAGCCGGCGCCCGCTACGAATACACCACCATCAACGCTGACTTCCGCACTGAAAACGCGCCTTCCATTCCCTCGTATGGGGTATTAGTGCCCAGCGTCAACCTGTCGCGGAAGCTCACCAACGGTAACGTGGTGAAGGCCGCCTACAACCGCCGGATTCAGCGCCCCTCACTGCAGTTCCTGAACCCCAATGCGCAGTCGCCTAACCCGCTGCTGGTAACCATTGGTAACCCGGAGCTGCGGCCCGAGTACACCAACAACTTTGAGTTGGGCTACAACACCTTTATTAAGCAGACGTCGCTGAACTTCTCGGTTTTCGCCCGCAACACGGATAAGTCGATTCAGCCGGTGCGCACGCCGCTGGAAGGGGGCGTTATCCAGACGGAGTACGCCAACATCGGCACCGAAAACGCCTACGGCGGCAGCGTAAACGCCAACGTCAACATCAACAACAAGCTCACGCTGGGCGGCGGTGCCGATGTGTACTATGCCACGCTCGATAACAATAACTCCAACATTGTATTCGCGGCCAGCAACCAGGGCTGGGTGGCCAGCGGCCGCCTGATGGGGGGCTATAACTTTACCAAAGGCTGGGGCCTGCAGGCGTTCAGCTTCTACCGTGGCCGGCAGGTGCAGCTCCAGGGCTACCAGGGCGGCTTTGGGGTGTACAGCCTGAGCGTGAAGAAAGATTTTGCCGAGAAAAAAGGCACCATCGGCTTTGGGGCCGATAACTTCTTTACGCCCACCAACCGCATCCGCAGCGAAATCAGCTCCGCGACGCTGGAGCAGAACAGCGTGAACGTGTTTCACCGCACCAGTCTGCGCGTGAACCTGAGCTACCGCATCGGTAAGATGAGCATGGCCCAGCCCAAGCGCCGCCGCTCCGTCAGCAACGACGACCTGAAGGACGGCGGCAACTCCGACGGCGGCAATGGCGCCGGGGCTACCCCTGCCCAGGGCCCCAGCGGCGGCCGGCCTTAGCGGGTTCCTCCCCACGACGGAAAGCAAAAGCCTCCTGCCAATTGGCGGGAGGCTTTTTTGTAGGAGCCCGGGAAGGAGCCTTAAAACATCCGACATCCAAATTTCTTTTTCAAGCATGATCAATCAAGCCGAAAACCCTACCCCCCTCAACGCCACGCAAGTCACCCAGCTGATTCGGGGGCGGCGCAGCATGCAGCCGGTGCTGTTTGAGCCGGGCCGCCCGGTGCCCGATGAGCTGGTGCGCGAGCTGCTGGAAAACGCTACCTGGGCGCCTACCCACAAACGCACCGAGCCCTGGCACTTTGTAGTATTTGCAGGGGCAGGCCGCCAGAAGCTAGCCGATTTTCAAGCCGAACTGTATCGGGCCACTGCGGGCGAGAAGTTTCAGCCGGCGAAGCTGGAGAAGATGATGAACAACCCGCTGCTCAGCTCCCATATTATTGCCATCGGGCTGAAGCGCAACCCCGAGGTGCCCGAAGTAGAGGAAGTAGCCGCCGTGGCGTGTGCCGTGCAAAACCTGCACCTCTCGGCCGTAGCGCACGGGCTGGCGGGCTTTTGGAGCAGCGGGGGCGTTACGTACCAGCCGGAAGCCAAGCCTTTTTTCGGTTTGGGCCCCAATGACCTGTTGCTGGGATTCTTCTTCCTGGGATACCCTAAACCGGGTGCTACCGCCCACAGCACGCGCAAGCCGCTGGACGAGAAAGTTACCTGGGTAGCGGAGTAACTACGGCCTTTCTACCGCTGGCAAAAGCGGCTTGTTGTATCCCGATGCGTTGCTTTTGCGTTGGGAGGGTAGTACTCACGATTTTCCCTATATAGCATGGCACCTTTCTTCCTTTCTCCCTGGGCCGGTCGGCTCCTCAGCGTCCTGCGCATTGTATCAGGCTTACTGATGCTGTTTCACGGTAGCCAAAAACTATTCGGCTGGCCTCCTTCCGACCATGGCGGGGGCAATGCTACCGGCCTGATGCTGGTTGCGGGCATCTTAGAGTTTGGTGGCGGTTTGCTGCTACTCATCGGGTTGTTTACGCGGCCCGTGGCCTTCATTCTGTCAGGGCTGATGGCGGTAGCTTACTTCATGGCCCACGCGCCTCAGCACGCCTTACCCATTGTAAACCAGGGCGAGCTAGCGGTGCTGTACTGCTTTGTGTATCTGTACCTGGCCGCCGCTGGCGCGGGGCCCTGGAGCGTTGATGCAGCGCGCAGCCGCAATACGGGGCAGGTGGTTTCGTAGGCAGATCCTGGAAGCAGAAGGGCCGGCCCACGAAAGTATCGTGGGCCGGCCCTTCTGTTTTTACGCGAAACAGCAGAAAACCCCAGTATGGCTTCTTGAGCCAAAGCTTGGAATAGTACGCTGGTATGCTAGTCTACAATCTTCAGGCTGTCGGGCACGGGGCCGCGGGTAGCTTGCACCAGTTGGTTTTGCAGCTGAAAATTTACCTGTTCACAGTCGGCAAAGCGTTTCTGAGCAGTTTCCAGGGCCGCCTCGGTGGTACGCAGGCGCTGATAGAGAAAGAGGATCAGGCCCAGCGCAATCAGCAAGGCCACCAGGGGCAAAACTTTGTTCATAGGAGAGGAGCAGCAACAGCTGAAAAAAGGCGGGAGGGTTGAGTAGTAAGGCCGACGGTAGCCTCTCTACTCAACCCTCCGCGGGTAGTAGTTCACACGCTTAGATGGTGGTGTTCGGGTCGAACTGCTCCAGGTAGTCGGCCACGCGGCGCACGAACATGCCGCCCAGCGAGCCATCTACCACGCGGTGGTCGTAGGAGTGGGAGAGGAACATGAAGTGGCGCACGCCAATCAAATCACCCTGGGGCGTTTCGATAACAGCCGGCTTCTTCTTGATGGCGCCCACGGCCATAATGGCCACCTGAGGCTGCATGATGATGGGCGTGCCCATCACGTTGCCGAAAGAGCCCACGTTAGACACGGTGTAGGTGCCGCCTTCCAGGTCCTCGGGCTTGAGCTTGTTAGCGCGGGCGCGGTTGGCGAGGTCGTTTACGCGCTTGCTCAGGCCGTTCAGGTTGAGTTGGTCGGCGTTGTGAATCACGGGCACAATGAGGTTGCCCGAGGGCAGCGCCACGGCCACGCCCACATTAATGTCGCGCTTCTTGATGATGTAGTCACCCTCCACCGACACGTTAATGTTCGGGAAGTCCTGGATGGCGCGGGCAATAGCCTGAATGAAAATAGGAGTGAAGGTCAGGTTTTCGCCTTCACGCTTCTTGTAGGCATCCTTGTGCTTGTTGCGCCAGAGTACCAGCTCCGTCACGTCGGCTTCCACGAAAGAAGTAACGTGGGGCGAAATCCGCTTGGAATCCACCATGCGCTGGGCAATCATCTTGCGCATCCGGTCCATTTCCAGCAGCTCCTGGTTGCCGCTGATAGAAGGCACCGCCTTGGTAGCTGGCGCAGCCGGAGCGGCAGGTTGGGCTGCTGGTGCAGGGGTAGGCGCAGGAGCCTGGGGTGCCGGGGCCGCGGCCGGAGCTTGCGGGGCCGGAGTGGCGGCCTGGGGCTGGGCGACCGGGGCAGAAGAGGGCTGCTGAGCCACGGGTTTCTTGCCGGCCGCTACGTAGTCGAGGATGTCTTTTTTGGTAACGCGACCCTCGCTGCCGGTGCCGGGCAGCTGCTCCAGGTCGGTCATGGAAATGCCTTCTTCGCGGGCAATGCTGAGTACGAGCGGGGAGTAGAACCGGCCGGCCTGGGGCTGTGCGCTAACCGCCTGGGCGGGGGTGGCCTGCGGGGCGCCTGCCTCAGGCAGGTAGGGAACGTCGATGGCAGGTTTCTCAGCTCCGTTGGTAGAGAGTGCCGGCATATCAGCCGTCGAAGCCGAAGCGCCCACGGCAGCGTTTACATCGGTTTCAATAATGGCAATGGGGGCACCCACCGCTACTACCTGGCCTTCCTGCACCAATACCTCCTGCAGAATGCCCGCGTGAAGAGCCGGCACTTCGGTATCCACTTTATCGGTGGCTACTTCCAGCACCGATTCATCCTGTTCAATGGAGTCGCCTACTTGTTTAAGCCATTTCAGGACGGTGCCTTCCATGATGGATTCGCCCATCTTGGGCATCGTCATTTCCACTCGTGCCATGCGGTTGGGGTAGTTAGGGAAAAAGGGTGGGGTGGGTTTCGAGCCTCAAAGGTAAGTGAAATGGTGAGGCGGTGAAAAAGTGAAATTGTGAGGTGAGTACCTGGTGGAATGGGGAGGTAGTCAACTAGTGCGGACCTGCACCCTACTGTGTCAAGTCGCGCCAGCGAAACAGCACACGCACTATTTCACCAGTTCACTAGTTGCCTACCTCCAGCCGCAGCAGATTAAGCGCCATCGTAGTGGTATACTCCAGGTTGAGCTGGCGGCCGCGGTTAAAGCTGATTTGCCGAGTTACGGTGCGGTTGGCATCGGCATATGCGAAGCAGATGGTGCCAATGGGTTTGTCGGGCGTACCGCCATCGGGGCCGGCAATGCCGCTGGTGGCCAGGGCTACATCTACCCCCAGCCGGCGCCGCAAGCCCTCAGCCATTTCGGCTACAGTGGCTTCGCTCACGGCCCCGTGGGTGGTTAGAGTCTCGGGCTTTACGCCCAACTCGCGCATTTTTATATCGTTGGAATAGGCAATAATGCTGCCCTGATAATAGCGCGAGCTGCCGGGGATGCTAGTGAGGCGGTGGGCCAGCAGGCCCCCGGTGCAGCTTTCCGCCGTGCCCACGCTAAGGCCCCGTTCCAGTAGCAACTGGCCCACGGCCTCCTCCAGCTTGATTTCACCGATGGCAAAGATATGCTCCCCGAGCAGGGTGCGCAGCTCCGGCAGCAGGGCTTCCATGCGGGGGCGCAGGTTGGGTTGGCCGTCGTCGTGGCCCGTCAGGCGCAGGCGCACCCCGCCGAGGTAGGGCAGGTAGGCCAGTTTCACGTTGGGGGGTAACGTTGCTTCCCAAGCCTCAATCTGCTGGGCCAGAAACGATTCACCCAGGCCAATGGTCTGCACCACTACGTGTTCGATGGGTGGCGTCTGAAAGTGCTGCTGCAGGCGGGGCAGCACTTCGTTGGTCATGAGGTATTTCATTTCGTGGGGCACGCCGGGCATGCTCACGAACACAGTGCCCCGGTCCGCAAACCACATGCCCGGGGCCGTGCCCACAGCATTGAACAGCACCTCGCAGTTGGCCGGCACTAGGGCCTGCTGGCGGTTTACTTCCAGCATAGGCCGGTTGAAGCGCTGGAAGATGCCCTCCACGTGCTCCAGCGTAGGCTGATGCATAACCAGCTCAGCCCCGAAATAGCGAGCCAGTACGTGCTTGGTTAAATCGTCTTTGGTGGGCCCCAGGCCGCCGGTCATCAGCACTACCTGAGCCCGTTGCCGGGCCTGGTCCAGGGCAGCCACGATTTCATCGGCCCGATCTGAAACGCTGCTGATCTGGCGCACGCGCAGGCCCAGCTTGGCTAGCTCCTGGCCCATAAAGGCCGAATTCGTGTCGATGACTTGCCCGTAGAGCAGTTCATCGCCAATAGTCATGATTTCAACGTCGGGGAGCGAGGGCATAGCAAAGGGAGTTAGGAGGAGAACCGGATTTGGCGCAATATTGGCAACCCGTGGGCTAACAACGCCGCAACGGCCTTCTGGTTTTCACTCTTCTGTTATATGATTCCCCTCCGCCCTTTCGCCCTTGGTCTGGCCCTGGCACTGACCACCGTGCAGCTCGCCGCTGCCCAAACTACAACCACGACGAAAAAGACCACGTCGACGGCCAAAAAGACCACAACGGCCAAGAAAACCACTCCGGCCAAAAAAACCACGACCACCAAGGCCACCACTATCAAAACTACTGCTGCGGCAGCCCCAGTCGCCCCGGTGAAAGTCCCGCTCACGGCCGAGGAAGCTGCCGGCGGCCTGCGCGAGGCCCTGAGCCAAGGCGTTAGCAGCGCCGTAGCCCAGGCCGGAGCAACCGACGGCTTCAACGGCAATGCGGATATTCGTATTCCGTTCCCGCCTGAGGCAGAACTGGTAGCCGCTACCCTGCGCAAGCTAAAAGCCGGCGCCTTGGTCAGCAACTTCGAGGTAGCCCTGAACCGCGCCGCTGAAACGGCCGCCACCCAAGCCAAGCCTATTTTTTTGAATGCGGTGCAAAACTTAAGCTTGCAGGATGCCCTCACGCTGGCCACCAGTCAGGAGCACGATGCGGCAACCACGCTGCTCTACGAGAAAACGGCCGCCGACTTACGCACCGCTTTTCAGCCCACAGTACAGCAGTCGCTGGAGAAAACCGGTGCCACCCGGCTCTACGCCGAAATGGTAGCCCGCTACAACAAGATTCCGCTGGTCACGCCGCTCAACCCGCAGCTGGTGCCCTACGCCACCGAAAAAACGGTAGATGGCCTGTTTGCCCTGATTGCCACCGAGGAGGGCCGCATCCGTCAGAACCCGGCCGCTCAGGGTAGCGCCCTGCTTAAGCGCGTGTTTGGCAAGTAATAGATGGGGTAGCGGTCCGCGTCGATGAGTTGGGCCGTTTACTCTAGAAAACCGGTCTTCGTTCGGCTAATAATCCGAAGTTGGTCCGGTTTCTGCCAAGTCCTGACCAGCATCTGTATTGCCTTCTACTACCATGAACTACCGCCGTCTTTTCGTGTTGCCCGTGGCCCTGCTGGGCCTCAACGTTGCTGCCTCGGCCCAGATTAAGCTGTCCAAACTCGGCGACATTCTAAAAACTACCATTCCTGCCACTACGGCCAGCAAAGCGGGCAACACTGGCACCATCAGCCAGGATGAGGCGGCCCGCGGCCTCAAGGAAGCCCTAATTCAGGGCATCAGTAAGGGCGCCGATCAGGCTTCACAGCAGGATGGGTTTTATTTAAACAAGCTTATCCGCATTCCCTTTCCGGCCGATGCTCAGCGCGTGGCTACCACACTTCGCTCCCTTGGGCTGGGCAGCCAGGTAGACCGGTTTGAGCTGACTTTGAACCGGGGAGCCGAGGAGGCCGCCAAGAGCGCCAAGCCCATTTTCCTGACGGCTATCAAAAGCCTGACTTTTAAAGACGTGTGGGGCATCCTGACAGGCGAAAAGGACGCCGCTACCACCTACCTCAAGCGCACGACTACCGAGCAGCTCACGGTGGCCTTCAAGCCTATCGTGCAGAAAAGCCTCGACCAGGTAGGCGCCACCCGCTACTACACGGACCTGACCACGCGCTACAACCGGATTCCGCTGGTTAAGCCCGTCCAGACCGACTTAAACCAGTACGCCACCGGCAAGGCCATCGACGGCTTGTTTACGCTTATTGCGCAGGAGGAGGCGAACATCCGGGAAAACCCCGTGGCCCGTACCACCGAGCTGCTCAAGCGCGTGTTCGGCAAGAAGCAGAGCTGATTTACCAGCCAGCCGTTGTTTATCTTCCATAAGAAAGCCCCGTTCCGAAATAGGAACGGGGCTTTCTTATGGGTTGCGTGGTCTGCCAGCGCAACCTTGCCTAGCTAGGTGTTAAAAATCGTCATCATCGTAGCCAGAGCTGCGGCGGCCGCTGCCGGTGCGGTGGCTGCCGTAGCCGCTGTCGTCATCGTCCTCCTCGTCGCCGAAGTCATCGTCATCGTCAAGGCTGCTGAAGCCGCGGCTGCCATCGGGGTCCTCGGCGGCTTCAGCGGTAGCAAACTCGTCCTCAGTCATGCTGGCCAAATCCAGCGCCTCATCATGCGAGGAGCCGGTGTCACGCCACATCAGGTAGTCGGCATACTTGGCCGAAAGCTGGTCTTCGGAATTACCGCGCGTTTTACTGCCGCCGGTTTTAGCGAAATTGTCTATCTCGTCGTCATCGTCGAAAAGGTCGTCGTCGAGGTCGTCGTATTGTCTCATGGCCTTGCTAGGGTCAGTAAGGGTGAAAAGTTCAAGTGAAAGGTGCCGCAGCGTTCAGAATGCGAAGATACGCGCGGAATGGTTGCGAAGGTTGCGAGGAAAGTACGAATCCAGGCCTACGGTGGCGTTTAACCCGGCACGGGCGCGTACTTCAGATACCGCCACCTCTTGGGTAGCGGCCGTGCCAGGCCCAAGGCACGGCCGCTATCTAGCTAGCTTTTCTGGTTGCTGCTCCGGCCCCCCGCAAAGCTTTAACCGAGCCTGGGAGTGCCGCGCTTGCGGCGCACTTCCAGGCTACCGTGCTGCTTTGGCCCCAAAGTCAGTGATGCGCAACTGTTGCTGGCAGAAGTCATATTCCTCGGGTACATTGCTGGAAACCAGTATAGTGCGGCCGGGGAGGGTAGCCTGTATGTGCTCCAGGTACCATTCCACGCCGGTGCGGTCGAGGTTGGTGGTGGGCTCGTCGAGCAGGAGTAGGGGGGTATCGGCGTATAGGGCCAGGGCCAGCTTGAGGCGCTGCTTCATGCCGGAGGAGAAGTCGCGCACCAGCTTGTGCCGCGACTTCTCCAGGTACATAATGCTGATTAGCTGCTCCGCTGTCAGGCCCGGGCGTAGGGGCTTGAAGCGAGTATGAAACTGAATCTGCTCAGTAAGGGTCAGTTCCTCAATCAGCTCTAAGTAGGGCGCGGCGTAAGCTAGCCGCGGCGGTACATCTTCCACGGCCACCGTGCGGCCAGCGTGCTCGTAGCTCAGCGTGCCAGTAGTCGGCAGAATCTGCCCAGACAGGGTGTTGAGCAATGTGCTCTTGCCGGCCCCGTTAGGGCCTAGAATAGCCGTGGCCGTGCCAGGCTGAAACGTGTGGGTCAGGTCCCGGAAAATCCAGTCCCGGGCGAAGCGCTTGCCCAGCCCGGTAGCGGTAATTTGCATGGTATAGAGCTTAGAGAGAAAAGCGTAGAGCGTAAAAGGATGTCTTACAGCAGAACACCCCTTACGCTCTACGCTCCTCAGGTCTTACTTCTAGGCTTATTCGCCGTTGCCGTTGCCATTACGGCCGTAGCCCTTAATCACGCCGCGACCCGAATTGCGGATAAAGTTCACTACCTCGTCGCGCTCGGGGGAAGGGGCCAGCTCCAGCTCAATCTGGTCGAGGGCGGCGGCATTGTTCAGCCCGCTCATGAACAAAAGGCGGTAGAGCTGCTGAATCTCGGAAATCTTCTGGTCGGAGAAGCCCCGCCGACGCAGCCCGATGCTGTTGATGCCGGCGTAGCTGAGTGGCTCGCGGCCGGCCTTCACGAAGGGCGGCACGTCTTTGCGAATCAGAGAGCCGCCCGAAATCATGGCGTGTGCCCCGATGCGCACAAACTGGTGAATAGCCGAGGAGCCACCCACAATGGCGTAGTCGCCGACCTCCACGTGGCCCGCTACCTGCACCGTGTTGGCCAGAATACAGTTGTCGCCGATAACGCAGTCGTGGGCAATGTGTACGTAGGCCATCAGCAGACAATTGCTGCCCACCACGGTTTTGAGCTTGTCCACGGTGCCGCGGTTTACCGTCACGCATTCCCGGATAACGGTATTGTCACCGATATGCACGGTGGTTTTCTCGCCGGCAAACTTCAAGTCCTGGGGCTGGGCGGCAATCACCGCGCCCGGAAAAATCTTGCAGTTCTTGCCAATGCGGGCCCCCGCCATAATCGTCACGTTGGGTCCAATCCAGGTGCCTTCCCCGATTTCCACGTCCTTGTCGATGGTCGTGAACGGCTCCACCACCACGTTCTGGGCGATTTTAGCTTCGGGGTGAATGTAGGCGAGCGGCTGGTTCATTCGTTGGGTAATTAGTAATTAAGAATTAATAATTAAGAATTGCCTCAACGACCCGCAAAGCGAATGTCGTATGAGAATTGTTCATTCCTAAGTATTAATTACTAATTGAAAACTAGGCGTCTTTCCGGACAATACTGGCCGACATTTCGGCTTCCATCACCACCTTCCCGTTCACGTAGGCCTTGCCGCTCATCTTGGCAATGCCGCGCTTGATAGGAGCGGTGAGGTCGCACTTGAAGATGATGGTGTCGCCGGGCTTCACCATGCGGCGGAAGCGGCAGTTCTCAATGCCCAGGAAATAGGTCCAGTAGTTTTCGGGGTCGGGCACCGTGTTCAGCACCAGAATGCCACCGGTTTGGGCCATGGCCTCAATCTGAAGCACGCCCGGCATCACGGGGTTGCCGGGGAAGTGGCCCGGAAAGAAAGGCTCGTTCATCGTCACGTTTTTCACGCCGGTTACCGTGCTGGCATCGAGGTGAATAATCTTGTCGATGAGCAGGAAGGGGTAGCGGTGGGGCAGGGTGGCGGCAATCTTGTTGATGTCCATCACCGGCTCGCGCGAGGGGTCGTAGGAAGGCACGGCGCTGGTATGGGCCTCCATCATTTTTTTCTTGATGCGCTTGGCAAAGGCCACGTTGGCCGCGTGCCCGGGGCGGGCGGCCAGAATTTGACCTTTCAGCGGGCGGCCTACCAAGGCCAGGTCGCCCACCAGATCGAGGAGCTTGTGGCGGGCGGGCTCGTTCTTGTAGCGCAGGTCCACGTTGTTGAGGATACCCTCTTTCTTAACCGCCACCTTGGGCTTGCCCAGCATGGTAGCCAGCTCGCTCAGCTCGTCGTCGCTCACCACGCGGTCTACTACCACAATGGCGTTGCTCAGGTCGCCGCCTTTGATGAGGTTTTGCTTGTAGAGCGCTTCCAGCTCGTGCAAGAAACAGAAGGTGCGCGAGGAGGCAATTTCTGAGGTGAACTGGTCGATGTGGGTTAGCGAGGCATGCTGAGACCCGAGCACCGGCGAGTTGTAGTCGACCATTACCGTGAGGCGGTAGGTATTCAGGGGCAGGGCAGCCAGCTCCACGGCCCGGCCGTTATCCACGTAGCGGATTTCGTCGGGAATCTCGAAGTAGTTACGCAGGGCGTTCTGCTCTTCCAGGCCTGCTTCCTGCAGGGGCTTGATGAACTCATAGCTGGAGCCATCCATGATGGGTGGCTCGGGCCCGTCCAGCTGAATCAGCACGTTATCGATCTGCAAGCCTACCAGCGCGGCCAGGGTATGCTCCACGGTATTCACGCGGGCGCCGTTCTGCTCAATGGTAGTGCCGCGGGAAAGGTCTACTACGTTATCGACGTCGGCATCCACGAGGGGCTGGCCGGGCAAATCAATGCGCTGGAACTTATAGCCGTGGTTGATGGGTGCGGGGCAGAACGTCATGGTGGCCTGCACGCCGGTATGAAGGCCGATGCCACTCACGGTGACGGGAGCCTTAATGGTATGTTGCTTGTCGTTCATTTTTGAGCTGTTAGCTACTGGCCGTTAGCCGTTAGCCGACGTTCAGAACCCTACGGAATAAGGCTAGGGGCATGAGGTGAGAAAAAACCGGGGGCCAACAGCTAACAGCTATCAGCCAGCAGCTCTTGAAATGCAAAGCTAGGGCTTTTCCGGTTCGGTACGGCTGCGTTCCAGCTGGGTGAGGCGGCGCTCCAGGTCTGGCAAGTGGCGGAAGATGGCGTTGGCGCGCAGACTGTCGCGCAGATTGAAGGCCGGAGAGCCTTGGAGCAGCACGCCTTCTTCCTTAATGGATTTGCCCACGCCCGACTGAGCCGTAACGGTGGTGCGGTTAGCCAGGCTCAGGTGACCCGCTATTCCGGTCTGGCCGGCCAGCACGCAGAAGTCGCCGATTTTGGTGGAGCCCGATACACCCGACTGGGAGGCAATAACTGTGTGGCGGCCCACTTCCACGTTGTGGGCAATCTGCACGAGGTTGTCGATTTTAGCACCCTCCCGGATGATGGTCGAGCCCATGGTAGCGCAGTCGATGGTGGCATTCGCCCCTACGCTCACGTTGTCTTCGAGCACCACGTTGCCAATCTGCGGAATGGGGCGGTAGGAACCGTCGGGCTGGGGGGCAAAGCCGAAGCCATCGGAGCCGATAACGGCCCCGGCATGAATGGTGCACCGGTTGCCAATAACGGTTTCGGCGTACACCTTGGCCCCGGCGTAGAGGATGGTGCCGTCGCCGATTTTGCACCGGTCGCCGATGAACACGTGAGGAAAAATCACGACGTCGCGGCCAATCTCGCAGTTCTCACCGATGTAGGAAAAAGCGCCGCGGTAGTGGTTTTCGCCGATGGTGGCACTGGCCGCCAGGTAGGCAGGCTCCTCCACGCCGCGCTTGCCGGTGCGGGTGGCTTGTTGGTAGAATTCCAGCAGGGTAGTGAAGCTGGTGTACGGGTCGTCTACCCGGATAAGAGCGGCGCCCGTGGACTGCTTTAGCTCCAGGCCGCGGCTGACAATTACGGCCGAAGCGCCTGTGGTGTAGAGGTAGGGCTCGTACTTCGGGTTCGAAAGAAAGGAGAGGGCACCCGCCCGGGCTTCTTCAATTTTCGCCAAGCGGTTGATTTGCTGCGTGGCGTCTCCTTCCACGGTTCCGCGCAGTACTTCTGCTATCTGACCTACGGTAAATTCCATCGGGCAAAAGTAGAGAAATATCTATTTCCCGGCGTCCGCTGCCTTCGGGCTAGGTGGTGGCGCGTGGGCTGGCCGGGCCGCTACGCGCTGATAAATGGTAGCCCCGTCGTCGGCATATGCCAGGCGGTAAGCAGCTGGCGTAAGCCAGGGAGGTAGTACCGCTTGCCCCCGAAATAGCACCACGTAATCGTAGGAGCTGCCCTGGGCGGATGCGGCTTCGAACAAGTGCAGGGGGTAGTGCGTGGTGAGGGCGTAGTGATGAAAATAAAGCTTATGAAAAGGGGCATCGAAATACACTCGCTTGGGGCGTTGCTGCCGCAACCAGGCGTAGGAGCCCTGCAACTGCCGCGCCTGGCTCTGGGCCGCGCGCACGGCGTAGCGAAAATGGGCTACCTCGTAGAGGCCATACAACCCCACTGCCAGCCCCAGGGCCACCAGCCGCAACCGCGGTGGAACCTGAAGCCGCTGCAACATCCACTCGCCGGAAATGGCTACCCCGATGCAAAAGAAGAAGGTTGCGTACAGCAGCACCCGCGCCGGACTATATACCCGCTGAATGGGCATATACACGAAAGGCAGTAGCACCAGCACTACAGCGGGCAGGGCTATCCGCCGCAGCCGCGGTGGCAGCCAAGGCAACACCGCTAGCACGGCCAGGAGCAACCCCACGAACCCCGGAGCACTCAATTGCTCGTGCCCGAACAGCTCCCGCGCCGGTTTCAGCAAATACAAGGCGTAGGACTGCCAGAAAGCCGCTAGGCTCTGGGGAGCAATGTAGGAATTGGCCGCCAGGGCCCGCAGCCCGGAAACGCAGATAACCGGCGCGTATAAAAGCAGCGTACCGAGGCCTACCAGTGTGCTGGCCCCGGCCAGGGCCGCTAGCCCCGCCCACTGCTGGCGCCGGAAGAATACCACTGCCAGCCAGAGGCCCAGCGAAACCAGGGGGTAGGCGTACGTCGGGATGGTGTACAGGCCCAGCACCCCCGTCAGGACGAAGGCGCCCCACCCGAGCCGCTGAAACCGGGCACTGTGCAAAATGGCCAGCGTAGCAAAAAACTGCCCGAGTGTCAGCACAATCAGCAGGAAGTAGCCTCGCCCCGTCATGGCGTAGTACAGGCTCAGCGGGGAAAGGCAGAACAGCCCCGCAGCGCAGCTGGCAATCCGGAACGACGTAACACGAATAAGCAGGGCGTAGGCCGCGGCGGTGCCAACCAGGCTAAACAGGAGGGTGGGCAGCCGCAGAATAACCACATCATGAGAAGTAAACCAGCTGACAACCCAACAACTCAGGCTAAACAGCACATGGTTATTCGGAATGGGGTAGAAGCTGGTGCTGGCTACCGGTCCTCCACTCACGAAATAGTCGTAGGTCGCTACTTCATCGGTGCTGAGTGGGTACACAGCGGCGTAATACAGGCGCAGGGCCAGCACCCCTAGAAGGAGCAGGCTCCCCGCTAGCTTTTCGGGTAGAGAAAGTCGCACGACGCTGCCCCACACGCTGCTGATAACGGCCCGTAGGTTCTGGCTTAGCTCCCGGAGTTCTACGGATAGCTGTCCTCGTCGCAGCCGGTAGGCTAGGGTAGCGGCTGCTCCCAGGGCGGCTCCCCACAGGCTCGTGCGCAGCAGGGCATACCGCGCCGGCGCTACCTGGAGCACAAACTCCGGCATTTCGTTGCGGGCGTAGATGGTGCGGCGCAGCAGGTGCAGCGCATCCAGCGTAACCCAGCTGTAGAGCAGGGCCAGGCTACCGCTCACCAGCAGCAGAAACAAAGCTAGCAGGCCAATGGGCAGAGCAGAAAATAAGCGACGAAAGAAGGCAGGCATCCTCGGGTACCCGTTACAGGATTTCCTTGGGGTAGCAGATGTAGTGTTTCTCGACCCGCTGGCTGATGGCCCGAATGTTCGGCAGGTCGGAGGCTTCGGCTACGTTGACTACCCGGCCGCGCTTGGTGAGTACATCAATGGGGTCTTGCCCATCGGCATCGTAGGCATTGTTGCTGATGCGGCCCGTGAGCATGAGCTGGGCCGCATCCTCAGTGGGCAACTGAAAATGCTCGGCAATCAGTTCCACGATGCCTAACTGGAAATCCTCCTCGAACGGCTCGCTCTGGAGCGTTATTTTGAACAGATGCCGATCCAGTAGGCTTTGGGCCAGGTAGTTCAGCACCTTGTCGGGGTGGTCGGCCCAAAGCTTCACGGCGCCCCACACGTCGGTATCGTCGAGGCGGGTGAAGCGGCGCAGAATCTCGTCGTCCTGCTCAAACTCTTGCTGCGTGACGCTGCGCGAGAGAAAGAAGTGCAGGTTCGGCGAAGCCGGCACTTCTACTCCCTTGCGCACCAGGTCACGGGCCCGCTGCATAATCCGGATGACCATCTGCTCGGCCGACGTGACGGTTTTGTGCAGATACACCTGCCAGTACATCAGCCGCCGGCTCACCAGAAAATTCTCGATGCTGTACACCGCTTTTTCCTCCAGCACCAGCCGCTCATCTACTACCGTCAGCATTTTAATAAGGCGGTCGGCGCCGGGGCGGCCTTCCTGCACGCCCGTGTAAAACGAGTCGCGGTTGAGGTAGTCCAGGCGGTCCATGTCCAACTGGCTGCTCACCAGCTGATGAAAGAACGGGCGCGAGTAGGTGCCCTCAAAAATCTGAATGGCCAGGTCCAGGGCTCCGTCGAAGCGGGCGTTGAGCTTGCGCATCAGGTGCAGGCTTAGCTCCTCGTGGTGCACCTGATGGAAGATGCTGTGCTCCAGCGCGTGGGAGAGGGGGCCGTGGCCGACATCGTGGAGCAGAATGGCCGCCATGGCGGCCTCGCCTTCCTTGGCCGAAATCTTGATGCCCTTGTCCTTGAGCGTGCGCAGGGCCAGCGTCATCAGGTGCATGGCGCCCAGGGCGTGGTGAAAGCGCGTGTGCAGGGCCCCCGGATACACGAAACTGGTCAGGCCCAGCTGCTGAATCCGGCGCAGCCGCTGGAAATAGGTGTGCTCAATCAAGTCAAACAGCAACTCCGTCGGGATGGTGACAAAGCCATACACCGGGTCGTTGAAGATTTTCTTTTTGTTCAAGTGAGAGTTAATGTAGCCGACGTAAAGCTGCCGACGGTGAGGAATACCTGCTTCTGTACTGTATCTGAACGCGGGAGTTTTCCAATGGATGGGCTATTTTCCCGCGCAATACTATACACTGACATCCATACTCTGAGATATGACAGCCATTCTACTGCTCGATGAGGGCTCTATGATTACGTTTGTTGTAATCCTGTTTCGCTTTGCGGTGCTAGTAGCTAGTGCAGCAACTATGGTTATGACGCTTAACCCTAAGTATTTGTGGCTACGAATAACCGGGTTGGTTCTTGCAGTACTTGTGTTGCTGGTTGCCTTCGCTCTGCTGAACCCTTCACCGTACGCTGACCCCAACGGGCGCTACGTGGTTATGGCCCTGTGCGTGCCCGTAGTGGTTGGGTTTTTAGGCCTTGGCTGGTATGCTCTTCGTGCCCGCCCCAGCCGGTAGAGGAACGGAGGGGCTAACATATAAACCAACATTTTTAGGCTACCTTACCGCCGAGTGGGTGGCGAAGTATAGCCCGTAGAGAATTTTTAAATCAAAAACCACGGATTGGGAGTAAAGCTACTTACGAAACATCAGATGCATTTTGCTGCCCGTACTTGCAGCTACTGCGCAGGAATTGGTATCTGTATTTCGTAAAGTGCGTTTAATGACCCGCCGGGCCGCCGACGCCTGGCGCCACACCCCAAGACCTCACCACATGCAATACTCGATTCTCTGGGCCGATGACGAAATCGACCTCCTGAAACCCCACATTCTGTTCCTCAAGGATAAAGGCTACGACGTAACCGGCGTTAACTCCGGGGCCGACGCTATTGAGGAGATTCAGGAGAAGACGTATGATATTGTGTTTCTGGACGAAAATATGCCCGGCCTCACGGGCTTGGAAACCCTCACCGAAATCAAGGCGGTGCGCCCTACCGTGCCCGTGGTCATGATTACCAAGAGCGAAGAGGAGCACATCATGGAATCGGCCATCGGGGCCAAAATTGCCGACTACCTCATTAAGCCCGTCAACCCCAGCCAGATTCTGCTGTCGGTGAAGAAGGTGCTCGACAACAAGCGCCTGGTGAGCGAAGCCACCAACAGCGGCTACCAGCGCGACTTCCGCCAGCTGGGCATGCAGCTCTCCGACCGCCTCAGCCCCTCGGAGTGGGCCGACGTGTACAAGAAGCTGGTGTATTGGGAGCTGGAAATCAACGAGACGGAAGGCAAAAGCATGGCCGACGTCTTCAACATGCAGAAGGACGAAGCCAACACCTACTTCGGCCGCTTTATCACGGAAAACTACGAGGACTGGGTAAACGGCGACGATGACGACGCCCCGCTCATGTCGCACCAGCTATTCAAGGAACGCGTGTTCCCGATGCTGAAGGATACCGGCGACACGCCCGTGTACTTCGTGCTCATCGACAACCTGCGCTACGACCAGTGGAAGGTGCTAGAGCCCATCATTGCCGACCTGTTCACGGTTGACTCGGAGGAAACTTACTACAGCATCCTGCCTACTACCACCGCCTACGCCCGCAATGCCATCTTCTCGGGCATGATGCCCGGCGAGATTCAGAAGAAGTACCCCAACCTGTGGGTGTGGGACGACGACGATGAGGGCAAGAACATGCACGAAGCCGAGTTCATGGAAATCATGTTCCAGAAGGCCGGGCAGAAAGCCAAGTACAGCTACAACAAGGTGACCAACCTGCAGGCCGGCAAGGACTTGCTGGGCAAAATGGCCAACCTGCACAACAACTACAAGCTCAACGTCATCGTCTACAACTTCGTGGACATGCTCAGCCACGCCCGCACCGACATGGCCATGATCCGGGAGCTGGCCGCCGACGAATCGGCGTACCGCAGCATCACCCGCTCGTGGTTCCTACACTCGCCCCTGTACGAAATGCTGCAGGTGATTTCGGAGAAGAAGGGCAAGCTTATCATCACCACCGACCACGGCACCATCCGGGTAAAGCGGCCTTATAAAATTGTGGGCGACCGGAACACGAACACCAACCTGCGCTACAAGCACGGCAAAAACCTGGGCTTCGATGACAGCAAGGACGTGTACACGGTGCGCAAGCCGGAGCGCATTTTCCTCCCCCGCGAAAACGTGAGCACCGCCTACGTCTTCACCGTCGGCGACTACTTCTTCGCCTACCCCAACAACTACAACTACTACGTGAACTACTACAAGGACACGTTCCAACACGGCGGCATTTCCCTGGAGGAATGTATCATTCCCTACGTAGTGCTTAGCCCGAAGGGGTAGCGAAAGTAAAGACAAACAAAAAGGCCGGTCAAGTGACCGGCCTTTTACGTAAATACCAGTAGGATTTTCTACGAATGCTGGTCCGGCTTACTATGATTCCGCCGGATTGCCGGGAGCAGGAAACTGGTTATCAAAAAAGGCAGCAAAAGTCCTAGCGTCTGAATGGGGAAAAGGAATACCACGGCGTCTAGCGGCCAGTAGAGAGCAAACAACACGAATAGGGGTCCCCAGATCAGAAACAGATAGTGCCTAGTGGTTTTGCGGGTACTGGAGCCCTGGGTTAAATAGAATACGGCGCCCAGATACAGCAGCTGAAATACCCAGGCAATAGCCAGAAGCCAGTGATATAAGGTCTCAAAGTCACTGTCCCGCATGCTGTCCATGGTCAGCAGCAAAGTGTTAAGCATAGCAGGGTAAGTACATAGTGGAATGGAGCGGTGCTAACCTGGCAAAGATATCAAGGGCCCGAAGCTACTTATCCAACCACTTATTGCGCCACTCCTGCCGGGGCTCCGGCTGCGTACTTGCAAACGGGAGCACGCAGGTATACACTAGCGTAGGGGCCCATATCAGCAGCATAAATATTCCGAAGGTGAGAAGCATAACCAGCGCAAACGGAAAGCCCAGCAGGCAAAAAAGCAACAGCGGAGCGTACAAAGTCAGGTAGCTCTTGGCTAAACTATAGCCTTTCCGCCGAGATCTACGTGCCAGCCGAATGCAGATGAATTGTGGAATCCAAAATACCAAGCTGTACGCCACAATATAGAGAGTCCACTCGCTACTCAACTTTTTAGGGAAGAAATGAGACCATATAAGGGTCTGAAATATATACCAAAAACAAAGCGGATGCTCAACTGAGCATCCGCTTTGTTTTTGAGTCTTACAGGTACTATCCAGCGGCGTGTTATTTTCCTGTTTGGCCCCGCCGCGCTTGGTAGGTGCTAGTTGGACATTTACGAAGCGGTAGGTAGACGCCGGAGCGCCAGCTGTAAGTTACGGTTACTGGTTCAGTTCGTACAACACGGCGGTGTGGGGGTAGCGGTTGTAGGGCTTACTATGGTACTCATCTACTTTCCGGCCTAGCTGGTTAAGCTGGTTCTGCACCTCGGTGGTGGCGTAGAAATACTGGGTGTGGTACCAGGCTGGCTGCCCCACGTACTCGCCAATGGCGTTGCGGTTCAGGTAGTCGAATACAAACCACACCCGCTTTTTGCCCCGGAAGGAAGCAAACTCCGGCTGCATCCGGCGCAGGAAGTCGGCGGGGCTGGTGGACTCGTTTTTCAGGTTGCGGCCTTCAATGGCAGTGTAGCGCAGGGGGTAGGCCTCCTTGTAGTACTGGTAGGCGTGGGTCATGTTCCAGAACACGTACACCGCGTCGCCGGGCTGGTAGTGTTGATTGATGTAAAGCAGCGGGCCGCGGTTGTCCTCGTGGTTCATAAACAGGTCCCGGTCGGCGAGCTGGCGGCCGGTATTGATGAGCAGGGGCAGGGCCAGCAGCACGAGCACTGCCCCAAACAGCACCCGCTGCCGGGCCAGCAGCGTGCGGAGGCCATCCACGCCCGCCCCCAGAAACAGCAGCAGGGCCGGGGCCAGAAATAGCATAAAGCGCCCGTAGAACGGGTATACCCGTACGCCCGAGGCCACCAGCGTGAACAAGAGCGGTAGCAGCAGGCAGAAAAACAGCGTGCGGTGGCGGAGAAACAATACGACCATGCCGCCCAGCAGCAGCCCGGCCGGCAGCCAGCCTAGCTTAAAGAGGTAGCGCCACGGGCTGCTCTGCCACGCGGCCAGGTCGCCGTCCAGGGTCAGGAGCATACCTAGCGGGTGCATCAGCAGGTTATAGGGCCGCTGTCCGTACCACTTCAGGTCGGCCAGCGACGCGGGCGGCAGGGGCATGAACCCGTCGTACACCTTATCGAAAAAATCAATCAGCCAGCCCGACTGCGGGTACTTGCTGATAATGAAGTAGTACTGCACCGCAAAGCTGACCAGCCACAGCGAAAACGGAATCAGGTAGAGCAGAAACTTGCGCCAGCGGGTAGTAAGCACCCACCGGGCACTGACGGCAATGGCAATGCTGGCCAGCACAAAAATGGCTGAAAACGAGAACCACAGTGTCACGGCCCCCAGCACGCCCCACGTCAGCAGGGCGCCTACGGAGAGGCGGTTATGGTACCGAATGTAAAGCCATAGGGCCAGGGTAGCCATGAACAGCTCGGTGCTGTACTGCTTGGCTTCCACGGAATGGTAAATAATGGGCGGCGAGAGGGCCAGCACCCCTACCGCTACCACCGCGCCCCAGGGCCGGAGGTAGTGGCGCGCCACGCTCGTGAACAGAGCCAGCGTACCCAGGCCGCAGAGCAGCGGAAACAGGCGCAGAGCCATTTCCTTTTTACCTAGCAGCAGCACGCACAGCCGGGTAGCCCACAGGTAGCCGATAGGAGCTTTTTGCTCGTACTCGAAGGGCTTGGTGGCTAGCTCCCAAAACCCCATCGTAATGGTGTTGACGTTCAGATAAATCTCGTCAATGAAGAAGGAGCGGTTATCAAAGAAATGGAACAAGCGCACGCCCACGCCCAGGGCCAGCAACACAGCCAGCAGCAGCTGGGTACTATCGGGCTGGGTACTGCTGCGTTGGCGGGACGCCGCCGAAGTAGGTTGCCACGCAGGCAGAGCAGCAGTGGTGGTCGACTTAAAGGAGGCCAGCATGGCAGCAGGGAGTGAAGGGCCAGGAATAAAAAGCCGCTTAGGAGCGCCGCGGTTAGCCGTTGAGCTTGAAATGGTCTTCCAGGAGGGAGTGCAGCCCGGGTACGTCCACGAACATGAGGGCCGTGAGCATCAGGCAGAACAGCACTACGTAAAGCATAAACCACTTGCGGGTGTAGAGCTTCTCGGAGCCCTGCACGGGCGAGTCTTTCAGCAGGCCAATGCGCAGGTACCAGGAAAACAGCAGCGCGAAAAACGGAAAGCTGATGAGCAGCTCCACACGGTTTTTAATCAGGAAGATACCCAGGAAAAACGCCGAGGTAAGGGCGTAAAAGAACATGGAAATCAGCAGGCTGTGCTCGGTGTAGAACTTAAACGAGCGGCGGTACAGGCCGGCCAGGGCCGGGTCGCCGATGAGGCGGTACTCGGCGAAGCGCTTGGTGGCCATCAGGTAAGCCCCACCCATCCAGTAGGCAATGATAATGCTAGTCGGCGGGAAGCTGTTGAATAGCTGCGTGGCATCCACAGTGGCAAAGGCCAGGGCCGGCGCTACCGTAAACCAGCCCAGGGCAAACCGGATGGGATTGTTAACCGATTCGGATAGCACATCAATGTAGGGCCGCTCTTTGGTGCGGAAGGGACGCACGTTGTACATCACGCCCATGAACAGCAGAAAGGCCGATACGCACAGGAACTGCACGCTGATGGAATAGGCAATGGTGAGGCCCACGGCCGCCAGCCCAAACCACTCGGAGTACACCAGCACCGGATTCACTACCCGCACCACCGACGTGCGCTTTTTCTTCAGCGGGTGAAACTTGTCGAACTCCGCGTCGAGGTACTCATTGATAACGTAGTTGGCCGAGGCTACCAGACAAGTGCTGACTACCCCCAGCAACATATTCAGCACCAGCCCGCTGGTAATGGGCGTGCGGAACACGATGAGGGCAAACAGCATTCCCGGCACCATGAACACGTTTTTGGCCCAGTTGTCGGGGCGGGCAATGGCCACGTAGTCCTTGAGCTTGGCCGGCAGCAACACCAGGGGCTGCTCAGCGCCCTCCGTGTCAAGTTGAATGGACGTTTGGTTCATGCGGGTGCAGAATTAGGAATAGTGGAAAGGTGATGCGTTAGCGAATCGTAGAAGGTGAAAGCAGAAAAAGGCTGTTTCTCGACAATCAGATAGGGCATGGTGGCCGCCTCGGCGCAGGCCCCGTCCAGCTCGGGCCGGTCGCCGATAAACAGGCACTGCTGCGGCTCCAGCCCTAGCTGCCGGGTAATGTGCAGCAGGCCCTGGGGGTGGGGCTTGAGGCGGTTGATGGCTGCATCCGTGGAGCTGATGATGATGTCGGCTTCCAGCCCAAGGGCTGCCAGCTTCTGCTGAGCCGGATAATCGGAGTAGATACCGATGGTAATTCCCCGTGCCCGCAAAGCGGCAAAGAATTCCTGGATGCCCGGGAAGCGGCAAGGAAGCAGAAACTGATTGGGATGCTCAAACATCCAGTGGCGGACCACTGCCCGCACCCGTTCCGCGGAGTAGCGGCCCCCCTGAGCTACCCAGGCGTACTGGTCAGCCTCCAAGTTGGGGCCGGCATAGGCTGTTTGCTTTTCCCGCTCGTGCCGGAAGCGCCGCAGAATCTGCAGATCAGTTACTTTCCAGGGGCGCAGGCTATAGTGCTGCACCAAGGCTCTGAGCATACGCTTCCGGAGTTTGTCCTGAGCATACAGGGTACCATCTACATCAAAAATGACGCAGGTAAGCTCCTCCCAGTTAATTGGCATAGCTTGTTTCATATCGATAAGATTAAAATTAATATATGATAAACACAAATAAAAAATCATTAGTGCTATTTTAAAACTACCTTCGGTAAGCTTTGATTTGTGTCGTATTATGCTGCTACACAGTAGTTTATTCGATCATGTTATAAGGTTAAGTTTAAATAAATGTGGTTTTAATGCAAAAATAGTCAGGTGGTTTGTCACCACCTGCTTCGCTTTGGCCAAGTGAGGCTGCTACCGTTGTATGGGAAGGTCGCCTAGTCTGCTCCTGCTCCGCGGCAAGTCACCGATTGCACCCGATGCGCCAGTGGAGCTTGCTAACTACGCGCGCGTTCTGGTGGGTAGGCTACCCCGCGGGCTGTGCTCCAGCCAGATGCCCACTGTGCCCAGCAGCCAATCCGCTGGGTAGCGAACCGGCTGCTGGGCACAGTGGGCGCAAGGGGGTAGGGAATACCGGCTACTGGCCGCCGGCGCGGCGCTTTTCTTCTTCGGCTCCACCGCCGCGGCGCTTGGCCGCGGCCAGTTGGTCGTTGCCGAAGCGGTAGCTCAGAGCCAGCGTGGCTAGGCGCGAATCCTGGCGTTGGTAGTAGCGTTCCACGTAGTTGTCGTACGATGAAACTGCACGCTGGGGGCTGGTAAAGAAGATGTCGGCCATGCTCAGCTTCAGGGTACCCTTACGGTTCCAGAGGTTTTTTTGCACGCCGGCACTGACCTCACCGGTGGCCCGCGCCAGGATGAAGCCGTATATCTCGCGCGACTGATACGTGCCGTTTAGCTCCGCGCTCCAGCCCTTGCCAAACGTGAAGGTATGATTGGAGGTGAGGTTGAAGGAGCCGCGGCCCCGGTTCAGGTTGGTGCCCGCCAAATTGCCCTCGAAGCGGCTGTAGTAGAATACGGCATTGGTATAGCTGTTCCACCACTTGGCTACCTCCACTGGTACCGTGAGGGTAAGCGCGTAGTAGTGCTGCCGGCTCAGGTTTTGGGTGGTCGACACTACCGTGCTGTCGGTTTCGGGCTGCACTACCCCGATGAGCGGATTGCTGGTCAGGCTGTAGCTCAGGCCCAGGCTGTACTTCTGGCGGTAGGTGTGGGTAGCTTCCGCGTTGTAGCTGGTTTGAGGCCGCAAATCGGGGTTGCCGGCTCCGGAGGTAGTTTTATCAATAATGATGCGAAAGGGGTTGAGCTGGTTGTAGGAGGGGCGGTCGAGGCGGCGGCTCAGGGAAAAGCTGGTTTCCTGCTGCTCCGAAAATGTCCGCTTCAGGGCGGCGCTGGGGAAAAGCTGAAAGTAGTGCCGGTCGAAGCGGGAAGGTCGGCCTGCCTGTACCATGTCCTGCTGGCCCACGGCGTTGGTTTGCTCCCCGCGCAGGCCGGCTTGCAGCGTAAGCCGGGGGAGGCTGTAGTTCAGGTTAAAGTAGCCCGCATTGATGTTCTCCTCATAGCGGAAGCGGTTCGAGCGGTTCTGGTCCAGCGTCCCGTTGGTCAGGAACTGCACGTCATTATCCGCCGAAACCAGGCTGGTTTTGGCACCGGTTTCCAGACGCAGCTGCTTGGTCAGGGGCCGCACGTAGTCCGCCTTCGCCGATTGAATGGTGAGCCGGCCCTGCTGGTCGCCCAGAATGGTTTCGCCAATTTGCTCAGCTCCATCAAAGCGGGTTTCCAGGCGCTGGTCGCGGGTAGTGAGGTAGCGGGCTACGTCGACATCAGCCGTCAGCTCGTGGGTGCCCAGCGAGTCGGGTATGGAGTGGCGCAGGTTTGCATTGCCGGTCAGGCTGGTGTAGCGACCCTGGCGCAAGTTAGCGGAGCGGTACTGCTGCGCGAGGCTACTCTCCAGGTCTCGGACGAAGGTTTCATTGCGGGCATCCTGCTGGTTGCGGTTCTGTAGGCCGCTCACGACGGCCCCCAGGGTAGTACGCTTGGAAAGGGTGTAGTCCAGGCCGGCTTTCCAGGTGTGGGTGCGCGAGCGGTTGGGGGAGCGGTTATCCTGGTCGGTGGTGCGGAGCAGCCGGCGCACCTGCCGGTCCAGCGTGTCGACCCGGTAAAAGTCGCGGTGAATGGTCAGCTTCCCGATGCCAGAACGGTCGGAGTAGCCATAGGAGCCGAACAGGTTCAGGTTTTTCCGGCCGTGGTTCAAACTCAGGCCCGACACGTATTTATTGTACTGGCTGCGCCCATAGCTTAGGTTGGCGCTGCCGTTGGTGCCCAGGCGCTGGTCTTTCTTGAGGGTAATGGCAATGACGCCGGCCCCGCCCTGGGCGTCGTATTTGGCCGGCGGGTTGGTTATCAGCTCGATGCTTTTGAGCTGCTCTGCCGGGAGGCTGCGCAGGTAGTCGGCCAGCTCAGTGCCCGTCATGGGCTGGCGCTTGCCGTCAATGAGCACCAGCAGGCCCTGCTTGCCCCGCAGCGAAAGATTGTCGTTGCCGTCCACCGTCACGCCCGGGGAGCGGCGCAGCACGTCCAGAGACGTATTGCCCGCCGCCAGCGTTGAGCCCTCCACGTTTACAATAGTGCGGTCGGCTTGCCGCTCGAAGGTGGGGCGCTGGCCCGTAATGGTAACCTCTTTTAGCGCCGTGGCCGAGCTAGCAGGTAGGGTGAGAGTGAGGGGAGAAGAGGCTGCACCAGCCACTACCTCCAGCGGCCCCGCCCAGGCCCGACGAAACCCCACCTGCGAAGCGGAAACCACATAGCGGCCCGCCGCGAGCTGCTCGAATCCAAAGATGCCTCTCCCATCACTGAACTCAGTTTTGACAACCGCCGAGTCGGCGGCGCGGTGCAGCACCACGGTAGCGTATTCCACGGGCGCGCCAGCTGCAGTGCGTACTACGCCGCCCAGGCTTTGGGCCTGCACTACCCGGGCCGACAATACACTCAGCCATACCATCATCAGGAACAAGAGGAGCAGCCCGCGCGGCCGCCCGCAGAACAGAGTTTTCATGAGCAGTAGAGTGAAGAAGTAAGAAACAAAGGGCAATGGCAAACCTGAGCCGCTCCCGCGAGGAAGCAGTGCCCAGCCCTGGAATGGCGGCCGGCCTAGGAAGGGAGGGAAATACGAATTGTTTCGTAGTAAAAGTACGAACAGTTTCGTATTTGCAAAGCAAACTGGTTAGTTTGTTTAATAAAAGGGAGCGAGTAGGATAGTCGCCTCCGCGCAAGCAGCTGAAAGTTACCCGGCTAGCCTGGGGAGAATAAGAAAAGCTGGGTACAGATTGTCGGGTGGCAGGGTCGTAGCGGGGGAACTTGGTAGCATGGCGTTACAGGGAGCGGGTGTGGTGTGTGAAGAAAAGTTCGCGGGTTATGGCCTCAGACGGCCGGCAGTGCCGTGCAAAGCCGTTGCGCCGCGACAGGCAAGTGATATACTGCGTAGCACTCAGGCCCTTGCCGGCCCGCCTGATAGCGTATGGCGGGAGGCAGGAGTATGGGACCTTGCCAGCCACTAAGTGGCAATGCTAGCTCCGTCTACCCCCTTGTTTAGACCAGAGGTCTTCCCCAGACGAGCTTGGTCTGGAGGATAAAGAGCTGATATCTGTATGATATATCATAAAGATGTATAACACATCATATACGTTGCCTGGGTCGGTAAAAAAAGCTTGTTAATCGTACCGGCTGGCTGCAACTCTCAAAGCCGGTGGATACCGGTAGCACCGGGCTGCTACGGTATTGGGTGGTGGCTGGGTCGCCCCTCCACAAGCGCCAGCCCCGGAGTTACTGCCCGGTTGCGGCCCGGCGCTTTTCGTCCTCTGCTCCCGTAGTGCGGCGGCGGGCGGCGGCCACTTTCTCATTGCCGAACCGGTAGGTTACTGAGGCCGTAACGACGCGCGTATCCTGAGCGGAGCGGTAGGTTTCCTCCAGCACTTGGTAGCGGGAAGTCACCCGCAGGGGAGCCGTGTAGAAAATATCGGTGGCATTTAGCCGCAGCATCGCCTTCCCCAGCGACTTCTGCACCCCAGCCCCTACCTGCCCGAAGGAACGGATATCCTGGAAGGCGTACTGCTCGCGCGAGCTGTAGTTGCCAGCGAGGTCGGCGCTCCAGCCGTGGCCCAGGGCGAAAGAGTTGTTCAGGGTTACAATAGTGCCCAAGCGGCCCTTAGGAGCGCCAGAGCCCCCCAGCATGCCCTGGAACTGAATATAATAGACTTCGGCGTTGGTGTAGAGCTTCCACCAGGGGGCCGGCTCCAGCGGGGCCGTGAGCGTAAGCCCGTAGTACTCCTGGGTGCGCAGGTTCACGTCGGTGGCTACTACTAGGCCGTCGGCATCGAGTACGTACACGCTGGTAATGGGGCGGTGGGTACGGGTGTAGCTGAGGGCGGTGCTGAACTTCTGACGAAAGGTGTGGGTCAGCTCGGCCTGCACGCTGGTTTGAGGCCACAGGGCAGGGTTGCCGGTACGGTAGGAGGTAAGGTCGACGTAAGAGCGGAAGGGGTTGAGTTGGTTGTAGGTGGGCCGGTCGAGGCGGCGGCTCAGAGCAAAAGCCAGCTCGTGCTTGGCGGAAAGAGTGCGGCGCAGGCTCAGGTTAGGAAATAGCTGGAAGTAGTGGCGGGAAAAAGAAACCTGCCCTACGTCCTGGCGGCCGGTCACATTGGTTTGTTCCCCACGTAGGCCCGCCGTCAGGATAAGGCCGGGCCGGCTGCGGGTAAGGCTGGCATAGGCAGCGTTGATGTTTTCAGAATAGCGGAACCGATTGCTCAGTCCTGCATCCACCTGGCTCAGACCGTCGCGAGTGCGCACGAACAGCACATCGTTGTCAGAATCAACCCGGCTTATTTTCGCGCCGGCCTCTAGGCGCAGGCGGTGGCGCAGGGGCCGGATGTAATCGGCCTTAGCCCCCCAGATAGTCAGCGTGCCAGATTGGTCGCCGGTGAGCTGGGCGGGAGTTGCCGTGCTGGGCAGAGCGTAGGTCGTGGTCAGATTCAGCGCGCGGGTAATGCCGTAACGTGCTACGTCCACGTCGGCCGTCAGCTCGGGCGTTCCCAGCGAATCTTTCACAAACAGGTGGCGCAGAGTAAGATTGCCCGCAACGTTCGGCGTCTCGAGGTTGCGTTGGTTAACGGAGTAGGAACGGCTGAGCAACTGGCCCTGGGCATCGTAAAAGGTGGCTTCATTAAGACCCTGCGAGGGGGTACGGCTGGCCAGCCCGCTGAGCATGGCCCCTACGGTGGTGCGCTTGGTGAGAAAGTAATCGGCGCCGGCCCGCCAGGTATGGGACTGTAAATGCCCCTGGGGCGTGTTGCGCTGTACTGTCCGCAGACTCGGGGAGCCATCCTGGCGGTAGGTACGCGTAAAATCCAGTTCCTGAAAGCTTTGGCGGTCAGCGTAGGCGTAGGACCCGTAGAGGTTCAGGTTCTTTTGGCGGTGGTTCAGGCTAAGTCCGGTTGTGAACTTGCCATAGCGTCCTCGACCGTAGGCCGCATTGACGCTGCCGTTGGTGCCCAGGCGCTGGTCTTTCTTGAGGTTGATAGCAATGACGCCGGCCCCGCCCTGGGCGTCGTACTTGGCCGGCGGGTTGGTTATCAGCTCCACCGTGCTGACCTGCTCGGCGGGCAAGGAACGCAGCAGATTGGCCAGCTCAGCCCCCGTCATGGGCTGGCGCTTGCCGTCAATGAGCACCAGCAGGCCCTGCTTACCCCGTAGCGAAAGGTTGTCGTTGGCGTCGAGGGTAACCCCGGGGGCCCGGCCTAGAACATCCAGGGTCGTGTTGCCGGCGCTGAGCGGAGAGCCTTCCACATGCACGACGGTACGGTCAGCTAAGCGCTCAAAAGCCGGGCGCTGACCGGTCACGGTAACGCCCTTCAGCTGGGTGGCCGAACTAGCAGTCAGGGTAAATACCAGCGGGGTAGGACGGAGGGCAGCACCAACTTCTAGCGGCCCCAGCCATGCGCGCCCGTACCCCACCTGCGCGGCCGATACGAGGTAGAAGCCGGCGGCGCTCGGCTCCAGCTGAAACTGCCCGGTTGCATCGGTAAACTCGGTTTTTACGGCAACCGAATCAGTGGCGCGGTGCAGGGTGATGGTAGCGTACTCTACGGCGGCTCCGGCGCTGGTACGCACCGCCCCAACTACGGGAGCAGGGCGCACCTGAGCCCGCAGGGAAAATGGCAAAATGAGCAGTGTGGCCCCCAGCAGGATAGGGCCCCCTCCACAGAGGTGGGGTAAGCGATGGTGCATAAATACACGTTCCGGTAAAAGATAAAAGCGGAAAGTGCAATAGGAGCAGGACATTTCGGCCCGGGAGCAGAAAATAACTTTCGGGCGCAATAGAGCAGGAGTGCCGGACCTTGGCTTTTTCGCGAAGATCTGGCGCTTGAAGATAAGAAGAATGCGGTATTCCTCGCACCTGTCTGCACTACTTCCAACCGCACATGAGTACCCCCGCCGGCATGCCGGCGGGGGTACAGTAGCCGTGGCGGCCAAAGCAGCGGACGGCACCAGCAGGCGCCGCCGCGGCCTAGTGTTAGCGCAGAGCCTCTAACGCGGCCCGCAGGCGGGGTAGCGCCGCTACAATAGACTCCAGGGAGGCTCCTCCCACCGACATCCGGAACCACGGCGCGCTATCATCCGTCCCGAAGGCGCTGAAGGGTACCAGGGCCAGACGCGCCTCACTAATGAGGTAAGAAGTTAGCTCCTTGGTAGTGCTGAGCACGTGGCCCCCCGGAGTAGATTTGCCCAGTACATCGAGCTTGGCCGTGAGGTAAATAGCCCCCATCGGAACCATAGAATCCACCGGCAGACCCTCGGCTTTCAGGGCCTGCAGACCCTGGTGCAGCGCGTCGAGGCTGTGTTGTACTTTTTCCTTGAACTGGCTGAGAAACCCATTTACCGCCTGAGTTTGGGGCAGGTAGCTGGCCGTGGCCACCTGCTCGGCTTTGGGAGCCCAGGCCCCCACGTGACCCAGAATGGCCTTCATCTTATCAATTACCTGCGCCGGTCCGAAGGAGTAGCCCACGCGCACTCCGGTAGCAGCCAAGCACTTCGAGATGCCATCAATGTAGATGGTGTACTCGCGCAGGGCAGGGCGCAGGTTTACCGGGTCGTAGTGCTCGGTGGCCCCGAAGGTCAGCAGCCAGTAAATCTGGTCGTAGAGCAGGTACAGGGGCTTCTGGCCGGGCTGCCGGCGCTGGTTTTCGGCCAGCACCAAGTCGCAGATAGCTTCCAGATCTTCCTTGCTGAACACGGTGCCCGTGGGGTTGAGCGGAGAGCACAGGGCCAGCAGAGTAGCCCCCTCCAGGTGGGGCGCTAGCTCCTCGGCCGTGGGCATGAAGTTGTTTTCGGGGCGGGTTTCTACCATCACAGCCTGCGCTGAGGAAAGGTGGCAGTAGTGGTTGTTGTTCCAGGAGGGCACCGGAAACACCACCTTGTCGCCGGGGTCTACCAAGGCCAGATAGGTAGCATAAATGAGGGGGCGCGAGCCGCCAGCTACCAAAAAGTCGTTGGGCGAGTACTCCAGGCCCAGGCGCTCCTTGGTGAAAGTTGCCGCCGCCTCTCGCAGGGCGGCCATGCCGTTGGCCGGGGGGTAGTTGGTGTGGCCGGCCTGGTAGGCGCGGGTAATTTCCGTTTGTAACTCGGCCGGAATCGGGAAAATGCTGGGGTCGAAGTCGCCGATGGTGAGGTTGCAGATCTGCTCCCCCTTGCGAATCATATCGTTGACTTCGTTGCCGATTTTGATGATTTCGGAGCCGATCAGGCTGCCGGCCATTCGGGAGACTTGCATGGTCAGGTGTTGGTTTGGGTCGGTCAAATATAGAAGACCCTACCGGTCTGGAGCCCTGCAGCCGCGAAAACTCACGAAAAATCGGTATTAATCAGGGTGTTTCCACTTGGAGTTGGCGCGGCGTAGCGGGCCAACGTCTGCTGGGTACTGAGTCGCCGGGGCGTAGCTCGTGGATGCGGCGGTAGTTTTCCGCGTAGTCCGCCTGACGCGCATCGGGGCCGTAGGATAGCGCGGCGTCAGAATGTGGGTACTATGCTGCAGCCAGTTGTGTACTACCCCGGCGCGGCAGGCAATGCCGTGGTTGCCCAGCCGGGCATCCTGGTGTAAGCCACTATCCCAATACTGAGAAGAACGGCGACCAGCACCTACAGGAAAGCCCGGCCCGAAGAATCGGCGGAGTTTTCAGCGGAAGGCGGGGTAGGAGTGACCATTGCGGCGGAATAACCAAATTTGCAGGCACAAGTTATAATGCCTCACCTGTTCTGTTTTAGCCGATGACCAGCAAAACCATCGAAATTCCTTCGCCTGACGCCCTGCCCCAAGCTGCCGGGCAGGTGCGAACCGCCCTTGAGGGCCACTCGATTGTTTGTTTTGAAGGCGAAATGGGAGCCGGCAAAACCACGTTTATCAAGGCCCTGTGCCAAGCCCTGGGGGTAGCCGATGAGGTCAGCAGCCCGACCTTCTCGCTGGTGAATGAGTACCGCGACGCTCAGAACCGGCCTATTTATCACTTCGACTTCTACCGCCTCGAAGACGCTGCCGAAGCCGAAGGCATTGGCGCGCCGGAGTACTTCGATTCTGGTTATCTTTGCCTGATAGAGTGGCCCAGCCGCGTCGAGGAATTATTGCCTTCGGAGCGCCTGGTTGTCACTCTCAACGTCACCGGACCCACCTCAAGGGAATTAATAATTAATAATTAAGAATGAATAATCTGGCTCTCAGAGGCTGTTGTGCTGAAAAGCAGCTTCGTTGGGTGGCAAAGTCATTCCTAATTATTAATTCTTAATTACTAATTACAATCAGAATGCCCGAAGCAGTACCCCCCGGATTTGAGTCGCTGGCCACCAGCCGCGCCTACCTCACGCAGGAATCCATGCTGGCCGTGGAAACGCGGAAACGGAAGCTGTTCATCGGGCTACCCCGCGAAACCTCGCTGCAGGAAAACCGCATTTGCCTCACCCCCGAGGCCGTGAAGCACCTGGTGGACGCAGGCCACGAGATTTTGCTGGAAAGCGGGGCCGGGGAACCCAGCAAGTACTCCGACCATGACTACTCCGAGGCCGGGGCTACCATTGCCTACTCTCAGAAGGAGGTGTTTGAGGCCGATATCATCCTGAAAGTTGCCCCGCCCACCTACGACGAAATCGAGTTTATGCGGGCCGGCCAGACCCTGATTTCGGCCCTGCAGTTCGGCACCCTGACCAGCGAGTACATCACGGCTCTCACCAAGAAGAAAATCAATGCCATCAGCTTTGAGCTGATCAAGGACCCTTCGGGGGCCCGGCCGGTGGTGCGGGCCATGTCGGAAATTGCGGGTTCTACCGTCATGCTGATTGCGGCCGAGTACCTGGCCCGCTCGAACGAGGGCAAGGGCGTGATTCTGGGCGGTATTACGGGCGTGCCACCGTCCCAGGTCGTAATTCTGGGGGCTGGCACGGTAGCCGAGTACGCCGCCCGCGCCGCCACCGGGCTGGGAGCCGAAGTAAAGGTGTTCGATAATCACCTTTACAAGCTGCGCCGCCTCAAGATGAACCTCTGCACCCCGCAGCTCTACACCAGTACCCTCGACACCTACGCCCTAAACCAGCAGATCCGCCGCGCCGACGTTGTCATCGGGGCCCTGAACGCGGAGGAAGGCCGGATTCCCTTCATGGTGTCCGAAGATGTTGTGTCGCAGATGGCGCCGGGCTCCGTGATAATCGACGTGAGCATTGACCAGGGCGGCTGCTTTGAAACCAGCGAGATGACCAGCCACAGCAAGCCCGTCTTCCGCAAGTACGACGTGATTCATTACTGCGTGCCCAACATTGCCTCCCGCGTGCCGCGCACCGCTACCAACGCCCTGAGCAACATCTTCACGCCCATTCTGCAGGAAATCAGCCAGCACGGCGGTATCAACGAGGTGCTGTTCACCAACGAGCATTTCCGCTCCGGGGTGTACGTGTACAAAGGCTCGCTCACCAACGCCAGCATCGCCCGCAAATTCAACATGCGCTACAAGGAACTGGCCCTGATGATAGCGGTGCGAAATTAGAATCGGTGATTTAAGGCGAGTTACCCGGATTTCGCGGATTGGGTTACGGCAATCGGCGCGAATATTGTGCGAAGGAAATATCTAATTTCCCTTTCACCGTTTGCTATCCGTTTTATGCTCAAAGCTATACTCTTACTGGCAGCCGGGTGCGGCCTGACCGCCAACGCCTGCGCCCAGGCGCCAACCGCGCCGCTGCCTTCCGACCTGAGCACCGCCCGCTACGACCGTTCCGATACGTTGCGGGCGGTAAAACACCTATTCATCCAACGCTCCAGGGCCACCCGGGGCGTGTTGCAGGTAGGAGCGAGTACCGTGGCTACGGCAGCCGTAGAGAAAGTTGCGCTGGCTTCCTCGGACATGAAAAAGAGGGACAAGTCGTTCTACGAAACCCGGCAGCAGGAAACCAACGGCGACCTGCTGATCGGCGGACTGGCCACTACGTACGGTCTTTTCCGCCTCAGCCGGTTCGGGCCGCACCAGTACCAGCGCGTCACGGAAGCCTACGAGCAAGGAGCACCGCTACCTCCCTACCTGACGCGTAAGCTGAAAACCAAATATTTCCGGCTAGAACCGCTGTAAAAAGGTAGTAAACCCGAACCGGCGCGTTATTCCGCCGCCAGCAGCAACACCTTCCAAGCGTCCAGCAGGCGGCCTTCTTCCAGCACCTGCTTGCCCAGCTGCATCAGCTCCTGGCGCTGTTGGGCGGGGTCGTCGCGGAATTTATTGAGGGTGTAGCTCACGATGGGCTCCTGGCGGAAGGCGGTTATTTCTTCCGGGGAAGGTAGAGCGTGTTGCTCGATGTTGGCCAGGCGGCCCAGGTTGTTGCCGGTCAGAATATTGGAAGTGCGGATGTGCTCGGGCAGTTGGTCGATGCCGATGCCGAGGTGGCGGTTGGGCTTGGGCACTTCGAAGAGGCTGCTGCCCGAGGCGCGGGTGTACCAGTCGCCGCCGAGGCGGGCAATGGCGTCAAGCTGCTGCGGGTCGATGCCCACGCCGGAGGGTAGGATAATGTCTTCGCGGAAGTGCGCCAGCACTACCCGGCAAATGACCAGGTTGCCGGCCCCGTTGTTCGTGCCCAGCTCCACAATCTGCTCCACCACGCACTCGAAGGCCGCCGGGGCCTCCAGTACCCGCGGCGGGCGCACTTGCTCACTGGCCACCTCGGTAAAACCAGCCTTCACAAACTCATTTACGCCCTTGCCGTACTCGGTGCTGGCCAACGACATCTGCTCCACCATGGCGTAGTCGCAGATATGGATGACGCACTCGGCTACCTCGCGCACGTTTTCCAGCGTGTGCTTCTGGGAGTTGTCGCGCACCCGGTTGGCGGGCGAAAACACCAGAATGGGCGGGTTGGAGCCGAAGCAGTTGAAGAAGCTGAAAGGGCTGAGGTTGACATTGCCTTCGGCGTCCTGCGTGCTCACGAAAGCTACCGGGCGCGGAGCCACGGCTCCTACCATGAAGGCGTGCCAGTCGGGAGCGTTGAGGTCGGTAGGGTTGATGCTGCGGAAGGGGGTAGGAGTGGGCATGTGGGGTGGGAAGTGTAACTAGAACAGAGGGCGGCGATGCCCCAAAGCAACCAAAAGTACGGCGCCAGCATCTGGCCTCCATACCTGCTTCTTAGCTTTTCTATGACGCGACTATTCTCTGTTCTATTAATTGCTACCCTGCTGCCCCGGCTCAACCTGGCCCAAATTACGGCCGCCGACACCGCCCGCCTGCGCCGCCACCTAGTGGCCCTCACTACCACCCCTGAGCCGCGCAACTACCTCCACGAAGCCAGCCTCAACCAGGCGGCCGACTACATTAAAACTGAGCTGGCAGCGGCTGGTGCCCGCCCCACAGAACAGCCCTATGAGGTAAATGGCCGCACCTACCGCAACATTCTCGGCAGTTTTGGCCCAGAAAGAGGTGCGCGCATCGTTCTGGGGGCGCACTACGACGTGTGCGGCGAGCAGCCCGGCGCCGACGACAACGGCTCGGGCGTGGCGGCCCTGCTGGAACTCGCGCGCCTGCTGGGCCGGCAACAGCAGCTGCCCTGCCGCGTTGATGTGGTGGCCTACACGCTGGAGGAGCCGCCGTTCTTTCGGACGAAAAACATGGGTAGCTACGTGCACGCCCAGGCATTGCACGCGGCCGGTGTGCCGGTGCGTGGCATGGTGGCCCTGGAAATGCTGGGCTACTACGACGACCAGAAAAACAGTCAAGACTACCCCTTCGGGCCGCTCAAACTGCTGTTCGGGAGCCGGGGCAACTACGTGACCGTAGCCCAGAAATTCGGGAAT
This sequence comes from Hymenobacter sp. HSC-4F20, assembly GCF_019599275.1. Lineage (GTDB taxonomy): Bacteria > Bacteroidota > Bacteroidia > Cytophagales > Hymenobacteraceae > Hymenobacter. Next base: position 1,267,784 of record NZ_JAHZTD010000001.1, on the reverse strand, counting down.
GGCCGGTTCGGGCGGCAGTTCGCCCGGCGCTACAAAACGGCGGCGGCGCTTCCCGTGAAGCGGTTCAAAGCCCCCGCCTGGCTACCCGGCATCGATTTCTCCGACCACCTCAACTATTGGCAGTTTGGCTACCCGGCCCTGCTTCTCACCGACACCGCGTTCTACCGCAACAAAAGCTACCACGAGCCTACCGATACCCTGAACCGCCTGGATCTGCGCCGCCTTGGGCAGGCCATTGATGCAGTGCTGGCTACCATACTCAGTTTGTAGTTGGGTAGACGCGCGGCCAACTTGGGGTGCCCGTAAGCGTACTCATCAGTAGGAGCCTGAGAGTTTCGGGCCGTACTGATGAAGAAAACACTACTTCTGCTAGGCTGTTGGGTACTGGCTTCCAGCGGATACGGTCAGGCGCTCCGCCTCAACGACCAAAACACCCTGGGCTGGCTGGTGTATTCCGGCGACCATAAGCTGACTGTGAAGTGGGCGCTCCACACGGAATATCAATGGCGCCGCATCAACTGGGTGCGTGCTCCTCAGCAGCAATTGGCCCGCCTGGGGCTTGTGCGCACGCTCACGGACCGTATCACAGTTTCGGGCGGCTACACCTACTTCCAGACCCACCGCTACGGCAGCTACCCCACCGTGCCCGGTCGGCCCGAGCCGGAACACCGCTTGTACCAGGATATTTCGCTGAAGGACCCACTGGGCCGGCTGACGCTCACGCACCGCCTGCGGTTGGAGCAGCGCTGGCTAGGCACCCGCGCCAATGAGGGACAGGGCCACGTGCAGGACTGGGAGTTTCAGAACCGGATTCGCTACCAGCTTGCCGGGCAGTTTCCGCTGCAGGGAGTTACCGTGGAGGACGGGGAGTGGTACCTGAATGCCTTCGACGAGCTGTTCATTGGCTTCGGCCGCAACGTAGGCGACAACGTGTTTAACCAGAACCGCCTTTCCGGCGGGGTAGGCTACCAATTCAGTGATAACGCCAAGGTAGAGCTGAACTACCTCAACCAAATCAGCCAACACGCCGAGCCGGACGCGGCTTCCGGAAGGCCGGTGTTTGAAATCAACCACGGGTTTCGGCTGAACATACTCTACGACCTAGATTTCACCCACGACGCGGTCCGGTAGCCGGTTCGTGGAGTGCCTTCAGTTGCTACTACCCAAACAGTGAAGAGGCAGTCTTTGAAAGATATAGGAGCTCAGTTTGCCAAGCAATGGAAGGGGAGCAGATGCTGAATGGCGAGTTGCCGAACTCGTTGCTAAGGCTATAAATGTAAATTCTCGTACTACTACCTGTAATCTGGCCGCACATCAAGTGGCAAAGGTGCCGGCCATACAGCAGCCTTAAATGACGACTACCACCTCCCGCTTCCTCATAACTTCGAAAATAGATTTCGTGATAGTGTAGCCTACTTCAGGATAGTACCTATCCTTTCAATTTAAGAGATAGTTGCTAAAATACTATATCTTTACTAAATAGCTATAGGTTTTGCTAGTAACCCCTTACTCACCTTCCAATGTCAGTAACTGCCTGCCCCAAATGCGAATCAACGGATGCTACCAAAAGCGGGATTGTAGGGGGCCGGCAGCGGTACAAGTGTAAAAACTGCGGCTACCACTTCTCCGTGGCGAAAGCAGGAAAGGAAATCAACTCCTACTACGTCATTAAGGCTCTGCAACTCTTTGTGGAAGGGGTGAGCTACCGCGAGATAGAGCGGTTGCTGGGTGTGAGCCACGTTTCGGTAATGAATTGGGTAAAGAAATATGGGGTGAAAGCCCCACGTCAAACCGACTACCATCCGACATACAAAATTTTGAACCAGAAGGAGCTGGCAGAGTTTTTTCAGAAGCCGGAGAACCTGAAGGAAGCTGGCCTCATCGTGACGGAGTTGGGCGATAAGTACATGATGATCCGGTGGGAGCGGTTTCGGCAAGGGTAGAGCTATAGGGCTTAGCAGAAGTATAACGTTTGTGTGACTTCTGCGTTGGGATTTTCCTACTTGGGGCTACCAGTTCAGCACCACCCCGTGGCCGACTGTCTTGCCCCGATCTATCTCAACCCCTCACCCCACCAAACCCTATGCGAACTACTCGCTACGCGTTGGCTATGAGCGCGCTGCTGACAGCAGCCGGTGCAACGGCCCAGGTTCAGCCCCCACCCGCCGGACAAACTCCAGCCCCGCCTCCGGCCGCTCCGGCCCCCGTGCCTGCCCCGCCGGCCCCGGCTAAGTCGGCGCCCTACGGGGCGGGCATGAAGGTAAACCTCTCGCCCGACGGCTCGAAGTACCTGCGCTTCATGACCTGGCACCAGGTGTACACCCGCTACACCAAAAATAACGAGGGCACCACCCGGGCCCCCGGCAAGGAGCAGAAGGGACAGGTGGATTTCGGGTTGCGCCGCTCGCGCCTGGTGCTGCTGGCCCAGCTCAACCCGCGCTTCGTGATTTACACCCACCTGGGCATCAACAACCAAAACGCCGTGAGCGGCGGGGCCACCGGTGAAGCCACCGGCCCGGGCAAAAAGCCGCAGTTCTTCATTCACGAAGCTGTTACGGAGTATAAAGTCAACAAGTACCTGAGCCTGGGCGCGGGGCTGCACTACCTCAACGGTATCTCGCGGCTTACCAGCGCCAGCACCACCAGTATTCTGCCCATCGACCTGCCCCTGACCAACTTCCCGACTATTGAGCAGACCGACCAGTTTGCCCGCTGGCTGGGAGTGTACGCCAAGGGCCGCGTAGGTAAGCTCGACTACCGCTTCTCAGCCAGTGACCCGTTCCTGACTAATCAGGCCAGCAGTCCTTTAAGCCTCGGCTCCACTGCCACTGTCGGCGGAGTGACCACCAACACGGGCACGGGCATTGCCCAGTACAACCCGCAGAATACTACCCATGTGTACCAGGGCTACGTGAGCTACAACTTCCTGGAACCGGAGGCCAACCTGCTGCCCTACTTCACGGGTACCTACTTGGGCTCCAAGCGGGTATTCAGCATTGGGGCGGGCTTCCTCTACAACAAGGACGCCATGTACTCGCGCGGCACCGACAGCCGCATTATCTACACCACGGCCCCCAGCACCCTCGACCAGTTCGCCAACATTCCTACCCGCAAGCACGACATGAAGATGTTCGGGGTGGATGCCTTTTATGATGTGCCCCTGGACACGGCCGCCCGCACAGCCATCACCCTCTACGGCGTGTACTACAACTATAACATGGGACCTAACCACGTGCGGTTTGTCGGGCCCGAGAACCCCGGGTTTGGCGTAGTAAATGGCTTTAATACCGCCGCCCGGGGCAATGCGTACCCGCAATCGGGTACCGGCAACTCGTTCTACGGCCAGGTGGGCTACCTGCTGCCCCAGAAATTATTCGGTCCTAAGGCACGCCTGCAGCCCTACGTGGCCTACCTGCACAGCGACTATGAGTTTCTCTCGAAGGCCGCTAACGTCTACGACATTGGGGCGAATCTGCTACTAGACGGGCACAATGCTAAAGTGACGCTGAACTACCGCGCCCGCCCCGATTTCTCCCGTACCAACTTCACCACGGGCCAAGTCAACGGCTTGGACTACAAGCCAGAAATCACGCTCCAAACGCAGATTTTCCTGTAAGACAGCGTGAGGTGGTGAGCTGGTAGGGGTAGTGCGTGTGATGGTGTGCCGGCACAAGGGCGCGCCCGCCGAACGTCAAATGCACCAGTTCCCCATCTCACTATCTCATCAGTTTACCATCTCACCACCACAACTCCCACCAATCATGTCCCAGAACCTGCCGCAGCGCGACGCCTATGCTGGTGCCGCGCCCATGGGTGGCGCACCGTCAACGGATGATGCGCTGACTCACGACAACAACACCGTATCGGCCAGCAAAATCTGGCAGGTAATTACCGCTTCGTCGGTTGGTACCGTCATTGAGTGGTACGACTTCTACATCTTCGGCTCGCTGGCTACCATTATTGGGCCGGTGCTGTTCGGACACCAGGGCAAGCTGGAAGATTCGTTGCTGGGCGCACTGGCCGTGTTTGGGGCCGGGTTCGTGGTGCGGCCGTTCGGGGCCTTGTTCTTCGGCCGTCTCGGCGACATGATTGGCCGCAAGTACACCTTCCTGGTTACGCTGCTGATTATGGGGGGTGCTACCTTCGTCACGGGCCTGATTCCGGGCTACGACAGCATCGGCATTGCCGCCCCGCTGATTGTGGTGGTGCTGCGCCTGCTACAAGGCCTGGCCCTGGGCGGGGAGTATGGTGGGGCCGCTACCTACGTGGCCGAGCACGCCCCGGACAGCAAGCGGGGCTACTTTACCAGCTACATCCAGATTACGGCCACCGGTGGCCTGATTCTGAGCATTTCGGTGATTGTGCTTACGCGCAAGATTATGGGCGAGGAAGCCTTCAAGGACTGGGGCTGGCGCATTCCGTTTCTGCTCTCGGGCCTGCTGGTTATTGCTTCTTACTACATCCGCCGCAAGCTGCACGAATCGCCCTTGTTTGCCAAGGCCAAGGCGAGTGGCACCACCAGCACCAACCCCCTGCGCGACTCGTTCATGAACCCCGTGAACCGTCGGTTGGTGATGATTGCCCTGTTTGGCGCTACCATGGGCCAAGGCGTTATCTTCTATACCAGCCAGTTTCAGGCGTATTCCTTCATGAACAACACCCTGAAAATGGACCTCGTGGATTCCAGCACCATTTTGGTGGTTGCCATGCTGCTGGCGACGCCGCTGTTCGTGTATTTCGGCTCCCTCTCTGACCGCATCGGCCGCAAGCGCATCATCATGACGGGTATGATCTGCGGAGCCCTGTTCACCATCCCGCTGTTCTACGGCTTGAAAGCCTTTGCCGGTCCGCTAACCGAAATAACGCCGGCTACCGTGGATGCTGCTGGTAAGGCCGTGCCCGCCGTGATGAAGGCGCTTACGCCCAACATTCCGGCCATGATTGCCCTCACCTTTATTCTGGTGCTGTTCGTGACGATGGTGTACGGCCCGATTGCGGCCTACCTCGTGGAGATGTTCCCTACCAAAGTGCGCTACACCTCGCTGTCGGTACCTTACCACATTGGCAATGGCGTGTTCGGCGGCTTCGTGCCGCTGGTGGCTACCTGGATTGGGGTGTGGGCTGCCACGCAACCCGAGGGCACCTTTGCCAAAGAGCACAGCAGCCTTATCGGTCTGGCCTATCCTACCATTGTGGCCCTCATCTGCTTCTTTATCGGTATTGCCTACATGCGCGACGTGCGCAACGTGCGCATCATGGACTAGCAGCGGCTGCGTGCGTGAATGACTACGTGAATCCGTCGGGCCGTTGGTTCGGCGGATTTCGTGCGAAAAACGACCTCGACTTCGTTTGTTTTTCTAAGTCGTTGAAACATAGAGAATCAGTTTAGGCTACCCAAATTCCCGTGCCCATGCCGTCACAAGAACGCCCGGAGCAGCGCCCCGAACAGCGGCTATTATTCGTGGCCGTGCTTTTTGCCGTGCTGCTCAACTTTCCCTTCCTGGCCGTCTTCGACCATGATGGAAGGGTAGGGGGCATTCCGGTGCTCTACCTCTATGTGCTGCTTGCCTGGGGGCTGCTGGTGCTGCTCACTGGTTGGCTGGTGAAGGTGAAATAGAGAGGTAGTAAAAAGGTCAGTTTAAGGCGCGGAATACGCTGTTCACGCTACTCTGTATCTGAACACCCCCTCCCGCTGCTCACCCGACCTTACCTGGTTGTTAGCCAGGGCCTCGCTACCCACTCGCACCCGTAAAGCAGGAAACTCACCCTCTCACCACCTTACCGCCTCACCCCTTGAACACCCTGCTCGTCATTGGCTTCTCCTTCGGCTACCTCGCGTTGCTGTTCGCCGTGGCCTACGCGGCAGAGCGCCGCTCGGCGGCGCGGCGAAGCCTGGTGAGCAACCCCTACGTGTACGCCCTGAGCATGGCCGTGTACTGCACCGCCTGGACGTACTACGGCTCGGTGGGGCGGGCCGCGCACTTTGGGTTGGAATTCGTAGGGATTTACCTGGGCCCCACGCTGATGGCCCCGGCCGCCTGGCTGGTGCTGCGCAAAATCATTCGCATCTGCCGGCTGCAGCGCCTCACTTCTATTGCCGATTTTATATCGGCTCGCTACGGGAAAAGCGCCTGGCTTGGTGCCCTGGTAACGGTGGTGTGCGTGCTGGGGGTAGTGCCCTACATTTCACTGCAAATCAAAGCCATTGCCGCCTCCTTCGACATTCTGACCGGGGGCGGGGAAACCTTGCTGGCCCACGGCGGGGTAGCCGTGTCGTCGGCTTTCGTGACGACCGTGGCGCTGGCCTTCTTTACCATTATTTTCGGGGTGCGCTCCATTGAAGCCACCGAGCGGCACGAGGGCATGGTGCTAGCCGTGGCCCTGGAAAGCTTGGTGAAGCTGGTGGCGTTTCTGGCGGCCGGTCTGTTCGTAACCTATGGCCTGTTCAATGGCTTTGCCGACGTGTTTGAGCGCGCCGCCCGGGTGCCGGACCTGAGCCGCCTGTTTACCCTGCAGGGGGCAGGTACGGCCCCGGGCGAGTGGCTAACGCTGCTGCTGCTGAGTATGGCTGCCATTCTGCTCTTGCCCCGCCAGTTTCAGGTGGCGGTGGTTGAGAACGTAAACGAGGACCACCTGCGCAAAGCCATGTGGCTGTTCCCGCTCTATCTTATCATCATCAACCTGTTCGTGCTACCCCTGGCTTTCGGCGGAAGGCTCCTGGATGGCGACGGCCGTTTCGACGCCGATACGTTTGTGCTGGCCCTGCCTTTGCAAGCCGGTCGGCCCTGGTTGGCTCTACTCATTTATCTGGGTGGGCTTTCGGCGGCCTCCTCCATGATTATCGTGGAAACCATAGCCCTGAGCGTGATGATGAGCAACCACCTGCTCATGCCCTTGCTGGTGCGGGTGCCAGCCGCCCGGGGCGAGGGTCCCAACTGGTTTGCTTACCTGGGGCAGGTAGCCCTGCACAGCCGCCGCCTGGCCGTGGTGCTGGTGCTGCTGCTGGCCTATGGTTACTACGCCGAGGTAGGCCACCTGCTGCCGCTGGTTAATATTGGGCTGGTGTCGTTTGCGGCGGTAGCGCAGTTTGTGCCGGTGGTGCTGGGCGGCCTCTACTGGAAGGGCGGCACCCGGCGCGGGGCCACGGCGGGCATGCTGGCGGGCTTCGTCGTGTGGTTTTTTACCTTGGTGCTTCCTACTATGGTAGGGCCCGAGTTGCTGCCCAGTTCCGTCCTGACGGAGGGCTTGTTTGGGCTACCGGGCTTGCGGCCGTTTGCGCTGTTTGGGCTGGAAGGCCTCGATTACCTCTCGCACGGGCTGTTCTGGAGCTGGTTTTTCAACGTGGGCCTTTACGTGGGCGTGTCGTTGCTGCGGGCACCCTCGGCCCTGGAGCAGCACCAGGCTTATGTGTTTGTGGATGTGTTTCGCCACGGCACGGGCTTCGAAGGGCCAGCCGGCTGGCAGGGCGGCGCGCCCCTGCCCGACGTGCGGGCCCTGCTGACTGGCTTTCTGGGCCGGAAGCGTGCCACCCAGGCCCTGCACGCCTTCCACGAGCGTTTCCCCGATGCCCACGTCACGGACGAAGTGGTTCCGCCCCAGGCCGATCCGCGCCTGCTGGCCTACGCCGAAAAGCTGCTGGCGGGCTCCATCGGTCCGGCCTCGGCCCGGTTACTGTTGCGCTCCTCGGTAGGGGTAGAGGACATCAGCTTTGATAACGTGGTAGGCATTCTCAAGGAAAGCCAGCAGTTGCTGGAAGCCAACCGCCAGCTCCAGAAGCAGCAGCGCCAGCTGCAGCGCCTCACCCACCAGTTGCAGGCCGCCTACAACCAGCTCCAGGAGCTTGACCAGCACAAGGACGAGTTCCTCTACACCGTCACGCACGAGCTGCGCACGCCCCTGACCAGCATCCGCGCCCTTTCCGAAATCCTCTCCGATAACCCCGATCTGGAGGAAGAGGAGCGCCACCGCTTTCTGCTTACCATCACCAAGGAATCCGAACGGCTAAGCCGCCTGATTACGCTGGTGCTGGACCTGGAAAAGTACGAATCGGGCAAGGCAACCCTTGATAAGGAGCCCGTGGACGTGGCCGACGTCATCACCGACGCCCTCGACGCCGTGGGCCAGCTCCTGCGCGACAAGCAGATTCACCTCGACCTGGCCGTGCCGCCCGGTTTGCTACCCCTGGCCGGCGACCGGGACCGGCTGATGCAAGTGCTGGTGAACCTGCTCTCCAACGCCGTGAAATCGTGCCGTCCCGATGGCTCCGGCCGCATTGCGGTACTGGTGGAAGCTGCGGCCAACGTACTGCGCATCACGGTGCAGGACAACGGCAAGGGCATCGACCCGGAGTTTCACCAGCTCATTTTCGACAAGTTTTTTCAGGCCCGCAACCAAACCATGCGCAAGCCCGAGGGCTCCGGCCTCGGCCTGGCCATTACCAAGAAAATCGTGGAGCTGCACGCCGGCCGCATCTGGGTTGAGAGTGCGCCCGAGCAAGGTGCCCGCTTTTCGTTTGAGCTACCTGTTTCTTCACTTAATAATTAAAAATTAGTAATGAGTAGTTATGCCTAATAACCGTCATTTTGCATGATTAACAACTGGTAATCACAATTATACACTGCTAATTCTTAATTACTAATTAACATGACCCCTCCTCATATTCTCCTGGTCGATGACGAGCCCAACATTGTTATGTCGCTCGAATTTCTGATGCGCAAAAGCGGCTATCAGGTCAGCATTGCCCGCAACGGCACTGAAGCTCTGGATGCCGTGGACCGCACCGCTTTCGACGTGGTGCTGCTCGACGTGATGATGCCCGACGTGGACGGCTACCAGGTGTGCCGCCACCTGCGCCAGCGGCCCGATCGGGGCGGCACCCGCGTCATTTTTCTGTCGGCCAAAAGCAAGGAGGCCGACATCCAGAAGGGTTACGAAGTGGGGGCTGATATGTACATTCCGAAGCCCTTCAGCACCCGCCAGCTCATGGATAAAGTAAAAGAACTGTTAGCTACCCCCGCCTAAGCCCTGAACCGCCGGGACTTGTTGCCTTCTCAACCGCAATTTCATCAACTCTAACTGTCTCTCCACCCATGCCAGAACATGCCCGCATCCGCTCCCTGGAAGAATACCACGAAGCCTACCACCTGAGTATCTATCACCCCGAAGAGTTCTGGGCCTCAGTGGCCGAGCCGTTCACCTGGCGCCGCAAGTGGGACAAGGTGCTCAGCTCCGACATGGCCGCCGGCCGCAACGAGTGGTTTCAGGGCGCCCGCCTCAACATCACGGAAAACTGCCTCGACCGGCACCTAGCTACCCGCGGCAACAAGCTGGCCATCATCTTCGAGCCCAACGACCCGCACACCCGCCACCTGCGCCTGACCTACCGCGAGTTGCACCAAGAGGTCTGCAAATTTGCCAATGTACTGCACAACAACGGGGTAGAGAAAGGCGACCGGGTGTGCATCTACATGCCCATGATTCCGCAGCTGGCCATTGCCGTGCTGGCCTGCGCCCGTATCGGGGCGGTGCACTCGGTCATCTTTGCCGGCTTCTCGGCCACAGCCATTGCCGACCGCGTGAACGACGCCCAGGCCAGCGTGGTGCTGACTTCGGATGGCCTAAACCGCGGTGCCAAGCAAATTCCGGTGAAGCGCGTGGTGGACGAGGCCCTGGATAGCTGCCCCTCGGTGCGCCGCGTGATTGTAACGGAGCACCTGGGCTGGCCCGTGCACATGCAAGAAGGCCGCGACGTATGGTACCACGAGGAAGCCGAGGGGGTAGCCAAAACCTGCCCCGCCGAGGAAATGGACGCCGAAGATCCGCTGTTCATCCTCTACACCTCGGGCAGTACGGGTAAGCCCAAGGGGGTAGTGCACACCACGGCCGGCTACATGGTGTGGGCCGATTACACTTTCCGCAACGTGTTTCAGATTGAGGAAAACGACGTGTACTGGTGCACCGCCGATATTGGCTGGGTGACCGGCCATACCTACCTGCTCTACGGGCCGCTACTGGCTGGTAGCACCTCCCTCATGTTCGAGGGCGTGCCGACCTACCCCAGCCCCGGTCGCTTCTGGGAGGTAATCGACAAGCACTCGGTTACTATTTTCTACACCGCGCCCACCGCCATCCGGAGCCTGATGGCAGCTCCGCTCGACCACGTCCTGAGCTACTCGCTGGATTCGTTGCGGGTGCTGGGCTCGGTAGGGGAGCCGATTAACGAGGAAGCCTGGCACTGGTACCACACCCACGTAGGCAAGGAGCGCTGCCCGGTGGTGGATACCTGGTGGCAAACCGAAACCGGCGGCATCATGATTTCGGCCCTGGCCGGCATTACGCCCTCGGTGCCAGCCCGCGCCGGCCTACCCCTACCCGGTGTGCTGCCCGTGCTGCTCAACCAGGATGGCTCCGAAATTGAAGGCAACGACCAGGAAGGCTACCTCGCCATTAAGCAGGCCTGGCCCGGCATTATCCGCACTACCTACGGCGACCATGAGCGGGCCCAACAAACCTACTTTGCCCCGTACCCCGGCTACTACTTCACCGGCGACGGTGCCCGCCGCGACGAAAACGGCCTCTACCGCATCATCGGCCGCGTGGATGACGTGATTAACGTATCGGGCCACCGCTTCGGCACCGCCGAAATTGAAAACGCCATCAACCAGAACTCCCACGTGGTGGAGTCGGCGGTAGTAGGCTACCCCCACGACGTGAAGGGACAGGGCATCTACGCCTACGTTATCTGCCCCGAGGGCGTGCCCGAGGCCGAGGTGGAGCGCCAGCGCATTGAGGCCAGCATTATAGAAACCATTGTGGCGGAAATCGGCAAAATCGCCAAGCCCGACAAGATTCAGATTGTCTCGGGCCTGCCGAAAACCCGCTCCGGCAAAATCATGCGCCGCATCCTGCGCAAAGTAGCCGAGGGTGACACCACCAACCTCGGCGACACCACTACCTTGCTCGACCCCCTGGTAGTGGACGAAATAATCAGCGGCCGGAAGTAGACTTCTCTTCTCTTTGCTTACAGCGCCGGCCTGTACAGGCCGGCGTTTCGCATTGTAACGCTCTGCCTTCTCGCTAAAAGGAGCTGTTTGTTCGAGCGGAAAAAAAGAGTGAATTTGAAATTAAATGAGCTGATAGATAATGACTTATATTTTATAGTTGAGATTTTTTGCAAGCTGCTTCCGTATGCAGAGTTACCTAGTAGTACTGCAGTATGAAATCAGAAAATGCACAAGCAGCTGCACCTCCGGCCGGTAAGCCTAGTATGGCGCGGGTGGTGGAGCGCAATATTGAGGCGCTGCTAAAACGGCAGCAGGAAGAGGACCAGCAGAAATGCTGGCAAGACCGCCTGGCCGATGCCGTTACGGCCTTTACGGGCAGCATTACCTTCGTTTTTATTCACCTGGTATTGTTCGGCCTCTGGATCTTTTGGAACCTGGGCTGGCTGGGCCTCAAACCCTTCGACCCCTCATTTGTGGTGCTGGCTATGTTCGCATCGGTAGAGGCCATTTTCCTGTCCACTTTCGTGCTGATCAGTCAAAACCGCACGGCAGCGCTGGCCGAAAAGCGGGCGGAGCTGAACCTGCAGGTAAGCCTGCTGGGGGAGCACGAAATCACGCGGCTAGTGATTCTGGTAACCGAAATGGCCCGCAAGATGAACATTGAGGCCGCTAATGACCCTGAAATACCTGAGTTGGCAAAGGACGTGCAGCCCGAGCACGTTCTGGAAACCATTGAGAAGAAGCAGGAGCAGATGGAGCAAACGAAATAAGCTACTCGCATCACCCGCACGGTAGCCTGACCCAGGCGGCCGCTCTTACCTACAGCAGACATGCTCGGATACTATAGAAACGCCCGCCCTGCGTAATAGGGCGGGCGTTTCGGTATAGGTTAAAAACTCTTCTTTCGTCTACTGGCCCTGCACCCCCGTAAGGGCTCTTACAGCTGCGGAGCAGGTAGGACTTTGCCGGTTACTTCGCCAAACCCGATGCGCAGGCCGTCCCGCTCGCAGTAGCCGCGCATGGTCACGGTGTCGCCGTCGAGCAGAAACTTGCGCTCCGAGCCATCAGCCAGGGGCACGGGGCGGGTGCCGCGCCAGGCCAGTTCCAGCATGGACCCGAGCGAGTCGGGGGTAGGGCCCGAGATGGTACCCGAGGCATACAGGTCGCCGACCTGCATATTGCAGCCGTTGGAGGCGTGGTGGGCTAGCTGCTGGGCCATGCTCCAGTACATGAGGCCAAAGTTGGAGCGCGACACGGTGGTTTCGGGGCCGGCTTCGGGCTGAATGGCTACCTCCAGGTTGATGTCGAAGTTGTGCTGGTCGAGTTGGCGGAGGTAGAGCAGGGGCTCGGGCTCCTGCACGGGGCCCGCTACGCGGAAGGGCTCCAGGGCATCCAGCGTAACTACCCACGGCGACACGCTGCTACCGAAGCTTTTGCCCAGGAAGGGCCCCAGCGGCACATACTCCCAGCTCTGAATGTCGCGGGCGCTCCAATCGTTGAACAACACCAGCCCGAAAATGTAGTCCTCGGCGTTTTGCACCGGCACTGTGTCGCCAAGTTGAGTACTGCGGCCTACCACGAAAGCCATTTCCAGCTCAAAATCCAGCTGCTGCGACGGGCCGAAGGTAGGAGCTGCGGCATCAGGGGCCTTGCGCTGCCCGTTGGGCCGTCGGATGTCGGTGCCGCTCACTACAATGGAGGAGGCCCGGCCGTGGTAACCAATGGGAATGTGGCGCCAGTTGGGCAGCAGGGCGTTGGCCGGGTCGCGGAACATCATGCCCACATTGGTGGCGTGCTCAATGCTGCTGTAGAAATCGGTGTAGTTGTGGGGCTTCACGGGGCGCAGCATCCGCACCTCGCTCTGGCGCACGAGGCAGGCGCGCATTACCTCGTCGGAGCGCAGGGCGTCATTGTCGTGGCGCAGCAGCTCCGAGACGCGCTGGCGCACCGCTCGCCACACCGGCCGGCCCAGGGCAATAAACTGGTTGAGCGAGCGGCGCCGGAAAATCTTCGGCATCTTCGGCCCCAGCTCCAGGTCCTGGAAAAAGCCGAACTGCGACACGGCGTACAAATCCAGCACGTACTCGCCAATGGCTACGCCCAGGCGCGGCCCGCGCTCCTCGGTTTCAAACACCCCAAAGGGCAGGTTCTGAATGGGAAAGTCGCTGCCGGGGGCAATATCAATCCAGGAATGCAGGCTCGGGTCGTTGGGGTTGGCCATAGAAGGTAGGGTAGTGGATGGTCCGGCAAAGGTAGCGGGGTAGGGGGAATGAGGCCCCACGCCCGGGCTCATCCGAAAATTCCGCAAAGCTGCTACCTTGAGCCGCTGCTCCTATTTCGGCTTACCGCCACAGGCGCGCGGGTAGCAGCCTCAGTAATTCATCTGCCGCTGGTTGGGTTGACGATACTAACGATGCGTTAAGTTTCGTCAAGATAAATGTTGCCTATAACTCTACTATAACGAACTGAGATAATGAAATTTATCAAGCGACTATTGCTGGCAATTCTAGTTCTGGTGGCTATTGGGTTGTTGTTTCGCGGGTGGTTATACAGGCATTTGGTGACGTATAGATCTATTGGTCAAAGAACAAACTATTCAGTGGTAGACGACAAGCTTGTTGAATACATAAACGAAAATACTCATAAGACTATCGATAATAATATTGAGCAAGTTGTTAAAACAGGTCTTTCCATAACCTCGAAGCAGTTAAACTTTACTGCAGCCAAAAACGACGTAGATCCAAACAAACTCATAACGTCCAAGTCAGCACATTGCGTTGGGTATGCTGCATTCTTCGCTGCAACTTGTAATCATATGTTAAGCAAGTATAATCTTGCAGACACATGGACGGCGAAGCCCCAAGTAGGACAGCTTTACTTTCTTGGTACTAACATTCACAAGTATGTAAATACGGCCTTTCTTAAGGACCACGACTTTGTGATAATTGAGAATAAAAAGACTGGAGAGGTTTATGCAGTTGACCCTACACTAGATGATTACCTAAGCATTGATTTTGTGACCTATAGAAATGGTCAGTAAGGAAGAATAGTAAGCAGTAGGGAGTATCGATTTTTCTTGTCTATATATTTATAACAATAGTTGATAATTCGTTTTTGTTTAGGCGCATTGTAAGCTTCCCCGTGCGGTAGGCCAGTGAAAAGTAGAGGAAGGGGATATCTTTTCTCTTTCTTTCCCTACTGCCCCATGAAAAAGAGCCGCTTTAGCGAAGCCCAAATCATCGGCATCCTGCGCCAGCAAGGCCAGGGCCAGACGGTGACCCAGATCTGCCGCGAACACGGCATCAGTGAGCCCACGTTCTACCAGTGGAAAAGTAAGTACGGTGGCCTGGAAGTCACCGAACTACAGCGCCTCAAACACCTGGAAGAAGAAAACCGCCGCCTCAAGCAGCTGGTGGCGGACCTGAGCCTGGAAAACCAAGTAGTCAAGGAGGTACTGCGAAAAAAGTAGTAGCCCCAGCCCAGCGGCGGGCCGTGGCCCAGCACGCGGTAGCCCAGGGGCTAAGCCGACGCCGGGCCTGCACCCTGGTAGGTCTGGCGCGTGCGAGCTACGCCACGCCGTCCGGTCGGGGCGACCAGAGCGCCCGGCAAACGGCCGATGCGGTGGTCGTAGACGCGTTGCTGGCACTGGTCAACCGCCATTTGGGCTGGGGCTTCTGGAAGTACTACCACCGCCTGCGCAAAGACGGGCTGCTGGTCAACCACAAGCGGTTGTGGCGCCTTTACCAGGCCCAGCGCCTGCAACTGAGCCAGCGGCGGAAAAAGCGCCGCTTGCCCAAGCGGGTCAAGCAGCCGCTGCAACTGCCCGAGGGGCCGAACCAGTGCTGGTCGATGGATTTCATGAGCGACGCCTTAACCGACGGGCGACGTTTCCGCACGCTGAACGTGGTCGAAGATTGGAACCGCGAGGTGCTCGGCATCGAGGTAGACTTCTCCCTGCCCGCCGCCCGCGTCGTGCGCCTGCTCGTCCAGTTGGTCGAGCGCCACGGCCCGCCCGAGCGGCTACGCGTGGACAACGGCCCGGAATTCATCAGCCAGGCCTTACAGGATTGGTGCCGCAGCCAAGGCATCACCCTGCACTGGATTCAGCCGGCTAGCCCTACCCAGAACGCCTATGTTGAGCGCTTCAACGGCTCGTTCCGCCGCGAACTGCTCAACGGCTATCTCTTTGCTACTTTGCAGCGGGTGCGTGAACACTGCCGCTTGTGGCAGTACGATTACAACCACCTGCGCCCCCACCAGGCACTGCATTTTATGACCCCAACCGAGTTCCGTCAAGCCGCCTGACCTCTACTTTTTCGCTGGACTACTTGCTGGGGAAACTTACTTCTAAATCCTACCCTCTCTACAATGAGCACAACCTTGTCTCGGAAATTACTTTTGAAATACGTGCTCATCGCGGAAGCACTTTTGTATTTGACCGCTGAAGTTTTTGATAAATTTGATACAGCAAGGCCATTTATAGAACACATGAATGCCTGGCTTTTGGGCCCTGGGTTTCTAGGAACTATGTTTCTTTTGCTTTATCACGATCATGAAAATGCTATGATTTTTAAGAGATTATCAATGTTTTTTATGATTATTTCTGCGTTTGTATACGCACTTCTGCTCTACCCAGTATTGAAATTTGGATTTACAGAAACAACGCCTCTTAATATACCATTTATTATAATTCTGAATATTAATTTGATACTTAATATAGTAGTTGTATTTCAGTATAAAAAATAATTAAAATATATAAATTTAATAATAATTTTTATGTCTTGGAAGTTAATTACTGAACACTTGCCTAATCTACCATGGGTGTTGGCAGGCCCTATCGTTCGCCGGGTCGAAAAAAATAGTGTTTATGTGTGGGTAGCCCTTAAAGAAGGTCGTAATGCATCTACAGACTTACTTACCCTGACATTGTACAATGATGCTGATGAGTAATAACGGCTGTTCCTAGCACTTTATAACCCCAACCGAATTCCGTCAAGCCACCTGACCTCTACTTTTCGCTGGACTACTTGCTGGGGAAGCTTACAGCATAATGCTGCTTGTTTAAATAAAATAGTAGTACACAACTAACTTGAATACTAGATAAAAGAAGCCACATGACTGAGAGCAACAAAGCCGTTTTAGAAAAGGCAAACGCCGCCGTCACTGCGGGTGACAACGAGGGTTTCCTGTCTCATTGTACTGAGGATACCAAATGGGTATTTGTAGGCGAGAGAGTACTACAAGGCAAAGAAGCTGTTCGGCAATGGATGAAAACGGCGTATGCAGAGCCGCCCAAGTTCATGGTTGAAAACCTGATTGCTGAGGGTGATTTTGTTACCGCAATCGGCAAAATCAATCTAAAGGATGAAGCAGGAGAGGAGGCTAGCTATGCATACTGCGACGTATGGCGCTTCCAAGATGGCAAAATGGCCGAGTTGCAAGCTTTCGTCATTAAAACCAAAGAATAGAGCCTCTTACGGCTTAGCCAGAGCTTACAGAATATGAGCCGTTGTTACCACTGCCAAGCATTTTAACTCTAGCTACTAGAAAGGCCGGCTTCTCAGAAGAGAAGCCGGCCTTTTGACTTATTGGAACTCGGAAATTAAAACTGCGGAGTTGGCACCGGGTTAGGCTGCACGGGGCGGCCGGTTTGGCCGGCGGGCTGCTCGTCCATGGGGGTGGAGTTGATGGCCTGCACGGCCCGGATTTCCGGCACGGCCTTCTTTACTGATTCTTCTACCCCGGCTTTCAGGGTCATCGGCGACATGGGGCAGGTGCCGCAGGCGCCCAGGAGCTCCAGCTGGAGCACCATGTCCTCGGTGATATCCAACACGCGCACGTTGCCTCCGTCGGCGGCGAGGTAGGGCCGGATGGTGTCCAGGGCCTGCTCGATGCGAGGGAGAAGCGGGTGGTGTTCTACGGCGGCGGAATGCGTCATGGAGCTGGTGTTGGGCTGCTAATCCGGTCGGGAAACACGCGAATAGCAGCGGAGTAGTATGCCAAAGGTAACGCTTTTGGGGCGTATGAGGGCAACACGTGGTTTGCTGGTAAAGTTGCCTGATGCTAGGGTCGAGCTTACGCCAGCCCCCAGGCAAAGTTGCTGGCCACTGGTAGTTCTGCCATAAGCCGAGCCCCCAGCGGCCAGTTGCCGCTACGACTGCATCTGCACCACGTTGGTGCGGGGCGCTACGGCGTTACGGATGGATACCTGGCGGGCCAGGTCCTCGGCCAGCTGCTCGAACACGGCCGCGGCCGGGGAGCCGTCCTGCAGGATGGCGGGCGTGCCCTGGTCGCCGTTTTCGCGGATGCTCTGCACCAGCGGGATATGGCCCAGCAGGGCTACCCCGTGCTTGTCGGCCAGCTGTTGCCCGCCGCCTTCGCCAAAGATGAAATACTTGTTTTCGGGCAGCTCGGCGGGGGTAAACCAGGCCATGTTCTCCACGATGCCCAGCACCGGCACGTTGATCTGGGGTAGGCGGAACATCTGCAGGCCCTTCTCGGCGTCGGCCAGGGCTACTTTCTGCGGGGTAGTCACGATGAGGGAGCCGGTGACGGGCACGGTCTGCACCATCGTGAGGTGAATGTCGGAGGTGCCGGGGGGCATGTCCAGGAGCAGGTAATCCAGCTCGCCCCACTCCACTTCCGTGATGAACTGCTTCAGGGCCGAGGAAGCCATGGGGCCACGCCACACAATGGCCGACTCGGCCGGAGCCAGGAAGCCGATGCTCATCAGCTTCACGCCGTGGGCCTCTACCGGTTGAATCAGGTTGCGGCCCTGCTCGTTCTGGTACACGTGGGGGCGGGCATCTTCCACCCCGAACATCAGGGGCATGGAGGGGCCCGAAATATCGGCATCCACCAGGCCTACTCTGGCGCCGGTTTTAGCCAGGGCAATGGCCAGGTTGGCCGTCACGGTGCTCTTGCCCACGCCCCCCTTGCCCGAGGCAATGGCAATGATGTTTTTCACGCCGGGCAGCACATCCTGGTTCTGGCGCATGGTAGTCACGCGCGAGGTCATCACAATCACCACCTCAGCCTCCGCGTCCACCATTGTGTGGATGGCCCGCTCGCAGGCGTCGTGAATAAGCTGTTTCAGGGGGCAGGCGGGGGTAGTGAGCACCACCGTGAACGAAACGCGGCGGCCCTCAATGGCCACGTCCTCAATCATGTTGAGGGTTACGAGGTCCTTGCCCAGGTCGGGCTCCTCCACGTAGCTCAGGGCCTTCAGGACGGCTTCTTTGGTTATGGTTGCCATTATAGTCAGGGGAAGAAAGTGCGAATGCAAAGCGCAAAGATAACCCGGAAACCGGGGCAGAAGTTGACTGGACCCGTCCTGGCAGCCACGGGCCGGGAGCCAGGGGCCCTTTAGAAAACAAAAACAGCCGCCGCAGCGCCAGAATTCTATCTTCGGGCCAGCTTTTTTCTGTCCGCTATTTCTGTTGCATGATTTCTTTCTGCTACCCCGCGCTCCGGCGCCGCTACTATCCGAAAGCCCTTGGGCTGGCGCTGCTGCTGGCCGGAAGCCTGGCCGCCCGCGCCCAGGCTCCCACCGATACCACCTTCGCGCGCTTGCTGCGCAGCAACCAGCTTACACTCACCGCCGAAGGAGCCCGCTACAGTGGCCCGGGCTGGGATAAGCTACGGGCCGACGTGCAGAAAAGCACCATGGTGCTGGTGGGCGAAGACCACGGCATGGCCCAGATTCCGCCCTTCACCCAGGCCCTGGCCCAGGTGCTCCGGCCCAAAGTATACGTGGCGGAAATTGACCGGTACCAGGCCCAGGACCTGACCCGGCTGACGGCCCAGTCCGGCCTGCCTACCGCCTTCAGCCGGCAGTACCCCATGGCTTTGTCGTTTTACAGCTGGGCCGAGGAGTTTGAACTGGCCCGTAGCCTACGCGCCCAGGGTGCGGCGCTGGTGGGTATTGAGCAAGCCGGGTTTGCTTCCACGGGCCGCCTGCTGGCGCTCATGGCCGACCAGGTGAAAAGCAGGACTACCCGCGACTACCTCCGCCGGCAGGCCACTGCCATCCAGGCCCACGACCGGGCCGCGCTGGTGGCCGGCGACTACGGCCGCGTGAGCGTGAACACCCTGCGTACCACCCTGCTTGATAGTGTGCGCCTGCTCACCCGCGCCGAAAGCCCCCAGGTGCAGCAGGTACTGCAGGACCTGGAAGCCAGCGTGGCCATCTTCAAGACCAACGCCGCCGGCAAGCCCGGCGGCCACCAGGCGCGCATCAACCTGATGAAGCGCAACCTGCTCCGGGAGCTGGCGCCCTACCAGCGAACTGAGGAGCCGCTGCCGCCCATGCTGTTCAAGTTCGGGGCCAACCACATGGGGCGCGGCCGTAGCGTGTGGGGCGACATCTACGACGTGGGCAACCTGGCTGTAAACCTGGCCGACGCCCACGACCAGAAAACCCTGCATATTTTCATTATCGGCAAGCAGGGCACGCAGGTAGGCGGCCAGAATCCCGAAGATTTCAGCAAGAACGTAGCAGCCTATTCCAACGCCGAGGCCGCCATGCTCCGGCCCTTCATGGCAGCTACTCCCACAGGTCCCGCCTGGCAGGTATTTGATGTGCGCCCCCTGCGCCGGGCCCTGCTCCGCCAGGGGATGATGGTGGCCACGCCTCAGCTGCAGGCTACCATCCTGGGCTACGACTACGTGGTCATTATTCCGGAAACCACTGCCAGCCACAATTACTAGGCATGACAACAGCCATAGCTGATACCTAGCCTGAGTATGTCCTGCCCGATCTGGCGTCCGCGCTGCCGAAGCAGCTCTACCGTCCCCTGCTCACGGCTAAGAGGTAGCCGGCGCCATAGGAGCTTCGGCAAGCCCAGCAGGACGTTCGTTTTAATCCACTCCTGTAGCTTTCGAATCATCCTACGATCTACGAAGCAGGTCATGCTGCGCGAAGACGCGGCCGCAGTCGACGAAGCCTGTAGCCCTCTGGCTACCTCAACTCGTTCAGGGCTAGGCGCTCCGTAGGGCAGGGGATACACCTTGCCTTGCCCTACGGAGCACCCGCGCGCAGCAGCAGAGGCAGCAGAAGCTAGGCAGGCCGTGATGCTGGGGGCAGATTGGCAGCCCTGTGCTGAAGGTGGAGAAGCTTCGCGCTACTTCCTGCCTACCTTTGCGGGTAGTATGGCCCGCATTCCGAAAGAAACCGTAGATCAGATCATCCACCACGCCGATATTGTGGAGGTAGTCGGCGACTTCGTGTCGCTCAAGCGCAAGGGCCAGAATATGTGGGCCTGCTGCCCCTTCCACCACGAAAAATCGCCGAGCTTCTCGGTGGCCCCGGCCAAGGGCTTGTACAAGTGCTTTGGCTGCGGCAAGGCCGGCGGGGTAGTGCAGTTCATCATGGACATTGAGGGCACCAGCTACGTGGAGGCCCTGAAGTACCTGGCCAAAAAGTACGGCATTGACGTTGAGGAGGAAGAAAAGACTCCGGAGCAGCAGCTGGCCCAGAACGAAAAAGACTCCCAGTTCATCGTCTCGAACTGGGCCAAAGACCACTACCACAAGCTGCTGCTCAGCACCGACGAGGGCCAGGGCATCGGGTTGAGCTACCTGCGCCAGCGCGGCCTCAACCAGGCAACCATCAAAACCTTCGAGCTGGGCTACTCCCTCGACCAGTGGGACGATTTGCTGAAGTCGGCCACGGCGGCAGGCTTCGAGCAGAAATACCTGGAAAAAACCGGCCTCATCATCCGGCGCGAGGACGACCAGGGCCAGGACACGGGCCGGCGCTACGACCGGTTTCGGGGCCGCGTAATGTTCCCGATTCACAACGTGTCGGGGCGCGTGATTGGGTTTGGGGCGCGCACGCTCAAGCCCAACGACAAAACGGCCAAGTACCTCAACTCGCCGGAGTCGGAAATCTACCACAAGTCCGATGTGCTCTACGGCCTTTACCAGGGGCGGCAGGCCATCCGCTCGGAGGAGCTGTGCTACCTGGTAGAAGGCTACCTCGACGTGCTGAGTTTGCACCAGGGCGGCATCAAAAACGTGGTGGCCTCGTCGGGTACTTCCCTCACCGACGGGCAAATTCGCCTTATCAAGCGCTACACCGATAACGTGACGGTGCTCTACGACGGCGACGCGGCCGGAATTCGGGCTTCGCTGCGCGGCATTGATATGCTGCTGGAAGGCGGCCTGAACGTGCGGGTGGTGCTCTTTCCCGATGGCGACGACCCGGACTCCTACATCCGTAAAGTCGGGGACCAGCGCTTTAAAGACCACCTGGAGCAAGCCAGCCAGGACTTCATCCAGTTCAAAACCGACCTGGTAAGCCGCGAGGCCGCCCAGGACCCGGTGAAGAAGGCCGAGGCCATCCGGGAGGTGCTGCAAAGCATTGGCAAAGTGCCCGACCCCATTAAGCGCCAGGTGTTTTTGCAGCAAACCTCCCAGGCCTTCAGCATTGATGAGCAGGTACTGATTTCGGAGTACAACAAGATTGTCCGCAACGCCACGGGCAAAGCAGCCGGCGGCAGTTCGGGCAGTGGGAGTGGGGTAGGGAGCGGGGCCGCCCCCAGCGGCGGGCCATCGGCGCCGGCTACGCCGCGCCCGGCCCCGCGGCCCATGAGCCCGGAGGAGGAAGCCGAGGCCCTGATGTACGGTGCCTCGCCCGAAGACCTGATGGGCGGCGGCGGAGACCTCCTGACCATGACGAAGGAGGAGCTGGAGCCCGTGCCCGACGTGCTGGAGCAGTGCGAGCGGGAGGTGGTGCGCCTGCTGCTGCTGTACTCGCCCCAGCCCTTGGCTCCCGACGTAAGCGTGGCCCAGTACCTGTTGCAGCAGCTTGATGACACGCCCTTCAAAACCGGTATTTATGCCGATTTGCTGCACCTGTGCCAGGAGGAGCTAAACCAGGGCCGCTGGCCCGAAGTGCGCACCCTCATCCAGCACGGCCGCTCCGATATTCGCGCCTTGGTGGCGGAGCTGGCCACCGAGAAGTACGAGCTGAGCCCCAACTGGACTACCCACCAGATTTACGTGCCCCGGGAGCTGGATCTGCTGCAAACTGCCTGCGACAACGCCATTCTGCGCCTGAACAAAATCAACGTGGAGCGGGAGTTGGCCACCCGATTGGAGGCGCTGCGGCATCCGTTGGATGATGCTACCATGATGGAGCACCTGCAAACTATCCGGTTACTCAAGCAGATGGACAATCAGTTGGCCAATATGCTGGGTACCGTTATTCCGCGAGCTGCCATGTAGGGCCCGCCCGGACGGGTTGGCATCCCCAACCCCGAGAGGAAGGTGTTTTCTACACCAGACGCCAGCCCAGATTCCTCACGGCATTCGGGTTGGCAGCTGTTCTATTTGGCAGCCCCACCCTGGGTGGCGTACCTTTGGCTATGCCCGAATCCCTATCTCCACCGCTGCGCTCAAATGCCCTGCGCTACGTGCGCGACATCTGGCACCGTTTTAACCTCAGCCGGTTTGTAGGAGCGCTGGTACTCACGGCGTTCAGCTTTGCCGTGGGGGTAGTCGGCTTTATGTGGATTGAGAAATTCACGTTTGTTGATGCCTTCTACATGACCATGATAACCGTCTCGACGGTAGGCTTCGGGGAGTTGCACCCGTTGTCGCCGCCCGGGCGGCTATTCGTGTCGTTGTACATTTTCTTTAACCTCTTAATGCTGGCCTACCTGTTGTCGGTGCTCACCACCTACATCTTCGACGGGGGCCTGCGAACCATGTTTTCTATGCTGCGCAACGACCAGGCCATCCGCGGGTACGCGGGCCACGTTATCGTCTGCGGCTTTGGGCGCAATGGCCGCAAAGCCTACCACGAGCTGCGCGCCAGCGGGGCCGATGTGGTGGTGGTAGAGCAAAACGAGGCCCTGGTGAAGGAAGACACCGACGCCACGGGCGAGGCTATTCCGGCCGTTTTCGGCGACGCCACCCTCGACGAAACCCTGCGCGCTGCCGGCGTGGCCCGGGCCCGGGCCCTCATCACCGCCTTGCCCAAGGACGCCGACAACGTGTTTGTGGCCCTCACGGCCCGCGAGCTAAGCCCCGACATTACCATCATTGCGCGGGCTAGCCTCAAAAGCTCGGAACCCAAGCTGCTGCGCGCCGGCGCCGACTCGGTGGTAATGCCCGATGAGATTGGGGGCTCCCACATGGCCAACCTCATTACCCGGCCCGAGGTAATTCGGTTTCTGGACATGATTTCGGGCCTGGGGCCCAACAAGCTGCGCCTGGAAGAGCTGCGCTACGAGGAATTACGGCCGGAGTGGCGCGGGCGCAGCATCCGCGAGCTGGATATCCGTTCGCGCACCGGAGCCACCGTTATCGGCCTCAAGCACCAGGTAGGCGGCTTCACCGTTAGCCCCGCCGCCGATACTGTACCCGACCCCGGCGACGTGCTACTATTTCTGGGTACTGACGCGCAGATTATCAGCCTACTCGACCAGTTTCGGCAGGTAGGGTAGCGCCCTTTGGCTGCCTCCTGCGCCGCTCTGGCTGCTGGTCCGCCGCCGGGGCCGTGTCCCGCTGCCCAACTCGTAGCTGATGCCGTGCAGTCCGAGTGCGCCTCGTGCAGCGCGGTAGGAAGCGGTAGCTTCGCCCTACCGGCCCCGCCACCGGCCTGTGGTTCTACTGCCGACATTCGTAGCTTTGCCGCGCTAACCCTGCTTTCCGTCTGTGCATATTCTCCAGCTCTGTCCGCGCGTTCCGTATCCGCCCACCGATGGCGGGGCCATTGCCATGTACGATGTAACGGCGGGCCTGAGCCGGGCCGGGCACCGGGTAACCGTGCTGGCCCTGAACACGCCCAAGCACTACCAGCCCACCGACGTGCTTGACCACCTGGGCCCGCTGGTGCGCTTGGTGGCCGTGGACGTGGATACGCGCCTTTCGCCCGTGAAGGCCCTGCGTAACCTGCTCTTCAGTGAGCTGCCCTACAACATTGAGCGCTTCGTGAGTGCGGCCGTGGAGGCCCAGCTCCAGGAGCTGCTGCGCACCGAACCTATTGATGTTATTCAGGTGGAAGGCGGGCTGGTGTCGTGGTACGTGGACGCAGTGAAGCGCCTGGCCCCAGGCGTGCCCGTAGTGCTGCGGGCTCATAATGTGGAATACACCATCTGGCAGATGCTGGCCGAGCGGGAGCGACATCCGCTCAAGCGGCTCTACCTCACCCACCTGGCCCGCCGGCTGCGGCGTTTCGAACACCGTACGCTGCCGCGTTTCGATGCCGTAGCCGCCATTACCGAGCCCGACCAGCGCCGCCTGCGCCTGCTGGGCTGCCAGGAGCCTGTGGTCTTTGTACCCGCCGGCGTCGACCTCAACCGCTTTCAACGGGACCCGGCCGTGCAGCCCCGGCCGCGCACCCTGTTTATGATTGGCTCCCTGGACTGGCTCCCAAACCAGGAAGGCGTTGACTGGTTTCTGCGGGAGGTGTGGCCCCAGGCCCGGGCCCTGTACCCCGAACTGGAGCTGCACATTGCCGGCAAGGAAACGCCCGCCCATATTCGTAACCTCAGCTTGCCCGGCGTGACGGTGCACGGCTTCGTGGAGTCGGCCGCCCGGTTTATGCAGCAGTACGAGGTGATGCTGGTGCCCCTGCTAAGCGGGGGCGGCATGCGCATCAAGATCATTGAAGGCATGGCCCTGGGCAAGTGCATCATTAGTACGGGCCTGGGCTCAGAGGGCATCCACGTGCGCGACACGGTTGATATTGTGCTCTGCGACGAGCCCTCGGAGTGGGTGGAGCGTCTGGGACGCTACTACCGCGGGGAACTGCAGCAGCAGGACATTGGCCAGGAGGCCGCCCGCACCATTGCCCGCCTCTACGACAACCGCCGGGTGGTGGAAAGCTTCCTGGACCTGTATGCCATCCTGATGCCCCAGCACCGTGCCGCCACTCGTTGATGTTCTGGTAGCGGCAGTGCTTTGGGGCAGCCTGTTGCTGGTGGCGCACACCTACGTGCTGTTCCCGCTGCTGCTGGCCCGCCTGGCCCGCGGGCGGCGGCAAAACCAGCAGGTTTACCTCCGCACCGACCCCGACCTGCCCCGCATCGATGTGCTGCTGGCCGTCTACAACGAGGAGCAAGTGATAGAAGAAAAGATTCGCTCTACGTTCACTACCACCTACCCCCTCGACAAGCTTACCTTCTACATTGGCTCCGATAATTCCCGGGACCAGACCAATGCGCTGGTACAACGCTTGGCAGCCGAGCATCCCGGCCTGCAGTTCCGGCCCTTCCATCAGCGCACGGGCAAGCCCGGCGTGATGGAGGCGCTGTCAGCTGAGGCTACCGCCCCGGTGTTGGTACTCACCGACGCCAACGTGTTTTTCACCCCCGATACGCTCTATCACCTCGTCAAGCACTTTCGTAATCCTGGCATCGGGCAGGTAGGAGGCCATATCCTCAACCTCGACCACCGTCCCGCCGGCATTTCGGGTCAGGAAAAAGCCTATCTGAAGCGCGAAAACCAGATCAAATACCAGGAAGGCATCGTGTGGGGCGCCATGATGGGGGCCTTCGGAGGCTGCTTTGCCGTGCGCCGGAGCTGCTACCACCCGGCCCCACGCTCCTTTATCGTCGATGACTTTTTTATCTCAATGGCCGTGCTTCAGGACGGCTACCAAGCCATCAACGAGCTGGATGCCATTTGCCACGAAGACGTGTCGGACAAGCTGCCGGAGGAGTTCCGGCGCAAGGCCCGCATTTCCACCGGCAACTTCCAGAACCTGGTGGCTTTCCGGCACCTGCTGTGGCCGCCCTGGCGGGGCCTGAGCTTCGCCTACTGGTCACACAAAGTGCTGCGCTGGCTTACGCCCTTGCTGTTACTGCTCATGCTGCTGTGCAACGTGGTGCTGGTAGCGCGCGGGGCCGGCTGGTTCTACCAGCTGCTGCTGCTGGGGCAGGTAGGCGCCCCGCTGCTGCTGCTGCTCGATGGCGCCCTACACCGCGTGGGGGTGCATTCGCGCCTGCTGCGCTTTATTACTCACTTCTACGGCATGAATGCGGCGCTACTGCTGGGGCTCTGGCGTTTTTTAGGTGGGGTGAAAACCACCGTCTGGGAGCCTACCCAACGCTTTCAGCATAAGCGGTAAGGCAGAGCCGAGGAAGTAAATCCGAAAGCGGAATGCGGTTCTCCTTTGCTTCCGTATTCTGCAGGACCCGGGTAGATTTTGTTACTTACTGCCTCACTACCTCTGCCACGCATGAAAACCCTGCGCATTGCCATCCTGGGCTGTGGAAATATGGGCATGGCCTTCGCCAAAGCCTTTCTGCACTATGACCTGGTGGCCCGTCCTGATTTGCTGCTGCTCGGCCGCCACCAGGCGCACTGCCAACGCTTGGCCGCAGCTCATCCCGGCTTACCGACGGCCGAGCTGACGGCGGCCGTGGGCACTTATGATGTAGTGCTGGTAGCTGTGAAGCCCCAGGATTTTGGCAAGGTAGCCGAAGAGCTACGCCAGGTAGTGCAGCCCGGGCAGGTGGTGGTTTCCATCATGGCCGGTATTCCCATTGGGCGGCTGCAGCGGGAGCTGGGCCACCAGCAGGTGCTGCGGGCCATGCCTAATACGCCAGCCCTGCTGGGCATGGGCATCACCGGGTTTTCGGCTGCGCCGGAGGTAGAGCGCAGCCGCCTGCACCAGGTCGAGAACCTGCTCAATGCCACCGGCCGCTCTATTTTTCTGGAGGATGAAAGTCTGCTCGACGCCGTAACGGCCGTGAGTGGGAGCGGGCCGGCCTACTTCTATTACATTGTGCAGGCCATGATGCGGGCCGGGCAGGAGTTGGGCTTTTCCGAGTCGGTGGCCGGGCTGCTGGTGAAGCAAACCATGCTCGGGGCCTACCACCTGCTCAACACCTCCGACAAAACCCCCGACGAGCTGATTGCCGCCGTAGCCTCCAAGGGCGGCACCACCGAAGCTGCCCTGCGCGAGTTCCGCGCCGGCCAACTCGCCGAAACCCTCTCGGCCGGCATCAAGGCCGCCCAGCACCGGGCCACGGAGCTGGCGAAGGAGTAGGCAGCCAACAGGTGAGGTTGCCGTTCCACTGGCGCTGAGTGCGCAGACAGAGCGGCAAACTCACCCGTTCCTTATTTCACCATCTCACCTTTCGTAACTTCGGGCGGCCGTTGCTGGTTGTAGCAGCAGCTTCGTACTTGTTCCTGCCGGAACAGCCCCGCGAAATCCAATTCATCTGTTTATATCCGCTATTCATGCTGGATTCCATCGAAGACGCCATTGCCGATATCCGCGCCGGAAAGGTAGTGGTAGTTGTGGACGACGAAGACCGTGAAAACGAAGGCGACTTTATCTGCGCCGCCCGTTGTGCCACCCCCGAAGTCATCAATTTTATGGCCACCCACGGCCGCGGCTTGGTGTGCGCCCCGCTCATTGAGCAGCGGTGCGAAGAGCTGGGCCTGGAGTTGATGGTCGGCCGCAATACGGCGCTGCACTCCACGCCCTTCACCGTCAGCATCGACCTGCTCAAGAATGGCGTAACGACTGGTATTTCCGCTTCCGACCGCTCGAAGACCATCCTCGCCCTCATCGACCCGGAAACCAAGCCCGAGGAGCTGGGCAAGCCGGGCCACATCTTCCCCCTGAAAGCCCGCAAGGAAGGCGTGCTGCGCCGGGCCGGCCACACCGAAGCAGCCATCGACCTGGCCCGGCTGGCTGGTTTTGAGCCGGCGGGGGTGCTGGTGGAAATTCTGCGCGAAGACGGCGAAATGGCCCGGTTGCCGGAGTTGCGCGAGGTAGCCACCAAGTGGGGCCTCAAGCTGATTTCGGTGCAGGACCTGATTAAGTACCGCCTCGAAAAAGAAAGCCTGATTGTGCGGGAGATTTCTGTGAAGCTGCCCACCGACTACGGCGACTTCGACCTGATTGCCTACACCCAGCGCAGCACCAACGCCCAGCACCTGGCCCTGGTGAAAGGCGACATCTCGGGCCCCGAGCCCGTGCTCGTGCGCGTGCACAGCTCCTGCGTGACTGGCGACATTTTTGGCTCCTGCCGCTGCGACTGTGGCCCCCAGCTACACCGCGCCATGCAGCAGATTGAGCGCGAAGGCCGCGGCGTTATCGTGTACATGAATCAGGAAGGCCGTGGGATTGGCCTCCTGAACAAGCTGCGCGCCTACAAGCTGCAGGAACAGGGCCGCGACACGGTAGAAGCCAACATTGAGTTGGGTTTCGGCATGGACGAGCGGGATTACGGGGTAGGCGCGGCCTTGCTGCGCGACCTGGGCATCTCGAAGATGCGTCTGCTTTCCAACAACCCGCGCAAGCGCACCGGCCTGATGGGCTACGGCCTCGAAATTGTGGAGTCGGTGCCTATTGAGGTGGAGCCCAACGAGCACAATGAGCGCTACCTTACCACCAAGCGCGACAAGCTGGGCCACACCATCCTGCACAAAGACCGTACCCCGCACCCGGATGTTGACGCTACCGTGACCGGGCTATAAGCGAAAGGTGTAGCAGAAACCAGGTAAGACAGGCCCCTGGCGGAAATATTTCCGCCAGGGGCCTGTCAGTTACCAGAAATCGGTGACTATTACATCTGAAGACCCAAAGTGCAACCCTTATTTTCTTATGACCCGATTATTTACAGTCTGTGCCGTGGTAGGTGGGCTGCTGGCTTCCCCGGCGCAGGCCCAACAAACCGCCAGGAAAACACCAACCGCCAGTGAGGTGAAAAAGGCCGTCGAACATCTGGCTAGTTTGCCGCATGGAGAAGGGGATAATGGAGAAGCGGTAGGGTACGTGGCTCGAAAGGTAGTGGCTTACCTGAAAGCACATCGGCTTGATGATGATCAAGCCAATGAGCTAGGCCTTACAATATGGGCCGCATCAGACGATCAGGCCCAGTTATGTGTGTACTATTTCTCGCACGACTCTGGTGGTACCCGCGGCACCGTGGATAACGTGGTGCTGCAGTGGCAAAATGCGGCGGGTAAGCTGTTTGCTTATCACTTGCCGGTAGAATGTGCCTTTACTGAATTGCATCCGCTTAAGACTTCAGGCCGCAGGATGTATTTGTTGCTAGGTCGTGAAAAAGCCAACACTTTTTGCCTGGCCTTCACGGCCTACGTGCTGGAGCTTAAAGGAGACTATCTGATTTTAGATAACCAGGTATTCAGTGTAAACGGATATAGCAACAAGAATGAGTTGTCGGCCTGCAACGTGGAAATGACCTTTGACCCGGTCCAGCAGCTTCTGTCAGTGGATATAGATGACGGTATTCCGGAAAGGGAAGAGGGAGACGGCTATTCCACCGAGCCGTTTAAGCCCTTTAAACTTCTCTTTCAGCACGGACGGTTTGTGCCGCTGCGGTAGCCGACAGTGAGCTGATTTTCGTATTCTTCCAGTATGAAACGAACTCTTGGCTATCTAGTGCTCCTAGCGCTCCTTCCCGTTTCCGCCCAGGCTCAGCGCAGTGGGCAGGGGTTTACCCAGCAGTTCAACCACGCCACCGTGTTGCTGAGCACCGGCGACACCATTGCTGGCCCGCTGGCCCTGCACCGTTCGGAGGAAATACTCACGATGACGATGGCCGACAATACGGTGCGTACGCTACCCGCGGTAAACGTGCAAAGCTTTGCCGTGCAGGGCGAGCGGTACGACCGAAGCCGGGAGCGGTATTACTACGACGACTTTTACTCCATGCGGCAGGGCTACTACTACGGCAACCCCTACTTCAACACCCTGCCGCCCCCGCGCCGCCGCGAGCGGCCCGATACGGCGCTGGTGCGCGTGTTCCGGACCTACCGCTGGAACCGCGACAACGACTACAGCGACTTCCGTGCCCCCGGCTTCTTTGAGCAGCTTAGTGGCGGGCCCATTATCCTGCTGCGCCGCGAAGGGCTAGTTGAGCGCCCCGTTACCTACAGCGGGCCGTACGGCTACGGTGGCTATGGGTACGGCATGCCGGGCCGCACTATGGGCTATTATACCGATGTGAAGGATAATTTCTTCCTCGGTCTACCCAATGGGAATGTGCTGAGCCTGCGTAA
Source organism: Hymenobacter sp. HSC-4F20 (assembly GCF_019599275.1). GTDB lineage: Bacteria > Bacteroidota > Bacteroidia > Cytophagales > Hymenobacteraceae > Hymenobacter. Next base: position 1,237,788 of record NZ_JAHZTD010000001.1, on the reverse strand, counting down.
TCCCAAGAAGGACCTACTGGCTTACTTCCACGCGCACTCCCGCCAGATTGAGCAATACGCCAAGCAAAACAAGCTAGACTATACGGATGCCCGCGAGTTGGCCTATATCGTGAACTATGCCAACTCACTGGGGGCCGCCAAGAAATAAATAGTGCTACCCCCTTACCAGCGTGAAAGGGCCCCAGTACGCAAGAGCAAGGTCGTTCGTACGATCTTATTTCTTGGGTAGTGGGGCCCTTTCTTTGCGGGAAGGGGGTAGAGCGAACCTTACCCTATAACACTCGCAATACGGGGTAGCGCAGATGGCTGGCCTCATAGTGGTCAGAGTGGCGGTACACCCAGTCGAGTTGGGCCTGGGCGCTGGCGGCAAAGGCAGGCTCGGCTTTCTTCTTGGCCTCTAGCTGGGCCCGCAGGTCGGGCTTTTGGCGCAGTAATTCGGCCGCTACGTCCTCGAAAACATAGTCAGAGAAGTACTCTTTCTGCTGCAGGATGCTGTCAAAAAATCCCCAGGCAAAAAAGGAATCCGTGGCCTGAGGTTCCAGGGTTTCGATGAGGTAGCGGGCGGCGGGTTGGGCCAGAGTGACCACGTAGTCGCCGCGCAGGAAGGGGCGGGCTTGGCGTACTGTGCGCACTTGCACTTGGTTATGCAGGTAGTGACCTTCGTAAGGACGCGGGCCGGTTTTATAGTCTTGAATGTAGTAGACCTCGCCGGTAATAGTAGAATCGGTGGTGAGCTCTCGGAGCTGTACGCCGGAGAGGCGCAGGCGGTCGACTACCTCGCTCCAGGCTTGCGGAATAACATAGGCCGTAGGCCGCTGGATGGTGATAAGAGGGCGGAACGTGTTGTAATAAGGAATAGAGGTGGTGTAGGGGGCTTTCCGGTCGTAGTATAAGCGGGGCAGGCCGCTTACCTCACTGGCCTTGGTTTTGCCCTCGAAGCCCCGGAAGCTGAAGCGCTCGGCCTGGGTAGTATCTAGCCGCCACCCGAGGGCAAATTGCTGCTGGGTGCGGGTTTGCTCGGCGGCGGTGGCGCGGGCCTGGCCAATGGCTGCCCCGTCCTGGTGCACGGTTTTAATCAGCAAGTCCAGGAAGTCATAGGTAGCTTTTACCCGCGGGGTGTACGTTTTCAGCATGTGGGTTTCCGTCACGAACCCAATGGTATTGAAGAGGGTAGTGTAGCCGGTAGAATAGCGCGGCGTTTCCAGGAAACCAACCAGACCGCGGGCATCGGGGGTGCGGCCCTCAAAATCGACGTAGGGCGTTAGGTACCACTTTTTCTTGTCCATGCCGCCGTAGAGCGCGGGCAGTAGCTTCTGCTGCATATACTGGCTCAGGGCGGGGTGCAGCTTGTCCTTCTGCGTGGCAATGAGCGTCATGGTGTACTGGTAATCAGCGCCGTTGGAGGTATGCGTGTCCACGTAAATGTCGGGCTGCCAGCGCTGGAACAGTTGGGCAAAGGAGCGGGCGTTGCGCGAGTCCTGCTTGATGTAGTCCCGGTTCAGGTCGAGGTTGCGGGCGTTGCCGCGGAAGCCGTAGCTCTCCGGTCCGTTCTGATTGGTGCGGGTAGTGGAATTGCGGTTCAGGGAGCCATCGACGTTATAAATCGGAATGAACACCAGTACCACATCGGCCAGCTGGCGGCGCAGCTCCTTTTTCTGCACGTAGTCGCGGGCCAGCATCATGCTGGCATCAATGCCCTCCGGCTCGCCCGGGTGAATGCCGTTCTGGATAAACACAATGCGCTTGCCCTTGCCGCGAAGGGAAGCCGGCTCAAAATCACCATCTAAGGACACGACTACCTCGTGCAGTGGCCTTCCGCTGTCGGTGAGGCCGGCTTCCCGCACCTGAATTTCGGGGTAGGCGGCGTCGAGCTGCTGGTAGTAGCTGATGCACTCGGCGTGGGTGGTAGTGGTGTTGCCGTTGCCCTTCTCGAAGGGGGTTCGCCAATCGGTAGGGGGTAGGGCGGGCCCGGCAAAGAGCACAGCGGAGAGCAGCAGGGAAAGCATAGAAGAAAGGCTGACGAAGAATCTAAGGCTGCAAATAGCCTAAAAAACACGTCATCCTGCACAAAAGGTAGGATCTTCTTCCCTGAGCTTCAGCCGCAGCAGTGGCCGGTTCATATGGAAGAAGATCCGGCCTTTTGCGCAGGATGATGCCATTGCAGCCGCCGGGGCTACTACTTCCTGTACCTTAGTATAAACGTCGGGGGGCAGGAAACAGCAGCTGATCAACGCTGTATTTACCAGGGCCAGCAAAGGCTAGGCCCAGAAAGAGAAAAGCCGCTTCCAGCGCGTGCGAGTACGTATTGAAGTCGTGGCCGCTGCTCAGGTGCATGAGGGTTGCCATCAGCATTGTACCCAGCAGAAGTACGCAGGCAACCCGGAAAAACAGGCCAATGGCAATAAGCTGCCCGCCTACTGCCTCGGCCACCGCCGCCAGAAACCCCCAGAACGCGGGCGCGAAATTCAGGCCAACGAGCTTCATGGTTCCGCCTACCTGCGTCCAGGCCTCGGGCCCGCCTATTAACTTCGGATACCCGTGAATGGTAAACATAACCCCAATTCCCACGCGCAGGATAAGCAAGCCAAGGTCGTGGGTGCGGTAGCGGTTTTCAAACAAGGCCATAGGCAGGTAAGATGGCAGGCCCGGCAGGTAAGGTCGACAGGAAGGAGGTAAGCTACTAGGCCAGGCGTTGCCAAAGTACAAGATTTGCGGCGTAATGCAACGAACTCAGCAAGTAAGCTACTGGTAAAGTAATACCCCCGTGATACGCGCCGCCGGCGGGATTTCCGCCGAGCTGATTTCTTCCGGGTGCTTAGCCGGCAAAGAGTTGGGGTCAATTACCCAGGCCATCTGCACCTCGCCCGACACGGCTGCAAAACCAGCCGGGGTGTTGCGCACCTTGGTCAGGCCCAGGTTTTGGCGGGCGGCCCCGAACGGTGAGCCGACCCCGATGCCTTCCGCCGTTCGGTACTGGGGGTCGTAGATACGGATGCGGCGCAAGCGAAACCCAGTGGCGGAGTCGCCGATGAGGTGCAGAATAGTTGGCGGCGCATCGGGCCGCTGGGCATCGCGCATTTCGTAGGCCGGCAGCGTCTTGGTGCCATCTTGATAGGTAGTAGCCCGCAGCAAGTGGGCTGGCACCAGGGCCGTGATGCGGTCTGCGCGCATACCCAACCGCAACCGGCCTGCCCGGCCTGGGCTAAGCAAATGAAGCGAGTCGGGGGTGGGGGCTCCGGGGGTAGTACCGGGGATGCTGGCATTCTGTGCAACGGCCGACGCACCAGGCGAGGCGGTGGCTCCAGTGCCAGCTGCCGATGTAAAGGGCGGCGTGCCAGGGTCAGTGGCATTGCGGGTAGTAGAGGAGTCGCACCCTACAAGGCTTGCGGCTAAAAAGCTAATGACCAGCGCGGTACTTGCTGGCGAAATCGGATGTTGCATGCTGGCTATACGCAGCCTGGAGCGTTGGTGTTGAAAACCCGCTTGGCTGTAGGGGCGTTAGTGTTGCAGGTAGGAGTGGGGTAGCGCCGCTATGCCAGCCTGATTTCTACCTTTGCCCAGCCTTCCTCTCATTTAACTTTCCTTGCCCGTGCCTGCTGAAGCCCGCAAACCATTAATTCTGATTTCCAACGACGACGGCATCACGGCCCCCGGTATTGCTACGCTGGTGCGCGTGATGCGCCGCTTGGGCGAGGTAGTAGTGGTAGCGCCCAACTCGCCCCAGTCGGGCATGGGCCACGCCATTACCATTGGCACTTCTTTGCGCCTCGACCCCAGCACCATTTTCGAAGGCATTGAGGCGTATGAGTGCAGCGGAACCCCCGCCGACTGCGTGAAGCTGGCCAAACACCATGTACTGAAGGACCGCCGCCCCGACTTGGTGGTGTCGGGTATTAACCACGGTTCCAACTCTTCCGTGAACGTGTTGTACTCCGGCACTATGTCGGCGGCTATTGAAGCAGCAATTGAAGGCTTGCCCGCTATTGGCTTCTCTCTCTGCGACTATGGTCACAGCGCCGACTTCTCGCACGTGGAAGAATGGGTGGAGCACCTCACCCGGCAAGCCCTGGAGCACGGCATTCCGAGCGGTACCGCCCTGAACATCAATATTCCCAAAAAATCGGCCCAGCCTATTGCTGGCGCCCGGCTGTGCCGCCAGGCCCGTGCGAAGTGGCAGGAAGAATTCGACCTGCGCTATGACCCCTACAACCGGCCGTACTACTGGTTGCTGGGCAACTTCGTGAACGAAGACCAGGGCCAGGACACCGACGAGTACGCCCTGGCCAATAACTACATTTCCATCGTACCCTGTCAGTTCGATCTTACGGCCCTGCACGCTTTGCGGGAAATGAATACCTCTTGGCAGCTTAGCTCCGGCCCAAAGGCAGCCGAGGTTCCGGCCCCGCAACTGGGTAGTGCCCAGCCCGGGCCGGGCGAGTCAGTGGACGGGTTGGGGTAGAAAATTCGGCCCAGTATGGAATCCGTCGATGCCCGGTACGCCTCGGCAGCTTCCGGGCCAGCCTCGGGCACCAGGCCGCACCCCACGGATTGGCAGGATGGCGCCGCCTTTCTGCGGCGTGGTGGCGCGAAATCCAACCGGGCGCCCGAAGAAACGGATACCGCGGGGCTACTTCGGCCACTGCCGCTGGCGCGCCGGTACGCTTCCACCGAAACACGCAAATACCCGCCTCGTAAATAAAGGCCCCGACCAGTACTGGTCGGGGCCTTTGTGCGGAAAAACTCCTGATTAGGGAATGCGCGGGCACGTTCGGGGGTGATGCGGCGCTAGTGCGGAAACGTGCTTATGCGGTTCCGGAACGTGCCGCCGAATAACGGGGACCGAGGCCAGAGGCCGGACTGGGGCTGGGGGCTGGTACCAGCCCCGGAGGCAGAACAGTACGGCTGCTACCAGCAACGCCCCCAACAGTAACTTTTTCATAACGAGCACGTCGTAGGATAGTCGTCAAAGCTACTCCCGGCCGTATGAAGACCGCGTGAACTCCAGCCCGACTAGCGGGAGCCGCTGTGCCGCACGGTGTTGGTGGTGCGCCGAACAGTAGTTTGCTTTTTCACGGGGGGCACTGCTTTATTAACCGTCTGGGTGCGGGTAGTAGTGTGGGTGTTGCCGCTGGGCGTAGCTACGCTGTGGGTGCGCGCCGTAGTCTTCGACGACTGGGTGGCAGTAGCAGTGCTGCGGGTGGCCGTGGTTTTCTGCTGCACGGCCTGGGCGTGAGCGGCACCGCCGAAAGCAGATAGAAGCAGGAGGGCGAGAAGCTTTTGCATGGATGGGAAGGGGTAAGAGTGAAACTACCCCTTGTACGCAGCCCCCGCCCTACGGATGTGCTTGGGCACCACCTATGGAAACCGGAGGGTAAACGTAGTGCCCTGCCCAACTTCCGATTCTACGGTCAACTCACTCTTGTGAAACTCGGCAATGGTTTTGGCAATAGGCAGGCCCAGCCCGTAGCCTTCCGGGGCCGAGGCCCCGGCCTGGAACCGCCGGAACCGGTCGAAGAGGTGGGGCAGGTGTTCGGCCGCAATGCCGGGCCCGGTATCCGTCACGCGGAGCAGGTAGCCGCCCAGGGGGCCGGGGCGGCCCTCCACCGTAATGCTACCCCCCCAGCGGTTATACTTAATGGCGTTGCTGATCAGATTGAACAACAGCGTAAACAGCAAGGTGCGGTTGGCCTGGGGTACCACGTAGTCGGGGCGCAGGTCTTCCAACAGCCGCAGTTCCCGCTGAGCCAGGCGGTCATCCAGCTCATTGGTGACGTCAGCCAGCACCGCAGCTACTGACACGGCCTCGTCGCGCAGGTACTGCTCGTTTTCAATGTTGGCTATCAACAGCAGCGTTCTTACCGTGTTGCGCAGACGGTAGAGCGTTTTCTGCGAGTCCACAATCTTTAGCGAGTGGGTGTGACTTAGCTCCGGGTCCTGGAGCATGTTCTCAAACCTGGACTGCAGGATGCTCACCGGGGTAAGCAGCTCGTGCGACACGTTGGACATGAATTCCCGCTCCTTCTCGAAGGCCGACTGGATTTTGCGCATCATCTCGTTGAGGCTATTATCAAGCCGGCGGAAATCGGTGGTGTCCGTATCCAGAGGGGCGTAGGAGAAGGCCGAGGGGTGGTGCACGCCGCGCAGCTTGCGCACAATAAGCTGGCGCAGGGGGCGCAGCAGGTAATGGGCAAAGGCGGCATCCGTGACAATGGTGAGCAGCGCCCCAATGACGAGCACCCACAGGGCCATGCGCCGGAGCGTGCCGGTCAGCAGCTCCACCGTGGCCAGGGAGGAGCCGATTTCCAGTCGGTAGCTACGGCCGCCCTCGGCAAACTGCTCGCTCAGAATTCGGAAGTCCTCGATTTCATTGTCGACCTGGCGCGGCTCGTTGAAGATGCGCGGGCTGTGCGCGACCGTGTCGGCGGTAGCGGGCAGGGGCGTGAGGGTAATGTACTCCTGCTTAAGAAGGTTATAGTCGGCGTAGGCCTCGCCTTGCACGAAGGTAGAAATGCCGCTGCGATGAATAAGCTGCACCACTTCGGCCTGCTTCTCGCGTAGACGCTGGTCAGTATGAGCCACGGCTACCCGGCTCACAATGGGCGGAATCACGACGGCCCCCAACAGCACCAGCAGCAGCTTAGACAAGGCATTAAACAGGGCCAGCTTGGCTTCGAGGCGCATTCTTTTGAATTCTGGAGTAAGAAGTAGAAGTTAAAAATTGACACTCGCCGATGCGCTGTGGCAGCGCATTGCTTTAGTGCGTAGGGAGCAAAAAGTCACCAATTTGTACTTCCTGATTTTTAACCAGCATCCGCCACTCTATACCCAATGCCGCGCACAGTTTCCAGGAAGTCAGTGGGCGCGAACTGGCTGAGCTTCTTGCGGATATTTTTGATGTGCACGTCGATGTAGTTGGAGTCAGAGTCATCCTCCAGCACGTTGCCCCAGAGGTGCTCGCCCAGTTGCAGGCGCGTGAGTACCCGGTTTTTGTGCAGCAGCAGGTAGTGCAGCAGATCGAACTCTTTCTTGGTCAGGGCCACGTCCTGATCTTGGTAGCGCAGAGTGCGGCCGGTAGCGTCCAGTTGAAACCCATTGCCGAAGGTCAGTTCCTGGCGCTTGAGCCCGAACTTGCGGCGCATGATGGCCTGCATGCGGCTTTGCAGCTCCAGCAGAGAAAACGGCTTGGGCAGGTAGTCGTCGGCTCCCAGATCCAGGCCTTTCACCCGGTCGTCGATGGCCCCGCGGGCCGTGAGAATAATAAAGGAAGCCTCCTGACGCTCATTCTGGCGGGCTTCGCGCAGCAAATCCAGCCCGTCGCCGCCGGGCAGCCCCAGGTCTAGCAGCACGAAATCGTAGCTGTTTACAAAGATTTTCTCTGACGCCTCCGCGTAAGTGTACGCCGAGTCGACGAGGTACTGGGACTGGAGCAGAAACTGCCGGACTTCCTGGTGCAGGCTTTTTTCGTCTTCTACAATGAGCACGTGCATAGCAAACGTCGGGGGCTAGGTGGTGCTGCAACATACGCAGCTCCGGGGTGAAGGGAGCATGAAGCGCCGGCGGCACAGGCGCCTGCGCCGCCGGCAGATCTTCATTTTCCTAACTTACCGGTTCTCGTGGCCTCAACCATTCTCTTCTCGTTGAATACCTCTCCCGTCTCGGTCAGCATCATCATCCCTACCTACAACGAGGCCACCAGCCTCGGGGCCCTGCTTGCCCACCTGCAAGCTGCCGCCGACGCAGCGACAGAGCTGCTGGTGGTAGACGGCGCCAGCCCCGACGGCACGGCCGCCGTGGCCGCTGCGGCCGGGGTGCGGGTGGTGCAGAGCCCCCGGCGCGGGCGGGCTGCCCAGCTCAATTACGGTGCCCGCCAAGCCACTGGGCAGCTCTTGTATTTTCTGCACGCCGACACCTACCCGCCCGCGGATTTCCTACTACGGATTCGGGCGGCGGTGGCTGCCGGCACGGGCAGCGGCTGCTTCCGCCTGCAGTTCGACGACCCCCACTGGTTTCTGCGTCTCAATGCCTGGTTTACCCGCTTCGACGTGGACCTAATCCGCTTCGGCGACCAAAGCCTGTTTGTTCAGCGCCGCGTATTCGAGCGGGCCGGGGGCTACGAGGAAAAGCTGCTGGTGATGGAAGACCAGGAAATCATCGGCCGCCTGCGCCGCCACGGCACGTTTCGGGTGCTGCCCCAGGCCGTGGTTACCTCCGCCCGCAAATACCGCGACAATGGCGTGTACCGGCTGCAGCTGGTGTTCACGCTGATTGCTGTGCTGCACTGGCTGGGCGTATCCCAGCCCCGGCTCGTGCAGCTCTACCGGCAACTGATCCGGCAGAACAAGGTGTGAGCCCACTGCGGGCCCTCGTTTGTCCTGCCGGATCGGGCGGCTATTCGTGTACCAGCTTCAGGTAAGTGACCTGGCCATCCAGCACTACCTTGGCTACGTACACGCCGGCGGGTAGGGTAGGCAGTGCGGGCAGCTCCGTCCCGGGCTGCCGGAGCCAGGCCGTAAGGTCTTGCTCGTATACTACGCGCCCGGCTAGGGTAGTCAGCTGCACCCGGCCCTGCGTTGGCCGCGCCCCGGCCGCTGCCAAGCGCAGCTGCAAGGAAGTGTGGAAGGGGTTAGGCGCCAGCGTAACCTGGGCCGAAGCGGCAGCCGAGCCTTGCACGGCCAGCGGCAGCACCGAGGAGTACGTGCTGCTGCCATCCTCATCCACCTGCCGCAGGCGGTAGTAGCGCGGGGCCGTGCCGGTTACCGCGTGCTGAAAGTGGTAGTGCCGGGTCTGGGCCGAGGTGCCGGCGGCTGCCACGCGGCCTACCTGGCGGAAAGCACGGCCATCGAGGCTGGCTTCCACCTCGAAGGCCGCCGAGTTGAGTTCCTGCGCGGTTTGCCAGTGCAGCTCGGTACGGGTAGGGGTGGCCTCCCCACTGAAGGCCGTTAGCTGCACAGGCAGGGGGGCGGCCACGGTAGCTGCCTCGGAGTTGTAGGCCACGAAAGCCACGTCGCTGTTGCCGCTGAGCAACACCTTGAACTTGCGGATCTGGCCGGCGTTGGCGGCCGTAATGCCAAACGTGCTCAGGTCGGCCGACCAGAGGCGCAGCGGCCGGCTGGTTTGGGTAAAGCCGCTTTCCAGCTTCATGGGGTCTTGGGAGGCCTCGTAGAAGTCGGCTACCCACTCGCCCACCGGCGGAATATCCGTGAACACCACCGTCACGGTGTTGCCGATGACGTTGTCCTGGGCGTCGGTGAACTGGTACTGGTCCCGGGCGTCGGCAGGGTCGGCAAACTGCGTTACCAGAATATCGGGAACCTGGTCGCCCACGAAGCTGGTGCTAATAGAGTTGACCGTGAACGTAAGCGTGCCCTTGGGGATATTGGCCGCTCCGGTGCCCAGGTTCAGGCCGCGGCGTCCATCACGCAGGTAAGTGGCCAGGCCGTTGGCGGGGGGTGGGCTGCTGGCCCCGTTGGTCACTTTATCGAAGCGGGCGCCCACGCCCACCTTGGTATTGCTGGTTAAGGCGCTGTTGATGGCGGCCACGGGCAGGGCGCGGTAGTCGCCGGGCGTAAAGGCTAAGCCACGGCTACGCAGCAGGGCATCGTCTACCCCCGTGGAGTAGCGGGTGCCGTTAACCTCGAAGGAAAGCAAATCGTGTGAGTCGTCGGGTAGCACGGGGCTGATAGCCTTGGCTGAGCTTTGCCAGAAGCCCCCGTAATCGGTAATAATTTCAGTGACGTTCGTAACTGTTTGCGCCTGGGCTTGGCGGCTCAGACCCAGCAGACCAACGACAGGCAGAAGTAATTTTCGCAGCATGTAAGTGTAATAAGTAGAAGCAGGTAGAAAAGGAAAGAAGCTAGCAATACGCACCTTCGCTGCCCGACCGGGCGGCTCAGGGCGAGTAAAAGTATTGCAGGGAAGATGGAAATGCCGGTAAGAAATCAATAAATTTTCTCTATCCGGGAAGCGGCGGCGGCCTGCGCCCGGCCCGGAAAGTTGCGTTGCCGGGGTATTCTTCCTTGCTTTAGCCCATGAAACGACTTGTCCTGCTACTGCCCTTCGTCCTGAGCTTCCTGCCGCGCCTCGGGGCGGCCCAGGTATATACCGCCTCTGACCCCCTGGCCCACACCTACAGCATCGTGGCCCGCGACCCGCAAACCGGCGACTTGGCCGTGGCGGTGCAGAGCCACTGGTTTTCCGTGGGCACCAGCGTGAGCTGGGCCGAGGCCGGGGTAGGGGCCGTGGCTACCCAGTCGTTTACCAACAAGTCGTTCGGGGCCCGTGGGCTGGCCTTGTTGAAAAGCGGCAAAACGGCCCAGCAGGCCCTGGATGAGCTGCTGCGCACCGACGAAGGCCGCGACGTGCGCCAGGTGGCCATCATCGACAACCAGGGGCGGGTGGCCACTCATACTGGCAGCAAGTGCATCGACATGGCCGGCCACCAGCAAGGCAAGCAGTTTTCGGTGCAGGCTAACATGATGCTTAACAGCACTGTGCCCGCGGCCATGGCCAAAGCCTACGAGCAAAATAGCAAGCTGCCGTTTGCCGAGCGCGTCGTTTCGGCCCTGGAGGCGGCCCAGGCCGCGGGCGGCGACATTCGGGGGCGGCAGTCGGCGGCCCTGCTGGTGGTGCGGGGCACGCCCGGCGCCGGCGTCTGGGAAGACCGTTTGGTTGATTTGCGCGTGGACGATGCCGCCGAACCCCTGCGGGAACTGGCGCGCCTGCTGCGCCTGCACCGGGCCTACGAGCACATGAACGCCGGTGACCTGGCCGTGGAGAAAAACGATGTGCCCGGAGCCATCCGCGAGTACGAAGCCGCCGAAAAGCTGTTTCCCCAGAACCTCGAAATGAAATACTGGCACGCCATCAGCCTGGCCAACAAGCAGCAGGTGCCCCAGGCCCTCAAGCTGCTGGGGCCCATCTTCCGCCAGGACCCCAACTGGCGCACGCTCACCCAGCGCCTGCCCAAAGTGGGCCTGCTCACCGTCAGCGACGCGGAGCTAAAGCAACTTCTGACGGCTAAATAGGCTGACTCGCGGGCCGCGCGAGGCGCAGGCTTCGGCTGGCACTCCTGACCTCTGGGCCTACCCCCTGGGTATTGTTCAATGATACGCGAAGCCCGTGCTGCGCGCCACCTAGTTCTCTAGCTATGCTGACTTGTACATCATCGTTTTTGCGGCCGTGGCTGCTTTCCTTACTGGTACTTCTGCTGGCTGCCGGCTGCGCTTCTTCATCCCAGAAAGCAGGTAAGCAGCCGGCCACCATCGTCTACGTTGTGCGCCACGGGGAGAAGGAAACTGCCCCCGGCCTGCCCGACCCGCCCCTGACGGCCGCCGGCCAGCAACGTGCCCAGGCCCTGGCCGATACACTGGCGGGGCGCGGGGTAAGGGCCATTTTCTCGACGGCCACCACCCGCACCCGCAGCACGGCCGCCCCGCTGGCTACAGCCCGTCAGCTGCCCGTTCAGCCCTACGATGCCCGGCAGCTCAAGGCTCTGGCCGCCCGCATCCGTCGCGAGTACCCCGGCCAGGCGGTGCTGGTAGTGGGCCACTCCAACACCATTTTGGAAACAGTAGAAGCCCTGGGGGCTCCGCGCCCGGTGCCGACGGTGCAGGATGCCGAGTACGACTACCTGCTGGAGGTGCGCCTGCCCCGCGATACTACCCAAGCGGCTACCGCTGTGGCCCGGCGCTACGGCACTACGGGCCGCTAAGTGCTCCCGAGCTTGCAACTAGCCTGACCTTTTCCGCTACTTTTAGCCGTCCCGTTTTGCCGAAGGCACCGCGGGGCGGCTTTTCTCTGCTACCCACTTTTCGTCTCATGCGCACTTCCTTTCGCCGCCTGACCATGGGCGCCCTGGTGCTACTCGGCTCCGCCGGTGCGGCTACGGCCCAAACCTCTACCTCCAAAATCGACTCCGTCGTGATTCGTAAGCTCTACGATGAAGCCCTGGCCCGCGGGCAGAGCTACGAGAACCTACGCTACCTTACTACCCGCATTGGCGGGCGCCTGAGTGGCTCCCCACAGGCCGAGCAGGCCGTGCAGTGGGGAAAAACGGTACTGGAAAAGATGGGCCTCGACCGGGTGTACCTGCAGGAAGTGATGGTGCCGCACTGGGAGCGGGGCGCGAAGGAAAAAGCACAGGTAAAAAGTGCTAAAGGCAAGGGCCTTGACCTGAGCGTGTGCGCCCTGGGCGGCTCCATCGGGACCAACGGCAAGCTCAAGGCGCAGGTAGTAGAAGTGCAGAGCCTGCAGGAGCTAGCCGCCTTGCCTGCCGAGAAGGTGAAGGGCAAAATCGTGTTCTTCAATCGCCCCATGAACCCGCTCTACGTAGAAACCGGCCGGGCCTACGGCGAAGCCGGCGACCAGCGCCGCAGCGGGGCCACTGAGGCCGCCCGGCGCGGGGCCGTGGGGGCGCTGGTGCGCAGCCTAAGCCTGGCCCACGACGACTTTCCGCACACTGGCATGATGAGCTATAACGAGCAGGTGCCTAAGGTGCCCGCCGCCGCCGTTAGCACTAACGATGCCGATGAGCTAAGCCAGTTGCTTAAGGCCGACCCCGCCCTGACCGTGGAACTGGAAATGCACTGCCAGCAGCTGCCGGAGGTGAAAAGCTACAATGTGGTGGGCGAAATTAAAGGCTCGAAGTACCCCGACGAAATCATCACCGTGGGCGGCCACCTCGACTCCTGGGACCTGGCCCAGGGCGCCCACGACGACGGCACGGGCTGCACGCAGAGTATGGAGGTGCTGCGGCTGCTGAAAGCCACCGGCTTGCGCCCCGAGCGCACCATTCGGGCCGTACTGTTTATGAACGAGGAAAACGGAGTGCGCGGTGGTAATAAGTACGCTGAGCTGGCCAAGGCCGCCGGCGAAAAGCACGTGGCCGCTATGGAATCGGACGGCGGCGGCTTTACGCCCAGGGGGTTCAACATTGAGGCCGACCCCGCCACGGTACGCAAGGTGCAGCAGTGGCAGCCGCTGTTTGTGCCCTACGGCAGCGGCGAGTTTTCCGCCGGCCACGCCGGCACCGACATCGGCCCCCTGAAAAGCCAGGCCAAAGCCCTTATCGGCTACGAGTGTGACTCCCAGCGCTACTTCGATATTCACCACACCGCCGCCGATACCTTCGATAAGGTGAACCGCCGCGAGCTGGAGCTGGGCGGGGCCAGCATGGCAGCCCTGGTATATCTACTCAGCAAGTACGGGTTATAGCAGGCCTCTTGTGGCCGGCCGCCCCTAAACGACCTGCCTCTCCTCTGCGTATTAAGTGAAAGGCCCGCCGGTGAGTTGTCTTGCCCCTGCAAGGGGTAAGCAAAACTCGTCGGCGGGCCTTTTTTACTACTTGTTGGGTCTGGTTACTCCCTTGCGTATGAACTTATACCTTGTTGCCCTGCTGCCTCCCGAGCCTGTTCGGGGTGAGGTATGGGCCCTGAAACAGGAGGTGCACGAGCGCACCGGCAGCCGGAACGCCATAAACCTGCTCCCGCATATTACCCTGGTGCCGCCCTTGCGGCAGCCTCCCGAGTTTGCCGCCGTGGCGGCCGAGTCCCTGCGTGCATTTGCCGCCGGACAATCAGCCTGCCAGGTTGGGTTGCAAGATTTTGCGTGGTTTCAAAGCCGAACCTTATACGTGCACGTGGTACAGGCCGCCGCCGTTCAGCACCTGCACGCCGCCTTGTCGCGCTGGTGTGCCGCTCACCTGCCGGCCGTGCCCCCGCCCTCCCGTCCGTTCGTGCCCCACGTGACGCTGGCTACCCGCGACCTGCCCCCTGCCATGGTACCGGCGCTTCGGGCCGAGTTTGCTAGCCGTACCTACGCCGCCCAGGCCATCTGGAACGAGTTGGTATTGTTTCGCCACGATGGGCGTAGGTGGCAGGTGCAGGAAACTGTGTACCTGCCGGCACGTCCTGATACCGAAATGTAAAAAAAGCCCACGCCTTCAGAAGAAGGTCGCGGGCTTTTACCTTGTATAAGGGGCAGAAACCGGATTATTCGGCGCTGGGGTTTTTCTTGGGGCGGCCCGGGCGCTTGCCCGTGCTATTTGCCGCGCGGGGCTTGCGCTCTTTCTTTTCTACCCGGAAGCCAGGTTCGAGCATAGCATTTAACTCAGTCATCAGCTCGTTTACTTTTACTACGTGCTTCCGAATTTGAGTTAATACAGCGTCATTTTCTTCGGCATTGGCCAAAATCTGTTGCAGTTTGTTAAGGTCAGCAGTTGCCATGATTACGGTTTATTGTAGGAGAGAGGTAGTACTCAAAGGTGGCGGTTTTTCTTTAGATCAAATGCGTAACCATGTTACCGATGCCAATAATGCATTGGCGAATACATGAGTTGGCGAATGATAGACTAGCAGAAAATAGAAATGATTTACCATACGAATATATGTTTTATTGGTTGATACCTGCTAAAAAAATTACTCGGTGCATGTGACTGGTGCTGCCAGCTTCTGAAAATGCATCCGCAGGCGGGTAATTAGCCTAAATCATAATTTGTTGAGGTATAGCCACGTAGTAACCGGGAGCTGCTAAAAATAGAAACGGATGCTAGCCCTGTATGCTAGCATCCGTTTATTAAAAAAAGGCTATCCGCTACTTAATTCTGCTCTAGAATCTGAAATAGCTCGTCTAGCTTTGGCGTTAGAATTATTTCTGTCCGCCGGTTTAGGGCTTTATTCGTGGGCGTGTCGTTTTGGGCAACTGGTACATATTGAGCGCGCCCGGAAGGTGTAACCTGCGAGGCAGGTAGGCCGGCCTGGGTGAGAATGCGCGTAATTTCGGTGGCGCGCAGCACACTCAAATCCCAGTTGTCACGCATGCCAGCGGTGCCTTTGGCAACGGGTACATTATCGGTGTGGCCCTCCACCAGCACGTTTACATCCTGATTGCCTTTGAGCGCCGTAGCCAGTTTACTCAGGGCTTCCTGCCCTTTGGGGTCTACTTTGGTGGAGCCGGATTTAAATAGTAATTGTTCGGAAAGAGAAACATATACTTTTCCGTTGCGCACATTTACTTGTAAATCCTGTGCATTAAACCCGAGTAGCGCATCGCCCACTTTCTGGCGCAGTGCTTTTACCGCCGCGTCTTTTTGGTCGAGGATGCGTTGCATCTCGGCAATGCGCTGTTCTTTACCACGCAAATCGGCCGAGAGTTGGGAGTTTTCCTGCTGGGCACCGCTTAAGCTGGCATTTAGTTGGTTTACCTGTTGGTTTTTGGTCAACAGGCTGGTGCGAAGCGCTTCCTCACTTCGTGCTTTTTCTTCTTGAAGCGCAGTTTTTTCGGTTTGCAGCTGGTCACGCGAGCGGGTGGCGTCGGTGTACTGCGTTTGTAGTGCCGCATATTTTTTTTGCGACACGCACCCGGTAGCGCTTATTACCAGGAAAGCACCGTGTACAACTGTCCGAAAAGGAGAAGCAAGGAAATATTTCATGACCGAAATAGCAGATGGAAAATGGCGTAGCTGTAAAACGAAACCCACCTGTTGGGAGTTACGAATGAGCCCGCCGGAACCCAAATGTCCGGGACTGGTAGCAGTTGACACTATGTTTCTTGTACCTTAGGGCAGTATTAAATATTTCGTATTTCTGGCTTGCGTTTGTTTTTTTGTCTCGCTTTCGTGGTGCTGCTACTGAAGGCAAGTGGTAGCGCCTGCGGGCAGGTGCCTACCTCCCTCGCTACGTCGGTAGCCACCCGGTACTGGGTCTCCTTCCGCGACAAGGCCGGACAGCGCCTGCGGCCGGCCGCGTATTTCAGCCCGGCTGCCCAGGCCCGGCGCCAGCGTCAGCAGCTGCCCGCCGCCGATAGCACCGACTTTCCCGTTCGGCCCGACTACGTAGCCCGGGTGCGAGCCATTGCTGACACCGTGACGCTGGTGAGCCGCTGGTTTAACGCCGTGGCTTGCCGGGCCACGCCTGCGCAGGCGGCGCGGCTGCGGCAACTGCCGGGCGTACAAGCGGTGCTGGAGTGGCCGGAGGCACCCCTGCTGCCGGCCGCGCGCCCGCGCCGTGCCGCGGCTGGCCCGCTCACGCCAGCCGACCGTTCCCTGGCCCGGCGGCAAACGGCCAGCCTGGGGGCAGCCACTTTCCGGCGGGCCCACCTGAACGGGCGCGGCCTGCGCATTGCTATTTTCGACGTCGGTTTCTCCGGTGCCGACCAGCACCCAGCCTTCGCCCACCTGCGGCGGCGCGGAGCCATTGTGGCCACCTACGACTTTTTGCGCCGTACCCCCTACGTGTACCAGGGTGGCAACCACGGCACCGAGGTGCTCTCCTGCATTGCCGGCCGCCTGCCCGACAGCACCCGCCTGGGGCTGGGCGAGGGCGCCGAGTTTCTACTGGCCCGCACTGAGCAGATGTACCGCGAAAAATACGCTGAGGAAGAGGCCTGGCTGGCTGCCGCCGAGTGGGCCGACCGCAACGGGGCCGACATCATTAATTCCTCCCTGGGCTATACCACCCGCCGCTATTTCCCGGAGCAGATGAACGGGCGCACTAGCCTCGTGGCCCGGGCGGCCGAGCTGGCCGTGCGCAAGGGCATGCTGGTAGTGAATGCCGCCGGCAACGACGGTGACGATCCGCAGTGGCGCACCGTGGGCACCCCCGCCGATGGCGACTCGGTGCTGGCGGTAGGGGGCATAGACCCCGATACCTATCTGCACCTGGATTTCAGTAGCTACGGTCCGGCCCCTGGTCAGCGGCTCAAGCCCAACGTGGTGGCCTTTGGGGTGGTGGTAGCCGCTGCTCCTGGTGGCTATGTGCGCACGGAGGGCACCTCTTTTGCCAGCCCGCTGGTAGCCGGCTTTGCGGCCTGCGTGTGGCAGCAGCAGCGGCAGCTCACGGCCATGCAGCTATTTGCGCGCTTGCAGGAGTCGGCGGCCCTATACCCGTACTTCGACTACGCCCACGGCTATGGACTTCCCCAGGCCTCCTTCTTTACCACTTCTGCCCCCGCTCCACCCGCCTCCTTTGATTTGGTGCGGCAGGACTCGGTGCTGGCCGTGATAATTCGGGTGGAGGCGGCCCGTGTGCCCGCCCGCACGTTGCCGTTGTTTGCCGATTCCGTGCAGGCTGCCCCCGGCCTGGGTACCTCCGGCGTAGCGCCCGTCGGGCAGGAACAGCCCCGCGCAACCCCCACGCCGGCCGAGGAAGTTGCAGGGCCCACGCCACCCACCTACCTGTACTGGCAGCTGCTGGACCGGGAGGGCGGGCTGCGCCGCTACGAAGTGCTGGAGGTGCAGCAGCGCGCCGTGCTGCGGGTGCCCCTGCACTTGCTGCGCCCCGGCGACGCCGTGCGCGTCCACTACCGTGGCTACACTCAAACCTACGCTGCCCCATGAGGCTAGTTCCTGTGTCCGCCGCCCTGGGCGGCCTCCTGCTGCTATCTGGCACGGCCTGCGTGCAGGCCCAACGAGTAGTACTGCGCGCAGACCCCCCGGCTGATTCTGCGCGGGCGCGTTACGGCCCAAACCGCGCCGTCTATCGGCATTTGTACGTGGGCTACATGGCCGTAGTGGGCCGGCCTGCAGGTCCGGGCGCCGCGCTACGCTACGGAAAATCAGGGGAGTTCCTGGTTGGTCTGCGCCACAAGTACCGGCTTACGGGTGCCCTGGCTACTGGATTCGATATGCGCTACGCCCGCCTGGCGTATCACCTGGCCCAGAACAGCCAGAAACTACTGCCTACGCCGGCGCAGCACCACTCCGAGTCGCTGGTCGTTTCCCAGTTTCAGCTGGAGCCCTACCTGCGGCTAAGCCTGGGCCGCCGGGGCAACGTTATCGGGCGCTACCTCGATCTGAGCGGCTGGGGCGGCTGGGCCGTGGGCACCTCACATCACTACGAGGATCGGCCGGGTACCGGCGGCGGGAAGCGCACCGTAGTAGTGGAGCGCGACTTGGCCTACGTTCGGCGCTGGTCTTACGGGCTCGGCACTCGCCTGGGCTCGGGACGCTACGCGGCCACGGCCCACTACCGGCTCTCTGATACGTTCACGGACCAGGCTACCCCCGCCTATGCAGAGCTTCCGCGGTGGCTGCTGGGACTGGAAATCGGGCTTTTCTAGTTGAAGAGAGCAGAATAAGAGGGTTGCGGCAGGGGGGCGGCCCTGCAGGAAGCAAAGCCGTATGTCCTAGCCAGCAGGGCAGGGCACTGCCGTACCGCAGGGCGAGGCTGACTTGGCGCAGAACGTTAAATTTCCAGGGCTGGTGGCACAACCTCCGGCTTGCTTTTGCGGTACACGGTGTCACTGTCCCCCCTTACGAATAGGCCTGACAAAGCTACCCAGTTTCGCCGCTAGCTGCCGGTTGTTTTGTATTTTGGCGAACTGAATAGACGATGGCTGACTTTCCCTTCATGAAAAAGCTTTTACTCCCCACCGCCGGGGCTTTGTTTTTACTCCAGCTAGCCTCGTGCATCAATACCGAGCGTGAGGTAGGTACTTCCAAAAACTCGGACCGCGTCTTTACTCCTACTCCCGAAGCCAACCGGGGGCGGGTGTCGGAGCGGACGGTGTTGCGGACGGTCAATACCACCCATACGTTCTCCAGCACCAAAAGCAAAGATAACTTTGTGCTGCAGCTACGCGGCCCTAAGATTGCTACCTCGCAGGCATACTTCATGATTATCAATAGTGCCGGCGACACGCTGCGCAAGGAGATTATTCCGGCCACGGCCCTGATAAACGAGCGGGACCTGGACGACCCACAGGCTGCTACCGTCCGGGATAAGGAAATAGCTATTCTACAGGGGATGAATAGCTTCTTCCGCGACGACCGGTTTGTGCAGCCCGCCGTGCCCCGCGCTGCCACCCAGCCCGAAAATGTGGATGCGCAAACCTGGTCTTCCGTGAAGGAAGACGCCCGCGCCGTGGGGTTCGACTACCCTTCTGCTGGTGGCCGGGAGCGTCGCGTTGCGTATTCCAAAAAGCTGGGCCGCGCCGTGGTTATTGCCGAGTAGCATCGTACGCTGAATAAGAAAGGCCACCTAAGTAGCTTAGGTGGCCTTTTTATGTTTAGCTCCCGGTGTGTGCGGAACAGCCTGCTGGAAAACAGGGAGCAGCTTCCGTAGAAGCTACTCCCTGTTTTTACTCCAATCACCGAGGCAAACCTAGCTTCCGCTGCATGAACAATGCGTGAAGATTCGGGGAAGTAAGCGGGTACAGAAATCTTGCCTCCTAAGTGCGCAGCAGCCCTGCTAAGAAGCCGAGGCTGCCAGCCAGCCGGTGCGGCCGTTAGGCTGGCGTACCAGCCGGAACTTACCATACTCACCTAGTACGGCCACCGTAGTTTGGGCCGGCAGCGCAGCAATGGTAAGGGCGTCGGGGGTGGGCAAAGCGCGCAAATCCGTGGGCAGGGCTAGATTTTCCCGGCGCAGGGGGGTAGCCGTCAGCACCGATTTAGCCGGCACATAGCCTGTGCGGCCAGTGGGCAGCTGCACCCGCAGCCACTCGGTGGTAGCGCCCAGCACCAGCAGTGGGGTGGGGCGGGTGGCGGTGGCCGCCGCTACGCCGGTAGCAGTGGGGGTGCGGCGCAAGGTCAGGCGCGTTTCGCGGGCGCGCACCCACTGGCCCAGGCGGCTGGGTAATACCTTCGGTACGGGCGGCAACGCATCCGCGTGGCGCACGAAAGGATAGGGGTCCACGGCACCGTTGCGGTACACGCCAAAGTGCAGGTGGGGCGAGGTAGTGCGGGCGTTACCGGTGTTGCCCACCAGCCCGAGCGTGTCGCCGGGTTTCACCTGCTGCCCAGGCTGCACCAACTGCTTGTCCAAGTGAGCATAGTACAGGTGCTGACCATGGTCGGTGTCGGCAAGCCACACCACGCGGCCGCCCAGGGTGGTTTCACCTACGCGGGTGATGTAGCCGTGCGCGGCGGCAACGGCCGGGGTACCACGCTTGGCAAAGATGTCAATGCCCTCGTGGCGGCGGGCTCCCCCGTCGCGTGGCATGCCCCAGAACGAGCCCACGGCTACGTCGGTCTTGCCCTTTACCGGAAAGCTCAGGCTCGGCTCGCGCCGAATACGCAGGGTATAGCGGCCACCGCGCAGCAGCTCGGGCTGCACCCGCAGCACGTGCTGGCGGTCGGCTTCGGCCACGTAGCGAAACGAGAGGGCGGCCGTATCAGCGGCGGCCAGGTGGTGGGGCTTGCCGCGGTCGGGGCTTAGCTCATAGGCATCCACAAACACCTTGGGCGCCTGGGTGCCGGGAGCCAGTGCCAGGCTGATGTGGATGGTTTCGCCGGCCCGCACCAGGTAGCGCAGACCGGTGGCCACGGCGCGGTCGGCAGGAAAAAAGCCACTTTCCTGGAAGGGCAGCTTCACTACCAAGGAGTCGCGCAGGGCCTGATCGGCGGCCCGGAGCCAGTCGCGGCCCAAGGCCGTTTCGGCCAAGCCCGCCTGTTTGAGCTTGCGGGCGTAGGCCTCGTGGGGAGTGGACTGCTGAAAGATGCCTTGCAGCGTCTGGCTTTGACTGCAGGCGGTAAGAAATAGGACGACAAGAACGGCCGGCAGGGCACGCAGGCGAAGCAGCATCGAATGAGGTTAGGTAGACAGGGAGAGGTAATAGGATAAACCCTAGCCAGGCGCTAGTAGTTCGCCCGGGGGCGATAGGGAGATGGTGAAAGGGTAAGGTAGTGAGTTGACGAGTTGGTAAAATGGTCAGATCGTGAGTTCTGGTAGTGCGGGCAAAGCGAGGCAGTCTATTTTTCACGAAGTATTACCCCTCTGAAATGTGACCAGCCCTTGACGCTACTACAGGTCAAGGGCTGGTCATGACGGAAAACTGGTCGTCAAGGAGAGGAAGGATTGCTTTGGTGCACCTCCTTGCAGGGACAATTCACGCACTCACCACCTGACCCTCTCACCGCTTCCATCTCACAATTTTGCACCTTCGCACCTTCGCACCTTCACCACCTGCCACCCATCTTCCATGCTCCACCTCACTGAATGCCCGCGCGACGCTATGCAGGGCTGGCCCACGTTTATCCCTACCCCCGACAAACTAGCTTACCTCAACGCCCTGCTGCAGGTAGGATTCGATACCCTTGATTTTGGCTCCTTCGTCTCGCCCAAGGCTATTCCCCAGCTGGCCGATACTACCCAGGTGCTGGAGGCCCTGGACCTGAGCCAGACCCGTACGCACCTGCTGGCCATTGTGGCCAACCTACGCGGGGCCGAAACGGCCGCCCAATACCAGCAGATCCGCTACATCGGCTTCCCGCTCTCGGTATCCGAAACTTTTCAGCAGCGCAACACCAATAAAAGTATTGCCCAGGCCCTCCACGACGTGGCCCAGATGCAGGAGCTGTGTGCCCGCTCGGGCCAGGAGCAGGTAGTGTATCTGAGCATGGGCTTCGGCAATCCGTACGGCGACGCCTGGAGCCCGGCTGTACTGAGCGAGTTCACCCAGAAGCTGGCCGAGTTGCAGGTAAGCCGCGTGGCTCTCTCCGATACCATTGGGGTGTCCACGCCGGCTACCATTGGCCTGGCCTTCCGGGAACTGACGGCCGAATTTCCCCAAATCAACTTCGGTGCCCACCTGCACACTACCCCCGATACCTGGCGCGAAAAGGTGCAGGCCGCCTACGAGGCCGGCTGCCGCCGCTTCGACGGAGCCCTGGGCGGCTACGGCGGCTGCCCCATGGCGGCCGACCAGCTCACCGGCAACATGCCTACCGAGCGGCTGCTCGACTTTGCGCGCGAACAGGGGGTAGAGATGGACCTGAACCTGGAAGCACTGCTGGAAGCGCGGCAATTAAATCAGCGCATTTTTATGGGGCCTTAACCGTGGAGGAATAATGACCGGAATAGATTTTCACAACAAGACGGCGAATAGTCTGACTCTATGGATAGAGTTGGCCTGCATAGAGTTAGAGCTGGAAAAGCAAACTGAGTACCGGATTGAAGCCGAGGATACCGAGTTCCGGATTGAGTTTAAAGAATCAATGATTGTGCTTTGGCTGCAGCATGCAGGCGGCCCAAAAGTATTTCGGCGGCCTTATTCTACCCATTCAGGTCAAGCCAAGTGGGAGTTGTTAATTGATCTTTCCGCAATTTGATACCAGTTTTTATCCTGCATCTTGTTCAGCCTACTTCCCTCCATCCCTATGCCAGCCCCTCAAGTCGACCTGTTTATTCCGTGCTTTGTAGACCAGCTTTTTCCGCATACCGCCCTGAACATGGTGAAGGTGCTGGAGGCGGTGGGCTGCCAGGTACATTACAACGCCAACCAAACCTGCTGCGGGCAGCCGGCCTACAATGCGGGCTATAAGGAGCAGAGCTGCGAAGTGGCCCGCAAGTTCCTCGATGATTTTCCTACCCAGCACGAGCACTATATCGTGAGCCCCTCGGCCTCCTGCATTGGCATGGTGCGCAACACCTACGCCGATTTGTTCGAGGGTACCCCCGACTCGGGCCGCTACCACGGGGTGCAGCGCCGGGCCTTCGAGCTAACCGAGTTCCTGGTAGACGTGCTGGGTGTCACTTCCCTTCCGAAGGCCCGGCTGGCTGGTAAGTATACCTACCACGATTCCTGCTCGGCCCTGCGGGAGTGCGGCATCCGGGAGGCCCCGCGCCAGCTGCTCGATGCCATTCCGGGTTTGGAGCGGCTGGAAATGGCCGAAACCGAAACCTGCTGCGGCTTCGGCGGCACCTTCGCCGTGAAGTTCGAGGCCATTTCCGTAGCCATGGCCGAGCAGAAAGTGGAGCATGCCCTGGCTACCGGCGCCGACTACCTCATCAGCACCGACACCAGCTGCCTCATGCACCTCGACGCCTACATCCGCCGCGAGAAGAAGCCTATCAAAACCTTGCACGTCGCCGATGTACTGGCTAGTGGGTGGTAGGGCTCAACTCAAGCAGCATGATGAATCAGTTTAGGGAGCATATAGAAGCCATAGTGCCGCTCACCGATGCGGAATTTGAGCTGATATACTCTCACTTTTCGGTCAGAAAATATAAAAAACACCAGTTTCTGATTCAGGAGGGCGAGCCGGTAAAGTACGCCTACTTTATTGTTTCGGGACTTGTGAAGCTGGTGTATGCCGACGCTTTAGGCAAGCAGCACATCGTCTCCTTCGCTATGGAAGATTGGTGGGAAAGTGACTTTGGGGCGTATTACACCCAATCGAAAGCCGCCATGTCCTTGATATGCATTGAAGACACGGAAGTGCTTTGCCTCGCGTTCGACGATTATCATAAGCTATGCGCCACTTTTCATAAAATGGAGCATTTCTTCCTGATGAAGTCAAATTTCGGCCATGTGGGCGCCCAGCAACGCATTTTGTCCCTGCTGACTACCAACGCCAAAGAGCGGTATGCGCAGCTACTAAAAAAGTCTCCCGCTTTATTCCAGCGAGTTTCCAAGACAATGCTTGCCGCCTACCTGGGTGTTTCGCGCGAAACCCTCAGCCGGCTCTCAGCCTAGGCAATACGGGCAGCAAAAGCCCGTAATAGCGCAAGTACCCGCAGGTTTCTGTGATTTACATCACACTGTAATTGTGCGCTGGGTCACGTTTGTTTGCTGAGGCCTTTCGGAGCTTTGCAAGGTCTATTGAACCTAAACAAGCAAAGCAAATGGAGAAGAAAGTAGTTAACCCCTGGCAGTGGCAGGATCAGCGCGGCTACGTACAAGCGGTGGAAGTAAAGCAGGCGCAGAGTACGTTGTATTGTTCAGGACAGGCCGCCGTCCATACCGACGGACAATCAAGCACCGACAACATGGAAACGCAGCTGCTTCTGGCTATCCAGAATCTGGAACAGGTTGTTGCCGAAGCAGGCTATGAGTGCCGCAATATCGTGCGGCTGAATATTTATACCACTTCCTCCGAGGAGCTTTTCGCGTGCTTTGCCACTTTTCAGGCTTGGATAGCCAGGCATTCGATTAAGCAGGCGAGCACCTTAATCGAAGTCAAAAGCCTGTTCGAGACGTTAAAAGTCGAACTGGAAGCTACGGTTGTAAAATAAATGCCGGTCTGGCAAAGAACTGTGCTAACCGGAAGGGGGGAGTTAGCGAGGAAAACTCAGCTTCTGTTTGCCTTTCGAGCTGATTACCTTCACCGAAATAGTATCAGAGGAAGAGCCCGGTATGATGGTAGCCTGCGTTATATCGGCAAGGTTATTAAGGCCCAGCTCATCTCGGCTCACGGTGCCGTAATGTTTCTCCAGCGGCCCTATCGGGGTTACAAGAGCTACTTGAGGAGGCGCTAAGAAACCTTTGGTTGCCGCGCGCAGGGAACAAGCAGAGCCAGAGTAAAACTCGGTGTTGGGCAAAAAAACCAGAATAGGCAGAGAAACGAGTACAAAGAATATCCGGTCCAGCAGATAAGCTACGGTCAATAGCCCAGGGTATAAGAACCAGCCCCCGAAGTACAGCTTACCAATGGTATTTAGCTGCCGACGGTGAAGAGCGAAATAACTGCCGCCCGCAAGCCAGGCTACCCCGAAAGGAACCGCATCGGCCCATTGGCCTCGCAAGGAAATATTGAAAATCTCAAAAACTATAAGCTGCAACAGAGAGAGGCCCCAGCCACCCAAGTGAATCCACTTGAGTAGCTGGGGCTTTTGCTGGGCGGGCCAATAGCGGCTAACAGCAAGCACTGGCACGTAAAAGCCGAGCAGGCAAACCGGTATCAGGAACGCGCCAAGTAACACGTTTACACTAACTGTCCAATCCGCTGCTTCAAGCTCTCTGAGCCTTCTACCAGGGGTAGGCGCACGGCATCGGCGCAGAGGCCTTGGGCGGCCAAGGCGGCTTTCACGCCTACGGGGTTACTCTCCTCGTACATCAGCGGGTTTAGCTCCACGAAGCCGAACAGCAGCTCACTGGCGGCTTTGAAGTCGCCCTGCAGGGCGTGGCGGGTCATGTCGGAAAAGCGGCGCGGAAAGGCGTTGGCCAGCACCGAAATGATGCCTACGGCCCCGAAGCTGATGAGCGAGGTCGTCATCATATCGTCGCCCGAAATCAGCAGGAAATCGGCGGGCTTGGCGGCGGCAATGGCAATGCACTGCTCCAGGTTGCCGCTGGCTTCCTTGATGCCGATGATGTTAGGGTGCTGGGCCAGCGTGAGGGTAGTAGCGGCCGTCAGGTTAGAGCTGGTGCGACCGGGCACGTTGTACAAAATCACCGGTACCGGCGAGGCATCGGCCAGCTGCTGGTAGTGGGCAATGATGCCGCGCTGGCTGGGCTTGTTGTAGTAGGGCGAGGCCGACAGCAGGGCTACGATGCCCGTCAGGTCGGTGTTCTGAATGGTGCGGACGGTAGCGGCCGTGTCGTTGCCGCCAATGCCGTACACCAGCGGCACCCGGTTGGCTGCCTGCTCGCGCACTACGCGCAACACTTCGGCCTTTTCGTCGGTGGTAAGGGTAGCCGATTCGGCGGTAGTGCCGTTGATGACGAGGTACTCCACGCCGCCTTCAACAGTGAAGTCGACGAGGCGGCGCAGGGCGGCGTAGTCCACGGCGCGCTCGGGAGTAGGAGTGAAGGGGGTAACGAGGGCTACGCCAGTGCCACGTAGTTTGTCCATGCGGGAAATTAGCGGTTGATTTGTAAGGGGAAGACCCGCGGCGAAGGTACAATACCCGCAGCGAAGGTCGGCCCGTTTCTTTCAAAAGTACGGCTGCCCTGGTGTCGGCCGCGTTCCTCTCCCTCATGAAATTTACCCATTACCCGCTGCTGGCCGCGGTTTCTCTGGCCAGCCTCGGCGCCCTGACTGCCTGCAGCGACGCCAAAAACGCCACGGCCGCCGAAAGCAGCGCCGCCAGCGCTACCGCCCTGGCCGCCGACTCCGCCGAAACGGCTACCATTACCACGGCTGGCAACGCCACGGCCGCCAGCATCGGGGGCACTCCGGCCACCATCCCGGCCGACAAGCGCGCCGATGCCGCTACCATCACGGCCCGGCCCCAGGTGCCCATTCTGTGCTACCACCAGATCCGCGACTGGCGCGCCCGCGACTCCAAGGGCGCCAAGGACTACATCGTGCCCGTGGACCAGTTCAAGGCCCAGATCAAGATGCTGGCCGACTCGGGCTACCACACCATCTTGCCCGATCAGCTGTTTGCCTACCTGACCACCGGTGCCCCGCTGCCCAGCAAGCCCGTGATGCTGACCTTCGACGACACCGACCTGGACCAGTTTACCGTGGCCCGCCCGACGCTGGACAAGTATGGTTTCAAGGCCGTGTACTTCATTATGACGGTAAGCCTGGGCCGGCCTAACTACATGAGCAAGGCCCAGGTTAAGCAACTCTCCGACGAGGGCAACATCATTGGCTCGCACACCTGGGACCACCACAACGTGAAGAAGTACCAGGGCCAGGACTGGGTAACGCAGATTGAAAAGCCCACCAAGCAGCTGGAGGAAATTACGGGCAAGAAAATCAACTACTTCGCCTACCCCTTTGGCCTCTGGAACCCCGAGGCTATTCCGGAGCTGAAGAAGCGCGGCATGGATGCGGCCTTTATCCTGGCCGAGAAGCGCGACCCGCAGGATCCGCTCTACACCATCCGCCGCATTATTGCCAGCGGGTACTGGAGCCCCCGTACCCTGCATAACAGCATGGTTAACAGCTTCTAAGAAACCAGTTAATACAAAGCGCGAGAAACTCCCTGAGCAGGAAGCCAGGGAGTTTCTCGCGCTTTTTTCTGCCCATCCAGAGCAAAAACTAGGGTGCGGGAAGGCGGGCTTGGCAACTAAGGATAAGAGCCCCATCTAGGGGAGCACCGTTCCTGTACTACGTCAGCTGGACCGGTCTGCTGCGCAGCGAGGCTGGCGGGGCGCTCCTTGGTAGAGCATCTGCACTTCCAGCGTACCTATTGGAGTACAGCACGGTGCTCCGGCTACCCGGTCCTACCTCCCGGCCGCGAAAAGCTAGTAGCTAAGCACTACTTCCTTGGATTGCCTGGGGGTGGGTAGGCTGAACAGCAGTGCTTTTACCTCAGGATAGGCCTGGGTGAAGCGCCGCGTCTGGGCTTGCAGTGGTTGCGTGCCGTGCGGGGCAAGCAGCAGCAGCACGGGTTTGCTGTTTAGTTCGGCTCGCTCGGCTAATTGCAGCCGCAAGGGGCGGTAGCGTCTGGCCAGGACTACGTCTGATAACGGGGGCTCCGCACTGAAATCGGCTGCTACCCAATCAACATAGGCCGCGCCCGGAAAGTACGCCGCCACCGAGTCGGGGCGGGGCGGGGTCCAGACCCAGGCGGCGGTGCTGTCGCCGGCGGCGCGGCGCTGCGTTACCAGCTGCCGCCAGGCTGCCCGGTACGCGGTGGGCGTCTTGGCGGCAATAAGCGGACGTAGCAGCCGCGGGCCGGCCGGCCGCGGCGCGATGGTAGTGGCAAGTTGGCGTGGGGCGGGGCGTAGGCGCGCCGCCGACGGCACCGGCCAGCTCAGCAGCGGGATGCGGCCCTGGGTCATAAGCTGGCGGAGCGTTGCCGGCTCCACCCAGGGGCTGGGGCCTGGCGGGCAGCGCAGTTCCACGAGGGTAGCAGGCGCGCCAGCATCAGCCAGCGTACCCGAAGAAGCGGCCGTCGGCCAAACAGTAGCAGGCGGGGCACTGTAGCCAACCCGCACGGGGCCGACGCCCGTGTGCGCCCAGATAACCGCCGCGGAAGGCGTCATTTGGTGGGCCCATACGCTTACGCCCACACTAAGCAGAGTGTGGGTTGTGAAGAGCAGAAAAGCCAGCTGCACGGCGGCGGTCCGGAGCCGGGGTAGGAAAGCCGTAGCATTCCCGACGGCTACCCGCTCTACCCACCCCAACAGCCGACGTATTGGCGGGCGGGAAGTGAAAAAACGCCGGATGCCTGCCAGCAACTGGTGTTGGGCCATCAGTACGGCCGCCAGCAAGATGCCTGCGTTCAGCAGCGCCAAGGACATCATCAGCAGGGCGTAGGGCGTTTGGGCCAGGTAGTGCCCGTAGCGCGCCGCCGCCAGGCACGCGGCGGCCAGCAGCAGATTCGGCAGGCTCAGCTTCCACTCATTATGTAGCTCTCCTTCCTTGGGCGTGGGGATGTAGGGCACGCGCACGCCCACCAGCGTATACACTAGCCCCAGCGTGTACACCCACCAGGAGCCCGTGCGCAGGATGCCCCCGGCCACGTGCAGACCCGCTTCCTGCGGCTCGCGCAGCCACCGCTGGGCGTTATAGCGAATCAGCAGAGACATGGCCAGTACCGGGGACAGGTGCAGGGCAAACTCGGGTAGCGAGAGGTGCCAGGGAAACTCAACCAGCACCAAGGAGGCAATGGGAACGATGATATCAATGAGGGTGATGAGGCCGGCCAGAAAGTAAAGGGGCAGGGTGGCGTAATGTAGCTGCTGACGGAAGGAGAAGCGGGCAAAAAGGCGGGGGTAGACGTACAACAGCAAGTCGAAGGCCCCGCGCGCCCACTTCAGCTGCTGGGCGTAAAAGGCTCCGAGTGTGCTGGGTACCAGCCCGCGGCTGACGATGAGAGGGGCGTAGACGGACTTCCAGCCCTGCGCGTGCAGGCGCATGGCCGTGTGCATGTCCTCGGTCAGGCCGGCCGCGTGCCCGCCGATGGAGTCGAGGGCGGTACGCCGGAAGGTGCAGTTGGCCCCAATGGCTTGGGCCGTGTTATACGCGTGCATACCCATCATCAGGGGACCATAGAAGTGGTAGGTCTGCTCGGCCGCCCCGCGCGCCACTAGGCTCTCGGCCTGGTTGCCGTAGGCCTGCACCACCTGCACGTAGCCCACCTGTGCATCGGCAAAGTAGGGTACCACCTGCTCCAGAAAATCGGGGGCGGGTACGTGGTCGGGGTCGAGCACGAGGCAGAGCTGGCCGCAGGCTTGCTGCAGGGCGTGGTTGATGTTGCCGGCCTTGGCATCTACCTTAACCTGGCGCGTGACGTGTACCACGCCTAGTTGCTGGCAGAGCTGGCGCAGGTAAGGGTCGTCGCCCTCGTCACAGAGGTAGCTGGTGTGGGGGTAGCGCATCTGCTGCATAGCTCGCAGCGTCTGCTCGATCA
The DNA here is from genome assembly GCF_019599275.1 of Hymenobacter sp. HSC-4F20. Classification (GTDB taxonomy): domain Bacteria; phylum Bacteroidota; class Bacteroidia; order Cytophagales; family Hymenobacteraceae; genus Hymenobacter. Next base: position 1,208,818 of record NZ_JAHZTD010000001.1, on the reverse strand, counting down.
TGGCCCGGGGCTCGCCCGGACAGGCCGTTGTGAGCACGTCCACCGTCAGGGCCGGCGCCGGGCCGGCCGGGGCCACCGGCTCGCTGACCTGCACGTAGTGGTACCACTCGTGCAGCATGCGCAGCAGTTTAAAGCCGAGCGATACGCTCAGCAGCCAGAACAGCGGCGCGTACCCCACGTGGGCCTTGTCGCTAAACCACCACAAAAAATGCCCGGTGAGCACTACCCCAATGCCTACTAACACCCGCATGGTGGGAGCGTGCGCGGCCAGTTTGTACCCAACCCGCGGGAGCCCTACGCTCAGCGGAACCGGAGAATACGGAACAGGAGGCGGAGCAGCAGGAGAAGTGGCCGCATGTAAAGTCATGGTGTGACTGACGTAGCGTGGACAGACGAAGAACAGGCCACACAACGTCGGCGAGAACCAGAAAACGGCGCGCAGCTCGTCCGTAAGGTAAGGGTCTTGTTGCGGGGGGTACAACAATAGTAGTTATAAATTATAAAATACTTTTATTTATTTGTATTTATTGGATTGTGCCTACTATACAGATCTTGCTCTGATGCTAGTTTTTTGCCTGCTATACTGGAGACGATGTGCCGCCGGCCTGCTACTGTTGCTGGCAGGCTGCCAGTCGGCTTCGTCCTCCTCTGCCTCCCCGGAGGAGGTCCCTCCGCCTGGCGTACTGCCCGTGCGCGTCGTCAGGACGGGCAGCCGCTACCAGCTGCTGCGCAACGGCAAGCCCTACTATGTGCAGGGGGCCGCGGGCGTCCAGCACCTGGATAGGGTGAAGGCGCTGGGGGGCAATTCGGTGCGGGTATACACCACCAACTACGCTGACGTCATCCTCGACCAGGCCCAGCAGCGGGGGCTAACCGTGATGCTGGGCGTGTGGATGAAGCCTGAGTACGAAGACTTTGACTATTTCGACCGCGAGGCAGTGGCTCGGCAGCAGGAGGAAATCCGGCAGCAGGTGCTGCGGTTTCGCTCGCACCCGGCCTTGCTGCTCTGGAACGTGGGCAACGAGTTGGATAATCACACGAACAACCCGCGGGCTTTCCAGGTGCTTAACGAGATGATTCGCATGATTCACGAACTGGACCCGTACCACCCCGTCACGACTACCCTGACGAGCAACTTCAACATGGTGTCCGCCGTACGCCGGTTCTGCCCCGACCTGGACCTGCTCACCGTCAACATCTTCAGTGGCCTGGGTTCCCTGCAAACCCGGCTGGTGCAGGATGGCTGGGACGGGCCCTACCTGGTGGGCGAGTTCGGAGCCCGGGGCTGGTGGGAGGCGCCCACCACGGCCTGGAAGGCCCCGCTCGACCAAAGCAGCAACGCCAAAGCCGAGTACCTGCGCACTCGCTTCGAGAAAAGTATCCGGGGCCAGCCCGACCGGTGCCTGGGTTCCTACGTGCTGTATTGGGGCCAGCGCTTCGAGCAGACGGATATGTGGTTTAGCTTATTCACGGCCGCGGGGGAGAAAACCGCCGTAGTTGACATGATGCACTACCTCTGGACCGGCCAGCAGGTTTCCAACAAGGCGCCCCAGCTTAGCAGCCTCCGCCTCGGAGGCCTGGACGACAGCTGCAGCACGGTGCTGCGCCCCGCCGCTACCTACCAGGCCAGCGTGCGGGCTACGGACCCCGAGGGCGACCCGCTGACCCTGGACTGGGCGGTAGTGCCTGAAGTAGATGAAAACTACGTGCTGCCCCAGGACCGAACTGCCCCGGAGCCTCTACCGCATGTGGTTAGGGAAAGTCACGGCGAGCGGGTACTGGTGCAGGCTCCCGCTACGAAGGGAGCCTACCGCCTGCTCGTTACGGCCCACGATGGGCAGGGTAGCGTAGCCACGCACAGCTACCCCTTCTACGTGGGGCCTCTCACGGCTACTGATGTAGCTGCCAAAAGCCAGGGCAGCTTTACAAAAAGACTACCCCGGTAGGCGTGCAGGGTATGCCTACCGGGGCAGCTGGTGCCTTCCATACGGATTTTTCCGAACGCGGGCGCTATTGTACGGGCAAGCCGCTGGATTTCAGGGTTTCAAAGCCACCGGCGTTTACCACCTTCGTAAACCCCTGGCCTTGCATCAGGACGGCGGCCTTGCCGCTGCGGTTGCCGGAAGCGCAGTACAGCACGTAGGTCTGGTTGGGGTCGAGGCGGGCAACCTGGCCGGCAAAGTCGGCGGCGCGAAAGTCCAGATTGCGGGCGCCCGTCAGGTGGCCGGCCGCAAACTCCTCGGGGCTGCGCACGTCGAGCAGCACGGTATTTGGCTGGGTTAGCTGCTGCTGAACGGTGGCCGGCGGCGTAATGGGTAAGCCCGGGCCGGTCTGGGAGCAGCCGGGGCTGGCCAGGCTCAGCAGAGCGGCGGCCACATACAAACGGAGAAGCATACGCAAAACAAAGTTTTCCAGAGTAGAGAATGAGAGTAGAGAAGCTGCTGCGCGGCAGTGTGGGTAGCTACCTTGCCAGAAGCTCCCGGTCCGGCTTAAAACAACGAGCCCTGCTGTCCGGAACCAGGGGCTTCGGTGGTTGGGGGTAGGAGAGTAGGGGACGTGGTCGGGGTATCGAGCATCTGGTCGAGTACGGCTTCGGTGGCATCGAAGTCAGTGGGAAGCATGGCCAGCAGCTCGGTTTCGGAGATGATAGGCACGTTCAGCTCGGTGGCTTTTTCGCGCTTGGCGGGGCCCATCTTGTCGCCGGCCACCAGGTAGCTGAGCTTCTTGCTGATGCTGCCCGTAATTTTGCCCCCGTTCTGCTGAATCAGGTGCTGCAGCTCCTCGCGGCTGTGCTGCTCAAACACCCCCGACAGCACAAAGGTAAGGCCGGCCAGCCGGTCGCTCTGGGGCTGCGGGGCCTCACCCGTGAGGGCCAGCTGCACGCCCGCAGTTCGCAGCCGTTCGATCAGCTGCTGGTTTTCCGGTTCCTGAAACCAAGCCGCCACCGACTCGGCAATCACGCCGCCTACCTCCGGCACGGCCGCCAGCTCCGTGGCCGACGCCGCGGCCAGCGCGTCGATGGTGCGGTAATGGGCGGCCAGCTTCTCGGCCACAGTTTCGCCCACGTAGCGGATGCCCAGGCCAAACAGCACCCGGTCGAAGGGTACCTGTTTGCTCTGCTCCAGGCCGGTAAGCAGGCGCTGAACCGATTTTTCGCCCATGCGTTCCAACTGCTCCAGCTCCGGCGCTTTGGCCGGCAGATCGTAGAGGCTGGCTGCATCTGACACCAGGCGCAGGTCAAAGAAGCGCCCCACGGTTTCGGCGCCCAGCCCGTCGATGTTCATAGCCTTGCGGGATACAAAGTGCTCCAGCTTGGCTTTGCGCTGGGGCGGGCAGCCCCGCTCGTTGGGGCAGCGGTAGTGCGCCTCCCCGGCGGGCCGAATCAGCGGGGTGCCGCAGGCCGGGCAGTCGGTGGGGTACACAATGGGCACTGCTTCGGCGGGTCGGGCCACCAGGTCGACGCCGGTGATTTTCGGAATAATCTCCCCGCCTTTCTCTACGAATACCAAGTCGCCCAGGCGCAGGTCGAGGGCGGCAATCTGGTTGGCGTTGTGCACCGAGGCCCGCTTCACTACGGTGCCGGCCAGGGGCACGGGGTCCAGGTGGGCTACGGGCGTTACCGCGCCCGTGCGGCCCACGTTGTACTGCACCTCGCGCAGGCGGGTGCGGGCCGCTTCGGCCGGGTATTTATAGGCAATAGCCCAGCGCGGGCTCTTGGCTGTGAAGCCCAGTACTTCCTGTTGGCGGAAATCATTCACCTTGATTACAATGCCGTCGGTGGCGACTGGCAGGGTAAAGCGCTTTTTGTCCCACTCGTGCACGAAATCCAGCACCTCGTCTATGGTGCCGCACATGCGCCAAGTATCCGACACAGGCAGGCCCCAGGCGCTCAGGGCTTCCAGCGAGGCGCTGTGGGTAGGAAACTGGTTGCGGCCGGGCATCAGGAATGAGTACGCGAAGAAACGCAGCTTGCGGGCCGCTACCTGCGCCGAGTCCTGGAGCTTGAGCGTGCCACTGGCGGCGTTGCGTGGGTTAGCCAGTAGGGCCTCGCCGTTGGCTTCCCGCTCGGCATTCAGCTCCGCGAAAACCGGCAGGGGCATAAACACCTCGCCCCGCACCTCAAACTCCGGGGGCTGGGTAGGACCCCCGGCCCGCAGGTGCAGGGGCAGGGTCCGGATGGTGCGCACGTTGCTAGTGACCACGTCGCCGCGGGTGCCGTCGCCGCGGGTCACGCCCTGGGTCAGCTGCCCATCCTGGTAGGTTAAGCTCATGGCTACCCCGTCGAACTTTAGCTCGCAGACGTACTGCACCTCGGCGCCTTCCAGGCCGCGGCGCACCCGCTCATCAAACTCGCGCAGGTCGGCCTCGGAGTAGGTGTTGCCCAGGCTGAGCATGGGGTAGCGGTGCTCGGCCGTCGGGAACTGCTTGGTAATGGTGCCGCCCACGCGCTGGGTAGGCGAGTTGGGGTGGGCAAACTGCGGATACTCCCGCTCCAGCCGGGCCAGTTCGGCCAGCATCTGGTCAAACTCCTGGTCCGATACTTCGGAGATGTCGCGCTGGTAGTACTGGTGGTTAAGGTGGTGGAGGCGCTCAGTAAGAGCCGTTATCTGCTGCTGGATGTCGGTCGTCATGGGTAGGGAAGGTAGCACAGCCTGCCGGGCAGGCAACTGGTCGGCCCGGGCATAGCGAGCTGAGTTCAGATACGCAAGCTACGGGTTTCTAGGGGTTCGGAAAGGCAAAACCCGCCTGCACGTTTCTACAGACGGGTTTTGCGGGGTAGCAGGCCGGACGCAAGGCTGGGGGGGCGGCTAGCGCTTAGCCTCCACCAGCACCCCGTCGGCCTCAAAGTTGAGCTGCTCCTGGGGGTGGGTGATGGCCGCAATTTCCTGGGCCGATTTGCCGGCATCCTTGGCGTAGTGCTGCTGGGCCGCCACCGACACTACCTCGCGGTGGGCCCAGCCATTGACGACCACCCGGCGGCCGGTAATGTCTTTGGGCACGAAGAAAGCGTAGTCCTTGAAGCGCACCCGCATTTTCTGCCCGTCGGGCAGGGCCATGGTCAGCCAGCAGCCTTTGGCCTGGCATACGGCCTCGGCCGTGCCCACCAGCTTCACCTGGGCCGAGTCGCGGGTACCCAGCAGCTGGCGTAGCTCGCCCACGGGCCGCGCGCCCGCCGCCGCAAAACTGGCGCCGTAGACGCTGCTGGGGGTCGTTTGAGCTTTGGCCTGGGCCGCCGTTTCGGCCTTTTCGTCGCAGGCTTCCTTGGGTTTGGCGGGGCTTTTCTGCGCGCTAGCGCTAGCGCCCAGGGTCAGGGCCAGCAGAGTCAGCGCGGCTTTCCACGAAAATGGCTTCAGCATGGTAGTAAGCAGTAAGAAGGAAGAAAATCCGGGAGCGGAAATTACGATTTTTTCACCTTAATTTTTTCCTTCACCTTCTGCGCGTCGGGGCCGGCGGCCGGCGACTGGTTGATGGCCGTCAGCACGCGGACTTGTTCCAGCTTGCCCTTCCGGTCGTACACCTCCGACTTGACGATGCCCACGGCCGGCGAGTAGTAATCCACTACCCGCACTACGTTGCGCATCACCATGTCGGCGCGGGCGGCGGTGGCGCTTTCCCGCTCCGCTTCCACCTTGTAGCAGGAGAACGTGCCGGCCGGGGTCGTTACGCTTTCGTTGCCCGTTACGCGGCGCTTTTGCACCGTGGTGTACACCTTGGCAATGTCTACGGCGGTGCTGCTAACCTGCACCGAAATACCGCCGGCTGGCAGCTCCGAGCCGACGGTGGGCTGATTGGGCCAGGCCAGGGGCACGGGAGCGTAGGCAAAGCGCCGGTCGCGGAAGGAGCGTAGGCTTTCGGGGTTCAGCTCGTTGGAGCCGTCGGTAAAACTGGTGTCCTGGCGGCAGCGAAAAGTGAGGTCTTGCAGGCGCAGCAGCTTGTTTTTGGGGTCGTAGGTGCCACTCTTCAGCAGCACGGTGTTGGTAGTTATCGTCTGCTTTTTATTCTGCTCCGAGCCCAGGCTAACCACCCGGTTGCGAATCAGGCCGGTGGCGTTTCCGCGGGCGTCCTGGAGCTGGTAGACCAGCTCCATGTTGTCGTACAGACCAAAGGGGTGGGCGCAGTCGAGTGGGGCAGGTGTTTGGGCGAAGGTAGAAGTAGCGGCCAGGCCCAGCCCGGCTAGTAGGAGCTTACGCAGTGACATAGAGCGAAGAAAGAAGGGTGGAAAACCAACCATTGCGCAGCATACGCAGATGGTTGAGTTTGGGTGCTGCGGCCGGAACCGCTGGGTGTAGCGGAAAAAGGCAAAGGTCTTGCCAACGTTGCACTGTAACTTGCCCCGCCCTGGTCCGTTTCCTAAGAAGTGGTCCGGGGTGAGGCAGTTTCCCCTCGGTCCAAATTCGTCCGCTGTTTTTACTTTGCAGGTATGCCAGAACAACCTACTTCCTGGGCCGATACGGCCGCTTCCTTATTATCCAAGCTCTCGGGTGGGGTAGAGGTAGCCCTTAACTTTGAGCACATGGAGCTGCAAGTACCCAACCCCCAAACTCCCGGTACGCCCACCACGTGGCGGCTGAATGGCTCGTTGCGCATCCGTACCCGCGGGGAAAACCCGCCCTCCGGTGCGTTGCCGCCCGCAAACCCCGGTACCCTTGGCTAACGGCCTCGACATAGAAGCCCGGCTGGTAATTACCCTCGATGGGGACGACGTGCAGGTAGCGGGCTCGGGCGGCTACCTCATCATCAATTTTCCTAGCCAGCGCGTATTCGACAAGATTACCAGCGGCCCACCAAAGGACCCCAACGCGCCCCCCAAACCCAAGGAACGCGCCGCCGCCGCCGTCGACCCCCTGCAGCAGCTCAACGACCTAGCCCGGCAGCTGGGCCTGGTGCTGGACCTGCGCGTGGGCGGCAAAACCCACGTCACCTTCGGCACGGGGCGCTCGGCTAAGATTACCCTGAACGCCGTGCTCGGCAAAATTGGGTCGTTCTTTTCGCGGTAGCCCGCCGGGGCGCCGGCCTCCCCTACTAAAGCCCCTTCCTACGCGCGCATTTCGCCCGAAAATAGCACGCGTGGGGAGGGGCTTTTTTACGTATCTTGCTCAAAGGCCTTTTCTCGCTGGGTAGCCCCGCCGAGGCGGAACTAAAGGTCTGCAGATTGGTTTGCTTACTGGCACGCTGCCCAGCATTTCAGCTCATGAACTCCGACCAAGAACGTACCAATAAAATTGGGGCCGGCCAGCCCGCTTCCGCCTTTCGGCGCATTGAGGGGGTACCTCCGCTACTGCTGATGCTTTACCTGGGCATGGTGGGCATCGGGGTGTTATTTCTGATGCTGTTGGTAGCCTACGCCTACACCCGCGGGCAAAGCGAGGCACCCACCGGAATCTACCCGTTGCCGCGCTTCTTCTCCCTGAGCACCATCGTGCTACTGATTAGCGGGTATACCATCAACCAGTCGCGGCGGTTGTACGCTCAGGATGATTTGGCGGGTCTGGCTCGCTGCCTGGGTGCCACGCTGCTGCTAAGCAGTGTCTTCGCCGGGCTGCAGGTGCTGGGATGGCGCGAGCTGATGGCTCAGGGCGTACTGCTTGATGGGGTAGCTAGCGGCACGTTTATCTACCTGCTCTCAGCCCTGCACGTGGCTCACTTGCTGGGAGGGATGCTGTTTCTGTTGGCTCTGCTGCTGCGCACCCACCATGCTTCCCGCGACGCGGTGCGCAGCTTGGTGTTCATCCGCAACCCCTACCGCCGCCTGCAATTACGCATGATTACCCTGTACTGGCACTTTATCGATGTACTATGGGTCGTGCTGTTCGCGGCATTTCTGTTTCTGTATTAACCGGTGATGCTCCTGTACGTACAATACGTACAATAAAAAGCCCGGCACGTGCCGGGCTTTTTCGTGGAAGCGGGTGCGGCCAACGGGTTAGTTGGCAATAGTAACGGTGCCCTTATAGCGCTTTTTATCCGTGAATTCAATAAGGTAATAGTACACCCCGGCCGGCAGGCCCCCGCCGTCCCAGCGGAAGCTGCGGTTGGTGGTCTGGTACACGCGGCTGCCCCAGCGGTTAAAGATTTCGAGGTCGGCAAAACGGGAGTCGCAGAAATCCGGGGGCAGGTTGTTCTTGATGTTGTCCAGTTCGAAGAAGTCATTCTTCTCGTCGTGCTGGTAGGGGGTAATGATGTTGGGCGGCGTGAAGGCGGCCACCGGCGCCTGCTCTACCTCGAAGCGCACTACCCGCGCCTGAGGCTGCGGGCGGCAGGTGCTTTCCTGCAGCGTGAACGTCACCTCCAGCCCACCCCGGCGCACGGCCTCGCAGTCGGCTTCCCAGCGGAAGGTAGCCGCCGCCTGCCCATTGCCATTGCGGGGCGTGAAGCGCATCCCGGCTGCGGCCAACTCGAAGCCAGTGCCGGCTGCAGCCAGGGCAAGCGCATCATTATCCAGGTCCAGGCCCGTAAGCGTGGCCTCGTAGACGCCCCCCAGGGGGTACTTGATGACTACCGGCGTGGTACTGCCGGCCGCCACCGGCGGGAACGTGCTACTCAGGGCCGGCGGGCGGTTCTGGTAGTCAATCTGCACGGGAATGATGAGGCTCGTGGCCTGACGGTCGGCGCAGGGTGTAGCGGCGGCGGTAAACTCAAATTCGTACAGGGAGGCATCCACCGCCCGGCAGTCGACGCGCCAAGTAAAGCGTCCGGTTAGCTGATTGCCCGTCGGCACCTGGGTAAGCTGCGCGCCCACGGCCGCCGGCGTAAAGCCGCGGCCCGTCATTTCCAGCGTCAGGGGGTCGTTGTCGGGGTCGGTGCTGAGCACATCGAAGGTAATCAGGTCGCCGGGGCGGGCTCGCAGGGGCAGGGCGGCCGTGGTGCGTAGCAGGGGCGGGGCGTTGGGGTCGGGCACAGCAGTGAAGGCTACCCGCACGGTGTCGCGCTTGGGCAGGCTGCACCCATCGTCGGCCACTATCACATCCAGCAGATACACCTTGCCTTTGGTGTTGAAACAGGTAGGGAAGCACAACTGCGAAACCAGGGTATCCGGCGTGCCGGGAGCCCGCACCAGGCCCTGCAAAATGCTCAGGGTCGGCAGCGGGGCCGAAAAGTTTACCGGGCTCAGCGACAAGGTCAGGGCCGAGGTCGGGTCCGGGTCGGTAAACTTCAGCGTAAAGCAGCGGCCGGAAGTAGGAGTCAGGCGCAACGTGTCGCGGTCCGGCTGGTAGGCCTGGGCGCGGCCGGCGGCTTGCATCACTACCTTGGGGGGCGAGTTGGTGGGGCAGGTAATCACCTTAAGCTGAAAATCGCGCCGGGTCTCGCCCAGGCGCACGCCCTTCCGGTACTCGGTGCAGCGCACTCCAAACACAAATAGGCCCAGACGGGTAGGCTGCACTTCCAGGCGGCCGCTTAGGCGCCCGATGCTCAGGGTAGGGCGCCCCGGAATCTGATTGGTTGTGGAGAGGCTGTCGAGCCACTGCACAGGCCGGTACGGAGCCGGTTGGGCGCGGGCCGGCTTGGGCAGGTTAGTGTCGGAGTAGCCATTGAGAGGCGTTACCAAGTCGTACACCAAGGAGTCGCCGTCCGTGTCCTCGCCGCCGAAATTGTAGTAAAACAGCTCCCCCCGGCAGGCGTAGTCGCTCAGGGGCGGGAAGATGCGCGGGGTAGAGTTGCGAAAGGCCTGCCCGTTGCGCACCACGGGCGGGAACTCCAGGTAAAAGGTTTGGGCTGCCCCGCCCGGGTCGACAATGTTGCTGATGCCGTTGTTACGGCAGCAGCGCTCCACGGCCACGTAGTACCCGGCTGCGTGGCCGTAGAGCTGGCTGCTGAGCGTAATAACCCGCGTGTATACCAAGCGACGCGTAATCAGACTAGGGGTGGTGCAGGCCGGATTGGTGTAGCTGACCAGGGTGTTGTTGGTGAGCGGCAACACCACGTCCAGCATCCGACGGTTGGTGCCTTTCTCGAAGATGCTGGCCGTCAGGTCCGTATCCAGGGCTCCGGGTTGCCCGTTCACAGCGTCGAAGTATAGGTTAAGGCTGAGCTGGTACGTATTGCCAGACAGGTACTGCAAGTCCAGCTCGCCCCCTACAATGTGGGTAGCGCGGGCCGCGGGGGCCAGCAGGCACACCAGCCAGAGCAGCAGCCCTCCCCGGAAAAAGAAACTAAAAGTAGAAGTTGGCATTAGGCTGCGCCGCTTATCAATGAGCAATGACGAAAGATACAATGCCCACTGCTGCGGGTAGGGTGGCTGGCGCTATTTTTCTGCGCTGGCTGCGTATCTTTCTTTCCTGCTGGTGACTGATTAGTTGCCTGGCTGTCGGCTTCGCTTCTACCCGATCCTATGCGCCCTATCTACTTTTTCTTTCTTGCGGGACTGCTCTGGCTGAACTGCTGGCCGGTCGTGGCCCAGTTGCCCTCCTACGAGCCAGTTCCGGCCGACCTGACGGGCGCAGCGGCGGCGGCCTGCGCCCGCACCCACCAGCGGGCGGCCGCACCGCGCCCGCACTACGCTAGCCTGAGCCACCGCCAGAAGATGGCCCGCTACGACGTGAAGTACTACAAGCTGGACCTGCACCTGACCAACACCAGCCGCGACGTGAGCGGCATCGTGACCATCAAGGGGGAGTCCGGACCTCAGGGCCTCGACTCCCTGGCCTTTGAGCTGTATTCTACCCTGTTGATTGATGGCGTGTACCTGGACTCCAGCCCGGCGCTGGGTCTGCGGCGGCAAGGCCTGGGTGATGTAACCGTAGGGCTGCGCCAGCCGGTGGCGCCCAATACGCTGTTCACGGCCCAGATAGCCTACCACGGCACGGCTCCTAACGGCAACTCGGCCGCCATCGGCAATGCGTACAACACGCGGGTGGCGCCGGGCTTCAACGTCAGCACCACGTGGAGCTTGTCGGAGCCCTATAATGCCTATGAGTGGTGGCCCTGCAAGCAGGTGCTCACCGATAAGGCCGACTCTTCGGACGTATGGGTTACCACGGCGGCTACCAACAAGGTTGGTTCCAATGGGGTGCTTCGGGCCGTAACGCCCCTGCCCGGTAACCAGGTGCGCTACGAGTGGCACTCTCGCTACCCCATCAACTACTACCTGATTTCGGTGGCCGTGGCCCCTTACGTAGAGTATATCAACTACGCCACCCCCGTCGGCGGCCCGCGCATCCCCATTCTAAACTACGTCTACAACCAGAATGCGCTGAACTTTTACCGCACGGAAATCGACCGGACGCCAGGCTTTCTGGAAAACTACTCGGAACTGGTAGGGCTGTATCCATTTGCCGCAGAGAAATACGGACACAGTATGGCCCCCATTGGCGGGGGCATGGAGCACCAAACCATGACTACCCAGGATGGCTTCACCTTTACCCTGACGGCCCACGAGCTGTTTCATCAGTGGTTCGGTGATAATGTAACCTGCGGGGCCTGGCAGGACATCTGGCTCAATGAAGGATTCGCCTCCTACGGGGAGTACTTGTCGCTGAGCCGATTCTCTTCCGCTACGGCGGCGCGGCAGTGGCTGGATCAGGCCCACGCCTCCGCCCTGAGCCAGCCGGGGGGGAGTGTGTTCGTGCCCGACACCAGCAACGTGGGCCGCATCTTCGACTTGCGCCTCAGCTACAAAAAAGGGGCCGCTGTGGTACACCTGCTGCGCTACCTGCTCCACGACGACACTAAATTCTTCCGGGCCCTGCGCACCTACCAGAGCACCTACGCTGGCCGCACGGCCCGCACCCGCGACCTGCAGCGCATCTTCGAGGCCGAAGCCGGTCGCTCTCTGCAGGCGTTCTTTACCCAGTGGTTTCAGGGAGAAGGCTACCCCTCGTTTGCCGTGCGCTGGAACCAAGTGAACGGTACGGTGCACCTGTCTACCACCGAAACCGCGTCGATGCCCACCGTAACGCCTTTTTTTGATACCGAATTGGACTACCTGCTCACCTTCGCGGATAGCTCTACCCGGCTCGTGCGCCTGCACCAGAATCAGCCGGTCGCAACTTACCGCTTCCCCGAGTCGCGCCCCATTAGCAGCATCACCCTCGATCCGGAGCAGTGGGTGCTGAACGGCGTAGGCACCATCACCCGCGACGCCGACCTGATAACCGCCAGCCAGGGCGCCCGCACCGCGCTGCCGCTCACAGTATATCCTAACCCCTGCCGCGACCAGCTGCGCCTGGCCAACCTGCCGGCCCCGCGGGTACAGGCCGAAGTACTGGATGCTACTGGTCGTGTAGTGCTGCGCCAGCCGGTTAGTGCGGCGGCACCGGTGCTGTACACCCAGTCGCTGGCCCCCGGCCTCTACCAGCTGCGGCTAATAGGGCCAGCCGGCGAAGTAACCCGCGCCCGGTTTGTGCGGGAAGCTACTTAACAGCCCTCGTCTGGGAGAATAAAGCTGCCCCCAACGCGCCTGCCCAGTAGGCGCGTTGGGGGCAGCTTTATTCTCCCAGGTGTATTACATCCGGGTGTATTTCCCAATAAGCTTTTCAACCTCCGGCGGAGCAGCGGGGAGGTTAAACACGGCGTCAATCAACTCATCGAACGAGTGCGCCGGCGTGAAGATAGAGTCGGCGAATGGGTTACTAAGCAGCCGCAGAAAACCAGGCTGCCCGTTGATGCTCACCAGATCCAGTGTGATGTTGCCGAAGCGCTGGTTGCAGCGGCCGGTGCTGGTGCAGTCGTTGGGCTGGGGCTTGAGAAAATGCTTCTGCGTCGACTCCGTGTAGTGCTCATGCCGCACGGTCCGGTGGCTGGAAGCGCCCAAGTGGTAACCCAGGGCCAGAATTCGATCCCGGATAAAATCAAACAAGTGGCGAAAATTCCCGGGGCCGATGCTGGGGTCATAAAGGAAAACCGCCCCGGGCCGGTCCTTTTCCCGGGCCAGTTGCACCCGAAACTGGCTGTTTGGGAGGCCCGCCTTTTGATAATGGTACGCTTTGAAGTAGGGGGCCATCCAGTTCAGGTACACTTGCTGGGCAACCCACTGCTTCCGCTCCTGCTCTTCGGCCGCGCTGCGCTGCAGCGGCTGCCAGTCGGCAGAAGCGGGAGCAGAGCCAGAAAAAAGCCGTTTGAACAGATTCAACAAGGTAGTAAGGATGGGTTTCAAGAGTAACATCGCCTTCGGCAAATGGTTTCGGCTCTGTTGGGAGTAGAGGCCTGCCGCAGCCGGGCAGCAGCTTGCCATACCAAACAACGCACCATTTCCGCCGGGGCCCGAATAGAAAAGAACGGGCGGCACTTCCGCAGGAGTGCCGCCCGTTCTTTGCGCTAGTTTCTGCGCCGGAGCCTTATTTCACCCGGGTCCAAGTCTGCGACTTGCCAATCAAGGAGAAGCCGATGTAGCCTTTTACTTCCATGCTGTTGGCATTGAGCATTTTCATGTAGCAGGAGTAGGTTTTGCCGCTTTCCGGATCGTAGATTTTGCCGTCGTCCCACTTGTTGTCGCTGTCGTACTCGAAGCCCTGCATGAACACCAGGCCCAGGCGCGGCCGGCTGCGCAGCTTAGGCTCCGGGTTCATGGTATCGGTTTTCGGTTTGCCGGTTTTGGGGTCGTTCGGAACCGTTAGGCTCACAATTTTGCCGCAGAGCTTATCGCCGCACTTGTAAATCTCGAAGGTGGCCTTCTTTTCCGAATTCGTCCACACGCCCAGCGGTGAAAGAGACTGGGCCGAGGCTGTTCCCAGCAGGCCTAACATCATGCTTAGGCACAGGAGCAGAAATTTTTTCATGGTGATGAAGTGGTAAGTGGGATTTTCTGGGAAAAAGATAGAGGAAAACTCGGGAATAAGCGCGCACAGGCGCCTTTTCTGTACAAATGGCGAAGGCAACTTTAGGGCCAAGTTGTAGCCAAGGCTTTTTTGTAAAAATTCCGGAGAATAAAAAAGGCTGATGATCAGCTACATGGAAAAAATAGGCGTCCGGAGCCATAAATAATGGTGTTTATATTTTGAACCATCCCGCCGGGTTTTAACTTTACCTACCGTAGCGAGTGCTACAGCCCCCGTCAAGCAGCCCTAAGGTGCTGGGTAGCGCGGCCGGGGTTATGTCGGATCTAAAGAAAGGAGGTACAAAATGTCTAGTAGTCCCAACCAAATCCTGCCAAGCCTGTCGAATGTAGTCCGCTTCACCGCCGGACGCGCTTAACAACAGCTTTCGCGCGGAACTCACTCCCATTTGAGTAGTTCCCGCATTCTGGCAAGGTCTTACTGGTTAAGTGGATGATGGGGCTGTACCCCAGACTCATCGCTTGGTAAGATTTGAAGGATTAGATGCCCGGTTCGCCCAGCAGCCTCGCTTAGAGGACCTGCATAGGCGGCCGGGCATCGCTCTTTTATATAGTACAATATACAAGTGGTGAGTTTGCTGTTCTAAGAGCCTAACCCGCGCCGGTTGCGCGAATAGGACGTTAAACGGACCAGTTCACTATTGCACTAGGTTACCACCCCGCTACAGCACCCGGCGTACTTGCATGAAGCGCCGCTCATAATCAGTGCCTTCCACCTGGCTGATTTTTACGCCTGACTCGCGGCGGGCCGAGGAGGAATGCACGAAGCGCAGCGGTAGCTCACCGGGCTTGCTAATAACGATGCCAGCATGCCCAGGAGTAGTAGAGGTAGCTGCCGTGCCCGTAAACACCACAATGTCGCCGGGGCGGGCCTGGGTGCGCTCTACCGCCCGGCCGGCACTGATGAGCAGAGCCGTAGAGTGAGGCACCGGAATACGGTACCGTGCAAACACATAATTCACGAAGCCCGAGCAGTCGAAGCCGGTTTCGGGGGTGTTGCCGGCGTAGCAATAGTTCGTGCCCAGCTGGCGCAGGGCAAAGGCTACCACGCTGTCGGCGCGGGGAGTTGGTTTGTTGCTGATAACGTAGGCCGTGGCATGAATGGGCACCACCGCCGCCGGACGTAGCTGGGCCACGGGCGGCGGCACCCGGCGCGTCCAGAGGGCGGAGCCAAGGACGATGCCCACCAGCAGCAAGAAAACAAGCCAGACGTAGCGCATAACAACCGCGGAAAACACATGATAAAGCCGTGCTGCTTTCGTAACGGGGTAGGCGCGGTGCGGGTTCCGTACGGTTGGGCTGCGAGCAAGAGGGCAGGGGCTATTTTCGGGGGTATCTTGCAGCCTTGGGCGCTTTTCGCCGTTCTTTGGCGACTAGCAACCACTTTCACTTCCTCATCCCCTTACGAATGCTCCTGACTCGTACCCGCCATCTGGCGGTAGCGGCCCTCGGATTGGTGCTGAGCCAAGCCGGCTCGGCTGCCGCGGCGGCGCCCACCTTGCGCTATACCCTCTCGATGCCTGCGCCGCAAACGCATTACTTCGAGGTAGAAATGAAGCTCGACGGCTTCAATAAAGCTTATACCGACGTGAAAATGCCGGTTTGGGCACCGGGCTCCTACCTGGTGCGCGAATTCGCGAAGAATGTGGAAGGCTTCAAGGCTACGGCGGGCAGTGAGAAGCTGCGGGTAGAGAAAATGACCAAGAATACTTGGCGCGTGTATCACCCCAAGGCCAAAAGCTTTGCGGTGCGCTACCGGGTGTATGCCTTTGAGCTAAGCGTGCGCACCAGCTTCATCGATGCGGCTCATGGCTACGTCAACGGTACCAGCGTGTTTATGTACCCCGCCGATGGCAAGCAGCTGCCCAGCACCCTGGAGGTGCAGCCTGCCCAGGGCTGGAGCCAGGTAAGCACCAGCCTAAAGCCAGCCGGTGGCACCTTTACCTACCGGTCGTCGGGCTACGATGAACTGGCCGACTCACCCATCGAAATTGGTAACCAGAAAATTTACTCGTTCACGGCCAACGGCACGCCTCATACGGTGGCCATGTTCGGCGACCCGAAAGTGGACGAAGCGCGCCTGACCCGCGACATGCAGCGCGTGTGCGAGGAGGCCCAGAAGGTAGTGGGCCAGAACCCTCTGGACCGCTACGTGTTTATCGTGCACAACATCGACCGGGGCACGGGCGGCCTGGAGCATTTGTTCTCGACTACCCTCTCCGTGTCGCGCAACGCCTACTCGTCGGAAGCCGGCTGGAAAGGGTTTCTCGGGTTGGTGGCCCACGAGTACTTCCACCTCTGGAACGTGAAGCGCATCCGGCCCGTGGCGCTGGGGCCTTTCGACTACGACCAGGAAAACTACACCCGCATGCTGTGGGTCAGTGAAGGAGGTACCGAGTACTTCTCCAACCTGATTGTGCAGCGCGCCGGCTTCGTTTCGCCCGATGAGTACCTGGGCGACCTGAGCAACGGTATCAACCGCGTAGAAAATACCCCCGGCAACAAGCAGCAGTCGGCCGCCGAATCAAGCTTCGACGCCTGGATAAAGTACTACCGTCCTAACGAGAACTCACAGAATACCGGCATCAGCTACTACGATAAAGGCGAGGTGATTGGGGCCGTGCTGGATCTGATGATCATCAACGAGACGAAGGGCCAGAAAAACCTCGACGACGTGATGCGCTACCTCTACGACCGGTACTACAAGCAGCTGGGCCGGGGCTTCACCGATGAGGAGTATCAGGATGCCGTGGCCAAAGTAGCCGGTCGTCGCTTCGACGATTTCTTCCGCCGCCATGTGTACGGCGTCGAAACGCTACCCTACGAGCAAGCGCTAGGGTATGCTGGCCTGAAGCTGAATGTAACGCCAGCGGCGGCTACCGAAGCCAGCCTGGGCGCCAGCATCAGCCCGGCCGGTGGCCGCCAAACGGTTAGCAGCATAGTGCGCGAGGGTAGCGCCTGGCAGGGCGGCCTCAGCGTAGGCGACGAAATTCTGGCCGTAGACGGTGCCCGCGTAACCGACGATGTAAACCGCCTGCTGGCCGGCCGCGCTCCGGGTTCAACCGTGAAGTTCCTGGTCAACCGCGACGGCCAGATCAAGGAGGTTTCCTTCCCGCTGCTGGCTAACCCGCTGCGTCGCTACCGCATTGAGCGGCAGGCCAGCCCCACCGCCGAGCAGCAAACCGTACTTGCCAAGTGGCTACCGGTGCGTAAGTAAAATCTGAAGCCTTCGGTGGTCAATGCAAAAGCCCCAGCCTGGTAACAGGTTGGGGCTTTTTTGCTTCCAGTTATTCTGGCAAACCGCGCGCAACTGCGCAAGCCAAGTAGATAAGGGTTGGCCATGAATACGGGGTAGCAAACCTGCCGGGAAGAATACAAAGCAACTTCACGGCAAGGTTCTGAAAGTCATCCTTGGACAACTGCTATACCAGCAAAAAGGCCCTACTGACTAGCAGTAGGGCCTTTTGTATATAATGTAAACCTATTGTAGGGTTAGCGAATCCGCTTCAGGGCTACCTCTCGAACCGGCGTAATAACCAGCGGCACCTTTTCCACTTTCACCGAGCTGGTATCGAGGCCAAAGTACTTGTCTTCCGAAGCAATGAACTGCTTGATGTAGAAGTACGCCTGCATCACCAGCTTCTCCACCATGGGGAATTCGTTTTCAACCGAGAGGAACTTCTCCAGTACCACGAAGCGGAAGTCGCCGGTGACGTGCTGCTTGCTCAGGGACTCGTAGCGCGAGGTAATGTCTACCTCCTTGTTGCGCACCAGGTCCTCCACCACTTTGCGGAAGTACAGGTTAATGCGCTGCTCCACGCGGAAGCCCAGGCGGAACGTGATGCGGAATACGTCGTCGTGCGCCAGCTCCGTTACCTTGTACTCCATCGTGTACGGCTCGTCGGTAGTGTCTACGTGCACAAACCAGTAGATGTCGGCACGCTTCGGACGCTTCTGAAAAATGGAGTAGATAATCTTCGACTCAATTTCCGACTGGCGCTCCGCCGACGACATAAACACCAGGTGCGTGGCGTATTTTGATATGGATTCATCATTGGAAAGCTGCTTCAGCGCTTCCACGTACGGCTCAATTTTCACGAACTCCGTGAGGCGGCGCTTAATAAAGTAAGCCCGCAGCCACACGTACATCACCGATATCAGAGCCAGGCTGATGGCCACCGATACCCAGCCCCCGTGCGGGAACTTGATAAGGTTGGCTACCAGAAAGGAGCCTTCAATTACGCCATATACCACCACAAACAGCCCTACTACCGGCAACGGCACGCGCTTGTTGTGCAGCAGCCACATCGAGAGCAGGATGGTAGTCATGAGCATAGTAACGGTGATGGCCAGACCGTAGGCCGCTTCCATATTTTCGGAGCGGCGGAAATACAGCACCACGGCAATACAGCCTAGTAGCAACAAGCGGTTCATGCTCGGTACGTACAGCTGGCCCTTCACATCGGTCGGGTAGTTGAGGCGCACCTTGGGCCACATATTCAGGCGGATGGCCTCGGCTACCAGTGTAAACGAACCCGTGATAAGGGCCTGCGAAGCAATGATGGCTGCAATGGTCGCAATGCCAATGCCGATGAGCAGAAACCACTCGGGCATGAGGGCATAGAAGGGGTTACGCCCGCTTAGCTGCTCGCCTTGGTGGGCTATGAGCCAGCCGCCCTGCCCGAAATAGTTCAGCACCAGGCAAAGCTTCACAAATATCCAGCTGATACGGATGTTGCCTTTGCCGCAGTGGCCCAGGTCGGAGTACAAGGCTTCGGCCCCGGTAGTACACAGGAACACCGAGCCCAGGAGCCAGAACCCGCCGGGCCGGTTGGCCAGCATGTTGTAGGCGTAGTAAGGGTTAATGGCCTTGAGAATCTCGGGGTGCTGCAGAATGCCGTACAAGCCCAGGGCCGCCAGCATGGAAAACCACAGAA
The DNA here is from genome assembly GCF_019599275.1 of Hymenobacter sp. HSC-4F20. Classification (GTDB taxonomy): domain Bacteria; phylum Bacteroidota; class Bacteroidia; order Cytophagales; family Hymenobacteraceae; genus Hymenobacter. The sequence goes on along the minus strand of NZ_JAHZTD010000001.1, from coordinate 1,190,110 downwards.
ACATAATCGGCCCGAAGGCCTTACCTACGATCTGCGTGCCAAAGCTCTGAAGCAGGAACAGGGCTATTAGGATAGCAATGACGATGGGCACCGTCTGGATGTCGGGGTAGACTGCCTCCAGCCCCTCAATAGCCGATGATACCGACACCGGGGGCGTAATAACTCCGTCGGCGAGCAGGGCCGCACCCCCCACAATGGCCACCCCAGACAGCCAGGCGCCGCGCCGCCGTACCAGCGTGTACAGTGAAAAGATGCCGCCTTCGCCGTTGTTATCGGCATTGAGGGTCAGCATCACATATTTGATAGTGGTTTGGAGCGTGAGCGTCCAGAGCACGCAGGAAATGCCCCCGTACACGAGGTCGGGGTCGATACGCCCGGGTACAATGGCCTTCATCACGTACAGCGGCGAGGTGCCAATGTCGCCGTAGATGATGCCCAGGGCAATAAGCAAGCCGGCCGTGGAAATGGCGGTGTGCTGGTGTTTGGCGTCCATGTGAAGAATAAAGGTGTAAGGGTGTCGCTTTTTGACAAGCGGGGCCAAAGGTAGGACTTGGGCGCTAATGCTAAGCAGGAACTTTGCCGGGCTTACGCAGGCTCCCGCGAAAAGTGACAAGGCCTTGCACAAATCAGAGGGTAGCAGGAGGCTCCGGCTCCGGCCAGGCGGGCAACTCTGCTGCCTGCAACCAATAAGCAGCCTCGGTGGCAGCCTCCTGGTGGCGCTGCCGGATGCGGTGGTTGGCTTCCTGAGCCAAGTGCTGCCAGCTGCGGGCAGGACCAGAAAACGCGAAGTGGCGCGGCTCGCGGCCGGGCAGGTGCAAGCGCCAGCGGTTGGTTCCGCGGGCGCCCCACACCAACAGCAAGGCCCCGGCTGCCATGCCCAGCGCTGCGGATGTGGTATGGAGCCAGAACTGCAGGTAGCCGAGCATAAAACCGCACAGCACGAAGCCACCCAGCAGCACCCCCAGAAGCCACCGTACGGGCTGCACATCCACCCCGGCCAGCTCCCGCCAGCCAAATACCTCCTCGTTAATTTCCAGAGCCTCGTTGGTCAGGGCTACCCGTCCGTCTTCGCTGCGGAGGGTAGGAAACTGCTCCGGCGGGGGTGGGGGCACGGGCCGGAAACCCAGCTCCGGTGGAAGCGGCTCCGGTGCCGGGCCCGGCTGGGGTAAAGCAGCTAGGGGAGAGTTGGAAGCAGGAACCGGGGGCTCGGGGGCAGGAGAAGTGGAAGGCAGATCAGACATAACCGAAAAGGCCCCGCCGGCCGTGGCTGTCCGGACCCACCACGGGGTTGGAACAACAAACACGGGCCTCAGCGGGGCCTTGCTGGAAGGGTTAAACATAGGGCGTAAGGTAGGCAGCCAGCCCGAACAGCAGACGTATGCTGCCGCATTCGGGGTAGTAAGCTACCTGCCAGCCGGCCTAGTTGTTTACTTTTAGCAGCTCTACGTCGAAGATCAGGGCCGAATCGGGGCCAATGTCGCGGCCGGCGCCACGCTTGCCGTAGGCCAGGTCCGAGGGGATGTAGAGGCGCCACTTCGAGCCTTCGGGCATCAGCTGCAGTGCTTCCGTCCAGCCGGCAATTACCTGGTTTACACCAAAGGTAGCGGGCTGGCCCCGCTGATAGGAGCTGTCGAACACGTTACCATTGATGAGGGTGCCGTGGTAGTGGGTAGTTACTGAGGAGCGGGGGCCTGGCTTAGGGCCGTTGCCTTGCTGTAGTACTTCGTACTGCAGGCCGCTGGGTAGGGTAGTGATGCCGGGCTTGCCAGCGTTTTGTTGCAGGAAGGCTTCGCCTTCGGCTTTGTTGTTGCTCATGTCCGTGGGGTCTTGGTTGTCGTCTTCCTGGGATTCCAGCTGCTGCTGGAGCTGTTGCATGGCGCTTTGCATCTGCTCGGGCGTGAGGCGGCTGGGTTCTCCGCCCAGGGCCTCCTTCATGCTCTGGGCCAGCACGTCGATGTCCAGATTCAGGCCCTGCTGGGCGAAGTTGCGCGCCATGTCGCGCCCGATGATGTAGCTGATTTGCTCTTTCAAGCCGGTCAGGTTCATATAACCACTATTTTTCGCTGAAGTAGCTTCCGCTGGCTGTTTTCTGAGCCAGCGCAAACCCTTCGGCACGTGAAAAGGAGAGTAACCAGCGGCCCACTGCGAGCCGCTGTTGCTGTGAAGTACCGAAAACCGCCCGGAATGGATGTGGTTTTTTTCAAGGGCAGCGGCTAATGCCCTGATTTTGAACCTTAGTTTAGTAGCCCCCAAACGCAGCGAACCCCGCCGGAAGGGCGGGGTTCGACGAAAAACAGGCGCTGAGCCGGCTAGCAGAAATGTAGTTCTTCCTCGTCGCGCAGATCAAAAAACAGGTTCAAATCCCGAACCTGGGCTGCCAGAAAGCTCAACGAACCTAAGCCTCCCAGAACCAGCAGCGAAGAAATGGCAGCAGTGCTCTTTTTCATGTGGTATGTTCTATGTAGATAGAAATCAGTTTGTTGAGTGCAAATATACAACACCAAGGTTAAAAAATTGTTATGCAAGCATCATTTATTTACGCATCGGCGCAGTGCACGTACTTATCTGTGGGGTTGCCCTGTGCTCAGCGCGCCGTATTCGGTTCATAAAAAAAGCCCTGCCATAAAAGCAGGGCTTGACGAAGCGAGCGGGGAGCTTAGTAATAATGGTCCGGATGAATATCGTCGTCGTCGTGCAGACTGACGCCCAGATTCAGGTTCTGCAGTTGCCGCAGCCAATACGCCAGAGCCCCAAGGCTACTAGCTAGCAGGAGCAGCGAAGATAGTTTGGTGATGGTTCGCATGACGGGCAAAGGTTAGAAGGTGGCTGCCAGTGGAGGTACGTAAGTATAGAGATTTTTGAATTAATTCCGTCTGCCTCTTGGCAGGAGTAGGGACAGGTAGCAGGCTTCCGCTACCCTTCATATCACCCGCAACTCTACCCACGCCTAGCGGAAAAGTTCTTCGAGCTCCTTTTTCTCGCGGGCCGAGAGGCTATCAATGCCTTGGCGGCCAATCTTATCGAGCAGCTCGTCGAGGTCGGCTTGCTGGCGCTGGCGGCGGTCGTGGTATCGGTCCTCGGTGGTTTGGTACTCAGGTCAGGTTCACGCTTCAGGAACTTGCCCCAGAGCCGGTGGTTCAGTTTATTCTATGGGCCGCACCGGCAGAGGTACCCTAGCCTACTCTGGCTTATTCCGCCACCCCACAGCCGGGTTTGGCCGGGCAGTTGCCCCCGCTAGCCGCCGGCTTTCCCCGAGGCAGCGCATTGCTGTACCCGAATTTTTTCTGCTACCTCCACCATAGGGGCTACCCAAATGTCTTTCTCGTGGGCCTTAAGGTAGCGCAGCAACTGGCGGTGCGCTTTCAGTTCGACGTTCAGCCCGTGGCCGCCGCCTACCCCGTGAAACAGAAACACCAGCAGCGTATGCGACTGCTGAGCCTTTTTCACCAACTCGATCAGGTAGTCGCCCGACTGCCCGTTGATCATGTAGCTATCGACGTTGGCCAGGTCTACCTCCGCGGCCGTTTGCAGCCCACCCGTTACGCCCCGGGCGGCCACGAAATCGTTCTTCAGCTGCTCATAGAAGTAGACGCCCCCGATTTGCCGGTCGCCGCAGGGGTAGGCAAACGTGCGGGTGGCTTTGCCATCAATGGCATTGAGCAGCACATTAGCGGCCCGCACCTCACTCACGGCTCGGCTCACGGTGTACTTGCTCAGGTCATTGTCGGGCGTCACGAAGCTGCGGCCCGGCAGACTGCCGTCGCAGGGGTGCATGAGGGCGTGGTTGCCCAGCTCATGTCCGCGCTGGGCGGCCCGGCGCCACTCGGGCAGGCGTTTTGCCACCACCGGCGAGGAGCCAATCAGGTAAAACGTGCCCCGTAGCTTCACCGAGTCGAGGGCCGGCACCACATTGTCCAGGTCCACATCAATGGCGTCGTCGTAGGTAAGCACCACGGCGCACTGCTTGTTATTCCAGGCGGCGGTTTGGGCACGGCTAGGGAAGTTGCCTGCTAACAGGAGGATAGCCGCGAGGGAAAGAAGCCGGTAGTTGAGCATTGAAATAGAAAGTAAAGCAGTTCCTGGGACCACGCCTGCCAGCTGGGCTGCACCTGGCAGCTAGGAAATATACCGTGGGCAATACGTCAGTCATCAAAGATAACCAGGCGGCTTACTCCTTTACCTCGCTAACCTCCACGCGCCGGTTGCGGGCATCGGGTGAGGGGTAGAGGGGGCGGGCGTCGCCGTACCCTACGGTTAGAATGCGCTCGGCCGCAATGCCCGCTTTTACCAGGTACGCCTTCACGGCCTCGGCCCGCTGCTCCGAAAGCACCTGATTTTTCTGCGGCTCGCCAATCTTATCGGTATGGCCGGCTACGCGCAGCTTCAGGGTGGGGCGGGCCTGTAGCTGCGCGGCCAACTCGTTGAGGGCCGGTAGTCCTTCCGGCAGCAATTCCGGCGTGCCCAGCCTGAACAGTACCGTTGGAAGCACCACGGGGGTAGGCGCTACCACCAGAGCGGGCCTCCGGGTTACAGTGTCCAGACGAGCCGTATCGGGCCGGACGGGGGCCGGCGCCGGCCGGGCCGGGGTGCGAGTAGCTGGTGTAGGGGTGGGCTTGGCGCCGGTAACCTGAATGGTAATAGGCACCACTGCGCTTTGGCTGGTGGGGTAGTAGCCCTGGGTGAGGTAGAACGTAGTGGTTTTGCTGAGCTTGGTGCGGTAGGAGTTGCCCGTGGTTACGGGCTGCTTTAGCGCGGCATCGGCGTACCAGAGCACGTTGCGGCCCGATACCCGGATGGTGGTTTCGGCGTTGGCCCGTACTGTAGCGGCCGATTTCAGCGTAATGCGGTAAAGCGTAAAGGAGCCGAAGTCGCACTCCCCCACGGGGCGGTAGGTAGCACGACCCGTAAGCTTTTCCTGGGCGGGGTCGTACGTAAACGTGATGGAGCCGTCGCACCAGTAGTGGAAGGGAGAGCGGCCCGTCTCGTTGAGCTTGCGCACATGCTCCAGGCGCAGGCTGCTACCCGTGCGGACTGCCTGTACCTGAAACGAAACCGAAACACCAGGCCGGTCGCCGGCTTCCTGGTAGAGCACGCCAAATAAGCGGCCTCCTTTGCCTTGTTGTAGCCGCAGCTCCGCGGGCCAGGTATACTCCGACTCGCCGGTATCTTTTTCTACTCCCTGCCATATTCCCGTCAGCGACTGTGCCCGGACGGGGCCAAGCAACAGCAGCATCCCACCGCTTATCCAAATGCTGAGTTTCGTCATCATCCTGCATACACCTGCTATGCTCACCAGAGTCGAAGAACGCTGGCGTAAGTTGCGTGGCCGCCGATACTTCTGCTACCCCAGATAGGCCATGTCTTCCGCCGTCAGGTGTATATTCTGGGCGCCCAGGTTTTCCCGCAGGTGGGCCAGGGAAGAAGTGCCGGGGATGGGCAGAATCCAGGGCGAGCGGTGCAGCAGCCAGGCAATGTTGATCTGGGCCGGGGTAGCGTTGTGGCGGCGGGCTACTTCCCCTATTGCATCAAGCTGCTTGGGCAGCGCGTGCAGGAGGGAGAAGAAGGGAATCAGCGGAATCTGGTGCTGCTCGCACAGGTCCAGTACTTCCTCGCCACCGGGGTTGGCACCGTGCGGCAGCTGCACGGTAGTACGCTGGGCGTAGCTGTACATATTCTCGACGGTGGCAATGTCGCCCAGCTGCAAGCCTGTTTCCAGCTCCTCCCGCGTGACGTTGCTGAGGCCTACATGCAGAATCTTGCCTTCGCGCTGCATCTCGAACATAGCGCCCAGCTGCTCCTGTAGCGGCACCGGGCCGTGGCCCATCAGGCGCAGGTGCACCAGCTGAATCTGCTCCTGCCCGAGGGTGCGCAGGTTGTTCTCGATGCTGGTGCGCAGGTTTTCGGGCGTGTTGAAGGGCACCCAGCTTTTATCGGGCCGACGGGTGGCGCCTACCTTGGTGCATAGCACCAGATTTGAGGGGTAGGGATGCAAGGCCTCACGGATAAGCCGGTTCGTAACGTCCTCGCCGTAGTAGTCGGCCGTGTCGATGAAGTTGACGCCCAGCTCCACGGCAGTGCGCAGAATCTGCAGGGCTTCGGGGCGGTTGGCGGGCTCACCCCATACTTCGGGGCCGGTTAGGCGCATGGTGCCGTAGCCCAGGCGGTTGACGGTGAGGGGATGGGCAGAGGTTGGGGCGATGGTGAGGGTAGCGGGCATGAAAAAGGATAGGATAAGGAAGATAGTCTACTACAGGCTACTCTCGGTTTTGTTCTTTGAGTGCCTGCTGTAAGAATTCATATGGTGCTGTTAGAAAACGAATAGTAGAAGACTGTTCAATTGAGGGTAATAAACTTGCTAGCTCTGGCTGCCAGACGTATCCTTCCGCGTCAACGACCATCCAATTCCGTTCCTCGCATATCCTAAGCATTGCCGAGAGAAAATAACGTGCCTTGGTTAGGTCTCAGAAGTCAGTTCTAAATGAAAATTCCTGAATAGTTTGGTTCTGAGGAGCAACAGCTAGCCAGCAGTCATAGTCTTCATTCTGCTTGTCATCTCCTTTCCACTCCAAAAAGTTAAGACTACTCCAGTCAGAACGAGGTAATAAAAGATCAATCTGCTCTGCTAGTGGAGCCATAAGGAGCCGGTTATTGGACCACGCCTCCTCAATATTCCTGGCATTGGTGTACGTTTTATCAGGCAGATGTCTGTTTGACTGGAGAGCCCTTAGTGAGTACTGCCAGACTGCCATTTGAGCATATGCTATCACTATAATATAAGGACGAGGTTTACTCCTTATAGTACTCTTTGATAGGGTAGGAGCGAGTAGTACTCATCCAGCGGCCGTTGGTTTTGCGGCGGGTTTTTACCAGCACTTTTTCGCCGCCGCGGGCATCCTCTTCCAGGGTCATTACCTCACTCAGGCCCTTGCCGGGTACTACCTCGTACTCTGTGGTCAGGTGCCAGCAGCAGCCATCTTTCTGAAACGTGATGAGGCGCTTACGGGCCTTGTCCACCTGAAACATGCCCAGGTTGTCGGAGGCCAGAGCCGTTAGCTCGGCGCTGCGGATAAAGCGGCGGGAGCGGCTGGCGTACACATACACATCGTAGGAGGGGCCGTCGTAGCTGCTGTGGTTGCCGTTGCGGATGGCTAGGTCCTCGGTGCCGTCGAAGTTGAAGTCTTTAAAGATGAGCGGGCTCTGCTCCCCGTACAGTTCTATCGTGTTTACGGTGGGTTGCCGGCCAGGCGCATCGAGGTAGAAGGCAAGGTCGGCGGAAGTGAAGGTCTGGACAAGCTGCTTGGTTTGCTTGCTGTAGAGCTTAATGGTGCCTGCCCCTTCGCAGTGGTCATTGGTGCAGTCGGCAACTGTGATGGTGGCGGAGTAGCGCGCTGAGCCCTGAACTACGGTAAAGCTGCGCGGACCCGAGCCAGCGGGGGCCGAACCTAACATGAGAACAAGCAGAAGGGCACGAAGCATGAACAAGTGGACAGCTTAGCTACTGAAGTGGCGGGTAGTAAAATGCTGCTGCGCAACACTCAGAAATTCCTCTTTCGATAAATAGCGGTTCAAGAATTCTTCTAAGCTGCCCATAACAGTTATTTCCTCGAAGAAAACCTCATGATCGGTGCCGTAGACGGTTGGGTTTTGTGGCCTGGGGTCACTCAGGCAAACAAAATAATGATCAGGAAAGCCGTAAGAATAGCAAATGCAATTGAATTCCAGCGGGTCGGTTCCAGCCACAAGGAGGTGAAGGTCTTCGGGAGTTACCAAGCCCTCCAGTTCGCCGTAATCGGGTGTATTCGGAGTAAAAGGAGTAAAGCGGAAGTTGCGGAAGAAATCTTGCCCGTAAGGCAGTTCGTGGTCGGCGAAGAAGTGTTGTAGTAAGGCCTCGTAGAAGGCCGTAGCATCGGTGGCGTACAGCGCCGAGTGCCGCTGGTAGAATTCGTCGAGGCCAAAGGGCTGTTCGGCGTAGCTGCGGGGGTAGAGCGGGTGCGAAAACGCAGTGGCCTGCAGAAACTCTGATAGCGTGGCATTGGCCGCGGCCGTGGTGGTCCCGCCGAGGCGATGAATTTGCTGCCTGATTTCGGGTGTCATACGCGCGGTGGGTAGCCTGCAGAGCCTACAAGAAGGAAAACACAAGTATACCGAGCAAACCGGACGTTTAGTTGTCTCACTAGCTGAACCGATGGCGCAACTGACTGCAAGGAAAAGTTCTTAACGCCCTCTTTCTCGCAGCCAATCGATGAGTTTAATCAGCAGAATGACAGCGAAGAATACCGCGAAGAATCGGATCAGGTAATAGCCGGCGGCAAGCCCAACAGCAAACAGTATAGGGCTGTAATAGGCCAGAAATGATCCGTGTGCAGGTTTTACGATGGCTATGCCACCAATCATCAGGGCTTCAAATACAAGGGATATAAACAAGCCTATGCCCGTAATTTTAAACCACCTTTCATTAGAAGAGCTTGACATCTATAGATAGGCTAAAGGATGTGCCAGAGGATAGCAAAGCCGCCCTTCTCATTAAACTACTCTGAGCATGACGTTCTACCTTTTAGGAACGCGGACGTAGTAGTTCATGCTATCTGTTAGTCTATTCCGTCTTTTTAGTAGCCGTGCCGAGCCCGGCTCTGAATACGCTTTTCCCAGCGTTTGCGCTTGGGTGCGATGTAGCCGCGCAGGTACTTCTCCATGACCATCACAGCGCAGGGGGCGGCAGCTGTAGCTCCGAAACCGCCATTTTCGAGGTATACCGCTACGGCTATTTTGGGATTGTCAGCCGGGGCGAAACCCACGAAGGCAGCGTGGTCGTCGCCCTCGTCGTTTTGCACGGTGCCGGTTTTGCCGGCCACCGTAATGCCGACATCAGCAAGGCTGGAGGCATCGGCGGTGCCCCCCTTCTGCATCACAGCCACCATACCGGGCACTAAGGCCGCGAAGTGGGCGCTGTCGATGAGGGTATGGTGCTTTTGGCGGAAGCGGGGCAAGGGGCCATTTTCGCCCACACTGCGCACTAGATGGGGGCGGTAGTACCAGCCGCGGTTGGCAATGATGGCCGCCATATTGGCCATTTGCAGGCCCGTCATATTGATTTCGCCCTGCCCAATGCTGAGCGAATAGATGGAACGGTAAGTCCAGCCCCGGGTGCGGCGGGCTTTGTCGTAGTAGGCAGGGGTAGGGAGGAAGCCAGGGGCTTCGCGCGGCAGGTCCACGCCCAGCACCGAGTCAAGCCCAAACGAGCGGACGTAGCGCCGCCACTGGGCCAGGTTGGCGTGGCGGGCGGCTACGTTGTCCTGTACCAGACTATCGGGCACGCAGTCAATCAGGTTCTGCATCACCTGATAGAAATAGGGGTTGCAGCTGTACTTCAGGCCCGCCGTGAGGCTGTTGGCGGGCTTGTGGTGGTGCACGCAACTCACCAGTGACTGGTCGCAGCGGAAGGCCGTGGCGGGCGTGATGGCGCTCATTTGCAGGGCCACGGCAGCATTCACCAGCTTGAATACCGAGCCGGGCGGATTGGCCAGCATGGCGGGCCGGTTCAGCAGCGGCATGTTTTCGTGTTCCAACAGCTCGGCACGTACTCCGGCCTGGTCGGGGGCGGTAATGGTGGCCGGGTCATACACCGGTGCCGAGACGTAGGCCAGTATTTCCCCGGTACGTGGGTCGAGGGCTACCAAGTAGCCTTTGCGGTTTCCCATCAGCTTTTCGGCGTAGGCCTGTAGCTTCACGTCGAGGGTCAGGTGCAGGTCTTGGCCTTGCTGAAAGGTGGTGTCAGGTGCCCAAGTGCCGTGCTGCTGGCCCTTCGCATCTACCAAGGGGTGCAGGTAACCGTGGCGGCCCTTCAGCAGACCATTGTAGTAGGCCTCTACGCCGCCGTTGCGCAGGCGGTAGAACCGGCCACGGCGGTAGCGCTGGGCTTGGCGGTAGAAGGCTTGGGCCTCGGCGCTCAGGTAGCCCAGCACGGGGGCGCCGGCAGTAGTAGTGTAGGTGCGCTGGTGGCGTTCCAGCAAAGTCAGCCCGGATACTGTCGTGCTACTGTCGCGGCGGACACGCTTGGCCTCGGCGGCCGTGAGGCGGAGCTGCACCGGGGTTTGGGGGCGGGCACCGGGGTAGGGCAAGGCCTCCGCAATACGCCGCCGTACAGTAGTAGAATCCCAGCCCAGTAGTTGGCCTAGCGCTAGGGTATCGAGCGGAGGGCGACGCGGCAGCCTCAAGACAAATTGCAGGCGAGTATCTACTAGCACTGAATCGTTGCGGTCGAGGATACGTCCCCGGATAAGTGAATCGGCTATTACCACGCGGCGCTGGGTGTACACTTCGCCGGTTGCCGGGTCTTGAGCAGGAGTATGGGTGTTTTGGTCAGGTGAGGAGCAGGCGGCCAGTGCGGCCAAGGATGCCAGCAGAACCTTTCCCCAACGAATAAAAGCGGTACGCATGGGGTAAAGCTAGACAATTGCCCTGCTTCGAAGCCGGGCTTTTCGGCGAACAAGCCGGGTTACTGGATTGGTAGCGGGGCCGGTGGCGCGGTACTGTGAGATATCAAAAACACCGACCCACAAAAAACGCCGCCCAAAGTAATCTGGGCGGCGCGTAGGGCCAAGTCAGTAAGCGTGGCGTTTACTCGTCGAAATTACCGGGGCCCTGAGGGCCGCCGCCAAACATGAGGGCCATGGTTTTTAGGCCGATTTGGGCAGCGTCTTTGGCGTAGTCGAGCACGGGCGCGGTGGTGCTGATTTTCAGGTCCTGGTCGGTAACGGGTTTTACCTGTACGTTGGTAAACTCGTAGCGCATCTGCTGTTTACGCTCCTTATCGAAGTACACTACTAGGCGTGTAATACCGTGGGCCTCGTTCACGTACACTGGGTGGGCGAAGTTCAGGCTCTGCGGAATCTGCTTGGATGTCCACACGTCTAGCGCCACAGGCTTATTGGGTAGCTGGCCAGGAACGTCAGAAGGGGTCGTGTCGGCGCCGGGCTTGATGGTGTAAGTGGTTTTCTGACTGGGGTAGCCGGCTACCAGTTCCGTTTCGGTGGTAGGGCGCAGGGTGTAGTCGGTGGTCGTTACCACGATGCTTTGCCAGGTTCTCTCCACCGAGGCCGCGTCGTAAGTATAGTTCACGTTCTGGGGCGCCGACTGCGACGCAATGCGCAGCAGGCCCTTATTAGTAGCGTTGTTGAAATAGTTCTCGAGGTGGTAGGTGAGGGCGTCGGTGGTAGCGCGGACTTCCTTTCCCCGGCAATACAGGGTGCCTTTGCGGGGTAGCATCAGGGCCCCGATGGTCATGGCCGGGCTGGAGTTTTCAGCGGCGGCCTGCAACTGCATCTTCTCCGCCATGGTGAGGCTGGCGGCCAGTTGCTCCATCTGGCCCTTAATATTACCCTTGGCCGGATCAATCCGGTTGAGCAGCTTGTCATAAGGGTTGCCGGGCAACGATACGCGGGTGGTAATAATGCCCTGAGTGAAATCAGCCACAGCGGCTGGTGCCGCAGGTGAACCGGGTTGGTAACCAGCTGCGGCCAGCACTACCGTAAGTGGGAGCAGTGACCAAGCAAACGAACGGGAAAGGCGCATAAAGGAATGGAAGGAGGGGACGGTTTATGGCACCAAAACTATATATAAAATCCAGCAAGCAAACCCCACGCCTGCTCAGAGCATTCTGGCACCTTGCTGCGCACAATATTCCCTTTAAGCATACGGCCGACGACTTATTTGTCTGCTGATAGGCATAGATTACCCAATAAGAAAGGGCTTTTAGAAGCAAGCTGAACATCTAGTTGCTACTTAGGTTATCTGCTACCTGCCGTATCCTGATGAATCGTTCTACCTACGCTTCCGAGCTGTACAATCTGCCGCCCGTACAAACCAGTTCGGCGCAGGCCTGGCCTGGCTTGCGGGTGGAGCGCTACCAACTGGTCCCTGGCGGGGTGCCGGCGCATTTTCATGAGCAGCATCTGCTTCTGATTCATCAGGCAGAGGAGGGCGTTTACTCGCACCGTCAGCAGGGGAGCCGGGTAGATAAGGACCTGTTCCGGTGTGGCGACGCAGGCTTGTATCCGGCTGGCGAGTATGGTCCTTCGGCGTGGGATGGGCCAGCTGATATTATCAACTTGCACCTAGACCCTGATTGGCTGGAAACTCTCGCCCGCCAAAGTCTGGACCTAGTGCATTTCAACTTGCGTGAGCGGTTTCGGTTTGAGGATGCCCTGCTACCTCATTTGGGGCGGCAATTGCTGGCGGCAGCTGGGAGCAAGCACGCAGTAGGCCAGCTGTACCTGGAGTCGCTGGTGAATACGCTGGGCTACCACCTCATTGAGTACCATGCTACCTACGAGCGGCGCATTGTAGGCACCGGGGCGCGACTATCGGCGGCAGTCCTGGCCCGCATCGATGCGTATCTGGAGGCCTACGCGGAGCAAACCATTACGCTAGCGGCCCTGGCCGACTTAGCCAACCTGAGCGTCTTCCATTTCGCGCGGCGCTTCAAGCTGACTACTGGCCGCTCGCCCTACCAATATGCACTCGATTGGAAGATTAAGCGGGCTCAGCACCTTCTCCGCACCGGCGAGCTGCCTTTCGCTGCTATTAGTGATGCGCTTGGGTTTGCCTCGCCCGCCCACTTCTCTGCCGCGTTCAAGCGGGTAGTAGGCCAAAGTCCGCGGGAGTTTCAGCGCAGCTAGGCTAGGTCTGAACGTCGTGCTTCAAGTGTCATTCCAAGAACAAGCAAGGAATCTTTAGTCTTTTGGATTAAACCAGATTCATCGCTTCTCTTGGAATGACAATAGCAAGGATATGTAAGAAGTGAGCAAGAATTAGGCAGGGCGCCGGAGAGGGAGCGGGCAACTTTGCAGCACGCAAACAGGCAGTTGCCATTTGCTTCACCTCTAACCTCCTTTTTGATGCACACACTCACTTCATCAACTAGCAACACCCCAAGCACTGCGGCGGCAACAGAAGCGCCAGACATGTACTCCGATGCGGAGCTAGTGAAAAAGCTGCCCGGCTTTACGAATCACTACGTCACCGTCAATGGCATCCGGCTTCACTACGTGGAAGGGGGTAGCGGTCAGCCACTGATTTGCCTGCCGGGTTGGCCCCAAACGTGGTGGTCGTTCCATCCGGTTGCCGCTCAATTAGCCGAGCACTACCGCGTCATCATCCTCGACATCCGGGGTATGGGCAGCTCCGACAAGCCCGCCACGGGGTACGATAAAAAAACCATGGCCCAGGACGTGTACGCCCTAACGCAGCTGCTAGGCCTATCGAAAGTCGCGTTGATGGGGCACGACATTGGGGGCATGGTAGCCCTCAGCTTTGCCTTCAACTACCCCGATGCCACGGATAAGGTGATATTGCTCGATGGCAGCCACCCTACCGAAGGCATGCGGTACATGACCATGCTGCCCGCTCCCGGCACCTTCGAGGCCAAGATGGACGGCGACAACCCCTACATGTGGTGGATGGCGTTCAACCAGATCAAGAAGTTGCCTGAGCAACTGCTGGCCGGCCGTTTCCGCTACCTGCTCGACTGGCTCTTTAGCTACGTCATGATAGAGGAGCGCCACATGACAGAATTTGACCGAGAGGTATACGCCGCTGCGTATAACCACCCCGAAAGCATCCGGGCCGCTACCGGCTGGTACCAGACCTTTAATCAGGATATAGCTGATGCCAATACCTACCCCCGCTTGACTATGCCCGTGTTGGGCATAGCGAGTTACGTGGCCTACAACCACATGAACATGGGTTTACCCTACATAGCCGAAAATGTGCAAGTAATCGGGCTGCAGGATAGTGGACACTACATGTTCGAGGAAAAGCCGACCCAGGTGCTAGAGGCAGTGTTCAACTTTCTGTAGTAACCCGAGCGCGCCAACCGGCCCGCCCTACCGCTACGCCACCGCATTATTGCATGGCCTAGGCCTCTACGCTGACACTACTGACCGATTGCATCTGGGCTTGCCGCCGGAAGTACACGAAAAACGGAAGCCCTGTCAGAATGAGGCCTAGGCCTAGCAGCGACTGAGTTGGTTGCGTAATGAGCGTGTGCCCGGTGAAGGTAAGGGCGAAGAGAATGAGAAGAAGCTGCACGAAGGGGTAGCCCGGCACCGGGCCTGGTATGCGGCCCTGGCGCTTCATTTTTACCACGGCCACCGCCAGCAGGCCATAAAACAGGAAGGTGGCGAAAATGACTAGGTCGGTCAGGCGCTCAAAGGTACCGGAGATAATCAGCAGGCTGCTCCACGTAAAGGTGAAGGCCAGGGCGCGGTAGGGCGTGCGGTAGCGCGGGTGCACCGTCGCGGCCGATTGAAAGAAATACCCTTCCTGGGCCATGCGGAAATGCACGCGGGTGTGGGAAAGCAGCACCGAGTTGAGCGTGCCGAATACGCTCACCAGAATCAGAACCGTGACGCCCGTTTTGCCCCATTTGCCCAGCAAGGCCTCTGCTACCACAGCCGCTCCTATTTCGTTCGGGCCAACGGCTGCCAGCTGCGCGAGGGGTAGGGTGCGCAGGTACACGTAGTTGATCAGCACGTACAGCACAATGGCAATGCTTACCCCACCGATGATGGCGCGGGGTACATTTCGCCGTGGGTTTTTGATTTCACCCGTGACAAAGGAAAGGTCCACCCAGCCATCATAGGCCCAAAACACGCTGAGCAGGGCTCCAAAAAAGGCACTACCCAACGATACCTCCCGCACAGGTACTACTGCCGCCGTAGTGCCGCTCGTGTCCGGAGAGGTCAGAAACAAGCCCGCAAGGATGAGCAGGAGAATGCCCCCAATTTTGGCCGCTGTAAAGACGTTGCTTAGCCGCCCGCTTTCGCTCACGCCGCGGTAGTTTACCCAGGTAAGCGCGGCCGTGGTAGTAATAGCCAAGAGCTTAATGCCGGAGTCAGCAAAGGGATAAATCAGCCCCCCGATGGAGACGTGCGCCCAGGCCTCGGCTGGGTTGGGCAGGGGTAGCAGGGCGTTAACGGATTGAGCAAAGATGAAAGCCAGTGCCGCCACCGAAGCAGAGCCGATGATGGCGAAATCCGTCCACCCAAACAGGAAGGAGGCAAAATTGCCAAACGACAGCCGTAGGTACTCATACACGCCGCCTGATTCTTCGGTGAGTGAGGCCATGCCCGACAGGTTCAGGGCCCCGCAAATGGTCACCAGGCCCGCTACCACCCAAGCGGCCAGGATCCATTCTGCGCTTAAACCACTCTGCGCCAGCGGCACAATCTTCTTGAACACACCGGACCCAATCACGATGCCCGCTACCAGCAACGTGCCGCTTACTACTCCAAAGGCTCGAACCAGAGTAACAGGGGCGGCAACGGGTGGCTTTTCTGGATCTATCATGTTTCAAGGTAAACAGGTTTGCTACTGAGCGGCGCAATGTTGGTTTGCCGCACAGACGGCTAAGCAGTGCAGGCCCCAAGTCTTAAAAACTCCTAACTATGCGCGTAGCTAAACAGGCTGCTGCTGCCCGAAGTCGAGTAAGCGCCGGTGGTAATTAATCTGGCCCAAGTGATAGGCCAGATGAGTGGCCAGATGCACCAGGAAATATTCGGTCGATGTCTTCTGGTCGAAAACCAGGAGGGAGTATTCCCGCGCCAACATGTCGGGGTTTATCTGCTTTAGTGATACATCTACTCTATGGCTGGTGTCCTGTAGCATTTCCAGCAGCTCCAGCCGAGGAATATTTTTTAGCGAGAATTCTAATTCGCGGTGCCGGATATACGCTATACCACCAAGTTCAGCCCCTATATACGTATTCAGGTTGCCGACTACATGCAGGCATAGGTTGCCGGCCGAATTAGCTATACCTTTTTCAACGTGCCAAATTATGTGCTCGTCGTTGTACAAGGTAAGTTCCTGCTTCACCCGGTTCAGGTCACGTTGGAACAGGTGGCGGAGAGTATCAATCAGCATATACAGTAGGTCAATTGCTTGGACCAGCGCTTGGTTTTGCTTCAGTAGTCGCTTTAAAGGCTATATCCTCCCTGGGCACGATGCCAGCGGTGTCTCACTAGCTTGTCCAACGGCCCGAATGAAGGTAACTCAAACCTGCTCGGCTTCAGCTAAGGGTAGGCAACACGGCAGTAAGCAACCAGCGAGTATATCCTAGTACCAGCTAGTAGCCATGCCGGGCCCGGCTCTGAATGCGGGCTTCCCAGCGCTTACGCTTAGGCGCGATGTAGCCGCGCAGGTACTTTTCCATGACCAACGCGGCGCAGGGCGCAGCGGCATCAGCGCCAAAGCCCCCGTTCTCAATGTACACGGCTACGGCTATTTTAGGATTGTCGGCCGGGGCGAAACCCACGAAGGCGGCGTGGTCGTCGCCCTCATCGTTTTCTACGGTGCCCGTTTTGCCGGCCACCGTAATGCCGACATCAGCGAGGTTGGAGGCATCGGCCGTTCCGCCGCGCTGCATCACAGCCACCATGCTGGGCACCAGGGCCGCAAAGTGGGCGCTGTCGATGAGAGTATGACGCTTCTCGGTGAAGCGCGGCAGTGGCCCACCGTCCCCGACGCTTCGTACCAAGTGAGGAGGGTAGTACCAGCCGCGGTTGGCAATGATGGCCGCCATATTGGCCATCTGCAGGCCTGTCATATTGATTTCACCCTGCCCAATACTGAGGGAGTAGATGGAGCGGTACCGCCACCGAGTGGTGCCCCGGGCCTTGTCGTAATACTCAGGGGTAGGGAGGAAGCCTGGGGCTTCGCGCGGTATGTCTACCCCCAGCACGGAGTCGAGGCCAAACGAGCGGACGTAGCGCCGCCACTGGGCCAGGTTGGCGTGGCGGGCAGCTACGGTATCCTGCACCAGACTATCCGGCACGTAGTTGATGAGTTTCCCCATCACTTGGTAGAAATAGGGGTTGCAGCTGTACTTGAGCCCGGCGGTTAGGTTGCTGGGTGCCGGGTGGCGATGCACACAGCTGACGAGTTTCTGGTCGCAGCGGAAACCGGTAGCAGGGGTGATAGAACCTAGCTGCAACGCCACGGCGGCATTCACCAGCTTGAACACGGAGCCGGGCGGATTGGCGCGCATGGCCGGACGGTTGATCAGCGGCATGCCTTCCTGTTGCAGCAGCTTGGCACGCACCCCAGCCAGATCGGGCGCAGTAATGGTAGCGGGCTTGTAGATGGGTGCCGACACATAGGCCAGTATTTCCCCGGTGCATGGGTCCAGCGCCACCAGGTATCCTTTACGGCGGCCCAGGAGTTGTTCGGCGTAGGCCTGTAGCTTTATATCAAGGGTCAAGTGCAGGTCCTGGCCTTGCTGAAAGGTGGTGTCGGGTGCCCAACTGCCCTGCGTCTGGCCTTGCTCATCCACCAAAGGGTGTAGCGTGCCCCGGCGCCCGTTGAGGATGCCATTATAGTAGCCCTCTATACCACTGTTGCGCAGTTGGTAGAAACGGCCCCGGCGGTAGCGCTGAGCTTGGTTATAGAATGCCTCGGCCTCGGCTGCCATGTAGCCTAATGCATGGGCCCCCACGCTAGTAGTATAGGTACGCTGGCGGCCTTCGATTAGGGTGAGGGTAGGCCAGTCGCGACTTTTGCGGCGTACCCGCGCCGCTTCGGCTGCCGTGAGTCGCAACTGTACTGGGTAGCCCGCGGGGGCTTCTTCATACGGCAAGGCATCGGCAATGCGCCTCCGGATGGTAATGGGGCCCCAGCCCAGCAACTGGCCCAGCGCCAGCGTATCAAGCGGCGGGCGGCGCGGGAGCTTCAGGAGGTATTGCGGACGGGTGGCTACTAGTACCGAATCGTGGCGGTCGAGGATACGGCCGCGCTGCGGCACCTCGGGCTGCACGATGCGCCGCTTGGTATAAACAATGCTCGTATCGGGAGCCTGAGGCGGGATGTCAGTTTGCGGCTGTTGAAGTGAGGAACTGGTGACCAGCACCAAAAACACAGTAAGTAAACTCATTCTCCAAATTGCAAACAGGTAAAGCGCCCGGGGTACTCTACGCAGTTGCCGAGTTTCTAGATGTATTAGTCAATTGGTCAAGCATAGGTGATTAGCCCTTAATCAGCCAGGTGCACTGCTTGCCATACTACCTAGCTTACAACCTGTTCTAAACTCCCTCACGAAACGAAGCCAAGCGCACTTTGCTGGCTTATAATAACCAGGTAAGCTGCGCGATAAGAGTTACCTACAGGATATTGTCATTTTAGGCTTATACAGTCTGATTTGCTAGGCTTCAGCAGTGAGTTAACCAATACTTAATATTGCCTTCCTGGTTCACCCATAAGCGGCAGTTAAGTATTATTTAAGAACGATCTGCGCGGGAATGCTTCACGTTCTGTTTCGTAACAATTTTGTTTGTAACTGATTCGTATGATATTGATTTACAGGCTAATGATTATGTATAGAGAGTTGTGTCAGCATGCCTGCCTTTGTATAACGACAGGAATTGGATTTAGGGAATAGTAAGCGTTGAGCTTACTTCTTTACTGCAGGTGTTGAACAGATACTCTGAAAGTGTAAAATGTTGATAGTAAGCCCGGAAAGCAAAACAAATACATAGAGCTTATTGATGCCTACAGAGGCGAACAAAGTGAAATAGGGGCCGTTGAAATGGCTGAGCAAGAGACACTTGCTCTTGATCTTTTATTTTTCTGAGCTATGGAAACCGACGACCTAAAACAACTCATCAAAGATGGCCTATCGGCCCAGCAGGCCGGTAGCCAGGTGGCAGCCAAAGCCACCGACGAAATCCTCAACGATGCCAAGCATCCGGAGCTGAAAGCCGCTCTGCAGGAAGGCAACGAAACCGCCAAGCAGTGGGCCCAGCGCATTGAGCAAGCCCTTGCCGAAGTAGGCGGCGCCGAAAACCAGAACAATGAAATCCTGGAAGCTCACTACCGCGTGAGCAAAGAAATCCGGGCCAAAGCTACCTCCGACACAACGCGCGACCTGGGCATCATTGCCAGCGGCCAACTGGCCCTGCACTACTGGATTGCTTCCTTCGGCACGGTCGCCTCGTATGCCGCCTCCGCTGGCCTCTCGCAAACCGAGCAAAACCTGAAAGCCTGCGTGCAGGAAGCCAAACAGGCCGACGACAAGCACACCGACATCGCCCAGCGCATCCTCGCCGAGCAGGGCCAGCAATAGGATAGGCTGTCATCTCTGCAGCAGCCTTGCTGACCATAACACAACCGCGCCGCCTGGATAGCTTCAAGCGGCGCGGTTGTGTTTTTTGCGTTGTGGCCGCGAAGAATACCTACATAGACTGCGTTGCCTCCTAGCGGCGCGGTACCGGCTGGCCGCTGGGGCGACTGCATGAGGCTAACCAAGCAGAAATGCTAACCTGATAAAAAGCACCAAAGGCGTGATGCACAGACTTAGCCCTAACGCGTAGGCGAGAACCAGACCATAGCGTTTCTTAATTAGCGTAATTATCATCAATGCAGCATTAACTACGCTGCCAACCATGGCTAGGCAGCAAGCAACGGAGGCAGACGGATCATCGTGGGTAGCAATGCTCCAAACGAACATACCGACTTCTAGCGAGGCGCAGCAGATGTTGAAGATCAGCGCACCCGAGTAGGAGTGGAAGAACGTTCGAAAAGACATAGTTATCGTTTGATTCCGTTATAATAATAACCCCGACGCTTCCCCTGCTGTGCTTCTCTTTCGTAAGTACGACCCTACCCGCGCGGCCTGAATAGCTCTTGGTGGCGCGGTACCGGCTGGCCGCGGGGGCGGCTTAGGGAGGCTAAGGCTTCTTTGTCAGGGCTGGTTACGGGTTCCGTTGTGCCAAGCCCGCGTCAAATGATGCCAAGGTTAGACTAGATGCTGTCTTATTTCAAAGACGGCATCCATACTTTGTTTCATTACTTTTATAGCGTCATCTAGCCTAGTATTAGGCTTGTGCTTATCTGCAATGTATGCTTCCCACATGTCGATATAATTAGCTGCTTCATTCGGAGAAATTATATGCAGAGCTGCTAGAACGTCCGCTTGATCAAACCATAGGTCTTTTCTTGTTAGATAGTAGTCTAAGTACATTTTTAGATAGTCCTTGGACCGCTCGTCGTTATACATTGCTAGGGCTAATGCGTACCCAGAGCCTGCATAGCAAACTTCGCTTTTAAGAAGGTGTACCCCTATTATATCCTTTACTTCATCATAACATTTAATCGCAGCGAAGTAAGCGCCAGTAATCCTTGGACGCCAATCAAAGTCGCCTAGAAGTTGCATGGTTATGTCGCTTGTAATTTCCATTGACGCCAGAATGAAATTCTCAAGGGTCTGAGAGTCCAACCTGTTAATTGACGTCATGTAAAATGGAATTACCCACTTTTCGATAAACTCCTCCGTAATTTCTTCTTCGTTGCGGTATGCTTCAAGCTTTTCAAAAGGATTTCTATGCCTGACGGTTGCGCCAGCTACATGCAAGGCAAGTTCAGTAGCTTCATCAGCATGGTTGAATAATTTCTGCCAAAGCTTGGTAAAAGACATATGAGGGTCTGAACAAAAAACGGGTGCTACCTCAGCAAGGTAGCACCCGTTTCCATTCAGCCAAAGCAGCGGCCCCAGCTTACATATTTCGGCGGTACTGGCCGCCTACCTCAAACAGGGCATTGGTCACCTGGCCTAGGGAGCAGAACTTCACGGTTTCCATCAACTCCTCGAAGAGGTTGCCATTGGCTACTGCCACCTGCTGCAGCTGCTTCAGGCGCTGCTCGGTGGTGCCTTGGTTGCGGGCGTGCAGGTTCTGCAGCATCGTGATTTGATACTGCTTTTCCTCCTCCGTGGCGCGAATTACTTCGGCTGGGATGACCGTGGGTGAGCCTTTCGAGGAGAGGAAGGTATTTACGCCGATGATGGGATACTCGCCCGTGTGCTTGAGCATCTCGTAGTGCATGCTTTCCTCCTGAATCTTGCCGCGCTGGTACATGGTTTCCATGGCGCCCAGCACGCCGCCGCGCTCCGTAATCCGGTCGAACTCGGCTAAAACGGCTTCCTCCACCAGGTCGGTCAGCTCCTCGATGATGAAGGAGCCCTGTAGTGGGTTTTCGTTCTTGGCCAGGCCTAGCTCCCGGTTAATGATGAGCTGAATGGCCATGGCCCGGCGCACCGATTCCTCGGTGGGCGTGGTAATGGCCTCATCGTAGGCGTTGGTGTGCAGGGAGTTGCAGTTGTCGTAGATGGCGTAGAGGGCCTGCAGCGTGGTGCGGATATCGTTGAAGTCGATTTCCTGGGCGTGCAGGCTCCGGCCGCTGGTCTGGATGTGGTACTTCAACATCTGCGAGCGGGCGTTGGCGCCGTACTTCAGCTTCATGGCCTTGGCCCAGATGCGGCGCGCCACGCGGCCAATTACAGCGTACTCGGGGTCGATGCCGTTGGAGAAGAAGAACGACAGGTTGGGCGCGAAGTCGTTCACGTCCATGCCCCGGCTCACGTAGTACTCCACGAAGGTGAAGCCGTTGCTGAGGGTGAGGGCCAGTTGGGTAATGGGGTTGGCACCCGCCTCGGCAATGTGGTAGCCGGAAATTGACACCGAGTAGAAGTTGCGGACCTTCTCCTTGATGAAGTACTCCTGTACGTCGCCCATGAGGCGCAGGGCAAACTCCGTGGAGAAGATGCAGGTGTTCTGGGCCTGGTCTTCCTTCAGGATGTCGGCCTGCACGGTACCGCGCACTTGGCTGAGCGTGCGCGCCTTGATGGTTTGATACACATCGAGGGGTAGGACCTGGTCGCCGGTTACGCCGAGCAGCATGAGGCCCAGGCCATCGTTGCCGGCGGGCAGCTCGCCCTGGTAGCGGGGGCGCTCCAAGCCTTTCTCCTGGTAGATCTGGTTGATCTTGGCGTCAACCTCGCTTTCCAGACCCTGCTCCTTAATATACAGCTCACACTGCTGGTCGATGGCCGCATTCATGAAGAAAGCCGCCAGCGTAGCCGCCGGACCGTTAATAGTCATGGACACCGACGTGCTGGGGTTGGCTAGGTTGAAGCCCGAGTAGAGTTTCTTGGCGTCGTCGAGGCAGCAGATGCTCACGCCGGCGTTACCAATTTTGCCGTAGATGTCGGGCCGGTGGTCAGGGTCCTCGCCGTAGAGCGTCACCGAGTCGAAGGCCGTGCTCAGGCGCTTGGCCGGCAGGCCGGCCGACACGTAGTGGAAGCGGCGGTTGGTGCGCTCAGGGCCGCCTTCGCCGGCAAACATGCGGGTAGGGTCTTCGCCCTCGCGCTTGAAGGGAAACACGCCGGCGGTGTAGGGGAACTCGCCGGGCACGTTCTCCTGGAGCTGCCAGCGCAGCAAGTCGCCCCAGGCCGTGTAACGGGGGAGGGAAACCTTCGGAATCTGTTGGTTAGAAAGGCTGGTGGTGTGCGTCTGGATGCGGATTTCCTTGTCGCGCACCTTAAAGATGAACTCGGGAGCTTTGTAGGCGGCTACCTTTTGCGGCCAGGTCTCCAGGAGTTTCCAGTTTTGGCCGTCCAGCCGGAGCTTGACCTCCTCGAAGGTGCTCTCCAGGCCGGCGATGAGGTTTCCTGATCCGGGGGCGTTGCTGCCGTTCCCAGGGCCAGATCCTCCACCGGCGGGGTTACTTCCGAGGCTTTGGACGGCTCCGATGGCTTGCCGGATTCCGTAGAGCTGCTGAGCGGTGTCAGACTGTTTTTGAACCCACTGGTCATATTGGCGGTTGGTTTCGGCTATTTCAGAAAGGTAACGCGTGCGGTGAGGCGGAATGATATAAATCTTCTCCGAGTCCTCCTTGCTGGTTTCGAGCTGCGACGCAAACGGCACACCCGTCTTGGCTTCTACGGTTGCCAGCACGGCCCGGTACAAGCGGTTCATGCCGGGGTCGTTGAACTGGGAGGCGATGGTGCCGAACACGGGCATCTCGTCCAGGGGCTTATCCCAGAGCTGGTGGTTGCGCTGGAACTGCTTACGCACGTCGCGCAGGGCGTCGAGGGCGCCACGCTTGTCGAACTTGTTGAGGGCAATAACATCGGCGAAATCGAGCATGTCGATTTTCTCCAGCTGGGTGGCGGCGCCGTACTCGGGCGTCATTACGTAGAGGCTGGCGTCGGAGTGCTCAATAATTTCGGTGTCCGACTGGCCGATGCCCGAGGTTTCAAGGATAATCAGGTCGAAGCCGGCAGCCTTTACCACATCCACGGCATCCTGCACGTAGCGGCTCAGGGCCAGGTTGCTCTGGCGCGTGGCGAGGCTGCGCATGTACACCCGCGGCGAGTTGATGGCGTTCATCCGGATACGGTCGCCGAGCAGGGCCCCGCCAGTCTTGCGCTTGCTGGGGTCAACGGAAATAATGGCAATGGTTTTTTCCGGGAAGTCGAGCAGGAAGCGGCGCACCAGCTCATCTACCAACGACGATTTACCCGCGCCGCCGGTGCCCGTGATACCCAGAATGGGGGCCTTAAAGGTTTCGGAAGGGGTAGGGTCGAGGCGCTGGTCGTTGCCGGCTTCCGACTTCTGAAAGTCGGCGATTAGCTGGCCTTTCACGCGCTCAAACTCCTGGGGGAAGTTTTCAGCGGCAGATATCAGCCGGCCAATGCTGCGGGCGTCTTTCTCTTTTACGTGTTTCACTTCCCCGTTCAGGTTCTGGCCCGTAGGGAAGTCCGACTTCTGGAGCAGGTCATTGATCATACCCTGCAGACCGAGGGCCCGGCCGTCGTCGGGGGAGTAAATGCGGGTGATGCCGTAGCCTTGTAGCTCCTCAATTTCGGTAGGCAGAATCACGCCCCCACCGCCACCAAAGATCTTCACGTGCCCGGCGCCGCGCTCCTTGAGCAGGTCGTGCATGTACTTGAAGTACTCGTTGTGGCCGCCCTGGTAGGAGGTAATGGCAATGGCCTGGGCATCTTCCTGAATGGCGCAGTCGACGATTTCCTGCACCGAGCGGTTGTGGCCCAGGTGAATAACTTCGGCGCCGCTGCTCTGAATAATGCGGCGCATGATATTAATGGCGGCGTCGTGCCCATCGAACAGGGCCGCCGCCGTCACGATGCGGATGTGGTTCTGGGGCTTATACGGAGCTACGGGAGCTGCTTGCATAGCGCGGGGGAATTTGGGTGGATTTGGGGTAGCGAAGGTACGAAAAAAGCCCCGGCGGGGTGGCCTAGGGCTTTTGAAGGGAAGATTTTGCAGACCTTCGTTACATTCGATTCAATTTCTATTTATACCGAAGTTTAGAGTGAGTGAATTTCTAGCAGAGCTTGTAACCGAAATTGTCATCAAGGCTTTCTTTGGCCTAGTTGGTGGCTCAATACGTTGGGCGTTTTTCCGTGGGCTATTGGGTCTTACGAAACGCACGTATTTCGATTATCTAGATGATACATGTAGCAATGTGGTGGTTACACTGGTGCTACTATTTCTGCCGTGTATACTACTAGGAGCACTATAGCCATTCTCATCGCCGTATTACTTGCTGCCTAACCACCATGGAACAACGGAGCATTACGTTTCGTGAGGTTGAGCAGGTCGTAAAACGTATGCAAGGCCAACTGGCTTGGCGAAGCCGCGCTGGCAATGGTACTGGCTCAATTTTTACACTTCAATTCGGCCCAGCATTAGCCAAGAGTGAAACTCAAGGAGAGTTTTCCCTTATGGTGTACTGCGCTTGGCGAATTGTAGAAGGCGGTAAGATCATTTGCACATGGCGTGAAGATTCAGCATCCGTGTTGGCGGCCGTGCTCAGCGATTTCGAAGGGGCTGATGTCTCGAAAGTTACCCTTTCTGAATGGGGAGACCTCACAATCGATTTTAACATAGGCCGCTCTTTGCAAATCTGGAGTGACGCACAATCAGAATACCCTGAAAACTGGTCTGTAGGTTACCAAGGCAGCGGATATTATTCTGCGGAAACAGACCAAGGATTTCTTTATGAAATTAGCGACCCACAGGCAGCGAAGGGGTAATAAATTAAAAAAAACCCGGCGGGAAACGGGGAATTTTGTGAAAGGATGCTAGCGAGGTAGCTGCAGAGAACTAATTATAGAGGCTAACTCCTTTTTAACCAGCAGAGGAATCTTGTCTTTTGACCTGACAAGCTCACCTAGAAAGAAATAGCTTCCAGGTGTCAATACTAGTGAATCAGCAGCCTTTTTTACATGGGTAAATAGGTTCGCAGATATTTCCACATCATGCTCATATAGCTGTTGAACAATGATATCAAATGCACATCCATATTCGCCTACTGAAAGCATGTCTTTTGCATTGGCATAATCACGCGGCAGTAAACCCGCTTCATAGGAGGCTGCGAGCAACTGTGTGACTAACCGGTCACACCGCTTTTGGCGTTGATGCTCTTTCCACCATTTCCACATAATTACCATAGCTCTGCCGGTTGCAACTCGTGTTGAGCACGGCGTTCATTTCGTAGTTCAGGGTGTTAGTAGCAAAAGTCTCTTGGGGGCTAGGCCAGTAGAAGCTTAGTTGCAACTGGCCTAGAGTTAAATTACTCCGTCATTACGGTGAAGTACATGCTAGGCTGCATGGCGTGCACGGTCCAAGCGGCTTCGCTGTTCTCGCGCTCTACTACTACCTGTTTGGTCTCACGCATGACTGGAATAGAGAAATACTTAGCCCAAGGGTCTGTCTTCTCGCTTTGTAGCCACTGAATGGTAGCAAACACGGGGCGTGCTTCCAACTCAAGCATATAAGGGCGCAAGTCTACGGTCAGCCAGCCACGCTCCTTGTTGGTGCAGACAAGCTGGATGTCCTGCGACACTAACACCCGACCCGGGCGGCCCTGCTCTACGGCGTAGAGGTTCAAGCGGAAGCGCAGCTGCTCATAGGTATTAGTAGCGAAAAAGACGTGGAATTCCTCCAGATACGTGCGCTTGCTCGGCTTAAGTAGGGTGCCAAATTCCCAACCCCATTCATCATCCACGGTTTCTTTGCCGCTGGAGCCACCCATCCACAATATGTCGCCTTTCGTCTTGTTACGACCTAGCAAGCCCGGACGTACACGGTGATGCTGCACGGTCACTTCGCGCAACGCCTGCTCCTGGGGAGCTAGCCGGAACTCGCGCTGGCCGGCGGCCAAGGCACTTGGTACCACCACCTGGCGGTTGAACCCTACGCAGGAAACAATAAGCGTATCCTGCAGGCTGGGCAGGCGCAGCAAGTAGCGCCCTTGTTCATCGGCTACCGTGCCGATACCCCGGCCAGGAACCCCGAGGGTAGCAAAGGGTACTGGCTCCTTGGTTTGAGAATTTAGAATGCGGCCCTCAATGATGGTTTGTGCTTGCAGACCCAGGCTAGTGAGGCAAAAAAACAGAAGTAAGAAAAAGCGGTAAGGCATTCGGGAAAGGAAGGCAAGACAATGGCCACTGTTTTCGGATAAAACCAGCGGCCCAGGAAGGGTAGGCTGCCCATTCCGGTATTCCAGATCAGACGAGCACTACCAAGTGCTTAACGAACAAGGCCGCCCGGAAGCGGCCCTGTTGGCTGGCACGAAGATAGGACAAACTACTTGGCCGCTTGCTTTTCCAGGGCCTGTAGCAACTCATCGGCGGCTTTTTCAATATCCTGGTAGCCTTGTTGGGCGGCCCGCTCTTTGGCCGCAATCAGCCCGTCGCGGTGTACGGTTTTGAAGTCGCCGTAGGGGAAGTGGTAGCGGCCTTTGGTGTCCTCGCCCTTGCTAGTATCCTGGCCCAGGTGCCACTGGCCGTACTCGGTTATTTCGTGCTTCTCCAAAAACTTGTTTTCCTGGCTTGTATCGGGGTTGTGCTGGCCCCAGTGGCCTTCGTCGTTTTTAATTTTGCCGTCCTGGATCAGCTGCTTGGCAAACTTGATGGCTTCGGGATTCAGTTGCATGCTCATGAGGGGAAAGGGTGAGTGAACGGAAGAGGGTAGGGCGGGCTAGTACCGCCTAGATACGTACGCTTCAGGTTGCTTTCCGTTTAGGTTGAGCTCGGCTCGGCAGGCCGCCAAAAACGACACTTGCGCCCAGAACAAGACTTTACTTCTACACAAACTGATGGCCGCCGGCCCTACCCTCATGGCGGGCGTCAAGGTCGCGGTTAAGCTGGAAAGCCGCGCTGATGAGCGCCAGGTGAGTAAAGGCTTGGGGGTAATTGCCGATCTGCTGCCCCTGAGGCCCAATCTGCTCTGAGTACAGCCCCAGCGGACTCGCGAAACCCAGCAACTTTTCGAATAGCAGCCGGGCTTTGTCCAGCTCGCCGCCCCTCGATAGGTTTTCAATGTACCAGAACGAGCACATAGTAAAGGTGCCCTCCTCACCGGTCAGGCCGTCGGTTGCGCCGTCGGTGGCCCGGTAGCGGAACATCAATGAATCGAGCAGCAGCTCTTTTTCGAGGGTGCGCATGGTGGCTTGCCAACGCGGCTCGGCGGGGCTGAACATCCGGATCAGGGGTAGGAGCAGCACGGAGGCATCCAGTACCTGAGTGCCTTTGGCCTGCACGAACGACTGCCGCTGCTCGCTCCAGTAGTGCTCGTACACTTCCTGGTAAATCTCGTCGCGGATGCGGTGCCACTCCACCAGCGGGGCCGGAAACGACCGGTCACGGGCAATGCGGATACCCCGGTCCAGGGCTACCCAGCACATCATCTTGCCCGACAGAAACTCCCGGTCCTCGTCGCGCACTTCCCAGATGCCGTGGTCGGCCCGTCGCCAGTTTTCGGCTACGTAGTTCACTAACCGGCATACGTGCTGCCAGAAGTCGTAGGTAATAGCCCCGCCGTACTTATTGTAGAGGTAAATAGTGTCGAGCAGCTCCCCATAAATATCGAGCTGAAACTGCTGGGAGGCGCCGTTGCCAATGCGCACGGGTCGGGAGTCGCGGTACCCGCTGAGGTGGGTGAGCTCCTGCTCCGGCAGGTCGGAGGTGCCATCCACAGCATACATCAGCTGCAAGTCGCCGGCATCGGCCAGCTGCACGCAGCGGTCCATAATCCAGCGCAGAAACGCCTTCGATTCCTGCATAAAGCCGAGGCGCAGGAAGGCGTACATGGTAAAGGCGGCGTCCCGAATCCAAGTGTAGCGGTAGTCCCAGTTCCGGACTCCGCCCACGGTTTCGGGCAGCGAAAAGGTGGCGGCGGCTACGGTAGAACCGTATTGCAAGGAGGTGAGCAACTTAAGCGTAATGGCAGACCGCAGCACGGTTTCGCGCCAGCGGCCGATGTAGGTGCTGCTCTCCACCCAGTCGCGCCAGAAGCGGAGCGTATCCTGAAATGCGGCCTCCGTGTAGTGCCCCAGGTCGCGGGCAATGAAGTTGGGGTCGTTGGTGGGGGTAGCTTCAATCACGAAGCTGGCCGTTTCGCCGGCCTGCAGGCGCCAGCAGCCCTCCGCGTCGCCCGCTTCGGTGGCTTCAAACGGGTGGCTGCCCATCAGGCGGAACTGAAAGCCGTTGGGGCCGTCGCTCTGAAAGAGCAGGCTACCATCCGGCTGCGGCTGAACCTGGTGGGTAGTGCGGGCATAGTCGAAGCGGGGCGCGCATTGCATCCGAAACTCCAGGTGGCCCTTAATCACGCGAATGGTGCGTACTACGGCGCAGTTCTGCTCGTAGCGCTTCACGGGCATGAAATCCGTTAGCTCGGCAATGCCCTCATCGGTAAAAAAGCGCGTGAGCAGCACACCGGTATCGGGCAGGTACAGCTGCTTGCTGCGCACTTCCTTGTCCACGGGCTGAAGCCTCCAGAAGCCCCCGCGCTCCGCATCAAGCAAGGCCGCAAAGATGGTAGGCGAGTCGAAGCGGGTGAAGGGCAAGTAGTCCAGGGAGCCCACATTGGAAACCAGGGCTACCGTGTGCAGATTGCCAATCAGGCCGTAGTCTTCAAGAGGAAGGTATGCTGCCATGCAAGACCAAGCTACTGTTCAACTCAAGCAAGCTGCGCTGAAGCTGAGCAGGAGAGTGTTTAAAAGGAAAAGATGGGTAGTGCCGCCGGCTTATTGGCCCTGTAAAGCCCGAACGCCGGCTTCTGCCACCGCATGGTCGTCTTCCACGGTGCTGCCCGAAACCCCAATGGCGCCGAATATCTGCCCCTCGCTGTTGGTCAGAGGAATACCCCCCGGAAACGTAATCAGGCCCCCGTTGGAGTGCTCAATGTTGTAGAGCGAGCCGCCGGGTTGCGAGGCCTTGCCCAGGTCGCCGGTAGGCATGTCAAAGAACCGAGCTGTTTTGGCTTTCCGAATGGCAATGTCCAGGGAGCCCAGCCACGCATCATCCATACGGATAAAGGCCACGAGGTTAGCCCCGGAATCGACCACGGCAATGTTCATTTTTACGCCCATTTCAATGGCTTTTTCGTGAGCTGCCTGCACGGCCGTCTGGGCTTGCTTCAGGGTGATTCCCATTGTGGTAAAGAAGATAAGGTGGAGGTTGCTTTATCCCAACGGGATTACCAAAGGTTTGTTCGGCCCCGGCGGGTAGCAGCAACGGCGGGGAAAGAGAAGCTACCTGCGCAGATTAGGACACTGAGGCTAGGCTGCAGTGCTACGCTACGCCATCAGCCCTGAGGCAGGCGCAACTATAGAGTAAGCGACGCAGGTTGAAACCTGCTGAGAGGGTAGGTAATGGAAATGCCCTGCTGCCGGGGGCGCTGGTTAGCTTTTCCGGGCCGATTTGCCTACCTTCGCGGTTGCAAAAAACCGCCTCTAGTGAAGAACATTCGCAATTTCTGCATCATCGCCCACATCGACCACGGCAAAAGCACGCTGGCCGACCGCCTGCTGGAATTCACCCAGACCGTGGCCAAGCGCGATATGCAAGCCCAACTGCTCGACAACATGGACCTGGAGCGGGAGCGGGGCATCACCATCAAGAGCCACGCCATCCAGATGCAGTATCAGTACAAGGGCGAGCAGTACACGCTCAACCTGATTGATACGCCTGGCCACGTCGATTTTAGCTACGAAGTATCCCGCTCCATTGCCGCCTGCGAAGGGGCCCTGCTGATTGTAGACTCCTCGCAGGGCATTGAAGCCCAAACGATTTCGAACCTCTACCTGGCCATCGGCTCAGACCTGACGATTATTCCCGTCCTCAACAAAATCGACCTGCCCCACTCCATGCCGGAGGAGGTGTCGGACGAAATTGTGGACCTGATTGGCTGCGAGCGGGACGAAATTATTCCCGCCTCGGGCAAGGCCGGCATTGGCATCAAGGAGATTCTGGACGCTATCTGTGAACGGATTCCTGCCCCCAAGGGCGACCCGGAAGCGCCGCTGCAAGCCCTTATCTTCGACTCCGTTTTCAACTCCTACCGCGGCATTGAGGTTCTGTTCCGCATCAAAAACGGCACCATGCGCAAGGGCGACAAGCTTCGCTTCATGGCCACGGGCAAGGAGTACGGCGCCGATGAAATCGGGATTCTGGGCCTGAACCAGGAGCCCCGCCCTGAAATTGGCGCTGGTAATGTAGGCTACCTGATTTCGGGTATTAAAGAAGCCCGCGAGGTAAAGGTAGGCGACACCATCACGCACGTAGCCCGGCCCACTTCCGAAGCCATTCAGGGCTTCGAGGACGTGAAGCCCATGGTATTTGCCGGCATCTACCCCGTAGATACCACCGAATACGAGGAACTGCGTTCTTGCATGGAGAAGCTGCAGCTCAACGATGCTTCGCTGGTGTGGGAGCCGGAAACCTCGGTGGCCCTGGGCTTCGGCTTCCGGTGCGGCTTCCTGGGCATGCTCCACATGGAAATTGTGCAGGAGCGCCTGGAGCGCGAGTTCAACATGACGGTGATTACCACCGTGCCTTCGGTGCAGTTCCATGCCACCGGCACCAAAGACCAGCGCCTGACCATTAACGCACCGTCGGAAATGCCGGAGCCGAACATGATCAAGCTGATCGAGGAGCCCTACATCAAGGCCCAGATCATCACGGCGGCCGAGTACGTAGGGCCCATCATTACGCTGTGCATGGAGAAGCGCGGCATTATCAAGGGCCAAAGCTACCTGACCAGTGAGCGGGTGGAGCTGACGTTTGAGCTGCCGCTGTCGGAAATCGTGTTCGACTTCTTCGACAAGCTCAAGACCATTTCGCGCGGCTACGCCTCGCTCGACTACGAGCTGATCGGCTTCCGCGAGTCCGACATGGTGAAGCTGGACGTGATGCTGAACGGGGAGAAGGTAGATGCCCTGTCGGCTATTGTACACCGCAGCAAGAGCTACGACTGGGGCCGCCGTCTCTGCGAAAAACTCCGGGAGCTGCTACCCCGTCAGCAGTTCGAAATTGCTATTCAGGCCAGCATTGGGCAGAAAATCATTGCCCGCGAAACCGTGAAGGCTCTGCGCAAAAACGTAATTGCCAAGTGCTATGGCGGCGACATCAGCCGTAAGCGCAAACTGCTCGAAAAGCAGAAGGAAGGCAAGAAGCGGATGCGCCAGGTAGGCTCCGTAGAAATCCCGCAGGAAGCTTTCTTAGCTGTACTAAAAATCGATTAAGTCCAGAAACGCGCCCCAGCCGGGCGCGTTTCTTTTTTTGCCTTCTACTTTTCACCTCATACACTTCTTGACACGGCGTGCTATGAAAATTATAAGCGAATGCCCGAAGACCTCACCAAGAATTGTAAGAGCCTGGAGCAGTTAGAAAAAATCCGCAAAGGCCAGGAGCGTAAGTTCCGCTGGCGTGACGATTGGCCTGCCATGGAAAAAGCTTTACTGGCCGCTGGCGCCGCTGCCATTGCCACGCATGAAGACAAACCCAATCAGTTCTAACCCTCGTTTTGCAGCATGACCACTGCCCCCGCCGCCACTACCTACCGCCTCATCGACGGCAAGCAAACCGCCGAGGCCATTAAAGAAGAAATTGCCGCTGAAGTAGCGCAGCGCAGCGCTACCGGGCAGAAGGTGCCTCACCTGGCCGCTATCCTCGTCGGCCACGATGGGGGCTCGGAAACCTACGTGCGCAACAAGGTGCTGGCCTGCGAGCGGGTTGGCTTTGCAAGCACCTTGCTCCGCTACGAAGACGATATTACCGAAGCCGAACTGCTGGCTAAAGTAGAAGAGCTAAACCAAGACCCTGAAATTGACGGGTTTATTGTGCAGCTGCCGCTACCGCGCCATATTTCCTCGGAAAAGGTAATTGAAGCCATTCGGCCGGAAAAGGACGTGGATGGGTTCCACCCCATGAATATCGGACGTATGGTGGCCGGGCTGCCCGCGCTGCTGCCCGCTACCCCCTCAGGTATTGTAGAGCTGTTGCGCCGCTATGAGCTACCAACAGATGGCAAGCACTGCGTGGTAATTGGCCGGAGTAACATTGTAGGTACTCCGGTTAGCATATTGCTGGCTAAGAACTTAGAGCCTGGTAACTGCACAGTTACTTTATGTCACTCGCGCACTCAGAACCTATCCGAAATAACCCGTACAGCCGATATTTTGGTGGCGGCTCTGGGTCGGCCAGAGTTTGTGACAGCCGACATGGTTAAGCCTGGGGCGGTTGTAATTGATGTAGGCACTACTCGGGTAAATGACGCAACGAAGAAATCAGGCTGGGCCTTGAAGGGTGATGTAAACTTTACCGAGGTGGCCCCTTTGGCTTCCTATATTACCCCGGTTCCCGGGGGCGTAGGGCCCATGACCATTGCCATGCTCCTGCTCAATACCTTGCGGGCGGCCAAATCCGAAGTATATCCGAAGTAGCAGCTAGGCCCTGGTCGAACAACGGCAAGGTGGGGCTTTCAGTGGCTGGCTTACACCAGCACTTTATCCCGCAAAATCCAATTAAAACCGCCTCAGGCTTTTAGAATTCGGGGCCGTGTACTACTTTTAAAGTTGGGCCCTTGACTAGGCAGGCCAACCGCGTGAGCGGCTGGCCTGCCTCAGCAGCCCAATTTGTTGTTTTCAGAATACCGATTTTGCTGCACGAACTTCCTGTTACGTCGGCGGCTCCGGCCCAGGCGGCTGGGGCGCCAACCCTGCCCGTTATGGAGCAGTTTTATACCATCCAGGGCGAAGGCTACAACACGGGCCGCGCTGCCTACTTCATCCGT
Source organism: Hymenobacter sp. HSC-4F20 (assembly GCF_019599275.1). Taxonomy (GTDB): domain Bacteria; phylum Bacteroidota; class Bacteroidia; order Cytophagales; family Hymenobacteraceae; genus Hymenobacter. Next base: position 1,157,180 of record NZ_JAHZTD010000001.1, on the reverse strand, counting down.
CTCGGTGGCTGCGACGTAGGCTGCGTTTGGTGCGATGTCAAAGAGTCGTGGCCCCTAGAGGCGCACCCGCGGCAGGCGATTACGCAGTTGGTAACGGCCGCAACCGTAGAGGCGGGACGCAACGTAGTTATTACCGGTGGGGAACCCCTCATGCACGATTTGGGCCCCCTCACTGCGGCTCTGCACGCAGCGGGCTGCCAGAACTGGATTGAAACCAGCGGTGCCTACCCCCTCAGTGGGGAGTGGGACTGGATTTGTGTATCGCCCAAGAAGTTCAAGGCTCCCTTGCCATCGGTACTGGCTGCCGCTCACGAGTTGAAAATCGTTGTTTTCAACAAAAGTGACTTTGCCTGGGCCGAGCAGCATGCCGCTCAGGTAGCGCCCACTTGCCGCCTGTACCTGCAGCCAGAGTGGAGCAAGGCCGGCGCTATGATGCCGCTTATTGTGGAGTACGTAAAAGCCAATCCGCAGTGGCAAGTGTCGCTGCAAACTCATAAGTTCCTCGATATTCCGTAGCGCCCTACCCGCCTATGCGCCGTTTGCATTTTGTTCCGTTCGTGGTGTTGTTGGCTGCAAGTGAAATGATGCCCGGGTCCGCAACAGCCCAGGCCAAGTTGAGTACTTCCAATACCAAAGCCCGTAACCTATGGGAGAAAGCGCAAGAGCAGGCCAAAGACCGGGACTTTACCAAAGCCATTGAAACGCTGAGCCAACTGAACCAGAAGTTTCCTTCGCTGGGGGAGCCCTACGTCATGAAAGGGTCCTTGCTGAAGGCTTTAGGGGAGAATCGGTCCGCTTTCGAGGCCTACCGCGATGGGGTAGCCAAGCTGCCCCTAGACCCCGCCCGGGCCAACGATTATTTTACCTTGGGTGAGTTGGCCATAAGTTTCGGGGAGTACACGACCGCCGCAGACAGCTACAAGAAGTACCTCAAAACGGCTACCAAAAGCACACGCAATGCCCCACGGGCCCAACGCCAGCTCCTTAACTGCGAGTTTGCCCAGAAGGCCATGGCCACGCCTACGGGTCTGCAGCCAGAGCGCCTGCCTGACCCGCTGAATACGTACCGTTTCCAATACTTCCCGGCCCTTACTGCTGATAGCCGCTTCCTACTCTTTACCGGCCGTCCCACCGCGGAAAGCGGGGAAGACCTCTTCGTGAGCCGACAAAACAAAGACGGCAGTATGGGCGCTCCGGCCTCCATTTCGCCGGCCATCAACACGCCTTACAATGAAGGCGCAGGTGCCATTTCCGGCGACGGAAAAACTTTGGTATTTGCTTCCTGCGACCGGCCGAACTCGGTTGGCAACTGCGACCTGTACATTTCCCGGCGCACGGGTAACACCTGGAGCAAACCTCAGAACCTGGGCCGCAACGTGAATTCAGCCGAATGGGATTCGCAGCCTACGCTCTCGGCCGACGGCCGCACCCTGTACTTCACCAGCACTCGCCGCGGGGGGAAAGGCCAGGAAGATATTTACGTTACTACCCTCGGGGCTGATGGAAACTGGAGCTTGGCCCGCAACTTGGGTGCCCCGGTGAACACGGCCGGCAAGGATATGGCCCCATTTATTCATGCCAGCGGCACTACCCTCTACTACGTCACGGATGGCTTGGTGGGCATGGGCGGGCTGGACGTGTACCGGTGCGAGCAGCAAGGCCCCAGCAAGTGGAGTACGCCACAGAACCTGGGCTATCCCCTCAATACATTTGAAAATGAGGCCTCCCTGTTTATCAGCTCTGATAACCGGCGGGGCTTTTGCTCCCGCTCCCGGGCCGCAGAATCGGGCGTGAAGCAGGAGCGTGACCGGCCGGTGGAACTGTTTGGCTTCGAGGTGCCCAAGGAAGTAAAGGCCCGCGAAACCAGTACCTATACCCAGGGTCGGGTGTTCGATGCCTTCACCAAGAAGCCGATCCAGGCAGACGTGCAGCTCTACGACCTGAACACCGATGAGTTGGTGCAGTACGTGGGTTCCGATGCCGAAAACGGGGAATACACCGTGGTGCTGAACGAGGGCAGGCAGTACGCCATGTATGCCGCCGCCGACAAGTACCTGATGAAAAGCCTGAGCTTCGACTACAGCGACAAACGGAGCTTTGATCCACTAACCCTGGATATTTACTTGGAGCCCGTGCGAGCTGGCCGCAGCATCGTCCTCAATAACCTGTTTTTCGACAGCAAGCAGTACGAACTGAAGCCTAAGTCCCGGACGGAGCTGAATCGCCTAATCGGGTTTATGAAGCAGTATCCGGATGTGCAGGTGGAAATATCCGGTCACACCGACGACATAGGCTCTGATGATGATAATCAGGTCCTGTCGCAAAACCGGGCGAAGTCGGTGTACACCTATCTGGTGAGCCAAGGAGTTAAAGCTACCCGCCTGCGCTTCCGGGGCTACGGGGAAACCAAGCCACTACTGCCAAACGACTCGGATGAACATCGGCAGCAGAACCGGCGCATTGAGCTACGGATTCTCTAGGCCCTCGCTCTCTATACAAGCCCGACTGTTACTACAGTCGGGTTTTTTTATTTGTAGTTTTTCTTTTTAATAAGATTATCACAAGTCTCATAGTCAGCCAAATAGTACATACAACTGAAAGTGTTTGAATAGAATAGTTATAAAAAATCTTTTTTTTATTAAATATTGAGTTTTATATTTGGTCATGCTCGCTTGCTTGGTCTTCTCGTTAAAACGGGTTATACAGTTATGTATGGCCAAATACCGCAAGGGTAGCTATTCTTGACTTTTTACACCTTTCACTTTCCGTCATTATGAAAAAAATTACTCTTTTTGCTGCCCTGCTCCTTGGAGTATCCGGCGTTACCTCGGCCAACTCGGAGCCTGATACCCCAACTACCCTGCAGGCGCGGGCTACGGCTTTGACCCGCTCTATCTCAGATAAGGCACGTCTAGATGAAGGGCAGTACCTGCGACTGAAACAGCTTAACCTGCACATGCTACTGGAGCAGGAAGATTTGAAGACGCGCTTTGCTGCTGATGCCGCCTCTCTGGACCAGCACCTAGCCGCGGCACAGGCACGCTACGAAAGTGACCTGCTGGCCCTGTTACGGCCCGCGCAACTCGCACTGTTCCAGCAAAGCCGTACCAGCATGACGGCCCTAGGAACCAACCCAAAGTAGGGTGCTAGCAAGCCAGGAAGCTCACTTCGCCCGGAGCTTCCTGGCTTTGCTCATCCAGGAAAAAAGCAAATGACATGATTTTGTTAAAATAGAATATCGGATATGTTATAGGAATGTTTTATATTCATCTACCTGCTATTGAAATGATTTTTCTTTTTGGTTTCCACCTTTACAACCCTACACCACTATGAAAAATGTATTCGCTTGCCTTGCAGTTGCCCTATTCGTTTCCGCAGGAACCGTTTCTTACGCCGCGCCCAGTGACGGGGGTAAGCTAACTACCCGCGCTTCCGAAATGACCCGTCGAATGGCGGAGCGTACCCGCCTCAGCGAAGGTCAGTATGTAAAAGTGCGCCAGTTGAACCTGCGCCTGCTGACTGAAATGTCAGAAGCCCGCAAGCAGTTTGGCTCTGACGTAGCCGGTCTCGACCGCGCTGTGGCCGATGTGCAGATGCGTTACGAATGGGACTTGGCTTCTATTCTGTGGCCTAAGCAGATGGCTGCGTATGACGACATGAAGCAGAACTTCACCGCTGTGAATTTGCGCTAATAGTCAGGCTAGTAGCTGCAGTTGATTTACGTACTGCCTGAACATAAAAAAGCCCGCTGAAGCGGGCTTTTTTATGTTCAGGCAGTACGCGCACTATGCTTAAGAGCGCTGGTCGAGGCTTACGTAGTCGCGCTCCGTTTCGCCCGTGTAGATCTGGCGGGGGCGACCAATGGGCTCCTTGTTCTCGCGCATCTCCTTCCACTGGGCAATCCAGCCGGGCAGGCGGCCCAGGGCAAACATTACCGTGAACATTTCCGTTGGGATGCCCAGTGCTTTGTAGATGATGCCTGAGTAGAAGTCCACGTTCGGGTAAAGCTTGCGCTGGATGAAGTACTCGTCAGTGAGGGCGGCTTGCTCCAGTTCCTTCGCAATTTTGAGCAGAGGGCTATCTTCCAGGCCCAGGGCAGTCAGCACTTCGTCAGCCGCCTTCTTGATGATGGTAGCGCGCGGATCGAAGTTTTTGTACACGCGGTGGCCGAAGCCCATTAGGCGGAACGAGTCGTTCTTGTCCTTGGCTTTGGCAATGAACTTGCTCGTGTCACCACCGTCGCGCTCAATGGCTTCCAGCATTTCCACCACCTCCTGGTTGGCACCGCCGTGCAGGGGGCCCCACAGGGCGTTGATGCCGGCCGAAACCGAGCCGTAAAGCGAGGCGTTGGCCGAGCCTACGAGGCGCACGGTAGAAGTAGAGCAGTTCTGCTCGTGGTCGGCGTGCAGGATGAGCAGCTTGTTCAGGGCGCTGACTACCACCGGGTTCAGCTCGTACTTTTCCGTAGGGAAGCTGAACATCATGTGCAGGAAGTTGGAGCAGTAGTCCATGTCATTCCGCGGATAGTTCAGCGGATGACCCATCTGGTTTTTGTAAGTCCAGGCTGCAATAGTGGGCAGCTTGGCCATCAGACGAATCACGTTCAGGTCAATTTCCTCCTTGCTCAGGTCTGGCGATACGCTTTCGGGGTAGAAAGCCGTCAGGGCGCAGATCAGCGAAGAGAGAATGGCCATGGGGTGGGCCGCCGACGGAAAACCGTCGAAGATCTTGCGCACATCCTCGTGCACCAGGGTATGCTTGGTAATCTGGCCCGAGAAGTCGGCTAGCTCCGCCTGAGAAGGCAGCTTGCCATAAATCAGCAGGTACGCTACTTCGATAAACGAGGACTTCTCCGCTAACTGCTCAATCGGGTAGCCCCGGTAGCGCAGAATGCCTTCCTCACCATCGAGGAAAGTGATGGCACTCTTGGTAGCGCCGGTGTTCTTGTAGCCCGAGTCCAAGGTTACATAGCCCGTTTGGTCGCGCAGCTTGCCAATGTCGAAGGCCTTTTCGTGCTCGGTGCCTTCAATAACGGGGAGAGAGTAGGACTTCCCGTCGAGGATCAGTTCAGCAGATTCTGCCATAAGCGTGGGGTAAAGGGTGGGGTTGCGGGGCGAAACTAAAGAATTACCAACTAGCAGTAAAACCCCGTGAGAGTTTGGCGCCTATACTACAATCCGACCCTAGTTGTTGTTTGAGTTGGGGTAAAACACAAAGAAAAGCGCCCCGCCCCATAAGTGCGGCATACAGGAGGTTTTTTTCCGCAACCCCGGGACATTTATGCTCTAATGAGGCGCTGATTGTTGCTGAATGAAGCTATACCTAGTTAGCAAACTTGTGGAAGGTAAGCCGCTTGGTGGTAACACTTGTTACTTGCCGATGCAGAACTGAGTAAAGATGCTAGTAAGCAGGTCCTCGTTGCCGATTTCGCCGGTAATCTGACCCAGAGCCGCCAAGGCGTGGCGCAGGTCGGCGGCTAGCAGCTCGGTGCCGGCGCCGGTGCTTAACCCCCCAAGCACGGCATCTAGGTGCTGGGTGGCCTGCTCCAGGCTGCGCGCGTGGCGCACGTTGGTAACGATGGTACTGGCTCCGGTGCGGTCCAGTCCATCCAAGCGCACGCGGGCCAGCAGTTCCTCGCGCAACTCCTCCAGCCCGTCGCCGCGGGCGGCGGCAATCAGCACCGTGCCGGGCCTACCCCGAAAGGCGTCCAACTCGGGCTCCGATGCCACATCCAGCTTGTTACCTACGGCTAATACCGACGTGCCAACCGGTAGTTGTAAAGCTTCAATCTCTGCTTCAAGTTGCGCGGGTGTAGTCGACGTACTATCAAAGAGATATACAACTACTGCTGCCTGTTGCACGCGCTTGAGCGTGCGCTCTACGCCAATGGATTCTACCACGTCGGTGGTGTCTCGTAGGCCGGCCGTGTCCACAAAACGGAAGCGAATCCCCTCAATACTCACCTCATCCTCAATTAGGTCACGGGTAGTGCCGGCAATATCTGACACGATAGCGCGCTCCTCGTTGAGCAGGGCGTTGAGCAGGGTGCTCTTACCGGCATTGGGGCGGCCCGCAATGACGGTGATTACGCCGTTCTTAATGACGTTGCCCAGTTCAAAGGAACGTAGTAGCCGGCGCACCAATGCCTGCACTTCCTGGAGTAACTGCACCAGGCCAGTACGGTCAGCAAACTCCACGTCTTCCTCCCCAAAATCTAGCTCTAGTTCCAGCAGGGCGGCAAATTGCACCAGCCGGCCGCGCAGGTCTTTCAGTTCCTGCGAAAAGCCTCCGCGCATCTGGCGCATGGCAACCTGGTGCGATAGAGCCGAATCGGCGGCAATCAGGTCAGCTACAGCCTCGGCCTGGGCCAGGTCGAATGCCCCGTGCAGGAAGGCGCGCTTGGTGAATTCGCCAGCTTCGGCCAAGCGGGCACCCCGGCGGGTCAGCAGGGCCAGCAGTTCCTGCACGATGTAGTCGGAGCCGTGAGTGCTGATTTCCACCACATCCTCGCGGGTATAAGAATGGGGCCCCCGAAACAGGGAAACGACAACCTCGTCAATGATGCGCTGCCCGTCACGGATGGTGCCGTAGTGCAGGGTATGACCGGGCTGGTCGCGCAGGCGCTTGCCTACGAACACCTCGTCGGTAAGCCGGATGGCATCGGGGCCCGACAACCGAACGAGGGCAATGGCTCCGGCGCCGGGCGGCGTCGAGAGGGCAACAATAGTATCGGAAAGCGAAGGGGGTAGCGCAACGGCCATGGCGGCGAAAACTGATTTCTGGCCGCAAAGGTACGGCTTCCCGGCTCGCGAAAGAACGATAGGCTAGAGCGGGATGCAGTACTTAATCCGTTACGAAAATATTGCGACTTACTTCCGCTGAAACAAGATATTCTTTAGAAGATATTATTCTGATTTCTAAAGAATTGTCAAACGTTATTTTATCTATTACTTCGAGATGCGTGCCAAGCTTTATGCCCACCTTATCGAGGTACTGCAGAAAGGCAGGGGAGGTATTCTTGACGGCCACTACCACGCCCTGGTCGCCGGGACGCAGGTCGGCGAGGAGGCGGTGCTGGGGACGGTGCAGCACGCCCTCGGCCGTCGGGATGGGGTCGCCGTGGGGGTCAAACTGAGGGTGGCCCAGGAACTCGTCGAGGCGGCGGATAAGCAGGTCGGAGTCGATGTGCTCCATCTGTTCAGCCACGTCGTGTACCTCATCCCAGTTGAAGCCTAACTGCTGCACCAGAAACACTTCCCAGAGGCGGTGTTTGCGGATGGTAAGCAGGGCCAGACGGCGCCCCTCGGCCGTGAGCGTTACGCCCCGGTAGCGGGTGTAGTGCAGTAGTCCTTTCTCCCCCAGTCGGCGCAGCATATCCGTCACGGAGGCTGCGCGCGTCTGCAGGGCCTCGGCCACGCTGTTCGTGCTGACTTCCTGACCCGGCTGGGCCTCAGCCAGCTTGTAAATGGCTTTCAGGTAGTTTTCCTCGGTGTAACTGGGCATTCGGTGGAATTAAGAATTAAAAACAAAGAAATAAAATGAGGTGACCCACCCGGATGTAGCGTCCGGTCAGTCACCTCATTTTTTACTTCTTCATTTTTAATGAAGCTAAACCTACCACTTAATCAGGGCCGAAGCCCAGGTGAAGCCCGAGCCGAAGGCGGCTAGGCACACCAGGTCGCCGCGTTGGATGCGGCCTTCCTGCACGGCCTCGCTCAAGGCAATGGGCACGGAAGCGGCAGTGGTGTTGCCGTAGCGCTGAATGTTGCTGAAAATCTTGCTATCTGGCAGGCCCATCTTCTGCTGCACGTATTGAGTAATACGCAGGTTGGCTTGGTGCGGAATGAGCATGTCGATGTCCTGAGGCTGGAAGCCGTTCTGGTCCAGGGCCTCTTTGATAACCTGCGGAAAGCGAACCACTGCGTGCTTAAACACGTTCTGCCCGTTCATGTAGGGGTACATATCCAGGTGGTTGTCGACCACGTACTCTACGCGCTTATTGCGGTTCGAGCCGGGCTCCTTCACAATCAGTTCCTCGGCGTGCTCCCCCTGGGAATGCAGGTGGGTGCTCAAAATGCCGTGGCCCTCGCGGGTGCTGGGGCGCAGCACTACGGCCCCGGCACCGTCGCCGAAAATCACCGACACGGCCCGGCCGCGGGTACTGATGTCGAGCCCCGAGGAGTGGATTTCGGAGCCCACTACCAGCACCGTATCGTACATGCCCGTCTTGATGAACTGGTCGGCCATGGACAAGGCGTACACGAAGCCCGAGCACTGGTTGCGCACGTCGAAGGCCGGAATGGGAGCCTGAATGCCCAACTCGCGCTGGAGCAGCACCCCCGAGCCGGGAAAGAAATAGTCTGGCGACAGGGTAGCAAATACAATCAACTGCACGTCATCGGGCTGCAGACCGGCCATTTCCAGTGCTTTACGAGCCGCATTGGCGCCCATGTTGGCCGTGGTGTCCTTACCTTCCTCAAACCAGCGCCGCTCCCGGATGCCAGTGCGTTCCTGGATCCACTCGTCGGTGGTTTCCATTAGGGTTGTGAGGTCGGCGTTCGTGACCACCCGGTCGGGCACGTAGTGGCCCACACCGGCAATTTCGGACATTCGGAGAGTAGTGTTCATCAAGGGGGGATTTGCGGGGCAATTAGGTCAGGAAAACGGAGCCGAAGGTAGAAAAATTCGGCGCTGCCCCGAAAACGGCCCGCAAAGGTCGAGAGTTACTGGATAGAATCCATGAGGTGGTGCAACTTTTCGGCCTCCGAAATCCAAAAGGCTTCCGCTGGGATGCCGTGGGGGTAGTATGCAGAGGCGTGAAGGGTGGCCGCCAAGGTGGCAGCCGGTGGATACTGCTCCTGCTGGAAGTCAAAGGTCAGCCCGGCCCCGTGCTGTTCAGTCAGCTTCTGCCACAACGGGTTAGGCGGCACCAGCAGGGGTAAGCCGTGGGCGAGGTATTCAAACAGCTTGGTCGGTACGCACCGGGCCGTACTCGGGTGGGGGCGATAGGGCAGCAGCCCCAGGTGGCTGCGTTGCATGGTGTCCACTACCTCGGCGTGGGGTACCAGCCCGGCGCCTCCAATCAGGGTCACGGCCCCTTGACTTTCCCGGACGGCCGCCAGCAGGCGCGGTAGCAAGCCCGGCTGCTGGCAGGCGCCGACAATCGTCAGATGGGCAAGGGGCCAGGCCGTACGCAGGTGTTGGGTGAAGCGGATGGCCTCCCACACTCCATTTAACTCCGAAACAGTGCCGGAGTACACCAAGTGCAAGGGTTCGTGAGGGGCCGGTAGGCGGCGCGGAAAGGCAGAGATAGGCGCTTCCGAGGGGTAGGGCTGGTATTTGTTTTCCAGCAGCAGCGTCCGTTCGGGGCGGGCGAAGGGCAGTTCCTCGGCGTAGCTGCGCTCGGCCAGCAACACCGCGGCAGCGCGCCGGGCCGCCAGGGTTTCCAGGCGGCGCACCAGCCCGGCCAGCAGGCGGCGGGCCCAGGCTGGGTATACCTGCTGGGTCAGAATGTTGAGGGCGTAGTTTTCGCGCACATCATACACAAAGCGCCGGCCGCGGCCCAGCACTTGCCAGAGTACCGTGAGGGGCAGCAGTTCCGGAGCGTGCACGAACACTACCTGCGGCTGTAGCTCCCGTAGCAGCCGCCAGTAGCGCCCCTGGGCTCTTAGCCGGTCAAGGCTCAGGCGCGTGCCCTTCAGCAGGGTGTGGGTGCGCAGGGTAGTGGGGAGTGAGGCCGGAGTAGGTGCCTGCCGGCCGGCTACATGCACCACCGTGCCAGAGCGGCTGGCCAAGGTGCGTCCGAACTTGCCCAGCATGCGGGTATCGTCGAGCGGTTTGAGCACCGAGGCTAGTAAAATGGTCAGGGGAGGCGGCATATTGCCCGCGAAGATGGTAAGTTTGCTTGTTAGTTGCCGGCGGAGAAGCGGTAGGAACCACGCTGTAGCGCGTGGCCCCAGGTCTTCGGTGCGGGCAGCCAACGTGAATCACCTGACAACCTGATTGTAGATGTCTGAACTCCAAACCCTGATTGAGGCTGCCTGGACCGACCGGAGCCTGCTGCAGCAAGCCGCCACCACGGAGGCCATCCAGCACGTAATTGAAGAACTCGATAAGGGCCGCCTGCGCGTGGCCCAGCCCGGCGCCACCGAGGGCGCCGACTGGCAGGTAAACGACTGGGTGAAAAAGGCCGTTATCCTGTACTTCCCCATCCGCCAGATGGAAACCATCGAAGTAGGACCTTTTGAGTTCCGCGACAAAATGCAGCTCAAAAGCAAGTACGAGCAGCAGGGTGTGCGTGTGGTGCCCCCGGCCGTGGCTCGCTATGGCGCTTACCTAGCTCCCGGTGTCATTATGATGCCGAGCTACGTGAACATTGGCGCCTGGGTTGGCGAGGGTACCATGGTTGACACCTGGGCAACCGTGGGCTCCTGCGCCCAGATTGGGGCCGGCGTGCACCTGAGCGGGGGCGTGGGCATTGGCGGTGTGCTGGAACCGGTACAGGCCGCCCCAGTTATCGTGGAAGATGGAGCCTTCGTAGGCTCGCGCAGTATCCTGGTAGAAGGCTGTTTCGTGGGGAAGGAAGCCGTAATTGGCGCCGGCGTGACCATCACCGGCAGCACCCGTATTATCGACGTGACGGGCACCGAGCCCAAAGAATACCGCGGCTACGTACCAGCCCGCTCGGTTGTGATTCCGGGCTCTTTGCCCAAGCAGTTCCCGGCTGGTGAGTACCAGGTGCCTTGCGCCCTGATTATTGGGCAGCGCAAGCCCAGCACTGACCTGAAAACGTCGCTCAACGACGCCCTGCGCGAACACAACGTGGCCGTGTAAGGCGTCGCCCTGCCCAGGGCAGTGGCAACTGCTGCCGCAACCTGAACCCCAAGAACCCTGGCCACTTTCCGCCAGGGTTCTTTTTTTCCACCGTCAGATAGAAGATATTGCGCAGCGGTGAGTAGTTCACTCACTGAAATTCCCCCGATTCTCTGCTTAATGAGTACCCACAAATCAGTTGTTTCCGCAGCCCAGGCTCGCGACGAAGTGCGTGACTACGTAGCCCAGGAATTAGAAATCAGCCCCGAACTGGTCCAGACCCGCGTGGCCTTCAACCGGGAATTACCCTGGGTAGACGGCCGCAAGCGCCCCTGCTTCCTGGTGGAGTGGGCTGAGCCTAACGGCCGCGACGGGGTGGCCATTGCCGGCCCCTACACCCACAATTTCTTTGAGTTTACCCGCGCCGACGCCTACCAGCTGGGAGCCCAGAATGCCTGGCGCCAACAGCTGCTAAACCTGTACGCGGGCTGCGAACTGGTAGTGCATGCCCGCCTCACCCAGCCCCTGACGGACGTACCGGACCCCACACGGCTGGCCATCATCCAGCAGACGCTGGAGGAGCGCACCAACTGGCGCATTGGCGTGAATGTGTCGCTGCGGGAATTTCTGCGCTTGGGCACCGATGAGTACTATATCTTCAACGGCAGCTGGATCTGGAATCCTCACTACCGATACTCCCACCTAAAGGGTTTTATCCCGTACGGTGAGAAAACGCTCATGGACTTGCCCAAGGGCCAGTTCATTCCGGTAAAGAACTTCTCACCTTTCGAGGCCATTCCGCCCTTGGGTGAGGATGGGGCCTACCCCGGCGAACTAGTAAGCTTTATCATCGTGAAGAACAACCAGATTCTGGAAACCCGCGGCCTCGACCTCTACGCCCGCACCCTTATGAATCATGTGGCTATGTTCTACGCCCTGGGCCGGGAGCATGGCCCTTTCCAAATTGATCTGATAGACCAGCAATAAGCAAACCTCCAACTACCCAAAAGCCCGCCCGGACAGCGTCCGGGCGGGCTTTTGGGTAGTTGGAGGTTTAGTGAACCTTGGCTTCAGGTTTCAGCTTATCGGCAAATACCTGCCGTACTTTATCTACTTTGGGCTTTACTACGAACTGGCAGTAGGGTTGCTGACCATTCTGGTTGTAGTAGTTCTGGTGGTAGTTCTCGGCGGCGTAGAACTTCTGGAGGGGCACAATTTCCGTCACTACGGGGTTGGGGAAAGCATGGGCCTCGTTGAGCTTTTTCTTGTAAGCCTCGGCCAGGCGGTGCTGCTCCTCGTTGTGGTAGAAAATGGCCGAGCGGTACTGCGTACCTACGTCGGCACCTTGGCGGTTGAGGGTAGTAGGGTCGTGGGTTTTCCAGAACACTTCCAACAACTCGGCGAAGGTAATTTTGCTGGGGTCATAGGTAATCTGGGCTACCTCGGCGTGACCCGTCAGGCCGCTGCATACTTCTTTATACGTGGGGTTGGCGATGCGTCCGCCGGTATAGCCCGACACTACCTTCTCGACGCCGTTGAGGTCCTGAAAGACAGCCTCGACGCACCAGAAGCAGCCGGCTCCAAAAGTTGCCTGTTCCATTCGTTGGGGTTTCGTAGTTGATGGCTTGGGAGTTGCCCGTTGCGCGGTGGCTGCCGTCAGCAGACCCATCCACAGCAACGCAGTTAATACAGCTCGTATCATACGGGTAAAAGGATTTTGAGGGCCGAAAAGTTTAGTAAATACGGTTGAGCTGTCATAAAAATACCCGGCCTTCCGTCGGGTGACAGAAAAGCCGGGTAGGAGGCAGAGGTAAGCGGCTACTGTGGCCTTACTTACGGAAACGTTCGGCCAGCACCAGGTCCTTGGTACCGTGGTTCCAGGTGTAGAAACCTTCGCCCGATTTCACGCCCAGGCGGCCGGCCGTTACCATATTTACCAGCAGGGGACAGGGGGCGTACTTCTGGTTACCCAGCCCCTCGTGCAGCACCCGCAGAATAGCCAGGCACACATCCAGGCCGATGAAGTCGGCGAGCTGCAAGGGGCCCATGGGGTGAGCCATACCCAGCTTCATGACTGTGTCAATTTCTTCCACGCCGGCTACCCCCTCGTACAAGCTATAGATGGCCTCGTTAATCATGGGCATCAGAATGCGGTTGGCCACAAAGCCGGGATAGTCGTTTACCTCAGTGGGCGTTTTGCCCAGCTCTCGCGACAGGTCCATTACGCGCTGGGTTACCTCGTCGGAGGTAGCATAGCCGCGAATAACTTCCACCAACTTCATCACCGGCACGGGGTTCATGAAGTGCATCCCGATTACCTGCTCAGGGCGCTTGGTAACGGCGGCAATTTTGGTAATGGAAATAGAGGACGTGTTGGAAGCCAGGATTGCGCCGGCAGGAGCATGCTGGTCCAGCTCCCGAAAAATGTTCAGCTTCAACTCTACATTTTCGGTAGCGGCTTCTACTACTAAATCGGCATTTTTTACGCCTGCTGCCACGCTGGTATGAGTCGTCAGGCGGCCAAGAGTAGACGTTTTATCGGCCTCCGAGAGGGTACCCTTGGCTACCTGACGGTCCAGATTCTTGCTTATAGTGGCCAACCCCTTGTCGAGGGCCGGCTGGTTAATGTCGATGAGGGCGACGGAAAATCCGTGCTGGGCAAACACGTGGGCAATGCCATTGCCCATGGTGCCCGAGCCAATAACGGCGACGTTACGCATGTGGAAAAGGGTGGTGGGTGAGGATGGTAAAAGCTACTACAAGCACTATGCAAAGCTACGTCAAACCCCAGCAGTACACCCACCCGCGTAAGAATTTATGTATTTATATACATAATTTATTGCTACTAAATAGTGGTCTGAAAGCTCGGAAAGTGGGTTTTAGGTCAGAATATAACCAAGCGCGGAAAAAAATATGAATATACAATAAACCTTTTGCAGGAAAGCCCGCGTACAAAACCGCAAATGACCATCCGGCTTGCCAGCATAACTGGCCCGCTGCCTGGAACCATCACCAAACTCTCCCTAACCATCCATCAACTCTCTCCTCTCCAATCATGGGTAATCTGCTGTATATCATCGCCGTCATTCTAATCATCATTTGGGCCCTGGGCTTCTTCGGAGTACTCGGCGGCGGCATTCAAGGCAACAGCCTGATTCACGTATTGCTCGTTATTGCTATCATCGCCATTCTGCTGCGCGTTATTCGCGGCGGGCGGGTAGTGTAACCAGCTCCTGCATTCCACTTGGTAGTGGAATTCTTTAGTCCGAAAAACGCAAAAAAGCCTGTCTCAACTGAGACAGGCTTTTTTGTTGAATCGTCATTTCTGACACCAGTTATTTCAGATCGAACAGGAAGCTGAAGCGGATGACAGGTTGCCCGTAGATGTCATTAATCCCGTCGTTGAAGTTGTAGAGCACCACAATATCGGCGGCGGCCCGGTCGCTGATTTGCTGGCGGTAACCGGCTCCGGCCAGTGGCGTCTTCACGGTGAGTTTGCCTTTATACAGTTGCCCCGTGTACTGGTCCTGATACAGGACTTCCGCCTTCGTGACTTCGTACTCCCCGTGGAGGAAGAACTGATTAAAGACCATGAATTGAGCAAATCCTTTCACCCCTAGGCTATTCGTTTTGATACCCTGGTAGCCCCGGGCCGAGTAGCTGTTGTAGGCGTAGGAAATACCCGGGCCGATGGCAAACTTCTTGGAGACGCGGTAGCCAATGGCCGGCGCAAGGCTGGCGCTGAACTGGTTGAACCCGTACAGGCTGCTGAAGCCTAGCCCGAAGTTGCTGTAGAGGAAGTAGCGCCGCATGGGTGGTTCCGGGGCGGCTACTCCCGGCCGCTGGGGTAGGTCGAGGCCGGAGGGGCGGCTGGGGTCGTAGGGGGCGTTGGAAGCCGGTACGCCCGGCTGAACCGGCTCGGTGGGGGCCGTGGGGGTAGGCTGGTACACGGGCGCCGGGGTGCGGGCGGGGGCTGCGCCGGGCGGGGCTGTGTTCAGCTGGGGCTTGGTGGTGCGGGTAGTGTCCGTTACCTGCGCCGAAACAGTGGGGGCCAACCCAAGGCTGGCCCCTCCAAAAATCATTAGGAACAGAAGTCGTTTCATATCGGGGTTACAACGTAACTACGAAACCAACTGATACATGCGTTGGCGCTGCGTCTTGATATTTTCGTCGGCCAGGTACTCCTCGTAGCTCATGCGCCGGTCGATGATGCCGTCCGGAGTCAGCTCAATAATACGGTTAGCCACGGTTTCCACTACCTGCAAGTCGTGGGAAGCAAACAGGAGCGTGCCATTGAACTCCTGCAGGGAGTTGTTCAGGGCCGTGATGCTTTCCAGATCCAGGTGGTTGGTCGGGTCATCGAGCACGAGCACGTTGCCGGCTTCCATCATCATCTTGGAGAGCATGCAGCGTACTTTTTCGCCCCCACTCAGTACGTTAGACTTTTTCTGCGACTCCTCGCCCGAGAACAGCATCCGCCCCAGGAAGCCCCGGATAAATGACTCGTCCTTTTCGGTGCTGTACTGGCGTAGCCAGTCCACCAGGTTCAGATCGGTGTTGAAGAACTCCGTATTCTCCTTGGGGAAGTAGCTCGGGGTAATGGTGGTGCCCCACTTAAAGTCGCCGGTATCGGGCTTGGCCTCGTTAAAGAGAATGTCGAAGAGGAGGGAAGCGGCGCGGTCATCGCGACTGATGATGGCTACCTTGTCCTTCTTGTCCAGCGAGAACGATACGTTCCGGAAAATAGTCTGGCCGTCGACGGACTTGCTCAGGTTTTCCACCGTCAGGAGCTGGTTGCCCGCCTCGCGCTCCGATTTAAAGGCGATGTAGGGATACTTGCGCGAAGACGGCTTGATGTCTTCCAGGGTCAGCTTCTGCAGCAGCTTCTGGCGCGAGGTAGCCTGCTTGCTCTTAGAAGCATTAGCCGAGAAGCGCCGCACAAACTCTTCCAACTCCTTGCGCTTGTCCTCGGTTTTCTTATTGGCCTCCTGGCGCTGGCGCAGGGCCAGCTGCGACGACTCGTACCAGAACGAG
The DNA here is from genome assembly GCF_019599275.1 of Hymenobacter sp. HSC-4F20. GTDB lineage: Bacteria > Bacteroidota > Bacteroidia > Cytophagales > Hymenobacteraceae > Hymenobacter. The sequence continues at coordinate 1,141,334 of NZ_JAHZTD010000001.1, read as the reverse complement.
TAGTTGCCGGGGTACATGGTGATTTTCGAGAAATCCAGGTCAGCCATGTAGTTACACACCGCATCCAGGAAGTGACGGTCGTGGCTTACTACAATCACCGTGTTCTGGAAGGAGTCGAGGAAGTTTTCCAGCCACAGCACGGTTTCGGCGTCGAGGCCGTTGGTGGGTTCGTCCAGCAGCAGCACATCGGGGTTGCCAAACAAGGCCTGGGCCAGCAGTACCCGTACCTTATCGGAGGTACCCAGGTCGGCCATGAGGGTGTGGTGCTTGTCCTCAGCAATGCCCAGGCCCGAGAGCAACTCGGCGGCCTCGTACTCGGCGTTCCAGCCCTCCAGGTCGGCAAACTCTCCCTCCAACTGCGCGGCCCGCTCCCCATCGGCATCCGAAAAATCGGCCTTGGCATAGAGAGCATCCTTTTCCTCCATTACCTGCCACAGGCGCTGGTGGCCCATAATAACAGTTTGCAGCACGGGAAAAGCATCGGCGGCAAACTGATCTTGCTTCAGCACCGAGAGGCGGGCGCCCTTGGGCATATCCACCGAACCGGTGTTGGGCTCAATCTCGCCGGAGAGGATTTTCAGGAACGTAGATTTACCGGCTCCGTTGGCCCCAATGAGGCCGTACACGTTGCCGGGCATAAACTTGATGGTAACGTCTTCAAACAATACGCGCTTGCCGTAGCGCAGGCTTACGTTGGAGGTGCTGATCATAGCAAAAAAGTGCGGAGAAACGGTAAGAGTACCTAGGCGCTGCGGGAACAACAGCCGCGGCCCGTAAAAATACGCAAAATGCCCCGGCCCATCGGAATTCAACCCGGCGGATGTGCTAGTTCTGGAAAAAAAGCCAGCCTTTCGCACAACAAGCTGCTTCACAATGGGGTATAAAAAGCAAAGCACCCGTTGCTCGGGCCGGGCCTGACAGGCCGATTAAAAACGAAAATTCAGGGGACCGTAGTTCCCGGCTCTTTCCACGGAAGCACCTGTTCTTTTCACCACCTAGTTTCTCTTCTTTCTTACGTATGGCTACCACTCGCATTACGCCCGAAACCAATGGAATTCGCTACGGCCTTTTCACTTCCGTTGGCATGATTGTGTATTTTCTGATTGCCTCCCTGACAGGGTTGGCCGAGCGCATAGAGTTCAGTTTCCTGAACGGGGTGATTCTGGCCGTGGGCATCTGCCTGGCCATTGTCAACTACAAGCGCTACCGCCAGGACCGGATGCCGTACCTGCACGGTTTTGGTACGGGCATTATTACGGCCATGGTGGCCTCCGTGGGCTTCGCCTTTTTCTTTATCCTGTACGCCGGCGTACTTAACCGACAGATCATGGAGGGCATTCGTGCTGAGGATCTGTTTGGGTTTGACTTATCGGTGACCATTGCCTTCTTGGCCATTATCCTACAGGGTGCCATGGCTGGGGTGATTATCTCCCTGGTAGCTATGCAGTACTACAAGAGCCCCGACCACAAGCCTGTAACTGAAATAGAGTAACCGTATCTACAGCAAGGAAAGCCGGCCATAGCAGCCGGCTTTCCTTGCTGTAGAGCTATATAGCGAGAGTGTAATAAACATGACTATTCGTTTAAATTTTTATACAAAAAAGATATATGAGGCCGTTCTTGTGTTTTATTATGTATATATTTGTACTAACAAAAGAGCGGCAAACTGAATTTTTCCTACGGGATATTGGTTAGCTCAGCACTACCGTTTATACACCTGCATGCCTTACCGTTTTCATATGAAAACTCTGCTACTTACTTTTCTCTGCCTTGTTACTCTGAGCACTGCTTCGCTGGCTCAAAGGAAAGACCGTTATGCTGAGCGTCCGGGCGGGGATGAGGGCCCCTCATTGGAGCGGGTTGAAGAAGTAACCCGCTTGATGAGCAACCAGTTGCATTTGAATGAAGCCCAGTTTATTAAGCTGCGCGAAGTGAATAAGATCAAGCTGGCCCGGCTGGAGGAAATCCAGTGGCAGTACGCCAATGATCTGCCCCAGCGCACGGCAAAGCTTGCGGAACTGGAAGCCCAATACGAAACGGAGTGTGGCCGCATCCTGACTCCCTCGCAGCTTAGCCTCTTCCAGGAAGAGCAACGCCGCGACAGTGTTCCGACGCAGCCTGCCAACTCCAACGAAGGCGGGCTAGGCTAACAGCCTGCCTACTGGTATCTATAAGCAAAGGGCCCTTCCAACCACGGAAGGGCCCTTTGCATTTTCAGGAGCCGTGCAGATACGGACCAGTAACTTGGCGTTCCGAAAAAGGAGGGCGCCAGGGGATTACCGAGAAGAAAGGACGGGAAGAATAACTTCTGTGATGGTGCCGGTGGCGCCGCTGCGCAAGAGTACCCGAGCCCGGCCCGAGCGCGGGTGCCCGGTGGAGCATTGCAGCCCGGAGGCCACGTAGTAGATATAGACCTTGTCACTTTGTTCGCCCAGTTCCTCTTCATCGGGGTGGCCCAGCAGCCGGGTGATGTCGTTAACGCGGGCTCCATACAGAAGGTCCCGGTGTTTTTCCAGTACCGGTAGCAGCGCAGTCCGGCGGTTTTGGCAGCCGTAGGAATCAGTGCGCCAAGTGGCAGAATCAAAACCGGGTAGCTCGGGTAGGGAGTGCCCGCAGCCAGCCAGTAACCCGCTCAGCAGAAGGCATCCGGCAACTTGACGAAGAAGAAAGGGAACGGTTTGCACAAGCAAGAAGTTTGGCACCAGAGTGGTACTGAATGGAAGTAGTATTTTTGCTGTATGCGGAGGGCACAGGGCTACCTTCGCCTCCGCAAGTTACTTCGCCCCGACTGATTTAGCCGATGACGAACGTGTTGACCCGCGCTGCTGCATTTCTTCTGCTTACTGTTTTTTCCCTGCCAGCCTCCTGGGCCGCAGTTGCCTCGCCCCGCACGAATGCGCCGGCCGCCACAAGCAACTGGAGTGCCCAACAACGGGCCATGGTTACGGCTGCCTTTGAGCAGCATGTGGCCCTTTCCTATGTGCAGGCCGGGCTTACGGCCGCCGGCCTGTCCCTGGACGTGTACCGCCGCGCCCTGATTGGGTTTTATAGCCTGCAACAGCGGGGCACTGTCAGCAGCCACGCGCAGGTGTTGTCCATCATCGATTTTGGCCGCTCCAGCACACAAAAGCGCCTGTGGATTATTGATCTGGCCAAAGGAAAGCTGCTGCACCACTCCCTGGTTGCCCACGGCAAGAATACGGGCGAGGAGTACGCTCAGAGTTTCTCCAACCGGGAGGGTTCCGAAATGAGCAGCCTTGGATTCTACGTAACCGGTGCTACGTACCAGGGCAAGCACGGCCTGTCACTGAAGCTGAACGGGGTAGACGCCGGCTATAACACCAACGCCCTAACGCGGGCCGTGGTGGTGCACGGAGCCGATTACGTAAGCCAGCAGTTTATCCGGCAGCACGGCCGCCTGGGCCGCAGCCAAGGCTGCCCGGCGCTGCCTGTGGCGGATGCCCCGGCTATTATCCGCACTATCAAGGGCGGCACAGTACTCTTCGCCAACGGGCCTGCCAGCATCGCCTACCGCTCCGCTTGGCTTAGCCTGGACCCGGCCCTACTGGGGTTTGCCCGGAGCAAAGGCCTGCTGGACCGGATTAGTTAATATATAGGGCCCGGAGAAAACAGCCCCTGAGCACAGCTTCACAGAAAAGCCCCGCAGCTTCCGAAAGGTAGCGCGGGGCTTTATTGCATTCACCTCTTTGGTTAGCCAGAGGAAGGAGGCTAGGCCCGGTCGCCGGTGGTTTTAACCAGGTTGATGCCGGCAAAAAAGAAAATCAGCCCTACCAGGAACGGAACCAGGGAGTTCATTTTACTCAGGCCCAGCCCTCCAATCTGAAGAAAGCCCAGAGCACCGGCAATAATGCCCAGAATACCTAGGATGGTAAGAATGCTGCCGAAAGTGCGTTTCTGATTCATTGTGCGGGAGGTTGCGGTGGAGGAGAGCAGCCGGCTACTGGGGCTGGCTGGAATAGGAACTGATACGTATACTGCCCGTATTTAGGTTCTGCGCTGGCGGGCAACTCTGCCGTAGGCTTCGCGTTACAAAGCCAGAAAAGCCCTCGGCCTTTGTTTTTGCCCTATTCACTCCCTTTCCCAATCTCCAATCATGAGAGGAAACCTTCGGTACATAATTGCGCTGGTTATGGCAGCCTTTGCCTTCATCCCGTACTACTGCAACACGCAGAAAAATGAAGTAACCGGCGAAGTACAGCACGTAGATATGTCGGCCGACCAGGAAATTGCCCTGGGCTTGCAGGCCGCCCCGGAAATGGCCCAGCAGTACGGCGGCATCCACCCCGACCGCCAGGCCGGAGCTGCCATTGAGCGCATCGGCCAGCAGATTGTGCAGCGCACCAAGGTTAGCCAGAGCCCCTACAAGTTTCAGTTTCACCTGCTCGCCGACGAAAACACCATCAACGCCTTCGCCCTACCCGGCGGGCAGGTGTTCATTACGGCGGGCCTATTGAAGAATCTTAAAACTGAAGGTCAGGTGGCCGGCGTGCTGGCCCACGAAATCGGCCACGTAGTAGGGCGGCACTCGGCGGAGCAGATTGCTAAGTCGCGCCTGACGCAGGGCCTCACGGGCGCCGCCGCCATCGGCCTCTACGACCCAGACCGCCCCGCTACGATGGCCAGTGCCGCGGCAGCCGCCATGGTTGGCAAGCTGCTTACTCTGCGCTACGGGCGCGAAGACGAACTCGAGGCCGACCGTCTGGCAGTTGATTTCACGCCCTCCGCTGGCTATGACCCCCGGGCTATGATTCAGGTGATGGAAATTCTGGAGCGCGAAAATCACGGGGGCGGTCCGCCGGAGTTTCTCAGCACTCACCCCAACCCCGGCAACCGAATTGAGGAGCTGCAACGGGACATTGCGGAGGATTTTCCGCAGGGGCTACCTGCTGGGCTGAAGCCGTAACCGCGCCGCCATAAAAACTTGCTGCCATAGCCGACCTTAGGTCGGCTATGTGCGTTTCAGGGCTAGCCGGCTCTGGTACTGCTACCCTGAACCGGCCCTCCGAACCTTCTACCTGCGCCCCATGCCCCCCGCTGTTTCTCCTGTGCTTCGCCACTTGCTGTTCGTGCTCAATCCTATATCCGGCGACATTGATAAATCGGCCCTGGAAGCCACCATCACCCAGTACTGCCAGGAGCGAGGCCGCACTGCCGAGTTCTTTCATACCAGCGGCAACGATGACTTAGCCCAACTCCAGGCGTACCTGCAGACTCACCCCTACGATGCGGTATTCGCGGCTGGTGGCGACGGCACGGCCAGTTTGGTAGCCGAAGCGCTGACGGACACTGAAATTCCGCTGGGCATTATTCCGCTGGGCTCCGGCAATGGGCTCTCGAAGGACCTGGGCATTCCGCAGGAGGTGGAGCCGGCCCTGCGCCTAACCTGGGACTTTGAGCTTACCTCAGTGGATACCTTGCGGGTAGGAGGCAAGTTTTCGGCTCACTTGGCCGATTTAGGCTTTAATGCCCTCATTGTGGAGCGCTTCGACCAGGGCGAAGCCCGCGGGCCGGCTGCCTACGTGCGGATTGCCACCCAGGAGTACGCCAGCTACGAGCCTGCTACCTACCTTATTGAAACCGACCTGGAAACCTGGCAAGGACCGGCTTTCATGCTAACCATTGCCAACGCTACCACCTTCGGTAGCAACGTTATCATCAACCCCGACAGTGAGCTGGATGACGGGCAGTTCGAGCTATGTCTGATAGAGCCTTTCCCAAACACGGCAGCGCCGGGGCTCCTCTACCGCCTTTATACCAGCGCCTTCGATGCCTCCAACTACACCCGCCGCATGTGTTGCCGCCGGGCCCGCATCAGCGTGCCAGGGAAGCAGCAGGTACTGGTGCAGATTGACGGGGAGCCGCACCATCTGCCTACGCCAGTAGACGTGACGATACACCCGCGCAGCCTGTGGGTGCTCCGGCCTGCGCTGCACGCTGCCTCAGAGTAAGGGCTGAGCTACCTGGGAAGAACTAGCTGGCTCGGATGGTGGGGTAGCCGCTTCGGGCGCATTCTGGAGCCGTAACCGGAATACCTCGTCCTGACCAGGCTCCAGGGTGCGTAGCCAAGCCTCCCGCTGTGGGTATATATCAAGGCTGAAAAACCCTTTGTGTTCGTGCACGAAGGTTGCCCGGCCGCCTTTCTGCACAAACGCGGTTTTACTGCCCGAGCCGCTTACCAGATAGTGGCCGCCTTTATACGCAAAATACTGCAGGTTATGGTCGTGGCCAGCAGCGTAAAGCACGCCGGGAAACTCGTGGAGTACGCGCAGCAGACGGCGGCGCATCTTGCGGTAACGGGGGTGGGCCATATCCTCTGCTGCGCCTACTACTTTCCGGTAGAGAGGCAGCAAGGAGCCAATGATGGGCAAGGGCACGTAGGCCTGCTTGTGCACGGTGGTAAGCGGAAATACGTGCTGTTTCGCTGTAAACTTACCTCCGTGCAGGGCGTTGGAGTACAGCGGATGATGCCCGGCCACTACCACGCGTTGATGCCGGTTGGCCTCAAGCAGGCGGCGCAGTTCCTGGAAAGGAGCCTTGGCATCGGCCGCAGGACGAACCCCGCGCTGTACCCACCACTGCGTATTCAGCACGATGAGCAGCAGGTCGGGGGCTAGCTGCAGCGAAACCGGGCCCGGGTGTCCGTCAACTGGCAGATAGTACGCCTGGGGCAACTGCTCGCGCACGTACGCTTCCTGGCGGCGCAAATACTCCCAGCCGTCGGGGCGGCCCTTGTTCCAGTCGTGGTTGCCGCTGAGGAACACCACAGTGCCCTGAAACTGCCGCAATACGTCTAGCAGGGCAGCAAAGCGGGCTTCCGCCGCGGCCCGTCCGGGGTGCTGCGGGGCAGGCAGCCCGGTTGGGTACACATTGTCGCCGAGGATGATGACCGTGCCAGCCGGTCCGGTTTGCTGCTGCCAGCCGGCCAGCAGGTTCAGAATGGGGTCGGTGCCATCCGTAGCCACGGCGCCCGGGTCGCCGAGGAGGGCCACGCGGTGCAGAGGGGCACCCGTGGGAGGAAGCTGTTGGGCCCAATTATTATGCGCGGGTGCTACGTAAGGCCGGCGCCGATACTGGCGCTCCTGGTAAAAGCGGCGCAGCAGCCAGCCCAGCCCCCCGAGGGCAAGGGCGCCGAGCAGATAAAGCAGAAGGGTAGAGGTAGACACCGGCAAAGCAATATAGTTAGCTGTACTATACGCAACTGCCGGCGGCGTGTCCGACAACCACGGATCAAGGCTCGGAAAAAACGAAGACTGGCCCAGGGGGTTCCTAAAAATTAGGGGGCGTAAGGTTTTTGAAGTGCCCGTTCAGACGGGCGCGCTCCTTAAGCCGCTCGGTTTCTTCCAGCACCGGCAGCACGCGCAGCAAGTGCGCAAATACGCGCTGCTGCCGCTCGGCCTCGCTGGCGGCTTCCAGCAGCTCGTATTCCTGCTCCGTGCTCATCCCCAACTGATGGGCAATATCATAGACTCGAAAATTAGTGGGTAACTCCACCAGCAGGCGCCGCAGGCCCAGCAGGTCGTAGAGCTGACGTAGCAGGGGGCGGGTTTGCTCCCGCAAGTCGGGGTCCGGGGTGTTATCGTCGGGAAGGGTTTCTACCTCAGCGCCGGCGTAAAGCTTGCCCGGTAGCTGGCGGTAGAACTCCTGCACCCGAAACAACCCCACGGCCCGCGTCCGGATGTCCATTTCCCCCGAGGGGTACGTTTTTTCCACGCCCATCAGCTGCATTTCGGTGCCCAGGGTGCTGACGCTGGCGTTGAGGTAGGGCGGGATGCCAAAGGGAATGTCTCGGGCTAGGCAGTCGTGAATAAGCTGGCGGTAGCGGGGCTCGAAGATGTGCAGGTTGAGCTTCTCGCCGGGGAACACAACGAGGTTCAGGGGAAACAGGGCCAGGGTGCGTGTCATACGGAAAGTAACTGGGTAGAAGGTGAAATGTAAGCCGCAACGAGTGCTGTTCGTGCCTGAGGGCTGAAATCTGCTACTTTTGCTTTGAAGCTGCGGCTTTGGTTTTTCCCTTACAAGTTAGTTACTGCTTTCGTGACAGATTACAGGCAAGCGGCCCGCCGGGCCGGGCGCGTGGCCCTGCAGGTGGCGGCCGCCCTCTTCCTGACCTCGGTGGCCTGGGTACTGGTATACCGGTGGGTAAGCCCGCCAGCTACCTGGCTCATGCTCGACCGGCGTGCTCACGCTCCGGTGGGGCTGGGCTACCACGGCATCCGGGAAGATAACCGCCGGATCAGCTACGCCTTCAAAACCCTTGACGAGGTGTCGCCCCACCTGCCCCTAGCCCTGGTAGCGGCCGAAGACCAGCGTTTCCTGCTTCACCACGGCTTCGATGGCGATGCCCTATTGAAGGCCGCCAAGTCCAACTTAAGCGGGGGCAAGCAGCTGCGGGGCGGCAGTACCATTTCCCAGCAGGTAGCGAAAAACGTGTTTCTGTGGTCGGGCCGCAGCTACGTGCGCAAGGCTGCGGAGGCCTATTTCACCCTGCTCATTGAGCTACTCTGGAACAAGCGCCGCATTATGGAAATGTACATGAATGTGGCCGAAATGGGCGACTGTATTTTCGGGGCCGAGGCGGCTTCGCAGCAGTACTTCCATAAGTCGGCGGCCCGCCTAACGCCGGCCGAGGCCGCTCTGCTGGCTGGAGTGCTACCCAACCCGCTGCGGTTCCGGGCCGCCAACCCCGGCCCCCAGGCCCGGGCCAAGCAGCGACGGGTAATGCGCAACATGCGTCGCCTGGGCGGCACAACCTACGTGCGGACCCTGATGGATAAGTAAGCAGCTACTAGCACCAGAAAGTACACTGCCCGCCGGCCGGAAGGTATTCCGGGGGCGGGCAGTGTATCTTCCGGCCATGAAGTATTCCGTTATTCCGCTGGTGGCCTGCGGGCTGCTGTTGGGCTGCGCTACCGCCCGGCCCGGTGCTACCCCCGCGGCCGCGGCGCGGCAAGCCATTACCCAAGTGCTGCACACCCAAACAGCTGCCTGGAACCGTGGCGACGTGGCCGGGTTCATGCAAGGCTACTGGCAAAATGATTCCCTGGTGTTCATTGGCAAAAGCGGCCTGACCTACGGCTGGCAGCGTACCCTCGACAATTACCGTCGCAGCTACCCCTCCGCCGAGGCTATGGGCCAGCTCAATTTTTCCGCCCTGCGCATTCAACCCCTCAGCCCCGACGCCGCCCACGTAACCGGCCGCTGGCACCTAACCCGCCCGAGCCAGGGCGACCTGCAAGGACACTTTCTGCTCGTTTTCCGCCGTATCAATGGGCAGTGGGTGGTAGTAGCCGACCATTCTAGTTGAGTATAGAGATGATGAATCCGTGAAACGGGGTGGCTGTTCTAGTAACAGGGCTTTACGCAGCTTTGTGCCCATAGAATGGGCACTCCCCGTTTCACGGGTTCACCAGCTCACTTCATTACCGGCTCGCCGGTGCCTTCGCCATCCAGCTCGGTATCGTCGTCCGCCGATTCGTCTTTTTTCTTTTCCTGCTCCACAGCCGGAATGGCTTCCTGGAAGATCAGGCCGGAAGCGGCGGCATGCTGGGCCGCCTCCACGGTATCCTGCACCAGTAGCATTTCCACTTTGTCGGAGCGAAGTTCTTCAGAGACTTGCTCAACTAGTGCAGCGCGGTCGGGACGGTTTACGTCGCGGATGTAGATGGCCAGGATGCGGCCGGGGTGGCGGCGCACTACCTCGCGGTAAATGTTAGCATCTTCTTGGCCTGAGTCGCCGATGAGCACGAAGGGCAGCGTGGGGTAGGTGAGCAGCAGGTTGTCGATTTCCTTGAGCTTGTGGCCGTGGTGCTCTGAGGCATCGGTGCTTTGCTTGCGCTTCAGGGCCATATCGCGCAGCAGCAGGGGGCCGGGCGGAATGTCGTTCAGGCTCAGGAAGTCCTCCAGTAAGTCATACAGGTTCCAGGGCGAGCTGCTGACGTAGAAGAAGGGGTTGTTGCGCTTGCCGTTGCGGCCCAGCTGGAGCTGCCGGTAAAACTCGGCTACGCCCTTGAAGGGGAGGCGGGAGCGGGCGTTGCGCAGCAGCACCGTGCGGGCCATGCGCAGCAGATCCGTAGCCGACGTTTGGATTACCGTATCGTCGAGGTCGGAAATGATGCCGTACTCAGCATCGGCCGGCGGAATAAGCACCATGGCTTGCGTACCCAGAGCCGGGGGCGTGGGAAAGGGCGCCGGCGCCTGGCGCAGCAGCACATCCACCGGGTACCACAGAAAATCAATCGGTTCGGGCAGCCGCTGGGGCTCCAGGTTCAGGGTAAAGTAGCCTTCTTCGTCCGTCACTACCAAGTGGTCAGTGCCGTCGGCGGGGCGCACGCTCACCTGAGCACCGCTGATTTCGTTGCTGTCGAAGCGCCGGTACATATTCAGCAGGTTGTGCCAGCGCGAGTCGGTGGGGTCTGGCTCCCCAATGCCCTTGTCGGTGAGCAGGCGGCCCTTTACATAAAGGCGGCTGGTGGTACCGTAACTGCGGTAGGAGAGCAGCTGAAGCGGTTGCAGGAGCCCGAGGCGGGCCCGGGCCCGGGTGAGGGCGTCATCGGCCCGTTCGGCCCAGCTGCTGAGTTTGTCGAGGAGTGGCATCGAGCGTAAAGAAAGCGGAAAAGCGAAAGCTCTACCTACGCAGGCCTACCCGGCGCGAGTTGCGGACAACTTCCGATTAGCTCCGCAATAGGCACAAAAAAGGCCTCCTGCTGGTGTAGGAGGCCTTTTCTTGGCTCGGTAGTTCCGGCTTACAGCGCGCTCTTGAGCGTGTTAAAGTCGTTGCTGGCCGCCGTGCGGTTGCGGCAGCCCAACTGGTCGGCCTTGGTTTGGATGTTCTGGATGCGCGAGCCGGGGTTGGGGTGGGTACTCAGGAACTCGGGCGGGGAAGCCTGGCCATCCTGCTCGGCCTTGATGAAGAAGCCAGCGGCCCCGTCGCAGGCGTAGTAGTTGGTGCCGTTCAGGTACTCCACTGAGTAAGTGTCGGCCTCGGTTTCGTAGTCGCGGCTGAACTTGAGCTGGCCCAGGCTGGAGGCTACATCCACCAGCGTATTCTGGTTTTCGCCCAGCAGCAAACTCAGCAGCACGCTGATGCCGTACTGGTTCTGGAGCTGGCGGGAGGTGTGGCGGCGGTCGGCGTGGGCAATTTCGTGGCCCAGTACCCCAGCCAGTTGGGTTTCATTATCGAGGTACTTGATCAGGCCCGAAAACACGTAAATGTGGCCGCCGGGGGTAGCAAAGGCGTTTTGGGTCTGATCGTCGCGGATGATCTTTACGTCCCAGGGAAAGTCGTTGCGGTACTGCAGCTTGCCGTTATCGAGCACGCGGGTGACGATGCGGCCCAGGGCGGCGTAGGCGGTGGGGTTACTGCCAGGTTCTAGCAGCTGGCCCTTGGCCCGGTAGGTTGAGTCGGTTTGGGCGGCTACTTTTTCGCCGAGGGCTTTGTCGTCTTCCACCGAGAAAAGCAGCACGCCGTCGCCGTCTTTAGAGCAGGAAGATACGGTGCCCAGGGAAGCAACAAGGCCGGCAAGGAGCCAGGGTTTGAGCAGAGAACGACGCATAAAACGCGGAAATGTGATAAGTGGAAAGAAGAGCACTACGGGCGCTGTCAAGAAAAAACAGTGCCAGAACCCGCGCCGTGCTAACGGGCCGGCCGCCGCAGATGTTGCCCGGCGTGGGGTTTCGGCCACCTTCCGGGAGGTAGCTGCCGGAGTATCAGCGGAGAAAAACGTAGTGGCCGGGCTGTGGCTTGCCGCGAAAAAATAGCTGGCTGCTGAGCCTACGGCCGCCAGGCTAGCACAGCCGCGCCGGGACCTCACCATTTCTGACTGTAGCACGTAGACAGGAGCCCGTGGGCTACTGTGGCGCATGGACCTCTGAATAATCTGCAATGTCAACTCCTGCTACCCCTCGCCCTAAAACCCGCAAAAAGAAGTTAGAGCCTCTGGAGGAGGCCCACATTCTCTATAAAGACCCCGCCCGGCAGGCTGAGCTGGCGGGCTTGCGCTACCTCACCGATACCAAGCCGGGCCTGACCCGAGTAGCCACCAAAAACGGCGAGTTTCGCTACCTCACGGCCAAGGGAGAGCCTGTGGAAGACGAGAAAACTCTGGCTCGCATCCACAGCTTCGTGATTCCGCCGGCCTGGACGGACGTCTGGATTTCGCCCTCGCCCAACACGCACCTGCAGGTGACGGGCCGCGACGCCAAGGGCCGCAAGCAGTACCTCTACCACGCCGCCTGGGACCAGGCCCGGGCCCTGACCAAGTTCAGCCGCCTACGAGCTTTTGGGGAAAAGCTGGCCGACTTGCGCCAGCAGCTTTACCAGGACCTGGCCCGCCCGGCTCTCGATAAGCGCAAAGTGGTAGCCCTGGTGCTAACCTTGATGGACCAGTCGTTTATGCGGGTGGGCAACAGGGAATACGCTAAAAAGAACAAAACCTACGGCCTGACAACCCTGCGCGACAAGCACGTGCAGGTGAGTGGGGCCGATGTGCGCTTTAGCTTCGTGGGTAAGAAAGGAGTGCCCCACGACCTGACTATTCACGACCGGAAGCTGGCCCGCCTGGTGCAGAAGTGCAAGGAAATTCCCGGGCAGCACCTGTTTCAGTACTACGCCCCCGATGGGCACCGCGAGGAACTGGAATCGGGCGACGTGAATGAGTACCTGCACGAGGTAACCGGCCTAAACCTGTCGGCGAAGGACTTCCGGACCTGGGGCGGCACCGTGAAAATGGTAGAAGCCCTGGAGCGCGTCATTGACGAGGAGCCCAGTTTCCCGAAGCCTAAAACCCTGAAACGCGCCCTGAAGGATGTAGCCGGTAACCTGGGCAATACGCCCACGGTCTGCTCCAAGTACTACATTCATCCTCAGGTAGTGGAACTGTTCAACTCCGACCAGCTCATTGACTACCTGCGCCGCCACGACGCGGACCCTGCCGAAAACGACCTGCTCACACCCACCGAGCATATGGTGCTGGAAATGCTCCGGGAACTGGAGATAGAAAAGTAGTGGGTTAGTGAAGCAAGGGCTTAGTGCTTGCCAAGCCCCAGTGGCACGACACAATTCCTCTACGAAGTAGCATTGTGCCGCCGGGGCTTGGCGAATAAACCAGTGCTGGTTATTCAGCATTTAGCCGGCCCTACCGTCCGGAGCCGTCCCGGTCGAAGGCGTGGGAGACGACGCTGTGGTCCGTGCGGTCCTTGGTTTCGGGACCGGGTACCAGTTCGTTGTTGCGCCGGGTGTCAAAAAAGCGGGTCCGCTTGCGCCAGCCCGCTACCCGCGACGAGTCCTGAAGCAGGTCGGAGCCAGGCCCGCCGTATATGTTCAGGAACGGGGAGTGGCGAACCTCTCCGGAAACGATAAATTCGTCTTTGCCATGCAAGCCGTGCAGGGCTACCGTACGTGTGTCGGCGGGGTTAAAGCGCCGCTGATACAGCAGGCGAGGTACCCCGCTACGCTCTTCGGGCACCTGGTACACCGATACCACCGTGGCCGTATCATTACGACGTTCTACCACAAAGCGCTCGGCCTGATCAGTGCCCGCGACTACCACGTGCCGGGCCTTCAAGCGGTAAAACTCTGTAGCAGCGTCGGGAAGCTCAGTGCGGCGTGCGCGTAGGGCCGCCTCCATCGCCGCGCCTTCCTGGTGGTATACCTCCCTGGGCAACCCCTGGCGCACGGCCCGCGCAATAACCTCGTCGGTAAGGCGGGCCTGCAGGTCGCGAGCTGTCCGATCATATACTTGGCGGGGCACTCCGGCCAAGGCCCGCTCATCAATAAAGGCTGCATTGCGAGTGTACCCCTCAATGCTCTGGTAGCGGGGGCGGAATGTCCGGAACTTACTGACTGCTTTGCTGGCCACCCAGGAAATAAGGCCATCATCAAACCGGAAGAAAACCTGGTCCCGGTCCTGGGGTACGGGGCGCCAGAGGGTACGGCCATCGGGCTGGGGGTAGGCGGCCCAGCTCCACTGGCCTTCGTGCCGGTCCCAGTCGCCCAGCCAGATATCCAGCAGTCGGGCCCGCAGGTAAGCCTCGCCGTCAATCTGGTGGCGGGGGTTGGCATAGCGCGCCGTGAGCATATCATCGGACTCTTCCAGGGCCGCGGCCCCTGCTACCGGCCCCGCAATGTTCTCCTTACCCTCGAATTTCTCTTCCAGCAAGACCACCTTGCCCCGCAGTCGCTCAGACGCTTCCCCCAGGCCTTGCTCATCGGGCCGGACGTAGTAGGCGCGGGGAGTGGTATGCGGCACGCCGGCTGCTTCCGCCAGGGGCGGTACCACAAACGCCCCGTAGGGCATTCCGGCCGACGTAGCGTCGCGCACAGCCTGCAAGATAAAGCCTTGGCGGAGTACTTTCGGCAGGGTGCGGTAGGGGTCTTTGTCGATGCTGCGAAGGGCGTAGCCGCGGCCCGAAGGAGTCACCAGAGTCATGCTGGTCGTCTGGAAGCCGCCGCCCAGCTTGCCAAATTTCACCCCGCCGACTACTACGCTCTCGGGCTTGAACACGGGCAGCGTGACAGGTTGTACCCAACTGGGCCGGTGGTGCGTGCCGAGCAGCACCCGCCCCAGCGGCCCGCGGTGGTAGTGGCGCCCGGCCGTGACGCGGGCACTGTCGGCGCCGGTGGGAAGCGGCGTGGTAAACTCAACGCGGGCATCGGGTTGAAAGTAGGTTTCCCGGCCGCAGGCAGCGGCGGAGAAGAGCAGAAGCGTGAGGTAGCGAAGATTCATGCGGGGCGGAATACGCGGCTAGGCTCCTTGAACGCAACTTATCAGGAAAAGTACGTGCTCCACAGTACAACCGCCACCGGGCGGTTTGCGCTATAAGGGCAGCGGTCCGCAGCCGGGTCGTAGTTTCTGGTCGTTGTAACCTGTTGTTTTCCGTGCGTTTCTCTTCCCGCGTGTTCCTGCCTGCCGGTGCGTCGACTGGCGGCCTGGTAGCCGGCCTGTTGCTCATGTCTTGCTCGGCCCCGGCCCAACGCGCGGCCTCTGTTCCCGCGGCCATCAGCCCCGACTCCACGGTGCGGGTAGCGGCGGGGCCGCAGTACGAGCGGAGCGCCCTGTACCGGTTTTTCTGGGGTACGCACTACCGGGCCCTCTGGGCCCTGCCCGTCACGGCGCCCGTGTTTAACCTGCGCACGGCCGTACCCGGCGGCCTGGTGCCCATCCGGGAAGGAGGCTCGTTTCAAACCAAGAACCTGCGGCTGGTGGACCGCAATGGCACGCAGTATGTCTTGCGCTCTGTGGACAAGGACGCCACCAAGGCCCTGCCGGAAAGTTTGCAAAGCGGCCCCATCGGGAGCCTGATGAAGGACCAAACCAGCGTTATTCACCCCTACGGCGCCTACATTGTGCCCCCGCTGGCCCGGGCGGCGGGGGTGTACTCCACCAACCCCCGGCTGGTGTACGTGGCCGACGACCCCGCCCTGGGTGAATTTCGGGCGGGGTTTGCCAACGCTTTGTACTTGTTTGAGGAGCGGCCCGAGGGCGACCAGCGGGCCGTCAGCAGCTTTGGCTACTCCACGCTGGTAGAAAGCTCCCGCAAAGTATTCACCAATCTGGTGGCAAGCAGCCGGTTCCAGGTAGATGCCCGGCAGTACCTGCGCAGCCGCTTGTTCGATATGTGGCTGGGCGACTGGAGCCGCCGCGAGGACCAGTGGCGCTGGGCCAGTTTTCCCTCGGCCGACGGCGGCACTGTGTACCGGGCCATCCCCCGCGACCGGGACCATGCTTTTTTCAAGTTCGATGACGGCCTGCTTACCCACATCATTGGCTGGGTGAAATCCAACTACCAGAGCTTCCACGAAACTATTCGGCTCTCCGATGTGGAAGGCCTCAACAAAGCTGCCCGCCCGATGGATAAGTCGCTGCTGGCCTACCTTACTCAGGACGATTTCCGGCAGATTGCCGATTCCCTGCGCGGGGCTCTCTCTGATCCGGTAATTACCCAGGCGCTGGCCGTCTGGCCCCGGGAGGTACAGCAACTGGCTGCCTCCGAGTTCAGGCAGAAACTGCGCCGCCGCCGCGACCAGCTGCCAGCTGTGGCGGCGAAGTTCTATGCCCTGTTGGCCCAGGATGTGGAGTTGCCCGGCACGGATGAGGCCGAGCGGTTTGTAATAGAAGCCGTCGGACCCCGACAGGTGCGGGTGCAGGTCTTTCGTCTTACGCCACAGGGCGCAACGCTGATTCATGAACGCCTGTTTAGCAGTCCGCAAACTCGCTCGCTTAAACTGTTTGGGCTGGGGGGGAATGATGCCTTCGAGGTGCGTGGCGACCCAGATCCGCACATAAAGATTGGAGTGTATGATGGCGCCGGACAGGATTTGCTGGAAATCACGGCAGCTCCACCCAAACCTCGCAACCGCCTGACTGTGTATGATAGCGGCGACGGCAACACATTGCGCCTGGGTAAAACTGACGTAGAGAAATATGAGCCGCGGGCCGATGAGTTTGACGCTGCTGGCTGGCTTCTGCGCCACCGGTTGTACTAATGCAGCGCACTCAGCAACCTAAGCTGGCAGGCCTCTACCCACATTACTATCCAAGGGTAGTGCGGCGGCACTCCTACGCTCAATGCAGGCCGTTTTAGAAGGGGGACTGGACGCCGTGGCTACCAAAGCAAGGTTTTCGGTGTAAAGCAGGACGCGTGGCGTCTCCAACCACCAGAAGACAACAGGCCCCTCTCCCGGTACAAGCCTACAACGCCGATTTAAACACCTTTACGTGGTCTTTGTGCTCAGTCCGGAGGTATTGCCGGATAATCTGCTGCACATCCTTATTATCATTATAGCGGGTAATAGCATCCTTGAAGTCTGTGAGACGGCGCGCGGAAAAGCTTTCATCCACGTAGCCAAAGCCCAGGTAGCGGCCATTTTCCACTACTACAATGCTTTTTTCATCGGGACGGCGGCCCCGCCCCGTAATGACAAAGGAGCCGTGCTCGTAGGTAAACGACTCAATGGCGGCTTCTACCCGCTGGTTGTATTCCTCAGCAGGCTCCAGGCCGATACAGGCTCCTTTGCAACGGTGCACCTGGTAGTCGAAGCAGGAACCCGTGGTTTTGTACAGGTCGCACAGCTTCTGGCACAAATTAAACTTGGCTACCTTGTGAAACAGGAAGCCCTTGGCCTTGTACTGGTTGCCCAAGGCAATCAGCGGGTGCGACTCGGCGTGGTCATTGGCCCGGCCGTAGTACAGGTGCTTGTAGCCATTCTCGTCTGTGCGCAGGAAAATGCCGGCCGGAAACACAGAGCGGCGCTGGGCGCGGTTATATAGCGGCTTCATCCGCTTGATTTCGTGCGACTCGTAGAGCAGCGCTACCAGCTCAGAGCCCGTCAGCTCCCAGGTAATGTCCGAAATGGAATTCTTGAACTCCAGGCTCTTGCGAGACTTGTAATCAACGGCGAAGTGCTGCTGAATGCGCTTGTAAATGTTGATGCTCTTGCCTACGTAGATAACCTCTCCCTGCTCGTTGTGGAAATAGTACACACCCGCTTCCTGGGGTAGGGAGGCCACCTTTTCCGGAGTGATGTTGGGCGGGAGCAAGGCCGTGCGGATGGCTTCTTGCACGGCTTTCACCTTGCGGGCCGAGGGCTGCTTGGCCGCTACTGCAGTGCCCGCCGCTGCCGGCCGCCGACCGGCCGGAGCGTTGGCATCCACCGCCGCCAGCGTCTCGGCCGGGCTCAGGCCGGGAGTCTGAAGGGCTTCTTCCTGCTGACTAATCTTAAGTAGCCGCCCAAACAAAATGGCCGTAGCCGCAGCGTCGCCGGTGGCCCGGTGCCGGTCGTTGAGCGGAATGCCAATGTTCTGGCATAGCTTGCCCAAGCTATAGCTGGGCTGCCCTGGCATCAGGGAGCGGCTCAGGCGCACGGTGCACAGCGTTTTGCGGGAGTAGTTGTAGCCCAGGTCGGCAAACTCCTTTTTCAGGAAAGAATAATCAAACCGCACGTTGTGGGCCACAAACACGCAGCCTTCCGTAATTTCCACAATGCGGCGGGCTACCTCGTGAAACTTAGGCGCATCACGCACCATGTCATCGGTAATACCGGTAAGCTGGGTGATGAAAAACGGAATGGGCCGTCCCGGATTCAGCAGGGTGCTGAACTCATCCACCACTTTCTCCCCATCGTGGATATAAATGGCTATTTCCGTGATGCGGTCCTGGGCGGGCTGCCCGCCAGTAGTTTCAAGGTCGATGATAGCGTACAAACGAGAGGCGAAATCGGGTAAACGAACGTGCTAATGAAATTGGTAACAAAGATAGCCCCCCGGAAGGTTGCAAACGGATTATGCTCTTCTACCCGATGTAAGTTGAGCCGCGCCGGAAAAGAAAAAGCCCGCTTTAAGCGGGCTTTTTGTAAGTCAGGGAAACAGAAGCAGCTTAGCGCGTGCCTTTCTGCTGGGTAACCCAGTTTTTAGCCGATAGAATCTCGCCGTGCTGCTTTTGAATCACATTGCGGGCTTCGGCGGGCAGCTCCGTTGAGCGCAGAGCCGTTTCATACGATTGCAGAGCCGTTGCGTCGCCGGTTTCGCACTCACCCAGAATAGCAGCGTCGTCTTGGCCCGTAATGGCCGATTTGATGTTGATCCAGCCGCGGTGCACGGCGGCGGCAGCATCAGCTACCAAGCCTTCTACCGTATTTTCCTCTTCGGGATTGATGCCGTACTGGCTGGCGTGCTGGCTAAGCTCGGAAGCAAACTGAGCGCGCTGCTGGCTGAATTGGCTAAGCTTCGACTTCAGGTCGGGGCTGCTCACACCTTCGGCGGCTTCCTGGTAGCCTTTAGCGGCCGTTTTATTGATTTCTACGAGGTCGTTGTACGCGCGGGCAGCTTCGCCGGTAATAGAGGCCATGGTGCAGAATTTTTAAGTGGATGGTAAGGAGTTCTAATACTGCCACGAGCGCAGCAGTTGGGCTTGTATACCCTGCCTGGCCGGTGGAGGTTGCCACGAAAGGATTATAAAATTTCGGTTATCAGTGCAGATTCGGTAGATAGGGGCAAAAAAATCCCCGTTAGCCAGGGCCAACGGGGAGACGAATGTAGTAGCCTACCAGCGTTTTAGCTGGCTTTGCCGGTCACGCGGCCCCAAAGGCGGCTTAGCAGGCCGGGTTGCTTGGTTTCCGGCTTGGTAGAGTCTTCGCCTTCGGCCGTGTCGCCGAGCAGGAAGCCCCAGGGCTCCGTCACCTTGTTGGCATCCAGCACCACTTTAATAACGGCCATAATTGGAATGCTCAAAATCATGCCCGGCGTGCCCCACAGCTCGTTGCCCAGAATCAGGGCCAGGATGGCGGCCAGCGGATTAATGCTCACCTGCGAGCCGGTAATCATGGGCGTAATGAAGTTGCCTTCCAGAAACTGCACCACCACGAACACCCCGATTACCAAGGCGGCCTGTACAACGGAGCCAGTTTCCACCAGCGTAATAATGGCCGGGATGGTAGCTCCAATCATGATGCCGATGTAGGGAATAACGGCCAGTACGGAAGCAAAAATGGCGAAGAACACGGCAAACTTCACCCCCAACGCCACCAGCCCGATTCCGTTGAGCACGGCCACAATGATAATCACCTTTACCAGGCCCGAAATGTAGGCCTGCACTACCGTCTGGATGCTGTCCACGGTGTGGAGCACGGCCGTCCGCTTGTCGGGGGCCACAAAGCGGAACATGAACTGCCGCAGATGGTCGCGGTAGAGCAGCAAGCAGAAGATGTAGATAAACACCTGCAGAATGTTGCTCAGGGCCGAGGTAGTAGTATTCAGGGTAGTACCCAAATACGTGCCGCCCGACTTCTTCAGGGCCTTCAAAGTCGAGTCTTTTACTTCCTCAATGCTCATGGGCTGGTAGCCAAACCGCTGGTGGGCCCATTCCTGGGCGCTGTTGAAGAACTCCACCGTTTTGTCCTGCAGCTTGGGTATCTCCGTTTTGAACTGCGCCAGCTGAGAGCCAAAGCCGAGCACAATGCCCGCTACTACCAGCACTAGCAGCAACAAGCACACGATAATAGCCAGTATCCGGGGCAGCCCTCGCAGTTCCAGCCACCGGCAGATGGGCAGTAGCAACAGGGAAAAGATGCCGGAAAACACGAGGGGTAGCAGCACGTCGTCCAGCACGCGTAGGGAGTACACGAGCAGCACGGCCCCAAGCATGAGGAAAGCGAACTGAACGACAGGCGCCTGCTTAACCTCGGGGTTGGGCTTATGGCCGGAAGGCGGCAAATGGTGTTGGGAGGCAGGAGGAAACATATTGCTAATATAATTGGGAAGTTAAGGTGGGTGTCAGCAAGCGCAGTACGGGTTTTTAGCAGGTTTGCCGGGAACAAACTCGCCTGCCGCTGGGTTGAAAAAGAAAATTTTGCTAACTTAGCTAGCGAAAGAAAAGCGCGGAAAAGGCCAATTTTCTGCGTTATTTTACCTCGAATTTTGAATACTGAATTGCATGGCTGACGAACAAGTACCCGCCGCTACCCCCGACCACGGCTACACCGAAGACAGTATTCGCTCCCTGGATTGGCGCGAGCATATTCGTCTGCGGCCGGGTATGTACATTGGTAAGCTCGGCGACGGCTCCAGCTACGATGATGGCATTTACGTGTTGGTGAAGGAGGTTATCGATAACTCCATTGACGAGCACGTAATGGGCCACGGCCGCACCATCGATATCAAAATCTCCGACAGCCGGGTGCAAGTGCGCGACTATGGGCGTGGCATTCCCCTGGGCAAGGTGGTGGAGGTAGTAAGCAAGATCAATACGGGCGGTAAGTACGACTCCAAAGTCTTTCAGAAGTCAGTAGGCTTAAACGGGGTCGGGACCAAAGCGGTTAACGCCCTCAGCAATTACTTTCTGGTGCAGAGCGTGCGCGACGGGCTGATGAAGTCGGCGGAGTTTGCGCAGGGCATCCTCACTAATGACCCCAAGCCGGTAAAAACCTCTCAGCGCAACGGCACGCTGATGACGTTCCAGCCCGACGACTCCATTTTCCGCAACTACCGCTTCATCCCGGAGTACCTGGAAAATCAGATCTGGAACTACGTCTACCTGAACGCCGGGCTGACCATCAATTTCAACGGGCAGAAATACTACTCCGAGCACGGTCTGCTGGATTTGCTCTCCCGCAAGATTGACGAGGAAAGCCGGCGCTACCCCATCATCCACCTCAAGGGCGAGGACATTGAGCTGGCCCTGACCCACGGCAGCGACTACGGCGAGGAATACTACTCCTTCGTGAACGGCCAGTACACCACCCAGGGCGGTACGCACCTGGCCGCTTTCCGGGAGGCCGTGGTGAAAACCGTGCGCGAGTTCTACAAGAAAGAGTACGACGCGGCCGATGTGCGCAGCTCCATCGTGGGCGCTATTTCGGTGCGCGTACAGGAGCCCGTGTTCGAGTCGCAGACGAAAACCAAGCTTGGCTCCCTGAACATGGGCCCCGACGGCCCCACCGTGCGCGGCTACATCGTCGACTTTGTGAAGGAGTACCTCGACAACTTCCTGCACAAAAACCCGGCTACGGCCGATGCCCTCAAAAAGCGTATCGAGCAGAGCGAGCGGGAGCGGAAGGATATGGCGGGCGTGAAGAAGCTGGCCAACCAGCGGGCCAAAAAAGCCAACCTGCACAACCGCAAGCTCCGCGACTGCCGCTTCCACCTGGGCGAAACCAAGGAGGAAGAAAAGGCCCTACTCACTACCCTCTTTATTACTGAAGGTGATTCTGCTTCGGGCTCCATCACCAAGAGCCGTAACGTGGAAACGGAGGCCGTTTTCTCCCTGCGCGGCAAGCCCCTGAACTGCTTCGGGCTGAAAAAGAAGATTGTCTACGAGAACGAGGAGCTGAACCTGCTGCAGCACGCCCTCAACATCGAGGAAGGCATCGAGAATCTGCGCTACAACCGCGTGGTCATTGCTACCGATGCCGACGTGGACGGCATGCACATCCGGCTGCTCTTGCTCACCTTCTTCCTGCAGTTTTTCCCCGATTTGGTGCGCAACGGCCACGTGTTCATCCTGGAAACGCCCCTGTTCCGCGTCCGCAACAAGAAAACGACCATTTATTGCTACAACGAGCAGGAAAAGCAGGCTGCCATGCGCCAGCTCGGCCGCAACCCCGAGGTAACCCGCTTTAAAGGCCTGGGCGAGATTTCGCCCGACGAGTTCGGCAAGTTCATCGGCGACAACATCAAGCTGGAGCCCGTGATTCTGCAGTCCGACCGCTCCATTCAGCAGGTACTGAACTACTACATGGGCAAGAATACCCCGGCCCGTCAGGAATTCATCATTGAAAACCTGCGTTTGGAGAAAGATCTGGTAACGTCGGACGTGCTGCCGGTGGAAGAAGTAGCCGAGGCCGACTTAGCCTAGGGGCCCCGCGCACCCAGGCACCCGCCGGAAGTTTAACCTTCTGCTTTTCCTGAAGGCAGGAGAGAGGTACAAGAACAATAATTGTGGCGAGTGCCACCCCCACTGTGTCAGAAGAGACAAACCCCCACGACCCGAACCACGAAGAGCAGCCGGAAAATATTTTCGGTGCCGGCGACTCTTTCGAGTTCGGGGCTGAGCCGGCCGCGCCGGCTGCTGCTACCCCCTCTGAGGAAGATACCGCGCAATCGGTGGTAAGCGAAACCGGCGAGCTGCTGCTGGCTGAGTCCGGCGCCGAGGTAGAGGCCGTAACCGAGCCGGAGCCCGTAACGGAAGAAACTGAGGAAGAGCCCAAGTTTGCCCCCGGCGAGACCATCCACGACGTGGCCACCGTGAACGGCATGTACCAGAACTGGTTTCTGGACTACGCCTCCTACGTGATTCTGGAGCGCGCCGTGCCCGCCATCGAGGACGGCCTCAAACCCGTGCAGCGCCGCATTCTGCACGCCATGAAGGAAATGGACGACGGCCGCTTCAACAAAGTCGCCAACGTCATCGGCCAGACCATGCAGTACCACCCCCACGGCGACGCCTCCATCGGCGACGCTATGGTGAACCTGGGCCAGAAGGACCTGTTGATTGAAACCCAGGGCAACTGGGGCGACATCCGCACCGGCGACGGCGCAGCCGCGCCCCGCTACATCGAAGCCCGCCTCAGCAAGTTCGCTCTCGACGTGGTGTTCAACCCCGACATCACGGAGTGGCAGATGAGCTACGACGGGCGCAAGCGCGAGCCTACCACGCTGCCCGTGAAGTTTCCGCTGCTGCTGGCCCAGGGGGTAGAGGGTATTGCCGTGGGCCTGAGCACCAAGATCATGCCCCACAACTTTCGCGAGTTGTGCAAGGCCAGCATCGACGTGCTGCGGGGCCGCGACATTGTGCTCTACCCCGACTTTCCGACCGGCGGCCTCTGCGACGTGACCAACTACAACGGCGGCCTGCGCGGGGCTAAAATCCGTTTGCGCGCTACCATAGAAAAGGTCGATAAGACCCTGCTCGTCATCCGCGACATTCCGTACGGCACCACCACCACGGCGCTGATGGAAAGCATTGTGAAGGCGTCGGAGGCCAATAAAATCAAGATCAAGAAGGTAGTCGACAACACGGCTGCCAACGTGGAGATTCAGGTGCACCTGCCCGCAGGTGTCTCGCCCGACCTCACGATGGACGCGCTGTACGCTTTCACCGACTGCGAAATCAGCATCTCGCCCAACACCTGCGTCATTATCGACGAGAAACCGCGCTTTGTGGGGGTAGAGGACATGCTGCGCCTGAGCACCCAAAAAACAGTGCGTCTGCTGGAGCGGGAGCTGGAAATCCGCCAGGAAGAATTGCAGGAAAAGTGGCACTCGGCCTCGCTGGAGAAGATTTTTATTGAAAACCGCGTCTACCGCAAAATTGAGGAGTGCGAAACTTGGGAGGACATTCTGCACACCATTGATGCCGGCCTGAAGAAGTTCGTGCGGGTGGAAGGGGAGAAGCAGAAAGCCAACGACACTCGTATTGTATTGCGCCGGTCCATCACGGAGGATGACCTCACCCGCCTGACGGAAATCCGCATCAAGCGCATCAGCAAATACGACGGCTTCAAGGCCGAGGAGTACATCCAAAAGCTGGAAACGGAGCTGGCCGAGGTAGCCGATCATCTGGCCAACCTCGTCCGCTACGCCATTCAGTACTTCGAAGGGTTGCTGAAAAAATACGGCCAGAACCGGGAGCGGAAAACCCAACTGCGCACCTTCGATGTGGTAACGGCCCAGAAAGTAGCCGTGGCCAACCAGAAGCTCTACGTGAACCGTCGCGACGGTTTTGTGGGCTACGGCCTGAAAAAGGATGAGCAGGTGGAGTACATCTGCGACTGCTCCGACCTGGACGACATCATTGCCATCAAGCGCGACGGTACGTTCGTGGTGACCAAAATTGCCGAGAAGACCTTCGTGGGCAAGGACATCCTGCACGCCGGCGTCTATAACAAAAACGACGACCGGCTGGTCTACAACATGATTTACCAGGACGGGGCCTCGGGCATTAGCTTCGCCAAGCGCTTCCTGGTAACAGGCATTACCCGCGACAAATCTTACGACCTGACCAAGAGCACGAAGGGCACCAAAACGCTCTACCTGACGGCCAACCCCAACTCCGAGTCGGAGATTGTGAGCGTGCAGCTTTCGGATAAGGCGCCGGCCCGGGTCAAGCAGTTTGACTTCGACTTTGCCGAGTTGGCCATCAAAGGCAAGGGCTCCATGGGAAACATTGTCACCAAGCAACCCATCAAGAAGGTTACCCGCAAAGCCGTGGGCGACTCGACCCTGGGCGGGCGGGAAGTGTTTTTCGACAGCGTGGTGGGTCGCCTCAACCACGCCGGCCACGGCCGCTACCTCGGCGCCTTCGACACGGACCACACCATTTTGGTGGTGTACAAGGATGGCAGCTACGAGCTGAAGTCGCCCGAGCCGGCGCACCACTTCGATGTACCCAACATTCTGCTGCTGCGCAAGCTGGAGCCCGACACCGTTATCAGCAGCGTGTACGTGGAAGGTGAGTCGAAAACGCACTACGTGAAACGCTTTAAAATCGAGACTAGTACCCTCGACAAGCGCTTTACCTTTATTTCCGAAACTAAGGGCTCGAAGCTGCTGTGCGCTACCTGCCACCCTGAGCCGCAGGCGGAGGTGAAGCTGCAGCGCGACAAGAAAGCCGACAAGGAAACCGAGCAGTTCCTTCTGCACGAGTTTATTGACGTGAAGGGCTGGAAGGCCATGGGCAATAAGCTCAACTACTTCAAGATTCACGCCGTGGCTCTACTTACCGACGAAGGTCCTGAGCCAGAGCGCAAAGCTATGAAGAAGAAAGCCGGCCCGGCTACCATTCCGCGGCCGGCCGCTGCTACCCCCGAGCCAGCAACCGTAGAGCCGCTGCCGGAGCTTACCGGCCCGGTGGATATATCCGAAGCTGACATTGCGCAGGCGCAGGCGGTGCTAAAAACGCCGAAGTCGCAGCTGAAGCTGTTTTAAGGGTAGCTAGTACGCACACAAAAGGCTAGTCCAGCTTGGGCTAGCCTTTTGCACGTCCAGGACGCGGCGGACCTATGCCTCTTGCATTTACTCAACCTGTACCTTTGCTGCTCATGCGGCGTTTGTTTCATCATGTATGGGTAGGACTGCTGCTGGTCCTGGGTCTGGTAGGGCCCGCACCAGTGGCGGCACAGTCGGCAAACCCGGCGGCGGACGTTGCCCAAGCGCCTACTGTCACGGAACTGCTAGCCCAGGCGCGCGCCCTGCAGCTGCAATACCACGAGTCAGAAGCATTGGCCAAATACGAGCAGGCCTTAAGCAAAGCGCCGGCCACCTACGAGGCTCTGTGGCAGGCCGCCGTGCTCAGCGTGCGGATTGGGGGCCGCTACACCGACGAAACGCGGAAGTCAGCTTACTTTGCCGCCGCCCGCCTCTACGCCAGTCGGGCCCTGGTAGTGCGGCCCGACGGCCCGGAGGGGCACTACGCCGAGGCATTAACACTGGCCAACCAAGCAACCCTGTTCACGGCCCGGGGCCGGTTGCTGGCTTACCGTGAGATGCGGGCGCACGTGTTCCGAGTTGTGGAGCTCTGCCCAGAGTGGGCCGAGGCTTGGCAGCTGCTGGGGCGCTGGCACTACCGCGTCGACCACTACACGGTACTGGAGCGGCTCTTCAGCCGTTTGTTCCTGGGCGGAACGCCGGCAGGAGCCAGTACGTTTCAGGCCATCGATGCACTACGTCGGGCGCACGAGCTGGACCCTCACCGCATTCAGTACGCCTACGATCTGGCTCGCGTGTACCTCAACCGCAGCCAGCAGACCCGAGCAACGGCCGTGCTGCAGGAAGCCGTGGCCCTAACGCCCGTCACGGCCGATGAGTTGGAAATCAGCCGCCGCTGCCGCCGTCTGCTGGAGCAGCTGAACCGCAAGCTGCGGCGGCAGATCAGCCGCCGGGTCAAGAAACTGTGAGCATGCCTCGTTTTCCAGGTGCGGCCCCGGCCTGGACTGTATCTTTGCCTCCTGATCATTTCCTGTTCTCCGTGCGTTGTCTTGGTTTTTTGCGCTCCTTACTGTTTCTGGCCGCTGGCCCCGCCGTTGTGGCTGGCTGTGCTGATGCCCCTGCCGAGCGGCCGGAAACCATGGTAAACCTGCGCACGGTGCAGGGTGGGCCCAAAATTCAGGCTGAGGAGTTAGATGGCGCTATTGCACGTCAGCCCCGCAATGCCTCCCTGTACGCCCGCCGGGCGGCTTTCCGGCTGGATGCCGGTCAGGCGGAGGCAGCCCTGCGTGATATCAACCAGGCCCTGGAGCTGGACGATGCCCCGGGGGAGTTTTACTTTGTCAAAGCGCGGGCCCTGCGGGCGCGGGGTAACATCAAATCGGCACTGGCTGCCACCACAGAGGCCGCTCGCCGGGGCTTTGCGTCCTCTGACCTAAACTTGTTGGTAGGGGAGATGCACCTGGCCTCCCGCCGTTACCAGGACGCGCTGGACCAGTTAGACCGGGCCCTGCAGCAGGAGCCTGACGATGCGGCGGCTCTTTTCTACAAAGGGGTTGCCTACATTGGCCTGCAGGATACGCTGCAGGCTCTGGACTACCTGCGCGCCAGCCTGGCCCGCGACCCGCGCCAGCCCGAAACCCTGCATCAGCTGGCCTTTCTATCCAACGCCTTTCGGCAGCCCGCCCAGGCCGCCGGATACGCCCGCCGTGGCTTGAAACTAGCCCCCACTTACGGTCCGCTCTGGTATGATTACGGCCGGCAGTTTGAGCTGCAAAACCAGCCCGACAGCGCCACCCGCATCTACGCCCGCACGGTGCAGCTGGACACAACCTTCTACCGGGCCGACTACCGCTTGGCTCTGGTAGCGTTCAAGGCCCGGAAGTACGCCGAGGCAGTGCCGCACCTGCAACGGGCTCTGCGCCGGGCTCCCCGGCTGGCCGGTGCCCGCCAGATGTTAGCCGAGAGCCTGGAGAGCGTGGGCCGCTGGCCGGAGGCTGCCGAGCAGTACCGCCTGCTGGTGGCGGAGAATCCGGGCAATCGGCACTGGACCTATAAGGCGTGGAAGGTAGGCAACCGTGCCAAAGGAGTTATCGTCACGGAAGCCCCACGACCGGCCGTGGAAGCTGTGGAGCCCATTGTAGTAGAGCGCCCGGGGATTTAGGCCTACTGAGATAATGTGATGGGGAATGGGTGAGTTGCCGTTCAGCTAGCCCGGCTAGGGCGGGTCGAACAGCAACTCACCCATTCCCCACCTCACTATTTCCCTCTTTCTGTAACTTGCGGGCTCACGGCTGTTTGTATAGCCACTACTCATCCAACGTATGTTGAATATCACCCTCCCCGACGGCTCGGTGCGCCAGTTTGTAGATGGCGCCACGGGCTACGACGTTGCCGCTGGCATCAGCGAAGGTCTCGCCCGCAATGCCCTTGGTGTGCGCATTAACGGCGAAGTGCGCGATTTGCACCGCCCCATTGAACAGGATGCCAACGTTGCTATCCTCACCTGGAACGACCCAGAAGGCAAATCTACCTTTTGGCACTCGTCAGCTCACCTGATGGCCGAAGCCCTGGAAGCCCTGTACCCTGGCGTAAAGCTGGGCATCGGCCCCAGCATCGAGAACGGCTTCTACTACGACATCGACCTGGGCGATGGCCGCAGCATTTCCACCGACGATTTGCCCGAGGTAGAAAAGAAAATGCTGGAGTTGGCCAAGAAGAAAAGCCAGTATACCCGCCGCGAGGTAAGCAAGGCCGACGCCGTTGCCTACTTCACCGAGAAGCAAGACCCCTACAAGCTGGATTTGCTGGAGCGCCTGGAAGATGGCTCCATTACCTTCTATACCCAGGGCGACTTTACGGACCTTTGCCGCGGGCCGCACATCCCTGATACCAGCCCCATCAAGGCGGTAAAGCTGCTCAACGTGGCGGGCGCTTACTGGCGCGGCGACGAGAAGAATAAGCAGCTCACCCGCATTTACGGCATTACCTTCCCCAAAGCCAAGGAGCTGACCGAGTACTTGGAAAAGCTCGAGGAAGCCAAGCGCCGTGACCACCGCAAGCTAGGCAAAGAACTAGAGCTATTTACTTTCTCGGAGAAGGTAGGCGCTGGCCTGCCCCTGTGGCTGCCCAAAGGCACCGCCCTGCGCGAGCGGCTGGAGCAGTTCCTGCGTCGGGCCCAGATGAAAGCCGGTTACCAGCCCGTGGTAACGCCCCACATCGGGGCCAAGGAGCTTTACGTCACGTCGGGCCACTACGAGAAGTATGGTGCCGACTCCTTCCAGCCCATTAAGACGCCGAATCCGGGTGAGGAGTTTTTCCTCAAGCCCATGAACTGCCCTCACCACTGCGAAATCTACCGCAGCAAGCCCCGCTCGTACCGCGACTTGCCGGTGCGCTTGGCCGAGTTTGGCACGGTGTACCGCTACGAGCAATCAGGAGAACTGCACGGTCTGACCCGCGTCCGGGGCTTTACCCAGGATGATGCGCATATTTTCTGCCGCCCCGACCAGGTAAAGGAGGAATTTTTGAAGGTAATTGACATTGTACTCTACGTGTTGAAAGCCTTGGACTTCCCAGAGTTCACCGCCCAAATTTCCTTGCGTGACCCGGAAAACAAAACCAAGTACATTGGCTCTGATGAGAACTGGGCCCGCGCCGAAGCGGCTATTCAGGAAGCCGCGGCTGAAAAAGGTCTGAATACGGTAACAGAACTGGGCGAAGCGGCCTTCTACGGGCCGAAGCTTGACTTTATGGTGCGCGACGCGCTGGGCCGCAAGTGGCAGCTAGGAACCATTCAGGTAGACTATAACCTACCTGAGCGCTTCGAGTTGGAGTACGTGGCTCCGGATAATTCCCGGCAGCGCCCCGTAATGATTCACCGAGCACCGTTTGGCTCATTGGAACGTTTCGTGGCCGTGCTCATTGAGCACTGCGGGGGTAACTTCCCGCTTTGGCTCTCGCCCGAGCAATTCGCCGTGCTGCCGATTTCGGAGAAATACCACGATTACGCCCAGCAGATCTACGACCGTTTGCAAGCAGCCGAGCTGCGCGGCCTAGTGGACCACCGCGACGAGAAAATCGGCCGTAAAATTCGTGACGCGGAAGTGTCGAAGGTGCCGTACATGCTTATCGTAGGGGAAAAGGAGCAGGAGAACGGCGTGGTTTCCGTGCGCAAGCACGGCGAAGGTGACCTAGGCTCCATGCCCGTGGAAGAATTTATCCGCGACTTTCAGCAAAAGATTGCAGATATGATGGACGGTAAGTAGCCAACGGGTTTCTGGCCGGTTCCGTTGGCTTGCCAGTAAGGGCCACTCCTAGGCCAGGAAACACCCTCTATTACCTTCACAAGCCCTTTTCTCTACACCAGAGAAAAGGGCTTGTTGCATATTTTAGGGTAGGTCTCGCCTAACTACCCTTCGTCAAAAGAGCTTTATCAGGTCAGATAACGGTTCAGAAAAAGCAATTTTATATAGCCATTTTTGAGCATGTGGAAAAAATGACGGATATTCGCCCGCTGATTGAACCTGCGGACGCGTTTCTGCGTCCTGTCAATCCAAGCCAGAATTCGATTTTCACCTTAAGGAGAACCAGCCATAGCTACCCCAAACCGCCGCTATATCCCTCGTGCTCAAGTCGAGGAGCCGTTTAAAATCAACCAGAAGATTACGGCCCGAGAAGTTCGCCTCGTGGGCGACAATGTTGAGCAGGGCATCTACTCCATAGAGCAGGCCCGTCGCATGGCCCAGGAGCAGAACCTCGACCTCGTGGAGATTTCCCCCACGGCTGTCCCGCCCGTGTGCCGCGTTATTGACTACTCGAAATTTAAGTACGAGCAGAAAAAGAAAACCCGCGAACTGAAGGCTAAGCAAACGAAGGTAGTCATCAAGGAAATCCGTTTCGGACCCAATACTGATGACCACGACTTCGCTTTCAAGCTCAAGCACGCACAGGAGTTCCTGAAGGAAGGGGCCAAGATTAAGGCCTATGTGCATTTCGTGGGCCGGAGCATCGTCTTCAAGGAACGAGGCGAGATTCTGTTGCTCAAGTTTGCTCAAGCCCTGGAGGATTTGGGCAAAGTAGAGCAACTGCCCAAACTGGAAGGCAAACGCATGTTCCTGTATCTTGCTCCTAAAGCTGCCGCTCCGACCAAAGCGAAACCTGCCGGCTCGAAAGAAGGTGGCAAGGAGACAGCGGATGCTAGACCTGCAGCCGCGGATAAGGCATCAGAATAGCATTTTCGGAACTTCGGTTCTTTTTTGAGCTGGCGCACCGGCCCTAGGCAGCCGACCGCCGCAGTGTTTCACCATTTATTACCACCACAATGCCGAAAGTAAAAACCAAGTCCGGCGCCAAAAAGCGTTTCTCGCTGACCGGTACGGGCAAAGTAAAGCGCAAGCACGCTTTCAAAAGCCACATTCTGACCAAGAAGACCACCAAGCAGAAGCGTGCCCTCACGCATGTTGGTCTGGTTAGCTCGGCCGACATGAACCGCGTGAAGGATATGCTTGCCATCTAGTGAATTAAAAATTACGAATTACGAATCAGAGGTACAGGTGCTTCCGCACAGTATATCCCTGATTTTTAATTTATAGTTTTTAATTTTAAATTTTTCACCAGGCGTCCGGCTGAAACGAAGCTGCGGTAGTGAACCCGCCGCCGGCCGCCAAAAAAAACTGGTTATGCCAAGAAGTGTAAACCACGTGGCCTCGCGCCACCGTCGGAAAAAAGTGATGCGTTTGGCGAAAGGCTACTATGGCCGTCGCAAGAACGTATGGACTGTTGCTAAAAATGCGGTTGAGAAAGGTCTGCTCTATGCTTACCGCGACCGGAAAGTTAAGAAGCGCGAATTCCGCGCCCTGTGGATTCAGCGTATCAATGCGGGTGCTCGGGAGCATGGCCTGTCCTACTCACAGCTCATGGGTGGTCTGAAAAAGGCTGGCATCGACCTGAACCGCAAAGTACTGGCTGACCTCGCCTTGAACCACCCCGAAGCCTTTAAAGGCATTGTGGAAAAAATTAAGTAAGCATAGCTTTATAGAAAGCTATCCTGCTTGTACGGAGAAGCGCCTGACCTTTCTAGGGTCAGGCGCTTCTTTGCTTATAAGCTAGAGCAGCGGAAACTTGTTTCATACGTCTTCAGGCGGGGTAGGAAGCAGACGTTTATTGGTTAGTAATTCGATAATTAACTGCTTATCAGCTACTATACCTTCCAACTCTTTAATTCGGCTCTGGCATAGGGCTAGTTCCTGCTTGCAAGACTCCAATGGTGAGGCGTATGGTTGGGGTTGTTCTTCAGCAACGCTGAGAGACCCGGCTGTTACTGGTGGTAGGGAAGCATACTGTGGAATTCCAGTGCTGGTTTCTGTGGACGCAGGAAGTAGGGGGGAGCCTTCGCCTGTTATAAGCCAGTGGCTATTTACCCGCGGGAATGCAGCAATGATTTTCTGGATGGTTTTAAGAGTAACCCCGCTCTGCTTAGGGCCAGTGAAACCATTGAGAGTCTGGGGCTTCATATCCAGCTTGGCTGCAAAAGCAGAAGGCTTGAGCCGGAGCAACTCCATTAGCTTGAGCAACCGGTTTCCGAACGGCTCAGGGGTAGTAGCAGCGGGCGACGGAGAAAACATGCTAAAGGATGGAACGAGGGATTTGGTAGAGTTAATATTTAAGGTAAATTGCGTACATATAGTGAGGCATTTACCTTAAATATTGGGAAAACCTACAAAATATTGCGCAAATGGAGCAACCGACTGCACATCATGCGAGGCGTAAAGCCGGCGTAATGCGTCTCCCTACCCAGGGAAATGCTCTTTGGATTGCCTATCAACAGCTTTCCAGAGAGCAGCAGCGCAACTTGAAAGATGCTATTCAAACTCACCGCTTCACCTTCAATACATTTCTCTACGATACAGCTCTGGACCGCCCGCTTGACCTAGTCCCATTTGGAAGGTTAGATTTTTATTGTTCATTTTTTGCGACTCTTGGCCAGAGCGGTACTGATTTTTTCGCCATAGCCCGGCAAGAGCGGGAAGAACTACCCGGCTTTATTCCAGTGCAAAAACGTGAAGAAGGATCCTGATAGCCCTTATACTGTGGCGCAGGCGTTGGCAATTGTCTTTGGAGCACCCCCTTTCACCAGCGAGTATCCTACAGAAGAGATACGGCAAGTATTAAGCGGCCTGCTCGGCCGGGCGCTGGCCAGCGAAGAGGTGCTGCAGGCGCTTAATCAGGTGCCCTTTGCCATAGCGCGTCAGCGAAAGAAAAAGAAGATTCTTGTGTGGCATTTTACTCATGTACCGGCCACGTGGCAGTAGCTGGTACGCATCTTTTATATATTCTATGTGCTATATTGTATAGTGTAAATGCTGTGGTGAAATGAAAGAAGGGTAGGCTTACTATCCTTCTTTCTGTTTTGGTGCCCACAGTATATAGTTGTTCCCGGGCCGCGCAGAAAGGTAGCTTGTCCGATCAGAGAGATACTTGCTTTCGTTGGGGGACCGTGGCCTTTGTTCAGCAATACAGCCAAACTGTGCAGCCAAATGCCATTTGCGTCCACCACCTTTACATGACCATCGGACTGGTTGTTCTACTCTCCTTTCCGGAGGTATGCGCAGCTGTCCGGGCGCGTACTGGCTAAGCAAATTCCTGATTGGACAGGCCGCTTGCCAGTTGAGGAGTCAGATAAACTAGTTCTTTCACGCCCAGAACGATACAGAAAAGCCCCGGTTTAGAGGCCCAAGTTCTTTCGTCGGAAAGAACACGACACGATAGCAGGACTGTGATATATCGGATTAAAATGATTTAATTTGGCTCGTTAGCTCAACGGTTAGAGCGCTGAGTTAACAGTGTTTGCAATACACGTTAAAAGCCTCTCCCTTCTAGGGGGAGGCTTTTTGCTGGCTATACTGAAAAAGTTGCTTCCTCGATATACTCGTGGCGGTTCGCTTGGGCTCTGCTGCAGTAGGTATCAGCGGTTTTGCTACCTTCAGCGCATTATTCCCATCGTTAGATTCTACTACGCACTATGAACCGTACCCTCCGTTATTTAGCAACTGTCGCCATCCTCTACCACAGCAGCGGCACAGGGGCCATGGGTTGCGCCGCCTACCGCTCCCTGGGTGAAAGGAGAAATATTCAGCTCTACAGGGTTTCTTACGCTGCAAGTAACGGGACCCACCAGCGTGTGGGCAGCAATTGGTCGGCAACGACCCCAATCTCAGGGATACGGTGAGGTATACGTAACCACCGATGAAGGACACACGTGGCAGTCGCGTACTCTGACTGCCAGTAGTACTACCTATGGCTCCTACTTACATGACGTATGGGTAGTGGACAACGAGACGGCCTGGGCAGTTATCGAAAACCGGAATATATCTGATAAGGAGGCTCGGGAACTGCGCAAAACTACCACTGGTATCACGGGCTTTACTCAAGTGCCGAACCCGGCTGGCCCGCAGCTACGCTTCATCCGGGCGTTTTCCGCTTCTATAGCAGTAGCCGCAGTGGCACCGCTGCCGGGCGGCGCCACCTGGCCCTTTCTGCGCACCACGGATGGGGGACAAACCTGGGTGCCGGTGGCTCAGGCACCTATTGCCTTGGCCAGCGATGAGCCGGGAGAAGCCGTAGTACTAGGCAACCACTTATGGATAGCCACCCGGAGTGGGCAGGTGCTGCACACAGCCGATGCCGGCCAAACGTGGACTAGTAGCCCTACCGGCCTGGGAACTGAGTTGAGAGGCGTGGCTTTTCAGGATACACAACGAGGTCTGGCCTATGGTGGCACGCGGCTAATGAGCACCATGGATAGTGGACATACTTGGATACCGGTTACGTATACCGGCCCGGCTCGCACTACCCATCTGATAGCCGTGCCCAACGCTGTGGGCAGCTACCTAAGCGTTGGGGACTCCTACAACTCTACGGCTGGCCCAGCCTTATCCACCGACTATGGCCTGACGTGGCGCCAGCTAGAAAGCACCATGCGGCACAGTAAACTAGCTGCCAGTAGCCCTACCCGGGTGTGGGCCTCGGAGGTAGCGGAGATAAACAGCCAGGCCGGAGGCCTGGTGCGCTATGCCAGTATCCCGCTTGCTACCCGCCAAACAGGGCAGAGCGAATCTTTTGTATACCCGAACCCAACGACCGGGCAAGTATATCTACCTGCGGCGGGTCCTTTCCACTCAGCCGTTATATACGATGCCCTTGGCAAACAACGCCGGCTGATTTCGTTGGAGCAGCACATTTCTGCGCATACCTTGCAGGAGCTAGGTCCCGGTATCTACGAGGTATTGCTGCTGGGCAACCGCCAGCGGCAAAGCGTCCGGCTTGTCGTCATACGTTAGCCTAGCACGTGCTAGAGTGAGGCTTTGGGAGAGCAGTTGGCCCAGTCAATTGCTCTCGTGTCCGCGCTAGGTCTGCTGGCCTGCCACGCTGCGCAAAGGTTCCTGCACGCTGGCGAAAGAGCTGCGTAAGTATTTCCCAAGCCATCAGCAGACGCTGTATTACCTTTGGCGTCCACTTAGCCAAGTGGCTATTTCCCAGGTTCGCCAGCAAGAAGGAGGTAAAGCCGTGATGTAGGGGCTACGCCCTGGAGCACCTCTCGGAGTACCTGTTGGCAGAAGCGCACTGCATCCGCCTGGGGCATACGGTGGCTTGTGGAGGAAAAAACAGGGCTGTGGTGGAACCGGTAACAGGTAGGGGCAATACAAATGGGCAACCGGCAGAGTGCAAGAAAGTTGGTCCATAATTTAGCCAAGCTTTCTGCGGCTACCATCCGAGGGACGCTATTCCTTTCGCATCTTAGCCCTCAGAGTGAAGAACCATGTTCACTTCGCCAGATATTGTGCGTGCTTTTAACGTCACAAATCCGACCTGTTCTTCCTTTCGACAGAGATGCGAAACTGTCACCTTACCTTATCATTCACCTATTCCTTTACTTGTATGCAAATATTCCTTCGTTCTCTGGCCGTAGCTGCTGCGCTGACCGTCAGTGGCAAAACCTCTGCCTTTACACCCGTCTGCCCCAAGCCGGAGCACCGGGCAACCTCCTACGTCGATTACCAAAACGGCTATGCCCAGGGTAAGCGCGAAACTGAGCAAAATAAGTGCATTGACGGCGACCGGTTTCAACAGAACTATTACACCTATCGTCAGCGCGTCGAGTTAAATCTGGCCTATGCCTCCACGCAGGAGGAGTACGATTATTACCAGGGCTACTTAGATGGGATGGAAGAAGGCTATAACACGCCGGTGATGTGCGGTAGCCCCGGTGGGGGTGGTGGAACAGGTTCTGGAGGTGGTACTGGCCCCGGCGGCGGCCCGATTGTCCCGATACTTGATTAAGCACAAGCAAAAGCCCCGGCTCACGTCGGGGCTTTTGCTTGTGCTTAACGGAAGGAAAGGTGCGCTACAGCCTCCGAGCCTTCCCGACTTCTCTTTAGCCGGTGGTAGCCTTGCGACGTTCTGCTTCCGCTTTTACAGCGGCCTTGAAGTCCTCATGGCCGTGCAACTCGGGATAGGCCTTCCAGACAGAGCCCGGGGCATCTCCCTGGCGTAAGCGGTTCAGGGCGTCCGTGAACAGGCTGGCTTCTGTGTGCTGCGGGGCAGCCTTTGCTTCTGCAGTTAACTGCTCGGACTCTTCCTCCCCAAAGAAACCGTGTTGATAGAGGCCAGTGAGTTTTAGCACTGCGCGGCTGAGCGCCCGTTTTTCCGCGGTTTCCGCGAAATAGCTGTTCTTGCAGTTCTCAGGTACGGCGCTGCCGTAGGTTTCTACGGTAGCCTCGTCCATCTTCGCTACTGCTTTGATGACTGCGTACTTGGGTTCAAGCTTCAGGGCTTTGTAGCTAACCTGAATGCCATAGTGAGCTTGCACCTTCTCAATCCCGGATCGGGTCAGGATGGTGTAGTGCTGGTGCTGAAAGACATCTTCCTTAATGAGGCCACACTCCTTGTAAAGGCTATTGAGCTTGTCGGCTTTTGTGGCGGGAGCTTGTTTAGGCATAGCAGTCTAGGGGCAGATGAGTAATGGGTGGATGTCTACCTCTTCAGGGGAATGTACTCCCTACGGTCAGAGGTGCTCAGGCGTTAGGCTGAGCCTAATGCTGCGTGCCTCTCTAGGAGCTATACCTTCTGGGGTGAGCATGAACAAACTCATTACAGAAAGCAGTACATCCAGCGCGCTCAATGCTATACCGAAGGTGAGGTAAGCGTATTTTGCTGTTCCCTAAACTGTCCTCTGAGAAAACGAAAAAGGCCTTTCTGCAATAGAAAGGCCTTTTTTTGTAGCGGGGACGAGAGTTGAACTCGTGACCTCAGGGTTATGAATCCTTAAGTTACTGGTTTCATGTGGTTTAATATGTGGTCAGGCTTGCTTTAATCGGGGTTTTTGGCGAAATTATCAGTGCGTTTCACCCACATCAAAGCAGGTCAAACCAGCCTTTGTTGTACCACTGTTGTACCCATGTCCGTCAAGATCGTTCTCCGCAAAAAGCCCAAAACTGACGGCTCAATGCCGCTTTGCATCCGCATCACGCGTGACCGCAAATCTTCTTACGTGTACTTGGGCCATCATGTGCAGGAAAAAGATTGGGACGCCAAGGGCCAGCGCGTCCTGAAGTCGCACCCCAACTCGGCGCGTCTGAATAACCTGCTGATCAAAAAGCTGTCGGAGGCGACGGACAAATCAATTGAGCTGGAGACGGTCAAAGTGGACGTGAGCAGCAAGGCTGTTAAGCAGAAGATTAAGCCGAAGCACGGTGCCACCTTCGCGCCCCAGGCCGACCAGTATTTGGAGAATCTGAGCGCCACCGGCAGGTACAACCAGTTTGTGGCCGATAAACCCCGCGTGGAGCGCTTCAAAGCGTTCGTTGGCGGTGATACAGCCTTTGCCGATATCACGCCCGCTGTGCTGGCTAAATTCCGCGTGTACCTAAAAGCCACGTTCGAGGTTAAGGAGCGCACCATCATCAATCACCTAGTGGTTATCCGCTCGGTATACAGCCAAGCGATGAAAGCCGAGCTGGTGGACCGCAAGCATTACCCGTTCGGCAAGGACAAGACCAAGATCAAATATCCGGAGAGCGTCAAAATCGGCCTGTCACAGGACGAGGTGACCGCCTTGGAGCAGGTGGAGTTGGTGGAGCCGTTCTATCACCACGCGCGCAACCTGTGGCTGATCTCGTTCTATTTCGCCGGCATGCGGGTGTCGGATCTTCTGCGCCTGAAATGGAGCGATATCCGCGACGGCCGCTTGCACTACCAGATGGGCAAGAATGACAAGGTGGGGTCGCTCAAAGTGCGGGAAAAGGCGTTACGGTTGCTGGCTGAATATGACCGCGACCACGAGTTGATCTTCCCGGACCTACGCGAAACAGATATGAGCGACAAGTACGCCAGCCAGCGCCGGATATCGTTCACCACGGGGCGCGTTGACAAGGTGTTGCGCAAATACATCAAGGAGCGGGCCGGCATCAGTGGTGCCCTGACGATGCACATGGCCCGACACACCTTCGCCCAGCTGGCTGGCGACAAAGTGCCCCTGCAGATGCTACAGAAGCTTTACCGGCATAGCAACATCACTACAACCATTGGGTATCAGTCCCACTTCATCCACAAGGATGCTGACGCGGCGCTGGATGCGGTGTTGGGAACTTGAGCCAGAGAAAAAATAATTGGCTGGACTTTAAAACTAACAGGAGTCGCTGACCCTATAATATTAAAATAAACGACACATTATGACGACACAACAAGTAGAGCAGCTGTATAAGACCGTAGAGGAGTACAGCGTGGTGAAAAAAGCCCACATCAAAGAAGTTCACGGTGCATTAGCTTGGGCGGAAAGGTATGGGGTACCATATTGGGACCTCAACCAAATTATTAAAGACCTCGAACGGGATTTGTTCTCAACCACTGAGCGTCAAGACTTTATAGACATTGTTGAGGAATCAAAAGTCAACAGCGTTGTTGAGAGGCACTTGACTGAGGCATTCTCTCAATACTTTTTGAAGAATTAGGAAGAACCATCTAAATAGGGAAGCGTCCTCATTGGGGCGCTTTCTTTTTTATCTTGCCTGGCGTGACGGGCTGCGCCCGCACATTCTGTTTTCGGGAAAAGAAATTAATACGATGGCTGAGAGAAAAACCTTTAGC
The DNA here is from genome assembly GCF_019599275.1 of Hymenobacter sp. HSC-4F20. GTDB lineage: Bacteria > Bacteroidota > Bacteroidia > Cytophagales > Hymenobacteraceae > Hymenobacter. The sequence goes on along the minus strand of NZ_JAHZTD010000001.1, from coordinate 1,102,752 downwards.
GACACAGGCAAGCAAATCATGCCCTGTGTGATGGCAAAGACACGGCACGCGCTTGGTGTCACAGTTAAGAGGCCGACTAACAAGAAGTATTGCCCAGAGCCTTATTGGGTGCGGGTGGTCCATGAGATGGCGGCGCACCACGGCATCACATCGCAGGTCAAGATTGACGAGGCTATTAGGAAGTATGGCGAGTATATCGTTAAAAAGGTGTAATTGCTATTGTTGCACATTTATTTTTGAGCGCCGAAAGAGAATATTCCAGAGCGTCGTTTTGTGCTACGCCTTTCAAGGGAATCTAGTAGTAGCTTTTTAATTCTATTGTTAAGTTGACCGTTTATATCATTAACAGTATTTAGTTTGCTGGTAACTGAAATCATATCCTCTTTCTGCTTTGAGTTTAATGAGTCGATGTAGTGTATGTATTTTATTAAATAGTTTATTGAATCATTTCTGCCGCTTGCTGGTACTGTTAACGAATTTGTTCCATTTTGTTCTGTACCAATGGGCGGTCTCCGATAGATTATTTTTTCTTTAAACAATGTATCCTTTCTTTCAATAATACAGGTATCCTTTCTCTTATTTATTCTATCTAAATCTTCATTAAATTCCCGCAAGTTGCCTGCGAGGTTATCAGATTTGTTTAGCGCTATAGATAAGCCGCTTTTTATATTATTTTGTTGCTGTCTAACGGCTGTAGAGAAATAAGTTATGATAACTATATTAATTATAATGCCAAAGTATAAGGCGAAATTAATAATTTCATGCTTGGTATATTTGGCAGGATTATTCATTACTTACCTATTTTATTTGATTTCAGATGTAGTCTGAACATTGCTAGGGTTGTTAGGTGTGTTCCCTTTAAGAAGAACATCAACTTGACCCATAGTGCGGTTTAAGTCTTTGTCCATTTTATCTAAAGAGGTTTCTAATTTTGCTACAGATGTTTTTAAAGTTGGTACGTTGTCCGTTAAATCTTTTATTGCCGAATACGCATATGAAGTTGTCACTACACATGTGCAGAAGAAAATTATGACATTGAATGTTGTTACAATGGCGCTTCTCTTACTTTCCTTAGAATTTAGCCATTCTTCGTAGCCGACAATAATCTTTTTGATATCTTCTGCTTCCAGATTCATGGTATTTTTTTTATGTGTTTCAACTATTCAATTATGGATTCCTGATTGGCATGCAGAGGCCTGCTTTATCATACTTAAATTATATGTTATTTAGTTAATATGCAAATGCTTGTCGCTTACCTATGAACTGCTGCGTGTCGATGGTTGACGTGCGTAGATTGTTGGTTTACAGTAGAGTAAACAAGGGAGGCAACGTGACAGCAGACGAATTCAGAGCAGCTAGACTAGGAATCGGTCAGGACACGCAGCAACTGGCCGATGCTGTAGGCTTGAGCCGCCAAACGGTGAGCATGATGGAGAACGGCAAGCGCGGTATATCACAAGTGACCAAGCAAAAGCTGATACCGTTGATTGACAGCCACATCAAGGAATTGCGAAAAATAAGGCGAAAGCTAAAAAATACCTGTTGACATCAGCGTAAACACCTGATACACTGATTATATCAACAACAGGGGAATAACGTGTCACAAATCTTAAAACACCTCTGCACTTGCAACGGCGCCGGATGGGTCCGCCAGAATGATAATTGGGATTTCTGCACAGCTGGTTGCCCAACGCCGCAGCCAAGTGATTTCACCCAGCCGCCGAAGCAGCCGCTCGGTGTAGTGGCCCAGATCAAGCAGTGGCAGCAGTTGAAGAAGGTGGGTGCGTGATGGCCGAAACAGAGCACACACCGGGGCCCTGGAAAATTTTGGCAGAAGGATGCGATAAGCCTTACATAAGAATTCGAGGCTCTCGGCTTGGTGGTCGTTTTAAAATTGCCAATGTGCTGACGCCGGTTTATGAAGGAATGCTTTCCAAAGAAGCTGAGGAAACTCGCGCCAACGCTCACCTGATCGCTGCCGCGCCAGATTTGCTGGAAGCTTTGAAGGGCTATATCTCTTTGCGCGATAAAAAACTCGCTATAAAATATTCGGACGAAACCACAACTGAAGCAGAAAAGGCGCAAATCAGAAAGGCTGTTTCGGACAACATTATCGCTTTGTTGGTTCATGACGACAAAGCCCGCGCCGCCATCGCTAAAGCCACCCAGCTAGAAAAGCCCTAACCCATGATTACCGAAAGCGCCCTGCAATCCGCACTCGACTACTTTGATAACAAAGACGGCGTTGCCACCAAGGACGCTTTTCGGCAGAATGCGGAGATGCTGTCGATCATTATTCATGCTGCGCGCAATCTCTTGGAGTTGGGCCAGGATAACAGCGTCATCGTAACCGACTACATACCCAATCGGGACATGATTGAGGCAGGCCGCACCGTTCTGCATGATGAAGACTATGATAACGAGGGCACCAAGCTTGTAGCGCTTTTTGCCACCATGGCGCGGCAGTGTTACTTAGACGACCGCTTGCCTATCCCTGACGATGACGATCAGAATATGTTTATGAGAAAACCCAAGGGACCGCAACCCGGCCCGTTATTGAATTAGGAGAGATGAATTGCCCCAAAATGAAGCACAACAACGATTAGCAAACAGCCTGTTAGAAATGGTCCAGTCCGGCCGGCCACCGTGGCGCCAGCCGTGGGAGGGAGGCAACGGCTCACCGTTCTCCTTGCCGCGCAACGGCACCACCGGCAACCGGTACAACGGCTTCAATATTCCTATACTGTGGGATGCTGCCGACAAGAAAGGCTACCAGACGCACAATTGGGCCAGCTATAAGCAGTGGGCCGAGCAGGGCAAGCAGGTCCGCCGCGGCGAGAAAGGCACCCAGATCGGCTATTACAACACCCTGATCAAAGAGGACGGCGACGACGAAAAGAAGATCCCGTTCCTGCGCGTGTCGTCGGTGTTCAACGAACAGCAGCTGGAAGGCTTCAAGCCGCCGCAGATCATCGAGCGCCCCAGCTTGGTCGAACGCCTGGATAACGTGGAGCAGTTCATCGGCAACATCGGCGCTGATATCCGTTACGGCGGTGAGCGGGCCTTTTACAGCATCACGGGCGATTATATCCAGATGCCGCCGAAGGTGCTGTTCATTTCATCCAAGCACCAGACAGCCACCGAAGGATTTTACTCGACGGAGCTGCACGAGCTGGGCCACCTGACCGGCCACAAGAGCCGCTGCGACCGGCAATTCGGCAAGCGCTTTGGGAGCGAGGCTTATGCCTTTGAGGAACTGGTCGCGGAAAACTGCTCGGCTATATGCTGCGCTGAACTCGGCATTACCGACGGCCCACAGCCGCACCACGCCGATTATCTGGCCAACTGGATGGAGATGGGCAGGCTCGACTCGACCATGTTCATGAAGGCATGGAGCGAGGCAAGCAAAGCTTTTGCCTGGATGGAAATGCAGCAGACCAAGGGCGAAATGCTGAACACGATTAGTAAGGCCGTAGGAGGGCCGAGATTATGACCCGCACCCCCGAACAGACGACCGATTTATTGCCGTTAACTCTTGCGTTTCTTGCAGATGTAGAACAGGAGACGAAACGCGCACGGGCTAAATTCCCGCTGAACCGACATAAGCTGGCAGCCTTTACCGAAGAAGCTGGCGAAGTAGCGCAGGCATTCCTTGAAAACCACTACGGTGACAAGGCGGCGATTGAAGTTTGGAAGGAGTGCGTTCAGGCGGCTGCAATGGCTTTGCGCTGCGCTGTAGAAGGAGATCATTCATTTGATTATAAACCGCCCTCCATCGACACCCGCGCACCCGCCGCAGCAATGCCCGAATTGATGGGGGATGATGTGCTGCATATTTCAGCGAAAGACCTGAAATCATGGATCGTTTCAGCGCCGTTTATTAAAGCATCGACTCAAGAACAGCTTTATAAAACCATCACCGAACTGGCTGCGCTATCCCAACCACGCCCCGTGACCGATGCGGAGACACAGGCGGCTTTTGAAGCCTGCCACAAGATTTTCAATATAGCTTCTGGTGATGAGTTTCATGACTATACGTTTGGTGCAATAAACGGCAACTTGAAAACAATCCGCCGCGCCCTGTCAGGGATGGCTGTGGCCAGAGAGGCTTTTACTGAGCACGTCGAGGCTTTAAAAATCTTGATTGACAAATTCAACGACAAGGAAAGCGGCGGATTGCCTCGCGCTTATATGTTCGCTTGGTTGTCCCATGATGCGCCAAAGCTTCTCGCAGCCATGCAGAACGGGGGCGGCGAATGACCAACATTTTCCGAAAAGCCAAGGCCCGCGTAGTTGCCGACATCATCAACCAATCCCAGCCTATGGAGAGAAAATGATGTCCCTTATCGGAGCCTTGGGCGCACCCGGCACAGGCAAAACCACCGCCATGCTGCAAACAGCCTATTACTTCAAAATGATGGGTGTGGCCTGTGAATTTATGCCGGAGCCGGCCCGTTACGTCATTGACACGCTCGGCTATGCCGACCAGGCGCTTATCGCCCGACTGGAACAGGAAAACATCGACCGGGCCAAGGCGCACCCTGACCGCATTTTTCTGACCGATAGCGGCATTTATCACGGCCAGTTCTACGGCGGGCCGGTTCATGGTGCCCAGGATTACGACCTTGTGGTGTATTTTGATGAACGATACAGCACCGGGCCGGACAGTGGCCGCATCCACACCCCGGAGCAGTCGGACGTTATCAGTGAGCGCATGGCCGAGTTTGCCCGCAACCTGCCGAACTGCGTAACAATAAGTGAGTTGAGAGGCCAGAAACCGCAGAAGTTGGTGTTACGATGAACGACGCAGCCACTATTCTTAAGATGATCAAGGAAGTTTCGCCCAATGACGTGCTGAAACTCTATGAAATTGATACCCGCGTGTGGGTGTGGCTGCAGGGCTATGAAGTCAGGTCGGTGAAGCCGACCGTAGGGGATGATATCGGCGGGCTGACTTTTCGCTACCACAAGGCATTTACCGCAAAGGATAAGGGCAAGCCACTGTCACGGAATCTGATGATTGACAGCGAGGCGCGGTTCTATCCCAACGGGGACCTGTTAAAGCGCTTCACGACTAGCCGGGACGCGCTAAAGATCATCCGGCCTTACGAATACCTGCTTCACATGACGGAGCATTACGACGGGTCTTTTCAGTGCGTCATGACGGCCAAGGATGACACGCACCGCGAGGAATCCCCTATACTTTTTAAAGAAGAATTGGCCGAGCTATGCGCCACAATGCAAGTGATTGCACATAAGCGTCAGCAGCTACTGAACACCGAGGTAAGCCGTGCCGCAGATCAAAAGCCTTAGCCCCCGCATCAAAGACAAAGGTTGCCTAACGGAGATTGCCAGGCGTAAACTGACGCGTCGGCTGTGCGAAGAATACCTGCAGCAGGCGTTCATCCTGCCCAGCAAGGCCAATGTGCTGGCATTCCGTAATGATGCGGGCGGGCATGAGCTGTACTATCGCAACCATGAGCGCCACAAAGACTATAAAGGCAGAATAGGGCCAGAAGGCATTAGAACGCTGCCCGCTGCCCCTATTCTTGAAAGGATTGATCTGTACGTCTACGCCCACTTTTGGGACTTCCTGACGCATCTGCACGTCAACGGCCTACAGCCAGACGCCACCTACATCATCACCAACGGCCTTGTCACCGAAGCGGCACAGTATGCGGTAACGGCGCTGGAACGGGCGCGGCGTGTGGTGGTATTTCCATACGATAGCCAGGAGCATGATTTTCTTGCCGAGTTGGATGCAGATCATGTGCCAGTGGGGGTATGGGGTGAAAATCTAACCGAAGCGCTGATGAAGCCGGATGGCCATTTCAAGTTAAAACAGGCCATGAGCGCACCCGAACGGCAGAACGACCACACGCACGCGCAAAGCTTCACCATGCGGGTTAGGCCGCAATAGAAGCACCGCCTTTGTGATACGGGTTTTCATCGTAGTGACCGGCGACGTCAGGCATCGCCAGGTAGGGAATTTTTGGGCAAAGCACCGTGGGGCGTCTATCGACCTGAATGATCATCATTTCCTCCGTTTCGGCGCGCACCTCATCGGGTGTCAGCAGAGGACGGGCCGTGACGTTTACTGGCTGACCCGATTCTTTATTATACGTGTGAAACGTCTCATTGCCGATCGAGCGTGAGACATACTCCGCCGTGAAATTGTCGTTGACCCCGACGTATTGCCGGACCGACGTGTTGGCGATGAAGTTTTCCCAGTTGTCGCGGTACAGGTTTTTTAGCTGGGGCAGCGATTGCGCGATCATCCAGAAGGTGATGTTGAATCCTGCCGCCGCCGCCATGCCGAACTCGCTGATTTCCTTCAATGGCCCCAGCGAGGGAAATTCATCCAGGATAAAGGTGACGCGCAGGTTATGGTTGCGGACCGTGGCCTTGATCGATGTGGTTACCACCAGGCGCAGCCATTGATAGTGCGACTTGAGCTTGTCGGCCGGGATGATTACGTACAGGACGGTGCTGCCTTTGGTCAGGTCGTTGACGTTGAAGCTGGATTTAGTCAGGGAGCGCTGCAACGCTGGCGACTTGAGAAAGTCGGTGTGATGCAAAGCCGTCGCCATGACCGATCCGAACATTTTGTCATTGGCCATCATGCCTTCGATCTCGTTGCCGGTGGCGCTGATGATCTCGTTGTCGCTGACCTGCATTTTGGCGACCAGCTCAATCCATTCCTTGGGGTCCAGTCGCAGCAAGCGCCACAGGTCGATCAGCGTGCCGCCCGTTGGTTGCAGGTGCATGATCAGGGCGGCGATGATGGAGCGGGCACGGTTGGCCCAGAAAGGATCGCGGTCGTTCGGGTTGTCCGGCACAATCATTTCGGCCAGCATCATGGCATCGTCGGCCAGCTCGTCGCCGGGTTTCAGGATGTCCATGGGGTTGAAAGTGGCCGCTTGCTTGGTGTTAACGCCCCAGGGGTCAAGTAGCAGTACGTCCATGCCCTTTTCTTTTTGATATCGCCCCGTGATTGCCGCGTTTTCCCCTTTGGGGTCTATGATCACCATTGAGCCGAGGTTTTCGGTGCGGTCCAACAGGGCGGGAATAATCAAGCTTGTTCCCTTGCCAGAGCGTGTGGAGCCCACGGTCAGAATATGGCCTTGCTTTCGGTATCCCATGTTGCCGCCGATGAACAAGCCAGGGGCTTCGGATAGGTCCAGCATATCTGCTTGCGTGCCAATGCGGGCCGATCCGTGGCGACCGCGCTCAATGGCGATGTTGTGTTCTTTGGCCTGCCATCGTTTGAAGATGAAAAATGCCAGCACGCTAAAGACTAGGTTAAATCCTAAATACGACAACACTCCTTTGGTTGCAGCTTGGGTGGTGAACATGGCTTCGGCAGCATTTTTCAGGAACCACACGGCCAGGCCCAGCAGCACCCAGGTAAGCACCGCAAATAGCACCATGCCGGCGACGACTATGGGTGGCATGTTGGTCATGTCGGGCCGACCGTTGCCCCGGATGAAGCGATTGTAGCCGCGCACGTATCCCCAAAGAGCACCGGCCATGGTGATGGGGGTGAAGAACAGGCCGGAAGCGATCACGACCATTTTTGCAAGCGAACCCGGAGTCTGCTTGTTTTGCAACAGCGCGTAGATGTTGCCTAAAGAGAGTGTTGCCATGACATTTGGGGTTAAGTGATGAGCCCGAAATATTGACAACCTGATTTGACAAAAACAAGAGCTGCCATTCAATCGGCATGGCACGTTAAGCCTCTTATTGGATTTAACGGTGAACGCAGTCCCGGAGCAGGTGTCAGCATGAGGCATCGCCCAGCCGGCGCGAACGACGGTTGGCAAAGTGTGTTTTTATACACATAAAAACGTTTTTATGTGTATGATTATCAGCCAGTAAAATATATACTGCGTTATGGGACGGCCGAAGAAAAAAAATTCTGAAAAACTTTTGCACCGCTTCGATTTTATGCGGACCGAGAAGATGGTTCGCAATCACGAGCGCATGGCAAAGGCGAAAGGCATCAGTCTCAGCAAGGTGCTGCAGGACTATCTGGAAGACGGCGGCGGCGTGTCACAGACAGCCTTCAAAACCATGGATGAACTGACCAAGCTGAACGATTTTTTAGAGAATCTTACCTTGGACAAAAAAGACCTTGAGGCCATACGGTTCGAGATCAAGCGGATCATTTTCTCTCTGGTGAAGCAGTATGTTGATTAAGGCTAACACTCGCAAAGACCTGAAAGGCCGGCATAGCTACTTGCTCAAAAACCGGCAAAATGACCGCGCCGAGGTGATGGACATTCGCGGGACCGTGTTCGATGACGATCACGAGCTGGCGTTCAAACAACTTGGCGCCATCACGACAAAACACAAAAAGCCGTTCCTGTCGGTCAGCATCAATCCAGCGAAGGGCTACGACCAGGCCATGACGACCGAACAGTGGATGCGTAGCGTCGAGATAGTTGAGCAGCGCCTCAATTTGACTGGCCAGCCCCGCATCGTCGTGCTGCACGAGAAGAAGGGCGAGGACGGTGAGCCGCGCACGCATATTCACGTTGACTGGCGGCGTGTCAAGAACGGCAGCCTGATTTCCGATAGCAACATGCGATACAAGCTGGTGCAGGCTAAGAAGGAAATGGAGCTTGAGTTCGGCCACGCCCGGACCAAAGACTACGACCGCCAGGATTATGCCATTGCCGAGCGCGTCAAGAAAGAACGCGAGGCTCAAGGCCGCATGGCCCAGAAAGAAAAGGCCGCCGAGTTCGCTCAAAACCGCCCGGATGTTGTGAACCGAGAGATGGATGCCGTCGAGCGCATGTTGAAGGTTAAGCGTCAGCAGGAGAAAGAGCGAAACCGAGGGTTGGAGCGTTAGCGCCAGTCGTCTGCGTATTTATTCGACTTGCCCTGATTGCATGACCAGCAAAGGACTTGCAGGTTGGAAAACGTCAGGCACAGCTTTGGGTATCTGGAACGGGGCTTAATGTGGTCCACCTGAATAGCTACGCCATCTTTTCTAGTCCGGCCGCAGCATTGACAACGCGCACCGTATTTGCGCAAGACACGGTACCGAAGGGCTAGCCAAGCATCCGTCTGGTAGAAATCTGGTCGTTTGGCGAAACGCTTTGCCTGAAATCCCCACATCTACTGCCCGCACGCCTTCTGAAATGCAATCACTTTGGCGCGGTAGGTGTTGGCTTCGGCTGCGTAGGCTCTAAGCCATTGAGTGCTGATTCCATTTTGTCCTGCATGTCTGGTCCGACCGGCTGCATGAGCGTTGCCGGTATTGCGCCCTGTAGGCACGATGCATGCGGGTGTGAGCAGGCGGCTAGCGGCAAGGCGATCAGCAATAGCAGTAAGGTCATTTTGCAGGCCACGGTCAATCTCCGTCGTTTTCTGTTGCAGGGTGACGCACTGGCTTTCCAGTGAGGCTTTTTGTTCGCGCAGGGCCTTTTCGCCGCGACTTTCCTGTACAGACTGACCGATATTGTACCCCGCACCGAAACCGCCCACCAGGGCTAAAAAACATATGCACAACCAGAATTTCCATGATATCCCCATTAGTTTATTACCCCCTTCAAACATAGATCGACCTCAGCTTTGCGGCGGGTAATCAGACCTGAGCAACCATTCTTTTTGATCCGGCAGTCCTTGCCGCCCGCCGTGTACCAATTCATCATGGCCCGACAGCCTGCAGACCCATTACCCGCGTTGATCTGCTTAAGAGCCGTGGATGACCTGAAGCCATTGATACCAATGTTATAAGCGAAACTGGTGCAAGCGGCAAGCACTTCCGGCGACACGTCCGCTTTAATGGCGGTGTACACCTGGCTCATGAACTGATAGGTGCGGTTTTTAGTCATGGTATCGCACTCAGCCTTGGTCTTTCTGTCACCCGGTTTTACCCCTAGCGTTTCGCCATGGCATATAGTCCACACACCCGCCACATCCTGGTATGCCCGCAGGCGTTCACCCTCTTTGCTGGTGATAAAGGGGACTGCGATGAGCAGCGCCGCGCCGAACATGGCGGCCATGCTTTTAGCCTTAGTGGAATTCTTATTGGGCGTCAGCGCCATTGTGAATGACCTCCTGAATAGCGCCCCAGTGGGTCAACATCCAGCCCGCAACCGTGGAGCCAAAACCGCAAGCTGTTGCCAGAATGCCGATAAACCATTTGCGGCGCCGATGCCCTTCCTCGATGGAAGAAATGCGTTTCTCATGGTCGTCGGAGATTAACTTGACCATGTTGTGATCCTTGGTCAGCTCTTTAATCTCGCTCTCAAACTGCGTCATCCGAATGGTGCTGGCTTGTTGAGCCTCTCGGATGATCGTCACGGTGTCCTTGGTATCGGCAACCATTTGTGTATTTCGTCCCAAGGTATCGCTCATGGCGATCAGGATGGGATAAAGGTCAGGCTGTGGGGTTTGAGAGCCAGGCATTATTCACTACCCCTGAATGCGGCCAGAAAGCCGGTTAAACAGATTGATGGTCGGGTTTCCGAAGGTTGCTGTTCCTGATGCGTTGCCGGTGCGGCCCAGGTGGGTAGCGTAATTATAGCCCTCGTTCAAACCTTGTTTCTGCACCGTTACGGAAGATGATCCTACGGTCTGACCGAACATGTACGACACGTCGTTTTCAGGGTTCGTACCATTGAAACCGATCGCAGCAATCGAGAAAAATCCACCGCTGTTATACATGCCGCCTGTAATCGACATTTGCACGGTGTCGTCGGACCAGCAAAGAAATTCGTTTCTGATCTCCGCGTTTAATTCAACTGGCGTTGTGGATACGGTGGTTCTTGCGGCGGTAAATGCCCCGGACGTATTGATCGCGCGACGATTAAACCAAGAAATCACGAAACGTTGTTGCTCGGTGTCCTGCCAGGCCGGTCCGGCAATCGTCCGCGCCATGCCGACCAGCGTCCGGGTGGAATCACCGGTTTTGATTTCGACGCCGGTCGTCGTGTCGGTGCTGTGGCCCGTTGTGGATGCCTCCAAAGCAACGATGCCGCCCCCGGCCATGTAAGCGTAAATGAAATAGGTCGTGGCCGCCGTCAGACCGGTTGGGGCTAGAACGACCCCTGCCGGAATGCTTCTCTGCACTCCGTCAATGGTCAGCTTATTGCCGTTGTAAGGTAGGAGCACCAGGTTTGCTCCGGACTTAATCAGGCGGCACTGGCCGGCAGGCGCTAACTCAGGCGTCGTAAACGGCATCAGCAACTCGAATGCGTTGGACGATGCTCGATAAACGGCATGGACTAACATTCCCGCTGTGATAGCGCCAGCCGGAATGTCAGCTCCCTTAAGCTTGGCTGCCTTCGCGCCCAGGCCATTCACGTTGATGGTCATAGCACCGGTATTGGCGACCGAGGCAAAGAAATAAATGGGTGCCCCGTCAGAATAACCGATAGGGGTGTAAGGCAGCGTTACCGTCTGCGCGTTGGCCGAGCCACCCCCTATACCATAACCTTCCGTAAAAAACAGGCCCTCGTCGCGGGTAGTCAGGCCGGATGCCGCAATGGATCCAATTACGTTCTTGGTACCCGCGCCAAAGTTGACCGCCGCGTTATTGTTGCTCGACTTTAGTACAGAAGCGCGGGTCAGGGTATTCGGCGTCCCCACATTGACGGTACCGATGCCAATTTCCCAGTTCTGGACCACGCCCGCGCTGTCGCCGTCGTTTATTTGATAGAACACTTTAGCGCCGTTTCCGGCCGCCGCGAATGACTGAAAGCCTTGTTGCGCTCCTTGTAGGGTGATCTGGCCGGTGCCTGTGCTTTGGGTGGTTTCAAAAGCGCGATCAAGCGGCTTAATGGTCATATTTTGATTTCCTTGCGGGTACGCATTACGGAGAGGATTTTATTGATGGTTTGGCCCTGGCTGTTCATTGTATTGTTCAGCGCCCCAAGATTCAGCACGCCGCCGAGGCTGATAGAAACTGCCTCGCTCACATTAGAGATGGGTTCAGACGGGGCTATTTCCAGCGCTGCAACCCGGCCTTTCACTGCATTTAACTGATCAAGAAAATCGTTTTGCGCGGCCAGGAGGCTTTCAAGTTGCGTATTCATCGCGGCCACCGTCGAGGCCACGGCCACTGTTGCCAGGGATTCGATAATCTCGTTGATCTTATTGACCATGATCATCGTGCGCTGAGCGCCATTGCCTTGCTGGCCGGCCCGAAAAGCGGGAGTGGTGTACTGCGTTTTATCAATCTTGCTAATGGTCACGGCAACAACTCCTCGACCCGAAACTGGCGACTGAAGCGGTCAAAGCTGGTAGCTACGTTGGGGTTCATGGCCTCGATAGTGCCATAAATAGCCGTGAATTGTAAGTGGGAAATATCGTCCGGCTTGGGCACAAACAACACGTCCTGCGTGGTGCCCACCAGCTTATCGAGTGGGTATAACTCGCTAAAAACCTCGTCCTCGGTCAGGTCTTCTAGGTTCCAATCCGCAAAGCGCCACTTCTTCTGCTTGCGCGGCACCCGGTCACCACTCGTGGTGCGGTATTTCTCCGATGGGTCGATAAAACCTTGTTGGAAGCCATAAACCATGTTGTAGGACGGTTGGAAGGCATTGGATACATATACCCGGCCCAACTCGATATAAGCGGCGGCAGGGTCAGTGATTTCAATCCTGCAGTAGCGATAAGTGATGGGAGCGCCCAGAAAAAGCAAAAACAGGCTCTTGTCGAACTGTTTAGGCCCAGTGACAAGCGGGAGCGTGCCGCTGTCGTAAGTTGCCCCGCCCAACGTATCCGATGCCGTGACGCGGACGGTGCCACTCTCTGAACCATTATGCCCCATCAAACCAACCAGGTTAAATGCCTGCGCCGTGGTCAGGTCGATGTCCAACACGCATGCCGAACCCAGCACGCGGTACACTTCCTGCAGGGACTGTTGCTTGAGATTGTCGATCGACAAATCCCCCGCGCCGGTCGGGCCGGTAATCGTCGCATTGTCGGAGAGCGCCCCCGTGGCCAGCAGCATCCGTTCCATATTACCCCCACAGCGTCAGCACGGTCTGGCCCGTGGCTGCATTATCCGAGATGCCGACGACCAGAAAGTCAGCGCCATTTTCCAGACCATAACGGTCATAGGTCAAGCGTACCACATCACCCAAGAAATAGCGATACAGCGTTTTGTAAACCGGCACCTGAAAAACCATTCGCTTGACGCTGTACACGGCGGCTAGGCGCGCTAACAAGGTCTGTGCGTCGGCGACATTCGACAGGCTTGTTTCAAAGACGCGCTCCGTTGCCAGGTTGTTTTTCAGGCGCACGTTCTCGTTTTCATAGGTTATGTAGCGGAAAGCCTCGGTGACAAAACTCTGCACGTCGCCAGTTACGCCCCCCGCTAGATCGTTTTCGCTTTGCACGACGACCGCAGGGGCGTAACCGACCTTGATCCGCCAGGCGGGAGGGATTACTTGCTGCAGACGTAATCCGGCGGCGTCGATGTGCTTCACGTCGGCCACGGCGCCAGTGGGAGAGGAAACCGCACCCGCGTACAACATGCCCTGACGGGTAAAGGTCCAGTACGCGCCAGCCGGGTTGAATAGGGCATCCAGAACGTCCGAGCCGGTCACGTCGCTGTTAATGTACAGCCCGGCAGGGCCAGTCAGCACTGTCCCAAGTCGGGCAAATGAGCCTTCGTCAATGTCGGCGCTGGACAGGGAATATACCCCCAGTCGAGTTTTCAGGACTTTCAAGGCAATGGCCGTGGCAGTAATTGGAACACTGCCCTGGTTGTCGCCCTGGACATCGGCCGTCACGAGGCCAGCAGGAGTGGAGCCAAGCCGGATGAATCCGCCCGACAATTGGGTAACATACTGACTAGGGCCAGGGGTGGCCGTGGTGATATGCGCCACGTCGCCGCCGTAATCGAGAATAATGCCTCGATCGCGTACCGCATCCACGGCCGCAATTGATCCATCATGCACCTGATAAATCTGCATGGCGTAGTTGACCAGCACCAGCGGCGCGTTCTTCACCACACCATAACACAGCGGTTTCTGTGCGCCAGCCAAGGTGTCGTCCCCATCTAGGCCCCCGGTACCGCCGTAAATCGTCGCCCGAACCGGTTTGTCGGTTTTGGCGCGGTTGTCCCGAATAGTTAGGATGATCCGGGCATCGTCACTCTCCAAGTTGTCGATCGAGCCTTCAAAAATGGTGGCAAAGTCGTCGTAAGCGAAATCTAGCGCGCCCGCCTTCACCACCACGCGCCGCCCGGACCAGTGATAAGCAAAGAAACGGTCCAGCTTGCCATCGGCGTTGATGATCTCAATACCGCCATATGATTGACTGCCGCCGCTGAACCCATCCCCGGACAGGATGTTGGTGTCGAACTGCAGCGGATTGGTCACCCGGCCCAAAAACAGGCGGTTCGGGTCGCTGGCGGTGGGTTCGCTGATGAAGCCGCGATCAGACAGGCGCTCTTTCACTTCGCCGCCTACGTAGCGTGTCATCGTGTCGCCCAGGGCAGTGACACCGGGAAATAAGCCTATGGTGCGGACTGATGCTGGCTTGGTTTCATTGAATGGATACAGCTCTAACAGGTAATGGAGTTGTACGCCCGGCTGATTGGCCAGCGCCGCAAACGGATCGTGTGTGCCGACATACAAGCGCGTATCGAAGTCGCCGAGTGCGTAAAAGCCTAGTTCAAACGTCATGCTGCCGCCGCCAGTTTGTTCGAGAGGCGGAAATTCTCAGCTACCAGTCGGCCAATATCTTCTCGCATGGCCCGTATTTCCTCGACCACGCTCTGATTGGTGCTGATGATACTGGATGCTACGTTCTGGCCGCTATAGCCGGTTTGCTTGGCTACCGATTGCACCGACGACTTCACAAAACCTTCCAAACCACTGAAATCTGCGCCGGAGGCATACACGTCGCGGCCAACCCCCAGCAGGGTATTAGCCGAGGCCAGCAGATCCGGTGTGACGCTCAGATCGCCTCCCTGTGCTTTCTTGAGCAAACTATCAAAGCCTGATTGCGCCACGTTCAGCTTTTGGAGCGGATTCAGGCTGGAATTGGTCCCTAGCACCTGACCTGTGAAGAAGCCGTCAAAAGCCGCGGTTAACTGCTCAAACGAAGAAAAGCCCGCTTGCTGCGCTTTGATATTGCCTTCCAGCGCGGTTTTCTGCTTGGCATACTCGGCGTTGATTTTTTCCAGAGGGAAGCCCAGCTTGTTGGCCCAGCCGAACATGGTATCAAACTGATCGTTTAGCGCCTGCATCGGCTCTTTCAACGGATCGACGGTTTTGCCCAGGCTGTCATACCATTGGCCAAAGGTGAAGGCTTCCGACAAGCTGCCGGTATTGGGACCGACGACCTTGACAATTTTCTGAAACGTCTCGCTCAGCCCGGTGGTGCTGTCCAGCACCTTCTGCATAATGGCCGCGATAAAGGCTTGCGAGTTGGTGCCGAAATTGCCCACGCCCTGTAAACGCAGCCCGTCGCGGTTGCCCACGGTAAAGCCGACATTGCCGCTGAGCTGGCCGCCGACGCTCTTGAGCAGGTTTGCCAGGCTGGATACTTCATTGAGGATGGAATCCCGAAAATCAGCGTTTTGCTGGCTGAACTTCTTACCCGTCATGCCCTCTTTGTAAGTGCCGAGGTTCGACAGGTTGATTACACCGGTTTGCGACATATCGGACGGCTTTTTGCCCCCAAACAGCCCGCCCAAGGCCGTGCCCAGGAACGAGCCAGCCGCAGCACCCAGCGGACCACCAACAGACCCGATCAGGCCGCCGATGGTGCCGGTCGCCGCGTTGACGTAAGGGTTTTTATTGCCGAGCCCCAGCAGATTGGCCCCAATACCGCCCGCAAACCCGCCCGCCAGGTTTCCTAGCGTGCCCGCGTTGGTGAAGAACTTTTGTACCGCGAGGTTCTGAGAGAAGTTGCCGCCTAGAAACGCACTGGCCTTGCCTGCAAACTGGCCCAAGCCGCCCGTGATGCTACCACCAGCTAGCAAGGACTTGCCGACACCCAGCAGCGACGAACCGGCGCTGGCCAGACTGAAACCGTTGCTGATGCCGCTGGTGCCAGTGCCGAGTACAGAGGCTTGCGCTCCGGAGGAAATGCCCGCTGCACCCGCGCCAGCACCAATCAACGAAACCACGATGGGCCGGATAAGCGCCTGATAGGAGAGGTCAGCCAGGAAATTCACAAACATGCCCTTGATACCATCAAGCATGCGCTTGAAGATGCTGCCGTTCTTGTCGAGGCTGAATGCATTACGCCAGGCGTCGGAAAAGCTGTCGTCAATGCTCTTGGCGAAGCGCTGGAAGGTTTTGCCGGCCGGGCTGTCCAATTCCGCTTGCACGCGCAGCTTGTCCAATTCCTCACGGGCATTGGCGATGTTCTTGGTGATGGCCTCGGTCTGCTCGGCGGTTTTGGCCAGCGGCTTAAGGCGCTCCATCTCGGCCATTCTATCATAGAGCTTTTCGTACTCGTTGCGCGAGGACTTGACCGCATCGTCCAGATCGTTTTGCAGCTCTTTTTGTTCTTTCAGGGCTTCGCGCTCGGCTTTTTTACGGGCCTTCTCGGCTTCGCGGGCGGCTTTCTTGTCACCACCCAAGCCAGCTGCAATCTGAGCGTAATCTTGTGAAATAGCGCGTTTATTCGGTGTGATCACCGATGCAAAATCATCCCCGAACAAGCCTTTCTCACGAGCCTTGCGGGCGGCATTAGCAGCAGAAAATACACTGCCGACCTCAACTGTAGGCGATAGGCTGAAACTGGTCCCGTCATAGCCCGGAATGAGGCGCGATACGTCATTTATCGACTGCTTGACCTTGTTGATGGCGATGTCGATCAGGTTGACGCCTTCCTGAATGCCGGCCACCAGATAATCAAACGTGGTGCCCAGGCCGTCGTAAATCGCTTTGGCACCCTCACCAACCACGCGCAGGGCCATGCCGATGCCATTGGTGGCACCAGTGGCAGCGTTGGCTTGAGCAATAACCTGCTCAAAACTGCTGGCCATCTGCTTAGCGCCTTGAGAGGCTGTTTTGGGGAATTGTTCAAACTCGGCCCGGACCTTCTCCGTCTGGTTCAACAGCGCGGCAAACACGTCGCTCGACAGCAACTTGCCCTCAACCACGAGCAGGCGCATCTGGCCGGTAGTAACACCCAGTTGATCGGCAATGGCTTTGCCGACCGCTGGAATGTTTTCCATGATCGAATTGAATTCCTCGGCGCGGGTGTACTGGCTTGATAATGCCTGACCTAACTGCGTCAAACCGGCTTTCATGGCTTCCGGCAGGGCACCGGAGGTTACGCCCAGCTTGGTCACCGTTTCGGTGAAGGCCAGCATATCGTTGTTGGTGGCCTTAATTTCGGAGCGCACGAACGAAAGACGCTGCAGAATGGAAAGGCTGGTTTCCATCTCGCTGCCGGTATCGCTGGAAATCTTGCGCAGCTCACCCATGACCCGCGTCGTTTCGCGGGTGCTCTTGGTGATGCCGTTGATCCTCGCTTCCATGACCGTGAACTGGTCGGCCGTGCGAATAATCTCACGAACTCCGTAGGCCGCTGCCATGGCCTTAAAAGCATTTCCTAGCCCTTGGGCCGCACTCGTGGTTGAGCGGATTTGCTGCTCTAGGCGCTGATTTTCGTTTACCGCTTTGCGGGACGTGCTGGCGACATCATCCAGGGAGCGTTTGATAATCCGCGCCCCGCTATCATCGGCCTTGATGCCAACTACAATCCCGACATCGGTGGTCACTTGTTGGCCTCTTTCGCCTCATGTTGCAGCAGCACGGCTTCCAAGGCGCGGATATGGCTCTCGAACAGATCGAAGTCTCCGACATCGTAGCGTTGCGCGTACCTATCGAGGGAGGACCACGGTATCGGGCCGGCGACCATCCCTATCGGCCTATCATAGCGCAGGGAGTTGAAAGCGTCCAGATAGAAATGCAGGTGCGGCATGAGGCGCGGCTGGTGGTCAAGTGCCTCGATTCTCGCGCCTTTGGCTTGCGCCACCATCAGACCTTCGAGATGCGGACCCCAGCGCAGGTTCCACGCTAGGGCCTCGGTTAGTTTTTTTCCTCAGCCTCGTAGCGCTTGCGGAAATTGGCCCCGGTCAGGGCTTCGGCTTGCAGTAGGGTATAAAGGTCCGGCGTAACGGCCAACAACTCTTTGACTGCAGCTTTTGTAGCGGCGTTGTATTCGACCTTATTACCGGCCACGTCTTTTAGGCCAATGATGATGGTTTCCGCAAACACGTCGCGGTTCAGGGCCTCCAGCTTGGGATCGTCGCCCTTGACGGCTTTTGCTTCCGGACTGTCCTGATAGGGGACGACCTTTTCGCGGTAAGCCGTGATGAATTTCTGATTTCGGCCATGGGCGCGCAGAATGGTGAAGGTGCCGACGCCATCCACTTCGATGTCAACGCCTTTTTGAGTCTCCAAGAAGGGGTCGTTTTCGTATTTGTCGCGGGCAGCTTTTAGGATGCCGGCCAGAACATCTTTTGCAGCCGGGCTGGCTTTGTTGGCTGGTTTCGTAGTCATAGTTTGCCTTTCGGGTTAAGGGCGGCGCTTCCCGACCCGATCAGGAAGCGCCATAGCATAGGCTTCGGGTCGCCATTTGGTTAAGGGGTGGCGTCGATGCGGGTAATGATCAGCGAAGCGCCATCAGTCGTGTCGTAATTGGCCGTGAACGCCGTGTTCAGCATTACGTCCTCGTTGTTGCCCGGCGTATTTTTGGCCGTGTTGGCCAGCTTGACGCGGGACATGACGAATTCATAGGTGCCGTCCGTGTCGTTGCCGATCGTCAGTTTCAGGTCGACATAGCCGTCCGCGCGTTGCAGGTCGCGCAGGGCTTTGGTGCGGAAATATGTCGTCAACTCCCCGCCGAAGTCAAACTTGCCTTTGCGCATGCCGTCTAGATATGGCGAGAACAGCTGCTCACGGCCTTGCATATTATTGGTTCCGGAAATCGTCAAGGCCATGAGGTAGCCGACGACAGCCCCGTTGATCATCAGCTCACCACTGGCCTCGGCACTCGAAAACACTGAAGTCTGCGGCGGCTCGGCATAGGTGGAACCCGTGATCGGCGCTGTATTGGCCTGCATTTCACTGGCCATAACGCCGAACGAGCCGGTCATCAGGCTGCGCGGGCTGATGCTGAGGTTAAACGTGTTGATCTGGCAGTTTTTGAACAACTCGTAATCGAACACGCCACCGCCCATGTTGTCGGTTCGCTCATAGGCGAAATACTTGTCTAGGGTGCCGGGCTTGAGCGTGTCGGTTGCCCAGTTGTTGCACATGAATGCCGCCAACAGGTCATCAAAGCTTTCATAGGACATCTCGAACGGGAAATCGCCGCCCGCTTCTCGCGAGGTCAAGCGCATGTCGGAGTTCTGACGATCAGAGCGGATCTCGTTGCTGGTGGTGTAGCCGGATTGCTCACTTAGACCACCGCCCGTCAGGCGGAGTTTCTTGAAGGCTGGATTGGCAGGAACGGCACCGTAAGCAGATTGCATCACATAGGCGTGGCGGGTCAGGGAACTGTCGGTCATGCTTTACTCCTAAGCGTAAGTGTCGTATTCAAATTCAGTTTTAATGTTGATATGATACCAGCCCGTCGAGCCGTTGCCAACCTCATTTAAGCGCACATCTTGGAAAGCAATGCCCGCCACGCGCCCAATACGCTGGAAAATCGGGTTGACCTGATCGGCTAGCTGCATGGCCTTGATCTTGCCGTTACCAGCCGGGGTGAAAATCTGCACCGTTACCAGCCCCTCACGGCGAAAAGCATTGCTACCTGGCGCGCCTACCGTAGCCTGATAGCCCAGGGCGTGCTGCACGATTAAGCGGACCCACGGTTCGCCGTTGGGAATGTCGAAAGGCACGTCATCATATGCGGCTGGCGTGCGCTTGTTCCACTCAGCTTCGAAATGTCTGTTGATAGCGGCGGCGGCGGTTTCGTAGTTCACTTTGCCCCCCGTTTGGCCGCAGCTTCCGCCTGGCGCTTGGATAGCATGACGCCGAGTTCCACAAAATTCGCGGGAGCCTGTGTCGAAGATCCTTCATTCAGCTTCTCGATGTAGGGAAGGCCGTTGGAGACATACAGCATCTTTTCCTTGCCGGTGATCTGGGCGTCGTCATAAGACTGTGGCGTGGTGCTTTCGCTCGTGCTCAGGTCGGGCGTCTCGGCGCTCAGGTTCCAGTTGGCGCGGGCGGTTCCTTCATCGACCGGTGTGGCCTGGCTGACATTGCCAGCAACACGCAAAGCGGTTTCACGCATCAAACCGGCCTGCACGTTATAAACCTTGGCCTTCATAGCGGCGGCGATCTGGTCCTCGACGGATTTCATCGCCGCACCTGCACCTTGCTCAAAATCAGCGTGTCGCCCGGCTGGACGGCCTCGACATTCACAATAGCATACTGGTCGGCACCATCAACGATAATTTCCTTGCCATCAACCGCGTCCGCAATCAGGCAGCGCTTGTCGCCTTGCTTGATCACGGTACCGTCGATGTCCTTGGCTTTGTAGCTGGTAAAGACGGCCCGCACTGTGCGCGTCGTGTCCGTGGCATCGGTCATAGTATTAGTCAGCGGATCATATGCCCCGAGCTGCTTGTTCAACAGGGTAATGTCACGGCCTTTTTCGGCAATCTGATTGAGAGCCAGTTGCGTGAAGCGGTCATAATTCATCTGCGCACCACCGGCACATTCAGGCCGCTGAACGATAGGAGCGGGGCTAGGTAGCCAGTCACAGCCGGGCGGATCGTTGGGCGCTTAGCTGCCTCGAAATACTCGACTTCCAGCACGTCAACCTTTTCGCGCTTGACCTGCGGTTCGCTAGTGATGTTCGGGGTCAAACTTCCGGCCATCGCATCAAGCGCCAGTTCAGCCGCGGCCTTTCTCAGCGCCTCCGGGATGGTTTCGCTATCATAAGCTAGGGTATAGCGCGGCCAGGAGAGAACAGTGTTAAGGGCAACGGTACCGATAAACCGTTGGCCGTAAACCTGCTCGATGTAATCCGTGGCCCGGATTATGGCAGCTTGCTTTGCTGCATCGTTGCCGGTCCAAGAGGCATTGCCGCGAAGGGAGTGGTAGGCGTCAGCGTATTCCACGCTGATCAGCGCGTTAGCCTCGTCACCATTCAAACCCGTCGCGGCAATGAACATGTTTACTGCTGGCCTTCAGCGATGGCTTTTTCAACGTCGGCTTTGGTGATGCCGCCATTTGAGCCAGTCCCTGTGACCGTGTTCAGGTCAATGCCGTTTTCTTCGGCCAGTTTCTTTGCGGCAGCCGAGGCATTCACCGGATCATCAGATTCGTCGTCGGCAGCTTCAGTAGCGCCAGCAGCCGGTCCGTCAGCAGTAGATGCTTTCTGCTTTACCACCTGGGGTGTGGTACCGTCCGCCAGAGTACAAGCGGGCTTACCGCCGACTTTGGTGTCGTAGGGGTTGTGCTCGGTGTTGCTGTCCGAAGGCTCATAAACATCGTTGGGCATAGTGTGAACTCCTTGTGAAATGAAAAGAGCCACCGTAAAGCGGCTCCTTGATAGATTAAGCGGCTTTTGCTTTGAAAGCGATAATGCCGACTTCCTTGGCGCTGTACACGCGGTTCCAGTTGGCCGAGGTCGCCAATTCGGCGTTGTTCGGCGTCGGATCGACAGTGGTAGCGTTAACGTTCCAGTTGAAGCCGTTCGGGTGCATGATGTACTTCTTGCGGCTAACCGAATATTCCTGACCGCTGTTAACCAAAGCCTGACGCTCAGCTTCGATTGGCGTTTTTAGGCCGGCTTCCTGATAGGTCACCGCGCCACGCTTGCCCAGGTACAGGGTACCGATCCCGGTACCGGCGTCGTATGGCAGGCCATCATCCACGATAACCGTTTTGTTCAGGTATTGTGGGATTGGTTCGCCTTGTCCAGCCACTGGCAGGAAGGTGATCAAGTTCTGCAACAACAGCTGCAGGTAAAATGCCGAGTGCATAGCCACAGTCACAATTTGATCTGAACGATCACCAAGCTTATTGGAGGCGATGAGGAAGGATTTTGGATTGATTACCGCATCGGCGCCCGCATTGCCCGAGATGTCATAGACGTTTTCAGCAGCAGAAGACGCACCCAGCGCACCCTTAAGCACGTTGATTAGTACAATTTGCTGGCGGGGCAACCAATATTCGGCCCAGAACTCAGCGATATCATCAAGCGGGTCATCTCCGCCCAGGTCAACGGCCATGTCGGTAACGCCATACGATTGACCACGGGCGAATACCGGCGTGCTCTGCGATCCATAGGTGAACTTATTGACAACCAAATCTTTGGTGTCGTTCAGGATTTGCTCAGGATCGTTCGGGCGGTTGCGGAACTTGGCGGTAACGAATTTGCCACCCTTGTCCAATTCATCGCCGAGCTGCAAGCCAACTTCCGGATCGGCTGAATTGCTTACAAAGCCTGAGCGGAAGAAGGCGGAACGGTCGATCAGTTTTTTCTTGATCAGATTATTGAGGGTAACGCCGACAGTGCTGCCGGGAATAATTAAGTCAGCAAGTTTCGTGATGGTCACGAGAGCCTCCAAGAATGAAAAAGGGAACGTGTTTGGAAGCGTCTCGCCTCCGAGATGATGGGCAGCCTCTCGCTGCCCTCTTGCGCTTCTCATCTCGATAGGGCGCATATGCCAATAGTATGGCACAAGTCCAGCTATAAAAAAAGCCCCTTTTTCAGGGGCTCTAAGAAGTTACCTGGCGGCAGGTTTTTCAATCTTCGTCCGGCGTTCAATCTCGGCTTTCGCCAGCGGGTCCTTACCTTCCAAAAGCGCCAGCTCAGTGATTGATTTCTTACTGTAGTCCGTGGCTGTCGAACCGCCCTGACCGCCCGAACCGCCGCCGCTGTTATTCGGGGCCGTGACAAAGTATTTGCCCTCGTCACTCTGGGCATACGCTTTCACTTTATCAGCCACCGGCATGTTATCGATAGTGACGACAACTTCGTCGCCTTCATACTCGACCTTGATCTGATCGCGCAGCATGGCCTTAACGGCCTTTTGGGCGTGTGGCAGCGTGATATTGGCTTCGGTCATGGCCGACATCAGGGCGTTTTCGCTGTACAATCGGTCGGCGCGGGCAGTGGCTTTCTGCAGCTGCTCTTTGGCTTCATTCAATTTACTGTCATACTGCTTGGTCAGGCGTTCGCGCTGTTCGGCTAAGCGCTGATCAACCTTGCCGCCACCTCTGTCGAGCGAAGCCACGATGTCGTCGCCGGTCAAGTCGTCGGGCACGCCAGCAAAACGTTCCTGCAACTCGGCCAGCTTGGTTTCGGCATCCTTTTTCTCTTGCCGCGCTTTTGTCAGGGCGCTCTTGAGCCCTAGCGCGTCGGGATGCTCTTGCAAGCCATCCACGTTCAGGTAAAACTTTCCGTCGCGCTCAGTATAAGCTGCTTTTATGGCCTCATCCAGTACATCATAGCTGGCGCTGTCCAACAGGGCTTTTAATCTCATTCATCACCTTTCGGGTTAGGTTAAATCTTTGGCTTTCAACTGTGCCAGTGTATAGAACTGGCCGGTTTCGTCAATGAACTTCTTGACGGGCTTGCCACTCTCACGATACAGCCGCGCGCGCTTGATGCCCAGGACGTCGTTCTGAAACTCTTTGGACTGGCGCCGCAGGAACGTATCGTAATCCGTACTACCCGGTACCGGCCCGAACTGGCTGGCCCGGTTGCCGTGCTCGTCATCGGCGAAATAGGCAATCACGATACTGCGACAATTCCAGTGGCGCGGGGTCCAGATCACATCGGCATACTGGCGGTAAATGCGGTGATCGTCGCGGATGCAGACCGGGCTGGTTCGGCTGTCCAGCGTCGAAATCTGCTGCCAGGCCCTGATGATGTCGGCGTTGGCCTGGTACACCTCGGCCTTGGCGCGGGACTGCACATGCGCGACGGCGGTGCGCACCACAGCAGTCACGTCACGCTTGGAAGCGTTCAGGGTGCCATCGGTATAACTCGCGGCCTTGGTCCCGCGCAGCCGGCGCACAATCTGCTCTATGGTCTGGTTTTGCGTGATGCCGATATTGATGGCGTCCTGGATCCGATTCAGGTCGGCCATCTGGTTATTGCGCACCCATGCTTTGAGCAATCGGCCCTCGAACGGCTGTGTGGTAACAATAGCTTTCAGTTGAGCATTGGCCGGCACACCGGACAGTGTGACGCCGACGTTCTCATGCAGTCGCACCTGAAAATCTGCTTCGTACTGCGAGAAATCGACCAGTTCACCCGATAGCTGGGCCTCAATGACCGCGTACACCTGGGCGCGTTTGATCGTCAAGTCTCCCAGGAGCCGCTGCAGGCGCTTAGTTTCCGCGGCCGACAGCGTATAACCGCGCTGCTCGATCTTGACCAACCGGGCGGCAATCAGCTCGGCCAGGTCATCATTGGACTTGTCCAGCAGGGCCAGAATATCGCGCAGGACGCCGGTTTTGTAGCGTTCCAGATAGATCGAATGGCGCAACTGCGCGTCAAGAATTTGCTCGTTAATCGTGGGCACTTATGTACACCTACTACCTTTATGGCCTGAGCGGGAGGAATGGGATAAGCCCGTATCTTCACGATAGCACGTAATTATAAATTGCTCAACAGCAGACCCATGCCAACTCCATCTGAAAATGCCGCTATTGAAAAGTATGTAGGCCTAAAAATGCAAATGCAGTTCAATCCCGAAAACACGGACGAAAAAGTAAAGGAGGCTGCTCTCAACACTTTTTCTGCCGCTGAAATCGAGATATTAAAAAAGCTAGGCTGGCTATAGAGCTTATCAACAAACCTAAGGTTTCTATCAAGCCTCGGAGGGTGGTAGGACAATAGGCCCGGCCTCGACAACCTTTTCCTGGTCTTCCTCATAGTTGAAGTCGTCGGGCACGATCTCGGCGTAAGCCAGCAGGCCGCCGAACACGTCTTTTGAGAATGCCGATTGCTGCACCAGTGACCACGCTTTAGCCAGGTCGTCAAAGGTGACATTCCATGGCACGAGGTCTTTGTTCAGCTCAACCAGAATGTCTTTGGTCTCATAGCCCATCCAGTCGGCGGCAAAGGTCACCGCCTTAGTCAGCTGACGGCTAACCACGCCTACCAGTGCGGCCAGGACGCTGTTTTCCCCGCCGCGCCGGATGCTGGCGGTCTCGGCAGTCTCGGCCTGCTTCTTCTCCGGTGCCACCATACGCGCCCCAAGCGCCGCCATATGCTGTTCCTTGCGGTCCATGGCCTTTTCTATCGAGGAAAAGCCTTCCGAGCCGACTTGCAGGAATTCAACCGTAGCCCCCATGTCAGGGATGACAAGTGCGGTGCTGGTCCCTAGGGCAATTGGGCCAGCATTGTCCGGCTGCTGATAGCCAATGATCACCGCCGTGGGCAGGCCGGAGATATGCACGCCATTTTCGAGGTCGGCGCTGTTGCGGTAATGGGCGATATTGACATCGACCAGATCCTCGATCGGGGGAGGGCCAACCTCGATAGTTGGCTTGTCGGCCGAGATAGGGTAGAAGGGGATTTCCATTATAGGCCCGCCGTTTTTTAGCGGCGTAACCCGTGAATACTCAACCCAGCTTTTGCCCACTGCTTCCCGCCAAACGATCTGTTCATACTGGCCGCTGTTCATCGACAGTTGACGGATTTGCACCTTAAGCTTGCCGTCATCATCCGCATAGCTTTCCTGCAGAAAGACGTTTTTCAGCCGATACGCGCCATTGATGCGGGCGCGCTCCCAGTTGATGATGCTTTCGGCCTTGTAGAGTGTCAAGTAAGGACGAAGTTGCAGGGCAGCAGCTTGGGCGGCGGTGAGAGGTCCCGTCGATACTTCCATATCGACCAGCACGCCAGGGCGGGAGCGCAGGGTTTCGCGGATACAGTCGGCGGCGAGATCGTCTAGGCTTTCATCGGTCAGGGTGATGTCATCGCGCCATCCCAAAATAGCTTCCGGACCCTTAAGTGTCAGAGGCTTGCGCATGGCCATGCCGACATAGCCTTCCACCGTGCGCCCGGTAGCATTGAAAAAACTGGCTCGTTCCAGATAAGCGTCGTTGCTCTCCTTCTCGTGGCCGATCAGCTCCGGCAGGTACAGCTTGCCGCGTGCCTTGATTGCCCGTTGCCCGGCAATGGCATCACCGCATTTCTGCCAGACGGGCAAATAATCGAGGTAATCAGGATGCTTCAGGGAAGGGTCGAGGGTCATCAGTAAATCACCAGTTGCTCATTCAGCAGTTCGATGCTGCCCGCCAAGGGGCCACCCGTCGTGTTGGCCTCGATATTAAAACGGCCCTCAACATAGGTAGCTGCAGGAATGGCCATCGCTGGGGTGCGTAGCAGCAGC
Organism: Hymenobacter sp. HSC-4F20; assembly: GCF_019599275.1. Classification (GTDB taxonomy): domain Bacteria; phylum Bacteroidota; class Bacteroidia; order Cytophagales; family Hymenobacteraceae; genus Hymenobacter. The sequence continues at coordinate 1,076,453 of NZ_JAHZTD010000001.1, read as the reverse complement.
GTGCGACCTTTCGCACGCATGAATTCAAGCATGAGGTCTAGCCCCATGGGGTCAGACGTGCCTGCCCGGTCATTGCCAATGGACAGGGAACCAACAGATGTCTGCAATTCTGCGCTTAACGTGCGCCAGATGCCGCTTCCGATACCGGCATTCAAGATGTCAAGTTCGACCTCGTAATAGGCGTACTTGCCGGTTTCGCCCGATGATGTCAGGCGCTGAATGCATCGGAAGTTATCGGTAGCCGATCCGCCTGCAGGGAAGTCGAAATCCATCCGCTGACCGCCTCGGCTGGTCTTACTGAAGACGCGGCCAGCCGTTCCTGTTGGCGCACTCCCAAGCGACAGATGGTTCGCAGCGAGACTACCTGTACACCCACTAAGCGAACCGCCGCTGCCAGCGAAATTCGTGTTCACAAAGCGGTTGTTGGGGTCAAGTCTAAATTCACGTACGCCGTAAATGGGGGTGAAGATGTCATAGAGCGTGCGCATAATAAGGTTAGCGCCCGCGGCATTCTGATGCAGATCGTCCAGCGTTAGGCCGACTTTGGCCTGGCGATCAACTGGATCAACCCACAGTGAATAAGCGTCAGCATAGCGCACAACCGGGCTGGCCAGTTGCTTAAGTGCAGCATTGACAATCTCGGTATTGTCTTTGGCGGTGACGATTTCGCTGGCTGTGAATCCCGCCGCCACAAAGCTGGCATCACGACGGGGCAGGTGAGAAATGATCGTTACTTTTTTGCCGACAGCGGTGATTGCGGCCACGATTGCCGTAACGTTGTCGATGGTGGTTTGCGCCGGGAGTTTGCCTGCGCGGTCATTCGCGCCGAGTAACACGATAACCTCTTGGGCCGAGCAATTGACGACTTCCGACACACGGGCAAGCGCTTGGGCGCTGCTGTTTCCGGATACCCCAAAGTTGAGCGAGTGATTGAAAATGTACCGCTGGCCGGTAACCATGTTTAACTGAACCAGCCAGCCATTCCCCTCAAAGCGATTGGCAGCAGCAGTATTCTGCGCTGTCTGGCTGTCGCCAAAAATCGCAATCCCTACAGGCTCATAGATATTGGGTCGGGAGCCTTTGAAAGGAACTTTGAGCATTAGTTGGTGTCCTTTAGCCAGACCTTGAGGTTGGGCGACGTTGCCCCGCTCAAAACGGCCCGCAGGCGGATGCCACCCGTTCCGAATTCAAGGTTGCGCATCGATTGGGCGGTGATGTTGACCACGTTGCCGGCCTGATCGGGAATGTCGAACCACGTTACATCGTCGGGCGAGGCTTGGAATTTCAATGTGCCGCCGCCGAAGGTGCCGGCGACGAACAGCGTGCCGAGGTAGCTTTGAAAGCGCGGCACCTCGCCGACATAGCCCATATCCGTGTTGCCGTTGCCGGTGATGTTGAACGTATCAGGCATATGTCGCTCCTTGTTGTTGCCCGACAGTATGCCACAGCCCCAGACTGCGCGCAAGCCGGATTACTTGCCGAGCGTAACGCGCTGGATGCCACGGCCGCGGATGGGGTAAAGCTTGGTGATGCAGTAGCCCGCCCCATCGTTCGGATGGTCGAAGCCTGATTTCTTGTCGGGTTCGCCTTTGTCGTCCCAGACCTGACGTTCCAGTGACTTCGTATAGACCGGGCACTTAGCCGTGTTGACTAGGTAGCGCCGTTCTCCATAGGTGTTACAGAACATGGCGTTCATGCTGTTGATGCGGTCTTTCACCGACGGGTTTGCGGCATCGACTATGACGGTGTAGCCCGCTTTCCGCAGTAAAGCAATGTCGGTGGCGCTGGCGTTGGTGCTCTTGCGGTTGTCGCCCGAAGCATCCGGGTAGATGATAATGCGATGGCCCGGAAAGGTCGCGTCAATTTTCTCGATCAGCGCCGGGGTGTCGAAGATGTTGACCAACTCCATAAGAGCCATTGGCTTACCGTCGCGGATGACATGGACGATGCCGGCCATCTTGCTGACGTTGAAATCCGCGCCGATGTGCAGATCTTCACCGGGATTGATTAACGCCGTGGTGTTGTTCAGGCGACGGTCGAAGCAGTAGTAAATAACGCCCTGGTAATTCTCAAAGCTGGCCTCGTATTCCTGCCGAAACGTGCGCAGGTCCAGATTTCGCCGGGCGGCTTCGATTTCCTCGGCCGGCACGTTGCCGCCGTCGAGCGAGGTGTACAGCCAGCTTTTGTGGTCCGGCTCCTTACCCTGCCCGTCTTGATACGTGTCGTAACAGTGGTTAAATCCTTTGGGCGTACCGATCCGCAAGGCATGACCTCCGACGCGCTGCACGCCGTTGACGACGTACTTACAGGTCGAGAGCATGGGGCGCAGCACCTCTTGCCATGCCTCATAGGGGCAGTCGGCCCATTCGTCAATCAACACGAAGAACAGGCCCGAGCCGCGCAGGTTGTCATAGGTGTCAAGGCCGACAATGCGGATGACGTGGCCAGTGATCAGCGTGATGGAACATTCGGTTTCGTTGGGCTTACCTGTGCGCCAGTTGGCGGGGATAGCCTGCTTGAGCCGGCGCCAGAACACCCGCTTGGCCTGCTTGAACGTCGGGGCCGCATACCAGATCTCATCTTCAACGCTGACGTTCCACTGCATGGCCAGCCGGGCGGCGCGGCGCATTTCGGCCTTGCCGAGGAATGTTTTCCCAAATCGGCGTCCGCAGACTGCATCACGAAAACGGGCCGATACCTGCCAGCCCCAAACAAATATGTTGGCCTGTTTAGGGGTGAGCGCGACCGGGCCGTTAGAGGATTGGTGCATCAGGCACGTCCTCGTCGGGCTGCAACGTGTATTCCTGTTGTGGAATAACATCAGCGGCAGCAGGCGGTGGCGCAGGCTTCTCGGTGAACATGCCCAGGTGACGCGCCACGTTTTCCAGCGCCTTAATCTGGCTGTTTAGCTTCACTTCCATGCCGTCGCGGCTCTGCTTGATACCGGCATACAGCGCCTTAGCTGGGCCGCTGAGCTTGCGCGTGTCGCCCAAGTGGACATCCTCGCGGCCTTCACCGCGGCAATCGGGACATTTCGGGTGCGGGTCCAGCGTATGATCGAACCCAAATCCCCCAGCGTTGACAGGTATAGGCTTATTTTCCTGTATGGCGTTTTCCTCAGCACGGCGAAACTCCTTTTCGGTCCACTGATACTCATGGTCCTTGCCATAGCAGAAGCGGCAGCAGACCCGGCGCAGCTGAATGATTTCGTTGGGGTCCACCGTGGCAATCTCCCAAAAGCGTTTCAGCACCATATCGGCGGTTATCTCGGTACGCTGTGACCGTTCCTTGACCAACTGCTGAATGTATTCCTGAATTTCAGGTTTACTCAGGTTTTCATTCCCAATAGAATAGGCCGTCCGCGCCGAATAGCCCGCTTCCTTAGCGGCTCGCGTTGCATTCAGGTCGATGATGTATTCTTCGCAGAAGCGTTGCTGCTTGAGATTGAGCTTTGAGGCCATGCACCCAGCTTATCCTAGCGGCATGTCGTTGGTCAAGATAGTTTGCCCGTTTGCCTCTATTTCTCGGTGTCCTACAACCGCCACTGGCCGGCATCTCGATAAAGGCTTGGTATGCTAGGTTGACGGGCGCAACCCCCAGAATAGACGGCGTGGCATAGGGTGATTATGCACTATGCAGGGACACGTCGTCAATAGGTCAATCTAGTACTTGCCGAGTAAGGTTTAATCAATAGATTGCGAGGCAACGGGCTTAGAAAATCTATCATATGCGCCAATATCTGCTTGTAACGTTTGACCAGATCTATGACGAGCCCATTAGACCAAAGGAAGAGTATTTAGCAGGAATAGACCGGCCGACCCTACTTCAAATAGCAAATTATCTGCTTAACATCCAGCAGCTTGAAGATTTTCGGAAAACCTTCCCCCGTGTATTCGGACATCACAACCGAGAAGAGGCCGAGCGTATTTATCGAAAACTCGAACAGATAGAGCGCCAAACTAATGCGCTTGTCAGCATAGCCGCTCCAGAATCTGCCCTCAAGATTTTTCAGTTAATCTTTCCGCGTCCCGACGAGCCCGCGACACAGTCAGAAGTTGAAATAGAACAAAATCTATTTCGGCTTTTCTTTGCTGTCAATGACGAGGTAGTCAACGCTGAAAATACATCGCTAGACAATGCTCCTGAATTGCCGGGGGTTGATCGCTTTGCCCGACTGGCCCTGCTCAATAGTCATTCTCGGTTCGATATAAATCAAGAAGGGATCGAAAAGCTCATGATCAGCCAGATGGCTAAGTCGATACAGCTTTTTACTTTCTTGCAGGAACGGGAAAAGTATCACGATTTACTTGCTGCATTCCTGAAAAACATGGAGTGCGAAACATGGCAGGAATACAGCCGGCGTATTTTCAGCTTGATCAAGATCATTTGGGATCAAACCAAGAGCAATTCGACAGGTACTATCGTAGTTCAGGAAGAGGATGATCGAAGGTTTCTTGATCATTTCATACTAGCTGACGGGGCCAATTTGATTACCGACGACTATTTCTCGGTTCGTGAAACCCCTTTGTTTAAGCTAAATGAAAGGGAGTATGTTGTGGTCTATCCCCGTTTCGTGGTTGAGATGCTGCACAAAGGGCTTTACTGGCGTATTAAAAAACTGAACGATGCGTCTGGTAGGGCCTTATTGAAAGGAGAAGAATGGGGCACGCTCTATAAAAAGGAGTTCTCCGAGGAATACATGCTCAATCCAATTATGGATGCCATTTACAAAAAGCGCGGCATTGCAATAAGCGGTAAAGAGATGGAGGACAGTGGCATATTAGCTGACGATGGTGGCGTTGAACCTGATTATTATTTTCGGGAGACCAAGCGCGTCATTATCCTAGAGTCAAAAGACGTTGATATCAATAAGGTATTTAAGAAGGGTGATAACTTCAGCGGCTTCGTAGATGAGTTAGGGAGTAAATTCTTCCGGCGCAGTACCGATCCCGTTACTGACCGGCTCAGCAAAACCGCGGTGTTGCAATTGTTGCGTAACATCCAGCGCGTTTTGTCGGGAAACGCCGCGTATGATAAAATTGCGCAGCCAAACCACCTAATTATCTACCCCATCTTGCTTGTACACAATTCTGTTTACAACATGCCAGGTCTGAACGCTTTAGTAGACTCTTGGCTGCAGCAGGAACTGATCCGACTACGCGCCAAGGGTTTGATCGCGCAACACGGTCGCGTGCGCCCCATCACCATCATTGATATTGATACGCTGATTACTTATCAGGATCATCTTATTGCAAACAAGAAACTTCGGCTGTTGGACCTTTTGGAACAGTACTATTTATACGGTAAGGGTCGTGAACGGGGCTCGAACCCTAAAAACCAGCAAGATTTGATAGCACGGGTGATGAAAGGTACCAAACCGTTTGCGCAATTCTTGGAGGGTTATGCCAGCTCGAAGGGAATAGCCCCAGTCTCGGACACACAGGTTGGAATAGTCAGGAACTACTTATTGGCCAACGGAGGAAAATAACTCATCAACTATGGGCTGACATATCGTTCAGTTTTTCAATGCTAGCTTCGGGAAAATGGGCAGCTGCTTGCCGGCCTCGTGCTGGTCGGTAGCCTGAAACAGCGTTTTCAAAAAATGCTGGTTGCTCGACGTATCATTTGGGTTGCGGCGGGCTTCGGCTGCCTCCAGGTGCGCGGCGATAGGGGTATAGTCTAGGCCGGTGATAGCTTGGCGGTTTTTGGTCCAATTGGTAGCGATGGTCATGCATACCCTTTCTGCGGGCGTTGATTAGAAGCTTCGACCGTATGCAGCAGAACCGGCGCTGTCAATAATAATATGAAATAGTTGTGAAGTATTATGAATATTTATATATTAGAAATACCAACTTAATTTAAACTCCTATGGCAGAGATACCTGAAAACATTAAAGCGGAAATCCGCAAAAACGTCGATTGGATTTGGACAGAGGCTGGCGATGCAGCTCCCGCAAGCTTAAAAGCTTGGCTGGTACCAATTCCTGTAGGCGGAGGCATAACTTCAGTTAGAGGGCCGCTTGGACCCAGGACATGCGGCAACTATGCAGTATTATGGGCCTTAGCAGGTGATAGAAAGAAGGCCTTAGAATGGCTTAATGTATGCCAATCTCATAATGAATCTGTTAAAGCGCAATTCAATCAATATTCCGAATACACGGTTGACTATGCAAAAAGCCAACATGAGAAAGATGCCGTCACTCAGTTAGGGATACTTACTGCCGGAATGAGCTTCCCAGTACCTTTGCATTACATCACTGGGGTGCTAAATGCATTAAAAGGTCACAACCCAGATCGAAACCCCGCGCATCTACAGCCTCCTAAAGTAATAAAGACCAGTGATGAACGTGCAACTGGCGGGGGGAGACTCGGTAAATGACAAGCTGTATGTACGCAGAACGACTAAATAGAACCTAAAAAGATGACGCAGTGATAACGATAACAAAAAAGCCCCGCGCTGGTGAAAGCGGTGGGGCTTTTATTGGAGGGCGGCGCCGAGCTTACGCTCCTCGCCATTTGTTGCAGTGAAACTAAGAAGGGCAGACTAAATCGAACGCGCCCAGGTAAGCGTCTGGAATCCCTAATTTCACGAGAAAAGCATGAACTGTCGTCACAAGCAAGCCGATATTGATGAAGTTAAAATGTGCCATAATTTTCAGGGTTAGTTTTACGATTAGTACGGCGATGACCCCCTTGAGGTAGCCGATGACAATGATGTTTGCTAAAACAACCAAGAAAGAGATAACGGTCCATTTTTGAGGCATCAAGAGAGACCACAAGGATGGGTTCCACTGCAACAAGCAGATCTTTGATAGTACCGATTGTACCATCTACAATACAAATATACAAAAATAATTTGAGAAAAGAAAGGATATGTCAGAAATAGTTTTATGGAAAGGTTGCTGAATACTAGCAAAACTGCCTAAAGACCAAATATTTTTGTACCTTCGTAAAACAGAAAGGCCGCCACGCTTTCGCGTAACGGCCAGTCTGGCGGGCGGAATGGTTTTGGAGGCCATTCCCTCTCGTTCGGTAACACCTCAGGTCAGGATTGGTGTCCTGTCCTGCTGCACAGCATTTGCTACTAAAAAGTTGCCCTAGTCGGCAGTCGTTGGAGCGACTGCCGATTTTTCTTTTACTACATTCTGCTCCAGCATCCGCAGCAGGCCGGAATATTCTTCTTTCAGTATCTTAAAAAGGTTTTTGCTTACGAAGTCGTTTTCGGTTCCGGCTAGCGTTAAGCCAAGATCTTGCAAGCGTTCATGCAACTTCTGGCGGTACTTGTCCCGCAGTAACACGGTGGTTTCTGTTTCGTCTAGCTCGTAGAAGTGGGGGAGGGCGCTCAACATGATCTTGTAGTTCCCGCGTAATGCCGCGACGCCCACCAAATCGCTTTTACGACCATCCTTGAGCCCATCGGCCACAAGCTTGTTTTCAAATTCCTTGTCAGGTAACAACTGGTGAACCCCCTCAGCTACTTCATCGGTAAGTAGGAAAGTATCCCGTTCAGTTATAACCCGAACGATTGCATCACGCAGCTCACCCCGGACAAACACTGAGTTCTTCTTGCGCCGTGGCTTTTCATGTTCAGTGTCATTCTGCTTTCTTTTTGCAAAGAAATCCTTGATACTGTCCTGAAACTCGTTGGTCGTAGCAAGCTTAGCTTCCAATCCAGGGTATATCGTCCGAAGGGCTTCAAGTGCCGCCCCTACCTGATGCATTGCCTCCTGGATATTGCCAATTTCCTCCCGGTGGCGTTCAACCTCCCGTTCGTGGCGGGCGTATTCTTCATCTTCGTCGCGTTTCAATTCATCAAAACGACGTAAGATATCCGCGAACACAACACTACGCGCCAACGCCGCCTGATCAACAGGAGCTTGTTCGGATGGGTTGAGGTGTTGTCCTTCGCTGTTCATGTTCCAAAGGTACGGGGGTTGATTGTTATCACGCAAGCAATCTCTAAAATAAATCTCTGCCATGCGGATATGGTGCCGATTGGTGATGTCCGTAACGCAATCGGATAAAATAATGTTACGCTAACCCCGGCCTGGGAGTAAGCATTGATAGGCCTGTTATCCGATGGGCTCACGCTTGGCATGAGCCTGCTCTGGTACAGATCATTCTATGCCTTCCAATGACTTAATCACAGATTGTACCAGCGTATCCACCCAAAGTTACCCGAACGAAACCCGAATCTCTGTTGAGAGTAGGGTGTATCGTCTTTTTTATATATTATATTATTATATAGTAGTGGTACAAGTAGGGGTATCCCCCTGTTTCTATTGAAAAGATCTGTACCGAACCTGTACCGAGACTGTACCGGAAACCATAGTTTTCGTCCGAAAAAGCTTAATTCCGTCCAGTTAAAAACATCTTGCAAATGCTTTTTAGTGGGGTATGGTAGTGGTGTTCAACACCAAAAGACCAGAGTGCCCTTACATGAAAGATTTTACGGGAGAGTTTTACGACTTTCTAAAAGAAGCTGGTATCGAGCCAGTTGGCAGCACGGAAATTATAGCCGACGATAAGAAGCATCGCTACTCCACCACGACCAAACATAAGCAAAGCGCAGTATATCAACTAGCCGTAGATGGCGATTACGCCTATGGCTGGGCATTGGATTATCGCGACGGGGTGTTACACAAGTTCACGAGCGCTAACAAGCGGCGTATGACGGCCGACGAGCGAGAAGCGCACAAGGCGCGGGTAGCGCTGGCGAAGGCACGAGCCGACGAGCGGCGGCTTATGGAGAAGCAGAACGCCCAGCGGATGGCCGAGCAGATATGGGCGCGAGCGGATGCCTCCGCACTGCCTACTGATTATGAGACTCGAAAGCGGATTGGACGCTACGGGGCGCGTGTTCTGCATGGCAAGCTTCTGGTAGTCCCGGTCCTTAACACTGACGATGATATCGTCGCGGTGCAGATAATTGGTCCGGATGGCAAGAAGCGCTTCAACACCAGTGCCGACAAGGCCGGACACTGGTTTAGGTTTGGGGATTTGCCGGCGTGGGGAGAAGATTTATACTTGTGCGAGGGCTACGCCACCGGGGCCAGCATTCATGAGGCAACACAAAAAACGGTTATCTGCGCATTTGACGCCGGTAATCTGTTGAATGTGGCACAAAAGCTTGGTAAGAAATACAACATAGTTGTTTGCGCGGACGATGATCAGGAAACCCTAATCCGTGGCAAACATGTGAATATCGGTCTTCTACGGGCGCAGGAAGCCGCCGATGCAGTGAATGGGCGGGTTTGCGCCCCGCCTGGCAAAGGTGTTGAACACCCCGCCCGTTCACGTGATTTCAATGACATTCATGTTGAAGAAGGGCTGGACGCCGTTCGCGCCGCCCTGGGTATTGTAAGCCAAGCAGTTGAAGTGCCACCTGATCCCCAGGATACTTCGTGGCAACTACAGATCATGCGCGGAAAGAACGACCGTCCTATCCCGAATAGCCTCATCAACCTTGAATTGTATCTGGAGAACCATCCGGACATCAACACAATCTTTGCCTACAACGAGTTTTCCTTGCGGGTAATCGTGCATAAATGCCCACCGTGGGAGCTGTCACGCAACTTTCAGGTGCATGACCTAAATGCCAACGATATGACACGGTTTCTAATCTGGTGCGAACATCAAGGACTGAAGCCCTCTAAGGAAGCAGCATGGGATATGGTGGTGGCACGCGCCAATAACAATGCATTCCATCCGGCCAGAGCCTACTTTGATAGCCTGACGTGGGATGGAAAGCCTAGACTGGAACATGTCCTGACTGAAATCTACCACTGCGAGGATGACCCGCGATACTTGCGATTTGCTTTTCGGAAATGGCTGATCGGGGCAGCCAAGCGGATTTATGAACCGGGCTGCAAGTTCGATACCATGCTGATCCTGGAAGGGCCTCAGAACATCGGTAAGTCACGGTCTCTGCTTAACCTATGCACCTTCAATGGCAGCTCATACTTTGCTGATAACGTCAAGGATATCCAGAACAAGGACACCATTATGACGATGCAGGGTAAGCTCATCATCGAGTTTGCGGAGCTGGCAGCATGGCGAAATGCGGAAACCAACGACTTGAAGGCATTCGTATCCCGACAGGTGGACATGTACCGCCCGCCCTATGAGCGGACAGTTTCGGAGATACCCAGGCAGTGCGTATTTGCGGGCACGACCAACCCCACGGGCGGGTACTTCCGCGATGTGACGGGAAACCGCCGCTTCTGGCCGGTTTATTCCAACAGAATCAACCACGATCTGCTCAACGATTGGAAGGAACAGCTTTGGGCGGAGGCCGTTCACCTGTACAAAACAGGCGAACAGGTTTGGCTGAATGATGCCGAGTATGCTCTGGCTACCGAGGTGCAACAAAGCCGCATGCAGGAAGATGCCTGGCTGGACGACATCCAGGAGCATTTAAAAGATTATGATTATCCAGGCGCGTTCGTAGCTAATGGGGATTTGTACGGCGCAGTAGGGGTGGAGAAGAACCGCAAGGACGAATACACGCTCAAGCGCATCCAGAAAATTATGACTTCGCTGGGCTGGACGGAAACCCGTGGTAGCGTTGGCAAGACCCGGCCCAGAGGATGGAAATCAGGCAAAAAATACTTTAGCGATTTTTGATTTTTCTGCTTGACATGTTTAAACAGGGCGTTTAAACATGTAGATGCAATCAAGCAAAACCGAAAGCGGAGCCGGTCATATGCTCCCAAAGAAAAGGAGAGTGGCGAATGGCCACCAAATCCAAACTAAAAGCAGTATCGCCGAAAAAAGCGGAACCGAAAAAACCGAAGATCCTCATTTACGGCAAGCCTGGTGTCGGTAAGACATGGGCGTCTCTCGATTTCCCGTCCTGCTATTACATCGACACGGAAGGCGGGGCCAATCTTGATCATTACACGGATAAGCTGCTGGCTTCTGGCGGTCTGTACATGGGGCCGGAACAGGGCTCGCTCGACTTTGACACCGTGATTGAGCAGGTTCAGGCGCTGGCGACTGAGGAACACGATTTCAAGACGCTGGTTATCGACTCAATTTCCAAGCTGTTCAACACGGCGATTGCGGTGGAGGCCGAGCGTCTAGGTGATAAGAATGCTTTCGGTGCGGACAAGAAGCCTGCCGTGGCTAACATGCGCCGACTGATCAACTGGCTGACGCGACTTGACATGAACGTGATCTTGATCAGTCACGAGAAACCGGAATGGGGCCTTAATGCTAAGGGGGAGCGCGTCGAGATTGGCGCCACCTTCGATGCGTGGGACAAGCTGGAATACGAACTGGACTTATGCCTGCACATCCTCAAGGCGGGCAATGGTCGAGTGGCACGCATCCGCAAGTCCCGCATTGTTGGCTTTAAGGACAGCGATGCTTTTCCGTGGTCCTATGCGGAATTCGCCAAGCTATACGGTAAGGACGTGATGGAGAAAAAAGCGGAAACGATCGAGCTGGCCACCCCCGAACAACTGGCCGAGATCAAGAAGCTACTGACCACCGTCAAGTTGCCGGAGGGACAAGAAGAAAAATGGCTCAGCAAGGCCCAGGTCGAGGGATGGGAAGAAATGTCTACCGACCGCATTGCCGCCGCCATTGAGCACATCAAGACAACCTTTCTAACCTAGTGGAGCATTGAAAATGAAGTTTACCCCCAAATCCGATAAGGAACTCAACGAAGATCGTTTGCTGCCGGTCGGTGAATACGATTTTACCATCAGCAAAGGTCAAGACACAGTAAGCAAAAAAGGCAACGAGATGATTGAGTTGCTGATCCGCGTGTTCAAACCGGACGGCACTTTCATCCTTGTCACCGACTATCTGATGGAGTCTATGCTATACAAAGTCAGCCATGCCGCTCAGGCATGTGGTTTGGCCGATAAATACAACGCCGGTAATCTTCTCGGCGACGATTTTGAGGGCAAATCCGGACGCTTAAAACTTGGCATCCAGGTCGATAAAGAAGGCAATTATCCTGACCGCAATGTAGTCAAGGATTACATTGTTGATAAGGATCACGCCACTTCTCTCAAGGCCCAAGCGCCCGTGTCAAAAGTCAGTGCTTTGGCTGATCTCGATGACGAGATTCCTTTCTAATTTTTAATTCGGAGCCTATGCAATGGACTTGTCACTTGACCAAGAAAAAGCCTACCAAGCCATCCGGAATTGGTACCGGTCGAGCGACAAGTTCTTTGTGCTGGCTGGTTACGCCGGCACCGGAAAGACTACGCTGGCCAAACTGATTGCCGAGCGCCTCGGCGCGGATGACGTCGTGTTCTGCGCCTATACCGGCAAAGCGGCCAATGTGCTACGCGAGAAGGGCTGCCAGAACAGCGGCACCATTCACAGTTTCCTCTATCAGTTCATCCGTATGGAAAACGACAAGCCTGTTTTCCGGCTTGATCCAAAGTTTGGCGCGGCCAAGCTGGTCATTGTTGATGAGTACAGCATGCTCAGCGATAAAATCATTGAACATATCAACAACAGCGCGAACCGTGTCCTGTACCTAGGCGACCCATTCCAGTTACCGCCCGTCAACAACCAACAGACGCTGTTGAAGCCGGACCTGTTCATGGAGAGCATTCAGCGCCAAGCGTTGGAAAGCCCGATTTTACGCTATGCCACGAAGGTTCGACAAGGCGATCTGGTCGATTACTGTGACGAAGGCGATTTCAAATACGTTCGCCGCAATACGCTGACACTGGACGAATACATGAACGCCGATCAGTTTATCTGTGGCCGTAACGACACGCGGAAAGACTTTAACAATCGGGCCAGGCGCTACCGGGGATTTACCTCGGCGTTGCCCCAGCGGGGCGATAAGGTGATTATCACCCGCAACAATCCGGCTGCAGGTGTTTTCAACGGCATGATCGACATCGCGGCAGCGGATGCAAATCCTTTTCACGAGGGTAGCAAATATCAGCTGGCCCTATCTGAGGTCGGAACGCTCAACTTCCTAGCCGATCCCGCCCGTTTCGATTTCAGCGTGCATAAGGATCTGAACACGCTGGATTACGCCTACGCCATTACCTGTCATAAATCGCAGGGGTCCGAGTTTGATCACGTCATCGTGTACAATGAGCCGATCGGTAAGGATAATTTGGAAAAGCGTCGCTGGGCTTACACCGCGGCCACCCGGGCCAAGAAAACACTAATTTTAACTGATGCTAGAATAAGGGACTATGCATGACCCAAGACGAATTTACTGCTCTTGTTAAGGAAACTAGACGCCGCACTGGCCTAAGTGGTCCGGTGCTCGGCAGCCGCATCGGCGTGTCGTTTATGACGATCCACCGTTGGGAAAAGGGACGCACCATGCCGAAAGACGATGCAGTTGCCTATTGGGCCGCTGCCTTGCGCGCCGTGGAGCCCGCAAATGTCTAGAGCCATCCTCGGCATAGATCCTGGCATGACGGGCGGCTTGTGCCTGCTGTCAGACGCCGACCGCCTGACGTGGGAAATGCCGGTGTACGAGGTCATCAAGAACGGCGGCAAGCGCAAGAAGATCGACACGCTGGCGCTGCTGCGCATTCTGAAAGAAGCCTCGCCTTCTCACGTCTGGATTGAGCAGGTGAGCGCTCAGCCGAGCAACGGCTCGGCCTCGGCTTTCACTTATGGTTTCGGTGCTGGTGTTATCGAAACCGCAATTGTGGCCTGCGGCATCCCGTTCACCTACGTACTGCCGCAAGTCTGGAAAAAGGCGTTAAGCGTCCCCAAGGATAAGGATGCTGCCCGATTGCGCGCCTCGCAGCTCATGCCTGACCTAGCGCATAACTGGTCGTTGAAACGACAGGACGGTGTGGCTGAGGCGGCGCTGATTGCACTGTACGGAGCGCAACGATGAAGCTGGAAGTTCCACAGCGCCGCCCTAGGGATTGCGCTGGTCGAGAGTTGGCCGACGGATCGGTTCTATACCACGCCGGTATGTGTCTATACGCCCACGGGGATACTGACGAAAACTACAACACGGCTCGTGCCTATGCCAACCGTATGGGTCTGAGCCGAGCCAACGCAGAGATTTTGCGGCAGGATGGCCAAGTGCTGGTCAGACTGACGCGGGATTCCATTTTATAACAGGAGAAAATATGATCCGCGAGACTATCAAAGACATCATCGGCTTGGCCTTTCTAATAGGGATTATCGCTTGCTTCACCCTAGCTATGGTTGCGGCAGGTGTGCGATGACCATCAAGTGGACTCCACGCCTGGACAAAGAACTGCTGGACCTGCACCGGGTGCGGCTGTTCTCATTCACGAACTGCGCTACCATTCTGAGCGCCAACCATGGCTTGATCATTGGCCGCAATGCGTGTATCGGTCGCTATAACCGCATCCGAAAGCGCGAGGCCGGCGAAACGCACGGCTGGACGAATTATGAGATAGGGGAGAGCTTCTTCACGCTGATGGACCGCCAGCGGCTTGACAACTCATACCAATGGGCCAGGAAACGCTATGGCGTGGTTTTTACCATCAAGAAGGCAACGCGCAAAGGGCAATACGGCTTTTCGTGCAAGCGGATCGCCTAAGCGGGTGTGGGGGTTATTATCGGCCCCCTCTGCCTTTTTCACGGTCGCGCTGTTGTTCTTCGCGGCGCTTGTTCATGCGTTCTACGGCTTCTCTTTGCTTATCAATGTTTCCGCCTGGACGCTCGGTTTCGGATGATCTTTGTTGGGCCAATCGGTCGGAATAGCTCTGTTTTTTGATAGATCCTCGATCAGTGTAGCGCACAATCTGTTCGTCGTTGGCATCGCCGGGTATCATACTATCATACGCGGCAAAAAGAGCCTTTTCTTCTCTTTCTTGTTTCCTGACGTCTCGATCAAGGGTCTCGTACCAAGCTTCTTCCATGTCCACCTGCGGCATGGTTGCGGCGCGGTTGTCCCGTACGGCGTCCATCTGAAACTGCCGCTTGCCATCTTCCATGACTTTGCGGGCTTCCGGGCTTTCGACTTTCATCAGCCTTTTTAAAAGCTCGTTTGTCTCCGGACTTTGGGCCATAAAATAGCCCAAGTTGAAATTCAGCTTATAGGCCTCGTCAACTTTGGTTTCGTCTGCCATGGCTAAAAAGTGCCTTTAACGTACTTCTCAATATACGCCAGAATACTTTCCCGGTCGTAGAGTATAATCTTCTTTTCCGGCTGGCTGTAACGGATCGCCCCGGTGTCGCGCAGCTTCTGTAGTGTGGTGGGCGACTTGATCCGCAGCATGCGCATGGCTTCCTGACCGTCAATCCAGCGATCAAGTGCCTTTTCTCCAAACTCGGCGCGAATCTGAGCCACCACCTGTTGCAGGAGGGCTTGAAATGCCTCGTCTTCCAGGGTGATGATCTTCAGGTCCATGGTGGAAGATAGGCAGGGCCAGGGAGCCGCGCAATAGGCTGGTGTGATGTGGCTCGATGTGATGCGATAAAGTTTAACTAATGATTTTTAATAGTTGGAAGTCCTTGTGCAAAAAAAAATGGCAGGCCATAATAGCCTGCCATCCTGAGTAGTTTGATCAACGCATTATGATCTTATAGTCTGCTCAACAATTGTTGTTACAGACTGCTTCCATATGGGCGCTTCTTGGTTAGCCTGTGCTCGACATCTTAGAAGTACAGTTTGAAGAATGCCTGGCATTCGATCTAGCTTGTCTGCTCCATAAGTGAACAATTTAAGAAAGTCATCTAACCTTATCGGCACGATTTGCAAATTGATTTTGCTGTCGTCTTTCTTAAACCAGTCTCCGGTACGGAATGTATGGGCCGTATTACTATCAATATTGACAGCAATAAAAAGTCCATATACAGGCTTGCCTGAAGCACCTTGCTCTTCTGCATATTTGGCAACATGCCTCCTAACTGGCTCTCCCTCCGCAGCCTCTTGTCTAGACGAGTTAGTAAAGGTTACTTCTACTACAAGGATGGCATCCGCAAACTCGAATACTAAATCCGGACCGTTTCCAGGGGCAGTACTAGTTGGAAGAAAATCTTGATCTACTTGAAATCTTCTGGCTTCCCATGGTTTATTTGAGAGAGAATTTATAGCAAGGAAAGCCCTCCAAATAACCCATTCAAAATACGCTGGAGCCTCACCTTTAGGAATTTTTATTCTCTCTCCATTTGGCAGTAAAGCAGAACCATTAATTAGGGCTTCAATCCAGGCTTTAATATCACCAACCTTACTGGCTTGTTCTCGAGAGTAATTTTCTTCTTCAAGCTTATTAAGTTGATCCTCCAGTTCGTGTCTTCTTAATGCTAAGTCTTCACCAGTCTGCAATGCGGCGGCTGTTCCCCCTTTAGAACGGACTCTATTAACCAGGTCGTTTACTACCTTTTCAGCGGCGGTGGCATTGTCCGTTGGTAAGTCCGCCCCGTTCCAAAGATTGACCAAATAGTCTTCATCAGAAAGGGAAACCTCCGCAGATGTATGTATTAGGGATGCTAGCTCCTCCTTGATAGGATTCAATGTGATGCCGCGACCTTTTGCCTTGAATAGGCCGGTGGCCTTCAGGTAGCGCAGCGTACAATCACCATAATCGTCGAGAGTTTGTTCTTCTATAGGAATAGAATCAGCGACCGTCTTATATTCTGCACTATCAAAGGGGCGGACGCTGCCGCTATGCGCTAATCTTCTTCTTCGAAAATCAAGAATATTATCAACAACTCTATCAATACCATCGTCAGGAGACGATGTTATTACGCATAGTGCTGTTTCTTCAAATGATAAATAGTCTCCTTCTGACCGAGCTCTAAGCTCAAATAGCAGATCAATTACGAACTTAAGCGGAGAGAACTGGGTGCAAGTAAATCTATCTTCAATAGGGGAAGGAAGTTTAATGCCTAGAATTGCACGTAGAAATACTTCTTGTTGAGCCGCGATTACCTCGGCGCTTATTAATCTCTGACCACTTGGTGTAATTTCATAAGGACGTCCTGATATACCTGGTATTCGTGCAGATATAGGCGCCAATAAGGGGTCTACATCTCCTGATGCAACTGATCTAGAGAGTTTTTGAGTAATAAATCCCAGCTTGGTTAAAGCTGAGCGCCACTTTCTGCCGAAGTCAGAGAAGTTAGCGCCCGCAACATTGATACGCTTAACATCAGCAACCCCTGCCTCATGTAGCAATACGGCGAAGACGCTCTCTTGCGCTCCTGATAAGTCGCCGTTTAAAGGTGAGGCTTGGAGCGCAATCAAAGCGTCTCTCAAGCGGTATGGTGTTCTAATGGTCGTGTTGCCCAGATGCCAAAGCATACTTAATAGCCGATGAAGATATATTCCTGTGCACTATTGCCTGTTGCTCCTTCTTTTTGAGTTCCGAAGGAGTACCTGTAATCAATTTTTTCTACTTCTACGTGAGACTTGTATTTAGACATCAAACCCACCATTTCATCTAGGGTTGGAAGAGAGTTGGATGAGTATGATACTAGCAATATGCTGTCTTTGAACCTCTTGAATAACTTATCGAAAGCATCATAGGCCCCCTTTTGTGAAGAAAATGGGGTTGGATAATTTTTGAATTTGCGAGTTTTGGTATGCCATTGGATTTCTAATCCTTCCCAGTCACATGCCAGTCCTTCGATAAAGTGATATCTGCGCACATACTCATTGTCAGAAAGAGGGCTGAAGTATGGCGGGTCGATGTATACCAAATCCGCATCCTTACGGATGTTCATCGCATCACCAACTCGGGAAATATTTTCTCGGCCATTGTCAAAAACGGCCTCGTTTATCTCTTCAACAGCTTTAAGAAACTGCTCGGCAAGTGATAATTGAAGGTCCTTTCTCCCATCGTCATATCGATTACCAACATAAGTGAAAATCCCTCTTGGTCGCTTTTTAGTGCATGCTCTCATTAAGGCTGACAAAGCAATAGCTTTCTCATACTTATTAGACAGCCTTTTTATGTTTGATCGAAGTATATCAATTAATAGGTTCTCTTCGTCCGTAAAGTATAGACCCTGAAAGGTTTCTTGAACAAAACAATCAGTTAACGGAGATGAAAGGTTGAGCAATCCCTCAGCCTTTTCCTTGGAGAGCTTTGTCGAATTATTCTCAACCATAGCTTTCGTATATGTACCAGACAGGTGCATATAGTCATTGCTTATGACCTCTTTGCCCATGGACTTTAGCATGTATCCGACAATACCAGAGCCGGAGAAAAGGTCCATTGCAGTATCAAACTCAAAGCGTCTTGAGATTAACTGAATGTGAGACAGTAACTTGCTTTTGGAACCCATCCAACGGGTAGATGGATATTTATCTACTTGATTAGGTAAAAGGTCGGGTACAATCCGAATTGATGAAGTTGGCTTGGGGGGAACCGTTACAATTATATCTTCGCCGGTTCTGTTACCCGCATCGCTATTGATAAAGCGCTTAGTCTTGACAACTTCTATTTTGAAGTTGCTATATAAAGTGTGTACTAACGGATGATTAGAGTTAGTAAGTATAACATGACAGCCTAGCTCGTGCAGGCGTTGTACTTCCGCTGCCAGCTCTTTGTGATCTTCTTCGTAAAACTGTTCTTTAGTATATCTTTTGAAGTCGCTGTACTTTGAGATAGGAAGATAGGGGGGGTCTAAGAAGATTAGATCTCCGGGTTCTGCATGCTCGTTCAGAATAGCTTTGTAGTCACCGCAGTTGATAGAAGCATGTTGCAAAGCTTGAGAGGCGACTAGCAACGTATCAGTGTCGCAGATATTTGGATTAACATAGCGGCCATAGGGTACATTGAATTGTCCCTTCTTATTAACGCGATAGAGCCCGTTGAAGCACGTTTTGTTCAGATATATGGTTCGAGCTGCTGTCTGAAATGGATCTAGAGAGCCAACGTCAGTTGAACGTAGCTGATAAAAAAACTCCTCGCTATTTATATAAGATGATAGATGTTTGATGATCTGCTCAGGATCTTCTTTGAGGCACTTATATAGATTAACAAGTTCGGGATTTAAATCTGCGATGATCGCCTTTTCAGGAGTTAAGTTGAAAAACAGAGCTCCACCTCCAAAGAATGGCTCTATATATTTATTGAAGCTTTTAGGTATGCTTTTGTGCAGCTCCTTTAAGAGCTGAGCCTTGCCCCCTGCCCATTTCAGGACCGGTTTAGCTTGTATATGATCAAATAAATTTAAAGTTGCGGCTACTCTCATCACAGTCCCTGTTCTAGTTTCACCCGATGGTAACGGCGAAGCTGATTTCTTGCAATATTAACTACAGAACCCCCTTGGGCTAGCTTCCTGCAGAGGCTAATTTGAGCGTTAAAATCGGGCTTGATAGGAGCGAAGGGTATAAGTGCTTATGCCTCAAGTATCAATCATTATACTAACCTCAACAACAAGTCTTAGCCTGGCTAAATATGCCTAAAAATGAATCTTAGAGTTGTTGTCCCCATGTTGTACCAACGAAAAAGGCCACCCGAAAAGGTGGCCTTTTTAATGTAGCGGGGACGAGAGTTGAACTCGTGACCTCAGGGTTATGAATCCTGTGCTCTAACCAACTGAGCTACCCCGCCGTTTTGATGGTGCAAAGGTAAAGACAAGATTTAACGCAAAGCAAGCATTGCGCAAAAAAAAACCCGTGTATATTGGCTCCCAGGCGAGTTTTGTCGAGAAAGCGCGTCTACTAAATCCTTTACACTGTTTTGCTTATGCCCCTTTCTGCCACTCGCCTCAAACATCGGTTTACGGTTGAATATCCCATCAATGCTTCCCCCAAGATTCTGTATCCCTACCTGGCTTCCGCTTCTGGTCTCTCGCACTGGTTCTGCCAAGACGTTCGGATTGAGGGCGGGCGTTACAACTTTATCTGGGACAATCAGCCGCATTACGCGGAAATGGCCTCGCACCGTACTAACCGCTCCGTGCGCTTTGTCTTTCTCGACGAGAACAAGCGCCATGCTACCGACGCCAACTACCTGGACTTCCTGCTCGAAGAGTCGCAGCTAACGCAGGAGGTGTATCTGCGCATCGTGGATTATTCAGAGGAGACGGACACTGTTGAGCTGCAGGAAATGTGGGATAGTTTGATTCAGAAGCTGCGGGAACAGGTAGGAGGGTAGCCTTTGTTCTTACGCCAATGCTGGGGAGCAGACGCGAAACGAGCCGTATCTTCGTTTCCGTTTGCTCCCTTCGCTTTTCCTGGAAGCTGCTTGCTTACCCTAGTAGTGTAGTGGCTTCACTTTCGCCATGAAAAAACTCGATAAACTGATCTTACGGGCGTTTGCCGGCCCTTTCCTGCTCACCTTTGCCGTCGTGCAGTTCATCTTTCTGATGCAGTTCATGATGAAGTACATGGACGATCTGGTGGGCAAAGACCTGGGTATGGGTGTAATTGCGCAGCTGTTGTTTTATTTCAGCGTGCTGATTGTGCCTATTTCTCTGCCGCTAGCTGTGCTGCTTTCCTCGCTCATGACGTTTGGCACGCTAGGGGAGCACCATGAGTTAACTGCCATCAAAACGGCGGGTATCTCTCTCACGCGGATTTTGCGCCCCGTATTGATTTTTAGTGTACTGCTGGCGGGTGGGGCGTTCTGGTTTAACAACACTATTGTGCCCCTGGCGAACTTGGAGGCATACAGCTTACTCTGGGACGTGCGGCAGCAAAAGCTGGCCTTGGATATCCGGGAGGGAGTTTTCTACAACGGCATTCCTGGCTACACCATCAAGGTCAACCAGAAAATGGGGGAGAATGGCGACATTCTTAAGGGGGTGATGATTTATGACCACACCCAGAGTTCGGGAAGTATGCGGGTAATTCTGGCCGACTCCGGCCGGATGTTCACCCGCTTCGGGGGGCAGTACCTGGGACTGGAATTGTTTCGAGGGCGCATGTACATTGAGCAGCCCAGCGCTGATAACCGGGCCGGTGCCAACTTTATCCGGCAGAATTTCTCTCAAAACCTGATTACCTTTTCCCTGGCTTCTTTCGGGCTGGACCGGACCAAGAAAGACCTGTTCAAGGAAAACAAGATGATGCTGAATTTAAGTCAGTTGAATCACTATACTGACTCCCTGCATCAGCGCTTGCAAAAGGAGCGGGTGCTGCTCATTGCCCAGCTAAACCCCTACTACACGTATCTGCGCCTGGATACTACCGGGCGGGCAGCCCTGCGGCGGGTGGAGGGCTGGCAGGTACCAGTGGCCGAGCTGCAGCCTGTCAGCCTGAATATCACCCAGCAAGCGGCTAACCGGGCCCGCAACGTGCGCTCATTCCTGGGTACCTCGGCGGAGCGCTTAACCAACATGACTAAAGAAACGGCCAACTACCGGATTGAGATGTTCCGCAAATTCACGCAATCGGCGGCTATTTTGCTGATGTTTCTCATCGGCGCGCCGCTGGGGGCTATTATCAAGAAAGGGGGCCTGGGAGTGCCCATCCTAGTATCCATTGTCTTCTTTATAGTGTACTACGTGCTGTCCATTATGGGTGAGAAATATGGGCGCGAGATAGTGATGCCGGTGGGCCTGGGTATGTGGATGGCTACTTCGCTGCTGCTGCCAGTAGGGCTGTTCTTTCTCTACCAGGCTCGGCACGACTCCGGCATTCTGGATGTGGACTGGAATCGGGTGCTGCCCTCGTGGATGCGCTGGCCCCTCCGCGGCTATAAGAAAACGGTGTAGCTAGTCAGCTGCTAGAAAAGCGCCGCTCTCGCTGCGAAGAAAACCAGGGGCTTTTCTTCGCGTCGTCGTTACTCTTGCGGAAAACCTCTATCTTTGCCGACACCCCGAAGTGCGGGGTGAAATTCTTCTCATTTTTCAATCTAAGACGGGGAAACCTATCTGCCGATGCAACTCACCACTGACGCAAAACAGGCGATTTTCGAAAAGAACAGCCTGCAGAAGTCCGCTAACGACACCGGTTCGGCCGAGTCGCAAATTGCCTTGTTTACCCACCGCATTGCTCACCTCACTGAGCACCTGAAAGTGAACAAGAAAGACTACTCGACCCGCCTGGGTCTGCTCAAACTCGTTGGTAAGCGCCGTCGGATGCTGGACTACCTCCAGCACCGCGACATCAACCGCTACCGCGCCATCATCAAGGAACTGGGTATTCGTAAGTAAGCTCACGCTCCGGAGCAGGGAGCCTTTCCGCTGGGGGAGGTTCCCTGCTCTTTTTTTGTCTGAAGCCGGCTGCATTATTCTGCCGGTTTCGTTGTTTACTACCCCGGAAGAACTTTCCCCAGAGCAAACCGAGGCCACTGCCGGCCCTGGTTTTACGGCTGCTCGCCCGCTGCACGCTTTCTAAAAAAGCAACCCTAGAAGATGCCCAATTACACCGCGGTTACCAAACACATTACGCTGCCCGATGGGCGGCAGATTTCCATTGAGACCGGCAAGCTGGCCAAATTCGCCGATGGCGCCGTTGTGGTTCGCCTCGGCGACGCCATGCTGCTGGCCACGGTGGTTTCGCAACCCAGCGCCCGCGGCGACGTGGATTTCCTGCCCCTGTCGGTTGACTACCAGGAGAAGTTTGGCGGCGCCGGTAAAATTCCCGGCTCGTTTCAGCGCCGCGAAGGCCGCCTCTCCGATTACGAAGTGCTCGTTTCTCGCCTCGTGGACCGCATCCTGCGCCCAATGTTCCCCAAGGACTACCATTACGAGGTGCAGGTAATGATTTCGCTGATTTCAGCCGACAAAAACGTGCAGCCCGACGCTCTGGCTGCCCTGGCCGCTTCGGCTGCCCTGTCGGTTTCTGATATTCCGTTTGCTGGCCCGATTTCGGAGGTGCGCGTAGCACGCATCGACGGCAAACTACAGATCAACCCCCTCACTGCTGACATCGAGCGCGCCGACATCGACCTGATTGTAGGGGCCACGGCCGACTCGGTAGCCATGGTGGAAGGTGAAATGGACGAAGTGAGCGAAGAGGAAATGGTGGAAGCCATTGCCTACGCTCACGAGGCCATTAAAGAGCAAGTACGCGTGCAGCAGGAGCTAGCTGCCGCCGTAGAAAAGTCGCACGTAAAGCGCGACTACCCCAAGTACGAAGAGAACGACGAGCTGAAGCAGCGCATTACCGAAGCGGTTTACCAAAAGGCCTACGAAGTAGCCAAGTCGGGTAACACCAGCAAATCGGGCCGCAAGGAAGGCTTCGGCGCTATCAAGAAGGCGCTGGTAGAAGAGCTGCAGACCGAAAATCCGGAGCTGGACATGAAGATGTTCGGCCGCTACTACGGCTCGGCTGAGAAGAAAGCCATCCGCGACATGATGATCAAGGAGCGCACCCGCCTCGATGGTCGTCAGCTCACGGAAATCCGCCCCATCTGGTCGGAGGTCAACTACCTGCCCGGCGCGCACGGCTCGGCCTTGTTCACGCGCGGTGAAACTCAGTCGCTGACTTCGGTGGCCCTAGGTACCAAGCTCGACGAACAGATTGTGGACTCGGCCATGGTGTCGGGCTACAACAAGTTTATGCTGCACTACAACTTCCCGGCCTTCTCGACCGGCGAGGTAAAGCCAAACCGCGGCCCCGGTCGCCGGGAGGTAGGCCACGGCAACCTGGCCATGCGCTCCATCAAAAAAGTGCTGCCTTCGGAAGACGAGAACCCCTACACCATCCGCGTGGTGTCGGATATTCTGGAGTCAAACGGTTCGTCGTCAATGGCTACCGTGTGTGCTTCGTCGATGGCCCTGATGGACGCCGGTATTAAGCTGCGCGCTGCCGTATCGGGTATTGCCATGGGCCTGGTGCAGGACAAGGAAACCGGCGACTACGCCGTACTCTCCGACATCCTGGGCGACGAAGACCACCTGGGTGACATGGACTTCAAAGTAACTGGCACGGAGAAAGGCATCGTGGCTTGCCAGATGGACATCAAAATCCAGGGGCTGAGCCACGAGATCCTAACGGCCGCTCTGCATCAGGCCCGCGAAGGCCGCCTGCACATCCTGGGCGAAATGGCTAAGACCATTGCTGCCCCCGCAGCCGAGCTGAAGCCGCACACCCCCCGTTCGCACAAGATGCTCATCGATAAAGAGTTTATCGGTGCGGTAATCGGGCCCGGCGGCAAGGTGATTCAGCAGATCCAGAAGGATACCAACGCCACGGTAATCATCGAGGAGAAGGACGAAAAAGGCCACGTAAGCATCTTCGCCTCCAACCAGCCGGACATGCAAGCTGCCATTGACCGCATCCGCGCTATTGCTGCCGTGCCAGAGGTAGGCGAAACGTACAAAGGCAAGGTTCGCTCGATTCAGCCTTACGGCGCTTTCGTGGAAATTATGCCGGGCAAAGATGGCCTGTTGCACATTTCTGAGGTAGCCCATGAGCGTCTGGCTTCTTTGGAGGGGGTGCTGGAAGTAGGTCAGGAGATTGACGTAAAACTGCTCGATATCGACAAAAAAACGGGTAAATACCGTTTGTCGCGCAAGGTGCTTCTGCCCAAGCCTGAGCGTGCCGCAGACTCGAACGGCGCCGCGTAACTGCCTCTTCCCGAACTTTCGCAGGTACCGGCGTGTTGGACAGAATCAATGCCGGTACCCGCGTTCGGGTATCTTCCGTATTAATGCGTATTAATCGGACTGACAACGACGTTTACAAGCATCCATAACTCAATTCTCACGCGCCCGCAATGAGACAGCTAAAAATCAGCAAGCAGATCACCAACCGCGAAAGCCAGTCGCTGGATAAATACCTCCAGGAGATTGGCAAGGTGGATCTGCTGACCCCCGACGAGGAGGTGACGCTGGCGCAACGCATCAAGGAAGGTGACCAGCAAGCACTGGAAAAACTGACCAAGGCCAACCTGCGCTTCGTGGTGTCGGTGGCCAAGCAATACCAGAACCAAGGTCTGTCGCTGGGCGATTTGATCAACGAGGGAAACCTCGGTCTGATTAAAGCCGCCAAGCGCTTCGACGAAACTCGCGGCTTCAAGTTCATCTCCTACGCCGTATGGTGGATTCGCCAGTCCATTCTGCAGGCCCTGGCCGAACAGTCGCGCATCGTACGTCTGCCCCTGAACCGGGTAGGCTCGCTGAATAAGATTTCCAAGTCTTTCTCTGAGCTAGAGCAGAAGTTCGAACGGGAGCCCTCGCCCGAAGAAATTGCCGAAGTGCTGGAACTCACTACCTCCGAGGTAGTAGACACCCTGAAGATTTCGGGCCGCCACGTATCCGTGGATGCTCCTTTCGTGCAGGGTGAGGAAAACCGCCTTTTGGACGTACTGGAAAACGAGGACGAGGAGTCGCCTGACACGGGCCTGATGAACGACTCGCTCCGCAAGGAAGTGCAGCGCGCGCTGAGCACCTTAACCAAGCGCGAGGCCGACGTTATCACGCTTTATTTTGGCCTGAACGGGGAACACTCGCTCACGCTGGAAGAAATTGGGGAGAAGTTCAACCTGACCCGCGAGCGGGTCCGCCAGATCAAGGAGAAGGCAATCCGCCGTCTGCGCCACACTTCCCGTAGCAAAGCGCTGAAGCCCTACCTGGGGTAATCTTTTTTACCCCGTAGCAAACAACCCCGACCTAGTGTTGGGGTTTTTTGTTGTACTGTGGAGGTAGCAACGCCACCGGTTTCATGAAGGATGGTACTCCTGCTTACCTTTGCATTCCACTTCCCTTAACCACTCATGGTACTGGCTGCGGCTAGTGCTTTATTTTCTCATGGCAACTACCACTCCGGAACACATCAAGTGTTTGATTATCGGCTCCGGCCCAGCAGGTTATACTGCAGCTATTTACGCTTCTCGTGCCGGCCTTACGCCCATCATGTACCAGGGCCTGCAGCCCGGCGGCCAGCTCACCATTACCAACGACGTAGAAAACTTCCCCGGCTACCCCGATGGCATCATGGGCCCGGAGATGATGGAAGACTTAAAGAAGCAGGCGGCCCGCTTTGGCACCGATATTCGCTACGGAATTGCTACCGCCGTAGACTTTTCGGGCCACCCGCACCGCGTAACCATTGACGAATCGTTGGAGCTGACGGCTGATACCGTCATCATTGCTACCGGGGCTTCAGCGAAGTGGCTGGGCCTGCCTTCGGAGCAGCGCCTAAATGGTTCGGGCGTGTCGGCCTGCGCCGTGT
The DNA here is from genome assembly GCF_019599275.1 of Hymenobacter sp. HSC-4F20. Lineage (GTDB taxonomy): Bacteria > Bacteroidota > Bacteroidia > Cytophagales > Hymenobacteraceae > Hymenobacter. The sequence goes on along the minus strand of NZ_JAHZTD010000001.1, from coordinate 1,050,449 downwards.
GCGACGGGTTTTTCTACCGCGGCAAGGAAGTAGCTATTGTGGGCGCCGGTGATACCGCTGCGGAGGAAGCTACCTACCTGGCCAACCTGTGCTCTAAGGTGTACATGATTGTGCGAAAAGGAGAGATGCGCGCCTCCAAGATTATGCAGAAGCGTGTGCTCGATAATCCCAAGATTGAGGTCCTGTGGAACTCGGTGACGGATGAAATCCTGGGTGAGCACGCCGTGGAAGGGGCCCGCATCAAGAACGTGCTTGATGGCAGCACCCGCGACATTGCCATTGAGGGCTTCTTCGTAGCTATTGGCCACGAGCCGAACTCCAAGATTTTCCAGCCCTACCTGCATCATGATGAGCAGGGCTACTTGAAAACCATCCCGGGTACCGCCAAGACGAACGTGGATGGTGTATTTGCCTGCGGCGACGTGCAGGATTTTACCTACCGCCAAGCGGTTACGGCCGCCGGTTCGGGCTGCATGGCCGCCCTGGATGCCGAGCGTTACCTCGCTGCTCTCGGCGACCATTAACAGTGAGTGAGCGAATAAGTGAATGAGTGATGTAGCCGGTCCATACACTAGCCGAAACGGGGAAACGTTGAGCCTGCTACTTCTTTCATTCACTTATCTGCTCATTTACTTATTCACTCATTAAATTTTCGCTCTTGCTGAATTTTGTAAAACACTGGCTGCTGCCGCTGCTACTGATCGGGCTGTTTCTTGGCTTGCCCGGTCAGCTGCTGGCCCAGCGGCGCAAAGTGCCAGAGCCTAAGGCAAAAGCTGGCTCGGCGGGCAAGCGGAAAGATTTCTTCCGCATCAAGTCCCCCACCATCCGCTACGTGCGGCCCGATACCACCGTCCTCATCGAGACGGAAGAACTGCCCGATGAAGGCTCGGACGCGGCCAAGTCCATCTTCTTTAATCCAGCTAAAAAGCTCTCCATCGTCAGCGAGGATACTACTACGCTCAACGAAGGGGAGCAGCATATCGTGGAGGTGAAGGAGGAAGTGCAGATTGACTCCAGCTGGATTCAGGTGGCGGGCTACTACGCCATCTGGGATACTCATAACATCAACCCGTACCGGGTGGATGGCCGGCGCATTAAGGACACGCTCAATCTGAAGCTGACGGAGCCGGAAAAGCAGCGCTATGCCAAAATGCCGCTGAATCGCACTCCTATCACTTCCGACTTCGGGTTCCGGGGCTACCGCTGGCACTACGGCGTGGACTTGGACCTGGAAACGGGTGACTCGGTGAAAGCGGCTTTCGATGGGGTCGTGCGCATTGTGAAGTGGGACGGCTCAGGCTACGGCAACTATGCTCTGGTGCGCCACTACAATGGCATTGAAACGCTATACGGCCACATGCAGAAGACGCTGGTAACGCCGGGTACCTTCGTGAAGGCCGGTCAGCTGATAGGTTGGGGCGGCAGCACCGGACGCAGCAGCGGCTCGCACCTGCACTTCGAGGTCCGTTACGAAGGCAACCCCATTGACCCGGAGCGCATGTATGACTTTCCTGACTACCGGTTGATTAAGGATAACTTCCAGATTACTTCGGCCTTATTTGCCTACTATAGCAAGTCGTTGCGCTACCGGGGAGGGAGCGTGCCGGGTGCCGGCAGCGGAACCAGCAGTAGTAGCCATAGCAGCAGCGGCAAGCCCACAGCAGCTCGGCGTACCGTCACACACCGCATCCGCAGCGGCGATACACTGTCGGAAATAGCCCAGAAATACGGTGTTTCTCAAAGCCAGCTACGGCGCTTAAACGGCAACGTAGGCACTTTGCGCCCCGGCCGGACCCTGCGGATTAAATAAGTCGCCTGCCAACCAAGATAGATAGCAAACGCCCCGCCGAGGTAAGACCTCAGCGGGGCGTTTGCGGTAGTAAGGCCTAGCTCCCGCCTCGCGTTTCCTTGAACGATTGCTGCCGATTTGATACAGTAATCAGCAATGAAACCCGTAACGAAGCCGAGAGCTACCGTTCGGGGTTGTTATCCATTATACCAGCTTCGGGTGCAGCATGGGGAAATTGCGCTGGTGCCAGTAGGGGTAGATGGGCGGTGTGTCGCTGGCGGCATCCAGTTTGGCTATCTGCTCGGGCGTAAGATTCCAGCCCGCGGCGGCCAGGTTCTGACGCAACTGCTCCTCGTTGCGCGCCCCAATGACGAGGTTCACTACCGTAGGGCGTTGCAACAACCAGTTCAGGGCTACCTGAGCCACGCTTTTCTCCGTTTCGGCAGCTACCTCATCCAGCGCATCAATAATGTTGAACAGCAGCTCATCGGGTACTTTGGGGCCCTGGCCGCCACCCTGGGCCAGGCGGCTGCTCTCGGGAATGGACTGGCCGCGACGGATTTTGCCGCTCAGCAGGCCGGCCGATAAGGGGCTCCAAACGATAGTGCCTACCCCTTGATCCAGGCCGAGGGGTAGGAGCTCCCACTCAAACTCCCGGTTGGCCAGCGAGTAGTAGGCCTGGTGACCTACGTAGCGGGCCCAGCCGTAGCGCTCCGACACGCTCAGGGACTTCATCAGGTGCCAGCCCGAGAAGTTGGAGCAGGCAATGTAGCGCACCTTACCGCTCTGCACGAGGTCATCGAGGGCGCGCAGGGTTTCCTCTACCGGCGTGTGGGCGTCGAAGCCGTGCATGTGGTAGATGTCGATGTGGTCGGTGCCGAGGCGGCGCAGGCTGTCTTCGCAGGCTTTGAGCAGATTCTGGCGCGAAGAGCCGTAGCCATTCGGGTTGTCGCCCATGGGGAAGGTAGCCTTGGTTGAAATCAACACCTCGCCGCGCCGGCCTTCCAGGGCTTTGCCCAGAATTTCCTCCGACATGCCCTGGGAGTACACGTTGGCCGTGTCGAAGAGGGTAACGCCCGCTTCCAGGCAGATGTCGATCAGCCGCCGGGCTTCCTCGACCTGGGTACTGCCCCAGGCTTTGAAAAACTCGTTGCCGCCCCCGAAGGTGGCCGTGCCGAAACTCAGGACTGGGATGCGCAGGCCCGAGCGGCCTAGTTGTCTGTATTCCATAGGATGAGGGGGTAGGGGCGCCCGTGCGCCGCTGGTGAAAGGTGCGGACCGGTGGCAAGTTACCGGTCGTAAATCGGGTTGAATAACTTCCGGGTGTGTCCCTGGGTTTTCAGTTGGGCTGCTCCCAGTGCCCTGCTCCCCCGTAAAAGCCCCGTAACCTTGTACTTTTGCTGCCGTCTATGCCGCGTTTACCTTGACTAGGGCATGGCCGCCGAAATTCCGGCAGCTTCTCTGTTTTCTCCCCTTACCGCATGAAACTTGATATCCTGGCCTTCGGCTCTCACCCCGACGACGTAGAAATGTCGTGCTCCGGCACGCTGCTGGCAGCTGCCGCGGCCGGCAAGAAAATCGGCATCGTCGATTTGACCCGGGGCGAGCTGGGCACCCGCGGCACGCCCGCTACCCGCGCCCAGGAAGCCGAAGCGGCCAGCCGTATCCTGGGCCTGAGCGCCCGCGAAAACCTGGGTTTGCCCGACGGTTTTTTTCGTAATGACCGGGAACACCAGCTGCCCGTAATTGCCGCCCTGCGCCGCTACCAGCCCGATGTGGTGCTCTGCAACGCCATCCACGACCGGCACCCTGACCACGGCCGCGGCTCCCAACTGGTTTCGGAATCGTGCTTTCTGGCAGGCCTGCGCATGATTGAAACCCCCGGCGACGACGGGCAGCCCCAGCAGCCCTGGCGCCCCCGCTTGGTGTTCCACTACATCCAGGACCGCCAGATTCCGGCCGACTTCGTGGTCGACATTTCGGCCCATTGGCCTAAAAAGTGGGAAAGCATTCAGGCCTACCGCACCCAGTTCCACGACCCCACCAGCACCGAGCCCACCACCTACCTCTCCACGCCCGTGTTCAGCAACTTTATGGAAGCCCGCGCCCGCGAGTTCGGCCACCTGATTGGGGTAGAGTTCGGGGAAGGCTTCACCCGCGAGCGGCCCCTGGGCGTGCGCGAAATAACGGAGCTGATTTGATGAAAGTAGGGGTCCGTCTTAAGTAAAATCAGTGCGCTAGCCAGCTCCAGGCTCCGTAGAACCTGGCGTAGTAGTGTAGCGGGCACTCCATTCCGCTTCCAACGATATTACCAGTGCCGACTCGTCAGTAAGCCACTGCAAAGCCGACTCCGAATCAGAGAAATACTGCGAATCGAAGCGAATAGCTGGCTGCACTAAGTCGTGCAGCGCGTCAATGGCCAGTTGGTTGTGTACTTGGCTACTGTCAATTACCAACACTAACCGCTCAAGTGCAGACGCCACCAAAGCCGGCATCCAATGGTCGCCTAGCCACAGCTGGTCGGCAACTGGCAGGTCGGGCACCGTATTCATATCAATTAATAGGCACCGTACGCGGAGCTCCCGTATCAGTAGCATGAGCGTATGCGCGCTGATTTGCAGATTTGCCACTTGACTGCCAGGTGCCCACTCTAGGCGCAGCACGCGTAGGTGCTGTTCATATTGCAGAATAAAGTGGGGGATGTGGCGAAGAATCAAGAGAAATACAGCTCGGATAAGCGAAGGTAAGCACTAGGCCGTACCCGGGATGTGCGCTTTCCCAAGCAGAAGCCTTACTGCTACAAACGAACAGAGCCCGACTAAATTAATCGGGCTCTGTTCATTTACACATTCTCTTCTACCGCACGCCCAACCGGTTCCGCTTCCAGGCTGAGCCGGTAGTGGTAGCCGGCGCATCCGAAGCGGCTGCCGGGGCTTTCTTTTCGGTCAGGAGCATGGCCGTGAGCACGGCAGCGAGCTTGGCGGTAGCCTCGTCTGGGGCAGCGGGTTTCAGGACTTCGGGGGTAAAGTGGTCCTTGATGAAGTTCGTATCGAAGTTGCCGCTCACGAAGGCGGGGTGCCGGAGCACGTAGCGGCCGAAGCCCAGGGTGGTTTCGATGCCGGTAATCTGGTACTCGTCGATGGCGCGCAGCATCCGCTCGATGGCCTCTTGGCGGGTAGCCCCGAAGGTGACGAGCTTGGCAATCATGGGGTCGTAGTAAATCGGGATGTCCATGCCCTGCTCGAAGCCATCATCTACCCGCACGCCGGGGCCCTGGGGGCGCACGTAGGTCGTGAGCGTGCCGATATCGGGCAGGAAGTTGTTCTGCGGATCTTCGGCGTACACGCGCAGCTCCAGGGCGTGCCCGTTGATCTGCAAATCTTCTTGGCGGAAGGAGAGGGGCTGGCCTTGGGCTACCTTGATCTGCTCCTTTACCAGGTCGAGGCCGGTGATTTGCTCCGTGACGGGGTGCTCTACCTGCAAGCGCGTGTTCATCTCCAGGAAGTAGAAGTTGCGCTGGTCATCGAGCAAAAACTCCACGGTGCCGGCCCCAGTGTAGTTGCAGGCGCGGGCCACATCCACGGCGCAACGGCCCATTTCGGCGCGCAGCTCGGGCGTGAGCACCGACGAGGGGGCTTCCTCAATCACCTTCTGGTGGCGGCGCTGAATGGAGCACTCCCGCTCGAACAGGTGCACGATGTTGCCGTGCTCGTCGCCGAGCACTTGAATTTCGATGTGGCGCGGCCCGGTCACGAACTTCTCAATGAACACCGCGCCGTCGCCGAAGGCCGAGGTAGCCTCGTTAATGGCCAGCTGCATCTGCTCCTCAAACTCGCTTTCCTGGTGCACCAAGCGCATGCCCTTGCCGCCCCCGCCGGCCGAAGCCTTAATCAGGATAGGGAAGCCCACCGTAGCCGCAATCTGCTTGGCCTCGCCGACATCACTGATGGCCTCGTCGGTGCCCGGTACCAGCGGAATGTCGTAGGCCTTCACAGCCTGCTTGGCCGAGAGCTTGTCGCCCATGATGTCCATGGCCTCGGGCGAAGGACCCACGAAGATGAGCCCGGCTTCCTTCACCAGGCGAGCAAACTCGGCGTTTTCGGAGAGGAAGCCGTAGCCGGGGTGAATGGCATCGACGCCGAGCTGGCGGCAGACTTCCAGAATTTTGTCGCCGCGCAGGTAGCTGTCCTTAGAGGCCGGCGGGCCTACGCACACGGCCTCATCGGCGTAGCGTACGTGCAGGGCGTTGCGGTCGGCTTCGGAGTAGATGGCCACGGTTTGCAGGCCCATTTCTTTGGCCGAGCGCAGCACGCGCAACGCAATTTCGCCCCGATTAGCAACGAGCAGCTTGGTGATTTTTTTCATGTGAGAGAGTAGGCGGGTGGGAGAGGAAGTAGCTAGAAGCTGTGCTGAGCGGCGCTCAGAATAACAAGCAGTTTGGCATTTGTACCGTCAAAGAAACGCCATTCCGGGCGCACCAGAAAATGCCTCCGGGCATTTTCGTGGAGGTTGGATGCAGACCGAAAGCGGCTACCTTTGCGGATTGCCATAACTTTGTACATTACTCGGGCGTTAGGTCCTTGGGCCTAGCTGCTCGCTTTCGTTTCACATTCAACCCGTTCCCTCGTGGATCTATTTGAGAAGATTGCCGCCAACCGCGGCCCGCTGGGTAGCCATTCACATTACGCGCACGGTTATTTCACTTTCCCCAAGCTGGAAGGCGAGATTAAGCCCCGCATGATTTTCCGCGGCAAAGAGGTTCTCACCTGGAGCCTGAATAATTATTTAGGCCTGGCTAACCACCCTGAAGTACGCAAAGCCGATGCCGACGCGGCTGCTGAGTACGGCATGGCCCTGCCCATGGGCGCGCGCATGATGTCGGGCAACTCCAACCTGCACGAGCAGCTGGAAAATGAGCTGGCCGAGTTTGTGATGAAGCCCGACTGCATGCTGCTCAACTTCGGCTACCAGGGTGTAGTATCAATTATTGATGCCATGGTAGGCCGCCACGACGTGATTGTGTACGACGCCGAGTCGCACGCCTGCATCATCGACGGGGTGCGCCTGCACGCGGGCAAGCGCTTCGTGTACGTGCACAACGACATGGCCAGCCTGGAGAAACAGCTGGAGCGCGCCCAGCGCATCATCGATGAGACGGGCGGCGGCATTCTGGTAATTACCGAGGGCGTATTCGGCATGTCGGGCAACCAGGGCGACCTGCGCGGGGTAGTGGCCCTGAAGGAGAAATACCAGTTCCGCCTGTTCGTGGACGATGCTCACGGCTTCGGCACGATGGGCACTACGGGGGCCGGAACGGGCGAAGAACAGGGCGTACAGGACGGTATCGACCTTTATTTTTCGACCTTCGCCAAGAGCATGGCCAGCATCGGCGCCTTCGTAGCGGGCCCCGAGAACGTAATTGAATATTTGCGCTACAACATGCGCAGCCAGATTTTCGCCAAAAGCCTGCCCATGCCGCTTGTAGTGGGCGCTTTAAAGCGGTTGGAGCTGCTGCGTACCCGCCCCGAGCTGAAGGAAAACCTCTGGACCATTGTACGGGCCCTGCAGAGCGGCTTGCGCGAAAAAGGCTTCAATATTGGCACTACCACCTCGCCCGTAACACCGGTGCTGCTGGAAGGCCAAATCCCCGATGCTACGCAAGTAACCTTCGATCTGCGTGAGAATCACGGTATTTTCTGCTCAATTGTAGTGTATCCGGTGGTTCCGAAGGGTGTTATCATGCTCCGGATCATCCCGACAGCGGCCCACACCCTCGACGACGTGGCTATCACGATTAAGGCCTTCGAAGCCGTGCAAGAGAAGCTGCGAACCGGGCAATATTCCAAGGCGGAGATTCCTGCCGGGCTGCAACACTAACCGGGCCCTCCCTAAATGCAAAAGCCGACTTCTACAACGAGGTCGGCTTTTTGTTTTAGGATTAATTATAGAATATACTAGTAAGCAGGTAACCTATTGTGGAGATGTTTGCGTATAAAAAGTGCCCTAACAGGCTCGAAAACGGGTTTAAAAAAAAACTTGGCAACTTGCTTGTATTTGAAATCCCTGTATATTAGGGCCGGTTAAACACTTTTTCCACACCATACAACCCCTCCCAAAATGAGCAATTTTAGCCAACTGAAAGACCTCGTGATGTCGCTGGAAGCTGACTTCGAGAAGTTCTACGACAAGGGCAACTCGGCCGCTGGCACCCGCGTGCGCAAGGGCATGCAGGAGCTGAAGAATATGGCCCAGACCATCCGCACCGAAGTGCAAAACAAAAAGAACGAAGGTGGCGAGGCCGCTCCGGCCAAAGCTGCTCCGGCTAAGAAGGCTGCCGCTCCGGCCGCTAAGAAAGCCGCCCCTGCAAAAAAGAAGTAATTCGGCCCCGCAGCCTCTGCGGTAGTAATAGCTTCATCTAAGGCCCCATCAGATACTGGTGGGGCCTTTCTGTTGGCACCGGGGTAGGAGGCTGGCCGCCCGGGCTGGCCGCTAATGCCGTCCGGTCAGTTGACGCCCGCGCCATTCGCTTCGCCGGAAGGGTTTCCGCCTACCCCCGAAGTTGGCCCAACCCTTTCGGCAGGTCTCAGCACGAGGCCAACGAATTGGGTGCCTCTGGCAGCAGATGGGGGCGTTCTGGATATTCCAGAAAAGTAAACCCCTGCTGCTACCAAGAGCAACAGGGGTTTGACCTCGCGCAGCGTCTGGTGGACTTACACTACTTTGATCAGGTAGTAGTTCTTCTTGCCTTTCTGGGCCACCATGTACTGGTCCAGCAGCAGCGGCACTTCTATAGCTTGTTGCTCCGGCGTGGCTTTCGTGCGGTTTACGCTTACGCCGCCGCCCTGAATCATCTTGCGGGCCTCGCCTTTAGACGAGAAAATAACGCCATTGGTGGCTTCGCTCAGCAGCCCAATAACGTTCTGCTCAGCCAGCGAGGCGCGCGGCACTTCCAGGCGCGGTACCCCGGCAAACACGTCCAGCAGCGTTGCTTCGTCGAGGGTGGCCAGGTCGCCGCCGCCGAAAAGCACCTGCGAGGCCGATAAGGCTGCTTCGAAGGCTGCTTCGCCGTGGACCCGGATGGTAACGTCCTTGGCCAGGGCTTTTTGCAGGGTGCGCAGGTGCGGGGCCTGGGCGTGCTCGGCTTCCAGGGCTTCGATTTCCGCCTGGGGTAGCAGCGTGAACACCCGAATCAGGCGGGGCACGTCGGCGTCGGCGGCGTTAAGGAAAAACTGGTAGAACTGGTAGGGCGAGGTCATGGAGCCATCCAGCCACACGGTGCCGGTTTCGCTCTTGCCGTACTTGGTACCATCGGCCTTGGTGATGAGCTGGCCGGTGAGGGCGTAGGCTTTGCCCTCGCCACCCGACATGCGCCGAATCAGCTCGGTGCCCGTGGTAATGTTGCCCCACTGGTCCGAGGCGCCCATTTGCAGGGTGGTGCCCAGCTCTTTGTAGAGGTGGAAGAAATCGTAGCCCTGCAGCAGCTGGTAGCTGAACTCGGTGTAGCTCAGGCCCTCAGCCCCCGACTCCTCGTTGCCGCTGATGCGGCGCTTCACGGAGTCTTTGGCCATCATGTAGTTCACGGTGAGGTGCTTGCCTACCTCGCGCAGGAACTGCAGGAAGCCAAACTCCTTGAACCAGTCGTAGTTGTTCACCACGCGGGCGCCGGTAGGCGAGTCGTCGAACACCAGAAATTTCTCCAGCTGAGCCCGGATGCCGGCCTGGTTGCGGCGCAGGGCCTCTTCATCCAGCAAATTGCGCTCCGCTGACTTGCCCGAGGGGTCGCCAATCATGCCGGTGGCGCCGCCCACCAGAGCCAGGGGCCGGTGGCCGGCCCGCTGCAGGTGAACCAGCAGCATAATGGTAGCCAGGTTGCCGATGTGCAAGGAAGGCGCCGTAGGGTCGAAGCCGATGTAGCCGGTGATGGGCGCGTTCTGGCGCAGGTGCTCGTCGGTACCCGGCATCATGTCGTGAAACATGCCCCGCCAGCGCAGTTCTTCTATTAAATCCAAGGGTGAAGCGGAATTAGTAATTAGAAATTAGTAATGAAGAATTAGACCGGTGGGGTAGGCCAGTGGCCTAGCGCCTGCCCTGAGGGGGTAGGCAAGCAGCCGGCTAATTCTCACAAAGCAGTCCGCAAAGGTAAGAGGCTACCCGTACCTTTGTTGAGGAAGAATGACAGAGGAGCCTAGCAGACAGATGTCGGTCAATTCTTCATTATTAATTCTTAATTACTAATTAGAGCGTGACCCTCACCGCCGACGAAATTCTGAAGCAGCTCCAGCAGCGGCAGTTTGCGCCCGTGTACTTTCTGCAAGGGGAGGAGCCGTACTATATTGACCTGGTAGCCGATCTGCTGGAAAAAACGGTGCTGCAGGAGCACGAAAAGGGCTTTAACCAGGTGGTACTCTACGGCAAGGATACCGACGTGGCCGGCATCCTGGGCCAGGCCAAGCGCTTCCCCATGATGGCCGAGCGCTCGGTCATCATCGTGAAGGAAGCCCAGGCCGTGGCCGATTTAGAAGCCGAAAAGGCGTGGCCGTTTCTGGAGGCCTACCTCAAAAATCCGTTGCAAAGTACGGTGCTGGTCTTCTGCTACAAGCACAAAACCCTGGATGCCCGCAAGAAGCTGGGCAAGCTGCTCACCGGCGACAAAAACAACCCCGCACCCGCTGGCACGGTGCTGCTCACCAGCAAAAAGCTCTACGACAACCAGGTGGCGCCCTGGCTCACGAACTACGTGCGCTCGAAAGGCCAGCAGATTACGCCCCAGGCTACCAACATGCTGGCTGAGTACATCGGGGCGGAGCTGGGTAGGCTCACGAACGAGGTCGATAAGATGCTCATCAACCTGCTGCCGGGCCACAGCATCGACGAGGACCTGGTGCAGCGTATGGTAGGCATCAGCAAGGAGTACAACATCTTCGAGCTGCAGTCGGCGCTTATTCGCCGCGACGTGCTCAAGGCCAACCGCATCCTGCTCTACTTCGAGGCTAACCCCAAGAACAACCCGCTCATCCCGAACCTGACGCTGCTGTTCAACTACTTCTCGCGGTTGCTGGCCCTGCACCAGTTGCCCAACCCCACCGAAGCCGACTGGAAGCGCCTGAACCTGGCCAACGCCTACGCCCGCCGCGACTACCAAACCGGCCTGAAAGTCTTCCCCTTCGAGCGTACCCGCGACATTGTCCGCCTCATCCGCCGAGCCGACGCCCAAAGCAAAGGCATCGACTCGGGTTCCATGACCGACGGCGAAATCCTGCGGGAACTGGTGTGGCTGATTCTACACCCTGTGCCCCTGCACGCCGTGGTAGGGATGTAGCGAATAGCTTCCGCTTCGCGCTGTTTTTCTAGCAAGGATATATAAAGGTGATATACTCTAAATGATAAAGCCAGAATTCTTACACCCGCTGATTGTTCCGCGTGAATACATTGAAAATAGTACTTGGGACTTGCCGCATTTACCACTGCCGAATGACGAGTTTATCCTGTGCTGGGTCGAATACAGTGAGGCAATGGTATACTTGGATAGGGACGGATATAATGAATTGAACCAGTCAGGTTTGAACTGGCAGCAACAGGCACTAGATAATGTTCGTCAGTCGGCCTATTTCCACCGATACCGAAAAGACAATGTGGTTACGGGGCAGCCAGAATGGATTGCTTTTCTGAATGACGAAGACACTATCAGTTCCAGTAAAGTATTGTTGCACTATGAACTTGAAAGAATATTTCCGTCAGGCTACTCAGTAGTCATTCCAGACCGAGCCTGCGGTATCGTGGTTTCAAATGAATGTTCTGATGAAACGCTTGCGGAAGTAGTACAGATGGTAAGGAATATGTACAACGGTGCTAGTGTTCCTATGTCACAAACGTTTTTCAGCAGTTCAGCCTTTGCTTTGCCAACTGAATGGACGTTGCCATTAGAGAAGGAAACAACGACTCTAATCCTGCAGCTTTTCCAACAGGCAGGATAATATAAGGGAGAGGGGTAGGGCTGCCGATAAATCGAACCCGAAGAAAAATTTCCGCGTTAATCGGAAAAATTTCTCTAAGTTCGACCTGTCAAATCAACACACCTATGGCTGCCGCTGCTCATCCTCCTAAAATTACCGCTACCATGCCCGCTGCTCTGCGCAAGAAGTGGGCAGCCTGGGGGCAAGCGGGCCAAGATGCGTTTACGTTGGTAATGGAAGCGCGCAAAGGGGTGCCGGCCGCCACGGCGTTTGAGGTAGCGGAAGCCTTTCAGCTGCAGGCCAACGAGCTGGAAGCCATCTACGAGCTTTCCACGAAAACCCTGCGTACGTACTCGCAGGAAAAGAAGACCCTGAGTGTGGCTAGCAGCGAGAAAACCCTGAAGATTATCAGCCTCTACAACTTGGGGCTGGAGGTATTCGGGGAGGCGGCGGCTTTTCTGCGGTGGCTGGACAAGCCCGCCCACGGCCTCGACCAGGAGGTGCCGTTGCGGCTGCTGGAAACCAGCGGCGGCATTGACCTGGTAGCCGAGGAGCTGACCCGCATTGCCTACGGCGACTTATCGTAGCCCCGGGGTATGCTGGTATACCGCATCTGCCTGGCCAAATACGCCGATGACCTGTTTGCCTCCGGCTACCGCGCCCGCTGGAATTACAAAGACCAGTTCGTGATTTACACGGCCTCGTCGCGGGCACTGGCCTGCCTAGAAAACGTGGTGCACCGGAGTGGGGAAGGCCTTAACGACCAGTTTCGGGTGCTGGTGATTGACGTGCCCGATGACTTGGCAATCGAAGAAATAGGCCTCGCTCAGCTGCCTAAAAACTGGGAGAAGGCTAGCCGCTACGCCCTCTGTCAGCCCCTGGGCGCGGCCTGGTACACGGCGCGCCAGTCGGCGGTGCTGCGGGTGCCCTCGTCCATCATTCCGCAGGAACACAACTACATCCTCAACAGCCGCCACCCCGAGTTCAAGCGCATTCAGATAGTAGGGCGGGAAGAATTCAGCTTTGATGCCCGTATTAAGGCTGCCGATGTGGGGTAGGAAGCACTGGTACTGATTTGTAAAGACGCGTATTCGTGTCTTAGCGCCAGAACAACCGATACTGGCTGTCATTCCGACGCAGGAGGAATCTGGGTTAGCCTCCCCATGGCTTGACCCAGATTCCTCCTGCGTCGGAATGACAAAAGAACTAACCACACCAACGACTAGACGCGAAGTGTCGCGTCTCTACACCGACCACCGAAGCCGGAGCAATGCCCAACACGCCGGAGCCACTTTACGAACACCAGTTTATCTTCACTAGGCTCACCCTCCCGGACCTAACCAGCGCCATCATTGAACAGCACTACGGCGCCGATATACTGCCGGAGGGCCGGGCCCTGAATGCGGTGCTTCCTGAAGAGTTGAGGATAAACTACGGGAGGTTTAGCCTGGGCGAAGGGGTAGGGCCTGAGGTTACCGTAGACCAGAATACGGACTTGGTGGTGCAATGCACCTGCGGTGCCCCGGCAGGGCGGTTGTGCGCGCACGAGGCCCTGGTGCTGCTAGCCCTGGTGCAGCGCCGGGAGCTGCGAATTTTCTTCGATGCTCCGTTGCGCCAGAGTCGGCTGCGGGCCGTGGCGCGGGACTACGGGCTGGAGCAGCAACCCAACCTCGACGAGCATTTTCAGCTAACCTATACCGAAGGGCAAACCAGCATCACGCCCCGGCAGCCGGAGCTGCTACCCCTTACGGCGGCTACTAAGCAGGAACTAGTGCGCCAACTCCTGCCCGAGAAACGGCAGCTACTCCCGGCCGAGCCCGCCGCCACGCGCGCCGTGCTGCTGACTCGCCACCGCTACTACGGCCACCTGACGCTGCAACTCATCGAGGCGGAAACTACCGCCGCGAGCAAACTTCGCAACCCCCTGACGACCCTGAACCCGCTGGATGGCATCTGGAGCGTGTCGGACCCCGAGGTGCTCAAGTTCTACACCGGTCTGGCCCGCTTTCAGCATAATTACGAGGAGGAGCGCTCTACCCAGGCCCTGGAGGCGCTGCGGGCGGTAGTGAAAAACCCATTGGGACTGCCAGTATACGCTCACCAGGCGGCCCAGGGCGAGAAGCCCACGGCCCAGTCGGTGGCGGCGGTGCGGGTGCACCGGGCCCGGCTGGAGCTGCGCCTGCTGGTGACCGAGCAGGGCGAGTTTTACCGGGTGTCGGGCCAGCTCAGCGTGCTGGACCAGCTGCTGGATTTAAAAGACGTGACCATTCGCTACGACTACTTCGTGGCCCTGCACGACGACCTGTACCTGCTTGATGACCTGGACGTGTGGCGGGTGGTGGAGTTTTTCAAGAAGCGCAGCAATACCTTGTTGCTGCACCAAAGCAAGTTCCCGGAGTTTCAGCAGGACGTGCTGGCTGGACTCGAAGACAAGCTCCACATTCACTACACCTACGTGCGGACTGCCACGCCCCAGCAGCTGGCCCTGGGGGGGTACCAGGAAGAACCCAAGCCGCTGCTCTACCTCTCCGAGGCCGGCGCGCACGTAGAGGTGCTGCCCGTAATGCGCTACGGCGAGCGGGAAGTGTCGGTGCTGTCGCGCAAGCAGCTTCAGGACACGGACGCCCTGGGCCAGACCTTTGCCGTAGCCCGCGACGCGGCGGCCGAAACCCGGCTATTAAAAGCCTTGATGCGCCACTACCCCCACTTCGAGGAGCAACTCCACCTCGACGCCTTGTACGTACCGAAAAAGCAGTTTCTGGATGAGGACTGGTTTCTGGAAGCGTTTGAGGACTGGCGCACCCAGGGCATCACCATTTTGGGTTTCAACCAACTCAAGGGCAATAACCTCAACCCCCACAAGGCCCACATTACGGTGCTGGTGAGCCGGGAAATAAACTGGTTTGACACCAAACTGGGCGTGCGCTTCGGCAAGCAGCACGCCACCTTGCCCCAGCTCTACCAGGCCGTGCGTAACCAGCGCCGCTACGTCACCCTCGACGACGGCACCCGCGGCATCCTACCCCAGGAGTGGCTCGATAAGTTCACCCGCTACTTTGCCGCCGCCGAAGTTGTGGAGGAGCAGCTCCGCACTCCCGCTGTCAATTTCGCGGCCGTAGAGGAGGTCTACCAGCCCGAAGAACTCACCCCCGAGGCCCGCGCCCAACTCTCTGACTACCGGGCGGCCCTGGCCGATTTTGGCGGCATTCAGGTAGCGCCCGTGCCGGCGGGGCTGCAGGCTACCCTCCGTGACTACCAGCGCCAAGGGCTGAACTGGCTGAATTTTCTGGATACCTTCAACTTTGGCGGCTGCCTGGCCGATGATATGGGTCTGGGCAAAACCCTGCAAGTGCTGGCGTTTCTACTGCTCCAGCGCGAGCAGGGGGAGCGGGCCGCCAGTTTAGTCGTAGTGCCCACTTCCCTGGTGTTTAACTGGCAGGCCGAGGTAGCCAAGTTCGCGCCCACGCTGCGGGTGCATACCCTGCACGGAGCCAGCCGGACCAAGCACGCGGCGGTATTTGATGGCTACGATATTGTGCTGACTACTTACGGCACGCTGGTGGCCGATGTGCGCGCCCTGCAGAGCTACCAGTTCAACTACGTGATTCTGGACGAGGCCCAGGCCATTAAAAACCCCGATTCACAGCGCTACAAGGCGGCGCGGCGCCTGCAGGCCCGCAACCGGCTGGTGCTCACGGGCACGCCCCTGGAGAACAATACCTACGACATCTACGGGCTGCTGTCGTTTGCCTGTCCGGGTTTGCTGGGCAGCCGGGCCCATTTCAAGGCCCACTTCGCTACCCGTATTGATAAGTTCAAGGATGATAGCCAAGCCCGGGCCCTGCAGCAGAAAATCCGGCCCTTCGTGCTGCGCCGCACCAAAGCCCAGGTAGCCCCCGAGCTGCCCGACAAAACCGAGATGGTGCTCTACTGCGACATGGGCCCCGAGCAGCGCCGGGTGTACGAGGCCTGCAAGGAGGACTACCGCAACCTGCTACTGGGCCGCCGCGAAGACGTGCTCGGCAAAGACCACATGCACCTGCTCCAGGGCCTGACCCGGCTCCGGCAAATCTGCAACTCGCCCGCCCTGCTCCCCGACGGACCCGATTACGGCGCCGCCTCGGCCAAGCTGGAAGTGCTGCTGGAAGAGCTACAGAACCACGCGCCCCAGCACAAAATTCTCATTTTCTCCCAGTTCGTGGGCATGCTCGACCTGATCCGGCCCATGCTGGAAGCCCACGACATTCCCTACCAGCAGCTCACCGGCCAAACCCGCTACCGGGCCGCGGCCGTGCAGGAGTTTCAGCAGAACGAGCAGGTGCGGGTGTTCCTTATCAGCCTGAAAGCCGGCGGTACCGGCCTCAACCTCACCGAGGCCGACTACGTGTACCTGGTGGACCCCTGGTGGAACCCCGCCGTGGAAAACCAGGCCATCGACCGCGCCTACCGCATCGGGCAAACCAAGAAGGTAGTGGCCGTGCGCCTCATCTGCCCGCGCACCGTGGAGGAGAAAATCATGCAGCTCCAGCAAACCAAGCGCGAGCTGGCCCAAGACCTCATCCGCACCGACGCGGCCTTGCTGAAAACCCTCTCAAAGCAAGAGCTGCTGGAGCTATTCGAATAAGTCTGTCATTCCGACGCAGGAAGATCTTGGTTACCTTCTTAACCGAAACCCCAGATTCCTCCTGCGTCGGAATGACAGGTGGTTAACCTGAGGCGCGTAACTTGCCCCGGCCTGTTGTTTCCTCTTTCTTTTCCTACCCCCATCCCATGCCCGAAGCCCCCACCATGCAAGTGCTCGACATCATTGCCATGTCGCCGAAAGAAGTCTTCCTGGTTGGCCGGCTGGAAGGTCCGCTCAAGCCCGGCTCGTGGGAGTTGCGCCTGAACGAGGAGGTAGTAGCCACCCTGGATATCACCGGCGAGGCCCGGATTGAAGCCGGCCGCAAGGGGAAGCTCCAGCCGCCCCGTGTAGCCGTCAGCCGCACGCCCGTTGAGAAAAGCCGCTTCGACTTCACCCGCGACGAGGTGACGCTGGTGCGCCAGGGGTAGGGCAGCGCTAGAGGGCTAACGTTGCTGCAAGAACCGCAGCACGGATTTATTAAATGCCTCGGGGGCCTCTTGGGGGGCGTAGTGGGTGGTGTTGGGGAAGACAATTAACTCGCTTTGGGGCAACGCCTTCGCCAGGGCTCGGGTATGCGCTTCCAGAATTACGTCGTGCTGACCGGCCATGACCAGGGTAGGAGCCGCTACCCCTTGCAGCTCGGCAAACGTCAGCTGGGGCTCTTGCAGCAGGAGGCGCAGTAAGCGCGTACGGTTCAGATCTGGGGCGGGGAGCCGCTGTTCTTCCCGCAGCTGCCGGCGCAGCAGCGCCAGGAAATTGGGTTCAATGGCCTCGGGCGTGGGAAACAGGTTGGCGCCCATGACGGCTAGGCGACGCACGTACGCGGGGTGGCGGAGCGCCAGCGTCAAGGCCGTGTTGCCCCCGTCACTCCAGCCCAGGATATCTACCTGGCGTAGGCCCAGCGAGTCGAGCAGCTGGCGCGTGTCCTCGGCAAACAGGTCGTAGGTGAAGTTGGCAGTGGTGTGGTCCTGGCTACGGCCCTGGGCGCGGGTGTCCACGGCAATAACCTCAAAATGTTGAGCCAGCTCGCCGATCTGGCGCTGGAAGGCAGCAATGGATTGGCCATTGCCGTGCAGGAGTAGGAGCGGGGTGCCCTTCCCGTACCGCTCGTAGTACAGCCGCCCGCCCTTCACGGTTACGTAGTGGCCCGCTTGCAAATTCTCGCCGTAGTGCTGGGGGTTGGTGAGGTTAGGCAGGGTGGGCGCTGCGAGGTAGCGCAGATACCGTAGGCTGTCGGGCAGTTCGTAAGCAGCGGCAACGGTGGTAGTGGGTGCGGCTTTGCTGGCACCGTAGGAGTCGGCGGTGAGGTAGAAGCTGAGGTAACCGGATTTCTGCTGCCAGGCCGCCTGGCTTTTGTTGCGGGTCAGGATGCTATGGCCCGGCGCGAGCACCGCCGATACCCCAAAGGCCTTCGGGGTGCCTTCCTGGGCTTCACTCTGCAGCCACTGAATGGTTACGGCTACCTCCCGCTGGCCCTGCAACTGCACCTGGTAGGGCGACAGATCCACCCGCACCCAGCCGCGGGGCTGGGTTACGTCGAAGCGCACATCCTGGCGGAGCAGGGGTTGGTCGGGTAGGCCGGCTTTTACACTGTAAATGTTTAGCCGGAACTTAACTGATTTGAAGCGGTTGAAGGCCACGTGCATGTTGAAGTCGCGCAGGCGGCAGTCTTTATCAATGCCAATGATGGTGCCCTGCTCTTTGGCCAGGGCGTCGCTCACCAACCCGGCCTCGGTGTACATGCTGGCCCCCATCAGCGTGGAACTGCTGGTGCGGCCAAACGTTTTGGTTTTCACCTTGCCCGGCCGAACCGTCACGGCCGCCAGACTAACGCCGCTGGAACGCAGGCGCACTACCTGCCCGGCGGCCTGCAACGTAGCAGCAGGCCGGGTGGCCGACTGGTAGCCCACGCACGAAACAACTACGGGTTCGGCTAGGTCGGTGGGGATAGTAAACCGGAAGCGGCCCTGCTCATCGGCCACCGTCCCGAGGGGTTTGCCCGCTACGCCCACCGAGGCAAACGGCACCGGCGCCTGGGTCTGCGCATCCAGCACGGTGCCCTGCAGCAAGGTTTGAGCAAGTAAACGAGGGGTAGTAACTAAACTCAGCAGGCAGAGCAGGTATAGGGACAGACGCATGGAAAGAAGGTAGGGAGTTGGCTAAGGGAGCCGCCCGGCAGACGGAAGGTTGCCTTGAACCACCCAAGTGCCCGGTTTGGCTTAGTACCGCTCCTCGTTGCGCACTGAACTCAAATCGATAAGATATTCGCAGGCTTTCCGGAAGCCATCCCGCTCCTCGGGACTTTGGCGGGCTACCATATGGTAGCCGCGGGCTTGGTGAATTTCCAGTAGCCATTCTGAGCCATCCAACATACCAGGTTGAGGCTGGCAAGGACACATTCCTGAGAACTTGGCTTGGGTTAACAAGTCTTGCAGATGCTGCCACTGCTCTGGCGTAACTGCTACAGTAGTTTCTTCCGCTTTAACTGGCCCGGCCCGGCGTTTACCTTCGGCAACTTCCCGTTGAAACTCCGGGTCAGCCATTGTTTCGTTATAGTACTTCCAAGCGTCTGCCCGTCTTTTGGCCGAAGCAGTCGGGGGCAAGCTATTCGGATGCAAAACGGTCAGGGTTTGAAAGCCGGGAGGTTTATCCAAAAGCTGGGTGTGAAGAGTTGCACCAGTCGAAGTGTGGCGTAATGTGAGGAGTACGGGCCGGTGGAAGGAACGCAGCCAGAGAAAACGTACGATGTCGGCTCCTAAGTAATAGTTGGAGAGAACGGGAGCCTCAAAATAGGTGAGCGTGTAGGAAGCATGTTCTAAAGTACCAGCGCAGTTAGCAAACCTGATATCTGTGTTATATCGAACAGCGGGCCATTTATTTTTAGGAACATACTTAGCATGCAATGAATCCGCCGCCGGAAAGTAAAACGTCGTCGAATCCCGCGGATGGCCCTGTGCGTCGGAAATGGCGGGGTTTTGCGGGTAAGCAGAGGTAGGAAAAGTAGGAGCGGAGCACCCCCCGAGGCAGAGGCCGGTAAGCCCGGCGAGCAAAGCAGAATAGAACCGTTGCATAGAGCTATACAGGAAACAAGTTCCCCAATCACGGCAGAATCCTCGGGTTTTCTACACTAAACCAGCCGCGTACCGACTTAAAATCGGTCGAGCTTTTCACTACATTTAGCGGCGCCAGTAGCAGTCCAAACACGCTCTAACAACTAAGTAGCGGCTATTGGTAAGGGAAGTAACTAGCTCTGATTTTTACCGGAAATAAAGATGAACAAGTATTCGCACTACGGGACTTTGCTTCTCTTAAGCGCAGCAATGCTAAGCGCTTGCCAAAAAATGGTGGATGAGGAACAGAAAGGTGTTTTTATCATTAGCAATCAATCCGGCTACGACCTTGAACTGAAAATATACAGCACCAGCAACCGGCAGCGGTTGCCCTTGATTCTGGGGTTGCCTAATACCACAAGCGTAGAGCGTGTCAGCTATGGTGGGGCGGGTAATATTGCTCATCCTGAATTGTCTTCGCAGGGTGATTCCGTTCGGCTGCTATTCCAGGACGGGAAGCAGTTGCTGCACTATTGCCCCCAGCCACAGCAGACCGGCAGCCAGTGCCTGCCATTGCGTAATCTATTGGCCTTGAATCAATACCAAGTGGAGGCCCTGAATGAGCATACTAGTCGGTTCACCTACACAATAACTGCTGCGGACTACACCTTGGCGCGTTAAAAATCAGTTGACAACAAGGTGAGACGAGAGGGGAAACCTGAGCTGCCGATCCGCTTATGAACACCAAACCGACCGCGCACCGCGTTACCACCGGCAAAAAGGGCCGTTTCCGGGCAACCTCGGCCGAACTTTTCGCTACTTTTGGCTGATTCCCGGTGCCCTGGCGGCGCCGGCCTCCCTTGTGCGTAACGCTTTCTGATGAAACTATTCCCCCGCCTGGCGCTGGCCGCCTCCCTTTCCGCTGCCGCCCCCCTGGCCGCGCAGGCCCAGCAAACGCAGGTGTTCACCGCCGACGAACGCCACTACCAGGAAGGCCTCGAACTCTTCGACCGCGGCAAGTACGGCGCGGCCCAGCAAGCCTTCCAGCGCTACCTCGACCAGACCCAGCGCCGCACCGGCGAGCTGGCCCCCGGCCGCACCACCGATGCCGAGTACTACTACGCCGTGTCGGGCCTGTACCTGTTCCACCCCGATTCGGAGTCGCGCATTCTGGCTTTTGCCACCAACAACCCGGCCCACCCCAAAGCCGCCCAGGCCTACTTCGAGTTGGGCAAGTTCTACTTCGATAAGAAGGACTACGTGAAGGCCATTGACTACCTGCAGAAGGTAGGGCCCGACAACCTCTCCGACGACCAGCGGGCCGAGGCCGAGTTCAAGCTCGGCTACGCCTATTTTGCCCAGAAGGAATTCGACAAGGCCAAGCTGCAGTTCGACCGCAACAAGGCCGGGGCCAGCGAGTACCGCTACGCCAGTTCCTACTACGCCGGCTACCTGGCCTACCGCGCCGGCGACTACGCCGGGGCCCGCAAGGACTTAGCCGTGGCCGAGCAGAACGACGCCTACAAGCCCGTGGTACCGGCCGTGATGTCGCAGATTTACTACAAGGAAGGCGACTACGAAGGCCTGATTACCTACGGCACCCAGGCCCTGCAGCAAACCCCACCGCCCCAGAGCGCCGACGAAATTCAGCTGCTGGTGGGCGACGCCTACTACCAGAAGGAAGATTTCAAGCAGGCCGCCGAGTACTTCGATAAATACGCCGCCGGCCGCAAGAGCATCGACCCCAAGGTGCAGTACAAAATAGGGTACGCCAACTTCAAGCAGGGCGACTTCAAAGGCGCTATTGGTAGCCTGAAGGGGGTAGCGGCCCGCCGCGACTCTCTGGGCCAGAACGCCGCCTACCACCTGGGCCTGAGTTACCTGAAAACCAACCAGAAGCCGCTGGCCCTGAACTCCTTCGATGCGGCCCGTAAGGTGACGTTTGATAAGGTTATCACCGAAAACGCGACCCTGAAGTACGCCCAGGTAAACTACGAGCTGGGCAACACCCAGGAAGTTATTGCCGCCCTGCGCGACTTCTCCAAGCGTTTTCCCCGCTCCAAAAACCAGGCGGCCGCCGACGACATTCTGAGCGAGAGTTTCCTGAACTCCTCCGACTACGCCCAGGCCCTCAACTACCTCGATAACCTCGACGAGCGGAGCCAGAAGCTCAACGCTACCTACCAGCGCGTGGCTTACCTGCAGGCCGCTACCCTTTACAATAACAACCGCTACCAGGACGCGCTGCCCGTGCTGGACAAGAGCCTGAAGTACCCCCAGGACGAGGCCCTGCGCGCCGCCGCTCAGGTGCTGAAAGGTGAAATCTACAGCTACGGCCAGCAGTACCAGCCCGCCATTACGGCCTACACGGCCGCCGCGCGCACAGCCCGCACTGGCTCGGCTTCGGAAACCGACTTCGACCAGAAAGCCCGCTACGGCCTGGGCTACGCCTACTACAATACCAAGCAGTACGACCGGGCCCGCCAGCAGTTCCAGGCCTGGCTCCAGGACCCGGTAGCCAAGCCCGCCGACCCGAACTACTACGACGTGACCCTGCGCCTCGGCGACACCTACTACGTAGCCAAGCAGTACCAGCAGGCCCTGGATCAGTATAACAAAGTCATTCAGGCCAACGCCGCCGACAAGGACTACGCCTACTACCAGAAGAGCGTAACGCTGGGGCTGATGGGCCGCCGTGAGGAAGCCAGCAGCACCTTGAGCACCCTGCTGAAAACCTCGCCTACCTCGCGCTACGCCGATGACGCAGTGTACCAGCAGGCCCAGCTCGATTTTGAGGCTGGCTCGTTCCAGCCCGCCGTGGAGGGCTTCTCCCGCCTGATTACCAACCGCCCCAACTCCCTCCTGATTCCGCAGGCCCTGCAGAAGCGCGGCGTGGCCTACCAGAACCTGGAGCAGCACGCCAAAGCGGCCGAAGACTTCAAGCGAGTGCTCAGCCAGTATCCGCGCACCAAAGCAGCCGGCAGCGCCATCTATAGCCTGCAGGAAAGCCTGTCGGCCCAGGGCAAAACTGAGGAGTTCGACCAGTACCTGGCTCAGTTCAAGCAGCAGAACCCCGACAGCAAGGCCACCGAAAGCGTAGAGTTTGAGGCCGCCAAGTCGTTGTACCTGGCGGAGAAGTACGCCCAGGCCATTCCGCGCCTGGAAAGCTACCTGCAGCAATACCCCAACACCACCCTGGCCGCCGACGGCCGCTACTTCCTGGCCGATTCCTACCTGCGCACCGGCCGCAAAGCCGACGCCCTGCCTCGCTTGAAAGCCGTGGTAGAGGAAGGCAAGAGCGAGTTCGTGAACCGGGCCGTGGGCCGGGTGGCTGATCTGGAGTTTGAAAACAAGAACTACTCCGAAGCGGCCCGCTATTACAGCCGTCTGCGCGAAGTGTCCCAGAACAAGCGGGAGGTAGCCAACGCGGGTATTGGGCTGATGAAGAGCTACTACGAGGCCGGCGACCTGGAGGGCACCCGCCGGGTAGCGCAGGAACTGCAGGCCCAGGGCGGTGCTTCCATCAACGCCACCAACCTGGCCCTGCTGTATTTGGGCAAGGCCAGCTACAAAGCCGGCAGCCTGGAGCAGGCCATTGGCGAGCTGACTACGGCGGCTAACACGGCCAAGGATGAGAGCGGGGCCGAAGCTCAGTACCTCATTGCCAGCGCGCTCTACCAGCAGAAGAAATACCCCGAAGCCCTGGACGCGGCCTACAAAAGCAACTCCGACTTTGCCAACTACGACCTGTGGCTGGGCCGGGCCTTCCTGCTGATTGCCGACGTGTACAAGGAGCAGAACGAAATCTTCCAGGCCCGCGCCACGCTCAACTCCATCATCGACAACAAATTTCCGGTAGCCGAAATCGTGGAGGGCGCCAAGCAGCGCCTGGCTGCCCTGCCCGCTGACCCGGCCGCCACGCCGGCCCCGAGCGCGCCCAAAACCCAGCCGGGCAAGACCCCGCCCGCTACCCCCAAAGCCGCGCCCAAAGCCACCACACCGGCTACCAAACCAGCCACCGGTAAAACCACCACCAAGCCTGCTACCGGCAAAACGTCGGTGCGCAGTTCCCTGGTGCCGAGCGAGGCCGTGCCCACCGATTCTACAACCAACTCCACGGCCTCACCCCAGGAAGAGTAGCCGACCCCACCGCAACTCGGTCCACAACGAGCGGACCGGGTTGCGGTGGAATCTTCCTGAAGTACATATCCAGGAAAAAGGTTGTAAATCATTTAAAGTCAGAAAATAATAGGAGAGGGGCGTCAAGCAAGAATGAGCTTATGAGCATCATTCAGGACCCAAAGCCCCAAGTCCCCACGACCCTATATGAAGCATAAACTACTGGCCGCCGCGGCCCTGCTGACTACCACCGTTCCGGCTACGGATGCCTGGGCGCAGAAGACGCGCGGCAAGATTGAGGACGCCGAAATTGAGATTGTAAAGGAGCGGGTAAACGAGCTACCCGAGGCCACCCGCAACTTCGAGAAAGTGAAGATTGAAGCCCCGGCCAAAACCGGCGAGGCTGTCGGCTACACCTACCCCGACTTCCGTCTGCCGGCCGATAAGCTCAACCCCTCGGTACGGGTACTTACCATCCGGCAGGAGGAGTTGGCCCCGCTCACGGGCAACTACCTCAAGGCCGCCCTGGGCAACTACGGCACCGCCTACGGCCGGGCCTACCTGCACAACACCCGCTCCGAAACGGCCTCCTACGGCCTCGACTTCCAGCACCTGTCGTCTTCCCGCGGCCCCATCGACAAGAAGAACTCCAGCCAGGCTCAAACCAGCCTGGGTCTCAACGGGGAAACCTACAGCGGCCCCGTGGCGCTGGGCGCCAAAATCGACCTGGGCCGGGAGCGGTACAACTTCTATGGCTACAACCGCAACGTAGCCGATTTGCCTACCCAGGACAGCATCAAGCAGGTGTTCAAGCGTGCGGCCATCAAGGTGTACGCCCGCAACCGCGCCCAGGACGCCGCCTTCCAGTACGACTTCGGGCTGGGCTTCAACTACTGGAGCGACTACTACCAGGCCCGGGAAAGCAACGTGTACGCTACGCTGCGTTCGGGCTACCGCCTGGGCGAAACCAGCCGCGTGAGCATCAACGGCGACGTGTCGTTCCTCTCTCACAAGGACTCCCTGACCGTGAGCCGGCCCTTCGTGCAAGTAACACCCGCCTACGAGGTGACCCTGAACCGACTGGCCTTGTCGGTAGGCGCTACCCTGGGCTACACCGGCGACACCATTGGCAAAGCCCGGCAGTTCAACGCCTACCCGGCCGTACGCGTCGCCTACACCGTAACGGAGGATAAGTTCGTGGCCTTTGCGGGCCTCGGCGGCGCCATCCAGCGCGTGACGATGTACGACCTGACCACCGAGAACCCCTGGCTGGCTCCCAACGTGCGCGTGGCCGACACCCGCCGCGGGCCTACCCTCTACTTCGGTTTCAATGCTACCCCGGCCCGGGCCCTGCAGGTAAACGCCCGCGTGACCCTGTCTAACGACCGGAACCTGTACTTCTACAACAACTCCCGCCGCGACTCCAGCAAGTTTGACCTGGTGTACGACCCCAAGGCCACTCAGCTGATCAACGTGCACGGCGAAATTATTTACAACGCCGCCGAACAATTTCGCCTCGGTTTCAAGGCCGATTACAACGGCTACAACGTGAAAACGCTGGACAAAGCCTTTCACCGCCCGGCCTTCCAGTCGGTGCTGTTCGGCACGTATAACCTCTACGACAAGCTCCTGCTAGGAGCCGAGTTGTATACCTATAGTTCGAGCTACGGAACAGGTTTGGTGGCCGCTTCTCCCATTGATCCAGGCTTCTCGCCCAAGATCCGTGGCTCCCGGCCGACGGATGCCGTCATCGACCTGAATCTGCGCGGGGATTACCGCATTATGGAAAATCTGTCCATATTTGCTCTGGGCAACAACCTCATCGGCAAGAAATACGAAAGATTCCTTAACTACCCCGTGAAAGGAATCAACGTCCTGGCCGGTGTCACCTACGACTTTTAATCTGATCTGAAATTGATGCAGGAATGGACCGCTAACCCCGCTGCCTGCTGAGTACAGCCAAGGACCTTTTTCTGCTCGTGGAAAGCCTAGAAACGCTTTCCGGGGGCGCGAAGAGGTCCTTTGCCGTGCCTGGGCTGCTACCTCCTCTCTGCGCTTCAACTTCTTCCCACCTCGCCTACTCCTCCAGAATGCTATCTGACCATATCCGCACCTTGCTCCGGGACCATGACTGCGTCATCATCCCCGATTTTGGCGGCCTGATTGCCGATTATGCGCCCGCCCAGATTCATCCGGTGCGGCACACGCTGGCTCCGCCAGCCAAGCGCGTGGCCTTCAACCAGTCCCTGACCCGCAACGACGGGCTGCTGGTAGATGCCCTGAGCCGGGAGCTGAATGTGAGCACGGCCCAGGCCCGCCAACTGGTGCGCGAAGCCGTGGTACGGATGGAAACCGAGCTGGAAACCGGGCAGCGCACCGAGCTGCAGGGGGTAGGCGTGTTCCGCCGGGCTCCCGGCCGCGGCCTGGATTTCGAGTACACTGGCGGCCAGAACCTGCTCAACGCCAGCTTCGGGCTGCCCGAGCTGGTGTCGCGCCCCGTGCGCGCGACGGACGCCCTGCTGGCCCGCGAGCGGCCCGTGGCAGCGCCCTTGCTCGCTTCGAACCGCTCGGCGCGGGCAGCCCGCGTCTTCCGCGTTATCGGCTCGGTGGCTATTGCTGGGCTGGTGCTGTCGGCCAATTACATCTTTGCCGATATGTTCGGCTACCTCCCCGAAACCCTGCGGGTGAACGCGCTGTCGGCTACTACGTCAGAGGCTCCGGCGGCTACCCCCGCCTTGGCCACCAAACCCGTATTGCGCCAGCAGGCAGACCTGGTGAATACCGCCCGGCCCTCGGAGCTGGCCGCTACGCCTACGCCGGCCATCACGGCCGCCGAAGCCGCTGCCAACGACGAGTGGGAGAAAGCTGCTACCCCGGCTGCCGCTCCTAAAGCAGTAGCCCTGAAGCCGGCTGCCAAGCCCGTTACTACCCCCACCAAGGCAGTTAAACCGGCTGCGAAAGTCACAGTACCCGCTTCGGCAATTAAGCCCGCCGTGACGGTAGCTGCTGCACCGGTACAAACCGTAAAAGGCAAGCCCGCCGTCAAGCCTAAAGCACCGGGTTGGGAAAAAGCTGCCGCTACCAATGCAACCGCCGGGGCCTCGGCCGCGACAATTAAAAGCCGGACGGGCCGTTACTACATCGTAGCGGGCTCGTACACTAGCCTGGCTAACGCCGAGAAGGGCCGCCAGGCGCTGGTGCGTCTGGGTCACCCGGCCCGCGTTATTCTGCCCGCGCCCGGTAGCCGCCAGTACATGCTGTCTGTAGCCGACTATCCCGACCGGGCTTCGGCTGACCGTCAGGCCAGCATCCTGCGCAAGCGCATGGGCGACCTGTGGATTAAAAACTACTAACCAGACTTGAATCAATAATTCGAAATTTTGAATAGCTAAAACACTCAGGCAAAGCATTATAAGCCTTGGGTGTTTTAGCTATTCTTTTGCTTCTCACCGTATCCCACGCATGACGCACCTGCTCTCCCTGCTGCTGCAACTCCAGGTTGGCAGCGACGCGGCTCCCGCCGCTTCGCCCGCCGCTGCCGACTCGGCTGCTACCGCTGCCAACGCGGCCGCCAATGCCGCGCCCGGCCTCTCGCTTATCGACCTGATTCTGGCCGGGGGCTGGATTATGGTGCCGCTGTTCCTGCTCTTCTTCGTTTCCGTCTACATCATTCTGGAGCGCTACCTGACCATCCGCAAGGCTGGCGCCGTACCCGAGTCGTTTATGCCGGGTATCCGGGGGCTGATGGTGAAGGGCGATTTGCAGGGAGCCAAAATGCTGTGCGCCCAGAACCCTACGCCGCTGGCCCGCATGATTGAGAAAGGTATCCGCCGCATTGGCCTACCCCTCAAGGAAATCGAAACCAGCGTGGAAAACGTGGGGAAAATTGAAATTGCCCGCCTCGAGAAGAACATTAACGTGCTGGGCATTGTGGCCGGTATTGCGCCCATGCTCGGCTTCGTGGGTACAATTATTGGCGTAATCAAAATCTTTTACGCCATCAGCTCCACCGGCGACTTCGGCATTGCCCAGATTTCGGGCGGTCTGTACACCAAAATGGTAACCTCGGCGGCCGGCCTCATCGTGGGTATCGTGGCGCACATCGGCTACCACTGGCTCAGCATTATGGTGGAGCGCATGGTGTTCCGCATGGAAAACTCGGCCATCGAGTTCATGGACATCCTGCAGGATAATTAGTAATTGGTAATTAAGAATTAGTGAGCGTGCCAGCCTCAATTCTTAATTACTAATTCTTAATTCTTAATTGAGAATTGAATGGACCTCAGCCGGCGCCGTAAAGTTTCTTCCCACGTCGAGACCAGCTCGATGAACGACATCATGTTCTTCCTGATGCTGTTCTTCCTGATTGTCTCGACCATGGTGAACCCCAACGTCATTAAGCTCATGCTGCCTAACGCCCGCTCGGGCAAGCAGGCCATGAAGCAGCCCATCACGGTTTCCGTGGATGCGGCCGGTAAGTACTTCATCGACCGCCAGAACATCACCCCCGATCAGCTGGAGCCCGAGTTGGCCCGCCGCGTGCAGGGCCTGGAGAGCCCGACGGCCGTGCTGCGCGTAGATGCTTCGCTGAACGTGCAGAAGCTGGTGGATATTCTGGAGGTAGGTAACCGCCTCAAGATAAAGATGGTGATGGCTACCCAGGCTCAGCAAGCGTCGGGTAAGTAGACTGATACCTCCGCCAGCGGCTCGTGAACCTGCCCAGCGGGTTCGGCCGTTACATATAGCAACACAGCGCCCCGTCTGCCGTTTTTCGGAGCGGGGCGTATTGATTACCAGAAGCTGCCAGCTGGTTGTTACCGGCGGGGTAGCCCTCTTAAAAGACAAGTCCCATGGCAACCGAATATCGGGAAGAGCATCGGCGGGAAGCCCTCCTGGGCACGGTGATGATAAATGCGGCGCTGGCTGCCCTGTTCTTCTTTACCGTGTTCAAAGGCCCCGATCCGCCCCTGGAGGAGCTGGCCGGGGGCGACGGGGTAGAGCTTAACTACGGGGTGGATGAGGTAGGCTCCGGCGACATCCAAAGCCAGGCCCCGGCCAACGAGTCGAAGAACCGGGAGGACAGCCGTCCGCCCGCCTCGCAGCCCGACCCCACGCCACCCCGGCCCGTGGCGCAACCTGACCCTACACCGCCCACCGAGCAGCGGGTAGTCACCAGTGAGGCCGAGGAAAGCCCCGTAACGGTGCCGCCCGCGAAAAAGGTAGCCGAGGCGCCCAAGGAAGAAGTAAAGCCTGAGCCTCCGCGCCCGAAGGTGGATCAGCGGGCCGTGTTCACGCCCCGCGCCAACCGCGCTGATGGCGGCGGTAACGGAGTAAACGGCACCAGCAACGCCCCCACCGGCAACAACAACGGCGACAACCCCGGCACTGTGGGCGACAAAGGCGACCCGCGCGGTACCTACGGCGGCACCGCGTACTCCGGCGAGCCGGGCAAGGGCGGCCGTGGAACCAGCCCCGGCAGCGGCGGCCTGGAAATGGCTGGCTGGGCCGTGGTCAGCAAGCCAGATGTTGTTGGAGTAGACAATAATTCCGGCTTCGTGCGCTACAAAATCAAAATCAACGCCGATGGGGAAGTGGAATCGGTAACGAAGGTTTCAGGCAACGTCTCGCCCGCGCAAGACCGTATGTGCCGCGATGCTCTGGAGAAGGTAGAGTTCCGCCGTACTAGTTCGGCCGAGGGCGGAGCCACCGGTTTCTACACGTTCCGCTTTACCGTTCAGTAAACTTGTCATTCTGAAGGAAGTGAGGAATCTGGGTTACTCACTAGAAGCTAATTCAGATTCCTCGCTTAAGCTCGGAATGACAGCCGAAAGCGCCGCTCTACCACGTAGGGCGGCGCTTCGTGCTTTCATTGGCAAACACAAAGCAGACGTAGCCGCTTACCTTTGCAGCCTGCATATCCGCTTCGCTACCCATGACCTACCAGCAAACCCTCGATTACCTCTACCACCAGTTGCCCATGTTTCAGCGGGTAGGGGAAGCGGGGTACAAGCCGGGGCTGGAGCGCACGGAGGCCCTGGCGGCGGCTACGGGCAACCCCGAGCGGAAATTTAAGAGCGTACACATAGCGGGGACCAACGGCAAGGGTAGTTCCTCGAACCTACTGGCAGCCGTACTGCAGGCGGCCGGCTACAAGGTGGGCCTCTACACCTCGCCCCACCTTAAGGAGTTTACCGAGCGCATCAAAGTAAATGGTCAGGACCTGGCCCCCGACTACCTCGTGGCCTGGGTGGAACGCTGGCGCGGCTATTTCGAGGAGGTGCAGCCCTCGTTCTTTGAAATGTGCGTGGCGCTGGCCTTCGATTACTTCGCCGAGCAGCAGGTGGACATTGCCGTGGTGGAAGTCGGCCTGGGCGGGCGCCTCGATTCCACGAATATCATCCGGCCCCTGGTGTCCCTGATTACCAACATCAGCTTCGACCACCAGAACCTGCTGGGCAACACGCTACCCCAGATTGCCAGCGAAAAGGCCGGCATCATTAAGCCCGGCGTACCGGCCATCATCAGCCAAACCCAGCCAGAAGTAGCCCCGGTGTTCGAGCAGAAAGCCCAGCTAGAAGGCGCCCCGCTGCTGTTTGCCGACGCCCGCTACCGCGCCGAACTGCTGCACGAGCCTACCCCCGAAGACGACACCCAACGCCTCCGCCTGACCTACCAGAATGCGCCCTACCTGGAAGATGTGGACCTGAGGCTGGTAGGAGACTACCAACGGCTGAACCTGCCCGGCGTGCTGGCCGTGCTGGATGAGCTACGCCGCCAAGGTTTCGTGATACCCGAAGCGGCCGTGCGCGAAGGACTGCGGGAGGTAGGTCGCCTCACCGGTTTCCGGGGCCGCTGGACCATCCTGGGTCGCCAGCCCTTGGTGGTTTGCGACACGGGCCACAACGAAGCGGGTATCCGTTTTATCACCGGGCAGCTGGCGCGTCTACCATACCGGCAGTTGCACATTGTGCTGGGGGTAGTAAATGACAAGGACGTGAGCAAGATGCTGAGCCTGCTGCCCCAGCACGCTACGTACTATTTCTGCCAGGCTACTATTCCGCGGGCATTGCCGGCTGCAGAGCTGGCCGAGCGGGCCGCCGCCGTGGGACTGCACGGCCAGGCGTATGGACCCGTGCCAGCTGCCGTAGCCGCCGCCCGCGCCGCCGCCGCGCCCGATGATGTGGTCTTCATTGGGGGTAGTACTTTTGTGGTGGCCGAAATCGAGGAGCTGTAAAAGCTGTCATTCCGACCGCAGGGAGGAATCTGGGTTAAACCGCTATAGGGTATCCCCAGATTCCTCCCTGCGGTCGGAATGACACTCCCACTTCTGCCAAACCCTCTATTTCACCATCTCACCATTTCTCCGTTTTGAGTCGAGTAAAACTGAAGCGCTTCGCCGATAATGCCGAGCGCCCTGATGTAATTGAACCTGGTAAAGCCACGTATCAGCAGTTGGGCGGGCGCTGGCACGAAGAATTCTTCCGCAACACTAACCCCATTACCCTGGAGGTAGGCTGCGGAAAGGGCGAGTACACCGTGGGGCTGGCCGAGCGCTACCCCGAGCGCAACTTCCTGGGCCTCGACATCAAGGGGGAGCGAATCTGGCGGGGCAGCACCCGTGCTGAGGCCCTGGGCCTGACCAACGTGGGCTTCCTGCGCACCCGCGCCCACGATTTGCTTACCCATTTTGCGCCCGGCGAGCTGCACGAAATCTGGATTACCTTTCCCGATCCGCGCCCCCGCGACCGGGACATCAAGCGCCGCCTCACGGCTCCGCGCTTCCTGGACCTCTACCAGCAGGTGCTGCGCCCCGGCGGCCTTGTCCACCTGAAAACCGATAACGAAGGGCTGTTCGATTTCACCCTCGAAACCCTGCAGCAACGGCCCGGCGCTACCATCCTCGCCCACACCAAAGACCTCTACGAGACGCCCGAACTGCTCCCGCACGCCGAGGACATCCAGACGACCTTTGAGCGCAAATACCGCACCCTGGGTGTACCCATCAAGTACCTGCAGTTTCAGCTAACCTAGGCGTGAGGTAGCTGCCCACGGCGCAGACGTAGCCTTCTCCCGGAAGGTACCCGGGGCGGCCCGTGGGCCGGGCCGGGTGAGCCACATGCTCCAGGCTCAACCGTAAGGAGAAGTGAAAGACGTTCCTAAAAGGCAGACAGGTAGCCGCTACAAAACGCGCAAATTGCTAGTTTCGGGCATGCAACCTACCTCGATTCCTGTCACACTACCCCTGTTTCCTGAGCTGGACCGGCTGCTGCTGGAGGTGCTCGGCCGCCTTTCGCCTTCTGACTGGGACCGGCCGACGCTGGCGCCTGCCTGGAACGTGCGAGACGTAGCCCTGCACCTGCTCGACGGCAGCTTGCGCAGCCTGTCCATGCTCCGCGACGGCCATTTTGCCGGTCCCGGCCCGGCCAGCGGCGAGTACCCCGATGTGGTGCGCTACCTCAACGAGCTGAACAACTCCTGGGTGCAGGCGGGGCAGCGTTTGAGCCCAGCGGTACTGCTGTGGCTGCTGGAGCTGGTAGGTCCGGCCTATAACGCCTTTCTGGCGTCTCTGGACCCGGCTGCGCCGGCTACCTTTTCCGTGGCCTGGGCCGGCGAGGCCGAATCAACCAACCTTTTTCATATTGCCAGGGAGTACACCGAAAAGTGGCACCACCAGCAGCAGATCCGGCAGGCAGTAGGGCAGGAGGCACCGCTGCTGGAGCCGGCCTTGTACCGGCCTTTCGTGGCTACCTGCCTGCAGGCGCTGCCGTATCATTACCGGGAGGTGGCGGCCGCGGAGGGTACTGCGGTTCGCTTTGGCATTACGGGGGTAGATACCTGGTTTCTGCTGCGTGCCGAGGGAGCCTGGAAGCTAGGGCTGAACTACCACGGCCCGGTAACAGCCGCGGTAGAGCTGGCCGGGGAAGTGGCCTGGCGGCTGTTTACCAAAAGCCTGCCCCGGGCTACGGCCGCAAGTCACCTGATTTTCCAGGGGCCCCCGTCTTTAACCGATCCACTCTATTCGCTGGTAACGGTAATGGCTTAGGTATTAACCAACCGGCGTACCCCCTAACGCGGCATTTCCTTGCCACAGGTAAGCGCTGCGTTAGGGGGGGCACACGCAGGGAGTACGCTAGTCTTCTAGCTGCTCGAATACAGCTTCCATTTCGTCAAAGTCGCGCAGGCCGGGTTTGATTTCGTCGCCGCCCTGGAGCACAATGCCGGCCGGCCCTACGGCCTCCACGTACGCGCGCAGGTTGTCGGGAGCAAAGCCCGCGCCCAGCCACAGGTGGTAGAGGCGGGCATGTTCCGTGAGGCGAATTACTTCGGCCGGGTTGGGCAGCGGGTCGGGCGCAGTGGCTATAACGAAACCCGCGAAGTGCGGAGCCTGCTCGCGCAGCAACAGGTCTACATCTTCAGGTACCATGTCCGGAATCCAGGTAAGTAGGCGCAGGGCGGGCACTAGCAGCTCAGCCAGCTCATCGGCGGGTCGGCGGCGGTGGAGGAGCACTGCGTGCAGGCCGCATTGCTGGGCCAGGGCATTGATCTGGTCTACCGGCAACGTATCAAATTCGCCAATAAGCTGCACGCCGGCCACCCAGCCGCTCAGCTCCTGCACGGTTTCGGGCGTGAGGTAGTCGGCAAAAGCGGGGTCCAGGCGGAAGGTCAGCGAGTCGGCACCCATACCGGCGCAGTAGCGGGCATCCGAGAGGTTATTGATGCCGCGCACCATCACGGGAACAATTAAAGACATAAGCGGGGTAGTCAGGGACGAAAGTTACACGAGAGCCGCGGCCTGTTCCGGCCGCGCTTGCGCTATCCGACTGCAATATTCGGTGATTTTTATGGGCGTAAGATGAATTCATCGACCGGCCTGCAGGCAAGCGCTTCAGAATGATGGTTCTACCCGGTAAGAAAACTTTTCGGCGTTGCGTACGCCCTCCCCAATGGGAGCAGAACGGTGCGTTTCCGGGCAAACTTGCCGGCGCATCACCAGGCAAACTGGCAATTGACGTACCTTTGCATATTCGGCCGGAACCTTTCACGCTTCGGGCGCAATTTCATTCAGTATGAACACAACGAAAGGACGGGTGCTGGTTGCCATGAGCGGCGGCATCGACAGCTCCGTGGCCGCCGTGCTGCTGCACGAGCAGGGCTACGAGGTAGTGGGAATGACCATGAAAACCTGGGATTATGCCTCGGCGGGCGGCAGCAAGAAGGAAACCGGCTGCTGCTCCCTCGACAGCATTAACGACGCCCGGCAGATCGCCGTGGAACTGGGCTTCCCACACTACATCATCGACATCCGCGACGAGTTCGGGGATTTTGTTATCAGCAACTTCACGGAGGAATACCTGGCGGGCCGTACGCCCAACCCCTGCGTACTCTGTAACACCCATATCAAGTGGGACGCGCTGCTGCGCCGCGCCGATCAGCTGGGCTGCGAATTTATTGCTACCGGCCACTACGCTCAGGTGCGGCACGAAAACGGGCGCTACGTTATCAGCAAGGGCATCGACGAAAACAAAGACCAGAGCTACGCCCTGTGGGGCGTCACGCAGGAAAGCCTGAGCCGCACGCTGTTCCCGCTGGGCCAGCTGCGCAAAACCGCTATTTATGACTTCGCCCGCGAGCGGGGCTTCACCGAGCTGGTAAACAAGCCCGAGAGCTACGAAATCTGCTTTATTCCCGACAACGACTACCGCGGCTTCCTGCGCCGCCGGGTGCCGGGGCTGGAGGAGCGCGTGGCCGGCGGCGAGTTTGTGCTGCGCGACGGCACGGTGGTAGGCAAGCACGAAGGCTACCCCTTCTACACCATCGGGCAGCGCAAAGGCCTGGGCGTGGCCCTGGGCTTCCCGGCCTACGTGACGGCCATCGACCCGGAAACCAACCGGGTAGTGCTCGGCAACTTCGACGACCTGGCCAGCACCCGCACGGTAGTAGGCAAGCTCAACATGGGCAAGTATGCCTCCCTCGAAGGGCGGGGCCTGGTGCCCAGCGTCACTAAAATCCGCTATAATCATGATGGCTCCCCGGCTTTCCTGGAGCAGAAGGGCGACAAGATGTATATCTACTTCGAGGAAGCGGTGCACGCCGTCACCCCCGGCCAGGCCGCTGTTTTCTACGACGGCCAGGATGTGCTGGGGGGGGGCTGGATTGAGCGCCACACCATTGGCGAAATTCCCGAGCCATTGGCTGCGGCCGTAGCCGCTGAGTAAGTCCGGCTTTCTACCCGAGGCGCGAACGAAGGTTCGCGCCTCGTGCGTTGGGCGCGAACCGGCCCCCACCGGGTTACCGTAAGGTTTAGGCGGGAGCTGGCCGGAAATATGCTCACCCTGTCGTATTTTCCCCACGTATTGCGCTACTATGAAGAAGACCTATTCGCTACTACCGCGTTTTTTGTCGTTTCCCGGGCGGGCGGGGCTGGTGCCGCTGCTGGTGGGCGCGACGGCCCTGGCTGGCTGCCAGAATGAAACGGAAGCTGTGCCGGACCAGGGCCGGGACTACTACCCCCTGGAACTGGGCGCCTACCGCATTTACGACGTAGTAGATAGCTTATACCAGGCCAATGTGCCCACCGTCAGTCGGTTTCAGTTTAAAGAGCAGGTCGACTCGGCCCTGGAGCCCGATGCGACCGGACAGCCGGCCTACCGTATTATTCGTTCCCGCCGCACCCTGGCCACGGATGCCTGGCGGGTTGACTCGGTGATAACCGTGACCAACACCGGCCGGGCCCTGACTGAGCAGCGCCATAACCGCCGCACGGTGGAGCTGGTGTTCCCGGTGCAGGAGGGCAAGACCTGGAATGTAAATGCGTTTAATACCCTGGATTCCATCACGGTGGTTAACCGCTTCTATGTGGGCGCCGAGCAGCCATTCAGCATTACGCGCAGCGGTCAAACCTACCAGTACGAACACACTGTCACTACGCTCAACGACGTGGCCCAGGACGTAAACGCGGCGTACACCACCGTTGTGCGCACCACGTTTGCCCGGGGCGTAGGGCCCGTGTACCGGGTGCGCCGGCGCTTTATCAGCCGCTGCGACGCGGTAGGGTGCAACCCGGCCTTTAAGCAGCAGGGCCAGTCGCGTAGCGAGGTGCTGATTGACTACGGTAAGTAAGGCAAGGTAACCCGCCGCCCCCGGACCTGCCAAACGTTCGCTTCAGCCGGTTACGGAGGCGTCGGGCTAAGCTAGCGGGTGCAAACCGCCTCCGAAAAGGACAAACCACTTGATTCCTTCGTATCTTCCGGCACGTCAATTCGGCATTTGAATGGTACTATCTCGTCTCTTTTTTCGCCTGCTGTTGGTGGCTGGCCTGAGCCCCCAGGCCCTGCCCGCGACGGCCAGGACGGGTGGCCCGTCCGCGGCGGCCCCCGGGGCCGCGACCCCCACGGGTACGGTGCGCAAGCACCTGATTTATTTCAAAGATAAAGCCGGTACGCCCTATAGCGTTACCCAGCCCCAGGCGTTTCTTTCCGCCCGGGCCGTGCAGCGCCGGCAGCGGCAGAATATTGCCATCCTACCCCGCGACCTGCCGGTGAGCCCCGCCTACGTGCAGCAACTCAAGGCCGTGCCGGGCGCCCAGCTCTGGTACACCTCGCGCTGGTTTAACGCCGCCGTCGTGGCGTGCGACTCGGCCACGCTGCAGCAGGTGCAGGCGCTGCCCTGCGTACGCGCGGCGCGCACCCTGAACCGGGGAGGGGCGGGCACTCGCAAGCGTGGGGAGGGGGACCAGTCGCCCACAACTCAGGAGCGCGGCACCCGCAGCCAGTACGGGAAGGCCTTCACGCAGGGCCAGATGCTCGGGGCCGTGCAGATGCACGACGCGGGCTTTCGGGGTGAGGGCCTGCAGATTGCCGTCTTCGACGCGGGTTTTCCGGGCGTGGATACCGCCCCGGCCTTTGCCCGGCTGCGGCAGGAGCAGCGCCTGGCCAGTACGTTTAACTTCGTGGACAAAAACACGAGCGTCTACCAGCGCAACAACCACGGGACCCACTGCCTCTCTACCATGGCCGGCAACCAGGCGGGCGTTTACATCGGGACGGCTCCCAACGCTACCTACCACCTCTGCATCACGGAAGATATCTACTCCGAGCATCCGGTGGAGGAAGCCAATTGGCTGATAGCGGCGGAGTACGCCGACTCGGCCGGGGTCGACATTATCAGTTCCTCGCTGGGCTATACCACTTTCGATTATCCCTCGATTGACTACACGTACGCCGACTTAAACGGCCGCACCGCTATTTCCACCCGGGCTGCTACCGTGGCCGCGCGGGTAGGAATGCTGGTGGTGAACAGCGCCGGCAACGAGGGCAATAATTCCTGGCGCTACCTTACGGCCCCGGCCGATGCCGATTCCATCCTGACCGTAGGCGCCGTTGATTCCCTGCTGGTCCGGGCCTCGTTCAGCTCCCGCGGACCCACGGCCGATGGACGTATCAAGCCGAACCTGGCGGCCATGGGCCTGCAAACCGCCATTGTAGCGCCCGATGGCAGCGTAAACCGGGGTAGTGGCACTTCGTATTCCTGCCCGGTGCTGGCGGGTATGGCCGCCGGCTTCTGGCAGGCTAATCCACAGCTCACGGCCCAGCAGGTCATCAGCTTTCTGCAACGCTCGGGCACGCGCGCTATTACCCCCAACGATGAGGTCGGCTACGGCATTCCCAACTTTGTGCGGGCGTATAACTTGGCGAACCCCGGTACCCCGCTGGCGGCGGCCACCACCTCCGCGCGCGAGGACCTCTTTATTTATCCTAACCCGGTAAAAGAAACGGAGCTGTACTTGCAACTGGCCGTGGGCTTCCAGGCCGTGCCCCTGCGCGTGCGGATTTATGACGCGCGCGGTGCCCTGGTTTCGGAGCAGCAGGTAGCGCCCACTACGGCGGCGGCCGTGCGCCTGCAGCCCGGCCTGCTGGTAAAAGGCGTGTACACGTGCACCGTCAGCGCCGGGCGTGAGCAGCGCACCATTCGCTTTGTAAAGCTTTGACCTGCCCGTCATTGCCCGGGCTGTAGTTCCGGGCAAGCGGGTAACGCAAACCCAACGCCCGGTTTTTCAGCGAAAATGGGGCGTTGGGTTTGCTATTTTAGTTAGTATGATGCAAATTTAATTAGTCAATCGGGCACTTATCGGGGTGCTTGTGGTGTTGCATAGAACAGCCGCAGAGGCATTTTACACTTCCAACTCTCTTCCAGTATGTTACAAATGATGGTCTCCAAGCGCATTGGGCGCCGCCAGTTTCACTTCACGGTGCAGGGCGCCAACTTCCACGAAGTGGTAGCCGAGTACGACCGGCTTAGCTTTCCCGATGTGCCCAAGTGTGGCCTCTGCGGCTCCGATAACCTGGACCTGACGGCCCGGGTCGCCCAGGATAAGTTTAAATACACTTCCGTCAAATGCCTGGATTGCCGCGGCGACGTGACCTTTGGCAAACGCCAGGACGACGACCAGACGGTGTTTCTGCGCAAAACCGAGGACAGTAAGCTTGATTGGCGCGCCTGGGAAAAACCCAGCTAAACGGCCGCCGCAATAGCTATCCACAACGAGGCGCCCGAACAATACCAGTTCGGGCGCCTCGTTGTATAAGGGGCCCAGGCTTTGCCAGCAAAACCTCAGCAAAGCCTTTTACCTCACCCGCAACCCCTGTGCCACCGCTTCCCGCTAGTTTATCCGGTACCTGCGCTATCCGCACCTGCGTGCAATCTGCTACTTTCGCGCTATGAACCTTACCCGTCGCCTGGCCCCCTTGCTGGCCCCTTCACTTCTCGCCGCCGACTTTGGCAATCTGCAATCCGAAACGGAGCGCCTGGCTGGCTCGGCCGCCGACTGGCTGCACTTCGATGTGATGGACGGGCGCTTTGTTCCCAATATTTCCTTTGGTATCCCTGTGTTGCAGGCCGTACACCGGCACGCCCAGCAGCCCATTGACGTGCACCTGATGATAGAAGAGCCCCAGCACTACCTCAGCGCCTTCCGCGACGCTGGGGCGGCTAATATCACGGTCCACTATGAGGCGTGCCCGCACCTGCACCGGGTGGTGCAGCAGATTAAGCAGCTGGGCTGCCGGGCCGGGGTCGCCCTGAATCCGCACACCCCGGTGGGGGTGCTGGAAGACATTGCCGCCGACCTGGATCTGGTGTGTGTAATGTCCGTGAATCCGGGCTTCGGGGGGCAAACCTTTATTCCAAACACCCTGCGTAAGGTAGCGGCCCTGAAAGAGCTGCTGGTAGACAGCGGGTCATCGGCCCTGATTGAAGTGGACGGCGGCGTTAGCCTCGACAACGCTGGCGCGCTGGTGGAAGCCGGGGCAGATGTGCTGGTGGCTGGCTCGTTCGTGTTTAATTCACCCGACCCGGTGGCTACTCTGGCCTTGATGCGCCAGCAGTTAGCTGCCGTGGCCGCTGGTGAGGAAGAGGATAAGTAAGCGCACCGCGGATGTTGAACCGTTTCCGCTCTTATTCGGGCCTGTGGCTAGCCTGGCTGCTGCGCCCGTTGCCCGTGGGAGTCACCCTGGCCCTGACGGCGGGCCCCCTGCCAGTTGCGCTGGCCCAACAGCCTGCGGCCCGCGTGGTAGTTTCCGGCACCGTGCGCGATGCGGCGGGCCAGCCGCTGGAGCAGGTGGCAGTGGGAGTGGAGGGCGCGCCCGGCGGCACCACTACCGACGAGCGGGGTCGTTTTACCCTGAGCGTGGGGCGCCCCGTGAGTGGGAAAGCGCCGGTGCTGGTGCTGCGCCGCCTGGGCTATCAAACCCAGCGCATCCCCCTGAGCTCGTCGGAGCCGCGCGAACTCACCCTCACGCTGGCCGAAGATGCCCGCAGCCTAGGCAACGTAACCGTGCGCGGCCGCACCGACGTAGCCGATACCCGGGAGCAGGTTAGTCTGCTCCAACTGGAGCCGCGCACGGCCAAGGAAATTCCCTCGCCCTTCGGCGACTTCAGTGCCGTGCTCAAAACGCTGCCCGGGGTTGCCAGCACCAACGAGCTGACCAGTACGTACTCCGTGCGGGGCGGCAACTACGAGGAAAACCTGGTGTACGTGAACGGGTTTGAGGTGTACCGCCCGTTTTTGGTTACGGCCGCCGCCCAGGAAGGCCTCAGCTTTATCAACCCGGACCTCGTAAACCGGGTGGAGTTTTCGACCGGAGGCTGGCAGCCTAAGTTCGGCGACAAGCTTTCCTCGGTGCTCAACGTGGAGTACAAGCGGCCGACCGCCTTCGGGGCCTCGGCTACGGCCAGCCTGGTAGGGGGTACGGCCCATGTGGAGGCTGCCTCGCCCTCCCGGCGCGTAAGCTACCTAGCCGGAGTACGCTACAAAAACGCCACCTACGTCTTTAACTCCCTGCAGCAGCAGCAGGGGCGCTACACCCCCACCTTCTACGACGGGCAAAGCCTGATTACCGTCGCGCTGGGCCCGAAAGACAACGTGGAGCGCACGTCACTGGGTATTTTCAACACGGTGGCCCACAACGATTTTCGCTTCAACCCCGAGAGCGGGGAAAGTACCTTCAGTACGGCCGCCGGCCAGCTTTCCCGCCTTTACATCGGCTATGGCGGCCGGGAGCGGATGCAGTACGATACCTACCAGGGTGGGCTTAGCCTGCGCCACGAGCTGCGGCGCAATCTGCAGGTGGAGCTGCTGGGCGGCCTGCTGTACTCCCGCGAGTTTGAGTACCGCGACGTAGAAGCCGCCTACGACATTGCCGAAATCAACCGCGACCCGGATTCTCCGGATTTTGGCCTGGACCGCAACCGCCGGGGCCTGGGCTCCCGCTTCGACCACTCCCGCAATACGCTCACGGCCCGCATTGCCACCCTGGAAACCCGCGGTACCTGGACGCCCGGTGAGCGAAGCGCCGTGCGCTGGGGGCTGAAAGTGGGTCGGGAAAGAATTCAGGACGAGCTAAACGAGTACAGCTTCACCGACTCGGCGGATTACGTGCCTGAAGCCCGCCGGACGCGCCTGGTTTCGAGCCTGGGCCTGGCCAGCACCCGCACCCAGGGCTACCTGCAGCATACCTACCAGTTCGATTCGCTGAAAACCCTAACCTACGGGCTCCGGCTTAATCACTGGACCGTAAACCAGCAGCTCACGTTCAGTCCCCGGGTGCAATACGCCTTCACCAGTGCCCGCAACCCGCGGGTGTCGTGGAAAGCGGCGGCCGGGGTGTACTACCAGCCCCCGTTCTACCGGGAACTGCGCTACCAGTCCGGCGCGCCCCAAGCCCAGCAGGGCGAGCTTAACCTGGACTTGCGGGCCCAACGCTCCCTGCACGTTATTGTGGGCAATGAGCTGCGCTTTACCAAGTGGGGCCGGCCGTTCCGCTTTACCGGGGAGGCCTACTACAAGTACCTGACCGACGTGGTGCCCTACGACATCGACAATGTGCGCCTGCGCTACTACGCCCGCAACAATGCCCGGGCCTACGCCGCCGGCCTCGACACCCGGGTGAGCGGGGAGTTTATTCCAGGTACGGAGTCGTGGTTTAGCTTGGGCGTGCTAACTACCCGCGAAAACCTTGCCGACGACTCCATTTCCCGCTACGAGGAAGGAAAGCTAGTCGGCCGCGACCCCAAGGGCTATATCCGCCGCCCCTCCGATCAGCGCCTGAACCTAGGCGTGTTCCTGCAAGACAACCTGCCGGGCAACCCCTCGGTGAAAGGCTACGTGAATCTGGTGTTCGGTACGGGGCTGCCGTTCAGCCCGCCGGCCGAGCCGGAGCTGCGCGGCACCAGTAAGCTGACGCGCTCCTACAAACGGGTGGATCTGGGCTTCACCAAGGTGCTTACCCTGCGCACGGCGGTGGAGGAAGCCAGCGGCCGGGCCGTGCAGCTCAAAACGCTCTGGGCCAGCCTGGAAATCCTCAACATCCTCGCCGCCGACAATCTGGCCGGCTACAACTACCTCCAGGATCTGAATGGCCGCACCTACGCCGTGCCCAACTTCCTGTCCCGCCGCCTCGTGAACCTGCGGGTCATTGCTCGGTTCTGAAGCGGCTCCGTCAGCCGCCGCACCGGTACTCCTGCGTGAGGCCAGAGCCCAAGTCCCTCGAACAGGAGCACGTGCAACAGCCGCAGTAGAGGAAAAACCAGGCAGGCAACGAAGTGACGGAGTTACGGCCCCGGATTTCTGCTGGCTTCCTTTCAGCACGAGCAAGCCGTAGGCCGGGAGCAGGCTCAGGAACAGGAAAGCATGGATAACGCCCTGCCCCTCGGCATCGTAACTGCCGCCGAAGAGCGGTAGCCCGATAGTGGGCCCGCAAATCAGCAGCGCCGGACGGCAGCTGGCGCCGGGCTACGGGCCTGAGAGAGCAGGGCAATAGCTCCCTCTACCAGCAGAGGTAGCAGAATTTCGGCGGGCGCCAGGTAGTAGGCCCGCAGCACGGTGCCGCCGGCGAGCAGCAGAGCGTGTAGCAGGCCCATGGCTGCGGGGCCGGGGTAGTGGGAGCAGCAGGAGAGGCAGCAGGAAAGCTGCCGGGCGCCAGCCGCCCGGGCACTTCTTGAATTGCTCTTTCTGCTAACGGGCCGTTAATACGCTTTGGCCTGCCATTCCGTGAGGGCAATACGCATGCTGGGTAGCTGATTCTTGAAAGTACTGTCTTCCTTGTCTCCAAGCTTGATAGCCTTGCGGGCGTACACAATGGCCGTCCCGAAATCTTGCTGCTGGGCCAGCAGCCGGGCCTTAATCCAATTGTTGGAAGCCGCATCCTGCAGCCGCAACGACTCGTTGATGTAGGAGAGGGCACGCTCGGCCTCAATGTTGTTCTGCACCAGGTAGTCGGCGGCCTGGGCCAGTAGCTGCCAGTCGCCGGGCTTCTGTTGCAGCACCTGCTCGATGCCGCTAAGCACCTGCTTGTGGACCTCCGTTTCGATGGGCAGGGTCAGGGTGCGCTTTTCCCAGGTGAGGTTGAGGTGGGCGCCTGTGGGCTTGATGTCGGAAAACCAGTACAGTAGGTTTTCGTGGAAAGCGGCCGTTTCCGGCATCGTCGGCACCCGAATCACGTCGTCGCGCTGATCGTAGCCCTCGGCGCCCCAGTGCGTGGTAACGCGGTTGAGTACCAACTCCCAGTCCCGATCCTGGTGCGGCATCACGTAAAAGGAGTACTTGCCGGCCGGCACCAGTTGCCCCCGCAGCAACACCGGAGTCGAGAAAGTGATGAGCGTGTTTTCGTTGGCACCCGCCCGCCAGATTTGGTCATAGGGCACGAGGCCCCCCCACACGGCCCGGCCCCGAACGGCCGGCGCATGGTAGTCTACGGTTACTTCCGTCAGGCCAAAGGTTTGGCTGACGATGGCGTGGGGGCTGGCCTGGGGCAGGGGCAATTGCACGGCCGGGGTTCCGCTGGCCGGGGCTGCCGGCGCGGGCGCCGAAACAGGAGCAGCAGGTTGGGCAGGCGTTTCGGGGGTAGCCGATGAGGGAGGGGTAGTAGTAGACTGGGCCCGCACTAGGGTGGTAGCGCACAGTAAGCTGATTCCTAATCCCAGACGAAGAGCCGAAAGCCGGACACTGTACATACGCAAGAGCAATAGGGGGTAGAAGCAAGACCCGAGGGGGCACGAGAGTTCAGGGAATTTCGCCTGAAACAATGATGCCAGAAATCAGGTTGCAGGGGGACGTAAAACGCAAAGGTCCGGCTTTCACGTAAAATTTTTGCTGAAAAGTTTTCATCCTACCCGTTGGCCCGTACATTTGCCCCGCTACTATCAGCCCCGTATGTCTTTCTCCGCGCTATTTCTAAGCCCCCGCCATTCCGTGGCCGCCCGCATTCTGGGCCGCCTGGCCGGGCCGAGCGCGTCGCAGCAGCACCATCATCACGGGCATCATTCCTCTTTCTAGAGGAATATACGCATCATATTGACCCCGTTGGGCGAACCGCACTGAGGTTCCCCGGCCCCCGCAAACAGGTGGCCCCGGCAGCATGTTGCCCTGTCCCAACGCCCCGGGTCGCACGGTTTTCCCCTGAATACATTTCGAATTTCGATGAAGATCGTGGCCCGTGGCCGGTCTTGCTTCCTGATTCCTCATTCTTACCACCGAAGATATGCTCCGTCTGGCCATCCAGAAATCGGGCCGCCTTAGCGAAGACTCCCTGAACCTGATTCGGGAGTGCGGTATCAGCTTCCTTAGCTCTTCCTACAAGCTCAAGACCGAAGCCACCAATTTCCCCCTCGAAATCCTTTACCTCCGCGACGACGACATTCCCGGCTACGTGCAGGATGGCGTGGCCG
This sequence comes from Hymenobacter sp. HSC-4F20, assembly GCF_019599275.1. Taxonomy (GTDB): domain Bacteria; phylum Bacteroidota; class Bacteroidia; order Cytophagales; family Hymenobacteraceae; genus Hymenobacter. The sequence continues at coordinate 1,006,691 of NZ_JAHZTD010000001.1, read as the reverse complement.
ATCTGGGTATTGTGGGCCAGAACGTGCTGGTGGAAGCGGGCCTGCCCCAGCTTGAAATTGAAGGGCTCGGCTTCAGCAAGTGCCGCCTGAGCCTGGCCGTTCCCCGCGCCGCCGCGTACGATTCGGTGGCCGACCTGCAGGGCAAGAGCATTGCGACTTCCTACCCCCAGATTCTGGGTAGCTACCTGCAGGAGCGCGGCGTTTCGGCCCACCTGCATACCATTAGCGGCTCGGTGGAAATTGCGCCCAGTATTGGCCTGGCCGAAGCCATCTGTGATATTGTCAGCAGCGGCTCAACTTTGCTGGGCAATGGTCTGCGGGAGGTGGAAACCGTGTTTCGTTCCGAGGCCGTGCTCATCGCCACCCAACACCTGAGCTCCGAGAAAACGGCGTTGCTCGAGCAGCTGCAGTTTCGGATGCAGGCCGTGCGCCGTGCCCGCCGCAACAAATACATCGTGCTCAATGCCCCCGTGGCGGCCCTCGACGCCGTGAAAGCCCTGCTGCCGGGGATTAAGTCGCCGACGGTAACGGCCCTGGCCGAGGAAGGCTGGGTATCGGTACAGTCGGTAGTGAATGAGGACGATTTCTGGGATATCACCGGTCAGCTGAAAGCCGTCGGCGCCGAAGGCATTCTGGTGTTGCCCATCGAGAAAATGATTGCCTGATAAGCTACCGGGCAAGGCCGTAGGTCTGCACTCTATATATATAAGGAGTAGCAACGCACCAGCCGGCCCTCGCCCCGAAGAACACCAGCCGCTTATCACCCCTTCAGCTTTTCTTCTATGCAACTCTTTCACTACCCCGTTCAGAGCGAATGGCCCGCGCTGCAGCAGCGGGCGGCGGCCCAGCAGGCTCAGGACATCGACCAGCGGGTACAGCAGATTTTCGACGATGTGCGCCAGCGCGGCGACGCGGCTCTTATCGACTACGCCCGGCAGTTTGATGGGGCCGATGTATCGGGTGGCCTGCGCGTAACGCTGGAGGAGCTATCGGCCGCGGCCGCTCAGGTGCCCGCCGAGCTGCAGGCCGCTATCCGTCAGGCCCATGCCAACATTCTGCGGTTTCACGAGGCGCAGGTTCCTCAGCCCGAGCAGGTAGAAACCATGCCGGGCGTGCAGTGCTGGCGCCGGGCGGTGCCCGTGCAGCGGGTGGGCCTCTACATTCCGGGCGGCACGGCGCCGCTGTTCAGCACGCTCCTCATGCTGGGGGTTCCGGCCCGGTTGGCGGCCTGCCCGGAGGTAGTGCTGTGCACTCCGCCCCAGCGCGACGGCTCCGTGAATCCGGTGATTTTATTCACGGCCCACTTGCTGGGCATTCCTACCATTGTGAAAGCCGGTGGGGCCCAGGCCGTAGCTGCCCTGACGGGCGGTACCGCCGCGGTGCCCGCCGTCGACAAGATTTTCGGGCCCGGCAACCGCTACGTGACGGCCGCCAAGCAGTTGGCCACCCGCTACGGGGTAGCCATTGATATGCCGGCCGGCCCCTCCGAGGTACTCGTTATTGCGGACGCCTCGGCCAACCCGGCTTTCGTGGCCGCCGATTTGTTGAGCCAGGCCGAGCACGGCCCGGATTCGCAGGTGATTCTGTTGTCGGATTCGCCGCAGATGCTGGCGGCCACCCAGGCCGAAGTGGCCCGCCAGCTGGTGGAGCTGCCCCGGGCCGAGGTAGCCGCCCAGGCTCTGGCCGAAAGCCGGGCTATTCTGCTGCGCACTCCGGAGGAAATGCTGTATTTCTCGAATCAGTATGCCCCCGAGCACCTGATTCTGGCGGTGCAGAACCCGGAGCAATTGGCCGAGGGAGTGACCAGTGCGGGCTCGGTGTTTCTGGGCCACCTCACGCCGGAGGCCGCCGGCGACTATGCCTCGGGCACTAACCACACGCTGCCGACCAACGGGTACGCCCGCAACTACAGTGGCGTGTCGCTGGATTCCTTCCTGAAGAAAATCACGTTTCAGCGCCTTTCTCCGGAAGGGTTGCGCCAGGTAGGCCCGGTAGTAGAGCGTATGGCCGAGGCGGAAGGGCTCCGGGCCCACGCCCGCGCCATCACGCTGCGGCTGGAGTCGTTGACTGGCCAATAAAACAGAACGCGCGCTCCGGCGCGCCCTCCTAACCATTCGTGATTCATGTTTGATTTAGACAGCTTGGTGCGGCCCAATATCCGGGCCATGAAACCCTACTCTTCCGCGCGTGACGAGTTTCAGGGGGAGGCTCATGTTATGCTCGATGCCAACGAGAACAGCCTGGGCAGCGCCGGACCGGAGCGGTTCAACCGCTACCCCGACCCCGTGCAGCGCGCCGTGAAAGCCGGGCTGGCCCCGCTGAAAGGGGTGCAGCCCGAACAGATTTTCCTGGGCAACGGCTCCGACGAAGCCATCGACCTGCTGGTGCGGCTGACCTGTACGCCGGGGCAGGACAGCATTCTGATTTTGCCACCAACCTACGGCATGTACGAGGTAGCCGCCCACCTCAACGATGTGCGCATTGAGCGCCTGCCGCTTACCGCCGACTTTCAGGTAGCGCCCGAAACCGTAGCGGGGGTAGTGGCTTCCGAGGCCAAGCTGGTCTTTCTGTGCTCTCCCAACAACCCGACCGGTAACCTGCTCCACGCCGAAGCCATCGAGCAGATTCTGCGCGGCTTTCGGGGCCTGGTTGTAGTGGACGAAGCCTACGCTGACTTTGCCGCTGCCCCAAGCTGGACCACCCGGCTGGCGGAGTTTCCGAACCTGGTCGTGCTGCAAACTTTCTCCAAGGCCTGGGGGCTGGCGGGCCTGCGCCTGGGCATGGCCTTCGCAAGTCCGGCGCTCATTGGCTACCTCAACAAAATCAAGCCGCCCTATAACGTGTCGGAAGCTACCCAGCAGCATGCTCTGCAGGCCCTGCGCGATGCGTCCCGTTTCGAGGCCATGATTCAGGAGTTGTTGCAGGGGCGCACCTGGCTGGCCGAGCGCCTGCCGGCGCTGCCCAGTGTAGAAACGGTGTTTCCATCGGATGCCAACTTTCTGCTCGTGCGCTTCCGCCCCGATGCCACCGCCGTGTATGATTTCCTGGTGCGCCGCGGCATTATTGTGCGCAACCGCACCACCCAGCCTGGTTGCGCCGGCACGCTCCGGCTTACCGTGGGCTCGCCTGCGGAAAACGAGCAGCTACTCGAAGCCTTGCGCGAGTTCCAGGGGTAGCGCCGAGTTTAGCGCGTATTACGGCCGCGCGTGCGGCTTCTATTATTGACCATGCAGGCGTGGGGAACTCTCCGCGTCAGATCTACCCATGAAAAAAGTTCTCTTCATTGACCGCGACGGCACCATCCTCGTTGAGCCGCCAACGGATTTTCAGGTTGACTCGCTGAGCCGCGAGAAGTTTCAGTTTGTGCCCGGCTCCATCACGGGGCTTGCCCGCATTGCCCGCGAGCTGGAGTACGAGTTGGTGCTGGTCAGCAACCAGGATGGCCTCGGCACCGAGAGCTTCCCGGAGGATACCTTCTGGCCGGCCCATACCCTGATGCTCGACATTCTGCGCTCGGAAGGAGTGGAGTTTGCGCGGGAGCACATTGACCGGAGCTTTCCCCACGAAAACCTTCCTACTCGCAAGCCCGGCATCGGGATGCTGCAGCAGTACGTAGGGGAAGGCAGCGGCTACGACCTGGCCGGCTCCTTTGTCATTGGCGACCGGCTAACCGACGTGGAGCTGGCCCAGAACCTGGGGTGTCAGTCTATCCTGATCCGCCCGGAAGGGGAGGCCGACGACCGCGCCGCGCTGACAACTACGAACTGGGAAAAAATATACCAGTTTCTACGGCTACCCGCCCGCACTGCCGTAGTACAACGCGACACGAATGAAACTAAAATACGCATTGAGGTAAACCTCGACGGCAACGGGCGCCCACAGATGCATACGGGCCTGGGCTTCTTCGACCATATGCTGGATCAGCTCAGTAAGCACTCCGGCGTGGATATGAAAATTTCGGTACAGGGCGACCTGCACATTGACGAACATCACACCATCGAAGACACGGCCATTGCTTTAGGCGAAGCCTTCACCCAGGCTCTGGGCGACAAGCGAGGCGTGGCTCGTTACGGCTTCCTGCTGCCCATGGACGACGTGTTGGCCCAGGCTGCCATCGACTTTTCGGGCCGGCCGTGGCTGGTGTGGGACGCCGAGTTTAAGCGGGAGAAAATCGGGGATATGCCAACCGAAATGTTTTACCATTTCTTTAAAAGCTTCTCCGATGCTGCCCGGTGCAACCTTAACATTAAGGCCGAAGGTCAGAATGAGCACCATAAGATAGAAGCCATTTTCAAGGCCGTGGCGAAGTCTATCAAGATGGCGGTAGTGCGGGATGCCGGCCGTATGGAAATACCCAGCACTAAGGGTATTCTATAGCTTGCCCATTTGTTTAAACATATGGATAGAGCTGATGGCTTGTCGTATACGAGCGCTAAGCGAGAGGTAGCCCGAAGCGGTATTCAGTGTTTGAACATATGGTTAAGCAAATAACTTTTCCGGTTTTCTCATTGGTATATACAAATGGAAATAGCAGTAGTTGATTATAAGGGCGGCAACGTGCAGTCCGTGCTATTTGCCCTGGAGCGCCTGGGGGTGCAGGCTACCCTGACCTCCGAGCCGGAAGTTATCCGGCGGGCGGACAAGGTGCTGTTCCCCGGTGAAGGCGAGGCCGCTTCGGCCATGCGGGAGCTGCGGGCGCAAGGCCTTGATGAGTTGCTGCCGACCCTGACCCAGCCCTTCCTAGGCATCTGCCTGGGCATGCAGTTGCTGGGCCAGCACAGCGAGGAAGGCGGCGGTACGGACCTGCTCGGAATTTTGCCTTTTAACGTGATTCGGTTCCCGGCCGCTGCCGAGTATAAAGTGCCCCACATGGGTTGGAATACGCTGCAGGCGCTTCGCTCTCCGCTCTTCGCCGGGCTGCAGCAGCAAGACTATGTGTACTTCGTGCACAGTTACTACGCTCCGGTAGGAGAGTATACCATTGCGGAGGCGGCTTACCCTGCGCCCTTTAGTGCGGCCGTGCAGCATAAGAACTTTTATGCCGTGCAGTTCCATACCGAAAAGAGCGGCCCCGTTGGTACGCGCATCCTGGAAAACTTTCTGCAGCTGTAAGCAGCGGAGAAGGTAGCCGCGGGGGTGTGCACACCCCCGCGGCTACCTTCTCCGCTGCTGTCTGCCTTACTACCTCTTCTGATAAACCCCATGGAAATCATTCCCGCTATTGACCTGATCAATGGCCAGTGCGTGCGCCTCACGGAGGGCGACTTCTCTCAGCAGACTACCTACGACTCCGACCCGCTGGCCGTGGCCCAACGCTTCGAGCAGCACGGCGTCCGGCGCCTGCATCTGGTAGACCTGGATGGGGCCCGGGCCAAGCGGCCGGTTAACCTGCCCGTGCTGGAGCGCATTGCCCGGCACACGAGTTTAGTGATTGACTTTGGCGGCGGGCTGCAAAGTGAAGAAGCGGTTCGGCAGGCCTTCGACGCCGGGGCCCGCCAGATTACGGCGGGTAGCATTGCCGTGCGGGAGCCTGAAACAGTAGGAGGGTGGCTCCGCACCTTCGGGGCCGAGCGCATTATCGTGGGGGCTGATTTCCGCGACAACACCATTTCCATTAACGCCTGGGCCGAGCAGAGCGAGCGGACCCTGCGGGAGTTTGTGAGCGACTACCTGACGGCCGGAGCCACGACCTTTATCTGCACCGACGTCAGCAAGGATGGCAAGCTGCAGGGACCGGCGCTGGCTACCTACCAGGAGTTGCGCCAGCAACTGCCCGCGGCCCAGCTGGTGGCCAGCGGGGGCGTCACGACGATTGCGGATGTGGAAGCCCTGGCCGAGGTCGGAATGCACGGCGCCATCATTGGCAAGGCTATTTACGAAGGCACGATAACCCTGACGCAGCTGCAGCCCTGGTTGTAAGCACTACCCACCCTCATGCTAACCAAACGAATTATTCCCTGCCTCGACGTAAAGGATGGCCGCACCGTGAAGGGCGTCCGCTTTGAGGGGCTGCGCGACGCGGGTGACCCCGTTGCCCTGGCCTCCCGCTACGCCCGTGAAGGCGCCGACGAGCTGGTCTTTCTCGATATTACGGCCACCAACCAGAAGCGCGCTACCCTAGTAGCGCTGGTGCGCGACGTGGCCCGGGAGCTGGACATCCCCTTCACCGTCGGCGGCGGTATCGGGACGGTTTCCGACGTAGAAGCCTTGCTGCTGAACGGAGCCGATAAAGTCAGCATCAACTCTGCCGCCCTGGCCCGGCCCGAGCTGATTGACGAACTGGCCGCCCGCTTCGGGTCCCAGTGCATCGTGGTGGCCGCCGATGCCCGCTTCCACGAGGCTGGCGGCTGGCAGATCTATACCCGGGCCGGCACCCACAACACCGGCCGCGACGCGGTGCAGTGGTGCCGGGAGGCGGCGGAGCGGGGCGCCGGCGAAATCCTGCTGACCTCCATGAGCAACGATGGCACCAAGGATGGCTTTGCCCTGGATATTACCGGGGCCGTTAGCCGGGCCGTGTCGGTGCCGGTAGTGGCCTCGGGGGGAGCAGGTTCCAAGCAGGATTTCACCCACGTCTTTCAGCAGGCCCACGCCGATGCTGGGCTGGCCGCCAGCATTTTTCACTTCGGCGAAATTGGTATCCGGGAGCTGAAGGAACATCTGCGTCTCGACGGCATTCCCGTGCGGTTGTAAGCGTGGAGCCGCCGGCATAGGGTAGGGACTCCTAGCGGGTGGGCCTGTTTCCTTGCTTTCGGCGGCATACCTAGTGGCTACTGGCTTGCTACCCCCATTTCTACTCTTCTACCTCACCACTACTGATGGACTTTGCTAAAATGCCCGACGGGCTGATTCCGGTTATCGTGCAGGATGCTCATACGGGCCAGGTCCTGATGCTGGGCTACCAGAACGAGGAGGCCCAGCGCGTCACCCACCAAACCGGCCGCGTGACGTTCTACTCCCGTTCTAAGCAGCGCCTCTGGACCAAGGGGGAAACCTCGGGCCACTACCTCACCGTAGTCAGCCAGCATCCCGACTGTGACCAGGACGCGCTGCTCATCCGGGCTATTCCCGACGGGCCCACCTGCCACCGCGGCACCACCAGCTGCTTTGAGCAGGCAGACCAAACGGCGTACCCGGCCCCGGCCGTGAGCTTTATTGCCGAACTGGAGCGGCTGGTGCAGCGGCGGCAGCGCTACCCCGAGGAAGACCCCAAATCCTACACGGCGTCGTTGTTTCGGAAAGGAATGCCCAAGATTGCCCAGAAAGTAGGAGAGGAGGCCGTCGAGACGGTAATTGATGCCGTGGCCGGCAACCGGGAAGGCCTGAGCGGCGAGGCCGCCGACCTGCTCTATCATTTGCTGGTGCTGCTCACCGCCTCGGGGCTTTCACTAGACGACGTGGTGCAGGTGCTGCGCCAGCGCCACACCGTTATTGCCGGGGGCGTGCGGCGGGAAGAGTAATCTGATTTGGGTTGGGAATAAGAAAAGGGGTAGGTGAGTTGTAGCTGCTGGCCGGCCCACCCGTCGTCCTTCGCCTGCCAGAGGCCTGCTGCGAAGCGAGAATGTACCCACTCCTTTTTTGCAGAAGGCCTCTGGAGTACTACTGCTCTACTGTAGTACTACTGTAAAGGCGATAAAGGGATTTGCGTGCTGGGCGAGTACCGCGCCTGGCGGCGGCACTGGCAAGCCTTTACCCGCTGGCCCGCCGTGTCCCTTACGCCGCTCGGTCTGAATTAAAAAAGCGCCCCGCCGACCCCGGCGGGGCGCTTTTACGTAGGACAGGGCACACGCAGAATCCTGCGTACCTTGCAGCCCTTTTCCCTCAGCCCTCTCCGTATCTGCGTATGCCCGACAATGCCTCCTATTTAGCCCAGCAAAGCCTGACGGTGCTCGTGCCCGTCTATAACGAAGAAGAAAGCCTGGGGCAGTTTGTGGTGGAGATGAACAAGTTTTTGGCCGTCACGCCGGTGGCTACTACCGTCCTGTTCGTTAATGATGGGTCTACCGATGGTTCGCTGGCTATTCTGCGCGACGTGTGCCGGCAGCATGCGGCCTATGAGTTTATCAGCCTTAGCCAGAACCGCGGACTGAGCACGGCCATCAAAGCCGGTATTGACCATACCCGCACAACCCTGATCGGCTACATCGACTCCGATATTCAAACGACTCCGCTGGACTTTCTGGAGTTCTTTCCCTTTTTCCCCGAGTACGACATGGTCAACGGTATCCGGGCCAAGCGCCAGGATACCTTCGTGAAGAAGCTTTCCTCTAAAATAGCCAACGGGGTGCGGCGCACCCTTATCAACGATGGTATTCAGGATACGGGGTGCCCGCTGAAAATCATTAAAATTGAGTACGCCCGTCGTATTCCCCTGTTCCACGGCATGCACCGCTTCCTGGGGGCCCTGGTGCAGCTGCAGGGTGGGCAGGTCAAGCAGTTGCCCGTGCGCCACTTCCCGCGCTTCGCCGGTACGGCCAAGTACAACCTCTGGAACCGGGCCTGGAAGCCCCTGGTAGACACCTTCGGCTTCCGCTGGATTCGCTCGCGCTGGAAAAACTACGACATTGGCGAGCATCATCGCCAGCCGGTGGCCCAGGCCGAGGGTAGCACTCCTGTCCGGGGCAATTAATCTGGGGCCTCGGTGATGACCACGCAAACTATTGCCTTGGGCATTGGGCTGGTGTCGCAGCTCTTGTTTTCGAGCCGGATTGTGCTGCAGTGGATACAGAGCGAGCGGGCCAAGCGGGTGCTGGTGCCGGCCTTGTTCTGGCAGATCAGCCTGGTGTCCTCGTTTCTGATGATTGTCTACGGCATTCTGCGCCACGACCCGGTGATTCTGGCCGCTCAGCTCATTAGCTACGCTATCTACATTCGTAACCTGCAGTTGCTGGGCGAGTGGAATAAGCTGACCCCCTGGTTTCGGGCGGGGGCCTACGTGTTTCCGGTGGCCATGCTGGGCTGGTTTGTGGCCGGCAATCAGCACTTCAGCCTGCGGGCCATGCTGGGCAGCCGCATTCCGCGGGGAGTACTGCTGCTGGGGGCCGTAGGGCAGGCCATCTTCTTGCTGCGCTTCGTGTACCAGTGGCTTTACTCCGAGCGCAAGGGCGAATCGTCGTTGCCCCTGAGCTTCTGGGTGATCAGCTTCCTGGGTTCCGTGCTGATTCTAGTGTACGCCCTATTGCGCCAGGACGTGGTCCTGCTCCTTGGCAACCTCTTCGGCACGGTCGTATATGCTCGCAACATCGTGCTACTGCGCCGGGAAGAGGCGCGCGGGGTGTTCCGCGCCCCACGCGTGTAGCCTTGCGCCCTACGGGGGGAAGAGCTTGCGGAACTTCCATTGCAGGCCCGCCAGATACGTATCTGACGGGCCTGCAATTGGGGGTAGATAACTAGCCGGTCAGCTCCTGGTCTGGTCTAGCCAGTGGACAAATTCCTGCAGGCCCTGGGCCAGGGTAGTTTGGGGCGCGTAGCCCAGCAGCCGTTGCGCCTTGCTGATGTCGGCGTAGGTAATATCTACGTCGCCGGCCTGCATGGGCTGGAAGGACAAGGCCGGGGTCTGGCCAACGGCCCGGCCCACCGCGTCGATAAGCTCAAGCAGGGGTACGGGCCGGTTGTTGCCCAGATTAAGAGTGTCGTAGACGTTTTCTTGCCGCAACAAGTAGTCTACGCCCCGGGCAATGCCATCTACTGTATCCAGCACAAAGGTATAGTCGCGGGCCGTGGTGCCGTCGCCGAATACGGGAATGGGCTGCCCGTCGCGCAGCAGGCGCACAAATTTGTGAATGGCCAGATCGGGGCGCTGGCGCGGACCGTACACCGTAAAAAACCGGGCATTGAGCACGTCCAGGCCGTAGAGGTGATGGTAGGTGTAGGTCAGTTGCTCCCCGCTGAGTTTGGAGGCGGCGTAAGGCGAAATGCAGGCGGCTAACAGGGGCATGTCCTCCCGAAACGGCCGCTCCGGCGTGTTGCCGTACACCGACGACGAGGAGGCGAAAAACAGCTTTGTAATCTCGCGGTGGCGCATCCATTCCAGCAGATGCGTGGTGCCGATGACATTGTTTTCGAGGTAGGCAACGGGCTCCCGGACCGAGGGGCCTACCCCGGCCTTAGCGGCCAGGTGCACCACTACCTCGATGGGGTCGGCGGGCAGGGCGTCCACCAGCGCATCAAGGCCCTGGCGCAGGTCGGCTTCGTGAAAGGTAAAGCGGGGGTGCTGCAGGCAGGCCCGCAGATTTTCCTGCTTGCGGGCCCGCGGATAAAAGGGGTCGAAATTATCCAGGCCAACCACGCGGTGCCCGTCGTGGAGCAGCCGCTCGGCGAGGTGCGAGCCAATAAAGCCCGCGCAGCCAGTAACCAGAATGGAAGCCATGCGTGAGGTGCAGGGAGAAGGTAAGGGGAGAGTCCGCTGCCCGGAGGGCGGGGCGCAAATGTAACCGGAATTGCCCATCTACGGTTATGCTACGTATAGGGCGGTGCCCCGACGTGTTGCCGGGAATTACTGCCCCCGCCTACTTGCCCAACCATGAACATCTTTTTCCCTGCGTGGCTGCGGCCGTTGGCGGCGGTAGCAGCAGTTCTGCTGCTGGGCTCCGCCGCCGGCGCCGCCGTTGATGAGCCCGCTCCCCGCGTGCCCAATCACCAGCAGCGCCGGCCGCTGGTGATTGGGCACGCGGGCTCGGGCTTCCTGCACCTGTTTAATGGGTTGCCGCCCAGCAGTCTGCGCAGCATCAACCGGGCCCTGCGCCGGGGCGCCGATGGAGTGGAGGTCGATGTGCGCCTGAGTCAGGATAGTATCCCGGTGCTCTACCACGACCATACCCTCAATTCCATGACCAACGGGGCGGGCTGCGTAAGCCAGACCCCCGCCGCCCGGCTGGTTGGCCTGCGCTACCGGACCGGCTGGCCCTACGACTGGTTGCAGCACGAACGCATTGCGACCCTGGAAACTCTGCTGGCCGTGCTACCCCAGGGCCCCTCCTTTCCCTACCTGCATCTGGATTTGCACGAGGAGGATGCCTGTTCCGGGGGCGAAACCGCGCGTAGCCGGGCCCTGGCGCGCCACTTGACGTTGCTGCTCACCCAGTACCACGTGCCGGCCGAGCGGGTCCTGATCCTGACGAACCGGCCGGCTACTCTGCTGTATTTGCGCGAGCTGTTACCCGCCGTGCCCCTGGGGCTGGAGTTTACGGATACCTTTGAGAGCGGCTTGGCCCAGTTGCAGCAACTGCCCGCCGTACAGGCCGCTGTGCTCCACAAAGACGACGTTACCCCGGCGCGGACTGCTCTCCTCCACGGGTTAGGCCGGGCGGTAGTGGTATTTGGCGGCCGTTCGGCCCGGGCCGTAACGCGGGTAGTGGCCGTGGCCCCCGACGCCTACGAAGTAGATAACGTGCGGCAACTACAGGCTACGCTACGTCGAAAGCGGTAAACCAGAGGTTCCAGTGTTCGACTTAACTGGAGCCGGTGGCTCCCACAATGTGCTGAACTTCTATCTAGCCTATGCGCAGCTTACGGAATAGTAGCTCCCGATGGGGACGAGTGGTAGCAGTGTTGGTGGTATGCGGGGTAAATTTCTTTGTCCACAGTGGTGCTCCTGACGTGAGCCTGATGGAGTCGCGTAACTTTGTAGCGGCCCGGGAAATGGTAGCCGGGGGCTCGTGGCTGATTCCGACCATGAACGGGGAGTTGCGGCTGGCCAAACCTCCGCTGCCCACCTGGGCTGTCGCGGCCCTGCAGAAACTTACCGGTCCTACCGAAGACCTGGGGCTGCTACGCCTGCCGGCGGCGCTAGCCGCTACCCTGCTGGTGCTCTTCTTCTGGGGGCTGGCCCGGGAACTTACCCGCAACGCTCCGGGCGAACAGTCCCAGCCTGGGCGAACGGCCTGGTGGAGTGCTCTGGTACTGGCTAGCTGCCTGCTGGTGCTTACCAGCGGCCGGGAGGGGCAGTGGGATATCTTTGCCAATAGTATGATGGTCGGTAGCCTGTGGCTGTTAGTCCGGGGCTGGGGGCAGTCGGGGAAGGCCTGGCTGCCTTTCCTGGGAGCCGGTATCCTGGCCGGGCTATCCATGCTCAGCAAGGGGCCCGTGGCCGTGTACGCGCTGCTGCTGCCTTTCCTGCTGGCCTACCTGATCCGGCAGCCGCAGCACCGCCGGCAGGTGAGGCGGCAGCGGTGGGGGACCCTGGCCGCGGCCGTACTGGGGGTGGGGGTTGGAGCCAGTTGGCCGGCGTATATCGGCCTACACGTAGCTCCCGCCGCCCTGCGGGTAGCCCGCACCGAGATTTCCTCCTGGGGCGACCGGCACGTGCAGGCCCCGTGGTATTACTGGTCGTTTTTTGCTTTTACCGGCCTGTGGGCCCTGGTGGCTTTGGCTAGTTTGGTGTGGCCGTATGCCCGAGTCCGGGCCGGGCGGTTTATACCCTATGCCGTGGCGTTGGGGTGGGTGGTGGCTGGACTGGTGTTGCTGAGCCTGGTGCCTGAAAAAAAAGAGCGCTACATGCTGCCTCTTATGCCTCCCTTGGCATTGCTGGTTGCCGGGCTGCTGCGGTACTGGGAAACCATGCGGAACGAAACCTCTGCTTTCTCCGGCCCCGACCGGTGGGTAGTGCGGGGCTGGGCCGGCCTGCTGCTGCTGCTGTTTCTGGGGGTGCCCGTAGCGATGATCCTAACGCATTTGCCGGGCTTTGGCTGGTGGTCTCCCCGTTTTCTGTGCGGTAGCGCCCTCTTTACCGGTCTTGGTCTGTGGGTGGGCTGGCAGGGAGTGCGCCATGCCCGGGTAGTGGGGGTCGCGCGGGCGACGGTGGTGGGAGTGGCGGCTGTTGTCGCCGTGCTTATGCCTGCTTATCCGGCCTGGGAGGCCCGTAAAGACACCCCCGGGCTTCGTCGGATGCGCGATACGCGGCAGCTACCCGCGTTGGCAGCCATTACTACCTGGCGGAGTTTAGATACCCTGCACGTAAAACAGATATGGGCCGCTGGCCGAGCCATACCCGTCTGGCATCCCACAACCAAGGAATTAACCAAACTCTCCACGCCGGTAGGGGTATTCAGCGCTTCGCCCACGGGAGAGCGTCTGCCGGCTGGGTGGGCCGGTCATGTCCGGCTGACGGTGCTGGACACCTTTTACCTCGGGCGAAATCGAGAGTCCGGGTACTGGTACGTATCCCGACTAGATCCTATTTGATAGGTTCGGTACTTCTGGAGCTTTCTCGCAGGAAGCCAGCCAGGTAAGGCCATACTCTATTTAACATAATGTATAAATGAACACTTGCTCCTCCTCTAGCGAACCTGGTCGTGTTGTTAGAGACGGAGCAAGTGTCCGGGAGAGGGTAGAAGTGCCTAGCGACTTAATCGACGACGTATTTTATCGAGAAGTGCGCTTACAATCTCTAAGTCGTCTAAGTCATGAATAGAGAGTTGTGTGTCCATCCCAGGTCCGCTGATATGAATGGTGTATGCCGTGGTTTCCAAAGAAGCTGGAGTTACAGGAGCTGCCGCTACAGGAGCCACAGTACCTGTAGCCAATGATTCCGTTACCGCGGGTATGGGAGCAGTACTGGCGGTGGTGCTGGGTACAAACACTGCTTCGGGCCCGGCGCCAGCGGGGGAGGATAAGGTGCTGTCTGGGGCGGTGAAGTCATCCGGCTCCGCTGCATCAAGCCCAAACAAAGTAGATACAGTATCGGCAACGCGGCCGGGAGTTGGTATATAGCCGGGCAGGGAAGATATACTACTTTGTTGTTGGAGAGAAGCAGGTGGGGGAGCCGTGGAAGCAGTAGTCCCGGCTACACCTATAGGTTGTCCAGGATCAACAGCAGCAGCCCGAAACATGTTTAGGGGCATTTCGGAGCTAGCCAATTCCCGGCGGGGAGTTTGCGTGGCTAATTGGTCTATATCAGCTATAACGTTCCGCTCATCCAATACGCCGGCCATACGTGCTCCATCCACAAATGCTTTTGCTACGCCCTGAGCGTTTATCTCTTCTACCCCAAATTCGCGGATGAGCATTACATCAAACATATGTACGGGAAGCTCACGGTTCCGAAACTTGCGACATATCTGGGTAAATAAGGGAGGGTGTAGAAAGGCTTCCCGATGATAGATTTTCTCCTCCTGCTTATCATACGCGTGTTTTATCCTGCGAAATAAGTTGGTAGTGGTGAGCAGTTCTCGTTTGCTGGTAAGCAAGCCAAACTTTACAGCCGAGCCAATGATAGCTTTGAAAGAGCCGCTGACCTTCCGGTTAAGTTTACGCGCTGCTGTTTCGATAGCACATTTACCACCGGTGTCATCTACTATTTCTGCCACCTCCCAGGCACTGGCATAGCTGGTTCTTGGGTAGTCAATAGTCTTAGGCATAAAAAAGAAAACAGTATGAAGTTCAAAAAAGAAGCGGTAGTAAAGATACAAGGGAATACCAATAAAAGTTAGTATAAGTATAAAATAGTAGTATAAAGTTAAAATTAGTAATTATGATGCTTTTTTATACTTTTATTTACTTAATATAATACTTCCTCCACATGCCGGATGTATTATATCTATCCAACATCAATAGGAGTGAGGAAGAGCAACAAGAAGTACATATCACGGTTGGGTAAGATCCACTCAGCATATACCAGAGAAGCACCAAAGTCAACAAAAGCGCAGTATAGAAGTCAGCTTAGTACGTACTCAAGCTTGTGATACTTTGACAACGAATGGACTCGTTCAGAACAATAAGAAGCATAGAGCAACAGATACTACAAGGCGTAACAGCCAAGCAGCCACAACATGGTGGGTGGCAAGCAAATCCGAACCTAGTGGTGAACACTAAAGTAACCGGGACCGGGGGCTTCTTGCTGGGCCTGACCGATTCTCGGCTGCTGGGCCTCAAGCTCAAGTTCCTGTCCGACGTGGCAGCGCTGTATGGCTACGATGTGCGCGACTACACCAAGCGCCTGTTTTTGCTGCACATCTTTCAGCTTGCGTTCAGCAGCCAACATACCCGCAACCAGGCGTACCAGCACGTAGCCACCTGACCAGAGGAAGACAAAGGAGGAACATACCTATAAACAGAGTCTCTCGAACTCTAAAAGAGCAGTACGTACTTTGTCTTATAATTTATATTATGTTAAGTAAACTTTTAAAAGAGTAGCCCAGACTTCTATATAGTCTGGGCTACGCAGTTCATCTCTCCCCTAGGTAGCGGAAAGAAGGCAATGGTTACTTCTTTAGCCCATCGAGCTTAGCCGACATACGCTCAGAGTCAGCCGTGCGACCTACCCGCAGATAAGCCTTTTGCAACGACGAAATGGTTGCCCGATCATCAGGTTGTGCCTGCAACGCTTTCTCAAAGTACGGCAACGACTCTTGGAAATACTTCTTGCCATCGGCCTCGTACTTCTTACCCGACTTCTGATACTCCGCTAAGCTCATTTTGCTGGCCCGCGTGTACAGATCAGCTGCCTTGTTGTAGTTGTATACACCCAGGTTAAAGTTAGCATCGAAGTTATTGGGATCTACTTCAACAGCTTTCTTATAGGCCTCCAGCGCTTTGGCCGGCTGCTTATCCTGGTCATAAATAGAACCCAGAACCGCATACAGGTTAGAGTTGGTAGGATCTGCGGCGATGGCCTTTTCGATTTTGCTGATGGCCTCTTTGCCCCGGCCAGCGCTCAGCTCCATATTCAGATCTTCCAGCATAAAGCCCTTGTTGTTGGGATATGCTACCAGCGCATCCTGCACTACCTTGCGGGCAGCGGCATCATCTTTTTCTTGGCGGGCAATCTGCAACAGGCGGCCGTACATCTGGGGCGACTTATAGCCAATCCCCTGGAGCTTGCCGTACATTTCCTTCGCGCCGCCGAAATCCTGGTTGGCTTCCGCCGCGTACGCCGCGTAGAGATACGCTGTCGAATCCTGGGGGCGGATCTGCTGAGC
Organism: Hymenobacter sp. HSC-4F20; assembly: GCF_019599275.1. Taxonomy (GTDB): domain Bacteria; phylum Bacteroidota; class Bacteroidia; order Cytophagales; family Hymenobacteraceae; genus Hymenobacter. The sequence goes on along the minus strand of NZ_JAHZTD010000001.1, from coordinate 990,774 downwards.
CATGCGGTACGAATCAATGGCTTTGGCAAAATCCTTACTGTTATAGCTTTCAACACCCGAGTTCAGGGCCAGCCCGTACAAGCCGTCCAGTTTCTGGGAAGCCATTTTCCCATACTCGCTGTCTTTGCCTTCCAAGCTCACCGCTTTCGAGTAAGATTCAAATGCCGTTTTAGTTGCTTCCGTAGCGGGCATCGTCTTGCCATAGATCGGGCTGGCTACGATGCCCTCGTAGATTTCTCCTCGGGTATACCACGTCTTGGCTTTACCCTGGGTTTTTTCGTTGGTAATAGCTTTATCGATTTCCGTCCGGGCCTTGTCCAGCGTACCTTGCTTTTGGAACAGAATAGCATTCGTGACGGCTGAGTTCTGGGCCGAGGCCGTGTGAAGAGCGGCCGCAGCCAGGAGAGTCAACAGAGTCTTCTTCATGGGAGGTTTTCTGAAGAATGAGCAGGTTAGTGAAAGGAATTGCAACGCAAACGGCAGAACTCACCGATGAGTTCTGCCGCCGCAAGTTAATTAGCGCTGAGGGAATCCGGCGCCGTGAGGTCTGCGTCCTCAGAAGCCAGTAGCGCCGGCTCGTTCGGGGCACCACTTGAAAACAGTCCGTCCAAGGGTTCCTCCAGCCCGGCTTCTTTCTCTTCCGAGGCCACCTTGGCTACGGAAGAGATTTCGTCACCCTGACTGATTTTCAGCAGGCGTACGCCCTGCGTGGCCCGGCCAATGCTCCGCAGCTCGCTCATTCGCAGCCGGATAGTAATGCCAGACTTGTTGATAATCATCAAGTCGTCCGCGTCGCTAACGGCTTTAATGGTCACCAGTTGCCCGGTTTTGTCGGTGAGCTTCATGGCCCGCACGCCTTTTCCCCCGCGGTTAGTAATGCGGTACTCTTCCAGGGGGCTGCGCTTACCGTAGCCGTTCTCCGACACGACCAGCAGCTCGTCCTGACTGTCTTTATCAATGCACACCATACCGACAACCCGGTCATCGGGCATGTCCTCGGCCAGCGTGATGCCCCGCACCCCGGCGGCCGTGCGGCCCATGGAGCGCACTTTTTCTTCGGGGAAGCGTACGGCCCGACCCGAACGCAACGCCAGCACTACCTCCGAGTTGCCGTTGAGCAGCTGTACGTCCAGCAGCCGGTCGCCTTCGTTGATGGTAATGGCGTTGATACCGGCGGCCCGCGGCCGTGAATAGGCCTCCAGCGGAGTTTTCTTTACCGTGCCCTGCTCGGTGCAGAACATCAGGAAAGTATTGTCGAGGTAGTCCGGGTCGCGCAGGCCACGCACGTTCAGCACGGAACGTACGGAGTCTTCGCGCGGAATCTCAATCAAGTTCTGAATGGGACGGCCCTTGGTGTTCTTGCCGCCTTCCGGCACCTCGTATACTTTCAGCCAGAATACGCGGCCGGCTTCGGTGAAAAACAGCAGGTACTCGTGGGTAGTAGCCACAAACAGGTGCTCGGTAAAGTCGTCCTGCTTGGAAGCTGCCCCGCGGGCCCCTACTCCTCCCCGACCCTGGGCCCGGTATTCATCCAGGGCCGTGCGCTTGATGTACCCTTCGCGCGAGATGGTAATGACCATGCTCTCGTCGGCAATCATGTCTTCCATCGAGAAGTCGCCACCGGCGTACTCAATGGTGGTACGGCGGGCATCGCCGTAGCGCTCCTTGATGTCAACCAGTTCCTGCCGGATAATGTCGCGCTGCATGTCCTCCGAGGCCAGTACGGCCTTCAGGTGGTCAATGAGGGCCATCAGGTCGTTGTACTCCTGCACGAGCTTGTCGCGCTCCAGGCCGGTGAGGCGCTGCAAACGCATGTCCAGGATGGCGCGGGCCTGCACTTCGCTCAGCGAGAACCGCTCAATGAGCTGCAAGCGGGCGGCGTCACCATCGCGGGAGGCGCGGATCAGGGCAATTACCTCGTCGAGGTGGTCGAGGGCAATGAGCAGGCCTTCCAGGATATGGGCCCGCTTCTGGGCTTCAGCCAGCTCGTAGCGGGTCCGGCGCACTACCACATCGGCGCGGTGCTCCACGAAGTGCTGAATCAGATCCTTCAGGTTGAGCGTCATCGGGCGACCCTTTACCAGGGCCACGTTGTTGACCCCGAAAGAGGACTGCAGCTGGGTGTACTTGAACAGGTTGTTCAGGACCACCGTGGGCATGGCGTCGCGCTTCAGGTCATACACGATGCGCATACCGTCGCGGTCCGACTCGTCGCGCAGGTCAGCAATGCCCTCGATCTTCTTCTCATTGATCAGGGCCGCCGTCTTCTCAATCATCGAGGCCTTGTTCACCATGTAGGGAATTTCGGTCACGACAATCTGCTCCTTGCCCGAAGCAGTGGTTTCGAAGTGGGCCTTGGCCCGCATCACCACCCGGCCCCGGCCGGTTTCAAACGCCTGCTTCACGCCCTCGTAGCCGTAGATAATCCCGCCCGTCGGGAAGTCAGGCGCGGTTACGTGTTCCATGAGCTCGGCCACCGTAATGTCGGGGTTCGAGAGGTAGGCCGTAATGCCATCGACAACCTCCGTAAGATTGTGCGGGGCCATGTTGGTCGCCATACCCACGGCAATACCGGTGGTACCGTTTACCAGCAGGTTCGGAAACTTGGCCGGCATCACCGACGGCTCCTCCAGGGAGTCGTCGAAGTTGGGCTGGAAATCCACAGTATCCTTGTCCAGGTCGCCGAGCATTTCGTCGGCCAGGCGCTTGAGGCGGGCTTCGGTGTAGCGCATAGCCGCCGGCGAGTCGCCGTCGATGCTACCAAAGTTGCCTTGACCGTCTACCAGGGGGTAGCGCAGGCTCCAGTCCTGGGCCATGCGCACCATGGTGTCATAGACCGAGGAGTCGCCGTGGGGATGGTACTTACCGAGCACTTCCCCCACGATACGGGCGCTCTTTTTATAGGATTTGTTGTAGGATACGCCCAACTCCGACATGCCGTAGAGTACGCGCCGGTGCACGGGTTTCAGCCCGTCGCGCACGTCGGGCAGAGCCCGGGAGATGATAACCGACATCGAGTAGTCGATGTAGGCCCCACGCATCTCATCTTCAATGTTTATCGGAATGATCTTTTCGCCTTCCGCCATAGGGAGAGTGTAGTCGGCCAGCGGGGCTCCAAAGGAGGAGCTTCCTGGCCCGTGAGAGTGAACTTCTTTAAGACTGCAAGATAGGCAAAAAACCCCGATTTACCTAGCCAGAAGCCCGATTTGCGGGCTATTTCAGCGTCTTGCTGCGGTCGTTTTTGTGCTTGCCTGTTTCCTGCTTGTGCACCTTGATTTTCTCGCCAATGGCCGGGTTCTGCTTCTTGAAAAAGGGCTGTCCACGGTACTTCACCCCGCTGTGCAGATGCACCTTACGGGTGTGGCAGGAAACAATGGGGCAGGTGCGGCACGAAACCACTGATAGCAGGCACGCTGCCAGCAGCAGGCAGCGGGAAATAGTAGAGACGAAAGGCATGGGGTAAAGATAGAAATTAGAGCTCGGCCACATCCTGCCCTTCCCACTCGCGCAGGAACTGAGCCAGAAACTGCTCCAGATAGGCATGTCGTTCCTCGGCCACCCGACGGGCAGCGGGCGTGTTCAGCCGTTCCCGCAAGTGCAGCAGCTTCTCGTAGAAGTGGTTGATGGTTGGGGCCGTATTCTGCTTGTAGCTCTCGAAGGAATCGTGCCGGACGGGCGGCACGCTGGGGTCATGCAAGGGGCGGTTTTTGTGGCCGCCGTAGGCGAAGGCCCGGGCTACCCCAATAGCCCCAATGGCATCGAGGCGGTCGGCATCCTGTACCAGCTCCCCTTCCAGGGTGCTCATGGGGGTAGCTACTCCGAGGCCCTTGAAGCTGATTTCGCGGATAATCTTTTCTACGCCTTCAATAACTGATTCCGGAGCGTGCTGGCTTTCCAGCCACTGCCGGGCCGCCCGCGGGCCCGCTTCCTCATCGCCGCCGTGGAACTTCCAGTCAGCTACGTCGTGCAGCAACGCCCCTAGTTCGGTCACCAGCGCATCGGCCTGGGGCGTCTGGCGGGCCAGGGCACGGGCAACCTGCCACACCCGGCGAATATGCTCCCAGTCGTGGCCTGAGCCTTCGTGCAGAAATTTCTCACGGATAAACTCGACCGTACGGGTAAGTAAAACTGCAGCAACGTCGGCCGGAACTGTTGGGATGGGTGACATACAGGGGAGATAAATACAACGCCTAAAAGTACAGCCAAAATGCGGGCCGGCGGTCCCCCTCTCCCTCCGCCTCACCCCATCCGCCCCGGGTAGGTCTCCTACCTTTTCGGAAAGTATTTAATCATGTCCAGCACAAATTGACACTAGCAGATAATTTCAAGCAGTTGCACTGCTACAATTCCTTTTACCCTGCCGCAGCGTTACTTCACTACTGCTTATTTAGTTATCGAGTTAAATACCAGAATACTACTACAGGGCTAAAAAATATTTTTTCAGGCACCGAAATCCGATGGGAAATACCAGGGCGTAGATGCCAGCAAGTTACTTCTTACCCACCCTTTTCCTGTTGTTTATGAAAAAGCAGTTCTTTTCCCTTGCCTTCCTAGCCCTGCTGGGTACTACCTCCGCCCTGGCGCAGGCCACGCTTACTCCCGGGACCGTATCGGTGGGTGGGGAGGCGATGTATCCCAACAAGAATATTGTCGAAAACGCCGTAAAGTCCAAGGACCACACCACGCTGGTAGCCGCTGTGAAAGCCGCCGGTCTGGTAGAAACCCTGCAAGGCAAGGGCCCTTTCACCGTATTTGCTCCCACGAACGCGGCCTTTAGCGCCCTCCCCGCTGGCACTGTTGAAAGCCTGGTAAAGCCCGAAAACAAAGCGACTCTGACCAAGATCCTAACCTACCACGTGGTAGCCGGCAACCTAACGGCCGATAAGCTTATGGCAGCTATCAAGTCCGGTAAAGGCACGGCTACACTTAAAACCGTTAGCGGCGGTACGCTCAAAGCCATGATGAACGGACCGAAAAACGTAGTCCTGCAAGATGAAAAAGGAAATATCTCCAGTATTTCAACGTACGACGTACTTCAAAGCAACGGTGTAATTCACGTAGTTGATAAAGTACTGATGCCGTAGGCACGAACAGCACCTATTTTTTTCGTGTAAAGCTGTATTTATTTTTCTGCTTCTGCAGAAAAATAAATACAGCTTTTTTGGTGCTGCCAGCGCTAATGCGCACGACTTTTTACCCGCCCGCCCGTTAGTACTGTACCGCACCCTGACTTTCGCCCGTACCCATGCTCCATTTTACCGCCGCTGACTTCCCCGAACTGGAAAAGGTGTTTCGCCTCAACCTCATCAATGGTATTACCGGCTTTAAGTCCGCCAACCTGTTGGGGACCCAGGATGCCACGGGCCATCCGAACCTGGCGCTCATCAGCTCCGTGGTACACCTGGGCTCCGATCCGGCTTTGCTCGGGCTCATGATGCGGCCTCCTACCGCACCGCGCCACTCCTACGATAACATCCGGGCGACGCGCTACTACACGCTCAACCATGTGCACACGGGTATCTTGCGGGCTGCTCATGCTACGTCGGCAAACGTGGCACGCGAGATTTCCGAGTTTGCCGCCTGTGCCCTCACCCCGCAGTATCACGACAACTTTGCCGCCCCCTACGTACGGGAAAGCCACGTGCAGATCGGCTTGGAACTGGTGGAAGAACTTCCTATCCAGGCTAACGGTACCGTGCTGCTCGTGGGGCACGTACGGCACCTCTACCTCCCGCCCGCCGCCCTGCGGCCGGATGGCTCACTCAATCTGCCGGCTGCCGGTACCGTGGCCCTGAGCGGGCTTGATACCTACTACACTGCCGAGCCGGTGGCCCGCTACGGGTACGCCCGTCCCGGCGAGCCGGTGCCTGAGCTTCCCTTTTAAGCCGAGCCACCGGCTCCGCCTCGACTACAGGTACAAGCGAAACGTGGTGCCCTCGTCGGGTTGGCTTTCCACCTCGATGCGTCCACCCCGTCCTTCCACCAGCCGGCTCACCAGGAACAGGCCCACGCCGGTACCTTCGCCAGCCTGGTGATGAAAACGCCGGAAGAGCTTGAACAGCTCCGCCCCATGGCGTTGTAAATCGATACCTAAGCCGTTGTCCCGCACCTCCAGCACGGTTTGTCCCGCTACCGCCTGACTGCGTAGCCATACCCGCGGCCGGCGGGCGGCGTGCCGATATTTGAGGGCATTGGTCAGCAGATTCAGTAAAATAGTACGCAGGTTACTGCGTACGTAGGGAAGCTCGGGCAGGGCCTCGAAGTCGGTGTGAATTTCGGCCTCCGTCTCCAGCACCTGGGGCCGCAGGGTTTGCAGCACCTCCGCAACTACTTCACGCAGGGGCACGGCTTCCACCTGCTGCTGCCCCGGCTGCCGGGTTTCCTGCACGATAGCAGCCAGCCCATTGATGGTAGACGAGAGGTCGCGCAGCGACTCGTCTACGAGTTGCAACACGTAGCTTTCTTCCGGATCGTGAAAGGTAGCACTACGCCGCAGCTCATCAAACAGGCCCTGCAGGTTATTGACGGGCTGCCGCAAATCGTGAGAGGCGGCGTACACAAAGTTATCCAGGTCCGCGTTGGTGCGGGCCAGTTGCTGGTTCGTTACGCGCAGGATCTGATTGCGGGCCTCCACTTCGGCATTCGCAGCCAGCAGCTGACGGTTGGAGTGCTGCACCTGCTGGCGCGCCTGCGTCAGCTCGGCCAGCGACTCGCGCAGTTGTGCATTCACGGTGGCCAGCTCCTCATGGTGCTGCGCCACGCGCTGACGCCACTCGTTTTTCTCGATGGCGTGGATAACAGTTTTGCAAAGCAGTTCCTGATCAAAGTGCTGCTTCACCAAATAATCGAGGGCCCCGTTGTTGAGCGCGCGTACGGCCAGCTGCTCGCTGCCGCCCCCGGTAATCATCACCACGCACAGGGTATCAGGCGGAACCAGCTGCCGCAGCTCCTCAAGCAAGGTCAGACCATCGGTATCGAGCAGGTTGTAGTCGAGCAGTACGCAGTCGGGCTGCCAGCGCTGAAACAGAACCACGCCGTCCTGGCCGGAGGCGGCTTCCTCAATGGCAAACTCCACCGGGCCCACGGCCCGGCGCAGGTAGCGTTTGTAGAGCACCCGGTCCTGCTCGTTATCATCAATCAGTAAAATCTTTTTCACTCCGCTCATGCCTAGCTCAGCCGTGGCAGCTCGGCAGCGCCAAGCCAATAGTGAACCAACAGCCGGGCTTTTTCTTCCAGCGAAGCGTATTCAATAGGCTTGGTCAGGTAGCTGTTGGCCCCTAAACGGTAGCAGTCCTCAATGTCCTGGCTGCTGGAAGAAGTACTCAGGATAATCACCGGAATAGACCGCAGCCGGGGGTCTTGTTTCAGCACGCTAAGCACCGTGCGCCCGTCGGTACCGGGCATGTTCAGGTCCAGCAGTACGAACGCAGGCAGCAGGGCCGGCCAGCCGGGCCGCTGACCATACCCCTGCAGATAGTCCAGGGCCTGGTCCCCGTCCTCGCAGCGGAGCACCGGGTTGGGTAGGGCTTGTTTGCGGAAGGCCCGGCCCAGGGCCGTAAAGTCTTCCGCGCTGTCTTCCACCACCAGGATAGGTTTTAGAGATGAAATGGTCACTTAGTTTACAGGTACTTTGAAAGAGAAAAGTAAAAGGTAGCCCCTTGTCCTAGTACGGATTCCACCCACAATTCGCCGTCGTGCCGCTCAATCATTTTGCGCGCAATAGCCAAGCCTGCCCCCGTACCGCCCCCGTACTTATCCTGGGCGTGCAAACGCTTGAAGATCTTGAAAATAGTGTGGTGGTGCCGGGGGTCAATGCCGATGCCGTCGTCCTGCACGTAGAACACGTAATAGTCCTGCGGATTCCCCGTACCGCGCGGCCCGGTAACGCCGGCCGGGGCCACCCCAATTCGCACGGCTCCCTCGGGAGCATCGTGGTAGCGCATGGCGTTGGTGAGCAGGTTAATGAGCACTTCCTGCACCCGGATTCGGTCGCAGCGCAGCGTGGGCAGCGGCTCCACCACCGTGACGGTGGTGCGCAGTTGCTCGAGACGGGGCTGCAGCAGCTCCAGTATTTCGGCTACGACCTCGCCCATGTTGGTTTCTGAGACGGTAAGCTCCTGCCGGCCCAGACGGGAGAGTTGCAGCAGCGACTCAATCAGGGCTTCCATGCGCTGGCTTAGCCGCACCAGGGTTTGCAGCTTACTTACCCCGTCGGCATCGAGCTGATCGGCATAATCTTCCAGCAGGAACACCGAATAGTTGTGAATGCCGCGCAGGGGTTCCTTCAGGTCGTGGGAGGCGACGTAAGCGAAGGAGTCCAGCTCATCGTTGCTGCGCTCCAGCTCGGCGTTGAGCCGGTTTAAATCGGCTGCGCGGGCCTGCAGCTCGTTGAAAATCTTCAGCCGCACATCGGCCAGGTGCAGCCGGATTTCTTCGGCCGCCGCCACTTCCAGCTGCCGCCAGGGCAGGGCCGTGTTATCCACCAGCTGCCGCCAGGCGTCAAACGATTGCCGGGGCGAGAGCTGCAACTGCCCGTCGCGGAGCACTTCGGCCTTCTGGGTTTTACCGGCCCACGTGACGGTTTGCAGCTGCTCGGGCCGGAACCAGATAAGGTAGTCGCCCGGCTCCTGGGCCAGCGAAATGGCCAGTACCCCGCTGGCGGTGCCGCGCATGGCCAGCCCGGCGGGGTTGTGCTCGGCGTAAGAGTTGGTGTAAAACACATCCTCCCGCATGTGCTGGCCCAGCCACTGGGTTAGTTCCCGGATCTGGGCCTGCGAAGGCGTAGCGCCCAGGGTAATGATGGAATCAGCAAAGCAAATGGCCGCCCCGCCGCATTCGAACACGTCCTTCACCGTAGGCGTGTGCTGGTAAAGGCCCTCCAGGAAGTTAGCCTGCCGGCCCACGTGCTCAAACAGGCGGGCCTGGGTCTGGCGGATGTGCAGCTGGTAGGCGTAGTCGTCGTGCTGCTGCTTGTTGGCCAGCAAGGCCGAAAACGTCTTCCCGATAAACAGACACAACTCGCGCAGCTCGTAGCTAAGCAGGCGTGGGCTCAGGTGGTGGCAGGTCATGAGCCCCCAGAGCTTGCCGTCCTGAATCACGGAAATGGTCATGGTTGCGGCCACGCCCATGTTGCGCAGGTACTCCAGGTGAATGGGCGAGACGCTACGCAGCACCGCGTGGGTCATGTCGGGCGGGCGCCCGGCTGTGGGGTGCAGCACCGGCACGAGCGGGGCGGGCACGTAGTCGACGTCGGGAATAAAGCGCAGCCAGTTTTTCAGGTACAGGGCCCGGGCCTGCTGCGGAATGTCGGTGGCGGGATAATGCAGGCCCAGGAAGGGCTCCAGGTCGGCGCGCTTGGCTTCGGCTACTACTTCTCCGCTGGCATCCTCGGCAAAGCGGTACATGAGCACCCGGTCAAAGCCCGTAAGGGCCCGGATTTCGTCCACGGCCCGCTGGCAGAATTCCAGCACCGACCCGGCCGACAGCATCTGTCCCAGGGCCGCGTTGAGGGTGGGCAGATCCAGCGCGGCGCCCTTCTCCGTAGCGGGCACCGGTTCGAACTCCAGCCACAGCAGCTGGTCGTAGCGGTGCAGAATCAGCTTGTAGTGGGGCCGGTCGGGCAGCTGCGCCAGCTGCACGCTCAGCAGCTGGGCGTCCTGGGTGAGGGCCGCGTAGCGCTGCTCTACTTCGGCAACCTGCGCCGGGCTCAGCAGCCGCTCCAAGCCTGCCCCGAGCAGGTCCGAGGCAGCAATGCCCAGCAGCGCGGCAGTGTTGGCGCTGGCGTGCACGATCCGGCGGGTGCTTTCCTGCAAGGCCAGCAGAAACCCGTGCGGCTGTACCGAGCCGGGAATATGAATCGGTTCCCGGTCGCAGGTAGTCAGCGCGACGGGTGCGTTGATCAAACGCTCATCGGTAGTGATTACGGCTGTTCGATCCACGCGTGTAAGTGTTGAAAGGTAAGAATAGCGGACCCGACGATTTCCGCCTGCGGCGGCTCTTCCTCGGCTTCAGCGGCCAGCAGTAGGCAGAACCGTTTCCACCGGCTGCCCGTTTGCTCGCCGTACCCGGTAAAATACGTACGGAGCGTACTACCGGCTTTGGCCAGCTGCCGGCTGATGAGCTGCCCGCCCAGGGTAGAGCCTTCCAGCACGTACATGGCGCCCAGCACCTGCGCCCGGGTGCGTAGCGGGGGCATACGCGGGCAGTCGGGCAGGGCCCCTACCCCCGGCAGGTCCTGCGCAATCAGGTGGGCCCGATGCCGGGCTTCTATCTCCCAGTCGGCACTAAAGAACTGCTGGTCCAGGGCGGCCTCGTAGGGCCGCAGAAAGGTGTAGAGCTTGCCCAGAAAGTGCTCCGTTGCCGCAGCCGAAACGGTGCCGGCCAGCAGCTGACGGTTGAACTCGTTTTGCTCCAGGGCCGCGTGGTAGGGCTGCGTGGCGTGGCGAAGCAGGGACAGGATGGGGGAAGCAGCGGGCAACATTACGGAAGGAACAGGGCACTCAAACTGCGAAGTAAGTCAAACCACAGGAAAGCGCTAGCTCAACCGAAGACTTTTCCCGTCTTTTAACTGCCGGCTGGCCGGGGTTCCTGGGATAGGTCCGGATGGTCCTCTGCCCTCCCCTACACGCCAACGCGCACGGCCCCCAGCCGGACCAGTTCTTCCCAGACCCGGTGCACGGGCAGGCCCATCACGTTGAAATACGAGCCTTCGAGCCGGGTAACGGCCACCATGCCCAGCCAGTCCTGGGCTCCGTAGGCGCCGGCCTTATCCAGCGGGCGGTACTGGGCCACGTAATGCTCAATTTCGGCCAGCGTGAGCGGGCGGAAGTGCACCCGGGTCTGGTCGGAAAACACTACCTGGCGGCCGTCGCCGCAGAGCAAACACACGCCCGTGTATACGTCGTGGGCACGGCCTTGCAGGCGCAGCAGCATCTGCACGGCCTCGGCCGCATTGGCCGGCTTGTTGAGTACATCCTGGTCCAGGCATACAATCGTGTCAGCCGTGATGAGCAGCTCGTCCGCGGCCAGATCGGGGGCGTAGGCCGCCGCCTTGCGGGCGGCCAGGTACTCGGCTACTTCCGCCCGCACCAAGTGGGCCGGGAAGCTTTCGTCCACCTCGCGCAGGCGCACTTCGTAGGCCAGGCCCAGCTCCCGCAGCAGCTGGTGGCGGCGGGGTGAGTTGGAGGCCAGTACTAACCGGGGGGCCGCGGGCAGCAGAGCGGCGGAATCAGGGGCGGAAAGCGGCATAGAAGGGCGCGGCGGTTTCGTCAGCGTGAATACTGCTGAAGAGAAAGCCGCCGATGGTTTTAGGGTAGAAAAAAGTAGATTTGGGCGGCATCACGGCTCCCGAATAGCACACGCGCTCCACCTCGGCCATGCTGACCTCGTTGGTAATCAGGGCGGCGCAGGCCTCGCCCTGGTCAACCCGGCTCAGGCACTCGGAGAAGTTGCGCACGTAAGCCACGCCCGGCCACTGCCGCTGCGCCTCGGGGCCCACAATGCCCAGGGCCTTTTCCAGCACGAAGTAGTGGAGTACCGTCAGGTCCAGCGCCTTTACCTCGGGTGTGGTGTGCCAGTTGAGCTGGGTGTGCACCTCAGGGCGGAGCCGGATTTTGTAGCCCTGCCCCTGCCCCTGCCCCAGATAAAGGCCAAAGGCCCAGGGCTTGCCCGCAATACGCTCGGGCAAGTCGTAGGGGTCCTCCAGGGGAAGTACGGTAAAGTACGGGGCCAGCCGCGCGAGCAGCTGCTCCGGCACCAGGCCGGGTAGCTCCAGCAACAACCGGTGGGTGGGCAGAATGCGCAGGTCGTCGGCGGCGGCATTGGTCAAATACATCAGGTGGAAGTTCCAGGCCTCCTGCCCCGTGTAGGCCGCTCCGGCCGCGGCGCGGCGCACCCGCCGGTAGGCCAGGGAGCCTTCGTAGCGGTGGTGACCGTCGGCCAGAATTACCTGCCGCCCGGCCAGCACCCGCTGAAAGCGCTGAATCACGCGCGCGTCCTGAATGACAGCCAGCACGTCCCGGGCGCCCTGGTAATCCTCTTCCGTCTGGTAGAGCGGGTTCTCAATGGCCTCGTCCAGGTAGCGCTCCAGCTCAAAGGCCTCGTCGCGGTAGAGGCCGTGGGTGGCGCTGGTCTGAAATTCGGTGCAGGCCAGCAGCTCGGCCCGGTCGCTGACGGCGGCGGGCAGCGTGTTTTCGTGGCGAAGCACCACCTGTTCTTCCCACTCCGTTGCCCGGATGTGGCACATAAAGCCCTTGCGGCAGTACTCGCGCGGGCTGCCCGGCAGCCGGAAGTACTGGTAGTAGGCGTAAATACCCGGCAGCGCATCCTGTTCCAGCACGCCCTGCTCCTGCCACTGGCGCAGGCGCTGGCGGGCGGCCGCGGCCGGGTCCTCGCCCCGCGGCACCGATAAATGAATGCTGTTGAGTGGATTGCGGTACAGCGCCTCCCGCTGCCGGGGCGACACCACGTCGAACAAGGGGGAAACGTACTCGTCAATCTGCTGGCTTAGCGCCGCGTTGTAGCGCCAGCCGCGCACGGGTTGAATTTCAGCCAAACCGATAGGTAGTGGAGTTTTGGGGAAGAACGGACGGGGTGCCAGACGGCCAGAAGCCGCGTGGTACTCCGCGGGGAATGGGCTGCTGCCTCAGGGGGCCAGGCGGCTCAGGCGCCACTCCAGGCCCACCCGCTCAAACACAATCCGGTCGTGCAAGCGCGAGGGCCGGCCCTGCCAGAACTCAATCCGCTGGGGCCGGAGCAGGTAGCCGCCCCAGTGCGGGGGGCGGGGCAGGGGCTGCTGCCCGGCAAACTGCTGGACAACCTCCTGCTCGCGCTGCTCCAGCTCTTCCCGGCTCCGGATAGGCTGGCTCTGGGGGGAGGCCCAAGCCCCGATCTGGCTGCTACGGGGCCGGCTCTGGAAGTAGTCGGTTGACACGGCCTCGGGGGCTTTTTCCACCCGGCCTTCTACCCGCACCTGGCGCTCCAGCCCCGGCCAGAAAAAGGTAAGGGCCGCCAGCGGTGAGGTAGCCAGTTCCTGGCCCTTGCGGGAGTCGTAGTTGGTAAAGAACAGAAATCCTTCGTCGTTGGGCAGTCCTTTGAGCAGCACCACCCGGGCGGCGGGCTGGCCGGCCTCATTCACGGTAGCCAGCGTCATGGCCGTGGGCTCCTCCAGCCGGGCGGCAATGGCTTCGTCCAGCCAGGTCCGGAATTGCCGCACGGCGTGGGGTTGCACGTCGGCTTCGGTGAGGGTACGCTGGGAATATGTCTGCCGTAAAGCGGCCAGTTGCGAGTCGGTCATGACAGGTAGAAGTCAGAATGAAACGAAGCGCGAAAGCGCCCCCCGCGCCCCACGCACGGCAAAAGGTGGGGAAAGATGCGGGCGCGAAAACAATCATCGCCGCTGCAAGGTAGCACAATAGCGGCGGGGGACGGAACCTGCGCCCCCCTGCTTCGCGTACTTCTTGTGTACCGGAGCCCGCGCCAGCGCGGCGCCCTCAAGAAACGGGGGCCGTCGCGCCGGCGTGAGGCAACTCCCGTTTGACGCTTAACTTCCTGCTTTTCATGCCTCGTCTTCGTCCCGGCAGTCTGCTGATTTCTCAACCCTTCCTTGGGGACCCAAATTTTGAGCGCACAGTGGTGCTGCTCTGCAGCCATTCCGAGGAAGAGGGTTCCTTCGGGCTGGTGCTCAACCGCCCGGCCACCCTCCAGCTCGGGGATGTGCTGGAGTTGCCGGGGGAAGACCTGCTTCCCGCCGCCCACATCCCGCTCGGGCTGGGCGGGCCCGTACAACCCGATACGCTGCATTACGTGCACCGGCTAGCCGATCTGCCCCAGGCGCTGAGCCTAGGCCAGGACGTGTACTGGGGTGGGGACTTTGCGACCCTGCTCGAACGACTGCTCACGGGCAGCGTGGCCCCCGAGGACGTGCGCCTGTACGTGGGCTACTCCGGCTGGACGGCCGGACAACTGGCTGCGGAAGTACAGGAAAATGTCTGGATTGTACACCCTAATGCTGCCGGGAAAGTATTTACTTTGGACACGGATGCTTTCTGGCAGTCCATTTTGCGCGAAAAAGGGGGCCGATTCCGAGTTCTATCCAACTATCCGACCGACCCCCGTCTCAATTAAGCGCCTCCACGTACCCCGCCTTCCGGGGTCTTTCCGCTGACTTTTATGCTACCCGAACAAGACGCCCCTACCCCTGCCGATTCGTCCAACGACGCTGAATCGCCCCAGAGTATTCTGGAACGTCGCCTGGCCGAAATTCGCGACCGGCAGACTCCTGCTTCTGCCGACCTGACGGAACGACCGGCCCAAGGCCCCCCCGCTTCCACCGAGCCGGCCGGAGCCGGCACCGCGGAGCCCCTCGCCGCTCCTACCCCGGAGGTCGTCGCCACCACCGAATCAGCTGCCCATATTCCGGCTCGCCCCGAAGCTGACGGCCCAGCGCAGGCCCCAGGCTCCGCCGGTGAAGCCCGGGCCGTTGCCCACTATGGCACCACTGCTCCCGCGGCCCAGGAGGCCGCGCCAGCCGCCGAGCCCGGGCAATCCGCCACCCCGCACGTTACGCCGGAGGTACACGTACCCGCCACCGAGACGGTAGCAGAAGCGTTGGAAAGTAGTCCCACCGTTGGCTCCTTGCCTACTTCTTCCGATGCACCCGCCTTGGAGGAAGACGAAGAGTACGTGGCGGAGCAGCCCGCCGTTGATTTTGCCAGTCTGCCTTTGCCCGAGCAGGGCGCCTACCTGCTGTCCCTGCTCCAGCGGCCTGATGCCCGCCAGAACCGGCGCCAGATTTTTGACTTGCACCGCCAGTACGAGGCAGGCGTACAGGCCGCCCGGCAGCGCGGCGGCGAAGCCGGAAGCCAACCGGAAGAGGTTGCCTCGGCTGAGCCGGCTGGGCACGCCGAACTCACCAAGGCCCTGCAGGATTTCCGTGAAAGCCGCTCCCGCGACGCGAAAGCCGAGGATGAGCAGCGGGCTAAGAACCTGGCCCACAAGCAGTACCTATTGTCCCAGCTTCGCCAGCTAGTGGAGTCGGCGGAAACCAAGGATAGCTCGGCCCGCATAAAAGCCCTACAGCACGACTGGAAAGCCACGGGCCCCGTGCCCCAGAAGGAAGCCCAGGAGCTGTGGAACAGCTACCACGCCCTACTCGATATTTACTACAACAACCGCGGCCTGTTCTTCGAGATGAAGGAGCTGGACCGCCGGCGTAATCTGGAGGCAAAAGAAGCGTTGATTGCCCGGGCCGGGGCGCTGCAGCAGCAGCCCAGCATCAATAAGGCCTTGCAGGAGCTGCGGCAGCTGCACGAGGAATGGAAGCACATCGGCCCCGTGCCCAACGAGCAGCGCGAAACGCTCTGGCAGCGCTTTTTGCAGGCTTCGGAGCAGGTCCACGATCGTAAAAAGGAGTTTCTCACGGCGCGGCAAACCCAGGAAAATGCCAACCTGGAGCGTAAGGCTGCCCTACTGGAGCAACTGCGGCCCTTTGGCGAGTTTCAGACGGAACGCGTAAACGAGTGGCGCGCCAAAACCGATGAGTTGCAGAAACTCAAGGAAGCCTGGGATGCGGCCGGCTTGGTTCCGCGCGACAAGGCCGAAACAATGAACAAGCAGTTCTGGGTAGCGTACAAGGGCTTTTTCCAACGGAAGAACCAGTTCTTTAAGGCCCTGGATGAGGAGAAGAATGCTAATCTGAAGCGCAAGCTCGAGTTGTGCGAGCAGGCGGAAGCGGCGTTGCAGAACCCGAACTGGGAAGAAGCCCGCGAAACTGTAATCCGCCTCCAGAAAGACTGGAAACTGATTGGGCGCGTGCCTGAAAAACAGTCTGACAAAGTCTGGAACCGTTTCCGCACGGCCTGCGACTCCTTCTTCGACCGCAAAAAAGAAGAAACCCGGCAACGGGAGCAACACGCCCAGCACCTGAGTCAGGAGCAAACCCAACACCTGACCCGCTTAGCCGAAACCGTGGCTACGCTCTCTGCTGAGCAGCCTGGTACGCTGGAAGGCTTCCGCCACCAGGTAGCCGAGTGGCAAGCCTTCGACGGGGCCGCTCGTCATGCCGACCGGGCCGAGGAAAGGTTTCAGGCCCTTATGGCCAAGTATCTTGATACCGTACCAGGACTTTCCTATGCCGAACGCAACGATTTGCTCTTCACTCTGCAAGTCGAACGGCTTAAATCGGCCCCAGATGCTCAGCAACTCCTCTATAAAAAAGAGCAAGCCCTACGGCGGGAAATTAATGAGCTGGAGAACGACATATCTACATTAAAAACCAATCTGGAATTCTTCGCCCGCTCTAAGAATGCCAGCCAGCTCCGGCAAGAGTATCAAGGCCGCATTGACGACGCGCAAAGCCGGATTGACGGGTTGAAAAAGCAGCTTCGCACTATCCGCAGCTAGTCTATTTTTCCGCAGGCGTGCAAAAATGCTCCCCACTCACATGGGGAGCATTTTTTTTATAAAACGATAAGTCAAGCACTTACCTATCCAGCCCGAGAATTTCTGATAAATCACTTTGCTGATTTAATCGGAGCTGCTACTTTTGTCCAACCTAAACGCCTCCTTAGCTCAGCTGGTAGAGCAACTGACTTGTAATCAGTAGGTCGCTGGTTCGATCCCGGCAGGGGGCTCACAGGCTTTCAAACCCGTTGTAAATCAATGATTTGCAACGGGTTTTTTCGTTCTGTGCCTCTTTCCTGTTGAACAGGCTCGCCAGACGTCCTGCTCTCCTACTGACTACACCAAAAAGCCCCGACAGTTGTGAGCTGTCGGGGCTTTTTGGTATGGGATGCAATAGGTAGTGTGGGGCAAGATACGGAGTACTGCTTAGGTTGGTTTTAGCTTCAGTGCTGGCACCAACTGGCTGAGCACCCACGGACTGGACTAAACTGTCGAGTCGTAAAGCCAGCACCGAACACCAGCAGCCATACCCACCACGGGGTGCCATTTTTCGCGCTGGTTGCCGTAGGCTAAGCACCGGGTGCCGTAGCTGCGGCCCCGCCCTTCTGGCCCGCCTTGGTGTTGTCGGTAGCTTGGTGCGCCTGGCCTACCTGTACTGGTGCCTCTGCTTTCTTGGTCTCTACCTGGGTAGCTGTGTTGCCGTCGCCTACTTGGTAGATGATGGTACTGTTCTTGACCTTCTGCTTTTTAGGCTGAACTGGAGGAAGTAGGCTAAACAGCCGACGGGGCGGGCTTGCTAGGCTGTTTCTATTAAGCTTTCCTCTTTTTTCCTAGCAAGCTTTCCTCACTTCTGCCTGAGCTTGCTTTATGGTGAAGTGAGTCCGGGAGCTTCGCAGATAAGCTTGTCAATGTTGACAGGCTATTTGAGCAGCTCTCTACAGGCTCCGGTTTGGAGCCAGTGCAGCTGGTTAGCAAGAAAACAACCCCAACCGCTAACACCACCAGTCGCAGACCTGCGCTCAACCGTTCAGGATGCCGAGGGCTCACGCGGCGTAGGGCACGGTCCCAAAAGGGCAGTCTGTCCTACCTCAAACGCGGGGTGCCGGGCCGCCAAGTTCAGCACGGGGTCAAATAGGAGTATCCGGCTCAGGATGGCGGCTATCAAGTGGGGCCAAGTTGGGGCCAGGTACAGCGCCCAACAGTACGCCAGGGGGCCAATGATGTGTAGCGCCACCGACTGCTCTTTTGCCTCTTACCGGGCGGGGTGCGGTGAATGGCAGGCATCAGCCGGCCCTGCATGAAGGCCAGCAGCGCCACAAACACCGGCCAGAATAAGAGCTCTACCATGCGCAGCCAGCCGGAATGGTGTGCGTGTAGCCGCCGGCATCCTCGTAGGTCTGGGTAGCCCAGCGTACGGTATCAGCCGTCTGAGCCGTGTGCAACTCGATGGCGGCCGGGGCGGGGGTGCGCTGGCAGTTGAGCAGACTGGAGCCTGCCAGCTGCCGGATAATCACAGCGGGCAGTAGGTCGCGCTTGCGAGCGACCTCGGCTTCGTTGCGAAAGGCGCGCCACACGGTCACCACGACGAACACCGCTGCTGACCAGAAGGTGGCGTAGCTCCACCAGGTGTCCTTGTCGTGCAGGTTGTAGTCGAGCACTACTACAGCCGCTGCGCAAGCAGGGCGTGCTGACGGAGCAGGAGTTTGAGGAGCAGAAGCGGCGGGTGCTGCGGTAGGTTCACTCTGCCCTGCTCTATATCTTGCACAATGCAACACGGCTACCTCTTGCGGGCTCTCATCCCTCTACTCCTGCTCCTTACTTCATTTATCGGTTCCGGTTGGGCCCCTTTCGCCGTGGATGAGCAGTTGCAGGTGCTGCTTCCCCATCCTGCCCAGGAGATGGATATGGCCAAGTTAACGGGACGCAGCCTGCCCAACACCCGGGTGCTCTGGACCACTGATTCCCTCGCGCTTTACCAGATTATACAGGTGAAGCTGACGCCAGAACAGATGGCAACGGTGATGGGCGAAGAGAACCGTCAGAAATACTACAATGGCGTACTCAAAGGCCTGCTCAACGCACAAACCGATGGCGTCCTGTTAGAGCGCACGTGGTTCTCTACGGCGGCGGGCCCCGGCATGGAAGTGAAAGTCAGAGCTCGTCATCAAAGCACGGGCAAACTGGTGGTGAAGTACTCCCGTAGCCTGCTGGCCAACGGGGTAGGCTACGCCTTCAACTTTATTCCCAAGGACCTAACCGATACGGCAGGTGTAAGTGGCGCTGAGCAGCGCCGCCGTTTCTTTTCCTCTATTCAGCTAATCCCCGCCCACAAGAAGTAGCCCACCGACCTGGTTTATTTCACCCGGCTATTCCCCCTCATGTCTTCGCTTCCGCCTACTGCCCCCGAAGCCCCACCCGCTGCTCCGCGGGGCATGCCCCCCCCTACTGCTACTGGTGCTCTGGTTCATCGGTAGCTGTGCCGTAGTCGTAGCCATCATCGTGCTCGAAGTCGCCAACTACTCGCGCAGCAACGACGACCTACAGTCGAGCACCTACCTGCTGTTGATTCTGAGCCTGGTAGCCGGCTTGCTTGGCATCATCAATGCCTGTGTCGACAAGAGCGTGGTCCGGGTCGTGGCAGTCGTTGTGGGCCTGCTGCCTGTGGAACTGCTTGCCCTATTGGTCTACGAAATATCTGATTCCTTCTCTCGGCAAACGTCCTATGAACAGCCGGAGGCCATGACCCGGGAGGACTGGCAGGAAGTGAAGCGCCGGGAAGAAATGATCCGCACCCACCCGTACACGGGGCGCGATTCCATCGAACCCTACTACACGGCCGAGCAGATGCCCAGCCTGACCGGCAAACCCGAATACCAGCCGGATCCGAGCAAGTCCTACGTAGAGTTGGGCCGGCTACTCAGCCGCCGGGCTACGCCTACCCTAGACTCTGCGCAGCCGCGCCCCGATACCGTCTTCGTCAGCTTCACCGTGGGTCCGTACGGCGGCATTTTTCAAGAGCAGATTCAATACCGGAATACTCCCAAAAGCGCAGCTCATAAGCAGGCGGAAGAGGCCGTGCTGTTGGCTGTGCACGACGTACCGCGCCTGCACCCCGGCCGCATCAACGGCAAGCCGGTGTCCGTGCGCATTCACGTGGCCGTCCCACTGCCAGGGCCGTAATACCTACTCAGCTGACCGGTGCCCGTGAGTAGCGTTCTTCGGCATATTGAGAGCATACGGAAAGCCCCTCCGATGTGGAGGGGCTTTTCGTTTCTACCCATGCCTCCAGTACTGCCTACTTAGGCTTGTTCATCTGCTCGTGCGACGCACTCATCCTGTCCAGGTACTGCTGCAGCGGCTCCATGCCCATCGCAGCGCGGCGCTTGTCCACGTTCTTGGGGTCGCGCAACGACCGGGGTACGGCCTTCCCCAGTCCCGGGCCTTTGTACTCCACCTGCGTGCCGTACTCCAACGGCTGACCCGCATTCAGGGCTACCCGGTCGGTCAGGTAGGCGTAGTTGACGGCGCTGGCATTCTGGCGCTTCACCTCGGGCAGCATCAGCCCCAGCACCTGCCGCTGGAAAGCGGGGTGCGCGTCGGCGTGCTGCACCAGCAGCCAGAAGTTGTTGGAGCTTTTCTCCCCCACCTGCCGGAAGCCCGGGTATCCGATCTGCCGCACGATCTTCTCCAGCACGGGTTGGTGGCGGGCATAGTTCTCCTTCTCCACCTGCTCCAAATGCCGGCCGGCGCTGTCGGGCAGTTGCTTGAACAGCTGCTGCATGGGCCACTGATCGACGTAGGCCAGGCTGTCCAGCGTCTTGCTCAGCTTCGGGTATAGCACGGGTGTGGTCTGGGCAGTCGCAGCGCCCACGCCCCACAGGGCAGCAAGTACGGCAAGTCGTTTCATCCCCAGCAAACTAGCGAATCCGTGCCAATTATGGAGTACTACCCCCAGGCGCTACTACCAGGAGTCGGCCAGCCGGCATTTATAAGGCTACCTCCTCAAGTTCCGTAAAATCTATGAAATAGAATGCAGCTCGGTAGCCCTCCAGCTTGCTAAAAATGTGTCGCAAATGCCCCCGCAGAATGTCGCGTTTAGCGGCCCTGCAGGGGCATTTTAGCCGCTACTTTTGCCCTGTACCCACTACACCACTACGCACATGGCAACTACTATTTATGTCAACCTACCCGTCAAGGACCTCAGCGCTTCGGTAGCCTTCTTCACCCAGTTGGGGTTTCACTTCAACCCCCAGATGAGTGACGAAAGAGGCACCTGCATGATCATCAGCGACACCATCTACGTGATGCTGCTGGTGGAGCCGTTCTTCCAGACGTTCACGGCCAAGCCCTTGGTCAATGCCCACCAGGCCAACGAAATGATTCTCTGTGTATCGGCCGACAGCCGCGCGGAGGTGGACCGCCTCGCTGACGCGGCCCTGGCCGCCGGGGGAATAGCCGTGCCGCAGCAGCCGCAAAACGACATGGAATTCATGTACGACCGCAACTTCCAGGACCTCGACGGCCACCTCTGGAATATTATGTACATGGACATGGACCTGGCCTGCGCCCAGCAGGCGGCTACTTCCGAAACGGCCGCCCAGTAACTAAGGGTGCAACCATTTGGAGTGGTGACGTCATCTGCTTGGTAAAGCCTCCTCTCCACCTCTTTACCATGCGTACACGACTACCTATCTGTCTGCTGCTCTTTTCCCTGGCAGCCTGCGCTTCCAAGAACGACGATGCAGAGCCCGACCCTTCTTGCATCGACGTGACCCAAATCAAGCCGGGCCCCTGCCCGGCCAACGTGGACCCGGTTTGTGGCTGCAATGGCAAAACTTATCTGAATAGCTGCGAAGCCGGCCGAGCTGGCCTAGTTTCTTCTACGCCGGGTGCGTGTAAGTAACTCTGGTAGGCCATATACAACAAAAGCCCCTTCACATCGGAGGGGCTTTTTACTTGTAGGAGGTAGAGCAGAAGGCTTACCGGCGGAAAAAGCCTTTGGCTTCCCAGGCCGCCACGTTCTGCGTGCGCACGAAGCGCGTTTCCATGTGGCCCCAGGCATCGTGCCGGTACATGACCGTTTTCCCGACTTCCCGCTCGTGCAGGGACAGGAGCCGATCGGCATGGGAGACGGCAGGCACAGCTTCTTCGCTGGCTTTGCGGGGGCGTTTAACTGAAGTTGACATACCAGGGCAACGCGGCCCTTCTCCAAAAGGATCCATCGGGCACCTGGCCACGAGTGGCGGCAACGCAGAAGTAAGCCCCTGCAGGAGAGAAGTGCCTTTTAAGGCACAACTTCCTCCCTTAGCAATTCGGCGGAAGTCGAGCGCGCCCCCCTCACCTTCGAGGAGGTCATGCAGCTCTACCGCCATGAGCCCCTGGAACTCAAGGAAGGCAGCACCAACTACCAGTCCCGGCGGCAGGTGCGGGATGCCTTCGTCTTCAACTGCCTCACCGGGTCCCGCTCCTCGGACCTGGCTCGCCTGAAGCCCTCGGACCTTACACTTGAAACGTTCCGCGACGAAGACGGCACCACCCGCCAGCGGCCCATTCTGGCCTACGACCAGCAGAAGATCAAACGCGATAAGAAAAGGTGCGCGTGGCCTTGGACCCGATTGCCTACGTAGTCCGTTATACTGTCTTCGACGGCAGCCTTCTGGCTCCGGTCGGTGAGGAATGCTTGCGCAGCTACCGTGAAAGTTTAGGCAGCCCGTAGTTCGGCCTCATAGTAGCAGTCCCAGTACCCATTATCGAGGCGGTAGACATTGACGCGGCGGACGAGACCCGTGCGAGGGTGTCGTTCCTTTACCTGGCCACGCCACACAATTCTATGGGGCCGGGCATCGGAACCGGGCTGTACGGGCTGGCCGAGGGTATAGGCAAAAGGTACGGGGGCTAGGCCAGACTCAAAGTCGGAAAAGGCTGCCGCTTCCGGAAAGGGTGCAGGTAGCACCGGATCTGCTGCCGAGCATGCTTCCTCATGCCAGGCCAGCGGTTCGCCGCACGCCAAACACAGGGAGGCATCACTCTCCTCGATAGGAAAAGCTTCTCCTGGCTGGCCAGGGAAAGCTACGGGGTCTACTTCCTCACCTGAGCCGATGTCCAGAAGTATTATTTGCGGACTCTTTTTTCTGACAGCCATACCCAACTAGCTAAATAGGTGAGCTAAATTAGCTTACGCTAACTATTTTGGCAAGACACTTCCTTGGCAGTGATTATGCGCTAGGCCTGCATATTAGTACGCCTGGTCGCTTCAGACGCAAGCCCCTGCTGCGAATACAGGGCGAGCAGGGGGCAACAGGTCAGCAACCAGGGAGCACATGCGGCTTTGGCCGCGCTTAGTGGCGTAGAGTAGCCTCTTGCCCAAGAATTGCTACGCTGGTCCGTCAACAGGACAGGGGTACACCTCTTGAGACGGGCCGCCAGAGGCGACGCAAAGAGTTGTTCTGTGTTTAGCACGAAGACATACCCTTTTCTTCGCTTTAGCTGCCTTCCTATTTTTTGTAGAGCAGCGCATAAGAGCCCTGACGCCGGCGGGACCGGGGCGGGCGCTCCGTGAACACGCTGGCCCAGGGGTGCATGCTTACGCAGACGCCGGCGCCTACTCATTGCCAGCAACTAAACCACCAAGAATACAGGCTGCATTTTGTAGTTTTCCGCCATGGTTAACTTCTTTTGCTTTTCTCTGCCGCTTGTCTTTCTATTGGCTCTAAGCAGCTGCCATTCCGCGCCTCCGGCCGCTAGTGCGGCTGCACCTGCGGCCCCGGCGCCAGGGTCTGGTTCCGGAGCAACGACGACGGCTGCGGCCCGTGCGGCCGTGGCCCGATACGTGCAGCAGCAACCTAACCCGGCTCTCTACCAGCTGGATTCAGCCCGCGTGCTGGAACTGGAGGCGCAGTGGCAGGTGCTTGTACCCCGCACCGACTGGGTTGGTCGCATGCCCAACAAAGCGGCTTTTACCGTGGACAAGGCCACGGGCACCGTTACTGGTTTACCCGTGAAGTAGCTGCTTACGCGCAGAGCCGACGCGCCCCGGCTGTCTTTGAAGGCGGACGCGTTAGGCTCCCGGTCTGTCTCTGCTACCTTCCTAGTACGTCACCGGTACAATGCTACTGGTTTCCGGCCTGCCTCTTTAGTACGAAAACCTTGGTGGTCGCTTACATGAGCATCCCGATGGCTACGCGGTGGTTCCCCATAACGAAGGGCCGCGCCAAGTTGCTACCTATCAGACCTTTCATGCTATGTAGAAGACCTGCTCAACTACCGAGGCTGGGATAAGACGCTGGCTAACCAGCGCCTGCTCCTGCCCTTCACGGACGAGGAACGCGCCTGAATGCAGAGGCCAGTGGCTGACCGTCTTCTACGCCTTACAGCCCTAGATGACGGCGTCCGCGCTGCCCGACGATGTATTTGCCCGCCTGGCCATGAGCACCCTCGTGCAGGGAGCCGGTGAAGGAACCCTGACTTACCTCAGGTACTTGCTCCGATATGCAAGCTACACACGGTATAGTTCCGTATACCTCCCCATGGCAACTACCTCGCTCTCCGACCCGGATTTCTCTTTCCAGCCTTATTCAACCAACGACCACGCGCTGGCAGACCTGGCGGCCTTGACGGGCTTATTCAATCCGGCGTTGCTTGTGGATGAGCTACTAGAGCCAGGCACCGGGGCCGCCGCCGAAGCGGCGGCCCCGGTGCCCAGAGCGAAGCCACCTGAGTAGGCTCTGGAGCCTGCACCGAGGGTTTGGTATGCTTGTTGCCGTTACACAGGGGTACCCTGTATTCCTCCATGTCTGATACGGAAGTAGCTTTTCGGGCCGCTCTGCATGATGAGCACCACGCCACGGCAGCAGTTTTACTAGCTCAATTGGTATCGGCTCACCACGCCCAGCGGGCTCCCCTATCTTTTGCCCAGGATATTCGGCTGCAACGCTACTGCCTGGATCTACTTTCCCAGCGTTCCGTAGCCGGGGCCGATGCCCTGCTTCGGATAGCAATTACCTGGGTGCTATAGCCCTGCCCTCCTCTAGCACGTAGGGGTTCCCCGCGCAGGACTGCGTATTTTATCCGTTCTACAGCTGAGCTGGCAGCGACTAGCAGAAGGGCACTATCCCCTAGTATACCTGGGGTAGGCAGGCTATTGCCGGAAATAAGTCAGGGCCGACCAGGGCGACCATTCCTGGCTGTGCCGCCGCCGAGCGGGGCGGGGTTGCCGGACTGGGCGGGGCCGCGGCAGGGCCGCCAGGCGAATTCGTGCCGGAAGGGTGGTATAGCGGGGTTGAATAGCTGGGCGCGGGGGCCCCCCAATAGCATTTTCAGCAAATAACGCGGGGCGCCCGTGCCGGTCGTAGAGCCAGCCTTGGTGCACCCAGCCCAGGTAGCGGCCCTGGGCCGTGTAGAGCAGTTCCTGCTCGAACCAGGCCACGACGTTACCTTTTGTATCGTACACCCCCTCGCAGGCATCATCAGCATATGCTACCGGAACGCCAGCCGTATTGTAGAGCGGAATCATCAGATGCAGGCATAAAATTCCGCTTACTAACGAAATCTGTCCGGTAACCGGATTGCCAGGCTTCAGCACCCGCCCCGTACGTGAGGCACTATTCAGCGTGGGAGCGTGCCGCTTACTCTGGACCGTTATCCACGCGGGCTTCCACCTGCTGCTGCACTGTAGGACTTACGGCCGAAAGTAAATCGTAGCCAGTGGCCGCCTCAATGGCATCCACGCTGGTGCGGTACTGGGTCCAGTCAGCGGCGAGGGCATTGGTGTTGGGCGTGTCCACGGCAATAACGCGGGTAGCTGCCGTAACCCGGGCCGCGTCTTGCTCGCCGGTGGGCAGGATAACAATAACTTTCCAGAGGTGGGCCGGTACGGTAATGCGCCCCTGATCCAGGGTAGTCCTGTACCCCCCGGTGCCCGTACCACCCCGGCCGTAGCTGCCACACACTACGTAGAGCTCGTTGGCGCCACCAGACAGTTGGCGCCGGCAGAACTCCTCCAGGCTGGCCCAGGTTTGCTGGTTGTTCCG
Source organism: Hymenobacter sp. HSC-4F20 (assembly GCF_019599275.1). Classification (GTDB taxonomy): domain Bacteria; phylum Bacteroidota; class Bacteroidia; order Cytophagales; family Hymenobacteraceae; genus Hymenobacter. The sequence goes on along the minus strand of NZ_JAHZTD010000001.1, from coordinate 965,344 downwards.
TGGGGCCTGGGGCACCATATTCGTCATCAGGAAGGTAGCGGCGTTGTCAGCCACGGTGGCGGTGCGGTCGGCCGAAGGGCACTGGTGGCCGCGGTCGAAGCCCGAGCCAGCGTAGCTGGCGCTGGTGACGTGGTGCCAGGCAATGGGCAGCTCGTCGTCGGGTCGGAAAGTATCCTGCCGGGCCGCCGAGCCCAGCCAGCGCGTCGTCAGGTGCCAGCTCACCCAGTTGGGCTTGCCCTGGTCGCGGTGGTACGAGAGGGCAAACTGTGGTTTGAGCAGCAGGTAGTTGGATGGCGTGCGCGCGTCGGTTGTAGCGCCGCTGGGGTTACCCAGGGTAAGGTGCTCGGACAGGTCGGAAGCCGGGTGTAGGTCGTCGGTGGCGCAGGACCAGGTGCCGGCCAGCACAGCGGCACTCAGCACCCGGCGGACCCACTGGCGCGGGAGCGAAAGGAAAAGCATAGCACAAAGGTAAGACTAGCGGCTGCTTTCAGCCGAAGGAAAAGCAGTTGAGGCCGTTACCCCGCTGGGCCCTAAGCGCCCCGAAAGCTGCCCTCCCCGGCCGGGCGGGCCCTGACAAAGCGCTCCGGCAGGAAGAAGCCGTGCCCTACCTAGGCCCTCTTCCTGCCGGAGCGCTGGGCGCTTCCTGGGTGAAGCATCCTCTGCGGTGGTCTTTGGGCGCGAGCCGGGAGCCAGCCTGAATTTTACGGGTCCGTTTCCCTTGCGTACCTTTCCCCATGATTCGACGCTTTCTGGTGCTGGGGCTGCTCGGGCTGCTGGCCTCCTCCGGACGGGCGCAAAGTCCGCAAACCCGCCCCCTGTACCGAGCCTTGCAGCACGCCTCCTCCGATACGGCCCGCGTGCTGCTGCTGGCGGACTTGGCGGCAACTTACCGCTATTCCCGCTTTGACTCCGTACAGTGGTACGCCCGGCAGGGTCTGGCCCTGGCCCGGCGCATTGGGTATACCAAAGGGGAAGGACGTTGTCTTTCGCGCATTGCCCTGCTGCTGGGAGAACGGGGCAACCTGCCCCAGGCGCTGCGCGTCGACCTGCAGGCCCTGCGCCTTAACGAAGCCAGCCACGACCTGGAAGGCACGGCCCGGACGCTTAATCAGACCGGACTGCTGTATTTCGCCCTGGATGACTACCGCCCCTCCCTGCATTATTATTTCCGGGCCCGGCGGCTCTACCAGCAGGCCCACACCCAGGATACCTCCCAGCTCATCAGTGTGTTAACCAATCTGGGCGCCAGCTACGAAGGCCTGCACCGCTACGATTCGGCGGCCTTTTTCCTTCGCCGGGCCTGGCAGCTGACCACGCGCGCCCGCAGCCTTTCCCGCAGCTGCTGGGGCAACCCGGCGCCCTACGTGCTGCGCGAGCTGGGCCGGCTGCACGTTGCGCAGGGCCAGCCCGAAACGGCCCTGCGCTTTTACCGGCGCAGCGTACGAAGCGCCAGCCCCGAAAACGACCGGCGCAGCGCCAGCCGCTCCTACCAGTACATGGCCGAGCTTTACCAGGCCCGGCAGCAGCCAGACTCGAGCATCTACTATGCCCGCAAGGCCCTGGCCCTGGGTCAGTCGCTGCCGTTTATGGTGGGCATCGTCCGCAACAGCAAGTTGCTTACCCAGGCCTTTCGGCAGCGGCAGCAGCCGGATAGCACACTCAAGTACATGGGCTTGCTGCTCATGGCGCAGGATAGCCTGCATAACCCGCGGCGCATTAAGCAGTTGGATGCCCTGGGCTTTGCCGAGCAGCAGCGCCTACGCCAGCTGGAAGAAGAGCGTCGTGCTTTCGCCGGGCAGGTCCGCACCGCGGCTCTGCTAGCCGGCGTGGGCGTATTGCTGCTGGTGTCCATGCTGCTGAGCCGCAGCAACCGCCGCCAGCAGCGCACCAACCGGCACTTGCAGAGCCTCAACCAGCAGGTCACGCACCAGGCCCGGGAGCTTACGGCCCAGCGCGACCATCTGGCCCGCACCCTGCAGGAACTCAAAATTGCGCAAAGCCAGCTGGTGCTGCGGGAAAAAATGGCGTCGCTGGGAGAGCTGATGGCCGGCGTAGCCCACGAAATTCAAACCCCGGTCAGCTCGGTGCGCAAGTTCGCGGCTATCAGCGCCGAGTTGTGTACCGAGCTGCGGCAGGAAGTGGGCCGCCTTATCGAGCGGCCCTACGAACGGGAGCTGCTGGATGAGATGCTGCAGAACCTACTGCAAAATCAAACCCGGATGCTGCAGTTTGCCCAGCGGGCCGATTCTATTGTGCGCGGTATGCTGGAATACTCCCAGGAGGGCAGCGGCCCCCGCCAACTCACGCGCCTCAACGACTTAACCGAAGAATACCTGCGACTCACCTACCACGATGTGCGGGCCAAGAACCGCTACTTCACGGCGGCCCTGCTGCTGCGCCTGGACCCGGCCGTCGACTCGGTGCAGATCGTCCGGCAGGACATTGGGCGGGCCCTGGCGGGCGTGTTCAGCGCCGCGCTGCTGGCCGTGTTGCAGCGCCAAGCGGATGCGGAGCCGGAGGAAGGCTACATTCCGCAGGTAGAGCTGCACACCCGTCGCCTGGCCGACGACGTGGAAATCAGGGTGAGTGACAATGGCGTGGGGTTGTCGGCAGAAGCCCTGGCAACCTTGTTTCAGCGCTTCCCCACCCCTGACGCGCCCACTGACCTGAGCCTGCCGCTCAGCTATGACCTGATTACGAAAGGACTAGGCGGACAACTTACGGCTACGAGCCAGCCCGGGCGGGGCACCGAGTACCTCATTACCCTGCGGCTGCCGGCGCAACCTGCCACGGCCTAACTACGCGGCGAGCTACTGCGGAACCCGCACTCTACTATTTCGGCAACTACCCCCTTCCATTTTGAAAGGGCTAGCGGAGCCGCGCGCGTATCGCCCTAGCCAGGCTTTTATTATTACAATCTGATTATCAATAATATATATAACCACAAGCAAAAAACCGGGGGCGTCGGCACTGGTCTTGGCAATAGGCTGCCATCCACCAAACGCTACCTGCTTAATGCCTCTCTTCGACAACATCGCCAAAGCGGCCAAGGACTTCTTCATTGAAGAAACTACCCCCACGGGTCCGGCGCTGGCGGCTTCTGCCGGGCGTCCGTTGCCCGGAGTGGTTCCGCTGGCCTTCGGAACGAGTCCGGTTGCCGCCCCGCCTACCCCTGCTGGCATCACCCAACCCGAGCAGCGCCACCTCGACCACATTCAGAGCCTGCTTGCCGGCGACGGCAAAGACTTCGTGGCCTATACCAAAATGGTGAAGAGCCTGCAGGCCAGTGGCCTTTCGGGCCCGATTCTCTACCAGACGGCTTTCAACGCCTTCACGGCCGTGACGGGCCTGGACCTGACTACCCTGCTAAACTCGGCGGAACAGGTGGAGCTAAAGCTGACGGCCGACCGCAACCGGATTTTGGAGCGCCACCGCGAGAAGCTGGGCGAAATCCGCATTCCCAACGTGGCGCCCAGCGCCCTGGTGCAGCTGCAGCAGCAGGAGCAGCAGCTGCAACTAGCCCTCACGGAGCTGGCCCGCCAGCTGGAGGAAAAGCAGCAGCAGCTCCAGGCCACCCGCCAGCAGCTGCAGGAGCAGCAGCAGAAAGCCGCCGCGGCCCTGGCGTCCTATGAAATGGCCCACGCGGCGGCCGCCACTGAGCTGCAGGCCCACCGCCAGGCTACTCAGTCTTTCCTGCTGAAGTAACAACCCGGCCTTACGGCGCAGGAGAACACCCTGCGCCCTACCCCTTACTCTAGTCGCAGCCCTCGGCGGCGCACCGCTTTCATCTGCCACTTAATCTTCCTTTTATACCTATGAACACATCGTTTCCTTCTGAGCTCAAACCCGGCCTGAGCGGCACCTTGCCCAAGTGGCAACAGCCCGAAAAGGTGGCCGGCTGGGTGTTTCTGGGCGGCGTGGTGGCCGCCGGCGTGTACAGCTGGGGCACCATCGTGCCGTTCCTGGTAGATGTGGTGTTTGACACCGTGAAGCTCGGCATCGGGCTGGGGGTGCTGTTCGGGGCCTTTCTGCTCTTCACCACCCCCCGCATCAAGGCGGGCTTCTGGTACGCCGGGCAGCGGATTTTCCGCACGGCGGCGGGCATCTTCGTCAACACCGACCCCATCGGCATCATGGAGGACTACATCCGAAGCACCTCGCAGGAAGCTCGCAAGATGGAGGAGGAAGTCGGCCACGTGGAAGGCGCCCACGAGCTGGTGAAGCGCAAGCTGGAAGCCAACACCCTGCAGATGCGCGAGTACCTGGCCCTGGCCGACGCGGCTACCCGCCAGCGCGAACCCGACGCGGCCGAAAGCTACGCCTCCCGTGCCGCCCAACTGCAGGACTACAATCAGCGCCTGCTGCCCATGCTCACCACCACCCAGAACGTGAGCCTGGTGATGCGCCAGATCCTGAAAGCCGCCCTGCGCCAGATCGACAACAGCAAGTTCAAAGTAGGCCTGCTCAAGGACGAGTACGAGCTGGTGAAGCGCACCAGCAGCGGTATGCGGGCGGCCATGAACATCCTGCGCGGCGACCCGGACAAGAAGTACTTCTTCGACCTGGCCACCGACCGCGTGGCCCAGGACATGGCCCAGCAGCTCGGCCAGATCAAGCAGGCCATGCGCTACAGCCAGGAGTTCGTGAAGGAAATGGACATCCAGAACGGCGTCATGAGCGAGAAAGGCCAGCGCCTGCTGGAAAAGTACCAGAAGGGTGAGTTCAACGCCCTGCTCGACGAAAAGCCCGCCCCCATGACCACCGCCCAAACCCGCACCGCTACCACCGACGCCTACCGCAGCCTGCTCGACTAAGGCTTAGCAGTCTGCTTCGCTCCACTACCCCTCCTCACGTTTTAAACTCTCTTTCTCTCCCTATATCATGACAACTCGCGGTAAAATTGTATTGGGCGCCCTGCTCGTGGCGCTGCTCTACTTCGGCATCAACAAAGTGGTGTCCAGTGGGCTCCTCTTTAAAAAGGCGGCCACCGAATCGGTGGTGCTCAGCTCCATTGAGTTGCCTACGGCGGCCGGCGGCTCCCGCGCCAATGTGGCCGTGCCCCTGGCCCCCCTGCCCTCCAGCACGCCCGCCGAAAAAGGCACGCCCGTGGTGTGGGAGGTAATGGCCTGGAACTCGCAGATGGCGGGCATGCTCGCCAACGGTGGTCCCCGCACTACCCAGGGCTCAAGCATGGCCGCCGGTGGCCTGGATATGCAGATTGTGCGCCAGGACGACGTAGCCAAAATGCAGGCCGATCTGGTGAAAAACGCCCTGGACCTGCAGCAAAACCCCGAAACGCCGGGTTTGCTGGTAAGCATCATGGGCGACGGGCTGCCGGCCTTCTCGGCGGTGCAGCCGCAGCTGGAAAAAGCCGGCACCAGCCTCCAGATTATTCCTTACTCGGTAGGTAAATCGTTTGGCGAAGACAAGCTGATGGGCCCCAAGGAGTGGCTCGACAACCCCAAGGCGGCCCTGGGCAAAACCATTGCCTGCTACCTGCGCGACGGGGACCAGAACATTGCCCTGAAGTGGTGCGCCGACAACGGCCTGAAAGTCAACCCCGACGAAACCACCTACGACCCCGAAGCGGTGAACTTCTTGGCCTCTTCCGACTTCCTGGTGGCCGCCGAGAAATACATCATCGGTAAGCCCGAGCAGCGCACGAAGGTGGTAAATGGCAAGAATACTGGCGTGAAAGTAGACGTAGTAGCCGATGCCGTAGCCACCTGGACGCCCGGCGACGTGAACATTGCTCGCCAGAAGGGCGGCCTCGTCAACATCGTGTCTACCAAGGACTACTCGAACCAGATGCCCAACATCATGGTCACGACCAAGCGCTGGTACGATGCTCACCAGAAAGAAGTGGAAGGCCTGATTACTGCCTTCGCCGTAGCTGGCGACCAGGTAAAAAGCCACCCCGAAGCCCTGCAGCGCGCCGCCGATATTTCGGCTGAAGTGTACGGCGACAAGGACAAGCCCGGCGCGTACTGGCTGCGCTACTACAAGGGCGTGAGTGAGGCCGACCGCAACGGGGAGGTAGTGGAGCTGGGCGGCAGCAAGGCCTTCAACTTCGCCGATAACCTGGCCTTGTTTGGCCTCAACGAGGGCGGCACCAACATCTACGCGGCTGTGTACAAAACCTTCGGCGACGTGCAGAGCCGTCTCTACCCCCGAGAGCTGCCCAGCTACGTACCCCTGGACCAGATGCTGGACCTCGCCCCCCTGCGCAAACTGCAGGACAAATACCGCGGCAAAACCCTGGCCCCGGCCGAGCAGCAGCAGTTTGCCGCCGATGACGAAATCCGCCAGAGCGTGAGCCGCCGGGCCTGGAACATTGAGTTCAACACCGGTCAAAGCTCCTTCACGCCAGCCGCCGAGCGCCAGCTCCAGCAGCTCTTCAACGACCTGGTAGTAGCCGGCCGCCTGAAAGTAGCCGTGCACGGCCACACCGATAACGTGGGCGACCCACAAAAGAACCAGCAGCTCTCCGAGGACCGCGCCCTGGCCGTGGAGTACTGGCTGGAGCAGCGCAGCTCCAGCGCCTTCCCCGAAGGCCGCGTGCAGGTGTACGCCCACGGCGCCACCGAGCCGGTAGCCCCCAACGCTACCTCCGAAGGCAAAGCCAAGAATCGCCGCGTGGAAATCGTGCTGGGTAATTAAAGGGTGAATAGTGAAATGGTGAGGTAGTGATTGTCTGGCATCCTGAGCGCTCAGCAAAGGACCTCTGCAGCGGGTAAGTTTTGCTACCCCCAATAAAGCAAAAAAGGTCTTTTGCTGGGGGCTCAGGATGCCAGACGATTTTTCAATTCCTTCTTAGCCTTTCTCCCATGAAAGAACTCTTTTCTCCCAATGGCCGCCCCCCGCGTACAACGTTCGCGCTGATGATTGCTGCCCAGGGTGCCCTACTGCTGCTTCTGTGGCTGCTGTATCCGTTGCGCCTGTTCCCGTCTCTGGGCGACGTGCTCCGCTCTTTGGCGGATATGGTAACCACCCAGGGCCTGATTCAGGAGCTGTGGGCCAGCATGAGCACGGCCCTGCAGGCCCTGGGAGCCGCCACGGTGGTGGCCCTGCTCATTTCCTACCTCACGGCTCTACCCTTTTTCCGACCCTTGGCTTACGCGGCCTCCAAGATGCGCTACCTCACTCTCACCGGCCTAACCTTCTTTATGGCTCTGATGGTAAGCTCGGGCCACGAGGTGAAGCTATCAGTCCTGATTTTCGCCACCACCGTCTACCTCGTCACAGGCATGACTTCGGTGATCCTGACCACCACCCAACAGGAAATGGACCACGCCCGCACCCTAGGCCTGGGCGAGTGGCGCAGCTTCTGTGAGGTAGTAGTGCTGGGCAAGCTCGATGAGATGCTGGAAGTAGTGCGCCAGAACTTCGCCATTATCTGGACGATGATTACCCTGGTGGAAACCCTCTACCAATCGGAAGGCGGCATTGGGCTGCTGCTCTACAAGCAAAACCGCTACCTCCACCTCGATGGGGTAGTGGCCATTCAGCTTGTCATCCTGGCCGCTGGTGCCGCCCAGGACTACCTTTTCGGCCTGCTGCGTCGGGTGTTTTTCCCTTACTCTGAGCTGGCGGCCGTGCGGTGATGTAGCGGAGACGTTGCTTAGCCTAGAGACGCGACACTTCGCGTCTCGGCGTCAGCTGATGTTGTTTACGCCGGGTCGTTCATCCACAATTGTTCTTACGCCGAGACGTGAAGTGTCGCGTCTCTACAGCCGGGCACACTATTTCCGCATAACCCAACCATTCAGCTCACAAGTTCACCCTTGAAATGACCCCGTATTTCTATAAATCCCCGGTGCTCACCCTCGACAATGTGTCGATGGAATTTGCGGGTGAACCTATTCTGCGCGACATTTCAGCCCAGGTGCTCGACGTGTGCCGGCCGGGCATGAACCAGGGGCAGGTGGTCGGCTTCTACGGCCGCTCGGGCATGGGCAAATCCGTACTCTGCCGCATTATGGCCGGGCTGATGGCCCCGAGCAGCGGTACGGTGCTAGTAGGCCAGAAGCAGCACGCAGTAGCGCCCGGCGCGGTGGGCTTCGTGCAGCAGCAGTACCCGCTGTTCAACCACCGCACCTTGCACGACAACCTGCTGGTAGCCGCCGCCCGCAAGTACCCCGATGCCGCCGAAGCCCGCCGCCTGGCCGATTCCTACCTGGAGCGGTTTCAGCTGGCCGCGCACCGCAAAAAGTACCCCGCCCACCTCTCCGGCGGGCAGCGTCAGCGCGCCGCCATTGCCCAGCAGCTGCTCTGCTCCGACCACCTCATCCTACTCGACGAGCCCTTCTCCGGCCTCGACGTGGCCATGATTGACGAGGTCAAGAAAATTATCCTCGAAGTAACCACCATGGACGAGCTAAACACCGTCGTCATCGTTTCCCACGACATCCAGACCACCACCGCCCTGGCCGACCGGCTCTGGCTGCTGGGCCAGGAGCGGGACGCCAGCGGCCAGCTGGTGCCCGGCGCCACCATCAGTCCCCAGCACCAGTACAACCTGGCCGAAATGGGCTTGGCCTGGCACGAAAACGTGGAAGCCGAACCCGAATTCAACCGCTTCGTGGAGTACCTGAAAGATGAGATTCGGCAGAGCGCTTAACACAGAACGAGTTGCTGACCAAGGAAGCACCTTAGGTGCCGTCTTCGTGGCTTGGGTAACAGCAGTTCCTTCCACTACCTTCGCCTAGGTTACTCCATATACATGTTTACGTATTTCTCCCGTACACTCGCGCTCGTGGGGCTGCTGCTTAGCACCTCTATTCTGCAGTGCTTTCTACTAACAGCAACCGGCCAGTCACTGCCTCCCAGCAAGGTGCAAGAACCCGTGTATCGCTATGTGGAAGAAATGCCGCGGCTGCCTTACATAGGGGCCAGCACCGAAGCACTACAGAACGCGGTGCAACAGCGCCTCGTGTTCCCGCGGGGCACTATGCTGCCAGCGGATAAGCGCGTGTTTGTAGACTTCACGGTAGAAAAAGATGGTAAGGTAACCCAGTTGAAAATCCTCAAGAGCGCTGACCCGAGCCTAGACGCTGTTGTGCTGAACGCGGTACGCCAGCTGCCTACCTTTATTCCCGGCAAGCAAAATGCTCAGCCCGTGCGCGTTACGCTCACCCTACCGCTTACGTTGGTTATGAACCCCTGGGACCCAACGATGGATGCTACGGCCCTGCGCACCGAAGCCCAAACCTGCCAGTCGGGAATAGCGCGCCGCCAGCCCGGCGAAGCAGATACCACCTTTTTGCAGCGCGTGCTTCCCGTTTCATTTTACCTCGGTCGTAAGCCAATTATCTACGCATGGCGGTCAAGTGCCTTTGGTAAACAGCTGGTGTTTTCGGCCAATGGATATGGGGATAATGCTATCAACTTATTCCTCTTTGTGCTGGACCCATACCAAAACGATACTTACGCTGTGCATTCCTTCAATATGGAATCTATGGGTGACCTGACTACGGAGGAAGCCATTTTCTTCGCTGATGTTGATCAAGATGGACAGAAAGAATTGCTGGTGCTCAACGAATGCAGTTTGAAGGAGACCCTCCAGGATGATGACGGTAACGAGCTACACGGACGTGTCGCACACTACGAAACGCGGGTTTTTCAATACCAGGGCTTAAGCAACGCTGGCAGGCCGCAGTACCGCGAGGACCCGACGCCCCGCGACTACCTCAACGAATTACCCACGGCAGCGGCCGTCCGACAAGCCCTGGTTCGCCATCAACGGCCGAAGCCACCCCAGCAGAAGCCGGCGAACAAGAATCTGAAGTAGCCTTTGCCCCCACATTACTCTTGATTCTATCATTCTCACTACTAATTCCCCAAAATGCCCACCGGTACCCTCCTCCTCATCGACGACGAAGCCCGCCTGCGCCAGCTGTTGGCGCGGGTGCTGGAGCTGGAAGGCTACTCCGTGCTGCAAGCGCCCGATGCCACCCGCGGTCTGGAAATGCTCCAGCAGCACGCCGATGCTGTGCTGGTAGTGGTGTCCGATGTGAAGCTGCCCGACGCCCACGGCGTGGACCTGATTCCGAGGCTCAAGGCCAAGGCCCCCGATATTGAAATCGTGCTGCTTACCGCCTTCGGCACCATTCCCGACGGGGTGCGGGCCATGAAGCAGGGCGCCTTCGACTACCTCACCAAGGGCGACTTCGAGCAGCAGTTGGTGGTAGTGGTGGAGCGCGCCGCCGAAAAAGCCCGCCTGCGCCGCCGCGTGGCCGAGCTGGAGCGGCGCATGAGTCAGCGTTACAGCTTCGAGAGCATGATTGGCGCGGCCCCGGCTCTGCGCCGCGCCCAGGACCTGGCCCGCCAAGTAGCCCCTACGGATAGCACCGTGCTGCTGGAAGGCCCCACGGGAGCCGGCAAGGAACTCTTTGCCCAGGCCATTCACGAAGCCAGTGAGCGGAAACACAAGCCCTTCGTGGCCGTGAACTGCTCGGCTTTCCCCAAGGACTTGCTCGAATCGGAGCTATTTGGCTACAAGAAAGGCGCCTTTACTGGGGCCTTGGCCGATAAGAAAGGCTTGCTGGAGGAAGCTTCGGGCGGCACCTTGTTTCTGGATGAAATCGGGGAGCTGGAGCTGAATGTGCAGGCCAAGTTCCTTAGGGTGCTGGAAACGCGCCAGTTCACCAAGCTCGGCGACACCAAGCCTACCAGCGTGAACGTGCGCATCGTAGCTGCCACCAACCGCAACCTCAAGCAGGAAGCAGCCGCCGGTAACTTCCGCCCCGACCTCTACTACCGCCTTTCTGTCTTCACCATCAACGTACCTAGCCTGCAGGAGCGGGCCGCCGACGTGCCGGCCCTGGCCGAGTATTTCCTGCAGCACTTCGCGGCACAGCTGCGCAAGCGCCTACCCAGCCTGGAGCCCGAGTGCGTAGAGCTCCTCCAACGCTACGAGTGGCCCGGCAACGTGCGCGAGCTGAAAAACGTGCTGGAGCGCGCTGCCATCCTCGCCCCCGCCGACCAGCCCCTCTCGGCCGGCTACCTCCCCGACGAGTTCCACGCCCTACCCTCTCCTCTCAGCCCCGACGCCGACCCCACCGACCAGAGTCTGCGCGCCGTGGAAGCCCGCCATATTCGCCAGGTGCTCTACCAGGTGCAGGGCAACAAAACCGAAGCTGCCCGCCGCCTCGCCATCGGCCTCACTACCCTCTACCGCAAGGTGCAGGAGTACGGGCTGTGAACGATAGGCCAGGAAGTGAATAGAGATGAAGCCGCTGGAAGTTATCGAAGCCAAACGCAAGCATCTGGCCCGGCTAGCCAATCAGCAAGGTGCAGCCGGTGAGGTGCGCTTACTGCAGGAAATGGAGAACTGGGTGCCCCGGCCTCGTGGTAAAGGGTTAAAAATCCTCCTTGACTGCTTACGCGCAACGGGTATCAGCATTAAGGCAAGCAGCTTCGATGCTATTGAGCTTCCGAATGTTCAGGCACTGGATTTTACCAGCTCTGAACAGGTGCGAGAGCTACTACCAGAAATGGTATTTATTGAGATAAAAACAGCTAATCAAGCTCGGGTTAAAGCCGACTTCTCGGGCTTCTTCTTCGCGCTTACCGAAAGCGAAATACAAGCGGCCGACGCGCTGGGAAGCCGTCATAAAGTGGCGCTTCGCAACAACATCACGGGCGAAACCCGCATCACCTCCGTGCCTGAAATTCTCGGACGCGCGAAATCATCCAGTTGGCAATTATCTGTACAACTGTAAACTCCACTCATGTCCCTCAAACTAAAAATTCGTCTCAGCATTCTGGTAATGCTGACTTTGCTGCTGGGCTTGGGCGGGTACACGCTACTGACCGTGCAACAACTGAGCGTGGGGACGCGCAGTGTTCAACGGGCTAATTTCCGCTCAGTAGAGTATGGGGAGCAGATGTTGCGGGCCCTGGAGCAGTTACAGGATCAGCCCACAGCGCAAGCACCCTTGGTTCAGCTGCGGCGGGCCCTGACCCGCGAGGCCGCTAACATCACCGAAGCAGGCGAGCTGGAACTGGTAGATACGCTTACCCAGCAGGTAGCGGAGTATCAGCGCCTCGTGGATGACCGGGCGCCTGCCCCCCAGCAACTCGTAAAGCTGCACCAATTGCGGGCTGAAACTCACCGCATGATGCAGCTGAATGCGGCCTCGTTTAATCAGCAAACGGCACAAACGACCCGCTTTGCGGCGCGCTCACGCCATACCGTGCTCATGCTGCTGTTACTGAGCAGTGCTGTGGGGCTGGGGCTGGTTGTGCGGCTGCCGCGGGTAGTGCTGCGCCCCCTGCGCCGCCTGCGGGCCGATGTGGAGGACATAGCCAGCCCCGGGCCGGCTACCCGCGTTTCCATTGCCAAAAACGACGAGGTAGGTGCCGTAGCTCTGGCCCTCAACCGTGCCTTTGGCTACATGCAGGACCAACGCAGCGTAACGCGGGCCGCCCTGGCCACGGAGCGCAGCCGATTGGAAAGCCTCATTGAACACCTCGATGAAGGCCTGCTCCTGCTCGACCCCGAGCGGTGCGTGCTGCTGGCTAACCCCGTGGCCCGGGAACTACTAGGCCGCACGGCTGCCGACCTGGTAGGCCAGCGGGCCGAAGAGTTAAGCCGGGAATCGGGGCTGCTGCGGGAGCTGTTCCGCCCCTTGCTGGAGCAGGAATCGGTGCGGGCCGAGGAGGTGCCCCAGCCCGTCATGCTCACCATTGCCCGGCCCGACGGCGAAACGGCCTACTATCGTCTCACCGTCAGCCACATTGTAAGTCGCAACCGCGAAACAAGCCGCACGGAGTTTGTGGGGCACATTCTGTCCCTGCGCAACGTGTCGGATTTTAAAAAGCTGGACGAGGTGAAGTCGAACTTCCTGGCTACCGTTTCGCACGAGTTGAAAACGCCCCTGGCCAGCATCAACCTGAGTTTGATGCTGCTGCAAGACGAGCGCACCGACCCCGAGGAGCGCCTGCGCATCGCCGACGGCATCCGCGACGAAACCCAGCGCCTACTCGGCATGGTAGGTCAGCTGCTGGCCGTTTCGCGCCTTGATGCTGGCGCCGGCATTCAGCTTGACCTCCAACCAATTACCCTAGCCGAGGTGGTGGACTACGCTACCGATACCGTGCAGCCCCAACTCGACGACAAAGAGCTGCAGCTCCAAGTGCAGCTACCTCCCGACTTGCCCGCTGCCCGCGCCGACGTGGAGAAGACCACCTGGGTACTCATCAACCTGCTGGCCAACGCCATCCGCTATTCCCCGCGCGGTGCCGCCCTCACTGTGCGGGCTTCCTACCGCCAGGAGCAGTTGGAAATCAGTGTGCAGGACTGCGGGCCGGGCATTCCGCCGGAATACCACGAGCGGATTTTTCAGCGGTTTGCCCAGGTGCCCAATGCCTCGGGCCACAAGGGCGGCTCGGGGCTGGGGCTAAGCATTTCCCGCGAATTTATTGAGGCCCAGGGCGGACGACTCTGGGTGGAAAGCCAGCCCGGGCAAGGCAGCCAGTTTCGGTTTACGCTACCCCAAGCCGGCAGTGTGGCTCGGTAGCGTAAATCGTTTTCCCGGGCGCCGTCACAACCGCGCTGTTTTATGCTGCCTGATAGAAAGCTTCGGCCCACGCCAACCAGCAATGCGGTGCTTAAACTGCTGCCTAACGCAGGATGCCGGATGTTTTCTCATGTCACAAACGGCCACGGATTGACCTTGGCAGATGCACCGTAGCGCACCACCTTTGTGCATCCCTCCGGCGCATGGAGGCCCAGCCTTAACCGCCGACACCGTTCCCGTTCCTTTTCCACAACCACTACTCGAAGGCCAGGGCCCGCGCCCTGGCCTTTGTGCGTGGGGAGGCCCAGCCGGGACGTAGACGCAGGAAAAGGAACACGGTAGAATGCGCCGTATGTTTGCAGTACCATGAAAGCTACTGCTGACTCGCTCACTACCTTACTAGCCCAGCACGGGCTGCGGCAGACACCGGTACGCCGGGGAGTACTGCGGCTGCTAGCCTCCTCCCCCTTTGCGCTTACTAGCCACGAGTTGGAACAGGCCCTCGGCACCGATACTGACCGGATTACGTTGTACCGCACGCTTAAAACCTTCGAGGAAAAGGGCCTTATTCACCGCGTCATCGACAATACCGACGTTATCCGATACGCGGCCTGCTCGACCCACTGTACGGAGCACGCCCACTCCGATGACCACGTGCACTTCAAATGCACCCAGTGCCAGCACACCTACTGCCTCGACCACGTCACGATTCCGCCCGTGCTGCTCCCCCAGGGCTTCCGGGTAGAGTCGCGCGACTACCTGCTGGCCGGCATCTGCCAGCAGTGCCAGGGCGCAGCCTAGCGCGGCGTCGCTGCCATACCAAGGCCCGCCGGATGGTACCATCCGGCGGGCCTTGGTATGGCAGTGGCTGTAAACTTGCTCTGGCTAGTGGCCGCGGGCCAGCAGGGCAATGCCCACCACAATGCTGACTAGCCCCAGAGCCTGGGGCCAGGAAAGCGTTTCGCGGAGCACCACCAGCCCCAGCACGGCCGTCAGCAGCACCGAGCCGCCCACAATAACCGGCGTGCCCACCGAGGACGCCACCCCCCGGCTGAACACGATGAAGGTCAGGATTTCGGCCAGTCCTACCCCCACTCCGGCCGCCATAGCCAGGCCTACCCCCTTGCCGCTCAGCTCCAGGGGCTGGCCCTTCAGGCGCAGCCATACCAGCCACAAGCCACCCAAACCAGCGGCCACCAGCTGCAGAATTACTGCGCCGGCGGCGGCCGAAACGTGGTCGGCGGCCAGCTTGATAAAGAAGTTATAGAGGGCCAGGCACAGGGCCGTGAGCAGGGCCAGCACAAGCCACTGCATGCTACTCGGCTGCTAAACGAGCCAGCAGATCCTGCTGCAGTTGCTGCCAGTTGGCATAGTTCGCCGATTCGGCCCAGCGGACCTGCAGGGCCGAGCTGTTGAGCACGGCTTCCACGGCTTCCTGGGCCAGCTCCGCCAGGTCCTCGTCGGCCTCCATCCCATTCACGGCCAGGGTAAGGCCGGGCAGGAAATCGGGGGTAGGATGCCCCTGAATAGCCGCCACGATTTCGGCGGCGGCCAGGGCCTGGCTGGCTTCTTCCTCGTCCAGCTCCTCCTCAGCTTCGGCGGCGGTGGCCAGCACCTCGTAGAGCAGCGCTTCGTTGGGGTTGCTGCGGAATTCCTCGGCCAGGTCGGCCGCGGCATCGTTGTCGAAATTATGGTAGTCCCAGGTGGCCATGTAGTCTGTCAGTTGATAATGGGTGATTTCCGGTATTAGCTGGCTGCAAATAGAGCAGTAGCAGGTCCTAGCCCCTTCTCTACGATTCTCCACCGACCACGTTTGGCGGCAACCCAGCGGTAGTCATTTTTATCAGCCGCATCCAGGTGCCAGTCAATGTCTTCAGCCCAGTACAACATTTCTTGTTGCCACTGACACACAGCCTGCAGGATGATGCTCAACCCAGTATCCACGTTACGCTCATCCTGTACCCAGTTAAATTCAATCACATCCTCAAATACCCATTCAAGGACAGCATTGTCCTTAAACTGGCTCTGAAACCGCATTTTGATGATGGTCTGGTTATCGAAGTGCATAGCCTGCCGCTCATCCACGTACTCCCGGTTCTGCACGGCCACTTCCTTCAGACAGCTGTCGTGAAAACTGCGGTATGTGCGCATTAGCAGGTCGATATCAGCCTGACTTTGCAAAACCTGCCACATAGTAATCGTGCAGAGGGGTAGAGGATATGGTCTGGTTAGATACTGGTAAGCGGAATCGAGCTTACTTAAACTTCTCCTTCAGCAGCTCAATCTCAATGGCGGGGGAAATCTTCTCGTAGAGCACGTGGTAGGCGGCCGAGGTGATGGGCATGTTCACCTGCAGGCGGCGGTTCATCTCGTAGATGCTTTTCACGGCGTAGTAGCCCTCGGCAATCATATTCATTTCCAGCTGGGCCGACTTCACGGAGTAGCCCCGGCCCACCATGCTGCCGAAGGTGCGGTTGCGCGAGAACTGCGAGTAGGCCGTCACCAGCAAGTCGCCGAGGTAGGCCGAGGCCGACAGGTCGCGGGGCTGGGGGTTGACGGCGTGCACAAAGCGGCGGATTTCCTGCACGGCGTTACTCACCAGCACGGCCTGGAAATTGTCGCCGTAGCCCAGGCCGTGGGCAATGCCGCCGGTCAGGGCAATGATGTTTTTCATCACGGCGCAGTACTCAATCCCGTCGAGGTCCTGGGCGGGGTTGGCTTTTACGTAGCGGTTGCGCAGCAAGCGGCTGAAGTCCTCGGCCAGCTCGGCATCCGGGGAGCCGATGGTCAGGTAGCTCTGCTTTTCCAGGGCCACTTCCTCGGCATGGCAGGGGCCGGCCACTACCCCCAGCCGGGTGTGGGGCAGCCGGAACCGGTCGGCCACGTAGTCCGTCACCAGCACGTTTTTGCCCGGAATCATGCCCTTAATGGCCGAGATGATGCGCTTGTGCTTCAGGGCGTCGCGGTCCAGCTTGTCGAGGGTGCTTTGCACGAAGGCGGCCGGCACGGCCAGCACCAGCCAGTCGGCCTCGCGCACGGCGTCTTCCAGGTCGGTGGTAGGGTGCACCCGGTTCAGGTCGTGGGCCACGGAGGAGAGGTAGCGCGGGTTGTGGCGGGTGCGCAGCAGGTGCTGCACGTCGTCCTTGCTGCGCATCCACCAGTGGACGCGGCTGCCATTTTCGGAGAGAATTTTGGTCAGCGCGGTGGCCCAGGAGCCGCCGCCAAGCATGGCTATTTTTTCCAAGGGGTGGGAAGTGGGGAGTAGTGAAATGGTGAGCTGGTAAAATGGTGCGCTGGTGAGTTTGTCGATCAGGCCGCGCGGTTCGGCGCTACTAGCACGCCAGCGCACCATTTTACCAATACGTCAATCTTAGCTAAAAAAAACGGAAGGCCGCCCTGCTGTAGGCAAGGGCGGCCTTCCGCAGCAGATTACTGGCTCAGCTTGAGCGAGTAACGTCTTTACGGCTTATTCTTCCTCGGCCGGGCCTTCCTTCAGGGCCGCCTTGTCGAGGCTCTTGGCATCTTTCACGACTACCGCGGCCCCATCCTTGAGGGTTTTCGATACGGCCCGGAACGGCCCGCTTACTACCTGGTCACCGGCCTGAATGCCGCTCACGATTTCCATGTTCTCGAAGTCGCTGATGCCGGTTTTCACGGGGGTCAGCACGGCTTTGCCGTTGCGGATCAGGAAGACGACCTCCTGCACGTCGGGCGGCGCGCTGCTGGCCGCGGCCGGCGCGGCGCCGCCGGCACTGCCCCGGCCTACGCGCACTACCGGTGCCCCTTTTTGGGCCGAGCCGGCGGTGCGGGCGCTGTCGGAGCGGGTAGTAACGGCGGCCAGCGGCACGCTCAGCACGTTGGCCTTGCGGCTGGTGATAATGTCGACGGAGGCCGTCATGCCCGGGCGGAACGGCACAATGGTGCGGCCCTTCACCGTGCGCTGCAGCTGCCGGTACGACTCGGGCAGCAGGCGGATGCGCACCTCAAACTCCGTGACGGCCTCGGCCGTGAGGGCGTCCTTGGCCGTGTTGGCAATGGCCGTCACCAGCCCCCGGAACTTCTGGTCCTGGCTGGCGTAGGAGTCCACTTCCACGTCGGCCGAGTCGCCCAGGTCCACGTTGATGATGTCGTTTTCGTTTACGCTCACCCGCACCTCCATGTTGTTGAGGTTGGCAATACGCATGATTTCGGTGCCGGCCATCTGGGAGGTACCCACTACCCGCTCGCCCTTCTTCACGTTGAGCTTGCTCACGGTGCCGCTCACGGGTGCGTAGATGGTGGTTTTGTTGAGGTTTTTGCGGGCTTCCTCCAGGCTGGCCTGGGCGCTGCGCACGTTGCTTTGGGCCGCCCGAATGCTCTGGCGGGCCGAGTTGATTTCCTCCTGCGAGGCCTCGTAGGCGGCCTTGCTGGCCTCGTAATCGGCCTGAGAAATTACTTTTTGCTTGTAGAGTGAGGCGTTGCGGCGGTAGCTCAGCTCGGTTTGGCGGGCGTTGGCCAGCAGCTGCTGCAGCCGGGCCTGGCTCTGGCCCACGTTGGCCCGCTGGCTGCCCACCACGGCGCTCTGCTGGTTTACCATCGCCTCGTAGTTATCCGGGCGGATGCGCAGCAGCAGCTGCCCCTTCTTCACGGAGTCGCCTTCCTCCACGTACAGCTCCGTGATTTCGCCCGACACGTCAGGCGAAATCTTTACTTCCGTTTCGGGCTGCACTTTGCCCGAGGCGCTTACCTTCTCTACGATGGTAGTCGGCGCTGCTTTGGCCGCCAGCACTTCCGTACCGGCTGGTTTGCCAATCCAGCCCTGTTTTTTCGCCACCACGATGCCGCCAATCAATACCAGCATAATAGCCAGCAGAATGTACAGGGTGCGGTTATTTCGCATAAATCAAGGAGTGAAGAAGTGAAGGAGTAAGGGAGTAAAGGAGCAACTGAGTGGAACGACGGTTCGTACCTCACTCAGTTGCTCCTTCACTCATTCACAGTTGAATAGGCCGCCCCTGGTAGAAGTCCAGCACTTTGCGGCGGAAAATGAATTCGTACTTGGCCTGAATCATCGTCGACTCGGCGGCCGTGAGGTTGTTTTTGGCAATGTTGAACTCCGTGCCGTTGAGCAGGCCGTTGTTGAAGCGGATTTCGGCGTTGCGGTAGGCCGTAGTCAGGGCTTCTACCTGGCGGCGCGCGGAGAGGTAGCGGCGCTGCGCCGCAATGGCATCGGCGTAAGCCTGCTGAATGCTCTGGCGCAGCTGCAGGCGCGTTTGCTCGGCCCGCAGCTCCTGCTGCTGGATGTTGATTTGGGCGCGCTGCACGCTGGTGCGCGTTTGCAGCCCGTTCAGAATCGGGATTTGCAGCGAAAACTGCAGGCTTTTCCCCAGGTTATCTTTTAGCTGATTAGAGAATTTGGCGGGCAAAAACTCGGATTTCGGCTGGCCGGGCTGGAGCAGAAAATACTGGGAGGGTACTGGCTGCCCCGTTATGCCGGGCTGAAAGATGGGAATCTGCACCGCTTGCGTAGAATCGCCGCTGAATACCCGCGCCAGCCGCGACGAGGAGAAACCCGTGAAGATGCCGGCCCCGAAGGCCAGGCGGGGGTAGTAGCCACCGCGGGCAATATCGAGGCTGCGCTGGGCGGAGCGCACCCGCAGATCGGCGGCCTTAATTTCGGGTAGCAGGCTCTGGGCCGTCTGGTAGGTTCCGTCGGGGTCGGCCTCCAGCAGCGGCTGGTCATCGGGGTCAGCCAGTGGGGGCACCTCAATCTGAAAGCCCGTAGGTGAGGGCAAATTCAGCAGTTGCGTAAGCGAGAGGCGGGCCAGGTCGCGCTGGTTTTGGGCCGTAATCACGTTCAGCTCATCACTGGCCAGCTGGGCCTGAATGTCCAGTAGGTTGCTTTCCGGAATAGAGCCGGCCCGCAGCAGCTTTTGCGTGCGCTCTACCTGGGAGCGGGTGCTGCTTACGCGCACCTCATTGGTGCGCACCAGCTCCTCGGCCAACACGAGCTGCAGGAAGGCCGAGGCCACGTTCAGGGCCAGGTCATTGCGGGACTTCTCAATATCCAGCACGCTGGCCTCCGAGTCCAGGGCGTTGCGCTTTACCGTATTGCGCAGCTGAAAGCCCGAAAACAGCGTTACCTGGGAGTTGGCCGAGAAGTTGTTGGAGCGGATGGTCTGGCTAACGAAGTCGTTGGTCAGCGGGTCGAGGCTGGTGCCGTAGTTCCAGGCCTGGGTGCCCGAGAGGTTAGCCGTGGGCAGCAGCGTTGCCCGGCTCTGGCGCAGGGTAGCGTTCTGCAGCTCGGAAGTGAGTTGCTGCTGGCGCACCGTCAGGTTGTTTTGCAGGGCGTAGTCGATGGAGCGCTGCAGCGTCCAGGGGCCAGTGGGGGCTGCCGCCGGCAACGTTCCGGCCGGGGGCTGGGCCGGGGTAGCAGGCACGGTCGTTTGCGCCTGCCCCGGCCCGGCGGCCAGCAGTCCGCCCGACATACTCAGCAGCAGCCAGTAAAAACGCTTCATAGCAACAAAGAGAAAGGAAAGTGGGCAGTAGGGACCCTGGCCGCCGGGCCCCTGCGCGGAGACCGGCCACCAAAGGTATCAGGTGGCGCAGGGTGCCGGGTAGTAAATCAACCAACTCCGCAAAATTTACCGTTAACCGGAACGTTGCGGCGCTTAGTTCTTAGTCGATGGTGGGAATATACGTGACGCGGTGCACCCAGCGCAACTGCCGCAGGTACTCCAGGGTAATGGGGCGCAGGCTGGAGTCAACCTCGATAAACTGCCGGGCCACGTCGTTCTTGCCCTTGCGCGAGACGAACATGGTGGCAATGTTGCACTCATCGTGGGCAATGACGGAGGCAATAAAGGCAATGGAGCCCGGCACGTCGTCCGCGTCGAGGATGAGCGTATGCAGCGAGGCGGAGAAATCGGACGGAAAGCCATCCACTTCCACAATCCGGATGACGCCGCCCCCCCGGCTCTGGCCCACCACTTCCACGGCCTGGCCCGTGCGCTCGTCGCGCAATTGCAGGCGGATGGTGTTGGGGTGCATGGTGGAGGCGTTGCCTACCCCCTGAAACGTGTACTGGAGCCCGGCTTCCTTGGCGTGGTCGAAGGCTTCGCGGATGCGCACGTCATCGGTGGGCATGCCCAGCAGCCCGGCCACAATGGCGCGGTCGGAGCCGTGGCCCTCGTAGGTGCGGGCAAAGGAGTTGTAAAACGTAATGGTGGCGTGGGTGGGCGTGCTGCCCAGAATACGGATGGCGGCGCGGGCAATGCGCACTACCCCGGCGGTGTGCGAAGAACTGGGCCCTATCATCACGGGCCCAATCATGTCGAAAATACTGGATTTCTCTGCCATTGCGTAAAGGTAGAAGATGAGGCGACATGTAAATGGCAATAAGGCGAGAGGGAACGGGAGAATGATAAGAGCAGGCAGAAAGCGGCCCGAGGGTAGAGTAAAGTAGTCCGTAGGCTCTCAGGCTGAACCCAACCGCAGAATCTCTACGGAAGGTGTAGCGGTAGAAGGGTAGCCAGCGGTAGAGGTCCTGCGCCTGGGCTTAGCAAGACAGTCAGGGGATGCTGTTCAACGCCTCAGGAAACCGGTCACGTCCTTTCTCTCCCCTCCTTTTTCCCATCTTTGCAGCCACTTCCTACCTTCCACCTTCCGCCATGACTTCTCCGGAATCTGACTTTTCGCCGGCTGTGCTGGCTCAGCTCCGCCGCCTGCAGGAGCGCTACGCGGCCGACGACCAGGACCTGGCCGCCTACCTCGAAGGCCTCTACCATACCCGTTACCTCGGCTACTGGGACTACATTCAGCTGGATACGCTGCTAAGCTTGCAGCGCCCGCTCACCACTATTCCCGACGAGAAGATTTTCATCATCTACCACCAGATTACGGAGCTTTACTTCCAGCTCTGCCTCTGCGAGTACGAGCAGCTGGGCAACCTGGCTACCCCCACCGTGGAGGAGGTAGTGCTGCGCGTGGGCCGCATCAACCGCTACTTCGAAAACCTGATCGACTCATTCGATGTGATGGTGGACGGCATGGACAAGCAGCAGTTTCTGGAGTTTCGGATGGCCCTGATGCCGGCCTCGGGTTTCCAGAGCGTGCAGTACCGCATGATTGAGCTGGCCAGCACGGCCCTAAGCAATCTGGTACCCGAGGAGCGCCGCCGCCTGCTGGGCGAAGCTGCCGCCCACGACGAGCTGATGGGCTGCATCTACTGGAAATCGGGCGCTACGGTGGTCGAAACCGGCGCCAAGGCGCTTACGCTCATTGAGTTCGAAAAGAAGTACGCCGACAAGCTGCTGGAACACGCCCGCCACTTTGAGGGCCGCAACGTGTGGGCCGTGGTGCAGCGCCTCCCCCCCGGTCCCGAGGGCCGCGAGAATCCGCGCCTGCTGCGCCAGCTCAAGCAGCTGGACGTGTGCGTGAACGTGAACTGGCCCCTGATGCACTACAAATCGGCGGTGCGCTACCTGGAGCGCCGCCCCGATGCCATTGCGGCCACCGGCGGCACCAACTGGAAGCAATACCTGCCTCCCAAGTTTCAGCGCCGCATCTTCTACCCCCAACTCTGGACCGAGCAGGAGCTAGCCGACTGGGGCAAAGGCTGGGTGGAAAGCGTGCTGGGCGGGGAGTAGGCCGGCTTGCTCTTGCTTACTTGCTGCACCCCGCTGGCCGCCCCCCCCCTTCCGGCTGTTACCCTGAATTCACCGTGCCTATGCGCTTACCTCTGCTTGCACTCTTCAGGGTAGCCTTTTGGGGCGCGGCCCAGGCTCAACAAAAGCCGGTAACCGTTACGGCCACTGATTACCGGGGCTCTGGCGTCATCATAGAAGCGCAGAATACCAGTCCCGTCCGTACACTATTGTCCTGACGTGCGACTTGGTCAATATGCAGCCTACCGCGCCGTTACCAGTGCGCAAAGTGGTTGTGCCTTCCCAGAAGAAAGTGGTGCTGGTTCGGCTCCTTCCTGATGCGGGCCAGCCCTACCGGTACACGTACAATTTTCGGTAGTACTTAGGCAATACCCTGGGCGTTACTCTTACCCCAGACTACAGCTACAATCTTCCTTTCGAAGTTGGGCAAGAACATGCCGTCATCCAAGGCTACAACGGCACGTTTTCCCACGCCAATAAATCGGCAGTTGATTTTGGCATGCCTGAAAACACGGTGGTTTGTGCCGCCCGGGGGGAGTAGTGGCCGAAGTTAAGCAAGACTCTAACCCCGGCTGCCCGCTTAGTACCTGCAAAGAGCAGGGCAATTATATCGTCATCTTTCACGAAGACGGCACCTATGCTACCTATGTACATTTCCGCCACGAGGGTAGCCTCGTACAGCCCGGGCAAACCGTAACAAAAGGCCAACCCATTGGCTACAGCGGAAATACGGGCTGGTCCTCAGGTCCGCACCTGCATTTTGAAGTAGACACGCCCGGCGAGCCTGATAAAGCTACAGTGCCTGTGAAGTTCAGTGCTGGTGGCGAGGTAGTAGATCAGCTCCTACAGGGGCAGCGCTACACTTGGTAAATCAACCAACTCCCCAAACAGAGGCCCCTGCTTTTCTATATAGATAAGCAGGGGCCTCTGTTTGGGCGTAGCTATGGAATGACGTTTACTTTACTTGAAAGCTGACCTGGGTATCTTCCCAACCGAGCGTCACTTGGCCGCCTTTGTCAGCCGTGATGCGGAACTGCTCCAGGGTGTGGGGCGTGGCTGCCGGGGTAGCCTTCACGCGCAGCACATCGTCGGCAGGCTGATACTCGTAGGCGCCCCACTGGTTGGGGTTGCGGTTAAAGATGATGGTCCACTCCTTCTGGTTGGGAATGGTGAACAGGGCATATTTACCTGCGGGCAAGGGCTGCCCCTGCACGGTCACGTCCTGGTTTACGCTGAAGGTAGTAGCCTCATTGGCTCCTGTGCGCCAGACCTGACCGTAAGGAACCAGCCCCCCGAAAATTTTGCGCTCCTTGGCCGAGGGCTGGCTGTAGTGAATCGTGAACGTGGCCCTACCGGCCCCGCCAGTAACGACGGCCGGCGGACTGGGCCGGCCAGGTTTCTCCTCGGGGTCTTTCTTGGGGGAGCAGGCGGCAGCCGCTGCCAGCAGCAGCAACGTCAGCAGGGAGTACCACCGCGCGGGCGGATGAGGGCAGGGCATAGAAGAAGGGAACATACGCGGAAAGGCGGGCGGAGAAAGGCTCCGGCAGGCCGGAAAAGGCCCATCAGGATGCTATAGCAAGAATTATACCTTAACTGACTGGCGTTGGTTACCAGCCGACCTGGCGACGCAAAACTCTGGGGTGCGCAAGTAGCTACTCGGCATGCTTCCTCTTTGAAGCTAAATTTATTTCCCTGCTCCGCTGCGCACTGCTCTTGCCCGCCTCCTGCCCGCCCCGGCTGGTTACCTGGGCAGCGCCACACCCGCCACCGGCTCCAACCCTGCTCAATGCGAAAACCGGTCCCTGCAGTACTCCCGTAGAAGCACCCTTACCGGACAGATTGACAATAGCCGCGGCTAGGTTAAACTACTGGACGCGCGGCGTCAGAGCAACTGCCTCTCTGCCTTGCCCCGCTGGTACAGTGTCAGGGCTGGGGCTGCCCGCAGGTGACGACGCATTACCACGGTACCTACAGCTTCGCGGTTACCCCGGCCGGAAAATACGCGGTAGGCACACTTAAAGCTGATACTGCCCAACTCACCTACACACTCACGATTCAGCAGCTAGCCGTTCCTCCTCTTCCAAGCGCAGCCGGGAGGTAGCGCGGGTATCGGGAGTGCGCAGGTACACCACCAGGGAAAAGGCCGCACAGGCGGTTACGTACCAGTAAAACCAGGTTTCCACGCCGTAGTCTTTGGCCAGCAGGGCAACGTATTCTGCCGAGCCCCCGAAGATGGCCACCGTAAGGGCGTACGGCAGCCCCACCCCCAGCGCCCGGATTTCCGTCGGGAACAGTTCGGCTTTTACTACTGCATTGATGGAAGTGTAGCCGCTCACAACTACCAGCGCCAGCAGCAGCAGCCCGAAGGCTACCCCCGGGCTAGCCGCCTGGCCTAGGGCCGTAAGCAAGGGCACGGTGCCCAGGGTAGCGCCTATCCCGAAGAACACCAGCACCGGCCGGCGCCCCACTCGGTCGGAAATAGCGCCCATCAGGGGTTGCAGCAGCATGGCCACGCCCAGGGCTCCAAAGGAAACCAGGGTAGCCTGGTCCTTGGTAAAGCCGGCGGTGTTCACCAGAAACTTCTGCACGTAGGTAGTAAAGGTGTAAAACACCACGGTGCCGCCTAAGGTGAGGCCGACTACTGTCAGTACTTCGCGCGGGTGCTGGAGCAGAAGGCGTAGTTGGTCGAACTTCTGCGCGGGGGTAGCGGCGGCAGTTTGGC
This sequence comes from Hymenobacter sp. HSC-4F20, assembly GCF_019599275.1. Classification (GTDB taxonomy): domain Bacteria; phylum Bacteroidota; class Bacteroidia; order Cytophagales; family Hymenobacteraceae; genus Hymenobacter. The sequence continues at coordinate 940,454 of NZ_JAHZTD010000001.1, read as the reverse complement.
GGGTAAAGGCATCGGTTTCTTCCATGCTCCGGCGCAGGTACAAGGCCACCAGGGCCGCAGCGGCCCCAATGCCGAAGGGCACGCGCCAGCCCCAGGCGTACAGCTCCTCCGTGGTAAGGGCCTGCTGCAAGCCCAGCTGCACCAGCAAGGCCAGCAACTGCCCGGCTATAAGCGTTACGTACTGAAAGCTGGAGAAAAAGCCCCGGTTGCGCTGGTCGGCCATTTCGCTGAGGTAGGTGGCCGAGGTGCCGTACTCACCGCCCACGCTCAGGCCCTGGAGTAGGCGCGCTACCACCAGCAACACCGGCGCCGCTACCCCAATCTGCTGGTACGAAGGCGTGAGAGCAATGAGCAGGGACCCGCCGCACATAAGCAGCACCGAGGCCAGCAGGGCCGCTTTGCGCCCGGCGCGGTCGGCGTACACACCCATCAGCCACCCTCCCAGGGGCCGCATCAGAAAGCCCACCGCAAAAATGGCCGCCGAGTTCAGCAACTGGGCCGTAAGGTCGCCCTTGGGGAAGAAAGCCGGCGCGAAATACAAGGCAAAGGCCGAGTACACGTACCAATCGTACCACTCTACCAGGTTGCCCACCGACCCACTGAAGATCGAACGGATGCGCGAGGCCATGGTACGCGGTGCAGGAGGTAGGGAGTGCGGCATAAGCACGGGGTAGCAGGAAAGGAAAAGGCCCGAAAATAGAACAACTCAGGGAAGCAACCGGCTGTATACGCCGCTTCGGCAGCTTCTGCTACCTTTGGCCCCTTGTTCTTTGACTGTTGTTCAGTCAGCCGAGCGGCAGGTTGCCGGCCCCGGGCCGGCATGAAAAGGGAACCGGGTGCAATTCCCGGACAGACGCGCTACTGTAAGTATCAGCCCTCAAGGGCAAGTGCTTCCCCGCGTAGCCCATTACCCGGCAGGGTGAGAAGGGCGGGACGCATGATACAAGTCAGGAGACCTGCCCGCCGCTTTTGTTGAGAAGGCTCCTTCGCGACCAGAGGGCCTTGTCGGGTGCTGCTACGGGTGGGCTTCGGCTTCACCGGCCGGGTTTCAGATGCCGGCCGGGCAGCGGGAGTGCGTGCGTAGTGGGGCTCCGGGAAGGTAGCTACGCAAAACAGGAGCCGTGAGCGGCAGCAGAGGCAGAAACCTCATTTTCTCACTTTTCCTACCCTATGCTGACGCTGGAAGAAAAAATTAGCCGCGCTGAAACGCGCATTTTCAAAGCCGTTTTCCCCAACACCACCAACCACTACGACACCCTGTTCGGGGGCACTACCCTGCATATGATGGACGAGGTAGCCTTTATTACTGCCACCCGGTTCAGTCGCCTGAAAATGGTCACGGTATCCTCCGATAAGGTCGATTTCACCCACCCCATCCCCGGCGGCACGCTGGTAGAGTTGATTGGCCGCGTGGAGCACGTAGGCAACACCAGCCTGAAAGTGCGCGTGGAGCTGTTCGTGGAGCAGATGTACTCCGAGGACCGCCACCGGGCAGTATCCGGGCTATTTACCTTCGTGGCAATTGATGAGCACAAGCGGCCGGTGCGTATCTTGGGGCCTGATACTGCCACGACATAGCGGCCACCCTATTTTTTTGCAGTAGCAACCACCTCAGTGCGTACGGGTTATTTGCCCCGGCAAGGCTTTTTATAGACTCGCCCGAACCTTATCCGCCTGTTTCAAGGTTACACTAGCCAGTCCCTCCGTCGTATAGATATGGCAACCGACCCGCACTATACTCCTGAAATGAATGCCCGCCTGGAACAGTCGTTTCGGGAAGCGGACCTCGCCCGCGAAGAATTAACTGACTCTATGGCAAATTCTGTGGCCGCTAACTGCGACCTACTCCACCACGGCCTGGTAAGCGCCAAGGGTTTGGAAGTCACGACGGAAATGTACCGTCACTTGCTGGGGCAGTTGCTCCGCCATCCGTCGGGCGAGGTGCGCACGCAGGCCCTTACCCTGTTCAACGAGTCGATGGAAAAGTTCTGGCCTCGTTTGCAGAACTACCCGCCCCCATCTGGCGGCGAATAAGCCCTGCGTTGCTGTGCACTGATTTGCGGCGTCTGGTTTCAGAAGTTCTTTTCCGGGCTTCATGAAGCCAGACGCTGTTTTTGGCTGCGTATCTTTGCGGCCCCGAAACCTGGTTACCGGTTCAAAGGCTAACTCCCTTTCACCTCTCTCATGTCTTCTCAGAAACAAGAAATTGAGCTACTGCTCCCGCCGGAGGTAGCCTACGACGAGCTGGCCCGCTACCGCGCCCTGCTCGATGCCGCGGGCCTCGTGCCCGGTCAGGCCGATTTTGTGCACCTGCGCAAGCGCTCCATCGACGCGCGCGGCCGCCAGCCCCTGGTGCGCCTGCGGGCCGACATTTACCAGACGCCGCCCCCCACCGACCTGTTTGGCCCCTGGTTCCACTACCCCGATGTCAGCCGGGCCCGCCGCTCGGTGCTCATCGTGGGGGCGGGCCCGGCCGGGCTGTTTGCGGCGTTGCGGGCCATTGAGCTGGGAATAAAACCCATTGTGGTAGAACGCGGCAAAGACGTGCGCACTCGCCGCCGCGACCTGGCGGCCCTCAACAAGGAGCACGTAGTAAACCCCGATTCCAACTACTGCTTTGGCGAAGGCGGAGCCGGCACCTACTCCGACGGCAAGCTCTACACCCGCTCTACCAAGCGCGGCGACATTCAGCGCGTCCTGCGCCTGCTGGTGCAGCACGGTGCTACCCCCGATATTCTGGTGGATGCTCACCCCCACATCGGAACCAACAAGCTGCCCTACGTGGTGGCGGCCCTGCGCGAGAGTGTGCGCCAGGCCGGCGGCGAAGTGCGCTTCGATACCCGCGTAGATGACCTCATCCTCGAAGATAACCGCCTGCGCGGGGTAGTAACCGCCACCGGTGAAGCCCTGGAAGCCGACGCCGTGATTCTGGCTACCGGTCACTCCGCCCGCGACATCTACGAGTTGCTGCACCGCCGCGGCGTGCTCATCGAGGCCAAGCCCTTTGCCTTGGGCGTACGCGTAGAGCACCCGCAAGCCCTCATCGACCAGGCCCAGTACCGCCGCCAGGACCGGGGCGTGCTACCGGCGGCTTCGTACTCGCTGGTGCACCAGACGCAGTGGAAAAACCAGCAGCGCGGCGTTTTCTCGTTCTGCATGTGCCCCGGCGGCTTTATCGTGCCGGCGGCTACCTCGCCCGGCGAGGTAGTAGTGAACGGCATGAGCCCCAGCCGGCGCGACTCGCGCTTTGCCAACTCGGGCATTGTGGCAGCCGTGGAGCTGGAAGACATGGACGTGCGCCAGCACGGTGCCCTGGCGGGCCTGCGGTTTCAGCAGGAAATTGAGCAGCGGGCCTGCCGCCTGGCCGGTAATACCCAGCTGGCCCCCGCCCAGCGCCTCGGCGACTTCCTGAAAAGCAAAGTGTCGCCGCAGCTGCTGGAAACCAGCTACCAGCCCGGCTTGGTGTCGGTGCCGATGGACCAAGTGCTGGGGCCAGCCCTGGCCGAACGTCTGCGCCAGGGCTTCCAGAACTTCGGCCGCAAGATTCCGGGCTACGCCACCAACCTGGCCCAGATTGTGGGAGTAGAAAGCCGCACCTCCTCACCCGTGCGCATCCCCCGCGACCGGGCCACGCTGCAGCACCCGGAGGTGCAGGGCTTGTTTCCGTGCGGCGAAGGGGCAGGCTACGCCGGCGGCATCGTGTCGGCGGCCATGGATGGAGAACGGTGCGCGGAAGCGGCGTTTGCAGCCATCGGCACGAAATAATCGTTATAAGGAGAAATTAACCCTCTGTCATCCGGAGCGCGAGTATAGGACCTTTCCCGGGGGTAGCTTCCACTCCCCCAACTACCCAAGCAAAGCGGTAGAGGATGGGGTTCTTCGCTCCTGCTCCCGCATGACACCTTTTCTTTCCCTCGTATGAAAAAGACCCTTGTGTTGGGGGCTACTGATAACCCCTCCCGCTACGCCTACCGCGCGGTGCATCAGCTTAAAAGTCACGGCCACGAGGTAGTGCCCGTGGGTATCCGCAACGGCCAGGTGGCCGGCCTCGATATTCGCACCGACCGGCCCACGGCCGAGGGCATTGACACGGTAACACTGTACGTTGGTCCCCAGAACCAGCCCGGCTGGTACGACTACATCCTCGACCTGAACCCCAAGCGCATCATCTTCAACCCCGGCACCGAAAACCCGGAACTGGAGGAACTGGCTCAGCAGCGCGGCATCCGCACCGAGGAAGCCTGCACCCTGGTCATGCTGTCGGTCGGTAATTATTAAAATTCTGTTGTCTAGCCACCTATTCTTTCCTACTCGGCAACCACACTGTTCTCCTTCCCTAGCTACGTGTGGTAGGCGGTAGGTAAGAGTGGCTCTTGCCTGTTCACCGCATGAAGGCTGATAGGTGGCGTCAACAAACTCCACATCTTCCATATTTCAATTCCACACAGTCCGATTGAAGGCGTGCGATTTTTTCTTCTACGAACTGATTTACCGCCATTTCAATTCCACACAGTCCGATTGAAGGCTTTTACCTATCACTGAAGGATTATGGCAGAATACCATTTCAATTCCACACAGTCCGATTGAAGGCTCCCTCCCGTACCCGAATGTTGACCAAGCGGCTTAATTTCAATTCCACACAGTCCGATTGAAGGTCTGCCCGCCTTGCTATGCCGTAGGGTCTGTGAGGTATTTCAATTCCACACAGTCCGATTGAAGGTCAACCTCTGGGAAGAAATCATGAAGGATTCTACCTATTTCAATTCCACACAGTCCGATTGAAGGGGCGCTGCTGCTCCAGGCCAACGGCAAGCCCCTGATATTTCAATTCCACACAGTCCGATTGAAGGCCTGCGGAAGTTCCTCTCTGGAGAGTTGACCAAGAAATTTCAATTCCACACAGTCCGATTGAAGGACCATCAGCGGGAACATTCCCATGCTGGTCTTGTGCATTTCAATTCCACACAGTCCGATTGAAGGACTATCACTCAGGCCGGGGGAAGTACCTACTCCCAATTTCAATTCCACACAGTCCGATTGAAGGAAAGCAAGAGGTTTGCGGCTGACCAACTACCCCCCAATTTCAATTCCACACAGTCCGATTGAAGGCTTTTGGCGCTCCTTGCGCTTGTCCACGCGAGGAGCTATTTCAATTCCACACAGTCCGATTGAAGGTCCGAATCTTCGCCCGATACCTCCAGGTACACATCAGATTTCAATTCCACACAGTCCGATTGAAGGCAAAATACTGCGGGTCCTTGCTCGCCCCGTTACCGAATTTCAATTCCACACAGTCCGATTGAAGGCAGGGTAAGAGCAGGGATATAGACCCCCTCGGTAACATTTCAATTCCACACAGTCCGATTGAAGGTTGCCGGGAAGGTAGTCTCTAACCCCATCGTTTCATTTCAATTCCACACAGTCCGATTGAAGGGATGTTTCGCCGAGAGCGAGAGTAGTAAACATGGACATTTCAATTCCACACAGTCCGATTGAAGGTAGCGGAGTATCCTGTCTGCAAACCGCTGGAGATAATTTCAATTCCACACAGTCCGATTGAAGGAAAGCTGAGCGACTACTTAAACCTGAAAACAGAGACATTTCAATTCCACACAGTCCGATTGAAGGCTAGCGCGAGACATTATGCTGTACGCAGCTGCTCAATTTCAATTCCACACAGTCCGATTGAAGGCATAGTCGGCTACCTCGTAGATATGCACGGAGGTAAAATTTCAATTCCACACAGTCCGATTGAAGGCCAAAATACTGCGGGTCCTTGCTCGCCCCGTTACCGAATTTCAATTCCACACAGTCCGATTGAAGGTAGCAAGGCGGGCAGAACAGCCGGGAGGATGAGTAGAATTTCAATTCCACACAGTCCGATTGAAGGCGGCCGTCCGGATAGCCGATTCGGTTATCTCCTGAAATTTCAATTCCACACAGTCCGATTGAAGGTCGTGGAAATCAAAATTAAGAGGGTCCCGCTCAGCTATTTCAATTCCACACAGTCCGATTGAAGGTCCGGAGTGCCCTGCTGCTCGCGCCCACTCCGGAAGCTATTTCAATTCCACACAGTCCGATTGAAGGGCCACGATTGAGGCTAAGCGTGCCCTCGACTACCTATTTCAATTCCACACAGTCCGATTGAAGGTAATGCTCCCGTAAGGGTCGGCCCCGCTCCCGTACCATTTCAATTCCACACAGTCCGATTGAAGGCTTCCCTCAAGCCTCACCAGGTAGATTCGGTGGTGTATTTCAATTCCACACAGTCCGATTGAAGGGGGCTGACGCGTCTGTTCAATGATGCCAAGATTAGCGATTTCAATTCCACACAGTCCGATTGAAGGCCAGCAGCAGAAAAACAAGGAGCTAGCCGGAGACCGAATTTCAATTCCACACAGTCCGATTGAAGGCCGCACGGCGCCCTCGGCGGTGGTCAGGCTGGTAACATTTCAATTCCACACAGTCCGATTGAAGGGTAGAGCTCGTACACGTCCTTGATCGAGTCCAGGTAATTTCAATTCCACACAGTCCGATTGAAGGAGGTTTTGGCCTGGCCGTGCATGAGCTGGCTGGGTAATTTCAATTCCACACAGTCCGATTGAAGGGAAAGCGTCCGATGTAGCCGAGGAAGCCGAAAAAAAATTTCAATTCCACACAGTCCGATTGAAGGTTTCCAGCTCGTACGTTTTCTCCCAGCTCAGAATGTATTTCAATTCCACACAGTCCGATTGAAGGTTCCTGTACAAGGCTGGATCGCTTGCCACCTCAATCATTTCAATTCCACACAGTCCGATTGAAGGCCCCATGCCCGCAGCCACCATGGCCCGGTACGCCGAATTTCAATTCCACACAGTCCGATTGAAGGCTGAACTCTCCGAGCTTGCTTTCCAGATCGTTCCAGATTTCAATTCCACACAGTCCGATTGAAGGGGCGAAGCGTGCCCCAATCACGGTAGCCACGGCATCATTTCAATTCCACACAGTCCGATTGAAGGGGCGATAATCCGCCATTTGATGTGCGTGCGCAAACCATTTCAATTCCACACAGTCCGATTGAAGGGGCCTTCTCCATCGGCTGCGGCCTCGGTTATAATACATTTCAATTCCACACAGTCCGATTGAAGGTTTGTTACATGGCTAAAAGCCGTAAATCGCCCATCAAATTTCAATTCCACACAGTCCGATTGAAGGAGGTCCAGGATATTAAAGTCATGCTCTTCGGCGGTATTTCAATTCCACACAGTCCGATTGAAGGCCAGCGGCAGCCCGACCCACTGTACGCCTTGAGCCTATTTCAATTCCACACAGTCCGATTGAAGGTTTTCGGTCGCGCAAGCTCTGTTGCTGACCGCCCTATTTCAATTCCACACAGTCCGATTGAAGGTGGACACCCTGGAGTACCTGCTGGAGTGCTCCAGCCATTTCAATTCCACACAGTCCGATTGAAGGACAATTACGCAAGCTAAAAAAGAAAAATGCTCGTGAAATTTCAATTCCACACAGTCCGATTGAAGGATTTCTACAAGCCCGCCCCGGCCACCGTGCAGCGCTATTTCAATTCCACACAGTCCGATTGAAGGTCGGGCTATCCTGCAGCGTGCTCAGCACGGCATGCTATTTCAATTCCACACAGTCCGATTGAAGGCAGCTAGGGGCAGGCGGCTACCGGCCGCCAATACCAATTTCAATTCCACACAGTCCGATTGAAGGAAAGCGACGAAACGATTTACACCCCCTTCGGCCTGATTTCAATTCCACACAGTCCGATTGAAGGGAGAATAGCTTGGTAGGCGGGCAGCAGCAGGCCGATTTCAATTCCACACAGTCCGATTGAAGGATAGCGGCTTGAGCCGCCAGCGTGCGCGGGTCAACTATTTCAATTCCACACAGTCCGATTGAAGGCCTAGTACTATAAAAAAAGCCCCGGCCAGTAGGTCATTTCAATTCCACACAGTCCGATTGAAGGTCGGGGCGGGGAATGATCGGAATGTTGCGGAATTTATTTCAATTCCACACAGTCCGATTGAAGGCCGTTTCTTCGACAAGTTCTTTGTGGCCGAGTTCGATTTCAATTCCACACAGTCCGATTGAAGGCTGAGGTGAAGACGTGGCACTGCGACTGGAAAGCCCTATTTCAATTCCACACAGTCCGATTGAAGGTGCCTTTTTCGAGTAAAACTCAGAGGCTTTAAAATATTTCAATTCCACACAGTCCGATTGAAGGTCGTAGAGATTAACCATACTAAATATTTGATTTTTATTTCAATTCCACACAGTCCGATTGAAGGCCGGCCCCGGTGCTTGATGCCGTAGTCAGGCAGAATCATTTCAATTCCACACAGTCCGATTGAAGGGCAAGAACGCCGAGCCTCGCCGCTGGGTGACTACGAATTTCAATTCCACACAGTCCGATTGAAGGGTTGGCGTCGCGCACGCTTAGGCGGTAGCTACCCGCATTTCAATTCCACACAGTCCGATTGAAGGCAGCAGCAGAAGTACGTGACCATATCTGGAGCTACATTTCAATTCCACACAGTCCGATTGAAGGTGCTGGATTCAGGATGTGACAATAGTAGAGCTGATTATTTCAATTCCACACAGTCCGATTGAAGGGCGGCCTCGGCCATTGCCAACCGCAAAGTAGCCCTATTTCAATTCCACACAGTCCGATTGAAGGCGTTCGGCAGCATCATTATCCAGCGCTTCGAGCGCATTTCAATTCCACACAGTCCGATTGAAGGACGTGTTTACGTTGGTCGTAAACGAGTTGGTGGCCAAATTTCAATTCCACACAGTCCGATTGAAGGAGGAATTTGCTTCTATTGTTTCGGAAGTGAAGCTGATTTCAATTCCACACAGTCCGATTGAAGGCTGATGGCCGATCCCAATCAGAAAATCTTCCTGATTATTTCAATTCCACACAGTCCGATTGAAGGTCACCTTCAGGTCGGTGTGGTAGTCGCCGGCCCGCTATTTCAATTCCACACAGTCCGATTGAAGGCATCACCTCGTTCGTGCGCCGGGAAAAGCAGGTGCTATTTCAATTCCACACAGTCCGATTGAAGGAGAATAAGCCCATTACCAGCGGCACAGGGCAGAACGATTTCAATTCCACACAGTCCGATTGAAGGTCGGCACGGGTGTTTTTTGAGAAACCGGAGCACCTATTTCAATTCCACACAGTCCGATTGAAGGCCCTTGTCACCTACCTCACTCAAACGGCGGAAGGGATTTCAATTCCACACAGTCCGATTGAAGGCCTGGTGCAACTGCATTCGGAATTTTTCGTATGTTTATTTCAATTCCACACAGTCCGATTGAAGGGTTATTGCTGGCGCTGTTGCTGCTGGTGCTTATTTCATTTCAATTCCACACAGTCCGATTGAAGGTCTAATCGCGGTGGTCGTTCCGAAGCGGCTAGCGGAATTTCAATTCCACACAGTCCGATTGAAGGGCTTCGGCTGCAAGCATGGTATTATCCACGGCTACCATTTCAATTCCACACAGTCCGATTGAAGGCCCTCATGGGTGACGCGGAAATCGCTTTCGCTAAGCTATTTCAATTCCACACAGTCCGATTGAAGGGAAATAGTTACCGGCTCATACAGGAACACGGACGAATTTCAATTCCACACAGTCCGATTGAAGGGCACGGACAAGTCGCCCCCGGCCGCTAAGGATACCATTTCAATTCCACACAGTCCGATTGAAGGATGCTTGGTAGCCACGGGCAATCAACTCCTCCTTCAATTTCAATTCCACACAGTCCGATTGAAGGTCGGTGACGCTGGGTACCAACTCAATTTCGTAGGGCTATTTCAATTCCACACAGTCCGATTGAAGGGAATACCCGTTCCGCGCGCTGCTCCAGCGGCCCGACATTTCAATTCCACACAGTCCGATTGAAGGAGTGCTGCTTCGGGGACAACTCAGCCTGCTCATAGAATTTCAATTCCACACAGTCCGATTGAAGGACCGTGGTATGCAGGCTGCCTTGCCCGTTCAGCAGTGATTTCAATTCCACACAGTCCGATTGAAGGCTTTGCCCTCGTGCAGCACCGTCCCCTCGAAGCCGGATTTCAATTCCACACAGTCCGATTGAAGGGAGGTGAAGTATCGCAGTGATATTGAGCAGCTCAACCATTTCAATTCCACACAGTCCGATTGAAGGCGCGGCCGTGGAGCTGGACAGGAACAAGGCCACCGTATTTCAATTCCACACAGTCCGATTGAAGGCGGGCCGCTCTCAACTCTACCTGCGCGACGTGAACGTATTTCAATTCCACACAGTCCGATTGAAGGCTTGCCGGATTACGCCATAGATATGATCTTTATCCCAATTTCAATTCCACACAGTCCGATTGAAGGTTTACGGGCACATCACCGTGTGGATAGATACAAACATTTCAATTCCACACAGTCCGATTGAAGGGCTCTATTTTGGAAAATAGTTTGACATAGATTTTAATTTCAATTCCACACAGTCCGATTGAAGGTCCACCAACCAGGTGTGCAAACGACACCGCCCTGAAATTTCAATTCCACACAGTCCGATTGAAGGGGGAATATCTGCTAGCCCGCATCGGCGAGGAGGCGCTATTTCAATTCCACACAGTCCGATTGAAGGCAGGAGGCCGTGGGTCCCCTGGCTCAGGTGCTCGTAATTTCAATTCCACACAGTCCGATTGAAGGCCGGGTGAACAGCAACCGCACCTACTCCGTGAGCTATTTCAATTCCACACAGTCCGATTGAAGGCTCGTCGAACAAGTCCGGGTGCCAGCTTTCTTCTAATTTCAATTCCACACAGTCCGATTGAAGGACGGCTTACCTGGTCGGACCGCTGAAATAGGTCGGCATTTCAATTCCACACAGTCCGATTGAAGGTTACTGCTTCCCTATAGGTTGTTCTTTCCCTCTTACATTTCAATTCCACACAGTCCGATTGAAGGATGGGCAACTATTCATTCGCTACCTGGTAAACATTTCAATTCCACACAGTCCGATTGAAGGCCGGGGCCTGAGCAGCCAACGCTTCTTCCAGCGTAATTTCAATTCCACACAGTCCGATTGAAGGACTATTGAACAACTCCCTGCTGCTGGCCGGGGAGCAGATTTCAATTCCACACAGTCCGATTGAAGGTCTGATTCAGCAGGGAGAGGAACCGAGCAACTAACAAATTTCAATTCCACACAGTCCGATTGAAGGCCGCCTGCCCACCGACGAGCGGGCAGCCTACTCCCTATTTCAATTCCACACAGTCCGATTGAAGGGCTTTATTCCTGCCGAGCCCGACGTGCGCATTACCTATTTCAATTCCACACAGTCCGATTGAAGGGTGCTGTTTTGCGGCCGCGAGGGCTGCACGTAGCTGTATTTCAATTCCACACAGTCCGATTGAAGGCACGGCCCCGAAGCCTTGGAGACTCACGCCCCCGCCATTTCAATTCCACACAGTCCGATTGAAGGGGGCCGCTGGTCGCCACTATAGCGATTACGGTAGATGATTTCAATTCCACACAGTCCGATTGAAGGCAGCGCGTTGCTGCAATGCACGACCACGCCAGGCGGATTTCAATTCCACACAGTCCGATTGAAGGGGGTTCAGGTTGTTGAGAATCGTTCGGGCATACTCATTTCAATTCCACACAGTCCGATTGAAGGCTTATAGCGAGAGGTAGATTTTTTGCCGCCAATGAAATTTCAATTCCACACAGTCCGATTGAAGGATAGTGTTGTCGTGTTGGCCCCCGCTGAGTATTACGATTTCAATTCCACACAGTCCGATTGAAGGTTATTGAGCAGGCTCAGAATCTGCTCCTTTTGGGCTATTTCAATTCCACACAGTCCGATTGAAGGGTTTTTAGGCAACATTTTGCGCTGCAAATGGAAATTAATTTCAATTCCACACAGTCCGATTGAAGGTGCTGTCTTAGGTTTGCAGAGCCAACTAGTACGAAAATTTCAATTCCACACAGTCCGATTGAAGGCGGAAGGTGGCCGGGTTGTATACGCCAGGCATGGTCATTTCAATTCCACACAGTCCGATTGAAGGTGTCACCATCCGAAAAGGCCCGCAGCAGAATGTTCGCATTTCAATTCCACACAGTCCGATTGAAGGTCGTCACGAAAAGGCCGCTACTGAAGCCTGAAGCTACACTTTTGCCAGTAATCTTGCATAGAAAAGTCGTCGAATGGCAATACCAGGATTTTACTGGGGCAGCGACGACCTTTGACGGTCAGGCAGTTAGCTTTTTAACAGACTCTATAAGCACCCAACCCACAGGACATGCTACCTGACCGACGACGGCACGTCTTCACAGAAAGGTATCCAGACGATTACGCTCCTGACCCACTACCTGTTTCTCCAGCCACTGCTGGCTACGGCTCTTAAAGATTAACACGCTGTCCTCATCAGTATCCAGGAAGTCATGCGCTTTGGCGAGCAACTCTTTTAGCTTAACCTCCGAAATCTCGCCTTCGAAAACTGAATTCTGAATCCAGTTCAGGTAGCGGCGGCAGAGCTTAAGCATCTTACCTACCCGCTTCTCCCGAATATCATACACCAATAGTACGTACATCTTACCACCAAGCTTTAAAGGGTTTGTATTCCTCCATCTGCATCAGGTGTTTGGTCAGCTTGTAGCATTCAAGCTTGATCAGGTGCTGGTAGCTGACGCTACGCTTGAGGCTGCGGTGCTGAATCGTTTCCTTCAAGCGCTCCTCAAACACGCGTACCACCGTTTTCCTACCTGCTTCCTTGAGCACGCAGCGACCTAAATCCTGCATAAAATCCTTTGGTTGAATTTCCTTCTTATTGAGCACCCGAAAAATTAGGCGGTCCACCAACAGGGGTTTAAAGATTTCGGCCAGGTCCAAGGCCAAGGAGAAACGGCGGGTGCCGGGCTCGTGCAGAAAGCTGATGGTGGGGTTGAGCTGGGTATGATAAATCTGCGAGAGGCAGGCCGAATAGCAGAGCATGTTGCCAAACGACATGAGCGCATTCAGCTCGTTTTGTGGGGGTTGGGTGGTGCGGGTCCCGAAGGCGTAATCGGTGGGCACGAGACGGTCAAAGGCGCCGTAGTAGGTCTGGCGGATGTTGCCTTCCAGGCCCATCAGCTCATCCACGGCCGTGGCGAAGGGCAGCGCCGCTACGTAGCCTTCAATCTGGCCTATCTCCTGCCCTACCTCCCGGCCACGGCCCTGGTAATAGCGCAGGTTCTTGAGCAGATTGAACGCCGAGCCTTCCACAAACTTGCGGGCCAGGGTAATGCGCTTGGCTTTGGAGGTGTAGTGTTGGGTCTGCTGCACCTGCAGCTTGCCCGCCAGCAGATACTCTTTAGCCATAAACGAGCCGGTGTAGTGCTCGTAGTAATCGAAAAAGTGCACCGAAATGCCGCTCTTCCCCAGAAAGTTATAGAGTGATGAGTTCGCATCGAGCGAACCGAACACATACAGGTCGGATACGTCTTCCACCGGCAGGTATTTCACCTGCCCTGGCAGCCCCTGCTCATCATAGGCAGTGTATTGCAGCGTATTATCCTTGCGGGCCAGCCGGCCAGGGTTGAATAAGTAATAGGTCTTTCGCATGAGATTTTGGGCTTAGAAATACTTATCGGGCTTGGTAGGTTAAACCGCTAGTTCGATTACATCAACGTCGCGTCTGCTTTACTCGCCCACGTAGCAGAACTCATAATAGCTACATTGCCTGCAGAGAGGTTTGTTAATGACAGGTGGGCACTCGGGTTTAGTGACGATAAGCTCAATAGCAGATTCCCACTCCGGAATGGCGGCCCGCTCGACGTCCGTGAGCGTTACCGCGTGCGTCTGGCGGCTCTTTGGATATTCCAGAACGCCGGTAGGCCCTTCTATCCCGTGCCGCTCCAGCACATAGAGGTAGTAGTGCAGCTGCGCGACGCTGGCGTGCTCTAACTTATCGGAACGCTTAATTTCGTGGATTACCCGGTCCTGCGGATCATAGAAATCTATCTTAATGCCCGCAATCTGCACTTCTCGGAAGCGGGCTGCCCGTTGCGGATACGCCGTCTGGTGTAGCAGCGTACCATCGGCCACGTTGGCGTGCGTGTGCTGAAAGCTGATGCCATTGTGAAACAGCCACAGCTTGCGGTGGCAGATATGGTAGTAATTGATATGCTTGCCGGTGATGTGCATAACGCTAGCGCATGAGTTAAAAACAGGACGGGCAGCCTCATTGCTGAAGGCTGCCCGTCCTGTTTTAGCCGGCTATCTGATTCTCATAGTCAAAGTCACGCAGACGCTGAGCAATATCCTGCTCGGCCCGCTCTAAGGCATCGGCAGCGCCATAAGCTCCGGCAATGTAGCCGCCAGCCGGTAGCGCGATATAGACCGTAGCTCCGGCGGTTTCGTCCAATATAGGCTTCGCAGTCGGCTTTTCCGTGTCCTCACGCAGTTGTCCCCGAATAGCTCCGGCCAGATGATTCGCATTATCGCTTACGGCCAGCGCCAGTGTTTCCATCAGGCTGAAGGTGCGGGCCTGGTTGCTGGTAATGCGCCAGTTGATAAGAGCATAGGCCAAGGCTGGGATGTACTTTTCGCGGTGTTCCTTGGGGGCCAGCAGACAAGGGCCAAACACATTGCGCGTTTCGGTCCAGCCTTTATCCTTCAATTCCTGCGTTTTTGACGGGTGCAACTCGGGCTCCAGTGTGTTGGTGGAAACACAGAACAACGTGCGCAGGTCCACACATACATCGTACACAAACAGACCAGACGCGCGGCTATGGTCCGGAATCCAGATGCGGTTGGGCAGGTTACGCTTGGTATTGAGCAGCAAGGTATCCACATCGTCTTGAGATAGTTCGTTGCCCTTTTCGTCGCGTACCCGTACTGGATGATGGGTAGGATGCGAGGTGCGGTCAAACGTCAGATTCTCCCGCTCTCTTTCCAGGCCACCGAGCAGTGGATGCAGGGGGCGCATGGCCGAAATAGAGAGCGGGCTACGGCGCTTGATCGTAAACTCCCCGGTTTCAGCGCGCATATAGCCGCCTAACAGCTGATCTACATGGGTTGGGTCGCAGGGCGACCAGGGTTCTTTCTGCTCGAACTGTACTTCTGTGTTTTTGCCCTTCTTGATTTGCCAGTTGAAGGTAATGGGAGCTGGCGGCACGTTGAGGCCAGTAGTCAGCGCATCCATAATGCTGCGCTTCACTTGCTGCCCGCTGGAATAAGCTTGGCGGATACCGAACTGCGCATCCGTATAATATTTCTGGCCGTCCTGCACGGCAAAGACGGTGTGTTCGGCGTGGCGCAGGCCCCGGAGGTAGATGTAAGGATTCATTAGTTAAGAGAAATGAATGAGTTAAAAACTAATTGGAGCCACTGCCGGCTCGGCGGGCCACGTAGCGGAACCGGGTGAGAATGGCAAACAAAGGGAAGTTGTCTACAGGCATGAGCATAATCTGGCGTACTGCTTCATCAAAAGCAGGCACGTACTCCGTCGCACTGCTCTTGGCTTCTTCAAGAATTTCGGTCAGACGCTCGATAAACGCAGGACGATGCTTGACGAAGACCTTCTCCACTTGGCGGTCTAGCGTGGTTTTTCCTTGGGTGGCTGTACCAGCGTACTGCTGCAGCGCCTCCGCTAATCGGTCGGCGGCGGTATAGAGTTCCTGATTGTTGAGCATGGCAAGTATCCAGATTTGTTGAAAGGCAAATTGAATGGCGGCTTCTTCGGTTTTGACGGAAAGGGGCTTGGGAGCGTAATCGGGACCACCTACGTACTCGCGCAGTTTGGCGGGCTCAATTGCTGCTAGGCCGATAGCTCCCAGCTGACAGGCCCGAGCGAATCCGTAATAAGTGGCGTAGAGCCGTAATAGCGCATCGATACCCGCACTTTGCACGGCTTCCGGAAACAGAAATAGCCTACTGTTTAAGTCACGCACCCGATTTATTCCATCCAGATGCAGCGGTACAAACCCAATGGTGCGGTTGGTTTGAGCCAAGCTGTATACATAGGCCGTCAGGTTACGCTTATAGTGGCTCGCCAGAGAGAAAATTACCTGTACCCATTCTTTCGTCGGCATCGAAAGCGTGCCGCTGGTATCTGCTAGCTCAATAGTGAAGCCGTCCCAAGGGTGTGCAGCCTCAAATAGCGGGCTAAGTGCATGAGTAAGCCAATGGCCATTCCAAGTGTCAATTTGGTTGCCTTTCATGTTAGGACGTTGCTCCAGATAAGTGCGGTAGTGCGCCCAGCCCTGAAACAGCGTCCATAACACGTCATCTTCATCCAGCAGCAACGACAGTCCACCGCTGACGCCGATACCCAAGGCTCCGCCAATCCAGGAGCAGTAAATTTCTTCGGTGCCTACCGTGGGCCCTACGCCCGATACTTGCCCGGACGTAGTGCCTTCCACCCCAGCCGCCGGAAACCCGATTACAAAGCTGGCGTCAGGAGCCACATTGGCTATTTTGTGGTGCAGAGTAGCTAACTGAATATCCGCTTCGGTTTTGCCGGCTACCAGGTTGCCCTGCGCTACTTTCTGCGCAAAGGGTGAGCTGGGCACCCACTGCAGGTAGCGTTTGTGTGCGTAAAAAAGCGGGTAGAGCTGCTGCTCGAAAAACTGTCGGGCTGACAATTCTTCCCCGGTTTGCTCCCGGTAAAGTCTGAGCAGCCGCCGGCCGATATAGCTGGTATACATGGCTGAATGGATTATAGAAATGGATTGTGCTCTTCGAACTGGAGGCCTAGCTCTTCATATTCCTCATTGCCGGGCACTACGAACGGCATATTGCCTACTTCCAGCCGCTCATACTTGGTTTTATGGGCGTACATACTGCGCCAGCTCACCGGAATTTCCAGCATCGTACGCGCCTCCCACTTAGCATCGAGGTAGGCTTGCCGGTCTGCTTCCAGAATGCAGGCCGTCGACTCAATGTCCAGCACGTCCACCAATACCGAGCGGGCATTGTTACACAATTCTCGCAGCGTACACCGGTCACCGTCCCAAATGACGTGGGTACTGATATTGGACACTTCCAACGTCGGGTATACTACGTCGATGCGAGCCTGCAACTCTTGCTCCGGCAATACGTGGCCGTGGTCAGGCAGCTGGGCAAAGCTGGCTTCGACGATGGCGCGGTCGTAGGGCAGGCAGCTAGGCGCGGGTTCCAATACATGGACTGGCTTAAGCTTACCAATAGTGTCGGCAGTACGGCGGCGGTTTACGCGCCCAAACCGTTGCACCAATGCGTCCAGCGGCGCGGCTTCGGTAATCATCCGGTCAAAGCTGATGTCCAGACTTACTTCCACTACCTGCGTGGAAACCACGAGGCAGGGGCCAGGATTTCTTGGGTCATTAAAGTCATTTTCGAGGCGCTGTTCCCGCTCGGCCCGGTCACCGCGCTTGAAGCGGCTGTGCAACAAGAGCCGCTTAACATCAGGAAACTGGTGACGCAGTTGCTTATACCGTTGCTGAGCGCCTTGCACCGTATTGCAGATGACTAATACCTTTTCCCCAGCATCCAGCGCCGCCTGCAGAATATCATCAGCCTCTTCAGGCCAGGCCGCCGGGTTTTCGGGGTTACGAGCCATCTTATGCACGGCGTGCCGATCAAACTGGCGGAGAGTTTCAGGGGGTAAGGCTACTTCTGCCACGGCATCCGGGCCACCCAACCGGCGCAGCAATTCTTGGTAAAGCACCGAGGGCATAGTGGCCGTCCCGATGTGGATGCGGCAGCCCAGCCGGGCCAGTGCAGCCACAATTTCCAACACCATCGATTGGGCCTGGGCTGCATAGGTATGCACCTCGTCCAGAATAATATCCGCGCCGCGTATATCCAGGATGACCGCCTCATAGCCTGGTGTACCGAATACTACAGCAGCCAACTGATGCGGCGTTAATACCTTCACCGAGGCCCCTACCAAAGATTGGAGCTGTTTTTCTACTATGCCCCGCTCTTCTACCAGCTGTGAAATAGCATGTTGCAGCCGTACATGACCACCTGTGTTGGCCGCCAGCATCCGCCGAAACATGGAGTTAATAGAGGCTTGGAAGGGCAGCGTATAGAATACGCGCCCCCGGCAGCGGCGAAGCAGATAATCGGTTTTGCCGGCACCCGTGGGAGCTACTACCAGTGTGTGCTGTTGAGGCTGATCGGCCCGCTCCAGAGACAGGGGATACAAAGGCGCCGACCGATTGAAAAAGGACAGATCGGGCGTGGCAAAAAGGGTTGCCAACTGGTCAGCCGCATCGTGCTGAAGTGCGGAGGCGAAATGATCTGCTGCTTGCAGCACCCCGCGCCATGCGGACCAGCCTTTACGCTTGGCCTCACAGTGCTGCACCGCGAACTGCACCGCGGCTTCGGCTTCGGCCCTGGGTATGGGGCGCGTGGCAATACCCAGCTTTGCCAGCACAGCCAGCGCGCCGGGTGCCCAGTCATCCCAGCCAGCCAGATGGTCCCGCTGCCAGGTATGGCTTCGGTCTTCTAGGTCCAGGATGCCTTTACCAAACAGGTCGTTGGGCTGGTGCATAGGCTTATGGTGCGCCACTACCATATCGATTACAGCCGGCCAGTCTGCCCGCGCTACCAGCGGCAGAAACCCCAGCGACGATAACTCGTGCCGGTGCAGAATCGTGTTTGCGGCCAGAGTGGTTTTAGGTGCCCGTAGTTTACTCTGAAAGGCAGGATGTGCTTTGCCCAGGTCATGCAGGGCGGCCCCGAGCAACGTCAGGCGCTCATCGTGCCCGGTAGCCCGCGCCACGGCAGTAGCCACTTCCATAACGTGCCGGGTGTGGGCTTCAAGGCTAAGCTCGCCGCCGTGGCTGGCACTTTTGGCCAAGATATCGTCGGTATTCATAGCGCCGCGGCCACCTGGCGAATAGGGTTGCCGGTAATTTCCAGCCGTCCATGCATCGGAGCACCTTCTGCGAAACGGTTGAAGCCTACCAGAAAAGCCCCTGTTTCGGAGGCGTCTGCTGGGCGGAGTTCGAACCCGGCTAAGGCGTTAAAATCGGCCTCATCTAAGATCAGGGGCTCGGTGGGCAGGACAATATCTTCGTTGCGACATAGGCACAGATGCTGGCTGGCAGCCAAATCGGCTTCTTCCGCGCTGGCAAAGGCCAGGTGCAGTTCTGGCTCCAGTAGTACTCCCCGCATTAGAATAGCGCGAGGGCGCGTCATCTGCTGCTTTTTCTTCTCGTGAATCCAGCCCCGGGGTTGGGTCTGTTCCTGCTGCATACTCAGCCCGGTATAGGTCAGCTTATGCCGGAGAATAGCAGAAACGCCGAGCTTTTGGCGCATACCTTCAATGACTGAAGGAGTTAAGAATTGCTGGGAATAGGTTTCTCCGTCCCGAACGGCCGTCCATGGCTTGAGGTAGCCAAACGGGCCGGTGTACTTCACTGCGTAAAGCATAGTGCGAACTTGATAAATCGTGTAACAATCTACTCCAGCGCTCCGCATCCCAGCCCCGTCGAGTGGCCTACTCCTACGCACCAGGCAAACCGGATTTGCTCGGCGGTGCCGGTGACGATGACGGGGCACTGGCTGGCGCGGCACTGCACGGCTTTGTACCGGAACAGCTTGCTTTTCGCGCCGGGGTAGTCCCGGTCAAAGCGGACGGCGGCGCCGGTATCATCGAGGCCGGCTTGGCGAAGCTTGTGGCGCAGGGTTTGGGTCAACAGCTCGTCGGTGCGCGGGTCGTGGTAAGTAAGATGATCGGCCGGTTTGCCGGGCTGGGTTTCCCACTTCACAAATACAGGGCTGAGCACCCGAAACCACTGCTCACCATCCTGGAAGGCGGGCGGCGTGATAAGGCGGGCGTCGCGCACGGTCAGGCCCAGACCCGGCTCTGGCACCCGGATAATGCCGCCGACGAGCTGGTGAATCAGCTGCGGGTCGTGGGCGGAGATGCTCCAGTGGGCGCCGTCGCGGAACCAGAGGCCGCCACGGCTGCCCCGGCCGCCGCGCAGCCAGGAGAGGGAATAGAGCGAAAGGCCATCGTGGAGGTCGTCGTTGTGGCCCAGCCAGCGGTGGAAGGCGCCTTTCAGGGTAGGTAGGTGGTCGAATGGGACAGCCTGGCTGGCTGTGAGGTATAGCTGCAGACGCATTTCTGACTACTAATGATATTGGTAATTCGGCTCACCAATTTGAAATAATATATTTGTATTACCTAATAAAACCCTACGTCAAACATATATTTTTATTATAAATACTATTCCTATTAGTCACTAAAACGTAGCCGAAGCCGGCCAGGGGGTTCAGAGTAAACAGGCAGGTAGCAACATCCGGAAAATCAGCTCGCCATGCCAACCCCCGACACTTAGCCCACCAGCGCTACGGTTCCGAGCCAACGGTTAGCTTCGGGCCAGATGCTGCGGCGCGCTTATCATAGAAGGCTCTTTGCTTTATCAGCAGCAATAAGCTCCTTGAGAATTTTTCTGGCTGATTATCAGTGGCATTATATTTCCGCTGAGTTAGACAGCACCTTTTTTTACTTCCCAGGCAACCCCTACCCCTCACTTTCCATCTAGCCCCTCAAACGCCCTGCTTTGATCTGAACTTTACCCTTCCTTCCGTGACTGATGCTGACCTCATAGCCGCCTGCCGCCAAGGGAGCAGTCGGGCCCAGAAGCTGCTTTACGAGCGGTTTGCCGGGCTGATGCTCTCCGTGTGCCTGCGCTATCTGCGACGGCGCGAAGATGCCGAGGAAGCCCTCATTGTGGGGTTCACAAAAGTGTTCCGGGCCCTGGATCAGTACCGGCACGAAGGCTCCTTCGAGGGCTGGATTCGCCGGATTGTCGTAAACGAGGCCCTGGGCATGCTGCGGCGCAAAGAGCCCCTGCACCTGGCCATCGACGACCTGACCTACGAAACGCCCGCTACCCCCGCCGAAGCCGAAAGCCGCCTAAATGCCGACGATATGCTGGCCCTGCTGGCTGAGCTGCCGGCCGGCTACCGGACCGTTTTTAACCTGTACGCCCTGGAGGGCTACACCCACCCCGAAATCGGCGAGCTGCTCGGTATTTCGGAGGGCACCAGTAAGTCGCAGCTCAGTAAGGCCCGGGCCATGCTCCAGCGCCGCCTCGCGGTAGCCAGCGCCCAAGCCCAACCGGCGGCCTCCTCCACCCACACTCCGAAAGAACTGTATGCAACCGGAAGATATTGATAAGCTGTTTCGCGAGCGGCTGCAGGGCCACGCGCCTACCCCGCCCGCTTTCCTCTGGGCCGAAATTGAGGCCGAGATGCAGCCCCGCCGCAAGCGCCCTGTGCTATGGCTGGCTGCGGCGGCCGTAACGCTGCTCACACTGCTGGGCGGCGCCTGGTGGGTGCTGACGGGTAGCAGCCCCGGCCGCCCCGGCACCCGCGAAATGGCGGCTACTACGACCCGCCCCACGCCCGGAATCAGTAAAGAAAATATTTCTGCTCCCCAGGCAACGCCTACCCCCGCTTCTCCATCTAGCCTCCCAGAAGCCCAGGCCAATAAGCCAGCCGCCGTAGTGGCCACTACGGCACCTTCTTCCGAAGCCCGGTCTGCGGGTGTACAACCAGCCCCCGCTTCGGAGAACAGCCTGCCCGCCCGGCCCCAGGCTTCTACGGCCCCCGCGCCGCGCCAGCTCGCCCTGGCCAGTGCCCCCGCTGCTCCTACCCGTCCTACACTTCCGGAACGTGGACCGGACCCGGAGCTGGACCGCCCCGCGGAGTTGCCTACCGCTACGGTGGCCCTTACCGGCCCCATTGAAGTGGAAGTGCGCCCGGGCACGGAAGCTGCGGCTTTAGCGGCCGCGCCTACCCGCCGCCCCCGCCTGACTTCCTTGCTCCGGCAGGCCCGCAACGCCGTGAAAGGCGAGCGGGTGAGCCTCACCGAGGCCGGGCTACCCGAATCGGTAACGGTGCAGGCTCATGTGGCTGGTCGTACGCTTACCAAAACCATTCAACTCTAACTCTCCCGCTTTACGCGCCTTGTATCATGAAACGCTACTTTGCTCTCCTTGCCTTTCTGCTGATGGGTCTGGCCTCGACCAGCACTGCCCGCGCCGCCGCGCACCCCGGCAACGACGACACTATTCTGGTGAAGCTGCCCAACCAGGCTACCATGACGCTTTACGTCAAGGATAAAGCCCAGCTCCGGCAGATGCGCCAGTACAAGCTTGACTCCCTGCTGGTGCTGCTCGACGCTTACATCACCCAGGCTGAGGCCGCTGGCAAAAACTCTAAATCGGAGCAGGTGACCATGGAGTTCTATCCCGCCAAGGAGCAACCCGGCAAAAAGGTACCCGAGCAAATCCGTATTACGGTGCGCAACCAAGGCCCCGGCAGCCAGACCAAATCAGCGGACCGGGTGGACGTAGTACTGGGCCGGGCCTTTGGGATGACAGTGTATGACAAGCCCGATGACAAGGAAGGCGTGTCCGTTCGGATCAGCTCTACGCCAGACTCGGTAAAAGAAGCCCAGCGCAAAGCCAAGAATGATGAAAAATCTAACCGCGCCGTACACAGCAACTTTAACATCGACCTGGGCCTGAACACGCTGGTAAACCGTGAAACGCCCGTGGGCGGCGAGGGCTTTGACCTCCGCCCCATCGGTTCGCGCTACCTCAGCCTGAACTGGCACTATGACATCCGGGTAGGAGAAAAAGGCTCGCCCTTCCACCTGGTTACCGGTCCTGAGCTGGCCTTTAACAACTACATGCTAGACAAGAACTACCAGTTTTTTGATCTGGCCGGTCGCACGGTCGTCACCGTAGATCCGTTCTTCCCCGACCGGGAGCTACAGAAAAGCAAGCTGTCTGTTTCCAGCATCAACCTGCCGCTGATGGCTACGCTCAACTTCAAGAACAAGAAAGGCCGCGACGCCTTCCGCATCGGCGCCGGCGGGTTTGTGGGCTACCGCCTGGGCTCGCACACCAAAATCAAGTACGAGCAGGAGGGCAACACCAAGAAAGACAAGGACCGCGGCTCCTACAACCTGGCCGACTTCCAGTACGGCCTGCAGGGCACCATCGGCATCCGCGGCCTCGACCTCTTCGCCAAGTACAACCTCAACGACACGTTCAAAAACAACCGCGGACCCCAGGCTCAAACCCTCAGCTTCGGCATCTCCGTGCTGCAGTAGCAATGAATTGAC
This sequence comes from Hymenobacter sp. HSC-4F20, assembly GCF_019599275.1. Lineage (GTDB taxonomy): Bacteria > Bacteroidota > Bacteroidia > Cytophagales > Hymenobacteraceae > Hymenobacter. Next base: position 917,348 of record NZ_JAHZTD010000001.1, on the reverse strand, counting down.
CGTCCCGCGAGCCCCTAAGGGCAGCTTATAGGCAGAAAATAAAAGCCCGAGTGGGGCGACACCAATCGTTTAACGGATGGTGTCGCCCCACTCGGGCTTTAAACGGGTAAGGGGGTAGGCGTACTACCGGTATGCCACCCGCTGGGGCTGCTCTACGGCGCAACTTGCGCGTCAGACTGCTGGCTACCCCACTATTTCACCTCATGGCGGTAGAAGTTATCCAGCAGAATGGCCGCCGACACGGCAACGTTGAGGCTTTCGGCCTGGCCGCGGCCCGGAATGTGCAGGCGCTGGGTAAGGCAGGCTTCCACGGGGGGCGTCAGGCCGTGGCTCTCACTACCCATCACGAGCACGCCGGAGGGCTGCAGAGTCAGGCGGTGCACATTGTCGCCGTGCAGGTCGGCGCCGTACACGGGCAGATCAGAGGGTAGCGCGCTCAGCCAAGTAGGCAGGTCGCGCTGCCAGACGGGCACGCGGGTAAAGGAGCCCATCGTAGCCGACACAGTTTTGGGAGCCCAGGGGTCGGCGCACGTATCGGAGCAGACTACCCCGGCCAGTCCGTACCAGTCGGCCAGGCGGATGAGGGTGCCCACATTACCAGGGTCACGTACTTCGTCGAGGGCCAGGAAAAGCTGGCCGGCGGCGGGCTGCAGGGGTTTTTCCGGGGGCAGGCGGGCTACGGCTAGGGCCGTATTGTTGGTACTGAGCGTGCCCAGGCGGGTGAGTTCCTCTTCAGATACCACGTCCACGGGTAGGCCCGCCGGAATTTCCTGCCGGATTTTCTCACCGAATTCAGACGTAACCACCAGCCGTTCCGTTAGAATCCCGGAACTTAGCAGCTCCCGCACGCTTTTACCGCCTTCTACCAGGAAGGCCCCGTGCCGGGAACGGTACTTCTTCAGGTGCAGCGCGTGCACGTATTTCGCTACTGCTTTTGAAATCATATTCGCCAATTAAGGGTCGTGGCCCCACTGCAGGGCTTTTGTCGGGGAAAAACGGGGCGCGGGTGGCGCTGGGCAGCTTGCTGATAGCAGGCGGCCTGAGCGGCTGCTCGCCCCTGCGCTTGCTGAAACCAGGGCAGCGCCTGCTCAGCCGCGTAAAGGTAGAAGGCACTGAAAAGGCCGATGTTGAGCGGCTGCAAACACTGGTGCAGCAGAAGCCAAACAGCACCTTTCCGCTGCCAAAGGTAGCCATCTACCAGCTAGGCCGCTCCTTTTATAACCCCGAGCGCCTGCAACGCAAGCTCGAAGAGGACCGCACCCACTATGACCAGCTGATTAAGGCCGCCGGCACCGACTCGGCTGAGGTAGGCAAGCTGCTCACGAAGCGCGAGCGGCACACCCAACGCCACCAGCTGGCCCTCGACAAAGGCAACGCCATTATGCGCCTGGGCGAGCCGCCGGTTATCTACGACTCCACGCTGACGGCCGTGTCGGTGGAGCAACTGGGAACGTTCCTGAAGTCGAAGGGCTTTTTTCGCAGCTCGGTTTCCGTTACGGATACCGTGCCTACCCGGCAGTTTGCCCCCCTGCGCATCTTCACCCTCCGCTCGCCCTTCCACACCGATTCCCAGCGCGTCACGGTGGTGTACCGCATTCACGAAGGGCCAGCCTTTCACTACTCCCAGCTCGACTACGATATTGCCGACACGGCTATTTCGCGCCGGGTGCTGGCCAGCCAGCCCCAGAGCCTGCTCCGGGTAGGCAACCAGTACGACGAGGAACAGATTGGGGCCGAGCGCAACCGGATTGAGGACCTGCTCAAAAACCAGGGCTACTACGATTTTCGCCAGCAGTACATTACCCTGGAGGCGGATACCAGCTTCGCGCCTACCTCCGTGCGGCTGCGCACTATTATTTCCAAGCCTCTGCGCGGCGAGCAGCACCGCCTCTACACCGTCCGGCGGGTCAGCTTTATCACGGATGCCGGGCTGGTGCGCTTTGGCCGGCAGCGCGACACCATCATCCGCGACTCGGTGTACTACCTGGCGTATCAGCACAAGTTCAGCACCCGGGCCCTGGACCGCAAGCTGGTGGTGCGCCCCGGCGACGCCTACAGCGTGGCGAAAACCCAACTGACGCAGCGCCAGCTTTCCAACCTGGATATGTTCCGCTTCAGCACCGTTACGTACCGGCGCGTGCGGGGTGCGGAAGCGCCGGCCGACTCCGCCCGCGGCCTGCTCGACGCGACGGTGAATGCGTCGCCGGCCAAGAAATTCCAGGAAACCTCCGAGTTCGGGGCTACCTACGTGGCGGAAAAAACGGGCCCGTTTGGCAACGTGCGCCTGAAAATCAGGAACGTGTTTGGTGGGGCCGAGCTGCTGGAGTTTGGCTTGCGGGCTGGTTTCGAAGGACAATACAGCCTGGTTGGCCAGGTAGGCGACGTGAGCCGGGGCCGTAGCGTGCTGACTACTCAGTTGGGAGCCAACGTGAACCTGGTACTACCCCAGTTTCTGGTGCCGTGGCGGCCCAACCGCTACCTCAGTCAGTACAACCCGCGCACCCGCCTCAACGCCACGTACACCTACGTGCAGCGGCCGGACTACACGCGCACGAACGTTGAAGGCACGCTGGACTACATCTGGCAGCGCTCGGCTTTCCAGCAGTACGTGCTTACGCCCATTGACGTAAGCGTAATTCGGACTGCCAAAATAGATCAGGCGTTTGCTGACTACCTGCAAACCCTCCTGATCCGCCAGGGCTCACCGCTTTACCGCAGCTTCGATAACCTGTTTATTCCCAGCATCAACGCTACCTCGCTCTTTAATTCCAACGATTTCAACGAAACCCGCGACGCGCGCTACCTGCGGCTGTTCGCGGAAGTAGGTGGCCTGACCCGCAGCCTGTATCAAAAGCAGCCCTTGCTGAACAACCCCGAAAATCAGCAGGGCAACCGCCTGAAGATCTACGATTTCGCCAAGTTCACCGCTGATTACCGCCGCTACTATAAGCTGGGGCCGGAGTCTTACCTGGTGTACCGCCTGGCCGGCGGCGCGGCGGCGGCGCTTACTTCAACCCGTATTCAGAACACGGTTACCGGCGAGGTTGACAACGCCTACCTGATTCCGTACGACAAGTACCTTTTTGCCGGCGGTAGCTCCAGCGTGCGGGCCTGGAAGCCCCGCCGTCTGGGGGTGGGCTCCGCTACGCAGTACAAATACGACCCCGAGAATCCGGCTGACTTCCTCAAAGTAAACGGAGAAAAGGTGCGCGACTACGACCTGGAGCAACCTGGTGAACTCCTGCTGGAAGGCAACGTAGAGTACCGTTTTCCGCTTTACAGCTTTATTAAGGGTGCCGTGTTCACTGATTTTGGTAATGTGTGGATACTACGCAACCAGCCTATTAACCCCAATCAGAGCCAGACACAGCAGGACGAGCAGCGCCAGCGGCAGCAGGAATCTACCTTCCGCCTGAACAACTTCTACCGGCAATTTGCGGTGGGCTCCGGCATCGGCTTCCGGTTTGATTTCACCTTCCTGATTCTGCGCCTGGACGTGGCAACCAAGGTATACGACCCCACAGCACCGGGTAGCAAGTGGGCCATCCGCAAGTTCAGCCTGGCCGAAGACCAGACGGCGTTCAACTTAGGCATCGGCTACCCCTTCTAACAGGGCAAAGGTCAGCTAGCAACGAAAAACGCCCCACTACTGCAGTAGTGGGGCGTTTTTCGTTGCTAGCTGTTTTTTAGCTCAGTAGGCCAGCAACTCTTGCAGGGCGGCGCTTACCTTCTCGGGATTGGGGAGCATCTGCTTTTCCAGCTCTACGTTAAGGGCAATGGCGGGCAGGTTGGCGGCACCCAGGGTAAACACCGGCGCATCGAGCTGGCGGAAGCAGTGGCGCTGGATGCGGCCGGCCAGGCTTTCGGCGAAGGAGTTCAGCAGGGGTTCTTCCGTGAGCACCAGGGCTTTGCCGTGGCGGCGCACGGCGGCCTGCACGGCGTCCCAATCCAAGGGGTTCAAGCTGCGCAGGTCCAGGACTTCTACCTGACCGGGGAACTGCTTGCTGGCCGTTTTGGCCCAGTGCACGCCCATGCCGTACGTGATAACCACGCAGGTTTCGCCGTTGCGCAGCTTGGTGGCATCGGCTTCCTGCGCTACGGCCGCTTTGCCTAATGGAATAACGTAGCCCGCGGCGGGTTCTACGGTTTTGGCGTCTTCGGTACCGGGCACCTTGCTCCAATACAGGCCCTTGTGCTCCAGCAGCACTACCGGGTTGGGGTCGAGGAAGGCCGCGCGCAGCAGCCCCTTCATGTCGGCCGCGTTGCTGGGATACACCACCTTAATGCCCCGGATGGTGAGCAGGGTGCTTTCCACCGAGCCCGAGTGGTAGGGCCCGCCCCCGCCGTAAGCGCCCACCGGCACCCGAATCAGGCTTTGCACCGGAAACTTACCGTTGGAGAGGTAGCAGGATTTGCTTAGCTCCTCCACCAACTGGTTGAGGCCGGGCCAGATGTAGTCGGCAAACTGAATTTCGACAATGGCCTTGGCGCCCACGGCACTCATGCCGGCCGTGCTGCCCACAATGTAGGCCTCCTGGATGGGCGTGTTGAACACGCGGGCGTCGCCGTACTTTTTAGCCAGCAGGGCCGCTTCGCGAAACACGCCGCCCAGCTCCCCCCCTACGTCCTGGCCGTAGAACAAAGCTTCGGGGAACTCCCGCAGAATATCATCTACGGCGTGCAGGGCGGCATCTACCATCAGGGCTTTGTCGGCGCCGGCGGGGCTCCGCTCACCGGTTTCCTCGGTTACAGCCGGGGGCGCAAACTCGTGCTCAGCGAAGGTAGCCGGGTCGGGGGTAGGGGCAGCCAGGGCACGCTGGTAGTCGGCCAGCACGGTGGCACGGGCCTGGGCTCCTAGCTCCTGCAGATCGGCCTCTTCAAAGCCTAGTTCCAGCAACTGCTGATGAAAGCGGGGCAGCGGGTCCTGGAGGGTATGGTGGGCGAGATTGTCGCCGCGGTACCACTCGCGCCGTACGCCGCTGGTGTGGTGGCCCAGTAGGGGGCACTTGGCGTGCACCAGCACCGGCCCGCGCCGCTGGCGCACGTACTCGGTAGCCTGCTGCATGCCGGCGTAGCTGGCCAGAAAATCGGCCCCGTCGAACTGCAGGCGGTGCAGGCCTTTGAAGCCGGCCGCAAACTCGTAGGCATTCATGGCGCGCATCTCGCGGCTGGTCGCCGAAATACCCCAGTCGTTATCCTGCACCAGGTACATAATGGGCAGCTGGTGCAGCACCGCCATTTGCAGGGCTTCGGCTACCTCGCCTTCCGTCATGGCTCCGTCGCCGATGGAGCAGAGCACAACGGGCGGCACGGCGGGGGTAGCGGGAGCGGCACCCGAGCCTTTCGGAGGCAGACCTTGCCCTTCCAGGTACTTGATGCCGTGGGCCACGCCCGTAGCCGGAATGGCCTGCATGCCGGTGGCCGAGCTTTGGTGCGGAATGGTAGGCTGCCCCGGCCGCCGCAACGAGGGGTGACTGTAGTAGGTGCGCCCGCCCGAGAAGGGGTCGTCGCGCTTGGCCATCAACTGCAGCATCAGCTCGTAGGGGGCTACCCCCATGCCCAGCAGCATCGCATCGTCGCGGTAGTAGGGCGCGGCGTAGTCGTAGGGGGTCAGGTGGAAGGCGGCGGCCAGCTGAATGGCCTCGTGGCCGCGGGCGGTGGCGTGCACGTAGCGGGCGGTTACGGCCTTGTTTTCTTCGTAGAGACGAGCCAGCTCATCGGCCGTGCGCATCAGCAGGTAGGCCCGCCGCAGGGTGGCGCGGTCGGGCTGGATGGTAAACTCGGTTTCCAGAGTGGAGGTAGCGTCGGACAACATGGACGGGTGGTGGGGGTTGGTCCGGCGAAATTACGCAATGAATACGTGTTAGAACGGGTCTTCCTCCGAGTCGCATTCTATTCGCTACCCCTACTTGCTCAGGCCTCCCGCTGCCAGCACGCCCGGCCCGCTAGCGTTGGCAGCACGCTTGGTAATCTGCCATTAGCGGCGGCCGTTTACCTTCGCGCCCATGCTTACCGATTTGCTGATTACTCCTGCCACCGAAGCCGACCTCGCCGACCTGCTCCCCCTGGTTAACCGCGCTTATCGTGGCGACGCCTCCCGGCAGGGCTGGACCACCGAAGCCAACCTCCTGGACGGGCAGCGCACCGATGCCGAGGAGTTGCAAGAGCTGCTGCGGGCACCCGGTGCCACCTTCCTGCTGGCCCGCACCCCTGCCGGCCACCTGCTGGGTAGTGTGTATCTGAAAAACCAAGTGCCCGACCTGTACCTGGGCATGCTTTCGGTGGAACCGGCGCAGCAAGCCCAGGGCTTGGGTAAGTTTCTGCTGGCCGCTGCCGAAGCCCACGCCTGGCAGCAAGGATGCACCAGCCTCCTGATTTCGGTGATATCCGTGCGGGAGGAGCTGCTGGCCTGGTACGAGCGTCACGGCTTCCGGCGCACCGGCGAAACGGTTGCCTTCCCTACCGATACCCGTTTTGGCATCCCGCGCCAGAAGCTAGAGCTGTTGCTGCTGCGCAAGCCACTGGGGTAAAAGACCCAGCCGACATTCTCCCCCCGGCTGGCTGGGGCGGAGCCTTTACTGGACGGTGATTTTGCGGATGCGGTGCTTGTGGCCGTTGGCTACGTACAGGGTGCCCGATGCGTCCAGAGTTACGTCGCTGGGAAAGGCAATCTGGGCGCTGTTGCCCACGCCATCGGCGTAGCCTCGCTCCCCATTGCCAGCCACGGTGCTCACCTGTCCGTCGGCCGAAATACGCCGGATGCGGTGGTTGCCCATGTCGGCAACGTACACATTCCCCTGACAGTCGGCGGCGACGCCAGCCGGCCCCGAAAACTGTGCCGCAGCGGCATTGCCGTCAGCGTAGCCTAGTTCTCCACTGCCAGCCAGGGTGCTGACGACCCCGGCCGGGGAAATCTTGCGGATGCGGTTGTTCAAAAAATCCGCGACTAACAGGTTACCCGCACAATCAATGGTTACATCGGTAGGGGTAAAAAAGCGGGCGGCGGGGCCGGCTCCGTCGGCAAAGCCGCTGTTGGCCGCGGCGCTACCGGCCAGCGTGCTGACAACCCCGGCCGGAGAAATCTTACGGATGCAGTTATTGCCGCCATCAGCTACGTACATATTGCCTTGGGCATCGATAACCGGGCCACTCGGCGCGCGGAACCGGGCTTCGGTGGCGGCTCCGTCGGCATAGCCGTAGTAGCCGTTGCCAGCCAGGGTGCTGACGACACCCGATGGCGTTATCTTCCGAATCCGGTCTCCGTACTGCGTCACGTACACGTTGCCCTGGGCATCGGTAGCTAAGCCGTTGGGATAGTAAATCTGCGCCGTACCAACAGGGCCATCGACGTAGCCTTCCCCGCCGGTACCGGCGTAGGTGCTCACCACGCCGGCCGGGCTGATTTTACGAATGCGGCTGTTCCCGTAGTCGGCTACGTACACGTTGCCCTGAGCGTCGGCGGCTACGCTGCCGGGGCTGCTGAACTGGGCCGTAGTAGCCGAGCCATCCTGGAACCCGCCCAACTCGGTACCAGCCAATGTGCTGACCACATATACGGGGGCCGCGACGGGCTGCGGGGACTTCTCTTTGCACGACGCAATACTGAGGATACCAATAATTGCCCACAGCGGCCTGACGGGTAATTTCATAACACGAAAAGGGAATAGTGACTCTGGAATTGGGACCTAAAACGCCGGGCCGCGGGCGCAAAGATGAGTAATTGTTCGGACTGCACGGGATGGAATTTTAGCCTGCCACACCCCGGGCCCGGGCCCATCGGCTGGCACCTGTTTGTAAAGCCGACAAACCCCTACCTTTGCGGCTCAAAAATGGCGTCGGCCCTCCCCCTCTGTTTCGGGTAAACCCGGCGCAGTGCCGCGCCCGCGCCGAATTCCACAGTATGCATTCTAGCCCGTTTCCAACCCCGAGTTCCCAGCCCCGCTTCCGCGACACAGTGGAGCAATGGATGCGCCAGTTTCAGGACTGGCTGTGCCAGCAGCTTGAAGCCGCCGATGGGCTGGGCCGCTTCCAGGAAGATGCCTGGCAGCACCACGGCGGGGGGGGCGGCCGCTCGCGCGTACTCACCGGGGGCAACATTATCGAGAAGGGCGGGGTCAATTTCTCGGCCGTGGAGGGCACCATGAGCGAGCAGGCCGCCCGCGTGCTGCTGATGCCCGACCCGGGCTACTTTGCCACGGGTGTGTCGGTGGTGCAGCACCCGCGCAGCCCCCTGGTGCCTATCTCCCACATGAACGTACGCTACTTCGAGGCGGCTAGCGGGGAGGCCTGGTTTGGGGGCGGGCTGGACCTGACTCCCATCTACGTGGATGTAGCGCAGGCCCGCTGGTTTCACGAGCAGATCCAGGCCGTCTGCCAGCAACACGACGCCAGCTACTACCCCCGCTTCAAGCAGTGGGCCGATGAGTACTTCTACCTGCCCCACCGCCAGGAAACGCGCGGCATCGGGGGCCTGTTCTTCGACCGTCTCACGGTAGGGAAAGACGGTACGTTCGAGCACCTGTTTGCCTTTGTGCAGGCCGTAGGCGAAGTCTATGGCCGCAGCTACGCGGCCATCATGCGCCAGAATGCGGCCCTACCCTACTCCGACGAGCAGAAGCAGTGGCAGCTGGTGCGCCGCGGCCGCTACGCCGAGTTTAACCTGGCCTTCGACCGGGGGACGCGCTTCGGGCTGGAAACCGGGGGCCGCACCGAGAGCATTCTGATGAGCCTGCCGCCCCAGGCCGAGTGGCACTACAACCTGCAACCCCAGCCCGGCTCCCCCGAGGCCGCCACCCAACGGTGGCTGCAGAAGGGCATCGACTGGCTAACCGACCCTCCTACTACCGCTTGATCGAGCAACTCCAAGCCCTCGACCGTTGGCTGCTGTTGGGCGCCAACTCCCACCACACGCCCAAGCTGGATGCGTGGATGATTTTTTTCTCGGAGCGCCTGGTGTGGTTTCCGGCCTACTTCGTGCTGGTGGTGGTGCTTTGCTACCTCTTCCAGCGCCGCGCCCTGCTGCTGCTGCCCCTGCTGGGTCTCAGTGTAGCGTTGGCCGATGTTATTTCCAGCCGCTTTTTCAAACCTTACTTCGCCCGGCTGCGGCCCTGCCACGACGCTACCCTCTCCACAACCCTGAACCTGGTGAACGGTTGCGGCGGCCAGTTCGGCTTTCTTTCTTCGCACGCCGCTAACTCGTTTGCCCTGGCCGTTTTTATGGGCCTGGTGCTACCCGCGCAGTACAGAATCCCTAAAGTGCTGCTGTATATCTGGGCCGCATTGGTCAGCTACAGCCGCATGTACCTCGGGGCCCACTACCCCTCCGACGTAGTGGCGGGCGCTTTGCTCGGCTCCGCCACGGCGTGGGCCTGTGCGACGGCTTATCAGCGCCTAGCACCACGCTGGTGGCCGGTTACAGCTTCGTAAGATGAGATACTAACCCTATTCTACTGCCTATCCTGCCGTATTTCTGATGAATGATTAGTAGCCGTCTATTTTCCCTGCTAGCAGCCTTCCTCCTGGAAGCTACTGCTGTTGCCCAAGGAAACGCTAGTAGCTTTACTGCCGCGGCGGCTCCTGACACGCTACTCAGCTCCATTCCTCTCGCCGAGGTAAAAGTGCGCCCGAAAGCGACCACTGAGTTGTCAAGTATCGGCCGAAAACGATCTTCTCCCCATGGGGCTTTAGTTATTCCGGGATATCAATACGGGGTACTGTTTCGGCTTGAACCAGGTAGTGAAACCGGAATCGTAGAAACGATTACTGTCCGCCTGAAGCCCAACAAGCCAACAGAAGGGCGCATTCGCATTCGGCTGGTTAGCGTGGCGCCAGGAGCCTCACCTGCGCCCGGCGCGCATGACCTTTTGCCCGACGCGCCCGTGTACTCAGCGGCCTATCTTGCTGCACTCCCTACCCCCCTGCTCACGCTGAATATTGCTCGCAATGAGGTGCGGCTGCCGCCTGAGGGGGCCTACGTGCTGGTTGAAGGCCTGACCACCAGCCCAGTTGAAACGTGCGTACCGATGACGAAAGATGACCCTACCCCCTGGCAGATTATCACCGCTACCGATGCGCTGAACCCCGCTACGCACCGGCGTACTCCGGCCGGCAAGTTTCCGGCCGTTGCCTTCGCAACCTCTCTCACGTCCGTTGCCACAGTCTTTAAACACTGTCATCACCCAGCGTGGATACCCCGCCCCAGCTATAAACCCGGCCAACCCGACAACCTAGACGTTTCCTTGACGTTGCGCCCTGACTAGCTTTTCAGGCCATAAAAAAGCCCCCGCAGCACTATGCTGCGGGGCTTTCTGCTTCTTCAGAATTACTTATCTCCGGCGGGCTTTCGGTTGCCCGTGTGCCCATCGCCTTGGTCACCCTGACCGGGCTGGCTGGTTACTTTGGAGTTGTGGCGGTCATCCTGAGACAAGGAACGGTTGACGTCCACGGAGCTGGTAAATTCGCCTTTTTCGTTACGGCGCACGTAGCGCTTATCGCCAGGCGTAGGCTCTATCAATTCGCGTTTCGACATGATGTTCAGCGGATAGGTACCTTCCTGATACGCAGCTCTCTGCCCGCGGTTGGCTTATTTTCCCAGCAATTTCGCTACGTATTTGCCCACAATGTCAAACTCCAGATTTACGCGGTGGCCGGGCCGCAGATCCTGGAAAGTGGTGTGCTCGTAGGTGTAGGGAATAATAGCCACGCTGAAGCCGTCGTCGGTGCTGTTAAAGCAGGTCAGGCTGGTGCCGTTGATGCAGATGGAGCCTTTCTCCACGGTTACGCGGCCGGGGCCCGGCTCGTGGCGGAAGCGGAACAGCCAGGAGCCGTTCTGGTCCTCTACCGACTCGCACTCCGCCGTCAGGTCGACGTGGCCTTGCACGATGTGGCCATCAAAGCGGCCATTGGCGGCCAGGCACCGCTCCAGGTTCACGCGCTTGCCGGGAACCCACTGGCTCAGGTTGGTTTTCTGCAGAGTTTCATCAATGGCCGTTACCACGTGGGTGCCCGCCGCCGTGTCCACGGCCACCACCGTCAGGCATACCCCGTCGTGGGCCACGCTCTGGTCGATTTTCAGCTCAGGAGCGAAGCCGGAGGCTACTGTAAAGTGAATATTAGTGCCTTCGCGCCGCACAGCCCGAATGGTACCCAAGGTTTCAATAATGCCAGTGAACATATGCTTGCAATTAAAAGTCAGGAGGGAAAAGCAGGAACGAACCAGATGGGTGTTAAACAGCAATAGTGGTCAATTCCTCCTTCGTGATTCTTCCTATTGGTGCTACTTCCCCCTACCTTCCACAATGATTTTAAGGGTGTAAAGCAGTACCCGGAAATCCATGGCCAAGCTCATATTTTCGATGTAGAGAATATCGAATTTGAGCCGCTCCACCATTTGCTGCACCGTTTCGGCGTAGCCATATTTCACCTGTCCGAGGCTAGTGAGGCCGGGGCGGACGCGGTGCAGGTGGCGGTAGTGCGGGGCCAGCTGCACAATCTGATCAATGAAAAACTGCCGCTCCGGGCGGGGCCCTACAATGCTCATATCGCCCTTGATGACGTTCCAGAACTGGGGCAGCTCGTCGACGCGCACCTTGCGCATAAAGCGGCCCCAGGGCGTGATACGCGGGTCGTGGTCGGAGCTGAGGGCGGGGCCCTGCTTTTCGGCATCTACGTACATGGAGCGGAACTTATAAATGCGAAACGGGTGCCCATGCCGGCCAATGCGCTCCTGGGAATAGAACACCGGCCCGGGCGAGGAGAGCTTCACCATGATGGCGGCAAAGGCGTAGCCGGGCCAGGCCAGCAGCAGAAACAGCACCGAAACTACCACGTCGAGCAGGCGCTTGACCACGCGCTGCCAGGGCGACATCAAATCCTGCTTGATTTCAATCAGGGGCGTCCCAAATACGTGGCTGACCTTTACCGAGCCCAGCAGCATCTGGTAGAGGTCGGGCAGGATGCTGATACGGGCGGGCGTGCCTTCCAGCAGGGTCAGAATTTCCTCAATGGTGCGGTGTTCGGAAGGTTCAATGGCAATTATTACCTGCTCCACGTGCAGCACCCGAATCAGGGCCGGCAGCCGCCGGTAGGAGCCGCGCGCCGGTAGCTCAGCGGCCAGGGCCTCATCCACCACCTCGCCCAGGGGCGTAAAGCCGACCAACTGCAGGCCCAGGTGGCGCCCGGTACGGCGCAGTTCCTGATACGTTTCGCGGGCCAGCGTGCCGGAGCCGACCAGCAGGGTGTTGAACGTGATAATGCCGCCGCGCACCAGCCGCTGCACGCTGCTCACGGCCCACACCCGCAGCACGGCCGTAAGGGTGAAGTGCAGCAGAAAGTAAGCGGAAATCGTTTTGTAATAGCTGTGGTAATTCTGCACGCCTTGATCGTCGAGCAGCAGCACGAAAAAGATGATAATGGCGCCCAGAACAGAAACCTGCCCCAATCGGATTAGCTCCGAGAGGCGCGACTTGCGGAAAATGTCGCGGTATTCCCCCATCAGGGCGTACAGCACCGTCCAGAAACCGGCTATCAGCAGGGCTGAGCCGGAGAGGAAGGCTGCATCAGCCGCGAAGCGGTAGTTGCCGCTGATTTCCTGCAGCAGATACTTGCGCAACAGGAAAAAGCACATCCAGGCCAACAAGGCCGCCCCGAAGTCGGCTGCTATCAGCTTCAGTTTTTGGAGAGTACGAATCAAGAGGGAGGAAACTACCCGGCGGAGCCGGCAATCGGGGTAATTTTATGGGGCTAATGCTGTAATTTCGCGCTCCGTTCAAAGTTCTGCGCCGTGCTGGCCCAGTCTTTCGGAGTCGCGCAAAGGTAGGAAATACCCGCAATCTGCGGCGGAGCACTGCCTGCTCGCTCCCCATTCTTCGGTCCGAGCTGTTCCCCGGGCTTTTTCCTGCTTGTCTCATGCACGCTGATACCTACCGCCATCGTGGATTGCGCCGCGCTCTGGTAGAAGAGCTGCGCCGGAAAGGCATCCGCGATGAGCGGGTACTCACGGCCATTGGCACGGTGCCGCGCCACTTGTTTTTTGAGGCTGCCTTTCAGCCTCATGCTTACCAGGATAAAGCGTTTCCCATTGGGGAGGGCCAGACTATTTCACAGCCGTACACGGTGGCCTACCAAACTGAGTTGCTGCAAGTGCAGCCCGGCGAGCGGGTACTGGAAATCGGAACGGGCTCGGGCTACCAATGCTGCGTGCTGCTGGAGCTGACCCCGCACGTGTTCAGCATCGAGTACAACCAGGTTCTGTTTGAGCGCACTGCCCGCCGCCTAGCCACCTTGCACCGGCCCGCTCATCTGTTCTGCGGCGACGGCTCCCTGGGGCTACCCCAGCACGCGCCTTTCGATAAGATCTTGGTAACGGCCGGCTCCCCGGCGCTGCCGCGCCCCCTGCTGCGCCAGCTACGGGTAGGCGGCTCCCTGGTTATTCCCGTCGGCGATGAGCATACCCAGCGCATGGTGCGGGTAGTACGCGAAAGCGAGGAGGAGTTTTCCCGACAGGTGCTGGAGGAGTTTCGCTTTGTGCCCCTACTCGGCCAGGCCGGGTGGAAAGAATAAAGGCTGGGCGGCGAGAAGCTGGCTTACCTAAAGGGCCTATATTGTCTGTGTCAGGTAGATTGTATAGCCCCAGCTTGTGAAAAGACACCTTATCCTTCTCGCACTTTTAAGCGTGTCTGCCTCTGCCACGCACGCGCAAACCACGGCCGCTTGCCAGATTACAGGCAACATCAAAGGAGTAGGCAATCAGTCGGTCATTTTTTTCTACGACTGGCAGGGGCAGCAGCGCCGCGATACGGTACGGGCTCAAAACGACCGTTTCAGCTACACTGCGCACCCTACCGACGATGGTCAGCTCAATCTTAAGATTGTTCCGAGCCGCTTTACCACAATTTGGTTTGAGCCGGGGCAGGTAACAGTAACCGGCAGCATTGCAGAACCAGCTAAGCTCACTGTTACGGGTACTCCAGAGAATACCCTCACAACCTACTACAACCAGCGTATAAACTGGAAATTTGAGCAACGTGCCGCGGCACATCCCGACTCAATTCCAATTCTTGGCGCGTTAGTAGGCCAAGCCACGCGGGCATTTATAGCGGCGCACCCGAAAGCTCGAACCAGTGCCGACCTGCTCTACCAAGAGGCTAAATACAAAAACGACCGGCCGGTAGCCGAGTATGAACAGTTGCTACGACTTCTTTCCCCGACGGTTCAGAGTAGCCACCAAGGCCAAGCGGTAGCACGCCGCTTAACGGTGCTACGCAGTCAGCCCCAGATAGGTCAGCTGCTGCCCACCTTCACCATACCCGATACAGCCAATGTTGCCGTCTCGCTAGCCCGATTTAAGGGCCAGTATGTGCTGCTTGATTTCTGGGGCCATTGGTGCCGGCCCTGTATTCAGTCAATGCCACACTTAAAGCAACTCCAGGCGCAGTATGCCGCTCAGATGTCCATAGTGGGTATTGGCATGGAGTCAGCCGAGGATAAGCCGCTTTGGCTGAAAGCTATCCGGAAAAACCAACTTACCTGGACGCAGTTATCAGAACTCAAAGCAGATAAAGGAGTAATTGAACAGCTGCATGTGGAGCAGTTTCCTACGTACATGCTACTAGATAAGCAGGGCAAGCTGCTGGTCATGGCTTCGCAGCTAGGCCCCATTGAGGAGAAGCTAAGAAGCCTGGTTACGACGCCATAAAGGCTGCCCGGCGGAAAACACATGGCACACGGCGCCGCGTCCGTATCTTTGCGGCTTCAAGTGCTACCCCTTACTCTGCCGCAAAATGCGCAAACAAAAGCCCGTCAAAGACTCTTTTGTTCGGATGACCGAACTGGTGTTACCCAACGATACAAACACGCTTAACAACCTGATGGGGGGCCGCATGATGCACCTGATGGACGTAGCCGCGGCCATTTCGGCCCAGCGCCACTCCAACCGCATTGTCGTCACGGCTTCTGTGGATAACGTATCGTTCCGGGAAGGGATTAAGCTGGGCAGCGTCGTGACGCTGGAAGCGCAGGTAACGCGCTCCTTTAGCTCCTCTATGGAAGTGCACATCAACGTGTGGGCCGAAGACATTCCGAGCGACACCAAAATCAAATCCAACGAGGCGTTTTTCACTTTTGTGGCCGTAGACCAATCGGGCCGACCAATTGATGTGCCGGAGGCTGTGGCCGAGTCGGAAGAGGAAATTCAGCTATACGATGGGGCCCTGCGCCGTCGGCAGTTGCGCCTGGTGCTGGGCGGCCGTATGAGCCCGCACGAAGCCACGGAGCTGAAGGCACTTTTTAACATGGAATAGCAGGTTCTTTCGGCGGTCATAAAGTCTAGAAAAACCTGTATTTTCCGCTACCCCTGGCTGCTTGCCGAACTGTACCTGAATGGATACTGCCGCTACCCTCGCTTTCTTTCAAAACTTCTACACCGATGCTCCGCTGTACGTAGTAGCCGAACCTACTGCTGCCCCCCTTAACACTCCAGAAGCAACGGCACCAGCGACACCGGCGGCGGCTCCTACCCCAGCCCCGGCTGCTACGCCACCGCCTAATGTACCTGGCGCTCCTGCCCCGCCGCCTACCCCCGCTCTTTCCGGTAAGCTTCCTTCCCTGAGCAATCTGCCCCTGTCCGGCAACGCGGCTCCGGCTGCAGCGGCGGCTTCCGCTGCTCCGGTAGCAGAACGGGCACCAGTAGCTCCCGTTGCCTCGGCTCCTACCCCGCCAGCGGCCGCCGAGCCTTCGCGCCAGGCGGTTACGCTAACGGTAGCGCAGCTGCCGGCCGCCGCGGCCGCCCCGGCCGGCCGGGTGCAGCCAACGCCTACCCAGTCGCCGGTTGCGCACATTCCCTTCTCCACGCTGGGCAGCAACCCCAACGGCCTCGTGATTCTGGTGCGCGTATCCCCCGACGAGTTTCGGAAGCTGCCGCGCAATGTGTTTCTCAACAACCTCCTCAAGGCCATCCGCCTGATTGTGGAGGATGTGGTGCTGGTAAACGTGGAGCACCCGAGCTACCCGGTGGCGCTGTGCAGCTTGCGCCAGCATTTGGCAGCCCGGCAGTTCTTGGCGTTCGGCAAAAACCTGCTTGATGTGGCGGTGTATACCACCCAGCCTTACGAGCCCGTCCTGCTCTTCGGCGATACGGCTTTTCTGGGAGCCAGTGAAATCAGCATGCTAGAGTACGATGCCGGCCGCAAAAAACAGCTCTGGCAAGCCGTACAGCGCATGTTCATGAGTTAGCATAACAGGCTTTCAAGTAAGCTGGGCGCTGCTACCCATTGCAGAAGTGCTCAGCTTACACCTGAGAGCCAAAGACTCGTGTGGCTCTTCTTGCCACAACAAAAAAGGTCGGCCACGGTGGCCGACCTTTTTCGTTAAACTCTCCTACCCTCTACTTCAGCACCGAAGCCAGGGTAGCTTCCAGGGCTTCGCCGCGCAGGTTTTTGGCGATGATGCGGCCCTGGGGGTCAAGCAGGTAGGACTGCGGGATGGACTTGATGCCGTAGGTCTGGCCAGCAGCACTTTCCCAGCCTTTCAGGTCTGAAACATGGGTCCAGGTCAGCTTATCGTTCTGAATGGCCTTCAGCCACTTGCCGCGGTCTTGGTCAAAGGAAACGCTGTAAATCTCGAAGCCTTTAGTTTTGAACTTGTTGTAAGCCTTTACAACATTCGGGTTTTCCTGACGGCAGGGTCCGCACCAGGAGGCCCAGAAGTCGATGAGCACGTACTTGCCGCGCAGGCTGCTCAGGGTTACATCTTTTCCCTCGGGACTGGGCAGGCTGATTTCCGGTGCCTGCACACCTACTGCCGTGGTCCGCAGCGGCTCTAAGCGGGCTACCAGCGCTTTCGTGTAACGCGAATCGGGCCGGTTTTTCTTCAATACGTTGGCTACTGAGTCGGCCAGGGTAAAGTTATCATCGGGGTTGATAACGCTGGTCACCACAAACGCCGATACCACGGAGTTAGGGTTTTGGCGCACAAGGCGGGCCAGGTCGGAGGAGCCCCGGCTTTGCAAGGTCATGGCTTTTTGCTGCAGCGCGGCCAGCGAATCGGTGCGGCCGCTTTGCGCGGCTTGGGTGTAGCGCTGCTCCAGGCGCTGCATCTGCTGGCGCGAGGTCTGCATGGTGCGGTTAATCTGCTGGAGCAGCTCCGAATCGGGCGAGCCCTTCACGGTGTAGCTCTGGCCCAGCTGCTGCGCATCGCCGGTAAGCTGCACCTGCCGGCCGTTCTCCAAGGTCACCAGTGCCTGGTTCTGGTCATTGAGCTTCACCTGATAGATGCCTGCCTCCGGCAGGTTGCCCGTGAAGCGGAACTGGCCTTTGTCGTCCACCGTAGCCGTGTCGCGCGACACAAACTGCGTTTCCCCCAGCTCGGCTAGGTACACCTTGGTACCGGCAGGGGCATTTTGCAGCTGGCCGCTGAGCTGGTAGCTGCTGGCGTCAGCCGAGCCGGTAGCGCTGCTGGTGGGTGTCGTGTTTTTATTGCAGGCGTTGGTCATGCCCAGCAGGGCACCCACGTAAAGCAAGCTTTTCATCTTGTGCATCATTCGGAAAACTGACCGGTGGTGGCACCGGCACCGTGTGGCAATGGACGTAGAAACGGGCCGCAAGTTGCCACTTTTGGCGGGAATTGCGGCGGCGCTTCCTCAGCCTACCTACACGCAAGGCGCTGGGTTTGGTTCCGGCTTCCGGCGCAGGCTGCTGCGGGCCCTAATCCAGCGGAATATATTCGGCTATTTTCTGCCCCAGGGCCCGGCCGCGCAGGTTGCGAGCCAAGACTCGGCCTTCCGGGTCCAGCAGCACGGAGTACGGAATAGAGTGCACCCCATAGGCCCGGGCCCCCTCGCTTTGCCAGCCCCGCAGGTCCGAAACGTGATGCCAGGTCAGCTCGTCGGCGGCAATGGCCTGGTGCCACCGCGCCTTGTTCACGTCCAACGATACGCTGTAAATTTCCAGCCCGCGGCTGTGAAACTGGCCGTAGATTTTGCGCAGATTGGGGCTTTCCTGACGGCAAGGCCCGCACCAGGAAGCCCAGAAATCCACGAGCACGTACTTGCCGCGCAGGCTACTTAGCGCCAATTTGGTACCGTCGAGTCGAGGTAGGTTGATTTCCGGAGCTGCCGCCGAGGAGGCCTTGGCGGGCGCAACCGGCGGCACTGCGTTGGAAGTAGCCGGACGCTGACAGGAGCTTACCCCGACGGTGAAAAGGCCCGCAATACATACGCTACCAGACAAAAAGCGCATACCTGCATAAGTGAGGTAAAGGATGCTTGAAGTAAACAAAAAACCACTGGCCGTTGGGCCAGTGGTTTTTTGCAGACTAGCAAACAACGCTGCTTACGCTTCTAGTTTCTGGCGCAGGAGCTGGTTGGCCAGCTTGGGGTCGGCCTTGCCACCAGTCAGCTTCATCAGCTCACCCATGAACATGCCGGTCAGGCTCTTTTTGCCAGCCCGATACTCGGCTACTTTGGCCGGGTTGGCGTCCAGCACCTGCTGAATCATGGTTTCCAGGGCACCGGCGTCCGACTGCTGCAACAAGCCCTGGGCTTCGGCGGCGGCGGCGGCGGTTTGCGCCGGGTTTTCGAGCAGGTAGGGAAACAGCTGCTTGCTGGCTACCGAGTGGCCTACCTTGTTTTCGTCGATGAGTCCGATGATGTCGGCCAGGTGCTGGGGAGTGAGCGGGAACTGGTCGAGAGTTAGAGCGCGCTCATTAAGGTAGGCTTTTACGGGGCCGGTCACCCAGTTGGCGGCCGCTTTGGCGTTCGGGGTCAGGCGGGTCAGCTCATCGAAGAACAGGGCTACGTCCTTATCAGCCGTCAATACGTTGGCATCATAATCCGAAAGGCCCAGCTCACCGGTAAAGCGGGCGTACAGCTGCTGCGGCAGGGCTGGCAGCTCGGCCTGCACGCGGTGTAGCCACTCATCGTCGATGATAACCGGGGGCAAATCAGGCTCCGGGAAGTAGCGGTAGTCGTTCATCGTCTCCTTGCTGCGCTGCCCGCTGGTAGTGCCGGTCTGCGCGTCGAAGCCGCGGGTTTCACTGTCAATCACCTCGCCAGCTTCCACCAGGGCAATCTGCCGCTCGATTTCGTAGTCGATGGCGCGCTGCACATTGCGGAAGGAGTTCATGTTCTTCACCTCCACCTTGGTCCCGAACTGGTCGGCGCCTTTCAGCATCACCGAAATGTTGGCGTCGCAGCGCAGGGAGCCTTCCTCCATGTTGCCGTCGCAGATGCCCAGGTACTGCACCAGTTTCTTGATTTCCGAGAGGTAGGCGTAGGCTTCCTCCGAAGTTCGGATATCCGGCTCCGACACAATTTCAATCAGGGGCACGCCGGCGCGGTTCAGGTCCACAAGGGTTTCTACCTCCCCGGCCAAGTGCATGCTCTTGCCCGCGTCTTCCTCCATGTGAATGCGCGTGATGCCGATTTTCTTGGTCGAACCATCTGACAGGCGGACTTCTACGTGCCCGCCGGTGCAGATGGGGGTTTTATCCTGGGTAATCTGGTAACCCTTGGGCAGGTCGGGGTAGAAGTAGTTTTTGCGGGCAAACAGGTTGTCGCGCCGGATCTGGCAGTTGGTGGCCAGGCCCATTTTCATAGCGTACTCCACGGCCGTGTAGTTCACGCGGGGTAGCGTGCCAGGGTGGCCCAGGGTAATGACGCTGAGGTTATTATTGGGCAGAGCGCCGTACTCGTTTTCGTCGGAAGAGTACATTTTGCTGCGCGTGAGCAGCTGGGCGTGTACCTCCAGACCAATGACGGGCTGGTATTTGGCTTTAATGCTTTCGTCCATAGATAGTCGGGCGGGTAGGCCGCCGAGGCTGCAAGATACGGCACGGCTAGCTTTTGTGCTGCCAACTTTCAGCCAACAACCCGCAAGGTGCGCCTTATCCTCTGGCAGGCCTGGTAGCAGTTCTGGGTGGCGCTTCGGGTAACAAGGAAACAGAGCTTGTCAGCTTCTGGCTTAATCGTTGAAGACCGGAATGTAGGTAGCCTGGAAGGCATTGCCGGCCTGGTTGTAGGCGGCGGCCAGCTTCTGGTTCTGGGTGTTGTAGAGGTTGATGAAGCCGTTGAACTTGTCAGCGTCGGCTTTGGTGAGGGCGTCTTTGCGCTCCAGTAGCTCCTTCATTTGGGCAGCCTGGGTAGCGGCAAAGCCAGCGTAGAACTTCACCAGGTTGCGGGCCGCGTCGCGGTAGCGGGCATCTTTGCCGCGGAAGGCAGGAATGGCGGTTAGCTCGGTGGTAGCGGTTTTTGAGTCTTCTACTAGCTGCAGGCGGGCGGCTTCAAAAGCTGCCGGGTCTTGGGCGCTCATCGCATCGGTGAGCTTGGCCGTGGCCTTTTCAATGCGAAACTGGGCCAGGTACACCTTGTGCTGGTAGCTGTTCACCTCCGATACCTGGCGCATGTACTCGGCCAGGCGCTTGCCCTCGGGGTCGGCGGAAATAGTCATGTTGTGCCGCTTGGCAAACCGGCGCTGGGCTGCGTCCACGGAGTCGTTGACAACTTGCAGCTTGGCTTCGGCAATTTCCTGGAGCTTGAAGTACTGCTCCATGTTCTCAACCGTCGCCGTGCGGGTAGCGGCCAGCATATCCACCGCCTTGTAGTCCTCGGAGTACACTTTCAGCAGCTGGTAAAAGGCCTCGGTGGTTTGCTCCTTGAAGCCCTTATCATCCTTGAACGCGGGCATTTTGGCCACTTTATTCAGGGAAGCTTCGGTTTGCTTAATTAGGTCCTGGCGCTTGGCATCAATCTTCTTCTCGTTGTCGGAATGGGCCGACTTGCTGATGTAGCGCAGGTTTTTCTTGAGCATGGCCCGCTGTTCGGCCACAATAAAGTTATTGTAAGCGCCGGGGTCAGTAAAGGTTTGAGCCTGGGCGAGGGTAGCCAGGCCCGTGAGCAGGCCAGCGGTAATCAGGAGGGTAGAAAAGCGCATAGATTGGAAGTAAGGGTGATGGAGTTAGTTAATGGAAAATGTTACTGGAACGGCATAGCGGGTTGGAACTGTGAGGCCCGCTTTGCGGCCAGGCGCAAAGCGGCTCAGCTGCTTTACTACCCGCATGCTTTCCGCATCCAAACTGGGAAACAAAGAATTTTTCACGCGAATGTTGCGCACTTGCCCCTCTTCATCAACCACGAAATACACAAGCACTTTCCCCTGAATCCGGCTCGCCAGGGCATCCATGGGGTAGTGCAGATGTTGCGCAACGTAGCTCAATAGGCCGGGCATTCCAGCCGGGTACTGCGCTATTTCCTCCGCGTAGTGGCATGCCTCCGGAGTGCCCGTTGCGGACACACATTCCGTACTCTTTTGTATGCCCGCCACATACTGGTGCCGATGCCGGAGCCGGCCAGCTTGGTCGTAATAAAGTTGCGTTCCGTTCTGCCGCTTGCCTAGTTTTTCCTCCCGCCATTGCACTAGGCCGTTGGGTTGCCAGCGCGTGGTACTGAAGCTGGTGTCGCCCTGAGACCGGATACTGGCATGCACTACTTCCCGCAGATAGCTGTTGGCTACCGTAAACACGCTGTCGGTCCAGCGGCCGGGGCCAGTGATGTGGCGGTCCACAAGATAAGCTACATCATCATTGACGAAGATTTCCTGGAATCCGTAGTCGAGGTAGAAGGTTTTGACGGGCTGCTGAGCGGCCGCAGACATAGACAGCGTTAGCACTACCGCCAACGCAAGAAGATACTTCATATAATAACTTGACTACGTCGCCGCCAGCCTAGCAAATACAATACGCTTCACTAGGAGTCAGACGAATGGTAACAGACAAACAAAATGGGCGTTGAGCAGCAGTGAATTCACTATCGCCCAACGCCCATTGTCATTGCTCGGATGAACGGTCAAAAATACCGTCTTCCGCTTAACATCCAAGTTTAAGCCAGCTTCTCGCCTATCAACGCTTCGGCCTTATTAATAGCCGCACCCAAACCTGCTACGTTCTTGCCGCCGGCCGTCGCGAAGAAGGGCTGACCACCGCCCCCACCCTGGATTTCCTTGGCCAGCTCACGCACCAAAGCACTGGCATTGAGCTTGCCGCCTTTCGCCAGCTCGTCGTCCAGCATTACGGCCAGCTGGGGCTTACCATCGATTTCGGCGCCGAGTACGGCTACCAGGTTGGGCACCGCCTGGCGCAGGTTGAAGGCCAGGGTTTTGAGCGCGTCGGCAGAGGTAGCCTGCACCTGGGCGGCCAGGAAGTTCACCCCGTTGAGGGGCTTCACCTGGCCTACCAGCTGATCTTTCTGCTGATTGATGCTCTGCTGGGCAAACTGCTCGATTTGCTTGCGCAGGCCGGCAATTTCCTCGGTTTGCTTCTCGATGCTGGGGATGAGGTGCTGGGGGTTACCCAAGGCCTCGCGCACCTGGCCTAGCAGGTCGAGCTGCTGGTTCACGAAGGCTTCGGCGGCTTCGGCGGTTACGGCCTCAATGCGGCGCACGCCGGCTCCTACCGCGCTTTCCGAGGTAATCTTGAAGAAGCCAATGTCGCCGGTGGTGCGCACGTGGGTGCCACCGCAGAGCTCCACCGAGAAGTCCCGGTCGAAGGTGATGACGCGCACGAACTCGCCATACTTCTCCCCGAACAGGGCGGTAGCACCCAGGGCTTTAGCTTCGTCGATGGGCACGTTGCGGCGCTCATCCAGCGGAATCTGCTCCCGAATCTTGCGATTCACGATGGTTTCCACCTGCCGCAGCTGGTCGTCGGTTACCTTGGTGAAGTGAGAAAAGTCGAAGCGCAATAGTTTCTCGTTTACCAGGGAGCCTTTTTGCGCTACGTGGGTGCCGACTACCTCGCGCAGGGCAGCTTGCAGCAAGTGGGTAGCCGTGTGGTTGCGGCGAATCTGGTCGCGGCGGGCATGGTCAATCTGGGCCGAAAACTCGGCTTCCAGGTCCTGGGGCAGGTCGAGCACGGTGTGCACGATAAGGTCATTTTCCTTTTTCGTGTCCAGCACGCGCACCTTGCTTAGCGGCGACTCCAGAAAGCCCGTATCGCCAATCTGCCCGCCCGATTCGGCGTAAAACGGCGTCTGGTCGAGCACTACCTGGTACTCGGTTTTGCCTTTGCGGTCGGTGCGGCGGTAGCGCAGGATGCGGGCCGGGGCCTGCTCCTGGTCGTAGCCCACGAAAGCGGGCTGCTCTTCCGAGGGAGTTACAATGGTCCAGTCGCTCTGCTCAGCCTCTTGGGCGTTGCGGGAGCGATTCTTCTGGGCCTCCAGCTCTTTTTTGAAGCCTTCCTCATCTACGGTCAGTCCTTTTTCGCGGGCAATCAGGGCAGTAAGATCCAGCGGGAAACCGAAGGTATCCGACAGCTCGAAAGCCGTTTTGCCATCGATGCGGTTACCGTTCTGGCGCGCGGTTTCCTCCAGGGCATCCAAGCGGCGCAGGCCGTTTTCCAAGGTTTTCAGGAAGGCTACTTCCTCTTCCTCTATTACACGCTGCACAAACTGCTGCTGCTGCTTGAGCTCGGGGAAGATGCCGGCCATCTGGTCGGCCAGCACGGGCACTAGCTTGTAGAGGAAGGGCTGCTTCTGATTCAGACTCGAAAACGCGTAGCGCACGGCCCGGCGCAGAATCCGGCGGATTACGTAGCCAGCCTTCACGTTGCTAGGCAGCTGCCCATCGGCCACAGCGAAGGAGATGGTGCGGATGTGGTCGGCAATAACCCGGATGGCAATGTCGGTTTTCTCGTTTTCGGTGGCCGGCTGGTCGTTCACGGTGGCGGGGGCAGTGCCGTGGTACTGCAAGCCAGCCTCAGCGGCAATAAACTGAATCAGCGGCTGGAACACGTCGGTGTCGTAATTCGACTTTACGCCCGACACGGCCATCATCAGACGCTCGAAGCCCATGCCGGTATCCACGTTCTGGGAGGGTAGCTTGATGAGCGACTTGTCGGCGCGGCGCTCGAACTCCATGAACACGTTGTTCCAGATTTCGACAACCTGCGGGTGGTCGGCATTCACCAGCTCGGCGCCGCCTTTCTGGGCTACCTCGGCCTCGTCGCGCAAGTCGATGTGGATTTCGGTGCAGGGGCCGCAGGGGCCCGTGTCGCCCATTTCCCAGAAGTTATCCTTCTTGTTGCCGGGCAGAATGCGCTCCTCGGCCACATATTGGCGCCACAACTCCTGGGTTTCGGTATCGGGGCCGAGGCCGTCGCCTTTGTCGCCTTCAAAATAGGTTACGTAGAGGCGGTCCTTGGGCAGCTTATACACTTCCGTAAGCAGTTCCCAGGCCCAGGCAATGGCGTCTTTCTTGAAGTAATCACCAAACGACCAGTTGCCAAGCATCTCGAACATGGTGTGGTGGTAGGTGTCGTAGCCTACCTCTTCCAGGTCGTTGTGCTTGCCCGATACGCGCAGGCACTTCTGGGTGTCGGCAATGCGCTTGAAGGGGGCGGGCTTGTTGCCGAGGAAGTAATCCTTGAACGGGGCCATGCCCGAGTTGATGAACAGCAGCGTGGGGTCGTCCTTCACCACAATGGGCGCCGAGGGCACAATGTGGTGGCCTTTGGAGGCGAAGAAATCCAGGAACTGCTGGCGGACGTGGCTGGCGGTAGGGAGTGACATGATAGTAGCACGAAGCAGAAGCTTCGCGAAGTGTAAGGTTCGGAGGAATTGGCAGCGGCCGGTATTTTGGCTACTTTTCGCAAGTAAAAATAATTGCGCCAGCGGCAAAGGTAGCCCATCTTGCAGAAGTGAGAAATGAGAAATGAGAGCTCAGAGGCAGTCTGGTCTTTTCCTCCCGCTCTTTTTCAGTTCCCACCTCCTTCTCCCATCTCCATTCTAACTTCTCATTTCTAAAAAATGCCCTATAAAGAGCGCGACATCGAGAAGCAATACTTCACTATCGGTGAGGTAGCGGCCCAGTTCAACGTGGCTCCTTCCCTAATTCGGTTCTGGGAAACCGAGTTTGAGGAACTGCGCCCGCGCAAAAGCAAGAAGGGCAACCGCCTCTATACGCCCCAGGACATTGACATCTTCCGCACCATTTACCACCTGGTAAAGGAACGCGGCTATACCATCCCTGGGGCCCGCGACATGCTCAAGCAGAAAGGCCCCCAGCTCAAGGAGAAAATCGACGTGATTCAGAGCCTGGAGCGGGTCCGCAAGTTCATGGTTACGATGAAGAAGGAGCTGGACGCCATTGGTAAGGCCCAGCAGGGGTAGGAAATGGAATCTATACTACTTATTGCTGAGAAGGCAACCTTATTACCTGCTTTCAAAGAATCTATCCAAAAAGCCTTTCCATGTAGTGTAATTAATGATCAGCCGGGTTTAACTGGCTTTGTCGTTCAGGTTAAGAAGTCAAACCGGCTCTATGTAGATTATTATGGCTCATCACTGAGCGCTATACTTGGTTGGACCGAAACTGAACTTGCATTAATAGACCACCATTTTCCGGCTGGATTTCATTTGTATAATATTCA
This sequence comes from Hymenobacter sp. HSC-4F20, assembly GCF_019599275.1. Taxonomy (GTDB): domain Bacteria; phylum Bacteroidota; class Bacteroidia; order Cytophagales; family Hymenobacteraceae; genus Hymenobacter. Next base: position 891,935 of record NZ_JAHZTD010000001.1, on the reverse strand, counting down.
TTATCGGAGCATCGAGACTATAAAGAAGGTAATTATGGAAGTCGCAGCATCTCAAAAAATGCTGATTGATAATGATTTTGGCACATTCCTGACAGCTGATAGCTTTGTGTCTAAGATAATGCAAAATCCTTATTGGGATTGGCGGAATGATAATTCTAGAGTATAGCTAACCCGTTATTATGCCTATTTCCACCCTCGACGATACCCTCCTCCACGAAGTCGCCCTTACTTTATTCCCCAACATCGGGCCGCAGCTGACGCGGCAGCTGATGAGTTACGGGGGCTCGGCCCGGAATGTGCTGCACCTGCCGCCGGGCAAGCTGCGCAAGATTCCGGGGGTAGGCCCCGCCACAGTGGCCATCCTGACCGGAGCAGAGCGTACGGCCGCCCTGAAGCAAGCGGAAGACAGCCTCCGGAAAGCGGAAAAGGAAGGAATGCAGCTGCTGTTCTACACCAGCAAGCAGTTTCCCGCGCGGCTCAAGCAGCTACCCGACGCCCCGGTGCTGCTCTACTACCAGGGCACTGCTAACCTGAACCACCCCAAAACTGTGGCTCTGGTAGGCACCCGCCAGGCCACCGACTACGGCCGGGAACAAACCGAGAAGCTGGTGCAGGGCATTGCCTCGCACCAGCCGCTCATCATCAGCGGCTTGGCGTATGGCATTGACATTGCCGCCCACCGGGCTGCGTTGCAGGAAGGCTTGGAAACCGTTGGCGTGATGGCCACGGGGCTGGATAAGCTCTACCCCCCGGCTCACCGTAAAACCGCCGAGAAGATGCTTACCCAGGGCGGCCTGCTCACCGAGTTTCCCTTCGGCACCCCGCCCGATAAGTATAATTTCCCGGCCAGGAACCGCATTATAGCGGGCCTGGCCGATGGCACGGTGGTAGTAGAAGCCGCCCGCAAAGGTGGTGCCCTTATCACTGCCGACCTGGCCCAGGGCTACGACCGGGACGTACTGGCCGTGCCAGGCCCGCTGGGCTCTGCGGTTTCAGAGGGCTGCCATGAGCTGATTAAGGCCAACAAAGCCGCGTTGTACTCAGAGCCCAAGGATGTGGAACAGCTGCTGAACTGGGACGCGGCACTGCACCTGGCGGGCAAGTTCAAGGGCCCGACCACTTACGATGCCGCTGACTTCTCCCCGGAAGAATTTCAGGTAATAACGGTACTCCAGGCGGCCACCAACCGCGAGGAACACCTTGATGCCCTGGCCTGGAAAGCCCAGCTGCCCGTACATACTGCCGCCTCTCTTTTGCTGGCGCTGGAATTCCGGGCCGTGGTGAAGGCCCTGCCAGGCAAACGATTTGCGCTGTTATAGGGCCCACCACTGACTAAACCGGGCTTCTTTACTGATCTGTTCTATTCAACCCACCCTTTCGTGCTGCTATATAACGGCGCTCTGCTTTCTGACTCGGATTTTGCCCTGAGCCTGCCCAACCGGGGACTTTATTTCAATGATGGCTTTTTCGAAACAATGGTGTGGGCCGAGGGCTCCGTACGGTACCTACCGCATCACTGGCAGCGCCTGAAGCGGGCTGCGACGGTGCTCGGCTATGTCTTACCGCCCGACCTAGCTTCTCCCCAGGCGCTTATTAATGCGCTAGCCGGGCTAGTAACCCAGCACCCCGAGTACCAACAGGCCCCGGCGCGGGTGCGGTTACAGCTTTGGCGCGATGGGGGCGGCTTGTATCTGCCTACTACCACCCACCCCAACTGGCTGGCTACCCTGCAACCCTTCGTGGCCCATGCTGCCCCCGTGACAACGGCTGATTTTGCCCGCTCTGTTCAGGTACATGCTTCCCCGGTTTCGTTTTGCAAGGGGCCCAATGCCCTACTCTACGTACTGGCCGCCCAGGAGCGGGCTCAGCGCAACCTTGATGAGCTGGTGCTTCTCTCCAGCGCCGGGCACGTAGCCGAAGCCGTGGCAGCAGCCATAGCCTGGATTCGCGAGGGCACAGTGTATTGCCCCACCGAGGCTACAGGGTGCGTGGCAGGCACCCGTTTGGCCCATCTCCGCGAGAAGGCGCACCAACTGGGCATAGAGTGGCAGGAAGGCCTCTTCTCTCCAAGCGAGCTAGTGGCTGCTGAAGCAGTATTTACGGCAAACGTGGCAGGCATCCGTCCAATTCAGCAAGTCGCGGCAGTTGCTATTAACTCGGTTGCTCACCCACTGTTACAGGCGTTGTGCGCGGCAGATACCCGCCACGACTAATACCTAGGTAGTATAGCAAGTATAACGGGCCACTCCCCACAGCTTAGTAGCTTAGCCATCCAGCCGACAGCGCATCTGCAGCCAGCTTTCCTCAAACTCAAGGAGGTCTGATTCCGTGACGTTATTCTGCTGTAATACTTCGGCCCGATTGGAATGACCAGCATCCAGGGAATATAACGCAATCCAGACGCGCTGACGCCGGCTCAATGTGGGAGGAGATATTGATATAGTGGGATAAGATAAAATGGAGCTAGTCATGCAGATGTATACGCACGGACCAGCTAATTGGATTTTTCTTTTATGATAGAAAAATATAAAGTTTCGTAGTAAAGCGAAAATACAAGCCTCCCCGACCTTTGCTACATACGCATTGCCGTGCGGCTGCGCAGCCGCAACCAACTGTCAATAAATTCGGCCAAATCCGCCTCTGTAACAGCGTTTTGCCGCAAAATCTCGGACCGGTCGGAGCGGCCCGCGCTTAGGGAGTACAGCGCGACCCAGGCGCGCTGCTGACGAGTTAGAAACGAAGCGCCGGTAAACACGGGAAATTGCGTAAAGGTTTCCTTCATATATCCCAATTACGGAATCAAAACGGAACTCGGATTTACCCCAGCACCACTTTTTGTATTATTTTCTTAACAAATCTAAGAATTCATATGTAGCTACGGGTATATCTATTCATAATTCTGCGGCATGCATACTGCTTTGAGTTTACCATCAGGCAGTTACTTTTCAGCCCTTCATTTCCCAAGTTGCTGCTCCAGGCCCGGGTAGGCCCACCCACTCCTTACTAGCGCAGCCTTACTTCCATTTCTTGGCCCCCGGGCCCGGACTGCATTCCCGCGACGCTCAGAGCCAGCAGCGGCAGCGCCACAATCACTGCTAGCACGCTGCCTGCCCTGGGACGCTGCGCTTCTCCTTGCCCTGAGTTGCGTACTCCGGTTACGTGGCTCTTAGCTATGCAGCCAGCCACGCAGTAGCCACTAAAGGGATGCTACCAGCCGAAACAGCCCGTTTAAAACCTGCACGAGCGAGCCAAACAACGCGCTGAAAGCTGATTCAGCAATAATTTCGACGATAAGCTCCGGCATATGGGAGTTCGAAGAGTAGGTACTACACGGCTACTGGCGCCTTAATGGCCGGCCAGGGGTCGTAGTTCGCTAGCTTGAAATCCTCGAATTGAAAACCAAAAATATCCTGCACGGCTGGGTTCAGGTGCATCTGGGGCAGCGGACGGGGCTCGCGCTCCAACTGCAGGCGGGCCTGCTCCAGATGGTTGCTGTAGAGGTGAGTATCGCCGCCGGTCCAGATGAACTCGCCGGGCTCCAGCCCTACTACCTGGGCCATCATCAGGGTAAGCAGGGCGTAGGAGGCAATGTTGAAGGGTACGCCCAGGAATACGTCGGCGGAGCGCTGGTACAGCTGGCAGCTGAGGCGGCCATCGGCCACGTAGAACTGGAACAGGGCGTGGCAGGGCGTAAGGCGCATGAGCGGCAGCTCGGCCACGTTCCAGGCCGATACCACCATGCGGCGGGAGTCGGGCTGGGTGCGCAGCAGGTGCACCATCTGGCTGATCTGGTCAATGCTTTGCCCATCGGGGGCCAACCAACTGCGCCACTGCTTGCCGTAAATGGGGCCCAGCTCCCCCTGCTCGTCGGCCCATTCGTCCCAGATGCTTACCCCGTGCTCCTTGAGGTAGGCAATGTTGGTGTCGCCGCGCAGAAACCAGAGCAGCTCGTAGAGGATGCTTTTCAGGTGCACCTTCTTGGTGGTGACCAGCGGAAAGCCTTCCTGCAGGTTAAAGCGCATCTGATAGCCAAACACCGACAGCGTGCCGGTGCCGGTGCGGTCGGTTTTGCGGGTGCCGTGGTCGAGGATGTGCTGCAGAAGGGTCTGGTACTGGCGCATGGGGTAGCGGGACTTGGCGAAATGAGAGGCCAAAAGTACAGAAACCCGCCTAGCCGCTCGCACCAACGGGCGAATTTCTGCGGGGCCGAACGGCTAGCGGGCCGTAATGCTGGTTAGCTCCAGGTAGTAGTACTCCTGTCCGCCAATCTGCGGCTTGCTTGCCCCGGTGTAGGCCCGGTAATTACCACTGAAAGTCACTAGTTGGCCCGGTTGCCGCAAATCAGCAGGCAGGGAACAGACCAGGCCATCGAGCACGGAATCAATGGAGCCGGGCACGGAGTATCGTACTACGTAGGTATTCAGGGCCGAATCGAACACGATGCGCCCTTCCCATTTATCGGCCTGCCTAACTACGTCGGATTTGGCTTCACAGGCGGCCTGGGCTGAGTCGTCGTCTTTTTCGCAGCTAGTCAGACCGAAGTATAATGTTCCGATAAGCAGGTAGGATAGTGTTTGTTTCATAGCGCCAGACGGGTAGGAAGATGTGTATAGGATCAGGAGCAATCGGGCGGGCTATAGGTTGCATTGGAGCGAGCTGACGGGGGGCCACGATGTGCGAAGCATCCGATTCGGCATACTGCCTGATAACAGCACATCTGGCTTCGAGAAACTCTTGCAGCTAGCGGCGCAATATCAGCGCATCAACCAGCTTACCTAAATACCCGAGTGGCGACTTAAAGACAACCACATCCCGCATAAGCCTACCTGAGCCATCGGCCTCGAAATAATATTCGTGGCGCATTCGCTTGAAAGCTCCCTGCTGCATTTCGTCGCAGAAATAGGTTGGCGGCTTCAACTCAGTCACTTTACTGGTGAGCGTCTGCCAAACCCTAAAGTGCCGGGCTCGGAAAGTAACCGAGTCGCCCAGCTGCAACACGCCGCTTCGAACCCCGCCTACAATTTCCTTCCGCGTTTGGCGCGTGGAAATGGCGTGCAAATCAACACGTAAGGCCAGCTGAAAGCAAACGGCCGGTGGAGCGTTAATGGGGGTCGTCACTTCGATGACTGGCATCTCCCTAATAAAACTTATAGCCTATTTTCATCTCTTCTTCAGAGGTGCCGGCTGCTGGTTCAAATCTAAGCTGCCGCAGCAGCAAACGGGCTTGCTGAATCATTACACTTTCTCCGGTGGCGCCTGACGGAATGGTGCTCTCCACAAGGTGCATGCGCACCACTTTACCGGCGGCATCTACTGTTAATTTCATCTTTACTTCGCCCTCTGTCTGGGCCCGCAGGGCGTCTACCGGATAAGTGATAAACTGCCTAACGTACTCATAATACCTATTGTCTTCTGGCAACATGCGCTTGTCCTGTATGCGCTGGCCAATGCCACGTTTTAGCAGAGCTACTTCCGTAGTAGCCGCAATGCGTAGTGAATCCTGGTATAGGCGCTGAGCTTGGGCAACAGAATCTTGCCGCGCCTTGGCTCGTAGTACCTGCGTTCCTCGTTGCTTGGCAGAAGTGATAGGCCCGGGCGTTGGTGCTGGCTTAGCTTCCCAGCGGTTATACGTTGTTTGGGCCCAGGCTGAGTTGCTCACACTGCAGAGAAGCGTTAGCAAAACCAGAGGCAACGTACACTGCTTGCTTGGTTGCATTGCTGATAGGTTACTGCCCTTGACTCATTTTTTAGAAAATACCCCACGCAGCTAAGCTTACGTGGGGTATTCTTCACTACTCGGGGGTCGTGGAATTTTACAGCGACTTCACGGCTGGGGTAGCAGGTGCGGGCGTTGCCGCCGCAGTTTTGGCGTCCTTCTTCATGCAGCAGGAGGCACCGGCAGTACCTTTTGAGCAGGTTTCTTTCTTGGCTTTCTTGCCTTTGCCCTCGTTGTGGCCCTCGTGGGCACTAGCAGATCCAACGAAAGCAAACAGGGCTAAAGCAAGCAGGGCGTTTTTCATGGGGAGAAGATAAGTTAGGAGGAAACAAAAGCAGGAAATTGGCAGTTGGCGTAAGGATATTCTCCCGGCCGGTTACTGCGGTTCTCTAAGGTAATGAAAGTAGCGCGAAGCCCCGTAAAGCGCCTCGCGTAGTACACTCACCCTATTGAAGAGGCAACACAACCAGCTGCCACGATTCGCGCCGCCCCTGCGGCGCGTTCCTACCTTATGCCGCTTCGCAAACTCGCTCATCTTACCCTCGTGGCCCTCGGGCTGCTCACGGCTCTGGCCGTGTTTTTCGTGGCCCAGCTGCGCTTCAACTATAATTTCAACGACTTCTACCCCGCCGGCGACCCGGACCTGGACTACTATATGCAGTACTCCGGCCGCTTCGGCAACGACAACGACTACGTGCTGCTGGGCCTGGAAGCTCCGCAGGGCCAAACCGTATTCGAGCCCCGCTTCCTGACCCAGGTGGATTCACTGACGCGCTTTATCCAGCAGCGGCGCCACGTCACGCAGGTGTCCTCGCCCACTAATGCCGTGAACCCGGTGGTGGAGGGGCTGGGCGTGTTCAACGTCCCCTACCTCCATCCCCAGGACCCAACCCGCCGGGCCCAGGACTCGGCGCTGGTGTACCGCACGCCGGGGCTGGTGGGCAACCTGATTTCGCGGGATGCGCGGGCCGCTACCATCCTGTTCCAGACCTCTCCCAACCTGAGCAAGCCCCCCGGCGACTCCCTGCTGGCGGCCGTCCGCACGGAGCTGCAGCGCCAGGGCTTCGCGGAAGAAGAGTACCACTTGGCCGGCAAAATGGTGGCCCAATCGGTGTTTGTGGACCGGCTGCAGGTGGAGCTGATGGTGTTTATGAGCCTGTCGGTGGTGCTGGTGACGGGGCTCTTGTGGCTGACGTTCCGGACCTGGTGGGGGGTAGTGCTGCCGCTGGTGGTGGTGCTGGGCGCCATTGTGTGGGGCCTGGGGGTGATGTCGGCCTTCGGGGTGAGCATTGACTTGATGACGGCCCTGCTGCCGGTGATGCTGTTCGTGGTGGGCATGTCCGATACTATCCACATCATCACGCGCTACGTCACGGAGCTGGGCTACGGAGCCAGCAAGCGGGACTCGTTGCTGATTGCCCTCAAAGAATCGGGGTTTGGCTCCGGGCTTTCGGCCCTGACCACCAGCATCGGCTTCTTCACCTTGATGACCAGCACTATCCGGCCCATTTACAACTTCGGGCTGTTTACGGGCATTGCTGTGCTGCTCACGTTTGCCCTGAGCTTCACCCTGCTGCCGGCCATGCTGGTGCTGCTGCGCAAGCCCCAGCTGCGGGTGCCCCGCGAAACCGGCCACAGCTGGGACGGGGTGCTGGGCCGCCTGTTCCGGGTGGTGCTGGCGCGGCGGCACTGGGTAGTGGCCATCAGCGCCCTAGTGCTGGGGCTATCGGTAGCCTCGGCCTCGCGCATCCGCATCAACTCAGCCCTGCTCGACGACCTCTCCCAAAACGACCCGGTAAAGCTGGATTTCAAGTTTTTCGAGCGGCAGTTTGCCGGCGTGCGCCCGTTTGAGCTGGACTTAAAGCCCGCTCCCGGCCGCACCATCTACGACTTGGAAGTGCTGCGCCAGACCGAGAAAATTGAGGGCTATTTGCAGCGCACCTACGGCCTGAACTTCGTGGCTTCGCCGGTTACCATCATCAAATCGGTGCGCAAGGCCCTGAACGGCGGCCTGCTGACCGAGTACCGCCTCCCCGACTCCGAGGCGGAGCTAGAGCGGCTGACGCGCAAGGTGAAGCTATTCCGGAAGAAGCCGGAGTTTCGGGCCCTGGCCCTGCCCGACGGCTCCGAAGGCCGCCTCACGGGCCGCATGCCCGATGTGGGCTCCATCCGGGCCGATAAGCTGAACACCGATCTGCGCCGTTACTTGCGCGCCTCCGTGGACAGCACCGTGCTGCACACCCGCCTCACCGGCTCGGCCAACCTCATCGACAAAAACAACGAAAACCTCACCCTGAACATGATTACGGGCATGAGCATCGACATTGTGATGGTCACGCTCATTGTGCTGCTGCTGTTTCGCTCCCTGCGCATGACCCTGGTGGTGCTCGTGCCCAACCTGGTGCCCATCCTGATTGTGGCGGGTGTGATGGGCGCGGCCGGCGTGAGCATGAAAGTGAGCACCAGCATCATCTTCACCATTGCCTTCGGCATTGCCGTCGATGACACCATTCACTTTATCAGCAAGCTCAAGCTGGTGCTGCTGCAGGAGCCTAGCCTGTTCCGGGCCGTGCGCAAAACCTACCTCATGGCCGGCAAGGCCGTCATCGTCACGTCTCTGATTCTGGTGGGCGGCTTCTCTACCCTGATTTTCTCCTCCTTTGATGGGACCTTCTACGTGGGTTTGCTTATCGGCCTGACGCTGCTGTTCGGGGTAGTAGCCGAGCTGACCCTGCTGCCCATCCTGATTCTGTGGTTCTACCGCCACAAGCCCAAGGAAATCCGGCAGCCCGTGCCGGCGCTGGGTGGGTAGGAAATTTTCCGGAGCAAGCAGAGCAGCTACCCGAGCAAACTCCACAGCCGGCTTCGCCGTTACTTTGCGCTATGACGAAACGCCTCCTGCCCCTTCTTTTTGCCTTCTCCTGCGGTTCTATCCTTGCGCAAACGCCCGCTACCCCTACGCCTGACAACGACCCGCTGCCCCGCCTGATTCAGGAGCGCCAGCAAATGGTGCGGGAGTATGAGGAAGCCAACGCCCAGCGCAACAGCCTCTTCGGCAACAAGCCCAGCAAAAAAGACCTGCAGGAAGTAGTCGACGCCCTGAAAGGCATTATCCGCAAAGACACCGAAATTGTGCGGGCCGTGCAGGCCGCTACCCTGCGGCGCACGGCCGCCGTGGTAGCCGAAAACCAGCAGGCCAAGCAGCAAATTACGGTAGCCCAGACCGACCAGAGCACCACCCGCCAGCGCTTCTACGACCTGCAAAACCAGATTGCCAACCTGGAGCTGCGCGACAAGCAGCGGGAAAAAAAGCTCCTGGACCTGCAAGCCACCGCCGACGAGGCCACGCAGGCCCGCACCAGCCGCGAACTGCTGGCCGCCGGCCTGGCCGTGCTCTGCGCAGGTTTGCTCTGGTACGTGCTCCGCCTGCGGGGCCGCCTGAACGCTGCTCCGGCGCGGCGGCGCAAATAGCCTGTCTTTCAGCCGCTCACGGTTGGGTAACCGCAAAGGCCTCTCCGTTGCAGCGGAGAGGCCTACCCGTAGAGAATTCGTCACTCACCAGCCGAACGGTCTGCAGGGGCGCGCAGAGGGACTTATTCCTCCGTCATTCCCGGGGCAAAGAGAGGCACTTTTACCGGCACCAGAAAGGAAAAAGAAGCTGTGCTTGTGACGCACGCAACCAGCCAGAACGGGAAATTTTGCCGGGCTCCTGTCAGCTATATATCTGGCATTACCCTCCCAAGACTTCTTTTCGCGTTCCACCTCCTCAATAAAAGAGCTGTTTTTCCGCTTTGTTTGTGACCTTCTTTCTGCTACATGCTTACCCCCGCCGCCCAGTACCTGACCTACGCCGAGGCCGTGATGCTGTACCAGCAGCTGCAGGCGAGTGGAGTAGATGCCCTGGTGAAAACCGGCGGGCCGCCCACTTTTCCCTTCGGAGAGGGCATGTATTATCAATTGCTGATTGAGGAGACGGACACCGTGGCCGCGCGAGCTGTGGTAGAAGCCTTTGAACTGCAACGCGCTACCTCGTTGGCGCCGCGCTGCCCCCGTTGCGGAACCCCGGATCCGGTGCCCGTCTTGCGCTTAGCTTGGTGGAAACGCTTGTTTTACGTGGGGACTACCCTGCACGAATGCCGGAGCTGCGGCGCGGAATTTCCCCGCTGACCTACTACTTTGCCGGGGTATCCGGTCTGCCCTGTGGCAGCTATAACCCTCCGTAAGCCTTGACCTCCTGGACCGAAGAACAGGCCCGCGCCCTCATTACCGACCCCGGCACGCTCAAGCGCGGCCAAGAACTGGCCGCCCCCGCCAGATGGAGCAACCTGGGCCGCACAGCTACCGCCGCCTGGGGCGAGTGCAAAGGCAGCGGCAGTCAGCCCTACCAAACCGGCCTCGACCTGACCGAGCCCGCCTTTAAGTGCTCCTGTCCCAGCCGGGTGTTTCCGTGCAAGCACGGCGCGGCCCTACTGCTGCTGCTGGCCCGCCAGCCCCAGTTGCTGAACGACCCTACCCCCCCGGCCTGGCTGCAGGAATGGCTGGAGAAGCGCCAGCAAGCTTCCGGCAAGAAAGCCGTCAAAGAAGCCGAGCTACCCCTCCCGGGCGCCGACAATGCCACTCCGGCCCCGGCTTCATCCGACAGTGAGCTGGCCCGGCAGAAGCGCGAGGCCCAGCGCATGAGCCGCATGCAGCGCGGCACCCAGGAACTGGAAATGTGGCTGGTGGACCTGATGCGGGCCGGACTGGCAGCCACTGAAAGCCATCCCCTGAGCTTCTGGGAAAACCAGGCGGCCCGCTTGGTTGACAACCAACTCCCTGGCCTGGCCACAGTGGTGCGGGAACTGCCCGACCTTCGCCACCAGAGTCCCGACTGGCCCGAGCGGCTGCTGGGCCGCCTAGGGGAGCTTTATCTGCTGACCCAAACGTTTCAACGCCTGCCGCAGCTCTCGGATGCCGCCCGCCAGGCTGTGCTGCAACTGGCTGGGCTGAATCTGAAGAAGGAAGATCTGCTGGCCACTCAGCCGGCGGTGACGGACGAGTGGAGGGTGCTCTCACTGGCCATCACCGAAGAAGACCGCCTGACGGCGCGCCGCTGCTGGCTGCAGGGCCAGCAAACCGGGCGCTTGGCGCTGCTAGTAGAGTTTTCCTTCGGGGGCCAGCCGTTTGCTACCGCCCTGGTGCCCGATGGCACCTACACCGGCACGCTCAGCTTCTACCCTGGTCTGCTGCCCGTGCGGGCCGTGGCCGGCTCCCTCACATTTGCTGGCTTAAGCTCCGATGCCGCCCCGCCTTACTCCCTTACCCTGCCTGAGCTGCTAAATGCCTATGCCAGCGCCCTGGCCCTCCAGCCCTGGCTGCGCGAGTGGCCGGTGCTGCTGGCGGGCGGCACACCTGTTTTCACCCCGGCTGGCCGCTGGGTGCTACAGTTTGCGGCAGAACCACCCACTGACCCTGCCGCGCCCGTCTCTTCTATCCCGAAAATCCTGGAAGTGCCCCTGCTCTGCGACAGCCTGTTTGGGTGGGAGCTGCAGGCGGTTGGCGGAGGCGCGCCGCTCACGGTGTTTGGAGAATGGACCGGCCGGGGCCTGCGCCCTCTGGTAGGCTGGGGCCCTGTTGTTGAACTTTCGCCTACTCTCTGATGCCCCACCCCGAAGCGCCTACCCCCCGCCTACCAGTACCCCCCCTCCGGCCCGAGGCCGATTGGCAGCAGCTGATGCGCGTGGCTCTGCTAGGCACCCGCCAAAGCCCCGACGCCCTGCCCACCGTGCCCGGTCTACCCCCAGCACCGGCAACCGGTGAAGCCCACCGCGAAAAGCACCTACTCCTGACGGCTGGAGCGCTGGCACTGATCCGCAAGGCCGGCTACCAACCCGCCCCCAGCACTGCCCCTGCCGTGCCACCCGCTCCCGCCGAAATGCAGGTGGCGCTTGGCCCCAACGGTGCCCAAGCCCTTCGTGTGCTGTTGGAAGGTCAATATGTAGAGCTGCTACCCGATTTCCTGGCGGCTATGGCCGAACACCAGCGGCGGGTGCCGCATCCGCAACTGGTGCACCTGCTGGAGTATGTGCGCACCCGCCCGGCCCTACACCCGGCAGCCACGGCGGTGCTGGGCCAACGCGGAAACTGGCTGGCGGCCCAGAACCCGGACTGGCAACCCCTGCTGGCCGCATCGATTCAAGCAGATGAGGGAATCTGGGAAACCGGCTCCCTGCGTCAGCGCGTTCTGTATCTGGAAAATCTGCGCCGCCACCATCCCACTCAGGCCCGCGAGTTGCTAACGGCCGTCCTACCCCAGGAGCCAGCCAAAAACCAGGCAGCCTTACTGGCCACGCTGGGCGAAAACGCCTCCCCCGACGATGCCGCCCTGCTGGAGCAGTACTTGGCTTCCAAAAGCAAGGAGGTCCGCCAAACTGTGTTACCCCTGCTAGCCAGGCTTTCCACCAGTACCCTGCCCGAGCGCCTGTGGCAGCGCGCCGAGCCACTCGTGCACTTGAAAAAAACCCTCCTGAACAAAAAGCTTCTGGTGGAGCTACCCGCTACCGAATGGGACAAAACCTGGCTGATGGATGGCATTGAGCAGCGCGACGCGCGCTTTCAGGGCGAAAAGACCGCCTTGCTGGGGCAGATGCTGGCCCTGCTCCCGCCCCGACGCTGGGAAGCGCACTGGAACCTCCTGCCCGCCCGCATCCTAGAGCTGGCCGCCGCTACTGAGTGGGCCGCGCTGTTATGTACCAGCTGGGCCGAGGCCGCCATCCTGCATCACGATGCCGAGTGGGCCAATGCTCTGTTACGCTGGCTGTTTGAGCTACCGCGCAAGCAGCCCTTCCCCCTGCCCATAGTCGGCCTGGTCCGGCAGCTCCCCCCCCAGCAGCTCCTCGACCTCGTGTTGCCTCTGCTGGAGGCGGCGCCGGAGTTTGGCCCGGAAGTACGCTGGCTGCCCCTGCTGCAGCTAATACCAGCGCCCTGGCCCGAACGCCTTACCCGCCGCGTGGTGGAGGTCCTACGCGCAGCTCTAAGTCGGCCCGAGCGGCTGCACCGTATTCAGTATGCCGCCAGTCAGCTGCTGGAGCACATGGGTCGCGTAGTGCCGGCGGCCCAGTACGACCTCTGCGCTCAGCCGCTGCAGCCGCTGCTTCAGGATGTGCCCTACCTCCACAACAGCCTCGCCCGCCTGCTCAACACCCTGCACTTCCGCCGGCAGCTCGACGAGGCGCTCAACGAGCCGCCTGGTCCGGGTTAGGCCTTTGGTAAACACTGCTTCAGCAGTACGCAAATAAAACCGTCATCCTTACTCTAGCGCCCGCGCAGTCGAAGCAGCTCTACCGCTTCTTAGTCCTCATTAGGCCAGTTAAAAGTCAGCTGACTACCTTTTCCTACCTCTCTTCCGCCTCCAAACCCTTCGCTTGTTTATGGCCTTAAATTCGTCCTCCGAAATCCTGCGTCCGCACGCCGAGGTGCAATATGCCGAAGAACTGGCCGCGCTGGCCGCCCTCGACGACCGGCCCAAGCCCCCAAACTGGCAGCTCTCGCCCTGGGCCGTGGTGACCTACCTGCTGGGCGGCACCCTGGACAACGGGTTCGTGATTGAGCCTAAGTACATTGGGCAGCGGCGACTGATGGAAATTGCTGTGGCTACCCTGGCCACCGACCGCGCCCTGCTGCTGCTGGGCGTGCCCGGTACGGCTAAAAGCTGGGTATCGGAGCACCTCACGGCGGCCATCAGCGGGCACTCCAACCTGCTCATCCAGGGCACGGCGGGCACTTCTGAAGATGCCATTCGCTACTCCTGGAACTACGCCCGCCTCATTGCCGAAGGACCTTCGGCGGCGGCCCTGGTGCCTTCGCCCCTGCTCAAAGGCATGCAGGAAGGCGCCTTGGTGCGGGTGGAAGAGCTGACCCGCATTCCTTCCGACGTGCAGGACACGCTCATCACAGTCCTTTCCGAGAAGGTACTGCCCGTGCCCGAGCTGGCTACCGAGGTGCAGGCCACCCGCGGCTTCAACGTTATTGCCACCGCCAACGACCGGGACAAGGGCGTGAACGAGCTGAGCAGCGCCCTGCGTCGCCGCTTCAACACCGTGGTACTACCCCTACCCACGTCCGTAGCCGAGGAAGTGCAGATTGTGCACTCGCGGGTGGAGAAAACCGGCCGGGCCCTGCAGTTGCCCGAAACCACGGCGGCCCTGGAGCAAATCAGCCGTCTCGTGACCATCTTCCGGGAGCTGCGCTCGGGCGTGACGGAGAACGGCAAAACTAAGCTCAAGAGCCCCAGCGGCACGCTCAGCACCGGCGAGGCTATTTCCGTACTCAACAGTGGCCTGGCCCTGGCCGCCTACTTCGGCGATGGCACCCTGCAAGCCGCCGACCTCGCCGCCGGCCTCACCGGCGCCGTCATCAAAGACCCCGTGCAGGACCGCGTCGTGTGGCTGGAGTACCTGGAAACCGTAGTAAAAGAGCGCGACGGCTGGAAGGACCTCTACCGCGCCTGCCGGGAGGTGGTTGAGTAAGTAATCGATTCTTGCATTCTAACATTTTAATAATGGTTAACATTGCCCTTCCAAAGTCTATTAGCTTAGATACAATAATTGCAGGCTTTGCTGCAATTGTTTCGTTTATTGCCCTGTATTTATCACATAGAAGTAATGTATTTTCTAAAAAAGCATTCTTATTAGCCAAAGAAGAATATGGAAACAAAACACCTTATTTCTCAATATATTTAGTAAATAGCTTCAGACTTATTGACAAAAATAGAAATACAAAAGCAATTGCATTCAATATAACTATTAATAACAAATCCGAAACAAGCAATTCATTTAAACCTATTTTAGAAATAGAGTATATTAGAGATGATAACTCTGTATTCAAAGCTAATTACGAACACAACCCAAAACTCTATGATCTAATAAATAAAAATAAATTAAATTCAGGGGTATTCGAAGATCATATAAATTTATCAGAGCGGACAGTTGAATCAAAATGGCTTTTATTCGAAGAATCTGATGTTTTTGTAAATTACAGAGCAGATATATACACTATAAAGATTCATGATCTAAACGGCAATGAAAAACAAATTTCTTCATCACTACTTAAAAATTTAGAACAATGATATTTCCACGCATAAAGAGATTCAAACATGATGTATTCAATGTTGTTGCAGATGGGGCTATATCTCTACCCGGAATCGGAGAAGGAAGGTTCATTCCTGCTGTCATTATCAACCCTATAACTAATAAGTCTATATCAGACATGATAAAGCTTCATCAAACTACGCCACCAGGTGATACATTAATGACGTGGTCGACACCTCTAATAGGAAATGAATATGTAGTATTGAATTTTGAATTTACCAAACCACTTATTGTACAATTTGGAATTAAGTTTGATATAAAAAGCCAAGGAATGCTTGTAGATGGTATAATTCAATCACGGGGGCTTTATCTTTGCATAGGCACAATTTATGACAAAGTTTCTGATCTGTCAGTTGATAGAATTCTAATTGATGTGCCAAATTTAGGTTTCGATAAGAAATGGAATAATATTATATATAATAGTTTATCCAAAAAATATAGAAAAGATGGCTTCAGCACTAAACAAGCACGCGAGGCCGCCAAAAAGCAATTAAAGAATTCAAGAGACTTTCTTCATATGAGGAGGAATTAATACCTTCCGCATATACATTACCATAAGTAGGATAGAGACCCCATTCTTTATACATAGCAACCAAATTTTACTTGTATGCAATTTGCTAAGGCAGCACATACAGCTTCTAATTATCCACATGACCTTTCCCGACCTACTTACCCGTCTCGACACCTTGCTCCAACAGCACCGGCCGGACTACTACGCCAGCCTGGGCCCACCGGCTACGGCGGCGGAGCTGGCCGCTTTTGAGGCGGAGTTTAACCTAGTGTTGCCAACGGAGCTGCGGCAGTGGTTTAGCTGGCACAACGGGCAGGAAGGCTACGACAGCTTCTTCCAGAACAACTGCCTCCAGTCGCTGGACAGCGCGGCCGAAAGCATGCGCATCAACAACGAGCTGCTGGCCGATGGCGACTTCGTGGCGAACTGGTGGCATCCAGCCTGGGTGCCCTTCCTGGAAAATGGCGGCGGCGACCATGTCTGCGTGGATTTGCACGGCACCTTCACTGGCCAGCCAGGGCAGATACTGGAGCACTGGCACGACTGGGAAGCCCGCACCGTGCTGTTCCCGAATCTGACCGCCTGGCTAACAGCCGTGGTACAGGTCTACGAACAAGCCGGCGCCGAGTCGGCGTTGCTGACTGATGAGCACCTGGAGGAACTAGAACCAGAGCATCCGAAAGGGTTTCCGCAGGAATTTGAAGCGGGGTAGGCTGCTTCCGGTACGTCGTTGCCTATGGCCACGTCCTACCTCCTTCAACTTCCCGAACCGAAAACCGATAGCCCGGCCAACTCTTTCCCTACCTGATGAGCCCATCTGAATCCATCCGCCGAATTGAAACTTGGCTGACGGTCCACGCCCCGCAAATTCTAACTGAGTCGCTGAACGATGGCGCTGCCGAAAGCGAGCTGAGTGGACTAGAGGCTGCCGTTGGCAGGCCGCTGCCTAATGACTACAAGGCCTTGTACCGCTGGCGCAACGGTCTGGATGAAGACGCTAACAACCTCGGTAGCCTATTCTACGGCCTGAGCTTTGTGCCTCTGGCAAGGGTAGCAGCTGCGTTTCAGAGTCGCTCACAAGACCCAGAAATGTTTCCGGCGGTATATGCGCAGGCCTTGGTAAAAGCCGATAACGTGTTGCATCCTTACTGGCTTCAATTAGGCTTCGACGGCTCACATACGTGGCTGTGCGTGGATCTTGACCCGGCTCCGGCGGGCCGCTATGGGCAAGTCATTCTCGTGGATGAGGAAACCCAAGCCGCTTTCCAGGTGGCCGAGTCTGTTGAGGCCTTGCTCGCCCAGTTCGCCGACGACCTGGAGCAGGGGCGCTACTTTCTGGAGCCCGACGCCCTGGAAGACGGCAACGAGTTTCTGGCCGCCGCGGAAAACATTGACGTGGTAAATTGGTACCAGGCGGCGCGGTGGCAAGGTGTGCTACCTCCTGCGGCCTATAACTAACCTATCTATGCTAACGCATCCGTTCTGGGGAATTGTGGAGGAAAGCTGGGCCGGCATGGCCCCGCAAAAGAAGTTTGATCTGCCGGGCTTTGAGCAGCCCGTGGAGGTATTTCTGGGCGAGGAGCTGTTTGAGGCAGACGAGGAATACGACCTTTCCCTGGCGCAACTCGACGAGTATGCGGCTACCTTCCAGGCCTTCATTGCGGAGGCTCCGCGCCTGCTCCCCGAGTTCCAGCAGCAGACCTTTGCCCGGTACCAGGAGCTGTATGCTTCTTTCTATGAGGACCCGGCCCAGTCGGGTGCCCCGGCGCTGCACCTGCGCACGCCCGAAGAGCATTTTGCTTATTTGCAGGACGTGGCTTACCTCCGCATTACGGAAGGGCAAACGCTCCGCCTGTCCATTCGCTACGGCCTTAATCCGGAACACGGCCTGGAAATCAGGTTTGAGGTGAACCAGCTGGCCGAAATGGGCGGCATTGCCGAAACCTGAGTTACCCCTATTGTAGTCCTACCCCCTTTATGCCTTCCGAACTCCGCCTCTTCGGCATCCGCCACCACGGCCCCGGCAGCACCGCCAGCCTCCTGAAAGCCCTGGACGACTACCAGCCCGACATGGTGCTGCTGGAGTGCCCCGCCGATGGGGAGAAGGCCCTGGCGCTGGCTTCCACCCCGGAGCTGAAGCCGCCGGTGGCCCTGCTCATCTACAACCCCAAGCAGCACGCCCAGGCCACGTTTCTGCCCTTCGCCCACTTCTCGCCGGAGTGGCAGGCGGCGCAGTGGTGCCAGCAGCACGGCGCCCACCTGCGCTGCTTCGATCTGCCGATGACGCTGCGCTTTGCCCTCCCGGATGCCGTGGAGCACGAGCCGCTGCCCCCGGCTGAAGTAGCCGCCGAAACAACTCTCGCTCCTACCCCAGCTACCGCGCCGACGGAAGCAGAAGTACCCGCGACAAACCCAGAACCCGCCGAAGCACTAGCCCTAGAAGAAGCTCCGCTGCACCTCGACCCCATTGCCCACCTCGCTCGCCTCGATGGCTACACCGACGGAGAGCGGTGGTGGGAAGCCCGTATTGAGCATAGCGCTGGCCACGCCGATACCTTCGGGGTGGTACTGCAGATGATGACGGCACTGCGCGAGGAGCTGGCCCAACCCGAATCGGAGGAAACTTTGCTGCGGGAGGCCTACATGCGCGAAACCCTGCGCGCTACCCTCAAGCAGGGCTATCAGCGGGTGGCCGTGGTGTGCGGGGCCTGGCACGCGCCGGTGCTACGGGCCGAAGAGCTGCCTACCTACGCCAAAGACGATAAAGCCCGCCTCAAAAGCCTGAAGAAAGCGCCCACCGAAGCCACCTGGGTGCCCTGGACCTACGAGCGCCTGGCCCGACAATCGGGCTACGGGGCGGGGGTGTTGTCGCCGGCCTGGTATGAGTTGCTGTTTCAGGAGCCCCACGAGCGGGTAGTCACGCACTGGATGGTGCGGGCAGCCCACCTGTTGCGTGCCCAGCAGATAGATGCGTCGTCGGCCCACGCCATTGAGGCCGTGCGCCTGGCCGAGGCCCTGGCCGCCGTGCGCGGACTGGCCCTGCCCGGCATTGAGGAACTGGAAGAAGCAGCCGTGAGCATCTTCGGGGGTGGCTACGCCGAGGCTCTTGAGCTGGTACATCAGCAGCTGGTAATAGGCGAAGCCCTGGGTGAAGTGCCCGAAGATCTATCCGCCTCGCCCTTGCAGCAAGACCTGGCCCAGCAGCAAAAAGCCCTCCGCCTCAAGCCCGAAGCCACCCACAAAACCCTGGCCCTCGACCTGCGCAAAGACCTGGACCTGAGCCGCAGCCACCTGCTCCACCGCCTGCAGCTGCTCAGCATCCGGTGGGGCCAGCCGCAGCGCGTACAAGGCAAAAGCGGCACGTTCCACGAGGTATGGGAACTGCAGTGGCGCCCGGAAATGGTGCTGGGCGTACTGGAAGCGGGCCGTTGGGGCAATACCATTCTGGCCGCCGCCAGCGGAGCCGCCCGTCACCGCGCCGACCAGGCCACCGACTTAGGCCAGGTCAGCCAGCTGCTGGAGGAGGCATTGCGCGCCGACCTCGGCCCCGCCCTGCCCGCGCTGGTGGCCCGCCTCGAAACCCTAAGCGCCGGTACCCGCGACGTAGCCCACCTGCTCACGGCGCTGCCCCCGCTGGTAAACGTGCTGCGCTACGGCAACGTGCGCCGCACCGAAACCGCCCAGGTAGCTCAGGTAGTGCACCATTTGGTGCCGCGCCTGTGCATTTCCCTGCCCCTGGCCTGCACCGGCCTCGACCGGGACGCCGCCAGTCAGCTCCTGGAGCAAATCGAGGCCGCGCACCAAGCCATTCGCCTGCTCCCCGAAGAGGATCAACAGGCGCACTGGTACGCCGCCTTGCACCTCATTGCGCGCCAACCAGCCAGCAGTGGCCTCCTGGCCGGCGTGGCCACCCGCCTGCTTTTCGATACCCAAGAACTCGCCCCCGACGATACGGCTACCCTGCTGGGCCTGGCCCTGGCGCCCGCCCAATCCACGGACTACGCCACTGCTTGGGTTGAAGGCTTCCTGCGGGGTAGCGGGCTGCTGCTCATCCACAACCGCGCCCTCTTCGACTTGCTGGATCAGTGGCTTTCTGGCCTCGATGAAGCTGTTTTTCAGGAAACCGTACCCCTACTACGCCGCTCCTTCGCCGATTTCAGTCAGCCCGAGCGCCAGCAGGTGCTAGCGCTGGCTACAGGTGGCCCAGCCGCCACGGCGGCCCCAGAAGCGGAGTTTGACCTGGAGCGTGGGCTGCGGGTGCTACCCGTGCTGCGAGAGCTACTGGGAGTTTAGATATCGACTTGCTATTCAAATCTGATAGTAGTGACTTATGTCAAGCTTGCTCAACAGGATCTGCAGTTTTCTTCGTCCTAGTCAATCTCCATTAGAAGTACAATTGCAAATGGTGTCCATTACAGGCCGAGTTGCTTATTGTGCATCTTGCTTAGAAACCGTTTTTGCTATCAAACAGCTTCACGAATCAGAACTGGAAGCTTTGCTTGCCTGCTTATGGGATTTCACTAGCAACCCAGACTTAAGTAATTGGGAGGAACATATCGTAGAATTTCTTCCAGAAGTAGTTGCTGAAGATTCGGACAGAGAACTAAATCTTCTGTGTCAACAACAGGCTGAAAACCTGAAAAAAATATACGCCTCTCTCCCGGCTAGCTTGCTCCGCTGCATCGATAGTGCAATAGAAGTTGGGCGAGGCAATTTGTACGCTGGAATTGTTGACCACAGTGAGTATACGCTTGCGCCAACAATGCAGGTAGTCCGTTACATGTTACTTGAAGGCTACCCATTGCCTAGCATTAACAACTTTCTTCGTTCACCTTTCTCAGAGCAGAACATGCACGGCTGGGGCGTACGTGTTGATCGAACCTTCTTTCAATAAGTCACCCCTCCCGCAGATAATATAAGCCTACAACACTAGCTTTTCGGCCCGAAACACATCATCGGCGGCCTGCAGCAGCTTGGCCCGGAGCTTCGGGTTGTAGTTCGGGTGGGCGGCCAGGAAGTCGCGGATGGTGCGGGCGGCGGTGGGCGTTTGGTAGGAGCCTAGGGTAGCTTGCAGCCAGGAAGCCGGAAAGAAGATGTCGCCGGTTTGCTGGATTTCTTCGAGCAGGGCCAGGCTTTGGGGTAGGTATTTCTCGGAGGTTGCGGCTCGCAGGGGGTGGTGCAGGTAGGCCAGCGCCGAAGTCACCCAGGCCTCTTTCTCGCGGTTTTTCTCCTCGCTGAGAGAGGCAAAGAAGGCGTCGCGCGTCTGCACGTCGGGCGAGAGGGCGGGCATCAGGAACTCCATGCGCTTTTTGCGGTCGGGGTTCTGGATGCGGGTGAGTTGGCGGGGTAGTATGGGGGTAGCAGCGGGGTAGTCGCGCACAGCCAGGGCGAGGGCCAGGGCGGTGTAGTCGTCTTCGGTGAGCTTCACGCCCGCGGGGGCCTGCTGCTGGTCCCAGAGCTGGTAGAGGCGCGTTTGCGCGTCCTTGGTCAGGGCCACCGACTGGTAGGCCTTGAACAGCAGCTTCTTAGAGTTGGCGGCTGGGTTTTGCTGCATGGCTTGCCATAGCTCTTTTTCCAGGGCCGGGGCCAGACCCAAGCGCTCCGCGGGCTTTAGTAGCTTCCAATATATATCGGTCAGCTGGCCCGTTAGCAGCTTGATGTTCAACTCCTCCTTCTCCTGGGGCAGCGTCCGGCGGTACACCTCCAGCAACTGGCGCGGCGACAGCGCCCGGCCGGTGAGCATGTTCTCGTAGAGGTTTACGTAGGCGGCAGCCCGCGCCACGGGGTTCTGCAACTTGCCCAAGTTAGCGGTCAGCTGTTTATCAACCGGAAACACCCCGTAGCCCAGGCCGGTAGAGTTGAACAACATAAACGCGGGAGCGGCTTGCCCTGCCGGCTGGGGTAGCACCACCTGGCGCTGGTTCATGTTCACGGTCATCTCCTTGGTGCGGCCATCGGGGTACACCAGCAGCACCTCAAATAGCTGGGGCCACAGCCGGTCCGATTTGTCCTCGGCCTGCTGGGTAATCACCACCTCGGTGCTGGTACCGTCCTTGGTTTGCAGCTGGTAGTCGAAGACAGGGCGGCCGGGCTGGTTGACCCACACCTGGTTCCAGGCCTGCAAATCGGCGGGGGTGCGCTCGTCGAGGATCTGGATGAGGTCGGGCCAGGTGGCGTTGCCGAAACTGTATTTCCGCAGGTACTCCTGCAGGCCCTGGCGGAAAGGCTCCTCGCTCATCAGCCGCTCTAACTGCCGCATCATAATGGGCGCCTTGTGGTAGATGATGTTGCCGTAGAGCGAGCCAGCGTCCTTCAGATTATCTAGGTCCTGGCGGATGGGGTTGGCGCCAGTAGTGCGGTCTACCCCGTAGGCGGCGGGGTAGTGGTCGATGACGAATTTGAGGTCGTAGTTGGAATTGGCTACGGCCACCTGGGTGATTTTGTCGGCCATGAAGTTGGCAAACACCTCCTTCATCCACACGTCGTTAAACCACTGCATGGTCACCAAATCGCCGAACCACATGTGAGCGGTTTCGTGGGCAATGAGGTTGGAGCGACTGATTTTTTGGTCCTGGGTGGCACCTTCGTCCAGAAACAGGGTGCTGGCTTTGTAGTCGATGGCGCCTACGTGCTCCATGCCTCCGTACTGGAAGTCGGGCAGGGCCACAAAATCGAACTTGCGGAACGGGTACGGAATGGCGGTGTACTGCTCCAGAAACTTCAGCGCATCGGCATGAATCTGGAAGATGGGGTCCAGGCTCAGCCGCACTTTATCCGGGTCGGTTTCGCGGTGCAGAAACTGCATCTCCCTACCCCCCAACGTGCGCGCAACCCGCGTGAACCGGCCGGCCGCAAACGAGAACAGGTAGGTGCTGATGGTATCCGAGGGTGCGAAGCGCAAAGTCTTGCTCGTGGCCGTGGACGTGGAATCTAGCAGCGGACCGTTGGCCAGGCCTTGCCATTCGGGCGACATCGTGAGCGTGAGTTGAAAGGACGCCTTCAGATTAGGCTGGTCGAAGACCGGAAACACGGTGCGGGCGCGGTCGGGCACGAGCAGGGTGTACAGAAAGTCCTCGTTGCGGTTGAGGCTCTGGTTGCCGGCCGTAAACTCAATCTTCACCTCGTTCGGGCCGGTTTGCAGGCTGGCGGGGGGTAGCACCAGGTGCTCCTGCCGGAAGTCAATTGTCGTGGGTTTACCATTCACCGTCAGGCTTTTTAGGTGGTCGGGCTGCTCCTTGAAATCGAGCTGCACGGGCTGGCTGGCATCGGTGAGGTGAAAGCGGACGGTTTCGGTGGCGGCAATGGGCTGCTCCTTGCGCGACGGCACGAACAGATGCAGCTCATAGCCCAGGCGGGAAAGGCGTCGGGAGCGGTCCTGGGCCAGCTCCTGACTGACGCCGGGCACTACGGCAACCGGGGCTGCGGCGGGGGTAGCAGGGGTAGAAACCATGAGTTTTTTAGAGCAGGCTACCAGGCCCAGGGCCAACAAAAACACGCTGCGGCGCGCGCCGGTACTATATTGAAGCTTCATTCCGAGAGAAATTCCATCAGGTCGAACACCCAAGGTAACGCAAACCCTCCGATGGACCAGCCCCTACCCCCACCTTCCGGCCCAACGCCGGTTCAGCTCTACCCCCTCGGCGACGCGGCCGTGGTGCTGCAATTCGGCGGAAGTATCAGTGAGGCTACGCACCGCACCATTCAGGCCGTGGGCGCCAGCCTCGACGCTCACCCGTTTCCGGGGTTGCTGGAATACGTGCCGGCCTTCACTACCCTCACCGTGTACTACGACCCGTGGGTGGTGAGCCAGGCAGGCCAGCAAGACCCCTACCAACGGGTTTCGGAGTCGCTCCGGCAGCTGCTGCACCAATTGCCCGAACTACCCGCCCCTGACGCGACACCTGTGGTCGAAATTCCGGTGTGCTACGGTGGCGCTTTCGGGCCTGATCTGGACCTGCTGAGCCGCTACACCGGCCTTGCGGCGGCGGACGTCATCCGCCTGCATACCGAGCCCGAGTACCTGGTGTATATGATTGGTTTTGCGCCCGGCTTTCCCTACCTGGGCGGAATGAACGAACGGCTGGCGGCCCCGCGCAAAACTCAGCCCCGGCCCCTGGTGCCGGCGGGCGCGGTGGGTATTGCCGGTCGCCAGACCGGCATCTACTCCCTCCCCACCCCGGGCGGCTGGCAGCTGATTGGGCGCACCCCGCGCCGCCTGTTCACGCCCGAGGCCGCGTCGCCGAGCTTGCTGCAAGCGGGCCAGCGGCTGCGGTTCGTGCCCATTTCTGAAGCCGAGTACCAGCACCTGCAGGAACATGAGCTGTAGCGTTCTTCGGCCGGGCCTGCTCACCACCATTCAGGATGGCGGCCGCCGGGGCTACCGGCAGGCGGGCGTGATTGTCAGCGGCCCCATGGACAGCCTGGCCCTGCGCGTAGCCAATCTGCTGGTGAACAACCCGCCCGGAGCGGCCGGCCTGGAAATCACCTTGCTGGGGCCTACCCTCCGGTTTGAAGCTGACCACCTGCTGGCCCTGACCGGGGCCGATTTATCGGCAACCTTGGATGGCGAATTGCTACCCCTCCACCGGCCTATAGCCGTCAGGCGCGGCAGTGAGCTGGCCTTCGGGCCGGCCCGCGCGGGCTGCCGGGCCTACCTGGCTTTTTCCGGAGGACTAGCGGTGCCGACGGTGCTGGGCAGCCAATCAACCTACCTGCGGGCCGGCCTGGGTGGCCTGGAAGGGCGGGCCTTGCGGGCCGGCGACGTGCTGCCCGCTCCCGGCCCAACGCCCGCCGGGCAACGCCTGCACCAGCAGTTGCTCAGCTCACAATCAGGCCCACGCTGGGCTACTACGGCTTGGTTTCCTGATCCGGCCCTGACGCCGGGGCTGGAAGCGGCGCCGGTCATCCGGGTCCTGCGGGGGCCGGAGTATGACTTGTTCACGCCGGCCAGTCAGCGGGCTTTCTGGGAGGAAGAGTTTACTGTGACGCCGCAATCGGACCGCATGGGCTACCGGCTGGCGGGGCCAGAACTGCAGCGCCGCGCCGAGCAGGAAATTCTCTCCTCAGCCGTTACATTCGGCACCGTGCAGGTACCCGCTTCCGGCGCGCCCATCGTCTTGCTGGCTGACCATCAGACCACCGGCGGCTACCCCCGTATCGGGCAGGTCATCACCGCCGACTTTTCCCACCTGGCTCAGGTGCCGCCGGGGGGTAGGCTGCGCTTTCAGGAGGTCAGCCTCACGGAAGCGCACTACTGGTACCTGCACCAGGAAAAAACCCTTCAGCAATTCCAACGGGGCCTCGCCCTTTTCCACTATCAATGAACCAACCCTACGCTGTCGACCTGAACTGTGACATGGGGGAAAGCTTCGGCGCCTACCCCCTGGGCCACGACGAAGCCATTCTGCCCTTCGTGACTTCCGCCAACATTGCCTGCGGCTACCACGCCGGCGACCCGGCCGTAATGAAGCGTACCGTACGTTTGGCCCTGCAGCACGGGGTAGCCATTGGGGCCCACCCCGGCCTACCCGACCTGGTAGGCTTCGGACGCCGCGAAATGGCGGTTTCGCCCGAGGAAGCCTACGACATGACGGTGTACCAGCTCGGCGCACTTGCGGCTTTCGTGCGGGCTGAGGGCGGCACAGTGCACCACGTAAAGCCCCACGGCGCCCTCTATAATATGGCCGCCGTGAACCCCGCCTTAGCCGAGGCTCTGGCCGAAGCCGTGTACCATGTGCACCCCGAAGCCTGCCTGTACGGGCTGGCCGGCAGCGCCCTCATCAACGCCGGCCAAAAGCTGGGCCTGGCCACCGCCCAGGAGGTGTTCGCCGACCGTACCTACCAGCCCAACGGCACGCTTACGCCCCGCCGCCAGCCCGACGCCCTAATTACGGACGCCGATAAGGCCATCAGCCAGGTGGTGCGCATGGTGAAGGACGGGCGGGTGCGCGCCCAATCCGGCGCGGACGTCGCCATTCAGGCCGATACCGTGTGTTTGCACGGCGACGGTGCCCACGCCCTAGCGTTTGCCCAACAGATTCGGGCGCGGCTGGAGCAGGAAGGCATTGCCGTGCGCACCCATCAGCCGGTTTCCGCGTGAGGCCGGCCCGCAACTGGGGCGTGCTGCTGGGCGCCGCCTTCCTGATGGCTACCTCGGCCGTAGGGCCGGGTTTTCTCACCCAAACCACCGTTTTCACCCAGTCGTTGGGTGCCAGCTTCGGCTTCGTTATCCTGACCTCTATTCTAATTGATATTGCGGTGCAGCTCAACATCTGGCGGGTTATTGCCGTGTCGGAGCTACGCGCCCCCGACATTGCCAACCGCGTGCTGCCGGGGCTGGGCGGCTTTATTTCCCTGCTGATTCTGTTGGGCGGACTGGCCTTTAACATCGGCAACGTGGGCGGGGCCGGGCTGGGGCTGGAGGTACTCACGGGCCTGCCGGTAGCTTGGTGCGCAGTGCTGGCGGCGGCCCTGGCACTTGCTGTTTTTCTGGTGCGCGAGGCCGGGCCGCTCATGGACCGGTTTGCCCAACTGATGGGCCTAGTCATGATTCTGGCCATTATCTACGTAGCCGTGGTTACCCAACCGCCGGTAGCCGAAGCCGCCCTGCGCACTGTCGTTCCCGCTACCATCGACTACCGGGCCATTATTACCCTGGTGGGCGGTACGGTGGGCGGCTACATCACCTTTTCCGGCGGGCACCGCCTCCTCGACGCCGGTATAAAAGGCCCAACAGCCCTGCCCGAGGTATCGCGCAGCGCCATTATGGGCGTATCAGTAGCTTCCCTGATTCGGGTGCTGCTGTTTCTGGCTACGCTGGGGGTAGTAGCCCGCGGCCTGGCCATTGATGAGGGCAACCCTACGGCTTCGGTGTTTCAACTAGCTGCCGGCTCCGTGGGCTACAAGTTGTTTGGGGTGGTGATGTTCGCGGCGGCCATTACCTCCATTATCGGCTCGGCCTATACCTCTATTTCCTTTCTTAAATCGATGCTGCCGGCCGTGGCCACCCATGAAAACCGCTGGATTATCGGGTTTATCCTTTTCTCGACCCTGGTATTCGTGTGGGTAGGCAAGCCGGTGAGTGTGCTGGTCTGGGCCGGGGCCCTGAACGGCTTTATTCTGCCCATTACCTTGGGCACCCTGCTCGTGGCCGCCTATCGCCCCAGCGTCATCGGCAGCTACCGCCACCCGCTGGCCCTGACGGTATTCGGAGTGCTGGTCGTGCTCCTGATGACATGGATGAGCGGCGCCGTACTGGTAGAGCAGGTAATGGGGCCAGGGAAATAACCACGCATGCAAGTACCAACTATCCTCCGTGCATGAGCAGGAGTTGGGGACTAGCCTACCCTATGGGTGTAATAGCTTTATACCCCTTGGGATTTGCTTTTACTACCCCCTGCCCCTTTCTCAACTCAGGGAGAGAAAGCCAATTTTTACTTCTGCCTTTACCTAGAACTCCCCATGCCCATCCGCGACATTCTGCAGCTTGGCCACCCTACCCTACGTGCGGTGGCCAAACCCGTAGCCGACCCTACCTCTGCCGAAATAGCCAACCTGGTCATGGACCTGACCGACACCGTGGCCCACTGGCGCGACACCACCGGCTACGGCCGGGCCATTGCCGCGCCCCAGATTGGCGAGCTGCAGCGCGTAATTCTGCTGCGCCTGCCGGGCCGTCCGGTGTGGCCGCTTATCAACCCCAGCATCGTGGCCCACAGCCCTGAGAAACTGGTGGTCTGGGATGCCTGCCTCTCCTTCCTGTCCATCTTCATGCAGGTGGAGCGCTACTCGTGGATTCGGGTGCGCTACCAGGACCTGGCGGGCCACTGGCACGAAACCCACGCCGGCCCCGAGGACGACCTGGCCGAACTGCTCCAGCACGAAATCGACCACCTCGACGGCATCTTGTCTGTTGACCGTATGGTGGACGTGAAGTCGCTCTGCTCCCGTGAGGAGTTCGAGCGCCAGTTCAAGGCCGACAGCCCGTACGGACGTGGTGGTGAAGTTGTGAAATAGTACCCCTATTTGTCATTCTGAGCCTCAGCGAAGGACCTCTACTGCTTTGCCGCAATGGCAATTAGTTACCGTCTGTAAAGGTCCTTCGTCCTCGCTTGATGCGCGACATGCTCAGGATGACAGTTTTGTAGTCATGCACTGCTGCTTCAACCTACTACCCCTACCTTGCGCCCATGGCCAACCCCTACTATCCCTTTCTCATCTACGACCTGCAGGAGCACGCTACCCCCGAGCGCCAATACCGCATTGTAGTCGACTTATCAGAAATGGACGACTACTACGCCGTGTTCGAAAAGCACGGTTTCAGCGGCAGCGGCGCTTCCTGGGCCGAGCACATCGAAACCATTGTAGAGGAACACGCCCCGGAGCTGCTGGACCACCTGGAGCTAGCCGGCGAAGACGAAATCTTCCGCGCCTACGCCGACAGCCGCGCCGCTACGCAACAGTTCCTGCACCTCGTCCACCCCATCTTCGCCGACCTAGGCAGCCTCAACAAATACCTCAGCCAAGCCGACCCGGGCGACTTCTTTGAATAGAGCAGGTTAGTACTATAAAATTCAAGTTGCGGATTAGAGCTAGTTGTTGCTTTAATCCGCAACTAAATAATGGTCACATAAAAACTGTCATGCTGAGCGCAGCCGAAGCATCTCTACCGCTTTGTTCTCCCGTCAGAAGTTAGCCAGAGGTAGAGATGCTTCGGCTGCGCTCAGCATGACAGTTTTATATAGTCGGCGCGGTAAGCCTATGCTTCCTTAAAATCCCGCGCAGCCGTCCTCGCTACCAATGGGGGCGCCATCGGGCATGGGTAAGGCGGGGGCGGGCTGGAATTTCTCGGGGGTTTCTTCGAACTGCTGTATGGTGCGCAGGGCGGCGAATAGGGTGGCTTTGCGGTTCTCATCTTTGTTCGATTTCACCTCTTTTTGCAGCCAGGTTTTCAGCTCGTCCACTTTCATAGTGGTCAGGGCCTTTACGCCGGTGGGCGCTTGTGGGGTAGCGGCCAGGGTCAACAGGCGGTTCAGGGTGAGCGTGTTCACTAGGCGCTGCAGCTCGCCAGGGTAGCCGGCTTCGGGCTTAGCCTGCCAGGTCTGCTTTATTAGTCGGTCGAGGACGGCGGCCAGACCAAGCTGCTCTTGGTGGCGGGCGTGGTACTCTTCGAGGCGGGCGGCGCGCTGGGGGTTCAGCAGAAACTCCAGGGTAGTAGCTGCCGCCGATTCGGCCGCGCCGGTGGGGTCGAAGGTCAGGCCGGTGCGGGCGCTGAAGGTTTCGCGGGTGCGCGGGTAGTTCACGGGGCGGGGCGGAATCTTAGCCAGCAGCTCTTCCGACAGGGCCAGCTCACGGGGCGAAATCGTGCGCATGAGCGCATCGAAGGCTTTCCACTGCTCGGCGGGTTCTACCAGGCGCGTTACGGTCTGGCCGTCGCCTTTCACGGCGTAGGTGTAGTAGAGGCCGCCGAGCACCTTGGAGGTGGCTTCTACCTGGTAGCGCTGCAGCAGGTACATGGGCACGAGCACTTCTTCCAGGGTAGCCATGGGCTGGTTGGGAGCAATGGCTTTTTCGGAGAAGCGGTCCAGCACGGCCCGGCGCACATCCATCACGTGATTCAGCTCATCGGCGGCGCTGGTGCCGTTGTCCCAGAGGTGGGCCAGCGGGTGGGCCCCGCCCTGGGCCCGGGCGTCGGCATCGGCCATGAACACGTAGCCATCCTGGAGGGTCTGGGTGATGATGTTCTTGAGCGCGGCGGCTTCATCGGCCTGCGGGCCAAAATCCTGGTAGCCGTAGAGAATGGCGCGCTTATCCCAAGTGCCGATTTCGGTGGTGTAGGCCTCGCTCAGGTCCACGGTGCCATCGGGGCGGAGTTTGAGGCGGGGCACGGGATAGTCCATCACCGACGACCGGTCCCGGGTGCTGGCAGCGTAGTTGTGGTAGAGGCCCAGAGTGTGGCCTACCTCGTGGGCCGCCAGCTGGCGCAGGCGGGCCATGCTTACGCGCAGCATTTCGGGGCTGGTGGGCTTGCCGTCCTCGTAAGGTTGCAGCAGCCCTTCGGCAATCAGGTAGTCCTGCCGCTCGCGCAAGGAGCCCAACGACACCTGTCCCTTGAGGATTTCGCCGGTGCGTGGGTCTACGATGGAGGAGCCGTACGACCAGCCGCGGGAGGAGCGGTGAATCCACTGAATCAGGTTGTAGCGGATGTCCATGGGGTCCACGCCTTCGGGGAGCATCTTCACCTGAAAGGCGTTGCGGTAGCCGGCTGCCTCGAAGGCCTGGTTCCACCACGCGGCCCCTTCCAGCAGAGCCGAGCGCACGGGCTCGGGCGTGCCCCGGTCGAGGTAGTACACGATGGGCTCCACCGGCTCACTCACGGCCGCGGTGGGGTCTTTCTTCTGGAGGCGGTGCCGCACAATCTGCCGCTTCTGAATGGGCTGGTCGATGGGCGCGGCGTAGTCCATGTATTCGTTGGCGAAGTAGCCAGCCCGCGGGTCGAAGGCGCGGGGCTTATAGCCAGCATCCGGCAGCTGAATGAAGGAGTGGTGCAGGTGCACCGTTACGGCGCTGGGGTCGGGCGTGACGGAGTTGATTTCGCGGCCTTTGCCCTTGCCCGTAAGCGTCACCACGGCTTCAAACTCGGTGTTCTGCGGAAACGACTTGGTGTTGGGCAGAAACACCGCCGAGCGGCTTTCCTCAGCCTTATAGGAGCCCTGCTTCAGGTCCTCGAGCTTGTCGGCGAGCTGATGGGAGTCGCGCAGCAGAAAAGGCGTCAGATCAATCAGCACCCGGTTTCCCTCCTGGGCTTCGGCCTTGAAACCCCAGAGCACCGACTGGGCAAAGGAATTCTCCACCGACTGCCGCTCCTCGGCGTTGGGGCTCACGGCCCGGAAATCGTAATTCGGTTGCAGCAGCAGCACCTTCGGGCCGCTCTTCATAAACTTCACAATGCGCGTCTGCCCGATCTGGCCGCGGTCCAGGCCCAGGTCGTTGGAGCCCACCCCGTTGGGTAGCGTGCTAACGTAGAGAATTTCCTGGTCGAGCTTGTCGATTTCCAGCAGCACCCGGCCCGTTTTCTCGTCCCAGTAAAACGGGAAAAAGCCCGGCGACTTTTGCATGCCTTTGGTTTTCTCGGCCAGGCTTTGGGCCGAAACCAGATGGGAGCTAACGAACAGGGAGCCAACCAGGAGCGAGTAGAGTTTTTTCATGCAGCGCGGAGAGGTAGTGAAGATGGCGGAAGGTAGCGAGGGATGCGCAGTATTCAGCAAAGGCCGCCGCAAGTGGTGCGCAGAACTCGTATTTTCTGCTCAGCAGCTAGCCGCCCGGAGCTACCCCCGCTTTGCGACTTTCAGCCTAATCGTTTGGCCCGACCGTCATGTCGAGCCTACCCAGTCACCTCGCGTACCCGCGTTGAACATCATTCCGAGCGCAGTCGAGACATCTCGCGTGCTGATGGTGGGCTAGTAATCAGACGTCAGCACGCGAGATGTCTCGGCAAGCTCGACATGACGGTCTTTTATGAATATGTTCTACAATGGCTGCATGTACGCCCAGCCTGTATATTGGCAACCCAAGGCCTATTTTGCGTTGTACCTCTTATTGAACATGCCCGCCAGCAGCCCATTACCGCACTTTACGTTCAACCCCAACGCCTACACCCTGAGGCTTTTCGAGCAGAAGGACATTGTCTGTGAATGCTGCAGTAAGCCGCGCCCGTACAGCTATGCCGGGCCAATCTATTGCGTGGCCGATGTGAACGACCTGTGCCCGTGGTGCATTGCCGACGGCAGCGCGGCCGCGAAGTGGGAAGCTGAGTTTCAGGATTGGGCTTCCGTGGAAGGCAATTCGCCCGATCCGGCCGAAGCATCGGCTCCTATCAACGCCGCCTCCCTGGAGGAAGTAGTGTCCCGCTCGCCCGGCTACAACTCCTGGCAGCAGGGCGTCTGGCTGACGCATTGCCAGGATATGTGCGTGTTCCTGGGCTACGTGGGCGGCGAGGATATCCGCCCGCTGCTCCCGGAACTACGCCCCGATTTGCAGGATTGGCCCGATGAGGAGTTTTTGCTCCGGCGCCTGTCGGCTGATGGCGGCCTGACCGGGTACTTGTTTCAGTGCCGCCACTGCGAGCAGCACCGGCTCCATATTGATTGTGATTAACGTAGTTTTCGGCTTCCCATTCCTACCCCCTGCTGTGTCTTCAACCTCTGCTGCCCGCTGGAAACTGGTGCTTGGCTCCTCCGCCGACGCCGCTAATGAAATTGCCCTGTCGCCGGATTACGGCCGCATGGATGAAGTGCTGACCCAGCTCTACGACAATAACGGCGAGCGAAAAGCCGGCCTGGGCGGCTCGGCCCCCAAGGTCAGCCGCTGGCTCGGCGACATTCGCACCTACTTCCCCTCTTCGGTGGTGGCTGTGATGCAGCAAGACGCCATGGACCGGCTAGGCCTGCACCAGCTGCTACTGGAGCCCGAAGTGCTGCGCACCGTGCAGGCCGACGTGCACCTGGTGGGCACGCTCATGTCCCTGAGTCGGGTGATGCCCCAGAAGGTGAAACACACGGCCCGCGAGGTGGTGCTGAAGGTAGTGCGCGAGTTGGAGCAGAAGCTGGCTAACCCGCTACGGCAGGCCGTGCAGGGCGCCCTGAGCCGGGCCGTGCGCAACCCCCGCCCTCGCTACCACGAAATCAACTGGGGCGCTACCATTCGGGCCAACCTCAAGCACTACCAGCCCGAGTACAAAACAGTGGTACCGGAAAAGCTCATCGGCTACGGGCGGCGCGGGCAGGCGCTTAAGGAAATTGTGCTCTGCGTGGACCAGAGCGGCTCTATGGCCTCCTCGGTGGTGTATGCCGGGGTATTCGGGGCGGTGCTGGCCTCCATCAAGGCCGTAAAAACCCACATGGTGGTGTTCGATACGGCCGTGGTCAACCTCTCGGAGGACCTGCAGGACCCGGTAGACCTGTTATTCGGGGTGCAGCTGGGGGGCGGCACCGACATCAACCTGGCCCTCACCTACTGCCAGCAACTCATCACCCGCCCCACCGATACCATCCTAGTACTCATCAGCGACTTATACGAGGGCGGTAATGAGCGGGAGATGATAAAGCGGGCCGCAGCCCTGAAAGCA
The DNA here is from genome assembly GCF_019599275.1 of Hymenobacter sp. HSC-4F20. GTDB lineage: Bacteria > Bacteroidota > Bacteroidia > Cytophagales > Hymenobacteraceae > Hymenobacter. The sequence continues at coordinate 859,455 of NZ_JAHZTD010000001.1, read as the reverse complement.
GCCGGCGTAACCGTAGTGGCCCTGCTCGCCCTCGCCGACGACGGCGCCCCCTCCTTCGATAGGCGCGTGGCTGAGCAGTTCGCCGCCCTGGGCATCCCGAGCTTCGCCTGCACCCCAGCCCAGTTCCCGCAGCTCATGGCCGCCGCCATTCAGGGCCAGGAATTGAAAGCTGCGCCATTGTAGCGCAGCTGAACTAGAACTAGTTGCGCTATGTGCGAAATAGCTATCAATGTAGGCCTGCTGCAAGAATACTCCGAAGTTGATATTTCGGGTACTGCGGCCGGATTCGTCAAGCTAGCTGGTCGTTTAGTTAAAAATTCAACAGGTATATTCTCGCTCACGCTTAAGCGTAATGCGTACTTCCCGGTGACAATAAGCGAGGTATCATTGGAGCTAGTTGACCAATCGGAGGGCTTAATAGATGCGCAGATACACGGAACGGAGCTGAAGATTTCAGGAGACTCGCGGGCATTCCAGAAGTTGGCCGCTTTTTTAGAAAGCCTATCCTGCGTGCCTCCTGGTGGGCACTTTCACCTGGATTGGTTTAGCGACGAAGACCTGCTAGCGCCAACGACCTCTACGATGTCCTTCATCTTTTCAGTAGAAAGATAAGCTCGACTAGTACCGGAAAAATGATGCCGAAGCCCGGCAAACTACCGGTAACGATTTCGGTAGAATTTCTCTACTACCGGCACTAGCCTAACCTTATAAACCACTGTCCTATAGCTTGTAGCAAGCAGAATTGTAGAGCGACAGGTAGCAGCACCCACCCTTTTTTCGGTGTTTCTTTGTGGCTGCTTTTCGCATCGTTTACTGGTGCGTATTCATCCGTATTGCTTTAATCTGGCGCTACCCTATGCGGGGCGCCTTCTGCTTGCTTTTGGCGTTTATGATGAAAATAAAGAAGGCGGTTATTACCGCAGCGGCCCGCGGCGAGCGGCTCTACCCCGTAGCCGATACCATTCAGAAAGCCATGCTGCCGGTGATGGACGTGGATGGTCTGCACAAGCCCGTTATCCAGATTATTGCCGAAGAAGCCCTGAGCAGCGGCATCGAGGAGCTGTGCGTGGTGTGCGCCCCCGGCGACGGACCGCGCTACCTCGAAGCCTTCGGCTCCCTGCGCGACAACCTGCTTAAGTCCTACCAGGGCATCGACTGGGCCCGCGAAGAAGCCGAGAAAATCGACCACCTGCTTAGCCGCCTGCAGTTTGCCGAGCAGCACGAGGCCCGCGGCTACGGCCACGCGGTGTACTGCGCCCGTGAGTTTGTCGGCAACGAGCCGTTCCTGCTCCTGCTCGGCGACTACCTCTACGTTTCTGACGTGCCCCGGCAGCGCTGCGCCGCCCAGCTGCTGGCCCTGGCCGCGCAGGAAGGCTGTTCCGTGTCGGCCGTGAACCCTACCATTGAGCATCAGGTAAGCCGCTACGGCACCATCACGGGCAAGCACCTGGCCGGGCAGATTGGGGTATACCAGATTGATAAAATCATCGAGAAGCCCTCGTTAAGCCTCGCCGAGCTGGAGCTGCAGACACCCGGACTGCGGGCCGGCTACTACCTCTGCTTCTTCGGCATGCACGTACTCACGCCCGCCGTATTCAGCATTCTGCAGCCCCAGATGGAGGCGGGCGGCCCGAACGTGCTGCTCACCCCGGCTCTGCAGGAGCTGGCTACCACCGAGAAATACCTGGCCCTGGAGGTCAAAGGCAACCGCTACGACCTCAGCCGCAAGCAGGGCCTGCTCCGCGCCCAGATTGCCTTGGGCCTGGCCGGCGAAGCCCACGACGAAACCCTCACCACCCTGGTAGAGCTGCTGGCCGAAGCCAACAGCCGCAAAGGGAAGTAAAAGGCTGATAATAAATTGATCTGGAGCAGCAGGTTTGCCCGTCATTCCGAGCTGGTCGAGGAATCTCGCGCGCTGATGTTGAGGTTACCATTGCAACGTCAGCACGCGAGATTCCTCGACCAGCTCGGAATGACGGGCTATGTAAACAACAAGTGCACCTTAGCCTGCTCCTACCGTAGCGCCTACTTTATAAGATCGTACGCATCTGCATGAATGCATTCATAGATACCATCACCTCCCCGGACCCGGCGGCGCGCAACCGCTCGTTTTACGAACTGAGCCGCGGGCTGCCGGCACGGGAGTTGCTGCGCCATTTGCGGGAGCTGGACGAGTTCCGGAAAGCTACCCCCAACCTCTACGACAAGGTGCGGGCCATCTTGTTCCTGTACGCCGGCTTCCGGTTTTTCCTGCAGGAATCCAATGAAATTGCGCCCGTTGGCAAGATTCCCTACGCGGGCTTCGAGGATTTGCTGGGCCGCCGCTTTGAGCACGCCATCAGCACCTTTCTGCGGGAGCTGGACGCGCACGGACCGAATGCCACCCTGTTCAGTGCCCTGGCCGAAAGCTACCACCACCTTTCCTTCCAGATTCTGGCCGACCAGGTGCGCAAGAGCGTGCGCTCCAGCAAGGGCAACCAGTGGATGTTCCGCGTCGGCCACCAGGAAGAGCACCCGATTCGCATTCATCCGCAGCTGCTGCAGCGCCAGGAAGGCAGCCTGTTCTACCCCATCCTACACGAGAGTACCTCCGTGCGCATGGACCTGACGCACAGCGGCTGGTCGGATATTTTCTTCCTGGGCATGGACTACCCCGAAGGCGCGCGGGTAGTCAACCTGTCCATCGACCTGGGCGTATTCGGGCGCGATAAGGAAATTCTGCCACCCCTGCACGCCTACGTGCGCGTGATTCCGGACCCGGTGCTGCGCCTGACCAGCATCGACCTGAACACGACCAAGGACGTGCACGACCTGGCCGACCTGTTCAACTTCGGCAACGACTACCTGAGCCTGGTAAAGGCCGGCGTTATTGCCTCGGGCCTGATTCCGCCCTCCTTTGAAGGTACCAACCAGAGCCTGCCCGATATTCTGGCCCGCATGGTGGCCCCGGGCATGGGCATCGAGCTGGTAACCAAGGTCAACGACATTCCGAAAGGCTCGCGCTTTGCCGTTTCTACGAACCTGCTGGGCTCTATTATCAGCCTGCTGATGCGTGCGACGGGCCAGACCCGGCAGCTTACCGGCGGCCTCGACGAGAGCGAGCGGCGCCTGGTGGCTTCGCGGGCTATTCTGGGCGAGTGGATTGGCGGCTCGGGCGGCGGCTGGCAGGATTCCGGCGGCGTGTGGCCGGGCATCAAGGCCATTCAGGGCACGTTTGCCCAGCCCGGCGACCCTGAGTATGATATCAGTCGGGGCACGCTGCTACCCCGCCACCGGGTGCTGGAGGGTGAGGAAGTGCACCCCGAAATCGGGGAGAAAATCATGAACTCCCTGGTGCTCATGCACGGCGGCATGGCCTCCAACGTGGGACCCATCCTGGAGATGGTAACGGAGAAATACCTGCTCCGCGGCGAGCAGGAATGGGCCGCCCGTCAGCAAACCAACGAGGTATTCGACAACATCCTGGCCGCTATTCGGGAGGGTGATATTCAGAAGCTGGGCGCTAACACGGCCCGCAACTTCGAGGGGCCCATCAAAACCATTATTCCCTGGGCTTCTACCTACTTCACGGAGCAGCTCATTGCCAAGGCGAAGAAGGAGTTCGGGGCCGATTATTACGGCTTCCTGATGCTCGGCGGCATGTCGGGAGGTGGCATGGGCATGTTCGTGAACCCCGCGCGCTACGAAGACTACAAGCTGCGCGTGCTGGAGTTGCTGCGCCAGACCAAACAGGAGCTGTCGGCGGCCCTACCCTTTGCCATGGAGCCGGTGGTCTACAATTGGAGCATCAACCAGCGCGGCTCCTGGGGCAGCCTCCACCAGGGCGCCGAGGCCCTGATGCCGGAGCAGTACTACGCCATTCACGTCTCGCAGCTGGTAAAACAGGAGCCGGAAACCATTTCCTACATCCGGCGGGCCGAAATCGACTTTTTCACGACCTACTGCGAGCAAAACAACCTGGCCTACCCCCTGCTGCGCACCATTGTCAGCAACCTGTTCAAGGTCTCGGACCCCACGGCCCAGGGCAACCGCAGCACGGAAAACGAGAAGGCCGAGCAGATTAAAAAGGAAAACGGCTTCGACTACATTCAGCACGAAGACATCCGGGAGGAGCTGCAGAAGGGCCGCATCGGCCTTTCGCGCAACCGCCTTTCTGCCGAAACCACCATCGAGGACGTGCAGCCCCAGGACATCGTGCAGTTTGAGGCCCTGGCCGACTACGCCGAAACCGGCGCCGCCGCCATCCGGGCGGGCAAGGTGGCTGTGCTGAGCCTGGCCGCGGGGGTAGGCAGCCGCTGGACCAAGGGCGCGGGCGTCATCAAAGCCCTAAACCCCTTCGTGGAAATGGCCGGCGTGCACCGCAGCTTCCTGGAAATTCACCTGGCCAAAACCCGCCGCGTGGCCGAGCAGTACAGGGCGGTCATTCCGCACCTGGTGGCCACCAGCTACCTCACCCACGAGCCTATTCGCAAGCAACTAGCCGCCACCGGCAACTTTGGCTACTTGGGGCCGGTGTACCTCTCGGCGGGCCGCAGCATCGGGCAGCGGTTTGTGCCCACGGAGCGCGATTTGCGCTTTATGTGGGAGGAAATGCCCCAGGAAACCCTCGACGAAAACAAGCAGAAGGTTCGCGACGCGGTGCGGGGTAGCATGATTGCCTGGGCCAAAGGCAAGGGCGAAGGCACCGACTACGTCGACAACATCGCCGCCCAGCGCTTCTCGCCCCTGGGCCACTGGTACGAGGTATCGAACCTGCTACGGAATGGCACCCTGGCCCAGCTCCTGCGCGAGCAGCCCCAGGTGGAAACCATCATGCTCCATAACATCGACACGCTGGGCGCCGACGTGCACGCGGCGGCTCTGGGCTACCACCTGGCCTCGCGCAACGTGCTGACCTTCGAGGTGATACCGCGCCGCATTGAGGACCGCGGAGGCGGACTAGCCCGCGTGAACGGGCAGGTGCGCCTGCTCGAAGGCCTGGCCCAACCCCACGAGGAAGACGAGCTAGGCCTGAGCTACTACAACACCATGACCACCTGGATTCAGGTGGATGCCCTACTCCAACTCTTCGGTCTGACCCGCCAGGATTTGCAACAGGGCGACGAAGCCCAGCTGGCCCGTGCCGTGCGCAGCGTGGCCCAGCGCATCCCTACCTACGTGACCATCAAGGACGTAAAATACCGCTGGGGCCATGGCCAGGAAGACATCTACCCTGTCGCGCAGATTGAAAAGCTCTGGAGTGACATGTCGGCCCTGCCGGACGTGCCTTGCGGCTACCTGGTAGTGCCCCGCAGCCGCGGCCAACAGATGAAGGACCCCGTCCAACTCGATGCTTGGGTCACCGACGGCAGCAAGGACCACGTAGCTTCGCTGGCGCAGTTCGAGTAATTCACTGAGTAAGTGCTTAAAAAGCGTGGGGCTGCTGAAACCGGTAACAGGGATTCAGCAGCCCCACGCTTTTATGCGTAAGATGGGGGTAGCAGTGCGAAGTACTGGGAGCAGCTTTTGGCAGGTTTCCGCTTCGTGCGGCTACCTCTTACCTTGCACCCTGCATGAAAATACTTCTAGTGGAGGACGAGCCCAAGCTGGCCTCCTTCGTGAAAAAAGGCTTTGAGAACGAGGGCTACGAAATTGAAGTGGCCTACGACGGGCGCATGGGTCAGTCTTTGGCTCAACAGCAGCGCTACGATTTGGCCATTCTCGACGTGAACCTGCCCTACGTCAACGGCTTCGAGCTGTGCCGCCTGATTCGGGCCCAGGATGCTCACGTTCCGGTGCTGCTGCTCACCGCCCTCGACAGCCTCGACGATAAGGTAACCGGCTTTGAGGCCGGCGCTGACGACTACCTCGTGAAGCCCTTCGAGTTTAAGGAGCTGCTGCTGCGGGCGCGGGTGCTCACCCGCCGCCACGCTGAGGGGGCAGCCGTGAAGCAGGTACTCCGTATTGCCGACCTGGAGCTTAACCTCGACTCTAAAACCGTAACCCGCGCCGGCCAGCGCATCGACTTAACTACCAAGGAATACGCCCTATTGGAATACCTGCTGCTGAACCGAGGCAAAATTATTTCCCGCGTGGATATTGCCGAGAAGGTCTGGGAGCTCAACTTCGATACCAACACCAACGTCATCGACGTGTACGTGAGCTACCTGCGCAAGAAGCTCGACAAAGGCTACGATACCAAGCTGATTCATACAGTAGTGGGCATGGGGTACGTGCTGCGCGAGGGGTAGGCGGTGGTGAACCTGACAAGTAGTGGAGTGGTGAAATTGCACTCCTCCATCCTGTCATCCTGAGCAGAGCGAAGGACCTCTCCCGAGGATAATTACTACCCATGCGAAGCGGGAGAGGTCCTTCGCTCTGCTCAGGATGACAGACGTTTTATAAACTCGTTATTCACAACTCTACAAATTTACCCTTCACTCGCATGCTCATTCGCAACAAGCTGATACTGCGCTTTACCCTGCTGGTAGTGGGCATTCAGCTGTGCTTTTCCATCTTTATCTACTACTTCCACGCTACCACCCGGGAGCAGCGCTTTATCAACCGCCTGGCCGGAAAGGCCACCATGACGGCTCGCGTGCTGGTGCGGCGCGACAGTCTCAATAACGAGCTGCTGCGTACCATGCACCGCCGCGACCTGTTCACGGTGCCAGGCGAGCAAATCAGCATTTACGGTCCTGGCCAGCACCTGCTCTATACCAGCGCCGACAACCTCAGCCAGAAGCTGAACTCGCAATACCTCAGCCAGATTCAACCTAACCGCCCGGTGCGGTTTACGGATGGCCCCCTTGAAACCGTTGGGCTGTACTATGAGCGCAATGGGCAGCCGTACTGGATTTTTGCTTCGGGCCACGACGATTTTGGGCATCGGCAGCTCGAGAAGCTACGCCTGATTCTGCTGGCGGCCAACCTGGGGGCGCTGGTGCTCATCATTCTGGCCGGCTGGTACTTTGCTGATGAGTCATTGAAGCCCATTTCGCGCGTTATCAGCCAGGTGGAACGCATTACTGCCTCCCGTCTGAGCGCACGGGTAGACGAGGGTAACGGCACCGACGAAATTGCTCAACTGGCCCGCACCTTCAACCAGATGCTGGGCGGCGTGGAGCAGGCCTTTGAGTCGCAAAAAAGCTTTCTGAGCAACGCCTCCCATGAGTTGCGCACGCCCCTGGCCTCGGTGCTGGGCACCTTGGAAACCGCCTACGCCTACGATACGGACCTGACAGAGGCCAAGCGCAGCATCAGTTCGGCTACCGAGGAAATCAAGAAGCTCATTGAGCTGACCAATGGCCTGCTCAGCCTGGCGAAAGTAACCGATGCCTCTCTGCGCCGCGACCCGGTGCGCCTGGATGAGTGCCTGACCCAGGCCATAGCTTCGTGCCAGACCCGCTACCCTACCCGCCACCTACAGCAGCAATTTGGCCTGCTCCCGCCCGAGGTAGAGGATATGTTTATGGTGCACGGCAACGCCCAACTACTCACCACGGCCCTGCTGAACCTGCTGGACAACGCCTGCAAATACTCCCGCGACGGGGTGCAGGTGGAGCTCGGCTATCTGTCCGCGCACACTATTCAGGTGCGCGTAACTGATACCGGCATTGGCATGGAGCCCCACGAGCTGGAGCGCATTTACGAGCCGCTCTACCGGGCCGGCACCGACACCACAGCCCCCGGCTACGGCATTGGCCTGCCCATGACGCGCAAAATTGTGCTCCTGCATGGCGGTAAGATTGAGCTGACTTCTGAGGTAGGAAAAGGCACTACCGCTACCGTGCAGCTACCCGCCGCAGAATAGGAAAGTGATGAAATGGTGAGATGACCATGGTATGGCGAGGCGCGATGCCGTGCCATGCTCCGGCTTAACATCTTCTAATTCCTTTCTCATACGGTTTTAATCTCGCCGGGCCTGTTTTGCGCCATGGCTGGACTACCACCCGTACCTACTGCTGCTTCGCGCAACCGCTTATTACTGGGGTTGCTGCTAGTTACGTTGCTGCTGTCTACGGCCCTGAACCTGTATCTGCTGTTTCAGGGCCCGGAATACCCTGCCGAATACGAGCTGGATGCGCAACTGCCCGAGCTAGTAACCGAAGTAGAGCTCCAGCAGGTGCGCCGCGCGCTGGCTGAATGCCAGGCGGGCCACCCCGTTACTGCCGACACCTTATCTGCCGTTTCTGCCTCCAGTGGCCCCTAACCGGGGCTGCCCAGCCGCTACTAAGCGGCTTTTCTGTTTTCAACCCTTTCCATGCTTCCTCGCCAACAACACGTCCTGAATGCCCTGGCGGCTTGCGCCGCTGCCTGTGATAACTGCGCTGCTTTAGGTTTCGCCGACTTCTCTGCTACCCCCAACCAACTTCGCAGCCTTCAGCTCAGCCGCGACTGCGCCGATTTGTGCCGACTGGCTGCCGCTTTTGTGGCCCGCGAGGCTGAGCACACTATCTACATTCTGCGGGAGTGCGCCGAGCTGTGCCGGGCCTGCGCCAACGAGTGCACGCAGTTTGCCACCGACTACCACCGGGTGTGCACCGAAGCCTGCCGCCGGGGCGAAGATGCCTGCCGCACTGCCTTTGTATAAATATTCCGCTTTTAATCTTTTCTAATCTCAGCCTCACGTCGCTCTAATACCGGCAAGTGAGTTTTGCCGGATAAGCTCTCTACCTGTGTCTTTTCCTCAGCACCTTCCTATGCCTTCTTCCCTCCTGAAACCCTTCTGCTGGCTTCTGCTTCCGCTGGCCTCGGCTGCCCTGGCCGGCTGCGGCGCCACTACCCAGGCCGAAACCACCAAAGCAGAGGCCCCGCCTACCCTACCCATTACCCAACTCACGGCCCGCGACACCATCCTGACCCACGATTACGTGGCCGACATTCAGGCGGTGCAGAACGTGGAAATCCGGGCGCGGCTGGAAGGGTTTCTGGAGCAGATTTACGTGGATGAGGGGCAGGCCGTGCGCAAAGGCCAGCCCTTGTTCCGCATCAATGACACGGAGTACAAAAGCCGCCTGAGTCGCGCCAAAGCGGCCCTGAGCAGCGCCGAGGCCGCCGCCCGGGTAGCTCGCCTGGAACTGGAACGGGTAAAGCTGCTGACTGACAAAAACATCATTTCCAAGACGGAGCTGGAGGTAGCCCAGGCCAAGTACCACGCCGCCCAGGCCGACATTCAGCAGGCCCGCTCCACCGCTGCCAACGCCGCCCTGATGCTATCCTACACCCTGGTGCGCGCCCCGTTTGATGGCGTCATCAACCGGATTCCGCTAAAAATGGGCAGCGTGATTGAGGATGGCACCCTACTTACTACCGTCTCGGACATCGACGAGGTGTTTGCCTACTTCAACGTGTCGGAGGCCGAGTACTTGGAATATGTCAAGAAAAGCAAGCGCGACTCGGCCCGGAGTACCAACGTGGCCCACCTGCTGCTCGCCGATGGCTCCATCTACCCGGTGAAGGGCAAGGTAGAAACCGTGGAAAGCCAGTTCCAGGCCAACACCGGCTCCATTGCCTTCCGGGCCCGCTTCGATAACCCCCAGCAGCTCTTGCGCCACGGGGCCAGCGGCAAGGTGCGCCTGAGTAACACGGTGGAAGATGCCGTGCTGGTACCTCAGAAATCGGTGTTCGAGATTCAGGACAAGAACTACGTGTTCATGGTCGATAAGCAAGGCCGCGTGAAGCAGCACGCCTTCCAGCCCCAAACCCGCCTCTCCGACTTCTACGTGGTGAAAACCGGCCTTCAACCCGGCGACAACATTGTCTACGAAGGCGTCCAAGACCTGCGCGATGGTGCCATCATCAAGCCCCAACCCGTGGCCATGGACGATTTGATTGAAGAAGCGAGGTAGGTGGACGTCTTTATCTAAGCCTAGAAGCTCGGCTTAGAACTAGCTCCCCTCCTCAGATGAGGAGGGGTCGAGGGTGGTTGAAACCCCAGAACGACAATTGAAGCTAATCTCCGCTAGAGATGAGGTGAGCTAGAGCTAAAGACTAGCCATACGGTCATCAACCACCCCCAGCCCCTCCTCATCTGAGGAAGGGAGCTACTTCTAAGCTTAGCCTCAGTCCTTCCCTACCCCTTCCTACCCTCCCGATACCTCCCAACCTATGCTTGCACTCTTCATTCGCCGGCCGGTTCTCTCGCTGGTGATTTCCCTGTTTATCACCTTCCTGGGTGGGCTGGCGTTGTTCTCGCTGCCCATCACCCAGTTCCCGGATATCGTGCCGCCCTCGGTGACGGTAACGGCCCGCTACACCGGCGCCAACGCCGAGGTGTGCGCCAAGGCCGTGGCTACGCCCCTGGAGCGCGCCATCAACGGGGTGCCGGGCATGACCTACATGTCGTCGGTGAGCAGCAACAGCGGCCTGACGGTGATTACCGTGTTTTTCCAGGTAGGCACCGACCCCGACCTGGCGGCCGTGAACGTGCAAAACCGGGTGCAAACCATCATTGATGAGCTGCCGGAAGAGGTTATTCGGGCGGGGGTGAGCACCGAGAAGGAGGTGAACAGCATGCTGCTCTACCTCAACGTGATGAGCGAAGACCCGAAGGTCAGCGAGAAGTTCATCTACAACTTCGCCGACATCAACGTGCTGCAAGAGTTGAAGCGCATTAATGGGGTAGGCTTTGCCGAAATCATGGGTCAGCGCGAGTACTCTATGCGCGTATGGCTGCAGCCCGACCGCATGGTGGCCTACAACGTGTCGGCCGAGGAAGTGGTGGAGGCCATCCGGGCCCAGAACGTGGAGGCCGCGCCGGGTAAATCGGGGGAAAGCTCGGGCCAGGACGCCCAGATGCTGCAGTACGTGCTGCGCTACACCGGCAAGCTCTTCGAGCCCAAGCAGTACGAGGATATTGTACTTCGTGCCAACCCCGATGGCTCGGTGCTGCGCCTCAAGGACGTGGCCCAGGTGAAGTTCGACGTGCTCAGCTACGGCATGGTATCCAAGATTGACGGCAAGCCCTCGGCGGCCATCATGCTCAAGCAGCGCCCGGGCTCCAACGCTTCCGATGTAATCAAGCAGGTGAAGGAGCGTATGGCCGAGCTGAAGCAAACGTCCTTCCCGCCCGGCATGACCTATAACGTGGCCTACGACGTGTCGCGCTTCCTCGATGCCTCCATTCATGAGGTGTTGCGCACGCTGGTAGAGGCCTTCCTGCTAGTGTTCGTGGTGGTGTACCTATTCCTACAGGACTGGCGCTCTACCCTCATTCCGGCCCTGGCGGTGCCGGTGGCCCTCATTGGTACGCTGTTCTTCATGCAGCTGCTGGGCTTCTCCATCAACCTGCTCACGCTGTTTGCGCTGGTGCTGGCCATTGGCATTGTGGTCGATAACGCCATTGTGGTGGTGGAGGCCGTGCACGCCAAAATGCACGAGAAACACCTTTCCGCTATGGACGCTACCCTGGAAGCCATGTCGGAAATTGGGGGCGCCATTGTGGCCATTACCCTGGTGATGTCGGCGGTGTTCGTGCCGGTGTCGTTCATGGAAGGCCCGGTGGGCGTGTTCTACCGCCAGTTCTCGCTCACGCTGGCTATTTCCATCGTCATTTCGGGCGTGAATGCCCTGACGCTGACGCCGGCCCTGTGTGCCCTGCTGCTCAAGCCGGTAGCGCACGGCGAAACCAAAAAGCAAGGGCTGCTGGACCGGTTTTTTGCCGGCTTCAACCGCCGCTACGAGGCCCTGGCTACCCGCTACCAGTGGCTGGTGCGCACGGTGGCTAACCGCCGCATCATCACCATTGGCTTGCTCGTCGGCTTCTGCTTAGCTACCTGGGGCGTGAACTCCATCCTGCCCGCCGGCTTCATCCCGACCGAAGACCAGGGCATGATTTACGTGAACGTGACCACCCCGCCCGGCGCTACCGTGGAGCGCACCGAGAAAGTGCTCGACGAAATCCAGAAGGTAGCGGCCAAGTTGGGCCCGGTGGAATCGGTTTCGACGCTGGCGGGTTACAGCCTGATGAACGAGGTAGCGGGTGCCTCCTACGGCATGGGCATGATTAACCTCAAGGCCTGGGATGCCCGCCAGGAATCGGTAACCGACCTGATTGCTCAACTCAACGAGCAAACCAAGCACATCCACGACGCCGACATTCAGTTCTTCCCACCGCCTACGGTGCCGGGCTTCGGTAACTCCAGCGGCTTCGAGCTGCGCCTACTAGACAAAACCGGCCGCGGCGACCTGCCCGCCACCGCCAAGGTAGCCAACGAATTCATCACAGCCCTCACCAACACCCCGGCCGTGGGCGGGGCCTTCACCGGCTTCGACGCCAGCTTCCCCCAGTACCTCATCCACGTCGATCAGGACCAGGCGGCCAAAAAGGGCGTGACCGTGGACAAGGCCATGAGTACCCTGCAAACCCTGATGGGCTCGTTCTACGCCTCCAACTTCATCCGCTTCGGGCAGATGTACAAGGTGATGGTGCAGGCCGCGCCCGGCTACCGCACCAGCCCCGAGGACGTGCTAAAGATGTACGTAAAAAACGACCGGAACGAGATGGTGCCCTACTCCAGCTTCGTGCGGCTGGAGCGCGTGTACGGCCCCGAGCAGCTCACCCGCTACAACATGTACACCTCGGCCATGCTCAACGGCGACGTGGCCCCCGGTTTCTCGTCGGGCGACGTGATTAAGACCATTGAGGAGGTAGCGGCCAAGGAGCTGCCCCGCGGCTACAGCTACGAGTGGAGCGGCATGACCCGGGAGCAAATTCTGAGCGGCGACCAGGCCATCTACGTGTTTGCCGTGGTGCTTTTGTTCGTGTACCTGCTGCTGGCAGCTCAGTACGAAAGCTTCCTGCTACCCCTGCCGGTTATCCTAAGCCTGCCCACCGGCATCTTCGGCGCCTTCCTGTTCCTGAAGCTGCTGGGCCTGGAAAACAACATCTACGCCCAGGTTTCCTTGGTAATGCTCATTGGTCTGCTGGGCAAAAACGCCATCTTAATCATTGAGTTTGCGGTGCTCAAGCGCAAAGAAGGCCTCTCGGCCCTGGAAGCGGCCGTGCAGGGCGGCTACTCCCGTCTGCGCCCCATCCTGATGACCTCTTTCGCCTTCATTGCCGGCCTGATTCCCCTGACCATTGCTACCGGGGCCGGTGCCCTGGGCAACCGCTCCATCGGCACGGCCGCGGCGGGCGGCATGTTCATCGGCACCCTGTTCGGCGTGATTCTGATTCCGGGCCTCTACGTGCTGTTTTCAGGCCGGGATAAGAAGGAAAAGAAGCGCAAGCAGCTCGCCGAACCCACCGAAACCCTGGAACCCGCCCACGCCTAAAGAACGTGGCTCCCAGGGTTGAAACCCTGGGCTATGGAGTGAAAGCTACCACCCATAACCGCTACGTAGCCCAGGGTTTCAACCCTGGGAACCTGCACGATGCACCCGCCTTCCCATGACCTTACCAACTTCGATACGCCCCCTCGCCCATCGCCTACTCCCCGCCTTGGCCGCGCTGACCCTGGCGGTTAGCTGCCGGGTAGCGGCGCCCACCGTGCAGCCCGCGGCGGCCACCATGCCGGCAACTTTCCCAGCCACCGCCGCTACCACTGATTCTACCCCCTTGGCCGATCAGCCCTGGCGGCAGTTTTTCGGGGACCGAAACCTGGTGGGGCTCATTGATACGGCTCTGCAAGCCAACCCCGATTTGCGCACGGCTATTCAGCGTATTGAAATTGCGCGGGCCAACCTGCAGGTGCAGCGCGGGGCCCTGCTGCCGACTGTAAATGGGGTAGCCAGCGCCGGCGTAGAGAAGTTCGGTGACTACACCCTCAATGGCATCGGCAACTACGACACCAACCTTTCGCCCAATATTGAGGGTAGGCAGCGCATCCCCAACCCTACCCCCGATTTCTTTCTGGGCCTGCGCAGCTCCTGGGAACTGGACCTCTGGGGCAAGCTGCGCCAGCGTCGGCAGGCCGCTTACCTGCGGGTGCTGGCCTCTGAGAAAGGTCGGCACCTGGTAGAAACGGCCCTAGTGGCCGAGGTAGCGCGGCTGTATTTTAATCTGCTGGGGCTGGATAACGAGCTGGCGGTGCTGGGCAAAAACCAGCGCCTGCAGGAGCGGGCCCTGGAAATTGTAAAGGTGCAGAAGCAGGCCGGACGGGCCAACGAGCTAGCGGTGCAGCAGTTCACGGCTCAGCTACTGCGCACCCGCAGCCTGGAAGCCGAGGCCCAGCAGCGCATTGCCGCCTCCGAAAACGAGCTGAACCGTCTGCTCGGCCGCTACCCCCAGCGCATTGCCCGGGGCCTGCCCATCTTGCAGCAGCCTCTGCCCACCCAGGTGCAGGCAGGCCTGCCCGCCAGCATGCTCCTGCGCCGCCCCGATGTGCAGCAGGCCGAGTTGGAGCTAGTAGCAGCCCGCGCCGATGTATCGGCCGCCCGCGCGGCCTTCCTGCCGTCGCTCACGCTCACGCCCTTTATCGGCGTGAATGCCTACCGTGCCTCCGTGCTGTTTAACTCCCCCGGCTCCCTCGCCTACGGGCTGCTGGCCGGCCTGAGCGCCCCCCTGCTCAACCGCAACGGCCTCAAAGCCGACCTGCGCCGCTCGGCCGCCGAGCAGCAGATTGCCTACAACGACTACCAGAAAGCGGTGCAAACCGGCTTCGAGGAAGTGAGCACCAGTCTGCGCGGCATTGGCAACTACCAGCGCATGTTTGAGCTGCAGCAGCAGGAAGTCGAAGCCTTGAACAAGGCCGTCAGCGTGTCCGATGACCTGTATAAGGCCAACTACGCCTCCTATCTGGAGGTAGTAACCGCCCAGCGCAGCGTACTGGACGCCGAGCTGAACCTGACCAACACCCGCCGCCAGCAGTTCCTCCTGCTCATCGACCTCTACCGGGGCCTGGGTGGCGGCTGGACGCCCGCACCGGCAGCGGAGCCTCAACGGTAGTTACTATAGTCTACTGCGCAACGAGCGGCCTCGTCTGCTGACGAAAGCCGGAAAACAGCAGGGCTACGCCTGAGCATCTGCGCCGTTATTGCAACCTTACCGGGGTAGTGTTACTCTTTTCGGAGCATCACTACCCCGGTTTATTTTTGCTACGCTTTATCTGCCTGCTGCTGGCGCTGGCGCCTCTTGTGGCCGCCGCGGCTCCGTCCCCGCTACCCCTCTCGCCCCGCGAAACCCGCAACCTCACGACCCTAACCAAGCTAGTGGGCGACGTGAAATACTTCTACCCCAACCGCCACACGGCCCGCCTGAGCTGGGAAACCGTGCTGGTGCGCAGTATCCCGGCCGTACGCCGGGCCCCTACCGCTGCCGCCCTGGCCCGTACCCTCGACAGCCTGATTCGGCCCCTGGCTCCAGAGGTACGCATCCAGGTAGCGCCCGCAGCCGCCCCGGTTCCGGCGGCGCCCCTACCGGCGACCCCTGCTTACTATTTCTGGGAACACCACGGGTTAGGACTCGATAAAACCGGCCTGCCAGTAGTGCGGGTGATGATGCGGCTGGCCGGTTTGCCCTACGCCAGTGCTATTAGGCAGGAACCAAAAGCGGTGGTGGACAGCCTATTTCCCGATGGTCAGCACCAGTACGTAGCCGCCCTCACCGATTCTGTGCGCCTGGTGCTACCCCTCGTACTGACCCAAACCCAACACCGGCAGCCGCTGCAGCGCCAACAGGCGCGCCGGGTCCGGCGGCTTATGCCATCCGAGTCCTCCCACCGGCTGGCTACTGTGATGCTCACCTGGAACATTATTCAGCACTTCTACACCTACCGCGAGGTGCTGACCGAGGCGCAGTGGGAGGCCGCCCTAGCCCTGGCGTTGCAACAAGCCGCTAACACGACTACCCAAGCAGAGCTTTTGCAGGCGTGCCGGGTTCTACTGGCCCGCTTGCCCGACCGCCATGTGCGCATGAGCCCCAAAACCCGCACCGGCCTCTCCATTGTACCACCGCCTTGGGCCCTGCAGCTAGCCTGGGTCGAAGGGCAAGTGGTAGTGTGCCAGTCGCCCCAACGGCTGCGGCCGGCGTTGGCACCGGGCACGGTGGTAACACAAGTTAATGGCCGCCCCGTAGCTGAGCTTCTGACGGAACTTGAGGGTACCATTCCGGCCACCAGCCCCGCCGTAGCCCGGCAAGTAGCCACCGAAGCCCTGCTATCTGAACTGGCAGCTACAGCGTCCACCGCGAACCTAACCCTGCAGGACAGCTCAGGGGCTTCGTATTCTTATTCCCTCGCTTTCAAAACGGTGCAGGGCAGCCTGTACAATCAGTTGCCGCCGGTACAGGAGGTAGCACCCGGCTGCTTTTACCTGGACGCCAACCGCCTGCGCTACGCCGATTTCCGACGGGCCTTGCCCCAACTGCAGGCGGCGCGGGCTTTGGTAGTGGATATCCGCCAGCGTCCTACCTACGATTTGCTGCGGATACTACCCCACTTCTCCCCTCAGCCCCTTCTGCCCGACAGCACGGCTACCCCCGTGCTTCGGCAACCCAATTTCTACCATGCCGCTTTTCGCGGAGCTACCGCCCGGGCCCAGGCGCCGCAGCTGCCGCTCCTCCCGGCTCCAAAGGCCTTCTTGGTGGGCCCCCACACCTACAGTTACGGCGAAACCATTGCGGAGCTGGTGCGCCGTCACCACCTGGGGCTTTTGGTGGGTCAGCCTACCGGCGGCACAAATGGGGAAATGAACTTTGCGGCCGTGGGCCGTGCCTACCTGCTCAGCTGGACGGGGCGGCGGGTTATGCATCGGGGAGTAGGGTATCAGGGCAAGGGCATTGCGCCAGACATTTTGGTTACGCCTACTCGGCAAAACATCCGGCTGGGCCAGGACGCTGAGTTGGCCCGAGCCCTAGAGCGGCTACAGTTATCTGCGCCCCGGTAGCACACGAAAAATAAGCGCAGGTACGGGTACTACCCCGTGTTGAAACAGAGGAGTTAGCCTTCCTAGCAAGCTGAACTACAGGGCTCTTTCAGGTGAACGGTGGGCTAACAGAATCTGGAGAAGGGCTCAACACCGGCGGCCTGCCCCGCGTATTTCCTGCGTCCACCACCAACCACCTTTCTCATGGCTACTTCCCCTTCTCCTGCCACTACCTTCCGCCTGGGCGGCGATTTGACCATCAACCGCATGGGCTACGGCGCCATGCGTATCACCGGCGACGGCATCTGGGGACCACCCCAGGACCACGACGAAGCCATCCGGGTGCTGCAGCGGGCCGTGGAGCTGGGCATCACCTTCATTGACACCGCCGACAGCTACGGCCCCAACGTATCGGAGGAGCTAATTGCCGAGGCCCTGCACCCCTACAAGGCGGGGCTGATTATTGGCACCAAGGGCGGGCTGCTGCGCACCGGCCCCAACCAATGGCCCATTGACGCCAGCCCCAAGCACCTGCGCGAAGCCCTGGAAGGCAGTCTGCAGCGCCTCAAACTGGATAAGATTGACCTCTACCAGCTGCACCGCGTTGACCCCGAAGTGCCGTTTGAGCAAACCCTGGAGTTTCTGCAACAGGTGCAGGAGGAAGGCCTGGTGAAGCACATCGGCCTCTCGGAGGTAACCGTGGAGCAGATTCAGCAGGCCCAGCAATACGTGAAAGTGGTGTCGGTGCAGAACATGTACAGCGTAGACAACCGCAAGTGGGAGGCCGAGCTGAACTTCTGCGAGAAAAACGGCATGGCCTTTATTCCGTGGTATCCGCTGGCCGGCGGCAATGAAGAGGCCCTGAGCAAGCTGACCAAAATCGGGCAGAAGTATAACGCCAGCAAGCAACAGGTGGCCCTGAGCTGGCTGCTGCACCGCTCCCCCAACATCCTGCTAATCCCGGGCACCTCCAAGGTAAAGCACTTGGAAGAAAACGTGCAGGCCGCTTCCCTGGCCCTCACCCTGGAAGATATGGCCGAGCTGGAAAACCTCGGCGGCTCACCGGAAGGCGCCTAAGCCGTTTTTCAAAGCCGACATCCTGGTCTGGGGCAGCGCTATCCTTATCCTTGCTCCAAACCAGGATGTTGGCCGGGCTACGGCAGAGGCTGCCCGCTGATAATGCCGTCGAAATCTGCGTGTGGGCTACAGCAGCTTGCGTAACTTGCCGCTATATTGGGCCGTCCGGACCGGGCCCATCGGCGTTACTCATGAATAAAACTGTACAGATTGGTGACCTAGCCGTGGAGGTGGTGCGCAAGTCCATCCGCACCATGCGCGTAACTGTGTACCCACCGGTGGGCCGGGTACGCGTGGCCGCGCCTCTGCGCCTGCCCGATGAAACTATCCGGGAATTCGTGCTTTCCCGCCAGGCCTGGATTCATAGGCACCAGGCCCGGTTTGCCGCCCAGCCTCACGCCCCCACCCTGGCGTACTGCTCCGGTGAGACCCACTATTACCAGGGCCGGCCTTATCAATTGCGCGTGCACGCCACCACAGGCCGGCCCTGCGTAAAGCAAACGGAGGAATATATCCACTTGTTCGTGCGCGAAGACAGCACCCTCACCGACCGGGCCAAGGTGCTTGCTGCCTGGTACCGGGCTCACCTAAAAGAGCAGATTCCGGCTTTGCTGGCCCATTGGGAACCCATTGTGGGGGCCCGGGCGGAGGCCTGGGGCGTGAAGCAGATGAAAACCCGCTGGGGCACGTGCAACATCCAGGCCCGGCGCATCTGGCTGAGTCTGGAGCTGGCCAAAAAGCCCGTGGGCTGTCTGGAGTACGTAGTAGTGCACGAGCTGGTGCATTTGCACGAGCGCCTGCACAACGCCCGTTTCTGGGGCTTGATGGACCAGTTCATGCCCGACTGGCGCCAGCACAAGGCCGCCCTGCAGGCTCACCCCACCGGCCAGGAATCCGGCGCCGGCCCCGATGCCGATTAAACAGCCGCCCAGCCAGATCCGGCCCGGCAGTGAGAGCGGGCTTAAAACCAGGCCGCCGCTATTTCGCCCTAACGAGCTGGTTTACAGCAGGCATCTGCTACATTAGGCACCAGGACTATTCCCGGCTGCCTATGCTACCTGACTCCCTCCCTGCGCCTACCCTCCAGAAAGCACTTACGCCCCTGCAGCTGTGGGCTATTGCCGTGGGCCTGGTTATTTCAGGCGAGTACTTTGGGTGGAACTACGGCTGGGCGGTGGCCGGGCCGGTGGGGTTCCTGGTGGCCACTTCGCTGATTACGGTTCTGTACGTTACCTTCATTTTCAGCTTCACCGAGCTGACAGCGGCCATTCCGCACGCGGGTGGGCCGTTTGCCTATTCCTACCGGGCTTTCGGGCCGCTGGGCGGGTTGGTGGCGGGCTACGCCACGCTGGTGGAGTTTCTGTTTGCCCCGCCGGCCATTGCCGCGGCCCTGGGCAGCTACGCCCACTTTCTGTACCCCGTAGTGCCGGTGCTGGGCACGGCGCTAAGCTGCTACGTGGTGTTCATTGGCATCAACCTGCTGGGCATCAAGGAGTCGGCGCGGTTTTCCTTGGTGGTGACCCTGCTGGCGGTGGCCGAGCTACTGGTGTATATGAGCCTGGTAGCGCCGCACTTCAAGGCCGGCAACTTTCTGGCTCACCCCATGCCGGTCGGGGCGGCGGGCATTTTCGCGGCCCTGCCGTTTGCCATCTGGTTTTACCTGGCCATTGAAGGCGTAGCCATGGTGGCGGAGGAAGTGCAAGACCCCCGGCGCACTATTCCCAAGGGCTACCTCTGCGGCCTGGGCACACTCGTAGTACTGGCCCTGGGCGTAATGGTGCTTACGGGAGGCCTCGGCGACTGGCGCCGGCTTAGTTCCATCGACTATCCCCTGCCCGAAGCCTTGGGCATGGTGCTGGGCCGCCAGAGCCGCTGGACGCAGTTTTTTGCCAGCATCGGGCTGTTTGGGCTGATTGCTTCATTTCACGGCACTATCATTGGCTACTCCCGGCAGGTGTTTGCCCTGGCCCGTAGTGGCTACCTGCCCGGCTTTCTGGCCCAGCTAAACCCACGTTTCCGCACGCCGCACTGGTCCCTGGTGGCCGGCGGCGTAGTGGGCGCCGGGGCGCTGCTCACGGGCACCACGGCCCAGGTGATTATCCTGTCGGTGCTGGGGGCCGTGGTGATGTACGCTATGAGTTTGCTTAGCCTCTTTGCCCTGCGGCGCAAGGAGCCCCATCTGGAGCGGCCGTTCACGGCCCCGTTCTATCCCTACTTTCCGCTGATTGCCTTGGTACTGACCTTGGTCAGCCTGGCTGCCATCATCTATTACAACTGGTGGCTGAGCGTGCTGTTTTTTGCCCTACTAGGGGTAACCCTGGGCGTATACGTACTGCTGGGCCGCCACCGCCAGCCACTGCCCACCGATGCGCTGCTGGCTCCGACAGAACTGTTGTAGCAAGGCGCAGCGGGTTTTCCTGCCTGAACGATGGAGCCGCCCAGCCTACACCCACCATCAGCGGGCAAGCAGCCAGGAATACAGGTCTTTATCGTCAGTCAGTTACTCACTCCTTCTTGCCGCCGTATGTCCTACCAGCACACCATTCGCCAGCGGGTGTATACGTTTCCCGACCTGAAAACCCTGCTGGCCAAAGCCTCGCCCCTGCGTTCCGGCGACGTGCTGGCCGGAGTGGCGGCCGAAACCTACGAGGAGCGGGTAGCGGCCCAGCTGGCCCTGGCCGACGTACCGCTGCGTCAATTTCTCAACGAAGCTCTTATTCCGTACGAGCAGGACGAAGTAACCCGCCTCATTCTCGACACCCACGATGCCGCGGCCTTTGCCCCCATCCGCCACTTTACCGTGGGCCAGCTACGCGACTGGCTTCTCTCCGAAGCAGCCGATACGCTGGCGCTGCAGCAACTCGCTGCGGGCCTGACGCCGGAAATGGTTGCGGCCGTGAGTAAGCTGCTGCGCAACCAGGAGCTGATTGCCGTGGCCCGCCAGTGCGAGGTAGTAACCCGCTTCCGCAACACCCTGGGGCTGCGCGGCCACCTGGCCACGCGCCTCCAGCCCAACCACCCCACCGACGACGCCCGCGGCGTTGCCGCCAGCCTAGTGGATGGTCTGCTCTATGGCAGCGGCGACGCTGTGCTGGGCATCAACCCGGCCACCGACCACCCCGGCGTGGTCCGCAACCTGCTGGAAATGCTGGACACCGTGCGCGAGCAGCACCAGATTCCAACCCAAACCTGCGTGCTCAGCCACGTCACCACCACGCTGCAGCTTATTGAGCAAGGCGCGCCGGTAGACCTCACGTTTCAGTCCATAGCCGGCACGGAGGGCACCAATGCCAGCTTCGGCGTAAAGCTGGCGCTGCTGCAGGAAGCCTACGAGGCTACCCTGAGCCTACACCGCGGCACCGTGGGGCAGAACGTCATGTACTTTGAAACCGGCCAGGGTAGCGCCCTGAGCGCCGGTGCCCACCACGGCCTCGACCAGCAAACCTGCGAGGCCCGGGCCTACGCCGTAGCCCGGCACTTTAAGCCCCTGCTCGTCAATTCCGTGGTTGGCTTCATCGGGCCCGAGTACCTCTACGACGGCAAACAAATCATTCGGGCCGGGCTGGAAGACCATTTCTGCGGCAAGCTCCTGGGCCTGCCCATGGGTGTAGACGTGTGCTACACCAACCACGCCGAAGCCGACGAGGACGACATGGACACGTTGCTAACGCTGCTGGGGGTGGCGGGCTGCACCTACATTATGGGCGTTCCGGGTGCCGACGACATCATGCTGGGCTACCAGTCGACCTCTTTTCATGATGCCCTCTACCTGCGCCGTACCCTGGGCCTGCGCCCTGCCCCCGAATTTGCAGCCTGGCTTCAGCAGCAGGGAATCTTCGATGAGCACGGGCAGCAACTGCCCGCCGCAGCGGGGCACCGACTCCTACAGGCTGGCTTCGGCCGCTAGGCCGGTGGCCTCACGAAGCAGAGCCCGGAAAACAGCTTTCCCGCCCCCTTTTCCGTAAAGCGGTTGGTGAATTCCTCCGCTGAAAAACCCGCCGATCCATGACCAGACCAAACACGTTACAACGATTCCTCGACGCCCAGAAAACGGCCTACCCTGCGGCACTAGCCGAAATCAAACGCGGAAGGAAAACCAGCCATTGGATGTGGTACATCTTCCCGCAGATCCAGGGGCTGGGCTTCAGCGAAACTTCCCGGTTTTACGGCATCAAAGACCGTCAGGAGGCGGAAGAATACCTACAGCACCCCGTTCTTGGGCCTCGTTTGGTAGAAATATCCCAGGCTCTGCTAGCCCTGCCCGGCACCAACGCCACCGCCATCTTCGGCAGCCCCGACGACGTGAAGCTGAAATCCTCCATGACGTTGTTTTCCTGCGTGCCCAACGCCGACCCCGTCTTTGAGCACGTGCTGGACAAGTTTTTCCACGGAGACCCGGACGGCAAAACCCTGCAGCTCCTTCTGTCGCCAGGCACAAACTGAGCGGCCTTGCTGACTCCAGGTATGCCCTTGCGGCTTTCCTCTCACGTAGTAGCGTGCCCCTCCCATGCCCGACCGCCTCCCTACCGTCCCTACCCCCGCTCCGCCCGCCGACCCCTGGGCAGGCTTACGAGCCTTTACCGCCGCCCGCATTGCCCTCGGCCGTACCGGTACGAGCGTACCGCTGCGCGAGGCGCTGGCGTTTCGGCAGGCGCACGCCCACGCCCGCGACGCCGTGTACTCGGAGCTGGAAAAGGAGCGGCTGCTAACCGAACTACAGACGTTTCAGTTGCCTGTGTGCCACGTGCGCAGCCAGGCCGGGAGCCGCCAGCACTATCTGCAGCGTCCGGACCTGGGGCGCCACTTACACGAGGATGCCCGCCGCACGCTGCTGGCAGCGGCCCCGGCGGCGGCAGCTGTCGCCGTTATCCTGGCCGATGGGCTGTCGGCGGAGGCTCTGAACCGCCACGGCCTGCCTCTGCTGCAGCTTCTGCTCCCGAAACTGCAGCAGGCTGGCGTTCAACTTGCTCCGCTTGTTTTGGCCGAACAGGCGCGGGTAGCCCTCAGCGACGAAATCGGGGCGCTGCTGCGTGCTCAGTTGGTGCTTATCCTTATTGGCGAGCGGCCCGGCCTCAGCGCCCCCGACAGCCTGGGCGCCTACTTCACCTACGCCCCCCGCCCCGGTCTCACCGACGAAGCCCGCAACTGCGTTTCTAACATCCGGCCCGAAGGCCTGTGCTACCCCGCAGCTGCCGATAAGCTGTTTCAGTTGCTACAGGAGTCCCTGCGGCGGCAGTTGTCCGGCGTGGCGCTCAAGGATGAAACGGGGCTGCTTGGAGAGTAAAGCCCGGCTACACCAGTGAAATAGTACTATCTCTATCCTGTTGAGCTTGCTGCAGCATCTCTACAACTGGCAAGTTCCTGAGGCTTGCTCAACGAAGTGGTAGAGATGCTTCACCTTCGGCCGTGCCCCCTTATGCGCCACATGCTCAGCGTGACACATGGGTTCTAGCTACCAGACAAAATCCCGACTACCTACTTCTTCAAAACATCCTCAATTCGCGCCAGCTCTTCCGCGCTGAACTGCAGGTTATCCAGGCAGCGCAGGGAGTCGGAGAGCTGGTCGGGTTTGCTGGCGCCGATGAGTACGGACGTCACCCGCTCGTCGCGCAGAATCCAGCTCAGGGCCATTTGGGCCAAGCTCTGGCCGCGCTCCTGGGCCAGGGAGTTGAGCTGCTGTACTTGATTAAGGCGCTCGGGCGTGAGCTGATTTTCGGTGAGGAAGCCTACCCCCTTGGCCACGCGCGAATCTTCGGGAATGCCGTGCAGGTACTTGTCCGTGAGCAGGCCCTGGGCCAGGGGCGAAAACGGGATGCACCCTACCCCTTCCTCACCCAGCAAGTCCAGCAAACCGTCTTCCACCCACCGCTCAAACATCGAGTACTTGGGCTGGTGAATCAGGCAGGGCGTGCCCAGCTCGCGCAGAATCCGCATGGCCTCGGCGGCCTCCTGGGGCTGGTAGTTGCTGATGCCCACGTACAGGGCCTTGCCCTGGCGCACTACCTGGTCGAGGGCGCCCATGGTTTCTTCCAGGGGCGTGTCGGGGTCGGGTCGGTGAGAATAGAAGATGTCCACGTACTCCAGCTTCATCCGTTTGAGACTCTGGTCGAGGCTGGAAATAAGGTATTTGCGGGAGCCCCACTCGCCGTAGGGCCCTTCCCACATGTGGTAACCGGCCTTGGTGGAGATGATGAGTTCGTCGCGGTAGCCGCGGAAATCCTCTTTCAGAATGCGGCCGAAATTGGTTTCCGCCGAGCCGGGAGGCGGACCGTAGTTGTTAGCCAGGTCGAAGTGGGTCACGCCGCTGTCGAAGGCACGGTGCAGGGTAGCGCGGAAGTTCTGGAGCACGTCCACGTCGCCGAAGTTGTGCCAGAGCCCCAGCGACACGGCCGGCAGCTTCAGGCCACTGCGGCCGCAGCGGCGGTATTGCATGGAGGAATAGCGGGTAGGGTTTGGCTGGTAGGGCATGGGTAGGAAAAGGTAGATACCGTTAGGGCGGCAAGTACGCAGGAAGCCGGAAATACTTCGTACGGTGCCCGGAGTTTTTGCGCCGGCCAGCCTACTTTTCCCGACCTTTTGCCCGCCAACCCGGCCCGCGCCAGGCCCTACCCCCTCCCTCTGCCCCAACCGCCCGATGAGCACTCTGATTCCGACCTACCGGCTGCAGTACTTCGCCCGCCCCGACGACGAGGCGGCAGACGTGTTTTTCCTCGACGAGCACACGCACACCGGCGGTCCGCCCCTCGGGGTGCCGTACCGGGGCAACTACTACAAGATTGGCATCTGCCTGCGCGGCACGGCGGAGTTGAAAGCCAACCTGGAAACCTACGCCATTGAGCCCGGCAGCCTGATGCTCATTACGCCCCACATCATCAAGGAATGGACGTCTTTTTCCGCTGACCACGACAGCCTGTCGGTTTTCTTTACCCCGGAGTTTATCACCACCCGCAACCACATTCCCGTTGATCATTTTCAGTTTCTGGAGAATGCCACCCGTCATGTGCTACCGCTTGCAGACGCGGAGGCGGCTAGCATCACGGCATCGTTGCGGCTGTTGCAGCAGAAGTTTCAGGCCCCGGCTCCCTACCGCAACCAGGTCATCAAAAGCCTGATTAACAGCTTGCTCTTCGAGGTAGTGGGCCTCTACGACCAGCAGCAGGCGGCGCTCCAGGCCACCCAAACCCGCAGCCAGCTGCTCACGGCCGAGTTCAAGTACTTGGTAAACGCACACAGCACCTCCGAGCGCAGCGTAAAATTCTACGCCGACCATCTGTGCATCACGCCCAAGCACCTCACCGAAACGGTAAAGCAGACCACCGGCAAAACTGCCGGCGAGTGGATTGAGGAAGCCGTGATGCTGGAAGCCAAAGCCCTGCTGCAAAACCAGCAGCTCACCGTAGCCCAGGTCGCCGACCTGCTGCACTTCACCGACCAGTCGGCCTTTAGCCGGTTTTTCCGCAACAGCCTGGGCCTCTCCCCCACGGCCTATAAGCAGGCCAGCTGAGTAGCGGTAGCAAGCTGCAAACTAAAGCTAGTAAGCTAGTTCCCTTCCTCAGATGATTCCGCGCATCAAGCGGCGTGGGGTTAGGGGGGCTGATAGAGTAGAATAACTACAAAAGAACGTCATGTCGAGCTTGTCGAGGAATCTCGCTCGAATCGTTGAGTTAGCACTACAACGTCAGCACGCGAGATGTCTCGACCAGCTCGACATGACGTTATGGCTAGTTGTGATACTGTAGTTGCTCTGATGCCATTGTGTTAAACTTCCCCTTAAACCTAGGCCGCTTGAAGGAACTAGCCTTCTAGTCCTAGATAAAGCGTCCAATACTTCAGGGGCGCCTGCGCTTTCCGCCATTTCGCATAACCTTCCCGCCCTTTTGCCCTTCCCGGCGGCGGCCTCACGGAGCACCTTTGCAGTGTATCCGTCACTCATTTCCATTTCCTATGATTCTGATAACCGGCGCTACCGGCCACATCGGCTCCGTTGTTCTGGAGCAGCTCCTGCGTAAGCTCCCCGCCCACCAGCTCGCCGCCCTGGTGCGCGACGAAGCCAAAGCCGCCCACCTGCAGGCTCAAGGCGTCACCATCCGGGTAGGCGACTACCGCGACTCAGCCTCCCTGGAGCAAGCCATGCAGGGCATCAGCAAAGTGCTGCTGGTATCGGGCGGGGGCGACGAAGACGGCCTGCAGCAGCACTACAATGTGATAGATGCCGCCAAAAAGGCTGGCGTAGGATGCCTGGCTTATACCAGCCGTGCCCTCCAGGACCCCGCTACCCTCACCAACCAACTTATGGTGCGCCACTTCCAGACGGAAGACTACATCCGGGCCAGCGGCCTCTCCTACCTGCTGTTTCGCAACATCCTGTACATGGATACGCTGCCGCAGTTCGTTGGCCCGCAGGTGTTTGACAAGAGCATTCAGCTCCCGGCCGGCCAGGGCCGCGTATCTTTTGCCCTGCGCCGCGACATGGGCGAGGCCATTGCCAACGTCCTCGCCGATGATGCCTGCCAGAACCGCATCTTCACCTTCACCGGCGCCGCTACCTATTCCTTCACCGACGTAGCCCAGGCCCTGAGCGAGCTGTCCGGCCGGCCCGTGGAGTACACGCCCATTGAAGAGCAAGAGTTTATGGCCCGCCTACGTGCCCAGGGTCTGCCTGAGGTAGCCGTAGAGCGCATCACCGGCTTCCTCACCGACATCAAAAACGGCCAGGAATCCACCGTCACCACCGAACTGGCCGACTGGCTGGGCCGCCCGCCTACCCCGCTGAAAGAGGGAGTAAAGGAAATTTTCAAGCTGTAAGGTGAGTTTCACCACACAAAAGCCCGGCCCGAATTGCCGGGCTTTTGTGTGGTAAATGAGCGGCAATTGATGCAAGAAGTGAGGCTTATGTTTTAGCTTTAGGGACAGCTACAAAGCCGCATTACTTGTAAAATTTTCGTGCAGTGGAATAGTAGTTTACTCTACAAGCTTTGCGCGAGGCAGAGCTAGGAACTAATAGCATACTCTGCCCAACATGGTTTCAATACACACTGTTATTACTTCAGCCCCATGCAAAACCAGCTGATTCAAGAGCTGAAAGCCGTACTACCTGATGGGATGCACGTTCCGCTAGCTCTTGCTCAGTTATATGAATGGATTATTGACAAGCAGCTTTATAAGATAACTGAAAATGCCACCTACGGCTTTCTGTATCCGGAACAGGCAATGCAGGATAGTTGGACGGATAGTGCTAGAGAAGGAGGAACCAACATTGAGTTTGTCGCCTCGGGCAACGTCAACCTGAAGTATTGGTTTGGGAAAGAAATCGAGGAAATAAACCGCCGGCTATGCGTCTTTGGTCAAACAGGTAGCGACGGGTCTGAGTGTGCCTTGTGGCTAACAGATAGCGGCCAGACAAAAATTGTTCACTTGGGGTCTGGCTCTGGCTCCACGTTGACGTGTGTTCTAACGGAAGACGCCGTCGACTTTCTTCGACTACTTGCTATTGGCTACGATGAAATTTGCTGGCCCGAAGAGTTTGCCTACCCTCCTAATACACTGAATGACGAGTTCAGAGTCGCGCCCAACACAGCATTTCAGGAATGGGTAAAAAGCACCTTCAATGTTAGCATTCCTCAGAACGCACTAGAAATTATAAAACATCCGGCTAAAATGGACGATGATGCATCGGAGGATGAGTTCTTTAATTGGTACAGAAAATTCCTTGATTAAGTCCTGTGTGCTGTAGAAGCCTACCTTCTATCTGCCCCTACTTCCAAAAATCTCCCCGACCTTCGGCCACCTTATTGCTGTTTTCGTTGTTATCAACGAATCCCAAATACCCAAATCTGTTGGCTGAACAACCTACCTATACTGACCCTTACGCGCTGGAAAAAGAGCTGCGCAAGGTGCAGGCCCTCATGAAGCTCGAGCAGCAGGAGGACCTGGAGCAATTCAAAATCAAAAGCGCCCAGGCCACCATTGCCGAGCGCCAGAAGCGGGGCCTGACCTGGTACCCCGTTAAGATTACCTCCGAGGACATTGGCTTCGGTGGCAAGCTAGTCATTGAGCTGGAGCGCCCGGCCGGAGCCGGCGGGCTGCACCTGTTTCAGGTGGGCAAGAATGCCGCCCTGTTCGGAAATATTCCCGGCCGCGCCGCCACCGACCGCCCTACCCTTTCAGGTGTGATTACCAGCGTCAAGCGCAACAAAATCCTGCTGGCCACTACCAAGGAAGACCTCCCCGATTGGGTGGAGGATGGCAAGCTGGGCGTGGACCTGACCTTTGACGAGGTGAGCTACCGCGAGATGGAGTACGCCCTGGGCAAAGTGATGGGCGCCTACGAAAGCCGCCTGGCGGAGTTGCGCGACGTGCTGCTCGGTGCCAAGCCCGCCCGCTACAAGCCCGAGTCGGAAGCTACCCTGTACTACCCCTCGCCCCTGAACGAAAGCCAGTTGGCAGCCGTGCGCCACGTGCTGGCGGCCCAGGATGTAGCCATTATTCACGGCCCGCCCGGCACCGGCAAAACCACCACCCTGGTGCAGGCCATCCTGGAAACCATCCGGCGGGAGCGACGGGTGCTGGTGTGCGCCCCTAGCAACACGGCCGTGGATTTGCTCACCGAAAAGCTGGCCGAGCGCGGCGTGAACGTCATTCGCATGGGCAACCCTTCGCGGGTATCGGACCTCTTGCTGGAGCACACCCTGGATGCGCAGATTATGGCGCACAAGAGCTACCCCGAGCTGAAAAGCATGCGCCAGACCGCCGAGCAGTACCGCGAGCAGGCCGGCAAGTTCAAGCGTCATTTCGGCTGGGAGGAGCGCGAGGAGCGCCGCCAGCTTAAGGAGCAGGCCCACTTGCTGTTGCAGGAGTCGGACCAGTTGGAGCGCTACATTACGGAGGATCTACTGGAGCAGGTGCAGGTGATTACGTGCACGTTGGTGGGGGCTAGTAACCGCGCCATCCGCCACCTCACCTACGAAACCGTATTCATCGACGAGGCCGCCCAGGCCCTGGAGCCGGGCTGCTGGATTCCGATTACCAAGGCCAACCGCGTGGTGCTGGCCGGCGACCATCAGCAGCTGCCGCCCACCGTGAAAAGCGAGAAGGCCGCGGCCCAGGGCCTGCGGGAAACCTTGTTCGAAAAGTGCATCCGCCGCCAGCCCGAAACGGCCCGCATGCTGGAAATTCAGTACCGCATGCACGAGCAGATCATGGAGTTCAGCTCGGAGCAGTTCTACGAGGGCCGGCTGAAAGCCGCTCCTAGCGTGGCCCACGCCGACCTGCCCGACTACGACCTGCGCTTCGCCCCGGATATGGCCGTGGAATTCCTGGATACGGCCGGCTTCGGCTTCCAGGAGCTGGGCATCGACGAGAGCCGCTCCATTGCCAACCCCGAGGAAGCTGACCTGCTGCTCAAGCGCCTGGCCCAACTCCTGGAGCCCTACGACGCTGCCGACCACACCGAGGACCTGCTCACCATCGGGGTTATCGCGCCCTACCGCGCCCAGATCAACTACCTCAAGGACGCGGTGGAAGACAACGATGAGCTGGCAGGCCTGCTGGAGCACCGCATGCTCAGCATTGGCACCGTGGATGCCTTCCAGGGCCAGGAACGCGACATTATTGCCATCAGCCTCACCCGCAGCAACCCCCAAGGCGACATTGGCTTTCTCTCCGACGTGCGCCGCATGAACGTGGGCATGACCCGCGCCCGCCGCAAGCTCCTACTTGTCGGCGACTCCAGCACCCTGGGCTCCCACCCCTTCTACAAAGCCTTCCTCGACTACGTGGAAAGCATCGGGGCCTACCGCACCGCCTGGGAGCTGCAGTAAGTCAAGTGGTGAGTTTGTGAAATGGTGAGATAGTAAGCTGTCATTGCGAGGAGGCACGACGAAGCAATCCGTCCTTTTCGCAGCAGTACCCCTTAAGAATTGATAAGCCCTTGGCGACTGTGCTAACGTCAAGGGCTTATCAATTTAAAAGGCTTAGCACACGTAGAGGACCGATTGCTTCGTCGTGCCTCCTCGCAATGACAACTCACCACTTCACCACCTTCCTCCGTATTTTCCCCAGTGCCCCGTACTAACACGGAAAAGCCCCGTCAGCCTGAACGGGGCCTTTTTTTGTGCGTACCACCGCTACCACCCTACCCCTTCCCCGCTATGAAAACCTACACCATTGTACTCCACGGCGGCGCCGTAACCATGGACCCCGCCAAGATGACGCCCGATTTAGAAGCCGCCATCCGGGCAGGGCTGCAGGAGGCCTTGCAGGCCGGCTGGGAAATTCTGCACCGGGGCGGCTCAGCCCTTGATGCAGTAGAGGCCGCCGTGCGCAGCCTCGAAGACAACGAGCATTTCAACGCCGGCCGGGGTAGCAGCCTCAACAAGCAAGGCGAGGTAGAGATGGACGCCTCCATTATGGATGGTCGGACCCTGAAGGCGGGGGCCGTGAATAGCGTCAAGTACGTGAAGAACCCTATCAGCCTGGCGCGCACCGTCATGGAAAAGTGCCAGCACGTATACATATCCGCCGAAGGAGCCGTGGAATTTGCCCTGCAACACGGCCTGACCATGGAAGCGGTGCATTACTTCGAGACGGAAAAAGCCCGCGAGGAGTGGCTGGAAATCATTCAGGATGAGGAAAAGCAGCCGCAGGAGCACGATACGGTAGGTGCCGTAGCCCTTGACCAGGACGGTAACTTGGCCGTGGCCACCAGCACCGGCGGCATCGAGGGGCAGTTAAAAGGCCGCGTCGGCGACAGTCCCATCATTGGGGGCGGCTCCTACGCGGCCAACGAGGCCTGCGCCGTATCCTGCACCGGCGACGGCGAAGTAATTATGCGCGGGGCCCTGGCCCACGAAGTGTATGCTCTGGTGAAGTACCGCGGCCTCAGCGCCCCCGAGGCCTGCCGCGAGGCCGTGCAGCTGCGCGACGAAGATTTGAAGGGCGACAAAGGCTTCATTGCCATTGATAAAGACGGCAACGTGGCCATTGAAAGCAACACCAACATCATGCGCTGCGCCTACCGCGTGGGCGAGGCAGAACCGTTTGTGGCCGTCTGGCGCGAGGAAATTAAGTAGCCCGGCATCCCTTCCTCTCCACCTACTAGCCCCCTGAAACATTTTCCTGGGTAGGCATAGCCAATCTTGTTCCGTCGGTGCAAGCCGGTAAATGGCGCGGTGGAAAAGATTGGCCCTACGGCGGTGTTTTGCGCGGTGGTAGCTGGCTGGAGCAGTAGCTGGTCAGCAGCGTAGCCCAGGAGCATTTCGCAGACAGCCAAAGGGGCAATACCCAAAGCAGAGGGCCATTTCCTACCGCCATATAAACGCCCAGCCACTGCCCGATTAAGTGAGGCCAAAATTTTGCAAATGCCCGCTGCTGCCCTGCAAACGCACTCTGCTCCCCCCTGGCACCGACAATTCCGCCCTATTTCCGTAACTAGCCTACCGAAACCCAATTCTCCACCTCCAGCCCCGGACGTCCGCGTCCACCCCGAAGTATGGCTCAAATTAGCGGAAACAAAGTCGTTACCATCACCTACGACCTGAGCGTAACCGACGAAAATCAAGAGAAGGTTCTTGTGGAATCGGCCGAAGAAGACGCGCCGATGGTCTTCCTGTTCGGCCAGAGCGGCCTGCCCGAAGAGTTTGAGCGTCAGCTCGAAGGCAAGCAGGCCGGCGACGCATTCAACTTCAGCCTTACCCCCGACCAGGCCTACGGCGACTACGACCAGCAAGCCGTGGTAGACATCCCCAAGAATGTCTTCGAAATCGACGGTCAGATTGACGACGAGATGCTGCAAGTCGGCAACTTCCTGCCCATGGCCGACAACCAGGGCCACCACATGCAGGGCAAAGTAGTGGACATCGGCGCCGACTCGGTGAAGATGGACTTCAACCACCCCCTCGCCGGCATGGTCATGCACTTCGACGGCAAAGTAGCCGCCGTCCGCGACGCTACCCGTGAAGAACTCGACCACGGCCACGTCCACGGCGAAGGCGGCCACCACCACTAATAATATTGGTGCTTGATTGATAATAAAAACGGGGCCACTTGGCCCCGTTTTTAGTTGCTATGAACTTGGCTTGCTCTGTGTTTATAGTAGGCTGATTTTTTAGTATTTGATGCGCAATCTTACAGCTCGAAACTTTCCATTATGGAAATCCATGAAGTTACCATCGGGGATTTTATCGAATTGAACGGCTTGGTTGGAGTAGTCGTTGGTATTGGGTTCGACGAGGATGCGCCAGAGGCTAGCCATGTTGCCGTTTGGTTTGGAGCCGATGCCCAGCAGCGTATAGCAGAGGGAGGTTCTGAAAACCTTATACCTGAGGTATGGACCGTGCCCGTAGAGTACTGCAAGCGGGCTAACTCACCTATTTTTCGTCATTGATAGCAACGATATATAAGAATTAGGGTAGTTAAGGCCGGTCAATAAAATCAGGCCCGTTAACCACTACTTTGCATCTATCCTAATAACCTCAGCCACTGCCGCCCGCAGCTTCGGCCAGAACTCCTGGAAATCTTGCTCGTACGCGGGCAGCTCCGCCAGAAACGCGGCGCCTCCGGTAGCTAGCACGGCAGCGGCCGGCACCCGGCGCGAGAGTCCCAACAGGGCCCGCTCCAGGCCGGCGGGGTAGGCGTAGCCGGTAAGCCAGTCGTGAAGGCGCATGTAGTGCAGCATTTCCTGCAGGCGCTCGGGTAGCTCCTGGCGGCGCTGGTGGAGCAGGGTGTACAGGCGCTGAGCGAAGGCTGGGAGAGGTTCGGCTGCATCGGAGTGGTAGCGGGCAAAGTCGCGGGCCAGCAGGTGGTCGTACCCGACGTCGGCTACTACCCCCGCCCACTTGCCCAGGCCCGCCGCGCGCAGGCGGGCGGTGGTGCGGCGCACGGCCGGGTGGGCATCGGTGAAACTGTCGATAAAGCGGTGGAGCCGAATGCCTTGCTGCACGGTTTCGGGGTAGGCCAGCAGGCCGGCGCGGCCGCGCACGGCTTCGGCGGCGAAGTTGCCCACTACTACGTCGGCGTAATGCGGGGTAGTGGCGGGAGAGCCGGAAAGCAGCAGGTGAGCGAGGAAGTTCATGGGCGAGGGTACGAGGCGCAAAGATGGGACAACTGAACCTTCGGGCGCGGGCCGCGTATTTCCTGAACCATCCTACTCTACCAAAACCAAAACCTGACCATAATGGCTGAGCAAGTTGCCCAAAGTCACGACGTGACCAAGCTGATCGAACGAATCCAGGATATTAAAATAGCCATGCTGACCACCGCCGACGCGGAAGGTGGCCTGCATAGCCGTCCCATGTACACGCATAAGCCCGAGGCTGACGGCATCCTGTGGTTTTTCACCGAGAAAGATTCGGCCAAGATTTACGAAGTGCGCAAAGACCAGCACGTAAACCTGGGCTACTCCAAGCCCGACGACAACCTCTATGTATCCATCTCCGGCACGGCTTCTGTGCTGACGGATCAGGCTAAAATCAAGGAACTGTGGAGTGAAGGCCTGCGCGCCTGGTTCCCGAAAGGCCCCGAGGACCCCAATATTGCCTTGCTGCGCATTACTATCGACCGCGGCGAGTACTGGGATCAGCCCAGCAACGTGCTGGTGCGCGCCTTCGGCTACGTGAAAGCCGTAGCTACCGGCGAGCGGTACCAGCCCACCGGCGATGAGCACGCCCAGGTAAATCCTAAGTAATTTCTGCTTCTGCATCCTTACGGAAGAAGGGCCGGGAGTAATTCCGGCCCTTTTTCGTTGTTTCGTGCGGCGCTTTCCTACTTGGTAACGGCGGCCACGCCGCGGACGATGGTTCCTGCGGAGGGCGCCCAGATTGTCGCGGAAGCCCGCCGAGTTGTTCTGATACCGTATTTCTGGTGCTTACTACCCTTTCCATTCTTACCCTGCTGCCCAACCAGAAGCGCTGGGGCTTTGCGCAGATGGGCACCGCCCAGGGTCCCCTACGCCAGGTGCCGGGCCTGCAGTTTCAGAAGCTGCTGGGCAGCGGCGCGGGCGGCTTCGGGGCCCTGCCCAACCTGCGGCGCTACGGCCTGATGGCTGTGTGGGAATCGGCAGATGCGGCGGCGGCTTTCTTCGCCGGGCATCCGCTGTGGCAGCAGTATCAGCAGCGCACCGCCGAAATCTGGACTGCCGAACTGACGCCGCTGAAGTCGCATGGCCTCTGGGACGGCGTGAACCCTTTCGCCTACCCCACCGAAGCCCCGGAAGCCATTGCTGGCCCGGTGGCCGTGCTGACGCGTGCCTCCATCCGCCTGCACAAAACGCCCCGCTTCTGGCGCTACGTGGCCCCTACCAGCGCCACGGTGGCCCACGCGCCCGGCGTGCAGGCCGCCATTGGGCTGGGCGAGCTGCCGGTGGTGCGCCAAGCCACGTTCAGCCTCTGGGAGTCCCAGCAGGCCATGCAGGACTATGCCTACCGCAGCGAAAAGCACAAGCAGGTTATTAAGCTCACGCGTCAGGAGAACTGGTACGGGGAGGAGCTGTTCGCCCGGTTTCGGGTGGTGCGTACCACCGGCACCTGGGACGGCCGGGCGCTGTAAGAGGAGGTGCTGGCGTCAGCAACGTTTGCCGGCGGCGCGCCCTGGGGTAGAAGCAGCCCGGCCTCGGTTCTTTGCCGGGAACTCTTACCTCAATTTTACACACCTGCCTGCTTGCCTTGGCAGACGGCTCCCCCAAAGCAAAAAAATGCACTTAACGGGCTAAAAATCGAATTTATCGGGCGCTATCCTCTATTCAGCTACGTTTTCACGGCGCGCCAAGCCTGGGAGCTACTGAGGCCAGTGCGAAGGGCATACCGCAAAGTTTTCTATCTTGGCGAGCTACCATATTATTGCTATTCCCTATGATTTGTACAGTTGCCTCTTTGCAGAAGCGTATTGTTCCCTATTACCGTGCGCAGCCCTCAACTAGTGCAGTTGTTTGGTTTCCTACCTCTATATCACGTAGGCAAAGGGCCATTCCCCGTTTTCGAGGCTAGCTGACGCCCCGAGCAGAACAGGTAGATTTTTACAGAGGACAATCAACAGGGACTTTACGCTAGACTTTGCATCCTATGTATAGCTTCACCCTTATCCCCGGAACCGTTTTTGATGCCGAGGGTGGCCCAGCCGGCGAGCCGTATGCGCCGGGAAAGACCTATTCCTCTACCCGGCATGGCCGCTTCGTGATTGGTAATGTAGGCCCGCATACTAGCCCCGGGCGGTGGCCCTACTCGGTAGTGCCTTGGGGAGCCGATATTCGATTGGACGCGAAGGGCTACGTGGAGGTGTTCATGCAGGGTAAGTGGCAACACTTGCATACGTTGCCGGCTTGGCGGGAGAATTTCTTGCACGCTCCTATGCTAGCCAAAGATGAGCTAATCAACCGGTACGAAGAATTAAAACGGTCGGTAAATCCTGTTTTTGGGCTTTCCGCTGACGCCCCTCTACCCGGCAAATGGAAAAGCAAATTGCCTCCCAAATGGGTTTTTAATGATTTTGGGCAGGTAGCTATTAAGTATTTTATTGATCATAATGGCAACCGTAAGCTTGACACGAAGGTGAGGGCTGGGCAGAAGCGGGAGGGAATTCTCAGCGACTTCCTACACACAACCGCAGACTTTGAAATGGTTAAGATCCTGAACCAGGAGCTACATAGCCAAAAATCCATGCCGCTCGGAGGATCCCATGGCTGTGTGCATATGGTTCCCGATGTAATGCAAAACTGGATCAAGAAAGGTATCTTGAAGGTTGGAGCTGTACTCCAAATACATGAATATGCTGTCACGTTAGTGCCACGCGGCTTTGTGAAACCAGAGGGTACTGTAGGGCAGGAAATTCACTTCTTCCCAGGTGCCAAGAAAATAGCCTTGTACAATGTGGTCAAAAAGTAATGTGTTTATGCAAAAAATCCTGTTCAGCTTAGAGAATG
This sequence comes from Hymenobacter sp. HSC-4F20, assembly GCF_019599275.1. GTDB lineage: Bacteria > Bacteroidota > Bacteroidia > Cytophagales > Hymenobacteraceae > Hymenobacter. Next base: position 823,682 of record NZ_JAHZTD010000001.1, on the reverse strand, counting down.
GGGCACCGGTGCTGAGCCTTTTCTTGACGCTGGGCTGCACGGAAAAAAGGGAACCAATTACTGCTAAGGCTACTCCACCTGCTCCGAAACGCACTCCCAGCGTAGTAGAAGTGGTAGGGCACTATGCTGTTCAACTAGCGAAAGAAACCCGTCTGACCACTCCTGCGAGTCGTTTTTATGGCGGCGACACCTTGCCTAGCCTGAACTCAGACAGCACGATGTACATCCTGACCCCGGGTACTTGCACCGTTACGGCCACCCTAAATACCGAGCAGCAGCTAGAATCCGTTTACATCACGGCGCGTAAGGGCCCACAGGCAGAGCGCCCGGAGGTGGCCTCCCTCCCTGAGCCAGAGAGATTAGTTCGGTTGGGTGAGCTGCGCCGCGTTTTCGGCGAAGGCCAGATTAAGCCCGCCCTGCTCACCAAACAGGAAGCATGGCGGCGGTATCCGGTCGAGTTCAGCTACTTGCTTGCCCCCGGTAGTCGGGAAGCCAGAATTCGGGCCATGATGTTTACCCCTGAGTATTCCGACTCCGCCATGGTGCATTCTATCTCGGTAGAAAAATAAAGCAGCTACTATGCTACACCACCTGTTTCCAGAAGCACAACAGAGCCGACCAGAACCCGCAATATATTGGGGGACCATCGTTCGCACCCTGTGCGCCTTCACGGGAATAGCCCTGCTTCTAGGTAGTGTATTCAGTTGCGGCGCTGCATCCGATTCAACAAACACGGTCCTTTCCAAACCAGCCCATCCCACCCCGGTGCAGGCAGTAACCCACTATGCCCAGCAGATGGCACGCAGGGCGCGTTTTACTACCCCCACAAGCCGCCAGTATGGCAATGGAACTATCTCATATTCAGACAGTACCTCCTTTACGGTCGTTTTATCTGATTACACAGTACAGGTATATATGAACCGAGAGCAACAACCGGAAACTGTATTCATCTCGGCCTATCACCCTGCTCCTACCTCTGATACGGCGCAAAACAGAGTGGTCTATCCGGCTCCGCCAGATCAGCTAACAGCCTTGGGAAATCTACGGCACGTGTTCGGGCAGGGTAAGCAAGGTCCGGTTATGGAAGTAAAAGAGGCTAGCTGGCAGAACCATCCCGTCTTATTTGACTATCATCCCTCACCCAATGGAAGGCAAGTGCAGATTAGAGCCACCATGCCCGCCCCCAACTACACCGATTCATCAATGATTCACAGCATTATGCTGTCAGCCTATGAGCAGTAGTAACCCTTGTACACATTACTTTGTGCACGTATTTGCCAGGGCAACCACCTCCGCCAGCGCACGAGTTCAACCCTGATATCAGCCTGAGCAGTATCCTCCACCCGACTCTAGTTCTTGCACATTCCTTCCCCACGTATATGGCACTACAGGTAGATACCCGCATTCAGATTGGGGGTAAAGAAATTCTGGAGTTTACCAGCTTATCCATTAGCCAGTCCTTGTTCGGACACCACCATTTCAGCCTGAACATTCCCTTTGACCGGCTGGAGGGCAACACCGGCACGTTTCTCTCCAAAGCGCACAAGGAGCTCTGCGGCAAGAGCATTACCATTTCGTTCGGCACCGCCGACGATTTGCTGGGGGCCCTGGGCAACGGGGGCAAAACCGATTTCGACTTTACCTTTCAGGGCATCGTCACGCAGATAGAGGTCGGCAACCAGGGCGATTTGACCGGCTCGTTTCAGGTGCAGGGCTACAGCCCTACCTACCTGCTGGAAGATGCTCCCGTGCGCCGCACCTTTCTCAAGCAGGGCCTGGCGGCCATCTTCAAAAAGGTGCTGCAGCCCTACCCCGCCGACCTGCTGGCCCTGCGCGCCCAGCCCAAGCATACCGCGCCCATTCCCTACCTGGCCCAGTACGACGAAAGCAACTTTGCCTTTCTGCACCGCCTGGCCGCCCAGTACGGCGAGTGGTTCTACTACGATGGCAAGCAGCTGCAGCTGGGCCGGCCCGCGGGCAAGGAAATCGATTTTGTCAGCGACGGGGTACGGGCCTCCTTTAACCTGAACATCTCGCTGCGCCACTCGGCCTTTGTGGTGTCGCAGTACAACCTGCAGCAGCACAAGACGCTGAAGTCGTCCTCGGCGTCGCAGAGCGTGAGCTGGCTGGGGCAGAATCCGCTGGCTAGCTTTGCCCTCTCGGAGTCGGAGCGGCTGTTCCCGAACCCCATGCAGCTGCCCTCCGTGGTAGCCCTCGACAGCCAGGCCACCGCCGAGCAGGTAGCCGCCCGCTACAAGTCGCAGCACGCTACCAACCTGGTGAGCTGCAACGGCTGGGGCGAAAACCCCGATATGCAGCTGGGCAGTGTCATCAACGCCTCGGGGGTAGGCCTGGGCAGCTACGTGGAAAGTGAGGAGTCGTTTGGCAAGTACTTCGTTACCTCCATTGTGCACACCGTGGACGAGTTGGGCAACTACACCAACATGTTTGAGGCCGTGCCCTGGTCCTCGGAGCACCCACCCCTGGGCCCTTACCGCGCCCAGCCCGTAGGCCACCCCGAACTGGCCGAAGTATTCGACCTGCAGGACCCCGAGCGCCTGGGCCGGGTGCGCGTGCGCTACTACTGGCCCGTAGAGAAGCCCACCGACGCCGAAACCGACTGGGTACGCATCAGCACGCCCTACTCCGGCGACGGCAAAGGCCAGCTGTTTACTCCGGAAGTCGGCTCGCAGGTGCTAGTAGGCTACGAGCACAACCGCGCCGAGCAGCCCCTGATTCTGGGCAACCTCTTCCACCCCAGCAACAAACAGGGCGCCAAGTACACCAACCCCCAGAACAACCTGAAGGGCCTGCAGACTGCCGGGGGCAACAAGTTTGTGATGACCGACACGGCCGGCCAGCAGAAAATTGTCATTTCCAACTCCAATAATAAAGGCACCGCCATGGAGGTTGGCTTCAACGGCGACGGCAGCATTACGATTAAGAGCAACGGCCCGGTTACTGTGCTGGGCTCTACTATTACCCTTGAGGCTGGTGACAAGGGCGAAATCATGATGCACGCCCAGAATATCTCCATCATGGCCGAGGAAGAAATCAACGTAAGCTCGGCTACAAAAAATGTGGCGTTGGAGGCCAAGGAAATAGTACGTCTCAAATCCAAGGATTTAAAAGGCGCATTCGATAAAGAAGTCTCCTTAAACGCTGGTAGCAAAGTTCGTATCTCATCTCCAGACTCAGATGTGATTTAGCCTGAGCAAGCAGTAAGTACACTTTAAGAGCAGCAAGACACATGCCTCATCCACTAGAATATGCAGTTAATGGAGCATTAATGAAATGCAGTGAAGGCACGGTGCCGATGCCCTTCAAGAGCACCCCAAGAACCACTAAAATAAGCGGCCTTATTGCAGGCAATGCGTTAGATGTTATTCCGGTAGTTAATATCCCCTCTTTTGTAATATGCAAAAAGCTCACGCAGATGGCAGGAGGTACTCCCGTACCTTGCACACCCGTAACACTGGGCTGGGAAGATACCCATGATGTGAAGGTGGGAGGCGCTGAAGCAGTAGTATTTCAATCGTGCCTGCATTGTACGCTTGGTCAAGGCAAGATTGAATTTATAACTTCTGGGCAGCTGCCGTTGCCGCCGGCAGTAAGCCAGAGTATCAATGAAACAAAAAAGGACGGTAAAGACATATTAACACAAGCCCAAAAAGAACAGAATGCAGTAGGCGAGGCGGGCTTAGCAGAGGGACTGATTCCTATTTGGGGCAGCGGCAGAGATTTAATAAACGCGGTGCAAACGGGTGATAAAGTCGGAATGGCTTTAAATGCCGCCTTTTTAGTATGGGATGTAGCATCCGTAGTTGCCGGCGCTTTTTCCTTTGGCACAGCTACTGCTGCTATGATGGTGGGAAAAGCGGGCTTAAGAACGGCCCTGAAAGCGGCTGGTAAAGTGGCAGCAAAAGCCGCAGAAAAGAAAATGGTAGCATTTACGGCCAAATCAGCGGCCCTAAAGGAAGGTATTCCCGCCGCTATGAAGGGAATGCGCGAATTTGTTACGTGCAAATTGGTTAAAGGCTGCTTTCCAGCGGGAACGTTGATTGCCGTTGCGCAGGGATATGAGAAGATTGAGAATCTGCGGATTGGGAATTTAGTATGGTCGTGGGATGAACAAGCAGAGAATCTGGTGCTCAGCCCGGTGGAAATGACTCAGAAGAGCTATACCCACAATCTAGTGCATTTCCGGATAGGGTCCGAGCGCATCAGCGCTACGCCGGAACATCCGTTTCTAGTCGGACAACAGTGGAAGGAAGCAGCCGAGTTGAAAAATGGGGACGCCATTACTCGTTCCGACGGTGGAATTATGGTGGTGAACGATGTGGAACATGAGCTATGCGAACGAACGGAGGTATTCAATATAGAAGTAGGTAGTACGCACAACTATCTGGTGGGTCAATGGATGATTCTGGCGCACAACGCATGTGATGTACTAGAGGAAATTTATGCCCTAATTGGAAAAAGAAAACTAAATGCTCTTGGCTCAGAACTGCTCGAGACTATTAAACAATTCAAAAATAAAACTATTCATGTTGGCAGCAATAGGGTTATTATTGACAAACAAAGCATGACTCATATTTTAGGAAGGCATCATCCTTCGTTTAAACTTGACGAAAAAGCAGCAACTATGTTTCCTGCGCATACATCAGCAGATGATATTACAGATACGATACAAAAGATTTTGCATAAAAACCCTGAGAAGGTCGATAAACTATTGAAGAATGGCGGGCGTGGTCAAATTGATGAAACTATAGACGGGGTAAGGTACAGACTAGGAATGAAGGACAGAGGCCATATCGGTCAATTTTTCCCACTCGACTAAAATTCATACAATGCTTGAGATTCAGCTTTACCTAAGAAAACACTGGGGAGAAGTAGAGCAGTTTTCCGGTAACGAACGTTTCTTCTCTATAGCTGACAAATTAGCTATACTGGATTATTATAGCATGTCTCCCAATCTGAGGTACAACTACGGCAGAGTAGTAATAAAAGACGAATTCAGGTTGTTACTAGATGAAGAATGTGAATTAGATTTCTTTATTAGCTGTATTCAGGATGATAAAGACGAAATATTTTCCGGAAAAACTCATGTAATAGACAACTCTTACTTCAAGATGTCATTTCATTATCATGATAAATTAAAAATTGGTTTTGGACAAAAGAATATCACAGTTAGCAAAAAGGAATTTATTGATGCCTTTCGTACAACAGCCGAGACGTACTACCTGATGCTGGCGGAGGTAAAAGAGGATAGGGAGTACTACGAACAGCAAGCTCAACAAGTACGCACCGAATGGCAATATAATAGCCGTGCTTCGTGAGCTGACTGTTTTCGACTACAAGCGTGTTGGGAATTAGGCGAGCCGGTTCAAGCACATGGTGATGTTGGCCAGCAACAGCCAACTGGTATGGCCGGCGGGGGTGTACTCCTAGTACACAGCCGGCTGCCGGAAGCAGGTCAGCGAGGCAAACGTGCGTTTCACTACCCCTTCCCTCATTGCCATGCACAAGTTCTGCTGGGTGTTGGCCTTACCGGGCCTGAATCATTCCCTGACCAGTTTCCTCCACCGGTGGGGGCTTCCCTGTTCCCTGGGGCCACTTCCTTACCAGCGGCTGGGGTAGGGCCGGCCTCGGAGAATACCCGCGACCGTAAACTGGTTGATAAGCCCAGCGTACAAGCCGGTAATGCAGCCAGCGGGGCCGCGAGACGGGGCAACGAAACCGTAAACGGGGCAATCCAACGGGCCCGATAAGCCCTGTCCTGGTAACGTTTACCAAGAATGACGGCCCCTTAATAGAACAAAAAAGCCCCCGCAACCTGTGTTGCGGGGGCTTTTTAGCTTATTGAAAAAGCGCTTATACCCACTTGTTGTCCAGCACAGCGCCGTTGGCGTTGATTTTGTTGGCCGAAATGGTCAGGCTCAGCGTCATGGAGGTGTTCGTGTCGGCGCCACGGGCGTCGAAGTGCTCGGCGTAGCTTACGCAATAAGCCTCCTCAAAGGAAATCTCCTTCAGGGTCGAGTCTTGGTCGATGCGTTTGAAGGTGATTTTGCCGCTTTCACGCTTGTAGGGGTCTAGCATCCAGCTCGTCAGCGAAGCGCTGTCGGTTGAAACAATTGTCACTTTAATAGTGCCGCCCTGCACCTTTGACGAAGGACGTCCTTTGTCATCGATGGCTTGATCAAAGGAGTAGCTGCAGCTTACCACTTCGCAGTCACCGCTGCCAGCGGCGTTAAAGAATGCACTAAATGAGGCCATAATACAATGTGTAAGGGGTTAAAAATGAAAGGAAGGAATGGCACTTACTGTACTTTATTTCAAACCTGAGAAGCCGGCGGCTTTCGTAGCTGATCTTCTTTACTGCTGCTTGTACTCGGCGTTCCAGTCGCGGTTGGGGTCGTTGGGGTCGTCGCCTTTGGTCCCATCCAGCGACACCAGGAAGGTTTTGGCCGGGAAGTAGGGTACCATATGGATGTCGAGCAGGATGCGGTCCTTCTGGTTGGGGTCGCGCTCAAACTTCTTGATGGAGAACTTCTCAATCAGCTTACCGGGGCCGGCAATACCATCCAGGAAGCGCACTACCTGGCTCTGGATGTCCATGCGCATGTTGTGGTCCCAGTTCTCGAAGGCGCGACGGTTCAGGAAGTCAATCAGCACCTTGGTCACGTAGTCGAACACTCGAACTACAGAATAGGTCTGTAGGCCGATGTTGTCGCCGTTGAACAGGGTTTTGGCAGAGAAGGCCATAACCCGGCCGTACTCGTTTACCATCGGCACCAGCCCCAGCTTTTCCAGGTTGGCAATCTCGCTTTTGCGCAGCGGGAAGCGCACGCCATCTACCTCGTTCAAGGTGCCGTGCTTGCGCCCGGCCGTTACCTGTGAGGCCAGCGTGCTGTAAATGCGCCCAGCCAACGCCGAAGATGGGGGTACGAACAGGTCTTCCTCCTCGCCTACCTCCTCTAGCTTACCCCGGCCTACCAGCCAGTTACAAGCCATGATGATGTTGGACTTATGCGCCTCGCCTCCCGTGAGGTTAGCTTCCTCAAATAGCTCAATTACGTCGTCGGGGGTGTCGTAGTGCTCAAAGTCGGTGACCATCATCACCTTGTTTTTGTGCGCAATCTTGGCCCACTTATCAATTACCTTGTTGGAGCCCAGGTAGCCCGGCACTACCAGCAGTGAGTAGTTGTCGCGCAGGTCGAGGCGGTCGTAGTTCTGCTCCAGCTCATTGGACACGGCATCAATGAAGGTGGTATTGTCCAGGTCCTGCAGCTGCTCCTTGTCCGCGTTCAGGATGGAAATATTCTTCACCTCGTCCTGATCGGTGTTGCGGTAGAATAGCGCCACCGAGCGGTACGACTGCTCCATATCGTGCGTGGCCTCAATGGCTTTGCGCAGGTTATCCGTCAGCTGGTTGGTGGATGACTCTACCTGCGCCTCGCATTGCTGCACGGCATCGGCCACAGAATCGGCTTTGCTTAGCATCTCGTGCCAAAGGGCCAGACGCTTTTTCAGCTGCTGGCGGTCGGCCTTTTTGCTGTCTTCCGTCAGGAAAATCTTTTTGCGGGCCTTTTTCTCGGGGTTCAGGTTGGAAGCGCCATCGATGGTGGTTTCCAACAAATCGAAACCGCCAAATTTGGCCAGAGCCTGGGCGTTTTCTTCAAGACGAGGGGCAAGCTCCCGCTCCCGTGAGGGGGTAGCAGAAGAGGCGTTTTGTTCGGTTGCCATAGAGGGGAATTTCTATCGGATGATGAGCGGATAGGGCGAGCGGATATAAAAATCCGGGCCGGCTACTCCAGTTCGCTGATCATGGCCTGAATAGCCGCCAGGAAGGCTGCCTTGGTTTCAGGGGTTTCCAGCGCCGATTTCAGGATTTTGTTGGACTTCAGCTGCCGCAGCAGCTTCTGCAGATCATCGGTCTGCGTGCTCAGATCCTGCAGAAAGCTGCTCTGGTTGATGATGCCTTTTTTGCCGAAGTCGCCGAGCGACTCAAATTGCAAGTTCTCCGTCACGGTAGAGCCATCTTCCCGATCAAACTCTACTTCTACGGAGGGCTTGAAGTGGGCAAATACAGCTTCGGGGGTACGCAGGCCTTCTACAATTTGAGCGCGCAAGGGCGGATCGGAGGTGAGCTTTTGCACCAGCAGGGTGCGGTTCAGTGGAATATCTGAAATGGACTCTTGGGCACCATCCTGCTTCCGCTCCTGCCCTCCTATTCCGTAATTAAACATACGTTGTAGTATTTAAGCTAAACCAACCTGTATCAGGGTATTGGCAGAAAGCTTTACGTGCTTTTCCGGCCGTAAGGTACAGGAATTTGAAAAACTACCTAAAATAAAACACACAAATCTCAATTAAATAATATGCAAAATCCTATATGCTAGTCTATTGGCAAGATACTATTGCATAAAAGAAAAACCATGTATTTACATCGAATTAACCGCCACTACGGATATTCTCCTACCTTACCGCGCCGGTACTATACCGGTCACTGGCTTTGCTTGCTTTAAGGCCACACTATCTTTCCTTTTATCCTGCTTTCTAGTAATGTCTTACACAGATGAGTTAAAGCGGGCACTGCACATCGCCCAGGCAGTAGCCCACGAATACCGGCACGAATACTACGCCGCCTCTCACCTATTTACGGCGCTGCTCCACAATGAAATAGGCTTGGCTTCGTGGCTGGCGGTGGAGCTGGGCAAGGACATTCACTACCTGCGCGAATGGGCCGAAGTTCGGCTGGAAAGCCTACCGAAAGCCGTGCGCCCCCCGGAACTGCCCGGCGCCGACAAGGAAATTAAGGCCGTGCTGGAAGTAGCGGACTTAGTAGCGCTGCAGCTCTCCAAAGAAGAAACAGACCCGCTGTGCGCCCTGGCCGCTGTGCTGCGGCCGGGCCTGGTGTACACGCCCGAGCAGCTAAAATCCCTACCCCTCACCCAGCGCGAAGTGATGGAAGCGGCCGAGCCCGCCGCGCTGCAACCCGTAGCAGTAGGCACCGATGGGCAGGCCACTACCCCCCTCTCCGACCGTAACCCCGCCGGCAAAGCCGGCGCCCTGGCGACGTACTGCGTCAATAAAACGGCCCAGGCCGAAAGCGGTAAGCTGGACCCCATCGTGGGGCGCGACCGGGAAACGCGGCAAATGGCCGAAATTCTGGGGCGGCGCACCAAGCCCAACGTACTGTTGGTGGGCGAGCCAGGGGTAGGAAAATCGGCGCTGGTAGAAGGGTTTGCTCAGCAGATTGTGCAGAAGAAAGTACCGGGCCACCTGCAGCAGGTAGCGCTGTTTGAGCTGGACCTGGGCACGCTGGTAGCGGGTGCTTCGTACAAAGGCGAGGTAGAAGACCGCATTAAAAGCGTGCTCAGCGAAATCAAGCAGTACCACCGGGCCATTCTCTTTATCGACGAAATTCATGTACTGTTGGACCCCAAAGGCTCGGCGGGCGCGGGCATAGCCCAACTGCTGAAGCCGGAGCTGGCCCGCGGCGAAATCACGGTAATTGGAGCCACTACCAACGACGAGTACCGCCAGTACATTGAGGCCGATGAGGCCTTTAACCGCCGCTTCGATGTGCTGCGGGTAGAAGAGCCGAGCACGGTGGTGGCCGAACGGATGGTAGAGAGTGTGCTGCCCTACTACGCCGCACACCACGGCTTGCAGGTGGGCGAAGGCACCGTGGCCGAGGCTGTGCGCCTGGCCAAACGCTACCTCAAAGACCGGCAGTTACCCGATTCAGCCATTGACCTGGTAGACCGCACCATGGCCGCCATCCGGATGTTGGATGAACATGCCAGCGCCGAGCTGCTACAGCTCCAGCAGGATTTTGAGACGCTGGTTGCCCGCCAGCCTGACTTAACAGCACCCGACTACCTGAAAGAGTTGCGGTGGTTTCTGTATCAGGTTCAGAACCAAATTAGTCACCTATGGCTCAACCAGCTCGATCAGGAACAGCAGCCCGAGGCCCTGGAAACTGCCGAAGCTCTGGAAGCCTACGTGCGGGAACTGCTGGAAGCCGTGGTGAACCTCTCGGGCACTAAGAAGGACCGAGTGGAGCGGACGGATATAGCCGCCGTCGTGTCGGGCAAGACGGGTATTCCGCTGGGCAAGCTGCAGAGCAATGAGCGGGACAAGCTGCTGAACATGGACCAAACCCTGCAGCAGCGCGTAGTGGGCCAAAACCACGCCGTGAAAGCGCTGTGCGAGGCCATTCTGGAGTCGCGCTCCGGCCTCACGAAGGCCGGGCAGCCTATTGGCTCCTTTTTCCTGCTGGGTCCCACCGGCACGGGCAAAACCGAGTTGGCCAAGTCCCTGGCCGACTTCCTGTTCAACGACGAATCCTTCCTGATTCGCTTTGATATGTCGGAATTCAAGGAGGAGCACTCGGCGGCCCTGCTTTACGGTGCGCCTCCCGGTTACGTGGGCTACGAGGAAGGCGGCCTGCTGGTCAATAAAATCCGGGAGAAGCCGTACTCCGTGGTGCTCTTCGATGAAATTGAGAAGGCGCATAGCTCGGTGTTCGACATCTTCCTGCAGATTCTGGACGAAGGCCGCCTGCACGACCGACTGGGGCGGGAAGGCGACTTTTCGAATGCCGTTATCCTGTTCACCTCCAACATTGGCAGTGAGCAGATTATCCAGTCGTTTGGCGCGGGGCAAATACCGGCTACCAGCACGCTCATGGAAACCATGAGCCGCTACTTCCGCCCCGAGTTTCTGGCCCGCCTCACGGAAATTGTGCCCTTCGCGCCTATTTCCGAAGAGAACGTAGTCCAGATCTTCGACATTCACCTGCGCCCCCTGCAGGAGCAGCTCAAGCGCCAAGGCATTACGCTGGAACTTACGCCGGAAGCCCGGAGCTACCTGGCGCTGCTGGGCTTTACGCCGCGCTACGGGGCCCGGCCCATCAAAGGCGTCATTCGGCAGCAGCTCCGCCGCCCTATTTCCCGGATGATTATTGCCGGCGAGGTAGGCAAGGGCTCCGTCATTTCGCTTGATAAGCTGCCGGATGCCGAGGACCTCACCTGGCAAGTAGAAGCTACCGAAGAACCCGCGGAACAGTCAAGCATAGCAGAGTCAATTGGCTAGCTGAGCCGGGTAGCAAACTTTACCTACTCGCCTTTCTATGTAGTGCTAGTGGTTATTCTATGACGTATATCAATGCGGAGCTACGCCTGGCGGGGCAGACCTACCCGCTGGCCGCTTGCTCTTTTGGATTTCGCCAGTACACAGATGCGCGGGGCCGGCCTAACTCTAAAGTAGTGGGCCTGCCCCTGGAGTTGCTGCTGGAGGGGGACGAGGGCCCGGAACTGGCGGAATGGGCTACCTCGCCGGGCAGCCTGCGGAGTGGCGAAGTTGTTTTCTACCCCGACGACCCAACCCACCCCCGGCGCACCCTGGCTTTTGCCGATGCGCGCTGCGTGCAGCAACGGGTGCAGTTGGTGCCGGGCCAAGGGGCAGCGGCCTACCAATGCCTGCTTGTGCTCTCGGCCCAGCAGCTGGAGTTGGATGGGCAAGTGCTGGAGCAGCGCTGGAACAGACGGCCTAACACGCGAGCGGTGGCCCAAAGCCCGAAGGCCCGGCTGGCCGCTGCTCCCCCCGCTCGTGGCGGTGGGTTGATCCATTCCGTTAAAGCCACCCGTAGCAATGCCTTGCTCGACGACCTGCAAGGCTTGGTAGGGCCAGGGCTTGATGTGCGGAAGAAACTAGCCGTTTGGGTAGCGGGCGGCTTAGATGAGCATAAGGTACTGTCTGCCCTGCGGGGCTCGGTCGATAAACTAGTGGTATTCCAACGGCTGAGTGTAGCGGCTGATGCTCCTCATAAGGGGCTGTATGAACAGCGCGTTATCATTGATGACTACCAGAACATTCCCGGCGTAACAAAAGCCCCTTATGTAGAAAATGGGCTGCCGCCTCTGCCTATTCCGGCTAGTTTGTTTGGGGTAGCTGACCCAGCCTTTGACCTGCCCGCGCGGAACGCTCCTACCTTTACCAAGTATGCCCAGCTGCGAGAGGTAATGCCGGGAGAGAAGCTGTACAGAGTAACCAACGACCCACTGAGTGACCCCTATGCTATGACCGGTGGCTATTGGACCCGCACGCTGCCAGCCGGGCTGAATGAGGTTATTGGGGGCACCGCTGTGATGCCGGAATGGAACAACTTCCAGCGGGTGTATGAGTTTACCGCGCCCCCCTACGCCGACCCGGTGGCGAAGGAACCGAAATTTCATGTTTGGGAGGGCCCTACGGCAGCCCAACCCGTATCGGGCATTTATCCAGACAAAATCAACAACGGATATTGTTTGCAGGGTGGTGAACCACAGGTGTTTATTACCAATAACTTATCCCGTAGTCCTGATTTCAAAAACCATATTCGGGACATCACGCCACTTCACAAATCATGGTAAACGCCACCGAAAAATATAAGGCGCTGTTGCAGGAGGCTACACAGCTGTTTGATGCACTGCTGGCGCTCTATCTGCCTGATAAGGGCGCAGAACAGGATTTTGCGGCGCGAACAGTCCTTGATATTCAATCAAAGCGGACTGCCATGCTAGAACGGCTGGCCCGGGCTGAGCCGGTATCAACAGCCATGACGGCCACACTTATACAGGTTATTGGCCATTATTTGGACGGGCATTGGGATGACTACCGCGAAATTCCCACTGCTAATCCGGCAAAGTTTGCCCGCCGCGAGCAGCTACATGCCGACCTGGAGGCGCTAGTTAACAGAGTTGCGCAACTTCAGGTTGAAATGAAAAAATGAACTACACTGCGTGATGGAGCATATCAGTCGCAGGGGCTACATGTTTTCGAAAACGCTGGTGCTTATAGGTAGGCTTTGGGTCTTCTTGTCCGCTACCCAGTGCCACTCTATGCAGCTATCTGACAACCCGATTTCCACGCGTAAGCCCGAAGCATACTTTCTTACCGATACGGCCCTGACGCTCGCCCAAGCTATCCGGACGGATGACATAGCCAAAATCGACGCTATTTTCAGACAGCACCCTACCCTCGACCCTAATCTGGAAGGCAAACAGGGCGTAACGTTTTTGTTCTGGGCGTATGCTCACCACCACGTAAAGGCCATGCGGGCCCTGGCAGCCCACAAGGCCGACGTGAACCGCCCGCTGCATCTGCCCAATGCCCAAGGCGGCGTTGATGCTACCCACCTGATCAATATTGCGGCTGAGGGTCCGAAAGATGAACTACTGCTCACCCTTCTCGACCTGGGAGCTGACCCCAACGCCCGGGATGAGCGCAAGGAGCCGGCCCTGCACAACGCACTGTATGCCCACCAATACCAGCGGATGAAGCTGCTGCTCGACCGGGGCGCCGATATTAACATTACGAACAGCGCGGGGGCTACTCCGGCGGTGGTACTGGCCCGCCTCAACTACTTCGAGTTGGTGCATTACCTTCTGGAACGCGGAGCCGATTGGCGCAAAACCGATGGGGAGGTGGCTCTCTGGACCCAGGAAAATGACACGGGTAATGCCGAGGCCATTCAATGGCAAAAGAAAGTTAAGCAGCTACTTATTCGCCAGGGCGTGAAGTTTCCGGTGCCTTCGCCCGGGGCCCGACGCTACGCCACCATCCGGGAGCGGTGGGAGCAAACGCCCGAAGGCCGGGCCTGGCGGGAAAAGTTAGACGCTTTAGGCGCCCAGCCCGAGGTAGTAGGCAAGCCCTGGGTTGAGCAGGAAGACGCCGCCCGAACCGCCATGAAAGCCTGGATGAAGCAGCAGGGGATTCCGGAGCCGCCACTCATTATGCCTTCTCCAAAAGGCAACAAGTAAAAAGCAGCGGGAGCCACCTGGCCAGGTGGCTCCCGCTGCTTTTTACTTGTTGCGGTGGCTGAGCTTGCTACCCCTTTACAGGTAGTAAACTCACCTCGTAGGGCAGGTTCATGGCCGATTGGCTGGCTAGTAGCACCTGCAGCTCGTGGGCGGCGCGCTGCCACTCTGGCCCCGACATTCGGCTGGTGGCCGCGGGAGTTAGCTGCACCCGGATGCAGCGCACGAACCCCGCCGTGGGTGAGCCCCCCGTGCGGAAGCCCTTCTCGATGTGCACTTGGCTGAGCTGGCTGCCCAGCTCGGCCCAGCAAGCCGCCCGGATGTCCTCTAGCGTTACGATGCGGTTGCGGCTGAGCAGGTTTCTACGCAAGGCAAAAACTCGCTCCTCGGGCCGTGGCCGTTCCCGCCCCCCGGTAGTGGTAGTCACCAGCTGTACGGCATCAATGTAGTGCCCATCAAACACCTGCAGAAGGCTGCCGCTGGGAATGCGGTTGCCAGCCTCCCCGTCGCTCGACCAGTACTCCAGGTACACGCTGTCGTTGGCGTCGCGCGGGCGGAGCATAACGTAAGGGGCCGGGTCGCCGGTTTGCTCGATGTCGGCTTGGCCCATGCGCTCTTCCAGGCGGGCCAGGCTTTGGTTCAGCTCGCGCAGGGTGTTGGCCACGAAATCAGTGCCCGTGGCCGTGAAGGCGCGGCTTTCATCGCGGAGCAGCTCCAGCAGCTCCAGCAGGGCCTCCTTGCCTGAGCGCGCATCAAACCGCCCCGCCCCGTAGCGCAGGGTATAGGTGTCCGTGTCGTGCTCGTTGAGGGTGCTGAGGGTGGTGGAGCGGAAGACTACGTTGCGCAGGCTGTAAATATCCTTAATAGCCAGAAATGCTTCTTCTGAGGCCAACGGGAAGATATTCAGGGCGGGTTGCAAACGAAACAACTGCTTATTGAGTCGGCGGTTCAGCACCGGAAAGCAGTTGAGCCCGCAGGTAACGGTTGCCAGCGCCTCGGGGGGTAGGGCGTGCGAGAAGCGCACCTCTAGCCAGATCAGCGGCTGCGCCAGTGTTTCCAGCACCTCCGGGGCGAAGCGAGCGGCCAGAGCCGCCGGAAAAGCCTCGCGCAGATAAAACTGCAGCTCGGTGCCCGGGCCCGACTGCACCCGCACAAAGCCCGGAGCATACAGCTGCCGGACCTGTTCTTCTACCCGCTGCAGAAAATCGTACTCCTGGTGAAGCAATGGCTCCGCATCGGGGGCGGACGCCCGCAGGCCCTGGGCCACGTTGAGAGGAAGCCCACCCAGCAGCCACGTTTCGCCGGGCAGGTAGCTTACGTAGGCTTCACGACGGGGCTCATTCAACCAGTCGAAGTAAAAGGTCAGGTCGGCCAGGGATGCTACCTCGGGGTTCAGCTCCAACCCTATCCACAGCCGGCGGTACTCGGCGGGCTCGGGGCGGGCAGCCGCCGCCAGGGGCCGCTTCTGGCCCACCTGCTCCACACGCCACACTTGGTCGTCGGTAGCGAGGTAGCGCACAGCCCCATCCACTAAGCGCGTATTCTGCAAAGGCGAAAAGAAGGTGGCCGAAGCACTGGCCGAGCGCCCTAGCACGGGCCGCTGAAAAGCAAATTGCGCGTCGGCGGGCAGTTGCAGCAGGGGCTCCCGGGGGTAGGCCTGAGCAATGGCATGGGCGGGCCGGGGCGCATCTATCACGTCGGGGTTCAGCAGGCCTGCCAGGCGCTCTACCAGCCGATACTGCGTGTTGTTGATTTCCTGCCCGATTTTTTCCAGCTCCACGGCGCAGGCTTCCAGCAGCAGTTGCACCAGGGGGTCAAAGCCATCCAGATCTGCCTCGCTGTAGCCCCACATTTCGGCCGCTTTCTGGGTCAGGCGACTTTTAATTCCGGCTTTGGTAAAATCCTCGGATGGGTGCATAACGAGCAGGTAGCAAACTAGAAGCAGGGCTTCTTATCTATACAACGGAGAGCGGCGCCACAAACAGGCTAGCCCGGAAGGCAAAGGGTTCGTTGGTGCGGCGCAGCACGGCGCGCACGGTTACCTCCAGCCTTTTCCGGATGCGCTGGTTGACGCCTTTCATCTCAAAATCTTCAATACCCACGAGCACCTTCACTTGCTCCAGGCGCGGCTCGCGGGCGGCCACCATTTGCTCCACAGAGCGCTGCACGTTGTCTTTCCAGCGCATGTTGGTCATGGCCTCGAAATCCTGCTGCCACACCACGCAGCCAAAGGCCGGGTCAAACCTCGACTCGCCGAAGTGGGTGGTCAGCATCAGGTACAGGTGCTGGGCAATGGACTCCTGCACCGAGCAGCGGGCCAAAGGCTGCCGCTGCAACAGCTCCTCAAAGTTCAGGGGCAGGCGGTAATATTCGTTGCTCATGCGCGGGGTTCAGGCGGTAGTGGCGGGTAGGAACACGCGGCTATTTATAGCCAAAAATGCCCCGTTTGCGGCCTAACTCCCTGTCGATAGAGTCAATCATCTTTTCGACGGTAGCTTTCATGTCCTCAGAGCTGGGGTTTTGCAGGATAGCCACAAAACCCTGCCGGGCTTGCTCCAGCATCTCTTTCCGCTGCTCCTTGCTCATGTTGGTTGCTCGCAGGCGCAGGCAGTTGGCATTGGCAAAGTTTACCTGGTCTGATAGCAGGGCTACTTGGTCATTGCTTTCCTGCAGACGGCGCTGCAGGTCGGCCGCGCGGGCACTACCCCCACCGCCACCGCCAGAGCCTCCTCCCCCGCCCCCACTGCTCATCATAGCAGGCGCGGGCCGGTTGGCGGCAGCGGCCTGGTAGGTAGCCAAGAGCTGCTTGGTTTGCGCCAGTTCGGCGGCCATTTCCTCCTTGCCCGATACATCAATGCCCTTTTTATCCAAGGACTGGCGCAGGAAATCAACGGTGCTGCGGTTGCTGCGGAACAGGTCGAAGTCGCGCAGAATGTTGTGGGCCAGGCGCTTGTTGGTCAGGAACTGCATCTGAGTGGAGTCGCGGCGTAGCTCACTCAGGGTTACGGCAATGGCGTTGAGGTAGTCCTGGGTGCGCTTGTTCAAGTCGCCCACTACCAGGTCGTTGCTTTCCGTGCGCAGTTGGCGGTCGGTTAGCTCAATGCGCTGCAAATGGGAAGTCAGCGTATCCAGCTGCACCAGCAGCTTGTGCTGCTCGTCGCGGGTGCGCTCCAGCTCCCGCTTCAGCTTTTGGTTTTCTTCGGCAATGGAGCCGTCGGAGAACAGGTAGTAGGAGGCTATCAGGGGCAGGGCCAGGGCCAGCACGTAAAACAGCGCGAATTTCCAGAGGCGGGTATTGCGTTCGGCGTGGTTCAGGGGTTTCATGCGAGGGGGCAGGATAACGGGCCAGAGAGCTTAGAAAGGATTCCACCGCGAAACGGGCTTCTCCGGCGCAACGGCTGGGGCCACGGGGTTTTCGTTGATGAAGGTTTTCCAGCCTTCCTTGTTCTTACCGATGTACTCCAGCTGGGTGAGTTGCCGGAAAATAGTGGCCAGCAGCTGCCAGAGCGACAGGTGCTGGGCCAGGTGCTCGTGCACGCGGTGGTGGTCGTAGCGCATGGTTACTACCCCCTGCAAGGCGCTGAGCAGGATGGCCGGCACCGTTTCCGACCACTGCTCTATGTATTTCAGCAACTCCTCCCGCTCGGCTTCCGTCAGGCACTCCAGGGTTGTTTTTACCTGCTTGCCCATCCGCATCAGGGCATCCAGCAAGTAAATGGGCGGCTGCTCGGCAGCACTGAGGTGGAAGCTGGTCAGGTGCTGAGCCAAAGCAAACACCGTGCGCTCAGCCAGGAAATGCACATGCTCGCTGAGGGCGCTTTTCTTATCAGCGCGCAGCTTTACCTTATGAATGACTTTAAAGGCGTCGGTTTCTACCTCCTGCAGCACGTGCTCCAATTGGTGCAGCCACTGCAGCAAATCGGGGTGGCTGGACAGGGCCGTGCTGGGCGGAATGTAGCCCGCCACTACGCGCAGCGCCCCTTCGGCGTAGAGCAATTCCCCCACCACCAGATGAAAAGAGCTAACCGCCGACGTGTTTACCTGCTGGGTAGGCACAACGCTGAGCTGGTACTCCGGGCGGGTGTAGGGGTGGCGGGGCGGAACTTCCTCTACTGCCGGCTGCCCCATGGGCACGCGCACATAGGGGTTTACGGATACTACTACACTGAAACGTAGCTGCTCCGTGGCGGTCAGGTTAAACTCCTGTAGCAGCTGGGCTAGGCTGGTGTGTAAGGTCAGGGGCTCGTTGGCACTGGTAATTTCAATGCGGGCTCCGCCGGCCGTAATGGCCCGGCAGTACAGCAGCCGGGCCTGTATTTCCTGCTGCTGGTTTACATTTAGCAGTAGTTCCAGGGAAGGCAGCCCGTGCCCATCGGTGGGGAGCAGGCCGTAGCGGTGGGCACTCAGGCCAACGGCGGTAGCGTCGCGGAGGTGCTCGGTAGTAAACTGTTCAAGCTCGGTGAAATGACGGCGGGATATTTTCATCCCATCAACCCAGTTCACGGGGTAGTGCTTGATTTCGGGTAGCATAGTAAAAACAGAAAGGAAGGATAGAGAGCGAGCGGCGCAAGTTAGGGAAGCGGCGGCGGAACCAGGCCGGGGCTAGCGGGGCACGCGCCGGGCCACGATAATGTCGCCCTGCTTCAGGAAGTTGTCGCGGAAGCTATAGTCGGGGTCAAGGTAGCGGCGGGGCTTCCACCAGGCTTGCTTGGCATAGAAAACCCACCCGAACGGCTGCCCCTGCTCATCCAGGTACTGCAACGACTGATCGGGCTTGAGGGCGTTGTAGTCGGTCAGGAAGATGTGAAACAGGTCGCCCAGGTGCATTTCATACGGTGCCTTCGATGAGAAATCATGGTAGAGCGACTCCCCGAAGCGGCGCGACATCCAGAAGTGCAGCACCATAAAGTTGCTCAGGTCCATGCGCGCCAAGTCGGGGCCCTGCGCATTGGCCTGGTAGTGCCAGAGCTTGTAGTACTTCATCGGAATCCGGTTCCAGGCCCGGTATGCCTCATGGAAGAAGTACGGAATGACAGCAGCCAGCGTGGCCATGACAAAGGCCGTGGGCGGGGTGCGGTCTTCCAGGTTGGGCACCCACACCAGCAGGGCCACACCTAGGGCCCCGGCCATCCAGGCCAGCACGGTCATGACGGTGCCATGCGCCCAGTTGTCTTCATCAAACCAGGCCAGCCAGTTGCGCTGGGCAAACAAATGGAAAATACCCACCAGCAGCGAGGCCGCCTGCACCAGCATAAAGGTGATTTTATAGGAAAAGGGGCTGTACACCGCACCGGCCCCCAGCAAAGCAAACAACAGCAGGCTGCCGAGCAGATACAAAAAGATACTGACGAAGGAGGGGCTCCGCTGCAGGCCTGCCCGCGCATTTGAGAGCATATTGCCCGCTACGCTGCGGGCCTGGGTTTCGGGATTAAGGTTCAACATATGCGCTGACGATGGCTAATCGATAAAGAAAGCGGCCGGAGCAACCGAACGGCCGCTCTGAACTGTGCCGATTGTATAATATTGACGACCTGAAAGCCTTGCCTCCGTACTCACTTCAGCCAATCTTGGTAGATTCGAAGCCTTGGGTTCGACTTTTAAGTACTAGCCAATCGATTGTAAGTTGTCAGAAAAAAGATAGTATGCCAAACCCTAGCGTGGATGTATTTCATTTTGACACCCGGCTGATTCGCGCGGCCAGCCCCCCGGCTCCGGCCCCCACCGCCACGCCTGCGGCCCTGCTGCAGACGGTGCGGCGGCAAGGGTTTGACTTGCGCCTGGAGGTAGTACTGGCTGACTTACTGGCGCATGGCTACCGGTTCGATGAGTTTGTTATCCGGCCGGTCAGCCTGTTTGCCCGCCGCTACCGCGCCGATATTGGTACCGTGAGTGAGGAGCAGGCGGAGCGCTGGCAGGACCCTAAAACGGTTGTGGAGGTGCACCGCGAAGGCCTCTACGACGCCCTACCTCAGCAGCTGTTTCATCACCCGGGCAACCCCAACCAGCAGGGGGTACGGAGCATGATAGAGGACATCCAGGCCCAACGCCGCCGGGAAAAGTCCACACGCCGCTTTTTTGCCCCTTTCGAGCAGGAGTTCTACCGCTTCCGGGTGCTGCTGGAAGAAGAAGAGCGCCACTACATGACCAGTATATCGGGGCAGTGGTACAACGAGGTACTGGCCCGCTTCTGGGAGCTGGACCGCCAACTGCCCGCCCAGCATATTGCTACCCTGCTCTACCTGCTCCCGCTGGCTCACCGGATTGTGGGCGACCTGCCCCGCACCCAGCAGGTGTTTGAAAGTATTCTGGGCGTGCCCGTGCGCCTGCGCCCGGTGGCCCCGCTGCATTTCTCTCCCGAAACCCTACCCGCTGGCTCAACGGCCCAGGGCGCCACCCTCGGCTTTGGCGAGCTGGGCCGCGACTTTGTACTCAGTGGTGGCTACCAGGAAACGCTGCCGGCGCTGGAAATCAGCTTGCTCCAGCTTTCCACGGCCGAGCTGGAGGTATATCTGGATGCTACTACTTGGCAGTCGCAGGTACTGGAGTTGCTGTGCCGGTACTTTATTGCTTTTGAAACGGATGTTGTGATGCGCTACGAAATGACTCCCAGCAGCGAATCCTTCGTGTTATCAGATACCGGCGACACTGCAGTGCTAGGCTACACTACGGCCGGGTTGTAGCGGCTATGGCGCGGAATGGATCCACCTCGCCTCAACCAACCCTTTACCTTCAAATCAGAAAAGGACGTGATTGGGCCAGTTACCAAGGCGCATTAGCCATTCCCGCCAATTGCCCGTATTTTCGCCGGCTACAACGAAGCTGTACATCATGCCCGGTTACCATCCCCAGGATATCGAGAAGAAGTGGCAAGCCCACTGGAAAGAGCACAATACGTTCAAGGCTGAAAACCAGCCTGATAAGCCTAAATACTACGTGCTGGATATGTTTCCCTACCCCTCCGGGGCCGGGCTGCACGTAGGCCACCCACTGGGCTACATTGCCTCCGATATTGTCTCGCGCTACAAGCGCCTGCAGGGCTTCAACGTGCTGCACCCCATGGGTTTCGATTCGTTTGGCCTGCCCGCCGAGCAGTACGCCATCCAGACCGGGCAGCACCCGGCTATTACCACCGAGCAGAACATTGATACCTACATCCGGCAGCTTAACTCTCTGGGGTTCAGCTACGACTGGAGCCGGGAGGTACGCACCTCTGACCCCAGCTACTACAAATGGACGCAGTGGATTTTCCTGAAGCTGTTCAATAGCTGGTACAACCTCGACACCGACCGCGCCGAGCCGCTGAAAACCCTGCTCGACAAGTTTGCCGAAAACGGCAGCCAGGGTGTGCGCGCCGCCGGCGACGAGGAAGAGCGCCACGATTTCACGGCCGGCCAGTGGCAGATGTGGAGTGAGAAGCAAAAGCTGCAGGCCGTGCACCCCTACCGACTCGCCTACCAGTCAGACACCTACGTGAACTGGTGCGCCGGCCTGGGCACGGTGCTCTCCAATGACGAGGTGAAAGATGGCCTCTCCGAGCGCGGAGGGTTCCCCGTGGAACGTCGGTTAATGCCGCAGTGGAACCTTCGCATCACGGCCTACGCCGACCGTCTGCTCCAGGGACTCGATACCATCGACTGGCCCGAGGCTGTCAAGGAGATGCAGCGCAACTGGATTGGCAAGAGCATCGGGGCCGAGGTGACGTTTGCGGTGCAGGGCCACGAGCAGGCACAGATTAAGGTGTATACTACGCGTGTGGATACCATTTATGGCGCTACGTTCCTGGTGCTGGCTCCTGAGCACGAGCTGGTGCAGCAACTCACCACACCTGAGCAGCAGGCCTCCATCCAGGAGTATATCGATGCCACCAAGCGCCGCTCGGAGCGTGACCGGATGGCCGATACCAAAACGGTATCGGGCGCTTTCACCGGTGCCTACGCCCTAAACCCATTCACGAACGAGCCCATCCAGATCTGGATTGCCGACTACGTGCTGGCGGGCTACGGCACCGGCGCCGTGATGGCCGTGCCCAGCGGCGACCAGCGCGACTATGTGTTTGCCAAGCACTTCAACCTGCCCATCGTGCAGGTAGTAGACCAGCAGCAGATTGAGGAGCAGGCCGACCCGACCAAGGAAGGCACCTACCTGCACGGCCTCATCCAGAGCATGGGATATAAGGAAGCCACCCAAACCCTGATTCAGCAGCTCGAAGCGCGCGGCATCGGCAAGGGCAAAGTAAACTTCCGCCTCCGCGATGCCATCTTCGGCCGCCAGCGTTACTGGGGTGAGCCCATTCCGATTTACTACAAGGACGGTGTGGCCTACGGCGTAGCTGAAGCCGACCTACCCCTGGTACTCCCAGAAATCGACGAGTACAAGCCCACCGAAACCGGCGAGCCGCCCCTGGCCCGCGCCAAGGATTGGAAATACAAGGGCCAGTACGACTACGAGTTGAGCACCATGCCCGGCTGGGCCGGCTCCTCCTGGTACTTCCTGCGCTACATGGACCCCGAAAATCAGGAGCGTTTTGTGGGCCAGGAGGCCGAGCAGTACTGGCAGCAGGTAGATTTATATCTGGGTGGTGCAGAGCACGCTACGGGTCACTTGCTCTACTCCCGCTTCTGGCACCTCTTCCTCAAAGACCTTGGCCTGGTAACCGCCAATGAGCCCTTCCAAAAGCTCATCAACCAGGGCATGATTCTGGGTCGCTCGAACTTTGTGTATCGCATCAACGGTACTAATACGTTCGTGACCCTAGGCAAAAAGGATCAATATCAGACTACTGCTTTGCACGTCGATGTGAACATCGTCAACAACGATATTCTCGATACTGAAGCCTTCAAGAAGTGGCGTCCTGACTACGCCACGGCCGAATTTATTCTTGAAGACAACGGCACCTACGTAAGTGGGTGGGAGGTCGAGAAAATGTCAAAAGCGAAGTTTAACGTAGTAAATCCTGATGTACTGGTTGGTCAGTACGGGGCGGATGCGTTGCGCTTGTACGAGATGTTCCTCGGGCCGCTGGAGCAGTTCAAGCCCTGGAATACCAACGGCATGAGTGGGGTAGCGGGCTTCCTCAAGAAGCTCTGGCGCCTCTACCACCCCCAGGACGGTGACTTTGCTGTAACCGACGAAGCACCGAAACCCGCCGAGCTGAAGGCCCTGCACAAGGCCATCAAGAAGGTGGAAGAGGACATTGAGAAGTTCTCGTTTAACACCACCGTCAGCGCTCTGATGATTACCGTGAACGAACTGACGGCTCTGAATACGCATAACCGCGCCATTCTGGAGCCGCTCGTGGTGCTCCTCTCGCCCTACGCCCCGCACTTGGCCGAGGAGCTGTGGCAGAAACTCGGTCACGAGGCCGGGTCTATCAGCTCTGCCTCCTACCCCGAGTTCAAAGAGGAATACTTGGTAGAAGATACTGTGAACTACCCGGTAGCCATCAACGGCAAAGTGCGCGAGCAACTGCAGTTCCCGGCCACCGCCACCGCCGCCGAAATCGAGGCTGCCGTGCGCGCCACTGATATTCTGGCCCGCTACGCTGAAGGCAAAGAAGCTAAGAAGGTGATTGTGGTGCCCGGTCGCATGGTGAACGTGGTAGTATAGGTTTTTTTAGCTGTTAGCTGCTGGCTATTAGCTGTCAGCAAAAAGGCCCACTGGATAACTCCAGCGGGCCTTTTTATATTTATTATCTGTCATGGCGAGGACGCAGGACGAAGCCACCCTTTCTGACCAACGCCCTACCCCCTAAGATGTGACCAGCCCCTGATGATTGTGATACCATCAGGGGCCGGTCATAGTAGGAAGCGTGTCACGGGTGAGGGGAAGGATGGCTTCGTCCTGCGTCCTCGCCATGACAGATAGTACTTAGTACGCCGCTGTGAAGCGCTGGCGGATGTGCTCGGGGTTTTCTACCTCGTCGAGGAGGACGATGGCCAGGTCTTCGGCGGAGAGGATGCTGCGGCCCTCTTCGTTGAATACGGGGCTTTCGGTGCCGAGGCGGTAGTGGCCGGTGCGGCCCGTGGTAATGCCCTGGTGCATCTCAATGGCGGGGCTGAAGAACGTCCAGTCGAGGGTAGTGTTCTGCTTTAGCTCATTGAGGTAGTCGCGGGCGGCGGTAGCACCGGGCTTATACTCCTCTGGGAACTGTGGGCCGTCCACTAACTGCTGCCCGTTGATGTAGAGGCTGCCAGCTCCACCAATAGCAATCAGGCGCTTCACTCCCGATTTTTCCGTGGCCGCTTCAATGTTGCGGGAGCCTTGCAGGAAATCTTGGTAGAGGTTGGGGTTTGCCCAGCCGGCATTAAAGGAACTCAGCACCACGTCGTGGCCGGCCAGCTGCTGGGCCAGCTCGTCTACCTGGTTTACGTCGCCGGTTACCACCGTCAGGTTTTCGTGTTGCTCCGTGAGCTTGGCGGGGTCGCGCACAATGGCTGTTACCTGGTGGCCGCGGTTGAGGGCTTCGTGCAGCAGTTTCGGACCAACAAAGCCGGTAGCACCAATGAGGGCAATTTTCATACGCATGAAAGTGAAATGAGAAGTATAAAGTGGTTGTAACTGCGTTTGTTACAATCCAGGGCAAAAAAATTTACGAGGCTTGTTTGTCCTGCAACAGGATTTCGGTGGTGACTTGCTGCAGGGTTACGCCGGCCAGTACCTGTTCCAAAGCGTTTTGCGCCCGCAGCAGGGTAGTGTCAAGCGCGGCCTGAATATTGCGACCCACCAAGCAGGCCTGCAGGGGCTTGTCGTGGACGCTGAACAATTGTCCTTCCTCAACTACCTCCACGGCCCGGTACACATCGAGCAAGGAAATGGCGGCCGGTTGGCGCGTCAGGAAGGTACCGCCCGAAGCGGGGCGCACTTCCACCAGACCAGCCTTTTTGAGCTGCCCCAGCAGCCGCCGTATCACGACGGGATTGGTATTCACGCTCCCCGCCATCCGCTCCGACGTCAGCAATACATCATCCTCCTGCTGCAAGGCCAGCAAGGAAAGAACATGGACGGCGACGGAGAAACGGCTGCTAATCTGCATGATCAGGGGTAGGCGACGCCTTTGCGCTAGCAACTACTACCACGCGGCGAGGCAAATATACAGCTGTAACTACAATAGTTACACTAAGGTTTTAAAAATTGAAAAGCTTACCGAAAAGTGGCAGATGCTGATTATGCCCAAAACAACGCCGCCTGTCATCCTGAGCGGAGCGAAGGACCTCTACCGTGAGTAATCTATTACCACTACAACGAAGCGGTAGAGGTCCTTCGCTCCGCTCAGGATGACAGTTGGTGGCAGCCTTCCTCCCGTTCATATTGTCCTCCAAGGTTACTCTTGCTCAGCAGCGGCCAGCTCTTCCCGCTGTTTCCGGGGTAGGGAGGCGCGCACCAGGTCATATGAATGGTCGATCAGCTCGCGCAACTGCCGGCTGGGAATGCCTGTGCCCATGAGCACGGTGTTCCAGTGCTTCTTGTTCATGTGGAAGCCCGGTAGCACGTACTCGTACTGCTCACGCAGTTCCTGGGCTCGCTCCGGGTCACACTTCAGGTTAATGCTAGCGAAGGTGTTGATGTCAGTAAGGGCGAATACCTTGCCTGCTACTTTAAATACCAGCGTATCGGGGCCGAAGGGCGTTTCTTCGGTGACGCCGGCTTTCAGCAGGCAGTAGTCGCGGAAGTCTTCAATGTTCATGGCCGCTAAGTAAACCGATAAACGCAAAAAGACCGCCGGACTGGAGAGAGGAGCCGGGCGGTCTTCTATAAGAAAGGCTGGAAACTAGCGGAGAAACCAGCGGTAGAGCAGAATGATAAACCCTACCAGGAACATGGCCATGCTCAGCTTATTAATGAAGTGCATGGTGCGCAGGTTGAAGTTGGTGTGGCGGGTAGGATCAGGCTTGCGGAAAAAGTAACCGAGAGCCGGACCGAAGTTAAACAGGTCTTTGCGCATGATTGAAGTGCTGTCTGGTACGCTTTGATAACATCCGCCGGGGCAGAAAGATTTACAATCCGCAAGATATTCATTCGTCTATATCCGGGGCAGGAAGGCGGGCCGGCTTCGTTGTTTTCACACTATCAAAAGCCCCCATTTGTCATCCTGAGCGGGAGCGAAGGACCACTACCGTTAGTAATCCATTACCCCTACAACGAAGCGGTAGAGGTCCTTCGCTCCCGCTCAGGATGGCAGATAGGGGCTTCTCAGAATGATGTTCCTTATCGGAACAGTGACTCAATCCGCTGTTGGTTGTTCTGGCTCACAATTTTGCGCTTCACTTTCATAGTGGGCGTCAGCTCACCCGACTCTACGCTCCAGAGGGTAGGTAGCAGGGCCACTTTCTTGATTTGCTCCCATTGGGCGAAGGCCGCGTTGGCCTGCTGCACCAGTTGCTCGTAGAGCTGTTGCACCTGGGCGTGGGCGGCCAGGGCGGCGTCGGAGAGGTCGGTAGGCAGGTTGTGGCTTTTGGCCCAGGCCCGCAGCTCGGCGAAGGCCGGCACCAGCAGGGCCGCCGCGTACTTTTCCCCCTCGCCCACTACCATTACCTGCTCCACCAGCGGCGATTCCGAAATCTTGGATTCCAGGGGCTGCGGGGCCACGTACTTGCCGTTAGAAGTCTTGAACATCTCCTTCTTGCGGTCCGTGATTTTGAGGAATTTGCCCTGCACGAACTCGCCAATGTCGCCGGTGTGCATCCAACCTTCGGCGTCAATCACCTCGGCCGTGAGATCGGGGCGGTTGTAGTAGCCCTGCATCACGGAGGGCGAGCGGGTCAGGATTTCCCCGTCGGGGGCAATTTTCACCTCTACACCGGGAATAACAGGGCCTACCGCGCCAATAAAGTTACCTTCGGCTACAGGCTGGGAGGCGGCAATTACGGGCGCGGTTTCCGTCATGCCGTAGCCTTCCATCACGGGAATGCCGGCGGCCCAGAACACCCGCGCCAGGCGCGGCTGCAGGGCTCCGCCCCCGCTCACGATGTAGCGCACCTGTCCGCCCAATGCTTCGCGCCACTTACTGAACACCAGCTTGTTGGCAAGGGCCAGCTGCGTGTTGTACCAGAAGCCTTGGTCTTGCTGCGTGTCGTAGCGCAGGCCCAGGTCCAGGGCCCAGAAGAAGAGCTTTTTCTTGGCGCCGGTCAGCTTCTGGCCCTGGGCTACAATCTTGTCGTAGATTTTTTCGAGCAGGCGGGGCACGGTGGTAAATACCTGGGGCTGCACCTCGCGCAGGTTATCAGCAATGCGCTCTACGCTTTCGGCGTACCACACGCTAAAGCCCAGCAGCAGGTATAGGTAGGTGGCAGTGCGCTCGAAAATATGGCTGAGCGGCAGAAAGCTGAGCGCCTTCTGGCCCGCCGGCATGGGTAGGTAGCCGGTCAGGTTCTCGCAGTTATACAGAATGTTGCGGTGGCTGAGCATCACGCCCTTGGGCCGCCCCGTAGTGCCAGAGGTGTAAATCAGGGTCAGCAGATCATCGGGCTGCACGGCGGCTTTCAGCGCCTCCAGCTCCGCCGGGTTTTCACCCTGACCCAGCGCCAACAGCTCGCCGAAATGGCCTACCCCTTCCACCTTGTCGAAGGTGAAGATATGCTCCGGGCCGTGTTCTAGGCCTGCTACGGCCTGCTGCACCCGGCCCAGCAGCTTCTTGTCCTGCACCAGCACCACGCGCACGCCGGCATCCTGGAAGATGTGGCGGTAGTCCTCCACCGTAATGGTAGGGTACATGGGCACGCTCACGGCCCCCAGCTGAGCAATGCCAAAATCAGCAATGACCCACTCGGGCCGGTTAGCCGAAATGATGGCCACTTTGTCGCCGCGCCCGATGCCGAGTTGGCGTAGGCCCAGGCTAACCTGGTTGCTAAGCTCCTGCACGCGCGTAGTGCTGAGCGGCTGCCAGGTGCCGGACTTCTTTTCAACCAGACAATCGGCCTGGGGTGAGATGGTTACTAGGTGGGTAAGCAGGTCGAAGGTGCGGCGGATTTCCATGCAAAGGCAAACGAACAAGGGCTACAGTTGGATTCCTTGCTCCCGCAAAAATAGCCTGTTTGAGCCGCTACGAGGGGGTAGCCCATAATTTTACGGTAGCGTTGAATGACGGAAGCAAGAGCTGATAGTAATGTATTGTTGCTTTATCTATCACTTACACTTGTCGCTATCATTTACACCTGTATGTACACCTGTCATCCTGAGCGGCGCGAAGGACCTCTACCTCTGGCTAATTAAAAGAAGTTACCCCCGGTAGAGGTCCTTCGCGCCGCTCAGGATGACAACGATTGGTGCCCTACTAGATTTCTGCCCTACTCAACATTAGTTACTCCTCTACCTCAACCGCAACGTGTGCATTCAAACTGCGTCTTTGCTCACACTCAACTTTCCTACCCCATGAAGCACCTGCTACTCCCCGGCCTGCTCCTGGCCGCTACCCCCGCCCTGGCCCAAAAACCGGCCAACGAAACCGAGGCGGTAAAGCGCACCATCCAGACCTTCTTTGAGGGCATGCGCAAGGGCGACAGCACAATGGTGCGGGCCACCTTAGCTCCCGGCGCCGTGTTTCATACCATCAGTACCAAAGGCGGCCAGACCCAGCTGCGGCCCGAGAATCCGGCGAGCTTCGTGAAGATGGTGGGCACCCCGCACAAAGAGGTGTATGATGAGCGCATCACCTTCGATAAAATTCTGATTGACGCCAACCTGGCCAGCGTCTGGACGCCCTACGAGTTTTACGTGGGCAGCACCTTCAGCCACTGCGGCTACAACTCGTTTCAGCTGGTAAAGCTGGCCGACGGCTGGAAAATTGCTCACGTCATCGACACGCGCCGCAAGGAGAAGTGCAAGTAGCGGGGCGGTGCTGTCATTCTGAGCGCAGCGAGGAAGCTGGGTTTACTATGTAAGGCAAAACCCAGATTCCTCGCTGTGCTTGGAATGATAGTTTATAGGCTTAAAAAGCCGGAATACGCTTTACGGGCGTGTCATCTACTTTCCAGCAATCCAGCTCGTACAGCTCCCCGACCTGATCCAGGTACAGCGACACGAGCACCGGCACGCCGTCTTCGTCCAGAAACTGGGTGGTGGCTAGCTGCTGACCGAGGCGCCGATGAGGGGTAGCGCTGAGGAAACGAAGGCTGCCGGTTGCCTCGGCCGCTACCTCCGTCACTCGCACCGTATGCAGGGCCGCCAGCAGATGCTCCGCCTCCGGGGCATCCCGTAGCAGATAAATCAGCAGGCCAAGTTCCGGCAGGTTAAGAGGGCGCTGGTGCATGCTTCCGGGCCTGCCTTTGGTTGGTTTCTGCAGAAAGTCAGGCCGAGGAAGTATACGAACAGTCTGCTGCCTGAGTCCTACCCCTCCGATATCGACGAAGCCTGCCGCTGTTGCAGGTTGGCCAGTGCCACAATATCGGGCACTTCCAGCACCTTGCGCAGATACCCGCGTTGGGCCACCCGAATCATGGCTTGCCCGACCTCCGCCAAAGTAGATACGAAACGGGGCGTTACAGCCCGCAGCACCGGGTACAGCCAGTCGAAGTACTTGTAGTACGACAGTACGTGCTGCTGGCCCGGCGTAGCCTTCATAAAGCCCGGCCGGAACATATAGGCATCCTGGAAACCCAGTTGCAGCAGGGCGTTTTCGGTTTCGCCCTTTACGCGGGCCCACATCTGGCGACTTTTCAGAGTGCCATCGGTGCCGGCGCCCGACACGTAGCAGAAGGTTAGGCCGGGGTTGCGGGGTAGCAGCGTTTGGGCGAAGTGCAGGGTCAGGTCGTAGGTGAGGCGGCGGTACTCCGGCTCTTTCATTCCCACCGACGACACGCCCAAACAGAAAAAGCAGGCGTTGTAGCCTGTCAACTGGTCCTGAATCGGCGTCAGGTCCTGGAAGTCCGCGTGCAGGATTTCCCGCAGCTTGGGGTGCTGCCGGCCGCTGGGCTTGCGGCTCACGGACAATACCTGCTCTACCTCCGGGTTGTTCAAACATTCCAGCAGCACGCCCTCTCCCACCATGCCGGTCGTGCCGGTTACTATCACACGTAGTTTCATGGGGTAGCAGACGGATGAGCGACGCGGATGTTTTACGCCTGTATAAATTGTTGAATAGATACCTGAATCGCCTTGGTTCCTTTTACTTTGATTCTGTCGGCATGCTGGTTGAATATGCCCAGCATAGCTTGTTTGGCCATTGGATTTTTTACCCAATACTCTTGATCAATTCGTAGCACACTCATCAATAAATCTCCTTCATACAAATCTCCTTCAGCTAAAGGATCATCTGTCAGGATATGGATAGCTAAAGGGACTATGTATTGAAGGCCAATCTGCTGTCCAACTAATAATCGAAGTTGCTCGACGGACAATACACCAAGAGGGATTTTTCGATATACCTGGCACTTACGAAGCAAATTAGTAGGTACATCAGGAGACAATGTGTGCCCCTCTAGCTGTTCGAGCGTTTGGTGTAGGTGCATATACATTAAAAGATCGTAAGCTAGCTATTGACCATTAATCCCCTAACCCCATCAGGCCACATTCTGCATTAACTGCTTGCTGTAAAATGCACATAAAACTTGTGCGCTCAGCCTGTAACGTTTTCCCATATGGTTGCTGCTGTAGCTGTTGCAGCATCCTTGCTACAATCTCACTTCCCCAACGCAGCCTGCTGTAATAATCAAACCACGGAGCAATTATGCCTTCTGCTTGGAGTAGGAAAAACAGTTCATCCTCCATACCTCCGATGCGCTTCAGTTCTGAACTTCTACCAGATGAATTTTGGCTATCGTGAATTAGATATAAGTCCAGCATCTTTTGGGGAACTGCTTGGTGAGTAAACGCTACAGTTCTTTAATATCCACGCGGGTTAGTACTAGGCTGTTCTTCGTTATCAAGGTTTCTAATAAATCTCCCTCACAACGAAGCTGTCCTTTGTCGGATATAATTTCCAGGTAGTGGAGGTTATTAAATTCCTCAGCACCCGTTTTAAGACTGGGGTCGAGGTTTGCAATTGTTTGATAGGTAGTGCAGAACCCACTGCCAATAGTTACGCAATGCCCTTTGCGAAGCCGTATTGCTACTATTCCAGTCTGCGGGTCGAACGTACAAGTATCCGTAGCGGCGCCACCGCGCTTGATTGTGTGGGCTACGGCCCGCGTGCTGAAGAAGCCGCGCGGGGAGGTAGACAGCAGCTTATACCGTAGCAGCAAGTCGTGGTTCGTTCTATTGTAGACTACGAACCGATTGGTAAACGAGCAGGCGTTCAATAACGGGAGCAGCAACAGGCAGCCGGCAAATGTCGCCGCCCGTTGCAAATAACGCATTGTTATGCTGCTTGTCATCCTACCCCACCACCGGCTCCTCCAATCGTACCGGCTCAATCCATTTGCCATCCTCGCGCATGAGGTCGATGAGTTGGTCCACGGCTTGCTCTTCGGGCACGGATTTCTTGATGACTTCCTGGCCGCGGTAGAGGGCAATTTTGCCTTTGCCCACGCCCACGTAGCCGTAGTCGGCATCGGCCATTTCGCCGGGGCCGTTCACGATGCAGCCCATGATGCCGATTTTCACGCCCTTCAGGTGGTCGGTGCGCTTGCGGATCATGGCGGTGGTTTCCTGCAGATCAAACAGGGTGCGGCCGCAGCTGGGGCAGCTGATGTACTCCGTCTTGCTCATGCGGGTGCGCGCCGCCTGCAGGATGCCGAAGGAGAGCTGATTGAGCTGGTCGATGGTCTGGAGCCACTCGGCTTTGGGGCGCTCGGGCAGCAACTCGGTGCTGAGCACTACCCCGTCGCCGAGGCCATCGAGGAGCAAACCGCCCACGTCGGTGGCGGCGTAGAGCTGGGTTTGCTCGGGCGTGAGGGCGGGGTACTGGCGGTTGATGAGTACGGGGTTCGTAACGCCGCTGTGCAGTAGCCGGAAGAAGGCCCGCCGGATTTCCGGCATGGCATGGGCGTTATCCGTGTGCAGGATGAGGACGGCCGTGGTATCCTGGCGCAGCTGCTCCAGGGCGGCGGGCGTGAGCGAAGCCAGGTTCTGGAACACGAAGTTCAGCTCCGGGTGCCGGGCGCCGGCGGCGGCGTACTCAACTGGCGTGAGCACGGGGTAGTGCTCGGAGCGCTGGCCGCCATCCAGCCAGGCAGAGTAATCCACTACCTCCTTCAGGCCGTTGGGCAGCATAAACGGAATGGGCCGCTGGCCGGAGTACACGTAGTCGGCCCCGAGGTCGTTCATCTGGAACTTGTCGAGGAAGGCGGAGTAGAGGTGGCCGGCGGCGCGCAGGTCGGCGTACTCCAGGCCCGGCAGGCGCGAGAGGTCGGCCATCACCCGGGGCACGTTCTGCCCGCCCAGGTTCAGCACCTCGCGCGTAACGCGGCGGTGGTACTGGAAGGGGTCAATCGGCGATAGAGCAGCGTCGTTGCTGATTAGCTCCGGCTTGAACTCGTGCGCTCCAGCCGTAGCCCCCGCCGTAAAATCGTTGGTTAGCGGGGCAATGGGCTTGGCCTCCTGGGCGCGGGTAGTGTAGCGGTCAATCAGGGCGCGAGCCACGGGCGCTTCGGCTTCCGGCGCTTCGGTGAGCGACACGCGCACGGTGTCGCCAAGGCCATCTTCCAGCAACGTGCCAATGCCCACGGCGCTCTTGATGCGGCCATCCTCAGCCTCACCGGCTTCGGTTACGCCCAGGTGCAGGGGGTAGGGCTGCAGGCCTTCTTCATCGAGCTTCTGCACCAGCAGGCGGTAGGCCTGCACCATCACCTGGGTGTTGCTGGCCTTCATGCTCAAGACCACGTTGTAGTAGTTTTCCTCCTCGCAGAGGCGCAGAAACTCCAGCGCCGATTCCACCATACCCAGCGGCGTATCGCCGTAGCGGCTCAGGATGCGGTCCGAGAGGGAGCCGTGGTTGGTGCCGATGCGCATGGCCGTGCCGTACTGCTTGCAGATTTGCACCAAGGGCCGGAACCGCTCCCGGATGCGCTCCACCTCGGCGGCGTAGGTAGCATCGGTGTACTCAATGACGTCGAACTTCTTTTTGTCGGCGTAGTTGCCCGGGTTCACGCGCACCTTCTCCACGATGCGGGCGGCCAGCTCCGCAGCGTTGGGCGTGAAGTGAATGTCGGCAATGAGGGGCACGTTGCAGCCACGCTTGCGCAGCTCCTTCTTGATTTCCAGCAGGTTCTGGGCCTCCTTTACGCTGGGAGCCGTAATGCGCACGTACTCGCAGCCGGCCTCCACCATGCGCAGGGTTTGCTCCACCGAGCCCAGCGTATCCATAGTGTCCACGGTGGTCATGCTCTGTACCCGAATGGGGTTGAGCCCGCCCATGGGCAGGTCGCCGAGCTGGACTTCGCGGGACAAACGGCGCTTGTATTCGGTGAGGCTGGGGCAATAGATCTTATTCATAACCCGATGGGGAGGCTTTTTCAGAGGAATAACAAAGGTAAGCAAGGATTGTGCTCAACATAGGGGTAGGAAATGACGATGGTCGTTCAACGCCAAGACTCGAAGAGTCTTTATACTCGTTTAGCTAGCCGCAACTTCTGGCTGGCTCAACTGTCTTTACTGTAACTCCTACCCTTTTATCATGAACCAACTGAAATTTCTTGTGCTGGCCGCTGCCTTCCTCCTCCTAGCGTTGCCCGGACAGGCCCAGAAAGTGGACGTTATTAAGCTGCCCGAGCTGCAGAAGCGCCTGAGCCGGCCTACGGATACCACGTACGTGGTCAACTTCTGGGCTACCTGGTGCGCGCCCTGCGTGAAGGAGCTGCCCCACTTCGACCAGCTCACGACCACCTACGCCAAGCAGAAAGTGAAAGTGTTGCTGGTAAGCATGGACTACGCCTCCCAGCTCGACAAGAAAGTGAAGCCCTTCGTGCAGAAGCGGGGCCTGAAATCGGAAGTGGTGCTACTCAATGAAACCGACCCGAATACCTATCTTGACAAGGTAGACACCAAGTGGACCGGGGCCCTGCCGTTTACCATCATCCTGAACAACGCCAAGCACAAGCGTGCCACGTTTGAGCAGGAACTATCGGCTGAGGAATTGCAGAAACAGCTGCAAGCTTTCGTGAAATAACTCTCATTTCCGCGCTGAGCGAGGAACCTAGGGTAGACTGTTGAATGATAAACCTAGATTCCTCGCTTAGCGCGGAATGACACCCACATCTTTCTTCCTTCACCTTTTTTCCAGTCATCTTATGAAAAAGCTTCTTCCTTTTCTGGCGGCTTGCTTGGTGCTGGCCTTGAGCAGCTTTATCGTGCTTCGGCCGGCGGATGCGGGGTACCAAGTGGGCGACAAAGCCGCCGACTTCAAGCTCCGGAACGTGGACGGCAAGATGGTATCGTTGGCTGATAACAAGGCCGCCAAGGGCTACATTGTGGTGTTTACCTGCAACACCTGCCCCTACGCCAAGGCCTACGAGCAGCGCATCATCGACTTGAACACCAAGTACGCCGCACAGGGCTACCCCGTGGTGGCCATTAACCCCAACGACCCCGCCGTAGCGCCCGGCGACTCCTTCGCCGACATGCAGAAGCGGGCCAAGGATAAGAAGTACGCCTTCCCCTACCTCCAGGACGAAACCCAGCAGGTAGCACGGCAGTACGGTGCTACCCGCACGCCCCACCTGTACGTACTCACCCGCCAGGGCAACGACTTCGTAGTGAGCTACATTGGGGCCATCGACGACAACTCTGAGGACGCCAAACTGGTGAAGACCAAGTATCTGGAAAACGCCATGACCGACATCATTGCCGGTAAACCGGCCTCGGTAAACTCCACTAAAGCCATTGGCTGCACCATCAAGTGGAAGCGGGTGTAGCCTCGTTTTGCAGTTACTACCCATCAAAAAGCCCGCTATTCGGCGGGCTTTTTTTGTGGGCTGTCATGGCTAGTTACGCCGCTTGTCCGGCCCGGGTGAAGACTCCCTCCAGCGTATCGGTGCTGATGCCGGGCGTTTCATCGAGGGCCGCGTTGATCATGGCCTGGGCTACTATGCGGGCATGTACCGGGCGGTAGCCTCGCAGCGGCGGCACCGCGCCTACCACCGAGGCCAGCACCAACCCTACCTTCTCGCCCAGGCGCACCTGGGCGCGGCCGCCAGCCAGTACCCCGGGCTGCAGAATCCGGATGCGCTGGAAGGGCAGCCGCTTAATGTCGCGCTCCAGCTCTCCCTTCATCCGGTTGTAAAACACAAAGGAATCCGCATCAGCGCCAGCTGAGGAAACCAGGACAAAGGTTGAAACGCCGTTGGCAGCGGCAGCCTGGGCCGTGCGGTACTGGTAGGTATAATCGACTTTGTACTGGGCCTGCTGACTGCCGGCCTGGCGCAGCGTGGTGCCCAAGGTCGAAAACAGTACGTTGCCGGTGAGCAGTTCGTGCCAGCTCTGGAGCTGATCGAAATCCACTACGTGCTCTTCCAGCTTGGGGCTCTGGTAGCCCGTAGGGCGGCGAACAAACACCTTGAGGCGGTCAAAGCGGGCATCGAGCAGTAGTTGCCGCAGCAGGTGGTCGCCCACCAGCCCGGTGGCGCCAATAAGAAGAGCAGTGCGCATACACAAAAGGAAAGACGTTGGAAGATAAGCGAAGGGTAGCCCAGCCAGCCGAGGAAAACAGGTGAGGTGGCGCAGGCTAGGCAATGAAACGAATTACGGTCAGTCGCCCACGGTCAGCACCACTTTGCCAATGTGGGTGCTGCTTTCTAGCAGGCGGTGTGCCTCCGCGGCAGCGGCCAGCGGCATGGTGGTGTGCAGAACGGGCCTAAAGTGCCGCTCTGGCAGCAGGGGCCATACGTGGCGCTCTACCTCGGCAGCCAGGGCCGCCTTAAATTCGGCGGAGCGGGGGCGCAGCGTGCTGCCCGTAATGGTCAGGCGGCGGGCCATTACCTCCAGGGCATTAAACGGAGCGGTGCTACCCTGCATAGCATTAATAAACACGAGGCGGCCATCGTCGCGCAGCAGGCGCAGGTTTTTAGCCGTGTAGTCGCCGCCAATCATATCCAGAATCACATCGGCCCCGCCGGCCTCTGCCACTACCATTTCAAAATCTTCTTCCCGGTAGTTTACCACTACGTCGGCCCCCAGCGCTTGTACGGCCGCCCCCTTCTCGGCCGAGCCCACTGTAGTAACTACGCGGCTGCCCAGAACGTGGGCCAGCTGCACGGCCGTCACGCCGATACCGCTGCTGCCGCCGTGTACCAGCAAGGTTTCGCCGCGCTGCAGCTGGCCCCGCTGAAACACGTTGTGCCACACGGTAAACACCGTTTCCGGCAGACTGGCTGCCTCCGAGAAGGTCCAGCCTTCGGGCAGGGGTAGGCAGTGGCGGGCGTCTAGTGCAGCGTATTCGGCGTAGCCACCCTGGGCCAGCAGGGCGCACACCGCGTCGCCGACTTGCCAGCGCGTGACGGCCGCGCCGCACTGCTCCACGACTCCGGCTAC
This sequence comes from Hymenobacter sp. HSC-4F20, assembly GCF_019599275.1. GTDB lineage: Bacteria > Bacteroidota > Bacteroidia > Cytophagales > Hymenobacteraceae > Hymenobacter. Next base: position 787,476 of record NZ_JAHZTD010000001.1, on the reverse strand, counting down.
CTCTAACCCTGGCACCAACCCGCTTACGTCGCCGCTGCCGCGGTACTTGCCCTGGCGCAGCAGTATATCGGGGCGGTTAACGCCGGCGGCGTGCACCCGCACCAGCACCTGATGAGGAGCGGGCTCCGGGCGGGGCAGGTGGTGCAGGGCCAGCACCTCGGGCCCTCCAGGTTCCGTAATCACAATGGCATTCATAGGCAGGAAGGCAAAAACTAGCGTACGTCAGCAACTACCCAAGCTGCCGGAAGTTTCTCTACGTTTTCAATGGCAACCCGTGTTTGCCTTAGCCGGTCAATTTTCGTTTCTAGTCTTATGAAAAATATTTCGCTGTTTCCTCACTTTCTCCGCACCGCCGGACAACTCACCGGCCTGGCCGCCTGGCAAACGGGCCGGCTGTTTCGCAAAGCCGCTGCTTCCGCCCTGGAATCGGTGCAGGAAGTGCTGCGGGCGGAGGTGCAGAAGGGCAATGTGCAGCTCGTGCGCGACTTTCTTACCAACAAAGCTCTACCGGCCGTGCGCACCCTGCTGCTGGAGCGCATGACGGCCCGCTTGCTGGTTCGCCTGGGGCTGCGGGGCGCCCTTGCCTCCAGCGTGGTGGGCTGGATTTTACCTCTGGTTCTCGAACAACTTATTAAGACAGGGCAGCGTATGGGAATCTTCGACAAGCTCCGCAGTAGTGCCTCAGTTCAGGAAGCTACCGCGCGCCTGGAGGACTTAAAAACTGCGACGTGGAAGCGCCTCAATCCGGACTACGGCTCTGGGGCTACCGTGCTGCCTGATGACGCAAAATTCCCCCCCGAGCTTCCGCCCAAAACCTGACAGAAACCAAAGCAAGATGTTAAAAATTCCCTACTCTGATTTTACTATAAATTATCATTTTTCGGGCCCCAGAGGGCAATCCGGCCGCATTTAAAGGTGCGTAAGTGGCCCGCAATGAAACGCCCCATCACCTCTTCGGAAGCAACGTCCTCTCCCTTTCCGCCTGCCCGCACCGCCCTGCGCGAATTATACCGCACAGTCCGCCATCTGCACTACACCGATCCATACGCCCAAGCCCGCCTGGCCCGCATTGCCGATCAGGCCGAATACTTTCTGCAAGCTTGGCCTGCCAATGAGTGGCCGGAGAACCTGCATGCCACCCAGGCCCTGCCCCCGCGCGAGGTATTACTAGCCTGGGTGGCCACAGCCAAAAGCGAATCTACCCGTCCTTGGACATACGCTGTCTGGCAGCAAGCCACAACCCTGCTACTGGCTACCTTGGTCCCTTTCACCTAACTGAACTCATAACAGTACCGCACTGAATGTCAGGGCTTATACTACAGAGTTGGGGCATTCAGTGCGTTTATCTTTGGTAGCACGGCTATTGCAATGTTATTTTACGTATATAGTATATAAGTATTTCTCTACATTCTCGACAGTGCCCCCGCGCCCTCGAACCTATTCACATCGTTTCTATGAACCATACCCTGCCTCTGGCTCAGCTTCAGCGCCTTTATCACCAGTTATCTAGCCTGCAGCAGAACGAGCCTACCCATCAGAAGCAATTACAACAGGCGGTACAATTCTTTATTGATGAAATTTTCTCCCTGCCCTACGGTCGCTTCCTGCACCTAGATGGTCCCGTCCTCCGTCAGCAATTTGCCTACCTCGACACCTTGCACCAGCAGTTGGAGCAGGGCCACTTGCAGCTAAGCCTCCCTGCCAACTGGCAGTTGGTGCTGGGCCAGATGCAACTGGTTTTAGAGGGAGTTATTTCGGCCGAAGCAGAGCACCGCTCCCAGCAATAGGAGCCGGTATCTATCATCATTCCGGAGTGCACGCACAGGTGTAGTTGCAAACTGCTCTTTCCACTTCAGTAAGAACAATGCTGCCGGCGCTATTTGCCTGGTAGTTGCTGCATTCACCGAATGACTTTGCGGCCGGCCACGGCCAGGAGTAGGCAGAAGTGAACCCTGACCAAATTACGCGGAGAGCTGAGGCAGTAATCAGGGTTGCGGGCAAGCTAATACGCTGTGTCCTGGCCGACGTTTAGGCCGTCGGTGAGTACTGGCACGGACTTACTGGCCACCCAGGCTATGCTAGAAGCTACCGCCGCTGGCCACGGAAGGAGAGGCGCCAAAAAGCCCCCGGCCGGGTGAGCCGGGGGCTTTTCAAGACGTATAGGCTACGCTAGTGAACCGATTTATCCCAGACGGAGGCTTCATACCAGGCCCGGCGCTTCTCCATCTGCCGCAATTGGGCCGTCCCGTCACCCGGCCTCGGGCGAAACAGGCCTACTACAAAGGTTATCAGTGCCATACAAGTCAAGATAAGGGTGCAGGTTTTTTATTACTACTAATTAAGACATATTTTATCTTATAATTGTTACAATATTTTTCTATTACTGGAAAGAGAATATGTTATACTTTCCCAACTGGGCCACACCTAGGGCTTTAGGCTAGTTGCAGCGCCGGACTACAACAGGCCAGCAACGGTAGTACAGACGAAGGGGAGTCTTCCGGGTAAAGTTTGGCCAGCGTCAAGTGGCAGCTCAGGAGCCGGCGGGGAACTCATGCCGTCTTAGAGGACGCAGTGGGGCAGCTCCTCATAGACCAGGGCTTGCGGAGCGTAGTATTACTGCTTGTCCGCTATAAGAGCACCAGAAAAAGAGTAGCTTTGAAACCCCTATATATGTCTTGGCCTTACTCATGGCGGCTCCTGCCCTTCTCTCCCGGCTTCGCCCCCTGCCCCTACCAGATAGGGGCTACCGAAGCCTACGAGGTGATTATGAGCACCCACCTGCATCGTGTACCGTGCTCCACACACGTGAAGAATATCCGGTAGAAGGATGGGGTACTTCTTACCCTCCTGCTTAGCGCAGGCCTAGCCATGCGAGTTGGTTATACAAGGGCCAGATTCATTTGCACGTCTGACTATCCTGAGCGTTCTGGCACCCTTATGTAAAATCCCCGGCCTGAATGAGCCTACAGGCAAAACAATATGGTGACCTCACAGCAGCACAAATACGACATATGGGCCTCTAATCTACTTTTTCTGGCCTTCGGGCTTAGCGTCGGTATGGGTTACCTCCGCCATCGGGGCTATTTTGCCAACGACCTACAGCCCAAGGATTACATCACCTTGTACCTCATCAATCCTATTTTGCTGGCCTGTTATTACTACATTCGAAAAGGACTTCGGCCAGTAAAGACCTTATTCCTGACACTATATGGCCTAGTGCTGATACAGATTATACGCACTGGAAGCCCTGTTTTTTCCGACGCTTCCCTGAAGACCTTCGACTTTGTATCGCAGCACTTTCTGCAACTGGGAGCCAGCCTCCTCATGCTCCTAAGCCTCTGGTCATCAAAGCACTCCGGCAATCAGCCCTCTCGCACTGCTTCAGGTGCTACTACCAGCCGTTGAAGAGGCGGCGGCGGAACCAGCCGGCCGATGAGGAGTGGAGTATGCAGTTGCTGAAGATACTGTTACGGAAGTAAGTATTCCCTTTTACCCTTTACCCACTCTCCTATGCCTAGACTCCTACGCCTTCTGCTGCTAAGCCTGACACTGCTGGCAGCCGCTTGTCAGAAAGATAACAGCGAGCCAAAACCCTCCATAGAAGGCCGCTGGACCCTTAAGCGCCTAGTGACTTATATGTATGATGCCAACGGGAAGTTATTGACACAAACAACTGACTCCACTTCCACGGCTCTTACTTTTTACACCGTCATTTCCAAAGATTCGATCCGCCATTATAGTGTGACGGACAACTTCCCGCTGGGCGGCAGCAAGCTCACCTACCTCAATGCCAATAGCTTTACCTATGATCAGGGTACGGTCGTCATCAAAGAACTTACGGCCCATACATTGGTGCTACGCTATATCCCCGAGAGAAAAATTGCGGGTCAACCTTATTTTGAAGGGGATGACGTCTACTCGCGCTAAAGCAGCAGGCCAGCGCTAGGAGCCATTACCTCATGTCGGCTTCTCACCATGCCTTCCGGCCACGCCAGCAGCAGGTGCCGCTGGCGTGGCTAGCGTCGACGTTGGTGGCCCGCTTCCGCTATTCTCATTTGCCTTCCTTCTGGCAACACTTCTACCTTGTCGCTACCCTTCTCCCTCACTACCATGGCCCACAGCGTGGGCACCGCAACGCCGGTGGCCAACTCCTCCCTAGTGGGTAACAGTACCAGCCAGGGCCAGCGAGAATCTGGCATTCCAGATAGCCGCAGTTGTATCCGAAAATGACGAGAAAGTCTTTACCGTAGGCCACCCTATTTCTACTCTATACCTCAACGCCTACTTTCCCTTCTGCTGCTAAGCCCGCCGCTGCTTACCGTCGCTTGTCAGCAAGAGAATGTTCTCCCGGAATCTACTCCCGCCCTGGAAGGCCGCTGGAATTATCTTAACACCACTACCTCCCATTTTAACCGCTCTGGTGCTTTGACCGGTACCCGCACGATTGCGGAAGGCCCTTCCTACCGCCAGATCAAGGGGGTACGATGCCCTATTTTGCCCGCCTGACCACTTTACCTTTCGCCTCCACCACACTAGAACGCCGCGGCTCTTTGGTTACAGCAGGTTCAAAGTTATTGTGCGTAAGCACGCCTCAGAGAAGCTGAGTATACGCTATTTTAAGACGTGTATAGCAGCGAACAGCAGGTATACGGATCGGAAGATAACTACACCCGGTGAAGGGCTTCTCCCGACGATAGAGAACATCTTCCCAGCAGGTGGTACAGGCCGGCATCTGCCACTGACACTACCTTATCCAGAGCGCAGGCCCCCGCGCTGGGCAAAGCAGGAGCGCCACTCGGTTCTACAGCCGTGCCCCTGTACTAGTGTAACAAAATTAGAAGCCTATACCCTGTATATTAACGTAGCCGAGGCGGAAAAGCTCCTGGGCAGAGGCGGATGAGGAAAAAGTATCAATACTCCTTTTGGACCGGATTTCTCTGCGGGGCACTGCTGGTGTGTTTGCTGTGGCTGGCATGGCTGTATTGGTGCTCCGGTACAGAGCAGTAGCAGTGGATATAAGCGGCAAGTGGCGCATTCTTTGTAGAGGCAAAGGCAACCTTCCTTTTCTTCTACTTCTCTTCTTATGCGTACTCTCCTACATGTACTCCTTGTTGCCGCTCTACCCCTGTGCCGGTTGACGGCGCAGACCCAAGCTGCTCCCAACGCCGCCACGACCCGTACTCCCGACGAGTATAGCACTGCCACCATCCGCCAGCATAATTCGCGGGAGTGGATTCTACTGGCTACCGATGCACACCTGCCCAAATCCCAGGACTACGTTCAGGACGCGCAAGGCAAAACGCGGGTCTGGAAATCCCAGGCAGCTGTTCTTAACTATCTGGCCCAACAAGGCTGGTTTATTTCTCCCATAGGTGTTGAGGCAACTTCTGGCTTTAGCCTCTTCCACTACCTGCTGCGCCGCCCGGCTCAATAAACCGGGCTAAGCCCGCATATGTAGTACATCCTCCCAGAAGGGGTTTTGCCTGACGTCTGCCACTTGCCTTGCCCCTTCCAGCGCCTCGCCTCAGCACTAGGCAAGACAATGCAGCCGTGGTTGGTGCTCAGCACTACGGGCTACCCTTCTAGGCAACGTCGCACGGCCCGCAAAGCCGCGTAAAATTGGGGGCGGCATCAGGCATAACGCTGATTGATGCGCAAAATAAACGGCCTATAAATGCAAGGATTAGAGAGTATTTAGCAATCAGCATCATATAGGCACAAAAAAAAGCCGTCCCCACCCGGAAACGGCTTTTGCAATGAAACCCGCTTTAATAGCCGTTAAAGCGGGTTTTTGATTTAAGTGGTGGCAGATTTGGGGGCGGGTGGCTCTGAATTGCGCGGCGCACCTGCTATACTTACAGCCCGGCTTTCTCGACAAGCAAGACCTTTTTATGAAACCCTTTGTACGTATAAGTGGATTACTGCTGCTTATATCTTCCTGTCATTCGGAAAGTATTCAGCACTTGCCTCTTCACGTGGAGGTGGTCACCACGGCACAAGGAGTTACACTGGTCAACCGTGATTCTTTCAAGTATCGACATCTCACGTTTGTAGTACGGTCAAGGAGGAATCCAGAGGGGTATTGGGCTATTGAAAACAAGGTATTTCCTGGGCAGAAAATTCAGGTTGCCTGGTCTGAATTCAAGAGCCATAATGACGGAAGAATTGCCATGCCTCCAACTTTCCGGCCAACCTCTCTAGATGTAATTGTAGATAGCACTAAGATGCTGTATGGGACTGCCACGTATCCTATCCCACAGAACAAGGGCAAGTAAAAGCAGCCCCACCTGCTCCAGACTCGGCCTAGGAAGGTGTAACGGTTGTTAGGAGCCGTCTATAACGCTTCACGGTGCTCTCACTAATACCGGTTACGTCTACAATCTGATGTATTGAGAGCCCGGCAGCAAGGGACGTCTTCACCTTTTTCAGCTTCTCCTCGTCCACCCCAGCGGGTCGTCCTAAATGTTTGCCTTGGGCCTTTGCCAGCTCAATGCCGGCTTGGCGCCGCTCCCCATTACTCTCGCGCTCGAACTCGGCCAGGGCCGCAAACACGGTCACGACCATGCGGCCCGCCGGCGTGCTTGTGTCAATGCCCAAGTCGAGGGCAACGAATCGCACATCGTTTGCAGTGAAGTCGGCAATGAGTTGAAGCAGGTGAGCCGTGTTGCGACCCAGGCGCGAGAGCCGGTTCACTAGGACCGTATCGCCGGGCCGGAGCATAGCCAGCATCTTGTCGAGTTCGGGGCGGCTCGTACTGGCGCCGGTTATCTTCTCCTGAAAGATGCGGTCGGCTCCAGCTGCCGTCAGCTCCTTAAGTTGGGTATCGAGGTTCTGATCTTTCGCCGATACGCGGGCGTAGCCAAAGTGCATGCAGTGGGTCAAAAAGGTTGGTTCAGAAAGATACGATTGTGGCCCTACTTTCTGGCCCCTGCTACCCTAAATAAAGTGGCCTCTCCGGATTAGGTTCCGGAGGGGCCACTATGGTACACCTTTCTGGCCTATGTATAAGGACTCATACCCTCGGTTACTCGGGCCTTATTCAGGCGTGCACTACCCTTCCTCTATGACACGTGAGGGCTTGTTCCCTCCCGCACTGTTCTCAGCGGAGAAATTCGTCCCTTGGCTCTGTACTTCTCTCTGCTCATTTCCCTCCGTACTGGTAAGGGGCTGGCTTCCTAATACGCTCGGCTCCTGTGGTAAGTCAGGCAACTGCTTCCACCAGTAATACCCATAGCCTACGCTCAGAAGTAGTACGGCCCCAAGGTGGTTCGCCCAACCGAAGAAGGCGACTACGACTAAGATGAGCAGAGATCGGACGAACGTTTGTCGACTCTTCACTGGTAAATTACGAGCGAACAGCCAGCAGATGATTACCACGGGCAGCACCTGCATCAACAGGAGGTAATACACCCCTTCTTCCCAAAACACAAGTCCAGCTAGTAGAATCACCGCCGTGAACAGAATACCAAGTTTAGGCGGACTCTTTCGGGAGCGATACGCCACGACGAGCAGCAGCCCGAGCGCTAGAATGCCGAAAAGGGTAACCAAGAAAATGAAGCCGCCAAGTAGTGCATTCATGCAAACAGAGGGTGGGTGAAGTACTACTCCTCCTGGAATAGACGGTGCTTATCGCTGCTCGCACACCCAGCGATGAGGGCCCTGCAGAGAAGCAAGAGCGGATGTAATGCTGTGGTCTGGTACATGCACTGAGCGGAGAGAGTACCAGGGAAAACGTAAAGTAAGTAAAGCTGAAAAGTAGCGCTTTCCCAAGAGGGACGCTATAACACCCATTATGTTAATGAGCGAATCTAAGATAAAGCTTTGGTGCAGACGCATTCGTGACTCATCCTTTTGTTTAATTTCAATGCTTGGTTTACTATCCTTTTTATTCGCACCCATTATTGTTTCTGTGCGGGGCGCTGCTCGTGTGCCTACTGTGGCTGGCGTGGCGGTACCTGGGGTGATATTTTGTGTAGACTGTACGGCAAAGGCGTATGTACGCACATGGAATTTTACTAGTTTGCTACGGGGTAGCGAGCTAGTTTCGTTTTGGCCCCACCCGCGCCCTTTCTTACCTCCTATCTATTGCAGTTTGATGTGTTCCCTGAGAGGCCATTTAGGCCTCTCCTGGTAGTTTATTGCCCTTTCGTTTCTTTCTACAATGCCTTCGTGCCCCAACTGCAACACTGAGCTGAAGAAGACCTTACTCCCTACTATGCTTGCTACTGTGTGACAGACTGTTTTGTTCTAATTAAGAAGCCCCACGCTGCTCATAGTTGACTAGCTTAGGGCTTTATTTGTAAGATATCTTACCCTATGAATCGACTCCTACCCCTACTCCTGCTGAGCCTGACGCTGCTCACGGCCGCCTGCCAAAAAGAAGAGGCTACACCGGTGGAAGCACCACTGGAAGGACGCTGGACTCCCCTTAGCACGACGGAGTATGCGTACTCGGCAACGGGAGCCCTCACCCAGAAGACCAACGTCCCGGTCCTACCCGATGTTTACCTACACATCACGCGGGACTCGCTTAGCTACCGTTCCACTCTGAACAACTTTTCCCTGGGCAGCTTCAAGCTCGTACGGCAAGGTAAGACCCTGAGCTACGGTACGGGTGCCTATTGCACCATCTTGGAGCTAACCGACCATAAACTCGTGCTGCACTACAAAGCCCAGAACGTGGCGCCAGGCAGTCCCTATACCGAGCCGGAAGACGTCTACACCCGGTAAGGCGTTTATGCCTACCTCCCACTACACCTTCCGCCTGCTCTGCTTCGGGCAGCAGCTGCCGCTGGTGTGGCTGGCGTTATAGATGCATCACAACTGCCTGTACCCCTACCCTATGACTGTAGCATCATCCCGCCGTAATCTGGTCATCGCGTCCAACCTGTTCCTGGCCTCGACGCTCCTGCTCAACCTGCCGCACTACTACATGCTGCTGCAAATCTTTAGCCCTTCCGCACTCACCGGATCAGGCAACGGCATCGCCGTCGTGATGGTGGCGCAAGGTCTGCTGAGCCTGGCCTTCCTACTAGCAGTGGGGCTGGGCATCCGCTACGGCCAAATCTGGGCGAAAGTGCTATTCGTCTTTTATGCCCTCTGGAACGCGTTCCTGGCACTTGGTTCACTTCGAGCGCCTACCCCTCCCAATCCGCTCGCTTGGGGGCTTATCCTCCTCCCACTCGGCTGCCTGCTGGTAGTCGGCTTTTTTCTCTTTCGTAATCCGGCCGCACCCAGTACTGAGAAACCCGTAGCGTAGCATCTCCTCTCCCTACTTTACTTTATGAACCGACTCTTACCCCTACTCCTACTGAGCCTGACGCTGCTCACGGCCGCCTGCCAGAAAGACGAAGCGCAGCCGGCTTCTACACCTACACTGGAAGGCCGCTGGCAATACCAGACCAGTGACGGCTACGACTATGATAAAACAGGAAAGGTCTTAGCCCACAAGCCGTATACCTTCAATTCGTATTATCTGCTCGTAACCCCGGATGCCCTACGCTACATGCGTCCTACTACAAATGATCAGTTTGATATTGACATTATACAGGGGCGCAAAGGAGACACGCTAGAACTGGGTCCTGGCTCTGATGCACGTCAGGCCATCATCACCGAATTGACCGAGCACGCCCTGACGCTACGTTTCTACAAGTGGTATGTAGATCCCCTTGACGGTTCCTACGGCTGTTTAGATGACCACTATACGCGTTGAGTCGCAATAGCTCATGCCCACGCCACCTTTCGCCGACCTTCCTTCGAGCAGCTGCCGCCGCTGGTGTGGTGGGAGTAGCCGTTGAAGAATTATCCTATTCCCTACCCTATGCTCCCAGCCGTATGCCGAGATTACCACATTGCCTCCCACCTGTACTTTGCTACGATGGCCCTTTATGGCCTACCCGCTCTGTACCTGATGCTTCCTCAACCGCTGGGCCCAGCGCGGCATCAAGGCATGGATACCAGTTCTATGGCCCTTATTGTAGGAACGGTCTTCCTGCTGCTAGGCCTACTTTAGGCCTACTTATAGGATTGGGCCTAGGAATACGGGCGGGAAAAATCTGGGCAAAAGTAGTGTTCTGCCTTTTTCTGGTGCGGGTAACCCTACAATTCTTTTACTACTGGTACACGCTGGAAAATATGAGCGCGTGGACCTGGAGCAAGAATCTATTTTCGCTGGCCTTATTGATGATCATTGCCTTCTTCCTGCTTCGCAGCAGCTTCACCCGCCGCCCCGCTGCGCCCGTTGCCGAGATGCCAGTGGAGTAGCAATTCCCTATTATGAATCGACTCCTACTCCTCCTGCTGAGCCTGACGCTGCTCACGGCTGCCTGTCAGAAAGAATCCAGCGAGGCAGAACCCAAGTCCTTGCTCGACGGCCGGTGGTATGCTAAAAGCGCCGACTACATCGAGTACGATTTTTCGGCCTACATCCCCAAAAGTGGTGGCGGATTTGGTGGCGGACGCCTGCTTACTGCTGCTTATCGCTGCTTAACCCGGAAATGAAAAACGCCCTGATTGCTACAATCAGGGCGTTTTAAGTAGGCACGCGTAGGCTAGGACAAAAAAAAGCCGTCCCCACCCGGAAACGGCTTTTCTGAAATCGTGGCGCGGAGAAAATTCCCACCCAACTCCGGCCCGATTCTGACCTTGGACTTAGTGCCGGAACAACAGTTCGCGGTACTTTACCAGGGGCCAGTCCTCATCGGCCACCATCAGCTCCAGCTTATCAACGGAGCGACGGATGGTGTCGAAATGTGCTTTGACGGTGTCGCAGTAGGCTATGGCCCGCTCGCGCGTATCGTCAATTTTGTTGGCCACTTTGCGGGCATTGATCATCTCATCCACTTGGGTTTTGATGGTCGTAATATGCCGTGAAATGGCTTTAATAGTGTCCAGGGTTACCGCCGTATTCTCGTCGTCGAGGCCTAGCTCGCGCAGACCCCGTACGTTGGTGATAAGCTTGGTTTGGTAGGCAACCGCCGTAGGGATGATATGGTTCACGGCTAAGTCGCCCATCACCCGGCTTTCAATCTGAATTTTCTTGATATAATCCTCCAGCAGAATTTCGTGGCGGGCGTGCAGCTCCACGTGCGAGAAGATGTTGTGACGCTCGAACAGCGAAGCCGCATCTTCTTTTACAATGGCATCCAGGGCCTGAGGCGTGGTAGGCACGTTGGAAAGGCCACGCTCGGCTGCTTCCTGTTTCCACTCGTCGGAGTAGCCGTTGCCTTCGAAACGGATATTCTTGGAGCTGATAACGTACTCGCGAAGCACGTCCACAATGGCTACCTCCTTCTTCTTGCCCTGCTCGATGAGCTTGTCGACCGACTGCTTGAAGTCAATCAGCTGCTCCGCTACAATGGCGTTGAGCGTGGTCATGGCCGACGAAGAGTTGGCCGAAGAACCTACCGCGCGGAATTCGAACTTGTTGCCGGTGAAGGCGAAAGGCGACGTGCGGTTACGGTCCGTGTTATCGAGCAGGATGGCCGGAATCTTATCGATGCCGAGCTTGAGGTAGATGTTGTCACCTTTGTCCAGGGGCACTTTGGCCGTGCGCTCCAGCTCATCCAGCACCGAGTCCAGCATCGAACCCACAAACACCGACATAATAGCGGGCGGCGCTTCGTTGGCACCGAGGCGGTGGTCGTTGCTAGCCGAGGCGATGGAGGCGCGCAGCAGGTCGCCGAAGCGGTGCACCGCCTTGATAGTGGTAATGAAAAAGGCCAGGAACTGCAGGTTTTCTTTCGGCCGACGACCGGGAGCCAGCAGGTTCACGCCCGTATCGGTGCTCATGGCCCAGTTGTTATGCTTGCCCGAGCCGTTGACGCCCGCGAAAGGCTTCTCGTGCAGCAGCACCTTGAAGTTGTGCTTGTCGGCCACGCGCTCCATGATGTCCATGAGCAGCTGATTGTGGTCGACGGCTAGGTTGGCATCCTCGAAGGTAGGGGCGCACTCAAACTGGTGGGGCGCTACTTCGTTGTGGCGGGTGCGAAGCGGAATACCGAGCTTATTAGACTCTTCTTCGAATTCCAGCATGTAGGCGTGCACCCGAGCCGGAATCGAGCCGAAGTAGTGGTCTTCTAGCTGCTGGCCTTTGGCCGGCGCGTGCCCAAACAACGTGCGGCCGGTCATCACCAGGTCGGGGCGGGCGTTATACAGGGCGCGGTCGACGAGGAAGTACTCCTGCTCGATGCCCAGGGTAGTGTGTACGCGCTGTACGTCCTTGTCGAAGTACTGGCACACGTCTACGGCAGCCTTCTCCAGCGCAGCCAGCGACTTCAGCAACGGAGCTTTATAGTCGAGGGCTTCGCCGGTGTACGCAACGAAGATGGTAGGAATGCACAGGGTCTTAGCTCCGGCCGTTTCGATGATGAAAGCGGGCGAGGTGGGGTCCCAGGCAGTGTAGCCGCGGGCCTCAAAGGTGTTGCGGATGCCACCGTTCGGGAACGAGGAAGCGTCGGGCTCCTGCTGCACCAGGGCCGAGCCCTTGAAGTTCTCAATCGGCCGGCCGTCGGAGTTCAGGTCGAAGAAGGAATCGTGCTTTTCGGCGGTAGCGCCGGTCAGGGGCTGGAACCAGTGCGTGTAGTGGGTAGCTCCCTTGGCCATGGCCCAGGTTTTCATGGCCGAAGCCACGGCATCAGCCACGCTACGTTCAACCGGCGAGCCTTGCTTGATAGCGGCCTGCAGTTTCTTGAAGTACTCGCCGGGCATAGTAGCCCGCATGGCATCCAGGTTGAATACGTTTTTGCCAAACGTCTCAGAGCGACGCTCACCGGCAATGGTGACGGCCAGCGGCTCGCGCTGGTCTACTAGTTCAAGAGCTTTAAAGCGAAGAATTGCCATGCTAGAATTAGGCGTGAGAGAACTTCAGGGGAATTATAGTGTCAAAGGTAGAAGGTAAAACGACCTTTTTGCAAGACACCCTATATTTTTTACCCTTATTTCGACAAAACCTACCTTTTTATCTGCCACCCTACCCTTTTTCCATACCACCATCTCAACAAGATGCTCGTGTTTTTGCAATAGCCTGTATAATATTTCATCTTCCTTCATATATACCTTATTCCCATAGCTGGGACACGCCGGTCTTCATCCAAAATCACGCGAGGCAGTATTTTCTTGGTAGATGGGCGAAGCTTTTACCTTTACGGGGTGAAAAACCGCTTTGCGTTTCAGCCGCGCTATTTTTTGTTCTGGCTGCTTTACTTCGTACTGGCGAAGGGGGTGTTTGTGGGCTACCACTGGTCGCTGACCCATACCCTGCCCATGAGTACTATAGCCGGTATCTTCGGCTACGGGCTCCGGCTGGACGCCGCTGCCACTGCGTATGTGTGCACGCTGCCCTTCTTACTGTTTATAGGAAGTGCACTGGCCGGGCCACGCTTTCCCTTCGAGCGGCTCGTGCGCTTTCTTACGGCGGTGCTGGGGGTCGTCGTAGCCGTGCTCACCGTAGCAGATCTGGAGTTGTACCGGGCCTGGGGCTTCCGGCTGGATGCTACCCCCCTGCAATATCTGAGTACGCCCGGAGAAATGGCTGCCTCGGCGGGAAGCGCCCCCGTGGCGCTACTGCTGCTCCTGTGGCTGGGGTTGCTTGCCCTGGGCTGGTGGCTGTATACTACGGTAGTAGGACGCGTACCGCGCCTGCCCGCTGGTTTTGGCCGGGGGAGGGCCGCACTGGCTGGCCTTCTGTATACGGCTTTGCTGGTAGTGCCTTTGCGCGGGGGCCTGCAGCAGATTCCGGTAAACCAGAGCGACGTGTACTTTTCGGACCGGCCCTTTGCCAACCACGCGGCAGTGAATGTGCCCTGGAACGTGGCAAACTCGCTGCGTTTGCAGAACGCGGGACCCAACCCCTACCAATTCCTGCCCGACTCCACCGCCACCCGCCTCACCCGGCAGTTCTATGCTTCTGCAGGCCCCGATACTGTTTCGCTGCTGCGCACCACGCGGCCGAATGTGCTCTTCATAATTCTGGAAAGCTTTACGGGCAAGTTGGTGGGCCACCTGGGCGGTGAACGAGGCGTGACGCCTACCCTCGACAGCCTAAGCCAGGTAGGCGTTTCGTTCCAAAACCTGTACGCTGCCGGCGACCGAAGCCAGAAGGGCCTGGTGGCGCTGCTGTCGGGCTACCCCAACCAGCCGACGACCAGCATTATTAAGTATCCGCGCAAAACCGAGCGTCTGCCCCACCTTGCCCGGGTACTACGGGCCCAGGGCTACGGCACGGCCTATTACCACGGGGGCGAACTGGCCTTTGCCAACATGAAGAGCTACCTCGTAACGGCCGGATACCAACAATTTACCGAGCGCGCCGACTTCGCCCGCCGCGACCAGAACTCCAAGTGGGGCGCCCATGACCATGTGCTGCTGGCCCGCCTGCTGAAGGAGTTACCCCAGCAACGCCCCCCGTTTTTCGTCACGGCCTTCACCCTGAGCAGTCACGAGCCCTTCGACGTGCCCATGCAACCGCACTTTTCGGGGGAGGATGAAGCTACCCGGTTTCGGAACTCCGTATACTATACCGACCACGTACTGGGGCAATTTCTGCAGCAAGCCCGGCGGCAGCCCTGGTGGGCGAACACGCTGGTGGTGCTGGTTGCTGACCACGGCCATCATCAGCCCGGCGACACGCCCAACCACGCCCCCGAGAAATTCCGGATTCCGCTGCTGCTCACGGGCGGCGCCCTGCGCCCTAGCGCCCAAGGCCAGCGCATCGCTAGTTTCGGCAGCCAAACCGACGTGGCCGCTACCCTCCTCGCCCAGCTCAAGCTACCGGCCCACACCTTCCCCTGGAGCCGCGACCTGCTGGCCCCTGCCCCGGCGGCCTGGCCCGGCGGCGCGGCCTTTTACTGCTTTACCGACGGATTCGGGGTAGCCACGCCGGCCGGAGTGGTAACGTACGACAACGTAGCTCGCCGCGAAATTGAGCACACGGGCCCTGTGCCGGCGGCGCAACTGCAATTCGGGCAAGCGTACGAGCAAACCTCCTTCGCCGATTTTTTGCAGAAGTAACGGGCCGCCTACCCCCTTCACTGTCCGAAAGCCAGCACCAGCTACATGAGTGAGTTGTTATTTGTGTATAACGCCGACTCTGGCCTGGGCAATGCCCTGCTAGACACCTTGCATAAAACGCTGGCCCCGGCTACGTACTCCTGTTCCTTGTGCGCTGTTACGTACGGAGCGGTGAGTATGCGGCCGGAGTGGCGCGCCTTTCTTAAAAATCTGCCGGCTCGCACCTCCTTCCTGCACCGCAACGAACTCCGACAACACTACCCTGCTTTGGCCTCCGAAGCCTTGCCCGCCATATTCTGGCGCGAAGCCGAGCCGACTCCGTGGCAGGTATTTCTATCGGCCCAGCAGCTCCGGCAGCTTGATTTGCCGGAGCTCATGCAGCTGATTCGGGAGCGGCTCCCTACTGGCAGATAAAGCAGCCGGAGCTGCTGGGTGCGCCAACGCAGAGCCCAGCAGCAGGGCTTTGCCACTTAGCCGGGGTAGTAGGGAATAAATACGCCCATCCGGCCCAGGGCATAGTCGCGCATGGCTTCCATTACCTGAGTAGTCGTGTTCATGACGTAGGGCCCCTGCTGCACCACCGGCTCGCGGAGCGGAGGGGCAGCCGCCAGTAGCACCACCACGTCGGAGGAGGCACAAAAGGTAATTTCTTCTCCTTCGGCCGCAAACTCTACCAGCGTCTGAGCAGATACCGGCTGATTTTGCAGCACTACCTCGCCCCGCACTACGTAGCACAGCACGGTTTCCGAAGGGCCGATGAGGGTAGTGTAGCTGGCGGTTGGGGCCAGGCGCAGGAAAGCCAGCCGCAAACCGGGCAGTAAGGAAGGCACCGGCCCCCGGACGCCGCTCCACTCGCCGGCAACGACCGTGAGTTGGACGCCTTCTGCTGGTTGTAGTAGCGGGAGGCGTTCGGCAGGCAGGTTGTGGTAGGCGGGCTGTTCCATTTTGCGGGCGGCTGGCAGGTTTAGCCACAACTGCAGCAGCTCCAGCCGGCCTCCACGGCGGCGCAAATCGGCCGGCAGGTTTTCGGCGTGAATAATGCCGCGGGCAGCCGTCATCCATTGCACACCCCCTGCCCCCACCGTACCATAATTGCCGCGGCTGTCCTGGTGCTCGACCTCACCTTCCAGCACCAGGGTCACGGTTTCGAAGCCGCGGTGCGGATGCGGCCCAAACGGGAGCCCATCGTTGTAGGGCTCAAACGTCACCGGCCCGATATGATGCAGCAGCAGAAACGGATCCAGAGCCGGCAGCCGCTCCGAGGGCAGCGGCTGCATAATAGGCAGGTCCTGGGCGTGGTTGGGGGTAGCGGGTAGTAGGGCGAGAATGGAGCGGGGTGCAGGCATCCGGCAAGTAAGCCACAAGGAAGCTCTACGAGGGAATTTTGCCTGAAAAATGTAACCAAAATTCGACCTCCGCAACCTGAAAGCTGACGGAGCGCACACCGATCAACTTTGCATACACAAGAACGCAACGCAGCCGATACTTGTCTGCTTATTTCCTGTGGGGCTAGCGGGGAAAAAGCAGGTTTCCTACCTACTCTTGGGGTAGGGCCTTTCTCCGGCCTTGCTATGCGCTATCCAACCCTACCTAGTATCTTTGTGGTCTTGCTTATGGAAACCAGAAAAGTTGCCTTTTATACGTTGGGCTGCAAGCTCAACTTCTCCGAAACCTCGGCCATTGGTCGGCAGTTTGAGGAGCACGGCTTCGTGAAAGCGGCCTTCGAGGAGGCGGCCGACATCTACGTCATTAATACCTGCTCCGTTACGGACCACGCCGACCGCAAGTGCCGTAAGGTGGTGAAGGAAGCGCTAAAGCACAACCCCGAGGCTTTTGTGGCCATTGTGGGCTGTTACGCCCAGCTTAAGCCCCAGGAAATTGCCGAAATTCCGGGGGTGCACGCCGTGCTGGGCGCCGCCGAGAAGTTTCAGCTGGTAGAAACCCTGGCGGGTTTCCAGAAGCCTGCCGCCGGGCAGCCGGGCCAGGTGTTTGCCTCCCCGATTTCGGAAGCCACCGAGTTTCACGCGGCCCACAGCTACGGCGACCGGACCCGCACCTTCCTGAAAGTGCAGGACGGCTGCGACTATTCCTGCTCGTTCTGCACCATTCCGCTGGCCCGGGGCAAGAGCCGCTCTAACTCGGTACAGAGCGTGGTGGAGCGGGTAGAAAAGCTGGCCGAAACCGGCGTCAAGGAAATTGTGCTGACGGGCGTTAACCTCGGCGACTTTGGCCTGCAGGGTCCAGAGCGGGAGCGGAAAGAAAATTTCTATGACCTGGTGCGCGCCCTCGATGAAGTGGAAGGCATCGAGCGGTTCCGCATCAGCTCGTGCGAGCCGAACCTGCTCTCAGACGAGATTATCCGCTTCGTGGCCCGGTCGAAGCGGTTTATGCCCCACTTCCACATCCCACTGCAGTCGGGCTCCAACAAGATTCTGGGCCTGATGCGCCGCCGCTACCGCCGCGAGCTGTACCAGGAGCGCGTCGCTCTGATCAAGGAAGTGATGCCCCACGCCTGCATTGGCGTTGATGTTATTGTGGGCTTCCCCGGCGAAACGGAAGCGGATTTTCTGGAAACCTACCAGTTCTTAAACGAGCTGGATGTTAGTTACCTGCACGTATTTCCGTACTCGGAGCGCGAAAATACACTGGCTCCTACCCTGCCCGGCCGGGTGCAGGACCGCCACCGCCATGAGCGTACCACCCAGTTGCGCGGCCTTTCGGAAAAGAAAAAGCGCTACTTCTACGAGCAGCACGTAGGCGCCGAAACGCAGGTGCTTTTCGAGGATGACGTGACGAATGGCCAAATGGAAGGCTTTACGCCCAATTACATCCGCGTCACGGCGAAATATGATCCACTGCTGGTAGGAGAAATGAAACGGCTACGTCTGACCTCCGTGAATCCTCAGAATCTCATGGAAGCCGAAGAGGTAGGCATTGAAGTGTTTCAGCACTAAGCGGCTAGCGCTATTTACCAAATGAAAAAACCGCCTCGATAGATCTATCGGGGCGGTTTTTTGTGAATTCTGCAGAATACTATTAGCGGGTGAGCTGCCGCTGCATCAAGTCCATCATCTGTTGCATCAGGCGCTGCTGTTCCTGCAAATGTTGATTGCGCAGCTCGGCTAGAGCCAGTTGATGAGCCATTTGCTGGGTGTACAGAGCAGTTTGCCAGCTGGTATCAGCCGCTGGGGCAGCGGGAGCCACGCTGGGTACTGAAGCATTTGGGGATAGTGGGCTGGCAATCGGGGTGGGCATTTCGGCGGCTACTTGGCTAGGCACATCAGCTGCTCCAGAATTAGAAGGGGCCGGCGTTGGTGCTGCAACCGGCTCAGGAGATGCTGCTGGTACTGCAGCAGGCATAGCAACGGGAGCAGCCGCAATTGCTGGGGCTGCTGCAGAGGTAGCAACCGTGGCAGCAGCTAGAGTATTAGCTACTCTTTCATGATGGGGAGCCGGGCTGCTGGGCGGTGAACTTAGCTGAGCGGAGGTGGAATCTTCTTCAATCAGCATAGGCCCGATACCTTGTAACAACCAACCCTTTGAAACACTTGGATAAACTTCGAATACTTTACATAAAAGGTCAAAACCAGGTTTATTCCGTTCATCCACAAGATGTTGGATAACCGTAGCGGTTTTGTCTAGGGATGCAGCAAAGGCATTTTTACTTATGCCCAAATGAGAAATCAACGCTACAAATCGTTGCCCAACTGTTTCCGTATTTGCCATTTGCCCAAATGATTTATTTCGCAAATGTATACAAAGCAGCGTACATCTTATTACTATGACGCTCTGCTATTTTTCTTTCTTGGCTTTTGCTACGGGCTGTAGCAGGGGCCGCAGCTGGAGGTTGGCAAAGGGAAATACGTACGTTTCACCGGGCAAGAACTCGAAATTATAGCGCGCTATACTTACGTAGTGGAATGGTAGTAGCACATCGGGGCACAGGGCAAAGTCTGTGACGCTAGCTTTGGCCCTGTCGGCTGTATCGAGGTGTAGCCTGCGCTTAGGGGTAGGGCTCTAGTCTTCATTGTCGTACCACTCACCCCCAGCCACATGGGCAAGCTGCGTAGAATCGCCGTAGGTGGCGGCTACGTCAGCCAGGTTGTCGCGTAGGCGGCGGCTAAGGGCAGCTTGCAGCCGCCGGCCCAGCTGAGCGGACGAGTCGGCTACTACATCAGCCAAGGTGAGCAAACGGCCGGTGCGCAGCTCGAACGTCAGGTGGTTGGTATCGGGCTGCTCAAACCCCTGGTACCCCTGGCGAAATTCCAGCGAGAGCAAATACTTCTGGTTGAGCAGCACTCCATAGGCAAGGCCAGTCAGGCCGTTGCCCTCACCCCACCAGGTTTTTCGGTCTTTATCAGAGCAGCACTCCCGCGCAACCTGGGCCAGTTGCCGGCGCGGACTGGCGGTTTATCTACCGCGCTGCTATAGCTAGTGACGTAGCCTAGTAGCTGCCGATTAATACGCCGGGCTACGGTAGCATCGGGCAGCCAGACCTGCGGTACCTGGAAGCGCTCCGCTTCGCCGGTAGTAGGGCCAGCGAATACCCGGGCCTGCCCACGGGCTAGAGCCTGAGCTTCTGCCCTTATCCTGCTTCCGAGCAAGTCCAGGCATAACATGACAAGCCGTTTCATTGGCCGCACCCAACCCAAAGGCGAATTTTACTCGAAGCGCAAAGACTCGATGGGGTCCAGGGCAGCGGCTTTGCTGGCGGGGTAGTAGCCCGAAGCCAGCCCAACGGTGATACAAATCAGCAACCCCAACGACATCCAGAGCCAAGGTACAATGAAGCCCCCTTGCTCCATAAATACCGTGAGCAGGTTGCCGCCCCCTACCCCGAGTACAATGCCCAGCAGCCCGCCCATCACACAAATGACAATGGCTTCGATCAGGAACTGCTGGCGGATTTGCAGGGAGGTAGCGCCCAGCGCCTTTCGAATTCCGATTTCCCGGGTGCGCTCCGTCACCGATACCATCATGATATTCATGAGGGCAATGCTGGCCCCGAGCAGGGTAATAAAGCCCACCAGAAACCCGCCAATTTTCAAGCCCCCCGAAAGCTCATCGAGCTTGGCGGCCATGGAGTCGGAGCGCTCCACCTCGAAGCTGTCTTCCTGGCCCAGGGCATCGTGGCGCACGGCGCGCATAATGCCGGTGGCCTGGCCCGTGAGATAAGTCAGCTGGTTGGGGTCGGAGGTGGCCGTTTTCACGTCGAAGGTTAGCTCACGCTGGCGGGGTAGCTGGTTGCCGGTTTCCAGTGGAATCAGTACCAGTCGGTCGGCACCGCCGCCCTGGCCGCTACTTCCACTTTTCTCCAGCACGCCCACCACCATAAACCGGCGGCCCATCAGGTACACGTATTTGCTCAGGACGCTTTCCGTGGGGTAGAGCTTGTCTTTCACCTCGGAGCCAATAATGGCTACGTTGGCTCCGTTATTTAATTCCAGCGGCGAGAAAGTACGCCCAATGCCGAGGTTATAGCTTTGAATACGCAGGTAGTTTTCGTCGCCGGCCACTACCTGAATGTTGGGATTCGTTTTCTGCCCGTTCGCCTTGACTTCGGTAACCCCGGAAATGAATGCCGATACTCCTACCTGCGCTTCGTCGCCCAAGGTTTCCTTGTACTTTTTAGCTTGCAGCAGGCTAATTGGCGGATACACCTTGCCCTTCACCCCGCCCCTTCGAGAACGGTTGGCATAGCCCTTCGCCTTCATTTCAAAGGAGTTAGCCCCAAGACTGGCAAACGTCTGGTTCAGCGAGTACTTCATTACATCAATGGCCGTCAGGATGCCTACCAACGACATAATGCCAATGCTCACAATAAGGGCCGTGAGGATGGTACGCAGCAGGTTGCTGTTGATGGAACGAAAAGCCTCTTTGATGTTTTCCAGCAGATGCATAGGGCAGGCAACAAGTAGACGCGGTGCGCAGAACTCAGGCCAGTTAATCTGGCCTTCTGGAGTGCGTGGGCAGATGCGCCCGGTCTCGCAAGGTAAGGGGTTTCGTGTAAACTCCCGCTGCCATTTGTTACCTTTAGAATCACGGATGTAGCCGGATTTTTCGGGTTCCACAGATTCCGGCCCTTGCTTTGGTTTGTAGCCTTGCCAGGGGTAGCAGCCTGCTCCCGAAAGCTCCACCCTTTGCCTGTTTCGTATGACTTTTTCTCGTCTGTTCGCCTTACTTCTGCTGCTGGCTACGGTCGCGCTGCAGCCGGCTGCGGCCTGGGCCAACCATATCTTCATCCCGATGGATAACACCCAGAAGGAGCATCTGAAAGCCTACGGGGTGGCCTATTGGCTGCTGGGCAAGCAGGTGGAGGTGGACTGGCTCCTGAATTACCGCGGCGGCTCGTTTGCGTGTGCGGTAACTCCCGGCGCCGAAAACGAAATGGCCGTACGCGGCATCACTTATCAGGTAATCAGCGAGGCCCAGTACACCAGCATCCTCTCCGAAATAGCTGACCCGAACGCCAACATGGACGTGATGAAGCTGGAGAAGGTGCCCAAGATTGCAGTGTACACGCCCAAAGGCAAGCAACCCTGGGACGATGCCGTAACCCTGGTGCTGACCTACGCCGAAATTCCTTACACTCAGATTTACGACGACGAAGTACTGCGCGGCGACCTGCCTAAGTACGACTGGCTGCACCTGCACCACGAAGACTTCACGGGCCAGTACGGCAAGTTTTACCGCAACTACAGCAGCCGCCCCTGGTATCAGCAGCAGCAGCGCGAGTCGGAAGCCACGGCCAAGCGCAACGGCTTTAGCAAAGTAAGCCTGATGAAAGCGGCCGTGGTGGTGAAAATGCAGGAGTTCATTGCCGGCGGCGGCTTTCAGTTTGCCATGTGCTCGGCCACCGACTCCTACGACATTGCCCTGGCCGGCCTGGGCGTGGACATGGTAGAAGGTATGTACGACGGAGACCCGGCCGACCCAGCCGCGCAGTCCAAGCTGAACTTCAACCGTACCCTGGCCTTCCAGAACTTCCACCTGGTGCGCGACCCGCTGGAATACGAGTACTCCGACATTGACATGGACCCGCGCGAGCGGCGCGTTTACGAAGACAACGACTACTTCCAGCTCTTCACCTTCTCGGCTAAGTACGACCCCGTACCCACCATGCTCACCCAGGACCACGAGCGCACCATCAAAGGGTTTATGGGCCAAACCACGGCCTTCCGTAAGTCGCTGATCAAGCCCGACGTGGTGGTAATGGGTGACAACAAGGCCTCGGGCGAGGTGCGCTACATGCACGGCACGCTGGGCAAGGGCACTTGGACATTTTACGGCGGCCATGACCCCGAGGATTACCAGCACTTCGTGGAAGAAGAACCCACCGACCTGGCCCTGCACCCCAACTCGCCGGGCTACCGGCTCATTCTCAATAACGTACTGTTCCCGGCGGCCAAAAAGAAGAAGCAAAAAACCTAAGCCACCTCCGCAGCTACCCCTCTGATTTTCAGCAGTAAAAGCTCCGCCAACATAGTTGCTGCGGAGCTTTTTTGCCTTTTATCTGCCAGGCGAGGTATCCGGCCCGGCCCCAAACTCGTTTGTAGCAGTTCACACCAACCTTGCTGTTATGCCTTCGTCTGCCTCTAACTATGGTTTTTCAACTAGCCAGAACGACGTCCGGACGGCCAACCCCCTGCCCCGCGCCGTTCTTCGTTCCAATAATTACTTGCTGCTGGATGGGGAATGGCGCTTTGCCCTGGACCCCGACGACACCGGATTGCGCGACGGCTGGTACTTGGCCCATCCCTACGAGCGAACGGCCCACTGGCCCGGCTCGGTAGAGGAACACATGGCCCAGGATCAACCCCAGGCTCCGCAGTGGCAAGACAAAGTGGTGGTGTGGTACGAGCGGGAATTCGCCCTCCCCGAGCGCGGCGACGCTGGGACACACTCCTTGTTTCAACTCACGTTTGGGGCCTGCGGCTACGAAACCCGGGTGTGGCTGAATGGGTTTCTACTCAAAACTATTGAGGGTGAGGAAGTCCACTACGGCGAGTACACCTCCTTCTCCTTTGAGTTGCGTGAAGAGCACCTGCGGCCCGTTAACCGCCTGACCGTGCGCATTGTAGACACTATGGATGCGGAAACGCCCC
The DNA here is from genome assembly GCF_019599275.1 of Hymenobacter sp. HSC-4F20. Taxonomy (GTDB): domain Bacteria; phylum Bacteroidota; class Bacteroidia; order Cytophagales; family Hymenobacteraceae; genus Hymenobacter. The sequence continues at coordinate 764,362 of NZ_JAHZTD010000001.1, read as the reverse complement.
GGGGCAAGCAGGAGTCGCACGTATACAAGCGCGGCGGCATCTGGTACCAGACCTATACAGGGGCCGTGCGAAGCGTGTGGCTGGAAATGGTGGAACGCAACCGGCTCCGCTCCCGGGTGGGCGTCGACAGCATCATTGAGGATCAGATGGTGCGCTTCAACCTCACAACCCGCATTCACGACCCTGGCCTCTACACCCTGCGCCTGCAGGTGTTCGATAGGGTAGCTCCCACGCCCCAGCCCCTGGCCACCGCCGACTTTTCCCTGCGTCTGGAAGCCGGGCAGCGGCAGCAGCGGGTGGTAATGGAACTGGCTGGGGCCAAGCTCTGGGCACCCGGCTCACCCAACCTGTACCGCCTTGTGGCGCAGCTTGTTGATAGTGAGGGTTATTCTGCCGAAATTGAAACTCACTTTGGGCTTCGCAAAATTGAGTCGCGCGGCACGTACGTGTACCTCAATAACGAGCCCATTTACCTCGACGGTATTCTCTACCAGCCCGGTACGGCTACCTATGAGGAGATGCAGCGTCACATGCACGCTATGCAGGCCCTGGGCTGCAACCTGGTACGGGTGCACATTGCCGGCGTCGACCCGCGCATTTACAACCTGGCCGATGAGCTAGGGCTGCTGCTATGGGTAGAAGTGCCCAGCCCTCACTCTTCCACCACCAAAAGCCGGGAAAACCATAAGGCCGAGCTGCTGCGCATGCTAGCCCTGATTGAGTCGCACCCCTCGGTGGTTATCTGGAGCCTCTACAACGAGGACTGGGGCGCTCAGGACATTGCCACCAATCCCAAGACCCGCCGTTATATCGTTGACATGTATCACTACATGCACATCAACCACCCGCAGTTCTTGGTGGTGGATAACGATGGGTGGCAGCATATTTCCCAGGAGGGCCGGCTGAAATCGGACCTACTGACGGCCCACGTATATACGCCGGAGCTGGAGCGCTGGGCCGAGCTGCTGGACCGCATGGTGCAGGGCGACTTGGACAACGTAGCAGTGCTACCCTTGGTTATTGGTGACCCGTTCTTCTACGGTCGGCAAAAACCCCTGATAGTCAGCGAGTGGGGCGGATTTGGCTTTGCTGACTACGGCGGACCCCAGGGCTCCGAGGAGCGCACCGAGCGGATCAGGCAGTTCAAGCTGGAGTTGCGCAAGCGTCCCATTGCCGGCGACGTGTATACTCAGGCCACCAACATTGAGGATGAGCGCAACGGCTTGCTCGACCCGCACACCGGCGAGCTGTCGGTACCGGCCGGCCTGCTGGCTTCGCAAAGCCCTCCGGCCGACGCCCGCTCGTAAGCACCTACCTCGGCAGGTGCTGCCCTTACTTGGTTAAGCGCAGCACCTGCCGGGGCAGTTCCGGCAAATCGGCCGTTTTATCCGGATCCGTAGCCAGCGTCAGCTGAACCATCACCGGCTGGCCCTTAGCTACTCCGTAGGCAATCAGCTCGTAGGCCATACCTCCCCCCTCGGTAGGGTAGCTCAGGCGAAATCCTTTGGCGGGCGCATCCAGAATAAACCCTTCCAGGGGCTGACGCTCGGTGTGCTTGTGCTTCTTCTGAATTTGCTGCACAAACTGCTCGGGAAAGGTGCGCAGCATTCCGTAATCCAGATACATCCAGGTCATCTGGTACTCGGGGCTGCGGACCGAGTACTTGGAGTCCGCGGAACAGTTAGCTGGCAACGGTAGGTCGAGGCCGCAGAAATTGACGCTGGCGGCAGCAGGTGCGGTTGTTTGTGCCAATGCCCAACCCGGGGCAAGCAATAGGAAAAGAAAGAGAAGGATTTTCATCCGCTGACAGGTAGAGTTCAGGAGCCTAATATATGACTCCTAGCGCTACCGCAAGAATTGAATGAGAATCCATCTGCTTTTTTACCTGGCGGCTAGTGCATCCGGTCGTCGCGGACGGGCAGATTGGTGACAATCTCGCCCTCAATTTTAAGCAGCTCCTGCAGGCGGGCATCTACCTCCGCGGCATTGCAGTACTCCTTGGCCAGGTCCACGTAACTCACAAAATGACCGGCTTCGGAAACCATCAGCTCGTAGTAGAACTGACTTAACTCAGGATCGGGGATGTGCTTCCAGAGCAGCTTGAACCGCTCGCAGCTACGTGCTTCTATCAGAGCGCTTACTAGCAGCTGATCCATCAACTGCCGCTCCCGGGCACCACCCTTGCGTACATGGCTCATCAGCTGCACCACGTACTCGTCGCGCCGCGGACGGCCCAACTCGTGGCCGCGCTTACGCAGCTCCTGCAGCACCCGCGTAAAATGCTCCCACTCCTCGGCCACAAGGGCCGTCAGCTCTTCCACCAAGCGCGTTTTTTCGGGGTATTTCACAATGAGAGAAATACCGGTGCTGGCCGCCTTCTGTTCGCAGTAAGCGTGGTCCACTAAAATATCGACGATGTTCTTGCTGGCAATATCCACCCAGCGTGGGTCGGAGTTCAGCTTCAGTTTCAGAATGGTTTTCTCTTTCATGCTTTCAAGTAGTGAAGAGGAAAAGGGTGAAATTGTGAAGGGCAGAATGGGGCTACTCCGCCACTTCACTTTGCACTACTTCACAGATTCAATTAAAGAATTGCCACCGAATGCCAAACTGGAAGCGGCGGGGCATACCCACGTAGTAAGGCGTGGTGTAGTAGCCCGACTGAGGTAGGAACTGGTTGACGTAAGCCATTTTCAGGAACACGCCCACGGTTTTAATGTCGCCGCTCAGGAACACGTCCACCAGCGGTGTGTTCCGGATGGTGAAGTGATCCTGGAGGTAGAACTGCTGGGTACTGGGGCTGTAGTCGTAGGCCTTCCACCGCGACTGAAAGTACCCCTGCACGCCAACTTGCGTCAGCAAGGCCTTTTTGAACACGTAGCCCTGGTAGTAGAGGCGGGCGTCGCCGACCAGCGTGGGTACCCGGATGCCCTGCTTGTCGTCCTCGGCCCCTAGCGTGTAAGTCGCCTGGTTTTCCCAGAAAATAGAGCCCACGTGCGTGCGGTAGCGCACCGTGAGGCTGGTGAGCTGCTGGGCCTGCCCGCGCTGGGCCGGCAGAGCCTGCTGGTTGAAATACACCAAATCCACGATGTTGGCCAGGGTGCCCGTGACGTCCAGGTAGTGCTGGCCCAGTTGCCGGGCGGCGCGCACCTTCAGCTGCTGCACCTTGGTATTGCGGAAACCCGTGATGTAAGGAAGCTGGTAGTCAGCGCTATCGGCGCGCTGGCCCCAGCGGTAGTGGTTGCCGTAGAACTCCTGTTGGGTGAGGGTGGGCGCGTAGCTGGCCACCAGCACCTCCCCGCTCAATGGCCCTAGCCGGGCGCTGCCCCGGCCCCAGTACTCGCTGTCCTTGATGTTGATGGCCGGGCGCAGCTCCCCGGCCGTTTCGATGGCGAACTGCCGGTAGCGGAATGCCGCCGTGCCGCCCAGAAACAGCTGATTGCCAGCCCGGTCGGGCAGGGCCTCGCGCACCACAGCGGGCTGTCCGAAGGCGGCCCGGGTGACCAGCGAGTACGTACGCTGGCGGCCATAGAGGCGGTATTCAACTGTGTTGCTGTTGCCCATTACGCCCACCGTGTTTTCCAGCTGCCGGAACTCGGCCCGCTCATCGGTCTGGGCTGTGCTCAACCGGAACGCGGGGTAGAATAGCGGCGCGCTGGCCGTGGCCGTGGTCGTCAGTTGGTCGTCGGTGTACTTATTGAGCTGCCGGCTCCAGTCCAGAATGTGAAACACGGTCAGGCCCCGGCCGAGCAGGCGGTAGGTATGGGCCAGGCGCACCCGGTCGCGGGAGTCGCGGTTGATGGCCCGGCGCAGGCGCACCTGTTCCCGCTCGTAGTCAAAGAGCTTCGACAAGTCGATTTTGCCATTGCCTCCCTCCAGAGTATCGGTAGCCAGCGGCAGAATACCACCTTGCTCGGCCACCCGGTGCCGGGCCGTGCTGAAGTTGGCCACGGCATGGTAACGGTCATTGGGCGACTGGTAGCGCACGAAGAACAGGAAATTGCTGTGCTCCACCTGCCCCGTCTGGGTATTGGAAACGCCCAGGTACTTGTTGGAGCCGAACCGCTCGTAGGCAAAGCCCACGTTGAAAGCCTTCTTAATGCTACGGGCGTAGGACAGCTCAAACACCTGCTCGTAGGGGTTGCCCTGGAAAAAGCGGAAGAAGGTGTAGGGTGAGCGGGTGTCGTAGTACGGAACGGTAGCCGCGTCGCGCACATACCGGTCAAAGACGTTGCGGCCCAGGCGCGCGCCCAGCTGCAGGTTCGGCTCCCAGAGCAAGCGGCGCGAGGCCGTCCCGAAATTACCTAAGTCCTGCTGGTAAGTGCTGTCGTGGACCCAGTAGCGGGTTTGGGGCAGGCGCGTGAGGGTAGTATCCACCATGCGGCCCAGCGTATCGCCCCGGAATATATCGGCCTCCCGCAGGATAAAGGTTGTGTGGGCCCCGTAGCGCACTTTGGTCGAATCGTCCAGCACCTGGGCATGGCCGGTGCCCGGCAGCAGGCTGGCGCTGGCCAAGACGGCCGCAGCCAGCCCCGCGCGGACCGGCCGACGTACCCGGCAGCGCGCCGGCGAAGCTCCGAAAATGCGGGCCACCGGGCCCGGTAACAACGAAATCAGTAGTGGGTCAGACAACAGCGTGGGGCTGAAAGTACGGAGTCAGCAGCTCGGCCAGGCGGACTTCGCCCCCGGCCAGAAACTGAACGTCAATGGGAATGTAAAATACGGGCATGGCGGCCAAACTGTCCGCCAGTGTGGGCTCCAGCAGCCGGGCCGCATCCTTTTGCGTGGTGAAAACGCTCTGGCCGGGCCGTAATTGTGCGGCCAGCTGCTGCAGCTCGGAAGCCGCAAAGGTGTGGTGGTCGGGGAAGCGGGCGTGGTGGGCTACCCGGTAGCCTACCGCCCGCAGGTGTTCCAGCAGCGGCTCGGGCCGGGCAATGCCCGTGAGCAGCACCACTTCGGACCCTGGAATGGGGCTGGCTCCCGGCGTCACAGGCACTGGCAGGCCGTACCTGTAGCAGGAGAAAAGCACTGGCGCGGCGGGGCGGGCGTAGCGCCGAATGCGGCGCGTAATTTCCTGCCGGATGGTAGCCGACAATTGGGGCGTGCACTTCGTCACGATGATAATATCGGCCCGGGCGGCACCGGCGCGGCTTTCGCGCAGGCGGCCGGCGGGCAGCACGAAATCCTCGTAAAACGGGCGCTCCTGCTCCGTGAGCAGAATGGTACAGGCGGCCCGCACACGCCGGTGCTGGTAGGCATCATCGAGCACCACGGCGGTAGTGGCGGGCTCCTCCCGGAGCAGGCGCTGAATGCCGCTGACCCGGTCCTCGCTTACGACCACCGGAACGCCCCCCCCGAAGTGACGCAGTTGCTGCAGGGGCTCGTCGCCGATGGTAGCGGCGGTATCCGCGGGGGTAGCGCGGCGGTATCCGCGGGTGCGGCGGCCGTAGCCCCGGCTCAGCAGGGCGGGCCGCTGGCCTTGGGCCTGCAGCCAGGCCACCAGCCAGGCTACGTGGGGGGTTTTGCCCGTGCCGCCTACCCGCAGGTTGCCCACGTTCAGTACCGGCACCTCTTCGAAATAAGTAGCAGGCCGGCGCCCCGTTTCGTAAAGCCAGTTGCGCACCGCCATAACGCCGGCGTACAGCCAGCTAAACGGGGCAAGCAACAGGGTAAGCAAAGCTGGCATCGGGCGAGAAGAGGATAACAGAGGCGCAAAAATAACGGGTTGCTGACAGCTTACGAGGGCGTCCCGGCCTATAATGAGGGCCCAGGCCACGGTTTTTTGGCAGAAACAGCGGTAAATGCCGACTATTGGGCCGCTTTCCGGCTTAGTCTCCTACCCGATGTTGCCGCAGCAGCCCCCGCTGGAAAGCCCTGCTCCCGATGATAATTTATCAGTTCCTACAACGGGGAGAGTATCACGTTGATTTTTGCGAAGATTTCAAGGTAGTGCTACCGCTGGGAGAGCACAAGCTCGTCTGCGCCGCGCTGGACGAGTGCAGCATGGGCCAGGACAGCCACTTCGCCGCTACGCTCGGGGCCAAGCTGCTCCGTAAAGCGGTACAGGAGTACCACTACCAGGCGCTATACCAGCTCCGGGCCGCTCCGTTGCCCTTGCCGGCAGAACTCAGGCTTCTAGTAGCAAGCGTATTCCAGGGGTTTCGAGATATGAGCAATCAGCTCCTGCTCACCACAACCGAGCTACTTACCACGCTGGTTGTCCTATTGCTGGACACGGCCCGCCGCGAGGCCGTGCTGCTGGCGCTCGGCCTCGCGGCGGTGGCCGTAAACGGTGAGCTTATACGCTTCGAGCGGCTAAACCGGCCCGATTATCTGGCCTATCATCTAGGTGAAGACTTCGATACGTGGTACGCTCGGTAGCAACAGTACTTGCATGTAGTTGCCTGCCGGGATATTAGCCTGGCCACGGACGGCATCGACAGCTTTTAGCCCGCCACCGCTCCGACCAGCAGCCGGTAGCCCACCGGCTGCTGGTCGACGAAGAACTAACCGAGCGTGCCGAAATGCTCAACATCAAGGTTCGCCGGCTGAAAAATGCTGCGGGTCTGGTTCCGACCGATGATGTGGCTATCATCCGGGTGCGGCTGCCGTAGCGGCACCTCCTCGCCCGCTACGGCAGCCGTATGCGCCGCGCCGCCGTACAACGGGGCACCACGTACTGCTTGCGTATGTCTTTTGCCAACCGTCTGACGCGCTTCCTGACCGAATTTCCTCTCCCCCCGCCCTTGCCCGAGAATGTGCAGGCCTACAGCCCCTACCAGGAGCCAACGCCTCGGGCCTTGTTTACCCAGTTTGCCCAGCGCTACTACCAGGGTGAGCAGCCGCGGGTGGCCCTGCTGGGCATCAACCCCGGCCGCCTAGGCAACGGCCGCACCGGCGTAGCCTTCACCGACCCCGTGGCTTTGGCCGCTTGGGGCATCGAAAACACGCTACCGCGCCGCCGGGAGCCGTCCAGCGAGTTTGTGCAGGCAGTGGTGCAGGCCATGGGCGGCCCCCAGGCTTTTTATCAGCGCTTCTTTCTCGGCTCGCTCTACCCCCTGGTACTGCTGCGTGAGGGGCTGAACTACAATTTCTACGATTCGTCGGCCGTCACGGCAGCCCTGTGGCCCAGCATTCAGGAGGCCGTGCTTCGCCAAACCACCGAGGTGGGGCTTGCCCGGCACGCGGCCATCTGCCTGGGCCGCCGTAATGGCCAGTACTTCACCCGGCTCAACGAGGAGTTACACCTCTTCGACCAGCTTCATATCCTCGACCATCCTAGATTTCTGATGCAGTACAAGCGCCGCGCCCTGGCCGAAAACGTAGCGCGCTACGTGGAGGTGCTTAACTCAGTCTAACAATAGAGGAGTGCACGGGGGGATGATTAAGCTACATATTTGCGCTTCATTGTCAGCGCCATCAACTAAGGTTCGTGGTGCACGATGGTTACAGCGCGGGCGCCGCTCAACGATGCGCCGTACCTAGGCGTTTCTACCGTACGCCCGGCGCATTCTTCATTCCTCATCCTTACCTGCTTCGTACGAATAGATGCCTACCGTTCAAGATCTTGCCCGCGTGCTGGAGCGGGCCGCGCCCCTCGCCTACCAGGAGTCCTACGACAATGCCGGCCTGCAGTGCGGCGACCCGCAGATGGAAGTGCGCGGGGTCCTGATTGCCCTGGACTGCACGCCGGCCGTAGTAGACGAGGCCGTGCGCCGCGGCTGCAACGTAGTGGTAGCCCACCACCCACTCATCTTCAAACCCCTCAAGCGCCTGACTGGGGCCAACGAGGTGGAGCAAACGCTGCTCAAAGCCATCCGGCACGAGGTAGCCCTGTACGCCGCCCACACCAACCTCGACAACGTGCGCCACGGCGTAAACCGCAAGCTGGCCGACAAGCTGGGTCTTACCAACCTGCGCATCCTCGACCCCAAACCCGGTTTGCTGGCCAAGCTGATTACTTATGTTCCCCTCGCGCATACGGAGGCAGTATTGCAAGCTCTCTACCGAGCTGGCGCGGGTCAGGTCGGCGACTACTCCGGGTGCAGCTTCCGCACCGAGGGCACCGGCACGTTCACCCCCGGCGCCGGCACCGACCCGTTTATCGGCCGGCAGGACAAACCTGAAACCGTGCGCGAGGAGCGCGTGGAAGTACTGCTACCCCTGCATCTGCAGCACACCGCGTTGCGGGCCCTGCGTCAGGCGCACCCCTACGAAGAGGTAGCCTACGAAATCATCCGGCTCGAAAACACTACCCAGGATGTAGGGGCCGGCATGATCGGGGACTTGCCCGAAGCCCTCAGCCCCCGCGAGTTCCGGCAGCGGCTGAAGCAGGCCCTGGGCGTGCCCGTAGTGAAGCATACAGAGTTCGAGGGGCCAATTAAAAAAGTGGCCGTGTGCGGTGGCGCCGGTAGTTTTCTCATTGGCAAAGCCCGCGCCGCCGGAGCCGACGCCTACGTGACCGGCGACTTGAAATACCACGAATATTTCGCTTCTGAAGGCCGGTTACTGCTCTGCGACGTAGGTCATTTTGAGAGCGAGCAGTTTACCGGGGAAATCTTCCGGGATTTGCTTATGGGTAACTTTGGAAGTACTTTTGCGCTCTTAATTGCTGAGACCCTCACCAACCCCGTCCGTTATGATTTCTAATCCCTCCGCGGAAACCCCCGTTGCCAGTAAGCTGGAAGCCCTTCTGAACCTGCAGCGCATTGACTCGCAACTGGACGAAATCCGGCGCGTGCGCGGCGACCTGCCCGAAGAAGTTCGGGACTTGGAGGACGAAATTGCAGGGTACGAGGTGCGCGTAGGCAAATTCGATGAGGAAATTGCCGCCCTCAACGACCAGATCAAGCAGCGCAAGCAGAACGCCAAAGACGCCGATGGCCTGATTAAGCGCTACGAAGATCAGCAGCAGAACGTGCGCAATAACCGCGAGTACGAGGCCATTGCCAAGGAAATCGAGTTGCAGAAGCTGGAAATCCAGATTTCGGAAAAGAAAATCAAAGAGGCGCAGTACCAGATTGAGCTGAAAAACACGGAAATCAGCGGTACCAAGCAGCGCCTGGAAGAGCGCAAGAAAGACCTTGACAATAAGAAGGCCGAGCTGGAAACCATCGTGAGCGAAAGCGAAGCCGATGAGAAAAAGCTTATGGAGGAGCGCTCCACGGCTGTGCAGCCCGTAGAAGACCGTCTGCTAACGGCTTACACGCGCATCCGGGGCAACGTGCGCAACGGTTTGGCCGTGGTAACGGTGAAGCGCGACGCCTGCGGCGGCTGCTTCAACACGGTACCCCCCCAGCGCCAGGCCGACATCATTGCCCACAAAAAAATTATCGTGTGTGAGCACTGCGGCCGCGTCCTGGCCGACGTAGAGGCCCGCAACGCGTAAGCGGTACTACCCTTTTATGAAGAGAACGGCCTTTTCCGGGGCCGTTCTTTTTTTGTCTAATGAAGTTTCTCGCCGAGGTTCGCAGGAGGAAGCGCAGAGGAAAGCAGAGCCTGTTCTGGCTACTGCTGTTCTCTTCTGCTTTCCTCTGTGCTTCCTTCCGCGAACCTCGGCGCGAGACCTTAGCCGGGCCAGGCCTCTCCGTTCCCCAGGCCCGCGCCTACGCCGAGGTGCTAAAGCTGCGGCCCGTCGCGGCGCGCGCACTTCTGAAAGAAGCCCCTGCGGCGGCTGGCACACTCCTGGTGCAAGACTGCCTGGCCATTACCGAGTTGCTCATCAGCCAGGATGCCAGCCGCTACGCGGCCACTGTGGAAGCGCAGGACCGGCGACTGACGGCTCTGGAAAAATCGGCGGAAACGGGTGCGCTGCGGGAGTATGTTCGCGCAGAAATCCGGCTGCACCAGGCGGCCGCGCAGGTGGTGTTCGGGCACGAGGTGCAGGGGGCCTGGAGCCTGCGCCAGAGCTACCAACAGATGCAGCAAGTAGTGCGCCGCTACCCCCAGTTCCTGCCGGCGCGGAAAACGCTGGGCATGATGCAGTTCTTCATTGGGTCCCTGCCCGAGTCGTACCGCTGGTTTCTGAAGCTGCTGGGGCTGCCGGGCAGCGTCGAGGCCGGTTTGCACAATCTGCGCCGGGCCGCCACCGAGCCCAACGATTTTCAGTTGGAAGCCCGCCTGATTCTGGCCCTGCTGGAGGAAACCTACTACAAGCAGCCCGAAGCCGCCCTGGCCCTAATTGAAACCCTGCGCCGCCAGCAGCCCGACAACCTTCTGTTCAACTACCTACTAATCAGCCAACTTAAAAAGCAGCACCACACCGAGGCTGCCCTGGCCGCCTACCGCACCCGGCCCTCCGGCCCAGGCTACCTGCCCCTGCCCTACCTGCACCACATGGCCGCCGACCTGCTGCTCTACCAAAGCCAATACGCGGCTTCCGCGCGGGCCAATCAGCTGTTCCTGGCGGAATATCAGGGTCAGCACTACCGGAAAGACGCCTACTTTAAGCTGTACCTGGCGGCCTGGCTGGGCGGCGATGCTCCCGCGGCGGCGCAGTATCGGCGCCGCATTGGGGCGGGCGGCCGTACTGTGCTGGAAGAAGATACCTACGCTCAGCGCTTTTTCGAGGACAAGCTGCCGCTAAACCAGTACCTGACCCGTGCCCGCCTACAAATCGACGGGGGCTACTACCGCGAGGCGCTGGTTTCACTCAACGGCTTCCGCGCCACGCCCACTACCCCCCTGCGCGACCGGCTGGAAGAGCCTTACCGCCGCGCCCGGGTCTGGCAGCTGCTCGGCCGCTCCGACTCGGCCCGCCTGCTTTACGCCCGCACCATTGCTCTGGCCGGCAGCGCCCCCTACTACTTCGCGCCGCAGTCAGCGCTGCAGTTGGGGTATTTGTATCAGATGGAGGGTCAGCAGAACATGGCTAAAGTGTACTTCCAGAAGGCCCTCAACTATTCCCGGCACGAATACAAGAATAGCACTGATACCAAGGCGAAGCTGGCCCTGCGGGAGTTGGAGTGAGGTAGTTACCCATACAACCAACTGCATACAAGCTGGTTGCGGCACCGGACTGGTGGCAGAAGCAGGCAGCAAATTAGGCAACTGCCCGCCGAAAGAAGGAAGTACGTTTCCCGAACTCCAGCCCCGCAGTGCCGCGCCCTTAGCATCGTTTCTGCCCGCTTCCTGGCATCTGCCCCTGCGCCGGACCACCGTGGCCCTAGTACCTTTGCCTTGTGCTGACCCTCCTTCTTGCCGAGCTTCCCGCCGACTTCCGCGCCCGTGCCCTGCATTGGGCGGCGGGTCTCCCTCACTGTGCCTACTTTGAACCCAACGACTTAGCCTATCCCGGCGGCCCGTTCCGGCGCCTGCTGGCCGTGGCCGAACAGGTGCCGGCTGGCCCTACCACCCTGTCCGAACTGCACACTTGGCTGGCGGGCCAAGCGGGCGCCGCACCCCGGTGTGGCTTTCTTACCTACGACCTTAAAAACGAACTGGAGGCCCTGCACAGCGCTAATCCCGCCGGTTTGGCCTGGCCTGATCTGCACTTTTTCACCCCCACTATCTGGCTGGAGTGGCACGAAGACCGGCTGGAAATCAACGCTCCCGAACCAGCCGAGGTACTTCGTCAGATTCGGGCGCTGCCGCTGCCGGCAGCGGCAGCGCCCGACGTTCCGGACCTGCGGCCTCGCATGGCCCGCCCCGACTACCTGGCTGCCGTGCGCCAGGTCCAGGAAGACATTCTGAATGGGGAAGTGTACGAGTTGAACCTGTGTCAGGAGTTTTATGCCGACACGGTACGGCTGCAGCCGGTCGAAGTCTTTCTGCAGCTACAAGCTGCCTCACCTACGCCCTTTGCCGGATTTTTCCGCCACCACGACCATTTTCTGCTATGCGCCTCGCCGGAGCGGTTTCTGCGCCGGCAGGGCCCCACGGTGCTATCCCAGCCCATTAAGGGCACCATCCGCCGGGGCGCTACCCCCACCGCCGACGAGCACCAGCGTCACACTCTGCTCCATAATGAGAAGGAGCGTGCTGAAAATCTGATGATTGTGGATTTAGTGCGCAATGACCTGGCCCGCGTGGCTCGTCCCGGGACCGTACAGGTGCCGGAACTGTTCGGACTCTACCCGTTCCGGCATGTCTGGCAGATGATTTCCACCGTGCAGGCTCAACTTCGCCCCGGGGTTGGCCTAGTGGACACTCTCCGCGCTACTTTCCCCATGGGCTCGATGACGGGCGCGCCTAAAATCCGGGCCATGCAGTTGATTGAGCACTACGAGCACAGCCGCCGGGGCCTCTACAGCGGCAGCATCGGCTACGTCCTGCCCTCTGGCGACTTCGACTTCAACGTGGTTATTCGCAGTTTGCAGTACCGCCAAGACACCGGCTACCTTTCCTTTCAGGTTGGCTCGGCCATCACTTACGACTCGGTGCCGGAGCAGGAATACGCCGAGTGCCTGCTTAAAGCTCAGGCCCTGCTGGAAGTGCTACAAGTGAAATTGTGAACCGGTGAGCAGATGCCCAAATCACGCAAGTAGGGCATTTGCTCACCGGTTCACAATTTCCGCCTTGCTCACCTCTGCCATTCTGTCATTTTAGGGAGTAATCTGTTACCTTTGCCGTTCTCTGAACTGTGAAGCTGACGCCCGTTACGGCCTTTCCCATGTCCCAACCGCTAATTACCCTCGACTTTCTCGATACGCCTACCCTGCCCGCGCCCGCCGTTGACGCTATTACCCACGAGCACGAGCCCTCGGGTGAGGTGCGCGTGAATCCGGCTACGCGCACGGGCCGGAGCCGCAAGCTCTACATTGAAAGCTACGGCTGCCAGATGAACTTCTCCGATTCCGAAATCGTGTCGAGCATCCTGTTTGAGCAGGGTTTTGACACAACCGAGGAGCTGGAAGGCGCTGACTTAGTACTGCTTAATACCTGCTCTATTCGGGAGAAAGCGGAGCAGACGGTGCGCATGCGCTTGGCTCAGATCAACGGGCATAAGAAGCGCAACCCGGGCTTGCTGGTGGGCGTGCTGGGCTGCATGGCCGAGCGCCTGAAAAGCAAGTTTCTGGAAGAGGAAAAGCTTGTGGATCTGGTGGTAGGACCCGATGCCTACCGCGACTTACCCCAGCTGATTCAGCAGGTAGATGGTGGGCAGAAGGCCGTGAATGTGCTGCTGAGCCGGGAGGAAACCTACGCCGACATCACGCCCGTGCGCCTGAATAGCAACGGCATCACAGCCTTTATCAGCATCATGCGCGGCTGCGACAACATGTGCTCCTTCTGCGTGGTGCCCTTCACCCGGGGCCGCGAGCGGAGCCGCGACGCCCACAGCATCGTGCAGGAAGCCCGCGACCTGGTAGCCCAGGGCTATAAGGAAGTGACCCTGCTGGGCCAGAACGTGGACTCCTACAAGTGGGCCTCAGAGGATGGCCTGGAACAGGTAAACTTTGCCCAACTGCTGGAGCGGGTAGCCCTGATCAGCCCCCAACTGCGGGTGCGCTTCTCCACCTCCCACCCCAAGGACATCACCGATGAGGTGCTCTACACCATGGCCCGGCACGAGAACATCTGCAAGTATATCCACCTACCGGCTCAGAGTGGTAACTCACGCATTCTCAAACTGATGAACCGCACCTACGACCGACCCTGGTACGAGGAGCGCGTGCAGGCTATTCGCCGCATTCTGGGCGAAGACTGCGCCATCAGCACCGACATGATTTCGGGCTTCTGCTCCGAAACCGAGGAAGAGCACCAAGATACCCTAAGCCTGCTCGACTTCGTGCAGTATGATATGGGCTATAACTTCTTCTACTCGGAGCGCCCCGGCACGCTGGCCGCCCGCAAGCTGGAAGATGATATTCCGCTGGAAGTAAAGAAGCGCCGTTTGCAGGAGGTAATTGACCGCCAGCAACTGCACGCCCGGGCCCGCTATGCCCGCATGGTGGGCCGGGTGCACCGGGTGCTGGTAGAAGGCCGCTCCAAACGCTCCGATGAGCAACTCAGTGGCCGCAACAGCCAGAACCAGGTAGTTATCTTCCCCCGCGGCGGCGCCCAGAAAGGCGACTACGTTGACGTGCTGGTGACGGGCACGACAGGGGCCGCGCTACTGGGCGAGATGGTGTAAGCTTCTGTCAGGCTGGGTCTTACCTTATTCTTCTGTTCCTGGCCACGGGTACCTGGGTAGCCACTGACTTGTGCGGTCAGCGCAGCCGGGCTGACCCGGAATGCGCTGTTTATCCACGCCCCGCAAAATAAACTACCCCTCTTTTTCGTCTACCCCACGAAAACCAACTCCCGACCTTGACTCCTTCCGAAATACAATCTATTAAGCAGCGGTTCGGCATTATCGGCAACGCGCCGTCGCTGAACTACGCCATTCAGGTGGCAGCGCAGGTAGCGCCCACCGACATGACGGTGCTGATTACCGGCGAAAGTGGCTCAGGCAAAGAGTCCTTCTCCAAAATTATTCACGCCTTATCCCCGCGCAAGCACGGCCAGTTTATTGCCATCAACTGCGGGGCCATTCCCGAGGGCACCATCGACTCGGAGCTGTTCGGCCACGAGAAGGGTTCGTTTACGGGCGCCCAGGAAGCCCGCAAAGGCTATTTTGAGGTAACCAATGGGGGCACCATCTTCCTGGATGAAATTGGGGAGATGCCACTGGGCACCCAGGCCCGCCTGCTGCGCGTGCTGGAAAATGGGGAGTTCATCCGGGTGGGCTCCTCGAAGGTGCAGAAGACTGACGTGCGCGTGGTGGCTGCTACCAATGTAAATCTGCTCGATGCCGTGCGCGAGGGCCGCTTCCGCGAAGACCTGTATTATCGCCTGAACACGGTACCCATTGCAGTTCCACCACTACGTGAGCGAAACGATGATATCTACTTACTATTTAGAAAGTTTGCTACAGATTTTGCCGACCGCTACCGGGTTAAGCCCATCAGTCTGACCCCAGACGCCGTGCAGGAGCTGCAGCGCTTCCGCTTCCCCGGCAACATCCGCCAGCTCAAGAACGTGGCCGAGCAGATGTCGGTGCTGGAAACAGAGCGTGAAGTGGACGCCCGCCGCCTGCGCAACTACCTGCCCGCCGACCAGAGCAGCCGCCTGCCCATGCTGGTGAGTGCGGCCGGCTCGGCCACCGACGGGGCCGGCAATGCCTATTCGGAGCGGGACCTGCTCTACAAGGTTCTCTTCGATATGCGCCGCGACATGACTGACCTGAAAAAGCTGGTACTGGACCTGGCCGGCGGCCAGCGACCCCACGAGGCCCAGGAGCTGCTGCGTCAGAACAGTCACTTGTTCACCAACGTGAGCGTGGCCCCTTACGACGGCAATCCGGCCCGGCCCCTGCGCCCGGCCGGCCCCGAAAACAGCCCCGCGGAGTACATCCTGAATCCGCGTGACCTATCCGGGGACGACGATGCCGCCGACTACGAGGAGGAGGCCCAGCGGGTGGAAGACATTCCGCACGAAACAGAGGAGGAAACGCTGAGCCTGGAGGCCAAGGAAAAGGAAATGATCATTAAAGCCCTTAAAAAGCACAACAACAAGCGGAAGTACGCTGCCCACGACTTAGGAATTTCCGAGCGCACGCTCTACCGCAAACTCAAGCAGTATGATCTGGAACAAGCGTAACTGGGGCGTTGGCCTGCTGCTGCTACTTCTCTTGCCTCTGCTCAGCGGCTGCGGGGTGTATTCCTTTAGTGGCACGAACATCCAGCCGGATGTAGAAACTATTTCCATTGCCACCTTCGCCAACAACGCCAACAACGGCCCCTCGTTTCTGGCCCAGCGGTTTACCGAAGATTTCAAGGATTACTTTCAGCGCAACACTACCCTGCGGCTGGTACCGCGCGGGGGCGACCTACAGTTTGAAGGTGAAATCATTGCCTATGATTTCGCCCCGGCGGCTATTCAGAGCACCAACGGGCAAGACCAGGCGGGAGCCAATCAGCTCACGATTCAGGTGCGGGTGAAGTTCACGAATACCAAAGATCCTAAGCAGGACTTCGAGCAGACTCTGCAAACTACCCAGCCTTTCCCCGCTACCCGCGACATTACCAGCATCAACAACGACCCAGCGGCCCTGCGCATCCTGTTTCGCAACATTATCACCGACGCCTTTAATAAGTCGGTGGCCAACTGGTAACCTAAAAATGTTGAGTTTTGCGGCCGGAGCCGCCCTGCTACGGTTACGCTACCAGCGCGGCTTCAGTCGTCTACTACTACCCTGCTCTGCCGGCGGGCATCCACTACCTGCCCATTCGCCTTCCGGCTTCCACTGTTTCTATCTGTATGACTCGCGCGTCGCTCCTGCACATTCTGGACCATGTTAACAGAATCTCGGACACCGAAGTCCGGGAGTTGGAGCAGCTGGCGGCTACCTTCCCCTACTGCCAGACGGCGCACGTGCTGCTGGCCAAGGCCGCCCACGACCGGGGCAGTATGCTGGCCAGCCAGCGCCTGCGCCGCGCCGCTACCTACGCCGCCGACCGAGAGCTGCTCCGGCAGCTACTCGAGCAGCGTAGCTTACCAAGCGAAGTCGTAGCAGCCCCCGATAGCCCGGAGCCAGCCGTGGCCGTCGTTGTTAGCGCAACCGCGCCTCCCTCGCAGCCGGTAGTTTCCTCGGTCCTTGGACCGGCTGCGGAAACCCAGCCCGCGGCAGAGGAGGAGTCTTCCGCCGACGTTGCCCCCTTATCTACTCCCGAAGCAGAGATGGCGCTGGCCCCTGCTGCTCCAGCCGAGGGGCTGCCTGAACCCGCGCCCATTGCGGCACCTCTCGCGGAAGGGGCTGCGGCGTCCGCAACCGCCGCTCCACTGCTGTTGCCCTCGCCAGAAGCTCCTTTCCTCGACGAAATACCCGCCGAAGCTTCCCCTACCACTGCTCCCCATTCACCGGCACTGCTCCCCAACGGCACTCCGGAAAAACCGGCCACTGAGCTTTCGGCAGAGCCAACCGAAGTAATAGAAGCTACGGCATCCAACTCCGCCCTCCTTCCCCCCACCGACGAGTTGCTGCCAGCCGTTGCGCCGCCTATTCGTCCGCCCGTGGAAGCAGGTATCTCCCGTTTTGAATTTGGCTTTACCGAGCCAGAGCTGCCGGTGCCCTCCGGGTATCAACTGCCTGGCCTGGAAGAAGAGGCGGAGCTCCCCCCCCTGGCGTCGGTAGCTTCGCCCCAGCCCGCACTCGCTCCGTTTCGAGCCGATGAGGACCTGGGCTATGCCCTAAGTGTCGGTAGCCGCCTCGGGTATGACCTTCAGCCCCACGATGGGTACACGCTGGATTTGCCGCTCGACACTTTCTTCGAGCCCGATGCCTTACTCCTGGCCTACGTCCGCAACAACCAGCCCAAGCCCGCTACCTCTTCCCTGGACCTGATCAACCGCTTTCTGAAAACCCAGCCCCGCATTAAAACACCCGCCGGGGCTCCCTTACCCGCCGAGGAACAAGCGGATTTGTCGGCCCGCAGCACTAGCGTGGCGCCCGCTCTAGCATCCGAAAGTCTGGCCAAAATCATGGTAAAGCAGGGGAAGAAGGATAAAGCTATTGAAATATATGAGCGCCTGATGGAGCGCCAGCCGGAAAAAAAGGCGTACTTTGCCGAGCAAATTCAACAACTGCAACAACCTTCGGAGTAGATGTACTACGCTCTTATTGCCCTGATTCTTCTCATTTGTTTGCTGCTGGCGCTGGTAGTACTAGCCCAAAACCCCAAGGGCGGCGGCATATCCAGCCAGTTTGGCGCGGGTGGCGCGGCCCAGCTTATGGGTGTAAAGCGCACTGGTGACCTGCTGGAAAAATTAACCTGGGGCTTTGCCATTGCCCTGATGGTACTTAGCCTGGGCACCCACGTTATTGGAGGAGCTTCATCCGCTGGTCCGGCCCGTAGCATTAACCAGCAAAAGGCTCTGGAAACGCGCATTCCGGCTACTCCAGCCCCGGCCGGACCCGGCGCGACGGCTCCCAGCGCTCCGGCTGGGGCTCCCGCCACTGCTCCCTCGGCCGCGCCGGCTACTCAGCCGGCTCCTGCTCAGGGCCAGTAGCCTCCGCAGCTTTTATCAGATAAGCCGGCGGTTCCTCACGGGGAGCTGCCGGCTTTTTTGTGATATCCGCAACGAGCTGGTGCGCAGCAAATCGACCTTAGCCCCGAATTTTCTACCCAACTAATTCCAACCCTACTGCAAAGGTAGCGTACAGTCGCGCGGTACCGGACGGAAAGGGAACTTTTTCTGTCAGCTCTGACAGCCGCTACGTGCAAAGCTGACCGAAACAGTGCCTGAATCGTTCATTCTGTCAGGTTCTGGCAAGCTGGCACAAGAAGTGCGACACCGCCGATACCGTCTTACTTCAAGTAAACCTTTCAACCAAAACGTACAATATGTCGCTTAGCATCAAACCGCTGGCTGACCGCGTAATCATTGCGCCGGCCGCTGCCGAGGAGAAAACCAAATCGGGCATTATCATTCCCGACACGGCCAAGGAGAAACCCCAGCGTGGCGAAGTAGTTGCCGTAGGCGAAGGCAAAGTGGCCGACAACGGCACTACCATCAAGCCCCAGGTAAAAGCTGGTGACCAGGTGCTGTACGGCAAGTATGCCGGCACTGAAATCACCGTGGATGGCCAGGACTACCTCATCATGAAGGAGTCGGACATCTTTGCCGTACTGTAAGCTTCTCCCCTTTCTCTGATTTACAACATCCGAACCCAAGATGGCTAAGAACATCCAATTCGATACCGATGGCCGCGACAAGCTGAAGCGCGGCGTTGACAAACTGGCAAACGCAGTGAAGGTAACCCTGGGCCCTAAAGGCCGCAACGTGGTTATCGACAAGAAATTCGGCGCTCCGAGCATCACCAAAGACGGGGTGACGGTAGCCAAAGAAATTGAGCTGGCCGACCCAATTGAAAACATGGGCGCTCAGCTGGTAAAAGAAGTTGCTTCCAAAACCGCCGACCAGGCTGGTGATGGCACTACTACTGCTACCGTACTAGCTCAGGCTATCTATGCCGCTGGCTCGAAGAACGTAGCAGCTGGTGCTAACCCCATGGACCTGAAGCGTGGCATCGACAAGGCTGTTATTGCCGTTGTTGCTAACCTGAAAGCGCAGTCCAAGAAAATTGAAAACTCGTCGGAAATTGCCCAGGTAGGCGCTATTTCGGCCAACAACGACATGGAAATCGGCAAAATGATTGCCGACGCCATGGATAAAGTAGGCAAAGAAGGCGTTATCACGGTAGAAGAAGCGCGCGGCACGGAAACCGAAGTAAAAACGGTGGAAGGCATGCAGTTTGATCGTGGTTACCTCTCCCCTTACTTCGTGACCAACCCGGAGAAAATGGAGGCTGAGTTCGACAACCCTTACATCCTCATCTATGACAAGAAGGTGAGCACCATGAAGGAGTTGCTGCCCGTGCTGGAGCAGGTTGTTCAGACGGGTAAGCCCCTGGTTATCATCTCGGAAGATGTAGACGGCGAAGCACTGGCTACCCTGGTAGTAAACAAGCTGCGTGGCTCGCTGAAAATTGCGGCTGTGAAAGCTCCTGGCTTCGGCGACCGTCGGAAGGCGATGCTGGAAGACATTGCTGTGCTGACCGGTGGTACCGTAATTTCGGAAGAGCGCGGCTACAAGCTGGACAGCGCTACCCTGGAGTACCTGGGTCAGGCTGAGAAAGTTATCATCGACAAAGACAACACGACCATCGTGAATGGCCGGGGCGACAAAGATGGTATCACCAGCCGCGTAAACGAAATCAAAGCTCAGATCGGTACTACTACTTCTGACTACGACAAAGAGAAGCTGCAGGAGCGTCTGGCCAAGCTGTCGGGCGGTGTGGCTATCCTCTATATCGGTGCCAGCACGGAGGTAGAAATGAAGGAGAAGAAGGACCGCGTTGACGATGCTCTGCACGCTACCCGCGCTGCCGTAGAAGAAGGCGTAGTTCCGGGTGGTGGTGTAGCCCTGGTGCGCGCCCTGGACGCTCTGGAAGGCGTTGATACCCTGAACGGTGACGAGCGTACTGGTGTAAACATCATCCGCACGGCTATCGAAGCTCCTTTGCGCACCATCGTAGCTAACGCCGGTGGCGAAGGCTCGGTAGTAGTACAGAAAGTACGCGAAGGCCAGGGCGACTACGGCTACAACGCCCGCGAAGACCGCTACGAAAACCTGATGGCCGCTGGTATCCTCGACCCGACCAAAGTTACCCGCCTGGCGCTGGAAAATGCCGCTTCAATTGCCGGCCTGCTCCTGACTACCGAGTGCGTAATTTCGGACGAGCCGGAAGATGAGAAGTCTGGCGCTGGTGCCGTATCGCCCGGCATGGGCGGCATGGGCGGCATGATGTAATATCACGGATTCCGTTCTAACCACAAAAAAGCCCCGTTGGCAATGCCAACGGGGCTTTTTTGTGGTTAGAACGTGTAGAAATCAGCAGAGGCAAGTATTGTACAGTCATTACTCATTAGGTACCCTTATGACAGATCGTGCGCATACGTGGCTCGTGGTAGCTGTTAGTTTGGCATTGGTATATGCTGGCATGAGCATATTAACGTCTAAGTCAGTATGAAATACGAGACTCATCATAGCCCGTGCTTTTCGGTTATAACTGGCCGCAATTTGTGTGAAGAGTATAAACAGGCAAAATGGATAACCGCAGGAATCAGCCTATTGCTGCTTAGCAGTAGTGGGTTTAGTAACCAGCTCATCCTAAAAAATAATTGTGCTACCCCTCCTTCACAAAAGAGCCCCGCTGGCGTTGCCAACGGGGCTCTTTTGTGAGCAGAACGAAATCCGCAGATTCGGATAATCCGTCTTTCTCCGCGAGTTAGCCGCGGCCGTGCATCATGTGGAACAACTTCTTGGCAATGGCAATGAGGATCAGACCAGCTAGGATTACAAAACCGGCAATCAGGCCAAACACTTTCAATGCGCCTAGTTCCTCCACGTAGGAAGCAATGTACCCGCCAGCAATTTGAGCCACGAAAGGTGCCAGGAACCACACCCCCATGAGCATGGAGGTTAAGGTAGGCGGCGAAAGGCGGGATACCATGGACAGCCCTACCGGCGAGAGACATAGCTCCCCAATGGTATGGAAGAAGTAGGTAGCCAACAGCCATAGGATGCTAGCCTTAATGGTCTGGTCGGCTACGTCGCCGCCGCGCTCCAGCACGGCGCCCACCATGAACAGGAAGCCTATCCCGAGCAGTACCATGCCCAGGCCCATCTTTACGGGAATGCTCAAATCTTTGCCCTTGCGGCTTAAGTTTACCCAGAGGGCCGCAACGGGCGCACCCAGTAGCACAATAAAGCCAGCATTTACGGACTGAAACCAGGAAGTAGGAATCAGGAAGCCTGCTACTTCCCGGTTAATGTACTTATCAGTGTAGAGTGTGAGGGAAGAACCGGCTTGCTCAAAGCCAGCCCAGAAGAACACCACAAAAAGCGTGATAATGAAGATAACGGCCATACGGTCCGTCTCCTCCTTGGTAAGGGGGGCCTTGGCAATGGTTTTGTCTTCATTCTGGCCTTCCGGGTACATGCCTACCTCGCCCAGATACTTCTTGCCCAGCAGATTGAAGGCCAGCTGCCCCAGCAGCATACCAATACCGGCTGCCAGGAAACCATAGCGGAAGCCGTAGCTGGCTACCTGCTCCACTCCGTTGACCACCGTTTTCGTGGCAAACATATCTTCGGCCAAGTATCCGCACACGAGAGGAGCAATAAAGGCTCCCGTGTTAATACCCATATAGAAAATAGTGAAAGCTGCATCGCGCCGGGGGTCGCCCTGCTGGTATAGCTTCCCTACAATAGTCGAGATATTGGGCTTGAAGAAGCCGTTGCCGAGAATCAGGAGCAATAGGCCAATAACCGTTGGCCAGGGAAGCCCGAAGAAAAAGGGCACGGACGACAGTGCCGGCTGCATAAACAGGAAAAACTGCCCCACTGCCATGGTCAGACCGCCAATTAAAATGGCACGGCGCTGCCCGATGTATTTATCAGCCAGCCACCCCCCAATAATAGGGGTCAGATAGACGAAGCCGGTGAAGTAGCCGTAGATAAGCGAAGCACTGGCGGCCTCAATGCCGAGCCCGCCTTCAATAGCGGTTTTCGACAGATAGAGCATGAGCAGGCCCCGCATACCGTAGTAGCTAAACCGCTCCCACATTTCAGTAAAGAAAAGTAGATAGAGCCCGGGGGGATGGCCCTGTTTCGCAATCGGCTGCTCCTGAACAGCGGAGGTTGTTTGCATGAACGTGAAGGAAGTAATGTGGTACGTGAGAAACCCCCAGTCTGACCGCGGGGCTAGTTGGTAAAGCTACAAAAGTTTCTCAACCCTGCCGTGCTAACGTTCGTTAGGCGGGAATCACCCACTATCAAAGCTACGCCAATAGCGAATATTCGCTATTTTTTCGGTTTACACCGTGCCTAGCTCCGCTTTTTGTCTATTTTTGTTCGCTAATTCCCCCAATTTCCCACCCACCCAACCCCCCGTTTTCGGCCCTATGATGGACTCTGCCGCCAACGCCCGCCTCGCCCCCCTGGGCATTTCCCGCGCCGCCCAGGTACACCTGAACCTCACCCCCGCCGAGCTGGTAGAAGAAGCCCTGCGCCGGGGCGAAGGAACCCTCACCGACACCGGTGCCCTGATGGCTGACACCGGTGCGTTTACCGGCCGCTCCCCCAAAGACCGGTTTGTCGTGAAAGACGCTAATACCCAGGACAGCGTATGGTGGGGTGACATCAACATCCCCTTCGATGCCGACAAGTTCGACCAGCTCCACCAGAAGATGGTGCAGTATCTGGAGGACAAGGAAATCTACGTGCGCGACGCCTACGCCGGCGCTAACCCCCACTACGAGCTGAAGTTACGGGTAGTAAACGAGCTAGCCTGGCACAACTTGTTCTGCTACAATATGTTCCTGCGCCCACAGGAAGGAGCTGACACCAGTTGGACGCCTGATTTCAGCATCATTTGCGCCCCCGGCTTCGAGGCTGATCCGGCCGTGGATGGTACCCGCCAGAAGAATTTCGCCATCCTGAACTTCACCAAGAAGATGATTCTGATTGGGGGTACGGGCTACGCCGGCGAGATGAAGAAGGGCATCTTTGGGGTGCTGAATTACCTGCTGCCTCACGAGCGGGAAACCCTGAGCATGCACTGCTCGGCTAATGTGGGCAAAGACGGCGACACCGCCATTTTCTTTGGCCTCTCGGGCACGGGTAAGACTACCCTCTCCGCCGACCCCAACCGTGGCTTAATCGGCGACGATGAGCATGGCTGGACCCCGGATGCCGGCATTTTCAACTTCGAAGGCGGCTGCTACGCTAAAGTAATCGACCTTTCGGCGGAGAAGGAACCTGAAATCTGGAACGCCATCAAGTTTGGCTCTATTGTGGAAAATACCCGCTTCAAGCCGGGCACCCACACCGTAGACTACGCTAATAAGTCGGTAACGGAAAACACCCGCACGGCCTACCCCATCCACTACATCCCGAACGCCATTGAGCCCTCGGTAGCTGATGCGCCGAAGAATATTTTCTTTCTGACGGCCGATGCGTTCGGGGTGCTGCCGCCCATCAGCAAGCTCGATAAAAGCCACGCCATGTACCACTTCATGTCGGGCTACACGGCCAAGGTAGCCGGTACCGAAATGGGCGTTACCGAGCCGCAAACCACTTTCTCGGCCTGCTTCGGGGCCGTGTTCCTACCCCTGCATCCGACCAAATACGCCGAGATGCTAGGACAGAAAATGGACGAAAACCCGGACGTAAACGTATGGCTGGTGAATACTGGCTGGACGGGCGGCTCCTACGGGGTAGGCTCGCGCACGAAGCTGGCCTACACTCGCGCCATGATTACGGCCGCCCTCAACGGCGAGCTAGATGATGTGGCCTTCCATAAGCATCCCATCTTCGGCGTGGAAATTCCGTCCGTGGTGCCTGGCGTGCCCTCCGACATCCTCGATCCGCGCGACACCTGGGCCGATAAGGAAGACTATGACCGCACCGCCACGGATCTGGCCCACAAATTCGTGTCGAACTTCAAGAAATACGCCGATTATGCCAGCGAAGAAATTCTGGCCGGTGCCCCAAAAGCCGAGGTAACAGCCAGCGTATAACAGGCGTACTAAGAGCTTGAATTCCTGGAAGGCCTGGTTAGCGGAAGTTAGCCAGGCCTTTTGGGGTACTATGCTACCGTGTCAATCTGGTGACCCAGGCGCTGAAACCATTCTTGTAGCGGCGTATACATCAAGTAGTCTGCTTCCACATTCTGCCCATTCTCCGTTTGCATCACATTGCAGCTAAAGCAGATATTCAGTACGCTCAGCAGCTCATGCCCGGCATTGTAAAAGGCTAGCGCATCCCGAAACACAGGAGCGCACATCGGGTACAGCAGTTCAGTACAAGGCGCTTGCAGGAGGCGACCCAACTCCGCCACTTCTGGCGTATCACGCTGGAGCTTGGCAACGGGGGTAGTTGTAATATTATACGCCCGGTTATTATCGGTAGTTAATCGAGTTTGCAAATCCAGCTGATGTTCCAGGCGGTGTAATTGAGCGCGGAGCTCTGGTAGCTGGGCAGGGGGTGCGGTTAGAAGCAACCGGCGGCTGGTTTCTCTTTCTTTCCGCCTGGCATCCTGTAGCTGCTGCCATTTGGAGCCGCGCAGCAAGGAATATGTTATTATGTAGTCGAACGATAGTCCGCGCCAGTAGTCCTGAGTACTCATAGGCTTGTTGCGTTTAAGCGCTGGCTTTCTGCTGCTAAGCAAGTTTACGCGGAATAGTACCAGATTCCTTTACAAAGGCGCTACTTTTGCGGCGGACATACTCTCTCTTTTTTACCTTTTGTATGCGTAAGCGCCTTCTTCCGCTGCTCTTGTGCTTGTTGTCGCCGCTAACCCTCTGGGCCTGGGGCGTCGATGGCCACCGGGCCGTGGGCAAAATTGCCGAAAACCACCTCAGCCGCAAGGCTCGCCGTGAGGTAGAGCGTCTGCTGGGTTCCGAAACCCTCACCTTGGTGAGCACCTGGCCCGATGAAATCCGCTACTACCCGGAGTTCAAGGAAACTGCGCCGTGGCATTACGTGAACACCCCCTCGGGCCTGCCCCGCGACCAGTATATTCAGCAGATAAAGTCCCAAACCACCGCTAATGCCTACAGCGCCCTGGAAGCGCAGCTGCGCATACTCGGCGATGCTACTAAAACCAAGGAAGAGCGGGCCGCAGCCCTTAAGTTCGTGGTGCACATCGTGGGTGATATTCACCAGCCTATGCACACGGGCCACGCCGAAGACAAAGGGGGTAACGACATCAAGCTGAAGTACCGCGGCCGCGACACAAACCTGCACAGCCTCTGGGACAGTGGCCTGATTGATTACCAGGGCCTTACCTACACAGAAATGGCGCAGCAGTACGACCAGAAACTGCGTCAGCGCCAAATCCGGGTGCTGCAGGCAGCCGCGCCCGAGCAGTGGCTGTGGGAGTCGTACCAGGCTTCGGAGAACCTGTACAAGGAAACACCCCCTGACACCGACGTAGATTACAAGTACTACCCCGCCCACGCCGATCTGATGCGCCAACGCATTGTGGAGGCCGGCGTGCGCCTGGCCGGAATGCTGAACAAAGTCCTAGGCTAGTCAGCTACTAGAACGCATAGTAAAAAAGCCCTGCTATACTTTAGGTAGCAGGGCTTTTTTCGTGAAACAGACTACTTCCTCACTTCAGCAAACATCTTTGAAATCAGTGCGGATGCCCTTTTGAGGACTTGTTGCCTGAGGTCGGGGTTGGTGAGTTTTTAGGGGTAGTACTGATTAATTGTCGTGGAACGCAATACCACTGATTTCTTCGGTCTCTTTGCTGGTGCTGCCGTTGCGGCTCTTGCCACCCAACCAAGCCGCCAAGGCTACCCCTGCTCCTACCAGCAAAGCCGTTCGCAGCGCGGGGCTGCCGGTGGTTACGGTTTCGGTATAGTAGCTGGTTTCGCGGGTGTGTCCGGGGTAGTTACCACGCTCTTCCAGGGCGCCCATGGGCCGATCGAGGGCATTCTGCTGCAAGGGACGAGGCGCATAATCGGCTTTTTCCTGCTTAGAAAAGGACTTCTCCATAAACTTGTCGAGCAGAGCGGGCGTCCAGCGCTCCATGCCAATCATGGCTTTGCCGCCGCCGCCCACCACTACCGAACGCTCGGGAGTCGCGGCGCAGTGCAGAATGGCGCGAGCCACGGTTTCGGGAGCGTAGGCGGGAGGTGCATGTTTTGCCTCGCGCTCCATATAGTTTTTGGAGTGAACCGGGTACGGTGTATCAATGGCGGCGGGCTGAATCAGGGTAACCGAAATTGGGGCGCCGTCCATTTCCAGCTCCATGCGGAGGCCATCGGTAAAGCCTTTCACAGCATGCTTGCTGGCGCTGTAGATAGACTGGAGAATGGCAGTAATATCCGACAGGATACTACCTACGTTGATGATAGCGCCCCCTTTCTCTTTCAGGTGCTTCGCCGCTTCCAACGAGCCATTCACCAAGCCCCAGAAGTTTACTTCGAACAGCTGGCGCATATCCTCCATCGGGATTTCTTCGAGTTTGCCATAGATGGAAACCCCGGCGTTATTAATCCAAGTGTCGAAGCCACCATAGGTGTAAGACGCCTCATAAGCCAGACGCTGTACATCGGCAGGCTTACTGACGTCGGCTACTACATAGGTAGCATGGCCCCCAGCCTGGTTAATTTCGTCGGTGAGTTGGCGCAGGGCACTTTCGCTGCGAGCCGCCAGCACCAGCTTTGCGCCGGCTTTGGCTGCCATCCGGGCCGTTACGAGACCAATACCCGACGAGGCACCGGTGATGACAATCGTCTGATCCTTGAGTTTTTTGAGTTTTACAGCCATGAGGTGGTTCGGTTAGGTGCACGAGAGAGAGCACTGACACGGTAGCAGGTACTTGTTTCCTGCCGTCGAGGTTGCGGCCAGAGCCGCCATTTCCCCGAAACCAGACAGCAGCTCAGCGCTACCCAGGGCTTTGGCCGCAACCGCTAAAGGCGCCAGCCACTTCCTGCGCCTCTGCCCGATTCACCGTAGCTTTGCCCTATGCCGCACACCTTTTTCGCCCCCGACCTGACCCTGCCCACCTACACACTCCCCGAAGACGAAAGCAAGCACGCCGTGCGCGTACTGCGGTTAACCGCCGATGACGAGGTAGTGCTCGTTAACGGCCGGGGCGGTGTATATCAGGCCCAGGTACACACGCCAGATGCCAAGCGCTGCCAGCTGCGGGTAGTACGGGAAGAGCAAGTACCCCGCCGGTCTTACCAAGTGCACGTAGCCGTGGCACCCACCAAAAACCTCGACCGTATGGAGTGGCTGGTCGAAAAAGCCGTGGAAATAGGCGTTGATAGCCTGAGTTTTCTGCGTTGTGCCCGCTCCGAGCGGCGGGAGCTGAAGCTGGACCGCCTGGAAAAAATTGCTATCAGCGCCCTAAAGCAGTCGGGGCAGGCGTGGCTGCCGCAGCTGACTGAACTGACGGATTTTGCTCGTTTCCTACCTACCGTTTCTCCCGAAACCACCTTTATTGCGCACTTGGAAGAGGGCGAGCGGACGCCTCTCTCCCGCGTGGCCGCTGCTGGGCCGGACTGCTGCATTCTGATTGGGCCGGAAGGCGACTTCACACCCCAGGAAATTGAGGCAGCTTTTGCTCGCGGCATCCGGCCGGTAACGCTCGGGGCCTCCCGCCTTCGCACAGAAACGGCCGCACTGGCTGCCCTGCACACCGTTCATATCGTGCGGGAATTGATGTAGCCGAAACTTTGTAGTTTAGGTACCGGGCCCGAACCTGGCCGACCATTCCGATTTGACCTTTCTTCCTGCTTATGCGCCCATTTCTGTGGCTTTTCGTGCTACCCCTAGTGCTGCTTACAGCCGCCGCGCCGGTAGCGCCTAGCTTCCGCATTGCCAAGCTGCACTACGGCGGTGGCGGCGACTGGTACGCCAACAAAACCAGCCTGCCCAACCTCATCCGCTACTGCAACCAGACGCTTAAAACCAACATCGACCCGGAAGAAGCTACCGTGGAGCTAGACTCGCCGGAACTGCTAACCTACCCATTCATTCATATGACGGGCCACGGCAACGTGTCGTTTACCGATGCCGAAGCCCGCAACCTACGCCGCTATCTTACCGGGGGCGGCTTTCTGCATATTGATGATAACTACGGGCTCGATAAGTTTATCCGGCCGGAAATGAAGAAGGTGTTTCCCGAGCTGGACTTCGTGGAGTTGCCCTTCTCCCATCCCGTCTACCACCAGAAGTTTCAGTTCCCTAAGGGCTTGCCCAAAGTACATGAGCACGACGGCAAGCGCCCCCAGGGCTTCGGCCTGCTCTATAAGGGACGCCTGGTGTGCTTCTACACGTATGAGTGCGACTTAGGCAACGGCTGGGAAGACCTGGGCACCTACCCCGAAGATACGCCCGCCACTCACGAGGCTGCCCTGAAAATGGGAGCCAATCTTGTGACCTACGCCCTAACTCAGGACTAGGAAACAACATTGCAACGCAAGGCGGGCCTTCCATTAGCTGTATCGGCGCTAACGGAAGGTCCGCCTTGTGCTGCTTACTAGCTTCTAAAACTTGCGCTGCAGAATCTCGCCTAGTACGAAAGCCATGCGCACATCAGCGGGGTTACGCAGGCGCTCGGTAAGCGTAGGAGCGGCTTCCGGGCGGGCCTGTTCCCGCTGCCAATAATCACTCTGGGTTTGTTGCCCAGCCCGGGGTAGCGTAGCAGCCCGGCGGGCTTCGCGCCCAGGAACTTCTAGCGAACGGGCTTGCGGTGCCTGCTCCAGCGAGCGGGCCGGGCGGTCTATTTTTTCCAGGCTACGAGCTACGGGGCTTGCTTCGCGAGGCAGGGGCCGCCCCGCTGGCGTTACTTCGCCAGTGTCAGCGGGGGTAGGCTGCTGCGCTTCCCGATTCTGAGTTTTCATCTGACGCAGCATCTCCTCGAAGGAAGTTGCGGGCAAGCCGGGCGCTACCGGGCGAGGGCGCCCACTGGCATCGGGTCGGGAAAAGCGCCGCTCGCGCTGCTCCCGGGCCGTAGTTTCGCGCGCCTTCTGCACCATTCGCCAGATAAACACAACCAAGCCGATAAGAATCCAGCCCAGGGTTTGCAGCTTTTCCATGTAGCACGGGTGAAGTTGTGAAGTACCTCTAGTTACACCAATTTTTACTACTTCTCTCCTTCCCGAATGCCCTTTTGCGCTACCGGATGCCCTGGTCGGGGAACCGGCCCTGCTTAGTACGGTAGAATGCTTTGATTTCTTCCAGGTCCTTCTCGTAGTCGCCGGTGGGCCAGAATGCGGGGCCTACTCCAGCTTCTTTGTTTTTGTAGTCGAGGTAGCCCAGCAGGATAGGGACGCCCGCGCCCATAGCGGCATGATAAAAGCCCTTGCGCCACTTGGGCTGGTACTTGCGGGTACCTTCGGGAGTAATCAGAATTACGAGTTCCTCCCGTTCCTTGAACAGCTGGACCATGCCATCCACGAGGCTGTTGTTTTTGCTGCGGTCTACGGCCAGGCCACCCAGGCTGCGCACGAGCGCGCCCAGCACCGGAATGGTCGTCCACTCTTTTTTGATGGTCAGTTTCACGTCCACGTCCATCAGAAAGAAGGCGGCGCGGGCGTACATGAAGTCCCAGTTGCTGGTGTGCGGGGCCGCAATCATCATGCTTTGCTTGATGTTGGGCGGTACCTGCGGGCCCAGGCGCCAGCCGGTTATTTTAAACCAGAACTTGGAAAAAAGATACCAGAAAGTAGAGGTTTTGCGAGCCATGTGGGAAATAAGAGGGTAGCGAAAACGTGCGGGCTACCAGCATTCAAAGCTAGAGAAATGATGCGGAAGCGCCGCTTTTCTTACGTGTCATGCAGCAGGGCTTCCAGCTCTGGGGCCTTGCTCATGGTGTAGCGGTAGCCGATGTCGAACAGCTCGGGGGCGCGCTTATATTGGGTCATGCGGTAAGTACCCAGCTCCGGCGGCTCAATCAGGAAACGGCACTGCTGCTTGCTTACCACCGTGTTAGCCCCAACGGCGAGGTTCAGCGTCCGCTCGATCAGGCCGCGCAGGGTAGTAATGCGCGCCTCGCGGTGGGGCGGATTACAATGCACGCCCACTACCTGCAAACCGGGCTTACCCAGCAGGGCTTCTACGGGCAAGTTGTTGAGCAAGCCTCCATCCACCAAATGGCGCCCCTGGTACACAACCGGCCGATACAGCACCGGCACGGCCGAGGAAGCCAGCAAGGGCGGAATGAGTGGCCCCGTAGAAAAGTGCACCGAGGTGCCTTCGGCAATATCGGTAGCCACCAGCGTGAGGGGAAGACGGAGCTGCTCAAACGTACAATCGGGCCCCAGGTGCTGTTCCATCAGCTTCCCTACCCCATCGATCCGCAGCAAGCCGTAGCGGCTCAGCGAAATACGCGTGAGCTGGGCCAGGCTAACCTCCTGAAACAGACGCAGAATCTCGCGCGGCGGCACGCCGGAAGCATAAAAAGCGCCGGCAATGGCGCCGGAGGATACTCCTGCCAGGTGACCAATGGGCAGCTGCAGCTCATCGAGAGCCGCCAGCACGCCCAAGTGGGCAATTCCGCGCGCGCCGCCACCCGATAAGGCCAGTCCTAGCATACAGAATGCAACATGAGGTAGTGAAAAGGTAAGTAGGGCGCTCTAACGGGTTTTGGGCGCAGAACGTTAGCCACCTACCCCTACAATTCCGACATTTTTAGCGTATCGGCCACGCGCACACCCTTTTCCGTGTGTTGCAGGGTAATGCATTCGGTTTGGGCGTCGTGCTCCAGAATGAGCACCCAGTTTTCGTCGGCCGCCCGGCGTAGCACCCGTTCCTTCTCATCAAGCGTAACAAGGGGGCGCATATCGTAGCTCATCACGTAGGGCAGCGGTACGTGGCCGGCGCTGGGCACCAAATCGGCCATAAAGGCCACGATACGGCGTTTATAGTGCAGCACCGGTAGCATCATCTTCTCCGTATGGCCATCGGCGAAGATAATCTCCCGGAAGCAGGAAAGCTCGGCGGGCACAGCACCAGCCACCGAATCCACGAAGCGCAGGTGGCCGCTTTCCTGAATGGGCAGAATGTTCTCCTTTAGAAAGCTGGCTTTTTCCCGCGGATTCGGGGTTACGGCCCAGTCCCAATGGTTTTGGTTGCTCCAGTAGGTAGCGTTGGGGAAGGCCAGCTCGAGTTTGCCATCCGGGGTGCGCACCACCGAGCCCCCGCAGTGGTCGAAGTGCAGGTGGGTCAGGAATACGTCGGTAATATCAGCGGAAGTGAAGCCCAGCTGCCGCAGCGACTTTTCCAGGGTATCATCGCCGTGCAGATAAAAATGGCCCCGGAACTTCTCGTCCTGCTTGTCGCCGATACCGTTGTCCACCAGCACCAGCCGGCCGCCGTCCTCAATCAGCAGGCAGCGCATGGCCCAGGTACACATGTTGTTTTCATCGGCGGGGTTGAGCTTTTGCCACATGCTTTTGGGCACTACGCCGAACATGGCGCCGCCATCCAGCTTAAACAGGCCAGTATCCAGGGTGTGAAGAGTCATCAGGAAGAGAGGTTGGGTGAGGAATAAGGGGTAGGAACGGGGCGAAGAAATAAAAAAAGAACGTCATGCTAGGCTTAGCATGACGTTCGTACACTTTCGGCAGCGGGCACTTATTCTACTACCACGCCCATGTTGGAAAACTTATCGATGCGCTGGCTGATGCGCTCTTCCTGGGGCAGGGCCTCCAGCTCATCCAGGGTTTGGATGATGGTTTGCTTCAGGGTGCTAATCATGGTAGCCGTATCGGTGTGGGCACCGCCCAGGGGCTCCTTTACAATGCCATCCACCAGGCCGGCCTTGAGCATGTCGGTAGCCGTGAGCTTGAGAGCTTCAGCGGCTTGCTCTTTGTAATCCCAGCTGCGCCACAGAATGCTGGAGCACGACTCGGGCGAAATAACAGAGTACCAGGTATTTTCCAGCATCAGCACCCGGTCGCCGATGGCAATGCCCAGGGCCCCGCCCGAGGCGCCTTCCCCAATGATGATGCAGATAACGGGCACCTTCAGCAGAAACATTTCCTTGAGGTTGCGGGCAATGGCCTCGCCCTGTCCCCGCTCCTCGGCTTCCAGACCGGGGAAGGCGCCGGGCGTATCAATCAGGGTTACGATGGGCTTGTTGAACTTCTCGGCCAGCTTCATCAGGCGCAGGGCCTTGCGGTAGCCTTCGGGATTGGGCATGCCGAAATTACGGAACTGCCGCTGCTTGGTGTTGCGGCCCTTTTGCTGCCCAATAAACATGACCGAACGCCCATCCAGCTCGGCAAAGCCACCTACCATGGCCTTATCATCCGCTACCGTGCGGTCACCGTGCAGCTCAATGAATTTTTCCGTCATGCCCTCAATATAATCGAGGGTATAGGGCCGGTCGGGGTGGCGCGAGAGCTGTACCCGCTGCCAACGGGTCAGGTTTTGGTAGGTTTCTTTCTTGAGAACTTGAATTTTGGCTTCGAGGGCCGTTACCGCTTCCGATACATCTACTTGGCTGTCGAGGGCCAGTTGTTGCATTTCACGGAGCTTGCCTTCGAGAGCGGCAATTGGTTGTTCGAAATCGAGGAGCATTGCCACGGCAGGGTGCGCGTTAAGGAGGTTGCGAGGGGGAATGAGAAGAAAGCAAAGGTAAGTGACGAGGCGGACACGACGCACGACCGGCCCGCGCTGATTTTTTCAAAAATTTTTCTCCCTGAGCAACAGCTCGAAACAATTCCCGCCGCTTCTTTTTTTATCTTTTTTTGCCTGGGGTGTTGCGCAGTCCAATTGGGCCCTCTACTTTTGCACCACTTCAACGCCACTCGGGTAGCGAAGTAGAACAACCTGGTTCGGTAGTTCAGTCGGTTAGAATGCCGCCCTGTCACGGCGGAGGTCGCGGGTTCGAGTCCCGTCCGGACCGCAAAGGCCCTTCAGAGCACTCTGAAGGGCCTTTTGCTTTTTATGCCCTGGGGCCTTGCTCGGTCTGGCCTAGATCAATCACTGCTTATCCGTAGCTGGCCCACAATACCCTGAGTCCGCACTACCCTATTCACCACACCTTGCTGGCTGCGTTTTCGGGCTTCTATACGAGGTGCCCCTTGCCTTCTTGGTCTGTGGTAATCGGAACCTGGAGTTGCACAACTTCTAGCAGGGCTGGGGAGCAAAGATGCTGTCAGAGGCAATCCTATAGCAGGCATTCAGAACAACTACTACCTCGTATTTTTAACTTAGTACAGCTGAGCCTCGAAAAAAATTTAGCTAGCTATCCTGTTTAGTAACAGAACACTACCTCCTGAAAAAGGCCTTCCTACGCTACTACAGCAACTTTTTTGTTTGCACAGTCCATATTAGCCTTCTATATTTGCATCACAATAACGGAAAGCACACGGCTTTCTGCTTAGTGTAAAACGGTTCGGTAGTTCAGTCGGTTAGAATGCCGCCCTGTCACGGCGGAGGTCGCGGGTTCGAGTCCCGTCCGGACCGCAAAGGCCCTTCAGAGCACTCTGAAGGGCCTTTTGCTTTTTATGCCCTGGGTTCCCTACCCGCCCCGTGCAGTGCCCTACATAGTGGCCCTGCTCCACGACGAGCTCCCTAGGCCAAGCCAGTTCCATCCCGGTAACCACGTCCTCCTGGCCAGCTGCTGGGGCCGCTGGCCCCAAGGAAACGCACAGGTGGAGGTAGCTTATTTGGTTGATTGTGGTGCCGGATAAGCTGGAGCAGTGGCTACAGCTAACTCCCGGCTGTCTGCTGCTTGCTCCGGCTGGGTGGAGGAAGACTGCGCGGCATTCCATTCACAAGCACTACAAGCCCCGCTGACCGCTTCAACGCGCGAAAGAAGACCCTGCCCGCAACTCTTTCACTGGACCTGGCTGCCTTGCTGGTACTCTCGCGAAACCTGCGCTGGGAGGTAGAGGCGGATTGCGATAAGTACATCCGGGCTTAGTAAGCAGCTGGCTTACAGCGCATCGCAGCCCGCGGCCAGGAGGGCACCCGCTTGGTGCAGGAGTTTACCAGCCAAGAAGCTCCTCCGCTGGTACTAAGCCACGAAGGCCACGGCACCTCCTTCTTAATTACGCTGCCTAGACTGGCGGAGTAACCAGTAACAACGGCCAGTCTCGCTCGGGAGTCCCTGGAACTGCTATCCGCAGCTGGCGTCTGCTTGCTGGGCTGTGGCCAAGCGGTAAGCCAGGTCTTCAATGTCGGCGCGGCGGGCCAATACGCTGAGCCAGTCGGCGGGTACGTCTGCCAAGCCATAGCACAAACCAGCCAGGCCCCCTGTCACCGCCCCGGTTGTGTCCGTATCGTCGCCGAGGTTAACAGCGGCCAACACCGTTTCCGCGTAGCTTTCGTAACGAAGCAGGCACCAGAGAGCCGCTTCCAGCGTGTGGAGTACGTAGCCACTACTGCTTATTTCTGCCCGTTGATACGTGCTTAACGGCCGAATATCATACGCCCCGTAAGGGTTTTCCAGAATCCGATGGAACCGATTCCTTTCTGCTTCGGAAACGATGCCCGTGGCCGACAGAAAGGTATTAACGGTCTGCTGCATATGCGCATAGGCCTCGTGCTTAGCGCGGCCGGCGGCCAGCTCCCGCGCCGTTTCCAGGTAAATAAAGCACGCCAGCACGGAGCGAGCATGAGCGTGCGTAATGCTGGATACTTCCCGCACCCGCTTGAACCGCTCCTCCACCGGCAAGTGCTGCACGGCAAAGAGCAAGGGTAGGATGCGCATGAGCGAGCCATTGCCGTTGTCGTACTCGGTGGTACCACCGGCCGCCTGTGGCGACGTGCCTTCTCGGAGCCGTCGGATGGCCTCGGCAGTCGCCACGCCCACATCAAACACGTGGCCGTGGGGCGTCCAATAGGCCTGATCGTACCACCAGATAAACCGCTGAGCTATGTCCTCCAGGTTATAGCCCCGGCACAGGCTTTCGGCCAGACAAAAGGTTAGCGAGGCATCATCGGACCACGTACCGGCGGGCTGGTTATGCGTGCCGAAGGCGCGCATGTGCACTACGGGGTCAAGGCGACGAGCCGCACGGCTCTGAAACTCGACGGGCACGCCCAGGGCGTCGCCCACGGCCAAGCCCAGCAATGCCGCACTTTGGGGAGAAGTATGAGAAGGTAGCGCAGACATTCAGTAGAAAAGTAGACGCAAGCAGATAGAGGGAAACGGCCTGGTAAAGGTAGCGAAGCGAAGAACATCACTATATGGGCCCAGCAACACTCAGGCGGGGCGTGGAACCACCTTGGGAAAGGCTTCCTTCCCGAATCACACACCGCCGGAAGGCACTCCTAGCTTGCAGGTGGTGTGCAAAGCGGCCGCCTGGGCGTGGAGTAGTGAGCCCGCGAAGCTGTGGCCATGCTTTAATACCTAGACGCTAAAGAGATACATTTACGGCACCACGGCTGGTATGGGGCAAGCAGCCCCTTGGTACGCTGACAAGCGAGGGGGAAGAAGCTGCCTGCCAGCGTGTACAGGAGCAGACCAGTGGGCTACTAAGTAAAAATGGCCTCGCAGTGCGTGATACTAGAGGGGAAACGAGTTTTAGCCAGCGGCCTCCCACACGCCTCGGTTTAACTTGAGAGGGGCAAGCAGCTTACTAATAGCACATAGTATAGTAATAGTATAATTTATACTAGCCACACCTACCAACTCAGCTTATTCTATAATCGACGGCCTATTTTTTTTGCGTGCAGTCCGTACTCTGGCCGAATAGTTGCCTCGCGGTGCTGTACTTTTGCCTCCCCTTCTGCGGCTTACCCTCTTTATTTATGCCTAGACTTTTTCTCTTACTCTGGCTGATGCTGATGGCATTGGTTGATGTTAGCCCTGCGCTGGGCCAGGCGGGCCCGGCGGCCCGGGCCAAAATGCGCGGCAAAACCTATGTGCACCGCCCTAATTACCGCACCTACAAGGGACGGAGCCGTAAATCCCGGCGGAAGCGGACGGCCCGTTACCGGCAGCGGTGGTACCAGATCTGGCGTCGCCGGAAGAAAACCACGACGCCCGCGCCCAAGCAGCCTTCGCGCAACCAGACCATTGGGGGAAGCTAGGCGCAGCCTCCTTTAAATCAAGCACTAACCGCTTGCCTACGCAATTCTGCCCGGGCAAGCAGTTTTGTGCCGCTACGGGGTCACTAATGCGTAGGTGCCCCCGTAGCGGCACAATTTTTTTTCTAGCCTGGAGTTATTACGCTGAACCTAACCTGTTTGGTATATGACCCGAATCGTGCTTTTGTTGGTTGCGCTGTTGATGATTGGCGTTGCCGAACCCGTAGATGCCGCCCGCCCGACCCGCTACGCGCGGGCCAAAATGCGCGGCAAAACCTATACCCATCGTCCCTTCTATAAACGCTACAAAGGGCGCAAAGCCAGCAAAAAACGCTTCTCTCTGTTTAAGCAGAAAGCTCGTAGCCAATCTACCTACAAAATAGGTCGTCACTCTACCCGGTAAGACAAGAAACAACAAGCAGCCGGCCGCAGGGCGCGGAACACCAGTGTTCTGCGCCCTGCGGCCGGCTGCTTGTTGGAGGTGCTACCACGGCTGTTGCCTAATGCCGCGGTATTTACTGAGTATGCGGCGCGTACCACGCCCGGCGCGTTTGGGCCAGCAACTGCTCGGCCGTGGCAATATCCGGGGCCTGGGGCAGCGCCGAAGTAGCAAAGGCAGCCGCTACGCGCTCCACCAATGCCTCGGCTTCGGCTACCAGGTAGTCGTACTCAAACTCGCCGCGGCGGATGCTGAGCAAAAATTCCCGGTCGGGGCGGCGCACGTGCAGCTGGCCACTGGTGGCAATTTCCTCGGCCATGCGCAGCAGCCGGAACACGTGCAGCATGTTCTTCGCGTCGTAGTTTTTGCCGTGCTGCACGGTATTTTGGTAGCGCTCCGGGTTGCGCTTCTGCTCCCACTCCTGGTACTCGCGGTACGCGCGGCAGTAGGTGCTGTAGCCGTTGCGGTTAAAGCTGAGGTAGGCCACCGGCACCTCTGCCTTCGGCACGGCCGAGAGCTGCACCTCCTGCGAGGTTTCGGGGTCGCGCACGAGGCCGCGGTAGCCGTGGCGCTGGTCGGGCGTTTCGTCCACGAACAGGGCGTAGAGGTCGTTGAGGTGGTTGACGTTGGCCAGGCCGCACTGGCTGGCCGCGTAGCCGCGGCGCTCCAGCCAGGTGGTTACCGGCTGCGCCCCCGCCCCTACCGTCACGTAGCAAAAATCCAGCACCGACTTGCGTTGGGGCGGCTCGGGGTGGTTGATTTTCTTGTTCAGCCCCCGCGCCTTCCGGATTTGGGCCACGGCGTACTCGGCGAAGCTCTGGCGGCACAGCTTCGAGAGGAAATCCTCGGCCCGGAACGCCCCGAACAACGGATGGCGGTACACTACGCAGTCCTCGGGCGTGCCCAGCAGCTCCAGCACCGTGGGGTTATTCTTTACTAGCAGCTCCACGAAGCGGCGTAGCTCGTAAAATACCTCATCGTTGGTCTCGTTGGCCACCTGAGGTACGTAGGTCAGGCCGTAGAACTCGGCTTCGGGCAGAATAAACACGCCCTTGAGGTCGGTGTCGGAGTGGGGCAGGTGGGTGCCGTAGGCGCGGCTGCCGCTGATGGCCTCGAAAAGGATCAGGCCGCGCTGGCGCAGGTCAGGAATAGTAAGCATATTTCAATGAGAATAAGAGCCGCAGCCGAATGCAGGATAGCCGAGTACACCTAAAACCCACCCAGGAAGCCGACTTAGAACAGTTGTTCCGCTTTCAGCTAAACGAGGAGGCGGGCTACTTGGCGGCCTTCATGCCCGCCAACCATACCGACCCAGTGGCCTACCGGGAAAAATACACCCGCTTTCTGCACGACCCAACCATTCACATGCAGACCATTCTGGTTGAGGAAACCATTGTGGGCAGCATCGCCAAGTTTGTGCAGCAGGGCGACGCCGAAATTACCTATTGGCTTGATAGAAGCTTCTGGGGCCACGGCATTGCCACGGCCGCGGCAAAGAAATTTCTGATCATTGAAAGGGCCAGGCCCCTGTTCGGGCGGGTGGCATTCGACAACGTAGGCTCGCAGAAGGTACTGGAAAACTGTGGGTTTGTGAAAGTCGGTACCGACAAAGGGTTTGCCAACGCCCGCCAGGCGGAAGTAGAAGAATATATATACCGGCTGGCGTAGGAACAGCTCCGAAAATGGGCGGCGCGTTGGGGGTGGGGGCTGGTGCTCGCAGCGGTACGCAGCAGGTTCAGGCGGCCGGGGAAAGCCACGCCCGGAACAGCGCGTCCAGCTCCGGGGTAGGGTCGGAACGGCGAAGAATAGGCAGGGTGTCGCGGGCGGCTACGGCGGCTTCGTACTCAGCGTGCAGAAACTCCGCCAGCGCGGCCGGGCGCGGTACGGTGGTTTTCTCATCGGCGGTGGCTTTCCGGGCCAGCAGCTCGTCCACGATGCCGCTTAACTCCGGCGGCAGCAGCGCCCGCAGTTGCTGAAATGCCATGGGAGGCACCTCGGCGGGGCGCTGCTGAATCCAGCGGGCGGCCAGCGTGGAGCGCAGGGCGTAGAACAGCCGTTTCAGGCGCACGGACCCACTGGTCAGGTCTTCCGTAACGCCGCGCCGCATCAGGCCGACGTAGTGGTTGAGGCCCGCCCGCGCGTTCCAGCAGGCCGGTAACAGCGGCGCCAGCGCTTCCCGAAACCCGGCCGCCTCCCGGTACACCACCGGCGACTGCAGCCACTCCAGCAAGGCCGCGTTGGCGCCGCGCAGCAGCTGCAGGGTTTTACGCAGTTCCCAGCCGGCCAGGTCCAGCTCCTCATCCACGGGAAACGTGAGCGTATCGGGACCGTCGTCCAGGGTCAGGTACCACTCGGCGGGGTGGGCGTAGAGGAAGCGCACGTCGTAGTCGGAGTCGGGCGAGGGGAAGCCCCAGGCCCGGCTGCCCGACTCGCAGGCGTACAGAATGCGGATGCTGTGCTGAGTTTCAAGCTGAAAAAGAGCCGCTTGAATGCGGGTGTTGAGCATAGCGCGGACAGGAATACGTTGGATAACCGGCTGCAAGGTAGCACCACGGCCACGTTGGGGCAGCAGGAGCCACCGTGGCACCGCCGCTGAACAATAGCGGCCCGTGTATATTTGGCCGGCTCGCGGAGCGCACCGTGTTCCAGCTGCATCCTGTCTTTTGAATAAAACCCTGCTTTTACTGCTTCTGGCGCTGGGCGTCGGGTCCTGCTCCGCGCCTGCTGAAAAACCTGTGGAGCAACCCGCTGCGGCCCCGCCTGAGCCCGTGGTTGAAGCTCCTCCAGCCCCCGTTGTGAGCACCGATACACTGGCTACCCTCACTTGGGAGAGTGAAATTTGCCTGCACACGGGCCGCTACAACCCCAAACGCTATACGGCGGCCCAGCTGCTGGGCACCTGGGAAGTGCTGGAGCACAGCGCCAGCCTGAACTATCATGCCCTCACGTTTACCCCAGCCGATATTGACAAGCTGAGTCTGGACTCACTCGAGGCCGATTACACCAAGCTGCACGAGCACTATCAGCAGCTACAGGTAGTGCCGCAGCCAGTGTGGCAGCAGCTCAAAATGGCCCGGTTGCGCGAGCTGGAAAACGAATACAAGGCAAAAAGGCTCCTGATTCAGGCCTACACAACCCCGGAGCTGCTGCTTACGGCTCCCTACCCAGACGCCTGCACGCAGTATATCCGTGGCCTGGCCGCCCGCAACGACAGCCTCATCCGCCGCGACTGGGAACGGCTGATTCGGCAGGAAGCCAAGCAAAACGGCGAGCCGGGAAGCCTGCTGGCCCGCTTTCACGACCAACTCAACAGCCCCGACTGGTACCGCTACGCCCAGGTGGAGCTGCTGAACGCGGGGTGGTGGAACTGCGTCAACCGGGCCCTACCCCAGGCGGAACTCACTCCGCGTATGCACCAGCAGTACGAGCACCTGTTCAGCCAGGTACGGACGGAGTGCGAGGAGGCAGATTAGGGGGTAGTGAAAAAGCTATACGCTTGTTTTGGAGAGGGTACGCCGAAAGCGGCGCGGGGCTTCCGCCTAACAGACAGTTTTGTTTACGCCAAACACCGTTTACCCGCAACTTCTGCTACCTTTTCCGCCCGATTCAACTGTTTGTTTCTATGCATCTCCCCCGCCTGCTTCCCACCAGCCTGCTGCTGGGCCTGACAACCCTGGCCGCCTGCCAGTCGCAAACGGCCACCACTACCACTTCTGCTCCTGCTACCCCGGCCGAAGCTGCTGCCGCTACTCCTACCGAAGCCATCAGCGCGGCCACTGTTGGGAAGTACCTGCAGGCGGTGTCATCGGATGAAATGTTGGGGCGCAAGCCGTTTACCGTGGGCGAGGAGCGCAGCACCCAGTACCTGGCCGATGAGTTTAAGCGGCTGGGTTTGCAGCCCGGTCCCGAGGGCTCGTACTTTCAGCCGGTGCCCCTGGTAGAAATTACCGGCACGCCCGCGCCTACCCTGCAAATCAAGGGCAAAGGCCAGCCCCTGAGCTTCCAGTATAAAACCGACTTCGTGAGCTTCACCCAGCGCGAGCAGCCGCAAGTAAGCGTCAGCAACTCCCCGCTGGTATTTGCCGGCTACGGCGTAGTAGCCCCCGAGTACGGTTGGGACGACTACCGGGGCCTCGACGTGAAGGGCAAAACGGTGGTGGTGCTGGTGAATGACCCCGGCAACGCCGGCCAGGACACCACCCTGTTCAAGGGCAAGGCCATGACCTACTACGGCCGCTGGACCTATAAATACGAGGAAGCGGCCCGCCACGGCGCGGCCGGCGTGCTCATCGTGCACGATACCAAACCGGCGGCCTACCCCTGGTCGGTGGTGCTAAGCGGGGCCATCAGCCCCAAGCTGCGCGCCCAAACCGCTAACAAAGGCGCCGACAAGTGCGCCCTGGAAGGCTGGCTGACCCTGGACGCGGCCAAAAAGCTGTTCCAGGCCGCCGGCCAGAACTACGAGCAGCTCTACGCCGCCGCGAATACCAAAGGCTTCCGGCCCCGACCTTTGGGCGGACTTACCCTCTCGGGCAGCATCCAGAACAAGCTCCGCCGCCAGACCTCGCGCAACGTGCTAGCCGTGCTGCCCGGCACCACCCGCCCCGATGAATACATTATCTACTCCGCCCACTGGGACCATTTTGGGGTAGGCAAAGCCATTGCCGGCGACTCTATCTACAACGGGGCCGTAGACGACGGCACCGGCCTGGCCGCCCTGCTCAGCATTGCCGAGGCCTTCCAGAAAGCGCCGCAGAAGCCGGAGCGCAGCATTGTGTTTCTGGCCGTTACAGCCGAGGAACAGGGTCTGCTGGGCTCGGCCTACTACGCCCAGCACCCGCCCTACCCCTTAAACAAAACCGTAGCCGACCTGAACATGGACATGCTCTGGCCCTACGGCCAGATGAAGGACCTCACGGTTATCGGCTACGGGCAGTCCGAGCTGGAAGACTACGCCCGCGCCGCGGCCCGGGAGCAGGACCGCTACATCCTCCCCGATCAGCAGCCCGAAACCGGCATGTTCTACCGCTCCGACCACTTCAACTTCGCCCACGTGGGCGTGCCCTCGCTCTACGCCAGCGGCGGCTTCGAGAGCCGCAGCCGCGGCAAGGATTACATTGCCCAGCAGCGCCAGAACTACACCGCCAATATGTACCACAAGCCCGCCGACCAGTTCGACCCCAGCTGGGACCTCTCGGGCATTGCTCAGGATGCCCAGCTCTACTTCCGCGTGGGCCAGCGCCTGGCCGCCGAAACCACTTTCCCCCAGTGGCGCGCCGGCTCGGAGTTCAAGGGCGCGCGGGATAAGAGCATGGGCGGAAATTAAATAACTACTTCAAGCAGTAATTATGAGTTACGACCTAATGGTTTTTGATAAAGAGGCAGCCCCTCAAAGCAAGGCTGACTTTATGCAATGGTATGAGAAGCAGACAGAATGGACAGAGGACCACGATTATGAAGACCCGGCGCATACCACGGTAGCATTACGCAACTGGTTTATGGATATGATATCCGTTTTTCCTCCATTAAACGGCCCCTATGCAACAGAGGACGTAGATGACCCAAAGACGACAGATTACGGTATTGGAAATAAGGTAATCTATGCTGCTTTTTCCTTTTCTGAAGCTAAAATGGCTTATCACACTGCAAACTCATTTGCGGTAAAGCACAATGTAGGACTGTTTGATCCACAAGAGTAGCACCAGCCACGAGTGGTCAGAAAGTCTTTCCTAAACAACCTTTCCTACGCCATCCGCATCTGGCCTGCATGAAGAAATCAGGATTACTCGTGTTGCTACTGGCGGCTACCCAGGCGGCTCACTGCCAAACAACCGCCACCCCCCTCCCCGATTCCGTTCAAACCTTTCTCGATAAGAGCCTGACGCTGCTGGAAACCTACTCGCTGGAGCGGGGCTCGGTGAACTGGCCCCAGCTGCGGCAGGCGGTGTACCAGAAAGTTCAGGGGGCGCAGTCGGTGCGGGAGCTGCTGCCGGTGTACCCCTATGTGTTTGAGCAGCTGCAGGATGACCACGGCTGGCTGACCTACAAGGGCAAAACCTACAAATGGCGCAATCCGGCCCGCACGCCCTATGCCAACGCGGCTGTGAAGGAAGCCCTGGCCAAGAAGCCGGGCGTACTGGTGAAAATGCTGCCCGGCCGCATCGGCTACGTGCAGTTGCCGGGCATTAACGCCGGCGGTAGCCTGCAGGCCATGCGCGACGCGGCCAACGTAGTGCAGGATTCGCTCTGCCGCATCAACCCCGACAAAGCCAAAGCCTGGATCATCGACTTGCGCCTGAACGACGGCGGCGCCATGGCCCCCATGCTGGCTGGCATTGCTCCCATCATCGGCGACGGGTACCTGGGTGGCTTTGTAGACAAGGACGGCAAGCCCGACCAGCAGTGGTATCTCAAGCAGGGCAACTTCTACCTGGATACCATGCGGATAACTACCCTGCAAAACCGCTGCCCCGTCAGGCGCACCAACCAACCCGTGGCCGTGCTGCTGAGTGGCCTAACGGCCAGCTCCGGCGAAATCGTGGCCATCAGCCTGAAGGGGCGCCCCAATACCCGTTTCTTCGGCGAGCCAACGTACGGCGCTACTACCGCCAACGAGAGCTACCAGATCAGCGGCACGGCCTACCTCACCATTGCCGGCACCCAGGAAACCGACCGCAACAAAGTTGTGTACCGCCCCAACGTCGCGCCCGACGTACTCATCCCCGGCGGCGACAATTTCACGGACTTCCGTCAGGATGCCAAGGTGGCGGCCGCGCTGAAATGGCTCAAGGCTGCCCGGAAGCAGAAGTAATGGCTTTATGCTAACGCGCTACCAACTATAATGAGTGGCTGAAAGCCTCGCCTATCCTCCCTCACTAAACCGAGCTATGATCGAAGAAGAACCAGAAGAAGACTACCTCGACGAGGAGGAACTCGATGCATTGGAATTCAAGCTGCTGGTTGAGTGGCTGGAATCAGTACCCACAACGGAGTGGCACGTACTGGCCCATGAGTGGAGCTACGATAATGCAAAGGACGTGCTCCGCTGGCTACTTGACAATCCGCGCACGGAGCGGGCTACGGCCCTGATGATCTACTGGATGGCCGGTGCCCGATACTACAAACAGTACGCTACCGCCGAAGAAGCCAGCCAGCACGCTAGGTACGAGGGTCGCACATGGGAATTTATTCACGACCTCGAAGCCAACTACCTGGCTGGCTTCTACACGGCCGGCCCCGTAGGCTTCGACCCGAAGCACGACGGTTTCCCCGGCCACAATGGCCACGACTGGACACGTACTTACCAGGAGCTCCCCTTGAAAGCCCCACTACCAGCGGAAATGGAACAAGCCGTGCCCGGCACTCAGCCGCACAGCGACGTCACCTACATCGAAGGCATTCCGGAACACATCTGGGAGCAGTTGGAAAAATACTTCTAGCCCTCCATAGTGTCAGAGCCCTACCCCACTCAAAGCTCCGAATACTCCGTCGGGTGCAAAAACAGGATGTCGATGTGGGAGACGTTGTTCTGGTACTCGGGCAGGCTGGACAGTTTCTTCCACTCCTGGTCGTTGCCGAAGGCTTTCCAGTGCGCTTCCCGGGCCTGCATATTGGCGAAAGAGGTCATGTATAGCAGGTTCGGCATTTTCGCGCCGAAGAGCACTTCCCCGTAGAAAATGGCATTGAAGCCCAGCCGGGCGAACAGCTTGATTTCTCCGCCGGCATTAAACATCTGCACTTTGTTGCGGAATATCTTCTCGCTGGCTCCTTCGTAGCTCCGTAGCTCATACACCCGCTCGGCCTTGGGCGCGCCGAGCGCCGGGGCGGTTAGGCTCGCCATTTGCTCAAAGGGCTTGATAAACACCGTCTCCAGGCGGCTATACGCCGGGGCCGTGTGGGCCGCATTCACGTAGGCGCCCCCAGCAGACAGCAGTTTCGTGGTGGTTTCCTGGCTCACTTTCTCCCACTGCTTCCAGGACTTGTACGGAGTCAGGACATAGATTCTTCTGTCGGCGGCCGTATCGTTCCCAATGGGTTTAAACACGCCAATGGTAGTAATTCCGGCGGCGCGCAGTACGGGCATGTACTGGTGCTGCAGGAAACTGTCTATCAGGGCCTCCTGCCGGCTGGTTTTGAGGTGGTATACTTTAAGCTCCAGGTAGGCGGGCCGCGCCGGCAGAGCAGTAGCCGCTGCATTTTCTCTACCTAGCCCAACGCTTAAGAGAATTGTAAAAATCAGAAAGTGAAGCTGTTTCATACACGAAAGAAGTAAAAGGGACTGGATAATCAGGTGGTAGTGACCCCATGGTGAATAAAGGGCAAGCTTAC
The DNA here is from genome assembly GCF_019599275.1 of Hymenobacter sp. HSC-4F20. Classification (GTDB taxonomy): domain Bacteria; phylum Bacteroidota; class Bacteroidia; order Cytophagales; family Hymenobacteraceae; genus Hymenobacter. Next base: position 719,544 of record NZ_JAHZTD010000001.1, on the reverse strand, counting down.
CCTGCATCACGCCACAGCCAAGCTACCGAAACAGGTGGTAATGCACATCGAATCGGCCCTTACGAACCGGCAGTGGCTTGGCTCGCGGGTTGGTGGTGCGCAGTTGCCCTTCGAACGTGCCGGAAAGAACCTGCGCGTCGGCATCCAACCGGGTGATGGTCACGCGGGCGACGTTGGGCACTTGGCTGAACTGGGCAGTGGGGCCCGCCCATTGCTCACTGTTGCCTAAGGCACTGGCTTGACTATACACGCTGTCGGTGACTTCATCGTACAGCTCCAGGTTGTAATCATTTCGTGCATCAGTGGGTGAGTTAGCCTCGTACACGCCCGGGCCCGTCACGTGGTTAAGCCAGATGGATAGCCGCTGGCGCCTGGCCGGGCCTGCGCGCAGCTCCGTCATGATTCGAAACGAGTAGCTCGGGTTGGCGGGGTCACCATTTTCAAGCACGCACGAGACCCGAGCGGGGCAATAGTCGGCACACACTTTTCCATCGAAGCAGTGGCCGAAATTGCGCCATACTTTACCGGCTAGCTCAAAGCCCAGGGTACCCACGCCGCGTTGGGTGGCAGCAGGCAGCTCAAGTCGTGGGGCGGGCCCGGCGGTGTTATCAAGGCGCTGCTGCTCCTGCCAGCAGCGCTGCTGTCCTGCTTTCAGAGCGTCGGCACGGTAGTACTGGGCCGAATCGGGGCCGAAATAAACCGCATTCTTATCAACCATCGTCCAGCCCGCAGGATGCTCCTCTTCGGCGGGCGTTATCCAGTTCATCAGGGGCGTGAGAGGCCGAATTCTGACGGTACGGCTGCGCTCGGCGTCTACTCCCTGTAAACTCCAGTATTGACAGCGCTGAAGCGCCACGACGGCCCCGCTGCGGCGGGCGTAGATGTATTCGGTTTTCCAGGTAGCATTGCTGTCGTTGGTGCCGAAGAAAAAGTGATATTGGTACGACAAGGGAATGATGCCGAAGCCATACGGCCATAGGCACAACAGCAGGCACAGCGGCAAGGACAGCAGCACACTACCCCAAAGCACCCGGGGCAGCCACTTCAGCTCGGGTCGCCGCTGCGCCACAAAGGGCGAAAGCAGCCAGATGCCGCAGTGCAGCCCACTGCTCATACCGCGGTTGCTGAAGGCCAGCGGTGTGAGCCATTCCAGCAAACTCAGCAGCAGGCACAGCAGCCACGCCCGCGCCAGAACGCCGCTCAGGTTACGAGGGCGCAGCAATCGGCGAGGTAAAGAAAACTCCTCTGCCATGGGCTGCACAGGTTCCAGCATGATGCTACAACCGCGGGTCCACGGCCTCACTTTCCAGGGCCAGCACGCCAAATACGCACTGGTGCACTTCCCGCAGCGGGGCCCCGGCCACGAAGCGCTCCAGGCCTTCCACGCCGAGGGCAAACTCGCGCAGGGCCAGGTTACGCTTGCTTTTCACGGCCCGCTCGCGCAGGCGCTCCAGGTTGCCGGGTAGCAGGTAGTCAGGGCCGTAGATGATGCGCAGATACTCGCGGCCACGGCACTTGAGGGCCGGTTGCACCACGTGCTGGCGGCCCCCGGGAATGAAGTCGTAGGGCTTGACGACCATTCCTTCACCACCGGCTGCGGTGAGGTCGGTCCACCACTGAGTGGCGGCTTCCACGTCGGCGGGGTCCTGGAGGTTTACCACGCGGTAGGGGGTAGCCCGGAGCAGGGCCTCGTCGGTGAGGCAGATGCTGCGCAGGGTTTCCATGTGCCAGGCGTGGTCCTTGTTGAAGTACGTGTGGCCTTCGGTGGCGAGCAAGTGGAAAGGTGCCAGACGCAGGTCGGCGAGTGTTTCCACGGGCCAGCAGTAGCGGCGGTAGGCTTCGGCGTAGTGCTCGGCGGCGCTTTGGCGGGCCGTAGTACGGGCCAGCAGGGCCTCTACCCCATCCAGGCCCCGGGAAGTGGCCTGGCTCAGCACGGCTACGGCTTCGGGCAGGGCGGCAGTGGCCGCCGCCGCAACGGCCGCGTACTGGCTCTTGATCAGCTCCTGGGCCTTGGCCGACCAGGGCAGCAGTTCCGCATCCAGGCAGAGCCAGTCGGTCTGGAACCGCTCCCAGAACCCGGCGGTGGTCAGGGCCTCCTGCAGGCGGGTGAGAAAGGCCGCTTCCAAAGAGGCATCGGTGAAAAAGTTGCGGCCCGTGCGGGTGTAGCACTTGCCCGGCCCCTCGCCTACCACCCCGAAGCGGCGGCGCGCCGCATCCTCACTGCGGGCCAGCACTACCACCACGCGGCTGCCCATGTGCTTTTCCTCGCACACCACCCGCTCCTGGCCCTGGCGGCGGAAGTAGTCGAAGGCTTCGGCCGGGTGCTCCAGCAAATCCGGTAGGGCGCTGGTTTCCGAGGGGCTCATGGTGGGCGGCAGGTAGAGCAGCCACTTGGGGTTAAGAGCAAACCGACTCATTACCTCCAGCGCGGCCGCGGCGTTTTCCTCCCGAATGGTTACCGAAGGCAGCAGGCGCGTTTTGATGAGTTGCTTGCCGGTCACGTCGCGAATGTCCAATAGGTCGTCGTGCTGCTGCTGGGCGCTAAGCTGGGCCGCGTCCTGGGCTGCTTGGGCCGGGCGCAGGGGGCGCACCGGCTCGCAGTATACCTGGGCGGCGGGCACGGCTACCAGCTCCCGCTCGGGGTAGCGCAAAGCCGTGAGGCGGCCCCCGAATACGCAGCCCGTATCAAGGTCGATGGTGTTATTGAGCCATTCGGGCTCGGGCACGGGCGTATGGCCGTACACCACCATGGCCCGGCCGCGGTATTCCGAGGCCCAGTTGTAGCGCACGGGCAAGCCAAACTCGTCGATTTCACCGGTGGTTTCGCCAAACAGCGCGAAGGCGCGCACGGCGCCCGAGCCCCTACCCTGCATTTCCTCGCGCATGCCGGCGTGGGCCACCACCAGCCTGCCCCCATCGAGCACGTAGTGGCTCACCAGCCCATCCAGAAACTGCCGCACCTGGCTCTTGAACGTATCCGACTCGGTCGCCAGCTGGGCTACCGTTTCGGCAAAGCCGTGCTGCTCGTTCACCTGCTTGCCATTCAGGTAGCGCAGCAGCTTGATGTCGTGGTTGCCGGGCACGCACAGGGCCTGGCCGCCCTGCACCATGCTCATCACCAGCCGCAGCACCTGGGGCGAGGCCGGGCCGCGGTCCACCAGGTCGCCGAGGAACAGGGCCCGGCGGCCGGCGGGGGCCGTTACGCGCACGCCCAGGTCGCGGGCATCCTGCGCGGGCTCGGTTTGCAGGGTGTAGCCCAGCTTGGTGAGGAGCTGCACCAGCTCCTGGTAGCAGCCGTGCACGTCGCCGATAATGTCGAAGGGCCCGGGGTCCTGCTTGCGGTTGCTGTAGAGCGGGTCGCGCACGATGGTTTGCACCGCGTCAATTTTCTCGGGGCCGTGCAAGTGGTAGAGGTGGCGGAAGCCTTCCTGCTTTAGCGTTTTGAGGCTGCGGCGCAGCTGCTGGCGCTGTTGGGGCACCACGTGGCGGCCCAGATGCCGGCGCTCAGCGCGAGCTTGGTTGCGGTCCTCGGCTACGCGGTCGGGCACGTCGAGGATGATGGCGGTGGGTAGCACGTGGTAGTCGCGGGCCAGCTGCACGAGGGTTTTGCGGGCCTCGGGCTGCACGTTGGTGGCATCTACCACCGTCAGGAGGCCGCGCTTCAGGCGCAGGCCTACCAGGTAGTGCAGCAAGGCAAAGGCCTCGGGCGTGGCTGACTGGTCATTTTCATCATCGGCCACCAAGGCTCGGCACTGGTCCGACGACACAATTTCGGTGGCCTGAAACAAGCGGCGGGCGAACGTACTCTTCCCCGCCCCCGAAGTGCCAATGAGCAGCACCAGGGAAAGTTCGGGGAGCTTGAGGGAGGTAACAGGCATAAAGAGTGTAAAAGCTAAATGCGGCTATATTTGACGAAGCCTGAAGTGATATATCTGCCCGTATTTATCAATGGACGCCCGAATAAAGCAACTATTAACGGCATACGAACTCGGAACCATTACTGAAGACGCGCTGCTGGCAAGCTGGCCGCCGGACGTTTACCTTACCAAAGAATACGTTGAGGACGAAATCAGCTCGGCTATTGCCAAATTAGCCCCCAATGAATTAGACAGGTCCATAAGGCTACTGTGGATATTTGACGACCACGCACAGCTGTTGGACCTCTTACACCAACTTGTACTGGTTCCGCACCACTATCAGCACCAGTATATCGTCCGCTCCTTGCAACTGCTCGGCAATCCGCGTAGCGTACCCGTTCTGCGCACCGCCCTGGAAACCAATTTCGATTACCTGGCTTACACCGGCTCCAAGCGACGCGTCATTGCCAAGTGGTTCAGCTGGGCGCTGCACGATATTGGCACCCCCGAGGCCATCCAGACCATGCGGCAGTTTGCCGAAATCGGCAAAAAAGGTATCCGGAAGGAAATGCGCTACCGCCTTGGTAAGCTGGAAGGCTAAACGAGTTTCTTAAATTCCCATCACCCGAAATTCTACGCGGCGGTTAAGCTGGCGGGTGGCTTCCCGCTCGTTGGAGGCCCGGGGCTCGGTGCCACCCAGGCCCAGGCCGGTAATGCGGGCTTGCGCTACGCCGTGGCGCACGAGGTAGGACTTCACGGTGGCCACGCGCCGCTCGCTGAGTTGCACGTTTTTCGCCGGGTCGCCCACGTTGTCGGTGTGGCCGCGTAGCTCGATGGTGAGACTGGGCGTTTCCAGCAGCAGCTTGAGCAGCTTGCGCAAGGCCGGATACGAGGAGGACAAAAGCCGGGCACTGCCCTGCTCAAAGCGCACCTTCTCCAGCTGCAACGTGGTGCCCACGGCCAGGGGGTGGAGCAAAATATCCTGCCCATAGGGACCGGGCAAGGTGCTGTAGACACTATCCAGCGGCAGGTAGCCGGCCAGTTGCACGTGCGCCGCGACGGAATGGCCAGGCTCTACCAGAAACGAGAAGGCTCCCTCCGCCGTGAGCGGCACCGTTGTTTCGGCGGCGGCGGGTCCGAGGCGCAGCCGGGCCTGGGGCAAAGGCTGTAGCGTAGCCGCATCCAGCACCCGCCCGCGCCAGGTGCCAGTGGCAGGCAGAGGCGACGGAGCCGCCGCCGGCACGGGCTTCGTCTTCGAAGGCGCCGACCGGAATAGGTTGCAGCCGGCTAGGTCGGTGTAAATGCCCCGGCGCACCATCTCTGCCTTACCCCGACTCATATCTACCCGGTACAGGGCTTTCGGGCCGGCCATATACAGCCAGCGCCGGCCCTGCTCATCGGTTTGCAATAGCAGGTCGCTGTAGCCGCCCCGCTCAGGCAGCCCGGTGAAGGTCGTCAGGACCGGCGCGGGTTGCTGAGTCGTCAGGTTAACGCGCATCAGGGAGCCATCAGTACTGTAGACCTGGTAGAGCGTACGGGCGTCATCCAGGCAGAAATTGCCGTGAGAACCGGCCCCTGCAAAGCCGATAGTAGCATAAAAAGGAGCCTTGCGCAGGGGGTCGGTAGCCCAGAGCGTGGTAGTAGTACCGTCGGCCGGGTTGAGGGCTACCAGCTTGCCCGCGTCAGAGGTCATGAAGTACAAGTGGCCCCGTTCGTCGGTGGCGGCCGAAATCCAGACATTTTCGGAGCCTTGCGGGGGAAGCTGCCAGGTAGTGTAGCTCCCCTGCCCCGTGGCCGGGTTGTAGCGGTACACCCGCTCCGGGGCGTTGGTGGGGGCCTTGGTTACCGAATACAGGCAATTATCAAAGCCCTTGGCCAGGGCATAGGACTGGAACGGCAGTACCCGCCAGTGCACCTTGGGGCGGGCGGCGGGGTCACGCACCGAGAACTCGTGGATAGTCCGGCAGTCGTCCTCCCAGGTATCGTTCGTGAAGCGCAGGGCAGCAATGCCGTACATTTTATTATCGCACTGCGGGAGGACAGCCGGGCGGAGGGTGCTATCGGTAAACTGAAAGGATTCCAGCAGTTTTTCCCCTTCCGGTAGGTAGCGGGCATCCTGATTGACAGGGGCGCGGTATTCTACTTGGAACACCATACCCCGATACCAGAGGCGGCGGCCCACTACCCGGCTGCGTACTGCCGGCGCGGGTGCGGGAGCATACGTGTACGCGTAGCGCACCTCCTCGTAGTTACCCGGCCGGTGCTGCCACACCCGCACCACCTGTACCTGGGGCAGGCGCAGCAGGGCCCGCCACACCGAATCCGCCTGCTCTTGGGTAAGTAGGCTACCCAGGTTTTTTTCTTTATCTGATAAGGAGCGCTGCGTAAGCGTTACCTCCGCCCGCCCCGGGTGTTGACCAGCAACGAATGTAATTTCTGCGGGGGGCCGGCCGGGCAGCAGCTGCCAGCCGCTAGGGTAGGCCAAGTGGTACTGCGCTGCGGTATCAGGGTAGGGCCGTAGGGCCGCGGAGCCCTGGGCGCAGAGCGTCAGCCAGCAGAATGCCAGTGCCAGCGTCAGCAGAACCTTCATAAGCAAGATAGTAAGCAGAGGAAACGGACTTTAAAAGTAAAAAAGCCGGGGCTGCCAACCTCTATCCTAACCGTATTCTACTAGCTAAAACCTGGCATTATCCTACTGATCTTACCGTTCGAATACTGCCAGCTGCGAAGGAGCGCCATGTTCTGCTACTTCGGGTCCTAAAGGCTCAATGCGCACGCGGTACCCATTCCGTTCGGCTACGCCCGCAGCCCACTCGGCAAACTGGGCCTGCGTCCACTCGAAACGGTGGTCTTCGTGGCGAAACTCTCCGGCTGATAAGGCTTCGTAGCGCTGGTTATACTCCGCATTGGGGGTAGTAACCAGCACGGCGCCGGGCCGGGCCCGGGCAAACACGACCTGCTCGAAGGCGGCCAACCGGCTTTCGTCCAAGTGCTCAATTACTTCGACTACGGCGGCCGCATCGTAGCCGGCTAGGCGCGGGTCGTGGTAGAGCAAGGAGCCTTGGGTAAGGGTTAGGCGCTCGCGCTGGCGCGGGGGCATTTCAGCGATATTCAGGCGTTGTTGAGCCCGCTCCAGCTCCCGCCACGATACATCCAGGGCCAGAATGTGCTCTACCTGCGGGAGCTTCAGCAGCCGCCGCACCAGCTTCCCTTCCCCGCAGCCTAAGTCCAGTACCCGCTGGGCCCCCAGCCGACGAAGTTCCTCGGCCACGCGGTCCAGGCGCAGATCGTGCAGATTCTGTTTTTCTGCTGCCGGCACCACGCTGCCGCCAGAAGTCAAGATAGCCGCAGTTTCAGCAAGGGCAATTTCTTCCCGCGCATCTGCTGCTACGTCATCCGTAGCGGCCTGCTCTGCGGCCAACAACCGCTCCAGGGTAGGGTTTACATACTCAGCAAACCGCAGATAGCGGCGGGTAATAAACTCCCGCTCGGGGTGCTGGGGCAACCAGGCAGCGCCACGGCGCAGTAACTTCTCTGCTTCCGCTTGGGCAACCCAATAGTGCTTGTCGCCGCGGTCTAGCACCGGAATAAGCACGTAGAGGTGACTCAGCAGCTCCTGCAGGCGTACAGCGGGGTGTTGCAGACGCAACGTGAAGTAGCGGCTGTTGCCCCACTCGGGCACCGTAGGATCCAGCGGATGTGCTTCAACTTCCACCTCGTAGCCCAAAGGCTCGAAGAGGCGCCGCAGTTGCTCGGCACTGGCGGCCGGCATTACGGCTACAGTAGCGGCAAGGGGTAGCCGCTGCTCAGGCAAGTCAGGCCGTTCCTTGCACGTGCCGTTCAGGGCCGTGTTAAAGGCTTTGCCGAGCGCGACGCTGAAGAAAGATGATGCTACGTAGGGGCGGTCGTTTACGTACTGCTCTAGCGCAAAACCCTCGCCGGCGGGGCCACGGTGGCTGCGTACCAGAGCTACTGGATCTATGTCGAGCAGCAAGGCCACGGTGCAGCGCTCCGCCGTAGCCTCGGGGTAGAAGATATGAGCCTGCCCGGCGGCCACCGCTACGGTTTGCAAGCGAGCCGGGTTCTTATGTAGCAAGTAGCCCAGGTCGGTCGCGGGCTGGTGGGTAGTAGAAATGGTAAGGAGCATACCGAATAGTGGGTAGCACGGATAGAACACGGCTCGCTACCGCAGACGAGCCAGCGCAAGGTACCGGTTTGTCGGTTCCCGTTGGCCCCAGGCGGCCCTTCCCGGCCCGGTCTTTTCTGCCCCTGGCCCACACTGACTGCTTTAGCTTAGCACTTCCTCCTGCCTGCACGTAGGAAGGTTTTTTCAATACAGATGGTAAGCTTGGCAAGCTATATCGCGCACTTCGTCCCTACTAGCAGCCTCACCTAGATTTCATCGGAAGAGAAAAGCGCACAGGCAAATACAACCCCACACGAGTACTTTACATTTGGGTAATAAGTTGTTTTAACATTTGTTTTAAACCAAGAGCATCAAGCGTTTGTCACCCTAGGCAGGGTCTTGGGCTAATACTTCATACGTTCCGGCTGCCGCTGCTTTTTGGCTGGGAGCACACCGCCTCGCGTTGGCAATAACTACGCTGCTCAGCTTTTCTCCCTGCGCAAGCTTCCTCTGCCAGCCGGGGCCTCCCTTGCTTAAACCAGCACACCGGCTGCAGGCTTCCTCCCCCTAAGCCCGGCATCTACCGGCAGTGCCGCTACGCTGGCCGAAACAATTCGTGGGGGCCCCGCCTGATTATCTATCTTTGCCTTGTCGAAATCCGGCCTCTCACCTTATCTGCTTTGCTCTGCTTATATGAAGAAATTTTTCCTCCTCTCCGCTTTGCTGCTCACGACGCTGGCTGCCTCGGCCCAGTACATGCCCGGCAAGCCCCGCAAGAAATATGCTTTCCCTAAAAAGGACGAAGAAAGCCCTTACGTACTTAACGTTACCAAGAACACGGACGAGGATGCGGAAGTAGATGCCTGCGTTACGCGCGTAGCTTACCGCCCCTACGCGGAACTGCTCACCGAAATTACTGAACTGAAGCGGATGAATAACTGGGCCGATACTACCTACCAGCGCCGCTTTCAGCAGTTGCCTGCTGGAGGGCTGCTTACAGTAACTATGTACCGGCGCGGGGCTCAAAACGCCGACCCGGCCTACCTCAGCCTGGTCGCCAAAACCAAGGAGGGTAAAGAAGTCCTGAGCCTGCCGGAGCTGCCGGCGGGCCAAGGCCGGTTCTGGAACCGTGACTTGTACATGAGCAAGCGAACTGTGCCATTCACCAAAACCGACGTCCCTCAGGATGTCTTCCTGACTATCAACGACGCTAAAACCAAGCAGAACTTCGAGTATATTATTAAAGTTCAGTAGGTTCCAGCACTCTTGACCAAATGGTAAAGCGCCGACTCTTCAACCAGAACCGGGGCTTTACCATTTGGTTACTCAACAGCTAGCGTCCTTGGCGCAATTGCGCCCACTGCACGGCTACCACTGTTTTAGCGTCTTCAAAGGCAGCCTGCGCTAACTCCTCCGGGCGGTAGAAGACCGGCTCGATTTTTTCATTTTCCTCAGCTAGGCCGCCACCCCGCCCCGTCTGACGACTTACTTCGGCGTAGAAAATGGTAATGGCCTCCGCGCTGGTACCCGGCGAGGGTAGCACCCGGGCAATCTGCTCCAGGTAATCAACCTCGTACCCTAGTTCTTCGAGAATCTCCCGGCGAATAGCAGCCGGGGGCTCCTCGTCCCCGTCAACCATGCCGGCGGCCAGCTCTACCAGCTCTTTTTCGGGCCCTATCCGGTACTGACGGGCAAGGATGTAGTGCCGTTCCTGGGTGTTGTATACGAGGGCGGCCACGGCAGTACCGGGCTCAAACCGCTCCCGCGTGAGCAAGTCAGCGCCATCTGCCACCTGCAGGACACTGAGTTTGTAGTGCCCGTCGTAGGCAATTTTCCGATTGGTGATGCGCATAAGAAAAGGAAAAGACTAGAGTATGTGGGAGGAAAGTAAACGGTTTTGCCCAGACTGAGTGTTATACAAAAATTACGGTATTCTTCTGCGCGCTTTTTCTGCAGTTACTACTGGCCGTCGCCATTTTACAGCCGGTGCGCGCATCCGCATAAAAACCCGACCTTTGCGGGCTCAGTATGTCCCGTGCCATTTCCGCTGCCGCTGTGCAGCCGCTTTTTTCCCTTTGATGTCGTTCGACGAACTAAACCTGATTGACCCCATCCTGCGCGCATTGCGCGAGGAAGGCTACACTACCCCCACCCCCATTCAGCAACAGGCCATTCCGCAGGTGCTAGAGGGCCACGATTTACTAGGTATCGCCCAGACCGGCACCGGCAAAACGGCCGCGTTTACCGTACCCATCCTGCAAATCTTGCACCAGACGGCGCAGGTAGAGCGTCATGCCCCAGGCCGGATCCGCTGCCTCGTGCTTACTCCTACCCGGGAACTAGCTATTCAGATCGGGGAAAGCTTTGCCGCATATGGCCGGCACCTGCCCAAGCTCCGCTCCACAGTTATTTTCGGCGGTGTGGGGCAGCACCCCCAGGTGCAGGCCCTGAAGCGCGGCGTGGAAGTACTCATTGCCACACCCGGTCGCCTGATCGACTTGATGAACCAGGGTTTTATTGACCTGCGCACCCTGGATATTTTCGTGCTGGATGAGGCCGACCGGATGCTGGACATGGGCTTTATCCACGATATCAAGCGTATTCTGCCTAAGCTCCCCGCTCGCCGCCAAACCTTATTTTTCTCGGCTACGATGCCCGGTCAGATTCAGGAACTGGCCAACAGCATTCTGCGCCCGAATCCGGTGAAGGTGGCCGTCACACCGGTGTCGAGCACTGCCGAAACGGTAACGCAAGCGGTGTACATGGTGGACAAAGCGCACAAGCCCGCTCTGCTGGAACACGTGTTGCAGGACCCCACTATTCGACGCGTGCTGGTGTTCACCCGCACCAAGCACGGAGCCGACAAAGTTGTGCGAACCTTGGCCAAGGCAGAAATCCCGGCCGAGGCCATCCACGGTAACAAGTCGCAGAACCACCGGCAACGAGCCCTCAGCAACTTCAAGGCCGGCACTACCCGCGTATTGGTGGCAACCGACATTGCCGCCCGCGGCATCGACGTCGATGAACTCACGCACGTTATCAACTACGAAATTCCGAACGAGCCGGAAACCTATGTGCACCGCATTGGCCGCACCGGACGGGCCGGCGCGGATGGGATGGCTCTTTCGTTCTGTGAGGATGAAGAGCGCGCCTATCTCCAGGATATTCAAAAGCTGATTCGCCGTCAGATTCCTGTTGTGCAAGACCACCCGTACTTCTCCGCCGAGGTGGCGCCTGTGCCGCTTTCCGGCGGGCCGGCCATCAAACGGCCCAAAGGACCGGCCGGTCGTCCTCCGCGGCCCGGCCGGGACCCGCAGGTAACCAGTCAAGCCCGCGCTGAAGGCAACAGCCGCCCCCACAGCCGCGGTGACCGATCCGCTGGTCAGAATGTCCGTGGCAACCACGCCCCAGCCAGTCCCCGCGCTGAGGGGAGCGGCGGCGGGCGAAGTGGGCAGCGTCGTCGGTCCCGCGGTGCCAGCGGGGGTAACCGGTAACTTCCCGCGCCACTGGCCTGGTTCACTCCACGTGGGTTAGGCATACGTTGCAGCCACTCTTCTACTCTCGCCGCTAAAGGCGGAGAAAGCAGAAGAGTGGTTTTTTACGTCTTTAATAAGCAAACAAAATCCTGAGCAGAACATTTACTTAGCTGGATGCTTCGCTGTTCTTGCCCAGACGTACTTTTTGCTTGCTTGCTATGGCTCATGCCCCCTTCCACATCATTCAGGCCCTGCGCGAGACAGCGCAACGCCTCGCAGCCCAGGCTCCTTATCAATGGGGGCACATGGGCAGCTGTAACTGCGGCCACCTAGCCCAAACCGTTACCAAGCTAACCAAAGGCGAAATTCACGCCCGGGCCATGCAACGGTACGGCGATTGGGAGCGGCAACTACAGGATTATTGTCCGACCAGTGGGCTGCCTATTGACGCTACCATTGATGAGATGCTGACCCTGGGCTTCACTCGCTCCGAGCTGGCCCACCTGGAGCGGCTTTCCGCCCCGGCTGTTCTGGCCGCTATTCCATTTGAAAGGCGCAATAGTATGCGACATAATCAACGGGATGACGTGGTTCTCTACCTGCGCACATGGGCCGCACTGCTGGAACATAAGGTGCTGGCCGAGATTCAGCTACCTACCTTGCTACCGACTGAGGCTGCTACAACTTCCGCCGTATAATCTCCTGGTATTTTTGGCACGCAGAAAGCCCCGCTGACATAGTCGACGGGGCTTCTTCTCTTATATAGCGACTCAGTACTACCGGAGCAGTTGGCATCCGGGCTCCACGCTCTGTATCTACCAGCTAAGGCTAGTAGTTAACGTTGCTGCGTTGCGCTTCCCGGTACTGCTCTGTGCGGTGACTACGCTTATAGGCAGCATCCGCATTCGGATCTTTTTCCGCATCAGGAGCTTGCGAGCAGGACGAGAGGAACAACGAGGCGCAGGCGGCGAACAGGAAAGGCAGACGGAATTTTTTCATACCCCAAAGGTAAGCACCGCCCCGAAGATGGCCAAGCAGGTTGTCATCTACCTCACTGCCTATTCTGGCTGCGGGGGTTTTCTAAGAACAGAGGCACGTTGTGAAGAGTAGACTAGCCGGTGACAGGATATGCACGTTCAGTTTGTATATGCCGAGTGGGCTTCCTGTGTGTGGTAGCTAGCATAAGGATTACAAATGTATTTACAACTGTAAAATATGCCGCGACTAGCTTTCTGCTGTTTGTACTCCTAACGAACGAGTCTGGTTTATTACTGCTCTGTCTGGTTTTCGTGGGAAGCTGAAGCAACCTACCTCTTGGACTATCTGTGTGGCCTCCACTTCACTAAATGAATTAGCCTGCTGGCAGGGCACATAAATTGAACTTTGCAGATCATATCAAGAGGCAAGAAATTTAGCATATCAACCCGCTTTTTATAGTTTAATCGGCAGCCAAACGCCCACAGAAGAATATATGATTATCTCCATAACTTCTGCACCGTAAGCCAAAATCACATACCTAACTTAATCATTTATATGATTCATCGTAAACTACTGATAAACAACATCATTTATATAATGTAAAACGTTTATAAGCAACTTAATTAGCACAGACAACCATAGTGTTTAACTCGGTTGAGGCCCTGGACAAACACGACAGTTATCAAGCACCTTTACTACTGCTTTTTAGCGGGCCGCAGCATTTCACTTACCTATGCTGACAAATTGCATCTACTGGGCATACACAGTATGCTGCTCCTGGCACGGCTGCACCTTCAGCAAAGAAAACAATAAGCTGAGTCTATTCAGGCTGAAAGTCGGAGAAGGTGCCGTCTTGGTAGAAAATAACGATACGCCGAATACGCTTGCCAGCGGTAGCAAAGGCAGCAGCTTGGGCTTCAGGTGGCGATGCCAGTAAAGGGGCACTAACCGGTAGCGCTTCTGTCGCAGTGGCATGAGCCGGAGGCTCCGGAACAGTAGAAAGAGCTTGAGTGGCTTGCACTGGCTCCGAAGAGGCGGGGGAAGGCGCAGCTTTAGGTGCCTCCAGAGCTTTCGCTGCTTTGGGAGTAGAGTTGCCCTCACGGTGACCCCGCAGTGGCCGTACAGTGGCTGTTTCTGACGCTTGTAGAGGCGGTAAGTCTAGCATCTGTCCGCTTCCGCTTAGTAACCAAGACAACGACAGCTCCGGAAAGGCCCCGATAATTTTCTGCACTACCTCCAAGCTTGGCTTATTGCGTCCGCTCAGTATGTGGCTCACAATGGGCCGCGAAACCCCTATCGTGTCCGCAAACTGCGTAGGGCTAAGCTGCCGCGCAGCCAGTAGCTCCCGAATACGTTGCTCAATCATTCCAAACCTTTTGTATGGTTACAAATGTAGCAGCTTCCCACAGCTCCTCCTACGAGCGAGCCTATTGTTTACATACTTAAACAACGAATACCCATTTGCCACCTTTGTTTACATAAATAACCTATGCCTAGGCAGTGATTACATATGTTATTACATTAGTAAACTCTTGCTTGCCCCTTTTGCTTCTCTATTGCAGCTGAAGTACTACCAGAAAGTTTCTCGGCTTTGCCATAGCCATCGTAGTAGATCCTGGAAAGCGGATACAGCCTGTCTGTAAGAATAGCCCGTTGCAGTAGCCTGCCCTTCCGCTTCGGGGGTAGGCCTACTACCAGAGCTTATATTTTGTAGCTACAGGTACTGGTTGGTCCCGGCTACAAGCTTATGCTCAATAGCTCAACATTCTCGAACCTATAGTCACAAAAAGCCAGTAGGGCAGCTCTCCATTGGAGGCTGCCCTACTGGCTTTTTCTGCGACGTACACTGCCTATATTCCCGGCGGCCGGGGTAGGACTTGGGCAAGCCCGCTATACGTAGTAAGCAAAATAAATGCGTTGCGATTACAGCCCTACATACACTGTCCGCTGCCTACGGCCAGGGCTCTAATCGAAGTACTCTTTGGCCAGGGCCTTGTCGTGCCCGTAGATATCGTCGCGGAAATGAACCTTGCCGGCCTCGTCTACCCACGTAGTAAAGTAAACCAAGTATACTGGTAGCTTTTCAGGTAGGGTTACATATTTCTCCCGCCGCCCTGCAATCGTGTCCATGATGGCAGTCCGGTCCCAGCCGGGCTTATTACGAAGCAGATATTCGGCCAGCTTGATGGGCTCTGCTACCCGCACGCACCCGTGGCTGAAGCCACGCTTGGTTTGGCTGAACAGTTCGTCGTGAGGGGTATCGTGGAGGTAAATATCTTGAGAGTTGGGAAAGATAAACTTTACGTCGCCCAGGTCATTCTTGGGTCCCGGCCGCCGGCGTAAGGTATACTTCCACGTCTTCTCCGTTAGGTTGCTCCAGTTAATGCTGGAAGGATCAACGGGGGTAGCTTTAGCGCCCCACCCTTTCACAACTTCCATGTCCAGCCGGTCAAGGGTACCGTGAGGGTCGGCGGCCAGCTTATTGCGAAGCTCTTTATCAATGATGCTGTAGGGTACGTTCCAGTAAGGGGCTAGTACGACGAACTCCATTTTGTCGCTGAAGACCGGCGTTGCGTTCAGAGTCTTGCCCACAATTACGGGCATGGTGAAGGCTTCTTTGCCTTCTTCTACTACGTGCAGCGTGTACTCAGGAATGTTTACGAGCAGGTAGCTGGGTTCAAACTTTTTAGGAATCCAGCGCCAGCGCTCCATGTTCAGCATGATTTGGTCGATGCGCTGATTAACCGGAATATTGAGCAGACGCAGGGTCTCGCCAGCCACGACGCCATCGGCCTTGAGACCGTTCTGCTGCTGAAACTCTTTCACGGCGGCTACCAGCTCGGGAGTGTAGGCAGGGGCTGATGCAGTAGTTGCGGGAACTGCCGAACCTGGCTTATTAGCCACGGCCACGGCGGGCGTAGCCGTAGCGGCCGTAGCCGCATTCTGCCCCAGCAGCCGGGCGCTCAGAGCTGTCACGGCCGGCGACGAGGTGCCCGGCACTAAGCGCGTGCCAGCGGGGATAGTAGGCCACCCCCCGTTGCGCTGAATTTCCCGGTACTCAGCTAAGGCCTTTTTCAGCCGGTCATACTCGGGGTGAAGCGGCTCGAAATCATAATAGCCGTAGATGCTCTCCCGCTCTTTGAGGATAGTCATCAGGGCTTTGTGCAGCTTGATCTTATTCCGCTTGACCTTCCAGTCAATAGCCTTCACGGCGCGCGGGTCTACCGTACCCCGATAAAAGTCGGAGGCATAGTTAAAGTAGGTACCCGACAAAGCCACATCAATTTCCTTTTCCAGCGCATTGCGCTTGGTAGAGTCCGACTGTGCTGCTTCTAAGCTCGCAAAAAGCTTATTGAAATCCTTGGTTTTGTAGTCATTAGGATCCAGCCCTTCGTCAGCCGCCTTGTTAATAACGGCCAGCAGGGTTTTGGCCTGGGGCACCACCTCATGGTTACGGAACCACCCCAGCCGGAAGCCTCGCTCCCGGTAGAATTTCTTGGCCCACTCAATCTGGTCCTTAAATTTTGGTTCCGCCGACATGTACTTTACAATGTATACACTGTCGAGCGTGGGCTGGGCGCCGCCCGCCTTGGTCAGGCCGCCGGGTAGGGCCTCCTTGAGCTGCGCCTTCTGGTCCTGGCTGCACGACACGGTAGACGTGAGCAGCAGCAGGCCCAGCAGCCAGCAGCAAACGGTATAGAAAAAGGGACGATGCGTTTCGTTCATGCCAGTAGTCAGGAGAAAAAGTAACAAAGCTGAATCAGATTTCGCGCCAACTTTAGCGGAATTTTGATTCACGACGTTGTACTGAATTCCGCAGGGCTGAGTTGTCAGCGCCGGGTTTTCTCCTGCGGCGGCAAGTTAGCGCATTTACACCGACTCCCGGCTCGACCAGCGCAGACAAATCAGGGCTGTTTACCGCTCGGCCGGCGGCCGGGGCGGGCGGCGGCCGGGGCGGGCGGCGGCGGCCTCCTGTTTTGGCTACCTTTGCCTTATCCTTGTTACTGCTCCGGCAGCCCTTCACCCCTACCATGTCGCACCATCCTTCCCTCGCCCCTGCCTTCACCCCGGACCCACACAGCTACGCCCGTCCCGCGGAAGTCAGCGTGCACCACCTCGACCTCGACCTGATCGTCGATTTCTCTTCCAGTACCCTCGCGGGAACGGCTACCTGGCAGCTTACCCATCATGCTCCGGCCGCTGAGCTAGTGCTGGACACCCGCGGATTGGCAATTGACGCTGTGCTGCTGGGTGGCCCCGACGGCACCCCTACTACCTATGAGTTTGGGCCCGATGATACAGTGCTGGGCCAGCCCCTGCACATTGTCCTCTCTCCCGATGCGGCTGCCGTTACCATTCGCTACCGTACCGCGCCGGGCGCCGCCGCCTTGCAGTGGCTACCCCCCGCGCAAACCGCCGGCCGCCAGCAGCCTTTCCTCTTCACCCAGTCGCAGGCCATCCTGGCCCGCACTTGGCTCCCCTGCCAGGACTCCCCCGGCGTGCGCTTCACCTACGAAGCGCGGGTGCAGGTTCCCGCCCACCTGCTCCCGCTAATGAGCGCCGAGAACCCGCAGGAGCGCACCCCCGACGGCTCGTATACTTTCCGTATGAGCCAGCCCATTCCAGCCTACCTTATGGCCCTGGCCGTGGGTGACCTGGAGTTCCGCCCTCTTAGCGCCCGCACCGGCGTGTACGCCGAACCTGCTACCCTGCCCCAAGCAGCCGAGGAGTTTGCCGATCTGGAAGACATGGTCACAGCCGCTGAGGACTTGTACGGCCCCTACCGATGGGAGCGGTACGACTTGCTGGTGCTGCCGCCCTCCTTCCCGTTTGGCGGTATGGAAAACCCGCGGCTTACGTTTGTTACCCCCACCATTCTGGCCGGCGACCGGAGCCTGACCAGCCTGGTGGCCCACGAGCTGGCGCATTCCTGGAGTGGTAACCTGGTGACCAACGCCACCTGGAACGACTTCTGGCTGAATGAAGGCTTCACAGTATACTTCGAGCGCCGCATTATGGAGAAGCTCTATGGCCGGCCCTACGCTGATATGCTCCAGGTGCTAGGGCATACTGCCCTACTCCATACCGTCGAGGAACTCGGGCCCACCAGTCCTGACACCCACCTGCACCTTAACCTAGCCGGCCGGGACCCCGACGAGGGATTAAATGAAATTGCCTACGAAAAAGGTGACTACCTGTTGCTCACCCTGGAGCACCTGGTTGGCCGGCCGGCCCTAGACACCTTTATCAAAGATTACTTTGCCCGGCACAGCTTCCGCAGCATGGACACGCTTTCCTTCGTAGAGTATCTGCGGCAGGAGTTGCTGGCCAAGCACCCGGGCCTGGAAGAGCACCTGCAGCTAGCCGCCTGGATTAATGGCCCGGGCATTCCGGCAGTAGCTCCACCTGTGGTGGCGGCCCGCTTTCAGGCGGTAGAGGCGGCACTGGCGCAGTGGCAAGCCGGCACGCCCGCCGCAAACCTCACAACCACAGGCTGGACCAGCCACGAGTGGGTACACTTCCTGCACGGGCTACCGCCGGGCCTAACCGCCGCCCGACTGACGGAGCTGGACGAGGCATTTGCCTTTACTCATTCGGGGAATGCTGAAATACTGGCCGCTTGGTTTCCCTTAACTATTGCGGCCGGGTACGCGCCCGCTGAAGAGCCGCTCCGGGAGTTTCTGACGTGGGTGGGGCGGCGCAAGTTTCTCGTGCCCCTCTACCGGGCGCTGCTGGCTACCCCCTCTGGCGCCGACCGGGCCCGGGCTATTTACGCCGCCGCGCGCGGCAACTATCACGCCGTGGCCACCAGCACGTTTGACGCGCTACTGGGTAACCCCACCGAGTAGCTGGCGCACTTCGACCAGAACGCCGCCCGAGCTGGGCGGCCAAGCCCTTATTTCGGGCGCTAAATGAGCTGGGGCCGGAACGCCGCAGCTGCCGTGCTTTGTTACGGCTGGTGGCCCGACAGAGGTGGCCTGAACCTTGCTTGCACAAGCGGGTTCTTTCTTAGTTGTGTGATTAAGCTGATTTCCGCATTGAAAAACTCTAGACCGCTCGGGAAGCTAATTGCCATTGGAGGCAATGAAGACAAGGGTACTTACCCTAACCCGCGCACCAAAAAGAAATACTACCTCAACTTTTTCGAGTTGGGTATCCTCAAGCGGGTAGTACTGGAATCCGGCAAGGAAGACCCACGCATTGAGGTTATCACTACCGCCTCCATGATTCCGGAGGAAGTAGCCCGCATCTATGTCTCCTCATTCACTATGCTCAACTGCAACAACGTGAGCATAATGGATATTCGGGTGCCCGAGGATGCCCTCCGCCCCGAGTACGTTGAGCGGCTAAAGCAGGCCGACGTTGTGATGTTCTCGGGGGGCAACCAGTCGCGCCTGACGGATATTTTCGGGGGTACAGAATTTCTGGCCACCCTGCAGGAGCGCTACTACAACCAGCCTAACTTCATTATTGCGGGTACCTCGGCCGGCGCCATGGCCATGTCTAAAACCATGATCAAAGGCGGCAGTGTGCCGGACGCCCTCATGAAGGGAGCCGTGAAGATGGGAACGGGACTGGGCTTTATCGACAACGTAGTTATCGACTCACACTTCGTGAAGCGGGGGCGCTTCGGCCGCCTGATTGAGGCCGTGGCCCTGCACCCCAAGCTGATTGGCATTGGCCTGGGTGAGGACACGGGCGTGCTTATCACGGAAGGCAGCCAGATTGAAACCATTGGCTCCAACCTGGTTATCATCATGGATGGCCACAAGCTGGAGCACAACAATGCCCCCGCCGCCAGGAAGGGGGAGGCCATTTCTATTGAAAGCATGCTGCTGCATGTGCTGGTGAAAGGAAACCTCTACGACATCGACCAGCGCGAATTCTACCCCGACCTGAAGCTGCGCCAGCAAGCTGCCGAGTCGGTACGCCTGACCGCAGGCCAGGACGCAAATGAGCCGGCTCCCGCCCTCTAGCGGTGTTCCGCAACTCTGCATACACGAACGGCTTCCCTGGGGAAGCCGTTCGTGTTTTTGCTACCCCTGTATGCTGGGTAACCATAGCTTGTTTTTCTGCCCGGCAGGAAAAAACTCCTTTAACCGGCTGCCAATTCCTTTTACACTGCTTATCAACATTTTACCTTGCAAACGCAAGCGTATTTGTCCCGAGGCCTACTCCTTATATATATAGGCGCAGGAAGTATGTCTAGCATCTACTGGTAGATAGCCACGAACGGCGCCGCGTTGGCGCTGGTCTGGTAGGCACGGTACATGCCTTCCGAGTTGAAAGGCAGAGCTACGTTACCTGCCGCGTCCACGGCCACTAAGCCCCCTTCACCGCCGATAGGCGCGAGCTTGTCGTGCACGACTACACGGCACGCCTCGGCCAGGCTCAGGCCGCGGTACTCTATCAGGCAGCTGATGTCGTAGGCCACCACGGCGCGCAGAAAAAACTCGCCGTGCCCGGTGCAGCTAATGGCACAGGTGCGGTTGTCGGCGAAAGTGCCCGCCCCAATGATGGGCGAGTCGCCGATGCGGGAGTGCTGCTTGTTGGTCATGCCGCCGGTGCTGGTGGCGGCGGCCAGGTTGCCGTGTAAGTCAAGAGCCACGGCGCCCACGGTGCCCATTTTCTTTTTAGGGTCTTCGTTGGGAAAGGCGGATGGCTCGGCCAGGGGCGCGTCCGTAGTCAGGGCCTCGCTGTGGTCGAGGCGCATGCGGCCCTCGGCCAGCGCCTCCTGCAACTGCTCGTAGCGGTGCTGGGTGAAGAAGTATTCAGCGGGCTGCGTGGGCAGGCCGTGTTGTCGGGCCAGCTCATCGGCGCCGGGGTAGCCCAGTAACACGTGCTCCGTTTTCTCCATCACCAGGCGCGCCGCCCGGATAGGGTTCTGCACGGTACGCACCCCCGTAACGGCCCCGGCCGCCCGAGTGCGGCCATCCATGAGGGCGGCATCCATTTCGTGGTGGCCTTCGTGGGTAAACACGGCCCCGCGGCCGGCATTAAACAAGGGACAGTCCTCAAGGCTACGCACGGCCAGTTCCACCGCGTCGAGGGCCGAGCCACCCCGCTGCAGTACGGCGTAGCCGATAGCTAAGGCCTCGCCGAGGGCTTCGCGGTAGGCCTGCTCCTTTTCCGGGGTCATGGACTGGGGCGAAATAGTACCGGCCCCGCCATGCAGGGCCAAGGCGAAGGAAGTTGTCATAAAGCGAAAAAAATTAGCGGGTAAGCAAAAACGCAAGACAAAGGTAGGCAAGCATCTGAGCCTAACGGGCCAGGATTGACCCGAACGAACCGCGTTTTTTTTCGTAGGTTTGGTTTACTGTTTTCAACTCCCCAAACATATTCTTCTTATGGCTTACGAAGCTACCGGCCGCCTGCACGAGATTTTCGACGAACAGCAGGTGAGCGAGAAATTCCGCAAGCGCGAGTTCGTGCTGGAGGTCGTAGACGGCCAGTATCCCGAGCATATCAAGTTCCAGCTGGTACAGGATAAGACTGCCCTCATCGACTCCTACAAAGTGGGTGACGAGGTGAAAATCTCCTTTAACCTGCGGGGCCGCGGGTTCAACAAAAACGGCCAGATGCTGTACTTCACCAACCTCGAAGCCTGGCGCATCGAGTCCGGTGCTGGTGGAGGCGCTTCGGCTCCTCAGGGTGGTAGCAACTACCAGCAGTCGGCTCCCCGGGCCGCGGCTCCGGCCCAGAACCAGAACCCGAATCTGCGCGCTTCGGCCGCCCCTATTGCCTCGGACGACGACAACGACCTGCCCTTCTAACCCAGGTCATCACCCTGGCCTACGCAGTGTACGCAAAGCCGCTTCCTTTCCGGGGAGCGGCTTTTTGCTGCGCTATGGCCAGAATTTTGTGAGCTCCCGGCGCACTTAAGCGCTACCAACCGGTAGTAGTGGCATACCCCCCGGCGCTTTTTCCGTACGTCATTCCGGCAGCGCGTTCTTCGTTCACTCAACGGGCAGTGGCGCGCACTACCACCGGCTAACTGCCAGGCTCGATTTTTCTCTGTATGATTACTTCTCTCCCGCTTTCTGGAAAAACGGCCCTGGTCACGGGCGCTACCAGCGGCATCGGGCTGGTGACGGCCCGGGAGCTGGCCCGGCAGGGGGCCCGCGTTCTGCTGGTGGGCCGCGACGCCGACAAGGCAGCCCGAGCACTGGCTTCCGTTCAGCTGGCCGTGGGTCCGGAGGCTCCGGTGCACCTGAAATGCTACGACCTCTCGCTGCTGCGGAATGTACGGGCGCTGGCAGAAGAGTTGCAACGCGAGCTAAGCCAGCTGGATATTCTGATAAACAATGCGGGTATTATGCCGGGCCGGTTTACCCTCACCGAGGAGGGACACGAGCTAAGCTGGGCTACCAACCACCTGGCCCCCTACGCCCTGACCAACCTGCTCCTGCCCCTGCTGGATGCCGCGGGCCAGGCCCGGGTTGTTACAGTTTCCTCAATGGCACACTGGGTAGGCGAGATTGAGCCCGACCGAACCGTGCGCAACTCGCCCGATAAGTACAGCTGGCTCACGGCCTACGCTGACTCCAAGCTAGCCAACATTCTGTTCACGAGTGAGCTGGCCCACCGCCTCGATCTGACCGGCATTACGGCCAACTGCCTGCACCCGGGCATGGTGGATACCGGCTTGATCCGCCCCGACACCTCTCCCGTCATGAAGGCGTTGTGGTGGACAGCCAAGCCCTTGATGATTTCGCCCGAACGGGGCGCGCAAACCAGCCTCTACCTGGCTACGTCCCCGGAGGTAGCACGGGTAAGCGGGCGCTACTTTTCCAACAGCCGCCCGGCCCGTACTTCGGAGCGCGCCCAAAGCCGGACTGAGGCCAGCCGCCTCTGGCGCATCTCAGCCGAGGAAACGGGTATTGAATAAGCAGCAGCGAGTTCTGCAGCCACCTTTTTTTAGTTTCCGCGTTACGCTACTATACTAGCTCTCCCTTCGGGGCGGCACTGACCGGTACGACATGACTGACTTACGGGAACTGATTCGGCAAGGGGAGGGTGAGCGGCTGGAGTTCAAGAAGCGCACCACCCACCCTACCCGCATTGCCCGCACGCTGGCTTCTCTGGCCAACACCCACGGCGGCCGGGTGCTGGTGGGCGTAGATGACGACGGCCGCATTGTGGGGGTGCGCGACGCGGAAGAGGAAATCTACCAGCTGCGTGAAGCCGCTGAGCACTACATCGATCCGCCGCTGGAGCTGCGTTTCAAGGAGATTGAGGAGGATGACCGGGTGGTACTGGTGGTAACGGTGGCCGAAAGCTCCCGCAAACCCCACCGGGCGCAGGTAGCCGAGGGCGACTGGCGTGCCTACGTGCGCGTGCGCGACGAAAGCGTGCAAACCAGCCAGCTCACGGAAAAAGCGCTGGGGCAAGCCGACCAAAGCCCCCGGTTTGAACGCATCCCGCTGAACAGAGAAGAACTAGCCGTACTGGACTACCTGCAGAAAAATCCGCGCATCACGCTGGCCCAGTACATGAAGCTGCTCAACATCGGGCAGCGCCGGGCCTACCGCACCTTAATTAAATTAACCCTGCACGGCTACATCAAGCACCACGACAAGCAGAAAGAAGTGTATTATACCCTGTAGAAATAATGCGCTGGCCTATTTATTCTGGCACCTTTCCACCCACCACCGCATAGCTTTTAGTTTCTTTTTTCTTCCTCCGGTAAATCCTTTTCCGCAATTCTTTGCAACGTGTCAGCCAGTATTTCCTGACCATAAGTAGGCGCTAGCCGAAACGGAAACTGCGCAATATTCTCATCCCAGGCAGCCAAATATCTTTTGAGTAATGATAGGAGGCACGTATTTAGTATTGGGGTATTTCCTCTGGTATTTTGCCGGCCACTTCCTGAGCCAGGAATCTGGTTCTCGGGCGGCTTGCAGAGCAAAAATTTACAAAATCCGTTCCCCTATATGCGCATGGGGTACCGCTCGTAGAACACGAATAACTTGACGGGTTTTAAATTGCCTTGGCTAGCAGCAATACCGTCAGACGCCCGCCATATTTCATCCCGCACGTATTCCGTGCTAAGTAGGAAGTGCATAGTTAATTCCGCTTTGTTAGCAGGCGCTCTATTTATCTATAGATATAAAATAAATTAAAAAAACAGCCTGAGCAGTAAACTACTCAGGCTGTGTGGCACTACTCTTGCTGACGCGCTTTCAGAGCTTTTTTCTCTTCCTTGGCGGCCTTTTTTTCCTTGGTGGTTTTAGCCGGCTCTTTCTTTTTTTCTTTGCGGGGTTCCTGGGCTTTAGCCATGATGGTAGGGATTTTTAAGAGGAAGTATTTAACTACTCTAACGAGCCAAACTGAGTGGGTGTTGTAGCCGGCTGAAAGTACGTACTACTCCAGCAGCGGGAGGTAGCGCTCCGTGAGCAGGCGCAGATGGTGCGCTTCGTGGCCGGGCACCATGTAGGCCAGGGCCCGCACGCTCACGGGGAAAGTACTGGCCGTGCCGGTTCGCTCATAGTCCTCGGGGCGCAGTGAGCTGAAGAAGCTTAAGGTAGCGGCGCGCACCGCATCGTACTCGCGTAAAATGTCGGCTAGGCTTCGCTCGTCGGCGCCGGAGGCGGGCACGTAATCATTTTGCTCGAATCCGGGCAACGGCGTGGTGTCGCCACGGGCGATGCGCAGGGCGCGGTAGGCAAAAATGCGCTCCGTATCGAGCACGTGCACCAGGCTTTCCTTGATGCTCCACTTGCCGGGGGCGTAGCGCAGTCGGGCCTGCTCGTCGGTCAGCCCCTGGAGCAGTTGCTTCAGAACCGTGGGCTGTTCTTGTAGCTGCTGCAGAGGATTGTGGCCTTCCGGGATAAGGCGAATGTAGGTATCGTAGTAGGGCGCGTACTCGGCGGCGCCGGGGCGCGTGGTCAGGTGGTTCATAGCACTAGGCGGGGCAGGAGATGTAGCAGGTGCCGCAGCTTGCGAAGGTAACAGCTTGCGGCGTCCGGCCCGCCGCAACCGGCTGGACCATGACCCCGCCGGGCTTGTTGCGGGCAGTTCATTCGGCGGCGGCCCCAGGGCAGTACCAGCCGCGCCGAAGGCCCAGCGCAGGAAATCCGGTAGCAGCCGCGCCCAGGTCAGCTGGTTATGGCGGCCCCCTACTACCTCAGCGTAGCGCACCGCTGCTTCGGGCAATCCTTGCCGCGCGAGCAGGGCCATCAGGTCGAGGGTGTCTTCAATGGAGTCGATGATGCCGTTCTGGTTTCGGTCGTTGGTTTCGTCGAGGGTACCGGTTTGGAGCCAGAACTGGTGCTGGGGGTGGGGCTGAGTGGCCCGGACCAGGCCATGCATAATCCGGTCGGCATCGGTGTAGCCGTCGTCGAGGGCCCGGCGCCGCCACCAGAAGGAGGGAGAAAATGCCCCCGCCCGCCGGGCCACCCCAGGGTTGTGCCATACAAAATCAAACGCCGCGAGGCCGCCCAGCGAGCAGCCTGCCCACACCACCTGCTCGGGGTCGGCGCTGACGTGGTAGTGCTGTTGGACGTGAGGCAGCAATTCCTCGCGAATGAAGTAGGCGTAGTGTCCGGCCCGGCTGCCGCGGCCCATATAGTCGGGCTGGCTGGCGGTGCCATATTCCTGAATTCGCTCGTGGGCGTGCACGGCCACGAGCACGAACGGCCGCAGCTCACCGCGGCGGTATAGCTCGCGCAGGGTGGCCGGCAGGCGCAGCCGCCACAGGTCCTGGCCATCATTAAGGCAGAGCACCGGGTAGGGCGCGGAAGCCGCGGCGTCATAGCCAGGGGGCAGTACTACCTCCAGCCGTACGGGGCGCTGCAGGTGCAGGGAAGTCAATGAATCGTCGCGCCGGACGGTGGGAACCATGGGGCGCGTTACAGGGGAAGCAGAACGGGGCATCGTCCGGGGGCAAGAAAACACAACGAGCCGACAAGGTACTGCCTTTCGGCTTGGCCACGTGCGGCTCAGCTTACGTACAGAGTTTCATAAGTTTCAACTTATTCTCATCTTATTGCCATTATTCACCGCATACCCCTCTCTGTTTTGCAGGAAGCCTACCGCCCTTTTTACTCTCCCACCCTCGGCCACGACGTGGAAATGCTGGTCTTTGGCGAGGTGGGCTACCCCGTCATCATCTTCCCTACCTCCCGGGGCCGCTACTACGAAGCCAAAGACTTTAAGCTAGTGGAAGCCGCGCAGTGGTTTGTGGAAAACCAGAAAATCAAGCTTTACTGCGTGGATGGCGTGGACGCGCACACGTGGTACGCCAAGCACCTGCCCCCGGCCCAGCGGGTACAAAACCATATCCGCTACGACCACATGATCAGCCACGAGTTGGTGCCCCTGCTGCAGGGCGAGTGCCACGTGGAGAAAGTAGCAGTGGCCGGATGTAGCTTTGGCGGCTACCACGCCCTCAACTTCGCCTTCCGCCACCCCGAGCAGGTAGGCTATCTTTTCTCCATGGGCGCGGCCTTCGATATGCGCCAGTTCATGGACGGGCACTACGATGAGAATTTCTATTTCAACAACCCGCCCGATTATATGCCTGATGCCCAGAACGAGCACTTCTACCAGATGAACATTGTGCTGGGCACGGCCGAAGACGATTTCTGCAAGGGCTCCAACTTCCAGATGTCGGACATCCTGCACCGCAAAGGCATCCGGCATTGGCTCGACGTGCGCCCCGGCACCCACGACTGGCCCGTGTGGCGGGCCATGTTTCCGCACTACTTGTCGTTTGTCTAGCCCTTTCCATGCCCTGGGCTACCCCCTTCAACCGCCCTACCCCTTCCTACTCCCCCAACCTGTACTCTCCTTCCACTTAAACTTTCCCCGGCCGCCGCAGCCGGGGCCCTGCTTATGAAAAAGATTGGCATTCTCTTCGGTCAGGAAAACACCTTCCCCCAGGCCTTCGTGGACCGCGTTAACCAGAAAACGAGCGGCACCAGCATTGCCGCCGAGTTCGTGCGCATTGAGCAGGTAGAGCAGGCCGTGCCCACCGACTACGCCGTCATCATCGACCGGATTTCGCAGGACGTGCCCTTCTACCGGGCCTACCTCAAGAACGCCGCCCTCACCGGCACGGCCGTGATTAACAACCCTTTTTGGTGGTCGGCCGACGAGAAATTCTTCAACAACGCCCTGGCCGTGCAGTTAGGCGTGCCCGTGCCCCGCACCCTGCTGCTCCCCTCCAAGGAGCGCCCTCACGACACGAACCACAACTCGTTCCGCAACCTGGAGTGGACCAACTGGGAAGCGGCCTTCGAGCGAATCGGCTTTCCGGCCTTTATGAAGCCGCATTCGGGCGGGGGCTGGAAAAACGTATACAAGCTCGACAACGCCGAGGAGTTTTTCCGCGCCTACGATGAAACGGGCCAGCTGGTGATGCTGCTCCAGGAGGCGGTGGACTTCACCGACTACTTCCGCTGCTACTGCATCGGGGGCAAGGAAGTGCTTATTATGCCCTACGAGCCCCGCAACGAGCCCCACCTGCGCTACGCCACCGAGATGAAAACCACCGGTGCAGCCAGTAAAAAGCTGCTGGCCACCATGAAAGACTACGTGCTCAAGCTCAACCAGGGACTGGGCTACGACTTCAACACCGTGGAGTTTGCCGTGCGCGACGGGATTCCGCTGGCCATTGACTTTGGCAACCCCGCCCCCGACGCCGACGTGCATTCCGTGGGCCAGCAGAACTTCGAGTGGGTAGTGGAAGCCGCCGCCAACCTGGCCATCAGCCGGGCCAAAGCCCAGAAGCCCGGCGCCGACAACCTGACCTGGGGCACGTTCGTGCGCCAATCGGCGGCCAGTGGCGCGGCGCCCGCCCCGAAGAAAGCCGCCGCGCCTAAACAGACGGACGGGGCGGTGGTAGCGCCGAAGTCCAGGACGCAAAAAACGGCTGAATAGCTCCACTTTATTGGTGTACCTTCCTACGCGAAGGGCAAGAACCGGAGGGCATCAGCACCCCGCTACGCTCCGGTGCTTGCCCTTCCCCCGGCAGAACAATTTCCGTACGTTTATTTCCTCCCGACCATGCCCGAATTCACGATTGGAATAGAAGAGGAGTTTCAGACCATTGACCCGGAAACCCGGGACCTTCGCTCCCACATGTCGGAGATTGTGGAGGGTGGTAAGGTAGTGTTACAGGAGCAGGTGAAGGCGGAAATGCACCAGTCGGTGGTGGAAGTCGGCACCATTATCTGCCGCAACATCCAGGAAGCGCGCGACCAGGTAACCTACCTGCGCCGCATGGTCATTGACCTGGCTGCGAAGGCCGGGTTGCAAATTGCGGCGGCCGGCACTCACCCCTTTTCGCGCTGGCAGGACCAGCCCATTACCCCCGATGCGCGCTACGACAAGATTGTGGAAGAGCTGCAGGAGGCGGCCCGCTCCAACCTCGTGTTCGGCATGCACGTGCACATTGGGCTCGAAAACCGGGAGCTGGGCGTATACGTGATGAACACGCTGCGCTATTTTCTGCCTCACATCTTTGCTCTGAGTACCAACTCGCCCTTCTGGGAGGGGCGCGAAACCGGATATAAATCCTTCAGAACTAAAGTGTTCGAGCGGTTCCCGCGCACGGGCATTCCGGATTATTTCACCAGCGCCAGTGAGTACGACGAGTACATTGCCCTGCTGGTGAAAACCGGCTGCATTGATAACGGCAAGAAGATTTGGTGGGACCTGCGCCTGCACCCCTTCTTCGACACCATTGAGTACCGTATCTGCGACATGCCCCTGCGCGTGGACGAAACCGTGGCCCTGGCGGCCGTAATGCAGGCAGTGGTAGCCAAAATCTACAAGCTCAAGTCGCAGAACCTCAACTTCCGCCTCTACCGCCGGGCGCTCATCAACGAAAACAAGTGGCGCGCCGCCCGCTACGGCCTCGATGGCAAGCTCATCGACTTCGGTAAGGAAGCCGAGGTGCCCACCCGGGAGCTGATTGCCGAGCTGCTGGAATTCGTGGATGACGTGCTGGATGAGCTGGGCAGCCGCAAAGAAGTGGAATACATTCAGCAGATGATGGACATGGGCACCGGCGCCGACCGGCAGCTGCGCGTGTTCCGGGAAACCAACGACCTCCGGCAGGTAGTCGATTTCATCGTGAACGAAACTTCATACGGGCTGTTTTAGTATTTTTGCAGGTACGCTCCGGCCGTAGCGCCGGGGCGTATTTGTTTTTCGCCTGCTCTGCTGCTCAGCACCCGGTGCTAAGTGGGGCGGGTTTTGCTTGAATTATGCCCGCTCCCCGGGGGTGGTCTATTGCCATGAAGCCTTTGCAAATTGCCATTCTGGATATGTACGACAACTTCCCTAATGAGGGAATGCGCTGCATCCGCCAGCTCGTACACCAAGCCCAACAAGCCAGCCCGGTTCCCCTTACCTACCAGGTATTTAACGTGCGCGCCAACGGTGAGCTGCCGGGCCTCGACTACGACATCTATATTTCCAGCGGCGGCCCCGGCAGTCCGCTACCCAGCACCGAGCCCTGGGAGCAGCCCTACTTTGCGCTGATGGATGCGCTGCTGGCTTGGAACCGGACTCAGGAGCGCAAGAAGTACGTGTTTCTTATCTGCCACTCCTTTCAGCTCGTGAGCCGCCACCTGGGCATCGGCACCCTGAGCAAGCGCAAATCCACGTCGTTTGGTATTTTTCCGATGCACATGACCGACGCCGGTCAAACTGATCCGCTGCTGCGCACCCTGCCCGACCCATTTTATGCCGTAGACTCGCGGGATTATCAGCTGACCCAGCCAAATGCGGAGCGCCTCGCCGAGTTGGGCGTGGAGGTGCTGGTGCTGGAGAAGGACCGGCCCCACGTGCCCCTGGAGCGCGCCCTCATGGCCCTACGCTTCACGGAGGAAATATTCGGCACCCAATTTCACCCCGAGGCCGACCGGGAAGGCATGCTGCGCCACTTCCGTACCGAAGAAAAGCGCCAGCAGGTAATCGAGGCTCACGGCGAGGCCAAGTACCACGACATGGTGCGCCTGCTGGAAGACCCCGAGGCCATTGCCCGCACCGAAGCCGCCATCCTTCCCCGCTTCCTGGCGCAGGCCGTAGCAGCCCTGGCCCCCGCGGTGGCACCGCTGGCCCCCACCCGATAACCAACAGGCGGCCCCAACGGGGCCGCCTGTTTTCGTTAGGTGGCGTAGATTCCGTATCCTGCGCGCGTTATTGCTTTATCCGCCTTACTTGCCGCCTCCCGCTATGATTCCCGAACTCCGCGCCCCGTACAACCAAGCCTTCAGCCCCGCGCGTTACCAGGCCCTACTCGCTACCGTGGAGCAGCAGTTGCCCGGTCAGCTCGATTTCCGCTTGGCCGAGACGCCCATCTTCGTGCCGGCCGCCCTGCGCGAGAAGCTGGTGCAGGCGGGAGAAAGCATCATCGACGTGCTGACGGCGCCCGATTTCAAGGCCCGCACCGCGCAGGCTGTGCCCCCCGCCCTGCGCGTGCCCCACGAAAACGCGCACACCACGTTTCTGGCCATCGACTACGCCGTGTGCCGCACGGCAGCCGGCGAGCTGGAGCCCCAGCTAATTGAGCTGCAGGGCTTTCCCTCACTGTACGCCTTCCAGGACTACCTGCCGGGGCTGTACCGCTCCCAGTTTTCCATTCCCGATACGGTTTCCCACCTGTTCACCGTGCCCGACTCGGCTTCCTACCAGGCGTTCTTGCGCGAGGTCATTGTGGGCGACGAGGACCCGGAGCAGGTGATTCTGCTGGAGCTGTTCCCGGAAAAGCAGAAAACCCGCGTCGATTTTGAGCTGACCCGGCGCAACCTGGGCGTGGCGCCGGTGTGCCTGACCAGTGTGCGGAAAGACGGCCGCCACCTGTACTACGAGCGGGACGGCCGCCGCATTCCCATCAAGCGCATCTACAACCGCGTCATCTTCGATGAGCTAGCCCGCTACCCCGACCTGCGCCCCGAGTTTCGCTTTACCGATGACGTGGACGTAACCTGGGCCGGCCACCCCAACTGGTTTTTCCGCATCAGCAAATACACCCTCCCCCTGCTTCATTCTCCCTACATTCCGCCCAGCTACTACCTCGATCAGCTGACCCAGTACCCCACCGACCTGGAAAATTACGTGCTCAAGCCCCTGTATTCTTTCGCCGGCAGCGGGGTAAAGCTCGACGTGACGGCCGCCGAGCTGGACGCCATTCCGGACAAAGCCAACTACCTGCTCCAGCGTAAGGTACAGTACGAACCCGTGGTGCAGGCTCCCGACGGGCTGGTGAAGTGCGAAATCCGGATGCTCTACGCCTGGCGTGACGCCGACCCGCGCCCTACCCTGCTCACCAACCTCGGCCGCCTCAGCCGCGGCGCCATGATTGGCGTTGACTTCAACAAGAACAAGGATTGGGTGGGCGGCACGGTGTGCCTGATGGAATAGTGCCCGGCCGGATGCCATTTTCCTACCTGACATTGCGCGCTTAAAACAAGTGAGAAAAAGTAGAGCTATTGGCCTGGGGCTGGCCTTGCTGGTCGGCAGCTGGGTGCTGCTGCATCTGCTACTTACTACCCTCGATGGCCTGACCGACGACGTGCGCCCCGCCGACTGCCTGGTGGTACTGGGCAACACCGTGCAGCCCAACGGCCGCCTATCGGAGCGGCTGCGGGCTCGGCTGGACAAGGCCCGGGAGCTGTACGGCCAGGAAGTCAGCCCGCTGATTTTTGTGAGCGGGGGCCTGGGCCGGGAAGGCCATTACGAAGGCACGGCCATGCAGCGCTACCTGGTGGCGCACGGGGTGCCGCCGGCGGCCATTGTGGTGGATAACGCCGGCGACAACACCCTGGCTACGGCCCGTAACTTCGGGCGGCTGGCGCGGGCCCGGCACCTACGCTCGGCGGTGGTTGTGTCGCAGTTCTTTCACCTGAGCCGCACCAAACTCATGCTGCGCCAGCAGGCCGTGCCCACGGTGTACGGGGCGCACGCGGCCTATTACGAGGGGCGCGATGCCTACGCCCTGGCCCGGGAGTTTGCCGCCTACTACGCCTACCTGCTTAGTACAGGCTGAGCTATCGGCGGCAACACCGGCCCCACCGGCCGCGTAGAGCAGGCACACGCTTCATTTCCCAACCCCTATGGCTTCTCTCGTAGAAAAAGGTATTTCGATTTCCAAAAACGCCCTCTTCAGTGTCTTCTTGAACCGCGCCGGCAAGCTGCTGGGGCGCCCCTTCAAGGTAGTGATGGTGCTGAACGAGGTAGCCAACAAGCTCTCCAGCAAGGAAAGCAAAGACAGTAAATTCAAGCAGCTTTTCGACGTAGGGTACACCGTAGTGCGACTGGTGCGCAACTACGTGAGCGGCAACTACCGCCAGATTGAAACGGGCACCATCGTGTCGGCGCTGGGCGTGCTGCTCTACACCCTCTCCCCGGTGGATCTGGTGCCGGACTTTGTGCCGGTAGTAGGCTTTCTGGACGACCTGGCGCTGCTGAGCTGGTTTGTGGAGAAATTCCAGGGTGAAATCACTCGGTTCCGGGAGTGGGAGCAGACCCACGCTTCGGAAGAAACCGACGACATTCCGGCCGCTGCGGCCAAGCCGGTGTACGCCGCCTCGAACACCAACGCCGAAAACGCTCCGGCCGTAGCCGAAATGGGGCACTCCTAGGCTTAGCGGTAATTTCTTCGGTCCATTCCCGGCCCTACCTCAGCTTCAGTGTTGAGGTAGGGCTTTTTCGTGAGTAGCGTTTTTGTGCAGGCTGTTTGAGCAGTCTACCGCAACCATCGGCCCGGGCCGCGCCCGGCAGCACATTCGGGCGCGGCCCGGGCTTTCTACAAGAACTTCCCCATACCTTGTTCGATTCTGCAAGCAGCTGGTTTGCTACTTTTACGTCATCTTTTCCGCTGCCCACCCTTCAGCAGCACAATCTCAGTTTTTATGCGCGTACGTTCCCGGCTAGCCTTGCTGGCCCTCACGCTCCTTTCCTGTCTGCCCCAAGCCCGCGCCGACGAAGGCATGTGGCTGCCCCTGCTGCTCAAGCAGCTCAACGAGGCCGACATGCAGAAAAAAGGCCTTAAGCTCACCGCCGAGCAGATTTACTCCGTCAACCAGGGCAGCCTGAAGGATGCCGTGGTACAGTTTGGGGGCGGCTGCACCGGCGAAATTATTTCCGACCAGGGCCTGCTGCTCACCAACCACCACTGCGGCTACGGCCAGATTCAGAGCCACTCTTCCGTCGAGAAAGACTACCTCACCAAGGGCTACTGGGCCATGAGCCGGGACCAGGAGCTGCCCAACCCCGGCCTGACGGCTACCTTCATTGTGCGCATGGAAGATGTGACCAGCCAGGTGCTGGCCGGCGTGCCTACCACCGGCATTGTGGAGGCTGAGCGCGAGAAGCTGGTGCAGGTGAATAGCCAGCGCGTGGCCCAGGCCGCCGTGCAGGGCACGCACTACCAGGCCTTTGTGCGCCCGATGTTTAATGGCAACGAGTACTATATGTTCGTGACGGAGGTGTTCCAAGACATCCGCCTGGTAGGCGCTCCGCCGAGCAGCATCGGCAAGTTCGGCGGCGACACCGACAACTGGGCCTGGCCCCGCCACACCGGCGACTTCAGCATCTTCCGCATCTACGCCGGCCCCGACAACAAGCCCGCCCCCTACTCACCCGATAACAAGCCCTTCAAGCCCCGCCACCACCTACCCATTTCCCTGAGCGGCATCCAGCCCGGCGACTTTACGCTGGTGTTCGGCTTTCCCGGCCGCACGAATGAGTACCTGACCTCCTGGGGTGTAGACGAAACGTATTCCCTCTCGAACCCCGCCAAGATCAAGGTGCGCGACGCCAAGCTGAAGGTGCTCGATGCCGATATGAAGGCCTCCGACAAAGTGCGCATTCAGTACGCAGCCAAGTACGCCAGCATTGCCAACTACTGGAAAAAGTGGATTGGGGAAACCCGCGGCCTCAAAAAGCTGGACGCCGTGCGCGTGAAGCAGCAGCAGGAAGCGCAATTCCAGAAGTGGGCCGAACGTGGTGACGCTGCCCGCCGCGCGGCCTTTGCCGGGCTGCTGCCGGAGCTGCAAAAGAGCTACGCCACCGTCCGGGACTACACCCTGGCCCGCGATTACGTGACGGAAGCCGCCCTGGGCGTGGAGCTGGTCAGCTATGCCAACAGCCTGCTACCCCTGCTGGAGCTGGCCGACAAAAAAGCCTCTGCCGAAGAGCTGGCCGCTGCCGCCGAGAAAGCCAAAAAGGGCTCCGTGGGCTTCTTCCGCAACTACAGCGCCCCCACCGACCAGAAGGTGGCTACCGCTCTCCTACCCCTCTACGCCAACGGAACCCCGGCCGCGCTGCTGCCCGCCTATGTTAAGAACCTGCAGAAGCAGTACGCTACCGCGGGTTGGTCGGCCTACGCGGCCCAGCTCTACGGTAAGTCGCGCCTGACCACGCAGGAATCGGCTTACACGGTGCTGGATGAGGTAGCGAAAGGCAATGTCACGAGCCTACGCCAGGATCCGGCCGTGCAACTGGCCCAGGCCATTGTAACTACCTACCGCCAGCAGGTGCTGCCTACCTACACCGCCGCCACCGACAACATTGCTCTGCTCCAGCGCACCTACGTAGCCGGCCTGCGCCTGCAGCAGCCGGAGCGCAAGTTCTACCCCGATGCCAACTCTACCCTGCGCGTGGCCTACGGCCAGGTAGCCGGTTACCAGCCCGCCGACGGTACCCAGTACGATTTCTATACTACCCTCGATGGCATTATGGAGAAGGCTGACCCCACCAACCCGGAGTTTGAAGTGCCTGCCCGCCTCGCGGAGCTGTATAAAAACAAGGATTTCGGACCCTATGCCTACAAAGGCAGCGTACCGGTTGCTTTCATTGCCACCAACCACACAACCGGCGGCAATTCCGGCTCGCCCGTCATCAACGGCCGTGGGGAACTCATCGGCACTAACTTCGACCGGAACTGGGAAGGCACCATGTCCGATATCATGTTCGACCCCGACCGGGTGCGCAACATCACCCTCGATGTCCGCTACATGCTGTTCGTAGTCGATAAGTACGCCGGCGCTGGCCACTTAGTAAAGGAAATGACCTTAGTAGGTGGCCCGAGCGATGCTGCTACCCCGGAGAATGGCAAGAAGCTGGAGAAAATCAAAGTGAAGCGCAAGCCCGCCAAGGAGAAGGCCTAGGTTGTTTTCCACAACTCATAGAAGCTACGCCCGCCGGAATTCATAACTTCCGGCGGGCGTAGCTTTTTATTTGCTTTTCTACCGCATCATTCTATGAAATATCCTTTTTTGGCCGTAGCTCTGCTGGGCCTCTGCGGATGGCAGCAAGCCTCCGCGCAAACTCCTAAAGCCCAGGCAATAGAACAAGAAATTCTAAAAGAGGGACTAGCTTTATACGAGTCGGAGCGAGCTTCCTGGGTAGCAACTGACTTGCTACTGGCCCGCAAGCCAGATATGAGCCAGCTTGGTGGCTACTTTTCCTATGCCGATGGCGACTCTGTGCGAACCGTTTTTGTGAAAAGAAGTACGGCTCCTAATCTCCTCACAGTAGCGTACAGCTTTAGCTTTCACCGTTCGGCTATTGAACCAGCCGCCGCGCGCCAGCAAGGAACTCGTGCAGGCTCGGCGCGAGAGCAAAAGTTATATGCCTTGCGTGAAACTGTTGAACAAGAGTTAGTTTCAGGGGAGGTAGCGCGGGCACCCTATCAGTTTCCCGAAAACACTCGTCCTAATATTATCCTACTCGACCAAGGGCCTACCCCAAGGGCGTATGTGCTGGTAGGGCCGCAGGAAGCAGGTGTACTTCCCATCGGCAACGATTTTCTGCTGCGCTTCACGGCGGCCGGTAAGCTACAAAAGGTAGAGCGCCTGCATAACAGCTACTTAGCTATGCGCCTACCCGAAGGCTCTCAGACCGTTCGTGCTGGCATGCATAGCCACTTACCAGCTCACCCGTACATTACTCCTACGGATATTTGCTCTCTGCTTCTCTATAAAGATTCGTTTCCTGCCCCTCAGCACATTGTTATGGGTAAGGACTACGTTTCGGTCTTCGATATTGAGAAACAGCAGTTAAGCTTTTTGAACCATAAAGAATTTGATAAAGTATACCGCAACAATAAATAGCATATGGGCTTGATAAATATTATACAAAAACACATGATCATAAAACGCATCCACAACAATAATCTACATAGAAAAACAAATGCCTTTCACAGACATATTAGCACTATAATTAATAGTACAACAATAATATTACTCGCAAATGTATTTTGCTCTTGCAGCCAGAATGATGCTCATATAGAGAACAAACAACCAGCAGCATCTGAAGATAGTTATTTAACTAACATATCAAATGACACAATAACATATAATTCTTCGTTTGTCATTAAGATTTTTAAAAGAAACAAGGATATAGCTAGCTTTATTCGAAAGAACCAACCAGCTAAGGATATCTACTTTGACTACTCATTCGACAACAATATTAATGGAGAAGTGCTAAGTGACAGCAAGGATGTATTAACCATTGAGTGCACACCAACTGCTACCCTCACTGATAGCATAACGAAAGTAAAGGGCTACTACCGCATAGGAATTGACAATAGTGACATAAGACCTGGCGTTGACACCTTCATGATTATTATTGATGCCTTTTACTTGAAAAAGCAGTTGCCGCCTTTATCTAACAGGTGATGGTTCGGTATTTTCGTCTTTCTATGCGCCTACCCCTCTTCGTCACCCTGTTTCTCCCGGGCCTGACCGCCCTAGCCCAACCCTCCGCGCCAACGCCTCCCCCCGCCCTGCTGCTCCACCCGGCTGCCGTCTTTGATGGCGAAACCCTACACCCCGGCTGGGCAGTGCTAGTAGAAGGTGAAAAAATTAAAGCTGTAGGTCCGGCCGCCCAGCTTACAGCTCCAGCTGGCGCGCGTACCCTGGAGTTGCCAGGCCTGACGTTGTTGCCCGGCCTCATTGAAGGCCACTCCCACCTACTGCTCCACCCTTACAACGAAACCAGCTGGAACGACCAGGTGCTACAGGAGTCGGAAGCCCTGCGCGTGGCCCGCGCCACGGCTCACGCCCGCCGCACCCTGGAAGCCGGCTTTACCACCGTCCGCGACTTGGGCAGTGAAGGCGCCGGCTACGCCGATGTGGGCCTGAAGCAAGCCATTGACCGGGGGCTGATTCCGGGTCCGCGCATGGTGGTAGCCACCCGGGCCTTGGTTGCTACGGGTAGTTATGGCCCCAAGCTAGCTGCCGGCTTCGACGTGCCACAGGGCGCGCAGGAAGCCGACGGTGTGGATGGCATCATCCGGGCCGTGCGGGAACAGATTGGTAAGGGCGCTGATGTAATTAAGGTATATGCCGATTACCGCTGGGGAGCCAATGAGCCCAGCCGCCCCACCTTCACCCAGGACGAGCTAAACCTGATTGTGCAGACGGCCCGCAGCGCCGGGCGCCCGGTAGTAGCCCACGCCAGCACGCCCGAAGGCATGCGCCGCGCTACCCTGGCCGGCGTCCAAACCATTGAGCACGGCGACGCCGGCACTCCGGAAGTATTCAAGCTCATGAAGCAGCGCGGGGTAGCCCTCTGCCCCACCGTCGCCGCCGGCGACGCTACCTCCCAGTACCGCGGCTGGCGCAAAGGCCAAGACCCCGAGCCGGAACGCATCCAGCAGAAAAAGCAGTCGGTGAAAGCGGCCCTGCAAAGCGGCGTGGATTTGGCCTACGGTGGCGACGTCGGCGTATTCGCCCACGGCGACAACCTGCGCGAGGCTGAGTTACTGGTGCAGGAGTACGGCTTTACTACCCTTCAAGCTTTGCGTGGCTTCACCAGCACCAATGCCCGCATTTTCCAGCTCCCCGACCGGGGCCGCATCCAGCCCGGCCTGCTCGCCGACCTCATCGCCGTACCCGGCGACCCAACCAAAGACGTCAAAGCGCTCCGGCAGGTGCGGTTGGTAGTGAAAGGCGGGGTAGTGGTAAAAGAGTAGCGAAACCCGTAAAACGGTGTCATGGCGAGTAGGCAAGCGAGAAATCTACGTTTCCTCTGGAAGTCAACCAGATGCCTTGCTTCCACTCGCCACGACGCTGTTTATGACAGAAGCTTACCCCGGCCGCTCAATACCGCGCTCCTTCAGCTGCGCGGCGTATTTATCGTAAATCACCTGTAAGTCTTGGCCATGCTTGTCGGCATCGACGCCGATGCTGACGTTGCTGGTGTGGAAGCGGTGCAAATGGCTGATGTGTGGGCAAATAACGGGCTCGTGGCCGGCCAGCAGAAACCGCACGTACAGGTCCAGGTCTTCGGCCATTTCAATCTGCTCATCGTAGCCGCCTACCTCATCGAAGAGGGCGCGGCTGTAGCACACATTGCCCTGGATAAAGTGCTCAGCCCGAAATATGGCGCGCAGCATGTCAGTTGGTGAGTCGAACTTCCAGGCGTAATAGTCCTCATGGGGGAGGTAGCGCCGGTCCTGGTCCACGCGCAGGAAATCGGCCACCAGCCACGGCCGGCCGGGGTGCTGCTGAATCTGGGTGGCGTAGTGAAACAGCGTGCGTTGGAGCAGCACGTCATCGTCGTCGAGCGGCACAATCCAACCGTCGGTGGGCGCATCTTTCCGAATCAGCAGGTTGCGGGCCGGACCGGGCAGCAGCTTTTCAGCCTGGGCACGTACTCGCAGTGGGATGCCTTCCTGCGAGGCAGCTTCCCGCAGCCAGGCCGCGGTGTTGTCGGTGCTGGCGTTTTCGCAAATCAGGTGTTCAAAGGAGAAATCCAGGGGTGCCGATACGGTTGCGCGTACGCTGGCTACGGCCTCGGGCAAAAAGTCCTGGCGGTTGTGGGTCGGAGTGATTACAGAAAAATGCATGCTCTCTATTCCGGCTCAGCTCAAAAAAAGTTACACCACCTGTCTCAAGGCCAACTTTCGTTGCGCGGGAGGCGTTACGGTTTTGTCCGCTGCTTGCTTCATGGCCAAATTCGTAGTCACGCTCCGTCTGCCCGATTTTTTTGATGAGGATTTCATTGCCCTCATTCCGCGCCATCGTGCCTTTATCAATCAGCTCATCGAAGAAAACATTGTGGAGTCCTACGCCATCAGCGCCGACCGCACCCGCGGCTGGGTAACCATCAATGGCTTGAATGCCGCTACGGTGCGGGCCGTGGTTGAGCAATTTCCGCTGTACCGGTTTTTGCGCGAAATAGAAATCGACGAGCTGTTTGTATTCGATAGCACGGCCAGCCGCTTTCCCCGCATTAGTCTTAACTAAAAAGAGGGTGTGCCCGGAGACAGGGCCATTAAACGCTGGCGTCACCAGAAACACCCGGCGCTCGGTGTCGCGGCCCGTGCAACGCTTCAGCTTCTGCCCTTCCGGCTCGATTTCTGCTAGCCCACTCGTCCTATTTTTAAGTAGTTACCTTCTTCGCTTTCTGCATGATTCGGTATTTCCGATTACTCTCTTTTCTCCTATTTGCGGCAGGCAGTGTAGCCGCCGCTCCAGCCGACCCCAAACCGACTACCGAACAGCTCATTGCTCGCCTTACGGCAGCCATTGAAAATCTGAAAACGCTGCGCTGCAACGTGCGCGCTCAGGAGCGGATTGAGGGTAGCTACCAGCAGGCGCGTACCAGCATGAAAATGGCGTTTAAGCCCTATAAAGTGTACCTGCGCAATCAGAAGGGCATTGAGGTGCTGTACGTGACGGGCCAAAACGACGGCGACGCCTGGGTGTACCCCAACAGCTTCCCCTACGTCACCGTCAGCCTTGATCCGCTGGGCAGCTTAATGCGCAAAACCCAGCACCACAGCGTGCTCGATGCGGGCTACGGCACCATTGCCGAGCTACTGCGCGGCTCCAGCCAGCGCCTGGACCGTAGCTTCGAGAAAAGCTTCCGTTACGCTGGCGACACCACCGTGCAGGGCCGCCCGGCTTACATTTTACGCGCCGACTACCCCCAGTTCCGCTACGTACCCTACAAAACCACTAAGGCCGAAACCGTTACTTCCATTGCCAACCGGTTTGGGTGTGGCGAGTATCGGATTCTGGAGCGCAACGGCCTCACGCCCGGCGCTACCGTGCCTGCGGGCCGCACCCTGCAAGTGCCCAATGCGTACGGCCGCCGCGTCATTATTGCCGTGGATCAAAAGCTGACCCTACCCCTCTCCATTCAGGTAAACGACGACAAAGGGCTGTTCGAAAAGTTTGAGTTCAGCGACATTATCGCCAACCAACCCATTCCCGCCCAAGAGTTCACGAAGGAGTTTAAGGGATACAAACTCTAATTACGGAGTTACTTCGGAGCCGTGTTAGCTGGTTGTTATCGACACTTTACTGCGCCTGCTCGCCAGACAGCAGAAGCACGCACCGCAATAAAAAAGCCTCGTGAGAACGAGGCTTTTTTATTGCCGGCCAATATCTGGCAAGTCCGACTGGTCCGTGCTTATTCGTTGTAAAACAAGTTTTTAGCGGCGCATGGTTTTTTCAATGTGGTCCCACATATCCGGGGTTAGAAGTTCGAGCTTGTTGAACTCCCCGGCTCCGTTAAGCCACTCGCCCCCATCGAGGGTTACTACCTCGCCGTTCATGTAGGCCGAGAAGTCAGAAACCATGTAGGCGGCCAGGTTGGCCAGTTCCTGATGATTGCCTACCCGCTTGAGTGGCACGGAAGCCGCCGGGTCGAGCTTGGAAGCCAGGGGCTCGGGAAACAGGCGGCTCCAAGCGCCTTCCGTTGGGAAGGGGCCGGGCGCAATGGCGTTGGAGCGGATACCATACTTGGCCCATTCTACGGCCAGGGAACGGGTAAGCGCCAGCACCCCCGCTTTGGCCGTAGCCGAAGGCACCACGAAGGCCGAGCCCACTGAGGCATAGGTAGTCACGATGTTAAGAATAGTGCCGGGCTTCTTTTCGGCAATCCAGCGCTTGCCAAAGGCCAGGGTGCAATTGTAGGAACCCTTCAGCACGATGTCCACAATCACATCAAAAGCCTTGTGACTGAGGCGCTCCGTGGGGCTGATAAAGTTACCGGCGGCATTGTTGAGCAGCACATCTACCCCGCCAAACGTGTCGATGGTTTTCTGGAGCAGCGCTTCTACTTCATCGTACTTGCGGACGTCGCATTGCACGGCCAGCACGCCCTGGTTGCCCGTCTGCTGGCGCAGCTCCTCGGCGGTTTTTTCGAGCACTTCCAGCTTGCGGGAGCTGATGACTACGTTGGCGCCAAGCTGCAGGAAATAGGTGGTCATGGCGCGGCCGAGGCCCGTGCCGCCGCCCGTTACCACAATGGTTTTGCCCTGCAGGGCGTTGTCGCGCAGCATAGGTTGGGCGTAGGGGTGAGTTGAGGACATAGGGTGAGAAAATTGAAGTGGGAAGATTCTGTTCAGTGATTTTACTTACGGCCGGAATGTACTCAAACTGGTCAGGCGGGTAACGGTACCCTCGGCGACTACCCGGCTACCCTCGCAGTAGTAAAAGCTGGTGCCGGGCCAAAGTTTCGGCTGGTGAAAGGGCCGGGCGGCGGCAAGAAAGATAGGAATCCGTGCGTGTAGCCATGCATCAACGGGCAAAGGCAGCCCATCCCGTAGGGAGTTGCCGGTTCCAGGGTCGAAGAAATCGGGGTACAGCCACATGTAGCGGAGCATGGGTTGGTCATGCGCATAGCAAAAATCCCAGCGGATACCGTTATAAGGAGGCAGCTGCCGCCCACCCTCCTCGGGCCGCAGCAGCCGCACCCGGGCCTCAAAGTCGTCGGCGTAGTCAGAGTAGAGGCGGTACGGAGCGGCCATAGGTAGTATGCTTGCCTACTAGTTGAGGCGCAAGGTAACAGTTTGGCAATTCCTCCCGGCCTTCTTGCCCAGCTCAGATTTTTTGCCACCTTTACCCCCACATGACCGACGCTACTTCTTCCGTCCTTCGCCCTACGGTGGCCGTTCTGGGCTGCGGCTGGCTGGGGTTACCCCTGGCACAGGCTCTGGTCGGGGCTGGCTACCCGGTGCACGGCTCCACCACTACCCCCGGCCAGTTGCTCACTCTGCGCGACGCCGGTATCCGGCCGTTTCTGCTGCGCCTGGCCCCTAGCCTGACTCCTACCGACGCAGATACTCTGCAAGCCTTGCTGCATGGGGTTGATGTGCTGGTGCTGAACGTGCCGCCTACCCGTGCGGCGGGCTCCCCGCAGGCCTACCCCGCGCTGTTACGACCGGTAGCCGAGGCGACCGTGCTGTCCGGCGTCCGGCACGTGCTGCTGGTTAGCTCTACCGGCGTCTATGCCGACGAGCCTCGCCTCATGCAGGAGTCGGACGCGCTGGCGGCCTTTACGGCAGAGGCACCATTACTTCAGGCCGAGGCCTTGTTTCAGCCGCCGTTTCATACGGTAGTGCGCCTAGCCGGACTGATTGGCCCGGGCCGGTCCCCAGGCCGTTTTCTGGCCGGCCGCGCCGGTGTACCACACGGGGAAGCTCCTGTCAACCTGATTCACCTGCAAGACTGCATCAGCCTGCTCACCTGCATTATTGAGCGGAATCTGTGGGGCCACACGTTCAATGCCAGCGCGGCTACCCATCCTACCCGCCGCGCGTTTTACACGGCCGCGGCCACGCGCCTGGGGCTGCAGCCGCCTACCTTTCTGGAAGAAACTACAGGGGGCAAGCAAATTGATTCTTCGCTGATTCGGGAGCTAACCGGCTACCAGTTCCGCCATGAGGATGTAGTGGCCGCGCTGGAGTATTGCTGATACCGATAAGCTACTACGCTTTCTATCAAGGGTGCCCGAAAAAGGCTTTTCCCATAGTGTGAGCTACTAGAAAGCTTCTTCCTTGTCTGATTTTCGTCCCTTAATATAACATACGTTATACACCCCGGCTCGGAATAATGGTGGTTTCTCCTCCCTGCGCGGCTTGGTGCCAGCGTGGTACTTTGACGAGGCGCTTAGTGCTGCGCAGCAGCTGGCCGTAAAAGGAAAGAAGCGTTCCAGCAGTCATTCCCTTATCGCCATGACTCCCACATACAAAGTCCTGATTTGCCAACGCGCCACGGGGCAAGTAATGAATACTGACGCCAAAACGGTGTACTCGCATCCAGCAGATGTAGAGGCAGTAATACCCTATCACTACTTTGATTCCTTGGCGGAGGCCGAGCAGTTTGCTTTGCGGTTGCATCAGCAGGATCCAAGTCTCGAAGTAACGCTGTACGTGGGCGATGACTACCTGAAGATGATTCCGCCTAACGAGTGGAAGGGCCCAATTGTGAGGGATCCAATCGTGCAGCTCCCTAAAAGACTAGGGTTTTGGGGGGTATTCAAACGGTCCAAATAGCAATAGGCCAGTTAAATGCTGCTGCCTACCTTTGCAACGGCCACGCCTCTGCCCTTATGCGCCCAAGATGGACATTGTTACTGCTGCTTGCGCTGGTCAGATGCCGGCCCAAAGACGTAGAAAATGCCTGCCTTGTTGGCACTGTGACGGACCGGCGAACCCAACAGCCGGTAAAGGGGGCCGTGCTATATCTGGAAACGGCCTATTACCGGGGCGGAGACTATGACAGTTACAACGGGTACCGGCACGATACGCTAACCACGGATGCGCAGGGACGTTTTACGACCAGATTCCCGCTGCTGTGTTACCTGGCCATTGAAGTAAAGCAAGCTCGCCAGGACACACTTGTTTACGCCCAGGAAATCAACTCTAAGAGCATCCGCGTGGACATTCGTTTGTAATTTCAAAGGGTGATTTAAGTAGGGCATAGCCTTTACATGCCTACTCCACCGCTGCGGCTGTGCTGCTGTCCAGCCTGGCGGATGCTCTGCTGGGCTACTTGGCGCTGCGGGTTGAGCTCCTTGACCAACCCGTAGAAGCGCTTCACTTTCTGATGCTGAGCCGGGCTGCCCTCCACCCCGCGCTGCAGCCCGAGCGGGGCTACCTTGGCCGCAAAGCTGGTTTGCATGTCGCGCATCTTCTGTCGGTCGTCTAGCATCGCCCGGCAATTGAGCTTGCGGCCGAGTCGATGGGCACGACCGTGGCGTGGATGTGCGGGGTCTGCTCATGGAGGTGCAACATGGCGTTGACCACGTCCTCGGGCGGGTAGGTCATCAGGCTGGACTTGCTGGAGTCACCTGGCTCTTTGCGAATGCCTAAAAATTCGGAACAGAACGCCCGGCGTTGCTGCGCGCTTAGCAACCGACTGCCTCAGCCTCAATCCAGACCTGACTCTTCACTCTCAGTCACCTATACCGTACCTTTGCACCGTGAATGTAGCGAAGAATACAGTGGCGGTGTTGGGAGGTGGCGCAGCCGGCTTTTTTGGGGCCATTGCCTGCGCCGAAGCTAACCCCAGCCTGCGGGTTGTGCTGATTGAGAAAACCTCCAAGCTGCTGAGCAAAGTCCGGATTTCGGGGGGCGGGCGCTGCAACGTTACCCACGCGGCCGAAACGGCTGCTCAACTGGTGCAACACTACCCCCGCGGAGCCAAGCAACTGAAGGAGCCCTTTAAGCAGTTTGGCGCATTAGACACCGTGCGGTGGTTTGAGCAGCGCGGCGTGCGCCTGAAAACGGAACCCGATGGCCGCATGTTTCCCACCACGGATTCGTCGGAAACCATTGCCCGCTGCCTGCTGGATGCCGCCCGGCTTGCCGGAGTAGAGATTCTGCAGCAAACTACCGCCGAGCTTATTGAGCCAGTTGCTACCGGTGGTTTTCAGCTGACGCTAACGGGGGCTCATGCCCAACAGCTGCAGGTAGCGCGTTTGCTGGTGGCTACCGGTGGGGCCCCGAAAGCCGAGCAATACGAGTGGCTGCGGCGACTGGGCCATGCGGTGCAGGAGCCGGTACCCAGCCTGTTCACTTTCAACGTTCCGGAATCACCGCTGCGGGAGTTACCGGGCGTGAGCGTACCCCGGGCCCGCGTACGCGTCAGCGGGGAAAAACTGGAGTATGAAGGACCGGTCCTGGTAACGCACTGGGGCGTGAGTGGCCCAGCTGTGCTCAAGCTTTCGGCCTGGGGTGCCCGCCGTCTGCACGAGTTGCACTATCAAAGCACGGCCCTTATCAATTGGATTCCCGATTACACCGAAGACACTCTGCGCCAATACCTGCTGGAGTTCCGAGAGGTGCACGGCAAAAAGGGGGTAGTCGGCAACCCCCTGTTCGGGCTACCCCAACGGCTCTGGCGTACCCTCGCGGAGCAGGCGGGTATTGGGGCCGAAACACGCTGGAACGAATTGCCCGCCAAACTGCAGAACCGCCTTATTGAAGGATTGCTCCGCACGGCGCTAGCGGTACGGGGCAAAACTACTTACAAGGACGAATTTGT
Source organism: Hymenobacter sp. HSC-4F20 (assembly GCF_019599275.1). Taxonomy (GTDB): domain Bacteria; phylum Bacteroidota; class Bacteroidia; order Cytophagales; family Hymenobacteraceae; genus Hymenobacter. The sequence continues at coordinate 674,864 of NZ_JAHZTD010000001.1, read as the reverse complement.
GACCTGCGGGGGCATCGTGCTGGGCGAAGTCAACATGCAAACGATGGAAAGCCGCAAGGTTCCAGGACTGCATTTCGCCGGGGAAGTGCTGGACATTGACGGCATTACCGGCGGCTTCAACTTCCAGGCTGCCTGGACTACGGGCTATCTGGCCGGGAAGGCCATGGCTGAGCTGGTAAAGTAACCTGGCCTCCTAAAGCGCAAAAATTATCCGCTGGCTCCTACCCTTCCACAGAGCAAGGAAAGGGAGAACCGGCCGAAAGCACTGCCCTGAAGCTGGTGGCCCCTGCTCCATTTTGTTCTGGTGCGGGCAGCTCAGGAGGTATACGCAGGTACTAGTTTCGCGCCGGTTGCAACTTCGGGCAAGGTTTGGCAGTAAAGGAAACCATAATTCTTCTTTCCTAAACACCAAATCTACTCTCCTCATGGAAGCCAACGAAACCCAAGCCCTGCTCAAAGAAATTGTTCAAACCCTGAAAGACGGCGAAAAAGGCTACTCCGAAGCCCTCACCGATGTAGAAGATCAGGATCTGAAAGAAGTATTCAAGAAATACGCCGTGCAGCGCGACGGTTATCTTACGGAAATTGAAGACCAGCTGCACCAGCTCAATATCAAGGTGGAAGAGGAAAGCTCTGTAACGGGTACTCTCCACCGGGTCTTTATCAATTTGAAGTCGGCTATTACCAGCAAGAGCCGGGAGAGCATCCTCAACGAATGTGAGCGGGGCGAAGACTACGCCGTGAAAGCCTACCAGACCGCACTTGCGGCGGAAGGTCTGCCCGGCCAGCTAAAGTCCATTCTCGAAAAACAGTTTCAAGGCATTCAGCAAGGCCACGACGAAATCAAGGCCCTGCGCAACGCTTCCAAATAAGCGCATTACTGCTGCCGACTGAGAAATAAGGGTGTATTAGGCCCTCTGTATTCAGTAGGCTGCAACCAAAAAAAGGCCCCTCAGATGAGGGGCCTTTTTTTACTTGTACACTGAGGTAGATAACGCCACATCAGCGTCGGTTTACTTCTCTATTCGTCGAAGCCGCCGTTGTCGCGCTTGCCTTTGTAGCCACCACCGTAGCTGCCGCCACCGCGGTTACCACCGTAGGAGCCACCCTCCCGACGGTCGCCGCCGAAGGAGCCACCGCCCCGGTTGCCGCCGTAGCTGCTACCGCCGCGGTTGCCACCGAAGCCGCCTTCCCGACGCTCGCCGTAGCTGCCACCACCGCGGTTACCGCCGTAGCTACCGCCGCCACGGTTACCGCCGAAGCCGCCTTCGCGACGCTCGCCGCCACCGAAGCCACCTGGGCCGCGACGCGGACGGTCGCCACCGAAACCGCCGCGGTTACCACCCTCTTGCTGGGCATCACCTTCTTGGCGGGGGGTAGCAATGTTGAAGGCTACCGGCCGGCCCTGAATGGTGCTACGACCCAGCTGGTTGATCACCTCTTCAACAAACTCATTCGGCACTTCCACGAAGCTAAACTTATCGTAGAGGGCAATATCACCTACTTTTCCGGCCGTGAGGCTGGTGTTTTCGGCAATCAGGTCCACGATGTCGCGGGGGTGCAGACGGTCCTTTTTGCCCATGGTGACGAACAGGCGCGTGAAGCCGGGGCGGGCAGCACCTTGGGTGCGGCTGGCGTCGAGGCTTTCCTGCGCGCGCTTGTCTTCTTTCATGGTCATTTTCAGCAGGGCGGCGGCTACGTCGAGGGACGTAATACCATCTTCCTGATCCTGATCAATCAGACGCTGTACGCGGGCAATGTACTTGTCGAGGTTGCCCTTCTCAATAACCTCCTTGATGGAGTTGAGCATCACGGTCGTTTTCACTTCCGATACATCCTCGAACGACGGTACGCGCTCCTGCTTAATCGTGGCTTTGGTGAAGCGCATGATGTCGCGGAGCTTGTAGATGTCGCGGCCACTCACGAAGGTGAAGGCTTTGCCCTGACGGCCCGCGCGGCCTGTACGGCCAATACGGTGCACGTAGTATTCTTCGTCGGCGGGCAAGTCGTAGTTTACTACGGCTTCCACGTTATCTACGTCGATACCGCGAGCAGCTACGTCGGTAGCAACCAGAATTTCCAGGGTGCCCTTACGGAACTTGTCCAGGGTGTTCTGGCGCTGCTGCTGGCCCATGTCGCCGTGCAGACCATCGGCGAAATAGCCCTTGGCTTGCAGGTCCGACACGATTTCGTCTACCATGCGCTTCGTGTTAGCGAATACGATGGTCGACTTCAGGTTGTACATATCGAGCAAACGGGTCAGCACGTCCTTTTTCTGGGGGCCGCGTACCTCGTAGTAGCTTTGCTCGATGTTCGTAACGGTCATCTCCTGATGGTTGACCTTCACGATTTGCGGATCCTTCTGGTACTTCTTGGTCAGCTCCATGATCGGCTTGCTCATGGTAGCGGAGAAGAAGACCGTCTGACGCTCCTCGGGCATCTTGGTCAGCACCGTCTCGATATCGTCGCGGAAGCCCATGTCGAGCATTTCGTCGGCCTCATCAAGAATGATCATGCGGCAGTTATCCAGCTTCAGGGTACCGCGCTCCAGGTGGTCCATTACGCGGCCAGGGGTACCAATGACAATCTGCACGCCGCGCTCCAGAGCACGGAACTGGCGGTCGTAGCTGGAGCCGCCGTAAATCGGCACTACCGAGAGGCCCCGCTTGTACTTGCCCAGTTTCTGGATTTCGCCGGAAACCTGCACGGCCAGCTCGCGGGTAGGGCACAGCACCAGGGCCTGCACCTCACGCGAGTCGGTGTTGATTTTTTCGATAGCGGGAATGGAGAAGGCGGCGGTTTTGCCGGTACCCGTCTGGGCCTGGCCAATAACGTCTTTGCCTTCAAGAAGAACCGGAATGGCAGCCGTTTGAATAGGCGAGGCCTCTTCGTAGCCAACTTCCGTAATAGCGCGCTGCATTTCCTCGGAGAGGGGCAGCTCTTCAAATTTTACTTTTTCCATGTCTGTGTTGATGGAGTGGAGACAATAGCTCTGAAAACAGCGGATTCAGCGACGCTCTTCTCTCCCACTCAACAACGACGACAAGTGACGGAAGCAACGGACGGAAGACAAAGCCGGCCCAACAGGTTAACAAGGCAGCTCACAAGCTGCGCGGAACGTGGCCGTTCTCAAATGCGGGTGCAAAGATACGTAGAAATAATCAATATTGTATCACCTCGCGTGTCTTATATAAAGAAAAGAGCAAAGGCCGCCTGCTGACGACTTAAAACGCCCCGGCGAAACGTGCTGCCCCTGGGATAGGCATACGATAGAAGAATAAGGAAAGCTGCCTACCCCCTACTTCGCTGTGGTAGGCCACAAAAAAAGCAGGCTCGTCAGGAGCCTGCTTTTCTAAGCTATCCGGGAAAGGACGCTGGACTAGGCCAGCTTCACTTTCACGGCGTTCGGGCCTTTGCGGCCTTGAGCAATTTCAAATTCCACTTTGTCTTTGTCGCGGATTTCGTCGATGCACTCGGTTACGTGCACGAATACGTCTTCGCCGGTTTCGTCAACTTTGATAAAGCCGAAACCTTTGGTTTCGTTGAAGAATTTTACAGTTCCTGTCTGCATGGTACTGGTGATGATGGATGTTTTTTTAGGAAAGCGCACTCAACTCTGCTTTCCCTCCCTTGCGGAAGTACTCAACAGGACGGTGAAACCGCGTTTTCTTAATCTGCTCAAATATACACGGATATTTTAGATGTAAAATACCTTATGCAAGCTGACCAGCAGAATTCACAAGAATTAACAAAAGACTATATTTACAAATAAATAGCTGAATAACAAGCGTTTATGCAACCATATATAGCATTTATCCCACTCTGAATTAAACAAAACCTTGTACTCAGTTTCTGACGTTTTCCTGCTGGCCTAGTAGCTTTGCCCCTATGGAAACACGCTCTGGGCCTGCTTATCGATTCTCTCGTCTTATCACTGTTCAGCCCGAGGATATCGACGAGCTGGACCACGCCAACAACGTGCAGTACGTGCGCTGGGTGCAGGATACGGCCGGAGCACACTGGCTGACGGCCTACCCCCCGGGCGAGCGGGAACAGTATATCTGGGTGGTGCGGGAGCACCGGGTGCAGTACCGCCACCCTGCCCTGCTGGGCCAGGAGCTGCGCTGCACCACCTGGATTGGCGAAGTGCGTGGGGCCCAATGCCAGCGCTTCGTGCGGATTGAGCGGGCTGCCGATAATAAGCTGCTCTGTGAGGCCGAAACGCAATGGGTGCTGCTGGACCCCGCCACCAAGCGCCCCGTGCGGATTGAGGCGGACGTGGTAGCGCGGCTGTGGGGGCCGGTGTAGGGCAAGTTGCATAGCTCGTCTCTACCTTAGCTGTCACCGTCTACTTCCCGCGCTATTAACCAGCCACCATTATGCGTACGTTCTCTTTACTCCTACTGGCAAGTCTTCTAGCCGGCTGCAACTATGCTAAATCAAACCAACAAGTGCTGGTTTCAGATGATTGCGGTATGGCTTGGAGTAAAATTCCCGCAGGCGCTGCCGTACCCAAAGGCACTATGAATCCGTGCTATATGAAGGTGGTAATTCCTAATTTCCCTATGCAGGGAGACAGTAAATTTATCACTAATCTGAAGGACAGGGTACGCGCATCAGTACATATCGACTACGACTACTCTATTACTGATCCGCTAGCTTTTATTCGGCAAGCTAAGTACTTGGGCAAAGCCAATGCTCACGCAGACAGTAACGAGGCGCTTAGTCCAACCGCTTTTGAAGGAGCTGAGAACATGGTGATTGATAAGCGAATTCGTGACGTGAGTAAAGCGTTGTTCCTTACGGAAGACATTGTGGAGTTAGACCAAGCGGAAATTGAAAACAGCTTACTGGTTCAATCGAATAAAGTGTTGGAGCCACTAGGAGTACATCTCAACTTTATCACGCTCACCTTCGATCTTGATGAGCAAACCCGGCAGGCTATCGATATTTCTACTGCCATGAAGATTTACGAAAGCCGTAACCTGACAGATGTAGGAAAGCAAGTAATGGTTGAACGAGCCGGTGCCACCAAAATAGTGGTCGAAAACCAAGTTCCAGTATTGCCTCCTACTAAAGAGGAAGAATAGACCTCTACCCCGCCTATCTCCCCCAATGCCCGCCACCTTCCGCATTTACTCCTCTTCCGCCGGCTCCGGCAAAACGTATCAGCTTACGAAGGAATACCTGAAGCTGGCCCTGGGCACCGACGACGCCTCGTACTTCAAGCGTATTCTGGCCATTACGTTTACCAACGACGCGGCGGGCGAGATGAAGGAGCGCATCATCGGGGCGCTGCGGCGGTTTGCCCAGCTGCCGGAAGGTGAAACCGACGCACTACTGACGGAAATTGCCGCGGAGCTGGCCGCCGAAGGACAACTGGCCTACCTGCCTATCCTGGAGGAACAACAACGGGTGTTGCGGGAGCGGGCGGCGCGCACGTTCCGGCTGGTGCTCTACCACTACGCCGATTTTGCCGTCAGTACCATCGACTCTTTCGTGCAGCGCATCGTGACGGCGTTTACCCGGGAGCTGGGGTTGCCGGCTACGTTTGAGGTGGAGCTAGATAGCGCCACTGTACTACAAAGTGCTGTGGCCTTACTGCTGGACCGCGTGAACCGGGACCCGAACGCCAAGCTACTCTCCCGCACCATTTCCGACTTTGCCCTTACTAAAGCCGAGGAGGGCCGCAGTTGGAATAACTTGCCCGAGGAATTGGTCGATTTTGGGCAGTTTCTGCTCAGCGAGCCGGTACACGAGGCCGTAGATCAGCTGCAGAAGCTCAGCATGCAGGACTACCGCCGCCTGCACGAGGCCCTGCGCCAGCGCAAAGCCGAAATTGAAGACGCTTTCCGGCAGGTAGCGCAGGTAGCGCAGGAGGCCGTGGACACCGCCGGCGTGACCGACTCAGACCTCTACCAGGGCCGCAGCGGCCTGCTGGGCTACCTCACCAAATGGGAGGAACGCCTGCAGCCCGATAAGGAGGCCAACTCCTACGTGCGCGCCACCGTGGAGCAAGACAAGTGGTACAGCGGCAAGGTGAAAACGGCCGCCGATAAAGCCCGCGTAGATGCCGTGAAACCTGCTTTGCTGGCTGCCTACGAGTTGGTGGAAAAGCTGCGTGCTACCCTGCTGCCCGATTATTTGCTGGTGACGGGCATGCTCCCCTATCTGTTTCAAGTAAGCCTGCTGAGTGAGCTAAGCAAATCCGTGGACCAGTTGAGCCGCGACCGGGGGGTAGTGTTGATTGCCGAGTTTAACCGCCGCATTGCCCAGATTGTGCTGCGCGAGCCGGTGCCTTTCCTCTACGAGCGCATGGGCGAGCGGTACCAGCACTTGCTGATTGATGAGTTTCAGGACACGTCGGTACTGCAGTGGAACAACTTGCTGCCGCTGGTGGAAAACGCCGTGGCCGGTGGCAACCTCAGCCTGGCCGTGGGCGACGCCAAGCAGGCCATTTACCGCTGGCGCGGCGGCGAGATGGAGCAGATTCTGCGCCTTCACCAGAACCAAACCGAGCACCTGTATAATAAGGCCGCCGACGAGGAGCTGCGCGAGCTGCTGGCCGACCGCTACATCACGCTGGATCAAACGCTGGAGTCAGCCCACCTCAACACGAATTTCCGTTCGGCCCCGGCCATCATCGACTTCAATAACCGCTTCTTCAGCCAGATTAGCGCCACGCACGCCTCGTTGCCCCTGGTGCAGGGGATTTATGATGCCGACTTTGTGCAGCGGGAGCCTGGCGGCATCCACGTTCAGGCGGCCGCTGGCCACGTAGAGCTACTGTTCACCGAGGATGACGCCCCGGCTTGCCGCTACGATGCCGCTCTTGGCACTTACACCCCGGAAGTGCTGCCGGGCTACGTAACCGGCCAGACGCTGGACTACAACGAAAGCACGCTGTATCTGACGCTGCAACTGGTGGAAAAGGCGCTGGCCGATGGCTTCCGGTTGCAGGACGTGGCCGTGCTCTGCCGCCGCCGCGACCAAAGCCGCCGGGTAGCGAAATTTCTGAAAGAGCGAGGCTATGATATTATTTCCGCCGACTCATTGTCGCTGGAGTTTGCGGAGGTAGTAAACCTGCTGGTGGCGTTGTTCCGGGTGCTCAACCAGCCGGCCGATACGCTGGCCCGGGCCGAAGCCTTGCTGCTGATTGACCGGGTAGTGCGCCACCAGGACCCTACCCCGGAGCGGGCCCGGCGCTGGTCGGAGCTGGCGAATGATGAGTCGGCAGGGCCTTTCTTCGACGAGCTGCGGGAACTGGGCTACGATGTGCAGGAACAGCAAACCGGAAATCTGGGCCTCTACGAGCTAACGGAGCGCCTCATCGGCCTATTTGGGCTGCTGCACCGGGCCGCAGAGCAGGAATACTTGTTCCGGTTTCTGGACCTGACCCTGGACTACAGCCTGCGCTACGGCAACAACCTCAACAACTTCCTGACCTACTGGGACCAGAAGAAAAGCGCCCTGAGCATCAACGCCCCCGCCGGCCGCGACGCCATTACCATTACCACCGTGCACAAAGCCAAAGGGCTGGCCTACGGGATGGTAATCGTGCCGTTTGCCGATTGGTCGCTCAGGCCCTACATGGGCACGCTGCTATGGGGCCGCCTCCCTGATGCGGCGACCAAGCCCCTACCCCAGATGCCCGGCGTAGCCGTGCTGCCCCAAACGCAGGCCCTGTTGCACACGCCCCTGGCCGCCCAGTACACCGAGGAGCTGGAAAAGACTTTTCTGGAGGGGCTGAACATGCTCTACGTGGCTTTCACCCGCCCCCGGCACCGCCTGTATGCCATCAGCCGCAAGCCCAGGCCTACCAAAGCCCCCAAGGACGTCGATACTACTACCCCCTCTGAGCCAGCCAAAACCGTAGCGGAGCTCCTGCACCGCTACCTAGTGAGCACCACGCAATGGGACGACGAGCAGATGGCCTATGTGCTGGCCGATGCCCGGGGGTATGTGCCCCCGCTGCGCCGGACCGAAGCTACCACCGACCACAACCTGCCCCTGCACAACCTGGCCAGTACGCCCTGGGAAGAGCGGTTGCGCCTAAAGCGCCACGCCAATACCGTCTTCGACTTCGATGACCAGCAGGCCCAGCGCGAGTGGAACCGTAAGCTGCACTACGCCCTGCGCCGGGTAAAGCGCGCCACGGAGGTAGACCGGGTAGCGGCCCAGTTGGTGGCCGAAGGGCTGGTAAGCACCCGCGAGCGGCCCGAACTGCTGCGCCGCCTGCACGAGGTCACCGAACACCCGCTTATGGCCCACTACTTCAGTGCCCAGGTGGAAGCCGAGGCGGAGCGCGAAATTCTGGTGGGCGGTACCCGCAAGCAGGACTACAAACCCGACCGCATCGTGTTTGAAACGACTACCGGAGCCGGCCGCCGCGTTACGCTCATCGACTTTAAAGTTCCTCCGCCCGAGCCGCACCACCGCCAGCCTCTGCAGCGCTACGCCCAGCTATTCCGGCAACTTGGCTTCGAGGAGGTGCGTTGCGTGCTCTACTACTTTGATACGCAGGAAGTTCTCCTATTCTAGCCCGTAACCGCCCTGCTTGCTGTAGCGGCGACTGGTGGCCGTTCGGTTGCCTGGGGTAGCACAGAAGAAATAAGCCCAGGTTGCCCGAGTGGACGATGCCCCGTCTATCTTTACCCGGTATTGACGGGGGCATACGCGGGTGTAGAGCCCGGGCAGCCCACCTAATTCGCTTAACTCCGTGATTATGGCTGCACCACGTAAGGCCGCGCTGGGCTTTATTTTCCTGACACTGCTGCTCGATGTCACGGGCATTGGCATTATTGTGCCCGTAGTGCCCGCCTTGATTCGCCACCTTACGGGGGGTAGCGTCAGTGAGGCGGCACGGGTGGGCGGCTGGCTGGTGTTTGCTTTTGCCGTGATGCAGTTTCTGTTTTCACCGGTGTTGGGCAACCTCTCCGACCGGTTTGGCCGGCGCCCCGTGCTGCTGCTTTCTCTGCTGGGCTTTGGGCTAGACTACCTTCTGGTGGCCTTTGCTCCAAACATTGGGTGGCTGTTTGCCGGCCGGCTAATTGCCGGCGTAATGGGGGCCAGCTTCACAACCGCTTCGGCCTATATTGCCGACATTTCGGCGCCGGAAGAGCGGGCTCAGAACTTTGGTATGGTGGGGGCGGCCTTCGGGCTGGGGTTCATTCTGGGGCCGCTGGTAGGCGGCGTACTGGGCAAGTACGGCCACCAGGTTCCGTTTCTGGCCGCTGCCGGCCTTACGCTGCTTAATGTGCTCTACGGGTATTTTGTGCTGCCCGAGTCGCTACCCCTGGATAAGCGCCGGACGTTTGAGTGGTCCCGGGCGAATCCTATCGGCTCCTTGAAATTGCTGCGGCGCTACCCCGTCATTACCGGGCTGGTGGCTTCTTTGCTGCTTACTTACGTAGCGGCCCACGCCACGCAGTCTACGTGGTCGTACTACGTGATTGAGAAATTCAAGTGGGATGAAGCCTGGGTAGGCTACTCTTTGGCCGCGCTGGGCTTGCTGGTAGCCGTGGTACAGGGCCTGCTGATCCGGCGCATCAACCCGCTGCTGGGTCCTAAACGCTCGGTGTTTCTGGGCATGTTGCTGTACGCGGTGGGCTTCGTGCTGTTTGCCTTTGCTTCCAAGGGCTGGATGATGTTCGCCTTCCTGGTGCCCTACTGCCTGGGAGGTATTGCGGGCCCGGCCCTGCAAGGCATTATTTCCGGCCAGGTCCCGCCTAACGAGCAGGGCGAACTGCAAGGAGCCCTCACCAGCCTGATGAGCGTAACCTCCATTGTAGGCCCGCCCCTCATGACCAACCTATTTTCGTACTACACAGGCCCCAAGGCCCCCATTTACTTCCCGGGCGCCCCCTTTGTGCTGGGGGCAGTGCTGATTCTGGTAAGCTTGCTGCTGCTTACCCGCTCCCTAGCTTCCTACGTAGTACCGGCCCCGCAAGAAGCCCCGACCGAACCCCTGGTTGGCGCGGGTCATTAAGAGAAGGCTACCTGCGGCCAATACGAAAGAGGCCCGCGCTACAGTAGCGCGGGCCTCTTTCGTATTGAACTAAGTATGCCGTTACCGGCGAGCCAGCAGGGTTTTCACGCCTTTTATAGCTTCGGGCAGCGCCAGGGCCAGAGAGGCAAATGAAGCCACTGTAGCTACCTGGCAGTAAAAGCACAATGCCTTGTTTTCCTGCCACTCCTCCTGGCCCAGCTTCACGGTAGTCAGTGAGTCGAACAGCGTTTTAACGCCCATAGCTACCGGCAGCAGAGGTTGCTTGCTGGCACGGTGTAGCCCACCGGCGCCGGCCAGGCTGGCCGTGAGGCCATACGTCACAATCATGGGCAGGGCGTCGGGCGTGTCCAGGCGCTTGTAGGCGTAGTCCGAGGCATCTACCTTATCAGAATCGAACGGGCCCACGGGTGGGTCGGGCAGGTGCTTGATGATGCCGGTTTGGTAGAGGCTCACGATTTGGCCCGCGGCCACGCCAAGCATCGAAAGGCCAATAATCCAGCGGCGGCGCTTGAGGTCGGCGCTCTGGCCGTGCCGAAGTTCAAGGCTGAGTTGGGTAGGATCCATTAGAAAAGAATAGCAGGTGGTTGATTTCTGCTAAGGGGTACGTGTTTCGGAGGGGGTAGGGTTAAGGAGGAGCTTTCCACCCCTACCCTTCTAGTGGCAGCCGGCGGTAGCGAATCCGCTCCGGCCGGCTTTTATCCACATAGAATTCATACTGGCTGCCAGCAGTAAGCACAAAGCGTACCTCCGAAAGCTTGCGGGGCGAGCGAAACCGACTCATCTGCCGGAACTTTACTTCTCGGGTAGCCGTCGGATTTTTCTTGTCTATCAGCTGCAGGCCTCGCTCCTCATCCAAGAGGTAGTAGGTGTCGGTGGTAGGCACATAGGCGCGAGGTACGGTGTAGCCCAGGCCCTCAGAAAATCCTTGGTAGCGAAATTGCGCCAGCTTCATTCCCTCAAAGTTGAGCACAAAAGCATTGGGCTGATTCTGCATACGCGGGGGCACTTTCCACTCCATGCTTTCGGCGTGGCCGGCGCTGTCATAGGTCACGGCATACTCCCCGTACTGGTAGATGGTCAGTAACGTGCTGTCGGAAAGAAACCGGGCCAGGGCTAAATCGGCGTGGGGCTTCTGCAGCGGAAGTGGCGGCCGGCCAACCCGCAGCAGCCTGTCACAGGTAAGAAAGGCGGCGCCTCCCGGGGCCGGCAGCGGGGCGCAGTCGGCGCGGCCTTCTCCGAACTGGTTACCAAAGGATAGCTCTCGTACCTGCCCTCTCAGATCCAGCATGTAAAACACATAGGTGCCCACATCACTATCCGGAATACCTAGTAGCTGCCAGAAAGCTAAGCCCCCCATGTTGGGGTAGTAGCCCAGAAACTGCGGGGGAGCCGGCAGACTTACCACTACCTCATCCGGGGGAGCTACTGCATAGAAATCGGGCTTGTGAAACTCTTTCCGCAGCACGGTGCGCCCAGCAGCATCCTGTAACTGAATCAGATAGCGCCCGGCCGGACCTTGTACCACTTCAGGCTCCGGAGCGCTGCTGTCGGCTGCATATGCCTCGCCTGTTCGCCCACTTACCTTCACGCGCAGCATGTGCGCCGAGTCGGCCGTGGCGCTCAGGCGCAGGCGGTACAGCTTCCCATCAATTTGGAAGGTAGTATCCGTGGCAGCCTTTTCGGGAAGTCCCTTACCCATCCAGTCTACCGTATCGGGCGCCCGCGGAGCAGGAAGTACCACAGCTGGTTGCATCGAATCGGGCACCGGGGGCGGGGTAGTACCCTGTTCGGTAGGCGTTGAGGGTTGGCAGGAGGCAGCAAGTGCCAGGCTTATAAACAAAAAGCGCCACCAGGAGTGAGGCATAAAGATTTTACTGAATGATAGAAGAAGATAAGAAGGCATCTTCGATGCCTGCTACTTGAAACTGCATGACCGCCCCATCAGCATCCTGGCCGTTAAACAGACCGTGTTCGGCGTAATCCGCAGATAAGTAGAAGCCACCTACCTCTTCTAGTTTATGCAAACTTAGGGTAGCAAATTCCAGATAGACCAACCACGAGGTTCCGGCCGATGACTGATTGATAGTAGGCTCAAATAGTTGGAGGAATATACCGTCAGGCCATTCCCGACACAACGCCCCCACCAGCTGCCCGTGCAAGCCAGGAATTTCAGGAGTTGTAATCAGCCGGCTGATTCCTGGTGAGTAGGGCCCCAAAGCATCGAGATACCACTCCGAAAAGGCCTCTCCTACTTCCTCTTCTAAGTCTACATCCACGCTGCTCAGGGTGAGCTGCTCCTTACTAAATAAATCCTGCGGAGCTGGCTTTGTTGCCGAAGGTGAGGTAGTTGTTTCTGACAGGCCCAGCACCTTTTTCACCCCCTCTAGCAGCCACACAAACCCTCCAACCATCACGCTTACCGCTCCCACCACGAGAAGCACCGGTATTCCAAGGGCTACTGCCAAGACTATGTGTAGCACACGCTCCACCCTACTCTCTGCAGTTGCCGCAGGCAGAGTAGCGGGTAGAATGCTCGTTTTCTGAACGCTGAATTTCACGTGTATAACTGCCCGAAGGCCCTAGTACTTACCCGACGAAGGTAGCAACTGGCCGCTGCAAGGAAACGCTTTCTGCTCTGGTCAGCGTTACCTTTACACTGTATGATTACCGCCCCTGCTTCCCCTACCCTCGCCCCGCTCACCAACCGGCCCGATACTACCCCCTTCCTCACGCGCATGGCCCGGGAACTGGTGGCGAAGTACGGCCCCTCGGGCGACTTGTCGGATTTGGTGGTGGTGGTGCCCACGCGGCGGGCGGTAGTGTATTTGCAAAACGAGCTGAGCTTGGCCGCCGAGGCCGGGCAGGCCGTGTGGAGCCCGCGCATTGCGGCCATGGAAGACTACATGGTGGAGCTGGCCGGCGTGCAGGTAGAGGAGCCCATTGCCCTGCAGCTGCTGCTGTTCGAGATTCTGCGCGACATCGACCCCAAGCTGGATTTCGACCAGTTTGTGGGCTGGTCGGGGCTGCTGCTTCAGGACTTTTCCAGCCTCGACCAGAACCTGGCCTCGCCCAAAAAGGTGTTTGAGTACCTAAGCCAGGCCAAGGCCCTGGAGCGCTGGGAGCTGGGCGCCGAGCCTTCGCCCCAGAGCACCACGGCGGCCTACTTCCGCTTCTGGGACGACCTGGAGAAGGTGTACCGCCGCCTGCGCCGCCGCATGGAGCAAACCCACCTGGCCTACCCCGGCCTGGCCTACCGCTTGGCCGTGAACCGGGTGCAGGACCGCCTGGAGAAGGACGAAGTGCTACCTCAGCACATCTTTATTGGGTTAGGCTTGCTGTCGAAGGCAGAGGAGAAGCTGATCCGGCTGCTGCGCAAGGCGCGGCGGGCGGAGGTATTCTTCGATGCCGATGCCTTTTACCTGGAACGTGGCTCGCCCAACCGCGCCGGCCAGCACCTGCGCGAGTATCAGGAGCTGTTCGATTTGCCGTGGGAAAACTTTGGCGGTCCGGCCGAGCTGCTGCGCGGGCTGCCGCGGGAGGTGCGTTTCGTGGGCGTGGCCAACGCCTCCATGCAGGGCAAAGTGGCCGGGCAGCTGCTGGCCGAGTCCCGAAGGTTGAACCCCAGCGCCAAGGTAGCGGTGGTACTGCCCGACGAAACCCTGCTGCTGCCCGTGCTCCACGGCCTACCCCTGGGTGCCGTGCCGGAGTACAACGTCACGATGGGCCTCAATTTTCAGAGCACGCCCCTGTTTAACCTGGTGGATTTGCTGTTTGAGGTGCACCTGACTGGGGTGCGGGAAGGCTCGCCGGAAACCGGCTACGGGGTCCCGCGCTACCATCACCTGGCCGTGAGCAAGCTGCTGCAGCACCCCTTTTTGCGCCGCTACCAGCACTGGCTCGATAAGCAGGAAGACACCCGCCACCACGGCCTGCTCGACCACGTCTGCCGGGCCATTGTGAAGCGCCACGCCGTGCTGCTGCCGGCCGAAGAGCTGGTAGAGCTGGGCCGCGGCCACGAGCTGCTGCGGGCCCTGTTTGCTACCTGGAACAACTGCGACGACATCATTGCCGCTTGCTATACGCTTATCAACCTGCTTAAGCAGGCCTACCAAGACCAGCATTCGGCCATTGAGGCGGAATACCTCTACCTCTTCTTCACCCTGGTAAAGCGGCTCGATTCGGTGTTTGATTGCCGGGAGCAGCGGCTGTCGGTGCGCTCGTTCCGGCGGTTTCTCTATGAGCAGATGAAGGCCACCCGCCTACCCTTCAGTGGGGAGCCAATTGCCGATGTGCAGGTGATGGGTCTGCTGGAAACCCGCGCCCTCGACTTCGACCACATTATCATTCTGAGCTGCAACGAGAACGTGCTGCCGGCCCCCAAGCGCCACAGCTCCCTGTTCCCCTACGACGTGCTGACCACGTTCCAGCTCCCCACCTACGCCGACCATGAATCGGCCACGGCCCACCAGTTCTGGCGCCTGCTGCAACGGGCGCGGCAAATTGATTTGCTGCACATTCTGCCCGGGGCCGAGGGCACCCGCACCGGGGAGCGAAGCCGCTTTCTGCTCCAGATTGAAAACGATTTGGCCGTGCAGAACCCAGGCCTCGTGCTGCGTGACCTCACCGTGACCTCGCCCGAACCGGAGCAAGCCCTACCCCCCACGCACGCCGGAGCCTCCGCCCTGGAAGCCTCCGATGAAACCACCGACCTGGTGCTGGAGAAAGACACCGGCATGCTGCTGGCCCTGCGCGAGGTGCTGACCAAGGGCCTCTCGCCCACCGCCCTGAACCAGTACCTGAACTGTTCTTTACAGTTCTATTTTCAGCGTGTTGCCCGGTTTAGAGAAAACGATGAGGTAGAAGAAGCCCTCGGCCCCGATGGCTTCGGCACAGTCGTGCACGAGGCGCTGGAGGAGCTGCTAGGCCCATTTCAGCTGAACAAGCAGCCCGTTACGGCCCCGGATATTCCGGGCCTGGTGAAACTGGCGCCTATTATGGTAGCCAAGGCCTTACGCCGAGAGGAAGAGGGCCGCCATGCCCGCGCCGATGAGGGGCTCAACCACGTGTTGGGGCAAGTGGCCAGCCAGCTCGTACGCCGCTACCTCGAAAGCCTGCTCGAACAACCCGATGCGCTGCCCTTGCTCATCCAAAGCCAGGAAGAAGCCCTGCAAACCACCGTGTACGTGCCCTTGCCCACTGGCGAAAAGTTACCCGTAAGCCTAGTAGGCTTTGCCGACCGCGTGGACCAGCTGCCCGACGGCCGCCTGCGGGTAGTCGACTACAAAACCGGCATGGTGGAGAAGTACAATCTGCAGCTGCTCAAGCGCGGCGAAGGCCCCGCCGATGCCGTGCAGCGCCTGCTCCAGGATGCTACTCCCGCCGCCGACAAAGTGCGTCAGCTCTGGCTCTACCGCTTTCTGCTGGCCCAGGGCGGCCGCCCCGCCGCCGACGCCGCCATCATTTCCCTGCGCAACCTCGGGGCCGGCCCCATGTCGGCCGACATGAGCTTCCTCACCGCCGACGGACAGGATTTCGTGCAGCACAGCGAGCGGCTCCTGAGCCAGCTCGTTAACCGCATCCTCGACCCTCAGGAGCCCATCCGCAAAACCGACGACCTGGATAAGTGCCAGTACTGCCCCTACAAAGGCATTTGCGCCCGGTAATTATAAACTGAATTGCTGGTATCGCCGATGCCACTCTCGCCAAAATGCTACGTACCCGGCAGCATCGTTTGGGTCCGTGGGCAGTAGCTTAGGCTCACTACTTTGATAGAAGGCGTATACCTTATCGGCAAATTGTAGCACGGCTTCCTGATATTCTACAGTAGATACCACTACACTTTCTTCCCCGGGCGGAGTTAGCTGCACACCTTCCGGGATATGCTCTACCGTCCAATCAACTCCGTTGGGGCAGCCAAATACCAGTACGTCGTCTGATTCAGCAACGGGCCACATAGTAAAGCCGCAACAGGGCAGCAGTTGGTCACCGACGGAAGCAGCGACCGTGTGATTTTGGGTAATTGTGCGCAGCAAAAACAGCGCAGCAGCACTCACCGTCCACTTGCCCTTTTTAGAGTCTGATAAAATAGTAGAACCTATGCGTACCAGTACGTTACCATGCGCGCAGAGGTCTTCTTTTTCATCTGTATTTTCTAACCAATCAATTGTAAGTAACTCCAATTCAAACTGTTTTTTCATAACTGACCTGCTTTATACACCGGTAAAAATACCTTTGCTTTTTCTCTTACCTATTTCCATCCCAGACTATGGACAAATTCATGCAGGCCGCCATCGACGAGGCGCTTCAGGGACGCAAAGAAGGCGGCATTCCCATTGGCTCGGTGCTGCGCCGGGGCGACGAGATTGTAAGCCGCGGCCGCAACAAGCGGGTGCAGGAAGATAACCCCATTAAGCACGGCGAAATGGATGCTCTGTTCAACGCCGGCCGCCAACGCTCCTACCGCGACACCGTGCTCTATACCACCCTGATGCCGTGCTACATGTGCGCCGGGACCATCGTGCAGTTCAAAATCCCGAAAGTGGTGGTAGGAGAAGATCAAACCTTCGGGGAGTCGCGGGCCTTTCTGGAGTCGCATGGCGTGGAAGTGGAAGTTCTGAACCTGCCGGAGTGTGTGCAGATGATGCAGGACTTTATCCAGGCCGAGCCCACGCTCTGGAACGAGGACATCATGGAGCTGTAAGCAGGCGACAGCATGAAGGCCACCAAAAAATGCCCGCACTGCGGCCATTGGACGGAGTGGAGCCAGCAGCCCACCGACCTGTGCCAGCACTGTGGGCAGGTGCTGGAGCCCTACCGCGTGGCCAGCGAGCAGGCCCGGCAGCGGCTGTCCGAACAGCCGGTTTCCTCGTTTATGCTTATTGAGATTAAGCCCGAGGATGGGCCGGTGATGCGCTTTTTCAAGTACATTATCCGGGGCGGACAGTTGGCTTTTGCGGCGCTCATGGCCTTCATGGTGTGGCTGGTAACGGCCCTGGCCGGATGAAACTGCCTGCGGAATTGCGCCACCCGCTGTTTGTGCTCGGGACGTGTTTGTATGTCTTTGCCTCCGTTAACCGCCACTGGCCCCTCTGGCCCCTCCCTACCTTCATCAACTCGCACCTGGCTGATCTGGTGGATTTGCCTCTGCAGCTCACGGTGCTGCTCTGGATCTTGCGGCGGTATTACTTTCGACAGCCTTCTTTTGTATTGCCGGTGTCCTGGATAGTAGCCAGCTGGGTGGTCATTGCCGTGTGGTTCGAGCTGATCATGCCGTTTTTCAACTCGCGCATGACGGCCGACCCCCTGGATGTAGTTGCCTACAGCATCGGAGGGGTAGTGTTCTGGCGCTGGATGAACCGGCCCGCCCTAGCCTAGGATAAGGCTCCTGGGCTAACCCCGCTTCCGCCTTCTTCCGTATAAACCCCTATTCTGGCCCCGCTGGCACCTGCTCGCGGGGCTTTGCTTTAACCTGAAGCTTTCACTAATTCTCCCCGTATGATTCAGGATCTGCACCGCGTACTGTCCACGTATTGGCAACAGTTTTTGTACGTGCTACCCAAGCTGCTGATTGCCATTGTGCTGCTGGTAACGGCCATTTTCATAGCCAACCGCGTCAGCACCTTACTGGGCGGACGGCTCCGCAGCCGCTCCCACGACCCGCTCCTACCCGATTTTCTGGCCCGGCTCAGCAAGTGGGCCATGGTGCTGCTGGGCCTGATGGTGGCGCTGAACGTGCTCGGTTTTTCCGGAATTGTGGGCAGCTTAGTAGGGGCCGCGGGCGTGTCGGCGTTTATCGTGGGCTTTGCCTTTAAAGACATTGCCGAGAACTTCCTGGCCGGCGTGATTCTGGCCTTCAACCGTCCATTCCACATCAACGATACCGTCCAGATTAAGGATCTGATAGGACACGTTGAGGCCCTGAATCTGCGCACCACCCTCATGCGCACCTTTGATGGCAAGCACATTTTCCTGCCCAACTCTCTGGTGCTCAAGGAGCCCCTCATCAATTACACCCGCGACGGCAACCTCCGTCAGGAGTTCCTCGTGACCGTGGAGCTAGGCTCCGACGCGACACCGGACCAGGCTAGCACCATCATTCTGAACTATTTGCGCACAATCCCGGATATTCAGCAAGCCCCTCGGGCTCCGTACATCAACCTGGAAAAGGCCAGTGGTACTACCGCCGATTTGCGGGTATACTTCTGGGCCGACTCCGAAGACTACCGCCGTGGCGTGCTTCAGCTGAAAAGCCGCATCATGCAGGAAGTAAAGCAGGAGTTGCTGGGTGCTGGCCTGGGCGTGCCGGCTCTGGGACAGTAAGGGCCCGTGGGATGGTGAAAGGGTGAGTCAGACGCGCTGGCAGGTTTATCCGGGCAAGCAAAACATCAAAGGCCCATTTTACCATCTCACAATTTCACCATCTTTGCCTATGCCCAAAAACACCATTCACCGGTTGTTGCGCCCCCTGCTGCTGTGGCGACTGCGTCACATCAGCGACCGGGTGTATCTTATCCTGGTAAGTATGGTGGTGGGGCTGCTGGCAGGCTTGGCGGCGGTGCTGCTCAAAACCCTGGTCCACGACTCGCAAGGCATGCTGAAGGCGTGGGTGCCCGGGCAGTATCAGGTATTTACCAGCTCCTTCTACCCCATCATCGGCATTGCCCTCACGGTACTGTTTACCCGGTACTTCCTCGACGGCAATCTGGGCCGCGGCATCGGCCCGATTATCTACAACATTGCCCGCCAAGGAAGTGTGGTGCCGCGCAGCAAAATGTACTCCCAGCTGGTTTCTTCCTTCCTGACCGTGACATTTGGCGGCTCGGCGGGCCTGGAAGCACCTATTTCTGTTACTGGCTCGGCCATTGGCTCCAATACGTCGCGCATTCTGCGCATCGGGCGGCGCGAGCGGCGCCTGCTGACAGGCTGCGGGGCGGCGGCGGGGGTAGCCGCCATCTTTAACTCGCCCATTGCGGGGGTACTGTTTGCGGTAGAGGTTATTCTTTCGGAGCTTTCTGCGGCGTATTTCGTGCCCTTGCTGATTTCCTCCGCTACAGCTACGGTAGTATCCAAGGCTCTATACGCGGGCCAGCCGTTCGTGCTGATTACTACCTCCTGGCCCGTAGATGCCGTGCCCCTGTACCTAATGCTGGCCGTATTTACCGCCTTGCTGTCGGTGTACATGATCCGGGTGTATTTCTGGGCCGATAAGTATTTTGAGCAGCTGCCGGGCACCTTTCGCAAGGTGCTGCTGGGCGGGCTGGCCCTGGGCGGCCTCGTATTTCTGTTTCCACCGCTCTACGGGGAGGGCTACAACATTGTGCAGCTCCTGCTGGGCGGGCACGCCGACCAACTGGTTAATGGGTCACTGTTCGATGTGTTTCAGGACCAAAGCGTGTGGCTGGTTTTGCTGGTAGCGGCGGGTAGTATGCTGCTGAAGGTGGTGGCCACAACCATTACCATTGGCTCGGGCGGCAACGGCGGCATGTTCGGCTCGTCGCTGTTTGCAGGGGCCTTATGCGGATTCGTTTTTGCTCGCCTCATCAACATGAGCGGGCTCTACCCTATTTCCGAGGTCCATTTCATTGTGCTGGGCATGGCCGGTACGCTGGCCGGCGTGGTGCACGCCCCCCTGACCGGCATCTTCCTGATTGCGGAAATTACCGGCGGCTACGCCCTGTTTGTACCTCTAATGGTCGTTACCTCGGGCTCCTACCTGATTACGCGCTACTTCGAGCCGTACTCGGTCTACACGCGCAAGCTGGTGCAAAAGGGCGTGTACGTCAACCAGGACCGGGACCGGGGCCTGCTGGCACAGCTGGACGTAGCCTCCCTGATTCAGACCGATTTCCTACCCGTGCACCCCGACGATACCCTGGGCGAGCTGGTGCAAGCCTTCCGCCACGCTACCCGCAACCTTTTTCCGGTGGTCGATTCGGAGGGGCACCTGCACGGAATAGTGAGCCTGGATACCGTGCGCGACGCCCTTTTCGACGATGAGCACTACAACACCACGCGCGTACGCGACCTGATGAGCGACCCGCCGGCCATTGTCCGCCCCGACGACACGCTACTGGACACGCTTCGCTGCATGGAACAGCTCGATGTCTGGGCCCTGCCCGTTCTTAGTCTCGATGACCGCTACCTTGGTTTCCTGCTCAAATCCACCATCTTGGCTAATTACCGCCGTCAGCTCATCAAGGAAAGCGAGCTGTAAAGGGTGACAGGTAAGGAGTGATAAAGTAAGAGAATGCTGCCCTTTCTCCTGCCGCATCACCTTCCTTAATATTCCCCTAAATCCGGCTCCTGCCGCGACAGAAGCAGCCCGATCATCATGAGCACCCCCGTGAGCAGAATTACCACGAAAAGGATGTTTTCACTGACTTCCCCGATCAGGTGCCTGGCCGGAATACTATAGAACAGCAACACCGTAATCAGGCCCTTCGGGGCGATAAACAGCTCCGGTATCAGGTCGGTACGGGCAATATAGCGGAGGTAGCAGTAGCGGATGCCCGTAAGAGCCGCCACGATAAGTACGCCTTGCAGCAGCAGCTGGGGGCTTAGCAAGCTGCCCAGCGTAATGCTGAAACCAAAAAGCAGGAAGAAAAACGTGCGAATCAGAAATGCCGACTCGGCCGTGATACTGCGCAACTGGTGCACTTCCTCACTGAGCCGCTCCGGCCGAAACCAGCGCCGCAGGCGGCCCTTCAGAAACTGCTCGGCATTGTTGACGGCCAGCCCAAACACGAGTACCAGCACCAGGGAAGACAAGTGCAGCTTCTTGGCAATGCTATAAAGCAGGATCAGGAAGGCCAGGATCAGGAAGAACTTCACATGCAGCCGAATCCGGTCGAGGAGGAAGGCCAGGGCGGCGGTACTCAGCACGGCCACTACCAGCACGGCTACTACGTCGCGCCCGAAGGTGAACACCGAGGTTCCCTGCGCAAAATTGTCCTGGAGGGCAAAGTTGAAGAACATGATGCCCAGAATATCGGAGAAGGTGCTCTCGTAGATGATAAACTCCTGCTTTTCGCCCCACAGCCCCGCCACGCTGGGAATGGCAATGGCCGAGCTGATGACGGCCAGCGGAATGGCATTCACAAGGCAGCTCTGGAAGTTCACGTGCAACCAAAGGTGGAGCAGAAAGGCAATAACCAGGGCCTGCACCACCAGCATCAGGGCCGCCGCCAGAAAGGAACGTCGGATTAATGGAGCTTTGTCGCGGCTGATTTTTAGGTCGAGCGCACCCTCCAATACAATCATAATTAGCCCGATGATGCCGAATATTTCCAGCACCACCTTCGGAATCTGCAAAGCGAAGTCGAAGTAGTCGGCGGCTTGGCGCAGCGCAATGCCCGTGAGCAGCAGCATAAGCACGGAGGGCACTTTCGTAGCCCGGGCGGCCAGATCGAAGAGGTAGGAAAGAATGACGGCCAGACTCAGCCCGATGAGGATGGAATACGAACCCATGCAGTAGAAATAAGCCCCACACTAGCTTCGCTATACGCGCGCTAGCCCATACCAGCCGAAAACTACCGGGTAAGGTTGGTATTGCTTCCAGTATCGGGCCGGCGCCACATCGGCCTCTGACCGGGGCGCTTTACCTTTGTGGCATGGAGAGTAGTTCTGACGCGCAAACGACGGGGGTGGCAGTAATAGGAGGCGGACCGGCCGGCTTACTGGCCGCCCAGCGCCTGGCCGAAGCCGGCTGCCGCGTCACGGTTTATGAGGCGCAGGCTACAGTGGGGCGCAAATTTCTGGTGGCGGGTCATGGAGGCTTCAACCTAACCA
This sequence comes from Hymenobacter sp. HSC-4F20, assembly GCF_019599275.1. Lineage (GTDB taxonomy): Bacteria > Bacteroidota > Bacteroidia > Cytophagales > Hymenobacteraceae > Hymenobacter. Next base: position 653,068 of record NZ_JAHZTD010000001.1, on the reverse strand, counting down.
ACAGCGAGCCGCCCGCCGCCTTTGCGGCGCGGTATGCTACCCGCCAGTCGGAGTTTGCGCGTTTTCTAGAACACTTTTCACCGGCTGACCTCCGCGCCTGGGCCCGGCAACTGGGCATCGACACGTTTGTGGGCACCAGCGGCCGGATTTTTCCGCTGGAGGAGCACAAACCGGCTCATGTGCTGCGCGCCTGGCTAGAGCACCTGCAGGCTTTGGGGGTAGAACTTAAAACCCGCCACCGCTGGCTGGGCTTCACCGAGGGCTCTGGCCTGCGCATAGCCGTGGAGGCCACCGGACAGGAAATGACCCTGCATCCTGCGGCCACTCTGCTCACCCTGGGCGGGGCTAGCTGGGCCAAAACCGGTTCGGATGGCCGCTGGACTACCCTCTTGCAGGACGCAGGCATTCAGACCGTGCCTTTTGCCCCGAGCAACTGTGGGGCTGAAGTAGCGTGGTCAGCGTTTTTTCGGGAGAAGGTAGGGCGCCAGCCGCTCAAAAACATTGCGCTGCGCTGCGGCGCGGCGGTAGTACGCGGCGAGCTGCTATTTACCGACTACGGCCTAGAGGGCACTCCCGTGTACGCCCTCACTCCCGCCGTGCGCGAGGCCCTGACGACGGGAGCCGCTACCCTCTGGCTTAACCTAAAGCCCGACCTTACGGAGGCCCAACTGATTCATAAGCTGGAAGGCCGCCGGCCAGGTAAGTCCTGGACCTCGTTTCTGAGTGAGGCCCTGCGCCTGAAGGCGCCGGTTCCTACCCTGCTGCGCGAAGTAGGACCACCTCAACTACCCGCCTCTGCCCCGGAGCTGGCCCGGTTGCTGACCCACCTACCCCTCCCGGTTACGGGCCTGCGCCCTCTCGATGAAGCTATTAGCACTGCTGGGGGCATTGCCTGGCCCGAAGTAAACGACGACCTGATGCTGCGCCGCCGGCCGGGCACTTTTGTGGCCGGCGAAATGCTGGACTGGGAAGCCCCTACGGGGGGGTACTTGCTGCAAGGGTGCTTTAGCACCGGGGCTTGGGCGGCCCAGGGCATGCTCCGCTGGCTTGGGCAAGTAAAACCCGAAGCAACCAACGCGTAGTACAAATAAGAGAAGCCTACGCTACAAAGGCCTACCCCCCAACACGCAACAAGCCCCACCTGATAGTGCTATCGGCTGGGACTTGTTGCGTGTTGGGGGTAGGCGGCAAGACAAGCGGCGCGCTTTACGGCGACGCTATAGCAGCAGCTGCCTACTCGCGGGGCACACGGTCGGCTTCTTCAGCCTCGGCCAAAATGGCTTTGGCTTCTGTCAGCAGACGCTGGCCATGGTCGAGCTGCTGCCGCAGGATAAGAGCAAACAAGATGAAATAGGAAACAATGGGCAGGAAAATACCCAGGGCAAACCACAGCCAAAAGGACCGGCCATAGCTGTAGGCACAGTACCCCGTGGTAATTGGTAGCAGCGACATGGCGAAGATGGCGCCGAGCAGTAGATCTACGAACATAACACGACGGGGCAAAGGCGTGAGACTTTCAGGAAGATACGCCGCTTTCCAGTAGTAGGCAAGCCCCATCCGTACTGCGGCAGCTTAGTAAACCAGTAACTGGCTTGAAGGTTGGCAAAAAATGCTGGGATTTGGCTGCCCCACCTATCCTTCGCCTGATTTATCCCGTACTTTCAGTTTTGCGCTTCTTTACGCCCACACGTCGCCCTCCCTATGTGGGAAAACCAAAGTCTGTTCCGCGTTTCGGCTCAATTATCGGCCGATGGTATTTTTCATCTTCTCGACCGAAGCCTCAAGCCGGAAGTGTTTCTGCTGGGGCTGGCCTCTGCCAGAGAAGCATCTGAGCCCGAGGCCATTGTGGTGGAGCCCTCCTCGCACCGGTACCAGCCTCACGATTTCCGCGCCATCAAAGCGCAAGCCGCTGCTCTGGAGCCCGATGGCCCCCGGGAGGTAGTATATCACCTTCACCCTCTCGACCACGACCGGTTTGAAAAGCACCGCTGGTACGAACTGCTGCGCCGGGCCGCTGAACATTCGCTTAATGATTTGGTGGGGCTGCGTGCCGAAGACCGGGTAAATTTCTGCTCGCTACCCGTAAGCGTGGGCGGCTACCTCGTGATTGTGGTATTGCAGCTATCTGCGGAAGTGTACACCAGCTACTACGCGCTGCCCGGGGCCGCAGGGCCAGCCCGGCCGGCCTCGCTGCTGGCCGCCACGGTGCAGGAGTTTCTGCAGGATGCCTCCCGGGCCCTGCGCGAGTCGGACACGGACGATGACCGGCCCGTGCTGGACCGCGACTACAACGAGGTGCTGCGGGCGGCCGGAAGGCGTTTTATGCTGCGCGCCGCCGCTGGCTCCCACGGCCTCTACGACGCCTGCAACGGCATTGCGGCCCTACGCCACGAGGGCGACGAGGGTGTGGGTACTATGCTGATTTCACGCCGCAACCACCCCGCCGTCGTGCCCATCATGACCTTGGAGTCGCCCATTCCTTTGCGCGACTACCGCCGCATCCGCAAGCTGCTGGAGCTGAGCGAGGACCGTAATGCCCTTATCACCGATGCCTCCGATGTATTTGGGCTGGGCTACTTGGTGGAACCCACTGATCCGCAGTACGAGCCCCTGTTTACGGTGCACTTCACCAAACACTACAGCTGGGAGCTAAGCCACGCCGACCACGTGATGATGAAGGTTGTCTCGAACACGCCGCGCCTGCCCCAGGGCACCGTAGACGAGCTGAACTTTGCCGCCGCCATCCGGCGGGTGTTTCCGGGCGTGGATGCTGCCGGCGTGGCCTACCTCTGGGAGCTGACCCTGAAGGCCACGGCTCAGGCCAACGGCACCATTCTGGTTATTTCAGAGGGGGCCGCCCAGGAAGCGGCCCGGCTTACCAGGCAGTGTTTCCGGGTTGCCCCACGCCTGATGACGCCTTCCGTTCTACGTCTGGTCACCAATATTGATGGGGCGGTGCTCATTGACCCGGCCGGCACCTGTTACGCCATCGGCGTCATTCTCGACGGCCTGGCTACGGAAAAGGGCGACTCCTCGCGCGGCTCCCGCTACAACTCCGCTTTGCGGTATGTGGAAAGCAGCCGCTATCCGGTGCTGGTGGTGGTGGTCAGCGAAGACGGGTGGATTGATCTGCTGCCGCCGATGCGCCGCTAGCACCCATGGGGCCACCGGGCGAACCGTAGCATAGCCATCAGCGCAACAGGTGCGCGGCGGCTCACAGCAGCCCCTGGGTTACGGCATACTTAATGAGGGCTGCCGTGTTGCGCACCTGCGTTTTCTCGATGATGTTCTGGCGGTGGGTTTCAATGGTGCGCTTGCTGGTGAACAGCTTTTCGGCTATTTCACTGGTAGTAAGCCCCTCCCCGATGAGCTTGAGCACCTCCGTTTCCCGCCGCGACAGGGCTGGCACTTTTTTATCCTCTTCACTGGGAGTGGGTTGGTCCCCCTCGCTGCTGAGCTTGTACAGCATATCTACTCCCAGCTCCGTGCACAGAAACTGCCGCCCGGCGGCCACGGAGCGAATGGCAAACAGGATTTCGGCCTTGCCCACGTTTTTCAGCACGTAACCCGAAGCTCCGGCCTGCAGCATCTTGTTTACATATTCCTGGTGATTGAGCATGGACAAAATCAGTACCCGCACTTGGGGGTACAGTCGCTGGAGCTGCTGGAGCGTGCCATAGCCATCTAACTCAGGCATATTAATATCCAGCAGCACCACATCTACGGCTACGTCAGGGAGCAGGGCCAGCAACTGGTGCCCGTTGCTGGCCTCGCCTACTACGGCCATATCTTCTTCTTCCTGCAGCAACGCCCGTATTCCATCTCGAATGATGGCGTGGTCGTCGGCCAGAGCAATACGAATCATTCTTTTGCTTCTAGGTAGTACATGCTCAGGCAACGCCCGGGTATCTCGTCCCACGGCGCTGCCTGAGTGAATGCAAGATAGCCAGGCCCGGGCACGCTGCTATCGTTCAGCTCGCCCTGCTTGCAGCTACCTACTTACTAATCAGGATAACTGAGAGTTATCCGTTTACCGTTTTCATCATTTGCTCGGGGTAGCGCTGGCCGGCAGCTACGTGCTGGGGGGCCAGTTGATTGATGCGGGCCAGGTCTTCGAGGGAAAGCAGAATGTCGGCGGCGCCCACGTTCTCTTCCAGATATGGTACGCGCTTCGTGCCGGGGATAGGAACAATGTCTTCACCCTGGGCCAGCACCCAAGCCAAGGCCAACTGCCCGGGCGTACATTCCTTTTCCGTCGCCATTTCCTTGATCCGCGCCACTAAGTCCAGGTTTTTCTGAAAATTCTCACCCTGGAAGCGGGGCGTAAATCGGCGGTAGTCATCCTCGGCCAGATCCTCAAAGCGCTGAATCTGCCCGGTTAGAAAGCCGCGGCCCAGGGGCGAATACGGCACGAAGCCCACGCCCAGCTCCCGGCAGGTCGGCAGAATGTCATCTTCCGGCTCACGGCTCCAGAGCGAATACTCGGTTTGCAATGCGGTAATAGGGTGCACCGCGTGGGCGCGCCGTAGCGTATCGGGAGCAGCCTCCGAGAGGCCCAGGTAGCGCACTTTGCCTTCCTTTACCAGCTCTGCCATAGCCCCCACGGTTTCCTCAATGGGCGTGCTCGGGTCGACGCGGTGCTGGTAGTAGAGGTCGATATGGTCGGTGCCCAGGCGCTTGAGGCTGGCCTCGCAGGCAGCCTTTACGTACTCGGGGCGGCCGTTGATGCCGCGCTTGGTGGGGTCGTGCGGGTCGCGCTGAATCCCAAATTTAGTGGCTACTACTGCCTCCTGCCGGCGGCCCTGCAAGGCTCGGCCCAGTAGCTCTTCGTTGAGGAAGGGACCGTACATATCGGCCGTGTCAAAGAACGTAACGCCCAGGTCCAGAGCCCGGTGAATCGTGCGCTGGCTTTCGGCGTCGTTGCGCTGACCATAGAAGTCGGACATGCCCATGCAGCCAAGGCCGAGAATGGAAACGGACAGATTGGAGGTGCCCAGTGTGCGGGTTTTCATGAGGGGAGACAAAACGAGGTGAATAAGACAACAAGCCGCGTATACGTCGCTAACCGGCTAGTATGCCCCGATGTTCAGGTAGTATTACGCCTTGTTCCTACCCGGCCCGTATCAAGCAAAAAACATCCCTTTCTTTCCCTATACCAGCTATGTCTACCCCTGCCTCCTTTGACCAAGATGACCGCCTGCGCTGGGTGGAGCGCATTTCTCACTTGCTCGACAGCCAATTTCGGGTGCCTGGCACTACCTGGCGCTTTGGCCTCGACCCTATCATGGGCTTGATTCCGGTAGTTGGGGGCCTGCCCTCGCTGGCCGTTTCCGGCGTTCTGATTCTGACCATGCTGCGCCACGGGGCCAGCGGCAACCTGGTAGTGCGCATGGTCGTGAACGTTCTGCTCGATACCATCATCGGAGCTATTCCGGTAATCGGCAACGTTTTCGACTTCGCCTATAAAGCCAACGACCGGAATGTGCGCCTGCTGCGCCGCCACTATGCCGAGGGCAAGTACCAGGGCAGCGGCAAGGGGCTGGCGGCCGGGGTAGTGCTGATATTGCTGATGCTGACCGGAGCCGTGTTGTGGGGCGCCTGGGTAGCCGGAGCGGCCCTCTACCACTACCTTCAACACGCCTTTTGAGCCTGGCAGGTCTGCGTCGCTCTGCGTATGGGGCCCGAGGCCCATTGCTGTTTACCGTCAGTTCACTACCCTTCGCCTGCCGTCAGCCGCCATTCAGATGGAACCCACCCCGCCAAGTTGCTACTCCAAGGCAGATGTGCGATTTTTAGGGATGCACTTTCTGTTCCTTTTGTGGCTAAGCCAAAACCCTTCGCTGGTTGATACGGAGGAAGGGAACCAACAAATTATAGCCGCCGCCCTGGCCCTTACCCACGATACCAGCCGGGTTCTGGCCCCTTATGAGCGGAGCCTGCTGAACATGGTAGCCCACCAGGAACTGACCCTGAGCCACCTGCTGGCCTATCTGCGCGAGCATGAGCAGGGATAACCAGCCACCTGCCTGGCTTAGCATAGGGTACCGCGCCTAGCGTCGCCGCGTAGGCTGCCCCGCCGTTGGGAGCAGGAGCGTAGCTGGGTGGGCTGGCCGGCGCAGGTTCGGGGGCTTGCGAGCCGGCTCCCGAATCTGGTTGTACCTTTGCGGCGTGAAAATGCTCCGATTTGCTCCTTTGCTGGTGCTGCTGTCGGCCTGTTTATCGTTGCAAAGTGATGAGCAGAAAGCCGAAGATGCCGAAAAGGCGGTGCTGGCCCGCCACGATGAGCTGATGGCCCAGATGGACCAGCTCTATGAATTACGCCAGCAACTCCAGAAAGCGCCGGTGCCGGATACCGCCACGGTGGGCCGCCAGGTGCGGGCGCTGCGGGCGGCTGAAGCCGGCATGCTATTTTGGATGCACCACTACCGCCGCCCCCACGATACGGTAGCCGTGGAACGCCGCCTGGCCTATTTCTCGTTGCAACAGCAACGCATGGATTCGGTGGGCCGCCTGTTTCACGCCAGCCAGGATTCGGCGCGGCGGCTGCTCACCCGAGCCTCCGCGGCCCGTTAATGCTGTTCTTTCTGCTTTCTTTCTTACCATGATGCGTTTGTCTGCCTTACGCCACGCTACACTGGCTGCCCTGCTCGGTGCAGGTAGCTTCCTGCCTTTCGCCTGCACTTCCGACGCAACGGACCAGCCGGACCGCCTGCCCGTACTCGGGGTCAAGCTGACGGCCCCGCGCACGCCGGCTGATACCCTCCCCGACCCCGTGCCCGCATTCCACCTCACCAACCAGGACGGACAGGTAGTTACCAACCAAACGTTTGCCGGCAAGGTCTACGTCACGGACTTCTTCTTCGCTACCTGCCCCAGCATCTGCCCGAAAATGCAAAGCGAGATGTTGCGCGTGTACAAGCACTTCGAGGACAACCCCAAGGTGCTGTTTCTGAGCCATACCATTGACCCGGCCCACGACTCCATTCCGGTGCTGCGGGATTACGCCGAGCGCCTGGGCATCCCGAATGCCTCGCGCTGGCATTTCGCCACCGCTCCCCAGGACACCATCTTTGCGTTGGCCAAAGCCTACATGTCCGGGGCCCAGGTAGACAAAAAGGCGGCGGGTGGATACTCCCACGACGGGGCTTTTGCCCTGATCGACTCGCAGCGCCGCGTGCGGGGGGTGTATGATGGCATGAACAAAGAGCAGGTCGACCAACTCATCCACGACCTACCTATTCTGCTACAGGAAGAAGCCGAAAACCAGCCGACGGCCGCTAAATGACCTGCCGCATGCCTCATCTGACGAGCAAGGGGGTGCTGGCCCTGGCCGGCGGGGGGCTCGCGCTGCTGAGCCTGGGAGGCTGCTTCACAGAGCGCCAGAACGAAGGAGCCAAGCTGTACGCGAATCATTGCGCCAGTTGCCACGGCGACCAGGGCCAGGGCCTGCAACGCCTGATTCCGCCCGTAGCGGCTACCGATTACGTAGCGCGCCACCGGGCCGAGCTGCCCTGCATTATTCGTAAGGGGATGAAGGGCCCGCTGACGGTGAACGGCGTGACGTACAACCAGGTAATGCCCGGTCACGAAGACCTGACCGACTCCCAGATTACCAACCTGCTTAACTTTCTGCAAACCAACTGGGGGAACTCCAACCAGCCTTACACCATTCGGGAGGCCTCCGAGCTGCTGGGCCGCTGCAACGGCTCCGACGGTCAGTAAGGCCGCTCCAGGTTTCGCCACGCTTTCGCCGGTGGCCTTCTGCTTGCCCACCGGCCCGCGGCGGGCGGCTCCGCAGTACGTGCGCCCGGCCCAAATTATTTTAGGCCGGGCCGCCACCCGGGCGCCGGCGGGGTGTGCATCTTCCCCTAAACCTGCTTAGCTTGCAGCTTCATCTGCATATTTTGTTATGGGTCTGTTTGACTTCCTGAAAAAGAAACCCGAGGACACCCCGGCGCCCGCCCCCGCTTCTTCTCCCGCCGCCCCCACGACGGAAAATTCCTCTGCGCCTACCCCCACTGAAGCGGCCAAACCCAGCGGCCCGCGCTATAAAGGCTCTAACTACCAGATGCCCGACGCCCCGGCGCCGGTACCCGTCCCCCAGATTCCTCCGGCTCCTCCCATTCCGCTGCCCGAGCCTTTCGGCCAGCAGGCTCCCCAGCTCCCCGACTTTCAGCCCCTCAACATTCTGGAGCAGCTGCTGATGCAGGCCGCCGTGGAGCCTCAGTTCCGCAGCCCCTTCTACCAAGCTCTGCTGGGCGAGGAGGTAGTAGTGGTAATGGCTGGCAAGGAAGACCAGGAGCCCGGGGAGATAACTCCCACTGAGGGCATGGAAATTCAGCTGCAAGCCCTGCACGACGGCAAAATTGCGGTTTTCACGGCTGTAGAGCGCATTTTCGATAACGGGGCCGTGCCCGAAGGCAGCGTGGCCTACATGCGCCTGCGCGGCCACGACTTCTTTACCATGGTCCAAGGGGCCGACTGCGCCCTGAACCCCTTCTCGGCTGTAGGCAAGCTGCTGGCCGCCGACGAGATTCAGGCCCTGCTCAGCGGGCAGCTCTTCGAGATGCCCGACCCCCAGGATATGCAGGTATCCTTGCACCAGCCCGAGCCCGAGCCCACGGAGTTGCTGGCGGGACTGCGCGAGTACAGCGCCACCCAGCCCCACATTCGCGCCGTGTACCTCACCGAGATGCGGATGCAGCATAACCCCCAGGAAGCCCGTCTGCTGCTGGCCTTCGACACGGAAGAGAAAGACCCGGCTTTCCTGCAAGAGCTAGGCCCCATCATTCAGGGCAAGATTGGCGAAGCACAGTTCGTGGACCTCATGCTGATTGATCCTACCTCAGAGGAGCCTCTGGTTCAGTACCTGCTCCAGACAACTCCGGTGTACCAGCGCGCATAGTCCGCCGGCCTACTTACTTCCAGCAGCCCCCGCGGTGCGTAGCCCTAGGCTACCCCGCGGGGGCTGCTGCATAGGTACGGGCGCAAAAGCCAGCGTAGCATAGTTACTCTGCAGAGCGAGGCGTGATGGTGCGGCGCAGAATTGGGCGCAGGGCGAAGTAAAGCAGCGGCGCTACCACCAGACAGGCGGCAGCCCACAGCGCCAGCCCGCCGAGCATGGCGTGCCAGAGCAGTTGCAGGGCCCCCACCCAGTCGTGCGCAAACAGGTACCGGAGCTTGTCCAGGGTGAGAGCAGGCCCTGTGCTTCCCCAGAGGCGGGCACCCTGGCTCATAAACGGAATAATGAGCAGCAGCTGCACCGGGCTCCAGAGGTGGGCGATGAGCAGGGCAGCGGCTACGTTCAGGCGCAGGCGCACGGCTGCAAACGTGGTGAGCAGGGTCGTGATGCCCAGCACCGGCACCAGTCCGAACGCGGTACCCAGAGCCACCGTGAGGGCCAGCTGATGGGGGGTCAGGCCCTGGCGCAACAGGCCCACCAGGGGCTGCACCACCCGGCGGCGAAACCACCCCGCCGGGGGCGGTCCGGGGGGTGGGCTGGGTGCAGACGTTTCGGAAACCTGGGGCATGGGCAGCTAGTAAGGGAAAAGGGCGGCGGGCTGGGGGATGCGCGGACGGAGCGTTACCTTCGCCGGTAGCTGGCCGCCGGCCATCCGCCCGCGACTACCTACGCACTTGTGATGACAAAAGTACACCCGCCCGGCCACGCCCGGCGCAACCCCTGGACGGATTTCCTGATTCTGCTGCGCCGGGCCGGCCGGGAGTTTGGGGCCAACGATCCGCTGCGGCTGGGCGCGGCCACCGCCTTCTTCACCACTTTCGCCCTGCCCCCCATCCTGATTATTCTGATTCAGGTGTTGGGCTCCCTCTACTCTACCTCCCGGGTTCGGGTGCTGCTGCTCACCAAGCTCTCCCACCTGCTGGGCTACTCGGCGGCGAGCCTGGTGGAGCAGATTTTGCAGAACGTGACCAACATCGAGCGGAGCCGGCTGGTGACGTGGCTGGGCTTCGGTTTTCTGCTCTTTATTGCCACTACCCTGTTCGGCGTCATCCAAAGCTCCCTGAACCAGCTCTGGCAGATTCGGCCCAGCCGCCACACTGGCCGGTTTCACAAGGTGCTCAAGGAGCGGGCCCGCTCCCTGGGGCTGCTGCTGGCCACGGGGCTGCTGTCCATGCTGGCCTTCCTCTTCGACGCGGCCCTGGCCTTTCTCTCCGACTACGTCCGGGACTTCGACGCTACGGTTGGCTACGTGCTGTTTCAGATCGGCAACCAGCTGGCCTCCCTTCTGATTCTGGCGGCCTGGTTTGCCGTCACGTTCCGCAACCTGAGCAGCGCGAAAGTACCCCGGCGGGCCGTGCTGCGCGGGGCCCTGCTGACGGCCGTGCTCATCGACCTGGGCGAAAACTTGCTGGGCTACCTGCTGGTGCCGCGCAACCTGGGGCCCATTTACGGCCCGGCCTCCAGCATCGTGCTAGTGCTGCTGTTCGTGTTTTACTCAGCCATGATTTTTTACTTCGGCGCCTGCTTCACGAAAGCCTACGCCCATTACGTGGGCATGGACATCCGGCCTAAGAAAGCCGCCGTGCGCTACCGGCTGGTTGATATCATTGAGCCGGAGCAACCCGGCTAGCCCTACCCCCCGGCTAGCCGGGGCTACTTTGCCAGTTACCAGGTATATTCCCGCGCCTGCTTTCCGTGCATCCTTTCTTTTTTTGTCATATGCCTACTACCTACCGGCGTCTGCGGCTCAGCGCATTTTTGCTGCTGCAAGGTACCCTGCCCAGCTTGGCCCAGCAGTTTACACCTGCCGTGCAGGAGTTTATCAAAGTCAGCAGCCCGTCCGTAGCCCTGACCGACGCCAAGGTGATAGACGGCACCGGCCGGCCGGCCCAGCTTCACCAGACGGTGCTGCTGCGGCAGGGCCGGATTGTGCAGGTAGGCCCCACGAAAAAGGTGAGGGTGCCGGCCGATGCCCAGGTGATACACTGCGCGGGTAAAACCCTTATTCCGGGGCTGGTGATGCTCCACGAGCACCTCTACTATACCATGCCCACCGGCGGCTTCTTTAATATTGCCCAGATGCCCTACTCCTTCCCGCGCCTGTACCTGGCCGGGGGGGCCACTACCATTCGCACGGCGGGTAGCATTGAGCCCCAAACCGATTTGGCCATTCAGCGCCTGATCCGGGAGGGCAAGCTCATTGGACCGGAAATGGACGTAACGGCCCCCTACATGGAAGAGCCTGCCCTGGATATTCCAGCCCTGAACACCATCAGAGGGCCTGAGGAAGCCGCTGCCGCTACCACGTTCTGGGCTAACAAAGGGTGTACTTCCTTTAAAATGTACATGCACGCCACCCGCGCCGACCTGGCCGCCGTGGTGCGGGAAGCTCACGCGCGGCACCTGAAGGTAACGGGGCATCTGTGTTCTATTACTTACCGCGAAGCTGCTGAGCTTGGCATCGACAACCTGGAACACGGTTTCATGGCCAGCTCCGACTTCGTGCCCGGCAAAGCCCCGGACGTGGCCGACTACCCTGCCAGCCGCCAGGCCCTGCTCCGCCTGCCGGTTAACAGCCCGCAGATGAGCAGCCTGATTACCTTTCTGGTCAGTAAGAAGGTAGCCCTTACGTCTACCTTGCCGGTGTTCGAGCCCTATACAGGCCGGGAGGTGGTGCTGGGTGGGGGCCTGAGCGCCCTGATTCCGCAGCTGCAGGAACGGGAAACGGTTACCTGGCAGCAGAACCAGCAGAAAGACACGGCCAGCGTGCGGCTGTTTAAGAAGGAAATGGCCTGGGAAAAACAGTTTTACGAGGCCGGGGGCCTGCTGGTAGCTGGCACCGACCCGACCGGCGCCGGCCGCACCATTGCCGGCTATGCCAACCGCCGGCAGCTGGAGTTGCTGGTGGAAGCGGGTTTCACGCCCGTGCAGGCCATTAAAATAAGCACTCTGAACGGGGCCGTGTACCTGGGCCGCGACCAGGAAATCGGAACGATTGAGGCTGGCAAGCAGGCCGATCTGGTGCTTATTGACGGGGACCCGGAGCGTAACATGCAGGAAGTGCGCCGCATGGAGCTGGTGTTCAAGCAAGGCATTGGGTTCGACTCCGGCAAGCTGTTCAACTCCCTACAGGGGAAGGTAGGACTGAACTGACGTATTCTACCCCGGCGGTACCAGCCTTGCCTTCCGCTACCGGCCGGGTCAGACAGGGGTAGGCGGCCGGCGGGCCAGCACCTGCGCCGTCACCCCTACCCCCACCGCCACGACGCCCGCTACGGCGCCCCCCGGTAAGCCTGGCAGGTAATGTCAAAAGAATGCAGATTAGAGCAGGCGTATTCTCAAACAGCTGGTACAAGGATTCGCGTTGGGGCGAGGGTAGCGGCGGGGTGGGCGCTGGCTTGGCAGCGGCCGGGGCCCGCTCCGCCCGGTGCAGCACGTACGATACTACCCCCGCCGAAGTCAGCACCGGCGTATTCAGAATATCCCTGTATTGCTCCTCGTAGCGCTGCAGTGGCAGGCGGTGAGGCCGGCCCGTATGCAGCACCTGCTGCAACGAAGCCAGTAGCATCTCCTTGCCCGTGGCGCCCGGAAAAGGATAGTCGGGAAAGGCCTCGAACAGGGGGCGCCCCTGCAAGGCCGGCAGGTGGTACCAGTGCTACGCAAATAGGCATCGGTAGCCGTCAGGATGGGGAAGGTGGGGCCAGGGGCCAGTACCAGGTACGCGTCCGGAATGCTTTCCAGCGTGCACAACACCTCAGCCGACAGAACGGGAGGAACAACCATACCCAACGGAATAGAACGGTGAAATGCCAGAATTGCCTCTTAGGTGCCTTGGGCAAAAGGGGTACGACCATATACCGGAAAACAGCTACAGCTCCTCAGTAAGAAGTACCAGCGCCGCCGTCTACTATTACGAAGTATGCGGCTGTATCTGGCAGCATTTCAGGGTCTTTTCGCGAGCTGAGTCGTAACTTTTCGTTGCTGACCGGGAATCTGCCCCGCGTAAGCTACCTCTTCATATAAGTCAATACTGGCGCCTACCCTCTCAAGCTACGGGGCGTTGTGTGCTACGAGTTCCCGGCCTAAGAGAGCCAAGCCGCGGGTACGCTGCTGGCCTGCCCAGCAAGGCTGGCGGCCAGGAACGCTGGCGGCTACCAAGCAGTACAGCCGGCACGAGGTAAAAATATTTGCCCGTCCCTTGTAACCTTCAGCAAAAGCCGAAGTTTCCACCGCCGAATTCGCTTCCACCTTCTTACCGACCTTAGGCTTGAACTCGCTTACTGACAATTCGCTCATGCTGCAGGTGAAGGCCGGCCAGATCGAGAAGATGGGCCTGCTGTTCGAGCGCTACCACCGGGCCCTGTTCGCGTTTTTCTACCACGCCAACGGACACTCGGCAGCCAGTGAGGACCTGGTGCAGAACGTGTTCTACCGGATGCTGAAGTACCGGCACACCTTCACGGGCGAAGGCGAGTTTCGGACCTGGATGTACCACTTGGCGCGCAACGTGCTAGCCGATGCCGCTAAGAAACATAAAGCCTCGCGCTACCACCAAGACGTGGCCGACTGGACCGAAAAAATTGCCGGGGCCTCTACCGCCGACGGTAGCCTGCAGCAGGCCCAGGACGTGGCCCTGCTTCACCGGGCGCTGGCCCGCCTCAGCCCCGACCAACGGGAGGTGCTGGTACTCAGTCGGTTCCAGGAGCTGAAATACGAGCAGATAGCGCAGCTGCTCGATACCACGGTGGGGGCCGTGAAGGTGCGCGCGCACCGGGCCCTGTGCCAACTCAAGGAGATTTATCTGAAACTGGAAAATGGAAGCAAAGTTCGTGAACTGTGAACAGGTGCAGGAGGGGCTGATGGACTGGCTGGCTGGTACCCTACCCTCTACTGAACACCAGACCCTGGAAGCCCACCTTCGCCAGTGCCCCGGTTGCCAGCAGGAGCTAACCGCCGTGCGGGCCCTCTGGACCAGCCTGGGCCAGCTGCCCACGCCGGAACCCAGCGAAGAGCTGCGCCCGCGCTTCTACACCATGCTGGCCGAGTTCCAAGCTACGGAGCAGCGCCGGCAACGCTGGTCTCTGGCCACCCTGCTAGCCCGGCTGCGGGCGTGGTGGCAACCGGCCTACGCACTCCGGCTGGCGTACAGCCTGGCCCTGCTCCTGGTTGGGCTGGCGGTGGGCCACGGGCTAAAGCAAAGCCCGGCGCTACCCGCGCCGGTAGCCGCTCTGCCACCGACTGCTACCGGCCAGCAAGCCCAGGTGCTGGAGCTGCTGGCCAATCCTTCGGCGGTACAACGGCTGCGGGCCGTGAGCTACGCCGAGGAAGTAGCGCCCACCAACGAACGGGTAGTGGCGGCCTTGCTCAGCACCCTCAACCAGGACCCGAACGTGAACGTGCGGCTGGCCTCCCTGGAAGTGCTGACCGGCCTCAGCCAGGACCCCGTGGTGCGCCAGGGGCTGGTCCGGTCCCTGCAGCGCCAGGATTCGCCCCTGGTACAGTCGGCGCTGGCCGACGTGATGGTGCAGCTGCAGGAGCGCCGCTCGGTGCGCCCCCTGCGCCAGCTGCTGCGGCAGGAAAACCTGAACCAACAGGTAAAAGACAAAATCGAGCAAAGCATTGAGTCGCTGTCGACCGACCGGGCTCCCCAACCTTCTACCTCTTCCACTGACCATGAAATTCACCCTGCTACTACGGCTGACCGTCCTATTGCTGTGGCTGCCTAGCTGCTCGCTGTACGCTCAGGACCGCCAGGCTACCGAAACAATTAACCGCGAGTTTGCCCTGCCCGCCAACGCCGGCCGCGGCACGCTGGCCCTCTACAACATCTTCGGCTCCGTGACGGTGCAAGGCTACCGTGGCAACACGGTGGTCGTGGAAATCACCAAAACCGTGACGGCTCCCACGGCCGAGCTGCTGGCTCAGGGCCAGAAAGAAGCCCAGCCCGGCTTCGAGCAACGCGCCGACAGCGTGCTGCTGTATGTGGCTGGCCCCCAGGACTCGCGCCCCAACCGCGGCAACTGGCACAGCCAGGAGCGGCGGCGCTACTCCTATCAGTTTGACTACACGGTGAAGGTACCGGCCGGCATGGGGGTGCGCGTCTCGACGGTAAACGGGGGTAAGGTGCTGGTAGAGGACGTGACGGGGCCCCTGCAGGCGCGCAACGTGAACGGGCCGGTTACCATCCTCAACGCCCACCAGGCAACGCTGGCGCACACCGTGAACGGCGACGTAACTGTGAGCTACGCCGCTGCCCCTACCCTGGCCTCATCCTACCATACCATCAACGGCAACATTGTAGTCAGCTACCCAGCCACCGTGTCGGCTGACCTCTACTTCAAACGCATGCAGGGGGAGATATACACCGATTTTCCCCAGGCCGAGGTGCTGCCGGCGCGCGTGACGCAGAACCAGCAGCGCGATGGCCAGAGTACCAAGTATAAACTCAGCAAAGAGACGGCCGTGCGGCTAGGCAAGGGCGGCACCGATTTCCGCTTTGAAACCCTCAACGGCAACGTCACCATCAAACAACAGCCTCGATGAACCAGCTCCTTTTTCGCACTCTCCTGACCCTCTTGGTCGTCCTGGCCGGGGCCCGGCCCCTGGCGGCCCAGCAAGCCAGCAAAGAACAACTCACCGTGGCGCTCAGTGCGCCCGGCAAGCCCGGGGTGCTGCACCTCAAACTGGTGGGCGGCTCCATTCGGGTGGAAGGTACCAGCGGCAAAGATGTGGTAGTTGACGTAGCCAACCGCGCCGGTCGCCGCGAAACCAGCCCCGACGAGCCGGCTCCCAGCGGGATGCGGCGCCTCTCCAGAGTGCAGGGCCTGGACGTGACGGCTCAGGAAAAAGACAACCACGTGTACCTGAAAACGCAGTCCTGGCAGAACCCCGTCGACTTTGTGATTCGGGTGCCGCGGCAGTTCTCACTGCAGCTGGCCACCGTCAACGACGGTAACATTGCGGTGCAGAACGTAGCGGGCGAGCTGGAGATTTCCAATGTCAATGGCTCCATCCGCCTCGAGGACGTAGCCGGCTCGGCAGTGCTCACCACCGTAAACGGCGACATTGTAACCACCTTCCGCGACATCACCAGCGGGGTGCCCATGGCCTTTTCCAGCGTTAACGGCAAGATTGACGTGAGCCTGCCGGCCAAAGCCAAGGCCTACCTGAAGCTGAAATCGGACCGGGGCGAGATTTACAGCGACTTCGACCTGAGCCTGGACAACAGCACGCCTAAGGTTATGCGCACGGCTAAGGACGGCACTTACCGCGTCAGCCAGGACAGCTTTACCAGCGGTAAAATCAACGGCGGCGGCCCCGAGTTCATGATGAAAACGCTCAACGGCAACATTTACATCCGCAAGGCGAAGTAAGGAATCCGCTCCTCAGGCGGAGGCTGGAGCCTCCCGGCTTCCGCGTCCGCCTGGGGAGCACCCCTTTCCCGAGAATGTTCTGGCTGTTTACCAGCCCCGCAGCCGCTGATTCTGCAACACCAGAAACTCGGGTAGGGTAAACTCCCCCATCACGTAGCGCTGCAGCAGCTGCATAGTAGCACTGGTAACCAAGGGGGTTCCTTCCTGACTAATACCAGAAATGTACTCGGCCTGGAGCAGGCGCTTGGCCCAGGCGTGCTGGTCCGGCAGTGGCATTGAGAAAGGCGGGGCCTTGAAATGCATACGCAAACTGGGATGGTCCTCAGCTACCTACGGCAGCAAGTAGGCAACCAGATTTGCCAGCCGGTGTTCTACAAGCAAATTTCCACTGTGTTACCCCCGAAAAGGGCAGCAGACACCCGCTGGAACAAGGCCCTCCGGGTGGTTAGCATTGCACAAGTGGCGTGGCTCCTTGGCGGACGCTTTCCGGCCCCTGGTAGCTAGTGGCCGGCAGGCAGCGCAACAGCAGATACAGGCCCGTGGCCGAAAGCTCCTGGACCAGGTGCACCGATAAGCCGCACCAGTAGATAATGAGCTGGGCGGCGCGGGCCAGCTGCTCCACCTGAAATATGGCCTGCTGCCCCACATACGAGACGTCCCGCAACTGCTGGCAGTCCACCCAGAGCGTATCGCTTCCTCTTGTAATGGCTTCCTCAAATATTCCGCGCAAGCAGCGGGCTTCGTCTACGGTAGTGCACACCCCCCGAATGCTCATGCCCTGATTAGCGGCTCCGCCGCCGACGTAAATGCGTAAGTCCTGCACCTGCACGTACACTATCTTTAATTAAACTATTCAAAGATGATACTGCAAAACTACAGGTATAGAATACGCCAATTCCCCGTAAAAACCCGGATTTAGTCTCCGGATTTTTACGGGGAATTCCTGAATCTGCCTTATCGGAGCAGTAATGAGGTAGGCTATTTGCCCATGGGCAAGTGCCCGTTTTTTAACCCGCGCGAAGCCACGCCTGGGCGGCGGGCATCTCGTCAAAATCAAAAAGCCGTACGCTAGGCTGCTCGGTGTGCAACAGCATCGCCTGCAGGCAGAGGCGGGCGGGCCAATCCATGGCATTGAGAATAGCTAGTTGCGTTACTCCTTCCTGGGCCAGCAGGGGGAGGAAACTCCGGCCCAGCCACTGCGCCAGCTCACCCCACCCGTCCAGAATCTCGCTGGCGTCGTCGAGAATCTTGCGACACTTGGTGTCGCGCACGGCTTGCAGCAGCGCGCCACAATAGTGCTCTACGGACTGCTGCGTGTGAGGACCACGCCATTCCAGATGCAGCCACTCATTCTCCTGGTCGTGGTAAAGCGTAAACGAAGGCGAATCTAATAGTACTGCCGGCATAGTTCAGGTATCATTTCTGGAATACAGCGGCCTACACCGGCCCCACCCCCGTATCGGATTCCGGGCAAGGAGCCGCCGAGCAGACTGTTACTGTCCAGCTTGTATTCTTTTCTGCAAAAATACCCTTTTTTAGTCGTAAATAAACTTTATAATAGTACTTTCTCTACATGGGACATTTCTACGCAACTGCTGTTGCTACCTAGTTCCCGCATGTAGCACACCCGCTCGTAGCCGGCAGCGGCAGTTGTGCGCCCGCTACAGCGACTTGGTAAAGCCAACCTTAATCTTAACCTGGAAGTCGCTGATGACTTTGAATATTTCCTTGAGCGTGACCTGCTCTACCTGGGTTAGCGTACTAGGGTCGAGGTAATTGGTGGGAGTGGTGCGGTCGTTGATGATCTGGCGGGCCTGCTTTTGCAGGCGCATGCCCATGAGGTAGTAGTACGCCTGCAGCAGCTCCTGGTACTCCTTTTCCTTGAACACGCCCTGTTCGCGCAGCCGGGCCAGCCGCTCACCGGTATTGGTCAGGAAAATCTGGTTCTTGAGGGCGTACACCCGCACCAGGTCCACAATGGGCGTCATGGTCCGCTTCAAGTCGAACACCTGCTGGCCCTCCTGCACGAAGGTGCGGATGTTGCGGAAGAAGGTGAGTGGGGGCTCGTACTGCAAGGCATTTTTGGCCATAAAGAACAGAAACCGTTCCAGGGGCTGCGACAACTCCTGGTGCAGAAATGCCTGCAGGTCCTGCATCAGGCTGACTTCGCCGTAGAGGTAGCGGCAGTCGAAAAAGGTGGCGAACTGCATGACTGTTTCGGCGTTCGACTCGCTCATCCACTGGTGGTAGTTGCGCTTCCAGTGCGAGAGGGAGTGGGTCCACTTCGAGTTCTTGGCCATAAAGCCGCCCGTGCAGAAGTGCAGCCCAATATGGTTGAGCTGGTCCGACACGGCCGTGGCAAAGCGCAGGAAGTACTCGCGCACCAGTTCACGCTGTTCGTTGGCCTTGTCTTCGTAAATAATGGCATTATCCTGGTCCGTGAGCAGGGTTTGCTCCTTGCGGCCTTCACTACCCAGCACCATGAACACGAACTTGGCCGGGGCGGGCCCGTGCTCGGCCAGCACGTTTTCAATTACCTTGAGGGCAATGGTATCGGCCACGGTACTGATTACCTGGTTGACGATGTCGGCCTTCACCCCGCGGCTGAGCAGTTGGTTGACGATGTCGGGCACCATTTCCCAGCGGCGCTTCAGCTCCGGCGTCCCCTGGGCCAGCTTCACGGCCTGTATAAACATGAAAGGCGACTGCGCTAAATCACTCAGCAGCTTGTTGCGACTCAGGAAGCCCACGTACTGGCCTTCCCGCTCCACCAGCAGGTAGCGGGTTTTGGTCTGGAACATGAGCAGAATGGCTTCGTACACGAAGGCTTCACTGGAGATAGACACCAGTGGCGTAGCCGTTACGGCTGCCACTGGCCCGCGGGCATCGAGGCAGCGGGCAATAACCGAGTCGCGCAGGGTAATGTCGGTGCAGTAGCCCTGGATGGCGCCCGTGGCCGCGTCCGTCACGAATAAGCAGCTCACTTTGGCGGCAGCCATGCGGCGGGCCGCCTCGAAGATGGGCTCCGTACCAGGGCAGGTTACCAGCTCGCGCACTTCCAGGGTGCTGATGCGGCGCGAAAACAGCTGGTCGGCCACCAGGAAGTTCTGCTCGGGTGGGTTTACCGGCTTCACAAAGTGGGCAAATTCCTCGTTGAGCATCCGTTCCCCATAACGGGCCGTGAAGTAGTGAAAAAACGGCTCGTAGGCCTGGCACAGAGCCCGGAAGTCGCGGCGGGGTAGCTGGAGTACCCGGGTACCCTTGTGCACCACAACGGTGCGCAGGGAGCGTTTCTTGTTAAGCAGAATGGACATCCCCCCGTAGCAGGTGCCGGGTCCGTACACCTCGGGCAGGCGCTTGTGCTGCTCACTGTCGTAGAAAAACGTTTCGTACTCGCCCTCCACAATGATGTCGAGGCTACGCACTTTGGACGTGTCCTGCCGGTAGAGCAGGGTTTCGCGCGGGTGATGCACTTCCTGGAGCAGGCTTACAACACCCTCCAGCACGTCGTCGGGCAGGAGATTGAACGGGGCAACGGTCCGGAGAAAAACGAGGCGGTTATCCATAGGCTAGCCAAAGTAGAAGAAACAGCAGACCGACCGCCGCCACCAGTAGCCCTACCCAGCGCAGCACCGCCGAAGGGGTGCGGGCGCTCGGCTCAACGAGGGGTGTTTGCCGGGTGAGCAGCTCGTCGGGAAGCAGGCCCCGGCGACGCAGCTCAAAAAAACAGCGCGCCGTGGCCGTGGCGTCAAGATAAGCATCGTGCAGACGTGGCATGGGTTCCTGGAACAGCAGTTCGTGCAACTCGTGCAGGCGCAGATGGCGGCCGTGCGGAGCACCCGGCAAAGGCGGATAGGTGGCCGTCATGGTGCAGAACTGGGGTAGCGCGGGCAGCGGGTTGGGTAAGCCAGCCCGGCCGAAGGCGGCACCAAGCACGTGAAAATCCAGCTGCAAAAAATGCCCGATAACCTGT
Source organism: Hymenobacter sp. HSC-4F20 (assembly GCF_019599275.1). Lineage (GTDB taxonomy): Bacteria > Bacteroidota > Bacteroidia > Cytophagales > Hymenobacteraceae > Hymenobacter. The sequence continues at coordinate 632,760 of NZ_JAHZTD010000001.1, read as the reverse complement.
GGCCGGTACGTTTCCAGGTCGTGCAGCAGGCGGCGCAGCACTGGCTCCGGCGCCCGCCCTTGCGCCCGCAGAAACTCCGGTGTGAGGCCGTGAATAGCTATGGCCGCGGCCGGCATGCGGCCGGCCGGAATCTGGAGGTAGTCCTGGTCGGCTTTGACAAGCTGGCCGTCCGCCGTGTATAGCACCCAGGCCAGTTGAGCCACGCAGGGCCATTCCTTTTCCTCGGCATAGGGCCGGTCCCACCGCCGGGGAAGGCCGGTAGTTTCCGTATCCACGAAAAGGTAGTACTCCTGCACCATGCGGCGAGCTAAGAAAAGAAACTACGACTCTCAGCAAGAGCCGCCATAGAAAAGCTGCTCCCGTGGGGCGGTTGCACCCGCGACGGAACAAGCACCGTTAGTACGTATTCAACGAAGAGGTGCTCCGTGGCCCGCTGCGGCGTGGGGCACCTCTAGCTAGAACCAGAGAACAGCCGTTGTGTTACGTCCCGCTCCCGGTTCAGACGCCCCTACCTAGTGCGCGGCAACTCCTACATACTTTGCGGCCGGGTTCCGGACAGCGCCGACGGAAGCCTCTTCAGCGCGGGCTGTGGAATTGCGCACCAGCAGCTCGGGCCGGAGGGCTACCTGCCGGGGCGCAAAGGGCCGGCCGTCGGCTTCGATTAACTCCAGCAGCAGACGCACGGCGGCCTGGCCCATTTCTTCGCAGCGCTGGTCGATGGTGGTAATAGGAGGCTGGGTGATGACGGTAAAGGTCTCGTTGCTGAAGCCGGAAATGGCCACGTCCTCGGGTACGCGCAAGCCCTGGCGGGCAGCCTCCTGCATGGCCCCCAGGGCCGAGTAGTCGCCGGCGGCAAATACTCCGTCGGGCGGGTTAGCCGTGGCTAGCAGTTGGCGCATGCCTTCGGCGCCCTGCTCCTGGGCCATGTCGGAGTAGATAATAAGGCTTTCGTCGGCGGGCAGGCCGGCTTCACGCAGAGCATCGAGGTAGCCCTGGCGGCGGTTTTTGTAGATATTCAGGTGCTGAGGACCGGCCAGGTGCGCAATGCGGCGGCAGCCCTGCTGCAGCAAGTGGCGGGTAGACACGTAGCCGCCCTCCTGGTCGTCGAGCACCACGGCATTCACGTTGTCGCCCTCCACAATCCGGTCGAAAAACACTAGGGGCAAGCCGCGGCTGCGCACCTTCTCGAAGTGGCGGAAATCATGCGTAGTCCGCGACAACGAAACCAGAATACCCGCTACCTGGGCGCTGAGCAGGATGTCAAGGTTGCGCCGCTCCTGAGCCACGTCCTCGTTCGACTGGCAGATGATGACATTGTAGCCGGCCTTGCTGGCCGCCGTTTCAATACCGTGGACCACCGAGGGAAAGAAGCGCCCTTCAATGTACGGCACCACAATACCCAGCAGCTGACTTTTGCCTTTGCGCAGGGCCGAGGCCAGGCGGTTAGGCTGGTAATTGTACTTCTTAGCCAGCTTAAGCACCTTTTGCTTCATAGCCGGCCCAATGCTATGATGGTCGCTCAGAGCCCGCGAAATCGTGGTCATGGACACGCCTAACTCCCGGGCCAGGTCGGCCATGGAAACAGGGCTGGTATTATTTACCTCCGGGGCTTGTTTTTTTCGAGGGGCCATACTATAAAGGCACTACACAATGCTTTGTGTAAAGATATAACTATTTATACTCTTCCGGGTAGCCTGCCAGCAATAACCGCGTAGCAGCATAGCTAGATGAATAGTTTCGGAGAAAGTAAATAGAACTCTCCAAGGGGAGTTTATGCGGTTGCAGGCCGAGTTTCAAAATAAATTACTCATGTGTTGAGTTTTTCTTATTACTTTACACAATCGATTGTGTCAGTTGATTGACTGCTCACTTACTTCCCATTGGTGCAGCTGGCTTCTTTACGCCAAGGCCGCTCTGCCGATGCCCCTGGTTGGTCAATAGCCTGCTCGCATCTTGCTCATTTCACCTCTTTCTATGCCCACTTCTTTTCCCACCCGATTTGCGCACGCAGCCACTGGCCTGGCGTTGTGTACCCTCGGCCTCACTCCTGGCCTGGCCCAAACGAAACCTACGGCAGCCAACACCCTCACGGTGCAGGTAAACAAGCCCGGCGCCCCCGTGTCACCGATTATGTATGGCCTGTTCTTCGAAGACATCAACTTTGCGGCCGACGGCGGCTTGTACCCCGAGCTGGTCAAGAACAAGTCGTTTGAAATTCAGGGCCAGCACTTTATTGGCTGGAACGCCATTCGTGGGGGCGCCGGCCTGCAAACCTACACGGTAGTCTCTGACAAGCCCATCAGCGCTACCAACAACCACTTCGCCCGCCTGACCGCGGCTCAGGCCAGCCCCGATGCCGGCTTCATTAACGAAGGCTTCCGGGGCATGGGCGTGAAAGAAGGGGGCGAATACACCTTCTCCGTGTACCTGCGGCGCGGCCCGGGTAGCGTGGGCGGCCTGAACGTAACGCTGGAAGAAGAAGGACGCCGGGGCGCGGGTCCCGAGGCCGCCGCTTCCGGGCGGGTACTGGCGCAAACCAAGATTACGGGCCTGACCGGCGAGTGGAAAAAGTATACGGCGGTGCTCAAATCAGCGGGTACGGCCAGCCACGCCCGCCTGAAGCTGACCCTGGACGGGGCCGGTACGCTGGATATCGACGTGGTGTCATTGTTCCCGAAGGACACGTACAAGAACCGCGAAAACGGCCTGCGCACCGACCTGGTGCAGCTGCTCAAAGACATGCAGCCCGGCTTCCTGCGTTTCCCTGGTGGTTGCATTGTGGAAGGCCGCACTTTATCGGAGCGCTACCAGTGGAAGGAAACCATTGGCGACGTAGCCGCCCGCGTGCCCCTGGTAAACCGCTGGAACATGGAGTTCAAGCACCGCTCTACTCCCGACTACTACCAGTCCTTCGGCCTGGGCTTCTACGAGTACTTCCAGCTTTCCGAGGACATTGGCGCCGAACCCGTTCCGATTCTGAACGTGGGCATGGCCTGCCAGTTCAACTCCTCCGAACTGGCCCCGGTTACCAGCAGCACCGCTACCGGTGGCCCCAGTGCTAACGAGCAGCACAACCACGCCGACGACCCGACGCTGGACACGTTCATTCAGGACGCTCTCGACCTGATTGAGTTTGCCAACGGCCCCGCCAGCTCCCCCTGGGGTGCCAAGCGCGTAGCCATGGGCCACCCGGCTCCGTTCAACCTGAAGTACATTGGCATCGGCAACGAGCAGTGGGGCCCGCAATACCTGGAGCGCTACGAGCCTTTCATGAAGGCGGTAAAGGCCAAATACCCGAAGATGAACATCGTGTCAAGTGCCGGCCCGAGCCCCGACGGAGAGCTGTTCGATAAAGCCAGCAAGCGCCTACGCGAGTTGAAGGCAGAGGTGATTGACGAACACTACTATGCCAAGCCCGAGTGGTTCCGCGAGAATGTGGGCCGCTATGACAACTACCCCACCACGGGCACCAAGATCTTCGCTGGCGAGTACGCTGCCCAAACCGTAGCCATCGGCAGCCCCGACAACAAGAACAGCTGGGACGCGGCCATTTCCGAGGCGGCCTTCATGACCGGCCTGGAGCGCAACGCCGACAAGGTGGTGATGGCTTCCTACGCCCCCCTGTTCGCCCACGTAGATGCCTGGCAGTGGACGCCCGACATGATCTGGTTCGACAACCTGAAGTCGTACGGCACACCCAACTACTACGTGCAGAAGCTGTACGCCGTGAATAAGGGCACTACCATGCTACCCGTGCAACGGGCCGGTAACGCCAAAAACGGCCAGGACAACCTGTTTAGCAGCGCTGTAGCCGACGACAAAACCGGCGAAATCATTGTGAAGCTGGTGAACTACTCGCCCGAGGCACGTCCGGTTACCATCAATCTGCAGGGCGTGAAAAAGCTGGGTAAAGCCGGCCGTGCTACCGTACTGGCCAGCTCGGACCTGAACGCCGTGAACACCCTGGACCAGCCCATGAACGTGGCACCTAAGGATGAGCCGTTCAAGGTTTCTTCCTCGAACGTAACCTACACGCTGGCCCCGAACTCGTTCACGGTGCTGCGCATTCCCGGCAAGCGCTAAGCAGTGGCTGACATGACACAGAAACGCGCCCTGTTGCCGGCTACCCGCTCGTTATTGACCGGATTGCTGCTGGCGGCGGCAGCCCCTACCCTGGCGCCCACTGCGGCGCTGGGGCAGGCGGCGCCCGAGCCCGTGGCCGGCAACCCCATCATCAAAGACAAGTACACCGCCGACCCCGCCGCCCTCGTCTACAAGGGCACCGTGTACCTTTACACCGGCCACGACGAGGCTCCCGCCCCGCGCGAGGGCTACGTGATGCACGACTGGCTGTGCTACTCCTCCCAGGACATGGTAAACTGGAAGGAGCATCCTTCGCCCCTGAACGTGAAAGCCTTTGCCTGGGCCAAAGACGACGCCTGGGCCTCGCAGGTGATTGAGCGCAACGGCAAGTTTTATTGGTACGCGGCCGTGGAGCACGGTTCCATCCCGGGCAAAAGCATCGGCGTGGCGGTATCAGACAGCCCCACCGGCCCGTTCAAGGATGCCCGCGGCTCGGCCCTGATTACCAACAACATGACCGACAGCCCCATCAGCTGGGACGACATCGACCCCACCGTGTTCGTGGATAAAAAGGGCCAGGCCTACCTCTACTGGGGCAATACGAACTGCTACTGGGCGAAACTCAAGCCCAACATGACGGAGCTCGACGGCCCCATCAACAAGGTGACCACCCTGCCCAAGTTCACGGAAGCACCCTGGATACACGAGCACAACGGCTGGTACTACCTCAGCTACGCCTACCAATTCCCCGAGAAGATTGCCTACGCCATGAGCCGCAGCATTGAGGGCCCCTGGGAGTTCAAGGGCATACTCAACGAAGTGGCTGGCAATTCTAACACCAACCATCAGTCCATCATCGACTTCAAGGGGCAGTCGTACTTCATTTACCACAACGGCAGCATTCCTACCGCCGGCGGCTCCTTCCGCCGCTCAGTCTGCATTGATCAGCTGTACTACAACAAGGATGGCACCCTGAAGCGGGTAGTGATGACCACGGAAGGCGTGAAAGCGGCCAAGTAGCGCCTACCCCCTGGTTTCCTCAGAACCGTCATGCTGAGTGGAGCCGGAGCAGCTTGCGCGGATGGTTGGGGTAGCGCCTCTGACATCAGCCCGCGAGCTGCTTCGGCTCCGCTCAGCTTGACTTTTTTAATGGTGCTCCAGCTTTCAGGATAACGCTTCGACAAGCGCCGCAGAACGTTTACTTTTTGGTATCACTTGCTGCGGTCGGTTTGCCCTTGTTCCTTGCCCCGCCTCCTACTTCCTACCCCCTGCCCATGCTGAAATCCGTACTTAGCTGTTGCCTGCTGCTCCTTGGCGGCGTGGCCTCTGTTATGGCTCAGCCTACCCCTCCCATTGTCGTTGAAACCCAGCATACGAGTCTGGTGCTGGCGGTGGGCCCTGACCAGAAGCTGTACCACACCTACCTTGGTGCCAGGCTCACGAATGCGGCCGACTACGCCGCCCTACCCCACCAACACGAAGCCTACGTACCCGCCGGCACCGACAACCTCTTCGAGCCCGCCATCCGTCTGACGCATACCGACGGGAACCCCTCGCTGAGCCTGGCTTTCGCTTCGGTGGAGACTATTCAGGTTAAGGGCAACGTAGATTCACCAGCTAATGATAATAAGGAAACTGTTATCCGGCTGCGCGACCCGCAGTATCCGGTGGACGTGGTGCTGCACTTCGCGGCCTACTACCAAGAGGATGTCATCAAGACCTGGACCGAAATCCGGCACCGGGAGCGGAAGCCGGTGGTGCTGACCAACTACGCCTCGGCTATGCTCCACTTCAATGCCCATCAGTACTGGCTCACCCAGTTTCATGGCGACTGGGCCAAGGAAGCTGGCCAGCAGGAAAGCCAGCTCACCAGCGGCGTTAAAGTCATTGATACTAAGCTTGGTACCCGACCCCACTGGTACCAGACACCCGCCTTTTTCCTGGGCCTTGATCAGGCCGCAACCGAAACTACGGGGCAAGTACTGGCGGGCACCCTGGCCTGGACGGGCAATTTTCGCTTGGCGTTCGAGGTAGATAACCTGAATGCGTTGCGCGTATCGGCGGGCATCAACCCCTACGCCTCCGAGTACACCCTGCCCGCCAACCAGACGTTTACTACTCCCGAGTTTATCTTCACGTATAGCACGCAAGGCAAGGGCCAGGCCTCGCGCAACCTGCACCGCTGGGCCCGCCGCTTCGGCGTGCTCGATGGCACCGAGCCCCGCCTGACCCTACTCAACAACTGGGAGGCAACCTTCTTCGATTTCAACGAGCCCAAGCTCGACGGCTTGATTGCCGACGCCGGCAAGCTCGGCGTAGATTTGTTTCTGCTGGATGACGGCTGGTTTGGCAACAACCCGCCCCGCAACGACGACCGCACCAGCCTCGGCGACTGGCAGCCGGCTAAAACCAAGCTGCCCCACGGCGTAGGCCACCTGGTGCAGACTGCTGACAAGAACGGCGTGAAGTTCGGCATCTGGATTGAGCCCGAAATGGTGAACCCCCAGAGCGACCTGTACCGCCAGCATCCCGAGTGGGTATTAAAACTGCCAAACCGCCCCGAGCACTACTACCGCAACCAGCTGGTGCTGGACCTGACGAACCCCAAGGTGCAGGACTTCGTGTTTAACGTGGTAGATGAGCAGTTGCGGCAGAATGTGGCGTACGTCAAGTGGGACTGCAACCGCATGATTACCAACGGCTACTCTCAATACCTGAAGCAAAACCAGTCCCACCTCTACATCGACTACGTGCGCGGCCTGTACAAAGTGCTGGACCGGGTGCGCCAGAAGTACCCGCACGTGCCCATGATGCTGTGCTCCGGTGGCGGCGCCCGCTCCGACTACGGTGGCCTGAAGTACTTCACCGAGTTCTGGCCCTCCGATAATACCGATGCCGTGGAGCGCGTGTTTATTCAGTGGGGCTTCTCGAATTTCTTCCCTTCCAACACGCTCTGCAGCCACGTAACGAACTGGAACCGTCAGCACACCCTCAAATTCCGCACCGATGTAGCCATGATGGGCAAGTTGGGCTATGATATTGAGGTAGAGAAGATGACGCCCGCGGAGCTGCAGTTCAGTCAGCAGGCCGTGAAGGACTACAAGCGCCTGAGCCCCGTTATCTGGCAGGGCGACCAGTACCGTCTTCGCTCTCCCTACGAGGGTAACCAGGCCGCCGTGCTGTACGTGGAAGAACGCCAGACCAAAGCCGTGCTCTTCGGCTACAACCTGCACACCCGCACCAACGAAACGGTGCTGCCCGTGCGCCTCCAGGGCCTCGACCCGGCCCGCCGCTACCGCGTCGCGGAAATTAACCTGATGCCGGGGACCAAGTCTGAGCTGCCCGCTCACACCCAAACCTACTCCGGCGACTACCTTATGCAAGTTGGCATAACCGTATCTCCACTTAATGCCCCCGCCCTCACCAGCCACGTGTTGGAGCTGACGGCGGAGTAAATAGCAGCTCGGCCCGCCTGGCCATTCCGTTTTTGCAAGGCGGCCCGAGTTACAACGTTTTTCACTTTTGTTCACACAATCGTTTATGTATTCTGCCTTGCTTAAGCGCCTCCTACCCCTGGCTTTCCTGCTAAGCCACTGGGATGCTCCGGCCCAGACCACCCCTCCGCTCATTCCGGCTCACGACCCCGTGATGGCCCAGCAGAACGGTACCTATTATATGTTTTGCACCGGGCCAGGCATTGCGGTGTGGTCGTCGAAGGACCGGAAGAACTGGAAGCCGGAAAAGCCCATTTTTCCGGCAGCGCCGACGTGGGCAGTGCAGGCCGTACCCGGCTTTAAAAACCACATTTGGGCGCCGGATATTTCTTTTCACAACGGCACATACTACCTCTTCTACTCGGTTTCGGCCTTCGGGAAAAACACGTCCTGCATTGGCTTAGCTACGAATAAGACCCTGGATCCAGGCTCGAAGGACTTCAAGTGGACCGACCACGGCCGGGTGATTCAGTCGGTGCCGGGGCGCGACATGTGGAACGCCATCGACCCCAACCTAATTCGGGATGAAGCGGGTGCGCCCTGGCTGACGTTCGGCTCGTTCTGGGAGGGAATTAAGCTGGTGAAGCTGCGGCCCGACCTCACGGCTGCTGCCCAGCCCGAGCAGTGGCGCACCATTGCCAAGCGCCCGCGCAGCCCTCAGCTCAACGACTCCTTGCCGGGCGACGGTGCCATCGAAGCGCCTTTCATTTTCCGCAAAAACGGTTATTACTACCTCTTCACGTCCTTCGACTACTGCTGCCGCGGCCCCCAGAGTACCTATAAAATTATGGTAGGCCGCTCGAAAACCGTTACGGGCCCCTACCTGGACAAGGCCGGGGTAGCACTGGATCAGGGCGGGGGTACGCAGGTACTGGCTGGCGACAAAAACTGGTTTGGCTTGGGGCACAACTCAGTCTATACATTTGATAACGCCGATTACCTCGTGTTTCACGGGTACGACGCTACCGACAAAGGCCACCCCAAGCTGCGAATTGAGAAGCTGGCCTGGGACCCGACTGGCTGGCCGGTAGTGCAGCCTTAGTTGCTTTCCCCGGTTGATTTTCACACAATCGTTTGTGTAAAAGAATAAATCTTCCGTATTTCCCCACCGTAAACGCAGGTGCTAGCTACCGGCACCGGTTTCGGTATCGATACCGGTCCTTTTTCTTGCGCGCTGCCGCTGCCCAGACTTCTCCGGCTTCTGCTCCCGGCCGTACTTAGCGTTATTTCCCACCATTTTTTGTCGTTCCGTGACTAAGCCGACTACCTCTCCCGCCGAACTAAGTGTCAATACTATCCGCCTGCTGTCGGTGGATATGGTGCAGGCCGCCAACTCGGGCCACCCGGGCCTGCCGCTGGGTGCGGCACCCATGGCCTACGTGCTGTTCTCGCGTTTCCTTCGCTTCAATCCGCAGGACCCCAAATGGCCTAACCGCGACCGGTTTGTGCTGTCGGCGGGCCACGGCTCGGCGCTGCTCTATAGCCTGCTGCACCTGTACGGCTACGATTTGACGCTGGACGACCTGAAAGCCTTCCGGCAAATGCACTCCAAAACCCCGGGCCACCCCGAGTCGAACCTGACGCCGGGCGTGGAAGTAACCACGGGGCCGCTGGGGCAGGGCTTCGCCAACGGGGTAGGCATGGCCATGGCCGAAGCGCACCTGGCCGCCGTGTACAACAAGCCCGGCCACACCCTTCAGGATCACTACACCTACGCTATTGTCAGCGACGGGGACCTGATGGAAGGTATTGCGGCGGAGGCCGCTTCGCTGGCCGGCCACCTCAAGCTGGGCAAGCTTATCTACCTCTACGACGACAACGATATTTGCCTAGATGGCCCTACCAACCTCTCCTACACCGAGGATGCGCTGGCACGCTTTGAGGCCTACGGCTGGCACACCCAGCGCGTAACCGATGGCAACGACCTGGACGCCATTGAGGCGGCCATCAAGGCGGCCCAGCAGGAAACCGAGCGACCCTCCATTATTTCCGTCAAGACCATTATCGGGTATGGCAGCCCGCAGGAAGGCACCAGCAAAGTGCACGGCTCGCCCCTAGGCGCCGAGAACCTGAAAAAGGCCAAGGAATTTTTCGGCTTCGACCCCGAAGCTACGTTCGTGGTGCCCGACGAAGTGCGCGCCCACCTGGCCGAAGCGGGCCAGCGCGGCGCCGAGCTTCAGGCCCAATGGCAGCAGCAAACAGAGGCGTACCAGCAGGAGCACCCAACAGAGTGGGAACTGTTCCGGGCTTCGTTCGCGGGAGAACTACCCGCGGGCTGGGACGCCTCGCTGCCCGTTTTCACCGCCGCCGATGGGGCCCTGGCTACCCGTCAGGCTTCGGGCAAAGCCCTGAACGCACTGAAGCAATCAGTACCCTTCCTGTTCGGGGGCTCCGCCGACCTGGCCAGCTCCAACGAAATGCCCACCAGCGGCGCTATCAGCTTCCAGCCCGGCAGCTACGAGAACAACAACATCTGGTTTGGAGTGCGCGAGCACGCCATGGGCGGCGCCATGAACGGCATGGCCCACCACGGCGGCGTGCGCACCTACGGCGGCACCTTCCTTACCTTCTCTGATTATATGCGCGGGGCCATTCGCCTCACGGCCCTGGCCGAGTCGGCTGCTACCTTCGTCTTCACCCACGACAGCATTGGCCTGGGCGAAGATGGCCCCACTCACCAGCCCGTGGAGCAGGTAGCCGCCCTGCGCACCATCCCGAATATTGTAGTGCTGCGCCCCGCCGACGCCAATGAAACCGTGGAATCCTGGCGCGTAGCCATGACTACGCCCAAGTCGCCGGTGGTACTGATTCTTTCGCGCCAAAAGCTGCCAGTGCTCGACCAAGGCCAGTTCGGTTCGGCCCGGGAGGGTGTGGCGAAAGGTGCCTACGTCCTGCGCGAAGCCGAAGGCGGTCAGCCCCAATTGCTCCTGCTAGCCACGGGCTCCGAAGTGTCGTTGGCGTTGCAAGCCCAGGAAACGCTACAGCAACAAGGTGTGCCGACGCGCGTAGTAAGCATGCCGTCGTGGGAGTTGTTTGAGAAGCAGGACAAGGCCTACCAGCAGCAAGTGCTACCCTCCTCGGTGCGCAAGCGCGTGGCCATTGAGGCCGGCTCGCCCCTGGGCTGGCACAAGTACGTCACCGACGAGGGCACCGTCATTGCCATGAACCGCTTCGGCGAGTCGGGCCCGGGTGAGGCCGTAATGGAATACTTCGGCTTCTCGGTGGAGAATGTGGTAAAGCAAGCCCAGCAAGTGCTGCAAGGCCAGCCTTCTGAAATCGAGAAAAAGGAAGTGCTATCGTAGTTTCTCTTTCGCTTTACCCTGTTTACCAACAGCTTTCCTCGCCTGTTATCCGGAGCGAAGAACCTCTGTCGAAGGCGCACTTTCATAAGGTAGTCAGCAATAGAGGCCCTGCGCTCCGGATAACAGGTCAGGGTAGTACTAAAGACAAATGGAGAGGATTGCGGTCCTTCTCATTTGGTACTTCTTTCTTTTCCTTCCAACTCTGAAACACCCGCATTATATGAACCCTTTAGTTGCTATTCACGATTTCGGCCAGAGCATTTGGCTGGACTATATCCGCCGCAACATCCTGCACAACGGGGAGCTACAGCGCCTCATTACTGAAGATGGCCTGCGCGGAGTGACGTCGAACCCGGCCATCTTTGAGAAGGCTATTGCGGGTAGCGACGACTACGCCGATGACATCCGCCGCTTTGCCCAAGAAGGTCTTTCCGCCGATGAAATCTATGCCAAGCTGGCCGTGGCCGATGTGCAGCACGCCTGCGACCTGCTCCGCCCCCTCTACGACCACCCCGAAAACGGCGGCGACGGCTACGTGAGCTTAGAAGTATCGCCTAACCTCATCAATGACACCGAGGGTACTGTAGCCGAAGGCCTGCACTTCTGGAAAGAAGTAAACCGGCCCAACGTGATGATTAAAGTACCCGCCACGCTGGAAGGGCTACCCGCCATCCGGCAGCTGATTGCGGCTGGTGTGAACGTGAACGTGACTTTGATTTTCAGTGTGGAGCGCTACCGCCTGGTTGCGGAAGCCTACCTCGCCGGCCTGGAAGACCGGGTGAAAGCCGGCCAGCCGGTGAAGCGGCTGGATTCGGTGGCCAGCTTCTTTCTCTCGCGCATCGACGTGCTGATTGACCCCAAGCTGGAAAAACTAGCGGCCGAGGGCGGCGAAAAAGGGCAGCTGGCCCAGAGCCTGGTAGGCGAAGTAGCCATTGCCAGCGCCAAACGAGCCTACGAGGTGTTTGAGGAAATCTTTGCCGGTCCGCGTTGGGAAGCCCTGAAGGCTCAGGGAGCCCAGCCCCAGCGTCTGCTGTGGGCCAGCACCGGCAACAAAAACCCCAAGTACGACGACCTGAAGTACGTGGAAGCCCTCATTGGCCCCAACACGGTGAATACCATTCCGGTTGAAACCCTCGACTTCTATCGTGCCAAAGGCAAGCCCGCCAACCGCCTCGCCGACAAGCAGGAAGTAGCCGTCCTGGACCGTCTGCCCGAACTCGGCCTTGACCTGGAAGCCCTAACCAACCAGTTGGAGCAGGAAGGCGCCCAGAAGTTTACCGAGCCCTTCGGCAAGCTGATGAACGTGCTGGAGCAGAAGCGCCAGGAAGCTCTGGCCGGCGCTACGGCGTAGCCTGAATTGGGACGCTCCATTGAGTTGAGGTGCTGAAGCATCCCGAGTGCTGACGTTGTACTAGTGTAATAGTATTGTCACACTGAGCTTGTCGAAGCATCTCTACCTCTGGCTAATCACCTGGCCTGGCAACGATTCAACAAAGCGGTAGAGATGCTTCGACAAGCTCAGCACGACGATCAGGTGGGGAAGCTCTGCTTCCTGTCCCATGCTGAGCTACCAACCCAGATTCCTCGCTTTTGCTTGGAATGACACTTACCAACGGGGAGCTACTCAGGTGGCTCCCCGTTGTTTTTACCTACTTTTTCTATGGCTGAAATCAGGCCGGCCCAGCGCCGCGTAGCGGTCAGCGTGTTGTTTTTCGTGGCGGGGCTGTGTTTTGCTTCCTGGGCCTCCCGGATTCCGGATATTGGGTTGAAGCTGGGGTTGAGTGAAGGAGAATTGGGCAAGCTGCTGCTAGCCTTGCCGGTGGGCTCCATGCTGGCGCTGCCAGTGGCAGGGTGGCTGGTGCACACCTACGGTAGCCGGGTGGTAGTGCTGGTGGCTACCTGTCTGTACGCGGGGTTTCTGCCGTTGCTGGGCTGGGCGCCGGGCTTCTGGAGCCTGGCCGGGAGCTTGGTGCTGTTTGGCTTCGCCGGTAACCTGCTCAACATCTCCGTCAACACCCAGGCTATTGGGGTGCAAGCAGCGTACGGCAAGCCCATCATGGCCAGCTTCCACGGCCTTTGGAGCTTGGCGGGCTTTCTGGGCGGGGCCCTTGGCACCCTCCTTATTCGCTGGCACCAGACGCCGCTTTGGCACTTTCTGCTGGTATTGGGGGTAGGCCTGGTGCTTACGGTGCTGGCCCATCGGCGCACCCTGCCCCAGGATGCCGGCGCTGAGGCCGGCGGCCCCAGCCTGCGCCGCCCGGAGCCCTACCTGCTCCGCATTGGCCTGATTGCCTTCTGCGGTATGCTTTGCGAAGGCTGCATGTTCGATTGGAGCGGGGTGTATTTCCAGCGGGTGGTGCGCCCCGATGCTACTCTGGTGACGGCAGGCTACGTAGCCTGCATGAGCACCATGGCTCTGGGCCGCTTTATCTCCGACCTCTTTACTCATCGGTACGGCACCAACCGTATGCTCCAGCTCAGCAGCTTGTTGATTACGGCGGGGCTGTTGCTGGCCGTAGCGTGGCCCGCTTTTATTCCCGCCGTGTTGGGTTTCCTGCTAGTGGGCTTTGGCATTGCTTCCGTAACGCCCCTGGCTTACAGCGCGGCTGGCCAAGCTACTACGGTGTCGCCGGGGGTAGCGCTGGCCATGGTTTCCACCATCGGCTACCTGGGGTTTCTGCTGGGGCCGCCTTTAATTGGGTTAGTGGCTGAAGTTTCCAGCCTGCGGGTGTCGTTTGCGCTAGTGGCAGGGCTCGGGGCTGCTATCGGCATACTTGCCGCGTTACCAGCGCCGGCCCGGCAAGCAAAACAGGTAGCGTAATCTTGCCCCTGGCTTCTCTATAACATCCGTACGGTTAGGAGGCTGCTTTCCTTAGTAAGACGTTAAAAGGAGCCTCAGTTGTTACCCCAACACCGAATACGTCGCCCACACAAGGGGGTAGCACAATGGATCAGTGTTTGGTAAGGTAGCCCACTGAGGCCCTCCTATACATCTGGTAGGTATATTCAGCATACTCCGATTTTGCGTGAGCGGTGAAGTATATACCCCTCTGCTATTCAACTTCAGGTACCTAAACCTAGGCTAGCGGCCGTATCCCTGGTAGGATACAGAGCCTGTACTTCGGCGCCTGAAAACAGAGATGCACCGCCCGGGAGGCACCCTTACCACTAAGTAAGTAGTCACTCTAAAAAAAAGAGCTGTAATAATTTGTTGGTAATTTGTTACGATTTCGCTAATCTTACTCACTCAATTCACCAGTTCAGGCCAGTAGCGTTTTCGTGCCTAGCCTCTGGTGACCTTCCCCAGGTCCGTATTTCTCCTCGAACCTTTTTTTGTACCTCTATACACAAACGATTGTGAAGACTGAATAACACAAACGATTGTGTTAGCATTGCTTAATTCCCACACCCCTTGTTCATGAAAAAGCCTGTACCCAAACTGCGCCGGGTTGCTGTTCCAGCCCTGCTCTGCTGCCTCCCACTGCAGCCTGTGCTAGCTGCCACGGCTACCGCTGCTACTTCTCCCATGCCCTCGGTTACGACAGTCCAGGCTGACATTACCGTTACCGGGCGGATTGTTGATGAAAAAGGCGCCGGGCTGCCGGGCGTAAACGTCATTGTCAAAGGCACCACCACCGGCACCCAGACTGACGCCGATGGCCGCTTCAGCCTCACGGCCCCTGACAACGGCACCCTCCAGATTTCCTTTGTCGGCTATACCTCGCAGGAGGTACCCGTGAACGGGCAGACCAACATCAGCATCTCGCTGGCCCCCGATAGCCGCGCCCTTTCCGAAGTGGTAGTGGTAGGCTACCTGGCCCAGGACCGGCAGAACCTCACCAGCTCCGTAAGCAGCCTCGACGTCAAGGAATCGGCTAAAACTCCGGTTCCTACGCTGGCGCAGGCCATTCAGGGCCGCACGCCGGGGGTGCAGGTAGAGGGCTCGGGCGCGCCCGGAGCCGTACCAAACATCGTCATCCGCGGCATCGGCAGCTTTTCCAATGGTAGCAACCCGCTCTACGTGGTGGATGGCCTCTGGACCGACAACATCCGCGACGTGAGCCCCAACGACATCGAGTCGGTGACCGTGCTCAAGGATGCTTCCTCGACGGCCGTGTACGGCTCCCGCGGGGCCAACGGGGTGATTGTGGTAACCACGAAGCGGGGCGCTTCCGGGGCGCCCAAGGTGAGCTTCAACGGCTACATGGGCGCCGAGAGCATCTACAAAACCTACGACCTGACCAACCACAGCGAGTGGGCCGACCGTAGCGCGGTGGCCTACCGCAACGCCGGCGTAGCTCCCCTGCCCGGGGCTGATAAGGCCGGTGGCACCTTCACCAACGCCATTGACACGGACTGGCAGAAGGAGTTCTTCCAGACTGGCCGGATTCAGGACTACAACCTGACGTTTTCGGGGGGTAGCCAGTCGGATAAAAACGCCACCAACTTCCTTATTTCCGGGGGGTACTTCAACCAGGAGGGGGTAGTAAAAGGGCCGAAGTTTGAGCGCTACAGTGTGCGCCTGAACTCGGGGCTGACCCGGGGCCGGCTCAAGTTGGGGCAGAGCGCCCTGCTGACGCACATCAACACCACCCTGCTCAACAACGTGGCCTTCGTGGATGTGCTGACTATGCTGCCGGGCATTCCGGTGCGCGACCCCGCCACCACCAGCGGCTTCGGCTACGGCAACGCGGCCCTGTTCAACTACTCCGTGAACCCCGTGGGGGCCCAGTTGATCCGCAATAACACCCAGACCAACGACCGACTGCAGGGCAGCGCCAACGCCGAATTCTCGTTTTTCGACTTCCTCTCCTACCGGCTGAACCTGGGCCTGGAGATGCACCTGTTTGCTGACAAGGACGCCCGCCGGGAAGGCCGCATCCGCCTCGGTGACCCCGACGAGGGCCAGACCTACCTGTTTGAAAACCGGGGCACCCAGCGGACGCTGCTGGTGGAAAACACCCTGAACTTCAATAAGCGCTTCGGCGACCACAGCGTAAACGCCATTGTCGGGTACTCGGAGCAGAAGTACGATTTCGACAACACGTCGGGCCGCACCACGGGCTTCCAGTCGGTGCCCCAGTACTACTTCGTGCTCAACGCCGGTACGCTGGCCTCCAGCGCCACGGTGGGCGGCGGCCTCGATGCCTGGGCCAAGCGCTCCTACTTCACGCAGGCTACCTACGACTTCAAGAACCGCTACCTGCTCACGGCCAGCTTCCGCCGCGACGGCTCGTCCCGCTTCGACCGCACCCGCCAGTTCGGCAACTTCGGGGCGGCTTCCGTGGGCTGGCGCCTGAGCGAGGAGCAATTCTTCAAGGATGCCCTCCCGATGGTAAGCAACCTGAAGCTGCGGGCCAGCTACGGCGTAAACGGCAACGACAACCTGCCTGGCTCCTACCTCTACCAAGCCACCGTAAACCAGAACGTGAACTACGTGCTCGGCACGGGCCAGGTCATCACCAACGGCGCCATTCAGATTGGATTGGAAAGCCGGAACATCCGCTGGGAAGAGCGCTACACCAAGGACGTAGGCTTTGACCTGGGCCTGCTGGATGACCGCATCACGCTGGCCGCCGACTACTACATTTCCAACACCAAGAACGCCTTGGTAAACCCGCCCCTGCCTACCTATCTGGGCAGCTACAACGCGGCACCTTACACCAACCTGGGCGAAATCGAGAACAAGGGCTTCGAGCTGGCCTTGGGCTACCACGAAAACCGCAGCGCCTTCACCTACGGCGCCGATTTGTCCCTGACCACCATCAAGAACAAGGTACTGGCCCTCTCGGAGCTGCAGCCCAACATCCCGGGCGCTTTGAACCTGACCCGCACCACGGTGGGCCAGCCTATCAGCCGGCTGTTCCTGATTCCGATGGCGGGCATCTTCCAGAGCCAGGAGGAAATTGATAACTACAAGAATGCGGAGGGCAAGGTGATTCAGCCCATGGCCAAGCCCGGTGACGTGAAGTACGAAGACGTGGACGGCGACGGCACCATTAACACCGACAAGGACCGCCGCTTTGTAGGCAACCCCTTCCCCAAGCTGCAGTTTGGTCTGAACCTAAACGCGGCCTACAAGGGCGTGGATGTTAGCCTATTCTTCCAGGGCGTTACCGGCAACGACGTGTTCAACTCCACCCGTGCCTCCCTCGACCAGCTGGATGGCCAGACCAACTTCCGCCGCGACGTGGAGCCCTGGACCGAAGAAAACCGCTCTACCACCACGCCCCGGCTGGTGCAAGGGGGTAGCAACGGCATGAACACTCTGCGCCAGACCACCCGCTGGGTGGAGGATGGCAGCTACCTGCGCCTGCGCAACATCCAGATTGGCTACACCCTACCCAAAGCAGTGACCAACTACGTGCCGGGCCTGGGCAGCGTGCGCTTCTACGTGACGGGCCGCAACGTGTTTACCGTGACCAAATACACCGGCTTCGACCCGGAAACGCCCGGCATCGGGGTGTTTGGCCGCGGTGTTGACGACGGCAGCTACCCCAACATCCGCTCGTACACGGGCGGCCTGCAGGTGAACTTCTAACCCCCTGCCCCCTACCCCCACTTCCTTGCTTTACACTTATGAAAATCAATAAACTTTCCACGCTACTGCTGGCCGGTGGGCTGCTGCTCGGTACGGGCGGCTGCAAAGACGACCTGCTGGACAAAGTAAACCCGAACGAGCCCAACACGGAGCAGTTCTGGAAAACCGAAAGCGACGCCGTGCGCTCGGTAACGGCCATGTACTCCGGCCTGCAATACATTGGCACCTACAGCCAGCGGTGGCACTTTGCTACCGTGCCGCGCTCCGACGAAGGCTTCAGCCAGAGCCCCTACGTGGAGCTGGCCCAGTACACCCGCTTTATTCAGGCCAATACCACCTTCGAGTACTCGTACTTCATGTGGATTGACTTCTACCGGACCATTTTCCGCTGCAACCAGATTATTCTGCGGGTGCCGGAAATTCAGATGGACGAGGCCCTGAAGAAGCGCCTGATTGCGGAAGCCCGCTTTGTGCGCGCCCTCTGCTACTTCGATATGTCGATGACCTTCGGCAACGTGCCCCTGAACTTGGTGGTAGCCGATGCCACCACCCGGGTACCCCAGGGCACGGTAGAATCGGTGCAGGCTCAGGTAATTGCCGATCTGCTGGCTGCCAAGCCCGACCTGCCCCTGACCTACGGCGCCAACGACAAGGGCCGCGCCACGCGGGGCGCCGCCACCGGCCTGCTGGGCCGCGTGTACCTGCTGCAGCGCAAGTGGTCCGAGGCCTCGGCGCAGCTGGCGGAGGTAATCAGCTCGGGGCAGTACTCACTGGTACCCAACTATGTAGACAACTTCACGATGGCCAACGAGAACAACAGCGAGTCGCTGTTTGAAGTCCAGTTCTCGGATGCCTCTATCACCGGCGGCCAGGACTTTGCCGGGGCAGGTGAGGGCAACGAGCGGGCCCAGTTCTTTGCGCCTCCCGGCATTGGCTACACCGACGTGGAAGCCCGGCCCTGGATTTTCAATGAATTCACGGATAAGACGGCCACCGGCGGGGTAGATCCGCGCCGCGACGCCACGCTGTTCAGCGCGGTGGGCACGCCCACCGTGTACGGCCGCCCCTTCGGCACCGGTCCCAACGGTCTGAACCTGAACCCTTCGCGCTACTTCTGGCGCAAGTACCAGAACGACCGGACCAAGGCCACAGAAAACTTCTTCTCCGGCATCAACATCCGCCTGCTCCGCTACGCCGACGTGCTGCTAATGCAAGCGGAAGCCCTAAACGAGTTGAACCAGCCCGCGGCTGCCGCTCCGCTCGTAAACCAGGTCCGCACCCGGGCGGGCGTTACGCCCATTGCTACCTCGCTTTCCCAGGCCCAGATGCGCACCCAAATCCGCCACGAGCGGGTAACGGAGCTTTCCGGAGAGGGCATGCGCTGGTATGACATCAACCGCTACGGTCTGCTCGACAACCAAGCCGGCATTGATGAGCTGAAAACCCGCGACGTGGACTTCAACAACTTCGTGCTCGGCAAGTCCAAGCTGCTGCCCATCCCGCAGACCGACATTGACATTGACCGCAGCATCAAGCAAAACCCTGGCTACTAAGCCGGGTAGGATACCCTAAACAGCCGCTCCGGGCTCTTGCTGGAGCGGCTGTTACGTTTCTGTTCGGTTTAACCTTCTCCGCTGTTGCGCTTCCTACCCATGAGCTACATCTCCCGGCAACTATACGGTTCGCTCGTCTGCCTGGCGCTGGCGGCTACGGCCTGTCAGAAAACCAAGCCGGCCCCGTTTGTGCCGCCGGTTACGCCCCCGCCCGCTACTAGCACTACCTTCCAGAACCCGCTGCTGCCCTCGGGCCCCGATCCGTGGGTGTACCAGAAAGATGGGTTTTACTACTACATGCACACGCTGAACAACCGGCTGGCTATCTGGAAAACGGCCAAGATGTCGGAGTTACGCACGGCTCCCAGCAAAGTCGTCTGGACACCGCCCGGCTCGGGCAACGCCTCGGGTAACCTCTGGGCCCCGGAGCTATACTTTCTGGACGGCAAGTGGTACATCTACTACTCGGCGGGCCCTGCTGGCACCGACCTGGGCCGGCAGCGCACCTGGGTGCTGGAAAACGACGCGGCCGACCCCACTACCGGCACCTGGGTAGACAAGGGCCGCCTGTTCAGCTCGCCAGAAGACCACTGGGCCATTGATGGTACGGTGCTGGAGCAGAATGGCAAGCGCTACTTTATTTGGTCGGGGCACAACGGCACCGACGCCGTTCAGCGCCTCTACATTTCCCAGATGAGCAACCCCTGGACCCTGGTGGGCCCGCGGGTGGAGCTTTCCCATCCCGAGTATGCCTGGGAAGCCAATGGGTTCGGGGTTAATGAAGGACCGGAAATCCTGAAGCACGCCGACAAAACCTTCCTGGTGTACTCGGCCAGCTTCTGCGGCACCGATCAATACGCCCTGGGAATGCTTACGGCCTCCGCCACCGCCGACCCCATGCTGGCCGCGTCCTGGACCAAATCTGCCGCGCCGGTTTTCGTTCAGAACCCCGCCAGCTGGGCTTACGCCACGGGCCACAACTCTTTCTTCAAATCGAAGGACGGGCAGGAAGATTGGCTTCTCTACCACGCCAACTCGAACCCGAACGAAGGCTGCGTGGAGAAGCGCAATCCGCGTATGCAGAAGTTTACCTGGAATGCCGATGGTACTCCCAACTTCGGGGCAGCCGTGTCCATTACTACCCTTCTTGCCAAGCCTAGCGGGGAATAAGGCCAGCTGGGCAGTCACTTTTTAATTCCCACTTCCATGAGCACTACTACTTTCTTTCCGCGGAGCGGCCGGCTGGCTGCTCGGCTGCGCCTGCTGGCGCTGCTTTTTCTGATAAGCCTGTCGGCTCCCCGCGCATTTGCCTTGCAGGGCCTTACCGGCGTCCATGACCCCTCCACCATTGTGAAGGAGGGCAACAGGTACTGGATTTTTGCCACCGGCCAGGGCATCTACAGCATGTACTCCACGGACCTGGTGAACTGGACGCCCGGACCACGGCCAGTATTTGCCAATAATGCCATTCCCAGCTGGATTGCCGCCAAAGTTCCTGGCTTCACGGGCAACTTCTGGGCGCCTGAGTGCATTTACATGAACGGCAAGTACTACCTCTACTACTCCTGTTCTAGCTTTGGCTCCAAGGTCTCAGCAATTGGCTTGGCTACCAACGTTACCCTCGACCCCACCAGCCCCAATTACCGGTGGGAAGACCAAGGCGAAGTTGTCTCCTCTAACGCCGGTAGCAGCGCCAACGCCATCGACCCCGCCGTTTTCCGCGATTCCAACAATGAGGTGTGGTTTAGCTACGGTTCATTTTTTGGTGGCCTTCGGATTCTGCAGCTTAATGCTACTAGCGGCAAACCACTCAACGGCACTTCCACCCAGCAATTCGCCGTTGCCAATGGCAATGTGGAGGCGGCCTACTTAACCAAACACGCCGGCTACTACTACCTCTTTATTAACCGAGGAGCCTGCTGCCAAGGCGTTAACAGCACGTACCACATTCTGGCCGGGCGCTCTACCTCCCCTACCGGGCCCTTCCTAGACCAGGATGGCAACGACCTCAACAGTGGGGGCGGCACCCTGATTCTGAACGTATCCGGCCGCTACGTCGGGCCAGGACACGCGGGCATTTTCGAGGAAAACGGGGTGAGCTACTTCTCGCACCATTACTACGATGGCGACGACAACGGCACCCCCAAGCTAGGGCTAGCCAAGCTCACCTGGACGGCCGCCGGCTGGCCCAGTGTGACCCGCGACTGGGTAACGACGGGTCGCTACGAAATCAAGAACCAGAACAGCAACCTGATTTGGGATGCCTGGGGCTGCACTGGCGTATCGGGGCAGATGATTGCGCAGGGCACCCCGGCCGGTCTGGACTGCCAGCGCTGGGACATTACGGCCCTGGGCGACGGGGAGTACAAGATTACCAACACCCTGGGTGGGCTGGCCGCCGATGTGACGGGCTGCTCCCCGGATGCCGGCGCCAAGCTGCAGCTCTTTGCCTACAGCGGCGCACCTTGCCAGCGCTTCCGCATCGACCGGGCCAATGATGGCTCGCTGGTGCTGGCCTCGGCGAATGGCAACCGGGTAGTGGAAGTGCCGAATGCTTCCACGGTAGTAGGGCAGCAACTGGGCTTGTGGGACTACAACGGCTGCGCGTGCCAACGCTGGTCACTCACCCCAGTAGGCACTCCCCTGGCGGCTGGCGCGGGCCAGAA
Source organism: Hymenobacter sp. HSC-4F20 (assembly GCF_019599275.1). Lineage (GTDB taxonomy): Bacteria > Bacteroidota > Bacteroidia > Cytophagales > Hymenobacteraceae > Hymenobacter. Next base: position 611,121 of record NZ_JAHZTD010000001.1, on the reverse strand, counting down.
GCTGGCTGGCGTACGCGTGTACCCGGTGCCGGCTACCCGCGCTGGGCTCACTATTGATCTGGGCCAGCAGCCAGTGTCGGAGGCCACGCTGGTGGAAGTGTACGATATGCGTGGCCAGCTGGTGCAGCGCCTCGCTTTCCCCCGCCAGGAAGTAGTACTTGCCGTGGGTGCCGGTCTGCGCCCCGGCCTCTACGTGGTGCAGGTGCAGCGCGCCAGCGGCAGCTTTACACAAAAGGTATCGGTTCAGTAAACGTTGCCTACCCCTACGTCAGCGGCCTTTTGGTCTCGGCGTGGGGGTAGGCAAAATAAAATATACACAAACGATTGTGTAAGAACCAGCGGATTCCCTACTTTACACAGCAATTCTGCTGCACAAGCAACCACTCACTCACGCTGATCAAGCCAAAGTACTTTTTATCCTCCTGATCAGCAACAGCTTGCGTTTACAATACTGGCACACAAACCATTGTTTAAGCACCCTGTCCTCCGGCTTGTGTAAGTTGTAGTGCCCATTACTAGGGGCTTGTCTTTCTTTTCCTCTCCCTCCTTGCTCTCCCCCATGATGAAATTTACTTCCGCAGGCTTACTGACGACGAAAGCAGCCGGGTTAGTTGGTCTGCTGGCCCTGGCCGGCTGCAACCAAACGGCTCCTTCCACGCAGCAAGCTTCCGGCTCCGCTCATACCATGACCGACTCCACCCAAACCGCCGCGGCTAGTACAGCCGCGCCTACCGCAGCCTCCTTCGGCAAAACCCAGGATGGTACTGAGGTACAGCTTTACACCCTCACCAACACCCACGGCCTGAAGGTGAGCATCACTAACTACGGAGGCACCATAACCAGCCTGCTCGTACCCGACAAAGCCGGCAAACTGGGGGATGTGGTGCTGGGCTTCGACCAGGTGAGCGGCTACCAGAGCCCCGAGTTTCTGAAGTCGGGCCCGTACTTTGGGGCCCTGATTGGGCGTTACGGCAACCGCATCAAAGGAGGCAAGTTTACGCTCGATGGCAAGGAGTACACGCTGGCGAAAAACAACGGCCCCAACACCCTGCACGGTGGCAAGCAAGGCTTCGACAAGGTGCTATGGCAGGCCCAGCCCGGCACCTCGGCCGAGGGACAGACGCTGACGCTCACCTACCTGAGCAAAGACGGGGAGGAAGGTTACCCCGGCAACCTCAACGTAACGGTGGTGTACACCCTTACCAACGACAATGCGCTGAAGATTGATTACTCAGCCACGACCGACAAGGCTACCCCCGTCAACCTCACCAACCACGCTTATTTTAACCTGGGCCTGGGCCAGACCAAAGACGTTCTGGGCCACGAGGTAACCATTGCCGCCGACCGCTACAACGTGGTGGATGCCGGCCTTATCCCGACGGGCGAGTTGCGCCCCGTGAAAGGCACGCCCTTCGACTTTACTACCCCTCACTCCATTGGGGAACGAATCGGACAGGTACCCGGCGGCTACGACCACAACTGGATTCTGAACCAGACCAGCGGCCTGCACACCGCCGCTACGGTGTATGAGCCTACCACGGGGCGCACCATGGAAGTGCGCACCACCGAGCCCGGCCTGCAATTCTACACCGGCAACTTCCTCGATGGTACCCTGAAAGGCAAAGGCGGCACTGTCTACGGCAAGCACGCGGGCTTCTGCATGGAAACCCAGCACTTCCCCGACTCGCCCAACCAGCCCAAGTTCCCGACTACCATTCTCAAGCCGGGCCAAACGCTGCAATCCACCACTATCTACACGTTTGGCGTGCGCCAATAAGCGCAGGGGTGAAAGGATGAGTTAAGGCACTGCTTGCGCAGATAAACACCGGCCTACTCCTTTCACCCCTCGCAAATTCACAACTACTCAACTTCACTATCCTGTGGAAACCACCCATTCAGCACCTTCCCCGGCAGAAGCCTACGTTATTGGCATCGACTACGGCTCCGATTCGGTGCGGGCCGTGCTGGTGAATGCCCATACCGGCCAGGAAATAGCCCAGGCCGTGCACCCCTACGCCCGCTGGAAAGAGCAGCGCTACTGCAACGCCACTAAAAACCAGTTCCGCCAGCACCCTCTCGACCATATTGAGGGGCTGGAGGCTACCGTGCGACGCGTGGCTCAGCACGTACCCGCCGCGCAAATCGTGGGCTTGGCCATTGACACTACCGGCTCCACGCCGGGCCCGGTGGACGAGCACGGGGTAGCCCTGGCCCTCAAGCCCGGCTTCGAGGACAACCCGAACGCCATGTTCGTGCTCTGGAAAGACCACACGGCCCTGCCCGAAGCCGCCGAAATCAACCACAAAGCCCGCACCTGGGGCGGCCCCGACTACACCCAGTTTGAGGGCGGCATCTACTCCTCGGAGTGGTTCTGGGCCAAGATTGCCCACGTCGTGCGCGAGGACGAAGCCGTAGCCAAAGCCGCCTACTCCTGGATGGAGCACTGCGACTGGCTAACCCTGCTGCTTACCGGCGGCGAGCTGAACACCTTTAAGCGCAGCCGCTGCGCCGCTGGCCACAAAGCCATGTGGCACGAAAGCTGGGGCGGCCTACCCTCCGAAGACTTCCTGACTCTGCTCGAACCCAAGCTGGGTGGCCTGCGCGAGCGGCTGTTCGAGGAAACCTACACCGCCGACGAAGTAGCCGGTCACCTCTCTCAGGAGTGGGCCCAGCGCCTGGGTCTGACCACCAACACGGTGGTAGCGGTAGGTTCGTTTGACGCCCACGCCGGCGCCGTAGCGGGTGAAATAGAGGCCTATTCGATGGTGAAGGTAATGGGCACTTCTACCTGCGACATTGTGGTAGCGCCCATGGACGAGGTCGGCGACAAGCTGGTGCCCGGCATTTGTGGGCAGGTAGATGGCTCGGTGATTCCGGGCATGCTGGGCCTGGAAGCCGGCCAATCGGCTGTGGGCGACCTGCTGGCCTGGTTCCGCCAGGTGATTGAGTGGCCGTTGCGCGCCCTCCTACCCCAGTCCTCCGTCCTAACCCCGGACCAGCAAGCCGCCCTGCGCGAGGAGCTGAGCGACAAGATGATGGCTGAGCTGAACAAGGCTGCTGCCGCCGTAAACCCCGACGAGTCGCAGGTATTGGCCCTCGACTGGGTGAACGGCCGCCGTACGCCCGACGCCAACCAAGCCCTGAAAGGCGCCATCATGAACCTGACCATGGGCACTTCAGCCCCCCAGATTTTCCGGGCCCTGGTCGAGTCCATCTGCTACGGCTCCAAGCAAATCGTGGAGCGCTTCGAGCAGGAAGGAATTCCGATTAAGCAGGTGATTGGCCTGGGCGGGGTAGCGAAGAAGTCGGGCTTTATGATGCAGACTCTGGCCGACGTGCTCAACCGCCCCATCAAGGTAGCCGAATCAGATCAGGCGCCGGCCCTGGGCTCGGCCATGTACGCGGCCGTGGCCGCCGGCATCCACCCCGATGTGGTTTCGGCCCAGAAAGCCATGGGCAATGGTTTCGCTGAAACCTACACGCCCAACCCCGCCCGCGTGGCCGATTACCAGCGGCGCTACGAGCAGTACCAGGCCTTCGGGCAGTATGTAGAACAAGCTACCCAGCTGCAGGCCGGCGAAGTGGCCGAAACTGAGTTGGTTGACCAAGCATGAGCCAGTATCAAGAGTTAAAGCAGGCCTGCTACGAGGCCAATATGCAGCTACCCCAACTGGGGCTGGTGCTGTTCACCTTCGGCAATGCCAGCGTGGTAGACCGCGAAAACCGCGTGTTTGCCATCAAGCCCAGCGGCGTGCCCTACGCTACCCTCCGGCCCGAAGACATTGTCATCGTCAGCTTTGCCAATGAGATTGTAGAAGGCACGAAGCGCCCGTCGTCGGATACCAAGACGCACGCGGTGCTCTACAGCCACTGGGAGCACATCGGGGGCATTGTGCACACGCACTCCACCTACGCCACGGCCTGGGCCCAGGCCCAGCTCGACATCCCAATTCTGGGCACGACCCACGCCGACCACCTCACCGCCGACATTCCCTGCGCCCCGCCCATGAGCGACGACATGATTGCCGGCGACTACGAGCACCAGACCGGCTGGCAGATCATCAACGAGTTTCAGCGCCGCGGCCTCTCGCCCGAGGAAGTGGAAATGGTGCTCCTGAGCAACCATGCGCCCTTCACCTGGGGCAAAACGGTGGAAAAGGCCGTCTACCACAGTGCCGTGCTGGAAGAAGTAGCCCGCATGGCCTACCTCAGCTGCACCCTCCGCCCCGACGTGCCCCGCCTGAAAGACTCCCTCATCAAAAAACACTACGAGCGCAAGCACGGCGTGCATTCCTACTACGGGCAGAACTAGAGTCTAACAACCAGCTTCCTCCTCATCTGAAGAAGGGAGCCTAGCTCTCTACCCTCATTCAACTGCTTAACTAGACCCGCCTGCGGTTTACTCTCTTCTTTCCTATGCTTGACATTTCGCAATACGAAGCCTGGTTTATCACCGGCAGCCAGCACCTCTACGGCCCCGAAACCCTGGAGCAGGTAGCCCAGCACTCCCAGCAGATTGCCGAAGCCCTTGGCACCGCCCTACCCATCAAAATCGTGTATAAGCCCGTGCTGACGGGCCCCGATGAGATTTACCAGCTGGTGCAGGAAGCTAATACTACCAAAAACTGCGTGGGCCTGATTGCCTGGATGCACACCTTCTCGCCGGCCAAAATGTGGATCAACGGCCTGAAGATTCTGCAGAAGCCCCTGGCCCACCTGCACACCCAGTTCAACCGCGACATTCCGTGGGGCGATATTGACATGGACTTCATGAATACCAACCAATCGGCGCACGGCGACCGGGAGTTTGGCTTCATTGGGGCCCGGTTGAAGCTGAAGCGCAAGGTGGTAGTGGGCCACTGGCAGAGCGCCGAGGTGCACGAGCGCCTCAGCATCTGGGCCCGCGCCGCCTCGGCCTGGGCCGACTGGCAGGGCGCCCGCATCATCCGCTTCGGCGACAACATGCGCTACGTGGCCGTAACCGAGGGCGATAAGGTAGAAGCCGAGCTGAAGTTTGGTTACTCGGTGAACACCTACGGTATCGGCGACCTGGTAGCGGTTATCAACCAGGTAAGCGACGAGCAGGTAAACGAGCTGCTGGCAACCTACGAGCAGGAATATGAGCTGGGTGCGTCCTTACAGGAAGGTGGCGAGCAGCGGGAGAGCCTGCGTGAGGCCGCCAAAATTGAAGTAGGCATGCGCAAATTCCTGCAGGACACCAAGGCCATCGGCTTCACCGATACCTTCGAGGACTTGCACGGCATGGCCCAGCTGCCCGGCATTGCTACCCAGCGCCTGATGGCCGAAGGCTACGGCTTCGGCGGCGAGGGCGACTGGAAAACCTCGGCCCTGGTGCGCGCCATGAAGGTGATGGGTGCCGGCCTGCCCGGCGGCAACTCCTTTATGGAAGACTATACCTACCACTTCCAGCCCGGCAACGAGCAGGTGCTCGGCTCCCACATGCTGGAAATCTGCCCCACCATTGCTGAAGGCAAACCCAAAGTAGAAGTACACCCGCTCGGCATTGGCGGCAAGGCTGATCCGGCCCGTCTGGTGTTCAACTGCCCCGCCGGCCCGGCCCTGAATGCTACCATTGTAGACCTCGGCCACCGCTTCCGCCTGGTAGTAAACGAAGTGGAAGCCGTAGCCCCGGAGCAAGACCTGCCCAAGCTGCCCGTGGCCCGCGTGCTCTGGCAAGTGAAGCCTAGCCTAAGCGTAGGGGCAGCCGCCTGGATTTACGCTGGCGGCGCCCACCACACCGGCTACAGCCAGAACCTAACCGCTGAGTATCTGGAAGATTTCGCCGAAATGGCCGGCATCGAGTACGTCATCATCGACGAGGAAACGAAGCTGCGCACCTTCAAAAATGAGCTGCGCTACAACGACGTGGCTTTCAGCCAGCGCTAGAAAAAAGCAAGTTCCGGCTCAGCGGTTCGGCCGTTGTCTCGGGCACGGGGGTCTTTCTTCGGCAAATACGGAGAGAAACCTGGCAAGCCCGGGGCAACGGCCAGGCCCCGCAACGAGGGAGCAGTACACTCCATTTGATTTGCGCTGCTTCCGGGCGCTTTTTGCACATGGCAGCATGGCGGTTTTATCAAATTAAAGTCAGTACTTCCCACTTTCGTATTCCCAACACTTACTTTTTCGCTTCCCACCAGCTGCATGCAAAACGCTTTTAATACGCTAGACTTAGCGGTTTTTCTCGTGTATATCGTGGGCGTTTCGGCCTACGGTTTCTACGTCTATAAGCGCAAGCAAAAGGCGCAGATGGACACCAAAGATTACTTTCTGGCCGAAGGCTCCCTGACGTGGTGGGCCATTGGGGCCTCCATGATTGCCTCCAACATCTCGGCCGAGCAGTTCATCGGCATGTCGGGCAACGGCTTTCAGGTGGGCGTGGCTGTGGCGGCCTACGAATGGGTGGCGGCCATTGTGCTCATCATCGTAGCCGTGTTCTTCATGCCCATCTACCTCAAGCAGAAGATCTACACCATGCCCCAGTTTCTGGAGCAGCGCTACAACGCAGCCCTGAGCCTGATCATGAGTATCTTCTGGCTGTTCCTGTATGTGCTCGTCAATCTGACGTCCATCCTCTACCTGGGGGCGCTGGCTATCAGCAACCTGGTGGGTGGCGGGGAAAGCTTCCACCTGATTATGGTGGCTCTGGCCGTATTTGCCGTGGTAATTACGCTGGGCGGCATGAAGGTAGTGGGCTACACCGACGTGATTCAGGTAGTGGTACTGATCATCGGCGGTTTGGCCACTACGTACCTGGCTCTCACGCTGGTAAGCGAGAAGTTTGGCCTGGGCCACAATGCCCTGGCTGGCTTTAACATGATGATGAAAGATGCCGGTGACCACTTCCACATGATGTTCGACAAGCCCACGGCCAACACGCCGCAGGTGGAAATCAACAAGTACCTGATGGTGCCGGGCCTGGCCATGTACGCTGCCGGCCAGTGGATTGTAAACCTCAACTACTGGGGCTGCAACCAGTACATTACGCAGCGCGCCCTCGGGGCCGATCTGCACACGGCCCGCACCGGCATCCTGTTCGCGGGTATGCTCAAGCTCCTGATGCCGGTGATTGTGATGCTGCCCGGCATTGCCGCCTACGTGCTGCACAAGAACGGTAGCCTGCAGGCCGAAATGGCATCCACGGGCTCTTTCAACGCCGACAACGCCTACTCCGCTATTCTTACCTTCCTACCCAATGGGCTGAAAGGCCTGTCCTTGGCGGCCCTCACGGCGGCCATTGTGGCCTCGCTGGCCGGTAAAGCCAATTCTATTTCCACCATCTTCACCCTCGACATCTACAAGCGCTACCTCAAGCCGGAGTCGGATGAAAAGCAGCTGGTGTGGATTGGCCGACTGACGGTGCTGGCGGCTATGGTACTGGCTATTGCCCTGACGTGGAAAGACTTGCTGGGGATTGGTGGCGAAGGCGGCTTCACGTACATTCAGAAGTATACGGGCTTTATCTCGCCCGGCATTGTGGCCGTGTTCATTCTGGGGTTGTTCTGGAAACGCACCACGGCGCAGGCCGCCATTGCCGGCATCCTGTCGGGCTTTATTTTGTCGGTGTTCTTCAACAACTACGCAACTGCCATCTTCGGCCCCGAAACCTGGTTCTACAGCGCCTTCCCCAATGGCAAAGGCGGCTACGAGATTCCCTTCCTGATCTGCATGGGCCTCTCGTTTGCCTTTACGTTCGTGCTGATGGTAGCCATGAGCTTGGCCGGACCGGTGGTGAACCCCCGCGCCATTCCCGTGGATTCGCGCATGTTCCGCGTGAGTCCGCAGACTCTGTCGCTGATTGTCGTGACGCTGCTCATGATTACGGCGCTCTACGTGAAATTCTGGTAGGCCAGGCAGCATAGAAGGCGACCGGTCCGCTTCCGGGCCTTAGGTGCTCTACTTCCATCCTACGCGGGAAACTCCGCTACTTACTGCTACTACCACAACGGGGGCGTGAATACAATTCGCGCCCCCGTTGTGCTTCCTGTTGCCCTGTCCCGTGCTTTTCCAACCCAAATCCCACCACCATGAACACGTTTACTTCTGCACTGCACCAGGAGGGCCCACCGGCTCGGGTAGCGCCAAGCCGCCTGGGGCGGCCGCTGCGCCTGCTGGCCCTCCTACTGAGTTTTACTGCTGGGCTTAGCTTTCGTGCCGCGGCCCTGCAGGGCAACGACAACTGCCACGACCCTTCCAGCATTATCAAGGATGGAAATAAGTACTGGGTGTTCACCACGGGCAAGGATATTTATGCCATGTACTCCTACGACCTGGTGAAGTGGGAGTCGGGGCCCAAAACGGTATTCAACGGCTTCCGTCCGGCCTGGATTGCCGCCAAAGCTCCCAGCTTTGCCGGCGACTACTGGGCCCCGGAGTGCATTTACCGCAACGGCAAGTACTACCTCTACTACTCGCTCACCAATGCCTTCGGCTCCAACACCTCGGCCATTGGCCTGGCCACCAACGTCACCCTGGACCCGGCTAACCCCAACTACCAGTGGGTAGACCAGGGTGAAGTAATTTCCAGCAACAGCAGCAGCGCTTTCAATGCCATTGACCCCGCCATCGTTACTGATGCCAGCGGTGGCCTCTGGATGAGCTTTGGCTCGTTTTTCAAGGGCATCGGCCTGATTAAGCTGGATGGCACCACCGGCAAGCGCTCCGGCACGAGCTTTACCTGGCTGGCCGGCAACGTGGCCGCCGATGGCGTGACGCGCAACACCAGCGGCAGCGAGGCGCCCTACATTGTGCGCAACGGCAGCTACTACTACCTCTTTCTCAACAAAGGCGCCTGCTGCAACGGCGCCAGCAGTACCTATTATATTCAGGTGGGTCGCGCCACCAGCATTACCGGGCCCTACCTCGATAAAAACGGCGTGGACCTGAACAGGAACGGCGGCACCACCCTTCTCGCTACCAAGGGCAACTACGTGGGGCCCGGCCACGTGGGCCTGTTTCAGGAAAACGGGGCCAACTACCTCACCCATCACTACTACGACAGCAACCTGAACGGCCGCGCCCGCCTGAGCGTGGGCAATATGGGGTGGGATGGCGCCGCCTGGCCCTTCATCACCCGCGACTGGCTGGCGGCGGGCCGCTACACCCTCACCAACCAGCACAGCGGCTTGCGCTGGGATGCCTGGGGCTGCACCGGGGCCCAGGGCCAGGCCATTGCGCAGGGCACGCCCGCGGCCCTTACCTGCCAGCAGTGGAACCTCACGCCCGACGGCAACGGCGAGTACAAAATTACGTCGGCCGTGGGGGCCGGGCTGGCCGCCGATGTGGTCAACAACAGCCCGGCGAACGGGGCCAAGCTGAACTTGTACCCGTACAGCGGCATTGCCGGCCAGCGCTTCAAAATTGAGCGCACCAGCACTGGCGCCTACGTTGTGTCGTCGGTGAACGGGGGGCGCGTGGTGGAAGTGCCGGCCTGCTCCAGCACCGCCGGGGTGCAGCTGGCCCTCTACGACTACCTCGGCAACAGCTGCCAGCAGTGGGCGGTGGCCCCGGCCACCAGCGCCCGGCCGTTGGCCGCGCAGCCCGCCCTGGCCACCCAGTTCAGCGTGTACCCCAACCCCACGGCGCACGGACGCTTTATCGTGGCCCTGGGTCCGGAGCTGGCGGGCAGCCCCGTTAGCCTAACCCTGACCGATGCGCAGGGCCGCCAGGTGTACGGGCGCACAAGCACTGGCGTAGCGGCCTTGCCTGTGGAAGCCAACGTACCAGCCGGCTGGTATCTGCTGCAGGTGAGCAGCGCCCAGGGGGTGTATTCGCAGAAAATTATAGTACCCTAGCAGCTGCCGCTTCACCTTTTATCAGGGGCCAAGCCCAGGGGCACTTTCCAACTCGTAATGCAATGACCTTTCCCCTCCATGTCCGGCTGACTGCCACCCTGCTGCTGAGCAGTACCGCTACCGTGGGTCCGGCCGCGGCCCAGAAATCCCCTGCCCCCCCCGACTTCCACCAGTGGGCTCCTACCCCACCTATGGGCTGGAACAGTTGGGACTGCTACGGCCCGACCGTCACGGAGGCGGAGGTGAAAGCCAACGCCGACTACATGGCTCGCTACCTGAAAAGCAGCGGCTGGGAATACGTGGTAGTGGATATTCGCTGGTACGTGGGCAACGATACGGCCCACGGCTACAACGAGAAAAACCCCGCCTGGAACATCGACCAGTACGGCCGCTTCGTGCCCGCGCCGAACCGGTTTCCCTCGGCGGCCGGCGGCAAGAGGTTTAAGCCTCTGGCCGACTATATGCACGCCAGAGGGCTGAAGTTTGGTATTCACATCATGCGCGGCGTGCCGGTGGTGGCCGTGCAGCGCAAGCTGCCCATCCTCGGCAGTAAGGCCACGGCCGCCGACATTTATTCCAAGGAAGGCCAGGCCAGCTGGCTCCACGATATGTACACGGTGGTAGCCGGGCGGCCCGGGGCTCAGGAGTACTACAACTCCCTGTTCAAGCTCTACGCCAGCTGGGGCGTCGATTTTGTGAAGGTGGATGACTTGTCTTCGCCCTATCACAAGCCGGAGGTAGAAATGATCCGGCGCGCCATTGACCTGTCGGGCCGCAAAATTGTGCTCAGCACCTCGCCCGGCGAAACTCCTATTACGGAAGCCAAGCACGTGCAAGAGCACGCCAATATGTGGCGTACCGTCGGAGACTTCTGGGACAGTTGGGAGCAACTCAAGGAGCATTTCGACGTGTGCAACCGCTGGGCACCGTACATCCGGCCGGGCGCCTACCCCGATGCCGACATGCTACCCCTGGGCCGCATCGGCATCCGGGCGGAGCGCGGCGACGACCGGATGAGCCGCTTTACCCGCGACGAGCAATACACGCTCATGAGCCTGTGGAGCATCTTCCGTTCTCCCCTCATGTTTGGCGGCGACCTACCCAGCACCGATGCGTTTACGCTCTCGTTGCTAACCAATAAGGACGTGCTGGCCATGCACCATACCAGCATCAATAACCGCCAGCTATTTCGAAAAGACAACCTGATTGCCTGGACGGCGGACGACCCCAACACCGGCGACAAGTATCTGGCCCTCTTCAATGCCCAGGACCAGGAACTGGCACCGCCTAGTGAAGCGGCCTGGGCCAGTTCCATCATCACCCGCCAAACGCCCGGCCACAGCCAGACCGCCGAAGTAGATATTAGCGGCGCGACAAGCCTCTACCTCAACGTGCGCGACGGGGGCGACGACATCGGCTGGGACCATGCCGACTGGCTGAACCCGGTGCTCAGCAACGGCACCAAAACCGTTTCGCTGAGTGCTACCCCCTGGAAGATGGCCACCGCCGGGTGGGGAAAGGTAACCGCTAACAAAAGCGTATCGGGGGCGGAATTACTGGTTAAGGGCCAGAAATATGACCACGGCATCGGCACCCACTCCAACTCCATGATTGCCTACGACCTACCGCCTGGGTTCACCCGCTTCCGGGCTACTGTTGGCCTCGATAATGCCGGCGCCTCGCAGAATACCGGCGGCACGGTGCAGTTCCTGGTGTTTACCAAGAATCCTTTCCTACCCATGCCCGCCGACTCTGCCCGCATCTCCGTGACGCTTGCTCAACTGGGGCTGGCAGGCCCCTGCACGGTCCGGGAGTTATGGACGGGCAAAACGGCCACGGTTGCGGGCGAGGTTGCGCCCTACGTGCGCCGCCACGGCGCCCGGCTTTATCGGATTTCCAACCTTCAGCAGTAGTGTTAGAACACTAGTCCGTGTGCTTTTTCCCTGAGAGGGAACTAGCTTCCAACAGTGCCTGTAGCCTCTACTCTACATCCCACCTTCCATATGAAATGCATCTTTCCTTCCCTGGCCCTGGCCGGACTGCTGACCACGCCGGCGCTTGCACAATCGATTAAGCGGTCTGACTACCCCATTCAGGCGGTGTCGTTCACCAAAGTAAAGCTGGCCGATAACTTCTGGCTTCCCCGCCTCAAGACCAACACCGACGTGACCATTCCGGCGTCGTTTCAGCGGTGCGAGGCCACCAACCGGGTGAAGAACTTTGAGATGGCCGCCGCCCGGCAGGGCAAGTTTGCCACGATCTTTCCCTTCGACGACACGGACATTTACAAAACCATTGAGGGCGCTTCGTACTCGCTGAAGCTCTACCCTGATGAGAAGTTGGATGAGTACATGGACGCGCTGATTCAGAAGGTAGCCGCGGCCCAGGAGCCCGACGGCTACCTCTACACGGCCCGCACCATCGATCCGGCGCACCCCCATGAGTGGGCCGGACCGGAGCGCTGGGTGAAGGAGCGGGAGCTAAGTCACGAGCTCTATAACTCGGGGCACCTGTACGAAGCCGCCGTAGCGCATTATGAAGCCACCGGAAAGAAAAACCTGCTGAGCATCGCCCTGAAAAACGCCGACCTGGTGTGCTCCGTGTTCGGCCCCGGCAAGCGGGGCGTGGCACCGGGCCACGAGATTGTGGAAATGGGCCTGGTGAAGCTTTACCGCGTAACGGGCAAGCCCGAGTACCTGAGCACGGCCAAGTTCTTTCTGGAGGAACGCGGCAAGTACAAAGGCTATGACCCTAAGAGCCCCGATGCGTGGAAAAACGGCTCCTACTGGCAGGACCACAAGCCCGTGGTAGAACAGCGCGAAGCCGAAGGCCACGCCGTGCGGGCCGAATACCTCTACTCCGCCATGGCCGACGTGGCCGCCCTCACCGGCGACCAGAAGCTGCTGGCCGCCGTGGACAGCATCTGGCAGAATATGGTCAGCAAGAAGCTCTACGTGACGGGCGGCACCGGCGCCGTACCCGGCGGGGAGCGGTTCGGGGGCAACTACGAACTGCCCAACACCACGGCCTACAACGAAACCTGCGCCTCCGTGGCCAACGTGTACTGGAACCAGCGCATGTTCCAGCTCCACGGCGACTCGAAGTACGTAGACGTGATGGAGAAAGTGCTCTATAACGGGCTGATTTCGGGGGTAGGGCTCGATGGTAAGTCGTTCTTCTACTCCAACGCCATGCAGATCAAGAACAGCACGAGCTTCCCCCAGACCGAGCCCCAGCGCGCCGGCTGGTTCGACTGCTCGTGCTGCCCCACCAACATGGCCCGCCTGATGCCCTCGTTGCCCGGCTACGTGTACGCCCAGAAGGGCAACGACGTGTACGCCAACCTGTTTATCAGCGGCACTACCGACCTGAAAGTGGGCACCAAGGCCGTGCGCATCACCCAGCAAAACAACTACCCCTGGCAGGGCGACCTGAAGTTCACCGTCAGCCCCGCCGCTACCACCGATTTCAACCTGCTGGTGCGCCTGCCCGGCTGGGCCCAGGGCGAGGCCATCCCCTCCGATTTGTACCGCTTTGCTACCCCTGCTACTGAGAAAATCAGCATCACAGTGAATGGCAAGCCCGTGCAGTACACCACCCGCCAGGGCTACGCCGTGCTACCCCGCAAGTGGCGCCGCGGCGACGTGGTGGAGGTAAAGCTGCCCATGGACGTGCGCCAGGTAGTGGCCAACCCCAAAGTGCAGGACAACCTGGGCCGGGTGGCCCTGCAGCGCGGCCCCGTGGTGTACTGCGCCGAGTGGAAGGACAACAACGGCAAGGCCAGCAACCTCATTGTGCCGGCCGCTACCTCCTTCACTACCCGCTACCAACCCGCGGAACTCAACGGCATTATGCAGCTGCAGGCCACCGTGCCCGCCGTGCAGGTGGATGCCGCCAACAACTCCATCAGCACCACCCGCCAGACCCTGACGGCCATCCCGTACTACGCCTGGGCCAACCGTGGCAAGGGCGAAATGGTGGTCTGGTTTCCGCAGCAAATTACCGACGTAGACCTGGTTTCGCGCCAGCCGAAGGAGGTAACGGTGGGTAAGTAATCATTCGTTGTCATGCCGAGCGAAGCGAGGAAGCCGAGCTAGCCTCTGGTAAGTAACCCAGATTCCTCGCTTCGCTCGGCATCACAACAACCGGAATACCGCGGGATTTCAAGAAAAAGCGGAGGTAGGAACAACGTGTTCTTCCCCCCGCTTTTTTGCTGGAAACTGCCGCATAAGGCCAACCACTTGGCATCCGTCGCAACCAGTTCTGCGTTACCCTGTCCGTTCCCTACCCCCTGTTTCATCATGAACCCTCCCGCGCCCTGCCACTGGATGCAGCAAAGTGAGCTACTGCGAAGTTTCCACGACCACGAGTGGGGCGAGCCGGTTGCGGACCCGGATATTCTGTTTGAGTACCTGGTGCTGCACACCTTCCAGCTAGGCTTCGACTTTCCGGTGGTGCTGCGGCGGCGCGAGGCGTTTCGGGAGCTGCTGGCTGGTTTTGACCCGGACCGGCTGGCTCAGTTTGGCGAAGCCGAGGTGGAGGAATTGATGCTCAACCCGCGCATTATCCGCAACCGCCGCAAGCTGGAAGCTACCATCCAGAACGCCCGCGCCTGGTTGCAGCTCCGCCAAGAGGTAGGTGGCCCAGGCCAGCTCCTACCCTTCTTCTACGCCTTTGTCGGGGGCCGGCCGCTCGACACCCAACGCAGCCCCGATGCCCCACCGCCAGCCTCCACCCCAGCCAGCCTGGCCCTAAGCCAGGAACTAAAGCGGCGCGGGTTCGTCATGACGGGCCCGGTAGCGTGTTACAACATTATGCAAACGGCTGGTTTGGTTAACGACCACCTGACAACCTGCCCCCGCCATGCCGAGTGCCGGCAGCTGGCGCAGGGGTAGCGGCAGTGCTTAGCGCGCTACCTGCAGCCAGCCTGTGTAGCGGGTTGTAGTGCCCGCCTGCTGCAACACGTAATAGTACAGGCCCGCTGCCGCCCCAGGGCCCCAGTTGTTTTTGTAGTGCGTAGTCTGATACACTCTCTTACCCCACCGGGTATAAAGCTCCAGTTGCCACTGCTCCGAACCTAGTCCTCGAATGAAGAAGTGCTCATTGGCTAGGTCTCCATTGGGCGTAATGATATTGGGAATAACAAGGCAAGGCTCGAAACGCACCATTCGGGTGAGGGTGCGGCTTTCACAGGCTGAGCGTATTTCCAGGGAATACGCCCCGGGTTGCTGCACCAGCAGCGTTGCGGCAGCAGCGCCATCCGACCAGCGGTAGGAAAGACCCGGAGCCGGTGGCGGCATCCGTAGCAGCACGCTGCCACCGGCGCACACGGTAGTATCGGGTCCCAGGCTGAAGGTAGGCAGCGCCACGCTGGGCATACTCCTAACCGGATGCTGCGCCGTGCTGCTCAGGCCCCCGCTGTACGTTGTTACAACCGAATACGTACCTACCTGGCTGACGGTAATGCTGGGGGTGGTAGCTCCGGTACTCCAGCGGTAGGACGCCGGTGCCGGGCTGGCCTGTGCCGTTAGCGTAAGCGCCCGACCAGGACACAGCACTGAGTCGCCCCTGATGGTTACTGGTGGAGCCGTAGGCAGCGAGGCAGGCCCCAGCTTAATAATCCAGAAATCGGCGTCACCTTGGTTGGGCTGGGTTTTGTCGGCGGAGACGCCGGAGCCAGATGCACCGCCCAGCAGATAGCCGCCGTCGGGCGTCTGCTCCAAGCTTTTCAGGTGGTCGTCGCCCACGCCCCCAAACGTCAGGTCCCACTGCTTCGCGCCGGTGGCCGTCAGCTTCAGCAGCCAGTAATCGAACTCGTAGCCGTTGTCGTTGCCCTTGTGCGGCTGGGTTTTATCTCCGCTGGCCCCGGAGGTAGATACCCCACCCACCACGTAGCCTCCATCGGTGGTCTGCCGTACCACATTCGCATCTTCCACGGCCAGGGCCCCGTAGGTTTTTTCCCACTGCAAGGTGCCGGTCGGGTCGGTTTTTACAATCCAGAAGTCATAGTTATAGCCGCTGTTAGTGCCGTAGTGATTTTGCGTTTTATCCCCGGAGATGTTCGAGTCGGAATAGCCCGCCAGCACGTAGCCCCCATCCCGGGTCTGCTGCAAGCTGCGCAGAATGTCGTTGTCGCTCCCCCCATAGGCCCGGTCCCACTGCTTATTGCCTTGATTATCGAGCTTCACCACCCAAAAGTCGTTGCCTCCTTTGCTGGGCTGGGTTCGGTCGCCAGAAACTCCAGAGCCGGAGGAGCCGCCCAGCACGTACCCGCCGTCAGTGGTTTGTTGCAGACTGAGCAACGTTTCATCTGCGCTGCCTCCGTAGGCCCGGTCCCATTGTTTCTGCCCCTGCGCATCGAGCTTAATTACCCAGTAATCGGGGCCTCCCCGGCTCGGCTGGGTCCGGTCGCCGGACAAACCAGAATAGGATTTGCCCCCGAGAATGTAGCCCCCATCGGTCGTCTGTTGCAGGCTGGCAAAAAACTCGGTATCCGTACCGCCAAAGGCCCGGTCCCACTGCTTATTGCCCTGAGCATCAAGCTTCACCACCCAGAAGTCACTGGAAGGTAGCCCAATAATGCCAATGTGGCCGGGGGCGGTCCGGTCGCCGGAAACGCGCGACTCGGAATAGCCCCCGAGAATGTAGCCCCCGTCGGCCGTTTGCTGCAGGCTCACCAGCCAGTCCCAGTTGTCGCCGCCAAACGTTCGGTCCCATTGCTTTACTCCAGCGGCGTTAATTTTCACCACCCAGAAGTCTTCCCGCCCGCGGCAGGCGTCGCTTTTGCTTCCCGAAATCCCGGAGCGGGAAGTGCCCCCCAGGAGGTAGCCTCCATCCGTTGTTCGCTGCAAACTGGTAAGCCCGTCATACTCGTCGCCGCCTATCACCTGATTCCATTGCACGACCGGGACTTGACCGGCCGCGCTGCAAAGGGTGCCCAGCGCCAGAAGCACAGTCAGCAGCCAGCGGCTGCCAAGCCCCGAAGGCAGGTCAAACATAACGTTGCGGGTAGAAGTAGACAATAAGCACAAGAAAACCGGCTACAAAAGTAACAGCTAAACTTCAGGTTTTAATTGCACTATACTTATACTAATGAAGTAAATACAAAGGGTTTTTTTAGTACTAAGTGAGTGATTTGGCGGGACGTATGCCGCCACGCCGAGGCCTACAGCAGCTCGGCAGTTCCTATCCGCCCCAGGCACCACATGGGCTTATTTTATGGATTTACAGGATAAAATTTCTACGCTTATTCCTAACTTAACCTAACTGGGGCTGTTACTGACCCACATCAGTCGCAACTGCGGCAGCGTTGCTACGTCTTTGCTTCCTTGGGGATTCTTTCCGCCTCTTCACTTTTATGGCTATGACTTCTGAACACGATACACCCGACAACGGCCACGACGAGGCCCGCCGGAGCTTCCTGAAACAATCGTCGGTGCTCACGGCCATGGCCCTGGTGCCCGGGCCACTGGTACAGGCCGCTTCCGCGGAACTGGACGAGAAAGTGGCCGCCGTTTTCGAAAAAATTCCGCTCAAGCTGGAAGTAAACGGCGTCAAGCACAAGGTATCCGTAGAACCCCGCACTACGCTGCTGGACTTCCTGCGCGAAGACCTCCACCTCACGGGCACCAAAAAAGGCTGCGACTACGGTCAGTGCGGGGCCTGCACCGTGCACGTAGATGGGCAGCGGGTGAACAGCTGCCTGAGCTTTGCCGTGATGCACGAGGGCAAAAAAATCACGACCATCGAAGGCCTGGCCGACGGCGACAAGCTGCATCCTATGCAGGAAGCCTTCGTGAAGCACGACGGTTTTCAGTGCGGTTACTGCACCCCCGGCCAGATTATGTCGGCGGTAGCCTGCATCCGGGAAGGCAAAGCTGATTCGGAGGGCGAAATCCGGGAGTACATGAGCGGCAACATCTGCCGTTGCGGCGCTTACTCCAACATTGTGGCCGCCATTCAGGAGGTCAAAGGCGGCGGACAGAAAGTTTAATTAGTAATGAAGAATTAGTAATTACTAATTGATGCCACGGCGTCAGGGCTTGTTATCGGACCGATACCCGGAAACCGTAAAGCCAACAGAGCTGTCGGAGTCAATTAGTAATTCTTCATTATTAATTACTAATTATCAAGCACATGAATCAGTTCCAATACGTCCGCCCCACCAAGCAGCAGGCCGCCATTGACGCCGTAGCGAAAGATGCCACGGCCACCTTCATTGCCGGCGGCACCAACCTCGTCGACCTGATGAAGCGCGGGGTCATGACCCCGCAGAAGCTGGTCGATATAAACCGGCTACCCCTGACCCGCATTGACGCCGACCCCGGCAAGCTGCGCATCGGGGCGCTGGCCCTGAACTCGACGGTAGCCGACGACAAGCAGGTGCGCGCGCGGCAACCGCTCTTGGCCCTGGCCCTGAACGCCGGCGCTTCGGCTCAGTTGCGCAACATGGCCACCGTGGGCGGCAACATGCTCCAGCGCACCCGCTGCTCTTACTTCTACGACACGACTATGCCCTGCAACAAGCGCGAGCCAGGCACTGGCTGCGGGGCTCTGGAGGGCATCAACCGCATGCACGCCATCTTTGGCTTCTCGGATAAGTGCATTGCCGTGCACCCCTCCGACATGAGCGTGGCCCTGGTGGCGCTGGATGCCATCGTGCAAGTCAGCGGCCCGAAAGGCAACCGCAGCATTCCTTTTGCCGAGCTACACCGCCTACCCGGTGACATGCCCCAGAAGGACACGACTCTGGAACCCGGCGAGCTGATTACGGCCGTGGACGTGCCCGACGGACCCTTCACGAAGCATGTGCACTACCAGAAGGTGCGCGAGCGGGCTTCCTACGCCTTTGCCCTGCTTTCGGTAGCGGCGGCGCTGGACCTCGATAGCAACAACAATATCAAAGCTGCTCGCCTTGCTATGGGCGGGGTAGCCCACAAGCCCTGGCGCCTCACGGCCGCCGAGCAGGCCCTGGTAGGCAAGCCCGCCACCGAAGAAAGCTTCCGTCAGGCCGCAGCTATTGCTATGCAGGGCGCTAAAGCCTTCAAGCACAACGCCTACAAGCTCAAGCTCGGCCCTAATACCATCATTCAGGCGCTAAAAACCGCCGCCAGCGTAGCCTAAGCCCCGAACTCATGAACGAACAACCCAAGCCGAAAAAGCAAATCGGGGCGCCGATGAACCGGGTGGACGGCCACCAGAAAGTAACGGGCGCGGCTACCTACTCGGCCGAGTACCAACTGCCCAACATCACCTACGCCGTGCTGGTGGGTAGCACCGTCACGAAAGGTCGCCTCACTGGCCTCGATACCAAAGCGGCCGAGCGCGCCCCGGGTGTGCTGGCGGTCATCAGCCACCTGAACGCCCCGAAGCCTCCGGGCCCTAAGCCCGAGGGGAAAGACCCCTCGCAGCCCCAAACCCAGGGTAACCCCCTGCAGGTGTTCAACGACGATAAAATCCGCTTCAACGACCAGCCCATTGCCATAGTGGTGGCCGACAGTTGGGAGCGGGCCCGCTACGCCGCTGGCCTGGTGAAGGCGCAGTATGCCAAAGAGGCGCACCAAACCAACCTGGAGGAGAACAAGTCGAACGCCTTCCTGCCCACCGCTGCCAAGAAGAACCCCAAGAACCCGATGAACGACTACCAGCGCGGCCAGGTAGATGCTTACAAAACGGGCGCTGTGAAGCTGGAAGCGGAGTACGTGATTCCTACCGAAGTGCACCACCCCATGGAGCTGCAAGCCATTACGGCACACTGGGAAGCGCCCGACCGGCTCACGCTCTACGACAAGACCCAGGGCACTATGGCTACCCGCCGCGACTTTGCCAAGCAGTGGGGCCTGCCTGAAGAAAACGTAAAAGTTATTGCTACCTACGTGGGCGGTGCTTTCGGCAACGCCCTGCACAGCTGGCCCCACGAAGCGGCGGCCGTGTTGGCGGCCAAAGTGGTCAACCGGCCCGTGAAGCTGATGCTGACCCGGGAGCAGATGTTTACCATGGTGGGCTACCGGCCCTACACTTGGCAGAAGCTGGGCATGAGCGCCACCCCCGACGGTAAAATCACGGCCATCACCCACGAGTCTGTTGGCCAGACTTCTACCTACGAGGAGTTTACCGAATCGACCCTGGCCCAGACGCGCATGATGTATCAGTCGCCGAACGTGACGACGCGCTACCGGCTGGCGGCTTTGGATATCGGCTCGCCCATCTGGATGCGCGGCCCCGGCGAGGCCACCGGCGCATTTGCCCTGGAGTCGGCCATGGATGAAATGGCCTACCTGCTGAACATCGACCCGCTGGAATTCCGCCTACGCAACTACACTGACGAGGATCCGGAGAAGAAGAAACCCTGGAGTACCAAGTTTCTGAAGGAGTGCTACCAGCTGGGTGCCGACCGCATCGGCTGGAGCAAGCGCCAGCTCAAGCCCGGCTCCCTCCGCGACGGGGACTGGCTGATTGGCTACGGCATGGGGGTAGGAACCTTCGGGGCGCACCGCGGTGCAGCAACGGTAGGCGCCCAGCTGCTGGCCAATGGCACTGTGCTGCTGCAATGCGCTACCACCGACATCGGCCCCGGCACCGGCACGGTTATGACCCAGATTGCGGCCGAAACCCTGGGCATTTCGCCTGATAAAATTCGGTTTGAGCTGGGCAACTCGTCCTTCCCGAAAGCGGGCACCCAGGGCGGCTCCTCCACCGTGAACAGCGTAGGTCCGGCTACCCAGGAAGCCTGCCTGGCCCTGAAAGACAAACTGCGTACGCTAGCCGCTGCCAGCAACCCAGCCTTTACCTCCGCTCGGAAAGAGGATGTAACCATGCAGGACGGCTACCTCACCGTGAGCGGCAACAAAGACACCCGCGTATCCTACGCCGACTTGCTTAAGCAAGCCGGCGGCACGGCCGTGATGGTAGAAGCCAAGCCCGGCGGCGAAGGCCAGAAGTACTCCATGTACTCCTTCTCGGTGCATTTTGCGGAAGTGCGCGTGCATCAGCTTACCGGCGAGGTGCGGGTGAGCAAGCTGGTTTCCTGCGCCGATGCCGGCACCATTGTAAACGAGAAAACCGCTGGCAATCAGATGAAAGGCGGCGCCGTGGGCGGCATTGGTATGGCCCTGATGGAGCACGCCCGCATCGACGACCGATTCGGGCGCTACGTCACCAAGGACTTCGCCGACTACCACGTACCGGTGCACGCCGATTCGCCGGCTGTGGAAGTAGCTTTTGTGAACCAGCCCGACCCGTATGTGAATGCACTGGGTACCAAAGGCATCGGAGAAATTGCCATTATCGGCGTCGCGCCGGCCATTGCCAACGCTGTATTCAACGCCACCGGCAAACGCATCCGGGAGTTGCCTATCACACCCGATAAGCTGATTTAAACAAGAATAAGCGGCATTCTACATAGGATGCCGCTTATTTTTTGGATGTCGGTCTGAGCTGTCTTTACAGCGTGGTAGCAGCGGCCGGATGCGACGTAACGCACAGAGAAATACCCGGATGATAGCAGAAAAACAGGAAAAAATAAAAGTAGGTTAACGAACTGCATTTAGTAACCGTAAAGGCAGCAACAGTTTCACCCTTTTCTTTCTCCTGCATGGACCAGCCACAAACAAACTCCGCTTCTTCCTCCAATTCCGATAACTCGCTCCTCGGCCAGGCGCAGCAACTGCTAGGCAAAGACAATGTAGCCAGCTTGCTCGGACAAGTGGGCAAAAGCTTTTCCAAGCTCAGCACTACCCAAAAAATTGTGGGCGGCGCCTTGCTCGCCGCCGGGGCCGTGTACTTCACGACCCGCAACAAGCAAAGCTCGGACAGCCAGCCCGATGAGGCTTCTACGCTGAACGAGCTGCTGTACTTTGTTAATGACCGGATTGAAGGCTACCAGCGCGCCGTAGATGAAAGCCAGGACCCGCAGCAGCGTGGCTACTACAAGCAGTTGGTTAGCCAGAGCCAGCGCTTTGCCAACGAGCTGAACACGTACCTGCGCGAGCTAGGCGGCGGCCGTCAGACCAGCACTACCGTGAAAGGCAAGCTCTACCGTCGCTGGATGGACGCTAAAGCCGCCATTACCGGCTCCGACGAAAAAGCTATCCTCGGCGCTAACATCTACGGCGAAGAGTGGGCCCTCAAAGCCTACGAAGATGCGTTGAGCAGCCAGAGCCTAACTGGCCAGTTGCGCCAGGAGGTAGAGCGCCAATATGCTCAGTCGCAGAAAACCTATGATGAGTTGAAGAAGCGCCAAGCGCAGCAGTAACCTACTTAGTTACCAGAGCACACGAAGCCCCTCAGCGGGTGGCATATTGCCATTCGCTGAGGGGCTTCGTGTGTGGCTCTCCCACACAGCCGTACCTCTGTAGTTCAAACTGGCCTGTCTACCTCCCACAGTTCTTGCCACATCTCTTGGCCGTAGAGCAGTGAGTAAGCTTTCACTTACATCCGGAATGCTTGCCTCTTGGGTGAGTACATGAGTGAAATTGTTCATAGAAAGACACGCTGCCTGGTTGATATTATACGTGTTTTTTAAAACACAACCTTAGGCTCAGTGCAAGGCCAATGAAGGGCAGCAGGGCCGTAAAGGCAGATTTGGCGTGTGCAGTAAGTGTATAAACCGGCTTTATTCATCAATAGAGAAGGAATATTGCGTCCTAAGGCAACTTGGATTCTCGACGGAAGGCATGATACATTGGCGGTAGCTAGCTGCCTGGGAAGCGAAGTTCATTACCGTTCTCAACCAGTTTATGGGCGGTTTCCGTGCTTGTTGGCAACGCCCTGCTTCTTCCTGTTTCTTTTCTGTTCGTTCTCTGTATGCTTACATCTCGTCGTGCCTTTTTAAAGTCCGCTAGCCTGCTTTCGGCAGGCGCTGTGGTAGCTCCTTCTCTGCTCACGGCAGCCGCTGCACCCAAATCCTATATAGGCCTGCAACTTTATACGGTGCGCGACGCCATGCAAAAAGACCCGGTAGGCACCTTAGCCCGGATAGCTAAGCTGGGATACACTTCCGTGGAAGGCGCTACCTATACGGGCAGCCAGAAGTTCTACGGCATGGAGCCAGCAGCCTTCGCTAAGCAGCTCAAGCAGGCCGGCCTGATTATGCCCAGCAGCCATTACCGCCTTGGCGAGGAGCAGGAGAAAGGCCAGCCCGTGCAGGGCACTATGCTGCACGGCTGGGATAAAGCCGTGGACGATGCAGCCCAGGCCGGTGTGAAGTACATGGTGTGCGCCTACCTCTCGGAAGCGGAGCGCGGCAACCTCGACCACTACAAGCTGCTGGCCGACCGCCTCAATAAAGCCGGTGAGCGGTGCAAGAAAGCGGGCATTCAGCTCTGCTACCACAACCACGACTTTGAGTTCATGGCCCTAGAAGGTCAACTACCTTTTGATGTGCTGCTGAGCGCCACCGACAAAGACCTGCTGAAAATGGAGCTGGACCTGTACTGGGCTACGAAAGCTGGCCAGGATCCTGTGGCCCTGTTCAAAAAGCACCCGGGCCGCTTCCCCCTCTGGCACGTGAAGGACATGGATAACACGCCCAAGCACGACTTCACGGAAGTAGGCAGTGGCGTCATCGACTTCAAGCGCATCTTCGCCCAGGCGGGCACGGCGGGTATGAAGTACTTCTTCGTGGAGCAGGACCAAACGCCCGGCTCCCCCTTCGACAGCATTCAGAAAAGCATTGCGCACATTAAGCGCACGCTGGTATAACCCTCCCGGGCCGGCAAACCGGCCCATCTGCGCTTTCCTTATCCCACCTGTTTTATGGAAAAAAATACCTACGATGCCATTGTCATCGGGTCCGGCATTTCGGGCGGCCTGGCTGCTAAGGAGCTGACGGAGAAAGGCCTCAAGACGATTATGCTGGAGCGGGGCCGCAACGTGGAGCACATCAAGGACTACGTGAATGCCAACAAGGCCCCCTGGGAGCTGCCCCACCGCGGCGGCAAAACCCAGCAGATGATTGCCGACTACCCCGTGCTGGGCCGGGACTACACCCTGAACGAGAGCAACCTCGATTTCTGGGTAAACGAGAAGGAAAGCCCCTACGTAGAGGTGAAGCCCTTCGATTGGTTCCGGGGCTACCAGGTAGGCGGCCGCTCCCTGATGTGGGGCCGGCAGTCGTACCGCTGGAGCGACTACGACTTCGAGGCCAACGCCAAAGACGGCATCGCCGTCGACTGGCCCATCCGCTACCAGGACCTGGCACCCTGGTACAGCCGGGTGGAGAAATTTGCCGGCATCAGCGGCAACCGCGACGGGCTACCCCAACTGCCCGACGGCGACTTTATGCCGCCCATGGAAATGAACTGCGTGGAAAAAGACGTAGCCGCCCGCATCAAAAAGAACTTCAAAGACCGCCACATGGTGATTGGGCGCACGGCCAACATCACCAAGCCGCATAACAACCGCACCAACTGTCAGTACCGCAACAAGTGCTGGCTGGGCTGCCCGTTCGGGGCCTACTTCAGCACCCAATCGGCCAGCTTGCCGGCGGCAGTGGCCACCGGCAACCTCACGCTCCGGCCCCACTCCATCGTTACGCGCATCCTCTACGACAAGGATACCAAGCGGGCCAAGGGCGTGGAAGTGCTGGATGCGGAAACCAACCAGACCTACGAGTACTACGCCAAAATCATCTTCCTGAATGCCTCGGCGCTGAACTCGGCCTGGGTGCTCATGAACTCGGCTACCGACGTATGGCCCGACGGCCTGGGTAGCAGCAGCGGCGAGCTGGGCCACAACGTGATGGACCACCACTTCCGGGTGGGAGCCCACGGCGAAATGCCTGGCTACGAGGACAAATACGTGTATGGGCGCCGGGCCAACGGCATTTATGTGCCGCGCTTCCGCAATCTGTTCGGCGACAAGCGCGACTACATCCGGGGCTTTGGCTACCAGGGCGGCGCCGGCCGCGAGGGTTGGAGCCGGGAAATTGCCGAAATGAGCTTCGGCGGTGATTTCAAGGACGCCCTGACCGAGCCGGGCCAGTGGACCATGGGCCTGGGGGCCTTCGGCGAAACCCTACCCTATCACGACAACCGCATCTTCCTCGATAAAACGAAGAAGGACAAGTGGGGCCTACCCGTGCTGGCCATGGACGCTACCATCCGCGAGAACGAGCAGAAAATGCGCATCGATATGATGCAGGATGCGCAGGAAATGCTGGAAAAAGCCGGCCTCAAAAACGTGAAGACCTACAACAACGGCTACAACATGGGCGGTGGCATTCACGAAATGGGTACCGCCCGCATGGGCCGTGACCCCAAGACTTCGGTGCTTAACAAGCACAACCAGGTGTGGGACGCCCCCAATGTGTACGTAACCGATGGCGCGGCCATGACCTCCGCGGCCTGCCAAAACCCCTCCCTGACCTACATGGCCCTCACGGCTCGCGCCGTAGACCACGCCGTGGGTGAGCTGAAAAAGCAAAACGTGTAACTGCTACTCCTATGAACAGAAGAGATGCGCTAACCCGCGTGGCCCTCATCATGGGCGGCACCATCATCGGCGGCGACTATTTCCTGACCAGCTGCTCCTCGCCTGAGTCAAAAGAGGAGAAAAAAACCACGGCTAAAAAGCAGGAGAAGCCCTTCCTCAGCCAAGACCAGGTAGCCTACCTCAACGAAGTAGGCGAAACCATCCTGCCTACCACCAAAACGCCCGGCGCCAAAGCCGCCGACGTGGGCTCCTTCATGGCCGTAATGGTGAAGGACTGCTACAAGCCTGCCGATCAGCAGATTTTCCTGAAAGGCCTGACCCAGCTGGAGCAAGCCAGCCAGAAGAAAAACGGCAAGGGCTTCCTGGAGCTAGACCCGGCCCAGCGCACGGCCCTGCTCACGGCCCTCGATGCCGAGCAGAAGCAGTACAGTCAAACCAAGACCCTGGAAGCGCCCAACCACTACTTCCGCATGATTAAGGAGCTAACCCTGCTGGGCTACTTCACTTCTGAGGTAGGTAGCACCAAGGCCCTGCGCTACCTGCCCGTACCCGGCAAGTACGACGGCTGCGTGCCCTACAAAAAAGGCGACCGGGCCTGGGCTACTACCTAACCTAGCATGGCGAGGCTCAACCTGGCCTTGCTAGCACTCCTGCGAAAAACAGGATAATCTGCGTACTTGGACGGCATGAAACTTCGCTTAGGAATGATTGGCGGCGGGCAGGGAGCCTTTATTGGGGCGGTGCACCGCCACGCCGCCGCCCTTGATGGGCTGTATGAACTGGTAGCCGGCGCGTTTAGCAGCAACCCCGAAACTTCCCGCGCCAGCGGGCAACTGCTGGGCCTACCCCCCGAGCGGGTGTATGGCTCCTACGAAGAGCTGATTCAGCGGGAGCTAGCGCGGCCCGAGGTGGAGCGGGTGCAGGTACTGTCCATCGTGACGCCCAACCACCTGCACTTCGCCCCGGCCAAGCTGGCGCTGGAAAACGGCTTCCACGTCATTCTCGACAAGCCCATGACGTTTTCGCTGGCCGAAGCCAAGGAGCTGGAGCACATAGCGGCGGCCAGCAACTGCCGCTTCTGCCTGACGCATACCTACACCGGCTACCCCATGGTAAAAGAGGCCCGGCAGCTGGTAGCGTCCGGCGAGCTGGGCACCATTCGGAAGGCTTACGTGGAGTACCCCCAGGGGTGGCTCAGCACCTTCGAGGAGGGCGGCGCCAACAAGCAGGCCTCCTGGCGCACCGACCCCGCCCGCAGCGGCGTGGCCGGCGCCATGGGCGACATCGGCACCCACGCCTTCAATCTGCTGGAGTACGTAACGGGCCTGACCGTCACCCAGCTCTGCGCCGACATCAACACGGTAGTACCCGGCCGTCAGCTCGATGATGATGGGGCCGTGCTGCTCCGCCTCTCGGGTGGAGCCAGCGGGGTGCTGGTAGCTACCCAGGTGGCGGCTGGCGAGGAAAACAACGTGCGCCTGCGGGTGTACGGCGAGAAAGGCGGGCTGGAATGGCAGCAGGCCGACGCCAACACCCTGCAAGTGAAGTGGCTGGACCGCCCCACGGAAATTCGCCGGACCGGTGCGGGCTACGTGAGCTCCTACGCCCGCCACAACACCCGCACCCCGGCCGGCCACCCCGAGGGCTACCTCGAAGCCTTTGCCAACCTTTACCGCAACTTCGCTCTGAGCCTGCAAGCTGACCTGAGCGGCACCACCGCCCCACCCGAAGCGCTGGACTACCCCGGTATTGCGGAAGGAGTGCGCGGCATGGCCTTTATTGAAAACGTTATTGCCTCGGGCCGCTCCACTCAGAAGTGGACCGAGTTTACCGTATAGCTGCGCATGAAAACCATCAAGGGACCCGCCATTTTCCTGGCGCAGTTCATTTCCGACGAGCCGCCGTTCAATAGCCTGGAGTCTATCTGCCAGTGGGCCAGCTCTCTGGGCTTCAAGGGTGTGCAGTTGCCTACCCTCGATAAGCGCTTTATTGACCTGCAGCTGGCCGCCGAAAGCAAAACCTACGCCGACGAACTGAAAGGCAAAGTGCAGGCCGCCGGCCTCGAAATCACGGAGCTTTCTACCCACCTGCAGGGCCAGTTGGTTGCGGTAAATCCTGCTTACGACCAGCTCTTCGATGGCTTCGCGCCGGAAGGCCTGCGCGGCAACCCCACCGCCCGCCAGGAGTGGGCCGTGCAACAGCTCAAATACGCCGCCAAAGCCTCGCAGAACCTGGGGCTAACGGCCCACGCCACGTTTAGCGGGGCGCTGCTGTGGCCCATGGTGTACCCCTGGCCCCAGCGCCCGGCGGGCATCGTGGAAACCGGCTTCACCGAGCTGGCCCGGCGCTGGCTGCCCATCCTGAACACGTTTGATGAGTGCGGGGTGGATGTGTGCTACGAGGTACACGCCGGCGAGGACCTGCACGACGGCATCAGCTACGAAATGTTCCTGGAGAAAGTGCAGCAGCACCCCCGCGCCTGCCTGCTCTACGACCCCTCCCACTTCGTGCTCCAGTGCCTTGACTACCTGGAGTACCTTGACATCTACCACGAGCGGATTCGGGCCTGCCATATGAAGGATGCGGAGTTCAACCCCACCGGCCGCCAGGGCGTGTACGGGGGCTACCAGAACTGGGTAGACCGCGCCGGCCGCTTCCGCTCGCTCGGCGACGGGCAGGTTGATTTCAAAGCCATTTTTAGCAAGCTGGCGCAGTACGATTTCCCCGGCTGGGCCGTGCTGGAGTGGGAATGCGCCCTCAAGCACCCCGAGGACGGCGCCCGCGAAGGCGCAGCTTTCATCCAAAACCACATTATCCGCGTCACCGACAAGGCTTTCGACGACTTCGCGGCCGCCGGCACCGACGACGCCCGCAACCGCCAACTGCTGGGCCTGTAACTTTCTCTTCCTTCTACTATGAAAAACGCTTTTCTGCTCCTGAGTTTCTGCGCTGCCCTGGCTTCCTGTGGTTCCGAATCGGATAAAACGGCTGGTAAATCCAAGGAGGAATACACCCTGGCCGACTCCGAAGAAACCCTGAATACCGATAGCACCACGGGCTCCAATGTAACGGCCGTGGCCCACCAGCCCCAGATAGATACCAGTGCTACCAAAATCGGCACGGGGCCTACCGGCGGGGCTGTAGCCAAAGGCGCCAAGCTGATTGAAAGCGCCGACTGCACCGGCTGCCACCGCGAAAACGACAAGCTGCTCGGCCCGGCCTACAAAGCCGTGGCGGAAAAATATCCGAATACGCCCGATAACGTGAAGATGCTGGCAACCAAAGTTATAACCGGTGGCAAAGGCAACTGGGGCGACATTGCCATGACCCCGCACCCCGGTCTCTCCGAAGCCGACGCTCAGGAAATGGTCCGCTACATCTTGAGCCTAAAGTAGAAGCGTCTGCTACCCCGCGTCTGTTATCCGGAGTACTGCGAAGAATTTTCTCATACTAGCATAAGTCATTTTATGCTGGTTGTTTGCATCCGACAGGAACTTCGCTGCACTCCGGATGATAGGGCTCCTTTCCAAGTCCGATAGTATAGCTACCCTGCTAGAGAACCGGCCTCTTCCCTACCCCCATTTCCTCTCCAAACCCCACCACGTATGAATGCCACGACCCGGATTAAGCTGTCCATCATGATGTTTCTGGAGTTTTTCATCTGGGGCGCGTGG
This sequence comes from Hymenobacter sp. HSC-4F20, assembly GCF_019599275.1. Classification (GTDB taxonomy): domain Bacteria; phylum Bacteroidota; class Bacteroidia; order Cytophagales; family Hymenobacteraceae; genus Hymenobacter. The sequence goes on along the minus strand of NZ_JAHZTD010000001.1, from coordinate 582,203 downwards.
TTCGTGACGCTGGGCACTTACCTACTGCGCAACCTTAGCGCGTCGGGCACCCAGGTGGGGGTAGCGTTTCTGACTCAGTCCATTGGCGCCATTGTGGCCCCGTTCATCATTGGCCTCATTGCCGACCGTTTTTTCTCGGCTCAGAAGATCCTGGGGGTGCTGCACCTGGCCGGGGCGCTGCTGTTGTGGCGGGCTTCCACGGCTGCTGACTTTAGCTCTTTCTACCCCAACATCCTCACCTACATGGTGTTGTACATGCCCACGTTGGCCTTGGTGAACTCCATTGCCTTCCGGCAGATGCAAAACCCGCAGAAGGAGTTTGCCCCCATCCGGGTACTGGGCACGCTGGGCTGGATTGTGGCCGGCCTTACCATCGGCTGGCTGAACTGGGAGCAAAGCGGCAGCCTGCGCTCCACCTTTCTGATGGCGGCCGGGGCCTCGGCCCTGCTGGGCTTGTTTAGCTTCACGCTTCCTGCTACCCCGCCCGTAAAGCGCGGCCAGTCCACCTCCCTCGGCGACATGCTGGGCCTCGATGCCATTGGCCTGCTCAAGAACCGCTCCTACCTCATTTTCTTTCTGGCTTCCATTGCCATCTGCATTCCGCTGGCCTTTTACTACGGCTTCACCAACCCCTTCCTTAACGAGGTGGGCATGAAAAAAGCGGCCGGTGTGCAGAGCCTCGGGCAGGTGTCGGAACTGCTGTTCATGCTCCTGATTCCGGTATTCTTCAGCCGCCTGGGCGTCAAGAAGATGCTGGCCATTGGCATGGTGGCCTGGGTGCTGCGCTACGTGTTCTTCGCCTACGGCAATGGAGAAAGCAGCTACTGGATGCTGATTGCCGGCATTGTGCTGCACGGCATCTGCTACGACTTCTTCTTCGTGACGGGCCAGATTTACACCGACAACCTGGCGGGTGAGCGGTTCAAAAGCTCGGCCCAGGGCTTTATCACGCTGGCTACCTACGGGGTGGGCATGCTCATCGGCACCCTACTTTCAGGCCGCATCTTTGACGCCTACCAGCTGTCGGCCACCTCCCACGACTGGCGCATGATCTGGCTGATTCCGGCCGGCATTGCGGGGGTAGTGGTGGTGCTGTTCCTCCTCCTGTTCCGGGACCGTCCCCAGCCCCGCGCGACGGAAGCTGCGCCGTATGATGCGGCCCCTACCCTAGCTTCCGCCGCCAACTAACTGCACCGCGTATGCCAACCTGGAACCGGCGCGCCGCCCTGCAGGGCCTGCTTACCAGTGCCGCCACGGTGGGGGCGCTGGGCCTGGCCAATGCCTGCAGCCCCACGGCCGAGGAAAAACAGAGCGCAACCACCACGGCCTTGAAGGGAAAGCTAAAACAATCGGTGTGCCGCTGGTGCTTCCAGGATTTACCCCTGGATCAGCTCTGCACGGCGGCCAAGGAAATGGGCCTGCGGGGCATCGACCTGGTGGGCCCCAAGGATTGGCCTACTCTAAAAAAATACGGGTTGGAGTCCTCGATGTGCAACGGGGCCGAAATCAACCTGACCGATGGCTTCAACGACCCGCGGTTTCATGCCCAGTTGCAGAAGCAGTACGCCGAGATGATTCCGCAAGTGGCCCAGGCCGGCTACCACAACCTGATTTGCTTTAGCGGCAGCCGCCGCGGCCTTTCGGATGCGGCGGGGCTGGAAAACTGCGCCCGCGGCCTGCAGCCCCTGCTCAAGCTGGCCGCTCAGCACAACGTGGTGCTGGTAATGGAGCTGCTCAACAGCAAAATCGACCACAAAGACTACCAGTGCGACCGGACCAGCTGGGGCGTGGCGCTGGCCCGGAAGATGGGCTCCGAGAACTTCAAGTTGCTCTACGACATCTACCACATGCAAATCAACGAGGGCGACGTCATCCGCACCCTCACCGAGCATCACCCCTACATTGCCCACTACCACACGGCCGGCGTACCCGGCCGCCACGAAATAGGGGACAGCCAGGAACTGAACTACCCGGCCATCATGCGCGCCATCCAAGCCACGGGCTTTCAGGGTTACGTGGCCCAGGAGTTCATGCCCCAGCAAGCCGATAAGCTGGCCTCCCTGCGCCAGGCCGTGCAACTCTGCGACGCGTAAAGCGGTGCCTAGTTAGTATCCTCTGTCATTCCGAGCGGAGCGAGGAATCTGGATTGAACACAAGAGGCTAACCCAGCTTCCTTGCTTGGCTCGGAATGACAACTTTCTTTTGTTTTCCCTACCCCTCTGCCCACCATGAAGGTCGCCGTACTTGTTTCCGCATCACTTCTCAGCTTTTCCTTGATGGCGCAGGCCCAGCAGACCGGCAAACCCGAAGACACGGAAGTGTGGCAGCCCGTCCCGAAAACGGTAACGGCCAGTCCCAACCTGGCCCCGCCGCCCTCCGATGCCGTGGTGCTCTTCAACGGCCAGGACCTAAGCCAGTGGGTGAGTACCGACAACCGTACCGCGCCGGCCAAGTGGAAGGTAGCGGGTGGCGTGCTGACCGTGGACAAAAAGGCCGGCAACATTGAAACCAAGCAGGCTTTCACCAACTACCAGCTGCACCTGGAGTGGCGCATCCCGCCGGGCATCACCGAAACGGGGCAGTCCCGCGGCAACAGCGGCGTGTTTCTGGCCTCCATCGGCAAGGGCGACCTGGGCTATGAGTTGCAGATTCTGGACTCCTACCAAAACAAAACCTACGTCAATGGCATGGCGGGCAGCATTTATAAGCAGCACATCCCGCTGGCTAACCCCACCCGCAAGCCCGGGGAGTGGCAGAGCTACGACGTGCTCTGGACTGCGCCCGTGTTCAAGGCCGATGGCTCCCTGCAGGCGCCAGCCCGCGTGACGGTGTGGTTTAATGGGGTAGTGGTGCAGAACAACACGGTGCTGGCCGGCCCCACCCAGTACATCGGTAAGCCCAGCTACCAGCAGGCCCACGGCCCCTCACCTATCAAGCTCCAGGCCCACGGCGACCCTAGCCCCCCTATCAGCTTCCGCAACATCTGGGTGCGAGAGTTGTAAGGAACCCGCGTGAGCTGCCGCGCCTACCCCCTTCGCCTGCTTGAAGTTCCTGAAATAGGCAGCGCTGAAGAGGGTGAAGGCAGTAGATAAACCGCGTAGATATTGAACCTTGCTAGGGCTGATTATCACTTGCCCGACCTGAGGAAAGCTGATGGCACAGCTTTCCTCAGGTCGGGCAAACGCTATAAAAAACCCGTGCCGGGCATCGGCTCTTGCCATTGCGCTTCTATATTTAGCACCGAAGAAAGCTACAGAGGCAGCAAGCACGGGGCAACCAGTCCGGTTTGTTTCCCTGTAACTCCGCCCTGGGCTCTTCTCCTGCCTGACTTCCGACGACCTCTCTCGCCGACTGGTTGCTGGTTGTTGGGTCTCGCCTAACGCCCTGCTCAATGGCCGCTAAAAAGCCGCAGATTTCCCTTCGTGACTTAGCTAAGCAGCTGAATCTGTCTACTTCCACCGTGTCGCGGGCCCTGGCCGACCACCGGGATATTGGCGAAGCCACCAAGGAGCGGGTCCGGCAACTGGCCCAGGAACTCAACTACCGCCCCAATCTGCTGGCCGCCGCCCTGCGCAAAGGTCACAGCAAAACGTTGGGCGTCATCGTGCCCCACATCAAGGGCTACTTTTTCCCGGCCGTGATGAACGGCATCGAGAAAGTGGCTACCCGCGAAGGCTTTAATGTGCTGCTCTGCCAGTCGAACGAAGACGTGCAGCGGGAGCAGCGCAACATCGAAACGCTGCTGGCCGCGCAGGTAGAGGGCATTCTGGTATCGGTGTCGGCCACTACCTACGACCAGCTGCAGCACTTCGAGCAGGTGCGCCAGCAGGGTACGCCCCTCGTGTTCTTCGACCGCGCCCCCGATCTGCCCCGCAGCATGGCCGTGGTGCTCGATGATTTTCAGGGCGCCTACCAGGCCGTGCGCCACCTCATTGAGCAGGGTTGCCGCCAGATTGCCCACCTGGCCGGCCCCCAGCACCTGAACACCAGCCGCAACCGGTTTTTGGGCTACAAGGCGGCCCTCGAAGACCACGGCCTGCCCTTCGAGGAGCAGTACGTGTACGCACTTCCGGCCCTAACCCACGACGCCGGCCGCCTGGCCATGCAGCACCTGCTGGCCCTGGCTCCTGGTCTGGATGCGGTGTTTGCCTCCTATGCCATTCCGTCGGTGGGGGCCCTGGAAGTACTCCACGAGAAGCCCGTGCGCGTGCCCCAGGATATTGCCCTGGCGTGCTTCAGCAATGAGCCCTTCACCAGCATGACTCAGCCCCACCTGACGGTGGTAGACCAGCGCGCCGAGCAGATGGGCGAAACGGCCGTGCGCCTGTTTCTGCAGCTGCTCAAGCGCGGCCCGGCCTATGAGCCCCCGCACCTCGTGCTAAAGCCGGAACTGATTATCCGGGATTCGTCGCTGCACGGCTCGCAGCAGCTCCGCAGCAACCGGTAAGGTTATTTTTCTGTGCCTTTCTCCTTCTTCAAGACATTATGAGCTCTGAACTTTCCAAAGCAGAAATATTCCAACAAGTTGAGCAGCAGCTTCAGCAGCAGGGCTTCGGTATTGAGCGCCAGGACCAAACGCGCCCCTGGGGTGGCTTCTTCGTGATTGACGAAAACCAGGCCCAGCAGTTTGCTGATGCGTATTTCGATGGCCTCTCAGTGGACAGTCTGCGCATTTCGGGTAAACTGAGCCCCAAGGTGCTGCTGGTAGCACCGCACCAACGCCTCTCGTGGCAGTACCATCACCGTCGCGCCGAAATCTGGCGCGTAGTGAGCGGTACCGTTGGCATCATCACCAGCCACACCGACGAGGAAGGCGAGCTGAAATCCTACGGCCCCGGCGAGCAGATTACCCTACAGCAGGGGGAGCGGCACCGCCTCATTGGCCTGGAGGGCTGGGGCACCATTGCCGAAATCTGGCAGCACACCGACGTCAACCAGCCTTCCGACGAAGACGACATCGTGCGCGTGCAGGACGACTTCGGCCGCTAATCGGCTTCTTTAAAAAACGCAGCCCAAAAAAGCCGCCTACCCAGCAGATGAGTAGGCGGCTTTTTTTGGGCTGCGTTTTGTGTTGCAGAACCTGTGATTTGTATAACTCCTACCCCTGATGGCGGCCAGACCTTTGTGCAGTAATCTATTCACCTACTCACTTCACAAACTCAACATGAGCACCATCAAACAAGTAGCCTTGGGCAGCCAGGGCCTGAGCGTATCGGTAGAGGGCCTGGGCTGCATGGGCATGACGGCCGGCGTAAATGGCATGAGCGTGTACGGGGAGGCCGACGAAGCCGAAAGCCTGGCGACCATCGACCGGGCCCTGGAACTGGGCGTGACCATGCTGGACACCGCCGACCTATATGGGCCCATGCTCAACGAGCGGCTGGTGGGCCGGGCCATTGCCGGCCGGCGCCAGCAGTTTACCCTCGCCACCAAGTTTGGCTTCGAAGTAGACGACCAGGAAAACTGGACCGGCGGCTACAACGGCCAGCCTGCCTACGTGCGCAAATCCATTGAACGCTCCCTGCGCAACCTGGGCACCGACTACGTGGACCTCTACTACCTCCACCGCGTAGACCCCAACGTACCCATTGAGGAAACCGTGGGGGCCATGAGCCGGCTGGTGGAAGAGGGCAAGGTGCGCTACCTGGGCCTCTCGGAGGTATCGGTGGAGGTGCTGCGCCGGGGCCACGCCGTGCACCCCATTACGGCCCTGCAAACCGAGTACTCCCTCTTCGACCGCCACGTAGAGGAAGAAGGCATCCTGCAGGCAACCCAGGAAATGGGTATTGGTTTCGTGGCCTACTCACCGCTGGGCCGGGGCTTTCTGTCGGGCGAAATCAAGACCCCGGACGACTTCGAGCCGAATGATTCGCGCCGCATTTTTCCGCGCTACCAGGGCGAGAACTTCTATAAAAACATTGCCCTGGTAGAAAAGCTGCAGGCTCTGGCCCAAACCAAAGGCGTAACGGCCGCCCAGTTGGCCCTGGCTTGGGTGCTCACGCAGGGGGTAGTAGCCATTCCGGGCACCAAGCGCCGCAAGTACCTGGAGCAAAACGTAGCAGCGGCCAGCCTACCCTTGTCGGTGCAGGAGCTAGCTGAACTAGATGCCATTATGCCGGTTGGTAGTGCAGTTGGCGCTGCCTACCCCGAAGGTCTATAGTTTTCCAGGTGCCCATTTTGCCCGCCGCAGGAGCCATTACCCAGCGTGACGGCTCCTGCGGCGGACAGTCGGCCTGACTTTTTGCCCTATGCCCATGAAACATGCAGCCAAAGAATTTCGGGTCCTAAACACCGTAACGGACTACGCCCGCTTCTATGGGCTACCGGCACCGGCCCACCCCTTGCTTACCGTCATCGACCTGGAGTATGCCCGCTGCCTGCCGCGGGTAACTACGCCCGTAGTGCAGCAACTCTACACCGTGGCGCTGAAGCGCGGCCTGAAGGGTGGCACCATCTACTACGGCCGGCAGTCGTACGACTTCAGTGAGGGTGTGCTTTTCTTTTTGGGGCCGGGGCAGGTGTTTGCGGCCGACGAAACGCTGGACGTTTCGCAGATAGAGGGGTTGATGCTGGTCTTTCACCCCGACTTGCTGCTGAAATACCCGCTGGGTAAGAAAATTGGTGGCTTCGGCTTTTTCTCCTACCAGGCCAACGAGGCCCTGCACCTCTCAGCCAAAGAAGAAAGGCTGCTGGAGAACTTGCTGCAAGGTATCCACGCCGAATACGAGCTGCCGATTGATGCCTTTAGCCAAGATGTGTTGGTTGCTCAGCTCGAGGTGTTGCTGAGCTACGCCAACCGCTTCTACCACCGGCAGTTCCTGACGCGCCGCACGGCCGAGCACGACTTGCTCACCCGCTTCGAGGTGCTGCTGACAGGGTACTTTGCGCAGGAAACCGAGCGGAGCCTGCCGTCGGTGCAGTACTTCGCCGATGCGCTAAATGTCTCGCCGGCCTACCTCAGCGACATGCTCCGCACCCTCACCGGCCAGAACACTCAGCAGCACATTCATCATCACCTGATTGAGAAAGCCAAGCGCCTGCTGCTCACTACCTCCCTCTCCATCAACGAAACCGCCTTTCAGCTGGGCTTCGAGTACCCGCAGTACTTCACGCGCCTGTTCAAAAGCAAAACCGGCCAAACGCCGGCCGCTTTCCGGTTTTCGGCGCAGTAATCTGGCTTCGGGCTGCACCTTACCAGAGGGGCCTCTTTACCAAGAACACAGGAGGCTTTGGCTTCTCGGGTGGGGTAGGCGCTGGCCCCGTAAGCCGGAATTTGCTACCCTCCTGTTCCCAGCCTAAATCCGGCTACCTTTGCGGGACGAACAACCCGCTTATGACTTCGACTACCCCGTCCTTCGCCGACCTGGGCCTGGCCCCTGAACTGCTGCAAGCCCTGGAAGAACTTCAATTTCAGGCCCCTACCCCCGTGCAGGAGCAGGTAGTGCCCATGGCCCTAGCCGGCCAGGACGTAGCCGGACAGGCCCCCACGGGCTCGGGCAAAACGGCCGCTTATGGCCTCTCGGTGCTGCAACTGCTTGATCTGAAGCTGGATGCCGTGCAGGTGATTGTGCTGGTGCCCGCCCGCGAACTGGCCCTGCAGGTGCGCGACGCCCTCAAAAAACTGGGCAAGTTTCTGCCCAATCTGCGGGTAGCGGCCTTCTACGGGGGCCATGCTTTCCGTGAAGAAACGGCCTCCCTAACCCAGGCTCCGCACGTGGTGGTTGCCACCCCCGGCCGCCTGCTCGACCACTTTGAGCGCCGCAGCATCATCCCCAACCAGCTCAAAACCCTGATTCTGGACGAGGCCGACAAGCTGCTGGAATTGGGCTTTCAGGATGAGCTGGTGGAAATTGTGAAGCGCCTCCCGCGCCGCCGCCAGACCCTGCTGTTTTCGGCCACCATGTCGGAGAAAGTAGTAGAGCTAATTCGGAAAAACCTGACCCGCCCCCGCGTGGTAAACGCCGGCGAGGACACCGATGAGCTGCCCGAGAACCTGACGCTGGTGGGCCACGTGGGCACGGTAGAGAAGAAACCCGCCGCGCTGCTGCATCTGCTACACCAGCCTGAGACGGGCCGCGCCCTCATCTTCTGCAATACCCGCGAGCGGTGCATGGAGCTCACACGCTTCTTGGTGGGCCGGGGGGTAGCGGCTGAGGTGCTGCACGGCAAAATGCCCCAGCCCGAGCGGGACAAAGCCCTGCTGAAGCTGCGCAACGGTTCCAGCCAGGTGCTGGTAGCTACCGACGTGGCCGCCCGCGGCATCGACGTTACCCAGCTCGATACCGTGGTGCAGTACGATGCCCCCGATAAGGCCGATGCGTTCCAGCACCGGGCCGGCCGCACGGCCCGCGCCGGCGCTGAGGGCACGGCGCACATTCTGGTAACAGACAAGGAGCAGGCCCATGTGAAAAAGTGGCCGGTAGCGGCTTCCATTCAGTGGAAAGCCATGCACGCACCCAAGCTACCCCCGGCCGCGCCCAAAGCCCCCCGTCCCGAAAACGTAACCCTGCACGTTTCGGCTGGCAAGAAAGACAAGGTAAGTGCCCACGACTTGGTAGGTGCCTTCGTGAATGTGGGCGGCATACCGCGCGAAGAAGTCGGCCGCATTGAGGTGTTTGACTACTACAGCTACGTGGCCGTACCCCGCCAGCAGGCGCAGGAAATAGTAGAGCGGCTGGCCGGCGCGAAAGTAAAAGGCAAGAAAGTGCGGGTATCGGTAGTGGCCTAGCCCGCTGGCAGTGGCCTGGCTAATAGAGCCGGGCTGCTGCTTTCCGCACGGTAAGGCAAACTTTTACGCTTCTTATTTCCTTGTTGAGGTAAGTCCGGCGGCGTTACCTTACATTCGCTGTCTTACCCTGGTTCAGGTCACGCAACATGGCTGGCAGATGCGCGTCCTTGAGAAACTTCTCGGCCGGATAAGCCTGTAGTATGCGGTAATTTTCAAACACGTTTCCTCGTTGGAAGTGGATCACCCAGATTCGGAATTGGCTTGGTTGCGGCGGCTGCGGCACGACGACCAACGGGCCTTCGACGCGCTGTTTCGGCAGTACAGCGCCCGGGTGTATCGCTTCGCCTACAGCTACCTGAAGGCCCGCCCCGCCGCCGAGGAAATTGTACAGGAGTGTTTTCTTAAAATCTGGGAGCGGCGCCACGAGCTGCGCGACGATGTTCCCCTGAAAGGCTACCTGTTTACGGTAGCCCATCATGCCATCCTGAACCAGCTGCGCCACAACCGCTACCACCTCGCCTACCAGGATTACACCTTGCTGACCGGTTACGCGACTACCCCCGGCACCGATACCGATGTGGCCTTTGCGGAGCTGGAAACCGTTTACCTGGCGGCCCTGGAAAAGCTGCCCCCCAAGCGCCGGCACATCTTCAAGCTCAGCCGCCAGCAAGGATTATCCTACGCTGAAATAGCGCAGGAGCTAGGTATTTCGGTGAAGACGGTAGAAACCCAGATGGCCCAGGCGCTGCACTTTCTGCGGCAATATTTTCAGGCCCACGGCACCATGCTCGTTATCGTGCCTCTGCTACTCGCCTTGTGTTAGCGTGCGTCTGCTGGTTTATTGCTAGGGCACTGCCATTCCAAGCAAAACCGGGAAGCTAAGCAGCTCCACAAGGACACGTTTTCTACTTTCTTACTCTACTCAAAAGAGCAGGCGAAGCCTCACGCCTTATTCGGGCTTTCCAAGCTATCAAGGGGCAGTAACCAGGCGCCTGAAAGTTCTTATCAGCTGGGTATAGCGAGGACTTACTCGCCAGTTTTACGATTTTTTTCCTTGCATAACTAGCAGAATATCAGCGTATATTGAAAAAGGTTACCAAATCTTTAAAAAAAAATCATGATCTGAATCAGGGTAGTAAGCAGTTGGTGTGTATTACTCACCAGAATCCCCGCCTACTTCGCCCTGCATGCCTTCCCACCCCGACAAAAGCGCCTTTCTTCGGTATATCAATGGTACTGCTTCCGCTGTGGAAGCGGCCGCCGTGCGCGCTTGGCTCACCGAGCCCACCAATCAGTTTTTGGCTCGTCACTGGATGGAAGAGCACTGGCATTCCTTTGATGCCACCTCAGTAGCTTCTGCTGCCGAGCCCGACTACGAAGTTCTGCTCCAAACGCTGCACCAGCGCCTGCAGTTTACGCCCGAAGCAGCGGCCGACCAGGAAGATGACACGACTAGCCTGCGCCCCCGTAGCCAGTGGCGCTACTGGGCAGCCGCAGCCGCAACCGCTGCGTTGGTAACAGCGGGCGGCGCCCTGTGGTGGCAGCAGCAAAACCCCGCGGGGCCACTGACTTACGCTACCACCTACGGCCAGACGCGCACGCTGCACCTACCCGATGGCTCGGCCGTAACGCTTAATGGCAACTCTACCCTGCGCTACGCCCCCGCCCCCGCAAGCGGGCAACCTCGCGAAGTGTGGCTAGATGGCGAAGCGTTCTTTGCCGTGCGCCATACCCCCAGTAACCAGCGGTTTATTGTGCATACTACTGCGGGCTTCAATGTTGAAGTGCTGGGCACGCAGTTTACCGTATTCCGGCGCCGCCAGGAGGCCCGGGTGGTGCTGCTGTCGGGCAAAGTGCGCGTCGACTTCGAAGACAGCACCCGCGCCGACCTGCTCATGAAGCCCGGGGAGCTGGTGCAAACCCAGGACGACCAACCCCGCGCCCTGGTCCATAAACCTGTGCACACCGCCGCCTACGCCAGCTGGAAAGACGAAAAGCTGGTGCTGGATAATACATCGATTACCGAGCTGACTACGCGCCTGCACGATACCTACGGCCTGGAGGTAGAGGTGGCCACCCCGGCGCTGCGCACCCGCCGCATGACGGGCACCGTGCCCGTGCAGGACCTGGATCTGCTGCTCAAAGCCCTGGAAGAGACCTTCCACCTTAAGGCCGAGCGCCAGCAGAACCGCCTGATTCTTTCTGACTCAACTGCCCCGTAGCCGGACTCCCCTACTAGCGTCCGGAACTGCGGCTCTTTTCTTTTCATTTCCCACCGTTCCCACTATGAACCACACCCCTACCCGTTTGGGTGGTAGCTTGGCATCCACGGCTTTTTCGGCCTGTGCGCTGCTGCTACCCGCCCCGGGGGCCACGGCCTCCGCTCAACTTCTCGCCTCCAACCACCTGCCCACGCAGCGCACGGAGGCTCCGGCCGAAACGGTGCTGCTCCAGGACCTGCTAGGCCGCTGGGAAGCGCAGTACGGCGTCACCATCTTCTACGAAAGCAACTTGGTGCGCAACAAGCGGGTAGTAGCTCAGCCCGAAGTGGCAGCCCCGCTGGAATCCAAGCTGTCAGAAGTACTGCCCCAGGCCGAGCTGACATTCAAGAAGCTGCGCTCCGATTACTATGTTGTAGTAGCCCCGGCCGCCGGTCCAGTTTCTTCGGTAGTCGGCAAAACGCTGCAGGCCGACGTACCGGTTTCCGGCCGCGTAACGCAGGCCAACGGCGAAGGGCTGCCGGGCGTAACGGTAGTGGCAAAGGGTACTAGCATCGGCACCTCTACCAGCGCCGACGGTAGCTTCTCGCTCAGCGTACCGGAAGGCAGTACCCTCGTATTCAGCTCCATTGGCTTCCTCAGCCGCGAAGTACCCGTCACGGGGGCCAATTCCTCCCTGGCTATTACTTTACAGACCGATGCCAAGGCTCTGGATGAGGTAGTAGTGGTAGGCTACGGCACCCAGAGCCGCCAGGAACTGACCACGTCCGTTACCTCGGTAAGCTCCGAGGAGCTGACCCGCCAACCAGTAGCCGGCTTCGACCAGGCCCTGCAGGGCAAGGCGCCCGGGGTGCAGGTTACTACCCCTTCCGGTGCGCCCGGCGCGGGCATCAACGTGCGGATCCGCGGCAACAGCTCCATCAGCCTGACGGGCTCTCCGCTGTACGTCATCGACGGGGTGCCGATTCTGCCCACCTACGAGCAGGAGCTGGCCGTGGGCGGCCAGCGCCCGAACCCCCTGAACGCCCTGAACCCCCAGGATATTGAGAGCATCGACGTGCTCAAGGATGGCGCGGCGGCGGCTATTTACGGCCTGCGCGCTTCCAACGGGGTAGTGGTAATTACCACCAAAAAGGGTAAGCTGGGCAAGCCCCAGGTAGGCCTGAGCGTGTACTACGGGCAGCAGCAGCTGCGCAAAAAGCTGGACGTACTCAACTCACGCCAGTTTGCCGAGTACTACAACGAAGCCCTGGTCAACGCCAACCCCAATGCCGCCCCGGCCTTCCCCGACCTCAACAACCTACCCGCTACCACCGACTGGCAGGATGAGATTTACCGCACGGCTGGCATTCAAAGCTACCAGCTCAACATCAGTGGGGCCACGGAGCAGACGCGCTACTACGTGTCGGGCGGCTATTTCAAGCAGGACGGCATCAGCCTGAACTCGGGCTTCGACCGCTACAACTTCAAGATCAACGTGGATCAGAAGCTGGGGCAGCGGTTCCGGATGGGCACCAACCTGAACCTGAGCCGCACCTTCACCAACGGCTCGGTGCGCTCCGAGCTGGGCATCGGCAACTCCGGCACGGTGCTGGGCGCGCTGGCCCAAATTCCGACCATTCCGGTACGCACCGCCGACGGCCGCTACGGGATTAACCCGTTCCAAGCCTTCGACAACCCGGTGGGCAACCTACTGGAAACCAACAACAAGGCCATTATTTACCAGGCCATCGGTAACGTGTATGGCGAGCTGGACATTCTCAAGAACCTGACCCTGCGCAGCTCCTTGGGCCTGGATTTCCGCACCCAGAACGAAAACCAGTTCATTACCCGCGACTACCCCGGCACCTCCAACGCCGACCCGGCCACGCGCGGCAGCGGGGCTACCTCGCTCAACCAGCAGGTCATCTGGCTGCTGGAAAACACCCTGACCTACAACCCCAACCTCGGCGACCGGCACAACCTAACCTTGCTGGCGGGCCAGTCGGTGCAGGAATCGGACCGCTTTACTTCCTCGGCCTCCGGCAAGGGCTACCCTTCCAATGCCGTGCCCTACCTCTCGGCCGTATCGCAGTTTAACATGCCCAACAGCTACCAGGACCAGTGGGGCCTGATGAGCTTCTTCGGCCGCGCCATTTATAACTATGATGAGCGTTACCTGGCTACCCTGAGCATGCGCGCCGACGGCAGCAGCAAGTTCCGCGAGGGCAACAAGTTCGGCTACTTCCCGGCCCTGGGCCTGGGCTGGCGCATCTCGAAGGAAGGCTTCTTCCCGCAGAACACCGCCCTTTCCAACCTGAAGCTGCGCGGCAGCATTGGCGCCACCGGCAACCAGGAATTCTATACCTACCAGCGCTTCTCGCGCTACGGGGTCAACTTCAACTACCAGAACGGGGGTAGCATTCTCGGCGGCATTGCTCCCACCAACATCGGCAACAACGACGTGAAGTGGGAAAGCACTACCCAGTACGACGCCGGCCTTGATGTGGGCCTGTTCAGCGACCGTCTGACCCTGACCCTGGATGGCTACCTGAAGAAAACCCGCGACCTGCTTACGCTAGTGAGCATTCCGCTCAGCACCGGTGCCCAGGATCTGAGCATTATCCAGAACGTAGGAAGTGTTCGGAACAAGGGCGTTGAGTTTGGTTTGAACTCGACCAACCTGCAGGGCGCCGACGGGGGCTTCTCCTGGTCGACCAACCTGAACTTCACCATGAACCGCAATAAAGTACTCGCTACGAACACGATCCGTAACGAGCAGGGCCAGCTGGAGGATCAGCGTTTGCCGAGCGGCAACGGCTTCACGCTGGTGGGTCAGCCCCTGGGGGTATTTTACGGCTGGCAGGTTCAAGGCATTTTCCAGAGTCAGGACGAGATTAACTCGGCCGCTAAGCAGGACAATGCCGCCCCCGGCGACATCCGGTTCCGCGACCTGAACAACGACGGCATCATCAACGACAAGGACCGCACGGTTATCGGCAACCCCAACCCCAAGGCCATTGCGGGCGTCACCAACAACTTTGGCTACAAAGGGCTGGAGCTGAGCGTATTCTTCCAGGGTAGCTTCGGCAACGACATTTACAACCAGAACCGCGAAACGCTGGAGGGCATGGCCGATCCGCTCAACCAGAGCACCCGCATTCTGAACCGCTGGACGCCCACCAACACCAACACCGACGTGCCCCGGGCCGTGCGCAACGACCCGAACAACAACCGCCGCATGTCGGACCGCTTTATTGAGGATGGCTCCTACGTGCGTCTGAAGAACCTGACGCTGGCCTACAACCTGCCCACTACGCTTACCCGCAAGGCCGCCATCAGCAACCTGCGCGTGTACGTGACCGGCCAGAACCTGATTACCTGGACCGACTACTCCGGCTACGACCCCGAGGTAAGCTCCGACCCGCAGTCGAACACAGGCTTCGGCCGCGACTTCGGCGTGTACCCGCAGTCGCGCACCTACACCGTGGGTCTAAACGCCACCTTCTAACCGCTTGCGGGCCGTCAGTTGCCCTTGTGGCGGCCGGCGGCCCCGCGGCCGGGCGTACCCGGTTTTCTTCCAGCTTCTCCTGCAATTCCCCATGAAAAAGATACTCATTCCCGTTTTCGCCCTCACGTTGCTCTCTACGGCTTGCGACGTATTGGATAAAGACCCCCTGCCGAGCATTACGCCGGAAAACTTCTTTACGTCGGCCGATGATGCCGAGGCCAGCCTGACGGCCGCGTACGACGCCTTACAGGGCGCGGGCCTCTACGGACAGGACATAATTGTGGTGGGCGAAATGCCCTCCGACAACTGCACCAGCGCCAACGGCGACGTAGCTGCTCTGGAAAACATTACCTGGAACTCTACCACAGGCCAGGTCAGAAGCATTTACCGTGACTCCTACATCGGTATCAACCGGGCTAATTCTATCCTGAAATACGTACCGGCCATTGACATGCCGGCCGCCCGCAAAAACCAGATTCTGGGGGAAGCCCGCTTTCTACGCGCCCTGCACTTCTTCAACCTGGTGAAGTTGTACGGAGGAGTGCCCCTGCGCCTGGAGCCCACGGAAACCGGCACTTCGGAAGTACTGAACCTACCCCGCGCTACGGCCGATGCCGTGTATGCCCAGGTAATTCAGGACCTGACTACGGCCGAGCCTCTGGTAGCAACCTCTAACTTAACGCGGGTAACGCAAAACGCTGTAAACGCGCTTCTGGCTCGCGTGTATCTCACTCAGCGCCAGTGGGCCCCGGCCCAGGCCGCGGCCGGCAAAGTACTAAGCAGCGGTTCGCTGGCCCCCAGCTTCAAGTCACTATTTCCGGCCGATAACAAGTCGGAGTCCATCTTTGAGGTGCAGTTTGCGGGTAGCGCCGACGGGGGCAACATTCTGCCCGACCTGCTGCTGCCGAGCCCACCTGCTACGTACTCCTTCCCCAAATTCAGCATCCCGACGCTGTACCGTTCTCAGGCCAGCGCCCAACCCACCGACCTCACGTTTGTGGTGGATACGCTCACTGACAAGCGCTGGAGCTTCCAGGGCGTAACCAACGCCGGCCGCGACCACGCCAGCTACGTGGATGGCGGCCGTGGCACCGGCAACGACGACGGCCCCTTCGTGTACAAATGGTCGGGCAACCCCAACGGCTTCAACTCCCCCGACAACACCTACGTGCTGCGCTACGCCGACGTGGTGCTGATGTACGCCGAGGCCGCCAACGAGCTGTCGGGCCCCACGGCCGATGCCCTGGCCAAGCTCAACCTGATCCGGCAGCGCGCCGGGCTGACCGAGCTGACCAGCACCTCACCGCAGGCCGCCAGCAAGCAGGCCCTGCGTACGGAAATTGACCGGCAGCGCCGCCTAGAGCTGGCCTTCGAGGGGGAGCGGTGGTTTGACCTGCTGCGCTACGCCCGCCACGAGCAGGCCGACCCCGCGGCCGACCACGCTGTAACGGCCCTGGACGTCATCCGAGCCCAGCGCAAAACGCCCACGGCCGACCCCAATTACCTGTTGTTTCCTATTCCGCTGGACGAGTTGAATACCAACCCGAACGTGCAGCAGAACCCCGGCTACTAATCTGCTAGGAAGGCCAGTTCAGCGAAGCCAAACGGCTGAGCTGGCCTTCCCAGGATTAGGTGGATACCGCCCCCCTTTTTTCGTTGTTTCTTATCTGTAGTCGCTTGTAAAGAGCTAACTCGTCATAAGCAACAACGCCCCGAAAAAGCTGCCTGGCACGTGTGCAGTAGGTGTATAAAGCCGAAAAAAGCAGCAGAAACAAGGTTTTTCGCGTTTGCTTTCTCTGCTCAGAGGCCAATATATTTGGTTTGTTGCCCCTCCTGCTGCCGGCTGCTTTTTCCTCTCTGAGGCCCGGACCTTTTCGCCTCACCAAGCGTTGCGTTCCGTCTCACCTTCGTTCTTTCCCGCACCTGATCTTTGCCCCGCGCTGCCGACCCGCAGCCGCCGGGGCTACCCTACCCCGGCGGGTTCGCTAGACTGCCGGGCTACCTGGGGCCGGTTTGCTAAAGGGGAGCGAACCGGCCCTCCCAGGCCTTCTGCCACAGCAACCTTACCGCCAGAATCGGCTACTTTGCTGCCAGAAGCCGCTGTCGGGCTTTGCTTTCTATCTTCAACCTCCCTTTCCCCTTACTTCCCACCATGGCTGCCCCCATTTCTGCCTCACCCCTTTCCCCTACCACCGATACCCCGGCCGGCTCCGAAGCGCCCCGCTACACCTCGGCCCTGGCTTCGCTGACGGTGCTGTTCTTTATGATGGGCTTTATCACCTGTCTGAATGACATCCTGATTCCCTACCTGAAGGCCATCTTCCAGCTCAGCTACACCCAGGCCAACCTGATCAACCTGTGCTTTTTCGGGGCCTACTTCGTGATGGGTATCCCGGCCGGCAAGCTGGTGCAGCGCATCGGCTATAAAGGCGGGATGCTGGCGGGCTTCCTGATTGCGGCTCTAGGAGCGTTTCTCTTCTACCCCGCCGCCGACAGCCGTAGCTACGGCCTGTTTCTGGGAGCGTTATTTGTGCTGGCGACAGGCGTCGTGTTGCTGCAGGTAGCGGGCAACCCCTACGTAGCCATTCTGGGGCCGGCCAAATCGGCCCCGGCCCGCCTGACGCTCACCCAGGCCTTCAACTCGCTGGGCACCACGGTGGCCCCGCTGCTAGGCTCGGCCCTGATTCTCTCGAACCTGCCGGATCTGGAGTCGGCGGCCTCCGCGGCGGCTATCGACGTGAAAGCCGTGCAGATTCCCTACCTCTGCATTGGGGCCGTGCTTATTGTTATTAGCGTGCTGCTGGGCATGTTGAAGCTACCCGTTATTACCCACGCTCAAACCCAGGAGGACTCCAGCCGCCGGGCCTACCACTACCGCCACCTCATTTTCGGGGTCCTTGGCATCTTTGCCTACGTGGGCGGGGAGGTAGCCATTGGCTCGCATATCGTTTCCTACCTGCACCTGCCCGACGTGATGAACCTCACGCCCAAAGTAGCCGGCGACAAAGTAGCCTACTACTGGGGTGGGGCCATGGTAGGCCGCTTCCTGGGTGCCTACCTGCTCAACAAATTCAACCCTGGTCGGCTGCTGGCCTTCAACTCGTTAGGTGCCGTACTGCTGGTGCTGATTTCAGTGCTGACCACCGGTGAACTTGCTATGTGGAGTTTGCTGGCCGTGGGCTTGATGAACTCCATCATGTTCGCCACCATCTTCACCCTGGCTATGGCGGGCCTGGGCCGCCATACGGAGGAAGCCTCGGGCCTGCTGAATGTGGGCATTGTGGGCGGGGCCATTATCCCGCTGGTTTTCGGCTTGGTAGCCGATGCTAGCACCCTGCGGTGGGCCTTTGTGCTGCCCGTGCTCTGCTACCTCTACATTATGTGGTATGGCCTGAAGGGACACAAGCCTGCGGAAGCCTAAGCTTCGGCCGCCTACCCCCTTTTCTTTCCTGAACCTCTTCATACCTAGGGCTTTGCCGGCAACAAGTTGTTGCCGGCCAGCTATGGCCTTGCCCTCTCTTTCCTGTTGCTCTGCATGTCTTCTCTTTCCAACACCACTCGTGCACTCGCCATTCTGCTAGCGCTGGGCCTTGGCACCAGCTGCCAGCGGATGCCACAAGCCGGTTCAGCGCCGGCCAAAGGCACGGCCGCTTTCTGGCTGACGAACCCCGATAAATCGGTGCTGTTTCAGCCTCAGACGGCTCCGGGCTGGACCAAGACCGCACCGGCCGCCGGAACACCGGTTATAGAAATTGATGATAAGCAGACCTTCCAGACGATTGATGGCTTTGGGTATTGCCTGACGGGCGGCAGCGCCCAGTTGCTGCACGCCATGAGCCCCGAGGCCCGGCAGGCAATTCTGAAAGAGCTGTTTGCTACCGATGGAAACAACATTGGCGTAAGCTACCTGCGGCTGAGCATTGGAGCCTCCGACCTGGACGCTACCGTGTTCAGCTACGACGACCTACCGGAGGGGCAGACCGACCCCACCCTGGCCAAGTTCAGCCTGGCCCCCGACCAGCAGCACCTGATTCCGGTGCTCAAGGAAATTCTGGCCATTACCCCCCGCATCAAAATTCTGGGCTCGCCCTGGTCGCCCCCGACCTGGATGAAGACCAACAACAACTCCAAGGGCGGCTCCCTGAAACCGGAGTTTTACGACGCCTACGCCCGCTACTTCGTGAAGTACATCCAGGGTATGAAGGCCGCCGGTGTCCGGATTGATGCCATTACGGTCCAGAACGAGCCCCTGCACCCCGGCAACAACCCCAGCCTGCTCATGCTCCCCGAGCAGCAGGCCGAGTTCGTGAAAAAACACCTGGGCCCCACCTTCCAGAAAGAAAAGATTGACACCAAGATTGTGGTGTACGACCACAACGCCGACCGCCCCGACTACCCCCTGACTATCCTCAATGACCCCGAGGCCAAAAAGTATGTCGACGGCTCGGCTTTCCACCTCTACGCCGGCCCCATTGAGGCCCTGGGCAAAGTGCACGACGCCCACCCGGACAAGAACGTGTACTTCACGGAGCAGTGGGTAGGCTCCAAAAGCAAGTTTGAGGAAAATTTCCCCTGGCACGTGCGCACCCTCATGATTGGGGCTACCCGCAACTGGGCCCGCACGGTGCTGGAGTGGAACCTGGCCGCCGACCCCCAGCAGAACCCGCACACGCCGGGCGGCTGTACGGAGTGCCGCGGCGCCATCACCATCGACGGCAACAACGTGACGCGCGAAGACGCTTACTACATCATTGCCCATGCTGCCAAGTTTGCGCGGCCCGGTTCCGTGCGCATCGCCTCCACTACCTCCGAAGACCTGCCGAATGTGGCTTTCAAGACGCCTAACGGCCAGAAGGTAGTGCTGGTGCAGAACAACACGAAAGCGGCTCAGACCTTTAACCTCCGCTACCAAGGCCAAACCCTGACCTCTACCCTCAACCCTGGCGCTGCGGGCACCTACGTGTGGTAAGAATACTCTACTGAGTAGAAATATTTCAACCAGCTCAGCATGACAAGTGCTTTTTAGCATCAGCACCAAAGTGCTACCCTTCGTTGACTCTTGAGCTGCCGCCGCTGGGTAGCCCATCCTGATCAACGCTTTCCGGTGCGAAGTCCCCAGCTCCGCCGGCTGCCTGTCCCGACTTTCCGGCCTCCCCAAGGCCTGTTTGTTTCTTTTCCACAACCCAATCCCACCACCATGAAAAACCTTTTCCCCCACCGGCCGGGTCCTATCAGGGCTAGTTTGGCCGTCCTGTCACTGCTGGCCTTGCACTCGGGTGCCGTGCAGGCGCAGTCCGTGAGCCTGTGGATGACCACCGGCGACCAAACCAAGCTGCTCCAGCCTCAGGCCAACGTCAGCTTCGGGGCGAATACCGGTACGGCCAGCACCACTATCACCGTAAACGAGGGGACTACCTACCAGACCATTGATGGCTTTGGGGCGTCGATGACGGGTTCCTCAGCCTACGTGCTAAACCAGAAGATGTCGGCCACCCAGCGCGATGCGCTGCTGAACGACTTGTTTACCGGTAGCGGCATTCGGCTGAGCTTCCTGCGCCACACCATGGGCGCTTCCGACTTCTCGGCCCAGGGCGACTTCACCTACGATGATAAGCCCCAGGGCCAGACCGATCCGAACCTGACCAGCTTCAGCATCCAGCCCGACCGCCAGGACGTGATTCCGATGCTGAAGGCGGCGCGGGCGAAGAATGGCAACCTGAAGCTGATGGGCTCTCCGTGGTCGGCGCCGGCCTGGATGAAGGAAACCTACAAGCTGCGCGGGGGCTGGCTTAGCACCACCTGGTACCAGGCCTACGCCAACTACTTTGTGAAGTACGTGCAGGCGTATGCCGCCGAAGGGCTACCGATTTATGCCGTAACGCTGCAAAACGAGCCCCTCTACGAAGCGCCGTACATGGCCATGCGCATGGACCCCGGTAACCAGGCCGCCTTCCTGAAAAACAACATCGGTCCGGCTTTCCGCAATGCGGGCATCACCACCAAGCTCATTGTGTACGACCACAACTGGGACCGGCCCGATTATCCTAACGCGGTGTTTGCCGATGCCGCTGCGGCCCAGTACGCGGCCGGCTCGGCCTTCCATGGCTACGGCGGCAACGTAAGTCAGCAAAGCACCACCCACGACGCCTACCCGGGCAAGGACATCTGGTTTACGGAAGTAAGTGGTACGGCCGGCTCCAGCTTCGCCGGCGACCTGAAGTGGCACCTTTCCAACATCATCATCGGCACTACCCGCAACTGGGCCAAAAGCGCCCTGGAGTGGAACCTGGCCCTTGACCAGAACAACGGCCCGACCAATGGGGGGTGCACCACCTGCCGGGGGGTAGTGACTGTCAACAACACCACTGGCAGCGTTACGCGCAACGTGGAGTACTACGCCCTGGGCCACGCCAGCAAGTTCGTAGACCCGGGCGCGGTGCGCATTGCTTCCAACTCGGTAGCTGGGGGCATTGAAAACGTAGCCTTCCGCAACCCCGATGGCTCCAAAGTGCTGATTGCCCTCAACAACGGCTCGGCTGCCAGCACGTTCAAGGTAGTCTGGAACAACCAGGCCTTTACGTACACCTTGCCCGCCGGCGCGGTTGCTACCTACAAGTGGACGGGCGGCACCAGCACAGCCAGCGGTCCGCAGATCGGGCGCACCTACGAAATCAGCTCCAAAAATGGCGGCAAGGCCCTCGACATCGACGGTAACTCGACAACCAACGGTGGTCGTTTGCAGCAGTGGACCTGGGGCGGCACGGCCAACCAGAAGTGGAAGTTGGTAGATGCAGGGGGCGGTTACGTGCGCATCGTGAACCAGAACAGCAATAAGTCCCTCGACATTGTTGGGCCGTCTACCACCAACGGGGCCCTGATCCACCAGTGGGACTGGGCCAGCGCCGACAACCAGTACTGGCAGATTGTGGCCAACGGTGACGGCACCTACCGCATTATCAATAAGTACAGCGGCAAGGTGCTGGACGTGCAGAACAACTCTACCGCCGATGGGGCCAGCATTCAGCAATGGGACTGGAGCAACAGCGACAATCAGAAGTGGTGGTTCTCGGACCAGGGAGCCGCAGCCCGCGTGGCCCTGGCTACGGCCGGTTCGGCCGCCGATGCTCGCCTGCAAGTGTACCCCACCGTAGTTAATACCGAGCTAAGCCTGCACTACACCGCGGCGGCGCGGCAGCAGCTTACCCTGCGCCTGCTGGATCTGACGGGCCGCGTAGCCATCAGCCAGACGGAGCGAGCCGTGACGGCGGGTGAGAATGAACTGACGGTACCCGTAGCCAGTCTGACGGCCGGGGTGTATCTGCTGCAAGTGGATACGCCCGATGGGCAGTTGCTGCGCCGGGTGGTTATTGCGCATTAAGAGTAAACCTGCCGGCTCCGGATGTACCGGGGCCGGCTTTTTCGCTTTTTCTATCGACTTCAACTCTACTAATCACTTGCTCCCCCCTCCACCCCGTGCGCTACCGCTCCTGTTTTACCCGTAAGCTACCTCAACGGGCTTTGCGCGGCGGGTAGGAGCACCCGCTTCCCCGCGTTGCACTAATCCAAGCTCCTCGGTGTCTTACGTTTTCAGTTGCTTCTTCCTACATGCCGTTGCCTTCCTCCTTTCGCCTAACTGCCCTGCTGCTGTTGCCTATCATGCCCGCCGCCCAGGCCATGGTGCGCCTGCCCCGGCTGGTTAGCTCTCATATGGTGCTGCAGCGCAACGTTCCGCTACCGCTCTGGGGCTGGGCCACGCCGGGCGAGGCCGTGCGGGTTTCTTTCCGCGGCACTACGGTCCAGGCCAACGCCGGGCCCGACGGGCGCTGGCAGCTCACCCTCCCGGCCCGGCCGGCGGGCGGCCCGTTCGAGTTGGAAGTGAAAGGCCAGAACGTCATTAAGCTCACCGATGTGCTGGTTGGGGATGTCTGGCTGGCTTCGGGGCAGTCGAACATGGAGTGGCCTCTGCGCGAGGCGGCTGGCGGGCCTGCCGCCGCCGCTGCCGCCCACTACCCCCGTATCCGGCTGTTCAACGTGCCTAATCGTGCGGAGCCGCGGCCCCAGGCCGAGCTGGCCGGCGGCGAGTGGCGGGTGTGCACCCCCCAGTCGGCGGCTGATTTTTCGGCCGTAGCTTATTTCTTCGGCCTCGACTTGCAGCGACAATACAACGTACCGGTGGGCCTGATTGCCGCCGAGTGGGGCGGCACCGTGGCTGAAGCCTGGACCAGCGCTCCAACCCTGCAGAAACTCCCCGACTTTCAGGCGTCCGTGGCCGCGCTGCAGCGCCAGCCGGGCTCCTTCACCGAGCAAGAAGCGGCCTACGCGGCGCGCCTGCAAGCCTGGCAGCAAAGTCCGGCCGGACAGGACCAGGGCCTGCTGCCGGGCCAGCCTTCCTGGGCCGACCCCAACCTGGCGACGCCCAGCTGGAACACGCTGCAGCTGCCCGGCCTCTGGGAAAGCCAGACGCCCGAGCTGCGCGACTTCGACGGCGTGGTGTGGCTGCGGCGTGAGCTGACCCTGCCCGCCAGCGCCGCCAATCAGCCGCTTACTCTGAGCCTGGCCCAGGTTGACGACCAAGACAGCACCTTCTTCAACGGGGTAGCCATTGGGGGCACCCGCGGCTACGATAAGCTCCGGCGCTACACCGTGCCCGCCAGCCTCGTGCGCGCCGGTCGCAACGTAGTAGCCGTGCGGGTAACCGATACGGGCAGCGGGGGCGGCCTCTGGGGCAAGCCCGAAAATCTGACAGCTACGGTCGGCAGCCTCACCGTGCCTCTGGCCGGCAGCTGGCAGTACCGCCCGGCCTTCGACCCGAGCACCCGGCCCCGAAGCCCATTTCCGGGCGGGCCCCAGAACGAGCCAACCTCCCTATTTAACGGCATGATTGCTCCCCTGGCTCCTTACGCCCTGAAAGGCGTGATCTGGTACCAGGGGGAAAGCAACGCCGGCCGCGACGCGCAGTACCGCGTCCTCTTTCCAGCTCTGGTTCAGGACTGGCGCACTCACTGGCAGCAGGCCGCCCTCCCCTTCCTGTTCGTGCAGCTGGCCGGCTACATGCCCGATGCACCCGAGCCGACTGATACAGACTGGGCCCGCCTACGGGAAGCTCAGCGCCTGACCAGCCTGAGGGTGCCCCGTACGGGCATGGCCGTAGCCCTCGACCTGGGCAACCCCGACGATATTCACCCCCGCAACAAACAGGACGTAGGCCACCGCCTGGCCCTTCAGGCCCGCCGGGTGGCGTACGGCGAAACCAGCGTGGTAGCTTCCGGCCCTACCTTCGAGAAGCTCAGCGCCAGCGGCAACCGCCTCACGCTCAGCTTTGGCAACGTGGGCGGCGGCCTGCTGCTCCGGCCCGGAGGCATGGGCACCCTCAGCAGCTTTGCCGTGGCTGGCCCGGATGGCCGCTTCGTGTGGGCCCAGGCCGAGGTAGAGGGTACTACCCTAGTGCTGCACGCCGATGGGGTAGCAAACCCGGTGGCCGTGCGCTACGCCTGGGGGAACAACCGGCCTGCTACCCTTTACAACAAAGAAGGCCTGCCCGCCTCCCCCTTCCGCTCCGACGACTGGCCCCGACAGCCTGCGCCCTAACCTGCCTTCCTCGCATTACCTTCTTCGTCTATATGAAATTTCCCCTGCACATTCCGCTTGGGCTGGCTGGCTCCCTGCTGGCTGGTACCCTGCTCCTAGGCTGCGGCGGCAAGGAGTCCGGCTCCGACCCGACGCCTCAGCCGCCCGTTACGCCCCCCACACCAAGTACTCCCTCTCAGGTAGCCCTCTGGCTGACCACATCTGATAAGTCGGCCTTATTTTATAAGAGCACGGTGAGCCTCAACTTTAAGGCCGCCGGCACCTCGAACCAGGCCATTACCGTAGACACCACCCAGACCTACCAGACCATTGACGGTTTCGGGTACACGCTGACGGGGGGTAGCGCCATGCTCATCAAGCAGATGAGCGCCCCTGAACGCGCCAAGCTCCTGAAGGAGCTGTTTGCTACCGATGAAAACAACATTGGCACCAGCTACCTGCGCATCAGCATCGGCGCTTCTGACCTAGATGCTGCCGTGTTTACCTACGACGACTCCGCCCAGCCCGACCCCACCCTGGCGCAGTTCAGCATCGCCCCGGATAAAGTCAACCTGATTCCGGTGCTCAAGGAAATCTTGGCCATTAACCCGAACATCAAGATTCTGGGCTCACCCTGGACGGCACCGATCTGGATGAAGACCAACAACAGCTACATCGGTGGCTCGCTGAAGGCGGAATACTACAGTACCTACGCCCAGTATTTCGTAAAATACCTACAAGCCATGCAGGCTGAAGGTATTCGGGTAGATGCCGTGACGCTGCAAAATGAGCCCCTGCACGACGGCAACAACCCCAGCATGCTCATGAGCGCCGCCGAGCAGGCCGCCTTCGTCCGCGACTTTGTAGGGCCAGCTTTCCGGGCAGCGGGTCTGACTACGAAAATCATCCTCTACGACCACAACCTCGACAAACCCGACTACCCGATTTCCATCCTGCGCGACCCTGGGGCCAGCCAGTATGTAGATGGCTCGGCCTTCCACTTATACGAAGGCAAAATAGACGCCATGACTACTGTGCACAATGCCTTTCCCAGCAAAAATGTGTACTTCACGGAGCAGTGGACCGAAGCAACCGGTAAGTTCGCCGGCGACCTGCAATGGCACATGGAGAACCTCATGATTGGGGCTACCCGCAACTGGAGCCGCAACGTACTGGAGTGGAACCTGGCTTCCGACCAGAACAACGGCCCGCATACGTCGGGGGGGTGCAGCACTTGCCTGGGCGCCGTGACTATCAATGGCAATAGCGTAACTCGCAACACGGCCTACTACACCGTGGCGCACGCCGCTAAATTTGTGCGGCCCGGCTCGGTACGCATTGCCACCAACGTGCCCGGCAGCTTGCCAAACGTGGCCTTCAAAAACCCCGATGGCAAGAAAGTGCTCATCGTGCTTAATACTGGCTCCTCGCCTCAAACGTTCGACATCCAGTACCGGGGAAAAGTAGCCACTACCCTACTCGACGGGGGCGCCGTCGGGACGTACGTGTGGTAACCGCTTGCGCCGGTTTGCCCCAGCCTGCTACCTCTACTCGACTTACCAATCGGCTTGCCTCATGAAAGGCAGCCATTCCTTTTAATTATGCAGAAAACCCTTATTGCCGCGCTGGTAGCCTCGTGTATTGGCACAACGGCTTCCGCTCAAAAATCAACCCCTGCGCCTAAGTCGTACTCGGCGGCGGGCAAGCAGGTGCAGGTGTACACCACCGCCGACAACTCCCAGCTGCGCCTGGCTGCTACCGACAAGCTCAGCTTCAAGGAAGTGGGCCAGCCCCTGGAAACGCAGCCCACGGTATTCGTTGACCCCACCCACACCTTCCAGACCCTGGTAGGCATTGGGGGCGCCCTCACCGATGCCTCGGCCGAAACGTTTGCCAAGCTGCCCAAGGCCCAGCAGCAGGAATTTATGCAGGCGTACTTTAGTCCTACCCAGGGAATTGGCTATACGCTGGGCCGTACCAACATCAACAGCTGCGACTTTTCCAGCGACACGTACACCTACGTGCAGGACGGCGACAAAGAGCTGAAAACCTTCGACATCAAGCACGACGAGAAGTACAAAATCCCCTTTATCAAGCAGGCTACGGCCGCGGCGGGCGGCAAGCTCACGCTGTACGTGAGCCCCTGGAGCCCGCCGGCCTGGATGAAGGACACCAAGAACATGCTGCAGGGTGGCAAGCTGCTGCCCGAGTTCCGCCAAAGCTGGGCCGACTACTACGTGAAGTTTATCAAGGCCTACGAAAAGGCCGGCATTCCGGTGTGGGGCCTCACGGTGCAGAACGAGCCCATGGCCAAGCAAAAGTGGGAGTCGTGCATTTTCACGGCCGAAGAGGAGCGCGACTTCGTGAAAGGCTACCTCGGACCCACGCTCAAGAAAGGCGGCCTCTCTGACAAGAAGCTCATCGGCTGGGACCATAACCGCGACCTGATGTTCCAGCGCGCCGCTACCCTCTTCGATGACCCCGAAGCCAGCAAATACTACTGGGGCCTGGGCTACCACTGGTATGAAACCTGGACCGGCTCGGGCATGCAGTTCGACAACCTGCGCCGCGTGCACGAAACCTACCCCGACAAAAACCTGGTGTTTACGGAAGGCTGCGTAGAGAACTTCAAGTTCGACAATGTGAACGACTGGAAGCTGGGTGAGCGGTACGGCAACTCCCTCATCAACGACTTTAACGCCGGCACCGTGGCCTGGACCGACTGGAACATTCTGCTCGATGAAACGGGCGGCCCCAACCACGTCGGCAACTTTTGCTACGCCCCCATCATCGGCGACACGAAGAGCGGCAAGCTCATCTATACCAACATTTACTACTACATCGGCCACTTCTCGAAGTTTGTGCGGCCCGGTGCCAAGCGCATTGCTACCGCCTCCAGCCGCGACGTGCTGCAAACTACCGCCTTCCTCAACCCCGATGGCAAAGTAGCTGTGGTGGTCATGAACCAGACCGACAAGGAGCAGCCCTTCCAGCTTTGGATGAAAGGCCAGGCCGCCCAGGCCACCAGCCGGCCCCACTCCATCATGACGATGGTGGTGAACTAGCCTCCACTACCCCCGCAATCGGGCCGCTACTACCCCAGTAGCGGCCCGATTTCACTTTCAGCCTACTCCTACCTCTGGCCATTTTCTATCGAATGAAAGCACTCCTGCTGACCATCCTAACCACTGGCGCCGTTATGTCTGCTTCTGCCCAATCCTTCACCTCGTTGCGCTGGCTGCACGCGCCCAAGCAGGCCACCGTTTCAGACAATAAGCTTCA
Source organism: Hymenobacter sp. HSC-4F20 (assembly GCF_019599275.1). GTDB lineage: Bacteria > Bacteroidota > Bacteroidia > Cytophagales > Hymenobacteraceae > Hymenobacter. Next base: position 554,917 of record NZ_JAHZTD010000001.1, on the reverse strand, counting down.
GGTGCAGGTAGAAGGCGGCACCGATTTCTGGCGCGTGACGCACTACGGCTTTATCCGCGACAATGGGCACTTCTACTACCAGGAGCAGGCCGGCGACTTTCTAGCCAAAGTAAAGGTAGTGGGCCACTACCGCGAGCTGTACGACCAAGCCGGCCTGATGATTCGGCTGGATGAGAAGAACTGGATTAAGACGGGGATTGAATACGTACATGGCGTCCAGAACGTGAGTGCTGTCGTTACGCGCGAGGTATCGGACTGGTCGGTGGTGCCCCGCCAGGACAGCCCGCCGGCCGTGTGGCTCACCCTGCTGCGCAAGGGCGACTACGTGGAAATTCAATATTCCTTTGACAATAAGGAGTTCAAGATGCTGCGCCTAGCCTACTTCCCACCCACCCCGGGCAAGAAAGTGCAGATTGGCCTGATGTGCGCCGCCCCCGATGGTAAAGGCTTTCCCGTGGAGTTCGAGGACTTTTCGGTTACGCCTGTAGCGAAGGCCAAATAAGTGCGGCTCATGTGCTACCCTTCGCTTCTTCTCTCTATGCCAACTTTGTTTCCCTCCTTTCCAGCCCATTCCCTCCGGCGGTATCTGGGGCTGCTATCTGTTCTGCTGCTGGGCATCTCGGCTAGCGCCATGGCGCAGGCGCCTGCTAAAGGCCGCGTGGTGGTTACCTACCTCGACTCCGAGCTACTGAAAGGCAACCCTGGCGGGGAAAACCCACAGCGACGAGTAAGTGTGTACCTGCCCGCCGGCTACGAGGCTAACGCCGCCAAACGCTACCCCGTGCTCTACTACCTGCACGGCTTCACTTGGAGCGACAGTCTGCTCTTCCACGCCGACGGCTTGGGTGAACTGCTAGACCAGGCCATTGCCGATGGGAAGATTCGCCCGGTCATTGTGGTAGCCCCCAACGAGCAGACCTTGTTCCAGGGCAGCTTCTACACCAACTCCGCCACCAACGGCCCCTGGGCCGATTTCACCGCCAAAGAGCTGGTAAGCTTCATTGATAAGAACTACCGCACCCTAGCCAAACCGGCCAGCCGGGGGCTGGCGGGGCACTCTATGGGTGGTAATGGTACGTTGCGCCTGGCCATGCTCTACCCCGGTACGTATGCTGCAGCCTACGCCCTGAGCCCAGGCTTCGCGGCCCCGCACCCCGAGTGGATGTCGGCCCGGCCCAGCCAGGACGCGGCCAGCCGGGCCAAGAGCCGGGCAGCTATTCAGTCTGACTTCAACGCTATCCGGCTGGTAGCATGCGCCCGCGCCTTCTCCCCTACTCCAGGCAAAGGCGCCTTCGGCGCGGCCCTACCCCGCTCCTTTGGCCCCGACAGCCTCGCCCACCGCGACGCGGTGCTGGCCCAATGGGGCGCGGCCTCGCCCGTAGCGCTGCTGCCCAAGCACCTAGCCAGCCTGCGCCAGCTGCGGGGTCTGGCTTTCGATTGGGGGGAGCAGGACCAGTTTCAGCACATTCCGCCCGCCTGCCGCACGCTGGATATGCAGCTGTCAGCCTACGGCATTCCGCACGCCGCCGAAAGCTACGAGGGCAACCACGGCAACCGCATCATGGGCCGCGACGGCCGCCTATACCAGAAGCTCCTGCCGTTCTTCAACCAGCGGTTGCAGTTTGATTAAATTGACAATTAGGAAGTTGCCAAGAACGTGTCATATTGAACAGAGTCGAAGCATCTCTACCGCTTCGTTGCAGGTTTCGTTGATTAGCCAGAGGTAGGGATGCTTCGACTCCGCGGACGCAAGATCAAGCATGACAAACAGTTGGTGACTATATCACTTATCATCTACAGCTCAAATCAAAAATCCCCGGCAAGAATCAACTTGATTCCTGCCGGGGATTTTTCTTAACTAAGACTAGCCGCCGCGGACTATTTGACTTCCATCACGCTGATGGCGTAGCCGCCACCGGGCGCGCAGTACTGGCTCAGCTTGGTTTTGCTGGTCACGTTCTGCTTGCGGATCTGGTAGGCTTGCGGGTTTTTCTCGTAGTGGGCTTCCTTCTTGTCGGCGTAGATGGTGGCCACATACTTTTTGCCGGGCTCCAGGAAGCTCAGGTCGATTTTGGAGGTGCGGCCCCGCTCGTCGCAGGTGCTGCCGATAAACCAGTTGGGGCTGCCTTTGGCTTTGCGGGCGTAGGTGATGTAGTCGCCGGGCTCGGCTTCCAGCACCTTGGTGTCGTCCCAGTCCACGGCTACGTCCTTGATGAACTGGAAGGCATCGAGGTGCTTGTTGTAGGTTTCAGGCAGGTCGGCGGCCATTTGCAGGGGGCTGTACATGGTCACGTACAGGGCCAGTTGCCGGGCCAGGGTGCTGTGCACGAAGGAGTTGTTCTGCGGGTTGTAGGCGCTAACGCGGGTCTGGAAGATGCCCGGCGTGTAGTCCATGGGGCCGCCGATAAGGCGGGTGAAGGGCAGAATGGTGGTATGGTCGGCGTTGTTGCCCCCAAATGATTCGTACTCGGTGCCGCGGGCGGCCTCGTTGCCGATCAGGTTGGGGTAGGTGCGCGAGAGGCCGGTGGGGCGCACGGCTTCGTGGCCGTTCACCATGATTTTATACTTGGCCGCCTTTTCCAGCACGTAGTTGTAGTGGTTGATCATCCACTGGTCGTAGTGCTTGTGGCCCAGGGGGACGATGTCGCCCACGTAGCCGGTTTTCACGGCGTTGTAGCCGTACTTGTTCATGAACTGAAAGGCCGAGTCGAGGTGGCGCTCGTAGTTGCGCACCGAGCCCGAGGTTTCGTGGTGCATGATGATCTTCACGTTCTTGCTCTGGGCGTAGCGGCTCAACTCCTGCACGTCGAAGTCGGGGTAGGGCGTCACGAAGTCAAACACGTAGTCTTTGTGCTTGCCGAACCAGTCTTCCCAGCCGGTGTTCCAGCCTTCTACCAGCACGCCATCCAGCCCGTGCTTGGCCGCAAAGTCAATATACTCTTTCACGTGGGCCGTGTTGGCGCCGTGGGTGCCGTTGGGCTTCACCTTGCGGTAGTCCACTGAGTCGAGCTTGATGTTCTCCAGGTTGGTGTACGACCACGTGCTTTTGCCCGTAATCATCTCCCACCACACGCCTACGTACTTCACCGGCTTAATCCAGGATACGTCCTTGAACTTGGTGGGCTCGTTGAGGTTCAGCACCAGCTTGGAGAGCAGAATGTCGCCGGCTTTGTCGCTCACAATCACCGTGCGCCAGGGCGAGTTGGCCGGGGTCTGAAGCAGGCCCTTGTCCCCTACCGCGTCGGGCGTGAGGTGGCTTTCCAGCACCATGTTCTTGTCGTCCAGCTCCAGGTGCATGGCCGAATAGTCGATGAGGGCCGCTTCATGGATGTTGATGTAGAGCCCGTCCTGGCTCTTGAGCATCAGGGGCGTTTGCACGCCGGTGGCCGAGAAGGGGGTTTGGGAGGCGTTGGGGGTAGTAGCCGCCTTCATCAGCCCGCGCACTTCCGAGAGTTTAGAGGTAACAGTGCTGTACTCCTGGGTGTCGTAGTCGCCGGGCAGCCAGAAGGCATTGTGGTCGCCGGCCAGGGCAAACTGCGTGCGCTCCTCCTTCACGGTGAAGTAGTCGAGGCCCTTCTGCTGGGGAAACTCGTAGCGGAAGCCCAGGCCATCATCGAACAGGCGGAAGCGCACCCGCATCACACGGTTGGTTTGGGCCTGCGTTAGGGTCACCGCCAACTCATTGTAGTGGTTGCGGATGTTCTTGCTTTCACCCCACACCGGCTGCCAGGTTTCGTCGAAGGTGCGACGCTCGGCGCTGGTTTGGGTGAAGCCGCTGGTCAGCGAGGTCGTGTTTTTCAGATCCAGGCCCAGGCGGCTGGTTTTCAGCACGGGCCGACCTTTGTAGGTGAGGCTGTAGGTAGGCACGCCACCTTCCTGCACGTTTACACTGAGCGTAAACTGCTTGTTCGGCGACTGAATGTCTTCGGCCTCGGCTGCACTGCACAACAATAGGCCGCAGAGCAGTAGCACGCCGCGGCTGAAACGGCGAAGAGGTTGCGGCAAGGCGGAAGGTAGAACTTGAGCGCCGGTCTGCTTCCTGAAGGAAGCAGACCAGCTTATGCGGTCAATAAGCATGGTGGGGAGGAAAAGAGAAGGTTCGACGCAGCTTGCCCCGCAAAGGAAGCACGGGAAGATACGCAGCAGCAAGTTGAAGCTCTTCCGGGCGGCCTGCTACGTCCGGGTTGTCTGCTTTCCGTGCGCTATTGACTAAACGCACGGTTTGCCCTCACCCGACGCCGGAGACACCCAACCAGTTGGCTTCGGGCGGACGTTTGCGGCCGTTGCAGGGGGTAGGCCGAGACGCTCCAACGGCGCAGACGGGTATCAAGTCGAACGCCTTCGGGGTTGGGCTGAGGCGAGCGAGCTAGAGTGGGCAGGGCGTATAAAAACAGAAGCGCGAAGCTTCCTTCGAAGAAACTTCGCGCTTCTGTTAGAATCGGCTTCCGGAGCACCAACCCGCTCCCCTATTAGCAAAGTGGCTTCCGGAAGCCCCCGCGCGCTCGTCCCACAACAAGGCGCAGGTAGTGCCTACCCTTTACTGAGCGGCCAGCTTGAAGGCGGCCGTCTGCACGTCGCGGGAGTTGCCACCCACGAATACCTGGAAGTCGCCGGGCTCGGCCACAAACTGCAGGTTGGCATTATAGAACTTCAGGTCCTCGGGGGTCAGGCGGAAGGTGAGCGTGCGGCTCTCGCCTTTTTTGAGCAGCACTTTCTGGAAGCCTTTCAGCTCTTTCACCGGGCGCGAGATGGAGCCTACCATGTCGCGGATGTAGAGCTGGGCTACTTCTTCGCCATCGTAGTTGCCGGTATTTTTCAGGGTTACCTTCACCTCCAGCGTGCCGTTCATGGGGAGCGTGGTGGTGCTCAGCTCGGGCTTGCCGTACTCGAAGGTGGTGTAGCTCAGGCCGTAGCCGAAGGGGTAGAGCGGGTCGTTGCTCACGTCCATGTAGCGCGACTTGTACTTGTCCAGCGCCACGCCCTGGTAGGGCCGGCCAGTCATTTTGTGGTTGTAGTAGAGCGGAATCTGGCCTACGTGCTGGGGGAAGGTGGCCGTGAGCTTGCCCGAGGGGTTGTAGGCTCCAAATAGCACATCGGCAATGGCGTTGCCGGCCTGGGTACCCGCAAACCAGGTTTCCAGGATGGCGTCGGCGTTTTTATCTTCCCAGGGCAGCGTCATCGGCCGGCCGCTCATCAGCACGATGACCAGCGGCTTGCCGGTTTTCTTGAGAGCTTTGAGCAGTTCCAACTGCTGGCCGGGCAGACCAATGTCGGCGCGGCTGGCGGCTTCGCCCGTCATGCCTTGGCTCTCCCCTACGGCGGCCACAATCACGTCGGCACCCTGGGCTACCTGCACGGCTTCGCGGATCATTTCCTCGGAGCTGCGCTTGTCTACGTTCAGTTCGCCGCCGTGAGCATTCAGGCGGTCAATCATCTGCTGGTCGTCGGTGAAGTTGGCGCCCTGGGCCGTTACAATCTTCACGCCGTTGCCGGCCACATTCCGGATGCCTTGTTCCAAAGACACGGCCTGTTTCCAGTCGCCGGCCCCGCTCCAGCTACCAATCATGTCGCGCTGGCGGGTAGCCAAGGGACCCACCAATGCTATGGTTCCCTGCTTTTTGAGGGGTAGGGCGTTGTTGCTGTTTTTGAGCAGCACCATGCTCTTACGGGCAATGTCGCGGGCATCGGCAATGAACTCCTTTTTCATCATCGTGGCCTTGGCGCGCTTCTCGTTGGTGTAGAGGTAGGGGTCTTTAAACAGGCCCAGCTTCCACTTGGCTTCCAGAATGCGGCGGCAGGCTTGGTCAATCTGCTCCTGCTTCACGGTGCCGTCCTTGAGGTTCTGGGCCAGGTTGCGCAGGAAAATCTCCCCTACCATGTCCTGGTCGATGCCGGCGTTCAGAGCCAGCGCCGATACCTGGGCGTCGTCGCCCATGCCGTGGGCGGTCATTTCGTTGATGGCGGTGTAGTCGGTAGCCACGAAGCCTTTGAAGCCCCACTGGTTGCGCAACAGGTCCGTCATCAGCCACTTGTTGCCGGTGGCAGGCACGCCGTTGATGTCATTGAACGACGACATGACGGAACCCGCACCCGCGTCGAGGGCGGCTTTGTAGGGCGGCAGGTACTCGTTGTACATGCGCACCAGGCTCATGTCGGTGGTATTGTAGTCGCGGCCGGCTTCGGCGGCACCGTACAGGGCAAAGTGCTTCAGGCAGGCCATGACGGTGTTGTTCTTCGAGAGGTCGTCGCCCTGGTAGCCGTGCACCATCACGCGGGCAATCTGGGAGCCCAGATAGGGGTCCTCGCCCGAGCCCTCGCTGATGCGGCCCCAGCGCGGGTCGCGGGCAATGTCCACCATGGGCGAGTACACCCAGTTCAGGCCGTCAGCAGACGCTTCTTCGGCGGCAATGCGGGCACTGCGCTCAATGGCGGTCAAATCCCAGCTCGAAGCCAGGCCCAGGGCAATGGGGAAGATGGTGCGGTGGCCGTGGATGACGTCGTAGCCGAAAATGAGCGGAATGTGCAGGCGCGACTCTTTCACGGCCATTTCCTGGAGCTTGCGGGCCGCCGTGGGCGTAAAGGTGTTGAGCACGGCTCCCACGTTGCCCTTGCGGATGTTGGCGTCCACGTCCTTGCTTACTACCGGACCGGTCACGTCGAAGCCCACGGTAATGAGGTTCAGCTGACCGATTTTCTCTTCCAGGGTCATCTTCTGCATCAGGTCCGAGATGAACTTGTTCATCTTGTCCTCATCGGCGGCCGTTGCGCGGGTAGTCGTGGTGGTAGCTGGTTTCTGGGCTTGCAGTTGTGGCGCGAGCAGCCCCAGCGACATGAGCAAAGCGGTACGAAAAACTCGTTTCATGTGGGAATGGAAAGGAAATATGGAATAGGCGAAATTCAGGTAGGCAGTGAGCGAGGAAACACTTCCTGTCATCCTGAGGCGGTAGCCGAAGGACCTCTACCGCTACGTTGTAATGCCATTTAATTACTCACGGTAGAGGTCCTTCGGCTACCGCCTCAGGATGACAGTTTCTTACTTTGATGCTTTCCTGCTACGTATCTAGCGTGCCGGGCACCATCACAAACGCTACTTCACTTCCGCGACGGGAGTGCGCGCGGAAACGCCGTTTTCGTTGAGGGCCTCGATGGTAAAGTAGTACGGCAGGTCTTTGTCCATGCCTTTGAAGTAGTATTCAGCGGCTCCGTGCACCATGATGCAGCTGTAGAGCTTGTCAGGCGCCATGCCAACGTGAATGTTGTAGGCGTACGCATCGTCGGAAGGAGCCCATTTTAGCCACGCACTGCGCTTGTCCTTCTCGGTGCGCAATACTACAAAACCTTTGACTTGGTTGGGTAATGAACCGTTGCCCTTGCCAAAAATTCGTAAGCCGCTCAGCGCAAACTTCCCCGTGGGCATGTGGATATTTTCAAGTTTCAGAAAGCGGGTCTGCACGGGCTTTTCCAGCTCGATATAGTCGTGGGGCACATCAGTTTTGTTCTGACTTTTATCGACCAGTAGCTTCCACTTCTTGCCGTCTTTCGACTCCCAGAGCCGGTACTGATGGTAAGTTTTCTGCTGCTTCCCGAGGAACTCGGCGTCCTGGTCGGCGTAGTTGATCTGGATGGCGTGTACAGTGCTTACGGCGCCTAGATCGGTCTGCAAATACTCGCCTTTATTGCCTGTTTGGGCGCTCCAGTACGTTTTTATGCTTTCATCGACGGCGTAGTTGGACAGGTAGCCGCCCAGCGTACTGGAGGCCTGCACCGGCTTCTGGTAGTTCAGCAGCATCCAGCCCGTAAAGCGGCTTTGGAGGTGGTCTTCGGGGCCTTGGGGCAGGTAGTGGGGGTAGTCGCCGAAATCGGTATTCGAGTATAGCACGCCATCCTTATCGAAGCCGGCGGGCCACAACCCCAGGCGCCGCTCAAAATTGTTTTTTACCGAGACAACCATCGTCGACAAATGCCACCAGTTGCCCCAGCTGTCCTGAAACGTGTTGCCGTGGCCGGCTCCGCGGGCGAAACCGCCGGGCTTGTAGGCAAAAGGGTTGTGTTTTTGGGGCGTGAAGGGGCCCAGCGGCTTGTCACTTATCTGCACGCCATCGGCGTAGCCGCTGAATTCGGTGCCGGGCGCTCCGTATTGTAAGTAGTACTTGCCCTGATACTTAGTCATCCAGGCACCCTCCATGAAGGGGTCGAGGAACGTGTTATCTAAGTATTCGCCGAAGCGCTGCCAGCCAAACTTCTCATCATTGAGTTTGAACAGCTCTTTGCGCTGCCCGATGGGTTGGAAGGTCTTGCGGCTGATTTCCTGCCCATAAAGCGGGTACACGTTGGAGCTGCCCCAGTAGAGGTAGAGCTTGCCGTCATCGTCGAGGAAAAAGGCCGGGTCCCAGGCTCCTACCTGAAAAGGATCCACGGCTTCCTTCCACTCCCCTGCCTTGGGGTTGGTGCTCATCCAGATGGGAAAGTTCTTCTCCTGGGTGGAGCCGTACACCAGCAGCGTATCGCCCAGCACGAACACGGCCGGGGCGCACAAATCGTCATACACCTTGTGCTCGGGCTTGAGGAAATGGCGCGGCACAAACGTCCAGCTGTACAGGTCCGGGCTCCACCAGTAGCCCCATTGGTTGGTGCTGAATAGGTAGTAGTCGCCTTTGTAGAGGGTGATAACCGGGTCGGCGGTAGCGCGGTGCTTTCCCGCTTCGGCAAAATTCGGGATGGGCGTGTAGCCGTAGTCCAGGTTGAGCGGGTTGCAGTAGGTGCGCTGTCCGCCGGGGCTGGCCGTGGGCTGGGCCCGGGCGGACAGGCTCAGCAGCACGGCCACGTACAGAAGTAGGGTTTGGCGCATGGGTGGGGGTAGGAAATCGGGGACATTCTTTACCAGACCACTCCCGCCTGTCATCCTGCACGCAGCGAAGGACCTTTACCGAGGGTGATTAGTCAGCGGTAGAAGCCCTTCATTGTGCGCAGGATGACAGAAGAAATAAGGTCTAGGCTTCTTTATGGCTTACTTCTTCACCGGCGCGCCTTCGAAGCCCAGCTTCCCGAGGCCGCGCTGCACGTCGGGGCTGCTCATGAACAGGCGCCAGAGCAGACCGGTGCGGTGGTTTTCAATCATGCCCACAATGGGGCCCTGGTCGATGGCCAGGTGCGACTTGGCGTACCAGTTGTGGTGCTCACTGAAGCCATCCACGAAGCCATACTCACTCCAGATGTTATCCCCCAAGTCGTAATAGAAGTGCTTGAGCGCGGCCATCGACTCTTTGGGCGCGTAGGGCATGGCCGACAAAGCGGCCGTGGGCGAAATCACGCCCAGATCCTCAGTCGGCGAATGGGCGGCGTAGCCCTGGTAGCTGTCAGAGGCGGTGAGGCCCCAGCTGTTCGGGCCGTAGCCCTTGTACTTCTTGGGGTTATCGAGGCAGTAGGCGTAGTTGATGCGGGTGTGGGCCTGGTTTTGCTGCCAGTAATCAGCGTACTGGTCCTTGAGGCCGCGCGGATCGAGGCCCAGGAAGCTGTAGTGCGAGAAAAACAACGGCCCACCGTAGTCGAAGCCCAGAGGCAGCTTGGTTTGGTAGAACTCCTTGCCGTTTTTGAAGTAGTCGCCGGTAGCCCAGCCCTGGTCGTACACCTTCTTATCGATGGCGTATTTGGGCGAGGAAGCCGCCAGCACGTAGGTAATCAGGCACTCGTTCCAGCCGTGAATCTGGTGGTTCATGCTCCAGCCGTTGTTGGGGCTCCAGTGCCAGTACAGCACGTTCTGCCCGCCCTGGGTGTGCCAGTTCCACTCTACCCCTTCCCACAGCCATAAGATGTGGTTGCGCAAATCCCGCTCGGTCTGGCTTTCGCCGGTAAAATACTGGCGGGCGCAAATCAGGCCCTCAAACAGAAAAGACGTTTCCACTAAGTCGCCGCCGTCGTCCTTCTGGCTGAAGCGAATGACTTTGCCCGTGGCCCCGTTCAGCCAGTGCGGAAACACCCCGTGAAAGGAATCCGACTTTTCCAGAAACCGCACGATTTTGTAGATGCGCGCCGCCGCTTCTTCCCTTGGTATCCACTGGCGCTCAGCCGCCACAAGAATGGCCATGATGCCGAAGCCCGTGCCGCCGGTGGTTACTACCTCACTGCCGTAGTCGTAGGCCACATTGCTCCGCTCCCGCGCCATGCCCGAGACGGGGTGGCCAAAGTCCCAGAAGTAGCGGAAGGTCTGGCGCTGCACCAGGTCCAGGAGCTGTTCGTCCGTAAGGTTTTTGGGGCGTTGCTTGGGGTTGAAAGTAGAGGGAGCGGCCGGGGCTTTTTTGGCGGCCGGCTTCTGCTGAGCCCACAGCAGGCCCGGCAAAAGCAGGTAAAGGAAACCAAGGAAGACTGTTTTCATGGGTGGGAGGTTAGCCGTGCGAGGCGGGAAAAAGAGCGTCCTGCAGAGAAACTATGCTGCCCCTACTGCGCCGACGCCAGATAAAACGGGACAAGTGCCGTGGTTCACGCGGGCAACAGCAGGCCAGATGCTCCGCGTTCAGCAGAACGTTCTTTCTACCAGCAGGGCGGCCTAGTAGCCAGGGTTCTGAACGAGCTGGCCGCCGCTGAGGTCTATCTGGGGCTGCGGAATGGGGAACAGCTCGTTTTTGCCTTTCGTGAACGTTTTGCCCTGGGCCGCAAACAGCGGCACAATGCGGCCGGGCTGCACGCTTTCCTGCCTAACCAGGTCGAAGAACCGGTCGTGCTCCAGGGCCAGCTCTACCCGGCGCTCCTGCCAGATGTTTTCCAGGGTTACGGCCGGGCGGGCAGGTAGGCCGGCGCGGGCCCGCACCAGGTTTACATTGGTGGCGGCCACCCCCGTGTTGCCAAGCTGGAAGGCCGCCTCGGCATTAATCAGCAGTACTTCGGCGTAGCGCATTACCCGGATGTTTTTGGGCAGGTAGTCGTTGTTGCCGCAGTTGCGCTCCTGGGTGCGGCTGTGGTAGGCCTTGTAGCTGTAGCGAAAGTTTTCTACCGAATCCTTACTCGGAATCCGGAAGCCGTCCCAGAGCACCGTGCCAGTGCGGGCCGTGGTAATAAAGATAATGCTGCCCGCTCGGCGCTTATCGGTGGGCTCATACGCATCGGCCAGCTGCTGGGTGGGCGAGTTGAAGCCAAAGCCCAGATCGGCCCAGCCGCCCCGGCCGCCGGAGCGCGGCCCCTGACTGACGGTGTACAGGTTCACGGCCGAGTTGTTGCAGGCGGCATTGACACCGGTTTGCACCTCGAAGATAGATTCCTGGCTGTTCGCGCCGGCCTCACGCCAGATCTGCTCGTAGTTGGGAAGCAGGCCGTAGGCACCCGACCTACCCGTAATAATTTCGTTGGTCAGGTCGTAGGCCTGCTGGTAGTTTTTCTGGTAGAGGTACACCTTAGCCAGCATGGCCTGGGCCGCGCCTTTGGTAGCGCGCCCGGTTTCGGTGGCGCCTTTCAGCGGCAGATTATTGGCCGCGAACTGCAGGTCGTCGATGATTAACTGGTAGATTTCCTGGGCCGTAGCCCGCTTTTGCAGGTTGGGGTCATTAATTTCCGAAGCAGCAGGCACCCGGTCCAGCTTCGGCACGCCGCCAAACAACCGAACCAAGTTGAAATAGAAGTACCCGCGCAGGAACCGCACTTCCCCGATCAGGCGGTTGCGGGTAGCTTCGGGGGCCGGGCTCAGCGGAATCTTATCCAGGGCCTGGTTAGCGCGGTTGATGCCCTGGAAATAGCCCTTCCAGGCGTTGTTTACTACGCTGTTGGTGGAGTTCAAGGTGAAGTTGTCCACTTCGGCCGCCGCGGAGTAATCCTGGGGGGTGCTTCCCTTATCGGAGTCATCGGAGGCAATATCCGTCAGGATAACGAACTGCAGGCCGTGAATATCCGCGTCGAAACCGCCCAGGTACATGGTGTTGTACACGCCATCCACCAGCCGCTGGGCGGCGGCGGGGTCGGTGCGGATCTGGTCTTCGGTGAGTTGGCCCTGCGGGGCTACCTCCAAAAAATCTTTGCAGCCTACGGCACCTGCCGTAAGAGCCAGCCCAAGCGCCGCCAGGTACACGCGCCGGGAAATGATAGTTGCTATGGCTTTCATGGGGCGACGAGCTTAGAAATTGACATTGAGTCCCAGCGCAAGGGTGCGGCTGGTGGGGTACGTAGTGGCTTCAATGCCCGCATCCAGGGGGCCGCCGGGCAGCTCCGGCGTGAAGCCCGAGTAGTTGGTGACGGTGAACAGGTTCTGGCCCGTGGCAAACACCCGCAATGAGGAAATATGGACCCGCTTGGTAAGGTCGGCGGGGATGGTGTAGCCCAGCACTAGGTTGTTCAGGCGGAGGTAGGAGCCCGACTCAATGAAATACGTGGAGTTCGGCGTGTTCGTCCGGATAGCGTACGGGTTGGTCTGCGACGGATTGGAAGGCGTCCAGCGGTTATTGGCAAAGTCGGCCTCCACATTGTCCGTCACGGCGCCGCTGGCCTGCCGCTTATAGTTATACACGTCGTTGTTGACGTTGCCGGAAAACACGAACGAGAAGTCCAGCCCCCGGAAGTTCAGCCCCCCGTTGATACCGAAGTACATAGGCGGCTGGTAGGAGCCGGCGTACACCCGGTCGTTAGGGTCAATTACCCCGTCGCCGTTGGTGTCGGCATACTTCAGGTCGCCGGGCTGGGGCGTCAGGAAGGTGTACTTGGGGTAGGCGTCAATTTCGCTCTGGTTCTGAAACACGCCCACGGCCCGCAGCACGTAGAAGGAGCCCGCCGCTACCCCATTGTCGGAGCGCGTTACGTTGTTGGCTCCCCCGAACAGAGCCTGCCCGCCGTTCAGGTTTTCGATGCGGTTTTTGTTGAAGGTGGCATTCACCCCAAAGTTGTAAGAGAAGTTCTCCCCGATATCGGCGCGCCAGTTCAGGGCCGCTTCTACGCCGCGGTTGCTGATGTCGGCGGCGTTGGTGATGTACTGGTTGTCGGGGTCGCCAAACAGGGCCGGAATGTTTACCGGAATCAGAGCGTCGGTGGTTTTCTTGCGGTAGTAGGTTACCTCGCCGCTCAAGTGGTTACTCAGGGTAGCAAATTCCAGCGCCACGTCATACTCCGTCGTTACTTCCCAGCGCACGTCGCGGTCCTTAATCTGGCTGATGACGGCGCCCAGCACCGGCTGGTTGTTGAACACGTAGGGAATGTTCACGTCGGCCGTGGTGATGTAGGCGTTGGCGTCAATCTGGTCGTTGCCGAGCTGGCCGTAGCTGGCCCGCAGCTTCAGGAAGTCCACCAGGCTTTGGTCCTTCAGGAAACCTTCCTCGCTGAGCACCCATCCTACCCCCAGAGAAGGGAACAGCCCCCAGCGCTGACTGGAGTTGAATTTGGAGGTTCCATCATAGCGCAGGTTGGTCGTCAGCAGGTACTTATCGGCGAAGGCGTAGTTAATGCGTCCTAGCGCCGACAAGCGACGGTCTTTGCCTAGCTCGGGGGCGCCGTTCACGCTCGTGTTCGGGTCGCCGGTGGTCAGGTACCACTGGTTGGGGTCCTCGGGCACGTTGCGGCGGCTGCCGGAAATAGAGTTGGCATTTCCTTCCTCCAGCACCGTACCCACCAGCAACGTCAGGTTGTGCTTTTCGGCAAAGACCCGTTGGTAGGTAGCCGTGTTTTCCCAGAGGTAGCGCGAGCGGGTGCGCTGCTCCACGTTAAGCGTGCTCTGGGGGTTGCGCTGGTTACCGCCCGAGGTAAGGAAAGTAGCCTCGTCGTTGAGGTACTGGTAGTCGTAGATGCGGCGGTTGGTGAAGTTCAGGTCCACGTTAATGGCCGAGCGCAGCGTCAGGCCCTCCACGGGCAGGAAGTTCAGGCCTACGTTGCCTTGGAGGCGGTTTTCGTAGGAACGGTTGTTGTTTTTCTCGATGTCGAGCACCGGGTTGCCCACGTTACCGAAGGCCGAGGTGTTGCCGTAGCGCCCCCCTTCTTTGGCCGTAATGATGGGCGCCGCACGGTAGGAGTTCTGAAAGGCCGTGCCGAAGTTGACATCCCGCGTATTGGCCCGACTAAACGAGGCCTGCGAGTTAATGTTGAACTTGGGCGAGATGGTGAAATCGGTGTTGGAGCGTACCGTCAGGCGGGAGAACTTGTTCTGGATGGCAATGCCATCATCCTGCAGCAGGTTGCCGCTGAAGTAGTAGCGCACACTCTCATTGGCCCCCGACACGGCCAGGTTGTGGTTTTGGTACATGGCCCGCCGCAGAATCTGGTCGTACCAGTCGGTGTCGGCCGTATTCGTCGGGATAGTGACGTCGGGCGAAGTGCTGCGCAGGTAGTCGATGTACTGCCCGGCATCGGCCATTTCCACCCGGCGCGCCGCCTGCTTAAAGCCCACGGTGGTATTGTAGCTGAGCACCGGCTTGCCCTGCTTGCCCTTCTTGGTAGTTACGATGATGACGCCATTGGCCCCGCGCACCCCGTAAATAGCCGCCGCCGACGCATCTTTCAGCACGTCAATCGTTTCAATATCGGCGTTGCTCAAGTTGCGGATGTCGGTGGTTTGCACCCCATCCACCACGTAGAGAGGGTTGGCGCCGGCCAGCAGCGTGCCCGTACCCCGGATGCGCACCACGGGTTGGGCGTTGGGGGTGCCGTCGGTGGTAATCTGCACGCCCGCCGTTTTGCCCTGCAAAGCCTGGGTAGGCGTCTGCACCGGCTGATTCACAATTTCCTTGCCCTCAATCCGGGCTACGGCACCGGTTACATCCTGCTTGCGCTGGGTGCCATAGCCTACCACTACTACCTCGCTCAACGTCTCAGAGTCGGGCGCCAGATTGACATCCAGCGTGGTGCGCCCGCTCACGGGCACTTCCTGCGAGGTATAGCCCACAAAGGAGAACACCAAGGTGCCGTTGTCGGGAGCGGTAAGCGTATAGCGGCCCTCCATATCCGTCTGGGTGCCATTGGAAGTGCCTTTTACTACCACGTTCACACCCGGCAACCCGGCGCCTTTCTCATCCAGCACGCGGCCCGTCACGGTAATATCGGCCAGGGCCGGGGCGGGCCGGAGCACAATGCCGCTTGGCAGCGGCTCGTAGGCGATACGCAATGGGTCGAACAGCAGGTGCAGCACCTCGCCCAGGGGTTGGCCGGTAGCCTGAATGGACACGCGCCGGCCGGCCCCAATCAGCTGGCGGCTGTACTGGAAACGAATGTTGGTTTGGTTCTCAATTTTGGTGAGCACCGCGTGCATGGTCTCGTCTTGGGCCCGGAGCGTAACGGGCTGCTCCAAATACTGCTGCGAGTAAGAAGGCAGCGCCGCGGCCGTGGCAATACCGCTGCTAAGCAAGGTGATACACAAGGGCTGCAGCAAGGCGGCCCGTTTCAGCAGCGGCGGGGAAAGGTGTAGGGGATTTTTCATGCGGAAGGTGGGAATTGGATGGGAAACTCACGAGGATGGAGGATTTCGCGAGGGCGGGGCAGCGGGTCTCACGAGGAGCACCGGGTGATGTTTGCCGCACCGGCCGAGAACTGGTGCATGAGGGAAACGACTATAGCATAGGCAGCCGGAGAAGTAAGGTGGAGGGGAAGAGGGAAGAAGGCCTAGCGGGCCGCACAGCCCGGACTTCGGAAGACGATATGCGTTTCGGAGGTAGTGTAAGACGCCCCCAGGGTTTTGCAGAGCACATCCAGCTTACTGTAGAGCGACTCGTCGGGCAGGTTCAGCGTAACGGTGCAGCCGGCCAGGGCGCTGGCGTCGTAGTCAATGTCTACACCGTACGCTTTTTCCAGGGTTGCCAGCACTTCCGTCACGGGCCGGTCGTCGAAGGCAAACGACTGCGCGGCCAGCTGCAGCGGCTCGGCCACCAGCTCGCGCTGCAGCTTCCGGCGTAGCGGCGAGTACACGGCCTGCTGATTGGGCAGCACCACTACCCCGCTGGGCACGGCAGCCACACCAGCCGCTGAGCCCAGCGGGTTTACCTGCACCCGGCCTGTGCGCACCTTTACCACCACCGGTTGCGGACCTTCGGGGGCGCGCACCAGAAAGCTGGTGCCCAGCACCGTAGTAACCACCTCGTGGGTATACACCCGGAACGGATGCGCCTTATCAGGGGCAATCTGGAAGAAGGCTTCTCCTTTCAGGTACACGGTGCGGTGGCGGGCAGCAAACCGGGCCGGGTATTTCAGCTGCGCCCCGGCCGATACCTGTACGGTGCTCCCATCGGAGAGGCGCACCGTCTGGGTTTGGACGCTCGTATTGTGGTAGCTATGCCAGCCTGAGGCCTGCTGGGTTGTAGCCGGAGCCGCCGGAGCTGTTACCAGAGCGGCCACCGATGGCGCTAGCAGATGCTGCGCCCCGGCTCCTACCCCCAGCACAACCGCAGCCGCGGCCACCCACCGCCACGCCCCAGCCCGCCAGGAGCGGGCCGGTGGGCTAACATCTTCGCCGTCCAGGGTTTGGGCCTCGATGCGCTGCCAGAGTTCCGCTCGGAGTTGCTGGCGCTCGGCCGCCGTTAGGGTAAGGGGGGGCTGCTCGTGACCCAGTAAGCTGTACCAGTGTTCTACCAGCCGTTGCTCTTCGGGCGTGCATTCGCCTTGCTGGTACCGCTGCAGGAGGTGGTGTAAGTCGGGGTGTTTCATGGGCCTTTCAGCGTGCGTACAGGAGGCGAATCAGTAGTAGAGTCGATTAACTTGACCTCTACCCTAGCCTCCTTTCAAAAAAATTTCATAAAAAAGCCGGCTACCATCCTGGCGCCGGCGTATCGGGCTGTTAATGTGCGCTGCATCAAGCGGCAGTGCTTACCATACCCAAAGCAGAGCCAGGGTTAGAAAGTCGCGCAGGCTGATGCGCAACGCCTTCAGGGCGCGGGTGAGGTGGTACTCTACTGTTTTGCGCGAGAGGTTCAGGCGCACCGCAATTTCGGGCACCGACTGGTGCTCCAGCCGACTCAGCCGAAACACTTCCCGGGTATGCTCCGGCAGGCGCATCAGGCTGGCCAGCAAAGCCAGAGAAAGGTCGTCGGCGGCTACGGTTTCCTCGGTGCTGTGGTCTTCGCCGCTGATGCGCAGGCGGGTACGCTCCAGGTAGGTAGTTTGGGTCAGGCGGGCCTTCAGCACGTCAATAACGCGGTATTTCACCGCTTGGAGCAGGTAGGGCTTCAGCCTCTGGATTTCCTGGGTGTGGCGCTTAAGCCACAGGGCGGCAAACAAATCCTGCACTACTTCTTCGGCTACCTCGCGCGAGTGAAGCTTCCGGTAGGCTACCCCCAACAGCAGCTCCCAATACCGCTCGTACACTTCGGCAAAGGCCAGCTTATCGTCGTTGCGCAGGGCCCGCACCAGGTCGTCGTCGGACCAGGCGGCGTACAGCTGGTGGTGCTTGGGCGAGGGGGAAGACAACGAAGACATGGGCCGGGCAGAAAGACTAACTTATCAATCTTCGCCGCAACCTCCAAGCCAGCGCCGGCCGCAACGCTCGGCTGGCGGCAGGTTAGCGGGCCGTACGGGGGTAGGCCGGGTGCCGGCAGTGCCGTATCTTGTCGCGTTCTGGCACTTCTGCTTTTTTCCGCTGTGGCGTACTCAGCTCCCGACACTTCCCCGCGCAAACTTCTCTTCATCTGTAGCCAGAACCGCTGGCGCAGCCTTAGTGCCGAGCGCCTGTTCGACGGCCACCCGCACTACGAAGCCCGCTCGGCTGGTACCGAGCCCGGCGCCCGGGTGCGCGTTGCGGCGGGCCACCTGGGCTGGGCCGATGTGGTGCTGGTGATGGAGCGCCGGCACACCGAGATTCTGCAGCAGAAGTTTCGGGAAGAGCTGGCGGGCAAGCGCATCATTAATCTGCGCATTCCCGACAAATTTCAGTTCATGGACCACATCCTGCTGGACTTGCTCCGGGAGCGGCTGCGCGAACATCTGGGGCCTGCCGTGCTCTAGGGTTGGCCCGTTCAGGCAGGTAGCACAACCCGCCGGCGGGCTGCGCGTTTAGCGCCTCATGCAGTATCTACTTTTCGCCGCCCTGGTAGCGGTAGTGGCCTTTTTCTTTTACCGATACGTCACGCGCGAGGCGCGCCTGAAGCAGGCAGCGGCCAGCGCCGAGTTTCCGCCCGAGTGGCGGCAGATTCTCACCGAGCGCGTAGCCTTTTACCTCTCCCTCACGGCCAACGACCGGCTGCGCTTCGAGAAGAAAGTGCAGGTATTCCTGGCCCAAACACGCGTTACGGGCATCCAAACCGACGTTGACGACACAACCCGCGTGCTGGTGGCTGCCTCGGCCATCATTCCGGTGTTCGGCTTTCCGGATTGGGAGTACGCCAACCTAAGCGAAGTGCTGGTGGTGCCCGACGCCTGGACGCAGCAGCGCGACCCGAACAAGGAGTTTGTAGGGCTGGAGGGCACGCTGCTGGGAAGCGTACAGGGCTTCCAGACCTCCCACTACATGCGCCTCTCCAAGGCGTCGCTGGAGCAAGGCTTTCAGGATGCTCTGGACAAGCAAAACGTGGGCATTCATGAGTTTGCGCACCTACTCGACGAGGCTGATGGCGTTATTGACGGAGTGCCGGGCGTGGCCCTGCCCACCGAGCTGCGGCCGGAGTGGGAAGCAGTGATGCAGCGTGAAATTGCCGCCATCCGGGCCGGCGACTCCGAAATAAACTCTTACGCTGGCACCAATGAGGCGGAGTTTTTTGCCGTGGTTACGGAGTACTTTTTCGAAAAGCCCGAGAAGCTGCAGGAACACCATCCTGAGCTGTACCAGCTGCTGAGCCGGGCCCTGCGCCAAAACCCCAAGAAACGTTTTCTGCGCCGGGCCGTGGATCCGCGCGAGTGGATCCGGAGTTTGCGCACCCGGCGCAAGTTCGGCCGCAATTCTCCCTGCCCCTGCGGTAGCGGCAAAAAGTACAAAGACTGCCACTTGAAAATGCAAGAGGAGAAGGTTGCCTGAGTCCTGTTATTCCTTTCTCCTGATGGCAAGCTTAGCGAAGTCATCCTTTCCTGAACCCACGACCCGATACATCACCAGGCCCTCATTTTCAGCGCGGAAATGAGGGTTTGGCACGTTTGGAGGGGTAGGCGGCTGGTGTGGAAAAATGGCTTTGCTTCTCGCCTTGCCAGCGGGCCACCATGTGGGGCGGCGGCTTAAACCAATACGCTATGTACCTTCGCCTACCCTGATCTTTTTTCGAAGCCTTCCGCTTTCCAATGAAAAAGTACTTCCTTCCCAGCCTCACGGCCGCCGTGCTGACGGCCTGTGCTCCGACGGCCAAGACGCCTACGGCTTCTACTCCCCCCGCTGCTACCACTGAACCCACTACCCAGCCCGCTGTCCCCAACTGGCAGGAGCAGGCCGAGGCCTTCTTAAAAGACTATTCAGCCCAATATCAGCGCCTGTACACCCAGTCGTCAGAGGCGGAATGGCGCTCCAATACGCACATTGTAGCCGGCGACACCAGCAACGCCGGCGCTACGGCCCGGGCCAACGAGCGAATGGCGGCTTTCACGGGCTCCACCCAGAACATTCAGCGCCTGCGCGAATTGCTGGAGCACAAGCAAGACCTCACGGAGCTGCAAGTAAAGCAGCTGCAAACCGCGCTGTACAACGCTGCCAACTCGCCCCAAACCATTGCCGACGTAGTGAAGCGCCGCATCAAGGCCGAAACCCAGCAAACCGAAAAGCTCTACGGCTTCGACTACAAGTACCAGGGCAAATCCGTGACGACCAACGACCTGGACGAGCTGCTGCGCAAAGAGAAGAACCCGCTGAAGCGCCAGCAAATCTGGGAGGCCAGCAAGGCCATCGGGCCTACCCTGAAGGAAGGCTTGCTAAACCTGCGCGACCTGCGCAACCAAACGGTGCAGGCCCTGGGCTACCCCGACTACTTCACTTACCAGGCCTCCGACTACGGCATGAGCCGGGAGGAAATGATGGCCTTGGTGCGCCGCATCAACGACGAGCTGCGCCCCCTCTACCGGGAGCTGCACACCTACGCCCGCTACGAACTGGCCAAGCAGTACGGTGTCAAGCAAGTGCCCGACTACCTGCCTGCTTCCTGGCTACCTAACCGCTGGGGCCAGGACTGGAGCGCCATGGTGGAAGTAAAAGGATTGAATATTGACCCCGTACTGGCCAAAAAAGGCGCCGAGTGGCAGGTAAAGCAGGCCGAGCGGTTCTACCAAAGCCTGGGCTTCCAAGCCCTGCCGCCCGTGTTCTGGGAGAAAAGCAGCCTCTACCCCCTGCCCAAGGGCGCAACCTACAAGAAGAACAACCACGCCTCGGCCTGGCATATGGACCTGAACCAGGACGTGCGCAGCCTGATGAGCGTGGAAGGCAACACCGAGTGGTACGAAACCACCCACCACGAGCTGGGTCACATCTACTACTACCTCACCTACACCAACCCCGACGTACCCCCGCTGCTCCGCCAGGGCGCTAACCGCGGCTACCACGAAGCCATGGGTTCTTTGATGGGCCTGGCCGCTACCCAGAAGCCTTTCCTGGCCGGCCTGGGCCTGATAGACCCCAAAACCCAGACCGACCAGACCCAGACGCTGCTGAAAGAGGCCCTGAACTACGCCGTCTTCATTCCGTTTGCCTCGGGCGTCATGAGCGAGTGGGAAAACAGCTTCTACGCCGATAAGCTGCCCGCCGACCAGCTCAACGCCCGCTGGTGGGCGCTGGCCAAGCAGTACCAGGGCATTGTACCGCCTACCACGCGCGGCGAGCAGTACCTGGATCCGGCCACCAAAACGCACATCAACGACGACCCAGCCCAGTACTACGACTATGCTCTGTCGTACGTCATTCTGTTTCAGCTGCACGACCACATCGCCAAGAAAATCCTGAAGCAGGACCCGCACGCTACCAACTACTACGGCAGCAAGGAGGTAGGCCAGTTCCTGGCCGACATCATGCGCCCCGGCTCGAGCAAAGATTGGCGCGCCGTACTAAAAGAGAAAACCGGCGAGGACCTCTCGGCCCGCGCCATGGTGGAGTACTTCCAGCCCCTGATGACCTACCTCAAGCAACAGAACAAGGGCCGCAAATACACGATGTAACCACATGGGCCGAGAATACAGGTTATCCTGTTTCAGCCTTGATACTGAGGCTATTATAACGTTTCTAAAGCAGCATTTCGCCATAAGTGAAGCGAACAACTCGCTTTGGTCAGTAGTGTTAACGGGTAATACAACTGATACTCAAGATACCTGGCCGGCCGTTTTTGTAGCATTTGAGTATGATGGTATCTATTTCTGTGATAACCTCACCTCATCTGATGCATCCAGTATCATCCTTCGCCACCTCCTTGACTTTCTACTCCAGACCAACGTAAAAATTCAACTAGAGGAACTGTAGGAGCCAGCCCATACCAACAACGCCCGCACCACATATGTGGTGCGGGCGTTGTTGGTATGGGCTGGCTCTGTTATTACGCTGCAGAGGAAACCTCTCGCAGGCGTCGCTCCAGCACCTTCTCTACATCAGCCAGGCGGCGCAACACCACATCCTGCACTTCAGGGTCATCAAGGTTGATGCCGTGGTTGCGGGTAGTAAGGTAGCGAGTGAGGGTTGCGTTGTCGTCGAGGGCTTCCGACAGCTCTTGCTGGGCGGCTTCCCAATCGTCAGGCAGCTGAGCCTGCAGGTACTGAAAGCGCAGCTCTACCGTTTGGCTTACCAGGTTGGCGAGGCGGGCCAAGGTATCCTCTTCGGCCGCCGAAAGCGTACGGTGCTCCCGGCCAATCACGGCTAACATGCCAATGCGAGACCCGTCGGGCATGCGCAGAGCAGAGCCAGCGTAGAAATTCAGGCCGAATGCCTGGGCTACGTCGGGGCTGATGAGGCGGCAGCTTTCCGCCGAGTAATCCGAGGTGACTATCAACGCATCGGGCAGAATGGCGGCCGAGCACATGCTTTCTGTTCGTGGCAAGCCCGGCACCCCCTCGGCTCCTGTTATGGCCTTGAAGTGCACATACTCATCATCTACGAACGAAATCAGGGAGATAGGCGTGCTGAAAAGTTGGGCAGCCCACGTCACGTACTCGTCGAAAACCTTCTCCGGGGTAGTGTTTACGATTTGATACAGATGCAGCGTGCGGAGGCGCGTGGCTTCGTTTTCAGGTACCAGGTCGTCGGGGAAAATGTTCGTCATAGGGGCAATAACAAAGCGGCGGGCCGGCAGTTAGTACTTAACTACCAGCCCGCCGGAAGGTTCTTCGAAGCGAGGCCTTAGTAGTTGGCTTCGCTACCAGGCAGGTCAATCAGGATGAACTGGGCATCCTTAGAGGCCCGGATTTCTAGTACGTGCTCGTCAGTGGAGCGCACTTGGTCGTTCGGCCCAATGTCAACGCCGTTGATATATAGGCTACCTTCCTTAACGTAGATAAACGTGTTTCGAATAGGAAAGGTCTTGAACGTGACTGTCTTATCGGTGGCTAGGTTACACCAGTACACAGTGGTGTTGGAGTTCATGTATACAACGTCCTCCAGCACCTTCTGCCCCGAAACGAGCGGTATCAGTTCGTTTTTCGAGTCAAGGAAATCAACGTCCTTTTGCTCGTAGCTGGGGGGTAGGCCTTTTTGATTAGGCTGGAACCACAGCTGATAGATGTGGGCCGGCTTATCCGTATCGTTCTGCTCGGAGTGGGCCAGGCCCGTACCGGCCGTCATGCGCTGCACCTCCCCTTTCTTGATAGTCGCCCGGTTGCCCATGGTATCTACGTGGGTCAGCTCCCCGTCCAGTACCAGCGTCACAATTTCCATTTCGGAGTGCGGATGCTGAGGAAAGCCCGCATTACCCTGGATAGAGTCATCGTTGAACACGCGCAGGGGCCCGAACTGCACATTTTGCGGGTCGTAGTAGTCGGCGAAGCTGAACAGGAAGTAGCTGCTGAGCCAGTTGACGGGAGCGGCGTGATGACGGTCGGTAGCAGGAATAATTTTAAGCATCGGGGAGTAGTCGTTGATGGTTGAGTGTGCTTACGCGGCATGGCGCGGTTAGTTAAACGGGAAAGCGCCCCGAATAGATGTTTTCACACTTAAGCGTACCACCAGCCTCCTCTTCTGCTACCCTCTCAGATAAGCAAAACGCCCGTCTGACTCGGGTCCAAACGGGCGTTTCGCAAACTGTGAGGTAGCTTCCTTATACCTTCTTCATGGTGCTCACCTGCTGCTGCAGATCCAACACAATGCTGGCGAGGCGGTTGAGCGAGAGGTCGGCGATGGGGAAGGTGCTGCTGATGTAGGCTTTGGCTTCCCAGATTTCTACCACGTCCTCCACATCAATCTGGTAGGGCGAGTAAAGCGGGTTATCGGAGTGCAGGGCCAGCATGGCGGCATCCTTGAGGCGGTTGAACACGCGCTTGAACACAATGCCCTCCTTGGAGCTAACCACGATGCACGGCGTGCCGTCCTTAATGCTCATCCAATCGTCCACGTAGCGGCCTACGATAACCGTGCCGCTGGCAATGGGAAGCATGGAGTCGCCGGCAATTTCGAAGGCGCGGTAGGTGCCGGTGTTGCCCAGCATGGGCAGGCGGAACTTGGGCAGCTCTTCGAGGTACTCGGGGTCGGCGTAGCCATTGAGGTAGCCGGCGGCGGCTTTCTGGGGCACCAGCTCAATGTTTTCGTTCTGCTCCTTGTCTACGGTCAGGGCCAGAATGCGCAGGCTGTTACCACTGCGGGTAGCATTGGCTTCGGGGGTAGCCGCCGTTTGGGCCTGCAGCTGCAGAGCCGCTTTAGCATTCTTTTTCTTGCTAAAGTCGGTGGTTACCAGCTGGTCCAGCGAGATGCCAAACAGCCGGGCCATATTAACGAGGGTAGCCAGCTTGGGCTCGGCACGACCCTCTTCGTAAGCGCCCACCAAGGAGCGTTTGATGCCTAGTTTTTCGGCCATCTGCGCCTGCGTGAGGCTCAGTTCGCGCCGCCAGAATTTGAGATTGGTGTTAATCATAACGCAGAAAGAGCCGGGAGAAATGGCTGCATCGGCAAAGCAAGTACCGGCTCACGAAGGTACAAACCGTAGTACGCGAATACTAATTCAATTAGCTGAAATTTTTACTAAAAAAATTTGGCAGGCTTTTACCGGGTGCATTGCCAGAGAGATGGTTCTTTCAGCTACTACCCCAGTCTCGCCTTCCTCCGGGCCTTTCAGTGTGTATGCAGGGGCAGGCTAACGTAACAGACGGCTTCTGTGGGCTTGTGCCGTAGCTGATTCTATTGCTACGGTAAAAAGCTGTAGGCAAGTATTTTGCGCATTAAAACATATTAACTAGCCAGCATCTTCTCGTAGGATAAGTGTACCCAAGGCAGAGTAAGCATTGCGCTGATTCAGTTCCTTATCCTACTCTCTCAGGCCGTCGTCCGCATTCTTAGCTGCGGCTACCGGAGACTGTTTAGCCACTTGAGTAATCACAATATCCCCCTTCGAAAGGCATGACGGACAATTAGCGGATGAGTAGACATGAAAGCCCTTCCGGGTAGGAAAGCAAGATAGCAGCACTGCCGCGTAGAAGACAGCCCATAGCCCGCGCTTTAGGGCAGGCGATGGGCTGTCTTCAATTAGGAGTTCGATTCTGCTTATTCTCCGCGCAGCTTCTTGAAGTACATGAGGGCCAGACGGAGCTTGAAGTAGTCGTACTTTTCGCGCAAGTGGTCAAACAGGTCGCGGAGCATGGGACTACCCCCCAACTGGGCCTGAGCCGTCTGGATTTCGGCCAACTCCTGGGGCTTCAGAAACTCCTCAATGCGCAGGTCGAGACCTTTGGCGTAGCAGTTGGTCAGATGGGTTTGCACCGTAGATAAGGCTAAGTCGCGGCGCTCGGCAATGGCTTCTACACTCAGCCCCATGCGGTGGAGCTGAAACGTAGCTTCCATGGAGCCGTTTACTTCCGTGCCCGTGGCTTCCCGGGTTGGCTTGGCTTCGCGCTTGCGGGCCGGCCGAGGGGTAGCGCTGAAATCGTCGGGGTCGAGGCTCAAAGGCAGTTCGTCCTCGTCGAGCTCGGCCTGGGCGGCGGGGTTGCCCCCGTGGGCCAGCACTTCCCGGATGAAAGCCTCGCCGTAGGTTTCAAACTTCTTCATGCCTACCCCCGAAATAGCGAGCATAGCCGTGCGGTTCACCGGCCGCTCGGCTGCCATTTCCTGGAGAGTCGAGTCGGTGAAGATAACGTACGGCGGTACCCCCTGCTCATCGGCGATGCGCTTGCGCAGGGTGCGCAGGGCCTCGAACAGCTGCGCTTCGCGGCTGGCGGGCGCCGCCTTGGTCGCAGCAGCTGCTTTCCGGCCCTTCGGTACCTTTTCCGCCTTTTCCGCCGGCTGAAATTTCTTCATGGGCACGGGGCGCTGGCCTTGCAGCACCTCTCGGCCCAAATCGGTGATTTTCAGCGCGTATCCTTCCTCATAGGCAATGTACACCAGCCCGTCATTGAGCATCTGGTGGATGTAGCTGTACCAGTCGAGGTAGGGAAGGTCGCGGCCGGCTCCGTAGGTTTTAATCTGGTCGAGGCCCTGGCTGAGCACGGCCTGGTTGCGCATGCCGCGCAGCACATCAATCAGCAGGTTAACGCTGAGCCGCTCCCGCCCCCGCACTACCGCCGACAGAGCCTTCTGGGCCAGCTCGGTGCCATCGAAGGTGGTGGGCGGGTTGCGGCAGATGTCGCAGTTACCGCAGTCGGTAGCCAGGGTTTCGCCGAAGTAGTTGAGCAGGATTTTGCGGCGGCAGCTCGCGGCTTCGGCAAACTGCTGCATGCGCTCCAGCTTGGTCAGGTTGAGCTGGGTCAGGTTGGGGTTTTCCTTGGTGAGCATGTCGCGCAGACTCATCACGTCGCCGAAGGAATAGAACAGCACGGCCGTGGCCGGGGCCCCGTCGCGGCCCGCGCGCCCGATTTCCTGGTAGTACCCCTCGATATTCTTGGGCAGGTTGTAGTGAATCACCCAGCGCACATTGCTCTTATCGATGCCCATGCCGAAGGCAATGGTGGCCACAATCACCTGCAAGTCGTCTTTCAAAAACGCTTCCTGCACAGCCCCGCGCTGGTTGGGCGTCATGCCGGCATGGTAGTAGCCCGCCTTGATGCCCTTGGCCTGAATCTTCTGGGTCAGGGTTTCGCACTGCTTGCGCGAGAGGCAGTAGATGATGCCGGCCTCGCCCTGGTGGCGCTCCAGAAACTCCAGAATGCCGCCCACGCGGTCCTGCCCCGGCCGCACAATCAGGTTAAGGTTAGGGCGGTCGAAGGAGGAAAGGAACACCCGCGGCTCGTTTAGCCGAAGCTGCTGCTGAATGTCGCGCTGGGTAAGGCGGTCGGCCGTGGCGGTAAGGGCAATGATGGGCACCTGCGGAAACTGCTCGCGCAGCACCCGCAGCTGGGTGTACTCGGGCCGGAAGTCATGCCCCCAGGAGCTGATGCAGTGGGCCTCGTCAATGGCGAACATGCTGATGCGCATGCGCTTGAGAAAGGTCATGAATCCTTCCGACAGCAGCTTCTCCGGTGATACGTACAGCAGCTTGAGGTAGCCGTTGAGGCAGTCGGCGGCGATGTTGTTCTGCTCGCTCTGGCCCACGCTGCTGTTGATGTAGGCGGCCGAAATACCGTTGGCTTTCAGGGCTTCCACCTGGTCCTTCATCAAGGCAATCAGCGGGGACACTACCACGCACACGCCCTCCTGCACCACGGCCGGCACCTGGAAACAGATGCTTTTGCCACCGCCCGTAGGCATGAGCACCACCGTATCCTGACCACCCAGAATATGACCGATAATGTCTTCCTGCATCGGCCGGAACGAGTCGTAGCCGTAGTATTTCTTCAGGACGCGACGGGCAGAATCGAGGGTAGGAGCGAGTTGTTCGGCAGCAAATAACATGGGGTAAAGATACGGCGAAACGCGACGGGGAGAAAGAGTGAATATAACCAGCCGGCAGGGTAAATCGTGCACTCCATAACCAGAATACGTGGGCGGCCACGCTTGTTCAATCAGGCGGCTGCATTCCTCTTTCCCTTGCTACCCGCCTGACTTTTGCTACCCCCGTGAGCACCTCTGACCCAAGCAGCTCCAGCCGCGCTCAACCGGAGTAGGTGCACTGCCAAGGCGAGGCTTCAGCAACGGATACAATGGGTTTCTTCCGGGGCTACCGCGGCTCGTAAGTTTCTACCCCACTAAGCTGCAGTGCTAAATCCAGGGCATAGGCGTGGATGCTTTCTTGTTTGCCTAGGTGGCGCAGCTCGGCGGCGGCTTGCCAGCGCTGCACTTTCCCACCGGTTGGCGTTACGGCCTGCTGCAGCTTTCCCGTGTTGTATTTGATGTGTGTGCGCACGCAGTGCGCGGCATCAAAGTCGCCTACCCAGCTAGTGTAGTTGTAGTCGTAGTACGTATTGAACACCTGGTACGGTACGGGGCCCGAGCGCTCTACGGGAAACTGGTAGAACAAGGGAGATAGATCGGGGAAGGCCAGGCCCACGGTAAACGCCCCGGGCCGGTGGGGCCCCAGAATACTGGACCCGAATGATTCGCTTTGAGTTATCTGTAGCAGGCCGTTATCATCCGTGCGGAACTCTAGCGGCGTGCTACCCCGGTGCCAGACCTGCACCCGCTGCCGGGGTAGCAGGTTGCCGGCAGCATCGCGCAGCGTAAGCCGCAGCTCGTAACTGGCCGAGCGTTGCCCTAGCGTGAACACAAAGAAAATGCTGCTGATAACCGCTACGGCTACCCCTCCTGCTATGTACAATACTTTCACCATCGGCAGAGTGACGCCTGATGTGGGCGCCGACGAAAGATAGGAATCTGCCCCCACCTGCCGTCTTTCCGGCTGAGGTCGTAAGAAGGCTCCATTAAGAACATGCTCTGCAAGCCCAAAATACCTGTCATTCTGAGCGCAGCGCAGGGCTTCTATCGTGGATAACCAGTACGTCCTTCGTTGCGCTCAGAGTGACAGGTAGCTAAATGAGAGGTGTTTTTTTCAAGCTCCTCTCTACCCCCTCAGTGGGTAGCAGACGCGTGGTTTCCTACCCCTGCTCAGGCCGCGAGACCTTGCGGGTGCCTTGGTAGAGCTCGTACTTGAGCAGGCGGCAGTCGATGGGGCCGTTGTAGAGCGGAATGCGGCGGGAGGTTTTCAGCCCGATGCGCTTGGCCGCCTCCAGGTTACCGGTGAAAACGTAGGCATCGTAGCCCTGGAAGCCCGATTTGAGCGTGTCACCGATGGTTTTGTAGAGGGTGTCCATTTCCGCCTCTTCCCCAATCCGCTCCCCATAGGGCGGGTTCATGATGACAATGCCAAGCTCTTCTTTGGCGGGTGCTTTGGCATCTTTCACATCGCGCACGCCCAAGCGGATAAAGTCCTCCAGGTCGGCGGCGGCTACGTTCTGGCGGGCCAGTTCGATGTACTCCCGGGATAAGTCGGAGCCGGCAATGTAGGCCTGGGGCTCCTCCAGGCGGGCCTGCCGGGCATCCAGCTGCACCGACTCCCAGAGGGCCGCGTCGAAATCAGCCCAGTTTTCGAACCCAAACTTGCCCTGGTGGTAAAGGCCGGGGGCGATGCGCTGGGCCAGCATAGCGGCCTCGGTGAGCAGGGTGCCCGAGCCGCACATGGGGTCGATGAGCGTCTTTTTGCCATCCCAGCCGGCCAGCAACAGCAGGCCGGCGGCCAGGGCCTCGTTGAGCGGGGCTACGTTGGTTTGCTGGCGGTAGCCGCGCTTGTGCAACGACTCGCCCGAGGCGTCGAGGCTCAGGGTTACCTCGTTTTCAATCATGTGCAGGTGCAGCCGGATATCGGGGTTCTTCACGTCCACGCTGGGGCGCGAGCCGGTGCGGTTGCGGAACTGATCCACAATGGCGTCCTTGGTGAGCTGGGCCACGAACAAAGAGTGCTCGAACGTGGACTTATTCACGACGGCGGTAATGGCGAAGGTCTGGTCGGGGTGGATGAAGCGCTGCCAGTCAATGCGGCTCACCTCGCGGTACAGGGCTTTTTCGTCGCGGGCGTAGAAGCCAGCAAAGGGGCGCAGAATGCGCATGGCCGTGCGGCACCACAGGCAGGCCTCGTAGAGCAGTTGCGTATCGCCCACAAACTCCACGGCCCGCTGGCCCACCTTTTCAATCTTGGCTCCCAACTGCCGCAGTTCCTCGGCCAGCACTTCTTCCAGCCCAAACTGGGTAGTGGCAGTCATGTAAAACGGGGCGGAGCGGCGGTTAGCGGGCATACGTGGGGTAGTGAAATCGGAAAGATGCGCAAGGTACAACGCCTGGGTTGCACCAGCTTCTATCTTTACCTGCTCAGGCCTACCCCGAGGGCTGTTTTTCTATTTTCTTATGAAGCAATTACTACGTCGGCTGCACCTGATTACGCCATTTACGCTGGAACTACCCGTTGCCCCGGACGAGCTGCTTCCCCGTCTGCGCCAGCACGTGGCGCCACCAGGTATGAACCCGTTTGGCCGGCGAGGTCGCCTATTTTCCCTACCATGGCACCCCACACGGGGGTAGTACAGTCTGATTTTTTCCGTAGGTAATGGCCCGCCCCATGCAGCAAGCCGCGTACGAGCTGGAACGGAACCTGTTCTAGTTCGTGCAGCGCCCGGAGCGCGTGTAGGCGCGCGGCTGCCACCAACCTATCACTCCAGCGCTACCCCCAGACCGTGGCGGTAGGGTAGCTACTACCTACTGCACCGGTAGCCGAGCTGCCCAGGTGCTTTCATTAACCAACGACTCAGCCCTTCCACCTGGTCCGGCGCGGTTCATTTTCCAGATCAGCTCCGGCAGAGGCCTGCCTCTTTACATCATGCGTCCTTCCTTTCTGTTCGACCCCAGCAAAAGCTCCTTATTCTACCTTATCCTGTTTCTGGCCCTGGCTGTTATTGGCCTCACGGCCTATGATGCCATGAACGGCCACTACTCTATTGTGGGCAGTGTGGCTTCCTTTCTGGGTTTGTTTGTAGCGTTTCAGAGCTGGAAAGCTGCCGATGATGCCTCGCGCAAAACCGATGAAGCCCTGGCCCAGATGCAGGCGCTAGCGCACGAAACCCGCCAGTTGGTGATTAGCAGTAACACGGTAGAGGAGCAAATCAAGAATGCCGTGGTAACCATTAGCGACGCCACGCGCGAGCTGTACAAAGGCTTCCAGCCGATTATGCAGGAAATAGCCGGGTTTCTGGCCGAAGCGGAGGGTAGCGAGTACCTGGCCGTCATGACCGACTCGGCGGCTATTGGCACGTTCTACGCCCGTCATCATCACCCGGCCCTTAACCAGCGGGAAACGCGCGCCCTCACCGACGGCATTCATGACCTGCTGCTGGAACGAGCCCGCGACGCCCGGGAATTTTACCTGGCTACCCTTGCCGCCGACGAAACGCCCGAGGCTTTCCCGCCGGCCCGCGACCAGCACGGGCTGCTTCATCATTTTGTGCAGGGGGTATGGCAGCAGTATCACCCGGAAGCGCCGATAGCCGAGGAACACTGGCAGGAGCACCGGGAGCAGCACCTGGCTACCCTCCGCCAGATTCACGAAACTTTTACTACCCTCTCCACGCACTCGGAGCAGCAGGCCGCCGGCCTAGGGCCACACCACTTTCTGCCGGTGCTGCCCTTTCAGCTGTTTCTACGCTTCAATGCCGAAGCCAAAGAGCCGTTCCGGGCCCTGGTGGTATTCCTGGGCCAGTACAATCTGGATAGAGTAGCCGAAACCCGTGCCATGCAGTCGGCCGATCCGGAGCTGGTGCGCACTTTTATTAGTATGTTCGAGAGCCTTACCAGCCTCGACGACCACCCCGGCTACCAGCAGCTGCGGCGGCAGTTTCCGCTCTAGCCACTAGCGCCGCTGTTCTGCCAGGTCTTTCTATATTTAAGGCCCTTCTGTTTTCTACCTTCTGCCGTTGCATGGCCCTCCCCCCTACTTCTGCCACATCAACCGCCACCGCCCCAGCCCGCTCTTACGCCCTACCCATGGCGGCCATGACGAGCCTGTTCTTCCTGTTCGGGGCCGTCACGAACTTCAACGACGTGCTCATGCCCTACCTCAAGGACGTGTGCCAACTCACTGATTTGCAGTCGTCACTGGTGCAGTCGGCCTTTTTCGGGGCGTACTTCCTGATGTCGTTGCCAGCGGGCTACGTGCTGAAGCGCTTGGGCTACCAGCGTGGCATTGTACTGGGGCTGCTGGTAATGGCGGCCGGGGCGTTGCTGTTTATTCCGGCCGCTAACTCGCGCACGTTTGGGGTATTTCTGCTGGGGTTAAGTGTATTAGGGGCTGGGGTTACGCTGCTGCAGGTGGCGGCCAACCCGTACGTGTCTATTCTGGGGCCAGCTAGTCGCGCGGCAAGTCGGGTGAGTATTGTGGGGGTAGCCAACAACTTCGGAGGCACTTTATCGCCGCTGCTAGGTGGCATGCTGCTATTTGGTGGCTCTGCTGCGTTGAAAGCCCAATTAGCAGAACTACCCACTGCCCAGCGCTTAGCGCAAGAAGCTACACTGGTGAAAGGTCCTTATATAGGATTAGCCATCTTCCTGGCCATTCTGGCTGGAGCATTTGCTCTGCTGCGGCTACCAAACCTTGAGGGAATGGAGTCAACCAAGCAAACGGAGTCGGAGAGTGATGCGCCGGCTATTCGTCGGAGCCCGCTTGAGTTTCCCCACCTGGTCATGGGCATCGTGGCTATTTTCGTGTACGTGGGCGTTGAGGTGGGCCTAGGCTCGTTTCTGATTCGCTATGGAGAGGCTCAGAATATCACTCAGCTTAGTGGCTTCACCCAGACGTTGGTAAGCGGCCTCAACGTGGCTGTAAACTTTGTTGCGGTACTGGTAGGCCAGGCCCCCGCTCCCATTGATACCACGGCAGGCTTTACAAAAGCGGTAGGAGCAGTTCTGGTGTCCTCGTATTGGTTTGGCTCCTTGGTGGGCCGAGTGGTTGGCATTCCGCTGTTGAGCCGCATCAACTCCCGGCTGGCGTTGGTAGCGGTATGTGCCACTGCGGTGCTGCTGGTATTTGCCTCTATCAGCACTCAGGGAGAAACTGCCTTATGGTTCATTGTGCTCTGTGGCCTCATGAACTCTATTATGTGGCCAGTTATTTTCCCGCTGGCTATCTACGGGCTGGGGTCGCTAACTAAGCAAGGCTCTTCTTACCTTATTATGGCTATCGTAGGCGGGGCCATCATTCCGCTGATTATAGGCTGGGTAGCGACTAACGGTGGGGGGCTACGCGTGGCCTTCATTATTCCGGCCCTGTGCTACGCCTACCTGCTGTTCTACTCTCTGCGCGGCTACCGGGTGCGGTAGTGGTTTGCTAAACTTAGCCTATAACGCCCGTCGTCTTTTGCCCAGACGACGGGCGTTTGTTTTACCTGCTTCAGGCCATAGCAGCAACGGCCAAACGGCTACCTTTGCCCCGACATCATCTTTACCGCTTCCTGTATGGCTTCGGCTCCCGTTCTCGAACACCACGTTTCCCTTCGCCCTTACAACACGTTCGGCCTGGACGTAAAAGCGCGGCTTTTCGCCCGGTTTACGTCGGTGGAAGAGCTACGAACCTTGCTGGCCCTGCCCGAGGTGCAGGCGGCGACCAAGCTGGTGCTGGGGGGCGGCTCCAACTTGCTCTTCACCCAGGATTTCGATGGCGTAGTGCTGAAAAACGAAATTCGGGGCCTCGACATCATCAGCCAAGACGAGGACACGGCCCTAGTACGGGCGGGCGCCGGCGAGTCGTGGCACGGGCTGGTGCAGTACACCCTGGACCAGGAGCTAAGTGGTATTGAAAACCTTTCGCTGATTCCGGGCACGGTCGGCGCGGCTCCGCTGCAGAACATTGGGGCGTACGGCTCGGAGCTGAAAGACACCTTTGAGCAGCTGGAAGCCCTGGAAATCAGCACCGGGCAGGTGCGCACGTTTTCGGCTAGTGAGTGTGGCTTTGGCTACCGGGAAAGCGTGTTCAAAGGCCCCCTGAAAAACCAGTACATCGTGACGGGCGTGGTATTGCGCCTGCACCGCCAGGCCCGGCCCAACGTGAGTTACGGGGCCATCAAAACCACCCTCGAAGACATGGGCATCGGAGGCGAGCCTACCCCCCGCCAGGTGAGCGAAGCCGTGATGCACATCCGGCGCAGCAAGCTCCCCGACCCTACCCAGATCGGCAATGCCGGCTCCTTCTTTAAAAACCCCGAAATATCCCAGCTCAAGTACGACGAACTGAAAGCCCACTACCCCGAGCTACCCGGCTACCCTGTACCAGGCGGGGTAAAGGTGCCCGCCGCTTGGCTTATTGAGCAGTGCGGCTGGAAAGGCCAGCGCCGCGGCGCCCACGGCGTGCACGACAAGCAGGCGCTGGTGCTAGTAAACCACGGCGGCGCCCAGGGCCAAGACATCCGGGAGCTGGCGCACGATATTATTGCCTCCGTGCGGGAGAAATTCGGCATTGAGCTGCACCCCGAGGTCAATATCTTCTAGCTTTTCCTGACCGCCCCAGTTACCAGCCTGGTACGTGGGGCGTTCTTTTTTAGCGGGAATTTTTCTGGTAGCTGAACGCTACCTGCGCATTTTGGGTCCGGAATGCCGTAGTTTTACCTCGTCTGCGCGGGGTACTGCTCAGCTTGCTTGGCGCAGGCAGTTTCTTTTCGACTCTGCTTCCCTCACAACCTGTTCGTTTGATGAAACGACTTCTACTACCCTCTCTTCTTTTCTCCACTTCCCTCCTAGCTCAGGCTCAACGCCCTGCCCGCTCCGCCAAGCCCGCGGCGAAACCTGCGGCGGCCGTACAGGCCCCGGCTCAACCCCAAACCACTATTGCTGCCGCCCGGCAGGCGGGGCCCGGCGCTACCGTTACCGTGCGGGGCATTATTGAAAACGGCCCGGAATTGGGCCAGCTGCGCTTCGTGCAAGACCACACCCACGGGCTGGCCCTGTTCTCCACTACGAACTCCGACTTGTACGCCCTGGTACCCGGCGACAGTGTGCTGGTAACGGGTACGCTGAAAAACTACAACGGCTTGCTGGAAATGGATCCTGTAACCAGCGTGCAGAAGCTGGCCGCCGGCCGCCCAGTAGTAGCTGTAACCGTGCCGGCTGCTGAGGTAAGCAAGGTATTCGAGGAGGCGTACGAGGGGCGCCTGCTGCGCATCACGGGTGTAAGCAGCCTCACTACCCCGGCTGGTACCCCAGCCGAGGCCCTGAAGGGCAATACCAACTACTATATCAACGGGCAGCGTAGCACTCCCCTCCGGGTGAACGTGGCCTCTACGGGAGCAGGAGGCATTGTGGACAAAACCCCGCCCGCCGGCCCCTTTGATTTAGTAGGAACGTTAAGCCAGTTTGCCCAGAGCGGCACGGGCGGCTACCAGTTGCTGCCGCGCCAGTTCAGCGACTTTTCGGTGGCCGGGGGCTTGCCCGTTATTCAGGGCGAGCCAGTTCCCACCGCCATTCACCGCAATGGCTTCACGGTCACGTTCCAGACGCTCAACCCCGGCACGACGAAAGTGGAGTACGGGAAAACGGCGGCCCTGGGCACGGTCGTCAGTCTGCCCGCCGCTACTATCACCCACACGGTGGAACTGGCTAACCTGGAGCCAGGTACGGTGTACTACGTGCGCGTATCATCCACCAACGCCGTGGGTACGTCCAGCTCGGCTGCTGTTCCTATGATTACCGACACAAAAAAGCGCCTAGCCGGGCGGCCCTAGCCCGGGCTTCTGTTCTTCCCCTTGTATGCTGGCCGCAGCGAGTACGGAGCCATGTGCCTACCCCGGGCAGCTGGCTTCCTGTACCCGCTGCGGCCAGCGTGCTTTGGGGGCTGAGAGCAGACGGATGATTAGTTTTAAATATATGAAGGATAGATATTTATCTTAAATATTACCATACTTATAAATTCTCAAAATCTTCTTATTCAGGCGCTGATTGTTCGGGGCAAGATGAAGATATTTGTGGCAGTCTTCGCTTACCATTTCATTCCCATTTCTTTCATTCCTTCCAATTTGATGAAGAAAATTACTCTGTTGGCGCTGTTGGCTAGTGGCACGACGTTGCGTCCGGCAATGGCCCAGACAGTGCAAACCGTAGCAGCAGCTCGCGCCGCTGGTGTAGGCGCTACCGTAACGGTGCGCGGCGTGGTAACCAACGGCTCCGAACTAGGTATTATCCGCTACCTGCAAGATGGTACGGCAGGCTTGGCGGCATACTCTTCCTCGGCGGCCGGCTTCTCGGCGCTGGTGCCGGGCGACAGTATCGAAATCAGTGGCACGCTGAAAAACTACAGCGGCCTGCTGGAAATGGACCCCGTCACGAGTGTGACCGTGCTGGCCCAGAACCGCGTTATCCGCCCGGCCGCCACCGTAGATGCGTCGGCCCTTACCTCGGTTTTCGCCGAGCAGTACGAGTCGCGGGTGGTGCGCATCAACAAGAATACCTCCATCACCACCAGCGCCGGCGCGGCGGTGGGCACTTTTGGGGGTACCACCAACTACCTGCTCAACGGCCAGACAGGAGCCACGCTGCGCACAGCTGCGGCCGGCAACGCTGGCAACGACATTGTGGGCAAGCCGGCTCCCAGCGGGCAGTTCGACGTGCTTGGCATCATGAGTCAGTTTAGCAACTCCGGCACCGGCGGCTATCAGTTGCTACCCCGCCGCTACCAGGATTTCATCCTGGGCGGCACGCCTAACTTGCTTAGCGCGCCTACCCCCTCGGGCATCAGCACGTCCGGCTTCACGGTAAACTTCAGCACCGAAAACCTGGGCACTGCGAAGGTGGAATACGCTACCTCCCTGGCCGGTCCGTTTACTACCGTAACTGGCTCGACTACCGCTAGCCGCGAGCATAGTATTGCCCTGACAGGCTTACAGCCCGGTATCATTTACTACGTAAAGGCCTCGGCGACGAACAGCGTCGGCACTTCGGAGTCGCGGGCGGTGCCCATGGTGACGGCTTCGCTCTCGTCGGGCAAGATGCGCTCTTACTTTACCAACTCGGTGAATGCGGCGCTGGCCCTGCCCGGTAATGCGGCTACCTATCTGGCCAATGGCGCCATTGCCGACACGGTAGCCCGCTACATCAGCAAGGCCACCAAAACCCTGGATATTGCTATTTATAACTGGAACAGCCCCGTTATTCTGGACGCTGTGAATGCAGCCCACGCCCGCAACGTGGTAGTGCGCGTCCTTTACGAAAACGACAATACCAACGCCAGTATTCAGGGCCTGAATGCGGCCATCCCGCGCATCGGCCGCCAGACCCAGCAGAACATCATGCACAACAAGTTTGTGGTGATTGACGCCGAAGACTCGAACCCGAACGTACCGTGGGTCTGGACCGGGTCCACGAACTGGACCCCGGCTCAGCTTTCCACTGACCGTAACAATGCTATTGCCGTGCAGGACCAGGCTCTGGCCCGCACTTACACCCTGGAGTTCAATGAAATGTGGGGTAGCGGCACCCAAGCTACAGCCCGTTTCGGCTCGGCCAAAACCGACAACACGCCCCACTACTTTGTCATTGGCGGCAAGCAGGTAGAGTCTTGGTTTTCGCCCACCGACCAGGTAAACGGCCGCTTGATTCAGGCCATTCAGTCGGCCGACAACGACCTGCACATTGCCACCATGCTCATTACCCGCACGGAGTTGGGCCGCGCCATCGTGGACCAGGTACGGGCCCGCAACATTGCGGCCTGCTCCGAGGTACTCGTGAATGACACCAGCAACACGGGCACAGGCGCCATTCTGCGCACCATCCGCACGGCCCTGGGCGAGCGGGCCCTGGTGAAGAACACGAATGGCATCATGCACCACAAGTACGCCATCGTGGATGCCGGCGCCTCGCAGTCGGACCCGCAGGTGTTCGTGGGCTCGCATAACTGGTCGCTCTCGGCCGATACGGAGAATGACGAAAACACGCTCATCGTGCACGATGCCCGCATCGTAAACCAGTATTACCAGGAATTCGCGGCCCGCATTGCCGAGCAGAACCGCGGCGTGCAGGTGTGCAGCCTGGTGCTGAGCAATAAGAAAACTGTGCAGCAAAGCGCCGTGCAGGTGTACCCCAACCCCACCAGCGGCAAGTTTCAGCTGCGCGTGCAACAGAGCACGGCCCGCACTGCCCGCGTAGTGCTGCGCGACGCGACCGGCCGCGTGGTGCTCGAACAGACCAAACCCCTGAACGGCCAGGAAGTAAGCGTGGATGCCTCGGCCCTGCGCGCCGGCCTCTACCTGGTACAAATTGAAACAGCTGAATCTACCCAGGTTAGCCGGGTGGTAGTAGAGTAGTTTTTCTTCGCGCACGATAAACTAAAAAGCCGTTCCCGGGTGGGAACGGCCTTTTTTATTCTATCTTATCAGGGCTGAACACAGGGCTGCCAGTAAGGAAGCCTAGCATTCTCCGGCCTTGATGGATTTCTACCTCAATACTTATGCGCGCTGTTTGGCTATCAACAGTGGGATACTAACCATCCTGCTTATCCTTGGCT
Source organism: Hymenobacter sp. HSC-4F20 (assembly GCF_019599275.1). Lineage (GTDB taxonomy): Bacteria > Bacteroidota > Bacteroidia > Cytophagales > Hymenobacteraceae > Hymenobacter. Next base: position 517,544 of record NZ_JAHZTD010000001.1, on the reverse strand, counting down.
ACATGCACAATGATACCGCAGGCACTTCCTTGTTCACCCTGTCGGATAAGACTGCGCTGCGGGCTGGTTGTAGCATTTACCTTTTGGGTGGGGCAGCAAACCTACTGCTGATGGTTAAGCTGTACCTCAACAAACACTTCGGCGCAGCTATAGCCTACGGGGTGGCCGTTGCCGTGTACCTGTTCGCGCCATTTGTAGCGCTGCTCTTATTTTTCGGCAGCGATGCGGGGCCGCATGCTAGGTAAGTTGCCTTAGGCGGAAAGTTGACAGTTTCCGCAAAACCGAAGCGAATACCTCCTGTCCACGGATTACTTCCAGCGCCGCTCGGCCCAGGCCTGGCGCTGGGCCTCCTCCTGGAAGGTCCAGGCTACTACCCGGCTTACTTTCTGACCTTGCGTCATGTCGAGCACTTTTACTTCCGCGGCCCCCACTTGGCCCAGAAAATAGTGGGCGCTGCGTAGAGTTTCCTTTTTGGAGATAAGCGAGGAAAACCAGAGTACCCGGGAGGCCAGTGGTACGCTTTGCGTCACCATCCGCTTTAGGAAGCCTTCTTCCCCGCCTTCGCACCACAGCTCCGTGTTCTGCCCCCCAAAGTTGAGCAGTGGCTCTGCCGACTTAGTTTTGGCGTAGCCGAGGTTGCGGCCCTTCTTGCGGCTGCCCGCCGCGGCATCGGCGGCCGAGGTGTGGAAGGGCGGGTTGCACAGTACCAGGTCAAACTCTTCCCGGGGCTTCACAATGCCCTCAAAGATATAGGCCGCGTGGGTTTGCAGGCGCAGGTCAACGCGCCCCCCCAGGCCGGGGTTGGCCGCCACCATGCTTCTGGCCGACTTAAGCGCCACCGCATCCACTTCTGAGCCCACAAAGCGCCACCCGTACGCCTGCGTGCCGATGATGGGATACACGCAGTTGGCCCCTACCCCCACGTCCAGCACGTGCACCGACTTATCCCGCGGAATTACCCCGCCAAAGTCAGCGGCCAGCAGGTCGGCCGCGTTGTGAATGTAGTCGGCGCGGCCGGGAATAGGCGGGCAGAGGTAGCCAGCAGGTACGTCCCAGTGCGCTACGCCGTAGAATTGCTTGAGCAGCGCCCGGTTCAGGGCCTTCACGGCGGCGGGATTAGCAAAATCGATGCTGTCGTCGCCGGTCGGATTTGGAATGACGAAAGCAGCCAGCTCGGGGCTAGCGCCGATAAGCTGGGCGAAATTATACCGGGCGGCATGGGGGTTACGAGGGTGCATACTGGGGTTGGGGTTACGGGAAGAAAGAGCCCGTTACGCGGAACGCAACGGGCTCTGTAGGGGCCTTAAAAGGCAAAGGTACGTGGAAACTGCGGCCGCCTACTTCAGCACGGCCACCGTGGCCCCGTCGCCGCCGCGGTCGGCGTGCTCGTCCGCGACGCTGGCAACCTGGCGGGTGCGGTGCAGGTAGTCGCGCACTACCTGGCGGAGCACGCCGTTGCCGCGGCCGTGCAGAATCTTGATTTCGGGAATGCCCAGCATCACGGCATCATCCACATAGGCCATGATTTTGTTGAGGGCATCCTCGGCCCGCTCCCCGCGCAAGTCGAGGGTGGTGTTGAAGCCCGACATACGGCCGGTAATGTCAAGGGTAGCGTGCTGGGCCGGAGCCTTGCGGGCCGCCTCCTTTTCCCGCTCCCGAATCTCGGAGCGCGTGAGCTTTTCTAGCTGATTCACCTTCACAATGGTTTTCAGCCCCCCGAAAGACACCTCCGCCGTCTTGCCTTTCACGGCCATAATCTCGCCGTGGCCTTCCTGCCCGAGCAGGGCTACTTTGTCGCCGGGCTTGAGGGTAGTGGGGTCGGCCAGCTCACGGGAGGCCCGGGGCTTGGGCGGCTCAATCTGCAGCTTTTCGCGCACGAAGGTATCCAGCTTGCCGCGGGCTTCCTTGGTGCGCTCCTTCTCGGCCTGCCCGATGCGGATTTCCTGGATGGTGGCCTCAATCTGCTGATTAGCGTCTTTCAGCAAGAGCTTGGCCTTGGACTTGGCGTCGCGCAGCACGTCCAGGGTGGTTTCGTCGAGGTACTTCTTGAGGTCCTGGTATTCCTGGGCGGCTTTTTTCATGCGCCGCTCCTGCTTGGCGGCTTCGGCGGTGCGCTGCTCCAGCTCGGTTTTCTCTTTTTCTAAGCCCTCCAGCAGCTGGTCGTAGCGGATTTTGTCCTTGCCCACCAGCTGGGTTGCCCGCTCCACAATCTGCTTGGGCAGGCCAATCTTGCGGGCAATTTCAATGGCGAAGGAAGAACCCGGCTTGCCGGTTTCGAGGCGGTAGAGGGGCTGCAGCCGCTCGGGGTCGTAGCGCATGGCCCCGTTGATGATGCCGGGGGTGCGCTCGGCGTAGTTTTTCAGGTTGGTGTAGTGGGTGGTGATGACCCCGAAGGCCCGGGCCCGGTTGAGCTGCTCCAGCACGGCCTCGGCAATAGCGCCGCCCAGGCTGGGCTCGGTGCCCGTACCAAACTCGTCAATCAGCACCAGGCTGCGCTTGTTGGCCAGGGTCACGAACTGCTTCATGCTGAGCAGGTGCGAGGAATACGTGCTCAGGTCATTTTCCAGGCTCTGCTCGTCGCCGATGTCCAGAAAGATATCATCGAACACGCCCGCTTCCGACTCTTCACCGGCCGGAATCAGCAAGCCGCACTGCAGCATGTACTGCACTAGCCCTACCGTCTTCATGCTCACCGACTTACCGCCGGCATTCGGCCCTGAAATCAGCAGAATGCGCTGCTCATGGGTTAATTCAATATCGAGGGGCACTACCTCGCGCGGGTCGTCCTTGGCCTGGGCCTGGAACGTGAGGTAAAGCAACGGGTGCCGCACCCGGTGCCACCGAATAAGGGGGCGCGGGCTGAGGGTAGGCCGGGTGGCTTCCAGCTGGCGGGCCAACTGGGCCTTGGCCCGGATGAAATCAAGCAGACCCAGGTACTGGTAGGCCTTGCGCAGGTCCGGAATGTGGGGACGCAACTGGGCCGTGAGCTGGGTCAGGATGCGCACCAACTCGCGCTGGTAGGCGTTTTCCAGGTCTTTGATGTCGTTGTTCAGCTCGAAAACTGCTTCCGGCTCAATGAACACCGTCTGGCCCGTCGCCGATTCATCGTGAATCAGACCTTTCACCCGGCGCTTATGCTCCACAATGACGGGCAGCACGAGGCGCCCGCCCCGGATAGTAGGCTCGGCGCCTTCGGGCACCCAGCCCTCCTGACGGGCGTGGCGCAGGATGCCGGCAATCTGCTTGCGCAGCTGCACCTGGCGGTTGATCAGTTCCTGCCGGATCTGGCGCAGCAGCGGTGAGGCGTCCTCGCGTACGTGGCCTTCGTCGTCGACTACCTTGTCCAGATTGGCCAGCAGATTCCGGTCGACCTGCACGCCGATGCCCAACAGGCGCAACGTGGGGTAGAGGCTCTCCTCGGCCCGGGTAAAGAAAGACAGCGCCTCGCGGATGGTGCGCAAACTCATCTTCACGGCGTAAAAAGCCGCTACATCCAGGTAGGAGCCCGGCAGGTTGGCGCGCACCAGATGCTGGTGCACATCGTGGTAATGCTGGCTGGGAAAATCGGCGCCGCTGTTAAGCAGCTGGCGGAACTCATCGGTTTGCAGCAGGAGCTTCTCCAGCTGGTCGGCCTTGGCCTGAAACGACATCTTGGCCACAAACTGCCGGCCCAGCGCGCTCAGGCACAACTGGTCCAGCATTTCACGTAACTGCGTGAAACCTATTTTTTGCTCAAAATTCTGAGGAAGAATCAAACTAGAAAGGTGCTAGAGAGTATGCGTATGTGCTACGCAGAAAAGGAATGCAAAAGTAAACAGTCGGAACCCCGGGAAAGATTCAATTTATTTAATGTAAAGTGTAGGGTACAGGCTCCTAATTTTTTTGTGCACTACCCCTGCCCTCTGGGAAGCAGAGCCGCTGGCAAGGGGCCCGGCAGCGTCCTCGCTAGCGGCTCCGGGGCCAGGCTGCTCGGAAGCGAATTTGCGGAAAGCTCTGGATCGGCCTCTCTTACTCCGCCCTACATCTCCCCTTCTACCCCCAGCCCGAACAAGGCAAAATCATACTTGGTGGGGTCAGTAGGATCGAAGGCACGCAGGTGACCGGTCAGCTCTTCGGCGGCCAGCCAATCTACCTGCTTACGCGCCAGCAGGCCCAGGCGGCGGGCCACACGCTCCACGTGCACGTCGCAGGGGCAAACGAGGTCGGCAGGTGAGAGGCGCGTCCAGAGGCCAAAATCCACTCCGTGCGCATCAAGACGGACCATCCAGCGCAGAAACATATTTACGCGCTTGCAGGCCGAGCCGCGGGCCGGGGTAGCCACATGCTTGCGCGTACGCTGGGGCGCATCGGGCAAACTAAAAAACAGGGTATGAAAGTTTTCCAGCCGCTCCTTCTGCGTGTTTCCTACCAGGAAAGCGTCCTCTAGGGTTTCGTGTTCTTGGTAAAACCAGCGGAGCCAGTGCACAAAGTACAGCAGGTCGGTGTCGCAGAAAGTTCGGTGGCAGAAGCCCAGCAGGCCCTTCAGGTCGTCGTCGTGGTGCTGGGTGATGAACTGGTGGGGCGCATTGTCCATGCGGTGCAGCAACTCCCGGCACTTGCTGATGATGGTGGGGCGGCGCCCCCAGGCCAGCAAGGCCGCAAACAAGCCGCTAATTTCAATATCGGGGCGCCGGGTGAAGCGGTGCGGGATGCTAACCGGGTCGGCCGCAATAAAGGCGGGCTGGTCGTAGTGACGGTATTTTTCTTCGAGCAAAGCCCGAACCTGGGCGTGATTCACGGGGGCGAAGGAGAATTAGGCAGCTGCTAGTCCCAGGCGGAAGGAGCCGGAACTGCTGATGTGGACTTGACGCGGGCCAGGGCCTGCGCAAGTTGGGGAAGGCGCCGTAGTTTCCGGTTACCAACGGCTTCGGCCCGGCGAAGCGCTTCTGCACGTTGGGCCGGGGTTAGCTGCTCGTGCAACACAGCAACTTTTCGCATGGCTTCACTCCAAAGGATATGGGTGCTGGTTGTGCGCATTTCGTTCATCAGCAGGTACCAGCAGTAGCTTTCCACCGGGTTTGCCTTCAGCCGGTACCCTTTCTGGTACCAGGTGCCCAGCCGGAGGGCCTGCTGCAAGATGGTAGCACTATCAGCCGGGGTAGCAGCCGATGCGCGCGCCGCTATCTGCTTGCTGAGCTGCAAGGGGTAGGCGGCCACGGGTGGGGCGGGGTTGTCAGCATACGTACTGTCGCAGTGGTGTTGCAGGTACACCAAGCTGGGAAAGTCGCCGGCAGTGGCACTGGCCTGCAGCCAGGCGAGCACCTGCTGTTTGCTGATTAGCCCTGAGTACCACAACTCACTGGCCAGGGCCACGTGCGCCGGGGCATACTGCTGCCGGGCTGCCTTGCTTAGCCACGCAACAGCGAGGGTGTCGTTGCGGCTCGTGCCCTGGCCGGCGCGGTAGGCTACTCCCAGCTCGTACTGGGCTTGCGCGCTACCCAGAGTGGCGGCTTGCTCTAGAAGGGGCAACGCCCGTACAAACTCGCCGGCCTGCTGGTAGCGGCGGTCTAGCTCCAGAGGACTGCTGCCCGGCTGGGCCTGGCACCAGGAGGAAGCCAGCGCCAGCAGCACGAGCATACTACCAACACAACGCATTCGTTACGGGACGTAGCTGGTTTCTACCCGGAAGCGCTGGTCGGGGGTAGCCAGGCGCTGCACCGCTTTCTTGGAGAGACGGACCAGAATGTTGGTATTCTCGCCCGTATCGGGCAGGGGCCCAATCACGCGCACGTACACCGACTGCCCGTTCATGATGTTGCGTACCTGCATAATAGTGCCTACGGGGGCGGTTTTGTGCAGGGCCAGGTACTTATCGGAAGCGTCCGTCTGGATAGCGGTGGCAAGGCCGCTTTCCGATACGCGGCGTACAATTTCGCTGGCGCGGGCAGGGGCCCGATCCTTTTCCGCAGCCGTCTCATCTACCGCGCTGGTCGGCGGCGTAGTTGCAGAGTCACGCGCCCGTTCGCGAGTGGCTCGTTCCCGGGCTTCCCGCTCCCGGGTTTCGCGGGCTTCCCGTTCGGCTTCCTCGTCGCGCTCCGGGCGGGCCGTGGGAGCGGGGCGAGCAGCCGCTACCGGGGCTGGAGTGGGACGGGCGGCGCCGGCAGCACTGCCTGTCCCGGCGGCCACAATAACTGTTTCCCCTACGCGCACATTGTAGTTGGCGGGAAAGCCGTTCAGGCGGGCGAGTTCAGCGGGGGTGGTCTGGAAGCGGCGAGCAATGGCAAACAGCGTCACGCCGGGCTCTACTTTGTAGAGGCGGTTGCCGCGGGCGTCAGTTGGCAGGCTGCGCGTGGTGGCCGCGGCGGCGGGCGCGGGAGTAGCCGGGCGACTAAGTACCACCCGGTTGCGGGGCACGAGCACAATCTGGCCCGTTACCAGCGCCCCTTTCTGCCCGGCGTTAGCTTCCACAATCTGCTCCACGGGCACTTTGTAGCGCCGAGCTACCCCGTAAAGGGTTTCGCCGGGAGTTACGCGGTGCTTAATCAGCATTACGTTGTTGCGGTACTCTACCCCAATCGAATCGGGCGGTGCCACTGGCCGGGGGCCGGCCGTAGCCGTGAAACCAATAAGGGCAAGCGCGGTGGTCAGCAACGAAAATCGGAACATACAAGGGGTAGGCAGAAAAGCAGTAAGCAGGGGCGTTACACGACGAGAGAACCTGCTTACATAAAGTTTGCCGAAAGTTACGGATTCGCCCGCAAGCAACCGCTACTATATGACGGCAAGGGTTTTTTGTTGGTCGATTTCAGGACAAACGGCCCGCCCAGTACTTCGTACGGGGTACTACTTCGGGGTTGGCTGGGCAACGCCAGAGCTTTGGGCCGCACCTTCACGGCCGATGTTGCGGCAACGCCAACGACCAAACCTGCCGGTTTTTCCCGTTGTTTGCGACTTGCATCAACTGCTCGTCTTGCTATGCACGCCATCGGCATTATTCCCGCCCGCTACGCCTCCACCCGCCTGGTGGGTAAACCCCTGGTTGACTTAGGCGGCCAGTCCATGATTCAGCGGGTCGTCGGGCAGGCCCGCCAGTCGGGCTTGAGCCGGGTGGTAGTAGCCACTGACGACCAGCGGATTCTGAACCACGTGCACGGATTTGGGGGCGAGGCCGTGCTAACTTCCCCCGACCATCCCAGCGGCACCGACCGGGTCTGGGAGGCCTACCAGCAGCTGGGCACTACCGCCGACTGCATCATCAACATCCAGGGCGACGAGCCATTCATTCACCCCGCCCAGATTGACGCCCTGCTGCGGCTTTTCGACGGTGCTGAACCGCCCCAGCTGGCCACGCTGGTGAAGCCGGTGCTGTCGGCAGAAGAGCTTTTCAGCCCTCACTTGCCCAAGGTAGTCCGCGACGCAGCCGGCTACGCTTTGTACTTCAGCCGCCACCCCCTGCCCTACCAGCGCCAGCACGCCCCGGCCGAGTGGCTACCCCACCACCGCTACCTGCGCCACATTGGCCTGTATGCCTACCGCCCCGATGTGCTGGCCGCCATCACGCAGCTTTCGCCTTCCCCCCTGGAGCTGGCCGAGAGCTTGGAGCAGCTGCGCTGGCTGGAAAATGGCTACCGTATTCTCACGGCCGAAACCGAACTGGAAACCATTGGAATTGATACGCCTGAGGACGTAGAGCGGGCCCTGGCGCACCTGGCCCGGCAGTAGGGCTGGCGCCGGCTTTACTGGTTTGCGGCGCGCTGGGCTACGTGCTGCTCGGCGGCACTCCGGCGCTCATCCTTCATTTCCCGGGACAAAAAGAAGTTCAGAGCGGTGCGGATAACGGCAATGGCCCCAAGCTTGCCGATCTGCTCCCAGCTAGGGGCAATGGCCGTGGACAGAATATCAGCGCCGAGCTGAAACTCCAGGGCCAAAGCCAGGTAGCGGGCCAGCGTCAGGCGGATGGCCGTAAAGTCGGCGGTGCGGCGCGTCAGCAGGGCCCGCAGAAAGAGGCTGCCTGCTACCCCAATGCCCAGCGCGATAATGCAGGCGCCCACCGTTTCCACGCCTAGTTTCAGCCACTGCACGGCGGCAATGACCCATTCTTCGGCCAGGGAGTGAACCGTAGCAACTTCGGGAGCGGGCATAGTTAGCGGGAAAGTGAAGTGGGAGAAAGAGAGGCAGGAGTAAGCCGCGTCAGCAGGTAAGCCGAGCCGCGCTGCAAGCCTACCAGCCCCTCAGCCAACCCAAACCGCAGCAGATTACCCGCCCCGCTACTAGTACTCACCCAAAACACGAAACTACGGGTGGTGGCTACGGCCGGGGGCATAGCAGCCGAACGGTAACGACTATAGCCAGGGCGGGCTCTGAGCTGGCTGGAGCACCTGCCCTAGCGGCGCCCAGTGGCTCGAGGGAAAGTAGAAGGGTGCTGGAAGCCAGAGCCCCGGAGCAGCGTCAGCAGCAGTTTCGGGCGGGGTGGCACGCGACGCCGGCCACTCGCTGGGAAGGTACACGCGGCTCTAACCTGAAGCAACTTATGTAGCTCCGGTTATGCAGTTCCGGGCCGGCAGGGTGCCGGGCATGGCATTAGCCGCCGGCTTTCTTAGCTTTATAGCCCTTTTCCAGCAGCACGGCCAGTACCTTGTCGCGGAAGTCGCCCTGGATCAGGATTTCGCCGTCCTTGACGTTTCCGCCCACGGCGCACTTGGTTTTTAGCAGCTTGCCCAGCTCCTGCAAATCAGCCTCCTGGCCCACAAAGCCGGTAATGAGCGTGACCTGCTTGCCACCGCGCGCCTTTTTATCCAGCTGAACGCGCAGGTTCTGCTGCTGCGGGGGCAGGGTCGTCACGTCGTCACCACCAGACTCCTGGTAGTCGAAATCGGGGTCAGTGGAGTATACCACGCCTTCCCGGCGGTTTTTATTGGCTTTCATGGCAGTGTGAACTTGTGAAATGGGGAGTTTGACGGGCTACCAGCACAAAGAGAACAGCAAACTTCTTATTTCACAAGTTCACTGTTTCCTCCTTATTACACGGCTACCTCCAAAGCCAGCGGAGTAAGCTCCACCTCAAACTCAGCGGCATCACCGACGTAGTCCCCATCGGCGTGGAAGCCCAAGCGGTGCGGGGTCCGGACGCGGATGTGGTGGCTGGTGTGGTACACAGCCCCGCCGGACGTGGGCAGCGTCCCCAGGGCCAGCCCTACCCCTACCCACACGGCTCGCAGCAGCGGTAGCGCGTCGATCAGACACACGTCCAGCAGGCCATCCTGAATGTTAGCTCGGGGCGCGATGTAGGCGTTGTTGCCGTACTGGGCGGCATTGGCAAAGGCCAGCACATAGCAGTTGGTAGCCAGCACCTGCCCGTTCAGCTCCACCTGTACGGGCACGGGGCGGTAGTGGCGGTATTCGCGCAGCGCTACCTTCACGTAGGTACGCAGCCCCCGGGTGCCGGCCTGGGCAAACATCTTACTCACGTGGGCATCAAACCCCAGCCCGGCCGTACAGAAAAACCAGTGCCCATTGATGCGGCCGGCATCAATGCGCTGAAACGTAGGGTGGCAGGCCCGGCGCACGGCTCCCGGCAAATCGAGGGGTAGGCGTAGGTGGCGGGCCAGGCCGTTGCCCGAGCCGCGGGGCACGATGCCCAGGGCCGCCGTACTACCCAGCAGCCCGCGCGCTACCTCATTCACCGTGCCGTCGCCGCCCACGGCCACTACCACCCGGCACCCGTCCGCGGCCGCCTGGCGGGCCAGCTCCTCTCCGTGCCCGGCGTACTGCGTAGCGCGTATCTCAAAATCGGCCCCGGCCGCCGTGGCGTAGCGCGTGAGCAGCGCAGGCACATCCTGGGTGCGGTTAGTGCCGGAAGTCGGGTTCAGAATAAAGCAGATGCGCACGAGCGGTGAGATGGTGAACTAGTGAAATGCGGAGCTAAAGATAGGGCAGCCGTGCTGAGCAGAATAAAACGGGTAGACACGGGCGCGGCCAAAGCATCCGGCGGGGTAGCCCCGGGTGGTAGCCCATCGGTTCAACCCAGATGCTTCGTTCCCGGCTCGGCAGACTACCTTTTACACGTCATCTGTTTACCCCCAAGAAAAACCGCCTGCCCGGTTTCCCAGGCAGGCGGCTTTAATCAGCAGAAAGCCCGAAAGCTTAGCCGTTCATTTTCTCGCCCAGCTTCTGAATGAGGTCGGCGGTGCGGGTAGAGTAGCCGGTTTCGTTGTCGTACCAGCCTACTACCTTGGCCAGCGTGCCGTTTACCGAGGTCAGTTGCGAGTCGAAGATGCAGGAGTGCGTGTTTCCTACAATGTCGATGCTTACCAGCGGATCGGTGCTGTACTCCAGGATGCCTTTCAGTGCGCCTTCGCTGGCCGCCTTCTGGATGGCCTCGTTGATTTGCTCTTTGGTAGCTTCCGTTTTCAGGATTACGGTCAAGTCCGTCGTCGAGCCGTCTGGAATGGGCACGCGCATGGCAATACCGTCCAGTTTGCCCTTCAGCTGGGGCAGCACCAGACCCACGGCCTTAGCGGCACCGGTGCTGGTTGGGATGATGCTGTAGGCGGCGGCGCGGGCGCGGCGCAGGTCTTTGTGGGGCGCGTCCTGCAGGTTCTGGTCGGAGGTATAGGCATGCACCGTAGTGATGTAGCCCTTCTCGATGCCAAAGGCATCGTCCAGCACCTTGGCCATGGGAGCCAGGCAGTTGGTGGTGCACGATGCGTTGGAGAGGATGGTTTCCTCGCCGGTCAGGATGTCTTCGTTCACGCCCAGTACTACCGTCGGGATGTTGCCGGTAGCGGGAGCCGAAATAACCACCTTCTTGGCACCAGCCGTCAGGTGCTGACCAGCCCCGGCCTCATCCACGAAGCGGCCGGTTGATTCCAGTACCACGTCAACGCCCATCTGGCCCCAGGGCAACAGCTTGGGGTCGCGCTCCGCCAGGGCGGCAATGCGCTGGCCATTTACGGTCAGGCTTTCTTCGTCGTAGGCTACAGTGCCATCGAAGCGGCCGTGCACGGAGTCGTACTTGAGCAGGTGAGCCAGCGTCTTGTTATCGGTGAGGTCGTTGATAGCCACGACTTCCACGTTCTCACGCTGTAGCAGCGACTTGAACGTCAGGCGGCCAATGCGGCCGAAGCCGTTAATGGCAACTTTGATTTTAGCCATAGTAGTATGGGGAAATGGGAGGTTTATCGGTCCCGAGGGGCCGGGTAAAAACGCGGAGCGAAGGTAACGGGCTGGGGGTATTCCGCCAAATCAAACCAAAATACCGTACTACCGGCGGCTCCGCCACGGGCAGTACGGCACAAACTACCCGCCCGACTGAACCTAGTGGTAAAAAATTTCCGCTTGACAATCAGCCTATTTGTTCAGCACTGCTGGTTTTTTTCAAAACCAGGTATTGCGCTGAATGTTCGTCTGCCTATCTTTGCATCATCAAAACGGAACAAGGCCGCGTAATCTGGTCCGTTCGTCTAGGGGTTAGGACTGCAGATTTTCATTCTGCCAACAGGGGTTCGATTCCCCTACGGACTACAAGCCCTCCGTTTTGGCTCTCTTCCTTAAAACCCGCTTATCCTCCCCGGTAAGCGGGTTTTTCTTTTACCTCCCCGCCAATAGCCTCTCCCTGAACCCAGCGCCTGCCTTGCGGATGCACAAGGTGTATTCCGAGCGTTTCTCCGGTGCCGGGCCGGGGATGCATCGCGGCAGTGACTCTTGCGCGCCCCTGCATGTACGGGGCCGCTGGTGCTTCCTACCAACGAGCCAGCAGCTAAAGGCCACAGCAATGAAACCCGCCTGTGGGCAGCCCCTGGAGGCGCTCTGGTCGGGCCTGGGCCTGAAGACGCGGCCGGCGGCCAAGGGTGCATTCTCAAGAAACTGTTGATCAGGAATTTGCTTTCTCGGCTGCGGTGCCAGCCGCCCTTTACGGCCGAGTTTACGGCTGTTCCGTAAGCTCTACACTAGGTGCGCAACCCGAAAAAATAATGGCTACCTGCCGTTTTCTCCCGTAAGCAGAGAGTATTCATCATTCTGTAACGGCTCATGTCCCGCACAATTATTGTCTCAAATCGTCTTCCTACCAAAGTCCAGCGCACCGAAGAAAGTCTTACGTTTCAGCCCAGCGAAGGCGGGCTCGCAACGGGGTTAGGCTCCATCTACCGGCAGGAGGGCAACGTGTGGGTGGGGTGGCCGGGGCTTTTTGTGGAGGAAGAGGCCGACGAGCAGCATATCCGCCAAGAGCTAAGCGCTGACAGCATGGCGCCCGTGTTTTTGACGGAGGCAGAAATTCATGATTTCTACGAAGGCTTCAGCAACTCCACTCTCTGGCCTACCTTCCACTACTTCCCGCAGTACGCCACCTATGCGCAAACCCACTGGGATGCCTACGTGGCGGTAAACGAGAAATTCTGCCGCGCGGTGCTGGAGCTGGCTGGCCCCGAGGATACTATCTGGGTGCACGACTACCAGTTGCTACTGCTGCCGGAAATGCTGCGCAAGGCGCGCCCGGAGTGTACCATCGGCTTTTTCCTGCACATTCCTTTCCCTTCCTATGAGCTGATTCGGGCGCTGCCGTGGCGTACGGAGCTGCTGCGCGGCATGCTCGGCGCCGACCTTATCGGCTTCCACACGTTTGGCTACATGCGCCACTTTCTCAGCTCGGTGTCGCAACTGCTAGGGTTGTCCTCGCACAATGGGCAGATTGAAACGACCAACCGCACGGTGCTCGTCGACGCCTTCCCCATGGGCATCGACTATGAGCGCTACGAGCAGGCTGCGGCCTCGGAGCAGGCCCAGCGCCACGAGGCGGAGTACCGCGAGGCCCTGCGCGATACGCGTGTTATTCTTTCCATTGACCGGCTCGACTACTCCAAAGGCATTGCCGAGCGCCTGCGGGCCTTCGAAGTCCTGATTCAGCGCTACCCGGAGTGGCGCGAGCAGGTTAGCCTGATTATGGTGGTGGTGCCCTCCCGCGACCAGGTAGCGCAGTACGCTACCCTTAAGGAGGAAATTGACGAGTTGGTAGGCCGCATTAACGCCCAGTACCGCACCATTAGCTGGACGCCCATTCACTATTTCTACCGCTCCTTTCCCCTGGAAGAGCTGGCGGCCCTCTACCGCTTGGCGGAGGTGGCCCTGGTGACGCCCATGCGCGACGGAATGAACCTGGTGTCAAAGGAGTTTGTGGCCAGCAAGGCCGATAACCGGGGGGTGTTGATTCTGAGCGAGCGAGCCGGGGCGGCCCGGGAGCTGTCCGACGCGCTGATTATCAACCCCACCGATACTGGCCAGCTAGCCGAAGCCATGCACGATGCCCTGGTGATGCCGGCCGAGGAGCAGGTTCACCGCATGGGGGCCATGCGCGCATTGGTGCGCCAGTACAACGTATTTGCCTGGACCAAGCTGTTCATGGACCGGCTGGCTTACAGCAAAATCAAGCAGCTGACCCTGGCCACCGAGATGCTGACGCCTGAGGTTAGTGAGCAACTGGCCGACGACTTCCGCGCCGCCGGACAACGCCTGCTTCTGCTTGACTACGACGGCACGCTCATGCCCTTCCACAACCTGCCCCAGCGGGCCCAGCCCGACCAAGAGCTGCAGCTGCTTCTGCAGGCCCTGACGGCCGACCCACAGAACCACGTGGTCATCATCAGCGGCCGCGACCGAACGACCCTGCAAAACTGGCTTGGTCACCTACCCCTCGATTTCATTGCCGAACATGGCGTGTGGCTGCGGCCTGCCAGTGAGGACTGGCAGCTGTTTCAGCCCCTGAATAACAATTGGAAGCAGGATATCCGGCCTATTATAGAAATGTACGTGACCCGCACGGCCGGTTCCTTTATCGAAGACAAAGAGTACTCGCTCGTGTGGCACTACCGGCGCGCCGATAGTGAACTGGGCGAGGTGCGGGCCCGCGAGCTACTCAATCACCTCACGTTTATGACTTCCAATACGGAGTTGCAGGTGATGGAAGGCAACAAGGTAATTGAAGTGAAAACGGCCGGCATCAATAAAGGAACTGCCGCGGCCCGGTGGCTGACGCAGTATAACCCCACCTTTATCCTGGCCCTCGGCGACGACCGTACCGACGAGGACACGTTCCGCGCCCTACCCCCCGAAGCCTACACCGTTAAGGTTGGCACCGGCGCCCGCTCCCTGGCCCGCTATCATCTCAGGTCTCCTACTGAAGTCCGCAACCTGCTGCGGAGCCTGCTGTAAGTTACGCGGCCGGGCAGGGCGGAGCCGATACCTATCCTGCCCACCGTGGAAAGTAAAGAAAGAAGCCCTTGACGTGTAGTAGCGTCAAGGGCTTCTTTCTTTTTAGGCTTGTCACAGCAGGACGGACGGATGGTGTCGTCTCTGCGTCCTGGCTATGCCACTGTTTTGCGCATGGCTCACCTACCTACTTACTAGATGAAATTGGGCTTCGCCATTTTCTGAGCAATGCGGTAGGCAGCATTCACCAGGCCTACGTGGCTGTAGGCCTGGGGAAAGTTGCCCCACTGCGAGCCGGTTTTGGCATCCACATCCTCGGAAAGCAAGCCCAGGTGGTTGGTGTAGGTAGTCAGCTTTTCAAACTCCTGGATGGCTTCTTCTACCCGGCCCACGCTGGCCAGGGCCTCCACGTACCAGAAGGAGCAAATCAGGAAGGTGGTTTCGGGCGTGCCGAAGTCGTCGGCGTGCCGGTAGCGGTAGAACAGGCCCTCCGGGGTTTTCAGCTCCTTCTCCAGCGCCTGCAAGTGGGTGCGGGCCCGCTCGGAGGCGGGGTCAAGGTAGCCCATCAGGATGAGCTGCATGGAGCTGGCATCGAGGTGGGGAGAGCCAATGGCATTGGTGTAGGCGCCCAGCTCCGGGCTGTAACACTGCTCAATGTGGTCGGCGGCCTGCTGCATGAGCCGCTCGGCCCGGGCCTCCATTTCCCGGTTGCCCAGGGAGCGGGCCACCTTGCGGGCGGCATGGCTGCCGGCCCAGTGAAACAGGTAGGTGTAGCAGTGGTACTGGGCCAGGTTCCGGAACTCCCAGAGCCCGGCATCGGGCTGGTCCATGGTAGCTTCAATCAGGCTTAGCGTCTCAAATACCAGCTTCTCCGGGTTGGGTCGCTCGGGGTCCAGGAAGCGGCAATCGACGTAGAGGGGTAGCAGGGCCACCAGCACCTGCCCGTACACGTCGTTCTGAATGTGCGTGTAAGCGTCGTTGCCGATGCGCACGGGCTGGTTGCCCAGGTAGCCGGCCAGGGGCAGCTCCTGCTCCACCAGCTCCGATTTGCCGCTGATGCCATAAAGCGGCTGGTACTTGCCCTTAATCTTAGTGGAAATGTTGGCGATGTAGTGGAAATAGCGCTCCATCTCCTCGAAGTGGCCGATGTTGTTAAAGGCCGTCAGGATGTAGTACGTGTCGCGCATCCAGCAGTAGCGGTAGTCCCAGTTGCGGGTGCTGCCAGGGGCCTCGGGTAGGGAGGTGGTGCTGGCCGCAATGATGGCTCCCGTATCCTCGTACTGGTGGATCTTCAGGGCCAGGGCCGAGCGAATCACCTGGTCCTGGCGGAAATTACTGATGCTGGTGCTCTTCACCCAAATGCGCCAGTAGTCGATGGTAGAGCGCAAAAACCGCTCGGCGGTGCTTTCCAAGGGTGCTTCCAACGGAGCACCGTAGGTCATCACCAGATACTTCGGCTCGTTAAGCACAAAGTCTTCCTCGTCCAGGACGTAGGTCAGCGGAATGTTGGTGGTGAGCCGGATTTCCTCCTCCAGGCCCAGAAAGGCAATGTGGTTGGAGCTACGGCGGCGGCTTAGTGCCAGCTCCCCGTACTGGCCCACCGGCCGGCAGGCTACGCGCACGCGCGGTGTACCCTCCAGGGGCTCTACCTTCCGGATAAACATCAGGGGCTTGTAGTACCGCTCATACTGCTGAAAGCGCGGGGCAAAATCCGTGACGCGGTAGCGGCCATCGGGGGTGGTGATTTCCGTGCACAGCACATTGGTGTTGGTACGGTAGTACTGCCGCGAGCTGCTGGCCGCGGCCGGGTCGGCGGGGCGGATGCTGTACTCGCCGCCCTTCTGCTCGTCAAGCAGGGAGCCAAATACAAAGCTGCTGTCAAAGCGGGGCCAGCAGAGCCAGCGCACGGCCGTGTCGGTGCCAATCAGGCCCAGGAAGGCACAGTTACCAATCAGGCCGAAGTCATACGTATGTTTTGTCATTGAGCAGGAAGAGAGGTTGCCGGCCATGACGCGCTAGCTGGCCGGATAGGGAGTGTCTAGGAGTAGTACCGCGCTTGCGCCGCTGGGGTTGCCGCAGCTTTTCGGCGGCGGGCTGCGTACGTGTTGTTTCGGGCTCCTCGCCCTTCCCACTTCTTACCTGCTCTGCCCTTGTCAACTGCCGCATTCCCTACCTCCGCCTCACCGGCTAAGCGGGCCAACCATGTGCCGCTCTACCTATCCTTGGGCTTGCTGCTGGGTCTGCTGGCCTGCTGGTTTCTCTGGCCCGAATTTCAGAGGACCGCCCGCGAAGGCTGGGAGGTGCTGCGCAGTGGTGAGCAGCCGCGCATTGCGGCCTGGATGCAGCAGTTTGGCTACTGGGGTCCGGTGGTGGTAGTGGCGGCTATGGTGGCCCAGATGTTCCTGTTCGTGGTGAACGTAGTGCTGCTGATTCTGGTAGCTATTTTGGCTTACGGGCCGTGGTGGGGCTCCCTGCTGGCCCTGGCCGGCATCATGGTGGCCTCCTCGGTGGGCTATGGGCTGGGCCACGCCCTCGGCGAGTCGTTCGTGGCGCGGGTACTGGGCCCGAAGAATGAGCAGAAGGTTCTGGCCATGGTGAAGCGCTACGGCGTCTGGGCCGTCATCATTGCCCGGCTCTCCCCTGCCCTCTCCGACGACGCCATTAGCTTTGTGGCCGGCCTGGCACGCATGGGCTACCTGAAGTTTATGGCTGCCACGGTAGCCGGCGTAGTGCCCCTGATTGCCTTGCTGGCCTACCTGGGCGAAGACAGTGCCCGGCTGAAATCGGGGTTGCTCTGGGTGACGGGCATCAGCTTGGTGCTGTTCGGGGCCTACGTATGGTGGGACCGGAAGCACAATCCGCAAAAAAAACCCACTGATTCTGGTGCAGTTACCGCCTGACGCCAGTTTTTTTCTTTCTTAAGTGTTGCCTTGTATACAGCAGCTATTATCTTTGCACCACCAAAACGGAAAACACTCCGCTACTAGCTGGTCCGTTCGTCTAGGGGTTAGGACTGCAGATTTTCATTCTGCCAACAGGGGTTCGATTCCCCTACGGACTACTAAACGCCTTCTGCATTGCGCAGAAGGCGTTTTTGTTTTGAGGCGTTTCGCCTCTCCTGCGAGCAGCTAATCGAAAAAAACGCACTACGGTAGTGCTACCGCCCTACCCCAGGTCCTACCTTTGCAGGGCTTCCGGTGGGTCGGGAGCAGTTTTCCCTTTTTCTTGCCGTGTTGAACTTCTTCGGGTTCCGCAGGCTGCCGGGCGCGTGGGGCCTGGGCCTGCTGCTGCTCCTCTGTGGCCTGACTGCGCAGGCCCAACAAGCCTCCCTGCTGGTACGCGACCTTAGCCTGCGCACCGATACTACCCGCTACAGCCTCAGCCGCCATACGGTGGCTGTGCAGGGTGAACCCCACCTCTATTTCTTCTACCGGCAGGACGACGAAGCCGCCGAGTTGCTGGTGTACCCCGAAGTAGCTTCCCGCGCCGCGGCCCTGCGCCTGCAACGCTCCGCCGACTTCACCCTGGTTGACTCGCTCACGGCCGTGGACGGCGGGCAATACTACCGGGCCAAGCTGCGGTTTAAAGACCTAGGAGGCAGCAAGTTCCTAAGCCTAACTTTCCGCCAGCCCAATGACTCGGTGGGGCGCCCCGCGCTTACACAGACCATCAAGCTGCTGCCCGTTACGCACACGACCCTGGAGTTCCGGCCCGCGGATACGGAGCTGTTCGTGGGAGAGGAGAAGGTGTTTGACCTGACCAGCAACAACCCGAAGAATATCCGGGTGACGCCGGAGTGGACCCGCGGCCAGGACATCGACTACCGCCTGGAGCAGGAAAAAGGCGTGCTACGCCTGCACGTGCTGCCCAACGCCCTGGGCACCCGCCAGCTTACCCTGCGCCCCCAAACCGAGCGGCCCTTCCTCACCGACAACAACCGGCGCGTTACTTATAGCCTGCCACCGGTGCGCCAGGAGTTTACCGTGAAAGCCTCGCGCCTGCGCTTTCTCAGCGTCGACAAAAAGGAAATTACCTTGGATGAAGCCTCGCGCCGCCGGGGAGTAGAGCTGATTCTGGACAACGGCCGCACCTTTGAGCTGAAGCGCACCTACCGCATTGAGGACCAGGAGGAAGCCGGCGGGGCCCTGATTGCCGAGCTCTTTACCCGTCAGTATCTCACCAATGACCGGGTGCTGTGCTGGCTGCGCGTGTACAACACCCACCGCCAGACGGAAAG
The DNA here is from genome assembly GCF_019599275.1 of Hymenobacter sp. HSC-4F20. Classification (GTDB taxonomy): domain Bacteria; phylum Bacteroidota; class Bacteroidia; order Cytophagales; family Hymenobacteraceae; genus Hymenobacter. Next base: position 499,126 of record NZ_JAHZTD010000001.1, on the reverse strand, counting down.
CTACCTCTACATCAAGGAAAACGACCAGGCCAAGTACGTTACCAACTTCAACATCTCCCCCAAAACGGCCATCAGCGCGGTGAGCGTGCGCCACCGCGGCGGCGACTGGAGCACGAATACCACCGTGAACCCCGGCGAAACCGTGGACGTGCGCCTGGAGGGCGAGTCGCTGACCCGGGCCCGGTTCCACTTCGAGGACGTGCAGATTATTCCCTCGGACTCCAGCATCCGCTCCGACGCGGCCGTGGTGTACCGCGTGCAGGTGCCCCTGACCATTGACAAGAAGCGCATCACCATCTTCAACTCCGGGCAGCCCACGGGCTATGGCCTCTCGGTACGGGAGTTTCAGCGGCCCCACCCGCTCGACTTTGTGGGGGTCACCTTCGGGGAGGCGCCCCGCCCCCTGACGCGCCTGAACGGGCCGGTGCTTTACAACCGCACCATCAGCGACGTGGTGTTCAGTTTCAACACGGGCGCCATCGACTCGGACCGGCAGCTCTACGGCAAGCAGTACCTGACCTTTGACATCCGGACCCAGAATGCCAAGGGGGAGTTGATTGAGATGCGCACCGTCGACAACATTGTGGTGTGCCCCGACGGCAACTCGGTGCGGGCAGCTTTCTACCAGGACAAGCAGTGCCAGGTAGGCAACATCAGCCTCAACAGCCTACTAAGCTACCGCAAAACCTACGACCTCGACGACTGGAGCACCATCATCATCACGGTAAAGCACACCCAGAGCCAGTACCAAGAGCCTGGCTTCTCGCAAAAGCTGGAACTGGTACTACAGCGCCGCATTAAGTTTGATATTGACGTGAGCTTCCCCGGCGGCCTGCTGACCAAGTACCCGGGCGAGTCCAGCTACACCTCGTTCGGAGGTATTTCGCTGGCCATGCTGGGGCAAATCAGCTTCTACCACCCCGAGAAAATCAACCGCCTCCGGCCCTACAAGGTAGGGGCCGGCTTCGTGGCCCTCAATGCCTTTGACTTAAGCAAGGGCGACGCCAACCGCGACCTGGGCGTGGTGCTGCTGGGCTCCATCTACCCTACCCGCCGCGACGCCAAGCTAACGTTTCCGCTTTACCTGGGTGGGGGTTACCTGCTTTCCAAAGGCAAACCCTTCATTTTGCTGGGCCCCGGTATTGGCCTGCGCCTGTAACGGCCACGCGCACGCTCTGCCACAACCTTTACCAAGCCAAAGGCCCGGAACGCTTGTTCCGGGCCTTTGGCTTTTTCCCACTACTTCCCCGAAACCTCTGCTCCCTGACAGACCGCGAAAACTACGGACCACCCGTTGGCCCCGAACGGAAATAAGACTCAAAACCGCCCTATCGAGCTATTACAGCAGCTAGCAGGTAGTACAGTCTCCTCCTGGTAGGTAAGCAGAACGTACATCTCTGCTGGCAGCGTAGGTACGGACGAGAAAAATACGGAGTAGTATAAATGGTAGTTTATCTGGACTTTTTTCTGGATTACATACCCCAACTTTGTGATGGCGGAGCGCCGGGACTGTGGCTGACAGGATTGGATGTATGGCGCTCAACCAAAAGCCGGGTAGCCTGGCCGAGTATCTGGCGCAGGGCTAGCAACCTGTGCAACCTCCCTTCTTCTACCATCTTTCCACTGTCTGTTTTTGCGTATGCGACACGTCCCAGTTACCTCTGCTCCTGAGCCGGTTGTCTTCAGCATCGATCTGAACACGACTGACCCTGTGGCCCTGGCTCACCAGCTCGTCCGGACCCAGCCTGGTTCCCGGCCCCGGCTGCTCATTGATTGCCAGCATTTGCAGTGCCTGCGCACGCTCGGGGTTAGCCACCTAGTATCTCAGTTGCTGCTCGCCCGGCAGGCGGGCGCCCATGTGCTGCTCAGTAACGTAGGACCAGCCCTGCAACGGGCCCTATGCCTGCTGCGCCTAGATGAAGTGTTCGAGTTGCAACCAATGGGCTCAAACGCTGGACCTTATCTGACGTAGCCTTGCCTATTACGCTTTCTTTCACCCTACCTACTCCTATGAAAACCAACCAAAAAATGGCTACTTCAGCCAATGCTCCCGAAACGCCCAAGCGCCCCCGCGGCTTTGCCGCCATGGACCCTGCCACTCAGCGCCGCATTGCCAGCGAAGGGGGCAAAGCCTCGCACGAGAGCGGGCGCGGCCACCGCTTTACCTCAGAGGAAGCGCGAATTGCCGGCCGTAAAGGTGGTCAGGCCAGCCGCGCCAGTCGTATTATTACTGCATAAGCCTCCCCTTCAGACAGATCGTTGCACCACGAAAGCCCTGGGACTTTGTTCCAGGGCTTTTTGCTAACCTCGCCGCAGGAACGTAGCTGGCAGGGACGGTAAGCGGCGCCGTCGACTTTTCTTTCGTACAAGGCAGCAGCTTGCTTTCTACCCGCTGCCTTATTTCGCATGTCTGCTCCCGCTACCACGGCTCCTGCTCCTACGGCTTCCCCGTTCACGCCCCTGCGTATTCCGTTTTTTAGGATGCTCTGGATTGCCTCTTTCGTGTCCAATATTGGCACCTGGATGCAGAATGTGGGGGCCGTGGGGCTGATGACGGAGCTGACAACCTCGCCCGTACTGGTAGCCCTGCTTCAGACGGCCTCGGCCCTGCCCGTGTTTCTCCTGAGCCTCCCCGCGGGCGCCCTGGCCGACCTGGTGGACCGCCGCCGGATGCTGCTGCTCACCCAAACCTGGATGGCCACCGTGGCCCTGGTGCTGGCTGCCACTACCCTGCTCGGGCTCACTACCCCCTGGCTTTTACTGTTGCTCACGTTCCTGCTGGGGCTGGGCGGGGCTTTGAATAACCCGGTATGGCAAACCGTGACGCCGGAGCTGGTGCCCCGCCAGGAGCTACCCCAGGCCATTGCCCTCAACAGCGTCAGCTTTAACCTGGCCCGCGCTTTTGGTCCGGCTCTGGGGGGGGTGGTTATCGGCTACTTCTCGGCCGGGGCAGCGTTTCTGCTCAACGGTCTCTCCTTTCTGGCCACTATCTACATGGTGTACCGCTGGCAGCGCGAACCCCAGGCCACTTCTACCCTGGCCACGGAACGGGTAGTGGCCGCCATTCGGGGAGGAGTGCGCTACGCCCGGTTTGCCCCGCCGGTGCAGCACATACTGGTGCGCGGGGTGTGCTTTACCTTCGGGGCCAGCGCCCTGTTTGCCCTCATGCCCGCCGTGGTAGCCCGCCGCCTGCACGAACCCACGTCCTTTTACTCCCTGCTGCTTTCCTGCATGGGCCTGGGGGCCGTGCTGGCCGCCGTGACGCTGCCCCGCCTCAACCAGCGCCTGAGCATCGACTGGCGGGTGACCCTGGCTACCGTGGCCTTTGCCGTGAGCTTACTGGGCCTGGGCTACGTCGATACCCACTGGGTGCTCTATGCTCTGCTGACGCTGGTGGGCATGGCCTGGATGCTGGTGCTGAACTCGTTTAGCGTGGGCGTGCAAACCGTGGTGCCCCGCTGGGTGCAAGCCCGCACCATCAGCCTCTACCTGCTCACCATTCAGGGCGGCATGGCCCTGGGCAGCGTGGTGTGGGGCACGGTGGCCGAAAGGGCCGGCCTGCCGCTGGCCCTGGCCGGGGCCGCCGGGTGGCTGGGCCTGACTACCCTGCTGGCCCTGCGCTTCTCCCTGCGCAACTCGCCCGAAACCCTCGACCATACCCCCGCCCGCCCTCGTCCCGAGCCCATCCTGGCCGCCGAGCCAGCTCCTGAAGAAGGCCCGGTGATTATCACGACGACCTACCGGGTTGCTCCTGCCGACCAGCCTACCTTCACCTACCTCATGGAGCAGCTGGCCCGCATCCGGCGCCGGGAGGGCGCCATTGGCTGGGGCCTCTACGCCGATCTGGCCGAGCCTACCCGCATGGTGGAGTACTTCATGACCGAGTCGTGGGAGGAGCACGCCCAGCAGCACGACCGGGGCGTGAGTCGCGACGAGGCCGAGCTGAAAACCAGCATCCGGGCGCTGCACCAGGGCCCGGAACCGCCCGCAGTAGCTCACCTGCTGGCCCAGCAGTACCGCCCCACCGCTACCCCCCCCGTGATGGTGCCCGGTAGCACCCGGTTGGTGGCCAGCACTGCCGGCGAGGCTACCTAGCGCCTAGCTTTTGGAGCTTATTTTTTCAAAATCTAAACATAAGCTCCAACATCCCTCAAAGCTCAGCACCAGCCCCAGGAGACCCGGGCGCTGGCCTTGCCGTGGCCGGCGTAACCGGCCGTAGAGCCACCTTTGGGCCCCGGCCGCAGATTTTTCCGCTCCCCTATCCCACCCCCGGCTCGAAACCTTCCGGCGGCCTTCCGGCTTCTAGCCTCTCTCCCCTCTTCTTTCTATCTGATGAAACTACTGTACCGCTATCTGCGCCACTACTGGGGCTTGCTGGGGCTGGCCCTGCTGCTGGCCGCCATCAACCAGGTGTTTTCCCTGCTCGACCCGTATATTCTGCGGCAGATCATCGACCGGTTTGTGACGCCGGCCGTGCGCAACGCTCAGCACCCCGGCTTCTGGGAGTTCCTGAGCGGGGGAGCAGGGCTGCTGATTTTGCAGGCCCTGGGGGTGGCCATGGTCTCGCGCATCGCCAAAAACTTCCAGGACTACTACACCAACGTCATCACCCAGCGCCTGGGGGCCGAGCTGTACTCCGATGGACTGCGCCACTCCCTGGAACTGCCCTACCAGGTGTTCGAGGACCAGCGCTCCGGCGAAACGCTGGGTAAGCTTCAGAAGGTGCGCACGGACGTGGAAAAGCTGATCCAGAGCTTTATAAATGTGCTCTTTATTTCCCTGGTGGCCATCATCTTTGTCTCGTGGTACGCCATCAGCGTGTACTGGCCCATTGCAGTGGTATACTTTCTAACCATTCCGCTGCTGGGCACGCTGAGTTTGTTCCTGAGCAAGCGCATCAAGGTAATTCAGAAAACCATTGTGGCCGAAACCACGGCCCTGGCCGGCTCCACCACCGAAAGCCTGCGCAATATTGAGCTAGTGAAAAGCCTGGGGCTGGCCCAGCAGGAAACCCAGCGCCTGAATGCTACCACCGAGAAAATCCTGAAGCTGGAACTGAAAAAGGTGCGCTACCTGCGCTCCTTGTCCTTTGTGCAGGGCACCTTCGTGAACCTGATGCGCAACGTGATTTTGCTGATGCTGCTGTTTCTGGTGGTACAGCGCACAATTTCCGTGGGGGAGTTCTTCTCCTTCTTTATTTACTCGTTCGCCATTTTTGGGCCCTTGCAGGAAATGGGCACCATTATCAACGTGTACCGCGAAACGGAGGCCTCCATGGCCAACTACCAGCAGATTCTCGACACGCCCAAGGAAGCCAAGCCGGCCCACCCGCAGGTAGTAAAGCAGATTGAAACGCTGGCCTTCAACGACGTACATTTCCAGCACCTGACGGCCAGCGCCCCGGCCCTCGACGGCATCAGCTTCCAGACCAGGCTCGGCGAAACCATTGCCTTTGTGGGACCTTCGGGCTCGGGCAAAACTACCCTGGTGAAGCTGCTGGTAGGGCTCTATCCTCCCGCTACGGGCCAGATTCTGTACAATGGCATTCCGGGCCCGGAGCTGGATCTGGATGCGCTGCGGGAGCAAATCGGCTTCGTGACCCAGGACACCCAGCTGTTTGCCGGCACCATCCGCGAGAACCTGCGCTTCGTGGCCCCACAGGCCACCGACGAGCAGTGCCTGCGGGCCCTGCACCAAGCCGCCGCCGATTCCTTACTGGCCCGCGCCCCCCAGGGCCTGGATACGGTGATTGGGGAGGGCGGCGTGAAAGTCTCGGGGGGAGAAAAGCAGCGCCTGAGCATTGCCCGGGCCCTGCTGCGCCGCCCTACCCTGCTCGTGTTCGACGAAGCTACCTCCGCCCTCGACTCGCTCACGGAGGAGGAAATCAGCCAGACCGTGCGCGAGTTGTCGGGCTCCCGCCAGCACATTACCATCCTCATTGCCCACCGCCTGAGCACCATCCTGCACGCCGACCGCATTTTTGTGCTGGAGCGGGGCCGCATTGCCGAGGCAGGCCGCCACGAGGAGCTGCTGGCCCAGCGCGGCCTTTACTACGCCATGTGGCGCCAGCAAATTGGGGAGCGGCCCCAGGCTACCATTGCTTCAGGCCGGCAGCCCGCTGCCGTGTAGTGCCCCTCCGCTAGTAGCGTCCCCTAACGCGTACGCCTCCGAAACCTCTGGTTTCGGGGGCGTACGCGTTAGGGGACGGCCTGAAAGCTAGCGCTTTACCAGGCGGGTGCGCTGCACCTGCCCGGCACTTTGCCACTCCAATACATACACACCGGGCCGCAGCTCGGGCGGGGTCAGGGTCAGAAAGGTTTGCGCGGCGGGTACAGCCTGCGCGTATACGCTACGGCCCGTGAGGTCGAGCAGCCGCAGCGTAGCGGTGGCCGCAGCGGGCAGCACCACCTGAATGTCGGTGGTAAAGGGGTTCGGGTAGGCTACTACCTGCGTGCCTACAGCGGGCGTAGCCGTAAGTACTCCGGAGTAGTGCACGGTGCCGTCCAGGTCCTGCTGGCGCAAGCGGTAATAGCGCAGGGTCGTCAGAGGACGGTCATCCAGGAAGGCGTAGCTACGGGGGGTGGTAGTGGTGCCGGCGGCAGGTACCTGGGTTAGCTCGGTCCAGGCCGTAGCCGCCGGGTTGTCGGTTGCCTCCACGGCAAAGAAGCGGCTTTCCAGCTCCGTACTCGTCCGCCAGCGCAGCTGTACGCCGCCCGCCATTACTTCGGCCCCGAAGCCTACCAGCGTAACCGGCAGGGGCACGGGGGCCAGGCGGGAGTACGCTCCTTGGGCGCAGTTGGAAGCCGTCAGGCTGTAGTTGATTTCGGCGTTGCCGCCGGCTACGTCGCTACCTGCACTGAGCACCCGGTTTTTGGTATTGGGACCAATAGCGTAGTGCATCACGGCGCCCGGCTTGATAATGTGGCCGAGCTGAATACCGTGCCCCTGCTCGTGCAGCACCACACTTTCAAAATCAATTTGGCTGCCGGTAGGGTCAGCTGTAGTAAACTGCCAGTTCCGTTCCTCGTCGTAGATGTAGTCTGTGCCGCTGAGCACCCAGTTGATAGTGCCGCCGCTGAAACAGCCTGTATAATAGGAGTAGGTAACGCCGAGCACGCCGGCAGGCAACTCATTCACGTCGTCGAAGCTGACTACATTGACGTTATCCTGGCGGTTTTCGACGTTGATGGCCGTGGTAGCGGCGGCCACTTTGCGGTTGGCTCCTACCCCGTTGCGCCAGGTTAGCAGGGCGCGCTCAAAGGCGGCTTTAGCGGCAGTGTTGGCCGCAAACCGCTGGTTGTAGTGCAAGGTGTAACCCCCTTGCTGATCGGTGCCGACCAGGGCTACGCGGTAGGCATTCAGGGGCGAGTTGGCGTCGGCCTGGTAGCTGACATTGCTCAGGGCGTAGTCTACCGTGAGGTTGTCTACACTCAAGGCGCTTTCGGAGGTACCGTTGGTAACCAGCACAGCACCCGAGCCCGCCGGCCCCGCATTCCCGACGGTAGCCGACGGGACCCGTACCTTGATTTCTGTGTCGGACCAGCTTACGTAGTCCGAAGCCAGCGGCGACACGAACGACTGCCCGCCGTTGTTGCCGTTGCGAAATCCTACGGTGCCGCTGCCTTGCGTAGTGCCAAAGCCCGTGCCGGTAATCGTCAGGACGCTGCCCGTGCCGGCCGTGATGGTAGCCGGGTTCAGGCCGCTGATTTGCGGGGCCGCCCCGGGCCGGGCGGCTTGGTTGAGGCGGGCTTGTAGCGGAGCGTTAGTGCGTACGGGGCGAAACGCCTGCCCGGTTTGCGCTTCCAAGGCAGGATACAGTTCCTCGGTAATGGAAGCGTAGTGCCCAAACGGCTCAGCTGCCGTTGCCAGCCGCAAGTCGTAGCTGATCAGGCCCTGGGGACCAGCGTAGAGGCGGTAGCTGCCGGCTTGTCCGGGTTCGGGCTCCAGCAGGAATACGCCCTGCTGCCCTACAGTTAGCTGGGGCGAGTTGGTTACGTCCTCCCGACGTAGCGCCACGGTGCCCCCAGCCGTGCGCAAGGTCAGATTCTGGCCGGAAGAAAAAGAGCCGCGAAATACTTTAAAGACTTCCAACTCGTTGAGCGTTACGATGTGGGCGCCCTCGTCGAGGCTGCGGGTAGCGGCTACCCGGGCTTCCACAATCAGGCTGGCGGCGGCCACCCGCTGACGAAGTGGCAGGGGTTCTAGCAAACAGGCTTCCTGCGCCAGTGCGGAGCCGGTAGTTGTTGCCAGCAGTGCCAACGCTCCAGCACCCGTCCGGATGAACCAATGTCGGATCAATTGTGTTTTTTTCATGAACCTCAGTAGATATTCCGCCTTCTCCTTCCGCTTTTTCACCTAACAACTGGCGGGTTTAATTGGGAATGCAAATATAGAAACACGGGCTCCAAACTCTGCCTGTACGCATTTAGTTCCTGGGGTTTGTTCCGTAATTTTCGGCAAGGTTCTTGTCTTTCAACCACTACACTTAACAGGATTTTTTCATGAACCACCCTCGCTTCTTCCGCTGCTTCGCAGGCTTGGTGCTTGCCGGGTGGCTCCTGCTTACCGGCTCCGTAGCAGCGCAATCCACTACTGGCCAGCGCGACGTGCTACGTGAAATAACAGATGTAGTAGGCCTGAAGCCCCGCTTCGAGTTGCGCGCTACCACCGAAGTGCAGAACGCCGCGGCCGTGGTGTACGGCGGCAAGCGTTACCTGCTATACAACCCGCAGTTTGTGGCAGCCGTGAACCGCGCCGGCCGCACCGATTGGGCTGGCATCAGCATTCTGGCTCACGAAATGGGTCACCACCTCAACGGCCACACCCTGCGCGCCGGGGGCTCCAACCCGGCCGATGAGTTGGAGGCCGACGAGTTTTCGGGCTTTGTGCTGCGCAAGATGGGCGCCAGCCTGGCTCAGGCCCAGGCCGGTATGGCCGTTGTTTCCGACGATGAAGCTTCTCCTACCCACCCCGGCCGCCGCACTCGCCTCACGGCTATCGGCGAAGGCTGGCAGCGGGCCAACCAGCAGATTGTGGCCAGCACCCGCGTGGCTGCTCCGTCGGCTACCCCCGCCGTACTGGCTGACCGCGCCACGGCGCCTGTGCGCACAGTAGCAACGACCAACAGCGCCGTTAGCGTGCTGGGCAAGATTACCTTCCGCGACAATCCCGACGAACCCTACTACCTCACCAACCGCCTCAGCGTGGTGCGGGTAGACCGGGCAGACCGCACCGCCCAGGTGGTGGGCCGCCTTACCCGCTCGGAAAGCACTGCCTATCCCTACGTACTGGTCGATGGGCAGCAGCGCCGCCTGTATATAAGCCGTACCGGCGGCATTTATGACACGAATGGCCGCCAGGTAGCTATGCTTTCTGATCCGTCGTAAGCCGCAGGCTAGCACTAACCTCTCGGGCAACCAACAATCAGAGCCAGCTTTCTTCGGGAAGCTGGCTCTGGTTGTTTAAGGGGCGCCGTAGTGCGAGAACTGAGCCTGACGCTGGGTGGCTGCCCGGGCCAGACCAGACGGCTGGAGGGGATAACGCCTCCCCGCCGCGCCCGGCCTGGTTAATCAGCCCTACCTTTAGGCCCTCACTCCTGTTTTGCCCCGCTATGCCTACTTACCCCTTTCTACTGGTAGACGCCTTTACCGAAACTGCCCTGGGCGGCAACCCTTGCGCCGTGGTGCTCGACGCCGACGACCTCACCGACGAGGCCATGCAGCGCCTGGCGCGGGAGTTCAACCAATCGGAAACGGCTTTTGTGCGGCGTTCCGCGGTGGCCGAGTTCGGGGTGCGCTATTTTACTCCCAGCGAAGAGATTCCGCTGGCGGGCCATCCTACCATTGCGACCATCACGGCCCTGCTGCACACCGGGCGCCTGGCCCGCCCCACCACCGAAACAACCCGCCTGCACCTGGAATTGCTGCACGGCCCCCTCCTGATTGAGGTAGAGCCATCTACTACCCCCACGGCGCCGGCGCAAGTGCGGATGACCCAGCGCCGCCCCGTATTTGGGCAGATACACGAGGCCGAGACTGTGCTGCCTTTATTCGGTCTTTCGCCCGCCGATATAGTAGAAGGCTCAGTGATTCAGACGGTAAGTACGGGCACGCCCCAGCTGATGGTGCTGCTGCGTGATGCTGCTACCCTACGCCGGGCCTACCTACCCGACCCTGCCGCCTTGGAGGCCTACCGCCGCCGCACCAATTTTTTCAGTTCCCACCTGTTTTGCCTGGAAGGCGCTACCCCAGCCGGCACCACCTTTGCCCGCCACCTCTGCACCCCGCCCGACGTGCTGGAAGACCCTGTAACTGGCTCGGCCACCGGAGGCATGGCGGCCTACCTATGGCACTATGGCTACCTGCCTAGCCCACAGTTTATAGCGGAGCAGGGCCACTGGTTGGGCCGCCCGGGCACAGTAGCCGTGCAGGTATACGGCCCACGGGAAGCCATTGAGGCCGTGCAGATTAGCGGCACGGGCGTGGTAGTAGTGGAAGGACAGCTGCACTTCTAGCTCGGCAACCGCCGGGCACTGCCTACTAAGCGGCTGCGGTCTAGAAGCAGAAGGCAGACCAGGAACGGAGGATAGTGTCGCGCTTGTTAGGGGTAGTAGCTGCTGCCGGAGCGCAGTAAGCTCTTTCCACCTTTTATAGCAGACTCATGCCCGAACTACCGGAAGTTGAAACCTACCGCCGCTTTCTAAACGAAGTGCTTCTTGACCAAACCATTACGGCCCTGGAAGTACAGGATGCCCACGTACTGGCCGTGGAGGAGGATGTGCTGCGCCAGGCTCTGGTGGGACGCACCATCACAGGTACTAGCCGGCTGGGCAAGAACTGCTTTCTGCAGTTAGACAGTGGGCAGGTACTGGTGTGGCACTTCGGCATGACCGGCGACGTGGGTGCTTACCGCGACGGGCCGGATGCGCCGCGCTTCACCCGCGTGGCGCTCCATCTCTCATCCGGGCTGCGGGTGGCCTTCGTTGATCCGCGCAAGTTTGGCCGCATCCGGTTAGCAGAGAGTGTGGAGCAGTACCGGCAAGCCAAGAAGCTAGGCCCTGATGCTCTGGACATTACCGCCGAACAACTGCAGCACAAGCTCAGCAAGCGTAAAACTATCCTAAAACCTTTGCTGCTTGACCAAAGCATCACGGCGGGGCTAGGCAATTGGATTGTGGACGAAGTGCTTTTTCAGGCCCGGATTCATCCCGAGCGGGTAGCGCAAACTCTCTCAACTAGAGAATTTGAAGATTTGCACACCGCTATTCAGCTGGTGTTGCACACCGCAATCGGGCATGAGGCTACGTATCGGGATTTTCCGGCCAGTTTTCTGATCCATGCCCGGGAATGGGACGATTCCGCGACACCCGGCACCGACCAGCATCGGTTCTGCCCACGCCATTCCGATACAGAAATTGCAAAATCGTATGTTGGTGGCCGAGCTACCTACACGTGCCCGCACTGCCAAGCAGCTGACTAGTATCTAGAATAATCCTATTTTTTATCACAAACAGCCGATTGAATTATAGTCGGCTGTTTTTATTTTTCCCAGATATTAACGTCAAATTAATAAGAAAATGCACACAATATTGCATCATAAGGCCACTATGTAGCACGAAATGACTAAATTCACCAAGTGCCTGAACCATCATTAGTTATAATTACCTAGCTTTGTAGCAACGGCAGCCAACAGGGAGTCATGCCGTTGAGAAGTTGGACGTAAAAAGTGAGGCATATGCCGCAAATCTACTACGCCTCGAAGCGTGTTGTTGCACAATCACCAAAACCCGTTTTCATGAAGAAACTGCCCGTATTCCTGAGCCTGCTGGCTAGCACCCTCGTGTTTGCCTCTTGTGAGAAAGAGATTGAGGAGATTAAGGATCCCGCCCAGGAAGTGGCAGCTGCCGCTACAACTGTTCAATCGAAACCGGCGTTGTTAGCTGCAGGCCCTTGGCATTTAACCAGCCTAACGCTGGCCACCGCTACGTCCGGTACCGATGCAACTCCTGCCGTGGACTTGTTCCCGCGGATGAAAGCCGCCCAGCGCGACAATCTGCACCTTTTCCAAACTGGTGGTGCTTATACGCTCGATGAAGCTGCTGTAAAAGCCTACCCCGAAGCGCCGCAGCAACTTTCCGGCACCTGGACGCTGGCCGGCGACTCACTAACGGTAACTCAATCAGAAGTAACCCGCCACTATGCTGTTCAGGAGCTAACCAGCACCACCCTGCGCATAAAGCTAACTCAGGCCAGCGACCAAGGTACTAGCACTTACACTTCGGTATTTTCGCGCTAAGCCAGTTCCCCGCTTCCAGCATTCAAACACAAAGCGCCCTACCTGTCCAGTAGGGCGCTTTGCTTTTCTATGGAAACTGACAGCGGAACACCTCAACCCCCTGCGTTCCAGCCTTGTAGGCGAGGCTTGTCATCTGGCTGCGGCTTATGCTCCAATCTGTTTTCTGCATTCCAGCAACTACCCCATCAACTCCTCTCGGCGACAGTGAGTAAAGGTAGTAACAGCCACTATTTAGTATACGCCACGGCAGGGAAAGTTGGCGTTGATTTGGGCGGGACTCCTCAAGCGCAGGGCTTAATGATTGACACGCAAATTACTGAGGATGAGGGCACAGGTGCCCAGCCCCAGCAGACCCACTACCAGCCCCGATAGTAGTATTACTTTGCCCAACTTGCGGTGCGCGGTGAACAGGAGCGCTACCCCGATTACCAGGTTTAGCACCGGCAGGGCCAGCATTCCGATAAAGCCGCCAAGCCCGCCCAGGACCAGCAGCGCGGCAAAATTTGCTACTACTACCTGGGCCAACAGGTCACTGGTGGATTTTTCGGGTGGTTTCGGTGATTCGGGCGTTTCCATCAGCAGGGGTTAGAGAACCGGAATATCGCGCAGCTGCTGCAGGCGGGCCAGTTTTTCTTCGTCGCGGTACAGCAGGTTCATGGTTTCGAAAGGAATAATCTTCAAATCCTTGCTCACGATATGCACGCAGGACTTCTTGATGGCGCGCACATCAAAGTTCCAGGCATCCATAAACTGCAGGATGATGACTCGGAACAGGTTTTCGTAGCGGAGGTTGGGGGCTTGGATGGAGGGTAGGCAACATAGGAGCTGGTTGAGCTCGGGCGTGATGGTATCCACAGTGTTGGCCGTGCTGAACAGGCGCAGCAGGTGCTGGCGTAGGCGTGGGTCGTGCTCGTACACAATGGTGTTGCCGCTGCTCTGGAGCAGCTCGGCGGGCTGCACGTAGCGCGTGAGCGGAAACACTTCGCCGCCCAGCTTCAGGGCGTAGCCCATCACCAGCGCGTCGGGGTTGCAGGGCACGGGCAGTAGATCTTCGGCGGTAAAGACGGGGCTTTGCTCGATGATGCGCTGGCGGGTTTCGGTGAGGGTGAGGCGGTCGGTGGCGGGGTCGAAGTTCTGGAGGCGGCCGGCTGCCTGGGTAGGCTGGAACGTGACGCCGCGCACGCAGCGCTGCTGCAAGGCGTAGTCGATGATCTGGCCCATTTCGTCGTCGTTGAGTCCTTTTTGCAGGGTCACGACCAGGGTGGTGCTGAGGTTGTATTTGTTGAGGTGGTCTAGGGCTTGGCGGCGCACCTCGCGCAGGTCGCGCCCGCGCAGACTTTCCAGGGCTTCCTTCTTGAAGGAATCAAACTGCAGGTACACCTCAAACGCGCCTTCGTAGGTAGCCAGCCGGGCCACGAAGGCCTCGTCCTTGGCCAGGCGCACGCCGTTGGTGTTCACCATCAGGTGCTTGATGGGCTTGCGCTTGCACATGTCCAGAATCTCCCAGAACTGCGGGTGCAGGGTGGGCTCCCCACCGGAAATTTGCACCACGTCGGGCTCGCCTTCGTTTTCCACCAGCACGTCCACCATGGCTTCTACCTCGTCCAGGGTGCGGTGCCGGCCGTGCAGGGGGCTGCTTTCGGCGTAGCAGGTAGGGCAGGTCAGGTTGCAGCGGTCGGTTATTTCGATGACGGTGAGGCAGCTGTGCTGCTCGTGGTCGGCACACAAGCCGCAGTCGTAGGGGCAGCCGTAGTGGGTAGCAGTGTTGAAGCGGCGCGGCGTTTCGCTGGGCTTCACGTAGTTGCGGATGCTTTTGTAGTACTCAATGTCGGTAGCAATGAGCACCTTCTGGCGGCCGTGGCTGGGGCAGCGCTTGAGCATGTACACACCGCCATCTTCAAAGACAATTTTGGCTTCTACCCGCCGCAGGCAGTGCGGACACAGACTCAGGGTGAAATCGTAGTAGGTATAGGGCCGTTCGGGCATGAGTGATATTAATGAGAAGCAATCAGAAACTATTTATTAATTAGTCTTTCAACTACTTTGAGGATAGCGCTACGGTTTTTAGCCACTTTTATAAAGGTGGGTAAACGCTCTACCATCGTTGTGTACCTTGTTGTTTGCCGCTCTCTTAGTTTCGATTCAACATACTCCTTAATATCTTGAAGGTGTCGCCTATTGTACGCCCATAGCAGGTTTCCTTTTACCTCTGTCTGTAGCCATAAGGGTAAACTAAAAATAGGGTCATTTACTTTACTAGTGCTTTTGTATTGAATTTGATACTGCTCATTGCGAGGTTGTAATTCCTGCAAGGCGCTGCAAGCAGGACACTTAATATTAATTTTATTTATCCTCTCTTTTAACTCAGGAGCAGTATAATCAATTGTTGATCCACAGTTATTACAGTACTTCTTAATTAGAACTCGGTATCGAATTAAGGATTCAGCATGCTCCACATGCGAGCAATTAGCACAGGCTAATTTTCCGTTGCAATAAGAATAAGGATTGTCACAGGTCACAAACGCTGCAGACCGACACTTCGGGCACTCGACAATAAACTCTGTCATGTAAGACCTACGCACAGTAGCTAAGCCGCTGTATCTCAAATGGCTGTTGTGTTCCATAAATTAAGATTCAATTAACTGCTTTTGGGCACTTCCTCGCCCAAACAACCACCCATAGTACCCCAGCCCCGCCACGCAGGCCCATTGAATAGCGGTGAGGCCCCAGCCGGCCGGGGCGGCCGTGGGCTTTAGGAACTCCACCAGCAGCCGGAACAGCAGGTAGCCCGCCAGGAAAAACCGGAAGCGCCAACCGTTCGGGAGTGGCCCGCGTTGCTCGGCCAGCCATAAGCCGGCCGCCGTGAGCAGCAGCCAGCCAATTTCATAGAGGTTGGTGGGGTGGCGCGCTACCCCGTCGCCGAAGTTGAAGCCCCAGGGCAAGGTAGTGGCCGTGCCGTAGGTGCCGTCTTCGAGGCCCGAGAGGTGGCAGCCCAGCCGGCCGATGCACAGGGCCAGCAGGATGGGGTACACCATCAGGTCGCCGCTGGAGGTTGTCACGCCGAGGCGCTTTTTGGTCAGCTCTACCCCTACCAGGCCACCCAGCAGGCCCCCAACGATGGTTTTGTTGGTGAAGTAGTACAGCCAGCCGCCAGGCGGGTGCCGCAGCAGTTCCGGGTGCTCCAACAGGCCCAACATGCGGGAGCCGAGCAGGGCTCCGGCCGCGCAGCCCATGAAAATCCAGAGGCGGTTTTCGTCGGAAATCGGGTCGGGGAAGCGGGTCCGGAGGTGCTGGTAGAAGCGGTAGCCCACGGAATACGCCAGCACCTCCAGCAGCAGATGGATAGGTAGCGTGAGCGGCCCTAACGTGAGGTGAACGGGGTAGGACAAAGGAGTTGCAGGTTACCAGTTGCTGGTGGCAATGATACGCAAAACGCCCTGTTACCCATACTAGGCCAGCCTGAGCTTGGACACAGGACCTCTACACCTGGTTGGCTAATCGAGCAATGGTACCGTAGAGACTGTCTATGATTCCTAGCAAATAAGGAACGTCATTCCGAGCGCCGCCGAGGAATCTTGCGTGCTGACGTTGCAGTGCTACTTCAACACGATTCAAGGGAGATTCCTCGGCGGCGCTTGGCATGACGTTCCAGTCATTTTCCAGACGACTTTTTCCGTAGCGGTCCTGCGGCTCGGGATGACCCGTCGGCTCAGCACCAGCAAGCAATGGCCTTTACCGCTCGTTGTTCTGCCGCTCGGCTTTGCGGGTTAGGGCCGTGAGCCAGGAGCGGCTAACTTCCGATTCGCTTTCGTAGCCCCGGCGCCGCTCGTCGCCGAGGGGGCCGCCGGGGCCGGGCAGGGTGCGGTTCACCCAGCTCAGCACATTGGCGGTAGTGCCGGGAAACAGGCCGTGCAGAGTGGAAAGCACTTTGGCCGGCACGCTCAGAATCACTTCGGCGTCGCCGCGGCGGCAGGCGTTCCAGATTTCGCGGCCGGCGCGGTCGGCATCCATGGAAAGCATGGGTAGGGAGTCGGCAATGATGAAGGCGGCGTATTCCTTTTTGTGCTGGCCTTTGACGATGGCGTGCCGGGCGCTGCCGGTGCGCAGCAGGCCGGGGCAAACGGTGGTTACCTGAATACCATACTGCAACAGCTCGGCGCGGTAGCTTTCTGAGAGGCCCACTAGGGCAAACTTGCTGGCGCAGTACGGGGCCAGGTGGGGCACGGGCACCTTGCCTCCTACCGAGGCAATATTCACGATGCGGCCTTCTCCCCGGCGGCGCATGCTGGGCAGCACAGCCCGCATGGCGTGAAGCGGGGCCCAGAAGTGCGTATCCATCGATTCCTGATAGTCGCGCAGCTCAATATTATCCAGGGGGCCGGCCGTAATGATGCCGGCGTTGTTCACCAGCACGTCGATGGCCCCTAGTTGGTGCTGCACCTCCGCCACCAGAGTTTCCACTTCCTCAGCATTGGTCAGGTTGCGGACCAGAGCCAGCACCTCGGCCCCGCTCTGAGTTAATTCTTGGCGGGCGCGCTCCAGCTCATCGGCGTCGCGGGCGCAGATAGCGACCCTGGCGCCCTCCGCCACAGCTTGGCGGGCCAGGATAAGTCCCAGGCCGCGGGAGCCGCCCGTTATGAGTATTACCCGGCCCGCCAACTCGTAGCTACCGCGGCGGTTAGAGTAAAGCGTAGCGGCCAGCAGGCCAAGGGTGCCGGCCGCAGCCAGCCAGGTAGTTCGGGTTTGTGGTTTCATAGGAGTATCTACAGTAGCACGAGGGCGCCAAATGCGGCCGGATAGATGGTGTATGCAAATGCCCCGGAAAGGTTGCGTGCCGCTCCGGGCAGATTTTCTTAGGGTGGGGGAATACTCCGGCTCGTTTCTGCGTTACCGGTGGCAGATTGCACTTCTGGCATCATCTTTACAGCTAGAAAGCCGCGGATGCTCGAATCCACTTCCTCTACCGCCGCTTTTGGCTTTTTCTTTCGCATGAAAACTACCCTGCTCCTCACGCTGCTGCTGAGCGCCCCTGCCTCCCTGCTGGCCCAGACGGCCGCCAAGCCCAAACCCAAGCCCGCGGCTACGGCCGCTACCCCGGTCCGGGCCGCTGCCCCGAACCCAGCTCAGGTGGAGGCCCGCGCCAATGCTCTCACCGACAACATGCAGAAGGCCCTGGCCCTGACCCCGCAGCAAGTGGAGAAAGTCCGCCAGATTAACCTCGTGAGCGTGCGGGGGGTAGAAACCGCCCGCCAAACTTACCGCCAGGATATGCGCAAAATGGCCGCCGTAGTCGACGATATCGGGCAGTCGCGCCTGGCTATGCTTAAGGAAACCCTCACACCCCAGCAGTTCGATAAGTATCAGCGCAAGCGGGAGGAGAAAATGGGCGTGCCCAGTGGCCAGGGAGCCCAAGGCAACGCCGCCCCGGGCCTGCCCAGCCGCTACCAGGAGTAACGGCAAGCTTGTGAGTTGATTGGCCGGCGGCCTACATCAACTTCGCTTCGTAAAGCCCTGCTCTATAGACTAAGCCCGTATTTCCAGCGTGGAGTACGGGCTTGTTGGCGTTTGCGGGGCAGAGCTTCTGGGAAGGCACCCCTACTTGAGCACCTTACTGAGCGAGCTAGTTTATGCGCTTCACAGCTTCACAGGTTCAAAACCTGACCTCAAACACCTGCAAGCTTAGCTTGATGATGAATGCGCCGACCACTACCAGAAACAGGGTGCGCACAAAGCCGGTGCCGTGGCGCAGGGCCAGGTGGGCCCCAAGGGTGGAGCCAAGGATGTTGCTAACGGCCATGGGCAGGGCCACGCCCCACAAAATCTGACCGGTGTAGGCGAAGTAGGCCAGAGCGGCCAGGTTAGTAGCCACGTTGACGAGCTTAGCCGAAGCCGAGGCCGTAATGAAGTCGTAGCCGAACAGGCCCACGAAGGCAAACAGCAGAAACGAGCCCGTGCCTGGCCCGAAAAAGCCGTCGTAAAACCCGATAACTAAGCCAACCAGCGCCCCATACAAGGCCTCGCGGCTTTTGGGCAGGCGCGGGGCGTGGATGGAACCGAAATCCTTGCGCCAGAAGGTATAGATGGCAATAACCACCAGCAGCCCCAGCACCAGGGGCGGCAGTAGTTCCTGCGGCAGCAGGCTCACCACCCGCGCCCCCAGAAACGAAAACAAGCCCGCCACGGCCGCCGCCGTGCCCACAGCCCGCCACCGAATAGGTACCTGCCCCGCGTAGCGCCGCAAGGCGGCGGCCGTGCCCATCAGCGACGATACTTTGCCGGTCCCCAGGATGGTAGGAACCGGCGTGCCAGCGTCTTTGAGCAGCACCAGCATGGCGGGTAGCTGAATCAGGCCGCCCCCGCCCACAATGGCATCAATCAGGCCGGCCAGAAAGGCGAATACACACAGCAGGGCGAGCGTAAGCGTTGGTATCATGTGGGCGCGAAGGTAGCGCACTAATTTTTGCGGACTTCTACCGGTTACTTGGATCTTGCAAACGACTTGGTGAAGGCCCTAGGAGGTCCCACGGAGAAGCGGGTCGACTCCTGCCGCTGCGCGCACCGCTAACGCACCTACCTTTGAGTCCGCTTTTCGTTTCCTACCCATGCACGGCCCCGACCCCACCACCCGCTACCCCCTGCCCCACCACCGCAAGCTGGTGTTCCTGAAAAATAGCATTACCCGGCCCAACATTATCGTTGGCGACTACACCTACTATGACGACCTGGACGACGCGGCCAACTTTGAGCGGAATGTACTCTACCATTTCGACTTCATTGGCGACCGACTGATTATCGGGAAATTCTGCGCGCTGGCGTCGGGCGTGAAGTTTATTATGAACGGCGGCAACCACGAAACAGCCCCCCTTTCCACGTTTCCCTTCGCCATTTTTGGGGGCGGCTGGGAGCAGCTGATGGCGGGCCTCGACATCCGGGACAAGTACCCGTCGAAGGGGGATACCGTGGTGGGCCATGATGTATGGATCGGGCACGAGGCCACCATACTGCCCGGCGTGCGTATCGGGAATGGGGCAGTGGTAGCCACCAAGGCCGTGGTAACCCGCGACGTACCCGATTACGCTGTTGTAGCCGGCAACCCCGCCCAACTGATCCGCTACCGCTTCGACGAAGACACCATTGCCCGCCTGAACCGCCTGGCGTGGTGGGACTGGCCGGTCGAGAAAATTACCCGCCACCTAGCCCTGCTTAACGCCTCCGACGTGGCGGCCCTGGAACGCGCGGAGTAGCCGGTGCGCCTTTGCAGCCCAAACCAACCAAGGGCCGGGCGGTTATAGAGGCTGTTACTCTTCTGCCATGGAAACTCCTTTGAATATTCGCCTCAGCGTGCTGGACCAGTCGCCGGTGCCCGTAGGGCGCACCCCGCGGGAGGCACTGCAACATACCCTGGAACTGGCCCGCCTCGCCGACCGGCGGGGCTTCACCCGGTTCTGGGTGTCGGAACACCACAATACCAATACGCTGGCCGGCTCGGCACCGGAAGTGCTGCTGGCCCGACTCGGGGCTGAAACCTCGCGCATCCGGCTGGGCTCGGGTGGGGTGATGCTACCCCACTACTCGGCCCTGAAGGTGGCCGAGAACTTCCGTTTGCTCGAAACCCTTTACCCCGGCCGCATCGACCTGGGTATTGGCCGTGCCCCGGGCTCCGACCGCATTACAGCCCACGCCCTTAACCCCCACAACACCTTCAGCGACGAGGATTTTGCCGAGCAGCTCATGGACCTACGGGCCTACCTGCGCGACGAGGTAGTGGAGGACACCATTCATGCTACCGTAAAAGCCTCGCCCTTCGCCGACACCCGGCCGGAGCTGTGGCTGCTTAGCTCGAGTGGCCAAAGTGGGCTGTTTGCTGCCGAAGCCGGCGCGGCCTTCTCGTTTGCCCACTTTATTAACCCCAACAGCGGGCCGAAACTGATGAAGCTCTACCGGGACCGGTTCAAGCCTTCCGCGGAGCTGACGGCCCCGCAGGCCAACGTGGCCATCTTCGTGGTGTGTGCCGATACGGCCGGCCACGCCCAGGCCCTGGCCGACAACCTGGCCCTGCAAATGCTCAAGCTCGAAACCGGCCAGTACTCCCCTATTGATGCGGTGGAGAAAGTAAACGTGGCGAGCTTATCGCCCGATTTGCTGCATCGCCTGGCCTATCATCACCAGCGCATTATCAGTGGCACCCCCGATAAGGTGAAGGCCGAACTCACGGCTTTGGCCGCCGAGTATCAGGTAGAGGAAGTGGTAGCCGTTACCATCACCCATGACTTCGACGACCGGCTTCGCTCCTACGAGCTGCTGGCCGATGCCTTTGCTTTGCCTACCCCTGCAACGGCTTCGGTAGCAGCGGTTAGCGCCTGAAGGTAGAGGTATATCTGTTTTTGTTTCTGTTCAGAAGCCCGGCCCCTAGCCGGGCTTTTTGAGTTTTGCAACACCCAGAAACGCCAGCTACTATAAGCTAAGGCACTCTTATACAAGCCAGTTACTGCATGAGTAGAATTTTTCTAAAGAACTGTTTTGAATCTATCTAAATAGAGCAGAGCTTTGCATTGTTTTAAATCAATCTAAACAAGCTCTCCTCGCTCTTCCTTATGTCCCGACCCCTACCCCTGCTTCTGCTCCTTACCCTTCCCCTCACTGCTGTTGCCACTCCCACGGCAACCGGTGGAGCTACCGCTTCGCTAAAGCACGGAGAAGACGACAACGCGCAGCGGGGCCGCCTGGCCGGGGTAGTGAAGGATGAAAAAGGACAGCCCGTTGAGGGGGTAACTGTGGCCCTGAAAGGCACGTCTTTCGGCACCACCACGGGTCCCGACGGCAGCTTCCGCCTCTCGGCTCCGGCTGGCTCTTACCAGCTGGTAGTCAGCAGCCTGGGTTATACTTCCCAGGAGCAGATGGTAACCGTGACGGGCGGCGAAACCACTACCCTGCAGGCTTTTGCCCTAGTGCAGAACAACCAGCAGCTGAATGAGGTAACTGTAACGGGTAACCGCAGCCTCAACGAACGTCCTACCAGCGTCAGCAAGCTGCCGGTAGCCTCCCTGGATTTGCCGCAAAGCGCCGTGACGGTGGAGCGCCAGGTGCTGGAGCAGCAGCAGGTGCTGCGCCTCTCCGACGCGCTGGTGAACGTGAGTGGCCTGTACGTAACCAGCACCACCGGCGGCACGCAGGAAGAGCTGGGCAGTCGGGGTTTTGCCTACGGTAGCAACAATACTTTTAAGAATGGGGTGCGCTTCAACAACGGCGTAATGCCCGAAGCCAGCTCCCTGGAGCGCATGGAAGTGCTGAAAGGCAGCGCCGCCATCCTGTACGGCAACGTGGCCGCGGGGGGCGTGCTGAACCTGGTAACCAAGAAGCCACAGTTTGAGCGCGGGGGCTCCGTTGGCCTGCGCGTGGGCAGCTTTGGCTTCTGGAAGCCCATGGTAGACGTGTACGGGGCCGTGGGCAAAAGCGAAAGCGTGGCCTTCCGCCTGAACGGCACCTACGAGCAGGGCAACAGCTTCCGCGACGAGGTGAAGTCGGACCGGGTGTACGTGAACCCCTCGCTGCTGTTTACCCTTACCCCTAAAACTACCCTCGTAGTGGAAGGCGACTACCTGCGCGACAACCGCACGCCCGACTACGGCATTGGCAGCATCAACTACCAGATTCCGGAGTCGCGGAGCCGCTTCCTGAACGTGCCCGGCGCCAATAATGCCACCCAGCAAACCAGCACTACCGCTACCCTCACCAGCCGCCTGAACGATACCTGGCAGATCCGGGGGGTAGTCGGCTACCAGCGCTACAACAACGAGCTACGCAGCGCCAGCCGCCCGGTAGCCAGCGGCGCCGCCGCCACTTACGGCGACCTGACCCGCAGCCTGCAGCGCACTGACACGAACGAGAATTACTTTCTGGCGCAGCTGGACCTGACGGGCAAGTTCCGCACCGGCGCGCTGGAGCACACTGTGCTGGTAGGCGCCGATGCGGATCAGTACCTGACCAACACGCTGGCGTACTCGGGCCCGACTTCGCCCACCAACTCCCGAACCAATATCACGGCCTACGACGCCATCAACATTCTGGACCGCAGCAAAGTAGTGGCCCAGCCCAAGGAGCGTATTGGGGGCTTCAATGATCTGGTACGCAACCTTTCTACCCAGAGCAACACGCGCCGCGCCGGCTTCTACGCCCAGGATCTGCTCAGCCTCTCGGAGAAAGTAAAGGTGCTGGCCGGCATCCGCTGGAGCTACCAGGAAACCCCCAGCGACCAGTACTACTACAACACGGCCGCCAACCGCTCGGGCACCAACAAAAACGGCACCCTGGCCGGTCAGCTGGTAAACAACCGGCGCTACGATGATGCCTTCTCGCCCCGCCTGGGGGTCGTGTACCAGCCCATCAAGACAACGGCCCTGTTCGCCTCGTACTCCAACTCCTTTACCCCCCAGAGCAACACCGCCGTCGACCTCAACGGCCAGCCCCTGCCGCCTTCCATCATTGACCAGTACGAGGTAGGCATCAAGAACGATTTATTCAAAGGGGCGCTGTCGGCCAACGTAACGGCCTACCGCATCGTCAACAGCAACCAGATCCAGAGCATACTGCCCAACGACCCGCGCTTTACTACCCAGTATAGCACCAGCCCCCAGGAGCTGGCCGGCGAGGTAACGAGCAAGGGCGTGGAGGTAGACATTCAGAGCAAGCCGATGTTCGGGCTGTCGTTTATTGCCGGCTACAGCTACAACCATACCGCCTACACCAACAGCAACATCTACGAAAACGGCAGCCGCCTGCGCTACAACCCCGCCCATACGGCCAACCTTAGCCTGTTCTATAACTTCGGCAGCACGTTCGGCGACAACGGATTCCTGCGCGGCCTGACGGCTGGCGTAACTACTTACTACGTAGGCGATAAGCTGGCCGGCCGTAACCCGCGCCTGGTTAACCCCGCCGACGGCAAGCCCTGGGCCACCGGCGCCGATGCCAACCAGTTCATCACCATCCCGAACTACGTGCAGCTGGATGCCTCGCTGGGCTACACCTACGACCGGTTCTCGGTGCGCGTGAAGCTGGCTAACCTGCTCAACGAGCTGAGCTACAACATGCACGACGACAACAGCGTGAACCCCATTGCTCCGCGCAACTTCGCGGCTACGCTCGGCTACCGCCTCTAAGAGCGTCCTTGCCAGGAAGTTAAGGAAACCTCTTTCCTGTCCGAAGAACTAGTGAGTGAAGAGAAAACCCGAAAGGTGCTGGCTGCAACTAGCCACCTTTCGGGTTTTCGCCCGACGTTCCGCCTTGTATTTTAGCCCCATGAAAATCTTCTTCCGCAACATTCACCTCTACCTCAGCCTGGTTTCGGGGCTGGTTATTGCCGTGGTCTGCCTCACGGGCGGCGTGCTGGTCTTCGAAAAAGAACTGGAGCAGGCCTGGCACCCCGAGCGGTACTTCGTGACGCCCGCTGCTACCCCGACCCTACCCCTGGAACGCCTCACGGCGGCCGTAAAAGCCTATAAGGCCGACGCGAAGATTACGGGCATGAAAGTGTACGCCGACCCTACCCGCACCGTAGAGTTCAACTTGGCTGGCGCGCCGGGCGGTGAGCAGAAGGGCGAAGGCAAAGGCCGGGGTGAAGGCGGTCAGCGTGGGGGCGAGAGCCGCTCGGAAGCCGGCAAAGGCCCGCAGGCGGCAGGACAACACGCCGAGGGTGGCCGCGCTGAGCGGGGCGGCAAAGGCGGACCCGAGGGCAAGGGCGGCAAAGGTGGCGGAGGCGAAGGCGGCCGGGGCCCGGTGGTGTTCGTGAACCCTTACACCGCTGCTGTAACCGGCGAGCTGAACTACCGCGAAACCTTCTTCTTCACCATGATGGCCCTGCACCGCGGCATGGTGGGTGGCCCCATCGGCAAGCTGATTGTGGGCGTGTGCACCGTTATGTTCCTGTTCATCATCATCACCGGCATTGTGCTGTGGTGGCCCGCCACGCGCAAGGCCTTGCAACAGCGCCTGCAGGTGAAGTGGAGCGGGGGATGGAAGCGCCTCAACCACGATTTGCACATTGTGCTGGGCTTTTACTCGGCCCTGTTTCTGTTCGTGTTTGCGTTTACAGGTCTGGCCTGGTCATTTGAGTGGTTTAACAAGGGCATCTACGCCGTGACCAACTCGCCCATGCAGCGTCCCGAGCCGCCGGTTTCGGTGGTGCCGGGAGCCGCGGCTGCTACCCCCACTACTACTCCCGAAGCAAGTGCGACGCCTACCGCTTCGGCTACCCCTGGGCTTACGCCCGACGCGGCCCTGGCCCGCGCCCGCGAGCTGGCCCCTGCGTCGGTTTCTTACAGCCTGCAACTACCCAAAGACCCCACAGGCAGCATCCGGGTAGCGACGCTGCGCCCCGATGCCAGCTACGAAAACGCTACCGACGAAACCTACCTCGACCAGTACTCCGGCCAGGTGCTAAGCCAGCAAACCTACGAGCAGCGTAGCCTGGGCCAGCGCGTACGCGGCATGTTTAAGCCGGTGCACACGGGTTCCATCTGGGGTTGGCCATCTAAAGTCATTAGCCTGATTGTGTGCGTGCTGGGCTTTACTTTCCCCATCACCGGCACCATCCTGTGGCTGAACCGCCTGCGCAAAGCCAACAAAAAGCAGCGCAAGCTGGCCACGGCCGTCTAATCTGCCTCCGGCAGCATCAGGCACGCTTCAGCCCGGCTCTTTTCCTATCTTCCCTCTCCTTTGCTTCCGCTATGAGTAAAAAGCAGCATCAGTACCGGCTCACCCTGGAACACCAGCAGGCCAGCCAGCCTGATCAGCCACTCCACGAGCCGCTAACTCTGGCCTTCGCCAACCACGACGATGTGTTTGCCATTATCGAGCGCATACAGCAGGCCGATGTTCTGCCGGCCGAGGAAGCGGCTACCCTGGCCGTGGGCTTAAAGCTGCTGGGCAACGTGCTGCTGGCCCACCGCGGCGAGCCGCTGTTTGCCGAGTTCGGGCCAGCCTACGGGGAGTTTCTGAAAAAGCTCAAGGGCCAAACCAAGCCCCAGGAGTAAAAACCTCCGCTGATTACGCCCGTAGAAATCAAGAAGCGTCAGACTGCTGTGGTCTGACGCTTTTATTTTGCCGTTCCATGAGCCAGCCTCCCGTTTCTGCCGTCCCGCCCCGTCCCGCCGAAAACCGTGTAGTTGCCCTGCTCCGCCGGGCAGGCCTGCTCGACTGGTTTCTGCTCGGCCTGATTGGAGCAGTGGCACTGGCCTACCTCATTCCAGGCGTGGGTAGCAAGGCCAGCCCGATTCCGTGGAAAGCCGTTACTACTGCGGGCGTGGCGCTTATCTTTTTCTTCTACGGCCTGCGCCTGAGCCTCGATAAGCTGAAGGCGGGCCTGCGCAACTGGCGCCTGCACGTAGTGGTGCAGTTGATTACGTTTGTGGCATTTCCGCTGCTGGCGCTAGTGGCGCGGCCCTTGTTTGCGGGGCTCAAGGGGGAACAGCTTTGGCAGAGCATTTTCTTTCTGTGTACGCTGCCCAGCACGGTTTCTACCTCCGTCGTGATGGTGAGCATTGCGCGGGGCAACCTGCCGGCCGCCATCTTCAACGCCAGCATTAGCAGCCTGCTCGGCATCTTCCTCACCCCACTCTGGACCAGCCTGTTCCTGCACACTTCCGCCGACGGCGGCCACCTGTGGGGCCTGGCCGTGAGCCTGACCTGGCAGGTAATTTTGCCGGTGGTGGCGGGCGTGCTGCTCAACCGCCGCTTTGGTGCTTTCGCCGAGCAGCACAAAGGCACTCTGCGCATCTCCGACCAGGTAGTGATTCTGCTGATTGTCTTCACGGCGTTCTGCGAGTCGTTTGCCGAGGGCATTTTCCGCAGCTACGCCGCCCAGGATATTGCTCTGCTGGCGCTGGGCATGGTAGGGCTGTACCTGGCCATTTTCGGACTGGTGTGGGGTCTGAGCCGGGTACTGGGCTTCTCGCGCGAAGACCGGATTACGGCCCTGTTCTGCGGCTCCAAGAAGTCGTTGGTGCACGGCAGCGTCATGGCCAGTCTGCTATTCCCGGCTACTGCCGCTACGGGCCTTATTTTGCTCCCCCTTATGCTCTACCACGCTCTGCAAATCATTCTGGCCAGCATGATGGCCCAGAGCATGGGTAGAGCAGCCACCGAGACTGTACCGGCTTAGGCAGGATGGCAGACGTTTTGGTTTTCACACCAAGCAAAAAGCCGGGCCCCTGGGCCCGGCTTTTTGCTTATTATCATTACGACGGCAGTTTGCTACCTCCGGCTTTCTTAGGCAACCTGCACCTGTAGCTTCTGGGGACGGGGCTTTTTGGTTTTGTTGCGCCGGCCCCACCAGATGATGGTGCCAGTTACGGGCAGGCTGGCTGAAATCAGGCTGGCCAGGAAGGCTACCAGCTTCCCCCCGAAACCCAGAATCTGGCCGGTATGGATGTCGTAGTTCATGTCGGTCAGCTTGGTGCCGGCGCTTTTCGTGTCGTGGAAGCTTGCCTGCAGTTCCTGGCCCGAAACCGGGTGGAAGGCGTAGTCGTCGCGGTAGTAGTAGTGCAGGGCCTTGCGGTAAGTCCAGCAGTAGGCGGGCGCTTTGCCGGTGCCAGTGGGCCCTAGCAGAATCATTTCAGCCTGAGGCGAGCGGCGGCGGGCGGTCTGGTAGATAACGTCGCGGACGGGCTGCGCGGCCGCGGCTACGGGCTGTAGCGTGTCTACTTTGGCCGTTATCAGGTCCTGGGGGTAGGTCTTGCCGCCGTTGGCCACGTACGCAATGGGGGTCAGCACCGAAGGAAAAATCATGAGCAGACCTGTCAGGGCCAGTATCAGCCCAATGCTGGCGGCGTAAAAGCCCAGCACGTTGTGCAAATCGTAGTTCACGCGCCGCCACCGGGCACCCCACTTAATGGTGAAGCGCTGCTTGCGCTCCTGCTTGCGCTTGGGCCACCACAGCACCACGCCGGTAATAAGCATCACCACGAAAATCATAACGGCCCCGCCCACTACCCATTTGGCTACCGGCTCGGGCAGCAGCAAGGTCATGTGGATTTCCTGCACAACCGCAAAGAAGTGGGTGCGCAGGTCGTGCTCGTGCAGCACCTCGGCGGTGTAGGGGTTCAGGTACACCTGCGTAGGCGCCCCGGCTTTGGTGGTGAAGAACACCGTAGCCGAGCGCTCGGGCCCGAAGTAGGTTACCCAGGTGTCCTTGCTGTCTATACTGGGGTGGGCGGCCAGGGCGGCGGCCTGCAGGCGCGAGGGCAGCACCGGTGCCGTGGCCTGGGCCTCCACCTTGCGCCAGGGCTCGGTCAGGTCCCGGATTTCATCCTGGAAGACAAAGATGGCCCCCGTGATGCTCACAATAAACACCACTAGCCCGGACGCGAGTCCGAGCCAGAGGTGTAGCTTGCCAACGAGCTGCTTAGCCGTCATAAGCGTGAAAGGGTTAGGTTAGAACTTGTACGCCACGCTACCAATAATGCTGCGCAGCTTCTGCGGGTTCATGGTGGTGTAGCCGGTCCAGTACTGCTGGTCGGTCAGGTTATCTACCTTGGCCGAAATGCGGTATTTGGGCTGGTCGTAGAAGATGCTGGCGTTAAAGATGGTATAGCTGGGCAGGGTAAACACGTTGGTGCTGGAGTTCTGCACGCGGTTTTCGCTGGCGTAGTTGCCGCCGATGCCCGCGCCCAGGCCGCGCAGCGCGCCCTCGGGCTGGCGGTAGCTCACCCAGGCGTTGGCCAGGTAGGGCGAGGAAGCGGTGTTGGGCCGGCGGCCGTTCACGTCTTCGGGCGAATCCTCAAACTTCGAATTGTTGTAGGAGAAGCCGCCGACCACGTTCAGGCCAGACACCGGGTTGGCAGTAAAATTAACTTCCACGCCTTTGCTACGCTGGGTGGCGTCCTGGGCGTTGATGGCTTCAAACGTGGTGGGCGCGTAGCCCAGCAGCCGCAGCCGGTCCTGCACCCGGATGTCGTAGTAGCTCACCGTGGCGCTGAGGCGGCCGCCGGCCGCGTCCAGTTTCACCCCACCTTCCCACTGGTTGGCACGCTCGGGCCGGGCCAGCGGACGGCTGCCGTCTTCGGCCAGGTAGAGGCCCAGGTTGTTAAAGCTGTTCTGGTAGTTGGCAAACACGCTTACCCGCTCCTTCACCGGCTGATACACCAGCCCGAACTTCGGCGAAAAAGTAGTCTGCTTGTAGGCCGCTACGGGCGAGTAGTAGAGCCCGCCTTTGTTGTCGACGTGGTCCACGCGCAGGGCAGCCAGCACGCTTAGCTGCTCGGTCAGGTTCAGCACATCCGACACGAAGGCGCTGTAGGTGTTCGATTTGGTGGTGACCAGGTAGCGCCCCCCGCCGCCGCTAGCGTACACGGCGTTCATATTAGTGCCGTTGAAGCGGTCCAGGATGGGTCGCGGCGAGGCCAGGGCCACCGTGTCGAAGTTGGCACCCACGAAGTTGACGTCCGAGTTGATGCGCAGGAAATCCAGGCCCAGCACCACGCGGTTGCGCATGTTACCCACCTGGAAGTCGCCGTTGAAGAGCTGCTGCACTTCCCACAGCTGGCGCTGGCTGTTGTCCGTCGATTGGTCGGCGCGCACCAGGTAGTTGTCGGCGGCCGGCAACTCGGGGTGGCGGCTGCGGAAATCCGGAGTAGACGGCGTCAGGTAGAAGTACGCCGAGTTGCCGTTCGAGTAGCTGTTGCTGCTGGTCAGGTAGGTGGTGGCCGTGAAGGCGGGCGAAATCTTGTACTGCACCTGCCCGAACAGGTTGGTGCTGCGCGAATCCTGAATCAGGCCCGGCCCCTGGTACGACTGGCGGTAATCAAACGGCGACTTATCGGCCCGGTCAAAGCCCAGTTGGGCCGGCGCGAAATACAGGAAAATGAACTGGTTGCCCGTGCCCCGGCCCTTGTAGATTTCCGCGTCCAGGTTCACCGTCAGCCGGTCCGAGGGGCGCCACTGCAGGCTGGGAGCCACGGCCAGGTTCTTGTTGAAGCCGGTGTAGCCCTTGTTCTGGAAGTTATCCTCGTAGGTGTAGGCCGTGTTCAGGCGGAAGCCCAGCGTTTTGGGCTGGTCGGCGGGCGTGTTCTGGTCCACCAGGTTCACGTCGGCACTCACGCGGTGGAAGCCGTAGCTACCGGCCGCCAGGTTTACCTCGCCGCCGAAGGTGTCGAGCGGCTTTTTCGTGACGCGGTTAATCAAGCCGCCATACGAGGTCAGGGCCGAGCCGAACAGGGTAGCCGAGGGGCCTTTAATGACTTCCAGCTTCTCCAGGTTCACCGCGTCGATGTTGCCGGTTACGTTGCCGGCCACGCCGTTGCGCAACTGGCTTTGCGTAACGAAGCCCCGCGCGGCGTAGAAGGCGCCGCCGTCGCCGCCGCGGCCGGTGGCGTCCCACATTTTCTGCAGGCCCGGGGCGTTGCGCGTCGCATCATCTACCGAAAAAACCAGTTGCTCGGTCAGCAGCTCCTTGCCCACGGTAGCATACACCTGCGGGTTTTCCAGGTTGTCTAGGGGCATCTTATTCACGTCCACCGACTGCTTGCGGGCGAAGCGGTTCACGCGGGCGCCGTTCACGACTACCTCTTTCAATTGCTCCGAGTTTTCAGCAAGGGCAAAGTCGAGGGTTACGCCCTGTCCGCCGCTTACCGTTACTACCCGCTCCTCCGACTTCAAGCCTACGGCCGTCACACTTACTGTGTACTGCCCGTCGCGTACCCGCTCAATTACATACTGCCCCAGGCTGTTGGTAATAGCCCCCTGGCTGCGCCCTTTCAACCCAACCGTAACCGATTCAGCTGGCCGACCATCGGAGGTGGTAATGGTGCCGCGAATCGAGGCGGCTTGCTGTGCGACAGCAGAAAGGGAACAGGCTGTTAAGGTGGAAACCAAACCCAGGCGTTGCAATGTGTTCATGCGAGCTACTTATTTAGAACGTTTCTAAAGCGCAGCAAAGTAAGGGCAGGAATTCCAGGAAACGAAATTTATTTAAAACGATTCTACATAACCCTGCTCTAATCCAAGGAATCTGCTGGGGTAAGGGGCTCAGCTTAAAGCTCCTGAATACCTCCTTTTTTTCTTCTTATCAACTGCCTTAAGCCCGGAGCACCCGGCCGGGTTGCCGGAGTACGCCCTGAGAAAGGGGGATTCCGGCCCGGTATCCCTATATTTGAGTTTGCTTTCTCTCCACCTTTGGATTTCTCGGCATGAAAAAACTTCTTCTCTTTTTTACACTATTTCTCGCCGCTACTACCCTTACGTACGCCCAAACCCCCACGCAAAAGGTGTACGCCGCCGTTATGAAGAATAAGGCTGCCGATGTTGATGCCTTGTTGGCTGCCGGGGCCGATGCCAATGCTGCGGTGGAAATGATGCCCGGCTTCCCGACTACTTTCCTGGTTATTTCGGCCGGCAATGGCCATCTGGACGTGGTAAAGGCCCTGGTGAAAAATAAGGCCCAGGTTGACAAGCCGGATTCGTTTAACACTACGCCGCTGATGGCCGCCGCCGCCGGTGGGCACCTGCCGGTAGTGGAGTTTCTGCTGGCCAGCGGAGCAAACCCCAAGGCCAAGGACAAAGATGGAAAAGACGTGCTAACCAGCGCCAAGGAAGGTGGCAATGCCGAGGTACTGAAGCTTATTCAGGCCAAGACCAAATAGAGTTTATGCCGCTATGCGGCGCAACGCCCGAAGCTCAAAAAATGAGCTTCGGGCGTTTTTCTTTTCGGTCCAGCTTGGTTTTGCTACCCCACCAGCCTACAGTACACCCTGAACTACCGACCCAGACGCCAGAGCTTAACGCAGCTTTTCCTGGAAGAAAGCCAGCGTAAGAGCCCAGGCTTCGGCCGCTGCCTGCGGGTGGTAGCTGGGCCGCTCGTCGCAGTGGAAACCGTGGTCGGCGTAGGAAATTACGGTGTTGATGTAGGGCTTACCGGCCGCATCTACCGCCTCTACTACCTCCGCAATCTTGTCTTTACTGATGTGCTGATCCAGACCGCCCCAGAAGAACAGGTGCGGCGCGTGCAGGTCAGGGGCGCGGTCCTTTAGCAGGTGAGTGCCCCCGCCGTAGTAGGATACGCCGGCCGCCAGGGGTAACACGGCATTGGCCAAAAACGACAGCCGCCCACCTAAGCAGAAGCCTATGCTGCCAACTTTCTCCGTGACATTGTCCTGGGTCTGAAGCCAGTCGTAGCAGGCTTGCACGTCGGCGGTTACACCCTCCGGGGTAATGGCGTTGTAGTGGGGTGCGGCGCTGGCAAAGTCGGAATACGGAATTTCCAGGCCGGGCGCGGCCGTGCGGTGAAACACTTCGGGCGCAATTACTACGTAGCCGGCCTGCGCCAGGCGGTCGGCCACATTGCGGATGTGGCCGTTCACGCCGAAGGCCTCCTGGAGCAGAATAATACCGGCGTGTGGCCCCTCAGAAGTCGGAAACGCGGTATAGGCATTGAACTGGGTGGCGTCGGAAGCAGTCAGCGAAACGGCGTTGGGGTAGCTCATGTACTGGAACGGATGGTTAGAAAACACTGACTTGCTAAAGCAGCCATCCAGGCGTTTTGTTTACACCAGCCTGCCCCTACCCTTGTAGCCTAAGTCAGGCTTGGCAAAAGGGCAAGGCACAGGCTGGCTTATCGACTACCCCGGCATCTGCAGCAAGCGCACGATAAGGCCAGTCCAGCCGGTTTGGTGGTTGGCCCCGAGGCCCTGGCCAGTATCGCCGTGGAAGTACTCGTGGAACAGCAGGTAGTCGCGGAAGTGCGGGTCGGTTTGCAGCAGCTCGTTGTCGCCGAAGGCGGGGCGGCGGCCGTTTTCGTCTTTCAGCAGCAGTTTTGCCAAGCGCCCAGCCAGGGCTTCGGCCACTTGTTTCAGGTTGAGCATGGTTCCCGAGCCGGTGGGGTATTCAATCTGAAACTTCTCATCATAATAGAAGTGGAAACGCTGCAACGACTCGATGATGAGGTAGTTGATGGGAAACCAGATGGGGCCGCGCCAGTTGCTGTTGCCGCCGAACATGCTGCTTTCCGCCTCGCCGGGCACGTAGTGTACCTCAAAGTTCTCCTCCTCGGTGCTGAACACATACGGGTGCGCCAGGTGGTAGCGCGACATGGCCCGGATGCCGTAGTCAGAGAGGAACTCCGTCTCATCGAGCATGCGGGTGAGCAGCTTTTTCAGGCGCGAGCGGCGCAGCAGGCCCAGCAGGTGGCGGGCGCCCTTGCCGGGGTCTTCCCAGCGGGCCACCAGCTTCGCCAGGTGGGGGCGGCTTTCCAGCAGCCACCGGGCGCGCTTGGTAAACTCAGGCATGGCGTCGAGCAGTTGCTGGTCCACGATTTCCACGGCAAACAGCGGAATCAGGCCCACAATGGAGCGCACTTTCAGCTTGATGCGCTCCTCGTCGGGGGTGTGCAGCACATCGTAGTAAAAGCCGTCTTCCTCATCCCAGAGGTTGAACAGGCCGTCGCCGCCGCGGGTCATGGCATCGGCAATGTGCAGAAAGTGCTCGAAGAATTTGCTGGCCATTTCCTGGTAGACGGGGTTGGTGCGGGCCAGCTCCAGGGCCATGCGCATCAAATTCAAGGCAAACATGGCCATCCAGCTCGTCCCGTCCGACTGCTCAATGAAGCCCCCCGTAGGGAGCGGGGCCGAGCGGTCGAATACCCCAATGTTATCCAGCCCCAGAAAGCCGCCCTCGAAGATGTTTCGCTCACTTTTATCCTTGCGGTTAACCCACCAGGTAAAGTTGAGGACCAGCTTGTGAAACACTGCTTCCAGGAAGGGCGTGTCGCCCTGGTCGCCGCGCAGCTTCTTGTCCATCTTGTACACGCGCCAGGTGGCCCAGGCGTGCACGGGCGGGTTCACGTCGGAGAAGTTCCACTCGTAGGCCGGCAACTGCCCGTTGGGGTGCATGTACCAGTCTTTGGTCAGCAGGCGCAGCTGCTGCTTGGCAAACTCGGCATCGACCATCGCCAGCGGAATGCAGTGGAAAGCCAGGTCCCAGGCCGCATACCAGGGGTATTCCCACTTGTCGGGCATGGAAATGATGTCCTGGTTTTGCAGGTGGCCCCAGTGCCGGTTGCGGCCCTTGCGGCGCTCAGGCGGCGGGTTGAGCACGGCCGGGTCGCCGTTGAGCCACTGGGTAACATCGTAGTAGTAAAACTGCTTGCTCCAGAGCATGCCGGCAAAGGCCTGGCGCTGCACGTTGCGGGCATCGGGGCTGGGCGGCAGGTTTTCCTGGAG
This sequence comes from Hymenobacter sp. HSC-4F20, assembly GCF_019599275.1. GTDB lineage: Bacteria > Bacteroidota > Bacteroidia > Cytophagales > Hymenobacteraceae > Hymenobacter. The sequence goes on along the minus strand of NZ_JAHZTD010000001.1, from coordinate 465,623 downwards.
GCAGTCGTAGAACTCGTCGGCGTCGCGCTTGCGGGCCGCGAAAATGTGGTCGAAATCCAGAAAGGGCTCCGGGCACGCGGGCTGGCGCAGGCGCAGGCGCACACTCTGCGACTGGCCGGGTTGCAGCGTGAGGTAGTACTGGGCGGCCATTTTGGTGCCCTGCTGCTCGGTATTAATAGCCGCCAGGTCGCCCTCCACGATGTAATCGTTGATACCGTCTTTGAAGTGCAGCCCATCGGCGGGCAGGTTGTAGAGGCGGGCGCCGTTGGTGTCGTTTTCGCAGAACAGCAGCTGGGGGGCTTGGTCGCAGTACAGGTGGTAGGGACCCAGCGCGGGATGCTCCGCGAGGGCCGTGCCGGGCTCCAGCTCGCGGATTACGGGCCGGGCGCTGTTGTAGCCCCAGCTCCAGGTGTTGCGGAACCACAGCTGGGGTAGCACCTGCAGGGAAGCGCGCTTGGGGCCGCGGTTGTGCACCGTTATCTGAATCAGAAGGTCATCGGGGCCGGCCTTGGCATAGTCGATGAACACATCGAAGTAGCGGCCTTTATCGAAGATGCCGGTATCGAGCAGCTCGTATTCGGGCTCCTGGCGGGTGCGGCGGGCATTTTCCCGCACCAACTTGCGGTACGGAAAGGCCCGCTGCGGATACTTATAGAGCATCCGCATGTAGGAATGGGTAGGCGTGCTGTCGAGGTAGTAGTACAGCTCCTTTACGTCTTCGCCGTGGTTGCCCTGCCCGTTGGTGAGGCCAAACAGGCGCTCCTTGAGAATCTCATCTTTGCCGTTCCACAGGGCCACGGCAAAGCACAGCAGCTGTTGGTCATCGGAGATACCACCCAGGCCTTCCTCGCCCCAGCGGTAGGCCTTGCTACGAGCCATGTCGTGGGTGATATAGTCCCAGGCGTTGCCTTCGGGGCTATAGTCTTCGCGCACGGTGCCCCACTGGCGCTCAGTGAGGTAGGGGCCAAATTTCTTCCAGGGTGTATGTGTGTTGGTTTCTGCGAGGCGTAGTTGTTCCTGCGTCATACTAAATAGTGTGGCCCGTGAATATACACGCAGCAGCTGCACGAACTGCCGCTTAATGGGGCCTCCCGGCTGAGGCGGGGGGTAGCGCGTAGCCTACCCCGCCTACCGGTCCAGACTTACCAATGAAGTTCTGCCCTACTCTTTTTCGGAGTGGTTGGTTGCTACTGCGGAGGTAGGCACAAGCCCGCGCCTTACCCTTACGTTCTGTTTCACTTTGTTTTCTATGCGCTTTTCTGTGCATCTTACACCCTGGGCCTTGTTCATGCTGAGGGTTGGCCTGCCCTTTCTGGTTCAGCTGTTTAGCAACCTGGCACTGTTCGATCAAACCCCAGATATGCAGCTGCTTATACTTGAGCTTACCATGAGCACGCTGGTAGTTATGGGTGGCTTGTTTAGCTGGCTTTGAGCCCTGGGCACTCCGCTTCTACCCTGCTACCCGACGCTACACTCTTGCCCACGCGGTGGCTGAAGCTGGGTCTGGCGGTGCCAACGCTGTACCTCCTGCTGACTATGGCCGTGTTGAACATGGCGGTGCAAGGAAACCTCTTTACCCCACCGCTGGCAGGCCTGGTTGTACCAGTACATCTGCTGTTGATGGCGGGCATTTTCTCCAGCCGGTATTGGGTAGCCAAAGCCCTGAAAACAGTGGAGCTGCAGCGGCCGGTTACCTTCACCGACTGCCTGGGAGAGTTCTTTCTGCTGTGGTTTTCCTCTATCGGCATCCGGGTTCTTCAGCCGCGCATCAACCGCCTGTTTGCCACGTAGTCCAACGGCTTATGTTTCCCATAAGCCAGCACCTGCCGCCTGGTATAAAAGACTAGCGCCGAGCTTCTCGTTCGGGTTCCACTTTCAAGCTTCTAGCGCGGCCTCACGGGTAGCAACGCCTGCTGCCGCCCATGCATACACCAGCAGACCGCTGGGCTCCCGTTGCGGCGGGAGCCCAGCGGTCTGCTGGTGTATATCCTCATTTGCCTGACTTGGCGCGGCGCCGGGCACCCACCCTCCCCTACTTCGCAGCTTCAATCTCGGCTGCGGCCTGCGCTACCAGCGTGGCTGCTACTGCAGCATTCGGGCGGGTAGACTGCTGCTGCCGGATCTGCTGCAGTAGCGCAAGTAGGGGCGTATCTACTCCGTAGGGCTTGAATTGCACCCCCATATCCTTGATGCGCGTGATGCCTTGGGTGAGGGCCGTGGGGTCGTCGAGGCGGCCCAGCATGGCGCCGAAGCCGGACATCATGTTGAAGCGGTTGTTGGTGTCAGCGGCATCAAACTTGGCCAGCACCGAAGGCCACTGGGCTAGGCTGCCCGCCTGCCCGTACACCAGCACCAGCGCCACCGTCAGGGCGCCTTTGTTATCGGCCTCGAAAGCGGTAGCACGGGCCAGGGCCTGCGTGGGCTGCAAGGCTGCCAAGCCTTGCAGAGCCGCCCCCTGTACCCGGTACGACTTGCTGTCCAGCGCTTTAGTAAACAGCTTGGTGTAGCGCTTCTGCTTCAGGTTGCCCAAAGCCAGCAGCGCCGCCGCCTGCACCTGCACCGACGGGTCGGAGGTGGCGAGGCGGGCCAGGATGGGGGCAGCGGCTTTGCGAAGCGTGTCGTTTTTGAGGTTGAGCTGCTCAATGGCTAGCCCCCGCAGCACGTCCGACTTATCCTGCAGGCCCATGACCAGGGTTTTCTGGGCCAGGGGGTCGGAAAGCTGCGTTTGGGCAGCTACCAGGGCTTCGCGCCGGTCGAGGAAAGTAGGGGCGTGGCGGTACTGGTAGGCGAAATCGGCCAGGGGCTTGTTGTCCTGCTTCTGCCAGACCAGGGTTTTCTGCGCGTCTACGTTTACCAGCTCGGGGCGGGTAGGCGCCGGAAAGTACAGCGTATCGACGGCATGGCGCAGGGTGGCGGGGTAGCGCCGGGCGCGGCCATTGGTGTACACATCCACCTGAAGCGGCAGCACAAAGGGCGCGCCGGGCTGGGTTTGGCGTACCACCACGGCTTGCCGCTGGCGGGCAGCATCCCACTGGTAGTCAATGGTAACAATGGGGTGACCGGCGCGGTAATACCACTGGTTGAAAAACCAGTTCAGATCCTGGCCCGAGGCTTCCTCCAGGGCCAGCCGCAGCTGCTGGGCCTCGCCGGTGCCGAAGGCGTTGCGGGTTAAATAGGTTTTCAACCCGGCGAAAAACACGTCCTCTCCCAAATGGGCCCGCAGCATGTTCAGGATGCTACCCCCTTTCTGGTAGCTAACCCCGTCAAACATATCTTCTTTATCGGCATACTGGAAGCGCACGAGCGGCTTCTGGGAGTTGCCGGGGCCGCGCAGGTAGGTGCGCAGGCTGCGGTAGGCCTGGGCCGCGCCGGCGTCGGGGCCGTATTCGTGCTCGGCCCACAGCACCTCGCTGAAATTGGCAAACGACTCATTTACGGTCAGATTGCTCCAGCTTTCGCAGGTCACGTAGTCGCCAAACCAGTGGTGAAACAGCTCGTGGGCAATTTCGCGCTCCACCAGGGTGTACTCCCAGTCCAGCAGCTCGCGGGCCGTACCTTGCGCGTGCTCTCCAAACAGGGAAGCCGTGGTGTTTTCCATGGCGCCAGCCACGTACTCGCGGCCGACTACCTGGGCGTATTTGCTCCACGGAAAATCTACGCCGAGGCGCTGGGAGAAAAACTCCAGCATCCGGGGTGTTTTGCCGAAAATAGCGCGGGCCTGAGCTGCGTACTGGGGCTCGAGGTAGTAACTGACTTCCTTGCCGCGCCACGTGTCCTTGGTGATCTTGAAGTCGCCCACGGCCAGCATAACCAGGTAGGGCGCGTGGGGCTGGTCCATCTTCCAGGTGTCGCGGCGCAGGCCGGGGCCGGCCGCTGCCTGCGCCACCAGCTGCCCATTGCTGAGCGTCACATACTTGGCGGGCACCGTCAGGCTGATTTCGGTAGTCGTTTTCTGGTTGGGCTTGTCGATGGTGGGAAACCAGGCCGAGTTGGCTTCCGTCTCGCCCTGGGTCCAGATCTGCACCGGCTTGCCGGCCACGGCGCTGTCGGGGTTGATGAAGTAGAGGCCCTTGGCGCCGGCAATGGCGGCGCTGCCCTTCACCTGCAGTTCATCGGGCTTGGCCGTATAGTCGATGTAGACGGTATAGGCCTCGCCGGCCGGCACCACCTGCCCCAGCTGCACCGCCAGCTGCCACCCGTTGTAGCGGTACTTCAGGGGCTGCGGCGTGCCGCCTCTCATCAGCGCTACCGACTTGATATCCATGCCCTTGGCATCGAGGCGGAGCGAGTCGGTGGCGTAGCCGTAGGGCTTAAGCGTCACCCACTCGCGGCCGTAGAGGTAGCGCTTGGCGTAGTCGAAGCGCACTTCCAGCTTGGTGTGCACCAGGGCATTGACTTTGGGCTCAGTAGCGCGGTAAAGGGTAGTAGTGGAGGGTGGGGTAGCAAGCTGCTGGGCCGCAGCAGGGGTAGTAGCCAGAGCCAGGAGTAGTACTGTAAGGTTTCGCATCAGGCACGCAGTATATCGTTTTGCCCGCATAGATGAGGGTAGGCTAAGAAGGGTTGCTTACCACTACTTTCATCCGCCAGTCCTGGCAAATTCCTGCTGCCGGACATTCGGGCTATTTTCGTAGCCTGTCTTTCCGGCCAGCCACCGTGCTGTTGCCTTGGCTTTTCTTGATTAGCCTCCCAATTCTGCAAGGTCTTAGGATGAATAGTAAACTCGTTGATAGGATTTTTATACTATTATGAATTACTTTCAGCCACCTCATCCGGCGGTCCTATACCTTCCCTTTATTACTCTACCCGATTATGGCTTTATCAAGTCGCTCACTTGCCGGGGCTGGCGCAGCCTTGCTGCTCGTGTTCAGCTCCTGCTCAAAAGACCCAGAGGCTCCAGCCCTGAGCGTGACAACAGCCGAGGCCCCTGGCGCGCCCACCGTCGTGCCGCTGACCTTTACCCCGGCCCCGCCCACCAAACCAGCTTCGGCAGACTATGCGTTTGACTGGGACGCCGCCACTGTGATGCCAACCCCGCCCGGCAGCGCGCCCATTCCGGCTCCGTGGGCGCCTACCGCTGTTCGGGCTTTTAGTGATGACCTGCGCGACGACCATCGGAAGGCCGATGGCTGGGAATTACTCTACAACAACTTTTCTTCTGTCTACGCGGCTAACACCCCTACTTTCATACTCTACAATAAGTACCGCGGCCTGGTGCGGTGCTATTATTACCAGCAGACAGATGCCCAGAGCGCCCGCTCGTATCAGGCGTTGGCCTCTACCCCAAAGTTAGGAGGCAGCGCAGCCACCAGTTCTCCCCTGCTCAGCTTCGCGGCCCAATCAGTAGTAGACCCCTTGCAAAACGCCCAGTTTGCCTCTTCACTGGAAATGCAGCCGATAGGCGAAAGAGTATGGTACGCGGTGCAGTCAGAGCTGGCTTATGACCGGAATATTGGGCGGGCTACCCATGAAAGCCTAAGCCTGACATGGCAGCTGAACGGCAGCAAAGTAGACGGAATCCGTTTGGGTACTTCTCAGGTGGGCACCCGCCTTCCGGTTAGCTTCCAGGTGGAAGGAGTTGACCTAACCCGGCCCACGCTATTTAGTACCGCCCTCTCTTATGACGGGCCGGTATGGCTGCGCTTAACGGGCCCCGCAAGCCTGGCTAGCCTGCAGCAGGCGGGGGTATCTACCGCAGAAGCTCAGCAGGCACTCAGCCTCCAACCAGGTGTCCGGGTTTTCAGCGGCGTAGTGCCAAGTCAGAATGCCGGCACGGGTGCCCTAGTTCAGGTACCCGCTCAAATGAAGTTCAACTCAGATGCCAACGTACTTCTAACGAACTTTAACGTTGCGCTGCCGGGGTATGCTAACGGGACGACCGTTGGTTGGGCGCCCCAGTACAACGAGGCGCCGGGGGTATTCTTTCTGGAGAGTCGGCCTACGGTCCTAACCCGGCAGCAAGTTGGTGGCACTCAGCCCTACACCTACACCCTGGACGTGCCCTCGGTGCGCTACCTGTTCAATCCGGCCGTCACCCGCATTGCTGATATCAAAAATATTCGGCAGGAAATTGTCGCCGTAGGCGACACGACGGTACCTGAGCCACCGTTGTACATAGGCTCGGCCCTGGCAGCAAACCGTCCGCTGCATGTGCGGGGCGTGCGGGTATCTTTTGATGTGGTGCCCAAGAATGGCAGCACTACCATACGGCACACCAAAACCTTCCGGGCAAATAGCAAGCCCCAATAACTTCAGAAGGCATCCAAAGCAGGCAGAAAAGCCCCGATGCAGCTCCAGTAACAGAGGCTAATTACCCCCAAAAAAGGCCATTGCAACTCTTGCAATGGCCTTTTTGGGGTAGTAAGAACAGAAGCTGCAATGCCGCCTACCCTTTATCCCACCACAAACGTGCGCATGCTCATGCCCCCGAAGCTGACTTCTTCATAGGCGTGGCGAATGTCGTCGTCGGGCTCGGCCAGGGCCAGACTGTAGAGCAGCGGAATGTAGTGGTCGGGGGTAGGCACGGAAAGCGGGCCACTGGCGCCAGCCTGCTGGTAGTGGGCCAGGGCGTGCAGGTCGCGTTGGTTTATTTTGGCTTTGGCCCACTCGTCGAACTCCACGGCCCAGGCGTGGGGGCGCGCGTCATTCTGCATAAAGCTGGCCATGCTCTGGCGCAGGTTGTGCACGATGTTGCCGCTGCCCAGAATCAGGACGCCGCGGCGGCGCAGAAACTGCAGCTGCCGGGCCAGCTCGGCGTGAAACGTCAGGGGCTTGTAGTAGTCGATGCTGAGCTGGAAGACCGGAATATCGGCCTCCGGAAAGAGGTGGTGCAGCACCGTCCAGGTGCCGTGGTCGAGGCCCCACTCGTCGGTGGGGTGGGCGTCGGGTAGGGCTGCCAGCACCTCGCGGGCCACGTCGGGGGCGCCGGGCGCGGGGTATTGCATATCAAACAATTCCTGGGGGAAGCCGCCGAAGTCGTGGATGGTTTCGGGCCGCTCGTTTACGGCCACGAAGGTGCCGCGCGTAAGCCAGTGCGCCGACACGACCAGCACCGCCCGCGGCGGCTGGAGGTTGCGAATGTCGCGCCCCAGTTGGTGCAGGGTTTGGGTGAACGGGTTATCGGCCAGGGCATTCATGGGCGAGCCGTGGCCGACGAAGAGCACGGGCATCTTGGCCGTTTGCTGGAAAGAGCTGGCGGTTTTATGGAGGTCTTGCAGGGAGTTCATAGCAGAGGCAAAGGGTAGCACGGCCAGGGCTTTGAGGAAGCTGTTGCGGTGCATGGGATTGGTACTTTCTACCTAACAAAAATACCCCAGCTAGGGTAGCGAGGCCTTGATGTAGGATAAGAAATAGTGGGCACCTGTAATAGTTACACATGCTAACTTGCCATGAACCAGTGGGCTTAAACCGACTTAACTACACCATGTCCATTAAGGAGCTAGTATCTGCAATAGCTACTAAACACGAACAGTCAGGAATCACTCTAAATCCTCCAGCTTCTATATCTCAGATTATCTCTTTTGAGCGAAGAATAGGATTTGAACTGCCAGATGATTTTACTGAATTCTATTTGCTCTGTAATGGATTTAGCTGTGAGGAAGACCTATTCACTATGATAGGTCTGGAAGACATTTTGGCCAATAAGAGGCATTATGGCAAACACTGGTTTCATTTCTCAGAATACATGACCTACTGCGGCATGTGGTCCTTGAGAAAAACATCTAAAAACACGTTCGAAATATTCGCCGAAGAAGTTTTGACTTCCTCGTTAGCCGAATTCTTGTCTTGCTTTTTAGAGGGAGATGTATTCGAAGCAGGCGGACTGTACGACTGGCGAGCAGAATAGAGACTTATACTTTCACCTCCCTACCCCCACTATGCACCTCAAACTAGCCGACCTGGAAGACATTGACGGCGTGCTGGCCCTGCACCAGAAATACCAGATTGCCACCATTGCCGAGGAGGACAAGCCCGATGGTTTCGTGACTACCGCCTTCACCCGCGAGCAGCTTACACAACTCATTGAGCAGGAACAGGGCCTGACGGTTGCCACGCACCAGAATCAGGTGGTGGCGTACGTTATGGCCGCAAGCTGGCAGTTCTGGTTGGAGTGGCCCATTTTCGCCTACATGATAGCGCAGCTACCCACCCTGACCTACGCCGGCCGGCAGCTTAGCACCGAGAATTCTTACCAGTACGGCCCCGTCTGCCTCGACAAAGCGTACCGGGGTAGCGGCCTGCTGGAACGGATTTTTGATTTCTCGCGGGAGCAGATGGCGGCCCGCTACCCGGTGCTGGTCACCTTTATCAACCGCATCAACACCCGTTCCTACGCCGCCCACACCCAGAAGCTCGGCCTGGAAGTTATCCGGGAGTTTGCGTTCAACGGCAACCACTACTTGGAGCTAGCCTGCCCTACGGCAAAGCAGGTAGCGCCTCCATTAAAGTAGGGCGCAGGGCCGGCATTTTCCGTCCCTATCTTTGAAGCCACGGCCGGGTTTCTGCTCGGCGGCTTCCCCTACCCCGCTTTTTTCGCCCACCCATGAGTTTAGTAACCGTTGCCGGAATAAGCCTCCAGGAAAAAGACGCCGTGGTGCTCCACGACATCAGCTTCACCCAGGAGCCGCACCAGAAAGTGGCCATTGCGGGCGAAACCGGCGCGGGCAAGAGCAGCTTGCTGCAGAGTATAGCCGGGCTGGTGCAGCCCACCGGCGGCACGGTGCACGTGGACGGGCGGCGGGTTAAGGGGCCGTTTGAGCAGCTGGTGCCGGGCCACCCGGGCGTGGCCTACCTTTCGCAGCAGTTTGAACTGCCCAAGTTTCTGCGCGTGGAGCAGGTGCTGCGCTACGCCAGCAAGCGGCCGGCCGCCGAAGCCCAGCACCTCTACGAGGTGTGCCGGATCAGCCACCTGCTAGAGCGCCCCACCAACCAGCTCTCGGGCGGGGAGCGGCAGCGCATTGCCCTGGCCCGCCTGCTGCTGTCCTCGCCCCGGCTGCTGCTGCTCGATGAGCCCTATTCCAACCTCGATAGGGGGCACAAGCAGCTACTCAAAGTTGTGCTTCAGGACGTGAGCGAGCAGCTGGGCGTGACGTGCACCCTAATTTCCCATGACCCGCAGGATACGCTTTCCTGGGCCGATACCATCCTGGTGCTGCAGCAGGGCCGACTGGTGCAGCAGGGCCCGCCCCGCCAGATTTACCAGCAGCCCAGTTCCGAGTACGTGGCCGGCCTGTTCGGCGACTACCTCCTGCTCCGGGGGCAGCTGGCCGCCGCCCTGGCTACGCTGGCCGGCGTAAAGCCCCGCCGCAAGCCCCTGCTATTGCGCCCCGAGCAGCTTACCCTGCTCCCCCCCGGGGCCGGCGGCTTGCCCGGCACCGTAACGGACGTGCGGTTTTTCGGGAGCTACTCGGAGGTGGACGTGGCCCTGGCCGGCGGCCGCGTAACGGTAAAAGCTACCGCTCCGCCCGTGGCCCGGGGCGAGGCCGTGGCGGTGGCGGCCCTCTGGTATCTGTAAAGCCCAGCTATTTCCTACCCCACCCGTCCCGTCTAACCCTTCATGTCCCGCATTTTACCCACCATCGTGGGGGCGCAGTTTTTCTGCACCTCGCTGTGGTTTGCCGGCAATGCCGTAGCTCCGGATATAGCCGCGCAGCTCCACCTGCCGCCGGGCTTCGTGGCTACCCTCACCAGCGCCGTGCAGCTGGGTTTCATCACCGGCACGCTCACCTTCGCCCTGCTGGCCCTGGCCGACCGTTTCTCCCCTTCGCGGGTGTTTTTTGTCAGTGCCCTGCTGGCCGCTACCTGCAACCTGGGCGTCAACCTCGGTGGCCTTGGGGCTCCGCAGCTACTGACCCTGCGGTTTCTGACGGGGTTTTTCCTGGCAGGCATCTACCCGGTAGGCATGAAAATAGCCGCCGACTACTTTGAGGCCGGACTGGGCCGGTCACTGGGATTTCTAGTGGGGGCGCTGGTGCTGGGCACGGCCTTTCCGCACCTGCTCCGGGCTGCTGCCGCCCGGCTGCCGTGGCAGTACGTGACGCTGGCCACCTCGGGGTTGGCGGTGCTGGGTGGGGTAGGGCTGGTGCTGCTGGTGCCCGATGGCCCCTACCGCCGCGCCGGGCAGCAGCTACGGCTCACGGCGTTTCTGACGGGTTTCCGGGAGCCCGAGTTTCGGGCGGCGGCGTTTGGCTACTTCGGGCACATGTGGGAGCTGTACACCTTCTGGGCCTTCGTGCCGGTGCTGCTGGCAGCCTACAACCACCGCCACCCCGGCGCGGAGCTGGCGGTGCCGCTGCTGTCCTTTCTCATTATCGGGGTAGGTAGCCTGGCTTGTGTGGGCAGTGGGCTGCTTTCCCAGCGGCTGGGGCCGCGCCCGGTAGCTACGGCGGCGCTGGCCTTATCGGGGCTGTGCTGCGTGGTGTCGCCGTTGGTGCTGGGGAGCGGCTCGGTGGCGATGTTGCTAGGGTTTCTGGTGTTTTGGGGGGTAGTGGTGGTAGCCGATTCGCCGCTGTTTTCTACGCTGGTAGCGCAAAATGCACCGGCGGCCTCGCGGGGCACGGCTCTTACCATCGTCAATTGCCTGGGTTTTGCCCTGACCGTTGGCAGCATTCAGCTCACCGGCCTGCTGGCCCGCCACCTGGAACCGCCGTTTCTGCTGCTGCCCCTGGCCATTGGGCCGGCGCTGGGGTTGGTGGCTCTGCTTAGGGGCAGGGATACGGGAGAGAATGGTAGTAGCTAGCCAGGGCATCTAGCGGAGTAAGAAAATCCGGTTTGTCATTCCGAGCGGCGCGAGGAATCTGATTTCCGATAAAGAGGTTACTCCAGATTCCTCGCGCCGCTCGGAATGACGGGTGAAAATGGCTTCTTTGCACGGCGTATCATACGCCACTAGCACGTCATGCTGAGCTTGTCGAAGCATCTCTCCCGCTTCGGCCTCACGATTAAGTTAGTCAGAGGTAGAGATGCTTCGACAAGCTCAGCATGACACGTTTTTGTTGGTTTCCATGCTGTTCTTACAGGCTGAGCCAACTACGTGCCGCATAATCGCCTCTCTACCCTATACTTCCTATCCTATTCCTGATGAAACACTATCTCGCTATCCTATTCCTCTGCCTGCCGCTGCTGGCCCTACCCGGACGTGCCCAAACCGTTGACACGCTGGTAGATGTGGGTGGCTACCGGCTGCACTTCCACATCATCAAAGGCAAAGGCACCCCGATTCTGCTGGAAGCCGGGGGCGGCGACGATGCCCGGGTGTGGGAGCCCCTGCTCAGGCCCCTGGCCCAAGCCACCGGCACCACCCTAATAACCTACGACCGGGCCGGGTTCGGGAAAAGCGAGGTTTCCCGGGAAGCCGACGACACCCAGCACGGCATCCTGAGCGGCATGCAGGGCCTGGAAACGGGCCTTAAAAAGCTCGGCTACGGCAAGGAGCTGCTGCTGGTGGCCCACTCCTACGGCGGCTTCTACAGCTCCCTCTACGCCGCCCGCCACCCCAAGCAGGTGAAAGCCGTGGTGCTCCTAGATGCCATGCTACCCTCTTTCGCTACTGATGACTTTCTCGCGGGCATGATGCGCGACATGCAGACCGACATTGCCAAAAATAAAACCGAGCACCGGGGCCGCTACTTCCAAACCCTCAACTACCCTGCCACGGTACAGGCCGTGCGCAACGCCCCGTTTCCGGCCAGCATTCCGGTTATTGACGTGGTAGCGGAGCAGTTCTTTATGCCCAATCCCGCCGAAGCCGCCCGCTGGAAAGCCTGCCACCAACAGTTCGTGGCGGCCCAGCCCAACCGGGAAAGCCTCACGGCCTATGGCTGCGGCCACTACCTCTTCCACGAGAACCCCGCCTTGGCGGTCAGTGCCATTGCCAAAGCCCACGCCGCCACCCGCGGCCCCCAGCAAAGCGCCGACTTACTCCAGCGCAGCCTCCGCTACTCCGTGGAGGCCACCAACGAACTAAAAAAGCGCGAAACCGACTACCGCCACTCCGAAAGCGACCTGAACAGCTGGGGCTACACTCTGCTGCGCCAGGGCGAAACCCAGAAAGCCCTGGAAATCTTCAAGCTCAACACCGTGCTCCATCCCCAAAGCGGCAACGCCTTCGACAGCCTCGCCGAAGCCTACCTCACCTCCGGCAACAAAGAGCTAGCAAAAGCCAACTACAAAAGGTCCGTAGAGCTTAACCCGAAGAATACGAATGCGGTGGAGGTGCTAAAGACATTGTAGCTATATTTATTAATCTACTTTAGACAGGGCGTTATACCATGGTGCTTAAGAATGACACAATATGAAAGAAATTGACACTCACAAAGTACTTGCCATATTAGAGGAATTAGAGACTTCCAATAAGCTAATACGATTAGGCTTTGGAGAACTACAGAATATAGGCCAAGGAAATGATTTTTACTTTCTTCCGTTTCAGCTTCTTTCACAAGGCATTGAGAGATTCATGAAATCATACATATGCTTAGCGTATTCTAACAAAAACAAAAAATTGCCGGATGCTAGGTATTTAAAAAAATTTGGCCATGATTTAGAATTACTACTAAATGAAATAAATCAATTTTATTACTTAGACTATAATAGACCTCAGTTTAATATTGACAGAACTTTCATTCTTAGTAATGAAGACTTAAAAGAATTGTTACATATAATTTCTGAATTTGGAAAATTTGCTAGATACTATAATTTTGACGTTATAACAGACAGCGACAAAAAAAGCATAGACGCTATATCTAGTTGGCAGGAATTTGAGAATAAAATTCTATCCACTAATAAAGCTAATTATGCAAAGCTAATTGACTATGATTCTAGCTATGAAGTAGGACAAAGCATAACAAATTATATTATAGTTGTTTTTGAAAAATTCATATCTAGCCTATCAAGGCAATTTATTTTTGACCAAGTAGGTGAGCTAGGTAAACAACTTACAGTCAATTCATACCTCGACTTTGGCATGTTATATGGGAATGATTACGGAAAGACTGACTATAGAAAATCTACAACTAAATATATTGAAACACCTAAAAGAGTGCACAAGAGAAACTTTATAGATGAAGTGGAGAGAAAGTGTAATCCCAACTATAAGCATCTTAAAATTTCTAAAAGCGAATATAATAAAGAGTGGCCATTCTATTCTGATAATGTAATCGTTGAGTGTAGGTACAACCATTGGTGTATTGTAACAATAGATGGACACGACTATTCTTTAAATGGAGCAGCAAAAGGAAAATACAAGTTGGAGAATCCACATGACGCTGGAATGGCTATCTTAGGAAAAAGCCTCAATGATTTCATCAATATTGCTCGAAACCTATGATTCTTGTGGTTCAGTAGAAATAACCCACCAAAAAAGCCCCGGCACCTTACGGCACCGGGGCTTTTCTGTGTTACGGCAAGCCAGATTACAGCAGCTTGTCCAGGTAAATGGGCAGGTCGCGGACGCGCTTGCCGGTGGCGTGGTACACGGCGTTGGTGATGGCGGCGGCTACGCCCAGCAGGCCGATTTCGCCCACTCCCTTCACCCCGAGCGGGTTTACTACGTCGTCTTCCTCCTCCACGAACAGCACCTCGATATCGTTGATATCGGCCTGCACGGGGATGTGGTACTCCGAGTAGTTGTGGTTCATGTAGCGCCCAAACTGGTGGTCCATGATGGTTTCCTCCATCAGAGCCATGCTGATGCCCCACACAATGGAGCCCAGCACCTGCGAGCGGGCGGTTTTGGGGTTGAGGATGCGGCCGGCGGCCACGGCGTTGAGCACGCGCGTAACGTGCACGGTGCCAAACTCCTCATCTACCTCCACCTCCACAAACACGGCGTTGTGCGAGTGCATGGAGTGGGTGGCCTGCTTGAGCAAGTTGGGGGTAGCCGAGGTGTCGGTTTCCAGCCTGGTTTCGCCGCTGGCCTGCAGCACGTCGCGGATGACAACCGCCTCGTTCGGGTTGTTGCTCAGCCGAATCTGGCCGTTCACGAACTCCACCTCGTCCGGGCTGGCGCCTTTCAGGGGCGAGCCTTCCATCTTCTGGGCCAGCTTGAGCAGCTTCTCGCCGATGGCTTCGCAGACGCTCTTCACGGCCGAGCCCACCGAGGCGGCCGTCCAGGAGCCGCCCTGCACGGGGGCTTCGGGCATGTCGGTGTCGCCGAGCTTGAAGGTTACGGCCTCCAGGGGCAAGCCCAGGGTTTCGGCCGCAATCTGGGTCATGATGGTGTAGGTACCCGTCCCGATGTCGGCGGTGGCGCTGCTTACTTGCAGTTTGCCGTCGGCGGTGAGGGTAGCCTTGGCGGCGGCTTTCTTCTGGGTGGCATCCCACACGCCGCCGGCCATGCCATAGCCCACCAGACGGTTGCCCTTGCGCATGGAGCGGGGCTGAGGATTACGTTTCTCCCACCCGAACTTGGCCGCGCCCTGGTGGTAACAGTCGCGCAGGCGCTTGCTGGAGAAGGGCTTGCCAGCGTTCTGGTCTTCTTCGGCGTAGTTGCGGATGCGGAAGTCGATGGGGTCAATTCCGGCAGCAGCGGCCATTTCGTCCATGGCTACTTCCAGGGCGAAAGAGCCGGTAGCGGCGCCGGGCGCGCGCATGTCCTGGGGCGTAAACACATCCAGCTTGGCCAGCTGGTAGCCCAGCTTCACGTTTTCGCACTGGTAGAGCATGCCGCTCCAGTTCACCACGTTTTCAGTATACTCCTCAAACTGCGAGGTTTCGTGGAGGGCGTGGTGCTGAATAGCGGCCAGGGTGCCATCGGGATTGGTACCCAGCTTCACGTATTGCAGCGTGTGCGGGCGGTGGCCAAAGCTGAACATCTGCTGGCGCGTGAGCGTGACGCGCACCGAACGCTTCAGCTCCAGGGAAGCCAGCACAGCCAGAAACACCGAGTACTGCGGCCGCAGCCCCGAGCCGAATCCGCCGCCCATGTACTGGTTAATTACCCGGCAGTCGTCCTTGCTCAGCCCGAAGATTTTGGTGAGGTAGTTCTGCACGTTTACTACCCCCTGGGTCTTGTCATAGACCGTCAGCTTCTTGTCGCCGCGCCACTCTACGGTGGCCCCGTACATTTCCATGGGGTTGTGGTGCTGAGCGCCGTGCACGTACTCGTGCTCGATGTGGTGCTCGGCCTCTTCCCAGGCTTTGTCGGGGTTGCCGCGGGGCGGGGGTGGCGGCATCCAGCCCGATTTGCCGCGGCCTGGCTCAAAGCCTTCGTCGCGCTTGGCTTCGATGTCGGTTTCGTGGGCTTCTTCCTCGTAGTCGATGCGCAGCACCGAGGAAGCGTAGCGGGCCAGTTCCAGCGTTTCGGCCACTACCAGGGCAATGGGCTGCTGGTTGAACTTGATTTTGTCTTCGTGCAGGGGCCGGAAGGGCGAGCCGCCAGGAGCTACGTCGTCCTTGTAGTTACGGTCGAACCAGGCCAGGCCGGGCACGTTTTCGTGCGAAAACACCTCCAGCACGCCCGGAATAGCCAGCACTTCATCAGCGTGAACTTTGGTAATGCGGCCTTTGGCAATGGGGCTGCTCACCACCCAGCCGTACGCCATATTAGGCACATGGAACTCGGCGGCGTAGGTAGCGGCGCCCGTTACCTTGGCCGGGCCGTCAACCCGACTCGTGGGCTTGCCGATATAGTTGGTCGTGCTCATGGATTCGAGTTTAAAAAGACGTCGGATGCGTGCTGGCTGCCTTCGGCGGCTTGCTTGAGGGCGCGCACAATGGCGCGGCGGGCCAGCTCAATCTTGAAGTTGTTGGAGCCGTAGCCTTTGGCGCTTTCTACCACTTTGGCGGCAGCACGGGCAAAGGTTTCGGGGGTAGCGGGCTGGCCTTTCAGCAGGTTTTCGGCTTCCTGGTCGCGCCAGGGCTTGTGGGCTACGCCGCCCAGGGCCAGGCGGGCATCTTTGATGGTGTCGCCGTCCAGCTCCAGGGCCGCCGCCACCGATACCAGGGCGAAGGCGTAGGAGTTCCGGTCGCGCAGCTTGAGGTAGCTGAAGTTTTTCTCGAAGCCTTTGGCGGGCAAATCGAGGCCGGTAATCAGCTCGCCGGGCTCCAGGTTGTTGTCGCGCTCCGGGGTGTTGCCGGGCAGGCGGTGGAAGTCCTCAAACGGAATAGTCCGCTCGCCGTTCGGCCCGCTCACGCGCACCGTAGCGGCCAGGGCGGCCAGGGCAATACACATATCGGAGGGGTGCGTGGCAATGCACTGCTCACTGGCCCCCAGAATGGCATGAATGCGGTTGAAACCCCCAATGGCCCCGCAGCCCGAACCCGGTTCGCGCTTGTTGCAGGGGGTAGCCGTGTCGTAGAAATAGTAGCAGCGGGTGCGCTGCATGAGGTTGCCGCCGTTGGTGGCCATATTGCGCAGTTGCGGCGAGGCCCCGGCCAAAATGGCCTGGTTCAGCAGCGGGTAGCGGCGCTTTACTTCCTCGTTCCAGGCCGTATCGGCGTTGGTAGCCAGGGCGCCCAGGCGCAGGCCACCCTCGGGGGTAGGCTCAATGGCAGTAAGTGGCAGCTTGTTCAGCCCCACCAGGTGGGTAGGGCGCGCCACATTTTCCTTCATCAGGTCGAGGATGTTGGTGCCACCCCCGATGTAAGCCGCGCCCTCGTGGCTGGCATTGTCGCGCACGGCGTCCTCGACGGCCGTAGCGCTGGAGTAAGTGAATGGATTCATGGTTGAGAGCTTAGAACTGAGAGGTGAGAACTTAGAATTAGGCGAGACGCAGATGGCAGGGCCATCTACGCTCTATCTTCTAGGCTCTGAGCTCTTGGCATCCACTACCTCCTTTACCGCATTCAGAATGCCAGCGTAGGCACCGCAGCGGCAGAGGTTCCCGCTCATATGCTCCTTGATTTCTTCCTCGGTGTGGGCCCGGCCTTCGTTGATGAGGCCCTGAGCCGAGCAGATTTGGCCCGGCGTGCAGTAGCCGCACTGGAAAGCGTCGTGGTCGATGAAGGCCTGCTGCAGGGGGTGCAGATTTTCCTGGCTGCCCAGCCCTTCAATGGTGGTAATGTCGTGGTCTTCGTGCATCACGGCCAGCGAGAGGCAGCTGTTGATGCGCTTGCCGTTTACCAGCACGGTGCAGGCCCCGCACTGGCCATGGTCGCAGCCTTTTTTGGTGCCCGTGAGGTGGACGTATTCGCGCAGGGCGTCGAGCAGGGTCGTCCAGGGCGCAATCTGCAGCGTGTGCTGCTGGCCGTTGATGGTGAGACGCACCGTGCCCGTGGGCGGCGGAGCAGCCACCCCACCCGCTTGGGCTGCGGAGGTTGAGGACTGTTGTATCATGAGAGAAAGAATAGTTAGGTGAGGGTGCGAGCGGAAAGCAGCTACCCGGCCTACTGCACCCAGAGGGAGCGAACCGGACAGTGCGTTTCCTTTACGCCGGACTTCGGCCCCACGTTATTCTTTTGCTCGTATTTCCTCTCTTTAAAATCCTATATACCAGAAAACCCAGCAGTGAGCTATTAATCCTCAGGCAGTTAATCGGTTATGCATACAGATTCTAAATATTCACCTACTATCTATTCCTCAAGTCTACACCTCTGATATTGCCTACGTTATATACTAGAGAACATAACGGAAGGCACCTGTTTACGTCCTCCCCACGCGCTCCGCTTAGCCGGCCTGATGCAGCACTTGTACCCTACCCATTCCGGGTCAGTTCGCCCCGAATGCGACTTAGAGACTCAGGCGTGATGCCGAGGTAGGCGGCAATGTGGCGCTGGGGTAGCCGCCGGGCCAGCGTGGGATAGAGCTGCAGAAACTCCTGGTAGCGCACCTCCGCCGGGGCGCTGAGCACGCCAATCAAGCGACGCTGCAGGGCCACCAGGCTGTTTTGCAGCAACTGATAAAACAACATCTGAAACTCTGGCCCGAAGGACTGTAGCCGGGCGTAGAACTCGGCTCCGAACACCAGCACCTCGGAGTCTTCCAGGGCATCGATGGAGAACAGGGCCGGCTGTTGCCGCGCCAGGCTGTGCTGATCAGAAATCCACCAGTTTTCAGGCGCGAACTGCAGGATGTGCTCCTTCTGCCGCTCGTCGGTCACGAAGCTGCGCAGGCAGCCCCGCACCACAAAGGCCCCGTAACGCCCTACCTCCCCCTGGCGCACCAACACTTCGTGCCGAGCCAGCTGGCGCGGCGTGAGCAAGCTTTCCAGCTCGGTGAGTTGGGCTTCGGAAAGTGGGAGCCTATCAGAGAAGTAAGTGCGCAGGGCGTCGAGCATAACAAGCTGAAGAGGTGGCAGTCAAAAATCAGAAGGAATACGGTAGTATTACGCCAACTCTATACTCCTGCTCACTTATTCTATTGTTGCTATGCGCAACTCACTGCTATTGTTGCTATGCGCAACTCACTGCATTTTCTTCGCTTCATTCTGGTTTGGCTCCTGTTGCTTGGAGGGTCTAACCTAACTTACGCTACTACCTGGAATGAACCTTGGCATGACCGGGTGGTAAAGGAAGCGGATTATTTTGTGCTGGCCACCGTCGCGGCGGCGGCTGAGAACAGCGCTACGCTTACTGTACTTGCTACCCTGGGAGCGGTAGGCAGTCCTCTTACCGGCACCGTTAAACTCACCAATTTCTACTCACTTGATTTGTGTAGTACTTCGGGCGGGCACGGACCAGAGTTTCACCTCAGTCCCCGGGATACAGCTTACTTTTTCCTCAAGAAAAATCAGGCCGATACCTATAGTCTCGCTACTCCTACCACTGGCTTTGCTTTAGTGAAGGGCCAGCGTGTTTCCGCTACCTACCGCCATAGTTATCATCAAGCTTTACTGGAGCGACCAGCCTACGAGCTAACCATGACGGCTATTTTTCAACACTACCATCAGCAGCCTTACGCGGCCGAAGCAGTGCGTACCTTTATTGGGCAACAGCTGGCCCAAAAGCCCGCTGCGCTGAATGAGGAAGAACTACCCATCTTTTTTAGGCAGCACGCCGCCCTCGAAACTATCTATCATCTGGGGCTAACTGAGTTTTACGCCGCTACCCTACCCTTCCTGCGCGACAATCGAAACTTCCACTCCCAAATATCTGCTGCTCGGGCGCTGACAGCCGTTAACACCCCGGAAGCAAATCAGCAGTTACTCGCTCTGCTGGCAGACGCCAAGACGCCAGATTTCCCCAAAATAGTTGCCATTTGGACTCTGGGTGCCCATCAGCCTAAAGCATTAAAGGCAAACCTGCAAAGGTTGACCAGTAAAGTGTCCGAAGATAGAGCAGGTTTCGGAGGTAATTTGATGGACCCGAGAATCTGTACTCATCTGCCCACAGTAAAAGCGGCTCTGACTGATTTGATTGCCAGCCTGTAAAGTAAAAAGGCTATTCTCCTACTGGCTAGGGCTAAGCGGCTTTAGGCAGGTGGCCGATGCTGAACAGGCTTTCACCTTTGCTGATGGGCGGCGCAGCCGTCGTGTAAACTACTACCCCATCCACGGGTGACAGCACATCGGCGGAGTGGTTTCGCACTTTTTCGAGTCAGGTTGCCGTAGCTGGGTTTTATATATTCACGCCTCTATTCGTTAGCTACCTGTATGCCCAAATCCTTATTGCCGCTTTGTGCCCTGGTGGGCCTGCTCGCGGCTTGCCAGACCCAACCCAACGAAACACCAGCCGCTGCCTCCACTCCCGCAACAGGCGCAACCCAAACTCCTGATCAACCTACAGCACCCGAGGCTGCCGCTGATGATGTAGCTGGCGCCCGGCAATGGTTGATGAGCAGCGTGGAAGACTACTACCATACGGACAGCCCCGGAGCCGATGCCAAGGCCGATACTGATACTACTGCTGGTATTTATACCCGGCGCTACAAAGCCTACAAGCTCGAATCCATCAACCTGGAATTCGCGGAGGATCAGGATAAGGCCGTGGCGGATTTCGAGAAGAAATGGGCGGGCCAGTACAACCCCAAGTACGTGGGCACGGGTGGCTTCCTGTTCACCGCTCAGGATTATGGCAACCTGAAAGTCACGCGCTGCACGTTCAAAGAGCGCACCCAGGACAATGGGTACCTCTTCAACGTCACCATCCGGGACCTGACCTACAAAATGGATAACCAGGGCGACATCAAGGTGCTCCAAACGGACCAGGGCTATAAGATTGACGACGTGCTAGAGTACTAGCCTTACTATAGCCGCCATGCCCCCACGCTCCTACGGGTTGCCATTAGCCGAGCAGGTAGCCGATGCCTTAGCCGCAGGCCGGACGCTGGTGCCCTACCACCGCGACTATTGTGGCCTCGGGCTGGCCTGCGTAGAGGGCACATTTATCTACGCCGAGGTCTGGGATGGGCAGCTGCAGGGCTTGAACACTATCGATGAGCGCCCACCCTACGCCCTACCCTTTCCCGACCGGGCCGCCTTCGTCAGTTGGCTCAGCCAACAGTCAGATGCCACGCTGAGCCGAAGGGAAATGGCCGATTCATTCTACTGGAACAACCAGACCATCACCCGTCGGCGCCTGCGTCAATTCGTAGAGGAAGGCCATTAGCTGCTGTGGCTGTGTCCTTCTGCTCCCGCGGCCAAGCCCTAGCGCGGATTGATGGGCCGCGCCCGGAGCAGCAGTAGTCCGGCCGCAAACACTACCCCCACGCTCAATAGTAACTTGACCAGGCCGCGCAGAGCGGTGCTCAGCTCGGGTTGGCTGGTGAAGGTGTGGGTCGGCTCCTGGGCGTAGTCTTTGTGGGTGAATTCGACTTTGCGGAACAGGAAGGGGTAGTAAAAGGCCCGGAGCGCATCGTGGTAGGCGGTGGCGCTACGCTGAAACTTCAGGTGAGTTGGCAAATCGGTGCCGGCCAGGGCGTTGAGGCTGCCTTGGGCGTTGATGGCCGGGGAGAGTAGGTTCAGCTTCTCCACCAAGTCATAGCGCTGCTGGAGGCCGTTGGCGTAGGCGGCGGCTTGCTTGGCCACGGCCAGGTCGCCGAGGTGCTGGAAGGCGTAATACCAGCGCCATACAAACCGCTCCCGGATGGTGGCCGTGTCGCGCCACTGCGGATACAGGGCAAAGAACCGGTTCATGGTCTGGGTCTTCGGCCGGTCCCAGCCGGCATGGATTTCCTCGCGCTGCTTGATGGTCAGTTCGATGCCCTGCGGCACGGGGTGCGCCGCCGCCACGCCCAGGTTCAGCAGGCTGGGCACCAGCACTACCAGCAGCAGCCACACGCCCAGCAGGGTTACGGCATTAAAGGCCGAGGTGCGCTGCAAGGCCGTGATGATCAGTGCTACCCCAAACCAGAATAGGCAGTACAGCGTGCTCAGCCCCAACCACGTAAGTACGCGGCCATCCAGCGGCACCTGGGCCCAAAGCATGCCCACGGCGGAGAGCAGCCAGGCCAGCCCTAGCACCACGGCCAGACGGAAAGCCAGCTTGGCGCCTACTACCACGCCGGGGCTCACGGGCTGGGCCAGCAGCAAGGTCAGGATGCCTTCTTCCCGCTCACTGGACAGCAGGTTGAAGCTCAGGGCAATGATGAGCAACGGAAACAGGTACACCAGCACAAACGCCAGGTCGAAGTTGCCGCTGAGCACCTTCATGGGGTTGGTATTGTCGGTGGCGTAGAGCTGGTTTTGCAGGCCCAGCAGGCGCAGCTTCACGTAGTAGGGGTTTATATCACGCTGGCCCAGGGAGAGGGCGGCCCAGGCGTCGGGGTGGTGCACGGCATAGGTGGTGTGGTAATAGCCAATGTCGCCGGCATCGGTGGGGCCAGGAAACTTCACCTTAAGTTCCTCCACGTTGCGGCGCGTGAGCTCGGGCAGGGTGGTAAGGTGCTGGCGCTGGCGCTCAATTTCGGTGGTGCCGTAGTAGATGCCGTAGAGGCCTGTGAGCAGCAGCAAGGCGCACAGCAGCACCAGCCCTTTAGCGGCCCGGAAGTGTCGCCACTCGTAGGAAAACAGAAGCCAGAATAATCTCATCAGGTCAGGCAAGTCGGGAGTTGGAAATCAGCCGCAGCCCCAGCCAGCTCAGGCCCACAGCCCAAAGCAACAGGGCCGCCACGGGCAGCAGCAGGCGGGGTAAGGCCCAGCCGAGGGGGGGAGCCTGGTAAGCAAAGAGGGGTAGCTGCTGCCAGGTGTGGGCATCGAGCTTGCGCTCCTTGTCGCCGTAGCCCATGCTGGTTTGCAGGGCATTCAGGCGCTGCACCAGGGCGTAGCGGTAAGTTTCGGCGGCCTGCTGAAAGTGCACGTAGTGGGCGAAATCGGAACCAGCCAGGCCCATGGACAGGGGCCGGATGGCTTGGTAGGGGTTCAGCAGTCCTACCCAATCAGAAAGGCGGTTCTGCCGCTCGTAGGTGGCGTTCAGGTCGGCGAAGTGCTGCTGGTACACCTTGGCCGAATAGGCTTCGCTCTCACTCATCACGATACCGCCCACGCTCACCGGCAGCTTTTCCTCCGAATCGACGCCGTACTTTTTGAGCAGCCCCGCCTTCAGGGCGGCCGAGCGTTGGTCTTGCGGGTCGTGGCCGTTGATGCCGTGCTGGGCTTCCTCGTGCACATCGGCGTCCATCTGAGCCTTGGTCACGGCCGGGTACAGGGTAGCACCCAGGTTGGCGGTGGCTTTGGGCAGAATGATGCAACCGAGAATCCAGAGGCCCAGCAGCGTAACCAGCGCCGCCCGGGAACTGGCCTGCACCGCCGACACCACCACGGCCCCCACAATGAACAGGAAAAAGTACACCGCGTAGCTCAGCACAAACAGCCCCAGCCGCCCTACCAAGTCAGTGCCGGAAGTAAACTCCTCCGTCCCAAACAGCAACGCGGCAGCCAGGGCCAGGGCCGGCGCTACCACCAACGCCACGGCGCGGCTGTAGCCCAAAATCTTGCCCCAGGCCACTTGCCGCAACGATACGCCCTGGCTCAGCAGCAGCTTCAGCGTACCCGTTTCGCGCTCCTGGGTGAAGGCCCCGAAGCACAGAAAAATAATGAGCAAAGGAACCAGCATTTGCAGCACAAAGGCCACCGTCATTTCTCCAAACCGAATCAGGGAGCCCGACTGCTGGGCTTGGCTGAAGTTGACGCTGTTCTGCTGGTGCGCCTCCAGGAACACCGAGGTGCCCGTGAACGAGTCCACGCCCGAGTCGAGTAGGCTGAGACCGGAGCGGGGCCGGAAGGCAAAGGAGCCGTAGTGGGCCACGCGGTGCGGATGCCGCGCGGGCTGGTGGCGGAACTGGTCGTTGACGGTTTGCTGGGCTAGTTGCCGCTCCTGCTGCAGGGTCTGGTAGCTGGCGCGCCCCACCAGGGTAGCGGCCAGCAGCAAGGCCAGCACCAGCACGCTCAGCACCAGAAAACGCTTGTCGCGCAGGGTGCTGACGAATTCTTTTTGCGCAATACTATGCATCATCGGGGGCGGACTAGTTGTGCATGTAGGTGAGGTAGAGCTGCTCCAGCTCCTGGGCGTTCAGGGCCGCCGTGGGGCGCACATCCACCAGCTCGCCCTCCCGCATGATGCCCACGCGGGTGCCTACCTCCTTGGCCCGGAAGATGTCGTGGGTGGCCATGAGCACGGCCGTGCCCTCGGTGCTCAGCTGGGTCAGCAGCTGCGAAAACTCGTTGGAGGCTTTGGGGTCGAGGCCGGAGGTAGGCTCGTCGAGCAGCAGCACCTTGGCATGCTTGGCTACGGCAATGGCAATACCCACCTTCTGGCGCATGCCTTTGGAGTAGGTGCCCACGCGCCGGCGCACTGCCTCGGCGGGCAGGCCGGCGTGGTGCAGGTAGTCGAGCAACTCTGCCTCTTTGTATTTGAAACCCGCCAGACTGCTGAACAAAGCCAGGTTTTCCAGGCCCGTCAGGTGGGGGTAGAGCATCACGTTTTCCGGAATGTAAGCCAGGTGCTCCTTGATTTTGAGCGGATTGGCGGCTACCTCCATACCGTTCACAAAAGCCGCCCCCGACGTTGGCGCAATGAAGCCCAGAAACAGGTTGATGGTCGTGGATTTGCCGGCGCCGTTCTGGCCCAACAGGCAAAACACCTCCCCCGGCTCAATTTGCAGGTTCAGCCCCTGTAGGGCCAGCTTGTTAGGGTACTCCTTGCGAAGCTCCTTGGCTTCCAGAATGTAGTTCATATGCAAACAGGTAGTGTATCGTGACATTCGCTCCTTCTGAACTGTCAGGCTGAACGCAGTCGAAGCATCTCTACTGCTTCGTTGCGGTTCAATAGCCCAGGGTTTAAACCCTGGGCTACGGAGCGGTTGCTTATGGTTAGCCAGCGGTAGAGATGCTTCGGCTCCGCTCCGCATGACACGGCCAAGAGGGCTTTTATACAAGCAGCTTTTTAGAAGGTGTAGCCCACGGTAGCCATGAAGTTGCGCGGGGCGCCGGGGCTGGTGCGGAAGTAGTCGTACCCGCCCACGAAGTAGTACCGGTCGAGCAGGTTGTTCACGTTCAGGTGGAAGTTGAACTTGTCCACGGTATAGAACAGGGCGGCATCGAGCACCGTGTAAGAGGGCCAGTGCCCCCAGTATTCCTCCCCCGTCGTGGTATTGGTCACCCGGTTTTCGGTGCGGCGAGCAGCTACGTAGTTGCCTCCGAGGGCCACGCCAAACCCACGCAACGCCGGGGTTACGAACGTGTACTTGGTCCAGAGGCCCGCCGAATGCTTGGGCGCATTGGCCAGCGGCTGCCCATTTTCGGCGTCTAGCTGGGCATTCCGGACTTCGGAGTGATTGAAGGCATAGCTGGCGTTTAGGCTTAGGTTGGAAACGATGTTACCAGTCAGCTCCAACTCCGCCCCGCGGGAACGGGCCTCGCCGTTCTGACGATACACCGGTGCCCCGTCGGGTGTAAGCGAGCCGGTGCTCACCAGTTGGTTGCGCTTCACAATCTGGTACACGGCCACGGTCCCGAACAATGCTTTATTGAAGAACTCGCCCTTCAAACCGGTTTCCAGCTGATAGCTGGTTTCAGGGTCGAAGGATGAGCTGCGGCCGTAGCGCTCCGGAAACCGAACATACTCGGGCTTGAGGGGCCGGAACCCAGCGCTGTAGGAGGCAAAGTAGTTCAGGTTGCCCAGCAGAGCGAAGGTGAGGCCGGCGCGCGGCAGCAGCTTGCGCTGCTTGATGTTGTCTGAGCCGTCGCCGTAGTCCCGCTCATCGGCAAACAGCTCGTAGCGAGCCCCCAGCAGCAGGCCCAGGCGCGGCGTCACGGCTATCTGATCCTGCACATAAAGGCCGGTGGTGTGATACACCGAGTTGATGTAGTCGATGAAGAACTGGGGCAGCGGCCGGCGGACGTATTTGGTGGGGTCCTGAATTTCGTACACCGGATTTTTCAGGTCGAAGGTCAGCGGCGTGGCTACCCCATTCACCAGCTTCTGCCGTGCCTCAAACATGGTGCTTTGCTTGTCGGTAGTGAAGCGGATGTAATCCAGGCCCGCTACCACCTTGTGCGTAATGGAACCCGTGGAGCGGTTGAGGGCAAAGTAGGCGGCCAGGTTTTTGGTGTACTCTTCGGCGCGCCGGTCGAAATAGCGCAGGTTCATGACCGTGTTGGCGGGCGCGTCGGCGTAGGTGTTCAGGGTGCGGTGCTCGCTCAGGTTCTCGTTGTAGGTGAAGTCGAGGTAGGAAGCATTGAACGACAGCCAATCGGTGAATTTGTGGTTGAGCGAGGCGTTGAGGTAGTAGGTGCTGGTGCGGAAATAGTCGCTCGGCTGGCTTAGGGTAAACGAGCGGGGTAGGGCGTACAAATCACCACCCCGAATGGGCAGGCCGCGGTCCAGAAACCCATCTACGTGGGTATACACCAGCTCGGCGTTGATGGTGGTTTTGTCGGTAGGCAGGAAGGTGACGGTGGGGGCCACCATCACGGAGCGGGTGTCGTTCACGTCGCGGAAGGTGTTCGACTTCTCGAAGCCCGCATTCAAGCGGTAGAGCACGTTTTTGCGCTCGTTCAGGGGGCCCGTGAAGTCGGCCGTGGCGCGGGTGGTGTTGAAGCTGCCACTAGAGAAGCTCACCGCTTTGCGGGCCACGTCCAGCGGCTTTTTGGTTACCATGTTCACCGTGCCGCCGGGGTTGATGTCGCCGTAGAGAGCTGCGCCGGGACCTTTCAGCACTTCCACGCGCTCCAGGTTCACCGTTAGGGGAGCTTGCGTAAACGAGTTGCCGTAGCTGAAGCCCGAGCGCAGCCCGTTGAGGAGGCGGAAGCCGCTTTCGTAGCCGTTGCGGAAGCCCCGGATGGTCAGGTCGTCGTAATGCGAATACTGCGTAACGCCGGCTATGTTTTTTACCACATCAGGCAGGCGTAGGGCCTGGCGGTCTTCCATCA
This sequence comes from Hymenobacter sp. HSC-4F20, assembly GCF_019599275.1. Lineage (GTDB taxonomy): Bacteria > Bacteroidota > Bacteroidia > Cytophagales > Hymenobacteraceae > Hymenobacter. The sequence goes on along the minus strand of NZ_JAHZTD010000001.1, from coordinate 439,383 downwards.
GCTCCTTGGTCACGGTGGAAATCGACTGGGGCACGTCTTTCAGCGCCGTGGCCGTTTTGGTGCCCACAAAGCTGTAGTCGCTCTTGTAGGTGGTTTCCTTGCGGCCCAGCACTTCCACTTCCTGGAGGGCATTGGTGCTGGCGCGCAGGGTAAAATCGACCACTAGGGCAGGTGTTTCGGCGCTCAGAATAACCGTGCGCTGCTCCTGCTGGTGGCTCAGACTGCGGGTGATGAGCGTGTACTCGGCCAGGGGCAGCTGATCCAGGGAGAAGTGCCCTTCGGCGTCGGAAAGGGCCGAAAACCGCCCGGATTTTTCCACCACGGTAACGCCTTCGAGGGCCTGGCCGGTGGGGCTGATGAGGTGGCCGCTGATGCGGCCAGACAAGGTTTGGCCGGCTGCCAGGCTCGGGGCCAGCAGCAGTAAAAACAAAAGTAGTCGTAGCATGAAAAAAGGCGCACCTGTTCCCTGGCCGGGTTGTGGCCCAGGGCGGTTATAGTCAAGAAGAAGGAGGAATGCCGCCGGGTATCCGACTACCGCACGGCCGTAGCGGCCCGGCAATCCGCGGGAGCCTCTACAGGAAAATCAGCTTGTTGGCACTACCCCAGAAACCTTGCTGGCCTGGTTGCTGGAGCCCTCGCGGGGTAGCACACGCCTACACGCAGCCTGGCAGAGGTCTGATACTCCGAGCAACTACCTAGTCATTAGGCAGCCAGAGTTTGATAGGCCGACGGAGTACAGCATCCAGCCAATGGCCGTATTGGCGGCTGAAATACAGCTGATTCTAGCTACAGGAAACTGGCGGCCCCCGCAGGCAGGCACCCTCTAGCAGGTGCGAGGCCCGGCACACGGGCGCTTGAGGCCGGTATACCGCGTAGGCCAACAGGCGCACGGGCTCCGGCAACTTTATTGGCACCGCCGGCTGGAAGGGGGCGTTATACAGCTGCTCCGTGTAGCAGTGCTGGTGCTTGCCCGAAAGCACCTCCTTCTGTTGTCCCGACTTTACACTGATACTGGTCAGAGGCGTGTCCTGGGTGTGCTGGTGGAAGTGCAGGCGCAGCACGGCCGCCTCGGGAGCTACTACCCGAAGCAACAGGCCCAACAGCCACCATGCCACAACTTTACGCCTACTATGCACTATGCCCAGCTAGATTCATGAAGAATACATGAAAGGCAAAGGTAGAACAATTGCGCATCATGCATCATTGATGCATCTATTTCAGGCTAGAAATTTACAGAGTCACCATCTGCAAAAGTCTACACTTGCCACCTCCCGTACTTGCGGTTGGCGGGTCCGCTTACAGCCCGTAGGCTACCTGCAGGTAGTACAGCCCGCCCACGCTCGGGCCGCCCAGGTAGCTCACGTAGTAGTGGTTCAGCAGATTGCTGGCGCCCAGCTTCAGGCGTAAGTTGGGGGTAGGCAGACGGTAGCTGACCTGAGCATCGAGGGTACTGTAGGCGGGCACGTAGCCGTTAACCAGGAAGGTTTGGGAGTAATAGCGGGCCTGCCAGCGGAAGTTGAGGCCGAAACCGACGTTCTTTACTACATCCTCATTACCCAGGCTCAGGTTATAGGACCAGCGCGGGGTATTGAAGCCGTCTTCCAATCCATCGGCAGACTCGGTGCGGTCGAGGCGGGCATAGGTGACGCTGGCGCCGGCCAAGTAGCCGCCAGCAACGTCGTAGCGCAGACCCAGGGAGCCGCCGTAGTTGTACACCTGGCTTTGGGAGTTGGTCCAGAGGCGGTAGCGGGCCTGCCCGGCGCGGGCGCTCAGGGCCGTAGCCACTGTGCTTAGGTCGGCGTCGGCAGACAGGGGCTGGCCGGCGGCATTCACGGGCACGTAGGCTTCTACCTGGGCAATAAAGTCGCGGTAGGTGTTGTAGTAGAAATCCACATCGGTTAGCAGGCGGCCACCGGGCAGCAGGGCCGCCTTGTAGCCCAGCTCCAGAGACTTGATGTGCTCGGGCCGCAGGTAAGTGTAGGTGTTCTTCACCAGCAGCCCTTGGTTGCGGGCAATGGCTTGACTGCGCGAGAGGCCGTTGGTGTTCACATCGCGCGTCACGGCCGCGCCAAAGGCATCAATGGAGCTGCGCAGGTAGCTGTTTTCGAATACCCCATCCGACATTACCCTCAGCCCCCCGATGCGCTTTACCTGTCCGCTGTTCACGTTGGAAAAGCCCTCAAACAAGCTCGGAAAACGGTAGCCGCTCTGGTAGCTTACCCGGAAGTTGTGGCGCTGGGTAGGCGAGTACACCGCTGTCAGGCGCGGATTGAAGCGGGTAGCGAAGTAGTCGTTCTTGTCGGCACGCAGGGTAGCCGTGAGCCGGATTTTCTCTTGTAGCAGCCGCGCCCCGGCCTGCACAAAGCCCCCGGTTTTGCCGTAAGTGAGCGTGCTGTATGGGTCTTCGCCCTCCTCAGGGTTGATAAAGTAGTTGCCGTCGGGCTGAATGAGGTAGGTGCGGTGGTCAAGGCCCACCAGCAGGTCGGCCCAGGCGGGCAGGGCTTTGCTGCCTCGGCGTAGGGCCTCCCCTATGTTCACTTGGCCCTCGGCATGGAGCAGTTCAGCCTGCACACGTAGGGCCGCGCCCTGGTCCCAGTTATTGATGCCCGCCAGCTCCCGCAGACGCTGCTTGAACGCGGGCGTGCCGGGCTGTAAGCGGCCGGTGTCAGCGGCAGTGCGGGCCGCGGCGTGGGCCTGGGCTACGGTTTGGCCGTCTTGCGTGGCTCTGTTCCAAGCGGAGGTGTAGTCGTCGTTCCACTGCTTATCGGGCTTGAAGCTGCGGTCCAGGTTTTCGGCCATACTGCGCAGATTGTAGCTGCGGCCGGTATTTTCCTGGGTGAAGTAGGCGCGGGCCTGCACCACGGGGGTAGTCAGCTGCAGGGCGTGCTGCTGCAGATGATAATTACTGAGTTGAAACCGGTTGCTGCGCTGGTACACGTTATCGAAGTTGGCACCCCGGTAGGTGTAAGCCAGTTCGGCGTTCGGGGTAAGCTTGTAGTGCAGGGCGGCATCGTAGCGGAAAGTTTGCAGATGGTAATCCACCACGTCCTGTTCCTGGTAGCCGGTGCGGGCCACCTGGTAGGTCTTTCCCCCTAGCGTCAGGTTCGAGCGGTTGGAAGACTCATTGCCGTAGCTGCTTACTGGGTCGCGGGCGGGGTTGTCAGCCCCCAGCAGGCCGGTGGTGGCGTTGCCGTTCGGGTTGATGTCGGTGGGGTCGGTAGCCATCCAGTCGTAGCCACGCAGGTAGGTACCATTCACCTTGAACGCCAGCTTGGGGCTCAAGGCCTTGGCGTAGCGCACACTGGTTTCGGAAAAGACATGCGCGCCGGTGTTGGCGTCGTTTACATGGTTCACCCCTATCTTCTGCTGCACGCTTAACCCCTCGCTGCGGAATGGGTTGCGGGTACTGAAGTTGGCCAGCCCGTTGATGGCGTTCAGCCCATACAGCGCGGCGGCGGTGCCCGGCACAATTTCCACGGCCTGAATATCCAGGTCGCTCGGGCCCAGCACGTTGCCGATGGGCCCGCCGATGTGGGGTGCTTGGTTATCAATACCATCTACCAGCTGCACGAAGCGCACGTTGGTGGTATTGGTGAAGCCCCGGGCGTTTATCACCTTGAATCCCAGGCTGGGCGTAATCACCTGCACGCCCTTTACGTGCTCAATGGCATCGAAAAACGAGGGGGCCGGCGTGAGCCGCAACTGCCTCGCCGTCAGCTTCTCCACCGTCACCGGCGACTGTAAGATGCTCTCCTCCACCTTCGAAGCGGCTACCACTACCTCCCCCAGCCGCGTCGTATCCGCTAGCGCTGGCTGGCTCTGGGCCAAACTGGTCAGGGGCGTGGCGCAGAGTAGCGTTAGGAGTTGGATCAGAAATCGAGGGTAGGGAGTAGCGTCGGGCATGCGTTATATTTTGCTAAACATAACGCTGGATTCGGGAAATGGTTTTTACTTTCCTAGGCTTAGGTGGTAGTGCTTACCAGCTCAGCGCTTTTTACTACCCCTTACTTTATTTGTAAGTCCCTAAGAGTAATAGAGCCTTCTCTACTCGGGCTTTCCCGGTGCCCTCTCCCTTTTCAGCTTGCCTTCCCCCGGCACCTTGTTCCCTCCTGTGCTGATAGCTACATGAAATACCTCTTCTTACTGGCTAGCTTAGGTGTAGCAACTACCGGCCCCGCCTGGTCGCAACGACTCGCCTACACAGTTGAGCCCGCTGGTCAGGCTACCGATAAGTTACGGGTGACGCTAACTTACCAAACAGCCGATACCACGCAGACGACCTTTCACTACCCGACTAACTTCTGGGGTGAGACGAACTTAGAAAACTGCCTCACCGAGTTGCAAGCCAACATGCCCCTGCAGCGCGAAACAACGGGCGACTGGGTAGTAGTCACGGTGCGGCACCGCCCTGGGCAGCGGGTGCGCCTGCGCTACACCATCCGGCCCGACCAACACGATACGTTGCGCAACGAGCGGACTTTCCGCCCCATCATCGAACAGGGGTACTTCCATGTATATGGCTTTGCCCTCTTCATGAAGCCACTCCGTTATTGGGCCTCGGAGCAAGACCAGCAGAAAGTGCGGGTGCAGTGGCGGCTGCCCAAAAGCATGCCTTTCCTTTCCAGCCTGCAGCCCCAAACGGCTTCACGGGTGCAGGTAACCGGGCGGCGCAGTTTATTGGAAAGCAGCATGTTTCTGGGCGGGAAGCTACAGCTACAGGCCTTGCCCGTCGGCCAAACGCAGGTATGGTTTGCTACTCGCCCCTTTCGGCATTTTCAGGTAGATAGTGCGGCTCGCCACCTGCAGCTGGCGGTGCAGGCACAACGCGCCTTCTGGCAGGATCCGGGTCCGCCCTCGTTTCTGGTTTCTCTCCTACCCACTTACGACCCCTGGACCGAGCGTAAGCACCGCCAGAGCGTGTCCGGCACTGCCTTAGCTGACTCTTTTTCTGCCTTTGCCACCGATAACAAAGGGCCAGCTATTGCGAGCCGCGTTGACTACCTGCTTTTCCATGAACTGATGCACACCTGGATTGGCCACCAGATTCGGATCCGGAAGGAGGAGCGACAGTACTGGTTTAGCGAAGGCTTTACCGAGTACTTCCAGACGCAGTTGCGCCTGCGCACCCACCTGCTGACGCCCGCCCAGTATGTAGCCGAGCTCAATACGGAAGTGGTGCGCCCCCTCTACCTGTCGCCGGTGCGCAACGTCCCGAACGACTCCCTGAACTACCAGCGCTTCTGGACCAGCCGCGACTACGAGAAGCTGCCCTACCGGCGTGGCTTCCTGTTTGCGCTCTACCTTGATAATCAATTAAAAAACACAACGCCGCATAGCCTGGCAGACTGCATGCGCGCCATTCTGGCCCGGTCGTACACCACCAACCGGGAAGGCTTCACCGATGCCGAGCTGCTGGCCATCATTCGGGAAACTACCGGTTTCGACCCTACCCCTGCCTACCACCGCTACATTCAGCAAGGCCAGCTTATCGACTTTGTTACTCTGTCGCTACCGCCGGGCCTTCGGGTGCAGCCTGCTGCTACGGACTCCGTGCCGGTGTTCGAGGTAAGCGGCCCTCCATCCGAAGCGCTATACCAATTTCTTATTCGATAAGACGGGTAGAAACCGGTGTGGACACCTGCTGCCTGTTACAGCAACCGCGTCGCTTCTACCCTTAAAAACTCCTGAAACCGCTCCTGCAGGGCCCGGAACTCCTGAATTAGCTGCTGGCCTTCGGGGGTTACCTCGGCCCCACCGCCGCGCTTGCCGCCGGTTTGGGTCTGCACCAAGGGGGTAGCACTCTGGGCATTCAGGGACGAAACCAGGTCCCAGGCCCGCTTGTACGACATACCCATTTCCTGCGCTGCCTTCGAGATGGAGCCGTGTTCCTGAATGAGCGTGAGCAGCTCCAGCCGCCCAATGCCCATAAACCGGTCGTCGGGGGTTTCTACCCAGAGGCGGCCGTTGAGGCGAAAGTTCAGGTCGGGGCGGAGCAGGTTTTTCATGCTGTAAAGATGGGGCTACGGAAGGTTTGAAATCGTAGCAGGGGTAGCAACTTTCTGGCAGACGCGGCGCGGCAGCGCCCGGCTAGCAGGCTATTTGGAGGGATTGAGGAGGTTTCGGGGGGTAGGCTGCCAGAAGTTAGAAACCGGAAAATGAGGCGCGGGCGGGTCATGAGGTTTGCTGGCAGTGAATAGGTTGCTATTTCGGACCTGCTGCCGGGGGTCACCTTTCCACGCTCGAACCACGACACCTTTCTCCGATGGAGCACCACGCGCCCCAGGGCCTCTACCGCCCCGAGTTTGAACACGACGCCTGCGGCACCGGCTTTATTGCGTACGTCGATGGCCGTAAATCGCATCAGATTGTCGCCGATGCCCTCACCATTCTGGAAAACATGGAGCACCGCGGCGCCTGTGGCTGCGACTCCGACTCCGGCGATGGGGCCGGGCTGCTGCTGCAATTGCCGCACTGGTTTCTACTGGAAGAATGCACCACGCTGGGCATTCGGCTGCCTGAGCCCGGCGAGTATGGGGTAGGCATGGCCTTTCTGCCCAAAGAAACTACCCAACGCGAAGCCTGCCGTAGCATTATCAACGCCGCCGCGGCCCGGCTGGGAATACCGGTGCTGGGCTACCGGCCCGTACCGGTGAACCCGGCGGGCATTGGCCCCACGGCCTTGTCGGGGGAGCCGGCCATTGAGCAGGTATTTGTGGGTAGGCCGAGTGGGGTAAGTACTTCCGAGGATTTCGAGCGTAAGCTCTACGTGCTGCGCCGGTTGATTAGCCGCGAGGTGGCGGCCCAGCTGCCCGCCGAGGCGGTGTACTTTACCTCCCTCTCCTGCCGCGTTATCGTGTACAAGGGGCAGCTGACTACCTACCAGGTGCGCGGCTACTTCCCGGAGCTGTCGGATGAGCGGGTAACCTCGGGCATCGGCATGGTGCACTCGCGCTTTTCCACCAATACCTTCCCGAGCTGGCGGCTGGCCCAGCCGTTTCGGCTGCTGGCCCACAATGGCGAAATCAACACGCTGCGCGGCAACCTGAACTGGTTTTACGCCGGCCTTCCCTCCTACCTCTCGCCTTTCTTCTCGGCGGAGGAAATGGAGATTCTACTACCAGTTATTATTCCCAATCAATCGGACTCGGCCTGTCTCGATAACATTGTAGAGTTGCTCCTGCACTGCGGCCGCTCCCTGTCCCACGTCATGATGATGCTGGTGCCCGAGGCCTGGGACGGCAACGAGCAGATGGACCCACTGAAAAAGGCCTTCTACGAGTTCCATGCCACCTTTATGGCCCCCTGGGACGGCCCGGCGGCTCTGCTCTTCACCGATGGCCGCATGATAGGCGCCATGCTGGACCGCAACGGCCTGCGCCCCCTGCGTTACGCCGTTACGAACGACGGGCGGGTGCTCGTGGCCTCCGAAGCGGGCGTGCTGGGCGCGGGCCTGCCCGAAGCGGCCGTGGTGCGCAAGGGCCGCCTGCAGCCCGGCAAAATGCTGCTCATTGACACCGTGGCCGGCCAGATCATTACCGATGAGGAGCTGAAAACCCAGGCCGCTACCCGCCAGCCCTACGGCCAGTGGCTCCGCGACTACCAGATTCGGCTGGAGGAGCTGCCTGAGCCGCGCCTGGTGTTCACCGACCTCTCGGCCGACTCCGTGTTTAAGTACCACCAGGTGTTCGGCTACACCCGCGAGGATATCGACTCCATTCTGACGCCTATGGCCTTGGACGGCAAGGAGCCGATTGGGTCCATGGGCGTAGATACACCGCTGGCGGTGCTTTCCGATCAGCCTCAGCACCTGAGCAGCTACTTCAAGCAGTTCTTTGCTCAGGTTACCAACCCGCCCATCGACCCCATCCGGGAGCGACTGGTGATGAGCCTGGCCACCTTCATCGGCAACAACGGTAACATTCTCGATGAGGACAAAATGCACTGCCACTGCGTGGCCCTGCACCACCCTATCCTGACCAACCACGAGCTGGAAAAGCTGCGCAGCATTGATACGGGCCTGTTCAACGCCAAAACCATCAACACCTACTTCCGGGCCGATGGCAAGCCGGGCGCGCTAAAGGCTGGCCTGGAACGCCTGTGCCGCTACGCCGAAGATGCTGTGGACGACGGGTTTGAGGTGCTGATTCTCTCGGACCGCTACCTCGATTCGGAGCACGCGGCCATTCCCTCGCTGCTGGCCGTGTCGGCCGTGCATCACCACCTGATCCGGAAGGGCTATCGGGGCTCGGTGGGGCTGGTAGTAGAAGCCGGCGACGCCTGGGAAGTGCACCATTTCGCCTGTTTGCTGGCCTTCGGGGCCACGGCCATCAATCCTTACCTGGCCCTCAGCACCATCCAGACCCTGCATGCCACCGGACGGTTGGGGCCCGCGCAGGAGGTAGGGAAGCTGCAAGCCAACTACAGCAAGGCGGTGTGCGACGGGCTGCTGAAGATTTTCTCCAAAATGGGCATCAGCACCTTGCAGTCATACCATGGCGCGCAGGTGTTTGAAATTCTAGGTATTAATCGGGAGGTAGTGGACGCCTACTTTACCGGGGCCGTGACGCGCATTGGCGGGCTGGGCCTCGATGAAATTGCCCGCGAAACCTTATTCAAACACTACCAGGGCTTCCGGAGCAGCACCCTGGAAGAACAGTCCCTGCTGCCCGAAGGCGGTGTGTACCAGTGGCGCCGCCGGGGCGAAGCCCACCAGTTCAACCCCGAAACCGTGCACCTGCTCCAGCACGCTACCCGCACGGGCAACTACGAAACCTACCAGCGCTACGCTCAGCTCGTCAATGCGCCCGGCAAAGGCACCTTTAGTTTGCGCGGCCTGCTCGATTTTGCCCACCACCGCCCGGCCGTGCCCCTTGCAGAAGTAGAGTCCGCCGAAAGCATTATGCGGCGGTTTGCTACCGGAGCTATGTCGTTTGGCTCGATTTCGCACGAGGCGCACAGCACCCTGGCCATTGCCATGAATCGCATCGGGGGCAAGAGCAACACCGGTGAGGGCGGCGAGGACCCGCTGCGCTACGAAGTCATGGAAAACGGCGACTCCATGCGCTCGGCCATCAAGCAAGTGGCCTCGGCCCGCTTCGGCGTCACGGCCCACTACCTCACCAACGCCGACGAACTCCAGATCAAGATGGCCCAGGGTGCCAAGCCCGGCGAGGGGGGCCAGCTGCCCGGCCACAAGGTAGATGAGTGGATTGCGAAGGTGCGCCACGCTACCCCCGGTGTGGGCCTCATATCGCCCCCACCCCACCACGACATCTATTCCATTGAGGACCTGGCCCAGCTCATCTTCGACTTGAAAAACGCCAACCGCCAGGCCCGCATCAACGTGAAGCTGGTGAGCAAGGCGGGGGTAGGAACCATTGCCGCGGGCGTTGCCAAAGCCCATGCCGACGTGATTCTGGTAGCCGGCTACGATGGCGGCACCGGCGCCTCGCCCATGAGCAGCATCCGTCACGCCGGGCTGCCCTGGGAGCTGGGCCTGGCCGAAGCGCACCAGACCTTGGTGCGCAACCAGCTCCGCAGCCGCGTGGTGCTCCAGACCGACGGGCAGCTGAAAACCGGCCGCGACCTGGCCATTGCTACCCTGCTGGGGGCCGAAGAGTGGGGCGTGGCTACGGCGGCGCTGGTAGCGGGCGGCTGCGTGATGATGCGCAAGTGCCACCTCAACACCTGCCCCGTAGGCGTAGCCACCCAAGACCCAGAGTTGCGCCGCCTGTTCAGCGGTAAGCCCGAGCACATTGTGAACCTGTTCCGGTTTATGGCCGAGGAGTTGCGCGAAATCATGGCTGCGCTGGGTTTCCGGACGGTAAATGAGATGGTAGGTCGGGCTCAGTTCCTGAAGCCGCGCCCGAATATTCAGCACTGGAAAGCCCGCCACCTCGATCTGCGCGACCTGCTTTACCTCACCTCGCCCGAGGCGGGCAGCACCCTGCACCACAGCGAAGAACAAGACCACGGCCTCAGCCATATCCTCGACTGGCAGTTGCTCCAACACGCCCAGCCGGCCCTGGACTACCAGCAGCCGGTTCAGGCAGAGTTTGCCGTGCAGAACACCGACCGTACCGTGGGCACCTTGCTTTCCAATGAAATAACCAAGCGCTACCACGCCGCGGGTCTGCCCGCACACACCATTAAGTACACGTTCCGGGGGGCCGCGGGCCAGAGCTTCGGGGCGTTTAGCGTGCGGGGCTTGTCGTTTCGGCTGGAAGGCGAGGCCAACGACTACGTGGGCAAAGGCCTCAGCGGGGCCCGCCTCATCATCTACCCTACCCCCGACGGCAACTTCGTACCCGAGCAGAACATCATCATCGGCAACGTGGCCCTGTACGGGGCTACCTCCGGCGAGCTGTTTGTGCGGGGGCAGGCCGGGGAGCGGTTTGCGGTGCGCAACTCCGGCGCTACGGCCGTGGTGGAAGGGGTAGGCGACCATGGCTGCGAGTACATGACCGGCGGCCGCGCCCTGATCCTGGGTCGCACCGGCCGCAACTTTGCCGCTGGCATGAGCGGGGGCATTGCCTGGGTGTACGACGCCGATGGCTCCTTCCCCGCCAACTGTAACCCCGAAATGGTGGAGCTGGACCCACTCGACGCCGAGGATGAAGCCCAGATTCAGGACCTGCTCCGCCAACACGCCGAGCTAACCGGCAGCCAATTAGCCGCCTTCCTGCTCAGCAACTGGCCCGAAGAAGCCGGAAAATTCGTGAAGGTCTTTCCTTCGGAATACAAGAAGGTGCTGCAAAAGGCCCGCTACGAAACAGTGCAGTAAACCGAAACACTAGAGCTACATACATACTCGCAACGCCTCATGGGTAACGCAATAGGTTTCAAGGAATTTCAGCGGGAAATGCCGCCCAAGGCGCACCCACAGGAGCGCGTGACGCACAACCAGGAGTTTGTGGGCAACTACTCCGAGGAGCAGCTGCACCGGCAGTCGGGGCGGTGTATGGAGTGCGGTATTCCGTTCTGCCACTCGGGCTGTCCGCTGGGCAACATCATTCCGGAGTTCAATGACGCTGTGTACCGCGAGGACTGGGCGCAGGCCTACCAGATTCTGAGCTCCACCAACAACTTCCCGGAGTTTACGGGCCGCATCTGTCCGGCTCCCTGTGAGTCGGCCTGCGTGCTGGGCATCCATAGCGCGCCAGTGGCCATTGAGGAAATCGAGAAACACATCATCGAAATTGCCTTTGCCAAAGGCTACGTGCAGCCCACAGCGCCAGTGCTGAAAACAGGCAAAAAGGTGGCGGTAGTGGGCTCCGGTCCGGCCGGACTGGCTGCCGCAGCCCAACTGGTGCGGGCGGGCCACGCCGTGACGGTGTTTGAGCGCGACGACCAGCCCGGCGGTCTGCTCCGCTACGGCATTCCCGATTTCAAACTTGATAAATGGGTAATTGACCGTCGTCTGCGGCTCATGGAAGAAGATGGGGTAGTGTTTCGCTGCAACACCGAGGTAGGCCGGGACGTCTCGGCGCAGGAGCTGACTAGCCAGTTCGATGCCGTGGTGCTGGCCGGCGGCGCCCTCGTCCCGCGCGACCTGCCCATTCCGGGCCGAGAGCTGACGGGCATTCACTTTGCCATGGACTACCTCACCCAGCACAACCGGCGCGTCAGCAGCCTGCCCATTGAGGCGCAGGAACTGTTGGCCACCGGGAAGGAGGTAGTGGTGATTGGCAGCGGCGACACAGGTTCCGACTGCGTAGGCACGGCCAACCGGCAGCAGGCCCGTTCAGTGGCGCAGTTTGCCCTCATGCAACAACCCTCGCCGGATCGGCCGGCGCACACACCCTGGCCCCACTACCCTACTACCCTCTTCCGAACCAGTACTTCTCACGAAGAAGGCTGCCACCGCTATTGGGGCATCAACACCAAAGCTTTTCTGGGCGATGAGCACAACCACCTGCGCGCCCTGCTCGTGACGGATGTAACCTGGGAAACCGATGTGCTGGGCCGACGCATGGGCTTCACCGAAATCGAAGGTTCAGAACGTGAGATTCCCTGCCAGCTGGCATTGCTGGCCTTGGGCTTCACTTCGCCCCGCTACGAAGGATTGCTGGAGCAACTGGGGGTAGCCCTGGATGAACGCGGCAACGTGCACACTACCAGCGAGGCCAACTACCTTACGTCGCGGCCCAATGTGTTTGTGGCCGGTGATATGCGCCGAGGGCAGTCATTGGTAGTGTGGGCCATTTCGGAGGGTAGGGAGGCGGCCCGTCAGGTCGACGTGTTCCTCACAGGCAGAACGGCCTTGCCCAGCAAAGACGCCGTGGGCATGTTCGGGTAGGCAGTGGCTAGGCCAAAGTACCGGGCCAGCGCGAGCACTACTCCACCTTACTGGCCTAAGCGGTTGGGGTGTGGGCGGCTGGAGTTTACTATTTCCCTCCGTTGCCTGGTTTTTTCTTCAAGGGGTAGCCAGAAAAATAGGCTATAAACCAGAAAAAACATTACCTCATCCGCAACCCATTGGTTGGTTTTTGCGCATAGGGTAGCTAACAGCCACGTAGGCTGTGCTTATCTGTATACCCTTAACGCAACTCAACTGCATGGAACCCAATCAATCTGCCACTCCTACTAATGAGGCGGCCGGCTCGTCCGCAGCTGATCAGCCCCAGAATGCGCAACAAAACGCCGGTGATCAGCAAAAGTCCGGTGCCGATTCTTCTAGCAACCCTTTGAACCAACTACCTTCTGGCGTTAAAAACTGGTTGGAACAGGCTGGCATTCAAAAAATTGTAGATCAACTTCCCCAAGGTGTTCGGCAGTTCCTGCCCAACTCCTGGGAGCAAATCAACAAGCTCACTACTACCCAGAAAGTAGCCGGCGCCGTGGCACTGGCGGGCCTGGGCTACTTGGCAACTCGCTCGGGCAAATCGGGCGGCAAGTCGTCAAAGAAAAAAGGCAACTACTACAGCGACAGCACCGAGTCGCAGCGGCCCAACCAGAACTACCGTTCCGGTAGCCAGGTACATCCTTCCAACTACTCGACCAGCTCCCATGTAGATGAGAGCCGCCGCATGGACAAAGGTCCTAACCGCGATGCTGGCGCTTCCAGCGCTTATGGCGTGGGTGGCTTTGACCGCCAGAACGAGAACCGTGTCGGCAGCTATAACTCGGGGGCTTCTGATTACTCTTCCGGCTTCTCCTCCGGCTATGATTCCGACAACAGCTCAGCCGGCTCGTCGTCAAAGGCAGGCCGCAGCCAAGGCTACCGCGGCACCTCTAGTAGCTCCGACGATACAGATTTCGCCAGCGGCGTGTAATAAAGAAATAGCTTCGGGCTACGTACTACCTAGCTACAAAGCAAAAAGCCTCCTGAGCATGTGCACAGGAGGCTTTTTTACGTCGTGCCTTGCTTGGCAAATTAAAACGGCGGGGGCCCATCATCAAAAGTGCTGCGCGGGAAGGGCTGCGCGGGAGGCGGCCCGTCGTTGTTGATGCGGGAGCCCAAGCGGATGGTGTTCGGGGCGAACCCGCTCTGGTCGTCGTCGAAGGTGCTGGTGGGGAAGGCGCCGGGGTTGAAGCCCGCGTCGCTGAAGCCACCAGCACCATCCAAGTCGGCAAACTTGGTAAAGCGGCCGATGAACTTAAGCTGCACGGTTTCCAGGGAGCCGTTTCGGTGCTTGGCAATAATTACTTCGCCGGTTCCCTGGGTGGGGTTGCCCATTTCATCTTCGGTAATCTTATAGTACTCTGGGCGATACAGGAAGATTACCATGTCGGCGTCCTGCTCGATAGAGCCCGATTCACGAAGGTCACTGAGCTGGGGCTTCTTGTCGCCGCCGCGGGTTTCCACCGAACGGGAAAGCTGCGACAAAGCCAGCACCGGCACGTTCAGTTCCTTGGCAATACCTTTCAGGGCCCGCGAAATTGAGGCAATTTCCTGTTCGCGGTTGCCCCCGCCCTTACCATCGGTGTTCCCTGTCATCAGCTGCAGGTAGTCGATGATAATCATCTGGATGTCGTGGTGGGCCTTGAGGCGGCGGCACTTGGTACGCAGCTCCCGGATGCTGAGACCCGGCGTATCGTCGATGTAAATCGGGGCCGACGACAGGGCCGAAATCTTATGGTTCAGCTGGGCCCACTCATAGTCGGCCAGGTTGCCCTTTTTGATTTTCTCCGAATCCAGCTCCGCCTCCGCCGAAATCAGACGATTCACAAGCTGCAGCGACGACATTTCCAGCGAGAAAATAGCCACCGGCTTCTTGAACTCCACCGCCGCATTGCGCATCGCCGATACTACGAAGGCTGTATTGTGCGTCACAGTCATGTCCTGAAGCAGGAACAGGCGGTTGCCGTCAATTTCGAAGCCGTAGTAGTCATCTTCGCCATCGGCTTCCACCGAAATACCGGTCATGCGCCAGTCCACGGTGCTAGCCCAGGGCTGGGCCTGCTTGCGCGCCACCCGCACCGGCACCCGGTTTATGTCGCCGTAAATCCGCACCCGGTACACTTCGCTCTCGTACCCAATGGCGCTGATGGCGGCCCGCTTCTTTTTCAAAGACGTGCGGAAGCCCAGTGAGTCGGCCAGGAACTTGATCTGCCGGGCCAGGCGGTGGTTTTTCTGCGTGATTTCGTAGCCATTGGACGCCGGGTCCAGATGGCCGTCGGCGTCAATCAGGCCGGCCAGCAGGCGCAGGCGGCTTTCGGTGCTATTGATGAGGTAGGCCTGTGGAATGTGTTTGTCACCAAGCACGCCTAGCTGCCGCAGTTCATCTTGCAGAGAATACTGCGTGAGGCTACCCCCCTGCCGACCACGGGTGATGCCGTAGCTGTTGCAGCGGTTTTCTACTACCCCCACCGTCACCTGCATGTCCAGCTCAGCGGCGTATTCGTACAGGTAATCAATAACTTCCGGGTCTTGTCCCGTAATTCGGCAGTTGTCCGATGAGCCGTCGCCGAGCCACACCCCAAGGAAGTACGGATCAACCTGCACTGGTTGCGCAGCAAACTCCACAGGCACTTTGTAGCCCTTGTAGTTGGAGCGGAACTTGGCCGACTTGCTGAGCCAGTCTTTTACCGTGATGTTGAGCACGTCGCCGTGGCGGTGCTTGCCCTCGGTGCGGCTGCGCTTCAGGGACAGGATGTGGCTTTCGTTGACGCGGTAATCTTCCGCCTTGTTCTGACGCACCCAGTACATCTGCTCCCGGCCGCGGGCAATGCTCAACACCCGGCGCGGGGTCGAGTCGTCGCCCATCAGCAGCTCCCCGGCCTGTACGTCCTCTACATTACGCAGCGTGCCGTCATACATCAGCACCTTGGTTCCTTTTCCAAGACACTTACCCATGCCGGGGCGGGCGGCAATAATCACCAAGTCAGATGGTTGCCAGCCTGAAGTTACACGGTCGAGGGCCGAGAAGCCGCTGGGCACGCCGGTCAGTCCGTCTTTCTGGTCTTTCTTTTCTTCCAGTTCCTTGATGGCCTTGCCCATTAGGCTCCGCATGTCGTCGAAGTTCTTGCGAATGTTCGACTCCGACACTTCAAACAAGGACTGCTCCGTGCTGTCCAGCAGGTTAAACACGTCGGTAGTGTCCTCGAAGGCGTCGCGTTGAATGTTGCTGGCAATGTTGATCAGCTCCCGCTTGATGGCGTTTTCGGTGATAATACGGGCGTGGTACTCGATGTTGGCCGCCGAGTTCACCTTGAAGGTCAGGTTGGCTACGTAGTGCGCGCCGCCGGCTGCTTCCAGCTCGCCCATTTCGCGCAACTCGTGCGTAACCGTCAGAATATCAATGGGCTCCGATTTATCGAACAGATTCAGGATAGCCTTGAAAATGCGCTGGTGGCCATCTTTATAGAAGCTCTGCGGCTTCAAAATATCAATTACGGTGGTAAGGGCGTCCTTCTCCAGCATGAGCGCGCCTAGTACGGCAGCCTCCAGCTCCAGAGCCTGGGGGGGCAGCTTGCCCGCTGGGCCACCCACAGGAACTACCGCAGGGCGGCTGTTCCAGGCAGCTTTGGCGCGCGAGGCCGATAGTTTCAGGCGGTCATCCATCCGGTCGTTCATCACTAGGTAAGCACTACAAGGTAAGCAGGTTGGGCGGTTTGTGGTTGAGACCAGCGAAATTTCCTGGCCCTTTCCGCCCCGTTTTTTGCAAAGGGGTACAAAGCTAATGGCTGAGTGTTACAATCTGGAAGTGGCAGGAAAGGTTTCTTTTTAACGGAAGGTAGCAAGTGCCAGGTGAACGGGAAGAGGTGCGCGCCGAAAGAAGCGAAAGACCATTCTGCGGGCGCTGCCCCTGCGCCCAATGTCCATCTTACCGCCTCTTGCTGGTCACTTCATCGGCGTCTCACCCTTCACCTCTTCACCCGAAACCTTACCTTTGCCGCCTGCTTACCTCACATCTTACATGGCCGCTACCCCTTCTTCGCTTCAACGCCTGCACCTGATTGCTACCGGGGGCAGTATCATGCATAACCTGGCCCTGGCCCTGCACCGCCGTGGCGCCCAGGTTACCGGCTCCGACGACGAGATTTTTGAACCAGCTAAAAGCCGGCTGGCGGCCGCCGGGCTTCTTCCGGCCGAGGAAGGGTGGTTTCCGGAAAAGATTACCCCGGCGCTGGACGCCGTGATTGTGGGCATGCACGCCCGCCCCGATAATCCTGAGCTGCTCAGGGCACAGGAGTTGGGCCTGCGGGTGTACTCGTTTCCTGAGTTTATCTACGAGGCTTCAAAGAATAAGCAACGGGTAGTCATTGGCGGCTCGCACGGCAAAACCAGCATTACCTCCCTTATTCTGCACGTACTACGCTACCACGGCCGCCAGTTCGACTACGCCGTGGGCGCTCAGCTGGAAGGCTTTGATTTGATGGTGCAGCTGACGGAGGATGCCCCCATCATTATCATTGAGGGCGACGAGTACCTGTCCTCCCCCATCGACCGGCGGCCCAAGTTTCACCTCTACCAGCACCACATTGGGGTTATTTCCGGCATCAGCTGGGACCACATCAATGTGTTTCCTACCGAAGAAATCTACCGCGAGCAGTTCAAGGTTTTCGCGGAAATGACGCCCAAAGCCGGGGTGCTTATCTACGACCAGGACGACGAGCAGGTGCAGCTGGTAACCGTGCCCAGCAACCCCGATGTTACCTACATCGGCTACCGTCCGCACGAGCATGTTATCCGGGATGGTAAAACCTTTCTTATCACCAAGAAAGATGATGAAGTGCCGGTGAAAGTGTTTGGCGAACACAACCTGCGCAATATTTCGGCGGCCAAGGAAGTGTGCAAGCAGCTGGGCATCAAGGGCAAGGATTTCTATGAGGCCCTGGGCTCGTTTAAAGGCGCCGCCCGCCGCCTGGAACTCGTGCGCGAGGGCCAGAACTCGGTGGTGTACAAGGATTTCGCCCACGCTCCCAGCAAGCTGAAAGCCACCGCTACGGCCTTCAAAAAACAGTACCCGCAGCGCAAGCTCGTAGCCTGCCTGGAGCTGCACACCTTCAGCTCCCTGAACCCGGCCTTTCTGCCCCAGTACGCCCACACCTTCGACACGCCGGACGTGGCCGTGGTGTACTTCAATCCGCATGTGCTGGAGCACAAGCGCCTACCCCCGCTGCCCGCTGAAGCCGTACAGCAGGCCTTCCAGCGCTCCGATTTGCAGGTGTTTACCAACAGCAAGGAACTAGCGGCCTTTCTGCATGCCCAAAACTGGCAAAACGCCAACCTGCTGATGATGTCGTCGGGAACATTTGACGGGCTGGATTTGGCCCAGCTAGCAACCGAGGTGACCAAGTAATCTGGAGCGAAGGGGGCTTGGCTGAATATCCTTGGCTGCCCCGGCTGCTTCTGCCAGAATAAGACATGCAACATACCCTCCTACTTCTGCACGGGGCTCTGGCATCGGAGGCTCAGCTGAAGTTTCTGGTGCGCGAGCTGCCGCCTTTTTATCAGGTACACTCGTTTTCGTTTAGCGGACACGGGGGCCGGCCGCTGGTGAGCACCGAGTTTTCCATGAAAAGTTTTGCCCGCGAGGTACAGCACTTCATTCAGGAGCGCGGCCTGCCACCGGTGCACGTAGTTGGCTATAGCATGGGCGGCTACGCAGCTCTGGCGGCAGCGGTGGCGGCCCCGGAGCTGTTTTGCAGTATTACTACCCTGGGCACTAAGCTCGACTGGTCGCCGGCTACGGCCATGCTGGAAATCCGGCAGCTAGATTTGGCGAAGATGCAAGAGAAGGTGCCGCACTTCGTGGCGCAGCTTACTCAGGCGCACGCCCCTACCCCCCTGCCGGAGCTACTGGCGGCTACCAGTGCCATGATGCGTAGCCTGGGGGAAGCCCCTTTGCTTACTCCCGCCAAGCTAGCCGAGCTGGAAGTACCCGTACAGGTGCTGGTAGGTGAGCTGGACAAAACCGCCGGCGTGGATGCCTCCCGCTACTTCGCCGACCACATGCCCCGCGCTACCTTCGAAATCATCATGAACACTCCGCACGCGCTGGAAAAAGTAAACCCCGATCTGCTGGTGAACCGCATTGCCCGCTTCGTCGAGACTGTGCAGGAAGGGCTGATATAGGCGCCCCGCCACTCATAAAAAAGGCCCGCCAATTGGCGGGCCTTTTTTATGAGTGGCGGGGCTCCTCTGGCCCATCATCCGGCTTTTTGGGCGGGGGCGGGGTAGGCGGCGTGGGCCGCCGCCGGTCTGTGGTAACCAGCAAGGCCAAAGCCGTGAGCGAGAGGCGCAGAATCCATTTGCGGCTAAGCATACTTACCGGCGCTGAAAGAATCCGTTTTGCTCCTCCACGCGCAGGTCGCAACGGCTGCCGCCGGTGTTTTCCTCGCAGGTAGTGCCCACAATTTCGTTTTTCTCGAAGTTGAAAAAGCAGAACGTGCAGCCTACTCCCGTAATGATGTACCGGGCCGCGTTGGAGCTAAGGTACAGGCTGTTATCCGATGAAGTTTGCAAGGGCAGAGCCATGGCCCGGAACATGCCGTTGCGCAGGCCCATGCCCACCAGGTAGTACACGGCTTTGTCCTTGGAGGTCTCCTGCACCTTCCGGATTACCGTTTTATCGATGGCCGTACCATCGTTGAACTCCCGGGTAAAGGCCCCCGACAGCTGTTCCCGCGGCACGATATAGCGGATTTTACCTTCCGCCACTTCGGCCACCTGCTTGCTGGTAGCCTCCATTTTGCGCCGGTTAAGCACATCCTGGTCGGTAGTGGGCGAGCTGACCTCGGGAAAGCCGCGCTTGGTGGTTTCGCAGGCACTCAGCCCACCTACCAGCAATGCGGCACCTGCCAGCGGAGAAAATAGATAACGCAGGAAAGAATTCATTCGAGTACAGCAAGCCAGCCGCTGTTAGCGGCCTTTATAATAGGTACGAGCCTCGGGCAGCTCTTTCTGAATGGCCGCTATGCGCGTACCATTGGAGGGGTGAGTAGACAGGAACTCGGGCGGTGAGGCAGCATTTTCGCGGGCATCCATGCGTTGCCAGAACGCTACGGCTCCGTCCGGATTGTAGCCAGCCATAGCCATAAAGATAAGCCCCAGGTGGTCAGCTTCCGATTCCTGGCTGCGGCCGTACTTCAGCAGCCCCAGCTGGGAGCCTACCCCTACCGCCTGCAGGAACACGTTTTGGGTGGCCGTAGGGTTCTGCCCTGCCGACGCGGAAAGCACACTGCCCAGGCCCTGAGCGGCCATCTGCTGGCTCATGCGCTCCGAGCTGTGGCGGGCTACGGCGTGGGCAATTTCGTGGCCCATTACCACGGCCAGGCCGTTTTCATCCTGGGTAATAGGAAGAATGCCGCTGTACACGGCTACTTTACCGCCCGGCATGCACCAGGCATTTTCCTGCTTGTCGTTCAGAAGGTTAAACTCCCAAGCGTAGCCTTCCAGCTGGGCTTGGGCATTTTGCTGACGGAAGTACTGCTCTACCGCCTGCTGAATACGCTGCCCTACCCGTTTTACCATTTCAGCCTGCGCCCCGCTAGTGATAACCTGGCTGGAGGCCAGCACTTTCTGGTATTCCTGGGCCGACATGGTATTCATTTCGGTATCCGAAACCAGGCTCAGCTGCCGGCGTCCGGTGATGGGAACAGTGGAGCAGGCCGCTGCGAAAAACAGGCACCCGGCCAGGGCAAATCGGTGGAGTTTCATAGACGAGGGAAAGAGAAGGGAGTAGGTAGGTCGAACTGACGGCCGGGCAACTAGCGCCCAGCAGTAGTGAAAGGCTATACGTGAAGCGCCGGGCAAAATGTTTGGCAGGGGGCTGCCCGTTGCCTTGCTGGCAAGAATTTTACCTTTTTGGCGCCGCGAATTAAGGCTACTTTTGGGGACTTCGGTGGTGCCCACGAAGCAAGGCAGCTATTTTTCACTTATTAAAAAGCCAGCTGCCGGTTAACGTCGCCACGCTCAAGCTCCTACCTTTCTGTTGCCTTCTACCCTTCTGCCTTATGAAAATCCTCTGCATCGGCCGCAACTACGCTGAACATATTGCTGAACTTCAGAACGAAACGCCCGACGCGCCCGTCATCTTCGCCAAGCCCGACACGGCCCTGCTCCAGCGCAACCAGCCGTTTTTCATGCCCGATTTCTCCCAGGATATTCACCACGAAATTGAGCTGGTGCTGCGCATCTGCAAAAACGGCAAGAACATCGACGAGAAGTTTGCCCCTACCTATTTCGACGCCATCGGCCTGGGCATCGACTTTACGGCCCGCGACCTGCAGAGCAAACTCAAGGGCAAAGGCCTACCCTGGGAGCTGGCCAAAGGCTTCGACGGCTCGGCCCCGATTTCGCAGGAGTTCAAGCCCGTTGCGGATTTCCCCGACCTCAAAAACATCGATTTCCGCCTGGAAGTAAACGGCGAGGTGCGCCAGCAGGGCAACTCCAGCCTCATGCTCCACGACTTCAATAAAATCATCAGCTACATCTCCCAGTTCATCACCCTGAAAATGGGCGACCTGATTTTCACGGGTACTCCCAGCGGCGTAGGTCCGGTGAAAATCGGGGACCAGCTGACCGGCTACCTGGCCGGCGAAAAGCTGCTGGACTTGGCCGTGAAATAAGCCGCGTTCGGCCCGCTTATGCGTTGCTACGGGCGGTTGAAATTGCTCAGCTGCTTTGTTGCACACGCTTGGAAGCCAGCCGGGGGTAGGAAAGCTTCATGAAGCTCGCGTGGAACACGTTGGCTTTTCGTGCGGCTTCAGCGCAGCCCTTCGGCCTTGTACTTTCTTTCTACCATGTAACCCTGCCCGGCGGCTGCCCGTCCGGGAAGGCACGATAATGGCTTGCCCAGGCCTGTTGGCGCCGGCGCCACCTTTTTCCGCTGCTGATTTCCTTTCCTGAATGCCTGATTTGTTGACTACCCGGCCGCGGCGCTTGTGTAGCGTAGCCATGCCGTTTTTACTGTTGCTGGGGCTGCAGCCTGCTTCGTGCGGCGGTCAGGAACCCGACTCGACCACCGAGCCGAAAGCGGCCCCTACTGCAACAGCTACTCCCCCTGGTAAGCGCCCCGAAGTGCCGCAAGGCTATTTTCTGTTTCCTATTAAGCCCGGCCAGCAGAACTTTCTGGCGGCCAGCATGGGCGAGCTGCGCCCCAACCACTTTCACGGCGGCCTCGACATCAAGACCGATGGCCGGGTGGATTTGCCGGTGTATGCCGCCGCCGACGGCTACATCTCGCGCATGAAGCAGAGCAGCTTCGGCTACGGCAACGTGCTGTATATCACCCACCCCAACGGCCTGACGACGGTGTACGGCCACCTCAACCACTTCCGGGGGCCGGTGGCGGAAGAAATGCGCCGCCAGCAGTACGAAAAGAAAACCTACGAGCTGGAGCTGTTCTTCAAGCCCGACCAGTTTCCGGTGAAGCGCGGGGAGGTGGTGGCCCTCTCGGGGAATACGGGCGGGTCAGCGGGGCCGCACCTGCACTGGGAGGTGCGCACGGCCGAAGGCGGTCAGCTCAACCCCCTGCAGTGGGGCGGCTTCCAGGAAATTCAGGACCACGTAGCCCCCTCTTTGCAAGCCTTTGCAGTGGAGCCCCTCAGCATTGATGCCCGCGTGCAGGGCCGTTTCGGCAAGTCGGTATTCGTGCCCAAAGCGCCGCCCCTGCCCGACGGCGGCGGCTACGTATGGGCCGATACCATTGCGGCCAACGGCACGGTAGGGCTGCTGGTGCAGGGCTTCGATAGGTTCGACCAGGCCTGGAATAAGAACGGCTTTCAGAAGGTGGAGGTGCTGGTGAACGGCCAGCCGCACTACGCCCACGTCATCGACGATATTCCGTTTCCGGAGGGCTCCCGCCAGGTGAATCAGCACATGGACTACGAATGGCGCGCTACCCAGGGCCGGCAGCTGGAAAAACTGTTTGTGGACGATGGCAACGAGCTGAGCATCTACAAAACCGGCCCCGAGAAAGGAAAGCTGCGCGTAGTGCCCGGCCAGGTATACAGCGTGGAAGTCCGGATGAGCGACTCCTACGGCAACATGACGCCGCTACGGTTCGTGTTGCGCGGCACCGAACCCGCCTACCGCAAAACCCGCTCGGCAGCCGTAAAAACGCAGGCCCTGCGCTACGACATCAGCCGCAACCTGCTGGTGGCCGTAGCCGCCGACCCCGATACGGCTTCGGTGGGCGGCAACCTCACGCTGTTCAAAGGCAACCGCCGCCTCACGCTCAGGCCCAGCTACACCGAGCAAAGCCAGAACGTGTACCTCTACGACCTGCGCGCCGGCCGGCCCGATTCGCTGCAGTTTGGGCGCGTCACGAAGCGCTTCGACCGGCAGGCCCTGATTCCGGCGGGTCAGGAGTTTGGTTTTTCGACGGCCAATCTGAACCTAGGCTTTGGTGCCCGCACGTTGTTTGACACGCTCTTCGTGCAAACCAGCTACAAGCAGGGCCTCTGGACGGTGCAGCAGTTGCGCACGCCGCTCTATAGCACGCTGGCCCTGACCCTAAAACCCGAAACGCCTGTGCTCGACCAGCGCCGCTCGGCCATTTACAGCGTTACGCCCAAGGGCGGGCGCGCCTACGTGGGCGGCAAGTGGCAAGGCAACAGCATTACGGCGCCCATCAAAACCTTCGGGCAATTTCGCATTCTGACGGACACGATTCCGCCCTCGGCCCGCCTGATTAGCCGCGGCCCGGGCGGGGTAGTATTCAAAATTGGTGACGACCTCTCGGGCATTGCCAGCTACCAGTTAGAGGTGAACGGCCAGTTCCACCTGTTGCGCTTCGAGCACAAAAACGCTACCCTCTTCTCCGAACGCGACGACAAGCTGGGCCCGCCCCTGCGTGGCCCCGCTACCCTGCGCCTCACCGACCAGGCCGGCAATGAGAAGGTGATTCATCTGACACTGTAAGCTGATTCTTCAGGAGACAAAAAAAGCGGCTTTCCTCAGTAGGAAAGCCGCCTTTACTTTTGCCTGTCATGCTGAATGGCGCAGGGAGCCCAGCCTCTTCTTTGCGTTCAGCACGATACTTAATCCACCGTCTGCTGCCTGGCGAATTCTTCGCCCACTTTGTCGCCGGGCTGCACGTAGGGCTGAATGATGATGCGGGTACCGCGCTGGTAGGTAAAGAGGCGGTAGAGCCAGTTGGTCATCACAATCAGCTTGCTGCGGAAGCCAATGAGGTAGTAGATGTGCACAAACAGCCACGCTATCCAGGCAATAAAGCCTTTCAGGCTCTTGTTGCCGGGCAAATCGGCGACGGCGCGGGCGCGGCCCACAATGGCCAGGGAGCCTTTGTCGAAGTAGTCGAACGGTTCCCAGGTTTGCCCGCGCATCCGGCGCACCAGGTTTTTGCCTAGCAGGCGCCCTTGCTGCAATGCGGGCTGAGCTACCTGTGGGTGTCCTTTCGGCCACTTCTCGTTTTTCATCAGGGCAATGTCGCCGATGGCGAAGATGTCCTCGAAGCCCAGCACTTGGTTGAACTGGTTAACGAGGTAGCGGCCCCGCTCAATGGTTTCGGCGGGCAGGCCCTCCACCGTGGCCCCGGCTACCCCGGCGGCCCACACCAGGGTCTGGGTTTTGATTTGCTCCCCATCCTTGAAGGTCACCGTTTCGCCATCATACGACGACACCAGCTTGTTGAGCTTGATGTTGACGCCGAGCTTTTCCAGGTACTGGTGCGTGTTTTTACTTGACTCCGGCGACATCGGCGGCAGCACCCTATCCAGGCCATCAACGAGGTAGATGTTCATCAGGCGGAAGTCGAGGCCGGGGTAGTCGCGGGGCAGCACGTGCTGGCGCATTTCGGCCAGGGAGCCGGCCAGTTCCACGCCCGTGGGGCCCGCGCCGGCAATTACAATGTTAAGCAGGCTTTGGCGCAGCTCGGGGTCCTTGGAAATGTTGGCCTGCTCGAAGCTCTGCAGCAGTTGGCTGCGCAGGTTCACGGCATCCGTGAGGTTTTTCAGGCCGAAGGAGTTGTGCTTGATTTGCTCGTTGCCGAAGTAGTTCGACTTGGTGCCGGTAGCAATGACGAGGTAGTCGTAGCTAACGTCGCCGATAAGGGTCGTAACCGTTTTGGTGGCCGGGTTGATGCTGGTAACCCGCACGAAGCGAAAGTGGAAATCATTTCGGTCGTCGAACAGCTTGCGGATGGGCTCGGCAATAGACTCGGGCTCCAGGCCGGCGGTAGCCACCTGGTAGAGCAGCGGCCAGAAGCCGTAGTAGTGCTGTTTGCTGAGCATAACCACCTGAAACTGGTCGTCGGGCAGGTATTTGGTCAGGTTCACGGCCCCAAAGCCGCCCCCGATAATCACAACGCGCGGCTTCGTGGTTTCCGGGATATTGAGCGAGAGTTGTTCCAGATGCAACATAATCGGAAGGAAAGGGTAACCTGAAGCTATACGGCTACCTGTGTAAAGCGGCTGTTACGGTTGACCTCGGGGCTTAGTTGGGCGTAGGAAGCAGCGGGCAGCAGGCCGCCAGTCGGCACCTAACAACTACTCCGGCTTCGGTTCTTCGGCGTGCTCCTTCCCGGGTAATACGTCCGGCCGGCCAGCTGGTGCGTACAAAGGCTTTTCCTACCTTGCTTCTATGCCCAACAACCTGCTCAAACGTCGCCGCCCCGTCTTGTTTACCGTGCTTGGCGCCACAGTGGCCACCGGTGTGGCGGCGTATGCCTACGCGCGTCGGAAGCTGTATCCGCCCCTAGCCACCGTGGACCACGTAAATCTGCACAAGTACATGGGTCTGTGGTACGAGGTGGCTCGCCTTCCTACCCGTTTCGAGAAGGGGTGCCAGCACGTAACGGCCGAGTACAAGCTGCTGCCGGATGGTAAGGTGCGGGTAGTGAACACCTGCCACAAAGAAGGCATCAACGGCCCCGTGGAAAAGGCCACCGCTACGGCCCGGGCAGTCGACAGCACGAACAGCAAGCTAAAGGTGCAGTTTTTCTGGCCTTTCGAGGGCGACTACTGGATTCTGGACCTCGACCTTTCCGACTACCGCTACGCCCTGGTAGGCGAGCCAACCCGTAAGAACCTCTGGATTCTGAGCCGCACCCCGCACCTGGAGCGCAACCTCCGCGACCAACTGGTGGCGTACGCCCGCGGGCTGGGCTTCCCCGTCGAGAACCTCCAGTTCACGCCCCAGCCGGTAAGTGAGTAAGGGAGTGAATGAGTGAGTCGGTCTTTCGGCTGTCATGGCGAGGCAGCCGGACGAAGCCATCCGTCCGCTTAATTGTAATAAGCCTAGTAAATAGACAAACCCTTGGCGCTACCATACGCCAAGGGTTTGTCACATTTCAGGAGGTAGGACGTTGGTCAGGAAGGATGGCTTCGTCGTGCCTCCTCGCCATGACAGCCGAAAGACCGACTCACTCATTCACTCCCTTACTCATTCACTCTTATCTTCGTGCCATGGCACTACCTCAAGTGGGCGAACAGGCTCCGGCCTTTGAAGCCCAGGACCAAACCGGCACCCTCCACCGCCTCCAGGACTATGCGGGCCGCAAAGTGGCCCTCTACTTCTACCCCAAAGACGACACCTCGGGCTGCACCGCCCAGGCCTGCAACCTCCGCGACAACTACCAGAGCCTGCTCGGGGCCGGCATTCAGGTGCTGGGCGTGAGCATCGACTCGGAGAAGTCGCACCAGAAGTTCGCTACTAAGTACGAACTGCCCTTCCCCCTGCTGGTGGACGAGGACAAGAAGATAGTGGAGGCCTACGGCGTGTGGCAGGAAAAATCGATGTACGGCCGCAAGTACATGGGCACCATGCGTTACACCTTCCTGATTGACGAGCAGGGCCGCGTTGAGAAGGTCATTACCAAAGTCGATACCAAGAACCACGCGGCTCAGCTGCTGTAAAGTACCGGAAGCCTCGCCTGTTTCGGCGGGGCTTTTTTGTGAGGTTGAGGTGAGGAGGTAAGTGGTGACACGTGACAGGGCAGTAGCAGACGCGGCGACTTTACCGCCTACATCTGCGGCTAGTCCGCTCATGCTTTACCTAGCACTTATCCCCCTTCACTCCCTTCACCTCCCGCCCAACTTTCTACCTTTGTTTCCCATCAAACCCTAACTCAGCACATGGCTCAGGATTCCTCATTTGCCGCTTCCTCCGAAACGCACACGCCTACCCCCACCCGCTCGGTGGATGATTTGAAGCAGATTGCTGCCCAGGTTCGCCGCGACATCGTGCGCATGGTACACGCCGTTAACTCGGGTCACCCCGGCGGTTCGCTCGGCTGCACGGATCTGCTGGTGGCACTGTACTTCAAGGTAATGAAGCACACCCCCGAGCCCTTCGACATGAACGGCATCGGGCAAGACCTGTTTTTCCTTTCCAACGGCCACATTTCGCCGGTATTTTACTCAGTGCTGGCCCGCTCGGGCTATTTCCCCGTGGGTGAGCTGGCGACCTTCCGCAAGCTGAACTCGCGTTTGCAGGGCCACCCCGCTACCCACGAGCACTTGCCCGGCGTACGGGTAGCTTCGGGTTCTTTGGGCCAGGGCTTGAGCGTAGCCATCGGGGCTGCCCAGGCCAAAAAGCTCAACAACGACGACCGGAAGGTGTTCGTGCTGATGGGTGACGGGGAGCTGGAAGAAGGCCAGATTTGGGAGGCCGCTATGTATGCCCCCCACCACAAAGTAGATAACCTGATTGCCTTCGTGGACCGCAACGGCCAGCAGATTGACGGACCCACCGAAAAAATCGGTGGCCTCGGCGACCTGCGCGCCAAGTTCGAAGCCTTCAACTGGCGCGTACTCGAAACCGACGGCAACGACCTCGAAAAGCTGCTCCCCACCATCGAAGAAGCCGTGCAGCTCAGCGGCCAGGGCCAGCCGATTATGGTGTTGATGGATACCCAGATGGGCTACGGCGTTGACTTCATGATGGGCTCGCACAAGTGGCACGGGGTGGCCCCGAACGACGAGCAACTGGAAAAAGCCCTGCAGCAGCTGAGCGTAGAAAAAGCCGGCGACTACTAGCACCCTGCCCTCCTGGCAACAGTTCACAACCATGCGTCTGTCATGCTGAGCGGAGCCGAAGCATCTCTACCTCTGGCTAATCAATGAAGCCTCTAACGAAGCAGTAGAGATGCTTCGGCTCCGCGGACGCCAAATCAGGCATGACACGGTCTTTTCTCTGTCTTTTGTAATGCGCTACTTGGCTTTGGTTACGTGCTTGCTGCTGAGCCTGCTGGCTCCCTGGCGGAGCCGTGCCCAAAACGTAGCCCCCGAGAAGCCCCGGACTACCCGCATCCTGTTCGTGCTCGATGCGTCGGGCTCGATGCGGGCGCCCTGGGAAGGGCAGCAGCGCTGGGACGTAGCCAAAAACCTGCTCTCGAAGATGGTGGACTCGCTCAATGCCTACCCCAACCTGGAGCTGGCATTGCGCGCCTACGGGCACCAGCACGAGAACAAGGAAAATAACTGCGAGGACTCGAAGCTGGAAGTGGCCTTCGCGCCCAAAAACGCGGGGGCCATCAAGGCGCGGCTGAAAACCATCGACCCGAAAGGCAACACGCCCATCACCTACTCGCTGCTGCAGTCGGCCCAGGACTTTCCGGCGGACCGCACAGCCCGCAACGTGCTCATTCTGATTACCGACGGGCTGGAATCCTGCAAGGGCGACCCGTGCGCTACGGCCGTAGCGTTGCAGCGCAAGCATGTGTTCCTGAAGCCGTTCGTAATTGGCATTGGGGCCGAGCGAGAATTTGGCAAGCAGCTGGAATGCCTGGGGCAATATTACAACGCGGCCGATGTGAAGACCTTTCGGACCATCCTCAACGATGTAGTAGCCCAGACCCTGGCCAAAACCACGGTGGCCGTAAACCTGACCGACGAGGCGGGCCGGCCGGTGGAGTCGAACGTGAACATGACCTTTCTCAACAACGTCACGGAGCAGCCGGAGTACAACTACGTGCACTACCGCGACGCCCAGGGCAAACCCGACGTGCTCGACATCGATGCCCTGCAGAGCTACGATTTGGTCATTAACACGGTGCCGCCGGTGCGCCAGCAGAACCTGCCCATTCGGCCCGGCAAGGCCAATGTACTCACCTACAAAACGCCCCAGGGCACACTCTGGCTGCAGAGCCCCGGCCTCTCACCCAACCCCTACGGTACGGTGCAGGCGGTGGTACGGGCCCAGGGCAACCCGGCCACGGTGGTGGCCCTACCCTTCGGGAGCCGGCAAAAGCTGCTGGCCGGCAATTACGAGGTAGAGCTGTTGACCCTACCCCGCCAGATCCGGCGCATCTCGGTGAAGCAGGGTCAGGAAACCGCCGTGACCTACGAAGCGCCCGGCATCCTGAACATCGTGTCGGATCTGAAGGGCTACGGCAGCATCTACCGGCTCAACAACGACGAGTCGCAGACGTGGGTGTACAACCTGCCCGACGGGGGTAGCAGCAAAATCAACCTACCGATGCAGCCGGGGGCCTACCGCCTGGTGTTCCGGACCAAAACCGCCACCGGCAGCAAGTTCACCGATGTCCGCAATTTCACCATCCGGCCCGGCCAAACCACCTCAGTCAGCATTTTCGGACGATGAATTGGCAAAATAGTAATGCAACCGAAGTTGAGATTGAAATGCGTGTTCTGCTTCGTTAACGAGTTGAGCAAGCCGCACTTATAGTATTTATGTTTCCCTCATGCAACCGAAAGCCAGTTCTTTGAAGAAGCGACTGTTCCTGTTAATAGCAGGAGGTACAATCTTTTACTTCTCTTTTGATCCGCTAGGTAGTTTACTGGATAAGCAGATGCTAGGAGAACACCCCGAAGTTATTCTTGCTGCTAGGGATGGTGCCAAAAATTTTCCGAAAATACTCACCCGTACAGGAAAGATATTTTCAGAAGAATACAAGATGAATACACCTGACTCCAAGCAGGACTCGCTCGAACTTGACATAAAGCTGGAAGGTGAGAAGGCCACTGCAACCATCAATGCGCGTGCAGTGAAGCAGGTATCCGGGGTATGGAAAATTTATCAGAGCGACACTACATTCACCCAATAGCGCACTGTCACTTGTCTGATAAAACAGTAAAGATGCTTCTGCTAGTTAAGCATGACAGGTCTCTAAACAGCTAAAAACAAGAACCCTACAACTCCACATATGAAAGACTTTCCCTACACCGAATCGAAGGATACCCGCAGCGGCTTTGGCGCGGGCTTGCAAGAGCTGGGCAAAACCAACCCCAACGTGGTAGCCCTTTGCGCCGACCTCATTGGCTCGCTCAAGATGGATGCCTTTATCAAGGACAATCCTGAGCGTTTCTTCCAGGTAGGCATTGCCGAAGCCAACATGATGGGTCTGGCCGCCGGCCTTACCATTGGGGGCAAGATTCCCTTCACCGGTACCTTCGCTAACTTCAGCACGGGCCGCGTGTACGACCAGATCCGGCAGAGCATTGCCTACTCGGGCAAGAACGTGAAGATCTGCGCTTCGCACGCGGGCCTGACGTTGGGCGAAGACGGTGCTACCCACCAGATTCTGGAGGACATCGGGATGATGAAGATGCTACCCCACATGACGGTCATCAACCCCTGCGACTACAACCAAACCAAGGCCGCTACCATCGCAATTGCCGACTATGAAGGCCCGGTGTACCTGCGCTTCGGCCGCCCGGTAGTGCCCAACTTCACCCCCGCCGACCAGAAGTTTGAGGTAGGCAAAGGCATCGTGTTGAACGAGGGTACTGATGTGAGCATCTTCGCTACGGGCCACCTGGTATGGAAGGCCATCCTGGCGGGCAAGCTGCTGGCCGAGAAAGGCATCAACGCCGAAATCATCAACATCCACACCATCAAGCCCCTGGATGCCCAGCTGATTCTGGAATCGGCCCGCAAGACGCGCTGCGTAGTAACGGCCGAGGAGCACCAGATGAACGGCGGCCTCGGCGATTCCATCGCCCAGCTGCTCATCCGCGAGGAGCCCCTACCCCTGGAAATGGTAGCCGTAAACGATTCCTTCGGCGAATCGGGCACGCCCGACCAGCTGATGGAGAAGTACGGCCTCAACGAGCAAGCCATTGTCGCCGCCGTGGAGAAAGTAATGGCCCGCCGCAAGTAATTCCGGCTGACGGTTCATGATACAAAAAGCCCCTGTTGCCAACGTGCAGCAGGGGCTTTTCAGCTTAAAAACACGTGGTGTTCAGGTGCTGCTCTCGTAGCCTGACTGCTACCGCAAACCGGCCCACCGCTGGGGTAGCACGGCATCCAGGTATAGCCACTCGGCGCGGTTAGCTAAGGTGTAGTCGT
Organism: Hymenobacter sp. HSC-4F20; assembly: GCF_019599275.1. GTDB lineage: Bacteria > Bacteroidota > Bacteroidia > Cytophagales > Hymenobacteraceae > Hymenobacter. The sequence continues at coordinate 408,719 of NZ_JAHZTD010000001.1, read as the reverse complement.
GGTAGCAGGCCAGGAAGGCTTCGGTTTCGCGGTACACTTCCTGCAGGGCCTCGGCGGGGCCAGAGGCGGCGCGCTCATAGTCGGCGGCCAGGCCGTAAATCCAACCGACTTCTACCTCTGATTCTACCAGCGTCCGGAGGCGGTACAGAGCCCGGCTGATGCGGCCCAGCGGCCAGTTGCCGCCCGCCAGGCGCTGCTGCAGCCACGCCAGGGCAGGCCGCGCGGAGAAGCGGGCCGGTGGGAAGGCCGCGGCCAGGTAGGCCGAAACATCTGGCTGGCGCAGGCGCAGCAACCGATACAGCTCCACGAAAAAGCCGTTGGGCGCTTCTTCGCGGAGCAATACCGCATCCACCCACTCGCTTACATCCGCCAGCGTTACTACCTCCAGTTGCAGGCCCAACCGGAGGTAGTACGCCACTTCGCTTAAGGGCAAGCCGCTGAATTCCGCTTCCAGGTCCATAGGCGTTGGGCTGCCGTATGCGGGCAGCTCTTTTGCATACGGCCGCGCGGGCCGCCGGTAAGCCAGCACCTGGTTTTTTCGGCAATTGGGTTTCGGCTCTTGTTCGGGGGTAGGAAACCTGGGGCCCTACCCCTGCTTGCTGCCGCACTCGGCGCAGAACCGCTGCTCGGGCTTCACGGTGGCGCCACAGTCGCCGCAGAATTTGTCTTTAGCTTGGGCCGCTACGTTGGGCGTGCCGCAGGTGGGACAGAATTTCTGGCCGGGGGCCAGCTTGGTCTGGCAGCTCTGGCACTGCACCAGGCCGCTGGTGTTCAGGAAATCCAGACCTTTGGTGTAGTCCTGCTCCCGGGTTTTGGTGCGGATTTGCTCACTGGCGGCCTGGCGCTGCTGGGCGGCCAGTTCTTCGTGCTCGTCGGGGGCGCAGCTTTCGCAGAGGCTGGCCTGGTGGTTCCAGCACACGTCGGGGCATACCCAGTGGCCGCAGCGGGTGCACTGCTTGAAGTAGGTTTTGCCCTCCTGCACGGCTTTTTCCAGAGCGGCATCGTGGGCCTTGCCGCCAATGGCGCGCTGCACGTGGTAGGCGGCGCTGCCGGCGCTGGAGAAGCTGCCCCCAAACAGGCTACCAGCCGCCCGCATCAGCTCGCCGGCAATGCCAATGGCGTTGGGGTGGAAGCGCGACATGTGCCCATTGCGGCATTTGTCGCAGTAGAACTTGAACTGAAAGCCTTTGTCGGTGGATAAATCGTCGTGGTTGGCGACGAACTGAATCATGCTGCTCATGGCGGAAAGGACGAGTGGAGGGCTAAAAGTAGCATTTCTATATATTCCATTCGTAGCTTTTCCTTTCCCCTACCTCCGCTTCCGGGCTTATACTTGCAGACACTTTGGAGTTTCCTCTCCGCCGTCGGCATGCGCTTCCTGTATTTTCTGCTTCCCCTTCTGCTCCTGCTGGTCCGCCCCGCCCGCGCCCAGCGGGCCGATACCACCATTATCCGCTACACCGGCCAGCTAACGGGGCAGTATACCTCGGGCGGCGTCAACCGCACGCTGTTTGCTACCTCCCACTCCGTTACCCTGCTGCGCGGGCTACACTTTGGGGCCCCGGTTACGGGTAGCTTCACATTTGGCAAGCAGGAAGGTCTGCTCAAGGAACGTGAATTTCTGCTCAATACTACCCCCTACTACTGGAAAGGCCGGTTCCGCTTCTACGGCATTGGGGGCTACGAGCGGAGCAACCTGCGCGGCATTGATAACCGCTACCAGGTGGGCGCCGGCCCCGGCTGGGCTATTTATACTGATTCGCTGAACCGCGAGGTAGCCGTGAGCAACCTGCTTATTCGGGAGGCCACGTACTTTCAGGATGGCTCCAGCCGCACCGTGGTCCGTAACTCTACCCGCCTGAAAATTGCGTATTCCTACCGGGTCTTCAGCCTGAACTCCATTACCTTCTACCAGCCCAACCTGCAGAACTTCGCCGATTACCGCGTCACGCAGCAGTCGAGCCTGGCATTTCGCTTCACCCCGCGCTTTGCCATTACCAGCACCTACACCTACACCTTCGAAAACCGCATCCTGGAAGGCAAACCCACCGACAATACCAACGTGACGGTGGGCATCACTTACAGCACGAAGTAGCGCGGGCGGCGCGGCCGCGTATTGGTTTCCGCTGGCTCCGTTAAACCTTTCGACCCCTACCTCCTCTAAGCTCCTAAACTCGCCCTAACCCGCCCTGCCTGCGCCCCTTGGAAGACCAGGAGATACTCGTCAAGTTTCGTGACCCCGCCACCCGCAACGTGGCCTTTAATCAGCTGGTGCGCAAGTATCAGCAGAAGGTGTACTGGCACGTGCGCAAGATGGTGGTGGACCACGATGACGCCGACGACCTGACCCAGGATGTATTCGTGAAGGTGTGGAACCACCTGGAAAATTTCCGCCAGGATGCCTCCCTCTACACCTGGATTTACCGCATTGCTACCAACGAGTGCCTGAGTTTGCTGCAAAGCAAGCGCCGCAGGTTTTTCCTACCCCTCCATGATGTGGGAGCTGAGCTGTCGGCCAAGCTGGAGGCCGATGACAGCCTGGCCGGCGACGAGGTGGAGCTGAAATTGCAGAAAGCCATCCTGCGCCTTCCCGATAAGCAGCGCCTCGTGTTCAATTTGCGCTACTACGATGAGATGCCCTACGAGCAGATGGCCGAGGTAACGGGCACCTCCGTGGGTGCCCTGAAAGCTTCCTACCACCACGCCGTCAAGAAGATTGAGCAGTACGTAAATGAGCAAACCTAGCCCGGTAGCGGGCCACGTAAAAAACGCTGTGCAAACCCAGCACTCCATTAAACCTTGCTGGCCTAACCGCCTCTAACTGATATGAATACTCCTTTTCGTCTGGCTGAACGTCCGCGCCGGGTGCACCCACCCCTGGCCCCGCCCCCGGACCGCTACTTCGAGCAACTACCTCTGCGCATGATGCAGCGCGTACAGGCCGAGGCTCCGCGCGAAACGGCCTGGAGCTGGCTGGCTGGCCTTTCGGCGCCCGTACGCACGACCCTGGCTTCGGTGGCAGTGCTGGGTGGTTTCGTGGCCTCGTTTCTACTGAGTTCAGCGCCTGCCCCCGTAGCCTCGGCTTACGCAACCTTGGCCCAGGTGCCGCGCGAGGAGATGGTGCAGTACTTGCTGGCCAGTGACCAGCGCCTCACGCTTTCGGACCTGGCCGAGCTGCCCGCCGCTACCCAGAACCTATCCACCGAAGGCTACCTGCACGCCTCCGACCAGGAAGTGCAGGACCTCCTCGACGCCCAGCCCAGCGAGGAAACCTACCTCTAACTCCTAACTTTTGCCTATCCCTCGTTTTGCTCTCATGAAATACTTGCTTCGTAGCTTTCTGGTGCTGATGCTGCTGGCGGTAGCGCCGGTTTTTTCCTTTGCCCAGACCGGGCGGGCCGAACGGCTCAGTCAGCTGGAAAACGCCAAAATTGCCTACCTCACCGATAAGATTTCGCTGACCCAGGATCAGGCCCAGAAGTTCTGGCCCGTGTACAACGACTTCACGAATAAGCGCCGGGAATTAAATCGCCGCATGCGCCAGCTGCGCATAACCAACCCCGATGCTCTCACCGACCAACAGATTCGCGAAAACCTAACCCAAGCCATGGACTTGCGCCAGCAGGAAGTAAAGCTGGAAAAAGACTACCTCGATAAGTTCCAGAAGGTGCTGAGCATCCGGCAGGTAGGCAAGCTCTACGCCGCGGAGCGCGAATTTACGCGGGAGGTTATCAAGCGCGTTGCCGACCGGCCGGGCGGCCGGCGCGGCAACCCCACTGCTGGCCACGACAACTAAGCTTCGGCTCTTGCTTTGCCTTCGCGCGAAAAGCGGCTGCTCTGGCAGCCGCTTTCTTTTTTTTTATGGCTGCCCGCTCTCTGGCTCAACGCTTCCGACCAGGAATAAGGGCCAAGCCTGGGACAGGTCTTCCCTACCCCTGCTGGCCCCGCAAACCTCTGTTTCCGCCCTACCTTTGCGGGCTGAAGTTGTTATACCGCATATGCTTACTCCCCGCCAGCTTTTCCTGCGCCACCAGGCCCAAACCTCCGACTTTCCGCTGCTCCTGGAAATTGAGCGCGCCAAGGGCGTGTACATGTACGATACCCAGGGTCAGCCCTACCTCGATTTGATTTCCGGTATTGGCGTCAGCAACGTTGGTCACCGCCACCCACGGGTACTGCAGGCCATCCAGGATCAACTCGATAAATACCTGCACCTCATGGTGTACGGCGAGCTGGTGCAGGCCCCACCGGCCCAGCTCGCGGAGGCCCTGCACCAGACCCTACCCGCCCACCTCGACAATGTGTACTTCACCAATTCCGGCACCGAGGCCGTGGAGGGCGCCCTGAAGCTGGCCAAGCGCCACACCGGCCGCACGGGCCTGCTTTCCAGCTACAACGCCTACCACGGCTCCACCCACGGGGCCCTTAGCATCACGGGTTCCGAAGGCTTTAAGAACTCGTTCCGGCCCTTGCTGCCCGACGTGCGCCACTTCCGCCACAACAACTTCGAGGACCTGCAGCTGATTGACGAGCACACGGCCGCCGTGGTCATTGAAACGGTGCAGGGGGAGGCCGGCGTGCGGGTGCCCGCCCCGGGCTACCTGCCCGCTCTGCGTCGGCGCTGCACCGAGGTGGGCGCCCTGCTCATCCTCGATGAAATTCAGTGCGGCTTTGGGCGTACCGGCACGTTCTGGGCCTTCGAGCAGTTCGGCATCGAGCCCGATATTCTGCTCACGGCCAAGGGCATGGGGGGCGGTATGCCCATTGGGGCCTTTATTTCGTCCCAGGAAATTATGTCGGGCTTCAAAACCAACCCCATCCTGGGGCACTGCACCACGTTTGGGGGGCATCCGGTGTCGTGCGCGGCTTCCCTGGCTACGCTGCGCGTGATTCAGGAGGAAAATCTGCTGGCTGGGGTAGCCGAAAAGGCTGCTCGTTTTCGTCGGCAGCTGGTGCACCCGGCCATTCGGGAAGTGCGGGGCTGGGGGCTTTTGCTGGCCGTGGAGTTTGATTCCTTCGAGGTGCTCAAGCCCATCATCGACCACGCCCTCTGGCAGGAGCGCATCCTCACCGACTGGTTTCTGTTCTGCGACAATTCCTTGCGCATTGCCCCGCCCCTCACCATCACCGACGCCCAGATTGACGACGCCTGCGCCGCCCTCCTGCGGGCCATCGACGCCGTTAGTCAATAAGCAAAAAAGCGGAGCCGTTCCCGAACCCCTGAAGGGGACCAGAACGGCTCCGCAGTATGTATTCGTTATTAATTTCCCAGAAACGTCTGGGTATCTTCTTTGATTTGCTCGCGGGGGAAACCGTCCTTCACACCCTGCGAAATTCGGCGCACCAGCACGGCCACTACGTCTTTGCGGAAGCCCAGCTTCTCGGCCATATCTACGCAGAAGTCCATTTCCGTGTCGTCCACTACCCCGTCGGCCAGCATCATGTCCACGAGGTCGAAAATCTGGTCGAACCGTTCGGAGTCGTTGTCGGGAATGATGAGGCGGACGTTGCTGGAGTTGCCTACAATGGAGCGGACCTCATCGGGGCGCATCCCATTTTTGCGTCCTACGGCCACGATAAAACTCATTTCCCGCTCGTCGATGTGCCCATCGGCCTTAGCCAGCGCAACCAAGTTCATGATGTGGCTCTTGACTTTTTTGGTCTGCTCGTTTTCAAAAAAACCAAACATACGGGGCGGGCATTAGGTAGGGTAGGACAGCAGAGAGAGCGGCGGCTGGCAGCACCAGCAACTTCAGGAAGTTAGCCAGCCGCAGCACAACACGCAATACCCCGATACGATGGCGGTGAAAAAACAGCTGTCGGCCAAGGGTATTTTATCTTTTACAGAAGCAGAGGCTGTAGTTTCCCGCGGGATTTACCACCTTTGCCCGGCCCGACCCCGTCGGGCTTTTGTTTGAGTACGGAAGAGAGCATATGATGAAACGCATTGCAGTTTTCACCAGTGGGGGCGACGCGCCCGGTATGAATGCCTGCATTCGGGCCGTAGTGCGCACGGCCGTGTACCACGGTATTGAAGTATATGGCATCATGCGCGGCTACAGCGGCATGATTAAAGGCGAGTTCGTGAAGCTGGATTCGGCTTCCGTCGCCAACACCATTCAGAAGGGCGGCACCATTCTCAAATCGGCCCGCAGCCAGAAGTTCCTGACGAAAGAAGGGCGGCAGCAGGCCTTCGACCAGCTCGTAAACCACGGCATCGATGGTCTGGTAGCCATCGGGGGCAATGGCACCTTTACCGGCGCCATGATCTTCGAGCAGGAGTTTGGTATTCCGACGGTGGGCGCCCCCGGCACCATTGACAACGACCTCTACGGCACCGACTATACCATCGGCTACGACACGGCCGTGAACACCGCCCTGGAAGCCATCGACAAAATTCGCGACACGGCAGACTCGCACGACCGGTGCTTCTTCGTGGAGGTAATGGGCCGCGACTCGGGCTACATTGCCATTCCGTGCGCCATTGGCGGCGGGGCCGAAATTGTGATGGTGCCCGAAACCCAGATGTCGACGGAAGCCGTCATTGACAATCTTAAAACCAGCTGGCAGCGCTCCAAAACCTCGTTCCTGGTGGTTGTGGCCGAGGGCGAAGAAGAAGGCAACGTGCACGCCGTGGCCCAGCAGGTGAAAGCCGCCATTCCGGAGCTAGACACGCGGGTAACTATCATCGGTCACATTCAGCGTGGGGGCTCCCCTTCCGCGTCGGACCGTATGCTGGCCTCCCAGATTGGTATTGCGGCGGTAGAAGGCCTCATGAACGGTATGCGCAACGTGATGGCCGGCATCGTGGACCGCAAGCTGGTGTACACGCCCTTCGTAGATACTATCCACAAAAAGAAGATGATCAACCAGAGCTTTATGCGCATGGTAGAAATTCTCAGTGTGTAAGCCGTGACAGATAGCAGGTAGGTTACCCACAGGTTGAGGGCCCTTCTTATGGTAGCACGCGGGATGCTGAACACTTTCGTTCACTTCCCTCGTTCGGCCGCAAGAAGGGCCTTTGCGTGTAGAGCGCCGTGGGGCTACCTGCCATTCGCCTCATAACGTACGTGTCACATGTTACTTCATCACCTCGGCGGGGTGAAACCAGTGGTACTGCGGGTCGCGGCGGAGCCAGGTAAGTTGGCGTTTGGCGTAGCGGCGGGAGTTGCGCTTGAGTAGGCGCACAGCTTCGGGGTAGTCGTAGAGGCCGTCGAAGTAGTCGAATAGCTCCTGGTAGCCTACCGTCTGGAGGGCATTGTGGTGGCGGTGTGGCAACAGGCTGCGGGCTTCTTCTTCCAGGCCGGCAGCCAGCATGTGGTCCATGCGCTGGTCGATGCGCTGGTAGAGTTCTTCCCGCTCACGGGTCAGGGCTATTTTCACCACGTTGAAAGGGCGTGCGGCTGCTTTGCCACCGTGGAACGAGCTGAACGGCTGCCCGGTAGCCCGGCTGATTTCCAGAGCCCGTAGCACCCGCTGCGGATTCTGGCGGTCAATCCGCTCGTAGCTTATGGGGTCGAGGCGGGCCAGTTCGGCTACCAAGGGCGCTAGGCCATGCGCTTGCAGCTCCGTGCGCAGCTGCTGGCGCACTTCTGGCGGCGCGGCGGGCAGGTCGTCGAGGCCTTCCGTAACGGCTTGCAGGTAGAGGCCCGAGCCTCCGGTCAGGACGACTACCCGGTGGCGCTGAAACAACTCCGCTAATAAGGCCAGCGCATCCTGCTCGAAGCGGCCCGCGTTGTACTCTTCGGTAATGCTGTGCGAATTGATGAAATGGTGCGGCACACCCTGCATTTCCGCGGGGGTAGGCTTAGCCGTACCGATGTTCAGCTCCCGAAAAAACTGCCGCGAATCGGCCGATACTATTTCGGTGCCGAGCTGCTGGGCCAGGTGCACACACAAATCCGTTTTGCCCACGGCCGTTGGTCCGGTTACAACCAGCAAAGTAGGTTCGGTAGCGGCGGCAAGTTCAGTGAGCATGTTGGCGGGTAAAAAGCATGAGGTGAGGGACTACAAAGATACGTTCATCCTTCGCCACACACCGGATTCACCTCATTTCCTGGTTTCTGCTTGTTGCGTCACCTCTTTATACAAGGCCAGCAGCTTGGCCTCCTCGTGCTGCCAGCTTAGCTCCAGGCGGGCGCGCCGACAATTGGCGGCCAGACGCTGGTAGTGCGCGTCGTCGCCGCCGGGCAGCAGGCGGTTCAGGGCGGCGGTGAGGGTAGCGGGGTGCAGGTCGGGCACTAAGTCGGCTACCTCATAGTGCTCATTCAGGGCGCGGTACTCCGGAAAATCAATGGCTACCTGCGGTACTCCGGCGTGGAGGTAGTCAAAGAACTTGTTGGCCAGCGAATAGTAGTAGCTCAGGCCCTGGTTTTCGAGTAGCATTACGCCCACCGTGGCCTGCTGCGTCAGCAACTGCAAATCAGAGGGCAGCACATAGCCACGGAATTCTACTTTGCCGGTTTGCAGCAGTTCCAGCTCCTGCGCGCGCCGCCGCAACCCGGCCGACAGGTCGCCTTCGCCGCACACCACCAGCCGGCCGCGCACCTGTGGCATAGCTTCCAGCAGTTGCTCCAGGCCCCGGCCCACATTCAGCGCACCCTGGTAGAGAATAAAGCCAGTTTCGGGGGCCGAAGGGGGTAGCGGCGGTAGTGGGGCAGCGGTTAGGCGGCTGATGTTGCGAATCACGTCGAAGGGTCGGCCGTAGCGTTGCTCCAGCAGGTGGGCCAGGGCTGGCCCCACAGTATAGGCCCGGGTAGCACGGGGCACGATAAAGCGCTCCACGGCCCGCCACAGGCGCTGTACGGCGGGCCGGGCCACTACCTCGGGCACTTCCGTAAATAGTTCGTGGGCATCGTAAACGAAGGGCTGGCCGCTTAGCCGGGCCCGCAGCCACACGGGCAAAGCCGTATCCAGGTCGATGGCGCACCAGATGGCCGCCCGCTGCCTCAGCAGATACAGCAGCAGCCGCACCGTGTATTCCAGGTAGAACAGCTTCCCGTGCCCGAAACGGCAGCGCAGCCGGTGCTGCTGGTAGGGTTGCGCGGTAAGCGGCAGCGAGGCCGGCCAGGTGCGGCCCACTAGCAGCACCCGGTAGCCGGCACTGGCCAGGGAACCACAGATGCGCTGCATCCGTTGGTCGTAGTTCAGATCCGTCGTAACGGTAAAAATCAGGCGAGGCGGCACGAATAAGGGCACATTACCGCCCGGGCCTGGGCGGTAGTTTCAGGAATTGTCGCAAATTTAAGAACTTCATCCGGCGCCCGTCAGTGCGTCCGTCTCGCCCCCGCGCATCCTTTCCTCCTCATGAACACACTCCAGAGTACTTCGGCGGCCGCCTACCCCCAGGGCTCCGGCTTGTCGGCCGACGTGTATCGGGCCTTGTTTGAAGAGTCCTACGACAGCCTCCTGCTGTATGATTCCACGGGTGCCCTGCTCGACTGCAACCAGCGCGCGGTGCACTACCTGGGCACCACCCGGCCCATGCTGCTGGGCGCCGGCCCCATGGCCTTTTCCCTGGCCGCCGAGTCGGCCCCGGCCAACCAGCTGACCTCCGAGCAGCAGCTGCACGAACAGGTGCTGGTGTGCATCCAAACGGGCCAGAAGGTTTCCATGCGCTGGAGCGGGCACCGACCCGACGGGCAGCGCCTAGAGGCCTGGGCTACCCTCAGCCGCCTGGGCACCGGCACCGTGCCCATGGTGCTGCTGACCCTGCGCGACATTGCCGCGTATGTTGACACTGCTGCCCTACCCGGCGGCCTGAAAGAAACGGCCGTGTCTCAGCTGGCCGACTTCTCGCGCGGGCAATTCCGCGACGTGCTCAGCCGGGCCGGTATGTGCTACCTGCTCCTCGACCGGGAAGCCCGTATTCAGGACGTGAATGAGTACTTCTGCGAGCTAACCGGCCGCCCTGCCCCTACCCTCTACGGCAAAGACTACTTTGCTTTATTTGCCCCGCCCGCCGAGCAGGCCCCGCGGCGCTATGCCTTCCACCGGGCCATTGAGGAAGAGCAGCTCCAGGATTTCTTTGAACGCTCTCTGCTCACTATTTCCGGGCAGGGACGCACCTTTTTCTGGCACTCCGAGTTCGAGCGGGATGCCCACGGCACCATCACGGGCATCCTGTTCGTGGGCCGCGACATCACCGACAAGCAGGTGGCCGTGCGCGCCCTCACCGACAACCGCAACCGCCTCCAGGATTTCCTCGACAACGCCCACGACCTGATTCAGAACCTGAGCATCGACAACCGGTTTCTGTTCGTGAACAAGGCCTGGAAGGAAAAGCTGGGCTACGAGGATGAGGACCTACCCCACCTGACCCTCTCCGACGTGGTGCACCCCTACTACAAGGCCAAGCTGCTCTACCAGCTGCGCAACCTGTATAAGGGCGAGAAGGTGAACAAGCTGGAAACCGTGTTCCTGACCAAGTCGGGCAAGCCGGTGCACCTGATTGGCTCCATTTCCTGCTCCTGGCAGGACAACGAGCCGGTGAGCACCCGCGCCATCCTGCACGACATCACCGACCGCATCAAGGCCGAGCGCCTGCAAAAGGTCTACTACAGCATTGCCAACCTGGCCATCAGCTCCAAGGATTTGCACTCCCTCTACGGAGCCATTCACCGGGAGCTGAGCAAGATCATCGAAACCAACAACTTCTATATTGCCCTCTGCGACGAGGCCCGCACCCAGCTGCAGTTTGCCTACTTCGTGGACCAGAACGCCCAGGGCGACCAGAGCATGATGGCCCGCCCGTTCTCCTCGGGCGTATCGGAGTACATTATTCGCACGGGGCGGCCCCAGTACCTGCTGCGCCAGGATTTGCAGGAGCTTATCCAGAACGGCACGATTACGGCCTACGGGCTGATGCCGGAAGTCATGCTCTGCTCCCCGCTCAGCATTGGCGAGCGGATTATTGGGGTGATTGCCGTGCAGGATTACCAGAAGGCCGACGCCTACGCCGCCGCCGATATTGAAATTCTGCATTTTATTTCCAACCAGGTGGCCCTGGCCATTGAGCGCAAGCGCAACGAGGTCCAGATTCAGAAGCAGAACGCTCGTCTGAACGCCATCTTCGAGAGCGGCTCCCACCTGATGTGGTCCGTGGACACGCACTCCCGTCTCTCGTCCTTTAACCGCAACTACGCGGCCTACTTCCTGCGCCGCAACGGCGTGTACCCGGCCCTGAACGTGAACCTGTTCCAGGCCGATGTGGCCCTGATGGAGGAGGAAGCCCGCCACGCCTTTATTGAGAACTACCGCAAAGCCTTCCAGGGCCACCCGCAGCGCTTCGAGGTGCGCCTGCGCGACGCCCGGGGCCACGACACCTGGCGCGAAATCTACCTCAACCCGATTTACCTCGACGACGGCTCCTTCGAGGAAATTTCCGGCATTGCCCACGACATCACCGACAAGAAACGCTCCCAGTTGGAGCTGGCGGCCCAGGAAGAGAAGTTCCGGGCCATCTTCGAGTCGTTCCAGGATGTGTACTACCGCACCGACGACGATGGCAAGCTCACGCTGCTGAGCCCGTCCGTGCTGGATATGCTGGGCTATACGCCTGAAGAAGCGCTGGGCCACTACATCGGCGAGTTCTACATCAACCCGGAGCAGCGCTCCTCCCTGCTGGAGAGCGTGCGCCAGAACGGCGAGGCGCGCAACTTCGAAATAGCCATGCGCCACAAGGATGGCCGCGCCGTGAGTGTGCTGGTAAATGCCCGGCAGGTAGCCGACGCCGCGGCCGGCGGCACCGAGGGCATTGCCCGCGACATCACGGAGCTAAAGCAGATGCAGGATGATTTGCGCCGGGCCAAGGAAGCCGCCGAGCAGGCCCTGGAAGCCAAAACCCTGTTCCTGGCTAATATGAGCCACGAACTGCGTACGCCCATGAACGGCATCATTGGCATGATTGACCTACTCCACCAGACGGTAGCCTCCGAGGAGCAGGAAGAATACGTGGATACGCTGCGCAAGTCTTCCGACGCGCTGCTGGCCATCCTCAACGATATTCTGGACTTGTCCAAAATCCAGGCCGGCAAGCTCCAGCTCAGCGAATCAGGCATTGACTTGCACTACACCCTGGATAAAATACACTCCCTGTTTGCCAACCGGGCCAACCAGAAGCACCTCACCTTCACCTACCATATTACCCCGCACACGCCGCGCTTCATCATTACCGATGAAACCCGCTTGCTGCAAATCCTGAGCAACCTTACCTCCAATGCCATCAAGTTCACGGCGGCGGGTACGGTAAGCATCATCGTGTCCTCTACCGTCACCGACGGCGATGAGCACACCCTGCGGTTTGCCGTGCAAGACTCGGGCATTGGTATTTCGGAAGAAAACGAGAAGCTGCTGTTCACCAATTTCACCCAGCTCGATACAACCCCCACGAAAGCCTTTGGGGGCACGGGCCTGGGCCTGGCCATCAGCAAGCAGCTGGCCGAGCTATTGGGGGGCGAAATTGGGGTGTATTCCAACGTCGGCGACGGCTCCACGTTCTGGTTTACCATCCGCTGCCAGGTAGCCCGCAACGAGGAGGAAATTGTGCAGGAGCGCCTCACGGCCCGGGAACGGCCCCAGGAGGTAGTCCGCTTTGAGTCGGCCCCGCAGGTGCTGCTCGTCGATGACAACCCCATCAACCAGAAAGTGGCAACCCGCCTGCTCGACAAGCTGGGCTGCGACATTGTAGTGGCCTCCGACGGGTTTGAAGCCATCAGCCAGGCCACGGCACCCAAGGCCAAGTACGACCTGATTTTCATGGACATTCAGATGCCGGAAATGGACGGCGTAACGGCCATGCAAGAAATCCGGCAGCGCCTGGGCGCCGAGTGCCCGCCCATCGTGGCCATGACGGCTTACTCCATGAAAGAGGACGCCGAGCGGTTTGTGCAGCAGGGCATGGACGACTACGTGTCGAAGCCTGTAAAAAGCCAGGACCTGTACGCCGTGCTCCGCCGCTGGACCAGCGGCCGGGCCACGGCCGCTGGTCCCGTAGCGGCCCCGGAAACCGCCGCGGCCGCCGCCACTACCCCGCCCATTGACCTGGAGATTGTGGAACAGCTACGCCAGCTGGGCGGGGGCGAGTTTGCCGCCCAGCTCTACCAGGATTTCGAGCAGGAAGCCGAGCAAGTACTGCAGGAAGCCGGCGAGCTGGTGGCCGCCGGGCAATACGAGCAGATTTTGCCACATTTGCACCAGCTCAAAGGCACGGGCTTTACGCTGGGGATTCAGGAAATGGCAGAATGTACCAAAGCCTTAGAACATGAGTTGAAAAACGGCCGTACGGAGAACACACCGGCGGAATTTCAACGTCTGCTTGATTACTTTGCACAATTCAAGGCCGCTTACCCGGCCCTGACCCAGGCGCTCTAGCTGGCCGGCCATTCGGCATTCCGCGCTAAGCTCTTGAAAACGAACTTACAACCTCTCACCGCACTATCCAATCTTTCCCTCATGGCCGACTCTAAAACGATCCTGATTGCCGAGGACAGCTCTGTTATCCTAAACCTGACGAAGAAAATTCTGGAACTCCAGAAGTATCGTATTGTCTCGGCCAAAAACGGTGGCGAGGTTATTAAGCAGGTAGAGAGCCAGCCTATTGACTGCGTCCTGATGGACATTAACATTCCCGTAAAGGATGGCATGGAGTGCACCCGTGAAATCCGTCGGCACAGTGACCCGCGCATCGCCAAAATTCCGGTCATCGCCATTACCGGCAACGCCAACAACTACTCCATGGAGCAGTTCCGCGAGGCCGGCGTGACCGACTACCTGCCCAAACCGCTGGACTTCGACGCCCTGGTACGCGTGGTGAAGCAGTACATTGGTTAGTTTTAATGAGGAGTGAAGAATGAGGAATGAAGAATTGCCCCTTGCTGGCCTATCCATTCTTTATTCCTCATTCTTCATTACTCATTGAATATGGAAATTACCTTCCTTGGTACGGGTACGTCGCAAGGCGTACCCGTTATTGGTTGCTCTTGTGCCGTGTGCCGCTCCGTCGACTACCGCGACAAGCGGCTGCGCGTGTCGGTGCACCTGCAGGTGCAGGGCAAAAGCATCATCATCGACTCGGGTCCTGATTTCCGGCAGCAGGCCCTGCGCGAGCATATCGACCACCTGGATGCCCTGGTGTTCACTCACGAGCACAAGGACCACACCGGCGGCCTCGACGACATCCGGGCCTACAACTTCCGCCAGCAGCAGGATATGCCCGTGCACGCCGAACCCCGCGTGCTCGACCAACTCCGGCGCGAGTACGCCTACATCTTCGCCGAGCACAAATATCCCGGCATCCCGCAGGTGCAGGTGCACCCCATCCTGAGCGACACCGACAGCTTCTGGGTGGAAGGCGTGGAGTTCCAGCCCATCCGGGCCCTGCACTACAAGTTGCCGGTGCTGGGCTTCCGGGTGGAGAACTTCACCTACGTGACGGATGCCAACTACCTCAGCCCCGAGGCCCTGGAGCGCATGCGCGGCTCTGAAGTGATTGTGCTGAATGCCTTGCGCCACGAGCAGCACATTTCGCATTTTACCCTGCAGGAGGCCGTCGACATTCTGGAAGACCTGGCCCCAACCCGCGCCTACCTCACCCACATCAGCCACCAGCTGGGCCGCCACCGCGAGATTGAGGCCGAGCTGCCCAGCTTCATCAAGCTGGCCTATGATGGGTTGCGCGTTACGGTTTCGTAATGCGCAGCACTACGGTAATATCTTTCTTCTGAGGGTGGGGTACATTTTCTACCACACTCCAGCGGTGGTAGTAGATGACATAGCGCTGGCCGTTGGCCCGCACGCTGGTAGTATCTATCCAGGCAGGGTTTCGAGCACCGGTTGTATGTAGAGGCATTGCTACTTGTTGCGTTTGCCCCTGCTTGTCTCTCACGCTTAAGGTAAGGGCCACAAAGTCGGCTATAAAGCAGCGAGCATTTGGAGGGCAGAAGCTGTAGTCTAAGTCGGCAACTGTAACGAAGAGTTCGACTTGGTCGGTTGCTGGCAGCGCAGCCTGCTGGCGATACTGCAAAGAAAATTCTTGGTTAAACCCTGCGGCAACGGCCGCCGGCTGGGCATCGGTTGCGTCCCGGTTCTGGCATGCGGCCAGAGTTAAAGATAAAACGAGGGGTAGAGAATACTTTTTCATAAGTGGCAAGAAGGGAGTGACAGGGAGTAGCGGAGCACCTTTGCTTACTTATTTTCTCAGAGCCGGAGCGGACGGCAAACGTTGCACGTACTGCTGAACTAGCTCTGCCCTCTACCTGCCTATTTTCTGCCATCTTGCGCCCTTTGTAAGCATACTCAGTGTCTTTCCCTCATGCACACCAACTATTACTTCCTGCGCCAGCTTGCGCCAGCTCTTACCCAGCAGCTGCAAGACTACACGGTGGCAACGTGCTTTTCGCAGGAGAAGGATGAGTTGGTGATTGGGCTGACTAACGGCACGCAGGAGTTCTGGCTGAAGGCTCACCTGGCCGCGGCCGGCCCCATGCTTTCCTTGCCCGAGTCGTTTCATCGGGCGCGGCAAAACTCCGTGGATTTGCTACCGCATTTGCTGGGCCAGCAGGTAAGGGAGGTATCCGCGTGGCCCAACGACCGGGTGCTGCAGTTTAGCTTTCAGGGGGGCGCTACTCTGCTGCTGAAGCTCTACAGCACGCGTCCCAATGCCATCTTCCGGCCTACCCCCGCGGCACCCGCCGAACTGTTTCACCAGCGCTACACCGCCGATGCCGAGCTGCAGCCCCCGCCCCCCGCTACCCCTACCCCTTCCGAATCCACCAACCTGCCAGCCAATCCGCTGAAAGCCTACCCCAGCCTCAACGATGCAGCTGTGGCGTACCTGCGCACCCGTGGCTACGACCCTGCTCCGCTGGAAACCAAGTGGCAGCTGGTGCGGGAAGCCGTGCAGGTACTAGAACATCCGGCTGCTTTCTACATCGTTCGTTTGGATGGGCGTACGCGCCTGAGCTTGCTGCCTGTGGGTGAGGTCGAGCACACGCTACCGGCCGCGGACCCTATTGGGGCTTTGCGGCGCTTCGTGCCGCTGCTGCTTAACCGCCGCGCCTACGAGGCCGAGTTGCGCCAGGTGCGTCAGCAGCTGGAAAAGCGCGCCGACGAGGCTGCCACCAGTGCCCAGCACGCCCAACGGCGCCTGCATGCCCTGGAAAATACCGTGGGTTACCGCCAAACCGCCGACCTGATTATGGCCCACCTCAGCCAGATTCCGAGCGGCGCCAAGCAGGTGGAAGTCGTGGACTTCTACCAGGACAATCAGCCGCGCATCATTAAGCTGAAGCCTACCGAAACGCCCCAGCGCACGGCCCAAAACCTGTACCGCAAAGCCAAGAATCAGCAGCTGGAAACCCGGGAGTTAAGTGCCCGCGCCGAGCGCCGCGAAACCGAAGCTATGTGGTGCCTGGAACGCCTAGAGGAACTGGCTGCCCTACCCCCCGGCGACCTCCGAAGCCTGCGGCAGTGGCGCAAGCAGCACGGCCTCGACCCGGCCACGGCTGGGAAAGCCGCTCAGGAACTACCCTTCAAAGTTTTTGAAGACGGCGGCTTCACTATTCTGGTGGGTCGCAATGCTCAAAACAACGACCTCCTGACCCAGCGCTACGCCCATAAAGATGACTTGTGGCTGCACGCCAAGGACGTAACAGGCTCCCACGTAGTTATCCGGCAGCGGCCGGGGCACCCGGTGCCGGCACCCGTGCTGGAACGTGCCGCCCAGCTGGCCGCCTGGTATTCGCGCCGCAAAAACGACTCGCTCTGCCCCGTCACTTACACGCCCAAGAAGTTTGTGCGCAAGCCCAAAGGCGCCATAGCTGGCCAGGTAGTAGTGGAGCGCGAAAACGTATTGTTGGTAGTGCCGGCCAATCCTTTTGAGCGCGGCGAGTAGGTAGCCCTTAACAGGAACGCGTCACCCCACTGCCGACGGAGTTGCGGGCTTACTTTCCTGTAGCTCTAAAAGAAAAGCCCCGCTTCAGTATTCTGAAGCGGGGCTTTTAAGAGTGCGCGCGGGGAGATTCGAACTCCCACACCCGAAGGCACCACCCCCTCAAGATGGCGTGTCTACCAGTTTCACCACGTGCGCAGATAATGGCAAGCACTCTTTTCTTGGGCAAAAGCCGGGGCTTTTGGATTCACTGAGGCGGCGAATCGAGGACAAAAGTAGAGGGTCAGGCGGAAGGGACCAAATCCAACAAGCTATTTTTTCGCTGGGGCAGCCGGTTTTCCCGTGCATGGCAACCTTTCTTCCTCAGCATCAGCCTAAAAAAATCATCAGCGCTACCAGTGCTTACTCCACTTATTCGGGGCAGGGTTTCACTATTCTCCCTTGGCTACTATATCCCGTCCGGTAGCACAGCCACTTCCTCCTCTACCTTCTTCACTTGCTTTGTACAGAGTGAAACGCTCAACACGCTATCAACGGTAGGCAGGCAAAGCCAGTAGAAAACCGCTGGCAGACTATGCAGCCCAATAAAAAAGGCTCCCAGTCGGGAGCCTTTTTTTGATACTTCAAACGGTAGCAGAGCTTATTCAGCGCGGGCCAAAGGCGTATCTACTACGTGCTCCGACACGAACCATACTTGCATTTCGTTGGTGCGCATCACGTTGCTTACAATCAGGTCATTGGTGCCATCGTCGCCGGAGTCGTCGGCGCGCTTAGCGAAATCATGACAGTTTTTAAGGATAATCTGGTGGGCCTCCAGCAGGCGCGACACCTGCACGGGGGCTTCTTCCCGGTCGCGCGGGGGGCGCGGGATGCTGGTAACTTCGGCAATATCGGCGGCCATGGCTACGGCTACCCCGCCCAGAATCTGAATGCGCTCAGCAATCATGTCAATCAGTGCATCCTGCTCCTCATAGTGCTTGTCGTAGAGCAAGTGCAGTTGGTAGAAGGTCGGACCTACTACCTGCCAGTGGTGCTTCTTGTACATGTCGCGGATGGTGCAGGTGTCAGCCAGCATCTGGTTGAGCATCTCCACGCTTTCCTGGCGAGTGTTAGCGTCCAACCCAATGGGCAGGCGCTGCGACACGGTACCATACTTCTGCAGGGGTGCCGGCGCATTGAATTGCTGATTCAGGATGGGTTGCACGCTGGGGCCAGAGCGGCCATTGGCTGAGCCATTATCAGCTACGGTATCGGACGCAGGAGCAGTTTTCTTAGCAGCCGGGGCTTTCGGAGCAGCCGGGGCGCTTTTGGCGGTGGTTTTGGCCATGATAGTTGCAGGAAGATGATGTAGGTAGAAGGGCGGCTAGCTGGGAGCTTACCGCCGTGTTCCCATACGCATAAGCCGGCCGCAGGTTAGTGACAAGCCTATTTTTACACCTTTTGCTCCGTAAAATTCAGGCCCGCCGTCAGGCTGATTACCTTCATCTTCCGGAAAGATTCCCTCCTGCCCTATCTCACGTATTACTTTACTACCATGCCTTTCCCATTTCTCGGCGACTCCAAGTCCACCATTGCGCAGATGTTGAATACGCTCCCCCAAATTGGCCGCCTGGAATGGATTGGCCTGCGCCCGGTGCGGCGAGCAGGTGTGCTGGCTGTAGCGGAAGCAACAGCCGAAACCGACCGCCACTTACACGGTGACCACGCCCGCCCCCGGCCAGGGGGCAAGCGGCAGGTTACCCTGATTCAGCACGAGCATCTGGCGGCAGTAGCAGGCTTTCTGCGCTTGCCCGCCCCCATCGATCCGGGACGCTTGCGGCGTAATCTGGCCGTGAGCGGGTTAAACCTATTGGCACTGAAAAACCGCCGCGTACACATCGGCGACGAAGTAATCCTGGAAATTACCGGGGAGTGCCACCCTTGTTCTCGGATGGAAGAAGAGTTGGGTCCTGGGGGCTACAACGCCATGCGCGGGCACGGGGGGCTTACCGCCCGTATCATACAGGGTGGCATTATGCGGGTAGGCGACGCCGTACGGGTGGCCGACCTTCCCACGGACTAGGTACCGGCCACCGCCTACACAACGCAGGAAGAGCGTGCAGCAGCCCTGGCTACTGCAGTGGAGCCTCGCAGCTACTCTCCACCTGCACCACTTTTGCTACCGGGCAGTTCTGCTGTGCGTCGGTCACCAGCTCCGGGAAGCGTTCCGGCTAAGCCCCGACACCGCGGCCGTCACGGTCAGGTTCGACTCACGAATGCAACCAGCCTGCACCTCTACCTGGCAACGCGCAGTGGGGTACTGGGCGGCGCAAGCCGGCTGTGTGCAGGTTGAAGGGTGCTATCGGTGCTAAGGAAGGCCGGCGCCATCGGCACCCCGGCTCTGCCAGCCAGCAGTCCGGAGCGGTATAGTTACTAGCAACAGCAGGCAGGTGGGGAGTGCAGTAAAAGCTGGAGCCAGACTGAAAAGAGGTGGGAGTAGTGCCCGCCCGGCTGCTACCTAGGCCGCCGCCAATCAGCCAGCGGTAGCTGTTCCCGCGTGTGCATCCTTTATGGAAAAAGCAAACGGCTGCCGGAGCTGACGAATCGGATATCATATCATCTAGTAGATTACCAACTGCTTGCCCCGAATTAAAAGTATTTCCTAAAAATGATGAGTATCCGATGCAGCTATCTTCTTACCCGCCACTAACAAGGAGGCAAAGCAATTGCTTCACGGTATTATATTTATTTTAATAAGTAAAGCAAGTTTAGTAAACAACTGCTTTACTATTTTACCGTTTACTTATACTATAGAGCAACTCTTTTTCTAGTTATATGGTAAACGAGTCAATCAGCATGTTACCGCGGTTGCGCGCGTGGTTTGGGTTAAGCCAGGCAGGACTGGGGCGCTGCCTGGGGTTAAGCAAGGCAATGGTTTCCCAGGTCGAGCGTGGTGTACGGGGGCTACCCCTGGCTGCTTCTCTGCCCCAGGCAGCTCTTACTCTGGCCCAGCAAGCTACCCCGGCCGCTCCAGCGCCGGAACTGCCCAACGCAGCCACTCTTCGTGAACAGCAGCATACCTGCCAGCGCCGTGCCGAGCAACTAGCCGTTGAGCTAAGCCGCATGCCCGAACGCGCTACTTGGGCCCGCCGACGGCTGGCCGCGCTGGCTACTCTTACGGCGGTGCTGGCGCCGGCTGGGGCCACACCCCCAGCCTGGCTGAGCTCCTTCGAAGCGGAGGCACGGGCGGAGTTGGAGCGCAGCGGCAGTACGGCCCAGGCCCTGCTCCAGGCACGACAAGCTGCTCTGGCAGCCGAAGCCGCCGTGCTAGAGCAGCTACTACTCGCGCAGACCGCCGCACCGGAATCGGGTAAAGCTACCGCCAAAGGTACGCGCACCAAGGAAGCACCGGGCAGTAACACGCCACTAGGGACGTAGCGCCACGCTACTTATGCTCCACCTGGCACTGAAAACCTGCCGCGACCTTCTCTCTCTTCTTCAGCACCGCCCTCCCTGTACTCTGCGTGGTACCCTACTGGACTGCTCTGCCTTAGGTGTTCTGCTAGCTTGGCTAGGTGCTTTCCTAACCTTCCAGCCTTCGAGCGTAATGCTCTAAACACCGCTGTAGAAGGCAGATTCTTCTGTCAGAGAGGCAGACGGCGGAGCCCACTTCAGCACTTTCTATACACCCAGCTAAAATAGTATTTTTTCCTCTCAGCCATTCGCCCCCGGTCAACATCTTACTTTTCGTTTATAGGCTATAAAGCCCGGTTTGTCGAGCACAACCAGTAGTTAGCCTTAACTTTTTACTATATTTAGCATCCAGTTCTATTTTTGGTTACGTATATGCAGGGGCTCGACATTTCCAAGGCTCTGCAACCAGGTACTGTCAGCTATCATGCTCTACTCTAAGGTGCCTAGCGTCTCCACACCGGCGGCAGGCCACAACCAGTGTTGTGTATGTCTTACTTCACCTTATATGAATACGTGTGCCTCCACTCCCAATTTGGCGGCTACTGCAGTAGCGCTGTTATTGCTGGCTGATTTACTGCCCGCTCTCCCGGCTCGCTCACATGGGCCGGGCATATTTTCCAATCCTACCTATCAGGTTACAGCGGTGTATCGCCATCGGCGCCACCGTCCGTAGCTACTTCGTATAAATAAAAAGGCCCCGATACAGTATCGGGGCCTTTTTATTTATACGAAGTAGCTACACGCCGCCCTCCATGCGCACGATACGCGGGGTGAAGGAGCCGAGCACATCCACCAGCTGGGTCTGGCTTTGCATTACCTGGTGGATGTCTTTGTAGGCTTGAGGCGCTTCGTCCACGCCTCCGCCCAGCAGCTCTACGCCGTGCTGCTGCAGGTAGCGGCGTACGTCGGCTTCGCCCAGCTCCTGCTTGGCCCGGGTGCGCGACATCTGCCGGCCTGCGCCGTGAGATGCCGACGACAGGGAAGCTGCCTCGGCCCTACCCCGCACAATAAAGCCGGGGGCTGTCATGGAGCCGGGAATGATGCCGAGCACGCCTTTGCCGGCCGGCGTAGCTCCTTTCCGGTGGACGACTACTTCCTGGCCGTCGATGAGGTGCTCTTTCCAGGCAAAGTTGTGGTGGTTTTCCACTTTGGCCAGGGGCCGCTCGCCAAGGGCTTTGGCCAGGCGCTGGTGAATCTGGTGGTGGCAGGCGGAGGCGTAGTCGCCGGCCAGGCTCATAGCCGCCCAATACTCCTGCCCAGCTTCCGTGTCGAGGCCGAGCCAGGCGAGGTGGCGGGCTTCGGCGGGCAGCTGACAGGTATCCTGGGCCAGCTTGGTGTAGTGGCTGGCGATACTGGCACCCAGCCCGCGGGACCCGGAGTGCGACAATAGCCCCAGATACTGGCCCACGGGCACCCCCAATTCATTGCTGGGGTCGGTGATGTCGACCACGCCCCACTCCACGAAGTGGTTACCACCCCCGGACGAGCCGATTTGCGCGGCGGCCGCATCCAGCTTGTTGCGCAGGAAGGGAATTTCCTGGAACTCCGGGCGGTCGAGGACGGCGTGGCCCAGCTTCTGGCCTTGGCGGAATACGTCGCGGTTGCCGAATTTGGTGTTGTCGAGCAGGAGCTTGCGCAACTCTTGCACCCGCTGCTCCATAAACTTAGGCGGCAGCGCAAACACCGACAGGGCCATGCGGCAGCCAATGTCTACGCCCACGGCGTAAGGAATTACGGCGTTGTCGGTGGCCAGCACGCCGCCAATGGGCAGGCCATAACCGTAGTGGGCGTCGGGCATGAGGGCCCCAGCGACGGTTACGGGCAGCTTCATGGCCGTTTCCATCTGATGAATGGCGCCCTGCTCAATGTACTCAGCCCCGAACACAGTGTACTCTTTGCGCTCGGTGAGGGCAATGTGCCGGCTGGGCGGGGGTAGCAAGGCGGCCGCTGTATGGCTCCAGTCGAGGTGGGTGAGGTAGGTAGTGGGGTCGGCCAGCAGGCTTTTCAGAAGCGTGAGCTGGTCGGTTTGGGAGAGTTTTTTGAGATGCTTGCGCTGCAGTTGAGCCAGCGCGAGTCCAATGGCCCGACCTTCCGGAAAGCCAAGCTGCCGAAGGTCGTTGCCGCGTAATTGTGAGGCCATACGAGTATGAATGTATTTGAAAGAGAGTTTCCGGCGCGATGGAGCAACAGACGGGCAGCGTATCCTGAGGGGTGGGGGTGCACCCGCAGTCAGACCGAAGGACCGCGGCCCCACGGCATCCGAAAGCGGAATAATAGAGCAACCGGCAGGGTAAAAAGGCGGACAGGCCCTTAGGTTTTTCAGACGAAGTATGCCTGCCCTACGACACCTGCCGGGCGCTCAGGAGTAATCCATAACATCTGTTCGGGGCAACGGGCGGGCGGCCCCTATATCCTGCTCTACCTAGCTGAGCTACAGCCCCTACCCAAGGGTAGCAGCTGGTGGGACTCGAACCCACGACCCGGGCAACCCAAATGCGAAGTATGGCCGCCCTACGGCACCCGAACAGATGTAAAAATTGGAGCGAGGCAACAGGCGAAAAGCGTTCTATAAGCTGGGCGCTTTCGACCACTCAGCCACTTACCCACCAGCGGGCAAGGCGGGATTCGAACCCGCGGGCCACAGCAGGCCAACCGACGAAGTATCGCTTTTCTACGACACTCACTCCACTTTTCCGCGCGTGGGGCAACAAGCACCGGGCCTTTGTCCTGCTCTACCAGTCTGAGCTACCAGTGCTGCCCATGGCTGCACTGGGCAGGATTCGAACCTGCGACCTGGGCGTTAAAAGTGCGAAGTATGGCCCGGCTACGGCACCCACTTCTGCGGAAAAGAATATGAAACTGCCGGGGCAACTAACGGGTAGCGAAATGACCAGCCCGAAGGCCGTTCTGCTCTACCAACTGAGCTACAGTCCGGAGCCGGAAACCCAGCTGGACTGGCCCGATTCGAACGGGCGACCCGAAGTAACGCTACCCTACGACACCCGGCAGGGTGATTTTTCGGCTGAACTTCTGGGTTTGGGGCAACTAGCGGCCGGCGAGTTTCCTGCGACTATAGCCGCAGGACGGGAATCGAACCCTACATAGGGATACCCTATGTATTCAACCATGACGAAGTAACGCCCACCTACGGCACCCAAACATGCAGAAGTCAGCCGGTTTGGAGCGGGACGCCGAGGCCTTCACCCCGGCGGCACGCCGCTCCGGCCGACGGCAGCCAAGAAGTGGTCAGCCGTCTTCCCAAGTAGTAGAAGCACTGCTTCTGTGTGTACTTATTTTACTATAACCCGTGTGCTAGGAGAACTTCATGACTATCAACGTTACAACGGGTGATTATGGTGTAATAAAAAGCATAAAAAAACTACGCTTCAGCTAGATGTAAGCCGTTTTAGGGGGTAGTACCGCGCCGATAGCGAGGCACTGTTCTGGTTGTATTTCTACCAGTTTTCAACGGTCAAACCAGCTAAGGCCTGCTGGAAAGCGGCCAGAACCGCCTGGGGTGGTTTGGGGTCGAAGATGGCGAAGTCGAGGCGGCGGAAGCGGCCCCGGATGGCCGGCTCGGCCAGGGCTTCGGCGAAGAGTTGGGCCACCTGGGCCGGGTCGTTGCCGAACACTCCGCAGCCCCAGGCCCCGAGTACCAAAGCTTCTATGCCGTGGCGGGCGGCCGCCGCCAGCACCAGTCGCAGCCGGTGGCGCATCACGGGCTCCAGCTGGGGTAGCAACCCAGGCGAGTTGCGCCGGAGGGCCCCGGCATTTACGGCCGGGGCCGTCAGCACATCCAGCCGGAAAGGTTGGGGTAGCCACTCCCCCGCTTCGCCGCGGAACACCGGCACTTGGGGCGAGTACACGAGGTAGTCGCTGTAGAGGCCCGTGCTGCCGGGGAGACTGTTGTAGCGGTACATTTCCTCAAACTGCGTCAGGCACGGATACAAGCCCGAGGAGCGCGCCAGGCTTTCTTCCTGGGCCTGACTGCCACCCAGAAAGCCGCCGCCCGGGTTGCGCGCCGAGGCAAAGTTCAGGCAGCCCACCCGCTTAAACTGGCGTGTTAGGTCGGCGGCTGCTTCGAGGGTAGTAGCCTGATACACCCGCACCTCGGCCAACTCACCCGCGGGCTTTTCAAATTCCCGCAGTAAGTCAGCGCCATCTTCGGGCCGGTAGAGGTGGCTGCCGGCTTTGGCAGCCTGCTGGCATTCTTGTAGCGCTACCGGCTGGCCCGCCGGGTTTTCGTAGCTACCTCGTTGCAGGGCTTCCAGGGTGCTGTGGGCTATTCGTTGTCGTATTTCTCGGTTCATGAAAGTACAGGTTGTCGGGCCGTAACCCGGGAGTGGCACCGCTTGTCCGGTTGCCGCAAGCCACTCCCGGGGCCGCATGGTTTGAGTAGGTATAGAGGGTAGTAATGTACCAGCTAATGATGCAGCGAAAAGGATGATATAGGTAAAGTGAGCCTGATAGCTTACTACAACTCAATCTGTTCTATTTCGGTGAGGGCGGAGCCGCCGTTGTCGAGGGCCGCCAGCACGTCGAAAATCTTATCCGACCACCCGGCAATCAGCGCCGCGCCTTGTTCGGGGTGTACCTGCAGGGGTGTGGTGCCGTGGCCGGCCAGGTCGAAGAGGTAGAGCTGGGCCTGCGGGGCGACGGTGCGCCGGTACTCGACCCATTCTTTGGCCACGTTGGTGCCGTTGAAGTGCGAGTCCCAGAGCTGGCAGTCGGTGAAGAGCATCACCTTATCTACTACCTCTCGGCGGCGGCGCAAGTCCTCGATAACGAGGTAGCCATTGGTGCTGTAGCCTACTTCGCCTTCGCGCTTGTAGAACTCCTGCACGTTGCCGAGCACCGGGCCGCGGGACAGGGCCAGCCGCTTCCAGGTGTTGCCAAACATGCCGGTTACCACGTTCTGGCAGCGGCTCTGCAAGAGCATGCCCAGCACCAGGCCCACATCGTAGTACAGCACTTTGCTGCGCTGGGAAATAGGCTGCTGCATGGAGCCCGACACGTCGCAGGCCACTACTACCCGCGTTTCCGAGCCAAAGCCGCGCAGGTTGGCGGCGCTGTGGCTGATGGCCGCTTCCAGCGCTTCGAGCACCTGCGGCACCGGACTCTGACGCAACCCCACCGCCGTCAGTACCGACTTCAGCGTGCCTTCTTCCAGAGCCTTTACCTCGCGGTACGCGGCCAGGAAGCGGAAGGGCAGCTGCTTGCTGCGGGCTACGGCCCGCGCATCGGCGAGGGTAGCACATACTTGCGCTATTGCCTCGGCCGGGACGCCCGCCTGCAGGATGTTGCGCAGGTTTCGGAGCAACGCCATGTAGCCCAGCTTGCCGCTGCCAATCAGCTCCGTCCATTTCTGGCGGAAAGCGGCCGCCCGTTCTTCGTCGGAAGCAACGTCTACCTGCCCCAGGGCCGACAACTCGGTTTCCCAGGTGTAGGGCGTGGGCAAGGTACCGGCTACCAACTGATTAAACAGGGCTTGCCGGGCCTCATCGGCGGGGCGCGGGTGCACCAGAAACAGGGCGTCGCGGAGGCGCACGGCACCGGCCCGGTCGTATTTTGCCAGCTGGTAGCCATCGAAGCGGTTGAAGGCCTGAGCCAGCCCTTTCTGCACCTGCTTGGAGAGGCGGTTGAGGGTTTTGAGGCCGCTACGACCGTTGGCCTGGGCGTAATAGGCCAGCAGCTCCGTAATTTCATCGGGGCGCTGCACTACGCGGGCCACCAGGCGGCTGACCAGGTTAGTGCCGTGGTGCAGGCGGGCCAGCTCTACGGCCAATACCAGCGGCACAGACCGCAAATACAGCTTTTCGCGGGCATACACGGCCAAGCGGGCCACAAACTCCGCATCGGTGCGGGCTACCAGCTCGCGCAGACGCACCAAACGGGTGTCGGCAGTTTCGTAGAACTGGTCGCTGAGGGCAGCAGTAGCCACAGCGGCGTACAGCTCCAGCGCGGGAGTAAGAACTTGAGCCGGTGCGCCCTCGTGGTTGAGCACCGGAGCCGGAGAAGGCTGGCGGAAGGGAAAGTTGAAACGCATCGGATAGAAAAATCAGGTAGTGAATACTAGTAGGCAGAAGTGTGTAATCAGAATAAATAGCTCGTAATTTTTACTCAGGAAAGCACATAATTTTCCCGTCATAATTCACACGTGAATTATTAATTAAATATCCTAAACCTAAAGGCAATATTTTTCCTTTACACCCCGGAATAGGGATGCTTATATTTTAAAAGCCAGGAAAATTAATTTGACTAGACCTAGTTTGTACCGCGTTTGATTACGCAGAAGTGTTAGGTGTTAGCCGCTGCTGCTACTTCCGTTTACTGCCGTTTTGCCAATGCGCTGCAAATGACATTGGCTGGTAATTAGAGGTAGTACAGATGGAGTGCGAGGGTAGGAAGAATAACACGGCAGGAAGTAGGATAGAGTAGAGAAGAAAACAAAAACGCCCGAATCTGGTGGGATTCGGGCGTTTTGCGGAGGATGGTTCTAGGATAGAAACCTTACCTGTCTGCTGGCGCGCCGAACCCCGGCTGAATCTCCCGATCCAGCTTGCTGAGTGATGGCATATATTGGTTAAAGTGGCGGCGCATGACAGAGGAAGGCGTAAAGTCGTTAGCGTTTGGGCTGTTGAACGTGACAAAGGTAGAAAAGTTATTTTCAACTATACAATACAAGTTCAAAAAAAGTGAAAAATATTTTTTATCATAATTCGAAAACCTATTTTAAACAACATATTCCCCATTTTTCATAGCTATTTAGAATACATTAAATTCAGATACCACGCAAAATATTATCCCCTATAACTCATTTCTAAACTAGTAGCACAGGTACGTAATACCTTTATTGCGTATTCACAAATAGTATAGTCCGGGGCAGAGGCGCATACTTGCGTCTCCTCGTCGGGCGGCAACACCCGAACGGCGCGGAGACGCAAGTATGCGCTTCCTCCCCGTTCACGAATCTGCTACAACTGCCTGACGAACCCGGTTTAGTGGATTGTTCAGTGTGGTGCACAGAGGTAAGGCACTGCTACCCTCTGGGTGGCTAACGAGGGGTAGCGTCGAGGAAACGGCGGAGTTGGTAGATGTTATTCGTGCTTCGGATAGCCCCCGGAGTAGGTTTGTGCACTGATCTACCAGACCAGGTCAGCATTTAGTTTCTTCTTTCTCCCTGTTACTACCCCCATGAAAAAGTTTCTGGCAGCCTCCCTCCTGCTTGGCCTGCTGGCCGGCGCTACTGCTCCCGCCGCTCTGGCCCAGACCACACCCGCCAAAACCAAAGTCAAAGCCAAAAAAGAGAAGGTGAAAGCCAAAGGCACGGCCGAGGCGGCGACTCCCGCCGAAGGGCGTGGCGGTCCGGGCGGCGGCCGGGGTGGCCGCGGCAACATGCTGGCCGAAATGACCAAGGAGCTGAACCTCACTGCCGATCAGCAAACCAAAGTAGCTGCCATTCAGCAGGAGCAAATGCAGCAGATGCAAACCCTGCGCGCCAGCGGCGAAACCACCGACCGCGAAGCCCGCATGCAGCAAATGCGCAGCCTGGAGGAAAGCACCGATACCAAGTTGCAAGGCGTGCTCACGCCCGAGCAGTTCCAGAAATACCAGGCCAAAAAACAGGAGCGGATGCGCCGCCCCGGCCCTCCGGCCGGCGGAACCCGCTAAGCCCGCGGCAAAACGCCGTTTGGCCTCCTGAGCCTACGAAGGACCTTCTCACCTGTGCACGAGCGTCGTACCCACGACCCGGACCGCTGTGAGAGGGTCCTTCCGTGTTATTCAGAATCCCTTGTTTACCCGGAGGTTCGTATTCTTACCGACTTTAAGCCCACCCATTTGATGTTAAGCAAGAACAAAACTACCCGCCAGCGGGTGTTGCGCGTGATTGTGCACGTAGCCGCCTGGGTGGGGGTAGCCTTTATTCCGCGCCTGCTGTCGGATAACCCGCCGCCGTTTCAGATGAGGCACCTCACGCTGCCGCTGCAGCTGGCTGGTTTCTTCTACCTGAACTACTACGTGCTGATTCCGCGCCTTTTTGCCCGGAAGAAGTTTGCCCTCTATTTCCTGGTAGCCCTGGGGTTGCTGGGGCTGATGTACATGCCCATGCTGCTGCGGATGGCGGGCGTTATCCAGCCTATGCACCACCGGCCGCCCGGCGCCATGCACTACTCGCGGCCGCCCCAGGGCCTGTGGGTTATGGGCATTCTGGTCTGGATTATCAGTAGCGGACTGCGCATTACCAGTGAGTGGTTTGATGCCGACAGCGCCCGCCGCGACCTGGAAAACAAGCAGCTCACGGCGGAGCTGGCCTTTCTGAAGTCGCAGGTAAGCCCGCACTTTCTCTTCAACACGCTCAACAACATTTACTCCCTGGCCCAGCTCAAGTCCGATGACACGCCGGAGGCCATCATGCAGCTTTCCCAGCTGATGCGCTACATGCTGTATGAGTCGGCGGCGGCGCGGGTGCCGCTGGCCCGCGAAACGGAGTACCTGCGCACTTACATCGACTTGCAGCGCCTGCGCCTCGACCCCGAGGAAGTAGACATCCGGTTTACGGTGGACGGCCCGCTGGATGGACACCTGATTGAACCCATGCTGCTGATTCCGTTCGTGGAAAACGCCTTCAAGCACGGCATCAGCGCACGGAATTTCTCCCGCATTGCCGTAGACGTGATTGTGCGCAACAACCAGCTGCTGTTTACGGTGCAGAACTCACGCTTCCCCCGCACCGGCGCCCACGACCCCAACTCGGGCATCGGGCTGCCCAACGTGCGCCAGCGCCTGAACCTGCTCTACCCCGACGGCCGCCACCAGCTGCACGTAGAGGAAACCGACGACGAATTTCTGGTAGAACTAACCCTTACTCTTGCCTATGCTCCGGTGCCTGCTCGTTGATGATGAACCCCTGGCCCTGCGCCTGCTGACCAGCTACGTAGAGCGCGTGCCGTTTCTGGAGCTGGTGGGCACCTGTCGCAGCGCCCTCGAAGCCATGGCCGTGCTCCAGCAGCAGCCCGTGGATGTGCTGTTTCTGGATATTCAGATGCCCGACCTCACGGGCATCGAGTTTGTGCGCAGCATGCAGCCCCAGGCCCTCGTGATTTTCACCACGGCCTACGAAGGCTTCGCCCTGGAAGGCTTTAACCTGAATGCCGTAGACTATTTGGTGAAGCCCATTGCCTTCGAGCGGTTCGTGAAAGCGGCCCAGAAAGCCCAGGACCGCCTTGCCCCGCATCACCCGGAGCCGGCTGCTGCTCCGGCCCCTACCCCTCCGGCCGCGCCCAACCCCGCTCCGCACGACGACTACATCTTCGTGAAGGCCGATTACCACACCCAGCGCCTGAACCTGCGCGACATCCGCTACCTGGAGGGCCTGAAGGACTACATCAAGATTTACGCCGGGGCCAAGCCCATTCTCACCCTTAACTCCCTGAAAGCCTTCGAGGACCGGCTGCCACCCCAGGATTTTGTGCGCGTGCACCGCTCCTACATCGTGGCCGTGGCCCACATCGACTCCATCCGCAAAAACCGCATTTACATGGGCGAGGCCATCATCCCCATCGGCGAGTCGTACGCGGAAGCCTTCTTCAAGCTGATTGAGGAGCGCAACATGCACTAACAGTGAATCGGTAAGTTTGAGGGGCAGTAGTTGCTCGGAAAGTCGGATGCTTTACTGTGCGTCTTGTCTCTGCTACCCCTCCGTTTTTATCAAACTATGTAGATGGGTAGCATTACCTGACCAATAGAATAAGAACGTCATGTCGAGTTGGTCGACATGACGTTCTTTCTTTGCTGTCCATTCTCCACCAAGCCACCTATGCGACCTGCCGACACGCGCCACCGGGGCCCTCACCCCGCTGATACCCGACTATTTGCCCCTGAGTGGATTCCGGTGCTGAGTAAGGCCGTCGGGGAGCTGTCCTGGCTTCTGACGCGCGGGTACCCGCCGGGCGCTACCCTCAAGCTAGTGGGCGACCGGTACGCCCTGACCGAGCGCCAGCGCTGGGCCGTGGGCCGGGCCGCCTGCACCGACGAGCAGTATCAATGGCGCCGGGCTACCCAGCTCCCGGCCGCCAACCTCGGCGGCAGGCCCGTGTCCATCGACGGTTTTAACCTGCTCATTACGCTTGAAACTGCCCTGAGCGGAGGCGTAGTGCTGCGGGGCCGCGACGGGGCCCTGCGCGACTTGTCGAGCGTTCATGGCACCTACCGGGCGGTGCAGGAAACCGACCGGGCCATCCAGTTGGCTGCCGCCGCGCTACTCCCGCTCACGCCCGGCCCCGTGCGGTGGCTGCTCGACCAGCCCGTTTCCAACAGCGGCCGACTCGCGGCGCGCCTGCGCGAGCTAGGGCCCGCGCTCGGCCTACCCTGGACCGCGGAGGTGGTATTGAACCCCGACCGCGTGCTGGCTGAAACCACGGACATTGTCGTGACCTCCGACTCGGCCGTGCTCGACCGCGCCGGGAGCTGGCTTAACCTGGCTGCCTTGGCACTGAAGGCTGAGCCGCCGCACTGGCTGCTTGATTTAGACGGGGGCCGTAGAGAAGCAGAAGCTAGGTAGCAAGGCCTGGGCAGGAGTAGCTTATTTATTCGACTTTTAACCCAATAAAGCCCGTCATCCGGCGCTTGCCAAGGGACCTTCTCACGTTTGAACGCCCGTCGTAACAACGGTTTAGTATAGCGTGAACTGGTCTTTGGCAAGCGCCGGATGACGGGCTTTTTAGCGCTTCGGCCCAACGCCGCAGGCGTCCGACGGGTTGCCACGTGCTGATGTTGCTACGTAGGGTCCACGCAGATATCGTTCTAGTGGCGCGGGCAGTGACCGGTCGGACGCCTGCGACGTTAGGCCGAAGCAACACTACCCTCCTTATCGGGCGGTGGCTGGCGCCAGGAACTCCCCTAGCCGGGGCTACTGCATTTTGGTCAGGTAGATGCCGAGCTTTAGCGGGTTGGTGGCGTGGCCCTGGCCGCCCAGCACTACCCGCTCGGGGGTGTCGAGGGAGGTGGGGGCCAGCAGCAGGCCATCGTTCGGGGTTTGGCGTTTGAGCACAGCCTCATAATAAGGCTGTAGGGCGAAGGTGTAGCTGCCCTGTTCCAGGTTAGTGCGCGACGAGATGGTACGGGTGTAGCTGGCGGTTAGGGCAGCCGTAGCATCAGCCGTGGTCAGGAAGGCGCCCGACTGGTTGCCGCGGTTGGTGAGCTGGGCAGTGAGAACCGCGGGCGGGGGCAAGTAGCGGTTTTCAGTGCCCGTAACCGTTTCCAGCGTCAAAGTGGCCGAATTCACCACCCAGACGCCGCCAAGCTCGTTGAGGTTAAGCAGGTAGGGAACTTCCACCTTCGTTTGCAAACCCAGGGCTCCTTCCACGTAGGCTTCGGCGGCCGTGCGGGCGCTGGGCACGGCCTGGCGAGTAGCGGTAAGAGAACTGAGCAGGGAGCTGCGGCGGTCGGCCTGCACTTGGTAGAAGTGCCGGTTGCCGGCCGTAGCCGTGAAGTCATACCGCTGGCCTTCGTCGGAGGTGCTGGGGTAGTGGTAGTAGAGCTGGGCCACCATACCGCTGGACGTAGCGAGCAGGCGCAACAGGGCGGCATCGTCGGGGGCTCCTGGCACCAGGGCCAGCCCAGGCAGGCGGGCATCCAGCTCATCGTCGGTAGAAAGCTGGCGGTGGGCGGCGGCCTGCAGCAGTTCCCGGCCCAGGGCATCATCGAGCCGGATAGAGAGCGACGACGTTTTGGCCCGGGCCCGGAACGCGCGGCTACCCAGCGGGGCGGCATCGTAAGCACGGGAGCTGAAGGCGTAGTACGTGGTGGCAGGCCGCAGCGCCTCCCGCAGGCGGTGCACCTGCAGGTGCTGCACCTGGGTAGTATCGCCGTAGCGGTAGGTATCGGTGGGCAGCACCAGGGTCAGGGAATCGAACTGGGCGTTGGCTTCGGGCGTGAAGGCCCCACTCAGGCCCAGGCGCAGGTAGCTGCGGGCCGTGATGGTGCCCAGGCGCGCATCGGTGTACTGCCCCACCATGAGGTAGCTGCTGGTGGAAGTCGGCACCGAATCGACCAGAACGGTGGAGGTACGCACGGTGAGGGTGTCCACGTAAATCGTGCCGGAGCTGGTTAGTACCGGCAAATCGGTGCCTACAGTATCCTCGGCCAGTTCGCAGCTGCTCAGGCTTCCTACCCCGAGCAGCATGCCCAGCAGCAGCCCGGCTTGCCCGAGCCACTGCCGCACCATGCGGGCACTACTCATTGCTGGCCGTGGGGTCAAGCTCCCAGAAATCGTCGAGGCGGGTGGTGCCGGTAGTGCCCAGCCCGATGTAGGCTTTGTCGCCGAGGCCAAAGCCCACGGCCTGAATGCGGGCGGAGCCGCTGAAGGCCGTCTTCACCGTCCAGGTGTCGCCGTCGGGGTCGTACTCCCAGCAGTCGGTGCGGTAGCCCGCGTTGGTACCCAGGGCCACGTAGGCCAGGTTGTTCACCACGAAGCTCACGCCGCTCACGCGGGGCAGGCTGCTGTAGTCGTAGTCCGCGTCGGTGTCATTGATGAGGGCACGCTTGGCGGTCCACTGCTCGGTAGCGGGGTTGTAGGCCCACATATCGGTCAGGGTCAGGTCGTTGTCGGAGCCGGTGAGGATGTAGCCGGTTTCGTGCAGGGCAAAGGCCACGGCGCCTACCCGCTTGTTGCCGCCGAAGCTGGGCTTCTGGGTCCACTGGTCGGTAGCAGGGTCGTACTGCCAGAAATCCTTTTTGAAGTTGCCGTCGTAGCCCGTGCCCACGTAGCCTTTATCCAGCAGGCTCAGGGCCACGGCCCCGTAGCGGGCCGAGCCCCCGAAGTCGGCTTTTTGGGTCCACTGATTGGTGCCGGGGTCGTATTCCCAAAAGTCCTTGAGCCGGTTGGTGCCGTCGTAGCCCGTCCCGACGTAGCCCTTGCCGCCGGCCGCGAAGGCCACGGCCTGGTAGCGCCCTACCCCCGGGAAGTCGGCAATCTGGCGCCAGGTGTTGGTAGCGGGCGTGTACTCCCAGAAGTCCTGAAACTTATCGATGCCATCGGTGCCCAGGCCCACGTAGGCTTTGCCGTTGATGGTGAAGCTCACGGCCGCGTTGCGGGCCAGCCCTTCGAACTGGGAGCGGCTGGTCCAGGTGCCGAGCACTTCAGTTTCGGGATCCGAGTCGTCGTCGGAGCAGGAGGTCAGGTTCCAGGTTAGCAGTAGCAGCAGCCACAGCAGCACGCGGGAAGATTTCATAGGAAAGTTGGTTGAGGTTTGCGGGGAAGAGCCCCGCCGCTTGCCCACAGGTTGCAACCGAAAACGGCCCTGTTGGCCCTGCAAACCTATTTCACACCCGCGCCTACCCCACCCGAGCCTCTACCAACCCGCCGATAACCCCGACAGTCTGCCCCAATTCATCGGCAGTTTACCCATTGAAAAAAGTTAATTCAAGGCCGAAAAAAGTTGAAAAACTTCGCGTTTGTGCTGGCCATGAACGACGACTGTAAGGAGGCGACACGTGGCGCCATCGACCTTTTGTTAAGGTCTTGGTTGTTGCTGAAGCTATTTCTTTTGTCATTCCGAGCGGCACGAGAAATCTGGATTACCTGTAAGGGGCCAACCCAGATTCCTCGCGCCGCTCGGAATGACCGGCAGCTGCTTACCGTGGGGAAAAGCCGGAATAGTTCTGCCAAGGCTGAGACGCGAACCGAAGGCCGGCGGCGCTCCGGGTGGCGGCGCTACTGCCGTGCTGGTGGCGGCCGTTACGCCCGGCACAGCTTTTCTCCCCCCCAGCCGTACAGAAAGGCACGTTGCCACCTCCATTTCAGCATGCCCTGCCTCGCCACCTCCGACCGTTATAGCATCCAACTTCCTGCCGGCCACCGCTTTCCCATTGCCAAATACGCCCTGATCCGGGAGCAGCTGCTGTGGCAGGGCATTGCGCCGCCCGAGGATTTTTACGACCCCGGATTGTGCGCCGAAGAGGACATTTTACGAGTGCATTCCGAAGATTACTGGCGCCGCGTCCGGGACCTGCAGCTGACGCCCGCCGAAGTGCGGCGGCTGGGGCTGCCCCAGAGCCCGGAGCTGGTGCGCCGCTCCCTGAGCAGCTCGGCCGGCACGGTGCAGTCGGCGCGCAAGGCGCTGGAGCACGGCATTGGGATGAGCCTGGCCGGGGGCACCCACCACGCGTTCCGCGACCGGGGCGAAGGCTTCTGCGTGCTCAACGACATTGCCATTGCCGCCGCCCATCTGCTGCACCACCAGTTGGCGCGGCAGGTGCTGGTAGTAGACCTGGATGTGCACCAGGGCGACGGCACGGCCAGCATTTTCCAGCACGAGCCGCGCGTGTTCACCTTCAGCATGCACGCCGGCGCCAACTACCCCCTGCGCAAAGAGCAATCGGACCTGGACGTGGCCCTGGACCTGGGCACCGACGATGCTACCTACCTCCGGATTCTACGGGAAACCCTACCCCGTCTGCTAACCCAAGTCCGGCCCGACTTCATCTTCTTTCAGGCCGGCGTTGATGTATTGGCCACCGACAAGCTGGGCAAGCTGGCCCTCACCCAGGCCGGTTGCCGCCGCCGCGACGAGTACGTTTTGCGCCTCTGCCAGCAACACCAAGTGCCCGTGGCCGTGAGCATGGGCGGCGGCTACTCCGAGCAGCTCCGCGACATTGTAGATGCCCACTGCAACACGTTTCGGGTGGCGTATGAAGTGTTCGGCTAGCCTGTAGTAAGGCCATCTGTACGCTGGAATGAGGTAGAACTGCCTCTCAAAACAAGGCAGGGACACGACCTGGATTACGCCGGAAAAGAAACCCGGAAGGCGGAGCCCACGCCTACCTCGCTATGCACCGAGATAGTGCCGCCCGCGTTTTCCACCAGGCGCTTTACTAGGTAGAGGCCCACCCCGGTTCCTTCCACGTGGGTGTGCAGGCGCTGAAATAAGCCGAATATCTGGCGTTGGTGCATCTCACTCAAGCCCAAGCCATTGTCTTGCACAGTAAGCACAACGCCTTGCAGAGTCTGCTCCGCCGATACCTGCACCACGGAAGCGCGGTCGGGGCTGCGGTACTTCACGGCATTACTGAGCAGGTTGTACACAATGCTGCGCAGGTTTTGGGGAGCAAAGGAAACCTGTAAATCGGGGGCTACCTCCACGATAAGCTGGGCAGCAGCGGCGTGGAGGTCGGAGGCCAGATCCAGGCGCACATCTTCTATTACCAGCGCCAGCAGCACCGGCTCGGCGGGCGCCGCGTGGGCCAGTTGCAGCTTGGAAAGGTCGGTCAGATGGGAGATGGTGACCTGGAAGCGCGCCACGGTGTCGTGGAGCAACCCCAGCAGCTGGCCTACCAACTCATCCTGCTGTACCTCGGGCGGAAGATGCTCCTGCAAGGCTTGCAGAATACCTTCGATGTTGATAATGGGCGCTTTCAGGTCGTGCGAGGCCGTGTACACGAACGTATCCAGATCGACGTTGGTGCGCGTGAGCTGGGTATTCATGTTGTGGAGCTCGGCGTTGGCAGCTACCAGCTCCGCGTTGATACCGGCCAGCTCCTCGTTGAGAAGTTGTACTTGCTGGCGGGCTTCTACCTGCTCCGTAATGTCATTAACCAACGTATAGAAGCCAACCACTTCTCCATCGCGCACGTCAGGCACGTAGCTGGTGCGGATGTACTTCGTGAAGCCTTCCCGGTCGGGCATCTGGGCCTCAAAATCCAGCCGCTCGCCAGCCAGCGCCCGGTCCATGTACCCACTGGTGGCGGCATAGGCTTTTTCGCCTACCACCTCACGCACCGGCCGGCCCAGCAGCGCCGCCGGATCTTGGTTAAACCAGGCCCGGTAAGCTTCGTTCGTGAACTGGTAGCGCCGCTCCCGGTCGAGGTAGCCAATAAGCACGGGCAGGGTATCGGTGAGCAGGCGGAGTTGCTGGGCACTGGCCTCCACGCTCTGGCGGGCCCGCACTTGCTCCGTCACTTCAAAGCCAAATACCAATACCCCATCAATGCGGCCCTGCTCATCGTAGCGCGCCTGCTGCACGTAGTTGAAGTAGCGGTCCTCCAGCCCCCCATTGTCGGTGCGGGCCAGGGGCACGTGCAGGGCCTGCTGCCATTTGGTTACGCCCGTATCGAACACCTCCCGCATGGTGTAGTAGGCGGCGTGGTCGGCTAGCTCCGGCAGGGCCTCCCGCAGGGGTTTGCCCACCAGCTGGCGCTCGGGGAAGAACTGTTGATAAATAGGGTTTACCAGCTCGTACACCAGCTCGGGGCCGCTGAGAATACAGATGGCGGCCGGAGCGTGCATAAACAACCGCTCCAACCGGGCACGCTCCAGCTCGGCTTGGGCGCGGGCGGCCTGCTCCCTGGCCCGGCTTTCGCGCAGCGTCTGCTCTACCTGGCTCCGGTCCTGCTCCTGGCTAAAGGAAAAGCTCACCAGTAGCTGGTGGCCCAGGCGCCGGCCGGCTACCCGGCAGTAGGTATCGTAGCCGCCGCCCTGGTAGTTTAAATCAAAATAAGCAGGCTGCTCGGACTGGTAGGCGTTGAGGTGGAACGCGAAGGCCCCGTTGGTGAGCGTATCGGGAAACTGCTGCAGGTAGGTAGTGGCCGGGTGGGTGGGCACGCCTAGCAGGCGCCGGGCCACCGGGTTCACGTAGGCAAAGGCGAAATCTACTATCTCCCCCGCCGCGTTGGTAAGAGGGTCATAGCACACCACCCCGCTCACGGACAGGTCGAGCAGCGCAGGCAGGAATTCCTCTGCCGGAACGGAAATCAAGGACGAAGACAAGGGAAGCAGAACTGTACCGGCAGAGGGAAAACTAAAACTCAGCGAAAGTAACTTATCTATTGCTTTGACGCCTACGCACTAACCAATAAGCAGGGGGTTGGTATACGGTATGGGGCGCCAATTTTACGTTACGTCCGTATCTGCCCAGGTCCTACCCTACCTTTGCCCCATGAACCTGCACAACCCCGCCACCGACCTGCCCGCCGCTAATTCGCTACCCGTTCCAGCTGCCGGAGAAGCGCCGGGCACGCCGGCCCAGCAGGCGTTTCGGGCGGCCGTAGAGCAGGTAGAAGGCCTCCGTCAGCGGCTGCGGGAACTGCGCCAGGAGCAGGCCGAAGCGCGCCGCCGCTACTGGCAGCAGGTGGGCCCGGCCGCGGCTACGGTGGTAGAGGCGCGCCGGGCTTTGTTTGGGCCGCTGGAGGAAGCCTTGCTGCTGGAGTATTTCACGCGCCTGGAGCAGCGCCAGATTCAGGAGGTGATAGTGGGCAATGCGCGGGCCCTGCAGGATCGGTTCGGGGAAGAGGCCGAGGACATGCTGCGCAAATATGCCCCGCGCCGCCGGGTAGACGATGAGGACGAAGCTACTCCTGCTGCCGCCCCTACCCCCGCCATCGACCCCAACCTGCCGCCCCACGAGCAGGCCGCCGCGCACGCCCGCGCCCACCGCAAAACCAAGGCCCAGAAGGCTCAGGAAGCCGCCGCGCTAGAGGCGCGCGAGCAGCAACAGCGCCTGCTTTCCAACACCAAAATCCTCTACCGCCAGCTGGCCCGCATCCATCACCCCGACCTGGCCCGCGACCCGGCCGCGCAACAGCAGAAAACGGCCCTGATGCAGCGCATTACGGAGGCCTACGAAACCAACGACCTGTACACCCTGCTTCAGCTGCTCTCGGAAGCCGGCCCCACCACCGCCACCGACGATGACGTGCTCACGCGCTACACCCAGGCCCTGCACCAGCAGCAACTAGAGCTGAAGCAGCAGCTAAACGCCCTGAAATTCGGTGAAAACGGCTTTTTCGGGAGCACCGGCAAGAAGCGGGAGCAGGAAATCCGCCAGCTCAAGCGCCACCTGCGCGCCGAAGCCGAGTACCTGGCCCATATCCATCAAGTAATTCAGGAGCCGGAAGGCCTGCGCCAAGTGTTGCGCGAGCTAGCCGCCCAAGGCCATGAAACAGTGTAAAGCAGACGAGCCGCGGATCCGGCGCGATAATGCCGTATGCGAAGCCCACGCCTACCCCTCCTGATAAAGCGAACTGGCCTTGAGCTGAAACACGTCGTGCAGGGCCTGGCGGGCGGCGTGGTAGCCGCACATGCCGTGCACACCGCCGCCGGGAGGCGTAGCCGAGGAGCAGAGGTAAAGTCCGGGCTGAGAGGTGCGGTAGGGAGAGGCGCGCAAGGCCGGCCGGGTAAACAGCTGGGTTACATCCAGCAGGCCGCCGTTGATGTCGCCGCCCACGTAGTTGGGGTTGTAAGCTTCGAGCTGGCGGGTAGTGAGCGTGTGCCGCCCGATAATCCGGTCCCGGAAGCCGGGGGCAAAGCGCTCCACCTGCTGCTCAATGGCGTCCGTCATATCGACCGTGGAGCCGTTCGGAACGTGGCAGTAGGCCCAGGCGGTGTGCTGGCCGGCCGGGGCGCGGGTAGCATCGAACAGGCTTTGCTGGGCCAACAGAACGAAGGGCCGCTCGGGGTGGGCGCCGCGTGAGGCAGCGGCTTCACTGGCGTCAATTTCCTCCAGGGTGGCGCCCAGGTGCACGGTACCTGCTTGTCGGCACTCCTCCGCCGTGAAAGGAATCGGGCCATCCAGCGCCCAATCAACTTTGAACACGCCCATGCCGTAGCGGTAGCGCCGCAGCTGCCACTGGTACACCGCCGAAAGGCCGTGGCCGGCAATCTGAAGCAATTGGGCCGGCGTTACGTCAAAAAGCACCGCTTTGGCTGCGGGCAGCTGCTTTAGCGAGCTGACGTAGGTACCCGTTTCGATGGTGCCGCCCAGGGCCCGGAAGTGCGCCACCAGCGCATCGGCAATGGCCTGGGAGCCCCCTTTCGGGAGGGGCCAGCCCCGGCGGTGAGCTGCTGTCAGGAGTACCAATCCGATGGCTGAGGTAGTGAGGTTGGAAAGCGGCTGGATGGCGTGGGCGGCCATACCGGCAAAAAGGCCCCGCGCTTCCTTGGTCTGAAACCGCTTGGTTAGCCAGGTAGCCGGCTGCAGGGCCGAAAGGCCGAACCGGGCCATATCCAGCGGGTGGCGCGGCACCTGCAAAGGCGCCAGCACATCCTGCACCAAGCCGGGCCAGGCAGTTACCAGGGGCTCCAGAAGCTGGCGGTAGGCCTGCTCGTCGGTGCCAA
The DNA here is from genome assembly GCF_019599275.1 of Hymenobacter sp. HSC-4F20. Classification (GTDB taxonomy): domain Bacteria; phylum Bacteroidota; class Bacteroidia; order Cytophagales; family Hymenobacteraceae; genus Hymenobacter. The sequence continues at coordinate 369,267 of NZ_JAHZTD010000001.1, read as the reverse complement.
GGCGGCGGGCCGTGTCGGGCAGGCTGGTCAGCACCGCGGCGGCCGAGCCGTCGTCGAAGGGGTGCGCGGCCGCTACTGCCGGCGTAATGTATTCCAGGCCGTACTGAGCCAGGGGCAGGGTTTGCAAAAAGGGCGAGCCGGCAGCCAGTGGGTGAATAGCCGAGCATACATCGTGGTGAAAACCGGGCAGGGTCAGCTCGGCCGTACGCAAGCCGCCCCCTAGCTGCTGACTTCCTTCCAGCAAGAGCACCGAGAGGCCGGCCTGCTGCAACTCAATGGCTGCGGCCAAACCATTAGGGCCAGAACCTACCACTACGGCATCGTATTCGGGGTTACTCATTCTTCAGGGGGTAGTAGCCAACTTGCATCGGCCATGAGTGGCGCCATTCCATCACCGGGCCGCCAGGTATGCCTACGCAAAAAACCGCGCCCCGACGTTATTTCAGAAACTCCACTACCTGCCGGATTACGGCCGGGTCGCGCATAATTTTGTTGTGTCCCAGGCCGGTGGTAGGACGAAAGTCGAGGCCGGGCCAGCTGGCCGCTATTTCCTTGGCTTCCGCGAACGGGATGCTGGCATCGTCGTGGTCATGGAAAAGCAGGGCGCGGCCCACCGGCAGAGTACGGCCAGTATGAATGAGGCTAAAGCTTTCGGCTTCGCGGCCGTGCTGCTCGCGCACGTACCGCGACATGCGCTCTACCACCGCCCGGGGCAGTTGCAAAAGCTGCGCAAAGCGTTGGGCCACCGCCGTGGTGCTTCCGGGCACGGCCAGCAGAACCAATCGGGGTAGTACACCGCCCTGCGGCTGGTTAAACCGCACTGGCACCCCGGCCGTAGCGGCCCCGCCCAGCGAGTGCGCTACTACCCCATATACCTCGCCCAACGTATCGGCAACGGCCTGCACCCCGCGGGCGTAGGCGGGCAACGTTACGCGCGTACCGGCCGAGGCCCCGTGCGCGGGCGCATCGAGGGCCACTACCCGAAACCCGGCGGCGGCCAGCTCCCGGGCCAGGTAGCCCCAGAAGCTGGCCCGATGCTCCCAGCCGTGCACCAGCAGCACGGTGCGGCTCCCGGTCGGGTTCCACTCGTAGGCCACCACCTGTCCCCGGGGAGTAGCCACCTCAAACCGATGGGCATCGGCCAAGGCGGCCGGCTCCCACTTTTTCTCGGGCAACCGGCGCGGGGAGGTGAACAGCTTCCAGGCTTCGGCAAAGGCCCACTCCGTAGAAACTGTCGCTAACACCCGGAATTTCAGGCGCAACAAGCGGACGGCAGCGGGCGGAGAAGGGTAGCGGGAAGCTGGGGCACTGGGGGCGGAAGCAGGTATCGTCATCAGGGGCAAAGATGCGCCGCCGCGCTGAATCATCGCCTCAACTGCTGGGCAAGCTCACCCGTATCAATGCATCGTTGCGTAATCCACCTACCTGATTTTAGCGTAAATGGCTCCCCTGGCCCTGAGTAGGCTAGTTGCTGTTTATGATATTATCCCTTTTTGATTTTATTGCCCAGTATTCGCCGGAAGTTGCTTTTCTCAGAATTCAGTGGCGAGCGGGCACGCACAGCACAACGCGCTTCCGGGCCAGCCTGAACTCGGTGGCCTGTTTAGTGGAACAGGGAGACGTCCGGGACGTTATTATTGACCTGCACGAGCTACCCCCTGTCAGCATCGAGGACCAGTTGTGGTTGGCCACCCAGTGGATTCCGCGCGTGTCGGTACCAGCTCTGGGGCAGGTGGGCCTGGTGCTACCTGCCACTGACGTGTACAACCAATTGGTGGTGGAAAGCCTGATTCGCACCGGCCGCCACTTCATGCACTACGACATTCAGTTTTTTTCTTCCTTGCCTGCTGCTCTCGATTGGCTGGTGGGCCAGTACTACCCTGCGGTTGAGGCTGAGCTGCAAGAGGAATGGGCGGCTGGCGCGGTGCTTGGCGCTGCTGTTGGTCTAAGCTGGGGCAGTAACAGCAGGGAAAGTAGTGCGCCGTGGTAGGCCGCCTCGTGGCGGCGCACCATGCATTCGAGCAGTGGGGCGGCGGGTACGAAGGGCGCGGCGGGCGCTGGTCCTGGGTGGCTGGCGGCTTGCTCCCGCGCGGCGGGTGCCGCTAGTAGCGTCGGCTGGTATTGCTCAACCTCATAGAGGTCATCTGCGGTACAGCCATTGGTTAATAGCAGGTTAACGGATAAGTCAAAATGCTGCGCAATCTGAATTACCGTTTCTATTTTCGGCTCCGGCCTTCCCGTTTCGTAGGCACCTCCGCTGGGCTGGGCCACGCTAACTAACTCCGCAAAAGCTGCCTGACCCCGTTTTTTAACCGTTTTTATCTTGCCGATCTTTCTACCTGCGTACGACAGGCAGCCAGAAAACCTACTCGGCCCTACGATGTACACAAAAGCCCCCGCAGGAAAACGGCCAGATGCTGGTAATCGTCGGGTTTTTCGGTTACTTGCGCTTCTACTATGCATCAGGTATTTAAATCAAAAATCAGCTGGTGGCTGCTCGGCTCTATCCTGCTGCTATTGGCAGGAATAGGCGGCCTTATGATCCGGGATGGGCGGTGGGTTCCGGCCCTTACCCTGATCTTCCCGCTGACCTTTATTTTGTCCTTACTGCTGCATACCCGCTACACCATCACGGAATCAGAAGTACTTATTGTGTGTGGCCCGCTGGCCTGGCAGGTGCCCGTGCAGCAGATTACCCGCATCAGACCTACCCGCAATCCGCTTAGCTCCCCGGCCCTGTCGCTTGACCGACTGGAAATTCGCTACGGCAAGTATGATTCCGTGTTAGTCTCGCCGGCCGATCAGGCCGGATTTCTGGCTGCGCTGCTTCGGCTTAATCCTGCTATTCGTCATGATTGATTTACTGAGTACCCTGAAAACGTTCTGGCACTGGCTGGGCAGTCTGCTGCTGGATGGCCTACTGGCTGACTTGTTTGCCTGGCTGGCCGAGTGGCTGTTTCCATAAGGCCCCGACGCCACTCGGTGCTTGCCGCCTCGCACCTGCCGATTTTTACTACCCCGGCTAAGGCCCCGAGCCTAACACTTCCTTTTGCCCGTTGCTAGTCGCGTCCAGGCATGCCCTACAGACCTCGCTGCATCTGCGCAGCGGCAGTCCCTTGCTGCTCCTGGAAGCCACCGGCGCCACAAAAGCTTGCACCCCGACCTCTGCAACTTAAAGTTAGGTAATCCAGCCTCAGCAAGCGCCTTTCGTTATACCTTCATTTTTGTTTTTCACTTTATCTTCACATTTAGCCCATCATGCCCTTTTTACGCCGCAGTGTTATTATGCTTTCACTGCTTCTTTCTTTTTCGCTCGCCGGTAAAGCCCAAACTGCTCCTGCCGGGCCCCTGCTCAAACCGAAGGAAGTAACCGAGAACTATAAGAAATACCTCTACCGGCGTTACGCTGGCAATGAACAAGCTACCGAAGTAATTCGCCTCTTTGCTAAGCACCAGACTGGCGGTGCCCTTTGGGTTGGGACCGGGGCTGTGGTCACTGGTTTTATAGCCTCCCAAACTGGTTCAAAGAGTGACGGTACTGGTGGCACCACAACTGTTACGGTGACACCGCTCGGCTGGGGCTTGGTCTTGGGTCTGTTTGGTGGGGTAGGCATCAGCAAGCTAGCTCGGTTCAGCAACGAGAAGCTCTACCTGGCCTTTGTAGAGTATGATAAGAACCAGGCTTTTCCCGTCGCTATTCAGGAAAAGCTTCTCTGATTACTAATACCCGGCTCCAACCCGTTACAGAAGTAACCTTTAGTTGGCATTGTGACCAAGGGAACAAGGGTAGCAACAGGAAATGACAGTTCGCAATTAGCCATAGCAAGAGACTACGTCTCCCTATCAAAAGGGTAGCGCCACCCTGGATTTATCCAAACGGCATGGTACTAGCTCGTTGCTAATGGAGCAGTTGAGACAACACCTCCACACCTTTGCTAATCATAAGTTATGCTTCCCTAAACTCACGCTGCCAGAAGTGCTTTTTTATGCTTAGCACACAAACGCCCTGGTGCCTACCAGGGCGTTTTCCTTTCCTGCTAACTACCTTATCCCCTAAGCCAAAGCGACCAGATGCTCCCGAGTGCCTACCCTTAATTTTTACAGTTATCGGCTATGGACCCAAATTCGCTCGAAGCGCCTTACCGTAAAGGTAGAACGGGGGCTGGTCCGGAATCTGGTGCGGTGCTCCGGCGGAGCTGCAACGGGAAAACCGGGCATCTCAATGTAGGTAACGTAGCGGTTCTGATCAGATGTCGCCACCAGCGGCCCCGACGACCTTCGACCGTCGCTCGTTCTATTAAAATCAGCCTAATTCATGGCCGTAGCTGCTCCGGGTACGCCTACCCGGTCCTTGGCCAGAAAGTCTCCTGAGCAACGTAACTCGTGACCAGCCTTAAGGACAGGCTTGCCCCCGACGCCCGACAACCCTACCTTGCTCACCCGCTAAACGTTTCTTCGCATGGGCAAGCAATACCCCGCCATTAGTGCCGACACCCAGGCCTTTATCGAGCAGCAGCACATCTTCTTCGTGGGCACGGCCGCCGCGGATGGGCGCGTCAACATCTCGCCTAAGGGCCAGGATACGCTGCGCGTGCTCGATGCCAACCGCGTGGCCTGGCTGAACCTGACCGGTAGCGGCAACGAAACCGCCGCCCACCTACTGGAGGCAAACCGCATTACCCTGATGTGGTGCGCCTTCCAGGGCAAGCCCAACATCTTGCGCATTTACGGCACCGCCACCGTGTACCACCCGCGCGACGTAGAGTGGGCCGAGCTGCTCCCCCTGTTCCCACCCCTACCCGGCTCCCGGCAGATAGTAGTGGTAGAGGCGGACCTGGTGCAAACCTCCTGCGGCATGGCGGTGCCGTTCTTCGACTACCGGGCCGAGCGCCACGAGCTAAACGACTACATGGAAAAGCGCGGCCCCGAGCAGGTAGCGCAGTACTGGCACAACCGCAACGCCCGCAGCATCGACGGTAAGCCCACCGGTATCTGATGCGGGCTGCGTGGACGCTTGGGCAGCTACTCTTCCGCCGCTCCATTTGCTGGACAACACTGCCGACAGGTTGAGCCGCAGTTAGAAAACGAGCAAGCGCATAACCTGATGATGACGATCAGCTATATTTGATTCTTACAGCTGCCTGTTATGAAACCCACCCGGCTTGAAGAGTTTTACACGAAGTTTCCGACGATGATGGGGGTAGCTGCCGGTGCGGGGCTGCCCGTGGAAAGGCCCCGGGAAGTAGGGCACTTCAACATCTTCACAATGGAGGACCTGATGCGCAGCTACCCCAACCGGCCGGCCATGTCCTTTCAGCGGCAGGAGTTTTACAAACTGTGCCTGATGAGCGGGCGCAGCCAGATAGAGTACGCCGACAAAGTGGTGGAAGTAGAGCACCAGGCCCTGTGGTTTACTACCTCCCGGGTGCCCTACCGCTGGCTGCCCCACGACCTAAACCAGTCCGGCTACTTCTGCATCTTCACCGAGGAGTTCATGCGCCCCTCCCGCAGCGGTGTGGCGCTGGAGGAGCTCCCGATTTTTCAGCCGGGTAGCTGTCCGGTCCTGGAGGTAAGCAGCGCCGACTACGCGGCCAGTGCGGCTATTTTTCAGAAGATGGCCGAGGAAATCTCCTCCGACTACGCCTATAAGTATGACCTGCTGCGCACCTACCTCTGGGAGCTGATTCATCGGGGGCAGAAGCTGCAGCCCGTTCCGGCCCAGGCACCCGCGCACAACGCGGCAGCTCGGGTAACCGCCCTGTTTGGTGAGCTGCTGGAACGGCAGTTTCCGCTGGCCACTCCGCAGCAGCAGTTGCGCCTGCGCACGGCCAAAGAGTACGCCGACCAGATGGCCGTGCACGTTAACCACCTTAACCGGGTGCTGAAAGAAACTACCGGCCACACTACCACCGCACTGATTAGCAACCGGGTGGCCCAGGAAGCCAAGCTGCTACTCAAGCAAACCAACTGGACCGTCTCGGAAATTGCCGATAGCCTAGGGTTTACCGATGTAGCGCATTTATGCAACTTCTTTAAGCGACAGACTACCCTAACCCCAGGCGACTTCCGGGGGTAGTCAAATTGTTTGAATAATGCAGTAGATGGATTGACTCGCGCAAACTCGCCGCTCCCTCCCTCCGGACCTTTGTGAAGTAAGTACTACAAACTTCTAAAGGACCACACACATGCGTGTTTTCGTCACCGGCGCTTCGGGCTTCATTGGCACGGCCATCGTTCAGGAATTATTAGGTGCAGGCCATCAGGTGCTCGGCCTCGCCCGCTCCGAGGAATCTGCTCGGGCCATAGCCGCCGCTGGCGCTGAGGTGCACCGCGGGTCGCTCGATGACCTCGACAGCCTACGGCGCGGCGCAGCTGCCTCCGAGGGCGTCATCCACACAGCTTTCAATCATGATTTTCTCGCCTACGAAACGGCCGGGCAGACCGACCGCAATGCCATTGAGGCCCTGGGTGGGGTGCTCGTTGGCTCTGACCGCCCCCTGCTGGTTACGGCTGGGCTAGCCGGCTTTACCCTGGGCCGCCCCGCCACCGAACAAGACAACCCGGCCGCCTCCCCCCGCATGTCGGAAGTGGCGGCGCTGGAACTGGCAGCCCAGGGAGTACGGGTCGCGGTAATCCGCCTGGCGGCCTCTGTGCATGACCGTGGCGACCATGGCTTCGTGCCGACTCTCATCGATATTGCCCGCCGAACTGGGGTGGCGGCGTATGTGGGCGAAGGGCTCAACCGCTGGCCTGCCGTGCACCGGCTTGATGCTGCCCGCCTCTACCGCCTGGCCCTGGAGCAGGCAACTACCGGCGCCCGGTACCACGGGGCAGCCGACGAAGGCATCTCACTGCGCAACATTGCCGCCGTCATTGGCCGTCACCTCAACCTACCCGCCGTTTCCATATCGCCGGAGCAAGCCCCCGATCATTTTGGCTGGATGGCGCGCTTTGTCGGACTGGATATAGTGGCCTCCAGCAGCCTCACCCAACAGCTATTGAACTGGCACCCCACCCAGCCCGGTCTCCTGGCAGATTTGGAGCAGGGTCACTACTTTGCGCGGTAAGCAGGCGGGCCCGAGCTGCTGACGTGGCTACCTGTTCCCGCGGCCCCCGGGCCGCATCCTTCCAGAAGCCCGGTCGGTTGTAGAATGCCGCTTACCACACCCAGCCCCACCCCGGCCTGCATGAGTACCCTGTTTCTGCTCCTTAAGTTTTTGCTGTTTCTGTTTCCTGGCACTTGGGCGCTGGCAGCTGGGTTTCGCCTGCGCCGCCGCCGCCAGTACCTGCTGGCCCACGGTCGTGAAACTACCGGCCTGGTCACCGGTATCACCACCGCCCGGGGCCAGCACAGCACGGCTTACTGGGCTACCCTAGTGTATCAGCCCGAAGCAGCCGACTACCTAACGACCTCTTTGCTTGTTGATAAAGACTGCTTTGTAGGCGCGCGCCTGCGTCTGTACTACGACCCACGCCAGCCCGAAGCTCTTTTGTTAGCAGAAGACGTCGCGCCGGGTCGGGAACGGCTCCCGCTCCTGCTCGGTGGGTTTATGCTGTTGGGGGGCCTGTTGTGCACTATCTCCCTGTTCGCACATTAGAATAGCCCGCTATGCCCTTCCCGTCGTCATAACCCAACTTCGGGCCTGACACTATACAAAACGCCCTGGCACTCACCAGGGCGTTTTTCTTAGTACAGAAGGTTGTTAGGCGTAATTTCAAGCTAACGACGACGCTACGGCATCCCCTTGCCACCAGCTGCCCCATATACCTGGCCAGTGGCATAGCTGGCCTGCGGGTCGGCGAGCTGCACGTAGATGGAGGCCAGCTCCACCGGCTGCCCGGGCCGCTTCATGGGCGTGTCGCCGCCGAACTTCTGGAGCTTTTCCTGGGTAGCACCACCGCTGACCTGCAGGGGCGTCCAGATGGGACCGGGGGCCACCCCATTCACGCGGATACCCTTCGGGGCCAGTTGCTTGGCCAGGGAGCGGACATAGTTGGTAGTGGCAGCCTTGGTCTGGGCGTAGTCATACAGGTCTTCGGAGGGGTCAGTGGCCTGCTCGGAGGTAGTCCCGATGATAGCCGAGCCTGGCTTGAGGTGGGGCAGCGCGGCCTTGATAATCCAGAACGGGGCGTAGATGTTGGTTTTCATCGTCGCGTCGAAGTCCTCGGTGGTGAGGTCCAGAATAGACTGACGCTGCTGCTGCCGCGCCGCGTTGCTGACCACAATATCCAGCCCGCCGAGCTGGCGCACGGCTTCCTCCACCAGCTTCTTGCAGAAGGCTTCGTCGCGCAGGTCGCCGGGAATGGCTACGCCTTTCTGGCCGGCGGCTTTAATCAGGGCTATTACTTCTTTGGCGTCGGCCTCCTCGGCGGGCAGGTAGTTAATGGCCACGTCGGCGCCCTCGCGGGCGTAGGCAATGGCGGCGGCGCGGCCCATGCCCGAGTCGCCGCCCGTAATCAGGGCTTTACGGCCTTTGAGGCGGCCCGAGCCTTTATAGGTTTTCTCGCCGTGGTCGGGTACGGGCTCCATTTTGGAGGCTAGCCCGGGCCAGGGCTGGGTCTGGCTTTTAAAGGGAGGCCGGGGGTAGGCGGTGGTCGGGTCCTTGAGGGGCTCGGCTGCGGCCGTGGCAGGGCCGGCAGCCTCGGCGGGCAGAATGGGGCTTACGGCGGCTACGGCCAAGCTGGCCCCTAAACCGTTGAGTATCTGACGTCGGCTGAGGGTGTTTTCTTCTTTCATACTCACTTGCAACGACACTTTCCCGGATAGGTTGCCCTGCTGCCGGGCGCCCACCCTGGTGTGTGCCTACTTACTGCTGCCCCTCTGAAGGCACGGCCAAGCCCTTTCCCAGCTACCAAGCATCCTCTGCTGGGCACCGCCGGCCGACTACTCTCCTACCAGCAAAGCAGAATATCTCCTTAGCAGTACCCTTGCCCCGACAAAGTCACCAAGCAGGGTGAGCAAGTCATTACTCATAACAGCATAAGAATATTTTATCCTCTTTTTATATACAAACGTTTCCGGGAACGATTTCGGTCTTTTCATTTCAGTTGGGTCTTTCCGGGGCGCTTCTACCACCCATAGCGGCTGCTATCTTCCGAGCCCAATAGGCCCCGCCGGCTTGCTACGCCCAACGTGGCCGCTGGTAGCCTACCGGCCCTGAGAAGCCTCCCAACGCTGTCGTTTTTGCGGCCTGCACAGCCCAGGCCTATCCTGATTTAAGCCCATGCATGGCGGAGTTTTCCGTCCGGGCCTTCTTCCTTTTTCCCCTTTACTCTTGCCCTAGCTGCTGCGCCTATGACAACACTCTCCTGACCTACCTCCTGCTACCCCAAACCCCACAGTATGAAAACAATACTCTCCTCTGAAAACACATGTACTCACCCAGCTGCCCCGGGGCGGAAAACCACAGCTGTCCTGGCGGCTTTCCTGCTGAACTTCCTTTGCCTGGGCTCCTTCGCGCAGATTCCGCTGGTGTACGCCACGGAAAACACCGGCGCCAGCTGCGCGGCTCCCCCTCTGCCCTCGTTCAGCCAGCTACCGGCCATTGCCCCCCTGCCCGACCCGTTTATGAGGTCGGATGGGCGGGGACGCTCCACCAGCTTCAGCGACTGGGAGTGCCGGCGCAACGAAATCAAGGCCGAAATTGAAAACTATGAGATAGGCCGTAAACCGGCCCGGCCCCAGAATATTGCCGCCAGCTACGCGCCGGGCACCACCGCCAACACCGGTGTACTCACCGTGACGGTAACCGAAAACGGCCAGACGCTGACCCTGACTGCACAGGTAGCCCTGCCCACGGGTACCGGCCCTTTCCCGGCCATCATCGGCATGAACAGCGCTACCGGCAGCCTGCCGGCCGATATTTTCAGCAGCCGTAACGTGGCCCGCATCACCTTTAGCCACAACCAGGTAACTACCTACGGCAACCCCCAGCTGACGGACCCCTACTACAAGCTCTACCCCGATCAGAACCTGGATAACGCGGGCCAGTACAGCGCCTGGGCCTGGGGCGTGAGCCGCCTGATCGATGGCCTGGAGCTGGTGCAATCAAGCCTGCCCATTGACTTGCGGCATCTGGGCGTAACGGGCTGCTCCTACGCCGGCAAAATGGCTCTGTTCTCCGGGGCTTTCGATGAGCGCATTGCCCTCACCATTGCCCAGGAATCGGGCGGGGGCGGGGCCCCGGCCTGGCGGGTTTCCGAAACGCTGGGCGCAGTGGAAAAGCTGGGCGCCACGGACTACCGCTGGTTCAAGGACGACATGAAGCAATTCGAGAATACCAACGTGGCCAAGCTGCCCCACGACCACCACGAGCTGATGGCCATGATTGCGCCGCGGGCCCTGCTGGTAACCGGCAACACCGATTTCGAGTGGCTGGCCAACCCCTCGGCCTACGTATCGGCCAGGGCGGCCCACGAGGTCTGGAAGACCTTTGGCATCGGCGACCGGTTCGGTTTCTACATTGATGGCGGCCACAACCACTGCGCCATTCCTACCACCCAACGCCCCGCCATTGAGGCTTTTGTAGACAAGTTCCTGCTCGGCAATGCCAGCGCCAATACCAACATCACCACCCACCCCTACCCGGCCCTGGACTACCAGCGCTGGTACCGGTGGTGGGGCACGGCTACCCCCACGCTACCGGCCGAGCCCCTGGGCAAACGCCTCTGGCTGGAAGCGGAGTGCGCCACCGTAGGCTCGAACTGGGACATCGTGACAGATGCGGCGGCTTCCGGCGGCAAGTACGTGCAGGTGAAAAGCGGCCTGAGCAGCCCCACTACCGCCCCCACCACCGCCACTGCCTACCTGACCCTGCCCTTCACCATCGACAGCGCCGCCACCTACAACCTGGTGGCCCGGCAGAACGTGCCCGCCGGCCAGGAGTACGGGTACTGGCTGAAAATTGATAATGACGCTTTCCAAGCGGTAGGCAGCCAGCTGATAGCCAACGGGGGCTTCGAAAACGGGCTGACTGGCTGGACCACCCTGAACTCGACCGGGGCTACCATTACTGCCAATACCGTAGCTGCGGAGGCGCACGCCGGCACCGGCTCGCTGAAGGTGGTGAACCCCACTGCCCAGCCCGGCAACCAGTGGCGGGTGCAGGTAACCAGCGCCGCCTTCCCCACCACTGTGGGCAAGCAGTACACTATTTCCTACTGGGTGCGGGCCGCCGCAGCAGGGGGCTCCATCCGGCTTTCCACCGGGCCTTCGGGGGCCCAGTACCAGGCCGACCAGACCATTGGCACGGCGTGGCAGCAGGTTTCCTGGACCATCACGGCCTCTCTGGTATCCACCACTTTCCTCTTTGACATGGGCCAGGTAGCCAACACGTACTATATCGATGACGTGAGCGTGAAAGAGGTGAGTGCCGGCAGCGGCTGGGGCTGGACCAAGCTGAAGGATGCAGTGCTGCCCGTAGGGCCGCACACCCTCACCATTGCTTACAACGCCGGGGGCGGCGCCCAACTCGATAAGCTGGTGCTGGCTACCTCCATGGCTTCCATCAGCGGCCTGGGGGCGGCGGCTACTAACTGCAGCACCGTGACTTCAAACGCCGGCAGTCTGGCCGACAGCGGCATTGAGGTCTACCCCAATCCGGCCCACGACAAGCTCACGGTACGGCTGGGAGCCAACCAGCTCCACGTAAAAAGTATAGAGGTAGTAGACCTGACAGGGCGAGTTCTGTCGCGGGTGAACGTGGGCAAGCACCCCTTGCTCAGCATCCCCAGTGACAAGCTCAGGCCCGGGGTGTACGTGCTGCGCTTCCACGGCGACCAGACCCGCGCGCAACGGGTAGTAATTCACTAAACTGGCGGTATAAGACGGCCGACTAAACGCGCCGCAGCCCCGGCTGGTCCCCGCGAAGCAGTGCTACCACGCTAGTAACCAGGAGAGGAAGCGAGTACCCCGGGTAAAGCTGCCTGGCCGCGCTTAGCTAACCATTTCCGCTTACTTGCTGGGTAGTCTTAGAAACAAGCTCCTACAGAAGCTGCTCCTAGGCTTCTGTAGGAGCTTATGTTATTATCGGCCCCGCCGGCCGGCTCAAAAAAGGCAGAGGGCTCCGCTTCGGGAGAGGTAGGGGTTTGAGTTATGGTGGGGCAGCGAAAACTTTCTTTCTTTGGACTTCCTACAACTGTATCCGTCCTATGCCTACTCGCCGCAAGTTTCTTACCACCTCTGCTGCCTCGCTGGCTGCATTAGCTGTGGGCCCGTCGGCCGAAGCCGTGGCATTGCCCACCCGGCCTGTGGTGGGCAAGCCGCTGGTTATTTCCACCTGGGATACGGGCCTGGTCGCCAACCTGGGCGCCTGGAAGGTACTGAGCAAGGGCGGCCGGGCCCTGGACGCAGTGGAGGCCGGCGTAATGGTAACGGAGGCGGAGCAGAACTGCTGCGTGGGCCTGGGCGGCAACCCCGACCGGGACGGCATCGTGACGCTGGACGCCTGCATCATGGACGAGCAGTTCAACTGCGGCAGCGTGGCGGCCCTGGAGCGCATCAAGCACCCCATTAGTGTGGCCCGGCGGGTAATGGAGCGCACGCCCCACGTGATGCTGGTGGGCGAAGGCGCCCAGCAGTTTGCCGTGGCCCAGGGCTTCCCGCTGGAACCCCAGCAACTCAGCCCCGACGCCGAAAAAGCCTACCGGGAGTGGCTGAAAACCAGCCAGTACAAGCCCATCGTCAACATTGAAAACTCCGGCAGCAAGAAGCCGGTAGGACCCGTTGGTGGGGCCAATAACCACGACACCATTGCCATGCTGGCCCAGGACGCGCGCGGCAACCTGAGCGGCAGCTGCACTACCAGCGGCATGGGGTTCAAGATGCGGGGCCGCCTCGGCGACTCTCCCCTCATTGGCTCTGGGTTGTACGTGGATAATGCCGTGGGCGCAGCCGCTGCCACCGGCCAGGGCGAGGACGTAATTCGCATTGCCGGGGCTCATACCGTAGTGGAGCTGATGCGCCAGGGCCTCGCGCCCAAAGCCGCCTGCAAAGCCGCTGTGGAACGCATTGCCAAGATTAAAGGCGCCAAGGCCCGCGACATTCAGGTGTGCTTTATTGCCGTCAGCAGCCAGGGCCAGCACGGCGCTTTCGCCTTGCAAAAGGGTTTCAGCTACGCCGTCTGCGACGCTCAAAACCAGCAGCAACTTATTCAGGCCGACTACCTTCTCCGGTGAGCTACACGCTAGAAATCTGCGCGGGCTCGGTGCAGTCGGCCGTGGCGGCGCAGGCGGGCGGAGCCCACCGCCTGGAGCTGTGCCAGAACCTGGAGCAGGGGGGCATTACGCCCTCCTTCGGGCTGGTGCAGCGGGTGCTCAGCCTGGTTTCCATTCCGGTGTTCGTCCTGATTCGGCCGCGCCCCGGCAACTTCTGCTACTCCCCCGATGAGCTGGCCATTATGGTCACTGACATTGCCCAGTGCCGGGAGCTAGGCTGCGCCGGGGTAGTGCTGGGTGTGCTTGATGCCCAGGGCCGCGTGGACCTGCCCCGGTGCCGGGCCTTGCTTAAGGCCGCCGGCCCCTTACCCGTCACCTTCCACCGCGCCTTCGACGCGTGCCCCGACCAGGCCCAGGCCCTGGAAGACGTGGTGGCCCTGGGCTGCCAGCGCATTCTTACGTCCGGTGGGCAGGCCACGGCCGAGGCAGGGCAGGCGCAGTTGGCGGCCCTGGTCCGGCAGGCAGCAGGGCGTATTTGCATCATGCCGGGGGCGGGAATCCGGCCATCCAACATCTGGGCCCTGGCTACCCGCACCGCCGCCACCGAGTTTCACGCCAGCGCCTCCCACCTGCTGCCTGCTGCCCCGGCCCCTCGGCCCACGGAGTTTGATGCGGCCCTGCTGGAAACGGACGCAACTACCGTGGCGGCGCTGCTGGCGGAGCTTACGCGCTAAATCCTCGGGAGCTGCCACAGGGCGCAGGCGGCGTGGTGCGGGTGGCTCTCCCTGTTTTTTTCCCGGGGCCTGTCCCTTGGCATAACCGCCCGCATAGCTCCGCGGGTAAGCAGTAGGGATGTAAGCAGTAGGGATGAGCCGCCCAGCGGGGTAAGGGTGTGAAACTACATAGTGTGCTTTTAGCATAAAAGTAATCGGGACTTACTGCTGAGGGGGCCACTGTCATTGCGTCGCTGGCCTACTGCATGGCTCTACCTTTTTACACTTGCTTGAAAGAGGGCTAGTGGGCGCATTCTGAGCGGGCGTCGTTCCGGCCGTTGCGCAGCCCACGTTCCCACCCTCGCACTTGCTGTTTACCCGCGGAGCGCTTTACCGGCTGGCACGCTGTCCGCGCAGGCGCTGACCCAGACGCCGGAACCAGAGCCGGGTTTTTGCGCGGTGCTGTTTTTTAGCGCGAAGGCGGCGCAGTTGAGCGGCGCGCCGGGCCTTGGCTGCTGCACTCCTGCTGCTCGGCAGGCGGGCCGCCGTGGCTGCACGTTGCGTACTGCTTAAGTGGGTGCTTGAAGCGCTTGGCACGATGACCCCGGCCGGCAGGTTACCCACAAATTGCAAGCTTAAATAGGGCTGATAGACGTTACCGGCTTCGTCAGTGGCCGAGGTAAGTTCCGGCCGCACGTCGCTGGCCCGCACCTGCAGGCGGTTGCGCGCAATGCCAAACTCTCGGAGCGTTTTTACGGCAGTCCACGCCCGCGACTCGCTCAGCCGCGAAGCGGGTTGGTAGCCGTCGAGGCTGTCGCTGTAGCCTTTGATCTGAAAGCGCGCCCGGGGAAAAGCGCGCAGGATGTTAGCCAGGTTTTGCAGCTGCTGCCGCGCTGCCGCGGGCAAGGTAGCCTGCCCGGCCTGAAAATAGGCCTGATCAACCGGAATCCACCGGGTGCTGTGGCTCAGGGACTCCGCCTGCTGCCCCGCCCCGGCCAGCAGGCGGTATAGCTGATATTCTGTGGAGCGGGTGGCCACGCGCTGGCTGGTTCCATCGCCGAGCAGCAGCAGTACCGGCTGGCCCGGGTAATCAAGGTAGATATCCGGGCCAGCAGCGTAGGAGGCTAGTGGCGCCGGTGAGGAGGCAGCAACTGCCGTAGCCACGTACGTAGCGGTAGTTACGGGCACCTTCCCAGCAACGCCTGCCTCCGGAGCAAGGGCGGGCCTCGGGCTTGGGGAGGACACCTGGGCAAACGAGGCCGGGCGCCGCGCCGCCGATGAGTGCAAGCGCCCTATCCCAAACCCAAACGCCAGCGCCGGCAGAAGCAGTAGCAGCGGCCCGTACTGGGCCCACGGCTTACTGCTACGCAGCGCCTGCCATGCACGCCGAAAAGTAGGAAGAGGTTTCTTTTGCGTTGCGTTGGCAGGGCCAGGGGGGGCAGCAGGTACGGGCTCCGGGCCAGGCAGGGAACCCTTCTCTGGTGGGGGTAGCTGCGGCAGGGCTCCGGGCTGTTTCTGCAGCCAGCGGCTAATTCCTTCAGCGTTGAGTTGCCGGATGGCAGCCTGCTCGCGCAGAACGCCTACTGTGGTAGCTACTACCACATCCACCAGTAGAGGCATAGCGTTCTTCGGTAAGCCACTCACCTGAAGGATGAACGCCGTGCGGCTGGTGTAGGCTGGGCCCAGTAGGGCCTCCAGCAGGGCGGTGCCGCGCCCACGCCAGAAAAACGCTTCACTCGTGCCAAGTACTGCCGGCCAGTCAGGCATGGGGGCCCGCTCCAGCCAGCTCCACAAGGCTTCCGTGCCGGCAGGCTGCTGGCTGCGAGCGGCAAAGGCCGGAATAATCAGCTTAACCACTTGTACAGCTGCGAGCTGAACTACCTGCGCTTCGGCCTGTACAGCGGCACTCAGCGCGGTAAGGGCAGTTTCGGTAAGCGTGGCTTGTACAAGGGCTTCGAGTGTTTGCTCCTGGCTCATAAAGGGTAGCGTTAGCCGCTTATACGACTATGCATAAGACTATTTAAGCTAAATATCGTAATATACTACCGTAACAAGAATAAAGAATCTACCTCTGTTACCTTTCCTGGTCCACGGTCTTCTATCCTATACTAGCGGCGGCAGGCAGGTTATCTTTCTTCCAGGCTATGCCCCGGTTCTACGCATATGCATTCCGGTGCGCGGAACTCCCGAATGCGGCTGAAACTCCACCTCACACCCTAACAAGATCCTTTACGGGGCTCAACCCGACAACTCTACCATGGTCCTGTTGGCGGACCGGGTGCCAGGCTCCTAGTAGTGGGCTCAACAAACAAAGGCTCCGGCAGTTGCCGGAGCCTTTGTTTGTACTGCAGGCGCACCTGCTGATCGGGTGGTAGCGCTACGCCAAAGAGGCTTCCCGCTGGCGCAGGCGGCGGTGCAGCGCCGTGCTGCCGCTGCGCAGAGCTGCCTGAATGCCCTCGGCGGCTACCCGGCCGGTTTCGGCGGCGCCGTTCATGTAGCCCTGGTACCAGGCGCTGCAATGCTCCCCCGCAAAAAACAAGTTGTCTACCGGCCGGCCTTCGGCTCCGGCAATGGTGCTATACTGGCCCGGCCGGAAGCAGGCGTAGCTAGCCAGCGTGTGCGGATGGGTAGGCCAGTGCATGCGCTCGGCGCGGCCGTTGTACTGCCCACGGGCCGCGGGCCAGGCGGCTTCCAGCACCGGCAGGTACCGGCTTACCTGGGCCTGGGCCGAGCCCGAGCCCACGCGTAGGCCTTCCTGGCCGCCGAGGTACACTGTGTACGCCGAGTTGGTAGTAGGCTGGAGCTGGCCACTGTCCCAGCCGCTTTGCACGGGCAGGTCGGAGAAAATGTAGCCAGTGTAGCCGTTGGCGCGCCAGGGGCGGCCATTGAATCCCAGGAACAGCTTGGCATTGGTACCGTAGCCCAGGTTCTGGATGGCATTGGTTTTCCAGGTGGGCAACGCCACCTGTATATTAACCTTACGCAGCAGGGTGAATGGTAGGGTGAGCACCACGTAGTCGGCAGCTACCGTCAGGCGCTGGCCACTGGCTTGCTCGAAAGTTAGCACGTACTGATTGGCAGCATTGCGGGCCAGGGTTACCAGCTTGTGCTGCAAGGTGATCTGGCCGCTGAGCTGCTGGGCCAGCGCATCTGTAAGCTGCTGGTTGCCGCCCTGGATTTTATACCGCTCGTCGCTGATGCCGAAGATATCGAAGCTGCCCTTGTGGGTGTCGGCGGAGAATAGCCACAGAAAGTTAATCGAGGACTGGTCGTTGACTTCGCGGCCGTACTCGGTGAGGTAAGCAACATCCAGCAGCTCCCGAACTAGGCCCGTCAGGCCAATGGAGTCGAAGTAGGCGGCAATGGAAAGCTGGTCGAAACGGGCGGCGGCGGGCGTGAGGTTGTCGAAGGTGATAGTACCGGGCAGCGTGCGGATATCAGCTTCAATCTGGCGGGCGTAGGGCTGGAAGGCGGCAATGACCTCGGCCACGGTGTACTGCTTACCCCCGAAAAAGTAGGCGTCCTTTTTCAGCACCGT
Source organism: Hymenobacter sp. HSC-4F20 (assembly GCF_019599275.1). GTDB lineage: Bacteria > Bacteroidota > Bacteroidia > Cytophagales > Hymenobacteraceae > Hymenobacter. The sequence goes on along the minus strand of NZ_JAHZTD010000001.1, from coordinate 351,861 downwards.
TTCGCTGGGCGCTTCCACATCGTAGAGGGCTAGCCCAAACTCCTGGGCCAGCTGCAGCATGTCGCGGTGGCCACTGTCAATAAACTCGCCCCCCAGTTCAGTGGTCAGGCCAGGAGCCATCAGGTCGCGGGCCGTAAAGATGCGGCCCCCGGCCCGGGAGCTGGCCTCGTACACAGTAGCGCGTAGTCCCGCTTTTTTCAGCTGGTACGCGCAGTTGAGGCCGGCCAGGCCAGCGCCGACCACCACCACGCTAGGCTGGGGACCTTTGCCATCAAGGCTGCGCTGGCTGCTGGGGGCGGCGGGCTCTACTACGTCGGCCTCGCAGGAAGCCAGCAGCCCGGTGGCCCCTACCAGCAGCCCCATTTTGGCGGTGTTCGTCAGGAAGTCGCGGCGGCTTTGGCTGGTGGCCATATCGGCCAGCTCTTCGGCCGAAGGCGCACCCGGCGTGTTGGCAGCTACGGCCAGGCCGAAGGCCTGTTGCAAGGCACGCAGCAGGGGCGTACGGGCTCTGAATTGGGGAGTAGAGGATTCTGTCATGGACTAGCTAAAGTGAAAGAATATTGTCATAAACATACCTATATCTAATTGAATACAGGGCAGAGCATTTCTCTTTCCCGAAAATAAACTCACCTCTTACCCGGCGCCCAGCGCCACGTTACTTTCCTACCTAGCCAGCACACGGAACCAGGGTAGTAAAAGCTCTGCAACCAGGCTCCTGACCAAGAAGCAATAATCTGATTGACAAGTATTTTATTTACCCGCTCTCTTCTCAGTCAGCGGCCGCTCTGCTGCCCGGCGCCGGCCAGCTTCAGGAGCCGCAGGGGAAGCCAGCCGATTGGGCTTGCGGGCCCAGACAACGGGCCGGCTAAGGCTGTGCTACCAGGCTCCTCCGGCAGGAAAACACTCCTGAGTAGGTGCCCTGGCAGCAAGGCAACAACTTTTCGGCCTTAACCGCCTTTGCAAGCCAGATTCCGTATTTCCTCTCACACCAAACCCTGCTGAGTATGAATACGGAACAGAACGAACCGCGCCCTACCAATAGTGAAATCAACCCCAAGCCTATGGCCTACCCTACCAGCGAGGGGGCCATGCAGGAGCAGCCCGACTGGGATATGTCGAGCTACCAGGCAGCGGGCAAGCTCAAGGGCAAAGTAGCCCTCGTTACGGGCGGCGACTCGGGTATCGGGCGGGCCGTGGCGCTGGCGTTTGCCTTGGAAGGTGCCGATGTGGCCGTTGTGTACCACACCAACGCTGAGGATGCGGCCGAAGTAGGCCGGGCCGTGGAAGCGCAGGGCCGCCGGTTTCTGGCTATCCAGGCCGATGTACGCTCGGCCGAGGCCTGCCGCGAGGCCGTGCGCCGCACCTACCACGAGCTGGGGGGCTTCAACATTCTGGTGAATAACGCTGCCTACCAGATGGGCTACGAGCATTTCGAAACGGTGCCGGAAGAAAACATTCACCGCACCTTCGACACCAACATTAAAGGTTACCTGTTTATGGCCCAGGCCGCCATTCCCTTTCTGAAGGAAGGCGACGCCATCATCAACACAGGCAGCATTGCGGGCCTCGTTGGCAACCCGCACCAGATTGACTACGCCTGCACCAAGGGCGCTATCCACACCTTTACCAAAAGCTTAGCCGCCTACCTGGGGGAAAAGAAAATCCGGGTGAATGCCGTGCTGCCCGGCCCCATCTGGACGCCCCTCATTCCTGGCACCATGCTCAAGGAAGACCTGCAGAAGTTCGGCGACTCCACTATGCTGGGCCGTCCGGGCCAGCCGGAAGAGCTGGCTCCCGCCTACGTCTACTTTGCCTCCCAGGACAGCAGCTACGCCACCGGCAGCCTGCTGGAAGTTACAGGTGGCATGCCCAAGAGCAGCTAAGCCTGCCAACGGCAGCACCGCCTTTGCCTGCCGGGCCCCGACGCTGTCGGGGCCTTTTTTATAGTGGCGCGCACCCTAGTTAGCTAAACCCCTGCCCCGGCACCCGCGGGATGCTTGCTGCCGGGCAATGTACACCAGAGCGCGGCTGATGGGGCAGTACATTGCCACTGGGCCGCGGCCAGGTGCCAGAGCCAGGGGTACCCAGCGCGAGTGCAGAGCCGCCGACCGCGCCCAGCGACACGGCCACGGGCGTGGCGTCATTGTCGGGGAGGGTAGCCCAGGTGCTCCTGTCGAACGGGCGGCTGGTGGGAATTTTCTTCGGCAGGGCCAGGCGGTAGCGCTGGTAGATGCTCGGGTGCACATCGGCTACGTGATGACTTACCTGCCGGCCGGTCCAGCCGCCGGGCCGGCGGGGGGGTTCCAGGCGCGCGCCACCGGCCTTGCGGGCGGCTGCAGTAAGCTGGGCCGGCAGGGCGGCCAGCTGGTTAGTGTAGTCCGTCGGCTCGGCAGCGGTCAGGGGCTCCGTGGGCAGTTGCGGCCGCCCGATGGGGTAGTGCAGGTCAGGTCAGGTCAGGTAGGGTCGACTCCACAGCGCGTAAACGTAGAACAAGCCAGCAAAGCGGCCGGGCAGCTTCGGCTCCGGCCCAGGGGTAGCACCTGGGCACTCGCTCTTTTTGTACATGATTTTATGCTCGTTACCTCTCCAGTGAAAGCTGAAGAGTGATTTTATCCCTACTCAACCGTTGTTTTCACGTACAGCCAAACAGCTAGTAACTACCGCCCAGCTAACGGGTTGGGGTATAGCAGATGGCCCGAGGTTGTCTGAAGCGAGCAGGAAGGGTCGTTGCCTCTCGGGTAGCTACTGCAGCGGGTAAGTCAACACATTGTCGAGTTTTCGCGTAAAAGCTGAACCAGGAAATAGTAGACTTTTCCTGGTTCAGCTTTTAAAGCGTTACCCTGCACATGCTTGATATACAAAATAATATATACACTGAGGAGTATCTTTCTTTTATAAATAAGAAAGATTTCCCCTGCGTAGCGGCTAAGACTGCTCTTACCTGGCAGCAGCTGCATTGCCTGGTGGTTGACCACCTGGCCTGCCCCAAAGACGACGCGGCTATCCTGGACTTTATTTACGAGTTTGTGGATACCTACCGCCAGTCCGATAAGCTTTACCACAGCGCCGCCGTCATTTTCAAAGGCCCCGAAGCACCCAACGAAGCCCTGTTCGAGGAGCTGTTCTGGCAGCGTATGCAGTCATTGTCTAACCTTGATGCGCAACGCTACGGCTACGACCGGCGCGTGGTGGCCGACCCCAACTCTCCTGATTTCAGCTTTAGCCTGAAGGAAGAAGCCTTTTTCGTGATTGGGCTGCATCCGGGCAGCTCCCGGCCGGCCCGCCGGTTTTCCTACCCCACGCTGGTGTTCAATGCCCACGCCCAGTTTGAGCAGATCAGGAACAACGGCCGCTACGATAACCTGCGCAATACCATCCGCACCCGCGACGTGGCCTACTCCGGCTCCATCAACCCCATGCTCCAGGATTTCGGCGAGGCTTCCGAAGCATACCAGTACACCGGCAAGGTCTACGACCAAGCCTGGAAATGTCCTTTTTTAAGTCAGCATGAGTCAGTTAACCATCATTCCGCCGCGTAGCGGCACCGCCTTTGTTCTGCGTAAAGGCCAGAAGCTAAAAGTAGTAGACGTGGAGGGCGAGCAGGTCTCCGATTTTATCTGCTACAACCTCGAAGACCGGGCCGAATACCTTTCCTCGGGCCGCACCATCGACTACGCCGAAACCATCTTTCTGACCAAGGGGCACCCGTTCTATTCCAACCGCAGCAACATCATGTTCGAGTTGGTGGAAGACACGGTAGGCCGCCACGATTTCCTGCTCACGCCCTGCAGCGCCGATACGTTTCGCATCATCTACGGGCATCAGCACCCGCACCGGGGCTGCTTTGGCAACCTCTGCGAGGCGCTGAAGGAATACGGCATCAGCCCCGATGCTATTCCTATCTGCTTTAACATTTTCATGCACGTGACCGTGGATGGCACCACGGGTAAAGTAGATGTGCTGCCGCCCAAAAGCAAAGCCGGCGACTACGTGGTGCTGGAAGCCAAAACCGATTTGCTGGTGGGCATGACGGCCTGCTCGGCCGAAATGTCGAACAACTATAGCTTTAAGCCCATCGGCTACCAGATTCTGGAGTAGCCTCCTCCTTGGCAAAGCCGTGGCCCGGCGCTCTGGCTTGTGCGTATGCGGGGCCAGAGTGCCGGGCTTTCTTTATGGTGCGGGGCGGGGTGCTATCTTGGCGGTTTACCTACCCCTTCGCGCCGTGTCAACCTCTTGTACCCCTGCACCCCACCTGCTGCTGATCCGCTGCCCCGATGAGCCCGGCCTGATTTACCGCATTACGGGGGTGCTCTATCAGCACGGGCTGAACATTTTGCGCAACGACGAATTTGTGGAGCGGGCGGGCAGCCAGTTTTTTATGCGCACTGAGTTCACCGGCAGCTTCCAGCCCGAAACCCTTCTGCAGGAGTTGCGTGCTGCTTTGCCCCCGGCCGCCGAGGTGCGTTTCTCCGACAACCGTCCTAAGAACATTGTGCTGCTCGTAACCAAGGAGCACCACTGCCTCAGCGAGTTGCTGGTGCGTCATGCCTTTGGGGAGCTGAACGCCCGTATTCTGGCCGTAATCAGCAACCATGAAGTGCTGGGCGAGCTGACGCGCCAGTTTGGGGTGCCGTTTCATTACCTCAGCCACGAGGGCAAACCGCGCGAAACCCATGAAGCCGAGGTGCGGGCCCTGCTGGATGAGTACGCGCCGGAGTTTGTGGTGCTGGCCAAGTACATGCGCATTCTTTCTCCCGCGTTTGTGGCCGCCTATGCACACCGCCTCATCAATATTCACCACTCGTTTTTGCCTGCCTTCGTGGGCGCCAGCCCGTATGCCCAGGCGTACGAGCGGGGGGTAAAGATTATTGGGGCCACGGCGCACTTCGTCAATGAGCAGCTTGACCAAGGTCCCATTATTGCCCAGAGCGTCATCCCCATCGACCACACCCACAGCGCCGCCGAAATGGCCCAGGCCGGCCGCGACGTGGAGAAGATTGTGCTGGCCCGCTCCCTGCGCCTGGTGTTTGCCGAGCGCGTGTTCGTGCACCAGAACAAGACCATTATTTTCGACTAGCCTGGCGTTCCTTCGAGGACGGCTAGCACGTATACGCTGCTGAGGCACCACCCCCGTGGCTGCCCTCGCCTCACCCTACTACCCCGGCCTGCTATGGAACCTCACACCCGCGAAGGAATTGTAAAAGAACTCAGCGAGCTGCTGACCCAGGGCAATGCCCACGTAACGCTGGCGGAAGCCTGTGCCAACGTGCCGGCCCACCTACTCAATGAGCACGTGCCGGACCTGCCCTATACTCTCTGGCAGCTGGCTGAACACATCCGTATTGCGCAGTGGGATATTGTGGAGTTCTGTCTTAACCCCGAGCACGAGTCGCCGCAGTGGCCCGAGGGCTACTGGCCCGCCCCGGACGCGCAGGGAGATGAAACAGGCTGGCAGCAAACGCTAGCCCATATTAGCCAAGACCAGAAGCGGTTTCTGGAGTTGCTCCGCGACCCAGCCCAGGACTTGCTTGCCCCCCTCCCCCACGGCTCGGGCCAAACCCTGCTGCGCGAAGCCCTGCTCATTGGAGACCACACGGCTTACCACACCGGCCAGATTATTCTGGTCCGGCGCCTGCTTAACAACTGGGAGTAGCTGGTGGGTTTTCAGCGGCGGCCGGTAGAGGCGAAAGGCATTACCCCGGCTACCCTTATTTCCTATGGCCCGCTTCCGGAGGAACACGACAAAATACGCAGGGCTAGTGGCGCTTCGTTGCGGGGCACTACCGATACCGGGTTTCTACTGTGTGGTTTCGTGCTACCCGCGGTACCAGCTCCCTGAGCAGAAAGCCGCCCCCATACCTCCTGCTGACAGAAGCTATGGGGGCGGCTTTCCGCCACTATTCGCTGACACTCTACTACCTGGTATGGGCGTGCGTAGCGGCGTAATGCTGGTCGATTGCCTGGTCCATTACCTGCTGAAACGTAGCCAGGAGCTTGTTTCGCTCTACATCGGGCATACTCTGCAGCGCCTGCTCGAAGGTGGACCGGTAAACGTGGGCCATAAAGCCGGCTCCGTACGTGGCGAAGAATCCGTCGTGAATGTTACTGAATGCCAGCTTCTCAGCCGAGGAAATTGATAGGGACAGCGCCAGCCATTCCTTGGCATTATTAGCCAGACTTACTTGCAAGTCGTTATCCATCTGAAGGGGGTAGGGGTTTTATTCTTTGCGCCGAAAAGGCAAAAAGGTATTGGTTACCCGCAGGGGAGCGGGTACTCCTACCCCACCATGCGCAGCATAAAAGGCCGTAATGGCAGCTTCCAGAGCTGGGCGGTCTTGTAGGGAAACGCTGGCAAACACATCCTGGGGGCTGAGGGGGGCGGCAATGGCACTCAGGCGGCAGCTATCAATGCCCAAGGGGTGCTCAATAAAAAGCAAGGCTCCATCCTGCGCCAGTATATGGTGCTGGTAGCGCCACGCTTGCGCAAAGAGGGGCTTGTGAGCACTGCGCGTTTCATCAGTGGCGGCAAAGCCCAGGCTTTGCAAGTAAGAATCCGTCATGAGAATCAAGAAAAAATTAGTCGGAAGAAGATAGCTCGGCGGCCCAGTTCACCTGGCGCAGTAACACTCGAAATTCAGCCTCAGAAGCTACCTTACCCTGGAAATTATAGAGCATCTGCCCGTTAACGACTTCCAGCAGGGTCAGTTCCGCATCGTGGTACACTACCACTGTTTCCTGCCCGCAGGCACTGGGCCGGCTGTAGCGCTGCTGCTGCGGTGGGGAGGCAAACGCCACAAAGCCAAACGTCCGCAGCAGCTCGGCGGATGGCTGATAAGAAAATGACATGGATGGGAGCAAGAAGGAAAGTGCCCAGCTACTACCCTGGTTTACACTCCGGTAGAAACCATCCAGCCGGATAGCTTACGGCAGTATAGCTGCCGGTACTATAGTCAAGCAGGAGCGGGGTGGTTAAGTTCAGCTTTATTGCCCGGCTTTCCGCTTTTATTTTTCGACCGCCACGGCTGGCTTGCTCAGCGGCCTCTTTTTCCCGTCGCGCTACCGCACCTATCCACCGGCAACCGGCTGTGGTAGCGCCGGCACTCGGCCCCTCCGTGCCCGAACGCAGGGCCGCTTGCCACCAATACCACCACACGGGCTGGGGTAGGTTTCCTGCTCGCCGGAAGTCCCGGAGTCCGGAGAAACGAAGAGAAACTTGTTCAGAACGCAGCAGTTAGTCAGCCAGGGCGTTCAGCGGCCAAAAGGAAACTGGTCGTCGTAGAAGCCCGGCATCACCTGCTCGTAGCACTTCTCTGAAGCGGCCGCGACAGTAGTGCCGGTCCAGAGCGCGGGAGTACGGCAGCAGCCCGAACAAGTGGTGGCAGTGGAGTCTGGCGCCCGATGAGGTACTGCTACTGGCGGCAGGGCGCGGGCCGGTAGCGCTGCCAACCTACCGCTCGGTGGGTGACGTGCCGCCGCATCCTGCCCCGGCCCCGAAAAAGAGTAGATAGGGCATCTCTCAGACGTAGTGCAGTACGGCGAAAAAACAGGTGTAGCTCCCCGAAAGCAGGTACCTTTTCTCTCCTACCTGGCTTCCGTTTCGGGGAAATACGCATGGGTAGCCGGCTGCATCGGGGGTAGCATCTGGGGGTATGCGTACTTTTGCCGCGGCTATGTGCGGCTGTCCTTTCCGGGCTCTCACGCTCCCCTGCTCTTAAAAACTGCTTCTGGCCTCCTGCTTTTCCCGCTTCTGGCAGAAGTGGGCTCCCCTCCGACTGCTCTTTCTCAGTTCTGCTATGTTTTCTGTTTCCGCTTACCTCGCCGAGTACAAAGTCAACGTGAAAAACGAAATTCTGGCCGGGCTCACTACGGCTTTGGCTCTGGTACCGGAGGTAGTAGCCTTTGCCTTGCTGGCCCACATCAGCCCGCTGGTGGGCATTGGCTCGGCCTTCATTATTTGTCTTATCACCAGCGCATTCGGCGGGCGGCCGGGCATGATATCGGGGGCGGCGGGCTCGGTGGCGGTGGTCATTGTGAGCCTGGTGGTGCAGCACGGGGTAGAGTACCTGTTTGCCGCCGTGGCCCTGATGGGCCTGCTTCAGGTAGCCGTGGGGCTGTTGCGGTTCGGCAAGTTTATCCGGCTGGTGCCGCAGCCGGTGGTGTTTGGCTTCGTCAACGGGCTGGCCCTCATCATCTTGATGGCCCAGCTGGAACAGTTTAAGGTACACGATGCCACGGGCGCGGAACATTGGCTTACGGGCACCCCGCTGTGGCTGATGCTAGGGCTAGTGGCCCTGACCATGGCTATTGTGTACTTTCTGCCCAAACTCACGAAGGCGGTACCGGCCTCGCTCACGGCTATTATAGTAGTGTCGGCGCTGGTGATTTTGGGCGGGTTAGAGACCAAGTCGGTGGGTGATATTGCCTCCATTGCGGGCGGACTGCCGCAGTTCCACGTGCCGCAGGTGCCGCTGGAGTGGAACACACTCGTTATCATATTTCCCTACGCCGTGATTATGGCGCTGGTGGGCCTCACGGAAAGCCTGCTGACCCTGACTGTAGTAGATGAAATAACCGACACCCGGGGCCGCAGCAACCAGGATTGCGTAGCCCAGGGCCTGGCTAACGTTACCTCGGGCCTGTTCGGGGGTATGGGCGGCTGCGCTATGATTGGGCAGACGATGGTAAACCTCGAATCCAGGGGGCGCGGGCGCCTTTCGGGGGTAGTGGCGGCCGTGGCGCTAGCTTTGTTTGTGGTGGTAGGCTCCTCCCTGATTGAGCGCTTGCCGCTGGCGGCGCTGGTGGGCGTGATGTTTATGGTGGTGATTGGTACTTTCGAGTGGGCCAGCCTCCGGATTCTGCGCCGTATGCCCCTGACCGATGTGCTGGTAATGCTGCTTGTGACGCTGGTAACGGCCATTTCCCAGAACCTGGCCTTGGCCGTGCTGCTGGGGGTAGTGGTTTCGGCGCTGGCCTTTGCCTGGGAAAATGCCAAGCGCATCCGGGCCCGCAAGTTTGTGGATGAGGCCGGCACGAAGCACTACGAAATCTACGGGCCGCTTTTCTTCGGCTCCGTGCAGGCATTCAACGAGAAGTTCGATGTGCAGCAGGACCCGGCCCAGGTCATTATTGACTTCCGCGACAGCCGCGTGGCCGATATGTCGGGCATTGAGGCCCTAAACAAGCTCACGGAACGCTACAGCCGCCTGGGCAAAACCCTGCACCTGCGCCACCTCAGCCCCGATTGCCGCCAACTCCTGCACAACGCCGGGGCCCTCATCGAAGTCAATATCGTGGAAGACCCCGAGTACCGCGTGGCCAGCAACGCCGAATAGGCAACCTTTCTCAGGAGTATAAAAGCGGGGCTGGCACCTACCCTTACGGATTGTGCCAGCCCCGCTTTTACGCTTGTTTGTTTAAGCTCCAGCAGTTGGTTCAGTAACCTGGGGCCCGCTGCTGGGCACGTAGGTCAGCACGTAGGCCGGGGGCAGGTTTAGCAGGACATGCTCCTCATGCAGAGGCCGGAAGAACTTCTCGAACAGCCGTTTATTCTGCAAGGAATACTGAAACAGAATGAGCTTGCCATCGGGCTGAAGTATCTGCTGGGTATGCTCCAGAATGCGCCACCCCAGCCGCCGCGGTAACGATGAAAACGGCAGGCCGCACACCACGTAGTCGGCGCGGGTGATGCCTAGCTCCCGCAGGTACTGCTCGATTTTGTCGGCTGAGCCGTGAATGACGTGGACGTTGGTATGGGCGGCGTACCGCTCGTGGAGTAGCTGGGCAAAACGCCGGTTGGTTTCCACTAATACCAGCACCGTTTCGGGCCGGCGACGGCGCATGAGCACATCGGTGAAAACGCCCGTCCCGGGGCCATACTCCACAATGCAGGTAGCGGTAGCAAAGTCAATGGGCTCCATCACCTTATCGGTAAGAGCCGGGGAGCTGGGTATCAGGGAGCCAACCGTGGCGGGGTTACGGAAAAACTCTTCAACAAAGGGCGAAAGCATGACGCTGGAAGGGTTTGGTTAAGATAGGCCGGTAGCAAGCGCGTAACACGCTGTACGGCCGCTGGCCACATCTGGTACAGGTTTCCTCCGAGAGCAGCACTAGAACAACAAGCAGGTTTCCGGCTGTCCTTACAGAAATCTAACTCCTCATTCTGCTACGGGCTTGCTACCCCCACTACCCTGCCGAAACCGCGCAAGGTAGGGCGCTGTACGGCTTTGCTTGGAACGGGCTACCTCGGCGGGGGGGCCAGCAGCTACCACTTGGCCACCTTCGTCGCCGGCACCGGGGCCGATGTCCAGCACCCAGTCGGAGGCGGCTACCACGCGCATGTCGTGCTCTACTACAATCACGGTGTTGCCGGCTTCTACCAGGCCATCGAGCTGGGTGAGTAGCTTTTCCACGTCGGAGGGGTGCAGGCCGGTGGTGGGCTCGTCGAGGATGTAGAGGGAGTTGCCGCGCTGGGCCCGCTGGAGCTCCGTGGCCAGCTTGATGCGCTGGGCCTCACCGCCCGACAGCTCAGTGGCCGGCTGCCCCAGCCGCAGATAGCCCAGCCCTACCTCACGCAGCACCGTGAGGGCACGCTGCACGGTGGGCTCTTCGTCGAAAAACTCCCAGGCGTCGTCCACGGTCAGGGCCAGCACCTCGGCAATGTTCTTGTCGCGGTAGGTTATTTCCAGGGTTTTGGCATTGTAGCGGGCCCCGTGGCACACCGGGCAGGGCGCGTACACGCTGGGCAGAAACAGCAGCTCCACCATCACGAAGCCTTCGCCCTGGCAATTTTCGCAGCGGCCCTTGGCCACATTGAAGGAGAAGCGGCCGGCATCGTAGCGGCGCTTGCGGGCAGCGGGGGTAGCGGCAAAGAGCTTGCGCACGTGGTCGAAGAGGCCCGTGTAGGTAGCCATATTGGAGCGCGGGGTACGGCCGATGGGCTTCTGATCGACGCGCACCAGGCGCTTGATGTGCTCCATGCCGCTCACAATCTGCCCGCCGGTTTGCGGGGGTGCCACCCGTTCCAGCGGGTCGGCTTCTTCCTCTTCGGCTTCCACAGCCTGCCCCAAGCACTCGGCCACCAGCTCCACCAGCACTTGGCTGACCAACGAGGATTTGCCCGAACCCGAAACGCCCGTAACCGTGGTAAATACTCCCAGCGGAAACTCTACCGCCAGGTTTTCGAGGTTGTTGCGCGTGACGCCCTGCAGACGCAGCCAGCCAGTGGGCGTGCGCGGCTCATGTTGGGCCGGGTGCTCGGCTGCGAAGAGGTAGCGCCGGGTTTGGGAAGAACGTACCTCAGCCAGCCCGGCCGGAACGCCGCTGTAGAGGACCTGCCCGCCCTGCTCACCGGCGGCTGGGCCCACATCTACCAGCCAATCGGCCTGCCGAATTACATCGAGGTTATGTTCTACCACAAACAGCGAGTTACCGGCCTGCTTAAGGCTGTGCAGGGCTTTCAGCAGAGCTTCGGTATCGGAAGGGTGCAGGCCGGCGGAGGGCTCGTCGAGCACATATACTACCCCAAATAAGTTGGAGTACAGTTGGGTAGCCAGCCGCAGCCGTTGCAGCTCCCCCGGCGACAAGGTGGGCGTGCTGCGCTCCAGAGCCAGGTAGCCCAGGCCAAGGTCGAGTAGCACCGTCAGGCGGGCGCATAGGTCGGCGGCAATGCGCTGGGCCACTATGGCCTGCTCGGGATGGGCGGCATCCTGCTTTTTGCGGCCGGCAGCCGTGCCCTCAGCATAGGGTTGCAGCAGCTGGGCCACCCGCTTCAGCGGCAGCCCAGACATATCGGCAATGTCCAGCCCGGCAAACGTAACGGCCAACGACTCGGGCCGCAGGCGCTTGCCGTGGCAGGTGGGGCACTCCGTGCTAAGCATGTACTGCAGGGCCCGCTTTTTCATGAGGGGGCTGTTGGTGGTGGCGAAGGTGTGCAGCACGTGGCGCTTTACGCCGGTGAAGGTGCCCATGTAGTTCGGTGGCTCCTTACGCCGCAGGGCGCGCTGCGTTTCTTCGGGCGAATAGCCCGGGTACACGGGCACTACCGGCTGCTCTTCGGTGAACAGAATCCAGTTGCGTTGCTCCTGGGGCAGCTCGCGCCAAGGAATGTCCACGTTGTAGCCCAGCGTTACCAGAATGTCGCGCTGGTTTTGGCCGCCCCAGGCCTGGGGCCAGGCCGCAATGGCCCGCTCCCGGATGGTCAGGGAAGGGTCGGGCACCATGCTTTGCTCCGTTACCTCATACGTGCGGCCCAGGCCGTGGCAGGTGGGGCAGGCGCCTTCGGGGGTGTTAGGCGAAAAGCCCTCGGCGTACACAATGCCTTGCCCGGCGGGGTAGTCGCCAGCCCGGGAATAAAGCATGCGCAGCAGGTTGGAAAGCGTAGTGACGCTGCCCACCGACGAGCGGGTAGTAGGCGTGCCGCGCTGCTGTTGCAACGCCACGGCCGGGGGCAACCCTTCAATAGCATCTACCTCGGGCACGGCCATCTGGTGAAACAAGCGCCGCGCGTACGGCGACACCGATTCCAGGTAACGGCGCTGGGCTTCGGCGTAGAGCGTCCCGAAGGCCAGACTTGATTTACCCGAACCCGAAACGCCGGTGAATATCACCAGCGCATCGCGCGGAATTTCTACGTCAACATTTTTGAGGTTGTGCTCCCGGGCGCCGCGCACCTGCACGTAGCCAGAGAAATCAGGGGTAGTAGACTGCGAAGGGTTCGCCATAGCGGAAGGGGTAGGCAGGGCAGCCCGCGGCCACTGGCTACCCACCGCGGGAAGCTCAGCAGCTAAGGCCGCCATTGCTACTTACTACCTTTTTCTACCTCTCAGGGTTGTAACCGGGCTGGCAGCCGAAAAACCCTGGAGCCTCAGCAGCAGCGGCGCGCGACGTACTACGGCCCGTTTTTAAACCAACATGACTGGAGCTGCTGGCGCCAAACTCAACCTAACCAACCTGTCTTTCCGGAGTATTTAGGGGCAGAAGAGGTAGCAGCTTTTGCCCAGGAGGCAGGGTAGCCAGAGTGTTGGACCCCGTTTCGTTACCTCTCCATCAGCAAGTACCGCTGCCACCTGAAAAGCCGCGGTGGGTTCCTGAACTGAAAACTGATATGGATAACGACTCCCCTACCCTTGCTTCTGCGCCCGAGGCACCCTCCACGTATTGGCTAACCCGTTTCGTGCTGCTGCGCCTGCTCGGTGCCCTGTACGCGGTAGCCTTTCTGGTGGCTATCAATCAGGTTATTCCGCTGATAGGCTCTACCGGGCTGTTGCCGGTGGGGCAGTATCTGGAGCAAATCAGTCAGGCGCTGGGCTCCGATGGGGCCGGTTTCCTGCGCCTACCCTCGTTGTTTTGGCTAGGGCATTCGGATGCTGCGCTGCTGACGGCGGCCTGGGTGGGGCTGGTGCTTTCCCTGGTAGTGGTGGCGGGCTTTGCCAACGGGCTGGTGCTGGTGGTGCTCTGGCTGCTGTATATGTCGTTTGTGCACGTGGGGCAGGAGTGGTACGGCTACGGCTGGGAAATTCAGCTCACCGAAACCGGGTTCCTAGCTATTTTCCTGTGCCCGTTGCTGGATATGCGGCCTTTCCCGCGGGTAGCGCCGCCTTATCCTATCCTGGTTTTATTCCGGTGGCTGGCGTTCCGCATTATGCTGGGGGCGGGGCTGATTAAAGTGCGCGGCGACGAGGTATGGCGCAACAGCACGGCCCTCTACTACCACTTCGAAACCCAACCCATTCCGGGCCCGCTGAGCCGGTGGTTTCATTTTATGCCGCGTACACTTTTGCAGGTGGGCGTGTGGTTTAACTGGCTGGCCGAGCTGGTAGCGCCTTTCTTCGTGTTTGGGCCCCGGCTGGCCCGCCACCTGGCGGGCGCGGTCATTATCCTGTTTCAGCTCAACATCATTCTTAGCGGCAACCTGTCGTTTCTCAACTGGCTGACCATTGTGCCGGCGCTGGCTTGCTTCGATGACAGCTTTTGGGCCCGCGTGCTACCCCAGGCGCTGGTTCGGCGGGCAGCCGTAGCGGCTGAGCAAGCCGAGGAATCCAAGCCCATGCGCACGACGGCCTGGGTAGTCACGGCAATTCTGGCCCTGCTTAGCATTCAGCCCGCCCTGAACATAGTCTCGCCGGGCCAAATCATGAATACCTCCTTCGACCCGCTGGATTTGGTGAATACCTACGGCGCCTTCGGAACGGTGGGCCAGCAGCGGCTGAATGTGGTTTTTGAAGGCACCACAGACGAAAACCCCAGCGACCAAGCCAACTGGCAACCCTACCTCTACAAAGGTCTGCCGGTAGCCCTCGACCAACGGCCGTCGCAAATTGCGCCCTACCAGCTGCGGCTCGACTGGCAGATGTGGTTTGCGTCCATGTCGAGCCCGGAGCAGTACCCCTGGACGCTGCACTTAGTTTGGAAGCTACTGCATAACGACCCGGGCGCCGTCGGTCTATTTGCCCACTCGCCCTTCCCCAACCAGCCGCCGCGCTTTATTCGGGCGGTTCGCTACCGGTACTGGTTTGCCGAACCCGGCAACCCCCAGGGCCTGTGGTGGCACCGCGAGCGGGTAGACCTCTGGCTTCCTCCCCTCTCCGCCGACGACCCGCGCCTGATTCAGCTCATGCAACAAGCCGGCTGGGTGCGCTAATCTGGGCCAGGCCACGACGTACAACCAGCAGGCAGCCCATGGCGGAGGTACGGGGTAGCAGGGCCTGGCGCTTCCGAAGGGGGTAGTTGTACCAGGCTTTCGGAGTTTATGCAATAGCGCAGGCCGCTGGGTTCGGGCCCGTCGGGGAAGACGTGGCCCAAGTGGGCGTCGCAGATGTTGCAGAGGGCCTCCATGCGCTGCATGTGGTGGCTGTCGTCGAAGGCATATTTGATGACGTTTTTGGCCATGGGCTGCGTGAAGCTAGGCCATCCCGACATGGCGTGGTACTTGGTGGCGGAGTCGAAAAGCACTGTGCCGCAGCCGGCGCAGGCGTAGGTGCCCGGCTCGTAGGAGCGGCAATAGGCGTTGCGGTAGGGCGGCTCAGTGGCTTTCTGGCGCATTACCCGAAACTGCCCCGGGCTTAGGCGAGCCTCCCAGGCAGCTTCCGGCAACTCCACCCGGCGCGGGGGCTCGGGGTTGCTGTATTTGGCAAATTTGAGTACGTCTATCCAGCGAAGCATTCTACTTTTGCATTGAAATGCCAGGGTAAAAACCTTATCTTCAGAAGCTAAGCTCAGCTGCCATTACTTGCCACCGTTCTGCTCGCTGCATGAAGCTACTCTACCACTCTCCTTCCCTCTCTATTTCCTACGACCCTGACCATGAGTGGCTGTACGTAGAATGGAAGGGCACCCATGATGCGGTTTCGGCCCGCACGGGTGGCGAGTTAGTGCTACAGTATTTGCAGCGGTACCCATGCGTCAAAATGCTCAACGACAACAGTCAGGTAACCAGCAGCTGGGACAAAGGTGCCCGCTGGGTAGGCGACTATTACTACACAGCCCTGGCCGAAGGAGGCATGCGCTACGTGGCCTGGGTGTGCCCGCCCCACTGGTCGGCGCGCAAGTCCATGGACACGGCCATGCAGTTCGTGACCCGGCCCATGGTTCTGCTCTTCGATGATTTGGCCTCCGCCTACGCCTGGCTGGTCCGGCAAGCCTATTGATAATATAAAGTAAGACGCCTTTAGAAGCCACCTGCTACCCCACTACTCGCCCTAAACCCCTACCTCCACACCGGACAGCGCGGCCTGAATTTCAGCAAACAGGGGCCGGGCACTTGGCTGGGGTTGGGTGCAGCGCTGCTGCAAAGCCTGTAGCGCCTGCCCAGCCGCTGAGCCGACGAGTAGCGGACAAAACTCTAGCAGTTCTTCCAGCAAACAGCCAAAAGCCCGCACCTCCAGGCGTTGCAACGCCTGGGCCAGGTCCGGCTCCTCAGGGTTGAAAAAGCAGGCCGCCCCGAAGTCGCCGAGCAGGGAGTCGCCGGCGGGGGTGGTGAGGATGTTGTGGGCGTACAAGTCGCCGTGCAGAATGCCTTGCTGGTGCAGGTGAGCGGCCGCACCGGCAATGCCTTGGGCGATGCGCAGGGCCGCTTCCGGGCTGAAATGCGTAGTGGGGGCGTACACGTCGCGGGTGCAGGTAGCAAAGCTGGGAGGGCCGGCCAGGTTGCCAAAAGCGGGGTCAATGAGTTCCAGCACCAGCCCTTCGGCCTGCGTGGGGTGCCCGGCTACTTTGCCCTTCACCTGAATAAGGTTTGGGTGTGCTCCGGCGCTGATGCAGGCTACCATCTCGCTATGAGGCAGCCCGTCGCTGGTCAGGGCCCCTTTGAATACTTTTACGGCTACTGGTTCGGCAGTCTGAGCCTCGGCCGCGGGCTGCCAGCGGGCTTGGTAAATCACACCCGAAGCGCCTTCGCCGAGCTTCTGCTCCACCGCCAGTTGGCTCCAGTTGATGCTTGCTATGGGGTTTCGGGCCAGGGCCGCCGCTTCCGCTGCTTCGCTGAAGGGGTTGCCGGCGTAGGCCAGCCAGGTCAGGCGGGGCATGGCCAGCAGCCACTCCGGGAGGCTGGTAAAGCGGTTAGCCGCAATGCGCAGCAGCTCCAGGTTGGTACACGCGGCCAGGGTTTCGGGCAAGTGATGGAGTTGGTTGCCCGCCAGCATCAGCTTTTGCAGGTGCGGGCAGTTACCGATTTCCGCTGGCACTTCGCTTAGCTGGTTATCCGTCAGAATCAGCCAGCGCAGCTTGGGCGGCAGGGCCGCGGCCGGAAACGTCCGGATTTGGTTGGCCTTGAAGCCAATCATGCTCAGCTCCGCACAACTGCCCAGCACCTCGGGCACGGTGGTAAACTGGTTGTCTGAGCAGAACAGGATGCGCAGCTTCCGCAGCCGGCTCAGATCTGGCGGCAAGGCCGAAAGGGCATTGCCCGTAAGATTGAGGATTTCCAAGGTATCGGCCAGGTCGAAAATTTCCCGCGGAAACTCCGTCAGCCCCTCCGATAAGTCGAGGCGGGTGGCGCCGGCCAGTTCCCCGGCCCGTAGTTGAGCAAGCGTGTGCATGAGGCAAAGGTCGGCAAGCAAGTCCGGACTGTCACGCTCCGGTTCCCCTACCCATTGTAGTAGCCTGAGCTTAGTCGCATAGCCAGGCCCGCGCTTCTTCGGCGCTGGCAAAGCGCCGAAACTCAAAGGGCAGGGCAGTTTCGTCGTATTTATGCCCGATAATAAAGCGGTTGAGCGTTTCCGCTGACTCCAGCAGGGCAAACCGATCTACCCCTAACTCGGCCAGGGCCTCGTGCAAGTAGGAAAAGCTCCAGTCCAGGTCGGTGGGGCGCACGGCACCTAGCTGCCGGTCATCGGCCAGCCAGCCTTTTATCTGGTGCTGGCGCGCCAGCTGCAGTCCGGTTTTAATGGCCTGCCGAAAATTAATACTACTTACAAAGCCTTTCCAGTGCATTTCCAGCACCGGACATGCGCTGGTATGCAGATAGATGTCTAGGTAAGAAAAGGTAGCAACCAACTCCATGCAACGGGGTACTTCTCATAAAACACACCAAGCCTGCAACTACTAGCATAGCTGCAGGCTTGGTTATCGAAATGGCTTGTACGCTGTCCAGCTTTGGAAGGTTAGGTGAAATTGAAAAAAGTGACGGTTTCACCCTACCCCCTAAGCTTCCGGGAAGCTTAGGAGCTGCAGGAGAGGGTAGCGCAGCCAGGCTTTTCGCGGGCCCAGTCGGGGCGCTTGGCGGCCAGCTCGTCGTGCTCGGGCTGCTCATCGAACGGCTTTTTGAGCACTTCCATCAGGCGGTTCAGCACCGACAGGTCGCCGGCCTCGGCGGCTTCAATGGCTTGCTGGGCCAAGTAGTTACGCAGCACATACTTGGGGTTGGCTTGCAGCATCAGTTGCTGAATGGCCTCGGGGCTGGCCTGCTCCTGCTGCAGGCGCAGGAAATAACGCTGCAGCCACTGTACCAATGCTTCTTCCTCGGCGGGGGCCGTGGAGTAAGATGCCGCAGCCAGCAACTCCTGCCACGCCGCGCCGCCATTTTCGGGCGCCTTCAGCACTTCCGGCACCGTGTGCGAGAGGTGGCGGAAGAAGAGCGTCATGTCTACTTCCGACTCAGCCAAGGTTTGCTCCAAGGCTTCGATAAGAGCCTCGTCTTCTTCCCGGTTAAGCGAAGTGAGGCCCAACTTGCGGAGCATCATTTCGTGCCGGGTGTTTCCCAAGGTGTTGATGTACACGTCGAGGGCCGGATTCAACTCCTTCACGTCGTTGACGAGGGGCGAAATGGCCTGGCCTAGCTGCATCAGGTTCCAGAGGGCTACCCGCGGTTGCTGCCCAAAGGCATAGCGGCGGCCCCCGAAGTCGGTGGTGTTGGGCGTCCAGTCGGGGTCGTAGGGCTCCAGCCAGCCATAGGGGCCGTAGTCGATGGTCAGGCCCAGAATGCTCATGTTGTCGGTGTTCATCACCCCGTGCACAAAGCCCACCGACTGCCAATGCGCAATCATGATGGCCGTGCGGCGGCAGATTTCCTCAAACCAGCGCACGTACACCTCCGGCGAGGGCTCGCCCAGCTCGGGGTAGTGCCGCCGAATCACGTAGTCGGCCAGGGCACGCAGGTTGTCCATTTCGCCGGTAGCCAGGAAAATCTGGAAGTTGCCGAAGCGCACGAAGGTAGGCGCCACGCGGGCCACAATGGCGCCGGGCTCGGGCCGGGCGTTGCCGTTGTAGAACATGTCGCGGATTACCTCGTCGCCGGTGGCAACCAGGCTGAGAGCCCGGGTGGTGGGCACGCCCAGGTAATGCATGGCCTCCGAGCACAGAAACTCACGAAGGGAGGAGCGCAGCACGGCCCGCCCATCGGCGCGGCGCGAGTAAGGCGTGGGGCCGGCGCCTTTCAGCTGAATTTCCCAGGTAGTGCCATTGGTAGCCGTTAGCTCGCCCAGGGAAATGGCGCGCCCGTCGCCGAGCTGCCCGGCCCAGTTGCCGAATTGGTGGCCGCCGTAGCGGGCCGCAAAGGGCTTCATGGTAGGAGCCAGCCGGTTGCCGGCCAGCACCTCTACGGCCGGGCCCTGGTCAGCGGGGCGCTCCAGGCCCAGAAAGTCGGCCAGCTCCTCAGACCAAGCCAACAAGCGCGGCGCTTGCACGGCGGTGGGTTCTACGCGGGAGTAGTGGTAGCCCGGCACTTGGCGGGGCCGTTTATCCATGGAGGCTTCGCCGCGCAGCTCATCCACAAAGGAGTTCTGAAACGAAGCCTGTTCTATTGATTGGGGGGTAGTTGCCATAAGAAAAAAGCGAGCGGGTCCTTTTAAGCAGGCACCCGCTACTGGCAAAACGCGAATTCAGGCTACAAGTTTCCCGCGGCGGCTGGGTAAAATTCGAAGCTAAGCCGTAGCCGGCAAGGGCACCCGGCGCGGGCCGGCATCTACGGTGGAGCTGCCGTTGCTACCCCTCCCCGGTTAGCGAACCGGCCGCTTTCGGCCAGTTCCCAGCCAGAGCAGCCCATCGAGTATAAACTGGCTTTGGAGGGCATTGGCGAAGGTAAACGACAACGTTTGGTTGGTGCCGTGCTCGTAGTCCATGTCGTTGTGGCCCATGTTCACATACAGCATCCGGTAGCGCTTATTCGCCCAGGCAACGGGGTAGTAGCCGCTGTGCCAGATTTCGTGGGGCTTGGGCCCGGTACCCAGCGGAAAGCTCGTGGAGTCAATGGCCAGCAGAATATCGATGTTGGGGTTGGTGCGCAAGTCATTGCTCCACTTGTACCACTCGTTGGGGGCCGAAGTAAAGGTAGGCGGCAGGTGGCGCGTGGCCGGGTGCCGGCGGTTTTCTACCCGCAGCACGGCAGCCGTAGGCCGCCAGGTGTTGCCGGCGTAGGAGCCCGTGCCCAGAAATTGCTCATGGTACCAGTTCCAGTTCTGGGGGTAGGCCGAAGGGCTCAGGGCGAAGCCGGCAAAGTGAAAGCCCATCCAGGCGCCGCCCCGCTCCATGTACTGCTGAAAAGCTGCCCGCTGGGCCGGGGCTTCGGGGCGAGTATCCAGGAAAACCACTACCTGATAGCGGGCCAGAAACTCGGCATTCAGGTTGTTCCAGTTTGAAGTGGTATCGTAGCTGAACTGGTGCGCCGCGGCCATTTTCGGAAACCACGCGTTGGCCTCCTGCACGTAGCTGATGTGGGCCAAATCGTTTTTGGCGGTAAAGAAGGCGACTACCCGAAACTTCGGCTTGGCCTGCTGGGCCCGGCCGCTCCTACCCCCACAAAACCCCACGAGCAGCAGGAACAAGAAGGCAAGATGGCGGGTGCGAAAACGCATAGGCTCGGGCGGGTTTAGCAAGAGAGTAGCTGACGCAAGCTAAGCCAAAGACCTGTAAGCTACGCCAATTAGTGTTCGGGTGAAGGCAGGTTGGAGCAGGCCGTAGGGGTAGGGAGCGGTGGGCATACCAAGATGCAAGGCTTCTGCTTTCTGTAAGCTCGGCCATAACCCCCGGCCCGGAATCACGCTACAACCTCTTACCACCCACCCCTTCTCTCCTATGGCAACGCAAAAGCTGCGCGGCAACGACCTGCGCAAAATTGGCTACCCCGAAGGCCGGGCCACCACCCTGGCCCTGGATATTCTGGAAGACCGCCAACTCAAAAACCTCGACAAAGGCAGCGCCCTGGCTCTGCTTCAGAAAATCAAGGAAGACCCCTACGCCTACCTCCGCGACTCGCTGTGGCGGGAGCTAGCCAAAGAGTTTGTGCCCGACCCCAGCCGCGACGTGGGCCTCAACCCCGAAATCAAGGACTACCGCCGCTACGGCGAAGCCTTCATTGAAGATGGCGCCCGCAAGCAGATGGACACCGCCATGAAGCTCCCCGTAACGCTGGATGGGGCCCTCATGCCCGATGCCCACCAGGGCTATGGCCTGCCCATTGGTGGGGTGCTGGCCGTGGATAACGCCGTGATTCCCTACGGCGTAGGCATGGATATTGGCTGCCGCATGGCTCTGTCGGTGTTTGCGTTGCCCCCGCGGTACCTGGAGCAGCGCACCCAGGAGCTGAAAAAGCTACTGCACAACCACACCCGTTTCGGGGCCAAGGAAGTGTTCAAGAACCCCGCCTCTGACCCCATTCTCGACCGGCCCGAGTTCCGGGAAATTCCGGTGGTGAAGGGCAAGCGGGAGGCGGCCATCAACCAGCTCGGCTCTTCGGGCTCCGGCAACCACTTCGTGGAGTGGGGCATCGTGGATATTACCACCGAAGACAATGAGCTGGGCGTTCCTATCGGGCAGTATCTGGGCCTGCTTTCCCACTCCGGTTCGCGCGGACTGGGCGCGGCTATTGCCCAGCACTATACCAAAGTGGCCATGCAGAAGTGCCCCCTGCCCCCAGAGGCGCGCTACCTGGCCTGGCTCGACCTCAACACCCAGGAAGGCCAGGAATACTGGCGGGCCATGAACCTGGCGGGCGACTACGCCTCGGCCTGCCACCACGACATTCACCGCCGCCTCAGCCTGGCCCTGGGCGAAAAGCCGCTGGCCAAAGTGGAAAATCACCACAACTTTGCCTGGAAAGAAACCCTGCCGGATGGACGCGAGGCCATTGTGCACCGCAAAGGCGCTACCCCGGCCGGCAAAGGCGTGCTGGGCGTTATTCCGGGCTCCATGACGGCCCCAGGCTTTATTGTGCGGGGCCGCGGGGAGCAGGATTCTATTCAGTCGGCTTCCCACGGGGCCGGGCGGCGCCTCTCGCGCACCCAGGCCAAGCAGCAAGTCAGTGAAGGGGAACTGCGCCGCCTCCTGCGCGACCAAGGCATCGAGCTCATCGGCGGTGGCCTGGATGAAGCGCCTCAAGCCTATAAGGATATTCACCAGGTAATGGCTCATCAACAGGACCTGGTAGACGTGCTGGGCTCTTTCCGCCCGCGCATTGTGCGCATGGATGCCGGAGGCGGCGGCAAAAGCAAATACGGCGGCGAATAACAAGGGAATTATCGTTCGGAACGGCAGCGGGGAATCGGAGTTAGCTAACCAAGGCTGCACTCCGATTCCCCGCTGCTGTTCCGAATCATTGATTTCCCAGCTGATCGGGGGTAGGCCGCTGCCAATGATGTGAGGACTATGCTCTACATTAGCCAACTGCACTAGTGACGACTCATCTGGACGCTACAAACTGCCCACAACCATTCTTTTTACATTTCCTTCTGCCCATGCGTTTGATTACTCTTCTGGCGGGCCTGGGCTTGGCGGCATCGGTGCTGCCCGGCTGCACCCGCCCGCCCGCTACCTCCTCAACCAACGCCAAAGCCCCCGGCGAACCGCTTCTGAGCGCCATTCGGGAAGATGAGGTGAAGCGCGACCTGTTTGCCCTGGCCGACGACAACTTCCGGGGCCGCCGCGCCGGCACTCCCGATGAGTTGCGCGCCGCCGTGTGGGTAGCCGAGCGCGCCCGCGAGGCCGGCCTGGAGCCCGCCGGCGACGATGGTACCTACTTTCAGTTCTACCCCCTGCGCCGCGTGACGGTAGCCGCCGCTACCCGCCTGAGCCTGAGTGGCAAGCCCCTGACGCTGTGGAAAGATGCCTGGGTAACTTCCCCGCTCAATGCTCGTCTGGATGGGCCGGTGGTGTGGCTGAACTCCCTGGCTGATACCGTGCGGCGCGACCTGCGGGGCAAGATTGTGGCCATGCCCTTGCTGCCGCCTACCCCCCTGCCGGCCCCGAAGATGAGCCTTTGGTCCATGCGTTACACCCTGGCTGGCATTGGGCAGCAAAGCGCGGCCCTGCGCGCCCGCGGCGTAGCTGGCATAGTGCTGGCGGCCGATGCCACCGCCGAGCCCAGCCTGGAGTTTGTGGGGCACCGCTACCAGGATGGCCTCTATCTGCTGCCTTCCATGCCTTTACCCGCCTCCCCGGTGCCGGTGCTGCTGGTGCGCCAAGCCGTGGCCACCCAGCTCCGCGCCAAAGGTGCCCGCCTCCAGGCCGAGCTGGCCGCCAACGACTATCTGTACCCGTCTATGAACGTGGTAGCCCGCGCCCCCGGCACCGACCCGGCCCGCCGCGCCGAGCACGTGTTGTTTAGCGGCCACCACGACCACGACGGCATTGGGGCGCCCGTAGCCGGCGACTCCATCTGGAATGGGGCCGATGATAACGCGACGGTGAGCGTAGCCCTGCTGGCTATTGGCCGGGCCTGGAAGCAGCGCCCCGGGGCCCGCTCGGCCTTGTTTGTGTGGCACGGAGCCGAGGAGCGTGGCCTGCTGGGCTCGCGCTGGTATGCCGAGCACCCTACAGTAGCCAAGTCCTCGATTGTGGCCGTGCTCAACGGGGATATGATGGGCCGTAACGCTCCTGATTCAGCGGCTTTGCTGGGCTCTACCCCGCCCCACCGCAACTCCAAAGCCCTGGTAGAAATGGCCCTGAAAGCTAACCAGGACCACACCAAGTTTGCCCTTGATAACTCCTGGGACGACGCCAAGCACCCCGAAGGCTGGTACTTCCGCTCCGACCACCTGCCCTACGCCCGGGCGGGCATCCCGGCCATCTTCTTCACCACCCTGCTCCACCCCGACTACCACACGCCCCGCGACGAAGCCTCCCGCATCGATATAGCCAAGCTCACCCGCATGACGCGCTGGATGTACGCTACCGGCTGGGCCGTGTCGGCTGCCCCGCAGCGCATTACCGTGGACCCCGACTTCAAGCTGGAGCGGTAGGTAGGCCACTACTCCTTTTGTATAGATCAGCCCAGGCTTCCTTGTGGAAGTCTGGGCTTTTGCTTTCAGTTCAGCTCCCTGATTATCAAATCAACTTCTTTCTGTCTATAAGAAGAGGCCAAAAACTAAGCTAGGTTCTTTAAGCCTAACACTAATCCAGCTGGCAGCTTATCCACTCTTGCATATACCCAAATAAATCTGTATATTATTCAGTAAATAACCCGAATGGGGAACCGTGCGGGCGAGGCTGTTGACCACTTATTGTTTCTGCTATGAAGAATCTACTGGTACCCACAGATTTTTCCTCCACAGCCCACCACGCCTTTGAGGTGGCCTTGCAAATAGCTCAGCGCACCGGCGGCAACATCACGCTGATGCACGTAGTGGAGCTGCCCGAAAGCGCCCGATTCGCCTCTACCGGCGGCTTGGCTGGGGGCGGCGGCCTTAATGATGTGTACACTCTCAAGCTGCTGCAGGTAGTAAAGCACCGCATGCATGAGCTAATGGCTGAAGCCCACCGTACGGCACCCGGCATGGTAGTGCACGATGTGATTCATACAGCCAGCTTCGAGGACGCCATGCTCGACGCCATCCAGGAACGCCAGATTGATTTGGTGGTGATGGGGGCCAAAGACCACAACTCCTGGGAGCATTTTTTTACCGGCTCCCGCACCGAACACATTGTGCGGCTGGCGCCCTGCCCGGTGCTCACCGTGAAGCACCCTACCCCCCACTTCGAAGTCCGCCACATTGTATTTGCCTCTGATTTTTCTGCGGAAGCCGATTTGGCAGTACGCAGCTTGCGCCAGGTGCAGGAGGTGTTTCCCGAGGCTTTGCTGCATTTGCTGGATGTAGTGCCCGATCCTACCCGCTCCGAAGCCACGCTCATGCGCATTCACCGCTTCGCCGACCGGCACCAGCTCACCCATTACGAGCCCGATGTGTTTCATGCACCCAACGCCAGCACCGGCATTCCGCGCTTTGCCGAGCAGGCCCACGCCGATTTGGTGGTGATGCTAACCCACGGCCGCACCGGGCTTGGGCACTTATTTCAGGGTAGCATTTCGGAAAATGTGGCCCTGCACGCGGCCCCACCGGTACTCACCTTTCATGCGCACTAACTGCAACTACCCCACTGCGTGTACACTGCCTCAGGCCGGGCTTGGGGCAGCATGTGCCTGATCACAAGCAAAATCAGGGTTTTTCGGGAGGCAAATCCGTAGAAATCCGGGAGCTAAAAACCCGCTAGCATTGTCTATCTTTCACACCAGAATAAGCCAAAAATTTCTTCTGTTCTTTCAAAAACACGTATGACTGTTCCGACTGCTACGACCGATTTACAATTGCACTTGGTGCCAGCCGGCTGCCGGCTCGACTTCACGCGCCAGCCCGGCCGTTTTGCTTACGTGTACCGTCGCCAGGTAAACCAGGCCTGGAAGTGCATTGCCCACAATGCCTGCAGCCCCCACATTGACCGCACGCTGCCCGCCAGTGGCGGAACTGTAGAGTACATGGTGTGCTACTGCGACGCCGCGGGCAACATCACGGAGGCTACTCCCATTGTGCAGGCTCAGCTACCCTCGCAACCTGCTCATAGCCAGGCTCGCAACGCGGGCCAAACGCCCCGTCCTCGCCCCCTGGCCTAACCCCCCGACTTTCCTGAAAACGCCAAAGCCCCGACGACCTACGTTGCCGGGGCTTTGAGCGTGTATAGGGGGTAGTGTGATGGGCTTACAAGTTCTTCAGCCACGCCTGGCGCAATGCCAGCTGGGCGGGGGTAGCGGCGGGGTCCTGGGTGAAGATGTAACGCTTCACTTCCTCCGTGCTGCCCAGCTTTACGCGTACCGTTTGCTCCTGCCCGTTGCGAATGATGGTGAGGGGTAGCTCGGAGCCAGGCTGGCGGCTGGCTACCCGGCGCAGGGCCGTGAAGTCGTTGCGCACACCATCTACGGCTACCAGCTGGTCGCCGACCTGTACGCCGGCAGCTTGCAGCGGGCCGCCTACTTTGGTGAAATACACGCTGGTTTCGCGCGGAGCCAGGCCTAGCGCGCCCAGGGTAGCCACCTGCTTGCCGGTGTGCTGAATGGGCTCGTAGCGAATCCCGATTTTGCTGTAGTACTCCTGTAGGGGCAGGGGCTCGGCGCTTTGCACGTAGCGCTTAAAGAAGTCCCCAATCTCAGGGTAGGTCATCTTGGTGAAGTCCTGGAAGAAATTTTTCTCGCTGATGGGCTTGTTGGGGCCGTATTGCTTAGCCAGTTCCAGCAGCACGTCGCGGAGGCCGCGCTTGCCCCCGCTCAGCTCCAGCAGGCGCAGATCCAGCAAACCGGCCGTGAGGGCCCCGCGCTGGTAAATGTTGCCGTACTGGCGCTGCCCCTCGTCGCTGAACGAGTTGAGGCCCAGGCGGCTGAGGCTGTAGGTAGTATCGGTGCGGGTACGGTCGTACTGCACTTTGTCGTGCAGCATGCTCAGGTAGTCGTCCAGGGGCACGAGGCCGCCGCGCAGCTGCATCATGTGCGAGGCCCACTCGGTGGTGCCCTCATACAGCCACAGGTGCTCCGAGCCAGTGGGCTGCACGAAGTTGAAGTGCTCAATCACCTCGGAGTGGATGTTGAGCGGGGTCATGACGTGGAAAAACTCGTGGGCGGCAATGTCCACTACCCCCTGCGCCGATTCGGGCGTGAGCGGCTGCTCCGGCAGTACATACTCCGAGCTGTAGGAATGCTCCCAGGCCCCGGCCGAGCGGTCGGCGAAGTGGTACAGGAAGGCGTAGCGGTTCACGGGCAGCTGCCCCCCGAAGAAGCTCTGGGCGGCGCTGAGCATTTTCTGCATGTAGCCCAGCAGAGGCTCGGCCTGCACCTTGTCGGTAGCGGAGTAGCAGTACAGGGCCACGTCGGCGTTGCCGAGCTTGGTGCTGGCTTCGGTGAGGCGGCCCAGCAGAATGGGCGAATCCACGGCGTGGTCGTAGTCCTGGAGGTGGTAGTAGCCGTCTTTGTCTAGTTGTAGCACCGAGCCGGCTTTCCAGGCGCTGGGGTACTCCAGCTTCAGGCGCAGAGGCTTATCCTGCATGCCCTGGGGGTAGCCCAGCAGGGTCTGGCCGTTGAGCAGGGCGTGGTCGGTTTCCAGGGAGGAGCCGCACATGCGGTAAATGTTGTGCTCCTTTACCGGGGTGTCCCAGGTTTCGGCAATGGTGTAGCGGATTTCGCGGGTTTTCTCGGGCTGGCTGAGCTGCCACTGGTTGGTGCCGATTTGCTTGGCTTCAAGCGCCTTGCCCTTGTCGTCGAAAGCCTGGAAGTTGCTCACGAAGCGGCCCATGTCCATGACCTGGTAGGTGCCGGGCGCGGTGGCGGCAAACTGGTAAATAGCCTGCTCTTTCTTGAGCTTGGGCAGTTGCAGCTTTACCTGAAAGGCGTTGCTGTTGGTGGCCGGGTCCATGCTGACGGTGTAGGTAAGCTCGCGGGGGGCTTTGGCCAGCACCGGCGCGGCCAGGGCCAGCAGCGCGGCCACGGCGGCCGGACGGAAAAACGAGGTCATTCGGAGAAGAAAAGGAAAACGAAAAAGAAACGTGGGCTACTGACGCGCAAGCGAGCGGGCGGTTGCGCGGGTTGCCCCGAAGCTAACAGTTTGCGCCGGACTACCCCCCCCGATTCATACTCAACGATAACCTCCGGCGCCTAAAGCAGTACACTTCTATACCAACCGATCAGGTTTCACCTTCTCAGCCCCCTACCATGTCCCACATTCCGCCTCCCGATTCCAACCCCACCCAGTTGCTGCGCTACCGCCTGGAAATTGCCGACCTCACCGACGCCGACAGCATCGGGCGGGCCCGCCAAGTATTAATGGGGCTAGGGCTCTTGGTCGACCGGATTGAGGCCGGCGAGGCCGAGGTGGCCGTGGCCTCGGCCCAGGACCCCGGCCGCGAAGCCATGCAGCAGGCCCTGATGGCCGCGGGCTTCAGCGTGCAAAACGTTACGGCCGAGAGCAGCTAATACCGGCCCTCTGCTCAGCCGAGTTCCGGTATTAGCTGCGGAACTGCACCGTGCCCTACCCCGACCATAATACTGAAACATTTCCTAAACCTGATCCATATTTTACTGGTATTCTTGTGCTTGAGCTTGGTAGTGCTTTGCCAGTTTTTTGGTTTCTGTCTTTGCCCCCGTCACTCCCGCCATTGTGCCTGATAACGTTGCTTTCACTTCTTCTTTTTCAGATAATCGGGACACCGTCCCGGCCGAAGACCTGCTGCACGGAATATTGAACATTTCCCTGACGGGCTACGCCTTGTACCAGCCCGTTTATGGAGCCTCGGGAAAGGAAGTGCGGGATTTCACGTTTGTCTTGCTCAATCCCAAAGCCCGGCAGATTCTTAGCCTGCCTGACCTTCCTACCCAAACCTACCTCGAGCTTTACCCCCACACGCTGGAAACCGGGGTGTTTGCGTTTCATTGCCACGTATTTGCCTCAGGCCAGCCGGAGCGCTTCAGCGTAAACTACCAGGGCGACGGCCTCGACAACTACTTTCATCTTTCGGCCCAGCGGGTGGGCGACCTGCTGCTGGTAAACTTTACGGATACGGCCGAGCAGTCGCGCACGGCCGTAGAGCAGGCCCTGCGTCAAAGCCAGGCCCGTGAGCACCTGGCCCGCGCCGAGGCCGAAGCCCAGCGCAACCGCCTGCACCACCTGTTTATGCAGGCTCCGGCCATGATTACCATTTTTGAAGGCCCACAGCACGTCTTTAAGCTGGTGAACCCGCTTTACCAGGAGCTGGTCGGCGACCGGCCGCTCCTGGGCAAGCCGATCCGCGAGGCCATGCCCGAACTGGCCGATCAACCTATTTTCGACTTGCTGGACTACGTGTACCAAACGGGCGAAACTTTCCGGGCCACCGAAATGCAGGTGCAGCTCGACCATGATAATACCGGTAAACGTGGCCAGCGGTTCTACAACTTCATCTACCAGGCCAGCCGTAACCTGGCCGAAGAAATAGATGGCATTCTGGTTTTTGCCTACGATGTAACCGAGCAGGTGCAGGCCCGGCAGCGGGCGGAAGCAAGTGAGCAACAGCTGGCCTATACCAACGAAGAGCTGGCGGCTACCAACGAAGAGCTGGCAGCCACCAACGAGGAGTTGCTGACCGCCAATTTTGAAATCCTGACCAACAACTCGGAGCTGGAGCAGCGGGTAGCCGCGCGCACCCGGGAGGCCCAGCAGGCTCAGGCAGAAGCCGAACGGCAGCGGGGCCGCCTGGAGCAGCTTTTTATGCAGGCTCCCGCGGGCATCTGCATTCTGGGAGGCCCCGAGCTGGTGTTTGAGCTGGTAAATCCTGTCTACCAGCAACTATTCCCGGGGCGCGACCTGCTGGGCAAGCCCGTGCTGGAAGCCTTGCCCGAAATTGCCGACCACGCAGTATACAACACCTTCAGGTGGGTGTATAACACCGGCCAAACCCACCAGGAGCTGGGAATGCTGATTCCGCTGAACCACCCCGACGATGGCCGCCTCCAGGACCGTTACTTCAACTACATTCAGCAACCGCGCCTTGACGAAAACAGCCGTATCGACGGCGTAGTGGTGTTTGCGTATGAAGTAACCGACCTTGAGCAGGCCCGCCGAAAGCTGGAACAGAGCGAGGTGGCTTTCCGCACCCTTGCCAACGCCATTTCCAACCTTGTCTGGACAACCACCCCTTCCGGAGAGGCCGATTACTATAATGAGCAGTGGTATTCCTTTACCGGTAGCAGCCCGCAGGAGGTGCTCGGCCAGGGCTGGACTACCTATTTCCACCCGCACGACCTACTGCTGATGCTCCGGCAGTGGCACGAGGCCCTGGCTCAGGGAACTCCTTACCAGGTAGAAGCCCGCCTACGCCGGGCCGACGGAGCTTACCGCTGGTTTCTGGTACGGGCAGTTGCTATGCACGATGACCAGGGCCACATTCTGCGCTGGTTTGGCACCAACACCGACATTCATGAGCAAAAGGAAATGGCCGAGGCCTTGCAGCTAGCCACCCGTAAGCTGGCCGCCTCCAACAAAGAGCTACGCACCGCCAACGAGCAGGCGAAACAAGCCAACCGGCAACTGGAGCTGACCAACGAGCAGCTCACGCGCATCAACGACGACCTGGACAACTTTGTGTACACGGCCTCGCATGATTTGCAGCAACCCGTGCACAACATGGCCGGGGTATTCGATGAGCTAAAGCGCACGGCTACCTTCCATGACCCCGAGGCCGAGCAGCTGATGCATATGTTTGAGGATGCCCTCGGCCAGATTCAGAGCACAATTCAGGGGCTGGCCCAGGTAGTGCAGGCCGAGCGGCAAACGCAGGGCTTGCCCACGGAGGTAGTAGAGCTGCTGCCGCTTACCCAGAGCGTGCTGCAAAGCATGCGCAGTCAGATAACGGAGCAGCAGGCCCAGGTTGAGCTGGATTTCGCGGCCGTTCCGCAGCTCCTCTTTGGCCGGCTCAACCTGCAAAGCATCCTCTACAACCTGCTCAGCAACGCCCTCAAATACGCCCACCCCGACCGGCCGCCCACGGTGCTGGTTTCTACCCGCCTAACTGCCGGTGGCAGCCCCATACTGCTAGTGCAGGACAACGGCCTGGGCATGGATTTGTCGCGCTTTGGCCCCGAGCTGTTCAAGATGTTCCGCCGCTTTCACGACCACGTGCCGGGCTCCGGGCTGGGCCTGTACCTAGTCAACCGCATTGTACAGCAGGCCGGGGGCCACGTAGAAGTCAGCAGCTCCCCAGACGCTGGCACCACGTTCCGGCTGCACTTCCCTTCTTCCCTGCTTCCGACGCGGAACTTCTTCTAGCCTACCCCTGCGACCCGGAGAGCTCCCCGCCAAGCGGGGTAGTGGGGAACCGGGCCCTACTTATCGTTCAGGGGGTCGTGGCCCCAGTTCATGAGGGAGTAGCGCCAGCGGGAGGTTTCCACGTCTTGTTTATCGTGGGGGCCCTGGGCCAGGTGGCGGCTGATGTAGCTGTGCACCTTGTGCATGTGCTCCTCGTCTTCGGCGGTGAGGTCGGCCTTTTTCTTGCCCAGGATTTCAATGATTCGCTCCCCGGAGTGGCGGCCAATGCTGGTGCCGTCGCCGCTGTCCTGGCCCACCGATTTGGACTCCTCGGTTTGCAGCCACTTTTCCAGCTGGCTGGCAGTCATGTTCACGTCCTGTTTGAAGTCGGCGTAGAGGTCGTCGGGTCCGGAGGCGGAAGCGTGGGTAGCCATGGCAGGGTAGAATAGCGGGTAAGACAAGGCGGCGGATCAACTACTAGTCAGCCGGTTATACCTCAACGGCACGCGCCGCTGCTTCGTTGCCCGGGGCTGGTGCATGGGTTGGGGGTAGGGCGTTCAGCTGGTTTCTACCCGTGCCTCAAAGCCTTGGCGGCTACCCCCGGTGCTGGGCGTCGTCCTGGAAACCCTCGGGGCGGGAGCCGGCGGGCTGGCCGTTGAGCAGAAACTCGCGCATGCGGTTTACATGCTGCTTTATTTCCTCCAGCTTCTCGGCCTGCTGTACGGTCCAGGCGCCGGTGCCGTGCGAGGCCATGCTGGCCAGCAGGTTTTTGCGCTCCTCCATCATGCGCAGCGCTACCCACAAGGTTTCCTCCATAGCATCCTGGCTTTTATCCAGCAGGGCATCGGCGGTAAAGGAGTGGCCGGTGTGGCAGCGGTAGCGCAGCACGCTGCCGTGCTTCAGCTCCCAGAGGGCCCCGCCGCAGTCGGGGCAGGTAAGGGGTACCTGTTTGCCTATTTTACGAACATCTTCAATGTTTCCCACGATACGTTCAGCAATAGCAGCTTCCGTTTTCAAATCTTCAGGAATCGGCGCCGAGCCTGGGGAAGATGACTTTGGCAGCCCCACCAGCTCAATTAACACCCGGCCCATCATGTCAATGGGCAGCACATAGTCTACTTCCACGTTGCGCAGGGCACTCTCGGGCATGCTGGGGTACTCCGCATCGGCGGGGTCCTGCACCATGGCCGCACCCCCGCACCGCTTCACAAAGTCGAGGCCGGCGGTGCCGTCGTGCAGCATGCCGGTAAGCACCACACCCACCACGTTGGGCCCGTAGGCCACGGCGGCCGAGCGGAACAGGGCGTCGACGGCGGGGCGGTAGTTGTTTTCGCGCGGGCCCTTAGTTACCAGCACCTGGGTTTCCTTCACCAGCAGGTGCCGGTCGGGCGGGGCCAGGTACAGCGTGCCGGCTTGCAGGGGCTCCCGGTCGCGGGCCAGCTTGCAGTGTAGCTGGCTGTGGGCGTTTAAGCGGTCTACCAGCGGCTCCCCCGACGACTCGGGGCTCAGGTGCTGCACCACCAGCACGGCGGCGGGCAGGCTGGCGGGCAGCTGCTGCATTAACCGAACCAGGGCCGGCATGCCGCCAGCAGAAGTACCAATAACAATAACGTGGGAAGGACTGGACACAGGCGTGGAACTAGGAAGAAGAAGAAAGAGTCTGATAAGAGGCCCTCCGGCAAACACGTAGCCTACGTAGGGCTACGTAGCATGAGACTAAAGGTCTTCGTTTACACGGTGGTATTTACCAAAAACTCGCGCGTCTCCGGCCTGGGGCCGTCATATTCGCCTACATTTGACTTTGGGGCCTGCTGTGCGTAAGCAACTGGCAATCCGCCCGGACTTATCCGACTGGAGCAGGCCTTTTGCTTTACCTCATGACATTACCCATCCACCCCGATCTTCCCGAAGATCAGGACACATTTGCCACGGAAGAACTAGGCGTTGACGCGGCCGAGGACTCTGCGGACGAGCCCCGCCCCAAGGGCCGGCGCGCACCCCACCCCCAGCCGGCCGAGCGGTTTCCCATTGTAGCCCTGTGCGGCTCGGCGGGCAGCATTGAGGCCCTGGAGCGGTTTTTCACCCACCTGACGCCCCACTCGGGCATGGCCTTCGTGGTGGTGATGCACCTGATGCCCACCCAGGACGGGGGCATGGCAGAGGTGCTCCAGCGCTTTACTTCCCTGCCGGTGCAGGAGGTAGAAGACGGTATGAAGCTGCGCCCTAACCACGTGTACGTCATTCCGCCCGTCAAGGACCTGAGCCTCCTGCACGGAAGCCTGTTCCTGCTGACGCCTACCCAGGTGCCGGGCCGGCGCATGCCCATTGATTTTTTCCTGCAAAGCCTGGCCAAGGACGCCCGCGACCGGGCCGTGTGCATCATCCTTTCGGGCATGGGCACCGACGGCAGCGTGGGCCTGAAGCTGGTGATGGAAAACTTTGGGATGGTGATGGTGCAGGACCCGACTACCGCCCTCTCCGACGCCATGCCCCGGGCGGCCCTGGCCACCGAGTTCGTGGATTTTGTGCTGCCCCCCGAGCTGATGCCGGCCAAGCTGCTGGAGTACATGGAGCGCCCCTCCCTGGCCCGCCCCCTGCGCGCCGACGCCAAGGAATCGGCCACGAAGCCGGCCCACGCCCTCCAGAAAATATTTCTGCTGATTCGGCAGCAAACCGGCCACGATTTCAGCTACTACAAGCGCAACACCGTGTTCCGGCGCATTGAGCGGCGCATGAACTCCCACCAAATCAAGGAGTTTACTACCTACGTGCGCTACCTGCAGGAAAACCCCCACGAGGTAGAGCAGCT
Organism: Hymenobacter sp. HSC-4F20; assembly: GCF_019599275.1. Classification (GTDB taxonomy): domain Bacteria; phylum Bacteroidota; class Bacteroidia; order Cytophagales; family Hymenobacteraceae; genus Hymenobacter. Next base: position 318,591 of record NZ_JAHZTD010000001.1, on the reverse strand, counting down.
ATTCAAGGAGCTGCTGATTGGCGTCACGAAGTTTTTCCGCGACGCCGACGCTTACGACAGCCTCAAATTCCATCTGCGGCCCATTATTCAGGCCAAGGAAGTAGACAGCACCATCCGGGTGTGGGCGCCGGGCTGCTCTACCGGCGAGGAAGCCTACTCCCTGGCCATGACCCTGCTGGAGCTTCTCGACGAGATAAGCCCCAGCCGCTACCTCAAGCTCCAGCTTTTTGCCACCGATATTTCGGTGGAGGGCGTGGAGTTTGCCCGCAACGGCGTTTACTCCGAAAACATTACCGGCGACGTGAACCCCGAGCGGCTGCGGCGCTTTTTTCACAAGCTCGATGGCCAGTACCAGATCCGGAAGGAAGTGCGCGACGTGGTGGTGTTTGCCCTGCACGACATCAACAAGGACGCGCCCTTCACCAAGCTGGATTTGCTTTGCTGCCGCAACCTGCTGATTTACCTTTCGGCCGAGCTGCAGAAAAACCTGATGCCGGTGTTTCACTACGCCATCAACCCCGGCGGCCTGCTGTTCCTGGGGCCCAGCGAGAACATCACCTCGTTCCAGGAACTGTTTCAGCCCCTGGACGTGAAGTGGAAGATTTCGCGCCGCACCGAAACGGTGGCTTCCGTGCCCCGCCTGACTAATTTTCCCTTTGCCATGTCGCGCCAGAACCCGTCGGCCCCGCATCCCTCGGTTGCACTGTCAACTACCACCATTGCCCGCCGCGACAATGCTCCTTTTGCTATCGAGGTGCACAAGCTCCTGCTGACTACCTATGCCCCGCCGGCGGTAGTCATCAACCCCAAAGGGGAAATTCTGTACGTGAACGGGCGCACCGGCAAGTACCTGGAGCCCGCTCCCGGCCTGAGCGGCATGAACCTCTTCGACATGGCCCGCGAAGACCTGAGCTTTGAGCTGAACGGGGCCGTGCACCGCACCATCCAGACCCGCGAAACGGTGGTGCTGGACAATGTGCAGGTAAAAACCGAGGCCGGCCAGCAGCTGCTGCGCCTCACGGTGAAGTACCTGGAGGAGCCCGAGTCCCTGGCCGGCCTGCTGCTGGTAGCTTTCGAAGACCAGCCCACCTCGCGCAAGGTGCGCCTGGGCAAGCTCCCCAGCGGCAACCTGAACCGCGACGAGGTAGTTACGGCCCTGGACAAGGAGCTGCAATACACCAAGCACCGCCTCCAGACCACCATTGAGGAAATGGAAAGCTCCCTGGAAGAGCTGAAAAGCACCAACGAGGAACTGCAAAGCACCAACGAGGAGCTGCAAAGCACCAACGAGGAGGCCATGACCAACAAGGAGGAGATGCAGAGCCTGAACGAGGAACTGATGACCCTGAACATGCAGTACCTGGCCAAAACCGAGGAGCTGGCCCAGACGGCCAACGACATGAAAAACCTCCTCGACGCCACCGAAATTGCTATTATCTTCCTGGATAATAACATGAACGTGAAGCGGTTTACGCCGTCGGTGGCGCGCATTATCCACTTGCTACCCACCGATGTGGGCCGCCCCATCAGCCACTTTGCCTCCACCCTGCGCTACGACTACCTCCTGCGCGACGTGCGCCAGGTGCTCGATCGGCTTACCACCGTGGAAACCAACATTCAGGCTACCTCCGGCGAGTGGTACTCCATGCGCGTTCTGCCCTACCGCACCCTCGATAACTACATCAAAGGGGTGGTTATCACCTTCTCCGAAATTACGGCCCTGAAAAAGCTGGAAAACCAGCTGCAAGCCGGCGCCCTGATGGCCGCCAGCCTCCAGGAAACTATGCGCCAGCCCGTGCTGGCCCTTGATGACGACCTGCGCATTGCCTTTGCCAACCTCTCCTTTGCTCAACTGCTGGGGGCCACTACCAGCGCCGAGCTGCTGGGCGCCTCGCTTACAACCGTTGGCCAGGGCGCCCTTAACCGGGCCGAGCTGCTGGAACCCTTATGGCTGCTGCTAAGCCACGACCCCGGCGCCAACGAGTTCAGCAACCTGCACCTGGACGTGGAGGTGCCCGGCCGGAGCCCCGTCCGCCTGCGGCTTTACGCCCGCCGCCTGCTGTATGAAGGCCAGCCGACCGGCCGCGTGCTGCTGGGGGTTGAGGCCCTGGATGAGGACGTAGCCCGGCTGTAGCGCCTCGCTCGGCCGGCAGGCCTTCCGTGTAACTGTTGGGGTAGCGGGACAACCTTTCGGCGGCCCCGCCTGGCAGGTAGTCAGCTGTCTTTCTCTGTTTTTTTTCTTCTGTATGAGCACATCAGAAAACGGCTCTACCCCTTCCCGAGGCCTCAACCCGCATCGGGTATTGCTGGAGCTGAAAGCCCGGGCCGAGCAGCGGCAGCGCGTGACGGCCACCCTCCCGCCCGACACGCCCGCTACCGTGCAACAGCTGGTGCAGGACCTACAGATACACCAGATTGAGCTGGAAATGCAGTACGAGGAGCTGCTGCTGGCCCAGGCCGCCGCCGAAGCCAGCCGGGCCCAGTACGAAGACCTCTACGAGCTGGCCCCGGTAGGCTATTGCACGGTGGGCCCCACGGGCATAATTGAGCAGCTCAACCTGCGCGCCAGCCAGCTGCTGGGCCTGCCCCGCCAGCAGGTGCTGGGCCGCCGCCTGGCCCTGTTTGTAGCGCCGGCTGACCGGCAGGCGTTTGGCGATTATCTGGAGCAGGTAGCCCTCAGCCGCCAGCCCCAGGTTACGGCCATGCGGCTGCTTCCGCCCAATGGCCCGCCCTTGCAGGTCCGGCTGGAGGGCGCGGCCCACAACCCCGACGAAGAACCCGCGCTTATCCGCCTGGCCCTTACCGACATAACCGAGCAGTACCAGACCCGCCGGGCCCTGGAGCTCAGCGAAAAGCGCTTCCGCACCCTTTTCGAGAAAAGCGAGGACGGCATGCTGCTCATGCGCGACAACCGCTTCGTGGACTGCAACGAGGCCACCCTGAACCTGCTGGGCCTGTCCGACAAGCGCGACCTGCTGGGCAAACACGCCGCGGCCTTCTCCCCGGAGCGGCAGCCCAACGGACGATTTTCAGTAGTGCAGGCCAATGCCTACTGGTCGGAAGCCCTGCGCCGGGGCCACTGCCGCTTTGAGTGGTGCCGCCTGCGGCCCAGCGGCGAGGAGTTCTGGGAAGACATCCTGCTCACGGCCATTCCCGACCCGGAGGAGGGTGGCCACCTGGTACACGCTTCCTGGCGCGACATTACGGAGGAGAAGCGGGCTGCCACTCGCATCCGGGAAAGCGAGGAACGGCTGAAAATGGCCCTCAATGCCTCCGAAACCGGCGTCTGGACCATTGACTACGGCACCAACCTGGTCCACTGGGACACCCGCTCCCAGCACATCTTCGGGCGGCCCTATAGCCCCAACCCGGCTCCCTTCCAGGTAGTGCAGGAAGCCGTTCACCCCGAGGACCTGGCCGCGGTGGCGGCCGCCTTGCAGCGCTCCGCCAAGGAATACGCGCCCTTCGACCTGGAGCACCGCATTCTGTGGCCCGATGGCACGGTGCGCTACGTATCGGCGGTGGGCAAGGTGGTGCGTGCCACCTCGGCGGGCCATGCTGACCAGTTTGTGGGCCTGATGCGCGACATTACCGAGCGCATGGAAGCCGAGGAAGAGCTGCACTACAAAAACCAATTGCTGGAGCACATTCTGGCCCACCTGCCCGTTATCCTGACCCGCCTCGGCCCCGATGGCACCTGCCTGGAGCTGGTGGGCCAGGGGCTGCGCCGGCTTGAGCTGCACAATAACGAGCTGGTAGGGCACAGCGTGTTTGGGGTGTTTCCTTCCCTTACCGAGCCCACGCAGCGCCTGCTGGCCGGCGAGGCCGTTTCCTTCGTGGATGTGGCCGAGCACAACGGGCAGGAGCTGTACTTCCAGAACTACGGTTTCTATGACGCCCAGCGCCAGCAAGCCATTCTGTTTGCCATTGATATTACCGAGCTGGAACAAGGCCGCACGCAGCTACGAGCGGAAAAGGAGTTTACCCAGGGCCTGCTCAACAACACCATCGACTGCGTAGTGGCCCTGGATCAGGAGCTGCTTATTACTTCCTGGAACTCCCGCATGGTAGCCCTGGCCGGGGTGCCGGAGGCTGAGGCCCTGGGGCGCCCGTTTACGGAGGTGCACCCCAGCCTGGGCGCTATTCCGGAGGTAGTAGCCCACATCAGGCGGGCCCTGGCCGGCGAGGCTACCGAGCTGATCAACTGGAGCGGCCCCAGCGGCCTGCTGGTGCTGGACCTGAACTTTGTGCCCCTGCGCTCCCAGGAAAAAGTAACCGGCGTGCTGGTGGTAGGCCGCGACGTAACGGAGCGAAACGCCCTGCAGGCCGAGGCCACCCGCATGAAGCTGCGGCAGCAGCAGGAGGTGCTTTCCGCCATCCTGACTACCCAGGAGGAGGAACGCCGTACTATCTCCGAGAGCCTGCACAACGGCGTGGGCCAGCTGCTCTACGCCACCCGCCTCACCCTGGACAACCTGCCCCCCTCCGAGCAGGTAAGCACCAGCCAGCGCCTGCTGGCCGAAGCCATCCGGGCCACCCGCGACATCTCCTTCGAGCTGACCCCCAGTATTCTGGAAGACTTTGGGCTGGAGCTGGCGCTGCGGGAGCTGGTCAAGCGCATACCAACGCAGTCCTTAACCATAGACCTGAATCTGTCCGGCCTGGACCGCTCCTTGCCGCTGCCCCTGGAAGTAACGGTGTACCGCAGCGTGCAAGAACTGCTCAACAACGTGATGAAGCACGCCCAGGCGCAGGAAGTGTTTGTACAAGTGGCCCGCGAAGACGGGGTGCTGCACGTGAGCGTAGAAGACGATGGGGTGGGCATGGCGGCTACGGCCTCCCCCGAGCGCCCCAGCGGAATTGGCCTGTCGGGCATCCGGAGCCGGGTGGGGCTGCTGGGCGGAACCTTCACCGTGCAGTCTCAGCCCGGGCGCGGCACCAGCATCACGCTTACCTTTTCCGTTGAGAAGTAAGCCGGGCGCGGCCGAAAGCAGCGTATTTTCCGGCCATGAACCGCTTTGACCGAATTACGGCTATTCTGGTGCAGCTCCAGGCCCGCCGCGTGGTAAAGGCCCAGGACCTGGCCACCCGCTACGGCGTGAGCCTGCGCACCGTGTACCGCGACCTGCGCACTCTGGAAGAAGCCGGCGTGCCCTTGTGCGGCGAAGCGGGGGTAGGCTACTGCCTGGCCGAGGGCTACCGCCTGCCGCCCGTGATGTTCAGCCGCGAAGAAGCCCTGGCCCTGCTCACGGCTGAAAAGCTGGCCCACCGGCTCACCGACCCGCACACGGCCCAGCTCAGCAGCGCCGCCATGGACAAGCTCCGGGCCGTGCTCCGCCGCCCGGACCGGGACTACGTGGAGGAGCTGAGCCCGCGCATCACCATTCTGCCGCCCCGCCACCAGCGCACCCCGGCCGTTCCGGACCCGCCCGCCAACCTGCACCAGCCCCTGCTTGCCAGCATTGCCCAGCGCCAGGTGGTAGCCCTGGAGTACCGCGCCGGCTACCACGGCACCCCCACCCGCCGCGACGTGGAGCCCATTGGCATCTACTTCGGGCTCTACTGGCACGTAGTGGCGTTCTGCCGCCTGCGCCAGGAGTTCCGCGACTTCCGCCTCGACCGGATTGCCGGCCTGCACCTGCGCGAGGAACACTTCGAGCCCCGCCCCGATACCCTGCAAACTTACTGGGCTCAGGAAGCCCAGCGCCGCCAGACTTACGCGGCCGTGGTGCGCTTCGGCCCCGAGGCCCTCCCCCACGTGGAGGAAAACAAGCATCATTTCGGGTGGGCCCACGAGCAGCCCCTCCCCGATGGCGGGCGCGAAGTCACGTTTCTGGCCTGCAACCTCGAGTATCTGGCCCGCTGGCTCCTGCTCTTTGCCGGGCAGGCCACCATTGTGTCGCCGCCGGAGCTGCGGGAGCAGGTGCGCGAGCTGGTAGGCCAGGCCCACGCGTATTTCGGCTAAAGCACAGGGTTTTTCAGGCCGGTTATTTTCTGAAAATTTTCTGCTCCCCTCCTGACATAGGGCTGTCAGGAGGGGCCGCTAGGTTTGAAGTATCATTCACCACACTTCAACCTTACCCATGGAAGCTACCCTGCTTGCCCCCCTACCCCAGGCCCTTCTCCCCGAGCTGCAGCACGAGCTGGAATTAACCCGCCGCGTGCTGGAGCGCGCCCCCGTAGCGCAGTTTTCCTGGCAGCCGCATCCCAAGTCCATGACGCTGGGCGTCCTGGTTTCGCACGTCGTCGACCTGATTGGGGGCATTGCCAACACCTTCCAGACAGACGAGCTGGATTTGAGCAGCTACGATGAGCTGGCCCCGGCCCCGCCCGCCAGCACCGCCGAGCTGTTGCAGCGCCTCCAGGAAAACGGCGCGGCAGCCTGCGCGGCCCTCACGGCTGCTACCCCCGAAACCTTCGAGCAAATCTGGACGATGCGCTACCACGCGCAAATCATCATGCGCCTGACCCGGGCTGAGGTAGTGCGCCACCTCATCAACCACTGCGTGCATCACCGCGGCCAGCTCTCGGTGTACCTGCGCCTGCTCGATGTACCCGTGCCCAGCATCTACGGTCCCTCCGCCGACGAGGAATACCAGGCCTAACGCGCTACCCCCGCGCCACTCATCAACCAACAGCAACAGCCCCTACTACTGCTAAGGTGGTAGGGGCTGTTGTAAACACACAAAACCGGGGGCTTACTTTTCGCTGGGCTTGGCTTGCTGGTGCAGGTTGGCGGCTACCAGGTCATCGGGGATGACGTTGCTGATGGCCACCTGCACTTTGTTCATAAACCCGGAAACAATCTTGTCTTTGCCGGCTTTCAGGGCCTCGTAGCCGTCTTTAGCTACTTCGGCGGGGTCGGCGCGGTGGCCTTCCTTCACCAACTTAGCCTCGGTCATATCGGCTTTGTTGAAGAAGTCGGTATCGGTAACGCCGGGCAGCAGGGCCGTAATAGTGACGTTGGTTTCCTTGGTTTCCTCCCGGATGGCCTCCGTAAACGAGGTGATGAAGGCCTTGGTGCCGTGGTACACCGACTGTAGCGGCCCCGGCAGCTCGCCCCCAATGGAGGACACCTGCAGAATCTTGCCTTCGTTGCGGGCTACCATTTCCTGCAGGAATTTCTTGGTGAGCACTACGTAGGCGCCAATATTGAGCTGAATGATATCCAACTCCCGGTTGATGTCGGTTTCCACGAATTCGCCGTACTGGCCCTGGCCGGCGTTGTTTACCAGCACGCTTACCTGAATGCCTTTGGCCTTCACGGCCTCGTACACTTCAAAGGGCGCTTCGCTGCGGAACAGGTCTTTGGCAATGGTTTCTACTTCTACCCCGTAGTGCTGGCGCAGCTCGGCGGCGGTATTTTGCAGCTCCTGCTCATTGCGGGCTACTAAGATGAGGTTGTAGTGGTCCTGAGCGAACAGTTTGGCCAGCTCATAGCCAATGCCGCTGGTGGCGCCCGTTATCAGGGCGTATTGTTGAGAGGTAGTCATAGCCGTAGATGGTTGGTTGATGAGGTCGTGCTTTTCTTACGCCCTCCGGCGCTGGCAGTTAGCAATTCTCCCGATTATGTACCTACCCGCCGTATGCCGAGCGCCTCCGCAAGAGAAAATCCGGGTTTTCCCGAAAACAAAATCCGTGAAAACCTCGGAGCGAAAGGGCAGCCGGGCCCGTTTAGGTATCTGTCTGGCTGGGGTGCCCATCGTGCTCAGCCTGCTTGCCTTTTCTTTCTCTGCTATGCACACACTTCTCCCTCTACTTCCCTCCTCTCTGCAGCTTCACCTTGTCCCGGCCGGCCGGCGGCTGGATTTTATTACGGCCAGCGGCAGCTTTGCCTACGTGTACCGCCGCTGCTGTCCCCAGGACTGGCAGTGTGTGGCCAACAACGCCCGCAGCCCCTTCCTGGACACGAGCCACCTGGCCCCTGAGGCAGCGCCCGAGTACCTGATTCTTTTCCGTGATGCAGCCGGCACTACGGTGGGCGCAACGTCGGTGGTGCAGGCCCACCCTAGTGGGTTGCCCGCCCGCCCTAGCTGGATTAGCCTGTAGAGCAGTGCGCGTAATAGGCTACCGGAGCGGCCGCGCGCTACCCGAAAGCGCTGCTCCACTCCGGTTGCTACGGGCGAGCCGGTTCTCGCCGATAGCACGCGCCGTACCTGCCCAGCTTGCTGCCGGGTAAGCCGGGTAGTAGCCTGGTAGCGCTCCTGCTGCACGGGGAGCCCGTACACCCCAGTGGCAGGTGGCTTGCCGCGGGCGGGGCAATGCGGGAAATTCCGGACGTTACTTGTTGCGCGCGGCGCAGCATTACTCAGCACGTTGGGGCAGCCAATAGTAGCTTCTCCGGTATGCGGCCATTGCAGCTGGGGCTGCACGGTTTTGGCGCAGAGCCGCTGGTGCAGATGATGGCCGACTCGGGGCTGAAAAGCTCCGCCAGAATGCGCCGCCTTGCCCAGCGCGGCCCAGGAGTATAAGCACTGTTGCTTCAGGCCGAAACCCACTCCAACACCGTACCGCGGCAGTCCCGCACGGGAGAACTTGCGCTGGCCTACCGGCCGGACCGGCGCCAAACCGGCCAGCCTCACCTACCCAGCCTCGCAGGAGCATAACATTCGGGGGCGACCCGGGTTAACGGGGAATACACTTTCCCGTATGCACACCGATATACTAATTATTGGGGCCGGCGCGGCCGGCCTGCTGGCGGCCCGCACCCTTGCCCGCGCCGGGCGTCAGGTAGTGCTAATAGAAGGCCGCAACCGTCTGGGAGGACGCATCCATACCTCCACGGACGGGGGCTTTTCCTACCCCATGGAAGGCGGGGCCGAGTTTCTGCACGGCGAGGTACCGCTCACCCGCCAGCTGCTGCAGGAAGCGGGCATTGCCTGCCACGACACGGCCGGCCTCAACTACGAGGTAGCCGACGGCCAGGCCCAGCCCGCCGAGAGCTTTTTCGATGACATGCCCCTGCTCCTGGAGAAGCTGCACGCACTGTCGGAGGATAAGGTGCTGGCCGATTTTCTGGACCAGTACTTTTCGGGCGATGCGCACCGGGCTATGCGCGAGCAAGTGACGCGCTTTGCCGAGGGCTACGATGCGGCCGATGCCCAGCGGGTAAGCGCCTTTGCCCTGCGCGACGAGTGGAGCGGCAACGGCGCCGAGGACTCGCCGCGGCCCGAAGGAGGCTACTCCCGCCTGATGGAGTGGCTGGCCCAGGAGGCTCAGCAAGCCGGGGCCCAGCTTCTGCTGAATACGATTGTAGAGGAAATTCGGTGGCAGCCAGGAAGCGTGCACTGCCGCTGCGCCAACGGCTCGGCGCTAACGGCGGCCCGCGCCTTGCTTACCGTGCCCCTGGGCGTTTGGCAGGCCGAGCGCGGACAGCCGGGCTACCTGGCCTTGGAGCCCGAACTACCCAAGCACCGCGCCGCTGCGCGCGCCCTGGGTTTCGGGCCGGTTATTAAGGTGCTGCTGGAATTCGATACGCCCCTCTGGCAAGAGGCCACGGTCGCCCTGACTCAGCCACTTCCTGAGCTCGGGTTTCTGTTCTCCGATGCGCCTATTCCTACCTGGTGGAGCCAGCTGCCCGACCCGCGCCCGGTGCTGACGGGCTGGCTGGCCGGCCCGGCGGCGCATCAACGCCGCCTTACGCCGGAAGCCGATTTGCTCCGGGAAGCGCTAAGCTCGCTGGCCTACCTGCTCGGTACTACCCCCGAGTTCCTACGCAAGCAGCTGCGGGCTCACCGCATTGTTAACTGGGCCGCCGACCCATTGGCGGGTGGGGCCTACGCCTACGCTACGCTGGACGCGGCCACTCACCGCGCTACCCTGAGCAGCTCCGTAGCGGGTACCCTGTTTATAGCCGGCGAGGGGGTCTACGACGGTCCGCACATCGGAACGGTGGAGGCTGCTTTTGCCAGCGGGGCCGAAGCCGCCCGGCAGTTGTTGCAGTAGCTACCCCCTACGTACGCCACAGGCCCGCCATCCGAAGAAGGCGGGCCTGTGGCAAACAAAGCGAATCGGCTCTGGTACCTACCGGCGGTACGAATCGTTGCGGTGCGCAGCTTCCCAGCGGGCACGCTCCTGGGCCGTTACCCGGTGGTTCTTGTCGTAGCCGTAGTTGAAGTCCCGGTCGCGGCGCTCGTCGCGGCGGCCGTCATTGCCCCGGTAATCATTCCGACGGTCGTCGTTGCCGCGGTAGTCGTCCCGGCGGTTGTTGCGTTGGGCAGCTTCCCAACGGGCTTTCTCCGCGGGCGTTACGCGGTGTTTTTTGTCGTAGCCGTAGTTAGAGTTCCGGTCGTCACGGTCGTTGTACTCTTTGCGGCGCTTGTCGTCATCGTAGCGGGTAGGCGCAGGAGCAGCAAAGGAAGCCGTAGACGAGAGCAGCACCATGGCAGTAGCGAAGGAAAGCAGGGCAGTTTTCATAAGGTTGGAAAAAAGAAAGTGGTGGAGAATAAGCCGGTACTCGAAACTCAGGCAGGTAGCCCGGGTAGCAGTAGCCGGTACTGGCCTGGGTAATGGCAAGCCAGATGCCGCGTTTGGTTTTGGCAGTGCTAGGCGCTGCTTTACTCTGCTAAGCCCCCAAATTTCACCCTCAATCGGCTTAAACTATCCGCTGTTTCTTTTTTGCTTTTTCTGAATTGCCCTTTCCGCCTACCCCGGCTACTAGCGTAAACCCCACAAAAAAGCGGGGGAGCTACGGCCGCCAAACCTGCTCCCCCGCTGATGCTGCCTTGTGGGCAGCCAGCTTGTTGCCGCTTACAGCAGCCCTACCCCGGCGCCGGCCAGCTCCGTGCGCACCGCTTCCGGCCAGATGCTTACCTGTACCTGCCCGATGTGGGCTTTGCGCAGCATAAACATGCACACTCGGCTCTGGCCAATGCCCCCGCCGATGCTCTGGGGCAGCTCATCTTTCAGGAGGCGGGCATGGAAGGAAAGCTCCTGCCGGTCTTCGCAGCCGCGCAGGGCCAGCTGGCGCACCATGGCCTGCTTATCTACCCGGATGCCCATCGACGATACCTCGAAGGAGGTTTGCAGCACCGGGTGCCACAGCAGAATGTCGCCGTTGAGGCCGCGCTGACCGTCCGCCGTCTCGGTGCTCCAGTCGTCGTAGTCGGGGGCGCGGCCGTCGTGGGGCTCGCCGTGGCTTAGCTCGTGGCCAATGCCCATCAGGAACACGGCGCCGTACTGCTTTGTCACCTCATGTTCGCGCTCCTTGGGCGTCAGGGTGGGGTAGTGCTTTAGCAGGTCCTCGGCGTAGAGGAAAGTAATTTTCTCGGGCAGAACGGGGGCAATTTCGGGATACTCCGCCGCCACGCGGGCTTCGGTGGTTTTCAGCGCGTCATAGATGCGCTCCACGGTGGCCTTCAGAAACTCGGGCGTACGCTGCTCGGGGCGAATGTGCTTTTCCCAATCCCACTGGTCTACATAAATAGAGTGAATGGGCGAGTAGTCTTCGTCGGGGCGCAGGGCGCGCATGTCGGTTAGCAGCCCGCGGCCGGCCTCAATGCCCAGCTCTTGCAGGCGCACCCGCTTCCACTTGGCTAGGGAGTGCACTACCACGGCGCGCTGCTCAGCCAGGGCTTTGATGGGGAAGCCCACGGGGCGCTCCACGCCGTTCAGGTCGTCGTTGATGCCGGTACCATCCAGCACAGCAATTGGGGATGATACCTTGCTGAGCTGCAGCTGGGCGCTAAGCTCCTTGGCGAAAACTTCCTTTACAAAGCTGATGGCTTCTTCGGTTTTTAATAATTCCTGCGCGGTCATGGCAAGTAATATGTAGGGTTTTTGGAAAGGTTTTTATTTTCAAAAAGGCACACGAATTCCCCTCTCCCCTGCGGGATTTTTTGCGGAATTCAGAAATTACTTGTGCACAAAAATTACGGTTTGTTACCGGCCGTTTCACGTGCAAGGCCAGCTCCGTAGGCACAAAAAAAGCCTTCCGGTTGCGGAAGGCTTTAACAGAAAATCAATTACTGATTTTTCATTTCTCCAAAGGAGCAATAGCCTTCCAGTCTCGAATAGGATTATTATTCGAGTTATTATTCTGGAGGTTATTGCGGAAATGACGCATGTGAGTGGTCAAATTTTCGTCAGGTGTAGTGCAAGTATAGAAGGCGTTATTTATTTATCCTAATTAATTCTCTAAATATTTTTTCAGCAGAGTAAAATACCCACCTATCAGGCGCCATTTAGCGCATCGCGCACTTCCCGCACCGCTTGCACCACGGATAGCGGCACGGGAGCTTCGGGTTGCAGCAGCTTAAGCAGGCGCAGGTACTTGGCGCGGCCTTCACTGCGCATGAGCGGGGGCACCTCGTACACAAACACTTTAAAGGGCTCCACCTTTTGCACCCCAATCAGCAGAAACCGGTCGGCCTGCAGGGCATCAGCGTAAAAGGCTGCCTGCCGGTCGTAGTCGTACTGGGTGCACTGCTCCACAAAGTGGTTATAGTCGCGGGCCATGGTGGTTTTAAAGTCCACGATGGTGTAGGGCTGGCCGGGCTGGTCTACCACCAAATCGGCCCGCAGCTTACAGAGTGTACCGGTAACCGGCTCCGTGAAAATGCAGCTTGGCTCGGGCGTGCCGGCTTCCAGCAAGGCATTTACTTCGGGCTGTAGTTTTACCCCGTCCACCATCCACCAGATAAGCGTATCGTTGATGCCGGGCTGACCGGGCTGGTAGAGGTCGGGCTCCAGGATGGCCGTATGAAAAGCCGTACCCAACCCCAGGGCCCCGCCTACCGAATCGTGGGGGCGCGGCGGGCGGCCGTTCAGGGCGTCGCGCAGGCGGGAAAGGTCGGAGTTGGCAATGGCCGGCAGGGCGCGGTAATCGTCGTAGGGGATGCGCAGCAGATCGGGGCGCACGGGGGTAGTGGAGGAATTCGTCACGCAAAAAGAACAACGGAGCCCACAAAAAGGCTCCGGAAAGGAACAAAGCAGGTTTTGGATGAGGGAGTATAGGTATTTTTGCCCAGATTCTCTTCCGGCAAGCCTCACGCACCGTCGGGCCGGGGTCCAAACCTGCCCCCAGCAGCCGACAGGCTCCTTCCGGCCGTTGGTGGCCAGGAAGGGCCTGCGGGGCTATGGTCGTAAGTATAGCAGCGGGGTTGCGTAGCCGGGAGCCTACCTTGGGCGAAGGGGCTTTGGCGCTTTACTCAGTGCCCTTCGGCGGTGCTGGGCCGGGCATCATCCGTTTACCTCGCTTTGCTCCCTCACCTTTTGCGGGCAATGACGCGGGCGGGGGCACCATCGGCTCCCTGAATCTTCAGGGGCAGGCAAATCAGGTCGTACTCGCCCGCCGGGGCGTGCTGCAGGGCCAGCCCTTCGATAATGCTGATGCCGGCTTGCAGCAGAATATTGTGGGTATCGGCAGGGCCCACCGACAGGTAATCGACACCCACGCACACTACCCCCCGCTCGCGCAGCAACTCAGCCGCATCGGCCCGCACCCGCACAAACTCGGGGTCGAAGGGCGCAGTAGCCCACTCACGGCGCGAGTTGCGGGTTTTGAACAGCACCCGGCTGCCTTTTGCCAGGGGCAGGTGTTCGATTTCCGGCCGGGTAATAAACTTGGGGTCCTCGATTTCCACCAGCAGGGCCGGCCCCATCAGCGTAGCTAAGTCGAGCTGGGTTACGTCGGGGCCATCGGCCAGGAAATGCAGGGGCGCATCTACGTGGGTGGCAGTGTGGACGCTCAAGCTCATCTCCGTGACGTTGGCCGGGTCGCCGGCGGCAATGCTCAGCGTCTTTTTAATGTGCACCGGCGCATTATCGGGCCAGTAGGCCATGCCGTCGGAAATGGGGGTAGTGAGGTCGAGCCAATCCATAGGGGTAGCAGATAGGATGATGAGAAGCTGGCCGCTTACTTTTCCTCGCGGGGCTGCAGCAGCTTGGCAATGAGGCCGGTCCAGCCGGTTTGGTGACTGGCCCCGAGGCCCTGGCCGGTGTCGCCGTGGAAATACTCGTGGAAGAGCAGGTAGTCACGGAAGTGCGGGTCGGTCTGGAGCTGCTTGTCGGGTCCGAAGCAGGGGCGCTGGCCGTTGGCATCGCGCAGAAACAGCCGGGTAAGTCGATCTGTGAGGGCCTGAGAAATTTCGAGCAGGGTGCTGTACTGGCCCGAGCCGGTGGGGTATTCTACCTTGAAATCGGGGCCGTAGTAGTGGTAGAAGCGTTGCAGGGATTCGACCAGCAGAAAGTTCATGGGCATCCAGACGGGGCCGCGCCAGTTGCTGTTGCCCCCGAACAGAGAGGTAGTCGACTCGCCGGGCTGGTAATCCACGATGGCCTTTTCGTCGTCGTCGAGCGCAAACACAAACGGGTGGCGCAGGTGGTAGCGCGAGAGGGCCCGCACGCCGTAATCTGACAGAAACTCCGCCTCATCGAGGGCGCGGCGCAGCAGCAGCTTCATGCGGTGGCCGCGCAGCAGGGAAAGCAGATGGCTCTGGCCCTTGCCCGGCTCCTGCCACCGCGACACCATGGCCGCGAGCTGGGGCCGGTGGTCGAGAAACCAGTTGAGACGGTACACAAAGCGGGGCATTTGCTGAAGCGTATCCTCGTCGAGCACTTCCACGGCAAACAGCGGAATCAGGCCCACAATGGAGCGCACGCGCAGGGGTAGGCGGCCGTGCTCGGGCGTGTTCAGCACGTCGTAGTAGAAGCCATCTTCCTCGTCCCACATATCAATTTTCTCGTCGGCCATGTTGGTCATGGCCTCGGCGATGTAGAGGAAGTGCTCGAAGAACTTGCTGGCCATGTCCTGGTAGACAGGGTTGGTTTTGGCCAGCTCCAGGGCCATGCGCATCATGTTCAGGGCAAACATGGCCATCCAGGCCGTGCCGTCGGCCTGCTCAATAAAGTCGCCCTCGGGCAGGGGCGCGCTTCTATCAAACACGCCAATGTTATCGAGGCCCAGGAAGCCACCCTCGAACACGTTGCGGTTGTTGCGGTCCTTGCGGTTGACCCACCAGGTAAAGTTGAGCAGCAGGCGGTGGAATACGCTTTCCAGAAAGGGGGTGTCGCCGTGGCCGCCGCGCTGCTTGCGGTCCATTTTGTACACGCGCCAGGTGGCCCAGGCGTGTACGGGCGGGTTCACGTCTTCCAGCTTCCACTCGTAGGCCGGCAATTGCCCGTTGGGGTGCATGTACCAGTCCTGGCAGAGAAGCTGCAGCTGATTTTTGGCAAAATCCACATCGACCAGGGCCAGCGGAATGCAGTGAAAAGCCAGGTCCCAGGCCGCGTACCAAGGGTACTCCCACTTGTCGGGCATCGAGATGATGTCGGCGTTGTTGAGGTGGGACCAGGTGTGGTTGCGGCTGTGCAGGCGGGTAGCAGGTGGCGGCGGCGAGGCCGGGTCGCCTTTTAGCCATTCGGCCACGTCGTAATAATAGAACTGCTTGCTCCAGAGCATGCCGGCCAGGGCCTGGCGCTGCACGTTGCGGGCATCGGGGCTACTGAGGCCGGTTTGCAGATGCTCGTAGAACTCATCGGCTTCGGCTTTGCGCTGCTGGAGCAGGGCGGCAAAATCGGCAAAGGCATCCGGCAGGCCCGGGGCGGCCAGCCGCAGCCGCACCTGCCGGCTTTCCCCGGCTGGCACCATCAGCAGGTAGTGCGCGGCGGCCCGGGTGCCCTCCCCGGCTGGGTTAAGGGCCGCCTGCTGGCCGCGGAGAAGGTAGTCGTTGATGCCGTCCTTGCAGTACGGGCTCGTATTCGCGCAGCCGTACACGCGCTGCTTGTTGGTTTCATTGTCGCAGAACAGCAGGTCGGGGCGCTGGCCGGCGGGCTGGTCGCAGTAGAGCTGCAGGTCGGGCAGCTTGCGGTGCTCCACCCGGATGTGGCCAGTTTCCGTGGCGCTGAGCTGGGGCTTGTAGTCATCGTAGCCCCAGGCCCAGGTGTTTCGGAACCACACATGGGGTAGCACGTGCAAAGGAGCCGCCTCGGGGCCACGGTTGTGCACGGTGATACAGAGCAGAATGTCCTCGGGGCCGGCTTTGGCGTACTCCAGGAAGATGTCGAAGTACCGGTTTTCCCGAAACACAGCGGTATCCAGCAGCTCGAACTCCGGCTTATGGCGGTTGCGGCGGGCATTTTCCTGCACCAGCCACTCGTAGGGGTAGGCGTGCTGCGGATACTTGTAGAGCATGCGCATGTAGGAGTGGGTAGGCGTGCTGTCGAGGTAGTAGTACAGCTCCTTCACATCCTCGCCGTGGTTTCCCTCCGGTCCGCTGAGCCCAAACAGCCGCTCCTTGATAATAGCATCTTGCCCATTCCAGAAAGCCGGGGCCAGGCAGAGCAGCTGCTGACTGTCGCAGATGCCGCCAATGGCGTCTTCGCCCCAGCGGTAGGCCAGGCTGCGGGCCATGTCGTGGGTAGTATAGGTCCAGGGTTGGCTATCGGCGGAGTAATCCTCGCGCACCGTGCCCCACTGCCGCTCCGATACGTAGGGCCCGAAGCGGTGCCACGCCTCCTTTCCTTCCTGGGCCTGCTGCTGCCGTTGTTGTTCCTGGGTCATACGGGTTAACGGCCCGCGGCGGGGTAGTACAGCGCGCCGCGGGCCCGTAGAGGTAGCTACTCAACTCTGAACAACCGATGAAACGCCGAAATGACTTTTCCTTCGGTGCCTCCGCAGGAGGAGAGGTTAGCCATTATCGGCGAAGCCGGGGTAGAGCGTCATGCCGCCGTCGGCGAAGATGGTGGTGCCCGTCACGTAGTCGGCTTCATCCGAGGCCAGCCACACCGCCACGTCTCCAATATCCTGCGGCTCGCCGATGCGGCCGTACGGAATCAGCGTCAGCAGCTTTTCGGCGGCTTCGGGGGTTTCCCAGGCTTCGTGGTTGATAGGCGTTTTGATGGCGCCGGGCCCGATGCTATTTACCCGAATTTTGTGCGGGGCCAGCTCCTGAGCCATGCTTTTCATCAGCTGCATGATGCCGCCCTTGCTGGTAGCGTAGTTGACGTGGCCGGCCCACGGAATTACCTCGTGTACCGAGCTCATGCAGATAATTTTGCCCGTGGCCTTGGAGACGTCGGGCTGGGGGCCGCGGCGCACAAACTCGCGGGCGGCTTCGCGCGCGCACAGGAACTGGCCAGTCAGGTTCACGTCAATCACCTTCTGCCACTTTTCCAGGGTCATTTCCAGGAAGGTAGAGTCCTGCTGAATCCCGGAGTTGTTGACCAGGATGTGCAGGGTCTGGAATTGCTCCCGAATCTGGTCGAACATGGCCAGCACCTCGTCTTCCTTGCTGACATCGGCCTTAATAGCCACGGCTTTCCCGCCTTTTTCCGTAATAGCGGCCACCACTTCCTGCGCTTCCTCGGCGCTGTGGGCATAGTTGACGATTACGGTGGCTCCTTCGGCGGCCATAGCTTTGGCTACGCCGGCCCCGATGCCGGAGCTACCACCCGTGACAAGGGCAATCTGGTGTTGAAGACGCTGGAAGGAAGAAGAATCCGCCATATCGTGTACAGAAAAAGAAGTCAGTGGAACACTCTCCTTCTAGACTGGCAAACCGCTTGTTTAGTTACATGAATGTGCGGCAAAGCCGGTGAGCCTCAGCTACTAACCCTTGCGCTTGCTACCCCTTTAGCAGACCTGAACGATTGAAAACCAGTGCAGTATCTTCTGCCCCGCCTCCTGGTTCAGGACCCAGGCTTTCTTTGCTTCCGGCCTGCGGGGGGCTGTCTGATGCCTTTGGTCGGTTGGGCAGCGTATACAGTAGTGGGGCCGGGGCTTACCCGAAAAAAGGATCGGGGCCGTTTGCACTAACAAACGTTCGTTTAGCGTTGATTTAAATGGTACCTTGCCACCTCCGCTCCTACCCTTCCGTTCCCACTCATGCTGTTCAACCCTGAAATGGAATGCCTGCCGCGCCCCCAGCTGCGGGCCTTGCAGAATAAGCGCCTGAAAGAGCAGGTGCAGTACGTGTATCAGCGCGTGCCTTTCTACCAGCAGAAGCTCGATCGGCTGGGCATCAATCCGGCTACGTTTCGGGGGCTGGAAGAACTGCCCAAGCTGGGCTTCACCAAGAAAGCCGACTTTCGCGATACGTACCCGTTCGGCTTGTTTGCCGTGCCCCAAACGGAGGTAGCGCGCCTGCACTGCTCCAGCGGCACAACGGGCAAAGCCACGGTAGTGGGCTACACGGCCGAGGACTTGCAGACCTTCGCGGAGCTGGTGGCCCGCTCCCTGGCCGCGGCCGGCTGCCGACCAGGTATGAAAGTGCAGAATGCCTACGGCTACGGCCTGTTTACGGGCGGCTTGGGCATTCACTACGGCGCCGAAAAGCTGGGCCTCACGGTTATTCCGGTTTCGGGGGGTAGCACCGACCGGCAACTGCAGCTGCTGCAGGATTTTCGGCCGGAAATCATCTGCGCTACCCCTTCCTACGCCCAGGTGCTGGCCGAGGAAATCCAGCGGCGCAACATTCCGCTTGAGGCCCTCAACCTGCGCTACGCCGTGCTGGGAGCCGAACCCTGGAGCGAAGCCATCCGGAGCCAGGTGCAGCAGGGCCTGCGCGTGCAGGCCACCAACATTTACGGGCTGAGCGAAATTATGGGGCCGGGCGTCTCGCAGGAGGATGTGGACGAGCGGGGCACCGGCAGCTACATCTGGGAAGACCACTTCTACCCCGAAGTAGTGGACAAGGACACCGGCGAGCCGGTAGCCGAGGGCGAAGCCGGTGTGCTGGTGCTTACTACCCTCACCAAAAGAGCCATGCCCATTCTGCGCTACTGGACCGGCGACATTACCCACCTCACCTACGAGCACTCCGAGAAGCGCACCCACGTAAAGATGGGTCCTATCCGGGGCCGCGCCGATGATATGCTCATCATCCGCGGCGTCAACTTCTTCCCGACTCAGGTAGAAGACATTATCAGCTCCCTCGACCACGTGAGTCCTTATTACCAGGTAGTTGCCTCGCGCCGGGGTAGCCTGGATGAGGTAGAAGTACACGTGGAAATCGAGGAAGCACTGATGCGCCAGCTAGGCTTGGATGCGCTGTCGGATGAGGTAGTGCAGCAGCACGAGTGTCTCCAGCACCTGAGGGGCATGTTTGCCAAGAAAATCAAGGATACGATTGGGCTGAGCATGAAAGTGACCCTGCTGGGCTTCGGGCAGTTGCCGCGCAGCGAAGGGGGTAAACTGAGCCGGGTCAAAGATTTACGCAACCTTTAGGACCTACTTCGCGAACCGCCTCCTACCCATCTTTTCCCACCCATGATTACGACGACTTCACGCAAGACCAACAAGCGGCAGCTTATTCTGGAAGAAGCGGCCAAGCTGTTCAAGCAAAAAGGCTTCAGTGGCACCTCCATGCGCGATTTGGCCGGCGAGGTGGGCATTGAGGCGGCCAGTATGTACAACCACATCAAGAGCAAGGACGAGATTCTGGAGCTGATCTGCTTTCGGGTGTCCAACCTCTATATCTCCCAGCTCGCCGAAATCGAAGCCACCGACGCTACCCACGTGGAGAAGATCAAGGCCCTGATTCGGCTGCACATCCGGCTGATGGTTGAGGACGGCGCGGCCGTATCCGTAGCCAACCACGACTGGAAATACCTGCCCGAGCCCAAGCTAACCGAGTTTAAGCAGGCGCGCAAGCAGTACGAAAAAGGCTTTGCCGCCCTTATTGAGCAGGGCATTGCGGCCGGCGAGTTTCAGCCCGTGAACGTGTCGGTAGCCTTATTCACCATTCTCTCGGCCGTGCGCTGGGTAGAGCTGTGGTACCGCCCCGGCCGCGAGCTGTCGGCCGAAGAGTTGGAAGCCAATATTGTGACCATGCTCCTGACGGGGCTGGAAAAAAAGTAGCCATGAGTCGTTTTCATAAAGTTAAAATCAAGAGCATCGTCCGGGAAACCCCCGACTGCGTGAGCGTGGCCCTGGACGTGCCCGCCAACCTGCGCGAGACGTTCAAGTTCACCCAGGGCCAGTACCTGACGTTCCGGCGCGAGCACAACGGCGAGGAGCTGCGCCGTAGCTACTCCATCTGCAGTAGCCCCTTGGAAAACGAGTGGCGCGTGGCCATCAAGAAAGTGCCGGAAGGTCGGTTTTCCTCGCTGGCGGTGGAGCAATTGCGGGTAGGCGAAGAGCTGGAGGTAATGCCACCCATGGGCCATTTCTACACCGAGGTGCACCCGGAGCAGCAGAAGCTCTACGTGATGTTTGCGGCCGGCTCGGGCATTACGCCGGTCATGTCCATCATCAAAACGGTGCTCCTGACAGAGCCCAACAGCCAGGTCTACCTGATTTACGGGAACCGGGGCCGCAACTCCATCATCTTCAAGGAGGAAATAGAGGCCCTGAAAAACCGCTTCCTGAACCGTCTCAGCGTCTACCACATCCTCAGCCGTGAGCAGGGCGACACGGACCTGTTATTCGGCCGTATCAACGCCGAGAAAGCCCGCCTGTTTCTGCAGAAGATTGTGCCCGCTCGCGAGATTGACGAGTGCTTTATCTGCGGCCCGGAGGAAATGATCAACGACGTAAAAGACGTGCTGGCCGAAGCCGGGGTAGCCCCTGAAAAGGTTCACTTCGAGATGTTCGCCTCCGCCGGCAGCGCCCAACGCGCCGCTCGCCAGGCCCAGCGCCCCGCCGGCCAGGACGACAAGCACAGCCAGGTAACCGTGCAGCTGGAAGGCACCACGCGCATCCTGGAAATGTCGTACTACGGCGACACCATTCTGGACGCCCTGCTGGAAACCGGCGCCGATGCGCCCTACTCCTGCAAAAACGGCATGTGCAGCACCTGCCGCTGCCGCGTCACGGCAGGCACCGTGGAAATGGACGTGAACTACTCCCTCTCCGACACCGAGGTGGCCAAAGGCTACGTGCTCAGCTGCCAGGCCCGCCCGACTTCGGAAAAGGTGTCTGTGGATTTCGACCAGTAACCAGCAAAATCAGGACGTCATGCTGAGCTTGCCGAAGCATCTCTACCTTTTTCTTTCAGGAATACTACTAGTCAGTAGTTGCGCTAAGGTTGGAAACAATCCGAAAGCCGAGCTAAGGATAGTAGCGGGTAAACCGTTTGTGTTACTTACCGGCCAACGACGCCGAATGGTGCATGACCCACTGTCTGCTCTTTTCAACAAAACCTTTAAGGATAGCATTCTACTGCCATTGCCACAAACAGACAGAGGAACTTTGCCAGGTCATCTTATTCCCCATAAACGAGGAGAATATGGCTATAAAGACGAAATTACACTGGATGGCGGTATCCTAAAAGTACATTTATTCTACAACGATACCGATTATGGTAGCAATAGTCCGGTCAGTTGGAATGGGGAATACCAGTTAATTAGACCATAAGGCTAGACTGACAACCCAAACTTTTCTCTACATTTAACTAACGAATGTTAGTTACGCTTTGTTAAAGAGGCATGGAAACGCTAGAACTCACCCAGGAAGAACAGTTTCAGGCCCGCATTGATGCCGACACCCGCATCGAGCCCAAGGACTGGATGCCCGATGCCTACCGCAAGACGTTAATCCGGCAGATTTCCCAGCACGCGCACTCTGAGCTGGTGGGCATGTTGCCCGAAGGCAACTGGATTACGCGGGCTCCTTCGCTCAAGCGCAAATCCATTCTGCTGGCCAAGGTGCAGGACGAAGCCGGCCACGGCCTCTACCTCTACTCCGCCGCCGAAACTCTGGGTGCCTCCCGCGACCAACTGCTGGCCGACCTGCACGCGGGCAAAGCTAAGTACAGCAGCATCTTTAACTACCCCACCCTCAGCTGGGCCGACATGGGTACCATTGGCTGGCTGGTAGATGGGGCCGCCATCCTGAACCAGGTGCCGCTGTGCCGCACTTCCTACGGCCCCTACGCCCGCGCCATGGTGCGCGTGTGCAAGGAAGAAAGCTTCCACCAGCGCCAGGGCTTCGAGATTATGCAGACCCTGAGTGAGGGCTCGGCCGAGCAAAAGGCCATGGCCCAGGAAGCCCTTAACCGCTGGTGGTGGCCCACGCTGATGATGTTCGGACCCAAAGACTCGGAGTCGCCGAACACGGAGCAGTCGATGAAGTGGCGCATTAAGCGCTTTACCAACGACGAGCTGCGCCAAAAATTCGTGGATATGATGGTGCCCCAGGCCGAGTTTCTGGGTTTGACTATTCCTGACCCCGAGCTGAAGTGGAACGAAGCCAAACAGGGCTACGACTTCGGCGACGTAGACTGGGCCGAGTTCTGGGACGTGGTAAAAGGCAACGGCCCTTGCAGCCGGGAGCGGCTGCAAGCCCGCGTGCAGGCCCACGAAGAAGGTGCCTGGGTGCGCGAAGCGGCCCTGGCCCACGCCGAAAAGCGCAAACAGCGCGCCGAAGCGGCCCGGGCCGTTGCGGCCTAGCTTCTCTGCCCGACACACGTTCTGCTGAGCTTGCTGCGGCATTTTGCTTGAATTGCTGAGTTCCCACCCAACCTCAGTTCGCGAATTGCCCTGCAAGCTTGGCAGAACATACTTTTCCCCGGAGGCTCCCCTATCTCCCTACCCTCCCAGAACCCCAGAACCTACCAAGCATGTCTCAGAAAGAATGGCCCCTGTGGGAAGTATTCATCCGCAGCAAGCAAGGCCTCGACCATAAGCACGTGGGTAGCCTGCACGCCGCCGACGCCGAAATGGCTATCCAGAACGCCCGGGACGTGTACACCCGCCGCCTCGAAGGCGTCAGCATCTGGGTGGTAGAATCGAAGCACGTGCACGCCTCCAACCCCGACGATGCGGCTGCTTTCTACGAGCCGGCCAACGACAAAATCTACCGTCACCCTACCTTCTACACGGTGCCGGACTCCATCAAGCACATGTAATGGCTGACGTTCCCACCCACGCTACCACCCTGGCCCCTACCTCGCCGGCCGACGCCCAGGCGCTGTTGCTGCCTTACGTGCTGCAACTGGCCGATACCAGCCTGATTCTGGCCCACCGCCTTTCCGAATGGTGCGGGCACGGCCCCATTCTGGAGCAGGACCTGGCCATGGCCAACATTGCCCTCGATTTGCTGGGCGAGGCCCGCAGCTACTATCAATATGCCGCTGAGCTGGAAGGCAAAGGCCGCACCGAGGACGACCTGGCCTACCTGCGCAGCGCCGTAGAGTACCGCAATCCGCTGCTGGTAGAGCAGCCCAACGGCGACTTTGCTGCTACCATCGCGCGGCAGTTCCTCTACGATGCCTTTCACTACCACTTACTTCTGCAGTTGCAGCAAGGCCCCGACCGGCAGTTGGCCGCCATTGCTGAGAAATCGGTGAAGGAAGCGGCCTACCACGTCAAGTGGAGCTCCGAGTGGGTTATTCGCCTGGGTGATGGCACGGAGGAAAGCCGCCGCCGCCTTGAGAAGGCCCTTGAGAGCCTCTGGCGCTACAGCGGAGAGCTGACTACCCCCAATGCCACCGAGCAAGCCTTGCAAGCAGCCGGCCTCGTGCCCGACTACGCCGCCATTCAGCAGCAGGTAGATGCCCACGTGGCGCGGGTGTTCGAGGAGGCCACGCTGCCAGTTCCTCAGGGGGTATTTATGCAGAAGGGGGGTAAGGACGGCCGCCACTCCGAGCACCTGGGCTACCTGCTCACGGAGCTGCAATACTTGCAACGCACTTACCCCGGCCTGCAATGGTAGAGCAACGCGTGGCACCCTCTGAGGAGCGTATCTGGCACCTGCTGGAAGAGGTTTCCGACCCCGAGGTGCCCGTGCTCAGCATTCTGGACCTGGGCATTGTGCGCGCCGTGCGAGTAGAGGGCGAAGACGTCCACGTGACCATTACGCCAACTTACTCCGGCTGTCCGGCCATGAACACCATTGCCACCGAAATCCGGCTGCGGCTGCTGGCCGAGGGCATTACCAAGCTCCAGATTCATAACCAGCTCAGCCCGGCCTGGACTACGGATTGGATGTCGCAGGCCGGCCGCGAGAAGCTGGAGGCCTACGGCATTGCCCCGCCCGTAGATGGCACCGCCACCGGCCATCTGCTTAATCTGTTTGGGGAAGATACTGCTGTGCGCTGCCCCAACTGCAAATCGGAGCACACCCACCTGGTCAGTCAGTTCGGGTCCACGGCCTGCAAAGCCCATTACCAGTGCGACGACTGCCTCGAGCCGTTCGATTACTTTAAGTGTCATGCGTGAGCTGGCCTGCTACCCAAGAACGTCCTGCTGAGCTGCTCCGACCAGTTCAGCAGGACAGTCGATTTTGTACTCTCCCACCCTACCCCTTACCATGTCCGAAACTCCTTCTCTACTCTTTTCCATCGACGGCGGCGTAGCCACCATTTGCTTTAATCGGCCCCAGGTTTTCAACAGCGTCAACAAAGAGGTAGCCCTGACCTTGCAGCAACACCTGCGCGAGTGCCAGCAAACCCCCGAGGTGCGCGCCGTACTCCTGACGGGCACCGGTAAAGCGTTCTGCGCCGGCCAGGACCTGGCCGAAATTACCGGGCCCGACAGCCCGGAAGTGGCGGAGATTGTGGAGAAGCACTATAACCCCATCGTGGAGCTGATTCGGGCTCTGGAAAAGCCAGTGGTAGCGGCCGTGAACGGGGTAGCGGCTGGCGCGGGCGCCAACCTGGCCCTGGCCTGCGACATTGTGGTAGCCAAAGAGTCGGCTTCGTTTATTCAGGCTTTCAGCAAGATTGGGCTGATTCCAGACAGCGCGGGCACGTTTTTCCTACCCCGCCTCATTGGCATGCAGCGCGCTTCGGCCCTGATGATGACCGGCGACAAGGTATCGGCTGCCGAAGCCGCGCAGATGGGTATGATTTACAAAGTGTTTGCCGACGACGTGTTCGAGCAGGAAGTACAGGCGCTTATTCATAAGCTGGCCGCCATGCCCACGAAAGGCCTGGCCTACACCAAGCAGCTGCTCAACGTCTCGTTCAGCAACGACCTGACCCAGCAGCTGCGCTACGAGGCTGACTTCCAGCTGCGCGCCGGCAGCACCACCGACTACCGCGAGGGCGTGTCGGCCTTCCTCGAAAAACGTCAACCTAGCTTCACCGGTCAATGATTATCGGCATTATCGGGAGTGGGGCAATGGGGGCGGGCATTGCCCAGGTAGTAGCTGCCGCGGGCCACACCGTGCACCTCCTCGACCAGAACACAGCGGCGTTGCAACGCGCCGGCCAATCCATTGAGAGCAACCTGAACAAGCTGGCTGAAAAAGGCAAAATCACTCCGGAAGCCGCCGCAGCCAGCTTCCGCCGCTTGCACCTGACCGAGGATATCACCTCTTTCTCGGACTGCGGGTTGGTGCTGGAAGCTATTGTGGAAGACCTGGCCGTGAAGCAGCAGCTGTTTCGGGAGGTAGAAATGCTGGTGCCCGCCACCTGCATTCTGGCCAGCAACACATCCTCTTTGTCCATTGCTTCCATTGCCGCCGCCTGTCAGCAGCCGGAGCGGTTTATCGGGATTCACTTCTTTAACCCGGCCCCGCTAATGCAGTTGGTAGAGGTAATTCCGGCGGTGCAAACGCGCCCCGGGCTAGCCGAAGAAGTGCGCGACCTGGTACAACGCTGGGGCAAGCTGCCCGTGCTGACCAAGGATACCCCGGGCTTTATCGTGAACCGCGTGGCGCGGCCATTTTACGGCGAAGCCATTCGGATTCTGGAAGAGGGAATTGCCGACATGGCCACTATCGACTGGGCCATGACCGAGTTGGGCGGCTTCCGGATGGGTCCGTTTGCCCTCATGGACTTCATCGGTCACGATGTGAACTACCGCGTCACGGAGTCGGTGTTCACGTCCTTCTTCTTCGACCCGCGCTACAAACCATCCTTCACCCAAAAGCGCCTGTTTGAGGCCGGCTATTATGGTCGCAAGTCGGGCCGGGGGTTCTACGACTACCGGGAAGGCGCTGCCCAGCCCGAGCCTACCCCCGACGAAGCCCTGGGCCGCCAGGTGCTGCACCGCATTCTGGCCATGCTCATCAACGAAGCCGTGGATGCGCTGGCCCTGAACGTGGCGTCAAAAGAAGACTTGGAGCTGGCCATGACCAAGGGTGTGAACTACCCGAAAGGGCTGCTGGCCTGGGCTGATGAGCTGGGGCTGCCCCAGGTGCTCCAGACCCTCGATGCCCTGTACGAAGAATACCACGAGGACCGCTACCGCGCCAGCCCCCTGCTGCGCCGCATGGTAAAATCCGGCCACACGTTCTTTCAGCATGAATCCATCGGAACCCACTAGCCCTACCCCGCCCGGCAAGGCCGAAGCCGTGAAGGACCAGATGCTCCAGCACGACGCGTTCAGTAAGCTGCTGGGGCTGGAAATTGACGAGGTAGGGCCCGGCTACTGCCGCTTGCACTTCATGGTGCGGCCTGATATGCTCAACGGGTTTGCGGCGCTACACGGCGGCGTTACGTTTTCGGCGGCCGACTCGGCGTTTGCCTTTGCCTGCAACAGCCACGGCCGCCAGAGCGTGGGCCTCACGGTTACCATCGACTACCTGGAAGCCGGCAAGCTCGGCGACGTAATAACCGTGGAGGCCCGAGAAGAAAGCCTCAAGCACAAAGTAGGCGTGTACCAGATCCGGGCCACCAACCAGCACGGGGTACTGCTGGCCTTGTTCAAAGGCACCGCCTACCGCACCAGCAACGAAATACTGTAGTGAACTGGTGAGGTGGTGAACTAGTGCGTTTGCTAGCCCCGAGTGGCCCAAATTCAGCCCTACACCACCAGAGTATCAACTCGTCATTCCACTACCTCTCCCTTTCATCATCTTATGAACCAAGCCTATATCATCGACGGTATCCGGACGCCCATCGGCAACTTTGGTGGTTCCCTGGCTCCCGTCCGCCCCGACGACCTGGCAGCCCTGGTACTGCAGGAGCTGCTGCGGCGCAACCCCTCTGCCGACCCCACCGCCATTGCCGACGTCATTCTGGGCTGCGCCAACCAAGCCGGCGAAGACAACCGCAACGTGGCCCGCATGGCCCTGTTGCTGGCCGGCCTACCTACCTCCGTTCCGGGCGAAACCGTGAACCGCCTTTGCGCCTCGGGCCTCTCGGCCAGCATTGCGGCCGCCCGCGCCATCCAGAGCGGCGACGGTGACTTGTTTATTTCCGGCGGGGTAGAGAACATGACCCGCGGCCCCTTGGTAATTTCCAAAGCCAGCACTGCCTTCGGCCGCGACGCCCAGATGTTCGATTCCAGCTTCGGATGGCGCTTCGTGAACCCTAAAATGGAGGAGCAGTACGGCATCGACGCCATGGGCGAAACGGCCGAGAACCTGGCCGAGCGGGACCACATCAGCCGCGAAGACCAGGACCAGTTCGCCTACGACTCGCACCAGCGCGCCGGCCGGGCCCGCGACTCCGGCCGCTTCGCCGAGGAAATTGTGCCGGTGGCTGTTCCGCAGCGCAAGGGCGAGCCGGTGCTGTTTGCCGAGGATGAGTTTATCAAGTCGAATACTACCCTGGAAGGACTGGCGAAGTTGCGCCCGGCCTTCCGCAAAAACGGCTCCGTTACGGCCGGTAACTCCTCGGGCCTGAATGATGGCGCGGCGGCGCTGCTGCTGGCTTCGGAGGACGGGATAAAACAGCATAACCTCACCCCGCGGGCCCGCATCGTGAGCATGGGGGTAGCGGGCGTTGAGCCGCGTTTTATGGGCATTGGGCCGGTGCCAGCTTCTCAGCAAGCTCTAAAGAAAGCTGGCCTCACCCTGGACCAAATCGACCTGATTGAGTTCAACGAAGCCTTTGCTGCGCAAACCCTGGCTTGCGTCCGGGGCCTGGGCCTGGAAGGCAACGATCCGCGCATCAACCCCAACGGCGGCGCCATTGCCCTGGGCCACCCGCTGGGCATGAGCGGAGCCCGCATCCTGAACACAGCGGCCCTGGAGCTGCACAAGCAAAACAAGCGCTACGCCCTCGTGACGATGTGCGTGGGGGTAGGCCAGGGCTACGCCGCCATCATCGAAAAGGTATGATTTACTCCTTCAACGGGTTCGTGCCGGTAGTGCATGAGTCGGCGTTTGTGCACCCGCAGGCCACCGTGACGGGCAACGTCATCATCGGCCGCAACGTGTACATCGGGCCGGGCGCGGCCATTCGCGGCGACTGGGGCCAGATCATCATTGAGGATAATTGCAACGTGCAGGAAAACTGCACCGTGCATATGTTTCCCGGCACCACCACCCGGCTCAAGGAAATGGCCCACATCGGCCACGGCGCCATCATTCACGGGGCCACCGTGGGCCGCAACGTGCTAGTGGGCATGAACGCTGTGCTCATGGACCGGGTAGAAATCGGCGACGAAAGCATTATTGGGGCTCTGAGCTTTATCAAGGCCGATGAGGTAATTCCGCCCCGCAGCCTGGTAGTAGGCAATCCGCACAAAATCATCCGGCAGGTCAGCGACGAGATGCTAGCCTGGAAAACCGAAGGCACCCACATCTACATGCAGCTACCCGCCGACTTGCACGCTACTCTGCAGCCCTGCGAGCCCCTGCGCGCAGTGCCCGCCGACCGCGCCGTGCAGCACGGTGGCTACCAGACTTGGGCCGAGCGCAAAACCAGCGAGTAAATTGACTTGGCCTACCCCGCCCCGCTTACCCCAACGGGCAAGGGGCATGAACTTCCCTACCCCCGTAATTTCTCTACATCTTCCCTTCCTTATTATATGACTCCCACCCTCGAAAATTATGCCCTGGGCCGCTGGATGCCCGGCTCGGGCCAAAAGCAAGAGCTCTACGACGCCTCCACTGGCGAAGTCATTGCCCTGGCCGACGGCGAAGGTCTGGACTTTGCCGCCATGCTCGACTATGGTCGCCGCGTGGGCAACCCGGCCCTGCGCCGCATGACCTTCCACGAGCGGGGCCGCATGCTGAAGGCCCTGGCTTTGCACCTCAACACCAAGAAGGAAGAGTTCTATACCTTAAGCTACCGCTCCGGCGCCACCCGCGCCGACTCCTGGATTGATATTGAAGGCGGCATTGGCAACCTGTTCGCTAACGCTTCCCTACGTCGTAAATTCCCTGATAAGCCCTTCTTTGTGGATGGGGAGCCGATTGGGCTGTCGAAGGGCGGCTCGTTTATGGCCCAGCACATTATGGTGCCGCGCGAAGGGGTAGCCGTGCATATCAATGCCTACAACTTCCCCATCTGGGGCATGCTGGAGAAGATTGCCGTGAACCTGCTGGCGGGTATGCCGGCCATTGTAAAGCCGGCCGTGCCTACCGCCTACCTCACCGAAGCCGTGGTGCGCGAAATTATTGCTTCCGGCATCTTGCCCGATGGCGCCCTACAGTTGGTAGTCGGCTCCGGCATCGGTATTCTCGACAGCGTGGACTACCGCGACGTGGTAACGTTCACGGGCTCCGCCGAAACCGGCCGTAAGCTGAAAGCGCACCCGCGCATCATTCAGGAAGCCGTACCCTTCAACCTGGAAGCCGACTCGCTGAATGCCGCCATCCTGGGCCCCGACGCCGTGCCTGGCACGCCGGAGTTCGACCTCTTTATCAAGGAAGTGCGCAAGGAAATGACGGCCAAGGCTGGGCAGAAGTGCACCGCTATTCGTCGCGCCATTGTGCCCGAAAACCTGGTGGAAGACGTGCAGATTGCTCTCGGCAAGGCCCTGGCCCAAACCACCATTGGCCACCCGCAGGCCGAGGGCGTACGCATGGGCGCACTGGCGGGCATGGAGCAGGTAAAACGTCTGCGCGAGAAAGTGCAGCAGCTAGCCAAGAACACGCCCATTGTGTACGGCGACCTGGACAACGTGCAGGTGATTGGCGGGGACTGCAAAGTGGGTGCCTTCGTTTCGCCCATTCTGCTGCTGAACCCCGACCCCTTCCGCTTCACCGAATCACACGAGGTAGAGGCCTTCGGCCCGGTAACTACCCTCATGCCTTATAAGGACGTGCACGATGCCGTGAAGCTGGCTAACATGGGTAAAGGCTCCCTGGTGTGCTCCGTGGCCACCAACGACCCGCAGGTGGCCCAGGAGTTTGTGCTGGGCGCAGCTACTCACCACGGCCGCATCCTGGTGCTGAACAACGAGGTAGCCAAGGAAAGCACCGGCCACGGTTCCCCAATGCCGTTGCTTATCCACGGTGGGCCCGGCCGCGCTGGGGGCGGGCAGGAAATGGGCGGAACCCGCGGCGTGGAGCACTTCATGCAGCGGGTAGCCGTGCAAGGCTCCCCTACCATGCTTACTGCCATTACCGACGTGTATCAGCAAGGCGCCAAGCAGCTGGAACGCGACAAACACCCCTTTCAGCACTACTTCGAGGAGCTGGAAATCGGGCAAACCTACACCACGCACCGCCACACCGTTACGGAGGCCGACATCACCAACTTTGCCCAAGTGTCGGGCGACAATTTCTACGCGCACGTGGATGCTACCTCTCTGGAGGGCACCCTGTTTACGGGCCGGGTAGCGCACGGCTACTACATCCTGAGCAAGGCCGCCGGCATGTTCGTAGACCCGCGCAAAGGTCCGGTCCTGCTGAACTACGGCCTCGATGAGTGCCGCTTTACCAAGCCCGTCTATCCCGGCATGACTATCGGGGTGCAGCTGACGGTGAAGGAGAAAATCGGCCAGGAAAAACGCTCGGAGGACGATGTAGCCAAAGGTATTGTGCGCTGGCTGGTGCAGGTATCTGATGAAGCTGGCGACACCGTAGCCGTGGCTACCATCCTTACTATGGTAAAGAAAAAGAATCAAGAATAAGGCTATCCGAGCATACTCCCCGGCTTGCTGAAGCCCAGGAGTATGCTCGGATACAGTACGCAACCCACTACATGAGCACTTCCGATACCTTAACCGCCGGGAAAGTTGAAGCCACAACCGATGCCCACGGCATTGCTACCATTTCCTTTTTTCATCCTTCGCACAACTCGCTACCGGGTGCCCTGCTCACGGAGCTAGCCACCACCATTACCACCGTTAGCGAGGCCGAGGCTACAAAAGTCATTATCCTGAAAAGTGACGGCACGAAAACCTTTTGCGCCGGCGCTAGCTTCGATGAGCTGATAGCCATTGAAAATGAAGCCCAGGGACTGGAGTTTTTCTCCGGCTTCGCGAAGGTGATTAACGCCTGTCGTTTGTCGTCTAAAATCATTATCGGGCGCGTGCAGGGCAAGGCCATTGGCGGCGGCGTAGGGGTAGCCGCCGCTACCGACTATTGCTTTGCTACCTCGCAGGCGGCCGTAAAGCTCAGTGAGTTGGTAGTGGGCATTGGGCCGTTCGTGGTAGGTCCGGCCGTGGAGCGCAAAATTGGCGTGGCTGCCTACGCCCAGCTAGCCCTCGATGCCGCTGAGTTTCGCTCTGCCGAATGGGCGCAGCAGAAAGGGCTTTACGCAGAAGTACTGGACTCCGTGGAAACACTGGATGCCGCGGTGCAGGCCTTCGCCCTCAAGCTGGCCGCCTACAACCCGGAGGCCCTCACAGATCTGAAGCGCGTCCTTTGGGCCGGCACCGACCACTGGGACCAGTTGCTGGTTGAGCGCGCAGGCATCAGCGGCCGTCTAGTGCTTTCGGAGTTCACCCGCCAAGCCATTCAGAAGTTCAAGGGTAAGTAGCCCGTAGCACTCCAGGCGAACTGACACGAACGTCAACCTGATTTCCCTACCCCACCAGAAAGCAAAAGCCCCGAATGCAAGAGGCATTCGGGGCTTTTTCGTGATTCCGCTGGGATTCGAACCCAGGACCCATACATTAAAAGTGTATTGCTCTACCAGCTGAGCTACAGAATCATTTTCCTTTCCTTAGGCGGTGCTTTCTGGAAGGGAGTGCAAAAGTAGAGGCTTCAGGTTAGTAATGCAACACCACAGAAGCTTTTCTGCTTACTATAGCCCGTTTCTACTATTAACTTGTTCTTAGTCAGAGTGAAAAATTACAGTCCTAGGTGTGTTTCCTTACCTGGGGTAGCCACCCTCGCATGAGTGCCTCTTTCCTGCGCAACACTTCCCTACTGGGTAAGGCAAGCGGCAAGAAAGAGGCACGTATGCTTTAGGCTAGGCTATCATCAAGGCTGCTTTATACAAACAGCGTAGTGGTAGCTTTCACGAAGTTACGAGCGATGCTCTTCACCGTGGTTGGGTCAAGCGGCTCGTCGAAAGCTTCGGAAGCAGCCGCGGCAGTGATACCCATCGCGCTGTTTTCAATCGGAACACCAGCTTGGGTTGTGTTATTCTCGGCTGGGTAGGTAGCAGCAGGGTTGCCTGCGCCATATACTGGAGTCGTAGAAGGTGTCGTGTTCGGCGAAGGGCCACCGTTGTCGATACCCGAAATCCAGCTTTTGGGGATTTTGTTCAGGTTGTTCAGGTCGCCGGCAACAGCTGTAGCAGTGGCGTTACCCAATTCTACCCCGCGGCGTACCGTACGCACGTGCGACGAGTGCCGCGCTTCTACGGAGTGGATGTTCAGGGCTGACTCCAGGATGTCTTTGTTTGGCATCAGCACGGGAGCACCGCCTTTATAAGCGCGTACCCCAGTATCCACGAAGGATTGTGCTACCCCCAAGAAAATTTTGTAGTCAGTGAATACCGTGGCGAAAGGCCCGGGAAGCAAACCTTTACCACCTGTGTAGTCGAAGGCGTCACGGGTGGGGTCAGCAATGGCAGCAGTGCCAAGCACCTCACGCAGTACTTTGATGTGGCCGGACTCATCGTTGCGGATAGTTTCGAAAGCCGGGCGGTCCGTTGCTGGAATCAGGTTGCTGGCTTTCAAGCCGCTGTCGTAGAAGTAGAACTCCAGATACTCCAGGCTAAGAGCCAAGTTCAGCACCTGGGTAATTTCGGGGGTCAGGGAAGTAGTCTGACCATAGGCGCGCTGGAAAATGCCGCTTACCAAACCAGGCAGCATGGCGGCAGTTACAGCCTTGCCAGCTAGGCCAAAGTGCTTGAACACCCGACGGCGAGGATCCAAACGCTCGTAAACCTCTGGGTCAACTTTCTCGATGTCGGAAATCAGTTTAAATAAATCCATGATGGAAGGAATGTCAATTGTAGGGGGATAAACAGGGGTAGCCGGAGGCGAAAAAGGTTAGCTGAAGCTGGTAGCACTCAGCTTAGAGCCGCTTTTTAGGAACTGGTTAGCCGTAGCCAGCACTTCCTGCGGGCGCTTCGACTTTTCTTTGCCCGTGCCTGATCCTGCACCGGGAGCCGATGTAGCCGAAGTGGGGGTGAAAACGTCTACCACATCAGAAGCTACAAAGCTGTTGTACTGGCGCAGATCACGGATTAGAGCGGCGTGACGGGCTTCTACGGACACGATTTTACCTGCCAGGGCCAGGTTAGTGGGCGAAGCGATAAAGCGGCCGGCACCATTATAGGCGGCTACCCCCAGATCTTCAAAAGCCTGGGCATTGGTCAGCACGCTACCCTTGTCGTTGAAGTTGATTTGGCTAAAATCGGGCTCCAGCTCTTTAATGGCTTTGTTGCCGAGCGCAGCCTTGAAGAAGTTAACGTGGGCCTGCTCGTGCAGGGCCAAATCATCAAGGATTTGCTTCTCGGCGCTGTTGGCTGGTAAGCCTTTGTAGTAGGTGCCATTCTTGATCTGTGCGTAAAAGGCCGCCTCTAATTGCTCCAGGGCGTACGCGTAATTCAGAATGCCCTCATCCCCCGTGCCAACGTCCAACAGGTTGGCATCAACATCATCACTATCGTCGTCGCAGCCAGCCAGAAGCAGACCAGTTAATGCCACGCTGGCTCCGGTGTAGCGAAGAAAAGCACGACGGGGTACGCCGGCTGGGGTACCGGCTGCCGCAGGGTTTTGGGAAGCGGAATTTGTCATCATAGAGGGAAGATGGTAACTAGTGGAACACTGCCCGTTGTACGCTAGTGGGCATAAAAACACCTTTCTATTAGATAAAAAACCGTATTTATCCCCGTTAAACACGTACTTATACGTATACGAAGCTTAGGAAAATATTAGTATTGGACTATGCTTCTAACCGCTTGGCAATCTGACTGCTCGCTATTTACTGGCTCATTGCGTGGTCCCATTCACGAATTCCACTTGCCAGTGGGCTGACGATAGTAGATGGTGCTATGACCAGCCTCCCGCAGCACCCAGTTACCGGGCTGGTTCAGCCATTGCAAGCGCCCCTGCTTATCAAACCGGTTTGCAAAGTTTAAGGAGCATACGTCTAATTCGTCAATCCCTACGCGATTTACCCGCAGTTGCTCTACGTATTGTAACTCTAGCTTTCCGGTATCGAGGCAGCTGGGATGCAAGGCTAAATTGTGGGCGGGGGAGGTCATGGCAGCGGATGGGTAGAGTATTCCATCGAAGGCACTGCCCAACTCACAGGCTTCGGCTACAGCAATAGACAAGCGGTAGTGATGAGCGTTCTGCTGCGACACGGGCCGGATAAATACCCGCGTGAGGAAAGCAGATACCAGGCGGGCGGGCTCGGGTAGCGCCGCCCAGGCCTGCCCAAACAACTGGTTACGGTCGGAGTGCGGATCGTCGGCACACTGATCCGGTTCGTGGAAGCTTACCAGCCGCAATGGGGCCCGACTTATCCAGCGGCTAATCAAGATCTGGTCATCGGGCTGCACGCCGGCTTCGAAAAAGGGGGGGTGCCAAGTGGCACTGGCGTAGAACATGGGCTGCCCAGCCCGGTTCATCCGCTGATCGTAATGTACCCGCTCGGGGGGCGGATAGGATACCTCTGACCAGTAGGTAGGAGGTTGTTCACGGGCTACTCCGCGGTACACGAGCACCCCAGCCGGTAACTCAATGCAGCGAACGGGGTGCCCGGTAAGCAGGCGGCGAACCCGGGCGGCCAGCTCCGAAATGGAGTGGCGCCGCAAACTCAAGTGGCGCAAGGCCCTGAGCTGGCGCTGAACCCGTACTACGTCCGGGGGAAAAGAAGAGGGTCTCATATGGGCACACCTAAGAGTATAGTCTGCCGGCCCACCAACTAATGGCAGGATAAACAGGACCTTGCTTGGTTGACTAACACATAGCCCTTGCCCGGGCCAGCAGCGCGAAGCAGATGCTGGCCCGGGCAAAGGGACCGTCCTATCGTCGGGACCGGCTTTGTAGCCAGTAGAGACCGGCTACCAGGACTACCCCCGCTCCCACTGTCCAGAGCGGAACGCGCCGGCCGGGAGCTGGGGGCACATAAGTAACGCCGGTTTCATCGGCAGAGGCGGAGCGCCCGACATAGCGGCCGTGGGCAGGCACGGCTATTTCCTCGAACTCGCGGGCCAGTTGGCGCAACTCCTGCTGCAGCGCCTCACCCCGCATCGGGATGCCGTGCCCAGTGGCTGCAACGGCCGGTTGCAACTCAGCTAGCAGCAGCACAGAATCGTGCGCCGTAGGCCAATCGGGGGTGAAGTAGGCTGGAGGGCCGTGCACCTCCTGCCGCTGCTGAAGCACCGCCAGAGCCGACTCCTGCTTTGTCGTAACAAAGGCGTCGCCGGCCAGCAGGGTGCGGTCATGCTCCCGGAAAAGAGATACGTGGCCGGGCGTATGACCTGGGGTAGCCACCCAGCGCCAGCCTGGCATGTGGGGCACAGAGCCATCGGCCGGCAGAGGCTGTACCCGCGCGCCTAAGTCTAGCGGGGCTTTGGGGTACAGAAACGACAGTGCCGCCATGGCGCCCCCCCCCACCGTAGGATCGGGTGGTGGGTAAGAGGAGAGCCCCGTGAGGTAGGGCAACTCAAGCGGGTGGGCATACACCGTCACATTCGGCCACACTTTCAGCAAGTGGGGCAAGGCGCCTACGTGGTCAAAATGGCCGTGCGTCAGGATGATAGCGGCGGGGGGAATACCTGCCCCAAACAGATACTCGGCGGTGTGCTGCACCTTGGAGCCCGCACCCGGCAGTCCGGCATCAACCAGTACCCAGCTGGCCGTAGGCTGTTCCTGGGCCCGGACATAGTACAAGTTAACGAACACGTTGCGCTGCCCTCGAATATCCGGTACTACCGGAAACAGAGCAGGCGTGGTTGCGCGCGAGGCGGTGGGTTCAGCGGGAGTTGTTTTAGACATCGGAGCGGAAAGATTGATGTGAGAGAGTTATTCCCCAGGCTAGGGCTGCGCGGGTGGTGCGGGTGGTGCGGGTGGTGCGGGTGGAGCACAGCTACATAGCACCTCCCGAGTAGGCCTTGCTACTTGGTAATTCGGCAGCGACACCTCTTTCATATAGATTACGTCGAGTTGGCGCAGAGGCGGGTGCGCCGGGTCTTCGTGCCAGATGCGCAATAGATAATTACAGTAGTAAGGCCGCATGTAGGCGTTATCGACGAACAGGTAGTTCTCGGAATACTTGCGCCACCGGTCATTAGGAAACAGCGCCACTACCGAGGCCGGCTTAGCATACGTGGTTGGCCGGCCCCGGCGGTTTAAATCGAGGTGGCGCCCATCAGTAGTGGTACCATCCAGAATATACCAGCCATCATCTTTAAATACGGAAGGCGCGAACATTCCCCAGTGCTGATCGGTGCGGAAGAGGTAGCCTACCCAGCGTAACGGCTCGCGCATGGTCCACTCGGGCCGCACAATGCTGTCGAGGTTCCACCAGCACACGTAGAGCAGCAGCCCCAGCACCAGCCCTTCCCGCACGGCACGCAGTAAGCGGCGGGTTCCGCTGGGTAATACTACGGCAGTTTCTACCCGTACCTGTACGCGCGTCTCCCATCCGGCTAGCCGATTGGCCCAGGGACGGACCAGCCGTTCCTGAACCTGAGGCCCCAGACGCTGGTAGACTGGCACCAAGCGACGCTCCAGCCAATCCATGACTGCGCCGGGCAGCAGCCCTAGCACGGAGGCCATATTGATCAGAAAAAACAGACCAACGAACAGAGTCAGGCTAATACCCAAGTGAAAGGCATACATCAGGCCCACAAATAGCAGCCGCCACCACGGCACTCGCCACGGAATAAAAAGCACGAAGGGCAGCAGCAGCTCCGTGTAGAAAGTAACCCACGTGAGTACCTGGAGCAGCTTAGGAAACGGGTAAAGCAGCCGCCCACCCGGCATAAGTACTTGGTCTAGACTAAGGGCATAGTAGAGGGCAGTGCCTTCCTGACGCCACTCCGGGCTGTTCTTTAGCAGAGCCGTACACCAATACACGAGGGCGAGCTGCACGATATAGGCCAGAGTGGTTGCACTGGCGTACACCATACTTTCGGGGCGGGCTTGATGGCGCGCATCAAAGGAATACATCCGGCCCCAGGGCAGGAAAAACCCCCAAAACAACAGCATCCGCAGCAGGTCGTCGCCGCCTTGCAGAATCAGCGGGTTGCGGTTCTGCACCGATACGAGCAGCACCCAGCAGATTGCCGTCATCAGGCGGGTGCGGTAGCCCAACAGCAGAGCCAGGGCGGCGGCCGCTGCCAGCACAAACAAAAGCATCTGGACCTGCCAGAGGCCACTGCTGGCGTGCAGCGAAAACTGGTACGGGTTCCAGTTGTGCTCCAACAGCACGGATAACGGCAGTACTCCCAGATTAGAGTAGAAAACTTCCGCGTCGGAGCTGCGAATGCCAATATCGAAGAGCAGGACTACTGCCACGGCGGCCCGTAAAAGTGCCAAGGCACGCAAGTCTACTTCGAAAGGGCGGCGCAACACCGTGTATAAAGCTGGCATTCCGTATCCGGACAGAGGGGGTAAAGCGGGCGAGAAGTACCGGCATGGCAGTGCCGGGCGAGAAGTGGGGCTAGCCTATATCATACCGAGCCTAACAAGAAATCTGAGGGCAGCCACTGGCACGTGGCCAGTAGCTTCAGATTCCCTGTCAGGCTCGGCCTGAAGGACGGGCAAACAGCCTCAGTGGCTAGTAAGTGGTGCTACCGCTGGTAGAACCCGAGGTGGAGCTACCGCTGGTAGAGCGACCCGACGTAGTGCGGGTAGAGGATGATTTCTTCTTGTTGGTCGTACGACCTGAGGTAGAGCGCCCTGAGGTAGTAGAGCCCGAAGTCATGGAACCCGAGGTTGACGAACCGGAGGTGCTACCGCTAGTAGAGCCACTTGTAGTCGAGCCTGAGGTCATCGAGCCCGAAGTCGTTGTGCCCGAAGTGCTGCCGGTAGTTGAACCTGCGGTAGTCCCCGACGTCATGGAGCCGCTAGTGGAGCCTGAGGTAGTACCGGAAGTGGTACCTGAGGTAGAGCCCGCGGTGGTAGTACCACTGGTGCTGCCGCCGCCGGTGCCGCCCGTGGTGGTGCCCTGGTCCAGAGTGGAGTTAGCAGAAGCAGAAGACACTGCTACGCCAGCCGTAGCGAAGAATGCAGCAATAAGAGCAGTACCGAGGAAAACTGATGCTTTTTTCATAGCGCAGAAAGAGTAGTTTGGAAAAGAAGGGTGAAGTTGTGAAAGGAAAGCTGCTGGTTGGCTGGGAGCCTACTTATTGCCCTCCCGTGGTAGAACCCGTGGTGCCGCCCGTAGTAGAACCACTACTGCCCGAAGCGCCGCTGGTACTACCCCCGGTAGCCGGCGCAGTAGCATCTACTGTGCCGCCGCCCATGGTAGCATCTGATCTGGACTGAGAACTGGTAGTGGAGCCCCCCAGCGACTCTTGCCCGCCACCAATAGAATCGGAGGTTGCATCCGGGTAGCCGTTGATGTCGGCACTGCCGTTGCTGTCCATGTCGCCGCTCTCGGCAGTGCTGGTGTCAGTATTAGCGTCCCGGCCTTTGTCGCCGTTGCAAGACCCTAAGCTTAGGGCACCTCCTAACAACACAATAGACAACCAGGGCAAACGAACTCTGTACATACAAGCTGAAAACAAGGGTGAGAACTAAGCCGCCCACGAAGGCGCGGCCCCAGCAATTCTTATGAAGGACTATACGAGCATTCTTTTCTCAACGCTGAATATTTGGCAAAAGAATTAATACGGTTTTTACTAGTAATAAAAACGGATACCCTGTGTACGGGCGCGTTTAATTTTGCTGTCCCCCGTATAATGCAGTACTTTACCAGGGAACTCTCCGGCTAGTTTTCGCTTTCTATCAGCGCTTGCTCTCAAGAGCCATAGCCCTGCCTGTTCTGCCGAGCGCATGTTGCGCCTCAGACCACGCTGCTTCAGTGCCCCTGCTACCTCCTGCGGCACTATCCTTCAGCCCTTCTCTCTTTCTACTTTAGTATGATCCGCATTTTTCTGGTTGACGACCACACTATTGTACGTGAGGGCCTGCGGGCGGCACTGGTTTCGGAACCGACCCTGGAAGTGGTGGGTGAGGCAGGCAATGGACAAGAGTTGCTAGATCAGCTGCCCTCCACTCCCACCGATGTAGTGATGCTGGACCTGAATATGCCCGTGCTTGATGGCTTGGCCACTACCAGACGGCTACAGGAGGAATATCCTACCCTGCGGATACTGGTGCTTTCGATGATTCACCACGAGCGCAATATTGGACAACTCCTGGATGCCGGCGCCCACGGCTACGTGCTGAAAAACGTAGCCAAAGATGAAATTGTGGCCGCTATCCACGCAGTAGCGTCGGGCCGGCAGTTTCTGTGTAGCGAAATAGGCTTGCATATGCTGCGCAAGGTGCTCAACCAGTCGAGCGCCGCCCCGGATGGCTCCATCAAGAAGCCAAACGACTTATCAAATCGGGAGCGGGAAGTACTACAGCTCATTGCGGAGGGACTCACGACCAATGAAATAGCTGAGAAGCTATTCACCAGTAAGCGGACCATTGAAACCCACCGTCAGAACATCATCGAGAAAACCCAAGTAAAAAACACAGCGGCTCTGATCAAGCACGCTAT
Source organism: Hymenobacter sp. HSC-4F20 (assembly GCF_019599275.1). Classification (GTDB taxonomy): domain Bacteria; phylum Bacteroidota; class Bacteroidia; order Cytophagales; family Hymenobacteraceae; genus Hymenobacter. The sequence goes on along the minus strand of NZ_JAHZTD010000001.1, from coordinate 278,957 downwards.
GGAGCAGGGCCTGATTAACAAAGCCTGAGCTGTTGCAAGGGGGTTTCTGGCTACTCCTGCCGTTCTAGGTCCCGCAAGCAGGAGGGGCTAAAAAGAGCTTAGGCGTACAAGCGCGGCTGAATTGGCAACGTGTACTGTTCGCCGGCGGCCAGCAGGTGCAAATCAATACCGCGCATGGTAAACGGCGTGTTGGGGGCTATTTCGTGAATATTGGTGGAGCTACAGGAGCGGGCATCCAGAATAACTACCAGGCCGCTACCCAGCACTTCCAATTCCCGCCCTTCCGTGACCAGTACCGCCGTATCTTCCTCCAGCCCTAACCCTAAGCAGGCAGGATTGGTAGCCAGAATCTGCGCCATCCGGATAATGCGGCCCCGCGCCACAAAGTGCGTATCGACGGCTACGTCGTGAAGCAGCTCCAGTCCGGTGGTGATATGAATTTCTCCTTTAAGCATTCCCGCATCATTACGCCCCTGATAGATCATGGGGGTACTCATGGCGGTAGCGCCGGCGCTGGTACCAGCTACGATAAAGTCGTCATTGGAATACCGGCGGTGCAGGCAGCGCTGTAGATCCGTTCCTCCAAGCAGAGCCGTCAGGCGCAGTTGGTCGCCACCGGTGAAGAGTACTCCGCCCGCTTCCTCCAACACCCGCAAGCGCGCAGAATCGTTGGCTTCCGTTCGGGATTTAATATTCAATACTTCTACGGGAGGCCCGTTCAATCGGTGGAACGCGCGCACGTAGTCTTGCCCCGCTTCTTCTGCCTCTTCCGAAGCCGTAGGAATTACTACCAGTGGCCCCCGATTACCAATTTCCTCGGCTAGGCGCCGCAAAATAGCTTCCGGAGCAAAGTTAACGTTACGAGCAGCCTGCTCGTCTTCCTCCAGGGTGTCGCCCTTGTGCTCGTGGCCGCCAATCAGTAGGAGTTTGCCCTTAGGAACAGGGCACGCAGAAGGAGAGGGTTGTTTTTTGGTGGGCATATAACAGGGTAGCAAGTGAGCAATTCGCCCCAAAAAACACTTGCCGAAACAAGCATTTTTTGGGGCAAGAGGTTACGGAGCAGGAAGGAGGCGAAAAACTACTCAGCTTTGGCGTTGATGTAGTTCTTGGCCAGCTCGTTGAGCTTCGTGTCGGTGTGTTGCTCTTCGTTCAGGGTTTGCTGAAGCAGAGTAGCAATTTCCTGGTGCCCCAGGCGCTCAGCAAAGTGAGCAGCCGTACCGTAACCCGAAATTTCGTAGTGCTCAATGCGCTGGGCAGCGGCAATCAGAGCGGCATCCATTACTTCATCAGTAGCCCGCTCCGACATAGTTTCCTGTCCTTCCGCAATCAGGCCTTCCATAGCCTTACAGGTGTGTCCGCTCAGGCTGATGCCCAACGTTTCCCCGATTTGCTCCAGACGGTCTACTTGTTTTTCAGTTTCACGCAGGTGGGTTTCAAACCCCTGGCGCAGGCGGCCATCTTTTGCCTTGCTGGCCATTTGGGGCAATGCCTTCACCAGTTGGTTTTCGGCGCTGTACAGGTCTTTGAGCTGCATTTCCAGCAGGTCATCGAGGGTTTCTAGTTTGTCGAACATAGTAGTGGGATAAAAAGAACAGATGTTTTCAGCCGAATGGCCTGCCCTTCATACGATGCTACTGAATTCGTGTTAAGGTCGAGGTAAGATATTGATGCTCCTCATCCAAAAAATAAGCTGCTGTTTCTCAGATTTTTACCAGCTCTACCTCGCCTTCCGCTTATTTTGCAGCTCCACTATTTACGGCTTATACGGAAGTAAAAAACCGTATTTATACCTACCCCCGCCCGCGAGTGCTCAGCGCTACCTAGTGGCAGCGGAGAGCTACATTGGTTAGCTGTACTATTATTTGCTGTCCTTACTGGCCTCGGGGCACAAAAAAACCCCAACTGCAAAATGCAATTGGGGTTTTCGTGATTCCGCTGGGATTCGAACCCAGGACCCATACATTAAAAGTGTATTGCTCTACCAGCTGAGCTACAGAATCATTTGTTTTCTTTGTAACCGGCGAGCTTTTCTCGCTGATTGTGGCACAAAAGTAGAGGCCCAAACTTAATCGTGCAACTGTTTTGCTAAAAAAAGCCCTTCTTTTTTTCCTTTTCTGCGCCCTGTTTTTTCAAGCGACTCAGGCCCAAAAAGTTACTCCGCAGCTTCTACGCGCAGATTCTTTGTTTGCTACGGGTCAGGTGGAGCAGGCTTATCCCCTCTACCGCCGGGTGCGGGAGCAGGAAGGGTTGCAGTCGGGCCGGCAGCTACTGCGCATGGCTTACGTGCAAGAGGGGCAGGGGCACTACCCCGCCGCGCTATATTACCTGAGCCTGGCCCACGCGTGGCAGCCACGGTACACTACCTGGGAGAAAATGGTAACCCTGGCGCAGGAGCATCGCCTAACAGGCTACCCCAACTCGTGGCGGCAAAACCTAGCTATTACTGTGCAGCGCTACTACTACCGCTTGGTGCAGATGCTACTGGCGGGAGCTGTAATAGGGGGCACGCTGCTGCTGGTGCGCCGCCGCACAGCCGACCGGGCCTGGTGGGCCACCTACACAGTATACCTGCTGCTGGTAGGCTTGTTCTTGAATCTGCTGGGACCAGGGCGCGTCGGGCTAGTGGCCCGGCCCCGCGCTCCGCTGATGACCGGGCCTAGCGCCGGATCGGCTTGGCTGACCACCGCCGCGGCCGGCGACCGGTTTGAGGTGCGGGGTCAACAGGATATCTGGTACCGGGTGCAGTGGCAGGGGCGTGACGCCTACATCCGGCGGCCCGACTTACTGCTAGTAGAGTAGGCTGGTTCTGACAGCACAACGGCCTGATCCACCAAGTGAACCAGGCCGTTGTGCTGTCAGAACCAGCTTACAGGACAAAGTCAGGCTCCTCCTTGCGGAAGTGATTTAACACCAGCTTATCAGCCAAGCCAGGCAGCCATTTATTAAGGAATACTGTAAGCTTGCCCTGCCCGGTTAGTACCAAGTCGCGGCGGCGCTGCTGGACGGCTTGTAGCAGGTGCTGGGCCACCTCCTCACTGCTCATCATCTGCTGCTCATTGCGGGGCGACTCGCCCTGGGCCGAGCCATCGGCGGCCAGAGCCACGTTGCGGATGTTGGACGCCGTAAAGCCTGGGCAGGCGAGCAGCACGTGTACACCCTGGGGAAGCAGCTCGGTCCGCAGCGCCTCCAGAAACCCGTGCATGGCGAACTTGGAGGCCGAGTAGCCTGTACGCCCCGGCAGACCACGGTAACCGGCAATGCTGCTAATGCCCACAATAGAGCCTTTAGCCTGGGTAACGTGGGGAAGAGCAAACTTGGTGGTGTACACGGTGCCAAAGAAGTTGGTTTGCATCAGCCTCCGAATAACGTCTAGGTCGGCGTCGCGGAACAGGGCGCGCATGCTAATACCAGCGTTGTTGATGAGCACATCCAAACGGCCGAAGGCAGCCACTGTTTCCTGCACTGCCCGCTCCGAGTCCGCCTCTACCCCCACATCGGCCCGGATAGCCAAGTGCGGCACTCCTAGCCGCTCCAGCTCACGGGCAGTATCCTGCAGGCGGGCCTCATCGCGCCCGGTAATAGCGACGCGGGCACCGGCCCGGCCAAAAGCCAGGGCGGTAGCCCGGCCAATCCCGGAAGTGCCCCCGGTAATAAGCACTACGTTGTTTTTCATGGGGAAAGAAATAGCCTATGCTTCCCAGGCAGGAAGCCCGCAAAACTACGCCTATTTCTTCCGCTTCCGGCAGGCTGCTCCCCTACCCTATCAAGCACGGAAAGTAAGCCGGCTTGCCAGCAGCCTTATAAATTGTATTTTATCACGGTCTTATAAGTATATTCGAGCGTAAGTATTCTCGTTTGTACTTTGCTTTGCTTCCTGCAATCTGCCCGATACTTTTGCGGCGAATACGCGCTGCGCTATACTGCTTGTTAAGGGGCCGTTACGCCCGTGTTGCTACTTCTCTGTATCCACTATGCCTTCCGCGTTTTAGTTCATCATCAAGCCGGCAAGGCCAGCCAGTTCTGAGGGGCAGGCCTGCCCCTGCTCCTGCCCTACCTTTTCCGCACCACACGCCTGATCCGCCGCGCGGATGCGGAAGCTACTGCCGTCGCGTACCCCACCTACGGGGCTCCTACTGAGCCTGACTTGGTGCGGGAAATCAAGCGGCCGGTTACGTGGCCCTGACTTCTTCCTTTTGTTTCTCCCGGAGCTTTTCTGGCTCCTTATTCCGTGTCGCCCTCTTTACGTATTATATGCCAACACGTCTACTGCGCAGTTGTTTCCTGCTTTTTATCTGGCTTGTGATGGGCGCCTTGCCTGCCGCCGCTACCCACTTGCTGGGAGGCGAGATGAACTACAAGTACCTGGACGCCAACGGTCCGGCCAATGCCCCGTTTCGCTACCAGATAACAGTGTTGGTGTACCTGAACAAGGAGCCCGGCTCCGTAGCGCCTGACGGCCGCCCCAGCGTCGACATTACTTTCTATAATAAGTCGCAGGGTGGAGCGCGCATTTCAACGGTAACGGTACCGCGCACCAGCTTTGTGGAGATTACGCCGCCCTCGCCCGGCACCTGTACGCTGCCCAATAGCCGCCCGCCCCGGGTCACGCTCGCTAAGTACGTGACAGTGGTAAGCCTACCCAACTCGTTTGAGGGCTACTACGCCGTGTACACTGACAGCGCCCGTAACATCGACGTGACCAACCTGCTGGATCCGGGCAATACGAACATGACGTTGTACGCGGATATTGCCCCGCCGCTGCTGCCTAACACTTCTCCGGTTTTCTCGGATACTGCCGTAGCCGTTATCTGCCAAGGCGATACTAGCCTTATCCTCAACAACGCCTACGATGCCGACGGCGACCGGCTGACCTACACCTTCGGAACGCCCTACCAAGGTTCGGCTCCGTTTAATACTTTCTCGCCCCCGCCGCCGGTATATTACGCTGCTGGCTACAGCCAGACTCAGCCGTTCGGGCCGGGGCGGGGCAGCTTTGCCAGCCTGAACGCCAGCACCGGCCTAAGCCGCTACGCCTCCCCCATCCAGGGAAAATTTGTAGTAGCCGTGGACGTGCGCGAGTACCGGACCGTAAACGGGCGGGAAATGCTGGTGGGCACCACCCGCCGCGACATTCAGCTGGTATCGAGGGTGTGCCAGCCTAACCAGGCGCCCTTGTTCAGCCCTCCCTCCGTGGCCGTGCGAGATTATACCATTGAGGAAGGCCAGACGGTCAGCTTCAACATCGTCGCCTCCGACCCCGAAAATCAGTCCCTGGTGATGCGGGTGAACAGCGTGCTACTGGACGGTAGCGGCCCCTTTGACGCCAGCCTGAACAACAACCAAGGCACGCTGCCCAGCGGGACACCCATTGGGGGCGCCTCCATCAGCGGGACCAGCCCCGTGACGGGCAGCTTCCGCTTCGCCTCCCGCTGCGGCAATGCCCGCGCTACTCCCTACGATGTAATTGTAACCGTAACGGACAATGCGTGCAGCAGCAAGAGCATTGCCGAGATTTTCCGCATTACTGTTACCCGCGCCAGCGGCCCCAACCGCATTACCGGCGACTCAGTGGTATGCGACCGGGGGCAGGCCCGCACCTACACGGCCCAGGGCCCGGCAACGGGTGCATACCGCTGGACCGTGCGCGGCGGTACCATTCAGGGGGCGGCTACGGGCCGCTCCGTGCAAGTGCTCTGGAACTCAACGGCGGCAGCCGGCTCACTGAAGGTAGAGGGACTATCGGTGCTCAACTGCCCCACGGATTCGGTATCGAAGCCGGTAACGCTGCGCGGTACCAGCAGCCTGACGACCAGCCCAAACACCAGCATCTGCCTAGGAGGCTCGGCCACGCTTACGGCCAGCGGGGCCCAGAGCTACACCTGGACCGGCGGGGGCCAGACCTATACCGGAGCCAGCATTACGGTATCACCCACCCAAACCACTACCTACACCGTGCAAGCCACGGATGGCACCTGCACCTTCTCGCGGCAGGTAACTGTAACCGTCACGCCCACGGCCGTAGCCAATGCTGGCGCCACCCAGACCGTCTGCTCGGGCACGAGCGTGACGCTGGGCACCCCGGCCGTAGCGGGCTACACCTACCAATGGAGCCCGGCCACGGGTTTGAGTAGCGCCACTGCTGCCCAACCAACCGTTACGCTGACCAACACCACCGGCGCAGCCCAGACTAGTACCTATACGCTCACGGCCACCACTACCGGCGGCTGCTTTGCCACCAGTACGGTTCGGGTAGTAGTAAACCCAGCGGCCGTGGCCGATGCCGGCCCCAGCCGCACGGTCTGCTCCGGCCTGCCCGTACCCCTGGGCACGCCCGCCCTACCCGGTGCCACCTACCAGTGGAGCCCGGCTACCGGCCTCAATAGCGCCACGACCGCTCAGCCTACTCTGACCCTGACGAACACCACAGCTACCGCGCAGACCCTGTCGTACTCAGTTACGGTGACCACGGCCCAGGGCTGCACGGCCACCAGCACGGTACAGGTAACTATCAACCCAGCCGCCGTAGCCGATGCGGGCGCTGACCGGGCCGTTTGTTCCGGGGAAACCACTACGCTGGGTACGGCCGCCACCGCCGGCACTACCTACCAGTGGAGCCCAGCTACCGGCCTGAGCAGCAGCACGGCCGCTCAGCCCACGTTTAGCCTCCCGAATCTGGGCACTTCGCCACAGGTGTACACCTACACGCTCACGGCCACTACCGCCGACGGGTGCGTAGAGACCAATACGGTCCGGGTGACGGTTCATCAGGCGGCCGTGGCCAATGCCGGAACTGACCGGGCGGTGTGCTCGGGCGAGGCCACCACGCTGGGTACGGCAGCGGTAGCGGGCACCACTTACCGGTGGAGCCCCGCGGCGGGCCTGAGCAGCCCTACCGCTTCCCAACCCACGCTTACCCTCTCTAACATGGGTGCCAGCGCCCAGGCGTACACCTACACGCTGACGGCCACTACCGCCCAGGGCTGCGTCGCTACAAGTACCGTCCAGGTAACCATTAACCCGGCCGCGGTGGCTACGGCCGGCCCCGACCGCAGCGTGTGCTCTGGCGAAACCACTACGCTGGGCACCGTGGCCCTCCCTGGCACTACCTACCAATGGAGCCCGGCTGCCGGTTTGAGCAGCACCACCACCGCTCAGCCTACCTTTAGCCTAACCAATACGGGTGCTACCCCCCTGGCCTACACGTATACGCTGACGGCTACCACGGCTAACAGCTGCGTAGCAACCAGCACAGTGCGCCTTACGGTGAATCCGGCCGCGGTAGCCAACGCCGGCCCGGCCGTGGCCCTGTGCGACGGACAGCGGATAACACTGGGCACCCCCGCTGTGGCGGGCACCACCTACCAGTGGAGCCCGGCCGCAGGTCTGAGCAGCCCCACCGCCGCCCGCCCCGTGCTGACAGCCATAAACCAGACAGCTAGTCCTCTGATTCAGACGTACACCTTAACGGCTACTACGGCCAACGGCTGTGTGGCGACCAGCGCGGTACAGGTCACTATCAATCCGCGGCCGGCCGCTGACACTATTCAAGGCAGCCGCTCGGTGTGCCCTACCGTGCAGGGCGTGGCCTATAGTATTCGGAACCCGCGGGGCACGGTGTACCAATGGATTGTAAGAGGCGGTACCATCGCCAGCGGCCAGGGCACCAGCGCCATCACCGTCAACTGGGGTGCAGCATCTGCTACGGCCAGTGTGCAGGCCTTCCGGCTGAACTCTTTCGGCTGCTCCTCCGATACAATGGTGCTGCCCGTACGCGTGAATCAGCAGCTGGCCACTGAAAAACCAGCTGGACCGTTGCAGGTGTGTCAGTCGGCGGGCCCATTCACGTACCAGACCCCGTACACCAACGGCTCGGTCTATGCCTGGCAGATTGTAGGCGGCACGCAGGTAAGCACCTCTCAGGGCGCGGTAGAAGTGCGCTTTACCCGCCCGGGCATTGCCAAGCTGGTCGTAACGGAGTCCAGCAATCCGGCCGGGGGCATCTGCCGCGGGGTTAGCGACACGCTTTACGTGAACGTGCTGCCAGCCCCGGCGGCAAACCTAGCCATCAGTGGGCCGAGCCGGGTGTGTGCCAGCACCACTTCCCTCAGCTTCGCACTGCCGGGCGCACCTTCGTCCTCCTACGCTTTCAGCCTGAACGGAGCAGCCCTTCCCGGCAGTGGTAGCACCGTCACGCTACCCACTCCCGCCGCCAGTACTACCCCTTACACCCTCACCGCTCGGGAAACCAACGCCAACGGCTGCGCCGGACCGGTGTACACCACCACCTTCAGCGTGGTAGCGCCGCTGGCTATTACGGGGCCGGCCAGCTACTGCCCCGAAGCGCGCACCGGCTTGGCCTACGCGGTAGCCAGCCTGCCCGGCGGCCAGTATCAGTGGACGGTTACCGGCGCTACCATCGTCAGCGGCCAGGGCACCAACGCCATTGGTCTGGATGTGCCGGCGGGCGGGGCCACCGTAAGCCTGGCCGTTACGGAGACGACCAGCGCCAGTTGCGCGGCCAGCTTCACCATCCGGCCCGACAATGCCAGCGTGGCTCTGACGACGGCCTCGGTAGATGCGGCGGCCAACGACCAAAGCATTACGCTGGCCCTGGCCGTGCCCAACAACGCGGGCAACGCCAGCCAAGTGCGCATTATGCGCCGTGAGGCGGGCAGTACCGACGCCTTCACGGCGGTGGGCACGGTGGCCAACACGGCCGTTACCTTCACTGATAAAACCGCCGACGCCGACGCCCACGCTTATGAGTACCGCCTCGACCTGACCAATGCCTGCGGTACGGTTCTCATCAGCCAGCAGCACACTACCATCCTGACCCGGGCCACGGCCGCCGAGCCCACCGACACCCGCCAGACCGGCACGGTGCAGGTAGCCTGGACCGCCTACCAGGGCTTTGACGTGAAAGAGTACCGCATTCTGCGCGTGACGGATAACAGCGTGCCGGAACTGGTGCAGACGGTAGGCGCCTCGACCTGGAGCCTGACCCTGCAGAGCGGCAAAGACGGCTTCAACCAGTGCTACCGGGTGCAGGCCATCAGCACCGACGCTACGGCCCGCACCTCCTTCTCCAACGATGCCTGCGTGACCTTCGAGAACAAGCTGGGCTTCTACAACATCATCACCCCCAACGGCGACGCGAAGAACGACGTGCTCATCATCGACAACGTGCAGCTTTACCCCCGCAACACGCTCACCATCTTCAACCGCTACGGCAAGCAGGTGTACGAAACCCGCAACTACCGCAATACCTTCGGGGGCGAGGGCTGCGGGGCCGGCATGTACTACTACCTCTTCAAACTCGACAATGGCACCAGCTACAAAGGCTGGTTTGAAATTGCCAAGTAGCCCATACTAACCTTTGCTGAAAAGCCGTCCGGGAAGCCCGGACGGCTTTTTTGGTTATTTCTTCTGGCGGCCCGTGTGCAATACAGCTACTATCGGCATCTTCACCACGCGACCCTTTACTTCTATCTAAAGTATGACGTTCCCCCTACTACTTACCAGTTGCTGGGCCGTGCTGCACGGCCTGTTCACCGCTGCACCCGATCCAACCCCAACGGCAGCACTACCCCCGCTGTATCCGTATACCGCCGCCGACGCCCGCTGGGGCTACCTGGACGCTGCTGGCTGCCCGGTGGTGCCGGCTCGCTTTCAGACTGCACAGCTCTTCTCCGAAGGTGTAGCGGCCGTGCGCGAGAATGGGTACTACGGCTACATAGCACCGGATGGCAAGTTCGTTGTTCCCGCCCGCTACGACTATGCTACCCCATTCCGGGGCAGTTACGCCCTGGTGTGGCAGGCCGGCAAGCCGCTGGTGCTGAACCGGGCCGGGCAGCTCATGTTTACCCATTCGTACGCCGCGGTTGAGCTCTGCTACGGCGGGGGCCGGCAGCCTTACTGCCGCGTGACCACCCGCAGCCAGCGCCAGGGTATTACGGATGTGCGCGGCCGCCTGCTGGTGGACACGGTTTTTCGCTCCATCAGGCCGTATTACCACGGGGTAGCGGTAGTCCGGGGCCTGCGCGACGGCACCCAGCAGCCCGACCCCGCGCACCCCGGCGACAGTATACAGGTACGGGAGGTAGGCGTTATTGACGTTACGGGCCGCATGGTGGTACCCCTGGGCAAGTACCGGCAAATCGAGGATTTCACGGCGGGCTATTCGTCGGCGACCCTCCCCTACGAGCAAGCAGCAGGTTTATGGGCCAATGACGAAGTAGTGCTGGACTCCACCGGCCGGGCTTGCTTTACCGTACCTGCTACCAGCTGGAAGTTTGCGCAAAGCTCCTTGCGCTACGACGAAAAGGTAGCTCCTGTGGAAGTATACCGCCACCGGCCCGAAAGGGGCAGCCAACGCTCGGCGCGGCGGCGCCAGACCTTCGCCAGTTTGGTGGATGAGCAGGGGCGCCTGCTGTTTCGCAACGAAAAAATAGAGGAGATTCTGCCGCTTGCCAGTGGGCGCACGTTCGGCCGCACCCAGGACCAGCAATGGCATCTGCTGAACCGCCAGGGCCGGTTTGTAACCGCAGAGTCCTACCCGGAAGTTGTCGGCAACAGTCCGTATCAATCCGAAGGACCGGCTTTTCAGCAGGGCGTGGCCTTCGTGAGAGATGCGCAGAACCGGCTGCTGGGCCTTGACACTGCCGGGCGGGTAGTAATGCCGGCCCGTAGCTTTGGGTTCGGGTACACCAAGGTATTCCGACAAGGCGAGCTTCTTGTTTTTCAGCAGGATAGTATGCGGGAAGATGGCACTGAGCTGCCTACTCGCTACGGGTTCTGGCATCCGAAACGCAACGTGCTGGTGCCGCCGCGCTACCAGGCATTGTTTCCCGTTGCGGATGCCCTGCCCGATGACCTGCTGGTAGCCCGGCAGGACAGCCGCTGGAGCTACCTGACCCAGGCCGGGGAGTTGATTTGGCAGCAACCTGCTACTAACCAGAGCTTAGCAAGCCTCGATATTGATTACATGCGTCGGGCCACGTACACGGTAGCCTCTCCCCCAACGGCACGCTCGGCGGAAGAGCCGGGCGGCTGGGGCGGCTCCGATAATATGTTGCGGTCCGCTCAGCACGGGCAATTCCCTGCTAATCAGTTGCAGCTAACGGTGGATACTCAGCCGACTGCCGGGCTTTTCCAGCAGCAGGCGGCCGGCCACCGGCTTTACCTGGTCAATACCACTTCCGACACCATCACCTTCCGGGCCCAGGACAGCATGCTCTACCTCAGCCTCGAGGCCCAGGATGAGCAAGGGCAGTGGCAGGCCATTGAATACGTGCCCAGCAGCTGGTGCGGCAACAGCTACCATACCGTATTTCTGGCCCCCAACCAGTACTGGCAGCTGGTAGTACCGTCGTATCAGGGGGCCCGCCCCACCCGGCTGCGGGCCCGGCTGCAGGTGCAAGGCGCTAATGCAGAAACCAACCAACCGGCTCACATCCTGTACAGCAACGAGTTCGACGGCAGCGTAAACCCCGCCCAGTTCTGGCGCCAACTAGAATACCAATCTGCCAGCATCATGGACCCGTACCGCAACTAGCCCTGCCTCGCCTACCCCAGGAAATCCGCGCGAACCGCGAAATCCGGCGGGCTGCGTGCGTATCTTTGCCGCCGTGAGTAAAGCAGCTAAAAAAATCCCGGCGGACGCGCTCCGCAACATTGAGATTCAGGACATGGTGGCCGAGGGCAAGTGCATTGTCCGCCACGATAACCTCGTCATTTTCGTGACCCAGGTAGCCCCCGGCGACGTGGTAGACCTGCGCATCACCCGCAGCAAAAAGAACTTTCTGGAGGCCGTGCCCACACACTTCCACAAATACTCTGAGCTGCGCGTGACGCCTTTCTGCGAGCATTTTGGGGTGTGCGGAGGCTGCAAGTGGCAGCACATTGGCTACGAAACCCAGCTTCAGTACAAGCAGCAGCAGGTAGAAGACACCTTGCAGCGCATTGGGAAGGTAGCAATTCCGGCCGTGCAGCCCATTATGGGTTCTCCGGCCCAAACCTACTACCGCAACAAGCTGGAGTACACCTTCAGCTTTATGGGCTGGCTGACGGAAGAGCAGATCCAGGACGAAACCACGCAGTACGACCGGCGCGTGCTGGGCTTCCACACGCCCGCCCGCTTCGATAAGATTATCGACGTAAACCACTGCTGGCTGCAGCCCGACCCCAGCAACCAGATTCGCCTGGCCATCCGCGACTACGCGCGGGAAAACATGCTGCGCTTCGGCAACATCATCAAGCAAACGGGCCTGCTGCGCAACCTCATCATCCGCACGGCCAGCACCACCGGCGAGCTAATGGTGATTCTGCAGTGCTACCGCCAGCACCAGGCCATTGAGCCCCTGCTCGACTACATCTACGAGCGGTTCCCGCAGATTACCTCCCTCAACTACGTACTCAATGACAAGGGCAACGAAACTTTCCACGACCTGGAGGTGGTGTGCTACAAGGGCAAGCCCTACATCGAGGAGGAAATGGAAGGGCTACGTTTCCGGGTGGGGCCGAAGTCGTTCTACCAGACCAACTCCGAAGGAGCCTACAACCTCTACAAAGTAGCACGCGACTTCGCCCAGCTTACCGGCACTGAGCTGGTATACGACCTCTACACTGGGGCCGGCACCATCGCCAACTTCGTGGCCCGCCAGGCCAAGCACGTAATCGGCGTGGAGTACGTGGAGCAAGCCGTGGCCGATGCCCACGTCAACTCCGAAATCAACGGCACTACGAACACCGAGTTCTACGCCGGCGACATGAAAGACGTGCTTAACGCCGAGTTCATCGAGAAGCACGGCCGCCCCGACGTGGTCATCACCGACCCGCCCCGCGCCGGCATGCACGAGGACGTGGTAGCCCGCCTGCTGGAAATGCGTGCCCCCCGCATCGTGTACGTGAGCTGCAACCCCGCCACCCAAGCCCGCGACTTGGAGCTGCTGGACGCCGCCTATAAAGTGGTGAAAGTGCAGCCCGTGGATATGTTTCCGCACACCCACCACGTGGAGAATGTGGTGCTGCTGGAATTAAAGTAAGACAATGAAGAGCTATACTTTGGCCTCTACACTCGCGTTGTTAGCAGGCTGGAGTATAGCTATATTCTTTCATGGCTTATTTTCACTAGTAACAGGTGGCAGTTTGCGAAGTGCTGACACTACCGTTGTAGCATTCTGGTCGTTCTTTTTCGTAATGCTGGCAAATGGGCCCTTTATCCAATGGCCGGAGAAATATATCAGCCAGTATTGTCGCTCACATTCCCAGATTACCTTCTTGATTACCGCAGTGGCCTACGCGCTAATAACGTTCACTGCGCTGATCGGCTGGCTTTTCCTGAGCTCTGATTTCTGGATAGTATATATAGATGCAGCTCTCATCGGTTTAGGATACGGCTTTTGCTTTCCACGTATCTGGAAGCATTCCTTCCTCAACAAACCCACACTATGGACTACACCAACGACCCTGAACTGAACGGTAAGTACCTCGGCACCATTACCAAGGATTTCGCTACCGTTTCGGATACGCTCAAGGAAGCTTCCTACCAAATCCGCAAGCGCGAGATTTCCAAGTATCCCATCTTCATCTTTGCCCGCCAAGAGGTACCGCTAGGTGGCCTGCTGGTGAATGCCGATGAGCTAAACCTGGAGTGGCACGTGTTTGCCAGCTACGCCGAAATGCTGGTGCAGCAGCGGGTTATTGGCATCGATAAAATCGAGGATTTCCAGCAGACCTACAAAGACGCCGATGAGTACTGCTGCCTGTTCGTGCTGGATGAGGAGTTTACCAACTTCGTGTACATTCCCTACCCCGAGGACTAGACAAGGATGGCGTTGCAAAAACTACTCGATTTCCTTACTGAACTGGATGCTCGCAAGATTCACTACACGCTAGCTCACCATCGGGAAGAAAGTATAATGGTGCTTGTGGCAGTTCCGGGGCAGCGGTGGGAAATAGAGTTCTTTGCTGATAGCCATATAGAGGTAGAGGTTTTTGCATCTGCCTCAGAAGGACTGGAAGGCGAGGAAGCGCTAGACCGGCTGTTCAAAAACTTCAGCAACTAAAAAAGGCGACTCAAGTGTTTGAGTCGCCTTTTTTAGTTTTTGTGCTGTTTTACCCGAAATGCTGGAAGCCCTGGGCGCGCAACGGTACGGGCTGGCCGGCTTTGGTAATCAGGTTAGCTCCCTCGCTCTTATCCACCATATGGCCGATGATGGTGATATCGGGGTGGTTTTTAAGTTTATCGTGGGCCGAGAGTGGGACGGTGAAAAGTAGCTCGTAGTCCTCGCCACCATTGAGCATGCACATGATGGGGTCGAGGTTGAACTCTTCGGCTACCTCCAGGGTGGGGTTGGCAATGGGCAGGTTCTCGGAAAAAATGCGGGCCCCGGTGCCGCTGGCCTGGCAGAGGTGCAGCACCTCGGAAGCCAATCCGTCCGACACGTCAATCATGCTGGTGGGCACTACGCCCAGGTCGCGCAGCTCGTGCACCACGTCCATGCGGGCCTCGGGGCGGAGTTGGCGCTGGAGCACGTAGGGATATTTGCTAAGCTCGGGCTGGGTGTCGGGGTCGGCTTGCCAGGCTTGTTTTTCGCGCTCCAAGACCTGCAAACCCAGGAAAGCTCCGCCCAGGTCGCCGGTTACGCAGATCAGGTCGTTGGGACCCGCCCCGCTCCGGCGCACCGCCTCACCGGCTGCTACTTGGCCCAAGGCAGTAATACCAATGGTCAGGCCCGAGCGGCTGGCAGTGGTGTCGCCGCCTACCAGGTCCACATGGTAGGCCTCACAGGCCAGGCGCATACCTTCGTACAGCTCCTCAATGGCTTCTACGGTAAAGCGGCTGGGTACGCTCAGGGCCACTACCAGTTGGGTGGGTAGCGCGTTCATGGCGGCTACGTCCGATACGTTTACGGCTACGGCTTTATAGCCCAGATGCTTCAGGGGGCAGAAGGTGAGGTCGAAATGCACACCCTCCACCAGCAAATCGGTGCTCACGACTACCTCCTGCCCGGCCGGCGGGGCCAGAATAGCGGCGTCATCACCGATACCGAGAATGGTGCTAGGTTGATGCAATTGAATAGTTTCCTGAATCCGGCGGATCAGGCCGAACTCGCCTACTTTATCGAGGGGCGTCATAAATTCACACGTTTTGCTGATGGGATTGGTTTCGCACCTTGGACTCCGAAAGGCGGGCGAAAGCAAGGCGCAAAGGTACACGGCTCGCGGCTAGTACGAATACAGCTCCGTGGATGTTGATGCGTAACCCCAAGACCCCAAACCGGCACCAGCTGCCTATCCGCTACCCCTCTTATTCTTACCAACCCGCCGGCGCGCTGCAGAACAGAACGCCGGCCGGATACGGCAGAGGCTGTTTGGCACGACGGCTTTTTTTACTAGCTACCGTTGCTTAATGAGCGTTTTTTAGTAAATATTCGTTGGCTTACTGCTACCCTTTTTGCTGATTTATGAAGCGCTTAACCTCTTTGTTTCTGGCGTTGGCCACCCTTACTACGTTTAGCTGCAACCGTACCCCCAAAGCTATTGACCCAGCCTCAGCCCAAGCCGTGAAAGTGCAGCTGGACATTCTGAAGGACACTGTAGAAGCCCGCTGGACTGCCATGCAGTCCTCTGATGATAACAAACTGCGCAACACCCGTCAGTTGCTACGCGAGCTGAC
Source organism: Hymenobacter sp. HSC-4F20 (assembly GCF_019599275.1). Taxonomy (GTDB): domain Bacteria; phylum Bacteroidota; class Bacteroidia; order Cytophagales; family Hymenobacteraceae; genus Hymenobacter. The sequence goes on along the minus strand of NZ_JAHZTD010000001.1, from coordinate 263,278 downwards.
CACCCAACCCGGCACCGACCGAACCCAATTGGCCCAACTTCAATATGCCAACGACCGCCTCGCTCGCCGGCGCTACGATCAGCAGACTATGGCCGAATCGGCGCGTATTGATGCGTATGATGCTGCCCAGGATTCGCTGTTGCGAGTAGTATATGCATTGGCCCTACCCACTGACCGCGAGCCAACTACCCCGGTCAAGAGCCTCACCGAGCAGATTCAGACGGCCGATGCGGAACTGGTGAATTACCGGGTGCGGTATGACCAGGCCGCCAGCCGCTTCAACAACTACCTGCAGGTACACACCGCTGAGCTGGAGCAGCTAGGTGGCAAGTACAGCAAACTCAAACCCCTACCTCTCTTCACTTTGCAGAATTAGGCCCGGTAGAAGCAAAAAAGAAAGCCGCGAGGAAGCCAACTGATTCGGCTTCCTCGCGGCTTTTTCGGGCCTGGTATGGCATTACAGCTTCGCCATTTCGTCGCGCACGAAATCGGCGAGGGTGCGCAGGTATTCCGTGCTGAAATCGAAGCGGATGCCAGCAGCGGCATAGATTTCACCTATCGGGGCCGTGTACCCCAATGCCAAGGCGCGCTGATAGCCTTGCAGCGCTGCTTGCGGATCTTGCCGGAAGTTGCGCCACACCGCAATAGCCCCGAGTTGGGCCATAGCGTATTCAATGTAATAGAAGGGCACTTCGTAGAGGTGGAGCTGCTTCTGCCAGAGGTAGGGCTTGATGTGCTCCAGCCCCTGCCAGCTCACGGTGCGCTGGTTAAACTCGTCGAAAATCCGGGTCCAGCGCTGGTGGCGCTCGGCCTCCGTATGCTCGGGGTTTTCGTACACCCAGTGCTGAAACTTATCGATGGTGGCTACCCAGGGAAAGGTTTCGAGCACGCTTTCCAGGTGGGTTTTCTTGGCCCGGCGCAACTCGTCCTCATCCGTAAAGAATACATTCCAGTGGTCCATGCTGATCAGCTCCATGCTCATCGAAGCCAGCTCGGCTACCTCGGACGGCGGGTGCTTGTCGGCGCTCAGGGGTAGGCGGCGGGTCAGGAAGGAATGCACGGCGTGGCCGCCCTCGTGCAGCATGGTCACCACGTCGCGCAGGGAGGAGGTGGCATTCATGAAGATAAACGGCACTCCCGTTTCATCAAGGGGGTAGTTATAGCCCCCGGGAGCCTTGCCCTTGCGCGACTCCAGGTCGAGGTTGCCCATGTCGCGCATGGTGCGCAGGCACTGACCCAGAAACGGATCAAGGCGGTCGAATACCGTAACGGTTTTCTCCAGCAACTCCTCGCCGGTTTCAAAGGGCCGCAGCGGGGCCTTCCCCGATACGTCTACGTCCAGGTCCCAGGGCCGCAGTTCGGGCAAAGCCAGATCCTGGCGGCGCTCCAGGTCGAGGTTGTCAATCAGCGGCACTACCGTTTCGCGGATGGCCTGGTGGAAGTTAAACGTATCCTGGGGGCTGTAGTCGAAGCGGCCCAGGGCGGCAAACATGTAGTCGCGGAAGTTGAGAAAACCAGCGTTCCGGGCTACCTGGTGGCGCAGGGAAATCAACTCCGTATACAGGGCGTCGAGGGGTTTGGCGTCTTGGAGGCGGCGCTCCTGAATGGCGCGCCAAGCCTGCTCGCGCACGGTACGGTCAGGGCTTTTGAGGCGGTCGGCGGCGCGGGGCAGGGTGAGTTCCTCCCCGTCCAGTGTTACGGTCATGGCCCCGGCAATGGCCGCATACTGCTGCTGCTTGGTGCTGATTTCGGTTTTCAGCGGAATATTTTCAGCCCGGTAGATTTCCAGGGCTTGCCGCACCGAGCGCACAAATACCCGGTAACGGGCCGGGTCCAGCTCCTCCAGAAACTCGGAGGCTATCATCTTCTCGTTCAGGGCGTGGTCGTAGGGGGCCACGTTGGGCTCAATCTCGCTTACGAAGTACTGAAAGGCCTCGGCCTGAGCTTGGTCCTGGGTGTCGCAGGTCATGCGGATGTAGCGCCAGGCCAGGTCTTCGCTCAACACCGCCTCCAGCTCGGAGCGGTTGAGCAGCCACTGCTCCAGCTCCTCAGCCGAGTGAATGGTCCGGTCGCGCAGCTCCACGAAATACGGCTCAATGGCAGCCCACTCCGTTACGGTAAAAGTTTCAGGAAGATAATGCCGGGGCGGACGCTGGGTTTCAGTTGCCAGGTCGGCCGTAGGGGCGGAGTATGTCATAATCAACGTAAAAAGAGCGCGCCGCGGGGTGCTTCAGTAGGTAGTAATACTACTCTGAATGCTGCCCGCGGGTTTAAACAATGTAGCAACACGTAGGCGCTAGTCCAAGGAATAGTCAAACCGTTTGCAAAAGGCAGTTGTTTGGCCGACTTCCCTTCTGGACCGGGACGGGCAACCCCTCGGTTGCTGGCAGCGCCGGATGCCGGAGCGGCCCCAGGGAGCCCCGGCGTCAGCAGAACACTACTGTGAAAAAGCGGCGGACAGGTTGGCGCTAGTCAATTTCAATAACTACATCAGCTGTCAGGGGGTGCCCCACACAAGTCAGGACGTAGCCCTGCTTGATTTCCGCGTCGGACAGGCCCTCACGCTCATCCAGGTGCACTTTGCCGGAGAGGCACTTGCCGCGGCAGGCGGTGCAGAGGCCAGCCTGGCAGGAATACGGCAAGTCAATATCCTGGTCGAGGGCAGCTTCCAGAATAGTCTGATTAGGCGCCACTGCTACCTGATATTCTGAGCCTTCGTAGTTGATGGTGACGGTATACGCGCCGGGCTTGTCATCGGCGGCCGTGGACACGTCGCCGTGGCCGGTGGGCTGGGCGGCAGCCGTTTCCGTGGCATCGGCGGCGGCCACGAAACTCTCGCGCCGGATGCGGCTGGCCGGGACGCCCAGCAGTTCCAGGGCGGCCTGGGCTTCCGTCATCATGCCCTCGGGCCCGCAGAGGTAGTACTCGGCCTGGGCGGCCGGAAACTGGTGACGCTGCTCCAGAATGCGCAGCAGCATGGTACGGTTGAGGCGGCCCGTGTGCTGGTGCCCGGAGGTAGGCTTCAGGGGCTGGCTATATACGTGCTCCACCTGCAGGCGGCCGGCGTACTGTTGTTCGAGGCGGCGCAGCTGCTCGGCAAATATCACCGACTCCTCGTTGCGGTTCCCGTACACCAGCAGCACGTGGCTCCGGGGCTCCTCGCGCAGCACCGCTTTGAGCATGCTCATGAGCGGGGTGATGCCTGAGCCAGCCCCTACCAGCACAATGGAGCGGGCAGAGCCAGGCTGGGGTGTGAGCGTGAAGTTGCCCAGGGGCGCCATTGCTTCTACCTGCTGGCCTACCCGCACGGTGTCAAGCAAATAGTTGCTGACCAAGCCGCCGGCTACGCGCTTTACCGTCACGGCCAGGCGGGGGGCCTCGCTGGGGGTACTGCTCAGCGAGTAGGCCCGGCGCTCTTTCTTGCCGCCGGGGCCGCAGGGTAAAATCAAGGTCAGAAACTGACCGGGCTGGCTAGCAACCAGCTGGCGGTCGGGACGCTCGAAGTGAATGGTTACGGCGTCGGGCGTTTCCTGGGTTAGCTCAACAACGTGGAGGGTAAGGTAGGGGCTGCTCATATGCGGGGACTAGGACTAGGGAGTCAACTCGGAATAAAAGGCAAAAATACGGGATAATGTGGCGTACGCCGTAGCTTGCGACCCGTTGAGGCTACGTACAAAATCTTGCGGCTTCTTTCCGGGGTAGTGCTGCGCAGGCGTAGCTGCCTCTTGCGCACCACGTAGCCGTTATTCCCTCGTTACACCACTGCTGCTTTCTTCGTACCCGAACTCCATCCTACTTTCCGTTCTCCGCTCTATGCTTGCTGCCCTGCTCGAACGCCACCAACACGAATTTGGCCCCGTGCTGCCCGTTGACCTGAACGCCCCCGACGTAGCCCGCCTCGATTTTACCGCCGCCAACCCGTTGCTCCAAGACGCTGACCTGCGCGATACGGCCGCCTTCGAAGAGCTGGTAGGGCGCCTGCTGGAGGCGCAGCAGGCCCACATTGGGGTAGGCGGCTACCTCGAAAACCGCATCATCTACCGCCGCAGCCCCGGGCTGTTCGGCGACCCGGCCGTGCCCGCCCGCTCCCTGCACCTAGGCGTGGATGTGTGGCTGCGGGCCGGCACGCCCGTACTGGCGCCCCTGGACGCGGTAGTGCACAGCGTGCAGGACAACGACCATTTCGGCGACTACGGCCCCACCGTCATCCTGCAGCACCAACTCGAAGGCACCGTTTTCTATACCCTCTACGGCCACCTCAGCCGCCGCGAAACCCTCTTGCTGCGCCCCGGCATGACCATCGGGAAAGGGGACACCTTCACGGAGGTTGGCCCCGCCCCCGAAAACGGCGACTGGCCGCCCCACCTGCACTTTCAAGTAATTGCCGATCTGGAAGGCCGGGTGGGCGACTTTCCGGGGGTAGGGCTGCTGGAGGAGCGGGAGAAATGGGCAACCCTCTGCCCCGACCCTAATCTTATTTTGCAGAGTCAGTGGCTCTCTACTTAGTCTAGTGCTCCGAGCACAAGTACTATTAACCCTATTCCAAACACGCCTCCCACACTCTCAAGCAGCCCTACCCCTATTATGATAAAGGCAGCTAGCTTGCCTAACAATATGGGCTGGCCGTCTTTCCTACGCCTGAACACGTCAAACAACCCTAGTCCAACTGCCAACAGCCCACATGGCGTGAGGCTCACTAAAAAAAGCACCCAAAACTTCATGTCTGGGTCAGCAACCAGCAACTGTTCAGCGACAAAAGCGACTAAAAAAGCAGCGGGCAGCCCAAGGGCACATAACGCCACCCACACAGATGTGCTCAGTTTCATCGGTTGCCCCGTGGATCAGTCGAACTTGATGGCGACGACAGGCTTGATGCGCGAGATGAGGTAGGTCGGAATCAGTACGGCCAGCAGGGAGGTAAGGAAGGTGGCCGCGTTGAGCACCACAATCATCAGCGGGTCCCAGTGAATGGGCACCCGGTCCATGTAGTAGTTCTCGGGGTCCAGCGGGATGGGATGGAAGAAGTACTGAATGGCGCAGAAGCCCAGCCCGATCAGGTTGCCGTAGAGCATGCCGCGGACCGTCAGGCTCAGCCCCCGAAAGAAGAACATGCTTCGGATCTGGTTGTCGGTGGCCCCGATGGCCTTGAGCACCCCAATCATGTTGGTGCGCTCCAGAATCATGATAAAAATGGTAGCCACCATGTTGAACGTGGCCACGAAGATGATCAGAATCAGGAAGATAACCACGTTGCGGTTCAGCAGCTGCAGCCAGTCGAAGAGCTGGGCGTACTGGTCCGTGATTTTGTCCAGCTTCAAATCGTAGCGCAGATTCTCGTAGAGGTTGTCGGCTACGGGGTCAAGGCGGTTGAAGTCCTTGAGCGTGATTTCCAGCCCGCCTACCAGGGAGTCGGGCCAGTTGGTTAGGTCGCGCACCTGCTGAATGTCGCCGATGACGTAGGCCTCGTCGAACTCGTCGAGGCCGGTCTGGTAGATGCCGCGCACCGTGAACTGGCGCACCCGGGGCGGGTTCTGGATAAAGTAAAACAGGGCCTTGTCGCCGGGCTTGAGGCGAAGCTTGTCGGCCACCTTGCGCGAGAGCAGCACGTCGTTGCTGGCCGCCGTATCCGAAAAGGCCAGGAACTTACCAGCCACTAAATTCTGCCGCATGGGCGAGCGGCCGCTTTTCTCATCGATGCCTTTCAGCACCACACCCAGCACTTCCTCCTTGGTTTTGATGATGGCCGTTTTGCGGGCAAACGGCTGGATAGAGGCTACCTGCGGATTGTGCTGCAGCTCCCGCACCAGGCGAGGCCCACTGATAGGCTCCACCTCCAGGGAATTGTTGGTATCGTACTTGCTGATTTGCAGGTGCGAGCCGAACGAGAAGATCTTGTTCTGGATTTCGTTGCGGAAACCCTCCAGAATCGCAAACGACACCACCATCACGGCCAAACCCATGGCAATGCTGATGATGGCTATCTTTGTCACCGATGAGGTAAATGACCCTGCATCGGCTCCGTCGATCTTATTAGATATGTACTGTGAGACGTTCACTGGCGTAAAGCTAGACGAATCCCGGCAGTTTTCCATTTCCCCGCCCCGCCTATGCCTTCCTCCTTGTCCGCGAGCCTGCTAGGCTTCTCGCTTCTGCTCACCGACTGCACCCGGCCGCCCCAATCGGCCCCGGCCACTGACCCGGCTGCTCGTTCTGCTCCTACCGCTGCTACCCCAACGGCGCCGCTGCGGCAAACCGTGGCCTCACCGCCCCAGGTGATCCTGCCGGCCGCCGAGCCGCTGCGCGTAGGCGCGGAGCAGTTCGGCCGGTACCTGCCCCTGCTCCAGGGCAAGCGGGTAGGCGTGGTGGTCAACCAGTCGGCCAAGGTGGGGCGGGCGTTTCTGGTGGATACGCTGCTGGCCCGGGGCGTGAACGTGCAGGCGATTTTCGGGCCGGAGCACGGCTTCCGCGGCGAGGCCGCCGACGGGGCGACCATCAAAGACGGCAAGGACGCCCGCAGCGGCCTGCCCGCCCTAAGCCTGTACGGGGCTACCAAAAAGCCCACGCCGGAAATGCTGCGCAATGTGGATGTGCTGGTGTTTGACATTCAAGATGTGGGCACGCGCTTCTATACGTTCATTAGCACCATGCACTACGTAATGGAAGCGGCGGCGGAGCAAAACAAGGAGGTAATTATTCTGGACCGCCCCAACCCCAACGGCTGGTACGTGGATGGCCCGGTGCTGGAGCCCCAGTTTAAAACCTTCGTGGGTATGCATCCCATTCCGATAGTGCACGGCCTGACGGTGGGCGAGCTGGCCCGGATGATTAACGGGGAGCAGTGGCTGGAAGGCAAGCGGCAGTGCCGCCTGACGGTGGTGCCTATGCAGGGCTACACCCACGATACCCGCTACGAGCTACCCGTACGCCCCTCGCCCAACCTGCCCACTCCGCATTCGGTAGCCCTCTACCCCAGCCTATGCCTGTTTGAGGGCACCGACGTGAGCGTGGGCCGGGGCACGGCCATGCCCTTCGAGGTGATTGGCGCGCCTACCCAGCCCAACACCCGGCCTTTCCGCTTCACGCCTACCCCCAACCCCGGCTCTACCTCCCCGCCCCAGAACGGTAAGCTCTGCTACGGGGAGGATCTGCGCCAGACGGGCAACGAGGTCGGTTTTACCCTGAAGTACCTGCTGGATTTCTACCGGCAAAGCTCCGACAAGGCTACCTTTTTTAACAAAGGCTTCGAGCGCCTGGCTGGCACGGCCGCTCTGCGCCAACAAATTGTGGCCGGCAAAACCGAACAAGAAATCCGCCAGTCCTGGGAGCCGGCACTGGGCCAGTATAAGGCGCTGCGCAAGAAGTACCTGCTCTACCCCGATTTTAAGTGAATGAGGAATTGAGTGCAGTAGTTTTAGGCCGCTTCCTTGCTTCACTCACCTACTCATTCAATCATTCATTCACTGACTAACATGCTGCGTATTATTTTCATGGGTACCCCCGAGTTTGCGGTGCCTACCCTGGAGACCTTGCTAACCTGGCCGGGCTGCCAGGTGGTAGCAGTGGTTACGGCTCCTGATAAACCCGCCGGCCGCGGCCGCCAGCTGCAGGCTTCGGCCGTAAAGCAGTCCGCCCAGCAGCACCAAGTGCCCGTCCTGCAGCCGACTAACCTCAAAGCCCCGGAGTTTCAGCAGGAGTTGCGCAGCTACGCGGCCGACTTGCAGGTAGTAGTAGCGTTCCGCATGCTGCCCGAGGCCGTCTGGAACATGCCGCGGCTGGGCTCCATCAACATTCACGCCTCCCTGCTACCCCAGTACCGCGGGGCGGCTCCCATCAACTGGGCCCTGATTTACGGGGATACGCGCACGGGCGTAACCAGCTTTTTCCTGCGCCACGAAATCGATACGGGCAACTTAATTTACCAAGACGCCGTGGACATTGCCCCCGAGGACGACTTCGGCTCCCTGTACGAAAAGCTGAAAGCGGCCGGCGCCGGGCTGGCGTTGCGCTCGGTGCAGGCCATTGCGGCCGGCACGGCCCCCAGTACGCCCCAGCCGGAGCTGCCCGAGCTGCGGCCGGCCCCTAAGCTGCACAAGGAAACCGGCCGCCTGGACTTCCAACAGTCGGCGCCGGCGCTGGCCAATCTGGTGCGGGGCCTCTCGCCCGTACCCACGGCGTTTACCCAGCTTCCCGATGGCCGCACGCTCAAGGTTTTTAAAGCCCAGCCGCTCGACGACGAGGAGGCTAGTGGCCCCGACGCCAGCACGCCCGGGCGCTGGTTTACCGACGGCCGCCACTACCTACGCGTGCAAACCGGCAATGGCCTGCTTGATTTGCTGGACGTGCAGCTAGAAGGCAAAAAGCGCCTGCCGGTGGCAGAGTTCCTCCGGGGGTTCAACGCAGCAACCTTAGGGTGAACCCTGTGGGTTGTGCGGTTTTTTCAAGTATTAGAAAAAACCGCACAACCTACGTTGCCGATTTCGTTGCGCGTGGCTTGTGCGGTGTTTTTTACTTTATTAAGAATACCGCACAAACTGTTGCTGGCCCTCGTTGCCCAGGCTGCGCTGTGTTTTCTACTGACCTACCTACCTTTTTTCTATGACCGCACTTGTTGTAGCCGTGGCCGATAACGGCGTAATCGGGGGCGAAAACCAATTGCCCTGGCACCTGCCACTGGATCTGAAACACTTCAAGCAGCTCACCCAGGGCCATCCGGTTGTGATGGGGCGTCGCACCTTCGAGAGCATCGGCCGGCCCCTACCGGGTCGCACCAACATCATCGTAACCCGCCAGCCGGAGTGGCGGGCCGAGGGCTGCGAAACCGCCTACGCCGTACCTCAGGCCCTGGAGCTGGCCCGCACCTTCGACGAGGAAGTATTTGTGATTGGAGGCGGGGAAATCTACCGCCAGGCCCTGCCCGCCGCCGATGTCGTGTACCTGACCGAAGTGCATCACGCCTTCGAGGGCGACGTGACCTTCCCGGAGCTGAACCCGGCCGAGTGGCGCGAGGAAACCCGCGAGCGGCACGAGCCCGACGAAAAGCACGCCTACGCCTTTAGCTTCGTCACGCTCCGGCGCCGGCGTTAGCGGTGAGTTGGTGAACTGATGAGTTTGACGGGCGGGTAAACCTGACTGCCCAGCGCCAGTACGTATCGGAAACAAGAAGCGAAAAGCCCCGGCAGAAATCTGCCGGGGCTTTTCTATAGGGCTTTTCGGTAGGAAGTTGCCACTCTTAACAGAACGGCAACTCTCTGTTTCACCACTTCACCAGCTCCCCATCTAGCGCAGCAGCACCAGCTTGCCCCAGCCTTTCTTGAAGGCTTTGTCGGCGCCGGTTTCGCGGTGTTTGAACTCGCCGCCGGCGTCGTCCAGCACCACCCGGTAGAGGTAGGTGCCGTTGGCCAGCCGGTCGCCGTAGTCATCGGTACCATCCCAGGCGTACTCCGAGATGTTGTTGCCGATGCGCAGGGGCCCCAGGTCGGCCATCATGATTTCCTTGACTACCCGCCCGGTCAGGCTCACAATCTGAATTTTCATGTTGCGCGGCACCGTAGCACCCGTGAGCGTGAACACAAATTTCGTTTTGCTGGTAACTGGGTTAGGATAGGGAAACACATTGGTGATGGACGAGCTGCTGATTACCTCGAAGGTAATGCGGTAGGGCTCGGAGGCGGCCAGGTTGCCCGAGCCGTCGCGGCCCTGCACTTCCAGCGTGTACACGCCATCAGGCAGCGGAGTGGTCTTGCCCGGCTGATACTCCAGACGGGCCGTACCCTGGGCCGAGTCGGCCACGAAGGTGATACCGGCGGCATTCAGGTTTACGGGCACCGAGGCCGTAGCCCCGGGCCGGGTCATGGTCACGATAAAGGCCGAGCGGTCCTTCAGGGGCCGCAGGCGGTCGGCGTCGCGAAGCTGAATGCTGATGATGGGCTGGGTGGACACAATGTCGCCGTTGAGCAGGTGGCGGCCATCGAAGGCCACATCCAGCACCGGGGGCGTGTCGCGGTTTTCCACTTCAAAGGACGGCAACGCCAGCTCATTGTTGAAGTAGTACTGCTCGGGCTGGCGGCGGGGGTTCATCACTACCTGGCCGCTGAGCGTACCACTCAGGCCCACAATATTCAGCTTTACCTCGTAGGTGCGCTGGGAATGGGCCAGCAGCGGGTTGCCCCGGAACACCACGTTTTTCTGCACCGTGCGGTTATTATTGTCGCGCACCAGAATGTAGGCCACCAGCGGATCGGTGAAGTCGAAGTCGGCTACGTTCTGGAAGCTGACCGGAATGGTGAGCGTGCCGGTGCGGGCCTGCTGGGCCAGCGTGGCCGCGTCGTAGGCCGTGGGGGCCGAGGCCAGCACCGCGTCCCGCCGCACTACCCCTTCCGGAATGCCCTGGTAGGTTACCAGCCACTGCTCCAGCTGCGGGGCCGCCCCCGAGCCAGTTTCGCGCAGCACCGCCTGCAGTTGCAAGTAGGGGTATTGCCGGGCCGAAACGCCAGCCAGGGCCTGCGCGCGGTTGGTGACGTTGGGGTTTAGCACCGTTACCACGCCCAGCGTGTCAATGCCCAGCAGGCGTAGCGTATAGTTACCCGTGGGGCTGGTCCGGATGGTGTGGTAGAGGGTTTGCCACTCCCGGGCCGGACCAATGCGGGTAGAGGTAACGGTAGCTTCCTTGGTGCCGGCCGCAAAGCTCCACTGCCCGCCGGGTACGGCCACCTCAATGCCGGTTCGCTCGTCGCGGCGGAACTGGCCGGGGTGGCTCTGCGACCAGCCGCCGCTGCGGCCGCTAATCACGCGGAAGGAGCTGACAGCCCAGTCGGCATTTTCGCCGGGCTGGGGTGCGTGCAGGCGCAGGCGCCAGTACCACACCACACTGTCGCGCCCGGCGAAGGTGGGTAGCGTTTCGCTCCACTCGGGCACCATTACGGCGGCCACGCGCTTGGTTTTCAGCTGGCCGCTGTTGAAGGTCTGCACCGTGTCCAGCTCCATGTCGTACTCGCGGCTCAGGGTGGTAGCCGTGTTGCTCTGCCCTACCAGGCGCACCGCCGTGCTGCCCACAATGCCGAATTCTGGAGGGCTCAGGGTCGTGACACCGCCCGTCAGGAACGTGTAGGTTAAGGTAGCCTGGTTGTTGGTTTCGTCCAGCTCGTCAATCTTATTGGCCGGGTCCACTTCCACCAGGAAGGTGTTCAGACCCGCAATGTTACCTACACTAGGGTTCGTAATGGTAAGCGTGTAGGTAGTATCGTGGCGGGCCTGGCGCAGGTCGTTGAATAGCAGTACCTCGTTGGGCCGGCCGTTGGTGTAGCTGCGCGTTACGCGAATATCAAGGGGGCTACCGGCCTGGCTGCGGCCGGGGTTGTTCACGGTTACTTTCAACTCGAAGCTGGTCGCTGTAATGGGTACCACCGAGGGGGAAAGCTGCACTTGGCTGTTGGCCGTCTGGAAATCGGGCTTGAGGGGCGAGAACAGCTTCAGGGCGGGGTCGCCCTGCCAGATGGTGTTCATCAGGGACGTGATGCTGGAGGGACTCGTGTTGGTTTGCAGGCGCCGCACAGCCTCCTGCTGCACCTCCGCCACGGGCTTGCCGTACCAGGTAGGGTCAGAGAACAGCATTTTCACTATTTCGGTGTGCAGGGCGTCCAGGTCGGGGTCGAAGCCCAGATCTGACTCGCTGAGGAAACCCACTACCCCTTTGTTTTCGGCTAGCATATAGTCTTCGCCAAACGAGCCGTACGAGGTAAACGCATTGCCAGCCGAGCAGCCGCTGATGTACCACACCGGATACTTACCCTGGTTGGCAAAGCCGTTGGCCGCGTCGTTGATTTTGGCAACCTGCCAGGCCAGGGTTTGGGGTCCGCCGTGGCCGAAATACGAAATAAAGGAGAGGCCGGCATTGAAGTCGGCCGCCAGGTTCAGCGGCGGGGTCGCCCCGGGAATATTGCCCGGGTAGTCGGCCCGGCGGTAGGTTTTTACCACCGTGCCGGCAAACGGGGGCCGGCGCACATAGGTGGCGTACTTGTCAACGTACGCTTCGAAAGCCGGGGCTTCGTAGGGTTGCAGGCTACCTACCATGTGCAGCACGTTCCGCCGCCAAGGTGCGTAGCCTAGCGCCTCGTGTTCCTTAAGCTTGTTGAGGTAGTTGAGAACGTGCTGAGGGGTTTGAGCCGCAATACGGCCGGTAATCATGCGCGGCCGGTAATCGTTGTTCTGCCAATCAGCCGTGAAGAAAATGTCGGAGATACCGCGGGTACTGGCGGGTACCAGGTTGCGCACTACTGCCGAGCTACCCGTGTAGCCCAGACAGTCGCGGTAATTTTCGGGGTCTTTACGGAAAGAAACCCCGCAAAACTCACTAACCCCAATGCCTTTGCCCAGCAGCAGCAGTGACTTGGGCCGGGAGCTACCGGCCAGCATCCACTGGGCAAACTGCCGTACGGCCAGCGACGACCGTTCTCCATAGTGAAATTGATCGTACAGTAGCTCCGAGGTGACCACCAGCGTATCCCAGCCGGTGCTGGCCCGGTAGGTGGCGTAGTCGCGCACTGGGTTAGCCGAGTTGCCAGCTTGGTGCATAAGTACCCGGCTGGTCACAATGATGAAGTTGTGCGCTGCTGGCGAAATTGGGCGGAAGTAGACGCGCTGCGGAGCACCGGGCACCAGGGCCCGGTCAGCATCGGCCAGCAGCAGGATGCGCGTGCGGGTAGTGGCATCGGCAAATACAAAGCCCCGCTGGCTGGCGCTGGTGCCAGCCCGGCCCTCCACGCGCTGCACGGCGTAGGGGTCGGTAATGTCGTAGCCGCGCACGGTAGCCGGAATAGAATCCAGTAGGTAGTACGCCGGCCCGGTCAGGGTAGAGTCGCTGGCGAAAAACAACTGGGTTTGGCGCTGAGGCCAGCGGCTGCTCTGGGGGTAGGTCAGGCGGGCATAGGCAACGCGGGCCCGGTCGCCGCGGGGCCCGTTAGAAGTATTACCCAACAACTGAACAATTTTCAGCTCCACTCGGCCGCTGGCCGTGCGGTCAGAAGCCAGCAGTTCGTAGGAGCCGCGGGCATAGTCGAAGTTGGAGTAGTTGAGCACGCCCAGCACCCGGGTGCTGCCCCCGGCCCCTACTACGCTCACCTGCGTACGGTGGGCCCCAGTGGTTTTCCCTACCACCTGCACCGTCACGCGGGGCACGGGCCCGCCGCTGGCCACGGCCCACACCGAGTCAAACGTCACGGTAAAGGGCTGATCGGCAAATTCATTGCTCAAAAAGTTTTCTCCCCGCTCCGACCACGAGTTGTACACGTTGGTTTCGTCGTTGATAACGTTGTAGGCGTCGGTGAACACGCGCAGGGGCTGGCGCAGGCGCCGGGTATGCGGGGCGGCCGTGGGCGCGGGGTTAGTCTGGGCCATGCGCAGTCCCTGGGCGGAGCTGGACCACGTCAGGAAGTAGGCGGCTGTATCGGTAAAGAGGCTGTAGTAGGGCTGGGGATTATCGTCGGCATTCTTAAACATACCCCGGTCGAGGGTGCCGTCGTTACGCTGCCCAAAAAACTCAATAAAGCTCGACTGATCCAGCGTCGACTGGTTGCCGCCCACGTGAATGGCTACCTGCCGGCCGCGGCGCCAGAGTTGCAGGCGCTGCGGGCTGACGCCGGTAATGCCTGCCCGCTGCAGGTACTGGTAGTCGAGGCGGTAGAGCCCGTCACGGGCTACTTTCACTTTATAGTACTGCTGACCGGGCACAATCCACTCGTTGCCGTAGGGGCCAGACTGGGCCCGCCCCGTGGCAATGCTAAGCACTATAAGTAGAAAGGATAGCCACCATTGCTTCTGGTAAGCTTGTGTCATACGAAAAACGTTAACTACGTACTAGGTAGATAGATTCGGGGCCAGGGACCGGCTATTTAAAGCCGTAGCCCAGTGAAACGATAATGGACGTGGGTTGCGACTGTTGCCCCAGCTTCTCGACGGCCATGCGCGAGAGGGCCATATCCAGCCGCAGGCCGCTGAGGGCCAGCCCTACCCCTAGGCTGGGTTGCACCTTCCACTGCTCCTTGCCGGTAAAGGACTGCACCTGCTGGGCATTGCCCACCCCGCCGCGCAGATACACCAGCTGCTTGTAGCCCAGCTCCAGGCCGGCCCGGGGGTCCAGGCTCACGGCTTTCGATGAGAGCAGCGTGTTGCGCTGCCCGTCGGTGCTCAGCTCCAGGTCCAGGGCGCCGAGGGCAGTGAACTCGCCGGGCAGCTGCACGAGGCGGCTGGCGCCCAGCACAAAGAGCGGCAGGGTAATTTCCGTGCTGTTTTTGGGCAGGGGGTCCAGGGCGTTGGCCGAGCCCTCAAACTCCTCCGGATGAATGGTCCAGGCATTATAGGTAGTAGTAATGTCGCGGGCCATCAGAGCCAGGCGCCAGTTGTTGCGCTGGTACTGCACGCCGGCATCTACCCCGAAGCCCCAGGCATTGGCGAAGGAGCCAATATTGCGGTAGATAACTTTGGCGTTGGCCCCTACCTGCAACCCCTCAATACTGCCGAGCTGACGGGCGTAAGAAAGCAGCACGGCGTAGTCGGCGACCGAGAAGTAGCGGATATTATCGTAGTTGATGTAGCCGTACTCGTTGACCAGGGCGCGGGTATCGGCAATGTCATCCACCCCCAGGCGCACAACACTGGCCCCGATGGCGCTTTTGTCGTCGAGCTTCAGGGAGAAGGCCGCGTAGTCGTTTTTCACGATGCCCGAAAACAGCTCGGAGTGCATCAGGGCGGCATCGTACTTGGTTTTCTGGCTGGCCAGCCCCGCTGGGTTCCAGTAGCCGGCCGTGGCGTCATCGGCCAGGCTCACTTGCACCTTGCCCATGCCCAGGGCCCGACCGCCCACGCCAATATTGAGAAACTCGTTGCTGTATTTCGGCGTCTTGGTTTGCGCCAGCGCGGGCACCAGGGCCCCGACGCTCAGGCCCACGCCCAGCAGCAGGGCAGCGCAACGGGAAAAATGCGGCATAGAAAGTAAATCGGATAGGATCAGGAAAAAGGTTGACGCGGCAGCAACGCAAGATACTCATTTATAGTGCGAGGCGGATTGTACTTCTCGGTTAACCCTGATTTTCAGCCGCTAAAAACCTTGCGCTTTGCCAGGGCCGAATACGCGCAGCCTTTCTCCTACCCTGCCCGGGGCTACTCGCCCGCACCGGTCCGGACCGCTATTCCGCACCGCGAAGCAGCAGGTGACGGCCTAACGGAGACTTATTGCTGACAGCATCCCCGGACATTTCAAGCGAATCCTCTGCTTTCTAGGAATGCTAGCGCGGTAGCAGTCAGGCGGGAAAGACCGGAAGCTCATAAAAAGTCAGGCATCCAGCGCAACCAAAATTATTTTTACCAAGTACCTTGTGTTACATAGTACCTTTACTTACATTTGACTCATTCTTCACCGATATCTGCCTCAGCCCATGAAAGTCGAGAACACCCAAGTGCAGATGCGGAAGGGCATCCTGGAGTTCTGCATCCTGGAAATCATTGCCCGCGGAGAGGTGTATGCGTCGGACATGCTCGAAGAGCTTACTTCAGCCCGCATGATTGTGGTGGAAGGAACGCTCTACCCGCTGCTGACGCGCCTCAAGAACGCGGGCCTGCTGGACTACACCTGGAAAGAATCTACCAGTGGCCCTCCCCGCAAGTACTACACGCTCACCGCCGCCGGCCAGGAGTTCCTGCACCAGTTGCGCCTAACCTGGGAAGAAGTCCAGGATTCCATCCGCATCATCCGGCAGCGGCCGCACGCGGCCGGGGCGGCTCCCGCGGAAACGCTGCTGTAGTGGCCGCTTTCCACCTTCCAGTTATACTTGAATTGTTGCAGCACTGAGATGAAAAAGAACATCAGCATCAACCTTCAGGGCATGATCTTCCACATTGAGGAAGATGGCTACGACGTGCTCAGCCGCTACCTGGCGGAAGTGAAAGCCCACTTCAGCGGCTACCGGGGTCACGAGGAAATCGTGGCCGACATTGAAGGCCGCATTGCCGAGCTGTTCGCCGCCCGTCTCTCGGGCCTCAAACAGGTCATCACGCTGGAAGATGTGGAAGCCATGACCGCCAAAATGGGCCGGGTAAGCGACTTCCAGACCGCCGACGAGGCCGAGGACGATGAGGAAATCCTGGCGGAAGCCGTAGCCACGGGCTCGGCCCAGGGCACCTACACCGGCCCCCGCTCCAGCAGCAGCCGCTACTCGGCCGGCGCGGCCGGTGCCAGTGGCGCTACCGGCACGGCCGAGCCCGAAGGCACCCAACGCTTATACCGCGACATGAACAACCGCAAAATTGCGGGTGTGGCCGCCGGTATTGCCCGCTACTTCGCCGTTAATCCGCTCTGGATCCGGCTGGGCTTTCTGGCCCTGCTCATTGTGTTTCCGATTCTGTTCGACAGCACGCCGCTGGATAACTTCAGCGAGAAGCTGCCAGTCATATCCGTTCTGACTTACATCATTCTGTGGGTTGTGTTGCCCGTCCGCTACGATGCCACTCCCTCTGAGGAGGACCCGGTATTCAAAAAGCTGTACCGCGACACGGATACCGGTAAAATCGGGGGCGTATCCTCGGGGCTGGCGGCCTACTTCAAGGTCGATGTCGTCTTGATTCGGATTCTGTTCATCGTGGGGCTATTTGCCGGGGGCTTTGCCTTCCCGCTCTACATCATCCTGTGGATTCTCTTGCCGGAGGCGAAAACCGCCTCCGACAAGCTCCGCATGCGCGGCGACGCAGTGACTCTTTCCGCCCTGGATAACAACCTGCGCAATAATCCATATGCGGCTGGTTCGGAGGATGCTCCGGCCAATAACCGGCCCGTTGGCACCTTCCTAGAGAACTTCTTTCAGAACATCCGGCCGCTGATTAACTTTCTGGGCTCGGCCATCCGGGTAGTAGCCGGGGGTATTCTGGTTCTCACGGGCTTTGGGTGGCTGCTGGCCAGCACCATTATGATGGGCGTGGGCCTGGGCGTGATTTCCGCCTCCGACAACCTCGATTTCGGCCCACTGCAGCCTTTCGTGCTCTTCAATGACATTTCGCCGCTGGCGGTGCTGAGCTTCTACCTGCTCACGGCTATTCCGGCGCTGGCCCTGCTGCTTTCGGGCCTGGGGTTGCTACTGCGCCGCACGATCCTCAACCGCACGGCCTCGCTTAGCCTGCTCGGGCTCTGGCTGTTGGGCGTGGTAGGCAGCTCGGTGGCCGGCACCCGCATGGCGCGGGAGTTCCAGCACGAGGCAGAAATCACCCAAACCACCAACCTGACCACCCTGACGACGCCCGCCCTGGTACTGGAGCGCCGCCAGTTGAACAGCGGCGAGTGGCTAGACCTGGATCTGATTGCCGTAGATAGCACTCAGCCCGTACGCCTGGAGCGAATCATCTCGGCCAAGGGCCCCACCGACTCGCTGGCCCGCCGCACGGCTGCTACCTCCATCCTGCACAACCTGCGCATTCCCAACGACTCCACGCTCAGCATCGACGACCACTACACGTTTCAGCCCGGCGCCAAATTCCGCGACCAGGAAGTGAGCCTGCGCCTGCTCATGCCTCGCAACCGCACCTTCCGCATGACGGAGGAGTTTGCCAACTGGCTCAATGACGAGGACTACGTGAATAGCCGGGCCCCCTACCACCCCGAAAACTTCTCGTACCGCCTGCGGGGTAGCAAGATTGAGTGCATCAGCTGCATGGACAAAGACCTGCGGGGTGGTTCCGAAGACCAGGACGCCGAGGACGGGAGTGAAGACTACGACGCCGGCCGGGCCGATTCGGACGTTACCCTTGACTTCGGTCCGGTAGAGTCGTTCAGCACCGATGAAAACTCCTACGGCTCCGAGCGGCAGCGCTTTGAGGAAGCCGATTTCACCCGCGTCAGCATTGTGGGCCCCTACCGGGTGATTGTGCGCCAGGGCAGCAGCTACAGTGTGCGGGCCGCCGGCAGCGGCCGGGCCCTGCGCGACCTCAAGGTGGAGCGCGACGGCCAGGAACTGACCATCAGCCCCCGCAACCGCAACCTGTTCGACTCACGGCGCGGCTCTTCGGAAGAGGTACTGCTGACTATTGAGCTGCCCGAGCTAAACGAGTTGGGGCTGGTGGGCGGCGCCCGCGGGCAAGTCAGTGGCTTTAACTCCGGCGACCTGCGTGTGCAGCAGGCCGGGGGCAGCCAGCTCCGCCTCGAGGGCCAGTTGCAGGAGTTGCGGCTGGAACTGGCCGGCGGTTGCCAGGTGGCCCTGCAAGGCAGCGCTGAGAACCTGCACGTAGAGGGTGCCGGCGCCTGCGAGGTGGCTGCGGCCGATTTCACCGCTAAGCGCGCCGACATAAATGCCATTGGTGCCAGCAAGGTGCGGGTACGGGTAACCGACGAGCTGGAAGCCGATGCCGTGGGTGCCAGCCTGATTGAGTACAGCGGCCAGCCCGGCACTGTACGGCGCGAGGCCGTGGGGGCCGCCACCATCCGGGCCATCGACTAGCCAAGAAACCAGGCGGGCCGGGCCGCACTGACTCCCAGTGCTATTTCACCCGGCCCGCCAGTCACCGGCAGCCTATTGATCAAGAGGTTATCCAAATTTTACCACAACCCTCCTACTCTTCATCCGTTTTACATTTCAGAAACTGCATCTTCATAGCGCTTTTAGGTTACTCCACAGTGAGCAAGGTTTTCTCATTTGTTGCGTTGCCCATCTAGCGCGCGTACTGGGTCTAACTGAGTGAGTGAAAAGGTGAGACCCGAAGGAAGCTACGGCCTACCCCCTGCTGCAACAGGCTGGCCGAAGCTTCCTTCATTTTTTATGGGGAGCCACTGGCATGATGGCTGCTCCCACCCAGCCATCATGCCAGTGGCGAAACCAGATATAGTAGGTGGAAAGCCCCGGTGGGGCGGCACCGGCCGTTAAGCAATTGGTGCCGCCCCACCGGGGCCGATTGGGTAGTACGTTACTCTGGCTACTGCGGCAGAGGACTACCGGGAGTAGTCATACCGCAACTTTCTATTCCGCTACTTTACTGCTTCCAGCCCCTTCTGGCGGCCTAGCTCCAGCAGCAGCGGAAAGGCCTCCTCGTACTCGTTACGAACGTTGCCCTCAAGGATGGCTTCCAGCACCGCCTCCTTTAGTTCACCTACCGCGCGGGAAGGCTTCAGCCCAAAGGTTTCCATGATGATTTCACCAGTAATGACGGGTTTGAAGTTGCGCAGGTGGTCCTTTTCCTCTACCTCCTTGAGTTTCTGCTCTACCACATCAAAGTTACGCAGGTAGCGGGCCACGCGCTGGTGGTCTTTGCTGGTAATATCGGCCCGGCAAAGCAGCATCAGCCGGTCAATGTCGTCACCGGCCTCGAATAGCAGGCGGCGCACCGCCGAGTCCGTCACGATTTCCTTGACCAGGGCAATAGGGCGCAGGTGCAAGCGTACCAGCTTCTGCACCTGCCGCATTTCCTCGCCCAGCGGCAGCTTCAGGTCGGTAAAGATGCCGGGCACCCAGCGCGCGCCCTTATCCTCGTGGCCGTGGAAAGTCCAGCCCACACGCTTGTCGTAACGCTTGGTGGCGGGCTTGGCGATGTCGTGCAGAATGGCCGCCCAGCGCAGCCACAGGTCGCCGCCGCCGGCTACTACATTGTCCAGTACCTGCAGGGTATGGTAGAAATTGTCTTTGTGGGCGTGCTGGCCTACCTTTTCGACCCCGTGCAGCTGGGCCATCTTCGGGAAGATGAGGTGCAGCAGCCCGCACTGAAACAGCAGCTTGAAGCCGTAACTCGGCCGGGGGGCCATGATAATCTTATTCAGCTCCGTAGTAATGCGCTCCTGCGACACAATCTTGATGCGCTCCTTGTTGCGGGCCAGGGCGTCAAACGTATCGGGCTCAATGTCGAAATCGAGCTGGGTAGCAAACCGGATGGCGCGCAGCATGCGTAGCGGGTCATCGGAAAAGGTGATGTCCGGGTCGAGCGGAGTGCGGATAAGCTTGCGGCGCAGGTCACCCATGCCGTCGTAGCAGTCCACCAGGGTCCCGAAGTCGGCCGGGTTCAGGCTCAGCCCCAGGGCATTGATAGTGAAGTCGCGGCGGGCCAGGTCTTCCTCCAGAGTGCCAGCCTCCACCTCTGGCTTGCGGCTTTCGGCCCGGTAGCTTTCCTTGCGGGCGCCCACAAACTCCACCTCAATTTCCGGGGTAGGCAGCATGGCCGTGCCGAAGTTTTTAAACACCGTCACGCGCGGCCGGCCGGGCAGCTTGCGCCCTACCGCTTGGGCCAGCCGGATACCGTCGCCTACGCACACCACATCCACATCTTTGCTTTCCCGACCCAGAACCAAGTCACGTACGTAACCGCCAATGATGTAGGCGGGGTAGCCCAGTTCGCCCGCCGCTTCGGCAATGGTGGTAAATAAGGGTAAAGCAGGTAGCTGGGGCTGATTCATGCGAAAAGGTAGTTGTGGGAGCAAAGGTACGGGCCGGCGGTTAGTCGCGCAGCACTTCCAAGGTCCCATCAGCCCGCACCCGCACTACCCGGGACGGGCTGGCCCGGGTTTCATCCTGCTGGCGCCAGTGCGCCACGTAGTCGGCGTTGCGAACCAGCACCGGGTTTATTTCGGAGAACAGACCGGGCGTTGGGTCTCCGCTTAGGTTAGCCGAGGTGGATACCAGCCCGTGGCCGAGACGGCGTACTACCTTCTGGCAGAACTCATCGGTTTGCACTACCCGCAGGCCAATGGTGCCATCGGGAGCCAGCAGGTTCGGGGCCAGGTGGCGGCTGCCGGGCACTACGTAGGTAGTAGGTCGCGTCTGAGCAGCCAGCAACTCGGTTAGGTTAGGCGGCACTACCTCGGCGTAGCGGGCAAACATCCCCTCATCGGCCACCAGCACAATGCAGGCTTTTTCCGCGGGGCGCTGCTTGAGCCGGTACACCTGCTCCACGGCCCGGGGCACCTCCGCGTCGCAGCCCAGCCCCCACACGGTATCGGTGGGGTACAAAATAACCTGCTGCATCAGCAACGCATCGACGGCCGCATCCACCTCTTCCCGGAAAAATTTGCTACTCATACTATCGGCTTTTAGTTAGATGGACTGGCACAATTCCACCAATACCCCGTTGGCTGATTTCGGATGCACGAAGCACACGAGCTTGTTATCAGCGCCTACTTTCGGCTCTTCATTTAATAAGGTGAAGCCCTCGGCCCGCAGCCGCGCCATTTCCGCCCGGATGTCATCTACCTCAAACGCTACGTGGTGAATGCCTTCGGGCTTCTTATCGAGGTAGCGGGTGATGGCACTTTCGGGGGAAGTGCCGGCCAGCAGCTCAATCTTAGAGCCTCCTACCTGGAAAAACACCGTATCCACGGCTTCGGAGGCTACGTGCTCCTGCTTATACGGCTCCTGCCCCAGCAGGGCGGTGTACAAGGCCGTGGCACTTTTCAGGTCTTTAACGGCAAGGCCGAGATGTTCGAGATTGGTGAGCATAGGTTAGTCGAAAAGCGCAATAGCCACATAGCGCGGCTTCTTTGTATTTGTTCTACTTTTGCACTGCAAATGTGGGAAGAAAGTAAAACCTGTTCCGCAGTTTTTGTGTTCTACCTGCGAATGATTCTCCGCTGAAACCAGACCCCCGAGCCATGCTCAAGCTACCTATTTACCTCGACAACAACGCGACTACGCCCCTGGACCCGCGCGTTCTGGAGGCCATGATGCCGTACCTGACCGAGGTATTCGGCAATGCTGCCTCGCGCAACCACCCCTTCGGCTGGGCCGCCGAAGAGGCCGTGGACTACGCCCGCGAGCAGATTGCCGGCCTGATTAACTGCGACCCTAAAGAAATTATTTTCACTTCGGGCGCCACTGAATCCGACAACCTCGGCATTAAGGGCGTGTTCGAGATGTACTCGCAGAAAGGCAACCACATCATTACGGCTACCACCGAGCACAAAGCCGTGCTTGACACCTGCAAGCACATTGAAAAGCTGGGTGGCCGCGTAACCTACCTGCCCGTTAACGCCGAAGGCCTCATCAGCCTGGAAGAGCTGGAAGCTGCCATGACCCCGGAAACCATCTTGGTGACCATCATGTACGGCAACAACGAAACCGGTACCATTCAGCCCATCCGCGAAATTGCCAGAATTGCCCATAAGCACGGCGCTCTGTTTATGACGGACGGCACCCAGGCAGTAGGCAAAATCCCAGTGGACGTTATTGCTGATGGCATCGACCTGATGGCTTTCTCGGCCCACAAGATGTACGGCCCCAAAGGGGTAGGCGCTCTGTACGTGCGTCGCAAAAACCCACGGGTAAAAGTAACCGCCCAGATGGACGGTGGCGGCCACGAGCGGGGCATGCGCTCCGGCACCCTGAACGTGCCCGGCATTGTCGGCCTCGGCAAAGCCTGTGAGCTGTGCAAGCAGGAAATGGAAGCGGACACTCAGCGCCTTTCCACCATGCGCGACCGTTTGGAGCGTGAGCTACTGACCTTGGAAGAAAGCTATGTGAACGGCTCGCGCGAGCACCGTCTGCCCCACGTGGCCAACATTTCCTTTAAATATGTGGAGGGCGAAGGCCTGATGATGGGCGTGAAAGACTTGGCCGTATCATCCGGCTCGGCTTGCACTTCGGCTTCGCTGGAGCCCTCCTACGTACTGAAGGCCCTGGGCCTCAGCGACGACCTGGCTCATAGCTCCCTTCGCTTCGGCCTGAGCCGCTTCACTACCGACGAGCAAATCGATTACGCCATCAACCACGTAAAAGAGGCCGTCACAAAGCTCCGCGAAATGTCACCCCTGTGGGAGATGTTCAAAGAGGGTATCGACCTGAACTCAATTGAGTGGGCAGAACATTAATTTTTTAGAGCTTAGAGCTGAGCACCAAGAACACAGACTTGGTGCTTAGTCTAGGTTCTAAGTTCTAAAATCTGACATCTAATTTTCTCAAAAGCCATGGCTTACTCCGATAAAGTAATCGACCATTACAGCAATCCTCGCAACGTAGGAACGCTGGACAAAAGCAAGAAGAACGTAGGCACCGGCCTGGTAGGCGCCCCCGAGTGCGGCGACGTAATGCGTCTGCAAATTGAGGTAGACGAAACTACTAATACCATTACCGACGCCAAATTCAAAACTTTCGGCTGCGGCTCGGCTATTGCCTCGTCGTCGCTGGCTACGGAGTGGCTGAAAGGCAAAACCGTAGACGAGGCTTTGGCTATTGATAACATGGAGATTGTAGAAGAGCTGGCCCTGCCGCCCGTGAAAATCCACTGCTCTGTGCTGGCCGAAGACGCCATTAAGTCGGCCATTAACGACTACCGCGTGAAAAACGGTTTGCCGGAGCTGGAAATGCCGAAGTCGCACCACTAAGCTCCTCGTAAAGACCATAGATAAGAGGTGAGAAGCACGGCCGTAACCGGTCTGCTTCTCACCTTTCCTTTTTCGCTCTCGTTTCTCTACGCCATGGATTTCTCTCCCGCCGATGTACACGTAGAAAGTGCCCGGATTCAGCGCCAGATAGAAGACTATTTGGGACTAGGTGCCGGCAACTTGCTATTCGAGTTTCGGCAGCTAGACGGGCAGATGCGCCTGGATCTGATTACAGTTAATCCACGCCACCACCAGAGCTTTCTTTTTCGCTATGAAACGGGCTCTGACAAGTTGGAGGCCCTGCGCAAGATGTTGGCTTACGTGCAGCGCTACCGTGACGAAGAAAGCTCCTACACTATCCAATGGCGCGCGCGTGGTGATAAAGAGCTACAAACCTCCTACTTCCGGGCGCACAACGTCTACGAAGCCTTGGACAAGCTCTACTACGGCCGCGACCTGACTACCATTACGGTGTTTAGTGTAGTTCTGAACCCTAGTTCTTAGAATGTTTCTGAACAAGCGCCGTATCTTTGGTGTTCTGTATCTGACACTCATCCGGGCGTCGTTGTCTGTCGGCCGAATTAGCTTTTAAACTCATGATTACTGTTTCTGACAAAGCCAAGGAAAAGGTTGAAAAGCTCATGCAAGATGCTGAGTTAGATGCCACCTATCGTTTGCGGGCCTCCGTAGCCGGGGGCGGCTGCTCGGGCCTAAGCTACAAGTTGGACTTCGACAATGAAGTAAAACCTATGGACCAGGAGTTTGAGGACAAGGGGGTTCGGGTAGTAGTTGACATGAAGAGCTTCCTGTATCTGGCAGGCACTCAACTCGACTTTTCCGATGGTCTGAATGGTAAGGGATTCTTCTTCGATAATCCGAACGCCTCCCGTACCTGCGGCTGCGGTGAGAGCTTCTCTGTATAGCGTAAACACCTACATATCATACCAAGCAAAAAGGCTCCCGCAATGTACTGCGGGAGCCTTTTTGCTTGGTATGATATGTAGGTGACAGAGCCTAGTTTCGCTCGGGTACTTCTTCTACCAGTTTATCGGCTTCTTTATTCTGCACCACGGCCGTATCACCAGGCTCAGGGGCCATGTCAGCCTGCACATTATCGGCGGCGTTGCTGGTAGCATCGTCTGCTTTATCAGCAGCAGTATTTACATCGTTGGCAGCGCTATCGGCCGTAGCCTCTGCGTTTTGCTTAGTTTGCTCTGAACAAGAAGTGGTGGCGAACAGAGCGAAAGCGCCGAGGGCAAGAAAGGTTTTCGAGAACGTTTTCATAGGAGAGTTGCTGAAGGTGACTACTGTAGGGGAGTGTAGTTATCTACCACTAGGAAGGAAGGGAAACACCACAGAGCAGTTGTACTGTACGGTAGCCGATAAGGTTTCTTAGCAGCACAACTAGCCGTACCACGAGTTGTATAGGTTAACCACCCTCTATGTTATAAGACTACCGCATAAAAAAGAGCCATCCTGTAAAGGATGGCTCTTTTCAGAGGGGAAGCAGGCTAGCCTTACTTCTTCACAATGTGACGGGTCACTTTAGCGCTACCCTCACCTACCGTTACCAGGTAAGTACCAGTTTTCAGGTCGCTCATGTTCAGCTTGCCAGTAGCATCAAGCTTCTGGCTACGGATCACGCGGCCGCTAGCGTCAGTGATAGTAACCTGAGCACCTTCTACGGCACCACCCAGTTCGATGGTCAGTACATCCTCTACCGGGTTCGGATACATGTTCACGTCGGCTGAGCGCAGGAAGTTCACCACTACCGGAGAGCTGAAGCTCACGGTGCCGTTGAAGTCAATTTGCTTCAGACGGTAGATGGAAGTACCGCTTAATGGCTGCTCGTCGGTAGCGCTGTAGGTCGTGCTTACCGTAGTGGTGCCTTTACCGGCCCGCGACAGGACGGTCTCGAACGACTTGCCGTCGCGGCTACGCTCAACTTCAAAACCTTTGTTATTCAGTTCCGAAGCCGTAACCCAAGTCAGAGCTACCTGGCTACCGCGTACTTTGGCGTTAAACGACAGCAGGGTCACCGGGAGAGGCGAAGGAGCAATGATACCGGGGATAGTGTTCGGAACTGGCGGCGAGAGGTAGTTTTCGGCACCGCTGATCTGCACGGCCGGGTTCGGGTTGATGTTATTAAACTCGAAAGTGTAGAAGTAGTAGGTAGTTCCAATATCCAGGCCTTCTACAACTACAGACTGGTTAGCACCAGCGTATACTACGTAGTAACCCGGAGCAATTTGGTCACCCGCACCATATACTTGGTTGCCGGTCTGATAAGCCGTGCCATCGGCCGGTTGGCTACCAGCTGGCAGCGTAGAGTTCGTGCTAGCCACGATAATGCGGCCTTCGCCATAGCCTTGCGCCGTGTAGTCAGAAGGCAGGTTAAAGGTCACCGTTGCCGTAGTGTTGCCACGTACTACCGAAGGAGTATTACGCTGAGTAGGCTCTACGTCAATTGAACGGCCTGACAACAGGGCGTTGCGGTCGAAATTCTGCACCGACTTGTTTTCAAAGTCGTTGCTCTGGAACTGAAGCGTCGATTGGCCACTACCCAGGTACGTAGGCTTGTAGCGCACGTAGATTGGCTGGTTGATGCTGTAGGTAGAGGAGTTAGGAGTCAGCGTAATCGAGTTGGTGAAGGTTACGTTGTCCAGCGACAGCTCATACTGGGGCACATTATTCGGGTTCAACGGATTTTCGCTGAGCGTCTTTGTAATAACTACGGACTGTAGTACACGCTGAGCGTTAATCGTGAGGGCCTGAGAACCGGAAGTAGTGTTGATAACTACGTTACGAATCTCCTGGAAAGCGTTGTTGATAGCTACCGACGGCTGGCTGGTTCCTTCTACCGAGATACCCTGAGAAATAGCTGGCTCACTGGAATTCAGAATTACTGAAGAGTTAACCAGAGCGGAAGGAGGTAGGAAACGCACGTAGACAGTGGTTTCGGGTACGTCATTTCCTACCCGGGACAGTACAATAGAGTTACCAGTGCTAGTAACACCCGTGAAAGCTGAGTTCAAAGACACCTGGAAATAGGTCGGGGCTTTGATAGTAATGCCTTGCAGAAGGTTGGTACCTGATACAGTATACGACTGCACTGCCGAGGCGACACCCGGTACAGTCGAGAACTGCTGGAGCGTACCAGAAACGTTAATGCTAGACGTATTACCAGTCACGTTATTAGCCGTGATGGCAACTACCTGGGAGGTAGCACCCGTGCTAGAAGCAGTGATATTACCCGTGAAGGTACCACTGCCAATCGTCTGCACCAGTCGAACTTCAATAGTGCGGGTAGCAACTGTGCCGTTAGAAGGAGCAATAGCCAGAGTGCCTTTAGCAAAGTCACCACCAGCAGTAGCATCCCGGAACTCAATATTGCTGTTGGAAGCCGTCAGCAGCAGAGGAGCACTCAAATTACCAGCATTAACCGTGAAAGAGAGCGTTTGCGACGAGCCGCTGCTCGTAACGGTACCGAAATCCAGAGCAGACGGGTTAACTACGATAAACGGTCCCGTAGGAGCAGCTGTGGCAGTGCCAGTAACCCGTACCGAAGTAGAGGGATTGCCGTTGCCGTTGGAGGCAACAGTAATAACGTCGTTGTAGTTGCCGGCAACAGTCGGAGCAAATTGCGCTTGCAGCGTAGCATTCACCGTATTGTTGGCAGGGTTCAGGGTTACCGTCTGGCTGAAAGAGCCCGATGTGCCTTGACGGATCAGGAAGCCCGTGGGAGCAGTGACAGTAACTGCAGCAGTCAGGTTGTTGCCCGTGACGTTGAAAGATTGAGGGGCAGAGGTCTGACCGGCCTGAGTGGACGTAAAGTCCAGCTGCGCGGGCGTAGCCGACAGCGTGGCGGGAGGCAATGCACCCGTACCGGAAACACTTACATTGCGAGTAACAGCGCCCGTGCTAGCCAAGGTTACTACATCAACGTAGTTTTGGGCAGCGGTAGGAGCGAATACAATGAATACAGCCTGGTTAACGGCGCCGCTGGGGCTCGGATTGATAGTCAGCGTTTGGCTGTAGGTGCCAGTGGCAGACGTGCTTACTTGGAAGCCAGCAGGAGCTGTTACAGTAATAGGAGCCGTCAGCGACGTAGCCGTTACGTTAACACTCATGGGAGCCGAGGTGGTATTGATAACTTGGCTACCAAAGCCCCGGGCATCCGGATCTACTGTAATCGAGGGAGTACCCGCTACCCCTGTACCGGTTAGACTAAAAGAGAAGGAGTCTGAAACATTGGTCTGATCGGTAGCAAAGCTTAAGGTACGGTTAACCGCACCTGCAGCGTTTGGCCGGAACCGAACATACACGGTAGTAGACACATTCCCGCTAGCATCGGGCTCGAGTTCAATGGCTGCACCGCTGTACGTAACATTATCACGGCTAATTTCATAGCGCGTACCGCTGAGCGACACAGCGATGGGCGCCGTTAGGCCAGAACCTACTACCGCGTATGATTTGGGGGCCGAGGCGGCACCAACGGCAACTGAACCAAAGTCCTGCGGAGTATTTGGATCAGATGATTTAACAGTAAATGTCTGGGCTTGTGCCAATAATGGCAAAGCCAACAGCATGACTAGAAAAATCCATAAGCGGCTAAAGATGCCTTGCTTATGGTCACTCAAGTATTTGTTTTTCATGAGTTATGGAAAGAATTTGTTTACAGAAGAAGTACTTCGCTGCTGACTCCATATCTTATGTGGTCCTCAGCGGAGCTAAGCGAAATAGTCAGGCTCACATACGGGGAAGCCAACCCAATAGATTAGCATTTTTCATCGATTATATGATACATTTCATATTTAAGGGTTTAACCCGAGTACTGCCCCTTTTTCTCATAATTCATGCCAATGTCGTCTTTATCCAATCCTATTTTTAGGATATGCTTTTTTACCTTCTGATTTTTCTAAGGTCTAGACATAGACACGACTGATTGAACCCGAGTGGTTAGCGCTTCTTTCTTTTCGCCGTAAAGGTGCACGTTTCCAAGCGTACTTTTTATATCCTCTCAAGGATTTAGTGACAAAGATACCTTAAGTAGGATTAATAAGGCATGATTGGTAATTATCTATAACATAGATAATTATATTACTATATAGCCCAGTACCACACTAGTACCTTATTGCCCCCGTAATCAGAGCCTTATTCGTAGCTCTTGCTGTGTACTCAGCAGATAGCTCACTTATATAAAAAGCGGCGCCAGATCTGCTGATCTGGCGCCGCTTTGCTGGGCAGAAGTATGGCCCCCTACTTCCAATCGGGTAAGGTGGCGTTTTGAAACAGACGTGTCCGGTTGCGCCCGTCTAAATCCATGGTATACACATCGGGGGTTGAGCGGTTGACGTTGTTTACCTGCACAAAAATAATCTTAGAGCCATCGGGTGCATAGCGGGGAACCACGTCATTATAGCCGGTGGGTTTACCTGCACCCGTGGTACCGCCCGAGCCTGCCGACACATCGAGGCTACCAGTACCATCCAGATTTTGCGTGAAGATGTGGGCATTGAGTTGACGACCGGTTGTGTCATCGAACCCGTCTACGTCGCGGGTATAAAGTACTCGCCGCCCATCTACGCTGAAAGAAGGCGAGTCTAGGCGCCCCGGCAAATTGCCCACCACCTGTGTACGGTTAGACCCGTCGGCATTCAGCAGGTAGATTTCGGAATCATACACACTAATGCCTACTGTTTGCACCAGAATGCGGTTACCTTGGGCTGTCCAGTCGCACTCCCGGAAGTGCCGGTCGGCCGGGGCAGTAGCGAGCAGCGTAAGCCCGGTGCCGTCGCGGTTGATGCGATACAGCTTGTTATAGCTGCTGTAGATAAGCTGCGCACCATCCGGCGACCAGCGGTAGCCGATGCCTTGGTTAAAGTAGCCATCTACGGGTAGCAGGGTTACCTGCCGTGCATCGGAACCGTCGCGGTTCATGGTGTAAATCTGGAACTGTCCGGTAGCATTGGAAGTGTAGGCTACCCGGTCGCGGTTAGGGCTTAGCTGTGGGGCTGTCTCGATAAAGGGGGAAGTGGTCAGGCGTAGCAGGTTAGCGCCCGTTTCATCGGCGGAGTAGACATCGGTGTTTCCGTTTTCCTCGCGGACAAACAGAAAGCGGGTATCAGGCTGGGCTCTGGTTTGAAATGCCCAGACGTCGCCCCGAACAACTTCGCCGGCTTTATCCCGCACCGTGACCTGCCAGAAATAGGTAGTATTATACTTCAGGCTGGTGGCTACTACGCTGGTGTCGCGGGAATTACTCAGGAGTTGGCGGCGGTCAGTAGACCCACTCTCGTAGAGGATAACATCGTTGCGAAGTGTATCACTTTTTCCATCCGGGTCCGTGACGCGCCAGCGCAGCGTAAGGCTGGTGGGCTGGTTGGTAGCGCGGTCAGTAGGAGCAGAAATGGTGGGTAGGTTGGGGCGTTTGTTGGAGCCTGTGGCCCGCTCCAGAATCACTTTTACCTCGGTGGTATTACTCAGGCTTACCTGCACATTCACCGTTTCCTGCTTATAGTCAGTTTTGCGAATGCTTAGGGCATATTTGCCAATGCTCAGGCCCGGGATGGTAAAACGGCCTTGTGCATCGGTGGTGTAGGAAGAAGAGGCTGGGTTGGTGGTAATAGCGGCGTTAGCTACCGGCTGATTGTTGGTTCCGTCAAGCACTACGCCTTCTACTACCCCATTCTGCTCGGGCTCCACGGTAGTATCTTCGCAAGCAACTAAACTATGCACAAACAGAATTACCAGCACCAGACGAACTGCCAAACGTAGAAACGGGAACATACAAGAGAAATGGGTGGGGAGCGGAAAACGGCTACTGCCTTAACGTTGGGGCTACCTAAGCACCGGCCAGTGGCTATTGCAGCAAGGAGTCGTGCGCGAGGACGTGGTTGTTGCTATCCAGCAAGCGTAAATGAACTTGATAATGATCCGCCGGGCT
This sequence comes from Hymenobacter sp. HSC-4F20, assembly GCF_019599275.1. GTDB lineage: Bacteria > Bacteroidota > Bacteroidia > Cytophagales > Hymenobacteraceae > Hymenobacter. Next base: position 233,000 of record NZ_JAHZTD010000001.1, on the reverse strand, counting down.
AACGTTAAAAGAAGTCTGGGAGAGTGTGGTTTTGTGGTTGGGCACGAGCGTGACGCTACCCGACTGGGCGTTGCGGGAAGTACCTGCCTGCCCTTGCCGACTGGTTATCAGCTCATAGCGCAAGTGCAAGGGCTGCGCGGTGTTGTTCTGGCCTTGCCCACGCAAGGTGAGTATGTTTCCTTCCAGTCGCGTTTCGAGGTAGGCCTGGCACGCAGCCGGGGCAGAGGGTGCTTGTCCTCCTTGTAGCATGGGAATGGAAAAGGGAATGAGTAGAGTACACAGATGGCGTCTCATGGAACGGGACTAAACAACGAGAAGAAAGCCGGGGGCCCCGGTCGGCCGGCGGCTACCCGGGCCCCCGACTGGTCTTGTCAGGGCAGGCGCGATACCCGACCCTGCTCAATCATAATCTGGATGCCATTGCCACGCATCGTTACGTTGTAGCCAGGCGCAGCACCACTGGTTTCGCGCTGTACCAGATTGTTGTTGTTGCCTAACTGCTCCACCGAGTACCGTTGGTTGTCCCGGATGAGTTGCTGATCTATCTGGTTGCGGTTACCGTTTTGCAGAATGGCGGACTCCGTATTGTAGCCGGTAATGTCGCTCACGGCTACGTTGTTATTGCCAATCTGCATGATGGTAGTACGGTTGTTCACACCATTCTGCAAGGCGGCGGCGGCATTGCTGTTGCCATTCTGCAGCACGGCAGCCACGTTGCCCTGGCCAGCGCTCAGCATGGTTTGCGTAATAGTACCAACGTTGGCATTGCCCTGCTGATGCAGAAGGGCTTGGTTAAGCCCGGCGGGCGTAGCGGTGGCTTCGCTACCACTCACCTGGCTAGTGCCGAAGGTTTGAATGAGCTGCTGACCAGTACTGATGCCATCCGGTTCCCGGCTGCCCTGGCCCCGCGCCGCCCCTGTGCTCAGCAGTAGAGCAGCGGCTACGCATTGTGCAAAAGTTCTCATAGGCGAAATGATGAGACTAGGTGGAGAAGAATATAAATAGGATGCTTTCGCAGAATACTCTGCGTATGTCGGACTACTGATTGCTATAAAAATAGCTTTATTTTTTAATAAAAAAATACAAAGACAGATTTTCTTTTAAAAAGCCAAAAGCACCCCACCACCGTAGTGGTGGCGGGGTGCTATGAGAGGCAGCACTGCTACCGAAAGCAGGGCGTCTTGCAACTGACCTATGATGACGATGCAGAAGCGTTACGCTGCAAGAGGCCGCTTCGCGGCAAAGCATCTCCCCCAACTTCAGCAGAAAATGCCTGCCTGGCTCGTTCGCTACTAGGGGTGGTTCTGCTTTACCACGCTTACGTTCCCGTTGCCGGTTTGCATCACGTCGCTGCTGTTGCCGCTCAGGCCCTGGTAGGTAGAAGCCTGGTTGCCGATGCCCATCTGAGTTTGACGGGCGTAGTGCCCACCAGCATCATCCTGGTCGATGTAAGCGCTGTTACCAGGCTGCACCAGATCAGCGCCAGCACTCTGGTTCTGAATGGCCGTGCTACCGTTACCCGACTGCTCGATTACTGCGTTCTGGTAGTCGTACTGCTGGGTTTGCGTGGCAATATTGCTATTGCCAATCTGCTGGATCGAAGCGCTGGAATACCAGCTAGACGACGGGTTGGTACCTTGCGACTGGGAAGCCGAGTTACCCAAGCCTACTTGCTCAATGGTAGCTCTATCCTGCAAGCCGCGCTGGTACTGCGTGGCCGTGTTGCCCGAGCCGTACTGGGCAATGGTTCCTGTCTGGCTGGTACCAATTTGCGTCTGGGTAGCCGTGTTGCCTTCGCTGGAAGTTTGCAGCACGTCGGCGGTGTTGTTGTTACCCGTCTGCGTTTGCGTAGATATGTTCAGGCCGCTTAGCTGCCGGGCCCGAGCATTGTTGCTATTCCCCGACTGCGACTGGGTAGCCGCGTTGCCGTTATCCAACGGAGCCCCGTCGCCCTGCTGAATGAAGGCCGTATTAGAAGAACCAACCTGGGTCTGGAGGGAGGTTTGGCTATCCCCGCGCTGGTTGGAAGTTGCCGCGTTGCCCGAGCCGGAGGACTGCGACTGGGTCAGGGCGTTGCCATTGCCTAGCTGCGTGCCAACGGCCGAACTGGAGCTACCGCTCTGGGTTACTGTAACACTGTTTGCATTGCCAGTTGATGTAGAAGATTGAGTGTTGCCTTGAGCGAAAGCACCTCCGGCTACCAGAAGAGATGCGGCGAGGAACGAAATCTTTTTCATGGTGGGGAAAGTTTGGAGAATGAGAGGGCGAAATTATTGAACTAAAGAATGATTTTTTATTCCCTCCGGAGGAATAGGACAAATCTATATTATAAAAGTTAAAAGTCAAGAGAAGGATAATAAAAATTGTTAAAAATATTATTACAATAATTATATCACAAATCGTCTAATATAGTCCAACTCACATACTAGCTTATGGCACCCTTTGGGCCGGCTTAGCAGCAGGACTTGATTTAAAGGAAGGACGGCCGAAGTAGAAGGTAATGCCCGCCCTGACAGCCCAATAAGAGTCATTGTACTTACCCAGCGTCAATTGATCTAGCCGGTCGGTGAGGTAGTAATGATGGTCGGCGCTCAGACTGAGACCGAGCCGATCGGTAGGGAGCACCTCCACTCCTACCCCCCCCATGATGTGCCCCAGTAGCGAACCAACTGCTGCCTGCGAGGAACGGGAGGCTACACCACCGCCCAGCGCCAGGTAGGGCGTAAAACGGTCGCGGGGAAAGAGCCGGTACTGCCCGCTCAGTTCCAGGTAGTTGAAGGTTTCCCGGTAGAAATCACCGGCACCCAGCTCAAACCGACCCAGGCCGATACCTCCCGCAAATTTGGGGTTTCGGGCCTGATAGCGCACGGTTAGTTCGCCACCACCACGCACCTGCGGCCGGCTGTAGTCGCCGTTGTAGCGCACGGTAGCGCCGCTCAGGCCGATACTGAGGCGGCCGCGTCGGTCGCGCTGTACCCGGCCCAGCACGTCGATATCGAGGTTTTCGCGTTTTTCCTGTAGGTAGCCGGCCACGGCCGCGCCGTTGCGGTCGGCGTCATTGCGCGGGGCCCAGAGCTGCTCCTGAATTCCTTCGTACACAAGGGCCTCCACCGATTTTTCAATGGCTTCCTTCACGGCCATTTCCGTGGGCTCGTTGTAGGTAAAGCCCGTTTCAGTTTCTAGCAGCCGCTTAAAGTTCACGAAGCGGAACAGGCTGGCGTCTACCTGCTGGGAAAGAATAGTTTTGGACGTGTAAACCGTTTTGAGGATTTCGCCGGTGCTAGTGCTGATGGCCCGCAGATACACCGTTACCCGATCTTGGCGGTACTGGCCCGAGGCCCCCGCTCCGAAATAGCGCAGCCCGGCTCCCCCCGTGATGATGTTGGCATCATAGGAGATAATCCCTCCTTCGAGAATAATGCCGGCAAACAGCAACGAGGGCAGTGCGGGCTGGCGTTGCCCGGTCATTTCCTGGTATTCGGCCCGGCTGGAGCGAATAATTTTTCGCTCATTGAGCAGGTTGCCCAGGTTTTCCCGCTCAATGGGATTAAACCAGTGCGACTCTTCCAGGGCCCGCAGCAGAATGCTGGTGCCACCCTGGGTAATGGCGGTAGAGAAGCTAGCGCCGTTCTGGCTGGGCTTGTACTGGCCGGTCTGGTCCCGGAATTTGTACACGGCTGCCACAATTCGTTCTTTAGGCTCGGGCAAGCGCCGCAGGAGCACGTTGCCCTGCACATCGGCTCCCAACCGGGCTTTTTCCACGGTAAAAGGCTGGTGAAAATACGGAGCGCAGCCTGTAACGGCTCCGGCTAGCAACAACACAACCAACACACGGCGGTATAGTACAAACAGCATGGGGTAGCCTTCCGGCAACGGAATTAAAAATAGGGAACGGTTACTGTGGTTTGGTTACCGGTGCTGGTGTCGGTAATCTGGATGGAGAATCCTCCGTTGGAAGGCACCACGTTGATTTGGTAGGAGCCTACCGTGTAATTGCCCGCCTGTAGCCCCCCTTGCCCGTTACTACTACTGCCAAACTGGTTGCCGACCAGGCGCTGGGCCAACTGCCCCAAAATCTGCTGGTTCAGGTTTTGCTCGAATTGCCTAAGTGGGTCCTGCTGAAACGGATTGGTGGCCGTAGCCGCGGCGGGGTCGTCGATGGTGTTCTGCGCCTGAGCGGAGCTGAGCAGCCACGCGTAGTTGAAGGTGTTGCCTCCCCCAAACGAAGGATTCTTGGGTTCGTACACGAAGTCTTGCGCCAAGGCGGCGTGTGAGCCCAGGCCCAGAATTACCAGCAACACAACGCGCAGTATATACTTGGTCATACAAAAAAGATTAAAGGGTGAGGTAGCAGATTAGAACACTTCCAAGGGCACGCGGCCCCCGCGCTCCAGCTGTTTGCTTTCGTTGCGGGCTTGCAGTAGAAAGCCCCCAGCTACTTCCAGAGCGTAGGCGGCCATTTCTTCGATGGCCTCGGCTTTGGGCTGCAGGGGCAGCTCCAGCAATTCGCTCTCGTTGACTTCTACAGAAATGAGCGTGCTGGTGCCCCGGGCCGGCTTTTCCCGAATGACAATGGTAAAGTCGCCAATGTCGGGGGGCGCTTCCCACTTGGTGAAGAACTCGTCGTAAAAGTCATGACCGACTTTGGTAATAGTCTGGTCCATTACCAGCCCTTCAATTTCAGTAGGCCGGAACTGTCGGCGCTGCTGATTCTGGGCGGAGTCGGTGGTAGCTTTCAGCAGCAGTTGCAGGGCCTCTTCCAGCTTCTTGGCGGAAAGCGGAGCGGCTTCCGATTCTTTGGGGGCTTTGGGCTTGCCGGCGGGCTTGGGAGAAGTCTGGGCCTGCGCGGCCGGGACCACCAGGCACAGCAAGAGCCAGCAGCTTAACCCCATCAACCACGGACGCCACCAAAAGATGAGCTTGGGTGGCGCGCTGGCCTGGCCAGATTTGGGAGCGGTTGCCATAGGAATATGCGGTAAACACGAGGGACGCTACACAACCAAGAGGCCACGTTGCGAACGAAAAGAAGAGGAATGGGAGGCCAAGTAGCCACCCAAAGGTCTGCTACCAGTTTAACGGCATAAATATAATTATTTAGAAAAATAATGCAAGTAATCAAGCCGTATATATAACATACTATATTTCAAACATAACTTATCTGTCTCATCTGCCTCTCCTTGCCAACAGAAACGCCCTGCTAGGCGCTAGCAGGGCGTTAGGGCATCAGGCGCAGGCCCGCATTATACTACCACATGCGGAACAAATTCGGAAAGGTTGGTAATGAAGCCGGCTTCCCGGCGGAACCCCAGGGCGCACCCACTGCCGGCCCAGAAGACGCCCGCCTGGTACAGCCGCCCAGCGGCATCGGTGGGCAGCTCCGCGAAGCGTTGGTAGATGACGGGCTGGTCAGCATAGTCGCCGGGTGCGGGGGCCACTGTGCCAGGGGCGCCGCCCAGTTCGGTTACATCCTGCCCTTCGCGGCCCAGTACCGGCTTGCGCACTTGGCGGCCCAGCAATTCAGTTCGGGACGTTTCCAGCAGCAAGGGGTGGTAGGGGAAGCATTGCCAGAGCCAGGCCAGCACGGCTTTACTCTGAAAAAGAAGCGTGTACGCGGGGTTGGCAATAACGACGTCGCGGCTACGGAGCAAGCTGGTCAGGTCGCGGGTGAGGTCGGGCTCTTCTTCGGCCAGCAATTCCCAGGGCACCAGCTTAAACACGAAATTGAAGCGCTGCCACTCCGCCGGACCAGTCTGGGCCCAGGCCCCCCGGTCTTCACCCTGCACCGCTACCTGCATGGCATCAACCGGGCAGATGTGCACGTGCGTGAAGCCAGCTTCCAGCGCGGCCTCGGCTACCACCGCGCAGTTGGTAGCATCCTCGGCGCTGTCGGGCAGGTGTAGGAGTAAAAGGCCAGGCTCCAGATCAGAGTTGAGTTCCAGCCACTGGGCAAGCTGAGCCTGCACCCCTTCGAACAGACCGTTGGCTTGGCGTTCCTCTTCGCTTAGGCCTGCTGCTACGAGGCTGGCCCATTGCACCACCGCCGTTTCGGGCAGGCTGGTGGCTGTGTCGGCGTTGAACTCCAGCAGCTTGGGGCCGTCGGGCGTTTGCACCAGATCGAAGCGGCCATACAAGTGCCAGTGGCGCTCATCGTTCCAGGAGTGGCGCACGGCTTCCCACAACAGCTCCGGAATGGCCAGCTCGCGCAGCAGCGTGTCCGGAATGGGGTCCGGAATGCTTTGCACCAGCAGGTTGTAGAGCGTATCGGCGGCCTGCAGCAGTTCGTCGGCGGCGGCTTCGGGCAGCTGCACGGCCTCGCGGGCTACGTAGTTCTGGCAGGCTTCTTCCACAGCCCACTCCCAGCCCAGGGCCCGCACGGCGGGCTCTACATTTCCGGTAAGGGGCAGCAACTGAATTTGCTGTTTCATTTCTTTTCGTCGATCAAAGGCTGGCACTAGCTTGTATACTGCCGAGCGTTACAGGTAGCAGGGGCAGACCGCAAGGCTGGGCCTGCCTACCCTCCAAACCCGCGGAAACCGCCCCGGCTCCCGAAGCCTGAGCTGCGGCTGGAACTGGGGGCACTGCTCCGGATGCCGCTGCGCCCATAGCCGGTACTGCGCGTAACGGTGGTGCTGGGCCGGATGCCCGAGGAGCCACTGGCGGTGCGGCTGCCGGAAAAGCCCCGCCCGAAAAAGCTGCGGCCCCGGTCCCGCTCATCCGCTACCCGGGCGCGCCAGCCGTTGTTTTGCTGCACCAGGCCGGGGTTGGCATAGGCTCCTACATTGGGCGTCAGGAAGCGGCCGGCCATGTAGCCGATGCCACCCCACATCAGTATATCCATCATGCTAGTGCCACCCACGCGGTTTTCGGGATTTACGCGCGTGTATTCCTGCATCTGGCGCTGCAGGGCCTGGCCCTGCAGGGTGTCCACCTTGCCATCAAAATGATGGAGCACGGCGGCCACCTCCTCTTTACCGGCCGGCCGCTCAGCGGTGATTTTCCACTCGCCGGGCTTTACTTCGGTCATTTCCGTGATAACGCCTTCCGAGTACGAATCGGCCGCGTTTCCCCAGTCGCCCTGGGTGGTTTCGGCCTGGTCCGAGGAGTTGCCGGAACAGGCGGGCAGCAATAGGCCCAGGCTGGTAGCGGCAGCCACCAGCAGCACGTTGCGCCGCCAGTCGCCGAGGGAGTAGTAGGGTTTGTTCATGGCTGAGAAGCTGGGAATATAATGCGTGTGAGCAGGAAACGGGAATTAAAACGCCCGGCTATACGGGTACTTACTCCCACAGGGGGTAGTGTTCCAGGTGTACTTCCTGCCCGAAAAAGATACGGGTACTGTCCTCGAAAGAACGGGTAAAATCGGACACGTAAAAATGATGAACGGGCGTCGTCCCGCCGGGCGCCGCAGCCAGGTTATGCTCGGCCAGGTAGCGCTGCACGTGCAGCGCCACCACGTCGGAGGCGTCCAGCACTTCCGTCTGGCCCTGGTAGAACTCGGCAATTTGCCGCTTGATGAGCGGATAATGCGTGCAGCCCAGCACCAGCGCGTCAATGCCCTCCAGCACCGGGTTGGTCAGGTAGGCTTGGATAATATTGTCGCTGATGTTGTTCTCGAAAAAGCCTTCCTCAATCATGGGAGCCAGCAGCGGGGTAGCCAGGCTCTGCAGTTGCACCCCGGCATCCAGGTCGTCTATCTTCTTCCGGTAGACGTTGCTATTCACGGTTTGCTTAGTACCGATGAGGCCCACCGTCCGCCCGGCGTACTGCTGCCCCACGTGCGCCACAATGGGGTCGATGACGTTGAGCACCCGGGCCTTGGAGCCCACGTACTCGCGCACCAGCTCGTAAGCCGCTGCCGAGGCCGAGTTGCAGGCAATTAGAATGACTTTGCACTGCTGCTTGAGCAACAGGTCGCAGATTTTAACCGAATACGCCTGGATGGCAGCGGTGCTTTTGTCGCCGTAGGGCAGGTGGGCCGTGTCGCCGAAGTAAATCAGGCGCTCATGGGGTAGCACCCGGTTAACGGCCCGGGCCACGGTGAGGCCGCCGATGCCGCTGTCGAAAACCCCGATGGGGCGCGCGGTGAGGTCAGGGGAAGTTGATGCCATAGCCCGGCGAAGGTACGAGGGTTCGGGGGCTCGTGCACGGGGGCGGGCTCCCGAAAAACTCGGGCCGCGGCTTATAATATTACATTATAACGCCTGGATGGCACTATTACAGTGCTAACAACTTCCTATATTTCCTGCCTTCACTTGTCCTACCCTAAGCTATGAGCAGAATTCTGGAAGAAATTGACCAAGCCCTGGCCACCTTCGACTCCAGCCACGGCCACCCGGTTGCCATTGAACTGGGAGAGCGGAAATACACCCAACTGGTTCTCGACGTAGCGCACCTGCACACCGACGGCGGTTCGCTTACTCACAACACCGGCCGACCTCTGGCCTACCGTGGGCTGGAAATCCTGCGCGATGACACCCACCGCGACCGGGTCCGGGTGATATAAACGGCGAGTGTGGCCGCGGCCTGCACGTGGCGGACGTAGAAACCACACTTGCTCCCTCAGCCCAGCGCCTAGCTGGGCCGCTTTGGTCCCGGCTTCTACTGTAGCCAGGCTGCTTGTCCGACTTAGCTTCTATGCCCAAATTCTTTGCTCCTACCTGCCCTGTTAGGAGTTGGCTGCTTTGGCCGGGGCTGCCCCTGGCTTTAATCTTAGCATTTCGCCTGTGGGCTCTACAAGCCGGCGGCGCTCTGTCTTTTCCCGATGAGGAAAGGCACCTGAAATCTATTGAGGCTGTGCGGGCCCTGCTGGCGGGCAATCCGGAGCAGGCCAGCCTTCACCTAGCGAACACCCAGGGCCGCCCCGCCGATGCGCTGCTGCGCCTGCCCGTGGCCGCCGCGCAGGTAGCCCTGGAACGCACCGGGCAGCTGCCGGTCACCTCCCCGGATTCTTTGCTCCTGCCCCAGCTGATGAACTGGCTGGTGCTGCTCCTGAATATGGTGTTGCTATGGCGGCTGGCCCGGCGCTGGCTGCCCACCTCCGGGGCGGCTACGGTGCTGCTAGTATACTCCGCGCTTGGCAGCACGAACCTGTATGTACGCCACTTGCTCCCCTATGATACGGCCCTGGGGGTAACGCTGTTGGCGCTGGTGCTGCTTTCCGGGCCCGGGGCCCTGCAGCGGGGCCCCGGGCACAATGGTTTGTGGGCGGGGGCACTGGGGCTGCTGGCCTTTGGTATTTACCCTGGCTACTATATGGCTCCCTTGCTGCCGGCAACGTTACTAGCCCTTACAACTTCTCGGGGCCAGTGGCGTAACGCCGCGGTGGGCTTGGGCGCGGGGGCCGTAGGGGTTATCCTTCCGCTGGAATTGCTGACCCGCTATGGGCATATTTCCTACCTGCGGACCTTGCAGCACCTGTCGGCAACCGTTACCCAGGGCGAATTTGCCGAGAGCTTTTCATTTGTCCCGCGCTACCTCTGGGAAGTAGAGGGTGCTAGTGGCATTCTGCTGCTGCTCGGGTTACTGCCCGGCGTGGTAGCCCTGCTAACCCGCCACGCGGCACCAGTTGCGCGGGTTGTCGCGCTGATTCCGGTAGCGGCCTGGCTGCTGCACGCCAGCCTGGGGTACTTTGCGCACCATCTGGTTTTTTACGGCCGCCTGGTGCATTTCTTTCTGCCCTTTCTGGCCTTGTACACCGGCACAGCCTTGCACCTGCTGCGCCCCCGGTGGCTCTACCTTACGGCCACGGCGGTAGTAGGTAGCGTGGCACTGATAGGGCTGCTCCGCTTCGCCCCAGCTTACCTGGCCCTGGCTTACCCGCGCGACGTGCTGGCCGCGCATCCCGCCACCAGTACCGCCCCGCTACGGTACCTGAACGAGGGAGGACTCAACGCTACGCTCAACTACCGGGTGCCCCCGCGGCAGCCGGCCACTTCTACAACCGCGCCCTCTGATGCACTGGTGCTGCTCAACTGCACTTTTCTCTACCCTCTGCTGCGCGCCGGCTGCCACCCTATCAGTCCGCCTGCGGGCTACCGCCTCACCTTCGACGGGCCGCATTTCCTCACCCTACCTGCCTACGGTTTCGAAGGCTTCACGCCGCCTATGCGTACCCGGCTCCGGCAGTGCCGCTTCCGGTGCCGGGTATATGAAAAGGGGATTCAGTGAATAGACGATACGCCGTTCTGAGTGGAGCAAAGGGTGCTACTAGGTAAAAAAGAGGTCTGCTGCCTTAACTCGCGTTACTACTACAGACACGCTCCTTCGGTTGCCACCCACGGCGCAACCTGAACGTCAAACCAAGTATTTCACCAAATCACTGAACCACCAACTCGTACCTTTGTGGTATGAATCTGCTTTCTGCTGAGAATCTTTCGAAAAATTACGCCGACCGGTGGCTGTTCCGGGAGTTAAACTTCGGGCTGCAACAGGGGCAGCGCGTAGCGCTGGTGGGCATCAACGGCTCGGGCAAAACCACCTTGCTGCGCATTCTGGCCGGGTTGGAACCGCCGGACACGGGCGAGGTGAGCGTGCGCAAAGACATCCGGGTGTCCTTCCTGGGGCAGCAGCCGGTGTTCGATGAGTCGCTGAACGTGGAGCAAACCATCTTCGCCAGCCAAAACGATACCCTGGCCGCCATCCGCGACTACGAGCACGTCGTCAATGACCCCAACCACTCCCCCGCCGACTTGCAGCGGGTAATGGAGCTGATGGACACGTATAATGCCTGGGACTACGACGCACAGGTAAAACAAATTCTGGGGCGCCTGGGCATTCTGGGCGACTTACTGGAGCGGCCCGTAAGCAAGCTTTCGGGCGGGCAGCGCAAGCGCGTGGCTCTGGCCCGCGTGCTCATTGAGGAGCCTGATGTGCTCATCCTCGACGAGCCTACCAACCACCTGGACCTGGCTACCATTGAGTGGCTGGAAAACCGGCTGGCCTCCCCTACCCTCACCCTGCTGATGGTAACCCACGACCGGTATTTCCTGGACAAGGTAGCCAACGAAATTGTGGAGCTGGACCAGGGCCGCGTGCACCGCTACCAGGGCAACTACTCCTACTTCGTGGAAAAGAAATCGGAGCGGGAGCAAATGGAAACCGCCGAGGTGGAAAAGGCCCGCAACCTGCTGCGCAAAGAGCTGGAGTGGATGCGCCGTCAGCCCCAGGCCCGCGGCACCAAGCAAAAAGCCCGCATCGACGCTTTCTACGAAACCCAGGAGAAAGCCAAGGGCCGCGTAAAAGGCCCGGAAATGGAGCTGTCGGTGAAAACCACGCGCCAGGGTGGCAAAATCATCGAGGTAGAGCACCTGCACAAGCAGTTTGGCGGCAAGGTGGTGCTGGATGATTTCAGCTACGTGTTCAAGAAAAAGGACCGCATCGGGCTGGTAGGCCCCAACGGTGCCGGCAAATCCACGCTGCTGAACATGCTCACGGGTAAGCTCGCGCCCGACTCGGGGGTAGTAGATGCCGGCCAGACCACCGTGTTCGGTTACTACACCCAAACGGAGCTGGACTTCGATCCTTCGCAGCGCGTGATTGACATTGTGAAGGAGGTAGCGGAGGTAGTAGAAATGGCCGATGGCAGCCAAGTGACGGCCTCGCAGTTTCTGCAGCACTTCCAGTTTCCGCCGGCTCAGCAGTACACGCTGGTCAGCAAGCTCAGCGGGGGCGAGAAGCGCCGCCTGCAGCTGCTGCGCGTGCTTATCAAGAATCCGAACTTCCTGATTCTTGACGAACCGACCAACGACCTCGACATCATCACGCTCAACATTCTGGAAGACTTCCTGCTCAATTTCCAGGGCTGCCTGATTATCGTGTCGCACGACCGGTACTTTATGGATGCGCTGGTGGAGCAGGTGTTTGCGCTGGAACCGGGTGGTAAAATCCGGCAGTTCCCCGGCAACTACACCGACTACCGCGAGTGGCAGAAGGAGCAGGACGCCGAAACAGCTGCCCGTCCGCCCAAAGGCACGGTATCGGCGGCGCCGGTGGCCGCACCGCCTACCCCCGCAGCGGCGCCCAACCCGGCCAAGCGCAAGGCTACCTTCGCGGAAAAGAAAGAATACGAAACCCTGGAAAAGGAGCTAGAGCAGCTGGAAACCCTCAAGCAGCAGCTTATCGAGAAGCTCAACTCCGGCACCGGCTCCCACCAGGAGCTAGCCGACTGGGCCGCCCAGCTCAAGCGCACCGACCAGGACCTGGATACCAAAGGGGAACGGTGGCTGGAACTGGCTGAGTTTGTGTAGCGCCACGTAAACCTGATTACTCCATACCGAATGCCCGGCAGAAGCTATGCTTTTGTCGGGCATTCGGGCGTTACGGCCGGGTAGTATCCTGCTTGTCCTCTAACTTAATGCAGCCGAGCAGGTTTAGCGGCTGTCTGTTTCTTCCACCTCTACTATTTCCTACCCATGAAATCAATTCGCACGTTCTCTTTGCTGGCTTTCGTGAGTTTGCTAGGGGCGCACGCCGGCTTTACCCAGGGCAACCCGGCTACCCCTCCGAAACCCCAGAGCCCGGCCCAAAAGAGCTTACTGACCCAAGACGACCCATCCAAGCGCCCCAGCCCGCCCGCTACGGCTACCGGCAAAATTGGCAAGGCCACCGTAACCGTAGCCTACAGCAGCCCCTCCGTGAAGGGCCGCACCATTTGGGGCTCGCCGCTGGTACCCTACGGGCAAGTGTGGCGCGCAGGAGCCAACGAGGCCACTACCTTTACCACCGACCAGCCTCTAACCGTGGAAGGCAAGACCCTACCCGCTGGCACCTACAGCCTGTTCACCATCCCGACGGAAAAGCAGTGGACGGTCATCTTCAACAAAACCGCCCAGCAGTGGGGCGCCTATAAGTACGACCAGCAGCAGGATGCCCTGCGCGTAACCGCTACCCCCCGCAAAGCCGCCAACCTGCAGGAAAAGCTGGTGTACGACGTAACGCCTCAGGGCCTGGTGCTGCGCTGGGAAAACTTGGAGCTACCCGTGGCTATGAAATAAGCGCTTGTATACAGAAAACAGCCCCTTTTTGCTCCAGCCGAAAGGGGCTGTTTCGTGATATATAGCCTGATGCCCGGCACTGACGACTTTGCTACACCAGCGGTTAATTCACGCTAAGGAGCCGTTAAAGCAAGTGTAACTCTCGGCAAAAGAGGTCTGTTAGCCGGCTCCCGGAGCAGTTTCGTGTTTATCTAGAAGCCATACTGCTGCTGGCTACCCGGAAGGCTCCGTCTGAAGATAAAACTCCCCGATAGCATCACGACGCAGCTCCAGCACCCGCCTTATAGCGCTTATCGGAATAGCCCCGAAGATGTGCGCAAAGGTTTCCTGCCGCTCCTCTCGCCAAACCAGCGCCATCTCTACTCCGGCCTCACGGAGGAGCGCCGGGTCAATTTCCAGTGCCAGTAGCTCAGGCTCGTCGGGAAAATACAGGTTAGCTGTCGTCAGTACTTGGCGCCAGGGCGACGCATGGATAAACCCGGTTACTAACAAGTCAGGACTGGCGAAGAATCCGGCGTGCTGTGCAGTCAGCCAAGTTTTGGCTTCAGTAAGGCGGTAATGAAATTGCACGTTGATAAAACAGCAATAGGACTAGCAGTAGTACTGCTCATCGCTAGTACGCAAACCACTACTATCCTGTTATTATAAGCTCATCAGCTAGGTGATTGCTTTTTCCTGCGTACTATCCCGCGGTGCCTTGTTTCTGGCCTACCTTGCCCTGGCAGCGGGAAACTACGTTGTCGGGCCTAAATTGCGCTTCAGCTTGAAGAAGCTGCTTTCCACCGCCTGGCTTGGGATTAGTGCTTGCCGGCTACGAGAAAGGCTTGGGCACGACCCAGGTAACTAGCGCTTGACAGTAGCCTGGGTGAAATCAAACTGCACCGGGCGCTCATCGAAAAACACGACCATCCGCAGCCGCTGGGCATAGTCTTTACGCGGGAAATATACCTGCCCTACTACCCGCTGACCGGGCTCCAGGGTGGTTTTGCGCAATACCACGGCTTCCATATTCACCTGCTGACTGTAGAGATGATCGGCTTGCTGGGCGTGTTGCTCGCGCTGCTCCTCGAAGTACGCATTGTCGCTCTGGTGGCGGTAGTCGCGCTCAGCAATTTGCTCGGCGGTTTCCTTCTTTTTGATGCTGGCTACGTCTTCGGCTATGTGCGAGGCACTGGTCAGGATTTCAAACCAGCTCACGTTGGTAGCTTTGGCGGCCTGCTTGTCGAGCTTGGCAGCCAGCTGCCGCAGCTGCACTTCCGGGTCGAGGGAGGGCACACGACTCTCGAAGATGCCTTTTGCTAGTTGCTTCTCGGCCACCGTATCAGTGGGCAGCAGCAGGTAGTAAAATGTTTCGGGGGCTACCTGTATCGGCCGGTCGGAGTAGTTGCTGATTTCCGTCTCGAACACCAGCTCCGCTGGTTCATACCGAATAAAGCCCACGCGTACCTGCACACTGTCGGGGTGATGAGTCAGGCTGGTAGGGTGGCCGTTTACCCACGGGCCATCGGGCCGGGCGGGGGTCAGACTCAGAAAGGAACTGGCCGTGCAGGCAGTCAGGCTAGCGCCCAGCAAGGCAGGTAGCACAAGGCGGGTAAGGGTAGATAGCATAGCTATTCAAGTAGATAAGAGCAAGGGCCAAGACACCAGTAAGCCAGCTAACCTGCCAATGATTAGACTGAAACTATATAGTAATTTTAGCAAGCAACAATAATTCCAATTCTTACCCCAGCAAGTCCGGCGGCAGGCGAAACTCACCCGCGGAGTCGGCTCCAAACGGCCAGACCCGCCGAATAGCCCGCAGTGGCACCGGGCCAAAAACGTGGGCAAAAAGCTGTTGCCGGCCCGGAACCCACGCCCGCTCCACGCGCACTCCGGCAGTGGTCAGGGCTTCTTCATCCCACTCCAGCAGCCACAAACCCGTCCGCCCAGGGTAGTACCGCCGGGCCGTTTCCAGCAGTTGGTGTTGCTCTGAGCTATGGATGAAGCCCTCCACTACCAGGTCGGGGCTGGCGAAAACGCCGGTTTGTTGGGCTTGCTGCCAGTCGGCAGGCTCGGCAATGCGGTAGAGCATAGTGGTCATCGGCCAGAAAAAAGCAGGCCGTTTGGCATCACGCACAGGTGATACCAAACGGCCTGCTTATAGGGAGATACGTCGGCAGTTAAGCTTTCCAAACCTCCTGCTGCACGGCTTTGCCCACCGTGAGCACCAGGCGCGTGGGGTTGGGCACCAGCGTCAGGCGGGCTTCTTTGCCGGAGTATTTCTCGGAGTCAATCCAGACGCCTTCTTTCGGCGAGGGTTTGCCGCTGGTGTTGAGCGGGAGGTAGGCGGTAGGCAGGAGCACGTCGGTGTCGGAGCCTAGCTCATCGTGCACTTTCTCCAGGGCCGCCTCCAGGAAGGAGCCATATTCCTCGTTGAAATCGTCTTCCAGGTCGTGCAGCTCTTCCTCTACGTCATCGTAGCGGGCATCATCATAGGTGAGGGTCTGCAACTCGGCTTTCTTCTCGATGAGGGCCACGAGGGCGCGGTTTAGCTCTTCCGAATTCATAAGCGTAAAGCAATGGGTTATGGCTACAAAGGTGAAGAGGATTTAGCAGTTTCGTATGCCTTTCCCGCCTTTTCATCCAATTCTACGAAGAATGGTCCATCTGTGTCTAAGGCACCTGGTTCAGCTGCGGTTTTGGAAAGGCGGCGTGCACTTTCGGATGCGGGCTTCCGGTCCTGCACCGGGGTAGCGCCAGGCCCGGAGCGTAGCGCTAAGTAGGCAGGAAATGATTTAACCTAAACCTGTATTTTTACCCAGGCAATCCACTTACCCCACCCTACCCCCTCCGCCCATGGAAACCATGACCTCACCGGCCGTACAGGCCCAACCCGCCCAGGACTTCCTGCCCCTCAACGGCACCGACTACATCGAATTTTACGTGGGCAACGCCAAGCAGTCGGCCTACTACTACCAGGCCGCGTTTGGCTTTGAGCTGGTGGCCTACGCCGGCCCCGAGACCGGCGTGCGCGACCTGGCCAGCTACGTGCTGCAGCAAAACAAAATCCGCTTCGTGCTGACCACTTCCCTGCTGCCCGACTCCGACATCACGCGCCACGTAGCCCAGCACGGCGACGGGGTGAAGGTAATGGCTCTGTGGGTAGACGACGCCCGTAAGTCCTTCGAGGAAACCACCAAGCGCGGTGCCAAGCCCGCCTTCGAGCCCTATACCATCGAGGACGAAAACGGCTCGGTAACCATGGCTGGTATTTACACCTACGGCGAAACCATCCACACCTTCGTGGAGCGCAGCCAGTACACTGGCCCCTTCCTACCCGGCTTCGTGGCCAAAACCAGCAACATTCCGCAGGGCGCACCCGTGGGCCTACAGTACGTGGACCACTGCGTGGGCAACGTGGGCTGGGGCGAAATGAACCAGTGGGTAAAGTTCTACGAGGACGTGATGGGCTTTAAGCTGCTCATCACCTTCGATGACGACGACATCAGCACGGAGTATTCGGCCCTGATGAGCAAGGTGGTATCCAATGGCAACGGCTTCGTGAAGTTCCCCATCAACGAGCCAGCCGAGGGCAAGAAAAAGTCGCAGATTGAGGAGTACCTCGACTTCTACCACTCGCCCGGCGTGCAGCACATGGCCCTCATCACCCACGACATCCGCACGACGGTGACCGAGCTACGCCGTCGCGGCGTGGAGTTCCTGACCGTACCCAACACCTACTACGAGGACCTTCTAGACCGCGTGGGCCACATCGATGAGGACCTGGAAAGCATCAAGGAGCTGAACCTGCTCGTGGACCGCGACGAGGAAGGCTACCTGCTACAGATCTTCACCAAGCCCGTAGAAGACCGCCCCACTGTGTTCTATGAAATCATTCAGCGCAAAGGCGCCAAGAGCTTCGGCAAAGGCAACTTCAAGGCGCTCTTCGAAGCCATTGAGCGGGAGCAGGCCCTACGCGGCAACCTGTAAACCGCTGGTTTAGCCAAAAACAGAAAGCCCCGACGCTGCTACCAGCGTCGGGGCTTTCTGTTTCTACCCAGACCGTCATGTCGAGCTTGTCGAGACATCTCGCGTGCTGATGTTGGATTATCAACGATTCGAGCGAGATGTCTCGACAAGCTCGACATGACGGTCTAGGAAAAGCCCGCGGGATTCTTCTGTCCCGCCTCTGTATGACGTTCCCGCTGCCCTACCCCTACTTCAGCGGCGCGGTGGTTAGGGGCGTGACGGGGGTAGTGGCGGGGCGGCGGCCCTGGTAATCGGGCATGGAAACGTTGGGCAGGCGCGGCAGCACGTAGCGGGCAAAGTAGTCGGCTTCATTCAGCAGAGGATAGCCGGAGAAGATGAAGGCCCGGAAGCCCATGTCCATGTAGCGCTGCAGCTTTTCTACAATCTGGTCGGGGTTGCCGACCAGGGCCCCGCCGGCCCCGGAGCGGGCCTTGCCGATATCGGTCCAGAGCAGGGGCTCCACGAAGCCTTCCATATCGGCGTGCTCGCGCAGCTGGTTCTGGCGGTGCACCCCCAACGACCACGAGTCCTGGGCGCGGCTCTTGATTTCAGCACCCTTCACTGGGTCAAACTTCGACATGAGCTTTTTGGCGTAGGCCCGGGCCTCATCCTCGGTTTCGCGCACGATGACGTGAATGCGCAGGCCAAAATCAATCTGGCGGCCGTGGCGGGCGGCACGGGCGCTTAGGTCCTGCATGGTTTCGTAGAGCATTTCCTCGGTTTCGGGCCACATCAGGAACATGTCGCAGTACTGGGCACATACCTCCCGGGCTCCCTCTGAGGTGCCGCCGAAGTAGAGCAGCGGGCCGCCGTTTTGCTGGTAGGGCTTAGCCGGGTCAGAGGGCATATCGAACTGGTACAGCTCGCCCTTGTGCACAATGCGCTCCTGGGTCCAGGCCTGGCGCAGAATTTCGATGGTTTCGGCGCAGCGCTGGTAGCGCAGGGCCGGGTCCTCGCGCAGGCCGGGCAGGTCGGAGTTGATGATGTTGATGGTCAGACGGCCCTCCAGCATGTGGTCGAGGGAAGCCAGGGCCCGGGCCAGCATGGGCGGGTGAATTTCGCCGGTCCGGATGGCCGTAAGCAGGTTAATGCGCGAAGTTTGAGGGGCAATGCCCGCGGCAAACGTCATGACATCCTGCCCCACCGTATAGGAGGTAGGCAGCAGAATATTGGAGTAGCCCAGCTGCTCCGATTTCAGCACAATGTCGCGGCAGTGGGCCCAGGAGCTGCGGTACGCGCCATCGAGTACACTCAGGTACTGGGTGTCGCCGCCGCAGAGGTCATCAAACCAAGATATTTCAGCCACTCGCTCCGGGGTCCGGATGGGTACCGTGGTGATGGGTAGGGAAAGAGGCATTATGTGTAGGTAGGGCTGATGTTTTAAAGAAGAGTACCGACAAACCGTCGTTAAGCGGTGCCGCTAGTAACCGTAAAAATCGTTGTCATGCTGAGCGGAGCCGAAGCATCTCTACCGCTTCGTTGTGATTCACTAGCCCAGGGTTTAAACCCTGGGCGATGGAGCGGGTATCGTTGCTACCCTGGTTGAGTAGTCAGAGGTAGAGATGCTTCGACTTCGCTCAGCATAACAACGGGTTTGGTTGAAATCAATGGGTAGCAATCCAATCAGTCAATTGACGCTTTGCTTTTCCGGGACAGAAAGTATAACCCCAGCCCGACTACCGCGGCAATGCCTACGTCGCGGGCTTCGGTGGCGGCGCTGTTGGAGAGTAGCCAGAGGCAGAGCAGCACGCAGAGCACGGCTACCACTACCCCACCCCACACCTGGAAGGGCGCGGGCTGCTCCGGGTTCCGGCGGCGCAACACGGGTAGGGCAGCGCAGGTCAGGGCGAAGTAGGCCAGGCGGATAATGGTGCTCAGGGTCAGGGCATAGATGAACGTGCCCGACACGGCCAGCACCAGCTTCAGGGCCGCCGATACCAGCAGGGCTACGTAGGGCGTGTGGTAGCGCGGGTGCAGGCGGCCAAACACGGCCGGAATCTGGCCCTGCTCGGCTAAGGCAAACAAAAGGCGTGGGCCGGTCAGCATGAGGGCGTTCAGGGTGCCCAGGGCCGTGAGCAGGGCCGCCACCGCAATAAAGGCTCCGCCGGCCGGCCCCAGAAACTGCTGGCTGGCATCGGCCAGAGGACGCTCCGAAGAAGCTAAGCCTGGCAGCGTGCCAATGCACACGACCTGCACCAGCACGAACAATCCCGCTACCGTGGCAATGGCCGTAAACAAGGCAAACGGCACCGTGCGTTGGGGCTGCTGAATCTCGCCGGCCGGAATGGCAGCTACATCAAAGCCCGAAAAGGTGAAGATGAGCAGCAGCGCGGCACTGGAAAAGCTGACGTAAGTAGGCGGCACGACAAATGAAAACGCCTGCCAATCGACGAAGAACAGCCCTACCCCCGTAAACAGACCCAACACCACCAGCTTGCTCACGGTAAACAGGTTGTTCACGAGCGAAGCCGTGCGCACGCCTACCCAGTTGATGGCGGTAAGCCCTACAATCAGCCCGGCCATCAAGGCAAATCGGGGCAGCCCTGCTCCTACCGCCGGCCAAAAGTAGGCGGCATAGCTCACCAGCAAGTTGCAGATGGAGGCAAAGCTGGCCAGCCGCGAAATCCACAACAGCCACCCGACTTCAAACCCCACCAGCGGCCCGAAGGCCTCGCGGGCATACAGGTAGGGCCCGCCGGTGCCATTGAACCGGCTGCTGACCTCGGCGAAGCACAGAATGATAAGCGTGACGATGGCCGCACTCACGCCGTAAGCTACCAAGCTATAAGCGCCTACCAGGGCGTAGAGCTTGGAAGGCAGTCCCAGAATGCCGGCCCCAATGGTGATGTTGATGATGAGGGCGACAAAATCCCAGCGGCGAATGCCGCGCACCAGGCCCGCGGGCGAGGTAGCCAGAGTAGAAGAAGTCATGCAGCGCAGAAAAGCGGAAGGAAACGGGCGGCGGGTAGCCGCGGGCACAGGGTGTCAGCAGGTCGCGGTGGGGCGACAACAACACGGGCGGTTTCCTATCAGCTTCGCTGGCATCATGCAATACAAATAGCTCCCGGGCGGGAACAGCGGCGGCAAAGATACTCCTTCGGCTTTCCTGGGCAAGACATGGCCTTGGCGCCTCAGGCAGGGGTAGGCGCCGCTTGATTATGACAGTGGCCGGATAGTTTCCCTACCCCTTGGCTTGCCCACAAACCCGCGTCTCACCTTGCTCAGGTTCAACTATTTCTAGGCAGGAATCAACTAGCAGCTCCTGCGTGCTTTATGCGGGAAGTTTAATCCTCTATGTGAAACACCACGGGAAACCTGTTTTCTTTACTCCCGTTATTCGAATCCTACCGTTCAAACCTTCCCGCGTATGGCCCTGACGCCTGACATTCACGAGAAAATCAATACCTGGCTTACGGGTAGCTACGACGCCGAAACTCAGTCGGCCATTCGCCAGATGCTGGCGGAAAATCAGGAGGATTTCCTTTCCGACGCTTTCTACCGCAACCTGGAGTTTGGTACCGGCGGTCTGCGCGGCATTATGGGCCCCGGCTCCAACCGCATGAACCGCTACACCCTGGGCATGGCGACCCAGGGCCTGAGCAACTACCTGCTCCAGAACTTCCCCGGCCAGGAAATTAAGGTGGCCGTTGCCCACGACTCGCGCAACAACAGCCCCGAGTTTGCCCGCATTGCCGCCGACATCTTCTCGGCCAACGGCATTACGGTGTACCTGTTCGAAGCCCTGCGCCCTACCCCTGAGTTGTCGTTTGCCATTCGCCAGCTGGGCTGCCAGAGCGGCTGCGTGGTTACGGCCTCGCACAACCCCAAGGAGTACAATGGCTTTAAGGTGTACTGGAACGACGGTGCCCAGGTAGTAGCCCCGCACGATAAGAACATCATCCGGGAGGTGGAAGCCATCCAGTCGGTAAGTGAGGTGAAGTTCCAGCCGGAGCCTTCGCGCATTCATCTGATTGGGGCCGAACTAGACGCCGCCTACCTCGCCAAGGTGAAGGAACTGAGCATCAACCCCGCCGCCATCCAGCGCCAGCACGATCTGAAGATTGTGTACACGCCCCTGCATGGCACGGGTATTACGCTGGTGCCTAAGGCGCTGGCCCAACTCGGCTTCACCAACGTGCACGTAGTGGAGGCCCAGGCCACGCCCGATGGTAACTTCCCCACGGTACAGTCGCCGAACCCCGAAGAGAAAGTAGCCATGCAGATGGCCCTGGACCAGGCCAAAGCCCTCGACGCCGACCTCGTGCTGGCCACCGACCCCGACTCGGACCGCGTGGGTATTGCCGTGAAAGACAACAAAGGCGAGTGGGTGCTGGTAAACGGCAACCAAACCGCCGCGCTGCTGACGCACTACCTCCTCTCGGCCCGCAAACAGGCCGGCAAGATGACCGAGCAGGACTTCATCGTGTACACCATCGTGACCAGCGAAGTACTGGGCGACATTGCCCGCGCCAACAACGTGAAGGCCTACCAGACGCTGACGGGCTTCAAGTACATTGCCGGCATCATCCGGGAGCTGGAAGGCCAGCAGAACTACATCGGGGGCGGCGAGGAAAGCTACGGCTACATGATTGGCTCCTTCGTGCGCGACAAGGACGCTATTTCGGCCTGCGCCCTGCTGGCCGAAATGGCCGCCGTTGCCAAGGACCACGGCCACACCTTGTATGAGGAAATGGTGCACATGTACGCCACCTATGGCTTCTACAAGGAGCACCTGATTTCGCTGACCAAGAAGGGCCAGCGCGGCGCCGAAGAAATTCAGGAAATGATGGCCGGGCTGCGCGCCAACCCGCCCCGCACCATTGCCGGCCAGCCCGTAGTGGAGCTGCGTGACTACAAAACCGGCCGCATCCGCGACCTGCGCACCAACCTGGAATCGGAAACCGGCCTGGAAAGCTCCAACGTGCTCCAGTTCATCCTGGAAGACGGCAGCAAAATCTCGGCCCGCCCCAGCGGCACCGAGCCCAAAATCAAGTTCTACTTCAGCGTCCGCCAGCCCCTGGCCTCCGTTGTTGACTTTGACCTGGCCAACCGCCTCGCCGGCGAGAAAATCCAGGCCATCATTGATGATATGCAACTGAAATAAGCCACTTGCTTTTGGTTACTTTGTACCGCTTCACCTAATAACAAGGTGGAGCGGTATTTTTTTAGGTTTTAGCTAACCGTGGTGTGTATTCGTTTTCTACTGTTATAAGTAAGCCTAATCCGTTCTATTGGCTTTACACATGTGGATTGGTAGCTGGCTTTGTCTGGTTGGAACTGAACGTTATAGCGGTTTTACTGCTGACCAGTTGGACGATAATCTCTATGAGCAAAACCGTGCTAGAAGTCTGTATTTCAACGCGGCGCTACCGTTCAGGCCTGCATATACTGGGTATACAGATGGGTAAATGGCAAGAGCTTCCACCACAGGCGGAGCGTGTAGTAATTCGCTATTACTCTGAGTATCATATATCCGGCACTGATAATGGTGGTGAAGAAGCATACCCTCATGCGGAGTACATTGTGCTCCTTTCACAACCCAATACTACAGCTGGCTTTATTATTTATCGGGATTCTAACTACGCACGCGCACAGGACATTGCGTGGCAGCTAGGTGATGTCATGGACCTAGAAGTAATAGAGTTTGACCGTTATAAGCAAAAACAAACGTTGCGGCAAGCTCAGGAACTAACAGCCTAGCTTGTTTCTGTAAGCTTCCGTCGGAAGGTACCTTGTACCTTTCTTTCCTTCAATAAGTGTAATTACACGGCTATCTTCAGTCTCATCCAACGAACCGATTTTATACTCTATTGACCTTCTTTTTCGGCTTTTTCTCGCCACTCGCGGCCAAGGCTTGCCTGGGTAGGTGCTCATCCTCGCCGTCGATATGCTATAAGGCACGGTGATTAAGCAGTAGAATGAGCAGCAAATTGCCTTGTGCACTTCCGGAAGCGAAGCTTGGCAGCTGCTCCGGGCCGGGCTGGTGCGCGGTTACCAGGCCATACGGTGGTGCTAACCTGGAAAGCACGACTGGCAACAGGCCCCAACGTAGCGCACTTTAGCTGCCGCCAGGATGGGGCAGCCTCTACTCCTTTTCCTAAGGAAACAGGCTTACTACTTTTGCCTCCCGGTGCCGATACGCTGTACGAACTCACGGCCAATAACCAGCACGTACTGCTGAATCGCCACCTCCGTGGGTGCGCTACACTAGGCCATACTAGTTACCGCATACTGCAGCTGAGCTTCACGGAGCGCAACGTCCGTCAAGGGCTAATGGATTATAATTAGTGCATGAACCCACAGGGGCAGCCCAACCTACCAACACTTGTGTACGTGGGTATGCATGTAGTGGACGAGCAACTGGCCTAGATTGGTTTCGCAAATAGGCCTTCCTACTCGCGGCCTCGTTCGTTCTTGGTGCCGAGGATAAACAGAATCAAGAGCAGGAAGGCCGCTACCCCCAGGCTGTACCAGGTTACCATAGGTAGGCCGCGGTGGTAGGGCATGGAGGCAGGATAATGGCCCAGTAAACTCAGCCCGGCAAACACAATCATGGCTACGGCTACGGCCGCCAGAATGCTCCGGCTGACCAGCTGATCGGCCTTGCGCAGGAGTAGCTGGTAGCCGCTCAGCTCCACGCGCACCCGCAGCTCGCCGCGGGAGATTTTGCGCATGATCTGCCGCACGTCGGTGGGTAGGGTCTGGAGCAGGGCCAGCAGCTGGGTACCAGTGTAAAGGGCTTCGTTCTGGATGTTCTCGGCCGAATACTGCTCGGCAATGATGCGCGCCCCGTAGGGCCGTACGAACTCGAAGGTATTGAAGCGCGGATGCAGCACCTTGCCAATGCCTTCCAGAATCACGAGGGCCCGCAGAATCAGGAATACGGCACCGGGCACCTGCAGCTTATAGCGGTAAATAACGCCCTGCAGCGCATCAGCCAAATCCGACATGCTCATTTCCTTGACATCGAGGGTAGCGAAATCCTCGATGAGCTGGGCCAGGTCGGCCTCGAAGGCGCGCATGTCCGGTATTTCCGAGGTCAGGGCCAGGCGGCGGAAGTTCAGGGCCATGCCGCGCGCGTCCTGCCGGGCCATGCCAATGAACACTCCGGCAAAGGCGTACTTCTGCTGCTTGGTCAGCCGGCCTACCATCCCGAAGTCGATGAGCACCAGCGTGCCGTCGGGGCGCACCAGCACGTTGCCGGGGTGCGGGTCGGCGTGGAAGGCCCCGAACTCGAAAATCTGGGTCAGGTAGATGTCCATGCCGGTTTCCGCTACCTGCTCGGGGCTCAGGCCCCACTCCAGCAGCTGCACCTTGTCGGTGATTTTGCAGCCGCTGACAAACTCAATCACCAGAATCCGGTTGGTGCTCAGCTCCCGGTAAGGCCGCGGGATATAGAAGGTCTCGTAGCTTTCGTAGAGCTTACGAAACTGCTCCATGCTGCGGGCCTCCGAGGTATAGTCCAACTCCTTGGTCATGCTCCGCTCGAAGGCATCCACAATATCCTGGGGGTTGCTCAGGCCCTGCCGGCGCAGGAAGGGTGCCGTCAGGCGTACCAACTCGTGGAGCAGGCTCAGGTCGGTGCGCACTTTCTCCTGCACATCGGGCCGCTGTACTTTCACCACTACCTTCTCACCCGAGAGCAACCGCGCGCCGTGCACCTGCCCAATGCTGGCCGAGCCGAGGGGTACTTCGTCAAACTCTGCAAACACCTCTTCCAGGGGGCAGCCCAGCTCCTGCTCAATAATCTGGCGGGCCTGCGCCACCGGAAACGGCGGCACGTTGCTCTGCAGCTTCTCAAACTCGTCAATCAGGGGCTGCGGCAGTAAGTCGGCGCGGTTGCTCAGGGCCTGGGCCAGCTTGATGAAGGTAGGCCCCAGCTCCTCAATAATCATCCGGATGCGCTGCCAGCGCGTGGTTTCGAACACGGCGGGCTCCCCATCGGCCCGCGCCCGTCGCCGGCTCTGGGGCACCAGCCGACGCAGGGCAGTGCTCGTCACCACATCCTCGAAACCATAGCGAATAAGGACCTCGGCTACCTGCCGAATGCGCGCAAGGTTGGATATGGTGTTTTTAAACATGGGTAGGCAACGAAGCTACTTGGGACGGAGGGTGGGCCGGCTTCCCAGCTAGTGTGGTAGGCAGGCAGGCTTCCAAGTTCATACTTTTAGCGCACACCGCAGCGAAAACCCCGGCCGCGCACTAACGCAACCGGGGTTTGGGGTAGCTGAGGGGGTAGCACTTACCGAAGCGCCCTCTACGAGAGCTGGCTGCCGGTGCTGGACGTGTTGTCGTTGGGCGAAATGGCCTTCTTAGCCGCTATTTTGTTGGCTTTCTCTTCCGGGCTTTCCGGGGCGCTGGCTTTTTTGGATTTGCTGGTAGTGTTGCCTGATTTGGTGGTCGTGGCTTTTACGGCAGCGGCGGTTTTGGCTGCTGAGGAAGTGCCTTTCACCGAAGTGGAACTTACCTTGGCTGCGGCCGGAGAGGTAGTGCTTTCTTCCTCAGCAGTCGAGTTGCCTCTTACTGTGCGCTTTAGCTCTTCTACCTCGGCGTTGGTAGCCAGGCCGGCCCCTTTCAGCAGACGGGAAGCCAGGCCCTGCACCTGCTTTTCCAGCTCCTTGCGCTTGGTATCCGTGTTTTTCTTGAGGTCGTCCATGATGCGGGCGCCCTCCTGCTCCGAGAGCTTGCTTTCCTGCACCAGTTTATCAATGGTGCTCTGAACCCGCTCGGTGGTGAGCGAGGCCAGGCCCACGCCAGCGTTGATGAACTTCTTAAACAGATCTTCCATGAGGCGGAGTAGTTAGAAAGTGGGTGAGAATGAAAGAAAGAATGGACACACGGAGAAGGTACTTCCGGCCCGAATGAAGGCGCGGCGCACTACCCCTCTACACTACGCAAAGGCAGCTGCAGAGCTAAGCATATAGCTGCTTTTCAGGCACCTGCCATACCGAAACCGTGCCGGCACGCACCGGAAGCTGCCGGGAGCAAGTACGCGTTATGCAGGCGCTGGCTTAGCCCATACCTGCGTGGTAAACTCGGCTACCCGGCGCAGTGCTACCCGTGCTTCGGGCAGGAAGCGCCAGAACAGATGCCACCAATGCACTAGCCCCTCAAAGAGCTGCAGCGTTACGGGCGTACCAGCCTGCCGCGCTTTCTGCACAAACTCTACCACATCATCGCCCAGCACCTCCGCGTCCGATACCTGAATCAGCAACGGGGGCAGGCCCTGCAGATCTGCCCACACCGGCGACACCAACGGAGCGGAAAGCGGCGTTTCGGCAGCGTAAAGCGGAGCCCAGTTACGAATTTCCAGGGCCTCCAGCACCCGGCTTTCCTCCTGGCATACACGCCGTAGCTGGGCCGCAGGCAGCACAAGGTTGGTCCAGGGCGACAAGCCTACGGCAGCCGCGGGCAGTGCTTCGCCGGCGTCGCGCAGGGCTACCAGCAGGGCCAACGCCAAGCCGCCGCCGGCCGAGTCGCCGGCCACCACAATATCGGGGCCGCTGTAGCCCTGGCGTAGTAGCCAGCGGTAGGCCAGCAAAGCATCGTCGAGGGCGGCGGGAAACGGGTACTCGGGGGCTTTGCGGTAGGCAATGGTGAGGGCCGCTACCCCGCATTGCTGAGCTAAGGCTCCTACCAGTGCCCGGTGCGTGTTCAGGGAGCCCAGCACGTAGCCGCCGCCGTGCAGGTAAAGCAGCACCCGTCCGGGGGTGGCGCCAGCGGGCCGAATCCATTCGGCGGCCATGCCTTCTACCGTAACGTCTTCCAGAAACACGTTCCAGGGCATCAGCTGCCCCACCGAAGCCACTTCCAGGGCCAGCCGCATGGCCGCCAGTCCGGGCCGGTGCCGGGCCAGCGGGCCGGTTGCGGCGCTTAGAAATTGCTTGAGCAGAACGTGCTGGGTAGACGGCATCTGAGGTAAAGTAGGAAGTAAGAATCAGGAAAAGAGCATTACTGCATCATAGCAATTTACTTTCTGCCAGATATTTACAAGCAGGAAGCGCCGGTATCAGCAGCGCATTCCTCCTCGCTTGATTCCTTATTCCTGCTTGTTTATCCGGTGCCCTTTGTAGCCGCGAATGGCAATAGGAATCCAGCCTAATACGGGAATAAAGAAGGTGAGGGTGAACGGATTGCGCCATATCATGCGCCAGTAGGCGCCGGGGCTGCGCAAATTCAGGTCGAAGTCGCGGCGGCCGTTATGAACGTACTGCCGCTCAAACTCGCGAAACAGGGCCGGCCAGGCCCAGGGCAGGAAGAACGGGAAGTAGCGCCAGTTTTCCTTGATGCGCTGCCACAACTCCCGCCACTGGTAAGGCCGCTGCCCATAGTGCTGCACGGCGGCGTCCAGCTCCTGCTGCATCTTCTCCCGAATCTGCCCCGACAAGGCTTCGTACTCGGGGCGGGTAAGCTCGGCGGGGGTTTTAGAGGTCAGCTCGTAGGGCCGGATGCGGCGGCCCAGCACAAAGGTGAGTTTGGCCGGAAACGCCATGTAGAAAAACCAGGGCTGCAACAGCACCATCAGCAAAATGGGCCCCACCGGAATAAAGGGAATGCCAATTTTCTTGCTCAAGCGGTTTACCCAGTCCCAGCTATAGGCGTAGGGGTTCAGGTACTCGCCGTTGATGGTGTAAAACGGAATAATATCGGTGCGGTGCTCAATGCCCAAGCGCACAATGCTGGTAGCCAGGCGCTGCAGCTGGTACTTCCGGTTGAACCCCTTCCCGATGCCAGCTACCCCCTCCGGGTACAGCATCAGGTTGTGGTCCTGGTAGTACATCATCGTCTCGAAGTTGAGGGTAGTAGCATCCACGCAGCCGCATTTCTTCCAGAAGTTTTTCACCAGAAACGGGTTCATCAGCACCGACTGGGAAAGCATAGGCGCCGACAGGGGGCGCGGCAGGTGGTGCAGGCTGGGCAGGCGCCGCCACAAGTGCGAAAGGGCCACCATGGCATCCCAGGGGAAGGCCATACCCGAGTGGTTCGAGGCGAACAGCAGGGGCCGGTCGGGGCGGTTGCGCTGGGGAAAATCATCGAAGCCTACGAGCTCCGAGCGAAACCACACCCGGTCCAGCAACTGCAAAATGTTGCGGTCCAGGGTTTCGACGAAGTTCGGATCGAAGTAGTCGTAATAGATATGCTGATTCGCCTGAAGGTGGGGCGGCACCTGAAACTGCGCAGCAGACGAAGGCAAAGCCATGCGGGAAGGGTGGGCGGGCAAGGAAAAGCAGCCGCGGAAAAGCGGCGGGGTTTCTAAGGTAGAGATTTTACCGATGTAGCCGCGGGGCCTGCCTTCGGCGCAGCGGTAGC
Organism: Hymenobacter sp. HSC-4F20; assembly: GCF_019599275.1. Classification (GTDB taxonomy): domain Bacteria; phylum Bacteroidota; class Bacteroidia; order Cytophagales; family Hymenobacteraceae; genus Hymenobacter. The sequence continues at coordinate 204,693 of NZ_JAHZTD010000001.1, read as the reverse complement.
CTATTTACGCAAAAGCCCGGCAAAAAGGCCACTGCTTCCCGTGGCAGCTACTTCTCATATTTGGCGCTTTAGCCGCAGGGTAGTCGTGAACAGCTCACTGGTAGCCGCTCGCCGCACAATAAAGAGCAGCTGCCGCCCATCGGCCGAGTGCAGCAGGCGGCTAAGCTGGGTTAAGGTGAGCATTTCCGCGGGCATTAGGTTCACCGACAGTATTTCGTCGCCGGGTTGAATGCCGGCGGCGGCGGCCGGCCCAGCGGCTTCTACCCGCAGCACCTTAAACTGGCGAAGTTTGGGACCAGTGGCCAGTACCTCAAATCCGCACATATCATGCTCGAACGGGTCGTGGAAGGTTTCATTGGGCCGCAGCAGCAGCTGGTTGTGCGCATAGTCGATGACAACGGTGAAGCGCTTGAGCAGCTCAAAGCCCAGGTTACCGTTGCGGGGCACATCCACGCGCAGGGCTACGTCGGCAGCATCGGGAAAAGACGTGAGCAGGGCAGGCACGCGGTAGCGCCCCAGCTCCAGGGCCGAGACCCGCCCCAGATAGCCGTTAATGTTCCCATTAAGCCCCCGCCCCAATTGGGTCCGCAGCCGGTGCTGGGGCACTTGCAGGCGGGCATCGGAGGTAGTTTCCAGGGACAGGGCGTGACCAGCGCCGGTATCCAGCACAAGCTTGACGGGCAGGCGGAGCGTATCGTTGAGCTGCACGGGCACGGTCAGGTAGGATTTGCGGCCTTCCATATCCAGCGGAATACGGGCCCAGCGCCGGCCGGCCGGTGGCCGGTAGGTGGCGGGGGCGCGCAGGGTCAGCATTTCGGACACCGGATTTACTTCCACCACGAAGCTTCGGAACACATCGGCCCCCAGCAGCCCGTGCACCGGGGCCCCCACGTAGCCGGACAAGTTCAGCACATCGTCGGAGAGCATAAGAAAGGGCAAAGCGGGTGCTTCCACGCCATCAGCGAGGCGTACGGCCACGGCCGGAATCTGGAACGCCTCCAGCGGGTTTTCCTCCCCGGCTCCCGCCACCAGAAAACGCCCGCCCACCGTCAGGTTCAACTCCTGCCGCAGCCGCGGGTCCGTAATCAGGGAGGTGTTGATGCCCGTATCGAGGATGAAGGTGAAGGGCCCTTTGCCGTTCAGCCACGTCTTTACCAGAATAAGATTGCGCTGCAAGAAGAACGGCACCTTTGCCTGCCGGGCAGCGCCCCGCACGAAGCGAAATGCGGCGGGCTGGGCCGCTGCCGGCACGGCGGCTACGCCCGTGAGCAGCCCCCCCAACAACATAGCTATGCCTACCGCCCAAGCGCGGCTCGAAACCAGCAGAATAACGCACAAGTGCCGAAGCATAACGGTGGGAAACTAGGTCTGGTAAGATAACCAAAAATCCTATTCCGCGCACGTGCCAGGCGTAGCTTCGCGCCCTGCACCAAATCATGCATCAGGCTGCTCCCATGTCCCTTCCGGCAGGTAGTGCAAATGTCCCTGCCGGATAAAGAGTGGCGCCGCCACATTGTTATGATACAACTGTCCCGTACCCAGCCCCTGTGGAAAACCTGGCTGGGCGCAGGAGCCGGCCAGCTGGCTGATGGCGTTCAGGCCCACGTTGGACTCCAGGGCCGATGTAAGCCACCAGCCCAGGCCGCGAGCCTCGGCCCGGGCTACCCATGCCAGGCTGGCCGCCAGCCCGCCCACTAGCGTAGGCTTCAGAATCAGGTAGGCGGGGGCCGTCTGGTCTAGCAGCGCCTGCTGCTGCTCAGGGTCGGTTACCCCAATCAGCTCCTCATCGAGGGCTACGGGCACGGGCGAGTGCCGGCACACCTCGCGCATAGCTGCCCACTGCCCGGCCCGGATGGGCTGCTCGATAGAGTGCAGCTCATAGTGGGCCAACTGCTCCAGCTTGGCCAGGGCCTCGTTGGGGTGGAAGGCGCCGTTGGCATCCACGCGCAGGGTGAGGCGGTCCGGGCCGGCCACAGCCCGAATTTCACGTAGCAGCGCCAGCTCCGTGGCAAAGTCGAGCCCCCCAATTTTGAGCTTCAGGCACGAGTATCCTTCGCCCAGCTTCTTCTCAATCTGCTCCCGCATGAAAGCCGCTTCGCCCATCCAGATTAAGCCATTGATGGGCAAGCCAGCCTCCCCGCGGCTAAACGCAGTATCGTAGAGGCAGTGCCGCCCGCCGCGCCGCAGGTCCAGGGCGGCCGTTTCCAGGGCAAAGCGCAGTGCCGGCCACTCGGGCCCAACTAGCTCAATAGCTTCCTCGGGCAGCAGCTCGCGGAGCTGGCGGCGGTTGAACTCCCGCACGAACCCTTCCAAGGTAACCGCAAAATCCGGCCGGTAGTCGGGACTGAGGCCCGCCAGCGGGGCCGCTTCGCCTACCCCTTCCCGGTGCGGCGAGGCGGAGTCGTGCAGGTGCAGGTAATGAGCAACGTGCTCGGTAAGAGCCCCGCGGGAAGTGCGGGCGGGAAAGTTGAAGTGCAGAACGCGGCGGGAAAGGCGGAGTTGGAGCATGGGCGGATACGCGGGGGCTGAGACGGCAGAACCGCCTCCAATATACGAGCGGGCCCCGGCCGGGGCCCGAAAAGCAAGCGCCGCTCCTACCCCGGAAACCCGAGGCGGGAGCGGCGCCGCGCAGACGACGGAACGGGCAGTACCCGTTCCGTCGTCCACCTCAGCGGGTAGCTTATTCGGCGGCAGTGCCCTGCGTGCCGCGTCCGCGGCTGGCCTGGCCCCCCTTGCGGCCGGCAGCCCGGGCTTCTTCTGAGGTAAAGCGGTGGCCTCGGCCGCTCTGGTGCGAGGCGCGGCCACCTTCGCTGGCAATGCGGCGCTGGGTGGCGGGGTCCATGGCGGCGAAACCGCGCGGACGCTTGGTTACGGGCGTTTCGGCCGGGGCAGTGCGGTTGGCGGATTTGGTGTTCATAGCTCGTAGGGTTGGTAAGTGGAGTAATCCTCCGGTCGGTAACTGGGTTGTCTAACGATGGAGAGTAACCGAAGATGCCCTTGCCAAGCTCAATAACCTACTTTCAAGGGCAAAATACCGCTTTGTACTGAGGAGCTGATCGTACTTATACGCACGGGCTACGTCAAACACGTACCGCCGAGCTTAAGTACTAGCCAAGCAAAACTACCAACCCGGTTTATCGTTTACCTTACGTGCGTTTAGCTGCCGTTACTGCCCTATGAACTCAAGTCCAGCCTCCGTATTACCCTCACCAGACTACCAGCTGTCGGCCGCGGAGCGCTTCCGGGCTGTGCGGCAGCAAACGGAGGCGCTGTGCCGCCCTTTGCTGGCCGAGGACACGGTGGTGCAGCCTGTTATTGATGTGAGCCCGCCCAAGTGGCACCTGGCCCATACCACGTGGTTTTTCGAAACCTTCCTGCTCGGGCCCTACCTGCCTGGCTACACGGTCTATCACCCCGACTACGCCTTTCTATTCAATTCCTACTACAACTCCCTGGGTTCCCGCGTGAACCGCGCCGACCGGGGCACGCTCTCCCGCCCGCCCGTGCAGGAGGTGTATGCCTACCGCGCGTTTGTGGATGAGCAGATGACCCGGCTGCTGGCCTTGCAGGATACCCTACCCCCGGCTTTCCAGGAGGTGTTTGAGTTGGGGCTGCAGCACGAGCAGCAGCACCAGGAACTACTGGTCACGGACATCAAGTACATTCTGAGCACCAGCCCGCTGGCCCCGGCCTACCAGCCCGCACCGGCCCTTGCGGAGGCTGCGGCCGTGGCGCCGCCGGCAAGCTGGCTGCCGGTGCCGGGCGGGGTGTACCGCATTGGCTTTCAAGAAGAAGGCTTTTGCTTTGATAATGAGCAGGCCCCGCACGACACGTACGTAGCAGATTTCGAGCTGCAGAACCGCTTAGTAACCAATGCTGAGTATCTGGAGTTTATGGAAGCCGGCGGCTACCGCGACTTTCGCTACTGGCTGGGCGAGGGCTGGGACCTGGTGCAGCAGCAGGGCTGGGAGGCGCCTCTGTACTGGGTGCTGCAGAGCGGGGCCTGGCACCGCTTCACCCACCACGGCCTGGTGCCCGTTGACCTTGCCGCCCCCGTTACCCACGTAAGTTTCTACGAGGCCGATGCCTACGCCCACTGGCGGGGGTGCCGCCTACCCACGGAGCAAGAATGGGAAGTTGCCGCCCGCCGCTTCCGGCCAGTTCTCACTGGCACCTTCCTGGAAAGCCGCCGCTACGACCCGCAGCCCCTTTCCCCCGACGCCCCCGCTGACCAGTGCCACCAGCTGCTGGGCGACGCCTGGGAATGGACGTATTCGGCCTACCACCCCTACCCCGGCTACCAGCGGGCGGCCGGGGCCCTGGGCGAGTACAACGGCAAGTTCATGGTAAGTCAGCTGGTGCTGCGCGGGGGCTCCTGCGCGACGCCCCAAAGTCATATCCGCCTTACCTACCGCAATTTCTTCCACCCCGATAAACGCTGGCAGTTCACGGGTATTCGCCTGGCTCGCTGAGCGTACGTTCTTTGCCGCTTCTCTCCGACCTCCCGCTGGCGGCCGCCCCACCGGTCCGCTCCGGCAGTTCTCTCGCCTATTTCTATGTCCTCTCCCTCCGCCCCTACTCCCGGATCTTGGCCTGCCCCGGCGGCCGTGGCTTCTGCCGAGCCGCCCCACACGCCTATGCCTACTGCCCCGGCAGCTGCTCCCGGCTTGGCCCAACACGTACAGGAAGGCCTGAGCCGGCCCTTTAAAACGCTGTCATCCATGTATTTCTATGATGACGAGGGCAGCCGTTTATTCCAGCAGATTATGGCTCTGCCGGAGTACTACCCCACCCGCACGGAGTTTAACCTGCTGACCCGGCACCGGGAGGCTATTGGCCGCGCCCTGCGGCCCCAAAACCCTGCCGAACCGTTTTTCCTGCTGGAGCTGGGCGCCGGCGACGGGCTGAAAACCAAGATTCTGCTCCGGCACCTGCTGGAAACTGACGTTCGGTTTACGTACGTGCCCGTCGACATTTCCGAGGCCGCGCTACAGGGACTGGCGGGGAGTTTGCGCGCGGAGCTGCCGGCCCTGCAGGTAGAACCCGTAGTAGCCGATTACGGCGACGCCCTGCGCCTGATGGCCAGCCGCCCGGGCCGCAAGGTGGTGCTGTTTCTGGGCTCTAACATCGGCAACTTTCTGCCCCCGGACCGCCAGGAGTTTTTGCAGCATCTGGTTTTGCCCCTCACCCCCGACGACCGGCTGCTGATTGGGTTTGATTTGCAGAAAGATCCGCGCCTGATCCGGGCGGCGTACGATGACAGGCAAGGCGTCACGGCCCGCTTTAACTTGAACCTGCTGCACCGCCTCAACCAGGAGCTGGGTGCCACCTTCGACCTGGCCCACTGGCAGCACTACACCGATTACGACCCACTGAGTGGGGCGGTGCGTTCCTTTCTGGTGAGCACCCGGGCCCAAACCGTGCACTTTGCCGCCCTAGACTGGCAGGTGGAGTTTGCGGCTTGGGAAATGATTCATACCGAAAACTCCTACAAGTTTACCCGGCCGGGCATTGCGGCAACGGTTCAGGCCAGCGGCCTAGTGGTAGAGGAATTCTTTACCGATGAGCAGGAGTACTTTGCGGATGTAATTCTGCGACCTGAAGCCTAGCCTTGCGGCTGTCGGCGCGCCTTTACTGCACTTCACTGCCACCTGCTCATGTCGTTTCCTGATTCCGCGGCCCCTATTAGCCTGGCTTCGGGCTACGGCTCCTTTTTGCCACCGCCCGAAGCCGTAGCCGCGGCAAGCCGCCTGCTTGAGGCGGGCACACTGCCGCTTTCTGACACTGCCGGGCTCCTGCCCCTGCGCCACGCCGTAGCCACTTCCTGCCAGCAAGCTGGTTCCGCCGTGCAGCCCGATAACGTGGTGGTAACGGCCGGCACCAAAGCGGCGCTGTTTGCCCTGCTCCGGACTGTGCTGCGCCCCGGCGACGAAGTGCTGCTGCCCACACCCAACTGGTTTGGGTTTGGGGAGTTGGTAGCCCGGGCCGGCGGCACACTCCGCCCCCTACCCCTGCACCCCGAGGACAACTATGCCCTTCCGCCCGAGCTGCTGCAGGCCGCCCTTACCCCCCGAACCCGGGTAGTGCTGTTCTCGAACCCCAACAACCCCACGGGCCGCGTGTACTCGCGGGCAGAAGTGGCGGCCTGGCTGGCCGTTACCCGGGAGTTTCCGGAGGTGTTCGTGCTCAGCGACGAAATTTATGACCGCATTGCCTTTGGTGCGTCGCCTGTGCCATCTCTGCTCAGCTTTCCCGATCCGCACGGCCGGCACCTGGTCGTCAATGGGTTCAGCAAGTCTCTGGCCCTGATTGGCTGGGGCGTTGGGTACCTGGTGGCTCCCTTGCCGCAGGCCCGGGCCGCGGCGGCTTGGCAACACGCTACCGCCGGTGCGGTGCCGGCTCCGGCGCAGCACGCGGCCTTGGTTGCTACCGAGCAGGCCCCTCAGATTGCCGCCGGACTGCTGGCGCAGTTGCACGATACCCGCCAGCTTATGCTGCAAGAGTTGACTGCCCTGCCCCGGGTGCCCGCCCTGCAGCCCGAGGCCACGTACTACGCCTTCCCCGACCTGCGCGCCTACCTGCAGCCCACGCTACCGCCTGCCGAGGCCTCAGCGGAGCTGGTAGCCCGCCTGCACGCGGCCGGGGTAACGGTAGTAGATGGGGGAGCCTGCGGAGCGCCGGGCTTTGCGCGCCTCTCCTATGCCCTACCCGAGCCGCAGCTACGGGAAGCGCTGCAGCGACTGCGCGCCGGGCTCGGTAAGCCACGTGCCGCCGGATAGAGGACCCTAATCCAGGGAGCGGAGGCCGTCCCGAGGAGGCCCGGTTGCCACCGCAGCCGGGTGTTGTACCTTTGTGGTTCTTCTCTGTACCTGCCGTATGTCCCGCTCCTCGCTTCGCGCCCACCTGCTACCCACCCTCGACTTAGCTTACCCCGTGATGTTCAGTCAGCTTGGGCATGTGCTGGTAAACGTCTGCGACAGCATGATTGTGGGCCAGACCGGCAAGGTAGCGCTGGCCGCCGTGTCCTTGAGCGTGAGCGTGACGACGGTTGTGATGGTGCTGGGCATGGGCCTGACTATGGGCATCACGCCGCTGGTGGCCGCCGCCGATGGCCGCCGCGACGTGCCCGCGCTGGGCCGCCTGCTGGTGAACGGCGTGTGGCTGAGTGCCGGGGCCGGGGTAGTGCTGGCCTTGTGCGGGCTGGTGGTGCCACCGCTGTTACCCTACCTGAACCAACCCGCCGAGGTAGTAGCGTTAGCAGCCCCTTGGGTGCGGGTGATGTTTTTGTCCCTGTTGCCGCTGATGCTGTTTCAGGGCTTTAAGCAATTTGCCGAGGGCCTAGGCCTTACCCGCCAGGCCATGCTGCTTTCCGTGCAAGCCAACGTGCTCAACGCCGTGCTCTGCTACGGGCTGGTATTTGGCAGGCTGGGGCTGCCAGAGTTGGGCATGATGGGGGCGGCCTGGGCCACCCTCGTAGCCCGGGTGCTTATGGCCGGGCTCATGGCCGGCTACGTGCTGCGTGCCCGGCGCCTGCTTCCCTACCGGGAAGCTGCGGCCCGTACCCTGCGCCCCGACGCTCCTGGCCTCCGCCGCCTTACAGGGCTGGGCGCGCCCATTGGCGTGCAAATGATGTTTGAAATGGGAGCCTTCAGCTTCTCGGCCATCATGATTGGCTGGCTCGGCGCTACCGACCTGGCCGCCCACCAGATTGCCATCAACGTAGCCTCGGTAACCTATATGGCCGCCAGTGGCATTGCGGCGGCGGCCACTATCCGGGTGGGCAAGCACCGGGGGCTGCAAGACGCCCACGGCGCGCGCCAGGCCGGCCTGGCCGCCTACCTGCTCACGTTCCTGTTTATGAGCCTGATGGGGGTGCTGCTTGTGCTGGGTCGGCATACTATTCCGCTCTACTACAACCACGACCCCGCCGTGGTGGCCCAAGCGGCGTCCCTGCTGCTGATTGCGGCAGCATTTCAGGTTTCCGACGGGCTGCAGGTTGTCGGGCTGGGGGCGCTCCGGGGCCTGGAAGACGTAAAGGTGCCCTCCGTAGTGGCCCTGCTGGCCTACTGGGCGGCCGCTCTGCCCCTGGGCTACGTCCTGGGCTTTCACTTAGGCTGGGGGGCCACCGGCGTGTGGGTAGGCTTGCTCACGGGTCTGACGCTGGTGGCGGGTGTACTGCTGCTGCGCTTCCGGCGCCGGCCTGTACTAACTGCCGCACCCGTGAACGAAGCCACCCTCGCCGCGCGTTAAGCAGGACCTCTCTCTACGAGAACGTTGAGCTTCTGCTTCCGGCTGTAGTACAATATTATTGGCTTAGCTGTCGTTGTAGGGTGTATTTGTCTCTTGCCCAGTCCTATTCAGCAGCCCATGCTTCTGTTCTTTTCATTTCCTTGGTTACTAGGGGTATTCTCGTCCGTTGCCCAGGGGCCGGCGGTAGCCGCACCTCCCTCTGAAGCGGCTAAGCTGGAATGGCGCGCCAACCGCCCCCTCACGTGGGAAGACTTCAAGAGCCGGCCCATGTCCGACCGACTGGCCGCCCTGACTTCCTCGAGCATTGACGCCAAGGTAGGCTGCGTTGATTACGTGTTTTCGGCCCAGGTGAAGGCCGTATTCGTGCCTACGGAGTCGTGGGTGCGGGACCCCAAGCGCGCCACGCCTACCCTGCTGCGCCACGAGCAGGTGCACTTCGACCTAACGGAGGTGCATGCTCGCCTGCTGCGCCAGAAGCTCAGCCTCGTGAAGCTCGACTGCGAGAAGCTGCAGCCGGCCTTCAATAACATCACTAAAATGGCTTTCCTGACCTGGCAGCGCGAAGAAGCCCGCTACGACCAGGAAACCAACCACGGCCTCAACCAGCCTCGCCAGCAGGCCTGGGAGCAACAGGTGCAGCAGCGCCTACAGCAACTTGATGCCTTTGCCCTCAAATAGCGCAGCGGCGGAGTAGTGCTTGGAGCGCTTTCTTAGCGTAAGTTGCGCCACCAGAAAACCCACTAAACCGCCCGATTACTATTTCACCGCATGATGCTCACTTGGGAAGAATTTGAACGTGTAGATATGCGCGTGGGGACCATTGTGGAAGCACGCGAGTTTCCGCAGGCGCGGCGGCCCGCCTATCAGCTGCTGATTGACCTAGGCCCGGAAATTGGCCGTAAAAAGTCAAGCGCCCAGATTACCCACCACTACCAACCCGCCGAGCTGATTGGCCGGCAGGTGCTATGCGTAGTTAATTTTCCGCCCAAGCAAATCGGTCCGTTCCGCTCGGAAGTGCTGGTTACCGGTGCCGCCGATGCTGCTGGCCACATTGTGTTGGCCACAGTGGCCGGCCCCCTACCCAATGGCAGCCGCCTAGTTTAGCAGCGGGGCGCGCGGCGGGGCGGTCGGGCTACTGGCTTGCTGGCGAACTTCGCGCAGAGCCAGGCTGTCCACCACCACGGCGTAAATCTCGTCCAGGTCTTTGTTGTGCACGGCGTAGTAGCGGTAGCTTTGGGTGAAGGCCGAGTCGTTAACTTCGTAGCGCCAGTAGAGGCTTTTCTGAGCTTCCCGGAACAGGGCCCGGGCCGAATCGGTGGGCAGGCCGGCGCCATCAGTGCGGGCCTCCAGCGTGTGCAGCTCCACCAGCAGCCGGATCATCTTGTCGCGCGGAATGAGTTGGCGGGGAGGCGCTACCTCCTCCGGCTTCTGGCAGGCGGCTAGGCTCAGGGCCAGGGTGCCCACCCACATCATTACTCGAAACGAATAGTTTTTCACGGCAGCAAAGTTAGCAGGAACCCGTAGTTTAGTTGAAATGAAACCCGCCGATTCGCCGTTCCAGCACCTCGTCCGCAAGCTTCGGCAGATGGAAATCCGTATCCTCAAGGCGGTAGACGCCCAGCTGCAGGGCGATTTTCACTCCGTCTTTAAAGGTACGGGGCTGGAGTTTGATGATGTACGGCTGTATCAGTACGGGGATGAGGTGCGGGCCATCGACTGGGCCGTATCCAGCAAGGGCCACGGTACCTTCGTAAAAACCTACAAGGAAGAACGTGAGCAGCAGGTATTGCTGTTGCTCGATGTGAGTGCCTCCCAGCAGGTAGGGGCGGCCAGCCGCCGCAAGATTGACGTGGGCCGCGAAATCTGCGGGGTGCTGGCGCTGGCCGCCGCCCGCCAAGACGCGCAGCTGGGCATCCTGGCCTTCTCCGACCAAAAGGAACTCTACCTGGCCCCTGGCAAAGGCATCCGCCACGCCTACGCCCTCATCAAGCGCCTGTTTGAGCTGACGCCCCACAGCCGGCATACGGGCGTGTCGGCGGGCATCAAGCAAGCCCTGGGGCTACTCAAGCGCCGTACCATTGTGCTGCTGATTTCCGACTTTATTGACGCTGACTATGAGCGGGAACTGACCATGCTGGCCCGCAAGCACGATTTGGTAGTGCTGCAGCTGCTGGACCAGCGGGAGCGGGAGTTCCCCCCCCTGGGCATTATCCCGCTGCATGACCAAGAGTCGGGGCGCACAGTATGGGTGAATACGTCGTCGGCCGCGTTCCGGGCCCGCTACCGGGCCACCTACGAGCAGAACCGGGAGCAGATTGGGCAGATTTGCCGCCGCCACCGGACTGAGTACCTCTCCATTGCCACCGATACGGATTTTGTACCCCAGCTGGTCAATCTGTTCCGGCGGCGTAACCAGCGCGGGGGCCGTGGGTAAAGCAGCAGGTTTTTCTAGATGGCTGCGCGCTGCTGGCCGCGGAGTTCTGCTGCTGCTCCTGTTTGCGGCCGGGGCAGCCGCCCAGACTCCTGCCGGAGCCAGCAGCGGCGGCAACGACGGGCCTATGGGTCGGTTCCGGCGGTCTGCCGTGCGGGTAGGTGAGCTTGTTGAGTATGAGTTGAGCTACCGGCACGCGCCGGAATTGGAAGTCATCTTCCCCGATTCGGCCGCCGACTTCACACCTTTCGAATACGTGGGGCGCCGCTACTACCCTACCCGCACCCGGCAAGGTCGCAGCCTGGACCGCGCCGTGTACCGCTTGCGCACCTTCGCCCTGGACTCGGTGCAGCACCTGGTGCTCCCCGTAACCGTGCTCAGCGGCCACGACACCCTGCTGCTGCCTACCTCTGCCGCGGCGGTGCGCCTGATCCGGACGGCTCCCACCACCCTGGATGGCAACCCGCCGGTGCTGCGGCAGAATCTGCAGGTGCTACCCGTTGAGCCCCAATTCAACTATCCGTACTGGCTGGCCGGGCTGGGGGTAGCGCTGGCACTGGTGGGTGGGGTAGTACTGGGCTTCCGGCGCGGCCTGCGGCAGCGCTACCGCCGTTACCGCCTTCGGAAAAACCACGCCTATTTCCTGGCCCAGTATGCCCGCCACGTAGAGCGCTTCACCTTGTCCCGCTCGCCAACCAACATGGAGCGCGCCATCACGCTCTGGAAAAACTACCTCTCCACTCTCGAAGACAACAATATCACCAGCCTGACAACCCGCGAAATTGTGGTGCACTACCAGCGCGACGCCGACGTGAGCCTGGCCCTGCGCCTGGCCGACCGGGTTATCTACGGTAAGCAGTTCTCGGAAGACGACACCGAAACCGACCTGGCTTTCGAGCTGTTGCGGCGATTTGCCGAGCGCCAGTACATGCAGAGTGTACGCGGGTCGGGTGAGGCCACCGCCCTGGCGGCGCCGGCGGTGGCCTCGTAGCAGCGGGCGGGTTTCTCATTTCTTTTGCCCCTACTTTTGCCCCATGCCGCAGCTTTGGCCCGATGTAGTAGCTCCCCTGCTGGATAGCGTCCGCTATGCCACCCTGGCCAGCTATACCTGGGAGCAGCCCCGTCTGTTGCTGTTGCTGCCGCTGGTGCCGCTACTGTTTGTGCTGCGTTGGGTGTTGGCGCGGCGGCGGCGGGCGCGCCTGGGCGTAGCCTTTGTGGCCGGGCAGCTCCCGCGCGACTGGAGCACGGTGTTGCGCTTTCTGCCCGATGTGGTGCTGGCTTTAAGCTTAGGCTTCGGAATTGTGGCCCTGGCCCGTCCCCAGCGCACGGATGAGCGCGTCGTGCAGAGCGGCGAAGGCATTGACATCCTGCTGGTGCTGGACGTTTCGGGCTCCATGGAGCTGCAGGATTTGCGCCCTAACCGCCTGGAAGCCGCCAAGCGCCTCGCCCGCGAGTTTATTGATAGCCGCCAGGGCGACCGAATCGGGCTGGTGGCCTTTGCGGGCGACGCCTACTCCTTGGCTCCCCTCACCACTGACTACGACCTGCTGCGCGACAATCTGCAAGGCTTGCGCCTGGGCATGATTGCCAACGACGGCACCGCCATTGGCACCGCCCTGGGGGTAGCCACCAACCGCCTACGCGACTCCCGCTCCCGCTCGAAAGTGTGCATTCTGCTTTCCGATGGCGAGAATACTGCCGGTTCCCTCGACCCGCTCACGGCCGCCCAGCTGGCGCATGCCTACGGGCTCAAGATCTATACCATTGGGCTGGGGCAGGATGGTATTGTACCGTACGGCACCGATGAAACAGGCCGCCCCACCTACGTTAGCACCCGCCTCGATGAATCGACCATGCGGCAGATAGCCCAGGCTGGTGAGGGGCGTTTTTTCCGGGCCACGGATAACGTAGGCCTCCGCCAAACCTTCGCCCAGATTAACCGCTACGAGAAATCCGAAATAAAGCAGACCCGCTACCGTAACACCCGCGACTACTACCGCATGTACCTGTACTGGTCCCTGGGGCTGTGGCTCGTGTGGCTGGGGCTGAAAAACACGTTTCTATCCAACGCGCTGGAAGACTAAGGCTGCGCGGCAGAAGCTACCCTGCTGTAGTGCTCGGGCTGGCTTCCATCCGTAGCATTGCTTACCTGCCTACCCCACATAAATTGTTCAACCCAAGTAACTGAGTGGAGGCTTTGGGGTTGCTAGAGTAGCTTTGCCGTTAACCCACTTTAGTCCATCCCTGATTCCGCCCGCTTTGCCAAGTTGCGAAATCAGGTTAATCAGCGTAAATCAGTGATTTCTGAAAACCTGCACCGCATTCAGCAACAGCTTACTGGCTCGGCGGCACGGCTGGTAGCCGTCACGAAAACCCACCCTGTTGAGCGCCTGCGCGAGGCCTACGACGCCGGGGCCCGAATCTTTGGTGAAAACCGGGTACAGGAAATGGCCGCCAAGCAGCCTGAGTTACCGGCTGATATTGAGTGGCACCTTATTGGGCACTTGCAGACCAACAAGGTTAAGTACATTGCTCCCTTCGTACATACCATCCAAAGCATTGATAGCCTGAAGCTACTGCTGGAGATTGAGCGCCAAGCCGCCAAGCATAACCGCGTGATTGAAGGGCTACTGCAGTTTCATATTGCGGCCGAGGAAACCAAAACCGGCCTTACCTTGCCCGAAGCAGAGGACATACTGCGCTCAGAGGAATTCCGGGGCCTGCGCCACGTACGCCTGGCGGGCGTGATGGGCATTGCCACCAACACCCCCGAGGAAGACCAGTTGCGCCGGGAGTTTCGGCAGCTACGCGGTTATTTCGACAAGCTGAAAGCCTTGTACTTCGCTCAGGATGAAGCCTTCCGCGAAATCTCCATGGGCATGAGCTCCGACTATGAGCTGGCCCTGCGAGAAGGCAGCACGCTGATTCGGGTGGGCAGCGCTATTTTTGGCGCTCGGTAACGGTACGGGTCATGGGCTAGCAGGCACGGTTTATTCGGTAGCCCTGCTTTCCCAGCCCGGTTGACACACCCGCCGCAACCGCAGTCTGATACCTCATCATCAACGACACTACCATGACAGCTCGACTTATCATCCAATTGGCAGCTTTGCTGGGCGGCCTGGGCGTGGGCATTGGAGCCTTCGGGGCTCACGGCCTGCGCGGCATGCTGGAGGCTTCTGGCCGCTTCGAAACTTTTGAAACGGCTGTGCGCTACCAGTTTTATCATGCCTTAGCCTTGCTGGCCATTGGCATTTTGCTGCACGTAAAGCCGGAGCTGCAGAGTCTGAGCACTACGGCCTGGCTTTGGCTAGGGGGAGTAGTTGTTTTCAGCGGCTCGCTATACGTGCTCTGTCTTACCGGCATCACTAAGTTAGGCGCAATTACTCCTATTGGCGGGGTGCTGCTCATTGCCGGCTGGATTACCTTGCTCCTGGCTGCCCGTCAGGTTTAGGTTACTAGGTAGACAACAAAAAGGGCTTGCCATTGCTGGCAAGCCCTTTTTTGCTTCAGCGAAACTACCGTTTAGGAAGCTTTTTTCTTGGCTTTGATCTTGTTGTCGCCAATCTTGGTTTTCTGCTTGGCGTCTTTGGTGTCGGTAGGAGCCGAAACGTCGGTCGAAGCCGGAGCGGCCGTCATGGCGGCGTTAGCTTCTTTCACATCGCCAACCAGCGAAACCATAGCGTTACCGCCCGCCGAGTTCGACTCAATGGTCAGCACTTTGTTTTGCATGCCCATTTTGCCGGCCGAGTTGAATTTGGCCGTAATTATGCCGGTTTTGCCGGGCATTACGGGTTCACGGGTCCAGTCGGGGGTAGTGCAACCGCAGCTCACCCCAATGTTGGAAATCACCAAGGGCTGGGTGCCCACGTTCTTGAACTTAAACGTGTGCTCAACTACGTCGCCGGTTTTGATGGAGCCGAAGTCATACTTCATTTCATCAAACTGGATTTGCGGGCCCGCTACTTTAGTCTGGGCATTAGCCGGTTTAACGGCTGCTGTCTGTGCCTGAGCGGCTACGCCCATCACGGACAGGGAAAGAGCCAGAAGAAGTGCTTTTTTCATCGGTTGAACTGCTTGAATGCGTTGGAAGTAAGCAAAATTACAAGTTTCGGGGGCCGGGCCAAGTTACGTGCCAGTTTTCCACGGCGCGGGCGAAGTCGACGTGAAGAACAACGTTAGTCAGACAATGTTCCGTTCTTTTCCGGCCAGCTTTTTTAGCGTGCTCTCTACCTCTGCCTGCCTGATCGTAAGCGCCTTACAAACAAACCAGCAACGAAATCCTCTTCCGTTCTCTACCCCCTGCCGAAGCCCTACAAGTGCTTCAGCCACCTCAGCGGCGGGAAGGCTAGGCGTCTTTAGTCCTCCGTTTCGTCGCCGAGGAGCTTTTTGTTGAAGTTTAGCAGGAAAAGCTTTTCGGAGGAGCGGGTAACGGCCGTGTACAGCCAGCGGGCAAACTCGCTGTTCACCATATCTTCCTTCAGGTAGCCATGGTCCACGAATACTGCTTGCCACTGCCCGCCCTGGGCTTTGTGGCAGGTAAGGGCGTAGGCAAATTTTACCTGCAAGGCATTCAGAAAAGGGTCTTTGCGCAGAGCGGCGGTGCGCTCCTTTTTGGTTTCGAGGTGGGCATAATCGGCACTTACCGCATCATACAGGGCCTTGTTCTGGTCGGCGGGCAGGGCAGGGCTTTCGGTGTGCAGGGTATCGAGCAGCAGCTTGATTTCCATGTCGGGCTCGTCGGGGTAGTCTACCAGGCGCACCCGGGCATCGGCGAAGCGGAAGCCAAACTCCTCGGTGCGCCGAATGATTTTTACTACCTGCACAAAGTCGCCGTTGGCCAGGAAGCCGATTTCTGAATCCTTGGGCAGCCAGTAGTAGTTGTTGCGCACCACCATGAGGTAGTCGCCCGACTCAATTTCGTCCTCGGCCTCGAAGAGGATGCGCCGGATGTACTGGTTGTACTGGTTGGCGTTCTTGTTGGAGCGGCAAATGATGGTGCTATTCTCGTGGCCAAAGTTCTTGTAGGCCCAGCGCAGCCCATCCTCGAGCTTGTCGCCGTTCATGGCGAAAATATCGGGGTAGCCTTTCGTGAAAAAGGTAATCTGGGGGTGCTCCTCCCGTAGTTCTTCGCGCAGCACGGTGGCGTTCATCAGAATGCCCGACTCCTCGGCCTGGCGCATCACCTGGCGCAGCTCCACCGAGGCCACCTCCGCGCGGAAACGGTGGCGCAGCAGCTCGGGGTCGAGGGCGGGGCTGAGCAGCTGCCCTACCGGCGGCAGCTGGGCCGTGTCGCCGATGAGTAGCAGGCGGTTCGACGGCTTCTCGAACACGTAGTTCATCAGGTCGTCGAGGAGGCCGTTTTCACCGAAGGCTTTTTCATCGGAAATCATGGATGCCTCATCCACGATGAAGAGCGTGTCTTGGGCCCGGTTGGGCTGGCGCTGAAACGAGAGGCCCTGGGCGGGTGTGCCGCTGGTTTGGCGGTATATTTTCTTGTGGATGGTGCTGGCGGCTACCCCCGAGTAGGTGCTCATTACCTTGGCCGCGCGGCCGGTAGGCGCCATCAGCACGTATTTGCGGCCCATCCGGTGCAACCACTGCACCAGGGCGCTGACCACGGTGGTTTTGCCCGTACCGGCGTACCCTCGGAGTACAAAGGCCTTGCGGCCGGGTAGGGCGTCGCTGAGGAATCCATCCATCTGCCGAAACAGGGTGGCCTGGTCCTGGGTGGGTTCGTGGGGAAAAAAGTCGCGGACGGAGGGGGTTCTAACGGAAAGCATAGCGGTGTATTCGGGTAACAAAGCTACGCCGGTTTAAGCTCCCATAGGGCGGTAGGTCATTTGCTGGAAATAGGCCTCCAGGAAACGTGTTATGGCCACTGCCAAAAACGCTGTGTGCTTCTGGGCGCCAGTTCTATTTCACAGGCTATACATTCTTGCTACCCGTAGCCGAAGGCGAAACCAGCGGCATTTTACCGTCTCTGGCTTCAGCGCTACCCTACTGGCAAGATGATGATGAACTCAGCGCCCTGGCCCGCTTCAGATTCCACCCGGATGGTGCCGCCGTGGCTTCTGACGATGTCGTAGCTGAGGGAGAGGCCCAGGCCGGTGCCTTCGCCGGTGGGCTTGGTGGTGAAGAAGGGTTCAAAGGCTTTTTCCCGCACTTCGGGCGTCATGCCGATGCCGTTATCCTGCACCCGCACTTCCACGGTGCCCGTTACCAGCTGCGTACGCACCTGTACCTGGGGCACGTAGGTGTCGTCGGCGGTGTGCTTGCGCTGGGCCACGGCGTAGAAGGCATTGGTAAACAGGTTCAGCAGCACCCGGCCCAGGTCGGAGGGCACTACCGATACGGTGGGTAACTCCGGGGCCAACGCCGTTACGACTCCCGTTTGCTGGGCTTGCTCTCCTAACTCCTGACTTTGGCGGGCCAGTTGCAGGTACTCCAGAACCAGGGCATTCAGATCAGTAGGGGCCCGCTCCCCGGTACCGGAGCGGGAGTGCTCCAGCATATCCTTGATGATAGCGGAGGCCCGGATACCGTGCTGACTGATTTCCTGCAGGTTCTGGCGCAAGCCCACTAGAATTTCCTGCTCAAGCCCCGCCTGCTTCTTAGGGTCGTGCATGTTGTCAACCAGGGCGGTGCTGACTTCGGCGAATTTCTTCATGAAGTTGAGCGGGTTCTGCAGCTCATGGGCTATGCCGGCGGATACTTCGCCCACAAAGGCCCACTTTTCCGACTGCACCAACTGGTTCTGCGTCGCGCGGAGTTGCGCCAAGGTGTGCTTATTGATTTGCAGCTGCCGAAACACGACGCCACCAAGGCAGGAAACCAGCACAATGGCTGCCCCGGCCACCCCCAGCAGCTTACTCCGCTGGCGCAGCCGTAAGTCTTGCACTACCTTCTCCTGCCGGAGCCGGGCAATCTGCTCGTTTTGGGCCTGCGCAAGCCGTTCTCCTTCGTACTGGGCAAGCAGGCTGCTTCCCTGGGCCCGGTTCAGGGTATCTAGCAGGTTGAAATACGCCCGGGTATAGCGGCGCATCGACTCTGCATCGTTCCGCTTATCCTGAAAGCGAATTATTTGTTGCAGATACTTCGGGCGCAGGAGCTGGAAGTTGATGGCCGTAGCCTGTTGGTAGGCTTTCTGCCAATATGCGTTGGCCTGGTCGTACTCGTGGCGAGCGGTGTAGTACTGGGCCCAGGCGACATCCAGGGCAAACTCGCCCGGGCGGGCGCTAATGGGCATGTGCAGCGAGTCGGCCAACTGCTGCGCCCGCGTGAGCAGCGGCAGCACAGCCTCTGTTCGCTGCATCTCCAATAACACCAGGCTTTTTAATACCAGCGCATAAGCCGTAAACTGCTCCCGATCTACGGAGTCCTGGCGCGCTGTCTGCAGAGTAGCTTCGGCATGTTGCAACGCTTCCGGTAGCCGCCCTTGTTGCAGGTATAGTTTTGAGAGGGCCTGCTGGGCAAACATGGGCTGTAAGCCGCCCATTTTGTACCGCTCATTTAGCGTAACTGCCTGCTGCAAATACTCCAGGCCCTTGTTGGGGTTTCCCCAATCAGCGTAGGTAGTACCGGCTACCATCAGCTCCTTGCTGTAGTAAATGCGGTTGAATTTTTTAAATAAATCGGCCGCGTGCAGATAATGGCTAATGGCCTGGTTGTAGTCTCCCCGGTGCCGGTAAGAGCCGCCCAGCACCAAGTGGCACGCTGCCTCATTCTCCATCACCCCATGCACCCGGTACTGCAGCAGCTTGCGCTGAAAGTAGGCCATGCGCAGGTCCGATCCGCGCAGCTCATTGTACAGCGGGGCCAGATCGACAAGCAATTGGGGAACGGGGTGCTGCGCCGCATCAAACAGGTCGATGGCCTGGTGCAGCGCCGCTAGTGCCTGGGAGTGGTTTTTTGCCTGTACCCACAAGGCCAAGCCTGCCCGCAGTTCCTGGTACGGTGCTTCGTCGAACTGCTGGGTTCGGGCGTTGAGGGTAAGTAACTCGTTAAGCAAGGGCAGCGCCTGCTGCCGGCGCCGCGGCTCCGTTAGCTCCCCCACATCCAGCATGTGGCGGATGGTGCGCACCCGCGCGGTATCGGTAGTCTGACGGCGTAATACCTGCGCTAAGGAATCGTAGTTGGCCACCCAATACCGGTGTTGCGCTACCAACGGGCTACCTAGCAGTACGAAGCACAGCGCAATAATCCATTTCATATAACAAGCGGCACTATGGCCCGGAAAGAAAACCCGGACTTCCTGCCAAGTTGGGAAGAAAACGGCAGAACCCGCTCGCAATACCTATCCGGCAAGGCGTAATCAGTACCCTCTGCTATTGCTGAGGTATTAGCCCTGCCTAACCGGGGGCTCTACTACAGCCATGGTAGCAGTGGCTTTGGCAATCAGCTTCTCATCGCACCATACCTCGGCCTCGCAGAAGTGGAGGCGGCGCCCGGCTTTTAGCACCCAGCCCACTGCCCGCAGCTTTTGGCCTACGCCAGGGTGTAAGTAGCTGGTTTTCAACTCTACCGTTACTACGCCCGTACCATCGGGCACCAGAGTTACGGCGGCAAAGCCAGCAGCTAAGTCAGCCATGGTAGCTACCAGCCCGCCGTGGGCAAAGCCGCTATGCTGCTGGTGGTGCTGCTGAAGGGGCAGCTCGGCTTCTACCCTACCTTCCTCAATGCGGGTAAGGTCGGCGCCAATATGGTGCATGAAGTGCTGACGGGTGAGCTTGCGGCGGATGCGGGTTTCGAGTGATTCAGTAGTCATAGAGCCGCAAAGGTTGTGTATCTTTTGGAAGTTTCCCGGCCGCTGGGCTTGGCGGCAGCACGCCTACCCTCTTTTCCGCTTGCGCATCATGGAACATCTGGACTACCTCCTGGCCGGGGCGTTGGGCCTGGCACTGGCTGCATGCAGTGGTTTTCGCGTATTTGTGCCCTTACTAGCCGCTTCCCTGGCTTACCGAACGGGCTACCTGGTTCCGGCCGCGGGCTTTGCCTGGTTGGGCACCTGGCCGGCGGTTGCGGTTCTGGGCACGGCCACAGTAGCCGAAATTCTGGGCTACTACATCCCTGTCGTGGATAATTTGTTGGACACCATTACGGGTCCGGCAGCTTTCATTGCGGGCACCATTCTGATGACTTCTACCCTGCCCGACCTGCCGCCTATGCTGCGGTGGGGGCTGGGAATACTGGCGGGCGGAGGCACGGCGGGCATCATTCAAACGGGCACCTCACTGCTACGAGCCGGCTCTACGGTTACTACTGCCGGCCTAGGTAACCCCGTGCTGGCTACCCTCGAAAACCTGCTGGCTATTGTGGGCACCGTGCTGGGGTTGCTGCTGCCGCTGCTGATGGCAGTAGTGGCACTAGGTAGCGTGGTGTGGGTGCTGGCGCGGCTGCGGCGGTGGCGGCAACGGCGTACCGCCCGGCAGGGGCTGGTGCCGCCCCGGCCGGCTTAACTCTTCTGCGTGTGCTCATACTAAAAGAGTTTTGGCAGCAGTTAGTCAGCCACCACTCCTGGTTTCTTCGTAAGCTTGCGTTTTGGCGCTTGCAAGGCCAGAGGCTGAGCTTTTCCTATGACTGACTTTACTGCTGCTGTTCCTTCCGCCGCATTGCTGGAATCTTACGCCGGGGTAGCCCGCGTGCGCGTGTGCGGCTTGCTGGTGCACGAGGGCGCTTTGCTGCTCACCGCGCACCGCGGGTTGCTCCCTAATCATCTGCCGTTCTGGTCGCCGCCGGGCGGAGGCTGGCAATTTGGGGAAACCCTGCACGAATGTTTGCGGCGGGAGTTTGCCGAAGAAACGGGCCTGACTATCAGCGTTGGCCGCTTTTTGCATCTGCACGAATTTCGTAGTCCTGGGCTGCAGGCGTTGGAGCTGTTCTTCGAAGTACGGCCTACGGACCCAGCGGCTACCCCCCGCCTGGGCCTCGACCCCGAGCATAGCGCCGCCGACCAGCTTCTTACCCACCTGGAGTTCGTGATGCCGCGCCAATTGGGCCAATTGCTGCCCTCTCAGGTACACCCCGTGCTGCGTGATATCATCAGCACCGACGACGTGTTTATTCCCCAGGTACGATTTCAGTAGCTTGGGCCGCACGAAGCAACGGCTGCAACCGTGCAGCCGCGGCGGCCCGTCGTCCGGCCGCTACTGCCAGGGTTTTGGCTGGAATCCGACGGGGCTTTTGCGGAGTCGGGCGGCGGCTCCGTACCTTTAGCAGGTCTTTGCTTTTGTTTGTTGCCGTGCCTACCCTCTCCGCTACTGCTATGTCCACTTCCGTCTCGCCGCTTCCGGCGGCCCTGCACCGCCTGCACGACGAAACCCTGGACCTGGATACTCCTTCGGCTTATAATCTGTATCTGACGGCAGGTCCGGCGGGCGTGCGCGTGGGCGTAGCCGATGTGCGACGCAACAAGTTCGTGGCCCTGGAAGACTACTCCCCCGGGGAGGGAGCCACCTTGCTGGCGGCTCAGGTACAGGCCCTGGCCGCCGAACACGAGCTGGTGGGCCGCACCGGCTGGAACCGCGTACGGCTGGCCGTGCAGAACCGCCACTTCACGCTGCTACCCGCTTCCCTGTTTCGCGCTGGCGACGAGGCCGCTTACCTGCGCCTGCACCACGCTACCGACCCGCAACGCGAAGTAGTGCGCCACTACACCCACTCCGGCTCCGAAATCACCAGCATCTTCGCCGCCGAGCGGGAGCTGGTTCAGTGGTTTCAGACAACCTATCCCGAGGGCCAGCTCGTGCACCACACCAGCCCCCTGCTCGAAGGCATTGCCCACCAGAACGAGCAGGCAGGTACCCGGCGCATCTACCTGAGCCTGGGCCACCAGGAAGTAACCCTACTGGCCATGCGCGACAAGCAGCCGGAGTTTTGCAACGTCTTTCCGTTCAGCACGCCCGAAGACCTGATTTACTACACCATTCTGGTGATGCAGGAGCTACAGCTCAACCCCGACCAGGATGTGGTAACTGTGTGGGGTGATTTAACCCACGATTCGGAGCTGTTCACGATTCTGCGCAAATACATCCGCAACATCCGCTTCGGCAACCGCCCCTACGACCTGGGCTACAGCTACCGCCTTAACGATGTATTTGAGTACCGTTACTTCGAGCTGTACGCCCTGCACCTGTGCTAAGCACACAGGCAGGCCTCTTCGCTTCCTGCATACTCCCGGGGTAGCGTAGCTGGTGTGCGACGCGTGTTTTTATCCTTTGCCTCCTACCTACTTACCGCCTGCTATGAGAATAGCTTTATTTCCCGGCTCTTTCGACCCGTTCACCAACGGCCACTTAGACGTAGTACGGCGCGGCGCGGCGCTGTTTGATGAGGTAATCATTGCCATTGGTAACAACAGCAGCAAGCAGCGCTACCTACCCGTGGAGCAAATGATTGTCCTGATCGAAGGTATATTTCAGGACGAACCGCGCGTTTCGGTACGGGCCTACAAGGGCCTGACCGCTGATTTTGCGCGCGAAGTGGGGGCACGGTTTCTACTGCGCGGCCTGCGCAACACTACCGATTTTGAATACGAGAATACCATTGCTCAAGCAAACCGCCACGTAAACCCCGAGCTAGAAACGGTGTTCCTCATTACCTCCCCCGCCCTGGCCGCCATCAGTAGCACCATCATCCGCGAGATTCACCGCTTCGGGGGCAACGTTGATGATTTTGTACCTTTTCCACTACCCCCGGCCCCGCCCGCGTAACATCGGGCAGAACTGCTTACAGCCAAGTCTTGTGCTGGGGCCAGGCGGCACCACGGGTCACTTCCGGGCTACCACCCGCATACCGATCAGCTCACGGTTGTTCTGCGGGTTGGCCACGGGTAGCACAATGTAGTCGGTGGCGGTGAGGCTGAGGTTGCCGTTTTGCAGAATCTCGTCTTCATCAGTGCCCACCAGCACCAAGTCGCGCACCTTACGGGTGCGGGCATTGAAGGTAGCTACGAGAGTAACACCCTGACGCTCAAAGGTGTTAATCCAGTCTTCACCCTTGGTAGCCTTCATCTGCTCAGCCGTGGGTTCAGCACCCACTTTTTGGTCACGGGCTTCCCGAGGGGTACCCAGCACCCGGCGCACTTGGTCGATGTTGCGGCCTACCAGGGCGGGTACGTCAATGGCCACCGCCGGGGCGGCGCCTACCGTGCCTGGGGCAGGGCTAGTGGTTTCCGAAACGGTTTGGGAACCGGAGCAGGAAGTCAGGCCGGCGAGCAGCACCAGCAGCAGAGGCAGGTAGCAGAAGGCGCGCATAACAGAGAACTTGGTAGAGGTTATCCTTTGGCCGGCTCCTGATCGGCAGGGGCTTGCCCGGCGGTTTCGCTCAGGTAGTGGCGCACAACTAGGGTAATGCTGGCGTATGATTGGTCGAGAACGGCCAGCGCCTCGCGGGGCGTCATCCAGCGCACCTCTTCAATGTACTCTTCGGCCTGGGGCTTCATGAGCGAGTCGTCGAGGCAGCGCATGATGTACCAGTTCGTCTTTTTCAGGATTTTGTTGCCGTTATAGGCATAGGAGTGCCAAGTACTGGGCAGCTTCTCCCCAATTTCCACCTTGATGTTGCACTCCTCCTCTACTTCGCGCAGGGCACCCAACATTGGATCCTCCTCTTTTTTCAGCTTGCCCTTGGGCAAATCCCACTTGCCAAGGCGGTAAATCATCAGGATCTTTCCTTCCTTTACCACAAGCCCGCCAGCAGCCTTCACAATCTTGAACTGATCCTTGAGGTGCAGAATAAGCCGCTTTTTCTTGCGCGCCAGCAGCGTCAGGGAAGTCAGCTTCTTCAGCTTTTTTACTTCCATCAGACGCAGCAGCCGGTCCACGAACACGTCCGTTACGTCGCGCACCAGCACATCCCCTATCAGGTCCTTGGAGATGAACTCATCTTCCGGATTCAGAATCAGGTCGTACTTGTGCTTGTATATCTTCTCGCTGTTCTTCTTAATAATCAGCGGAATATCGTTGATGAAAACGTTCATCGCGGGGTAATCTGGAGAGGAGCAGAAAGGGGACTCAGGCGGGGTGCTGCAAAACACAGCATATTTCTCCGGAAACGAAAGGCCCGGGGGTCGGCCAAGATACGGGATGTCAGCGGTTGTGTTGTACGGAAGAGGTGGGGAAGTGATGAAACAGCCCGGAAAGGAAGCGCCGAAACGTATCATTTCCTCCTTTCCTACCTTCGCCAGCTATGAAGAAAATTGGCCTCCTTTCCGACACGCACAGTTACCTTGATGACCGAATTCTGCACCACCTGCAGGGGTGCGACGAAATCTGGCACGCCGGCGACTTTGGCACGGCCGAAGTAGCCGAAACCCTGGCCACGGTGGCCCCCTTGCGCGGCGTGTACGGCAACATTGATGGGCAGGACGTGCGCCGTATTCAACCGCTAGTGCAGAACTTCGAGTTAGAAGGCTTGCATGTACTGATGACGCATATTGGCGGCTACCCTGGTCATTACAGCCCTGCTGCTCGGCCACTGGTGCAGCAAGAGCGCCCGGGCCTCTTCATCAGCGGGCACTCCCACATTCTGAAAGTAATGCCCGACCCGAAGCTGGGGTTACTTCACCTCAACCCCGGCGCGGCTGGCCGCCACGGCTTTCATAAAGTCCGCACGTTGCTACGCTTCGAAATAGCCCAGGGCAAAGTACAGCAGCTGCAGGCTATTGAGCTAGGGCCAAAATAGAAGCGCTGACTATCAGACACCGAGACTTAGAAATCAGAAAGCGCCTCTTCCCGAAGGAAAAGGCGCTTTGGAAGAATCTGGATGAAACCCACCGACACCGGGGTAGGTGCACCAGACACGAAATCTGGCTACTTACGCAGCAGCTTCGGTCGTGGCTTCGCTCTTGGTGAAGCGGGCTTTCAGCTCGTCGAGGTCCACGTTCTTCAGAACGGGGGTGAGGAGCAGTTGCTTAATAACGCGCTGCTTGTTGTTAGCGCGGGCAATGTTCTTGCGGTGCTTCCGCTTCAGACGGGTAACGCTCATTTTTCCGGGTCGGTTTAGGTCTTCTAGTAAATTGAGGGGCAAAAGTAACGACTAAATTTGAAACCGGGAAACCTTTCCCGCTTTTCCATATCCTAACCAGATGACTGATTCCGTAATTGACCTGCGCTCCGATACCGTGACGCGCCCTACTCCGGCCATGCTGGAGGCGATGTTTCAGGCCCGCGTGGGCGATGATGTATACGAGGAAGACCCAACCGTGCGCGCCCTGGAGCAGGAAGCGGCTGCTCGTTTCGGACTGGAGGCGGGCTTGTTCTGTCCTTCCGGAACCATGACCAACCAGATTGCCATCAAGGCCCACACCGAGCCCCTTTCGGAAGTAATCTGTGAGCAGAACTCGCACATTTACCTCTGGGAGGTAGGCGGCATTGCGTTCCACTCGGGCGCCTCCGTGGCCCTGCTGCCCGGTAACCGCGGCCGCCTGACCGCGGCGCAGGTGGAGGCAGCTATTCGGCCCGTAAACGTGCACTACCCCACTACCAGCCTTATTTCGCTGGAAAACACCCACAACCGCGGCGGCGGCAGCTGCTACGAGCTAAGCGAGTTGGAAGCCATTGCGGAGGTAGCCCGCCGCCATAAGATTGCGCTGCACCTGGATGGGGCCCGCATTTTTAATGCGCTGGTAGCCACCGGCCAGCCGGCCCACGAGTACGGCCGCATCTTCGATACTATTTCGGTGTGCCTGAGCAAAGGCCTGGGGACGCCGGTTGGGTCGGTTCTGCTGGGTAGCAAGCAGTTCATCCAGAAAACCAAGCGCATCCGGAAGGTGATGGGGGGCGGCATGCGCCAAGCCGGTTATTTGGCCGCCGCGGGCCTCTACGCCCTCGAAAACAACGTGGAGCGCCTGGCCGACGACCACCGCCGGGCCCAGCAGCTGGGAGCTACCCTGGCAGCCCAGAGCTACGTAGCGGAGGTAATGCCCGTGGAAACCAACCTGGTGATTTTCCGCCTGCAAGAGGCCACGCCGGCCGAACAGTTCCTGGCTCAGCTAGAGCAACAAGGCATCCGGGCGGCTTCTTTCGGTCCCCAAATGATTCGCTTCGTTACCCACCTGGACATTGACGATGCCATGATCAGCCGCGTGGAACAGGCCCTGGCCGCCCTGTAGTCTATTTTCCCCGGCTAAGGTTTTAGAAGCCAGAACGCGGATCAGGAACCTGAGGCCCTTAACCCCAGGCTCCTGATCCGCGTTCTGGCTTAAAGTCTTTTCCACCGTACATCTTGCCGCTATTGATGGAGTTATACAACACCTTTGCCTTACTACTGGCCGCCGCTGCCATTTTTGGCTACATCAATCATCGGTTCCTACGTCTGCCTGGCACCATTGGCCTCATGATCCTGGCGCTGGTTTCCTCACTGGCAATAGTAGGCTTGGGGCGGCTGGGAGTTTCGTGGGTGCTGACGGTAAGCCAGCTTGTGCGGACTATTGATTTCCACACGGTTTTACTGCAGGTCATGCTGAGCTTCCTGCTATTTGCGGGCGCCATTCACGTTGATGTGCGGGCCCTGGGCCAGGAACGCGGCGCTGTTGCGGCGCTGGCCATAGCCGGAACCCTGCTCTCGACGGTGCTGGTAGCAACCGCCCTGTACTGGCTGCTGCCGCTGGTGGGCCTGCAGGCTCACTTCATCTACTGTTTGCTGTTCGGCGCTCTTATTTCGCCTACCGACCCCATTGCAGTACTCGGTATTCTAAAGGATGCCCGCATAGCTCCCCACTTGGAAATCAGGATTGTGGGTGAGTCGCTGTTCAACGATGGCATTGCGGTAGTAGTGTTCGTGAGCCTGTTTCAGATTGCGCAGTACGGAGCCGAGCAGGCCACGCCGGGCGTCATCGGAGCCCTATTTCTGCGCGAAGCAGTGGGCGGGGTGCTGCTAGGCGTGGGGCTAGGCTACCTCACGTTTTGGGCCCTGCGCAGCATTGATAACTACAAGGTAGAAGTGCTGCTGACGCTGGCCTTAGTAATGGGCACTACTGCTCTGGCCACATACCTGCACACGTCGGGGCCGCTGGCAGTGGTAGCCGCCGGACTGATTGTAGGTGACAAAGGACGCACCCTGGGCATGTCGGATCTGACCCGCGAATACCTGGATAAATTCTGGGAAGTGCTGGACGAGATTCTGAATGCCGTGCTTTTCGTGCTGATCGGCCTCGAAATGCTGGTGCTCGATATTAACGGCACTATTCTGTTAGTTGGGGCCGTAGCCATTGGGGTCGTGCTGCTGGCCCGGCTGATTTCCGTTGCGCTGCCCCTGGGCCTGCTCAGCCGCCGCTATAGCTTCGACCGCCCTACCCTGCATGTACTTACCTGGGGCGGCCTGCGGGGTGGAATTTCAGTAGCCTTGGCGCTGTCATTGCCAGAATCTATGCCGCGCGACCTGATTGTGGGCGTTACCTACGTCGTTGTGATTTTTAGTATCATCGTTCAAGGACTTACTATTGGCCCACTGGTCAAAAAGCTAGGGCTTAGTATTCCGGCAAGCCCCGAGCCGGCGCACTCGTAAATTGCCTACCCCTACGCCCGGTCTGCTACCCTCCCCTCTCCTATGAATCATAACCTCTTTCTTGTTGGTGATGTGCACGGCTGCTACCATACGTTTCGGGAGCTACTAGGGCACTGGCGACCCGACGAGGAACTGCTGGTACAAACCGGCGACCTGGTAGACCGCGGCCGTTTCGGGCCCGAGTGCGTGCAGCTGGCCATGGAGCTAGAGCAGCAGTATCCGGGGCGCACGGTGTTTCTGCTGGGCAACCACGAGTATGAAATGCAGAAACATTTCGGGCCCCGGGGGCCCAATCCGGCCTGGTTGGGCTGGGGAGGCCGGGCCACGGTGCAACAGTACCAGGGCCGGGCCGATATGCTACAGCACCACCTGGCCTGGCTTGCCCACCGCCCGTTTACCTGGGAAAACAACTATGTGCTGGTTAGCCACGCCGGCTTTGCCGATACCGACGCTCCTCTGGATGCCGAGAATATGGATGGGGTACTATGGCGGCGGGGTCCGTTGCAGAACATGGGCCGCCGGCAGGTGGTAGGCCACACCCCTACCCCGGAAGGCACCCCTACCTTCGACGCCGCAGCCAATGTGCTCAACATTGACACGGGCGCCTGCTTTGGCCAAAACCTAACCGGCATGCGGCTGTCGTTCACGGGCGAGCTGCTGGGCCAGATTCTGATTCCGACTTCCCTGCTCGATATTGTGCTGGCCTAACGTTCCTCTGCTTCATGCCTGCTCCTACCTCTTCCGCTACCGCCACCCCCGCCCTACTGCACCTCTCCCAGGCCGATGCGGTGCTGGCCCGCATCATCCGTCAGGGCCAGCCCATTCAGCCCTCTGCCCACGAAGACCTGTACCTGGCCCTGCTGCGCGCCATTGTCAGTCAGCAGATTTCGACGAAAGCCGCCGCGGCCATCTGGCGTAAGGTACAAGGCCTGTTTGCGCCCGATGGCTACCCCGAGCCGGCCGCCCTCCTGCAGCTCTCCGATGAGGAACTGCGGGCAGCCGGTATTTCGCGGCAGAAAGCGGGCTACCTGCGCGTCATTGCCGATTTTGCTCAGCGCGGGCAGCTCGACCACGCCCACCTAAGTCAGCTTACAGAAGAAGCGTTTACCCGCCACCTCACCCAGATCAAGGGGGTAGGCCGCTGGACGGCGCAAATGCTGCAGATGTTCGCCCTGGACCAACCCGATGTGTTTCCCGAGGGTGACTTAGGAATTCAGAACGCCATGCGCCGCCACTATGGCCTGCAGGAAACCGGCCGCGCTCTGCTCCAGCGCATGACGGAGCTGGCCGAACCCTGGCGCCCGTATCGCACGCTGGCCAGCAAATACCTCTGGCAGTCGTTGAACAACGAGCCGGGGTAGTAAGCGCCTATTCCTCCGTTTTGCCGGCTGCTTCGTTGCGCCGGGCGTCGCGCATGGCCAATCCGATGGCAACAAACGTGGACAACAGCGGCACGAAAAACCCGAACAGCAGCCAGGGCCAGAACCGCCGCCCATACATATGGGCAATGTACACAGTCATCACCGCCGACAGCGGGCAGATAAACAGGAAGGGAAACAGAATATCGACGATGGTCACGCGGCCAAAAGAGCTAACTACTGAAAAAGAAAGATTACCGCACTTTGCCGCGCTTTACCAGGTAGGCATACAGCACTTTGTCGAACGGCTCCCGGATGTCGACGGGTACGAAATCGATTTTATATTGCCCACAGCGCAGGGCTAGCTCGTGCTCATACTGGCGCATGGCGGCGCGGTACTGCTCGCGCACCTGGGCCGGCTGGAGCTTCACGGTTTGACCCGTTTCCAAATCCTCGAACAGGTAAGGACGGTCCTGAAAGTTAAACTCGGCTTCCGTAGCCCGGTCGATGACGTGAAAAAGCAGCACTTCGTGGTGCTGGTGGCGCAGGTGCTGCAGGGCCGCCAAGGTTTGGGTTTGCTCCTCGGCAGAGCGGCCCAGCATATCGGAAAACAGCACCACCAATGAGCGTTTCGGGATTTGCTGGGCAATGGTATGAATTACACCCGACACATCCGTCCGCGTCCGGCCAGGGGTAGCGGGGCGCTCCAGCAGTTGCTGCATCGTGAGCAGCAAAGTGTGGCGGTGGGTGCTGGTAGAGCGAACCGGCGTTTGCAGCTCAACCTCATCAGCAAAGGTCACCAGCCCTACGGCGTCGCGCTGCTTTTGCAAGAGGGTAGTAATAGCCGCCGCGCACAGTACCGAAAACCGCAGCTTATCGTGCGAAGGCAGGGGGTAGTACATGCTGGGGCTCACGTCGAGCAGCAGGTGGCAGCGCAGGTTGGTTTCCTCCTCGTAGCGCTTCACAAACAACTTATCCGTGCGGGCGAAAACTTTCCAATCGAGGTGGCGGGTGCTTTCGCCAGGGTTATACAGCCGATGCTCCGAAAACTCCACCGAAAATCCGTGGTAGGGCGACTGGTGGAGCCCTGTGATAAAGCCCTCAACCAGCTGGCGAGCCAGAAACTCCAGGTTTTCGAACGAGCGAATAGCGGCTAAGTCGAGGGGGTGGGCCATAACAGAAAGCAAAAGCGGCAGAAAGCAAAGCCAAGGTACGAGGAAAGGTAGCCTGGCTGCTAATTGGTTGCCAACAGCGGCCCGCTGTTGCAGGTTCGTTCGGGGGTAGCCGGGCGTCGCCGGAGCCCGAGGCTGCTCGCGGGAGAAGCCAGCAACCAGCCCGGGCTGTTCAGGCAGGGCGGGCCCGGGTAGCCGCAGCAGGGTGGAATTATCTATATATATACTTTAGAATATTAATCTTGCTTTTATACCAGCCAACTCGTGCAGGCGAATAAGGGCAGTTTACGCTTGTAGTTTCGGCAATAAGGCGGGTTTGCCGATTTTAGGACCGGAAAATGAAAAAGCCAGACTTCAAATTTTTATATATGGTTGAAAGCACGTATTTTGCGCTGAACTTCAATCATCTTGGAATAACAAAAATTTACCGGAAGGAACTGTGGAAGACCGTCACGACCAGGAAGAAATTTACTCCCAGCGCATTAAAGCCGGCAAGCGCACGTACTTTTTTGACGTGAAAGCGACCCGCGGTCAGGATTATTATCTGACTATTACGGAAAGCAAACGTCGCCTACGCGACGACGATACCTTCTCGTACGAGAAGCACAAGATTTTCCTCTACAAGGAGGATTTTCTCAAGTTTGTGGACGCCCTGCAGGATGCCGTTGATTACGTGCGCGAAGAGTTGCTGACGCCCGAAGAGGTAGCTGAGCTGGACCGCCCGCGCCCGGCCTACGATGAGCGGGAAGGCGGCTACACCCGCACCGACGACAATTACTAACCCTACCCCCGGAAGCCTAGCGAAACACTTGTTACACCTCTGATTTTTCTGCTTCCCTTTACACGGCGCGCCTGGCTTTGACCCAGGCGCGCCGTTTTGGCTTTGTAGTACGGTCCGCCATGTGCGCTATTGATCAGCCGTGCTTTCCCCGAAAAAGCCCCGTACCTTTGCGCCACGAATTGCGCCTTGGGCCCAACTCACCTTTTCACTAACTTTCTATTTCACTGTCATATGGGTCTCCGCTGCGGTATCGTCGGCCTGCCGAACGTGGGCAAATCCACGCTGTTCAACGCTCTTTCCAATGCCAAGGCCGAGTCGGCCAACTACCCCTTCTGCACCATCGAGCCGAACGTGGGCGTAATTACGGTGCCCGATGAGCGCCTCCAGATTCTGGAGCAGCTGGTAAACCCCAAGCGGGTGCTGCCTACCATCATTGAGTTCGTGGACATTGCCGGCCTGGTGAAAGGGGCCTCCAAGGGCGAAGGTTTGGGCAACAAGTTTCTGGCTAACATCCGGGAGGTTGACGCCATCATCCACGTAGTACGCTGCTTCGACGACCCCAACATCGTGCACGTAGCCGGCGGCGTGGACCCCGTCTTCGACAAGGATGTTATCGACACGGAACTGCAGATCAAGGATCTGGAGAGCATCGACAAGAAGCTGGCGAAGGCTGAGCGCTCGGCCAAAAGCGGTGATGCCGTAGCCAAGAAAGAGGTAGCGGCCCTGCAACGTTTCAAGGAGGCGCTGGAAGCCGGCCAGAATGCCCGCGCCGTGCAGGCTACCCCCGAGGAGCTGGAAGCCGTAGCCGATCTGCAGCTGCTCACCATCAAGCCGGTTATCTACGTAGCCAACGTAGACGAGGCCAGCATTCAGGGCGGTAACGCGCACACGGCAGCCCTGCAGGCCCACGTAGCCCAGGAAGGCGCCGAAGTGGTGCTGGTGTCAGCCGCCATTGAGTCGCAGATTGCCGAGATGGAAGACCCCGAGGAAAAGGAGATGTTCCTGGCCGAGTATGGCCTCACCGAGTCGGGCCTGAACCGCCTGATCCGGGCCTCCTACTCCCTGCTCAACCTGATTACCTACTTCACGGCCGGCGTGCAGGAAGTACGCGCCTGGACCATCCACAAGGGCGACAAAGCGCCCCAGGCCGCGGGCGTCATCCACTCCGACTTCGAGAAGGGCTTCATCCGGGCCGAGGTAATCAAGCTGGCCGACTACCAGGAGTACAAGACCGAGGTAAAGATCAAGGAAGCCGGCAAAATGGCCGTGGAAGGCAAAGACTACGTGGTGCAGGACGGCGACATTATGCACTTCCGCTTCAACGTCTAGTCACGCATTTCTTGCCTCTCTCATGGAAGTAAAAGATAGCAACGGCAACCTGCTTGCGGAGGGCGACTCGGTTACCATCACCAAGGACCTGAAGGTGAAAGGTATGGCCCAGGCCCTGAAGCGCGGTACCGTGGTCAAGAACATTCGCCTCACCAGCAGCCCCGCCGAGATTGAGGGCAAAGCCGCGGGTAGCCTGCTGGTGATTAAAACGGAGTTCGTGAAGAAAGCCTAGCTCTGCATCTGCAGCCGCTTAGTACCTTAAGCGCCCCGGTCGAATGGTTCGGCCGGGGCGCTTTGTTATATACGCTTGATTATGGGGTTCAACGTGGCTGTGCTCAGGGCAATTGATTCGGAATATGAAGACAGTGGCGTCTTCATAAACAGATCATACTACAACTTCGTCGCCAGCTATGATTTGTTCGGGGAAGAGTCTGTAATTATAAGTGTTGGCAACTACTTAGGACTTGATCTGCATCCTCTAGTTAAGCTAACTTATCTGGATAGCCTGGAAGAAGAATCTGAAGAAGATGAAATTGTCGTTAAACAAAATGTAGATGAACTGCTGACGCTTGTCAAGACTGTTGCCGAAAAGATGCAGAGTCAACCGAACATGCTTAATGAAGTTACCTACAAGGCGAAGCCCTTTCAGTATAGCATGTGGGAAGATTACTTCAAATCAGGACAAATAACAGAAGATCTTGAGGCCGTCATTGAAAGTCTTACTCATCATAAGAAAGCCGGAGCAACTGATGTAGTGTTTGGAGTTCTTTAATTGTCTTTTACATCAATTGACATTCTACTTCCCTACCACCTTAAACAGTTGACCGGCCGTTAGCTTATCCGTGGTTTTCATACCGTTCACGATGGCCAGCTCCTCGTGGCGCTTGGCGGGCACGCCATTGGCAGCAAGGGCCTGGGCCAGCGTCTGACCGGCTTTGGCGGTTTTGATGCGGATACGCTCGGGCTGCTTGTTGAGCTTGCTGGCATCGGTGAGGCGACGGTAGCCCTGGGCCGTGCGCTGGAACTGCGGGGCGTAGGTGCTGAAAGCCGAGGGCGAGGTCAGGCCCACGAAGGCGTACAGGCTCTGGCCATCCTGGATGATGTAGGTCAGGGTGCGGGCCGTGATGCCCTGCTGGCCAGTTTGCTGGTCCTGCCCTACCTGGTCGCCCTGGATGGCTACGGCCGGGAAACCGTTGATGGTAGTACGGCTGGCCTGGGCGTTTTGCAGCTTTAGCTGCTCGGCGAGGCTTTGGGCCGTGGCATCGAGTGCCCCGCTGCCGGCCGGCAGCAGCACAATAACGGCTTTGCCGCTGGGCTCGGCCATCTGGAACTGGCTAGGCGAGTTCTGCGACTTCCAGCCCGAGGGCACTGGAAACTGGAATTTCAGGTCAGGGTGATAGAACATGCTACTTTCCACGTAGCCCTCGCGCGGGTTGTCGCCGTAGGGCAGGCCCTCAATCAGGCGCAGGTACTGGTCGCGGTTGACGGCCAGCTGGCGGCCGGCCTGCTGCTCGGCCTGCTGGGCCAGCTTTTTCACGTTGGTGTAGCGGTCGGCGGAGTTAGGGTGCGAGGACAGGAAGGTGGGCACGGTGGCCGCGCCGCTGCTCTGCTCGGTGCGCGCAAGGGTCAGGAAGAAATCGGCCATGGAAGCCGGGTCGTAGCCGATTTTACTGGAGTATTTCACCCCCAGCTTGTCGGATTCATTCTCATCGTCGCGGCCGTATTTGAGCAGGCCCAAGCCCACTACCTGCGAGGCGGGCTGCGCAATAGAGGCTACCCGCTTCGAGAGAATGGAACCCAGGATAAGCGCCCCGTTGGCAATGGTGGAGCGGGTCTGCTGCTTCTGGCCGTGGCGGGCCGTGATGTGGCCGATTTCGTGGCCGAGTACCCCGCTGAATTGGGCCTCGTTGTTGAAATGCGCCAGAATGCCGCGCGTAAAGTACACGTGGCCGTCGGGGGTAGCAAAGGCATTGATGATGGGCGAATCGACGATGGTAAAGCCCTTTACGTCGGCTGGCCGGTCAGAAATGCGCCCCATTTGCATGCCTTTCTCGTCGATGTAGCTCTGGAGCTTGGCGTTATCGAGCAGGCCAAACTGGGCAATTACCTGAGGGTCGGGCTGAGCGCCTTGCACGGGCAGAACGGGGCGAGGAGCCGGGGTGGGCACAGCTGGCTGCGAGCCGCTTAGGGGAAGTAGTAAGGCCAGCGTGGCACTGGCGTGCAGAACAGAGGTGAGTGTGGGAGACATAGGGAGAGGGAGCTAGGTACAGCTGCCGAGGCAGAATAGGCCTGCAACGAGGCGCAAGGGCCCGAAGGTTACAGGGGTCCAGTGCCACAGACCAATTCTGTGCCGAATTTACGGCCTACCTCCCGGCGGGGGCTTGCGCTACCCCTCGGCTTCTTCTCGCAACTGCTCTTCCAGCTCCACGGCCGTCGGGCGGCCGTGGCGGCGGTCCAGCCAGTCCATGACGGGGGTAGCCAGCACGCCATGCAGGATGATAGAGGTGAGTACCGTGAAGCCCGTAATAGCCCACAACTGGCGGCCATCGGCCAGTGGGGTGGCGTGCATGGCATAGGCCAGGTAGAAGAACGAGCCGATGCCGCGGATACCGAAAAAGGAAATGACCAGCCGCTCAGGCCAGGTTACGCGGCTGCGCCCCAGGGTAAGAATACCGCCCAGCGGCCGCAGCACCAGCAGCAGAAACAGGCCCAGCGCCGCCCCGCCCCAGGTGAGGGGGGCCAGCAGCCCACGCGCCAGGGCTCCGCCAAACAAAATCAGAATCACGACAATGAACAGGCGCTCCAGCTGGTCGGTGAATTCGTGCATTTCGGTGTGGTACTCGTGGCTACGCTCGTGGGCGCGCAGGGTAACGGCAGCCACAAACACGGCCAGAAAGCCGTAGCCGTGCAGTAGCTCCGTTACTCCGTAGGCCGTGAGCGTAACGGCCAGGGCCACGAAGCCATACGCCTCGGGGTTGATGCGGACGCGGTGGGGCAGATCAAAAATCAGGAAGGACAGCACCCGGCCCGCCAGCCAGCCGGCCAGCACGCCCATGCCCGTGCGGTAGAGCACGTCCATCCAGGCCCAGTGCAGCAGCCGCTCAGACACGGGCAAGGCAGCCGCGGGGAGCAGGGCCAGGGCCAGATATACGAAGGGAAACGCCAGTCCGTCGTTGAGGCCGGCCTCGCCGGTGAGGGCAAAGCGCACGGTATCTTCCCTACCCTCGCCGGGCTTGCCCACCTGCACGTCGCCGGCCAGCACGGGGTCGGTGGGGGCGAGCGTGGCGGCTAGCAGCAAGGCCGAGGCCGGGAGCAGGCCGCCCAGACGCCACGCTACCACCGCAAAAATGCCAATGGTAATACTCATCAGCACCAGCACCAGCTGCAGTGGGGCTCGCCAGCGAATAAGGGAAAAGCGCCGGTCAATCTTGAGGCCCGTGCCCGTCAGGGCCACCGTGACGCAGATTTCCGTCAGGTGCATGGTGAAGGCGGAGTGTTCCACCGGATCGGGCGTGGGCAGGCCCAGGGGCAGGCTAAACACCAGCGCGCCCAGCCCCACGAACAGAATGGGGTAGGACAACGGGTACTTTCTCAGCAGAGACGGCAGCCAAGCAACGCCCAAAATGGCGACGCCCAGCACGACCAGGATAAGGTTGTAAAGCGACATGGCTACAGCGGAGGGCAGATCAGAAGCCTACGAGAAGTAGCACCGTTTCGCTGTTAAAGGGAGTCAAGACGCTCAGGCAAAACACGGAAATCACCTACGTCCTCACACATAGCAAATATTATTATTTATATAATAAATATAATTCATTATATAGCATTATCAATTCACCTCTCACCTCTCTTCTATGAAAACAGTACGTATACCCATGGCCTGCGCCCTGATGGTGCTGCTGGGGACGGGCGCGGCCCGGGCTCAGAACAACCGCGCCACCGTGCAGCAGGTCGGCAATGAGCACACGGCCACCGACACGCAGATCGGCAGCCGCAACGTTATTGACGTTAGTCAGG
Organism: Hymenobacter sp. HSC-4F20; assembly: GCF_019599275.1. Lineage (GTDB taxonomy): Bacteria > Bacteroidota > Bacteroidia > Cytophagales > Hymenobacteraceae > Hymenobacter. Next base: position 168,855 of record NZ_JAHZTD010000001.1, on the reverse strand, counting down.
CCGGCACCTCCAACGAAGCTACCGCCACCCAGGCGGGCAACCGCAACAGTACCAGCCAAACCCAAAACGACCGGAATGCGCAAGCTACCGCCTACCAGGTTGGCAACCGCAACATCATCAGCCAGTCGCAGGAAGGCCGGGGTACCTTCACCACCAGCGACGCTACCGCCATCCAGATCGGCAACGACAACCTGATTTCGCAAGCCCAGGTAGGAAATGCCGTGGCTACGGCCACCCAGGCCGGCAGTCGCAACTCCGCCCAGCAGAGCCAAACCGGTCGTTTTCTACAGGCTACTGTTACCCAAGTTGGCAATAACAACACGGCCCAGCAGGAGCAGATTTCCAATTCTCATCAGGCTCTCCTGACTTCCGTCGGTAACCGGAACGAGTCCTTGCAGCGCCAGACCGACATCGGCAATACGGCGGTGGGCCAGCAAACCGGCAACGACAACCAGCTGACTCAGATTCAGACGGGGTCAAGCAGTGTAGCCTCTGCCGCGCAGGTTGGTAACCGCAACCTAGCCGATCAGCGCCAGAACAGCTCTTCCAACCAAGCCGTCATCGAGCAGTCGGGTAACGACAACCGCGCTTACCAGGTACAGGCCGCGGGCCTTTCGGCCGGCAACCAGGCCCTCATCGACCAGGATAGCCAGAACAGTTTCGCCAGTCAAAGCCAGAGCGGTTTCCTGAACCAGGCCCGCACCTACCAGGGCCTGTCCGACCAAAGCAGCACGGTGGTTCAGGAAGGTAACTCCAACGTAACAACAGTGCACCAAAATCATCCATAGCACTCCCCTCCGCGACCTACCAACAACGGCGCTCTAGCAGTAGAGCGCCGTTGTTGGTACAAGAAACCACGGATAGAGTTAGGGCTGGCGGCCGTTCACGTCGATGGTCTGGTAGCCAACGAGCAGGTCGGTGCGGGTGCCGGGCGGACGGTAGTACACCAGCAGGTCGTAGCGGTTTTCGGTTTCCTGGTGGCTGCCTTCCCAGTACACGCTGTTGGGGCCCTGCGGGGTCTGCACGGCGTAGAGGTAGTTGTAGTAGCCTTGCTTGAGCAGGGCATGGCCGGTATACTGCTGGGCGGCAGCATCGTAGGTGAGCTTGAACTCGTCCTGGAACTGCCAATCGGTGAGGGCCCCGAGGACGTAGACCGGGCCGGGGGCAGGCTGCGCGGCCCGGAGCTGGAAGGTCACGTCGAGGTAGTCGGCGTTGGTGGCGCCGTTGCCGTACTCGCGGCTTTCAATCACACGCTGCCCGTTGATGTCGTCGTACTGGGAGTAGCTCTGGCCGTTGCGGGTAGCTTCGGGCTGAAGCAGGGCGGCGCGGGGGGTAGCTTCGGCCTCAATGCGGGCCACGCCCACGCCCAGGGAGCGGAAGGTGCGCAAATCGAAGAAGCGGAATTCGCTTAGGGCCGGAAAGGCGTTTTCAAAGTTGAAGTACTGGTAGTCGAGCTGGCGCTCGGCGTCGCGCACGAAGGTAGGGCGCAGGTTGTAGTGGGCGTTATCCCAGCGGTAGTTCTGGCGCAGCACCACTTTCACTTCCTGGGCCGGGTTTACCAGCTGCATGGTGTAGCGGATGCCGAAGTCAAGCTGCTGCAGCGTGTAGCGCTCCTGCCCGGCCACCGGAATGCCCTGGCGCAGGTACACCTGCACGCCGCCTTCCTCGAACACCAGCACCCGCCGGCTCAGCAGCGGCGTGCCGCCCGGCCCCTGCACTACCCAGAGGTAGTTGCCCGAGAGCTTCACCCGCGGCATTTGCAGGCGGTAGTGGTAGTAGGGCACCTTGGTACTCACAGAGGCCTGGTAGTCGGTAATGGTCTGCTCATTGATTTCTGAGAGGAACTGCATATCCGTCAGCACGGAAGGCTGCCAGTTCAGGTCGCAGTGAACCAGTTTGGCCGTAAGGCGCTGGCCTTGCCCGCCCAACACATCAAACTCCAGCACCGGCGACTGGCCCTGAGCCAGGGGCACAATGGGCGGGTTGAACACCTCATTGGCCTGCCCGGTGGGCACGTAGCACTGCACGGTGCGCACGTTGGGATTGTAAATGGCGTCTTCGTAGCGCAGGGTTTTATTGGCGTAATACTCGGGTGCCTGCTGGCCAGGAGTGGCGGGCCGGCGGGCGGCGTTGGGGTCGGTGATGGGCGTGCCCAGCGGCACGCAGGCGGTGGCCGTCAGCAACAGTACAGCGGGAAGAAGAAGGTAGCGCATAAAAGCGAATGTAGGCGATACAAGGCACTTGTGGCTTAGTGAGGCCCGTTGGCGGTATACCAGCAGGCCACCCGAAGCCGGGAAGATGAGGTAGGCCTCCTTGCTGCGGCCCGCTAAGGCGGGAGCAGCAGCGGTAGCCACCAGGGCGGACGTAACACTACGTTCATCATGGCTTTACGAACTCTTAACTTGGACGTAAACCACACGCAATAGTGAATTTCGTACTTGCGGCGCAATTCAACCCCTACCTATGAAACCTACTTCTACCACCCTTCTAACGGCCGTTTTGCTGAGCGGCAGCGCCGCTGCTTTGGCCCAGACGCCCTGCCCTACCTTGCCCCAGGACCACATTAGCCGGTTCACGTCGGTGCAGCCTTCCAACCAGCCGCAAGACCTGCGCATTCCGGCTACCCACACGTTCCAGATGCTGGTGCAGGGCGGCGAGGCCTACTCCACCGCCGCCGATGGCAATCTGAAAGAAGCCTTTGACTTTACGGGCTACGTGCCCATCAGCGGCAGCAGCGCCAACGGCTACCTCTCCATCAACCACGAAGGCTCCTCTGACGCCACCTCGGGCGTGAGCATGCTCAACCTCAGCTTCGACGCCACGACCAAGCTCTGGAAAGTAAACGCCAAGAACCCGGTTAACTTCCAGCCCGTGGTAGGCACCTTCAACAACTGCTCGGGCGGCGTAACTCCGTGGAGCACCATTATTACCTGCGAGGAGAACACGCCCACCGCCCCCACCGACAGCAACAACGACGGCTACCTCGACTATGGCTGGAACGTGGAGCTGGACCCGGCTACCCACACGGTGAAAGACCAGAACGGCGACGGCACGCCCGATAAGCTCTGGCGTATGGGCCGCTTCAAGCACGAAAACGTGGTAGTAGCCCCCGACCGCCGCACGGTGTACGAAGGTGCCGACGAAGGCTCGACCCTGAGCTTTGTGTACAAGTACGTAGCCAACACGGCCGGCCAGCTGGCCAACGGCACCCTGTATGCCCTGAAGCTGGACGGCGCCATCGGTACGGCCACCACCGGCACCTGGATTCAGATTCCGAACACTACCCCCGCTGAGTGCAGCAACACGGCCGCCGCGGCGCTGGCCCTGGGCGCCACCAGCTTCAACGGCGTCGAGGACCTTGACATCAGCCCCGTAACCGGTCAGATTTACTTTACAGCCAAGGGTCCCGGCACCACCTACCGCTTCACCGATGCGGCCACCACGGTTAGCGCCTTTGAGGTGTTCGTGGGCAACTCGCCGGGCGTTACCAACCGCACCTACCCCATCAACTACGGCACTACTACGGTGCAGGAGGCCTGGGGTACCGGCAACGACAACCTGACCTTCGACTCGCACGGCAACCTGTACGTGCTGCAAGACGGCGGCCGTAATCACGTATGGGTGGTGCGCCCCTGCCACACCCAGGCTAACCCGGCCGTGGAGGTATTCGCCGTGACGCCCGCCGGCTGCGAGCCCACGGGCATGACGTTCTCGCCCGACGAGAAATTCATGTTCATCTCCATGCAAAGCCCCGACAGCAAGAACACCCTTGCTACCACCGACGCGGCTGGCAACCCGGTGGTGTTTAACAAATCAACGGCCCTCGTAATTGGCCGCAAGGGTACGCTGGGTACGGCTACGGCTCTGGCCACAACCAAAGGCAAGCCTGAACTCAGCAAAGTGGAGCTGTACCCGAACCCGGTGGAAGGTGCGGAACTGACCCTCACCCTGGCTCACACCCTGCGCGAATCGGCCACTGTGGAAGTGTTCAACAGCGTAGGTGCCCGCGTACTGGGCGTGCCCGCTACCCTAACGCCCGGCGCGAACACCCTGAAAGTGCCCGTAGGCAAGCTGCACGCTGGTTACTACCGCCTGGTTATTAAGACAGCCACCACTACCACCACGCGCGCCTTCGTTAAGTAGTGAGAGTACGCTTCTTTTTCCTGATAGGATTGTGTGTTGCTCTGCAGGCGGTTGCCCTGCAGAGCAACATTTGTTGGGCCCAGTGCGCCTCAACGGTAGCCTTTGCCCTGCCGGAAGCCCTGAGTCGCCCTACCTGCGTGCGCGAGCTGAACCTGCGCGACCAAGACCTGGAGCAACTGCCGGCCAGCGTGGCCCAACTGCCGCGGCTGCGCTACCTCTACGCCCATGAAAACCACCTGCGCCACTTGCCCGAAGAAATTACCCGGCTCGACAGTCTGCGGGTGCTTTTCGTGAACAAGAACAGTTTGCTGGATTTGCCCCCTACCCTGGGCAACCTGCGCCACCTCCAACAGCTCCAAATCGACCAGAACTCCCTCTCGGAGCTGCCGCCCAGCATTGGCCGCCTCGACAGCCTGCGCTTCCTGCTCACGGCCTGGAACAACTTCACCTCCCTGCCTGAGCAACTCGGCCAGCTCACGCGGCTGGAACACTTCGACAGCTCGCACAATCAGCTGCTATTTTTGCCCGAAGGCATCGGGGGGATGCGCGCCCTGCGCTACGCGTACCTCAACGACAATAAGCTGCAGCGCCTGCCCGCCCGCCTGGGCCAACTCACGCGGCTGCAGGAGCTGAACGTTTCCAACAACCAGCTGGAACACTTGCCGGAAAGCCTCGGCAAGTGTCAGCAGCTCAAGGTGCTGATTTTATCCGGTAATCAGCTAAAAGCGCTGCCCAACAGCCTGGGCAAGCTGCAGAACCTGGAAATGCTTATTGCCAACGACAATCAGCTAACGGCCCTACCCAAGAGCCTGGGCAAGATGAAAAAGCTGAAAACCGTCATCGTGCGCAACAACGCCTTTTCTCCGGAGGCCCGCCGCGAGGCCGAAGCCCGCCTGCCTGGAGCCAAATTCTATTTCCAATGAACGCCCGTTCACTCCACCTTTCGGCCCGCTGGGCGCGCACCCTGCTCCTGGGGCTGGCAGGCCTGCTTTTCTCGTTTGCTGTGCTGCACCAGCCACCGGGCGCCAAGGTGAAAGAGTACTATACCCTTCACTTGCAGCAGTTGCACACTACCCTGCAACGCTTTCAGGAAACTGCCTACACGGCCGACATTACCAACCTGCGCCAGCAGTTTGCCGCCTGCCGCGCGGAGTACAAGTGCCTGGAGTTTGCGGTGGAATACTACTACCCCCACGCGGCCCAGCGCATCAACGGGGCAGCCCTGCCCGAAACGGAGCCAGGCGAACCGGGCGAAGTAATTCCGCCTTCCGGCTTTCAGGTGCTGGAAGAGTACCTGTTTGCTACCCCCGACACGCACGCCAACCGGGATTTGGTGTACCAGGAAATCGACAATCTGCTTTATCAGATGCGTTACCTGGAGCAGCAAACGCCCCTGCTGCTTTTCCCCCAGGAAGAGGTATACGATGCCCTACGCCTGAACCTGTACCGGCTGGCGGCCAAAGGCATTTCGGGCTTCGACTCGCCGGCGGCCCACGCCTCGCTCCCCGAAGCAGCCGTAACGCTCCGGGCTACCAAGGAAGTACTTACCCTGTGTAGCGCCCCGGCTTCCCTTCCGCAACTGCTGGAACGGTGCGCCACCGCTGTGGCCCGTCCTGGTTTGGACTTCAATAGCTTCGACCGGGCTCACTTTCTCGTGCGTTACTTCAACCCCGCGCTAGCCGCCCTGCGCCAGGCACAGGTAGAGCAGCATATTCCTTTCGTGACCACGCGCCGCGCCGTACGGCCCGATGCCGCCAGCTTCTTCGTGGCAGATGCTTTCGACGCCGGCTTCTTTGCCCCCGCCGATGCTGCTCCCACTACGCCGGCTGTACTGGCCTTGGGCGAAGCCCTGTTTTATGAGTCGGCCCTGTCCGGCAGCGGTGGCCGCTCCTGCGCCAGCTGCCACATTCCGGCCCGGGGCTACACCGATGGTCTGCGCGTGAATAGCTCCTTGCTGGCTTCTGCCGCGCTGGAGCGCAATACGCCTACCCTGCTCAACGCCGCCCTCCAGCCCGACCAGTTCTACGACAGCCGGGTCCATTTTCTGGAAGATCAGGTGCACGCCGTCGTGACAAACAAAGCCGAAATGGGTGGACAGCTTAGCCAGGCCCCGGCTCTATTGCGCCGCAAGGGCTCTTACTCCAAGCTGTTCGCCCAGGCCTTCACCGCCGAGAAGCAGCCCGTTACGGAGCGTAACATTCGCCGCTCCATTGCCACCTACGTCCGCTCCCTGGTGCGCCTCAACAGCCGTTTCGACCAGTTTCTGCGCGGCGACACGGCCATTCTGAGCAACCGGGAAATTCTGGGATTCAACCTGTTTATGGGGAAGGCTCAGTGCGGTACCTGCCACTACATGCCCTTGTTCAACGGCACCGTGCCGCCCCTCTACGACAAAACCGAAAGTGAAGTGCTGGGCGTACCGGCTACCGCTGATGCTGCGGCGCTGAAGCTGGATGCCGACCCGGGCAAGTTTCTGCTCTATGGCATCGCCCACCAGCAGCACGCCTTCAAAACGCCTACGGTGCGCAACGCTGCTCTCACCGCCCCCTACATGCACAACGGGGTGTACCAAACGCTGGAAGAGGTGCTGGATTTCTATAACAAGGGGGGCGGTGCCGGCATGGGCCTTCCCGTACCTACCCAGACTCTGGCCGAAGACAAGCTGGATTTGACCACCGCTGAGCAGCAGGCTATTATTGCCTTTATTAAGTCCCTCAGCGATACGCCAACGGCTATTTACTAACGACCTTTCCTATCACACCGAAGCCGTGGGGAAACAGCGCCAATTAAGTTGGTACTGTTTCCCCACGGCTTCGGTGTGATTCAGGGGGTAGGGCCTTACGCTTCGAGTTCCTCTACCCGCTCGGCCAGCTTTTCCCACTGGTCGTTTACGCGGTTGAGTTCCTTTTTCACCTGCTCAAACTTCACCGTGGCGTCTTTCAGCTGGGCGGCGTTGTTGTAAATGTTGGGGTCGGCCAGTTGCTTTTCGTACACGGCCAGCTCCTGCTCCAGGGTAGTAACACGGGCCTCAATTTCCTTGAGTTCCTTGCTGGCTTTGCGCAACTCCTGCTGGTTGGCATCGCGCTCCGCGTTAGAAAGCGGCTTTTTCTCCTCTTTCGGGGCGGGCTTGGGGGTAGTTGGCGAGGCCAGGCCCGCCTTCTTGGCAGCCTTTTCCCGATCTTCCTGCCACTGCTCGTACTCGTTGTAGGTGCCAGGGTACTCCTTCAGCTGGTAGTCCTCGATGTACCAGATTTTGTTGGCCACGTTCTCCACGAAGTACCGGTCGTGGCTAATCACGATGTAGGTACCTTCGTACTGGTCCAGAGCCTGAATCAGGATGTTCACCGACTGCATGTCCAAGTGGTTGGTCGGTTCGTCGAGGAGCAGGAAGTTGGCTTCCGAAATCAGGGTTTTGGCCAGGGCCACGCGGCTCTTTTCGCCCCCGGATAGCACCTTGATTTTCTTGTACACATCGTCGCCCGTGAACAGGAAGGACCCCAGCACGGTGCGCAGCTCCATTTCATTGCGCTTGGAGCCGGCCTCTACCATTTCCTGCAGAATCTCGTTGTCCACGTTCAGGCTTTCGAGCTGGTGCTGGGCGTAGAAGGCCATAATCACGTTGTGGCCGAGCTGGTGGTTGCCGGTGGTAGGCGCTTCGGTGCCGGCTACCAGGCGCATCAGCGTGGATTTACCCTTACCGTTGGCTCCAATCAGGGCAATTTTGTCGCCACGCTCAATGTGCACGTGGGTGTCGCGGAAGATGAGCTTCTCGCCGTACTTCTTGCCCACGTGCTCCATGCGCAGGATGTGGCGGCCGGGCGTAACGGTGAAGTTGAACTTGATGTTCACGCGGGCATCGTCCTGGGCTACGTCGTCGATGCGCTCCAACTTGTCGAGCATCTTCACGCGGCTCTGGGCCTGCTTGGCCTTCGAGGCCTTGGCCTTGAACCGCTCAATAAAGCGCTCGGCCTGCCGAATCTGGGCCTGCTGGTTTTCAAAAGCGCCTTTCTGGATGGCGTTGCGTTCCTCCTTTTCTTCGAGGTAGAACGAGTAGTTGCCGGCGTAGGGCACCAGCTTGCCGCCCGTCACTTCCACCGTGGTATTGGTGGTGCGGTCCAGGAACTCCCGGTCGTGCGAGACGATGATAACGGCGCCTTCGTAGCCAGCGAGGTAGTTTTCAATCCACTTAATGGAGGGCAAGTCCAAGTGGTTGGTTGGTTCGTCGAGGAGGAGCAGGGAAGGCTGCTGAAGCAGGATTTTGGCCAGCATCACGCGCATGCGCCAGCCCCCCGAGAACAGCTTGAGGGGGCGCTGCAGCTCCTCGGTAGTAAAACCGAGGCCTTCCAGAATTTCTTCGGCGCGGGCCTGCATGGTGTAGCCGCCCAGCGCCTCGAAGCGCTCCTGCAGGTTGGCCAGCTTTTCTACCAGGTCGTCGGTGTAGTTGGTTTCGAACTCCAGCAGCACCTCGTCAATCTTCTTCTGAATCTCCAGCGCTTCCGAAAAAGCCTGCATGGCCACTACCAGGATGGACTCGTGGGAGTCGTAGCTGAGCAAATCCTGGTTCAGGAAGCCCAGACTTACATCTTTGCTCATGGAGATGCTGCCGCCATCAGGCTTGTACTCGCCCACCAGAATGCGCAGCAACGTGGACTTGCCCCGACCGTTCAGCCCAATGAGGCCGATCTTATCCTTGGGCTTGATATGTAGGTTGGCCTTGTCGTAAAGGGTACGGGAGCCGAAATGAAAGTCGAGGTCGGTAATGGAAATCATCCTACTTTGCGGGCGTTGAAGCTGCAAAGGTACGGGTTTGAGCGCCACGATGGTGTGCGAACTGATCATGCCGAGGCTGTTACCTTTTACCTCAGCAGTAAAATTCAGCAAGGCGCAACGTTCTCCGCTAAATGAACAGCGGTAATAGCTCCGCCGTCATGATGCAACTTTCAACTCGTGCAACTACCCATCTATAGGCTGCATTGGCATAACTTACTCCGAATTACTTTTTTATCTCCGCCGTAGGATGAAAAATATCATATTGCGTCTGGCAATACTGTGTAGCTTGCTCGGGGCCAGAGTCTGCTTCAGCCAGAATGCGTCTTCTGACTCAACTACAAACGACCATTTAACCGCTATAAGGCGAGTAAACTCTCAACTTTATAACGGCCCTGAGTATGCGAATATGCTTGCTGCCAGCATGCAAGGGCATCCCTTTTTTCTAAGCAACCAGGAGCAGATCGGAAGCATCCGGTACAATGACGGCACTTACTCGCAGGTGCCGCTGCAGTACGATATTTACCACGACCAAGTAGTTATTACGCATCCCACTTCCTCGCTAAAAATAAAATTGATTAATGAGAAGATAGACAGTTTCACAATTGCAAATCATCCATTTATTCGAATTACACATGATTCTAGCCAAAGCTCTGCTTTACAGGCGGGTTTTTATGAAATCTTACTTCGCAATCAGCTCACAATAGTGGCTAAGAGAAGCAAGCATCTGCGCGAAACCCACCACCAACGGGCAGTAATCAAGACGTTCGATTCTGTAAGTAGCTTGTACCTGTACGACGGTCACTCTTACCACGAAATAACAGGTGAAAGATCTTTTACTGCTTCGTTCAAGCAGCACAAATCTGCATTACATAAATACGCTGCAACACATAAGCTAAAATTCACCAGAGCCAGCCGCGAACAGGATACTATAGAGTTAGCCCGCTACTATCTCACCCTTATTCACTAAGCCCTTGCCTACGCGAGCATGAAACAGTTGTACCGCAGCGCCTACCTCCTATTCTTTCTATTTACATTTTCTAGGGCCGCCAATGCGCAGCAGGTAGCTACGCCTACGGTGGATGTTACGCTTAAGCAAGTACCCCTGCCTGCTTTTATTCAGGAGCTAGCGCGGCAAACTACCTACTCGTTTTTCTATAATCCCGCCGACGCCGATAGCGTGGTGGTTACCGTAGCGGCTACGCAACAACCCCTGGACACGGTGCTACGGCGAGCCCTGGCACCTACTCGCATCCGGTTTGCTATTGATCCTGAACGCCGGGTGTATTTAACTAAAAATCAGCCTATTCAAACTCAACTACCCTTCGGAGCCAGCGCCGCTCCCCTCGCCGATGCCACCATCAGCGCGCCTAGTAGCACTAAGCTGGTTGGGACGGGCAAACCTGGGGCCGCTGGCCAATCGGTGCTGAAGCGGCAGGAAATCGGCGAGCGGGGCGCCCCGGCGGCCACCCGGCTTACCCTGGCGGGCCACGTTCGGAATCTTGCATCGGGCGAGCCGGTGCCGGGGGCTACCGTATTCGTGGATGCCCTATCCGTGGGAACGGCCACCGACCAATTTGGCTACTACTCCCTAACCCTACCCAGTGGGCAACATACGCTGGGCATACGGGGCGTGGGTATCAAAACAGCCAAGCGCCACGTGTTGCTGCACAGCAGCGGGCAACTGGAAATAGAGGTAGAAGAAGGCGTAACCTCGCTGCGGGAAGTGGTGATTTCGGCCGGCAAGGACCGCAATGTGGCCGGCATGCAGATGGGCCTGGAAAGGCTTGATATCCGCACAATGCGCCAGATTCCGACGGCTTTCGGCGAGACGGACGTGTTGCGGGTGGTGCTCACGCTGCCGGGCGTGAAATCGGTGGGTGAGGGTAGTACGGGCCTGAACGTGCGCGGGGGTGGGACAGACCAGAATCTGATTCTCTTTAATGACGCCACGGTGTATAACCCCTCCCACCTATTTGGCTTCTTCTCGGCGTTCAACCCCGACGTTATCAAGTCGGTAGAGCTGTATAAAAGCGCCATTCCGGCCAAGTACGGCGGGCGCTTGTCGTCGGTGCTGGACATTACCACCCGCGACGGCAACAAGAAGAAATTCTCCGGCTCGGGGGGCATTGGACTGCTGACCAGCCGGCTTAGCGTAGAAGGGCCTATTCTGAAAGACAAGGCTTCCTTTCTGGTGGCCGGGCGCAGCTCCTACTCCGACTGGCTTCTGCAACGCATACCCAACAAAGGCTTTCGGGAAAGCTCGGCCTCGTTTTACGACCTGAATGCGCACCTGAGCGCCGACGTCACCCCGCATAACAGCGTGTATGCCACCGGCTACCTCAGTCGCGACAAATTCCGCTTGTCGGCGGATACCGTGTATCAGTACCAGAACCTGAACGCCTCCCTGAAGTGGAAGCACATTTTCAGCAACAACCTATACTCGGTGGTTACCGGGGCAGTTAGCCGCTACCAGTACAACATCACAAACACTAAAAACCCGGTTAATGCTGCCCAGCTAGCTTACGATATCAACCAGGCGACCCTAAACGCCGACTTTTCTTACTTCCGCAGCAATAAGCACACGCTGGAATTTGGCGTCAATTCTTCCTTATATAACATTCAGCCGGGCAGTTTGCGGCCGGTGGGCCCGGAGTCGTTGATCAAGCCGGAAGTACTGAGCCGGGAGCAAGGGCTGGAAAGTGCGCTTTACCTTGCCGACCGCTACGACATAACCGCCCGCCTCTCGTTGTCGGTAGGGCTGCGCTACTCGCTTTACTACAGCCTGGGGCCGCGCACGATAAACCAATACCAGCCGGGCCAGCCTAAAACCGAGGGCACGGTCACCGACACGCTCAGCTACCGCGCCGGGCAAGTGGCCGCTACCTACCACGGCCCCGAGTACCGGGCCACCCTTAAGTACGCCCTCACCGACCGCGCCTCGGTAAAGGCCAGCTACAACCGCACGCGTCAGTACATCCATATGCTGTCCAACACCACGGCCATATCGCCCACGGACATCTGGAAGCTGAGCGACCCGAACGTACGCCCTCAGGTGGGCGACCAATACGCTCTGGGGTACTACCGTAACCTGAAGAACAATACAATTGAGTCGTCGGTGGAGGTGTACTACAAATCGATGCGGGACTTTGTGGATTACAAGGGCGGGGCCGTGCTGCTGCTGAACCGCCACATCGAAACGGATATTATCAACGCCTACGGAAAGGCCTACGGCGTGGAGGTAATGCTCAAGAAAACCACCGGTAAGCTGAACGGGTGGGTGAGCTATACCTATTCCCGCTCGCTGGTCCGGGTGAACACGGGTACGCCCAGCCAGCAAATCAACAACGGCCGTTACTACCCCAGCAACTTCGACAAGCCCCACGACGCGACCCTGATTGGGAACTACCGGTTTAGCCACCGCTTCAGCACCTCGCTGAACATAACCTACAGCACGGGCCGCCCCATCACGCTGCCGCTGGCCCGCTACTTCACCGATGGCGCCATGCGCGTGTATTACTCGGAGCGCAACGCCTACCGCGTACCCGACTATTACCGGGCCGATTTTGCCATGAACATCGAAGGCGGGCACAAAGCGAAAAAACTTGCCCACAGCTCCTGGAGCATTGCGGTATACAACCTCACGGGCCGCCGCAACCCGTACTCGGTTTACTACAAAGTGGAAAACGGGCAGATCAGGGGGTATAAGCTGTCGATTTTCGGTAGCCCTATTCCTTCCGTCACTTATAACTTCAAGTTTTAGGATGAAACGTGCACTCCGACTTCTGCGGGCGGGAGGACTAAGTAGCCTGCTGGCACTGGCAGGCTGTATTGATACCTTTGAACCAGATATCAGCACTACGCCCCCGGCGTACCTGGTGGTAAGTGGGTTCATTAACAGCAAGGGTAGCACAACCATTACGCTTTCCCGGGCCATCAGCCTAGGGCAGGCCGCCACCGTACCGGCCGAGCAAAGGGCTAAAGTATACGTGGAGGATGAGCAGAACACACGCTACCCTTTGGTAGAGGGCGAGCCTGGCACGTACTCGTCCGCGGCTCTTACACTACTGCCCGGCCGCAACTACCGGCTTCACTTGTACACCGCGGCGGGCCGGGAGTATACCTCGGATTACACCCCCGTGAAAAGTACGCCGCCGGTAGATTCCGTAGCCTGGGCCACTACAACGGAAGGTGTGCAACTCAGCGTTTCGACCCACGACGACCGAAGCCAAACTCGCTACTACCGTTGGCAGTACGAGGAAACCTGGGAGTTTACATCTGCCTTTCGCTCCTACATAGAATACAAAGGAGGCGGTAAATTTGCACCACGTACCCAGGATATTTACCAGTGCTGGCAATCCGAAAAGTCGACGGCCATTAAGCTGGGCAACTCTGTCCGCCTTAGCCAGGATATTATTGCCGACTATCCTTTGCTAAGCGTTCCGGCCTCTTCGCCCAAGCTTCGCCGCAAGTACAGTCTACTAGTAAAGCAGCAGGCCCTAACGCAGGAGGAATACGACTACCTCGACCTACTGCGCAAGAACACTGAAAACATAGGAAGCCTGTATGATCCGCTCCCCAGCCAGCTTACGGGTAATATCCATTGCGTGAACAGCCCCGAGGAAGTAGTAATTGGGTTTATCGGAGCGCACTCGGTGGAAGAGAAAAGGATTTTTATTCGCTACGACGAGTTGCCTACTACCTGGCGCCCAAGCTCTGGCTACGAGGGGTGCGGCTTCGAGCCCGACACACTGCTGCCAGACAGAATATCACTTCTCGACGCCAAGCCGCCATTATACATTCCTCTGGAACCCCAGGTAAACGGACGGCAGGACACGGTATCCTTCACCTATTTCACCATCGACTGCGTGGATTGCCGCCTGCGCGGTACTAATATTCGGCCGCCTTTCTGGCGGTAGTAGCCGCTATTTGTGTGTTTGCGTTATGAAAATCAGGTGTTTCTCCGCGGCAATACGGGCGTGTAGCTGTGCAGCTCAGCGCTACGCGTTGCGGCTTAGTATGCTGTTGATTTATGGGGTAAGCGTAGCAGCCCCCTCCCGCTCGTTGGGTCAGGCGGCGCCTCTGCCACTTCCAGAGCAACTAAAGGCATATGCCCGGCAGAACGTTACCGAAAAGCTTTTTCTCCACCTCGATCAGCCTACTTATCTGAGCGGCGAAACGCTGTGGTTCAAGGTGTACGCGGTGGAAGGCACTCGCCACACTCCAGCGGCCCTAAGCAAGGTAGCCTACGTGGAGCTGCTGAATGAGCGTCACCAGCCGGTGGCTCAGGTCAAAGTTGCCTTGCACCATGGCGCGGGCCAGGGGTCAGTTCTGCTACCCAGGACCCTGGCTTCGGGCACTTACACAGTGCGGGCCTACACCAACTGGATGCGAAACGCCGGGCCCGCCTTCTATTTTCAGCAGCCCGTCACTGTTATTACTCCCAGCCGGCTCCCTGTTTCGGCGGCCTCAGCTGCTGGTCCAGACCGCTATGACGTACAATTCTTCCCGGAAGGCGGCAGCTTAGTGCAAGGTGTACGCAGCACAGTTGGCTTTATGGTAACTGACCCCACCGGCCGGGGCCTGGACGCCAAGGGCGTGGTACTAGACCAGCAGGGCCACCCGGTGGGGTCGCTCAGTACGTTGCGCTGCGGTATCGGAAGCTTCACCATGCTGCCGGCGGTAGGGGCCGGGCCGTATTCTGCAGTTATTACCCTGCCTACCGGTCTCAGCCTTACCCGGCAGCTGCCGGCAGCTTTATCCGCGGGCTACTCCTTGCACCTAGCAGATACCAGTGCTACTGCGCTTACCATTACGGTGACAGCCAAGGGCCCCGATACCGATACGGTACCCGTAACGCTGCTAGGCCACGCCCGGCAGCACCCTTTCGTGTTTACGACAACGTCTCTGCTCCACGGCCAAGCGGTCTTCACGATACCAAAGCCGATGCTACCCGAGGGCATTACGCACTTTACGGTGTTTAATCAGCGGCGGCAGCCGGTAGCAGAGCGGCTATACTTTCGCCCTCCGGCCCGTCACCTTGGCCTAGTAGCCCGGACCAGCCAACCTCGGTATGGCACCCGCCAGAAAGTAACCCTTCACCTCAGCACTACTGCTTCCGGGCAGCGGACCGCCCCAGTTCAGGCATCGGTGGCAGTGTACCGGCTCGATTCCTTGAGTGCGTCCGTTGGCCCGGATATCAACAGCGTATTCTGGCTCACCTCAGACCTGAAGGGCACCGTGGAGCAGCCCGCCTACTACTTAGGCAACAGCCCTGCGGCGGCCGCGGCGGCGGATAATCTGATGCTCACCCACGGCTGGAGTCGCTTTCGATGGACTGATGTGCTGACGGGCACGCCACTCGGCCCGGCCTACGCGGCCGAAACAAACGGGCTCTTGGTACGGGGGCGGGTAACCCACCGCCTGACCGGGGCCGCGGCGCCGGGCATCATAACTTATCTATCGGTGCCGGGGCGGCAGATTCGGCTGTACGTGGACCAAAGCGCGGCCGACGGCTCAGTGGAATTTGAGGTGCCAGCGCACTACGGCCCCAAGGATATAGTGCTGCAAACCAATACCCAGACCGACAGCCTATACCAGGTAGAACTGCTCCCGGCATTTGCCCCTGCTGCTGCTGCCCACCCTTCCCCGCTTTCCCCGCTGGCGGCAGCCCTGCTCCCTTCCCTAACCCGGCGCTACATCCAAGCGCAGGTCCGGCAGGCCTACTTTCAGCCCCTGACGGAAGGTCGGCTCGCCGCCCGCCCTACCTCCGCCGATAGCGTAGCATTTTATGGGCAGCCCAATGAGCGGTATCTGCTAGACTCCTATACCCGGTTTCCGACCATGGAAGAAGTGCTGCGCGAATATGTACCGGGCGTGCAGGTACGCGGCCGCAAAGATGGCTTTCACCTGAGGGTGCTGGATAAAGTGAATGGCACCGTTTTCAACGAAAATCCGCTGGTGCTGCTGGATGGAGTGCCTGTATTCAACATGAATCAGGTAATGGCCCTTGATCCGCTTAAAGTTCAGCGGTTGGATGTGGTAACCAGCCGCTACGCCCTGGGGCCGTTGCTGGCGAAAGGCCTGGTCAGCCTTACTACTTACCGGGGCAACCTCGATGGGCTGCAGCTGCCAGCCCAAACGCTGTTACAGGAGTATGAAACGTTGCAGTGGGAGCGAGAATTTTATGCGCCCCGCTACGATTTGCCCCAGGAAAAACAAAGCCCCTTGGCTGACCTGCGGCAACTGCTGCACTGGCAACCCACGGTCCGTATCGACGCCACCGGCCAAGCGCAGTTGGAGTTTTACACTTCTGATCAAACTGGCCGCTACCGCGTAGAGGCTCATGGTTTGGCTTCGGACGGAACAGCGGGCAGCAGTTCTTTCACCTTTGATGTACTGCCGGCCCAGTAGCCTGTCTCGTACTCGCAGCTTAGGCACAACGCCGTCAACCGCCCTCTTCCTACCTCGTACACGCCTGCATGAACTCTCGCTCCCTCCTACCCTTCGCTGTTCTTTTACTCCTAACCGCCGCCTGCCGCTCCTCGGAGCAGGAAGGTACCGTAGCGGAAGCCCGCGACAACGTGCCATCCACCATTGAAGGCGAGCAGTCGACGACGGAGAAGGTGGGCGCTACGGGCCGCAACCACGGCTACATCCGGCGCTTCTACCAGCAGAAGGGCCAGTACTACGTGGCCGTGGACTACATCCAGTTTCTGAAGGGAGCCGATGCCGTAGCCGCCGCCCAGCGCAAAGGCGATGCGGCCATGGACGTGCAAAACGGCGACACCATTTACTCCGTGTTCAACGATTACTACATCGTGAACGACAACCCGCAGCAGCGTACCTTACGCGTCAGCCCCACGGCCGTAGTCACGCTCTGGGACAAAACTGCCGAGCTGCGCCAGTACCGCACTACGCCCGCCGAGGTGCTGGCTAAAGGTACCGAAGTGTTTCGCTACGCCCCTTTCGTGGTTGAATCCCGCCAGGGTACGGTTACCAGCCTTACCGAGCAGTTCGTGCCCTAGCTGGCAGCCAAGCCGTTCGGGCAGTTTTCCGGCCGAAAGTTGGCTGTATACGATGCAGTAGCCGTATACAACAGCATCTGTTCATGTAACTAACCCTTACTACCATGGCAACCAACGCCTCTAACGATAACGTAACCGAAAACGACAACTTCGCAGAACGCGCCGCCCAAGGCCGCCAAGACGGCAGCCCGGTAGGCCAGTCCTCGGGACGCCCAACCTACGGTGTAGGCGGCTATGAACTGAACCTGGATGCTGAAGCCGGCGACGAAGGCGGCTCAGGCTCCGCTACCTCGGCCAACGAGCGTACCAGCCGCGGCCGCAACGAGGAAGACGAACAGCGCTAAGCGGCTACCCCGCTTCTTAACCCAAAGCCGCCCCGCAACCAGTCATAACGACTAGTTGTGGGGCGGCTTTTTTTGAGTATTTAGGGCCGCATTGAAAGCACCCCACTGGGGATGTGTTTCGGAGGTGGCCGCAGCGGAGCTTATTCCACTACCAGTTTCTGCCTCAGGCTGGTCTGCTCATTGGCAACCTGAATCAGGTAAAGACCCGGAGTTAAGCGGGCAGTTGGGGGTAGCACCACAGTGTGTTGCGAAGTAGTCTGGCGGAACACTTCCCGGCCGCTCGCATCCGTAACGAGTACCTGAAGGGGTGAAGTGCTGCTACCTCCTGCCAAACGCAACGTTAGCGCCTGGCCGCGAGGGTGCGGGTTAGGATACACCTCTACTGCCAGTGGCCCGGCGGCACCCGCAGCAGCACTAGCCACCGTAGCCGCCGGGCGGGCTGCGGCGGCTTTGGTAATGCGCACCCAGTTGAAGTTCCAGCCCCCGGTTTGGGCAAACACCCCGAAGCTATAGGTGCCCGCGTTAATGGTCACGGTTTTCGATACGGTCGTCCAGTTTTGCCAGCCGCCGGTAGCCGGAATGGTGGTGTTGCCCAACTGAATGGAACCCGCGTTGAGGTCCGAGGACAAGGTGCCACCCGAGGGGCTGGCCACGCGGTACTCAATGGTATAGGCGCCCGTAGTGGGGAAGGTAACGTTGCTGTAGGCCATCCAGTCGCCGGCATCAAGGTAGCCCACGTTCTGGCCGCCGCCCGTGTCGGTGGTGGTTTCCACCTGCACCCCGTTCATGGAGCTGTAGCTTTCGGCCTGGAGAAGGGTAGTGAAGGAAGAGGATGCCGTGCTAAAGTTGAGCCAGTTGACGTTGCAGCCGGTAGAGGCCGCCGCGTACAAGCGCAGGGTTTGGCGGCCGGCGGGCAAGCTCACCGTGGTGTTGATGGTTTGCCAGCTCTGCCAGCCGCCCGTGTTGCCCACATTGATACTGCCCAGCACGGCGCCCCCGCTGTTGCGCAGTTGCAGGGTAGCGCCGCCATTGGCGCTGGCCACGCGGAAGCCTACCGTGTAGCTGCCCGCTGTTGCTACGTTTACGCTGTAGTCCAGCCAATCACCGGTTTCAAACCAATCCACGTTCACGCCCCCGCCGGTATCAGTGGTGGGCTCCGTTTGCGTGCCCGATTGGGCCGCAAAGCTCTCGGCCTCCAGCTTGCCCGGTACCGCCTGCGCAGGCGTGGTGCTTCCGCCCCGTTGCAGTACTACCTGGTTGATAGCGGTAAGCAAGGAGTTAGCCCCCGTAGCATCCTGCGACAACTCCCAGATCATGATGCCGCTGGCTTGGTCGAAAGCCAGGTTGGTTTTGCTTTTGATGGTCGGAATGCCGTTGTAGCCTACTCCGTTAAACACATCGGCGTTGGGGCTGGCGCCGCGGGCCAGTAGCTGCGCGTATGATTCCCAGCTGGGGCGGCCATAGAACGGAACGCCCAGCACGGTTTTGCTGGCGGGCAGCCCGCGCCCCTTCCAGTAGTTAATCGACTGCACGGCATAGTCGTAGGTGGAGTGGTCGAAGTTGTTGGCGTCGTAGGCCATCAGGTTCAGGAAGTCGACGTAGCCGAACACGCTGTTGAGTACGCCAGCGCCACCCGTTGCTACCACGGCCGCCGTGAGCAGCTTGCCGCGGTTATGCATTTCGGTGGAAAGCTGCTGCATGAGGGCCGCATAGTTGGTAGCCGAAGCGCCGGCATCAGGGTACTCCCAGTCAATGTCTACCCCATCGAGGTTGTACTGATTGGCGAAGCTCACCAGGTTGGCCACGAAGGTGTTGCGGTAGGTGGCGTTGCCCCCAATGGTTTCAAAGGCGCTGTCGTCGCCGTTGTTCCAGCCGCCCACCGAAATCAGTACTTTCACCCCGTTGGCGTGGGCGGCAGAAACCAGGCTTTGCAGCTTCGCGGGGTTTTCAATGGGCTGCAGTCCGCCCGTGGCGGTGGGCAGCAGAAAGGCATAATTAATATGCGTGAGCTTGCTGTACTGCACGGCATTCACGTCGCCGGCCCAGGAGGGCACGTACCCAATCACCCGAAACTGGGCAAATACGGGGGCCGAAGCCAGCAGCAACAGCAGAGCCACCAGGGCCCTTTTCAGTAAAAAGTTGGTTTTCATAGGGTAGGAATTAGTGATGGAAACGAACAGGTGAACCGTATGCGAAGCACAGGAATACCAGCGCCTGGCAGGGCGGCAGCTCCTCCCACTCAGCGCTTAGTGAAGCGTTGCGTAAGCGTTTGCTGGTCGGAGGTAGTGGCGCGAAGTAGGTAGATACCGGCAGGCAACTGGGCAATGTTGAGGGTACCGGCGGGGCGGACAGCCGACAGCACCGTGCGCCCGAGGGCATCGAGCACGGCCACCTGCTGAAGCGGCACGTTACTGGCCGTGGCGAGGCGCAACTGGGCTTCGGCGGGGTTGGGGTAGAGAAGCAACGCCGGGGAAGTATCAGCAGCAGCTCGCGCCCCCAGCGGAGCCGCCATGGGCCGGCCAAACACCTCCAGCTCGTACAGCGAGTAGCCATAGGTAGTAGCGCGGCGCGTGCCGTACAGCCGTAGGTAGCGCCCCTGCCCGCTGAGCCCCGTGAGGTTGTCCAGGCCCCCATCGGAGTTGGTTACCGCCCGGATGGTTGTCCAGGTGCTTCCGTCAGCAGAGGTTTGCAGCTGGTAGTCGCGGGCGTAGGCGGTTTCCCAGCTCAGCTGCACCCGCGAGAAGCTTTGCACGCTACCGAAGTCGAGCATAAGGAATTGGGGGTCGGTGAAGGTGCTGGCCCAGCGGGTGTTGATGTTCTCATCCGTGGCGTTTTCGGGGCCGGTGGCGCTGCTTTCCCGAGACGAAGCCGTTACCGCTTGGGGTCGAATACGCCCTGGCTCCCACCCTCCGGGCAAACCTACATACTGCTGGCCCAGGGCCGTTAGCTGGCCCGAGTTACCCAGCAAGTTGATGTTAGGAATTTCAGCATTGCGCCCCGAAAACCAGGAGTAGCGGAACACGGCCGGTTCCTTTTCGAGGTAGTTCACCGCGTCCAGCATATATTTCTGCTGCACGGCGGCAGTAATCTGGCTGGCAGGCATGTCGCCGCAGGCAAACTCCGTCAGCCAGATGGGTTTGTTGTACTTCTTCAGCTCCGCAATCTTCCCGCGCAGCCACTGCTCCTCACACACGTAGGTGTGCACGGCAATGTAATCGACCTGGCAGTTGGGGCAGGCGGCAAAAAACGCATCCAGGTACTGGGTGGGCGTGTAGTAGGTCGTGCCGTTTTCAGCCACGCAGTCGCCACAGTAATTCACGGCGGGCGCTACCAGCTTGAGGTTTTTGCGCCGAGCTACGTCTTCCAGAACTGGCCAGAGGGCCGCGGCCTGGCGGGGCGTCAGGTTGGCCTGGCTGCGGAAGTTGGGTTCATTGAACCCCAGCAGGTAGCGCGCGTTGTTCGGAATGTTGCCTGCCAGTTGGGCGGCCGTTACGGGTCCGCCGTCCAGGTTTGCGCCCCACTGCATGGGCACGTACTCCACGTTCAGACCCGAATACACCCCCGCGGCGCCGGCATCGGGCTTGGAGTACCAGTTGTACCACCAGCTGATGCCCGGGGCCAGCACCTGCATATCGGCCGCCGAGTGGTAGCCGTACGCTACCCCGCGTTTGGCGCTCTTGGTCTGGGCCTGCGCGGGCCCGAGGGCTGCGGCTGCCCAGACCAATACGGCCCAACCAAGCGGTGCTAAATGGCTTCTTCTACTGATGCGTACCATATGCGAGGGGTAGTAAAGCAGAAGGCGGAACCACTTGGCTCCGCCTTCTGGCAAGATTTATTTCACAAACCGACCCGTCGTCCGGGCTTTGCCATCGGCGGCCGTAAGCTCCAGCAGATACACACCCGAGGTTAAGGCAGATACATCGATACTCCCCGCTGCTCCTGAGCCCGTAGCTACTGTGCGGCCTACCCCGTCCAGAATCCGGTAGTGGCTGCCGGCCAGGCTGTGCGCAGCCCGTACTTGCAGGCGGTCGGTTACGGGGTTGGGGTAGAGTTCGAGGGTAGTAGTTGAAGCTGCTATAGCTGCCGTCTGCGCTACGCCGGCGCCGGCGGCTTTGCTAATGCGCAGCCAGTTGAGGTTCCAGCCACCAGCCTGAGCAAACACCCCTAGGTTATAGGTCCCGGCGCTTAGGCTGACGGTGTGGGAGATGGTCGTCCAGTTTTGCCAGCCGCCCGTGCTTGGCACATCCAGCATACCCAGCACGGTAGCGCCAGCATTCAGGTCAGAAGAAAGCCGGCCTCCTCCGCTCAGGCTGGCTACCCGGTATTCGATGGTATAGCTGCCCGAGCTGGGAATGGTGATGCTGTTGTAGGTCAACCAGTCGCCGGCATCCAGGGAGCCTACGTTCTGGCCCCCACCGGCATCAGTAGTCGTTTCGGTTATTACTCCGTTCATGGCACTGTAGCTTTCAGCCTGAATAAGGCTGCTGAAAGCTGAGGTGGCCGGCGTTAGGCGCCACTGCTGGGTAGCCGAGTTGTTGTCGGTCCATTGCTGTATGGCGGCCGAGCCAGCGGTAGACGAGCCAGCCACTTCCAGCAGCTTGCTGCTGTGTTTGGCAATGAGCTTGTAGTACCCGTCCCCGGTGCTTTGGGCAATAAACTGTTGGTTGGCACCACCTGAGTAGGTCCATTGCTGCACTACCGCTCCATCGGCCGTGCTCACGTCCCGGATGTCCAAAGACTTGCCGCTGTGCACGGCCGTAATCTGGTATACGCCGCCGCCCAGATGGGTAAACTGGAACTGCTGGCAGGTGCAGCCATTGCCGGTCCACTGAATCAGGGCCGTACCATCGGCGGTGCTGGCGCTGTTTACATCGAGGTTTAGGCCGCTATTGCGGTTTTGCAGGGTGTATACTCCGCTCAGGCTGGTTACGCCAGAGGTGCGCACTCTCAGGGAGGTAGTGCGGTCGTTCCAGCTGTTACTCACCAAGCAGGTATTGCTGGCCGTAATGACCACTGAGGCCCCACTGAAGTTGTCGTTTTCGAACAGTTGCACCTCGTAGCCGCTGTTCACTTTCAGAGAAGAAATGTCATCGTTCAGAATGCCGCGGGCCTGCAGCGCACCCAGCGTATAGTCACCGGGGTCCAGGCCAGTGGCAGTGCCCGTATAGTTGCAGTCCTTGTAGAGGGTAGCCACGCCGGCAGAGGTAGCCCCGGCCGGAGCGGTGCCGGAAATCGAGAAAGTACCTAATGAGCCGTAATCAGAGTAGCCATCGGTGGCCGGATTGCCCGAGCTGGTACCGTCAATCTGCACGTAGTAGGTGCCCGCGCTCAGGTTGGCGCTGATGGTGGTGTTCAGGTTGCCACCGCCCCCGGTGTCGAAGGTGCCAATCTGGGTGCCGGTGCTGGTAAACAGGCGCGCCACAATATCGAGGTTGCCGTAGCGGCCCACCGTATTCACGTTCAGGCTCACGGCCCCACCCGCGGTAGTAAAGGCGAAGTAGTCCTGGTCGGAGGTGCGCTCAATAATACCCGAGCCCGACAAACTATTTCCATTGCGCGACAATGCCGTGGCTCCGGTAGTGCTGTTGCTATGGTCGTCGTTGCGGTAGCCTACGTTGTAGGTGGCGCTGGCCATAATGCTCAGGTCGTCTTGCTGGTTGTTGGCCCGGTTGTACTCGCCCCGGCTCCAGTGCGTCACGGGCTTGTAATACCCTGCCCCCATAATAGGCGCCCAGGGCCCGGCATTATCCTGGCCAGTGTAGTATCCTTCGTCGGGATTCAGGCGCCCGTCGTGGCCCAGGCCCAGCGTGTGGCCAACTTCGTGCGAAGCTGCTTCCCCAGCCGTTTTCGGGTCATCTGACATAAACACCCAGCAGGGCGTATCATCATTCCAGTTGAAAGATTGAATGTAGGCTACCCCTCCCGCCCCCGGCGCCGCCGTATTCGTGGGCGTGATGATGCAGCGCATCCGCATGTTTTTGGGGTAGGAGTTGAACACGGCCTCATCGGTGGTTACGTTGAGGCTAAAGGGCCGGAAGTCTTCGCTCACCAGTTCCCACAAGGCCTGCACCTTGGCGTTGTCGTTTACCATTTGGGCGGGTGCGGCACTGATGGGGTTGCCGTTGTTCCAGCCGGTGCCCGCTACGTACTGCCCATCCAGGTCGAGCATGATGCAGCCCCGGGCGCCCGGGTAGCTCTGCAACGACAGCACCGCGGCGCGGTTGGCCGTGGTGCCCCGGTTGGGGGCCGGACTTTGGTAGCCCACGGGTTTATTGTAGTCGATGCAGATAACCTTGTTGATATCAACCTCCTGCACCGAGGCATTTCCTTGCGCATCAGCCGAGTAGCGGTACGCCCGGCGGGAGTCGCGCAGGATGATGTTGCCCTCTACTCTTGGCCCCTCAATACGCACCTGAAACGAGGAATTGGGCACGCCCTGAATTTCCCCCACTACCAACTCCCCGGTAGCCAGCAAATCTTCCCGGTAGTTGACCTTGCCCGCTAACACCTGGTTTGCTGATACGCGCAAGGCTACTACAGGGGCTTGGCGGCGGGCCGTACCTGCCGCTACCTGGGCTTCGAACTGACGGACGAGGGTTTGGGTGGAGCCCAGGGGGTAGGCCGGGCCTGCTGGCTGGGTTTGGGCTGGTGCGCTTAGCCCCGCCAATAGCAGAGCTGCACTCATCCCGCAGGAATAGAGTTTTTTCATGGGTGTAGAAAGTGGTTGTGGTAGAAATGGCCACGAAGGCCGGAGCAGAGGCAACGGAGCTACTATGCCACAACAGAAGGTTGGGCGGGTAGCAGGGCAAACACAAGAGGTGTGCTGAGGCAGCGAGCTGGCAGCAGTCAGAAAGCTGCGTAACCAGGAGTAGGAAGGAGGTCCGCACGGCTGGCGGACGGTAGCGCGTGGGTCAAAGAAGCGGCCTTCTTCGCGAAAAAACAACAGCCAATGCGCTACTTATCACGGCGTTTTGCTTTCGCCCTACCCCCAAATAGCGCTTAGGGCACACGGCCAAAACCTAGCTACATTGGCGTATCTGGTGCCTGCTGCCCGATGGCTACTCAGTAGGGTAACCGCTTAAAAAACAATTAAGGAAACAGCCTTGCCGCCTACTTTTTCTGAAGACCTACCCCCTATCAACGTTCAACGGCGGACCTGCCGCCTTAGCCGTAGCCAAAGCAGCAAGTCCGCCGTTGGGTTAAGAGAAGGTAACGGGGTAGCTCAGCCCACAAACGGAGCTTTAAACGCCGGGGCCGCGCGCTTCTTAGAGGCTTGCTCATAAGCATACGCCAGGGTTAGCAGGGGGCCTTCCTGGTAGGCACCACCTACAAACGATAAGCCTACCGGCAACCCATGCACCTGGCCCATAGGCACGGTAATGTGGGGGTAGCCCGCCATAGCGGCCGGCGACGAGAAGCCCGGACCGCCGCCCGAGTCGCCGTTAATCAAATCAATGCAGCGGGCCGGGGCGTTGGTAATGGCTACCAGCCCGTCGAGCTTTTGCTCACGCAGTACCGTGTCGATGGCGGTGCGGGCGCCTTGGTGCGACTTGCGCAAGGCTGCTTGGTACTTGGCGCTTTGGAGGCCCTCTAGCTTATCGGAAGCTTCCAGGATTTCCTGCTGGAAGAAGGGCATGGCCTTGGCCTTGTTTTCGGTGTTGAAGCGAATCACGTCGGTGAGGGTTTTCACGCCTGCCCCGGCCGTAGCCAGGTACTTATTTACGCCATCCTTGAACTCGTACAGGAGCACGTCGTACTCGGCCTCGCCGAGCGGGTCAGTCTGCTTTTCTACTTCTACTTCCACTACTGTAGCACCTTGAGCTTTCAGCAGTTCCACGGCCTGCTTGAGCAGCGGAATGGCATCGGAGGCACCCGAAAGGTGGCCTTTCTCTACGCCCAGCCGTTTGCCTTTCAGGCCGTTGGCATCCAGGAAGGTGGTGTAGTCGGCCTGAATTTTACCGGTGCTTTCCTTGGTCACGGCGTCGGCAGCATCTTCCCCAGCCAGGGCCCCGAGCAGAATAGCCGCGTCGCGGACGGTGCGGGTCATGGGCCCAGCTGTGTCCTGGGTGGCAGATATGGGAATGATGCCGGTGCGGCTCCACAAGCCCACCGTCGGCTTGAACCCAACCAGCCCGCTGCACGAGGAAGGCGACACAATGGAACCATCGGTTTCGGTGCCAATAGCTACGGCGCAGAGGTTGGCTGCCGCCGCCGCGCCCGAGCCGGCACTGGAGCCGCTGGGTGTGCGGTCGAGGATGTACGGGTTTTTGGTTTGGCCGCCCCGGCTGCTCCAGCCACTGGTCGAGCGCGTGGAGCGGAAGTTGGCCCACTCGCTCAGGTTGGTTTTGCCGAGCACAACGGCTCCGGCTTCGCGCAGCTTCTTCACGATAAAGGCATCCTGAGCGGCTTTGTGGCCGGCCAGGGCCAGAGAGCCGGCCGTGGTCTGCTGCTTATCCGCCGTGTCGATGTTGTCTTTAATCAGGACCGGAATGCCGTGCAGGGGGCCGCGCAGCTTGCCGTCTTTGCGCTCTTTGTCGAGGGCATCGGCAATGCTGAGCGCATCGGGGTTGGTTTCGATGACCGAATTGAGACGGGGGCCGGCCTTATCAATCTGCTCGATGCGCTGCAGGTACAGCTCCGTGATGCGGCGCGAAGTCAGCTGGCCGCTTTTCATTTTTTCCTGCAAGTCGGCTACGGTGGCTTCGTGCAGCTCGAAGCTGGTATCCGGGCCGCCCTCAGCAGAGGCATCTGCGGCTTGGTTTGCGCTGTTGGTGGGGGTAGTAGAGCAGGCTCCGAGGGAGAAAGTAGATAGGGCAAGGCCGGCCAGGGAGCCGTTGCGCAGAAAGATTCGGCGGTTCATGAAAGGTCAGGTTTAAGCCTTCAAGATAGAAGGGAATCCGACGCGTGGTATACGCTGCCCTAGCCCAGCCATAAATTAAAATCAGCCGAGTAAAGACGCTACAGCTTATACACTGAGCGTTTCCTGTTTTCTTGCAATGGAATTATGTTACTACATAGATTGTGGTACGATAAGCAGGGCTGCCAAGGTACCTGGCTTTGCTACACGAACTCTCTACCAATACCGGACTATCACTAGCCCTTTGGAGCCACTGAGCAGGTCGTATTTCAGACTGGCATAGCTTCCCTTGCGATTTTTTAAGTTTAGTACAGTATGCAGCAGATCATTATTGATCAACCAGCCCTGGCCATTAGTTATGACTATACCTATCAGTGGCTGTACGTGAATTGGCGCGGCCCCCACAACCAGGAATCTACGCGAGCAGGGTGCGCAATTATTTTGGAAGCACTCAGTCAGTGGCCCACGGCAAAAATCCTCAACGACAATACCAATATCACCCGCGCCTCCTTGCAACTCACGGAGTGGGGCGTAGCCTGGCTTCGGGATATGTACGCTGCCGGCCTTCGCTACCTGGCCTGGGTATACGCCGCGGACTTTGATGGCCGGCAGGCATCAGAACAGCTGGTTCGCCTGATGACGCACCCGACGGTTGTATCATTCGATGATATAGAGTCGGCCCAGGCATGGCTGATTCAGCAAAAATCCACACACTAACTACCTGTCTGTCAGCTTATTTTTAGATCCACAATTCTACACATCCTTGGGGCAACCGCTACCGTATGCCTCGCTACACGCTTCCTTCTCCTCCGCGCCATGCGTATTGCTTTCTTCGCTTTGCTACCTCGTCGGGTAGCCCCGGCGCTGCTGCTAGCCGTGCTAGCTACGGCCTGCTCCAACGACGATGCTACGGACTCCTCCCCCGCCGCGCCCACCCGGGTAACGTTCACGCAGGCCGGGCTTTACCCCGAAGGGGTGGAGTATGATGGCACCGGGCAACGTTTTCTTGTGAGCTCCCAGACCCGCGGCGCCGTGGGCCAAGTGAAAGATGACGGCACGTACACCGTGTTTGCCGACGACCCGGCGCTGGTGTCTACTATTGGCCTGCGCATCGATGAAAACCGCCGCCAGCTGTTAGTGGCCGTTTCAGACCCCGGTTATAATGCGTCGCGCACCAGCCTTCCCACCCAACGTAAGACGGCTGGGCTGGCCATCTTTAACCTGAACAGCGGGCAGCGCGTGGCCTATCTTGACTTAGGCGCCCTCAGGCCGGGACAAAACCATTTCGCCAACGATATTGCCGTGGACGCGCAGAATAATATCTACGTCACGGACAGTTTTTCGCCGGTTATCTATAAAGTTGACACGCAGGGCCGGACGTCGGTTTTTCTGGAGGATGCCCAACTGGGGGCACCCGCCGGGGCCTTCGGCCTTAATGGCATAGCCTACCACCCCGAAGGCTACTTGCTGGTAGCCAAGTCTAATGAGGGGGCGTTGTTTAAGGTGCCCGTAAACAATCCGACGGCTTTTACCAAAGTAGCAACCAGCCAGAGCTTGGTGGGCGCCGATGGCCTGCTGCTGCAGGACAATACCACCTTGCAGGTCGTAACCAACGCCCAGGCCAAGGTGTATCGCCTCACCTCCACCGACGCCTGGGGCTCGGCCACCGTATCGGGCACGTTTACTACCCCACCACAGTACCCTACTACCCTGGCCCGCCGCGCCGGGGCCGACAGCTACGTGCTGTACTCTAACCTGAATGCTCTGCAAGCCAACCAGAGTCCACCTGTTTCGCAGTTTAGCATTACGCGCGTCACCTTCTGATTTACTGGAGCTGACGTACTGCTCGCTACCCAGTGCACACAGCAGCCTGTTGGCAGAAATTTCTGTGTAGCGTTGCGGAGGGGTGCGGCTACTCGGCTTCGCTGAGTTTTTTAGCCAGAGCAGCAGGTACCCCGGCGCTATTAAGCAGGCCACTGACAATGCCCTGCCGCCACAGCGAAAACACGGAGTACCGCCGCTCCCGCGTAGAAGTCATGCTACCGGGCTGCAGGGGCTGGCCGGGTTTGCGGGGGTTATGGTCGCGGATGAAGACGCCATTGACGACGGATGTTTGCAGCCGGTGAAACAGGCCGGGCCGCTCCTGCTGGTTGAGCAGTTGCAGCTTCAGGTTGGCGTAGCGGCCCCACATCCTACCCCGCGCCCCGGCCTGGTCGAGCTGCATCTGAAACCGAATGCTATGTACCTCGCCGCTGCGGATGCCGATACCTCGGGTAGGCACCAGCATGGGGTTCAGAATAGAGAGGGAAGCCGGCCCAAAGGCCCCGACGAGCGTGTGACGCCCGGTTGCATCCAGCAGGTTAGCCCGCAGCTGTAGCCGTACCCCGCACTGGTTTTGCAGCCAGCCAGTAGCCTCGCCAGTTAAGGGGGTAGCCGCACTCATACGGCGCGGGTGGTTGGTGAGGTTGCGCAGCCTCACCTGGAGGCGGTCAATGGTCATCAGCCCCGGCTCTGGTTCGCGCGGGGAGCGGTAACTTAGGTGCACGGTGCCTTCCTGCAACCGCACCCGTGCTATCTGAAAGCGAAACGGCAGGCGCCCCAGCGCTTCGGGAGTAACCGTAGAAACCCGGGGGTTACTAGTAAAACGACCGTCGCTGCGGGTGCTTACTTGTGGGCGAAGTATGAGTAAATCGTGGGCTTGCAGTTCCTGCCGGTTGGCAGCGGCCCGAAAATCGAGGCCCGTTAGGCGCACCTCCGGCAGCCGGGCCGTGATGTGTGCCGCCTGGTGGCCTTTAGCCCGCGCCAGGGCCTCAACACGGAGCGTAGGCACCAGGAGCACCTGCCGAAACTGGGCCTTTCCGGTCTGGCTGTCGGCTTGCAGGCTTTGCCAGGAAAGGTGGTAGTACGGTGCATCGAGCGTAGCGGTAGCCCGGCCCGTTTGCAGCCGCCACGCCTGGGCGTAGAATATGTTTTGGGCTGCACGAAGGGGTAGTACCTGCACCTGCGTAGCCGCCACGGTCACGTTCGAAAAAGCGGGCTCTACCTCCAGACCCGCTACCCGCAACTGCCCTTCTGCTACGGCTAGATGCTGCAAGCGGCATTCGGCCAGGTAAGGACGCAGCACTTCGGCCAGGGCGGGTGGTGGCTGACTAGGTAGCGTAAGAGCCAGGCGGGGCCGGCTCACCCGCAAGGTATCGGCGCGAAACCGGCCCCGGCTTAGCCGGGCTGCATCAAGCCCCGCCAGCTCTAATCGGGGCACGGCCAGGCTCACACGCATAGCTTGGCTGCGGACGTTGCTGATGGGTTGCTGCGGGCGGAGCAGCACCGAATCAAGTTGGAGCCGCCGGCTGCCCGATGAAAACGCGGCGCCCACTACCTTCACTGTGTGTCCTGGCACCTGTAGGGCGGCTCCCCTGATTTGCATTGCTACCCCGGCCGCGTACCCGATACGAGCAGAGTCGGCCGCGCCAGCCGCACTTATCCAGACATCTTGCAATACCAGCGCTGTCTGGCCCAGCTGGAGGCTAGGCTGCGGGCCAGGGCCATAGGTTGCGCGGGCGTGCCGCAGGGCCATGCTCCCTACCCGCACCCCTTCCAGAGGGAGCTGCTTGTGTAGGGGCTGGGGAGTAGCCGGGCGCGGCAGCGCTGCCAGGTGCACCCTCAGCGAATCCAGCGTAATACTATCGACAGGCACTTCCTGGCGGCGGAGCAAGGCTAGCAGCCCGATACCATTTACCTGCACCCGCCCCAGGGTTAGGCGCAGGTGGGGTAGCGTGGCCGTGTCGGAGGAGGTAGCGGGCAGGGTGCTCAGTTGCAGGCCACGGAGGGTAAGCCCGCGCCGCCACAGATGGGTGCGCAGCTCGGTAATGTGCAGGTGGTAGCGGCCGTGGCTGCTGGTAGCTACCTGTTGCTCCAACGTTCGGCGCAGCCAAGGGTCCAGGAAAAACGTAAGCCCTACCCCCAGCAGTCCGCCCAACAGCACCAGCAGCAGTAACAGCCCCCGCCCCCACCGCCGGGGCGGCGCCGGGGGTGTTGTAACATCAGGCAAATACGTATCAGAAACCGGCACAGCTCGCTTACGGCTAACTCCTGGCCTAAGGTTCGGCAGGGCCGCGAGCTGGACCGTAGTTATTCTGGCAGAATGTGCGTAAATGCGGCATTTCAGGCGCTTTTGCTTGTCGTATGTGGCGGGCCTTGTATTTTGCTGCCGCTACCCTTCCTCACGGGCCTACGCCAGCCGGCAGCCGGTAGCACGTCGTAATTCATTTCCGTGCGGCAGCGCGGCCCAACCAATCCGCAGTGCTTTCAGTTAAAGAACCAATGCTTGCCATCACTTCTCTTCTGAACCCGCAAAATGCGGAGCGGATTAACCGGCTCATCAAGAGTCTGGAGGCCGAGTTTGGCCTCGACGACGTGCAGGCCACGCCCGATCCGCACATTACCTACCAGTTGGCTGGGGTGCGCAAGCTCTCCGCCCTGAAACAGGTACTCCGCGACGTGGCCCGCCACACTCAGCCGTTTGCCGCCTTCACTACCGGCCTGGGCGTATTTCCGGGACCCAACCCGGTTATTTACATTCCGGTGCTGCGCTCAGATGTGCTCAATAATTTGCACCAGCGCATTCTGCGCGCCACGGCGCCGCTGTGTTTGCGCACCGACAAGTTCAGCGGGCCCGACTGCTGGCTTCCCCATATTTCGCTGGCCCTTCATGATACTACCCCCGAGTTGCTGGGGCCCGTCATGCAGTACCTTAATCAGCACACCTTCAACCTGAAACTCGGCATTAACAACATTGCCATTCTGCGTCAGGAAGGCGAGCAGTTTGTACCGGAAAAGATTTTCACCTTCGACGGCTACAAGCACGAGCCGGCGCCGACACTGTTCGAGACGGAGGCATAGCGGGGTAGCCGGGCCCCTACCCCGCTGAGGTTTCTGAACCCTTCGGAACCAGCAGGGCGGGCTTGCAATTCCCGGCCGGGCTCCGACCTTTACGGCTTCCAACTCACCTTTTTTTCTTGTATGAATACCTACTCTGTAGTTCTCGCCTTGCACTCCTGGACGCGCTGGCTGGTGCTAATTTTTGGGCTGATTGCGGTGTTCCGCGCTTTCACGGGCCGCCAAGGCCGCCCCTGGACCGGCGCCGACAATGGCATGGGAGCCGCCTTTGTGGGCTCCATGCACCTGCAGCTGCTGCTGGGCCTTATCCTGTATTTTGCCCTGAGCCCTTACGGAGTAAAGGCGTTTGAAACCCAGGGAGGAGCGGTTATGAAAGACGCCGGCAGCCGCTTTTTCGCCGTAGAGCACCTGGTAGGAATGGTTCTGGCCGTAGTAGCCGCCCAAATCGGCCGCACGCTCTCCAAGAAAGCTGCCGACCCCATCGTGAAGCACAAAAAGGCCTTCACCTGGTTTCTGATTGCCTTGCTGATTGTACTGGTAATGATTCCGTGGGGCATCTGGAACCCGGACCGCCCCGAGTTCCGCCTGCAGTTCTAGCCCGATTTAACTAACCACAAAACGCCTCCCGAACTCAGGTCCGGGAGGCGTTTTGCTTGTGTGCTCTACGGGAAAGTTGCTTAGAAGAACATGCCGCCCGAGGCTTCCAGGCGCTGGGCATTTACCCAGCGCCCTTCTTCGGAGCACAGGAAGGCTACTACCCCACCAATGTCCTCGGGCTGGCCTACCCGGCCCAGGGCCGTTTGTGAGGCGATGAACTGATGCAAGTGCTCATCGTCGCGCACCCGGCCGCCGCCAAAATCGGTGGCAATGGCGCCGGGCGCTACCACGTTGGCCGCAATGCCGCGGGCTCCTAGCTCCTTGGCCTGGTAGCGGGTCAGCACCTCAATGGCGCCCTTCATGCTGGCGTAAGCCGAGGAGCCGGGCAGGGAGAAGCGCGCCAGCCCCGAGGAGATGTTGATGATGCGCCCGCCATCGGCCAGCAGCGGCAAGGCTTTCTGCGTGAGAAAGAAAGGTCCTTTTAAGTGCACCGCTACCATCTCATCAAACTGCTCCTCGGCGGTATCCGCGAAGGGGGCGTAGAGGGCCACGCCGGCGTTGTTGACGAGGAAGTGGAACTGCTCGGCCTGGAAGGTATCGTGCAGGGTAGAGCGCACCTGCTCAAAGAAGGCACCGAAGCTTTTGCTGTCGGCTACATCCAGTTGCAGCGCGGCGGCTTGCCGGCCCAGGCCCTGGATTTCGGCTACCACGGCATCGGCTTCGTCCTTTTTGCTGTGGTAGGTAAACAGTACGTCGGTGCCTTTGCGGGCCAGGCTCAGGGCCATGTCTCGGCCGAGGCCGCGGCTGCCGCCGGTAATCAGGGCTATTTTGTTGCTGCTCATACGTTTCGGGGTTGAAGTGAACACTGCAAAGGTGCACCCCCTCCGGCCCGGAAGTATGGTGAGTAGTTCAGTTTAAATGGTGACAGTTTCCGAACCTAGGGCCGCCCGCTGCTCAGCCCACACCTGCTCGCGGTACTGCTTGGGCGTGCATCCCTGGAAGCGCTTAAAGAACTTGGTAAAGTTAGAGGGGTCATAGGTGAGGCCAGTGGCAATATCGGCCACGGACCGGCGCGGGTCGTGGAGCTGCTCGCGGGCAATCTCCAGGATGCGCGCCTCAAAATAGTAGCACGGCGAGTGCCCAGTGGCCAGCTTTATGGTATTGCTTAGGTGGGTGGGGTGAATGTGCAGTTGAGCGGCCAGGTCCCGGACTTCCAGCATTTCCGTGGCGCGGCCCGTCACAATATCGTCAAGGTGCTGATCGATGGCCCGCAGGAAATCGGCGGTTATTTCGTGCTGGCGGGCCAGAATTTTCTTGGGAATAGAAGTTGTTGTTGGCATAGAAGAGACAGAAGTCGAGGAAAAGTAGAAAAGCGCGGGCGAAGCGGCCGGAGCCACAAAGCCCCTACCCTTCCCGAAGACGCAAAGGCCATGCATTTCCTTTACGCCTGGGCTTAATCAGCCGTTTTACGGGCTGTGCCTATGGACAGGCAAAGTATAGCATTATCCCCATCGTTTGAATTACGTAACTTCGGAGCATGGCAAAGCTGCAGACGCTCGAAGACTTTTACCAGCAGAAAATCCACTGGCTGCCCGATAACCTGCAGCAGGACATCGGCCACTTCAACGTGTTCCGGCTGGATGACTACGTGGGACCCAGCGCCTGCCACCTGCCCTACAGCCGCAAGGATTTCTATAAAATTACGCTGGTAACGGGCCGCAGCAACTACCACTACGCCGACAAAACCATCGAAATCCGGGGCAACGCGCTGCTGTTTGCCAACCCCATGGTGCCCTACGACTGGGAGCCGCTCGACGACCAGCAAACCGGGTACTTCTGCATTTTCACCGAAGCATTTCTGCAGCGCCACCTAGCCAACAGCCTTGAATTACCTATGTTCCGGCCCGGCGGGCAGCCCCTGTACTCCCTCACCGATGAGCAGCTAGCACCGGTAAAGCAGCTGTTTGAGAAGATGTTCACGGAAATACGCTCTGATTACGCCTTTAAGTATGATTTGCTGCGTAACTACGTGTTTGAGCTGGTGCACACGGCCCTGAAGCTGCAGCCGGCCACTACCCTCTACCGGGAAGCCAATGCCGCCACGCGCATAGCCTCCTTGTTCACGGAGCTGCTGGAGCGCCAGTTTCCCATTGAAACGCCCGGGCAGCAGGTGCGCCTGCGCAATGCCAACGCTTTTGCCGGACACCTGGCCGTGCACGTCAACCACCTGAACCGAGCCCTGAAGGAAGTAACCGGCAAAACCACCACCGAGCTGATTGCCGAGCGCCTGCTGCAGGAAGCCCACGCCCTGCTCCGGCATACGGCCTGGAACGTGTCGGAAATCAGCTACTGCCTGGGCTTCGAGGAGCCGGCCCACTTCAACAACTTTTTCCGGAAGCGGGCAGGCACTACCCCTACCGCCGTGCGCACTGTTTGATTTTCGCAAGCATCTGTTTGATTGCGGCAAGCGCCTGGGCCGGCCGCTGCTCTAGTTTTGCACTGTACCAACAGAGCATACCATGAGCAACCCTACTACTTGGTTTGTCACGGGGGCCTCGCAAGGGCTGGGGCTGGCGCTGGCGAAACAGTTGCTGGCCACCGGCCACCGCGTAGCCGCTACTTCCCGCCGAGGTTCTAGCCTTACCCAGGCCATCGGCCCGGCTTCCGCCCAGTTCCTACCCCTCGAAACCGACTTAACCTCCGAGGCCAGCGTGCAGCAGGCCGTAGCGCACACCATTGCCACCTTTGGCCACCTGGAGGTGGTAGTGAACAACGCGGGCTACGGCATTGGCGGCAGCCCGGAAGAGCTGACGGACGCGGAAACCCGCCAGGCCTTCGACGTGAATGTGTTCGGCACCCTGAACGTGATTCGGCAGACCATGCCGCATTTGCGGGCGGCGCAGCGCGGGCACATCATCAATATTTCCTCTATTGCCGGTATGGCGGGGGCTACGGGCTGGGCCGTGTATGCGGCTACCAAAGCCGCGGTGCAGGGCCTCTCGGAAGTGCTGGCGCAGGATGTGGCCCCGTTCGGGATTAAGGTGACGGTAGTAGCGCCGGGGGCCTTCCGCACCAACTTTCTTACGCCCGAGTCGCTGGTGCTGGCCCGGCAGCCCATTGCTGCTTACCAGCAGGTGCGCGCCTCCCACGAGAAGTACCTGCAACTAAACGGGGCCCAGGCCGGCGACCCGGACAAAGCCGCGGCCGCCATCATCGGCCTCGCCGCCGAACCCAACCCGCCCGTGCACCTGCTGTTGGGCCAGGATGCCTACCAGCGCGCGACGCAGAAGCTGGCCGAGTTGCAGCAGGAATTCCAGGCCTGGCACCCCCTGACGGTTTCAACGGACTTCACGGGCTAGTCTGGCTATGTTACCATTTCGTTTCCGAGTACGGTAAAAGGCAGCGTGGTGCGTCTGCCTAAGTAGTTGTCCACCTTTTACCCCCTGTTCTTATGCTTTACTTATTCGGAAGCCTGGCATTACACGATTCTCTTTCCTACCACGAAACGCAATATGAACATGACAACCAAGAATATATGGTTTGTAACCGGCGCCTCGAAGGGCCTCGGCCTGACCCTGGTACACCACCTGCTGGCCCGCGGCTATGCAGTAGCAGCCACCTCCCGCAACCTGAGCGAGCTGAAACAGGCCGTGCAGCCTGAAGACCCTACCCGCTTCCTGGCCCTGCACATGGACCTCGGCAGCGAACCAAGCGTGCAGGCGGCCATCAACACCACCATCAGCACCTTTGGCCGGCTCGACGTGGTAGTCAACAACGCGGGCTACGGCCAGCTGGGCGCCCTCGAAGAACTCACCGATGCGGAAGCGCGCCGCAACTTCGATGTGAATGTGTTTGGGCTGCTGAACGTGTTGCGCTACGCTACCCCACATCTGCGCCAGCAGGGCTCGGGGCGCGTGTTCAATATTTCCTCCGTAGGGGGCTTTACCGGCAACTTCCCGGGCTGGGGCGTGTACTGCGCCACCAAGTTTGCGGTGGCCGGCCTCACCGAATCGTACGCCGCCGAGATAAAAAATTTTGGCCTACAGGCCAGCGTGGTGTACCCCGGGTATTTCCGCACCAACTTCCTCACGGCCGGTTCCCTGGGCACGCCCCAGCAGCCCCTGGCCGCTTACCAGTCGGTGCGGGACTCGCAGGCCGCGCACGAGCAGCAAATCAACGGCCACCAGCCCGGCGACCCGGAAAAAGCCGCTGCTACCCTTCTGCAGCTCAGCGAAGCCGAACAGCAGCCCCTGCACCTATTCCTGGGCGAAGACGCCTACCACATGGCTGAACAGAAAATAGCCACGGTGCAGCAAGACCTTCAGCAGTGGCAGCACCTAGCTACGGCTACCAGCCTGGCAGAAGCCTAACAACCCTTTCTGCCAAGCAAGTAAAAAGGCCCGCGGCATAGCTGCGGGCCTTTTTTGTTCGTATTCTAAAGATTTACTGCCTTTTTTGTGAAATGATACCGTAGTCGCTCGGCACGGCCGTCCTGGTTTTACCGCTCTATGGTGCTTTGATGCTTCTGGTTCAAAGCATTAGCTGCTCTCCTACTACTCTCACCAGATTTTCTCTGCTTTTGCGCACAGCTGTTCTCTTCGGTCTGCTTTTTCTGATTTCCACGCTTGCCTTCAGCCAGAGCAAGTACCGGCGGGCACTAGCCAAGCCGGGCGACGGAGTGAACACGCTGCTCTACCGCAACGGCCTGAATCCGAGCCAGCATCTGCGCCAGTTTCAGCAGCTCAACCGGGCCAACCTTACCAAGCGCAACGGCCTTATCATCGGGCGCACGTACTTACTACCCCACCGGACTACTCCGAAAACAACCGCCGGCAAAACCGCTAGCCGCACCAAAACTGTGGCAGCTACCCGCGCCGCTACCTCGCACGGTATCAGCACTACCCCCATGCTGCCCTCCAAGCTCTTTGGGCCGGCTTACGGTGCGGTGCCAGTACGCGACCGGGCTTTGCGCGGGGCCGTGTATTACCTCTCGCCCGGCCACGCCGGCCCCGACCCCGGCGCCATTGGCCAGTATGGCACCTATAAACTGGCCGAGGACGAGTATGCTTACGACGTGACCATCCGGCTGGCTCGGGTGCTGATGGAGCACGGCGCCACGGTGTACATGATGGTGCAGGATCCCAACGACGGTATCCGCGACGAGAGCGTGCTGAAGATGGACTACGACGAGCTGACCTACCCCCAGCAGCGCATTCCGCTGAGTCAGCTGGGCCGCCTGCGCCAGCGCATGACCCAGGTAAACAAGCTCTATGCCCGCCACAAAGGCGCCTACCAGCGCCTGCTGAGCCTGCACGTAGACAGCCGCAGCGCTGGCCAGAACATTGACGTGTTCTTCTACCACCACCAGAACAGCCAAGCCGGTCTGCGACTGGCCAAGAATATCCACAAAGTATTCACCGCCCGCTACAAGCGCGCCCAACCTACCCGCCCTTACAAAGGCAACGTATCGGTGCGCAGCAGCCTCTACGAGGTGCGCACCAGCCACGCCCCGGCCGTATTCATGGAGTTGGGCAACATCCGCAACAGCAAAGACCAGCGCCGCTTCGTAGTGGCCGATAACCGCCAGGCCCTGGCCAACTGGATTTACGAGGGCCTGCTGGCCGATTACACGGGTCGTTAAATTAGGTAACTGGTGATGGAGTAAACAGTGACAGGTAATAGTGATGTAATAAATTCACCCTATCACCAATTACGGGTTCATGAGCAGGAAGAGCAGGTTATGATACAGAATGCCCTGCTCGCCGTCGTGGATACCGTCGAGGCCAGCGTCTTCCATCAGGGCTTCTACTTCTTCATAGTCCGTTAAAAAGTCTACTTCCGGTTCCTCTTCACCTGGCACCTCAGTATGCACCAGGTAGCGGCGCTTAGGCTCCAGCGTAATAAAGAGCTTACGGTAGCGTGTTTGGGCAATGAGCAGCGCCTCGTAGGAAATGATGGTCTCCTCATCGGTGTGCAGATAAATAACCGTTTTCTCGCTTACGGGCGTGTGGTGCAGGAAGCTGGCAAGGTCGAGGGGCATAACGGAGGAAGCTGATGAGGAACGCACGAAGGTACGGCTTGCAACGCTGTCAGAGCTGCCTCCTGGTTCGCAAGAAAGCGACCTTCACAAATCCAACCTTTCTCCCACCCTACCCCTTCCATCACGACGGACTATCACGGCCACGCCAGCATCAGCGGGCAGCGCCTCCACCCAAAAGCCAGGCCGAGGACCCCGCCACCATAACCCATTCTGACATCCCCCCGCCGACCGGCTCGAAATGGACATCATCCCCGAATGATCCACAATACTTGGGAGCTAGACTGCAGGCACGGGCACAAATGCCCCCCGGATAAAGCAATCAGAGTTTACAAAGCTGGCTTGCTTAGTGGATGCTCGCCGCAAGAAACATAGATGGTATAATCAGTAAAACTCATGGTGCTGGAAAAGGAATAGCAAGTAAAAGCCCGCCGCTGAGGCCTCAGCGGCGGGCTTTTACTTGCTATTCCTGCAATAAATTCCTTTATTTCAACTACATCCACTACCCCCTATATGAAGTCAGTTGCTACCTCAACTATAACCATTGACCCCGCACTGGCGCACTCGGTGCATGGCGTGGCGGCCCACGCATCGGAGCACGCTCCGGCGGCCTGTTTGAACTGCGGCACCCTGGTGGCAGACCGGTTCTGTGGTCATTGCGGGCAGGACGCCCACCATACTCACCGTCTCACCCTGCGCTTTCTGCTGCTGCACGATTTGCCCCACTCGATCTGGCACATTGATAAGGGTATTGGCTACACGTTCCGGCAGATGATAACGCGACCAGGCGCTACCCTGCACGCGTACATGGCCGGCCGCCGGGCCCAGCATTTCCGGCCTATTTCCTACCTGCTCCTGATTTGCGCCGTGTGCATGCTGCTGCTCTCGGCGGTGGGCATGAACCCCATGTCGGCCAGCCAGCAGGCCGACATGCCGCAATTGGTGCAGTTGACTATGGAGCGCTACCTGCAGCTCTACACCAAGTACCCCACCCTGATCTACATTGTTCTGCTGCCCGGCAACGCACTACTGGCGACGTGGCTGCTACGCCCGGCGCGGTTCAATTTCGCCGAGATGCTGCTAGGCCAGGCATTCGTATCGGGTACCACTACTGTTATTTCCACAGTGGTGATGCTTCCAATGATGCTGTTAACCCCGTATTTTCCGGTTCTGCAGCACTATATGGTACTCGGCATGCTGCCGTATATGGTCTATACCGCGTGGGTGTACCGCCAATTGCTCGAACCAACCCGTATGCCCGTGGAAGACAAATGGGTGCGCAGCATCGGCACCGTGGTCCTACAAACGCTGTTGCTGTTTGCCAGCATTGCAGTGGTGTACGTGGCCATCATTTTTTCACTTGTCCGTCAAGACCCTACCTTGCTCAAAGAACTTCAACAGAAAAAGGCCCCTAGCTCTGCCGCCAGGCACGCCCCGGCGCCCCAGCCCACTAGGTAGTTCATAAGCTTGATCTACCCAGTGGTGCAGTGCTGTTCCTTTGCTAAGCGTTTTTACAAAAAAGCCCGCCGCTGAATCCAGCGGCGGGCTTTTTACTTACTGGTTTGGCAGCAATTACTGGCCTAGCACCATGGCAAACACCAGCGGGGCTACAATGGTAGCGTCCGACTCGATGATGAACTTGGGCGTGTCCTGGCCCAGCTTGCCCCAGGTGATTTTCTCGTTGGGCACGGCGCCGGAATAGGAACCATACGAAGTGGTGGAGTCCGAAATCTGGGCGAAGTAGCCCCACAGCGGCACGCCATGACGGCCCAGGTCCTGGTGCAGCATGGGCACTACGCAGATCGGGAAGTCGCCGGCAATGCCGCCGCCAATCTGGAAGAAACCAACGGTGCTTTCGTCCGTGGCCTGCTGGGTGTACCACTCGGCCAGGTACATCATGTACTGAATGCCGGTCTTCATGGTGTGCACGTTCTTGATGTCACCCGAAATAACGTGGCCAGCGTAGATGTTGCCCAGGGTAGAATCTTCCCAACCGGGGCACACGATGGGTAGGTTTTTCTCGGCCGCGGCCAGCATCCAGGAGTCCTTGGGGTCAATCTGGTAGTACTGCTCCAGCTCGCCCGACTTCAGGATCTGGTAGAAGAACTCGTGCGGGAAGTAGGCTTCGCCCGCCTGGTCGGCCTGCTCCCAGAATTTGAGCACCGTATGCTCAATGCGGCGCATGGCTTCTTCCTCCGGAATGCAGGTATCGGTCACGCGGTTCATGTGGCGCTTGAGTAGGGCGTGCTCGTCGGCAGGCGTCAGGTCGCGGTAGTTGGGCACCCGCTCGTAGAAGTCGTGGGCGACCAGGTTGAAGATATCCTCTTCCAGGTTGGCACCCGTGCAGCTGATGATTTGCACCTTGTCCTGGCGGATGAGCTCGGCCAGCTGGATGCCCATTTCGGCGGTGCTCATGGCGCCGGCCAGGGTAATCATCATCTTCCCACCTTCCGCCAGGTGCTTGTTGTAGCCTTCGGCGGCATCAATCAGGGCAGCGGCGTTGAAGTGGCGGTAGTGGTGCTTGAGGAAGTTCGTTACGTTCATCGAATCGAAGATCAGAAGGTAGTGGGGTTCGGTGTTCTATCAAAAAAAGGCTGGGAATCGTTCAATACGGCAGGGCTATATCAAAGATTCTGAATAAGGTACCATTGCGCCTGGGTTGCTCACAAAAGCTACCCTAGCTAGGCTGCTCAATCATCAGGTTATGATTGGTGTAGATGCAGATGTCGGCGGCAATGTGCAGGGCGTCCTCTACCATCTGGCGAGCCGTGAGGTGGGGGGCGTGCTTTTTCAGAGCCAGGGCCGCAGCTTGGGCAAACATGGCGCCCGAGCCAATGGCAGCCACGTCGGAGTCGGGTTCCAGTACGTCGCCGGTGCCGGCAATGATGAGCAGTTCGTCGCGGTCGGCTACCACCATCATGGCTTCCAGCTTGCGCAGGTACTGGTCTTTGCGCCACTCTTTGGCCAGCTCAATGGCGGCGCGGCGCAGCTGGCCGTTGTAGCTGCCCAGCTTCTCCTCAAACTTATCGAGGAGCATGAAGGCATCGGCGGTGGAACCGGCAAAGCCCGTTACTACTTTGCCGTCGTGGAGCTTGCGCACCTTGCGCACGTTGCTCTTGGCTACGTGCTTATCCATAGTGGCCTGGCCGTCGGCGCCGAGGGCAATTTCGCCGTTGTGGCGCACCCCGAGGACGGTAGTGGAGCGGATTTTCATATCAAGGGATGAATCGTCAGGTGGTACGGCCGCTCTGCCGGTATCAGAGAAAACACCGGTCATCCTGACGAAGGAAGGACCTCTACCGCCGGCAACCCAAGTTACCTTCAGCAGAGGTCCTTCCTTCGTCAGGATGACAGATAGTAGCAGCTGACACCTACTCAGAAACGGGCCTGCAATTTAGCAAAGTAAAACCGGCCGTTCGAACCCATCTGCACTGGGTCCCAGGCACCGCCGGTTTCCGTGCGCTGGGGGTCGAACAGCGTGGGGTAGCGGTTGAACAGGTTGGAGCTGCCCACAATGAACTGCAACTGATTGGTTAGCGCGTAGTTCAGGGTGAGGTCGGTGGTAATGCGCGGGTCGTACTCCATTAGGGCACCGTCCCAGTCGATGAGCGTAATCTTATCGAAGCGCACAAAGCGCACCAACGCCCCGAAGCGCCCTACCTGGTAGTCGAAGGTGAGGTTGATTTTGGAGGGCGGGGCTGAGGCTTTCACGAAGGCTTGCTCTCGGGGCCCAAAAAATTCTTCCTCTCTACCCGTCAGGCGGCCCGAAGTCTGTACCCGGTCAATCCGCAGTTGGTTGAAGTTGGCAGCCAGCGTGGAGTTCAGCCGACCTGCCCCCAGCGTAGCCGTGTGGCTTACTACCACATCCAGGCCCAGAGAGCGGGTGTCGGCGGCATTAGCGAAGAACTGCGCCTGGTCTACGTTCAGGGCCTGCAAATCGGGGCCGATGGTGGGGTCGTCGGCCGAGAACTGGCTGGTGAGCACCACCCGGTCCTTTACTTTGATGTAGTAGCCATCCAGCGTCAAACTCAGCGAGGAGCCAATGCGGCTGGTGAGCCCAATGTTGGCATTCTGGGAGGTTTCCTGCTTCAGGCTGGGCACGCCCAGCTTCTGGGTTACGGCGCTGTTGTTGCGGGCCAGCAGCACTTCTACCGGCTCACCGTTGATAAAGTTGGTGAAGGTAGAATTGAAGTTTACCTGGGCCAGGGAAGGCGCCCGAAACCCGGTGCTGTAGGTGCCACGCAGCGTCAGAAACTCCGTGAGGTTGAAGCGGGTAGCCACCTTATAGTTGAGGGTGCTGCCGAAGTCGGAGTAGTGTTCGTAGCGCAGGGCCCCGGCCAGCAGCCAGCGTTGGGTTACGCTCAGCTCGGCATCGGCGTAGGCCGCCACGTTGTCGCGCTGGGCCTTGATGGCGTCGGTGGGCTGGAACCCAGGGAAACCCTGAGAGCCGCTGGCCGCCCCGGATTGGGGGTCGTAGTTGGCGTAGGAAGCTTCTTCACCGGCAAACAGCGAGTACCATTCCCGGCGCCACTCGGCCCCGGCGGCCACGTTCAACCCCTGCAGTACGGTTTTGTAATTGCGCGTCAGGCCCAGGTTTACTACGTTCTGCTGGAGCTGAAACCCTCCCGCGTAAAACGAGGTAGGTGAGCTGGCGCCCAACGAGGAATTGAGCGTGTTCTTGACCCCGTACTCAAAGCGGTTGGAGCCGAAATTATTGCTCAAATCCAGCTCCCACTCGCCCAGGGGCGTGCGCAGACCCGCCACCGCCGAAGCATCCCAAATGTCGCTGCTGATGATGGGGTCGAAGCCGTTGGGGTAAATAGCCGGTACGTTCCGGTCGTCGTCGGCGAAGCGCGTCCAGGCGTAGGCGTCGCCCTTGCGCTTGTTGCCGCCCCCGAATACGTAGAAGTACGACCGGTCGCTGAGCGCAAACCGGGAGTTGAGGTAACCCGAGAGGTTGCGGATTTCCGGGTCGCCGTACTCGCGGCGGGCCAGCCCATCGGCATTGGGCACGTTGGCCCGCTGGGTATGCTCGCGCAGGTTGTAGTCGACGGTGGCATTCACAAAGCTACCCCCCTCCCCCAGCCCGATGCCGTAGTTAAGATTGGCGTTGAAGTTGCCGCCATCAAAATTCTCGTCATCGAAGCGGTATTTGGCGTCGTAGGCCCCGTAGTTGACGTTGGCGGTTAGCTCCTTCACCGAGCTTTTCAGCACAATATTGATAACGCCGGCAATGGCATCGGAGCCGTATTGGGCCGAAGCACCGTCGCGCAGAATCTCAATCCGCTCGATGCTGGCGGCCGGTATCACGTTCAGGTCGGTGCCGGTGTTGCCGCGGCCGCGGGTGCCAAACAGGTTCACCAGGGCCGACTGGTGCTGGCGCTTGCCGTTTACCAGTACCAGGGTTTGGTCGGGGCCGAGGCCGCGCAGGGTGGCGGGGTCTACGTGGTCGGCGCCGTCGGAGCCGGTTTGGCGGTTGGAGTTGAACGAGGGTGCCACGAACTGCAACAGCTGATTCACATCGAGCTGGCCGGTTTTAGTGGTTACTTCCCGCAAATCAATGATATCCACGGGTGAGGGAGAATCCGTAACGGAGCGGTTCTGGCTGCGGGAGCCTACTACCTGCACCTCGCCCAGGCCGGTAGAGGCATCGGCCAAGGTTACGCTTACCTCCCCGCCGCTGGCTGCTACTTCCTGGGATGCATAGCCAATGGAGCTTACCAGGAGCCGGGGGGTAGCGGTGCGAGCTTTCAGGGTGAAGCGGCCGTCGTTGCCAGTAGCGGTGCCGTTGTTAGTCCCCTTTTCTACCACTGTAGCCCCAATAACAGGCTTACCTGCACTATCCACTATCCGGCCGCTCAGCGTTTGTCCTTGCGCAAAGGCGCTGGCGCTTGCTACGCACAGCGTTGCTACCAGTAAATTCTGCTTCATACCCTTACTCGATTGAAAGATTCACAATCGGGTGCCGCCGGCGTGGCTCCCACCGCCGGTAAGTATAGGGCATTTGCAATAAAGTTGTGCTGTTGGTTTGCCCACTAAGCCATTGGGGGCTTAAAAATCAAGGGCAACTGACACTCTATAGACCTTTCATTTGCTCATCAGGGTGGCAGCAATGGGTAGGCCTGAGCATTTTTTAGTGAGTTTCCTGAATCTTGCCTTAGAAACAGAAGGCTATCTAAACAGCCGCCTACCCCTTACTTTTCCACGAACCGCTTGAAGCGGGCAGCCTCCCAGCCCAATAAGGCCTGCTTTCGCGCGCTACCCCAGCGGTATCCTCCTGGCCCGCCGTGCTGCTGAATAACGCGGTGGCAGGGTATCAGGTAGCCGATTCCGTTGGCTCCTATAGCGCCGCCTACGGCCTGGCTGGCACCCGGCTGCCCAATGGCCGTTGCCAGGTGGCGGTACGACACCACGGCCCCGGCCGGAATCCGCAGCAGTGCTTCCCACACCTTAATCTGAAAGTTGGTTCCTTTCAGCAAGAGGGGTAGTGGCTTCACAACTCCAAGGCTGGCGGAACCGAATAGCTGCTCCACTATTGTTGCCGTTTCGGTTTCGTTGGGTTGCAGGACAGCACCGGGCCAGGTAGCCTGCAGCTGGCTTAGAGCCGCTGCCCGCTCCGACGAAGGCTGAAACGTCAGGCCGCAGATGCCCCGGTCGGTGAGGCTAAGCAGGCATTCCCCGAAGGGCGTGGGGTGAAAGCCGTAGCGAATCAGCAGGCCGGCAGCCTGAGTTCGGTACTCGGCTGGGGTCATGGCCTCGTAGGTCACGAATAAATCGTGCAGGCGGCTGGTACCCGACAGGCCCGCTTGGTACGTAGCCGCCAGCACATTCCCCGATTCTCGCAGCACTTGCTTGGCGTATTCCTTGGTCAGGAACCGCAGGAACCGCTGCGGACTGGTACCGGCCCAGCGCGTAAACAGACGGGTAAAATGAAACGGACTCAGGTGCACATGAGCCGCAATATCGTCCAGGGAAGGCTGCTCCGTGAAGTGCGTGGCAATGTATTCGATGGCCTGCTC
Source organism: Hymenobacter sp. HSC-4F20 (assembly GCF_019599275.1). Taxonomy (GTDB): domain Bacteria; phylum Bacteroidota; class Bacteroidia; order Cytophagales; family Hymenobacteraceae; genus Hymenobacter. The sequence continues at coordinate 124,168 of NZ_JAHZTD010000001.1, read as the reverse complement.
CACGCGGGCATAATCCAGCTCAGCTTGCGAAGGTTGCATAACGAGGAAGGGGTAGTACTGCCTCAAAAGTATCAGCCCGTTGGCCCCGGTTCAATCCGAATCTTGCGCAGTTTGCGAATATGGCAGAAACCGCAGCAACAGTCCTGCTACGCGGACGCGAAGCATTTTCACTGCTTAAAATTAGACGTTCACTGGCCTCAGGTTTAAACCGTGGGGTATGGAGCGGTTGCTAGTACTACCCCCTTGATTAGCCAGAAGTAGAGATGCTTCGACTTCGCTCAGAGCATGACACATTCTTATAGCAAAGTCCGCGTAGTACTCTCTCGTTGCAGCTACCGACTGCTACCCCTTTGGCAACAAAAAAGCCGGCCCTAGTGGGCCGGCTTCTCTGGTCTTATGCTGCTCGCACTGATCAGATGAGCATGCGCATGGGGTCTTCCAGCAAGCTCTTCAGTGTCTGGAGGAAGGCGGCGCCGGTGGCACCGTCTACTACCCGGTGGTCGCAGCTCAACGTCACTTTCATCACGTTGCCGATGGCCAGCTGACCGTCTTTTACGACAGCCGTTTGCTTGATGCCACCCACGGCCAGGATGCAGGCATCCGGGGGGTTGATGATGGCGGTGAACTCTTCAATGCCGAACATGCCCAGGTTGGAGATGGTGAAGGTGCTACCCTCCCACTCGCTGGGCTGCAGCTTCTTGCTCTTGGCTTTGCCGGCCAGCTCTTTCACCTCGGTAGCAATAGCCGAGAGGCCTTTGCCGTCGGCGTTGCGCACTACCGGCACCAGCAATCCTTCGTCCACGGCCACAGCCACGCCAATGTTCACCACCTTGTTCTGGCGGATTTTGTCGCCGAGCCAGGAGGAGTTGATGGCGGGGTGCTGCTTCAGGGCCACGGCCGATGCCTTGATAACCATGTCGTTGAACGACAGCTTCACCGGCGACAGGGCGTTGAGCTGGGTGCGAACTTCCATGGCGCGGTCCATCAGGATTTCCATCGTCAGATAGAAATGCGGAGCCGTGAACAGGCTCTCGGACAGACGGCGAGCAATTACCTTGCGCATCTGCGACACCGGCGTATCGGTGTAGGTGCCTTCGGCAGCGGCTGGCGCTGCAGGGGTAGCCACCGGAGCCGGAGCGGCTTTGGGCTGCTCGGGGAGGGCGGCCTGAATGTACTCCGACTGCGTGTTGGCCGCCTGGGCGGGCTGGGAAGGAGCGGCAGCAGGTTGCGCGGCCGGAGCAGTAGCAGCCGAGGGTTGGGCTTTTTCCAGGTCGCGGGAAACGATGCGGCCGTTTTCACCCGAGCCTTTGATGGTACTCAGGTCAATGCCTTTGTCTTTGGCAATGCTTTTGGCCAGGGGCGAAGCGAAGATGCGGCCGCCGTTCTGGGCCGGAGCTTCCTCGGCAGCCGGAGCCGGAGCCGACGAAGTAGCGGGGGCCGGAGCAGCTTCCGCAGCCGCCGGAGCGGGTGAGGCGCTACCGCCCGACTGGCCGCCAAGCAGGGCCTGTACATCAGCGCCCTCTTCCCCGATGATGGCCAGAATGCCGTCTACCGGAATAGCTTCGCCTTCTTTCGGGCCTACGTAGAGCAGGGTGCCGTCTTCGTAGTTATCCAGCTCCATGGTTGCCTTATCGGTTTCCACTTCGGCCAGAATGTCGCCGGATTTTACTTTGTCGCCTACTTTCTTGAGCCAGGCAGCGATGGTGCCTTCCGTCATCGTGTCGCTCATTTTGGGCATCCGGATGATGGTGGCTTTCTTGCCGTTGCCAGCCGGAGCGGCTGCGGGTGCAGGAGCCGGGGCCGGAGTAGTAGCCGGAGCGGGTGCGGGGGTAGGCGCGGGGGCCGGAGCTGGCGCAGCTTCCGCTTTGGGAGCTTCGGCCACAGGAGCCGGAGCCGCTCCGCCACCATTCAACAGCGCGGAAATATCTTCGCCTTCCTTGCCAACAATGGCTAACAGACCGTCTACGGGTACGGCTTCACCTTCCTTCGGGCCGATATGGAGTAGGGTGCCGTCCTCGTAGTTTTCGAGTTCCATCGTGGCCTTGTCGGTTTCAACTTCGGCCAGGATATCCCCGGATTTCACTTTGTCGCCTACTTTTTTGAGCCACGAAGCAATGACCCCTTCGGTCATCGTGTCGCTCATTTTGGGCATTTTTATGAGTTCGGCCATCTGCGTCTTCGTTGGGTTGAGTGGGGCCAAAATTAGCCCGAATTTTTGGGGGTGCAAACTAAAGCCGTTCTTCTATGAAGAGGCCTAGAACAGCGAATTTTCGCCTTTGCTCTTCGGCTCGCAGAACGCTACGCCTTCTACGGTCGAAACATCCGACTAAACTTACCCGGCCTGCTTATACGCCACCCCCAACGGCCCTAGGAAGGCACAGGGTGGGGTTGACTAGGTACTACTACGGTTGGTTATGCCAAACGAGGCAAATCGTTTACGGCGGGGGCACGGCTACTTGCCTGCACAGCTTTTCCATAATTGGTAGTGCTAGCCGGCATGAGGGCAAGCTGCCCCACCGGGCGCTACACGGCCTCCTGCAGGTGGCGCACGTCGAGGAAGCTGCGGACGGTGAACATAGAGCCGGTATAATCGAGCTGGTAGAGGCAGAGGTTGTGGTGCTCGAAGGAATCCATCTGGCTGAGGGGGTAGCCCAGCAGCTGGCAGAGCAGCACGCGCATAGCCCGGCCATGCATGCACACCAACACTGTTTTCTCCTCGGGGCGCGAGGTAAGTAGCTCAATTACGGGGCGTTGGCGAGCCGCTACGTCGTCGGGGCTTTCGCCGCCTTCCATACTTACGTGCGTGCGGCCGGCCTTCCAGTCTTGCAGCACCCGGTGGTATTCCTCGTCTTCCTCGGGCGTGATGCGCGTACCCTCGCGGGTGCCCCAGCTGATTTCGTTGAGGCCGGCGTGCTGCTCGTGGGGTAGGCCCAGCTCCAGAAAGCCCTGCACCGACTGGTGGGTGCGCTGGAGCACGGAGGTGTACACCTTATCGAAGGGAATATGACGGTAGGCCGCGAAAAAACGCGCCGCCTGCCGACGCCCAGCCTCATTCAGCGAGGAATCGACGCCACTGCCCTGTACAATTCCGCGCACGTTGAAATCGGTCTGTCCGTGGCGGATGAGGTAGATTTTTTTGACGCTCACTTTCCCGCTAGTTTTGCTGTTTCTGCTTTAAAGTACGGTCTTTTCGCTGGAAAGGACGTGTCAGAGGGCAGAGTTTGTTCTTCTGTTTTACGTATACGCAGGGCGGGTCGGCCCGGAACATCAAGCGCCGACTTTGTTATAACGGAAGAGAGGCAACATCCTTTTTCCGGGAAACACCGCCTCTTCCACCCCGCCCCTATCCATGACGCTGGAGCAAATTAAACAGTGGGTCAGCACCCGCCCTACCCTGGCCGACTCCCTCGGCATTGAACTGACCGCCCTCACCGACGAGTACCTGGAAGGGCGCATGCCGGTAGATGGGCGTACCCACCAGCCCATGGGCCTGCTGCACGGCGGCGCCTCGGTGGCCCTGGCCGAAACCCTGGGCAGCGTGGCCGCCGCTACCAAGCTCGACCCCACGAAGCAAGCCTGCGTGGGACTGGAAATCAATGCCAACCATATCAAAGGCGTGCGCGACGGCTACGTAATTGGGCGGGCCACGGCGCTGCACGTAGGGCGTAGCACGCAGGTGTGGGAAATCCGGATTACGCACGAGGAAACCGGCGCTTTGGTCTGCATCAGCCGTATCACCATGGCCGTCATCGACCTGCCTTCAGCAAAACCGCAGGCATGAGCAGCCTGCAGCGCATTTCCTGGAAGCCCGAGCTGCCTGTAGCCGAACGGTTGCGGCGGCTGGTGGCGCTGGCCCTCACCAGCGGCCGACCGGTGGCCCTGTGGCGGCTGCCCGGTACTGAGCAGCCCCGGTTGTGCCTGAGTCTGAAAGTCGATTCGGCGTATGTGGGGTTGCCGCCCGCCTTGGAGCCCACGGCTCCGGCCGGTTTTGCCTTCTTTCCCTTTCGCGACTCCGACCACAACCCGCCGCTCTTTTTGCCGGCCGACCTGTTTTTTGATCTGGCGCAGCCCGAGGAAATTCAGGTGAGTGCCGCGGCGGCGGCGCGCCTACCGGAGCTGCGGCAGCGTTTTGCTACCCTCCCCGAAACTGCGGAACTGCCCTGGCACCTGAGCCGTCAGCCGGTGCCGGCCACGGCTTCGCAGGCCGAGTACGAGGCGCTGGTAGCGGCCGGGGTGGCCGCTATTGAGGCCGGCACGGTGCAAAAAGTAGTATCGAGCCGGGCAGTACGCCGGGCGCTGCCCGCTGGGTTTGATGCGCTGGCAGCCTTTGCTGAGCTGCAGGAGCGTTACCCCAATGCCTTTGTATCGTTGGTGAGTGCTCCGGGGGTAGGAACCTGGCTGGGCGCTACACCCGAAGTGCTGGCCGAAATAGATGAGAACCAGGTATTCCGGACGATGGCGCTGGCAGGCACCCAGCCCCTGCTGCCAGGCATGAAGCCGGCTACAGCCAAATGGGCCCATAAAGACCTGGAGGAACACGCCATGGTAGCCCGCTACATTGTGAACTGCTTTAAGCAGCTGCGCCTGCGCGAGTACGACGAGCGGGGCCCGCGCACCGTGGCCGCCGGGCAGCTCCTGCACTTGCGCACCGATTTCGCCGTGCACCTCACCCAGGTTCCTTTCCCGACCCTCGGCACCGATATGCTGCGGCTGCTGCACCCTACCCCCGCCGTGGGCGGCGTACCCAAGCAGCCCGCCCTGGAGTTTTTGCGCCGCCATGAGGGCTACGACCGGGCATATTATGCAGGCTTCCTGGGTCCCGTAAACCTACCCGATGCCGGCGTGGCCCGCCTCTACGTAAATCTCCGCTGCCTGCAGCTGCGCCTCCAAGAAGCCATCCTCTACGCTGGCACTGGTCTCACCATCGACTCGGACCCCGCCCGTGAGTGGCAGGAAACCGAATTGAAGTTGCGCACCGTAGGGGCTATTCTGCAGGAACCTTCCCCGGCTTCAGCGTAAACAAAGCTTCGTTATTTACTTGCCCTTCCTCCATGAGCACTACCATCCATCAGCAGCTCGAAGCCTACGTCACTCGCAATAATTTTTCGGCGGAGAGCTGGGAGGCCCGCGGCCTGCGCCCCTCCGACGACGATGTGCAGCAAGACATGCAACAGGCCATTATTGGCTTCGTGCGGCATTTGCAGAGCGCTCTGCGCAAGGCCGCACCGGGCAGCCCGGAGTTGACGGCTGCCACCCAGTCGTTTTTGGAGGAGTGGGATACCGACGATTTTGATACTGAGGAACGGGACTTTCTCTACGATGTAGCCTGCGACATTATGCGCGAAGCCGGAGTAAAGCCTGAAGACATTCACATCTAGCCATCGGTTATAGCCTCGCTTATACACTCGTTCTGACGTAGCTGAATTCAGCTCCTGCCTCTATTTCCTACCCCATGTCTTCCCTCCAAGCTGTTCATAACATCCCTGAAATCTGCGCCCGGCTGGGTGTTACGGATGTGGTGCTGTCGCCGGGTTCCCGGTGCGCGCCGCTGACCATTGCCTTCGCGCGCCATCCAGAAATCAGGGTACGAACGGTGCCCGATGAGCGGGCGGCGGCCTTTATTGGGCTGGGGCTGGCCCAAACGCAGCGGCGGGCCGTGGCCTTGGTGTGTACCTCGGGCACGGCGGGCCTGAACTATGCGCCGGCCGTAGCGGAGGCCTACTTTCAGCAGATTCCGCTGGTAGTATTCACCGCCGACCGGCCCCCGGAATGGATTGACCAGCTGGACGGCCAAACGGTGCGGCAGACGGATTTGTATGGGGCGCACGCCAAGGGCTCTTTCACTTTCCCTACTGATACTACCCACGCCGATGCGCAGTGGCACGCCACCCGCCTAGTGTCGGAAGCTATTGGGCTGGCTGAGCAGTTTCCGGCCGGGCCGGTGCAGGTGAACGTGCCGCTGCGGGAGCCCTTCTACCCCAAGGCCGGCGAGGAGCTGACATTTGGCCCAGTGAAAGTAACCCGCGAGCTGCCGGGCCGGCCCCAGCTGCCAGGCCCTACCCTCACGGAGCTAGCCGAAGCCATCCGCAACACCAGCCGCGTGCTGGTGGTAGCCGGTCAGCACCCGGCCGATATGGACTTGCTGCTGGCGTTGCGCCAGTTCGCGGCAGCCTATCAGGTGCCGGTAGTAGGCGACCTGATTGCCAACCTGCACCTGCCCGCCGCCCCCGGCTACGACCAGCGCCTGCGGCCCCTGGGCCGCCAGGATATATTTATGGCCGTGCCGGAGCCGGGCCTGAAGGAAGCTCTGAAACCGGAGCTGCTCATTACGTTCGGCCAGTCCCTTATTTCTAAAGCCCTCAAACTCTACCTGCGCAACGCCAAACCAGCCCAGCATTGGCACATCCAACCCGTGGGAGTAGTAGCCGACACGTTCCAGTCGTTGACCAAGACCATCCGCATGGAGCCGGCTGATTTCTTTGCCGCTCTGTTGATGGAGAACATGCGTAGTACAACGGATAGTATAGGTGCCTCAGAAGTACTTGATGCAGGTTCGATTACTGGCGCAACCACAGCTTCTAAAGGCCCGATTTCAATTATTACCGCGCCTAGCCACGCCGCTGCCCAGGATGCCACCCGCGTAGCGGTAGTTCCTACCCCTACCGGCACGCCAAGGCTTACTTGGCCGGGTAGCAGCGGACAGCTCAACGAAGCGCAGACGACCACTAAAGCTGCTTATCTGAAGCCCTGGTTGGCTGCCGAAAACTGGGCTACTGGCTTCCTGCAGGAGTTCATGCAGCAGCCCAACCAGCCGTTCAACGAGTTTACGGCCATCTACCAAGCTCTGCAGCAACTGCCCGACCATGCCGCGCTGCACCTGGCCAACAGCATGGCCGTGCGCTACGCTAATATTTTGGGATTACCGACGGGCCGAAACATCGAGGTATTCGCCAACCGGGGTACTAGTGGTATTGATGGCTGCAACAGCACGGCCGTAGGTTCGGCCCTGGCCCAGCCGGAGCGGCCCGTAGTGCTGCTCACCGGCGACGTAGCTTTCTTCTATGACCGCAACGCCTTCTGGCACAACTACCCTACCCCCAATCTGCGCGTCATTCTGCTCAACAACCACGCGGGCGGCATTTTCCGCCTCATCGACGGGCCGCGCCAGCAGCCGGAGCTGGAAGAGTTTTTCGAGACGCGTCAGATGCTGCGCGCCGAGAATACGGCGCGCGATTTTAACCTGCGCTACTTCGCCGTTTCGTCTTTCGCTGAACTAGAGTCGGCGCTACCGGTTTTCTTTGCACCCGAATCCGGCGCCAGTCTGCTCGAAATTACCACCGACAGCCAGACCAACGCCCAGTTCTTTGAACAGTACCGGGCCGCGGTCCGGACCTCATTTTCCTCCTAACTACTGCCCACCTTATGGCCGAACAACTTACCTGGACCCCGATTAAGGAGTTCCGCGAAATTCTTTTCACGCAGCACGGCGGTATTGCTAAAATCAGCATCAACCGCCCGCAGGTGCACAATGCCTTCACGCCCCTCACGGTGCAGGAGATGATTGAGGCCATGGACATCTGCCGCAACCGCACCGATATCGGCGTTATCATCCTGACGGGTGAGGGCGGCAAAGCCTTCTGCTCGGGCGGCGACCAGAGCGTGCGCGGCCACGGCGGCTACGTGGGCGAGGACACCGTACCCCGCCTGAACGTGCTGGATCTGCAGAAAATGATTCGCTCCATCCCCAAGCCCGTGGTAGCTATGGTGGCCGGCTGGGCCATTGGGGGCGGCCACGTCCTACACGTCGTCTGCGACCTGACCATTGCCGCTGAAAACGCCCGTTTCGGCCAGACTGGTCCCAACGTAGGTTCGTTCGACGGCGGCTTCGGCGCTAGCTATCTGGCGCGCATTGTGGGGCAGAAAAAGGCCCGCGAAATCTGGTTCCTCTGCGACCAGTACAATGCTCAGGAAGCCCTCGACATGGGCTTGGTAAACAAGGTAGTGCCGCTGGAGCAGCTAGAGGAAACCACCGTAGCCTGGTGCCACAAAATTCTCGAAAAGAGCCCCCTGGCCCTGCGCATGCTGAAATCAAGCTTCAATGCGGAACTCGATGGTCAGGCTGGTATTCAGGAGTTGGCCGGCAACGCCACCTTGCTCTACTACCTCTCCGAAGAAGCCAAAGAAGGCAAGAACGCCTTCATCGAAAAGCGCAAGCCTGACTTTTCGAAGTTCCCCAAATTCCCGTAAGCGTATTCTCTATAGCTACAAAAAAGGCCCGTGCAGCAATGTGCGGGCCTTTTTTAATGGGAAGCATAGAAAAGCACTACGTTACCAGCATACTGAATCCTGCTATATTGGCCCCGTGCTACGGCCTGACAAACAGCCGGGGCGTAGTGGCCTACCCCTCTAACTGCTTTCTATCTTCCGATACTACTTCCATGGCTGAATACCAGGTTAAATCAATGGAAGCCCGCACGTTTACGCTGCTAGCTGAGGCCGCGCCGCTGGGCGAATTGAAGTACATGGAGTGGTACTCGTTTAAAGCGGCGCTGACCCTGGCCGATGGTACTTCCTTACGCGTTGAGCCCAAAGGGTTTTGGGGCACTACCATTGAGGTGAAAGACCAGGAAGCGGTACTACTCAGCTTCACGATGCACTGGAACGGCAACATCGTGCTGAAATCCAAGTTGGGTGGCGAGAACAGAGCGTTGGTCCTGAAAAACCAGAGCCTGATGAAAAACACCTACGTGCTACAGGACAAGCACGGCCAGGAGCTGCTCACCATCCAGCCTGATTTCAAATGGAGCACAGCCAAGCACGACTACGCCATTCGTAGCACCGAGCTTTTCGAAACCTTTGAGGCCAGGCACCTACTCATTCTGGTAGCTATTCACTGCACCAACTACTACATGGCTATGTCGGCCGGCGCGGTAGCTACTATGGTGGCCGCTACGTAAGCTGCGTATTCGGAACATTCTCGCCTTTCCCTACCCCATGAAACCGTTGCTATTTCTGCTGCTGACCAGCGCCGCTACCGTATCGGCAGCGCAGGCCCAGACCACCACCACAACGGCGGCTCCTGACCCCAAAAAAGACGTGCGCGTGGTGCAGGCCGCCTGCGGGCAATGCCAGCTGGGCCTACCAGGCAAAAGCTGCGACCTGGCCGTGCGCTTCGATGGCAAAGCTTATTTCGTGGATGGCACCACCATCGACTCGCACGGCGACGCCCACGCCAAGGACGGATTCTGCCAGGCCATTCGGCGGGCGGAGGTACAGGGCGAGGTAGTCGACAACCGCTTTAAGGCCACGTATTTCAAGCTGCTGCCTGAGCCTGCCAAAAGCAGGTAATAGGTGCCGGATAGGCCTATCTGCTGAGGTAGTCATTGCCTAGGGCAGCTGTTACACAGTAGCTTTTCCTAGTAGTATAGAATCGAGTTCCAGTTATTCATATTACTCCCACCAGCTTTCTTATGACAGAAGATCAAGAGGAAAACATCAATGATTATGGGGTCCCGGACCCGTACGATTACAAGATTTCCGGAGAGCAGATTGAGCTAAACCCCGGCCCGAAACGGGCAATAGCGACTGGCGCTATTCTCTTTTACAACGGCGACCAACCCATGAAAAGGCTGGTTCCTATCAAGAAGAAAAGAAGGGAAGAATCCCGCCGTTCGTTGGCCCAATGGTGGGGCATCCAAACGCCCGCCGACGCGCTGCAGTGCCTGCAGGATTTGCACACTACCGGCCACCGGGCCAAGTTGCAGCCCCGCCTCAACAGCGACCCGGCCCGCTGGCGCCCGCATTTTGATGAAAGCGACTTTCTCCGTCATCGGCAGGTAGGCTCCATTGCCGGCTGGGATTACGCCCGCATCGTTAATCTGGCCTACTGGACCCGCGATGTAGGGCTAATTGACGATGACACGGCATTTCACTATTTCAACGTAGGCGCGAAGCTGGCACTACGCGAGTTTAACTCGTGGGAGGAGCTGGCCACTAGCTTTTTGGCGGGTCGCGTAATGTGGAGCCCCGACGATATTGAAGGCCACCAGATCCTGGGGGGCTTCGCTGAGTACCTGCTCACGGCCCAAAACAACGTTTGGGTAGAGTGCCCTTGGCATGAATACGAAGAATGGTGGGACTAACCTTCTGTAAAAACAGCAGCGCTACCTTACTTGGGTAGCGCTGCTGTTTTTATGCCTTGTTTAACTTTAGAAGATAGATCCATACGCAGCGCAGCCTTCGCACCAACCAAAGAAGTTACGCAGCCGCTCGTGCTTGATGCGTTTCTTCAGCAGCTTGCGCGCTTGGCGGGCGGCATCCTTGACGGGGGCAGCAATGGGTACCGTTACGTGGTTGCGGAAGGTGAGGTAGCGCCGGAAAACACAGGTTCGGGCCAGAACAAACGGACTTGGGGCGGTGGGCTGCATGGCGTTTGGTGGTTGGTGCATACTTAAGATACAGCGTTTACACCACGAAAGTCAAGCACAACTAGGGTTACTAGCTATTCAGGAAGCCAGTAAGCCCATCCATAAGCCCAAGTAAAATCAAGGAAGTTTACTCTATATATAGGGGCCGCAATAGGTTTATCACCTTCTTATCCCTTGCTGCTTATGCGTGAATTGCTTCGCTCTATCTCCATCTTCTTCAGCAACAAGAAACAGGCTGCTATCCAGCTAGAGAATGACAACCTACGGCAGTACGGCGCGCGGGACCTAGCGGACTTCGACCTTACGCAGCCCGTACGGCAACCATCGAAAACGGAGATACGGGGCTTGGCTACCGGCGCCATTCTCTTCTTCTACGGCGACAACCCCATCAAAATTCTGCCTCAGCTTAAGCCTGACCGGCTAGAAGAAAGGAAGGAAACTATAGCCCAATGGTGGGGGATTTACGACACCCAGGATGCGCTGGAAATACTGCAGTGGCTCCGCGAGGAGGGACACCGCCAGAAGTTTCAGGGCCAGCTAAAGCAGAACCCGCTGCACTGGCGCACTCAATTTGCCAATAACCCATTTCTTAAAAAGCGCGAGGTTGGGAAGGTAGGCGCCTGGGATTATGCCCGCTCCGTGACCGTGGCCCGCTGGTGCTACGACTACGGTTACCTTACCTGGGAACAGGCCTGGCCCTTTATTGATGCCGCCACCCGGCACGCCCTGCGCGAGTATGATTCGTGGGAGAGTTTTACCACGGGTTTCGTGGCGGGGCGTATGATGTGGGATTTGCCCAATGAACAGCACGGGGATATTGCCGATATAGCCCGCTACCTACTAGAATCACGGGTAAGCCTGTGGCGCGACATTCCTTGGCAGGTTTACCCCGTAGAATAAAGCCGCTAGCACCACCCTTCGGTACGGCCAAGAATACCGGATTTAGAAGGCGCTTGCAGCTCATGCTGTTTGCTCAAGGTCGCCTCTTGCCCTACCTGTTCAGTCACCGTAAATCATCTGGCAGGGCGCCGCAACGGAGCTTTATGCCGGGAGCTTCGTATGTAGTTGCAGTTTGTATTACTCCATCTTTGCTGCTGGTCTCTCTTTCTTCTGAAATGTCTGCCTCTGAATCTGCCCTCCTGCCCGACTCCTTGCTGCTCAACGGCCGCGAATTCCGCTACCCCGATGTACAGCAGTACCCCGCCAACTCGCCCACCGACCTGAATGGCTACGAGGCTAGAGTGCTGGACTTTTGCCGGCAGTGGCTGAATGGCGCCCAGGAATTTACGTTGCACACCTCTGGCTCTACGGGCACGCCGCAATCCGTGACCATGACGCGCCAGCAGCTGGAAGCTTCGGCCCGCCGCACCGGCGACTACTTTGATCTGGGTCCCGGCGAGCGGATGCTCGTGTGCCTGAACTGTGAGTACGTAGGCGGCATCATGATGCTGGTGCGGGCCTTTGAGCGGCGTATGCACCTGACCATTGTGGAGCCGCAGGCCGACCCGTTCGCGCTGGTGCCCGCAGAGGCTGACTTCGATTTTACTTCCTTCGTGCCCTTGCAGTTGCGGGCGATACTGGCGGCTGGCCACGCGCCACGCCTCAGCCGCATGAAAGCAATTCTGGTGGGCGGCGCCGCCGTGGAAAAGGGCCTGGAGCGCGACATTCAGCAGCTGACGGTGCCCGTGTACCTAACGTACGGCATGACGGAAACGGCTTCCCACATTGCCCTACGCCGCCTTAATGGCCCAAACCCTACTCCTACCTACCGGGTGCTGCCTGGTATTGAGGTAGGCCAGGACGAGCGCGGCTGCCTCACCATCCAGGCCGACGTAACCCGCAATGAGCTCATTACCACCAACGACCGGGTAAACCTGCTGGATGCGCACACGTTCGAGTGGCTCGGCCGGGCCGATTTTGTCATTAACAGCGGCGGGGTGAAAGTGCAGGCCGAGAAAGTAGAGCAGGTGCTGGAAATGGCCCTGATGGAGTTGGGACTCACGACGCGCGCCTTCGTGGCCGGCCGACCCGATGAGCGCCTGGGCGAGCAGGTAAGCGCCTTTCTGGAGGGCCCTGCACTGCCCGCTGCGCAGCAACAGCAGCTTCAGGCGCTCCTGGGTCAGCGCCTGGGCAAGTATGAGGTGCCGCGGGAACTGGTATTTGTACCGCAGTTCAGCACTACGGCCTCCGGCAAGCTCGACCGTCGGGCTACCATTCAGAGCGCCCCATAAGCTGCCGGCACCCCTTTTACCTGCGAGACAAGCATGGATTGGGCTGTCCGCATGATTTATGGTTGAGGTACGCTAACGGTTATTGGTTTTGTTAAAATATCCGTTGTTTTGTACAAACTTTTTGCTCTGACCATCAGGCGCTACAGCGGGGCCAAGTTCGCCCTGTAATTCATTGTACCGACTTCCGTAGCCTACCCCCTCAAAACCGGTTAACCAAAGCAGATGCCGGCCTTGGGCAAGCACCTCCATTCCTTCGCTACCTCTCTTTTTATTCACAACCGCACATGAAGCATTTCTTCTCCCTTTTAGCCCTGATGCTTATCCTGGCCTCGGCCAGCCGGGCCCAAACTCCATCGGTAGTGCGCCCTCTGCAGGCAGAGCCCATCCGCTACGAATTTTGTGAACTGATGCGCACGGGGGCCGTCAATCTGGGTAAGCCGGAGAAAGAAAAGAGCGGCGACATTTACGTGGATTTTGGGTATGGCTACGAGAAGCTCGGTGGCTCGGAGCAGGTAGTACGCGAGGCCGGCAAGATTCAGGTGTTTGCTACCACTATCAGCGCCCTTAATTACATGGGCAGCCGGGGCTGGGAAATCGTGCAGATTCTGGAGCAGCCCATCAACTACACCAAAGGCGAGCCCAGCGAGTACGTGCGTCGCTACGTGCTGCGCCGTCCGCTGTCGGCGCAAGGGGTAGCCAGCCCCCGCTAGCACCCTCTCCTAACAGGCTACGGCAGAAAACCTCTACCCCCGCTGTAAACTGCTACCCCTTGATGCTTCTTTCGCTTGCATCAAGGGGTAGGTTTTTTGCAGCCTATGGGCAACAGGGGCTAGCCCTGCAGAGCCTGAGCTTCTTACTGGGGGGCTTTGGTGCTATGAAGTCCTTGCTGGGAAAACAGCCGTTCGTGCCCGCGCACTACCTTAAGTAGGTCGCCAAGAAACAGCTTGACGCGGCCAAAGAAAATGACGCCGCTCATTTCGTCCTGGGGCTGCTTGCCCGCCGCCATTACTTGCCGGTAGCCGGTGCCAGCACCCACCCCAACCCAGCGAAATATGCGGTAATGAGCGGCAATGGAGGGCTCAATAACAAACAGAAACTGGTTGTTAGTCCGTTGGATTCCGCCATCCGGGAAGTAGTATTTGGTGTAGTAGCTCCCGCCGCCCAGTTGCAGCGGCGTGCTTAGCTCCCAGCGCGGGTTGCCAATAAACACGTACTCGCCGTAGGCTACCAGGTAGCGGAACCGGACTTCGTCGCGGGTGCCAGCGGGTGTGCCTTCGGGCTGGGCAATGCGGGTAGGTACGCCGCCCGAAAGGCGGTACACCCCAAGGCCCGCGCGCCAGCGTCCGCGCCACTCAATGCCGCCTTTCAGCCCGTTAATTCCTACCACCTTGCCGTTGAGAATGGAGAAGCGCTGATCGAACTGAAAGACGGCGCGGCGGTGGGCTTGGCGCACAAAGGTGCTATCGTAGGCAGGCGCACTGGTAGCCCAGCCGGGCAGGGCAATAGGCAACAAGACGAAACACGTCAGCAAACGGAGTAGACAGGCAGTTTCCACAGGTCAAAAGTACGCCCGATACCAGGGTAAGTTGTATCACTGCCTTACGCTTCGCCTGGCTTTTGATGACGGCTCACCGGTTTGGGTTGCTGCTTCGCCTGGTTTAGAGGTGCACGGGTCCGGGTATTGCGGCAAGTTTGCAAGGTCACTAACGCCCAAACGGCCATGGCTCTCACCCCAGATTTTCTGTTTTCCCTGGCAAATCCGGCCGCACTGCTGGGGTGGCTGTTGCTGCTGCTGGCGCCGCGCTGGGCCGGTACCCGCCGTGTAGTGCTCAGTGGCGCTCTACCCCTGGTGCTGGCCGGAGCCTATGCTGTGCTCATTGGCAGCCACTACCTAGGCGCTCAGGCCAGCCAGGGCGGGTTTGGCTCCCTGGCAGAGGTAGCGGCGCTGTTCCAGGACCCCTGGGCTTTGCTGGCCGGCTGGGTGCATTACCTCTGCTTTGACCTGGGCATTGGCGTCTGGGAAAGTCTGGACGCCCGGCGCCGCGGTGTCCCCCACCTGCTCTTAGCGCCCTGCTTGGTACTGACGTTCATGCTTGGGCCGGTGGGGCTGCTGCTCTACTGCCTGGTGCGGCGCTTCTACGGCCGCGCTGATACTGCTTCTGTTGCTTCTGCCACGCTTTAGTTGCTCGTCGCCATGTCTGCTGCCCTACCCCTGAAAACAGCTTCCCCCTCCACTTCTCAGCTTGATAACCGGCAGCCGGCGCCCGTAGCCGTGGTAACCGAGTGGCTGCGCGTGCTGCACCGCGTCAATCCGGTGCTGTCCCGGACCGGCTGGGGCCACGGTGCCCTGTTACTGCTGGCGTTAGGGCTGCTCCTCGTCGACCAACGCATGGTTACCGGTCAGCTGGTGTGGGTGAAGCCGGCTAAGTTTGCGCTGTCGGCCCTGCTCTACCTCTGGACGCTGGCCTGGCTGCTGGCCGATCTGCCCGCTCCCGCGCAGCGAGGCGTGCGTCGCATCAGCCGCGGAGTGGCCCTGAGCATGGTGGTGGAAACGGCGTGCATTGTAACTCAAGCGGCCCGCGGAACTACCTCGCATTACAACATCGCCAGTGGCTTCGATATTCTGGTGTTTAACCTGATGGGCGTATTCATTCTGCTGAACACTGTGCTCACCATCTGGGCTGTGTGTCTGGTGTGGCGGCACCGCCCGCACGGCACCGCCGGCTACGTATGGGGCGTGCGCCTGGGCCTGCTGCTGTTTTTGGTAGGCAGCGTGCTGGGCGGCATGATGATTCACCTCAACCAGCACACGGTGGGCGCCCCCGACGGTGGCCCCGGCCTGCCGGGCCTCGGGTGGAGCACCCGCGCCGGCGACCTGCGTGTTGCCCACTTCCTGGGTCTGCATGCCCT
This sequence comes from Hymenobacter sp. HSC-4F20, assembly GCF_019599275.1. Lineage (GTDB taxonomy): Bacteria > Bacteroidota > Bacteroidia > Cytophagales > Hymenobacteraceae > Hymenobacter. Next base: position 108,600 of record NZ_JAHZTD010000001.1, on the reverse strand, counting down.
GCAAGCCGTGCCACTGCTGGGCTGGTTTCTGGGCCGGACCTTACCGAAACAGGCAACCGCTCTGACGTGGCTAGGGGCGGCGCTGTATGCGGGGGTAGTTGGGCTGCTGTTTGTCCAGGCCCTGGATGGCAGGCCGCTGATAATCCGGTAATCCTTTTATATTCAGCCGATGCCGCTTGCTCTCCCGAGCCCATTCTCCCCGGAATACCATGACTTCCCAGCGTTCGGCTTACCCCTTCCTGCTCAGATTTCTCAGCTATTTTATCACGGGCTTACTGCTGCGCTTGGCCGTCGGGCTTCAGCCGGTGTGGTGGGCGGCGTGGCTGGCACCGGCCTTGCTGCTGGGCCTGGCCTTCCGGACGCCGGCTGGGTCGGTGCGCTGGCTGGTGGCCCTGGCGGCGCTGGTGGGGGTCAGCACCAATTTTTCGTACTACCAACTGGTGATGCCGGGGCCGGCGGCCGTAGCCGTGGTACTGGCGCAAAACCTGCTGTGGACCTTTATCGTGACGACAACCCGCCGCCTGGTAGTGCGCTACCAGGCCGGGTGGACGGTTTTGGTGTATCCGGTGCTGTGGGTGATGCTGGACACGCTGATGGCGGCTTTGCTGCCGGACGGCAACTGGGGTAGTCTGGCCTATTCACAAGCCGCCCAGTTGCCGCTGCTGCAGCTTACCTCCTTGTGTGGCGTAGCGGGCCTGCTGTTTCTGGTTGCGCTGGTACCGGCGGCGCTGGCCGTGGCCGGTACGTACGGCTGGCGCCTGCGCGGGGCGGCCAGTGTTTACGCCACTACGGCCCTGCTGCTGATAGCGGCGCTTAGCTTCGGGGTGTGGCGCCTGCAACGCCCCCTCACGGGCCCGACAACAACTTTTGGCCTCGTTGCCATTGATGATGCTATTGGCTTCCGGGCCTCGGTAGCCTACGGGGCTAACATCCGGCGCCAGTATGAGCAGCACGTTGCCACCCTGGCCGCGCAAGGCGCCCAGGTGGTGGTACTACCCGAGAAACTAGCGGTGCTGCCTCCGGCTCAGGCCCGGCAGTGGCAGCAGCAATTCGGGGCCCTGGCGGCCCGCCACCACGTATGGCTGGAAGTAGGCGTAGGCACCGACGACGGTCAGCAGCGCCGCAACTTGCTGTGGCTGTTTACCCCCGCCGGCCAGCTCAGCGCCTCCTACCAGAAGCACTACCTGGCCCCACCGGAGCGCGAGTTCAGCGCCGGCCGCGCCTACGACGTACGCCTGATTAAGGGGCAACCCTATGGCCTCGCCATTTGCAAAGACATGCACTTTGCCGCGCTGGGCCGCGCCTATGGCCTCCGGCGGGCGGCCGTATTGCTGGTGCCGGCCTGGGATTTTACCCTGGATGGCTGGCTTGCCTCCCGTATGACGGCCACCCGGGGCGTTGAAAACGGATATACCGTGGTGCGGGCCGCGCGCGAAGGCTGGCTAACTGTCAGTGATGCCTACGGCCGCGTGCTGGCCCAGCAAGTCAGCCACTCCCTGCCGGGCAGCACCCTGCTGGTAAGCGTACCGGTAGCTGCGCCCGTGGCTACCCTCTACACCCGCGTGGGCAATGTGCTGGGCTGGCTCTGCGTGGCCGGTGGCACCGGCTTTCTGCTGCTAAGCCTACGCGCCAGACGTAGCCCTGACCGGTACATCGTTACTTCAGCTGCCTGAACTTGCGCCGGATGACTTCCTGCACGGGCACGTTCTCAATCTTGCTTTCCAGCCAGGAAATGATGTCGAGGTAGAGGAAAGGGCGACGCTCGTAAGGGTTTTCGGCAATGCGAATCAGCTGGTTTTTGAGCTTGCTGAAAGCGTCTTTCACCTGAGAAGGAGCCACGTCGCCGAGGGTGCGCAGAAACTGGAAGATGGCCTCCTGCATCTGCTGCTGGTCGTTCATTTTGCCCAGGAAGCGGTACACCGAGCGAATCTGGTAGTCCAGGGCCTCGTCGCGGCCGGCCTCGTAGTGGGCAATCAGGTTGAGGATGCGGGCAAAGCACTGAATGTCTTCGCGCAGGCTCATTTCCTTAAAGTAAATCACCTTGTTAAGGTACTCAATGGCCTTGTCGGGCTGCCCGCTGCCGAAGTAGAGGCTGGCAATTTTGTAGTAGAACACCAGGCGCCGGTGCGAATCAAGCTGAATGCGGAAGTAATCCAACTTTTCCAGCAACTCCGGAATAATGGTAAGGCCTTCCGTGAACTGCCCGCGCATGAAATACCCGTTGAGCCGATTCGTGTAGATGTACAGAAACAGCAGCATTTCAATGTTGGGGCTGGTACGCCGGTCGGGGTCGGCGGCGTAGGCTTCCAGCTCCGCCAGCACCTGCTCAAACTTGCTATAATACAACAGGTTGTGGGCCGTAATCAGCAGATTGTGCAGGCCTTTGATGTAGAGCATCGGCTGCTGTTCGCGCATCAGCAGGTTGTTCTCAAACAAATCCACCCACTTCTGGGCATAGCGGAAACACAGGCGAAAATTCTGGGTGATGGTGTAGTACCAGACGTGGGCCTGGTAGTAGTACAGCTGCTCGTAGAAACCGGCCTGCCGGGGGTCTAGCACGGGCAAACCCTCGCGGAAGTACGCCGTGATTTTGTCGTAGTCCTGCTGGTTGCGGGTGTGCCCAATTTTCAGGTAGCGCCCGTACATGCGCAAGGCCAGGTTCGAGAGCTCATGCTCGCGCGCAACGTGCCGCACCGTATCCGTGGCCTCATCCGACAGCTCCCGGGCCCGGCCGCGGAGGCTGCGCGTGATGTACTGACCCTCAATCAGCTTCTCGAAATCCAGCGCCAGCAACACAATATGTTTCATTTCGGCCTGCTGGGCCGTGGCCTTCACCTTTTCCAGCATGCGCAGGCTCTGCTGGTACAAGCCGCGGTTGTAAAGCACGCGGGCGTAATCAAGCTGCTCGTGAAGCTGAATATCGAGGTTGTGGCCGGCGTGGTACATGCGCAAACTGGCCAGCAGCTGCCGGTAGAGGTTGGCCTTGAGGTTGGCTACTTGTACTTTTTTGATGGCCGGCACCTGGGCCAGCACCCGCTCCTCATCGTAGCGTTCCTGCCCATCGAGGGCATCGAAAAGCTGCAGAAACTTCAGCCCGTCAGAGGAGCCCTGCCGGTTGGCAAACAGGCGGAAGTGCCGCTTTTCGGTGCGGGTCAGGGTCTTGATGAGCTGAAAAACCGGGTCGGTATTTTCGTTGGGCATTGTAGTTAGCCAAAAGTCAAATTATTGGTTATAAATTACTTACAATCATTATATAAAGATTTTGAAATAGTATCTAAGCAAGAAAAAAGTTTTACTCATGCTTACCAGCTGTGGTACTTGCAGGCATCCTAGCGCTGTAAAGATGATATGCCCGAGCATTTTTCCACCTCCTGGTCTGGACTATTTCTTCCGCTAGCTGCCCCAGGGCGGCCAGCTACCCGCCCTGGGGCAACGCCCGCCGGACGCACCAGCAGCGGCCGGCACGCCCCGAAAAGAATAGAACCCAGCCAAGTCGCCGCCGAGCTTTCGTTTTCCGCTTGTACTACCCCTGCTTTCCCCTGTTGCCTGCCATGAAACCTGCTGTTCTTCTCGTGCTATCGGTCATTATGCTGCCGCTTCCAGGCTGAAAGAAACTGCGTGTTCATCATCACAGCAAGCCTTTCTTAGCCTGGTGCTGAGGAAGGCTTTTTTCATAGCTGACACTTATTCTCTCCCTACCCCCTCTACCTCTATGTACTACACCAGTAACACCGTTGCCTTTCTGGATGGCGAGTTTGTATCGGCCGAGCAGGCTACCTGTGGGGTGTATGCCCAGTCGCTGCACTATGGCTACGCCGTGTTTGAAGGCATCCGGGCGTACAACACCCCGGCCGGGGCGCGCATCTTCAAGGCCGAGGAGCACTACCAGCGGCTGCACTACTCGTGCAAGTGCGTTGGCTTGCCCCTAGAATACTCGGTGGAGGAGCTCACGCGCATCAGCTACGAGGTGCTGGAGCGCAACAACCTGACGGACGCCTACATCCGGCCGCTGGTGTACGCTGCTACCCCCAACATGAGCCTGAAAGCCGCCAACAGCAGCAACGTGCTGATTGCGGTGTGGGAATGGGGCAAGTACCTCGGCGACCAGCTGCTGCGCTTGACCATCTCGCCCTACGAGCGACCGAACCCCAAGGCCGTGCCCATCGAGGCGAAAGTAGCCGGCCACTACGTCAACTCCATCATTGCCAGCACCGAGGCCAAAGGCCGCGGCTACGATGAGGCCCTGCTGCTGGACATGAACGGGTACGTAGCCGAAGGCCCCGGCGCTAACTTCTTCTTTGAGCGCGACGGCGAGCTGTACACGGCACCCCAGGGCAGCATTCTGCGCGGCATCACGCGCAATACCATTATTGATCTGGCCCGGGAGGCCGGCATCACGGTGCACGAAAAGTTTTTCACGCCCGAGGAGTTGCGCACGGCTTCGGCTGCCTTCATGACGGGCACTGCCGCCGAGGTCATCGGCATTGCTTCGGTAGACGACATCAGCTTCAACACCCCCTTCCAGCAAACCATCGGTGGCATGCTTGCCAGCCACTACCAAGCGCTGGTAACGGGGCAAGCCGTGAGCCGCAACGCCAGCTTCGCAGAGCAAGCTTAGTAGTGGCCTACCACAATACTACCTATCATGCTGAGCGCAGTCGAAGCATCTCTACCGTTTTATCAGAATGTCATGTCGAGCTTGTCGAGACATCTCGCGTGCTGACGTTGTGGTACTAACCCAACGATTCGAGCGAGATGCCTCGACCAGCTCGACAGGACGGCCTATTCCTCCCCTACAGTAGTACAACCACCACCCAATGACCCTGAACAAATACAGCCGCATCTACACCCAGGACGACAGCCTGCCGGCGTCCCAAGCCATGCTTATTGGCTCGGGCCTCTCGGATGCTGATTTGCACAAGCCGTTTGTAGGCATTTGCTCCACGGGCTTCGAGGGCAACACCTGCAACATGCACCTGAACGGCCTGGCCGACCAAGTGAAGGTAGGCGTGCAGGAGCAGGGGCTGGTGGGGCTGCGGTTTAACACCATTGGGGTGTCGGATGGCATTACCAACGGCACGGCCGGCATGCGCTACTCCCTGGTTTCCCGGGAAATCATTGCTGATTCCATTGAGGCCATGGCCGGGGCGCACAACTACGATGCCCTGGCCTGCGTGATGGGCTGCGACAAGAATATGCCGGGTGCCCTCATTGCCATGGCGCGCCTGAACCGCCCTTCCCTGATGGTGTACGGGGGCACGATTAAGGGCGGCACGTTCAAGGGCCAGCAGCTCAACATTGTGTCGTGCTTTGAGGCCTACGGCAAAAAGCTGCAGGGGCAGATATCGGACGAGGATTACCGGGGCATCATCCACAATGCCTGCCCCGGGCCCGGCGCCTGCGGCGGCATGTACACGGCGAATACCATGGCGGCGGCCATCGAAACGCTGGGCATGAGCGTCCCGTTTTCCTCGTCCTCCCCGGCGGTTAGCCAGGAGAAGCAGCAGGAGTGCCTCACGGCCGGCGCCTACCTGCGCCGCCTGCTGGAGCTTGACCTCAAGCCCCGCGACATTCTGGTGCGCGAGGCCTTTGAAAATGCCCTGGTGATGACCACCGTGCTCGGCGGCTCTACCAATGCCGTGCTCCACCTCATTGCCATTGGCCACGCTGCCGGTGTGCACCTCACGATGGAGGACTTTCAGGCCGTGAGCAACCGTACGCCGGTTTTGGCCGACCTCAAACCCAGCGGCAAGTACCTGATGGAAGACCTCTCGGCCCTGGGCGGCGTGCCCGCCGTGATGAAAACCCTGCTGAACCTAGGCCTGCTCCACGGCGACCTGTTGACGGTAACGGGCCAAACCCTCGCCGAAAACTTGGCCGACGTGCAGCCTTTGGGCGCCGAGCAGGATCTGCTCCGCCCCCTCAGCAACCCCATCAAAGCCGACGGTCACATTCAGATTCTGTATGGCAACCTGGCCGAAAGGGGTGCGGTGGCTAAAATCACGGGCAAGGAAGGCCTACGGTTTGAGGGCCCGGCCATTGTATTCAACTCCGAAGAAGAGCTGAACGAAGGCATCACGCAGGGCAAGATTCAGCCCGGTCAGGTCGTCGTGATTCGCTACGTAGGGCCCAAGGGCGGGCCGGGCATGCCGGAAATGCTCAAGCCTACCTCGGCCATTATTGGAGCTGGCCTGGGCGACAAGGTAGCCTTGATTACCGATGGCCGCTTCTCGGGTGGCACGCACGGCTTCGTGATTGGGCACGTCTGCCCCGAGGCCTACGACGGCGGCACCATTGCGCTGGTAGAAAACGGCGACTGGATTGTGCTGGACGCTGGTGCCAATACCATTGACGTGCAGGTAGATGACGCCTTGCTGGAGCTACGCCGCCAGCAGTGGCAGCGGCCCCGGCCCAACGTGCAACAAGGCGTGCTGCTGAAGTATATCCGCACCGTGAGCGACGCGAGCCGCGGCTGTATCACCGATTACCAGGAAGACCATGTACTTAAACCTACCACCCCAGCCCGTGCCAACCTCGCCTGAAACGGCCGTAGCCACGGCGGAGCCGGCTACTCAGACGCTTTCGGGAGCCCAGGCCACCCTGCATGCCCTGCTGGCGGAGGGCGTGGACACCGTGTTCGGCTACCCTGGCGGCGCCATCATCCCGATTTATGATGCGCTCTACGACTTCCAGGAGCAGCTCAACCACGTGCTGGTGCGCCACGAGCAGGGCGGCATTCACGCGGCCCAGGGCTACGCGCGTTCGTCGGGCAAGGTGGGGGTAGTGTTTGCCACCAGCGGCCCCGGCGCCACCAACCTCGTGACGGGCCTGGCCGATGCCCAGATTGACAGCACGCCGCTGGTGTGCATCACCGGCCAGGTTTTCGCGCATTTGCTCGGTACCGATGCCTTCCAGGAAACCGACATCATCAACATCACGACCCCTGTTACCAAGTGGAACCACCAGGTGACGGATGCCAGTGAAATTCCGGAGGCGCTGGCCAAAGCCTTCTACATCGCGCGCAGCGGCCGGCCCGGTCCGGTCCTGATCGACATTACCAAAAACGCCCAGATGCAGAAGGCGGAGTTTGCGCCGTACCAGCCCTGCACCCACATTCGCAGCTACCGGCCTCGGCCACTTGTGCGCCCGGAGTACGTGGCGCAGGCGGCGGCGCTCATCAACCAGGCCAAGCGCCCCTTGGTACTGTGGGGCCAGGGCGTGTTGCTGGGCCAGGCGGAGCAGGAGTTCAAGCAGTTCATTGAGAAAAGCGGCATTCCGGCGGCCTGGACCATTCTGGGCGCGGGCGTGCTACCCACCGGCCACCCCCTGAATGTGGGCATGCTGGGCATGCACGGCAACTACGGCCCCAACGTGCTGACCAACGAGTGTGACGTGCTTATTGCCATTGGTATGCGCTTCGACGACCGGGTAACCGGCCGCCTCGACAAATACGCCAAACAGGCCCAGGTGATTCACCTCGACATCGACCCCACCGAAATCGACAAGAACGTGAAGGCCACGGTGCCGGTGTGGGGCGACTGCAAGGAAACCCTACCCCTGCTCACGGAGCTAGTGGAAGCCCGCACGCATCCTGAGTGGCGCCAACGCTTCCAGGACCACGACGCGGAGGAAATAGCGGCCGTTATTCAGGATGAGCTGTTCCCGACCTCCGACGAGCTAACCATGGGCGAGGTGATTCAGCAGTTGAATGAGCTGACCCAGGGCGAAGCCATCATTGTAACCGACGTAGGCCAGCACCAGATGGTGGCTTGCCGCTACGCCAAGCTCAACCACACCCGCAGCAACATTACCAGCGGTGGCCTGGGCACCATGGGCTTTGCCCTGCCCGCCGCCATCGGGGCCAAGTTTGGCGCCCCGGCGCGCACGGTAATAGCCGTTATCGGCGACGGGGGCATTCAGATGACGATTCAGGAGTTGGGCACCATCATGCAAACGGGCGTGAACGTGAAAATCCTGCTGCTCAACAACCAGTTTCTGGGCATGGTGCGTCAGTGGCAGGAGTTGTTCCACGACCGGCGCTACTCCTTCGTGGATATTGCCAGCCCCGACTACGTGACCGTGGCCCGCGGCTACCGCATTGCCGGCCGCCGCGTCGACAACCGCCTGGCGCTGCAACCCGCCCTGCGCGAGATGCTGGAACACCCCGGCTCCTTCCTGCTGGAGGTGATGGTGACCCGCGAAAACAACATCTTTCCCATGGTGCCCCAAGGCTGTGGCGTGGGCGAAATCCGGTTGCGGTAAAGCGGTGATATCCCCCCAATAAGGCCGTCATGCTGCGCGCAACCGAAGCATCTCTACCTCTGGCTACTTAACGGAGGTAGCAACGAGAACCGCTCCATAGCCCAGGGTTTAAACCCTGGGCTAGTGAACGACCAACGAAGCGGGAGAGCTGCTTCGACAAGCGGACGCCAGAGTCAGCGTGACGTTCTAATTAGTAGTCAATACCATGCACCAGCAATCCATCGACCAGCGGGAGTACAACATCACGGCCTACACCGAGAACCAGGTGGGGCTGCTGAACCGCATTGCCATCATCTTCTCGCGGCGCAAAATCAACATTGAGAGCCTCAACACGTCGCCTTCGGAAATCGAGGGGATTCACCGCTTCAACATGGTGGTAGTGGAAACCGAGGAGGTAGTGCGCAAAATTGCCCGCCAGATTGAAAAGCAAGTGGAGGTCCTCAAGGTCTACTTCAACCCGAACGAGGAAGTCATCTGGCAGGAAATGGCCCTCTACAAAGTGCCCACCGACATCATTGCCGATCGGGCCATTGTGGAGCGGCTGCTGCGGGAGCATGGCGCCCGCGCCGTGGTTATCCGCAAGGACTATACGGTGTTTGAAACCACCGGCCACCGCGAAGAAACCGACAAGCTCCTGACGGTGCTCCAGCCCTACGGCCTCATCGAATTTGTTCGCTCGGCGCGCATTGCCATCATCAAAAACAGCCAGGGGTTCCACCACAAGCTCCGCGAGTTTGAGCGCACCGAGCCCAGCCCCGAGGTCCGCGAAAACGACTACCTCAACAGCCGCGACAAGGTCTTCACCATGTAACCCTACCGCTCACCACAGCAACTCAAATTCATCTTCCAACCCAATACTCAACATCATGGCAACCATCAACTTTGGCGGCGTAGAAGAGCACGTAGTTACCCGCGACGAATTTCCTCTGGAGAAAGCCCGCGCAATTCTGAAAGACGAAGTTATTGCCGTGATTGGCTACGGTGTGCAGGGCCCCGGCCAGGCGCTGAACCTGCGCGACAACGGCTTTAACGTCATCATCGGGCAGCGCCGCGACTCCGCTTCCTGGAGCAAGGCCGAAGCCGATGGCTGGGTAGAAGGCGAAACCCTGTTTGACATCGAAGAAGCCGCCGAACGGGGCACCATCATCGCCAACCTGCTCTCCGATGCCGGCCAGATTGCAGTGTGGCCTACCCTCAAAGCCAAGCTGACACCCGGCAAAACGCTCTACTTCTCCCACGGCTTCGGCATCACCTTCAACGACCAAACCGGCATTGTGCCGCCCGCGGATATAGATGTAGTGCTGGTAGCGCCCAAGGGCAGCGGCACCAGCCTGCGCCGCCTGTTTGTGGCCGGCGGCGGCCTGAACTCGTCGTTTGCCGTGTTCCAGGATGCCACCGGACAGGCCTACGACAAGGCTATTGCCCTGGGCATTGGGGTAGGCTCGGGCTACCTGTTTGAAACCGACTTCAAGCGCGAAGTGTACTCCGACCTCACCGGCGAGCGGGGCGTGCTGATGGGTGCGTTGGCCGGTATCATCGAGGCCCAATACCAGGTGCTGCGCCAGCGCGGCCACTCCCCTTCCGAGGCCTTCAACGAAACCGTGGAAGAACTTACCCAGAGCCTGGTGCCGCTGGTCGGCGAAAACGGCATGGACTGGATGTTCAGCAACTGCTCCGTAACCGCCCAGCGCGGCGCCCTCGACTGGAAAGGCCGCTTCCGCGAGGCTACCCTACCCGTACTAAATGAGCTATACGACAGCGTGGCCTCGGGCAAAGAGGCGGCCCGCACCATCCAGCGCGGCTCCACGCCCGGCTACCGCCAAGAGCTGGAAGCCGAGCTGAAGGAAGTACGCGAGTCGGAGCTGTGGCAGACGGGCGCCATCGTGCGCGAGCTGCGCTCCAAAGCCACTGAGAAAGTAGAGGAAGGCTTCGCGCTTTCCGCGGATACAAACTAGCGGATGGGCTAGTTCTTCCCGCTTGTCAGCCTGAGCGGGAGCGAAGGACCTTTACCCCTGACTACTGTTTGGATTAGTACGGCGGTAGAGGTCCTTCGCTCCGCTCAGGATGACAAACGGAGGAAGCTTATCTGTCTTACTCCCTACCCCTTATGGAATCAGAAACCCTTACCTCCGCGCCAACGGTACGGCTGGAAAATGTGGAACGGGCCGCGCGCACGCTGGATGGCGTCATTTATAAAACGCTGCTGCAACATAACCTAGGCCTATCGGAAGCTTATGGCGCGCAGGTGTACCTGAAGCGGGAAGACCTGCAAGTGGTGCGTTCCTACAAAATCCGGGGGGCGTATAACAAGATGGCCGGGCTGAGTCAGGGGCAGTCGGGGCAGGATGTGGTGTGCGCCAGCGCGGGCAACCACGCGCAGGGAGTGGCCTACGCCTGTCAGCTGCTAGGGCTACGGGGCCACATCTTCATGCCCGCCCAAACTCCGGCGCAGAAGGTAAGCAAGGTGCGGTTGTTTGGGAAAGAGCAGGTAGAAGTCATCCTGACCGGCGCTACCTTCGATGACACCTACCAGGCAGCCAAAGACTTCTGCGACCAGCGCGGCAGCACCTTCGTGCACCCCTTCGACGACCTGGCCATTGTAGAAGGCCAGGCCACCGTGGGCCTGGAGATTCTCCGCGACGCCCCCGGCCCCATTGACTATTGCTTTATGCCCATTGGTGGCGGGGGCCTGGCCTCGGGCGTGGGCAGCGTGTTTCGGCAACTGAGCCCCCGCACCAAGCTCATTGGTGTGCAGCCGCTGGGCGCGCCCTCCATGCAACGCGCCATCCAGACTGGCTTACGCCAACCGCTGGAGCACATCGAGAGCTTCGTGGACGGCGCCGCCGTGAAGTGCCCCGGCGAACTGACGTTTGAGCTGTGCCGGGAACTGCTGGACGAGGTGACCTTGGTGCCGGAAGGCCAGGTGTGCGAGGACCTGCTGAAGATGTACAACGAGGAAGGCATTGTGCTGGAACCGGCGGGCACGCTCAGCGTCTCGGCCCTGCACCAGTACGCCGACCAGATCCGGGGCAAAACCGTAGTGTGCGTGCTCAGCGGCTCCAACAACGACATCACCCGCATGGAGGACATCAAGGAGCGCGCCATGCGCCACCAGGGCCGCAAGCACTACTTCCTGGTGACCTTCAACCAGAAGCCCGGCGCCCTTCGCCGCTTCGTCAACCACGTCCTCCACGAAGGCGACGACATCATCCAGTTCCAATACATCAAGAAGAACAACAAGGAAAAAGGCCCCGTCTTTATCGGCCTCGAGGTCCAGCGCCCCCACGACATAGAAGGCATCCGGCTGCGCATGGTGGCTGAGGGGTTTTCGTACGAGTATCTAAACGGGAAGCAGGATTTCCTGAGTTTGTTGGTGTAGGTAGATAGTTTGGTTAAAGCACGCAGCATATTGCGCGCTACGTGTTATCAACTGTAGAGACGCGACACTTCGCGTCTCTACAGTTGCTGATGCTGTTTATCCGGATGGTATCGACCTGGCGCTGAGACGCAAACCAAAGGTCAGCGGAGCTAAGGGCAGCGTCTCTACAAGTGACGTTCTACTTGGTGTTGGCAATTGTATTTTGTTTGAACATAAATTTCTTTCTGTCAAGCATTTACAAAACAAAAGTCAACTTTTAGAAATAGTAGGCGTGCCGATAGGTGGTTTTCACTGCCACGGCGGGGCCATGTACTTGCGGGCAGCAACTTTCGCTGACTGAACCCTACTGAACATGGCAACTCAGAAAATCCACATCTTCGACACAACCCTGCGCGACGGGGAACAGGTGCCGGGCTGCAAGCTGAACCGGGACGAAAAACTGCTGATTGCCCGCCAGCTAGAGCTACTGGGCGTAGATGTGATTGAGGCCGGTTTTCCGGTGTCGAGCCCCGGCGACTTTGCGGCGGTAGCGGCCATTGCGGCCCAAACGCGCTACGCTACCGTCTGCGGCCTTTCCCGGGCAGTGGAGAATGACATTATTACGGCGGCCGAAGCCTTGAAATCGGCCAAGTACCCGCGCATTCACACCGGTATCGGCACCTCCGATTCGCACATCCAGTTCAAGCTGTGCACTACCCCCGAGAAAGTGCTGGAGCGCGCCGTGGCCGCCGTGAAACTGGCCAAGTCTTTTGTGGAAGATGTAGAGTTTTACGCCGAAGACGCCGGCCGCACCGATAATGAGTTTCTGGCCCGCGTCTGTGAGGCCGCTATTCGCGCCGGCGCTACCGTGCTCAACATTCCGGATACTACCGGCTACTGCCTGCCCAGCGAGTACGGAGCCAAGATTAAGTACCTGGCGGATAACGTGCGCGGCATTGAGCACGTGCGCCTTTCCACCCACTGCCACAACGATTTGGGCATGGCCACGGCCAATTCCATTGCGGGTGTGCTGGGCGGCGCCCGGCAGGTAGAGTGCACCATCAATGGCGTGGGCGAGCGGGCCGGCAATACGGCCCTGGAAGAAGCCGTAATGGTGCTGCGCCAGCATCCCTACCTCAACTTCGAGACGGGCATCAATACCAAGCTGCTCGCCGAAACCTCAGCCATGGTGTCGCACCTGATGAGCATGCCGGTGCAGCCGAACAAGGCCATTGTGGGCGCCAACGCGTTTTCGCACTCCAGCGGCATTCACCAGGATGGCGTCATCAAGCACCGCGAAACCTACGAAATCATCGACCCGCGCGAAGTGGGCATGCCCGATTCGGCCATTGTGCTGACCGCCCGCTCGGGCCGCGCCGCCCTGGCCTACCGCCTCCAGAAAATCGGCTACGACTTCGACCGTACCGCCCTCAACAAAGCCTACGCCTCCTTCCTTATCCTCGCCGACCGCCAAAAAGAGGTGGTAGACGAGGATTTGCACGTAATGGTGGAGCAGGAGCAGTTAGTGGCAGTAGGGTAGAATTAATACGAGAAGTACCGTCATGCTGAGCAGAGCCGAAGCATCTCTACCTCTGGCTAGTCAACTGGCTTAACTCCTACTCAACGAAGCGGGAGAGATGCTTCGACAAGCTCAGCATGACGTTCCGATTAACCACCCCACCCCTCTCTCATGTCGTCTAAAACCTTATTTGATAAAATTTGGGATGCGCACGTGGTGCGTGAAGTAGCTGGCGGCCTCACGGTGTTCTACATCGACCGTCACCTGATTCACGAAGTCACCAGCCCCCAGGCGTTCGACGAGCTGACGGCCCGCGTCCTTACGCTGCGCCGCCCGGAGCAGATTGTGGCTACCGCCGACCACAACGTACCCACGCGCCACCAGGACCAGCCCATTCAGGACCCGCTTTCCCGCTCCCAGGTAGATAAGCTTACCGAGAACTGCGCCAAGTTTGGGGTGGAGCTCTATGGTTTGGGCCACCAGTACCAGGGCATTGTGCACGTCATCGGGCCGGAGCTGGGCATCACGCAGCCGGGCCTGACGATGGTGTGCGGCGACAGTCACACCTCCACGCACGGGGCCTTTGGCACCATTGCCTTTGGCATCGGCACGAGCCAGGTGACGCAGGTAATGGCCTCCCAGTGCCTGCTGCTGGACAAGCCCAAGCGCATGCGCATTACCCTGGATGGCGACCTGCGGCCCGGCGTGACAGCCAAGGATTTGATTTTGTACGTCATTTCTCAGCTCGGCACTGGCGGGGCTACCGGCTATTTTGTGGAGTACGCGGGCAGCGCCATTCGAAGCCTGAGCATGGAAGGCCGCATGACGGTCTGCAACATGAGCATTGAGATGGGCGCCCGCGGCGGCCTCATCGCGCCAGATGCTACCACGTTCGAGTACCTGAAAGGCCGCCGGTTTGCCCCCCAGGGCGAGAACTGGGACCGGGCCGTAGCGCACTGGCAGACCCTGTACTCCGACGAAGATGCCGTGTTTGACGCTGAATTGCAGTTCGATGCCTCGGCCATTCAGCCCATGATAACCTACGGCACTAACCCCGGTATGGGCATTCCGCTCTCGGCCAACATTCCGGTGCTTAACGGGGGTAGCGAGGCTACCAGCTTCGATAAGTCGTTGCGCTACATGGGCTTCCAGCCGGGCGAGTCGTTGCTGGGCAAGCAGATCAACTACGTATTCATCGGCAGCTGCACCAACTCGCGCATTGAGGATTTGCGCACGGTAGCGGCCTACGTGCGGGGCAAGCAGAAGGCCGCTCACGTGGAGGCCATCATCGTGCCCGGCTCCAAGCAAGTGGAGCAGCAGGCCATTGCCGAAGGCCTCGACAAAGTACTATCCGATGCCGGTTTCGAGCTGCGCGAACCGGGCTGCAGCGCCTGCCTGGCTATGAACGACGACAAGATTCCGGCCGGTGCCTACTGCGTGTCTACCTCCAACCGCAACTTCGAAGGCCGCCAGGGCCCCGGCGCCCGCACGCTGCTAGCGTCGCCCCTGGTAGCTGCTATTACGGCCGTGGAAGGCCGCTTGGTAGACATCACGCAGTATTTGAACTAGCACTAGAATGAACTCACCTGACCGTCATGCTGAGCTTGCCAAAGCATTCCTACCTCTGACTAATCAAGTAGGATAGCAACGAAGCGGTAGAGATGCTTCGGCAAGCTCAGCATGACGGTTAGTAATACATAATCCCTGCCCCCATGGAGAAATTCCAGACGCTGCGCTCCGGCGTGGTGCCGCTTCCGATAGAAAATGTGGACACGGACCAGATCATTCCGGCGCGCTTTCTGAAGGCGACGACCCGCGAAGGATTTGGTGCCAACCTCTTTGCCGACTGGCGCTACACTGCCGACGGGCAGCCGAAGCCGGATTTTGTGCTGAACGATGCCCGTTACCAGGGCCACCAGATTCTGCTGGCGGGCAAAAACTTCGGGTGCGGCTCTAGCCGGGAACACGCCGCCTGGGCCTTGTATGATGCCGGCTTTCGGGTAGTCATCAGCAGCTACTTCGCCGATATTTTCCGGGGCAATGCCCTGAACACCGGGCTGCTGCCCCTGCAGGTTTCGGATGAGGTGTTGCAGGGTTTGTTTGACGTGGTAGCGCAGGACCCGCAGGCCGCCTTAACGGTGGATTTGCAGGAGCAAACCCTGACAGTACCCGGCTGGGCTGAAGTGATTCACTTCGAGCTGGACCCCTACAAAAAGGAGTGCCTCATTAATGGGTACGACGACATCGATTTTCTTATTAGCCAGGAGGCGGCCATCACGGCCTACGAACAGCAACGGTCATGGGTATTTTAAGCAAACGCATTGTAGTGTTGCCGGGCGACGGGATTGGTCCGGAGGTGTGTAGTGAAGCCGTGCGGGTGCTGCGAGCCGTGTCCAGCCGCTTCGGGCACGAGTTCGAGTTTGATTACCAGCTGATGGGCGCCTGCGCTATTGATGCCACCGGCTCGCCCCTCCCCGACGCTACCCTGGCCGCCTGCCGCCAGGCCGATGCCGTGCTGCTCGGGGCCATCGGCGACCCGAAGTACGACAACGACCCCACGGCCACGGTGCGCCCCGAGCAAGGGCTGCTGGGCCTGCGCAAGTCGCTCGGGTTGTACGCCAACATCCGTCCCATCACGGCCTACGACCAGCTGCTGGAACATTCCCCGCTGAAAGCCGAACGGATTCAAGGCACCGACATTCTTATTTTCCGGGAATTGACCGGTGGCATCTACTTCGGGGAGAAAGGCCGTTCGGAGGACCGCACCTGGGCCTACGACCACTGCACCTACCACCGCGACGAGATTCTGCGCATCGCGCACCGCGCCTTCAAAGCCGCCGAAACGCGCCGCCACAAGCTCACGCTCGTGGATAAGGCCAACGTGCTGGAAACCTCCCGCCTCTGGCGCGAAACCGTGCAGAGCATTGCCCCCGAGTACCCCAGCGTAGCCCTCGACTACCTGTTCGTCGACAACGCGGCCATGCAAATCATCCTGAATCCCAAGCAGTTCGATGTGATTCTCACGGAGAATATGTTCGGGGATATTATTTCGGATGAGGCCTCGGTTATTGCGGGCTCCCTGGGCCTGCTGCCGTCGGCTTCCGTAGGCGATGGAGCGGCCCTGTTCGAGCCTATCCACGGCTCCTACCCCCAGGCTAAGGGCAAAGGCATTGCCAACCCCATTGCTACCATTCTCTCGGCCGCCATGCTCCTCGACCACTTCCATCTTCAGGAGGAAGCCGACTGTGTGCGCGACGCCGTGCAGCACGCCCTCGACCAGGGAGTAGTAACGCCCGAGCTGAACCCGACCACGCTGTACAGCACCGAGCAGGTGGGCAACTTCATTGCCTACAGCGTGCTCGACATTGCCGACTGTGAGGTGCACCGCAACAACATCAAGCTCGGCATGAGCACCATTATTTAAAGAAATACTAGAGGATTGGGTGGGGACCCTAGCCCAGGCGGCCGGCAGCAGTGCCGACGCCTGGGCTTTCTTGTTGCAGCCAGCCAGTGGCGCAGAGCACTTGCTGTGGGTAGCGCTGCTGATGCTGAACCGCCAGCAGAGAGTCGTGCAACAACCCGCGAAGCAGAACCGTTGCGCTCCGGCTCGGGGCGCACCTGACCGGAGCATTTCTTCCGTTTCGCCCCGCCACGGCGGCACTTCGCCCGGATTGCGCTGGAAGTGAAGGAGAGCTTTTCAGAAGTTTGACGCAGTTACTTCGCTCGTCTTATCTCTCCTACCTCCTTCTGCCATGACCAGTTCCCGCTTCCGCCTCGTTCTCATGTTGCTCACCTGCTTTCTATTCCTGACCGGCCAGCGCCGAGTGCAGGCCCAAAGCAACCCAGCGGCCCTCGCCAACGGCACTACCACCCTGCTTACCTCCGACTCGGTGCAACTGTTTGTGCAAGTGGCGGGCAAGGGCACGCCCTGCGTGTTTGTGCACGGCGGACCGGGCGCGGGCAGCTACTCCTTTGAGAAGCTGGGCGGCAACCGGCTGGAAGACCAGCTGCGCATGGTGTATTTCGACCAGCGGGGTAGCGGACGCTCGGGCAGTTCGGCCCGCAAAAACTACTCGATGGCGCGTATGGTGCAGGACCTGGAAGAGGTGCGCCAGCATTTGGGCCTGGAGAAGTGGGTGGTCATGGCGCACTCGTTTGGCGGCACCATTGCCACGGCCTACGCCACTAAATACCCCCAACGGGTGCAGGCGCTGGTGCTGGTAAACAGCGTGCTAAATCCTGCGGCCTCGCTGGAAAGCATGCTGCAATACGGCACCTCCCTGCTCCCTGCCGCCGAGCAGCCCAACGCCTCTATCCCGATGATGCAGCGCTTCGGCCTGGTGATGGGCGCGCTGCAGCAGAAGAAAATAGCCTACCAGCTCCAGTTCTCCGCCGACTCTTTGGCCGCCCGCGCCAGCCGCACCGTTCGTGCCGTGCCCGCGAACCAGGACTTTGCAACCCAGGTGTTCAGCGGCCGCCTGCCCGACTACGGCCAGGATTACGTGCCCGCCACGGCCGCGCTTACTATGCCTACCCTGGTGATTGCAGGCCAAGATGACCAAACCACAGGCGCCACGCCCCAGTCGTTTCGGTTTCCGCGGCAGCAGGTGGTAGTGCTGCCGGGCAAGCACTATTCCTTCCTGGAGCAGCCGGCGCGGTTTCGGCAGGCGGTGGTTAGCTTCGTGCAGCACCTACCCCGTAAGTCGTAACTGATGCCCCTACCCACCGCCGAGCGTCCCAACCCCATCCGCGTAAACGACCGGTGGTTTCTGCTCATCGGCATTCCGGTGCTGGCGCTGCTAGTGCTGCTGCCTCGCGGCATTCTGCACGTGCGCTCCGTGCCTATTTTTCTGCTCAACTGGGTTATTTCGATTGGCTTTACTTGCGCCTTCTGGCTCACGGGCCGGGCGTTGTGGATCGGCTTGTTCCGGCGCTTTCCACGGGTTGAGCAAACCACCCGCCGCCTGTGGCTGCTGGCCAGCATCAACACCCTGATTACTGCCGCCGTGACGCTGGTACTGGGCAGCATTGCCGGCTTGCTGCAGGGCGGGCACCTTAGCTGGTCCACGTTCTGGTATGAGTTCGGGCTGAATATGGTGCCCACGGTGGTAGTGCAGCTCATCTACGAAAGCTGGAATTTCTTCCGGCAGTGGGCCGAGAACGTGCGCCGCGCCGAGCAGCTTCAGAGCGCCGGCGTGCAAAGCCAGCTGGAGGCCCTGCAGAGCCAGCTCGACCCGCACTTTCTGTTCAACTCCCTTAATACCCTCTCGGCCCTCATCGAGCCCGAAAACGAGCCCGCCCAGCAGTTTGTGGAGCAGCTCTCCGACGTGTACCGCTACGTGCTGCTGGCCCGCGACCGGGCTACCGTACCCTTAAGCGAGGAACTGGCCTTCGTGGAAACCTACCTGGCCCTGCACAAAGCCCGCTTCCGCGACAACCTGCGGGTAGCGCAGCAGATTCCGGCCGCTGCCCTGGTCCAGCACGTAGCCCCGCTCAGTATTCAGCTGCTGGTAGAAAATGCCCTGAAGCACAACGTGGCCTCCCGGGAGCACCCCCTGAAGCTGCGCCTCACGGCCGACCTGGCGGCGGGCTATTTCACGGTAGAAAACACCCTGCGCCCGCGCACGGCGGGCCTGGCCCCCGGCACGGGCACCGGCCTCCGCAACGTGCGCCACCGCTACGAGCTGCTTGGCGCACCGCAGCCGGTAGAAGTCAGCACGGCGGCAGGGTGGTTCCGGGTGCGGCTACCCCTGCTTTTGGCGCAGTAAATCTATCAGTTTACCTGGCACACTATGAAACCACTACTTGTGCTGCTGGCCGTTTTCGGGCTGCTGGCAGCGGGCACGTATTTCTTCCAGGGCCAGGTGAACTACCTGCTGGCAGGCAACGGGGCTATGGCGGCCATGCTGGTTTTCACGGCCATCGGGCACTTTGCTTTCACGGCCCCCATGATGCAGATGCTGCCGCAGGTTCTGCCCGCCAAAAAAGCCTGGGTGCTGGCTACCGGCGTGCTGGAGCTGGCCGCAGCGGTAGGGCTGCTGGTTCCGAATTTGCGGCCGAGCACGGCGGGGTTGCTCATTGCTTTCTTCCTGCTGATTTTGCCCGCCAACATCCTGGCCGCCCAACGGCACCTCAACTACCAAACCGGCACCCTCGACGGGCCCGGCCCGCGCTACCTCTGGTTTCGGGTGCCGCTGCAGCTGTTCTTTATAGCCTGGACGTGGTACTTTGGCGCCTATCTACCGAGCCTGTCGTAGGTTCCGGAGCATTTTCTGGCTTTTCCGCTTATTCTAATGTCTGCCCTAGCTTCTTCCCATACGCCCCTGGTTATTCTGGGTAGTGCCCGCTCCGATGGCAATACCCGCCGCTTAGTTTCCCAGGTGCTAACTGAGGTTCCTCACCAACTGCTTGATCTGCAGAAGTTACCCGTGGCGGCCTACCGCTACACGCAGGACTACGCCCCCGACGACGCCTTTCTATCCATCGTTGAGCAGATGCAGCGGCACTCCGTTCTCGTGTTTGCCACCCCCGTGTATTGGTACAGCATGAGCGGAATCCTGAAAGATTTCTTCGACCGCCTGACCGACCTGACCGAAGAACCGCATAAGCGGCTAGGGCGGGGGTTGAGCGGCAAGCACGTGTTCCTGCTCGCGGTAGGCTCCGACCCGGAGTTGCCCGAAGGATTTGAAGTGCCGTTTCGCCGCACGGCGGAGTACTTCAAGATGACGTTCGAGGGCGTGCTCTACCAGTCGCTCAAACAGCCTTTCCCGGTTGAAGAAGCCCAGCAGCTAGTCCAGAAAATCAATTCCGCGGGCCAGTAAGCGCGCCTGATTGGCCGTTTCATAAGTTCACAACTTCACCATTTCACCGCTGGCATGACCGTTTTGCTGCTCGAAGATGAATACCCCGCCGCCGAGCGCCTCCAGCGCCTGCTCCAGCAGGCCGCGCCCGAAGCCCAGGTGGCAGCCGTGCTCGACAGCGTGGCCAGCGCCGTGCAGTGGCTCAGCACCCACCCCGCCCCCGACCTTATCCTTTCCGATATTCAGCTGGCCGACGGCCTGAGCCTGGAAATCTTCGACCAGTTGCTGGTGCGCAGCCCGGTCATCTTCACCACCGCCTACGACGCCTACGCCATTCGGGCCTTCAAAACCAACAGCGTCGACTACCTGCTGAAGCCGGTGAAGCTGGCCGAGCTGCAGGCCGCCCTAACCAAGCTGCGCGAGTGGCGCGCAGCCCCAGCCGCTTCCCCAGATTCTGCCCGCCGCCTGGAGCGCCTGCTCGACGCGCTTCCCCGCCCCGACCGCCAGTACAAAACCCGCTTCCTGGTGCGCAGCGGCGAGCAGCTCCTACCCCTGGCCGTGAGCCAGGTGGCCTGGTTCCAGAGCCGCCACGAAACCACTACCCTCGCCACTGCCGACAACCGCCGTTTCGTGGTCGACTATACCTTGGAGCAACTGGAAAGCCTGCTGGACCCAGCGCAGTTTTTCCGCCTCAACCGTCAGTTCATTGCCCAACTGCCCGCTGTGCAGCGCCTGCACCCCCACTTCAACGGCAAGCTGCTGCTGGAGCTGCAGCCGGCCCCCAGCGAGGAAGTGCTGGTGAGCCGGGAAAAAGCAGCAGCCGTGAAAAGCTGGCTGGAAGGGTAGAGCAGTGTGATACTCAACTGAACGTCTGCTGAGCGCAGTCGAAGCATTTTTACTGCTAGCTAATTAACCGGCCTCACCTTCTGCAACGAAGCGGTAGAGATGCTTCGACTGCGCTCAGTATGACGTTCTTTCACTTTACCGGCTTACTATATAACTACTTAATTACTATATTATCTATCCAGCCACGCTTTGAAGGCGGCTACTTTTTCCCGGCTCACCAGCACGGTGTCGTTGTCGGGGGCGGTGGGCTTGAGGACGGTTTGGAGGCGGGAGTTGGTGTAGTGGATAATGTCGTGGATGGCTTCGGCGTGGGCCAGGTAAGCGCGGTTGAGGCGGAAGAACTCCGTGGGGTCGAGCATGCCTTCGAGCTGCTCCAGGGTGTAGTCGACCACAAACTTGCGGCCTTCGCGGGTGTGCAGCAGGGTCACTTTTTCCAGGCTGGCGAAGTAGGCAATCTGCTCGACGGGAATGGCTTTCAGATGCTCGCCTACCCGCACCACAAACCGTGATTTGTACTCCTTGGCCGGCTGAGCCTGGCGCAGCACCTGGGCCAGCAGGTTGGCATCGAAGGTGGGGGTAGCGGCCTGGCGCTGGCGCTCCAGCTTGGTTAGCGCCGCCGCCAGCTCCTCCGGGTCGATGGGTTTGAGTAGGTAGTCGACGCTGTTCACCTTGAAGGCGCGCAGGGCATACTTGTCGTAGGCGGTGGTAAAGATGACCGGGCTACTGATTTCCAGGCGCTCGAACAGCTCGAAGCTCAGCCCGTCGGCCAGGTGAATATCCAGAAACAGCACGTCCGGGGCGGGGCGCAGGGCGTGCAGCAGAGCTTCGGCCTCAGCCACCGATTCGGCCGTGCCTACTACCTCTACCGGCTGGGTTTGCTTGCGCAGCAGCTCCGCAAGACGGCGGGCGGCCAGGGGCTCATCTTCAATAATCAGGGCACGAAGTGGGGTAGTAGTTGCAGGCATTGGGGGTAAGTAAGAATTCTGGCGCTAAAGCTAGCTGCCAAACGGTGTTCGAAGCGGCTTCCGGCTGGGTGTAGCGACGCCCTACTTGGCGTCTTGCCGTGGCTGACGTTGGTTCTGCTGTGCTGTTCCGGGCCAGTCGTTCGGGCGGGAGGCGCGATACTTCGCGTCTCTACAGCGCCCGACAGCCACTAACCTCACCGCAGCTCCAGCACCGGCAGCACTACCCCAAACTCCCCGTCGGACTCCTCCACCCGCACCGGCTGGCTGGTGAGGAAGGCGTAGCGGGCCCGCAGGTTTTTCAGGCCCAGGCCCGTCGATTCGCCATCGGGGAGGCGGCGGGGGCGGCGGATGTTGCGCACGGCCAGTGTGCGGGCCGTTTCATCTAGCTCTATGCGGATACGGAGTGGGTCGCGCTGGGAGGTGGCGTTGTGCTTGAGGGCGTTTTCGAGGAGGAGCTGCACGGCCAGCGGGGGCACAAACAGGGTGTCCAGCGCGGCGGGGGGTAGGCGCATTTCCACCTGCACGCCCTCGCCCAGGCGGGTGCGCTGCAGAAACAGGTAGGCTTCCACGAAGCGCATTTCGTCGGCCAGGGGCACTACTTCCTGGTCCTGGCTATCGAGCACGTAGCGGTACACCTGGCTGAGCTGGCGGATAAAGCGGGTGGCCCGGGCGGGGTCGTTTTCCTCTACCAAAGAGGTCAGGGCGTTCAGGGAATTGAACAGGAAGTGTGGGTCGAGCTGGCGGCGGAGGCTGTCGGCCTGGGCCAGGGCGTTTTCCTTCTGCAGGCGCTCGGCCTGGGTGGTGGCATCGCGCCAGCTCAGCAGAAACGAGCGGCTGTGCAAAAACAACGACACCACCACCGTAATGAGCAAGGGCATCACGAAGGGCCGCCAGGTAATGGAGCTGAGGGGGCGGTGGTGGTAGAGCACGTTGAAGCTCGTCGTGACAATGAAAATCACGATGAGCGACAGCACCAGCGACATAGACAGCGTAATGAGAAAGCGCTTGATGGGCTGAATTGTCCAGTCGACGCGGCGGTTAAGCCACTCGCTGGGGAAGCCGTTGGCCAGCCACAGGCCGGTGGTATAGAAAAAGTTATAGCCGAACGTGACCAGAAAATCCTCGCTCCCCACGGAGCACTTCCGGCAGAATACGAAGCTCATCACTACTGATAAAATCAGCATCAGGCCCAGCATGAAGGCCCACTTGCGGTGCGGGTAGTGGCGGCCCAGGTTGGTGAGGGAAGTTTTCCGCACCTGCAGGGCATCTTCGGTAGCTGGGGCCGGGTGGTTTGTTGGCAGGGCAGATTCAAGCATAGCATGGAGCCCCGACGGGCAGATAAGGCAAGCGAAAAGATAAGGAAAGCTGGCGGCACCGGTGGGCAGGCGTCGTGGCGCTTGCCGTATGGATTGGTTTTGGTTAAGGTGGGCGCGGTGGTTTGCCCAAAGGCCGTGTCCTGCTTCAGCTGGCGGCCACCCCGCGCAGCATCTGGTAGGCTGATGGTAGACGATGCAGAGGCGCGTACGGGCGGCGTCTTATTGCCAGAGCCATAGGCCATTGTAGTCAACGACTGACCGAGAACAACATGCCTGGCGGGGCACCTAAACAACGCCGCACGCCGCAGACGCGAATACGCCCCCCCATTGTTCAACACCAGCCCAAGCCTGACGTTCTATTGCTTGCTTGTTGAGGCTTAGCTTCGGGAGCCACGGCAGAGCGGCCCCGGCAACTTACTTAACCGATGCCGTTTCGTAGCTTTTCAACCGGCCTTTCACCTGCCGCTCGCCCCAGTTGGGAGCCAGCACCGAGCTGGGCTTGAAGGCCACGAACCGCGTCTGGGCTTCCTGGAAGAGGGGCTTAGCTACCTCGGCCCCACCCCCGAACATGGCAGGCGTGTAGTACACGTTGTTGGCCTGCACCAGGTAAATGCGCGGGTTGGCAGGGTTGGCTTTTTTGGCGGCGGCCAGCGTTTCCGTCACCATTTTAGAGTACTTCATGGAGCGCAGCATAGGCGAAATGCTCAGGCGGGCCTGGTAAATGTAAGCCTGCACTACCAGCAGCTCCGATTCCTCGCCGCCCAGCTTGCGGGCTTGCGCCAGAGCCGTTTCGGCCTGGTCGAGGTACTTGTCCTTGGCGTCGTCTTCCTCCTTGCTTACGAAGGTGGTAATCACGCGGGCGTAAGCCTGGTAGTAGCGGGGCAGCCAGTCTTTGGGGGCTACCTGGGCGGCGCGCTCCAGCTTGGCATCAGCCTGCTTTAGTTTGGCCGGGTCGCCGGTGCTCATCAGGTCCTGAATGGTTGTGGCCATCATGCTGGTGTAGGCATCGGCATGGGTAGTAGCGGCGGGGGTAGCAGCGGTGGGCTGGGCTACGGCGGCAACGGAAGCGGCTACCAGGGCGAGGGTGAACAGGGCTTTTTTCATGACGAGGAAAGGTTTGTGGTGGTTGATGAGTCAAAGGTGGGCTAGCCGCGGCTCCGAAGAAATTTGCCCTCACCGAACCGTCGGATTTTCAGGATGAAGCGTAGCCAGCAGCCCCCGAGAGAAAAATCAACGGTGGGCTTTTCCTCACCCCTATCCCCCAAGCCCCAAACGACACCGGCCAACGCTTTTCAGCGTTGGCCGGCGCGCTACTGATAAGGCAGCCCTGCACCCCAATAAGAAAGCTTAACGGGCAGGCTCAGTGACGCCGATAATGACGCCGAAGTCTCCATCTGTCTGGACCCATTGCTTCTCGGGCAGATAGGTGCGCGACACAAACCCATCGAGGTAGAGAGCCGTCTGGCAGCCTTGTTCCCGGAAATAAGCGGCCATGTCGTAGAAGCGGACCTTCTCCCTGGACATGGCAAATAGCACGGTTCCATCGGGCAGAATGCCCACGCCATTCCGAATATGCAGATTGGTGGAGTTGGCCCGGAAAGCCGGGTGAATCTGCCCATTCAGCACCAGCAGCGGCCCCGACTGCGTAGCGTACCGAACACGCCTGACGTGGGGAAAGGCCGCCGTAGGAACGATGCCGGCTTTGCCCTCGGCCGTTAAATAAAATACGCCGTTGGGCTTCAAGTAAAAATTGCCTACCCCCTGGGTCGTATCCAACGGCGTACGCACTACCCCCTGCTCCAGCAGCAGCCCCAGCGGAACATTGCCGGCCTTGTACATTCCGCCGTTGGTTGCAAATACTAGCCGCTGCTGGTGGGCCGTTGCCCATTCGCGTAGGCGCTGAACGCTACGAAAGGGCCTCCCCTGCTCATCCTGCCAGTACAGGCGCAAAGCCTGCCGGCGCGGATTTACCTGGTAGCTGATGTAGTGGTCGGCCGCGGGGGTGCGGCCCTGGTTCCCCGGTCCGCACTGCGTACAGCCCAAGGCGGCAAGCCCGGCCGCCCACCACAGCAGGCGACGCTGCAACTGAGGCCGGATAGAAGGTGGTGCCTTTCGGAGCATAGCGGAGGGTAGTAAGGCCGCAACTTACGCTACTGTCCTCATTGCAGCTTAACGGCTGGTCCTACCCCCAGCCCTGCGCTTGCAGCTTGCCTACTTACTCCGGCCGCTCGTCCAGATCCAGGGCGCGTTTCTTGTTGATGGAGATGAACAGGCCCACGAACAGCATGCGGGGCGCGGTGGGCGTTATGGCTACGCGGTTGAAAGTGCCCGCCGCATCGGGCTGGGAAGCATAGCGGTAGCCGAACACGTTCTGGCGGCCCAGCACATTGGTAGCCGAAACGTGCAGCACCGTGTATTGCCCAAACAGGCGGGTAACGTAGCTGGCATTCAAGCTTACGTCTTGGTAGGTGGGTAGCACCCCTTGGTTGTAGCCGTGCTCGGGGTCGTTGAGGTCGTGGAAGCGACGGGGGCTGCCGAAGCTGTAGGTAGCGCCCAGCAGCGTGTGCAGGGGCTGCACCCAGTACTTGCCTACCACCGATACGCTGTGCCGGGCCGCAAACGTGGGTACGGCCGCTACGGGGTCTTGGCGGTACTGGCGCTTGGTGTCCAGAAAACCGTAGCTGACATAGTATTCCAGGTTTTTGATGGTTTTCCGGTCGCGCCACAGCACATCCAGGCCGCGGGCGTAGCCGGAGCCGCCATTGTCGTAAGCCCAGGGGTTGCGCGGGTGTAGGCCATCGTAGCGGGTGAGGTGGCGGTAGGTTTTGTAGTAGGCCTCTACCTGCAGCAGCTGCCGGTCGTGGGTGTACTGGTAGGTAAGCACCGAGTGGGTAGCTTGCTCGAACCGCAGGGTGGGCTGCACCAGCAGCAGGGCGTTGTCGGGGGTTTGGTAGAAGCGGCCGTAGGCAGCGGAGAGGGAGCTGCTTTCGGTGGTCTGATACGCCAGGGCCAGGCGCGGCGCGGCGTTCCACTGCTGTAGCAGCGCCGAGTATTCCGCGCGTCCGCCCACGCGGCCAGCCAGCCGGTCATTCAGTTGGAAGTCTGATTCTACAAAAGCCGCTGCCCGTTTTTCGGTGAACTCCGGCCGGTACATCGTGCTCAGGGCGGCGTTGGGCTGCACCAACTGCTGCACGCTCTGAGCCAGCACTTCGGCCCCGATTTTCACGTTCCAGCGCGCCGCGGCCGAGTCGTTGATGAGCACCAGCCGGGCGGTGAGGGCCTGTTCCAGCGTCTGGATGCGTAGCGTATCGGGGGCCACGCGCTGGTTGTCGCGGCTCAGTCCTACCCCCGACTGCAGGCTCCAACCCCGGCGTAGGGGGCTGCGGAAAGTGGTGTTGAGGTAGCCATTGCCAGCGCGCAGCGCTACCGTTTGCCGGCCGCTGGGCTCGGGGCTGGGCTGCCCAATCCGCATCTGCTGCTGGCTCCAGGTGCCGTACACTTTCAGCATGCCCGCCTGCCCGGTGCGGTGGCGCAGGGTGAGGGAGGTAGTCAGCCCGCGCGGCGACACTGGCCAGGTCACGTTTTGGGGCAGCAGGTGCTGGTAGGGCTGCAAGTTGGTGTAGTCGAGGGTAGCAGCTACGGACGTACGCTCCCAGCGCTGCGTGCGGGCCGCGCCCAGAAACACCGAGGTAGCCGATACGCCGGTTTCCGTTTCCGGGGCCAGGTCCGTCGAGTTCAGCAGCAACACCCCCGACAGGGCCTGCCCGTACTGGGCCGAGTAGCCGCCGGTGCTGAACACGGTGCCTTTAAACAGGCTGGGCGAGAAGCGCCCCCGCGCCGGCACCGCGGCTACCGTGGCGTTGTAAGGGTTTTGAATGGGTAGGCCATCCAGATACACTTTGGTTTCCGAGGCCGCCCCGCCCCGCACGAACAGCATGCCATCCTCGCCTACCCGCGTGGTGCCGGGCAAGGTGTTGAAGGCGGCGGCCACATCGGCCAGGGCTCCGGCCGTAGTTTGGATGTCGCGGGTGGTGAGGGCGGCGCTGCGGTGCTCGTCGCTGGCCTCGAAAGAACCGGCAGTAATTACCACCGAGCCCAGGGCGTGGGGCGTGCTTTTCAAGGTAAGATCAAGCCGCAGGGGCGTCCCGCTGAGCGTAACCTGGCGCTCCACCGTCACGAACCCGAGCAGACTGGCTTGCAATACGTAGGAGCCGGCAGCTTGCTGGGTTTCAAAACGAAACCGCCCCAGCGAATCGGTGCTGGCCCCGTCGAAGGTGGTTTTCAGGAACACATTAGCGCCCGGCAGGGGCTGGCCGGCGCCATCCCGAACGGTGCCGCTGAGCATGGTAGTGGGTTGGGCCAGCGCGCGAAGGGCGAAAACCAGCAGCAGGACAAGGAGTAGCAGACGTTTCATGGGGGTAGCGGCGTAGGGTTGGACCAAAAGTGGCCCGCTACTGCAGCCGATGAAACTTGCCGTTACCGAAGCGTCGGATCAGGTAGATGAAGTGTATATTCCTATATCCTTCAAGTATACCTCCTCACACAATTCCTTCACACGATGACATCTTCTAGACAAAAGGTTACTCCCGAACAAGTGCATTTAGCATACGACAAAGCGAAGTATGTTTATGAAAATCCCGGCACTATCACCAAGGCTGCCGCAGCAAATGAGTTACATTCAGAGCACAAGATCAATGAAGGCACGGCAAAGGATTTCATAAGAATTTTTCAGCACTTGCGAAAAGGCAGTGTGTTTAAAAGGGCATTAAGTGAGTACGCAATGGATTATTTCCTATTCAATATCAACAGAGATTATAGCAATGATGATTTACAGACATCACTATCCGCATTAATGAAGCATATAGTATATAGAGAGGAAGGAAACCCTAAGACTGGCAGAAAGCCAGTTAGCCAACATGCGATGAGGCGACTACACAGAAAATATTTAATGATCATTAATAACAGTAAATCAGAAAGCAGCCAATTATCTGACGAGGCTGAGCAAGAAGCCGTCCATGAGAAAACCTATAGTACGTATAGAGATAAAATTGATCTAAAGCGAGCTATTGAGGAATATGCCAACTACCCTTTAGAAGTTATAACTATTTCAAACACTTTGTTTAAAAGAAACAATGTAGCTATAGCACTAATAAAGAGATACAGAAATTATAAATGTCAGATCTGTAAAATCAGCATAAAGAAAGCTGATGGTAGTGAATACATAGAGGCCGCACATATTGAACCTCACAGCCAAGCAGGTAGAGCTACCCTTCACAATATCATTCTCTTATGCCCCAATCATCACAAAGAATTTGACTTAGGTAAAACAGATGTACGTTACGCGAACAACAGAGATTTTGTAGAAATTACATTAAACGGCAAAACTCACAAATTGCTACTGCATTAATTGCTATTCTGCCTTGAGGAAGGCGCTATCCCATTATTGAAAACTGAGTTGAGTCGTAAACAGCCGACATTTGCGGTTTCTGAACCTTACTTCAGCCACCTCATTTCTCTATCCCCTTCTCCTTATGAAAGCCTTTCTCTTCGACCTCAACGGCACCATGATTCACGACATGGACTACCACACCAGCGCCTGGCAGCACATCCTGAACCACGAGCTGGGCGGCAGCTTCAGCTGGGAAGAGCTAAAGCCGCAGATGTACGGCAAAAACCAGGAAGTGCTGGTGCGCGTGTTTGGGCCCGACCGGTTTACGGCCGAGGAAATGGACGAGCTGGCCGTGCGCAAGGAGCAGCGTTACCAGGACGAGTTTCGGCCCCACTTGCGGCTGTTGCCGGGCTTACTGGAGTTTCTGCAGCAGGCCCACGCCCGCGGCATCCGGCTGGCTATTGGCTCGGCGGCCATTCCGTTTAATATCGATTTCGTGCTCGATGGCCTGGACATTCGGCGCTACTTCTCGGCCATCGTCAGTGCTGATGACGTGCAGCTGAGCAAGCCCCACCCCGAAACCTTCCTGAAAGCCGCCGAGAAACTAGGGGTAGCCCCCTCCGACTGCCTCGTGTTCGAGGACGTGCCCAAGGGCGCCGAAGCGGCTTTGAATGCTGGTATGCAAACCGTTATCCTCACCACCACGCACCAGCCCGCCGAGTTTAGCCACCTGCCCAACGTGCTGCACTTCGCCCCCGATTTCAACGACCCCTTCATGCAAGGCCTACTGTAAGCCGGGCTGCCCCGCAGCCGCAGTGGTCTGCTGCGCCGCTAAACCCTGGCGGGGTTGGGCGGTTGCAAAGGGGTAGTAACCGGGTGCTACTCCCCGCGTATGTGCTTTCCCTACCCCTTCTTTCTGCTATGACCCAGTCCACCGGCCGCCGCATATTTCAAGTTATTGATGGCAACAAGAAGTTTGTTGGCGACGGCTTCGACGTGACCAGCCCCATGCCGGGGCCGCGCATCCGTCAGCTCAGCCCCTTCCTGCTCATCGACCACACCGGCCCTATGCCGGTAGCGCCCACCGAGGCCCCCCTGGGCACGCCGCCCCACCCTCACCGCGGCTTCGAGACGGTTACGGTGATGTACGAGGGCTACCTGGCCCACCGCGACACGGCCGGCCACACCGGCGCCCTCGGCCCCGGCGACGTGCAATGGATGACCGCCGGCGCGGGCCTCCTGCACGAGGAGCGCCACGAGCGGGAATTCTCCCGCCGCGGCGGCACCCTGGAGCTGCTGCAGCTGTGGGTAAACGTGCCCGCCCGCGACAAAATGGCCCCGCCCCGCTACCAGAACATTCGGGCCGAAGCTATTCCGAAAGTGCTTACTGCCAATGGGCGCGGCCGCATCCGGGTAGTTTCGGGCACGTACGAAGGGGTAACCGGCCCCGCCGACACCTTCTCCCCCATCACCCTGCTTGATGTGCACCTGCCCACGGGCACCGAAACCACCCTGCGCCTCCCCGCCGACTACAACGTGGGCATTTACGTGGTGAAAGGCGCTATTACCCTGCACGGCAACCGCCCAGCCGCCACCAAGCAGCTTGTGGTGTTCGGCTGGGATTCTACCGACGTGCACGTAACGGCTACCGAGGATACCGTGCTGGTGGTGCTGGCCGGGGAGCCCATTGAGGAGCCGCTAGCCACCTACGGTCCCTTCGTAATGAACACCAACCGGGAGCTAGTGCAGGCCATTGCCGACTTTGAAAGCGGCGGCATGGGTCAGTTTCCGGAGGATGAGTAGGTAGCGGCTTACTATCGGGAGCAGGAATCTGAACGTCGTGCTTTTTGCATAGCTTGTACGACCTATCGGCTTTCATCATTGCCTAGCATGTTTTCGTTTATTCAACGCTACTATTTCACCCTGTATCATGTAATTAAAAACTTTCGCGTTAGGTTAATCCCGGGCAATATGCTTGGGGTGTCCAAAGCAGTTGATGCTAGTATATACCTGACTGCTTTACAGGTGCTAAATGTGCGCTTTCTGCTGGCTCATGTATTTTATGCGGACGCACGCGGATGTCATTATTGCACGGAGTTCACCCGCCGGGGCCTATTGGTTGTTATTGGCGTCGGACTCGCTATGTTTAATACGGTGGTATTCTGGGGTGAACATGAGGGTCGGGTTGCCGTTGCTCATGAGCATATTGCCCAGCGTGTAGTCCTGGCATACGCCGTAGCCTCTGTTATCCTGGGGTTTGTCTAGCCTCTACTCTAGGCTTGCTGGGAAAGTACCGGGCCTTTCTACTGCCTATTACACAAGGCAAACTCTCTCAAATCTGCAAGGTCAACTATAACCCGCCGCCGCGCCGGTAAGTAAGGATAAACCGCCATGAGGCGCGTTTTTCCAACCTGAACTTATCTATCGTGCGGTTTTCCTATTTCCTTGGCTGGCTTGCTTTAGTAGCTCTATCGGGGCCGGCATTGGCCCAAACCGTGACCGGCCCCCTGGGCGAGCAGTTTACCCGGCGTGTTATCACCGAAAAGCTCAGCGACCCGTGGGAAGTCGCCTATGGCCCCGACAATTTTTTGTGGACTACCGAAGCCCGGGGCTACCGCGTCAGCCGCATCAACCCAGCCACGGGGGCCCGGCAAATACTCCTCGACCTGAGCAAAAACCGTGAGTTTCCGCGCTACGACAAAGTTCCGGACTCTGTGGATGGGGGCAAGCCCTGGCCCCAGGGTGGGCTGATGGGCATGGCCCTGCACCCGCAGCTGCTCACGGGCAAGCCCTACGTGTACCTGACCTACATCTACCGGTTTGCGGGAGCTGGGCAGCCCGGCAAGGGTAGCGCGCCCAATTTCGGGGGCAATTTTTTCACGGCCCGCCTGGTGCGCTACGAGTACGATGCTGCCCAGCAGCAGCTTACGCGCCCCCTTATCCTGTGCGACTCCATTCCGGCCAGCAACGACCACAACGCCGGCCGCCTGCTGATAGCCCCCGTAGCGGGCCGCGACTATCTGTTTTATTCCGTCGGCGACCTGGGGGCGGGGCAGTTTGAGAACGGCGGCCGTGCGAACCACGCGCAAAACCCGGCTTCCTACGAGGGCAAAGTATTGCGCTTCAACCCCGAACCCGATACCGACCTGGGCCAGTACGACCGGTGGATTCCGAACGATAATCCGTTCAGCCAAGGGCGGCAGAGCGCCGTCTGGAGCCTGGGCCACCGCAACGCGCAAGGGCTGAGCTATGCCGTAGTAGGCGGCGCGGGCCGACTTTACACCTCCGAGCACGGTCCGTTTTCCGACGACGAAGTAAACCTAGTGGAGCGGGGCAAAAACTATGGTCATCCGCTGGTTATTGGCTTTGCTGACGGCAACTACAATGGCCTGGCCGCAGCCGCCTCTGAGCACGCCACCCTGCCCGGCCCCTGGCACACTACCTACCCCACCATCGGGACCGAACAGGCCAACGCCGCCCGGTTGGGCGCTGCCTACCGCAACCCCATTGCCTCGCTCTACCCGCTAACGCAGCAGTTCCTGACGACGGTGCTCACCCGTACCCGCGACCATAGCCCCGACGAGCCCACCTGGAACTCCGAGGCTCCCAGCAGCCTAGCGGTGTACACAGCCACGGCCATTCCGGGCTGGCAAAACTCCCTGCTGATTCCGACCCTGAAAAAAGGCAAGCTCATCCGCCTGAAGCTTACCGACGACGGCACCGCCGTGGCCTCCGACACCCTGATGTACTTCCGCGGCCCCGTCCGCTACCGCGACCTGGCCATGTCACCCGATGGCACCAAGCTCTACCTGGCCACCGACAGCGCCTCCATTACGTCGGGCCCTTCGCAGGAAGCCCCGAAAGGCACGGCCTGCCAGGGCTGTATTATTGAGTTCAGCTACGTGAGCGGCGGGCAGGCTACTACCCCACCCCGCGGCAGCAAGCCGGCCCCCAGTCCGGAGCAAGCCTTGCAGCAAGCTACTACCCTGGTAAAAGCCCTGAAGCCCAAAGACCAGCGCGTAAAGCGTGCCGGCCTACCCGCAGCTCAGCAGCCCATCTTCGACTTATTGCTGAAACCCACCCTTACGCCCCAGGAAAAAGCCCGCGCTCAGCGCAACGCCCCGGCCCTGCTGGCAGGGCTGCGCCAGCAATAAGAGTAGCTAGCGGCAGTAGAGTACTGTAAGAACTTCGTCTTGTTGCGCAAAGTCGAACTATCCCGCGCTTCGCTTTTATGTCCCTGAGTAGCCACAGATAGGTAGCGATGCGCCAACTCCGCCCAGCACACCAGTGGGTTGGCACCATTACTATCTTCTTCCACCACTTCATCCTAACCGTTCTTCATGCTTACTCGCCTGATTCCTTCCAGCCAGGAGCCGCTACCCGTTGTGGGGCTGGGAACCTGGCAGACCTTCGACGTGCGTGGTGCCGGGGCGCACCCGCAGCTACGACACACGCTGGAAACCTTGCGCGCGTCGGGGGGCAGCGTTATCGATTCGTCGCCGATGTATGGGCGGGCCGAGGAGGTAGTGGGCGAGCTGACCAGTGAGCTGCCAACCCAAAACGAGTTTTTCTACGCCACCAAAGTCTGGACCCAGGGACGGGAGGCCGGCATCCGGCAGATGGAGGAATCCCTGCGCAAGCTGCGCCGCACCAGCCTGGATTTGCTGCAGATTCATAACCTCGTGGATTGGAAAACTCACCTGGCAACGCTGCGCCAGTGGCAGGCTGCGGGCCGAGTGCGCTACTTGGGCATTACGCACTATACCGACGCCATGCACCCCGAACTGGAGCGGGTGCTGCGCCAGGAAAAGCTGGACTTCGTGCAGTTCAATTACTCTATTCTGGACCGCCACGCCGAGCAGCGCCTGCTCCCGGCCGCGGCGGAGCTGGGCGTGGCCACGCTCATCAACCGGCCCTTCACGGAAGGCAGCCTGCTGGCGCGGCTGCGCGGGAAGGCGCTGCCCGCCTGGGCTGCGGAGCTGGGCATTACGAGCTGGCCGCAATTTCTGCTCAAGTTCATCCTTTCCCACCCCGCCGTTACGTGCGTAATACCCGGCACCAGCAACCCCGCCCACCTGGCCGACAACCTGCGGGCTGCCCACGGGCCGCTGCCTGATACGGCCACACGAGAAAAAATGGCCGCGTACGTGCGCGGGTTGTAGGGGATGCCCGGGGGTAGAAACGTAAAGTAGCGCGAAGCACCGGGTTGCGGTGAGTAGCAGCTTAACACCTTGCGCTACCGCTTTTTCCGGCTACCCCTCGTAACCCACAGCTACTGAACCCGGTACCTATTCCTGTAACTAACCTGCTTGGGCTATGAAACCATTGGATGTGAACCCGGCCGGGCGCCGGGAATTTATGCGCACGTTTTCGCTGGGGGTGGGGGCTACGCTGGTGGGCGCGTCGGCGGTAGGCGGGCCGCTCTCGTGGCTGGAAGAAATCAGCTACGGTCCTGCCAGCCTGGAGGCTTTGCAAAGCGGCCGCCAACTGGGAGTGGCGCTGGTTGGCCTGGGCAAGTACAGCACGGGGCAACTGGCTCCGGCCCTGCAGCAAACCAAGCTCTGCAAGCTGGCGGGCATCGTAACGGGCTCGCCGGAAAAAGCGGCTAAGTGGAAGCAGCAGTACAACCTCCCCGACAAGAACGTCTACGACTACAAAACCTTCGACCGCATCGTCGATAACCCCGACGTTGACATCGTGTACGTGGTGCTGCCCGTGGGCATGCACGCCGAGTACGTGGAGCGGGCGGCCCGGGCGGGCAAGCACGTTATCTGTGAGAAGCCCATGGCGCCTACTGCCGAGGAGTGCCGCCGCATGATTTCGGCCATGCAGAAGGCCGGCAAGAAGTTCAGCATCGGGTACCGGTTACACTTCGAGCCCCACCACCAGGAAATGATGCGCCTGGGCCAGCAGCAAACGCTGGGGCCCATCAAGCGCTTGGTGGCCGACAACGGCTTCCGCTTCAACAACGACACGCCCTGGCGCGTGGATAAAGAGCTGGCCGGCGGCGGGCCGCTCATGGACATGGGCATTTACTGCGTGCAGGGCGTGATTTACACCAAAGGCCAGATTCCAACCTCCGTGACGGCCAAGCTGGCGCCCAACCCCGACCCGAAGGGGCTGTTCAAGGAAGTAGAAGCCGGCGTGAACTGGCAAATGCAGTTTGCCGACGGCTCCGTGGCCGACTGCCGCACCAGCTACGCCGAAAACCTGAACAGTTTGCTCCGGGCCGAAACCACCAAGGGCTTTATGGAGCTGCAGCCCGCCTTCGGCTACGGCGGCTTGCAAGGCCGCACCAGCCAGGGCCCGATGAACATTGAGAACGTGCCCCAGCAGGCCCGCCAAATGGACGACTTCGCCGACTGCGTACTGAACAACAAGCCCACCCGCGTGCCCGGCGAAATGGGTCTGCGCGACATCCAGCTATTACAAGCCATTTACAGAGCCGCCGCCACCGGCCAAAAGGTGTCTACCAAAGATGTGGTAGCCGTGCTCGACAAAACCAACAGCAAATAGCGAAACTGCTTCGCCCCTGCATGTTACCTTTCTGGCACCCTCTACCCCGCCCTTCATCTTTCCCCGCGCTTAGGATGACGGATGGTTTGGAGGTGCAGGCCAACGAAAAGGCCCGGACCTGCAACAGGTTCGGGCCTTTTTTAGGGGTAGGAAAAGGGCTTACGGGTTGATGGTTTCGAAGCCGCCGTCCGGGGTGCGCTTCAGCTCGGTTACCTTCACGTTGCGCAGCCAGGTTTTGCCAGACAGCTCGGTATCGTGGTAGAAGATGTACCACTTGCCGTCTTTCTCGATGATGGAGTGGTGGGTAGTCCAGCCCTGCACGGGGTTCATGATGACGCCCTTATACGTGAAGGGGCCGTAGGGCGAGTCGCCGGTGGCGTACACCAGCAAGTGGGTGTCGCCGGTGGAATAGGAGAAGTAATACTTGCCGTTGTACTTGTGCATCCAGCCACCCTCGAAGAAGCGGCGCTTGTTGTCGCCGGAAAGCAGGGGCTTGCCGTTTTCGTCGAGGATCTTCACCTCTTTCACCGGCTCGGCGAAGCTGAGCATGTCGTTGCTCATTTTGGCTACGCGCGGGCCTAGGGCTACCTCGTTGGGGCCAGGCTCAGGCTTCACGCTGGCGTCGTACGTGCCGGTTTTCCAGCGCTGCAGCTGCCCGCCCCAAATGCCGCCCACGTACATATAGGAGGCGCCGTTGGTGTCCTGGAACACGGCGGGGTCGATGCTGAAGCTGCCCTCGATGGGCTTGGGCTGGGCCTTGAAGGGGCCCGTAGGCGACGTGCTGGTGGCCACGCCAATGCGGAACACATCCTGCTTATCCTTCACGGGGAAGTAGAGGTAGTACTTCCCGTTTTTGAAAGCGGCATCGGGGGCCCACATCTGGCGGCCGGCCCACGGCACATCCTTCACATCCAGGGCCACGCCGTGGTCGGTTACCTTGCCGCCTACGCTGTCCATGGACAGAATGTGGTAGTCGCGCATGGCAAAATGGTCGCCGTTGTCGTTTTCCGGCATCCCCGTCTCGATGTCGTGCGAGGGGTAGATGTAGATGCGGTTGTTGAAGACGTGGGCCGAGGGGTCGGCGGTGTAAATCTCTTTAATCAGGGGCTTGCTCAGGTACTTCTGCCCGCTGCCAGCCGTGCCTGCTTGCGCGGTAGCCGCCGGCGCCGTGGTGTCGGCAGCGGCAGAGCCGGTTTCGTTGGTAGTGGCGGTAGTAGAAGTGTTGCTTTGGCAGGCGCTGCCCAAAGCCAGAGGCAGCAGCAAGGCTAAGGTTGGTTTGAAAGAGCGGGGTAGGGTTTTCAAGGAGACTGGGGGAATTTAAGGTGAGAAGTAACTGCTACGGAAAGCGCCGGGCCCGGCTCACAGCCACGCCCGACGTGGCGGGCCGGGTGCATTTTGGGCGGCTGCTTAGCTACCAGAAGGCCGCTATCGTCACCAAATATAGATACCTCCCCTACCCCCTAGCCTGCTTCAAAACCCCATTTCCCGAAGAAAAACTATCCAATCGTTTGCGGTAGCAACCTCGACTCTAGTTTTTGAAATAGAAAAGAAAACGGCCCCAGCTAGTGTAGCCGGGGCCGTTTCAACTCAGCATACAGGGCTTACGAAAACGCAGCCAAAGCCAGCAGTTAGTCGGCGTTGCCGGTAGCGCCATCGTCAGTGAAGTCGCCGGCGTTGTTGGGGTTGTGCTCCGTGTAGCTGGCTACCTCGTTGGTGAGGGCCACATCCACGTCAGCGCCTTGGCCCGTAGCGGCACCTGCGCTGCTTTGCTGGTCGCCTTGCGGTTGAGAATCGGTATTGGCTTCCTCTTCGCCGCCTTGCTTGCTGGCAAAAGGCCAGCTGCCCTGCGAGTGGCTAATGTACACGGCAGCCGCCAGGCCGGCCAGCGAAGCCCCGATGAGGGCGGTGAGGTTGGACTTCTTAGACATGGAAGTAGTAGGGTTAGATGTGCCGGCTAGCCGCTTGCAGGTGGGCTAGGCAACGGGTTGATAGGGTAGTACGAGCCGTACCGTCATTTGGTGACTCGGCAGTGAAATTTCCGCAGGATTACTGAGCCCGCACCGGATACTTTTCGAACATGGTGGCAATGCCCTCGTCAATGCGGGCGGCCAGTTTTTCGGGGTCTTTGGAAAGTGTGCTGGCGGCTACGCCCTGCCAGATTTGGGTGTTGCGGGCGGCGTCTACCACATCTACCGTGGCCGTGCCATACTTGTAGGTACCTACGGGCACTTGCTGGCTTTCCCAGTGGTAGCGGCGCTGCCCAATGTAGCGCGGGCCATCAAACTGAATGTTGGTTTCGCGGGTTTGCACCTTTTCCTCGGTTACTACCCCAATGTTCACCCATAAGTCCGGCGACTCGGCGCGCTGGTAGCCGCGGTTTTCCATCTCGCGGGCTACGGCACGCTTCAGCTCCTCAATGCCGACTGCTCCGCCGGCAAAAGCGGCTTCATTGCGCGCCGTTACATCCATGAAGTTATACGTTTTGTAGGCCGAAAAATCGGTTCCGGGGACCTGGGTTGATGTTTCTACCCGCACGGGCGAGCAAGAAGCCGCGCCCACGGCCAGCAGCAAGACAAGCAGAGTGGTTTTCATAGGAATCATAGGCAAAAGAACGGTGAGCCGGAACGGCCGCCTGGGGCGCACCGGTCGCCCCTCCTTCCGTGGCGAAGGGCGTGGTTCGGCTTCTTTGTACGAGTAAACCGCGAAGCCGGCAGCAACTTTCCCGTGAACACTCAAAATTTCAGGGGCCAAATGGTTTCGTGTGCACCTATCGGGAAAAGGTATTCGGGTTGCTAGTTATTCTTGGCCGACCTTTGCAGGAAGCTTCAAGGGGTAGCCCGCACGACGCCGCGCTCAGGCTACCTTCGGTTGCGTCCTGAGGCACCGCTCCATCATCGGGTGGTTTGGCTTCCAACTTCTTACTTCGTTTTCCGTGAACTCCTCCTCTCGCCTTACGCTACCGCCCCTACCGGCCGTGCTCCTTTCCATTGTAAGCGTACAGGGCGGCGCGGCCATTGCCAAGGGGCTGTTTCCGGTGCTGGGGGCGGCAGGCACGGCCAGTTTGCGCATAGGCTTCTCAGCCCTGCTGCTCCTGCTGGTGGTGCGGCCCCGACTCGGGCAACT
Source organism: Hymenobacter sp. HSC-4F20 (assembly GCF_019599275.1). Lineage (GTDB taxonomy): Bacteria > Bacteroidota > Bacteroidia > Cytophagales > Hymenobacteraceae > Hymenobacter. The sequence goes on along the minus strand of NZ_JAHZTD010000001.1, from coordinate 70,506 downwards.
ACAGCCAGCGCAGTGGCGCGCTGTGGTGCCCTACGGACTGGCGCTGGGCATCATGAACTTTCTGTTTTACTGCGCCCTGGCTCGTATTCCGCTCGGGCTGGCCGTCACGCTGGAGTTTGTGGGGCCGCTGGGCCTGGCCCTGGCTGGTTCGCGCCGGAAGCTGGATGCCCTGTGGGTGGTGCTGGCGGCGGCGGGCATTGCCCTTATTGCGCCCTGGCGCGGCCACGGCATTGATATGCTGGGGGCGGGCTTTGCCGTGGCCGCGGGCGTATGCTGGGCGCTGTATATCGTGCTGGGCCGCCGCACGGCGGCCGTGCTACCCGGCCAGCTGGCCGTAACCGTAGGAATGCTGTTTGCAGCCCTGGTGATTCTGCCTTTCGGGGCTGCCGGGGGTACGTTTTCCTTGCTAACACCTCACCTGCTGCTCTTGGGTGGGCTGCTGGCCTTGTTTTCCAGTGTACTGCCTTTTTCCCTGGAAATGCAGGCCCTGAAAACCATGCCCACCCGCACGTTCAGCATTCTGATGAGCCTGGAACCCGTAGCGGCGGCCCTTTCCGGGTGGCTTTTGCTGGGCGAACGGCTCACGGCCAGCCAGTGGCTGGCCGTGGCCTTCATTGTGGTGGCCAGTGCCGGGGCTACGCTTACTACCCCCGTGGCCGAGGCGGCAGTAGGTGGGGAATAGCCCGGCGCGGCATCAGGAAAAGCCCAGTACCGGGTGGGGCTGATAGGGCTCTTCCAACCGCTTGATTTCTTCTTCCGAAAGCGTTACGCCCACGGCGGCCACGGCATCTTCGAGGTGGCCGGGCTTGCTGGCGCCCACAATAGGGGCCGTAATGCCGGGCTTGCTCAGCATCCAGGCCAGGGCAATCTGGGCGTTAGGCAGGCCGCGCTCCTGCGCAATTTCCGTTACGCGGTCGGCCACGGCAAAGTCGTCGTCGCGGCCGTAGAGGCTTTTGCCGAAAGCATCCGTTTTGGCCCGCTCGGTTTCGTTGCGCTCCTTGGTGCGCCCGCCCGTGAGCAGCCCCCGCGCCAGCGGCGACCAGGGAATCACGCCAATGTTCTGGTCTTGGCAGAGGGGTAGCATTTCGCGCTCCTCCTCGCGGTACACCAGGTTGTAGTGGGGCTGCATGCTCACGAAGCGCGTCCAGTTGTGCTTATCGGCCAGGTACAGGGCCTGCGCGAACTGCCAGGCAAACATCGACGACGCCCCGATGTAGCGGGCCTTGCCGGCCTTCACCACGTCGTGCAGGGCCTCCAGCGTTTCCTCAATGGGCGTATCGTAGTCCCAGCGGTGAATCTGGTAGAGGTCTACGTACTCGGTGCCCAGGCGCCGGAGGCTGGCATCAATGGCACTCATAATGTGCTTGCGCGAGAGGCCCCGCTGGTTGGGGCCGGGGCCCATGGGGTTGTACACTTTCGTGGCCAGTACTACCTCGTCGCGCTTGGCGAAGTCGCGCAGGGCCCGGCCGACCACTTCCTCGCTGGCACCGTTGGAGTACACATCGGCCGTGTCGAAGAAATTGATGCCCAGCTCCAGGGCTTTTTGAATGAAAGGGCGGCTCTGCTCCTCGTCCAGAGCCCAGGGCCACCGGTCGGTGGGGGTGCCGTAGGTCATGGTGCCCAGGCAAATGCGCGAAACCTTGAGGCCAGTAGCCCCCAAGCGGATATAGTCCATGCTGAGTAATTGAATGAAGGCCGCACCTAGCGGCGCAGGTGTGGTGGAAGTATACGCGGCCAGGGCGCAAAATGCCGTGGTGGAGCTTGCCGGCCACGGTAGCACACCGCACTTCTGCCGGCTACGCCTCATCTTTGCACCCATACTTTTTGCCGCATTCCCCATGACCCTGACCTGGACCACCAACCCTTTCGCTGCCCTCACCCTGGCCGAACTCTACGACCTGCTGCAACTGCGCTCAGAGGTATTTGTAGTGGAGCAGACCTGCGCTTTTCAGGACATTGATGGGCAAGACCAGGCCGCTCATCACCTGCTGGGCTACACCCCCGCCGGCGAGCTGGCCGCCTACAGCCGCCTCTTTGGAGCCGGCATCAGCTACCCCGAGGCCAGCATCGGGCGGGTGGTCGTGAGTCCGAAGTACCGGCGCTACGGGCTGGGCCGGGAGCTGCTGCGGCAGTCTATTGGAGCAGTGGAAGGCCTGTTCGGCGAGCAGCCCATTCAAATAGGCGCCCAGCTCTACCTCCAGAAGTTCTACGAAAGCTTTGGCTTCCGGCAAGTAGGCGAAGGCTACCTCGAAGACGGTATTCCCCACATCCACATGATTCGGGCCTGATGGGCTGAGCCATGGCAGTGAGCTAGCGCCTAACGGGCCCGCTTGCCACTACGCCGCTAAGCTGAACCATAAGCTTCCCAACTTTGTAAACTTACTGCCGAGGTAGTGGTATAACATTTCGGATAGTCTGCCTTGTTTACATACAGCCGCGCTTTTTTGCCGGAGTATTGGCGCGTAGCTTTGTTGTTGTTCCGGCCTGCGTACGCGCCACTTTTACCTGCCCATCCCAACCATGCCTGTTCCTGCTTTCCCGGTTAACTACCAGAAACTTTTCCACTCTCTACCCGACAGCTTCCTGCTTATTGCGCCGGATGAGGCCGCGACCATCGTGGACAACACAAACAGCCACGTTGGAGTGTCCATGAAAAGCCGGGAGGAAGCCGTGGGTAAACCTTTCTTTGAAGCCTACCCTTCTTCCGACGAGGAATCTGCCAACATCATCCGCGAATCGCACGAGCATGTGCGGCGCCATCACCAGCCGCACACCATGCCCCTGATTCGCTACGACCTGGAGCGGCCCACAGAGCAGGGCGGCGGCCTGGAGGAGCGTTACTGGGAGGCCACCCACTATCCCGTTCTGGACGAAAACGGGACCCTGGAGTTTATTCTGCAGCGCACCCAGGACGTGACGGAGCGCCACCGCGCCGAGCAGCTGCGCCTGCAGGTGCAACGTGAGCTGGCCGAGCAGCAGGAGCGCACCCGCTTTATTCTGGAGTCCTTACCCGTGATGGTGTGGACCAACCTACCCACGGGCGAAACCGACTATTTCAACCCGCGCTGGCTGGAGTTTACCGGCCGCTCCCTGGCCGAAAGCATTGGGCTAGGCTGGGTGGCCGATATTCACCCCGACGACGTGGCGGCCACTACCCACCTCTGGGACCAGGCCCGCGCGCAGGGCTCGGAGCTGCAGCTGGAGTACCGCCTGCGCCGCCACGATGGGCACTACCGCTGGGTGCTGGTACGGGCCGTACCGCGCCGCAATGCGGAGGGCGAAGTAACCATGTGGGTAGGCTGCGGCACCGACATTCACGACCAGAAGCTGATGGTGCAGGAGCTGCTGGAGCAGAACGAGCAGCAGGCCCTCCTTTCTGACCAAGCTTACCAGGCTTTCCAGGAGGTGCAGCGCCAGCGCGAAACGTTCTTCAATTTGTTTATGCAGACGCCCGCTCTCATCTGCATTCTGCGCGGCCCGGAGCATCGCTTCGAGTTTGTGAACCCGCCCTACCAGCGCCTGTTCCCCAACCGCCAGCTGGTGGGCCAAACGGTGGCCGAAGCCCTGCCCGAAGTTATTGACCAAGGCTTCCTGAATCTGCTGGACGGCGTGTATAGTACCGGCCAGACCTTTGTGGGCAATGAAGTGCAAATCGACCTTGACCACGATGGCAACGGACGGCTGCAGCGCAGCTACCTCAACTTCACGTATCAGCTCTTCGAAGAACAAGGTCAGAAAGCCGGCATTACCGTTTTCGCCTACGATGTCACGAGCCTGGTACAGGCCCGGCAGGCGCTAGAAAATGCTGGTCGCTAATGCCCTTTTCCTTTTTCTCCTTCTTAGTACATCCCGTCCGTTATGGAGTTAACTAACCTCGATTTTCAGCAGGCCCGCATCAAGCAGGTGCTGTTTAAGTCGCGGCTGCGCTCCGTGCTCTACGGCGTGCGGGAACCCGACCCCGACATGTTCTCCTTACCGCTTAACCCGCTGGGAGAATGGCTCAATACGGTGGTGAAGCCCCGCTACGGCTCGGCACTACCCGTACAGCGCCTGGAGCAGGAGCTGGTTCGTATGATTCATACTGGCCGCAGCTTGGTGCAACAGTATCAGCGTGGCGAGCTGGAAGAAGCCCGTGCGGGCCTGGAACGCCTCGACGCCCACGCTGCCCGCATCGAATCTTTGCTGCAGGAGCTGGAGCAAACGCCGGCCGCTGCCTAAACCACGTACAGTTTTCACTTACGATTAGCACCGTTTCGGATCTTGGCCGAAGCGGTGCTAATTTTGTTTTTGCCTACGGGCAGGCAGCGCAGAACGACACTACCTACTACCGCGGCGTATGAGAATACTTCTATTCCTACTCTTACTGGGCAGTACGCTCAGGGGCTTTGGGCAAACACAGCCGCGCTCTATCTTTCTACAGATTCTGACTCCCCACGCAGAACTCTTTCTCTCCGAGTACTCCGATTTAGTCACCTTGCGCCAGCTGATGGCCGATCAGCTGACCTCCATGGGCTACCGCGTAGTACACGACCGGGAGGAGTTTGCCCGATTAGCCGCCACGCGCTACCCCGATTTTCTGTACGCCGATGTGATATGCTCCGCCCCCGGAGGCGGCAAGCCCAACGTAACACTGCTGGTGCGCGACAGCCTCAACAACGTTTGGTATCAGCACACCGAAGACAGAACGGGCCTCTCGCTGGGCGCCACCGCAGGCAGCATCACGGCGGCCCGGCACTTGGTGCGGCTGCTGCCCACTCGGTTTTCGCCGCGCACGCTCATTGGGTCCGTTGAGACGGAGGCGCCCCCTAACTTTTTGACTTTCGGTGAAGTTGGGTTTTTCGCTTATCTGCACCACGCGCTTAGCCAAACGGAGCTGCGGCGCAAGCTAAAGGCGGAAGGCTTGCAGGCCCAGGTACAGATTGACGCGCTGGGGTTTGCCTCGCTGCAGCGCGTTGTGCTGCCTGCCACGCTCACAGACGAGGAAATCGACCTGCTGGAAAGGCTGGTTCTGGCTTCTCCGCGGTGGAGGCCTGCCTATGCTGGGGGCCGGCGCGTGGCCACTACCCTAACCTTTCGCTGGAACCGGCCCTAAGAGAAACTGAATGAATGTGGGCAGCTGCGTAATTTGGACCGATGAAACAACTGCCCCTGCTGCTGGCCGCTGGTATCTTGCTTACCGCCCCGGCTTCTGCTCAAACCGCTGCCCCGGTGCCCAAACCGGTGGCCAAAGCCCTGACCAAAGTAAAGCCCGAGGACATCAAGGCCCATATTCAGTACCTGGCCGATGACCGGCTGCTGGGTCGCAAGCCCGGCACGCCGGGCTACCAGATGGCCGTTGATTACGTAACCAGCCAGCTCAAGCGCTTCGGCGTGGAGCCGGCCGGCGAGGATGGCGGCTTTACCCAGCGGGTGCGGCTGCGGCGCGCTACCACCAAGCCCGGTGCTACCATCACCTATCAGCCCACCGGGGGTAGCCTACCGCTGGCCCCAGCCGAGGTACACCTCTACCCTCACCCCGAGCAGCCCAGTTCTCGCCTCGCGCCCACGGGGCTGGCTTTCGCCGGCTACGGCATCTCGGCCCCCGACCAGGGCTACGACGATTACCAGAGCCTCGACGTGAAGGGCAAGGTAGTGGTGATTGTACGCGGTGCCCCCCGCAGCTTCCCGAGCACAGTCGCCTCGGCCAGCCAGGATCAGACCTTGCTGGTGCAAACGGCCGCCCGCCACGGCGCGGTTGGGGTGCTGTTCGCTTCGGCCCGCCCAGTTCCGGCGGCAGCAATTGCTGCCACCGCCCGGCCCATTACCACTACCAGTGTGCTGGGGGCTGATGGCAAGGTGGCCGCCGCCCGCGGGTTTATCAGCGGCTCGGGGGTAGGCATGACGGGCACCCTGTCGGCGGCCGGGCTGCAGGCACTGCTGCTAAATGCCGCTTCCGATACGGCCACCGTAATGAGCAGCCTCCGCCAGGGGCAACCCGCGCCGGTGGCGCTGCGCGGTACGCTGGCCGCCAGCTGGGAATCGGGCTACCAGGACTTTGAGAGCTACAACGTGGTCGGGAAAATTACCGGCTCCGATGCTACCCTGCGCCAGGAGTACGTGGTACACTCGGCCCACCTCGACCACCTGGGGGTAGGCGCGCCGGTGAAGGGCGACTCCATTTACAACGGGGCCCACGACAATGCCTCCGGGGTGGCCTCGGTGCTGGAAATTGCCCGCCTGTACTCCAACCTCAAGCAAAAGCCCAAGCGCAGCGTGCTGCTGGTACTCCAGACCGGCGAAGAGTTGGGCCTGCTGGGTTCAGCCTACTTTGCGGCCCGTCCCACGGTGCCTAAAACCGCGTTGGTGGCCGATGTAAATACCGATATGCCCACCATTATTGCGCCGCTGCTGTCCGTAGTGCCGCTGGGAGCCCGCCACTCCACGCTGGCCCAGCCAGTAGAGGACGCGGCCCGCTACCTGGGGCTGACGGTGGAAGAAGACCCGGAGCCCGACCAAAACCGCTTCATCCGCTCCGACCAGTACAGCTTCGTGGCGCAGGGCATTCCGGCTCTGCACATCAAGTACGGCAACCGCACCCCCGACGGCAAAAACAACCTCAGCGAGCAGGTACAGAAGTGGCGGGCCCTCACCTACCACAAGCCCCAGGACGACATCAACGGCACCTTCGACTTTGAAGCCGGCAAGAAATACGTGCAGCTGAACTTCCTCATTGGCTACCTGGTAGCCCAGAACCCCCGGCGCCCCACCTGGAACCCCGGCGACTTTTTCGGTCAGCGGTTCGCGCAACAGCCTTAACCTCTGTTTTTCGCGCTTTGCGTTGCACGGCTAGCTACCAGGAAATATTTTTCTGGTAGCTAGCCGTTTGTATTGTACATAAAGAATATACTATAAATTTCCCGACCAGTACGAGCCGCCCGGTCAGGGCTGCCGGGCCACTGGATATTTTCTTTTACCGCTACCTTCTCTTTCTAGCCAATGATTATTTACGGGTACCGCTCTTCTCACCTCCGGACCGAGCCCATTGCGGGCAGTTGCCCGGCCTGTGCCACTCCGGACAGCTTGCACGCCAGCGTATTCGGGCGCTACGCTCATATCTACTGGATTCCGCTGTTTCCTATCGGGAAAACTGGTGGTTCGCAGTGCGGGCACTGCCAGTTTGTGCAGCAGCCCAAAGAAATGGAACCGGGCTTGCGGGAGGCATTCAGCGCCGTGAAGCATAGCGCCCGGGTGCCGTGGTGGCACTTTGCAGGCCTGCTGCTGCTGGTCATTGGTATTGGCTGGGCGCTGGTGCAGAACAGCGACGCGCAGCAGGCCAGCCAGCAGTTTATTACCGCGCCCCACAAGGGCGACCTTTACCACGTGCGGACGGAAAACGGGCGCTACTCGCTGCTGAAGGTGCAGGAAGCGGCCGGCAACAGCGTAAAACTGCTGCCCAACACTTACGAAATGGACCAGAACTCCGGCCTGGACGAGTTGAACAAGCCGGAGAACTTCGACACGGTAGCTCTGGAGCTTACCCGCTATGAGCTTAAGCTCATGCTCGATAAAGACCAGATTGTGAAGGTAGAGCGCCCTGACGCTGCCAAGTAGCTGTGGCCGGAAAGCCAAGCAAGGCCCTCGGTACGGATAACGGGGGCCTGCTTGTTAAAAGCGGCCCCAGGTGGCCAGAGCCTGCCGGTGCTCGGTGCTAATTTGGCGCAGGATGGCGGAGTCGGGCCCAGAGCCGGCGGTAATGGCAGTGCCCTGTTCGCGGGCGTACGGGTTTTGCAGCTCCGCTACCCGGTGCAGCTTCCGGAAGTGGGCACCCAGGGTTGGGTCGGGCTCGTCATCGATAAGGAGGATGTGCTGCCAGCGGCGAGCCGCGGAATCCGGAAACCAGAACAGGTAGCTGCCATTGAAGCTGTGAGCCGGCGGCAGCGCACGGTGGCGGTTGTAGTAGTTGATGGCCCCGGCCTGCCCGTAGTTGGCCGCGAGAATGAGTGTTTGGGCACGGGTGGCGGCAGGTAGCGCCTGGTAGGCCCGCCAGGTTTTATCGGCTAGTTCCTGCCAGCCCAGCATGTCAGCAAAATCCTGGGGGAGCGGGTGGTCCTGGCCGTCTTCCCAGCGCAGCGCCCCCGTGCCGCGGTAGCGCCGGCCCACTTCCACCATTCGGGCCGGCGAGTTGACGGTGAACAGCACGGGTAGCACCGGCAGGCTAATGAGCACCGGTAGCGCCAGCAGGGCGGGCCGCAGCCGCCGGCCCGCGCGGGGCCAGCGGCTTAGCTGGCTTTCCCACCACACGGCCCCGGCCGCAAACAAGATGGGGTAATACCCGAGGGCGTAGTAGCTTTTGCCGTGCAGCAGGGTCAGAATCAGCAGTCCGCCGCAGTACACTAGGCCCACTACCCGGTAGGTCCGCAGCGCCCGGCCCGCGAGCAGGGCCCCCAGCCCCGGCACCCACACCCACAGCGCCGGCAGGCACGTCAGCAGCTGGTCCTGCCAGAAATCGGCCGGCGAGACGTGTACCAGCTGAGTATCGTGCAGTTCCTGCATGTGGTGTCGGAACGGGATGCCGTGCCCTAGCTGCCAGAGCAGGTTGGGCAGCCACAGCCCCAGGGCCAGCGCGGCGCTCAGCCACAGGGCCCGCGTGACAAACACCCGCCGCAATGGCGTGGCAAGCAGGGCCGCGCCCAGGGCCGCAATAAAAAACAGGGCTGAATACTTGTTCAGCAGCGCCAGGCCCAGCCCTACCCCTAGCACGTAGAGGTAGCGGGGCAACGGCCGCTGCTGATAGCGCACCAGCTGGTAGCAGGCCAGGGTGAAGGCGAAGACCTCGAACGAGTTGGGCTGGAACAGAAAGTTAAGGCGGGCAAAGCCGCTGACCAGGTAGCAAACACCCGCCAACAGCACGGCCCAGGTGCCCCCGCCCAGCCGTTGGGCAGCCCGGGCCACCAAGTACACCGTCAGGCTACCCCACAGAATAGGCCAGAACTTCACCCAAAACCAGCTGCCGCCCAGGGCCAGGGTAATCCAGCTTTGCAGGGCCGTGAGCGGGGGCACTTCCAGGTAGCCCCAGGCCAGGTGCTGGCCGTAGTTGAGGTAGAGGTATTCGTCGCGGTGCAGCTCGTAGGCTTGGCTGGCCAGGCCGTAGCTGGTCAGGGCTTTGAGCAGGGCAAGCAGAAACGCAAGGAGCCGGGAAGGTTTCACAGCTCAATATACATAAAGCAATATATAACAGCCTCTCCTTGGTGGCGGGGTCTCCGCCACACGTGAGCAGGCCGCTATAACTCCTCGGGCAACCGAATGCCTTCCAGATAGTCGTGCAGGCCGGCGGGATGCAGGAAGAGGTGAATGAAGAGAATATGCTCTTCTCCCCACGGGCACCACTCCTCGGCGTAAAAGTCGGCGGCAGCAAACAGGCGCAGGCGGAAGCTATCCTGGCGCCGCTCAGCCAGCAGGTGACCGTGGCGGCGCAGGTGCTCGGCCTGCCGGTGCATGTGCAATCGTTTAAACTCGGCGTATTTCATCAGCAGCACCAAAACCCCAAGATACAACAGCCGGGTTCCAATGGCGAAAAGCGAAGAGGGTGATGTAGTGAGGCACTTGGAGAAACAGGAGCCTGGTGCCTGCCGCACCTTCTTTGCCCAAGTTCTAGTACACGGGTAGGCCCCTGGCGTTCAGCGTGGCCCTTTGGGTAGCTCTTTCGCAGAGGTTCTCCTGCGTGCAAGTCGTCATCATCACGGCAGCCCACTATATCACGAAGAACTCGTTACACCACCATTTTCCCATCTTCGCGGCATGAAGACAATTCGCTTTCCGCATCCGCTGGTACTGTTGGTGGGGTTTATTCTGCTGGCCTGTCTGCTGAGCTACGTGCTGCCGGCCGGCATATTTGAGCGCCACACCGATGCAGCTACCGGCCGCGCGGTAGTGGTAGCCGGCTCTTACTACCGGGTAGCCCCTACCCCCGTTAGTCCTCTGCAAGCCCTGGTAGATATTCCGAAGGGCCTGGTAGATGCGGCCTCCGTGATTTTCCTGGTGTTTCTGGCCGGCGGGGCCTTTACCGTGGTTGACCTCACGGGCGCCCTACGCCGGGGCGTGGACTGGCTACTGGTGAAGTTTCAGGGCCGCGAGGCCCTCGTGATTCCCATTATTTCGGTGCTGTTTGCTACCATGGGTGCCCTGGAAAACATGCAGGAGGAGATTGTGCCCCTGGTACCGGTGCTGCTGATTTTGATGCGCCGCATCGGCTACCCCACCGTTACGGCCGCGGCGGTCAGCATCGGCTCGGCGGCGGTGGGCGCGGCGTTTAGCCCCCTGAACCCCTTTCAGGTGGGCATTGCCCAGAAGCTGGCTCAATTGCCGCTGCTCTCGGGCGGGGGCTTCCGCTTGGTGTTTCTGCTGCTGGCCCTCGCCATCTGGATTGTGGGCACCGTACGCTACGCCCTGCGCCACCGCGTGCAACCTGAAATGATTGCAGCAACAGCAGTGGAAAGCAGCAGCCTTCCCAGGAGTATCGGTGGCTTACTGTTGGCAGCTAGCGCTTTGCTACTGTACTACTTGTTAAAGCCTTATTTCACTATTTCACTCTTGCGCACTGATTTCGACCTGGTTACTGCAGCAGCTTTTACTCTAACTCTTCTTATGGGCCTTTACATTCTGATGCGAAGAGTGAGCCGAGAAGCCTTTGTACTGCTGCTTTTATTCATCGGCTTTGGCTTCTTTGCCTACGGGGTGCTGGAACTAGGGTGGGAGTTTGAGCAGATGGCGGCCTTGTTCTTTACTCTGGGGGTAGTGGCCGGCCTGGTGGGCGGGCTGGGCCTGACGGGCACCGCCGAGGGCTTTATTGCCGGCTTCCGCGACATTGCCTTTTCCGCCCTGCTCATTGGCTTTGCCCGGGCCATCTTCGTGGTGCTGGAGCAGGGGCAGATTGTGGACACCATTGTCAACAGCCTCTCGGCGCCGCTGGCCGGGTTGCCCGCCTGGACGGCCGCCCTGGGCATGATGGGCGTGCACACGGCCCTGCACCTGCCCGTGCCCAGCGTCAGCGGCCAAGCCGTACTGACCATGCCCCTGCTGGTTCCCCTCTCCGACCTCATTGGCCTCTCCCGCCAAGTAACGGTGCTGGCTTACCAGTACGGCGCCGGGCTCTGCGAGCTGATAACGCCCACCAACGGCGCCCTTATGGCTATTGTAGCAGCCTGCGGCGTGCGCTTTGATGAGTGGTGGAAGTTTGCCTTTCCCCTATACCTGAGCCTGCTGGCCCTGGCTGCGGCAGCCATTATTACCGGCATTGCCGTGAAACTCTAGGCGGGGTAGTGGCGAAACGGTACCTGATAAGCTTGCCAGAAAAAAGCCTGTCATACTGAGCAGCACAGAGAACGTGCATATTCCTTCACTGCTTCACAGCTCCATCCTCAGGCCAGGCGCAGTTCCTCGGCTTCGAAGATGCGCTTTAGCTTGCGCTTTTTTTCCACAATTTGGAAGCGGGCCTTGTCGGCGGCTTCGTCCCAGAACACGTCGGAGATAAGGCCGCGGTGCGCGGAGCGGCCCGCCTCGGGGGCTGCTTCCTCTACCACATCGCCGAAGCTGAACGGGGGCTTGACGTACAGCTCTTTAAACAATTCGCGGCTGACTTTAAACTGCTGCTCATCGTAGCGCAGCAAAATCCAGTCGTCGGTTTCGTCAATCTTCTCGAAGACTTTGCCCAGCGGCTCCAGCCACTCAAAGGAGCGGCGGTTGGCCGGGTGCACGTAGCTGAAGCCGTACTCCGGAGTCCAGGAGTAGAGGCCATACACAACGGGTTTAGGACGGGGCACGGAGTAAAAACGTAGGAGTACAACAACTTACCCGGCAACGCCCAGCCGTACAACAACCGGCCGCGGCAGCGCCAACCGGACCGCCTGAACCAGCCTGTACTACCGGGCTAACCGAATTTATACGGAGGCAATTTCCTTCTTTTCGGTATAACTACCGCACTGGCCTCTTCGTTCAGCAGGGCTTACACGCTTACGCGCCCGAGTGTCCTTTTCCGGAAACTGGTGGCCGGAAGCCGCGCAACCTTGAATATGAAAAAGGAAGACATCCATCTCGGCGACTGGCAACGGATTTTGTTTGGGGATGCGCCCGCCGCGTTTACAGTGGAAGTGCTGGTGCGCACCCTGCTTATCTACGTCATCTTTCTGCTGATTATGCGCCTGATGGGCAAGCGCATGAACGCCCAGCTCACCATCACGGAGCTGGCCGTAATGGTTTCGCTCGGGGCCATCGTGTCAGTGCCCATGCAGATTCCGAACCGGGGGCTGCTGCCGGCAGTAGTACTGCTGCTGGTGGTGCTGTTTTTCCAGCGCGGCCTCAACTGGCTGGCCCTCAAGAAACGCAAAACCGAGGTGCTGCTGCAGGGCGACGTGACGCTGCTGGCCAAGAACGGGGTACTGCAAGTGGAGCAGCTGCGGGCCGAAAGTGTGTCGCATGAGCAGCTTTACGCCCAGCTGCGGGCTAAGAAAATCACCCACCTCGGGGAAGTGAAGCGGGTGTACATGGAGGCCGACGGCTCGTTCAGCGTTTTCCGGCAGGACCCACCCCAACCCGGCCTGAGCGTACTGCCGGAGCAGGACCAGAAGCTGCGCGACTCTCAGAGCCAGCCAGCCTCCGCGCCGCAGGTCTGTAACTACTGCGGCCATCTGGCTACCCCCTCCGACCACTCCGGCCGCCGCTGCCCTACCTGCGGACACGAAGACTGGGTAGCAGCCGTCTGCTAGCTCTGCGCCCGTGGCGCCTTCCGTTTTGCCGCTTCTGCGCAACCAGGTAGCCGCCTGGTTTTTCACCGTTGCCATGTCTTGATTTGTGTGTTATGAAGCCTGAAGAATTTCACTTGTTTGAGCCCCTGCGGATGCTGCTAGGCGAGGTACCCTGGAGCTTTCTGCTGGAAACGCTGCTGCGAGGCGTTGTTCTCTACGCCGTGCTGCTGCTCGCCATGCGCCTGATGGGCAAGCGCATGGGCGCCCAGCTCAGTCGCAACGAAATGGCCGCGCTGGTGTCGCTGGCCGCGGCCATCGGCGTATCCATTCAGGCGCCCGATCGGGGCCTGGCTCCCCCCGTGTGCGTGGCTATCCTTATTGTGCTGGGCCAGCGGCTGATTGCCCGCCAAGCGTTTCGCAGCAAGAAGTTTGAGCAGGCTTCCCAGGATGACCTGGGCATTATAGTGGAAGACGGCTGTCTGAACCTCGATAAAATGGAGGAGGTAGTACTGCCCCAGGAGCGGATTTTTGCGCAGCTACGGTCGGAAGGCATCGACCAGCTAGGCCAGGTAAAACGGCTGTACATGGAAGCCAACGGCGACTTCACGCTTCTACCCCAGGACCCGCCCCAGCCCGGCATCACCCTCATTCCAGACTGGGATGAGGAGTACATTGCTCAGCAGCCGAAAGCCCCGGGCACCTTTGCCTGCCTGCGCTGCGGTAACCTAGCCCGGAATACCCCTGTCAAGCCCACTCAACCCTGCTCCCGCTGCCAGCAAAACCGCTGGACCCAGGCCGTCACCTCGGCTCCGGCTTAAGCGCCTATACCGCGCCGGGCGGTGCTTCCGCCGCACCAGGCAGTCTTTCTTGCGGAGCCCTGCGGCCTGGCCGCGGCTGGGAAGCAGCCGGCTGCTCCGGTACGTTGGCTGACTACGGTCAGTGCTTGGCAGCTAGAGTTAGCGTTGGGCCGGCGCATACTCTGAGCGGCCGAGTCCAGGCTGCTCTAGCCGAAGCGGCTGCCGCTTCTTTACTGGCAACCCCTAATGAACTTCTTCACCTTCAGGCCATTACTCTTCTGCTTATAACCTAACGGTAGCGCAGGCAGTATGAGCGGTTGTTGAGCTTCCCGGCTCATTCTTTTCGACAACCTATGCCTGAAACTGATTCTCTCTCCGCCCCCGTGCTGCAAGCCGGCATGGGCGCCCTGCCGCACGAGCAAGGCACCACTTTTCGCGTCTGGGCTCCTGCGGCCACGGCCGTAGCCCTGGTAGGCCCCTTCAACGAATGGGACGCTACTACCCACCCGCTCACCCACGAAGCCGATGGCTACTGGGTCGCCGATTTCGCTGACCTGACGCCCGGCACTGAGTACAAATTTCACCTGACTACCCCCAGCGGCACGCTGCAGCGCAACGACCCCTACGCCCGCGAAGTCACCCACTCGGCCGGGAACTCCGTGGTGCCAGACCCCACCTTCGACTGGGAAGACGATGCGTTTCAGATGCCCGCCTGGAACGAGCTGGTGATTTATGAGCTGCACGTGGGTACTTTTCATGCCCCCGACCCTACCCGACCTGGCACCTTTTATGATGCCATCGAAAAGCTGGATTACTTAATGGACTTGGGCATCAACGCCGTGGAGATTATGCCGGCCACGGAGTTTCCCGGCAGCCTCTCCTGGGGCTACAACCCGGCCCACCCCTTCGCCATTGAAACCGATTACGGCGGAGCTGTGGCCTTCAAGGAATTCATCAAGGCAGCCCACTGCCGCGGCATTGCCGTAATTCTGGACGTAGTCTACAACCACTTTGGCCCCGGCGACCTGGACCTGTGGCAGTTTGACGGCTGGAGTGAAAACGACGGGGGCGGCATCTACTTCTACAACGACTGGCGCGCCGAAACCCCCTGGGGCCACAACCGCCCCGACTACGGCCGCGACGCCGTGCGCCGCTACATCCGCGACAATGCCTTGATGTGGCTGGAAGAATACCGCGTGGATGGCCTGCGCTGCGACGCCATTGCCCACATCCGCAACGTGGATGGCACCACCGACGCCTCCCGCGACCTGCCCGAGGGCTGGAGCCTGATGCGCTGGATTAACGAGGAAATCCGCTCAACCATGCCCTGGAAAATCACTATTGCCGAAGACCTGCTGGGCAATGAGTACATCACCCGGGCCCCGGAGGAAGACGGACAGGGCTTCTCGGCTCAGTGGGATGCCGGCTTTGTATACCCCGTACGCGACGCCCTGACTACCCCCGAGGATGCCGACCGGAACATGGAAGCCGTGGCCGAGGCCGTGCGGAAGGTCTACAACGGCGACGCTTTCCAGCGGGTTATTTACACTGAGTCGCATGATGAGGTAGCCAACGGCAAAGCCCGCGTGACCGAGGAAATCATGCCCGGCAACGCCGCCTCCTGGTACCCGAAAAAACGCTCAACCCTGGGTGCGGCACTGGTGTTCACGGCCCCCGGCATCCCCATGATTTTCCAGGGCCAGACCATGCTGGCCGACGGCTCCTTCTCCGACGATCAGCCCTTGGACTGGAGCCGCGCCGACACCCACGCCGGCCTGGTGCATCTCTACCGCGACCTGATCCGGCTGCGGCGCAACCGCAGCGGCTATACCCGGGGCCTGCTGGGTCAGAGCGTGGAGGTGTTTCACATCAACAACGAAGACAAAATCCTGGCCTACCTCCGCCGCGACCAGGGCGGCCCCGGCGACACTACCCTCGTGCTCTGCAACTTCGCCGACCGTAGCCACCCGGCCTACACCATTGGGCTGCCCCGCGCCGGGGCGTGGCGCGTGCGCTTCAACTCCGATTGGGAGGGCTACGACCAAGAGTTCGGCAACTTTGAAAGCGTGGATACCGAGGCCGAGGAGGGCGTTTATGACGACCAACCCTTCCACGGTTCCTTTGGGCTGGCTCCGTACTCCGTGCTAATTATTTCGCAGGAGCCCGACTAGCGGCCCGGGTCTGTGGCCAAATAGCTGCCGTGGGGTTTCGCCACCTGATGTGCCCGCCGGGGCATATTGCGGGGCGAAACCCCACATTTTTTTTCCTCCCCCGTAGGAATACACTAGCCAAACACGGCCAGAAACCTATCTTGCCCTCTCTCGCCCAATTCCCACTCTATGCAAGCCCCACTTCCTACTCCTGAACCTATTGCCCCGGACGCCCTGCTGGTGGAAGTCGCCTGGGAAGTCTGCAATCAGGTTGGTGGCATTTACACCGTTATCCGCAGCAAAGTGCCCGCCACCGTGCAAGGCTGGGACGACCGATACTGCCTGCTGGGGCCGTATTTCGCTCAGCAAGCCCAGGGGGAGTTCGAGCCCTACGACGACCAGCAGCTGGCCGCCCTTACGGACCCGTTTGCCGGTGCCGTACGCCAGATGCGCCAGCAGGGCTACGACGTGTGCATGGGCATCTGGCTCGTGACGGGCCGGCCCCGCGTGGTGTTGATTAACCCTTACCAAGCCTATCCGCGGTTGGGACAGATCAAATCTGACCTCTGGCACCACCACCACATTCCTACCCCCGATAACGACGACCTACTGCATCAGGTAGTGGCTTTCGGCGACCTGGCCAAAACATTTCTGGAGATTCTGGCTGCCGAGGTAGTGCCGCCCAAACGCCTGGTAGCCCACTTCCACGAGTGGATGACGGGGGTAGCTATTCCGGCCCTGCGCCGCGACCAGGTACCCCTGCACCTGGTGTTTACCACCCATGCCACCCTGCTGGGCCGCTACCTGGCCATGAACGACCCCAACTTCTACGACCACCTCATGCAGGTGGAGTGGCAGGCGGAGGCGCGCCACTTCAACATTGAGCCGGCCGTGACCATGGAACGCGCTGCCGCCCACGGTGCCCACGTGTTCACGACGGTTAGTGAGCTGACAGTCCGGGAGTGCATTTACCTGCTGGACCGGATTCCGGACGCGGTGCTGCCCAACGGCCTCAACATCGAGCGGTTTGTGGCCCTGCACGAGTTCCAGAACCTGCACCAGCAGTACAAGACCAAGATTCACGAGTTCGTGATGGCGCACTTTTTCCAGAGCTATTCTTTTGATCTGGATAACACGCTGTACCTGTTCACGAGCGGCCGCTACGAGTACCACAATAAGGGCTTCGACCTGACTTTGGAAGCCCTGGCCCGCCTGAACTACCGCCTGCAGCAGAGCGGCCTGGAGGGCACCGTGGTGATGTTCTTTATCACCAAGCGGCCCTTCACCAGCATCAACCCCCAGATTCTGCAGAGTCGTGCTATTCTGGATGAGGTGCAGGCTACCTGCGAGGCCATTGAGCGCCAGGTAGGCGAACGGCTGTTCTACGCCGCCTCCGCCAGCACCGACCACCGCCTGCCCGACCTGGATGCCTTGGTGGACGATTACTGGAAGCTGCGCTACCGCCGCACCCTGCAAAGCTGGAAAACCACGGCCCTACCTTCCGTCATCACCCACAACCTGGTGGATGACCAGAACGACGACATCCTGAACTTCGTGCGCCGGGCCAACTTGGTTAATAACCGCCACGACCGGGTGAAAATCGTGTACCACCCGGATTTTGTGTCGCCGACCTCGCCCCTGTTCGGCATGGAGTACGGGCAGTTCGTGCGGGGCTGCCACCTGGGTATTTTCCCGAGCTACTACGAGCCCTGGGGCTATACCCCGCTGGAATGTGTGGCCCGGGGCGTGCCGGCCATTACCTCTGACCTCTCCGGCTTCGGCGACTACGTAATGCAAACCGTACCTCAGCACGAGGACAAAGGCATTTTTGTGGTACAGCGCCAGGAAAAAAGCTTCGACGAAGCCGCCGAGGAGCTAACCAACATGCTCTGGCAGTTCGTACAGCTCAACCGCCGCGAGCGAATCATGCAGCGTAACAACGTGGAAAGCTCCGCTGAGCTGTTCGACTGGAAAAACCTGCGCGTGCACTATGACCGGGCCTACCAACTGGCCCTGGAACGGCAGTAGTGTCCAGGCGTATTACTGCCGTAAGCTAGTGCGGGCCGGCATGAAAAGGTGGGCGGCCCTGTTAGGCCTGCTGCTAGCCGGCGCGGGCGCAGCCTGGGCCCAGGAATTCTGGCTGGAGCCGGCCCGATTTTTTGTCGGGCCCGGGGCGGCCGTGTACCTGCGCCGCCTGACGGGGCCAGAGTTTCGGGGGCAGCGGTGGTTGGGCAAGAGTAGCCGGGTAGCGGGGCTGGTGCACTATGCTCCGGGCGCGCCGCCCGCCAACTTGCTTCCCCAGGCTACCGCCGCCGATACCCTAGCCACTACCCTTACGCTTCGGCAGCCGGGTACCCACCTGGTGGCTCTGGCTACTACCAACGCCTTTGTAACCCTGCCGGCCCCGGAATTTACTGCTTACCTGCGGGCGGCAGGCCTGGAGTACGCCCTGGCCCAGCGTCAGCAGCACGGCGAAACAGAAAAACCAGGTCGCGAGGCCTACCGCCGGTGCGCCAAAACCCTCCTGCACGTGGGCCCGCTGCTGGGCCCGGATACGGCCCGGGCCTGGGCCCGCGTAGTGGGCCACCCCTTGGAGCTGGTGCCGGAGCAGAATCCGGTTCGGCTGCCAGCGGGCAGCAGCCTGACGGTGCGCGTGCTGGCAGAGGGCCGGCCGGTAGCCGGGCAGTTGGTGCGCGTATGGCGGCGCGGTACTACCGCGCCAGCCCTGCTGGGCACATTTCGCAGTAACCAAAACGGCCGGGTGCTGTTTCGTATATCGGGGTCGGGTGAGTACCTTGTCGGCTCAGTGCGGATGGTAGCCGCGCCGGCTGGCCAGGAGGTACCTCAACCCCTTGACTGGCAAAGCACTTGGGCTACCCTGACGTTCGGGGTGAGTGCGCAAAAACAGCCTTAGTGCAGCTCAACCGCAGTTTTCAAGTCCTTTATCATCGGTTCACGCCCCAATAGTTTTTTTGTTACCTTCGCAACTCCCATAACCACCGAACGACCTGCGGTATGAAGTACTCAATAGATAAAAAAGAGACCTACACGATTATCACGATTGACGAGAAAAAGCTCGACACGACCGTCGCGCCGGATCTGAAATCGGAGTTCGTGAAGCTGAATGCCGAGGGCATTAACAACCTGATTCTGGACCTGAATAACGTGAAGTACACTGACTCGTCCGGGCTCAGCTCTATTCTGATTGCCAACCGCTTGTGCAATTCTACCGGGGGGTTGTTGGTACTGACAGGCCTGCAGGACCACGTCATGAAACTTATCACTATTTCCAAGCTGGAGTCGGTGCTGCACATTCTGCCTACCGTGGAAGAAGGCATCGACCGGATATTTCTACACGCCATTGAGCGGGACCTGACCAGCAAAGAATAGATTTTTTGTAGCTATTGGCTGTTGGCTGTTAGCTGTTAGTTTTCGGGCTAACGGCTACTAGCCAGCAGCTTTTCATTTACGGCAGCCGGTAGCTCGTCTGGGCTACCTCCCGCTGTTATTCTTTCATTAACCCGGCTGATAGCCAGCAGCTGATAGCCAATAGCTGATTTTGGAGTTCGAGCTGAAAATACTGGGAAGCGCCTCGGCCACGCCGTTTCTGGACCGTCACCACACGGCGCAGGTCCTGACCGTGGGTAACACGCAATATCTCATTGATTGTGGCGAAGGCACCCAGCACCGCCTGATGGAGTACAAAATCAGGCACCAGCGCATCCATACTATCTTTATCAGCCACTTGCACGGCGACCATTTTTTCGGGCTTTTCGGCCTGCTGGGCACCATGCATCT
Source organism: Hymenobacter sp. HSC-4F20 (assembly GCF_019599275.1). Taxonomy (GTDB): domain Bacteria; phylum Bacteroidota; class Bacteroidia; order Cytophagales; family Hymenobacteraceae; genus Hymenobacter. The sequence goes on along the minus strand of NZ_JAHZTD010000001.1, from coordinate 51,042 downwards.
TAACGGCCGCACCGAGCCGCTCCGCCTCTTCGGCCCACCCGGCCTCGATGAAGTGCTGACCATGCAGTTTCGGCACTCCTTCACGCACCTAAGCTTCGAGCTGGAGTTCACCCCCGTGGATACTACCCAGCACCAGCTGGTGTTTGAGGATAAAAACGTGACGGTGCATACGCTGCCCATGCGCCACCGCATTCCGTGCTGCGGTTATTTGTTCCGGGAGAAGCCTAAGCGCCGGCGGCTCCTGCCAGAGCTCTTGCCCACAGGCCTTACCCCGCATCAGCTTCACGCTCTTACCTTGGGCGAGGACGTAGTAGACGCCCACGGCGAGCTGCTGGTGCGCAACCCCGACGTTACCACAGAGCCCCGGCATGCGCGCAGCTACGCCTTTTGCTCCGACACGCTTTACACCGAAAGCCTGGCAGACCTGATTCGGGGCGTCGATTTGCTTTATCACGAAGCTACATTTCTGGATGAGCTACGCGACCGGGCCCTGGTAACCCACCACTCCACGGCCCGCCAGGCGGGACTACTTGCCCGTCGGGCTCAGGTGCATCGCCTGCTCATCGGCCACTTCTCCAGCCGCTACCGTGACTTAGCGCCGCTACTAGCCGAAGCCAAAACCATGTTCGAGTGGACTGAACTGGCCGTAGAGGGTCTTTCGGCGAGCATTGCGGAGTAGTCTAGGTCCGGGCCCTCACTATTGTATTTGTTGCCGGCAGCCTCACTGGTTGCGGCGCCCTTTCTGGCTTGTATGGCGCAGTCGTTTACGCACAAAAAACAGCAGCTTTACCTTGTGCTCAGCGGTATTTTTATCGTGAATGCGCTGCTGGCCGAAATTATTGGCGTCAAGATTTTTTCAGTTGATGCCCTGCTGGGGTTGCCGGGTAACCTGACGGCGGGCGTCATCATCTGGCCCGTGGTGTTCATCACTACCGATATCATCAACGAGTACTTTGGCCGGGCGGGCGTACTGCGCATAAGCTTCCTGACGGTAGGGCTGATTTTATATGCGTTTCTCGTGATTCTGGCCACTACCAAGCTGCCCCCGGCTCAGTTCTGGCTTGATGTCAACAGCAAAGACGCAGCCGGCCGGCCGTTCAACATTGAGTTTGCCTACCAAAGCATTTTCCGCCAAGGACTCGGCATTATTATCGGCTCGATTACGGCCTTTATCATCGGGCAGCTACTGGATGCCTCGGTGTTTCAGTGGCTGCGGCGGGTAGCGGGCGGGCGCTACGTGTGGCTGCGCGCCACCGGCTCCACGCTCATTTCCCAGCTCGTCGATTCCTTTGTGGTCTTGTTCGTGGCCTTCTACGTGTTCGGCAACTGGACCTTTGACCAAGTGCTGAGCGTAGCAAACACCAACTACTGGTATAAATTCGCGGCGGCCATTCTGCTCACGCCCCTGCTCTATCTGGCCCACTACCTCATTGATCGGTATTTGGGTAAGGATGAAACCGTGGAGCTGCAGCAGGAAGCCGCGGCTGATGTTAGCGTATAGATTAAATTCATGAAAGAGGCATTTTGTATTCTTCTGCTTAGCGTAGGATTATTTGTCAAAGCACATGCTCAACGCTTCCAGCCCGGCACCTTTACCCTCACCGACGGCACCACCGGTAAAGGAATGCTTTCCTATAAAGAAGCTGGGGCGTGGGGACCGGCCAAATTGATTGTTAAAAGCGAAAGTGGCTCGATAAAATATGAGCCGGACCGCGTTCAGGAATTTCAACTGGCCGGACATGCGTACGTCCGGGAAGATAACTTCCCCTTTAAGGCGGTTTTTGACCGTCGGCGCCCCGATCCTGTCTTTTTGGAAGTAGTCGAGAAGGGGCCTGTTGAGCTTTACGCCTACCATTATACTTTTCAGGCCGGTAATTACGTCAGCTATGTTGTGCTGCCGGTTCTGCGTCGGCAAGGCACCTCCGCGTATGTGGTGCTGAATGTAGAGAAGGCGCCCTCGTTGCCTAAAGAAACCCGCGACCCGGAGTCGGTGGCTGCTTTGTTTGAGCAGGACCCTGAGCTGCAATACCGTTGCCGAAGTGGCAACGTCACTCCCGAAAATATTGTCAACTACGTGCATTCTTACAACGCGGGCCTGAAGCTCCCGGGTGGTATGAAAGCAACTCAATAACCCGCACATGTCCCGCATTCTCACCGGCATTCAGAGCACGGGCCGCCCCCACCTGGGCAACCTGCTCGGCGCCATTCTCCCGGCCATTGCGCTTTCGCAGCAAAGCGCCAACGAGTCGTTGCTGTTTATTGCCGATTTGCACTCGCTCACGACCGTGCGCGACGCCGAAACGTTGCGCCAGAATACCTACGCGGTAGCGGCAGCCTGGCTGGCCTGCGGCTTCGATACCGAGAAAAACCTGTTCTACCGCCAGTCGGATGTGCCGCAGGTGACGGAGCTGACGTGGTATTTGTCGTGCTTCACGCCCTACCCCATGCTGGCGAATGCCCACTCGTTCAAGGATAAGAGCAACCGTCTCGCCGACGTGAATGCGGGCCTGTTTACCTACCCCGTGCTCATGGCTGCCGATATTCTGCTCTATGATGCGGAGTTCGTACCCGTGGGCAAAGACCAGATCCAGCACCTGGAAATTACGCGCGACATTGCCTCGGCCTTCAACAACCGCTACGGCGAAACCTTTGTGCTACCCCAGGCCCGCGTGGATGAGCAGCTAATGACCATTCCGGGCCTCGATGGGCAGAAGATGAGCAAGAGCTACGGCAACATCATCGACATCTTCGTGGATGACAAAGCCCTACTCAAAACCATCCGCAGCATTGTGTCGGACAGCACTCCGCTGGAAGAGCCCAAAAATCCCGAAACGGATACCACCTTCAAGCTATACTCGTTGCTGGCTTCACCGGCCGAGGTAGAGGAAATGCGTCAGAACTACTTGCGCGGGGGCTACGGCTACGGCCACGCCAAGCAGGCACTGTTTGAGGTTATCCGCACCCGGTTTGCACAGGAACGGGAACAGTTCAACTTCTACATGAACAACCTGCCCGAAATTGACCGGAAGCTGGCCGAAGGCGCCCGCAAGGCCCAGGCGTACGGCTCGCAAGTACTCAACAAGGTGCGCGAGAAGGTTGGGTATCAGGTAAAGTAGCCCGGTCGCAAATTTCCTGCTGACGCGCTTCGACTGCGCTTTACAGAGCTACCTCTCTTATAGCAGCAAAGCCTCTACTTCCGCAATGAAAGTAGAGGCTTTGCTGCTATAAGAGAGGTAGCACATTGCCAGCTTTCTTCTCACCTGGTTAGCTTACCAGGTGAGAAAAAAGCTGCTGCTCAGTACGCCAGCCCCTCGATAGTCATGGCCTTCTGCTCGTTAGAGAAGCTGAAGCCCACTTTGCTACCCCGGCTTACCTGCTGATTTTCCAGCTTCTGCTTCACGCTGATTTTCTGAATATCATCCAGCGGGGGGGCAATTAGGTCGTTGTTGACGGCGGCAATCATGGCGCTTTCCACGAAAAGCTTCAGGGCATCTTCCGTTACCGCATTGTCAGACATGTCGTTGTCGGGGAGTTCCAGCTGCTGCACGCCTTCCAGGAAATAGTGCTGATCAATGTTGATGAGCAGACGGCCCACGAGGTAGCCGGGGTCGTTCATGCGCTGGTATTTGATGCTGTCGGCCATGAAGTTGTAGGCCATGATATGCCCGAAAAAGCGGCGGCGGAAATCGTCCTGCACATACTGGGTGGGCATGGGGCCGTAGTCATCGGGGAAGGTGACGATGTTGGAGTGCAGCACAAACACCAGTAGGTCGCCGGAGAAGCGAATGTGAAACTCCATATCGTTTACCGGCCGGTATTCAATAATCACCGTGGAATCAACGGGCGTGATTTTACGGCTGAGCTCTACTACCAGCTCCTGCGACACCTTGCGCAGCAAATCGAAGGTAGCCAGCGTGTTGCGGTAGATGGCCTGCTTAGCCGACGACTTCTGCTTGAGTCCTTCAAAGATCTGGTCGAGACGGTCGGCGGGCGAAGGGGCGGGCTCGCCGGGTGCGTTGGGTGCGTTGCCATCGGTATTGGGCGCACCGCTGGGAGAAACGACCGGGGCGCCGGGCGTACCGTCGTCGGTTTGGGGCGGGGTGGTGAGTGCGGGCGTGGTATGGGGCGTTTCTTCCATGAACATGCTAAAATCAGAGACGAGGACACTAGACGGCACGAAAGTGGGCGAAGGGCTACTCCGCAGACAAGCCGAAAAAGCCCTGTCTACGTAAGTGCCGCCCGAGCTGGTGCACGGAGCCTAAACTCTACCCCGGACCGTAGGCTTCTCCGGCAGGAAGGGGTAGCAACTGCTGCAAACTGTACGCGCAAACGTAAGCTCATGGTTTCGACCCGACTGTTCCTGGGGTCTGACAAGCAGTGCTAGCCAGGGGCAGTATGGTGCGCAGGAGGAGGCAGCACGCTTCCGGCCACCGGCCAGGCACTGCTGCGGAATGCCACGGTGCGCAAGCCCGGGTGCGGAAACGGCGGAGCCGCCGGCAGCAGCATTGGCTGGGCAGCTTCCTGCCGAAGCGCCTCCCCCACCGTCCGAACGGCCCCGGCCGGCACCAGCCGGCGCTCCAGCTCCGCCAGCAGCTCTGCCCCCGATATCTGCGCAATGCGCTGACGCACTAGATTTTCCAGCTCCGTGCGGTGGGCCATCCGGGCAGTATTCGTGCAAAACCGTTCGTCAGTAGCCCATTCTGGTCGTTCCAGCACAACACAGAGCTGCTGAAACTGTCGGTCGGCGCCCACGGCCAGCAACAGGCGCACCCCATCCTGGGCTTGGTACACGGTGCCGTAGGGCACAATGCTCGGGTGGCCGGAGCCCAGGGGCTGGGGGTCGTGGCCGGTTACGAGGTAGGTAGCCGCCTGATTTGCCAGGGAAGCCAAGGCACTGTCCCAGAGCGATACTTCCACTAAGGCGCCGCGGCCGGTTTTTTCGCGCTGGTAGAGGGCCGTGAGCAAGCCGGCCCGCAGCTGGTGGGCCGTCAGCAGATCAATAAGCGCCACCGGCATTTTCTGGGGCTCCTGGCCAGGGCCAGCTGCATTGAGGTGCATGAAACCAGCTTCGGCCTGCAATACGGCATCGTAGCCGGCGCGGTTAGCGTCGGGGCCGTACCCGGTAATGTGGCCGTAAATCAGGCGTGAGTTCAGGGCTGATAGGGTGGCGTAATCTACCCGGAGCTTCTCGGCGTCGCCGGGTTTGTAGCTGGCCAGCACAATATCAGTAGAAGCCGCGAGGCGGTGCACTTCGGCCCGGCCGGTGGGGGTAGTCAGGTCCAGCACCTGGCTGGTTTTGCCCCAGTTGGCGCAACTGAAATAGGCCGAAACAGGGGTATCGGGCGCTTCGGCGGGGGTGCGCCAGGTGCGGGTTACGTCGCCGGTTGGAGCTTCAACTTTCAGCACCTCAGCGCCTAGCTCGGCCAGAAACTGTCCTACCTGCGGGCCGGCCAGCACCGAGGCCAGCTCCAGCACTCGCAGGCCGGTGAGGGGTAGGGATTGGGAAACAGCAGGGGACATAGGGCGCGAAATCACTCCGCAAGATAACCCCGGTCGCGCAGGGCGGGTACGGGGTTCGGCGGGAGCTGCTCCAGCCGGCCGCCGTGCAGCAGGTATACCACGTCGCAGAGGGGTAGCACTTCGGCGTAGCGGTGGTCGGTGAGCAGGATGCCCTTGCGCGCTTTCGTCTGCCGGATAAGGTCGGCCAGCTGTTCAATATGGACGGGCATCACCCCGGTAAACGGCTCATCAAACAAGGAAAAGCAGGTGTGGGCGTGCAGCAGCAACAGGACCTGCACCAGCCGCGCCGTGCCGCCCGACAGTTCGCCCACCGGCCGTGCTAGTTGGGTGAGCAGCTCCGGAAAAGCTGCCAGTGCCTGCCGGGCATCAACCCGAAGCAGGCGCGCTGCCTCGGCGACAGTCAGGCGAGGGGGCAGCAGGGGCACCTGGGGCAAATAGTTCAGCAAGCCCGGCTCCCGGTAGGCCGGCACCACGCGCCGCCGGTTCACCCGCACCGAGGCATCGGCTACGTGGCGCCCCCCGAAAATGGTTTGCAGCAAGGTTGATTTGCCGCAGCCGTTGCGGCCCAGCAGCCCTACCACTTGCCCCGTTTGCACCCGCAGATAGATATCGGAGAGAATGCGCCGCTCCCCGAACTGCACCTGAATTCCGTCGGCCTCCAGCACCCACGATTCTGTTTCCAGCTTAGGCATCACGAAAGAAAGCGGGCGACCAGCAGCACCAGCAACAGCAGGAGCGTATCGGCGGCTATTACGCCACCCCACAGCTGCCGGGGCGAGAGGTGCAGGTTGCGGTAAAACCAGTATTGATGAGGCCGAAACTGCGCCTGCAGATAAATAACGGCCGGAAAGGTGAGCAGCTTCTGGAACAGTAAAGGAGCTACCGGGGGTGGCCAGGTACCGCCGTAGAACCGGGCAGCTACCAGCAGGAGCCCGGAAAGTAGCAGCGTAAAAGGCAGCACAGAGCGGTAGAACAATGCCAGAGCCTTCAGATATAAAACCATCGATAGCGCGAGAAAGGAATACCCGAGCGTAACGCAGCCCTCGGCAGATTATTCTTTCCGCCCCAGTCGCGCAAACACCGGAAACGCTACCGCCCGCTCGCCGGGGCCCCACAGTCGGGTCAGTTCCTCGGCAATGAGCGAAACCGGGTCGTGGCCGTGTTGCTGCTGGTAGTTCACCACGCTCGACCAAGTGCGCAGGTAGTTCAGAAACCACTCTGCCGACCACTGCCGCCGCACCGCGAACCGAGCCTGCTGCACTCCGGCAAACGGGAAGGGTAGGCGGGCGTACTCGTCGTCGATGTGCCAGCGATTTTCATCCCAGTAGGGCCGCATGGTGCCGGCGTAAAACTCCCGGATCAGCGGGTCCAGCTCCGGGCCTACCTGCACCAGCCCGTAGCCCCATTCGGCCACTACCCCACCGGGCCGCAGCAATCGACTTACCTCCTGGTTAAACGCCGCCATATCAAACCAGTGCAGGGCTTGGGCCACGGTTATCAGGTCGAAATAGCTCTCCGGAAAAGGCGTGTGCTCGGCGGCCGACGGTTGGTAGCTGATGTTGGGCCGGGCCGGGGCCTGCGCTAGCTGCGAGGCGCTGAGGTCGGTGGCTTCTACCTGCTGAAAATGCTCGGCCAGCACCAGCGCCACTTGGCCGTTGCCGGTAGCGCAGTCCCAGGCCCGCCCGCGCTGGGGCACTTGCGGCAGCAGCCATTGGTACAGCTCCGCGGGGTAGTCGATGCGGTAGCGGGCGTAGAGCTCAGCTTGGGACGAGAAACGGTCGAGGGTGGGCATCGGGGTCTGGAAGTTTGTGCGTTTGTTTGTGGCCGCCAGCGGCCGGTACTGCTTACGGCTTTTCGGCCGGCACTGCCGTATTGCTACTTCCTACCCTCCTTCCTATGAATAACCCTATCCAAACTGGCCTGCTGGCCTTCGGCATGTCGGGCCGCATTTTTCACGCGCCTTTTATTGCTACCCACCCGGGCTTTCAGCTGCGAGCCGTGGTAGAGCGCAGCCGTAAGCAAGTGGCCGAGTTCTACCCTGGCGTTATCAGCTACGACAGCGTGGCCGAGCTGCTGGCCGACGCGGCCCTGGAGCTGGTCATCATCAACACGCCCAACAACACCCATTTTGAGTTGGCGCGGGAAGCACTGCGCGCCGGCAAGCACGTCCTCATCGAAAAGCCCGTCGCTACCACGGTGGCCGAGCTGGACGAGTTGGTGCAACTGGCTCAGGAGCGCAACCTGCACGTGCTAGCCTACCAGAACCGCCGCTGGGACAGTGACTTTCAGCTAGTACGGCAGGTAGTGGAGAGCCGGCAGCTGGGCCGGATTACCGAAGTGCATTTCCGCTTTGATCGGTACAAGGCTGCCCTCAATACCAAGGTGTTCAAGGAAGACCCCACTACCCCCGGCAGCGGCCTCAGCTACGACCTGGGCCCCCACGTGCTGGACCAGACCCTGAGCTTGTTTGGGCGGCCCGAGCGCGTACACAAAACCCTGAGCTGCCACCGGCCCAAGTCCAGGGTAAACGACTATTTTCACTTCCACCTCGCCTACCCCGGTGGCCTGAACGTGTTCGTGACAGGTAGCTTGCTGACGGCCGCCCCGGTGCCCGCCTACGTGCTGCACGGCACCCAAGGCTCCTTCCAGAAGCAGCGCACCGATGTGCAGGAAACCCAGCTCGACCAAGGCCTGCTGCCAACCGATACCGCCTACGGCCTGGACAGCAGCGAAGGTGAGCTGACCGTAGTAGCCGAAACCGGCGAGAAAACCGTGACCACTCTTGCCGCTCTACGCGGTAACTACCCTGGTTTGTTTGAGGCGGTGTACCAAACGCTGATTAACGGGGCCCCCTACCCCATCCGGATTGAGGAACTGCGCTGGCAATTGGAAATTCTGGCAGGGTAGTGTGAGTTAGTTCATCAGCCAGAATAACTGTCATTCCTCGACCAGCTCGGAATGACAGTCGTGAAAGAAGTTCATAGCAACTCAACCTGCCACTGGCAGAGTGAAGCTGAAGGTGCTGCCGCTGCCTAGCTCGCTTTCCACCCACAGCTGCCCGCCTTGGCTGCCAATAAACTCGCGGGCGATGCTCAGGCCCAGGCCCGAGCCGCCTTTGTAGCCGTTTTTGTCGGGAATCTGCACAAAGCGCTGGAAGATTTTTTCCTGATACTGCGGGGCAATGCCGGGGCCGTTGTCCTGCACGCTGATGCGGACCTGGGGCTGAGCCTCGGTGGTAAGAGCCGCGCGGATGTGAATCTGGCCCTGCTCCGGGGAGTAACGGATGGCGTTGGCCAGCAGGTTAAGCAGCACCCAGGTCGTTTTCTCGATGTCGGCGCGCACGGGGGGTAGGGTGTCGGCAATCTGGATGTCGAGGGTGAGTTGCTTGGGCTGGAGCTGCAGCTGAATAGTATCGGCGGCAAACTGCACCACCTCGGTCACGCGGGCCGCCTGGAAGTTGAGCTGGATGTTGCCCGACTCCAGCCTCGACACGTCAATCAGCTCTCCTACCAGCCGCAGCAGGCGCTGATTTTCTTGCTTGATGGTGGCCAGAATATTCTGCTGCTCATCGTTCACGGGGCCTACCTTGCCATTTTGCAGCAGCTTCAAACTGAAGTTGATACTGGACAAAGGCGTTTTCAGCTCGTGCGACACCGTCGCCAGGAAGTTAGACTTAGCCTGGTCTAGCTTCTTGTACTCTGACACGTTGCGCAGCGTCAGGATAGAACCCACGAACTCCATCTTGTCCAGGGCCTCGTTGAAGCTCACCACATCATTCACGCTGACGCGGTAGTAGGCTTCCTCGTCGTGCTGGGCCAGGGTCAGCACGGGAGCGGCTTCGGTGGGCCGCTGGGCCGCCGGCGTATCGAGGTGGCGCAGCAGCTCCCGGAACAGGTCGTTTTGCTGGGCTATTTCTTCGGCGGGGCGGTTCAGGAGTTGCTCGGGGGGTAGGGCCAAGAGTTGTTGGGCCACGGGGTTCGCCAGAATCAGGCGGCGGTTTTCGTCCACCAGCAGCAGACCCTCATCGAGGTTATTGACGAGACTGACCATGCGGTTGCGCTCGGCCAGCAGTTGGGCCAGCGTGGAGGTGCGGTAGTCCTGCAGTTGCACCAGCAGGCGGTTGAAGGCCCGCGCCACGCCCCCAAACTCATCCTGACTTTCCACCGGAATAGAGTTGGAGTAATCCTGATGGGTAGCGTTTTCGATGCTGGCCGAGAGCTTGCGCAACCCACTCACGGCGGCTTCCGGCACGCTCAGCACGAACAGCAGGCAGGTCAGGACCGCAAATGTGAGCAGGGCCAGCACGTAGCCGCTCTGCTCGGTAGCCAAGCGGTTGGCGGCTTCGTTTTTGCGCGTGAGGGCCTGGGTATTTAGATTTACCATGCGGTAGGTGAGCTGCCGCAACTGACCTATATGCGCGTTCCATATCTGCGGCGCCGTAGTATCGGAGGCGAGATACCGCTCTGTGTTAGCCAGCTCACTGAACAAGGAATCAACCACTTGCTGTTCGCCGGGTTCCGTAACGTTGCCAGCCTCGCGGGCCAGCAGTTGCTCAAACCGTTGCTTGGCTTGCGTATCCAGCGGTGCCTCCTGAATCTGCAACTGGTCGAGGGCCCGCAACATTTGCTGTCCTAATTCCACGGAGTACAAATTATCCTGCAACACGTTGCGGGCGCTACGGTCTAGGCGGTTAAGCGAGTACAAGGTAAACGCACTGACGCCCAGCAGCAGGAGCAGCATGGTCAGGAATGCCAGCGTGATTTTGGTTTTGAGGTTCATGAGCGGATGAGGGGTAGTAAACCGGCGGCCACTTGGGCAACACTAGTAGGTGACCAGGAAAAGGTCCAGGTCCGTATCGGTTTGCGCTACGGCCCGAATCAGAGCTGACGTAATGCCCGGGCGGAGCAGACGCGGCCACCAGCCTTTTTCCCGCGTGACGCCGCAAATAAGCAGAGTAGCGCGTTTTTCCTGGGCCACGCGCAGTATTTCCGTCACCACCTCGTCGGATTTTACCCGCAGAATCTGGCCGCCCAACTCGGTAGCCAGTTGCAAATTGCGCAGCAGGTGGCGCTGGGTGGCCAGCCCCACCCGGTCCGCCGATTCGGGGGCCGTTTGCACGTAGAGCACGTACCAGGTGGCTGTGCCCAGACGGTCGGCGAGGCGGGAGGTTTTGCGGATGATTTCGCGCGCGGCTGGGGCATTGGAGTTGATGCAGGCCAGCAGCCGGTCGTGGTTGCGACGCGGGGCCGGCACCGGGGCCGCGCCCGTGTCAATCTGGCGGCTGAGCTGCCCGGCCACTTCCCGCAACGCCAGCTCACGCAGTTGCAGCAAGTTTTCGGGCTGAAAGAAGTTGCGCAACGCCGTGGGCACTTTCTGCGGGTCGTAGATTTTGCCTTCCTCCAGGCGGGCCCGCAATTCGGGCACGGTCAGGTCTACGTTTACTACCTCGTCGGCGAGCTTTAGCAGTTGGTCGGGCACTCGCTCGGCCACGTCCTGGCCCGTAATGCGCAGCACTTGGTCGTGGAGGCTTTCCAGGTGCTGCACATTCACGGCGGTAATCACCGAAATGCCCGCCCGCACCAGTTGCTCCACGTCCTGCCAGCGCTTTTCGTTCTCCGAGCCGGGCACGTTGGTGTGGGCCAGCTCATCGACCACCACCACCGCCGGCCGGCGCTGCAGAATGGCTGCCACGTCCATTTCTTCCAGCATGCGGCCTTTATAGAAAATGTTTTTGCGCTTTACTAAGGGCAGGTTCTGCAGCTGGGCCACGGTGCCGGCCCGTCCGTGGGTTTCCACGTAGCCCAGCACCACATCCACCCCGTGCTGGCGCAGTTCCTGCGCTTCCTGCAGCATGCGGTAGGTTTTCCCTACCCCCGCAGCCAGCCCAATGTACACCTTCAACCGCCCGCGCCGCGGCTCCTGCACCAGCCGCAGAAACCGCTCCGCCGATAGGTCGCGCCGCTGTGAGTCATCGTTCGAAGGCGTCATGGGGGTAGGCGTTGTAGGGTGTTTTGGCGGGAAACCGTCTGTCATGCTTGATCTGGCGTCCGCTTGGCGAAGCATCTCTACCGCTTCGCTGCTAGCCAGGCGATTCACTAGCCCAGGGTTTAAACCCTGGGCTATGGAGCGGTTACCGTGGCGGGGGCCTTCAGGATTAGCCTGAGGGAGAGATGCTTGGGCTGCGCGGAAGCCAGGTTAAGCATGACACGTTCTTTCAACAGCTTCGTTCTTGTAGCATTTTCCTGTGGCGGATTCTTGCAGCTATGATCTTCCCTACCGGAACTACCAACTAACTAAAAGGAAAGGGCAATGCTGCTGGTTAGGTTGCCGTAGGAGTTGGTGGGCTGGCCGTTGCGGTCGGTGAGGAAATCCTGGCCGGAGTGGAACACGCGGCCTTCCACTCGAAACGCCACGTTGCTGGTGGGCAGGTAGTCCAGGTTGAGGGAGGCGGCTTTTACCTTGAAGTCGGCATCCGTAGCGGCTGGAGAAATCGAGGAAATGATGACGCCGTGGTCGGCATTGTAGTACTCGGCGCGGGCCGTGGCCGACCACTTATCGGCCAGCTTGTAGCGCACGAAGGCAGCGCCCGTGTGCCAGGTATCGGCTTTGCTGCCGCGGGCGGCCTGCTCCTGCTTGCCCACGTCGAACACGCCGGCCACGCTCAGGCGCTCGGTAGCGGCGTAGCTCACGTAGAAATCGTGGAAGTAGCGGCGGCGCTTCTGCAGGTCCTGGGGTTGCTCGTTGCCGTAGAAGGTGCTGCTGTTGATGAGCAGCTTGTCGGTAGGCTTCCACTGAATTTGGGTTCCTAAGGCCTTTTTCTGGTTGGTTTCCCGGATGTTCTGCCAGCCGTTGAGCACCAGGGACGTCAGGGTCAGCTTGGGGTCGACTTCGTAGGTAAAGCGGGCTCCGGCCTCGTAGTACGGCGAGTTTTCAGCCATGAGCGAGCGGGTCAGGGTCCAGTTGTCTTTGCTGATGGCCGACTCAAAGCCGATGTGGGAGCCGAAAATACCCACGTCGAGCCAGGCTTTCTGGAACGGCCGGAAACCCGCATAGGCCTCGTAGATATGGCGCAGCACCGGATCCTCAGCGGCGTAGTTGGCCGAAACATAGGTGCCGGCGTGCAGCCCCAGGGCCCCGCGCACCTGCCCATTATCGTAGCGCAGGCCCAGGATGGCGTTGTTCACCGTAAACTCGTTCTGGCGGTCGTGGGAATACAGAAAACCGGGCCGGTCGTTGGTAGCCGCGTGCTTGATGTCGTAGCCATAGTAGCCATCCACAAACCCGTACGGAGTAAGCGGGTTGGCAGGTGGGGTAGCGGGGGCCTCGGCCGGCGTCACCACCGAATCGGCCGCAACGGGGGTGGTTTGAGCGGTAGCAGCTGCGCTGCACAGCAAGCCGAGGGTAAGCAGGGAAATAGATTTCATGGAGAGAAGAGCACTGCCGGTTGGCAGGATGTCGCTCAGGAATGGAGGTAGAGGAATAGGTGCTGCGGGGTAATTTGCTACCCCAAACAACGGAATAAAGCCGGGAGGAACCTGGTGCTTAGCGGCCGCTCAGTTGGTCCAGCGCCACATTCAGGCGCAGCACGTTCACCCGGTCGGGGCCTAGCAGACTGTGTTGGGTATGCTGGGCCACCAGGGCCTGCACTTTGGTAGCATCGAGCTGGCGGGCGCGGGCCACGCGGGCTACCTGCACGGCGGCCCCGGCGGGCGAAAGGTGCGGATCGAGGCCGGAGCCCGAGGCGGTAATCAGTTCGGCGGGTACCTGGGCTTTGGGTACGCCGGGGTTCTGGAGCAGAAACGTATCGAGGCGGGCCTGTACCGTGGCCTGGTAGTCGGGGTTGCTGGGGCCTTTGTTGGAGCCCGCCGAGCCGGCCGAGTTGTAGTCTACTGCTGAGGGGCGCGACCAGAAGTATTCCGGCCGGGTAAATTTCTGGCCCACGTTATCGTAGCCCACCACACGGCCCCGGTGGCTGATGGTTTCGCCCTGGCCGCCATTCGGAGCCAGTTGCGCGCCGGCCCATACCAGCGCCGGGTAAATCAGACAGCAGACAACCAGGAGGACTAGGGTCAGGCGGAAAGCAGGAAGCAGGTGTTGTTTCATTTCTTTAAATCGTAAATCGTTGGTCATGCAGAGGCGTAGCCCAAGCAGCTCGCGTGCTGACGTTGTTGGTTGTAGAGACGCGACACCTCGCGTCTCCCGCGTGCTGAGGTTGTTTAAGCTGCCCAGAACCACCCGTTCTGGCGCCAAGACGCGAACCGAAGGTCGGTGTAGCCAAGTGTTGCGTCTCTACATGACATTCTGTAATGGCCCAGTCCCTACAAAAACAGCCCTACCAGCAGGTCAATGACTTTGATGCCGATGAAGGGGACGATGACGCCGCCCAGGCCATACACCAACAGGTTGCGGCGCAGCAAAGCCGAGGCACCGATGGGCTTGTAGGCTACCCCGCGCAGGGCCAGCGGCACCAGCAGCGGAATGATAATAGCGTTGAAAATCACGGCTGAGAGAATGGCCGACTGCGGCGACTTCAGGCCCATAATATTCAGCGCGCCCAGGCTCGGAATGGCTACCATGAACAGGGCCGGCACAATGGCAAAGTACTTGGCTACGTCGTTGGCGATGCTGAACGTGGTGAGCGTGCCGCGGGTCATGAGCAGTTGCTTCCCGATTTCGACTACCTCAATGAGCTTGGTGGGGTCGTTGTCGAGGTCGACCATGTTGCCGGCTTCTTTGGCGGCCTGGGTGCCCGAGTTCATGGCTACTCCCACGTCGGCCTGGGCCAGGGCGGGCGCGTCGTTGGTACCGTCGCCCATCATGGCTACCAGCTTGCCCTCCTGCTGCTCGCGCCGAATGTAGGTCATTTTATCCTCGGGCTTGGCTTCGGCAATGAAGTCATCAACCCCGGCTTTTTCGGCAATGAAGCGGGCCGTGAGCGGGTTGTCGCCGGTTACCATCACGGTTTTGATGCCCATTTTGCGCAGGCGCTCAAACCGTTCTTGAATGCCGGGCTTGATGATGTCCTGCAGCTCCACTACCCCCAGCACCCGGTCATTTTCACTTACTACCAGGGGCGTGCCGCCGTTGCTGGCAATGGCTTCTACGCGCTGGGTGGTTTCCTGGGGGAAGGGCTGGTTGGCTTTGACGGCGAGTTGGCGGATGGCGTCGGAAGCGCCCTTGCGGATGCGTTGTCCATCGGCCAGCGTCACGCCGGAGCTGCGGGTTTCGGCTGTGAACTTGATTAGCTCGGCACCCTGCAGGCGAGTTTGCAGTTGCTCTGGGCTCACCTGCTTTTCGCGGGCCAGCTCCACAATGCTCTTGCCTTCGGGGGTTTCGTCGGTGAGCGACGATAAGGTTGCCAGCTCAATGAACTGCTGCTCCCCTACCCCCGGCGCGGGCCAGAAGTGGGTGGCTTTGCGGTTGCCGATGGTAATGGTGCCGGTTTTATCCAAGAGCAGCACGTCGATGTCGCCGGCCGTTTCCACGGCTTTGCCGCTTTTGGTGATGACGTTGGCCCGCAGGGCGCGGTCCATGCCCGCAATGCCGATGGCTGAGAGCAGCCCCCCGATGGTGGTCGGAATCAGGCACACGAACAGGGCAATAAAGGAGGCAATGGCAATGGGCGTGTTGGCGTAGGCGGCGAAGGGCTGCAAGGTCACGCACACAATGATGAACACCAGCGTAAAGCCTGCCAGTAGAATAGTCAGGGCAATTTCATTGGGGGTTTTCTGCCGCGACGCGCCTTCTACCAGGGCAATCATCTTATCCAGAAACGACTCGCCGGGCGCCGTCGTCACCACTACCTTGATGCGGTCCGACAACACCTTGGTGCCGCCCGTCACCGACGACTTGTCGCCGCCAGCCTCCCGAATCACCGGGGCCGATTCGCCCGTAATGGCCGACTCATCGATGGTAGCCAAGCCCTCGATAATCTCCCCGTCGGTAGGAATGATTTCGCCGGCCTCCACCAGAAATACCTGGCCTTTCTGGAGCTGCGACGAGCTGATGCTGACGATGGTACCGTGGGGTTCCAGCACGCGGGCCGGGGTTTCTTCCCGGGTTTTGCGCAAACTTTCGGCCTGGGCCTTGCCGCGGGCCTCGGCAATGGCCTCGGCAAAGTTGGCGAACAGCAAGGTCAGAAACAGCACCACAAACACGGTGAAGTTGTAGGCAAAAGAGCCCTGAGCCGCATCGGGTTTCACGAGCAGCCCCAGCGTCACGAGCAGCATTACCACCGTTCCGATTTCCACGGTGAACATCACCGGGTTGCGGAACATCACGCGCGGGTCGAGCTTCACGAAGGCTTGCTTGATAGCCTCCTGCACCAGCGCGGGTTGAAACAAGGATTGAGAGTCTTTAGACATGAGTACTCAGTATTGAGTATTGAGACAAAGGAAAAAGTGGGAGCAGAAGAGGATCAGCCGGGAGCTAACTCACTACTCAATACTCCCTACTCCATACTAATACAGGGAGAAATGCTCGGCAATGGGGCCCAGGGCCAGGGCGGGGAAGAAGGCCAGCGCGGCAATGATGACGATGACGGCCATAACCATCACGCCAAAGGTGGCCGTGTCGGCGGGCAGGGTGCCGGCGCTTTCGGGCACGTACTTTTTGCGGGCCAGCAAGCCGGCAATAGCCACTGGACCGATGATGGGTAGGAAGCGGGACAACAGCAGTACTACCCCCGTGCTGATGTTCCACCAGGGCGTATTGTCGCCGAGGCCTTCGAACCCAGAACCGTTATTGGCCGAGGCGGAGGTGAACTCATACAGCATCTCGGAGAAGCCGTGGTAGCCGGGGTTGGCCAGCCAGCCGGCATATTCCGTGGGGTTGCCGGCGTAGAGGTGAGCCGTGAGGGCAGTACCCGCCAGAATCAGCAGCGGGTGCAGCAGGGTCACGATGATGGCAATTTTCATCTCGCGGGCCTCAATCTTCTTGCCCAGCAGCTCGGGCGTGCGGCCTACCATCAGGCCGGCAATGAACACGGCAATAATCAGGTAGGCAAAGAAGTTGAGCAGCCCTACCCCGCAGCCCCCGTAAAAGGCGTTGGTCATCATGCCCAGCATCTGGGTTAGCCCGGAAAGCGGCATAAACGAATCGTGCATGGAGTTTACCGAGCCGCAGCTGATAACGGTGTTGGTGATGCTCCAGTAGGCAGAAGCTGCCGCCCCAAACCGCATTTCCTTACCTTCCAGCGCGCCCAGCCCCTGGTTTACGCCTAGGTGGCTGATAGCCGGGTTACCCTGCAGCTCATAGTACACCGTGGGGGCCAGCAGCACCACAAAACCTACGGTCATCACCCCAAAAATCATCAGGGCCAGCTTGCGGCGGTTCAGGTAAAAGCCCAGGGCAAACACCATAGCCATGGGGATGATAACCAGCGCTATATTTTCGACGGCGTTGGTGAGGTAGTTGGGGTTTTCGAGGGGGTGAGCTGAGTTGGCCCCGTAGAAACCGCCCCCGTTGGTACCCAGCTCCTTAATAGCCACCATAGCCGCCACCGGCCCGCGCGACACGGCCACGGAATCGCCCTGCAGGGTTACTAGCTCCTGCTTGCCTTGCAAGGTCATGGGGGTGCCGTTGAAGGCCAGCAGTAAGGCCACCACCAAGGAACCCGGCAGCAGCAGGCGCGTGAGGCTCTTGACGAAGTAGTTATAAAAGTTGCCCAGCTTATCGGTGGCGCGGGTTTGCAGAGCGTTGAACACCACCACGGCCGCGGCAATGCCGGTAGCCGCACTCACAAACTGCAGGAAAGTAATTACCACAATCTGCGAGAGGTAGCTTAGTCCCGACTCGCCGCTGTAGTGCTGCAGGTTGCAGTTTACCAGAAAGGAAATGGCCGTGTTAAACGCCAAGTCCGGGGCCATACTGGGGTTCTGGTCGGGGTTGAGGGGTAGGCTGCCTTGGGTAGACAACACCAGCATAGCCAGCAGAAACCACACAAGGTTAATAGTAAGCAAGGCCACCAAGTGCTGCTGCCAGCTCATTTCGCGGCGGGCATCAATGCCAGAGAGGCGGAAGATGCCGTTTTCTACGGGCCGTAGGAAGTCCATCAGGTTCTTCTCGCCCTTAAACACCCGGGCCAGGTAGTGGCCCAGCGGCAGGGCCAGCACCAGCGTCAGGAAGTAAATGGCGCCGATGCCGAGTAGTTCGTTGATCATCTTAGTTGAGTTGCGAGTTGCCGGTTGCGAGTTTCAGTCCGTGCCTTGTCTGGCAACTGGCAACTCGCAACCGGTAACTGAATTAGAATTTCTCTGGGCGCAGCAGCACGTAGCAGAGGTAGCAGAACGTGGCGAGGGAGAGGAAAAAAAGGGCGACCATCATGGCAGGAGGCAGCGTTAGATGTGGTCAAAAAAATCGACCGACTTGTAGAAGAGTCCGAACCCGGCGAGGCCCGCGGCAGTGAGCAGAAAAATCATGGCGAAGGGGATGAGCGTGAAGCCGCCAGCCGCGCTTAGGGCAGCATGTTGGTGTGCGGATACTGGTAGATTTGGTACAGACGGGCGGGCATTAGCTGGCGGGCCAGCTGGTTGCCGTAGGTGCTGCCATCCAGGTGCAGGCAGTACAGGTATACATTCTCGATGGCCCGAACCAGGTAGGCGTCGCCCTGGCGCAGCAGGCGGTCGGCTACTTCAAAGCAGCGCTTAAGCAGGGCCAGATGCCCACCCTCGGCGGCTTCGCGGGTGAAGGTGGCAAAGCAGCTCAGTTGCCGGTAAATACTTTGGCGAGTAGCAGGAACCTGCAGCTCAGCGCCTAACTCCGGGAAGCTTTCCAGCAGCAGCGAGGCGGTTTCAGTGGAAGAAGTCATCTGACGAGATGAAAAGAAGTGGAACTGGTCCGTGAAGGAGCCCGCGGCGCCGGGGTGTGGCCCTGGGCGGGGTGTCAGTCTGCCCAGGGCCGGCCTCGGTTCAGCCCGTTTGCTGAATCGACGAGTGGCTCGGGCAGCTCATTACCAACCCGGGCCCAGTTCTGCTACTCCCCTCCTTTTCATCTTATATCCCCTTGATTATCAGATAAATTATTTTCAACCAACTCAGCCTTGGCGCAAGCACGCACAAAAAAACCGAGTCATTCTGACCCGGTGCGTCGGTCAGAATAACCCGGTTTGTGAGGTTGCTGGTAATTCAGGAATAGTATCCTGCCTCAGCTTCGACTTACTTGATATACTTCGCCAGGGTAGCTTTCAAATCAGCGCCTTTGAGGTTGGCGGCCACAATTTTGCCGGTGGGGTCAATGAGAAAGTTTTGGGGAATGGCATGCACGTAATAACTGAGGGCAGCCGCATTATCCATGCCCTTCAGGTCCGACACTTGCGGCCAGCTCAGCTTGTCGTCCTGAATAGCTTTTACCCATTTGTCGCGCTGCTCTTCGTTATCCAGCGACACGCCCAACACCTCGAAGTTGCGGCCTTTGTATTCGCTGTAGACCTTGGCAACCGTGGGGTTTTCCTCGCGGCAGGGGCCGCACCAGGAAGCCCAAAAATCAACCAGCACGTACTTGCCGCGGTAATCGCGCAACGATATGGTTTTGCCATCGGGCGTTTGCTGGGAGAAATCAGGGGCCTGCGCTCCAATCGCCACAACTTTCAGCCTTTGGACCATCTCACCATACTCCCGGCCCTGGGGGCTGTTCTTGAGGGCCGGGCTAAAGGCATTGTACAGCGGAGCCACCACGTTGTACTGCGGCAGATCTAGCATCTGGAGCCCCATCAGGGCATCTAGGCTCACCCACGAGCTCGGGTTGGCTTTGATAAAATCGTAGATGACAGCCGCAATCTGCTTGTTGAACGCGTCAAACCGGGCCTTGTTCCGCTCGTGGAAAGCTGGGTCCTGCCGCTGCTGTTCCGTAGCTTTTTGCATTTCCGCCCCGAAAGCCTGCACGTTGGCAATAACTGGCTTTATGGCCGCATTCAGCCGTACGTTATCCGTGTTTACAGGGCCGCCCTGAATAGTGGCGTGGGCCAGCGAGTCGGGGCTGGTGATGACTATGGTTCCCGGCTCCAGATAGAGGCGCGTGCGGTCCAGCACCCGCCCAGACAAGCTACCTAGCTGCCCCTTGGTTCGGAATATTAAGTCGGCTGCTACGGGCGCATTGCTGGTCCCTTTTAATTCAAACGCCCCGTTTTTTAACGTCGCTGAATCTGCCACCACGTTACCGCGCATTAGGTACACCTTGGCTGGGGCATTGAGCTTGCCGAGGGTGCCTTTGATGGTGAAGGGAGCGGCTGTTTGCGCATTAGCCAGCCAGGGGGCAACAAGCAATAAACCCAGTAAATGCTTTTTCATAGAGATGAGGAAGTAGATAATACACAGATACTTCCCAGCTTTCTACCCTCAGAAGCCGGCCTTCTCAAGTAACGAAAATTTTAAATGCTATAGTATACACTTCCAACTATATAGTAGCTTATTCGTGACCTCACTCCCTCTCAGTTACAACCCGTACTCCTGAATCTTGCGGTAGAGGGTTTTGGTGCCGATGCCAAGCTGGCGGGCCGCTTCCATTTTGTTGCCGCCGGTTTCCTGCAGCACCTGCCGGATCTGGCGCTTCTCCAGGGTGCGCAGGGTACGGTCGGAGGCTTCGTCGGTAGTGAGGGGGGTAGGCAGGTAGTGAAATTCGGCGGGCAGGTCATCCACGGTGAGCAGGTCGCCATCGGCCAGGATGGCGGCGCGCTCCAGCACGTTTTTCAGCTCCCGCACGTTGCCCCGCCAGTCGTAGCGCTGGAGCTGCTGGAGCACTTCGGGCTCCAGGCCGCGCAGGCGTTTGCGCAGGCGGGCGGCGAAGTACTGCAGGAAGTAGTCGGCTAGCGGGGCAATGTCTTCGCGCCGCTCATTCAGGCCCGGCACCAGCACCGTGAACACCGAAAGGCGGTAGTACAGATCGGGGCGGAAGTGACCTTCAGCGGCTTCCTGTTTGAGGTTGCGGTTGGTGGCGGCCACAATGCGCACGTTCACGCTGGTGGGCTTGGTGTCGCCGAGCTTGGTGAACTGCTGGGTTTCCAGCACCCTAAGGAACTTGGCCTGCACGTTCAGCTCCAGCTCCCCGATTTCATCCAGAAACAGGGTGCCACCGTTGGCTTCTTCCAGCAAGCCTTTCTTATCAGACAGCGCCCCCGTAAACGCGCCTTTCTTGTAGCCAAACAGCTCCGATTCCAGCAAATCTTTCGGGAAAGCCGAGCAGTTCACGGCTACAAACGGCTTGCTCCGCCGCTGACTAGCCTGGTGAATAGCCTGGGCAAACAGCTCCTTGCCCGCACCAGTGGGGCCTTCCAGCAGGGCCGTGCTGTCGGTGGGGGCTACGCGCTGGGCCAGTTTCTTGGCCTGGGTTAAAGCAGCGGAGTGCCCAATCATGCTGTCGAAGCTGTACTGAGCGCCTACCTTCTTCTCCAGATCCGCCACGCGCTGCTGCAGGCGGGCCTTTTCGGCGGCGCGCTCCACTACTACCAGCAGCTGGTCGTCGGAGTCGCCCTTGGTGAGGTAATCGAAGGCGCCTTCTTTCATGGCCCGCACGCCGTCGGGGATGGTGCCGTAGGCGGTCATCAACACCACCTCAGCCAGGGGGGCTACCTGCTTGTAGCGGGGTAGCAAGTCGAGGCCGTAGCCATCGGGCAGCTTCACATCCGACAAAATTACCAGCACTTCCTCGGCGTGGAGGCGCAGCATCTCCAGGCCGCGGCGGGCATCGGGCGCTTGCAGCACGGTATAGCCTTCCAGCTCCAGCACTCGGGCCAGGAGTTGGCGCAGGCTGGTTTCGTCGTCGATGAGCAGTAGGGTTCCGGCGGGCATAGGGGGTAGGAAAGTAGGGCTGATTTTGGGCGCAAGGGTACGCAAAAACGTCGAACTGGGCCTGTACTTTCATAGTAGAGGTTGGGGCGGCGCGGCGCACCTAAATCCCTCTATCTTTGTTCCCATTACAACTAGCGGTTCGCTGACCGGAAAGCAAGGTCAGCCATCAATCATCCTAAACAAGCTGCGCCTTGACGTTTCACGAATTTAACTTGCACGATGACCTCCTGGCGGGCATCGATGCCATGAATTACCAGAATGCCACGCCCATTCAGGAGCAGGCCATTCCAAAAATTATTGAAGGCAAGGACCTGATTGCCTGCGCCCAGACCGGCACCGGCAAAACGGCCGCCTACCTGCTACCCCTCCTCGACAAGATTTCCCACGCCAAGCACGGCAATACCTCCACCCTCATTCTGGTGCCTACCCGCGAGTTGGCCACCCAGATTGATGAGCAAGTAACCGGCTTCGGCTACTTTGTGGAAGCCAGCTCCATTGCTATTTACGGCGGCGGCAAAAGCGAAGGCTGGGAGCAGCAGAAGCGCGCCCTCACCTCCGGCGCCGATATCATCATCGCTACCCCCGGCCGCCTCATTGCCCACATGCAGATGGGCTACGTGAAGTTTGAGCAGCTGAAATATCTGGTGCTGGACGAGGCCGACAAGATGATGGACATGGGCTTTTCCGATGACATCCTCAACATCGTGCGCCAGCTGCCCAAGGAGCGCCAGACGCTGCTGTTCTCGGCCACGATGCCCAACAAAATCCGGGAGTTCTCGCAGCAGATTCTCAATCAGCCCGAGGAAATCCGGCTGGCTGTGTCTAAGCCCGCCGCCGGCATCGACCAGCAGTTCTACATGGCCTTCGACCGCCAGAAGATTTACTTGTTGGAGCACATCATCAAAACTCAGGATGTGCAGAGCATGGTGCTGTTTACCTCGCAGAAAGCGGCCGTGGGCGGCATTGTGCGGGCTATCAACAAGCTCGGCATCGAGGCCCGCGGCATCTCCTCCGACCGCACCCAGGAGGAGCGCGAGGAAATTATGCGCGCCTTCAAAAACAAGCAGTTTCCCATTCTGGTAGCTACCGACGTACTCAGCCGCGGCATCGACATTGACTCCTTGAGCCACGTAGTAAACTACGACATTCCGCGCGCCGCCGAAGATTATGTGCACCGCATTGGCCGCACGGCCCGCGCTGCCACTAAAGGCACGGCCATCACCTTCATTTCGGACCAAGACCAGGACCGCGTAGTGAAGATTGAGAAGCTGATTGAGCGCGAAATCGAGAAGAAGAACATCACCGAGGAGTTGGGCCTGGGCGAAGCGCCCGAGTTTGACCCGAAGCGGTTCAGTGGCCTGCGTGGTAAAATTGGTGGCCGGCCCGAGCGCGGCGGCCGTAGCGGTGGTGGCTCCGGCCGCGACCGTGGCCCCCGCCCCGAAGGCGGCGCCCCGCGCGGCGGTGGAGGCCGCAACGGCTCCCGCCCCAACCGCGGCGACGGTAAGCCTGATGCTGACCAGCAGGCCCGCATTGCCAAAGCCCAAGCTGCCCTAGCCGCCCTGGACGCCGGCCAGGCCCCCGCCCAGCCCTACCAGCGCCCCGCCCGCGAAGACCGGCCCGAAGGCAGCGAAAGCCGTCCGCGCCGGGAGCCTCGCGCACCACGTCCGGAAGGCGAATCTCGTCCGCCCCGCGAGCCCCGCGCCCCGCGCCCGGAAGGAGAGGCAGCAACAACGCAGCCACGCGCCGAAGGTGAGAAGCCTGAACAGCGGCGGCGCAAGCGTGGTGGCCGCAACCGTGGTGGCCGTGGCCCGCGCCCGGAAGGCGGCGCAACCGAGGCTACTACGGCTGCCCCAGTTACGCCTAGCGCCGAGTAATTTCAAGCTTGATGAGAAAAGCCTCCGTTGCAGTTGCAGCGGAGGCTTTTTATTTTCTATTCTTCCAGCTTTAAATAAGCTTCAATTTCTTCATCTGAAACCCTCTAATTCTCTCCTTTATGCTCGTGAATGTAGGCTAAGCCGCAGAGCATGATCGAGTCGTAAGCGCTTAAGTGCACCCCCTCTTTCTCGGCTATCCACAAGTCCATTTTTGCATCATACCGTACCTGATAGCCTTGAGCTTGTAACAGGTAGTAGGCAGGTGCTAGCACGTTGGCTGCAGCGGTAAGTGAAAACGAAGTCATAGAGTTCTAGCCCTAACTTGTAGTATACTTCGCGTCCGTGTCATGGTGGCCTAAAACCCTACCCTTCCAGCAACTGCAGATAATGAGCTGGCACCTCGTCCGTCAGCCACACGCCATTGTCAGCTTGGTAAAATGCGTAGCCATCGGCATGCATGCGCGCTGCGGCAACCACCAGCACGACGGGCTTGCCGTGGCGGCCACCTACCTGCTGGGCGGTAGCCACATCGGCGCTCAGGTGCACTTGCTGGCGGCTCATTTTCTGGAGCCCGTTCTGCAGAATGGCAGCCTGGTGCCGGGTGGCGGTGCCGTGGTACAACATTGTGGGCGGCACAACGGGCGCGTAACCCAGCTCCACCTCCACCGAATGCCCCTGACTTGCCCGGATACGCTGCTGGTCTTCACTGAGTCGGAAACGCTGCTTGGCGTTGGTTTCTACGATATACAGCAGGTTCTCGCGGGTAAGCGGTACTTGGTGTGCCTTGGCCTGAGTTAGCAGCGTATCGACCTCCACCCAGCCCTGGGCGTCCAGTGTCAGGCCCAGCCGGGCTGGCTCGTGGCGCAGCACTAGGCTTAGGAGCTTGCTGAGGCGGGTAGTTTCTTTTTCGGAGAGCACCATTTGTTTGGATAGGTATAAAGGCGGCTATCTATACAGGCTGCAGCTTTTCTTTAGTTGTAGCATAGCAATTCTACATCACTAAAAACTTAAACAACAAAGCCAACACTACACCCAAGGCGAGTAGCACGTTGAGCCAGATGTCAAAACGGTGGGCCGGAAGCCGATGGGGTGGATACTCTACAATCCATCGTTGCTTTTCTGCAGCCTCAGCCAGCATTTCCAAGGTTACTGGAATATGCTCGACCCGCTCATTGGGCGGGCGAAAAATTATGCCGCCTGTGTTGAATCCTTCTTCTCCGCTATGGAAATACCAGCGAAAAGAAGTAATGTCTACTTGAAACTTCTGACTGAATTTCTCTATCAGCTCAAAAAAGTCGCCACCCCATACACCTAGATCGTTGACCAAATTCGCACTGCCAGTTATTTCAGCTTCGTTCACCCCAATTTCTTCGCTGAGAAAACAACGCACTGCCACTATAGTACTTGAGTGAGAAGAATTGTTCATTTCTCTTAGGGTTGGGAGGGAATATACCCGGCAAGTGTACCCATCTTACAATATCTGCCCTACCCCGAACAATAGCGTAAATACCAGCGTGGTGAGGGCCATTTGCTTCAGCAGCGGGTCGAGTTGCATACTTTCCTGGCGCTGCCATACCTGGGTAGCGTTGCGAATTAAGAGCGGGGCCGCGAGCAGGAACAGCCACTGCCAAGGCGAGTGGTAGGTCAGGGCCACGTACACCACGGCGCAGCCAAAGCCCAGCACCAGCAGCAGCCAATGGTAGCGGCGGGCGCGCACTGGCCCCAGCCGTACCGGAATCGTGATTTTGCCGGCCAACTCGTCGGAGCGGATGTCGCGGATATTATTTACGTTCAGCACGGCCGTAGCAAAGCAGCCCAGCGCGGCGGCGGGCAGCAGCACCGGCAGCGGCAGGGCCTGGGTCCAGACCTCTACCTGGCTATAGGCCTGCAGGAAGTACGTACCACACACGCCTACCAGCCCGAAGAAGATGAACACCGACAAGTCGCCGAGGCCGGCGTAGCCGTAGGGTTTGGAGCCGGCCGTATAGTTCACGGCGGCCCAGATGGCCGAGAGGCCCAGCACGAAGAAGGCCACGAAAATCCAGGCGCCGGCCGTGCCCAGGGCCACCCACAGCAGCAGCAGGCCGCTCAGCAGGGAAAGCAATCCGAACACCCCCATCCCCTTTTTCATCTGCTGCGGACTGATGGCCCCGCTCTGCACGGCCCGCTGCGGCCCTTCGCGGTGCACACTATCGGCGCCGTTCTGGGAGTCGCCGTAGTCGTTGGCTAGGTTGCTCAGGATCTGGAGCAGAATGGTGGTGAGAGCCGCCAACCCTACCACGCTCCCGCGAAACTGCCCGTGGCTGGCCGCCAGAAACCCACCGGCCATAATGCTGGCCAGGGCCAACGGCAGCGTGCGGGGCCGAAATGCGGAAAGCCAGGCTTTAGCGGGGCTGGTAGGGGTAGCAGGCGCGGCAGAAGAAGAAGGTGCCATGAGGGGTGATGCGAAAATAAGACGCTAGGCGGAGAGCCCGCGCTCTGGATTCAGGTTGGGCGCGTATCTAGTTGATAGCGGCAATTTGCTCGGCGGTTAGCTCCTGGAAGTATCCCACTACCCTATCCGCGTGGTGGAGGTCCTGCATCGGAGAATGCTCGCTGTTGTAGCCGATACAATACAGCCCCGCCGCTTTGGCCGCCGTCACCCCGTTGGCAGAATCTTCAATTACCACGCACTCAGCTTTGGGCGCCCTCGACAGGGAAGCCGCGTATTCGAAAATTGCGGGGTCGGGCTTGGAACGCGGAAAGTCCTCGCCACTGACGAGGTGAGAGAAAAAGGGCCCCAGCGCAAACCGCCGCATTACCCGGTCAATCGTCGATTTGGAAGCCGAGGAAGCCAGAATCAGTTGGAAGCCGTGCTGGTGCAACTCTTCAATAAGGGGGCGCACCCCGTCGAGCAGCTCCAGATCAGGCTTCTCGTCGAAGGCCCGGTTGAAGAATTCCCGCTTCATCATCACCAATTCCTCCACGGGCTGGGCCAGCCCGTGCTTGTCCTTCAGGTATTGGTACACATTTTTGGTCGAGCGGCCAGTAAACGTGGCGTACTCCTCGTCCGTCACCTCAAGGCCCAGCTCCTCGAAATGGCGGTAGTAGGCATAGCGGTGTACAGGCTCGGTATCGACGATAACGCCGTCCATGTCGAAAATAACAGTGCGTACCATGCAGGCAAGGATTGATTACAGGCGCGAAGGTAGGGAAACCACTTCCGCCTCAAAAAGAGCAGCCTGCTCTGCCGTGCTACCCAAAGCACAACAGAGCAGGCCGGACACGCTCATTCCCTATAAGGGGGGTAGCGTAGCAGCTACCTTACTTTAGAATGGCGGCTACTAGCTCGTCGCTCATCGGCTTTACCTTGGAGGGGTAGAACGCCACCACGTGGCCGGTTTCGTCTACCAAGTACTTGCAGAAGTTCCAGGTGGGCGCGTCGCCGATGGCTCCGTTCTTCGATTTATCGGCCAGGAACTTGTAAAGCGGAGCCGTGTCATCTCCCTTCACCGAAATCTTGCTGAACAAGGGGAAGGTTACGCCGTAATTTTTCTCGCAGAAAGTCGCAATCTGGGCTTCAGTACCCGGCTCCTGACCGCCGAAGTTGTTGGCCGGAAAGCCCAGCACCACCACTTTATCGCCGTGCTTCTTGTAGAGTTCCTCCAGTTCCTTGTACTGCGGGGTGTAGCCGCACTCCGAAGCGGTATTGACGATGAGCAGCTTTTTGCCTTTGTACTGGCTAAGCTTCACGTCTTTCCCGTCAATGCTCTTCACGGTGAAGTCGTAGACGGTGCCCGGGGCGGGGGCGGTAGTTTCGGGGGTCATGGCCGCAGGGGTTGAATGGGATGGAAGGGTAGCGAAGCCGGTAGCAGCCAACGCGCCCAGCAAAAGAAAAACTTTCATGGCAGGGGTGGTAAGAAGAAGTCAGAGAAGAACCGACTGATATACGCAATGTTCGGGCCAGCCGGGTTGGCAAGAAAGGTACAGCTACGGCGGAGGTTTGTAGCGCACGAAAATCCAGCAATGCCAAAAATCTGTACATTTGATAACTGACGCGTCTTCATTCCGCGGCTTTCCAGCTTATGCGTAAGACGGGCTATTCGGTTATTACTGGTACCGGCAGCTACTTGCCCTCCCGGGTGGTTAAGAACGAGGAATTCACCACTGCAGCTTTCTACGATGCCACGGGCACTCTGCTTACCAAGCCTGGAGCGGAGATTGTAGAGCGATTTGCCCAGATTACAGACATCCAGGAGCGTCGCTACGTCACCGACGACCAAGTAACCTCGGATATTGCCTACCTGGCCGCGCAGGATGCGCTTACCTCCTGCGGGGCCGACCCGGAGCAGTTGGATTATATTCTGGTAGCGCACAATTTCGGCGATGTAAGTGCGACCAACAAACGCTCAGAATTTGTACCCAGCCTAGCGGCTCGGGTAAAGCATAAGCTGGGCATTGAAAACCCGAATACCATTGCCTACGACCTTCCGTTTGGCTGTCCGGGCTGGTTGCAGGCCCTGATTCAGGCCGACTATTACTTGCGCTCGGGTGATGCGCGCCGCGTGCTGGTGATTGGGGCCGAGGTTCTCTCGCGCGTGTGCGACCCCCATGACCGGGACAGTATGCTCTACGCCGACGGCGCGGGGGCCGTACTCCTGGAAGCCCGCGAGAGCGAGGAACCCATTGGGATTTTGTGCCACAGCACCCGTTCCGATACCGTGCAGGCGGCCCATTTGCTGCGGATGGGCGCTTCTTATAACCCCGCCTATGAGGGCCAGGAGCTATTCCTGAAAATGGAAGGCCGCAAGCTCTACGAGTACGCCCTGAAAACCGTCCCGCAGGCTATTAAGGACTGTCTCGACAAGGCCGGCCTACCCCTGGCCGATATGCATAAGCTGCTGCTGCACCAGGCCAATGGCAAAATGGACGATGCTATTCTGAAGCGCCTTTATAGCCTCTACGGGCAGGCGGAAATTCCGGAGCACGTCATGCCCATGACCATTTCCTGGCTGGGCAACTCCTCGGTGGCTACCCTCCCTACCCTGTTCGACTTGCTGGTAAAGCAAAAGCTGAATGGCAATACAATAGCACCGAACACAACCATCGTTTTTGCCTCCGTTGGAGCCGGCATGAATTGCAATGCCGTAGTGTACCGCATGCCTGAGTAACTCGTCTAGAAACCGCAACGCCCGTTCGACTTCCGAAGTCGAACGGGCGTTGCGGTTTCTAGACGGGTAGCTTTGTAGCTTTTAAGAGTGCTTTGCCTTGGGGCCTGCTTGCTAGGTAGTGCGCGGGGTAAGCCACTTCTCCAGGTTGAGGGGTTGGTAGGCCAGCATTTCGTCGAGGATGGCGTTGGGGTCGGGGTTGCTCAGGAGCTGGTTACGGTTTTCGCGGCGCAGCAGGCCTTCGTCGGCCATGTGGTCGAGGGCGCGAAGCAGGTGGTCGTAGTAGCCGGCCACGTTGAGCACGCCAATGGGCTTACGGTGCAGGCCCAGTTGGCCCCAGGTCAGCACTTCAAACAGCTCTTCCAGCGTGCCGTAGCCGCCGGGCATCGCCACGAAGCCTTCGGCTAGGTCGGCCATCATCAGCTTCCGCTCATGCATGGTTTTGACCACGTGCAGCTCCGTGACGCCTTGATGCTCTACCTCCTTAGCCACCAGAAAATCGGGAATCACCCCAATAACCTTGCCCCCATGCGCCAATGCACTGTCGGCTACGGTGCCCATCAGGCCCACCCGGCCTCCGCCGTACACCAGCGTGATGCCGCGCTCAGCTAAAGCTTTGCCCATGGCCTGCGCTTGTTGGGTAAACAATTGATTGGTGCCGCTGCTGGCACCGCAATACACGGCTACGCTTTTCATAGGCTTTTCACAAGGCAGCCAACGCTCCTTGCCTAGATTGATGACAAAAGAAAAACAGCAGCACCGCCAGCGGTTGGTGGTGCTGCTGTAGCACGAAGCCTCAGCTTCGCGCATCACTGAACGACTCGCAGCCGTGCTGTTAGTTTCACAGCCACGATGCGCGAAGTCGAGGTTGCACGCTACATCCGCTCGGGCACCTGAATGCCGAGTAGGTTCATGCTGGTTTTGATGGCCTGGGCCGTTTGGGCCGACAACGCCACGCGGAAGGCCTTCTTGGCGGCATCGGGCTCAATGAAGATAGGCACTTCGGTGTAGAAGCGGTTGTAGGCTTTAGCAATATCGTAAGCGTACTGCGCCACGACGGCCGGCGACTGAGTACGGGCGGCTTCGGCCACTACGGCGGGGTAGCGGCCTAGCTCCTGAATCATCTCCCGCTCGGTGGCGTGGATTTCCGTGAGGTTGGTTAAGCTGGCATCGGCGGCTACTCCTTGCTCGGCGGCTTTGCGCAGGATGCTGCTGATGCGGGCGTGCGAGTACTGAATGAAGGGGCCGGTGTGACCTTCTAGGCTTACGGATTCTTCGGGGTTGAAAAGCATCCGCTTCTTGGGGTCCACTTTCAGCAGGTAGTACTTGAGGGCGCCCAGGCCCAGCATGTGGTAGAGCTGTTCGGCCTCCTGTTCACCCAAGCCTTCGGTTTTGCCTTTTTCGAGGGTAGCGGCTTTGGCAGCCTCTACCACCTCACGCACCAGCTCGTCGGCGTCCACTACGGTGCCTTCGCGGCTTTTCATTTTGCCGGAGGGTAGGTCTACCATCCCGTAGCTGAGGTGGTAAATGGCCTCGGCATAGGGCTTGCCCAGCTTCTGCAGCACGGCGCGTAGCACCTGCATGTGGTAGTTCTGCTCGTCGGCAATAACATACACCGAGAGGTCGTACTCGAAATCCTGAAACTTCAGCTCGGCCGTGCCCAGGTCCTGGGTAATGTACACGGAGGTACCATCGGAGCGGAGCAGGAGCTTCTCGTCGAGGCCCTCGGCCTGCAGGTCTACCCACACCGAGCCATCATCCTTGCGGAAAAATACCCCTTTCTGCAGGCCTTCCTCTACCCGCTCCTTGCCCAGCAAGTAGGTACCCGACTCGTAATAATACTTGTCGAAATCGACGCCGATGGTCTGGTAGGTTTCGTTGAAGCCCTCGTACACCCAGCCGTTCATCTGCTCCCAGAGGCTGACTACCTCCTCGTCGCCGGCTTCCCAGGCGCGCAACATGTCCTGGGCCTGCAGCATCATGGGCGCCTGGCGTTTGGCAATGTCGGGCAATACGCCTTCGGCCTCCAGCTGCTTTACCTGCTCGCGGTAGTGCTTCTCGAACAGCACGTAGTATTTGCCCGCCAGATGGTCGCCTTTGATGCCGGCGCTCTGCGGGGTTTCGCCGTTGCCGTACTGCTGGTAGGCCAGCATCGACTTACAGATGTGAATGCCCCGGTCGTTGACGAGGTTCACCTTGTTTACCGTGGCGCCGGTAGCTTTCAGAATCTCGGCCACTGAGTAGCCCAGGAAGTTGTTGCGCAGGTGGCCCAGGTGCAGGGGCTTGTTGGTGTTGGGCGAAGAGTACTCGACCACTACGTTCTGGGGGCCGCCGGTTTCCACGGGCGCATCGGCAGGCTGCTGGCGCAGCTGCTCAAATACCTCCAGCCACGCAGTGTCGGCAATTTCCAGGTTCAGAAAGCCTTTTACCACGTTGTAGCCGGTTACCAGAGGCTCGTTGGCTACCAGCCACTCGCCGATGCCCTGCCCGATTTGCTCGGGGCCTTTGCCAAGTTGCTTGGTGAAGGGGAACGTGACAAGGGTAAACGAGCCGGCAAACTCCTTGCGCGTAGGCTGCAACGTGAGTTGGGGCGACGCTACCTCGACGTCGAATACATTTTTGATGGCAGCCCCGAGAGCTGCCTTGAGGGTTTGTTCGAGTAGTAACACAGAAAGCGAAACGCTTTAACAGAAGCCGGGTACCGGGCTTCTGGAAGATGAATAATTGGAGACGAACCACGGATGCAGCGTAAACCACAGACCCAGCCTTGGCGCCTACCCGCCTTTACCCAGCGAATGGCCCCTGACCCAGCCCCGGCTTACGCTAGAGTCGTCGTTGATTTCGTATCCAAAGAATCGGCCTCATAAGAAGTTGACGCGGCCCCGCTCCGGGCTGCCGCTACTGCAAAGGTAGAAAGCCGGGCTGGAAGCCTCCTGAAAAAAAACATAGCTGTCGCGAAGTATACAAGGGGCAAGGCTGGCCTTGGTATTATTGCCCCTAGTCCTACCCCTACTTTGCTGCCCAACCCAACCAAAGCTGCAGGCTGCGGGTATATGCCGCAACCTGTATCTTGCGCCCTACGCATGAACGTTCATCTCCAGCAAATTCTCGACAACCCCCTGGCCGCGCTGGCCATTGTGGGCAACTTGGTCATCATTGAAAGCCTACTTTCCGTGGACAACGCGGCCGTGCTGGCTACCATGGTTTCCGACTTGCCGAAGGAGCAGCGCCACAAGGCCCTGCGCTACGGCATTATCGGGGCCTACGTGTTCCGGGGGCTCTGCCTGCTGTTCGCTTCCTACCTGATTCAGTTCTGGTACCTGAAGCCCCTGGGCGGCCTCTACCTGCTGTATCTGGCGTACAGCCAGTTTGCCAGCAAGAACCGCGCGGAGGAAGAAGATGTGGACAAGGAAAAAAGCTGGTTTTACCGCCACACCCTGGGCCTGATTGGTCCCTTCTGGGCCACCGTGGCCCTGATTGAGCTCATGGACCTGGCGTTTTCCATCGACAACGTGTTTGCCGTGGTGGCCTTTACCGACAACCTCATTCTGATTTGCGGGGGCGTGTTTATTGGCATTCTGGCCATGCGGCTGGTGGCCCAGGCGTTTGTGCTGCTCATGGGCAAGTATCCGTTCCTGGAAACCGCTGCCTTCGTGGTTATCGGCATTCTGGGCCTGAAGCTTTTGCTGTCTTTGTTCGAGCACTACCAGCCCCAGCATCCCTTCAGCCACTTCCTCGCCAGCGAAACCGCCGATGTCGGCCTGACGATTCTCACGGTGGCCGTATTTGCCGTGCCCCTGCTCACCTCCTGGCTGTTTGGGGTGCCTTACCGCCAAGGCAAGAGGTAGCAACTTCATTGCCGTTAAAAACAGAAAGCGCCCCGTTTGCATGGTAGCAAACGGGGCGCTTTCTGTTTTCATTGAAATAAATTATCGGCTTACAACTTCCTCCATCCGCAGGCGGTTCTGGATGGCGTCGGTGGCGGCTTCCAGAATATCGAAAGCGTTGGTGGCCATGGTATTCATGTTGTCGAGCGTGGGGTTGATTTCTACCATCTCGAAGCACACTACCCGCTCATTATCCAGCAAGGCGCGGCACAAGCTGATAGCTTCTTCCACGTTTAGGCCCTCCTCTACGGGCGTGCCGGTGCCCTTGCTGAAGCGCGAGTCCAACGAGTCTACGTCGAAGGAAATGTACACCATGTCGCAGAAGCGCAGCCGCTCGTAAATCTCGCGGGCCACTTGGCGGGTGCCTTTCGCCTTCACCTCATCCAGCTTGTAGTTTTTGATGCCCAGGCGGTCGATGATGGCATCTTCCTCGTGCTCTGTGTCGCGCACCACCACGTACACTAGGTGGTCGCCGGTTACTTTGGGGCCGGGCTCGCCCAGGTTCTTTAGCTTCTGCCAGAAAAACTCGGTTTCGGGCTCTACGTGGTTGCGCTGGCACTCGCGGTTATCATCGCCGAGGCTGATGGCTAGCGGCATGCCGTGCATGTTACCCGAGGGGGTAGTGTAGGGCGAGTGAATATCGGCGTGGGCATCTACCCACACCACGCCCAGGGTTTTGTAGGGGTAGGTGGCCTTAATGCCGGCAATGGTGGCCGAGGCGTTGCTGTGGTCGCCGGCCAGTACCAACGGGAACTCGCCGAAGCGCAGCGTTTGTTCTACGGCGCCGGCAATGCCTTTTTGCACCGTATAAATGGAATCGATGTGCTTGGCCTTCGGAAAATGATTCCGGTCGAAGAGCACTTGGTTCAGGTCAGGCACGCTGACTGAGTTGAACCGGCGGAAGTAGTCGGAGCCTTTGTTGAGGCAGGCTACACGGAGGGCATCCACGCCCAGGCTGGCGCCACGGGTTCCGGCCCCTAATTCGGAGCGGACTTCCAGAAGCTTAATTCGTCGCATATTACATGGGCAGAAAAGAGGTTAGGGTGGTTTTAATGCTTGCCGATTACCAGGGGTGAGACCGGGTTAGGCTTGACGCGCGCGGGCCTTCCGGCGCAACCAACGAACAAAGCACAACCAAAACCCCCGCGAGGGGGTATCTTTGCGGGTCCTAAGTTCGGAAAAGCTTTTGCTAAGAAAAAGAACGGTCGTGCTTCATCTCACGGCTACTTACTGAACCCAATGGCGGCATAGCCATACCGCTGGCTTTGTATCATTGGGTAGTACCCTTGGCGTCAGGGAGAAGCATGCTTCGGCCCGGCGCTTTTTCTTTATCCAACCAGAAAAACAGCCCCCACACTCCTTTAATGGATACCTACCACTCCCTGATTTCGCAGACGTTCGACTTCCCGACCGACGAATTTCACGTCGAAGACAACGAGTTGCGCTTCCATGATATTGATTTGATGGCGTTGGTAGAAAAGCACGGCACGCCGTTGCGTATCGCCTACCTGCCCAAAATTTCCAGCCAGATTCAACGGGCCAAAGAGTGGTTCCGCCTGGGCATCGAGCAAACGGGCTACCAAGGAAAATATTCCTACGCCTACTGCACCAAGGCTTCGCACTTCAGCTTTGTGGTGGAGGAAGCCCTGAAAAACGGGGTGCACATCGAAACCTCCAGCTGGTTCGATACCAATATTATCCGGGCCATGCACGCCAAAGGCAAGGTCAACAAGGACACCTACATCATCTGCAACGGCTTCAAGACGGAGGAATATAAGCGCGAAATCACGCGCCTCATCAACGACGGCTTCGTGAACTGCATGCCCATTCTCGACTCGCCCAACGAGGTAGACTACTACCACGACAACGTGCGCGAGAAGTGCAACGTGGGCATGCGCCTAGCCTCCGACGAGGAGCCCCGCTTCCAGTTCTACACCTCCCGCCTGGGTATCCGCTACGCCGATGCCGTGCCGCTCTATCAGCAGAAGATCAAGGACGATCCGCGCTTTGAGCTGACCATGCTGCACTACTTCATCAACACGGGTATCAAGGACACCTCCTACTACTGGTCGGAGCTGAGCCGCTTCGTGCACAAGTACTGCGAGCTGCGTAAGGTGTGCCCTACCCTCACCACCATTGATATTGGGGGCGGCCTACCCATCCAGACCAGCATTCAGAAGGAGTACGACTACCCCTACATGATTGCCGAAGTGCTGCGTACCATCAAGCGCATCTGCGAAGAGGAGAACGTGCCCGAGCCAGACATCTTCACCGAGTTCGGCATCTTCACGGTGGGCGAGTCGGGCGCTACGATTTACAGCATTCTGGACGAGAAGCTGCAGAACGACAAGGAGCTGTGGTACATGATTGACGGCTCGTTCATTACGAACCTGCCCGATACCTGGGCTCTGAACCAGCGCTTTATCATGCTGGCGCTCAACGGCTGGAACCGCTCGTACAAGAAAATTCAACTGGGCGGCCTCACCTGCGACTCCCAGGACTACTACAACGCCGAGAAGCACATTTACCAGGTGTTCCTGCCGGAGCGCAAGCCCGCTACCGATACGGAGCCGCTGTACGTGGGCTTCTTCCACACCGGCGCCTACCAGGAAAGTCTCTCCGGCTACGGCGGCGTAAAGCACTGCCTGATTCCGGCCCCGAAAATGGTGATTCTGGACCGGGCCGAGGACGGCACCCTTACCGACCGGGTATTTGCCGAGGAGCAAACCGCCGACTCGATGATGCGCATTCTAGGCTATCAGTCGTAACACGAATGGGAGTCTTCCGCCGGGAAGACTCCCATTTTTTACCGGCCCCAACAGGCTACTGGTCGAAGTGAGCATACCTTGAGTTGCAAGCCGTTGCTGGTTCGGTTACCTTTACCACCCGACACGTACATCCGGGCACGCCCTTAGCACATTTCAATTATTCTCATGAAAAAAGTACTACTTTTCGCTTGCGTAGCTGGGCTCGGGCTGAGCTCCTGCAACAAAAAATCCCAGTGCCCGGCGTATAGCAGCACGAAAGACGCCTCCCGTATTTCTTCTACTATCACGGCTCAGCACAGCACTTCTACTGAGCGTCAGTAAGCTTTCGGCTATCGAAGTTTCTTACTTACCCCACAAAAGCTCCTTTCCAGTACGGAAAGGAGCTTTTTGCATTAATTCCCTAATTTATTATTTAGAACGAACCGGACAATTTCGGCGTTACCTTATCGTTACCACACAGAAAGCACTGCGGTTGAACTAGTTGATGGGGCTTTCGACACCATTTAAATTGAATTTTACCATGAAGAAACTACTGCTGTTAAGCATTGTAGCGTTGGTAGGTACTACTTCTTGTCGCACGCAGTGTCCGGCGTACTCGGCCGCTAAACCCGCCACGCAGGTAGCCACTCCGGCTATGGCTAGCACGGCTACCCCCACTGAGCGACAGTAACCCACCCAGGCTATTTTCGGTCCGAAGCAGCCGGGGCCGCTTTCTACCTATGAAAGCGGCCCCGGCTGCTTCGCGCGTTAAACGAAATGCCTTTCAGGAGTTACTGCCAGAATAATATCGGTGGCCGCGCGCAGGTTAGCTACGCGGGGCTGGTACTCGGCGGGTTCCGCAGTACCCACCAGAATACCCCGCACGCCGGCTTTCTGGCCGGCGTGCATATCGCGCAGCCGGTCGCCCACCATCCAGCACTGGGCCGGGTCGAGGTGAAAGCGGGCTATGGCCTTTTCCAGCATCAGCGAATCGGGCTTCCGCAGCAACGACTCCGACACGCTGGGGTGAGCCGGAGCGAAGTACAGGGCATCCAGCAGATTGCCCGTGGCCTGCTGCAGCTTCTGGTGGCAGGCCTGCACCTCTGCTTCCGAATACAATCCTTTGGCAATACCGGCCTGGTTGGTTACCACGATGAGGTGGTACCCTGCCTGCTTTAGCCGGGCCAAGCTTTCGGGCACATCCTCCAACACCACAAATTTTTCCAGCTCCCACACGTAGTGCCCAATTTCTTCATTTAACACCCCGTCGCGGTCCAGAAATACAGCTTTGTTCATGTGTGTGGTGATGGGGTAACGAGCAGATGAGGCTATGAGGTTTTTGGTCACACGGGAGAGGTAAAATGAGTTGCCTGAAATAACCTCAGCCCGGCAAAGGTAAGGCCCTACCCCTACTTAGTATCTTTACCTCCCCATCACCTCATTCCCTTCTCATGCCCATTGCAATTCTGGGCGGCGGCATATCGGGCCTTACGCTGGCCTGGTACCTGCAGCGCGCCGGCCTCGACTACGATTTGTTTGACGCCGCACCGCACCCCGGTGGTACCATCCGCTCAGAGCAACACGGCCCCTACCTGATTGAAACCGGCCCCAACTCCCTGCAGCTTTCGGATGAGCTGCGCGACCTGCTTGAGGGCCTCGGCCTGACGTCTCAGATTCAGGACGCAGCCGCCGTGAGCCAAAACCGCTATGTACTGCGCCAGGGCCGCTACCAGAAGCTGCCGGCCTCGCCCCCGAGCTTACTCACCAGCTCGTTTTTCAGCCTGAAGGCGCGTTTCAGTTTTTTGCGCGAGCTTACCCGCCCCGCCCTACCACCCGATCCGCAAGAAACCCTGGCTCATTTCTTCCGGCGTCGTTTTGGCGCTGAGGTGGTAGAGTATGCTCTGAACCCGTTTATTTCCGGCATTTACGCCGGCGACCCTGAACAGCTGCTGCTGCACAAAACCTTTCCGCAACTGGCGGCCCTGGAGCAGCAGCACGGCTCCGTAGTGCGCGGGCTGATGAAGAGCAAGAGTGCAGCGGGAGGGCGCCGGCGCATCTTTACGCTGCGCGAGGGCCTGCAGACCCTAACGGATACCCTGGCCCGGAAGCTTCGCCGCGCTCATTTTGGTCAGGCCGCTACCATCCTGCGCCGTCGTCCGGATGATGGGCTCTGGGAGTTGGAAACTACTGCCGGTCCTGCCCCGCGCCTGTACCACCAGGTAGTCCTGACTCTGCCAACGTACGCGGCCGCCCCACTGCTGCAAGACCAGTTTCCGGCGGAAGCGGCGGCTCTGGCGCAGGTGTATTACCCCCCTATGGCCGCCGTATACACTGCCTATCAGCGGGCCGACGTGCAGCATCCGCTGGATGGGTTTGGGGCCCTGCACCCGAAAGCGGAGCAGCCCTACGCGGCCGGCAGCATCTGGACCAGCTCTATTTTTCCGAACCGTGTGCCTAGCGGGCAGGTACTGTTTACCACCTTTGTGGGGGGTAGTCAGTACGAAGCTCAGGCCCGCCAACCGGAAGCCGAGCAAAAAGCGGCCGTTCATCACGAGTTAAGCCGCTTGTACGGGGTAGCAGCCGGCGCGGAGCCCGTGTGGCAGTACCGCTACTACTGGGAACGGGCCATTCCGCAGTTCGATGCCCGCATTGTACCGGCCCATGCTGCCGCCGATGCCCTGGCCCAGCAAGGCCTGCACGTGACGGCCAACTGGCGGGCCGGGGTGGGCGTCCCTGACTGCGTCCGCCATGCCCGCAACCTGGCCACTACGCTGGCGGCGGGTTAGGCTTCAGGCTCAGTTGGCTTCTGCCTGCCACCAAGCCTAAGCAGAACTTATGCCTAGGCTTGGTATGTTAGCTAGAGGGCACAATCTGGCGTGCAGGCAACCTGAGGCTATGGTTTTGCATCTGTAGCTACCACCCGAAGTTTGCATCCGGCTGCCGTGTTTCCCTGCAGCGGCACACCAAACAAACTTCTACCTTTACGGCAATGAATGACGGGCTTGTCCTGATACCGACCTACAATGAGCGTGAAAATGCGGAGTTAATCATCCGCAAGGTCTTTTCATTGCCTCAACCCTTCGATGTGCTTGTCATCGACGACGGCTCGCCGGACGGTACGGCCGAGATTGTGCGCAGCCTCCTGCCCGAGTTCGAAGGACGCCTGTTTTTGGAGGAGCGCAAGGGCAAGCTGGGCCTCGGCACGGCGTACATTCACGGCTTCCGCTGGGCTTTGTCCCACGGCTACCAGTACGTGTTTGAGATGGATGCCGACTTCTCCCACAACCCCGACGACCTCATTCGCCTGTACGATGCCTGCGCCCACCAAGGCTACGATCTGGCCATCGGCTCGCGCTACATCCAGGGCGTAAACGTAGTGAACTGGCCCATGGACCGGGTGCTGATGTCGTATTTTGCCTCGGCTTACGTGCGCCTGATTACCCGCATGCCTATCATGGATGCTACGGCGGGCTTTAAGTGCTACACGGCCCGGGTGCTGCGGACCATTCCGCTGGAGCAAATCAAGTTTGTGGGGTATGCCTTCCAGATTGAAATGAAGTGGCTGGCGTATAAGTATGGCTTCCGCATCAAGGAAGTTCCCATCATCTTCACCGACCGAACCCGCGGGGCCTCCAAAATGAGCAAGGGCATCTTCAAGGAGGCTCTCTTTGGGGTAGTACAAATGAAGCTAAGCAGCTGGTTTCGGCGTTTCGAGCGGGTAGCGCCCGGGGCTCCTGTTTCCGATGACAGTACCCTGGCGGTAGTACCCGCAACCTCGGCCTCGGAAACCCGGTAAGCAACTCGGGCACGGTTCGGGTGCCTGGTGGCGGCATATAACGCGCTGCCCCTGTATCTTACTGCCCGATGGAAAACACTCCGCTCTTCTGGGTTGGCTTCAATGCCTTTGTGCTGGTTCTGCTGCTGCTGGACCTGCTCGTGTTCAACCGCAAAGCCCACGTAGTGCGCATGCGGGAGGCGCTGGGCTGGAGTGCCTTCTGGATTCTGCTTTCCCTCAGCTTTAACTACCTAGTGTATCGCTCATTGGGTAGGCAGGCCGCCCTCGAATTCCTGACTGGCTACCTCATCGAGAAGTCCCTGAGCGTCGACAACTTGTTTGTCTTCCTGCTCATTTTCAGCTATTTCAAGGTCCCGCAGCAATACCAGCACAAAATTCTGTTTTGGGGCATCATTGGGGCGCTCCTGCTGCGGGCGGCATTTATTCTGGCGGGCGCGGCCCTGCTGGCTAAGTTTCACTTCCTGCTCTATGTGCTGGGCGCTTTCTTGGTGTATACTGGCGTGAAGATGGCCACCAGCGGTGGAGAGCCTGAAATTGACCCCGACAACAACCCGGTGGTGAAGTTCCTGAGCCGCCACTTGCCCATCACCAACCGCTTGCACGAAGGAAAATTCTTTGTGCGGCAGAACGGGACGCTCTTTGCTACCCCTCTCCTGGTGGTGCTCGTCATGGTAGAAACTACTGACGTGGTTTTCGCCGCCGACTCTATTCCCGCTATTCTGGCCATTTCGCGCGACACGTTTATTGTGTATACCAGCAACGTGTTTGCTTTGCTAGGGCTGCGCGCCTTGTATTTCGCCCTCGAGGGCCTCATGCGCCTGTTTCATTACCTGCACTACGGCCTTTCGCTTATCCTGATCTTTATCGGGGCGAAGCTCTTGGTGGCAGATATACTGCACATCCCGATGGGTATTTCCTTGGGAGTGGTAGGCCTCATTCTGGCCGGCTCCATAGGGTTGTCGCTCTTGTTTCCTAAGAAAGACTCCGTTGCTACGGAGGAGCCCCGCTAGATTTTTGCAGAATAGCTTAGCGGCTTCCTACCTCCCTTTTCATACCAAAGCCCCGGAGCTGCGTGCAGCTCCGGGGCTTTGGTATGCTTGCTCACCTCCCTGGCTTAGGGCTTGTTGGGGGGGGTAGCCGGCTGGCCTTCAGGGGGCGTGCCCTGGCCCGTGTTGGCACCGGCATCGGGGGCCGTATTACCGCCGAGCAGGTCAATCAGGTTGAGCGGCTCATACTGCGAGGAGTCGGCGGCTACTACGGTGCGCACGGTGTCGCGGGTAGCACGCACGATGTACTGCCGGGCCGGACCCTGAAAATTCACCGAGCTGCCCAGGCTTTCGTACTCGCTCTGCGAGATATAGCCTTTACGGGCCATGAGCTGTGCAATCAGCCGGTGGAAATAGCGTGCAGCCCCGCGCATCTCCCCATACTGGTTGAAGCCCGCCCGGTACGACTTCGGGCGCGGAATGATACTGGCCAGAAACAGGCTTTCCGAGAGGTTAAGATTGGATGGCTGCTTATCGAAGTAGAACTGCGCTGCCTCGTGCACGCCATAGATTTTTGGTCCCCACTCAATGATGTTCAGATACACCTCAAACATGCGTTCCTTGGAAGCCAGGCGGGTGTTCTCTATAATCCAGACAATCAAAGCCTCTTCGGCTTTGCGCACCAGGGTTTTCTTCCGCGTCAGAAACACGTTTTTCACCAGCTGCATGGAAATAGTACTGCCGCCCCGGGCGAAGCGCTGCTCCTTGATGTCGTGGATGGCCGATTTTACCAAGGCCTTTTCCATAAAGCCCCGGTGCGTCATAAAGCGCGGGTCTTCGGCCGTCATGATGGCATACTTTAGGTAGTCGGGCACCTCGTTGTAGGGAGTGAACTCCGGGTTTGAGGAGCCGACCATAAACGTTTTCACCGAGTCGCCTTTATCGTTATAAGCGGTGTAGGGAAACTCCTGGTTGAGCTTGTCGAGGTTTTCGCGGCCAAAGCGGGTAATGCGGAACTGGGTAGCTTGCAAGCCCGAATCAAACTTTAGGCTGTCTAGCTTATTCATGTCCAGGTCGGCCATGAGATGGTACTTGAGCGTGCCTTCGGCCTGGGTGCCCTCCAAGGTTTCGAACATGCCTTCGGGTAGGGAAGCAAAGAAGTCGTTGGCCTTGGTTTCCGCCGATTCCACATTCAGCTTCACCTGAACGCCGGCCAACAACTGATTACGGCTGGTCAGACCATTGATTTCCTTACCAATCACGCGCTGGGGCACCGGTAGGCGCCGCATGCTCAGCTCCGGAAACAGCTCCATTTTATTGAGCAGCACCCGCGTACCCTTTTCCAGGGCAAACGAAGCCTGCCCCAAGCGCATCACGAAATCGATGCCCCCGCGCGGAAAGCGCACGTCGCTGTCGGAAAGCTTCGGGTGATTGACGATAAAATTAGCGGCAGACGCGGTGCCTTTCACCGTCAGCTCATCGTCGCCGCTCAGGTCTTTCTCGCTCAGACTAACCCGAATGGTATCGAACTGCACCCGGGCGCCGTAGCGACGCTGCACATAGGGCAGCACCACGGGGCGGCGGTCCAGGCCAAACACCTGGGCATCCACTTCGTAGTCGCCGGCATCGATGCGGCCCTGCACACCCATCCGATTTTCTACGGAGTCGATAACCGCCGTCAGCTGGCCCGTAATGTCGCCGTCCTCAATGGCTAAGCGCGGCATATTAAGTGTGGCTTCGTGGCGCGGGCTGCGGTAGGTTACCAGGAAGTTCTGAAAATCGGCTTCCTCCGGAATGTTATCGAAGGTGGCTTCCAGCAGCTGGTTGGCCAGGAGGCCGTAGTTGGTGCCGTTGGTGGTATCACGGGGCACCACGGGCTGGTTTTTCTTCTTTTTATAGAGGAAAGAGTAATTATCCTGGCCGTTGCGCGCTTTGCGGGCCGTGAGGCGGGCATTATTGATTTCGAGGTTGCTGAACACCGGGCGGCCGGCAAACAAGCTGCGTACACTTAGCGAGGCCCGCACTACCTGGGCCTTCAGAAGCGTGTCGGGGGTAGCGGTGGGCACCATGCTAACGCCCTCGAGCTGCACCGTGTTCAGGTCGGTGAAGCGGGCCGGGCCCAACGTTAGTACCACCGGGTACTTGCGCTCTACTTTGGCTTTTACTTGCTGCAGAGCATACTCCAGAAGCTGCTGGCGCTTAAACAGGAAGATGCCGAGGCCCAGAAGCAGAAGTGCCGCCAGGATGCCCAGGCCGATGCCGATTTTTTTCTTGGTTGCTGGAGTCACGCGAACAATTCGGGAGAAAGGAACTCGCGGCCGGGCTCTGCTAGATTCGTGCCGAACCCGCCGCCGCTCGGACAACAAAGGTAGCGAAAAAGGCCCGCGCCCCGATTGGCATGCGCCTCGGCTTCCGCTACCTTTGGCGCGTTCTGGCCATTTTTTCCTTCTACGCATGTCCGCTAC
Organism: Hymenobacter sp. HSC-4F20; assembly: GCF_019599275.1. GTDB lineage: Bacteria > Bacteroidota > Bacteroidia > Cytophagales > Hymenobacteraceae > Hymenobacter. Next base: position 8,838 of record NZ_JAHZTD010000001.1, on the reverse strand, counting down.
TGTCGACTACGCCTCGCTTACGCCGCTTACCGCCGTTTCGCCTCTCGATGGGCGCTACCGCCGTCAGGTGGCCCCGCTTTCCCCGTATTTCTCGGAGCTGGCGCTTATTCGCTACCGCGTGCTGGTAGAAGTAGAATATTTTATTGCCCTCTGCGAACTACCTCTGCCCCAGCTCCAAGGCATTGAACCCAGCACCCTCGAAGGCTTACGCAGCATCTATACCGGCTTTTCAGATCAGGATGCGGAAGCCGTTAAAGCCCACGAGAAAGTAACCAACCACGATGTAAAAGCCGTGGAATATTTCCTGCGCGACGAGTTCACGGCCCGCGGCCTGGGCCAGTACCTGGAGTTTATTCACTTCGGCCTCACTTCGCAGGATATCAACAACACGGCCATTCCGCTCAGCCTCCAGCACGCTCTTATTCATACCCTGCTGCCGGCTTACGCCAAAGTGCGCAACAAGCTGGCCTCCCGCGCCTCGGAGTGGGCTACCGTGCCCATGCTGGCCCGCACCCACGGCCAGCCGGCCTCCCCTACCCGTCTGGGCAAAGAAATACAGGTCTTCGTGGCCCGCCTGGATGCCCAGGTAGAGCTGTTGGGGCAGGTGCCGTTCGGAGCAAAATTCGGTGGGGCTACCGGCAATTTCAACGCTCACCACGTTGCCTACCCCGAAACCAACTGGCACAGCTTCGCGAAGCAGTTTGTGGAAGGCCGCCTGGGGCTGAAACGCAGCTACCCTACTACCCAAATTGAGCACTACGACCACCTGGCAGCTCTCTGCGACGCGTTTAAACGCCTCAACAACATCCTCGTTGATCTGTCGCGCGACGTGTGGCAGTACATTTCGCTGGGCTATTTCCGCCAAACCATCAAGGAAGGCGAGGTCGGCTCTTCGGCCATGCCCCACAAGGTAAATCCCATCGACTTTGAGAATGCCGAAGGTAACCTGGGCCTTGCCAACGCTGTGCTGGAACACCTGGCCGCCAAGCTCCCCATTTCCCGCCTCCAGCGCGACCTAACCGACTCGACCGTGCTGCGCAACCTGGGCGTACCGCTGGGCCACACGCTCATTGCCCTCACGTCGCTGCAGCGCGGGCTCGATAAGCTGGCCCTTGACGAAGCCTCCCTCCGCCGCGACCTGGACGACAACTGGCCCGTAGTAGCCGAGGCTCTGCAAACCATTCTGCGCCGCGAAAACTACCCCGACCCCTACAATGCCCTCAAAGCCCTGACCCGCACGCACGGCCCCATCACGGCGCAAACCATCAGCGAGTTTATCGACACCCTTGAGGTGAATGACCAGGTAAAAGGCGAGCTGCGGGCCATTTCCCCGTCGAACTATACGGGCATATAGCAAGCTGTTCTGACTCCCCTATGGCCAGTTTGTTCGATTTGTAACACTATTAGTAGATTGGCATTTGGTGTTACTATAGACTAAGTAACACCAAATGCCAATCTACTAATAGTGTTACACATGCTATGTAACATTCTATACTATTCTAATTTATCTGCTACGTACTATCAGGGTCAGCCTGCATTGCCGTGAACTGGGTTCCCTGCTCTAGTTGCTAACGCCCAACCGGCCCAAACATACCCGTTCTGCGGTGATAGGCAAGGGCTGGCAGCCACGTAATTGCGGTAGCTCTGCTATTTTTACCGGCTCATACTCCCGCTTCGTACCCGTGCCCCAGCTTCTCAACGGCATTACCGTTCACCCCGACTGCCGCCATTTCCGCGGAGATATTCCCTGCCGCCCAAATAAAGAGCACGGCTACCAGTGTGCTGGCTGCCCAGTGTACGCGCCCGTGCAGCAGCGCATCCTCATCATCAAGCTCGGGGCCATCGGCGACGTTATTCGTACTACCCCGTTGTTGCGGCGGCTGCGGCAAGAATATCCGGGTAGCAAAATCACGTGGCTGACGCTTACGCCGGCTATTTTACCCCAGGGAGAAATTGATGAGGTGTTGAAGCTGGAGCTGCCCGCCGTACTGCACCTGCAGCAGCGGGAGTTCGATATTCTCTTTAACCTCGACAAGGATAAAGAAGCCTGTGCCCTTCACGATTCCATCCGGGCTGGGCAGAAATTCGGCTACACGCTGCACCCGCAGTATGGGGTAGCCTGGCCCGGCAATGCACTGGCCGATCATAAATACCTCACGGGGGTATTTGATGAGCTGAGCCTGCAGAATCAGAAGCCCTATGTTCAGGAAATCTTTGAGCTGAGCGGTTTCGACTTTCGGGGCGAGGAGTACGTTTTCGATACCCACGAAGACAAAGGCTACAGCTGGGCTGCCCTGCCTACCGGCCGCCCGCGCATTGGCCTGAACACGGGCTGCGGCGACCGGTGGACCACGCGCCTGTGGTCAGACGAGCACTGGACGTCCCTTATTACCCAACTGCAGGCAGCTGGCTACGCCCCGGTGCTGCTGGGCGGAGAAGCCGAGGACGACCGGAACCGCCGCCTGCAGGCTGTTACGGGCGCTACCTACCTGGGCACTTTTCCCCTACCCCAGTTCATTAACCTGATGTACCAGATGGACGGCATTGTGACACAGGTAACCATGGCCATGCACATCAGCATTGCCCTGCGCAAGCCTACCATCCTAATGAACAACATTTTCAACCCGTACGAATTCGACCTCTACGGCCGCGGCCAGCTCGTGCAGCCCAACCGACCCTGCGTGTGCTTCTACCGTGGCTCCTGTAAGCTTGGCACCAGCTGTATGGAGGAGCTGCCGGCCGCGAAGGTGTTCGAGGCTGTACGGGACTGCGTGCCGGCGCAGTGAGCCTTTGCTGATGAAACCACCTAGTCGGCCGCTTGCCCTAATCGGATGCAGCATACTACTGCTGGTTGCTGCGCTACCTGTGGTTCTACTTTCCGGGAAGCATCATCCCGGGCCCTGCCTCTCCACCGGAGATTATCCTTGCTATCCGCCCGAACCCGCTCGTTGCTGAGAGAAAAAAATATTCTTTCTTCTGCGTTAATTATGGTTTCGCCGGCTCTTTTCTTCGTGCTACCTCCTCAGACGGGCAGCGCGGATGGGGCTTCCGTAGCGTTTGTACGCTATGGCTGTGTTAGTTGCTAGCCCTACTACTCAGGCTATTTATTGGGGACTACTAGCCGAGCAGCGACCAGGGTGTTGCACCGCAAGTCAGCTACCCCACAACCTCTTTCAGGGCCTTCACCATCTCACTCCACGAAAAGTCTTTCTTGCGGGCCCACACACCGGCCGTAAACTCCTGCTCCCGGCCCTGCTGGTAGAAGTCCACCAGAGCATCGGCAATGGCATTGGGGGTAGGCGGCACCACGTATCCTACTTCCCCATTGGGAATCAACTCGGCTAGGCCGCCAACATCGGTGACCAGCATAGGACGGCTGAAGTGGTAGGCAATCTGCGAGACGCCGCTTTGGGTAGCGTTTTTGTAGGGCTGCACTACCATATCGGCGGCGCAGAAGTAATCTACTACGCGCTCATTCGGGATGAAATCAGTAGCGCGCACAAGGCGGCTTTCCAGGTGGTACTCCTGAATCAGCGCTTCATAAGGCGCGGCATCCTCGTAGAACTCACCGGCAATAATAAGCTTCACGGGCAGCTTGGCCAGGCGCTCATCGGCAAAGGCCTGCAACAGAATATCCAGCCCCTTGTACGCCCGAATGAAGCCAAAGAACAGCAAATATCCCACCTGCGGATCGAGTCCCAGCGCCTGTAAGGCTGCTGCCTTGGGCTTGATCGGGCCGAAATTATCGTAGAGCGGGTGCGGCTTGTACACGGCGGGCTGCTTGAAGTGTAGCCGCCGCAGATCGGCCAGCACGGCGCGGCTCATAGTCACGAAGCCGTGGCAGGCAGCCAGGAAATAGCGTGTCAACGGCCGGTCGCCGGGCCGCTTTTCGTGGGGGATGACGTTGTCGGTAATGGCCACCACGCGGGTGTGGCGGTTGCGGCGTACAAGGCGGGCAACGGTGCCCAGCGCCGGCCCCATAAACGGCAGCCAGAACCGAAAAATCACCAGGTCGGGACGCTCCCGCCGCAGCCGGTCGCCCACGCGGTACCAACTCAGAGGGTTTACGGAGTTCAGGCTTACTTCAATGTCAAGGTCCGTTGGGCCGGCCTCGGTGCTGAACTGCGTCTGCCCAGGGAAGAGAAAATCGGGGTACTGCAGCGAGAACGTAACCAGACGCACCTCGTCGCCGGCCTCACGGAATGCGCGCGCCAGTCGCTCGTTGTAGGAGGCTAGCCCACCCCGCAGCGGATAGGCCGGACCAATAATGACGACTTTCATCTCTCTGGAAAAGTAAAACCGCCGGCCACTTATAGTAGCGCGGCGGTTGTTAAGCACTGCTTACTTCAGGTTCAGCTTTTCCCGCACCAGGTAGTCGTTGCGGTGCGCTCCGTTGAGCTGCACCATTTCGGCCAGGAACCCGGCCAGAAACAGCTGCACGCCCACTACTACCGCGACCAGGGCGAGGAAGAACAGAGGCTGCGCCGTTACGTCGCGGGCGTGCAGGTTGTGGCTGGCCAGCCAGACCTTCTCGCCTACCAGCCACAGTGTAATCAGCATTCCTACCAGAAACGACAAGGAGCCCAGGGTACCAAAAAAGTGCATGGGCCGGCGCCGGAAGCGGCTAACGAACGTGATGCTCATCAGGTCCAGGAACCCGTATACAAACCGCTCCAGCCCAAACTTGGTGACGCCATATTTGCGCTCCTGGTGCTGTACTACCTTCTCGCCAATTTTGCGAAAGCCTGCCCACTTGGCAATTACTGGAATGTAGCGGTGCATTTCGCCGTAGACTTCCACGCTTTTTACCACCCGGCTGTCGTAGGCTTTCAGACCGCAGTTAAAGTCGTGGAGCTGAATCCCGGAAATCCAGCGCGTTACGCCGTTGAACAGCTTGGTCGGGATGGTTTTGCTCAGTGGGTCGAAGCGCTTTTTCTTCCAGCCGCTCACCAAATCGAACCCTTCCTGGGTAATCATCTGATACAAGCCCGGCAGCTCCTCGGGGGAGTCCTGCAAATCGGCGTCCATTGTGCATACTACCCGGCCCGAGGTTTCGCGAAAGCCCACATTCAGGGCGGCCGACTTACCATAGTTGCGGTTGAAGCGAATGCCACGCAAGTGCACATCTTCAGCGGCCAGCTCTTCAATCACGGCCCAGGAATCATCGGTCGAGCCATCGTCAATGAGAATGACTTCGTAGGTGAGCCCGTGCTGGGTAAGCACGCGGTGAATCCAGCGCGTAAGCTCCGGCAACGATTCGGCTTCGTTGAGCAGAGGAATAACAATGGACAACTCAACGGGAAAATGCGGCGAAAAACGCTTACTCAAACTCAGGACGGGTGTTTTTAGTGATGGCAGAGATAATTAGAGCCAGCAGAAACCCGAAAAAGGCCGTAGCAATAACTCCCCAAATAATGCTAATCGGGCCGGTGGGCATCATCTTAGCTGTCCACTGAATGGTTTGGTCAATCTGTTCGTCGCTTAGCTTCCCCTCATTCTCTAACTTGGCTCGCGCCGCATCTAGCGTACGCTGGGTATACTCGCTATCAATAAAGTTAACGTAGATATAGCGAAAAACTCCACTGAGTGCGCCAATTATGGCCCCCTCAACCGTTGCAATACCCAGGCCTTGCCCGTAGCTCATAAAGCCGCCGTTGCTCTGTTTATAAGCCTTGTGAGCCAGCACAATGCCCGCAATCAGAATGGCAAATGTGAGGATACCCAGCCACGGGTTCTGGTCTAGCCCGGTTGCCATTAGGGCCAGCGAGTAGATTACGGTTACAATGCCAATTATTAGTCCGTAGCGTATGCCAATGGCAGCAGGAGTAGCGGCGGGGGTAGACGTGTTTTCCATAAGGCAGCAGGGTAGATAGGTTGAAGCCGGAAGGTACTTTATTTCCGCAAAAACACGCCCCCAGGAATACTAAGTAACAGACCGAAGATGATTTTCTTGGCAAACTCATCCTGGGCAAAGGCGGCGGGGGTAGTGGCCAGCCCGCGCAAGGTAGCTTCGTACTGCTGCTGCCCATTAGGCTGCTTCAAATAAAGAGCCTTGGCACTTGCTAGCAGTTGCCGCGCTTCTACCAAGTGTTGCTCAATCAGCCCACTGCCTGTTAGGTGCGCAAATGTATAGAGCCCTGTAGCCGCTACTGCCGCTCCTATTAGTGTCGTGAAAATTCCTACCCCAATGGCCTTCCATAAGCCCGGCCCCGCGGGATAATACCGCCGCAGTAGCACCTGGCTTACTACCGCGGCTATGGGTGGAAAAAAATCGGATAAGGTCCGTTTAGGACCATAGGGGTTATTGTCTGTCAGGTACAGAAAGAGCACCCAGGCAATGCAAAGCGCGCCGGTTATGAGGCCATGCACCGCAGCAGTGCGCAGGACCGGATGAGCAGGAGAAGTGGATTCCACAGCCAAAAGCTAATAAAGGCCGCAAGATACACGCTGGGCCTGCAATCTAATCTAATCTAAGCAGCCACCGCTTCGGGCACTGATGCGCCCCGGCGGTTCCACCGTAGCAGCAGGCCCTCCAGGAGCAGGCAGGCCAACGCGGCCCAAAGGCAGTAGCGCCATAAAGGCACGCCTACCCTCGTGGCTTTGTAGTGAGCTGCTACTGTTTGCCCCTGGCTGGTTTCGTAAACGTGTACGGTGGGCCGGTTAGGGCCAATCAGTTCGCGAAGCTCCGCGGCGGAGTAGCTACGTAAATCTGACTCGCGCTTATCAAAGTTGAATGCCAGAGTTGCTACCGGCTTGTTGTTGCGCTGCAAGGTATAAAACCCTGATTGTTGCATACCGGGCGGCACTTCCAAGAACAGCGTGCCACCCTGCCGTCGCTGAGCCGGGATATAGGTGAGACTGTCTCCCGCCAGACGATAGACTGGCTCACTACCCTTGTCGTTGGCACTCTCTGGTAGGCGCAGCGTAAGTGTTTGCTGAGTAAGCCTATATGCTGGCTGTTGTTCCTGCTGGTAGCTTTGCATAGCCAGACGGTACATAACCGGCACAAACAGCGGATGCTGCATGAAGTCGGAATACGGGTCACTCAAGGGTGCTGCAAACACGTACACCATCCCTTTTCCGCTTCGGAAACCAGCCAGAAACGGTTCCCCATCACGCATCCGCAACACTTCGCTTTCTGAGCGTGACCATCGCAGAATAGGTGCCGCTTTAGGCATTCCAGCCCGCTGACTGGATGTAGCAAAAACATCCCGGAAAAACGGGTTCTGTGCGCCTGGCGTAGCCACTTCTTGTAAGACGAGCTTAGTCCCCTGAGGCTGCCACTGCACAGGCCCCACTCCTAGGTCCTGAAACAAACGATTGTAAGAATCACGGCCCGCCGCCCCGGCTGCTGGAACTACTACCAGCGTTGCTCCTTGGTTTACTGCTCGCCGCAAATTCTCGCGTACCCCACCCGAGATACTGGCAGCTTCGCGCAACACCAACAAGTTAGCAGCAGCTAACGTGGGGTAGTCTGGAGCTTCAACTGCAGCCTGTTGATAGGAAAACAGAGGTTCATTCGTGTACAGCTGTCGTAGCCGAGGCTCGGCCGCCAGTTCAACTACTGCAATCCGGGCCGCAGGCTGCAGGGTGAAATAATACGTGTTATCAAAATCGACTGGATACTCTTCGAGTTGCACCGAGCACTGTTGCACCTCACCTGATGCCAGTCGTATGCGCACTTGTGTTGTTACAGATTGCTGCGCTGGAACAGTAGCCGTAAATGTTGCGGCTTGCTGACGCCCCACAAAAAGCTTGGCTTGGCAGTTACTAGCGGGTTGCACACCACCATTACGCAGCCGAATGTGCACTTGCAGATCTACCCCCTGGCGGACAAATGCATCGTCAAGCCATACACTGTCTACAAATACATTCGCACCGCTCGGCTTGGCTAAAGGCACGAGAAATACTTGGCGGGTTGTATCTATTTCACGGAGTGCTTGTGCAGAAAAAGTACTCTTCTGAAAATCAGAAAACAAGAATAATGGCCCGTTAGCTAGATGACCGCCTGACGTGTACCGTTGAAGCTGATTTCGCCCTCCCCCTACTTGCCCCGATACTTGAAGCCGTTCAACTGCTGCACGATACTGGTCCGCCCCTAACGAGGCGGGCTTCCCAGGAAATAGAGTATAGCGGGCTGTTGCTGGAAACGCCAAGGGTAGTTCTGCTGCTTCACGAATACCGTTTTCTAGCAGCGTCTGATCATCTCCACCTAGCTGACGCATACTAGGCGAAGTATCTACCATAACGTTGACGACTGCTGCCTGAACCGCTCCAGCTTCCGGAGCCGGTAAAATAGGCTGCGCGAAGAGCAACACCAGAAAGCTAATCACCCCTATCCGAGCAGCCAGGATCAACAAGTGTTTGATTCTGCGCTGACTAGCAGTGACAATCTTTACCTCCCGTACAAACGACACATTCGAAAACAGTAGCCTTTGAGGCCGCCGCAGTTCGAAGAAATGAATTGCTATGGGGAGTGCTATAGCTAGTAAACCAGCTAAAAACCAAGGATGTATAAATGCCATGAGAGATAAGTAGTTTGTGAAAGTAAAACTTTAGCTCTCATCGTTAACATAGTGCGCAACTCAAATGTGCTTCTTTCACTTAGGCTATGCGGGCATTTCTGTTTATTCTCAGGCTTCTCCCTAGGCCGGAGGCTGCGGCCGGGCCAGGAGGGGCCCTTAGAGCCTGAGCGCTGCCACGCTGCCGGGGGGGGGGGAACGCAACACGGCCCCCCGCAGCACGAAGTCGCGGGGGGCCGTGGAAGGCATAGGGTTGGCGGCGACCGACTCTCCCACCGATGAAGGCAGTACCATAGGCGCACCGGGGCTTAACGAC
>NZ_JAHZTD010000018.1 GCF_019599275.1 Hymenobacter sp. HSC-4F20 | reverse complement strand
ACAAGGTAGCCGTACCGGAAGGTGCGGCTGGATCACCTCCTTTCTGGAGCTTGACCGACTCGTTTGCTACGAGCTCTGGTCGTGGGACACTGCTCCCACTTATCTACCTGTCTTTTCCTTCATTCAGTTCTCAAATCGGTTAATACAAAGGCCGATTTGGGCTTGTAGCTCAGGTGGTTAGAGCGCTACACTGATAATGTAGAGGTCCCTGGTTCGAGTCCAGGCAGGCCCACTCTATTCGACAGAAGGTCGAATAAGAAAGGGTATAAGGGGGATTAGCTCAGCTGGCTAGAGCACCTGCCTTGCACGCAGGGGGTCAACGGTTCGAATCCGTTATTCTCCACATAGTCATCATCTTGGTAAGATGATGAAACAAAATAAATGAGGTAGTATAAATACTTTATACATCTCACTTTGTAGCTTAATAGAAGCTGCACATGTTCTTTGACGTACGAAAACAAGAGAGAAATATACTGGCTTGCCTGTGTAAGGCAAGTTAAGCTCGACTCTGTTCCGCAAGGAACGAGTCACTACGAGAAGTAGACAAGGGCACACGGGGGATGCCT
>NZ_JAHZTD010000017.1 GCF_019599275.1 Hymenobacter sp. HSC-4F20 | reverse complement strand
GGTCATATAGATGCCGCTGGTGTACTGCGGCCCGCCCGCGGCGGTAACCAGCTCCTGCGTCACGATACAGTCCCCGGAAAAAAAGTTCGCTTTTACGCCCTGCTCGCGCATCTGGCGCACCAGCGGACCCGCCTCGGGATGACAACCGCCGAAATAGACCACGTCGGGATTCGCCTGAGCGATTTTTGTCACCAGCGCGTTAAAGTCTTTCTCGCCGCGCGACAGGCCCTCATACATCACCTCTTTGACGCCGCGCTTCTCCAGCGCCGCTTTGGTGGCGTCGGCCAGCCCCTGGCCATAGGTATCTTTATCGTGAATAAACGCGACCTTCTTCGCTTTTAGCTTGTCGAGCATGAAGTTGGCGGCGATGGCACCCTGCTGGTCATCGCGTCCGCACATGCGAAACAGGGTTTTCATACCGCGCTCGGTGATCTGCGGATTAGTGGAGCCTGGGGTAATCGACAGCACGCCGGCGTCGTCGTAAACCTCCGAGGCGGGCATGGTACTGGAGGAGCAGAAATGGCCGACGACCGCCATTACCTTATCCTGATCGACCAGCCGGTTCGCCACCGCGACCGCCTGTTTGGGTTCGCAGGCGTCGTCGCCCTGCAC
>NZ_JAHZTD010000016.1 GCF_019599275.1 Hymenobacter sp. HSC-4F20 | reverse complement strand
GATCAGGTTTCTGCCTGGATACAGTTGTTGGTACTGATCGTTCATTAACTCGAACCTGTGCTCGGGACCTCTCAGAATAACAAACATGGCCGGGGCTTCCATAATGAGCCTTTCCAGCGTTTTGCGCTCTGATTCAGCTTTTTCGTAGGCATGCTGCACCTGGTCTGCCAGCAGTACCATCTGTTCGTTGGAGTCCAGCAGTTCCTGCACCAGTTTTCTTGTATCGTGTATATCGGTAGAGCTGCCTATCCACATCGTGATGGTGCCCACAGCATCCTTCATAGGGATGGAACGGCACAGATGCCAGCGATAGATGCCATTTTTATCGCGCTTGCGCAACTCCACCTGCATCTCGGTGCCCGCCTTATGAGCAGCCTCCCATTTAGCCATCGTATTTTCCAGATCATCCGGATGTATGACCTGATGCCATCCTGTCTGCACCAACTCCTCCAGACTTATACCTGTAAATTCTTCCCAGCGCTTGTTGAAGTAAGATGGCTTTCCTTCCTGATCTACAGTAAAGATCAATTGCGGCATGGCTTCTGCCATAAACCTGAACTTCTCTTCGCTCTTCTGCAGTGCATCTTGTGTGATTTCGCGTTCAGTTACATCCAGGGGCTTCTGCATA
>NZ_JAHZTD010000014.1 GCF_019599275.1 Hymenobacter sp. HSC-4F20 | reverse complement strand
GGGGGGGGAACGCAACACGGCCCCCCGCAGCACGAAGTCGCGGGGGGCCGTGGAAGGCATAGGGTTGGCGGCGACCGACTCTCCCACCGATGAAGGCAGTACCATAGGCGCACCGGGGCTTAACGACTCTGTTCGGAATGGGAAGAGGTGAACACCCGGGCTAAAGCCACCATTGCTAGCTGCGCGCGACCCAAGGGGGCCGCGGGCACTATCGTTGACGTCAAAAACAAGAGAGAAGCCTACTGGCTGGAAAAGCTACGGAGCTACAGAAGTGTTCGAGTCCTTAGTACGGCTCGGCTGTGCGATTTCGCGCTCTACACCTACCGCCTATCAACGTTGTGGTCTCCAACGACTCTTCTAATCGGATATCTCATCTTCAGGTGAGTTTCGCACTTAGATGCTTTCAGCGCTTATCTCATCCCAGCGTCGCTACCCGGCGCTGCAACTGGCGTCACAACCGGTGCACGAGCGGCTGGTCCAACTCGGTCCTCTCGTACTAAAGTCAGGTCCTGTCAAATATCCTACGCCCACCACAGATAGGGACCGAACTGTCTCACGACGTTCTGAACCCAGCTCGCGTGCCACTTTAATCGGCGAACAGCCGAACCCTTGGGACCTTCTCCAGCCCCAGGACGTGACGAGCCGACATCGAGGTGCCAAACCTCCCCGTCGATATGAGCTCTTGGGGGAGATCAGCCTGTTATCCCCGGCGTACCTTTTATCCTTTGAGCGATGGCCCTTCCATGCGGAACCACCGGATCACTATATCCGTCTTTCGACCCTGCTCGGCTTGTAGGCCTCACAGTCAAGCTCACTTCTGCTATTGCGCTCTACAACCGGTTACCAAGCGGTCTGAGTGAACCTTTGAAAGCCTCCGATACTTTTTTGGAGGCGACCACCCCAGTCAAACTACCCAGCAGACACTGTTTCCGTTTCCAGATTAGGTGCCAAACAACACAAGGGTGGTATTTCAACGTTGACTCCCCAAGACCTGGCGGCCCTGGTTCACAGTCTCCCACCTATCCTACACATGTGTTGTCCAGCATCAATGTCAACCTATAGTAAAGGTGCACGGGGTCTTTCCGTCCCGTGGCGGGTACTCGGCATCTTCACCGAGACTACAATTTCACCGAGCTCACGGCTGAGACAGCGCCCAGATCGTTACACCATTCGTGCAGGTCGGAACTTACCCGACAAGGAATTTCGCTACCTTAGGACCGTTATAGTTACGGCCGCCGTTTACCGGGGCTTCGATTCAAACCTTCGCTTGCGCTAAGTTCCCCTCTTAACCTTCCGGCACCGGGCAGGTGTCAGGCCTTATACTTCCGCTTACGCGTTCGCAAAGCCATGTGTTTTTGTTAAACAGTCGCCTGGGCCTTTTCACTGCGGCTTCTTGCATTGCTGCAAGGAAGCGTCCCTTCTCCCGAAGTTACAGGACCATTTTGCCGAGTTCCTTGGCCGTGATTCACTCGAGCGCCTCAGGATGCTCTCCTTGACTACCTGTGTCGGTTTGCGGTACGGGTTATAAAGCAGTAAACGCTTAGCAGGTTTTCTTGGCAGTCTGATTAGGTACACTATCCCGTTGGCCGAAGCCGCCAGGTACTATCACGTTTCAGCTAGGTGGGCGTACTTGACTACCCTCCCAAAACCTACACGCTTTAACGAGCACTTCCGTCCGCTCGCGGTACTTTCACTTCTGCGTCACTGCATCACTCCACTTCATAAGTGCTGGAATATCAACCAGCTGTCCATCGACGTAGCCTCTCGGCGTAGCCTTAGGTCCCGACTAACCCTGCTCCGATTAGCGTTGAGCAGGAAACCTTAGTCTATCGGCGAGGGGGTTTCTCACCCCCTTTATCGTTACTCATGCCTACATTTGCTTTTCTGGCCGCTCCAGCATGCCTTACAACACGCCTTCACCGCTGACCAGAATGCTCCCCTACCACTTGCCTAAAGGCAAATCCATCGCTTCGGTACCGGACTTGATGCCCGCGTATTATCGATGCCCTCTCGCTCGACCAGTGAGCTGTTACGCACTCTTTAAAGGAATGGCTGCTTCCAAGCCAACCTCCTGGCTGTCAAAGCAAGTGGACCTCCTTTGTTCAACTTAGTCCGAATTTAGGGACCTTAGCGGATGGTCTGGGTTCTTTCCCTCTCGGCATGGGACCTTAGCACCCCACGCCTCACTGCCGCGTATATCAACTGGCATTCGGAGTTCGTCAGGATTCGGTAGGCTGTGACACCCCCTAGTCCTATCGGTAGCTCTACCTCCAGCTGACTCCACCGCGACGCTGTACCTAAATACATTTCGGGGAGTACGAGCTATTTCTCAGTTTGATTGGCCTTTCACCCCTACCCTCAAGTCATCCAAATCCTTTTCAACGGAAACTGGTTCGGACCTCCAGTTGGTGTTACCCAACCTTCATCCTGCTCAAGGGTAGATCACAAAGTTTCGCGTCTACCCCCTCTGACTCTGCGCCCTATTCAGACTCGCTTTCGCTGCGGCTCCACGACTTCAGTCATTTAACCTTGCCAGAGAGGAGTAACTCGTAGGCTCATTATGCAAAAGGCACGCTATCAGGGCACTAAACCCCTCTAACTGCTTGTAAGCACACGGTTTCAGGTTCTTTTCACTCCGGTATTCCCGGTTCTTTTCACCTTTCCCTCACGGTACTAGTTCACTATCGGTCTCTCAGGAGTATGTAGCCTTAGCGGATGGTGCCGCTGGATTCAGACGGGGTTTCTCCGGCCCCGCCCTACTCAGGAATCCTCTACCGTGCCTAATCAGTTCGTCTACCGGACTCTCACCGTCTCTGGTTGGCCTTCCCATGCCATTCAACTAAGATTACGCAATCAGATGTTGAGGTCCTACAACCCCCGGCTGGCCGTAACCAGTCGGGTTTGGGCTCCTCCCCGTTCGCTCGCCACTACTTGGGGAATCATATGTTATTTTCTGTTCCTCCGGGTACTTAGATGTTTCAGTTCCCCGGGTTTGCCCCTTCCTCTTAAAAGAGAAAGGTCCTTGGTCTTCAACCAAGGGGGTTTCCCCATTCGGACATGCACGGATCACCTGGTATGTGCCCATCCCCGTGCCTTATCGCAGCTTATCACGTCCTTCATCGCCTCTGAGAGCCTAGGCATCCCCCGTGTGCCCTTGTCTACTTCTCGTAGTGACTCGTTCCTTGCGGAACAGAGTCGAGCTTAACTTGCCTTACACAGGCAAGCCAGTATATTTCTCTCTTGTTTTCGTACGTCAAAGAAC
>NZ_JAHZTD010000013.1 GCF_019599275.1 Hymenobacter sp. HSC-4F20 | reverse complement strand
GATGTCAAGTGCTGATCCGACTCTGTAGTGTATGCCCGAGTCATGCCCGGGAACACTGCTTATACGCAGCCCGAGCTCTCGCCCGCGCTGCCTTACCTATTTGTCTTTTCCAATCATTCAAAGAACGTCTGCCAGTCCCCTATTGGAACCAGCCTCGTGGCAAGCTGCTTGCCTTAGCTTTTCGAAGTAGCCAAGTGATAAACGTCACTGTCAGGCTTTTTCGTTCACTAATCGTTTCAAAAATTTGCTCTAGACTGATGAGCTATTTCTGAAACGGAGTGCAAAGGTAAGAGAGTTTTTCGATTCTGCCAAAATATTGAGAGAATTTTCTTTTTATCCTACCCGCTGTAGCATCCCAGTTCTCTTAACCGGGGTGCAAAAGTACACATACTTTTCGATCTGTCAATGGGCGAGTAGAAAAACTTCTTTTATACGGGGTCTTTGTTGGAAAGGATAACTCTTCCTCAGTTAGTATGGAACAGTATTTCGCATTAGGTGACCTGTTTTCTGCAGTTAACCAGGTACAAGTTCGAGGCAAGAATCGGGGGTAACTGTATAGGTAGAAAACAGCTGTTTGACCTGTTCTATAGGGTTTATACAGTAAAATTTGAACTTGCTTGGGGCAGAGGGAGGTAGAGAGTAGTGTCTGGTCAGTAGCACCCTTCACCAGGGCTGAATACGATGAACCACTGCTGCAACAGCTCATGTGGCCGAAAGAAGTTGTGGGGGATTTGAGAAGGGACTGATCCAAATAAAGCCTTGTAGGCGACTTTCACCTGATGAAATGATGCCTACCTGCTAAAAATACTTTGCGTGGCTTGTAGGGGCTTTAAAAGCTCAAATAGAGGCATCTACTCTATGCTGACATATCCCATCTGCATCTTTTGGGTTTTGTCTACCACCTCTGTAAGTGCTGTCATTAGCTTCGTAAACCCTATGGCCACCTGCCTCTAGACACCTTTTTTCTAGAACAACTTGTTGTATATCAAAATTTTACGTGAAAATAATTCGAGGAATAGCTATTACAAAAACCACGAATTAGCTCAGTCTAGAGGCTTTCTGAGGATAAATTCAGCTGCATTCTGCAAGTGAAACATATTGTATACTTCTGATAGTCAGGTATATACAATCTTGTTGTCTGAACGCTTATTCTGGAAGGTGCTAGTCCTGTAAGCACCTTCGTGGTTTTTGTAATAGACATTACATGCTGGTTGTCAGTTTGTTACGACGTTTTACAACCAGTCGATCCACGTAATGACCTGCTGGAAAAGCATGTTCTGCTAGGCCCGCTTTTGTGTTTTTCACTGAGTTTTGGCCTGATAGCCGGACTTCTTGGTTCAGGAGAGGCTGAACTATTACAAAAACCACGATGGCCGCGGCGCGCCCCCCCAGTGTGTTTACCCCTTTTCCGGAGGTGGTTTTGTTCTGACGACCCGCGCAAATGGCACGGCACCCTAAAAGCTTTTCGACTGGGGGGTTGCGCGCGCACGTACGCGCAAAGAACCAGGTCGTTTATTTATTTTATAATCTTTATAAGGTTTATAGGGTCTCTAACTGCTTGATTGTCAGGGTCCCCAGAGCACGAACTATTACAAAAGCACGAACAACTATTACAAAAACCACGAACAACTATTACAAAAACCACGAACAACTATTACAAAAACCACGACAAAAACCGAACGAGCTATTACAAAAGCACGAAGACCTATTACAAAAGCACGAAGCTCGACAGGAGGGTTATCCACATTTTTAGCCCAGTTATCCACATTTTAGCGCTATTATGTATTACAGGTTTGGGATCTTGTAATAGATAAGGGATATTGCGCTCTGAGTTATCCACATAGCAGTAGCCCCTTGACATCCCTAATTCTCTTTGATCAACCTGGGGCGGAGGAGTCCGCCAGCAAGGTCATTGTCCAGCATAATGCCCTAGTGAATGCACGCTTCGACTTGTCTACTGTAGAGATGCGTCTGTTCATGGCTATGCTTTCGCGTATTGGACGAGACGACAATGAATTCCGCGAAATGCGGATTCCTCTTACAGAAGTAGTGGCTCTTTCAGGGCGTCGGCCGAGTAGTAAAGATTACCAGCAGGTAGCCGGTATGTGCACTCAGCTGGTTAGCCGTATCCTGCACATAGAGCGCCCTAGTACAGGGCGCTCGGGGTCACGCCGCAGTAACTCCCCAGATTTCGATAAAATCCCTCTTATGGCCTATGCCAAGTATCGAGGAGAAGAGGGAGCTCTGCACGTGCGATTCAACGATGAGGTGATGCCGTACCTGCTGCAGCTGCAGCGTAACTTCACGAAGGCACAGGTGGTGCAGTTACTGAAGCTAAAGAGTCCGCATTCTTACCGAATTTACTGGCTGCTTAAAGAGTACGCCGCTTTTGGTAGCCGAAGCATGGGGGTAGGAGAACTTAAGTCTGTGCTTAACCTAGATGGTCAGTACAAACAGTTTCCCTTGTTCAAGCTACGCGTGTTAGACAGGGCGCAGCAGGAGCTTAGCAAGACAGATTTGCCGTTTACCTACGAGCTATTGCGAGAGGGTAGAGCAGTGGCTCATGTGCGCTTTCATTTCCCTCTTGTTACACCAGGTCAAGATGGTCTACCTCTAGGCCCTTCTTCTGAATGGGAGTCCTCTCTGCAGAAAATTGGGTTGTCACCCTCCAGCCTAGCTACTATACTAACTATGGTCAGTAGCGGAAAGGTGGAGCCTGAGTACGTGGAGTTTGTGGTGCGCAATCAGCGAGAAAAGCATCGTCTAGGAAAGGTTAAAAGCTTACCTGGCTCTGTGTTTTCGGCGATTACCAAAGGGCATCTTATAGCCGAATTCAAAGAGTCTGGTCGGCGCCGTCTTAGTGAAGAAGAAACCAACCCAGCCTTGCCATCTGTGGATGCTCAGTCGGGCGTGGTCCGGTTTCGTCTGCGAGAGGTTGAAGCTATGTACCAGACGCTAGCGGCAAAAAACCTTCATAAGGAAGCCTCATTTGAGCAGCATGTACAGCAGGTGTACTTAAGCCAAGGATTTGTTCTAAAGCAAGATGATCAAAAGGTGGAATGGCTAGAGGCTAATAAGACTATTAAGTGATAATGGCCCCTGCTCTTGCTAAGCCATAATCATCCGTAAGTTCAACTTCGTTTATAATGATGGCATAGTAGCTTTCCTAAGAAAGGATAATGAAACGGCCATTACAGCATTAAAAAGCATAAAAATATGTATTGAATATGCTTTTTAATACCACCAATGTCCAGAAATATTTATATCTGATAGGAGTAAGCTCATTTTATACTATAGTAGCGTACTAGTAGCTGAACCAGACAGGATATTTCGCACTCATAGATAGAGTAATATCTCTATTAGTTACTACCAGTCTCCGGCCTGGCCGGGAGGGGGCCCTTAGAGCCCGAGCGCTGCCACGCTGCCGGGGGGGGAACGCAACACGGCCCCCCGCAGCACGAAGTCGCGGGGGGCCGTGGAAGGCATAGGGTTGGCGGCGACCGACTCTCCCACCGATGAAGGCAGTACCATAGGCGCACCGGGGCTTAACGAC
>NZ_JAHZTD010000012.1 GCF_019599275.1 Hymenobacter sp. HSC-4F20 | reverse complement strand
TCAAGCCAAACTTTAAATTTAAAAAAGGCCGCTTCGACAAGTACCTGCCTTCGGCGACAACCCAAGAGGAACGCATTGCTATTTCCTACCTGAATGAACTGACGCAGTACATTGACGAAGAGGACCTAGCATGCTTCTGCTACTCTAACATGTCCTTGGACGAAGTGGCCAATGGTCCTTCCTCCAACGTGAGCTACTATATGAGCCACCACGCTTTGCTCCGGATTAAAGATGCCTTCCTAGCCGGGGTGGTGAAGTTCAGCGGGGCGTACTGGCTGGATTCAGGAGGGGAGCACTATCAAAGCTTCACGGCTAGTGGTAAGTGAGTAGGGTACCAGCTCAAAGGGGACCTATATCTGCTACCACCTCATGCGCAAAGTCACTGCTGCAAGCCCTTATTTGACATAAAACGACTTCTCGGACGGCCGGTCAGTAACGCTGCAGGCCCAGCATTCAAAAGCGTCCAGCCTTTGGGCCGCCGCTGCGTTACTGCTCCTGCTCCTTTGCAAAAACAAAGCCGTACAGAAAGTCACTTTGGGCCGCCGCGGTGGGTTCCACAACCAAGGAAAAGTCGGTGCTCTGCTTCTCCCGAACCAAGACACCTGCCAGCCGCACCAAGTGCTTGACTCCGCTGCTCGCGTTGTGGTCTTGGGACGCAAATCCCTGCAGGCTAAACTCCTTTATCCGTCCATATTGCTTGTCCACCTGCACAAACGTGGGAATGGCCGCCAGCCATTCCTGTTTCGGCGCGGATTGCGCGTTGCCCTTAGCCAGGAAGGCCGCGTAGTCGGCGCGCTGTAGGTCGCGAATGGAATGCGTAGCCAAGGACATAGCGCGCTCCACACTAGCTAGGTCGGCGGTGGGGAAATCGTACCGCGCCTGCCTGTTCGTTTCGGGTATGATAATACGGACGAAGGCGTACTCTTTTTTTTCCTCCGGAGTCAGGGCATGGTAAAACAAATACGCGCAATTGGACGCGGGCAATTGAAGGGAAGTGAAGTGTTGGTGAAGCTTTGCTGCGACACCGCTGAGTTCAATTTCATAAAATCGCCCTTGCAGTTCCTCCTCGGTCGTTTTGATAACGCCCTTGGAATACTTGGCGGTGCCGCCGTAGAACGCCAGTATCGCCTCAACCCCTTTTGTCTCTGATGAGGAGTTGCAGCTACATAAACTTAAGGCAAGGAGAAGAATAGCTATGATATTTTTCATGGGTAACGCGACGACGCGTGCGAGAAATAAGTGAGGACAAAAGTCCTGTTCGAACTCAAAGATAACAAGGCTATTCACAAGGTTTGAGGGCTGAGCGAAGTGTGTTTTTTCAATTCCTCAACAACCAACGCCTTATTTGCCAGCTCTTGAAAATGTTGCTTATCATAATGTATGTTCTCGGACCCACCTCGGAGAGTTACTATTTCCACTGGTGATACTAGCTGCTGAACAACATAGGACTTTGTTATGGCTTTCCCTTAAGCTGCTGCATAATCTGAAAAGGTCCACCCGCAAAGTCCAGCAACCAATTAGCTCTTGCCCTTCGCTCATAATAGCCAAGTAGCGGCGCGGAAAGACATACCTTGCTATCCTTACTCTATCGGCCTTATCCTTGCATGAACCTGTTGTTTTTCTGCCTTTTTGCTTTCACTAACTATTACTTATTGTTTGTACTGCCTACCAAGATTCCTCGGAAGCAGCAACTCATTGGAGTAGGTATAGCGTTTGCAGCCTTTATCGGCCTCTCTGAATTGCTTTCATGGCTGCATATCCATCCATTCGTCATTGGAGCTCCCCACCAGAGCTTTCCAGCTAACGTTTTATCCTCAGTTAAAATACTGGTTATGCTCTCCCTTGCCAATCAGCTCTCTTACCTGATGGTGGAACGTATAGTGTCCTTCCACCAAGAGAATAATGCCGAGAACTTGCATCGGCAGCCTGTTCGGTTTGCAGTGGAACAGAAGTCGACTATACAAAAGCTCTTTACTGGCTTTTGTCTGTTCAGCTCATTGGTTATGTTCTATGGGATATGGCTGCATGCTTAATCTAGCCAATCAATAACTATCAAGTAGCAACGCGGAAAGCCCCTTCTGCTTAGATTTTAGCCCCGTAGCAAGCCCTTCGACAAGCAGAGAAGAGAATCTACCGCGCCAAGCTCATGCAACGCTCCACGGGCTTGTTTTCAGTTGCTATAAAACACGAAAACCTCTGCGTCAACAGGGGCTTTTCTTTAGGCTTGCAAGAATTAAATTATTTAAAAAAATCAGATATAAAAAATAGTGCATAGCGGGTCGGATAACCTTATAAAGGTGGCTTCTTGCTTAAATATGTTGAGTAAAATGTGGTTTACCTTTTCTTAATAAACGTGCTGATGATTTCTGGCATTTCCAAAACGTATATTTAAGGTATTCATTAAATTGTTTAACTACTAGCAAGGGTCTTTTTTGACGTGCTATAAGACCGTTCAACGACTGCTCCGCTTCGCTACGCACGTCCTTCGGACGTATGCGCTTTCGTTAAATGATTTAATGGGTGGTGAGCTGCGGTTGGACAAGGGGAGTTACCTGTTTGCTGGACTGTTTCCCAGTATAGATAATGGAGGAAACCGGGGACGTGGGCTTGCCAGTCTCCACAGTCGCCGCAAGGGCCTGTTGAAACTTGTGCAGCTCTTTGTCACTGGCCGGGCAGAGCTGGTCCCGTAGGTCGTCGTAGAGCTTCTGCAACTCGAAGAAGCGGCTGCGGCTTTGCTCCTTTACGCGCTGCCGGTAGTTACGGGATTCGGCAAAGGCAATGAGCTGCTGCAACTTCTCTTCCGGTTTTTTGCCGGGCATGAGTGGCAGAATGGAGTTGTAGTCGGGGGTGGGCATTTCGTCCGTTTTGAGGGTAAGGGAGAGGGGAATATCGGTAAGCAGCCCGCACAGCAGTAACTGTACTTCCGGCTTGGTCAAATCATTCAAGGACACACCCGTTTTCAGGGGGCAGTCAGAGGCAATACCCGCCTTATTGAGCTTAATACGGAGAAAACGCGCTTTGTCAATGCAGAATTCAACCTGCTGGCATTGCCCTATTATGCGGCCGAAGTGGATAGCTTGCTCTTCGTTTTTCCGGTAGAGTTTGATGCTGGTATAGGCGTAGCTGCTGGTAGCCGATACCCCGTAGCTCTTACCCGTCATACCACTTTTACCGGGGGGTACAGGCATGGGCATGAACTCCCGCTGGCCGTAGCTTTTCACCAGCTTGTCAATCGGGGCAGCCACCACCGGCACACTCACTTCCAGCGACGTTACCCGAAACTGCGTTGGGTGCAGGCCCACGGTAGCGGCAATCTGGTAGAGAGCTTCGGTGGTCTGGTCAAAGCCCATGAAGGAGTAGTTCTCCCCGTTGCGGAAGTTCTTGACCGAACCGCTGATGGAGAGTCGCCAGCCTACCCTTGTCGTGCGTCGCAGCTTGTAGTACAGCCCCCGGTAGCGGGCGTCGTAGTACAGGGGTTGACCGTCAGCACTCACTTTGCAGCCGAAGCCAAGGGAAGCGTCCGGAAGCGGGTGCAGCAGCGGGTCAATGTCTTTGTCGGAAAGGTTATCAGCAACCAGTGTAATTCTGTCAATCATGTGGAGTTGGTATTATTTTACCGACCCCAACTTTGACTTATTCAATTCCTGTTCCAGTAGAGGAATAAAGTCCAGCAAATAATTTACTACACACTGATTTTCAAGGCAATAAAATACCACTTTCATAAGGAAAAAACGGCATTAAATAGTTTTTAAAATTATTTAATTTAAAATATTGCCTTTTTATACCTTTAAAAATTAAATTATTTAACAAATCGAAGGAGTTTTGAGCATTGCTCTGCTCCCACTACCCCGGATAAACCGCGTATTATGTACATACATGAATCCGCCAGCGTGAGACGGCTTCGTGCTGATGCTGTTTTTTCCGCTCCGTGTGGTACGCTCGGCAGTGTGGATAGTACAACGCACCTTTAAAAGCCAATCGTTGAACCACGGGGCTAAAACAGGGCAAAAACGGGTTACCAGAGGTAACTTCATACTCCCCCTTCTGCCTGCCTACGCTTTTTGGGTGGTAATTTCAGGGCTTCGCGCTCTTTGAGAGTTCTTTACTTTATATTCTTTCCTTCTTTAGAGGCTCACAACCTACTTTAAATCAGCTTATTACAAGGCCAACCGTGGACAACTCCCCCGTTCAACCGTGGACAACTCCCCCGTTGATTTTGGCTCCAACCGTGGACAACTCCCCCGTCAACCGTGGACAGGTCCCCCGTCAAGTATGGACTATTTGGTTTTTCTGTCCACCTTTGTGCGTCTTTGAATCAGCCATACTTGCTGAAAACCATGAAACTAGCTACTGCTGGAGTTGCTGAAAATGCACTGGCCTTCCAACACAATAACCTGATTCGTACTCCACTACGCATGGGGTTACTGGAAGCGCGGATTTTCATTCGGGCATTAAGCCAGATTCACCAGACGGACAAGGCGTTTAAGCCGATTAAGATACCGTTGTCGGTTATCGTTGGACCGTCTCCAAACGGGGAAGCCTACGAAGCGGCAAGAACCGCCTGCAATGCGCTGGTTGGTCAGATTCTCAATATCCTGCCGCATAATGCCCGTAAAGGCAACCTGCGTAAAGTGCCGCTGATGGCAAGCATTGACCTTGACCTAGGTACTGGCACCATTACCGGGCAGTTCAATGAGTTGGCGAAGCCGTACTTGCTTGATTTAAAGTCCGTTGGAAGCTTCACCAGCGCCAACATTGAAAAGCTCCTGACCTTCACCAACGCCAACAGCGCCCGGCTCTACTGGATACTGCTCTCCTACCGCAACTTGGAAAGCAAATCGGTAACGACGAAAAAGCAGCTGGAATTGGCCGAGCTGAAGGCGTGGATGCTGAACGACGAAGCGTTGTACCCGGTCTTTGCCGATTTTAAGAAGCGTGTGCTGGACCCGGTAGCTGAGGATTTCCGACGTATTGGTTTTGGGGCTACGTGGGTGCCGGTTCGGACCGGAAAGAAAACGACGGCCCTGCTCTTTTCCATACCGAAGGACAAGCCGGAGCCTAAAGCCCTAGCTACCGGGGTTGCTGCTGATACCGGGGAAGCAACCGAATGGAGTTCTTGGCTTGCCACCACCGACCCGAAGCTGCAAACGGCCTACACTAAGCTTGTCGAGTTCAACAAGCTCACGGCTACCCAAGCCAAAAAGGTAGTTCGGTGGGTAGCTAACCACCCTGACCAAGCCCCGGCGTTTTACAAAGCCCGGCACAAAACCTTGGCTCCACCAGAGACGGTCAAGGATATGCGAGCCTACACCCTAGCCCGGCTCAATGAGGCCCTAGGTACGGCGTTCAAATAGCCCCGTCACGGCACGTTCGGTAGTGGCGGCGCGGAATGTTGCCACTACCCAAACAGCCGCTTCCAGAAGCCCTGTTTCTGCTGCTCCGGTATCCGTGCAGCCAAGCCCTCGACAATGGCCGTTAGGTGGTCCAGCTGGTTTTGTACGTCCTTTGGGCTGGCCGGTACCTGCGGCTCCGACTTCACAATCTGGCCCTGCGCGAAAGCCCGCACTTCCTCATTGAAGTACTGGCCCATCGTCTTGCCCATTCGTTGAGCTGCCTTCTCCAAAATGCCCCGCGTCTCAAAGTCCACGCCCCGAACAGCCCACACGCCGGTATCGGGAGCCTTACGTGGCCTCCCTCCTTTGCTTTTGGGTTTAGTTGCGTTTTGTTCTGGCGTTTCTGCCGCGCTTTCGGGTTTTGTCGTACTTAACTCCGGTTTAGTTTCGGCGTTTTCAGGTTCAGTTGCACCTAACTCTGGTTTGGTTTCGGCGCTTTCGGAAGGGGAAGGGGTTTCGTTCTGATTAGTTTCGGTCCCCGGCTGGCTCATGGCAGTTTAGTTGCACGTTTAGTTTGACAGCCAAAGTAAGTGAGTTTGGCGACTTGGGTTTTGTATAACTAAACTACCAATTCAGGTAACGTCATTTAAAACCCTGCCGTTAAACCATTTAATTAAAAAAGGCCCGGCCGTTAAGCCGAGCCTTTGGTGTGGTTACGGTATACTACTCTTCCGCTGCTACCTTCTTGGTTGCCCGCTTCGGCTTCGTCAACTTACCTGCGTCCAGTACGGGTTCAGTTAGCCGCCGGTATTCAGCAAACAGGTATTCCAGACGGCTCAACTCGGTGGGGAAAGCAGCAGCCCGGTAGCATAGGTCCACGGCCTTGTCAAGCTGCTGGTGCGCCTTCACTAGTGCCGGAGGCATGGTCAAGGGGTCGTAGAGGGTAGCTAGGCTTTCCATTGGAAATTGCGCCCGCGCGGCCAACACTTGCTGCGCGGCAGCTTCAACAGCGGCAACCTGCTTTGGAGTTGGGGAAGAGGGAAAGGGGAAGTTGTTGTAGACAAGGGAGCTGGAATACCGGAAGTCGCTTTTCAAACGGCCGCAAGTGTGCCGCATCCACGTCATGTGCATGGTGGAAGTCAGCAGGCCGAAGAGGTAGGGCGTCGCATCCGGCACCATTTGAACAGTATTGCTGGCAATAACCTCCTTGGGCAGAAACCCGATCGGAATGTATATGCGCCGTTCGGAGGATACTTCGGGTATTGCGAGGTAATCCGAATCCGGCTGCGCTACCTGCACAAACAGGGTAGGCGTTGCAGCCCGTTTTTGAGTAGACGGCGCTATACTACCAAGGCGCGTTTTACGGACTGCCTCCACGCGGGCCTTTACCAATGGTAACCGCTGGATTTCCGAAGGTGAAGCGTCCACCAGCCAGAGGCACCACCGTTCGGTACCACGAATCAGCTCTTCCCCTCCGACGTATTTTCTTATCCACGGTGCTGCCGAAGGCTCCTTGGTCAGCAGTTCGTTTTTTTCTTCGGTGGAGAGAATCAGAAAGCCCCCATCCGAAGGCTTGTTGCCCCATACCATTTGAGGCACCTTGCTTAGTGGCTTGGTCCGGTTGGCAACGAAAATATCCGGTGCATCAACCAGATAGGCGTTGATGTGGGGCACCAAGCGCTTCAAGGGTTCCGCTTTCGGAGTAGGGTAGTCGTAGAGCGCACACTGAGTAGGCGTCTCCAAGCCAAACCCAACAATAATGCAGAACACGTTGGCATTGCCCCGCGCTTCGTTGCTCCACTTGAAGGTCCGGTGGGCAAAATGAATCTTCACCCCGTACTTCTGCATCAGTTCACCCCATAGGATGCTAACCTGCTCCCCCTGCGTGATGGAATTGGTGCTTACGAAGGCGACCTTAACCGTTGTATCTTGGATATACTGGGCCGCTTTCAGTAGCCAAGCCGACACGTAATCCAGTGCGCCAACCGCTTTCAAGCCTTTGGCAACGGCGGCAACTTCGGCTTTCTGTTGGGCCGTTTGCCACGCTTGCCCGATGAACGGCGGATTGCCAAGGATATAGCTCAACTGGTCCTTAGGTGCAACGGCCTCCCAATCAGTCGTCAGGGCGTTACCATGTACGATTTTGGCCGTGCGTGTCAGGGGCAGCCGTAGGTACAGGTTGCCAAAGGCTTCGGAGAGACGCAAGTTCAGCTGGTGGTCCATCAACCACATGGCGACTTCGGCAATGCGGGCCGGGAATTCCTCCACTTCAATACCGTAGGCTTGGTCTACCTGCACACGGGCGTACAGGGTCAGGTCAACCGTCTGGCCGGTGGCTACTTGGGCGGCAAACTGGCGTTCCAAGATTTCCTGTTCCAATACCCGCAGCTCCCGGTAGGTAACCACTAGAAAGTTACCACACCCGCAGCTTGGGTCCAGAAAGCGGATTTTTTCCAGGCGGCGGTGCAGCTGGTCCAACTTGGTCCTGTTCTGCCCGGCCGCTGCCAGCTCTTGCCGCAGTTCGTCCAGAAATAGCCCCTGAATGACTTTGAGAATGTTAGCCTCGGAGGTGTAGTGCGCCCCAAGATTCCGGCGTTTCACCGGGTCCGTAACGCTCTGGAACAGGGAGCCGAAAATAGCCGGAGAAATGCGCGACCAGTCGAAGTAGGTACACCGAATCAGCTGCTCCCGCAAGGCTTTATCAAAGGCCGGGAAGGGGAAGAATTCCGTGAACAGAGAGCCATTCACATAGGGCAGCTGCTGCAAGTGCGCGGGTAACTGCCGCTGCCGGTCTTGGGGGGCTTGGTCCAGTACCGAAAACCATTGTGCTAGTTGGGTGCCCACGTCGGACCCGTCCTCCCGCGTATGTTCTTCCAGAAAGGCCCGGAAGGCGTCTTTCTCGAAAATGGCGGTATCCTCGGCAAACAGGCAAAACAGGATACGCACCAGCAGGACTTCCAATTTGTGACCGTGGTAGCCGCCCTGTAGAAGTGCGTCGTGCAGTTCGCCCATCAGTTCGGCGGCCTTGATATTGGCGGGGTCCTCGGCTTGGTACTGGCGCTTCTGGTACCCGGTTAGGAAGGAGAACAGGTGTAGGTGCTGGTGCAGCTCTTCCAGTGCAAAATCAACGCTGGTGCCTTCGTCCAAGTCGTACAACCGAAAGCGGGCGAAGTCGGATACCAGAATGTACTTGGGCAGCTCATGGTCTTTCAGGCCGGGGAAATAGTCCTTGGCTTGCTGCACGGCTTTGTCTAGGTCCTTGCCCCGGCTCTTGTGCTCCACCAGTAGCGTACCCTTCCAGAGCAAGTCAATGAAGCCCTGCTGACCGGACAGCTTCTTGACCGGCTCTTCAAAGGTGGCTACCCGACGCCGGTTCACGCCGAACACATTGAAGAAGTCCCCCCAAAACGCTTTCGCTTCGGCGTGTTCCCGTGTTTCTCCCTGCCACTCTTGGGCAAACCGGATAGCCCGGTCCTTAATTTCGGATAAACTTAATGCCATACCTCTACCTGAATCTTTACAATTGAGGGTAGCAAGATATGGCCTAGGCGGCAGCTACCAGCAGTAACCGGGGGTGCAGAGCACTCCACCCGGCTACCCTTTTGAAATTTTTTTTCCTGATTTCGGCCCCAAAGGTTCACGCGGCACACAATGCCCACTATTTACCTCCGACCTCTTCCTGCGACTACCAAAAAAAGTTGGCTTTCACCTCCAAGGGAGGCTCAACTTTAAAATAGATAAGGGAAAAGAAGGAGGTAAATTTTCCATGTTCAATTCAATTTCTAACAACCTAACAGCCATTGTAGTAGCCCTTATTACCGCACTATCCGCTATTGCCGTTGCCTACATTAACAAGCCGGAGCCGACCCCTCCGACTCCCGCACCTATCGTTATCGTTGTACCACCTCCCACGGTGGTCTACAACAACACAGTGGTCTACAATAACACGGTGGTGAATACCCTACCCAAGCCACACCCCCGTCGTCGGTCGCGTTCAAAGGTCAAATCAATTCCAACGCCGAAACCCGTAGCGAAACCCGACACCTGCTGCAAATGCTAGGTTGAAGTCGGGGGTAAGTCATTTTATAAACGGTCGTTTGTAAAATGACTTACCCCTACTACCTTCGTTCCCAACCTCACTTTCGGAAGTATGAAATACGTTGCGCTATATCGGGTATCTACCAGCAAGCAAGGGCAGTCCGGCTTGGGACTGGAAGCGCAACGCAATACGGTGCTGGCCTATGTGAAGGACGCGCCGCTGCTGGCCGAGTACGAGGAAGTGGAATCGGGGAAAAGTAGCAAGCGGCCGACGTTGTGGGCGGCTATCAACCACGCCAAGAAGGAAGGGGCCGTGCTGATTCTGGCAAAGTTGGACCGCCTTTCCCGTCGCGTAGCTCTTACGTCCTCACTCATGGAAGCCGGGGTGGACTTCGTTATCTGCGACCAGCCCAACGCCAACAAGTTCACTATTCACATTTACGCTGCCCTAGCTGAACAGGAGGCGCAAATGATTTCCGACCGAACTAAAGCCGCGCTGCACGTCCGGAAGCAGCAAGGAAAGCAACTTGGTACACCGAAGAATCTGACGGAACAGGCGCGGCAGCAGGGCTTGAAGGTGCGCCAGCTCAACGCCACGAAGAATGAGCATAATCAGAAAGCTACTGCCCACATTGTAGCTCTCCGGAAGCAGAATTTGAGTTTCAACCAGATTGCGCGGGAGCTGAATGCGGTCGGGTTCAAGGCCAGCCGGGGAGGTAGCTTCAACCAGAAGCAGGTGCAGCGCCTTTATGAGCGGGCCACAATGACACCGGCAGATTTTAAATTTAAAAATGCCGCAATGTCCTCTGCTCCGGCCGGGCCTGCTGCTTCGCAACCCGAAATATCTGCTGCTACCCTAGTGCCCACCGACGCACCAGCAGCCCCCGTCAAGCCAAACTTTAAATTTAAAAAAGGCCGCTTCGACAAGTACCTGCCTTCGGCGACAACCCAAGAGGAACGCATTGCTATTTCCTACCTGAATGAACTGACGCAGTACATTGACGAAGAGGACCT
>NZ_JAHZTD010000011.1 GCF_019599275.1 Hymenobacter sp. HSC-4F20 | reverse complement strand
AGTTACAGATGAGCTCCCAGCAGTTCTTAAACCTGGCAAGCGTGAAAAGATTATCACAGAGGTTGCTAAGTTGACTGCTTATGGGAAAGGCACAAGTCACCTGATGCGAATGAGTGAATTCTTTTCAATGTACCTTTTCGCATGGTCTAACGTGCTCTGGCCAACAAAAACGTCAGCGGGTGGAGCAACTGTACTGGATCTGCCTACTTTCAATGATGTATATCCGAATGAACCAGCGGCTACAACAAAAGTCGTTGGAAAAGCTGACCAGATAGTTGTTTCTAAAACACCATTGGGCGAATCTTATGACAACGAAGCTGTAGCGTTAATAAGCTTTTATTCAACTCTGGGAAAAGTCCGTCGGGCGTTGGCTAACATTCCATCATATATGATGTGTGATGACCATGAAATTACTGACGACTGGTTTTTAAACTTAGAATGGGTTGAAAGAGCATATAGCAGCTCCTTAGGTACAAAGATTATTCAAAACGGAATGGTAGCCTTTGCTGTATTTCAGTCATGGGGCAATACTCCTGCTCGTTTTAATGCTGATACACCAGGTGGAGATTTGCTTACTAAATTACAGCAAGTTCACAGCGCGCGAGGTGACGCCATGTCAGTAAAATGGAATGAAATTGGTAATATAATTTTGCCGAAAATTTCATATGATGGAAGAGGGCCTAACAATACACCAATGAAATCATTGGAAACCAATTTCGGTATTGATTATCACTTCTCAATTGTTTTTAATAAATTTATATTAATAGCACTGGATTCACGAACTCATCGCCAGTTTACCGATATTGATTCCCCTGCTAAACCGCCGGCACTCCTGAGCTATTCCGCTCTTACTAATCAAGTTAATACGCCGTTGAATAGCTTGCCGGCTTCGGTAGAAGTAGCCTTGGTGCTATGCCCGGCGCCGATGTTCGGTCATTCCATTGTAGAAGGCATAGTTCAAGAGCTTGTGGCAGGTATTGATGATGCCCCCTTCCACCTTTTCAGTACTAAAGCTACGGATGGTCACCCAATTTCTGGTAATGAAAACCAGGATAAAGAAGCTTGGGCATTTAACGAAGATGGAATGCAAGGTGCCCTACGCGAATTTTCCAAATACAAGCGCGTGGTTTTCTTTTCGGGCGATGTTCATTACGGCTTCAGTGTCAATGTTGATTACCATAGACCGGCTATTTCAAATCCTAGTAATACAAATTTGCCTGTTAGAGCGCATTTTACTCAGTTAGTCTGCAGTTCGCTAAAGAATCAAGACTCTAAGACTCGTCTTTCGGGTACTCTTGCTTCCCAGGCCATGACTCTGTTAGACAGAGCAACGCTGATGTATGCTGGCTGGTCCTTACCTGTACCCAATCCACACGTGATGCAGCATGATAAACAGGAACTTCATGGTATACCTGTGTACAGACACGAAGCACCAGTGGTTATCAGAATGACTGATGAACGGTATTATAAAGACGCGCAAGGTGATTACCCACAATGGGAGTACTCATTGCAATTTGCGTTAGATAAGAGAAACAAGTCTGTGCGCTTTCCTAACGCGCCAGTATTCACTTGGACAACCAATACGTTAGATAAGGTTAAGCAAATCAGCGTCGAACATATGAAGTACGGAAATAATCGAGTAGGCGTTGGTGAAGATCAGATAGGAGACGTTACCTTTTCATGGGATTCGTCGAGTAAGTCAGTAAAGCAAAGCTTTTGGTACAAAAGCCATGGCAATCCTAGTCAAGTAGATCCCTTCAATCACACTGTTCACACGGTAGTTTTACCTTCATTCTAGCAAAAATGACGATTGCAACTCTGCTTCTTGATCCGAATTATGGGGGTTTATATATTGCAATCGGCATGGTACCATGTATTTTTCTAGTCATTTTAGAGTTGGTATTCACGAATCTTTACGTGAATAAAAATAAAATAATATATTTTATACTATTTTTATTGCCATCATGTGTTACAGCGTTATATGCGTTTGCTCTTATTGGATCAAATGAACAGCCTTTTATAGGATTGGGTGTTGCTTCATTTATAGCAATGTTTATGATGTTATTAATTAATATAGCACATATTTTTAAAAAAAAATAACATGACCAAAAATTCATATAAAATATTTATTAAAAGTGTTACAAATATTTTTAATCCTTTAATAAAAACGTCGAATAGCGAGATAGAAATACTAAACTTTCTTAATGCTATAGGATGGAATATTTCTATTTTATCGTCAGCTGATAAAAATAAAATTGTTGATAAAATAAAAGCTGTTAACTTGATTTTATTGCAATTGGTGTCTACTATTGAAAGTTCAACACCAACATCATTTGCTGATGCGCGAAATTTATTGGCTAATATTAAGCAGGCAAGTACGGCGTTGACTTTATTGTCCACTCAGGGTACTTCCTTGGATACTGAGCTGAGCGGCCTGCCTTCTGATATTATTAATAAGTTATTTGTTATTTATTTAAGTAGATATCATCAAGGTATTTATTCTCTGCTATCCTTGCTGGGAATTATTGAAAAAGATTTAATTTTAGTTCAGGTCGGAAGTGATTACTTAAAAGCGTCGAGTGATATACCAAATATCAATTTCAATAAAGCCCTTTCTTTTTTTAGAAATCCTACCCAGCTTCTAAAGTCAGAGTATATTCCAAACGGCTCTGCGGATTTAGCAAATCTGACTACCACAAACAAGGTAGCTCAAAAGCTATTTACCCGAGTTGCTGATTTTTTAGCGACGATGGGGATTGAGGCTAGTGTAGGTAGTCCTATGCTGGATGCCGGTCTATCTGCTGTAGACCTAAAACGGATGGAGGGTGTGTTGTCCTTATACAAACAATTCACAAGTGGCAATACATCGTTGACAATTGGAGCTGCCATTGGCTTGCTTCCTGTCGATGAAGGGGGACCGGGTGTCTACATCCTGCCCAATGGCATAGTAGATGTTACCAAAACCATCGGCGACTGGCTGCTAGATATAGAGGCCAGTGCTAATACAGGCGCTTTTGTTCTTGGTAATAATACTTCGGGCTTAAGCTCGTCTATCGGCAGTAACGGAGGAAAGATCAAGGTAGGGTTGTTCTCTCTGCCTGACACTACTTATTCTATCGGCAACGTCGATGGAACCCGGTTGGAAATAAAGGACTTGAGCGCCGCCGCATTTCTAGCGTTGCAGAATGGCAAAGAGGATTACGGCGTGAATCTGTCGGCTTCTGACGTATCCCTGTTTCTGGCACCAGATGAAGGCGACTCCTTTATCAACCGACTGCTGCCCACTGGCGGAACCGAAGTACATTTTGCATTAAACGTCGGCTGGGCGAAAAGCAGAGGCTTGTACTTTGGCGGCAACGCAGGCCTGCGCGACCAGGTCAGCTTCAATAACGGCCTAGGGCCAAAGTTTTTGAACCTGAAGTCGCTAGTGTACGAAATTAAGGTATCCGATAAGCTTTTCGTGGTATTCGGCGCATCGGCTCAGTCGCAGTTGGGGCCTGTCACGGCAACGGTAGAGAGTATTGGGCTAAAGGCCGAACTCAAAAAAGCTGACGAGATAGGCAACGTCGGACCTTTCGACCTAGACTTCAGCTTCAAAGCCCCTACCGGCGTGGGCATTGCAGTCGAGTCCGACATCCTCAAGGGCGGGGGCTACCTCTCCATCGACCCGGCTAACCACCGCTACGCCGGCATTGCCAACCTGACCTTCCGCGACAAGCTGACGCTGAACGCGGTGGGCATTCTGCAAACCGAGCTGCCCGACCAGCAGGACGGCTACTCGCTGTTGCTGCTGATTACGGCGCAGTTCGCTCCTATTCAACTAGGGCTGGGCTTCACGCTGAATGGCGTGGGCGGCCTGGTGGGCGTTAACCGCACGCTTAACATTCCCTACCTGCGCGAGCAGGTGAGGGCCGGCCGTATGGATCGGCTGCTGTTCCCGGCCAACGTGCTGGACAACCCCACCGAGGTGCTCAGCACGGTGGAGAGCAGCTTCCCCGCCGCCGAAGGCCGCTACGTGTTCGGGCTTATGGCCAAGATTGGCTGGGGCACGCCCAGGCTTATAACTCTGGATGCGGCCCTGATTCTGGAGCTGCCTTCCCCGGTGCGCCTGGCTTTGCTCGGGGTGCTACAAGCCATCCTGCCCGACGAAGCTCACCCTATCGTCCGGCTGCGGGCCGACTTCCTAGGCTCCATCGACTTTGGGGCCAAGAAAGTGGCCTTCGACGCCACGCTCACCGACTCGAAGATTCTGCAGTTTGCCCTCACCGGCGATGCGGCCTTCCGCCTCTACAGCGGCGAGAATCCGGTGTTCGTGCTGACTTCGGGGGGCTTCCACCCGGCGTTTCAGCCCCCGGCCAATGCCGATTTGCCGACCCTGCGCCGCCTGACGCTGGCCCTAGCCAATACTAATGATCTGAAAATCATCCTGACCAGCTACCTGGCCCTCACCTCGAATACGGTGCAGTTTGGTAGCCGCCTGGACTTGTTCCTGGATCTGCCCTTTGGCTTCTACGTGGAAGGCTTCATGGGCTTCGATGTGCTGTTCCAGTTCCATCCGTTCCGGGTGGCCGCCTACGTGGGCGCCGGCGTGGCTATCAAGCGCAAGGGCAGCACCAAGCTGGGCATCTACCTCTCGCTGAATGTAACGGGGCCGGCCCCGTGGCATGTGGTAGGCGAGGCTAGCTTTAAAGTATTGGGCTTCAAAATCAAGGCCCGCATTAACAGCACCTTTGGTAGAAGCGCCGCCGAGCGGTTGGAGGCCGTCAACGTACACACGCTCTTTACCGAAGCTCTCAACGCGGCCGGCAACTGGGAAATGGAGTTGCCCACCGGGGCCACTTCCAACGCGGCTGTGCTGCGCTCCGTGCCCGAGGGGGCCAGCAATCTGCTGCTCGACCCCAGCGGAGCGCTGGTGTTCCGCCAGAAGCTCGTGCCGCTGGGCTACCAGTTGGAGAAGTTCAGCAATGCCAGCGTGGCAGGCAACAACCGGTTTGATATTACCGAAATCAAGCCCCTGCAGCTGAATGGTACAGCTATTCAGAGCGCTGATAATGAAGAAGTAACCGACTTCTTCGCCCCCGAGCAGTTCCGCCGCATGAGCGATGCGCAGAAGCTCTCGGCCCCCTCGTTCCAGCGGATGCGCAGCGGCCTGCGCCTGCGCGGCCTCAACGGCCTAGTCGGCGGCAGCCCCGTACAGAAAGTGGTGGAGTACGAGCACGTGGTGATGTCGCGCCCCGCCACTAGCGGTGTTGCGGCCTTGTCGGCCGACGTGGTAGCCGCGGACAGTGCGGCTACCCCCGCGGAGGTAGTTGCTACCACCCTGCCGCCGGTGAAACCCACCGAGGCTACCTACCGCAAGCTGGCCAAGAACAGCAGCATTGGGCGCGCTTACCTGCGCACCCGCACCTCGGCGCGGGCACCCCGCCCCATTACCTGGCAGGAAGATGCCTACGCTGTGGTGTACGCCCGCAACCTGAGCCTGTACACGGAAGCAGCTTCCTTCCCAAGCGAAGCCGAGGCCACAGCCTATTTGCAGCAGCAGGTAGCCAACCGCGCCGTGCAGGCCAGTGAGCTGCTGGTAGTGCCGGCCTACCAGCTGGCGCTGGTGTAAGGCTCCTGCGGTTTCGTAGCAGGCGTTATTGGTATATCAGGCTGTATTCAACTCCGAACCACAGGCTTCTCTCTAAGGAAGTCTGTGATTCGGGGCACTGGAAGTCAGCAGAGCTGCTGGTAGGTTACTGATTATAATATGGCGGACACCAGGAGCTTTACATTTCCTCGCCACCGCACCTTATCAATACAATCTATTCACTATTTATTCTAAGCTCTTTTGAGCTAGATCTACTATATGGCCTTAGATTTTCAAGCTTATGGTAATAATGGCTACAATGGTAGCTATATCACGTTTACCGAAATCACTCAAGCAAATGGTCAGGTACAACAATACTTCAACTTTAGCATCTCCAACGATAACAACACTCCTATTTCTGGGGTAGTAGATGTGGGAGAAATACCCGTTGATGTGCCGGTTCCTCGGGCAGGTCAAACCTATACTGTTTATCTTTCTGGGGGCGGGGAAACGGTGTCGAAAAATGTTCGTGTTCCGGCCCCCACCCCGCCCGATACTTTAGCCATCGACCGGATTGTGCCTGAGGCGGATACTTCTGCTACCTCTGATAATGGTCGAGCTACAGTCTTTGTGAAGGGCATCACTTATACGACGGGTGGCGTTACTGGCCGCCTGAAGAAAGATGGCGAGGCCTGGCAGAACTGGACGAATTTTTCGAACTACAAGTACGATGGAGCCAGTCTGCCCTTTGAAAACCTGGGCCCCGGCCACTACTCTGTAGAGGTGATGGGAGGCAACAGCCCCAGGGTGTTGCAGGGAGAGTTTACCATTGTCAACTCAGTAGCCATTTTGGCCATTGACCACATTGTGGTACAGCCAGATAGCGCCATTACGGGCGACAACGGCAGCGCTGATGTGTTCGTCAAATCGGTTTCCGGGGCTACCATTACTGCCACTGTTACGGGGCGCATTAAGAAGGACGGCGGGAATTGGCAAAACTGGGAGTCTTTTTATAACCATAACGATGGCACTAGTAATGCCTATAACCAGGCCAGCCACATGTTCCAGGGGCTGGCGGCGGGCACCTATGCCGTGGAGGTGCAGATATCCGACGGCCAGCCTACCCTGACGGGTACCTTTATTATAAAGGATACGGTACCGGTTGTGCAGGTAGGCGACCAGCTTTCCTTCATTCCCTGGGTGAAAAGCAAGCTGACCCAGGTGGCACAGGCGGTGCAGGGCTCGGCCCGGCCCGCCATTACGCTGCGCCTCACGGCTACCAGCCGTACCAACGCGGGTAGCCCCACGGAGGAGCACATCGAGAAAACGGCGGAAGTGTACGGCCCCGGCGACGTGCTCGGCATCAACCCGGACGCTATCCTGGATACTAACCCCAACCCCAACGAAACGCAGTTTTCGTCGTTGCAGCTGGCTTCCATCGAGTTCAAGGAGGAAGACCTGCCCTGGCGCTACAGCCCTACCGGCGCTACCTCCACCCAGCCTTGGCTGTTTTTGCTAGTGCTGGAAGAAGGCGAGTACACCTTGCCGGAGCAGAACACCACGCCGCTGCCGCTGGTGCGCGTGCCCGTCACCAGCCCCGTTACCGATAAGCCCGTTTTCCCGGCGGTAGACCAACAGTCGTTGTGGGCGCACGTGCAGGCCCACCAGGCTCTGACGGCTGCTGACATGAACGAGTTTCTGAACACGAAGCTGAAGGAGCGGCCCGAGCTGGCGTACTCGCGCGTGTTCAGCCCGCGCCGCCTGGCGGCCGGCAAACGCTACCGGGCTTTCCTGCTCCCGGCTTTTGAGGCGGGCCGCTTGGCGGGGCTGGGCCAGCAAATTCCGTCAGGGGTGAGCAGCAATACCTCCGCCTGGGACGGCAAAACCGGCAGCGTCGACTTCCCCGTGTACTACGACTGGGAGTTCCAGACCAGCGCCACCGCCGATTTTGAGTCGCTGGTGCGCCAGCTGCAGCCTGTGGCAGCTGCTGCCACCGCCCCCCTGGGCAACATCTTGGTTGATACGGGGCGGGAAGACTACCTGCTCGATATGCCCGGCGTGCTGGTGCCCGAGGTGGCCGGCATAGGAGAAGTAGAAGCGGAAGTAGCCCAGTATCTGTACGATGAGCTTAAGCCGGGCTTTGTGGTCACGCCCTCCGTAGCTGGCCAGCGCCCGGTGGTTACGCCTCCCCTCTACGGCCGTTCCTACCTGAACTCAGCCGGGCTCAGCGACCCCCGCACGAGCACGCAACTCACCACCTGGCCCGAGCAGGTGAACCTCGACCCGCGCTACCGCCTGGTCGCCAGCCTGGGCGCTCAGCTGGTACAGGACAAGCAGCAGGACTTTGTGGAACGGGCCTGGGAGCAGGTGCGCGACGTGCTGCTGGCCAACCAGAAGCTGCGCGGGGCCCAGTTCGGCCTGCGCACGACCAAAGGGCTACGCCAGCAGCATTTGCCCGTAACCATTACTACCCTTTCCGCGGGCCAGCAAACCAAGTTGGGGGGCGAGGCGGAAACGGCCGGTTTCGCGCGGATGGCGCTTGCCGATGCCCCCGCTGCGGCCGCCCCGGCCCCCGAAACGCTCGTCATCGAATCCCTGGACAACTACGGCCTGCACCTGACGGGCATGGCCCTGGACCGGGTGCGCCCCTTCGGCACCGGCCTTACGGCCCGGCAGGCCATTCGGGAAAGCAACGTGCCGGTGGCCGCCTTCAGCCCGGCTTTCCGCCGCATTACCAAGCCGTTCGGGCGCTACCAGGTGGGCCAGGCCGGCCGGCCCCTGCGGCCTACCCAGCCCGAAACCACCCCGGCGGCCCGCACGCTGGTGGAGCCGGGCACCAGCCTGCGCCAGCGCGACGAGCTGCTGACCCTGCTGCAACGTCAGACGGTGCAAGCCGCTGCCCCGCGCCGGGAAGCCCTGCGCCTCTCGCAGTTCAACGACCAGGCAGTGGACCAGTTGCTGAGGGACGAGGAAGGAGGAAGCCCCCTGCCGCTGCGCGTGCTTCGGGGTAAGGAATATCAAGCCGTGTCCGAAACCATGCAGCAGGCGTTCAGCGAGGCATTCGGAGAGTTCAAAGCCGGAGTTATGGCCGCAGGATTCGAGACGGTGCGCCCCCGCCTACCCTTCCTGAACCTGGACGCCGTGAAAGGAGGCGTGCTGCTCGGCACCCAGCCCGAGCGCGTATTCCTTTCCCGCGTCGGTGATGCTGGCGGGGCCCAGGTGCCTCTGCCCGTGCTACCCGGCGACTGGGCCGCCGAAGATTTTGAGGCCCCGGATTTCCTGCTGCTGGCGGAAGAAGAAACCACCACGAAGCCCAGCGAGCCACCCCTCATGGCGACCCTGAGCCGGAAAGCGGAAAGCTCCGAAGCGGCACTGCGCGCAACCAGCGCCGAGGCCAGCTTTGCGGCCGCCAGCGCCGAGGACGAGCTAGCCGCTGCCCTGCTGCCGGTCAGCAACTCGCGGGCCGCACTGCGGCCCGCTCCGGGCGAGGTGCTGCTCAAGCCGGTCATGGCCTACCCCGTCTTCCCCGACGCTCTGGGCGAGCTGCTGCGCAAAAGCCACCCCGATTTGTTTCTGCCCAACATTGAGAACTTCCCGGCCAACAGCATCACCCAGCTGGAGGTCAACCAAGCCTTTATTGAAGCCTTTATGCTCGGGGCCAACCACGCCCTGGGCTCGGAGCTGCTCTGGCGCGAGTACCCCACCGATATGCGAGGTAGCTACTTCCAGCAGTTCTGGGACGTGAGTGAGCACCAGAACATGCACCTGGACGACGAGCCCACCGCCGCCGAGGAAGAAGCCTACCTCGATGTGCAGCCCCTGGACCAGTGGGCCAACCCGCTGGGTGGCAACCGCCCACCGGAGGCCCGC
Source organism: Hymenobacter sp. HSC-4F20 (assembly GCF_019599275.1). Taxonomy (GTDB): domain Bacteria; phylum Bacteroidota; class Bacteroidia; order Cytophagales; family Hymenobacteraceae; genus Hymenobacter. Next base: position 34,802 of record NZ_JAHZTD010000011.1, on the reverse strand, counting down.
TCGCCCAACCTGATGCTGGCCATCCGCTCCGACTTGGTGCGCCTCTACCCCAACCTGGTTATTTGCGCCCAGGCGGCCCACGAGGTGAGTGGCGTGCTACAGCCCGATGAAACGCGCACCGTATACCCTACCCAGCGCCTGAACGTGGGCCAGGATATGGTGACGGTGAACTTTGAGCTGCCCCTGGCCGAAGCCCGCGGTACGGGCCAGGGCACCGACCTGGGCTACTTCCTGGTCTTCATGGAACGGCCCGGCCAGCCGCAGTTCGGCCTCGATGCCAGCCTGCCCCCCAATACGGCTGCCACCGACGACCCGGCTACCTGGAACGACTTCTCCTGGCCCTACCTGGCCACGGAGGAAGGCGACAACATCGACCTGGGCAACTTCGCCTCGGCAACCAAGCCCCACGTGCTGGCCGACCCCAAAGTGCCCTACGTGCGCAACAGCGCCCAGCTGGCTTACGCCCTGTTCCAGCAACCCATTATGGCCTCGGTACACGCGGCCGAGCTACTGTAGTAGAATAGCAAGAGTTTATCCATCAGTTTATTATTCTAGTTGAACCAGGCTACTATTATGCCCGATATCACTTCATTTTCCTCGCAGTATCCGGTGCTGCTGTTCCCGGTGCGGGTGCAGGTTAAGTTTGTGCGCAACCCCCAGGCCCCCCACGAGCTGCGGGTGCGCTTCTACCCCGACCAAATCGGCATCAGCACCCACGAGTGCGGGCTGACCCCGGCCGAAATCGAGGATGCCAAACGCTACTGGGAACAGGCTGACCCCGAGGGCAAGTCCCGCACCGCCCTGCACTCGCTGCCGCTGTGGCGCGGCCTAGTGGAGAAATACGGCTCGCCCCGCGCCCTGTGGATTGTGCGCCAGCTCCGCCCCACCAACCTAGATGCCATGGCCCGGGACCTGACCCTCACGCCCCAGTTCCCTACCCCGGAAGAGGCCACCGACAGCTGGACCGAGGCGGCGTATTCGCGGGTGATGCCCCACCACTTCTCGGTAGTGCTCTACGACCAAGCCGATACCGGCGCGGAGGTAGAGCCCTTCCTGCGCCAGCAGCTGCTCGACAAGCTCCAGGCACCCTACAACGACGCCCGCCGCCCGGGCCTGGCCCGGCTCATTCCCAACCCTACCTCTGAGTTTCTGGTGGCCCGCCGCGTAGTAGAAGGGCGCGCCATTTCCGCCGACAAGCTGACGGTAGGCTTTGATCCTCAGTTGTCTGGCGTTGAGGCGGGTATCACGGGCCTCGACGAGGGCAATGCCTGGACGGTCGACTTTCCCAAGGCCGTGGAGCAGGGCATGGCCCTGAGCATTCCCCTCTCAGATGAAGAGTACGAACGCGGCTTTAAGCGCCTGGTAGTGGTAGGCGTGCGGGAAGATGTACTCGCCGATGGCACCCCTACCTCCGGCCGCCTGCACCAGATTCTGCACGACCACCGCTTCACCGACGGGCTGGCGCTGGTGCCCCAAGGCACGCCTACCAACAACGCCGACGCCGACGGGGCGGGCTTCAGCTCCGACGAGCAATTCGATGCCGACGCCAGCTTTGCCCTGCTCACGCAGTCTGCGCCCGGTCCGGATACCGATGGCGGCCGGCTGGCTACCGCCCTGGGCCTACCCGAGGCCATCCTCGGCGACGCGCTGACCGTGGCCCACGCCACTACTACCGACGGCCAGGAGGCTGTGCGCATGAACCAGGCCCTGTGGCCCGCTACCTACGGCTACTACCTGGAGCAGATGCTGCGGCCCCTGCTGAGTTTGCCGGCCATCGACTGGGTACGCTCCTTCTTTGAGCGGTACGTATCGGGCCGGGGGCCGTTGCCTGCCTTCCGGGTAGGCAATGAGCCGTACAGCGTGCTGCCCACCACCCGGTTTTCGGCCTGGGAAGCGCCGGCCTCGCCTAACCACTACGCCACCACGCTCCAACAGGTGCTGCGCCGCCTCGACGTTACCTGGACCGAGCGCCTAAACCAACAGGGACTGCGCCCGGCGGGCCTTTACCCTACCACCGTGGGCGCCGCCGCTGCCCAGGTAGCCCTGCCCGCCGCCCCCACCGACCAGCAAAACCTGCTCACGGTGCTGGGCGCCGATGCCACCTCCGTGGAGTACTACCAGCGCTACATGATGGGGCCCGTCATGGCCGACTCGCTGAACGCCATGGCGGTGGCCCGGGCCCAAACCATCTGGTCCAGCCAGAAGCGCACCAAGGCTCGCTTCGGCAGCAACGAGGCACCCCTGAACCCGCTTTACGAGGAGTTTCGCACGCTGCTCGACACGGCCGACTCCGCTGGCGGAACCCTGGGGCTAACGGCCGAGCAGTGGCCGGTTATCTTCGACCAGGTGTTTCAGACCACCTTCAGCCAGGTAGCCCACTCCTTCGCCGACCAGGCCAGCCAGGAGCGCCAACTCGGTTCCCTCATCGACGACCAACCGCTGTCGGAAACTGAGGGGCTGGCCCCACTCCCCAACCTAGATAAGAACTACATCGAGTGGCTGGCCACGGCTAGCTTCGATGACATCCGCCGCGAAAACCTGCCCTATGACGGGCCGCGGCCCCAGGCCCTGCTCTACCGCTTCCTGCGCCAGGCCGTGCTGCTCCAGTACTGGGACGCGGCCATGCGCCTGCTGCGCAAAACCGACGAGGAGCGGGCGGAAAAAGAGCTGTTTAACATCTTGCAGCAGGATACGGCACCCTGGGAGTGGCTCTACCACGACTACAACGGGCAACAGCTCCACCTGGCCCTGCAAGCCGACCAAGGCATACAAGATTACTTGGCCGCTGTGAAGTCCCTGGCCATCCTGCCTACAGCCCGTCTGGAGCGCCTGCTGGCCGAGCACCTCGACTTGGGCAACTACCGCATCGATGCCTGGAAAATTGCGCAGGTAGCCCAGCAGCTTACTACCCTGCGCCAGACTCGCCCCGAAGGCAGCTACCTGGGCGCCTTCTCCTGGCTGGAGGACGTGAAGCCGGCCGACCAGTCGGTGGCCGGGCCGGACGGCGTGCGCCTGGATCCCGATAACCTGGGCTTTATCCACGCCCCTACCCTCAACCACGCTACGGCCGCTGCCATTCTGCGCCAGGGCTACAAGTCACGCCAGCTCACCACCGAGGCCGAGGACCCCGCCGCCAAGCGCATGGCCGTTAACCTGTCCTCGGAGCGCGTACGCAAGGCCCTGGCCGTGCTGGACGGCATCCGGGCGGGCCAGAACCTGGCGGCGGTGCTGGGGCAGGAGTTTGAAGCCAGCCTGCTGCAAACCCCGGCCCGCGTGGAGGGCCGCCCGTATGGGGCCTACCTCCCCATTTTCCGCACCCACTTTCCGCAGGCCAAGTCCCAGGCCCTGAGCCAGCAGGCGGCTTCCGCCGAAGCCGCCCCGGAACAGGCTGCCCGCCAGGTGGTGGATGGGCTGGCCTTGCTGCAAGCCTATGATACCTCAGCCTACCCCTACGGCATAGCCGACCTGCCCGCTGCCACCCCGGAAAATGCCGAGTTTGTGGCCGCTGTAGATCAGCACTTGGCTGCCCTGGCCGATACCCTCGATGCCCTCGGCGACCTGACCGTGGGGGAGAGCATGTACCAGGCCGTACTCGGCAACGCCGATCGGGCTGCGGGCATGCTCGAAAGCGTGGCCAAGGGGCAGTTTCCCGTGAACCCGGAAATTGTGCACCCGCCCCACACCGGCAACTCCATCACGCACCGGGTGCTGCTGCACTTGCCCGCCACCCGCGGGGCCTGGGAGGGGGTAGCCCTCACGCCCCGGGCCAGCGCCGAGCCGCGCATTAACAACTGGTTGGCCGGCTTCTTTGGTAATCCTGCGGCCGTGTCCTTCTCCTTCATTGGCACTACTGACGCACCAACCGCAGTTAGTGGTAGTGATAAACTGGTGGACGAAGAAACCGGCGCTGTGGAATCGGTGATGCTGGCCGAGCTGGGGCTACAACCCATTGACCTGCTCTACCTCCTGGAGCCGGGCCAGCTGCAGGCCGGCTCTGCCCTGGAACAGCTGCTACTGCGCGCCCTGCGCCGCAAGCAGGCCACTACCCCCCGTACCAACGCCGGAGTAGTAGTAACCGCCTGGGCCCTCGACTATGAAAGCGCCGGGGTACAGGCCCTGCGCCGCCTGCTGCCCCTGGCCGGGCGCCTGCGCCAGCTGCTGGGCGGCACCCGCCCGGCCCTGCCCGATGACCTGCGCGCCCCCAGCCAGCTGACGGGCACCCCGGCCGCTACCTCCGAGCCGGTGGGCGTGGAGCAGGCTGAGGTGCAGGACCGCCTGCACGCCAGCTTCGAGGCCCTGCAGGCCCTGAGTGAGCAGCTAAACGGTCAGCTAGAGCTGACGGCTCCCCTGTCTTCGGCCGAGCAGGCCAACCTGCGGGAGCTGTTCTACCGTGTGTCCTTGTACGGGGTGCCCGAAGCCAGCCAGGCCCTGAGCGCCAAGGCCGAGCTGCTGCTGAACTCGCTGAGTACCGTGGCCCGGGCCGTGGCGGCCCGCGTGGCCGCCGCGGAGAAAGCCTTCGACCAGGAAGGAAGCCTGACCGACCGGTACACGGCCGTAGGGCAGGCCTTGTTTGGCCCGGCCTACCGCCTGAGCCTGATGGTTGAAACGCCCGCCGGCTACGCCCAGGCCGTGACGCCCGCCCGCGCCACCCAGCTGCTGCGCGCCCACCCCGACAACCCCCTCCTGCTGCAGGAGTGGCTGCAAGGCGTGGCCTGCGTGCGCGAGCCCCTGGATCAGCTGGAGAAAGTGTCCTTGATGAATGACCTGCTCTGGGCCGAGGAACCCGGCTACCAGCCCCTCGATCTGCAGCCCGCCCAGCTTTCGGCCGGCGCCGGCCCCGATGACTACTGGTTGGGCGTCCGTTTCCCCAGCAACTACGAGGCCCCGCGCGACGCCCTCTCGCTGGTGCAGGTGCTACCTGCCGGCTACCAGCCCGCAGACACTACGCAGTGCGCGCTGTGGGTAGACGAGTGGACAGAAATTCTGCCCCAGAACCTGGAAACCACCGGCTTGTCGTTTCACTACGACCAGCCCAACACGGAGGCTCCGCAGAGCCTGCTGCTGGTGGTGTCGCCCCGGGCCAGCACGCCCACCAGCACCTGGAGCTTCGAGGATTTGCTAGGCGCCATCAACGAAACCCTGGACCTGGCCAAAAAGCGCACCGTGGAGCCCGACAGCCTGGCCTTCACCCACCTGGGCACGGTGCTGCCCGCCCTGGTAGCCCCGGTGGCCCAGGCTGCGGCCACCTTCACCCTCGATTTCCGCCAGATTAAGCAAGCCGCCCAGGACCCCGCCCGCTTCGGGGAAGAACCCCTGGCTCCGGCCAACGAGTAAGGCGCCGCTACGAAGTAAGTTGTTGAGTATTATCCCGCTATAACTATATCTATGTCTGTTTTGAGAAAAGCCCAGGCGGTGAAAGCCATTGTGGGCAGCAACCGCCTGGAGCCCCGCCCGCGCAGCACCGAGTTCAACCGTAGCCTGCGCGCCGAAATCCGGGACCCGGCCTGGCTGCTGGCCCGCCAGTGGCAGATGAAAGAGTTCCGGGCCGAGGACCGCGGAACGCCCGCCTACGCCCAGGTGCAGATGGAGCTTTCCCGCCTCAACCAGCTGGCCGGGCCGGAGCAGCCGCCCCGCGCCTACCTCGGGGCCAAACCCCTGGAGGCCGTGGTGCAAGCCCAGCCCGTGCTCCCCGAGCCCGGCCTGCGCCTGCAGATGGGGCAGCACTGGCTACGCCTGCTGCGCACCCAGAGCCTGAGCCGTTATGCTCCCGGGTTCCGCACCGCGTTCAAACTGTCGGCTACGCCGGCCACGGCCGGGGCCGCCTACGCGCAGGAGCGTACCACCGCTGAGGTGCACCAGCTGCTGCTGGCCACCGATGGCCAGGCCCTCGATGGCTACGAGCTCTACCAGGCCCTGCTGGCGGGCTACCCTACCCGCCCGGCCGCGGCCGATGCCGAGGAACGGGTACCCGTGGGCACTACCCTCTACCAGTACCTCCGGGCCCGCCAAGGGGGCCCAGCCGTAGACGCCGCCGATGTGGCTCAGCTGGATGCGCTGAGCGTGCAGTTCGTGAACTGCTACTTCCGCCTGTATTTCGCCAGTGAAGCGGCGGATGCGTGGTCGGTGCCGGATATGAGCTACCAGTTTACCCTGGGCGCGCCTACCAGCGGAGCCGCGCCCCAGGCCCTGGGGGCCCGGGCCCACGCCGGCGCCGAGCTGCCCTGGTATACCGTGGATCAGCAGGCAGCTACGGGCTTCAGCAATGCGGGTACAGGCAGCGCCGTGGCCCCGCTCATCGACCGCGCCATTGAGAAAAAAGACTGGCCCGACCAGTACCGCGACCGGCACCCCGACCTGGAAACCCAGACGCTACGGTTTCTGCCCACCGAAATCCAGTTCCCCGGAGCCCCTAATGCCCGCTGGTGGGAGTTCGAGGACCGCAAAGTAGATTTCGGCCAGCTCACCGGCGACCCGTCGGACTTCGGGCGGATGCTGCTCCAGGAGTTTATGTTCCTCTACCAGAACGACTGGTTTGTATTGCCCTACGAAGTGCCAGTGGGTAGCCTGTGCGCGGTTAAATCCTTGCAGGTCACGGACGTGTTCGGGACTACCTACCAGCTGGAAGCTGCCGGTGCCAACCAGCAGCCCGACCCGGATGGGGAACTGACCCTCGACCATGATGCCGGGCGCTGGAGCCTGTTCGGCCACGCCCAGCCGGGCCAGCGGACCAGCGCCGAACCGCGCTTGTTAGTGCCTCCTACGGCCGTGGCGCCGCTGGTCAGCAAGCCCGTGGAGCAGGTGCGCTTCCGCCGCGAAGAAGCTACCAACCTGGTGTGGGCCCTTGAGGACACTATTCCCAATGGGTTCAGCCGGGGCATGGATGGCAACGGCGCCGCCGCGCTGGTGGCCGAGTACTTCCGCACCCAGGCGGAGCCGGCTACTACCCCGGCCGGGGCGAAATACGCCTACCGGCTCGCGTCCAGCGTGGCGGAAAACTGGATTCCCTTCGTGCCTACCCCCGACGGCGAGGGCACTTACCACCTGGAGCAGGGCCAGATGCGCCGCGGGCAGCCCGGCCTCGCGCCCGATGATCAAGTGGTGCAGCCCCGCACCTCGCTGTTGCAGCTGGGCGGGCCTACCGCTCCCTACCGCGTCCACGAGTACCAGGTACCGCCTACGGGCATGCGCGTGGAAAGCGCCTTCCACCGCACGCGCTGGCTCGATGGCCGCACGGTGCTCTGGTTTGGTCGCCACCGGGCCGTCGGGCAGGGCAGCTCCAGCGGCGGTAGCAGCGGCCTGGTATTCGACCAGCTGCTGACGGCTACACCGGCCTCCGCCGGAGAATAAACCGCCCAGCGGTGAACTAAAGGAGGATAGCTGCCCTTTCCAAGGCAGGTATCCTCCTACGGGCGGGCGACAGAAATACGCCTCAAGCTAGTACCCTTATTTTGCGGAAGGCACGCTTCCAACTTATAGCCCGCGCGCGGGCAGTCGAGTAGTTATTCCAGTAGTTTACAATACGTTACTTATGTCCTTTAAAACTAAGGAAGAGCTGCATAATGAGCTCTTTTCCGCCGTGCGTAGCAACGGTATAGGCGGCAAAACATCAGCCGCCGACCTGCGTACTTTTCTCGACAGCCTGCTGGACGAGCTAATTGTCCGGACCGAAGAAGGCCCGGGCTCCGGGGCGCTGACGGGCTTTGCCGAAGCCCCTGACAACACGGTGCCCGCGAAGGTAGACGGCGAGCTACAGTGGGTGGAGCTGGTCAGCCAGACGGATTTCGCCCTCTTTGCCCGCAACCGGGCCAACGTGGTGCACCCCGACCGTACCCGCACCTACTACCCCGACCACCTCACTGCCCTGCAGGCCAGTAAGCCCGGCGACGTGGTGTTGATTCCGGCGCCCATTGCCGACCCCAACCTGGCGGGCAACGTGGCGCAGATTGACATTCCGGAAGGCGTTTCAGTGCAAACCCAGGGCTTTCCTATTGGCAACCTGACCTCCACCGGCGACGCCCTGACGCTGCGAGCCGGTAAGGGCCAGGTCCTGGGTGGCGGCTCGGTGGTGTACTCCAACTCCGGGGGAGCCTGGGGCATTGGCAGCTACCCCAACGCCCCCGCCGCCAGCATCGACTACGACGTGCTGGACCTGCACTTTATCAGCGCCCCCGGCACCTCGGCTCTAACCCTGCAGGGCGGGGCCCGCGTCCGCTACCGCGGCAATATCACGGCTCACGGTCAAGCGGTGCACCTGCGCTACAGCGCTAGTTTCAGCGGCGAAGGCACAGTAGTCGCCGACGGCGAGGGCTCCGCCCTCTACGCCAACGTTAGCTCCCAGCTGACGTGGACGGGCAAGCTGGTGCTCAACAACCGCCGCACCATTGGGGCCGCCAACGGCTCCACGGTGCACCTGGAGCGCTGCCTGGTGCTAAGTGAGAACCGCTCCCCCGATGCTCCGGTGCTCATCGATGGTACCTACGCCAATAACAACACCATCATCCTGACCAATGCCACCGTGCTGGGCACGCCCGGCCAGCCCGTTATTGTGGCTCCTAAGGTGATTCTGCGCGGCAATACGGTGGTGGTAGGCACCATCGATTCGGCGCAGATTATTGATGAGCGGCCAGCCTCCGTGCGCGGGGCCGGAGGCGGGGGCGCCGACAGCAACCAGCTGGAATTTGTGCTGGAGAAAGGCACCGCCGATGTAGTGGTGCGCACCATGGGCAGCCGCCAAGCGGCCACCTACCTCACGCAGCAGCTGCAAAATGTGGGCAGCGTCAGCTATAAGGTGAACGGTACCCCGGCCACGCTGCCGCTGGCCCTGGCCGCCGGCAACACGCTGGAAGTGAGCATTCAGCGTGCTGATACCACTAAATCGGCCATCGTAACCCTGCTCGACTAATGACGCGGCGAACTACGTACTATTGCACCCAGCCGCCGCTGGCTCCCCCCGCGGCCCAGCTGGCCCCGGTCAACCGGGTGCGCTACTACCCCCGGCCCGGCTTTGCAACCCGTACGCCCGGCACGTTGGTGCAAGGCTCCCCCGACCGGCAGAGCTGGACCACGCTGCACACCATCACGGCCACGCCGGCGGAAAACCAGTTTACAGAGGCGGTGTTTGCCAACTCCCTGGCCTTCCGCTACATCCGGCTGCTGATGCCGGCCGGCGGCTACGGAAATTTCACGGAGATAGAGTTCTACCACGATGCCACCCGTCTGGTCGGTACTCCCTTCGGCAGTTCCGGCTCCTACCTGAACTATGGCAATACCTTCGAGAAGGTGTTTGATGGCGACGTGACTACCTTCTTCGATGCTCCGGATAGCAACCCCACGGAAATGGGCCTGGAGCTACTGGCCACTTCCGCGGCCCCGGGCGACTTCAGCGCTGCTGATTTCAGTGCCGCTGATTTCTACGTGAGTGCCTGATTACCAGAGTTTTTAGCTCGGCTAGTGCCTGCTAAGGGGCTACTGGTGTTGCGTATCTATTCTTCTATATGCCTTTCTTCCCCCGGCCCCGCGCACGATAGCGCGGGGCCTCCCGGGAGCTATTTCCGGGTAGGAAAGGCGCTTTATTCAGCAGAGCTGGCGGCGGAGCCCGCCTGGCGTGCCTGCTCTATTTCTATTCAGCTATATGAACGCTCCAGCAGGAAGCTGCCTGCCTGCGCGGCCTAACAGCGGCGCCACGGGTTGCAGCGGCGAACAGTTTTCGCCCGATCTATTTACCGGAACCGGCACTTTCTCGGTGCCCATCGCCCTGCCTCCGGGCAGCCATACGCTGCAGCCCGGGCTAACGCTACGCTACTCCACCAGCGCCGGAAACTCGGCCTTTGGGTGGGGATGGAACGCGGCGGTAGCCAGCGTGCGGCGCAGCACTCGCGCCGGCATCCCCCAGTACGCCGACGACCAGGATGTGTTTCTGCTCTCCGGCCTTAATGAGCTGGTGCCCATTCGGTGGGAAAACCTGCTCGGAGGCGCGGAGGGCACCACGCTGCTGGGCACGGTGGCCCAGTACCGGCCCCGCACCGAGGGCATGTTTGCCCGCATTGAGCACTACCGCTACCACGACAACGGCCCCAACTACTGGCAGGTGCGCACCACCGATGGGCTGATCAGCACTTACGGCGAGCCGGAGCTACCCGTCGCGGCTGCCGGAAACCTGGCCGTGCTGGCCGATCCGGAGCACCCGGCCCACGTGCTTGCCTGGCACCTGACCCGCACCGTAGACCCGCTGGGCAACGAAATCCGCTACGGCTACCGCCGCGAACAGGCCCAGGAAGGCCCGCACCATTACGAGCAAACCTACCTGACCAGTATTCGCTATGCTGCCTACCCTCCCGACGCCCCCCGGCGCTGCGGGGTGAGCGTGGAGCTGAACTACGGCCCCCGCCCCGACCCCTTTTCCACCTACGATGCTGGCTTTGAGCAGCGAACCACGCGTCGCTGCACCAGCATCTGCACCTACACCACTCCCGACGCCCCGTCCGCGGGCGCCGGCAGTCGGGAGTCCGTGGCCACCTATTCTTTTTCCTACCTCGACGAGGACGCCTCAACCGCCGGCCCGCCGCTGGCGGGCGTTTCCCTGCTTCGGCGGGTGCTGATAACTGGTCCCCGCCACCAGGCGTCCGGCCCCCCGCTGGAATTCGGCTATTCCTGCTTTCAGCCGGCAGACCAGTGCTTTTTTCCGCTGGGGGGCGAGCTGCCTGCGGCTTCTCTGGCCAGCCCTGGCATGGCCCTGCTGGACCTGTTTGGCCGCGGCCTGCCCGACGTGGTGGAGCTGGCGGAAGCCGGCGGCCACTATTGGAAAAATCTCGGCTATGGCGTGTTCGACCAGCCCCGGCCCTTGCGCGCCACCGCGGTTGGCTTGCAGCCCACTGCCCCACAAGAAAAAAAACAGCCACGCCTGAGCGAGGAGGGCACGGCCGCCGTGTTGCGCGCCCGCTGCCGGCCTACTGCCCCCGGCCTTACCGGGGTAAACCAGGGCCTCCGCGCCCCGGCTGGGGCAGCTGAGTTGCCATTTGACGACTACCCTGGGCTATGCCCGCAGGACCCGCGCCTGCGCCGCGCCCTGTTCGCGCCGGGTTTGCCTGCCGTAGTGTTGGTAGAGGAGAAACAGGTAGCGTACTGGCCGAATTTGGGGCGGGGCCGCTGGGGGCGGCGCATTGCCATGCGCAACAGTCCCCGCCTGCCCCACTGCTACGACCCCGCCCGCCTGCTGCTCGGCGATGTGGACGGCGACGGGCTCGACGACCTGCTGTACGTGGAAGATACTGGCCTGACGCTGTGGCTGAACCGTAGCGGCAACGCCTGGTCAGACCCCATTCGTCTTACTGGCCCGCCCACCCTGCTGTCCCCCGCCGCCGTGCGCCTCGTCGACCTGCTGGGTACGGGGGTGGCCGGCTTGCTCTGGACATGCGCCGCCCTGGCTGGGGGCCGCCCTCACCATCACTTCCTTGATTTTACTGCCGGCGTGAGGCCCTACCTTCTCAAGCAGCTAGCTACTTCTCCCTCAACCCTGACGCGGGTGGAATACGCCGCTTCCACCACGTACTACCTCCAGGATGAACGCCGCCCCGCCACCCGCTGGCACACACGGCTTCCCTTTCCGGTACCGGTAGTGGCGCGAGTGGAAGTGCGGGAGGGGCATTCGGGCACCGCTACTGCCACCAGCTACTGTTACCACCACGGCGCTGGCTCCGCCGACGAGCTGGGAGTCTGGGGCTTCGGTCGAGTGGACCAGCACACGACTATCCGCCGCTACCAAGCCGTCGCCGCTGCGGACGCGTGGTCGTGCCGGGCCGGAAACAAGCCAAGCTGGGCCTACGAGGAGCAGGAATTCGCACTTGACGAACGCCTGATTCCGGCACTCTGTTCTGCCCTGGAACCCTGCTTGCCCGGCAATTCGGAGCCGCCTGCCGGCTTGCTGGAAACCCGCTGCTGGTTTCACCTGGGGCCCGTGCGCAACGAGCGAGACGAGTGGCAAGAGCTAGACCTGACCCACGAGTACCAGGCTACCGCCCCGTCCGTGCTGAAGCGCCCGGCCGCCACGGACGAGCTGCTCCGGGCCCTGCCCGGCCGCCACCGCCGGGCGGCCTACCGGGCGCTACGGGGCTCCAAGCTGCGCACAGAAGAGTACGTTTCCACCGGGGCCGGCCGCCCCTCGCAGCTCCATCGGGTTGCGGAAAGTCTTCCAGGCGTAGCCCGCGTAGTACCCCGCCAACTGGACACCGATGTGTTTGGCTCCTGGCTTTCCTTCGATGGGCAGCTGCCGCCGCTGGCCCAGCTGGTGGCCCCGCTCAGCAGCCAGCTGATTTTCTTTCCTCACCACCTGGGCCAGTGCACTACCGAGTGGCCAGCGGGGGGCGCCCCGCGGACTCAGCTGGCCTTTTTGGGGGATTACGACAGCTACGGCCAGGCGCAGCAGCGCCTGCACCTAGCGTTGCCGCCGGGCCAGCATCCGGCCGCCCCGGCTGCCGGGGTCCGACTGACGCACCTGCGCACGGAGTACGCGGGCTACGACAACGACCCCGCCAGCCCCCTGTACTGCCACAGCTACTATGATTCGCCCGCGGAGTACCAGCCCAGCCGACTTGCCCAAACGCGGTGTTGCGAAACGGATGCTACCACGACCTGCCGAAGCGCCCTGGAACTCGCCCAGGCGGTACTAGCGGGGCAAGTCAGCGCCAGTGCGCCTGCTGCTGGCCAGGAGAAACGCCTAGACAGGACTGCTCCCCCCATCTGCACTCACTGCCTCTCTTTTCCCTTCTCTACCAGACGATACGATGCCCATCCCCTCTAAAGCCGGGCTGCTCCGGCAACGAGAGCCAGCCCGGCGGAGCGACGCTGCCGGCGGCCTAACTACCCATCCACAACCTGCGGGCCTTCAGGACTACTTTCCTCAATCAGCTGGTAGCGGGTTCACTGGGGTTCTTTCCGCGCTAGGCTGCTGCCAGGTTTAGAACCACCCGCCCCAACAGCCAAAGTTTTAGTAACACCGGTGTATATGTGTTGTTAGTGTTATGAGTGCTACCTGTGTTACTAAACGTGTGGGTAGTCACTAGAATCCTTCTCAGTATGCCATAGTTTGAAGATTTTTAATTTTGTAAAATGCTTATAGTAAGTCACTTGAATTATATTTTATCTTTATTCTCATTCCTTTATCATGTCTAGCAAAACGCAAGAAGAACTTCTTCAGGAACTGGAAATGGCGGTGCGCACGGGCGGGCAGGGTGGTAAAACCACCGCCGCCGATGTTCGTACCTTCCTCGCCAGCCTGACCACCGAACTCTATGACCGCACGGATGGAGCCCGGCCCTTTCTGTTTCAGGTAAACGCCCTCGACGATCCGGGCCACTTCCACTTGGCCTCGCTCACAGTGGAGCAGGTGCGCCAACTCGTGCAGCAGGACGTAGACCAGGTGACTGTACTCAGCGAGGCCCGCGACGGCCACCAGCACCAGATTACCCTAGGCTACGACCATGCCCAGGCCACCTTCACGGTGCTGCAAGTGCGCCGCCAGGGCGACTACCCTACCGACGCGGCTCCGGAAGAACTCGCTGCCCACCAGGTATTGCTCATCGGCCGCGGGGGGGGGAGTTCTACGGGGGCCGGCGACGTAACAAAAGAATACGTCGATGAGCAGGACACAGACCTGCGTAATCAGTTAAGCACCCTTCAGGCGACTACCACCGTCGTTAATAGCAATTTTGCTAACGTCGTCAAGCCTGACCGTACCACTACCTACTATTCTTCTGCCGCCGCCGCGCTATTGGGTGCCAGCAGTGGTGATACAGTAAATATTAATGCGCCGCTTTCCGATCCGAACGTGGGAGGAAACCAGGAGCAGATCCGGGTGAAAGCAGGGGTTAATGTGAATCTACACACTATCACTGTCAACGCGCCTTCCAACGTTTCCGATGTGCTCACTTTCGAAGGAGGAAGTGGAGTCTTAAATGGCGACTTTGCTACGCTAAACCAAGTGAAAAGTGGGGGCTGGGTAGTCGGCGCATATGCCAATGCCGTTGTGGACTATACTATTCACAACCTAAATATTAATGTGTCGGGGGGTAACGGCACCGGCTTTTTCCTGTGGGGCAAAGCAACCTACCGCTACAGTGGCACTATCATTTCCAGTTTGCTCACGGATGCTATTCGTATTACAGGGAATGGCCAGCCTGCTGAGTTTTATGGCACAGGCTTTCTGAAGCAAACTGGCCCGGGCAAGGTGGTACAGGTAGTGCACTCCGCATCGGTCTTTGAGTGGAAAGGCGATATTCAAGCAGATGACAGTTCCTTTATTCACACTCATCATGCTGGGGGTAAGGTGCATCTGAAGGAAGGCACGCTTTACTCTGCAACGCGTACGGCAGGAGCGCCACCCCTGATAGCCGGGCTTGGCACTGTGACACTGACCAATTACAGCGTATTGGGCACTCCTGGGCAAACTGCTGTTCAAGCTGATACTGTGATCCTACGAGGCAATACGATGGTGCGGGGTACCATCGAGGCGAAAAACGTAATAGACGAACGGGCCATGACTAGCGCTCCAGGCGGAGCTGGCGGCTCTACCTTGGAGTTCGTGTTCGAGGCCGGCTTTACAGATGACGTCACGCGTACCATGGGCGCCACCCAGGCCGCTACCTACCAGAGCCAGCAGCTCCGGAACGTAGCCAGCGTGACCTACCGCCTGAACGGAACCCCCATCGGCCTGCCCTTTGCCGTGGCCAGCGGCGACACGCTGGAGGTGCTCATTTCCCGATCGGCGGCCGCTAGCACGGCCGTTGTAACCCTGGCCTCGTGATGCAGCACCGCACGACGTATTACTCGAACCAGGCCCTGGCTGGGCAAGCGCCAGCCCGCGCCCAGGCATACGCCCAGCGTGTGCAGGCTGACGGAGGCACCGTAACGGATATGCTCCGCGTAGAGGCCGCCTACCGCTACCTCGACTCCCTACCCCCAGCTACCACCGGCATCTGGATTAGTCCATATTTTGGTAACCGGGTGAACGCCGCCGGTCAGGTGGAGCGGGCCTACTGCTTGTTTGGCAACGACCTCCGCCAGGCTACGGCGGCTACCAGCCTAGTGACGCTCCAACCTACCGGCCTGAACGGGCACCGCTGCTACGCTACCAATCAGGGGGCCTTGCAGGTAGATAACCCTGGGTTTCACCTCAATACTACAGAGGCTACCGTAGCTACCGTCTTCAGCACCGATAACATGGCCGTTACGGTTCTGCTCGAATACTCCCCAAACATGAATACTACCCGGGGCTTCGTGGTCAGCGTGGAAGACGGGGCCACTCACACCATGACCCTGCACCACGACGCGGGCTACGCCATTGCGGCCCTGCCCGGTGCCCAACCCGGTGTGCCGGCTACCTTGCTCGGCACCTGGAACCTAGCGCGCCCCGGCCGCGAATCCCGGCTGCTGGTGGATGGCGTGCGGGCCGACTACTCCCGCCACCTGTACGGCACAGATTACAACGCCGACAACCCGGCCGTACCGCTGCCGCCCCAGCCCCTGTGGATTGGTGCCCGTAACGGCACGGGGTTAGCGGCCAACATCCTGCTGGGCGACCTGTGCTTGCTTAACCGAGAGATGGTAGGAGCCTCTGAAACTGCCCTCTACGAACTGGTGCAGCAGTACTATCAACCGGACTACGTGGGCTCTATCCCTACCACCGGCTTGCAGGGCTGGTGGAGCGCCGACTCGGGGGTAGTACGCAACGACGCCGGGCAGGTGACCGAGTGGCTCGACCGCAGCCCCAACCAGCTGCGCATGGTGGCCGAGCCCGGCACCGCCCCGCTCACGGTAGCCGAACATTGGGCAAACGGCCGGCCCGCCATCCGCTTTGATGGCAACGGCGCGTTTCTGCCGCTGACCTTGCCGCAGGCCGCCCCCACGGCGTACACGGTGGCCCTGGTACTGCACAAGCAGCCCCAGGCCACCAACGGCATGCCCTGCATGTTCGGGCAGAATGTCAACTATGCCAACGACCTGTGGGTCAGCTCCGACTGCTTTGGCCTGAACAACTTCAACAGCAACATTGTGGGCATTGCCGGCGCCGAAACCCGGCTTACCCGGCCCGTGGTAGTGCTGGCTGAGTTGCATAACAACCAGACCCTGGCCTTCCGCCTGTGGCTAAACGGGGAGGCCCAGCCCGTAAGTCAGATGCTGGCCGGGGCCATCGACCGGCCCCTGGATAATGTGTTCCGCCTCGGCGACGCCACCTTCCACGAGTACGGCGCCTACCGCTGGCAGGGCTGCATTGCCGAGGCGCTGGTTTACGACCGAACCCTGAACCCGGCCGAGCAAACCCAGTTGCAGCAGTACCTGCTGGGCCGGTACCAGCTGGCTCCCGCGGCCAGCCTTCAGGAGTTGAGCACCGGCCCGGCTGCCCCCGTCAACCGGGTGCGCTACTACCCCCGCGACGGGTTTACCAGCCGCATGGTGGGCGGGCAACTGCAAGGCTCCCCGGATGGGCGGCAGTGGACCACGCTGTACACCATCGGCACGGAGCCCCCGCAGGGGCAGTTTACGGAAGTGACGTTTCCGAACACCACTTCCTACCGCTACGTGCGCTACCTGGCTCCTTACAACGCCTACGGCAATATCACGGAACTGGAAGTGTACCACGATGGGCAGCGGCTGCTGGGCATGCCCTTCGGCACGCCGGGAGCCTACGCGCCGGGCTGCGAGTTCGACAAGGCCTTCGATGGCAACCCGGCTACCTTCTTCGATGCACCGAATGGGGCCGTGGCCGAGGTCGGGCTGGATCTGGAACGGCCCGCCCCGGTGGCTTTGCCGGCTCCTACCCACTACCTGGCCGCCAACGCCGCCGCCACCAACCAGTACCTGCTGGTGCCGGTACCGGCTCTGGAAACGGTCACGCTCAGCTTCTGGCTCTGGAAAGACTCCGCCTTTACCGGCGGCTGGGAGTACGTGCTGGACTGGCGGGATACTGTGCAGGATAGTTGGTTTGCCACCCATGGGGTAGGTAGCAACTGGGACTGGTACGTGGATGGCGTGCGCCGCACCGGCCACAACCTTGCTGATACCCTGGAGCTCGGCGTCTGGCACCACTGCATTTTGCAGCTGCGCGTGCCTGCACCGGCCGGCAACCTCACGTTCGGCTCCCGCTACTCGCTCAACGAGCAGATGCGCAACATCCGCGTGGCCGATCTGCGCGTGTACAGCCGCCACTTCACCCCCGTGGAAGTGCTCAACTACGAGCGGAGTCCCACCGACTCGCTGGTGAGCCACTACGAGTTCCGCCAGGATACTTCCACCACGGCCTCCGACAGCGTAGGGGGGCATCATGCCAGCCTATATAACTTCTAACGGAGTGTACTGGCGCTTAAAAAAAGGCCCTGCTACTGTAGCAGGGCCTTTTTTTAAGCGCCAGTAAGCCGGAAGGCTACTCGTGGAGCCAGAAGCCAAAGCGAGCAAACTGCCGGCTCTGCCACCAGGCGTGGCCGCCGTAGCGAAAGTTGCGGGCCCCGGCCTGGCTTTGCAGCGGAATAGTCACCTCGGTCCCGTGGCGGGCGGCGGGGTAGCGGGGCAGCTCCGGCACCACAGCGCAGATGTGACCCGGCTGGTTCAGCTCCGTCCGCTGTCCGCATACTAGGGCTACCCGTCCAGCGTTGGCCCCCTGCTGCAGCTCCGTGGCCGAAAACGTGCGCCGCCAGCCAAAGGCCGGCCCAAACTCTTCGAGCCAGTTGTACAGGCTGTTGGCGTTGAGTTCGAGTACGGTGGCCCCGTACTGGGCCTCAACGCAGGTACCGGCCAGCAGCTGGGCCAGGGCCGTCGGGCGCCACCACACGCGGGGCAGGTAGGCCCCGGCCAGGTGGCAATAGTCGTGGGCGTAGATGTTGCAGTAGGTCAGGCCGCTGCCCGGCTTGTAGCGGGCCGAGTGCTCCACGTCCAGAAACTCCAGAATCCGGGTCAGTTGCTGGGCCTTGTCCTGGGCCGTGGGGCCGGGCCGGGCGGGCTGGGCGGCTTCCCGCAGCGAATACGCCCGGCGCCCGGTCTGGGCCCGCGTAACCGGGCCGGAGGCGGCCAGGTGGGCTTCGGGAAGGGCTAGTGCCGGGGCGGCGGGCGCGGCCGTGGTGCCGGCTGCTTTTTGTAGCAAAAACGCTTTCACAAAGCCTTCCAGGGAGGGCGCCCCGGGCAGTTCAACGCGTACGTGCAGCCAGCCGCTGGGCTGATTAACCGCTGCCGGCAGGCGCTGCACCACTTGGCCCTGGCGGAGCTGGGTAAGAATGTTGGTAGTAAGCAGGCGCGGGCTGGCCCGCAGGTTTGCTTCCAGGGGAAGCACCCGGTAGAAGGATACAGGCATCGGATAGAAATAAATCAGATAAGGAAATAGGCAAGACACTGGGGCCGGACGAGGGCCGGGCGGGTGCGGGCCGCTACGCTCAGCTTAGCGTCCGACGCAGGCCCCTACCAGCAGCCCCGCTATGGCTGCCAGCCCGGTAGCGGGCGTGAGCAGCTGCCAGCGGCGCCGGCGGGCCTGGCGCTGCGCTTGGTCATAGGCGCGCCCGAGCGAATCGATGGTAGCGTCCTTGCGGCGGCTGGCGGCCTCGGCCTCCCGCAGGCGCTGGGCCGAGGCGGCGTAGAGCTGCTGGCTGAGCTGGAGCTGGCTGCTGAGCGTGCGCAGGCGCTCTTCCTTGCTGGCCAGTAGCAGATCAGCCAGCTCCGTGTGCTGTTGCAGGCGGCGGTACAGGCCCAGCTCTAGGGCTACCCCCGTCGCAAACGGGAAGGGCTGGCCCACTACCCGGCGCTGCAGCTGGGTCGAGTCGGGTACGAGTTGGGCCAGGGCGCTAGAGCTTAGGCAGCACCACGCGGCCAGCGCGATACTGCGTTTCCAGTTGTTGTTCACGGCGGGAAAGCTCCTGGGAGCGTTGTTGCTGAAGAAGTAATTGCTGACGCAGCACCTGCTCGAGGCTGTCGTGACGGCGGCGCTGCTGCCCTTCCTGGGCCCGTAGCACCGAGTCGATAACCCGGAGGCGGAGCGTCGCCAGCTGGGTTTGCTGCAAATGGCGTTGGGTGCGGCGCTGGCACCCGTCCAGAACCAACTGCAGCAGCAGGAGCAAGGTCCCTACCCCGAGCAGGAACACCAGCAGCCGCGGACGTAGCCAGGCGCTAAGGATGGCGAGCCAGGGCATAAGCAGCCGAATAAGTCGCAAGTGGCGTGGGCGAAAGCAGGGGTAGGGGCCAGCGGGTAGCCAAGTTCCTGCCGGCAGAAAGGTGAGGTAGCAATAGCATAATAGAATAGCTTAACATAAAAACAGGTGGCCCGGAACGAGGCATACCCATGGCCCGCAACTGCCTGCGACCGGAGCCAACAAAAACGCCCGTCAGAAGAAATCCTGCGGGCGTTTATGGGCGCAATAGCGCGCAAGAAGGTAAAATGGGCTGCCGGAAAAATTCCCGGCAGCATCCGGCCCCCAGGCAGGAGGCCGGACCCCGGGCGAATACGATTTGAAGTACCATGCGGCTCCCCCCCCTGACGCCTAATAGAGTCAGTGGGCCGCTTGCGCTGCGGAGCGCGCCGGTTCATCACGTAGCATTACCCCCCTGGAGGGGGATAATAAGTTGCGCTTCACCCGAATTAAATCTACGTATGCAGATTTAATTCATAGCCATTTTATTATAGGTTCCTTGGCGGAAAATTACTTGATTATTTACGAAAGAGCTAAGCCATATTTCATCACTTAGCTCACTAATTATTTTTCCGGAAGGCGTAGGTTGCGCGGCGGGCGCATCAATTACTAGGGCAAACCGAAACCGATAATTATTTCCTTTTTTGCCTTTAGCCTGGGCTCTTCTTCCACCTGAAGGCTCGAACCATTGGTTACCATCCAAGAAAATATCGGCGTAGGGGGCAGCTGTTTCCAGGGTTTGCATGTAGGTGTCACCGTAGAATTCGGTATCCATTTGCCAGATGCCCCGGCCGCCCCAAAAGCCTCCTGTGGCACGCCAGCCCCCCTGGTGGGAGGGGTGACCCCAGCCTACGCTGTGCCGGTGGCGGTTGCGCCGCTGGTTATAGGTGAAAAGCCAGATTTCGGGATTAGACTTCAGAATATCAGAGCCTAGCGCCGACGCAAAACTGACCCGGAGGTGGTTGGCCGTAACCAGCGGCTGCCGCTGGAAAGCAGCGCCATAGCGAATTTGCAGCAGTGGTTTGGGTAGCTGTAGGCTAGCCGCCTGGACCGCCGAGCCTGGTGCTTGCCGCAGGGCTAGCAACTCATCCGTCAAGCTTGTCAGGACGGAGCGTACCCCGCTGGCAGTGGTTAAGCCTGGTACCCCGCCACTGGGAAGGGCGGTGCTAATTTCCTGCAAGAGTTGTTCTCGCGACTTACTAGCCATAACTGCACTACTAAAAATAATTATAACTAATTCTGATGCGTATATATCAGTGCAATACTAAAATATTATTTCCAAGGTTACAAGGCTCGATAATTATTTTTATTATTTTCAATACTTATTACCGCATTACTGACGGAATCAGCCAGGGCAGCCACCAAGTTTATGTATACAGGAGGAATTAAGGGAACCGAGCTATAGCATAAAGCATGCGTTTATGGCGGATGTTGCGCCATACGCCGTTGCCGGCGCGGGAGCCGGCTAGGTTAGTATTGCCTTCCACCGTGGTTACGCTCGGGCCGGTGCCCCAGTCGCTATCCAAAAAGCCCACGTGGTTGATGGCCGCCGAGCCGCTGAAGCGGTAGCCTACCAAGTCGCCGGGGCGGGGGGGTAGGCGCGGTTCGTTCCGGCGGCGCAGGTTGCCGTGGCCCAGCTCAGGAGGCCGCTGCTCCGCATCCTGGCGGTAGAGCAGGCGGGCCGTGGTAAACCAGCTGCGGGCCCGCCCGTAGCGAGGAGCCGGAATGCCAGCTTGCCGGAAGCACCACACGCAAAACGCCGAGCACCACTGGTAGCCGCGGGGTAGTCCAATTTCGCGCAGGTAGGCCTCCACCTGGGCTCCGTCGTTGCGGCCGGTGGCCTCGCGCACGCCCACCTGGCTTAGGTACACGGCCCGCAGGCGCTGGGGGGCTGGCCCCGCGGCTGCCCGCTCCGGCTGGGGGCTTAGCTGATAACCAGCACGGCTATTTCCAGCAGCAGGGTGCCAAAGAAGTAGCAGAACAAGATAGTAAGCGAGGTTTTGAACAGGCGCCATGCTTGTGCGTTTTTACGGTCATAGTAGTCTTTATCGAGCTGGTAGACGGCCTGCTCCGGCAAGTCCAGCAGGTCTTTCTCCAGGCAGCGGATGAAGTCGGAAAACAGGTCCGGGAACTGCAGGCGGAACATGGTGTAGGCCACGGCCGAGGCGTAGACGAAGTACAGCAGCGCGGAGGGCAGCACGTTCAGGTAGTCCACCGGGAAAGCCCGGGCCTCGGGGTCGAGGTAGCGGCGCAGCCAGTAGGGCACGGCCAGGAACAGGACGATGGCGCCCACTACCAGCGGCCAGTCGTTCCAGCGTTTCTGAAAAAGCTTAAACCAGGTGGCAAACCGCTGCCATAGCGCCCGGGCGGGGGCCAGCTGCGCAGCAAACTGCGAGAGAAAAGGATGCATAGAAAGTAGCGTAAAAGAATAAAGTGAAAAAGGAAAATAGGCTATGTAGTAAAGTGATAATCAGTAACTTTTAATGGTCGAATACAAGGCCCGTGTCCATGTTCATCTGGCTGGCTTTCAGGCCGTGCTCTTCGCCCAGGGCCCGCAAGCCGTTCTTGAGCTGCATCAGGCCCTGATTGAACTCGGGGCGCATGTTGTTGTGCTTAACTTCGGCCTGCAGCTCCTCCAGCTGCCGGATCAGGCCTTCTGTCACCTGGCGGGTAGCCACCATTTCATTGCGAAACCGCTCGTTGAGCTTTTCCAGCTGCTCATCTTTCTGGAGGCTGGCCAGGCGGTGGGCTTCGCGCTCGGCCTTCAGTTCTTTGTACAGGGTCCAGCACACAGCGCATACCAGGGCCGTCACGAGCAGCAGCAACCCGCCGACGGCCGTGCTTTCCCATACTTTATCGAATACATGCTCCCCGTTGGGGAGGATGCTAGCCAGAAGCACCTGCCTGTACGCATCAGCATCAGCGGGGGGCGGCAGCATGGGGTGGGGAGGGGGAAGAGGATGAACTCGCGAAGTAGGACCGTAACTCGGTCAGCTCCTGGGTGAGCTTGTCGTTGATGTCGGGGTAGGGCATGAGCTGCTGGAGGTAGTGGCGCTCCAGGCTCACGTCGCGGAAGCTGGTCACGCGGACTACATCCTGGTTGTGGCGGCAGAAATTGGACCCTACCACCTGCAGGTACACCACGGCTCCAGTTTTAGTGATGGCACGCACCACGTAAGGGCTGGAATCATTGCGCAGCAGGTGCTGGTAGGCAATGTGGTAGTCGTCGTCGTGGAGGAGCTGCACGGCGCGCATGCCCACCAGTTCGTGCTTGCTCTGGTCGTACTGCAGGATTTTGTAGGCTGCCGCATTGGCCTCCAGGATGGTGGCATCGGCGCTGATAAACATGCCCTCCAGGCTCATGTTTTCGCGCAGCTGCAGCAAGGCCCGCACTTCCACCAGTTCCTCGGTAGCGGCCTGTAAGTCGGCCAGGCGCGGGAGCTGCATGGCGTACTGCTCGGCCGAGAAGGCCAGCACCACCGCCACCACCGCCACCAGGCCCGTGGCCAGACTGATGGCGCTGCCTACCACGGCCCAGGCTCCCGTAAACAGGGTAGTCACGTGCAGCATGCGCCCGGCCGTCAGCAGGGAAAACAGCACCCCCACCAGTACCAACGCCGTACGCACGGGCCGCAAATCGCCGCGGCGGTGATAGATGCGCCAGAGCAGCAGGTTGAAGGCCAGGCAGGCAGCCGCCATGCTCACCGTACCCACCAGCAAGCCCCATTCGTGCCAAACCAGCCCCGCGGGCGAAAGGCCGGCCAGGGCCGCCCACAGCAGCAGGCTCAGGCCCAGCAGCCACCACAGGCGCCGGCGTGGCCACTGTAGCGCCGTTACTCCCGGCAGCAGGCGGAGCAACTGTTCCTGCAACTCTCTCAGGCGCTGGCGAAGGGCGTGTAGCAACCAGCTCATACGCGCTGGGAAGCATCGGTAAGGACCGGACGGGCCGGCGCGCCCGCCTCACCAGATACGGACGGAAACGCAACGGCAGCGGGCAGGGCGGGCACCGCAGCAGCCGGGCCGGAGCAGGCAGCGCGGCGGCAGCGGCCGGCGTTGCGGGCGGGGCAAGCCGCGCCAGAGCACCGGGCGGCCGGCGCGGCGGCCCCGGGGGGCAGAATAGTACACATACGAATAGGTAGTAATTGGATTGTAGATAGAGGCTGTTGAATATAGGCTCAGCTGATAGCCAGCTGAATAGGATAGTACGCCGAAGCTTTGCTAAGAACCGGCAAGTTCTGCTTCTGATTCCGCCACCAGCAGGTTTGCGTCGGATACGCCGGGGTACGGCGGCTATTTCGTGGGTATGGCGGGGTTTCGCGGACATAGCACACTGGCGGGGGCAGGCCAAACCTGCGTATCTTTACCACTGCCCCACCAGGGCGTTAGCGTTAGTGTATCGTTTCTATTTCTATCGACTTATGAGAATTACATCGGCAACCAAAAGCCAGATTGCGGGCTGGTATTCGTGCACTCCCGACACGCTGCGACGGTGGCTACAAGAAGCTGGCCTGCAGTTTGGGCGGCGCAAGCTGCTACGGGCCAACGAGGTAGCCCAGATTATTCAGGCCCTGGGTCCGCCCCAGCGGGAAATCGACACACCCTGAGCCGTGCCCTGGTAGCGGCCGTTGTGCTTCCCCAACCAGCCGGCCCAGTTGCTGGCTCCGAATGGGGGAGGAAGAAGTGAAGGCTGCCGCCGGGCTACACGATGACATAGGGTTCATATTTTTTCAGCAGCTCACTGAGCCGCAGCATAACGGCGTGAAGTTCCGGTTGGGTTTCTGGCAATGGCAGGCAGCGGAACACGGCCAGCATTTCCGCTAAGGTTAGCTGAATTGGGAGCAGGGTCGCGGCGGCTTCGCCCGGGCGTAGATGGTGCAGCAGCTGGCGGTGCAGGCGCCCGGTAAGGCTGGGCAGCACGGCCTCGGCGCTGATAGCTTGCAGTGCCGAGAGCCGGGGCGCGTTGCCGTGGGGCGGCCGAATCTCCTGCAACCACTGGTGCAGGGCTTGGGTGAGAAAACGAACTTGCAGGTAGCTAAGCAGGAGCGTTTCTTTCATGATGGGAAGGATAGCAAACAGAAACCGAACCGCCACCGGCGTATTTTCTCCCCTAGGCGCTACCTACTCACTCCGGCCCGGCCGGGTTAGCTTGCGTGGGTGGGCAGCGCGGGAAGGAAGCTGCCCGGCCGGGCCACCACCCGAAACTCGAGGCCCTGGGTCCGCTCGCAGAGGCGGTAGTAGCGCAGCTGCGGCTGCAGGCGCTGGCAGAGCTGCACCAGGGCCTGGTAGCCCGCCGCGTCGTTGGAGTAGGAGTAGAAGGTGCAGTGGCGCGGGGTAGGATCGGGCGTCTCAAATACTACCCACAGCCACCAGCGGGCCGTGGCCCGGCGCGGGTGCGCCTGCGGTTCCGGGGCCGGCAGCGGGCGGGTGGGGGGGGTGCGGGTCAGGAAATCGTTTACATCCTTGTAGCCTTGATAAAGATGATTCTGGGCCTGCACGCGCCCGGGCAGGTGGTGCTCAAAAAACGCCAGCGTCTTGCGCCCGGCCGCGTCGTTATCCAGGAAGCTGTATACCACGGGAGCCGCCTCCAGGTAGGGCAAAGCCTGTGCCGACATGCTCACGGAGTTGAGGATGAGCACGCTGCACCGGAAAGAAACGCAGCCGAAGTGGGTCAGTGCGCTCAGGTAGTCGAAAAAGCCCTCGAATAAGGCGCAGCCTGGCTCACGGCCCGGCAGGTAGCTCAGGCCCTTGGGACCCAGGCAGGACTGGAAGTTTTTGCTGCGCAGCTCCCATCCGCCCGCGTCGGAGCGCCAGGCCAGCGCGAAGTAGGGCCGGGAGCGGGCAGAGCCGACGGGCCGGTAGAACACCTGCTGCAGACGCCCCAGCACGTGTGGATTGCGCTGTACCAGCTCCCAGCGGATGCCCCGCTCGCGCAGGTACTGCACCAGGGGAGCGTAGCTGAGCGGGCTCAGGCTCACTTCCTGAAACGCCGCCCCGGCGGGTTGGGGCTCCAGTGGGGGGAGGGTGGGCGCGGGTACGGACTGCCCGGCCAGCTCGCGCAGCAGCAGCCGGGCCTGAGGCAGCGTTACCCGGAAATACCGCATCAGCAGGGCCAGCACGTCGCCCCCGGCGGGGCGGCCGGCGGCATCGGTTTCCCCGAAATCAATCCAGACGTTTTTGCGCGGATTCACCACGAAGGAAGGCGTGGACTCCTGCCGAAAGGGCGAGAGGCAGTAGTGCTCCTGTCCGGCTGCCACGCTCACCACCGGAATGTTGAGCAGGGTCAGCAGGGAGAGAATGGGAAAGCGCTTGGCCGCAGCCAGGGAGGAAGAAGAACGCATAGAGGATAAGCACGAAGCCGCTGGCCCGCCCGCTATGGGTGGGCAAGGCGGCCGCCGGCGGACCTATTTTTTTTCAGCCGGCTTCCTTTCTTGTGGAAAAAAAGTGGATAACTCGCCCGGGTGGCGGCGTTCCTATGCTTCATAGAATTTATAAATAGTTCTTATCTATAAAGCGGGGGAAAATGCCCGTTTAGGCTTTTTTAAGTACGCTGCACGGGGGTGAGCGAAAACGTGGCGGCTAGCTGCCGCACCGAATCGGCAACGGCCGCGGCCTGGGTTGATCCGCCCGCTTGGGCTGGCGGCGAGGGCAGCTGCTCTACCTCCTCGAAAACCAATAAGGTGGGGTTCAGTAGCAGCTGCAAGCCATGCCGGATGTGCACCTTAGCCCGCAGGAAGCCCGTTTCCACCAGCGTCAGAATGTGGCGGTAGGCCGTTTTCGGGTCGCGGTTTCCGCAGCGCTTGGCCAAGGAGGCGCGGGTGGTAGTAATGGCCAGGTTGGTGGCCCCGCGGGCCCGTTGCCAGGTAGCGTAGAAGATGGTTACTATTTCCTTCATGGTGTTCCAGACGTTGCCCTTCAGCTGCGGGAAGCGGAGCTTTTTGGGGCCGGGGCCGTACTGGGCGCGCACGGCTGCCAGGTGAGTAGGCCGTGGGGCGGGGGCAATAGGCGAGGGGTCGCGCAGCAGCTGGTGCAGCCGCCGGAAGGTAGCCGAGTAATTGATGCGGGGCTTGCGCCGGGCGGTGGGGTGATACATGAAGTCGGAATAGAAAGGAACTGGTAGGGCCGGCCTACACCAAGGGCGTCCCGGAGGTGCCCCGCGTTTGGCGGTGGGCGGGCAGATAGGGCTAGTGTAGCCAGCAGTAGAGGTGGTGGCCGAGCAGACCCAGCAGGGCCAGTAGCTCCAGCACCACCAAGGCCAGCACGCGCGGGGTCGTTAGCCAAGAAGGATGTCGTAGCATAGCCAGAATCGGCAAAGACTGCCCAGCCTGCTTCGCCTCGCCAGCGCACGCCAGTGAGGCTACCGCAGGCGGCAGCCGTATCTACAGATGCAGGAAAAAAGTGCCTCCGCCGGGCTTGTAGGCAGGTGGGCAAAGCAGCCCGGGGCGTAGCGCCGGGGCCGAACAAACCGTGCCGGACCGCAGTCCGGGCGTCAGAAACCAACAGGAAAACATACCAGGAGGTGCACGTGCTTAGGAGACAGCAAACGCCCGCCAGGCCCGACCGAAGCCGGAGCCAGCGCAGCAGAAAAATTGCACGGTGTGTGTACGCAGAGCGGTAAGCGGGCGCTGTGGGCGGGACGCGTGCGCGCGGCAAGCGTACGGTCCCGCCCCAGTGCCACTGGCCTTACCCCTGAAGGAGCAGAGCAGAGGACGAGGGCCACAAAACACGTAGCGGCAAGGGCAGTTGAGGCCGTAGGGGAAGCCTGCCCAGGCTACGCCCGGCCCTGGGGCCGAAGCGTGAAAGCCGAACAGGTTGCTCCCTCCGTATGTGGCTGCGGTTTCCCCCAACGTCTTCCAAAAACAGCCTTCCTTGCGGGAGGAGTGCTGCCTTCCCAGATAGCATAATGGATAGTGATACGGAAGACGGAAAGCGGAAACCAACCTTACCAGCTTGTGCCAGTAGCATAACCTAACGAGGATAAAGTGAATAAGAATAAATTAACTAATTATGCGAAATCAGCATAAAGTAGGGTAGTTATTTCGTGGCAATATGCTGTAGTTATAACGCAACTTGCAATAAAAATACTATAGTTAAATTTAAGTTACTAGTATAATATATTGAAAATCAATAGAATACTTTCTTTCGATGAAGGAACGCGCCCATGGAACTCTCGGAAAAGCTTCGTCTGCTACGAATTCGTGCTAAACTGTCTCAATCCCAGGTAGCGGAGCGAGTAGGGAAGGATTACAGCGCTATTGCGCGCTACGAACGGGGCGATGTAAAGCCCAAAGTGGACGTGCTCCAACGGATTGTAGGCATTTTTGGGATGAGCCTGGAGCAGTTCTACAACTACAATCCCGATGAAGATGTGCGAACTGCGCCGCGCCGCGCTTCAGCCGTGCCGGCTGAGCTTACGACTGGTGCTGCTTCCCCCCAGACCGTCACTGTGCTGGTGGAACTGGATGGCAGTCCGGAGTGCCTGGCTCGGTGGCTGGTCCGGCTGCGGGAGTTCAACGATATCATTGCGGCCACCTGAGAGCCGACCGCGGCGAAAGAGCTGTTGCATTAGGCTTTTATAATAAGTTTATGCATATTTGTGTGCTAGTACGGTGCAAGTATATGCACTAATAACATATCAAACAAGAATTGATATGAAATTTTTAAATATCAATGCATGGACCCAGTTATAGTTGAGCGTCTCAAGCAGTGTCGGGCACTGTTGGGGCTTAAGCAGGTAGAAGCGGCGGAAGCCGCTGGCCTGTCGCAAAGTGATATCAGCCGGCTGGAGGGGGGAAAGACAAAAACTATCCCGCATGAGTACATGCATTTTCTGCATAGTAAGGGAATCAACCTGAACTTTCTGTTCACGAGCGGGCCGCCGCAAGAGCCGCTGTTGGCGGCTGCCCCGGTTTCTTCGGAGCCGTCACTGGCCCCCCAGCCTGAACCGGTCCCCGAAACTTCGGCTCGGCTTGCAGCTGCGGGCGAGTTTTTGGTGGTTACCCAGAACACGGAAGGCCTGGCTACCATCCCGCTGATCAACTATAAGGCCGCCGCCAACTACTTAGCCGGTTACCAGAGCCAGGAGTTTTTCGAGCAGTCGAGCCCCATGATACTGCCCAGCGAGATAGTTCGCCAGGGGCACATGCGGGGCGTGCAGGTAGTGGGCGACAGTATGGAAACCACGTACCACGACGGCGACTGGCTGGTGTGCCGCTACCTGGAACGCTTCGATTGGGAGTCGCTCACGGACCTGGAGTGCTACGTGGTCGTTACCGAGTCGCGTGGGCTACAAATCAAGCGGGTAAAAAACCGGCTACGGCGCGACGGATTTCTGCGTCTGCGCTCCGATAACCGGACGCACCCGCCCTTCAATGTGTATTACGACGATATTCTGGAAATCTGGCACGTAGAAGCGCAGATCACAAAGTATATGCCCAACCGGAACGAACAGTTATTCCACAAGGTAGATAACGTGGAGGAAGGCTTGCACGACCTGCGGGAGTTGTATGAGCAGATGAAAGAGGAAAACCAGGAGTTGAGGCAGTTTCTGCAAACGTTGGTCCGGCAGGTGGCTCCTTCCCAGCTCCCCTCTACCCCGCCCGAGGCTCAGTAAGTTTCCGCTACTGCCTTCTCCCGCACGCCCGGCTGCCGCCCCCTTGGGGGCCGGGGCCGGGCGTTTGGTATGGTAGCATAGGGGGCGCACCAAGGCCCGCCCGTGAACTTTGTGGCTACTTTTGCGGTACCACAGTATCTACTGCCCTTGCCGTTATGAAACTCCGCGACCGTTATCCGCAGCTCCAGGATCCGGCCATTGTGAAAGCAAGAGTGGTGCAGTCCGTGTACGCGTCCATGGCCCTGGAAAACCAAACTGTGCCCCTGGCACGCCTGGAGGCCCTCTATGAGCAAACCTAGTCCGGCAGCCTAAAGCAGCGGCCGCAGCTAGGCGCGGATGAGCTGGTGCAGTGGCCCTAGCTCATAGGCATCGGCCCGGCGGATGGCCTGCCACTGGTACAGTACTACCTCCTGATAGCCGTAGGAGTAAGCCAGCAGGTTGGTAAACAGACGCGCCGTGCGGCCGAATGGCCACTAACCGGTAATGCGCATACGCCAGCAGCGCCGCCACACTTTCCGGAGAGGGCTCCGCCGGGAGCTGCCGGTGAGTCAGGAAACGGCTTAGAGTAATTTTACCCCCCCCGCTGCTATAAGAAGGCCAGTCAGTTCGTCTACAAATTCGTAGAGCAGCAAGGGTACCTGGTGAGCTGGCGGGGACAGGTAGGCTCTCTCGTTTGGCACGCCGCGCCGCCATTGCCCGGCCCACTCGTACAGCTGCCCGAACGCTCGTCGGTGCAGATTCTGGAGCAGGCCCGCTGCCAGGTCTACGGGGTAGTCCAGTTCTTCCAGCACATAGCGCTCCGCGCCGGCGACTCTCAACTCCTCCTGTGCATTCACTTCGTGTTTATCCGTAAGCCTGAGCAGGTTGTCCTCGAGGGCAGCGGTGCAGTGACCCATAAAGTGGAAGAAGTGCTAAAGGGTAGCCAATTGGCGCTAGCTGTAGCAGATAACACAAATAACACGGTGTTACCTATGTTCCTTAGGAGAGGAAGTGGCCAGGGTGCCACTTATAAAAAGTGGTTTTTCAACTTACCGTAGGCCCTGCATCTTTAGAAACAGTCCCCCAGGGTTGCGGTCCGC
The DNA here is from genome assembly GCF_019599275.1 of Hymenobacter sp. HSC-4F20. Classification (GTDB taxonomy): domain Bacteria; phylum Bacteroidota; class Bacteroidia; order Cytophagales; family Hymenobacteraceae; genus Hymenobacter. The sequence goes on along the minus strand of NZ_JAHZTD010000011.1, from coordinate 4,953 downwards.
TTTTACCTTGTCGGTTTTCAGCTTGTACATGAACTTGAATAGCTCGTCGACCAGGTGACCATCGGTGAGAATGGCCTGCTGCAACTCGGGCTGGGCGATGCCGAGCGTATCGAGGTGCTGACGGGCCAGCTGGGTGCGGGTATCGTCCTGAGTATCGGCGAACGGAATTGGGAGCTGCTGGGGCTGCTGCTTGCGCACGTAAAACCGCAGCCCCGTAAAGGCCCGGCCCTTTTTCTGGAGCTGGTAGTCTACCTGCAAGTCGGTGTGCTCGTTGATTTGCCGGATGGCAATATCCAGCACCCGGGCCTTGAGCTGGCTGATATTCTGGAACTGCTCCGGCTCCCGGCCGGTGGGGTCCTTGAGCTTGAGCATGAGCTTGAACTCATCCAATTCGTACACCCGAGTTTCGCCCACGTCCTTCCACTGCGAGGTCAGTTGATAAATGCGCTTGGCGTACTTGCTGGTGAGCTTTAGAGCCGAGTGTAGCTGGTAGGACGTGAAATTATCTTTCAGCTCGTAGAGGTAGGGCCGAATGTGGCGCGAGAGCTCAATTTCCAGGTAGCCTCGCCCCTTGATGTACTCCACCTTCTGGAACATCCACAGCTGCTTGTACACCTGCGCATTCTCTACCTCAAACATACGCGAGCCCATATCCGCCGTCGCTTCGCGCAGCTGCTGGTAGTTCCAGCGGCGCCCCGTCAGGTTCTCAATGTCCTTGACGTAAATGCAGTACTGGGTATCGGGGCTGTCGTCTTTCTTGAGCTTGGACAGCACGTAAAACAGGATATCCAGCTGACAAGCCGAATAATCATAGCGCGCCGTGGTAATGGCGTTGTGCTGACGAATGGCCAGTTCAGTTAGCGGTAGGTTCTCGGGCGGCATACCAGGGAATGTTTGGCTAAATGTACTGTCTATACAGTATAAAAACCACTGTTAAAATTAGACGTGGTTTTTCGCTTATAAAAAGTGGTGGATAGACTTATAAAAAGTGGTTTTTCACTTATAAAAAGTGGTTTTTCACTTATAAAAAGTGGTTTTTCACTTATAAAAAGTGGTTTTAAACCTTTATATGCTATTGATTATCAGCTAGTTGTGACCCCTGCAAATAGGTAAATAAGACAAGTTTTCACAAATTTGTTGATGTCGGGCCAACAAAAAGCTTTTAAAGAGATTTGTCGACTTATAAAAAGTGGTTTTTCACCCAAAAACATCAACAAGCAACCCCACCGGAAACAACATCAGCACGCAGCCTCTGTGATTGTACTTTTTTAATATTATATATGTTCTTATAAATATAAAACCACTTTTTATAAGTGAAACCGTCATACTCTATACCCCCCTTTTATAAGTTAACCGACCAAAAATCCCCTCTTCTGTATGCCCAGCGCATCAAGTGGGTATACAGAAGAAAATACAATCCTCATTGAATAACATTGGTAACACCATATCTGCAACTCAGTAACACGCATAACACCGGGCATTTTTATAATATTGCCTCATGAGCAAGATTCTCGCATTTACTAATCAGAAGGGAGGGGTAGGCAAAACCACATCCGTGGCGAATGTGGGAGCCGGGTTGGCCCGGGCTGGCTACAAAGTCCTGCTCATCGATCTGGACCCCCAGGCAAACCTGACCCGGGGGCTGGGCCTGGAGGCCCCGGAGTACAATGTGTACGGTGCCCTGTTGCAAGAGTACGACCTGAAGGCCTACCCCGTGCAGGAAAACCTGGGCCTGGTGGCCGGAGCCCCCGCCTTATCGAGCTTCGAGAAAGTAAAGGGCGACGAACTGGACCGAGAGTATCTGCTAAAGGATCTGCTCGAGCCGCTGCACGCGCGCTGCGACTATATTCTGCTGGACTGCCCGCCCGCCCTGGGCCTGATTACCCTAAACGCCTACGCCTGCGCCGACACGCTCTACATTCCGGTGGAAGCGCAGCTCTACGCCACTGATGGCTTGGAGAAAGTACTGGAGATGGTTGCCCGCGTACAGCGGCGGCTGAACCCAGGCCTGAAAATCGGCGGTATCTTCTTCACCCGTTTCGACGGCCGCAAAGTGCTCCGACGAGAAACCGCCGAATTGATTCGGGAGAAGTACCCCACCTTGGTACTTACCAGCACGGTCCGGGAAGCTATCAGCCTGGGTGAAGCACCCCACCTGGGCCAGGATATTTTCCGCTACGCCCCCGCCAGTCCCGGAGCCACCGACTACCAGGCTCTGGTGCAAGAAATCCTTACCCGCTAACGAAGCAGGCACATGGCTAAGTCATTCAAGAAGCTGGCTCCCCCCGCCACGCCCCCCAAAAGAACCTCGGAAAAGGACTTCCTGGATTTTCTGGAGCAGGAACGAAGCCCTGAAACATCACCGGCTGCGGTTCGTAACGAAAATAGTAATACAGGTAATACTAGTAACACCAATAACACGCAGAACGGTGAGACGCCTTTGGTTACACCTGTTACCAGTGTTACTAATGTTGTCAGTCCTGCAGCGTCTGCTGACGTGCGCCAAACATTTATCATCGGGCAGCAGTATCTGGAGCAACTCAAGGACTACGTGCACACCCGCCGGGTAGCTGGCCAGTACGAGTATACCCAGAAGCAGGCGTTGCACGAGGCCCTGGAGCTGCTCTTCGCCAGTGCTACTATTGAGGCCCGGCCCGCCCACATCCGGGAGCAGGAGGAAAGCCGCCGGCAGCGCATCCGGCGGGGCCTACCCAAATAGCACAGCGGGCTTTGCCCAAGCCTTGTGACGAATCCCACACACTACCCCCTTGCTACGCCTTACCACCAGCAGGGGCATAGGGAGCCTGTTCCGCCGAGGGGTCAGGAGGCAGAGCCGTTACCCGGCTAAGCAGGCGCTGCACCGTGGCCGGGTAGAAAGCGTGCCCCCGCCGCGTGAGGTAGCCGGAGTCGTTGAGCTCGGTGGCAATCTGCTGGAGCGTGTGGCCCTGGGCCTGTAGGAGAGTAGCCAGCCGCGCTGCCTGGCGGTTACGCTGGTTGTTGGCCGCGTTCCGCTGCCGCACGGCCTGGCCCTTGGCCACGGCTGCGGGCGTCAGGTTAGCCGGGGTGCCAAGTTGGGCACCCCGGGCCTTTTTGGCCGCTAGTGCATCCCGGGTCCGCTTGGAAATGGTTTCCCGCTCGTGCTGGGCAATGACGGCAAACAGCCCCACCGTGAGCGTGTTGGCATCGGGCATGTCGCAACACACAAAATCCACCCCCGAGTCGCGTAAGGCGAAGATAAAGCCCGCGTTGCGGCTCAGGCGGTCGAGCTTGGCGATGAGCAGGGTAGCCCCGGCCCGGCGGGCGGCGGCAATGGCGGCTTCTAGCTGCGGCCGCTGGTTTTTCTTGCCGCTCTCTATTTCCGTAAACTCTTCCACAATGCATCCAGGGCTGGGCACATACTGGTGCACGGCCGCCCGCTGCGCCTCTAGGCCCAGTCCGGAACTGCCTTGTTTCTGTGTCGAGACCCGGTAGTAGGGAACGTATTGCCGCATAGAATGCCTTATCGGTTAAGAACCCAGCCGCCGCTCGTATTCGTAGTGAATACTCTCGGCCGTTTGGTGGGAGAACTGAAAGATTACACTATCTTCGCCTTCAGTGGGACGCGCCTGGCCAATTATAAGATAGGGCTGGGGCATCCGCTGATCTACTTTATCCTGGAGCCGCACGAGCAGCTCTGTTATTTCTAGTTGAGACGCGGCCCGGTCCAGGGCAAATTCTTCAGTTAACCGCGCGTAGTTCGTAACGTATACCTGTCGGGACATATCCTTATTCTTCTTACTTATCTTATTCGTATCGTGCTGTATTCTCTGCTGCTCCCCCTGGAGCTCTCCGAAGCCTGCGTGGCTTCTACCCCCATTACTTCCTACTAACTCAGCCCAAAGCTACGACTTTTGCCGAGCTTATAACATTTTCTGAACGGTCGTTTGGAAAAGGTTATGAGTGGGCCATCAGTCTCGGCTTCGCCATCTTAAAAGGTGCTTTTCTCTATGAGGCAACCGTCGTTAGCATTTATTCTTACAAGCGCATCTAGATACTCGCAACTACATGATCTGCGGGTTCTATCTGACAGAAGAATTTTACTATACGCATAATTAACTATACCTAATTACTATGTCCATTAACCCGCTCCGTGATAGGATCAATTCATTACCGCTGATCATTGCTGGCCCCATTCTAAGACGCACCGAAGCTAATTCTGTAACCGTATGGGTAGCTCTCAAGAATGCAGCAACACTTACCCTGAATATTTACGAGGGCGGTAGGGTAGTTCCCAACAAGCTGAAGCTCACGGGTAGTACTTCAACCGTTCAGATGGGCGATTATTTGCATATAGCCGCTGTCACGGCTTCTAGGGGCAGCGCTCTACAGCCACACCAACTGTATTGCTACGATATGCTGTTTCAGAATTCGAGCGGACAAAAGGACCTGGCAGCACCTGGGGTATTTCATGCTGGCGGTATAAGCAATTCTAAAGATAGTATAGGGCTATGCTATGGCACTTACGAGCGTCCAACATTTGTGCTGCCCTCCACCGAGTTGAGTGATTTGCGCATCATTCACGGCTCGTGCCGTAAACCGCACGGTGGCGAAGACGATGCGCTGGCTTATCTGGACAAATTGATTGAGGATAGCCACAATAAAGTAGGTACCCGGCAGGACATAGTTGCCCAAGGGGGAGGCGAACCTCGACCGCATCAGTGCTACTTCACGGGTGACCAAATCTATGCTGATGACGTGGCCGCGCCGTTGTTGATGCTGCTAGACAACGCAGGCAAAGATCTTTTCGGGTGGGTAGAATTACTATACGGAGCCGGTACACCGGAAGAAGTTACAGATGAGCTCCCAGCAGTTCTTAAACCTGGCAAGCGTGAAAAGATTATCACAGAGGTTGCTAAGTTGACTGCTTATGGGAAAGGCACAAGTCACCTGATGCGAATGAGTGAATTCTTTTCA
>NZ_JAHZTD010000010.1 GCF_019599275.1 Hymenobacter sp. HSC-4F20 | reverse complement strand
ATGAGGATGAGTACCGTGAGTTTAAGAACCTTAAGGCTCGGGTACTGGACAAAGCACAAGACGAAATTGCAGCCACCGACATTCCTTTTACCTACAACGTAGAGCGGAACGGGCGGTCTGCGAAGAGTATCACTTTTGCCTTCCCTCCAACAGGAACCGCTACAAGAATGACGTCAATTGCGCGTCCTGTTTGGCAACAGCGGCTGATAGAAAGTGGGGTCGGAAACCGCAGTATCAGTACCATCGAAGCTCAACTAAACGCAGGTGAGTACGACGAGGGGTACGTGGAATACGTGTTGCGTATTGTTGAGAACCAGTTTCGAAAGGGTAAAATCAAGAAGCCGGCTGGTGCCATCTACAAGGCTCTGGTTGAGAAGTACTTGCTGGAGGACTACCGGCAGGCAAAAGTGGCACCAAAGCCGACAAGAGCATCTGTCGCCAAAGCACTACCTCCTGCGAAAGCGGAAGAAGTGGCCTTTCGTCTTGCCGAGGTAAGGGAGATGTACGACAACCCAGGGCCCTACGCTCAGCGGCATAAACGTGCGGAGACCTTCCAAGAGCACCTGGAGCAAGTGTACTTCAAGGACGGCTTTACAGTACTAGATCGGGGTGGAGAAAAGTGGTTGGTAAAACAGACCACCTAGGTTAACCAACAAGTAATAGGTCTTCTAAGCGCGTCGTGTAAGCAGGGGTTCGCCATTGCGCTTGTCCCTCCCACGGGGCTTGCCGCTGTCCTGGCGGGGTAAGGGCAGTGGCCAATCGCACAGTACCCTTTCCATACCGACGATTCAGTGCATCCAACTCGGCCATTAACCGAACACGCTTCTCAGAAACCGGTCCTGCCTCGAAAAGCGTGAGTTGCGTCTGACCAGCTGGCTCCAGTCCATCCAGGACGACACCGGCTTTCGTGTAGCGGTTGTCCGCCTGCCATAAGCGCTTCAAGGCGAGGCGGGCGTACCGCACCAGTTCCAGCGTATCGTTGGTGGCAACGGGTAGCGTCAGCACTGTGGAGCAGGAGTAGGGTGGGGGCTCTACTCCGTAGCGGCTCTTGCTCAGAAACACGGTCATAAAGTGGGCGGCATCTCCTTGTCGGCGGAGCTTCTCCCCGGCCCGTGAAGCAAAGGCCGTGACGGCTCCCATGATGTCCGGAAAGGCACTGAGCGGCTTGCCAAAGGTGCGCGAGCAACACAGGCTGCGGCGAGCCAGGGTGCCATCCTCACTGGGAGCCAGTCCGTGACAGGGAGTACCTTGTAGCTCCCGCACGAGCCGGGCACCTACTACCCCGCCCAGATGCTTGCGGGCAAAGCCATCCGAACAGCCCGCCAACTCCGCTGCCGTGGTGATGCCCGCGCTGTAGAGCTTCTGGGCATACTGCCGGCCGATGCCCCACACGTCCTCCACGGCGACCTGCTCCAAGGCCCAGCAACGTTTCTCTTCCGTGTCGAGGTAGCACACGCCTCCCAACTCAGGCCGCTTCTTCGCCAGACGGTTCGCCAGCTTGGCCAGGGTCTTCGTGGGCGCAATGCCCACGCAGGTAGGAATGCCGGTGCGGGCCAGCAGATTGGCGCGCACGGTGCGGGCAAACGTATCCAGTCTGCTGACCACGAAGCGTTCCAGTCCGTGCAGGTCCAGGAAGGCCTCGTCGATGGAGTAGATCTCCACAGCGGGTGTCACCTGTCCCAGATACCACATCACCCGCCGTGACATGTCCCCGTAGAGGGGATAGTTGCTGGACAGCACGGTGACGTTATGCTGCAGCAGCAAGGGCTTGACTTGAAAATACGGGTCTCCCATCTGCAGCCCCAGCGCCTTCGCTTCCGCTGAGCGTGAGATGATACATCCGTCGTTGTTGCTGAGCACCACCACGGGCTTGCCCTCCAGACGGGGCTGAAAAACCCGCTCACAGGACACGTAAAAGTTGTTACAGTCGACTAAGCCGAACATACCTTAGTCGCGTGTCTGCAGCAGGGCGGAGAGTTTCCCCGGGACAATCTCGTGGAGGACGTGGGTGACGACACCCCAGATCTTCACATCGCCGGCATCATGAATCTCCCAGGGCTTGTAGGCGGGGTTCTCGGGCTTGAGCCACCAAGTGCCATCCTCACACACCAAGCGTTTTACCGTGCATTCACCTTCGACGACGGCTACGACGATATGATTGTGGTCGGCTTCCATCTGCTTGTCGACGGCCAGCAGGTCGCCTTCGTGAATCTCGGCATCCCGCATGCTCTCTCCACTGACCCGCACGAGGTAGGTTGCGTCGGGATGACGCAATAGTAAGCGGTTCAGGTCAAAGAGTTCTTCCAGATGATCAGAAGCCGGTGAGGGAAATCCGGCTGATATCCGACAACTGAATAGGGGGAGTAAAAACGGCGTCTGGGTTGCCGTAACAGGGATTAATTCAACGTTGCGCATACGTGTGGACTTGAGAGCATGTCCACAATGTTACGTGTTACTAACAAAATTAGTAACACGTCGACTAAAATACTGAGCATATGTCGAGTTCACTATATAACGCCATTTGTGAGCAACTCTCAGTCGGCATTGAGTAAAGAAGTCCCCACACTTAGTTGTCAAACGTGTGAAAGATATGCCAAACATTATCATTAGTTGGCGTATCTTTCAACATGACTTCCAGAGAGGACGACTTCCTGACTTCTGTATATGCTCAGCTACGGGACTGGTTTGGTGAGCGTCCTATACTGTCTCGTAAGGAACTCCTAGACCGGGTTGCGCACCTCAACCCTACGTTAAAAGAAGCAACCCTTGACGTGTACTTGCACCGTCTTACGTTGCGCAATCAACTGGTACACGCCGGCCGAGGAGAGTATACCCTACCAGGTAAGGACCTTGCCGCTGACTACGTACCTCAGCTACCAACAGAGCTCTCAGAACTTTGGCAATCAGTCTCTGCTGAGCTGTTTCTGGACTCTGGTTGCATTTGGACTACCCAGTGGCTTAACGAGTTCACCAACCACCAGGTCATGCGCACCCTGCAACTGGTGGAAGTGGAGCGAGAAGCCCTTAACACGGTTTACTACGCTCTAAAAGACCGCCTTGGCGGACGGGTCTTCCTGCAGCCCAACGCGCGGGTACTTGAACTCTATGTGGCGGAGACTCCTGACGCGGTGCTTGTGCTTCCACTCATCAGTCGAGCTCCCTTGCAGCGGGTAGGAGGGGTACCCGTACCCCGGCTGGAAAAAGTATTGGTCGATTTGCTGAGCGAGACCGAAATACTGGCTGCTTACCAAGGGGAGGAACTGCGCACCATCTATCGTACGGCCGCCCAACGCTACCGCCTCGACCCGCGCACCCTACATGCCTACGCCAAACGCCGTGGTAAGGGCTCCGCTCTGAAAGAGTTACTGCTGTCCATGGATCTCACTCACTTGCTTTCCAAATGATTACCCCTACTTCCTTCACCCGCGAGTGGATCATGGACCAGTGTCAGAAACGCCCCGGACTAGACCCCTCTATTCTGGAGAAAATGATCCTGGCCCTGACCTTGGTTGAGCGGTTGATTGACACCGGATTGCCCCTTGTATTCAAAGGGGGTACCTGCTTAGTGCTCGTATTAGGTCAGGCCCGCCGCTTTTCCGTGGACGTGGATCTTGTTACCCAAGCCGAACTAACAGCAATCGACACGGCTTTAACCCAGGTGTGCACTCAGCCCCCGTTTCGGTCGTTTACATTCGATGCTACTCGCAGCCATAAGGACGACGTACCGCGAGGGCACTACTACGTCTACTATGACTCTGCTCTCGACCAGGAACTAGTAGCAGAGCACCCCCAGCGGTCTATTGCCATTGACCTGCTCTTCGAGGAACACAATTACCCGCAACTACTTCAACTGCCAGTGAGCTCCCCCTTCCTGGTAGAGGAAGGGGAGTCGCGGCAGGTAGCCGTTCCGAGTGTGGAGTCCATTACCGGCGATAAGCTGACGGCTTTTGCCCCACGCACCACGGGGATCCTCTACGGCAAGGGTAAGGAGCTGGAAATCATCAAGCAGCTGTTCGATCTAGGTGTGCTCTTCGACCAAGTGCAGGACGTGGCCACCGTCGCCGAGTCGTTTGCCGCCACCGTGGCCAAGGAGCTGCGCTACCGCCACCTAATCGAGGCTACCGCAGCGGATGTATTGGTGGACACCCTGCAAACCGCATTACTACTAGCTCAGATGAAGTTAAATCGGGTTGCGGCCAAAGAACCTGCTCCGGTTGAGTTGCGACGGGGAATCATCGCCTTCCGCAACTTCGTCATCGACGGGGCCTTCCGCGAAGACCAGGCCGTAGCCGCTGCTGCCCGGGTGGCCTACTTGGCGGCTCGCCTACTCACTCGCGACTACAGTCCGTTACCGCGTCCAGAACCAGGCACTGACCCACGTGCTTACTTCATACCGCATTCCGACTTCAACTACCTCAACAAGCTTCGTACCGTACCAGGGGATGCGCTCTTCTACTGGCACCATACCGTTACGTTACTACACGCACATGAGCAGATTGCCTGGCTTGGGTAGAAGTGGTCGTACACAAACTCAGATTAATGCATCCAGGCTTCGTCGATCATGGCTGGCAGGTCCCAGCTTTTGAAACTCAGTAGGGGTAAGACCAGTCACTTGCCGAAACTGCCGCGAGAGGTGAGCCGGACTACTATACCCTAGTTGCTGCGCTACTTCACTGATGCTCAGCTCTCCATACCCGATCAGTTCCTTGGCTCGTTCCACCTTCTGACGGATGATGAACTTCTCGATGGTCAGTCCTTCTTGAGCCGAAAACAGATGAGACAGGTGGTGGTAGTCCCGTCCCAAGTGTTCCGCCAGGTAGTCCGAATAGTTGAGCAGGCGCGGACCAGGTGGCGGATAGTGAATCAGGGTCACCAGCAGCGTCTTAATCTGTTCTACCAGCTGGGCTTTCGGGTCTTCCAGCAACGCAAAACCTGCGTCCTGCAAGCGGCTTCGCACAGCTTCCCAATCGGGGGCGGCTCCAGTATCTGTAGTTACATCAGCTTCCCCTAGCGCGACACGGTGTACGTGCAGGCCCAGAGCAGCTAAGTCTTCCCGCACCACCCGGATGCATTGGGGACAGACCATGTTTTTGATCAGCAACCGATGGGCTCCTGGTACCAGCAGCGTATGCGTAGGGTTTGGGTCGTGGGTCATGTCTCCAGAGCACTTATTTCACGACCAAGCTGCCGCGGAGCATGCCCATGCCGCAGGTAAACTCGAAGCGGCCAGGCTTGTCAGGTAGCAGCTCCACCAACGTCGTCTTGAAGGCGGGCAGGTCGCGGCGGATACTGAAATCCGGCATGAGCAGCTCCTCCGAGCAACTGTTTTCCTCGTCGCGGTAGAAGCTCAGCTGCACGGGCTTGCCGTGCTCTACTTCAATCACGTCGGGGGAGTAGCCGCCCTTCACGGTAATGTCTACTTCCTGCACGCCGCTGGAGGAAGAAACGGCACTAGCGGTTTGCCGCGCGGAAAAGAAGAAGTACCAGACTACGAATACCGCCAAGCCTAAGCCCGTGATAGTCACGATGATTTCTGCAGTGTCCATTCGGATTAGTGTTTGAGGGGAGTGAAGCCGCGCAGGCGCAGCGAGTTCGTGAGTACCGAAACCGAGCTCAGGGCCATGGCCCCAGCCGCCAGCATGGGCGAGAGCAGCAACCCGAAGACGGGGTAGAGTAGTCCGGCTGCCACGGGAATACCCAAGGTGTTGTAAATGAAGGCGAAGAACAGGTTCTGTTTGATCGTGCGGATGGTCTGCCGGCTGAGGGCAATGGCCGTAACTACCCCGGTCAAGTCCGAGCGCATGAGCGTGATGCCAGCCGCTTCCATGGCCACATCGGTGCCTCCGCCCATAGCCAGCCCGATGTCCGCCTGCGCCAGGGCCGGGGCATCGTTGATACCGTCGCCTACCATGGCCACGGTACGGCCTTCGGCTTGCAGTTCCTTCACCTTGCCAGCCTTGTCCTGGGGTAGCACTTCGGCGAAGTACCGCGTGATGCCGACTTGCTGCGCCACCTGTGCGGCCGTTTGCGGGTTGTCACCCGTCATCATTACCACCTCAATTCCCAGCCGCTGCAGCTGGTGGATAGCCGCCGCCGACGTTTCCCGGATGGTGTCGGCTACCCCAATTACGCCGGCAGCCTGCCCATCCACGGCCACGTAGAGCACGGTTTTTGCCTGGGCAAGGAGCTGATCGGCTGCGCTGCGCAACCTGGGAAACAGGTTCGTGCCTGCTTCCTCCAACAAGCGAAGGTTTCCGATTAGAACCGCCTGACCATTGACGGAAGCGGTGGCTCCTTTGCCTTCCACGGCGCGGAAGTTGGTTGCCGGCAGTACGACGGCTTGCTGCGCATCGGCATAGCGCACCACGGCTTCCGCCAGTGGGTGCTCCGACTGCCGTTCGACCGCGGCTACAAGAGAGAGTAACTGCCCCGGTGCAAGTCCTTCTGCGGGTAGAAAGTCAGTCACGGCCGGCTCACCGCGCGTGATGGTGCCGGTTTTATCAAGCAGCACGGTGTTCACTTGGTAGGCTTTCTCCAGGGCTTCCGCATTACGAACGAGCACCCCGTGTTCGGCTCCTTTGCCCGTGCTGACCATGATGGCCGTGGGCGTAGCCAGCCCCAGAGCGCAGGGGCAGGCAATGATGAGCACGGCCACGAAGTTAACCAACGCCAGCGGCAGCCGGGCCTCCACCGGGGCCAGATCAAACCAGAGCACGAAGGTCAGGATGGCAATGACTACTACCGTGGGCACGAAGATGGCGCTGACCTTGTCGGCCAGGCGTTGAATGGGCGCCCGGCTACCCTGGGCGTCTTCGACCAGCTTGACAATCTGCGCGAGCATGGTGTCAGCCCCGACCTTGGTAACGCGAAAACGGAAGGAGCCGGTTTTGTTGATGGTCGCCCCGAACACCGGGTCGCCGGCCTTTTTCTCCACCGGCAGGCTTTCCCCAGTTAACATGGCCTCATCTACCGCAGAATGCCCCTCTTCGATGATGCCGTCGGTAGCTACCTTCTCACCGGGGCGTACGACCACGATATCGCCGAGCTGCACTTGCTCAATCGGTATATCCGCCTCCTGGCCGCCAGGGCGCACCACGCGGGCCGTTTTGGCCTGGAGCCCCATCAGGGTGCGGATGGCTGCCGAGGTTTGGGTTTTCGCCCGCAGCTCTAGCACCTTGCCCAGTAGAATCAGAGCAATGATGGTGGCCGTCGTGTCGTAGTAGACCTCCGGCATCAGTCCACGCCGGGTAAAGAACTCTGGGACTACCGTGGCGGCCAGACTGTAGAGGAAAGCCGCGCCGGTGCCCACCGCAATCAGCGTATCCATGTTGGCCGCCCGGTGCCGGAAGCCATTCCAGGCCGACACGTAGAACTCGCGCCCGCTGTAGAGCAGGACGGGTAGGGTAAGCAACAACAACCCATAGTTCAGCCACCGCATGTTGACGTGCTGCATCAGTGCGGGCCACAGCATCAGCATGCTCAGCGGCATGATGAGGATGGCCAGCCCCGTGGCCACCCAGAAGCGACGTTTGAGGTTTTGATAAGCAAGCGCTTTCTGCTGGTCGATTTCGGCCTGCCGGTCAGCCGCGCTGGTGTCGGGGGCACGTTCCATGACGCCGTAGCCGGCGTTAACCACTGCTTCCTTGAGCGTGGCCGGAGTCACCTGGGTAGGCAGGTAGTCGATGGTGGCCTTCTCCGTGGCAAAGTTGACCACGGCCCGTTGCACGCCTGGCGTACGGGACAAGGACTTTTCGACAAAGGAAGCGCAGGAAGCGCAGGTCATGCCTTCAATGTCGAGGGTCTCGGTTTTGGTCGTTGGCTCCATAACGGTAAGGGAAACAGGTTCCGGGCGGTACCAAATAGCGAGGTGCCGAGACCCGGAAATACGCTTACAAAGGAACGGGCCGTGGGTGGTGGAGTTGGTACGGAATCTCTGCGGAAACTTGCATAATTTGCACGCAGACCTTGGGTTGCGGATTTACATAATCAAGGTTCCTACTTGCATAATTTTGCGGTGGTAGAATCACCCTCCCTGGTCCGACCTTGCAAAGAAGTGTCCATACGCCCTTATGAGACCTGTTTTTGCTGGTAACTCGTAGGAGCTCCTTGCCCTTTTCGGAACTCTTGGTCGGGAATAGAAGTAAAGAAGGAGTCCTGTTCTTTCTGCGCAGTGACCTAGTTTTGCAGTTGCTTACTCCTTGTCATGCTCCGTAACCTGTTCCCCTTCCGACGCCTGTTGGCGACGAGCTTCCTGCTCGTCTTCGTCAACGTGTTCGTAGGGCAGTGCTGGTGTGCGGCTATCAATCCGGTACTGGCGAGGCCTGCACCAGTGGTCCCAGCCACTGCTCCTGTAGGTAAGCCCACGCATCCCGGTTGCCACGGTCACGGGGCGAAGCAACAAGCGTCTGCAAAAGCCAAGGAAGCACATGGCCAGCACGCGGCCAAATCGACCAAGTCATCAGGTGAGCAAGACTGCTGCAAGGATAACTCAGCCGTCATTCTCAAGTCGCTGACGACTCCTGACGTAAAGCACCTGCTGACGCCTGCGCCAGCTTTGCTGCCGGCCGACAACGATTTCTTCTTCCGGCCAGCAGCCGGCCGCTGGGACCGCAGCATTGCGGTAGTGCTCGTGCTCCGAGAGCACCTGCCACCTAAAATACCGGACATCCGCATTTTCATTCAGTCCTTAACGGTCTGATTCGTTGACGCGCCAAAGGCTCGCCCCGGCATAGCTGTGCTATGTCCGGAGCGGGCCTTTGCGTTTTCGTGACTACTCCGGTGCTGCCTTGCGCCCATCACCTCCCTCTTTTCTTGGATTACCCGCCCGACAATGAAGAGTTGTTGCCAAGAAGCGGGCGCACCTGCCCCTCGGGGACCGATTCGCCGCCTGCTTTCTTACCTGCTCTATGCCGTAGTAGCCGCCGTGCTGGGCTTCGTGCTCTGGCAGCAATGGTCGGCCTGAACACGCCCTAGCGCCCTTGGGCAGCTGTCGTCAGCGCCCCATGTTCAATCCCATTTCTGATTTTATGTACCGCATACCGCTTTCCCTGCTGGCTCTCGCCGGCATGCTTACTGTGACCAGCTGTTCGACTGAATCAGATTCCAGTAGCGCTACCAATACCGTTACTACCCCTACCAACGGCCCGGCTGATGGCACGGCTGAGCATAGTGGCGGACACACCTACGCCTGCCCCATGCACCCCGAAGTGACCAGCACCAAGGAGAGGGAAAAGTGTCCTAAGTGTGGCATGGCCCTGGAGCACAATGACCAGGTGGCAAGCAACGGCAAATCGTACGAGATGAAGTTCGTACCTACCCCCCTAGAGCTAACGGCCGGTCAGCCATCTATTCTGGCATTCACACCGCGCGAAACAGGCAACGAGTCGGCTCCCGTGCCGCTGGCGCTGGTGCACGAGAAGAAGATTCACCTGATCATTGTCAGCAAAGACCTGGGGCAATTCTACCACGAGCACCCCGAGTACACCGCTGACGGGGACTACAAGGTGAAGTACACTTTTCCCAAAGGTGGCGAGTACGTGCTGTTCCAGGATTACACGCCTACTGGCTCCAGTCACCAGTTAGGACGGCAGCCCATTACCGTGAAGGGACCCGCGTACACCCCTGTCAAGTTCAAAAACGACGACATGCAGTGGGAAAAGGACGGCTACCAGGCTACCCTCTCCTTTGACAAAGACCTGAAAGTCGGTCAGTTGCTGGGTATGAAAATCAACATCACCCAAGGCGGACGGCCGGTGACCGACTTGGACAATTACCTCGGTGCCCTGGGTCACGTGGTGGTCATCAGCGAGGACACGGAGAATTACCTGCATGTGCATCCGAATGACCAAGCCGACAAGGGACCCGCCATTGGCTTCAACACCAACTTCGAGAAGCCCGGCCTCTACCGCGTCTTCCTGCAATTCAACCACGGTGGCCAGATCCACACGGGCGACTTCACCATCAACGTGAAGGCCTAGTCACTTTCCTTTTCCACTAACCCAACTACTTCCCATGAAGAAGACTGCATTTCTGCTTGCCGCCCTATGTTCCGGCACGTTGCTGCTCAGCAGCTGCAACAGCGACAAAGCCACTGATTCGACGGCTACCACTACAGAAACGGCGACCTCGCCCGGTACCTCCGCTTCGGGTGACATGGCCGGCATGGACCACTCCGCTATGGGCCACGGCGAGGGTAGCAGCAGTTCACCGCTGATGGTTTCCATGAATGAGATGATGCAGAAAATGGACGCCGTGAAGATGATAGGCAACACCGACCACGACTTCGCCCACCACATGCTGGAGCACCACAAAGGTGCCGTAGCCATGGCCGACATCGAGCTGCGCGACGGTAAAGACGCTACCATGCGTCAGATGGCCGAGAAAATCAAAGCCGACCAGCAGAAGGAAATCGCGGAATTGGAAGCCGTAGCCACCCGCCTGGACAACGCCCCGACCAACTACAAGCCGCAGGACCCCTCGGACCCTTTCACCAGCAAGATGAATGCCTCCATGGACGGCATGATGAAGAACATGCCCCAGCCTGTGGCAGACCCCGACATGAACTTCAACATGCTGATGATGGTGCACCACCAGAGTGCGGTGGATATGGCCCAAGCTGAGCTGGCGCACGGCAAGGACACCAAGCTCAAGGAGATGGCGCAGAAAATGATCGATGCGCAACAGAAGGAAATCGAGCAGTTCAAAACCTGGCACAGCCAGAATGCCGACAAAATGTAGTCGGTGGCCACCAGCTCTACACCTCTTTTGACTCACCTACCCCTCCCATGAAGTTCTCACAGTTGCTCCCCGCCCTTTTACTGCTGATGGCCCCGGTCTCGCTAGTAGCCCAGCACACGCATAAACCAGGTACTGCCTCCCACTCTCACCAAGCGGCCGGTGAAAACCACGCCCATACGTCGCCCCACGGCGGCATCGTACGCACAGCGGGCAGCTTTCACATCGAACTCGTGCAGCAGCCCACTCAGCTCCATGTATACCTACTCGACGCGAAAGAAGCCACTGTTACTTCGGCTGGCACCACTGGCTCGGTGATGCTGCTGACAACGGCCAATAAAACCAGCACGGTGACTCTACTCCCCAAGGGAGATCATCTTGTCGCTACTGTACCAGCGGGTACGAAAGTGCGCACAGCCATCGTGAGCCTGAAAGCCAGCGGTAAAACGCTGACTGCCCGCTTTGAAAAGCTGGATGCGACCACTAAAACCGGCAAAGCCGTTTCGGCTGCCTACGGCTGTTCCATGGGATGCGAAGGCAGTGCCAGCGACAAGCCCGGTACCTGTCCCAAGTGCGGCATGGCCCTAGTGAAGAAATCGTAGGGGAAGGTTCGCTTACGGACGCGGTGTACCCGGTCCTATTCCACCCTGGCCGCTCGCTGCTGCAACAGTGGGCGGCTTGCCCGGGTGGTCTTTAACCTGATTGTATGAAGTACTTTGGAATACGTGCCCTTCTCGGATGGGTGGTGGTGCTGACCTTACTGATTGGTGCTGACCCGGTTCGAGCGCAAACCGTTACGGTCAGCCTGGACAGTGCGGAAGAGCAGAGCTTGCGCCGTCACCCCCGGCTGCGACAGTCAGAGCAGGAAATTGCCGAGCAACGAGCGCTTAAGCAGGGCTCCTTTGCCCCCGCCAACCCGGATTTCCTGTTTTCAGCGCCTACGGGGGAAATGTGGGCGCCAGGCGTGGTGCAAACCATTGACTTGCCCAACGTGTACCGGCGACAACGTCAGGTAGCTCAGGCCGGCATTACCCTCGCAGAACGCAACCGCGAGGTAAGCCGCGCTACCGTGTTGCGCGACACCCGCCTGGCCTACCTCGCGCTGCAGTTTGCCGAAGCTCAGGTACGGCAGCTCACCTACCAGGACAGCTTGTTTCAAGCCCTGCGTTTGGCTACCGAACGACTGTTTGCCGCCGGCGAAGTCACCTCCCTTCAGCGCATCAGCACTGACGCGGAGGCCCGGCAGGTTACGGTACAGCTGCAACAGGCTACGGACGACCAACGAGCCGCGCAGCGTCGTCTGAGCTTGCTTCTAGGTCGCCCTACGGAAGCATTGGTCACTAGTACGGATCTGAGGCGTAGTGGCCCGGAGCTGGCTCAGACCGGCACAGCCCTGCTCGGCAGCTTGCCGGCCGAAGACAGCACGGCTTTAGTGCGCAGCCCTACCCTAGCTGCCGCCACTCAAAACGTGGCCCTGAGTCAGTCGGGTATTAGTCTGGTCCGCGCCCGGCGCACCCCGGCGCTTACGGTCGGCTATCAGAATCAGGCCTTTGAGAACTCTGCCATCAAGTACCGCTTTCAGTTTGGGGTGTCCTTGCCCATCTGGTTCTGGACGTACCGCTCCCAACTCCAAGCGGCCACGGCCCGCTCACAAGCCGCCAGTTACCAGCTGCAAACTCAGCGCCTGGAGCTGAGTACTCAATACCAGCAGGCCCTGGCCGACACGCGCAAGTTCTCCACCTCCCTGGGGTACTATGAGCAAACCGGCTTGCCTCAGTCGCGGGCCATCATCAGCCAGTCACAACGACTGTTCCGGGCCGGCGAGATCAGCTACCTGGTGTTGATCCAGAGCCTGAATCAAGCCTTTACCATCCAGAATACCTACCTGACCACCATCCGAGACTACCGTCAGGCATTAGTCGAACTCACTTACCTGCGGGGCGAATAACATGAAACACCTCCTGATTTTGCTGTTGAGTCTGCTCCTGTCGAGCAGTAGGATCTTCGCCCACGGGGGCGAGGACCACGGAGAAGGGGCTAAGGCTTCCACCCCAGCAGGCGCAACCTCTTTCTCCGTAGCGGCTCTCTCCGAGCAGTTTGAAGTGCTGCTGCGCTACGAGCCGCTGGAGGGAGGCAAGCCCGCTGATCTGCGGCTGTTCCTGTCTGATTACGCCACTAATGCCCCCATCAAGGGAGCAAAGCTTACGCTCACCAATCCGGAAGACGCCAGTCTGAAGTGGACGGCCACCGAACAGGAGCCTGGTATCTACCTGATAGAGGGGGAGTTCCCCGCTAACAAGACCTACAGCTTTACTGCCAACATCGTAGCCGGCACCCAAGCCGATCTGCTGTTGCTCGAAGGCATCAACGTCGGGGAGAAGCTACCCGTGGCAGCCGCAGCACCTAGTACCGCACCCTCGCTTTTCTCTTCCTGGAAAACCATCCTGGCCCTGATCAGCGCCTTTACTCTCGGCATCGCTCTGACCGTGCTATTCATGCGTCGGCGTCGCTCAGCCGCTCCAGTACCCACTTCATCCTCCGCTGTCTATGAAAACCACGCATAAACTTCTCACGGCAACGGCTACCCTTGGCTTCGTACTGACGGTGCTGCTGCCGCCCCCCTTGACCGTATTCGGGCATGGAGGGGAAGACCACGGGGGGGAAGCAAAAGCTAGTACCGGCGTAGCCCTCCCGGACGAGGTGCTGCTGCCTAAGGAAAGCCAGTTCCTGTTTCAGGTGCGCACCAATCTGGCCGCTTACTCGGCCACGTACAGCCGCGCTACGCTGTATGGCACCGTCTCGGCTGCGGCCGGTGGGGAAGGCCGCATTGTGGTACCCCAGACCGGACGTATCGTGCGTCTCGCAGCCCAGGTGGGGCAGGTAGTGCGGGCTGGTCAGACGCTGGCCGTCATCGAGCAAACCCTGGATGCTACGCAGCAAATTGGGTTAAGCACGGAGCGAGCGAATGCACAAGCCGAGTTGCGGGCTGCCCAGCAGGATTATGCGCGCCTGCAAAGCATCGCCGATATTGCTGCCCGTAAGGATGTAGTGGCAGCCGAGTTACGCTTGCGCCAGGCCCGGCAGAACGCGGCCATCCTTAATGGGCAAGCCCGGCAGCGGCAAGTAAGCATCACCTCGCCCGTGAGCGGGACGGTGGATGTGTTTAACCTGGCGGTGGGTCAGCAAGTCAATCAGGGGGATGAGCTGTTTCGGGTCATCAACCCCGGTAAGCTGCGGGTGGAAGCCCAGGTGTTCGCCCAGGATCTAGCCAAGGTGACGCCTGGCGCGCAGTTTCGCGTGGAAGGCCTGCAGGGCCAGGCGGGTGTACCGGCCCGGCTGGTGGTGTTCAGCAACGTGGTAAACCCGGTGAACCAGGCTCGGCAGCTTATCCTCGAACTGGACGCGGCGGAGGGTAACGCCTACCGCCCCGGTCAAGCAGTGAACGTGCAGGTAGTAGGCCAGGGCAACCAGGGTACTAAGCAGCTGGTGGTGCCGACTTCGGCCGTAACCGATCTGAACGGCAAGCCCGTGGTGTTCGTGCACACCGAGCCGGAGCACTTCAAGATTCGCTACGTGCAGCCCGGCAGTGTCAACGGCGAGCAGACTGTGCTCCTGCAGGGCGAAGTCAACGAGAACGACCGGGTAGTTACCCAGGGTACTTACCAGCTCAAGTCTATCTACCTCAATCAGTAAGGATGCTCGACCAGATAATCCGCTTTGCGCTGCAGAATCGCCTGCTCATGCTGGCCTTCGCCGTGGGCCTGCTCCTGGCGGGCACCTACACGGCCCGGCAGCTGCCCGTGGACGTACTACCTGACCTGGACCGCCCCCGCGTGACCGTGTTTCTGGAATCCCCCGGCATGGCCCCGGAGGAAGTGGAAGCCCTCGTAACCTTGCCCGTGGAAACGGCCCTGAACGGGGCCACCGGCGTGTCAGCCGTGCGCTCCAACTCGGCCATTGGCCTGGGTATGGTATTCGTGGAGTTCGACTACGGCACCGACATCTTTACAGCCCGGCAGATCGTGAGCGAGAAGCTGCAGACCGTGAGCGAGCAGTTGCCAACTGGCATCACGCCCGTGCTGGGGCCTATCTCCTCCGTGATGGGGCAGATTATGCTCGTCGGGCTCTCGGGAGGCCAGCAAACCAACGCCGCCGACCTACGCACCCTGGCCAACTATACCGTGCGCCAGCGCCTGCTCTCGATTCCTGGCGTGGCGCAGGTCATTCCTATCGGGGGCGACAACCTGCAGTACCAGGTGCTCCTGGACATGCCCCGGCTCAACGCCACAGGCATCACCGTCAACCAGGTGGAGGAGGCATTACGTCAGTCCAACCTGAACACTACCGGCAACTTCTTTGACCGCAACGGCTCCGAGGTTCTTATCCGCAACCTGGGCCGGCTGCGCTCGGTGCAGGACATTGAAAACATCATTGTAGGCTACCGCGAGCAGTCACCGGTGCGGGTAGCCGACATTGCCAAGGTCGAGTTTGGGGCCCGCTTCAAGCGTGGCGACGGTAGTGTGAACGGTAAGCCTGCCGTCATTCTGAGCATTGAGAAGCAGCCGGGGGCGGCCACGGTGGGCCTCACGCAAGCCGTGGAGAAAGCCCTGGCGGAACTCAAGCCCTCCCTGCCTAAGGATGTGAGGGTAAACACCCGCCTGTTCAAGCAGTCCGAGTTCATTGACTCGTCCATCACCAACGTCGAGGAAGCCCTGCGCGATGGAGCCATTCTGGTGGTCATCGTGCTCTTTGCCTTCCTGCTGAACGTACGCACCACATTTATCTCCTTGGTAGCCATCCCGCTCTCCTTGCTGGTAACGGCGTTGGTGTTCCGGTTCGCTGGGATCAGCATCAACACCATGACCCTGGGCGGACTGGCCATCGCCATTGGGGAACTCGTGGACGATGCTATCGTGGATGTAGAAAACGTGTACCGGCGCCTGCGTGAAAACCGGCACTTGCCTACCCCCCGGCCCGTGCTGCAGGTGATCTACGCGGCCTCTTCTGAGGTGCGAAATTCCATCGTGTACGCCACGATCATCGTGGTGCTGGTGTTTCTTCCTCTGTTCGCTTTGGAGGGCATGGAGGGGCGGATTTTTGCTCCCTTGGGCATTGCTTACATCACCAGCATCGTGGCGTCTCTGTTCGTGTCGCTGACTGTTACGCCGGTACTCTGCTACTACCTGCTGCCGCGCATGAAGCAGATGGAGCACGCAGAAACGGATGGTGGTCTGGTAAGATGGCTCAAAAAGAAGGACACCCGTCTGCTCAACTGGGGTCTGACGCATCCGAAACTGGTGTTGGCCGCGACAGGCTTGCTCTTCGTGATGGCCACCGCTATGGTACCCTTCTTCGGCACCGAGTTTCTGCCGCCCTTCAATGAAGGTTCGTTGACGGTGAACTTCTCAGCCCCAGCCGGCACCTCCCTGGCCGAGTCGAACAAGCTCGGTACCCTAGGGGAAGAGCAAATGCTCAAGATTCCGGAAGTAGCCTACACTGCCCGTCGCACCGGCCGGGCCGAGCTCGACGAGCACGCCGAGTCGGTCAACAACTCGGAAATTGAGGTGGCCTTCAAGACCGAAGAAGAGCTGGAGAAAGAGGGCAAGCAGATGCGCAGCCGCGACGAAATCCTGGCGGACATGCGTCAGAAGCTCAGCCTTATTACCGGCGTCAATGTGAACATTGGTCAGCCTATCTCCCACCGCCTGGACCACCTCTTATCAGGCGTGCGGGCCCAGGTGGCCATCAAGGTGTTTGGCAATGATCTGCTGGAGCTACGTCGTTACGCCAATGAAATCCGTAGCGTGGCCAGCACCGTGCCGGGCGTGGTGGACCTGCAAGTGGAAAAGCAGGTGCAGATTCCGCAGCTGCTCATCCGCCCCCGCGATGAGGCCCTGCGCGCTTATGGCATGGAGCGGGGCGAAGTCGTGCGTGACCTGGAAACCCTGTTCCAAGGTGCCATAGTCTCTCAGATGCTCGACGGGCAAAAGCGTTTTGACTTGGTAGTGAA
The DNA here is from genome assembly GCF_019599275.1 of Hymenobacter sp. HSC-4F20. Taxonomy (GTDB): domain Bacteria; phylum Bacteroidota; class Bacteroidia; order Cytophagales; family Hymenobacteraceae; genus Hymenobacter. The sequence goes on along the minus strand of NZ_JAHZTD010000010.1, from coordinate 28,480 downwards.
GCTTCCTGAAGCGCAGCGCAACGACATCGCGGCCATCAGCCAGACGCGTATCGAGACCCCCAGTGGGGCCCTGATCCCGGTAAGTCAGGTGGCCAACATCAGCTATGAGCCGGGACCCAATACGGTTAACCACGAAAACACCCAGAGGCGAATCACCATCTCGCTCAATGTGGCCGAGCGCGACCTGGGCTCCACCGTGCAGGAGATTCAGCAGAAAGTCAGCCAGCAGGTGAAGCTGCCGGCGGGCTACTACCTCACCTATGGTGGTCAGTTCGAGAGTCAGCAATCGGCTTCTCAGAAGATTCTCTGGTTGAGTTTGTTTTCCCTGGCTGGCATCTTCCTGGTGCTCTACTCCCACTTCAAATCCACCTATATGGTAGGACAGATCATGCTCAACATCCCGCTGGCATTGATCGGCTCGGTGGTAGCAGTGCTGCTCACCGGGGGCACCTTCAGCATCGCCTCGCTGGTGGGCTTCATTACCCTCACCGGTATTGCTTCGCGCAACGGTATCATGATGATTTCGCACTACATCCATCTGGTTGAGCACGAGGGGGAAACGTTCGGCAAGCCCATGATCATTCGCGGCTCCCTGGAGCGTCTGGTACCGGTATTGATGACGGCACTGGTAGCCGCACTGGCTTTAGTACCCCTCACGCTGGCCAAGGACGCCCCAGGCAAGGAAATCCTCTACCCGGTAGCTACCGTGATTCTGGGAGGACTTTTGAGCTCTACCTTCCTCGATATCATTGTCACGCCGGTGGTATTCTGGCTCGTAGGGGAAAAAGCCCTAGCGCAGTACTTCGCCTCCCACCGGGAAGCAGGCCTCGGCGACCACCCGCAGGAACTGGACGCGCAGCCGCTGACCCCGCTCTCGGATGCAAACCCTGTGCTCCCCGCTCGTTAAGCCATGTCCGCGACTGCTAATTCTGCCGCGCACGTAACTGTGCTCTACATCAAGCATATGGTCTGCGCGCGGGGCATCCGTGTGGTACGACAGGAGTTGGAATCCATTGGATTACAGGTACTCGACGTGCGCTTAGGTGCCGCTACCGTGGCGGGTTCACCCCAGCAGTTAGACTGGCTCCGTATCCGGGCGACCCTGGAAGCAGCCCGGTTTGCCCTGCTGGATAACTTCCACTTAACGCTGGTGGAACGAGTCAACTCCGCAGTGCGTCACCTGCTGCGCCAGAGGGGGCAGACTCTGCAACACCGTACTTTTGGAGCAGCTGTGGCTCGCGAGCTGGGCGTGTCCTATCCACAATTGCGTGCAGCAGTTGCGAAAGCAGGTCTGGGCAAGACGGTAGCTGGTTACCTCCTAAGCCTGCGACTGACTTATGCGCAAGAGTTGCTCGCATCTTCGACGCTCAGTGTGGGTCAGATAGCCCGACAACTAGGATATACCAGTCTGGCGCACTTCTCCGGGCAGTTTCGGCGGTTGATGCAGTGCTCTCCCTCCGTGTACCGGCGACAACTACGGACGACTAGTGAGGTGAGTGCCACTTACACTCCTCTAAATGATGCAGGTAAGAGAACTTGAAGTGTAAAACTGCTGGTAACAAGCCGGTTATACTTGAGCGTGTCCCCTAGACACATTAAAGGGTTAAATCACGGCCCTGATGAAATGTTTGGTCCAGACGTTACCTAGCAGTAGTCCTGCTGCCGTAAAGTACGCAGGGTAGTAGCACTCGAAACCTGTTAGGTCCCCCTATCAGTTCATGGGCTTTTTCTCAAACACCACGATGTTGTCATCCAAAGGCAACTCCTGCCGACGCGTTTCTAGTGAACCTCCACTGGCCGTCTGGCAGCGGTAGCGGTCGATGAGGTAGGGTACCCCCTCACCCCGCAGCAAGGTGGCGGATGTTGTAACTTCGAAATGCAGGTGCGGCTCGCGCGCATCCCCGGAACCGCCAATGCCCGCCAACACCTGACCTTGCCGCACCCGGTCCCCAACCTTCACGCGCACGCTGCCCGGCCGCAAATGCATGTAATGTGCAAAATGCCCACCGCCCAGGTCCAACACGAGCGAGTTCCCCGCCACGGTTTCCAGAGTAATTGGCACAGCGGGGCGAAACGAAACCCCGTGTCCCGGGGTGTTGTCGGGCAGGCCGTCGCGGGCCATCACGACCCGGCCAGCTGCTACGGCCAGCACGTCCTTGCCGTAGCAATGGTAGGCGCGCACGTCCCTCGCATCGCCCACGAACGAAGCGCCTTCCTGGACCTGCTTCCAATCGATGGCGTAGCGTCGGGAATCCACGGCCTGCCCACCCAGCAGCAGGATGCCGCGCCGGTGGTGATTGTCCGGGTCATTGCTGGGCCCGTCGGCTGCCAGCCAGTTGGCGCCATCAACTGGTGGCCCCAGCACGCGCAAGGCCGTATGCTGAGTCCCAATAATCGCTCCCTCTACGGCGGAGTCGTCCGTACTCAAGCGATGCACCAATCGAGTTGGCATCCGGGCCTGGCGGTCGACCGCGACAGAAATGAATACGATGGCACTCTGGCCAGGGCCAAGAAGAAGCCGTTCCGTTGGCACAGCCGGGGTGGGCACGCCACTAAGCTGCAACATGGTTGCCAGCTGCGTAGGCAAGAAGGTCGTGATGGGCGGGGTACTCTCGGCGTTCGCGTCAAGCACCTCCAGCCGACGCACCGCCACAGGAACAGTTCCAAAATTCGTTAGGTACAACTCGTACACTAGATGAGTATGTGCCCCACTGGGAAACGCGGTGGGGGCAAAGGGCACGCGCATTTCCAGCTGCAGGGGCCACAGCGACGGTTCGGCCGCCCCCTTTTGGCGCTTGCTGAGCTGAGCTGGCAGGGAATCAATGCCCGCCGCGCCTGGCACCAGGGCCATGCCGCAATGCGCACACGTGCCCGGTGCGGAGTAGCGGTCCGAGTCACAGCCTTTATCGCACGGCCCGCACACCCAAGTGCCTGAGTCTTTTACAGGAGTAACCTGGGCCCTGGTGTGGCCGCAGCACCAACAAATCAACAGGAAAGCAACGAGCAAGCGTGCGGTTTTCATGGGGCAGCTTTATTTCTGAATAATGGGCACTCGGCTGGTCGACTCGCCGTTTGAGGTTGACTCTAAACGCCGCAGTTGCCGCACGTTGCGGAAACCACACTGCGCGGCAATGTTTTCCATGGTCAGGGCAGAGTTCTGGCGCAATGTGGCCGCCAATTCCCGGCGCAGGGCCGTGGTATACTCGTTAATACTGATGCCAGTGGCTTGGCGGAAGGTGCGGGTGAGTGTACGCGGGCTCATGTGCACCATCTCGGCCAGGACGTTGATGGTTGCCCCCATGGCGAGGTTGTCAGCCAGCCAATCCTGCACTTGGTGCACGCCCGAGTGCAAGTGGTTGCGGTAGTCCAGGTAAACGCTGAGCTGGCGGTGCTGCGCCCCGCGCCGAGAGTACACCACTAGTTCACGAGCTACTTTGGTCGCGAACAAGGGCCCATGCCGTTCCTCTAGCAAATACAAGGCTAGGTCGATACCCGCCGTTAACCCCGCGCTGGTGTCGATGAGGCCGTCCCGCACAAACAGCGTGTCGGCCTGCGCTCGCACGTGCGGATAGCGGGCTTGGAGTTCGGCCAGTCTCCGCCAGTGGGTGGTGCATTTTTTGCCATCCAGTAGCCCAGCGTGCGCCAGGATAAACGCGCCGGTGCAAACCGAACACAGCCGCACACCCCGGCTGTGCTGTTCCTGGAGCCACCCAAAGAAGGCGGTTCCTTCTTGCCGAAAGGCTTCCGAGCGTAGGTACTCCATAGCCAGCCCCGGGAGAAAAATGACATCCCCCGGTACCAGAGGCACTTCAGCAAAGGGAACCAAGGGCCCCAGCCCCAAGCCGGCCGCACTGCTCACCACGGACTGATAGGAGCAAAACGTCAGCCGGTAGGGTTGGCCATACGTAGCGGCCTCGTAGAAAACCTGAACCGGACCGGTCAGATCCAGCAGATGCACCGCGGGCGGCACGACGAACAAAAGATGGGGTAGGGGTTTCAAGCAGGCGGTTAGTAGAGAGACAAAAGTACCGAATGGCGAAGGCAACAATGGGTCGTTTACCGGACATTTTGGGCCAATTGCGCACCGCAAAGCTGCCGCCCGCATGATGGGTAATTGCACCCACTGCCCTGGCACTGCGCAACGTCTTGTCTACAAGAGTAGAACGTGCAGATGATGGCCCGTTGTATCAGCTTAGATTGTGACTGTGCTTACATCTGTGTCCTGACTGCCCGCCTCGTGGCTCACGGCTCGGAACATGCCCAGCACCTGCTGCGCGAGTGCGCGGAAATCTGCCATGCTTGTGGGGGTAGAAGGTGCTCAGCACGCGGACCATAGAGAACATTGTCGTCTGTGTGCTGAAGCATGTATGCGGTGTGAAGAAGCCTGTTTAGCCGAAGTAGCAGCTTAACTTCTCGCTGAACCTGAAGAACCGGCCTGTCAGAGCACAGGTTGGCTTTTTGGGTCCCTGGAGACCTGGAAATCATGCAAGCGGCCGGCTTAATTCTGTACCCCTTTCGGTAGGTAGACCACTACTTTTGGATGTTTCCAGTTCCAATCCGCCTTTGGTAGGCGCACTACCTTTCCCGTACCATGAAAACGCTCCAGTTCAACACGAATATCAACTGTGGAAGCTGCATCAAAGCTGTCACTCCCACCCTCAATGGCGAGAAAGCCATTACCTCTTGGCAGGTGGATACGGCTAATCCGAACAAGGTGCTGACGGTGACCGGCGAAGTAACAGAAGAACAGGTGCTGGCGCTAGTAGAAGATGCCGGCTTCAAAGCCGAAAAGGCGTAGCCAGCCCCTAAGTCCGACTGCAGCATACAACTGGGTAGGTCACAGAAAGGGACTCGCTCTGAAATTGATGGTGTACCATCCATCTGATCGAGCCCCTTTCTGTGACCGTGTTGCGTCGTCGTGAGGTATGAAGGGTGTTAAAACTCGCACTATGACGTAAACTCGGGACATCTGTCATCCTTCTTGCTTGTCTGATGTCTGAACTCTCCCATATCACCTGATGCGGACAGAATCATCACGTTGGTAGAGTTCGTGTTATAAGCTAAAATCCATGTTGTCGGCTTGGGTGCTGGTGAGGAGTTACTTAGCCAGTGAAACACGCGAGTATGCGGTCGGCTTGGCAGCGCTCAACTGGTGCTGGGTGAGGAACCTTTCCCAGCTCTAGCCGGTACAAGCAGCAGTTCCATCCCGGAACTACTACCTTTGCCTAGATGCGTTTCCTGTCTCTGTTCTTCGCCTTTTACTTCGCCTGCCTGTCGACGCTGACGTGTGCTGATGAGGTAGCTGTGTGCCAGGACCAGACGCAGACCATCGTGGCGGCTTCCTCCCACGCTGATTGTAGCGCGGCCGATGTCGGAGACTGGTGTTCCCCCCTGTGCCAATGCCATTGCTGTGGTGGTGCCGTCTCTCCATTACCTTCCCTGGCAGCTCCTGCCTTGCAGAACGCGCTGGAATGGGGTTCTACGGAACGTCATGCCCATTCTCTAGCTGCCGCCCCGACGCGGGCACCCGCCGCCGTCTGGCAACCGCCGCGGGTCTAACCCTCCCCCCTTTTTCCTGCTGAGTACTCCTCAAGGGCAGTTCGTGTCTGTATGCCACGGACTACCCCTCGTATGGGCGCATCGCGTCCTGGTGGGAGTACCTCCCGTGCCGTTCCCGCCCGCGTGGCCGGAACGGCCGGTCAGGCAGGGTTTTACGGAAGCGTTAGACCTTACCCCAGCGACGGATGTTCGACCGGCTGATCTATTTTTCTATTCACAACAAGCTCATCATCGGGCTGCTCACCCTGGCGCTGATTGCCTGGGGCAGCTACTCACTGAGCCGGCTGCCGATTGACGCGGTACCCGACATTACCACCAACCAGGTCGTCGTCTACACGGTGGCCCCCTCCCTGGCAGCCAGCGACATCGAGCGCCTCGTATCCTTCCCCGTGGAGCAGAGCCTGGCCACCATTCCCGGCCGGGAGGAAGTGCGCTCCTTTTCCCGCTTTGGCCTCTCGGTCGTCACCATCGTCTTCGAGGACAAGATTGACATTTACTGGGCCCGCCAGCAGGTCGGCGAGCGGCTGCGCGAGGCGGAAAGCCAGATTCCCGCCAGTATCGGCCGGCCGGAAATGGCCCCGGTCAGCACCGGCCTGGGCGAGGTGTATCAGTATCTGGTACGGGCCAAACCCGGCTACGAGCAGAAGTACGATGCCCGCGAGCTGCGCACCATTCAGGACTGGATTGTGCGGCGGCAGTTGCTGGGCACACCCGGCGTGGCGGACGTGGCCAGCTTCGGCGGGCAACTCAAGCAGTTTGAAATCCGGCTGGACCCTACCCGGCTCCGCTCGCTCGGGGTTACCACGGAGCAGGTTTACCAGGCCGTTTCGCGCAACAATCAAAATGCGGGCGGGGCCTACCTGGATCAGAAGCCCACTGCCTACTTTATCCGCACCGAAGGACTGGCCGAGAATGCCGCCGATCTGGGTAACATCGTTGTGCGCAGTACCCAAGGGGGCATGCCGGTGCTGGTGCGTGACGTAGCCGAGGTACGTCTGGGCTCGGCCGTACGCTACGGAGCCATGACCCGGAACGCGGAAGGGGAAGTGACCGGGGGCTTGGTGCTCATGCTCAAGGGGGCCAATGCCAACGAGGTCATCAACGCCGTGAAGCAGCGCATGGAGACCGTGCGCAAGTCCCTGCCCGAAGGCGTCACCATCGACGTGTACCTGGACCGTTCCGACCTGGTCGGCCGCGCCATCAGCACGGTACAGACCAACCTGATCGAGGGGGCCCTGATTGTGCTGTTCGTACTGGTGCTCTTCCTGGGCAACTGGCGCGCCGGGCTGGTAGTGGCTTCGGTCATTCCGCTGGCCATGCTCTTTGCCATCAGCCTGATGCGCCTATTCGGGGTGTCCGGCAACCTGCTCTCGCTGGGGGCCATCGACTTCGGCCTGGTCGTGGACGGAGCCGTGATTATCGTCGAAGCCATCGTGCACCGCCTGCACGGCGGGCAGCTCCAGGTGCCGGGCAACCGGCTGACCAGCGCGCAGATGAACGAGGAGACCTACCACGCGGCCAGCAAGATTCGCTCCTCGGCAGCCTTTGGGGAAATCATCATCCTGATTGTGTACCTGCCCCTGCTGGCACTAGCCGGCATCGAGGGGAAGATGTTCCGGCCCATGGCCGAGACGGTCGCCTTTGCCATCGTCGGCGCTTTCATCCTCTCGCTTACCTACGTGCCCATGATGTCGGCCTTGGCGCTGAGCCGCTCGACTCAGCCCAAGCGCAACTTCTCCGACCGGATGATGAGCTGGCTGGAAGCCCGCTACCGGCCGGTGCTGGAGTGGGCCCTACGCCGGAAGACAGTGGTGTTGTCAGCGGCTCTGGTTCTATTTGCCGGCGCTCTGCTGCTGTTCCGTACCCTGGGCGGGGAGTTTATCCCCCAGCTCGCGGAAGGCGACTTTGCCATCGAAATGCGCACGCTGACCGGTTCGTCGCTGAGTTACACAGCAGAGAAAAGCCAGCAAGCCGCGAGCATCCTGCAGAAACAGTTTCCCGAGGTCAAGGAAGTGGTGGCCAAGATCGGCGCGGCCGAGATTCCCACGGACCCCATGCCGGTGGAAGCCGCCGACGTGATGGTAATTCTGGAGAAGGATCAGGGGAAGTGGACCTCGGCCAACACGCAGGAAGAGCTGGCCGAGAAGATGGCCGAAGCATTGAGCGTGATTCCCGGGGTCACCTTCGGCTTTCAGCAGCCCATCCAGATGCGCTTCAACGAGCTCATCAGCGGGGCTAAGCAGGATGTGGTCTTGAAAATCTACGGCGAGGACCTGCAGCAGCTGGCTTCCTACGCCGAGCGTGCCGCCCGTCTGGTACGCCAGGTGGAGGGCGCGGAGGACGTATACGTGGAGCAGGTCACCGGTCTGCCGCAGATCGTGGTGAAGCTGGACCGCAACCGCCTGGCCCGCTTTGGCCTCAACGCTGAGGACGTGAATCGCACGGTGCAGACGGCCTTTGCCGGGCAGAGTGCCGGCCAGCTCTTCGAGCAGGAGCGACGCTTTGACGTGGTGCTGCGCCTGGCCCCGGAGTTGCGCCAGAACATCGGCAACGTGCGCCAGCTGCTGGTAGCCACCCCGGCCGGCGAGCAGATTCCGCTGGAGCAGGTAGCGTCGGTAGACCTGCAGGAAGGCCCCAACCAGATTCAGCGCGATGACGCCAAGCGCCGGATTACGGTGGCATTCAATGTGCGCGGCCGGGACGTGGAAAGCGTGGTAACGGAGCTGCAGGGCAAAGTGGATCAGCAGTTGAAGTTTGCGCCCGGTTACTACACCACCTACGGCGGGCAGTTCGAGAACCTGCGCCAGGCCACCGAGCGCCTAAGCATCGCCGTGCCCGTGGCGCTGGGGCTCATCTTCGTGCTCCTGTTCTTCACCTTCAAGTCTCTGAAGCAGTCGGTGCTCATCTTCACGGCCATTCCCCTCTCGGCCATCGGTGGGGTGCTGGCCCTGTGGCTGCGCGGCATGCCCTTCAGCATCTCGGCCGGGGTGGGCTTCATTGCCCTGTTCGGGGTAGCGGTGCTCAACGGCATCGTGCTGATCGGCTACTTCAATCAACTCAAAGAAGAAGGCCGCACGGACCTCTACCAACGCATTCTGGAAGGCACTCAGGTACGCCTACGACCCGTGCTGATGACGGCCACGGTGGCCTCGCTGGGCTTTCTGCCCATGGCCTTGTCTACCTCGGCCGGCGCGGAAGTGCAGCGTCCCCTAGCAACCGTGGTAATCGGTGGACTAGTCACCGCAACCCTGCTGACGTTGCTGGTGCTCCCCGTGCTGTATGCCTTATCTGAGCGTGGTAAGACATCTGCTCCGCAGCCGACAGCTTCCCGTTCCTTGCCCGTTTCGGTGCTGCTCGTGGCACTGGGGCTGAGTGGAGTACTGAAGAGCACGCCAGCGCACGCCCAGGGTCCTCTGACTGCCACCCAGGCCGTAGGACAAGCGCTGCAGGCTAACGGCACGGTACAGGCCGCGCAACGCTCTTTGCAGGCACAGCAAGCCCTGCGACGCACTTCCTTTGACGTCGGCCGCACCACGGTGCTGGGTACCTACGGGCAAGTCAACTCCCCTCTCTCCGACAACGTGCTCAGCATCGGGCAGACCATTGCGCTGCCGGGGTACTATAAAGCTCAGGCGGGGCTGAGTCAAGCTCAGATCAGCGGCCGGGAGCAGCAGCTGGCCCAGGTGCAGGCCGAACTCCGCCGGCAGGTACGACGCAGCTATGAGCAAGCGGTCCACGCCCGGCATCGGCTGCGTACCCTGCGCGGCCAGGACAGCATCTACCGCGAGTTTCTGCGCTCGGCCCAGCTCCGCTTCAAAACCGGCGAGGCTGCCCGCCTGGAGCCCGCCAATGCGTTGATTCAGCAGGGCGAAACGCAGAACCTGTTGGCTCAGGTCCGGGCGGATTACGCCATTGCCCAGCGTCAGCTGCAGGCCCTGCTGCAAGCACCCCAACCCGTGACCATCGCCGACAGCACGGTGCACCTGCTGCCTACTCCGTTCGTCGCTGCGGACACCGCGGTGCTGGCTCTCACTCCCCAGGCGCGGGTATTACAGCAGCAGATTGCCGAGCGCCGGGCGGAAACCCGCGTGGAGAAAGCCCAAGGACTGCCCCAAGTGAGCGTGGGCTATACCAATCAGTCCCTGCGCGGTACGTACGAGATAGACGGACAAGCCACGACCTACGGCACCGGCGACCGGTTCCAGAGCGTACAGGCCGGCGTAGCGATTCCCCTACTGCGCGGCCCCCAGAAGGCCCGGGTGCAGGCCGCCCAGTTGCAGGAGCAGGTCGCCACGGCGACCTACCAGCGCTACCGGGCGGAAGCTGCCAGCCAACTGGAGGAGCTACGCCTGCGCCTGCAGGAGCAACACCAGCGCGTGCAGTTCTACGAGCAGACCGGCCTACCACAAGCAGCCGTCATCGTCCGGCTCAGCCAGCGCGCCTACAAGGCCGGTGAAACAACCTACTCCGAGCTGCTGCTCAACCTGGAGCGTGCCCTGAGCGTGCGCACCGCGTACCTGGACGCCGTGCTCCAGCACAATCAAACCGCCATTGACCTGGACTACCTGCTGGGCGCTACCGCCCAGTAAGGCAACTCCTTTTCCTGAACCGAACCCAATGCATAAGATTGCAACCCTGATGTTGCTGCTGAGCCTGACCGTGGCCAGCTGTACCAATAAGAACGAGAACGAAACGGCCGAAGCTACCCAGACACCCGCGTCGGCGGAGGGAGAGGAAGTCGAAGGAGCAGAAGAATCCTCGGACTTGGTTTCCCTTTCGCCCGCCGAGCAGCAAGCGGCGGGTATCCAGACCGGACGCATCCAGAGCCGCCCGATGGGAGCCGGGTTGGCGGTAACGGGTACCCTGGACGTACCGCCGGAGAGTGCCGTCTCCATTACTGCCCCGCTGGGGGGCTTCGTGGAAAGCACCGAGCTGCTGCAAGGAGCCCGCGTGCGCAAAGGTGAGGTGCTGGCCACCATCCGCAACCCGGAGTTCGTGACCCTGCAGCAGGACTACCTGGAAACCCGCGCCCGGTTGGCCTACGCCCGCACGGAGCTTGCCCGCCAGAAAGAGCTCTACGAGCAGGAAGTCGCCCCGCAAAAGAACTATCAGCGTGCCCAGGCCGACTACAACGCCTTACAGGTACAGACTAACGCGCAGGCTGCCCGATTGCGGCTGGCCGGCCTTCCGGTAGGCGGCAAGATGGTTACTACGGCAAGCCTGCGGGCTCCCCGGGCGGGGTTTGTGCGTGCCGTGAACGTGACGGTCGGCCAGGCCGTGACGGCCACCGATGCCCTGTTTGAAATCGTGGACCCCGAACACCTGCACGTCGAGCTCACCGTCTTCGAGCGGGATGTGGCCCGGGTACAAAAGGGGCAGCTGATCCGCTTTACCCTGGCCAGCGACTCTACCGGCTCCCACCGGGAGCGCACAGCTCACGTGTACCTGGTCGGCAAAGCCATCGGCGAGGACCGGACGGTACGGGTACATGGCCATCTCGACCAGGAAAACGACCCAGCCTTGCTGCCGGGCCTCTACGTGCGCGCCATGATTGAAACCGGCCGCACGGATGCTCCCGTGCTACCGGACGCGGCTCTGGTGCGCTTTGAGGGCAAGAACTACGCCTACGCGGTGGAAGCACCGGGCCGCTACCGGATGGTGCCCGTTACGCTGGGGCGTAGCGAGGACAACTTCACGGAAGTCACCTTGCCCGAAGCCGTGCCGGCCACAACCACGTTCGTCACGACGGGAGCCTACTCGTTGCTCGCCAAGATGAAAAACGCCGAAGAAGAAGAATAGACCATGGCTCACCCCCAAGAAGACACGCTCATCGCCCGGCAGATTACGCCGACGCCCATGCGCCTGCTCGTGCTGGAGGTGCTGCAACGGCACCCCGCCGCGCTCAGCTTGGCGGATGTGGAACTCCTGCTCGGGCACGCGGACCGTATTACCGTGCACCGCACGCTGAAAACCTTTACCGAGAAGGGACTCGTGCACCGCATCGAGGACGGCAGCGGAGCCGTCAAATTTGCCCTGTGCGAGCCCGGCTGCACCCCGGAGCACCACCAGGACCTGCACGCGCACTTCTTCTGTACCCGCTGCCGGGAAACGTCCTGCCTGCCCACGGTAGCGGTACCCATCATTGCCTTGCCAGGAGCGTACCAAGTGCAGGAAACCAGCCTGGTGATGAAGGGGCTGTGCGAGAACTGCGCCAGCGCCGGCTGAAACAATGCAATAGCATTGCATCGTCCGGCCCCCGAGGTTTGCCACCTCTAGTTGATCTACCTCATTCTTCCGCTCATGCCTGACCCTTCTCTAGATAAAACCAACGAGGAGCTGAACACCGCCAAACAGGTGCAGCTCGAAAATGTGGGCGCGCTGACCCGCGACCAACTCTCTCCCGACGCCGCGACGGAGCCCCAGGGCCACGACGTACCCGGTCATGACCACGCGCCAGCGGCGGATACCACACCCGATGCCCAGGCCGGGCACACCCATGAAGAAGGTGACGACCATGACCATGAAAATGCGGGAGCCAGCCCTTACCTGTGGCCGGGCGTGAGTCTGGCGCTGCTGCTGGCCGGTATCGCGCTGGACTACTTCGACGTTTCCTTCTTTAGCGGCACCGTACGCCTGCTGTGGTACGGGGTGGCCTTTTTGCTGGTCGGCTGGAAAGTCATCAAGGCGGCGGTGCTCAGTATTCCATCCGGGAACGTGTTCAACGAGTTTCTACTCATGAGCCTGGCCACGCTCGGGGCGTTTGCCATCGGCGAGTACCCGGAAGGAGTCGCCGTGATGCTGTTCTATACCGTGGGCGAACTGTTTCAGGACGCGGCCGTGAACCGGGCCAAGCGCAGCATCCGGGCCCTGCTGGAGATTCAAGCCACCGAAGTTACCGTGCTGCGCGGGGGGCGTAGTCTGGTGCTGGATCCCAAGCAGGTCCAGCTGGGCGATACCATTGAGGTGAAGCCCGGGGAGAAAGTAGCCCTGGACGGGACCCTGCTAGCTGGACCGGCCAGCTTCAACACGGCCGCTCTTACCGGCGAGTCGGCTCCTCAAACCAAGCAAACCGGGGACGCAGTACTGGCCGGCATGATCAACCAAGAGTCACTGGCGCAGGTACAGGTAACGGCCACTTACCAGGATACGAAGCTGGCCAAAATCCTGTCCATGGTGCAGGACGCGGTCGGGCGTAAGGCGAAAACCCAGCTGTTCATCACCCGCTTTGCCAAAATCTACACGCCCATCGTCGTGCTGCTGGCCGCGCTGCTCCTCGTCGTGCCCTACTTCATGGTGGACGACTACGTGTTTCGGGACTGGCTCTACCGGGCGCTCGTCTTCCTGGTCATTTCCTGCCCCTGCGCCCTGGTCGTGAGCATTCCGCTGGGCTATTTCGGCGGCATCGGCGCGGCCTCCCGAGCCGGCATCCTGCTTAAGGGGTCCAACTTCCTGGACGTGCTGCGGGAAATCGACACTGTGGTGATGGACAAGACCGGTACGCTGACTCAAGGCGTGTTTGCCGTGCAGCAGGTGCAGCCCGCCGCTGGGTTTGACGCTAAGCAGCTGTTGCGCCTGGTCGGAACCCTGGAAACGAAATCGACCCACCCCATTGCCAAAGCCGTAGTGCAGCACGTCGGTAACGCAGTGGCAGGCGTTGCGGTGGAAAACGTGGAGGAAATAGCCGGTCACGGGCTGCGCGGCCGGGTCGATGGCCTGGACGTCCTGGCCGGCAACACCAAGCTGTTAACCAAGTTTCAGGTTCCCTACCCTCCAGAAGTAGATCAGGTAATAGATAGTATTGTGGTTGCGGCCGTGAATGGTCAGTACGCCGGCTACCTGACGGTGGCGGATGCTCCCAAAGCCGACGCAAAGCAAACCGTGCGCGAACTGCGGGCTGACGGCATCACGAAGATCGTCATGCTCTCGGGGGACAAGGACAGCATTACGCAGCGGGTAGCCAAGGAGCTCGGTATTGACGAAGCCCACGGTGGGCTGTTACCGGAAGACAAAGCCCGTTATGTACAGCAATACCTCACGGAAGGTCGGAAGCTGGCGTTTGTGGGGGATGGGGTGAACGATGCACCTGTAGTAGCCCTAGCCGACGTGGGAATTGCCATGGGCGGCTTGGGGTCGGACGCGACGATTGAAACAGCTGACGTGGTCATTCAGACAGACCACCCCAGCAAGATTGCGACGGCTCGGCGCATTGCCCGCGCTACCCACTCAGTCGTGTGGCAGAACATCTGGCTGGCGTTTGGAGTGAAAGCCATCGTCTTGGCTCTTGGAGCGGGTGGCGTGGCCACGATGTGGGAAGCCGTGTTTGCCGACGTCGGAGTGGCTCTACTCGCGATTCTGAACGCGTGGCGCATTCAACGGATGAAGTTTTGAGCTCCTGTGCTGATGTAGTCGCTGCTCCTTTGTCGACGAGTGGTTAGTGGAGTTGCTACGTCAGCATGCGCTGTCATTAGAGTACGCGACTCCCTAGTCGAAGTGATGACGTCATATCATTCTCGACTAGGGAGTCGTGTACTCATACATGTACACGCTTACATGTCATGACAGCCTGTAGGCTGAGTCTGTGAGCGTGTCGATGCCCTCATCGGAGGCGCCCCAAAGGAAGAAGTCTACGTTTGCTGCTCAAACAAGTCACCCCCCTGCCCCCCTCCAGGAAGATGACTTCTGATTGCTGCTCCCGTGGACTGCAACCAGAAGGTTGCTGTTCGCAGGTGAGAGTCGTTACAAGTCGTCGAAAAACGTTGCTCTCCTCAATCCTCTGGCATGGAGGATGAGTAGCCCGCCACCCCGAAGAAACGGAAGTGGGTCGTTGCAGAAGCGGTTCAGGCAGCGGCTCGTGCTACTGCCCAGTGGTAGTAGTTAGGTTGTTGTCCGGTACAAAACCACGCAAAAAAACCGAGTTAGCTATAAGGTACCGCAGGCGACTTGTGAGAAGAGTTCTATGTCCGAACTGGACTCACATGACTTCTTGCTGCAGTGGAGCTCTCTATAATCTACTAAATAATCCGTCGTCGTGCAAGCTGGAGGCGGTTGACGTCGAAAAAAGTTACATTGGGTAGCTGTTGGACCCTGCGTTGACATGATGATCCAAGTCCTGCAGTAAAGTGGCAGAGACAGGATGGAGTGAGCGTGCACGTGTGAGCAGAGAGTGATATTGCCGTGTATTCAGTTGGTTCTCTCTCGACCCAGATAATGCGGCTCAGTAGTACACTAGATAGCTAACTCGGTGTACTATGACTCAACTTCACGTCACTGATTACGCCCACGGGGACAGTGAAAGTGGCATGATGAGACGATGAGAAACGGCCGCACAAGAAAAAATGGAAAAAATCTGAGGTGTCGTGAATGCGAGAGCACTGGGTACCCTAAGAAACACCCCCCGGTGCGCAGGAGTAACCAGACTACCCCCCCCCTTTTTTTACAGCTCCGTTCAGCAGCTAGTGAGTTAAACGGTTCACGTTTAAATGTCACAGAGTTACAAGTTCACTACGCCCAGTTAGTCTCCGGTAACGCCTCCCACATTTGTGACTTCAGGTGAACCATAGTGGTGGTGTGAGACTGACGCTGCTCCATTGCTAACTCAAGATTGACTACTGAAAAGAGTTGTCATAAGTCGCCTAGTCCAGGAGCAGAAGCCTATCTGTCTCAAAGACAGCAGACCTCTCAATCAGCTTCTTCCATACCAGGACACTTCACTAGTTCATGAAGTGGCATACCCAGTGCTTTCGTGAGAGAGAGCAGCACGTCGATTGTAGCGGAGAACTGCGCTGTTTCGATGCGGTGTACAGTCATCTTAGACACATCTGCATAATCGGCCAGCTCCTGCTGGCTCAGTCCGCGCTGTTCACGCAAGTGCCGAAGACGAGCACCGAATGCTTTAACACCAGCCGGATTTTTCACGGTTGGCAAGCTCCCACAGGACTACAGTAATATTGTCTACATATATGTAGATTGCATGAGCAAACGTCCTACTTTTGCAGAGCACATTACCCCTCCCCCTTGCTCCTCAGTAACCTAGTTGGTGCGTCTGTAAACGACAAACAGACACTCGACCAATGCAACCTTGAGGGGCTGAAGTTCTCCCCAACCAAGACGCTGTTTTCCCTGATCAACGCTCTTCAATGATTCACCGACTCTCTCTTCTTACTGCATTTTCCTTGCTCTATACCGCGGGTTTTAGCCAGACCACCCGCAACACTAATAATGGGGTGATCATCAACAGCACTGTTGTTGTATCAGAACCAGTGTATGTTCCAGTTGCGCCCTCTAGCACCGGTACAAGTGCGTTCGAAAGGAAGGTCATCCGGAAGATGGAAGATGAGCAGAGAGCTAGGGACATAGAGTACCGCCGTACTTTCGAAACCATTGAGAAAGAAGCGGAGGAGAAACGGCGTGAGGATGCCTATCGGCTCCTACCAACATACTACACGACTCAGGTCGTCAACATGAGAACGGATGGGGGAATAGAATACCCGATAATGCGACAGCTTCCTAAGGGCACTGTAGTTAAGGTCGTTGAGGGAGGAAGCTTTCTCAACGGTGGTTGGTGGTTGATACATGTTCCCGGTACGGAGGCAGCAGGTTACGTGCACCCCAAGTTTTTAAAGCCGCGACTCTGAGAGTCGTGTCTCTACCCCATCACACAAGTTCGATGGAGCGGCATTTAGTTTGTGCAAGGCGTCAACACCGACCTGTCTGCCAATACACCTTACATCGTAGCTGCTCCCTTACCACAAACTGACCGAGCGTTTAATATTCTGTCCTCATCTACTGTAGTTCCCATGCTTTCATCACAGACCCACACCTTTGCAAACGCCCTGCCCTACGATTCAGCTACTCCTGCTCAACGGGAACAGGCGCTCGTTCACACCCGACAATTATTACAGTCTCAACTTCCCGGCTTCAATAATGACCAGTGGGTTAACATGTTTACTACATACGCTCCTCAACTGTACGTAGAAACGGAAACAGGAGCGGTCATCCTGACAGAAGATGTACTTGTTGGATTCGCCAACTGGGTTAATCTGCACCGAGATATTAACCAGGAGGTTCCCCTATACGGGCATGAGACGTACTACCTCGCTCGTAACCTGGTTTCCTACTCACAGGATGCAAAGGATCTGCTCACTTCAGATCCCGATCTCTCGCGGCCAGAGTCCATCGACGTTATGAGAGCATTGTTTAGCCGTCTGTCAGTTGGCAATAGCGTCGCTGAGCGTGTGTACCACACCTTTGAGCAACCAATCAAACAAACACGGTAGCCGAGGTACTGTTGACCATGTCAGAAACCCGTCCCGACAGCATACTGGCCGGGCGGGTTTCTGTATTGGGTAATAGGCGGGTGAGCGTCTCTGTATCAGTGAGTCTACTCAGCCCGTTTCGGGAATGTCCTACAGCAGAAGGATGGAGCAACAAACCTTTCTTCTCGCAGGGTAGATGACGTGGTGTGGGATACATAGGCGAACAGTATCTTGCTCCCCATCACGTTATTTTACTACTCACTATTCATGGCGCTCAGCCTCACCGAATTAAAAGACCGTGCCATCCGCTTTGCCCAGGAGTGGCAGGGTGAAACCGACGAACGTGCGGGTGCTCAATCATTCTGGATTGATTTCTTCCACGTTTTCGATGTGAAACGACGCCGGGTAGCCTCGTTTGAGGTACCCATCAAGAAAGCAGATGGCCGGCAGGGTTTCGTAGACTTGCTCTGGAAAGGCACCCTGCTCGTGGAGCACAAGAGCAAAGGCAAGGACCTCGACAAGGCCGTGCAGCAGGCTCGTGATTACTTCCCCGGCCTGAAAGACCACGAGCTGCCTAAGTACATCCTCGTTTCCGACTTTGCCCGCTTCCGCCTCTACGACCTCGACGAAGGCACAGACTACAGTTTTCCCCTCGAAGAACTGCATCAGAACCTGCATCTGTTCTCTTTCCTCACCGGCTACCAGAAGCGGGAGTACAAGGCGGAGGATCCGGCGAACATTAAGGCGGCGGAACTCATGGGTGAGCTGCACGATGCCTTGCTGCGTGGGGGCTACCAGGGACATAAGCTGGAAGTGCTGCTGGTGCGTATTCTATTCTGTCTGTTTGCGGAGGACACCGCCATCTTCGAGAAGGATGCATTCCGGATTTTCCTGGAAGAGCACACGCGAGAAGACGGTTCAGATGTCGGAGCACAACTGGCCCAGTGGTTTTCCGTGCTGGATAAAGCCGCTGACCAGCGCCAGCGCCACCTACCCGCCCATTTACAAGTATTGCCCTACGTTAATGGGTCGCTGTTCACGGAGTTCTTCGAGTTTCCGGCCTTTGATGCCGCCTTACGGGAGCAACTGATCCGTTGCACATACTTCGACTGGTCGCGCATCTCGCCGGCCATCTTCGGGTCATTGTTTCAGAGCGTAACCGATCCGGTCAAACGGCGCAACCTGGGTGCACATTACACCTCGGAGACTAACATTCTCAAAGTCATTCAGGGTCTGTTTCTGGATGAGCTGCGGCAGGAGTTAGCGCAGGCGGGGCAGAACCGTCAGAAGCTGGACCAACTCCACCGCCGCCTGGAGAAGACACGCTTCCTCGACCCCTCCTGCGGCTGCGGCAACTTTCTGGTGGTTACCTACCGCGAACTGCGCTTGCTGGAGCAGGAGATCTTAGAACGGCAGTTTGCTGCCCAGGTCGCTACGGGACAAACCGTGGACTTGGCCTTGTATGCTCGCGTGCAGGTGGACCAAGCTTATGGCATCGAGGTTGAGGAGTTCCCGGCTCGCATTGCTGAGGTCGCCATGTGGTTGATGGATCACCAACTCAACCTGCGTCTCTCGGAAGCATTCGGTAACCTCTACCTGCGTCTGCCCCTTACACGCACCGCCCGTATCGTGCATGGCAATGCTCTCACCACCGATTGGGAAACCGTCGCTCCAAAAGGCGAACTCAGCTACATACTCGGCAACCCACCGTTTATCGGCTACCATTTGCAGACAAGAGAGCAGAAAGCGGAAATGGCTACGCTATTCGCCGGTGTCAAAGGAGCTGGTTTGCTGGACTACGTATCTGCATGGTTCTACAAAGCGGCCCAGTACATGCAGGATACCCGCATCAGAACGGCATTAGTGAGCACGAACTCCATCGTTCAAGGTGAACAGGTCGGCATCCTGTGGAATGAGTTGTTTACACGGTATCAAACCAAGATACACTTCGCACACCGGACCTTCAAGTGGAATAATGAAGCACGAGGTAATGCACAGGTGTATTGCGTCATCGTGGGTTTTGGACCTGAGGATACTCCCAAGCACATTATCCACGACTACGACACGCCACGAGCTGAGCCCATGCAACGGCAAGTGAGCCGCATTAACTCGTATTTGATTGAAGCCGATAACGTCTTGATATCGGGGAGGACTAAGCCGTTGTGTCAGGTACCGGAAATGGTGAATGGCAACAAGCCTGTTGACGGGGGATTCTTCTTCTTGAGCGATCAGGAAAAGGAGGAACTGCTCGAAAAGGAACCCCATGCTCAACCGTATGTCAAACCCTTCCTCGGGGCACAGGAGTTTCTACGTAGTCAGAACAGATGGTGCCTTTGGTTGAATGATATTGCTCCTTCGGTGTTGAAATCATTACCACTTGTTGCCGAGCGAGTCAATGAGGTAAGAGCGTTCCGACTTGCGAGCACGAAGGGGGACACCGTACGTATGGCGCAGTTCCCTACCCTTTTCGGGCAAACGCGCCAGCCACAATCCAACTACCTTTTGATACCAAGGCATTCCTCAGAGAATCGCCGCTTTGTGCCGTTTGGGTTCTTCTCTGCTGACGTCATCTTGGGAGATTCATGCATGAGTATTCCCAATGCTACCCCTTACCTATTCGGCATACTTTCCTCAACCATGCATATGGCATGGATGCGACAAGTCTGCGGCCGCATAAAAAGCGACTTTCGTTATTCTGGAACCTTAGTCTACAACAACTATCCTTTTCCTGTTTCGCACACCCCCAAACAGGTGGCAGCAGTAGAGGCGGCGGCTCAATTGGTGCTGGCGGCACGGGAACAGTTTCCAGCAGAAAGTCTCGCTACTCTCTACGACCCCCTCACTATGCCTCCGGTGTTGGTGAAAGCCCATCAGCAACTAGATCAAGCCGTGGACCAGTGCTACCGCGCTGCTGCCTTCCCTACGGAACTTAGTCGCTTGGAGTACCTCTTTGGTGAATACCGCCGCTTGACCGAGCCCGTTTTGGGAGAGGCAACCGTGGTGCCGAAGACTAAACGAACGACGAAAGCACAAGTACAGCCGACCTGAGATTGGTGCCGATCCTTCGGTGATCGTCGCTCTTATCACTACTCCATAATCTCTGTTCTCGCTTATATCCGTGAATTACAGCGAAACCACCTCTCTCACCACCTTCCTGCGAACCGCTCGCTGGCCGGTGTTTACCAAGCAGCAGCCCACCTTTTTCAGCATTGCGGGAATCAGCGGCAAGGAATTACCTCTGAGTAACACCTACAGTTTCTTCTTCCAGTCCGAAGCAGATCATGGCTTGGGGGTGCTGTTTACCCTGGCGCTACTCGATGTGGTTCGCCGCAAATCGTCGGGTACAAAGCTCCCAGTACTGGATGGACCAGTGCGGGTATCGCGGGAACACTCCATGGACGAAGGCCAGTGGCTTGACCTGCTCGTGCACAACGGCACCTCTGATTCATCTCTGCAAGGGGCGACTTTCGCCATCCTGATCGAGAACAAGGTGAATCACTGGTTGCACAATGACCTGGACAACTACTGGAACAGCGTGCGGGGTCCAGCTTGCAAGGTGGGCATCGTCCTGGGGAAGAACCCTGAGCATCCAGATGCTCCGTGGCTATTTGTCTCGCACCCGGAGTTGGCGCAAGCCGTCGAAGCCCGCCTCGGGGCAGTACTCAGCCAAGCCAACACCCGTTACCTTCCTCTCCTGCTTCACCTGCTGGAATACCTTAAACAGATGACCGACTCTAACCACGACAATTTCGCCCTGGCGTTCAACTTTGCCCATCGTCACCGTGCTGCTCTGGCTCAGGCGCAGAAGGTAATCAACCAATTTAACGACAGGGGATTAGCCGATGTGATCGTGGAAGCCTGGGGGCCGGACTACAAGCAACAGGGTGTGTTTGAGGACCGCGTGGATGTTATGCATGTGCAGCGCAATGATATGCGCTACATCGTGTTCTATGGGCACATGCTGGAGTTGGACAAGGAACCCACTTATGCTATCACTTTATACGCCGGTAGGGCAGAGCGAAAGGCCGTCGCCAACTGGTTTACCTACCTGAGCGGGCAACAGGCTGCCATAGACGCCGGACTCAGCCGGTTGGACTGGTTTGACCAGAGTTACAAGGAACTGGTCATCGGAAAAAAGTACACCTTCATAGGCAGTTCCGTGGAGGAGTTCCGCCAGGAAGTGCGCGAAGCGTTGGAGCGTGACTGGAAGCCACTGGAGTCAGCTTGGTTAACTAAGTCCATCTCTGCCAACAGCCTAGAGGCTACGGAACTACCTGCCATCAGCAGCTCGGACGCCCTGAGTTAAGCGACGAGAGCCACCAGGCAGGGCGATCAATTGGTCGGCCCTGTGTCTACCTTGGATTCCACTGTAGCCTGTACAGTTATCGATACGGCTGAGAGCAGGTCCAGGCCCGTGGCCGCTTCAATGGCATCAACACTAACTCGGTATTGTCCCCAATTGGTGTTGATGCCATTGTCGTTTGGGGTATCGACCGCGATCACGCGAGTGCTGGTTGTGACGCGGCTGGCATCGTTGTCTCCCACAGGAAGAATGACCACGATCTTCCAGCAGCGGGCCGGTACGGTTACGCGGCCCTGGTCAAGGGTCTGCGTGACTCCTCCATTGGAGCCGGTGCCTCCTTTGCCGTAGCTGCCACAGATTATGTAGAGTTCCTGGCCACTGTCGAGCAGGGACCGGGAGTAGTCTTCCAGGTTCGCCCAGGTCTGCTGGTTGTTGCGCGGCGCCTGGGGCATCATGTTGGTCATCAAAAAGGTGGCCGAGTTGTCGGCCTCGGTGCGGGTGCGATCAGCAGAAGGACAATTGTGTCCCCGGTCAAAGCCCGAGCCGATATAGCTGCTGGCCTGTACCTGGTACCAGCCCACCGGTAGGGTCTCGTCCGCCTTAAAATCATCCTGGCGGGCAGCAGACCCACGCCATGAAGCGTCCAGGTGCCAGCTCACCCAGTTCGGGATGCCACGGTCCCGGTGGTAGGATAACTCATACTGCGGTTTGCTCAGTAGGTAATTGGTGGGCTGCGACGGATCAGTAGTTGCCCCACTGGGGTTACCCAAGGTCAGATGCTCCGGAAGCGCTTGCGAAGCAGGGGTTGGCTCCTCGGAACTCGAACATGCTGTCATGAATACACTTGCTGCCACGAAAACGAGCCATGATCGAGTGAAAGGTCTCATGTAGTTGTGCGGGAATAGAGCGTCAAGAGCAAATTACGCCATTTCGTAGGTCATCACACAGCCGTTATACGACTCATTGACGTCGTGAGCAACACTCTCGCCCGTTTCGACAATGTTGGGTGCCGTTACTTGGGATAACACCATTTATTGTACAAGTGCAATATCGTGGCAAAATACTTTTTTAACTCCAACCTTTCCTTCGAAATTTCTAACCCCGTTGGGTAACTAATGCCGTTAGTTACACGTAAAATAGTGTACATCAAAGCACTGGAAGTCATGATAAAAGACGCACTCAGTAGGGTCGAGGCAGTGGAATACGCGTTATCAGTTTTGTCCAAAACTGATTTCTCCAGACTCAAACGAAAACTCCAAGATGTACAAGAAGGCTTGGGGTGGACACCTGAGCAATGTGATATTGTTGAACAGGAGTACAAGCGTTTCCTCGCGTTGAAGTACGCTTACCCCAAAAGTGAGATTGTGCCCAATCAAGCGGTAGACAAGTTCTGGCACTTTCACATCCTCGACACAGAGGCGTATGCTCGTGACTGCAAGTATCTGTTCGGTGCCTTCCTGCACCACTTCCCCTACTTCGGCATGCGTGATGAGCAAGATCTCCAGGATCTACATGTTGCCTTTGCCGATACGACGGCCTTGTACAAGCTGCACTTCGGTGAGGGTTACGACGATGCCAAGGGTGGAGGTCAGGGTAAATGCCGCACGAAGTGCAAGCCCGTCAGGTGCAAGTAGTTCTTCTCATTCTTACCACTTAACCTCTTTCGTCATGTCAACCAAGAAGATCAACAAAAGTGCCATCACCGGGAGATTCGTCAGCAACGCCACTGTTAAGCGACACCCGAAGACTACGTACGTGGCCACCGTCAAGGTGACGAAGAAACCTTCGTAGCAAACATCTGAAGTGTGGGGCAACATCGTGAGGTGTTGCCCCTTTTTGCATTGTGTCTTGTTACCTTTGTCTGGTGCATTTTCTACTTCCCGCCGCTCTAAACCTCGACGCCCACCTGCAGGCTTTCCCTCCTCCTTTTCCCTCTTTCCATCGGGATGAGCTGGTACGGCTACTCGATCTAATTACCAAGGTGCCGTCGAGAAGTCGCAGGTTAGCCGAAAAGGTGCGCCAACAGCAGGGGTTTGTGCCGATCAGTGCCACAATGGCTCAAGACATTGTACATAACTACAAGCAGTACCTGACCTACGCGGTGGATACAGGACTGCTCGTCAGTGACAACCTCTGGTATCCTAAAGGAAAAGGGAACGAAGGTAAATGTACTGGGTATCGGTTTGGTGCACTCTTCGGGGCAGCAGATGACATGCTGACTCCACCCATGCAGGTGGTGGCGTTGACTGACCCACGTATACAGCGCAAGGCAGAGGGTTTGCGTGCCCGCCACCGCGACCGTGTGCCGAAGAAGCATGAGAAGAACCCGGAGGAGTACGCGCGTCAGCATAAGCAGCGTATTCAGTCCCACCAGCATGTGCTCCATTGGTTGGGTGTGGGTGTAACGCCGTTGCGGATAGATGAGAAGACCGCATTAGCCTACATCATGGCGCGTAAGCAGTACTTGCAGGCCAACCCGGAAGAGCGGGCGGTCAAACGGTTCAAATGGACGTGGAAGCTCCGGTGGGTCAAGAAAGCGGACCGAGAAGCGTATGTGGACCCAGAAGTGCAGCACGTACAGCGTCAACGCTCCATCCTGCACTTGGTAGATCAAGACCTGCATCCACGGGTTGACGATACGGTAGGTCGTATGCACACCACGCTCACCAACATGAGCAAAGAGCTGAGACCATTCGTGTACGCGGAAGGGTATAGACAGCTGGTGGCCATAGACCTCAAGAACAGTCAGCCGTACCTGGCCAACATGCTGCTTAATCTTGCCTTCTACATGAGGAGGCCCACGTCAGGGTCAGGTCGAAAATCGGCGAAAAAGAGCGAAAATGAAACAGGGTATTCATTAAGGTCGTCGGGGTCGTCAACATCGTCGTCGTGGTCGTCAACATCAGGGTCATTATTAGGGACCACATCGTCGACAACGTCGGCGTCGTCGTCAAGGACATCATCATCGACGTCGTCGTCAAGGACATCATCATCGACGTCATCAAGGGAGGTGGCCATAGGGACCCTCCTCTACTACGGCTTGGGTAAGGGTCTGAGGAAGGAAATCAAGGAGAACAACAACCTAAAAGGGAACCTTCTTGATGTTATGTTAGTAAAAACGATCCAAGGTGCTGACAGCGAGGATATTGCAAAATACAAAGAACTCACCAGCAGTGGCAGGTTCTATGAGGGTCTTGCTGATGCACTTGAGGAGCGCGGATATGCGGGTCAACTGGACCGCGATTCGTTGAAGGAGATGGTGTTTCAGGTGCTGTTTACCAGAAGTGGGTTCTCTTCACCAGGAAAGCGAACCTTCCGCGAACTCTTCCCAACTGTAGATAGGATTTTTGCTATGTACCAGAAGGGCGACAATAGTATCCTACCACGTTTCCTGCAAATGATCGAAGCGCACTTGTTCCTGCACGTCATAGGCAAGCGTGTGCACCGCGAACTGCCGGAGGTACCCTTCTTCACCGTACACGACAGCTTGGTTGTACCAGAAGAGTATGCAGACCAGGTGCAGGAGATCATGCACGCCGAACTGACGCGTTATGTGGGGGTGCCGCCTACACTCAGTCGGGAACTTTGGGGAGAGAAAGTGCAGGCTTACCAATACCCGTAACGGATCAAGCTGCGGTCCTGTGCGCTCAGTCACCCATGATATGGATATCCAAGTTACCCTTCTCATCGTGGCGTACCACAATGGTGGTGCCTGGGCTTCGTGGAGTTGTCTGTTCAGGTGGTACTTCCTCCAGTTGTTTGATGATGACCTCGTATCGTTGGGCGCTGGTCACGACATAGAGTAGGAAGGGAACACCTTCCTTTGATACCATATCCTTCTCGATACAGACGTTGCCTGCCCCCATTCCTTTGCGAACCAATTGGAGGATGACTGGCTTGATGTAGTTGTAGGCAGCGACTAGTGCTTCGGTGAGCATGTAGTCTCGCACCAACGCTACTGGCGTGAAGTCGTAAAATACGAGCTGTACCAAATCGTTGAAGACACTCTTGGTGCCCATCACGGTAACATCTGTTGCGTCGTCTGGTAGTATGGCCTGCAGTTCGGCTACGTCTTCTGCGGAGAGATCTACTCCACTTATCAGCAATTCGTTTCTTCTGGACATCGAGGCCTTGGTTTGCGCATCAAGTTCGCGAAACCTTTCGGTTCTATGGTGGACCGATCCGCATTCTACGAGAGCAGAAGCGTATGGTCGAGCTTATAACGTTCTGTAAACGTTCGTTTGCAGAATGTTATACGGTCGTATCTTGCGGCTGGTACCTCCCTCCTACTGGCTGCATGACCCCTACCTCTAAACCGTTCGTTTCCTACTATCGGGTGTCTACGCTCAAGCAAGGCAAGTCCGGCTTGGGGCTCGAAGCCCAACAAGCGGCGGTGCGCACCTTTGTCCCTGACCCAACCCGTATCGTGGCTGAGTTTGTGGAGGTGGAGAGTGGTAAGCGCAACCAGCGGCCACAATTGCATGCTGCCATCGAAGCGGCCCGCCAGCACGGAGCGACGCTGCTCATTGCCAAGCTCGACCGGCTTTCTCGTAATGCGGGGTTCATCTTCGCCCTGCGCGACTCGGGCGTGGACTTCGTCTGCTGCGACATGCCGGACGCCAACACGCTTACCGTGGGGCTGTTTGCCGTCATTGCACAGCACGAACGCGAAACTATCAGCAAACGCACCAAGGATGCTCTAGCCGCCAAGAAGGCGCGCGGAGCCCGACTGGGTACACCCGCGAACCTGACCGATGAGGTGATCCGACAAGGGCGGCAAGTGCAGCAACGGAACGCGCGCGAGCACCAGGCCAATCGTCAAGCTGCTCGACTTGGTAATCTCTTACACGAACGGGGACACACACTGCAGCAAATCGCACAGGAGCTCAATGAAGCAGGCTACCGTACCCGACGGGGCAAGCAGTTTTTCCCTATGTCAGTGCAGCGTCTACTGAAGCTTAACAGTACTGTGACACCTAGCTAGAGTCAACAGTGTTGTTAACACGCATTATGTTGCCGGTATGGTTAGTACGCAGAGTAAACATCTCCAACATCTCCAACATCTCCAACATCTCCAACATCAACAACACTTAGAGGATTTACAACACACACAACATGCCCAGTATCGTGTGTAATATGTTGTACATGTTGTGTGTGTTGTATATGTTTACCTCCAAGTATTCCAATATTGTCAATACGATGCAGGTACTAACGTTTACAAACCGAAAGGGGGGAACAGGTAAGTCCACTTCTGCCTGGGCCGTTGCACACTGTCTTGCTCATAGCGGACACCGGGTGTTACTCGTTGATTGTGACCCTCAGATGAATCTTACGCAGGCACTACCCACAATTTCCCAGGACAAAAGCCTGACTCAGATACTGGACGGCTCATTGAGCTTTCCACAAGCAATGCAGTCAGTGGGTACTAATCTGTGGCTGGTTCCTGCTTCCCCTTCACTGGCAGCTGCCGAAAAACTACTAGGTACTGACGCTATGTACCCGCTGGCATTCAAGAACCCAATAGGTGACCTGCACAAGTTGGTGGACTTCGTAATCTTCGACACAGGTCCCAGTCCCAACTCGGCTCTGGCCATGGCGGCAATCACTGCCTCGGATCGAGTCTACATTCCTACGACCCCCGAGTACTTTGCTTTCAACGGTTTAGAGTCATTGCTCGACCTGATTAGTCGTATCCAGAAGAACTTCTCACCCGGCCTGCGAGTAGGGGGGGTGTTCCTGACCAAGTACGCTAAGAGCTACCGGAAAAGCCTACACCACCAGTTCGTTGAGGTCATGCAACAGCACTCCAGCTTAAGCTCTCTCCTAATGGAGTCGACGATCCGTGATAATGTATCAGTAGCCGAAGCTCAGGTCAACCAGCAGTCTCTGTACGATTGGGCTCCTCAATCTGCGGCTCTTCAAGATTACGAGGCACTAACTCAGGAAATCCTACACAAGAAGTAATGTCCAAACAGAAAGTAAACCTTGACCGGCTGATGACCAAGCCCGCTCAGTCTATGGATGACTTGTTGCTGGGTAACTCTCCCTCCTCGCAGATAGAGCCCACACCTCAGCCAACTACAGGTGATGAAGCCAAGATACGTTTCACCAATGCTTTACCCCCCGACACGTTTCGACGCTTACAACAGTACACCTTCTGGTCTCACGAGACTATCGGTGACGTACTCAACGATGCACTCTTGGCTTACCTAGATGGTAAACCCGAAGCTGATCGAGAAATCCCAGCAAAGCAAGCTAAGCGACGTCGTTTACCTCCAGTTTAGAGGTCAGTGGTAAGCGGTACTACTGCTCTCGTCTCACTCTGTAAAGTATTGATTGTGAGAGCACAAACACGAAGTGTCTGGAGGTATAAAAACGTACAAAAACGCGTGGTGGAAAATCTCGCGTGTGTACTAATTTATACTCGTCAGAGCTTGTGCAACCGCTACAAAAATGACGTCAAAAAGAAGCTAGCTAGCTTTTACTACTTGTTACTACATTAGTAGTATTACGGGTGCCGTAACTCTCAGTCTCACAGACCATTCAGAGCCCCAACCGCTACAAAAATGACGTCAACCGCTACAAAAATGACGTCAACCGCTACAAAAATGACGTCAACCAGCTACAAAAATGACGTCAAGTAAGGTCCCAACCGCTACAAAAATGACGTCACTTCAATGAAGAGTCCCGCAAGCAAGACTACAGCCGTTGTCGCTCAACACAACGCGCTCGTGAACGCCCGCTTCAGCTTTGCTCCCATGCAAATGCGGCTTTTCATTGCACTGCTCACACGTATTGACTTTAACGACGAAGAGTTTCAACCTCAGTTCATTCCTTTTGAGGAACTACTGCACTCCAAAGGCAAGAAGGGTGGTTCCAGCTACGAAGCCATTGCGGACATGTGTCGTGACATCATCAAATTCACGATTCACATAGAAGAGCTGGAAGAGGAAACTCGGAAGCGGAGGAAGAAGCCAGTGTACCTGAACCGTCCTCTCATGGCTCAGGCTGACTATCACGGCGAAATGGGCGGGGTAGTGGCCAGCTTCAATCCACTGATTATGCCCTACCTGCTGCAGCTGCGGGAAAGCGGCAACTTTACGACCGCCGAAGTCGAACAACTGCGCAAACTGAAGAGCCCTTATTCGCTACGCATCTACTTCTTGCTGAGGGAGTACGGTGACTTCGGCAAACGAATTATGACGATAGAGCAGCTGCGGTTTGCTCTCGACATAGATGAGGATGAGTACCGTGAGTTTAAGAACCTTAAGGCTCGGGTACTGGACAAAGCACAAGACGAAATTGCAGCCACCGACATTCCTTTTACCTACAACGTAGAGCGGAACGGGCGGTCTGCGAAGAG